>NZ_MBSS01000001.1 GCF_001695855.1 Ensifer sp. LC163
ATGTCGCCCTTGGCGAGGTAGGGCTTGAGGATTTCCATCTGCTGGTCGACCGGCTCGCCGGCCTTGATCATGATGATGATCGGGCGCGGCGGGCGGATGGCGGCGACGAACTCCTCGATGGTGTCGCAGGGCACGATCTGGCCCTGAAGCGCGCCGGCTTCCGCGTAGAATTTGTGCGTCGCCTCGACGGTGCGGTTGAAGACCGCGATCTTGTTGCCTTTTTCAGCGATGTTGAGCGCCAGGTTCGAGCCCATGACGCCGAGACCGATAAGGCCGATTTCCGCCTGTGACACGTGATTGCCTCCATTGGACAGGAGAGCCGGACGCGATCGGGATAAACGCGTGGGAGCCGGCCCCTCGAATTGAACTTCGCCCGCTCGCTTTACCCCTCGGGAAAGGGGCGGACGCGAGATGCGACGGCGGAGGCTGTTTTGGCATTCAAATCGATTAACGACAAGCCATTCCTAAGAAAATCACTCCTTTTCGGGCTTGCCGTCGCCATCGTCGAGCACGCGCCACGAGGCTCCGTCGAGGTCTTCGTACTGGCCGCTCTTCAGCGCCCAGAGGAAGGCGACGAGACCAAGCCCGCCTAAGAACAATGCGATCGGAATAAGATAGATCAGCGTGTTCATGAAGCGGTTCCGATCGCGTCCAGCGCTGTCGGTGTCTGTCGCACGGCCGGTGCCGCCTCCGTCTTGGCCATCCTCGTGCGCAGCCGCAGCGCATTGGCGACGACGATCACCGACGATGTCGACATGGCGACCGCTGCAATCAGCGGCGTGGCGTAGCCCAGAATGGCGATCGGAACGGCGATGATGTTGTAGCCGATCGCCAGCGCGAAGTTCTGGCGGATCAGCCGGCCGGCCCGGCGCGCCGTGTCGATCGCCATCGGCACGGCGGAAAGCCCCTGATGCAGGAAGACGAAGTCGGCGGCCTGCCGGCCGACATCGGCGGCTGTCGCCGGCGCCATCGACACATGGGCCGCACGCAAGGCCGGCGCGTCGTTGATGCCATCGCCGACCATCAGCACGCGGTGGCCGCCTTCGGCCGCCGCCGCGCATTCGTCAACCTTGCCGCGCGGCGACAACTCGGAACGCCAGCTGGCAATGCCGAGCCTGCCGGCAAGTGCTGACACCACCGGCTCGCGGTCGCCCGAGAGAATACCGGTCGCAAACCCCATGCGGGTCAGGCTCTCAACGCTTTCGTGCGCTAGCGGCCGCAGCCGGTCTTCAAAGCGGAAGCAGGCAAGCTCGCGTCCGTCGAGAGAAAGAATCGCCTCCGACTGGCCGCTCGCCTCACCGGCGTCCCCGCAGGCAAAGGCGCGACTGCCAAGGCGGTAGACACCGTCTGCCGTCGCCGCCTCAATGCCGGCGCCCGGGATTTCGCGGATATCACCGGAGAGCACCGGCGCGATCACAGCGGCATTGTGGATCGCGATCGCCAGCGGGTGGCGTGAATGCACGGCAAGACCCGCGGCCGTCGCCAGCACATCCGGCTTGATCTCCGCACCATTGGTAAGGCGCGGCTCGCCGACCGTCAGGGTGCCCGTCTTGTCGAACAGCACCGTGTCGATCTCGGCCAACCGCTCCATGGCCGAGCCGTCCTTGACCATAACGCCGTTCTGGAAGAGCCGTCCGGCGGCGATCACCTGCACGACCGGCACCGCCAGCCCAAGCGCACAGGGGCAGGTGATGATCAGCACTGCGACGGCAACCAGCATCGCATGATGGAAATCGCCGTCGACGAACATCCAGCCGATGAAGCTCAAGAACGCCAGTAGGTGAACCGCCGGCGAGTAATACTGCGCCGCGCGATCGGCGATGCGGCGATAGCGCGCCCTGCCCCCTTCGGCCGCCTCCATCAGGCCCATGATTTCGGCCAGCAGCGAGTCGCGGACAGCGGCCGTCGCCTCGATCGTTAGAGGACCGGTGAGATTGAGCGTGCCCGCCTCGACCATATCGCCGATATGTACCGGCGCGGGCGCGCTCTCGCCGTTGACGATCGAGCGGTCGAGGTCGCTGGAACCGATGAGGACCCGCCCGTCGACCGGAATGCGCTCGCCAGCCGCGATCGCCAGCCGTTCGCCCGGCTTGATCTCGTCGACCGGCCGGTATTCACGGGCACCATCCGCATCGACCACCATCGCTCCGCGTGGCGACAGGCGCGCCAGGCTGCTGATCGCCGAACGGGCGCGGCCGCGCATCATGTGATCGAGCGTGCGGCCGATCAGCAGGAAGAACAGAAGCATCACCGTGCCGTCGAACCAGGCATGGGTGCCGTGGGTGATCGTCTCATAGAGCGAGATGCCGTAGGACAGCGTGATCGCCAGAGCGATCGGCACGTCCATGTTGGTGCGGCCATGCTTCAGCGCATTCCAGGCGGACGCGTAGAAGAACCGGCCGGCATAGATCAGCGTCGGCGCGGCGATCAGCGCCGAAATCCAATGGAAGAGATCGCGTGTCGCCGCCTCGGCACCGGACCAGACCGAGACCGAGAGCAGCATGATGTTGGTGGAGGCAAAGCCGGCGACGGCAACGGCGCGCACCAGCTGCTTCAGCAGCGTGTCGCCTTCCTCCTCGCCGGGGGCGAACAGATGCGTCTCGTAGCCGCGCTCGCGGATCGCGCGCGCCAGTTGGCGCGGGTCGGTGCGCTGGCCAGCGACATCTTCCTTCCAGACGATCGACACCCGGCGCGAGGAAAGGTTGACGCGGGCACGCTCCACCTCCGGCCTCGTCTTCAGCGCTGCCTCGATCGTGGTGATGCAGGCGCCGCAGTGGATGCCGGGCACGCTGAGGTCGGTCTGGCGAAGGCCGCCGCCGAGCGCGCGGCTGGTCAGCCACAGCTCCTCCGAACTCGGCAGGCCCTGGCCACTTCTCTCGATCTCCAGCGCGGTCTCGGCGCCGGCAGCGCAGCAGCTCATGGACGCTCTCCCGGCGCAATGAAGCGGATGGCCTGGCGATAGACGACCTTGTCGCCCGACGTCGCGGTGATATCGGCGATCCATTGGCCGCGCTTGAGGTCAGTCGCGGCCACGAAGACGCCGTCGCCCTGCTGCGCCATCTCGACCCGCACGTCCTCGTGCTCCTCGACCGGACGCTTGAACACGGCAACGACCTTGTCGGCCGAGGTTTCGGCCTTCCCCTGCCGTGTCAGCGTGTAACGCACCGCGCCCGGCTCCAGGTCGAGCTTGCCGTCGAGACCGCTTGCCGCAAAGGCGCGCGCCTCCTTCACCTTGCCGTTGAACTGTTGGCTGGCGACATAGGTGTTCTGGACGACGAGGCCGCTCCAGCTATGGCTGGCGTTCCAGGCCATGATCAGGTTGACGGTGATGATGGTGCCGAAGAACAGCACCATCACGCCGAGCATGTGCCATCCGGTGAAGACACGGGGTTGTCTGCCCTGGTCAGCGGTCATTTCGCGGCTCCCGGTGCGTTGAAGTTGGCCTTGTAGACGTCGCGCTCATGGCTCGATGGGTCCTCCGCAATCAGGCTAAAGCCGTCCTCCGCCTCGCCGAGTTTTTCCTTCGGCAGCGTCACGAACACCTTCAGCGCCGTCACCTTGTCCGGATCGACGCCGACGGCGAAGCTGCGGCCGTCGCCCGGCGCCTGACCGGCGATGCGCATCATCGCCGACGGCAGGCCGTCAATGGTCAGCATAACCGTGCGTTGTTCAGGGATCATGTTCAAGAGCTTGACCATGTAGCCGTTGCGCACCGATCCATCAGATTCGAGCACGAATTGCGGGTTGCGGTCATGCAGCACGTTAAGCTCAAGCCGGTCGCGCGCCAAAAGCGCATAGAGCAGGCCGATGCCGACCAGGGTCCAGACGCCGAGATAGACGAGCACGCGCGGGCGGAAGACGATCTTCCAGTTGAAATGCCTGACCTTGTCGACGAACGTGCCATCGGCATCGCGCACCCGGGCCGGGTCGATCGCCTTCGTGCCGCCGTCGGTGGCAAGCGCCATGTTGGCGGCATAGTCGCTGAGTGTCGCATAGGCGATCAGCCCGCGCTCGCGGCCGAGCTTGTCCATGACGTTGTCGCAGGCGTCGATACAGAGCGCACAGGTAATGCATTCGAGCTGCTGACCGTCGCGGATGTCGATGCCCATCGGACAGACGACGACGCAGGCATTGCAATCGACGCAATCGCCAACGGTCTCCCCGGCCGCTGCGGCCTTCTTCTGGTGGCGCGAACGCGGCTCGCCGCGCCAGTCGTTATAGGTGACGACGAGCGAATTCTCGTCGAGCATCGCCG
Organism: Ensifer sp. LC163; assembly: GCF_001695855.1. GTDB lineage: Bacteria > Pseudomonadota > Alphaproteobacteria > Rhizobiales > Rhizobiaceae > Ensifer. Next base: position 4,256 of record NZ_MBSS01000001.1, read on the forward strand.
CCTGGATGCGCGGCCACGGGCACATATAGGTGCAGACCTGTTCGCGCATCAGCCCGCCGAAGACATAGGTCGTGGCTGTCAGGATCGCGACGGTCATATAGGCGATCGCCGGAGCCTCGAGCGATATGAAGCTCTTCAGCAATGCCGGCGCGTCGGCAAAATAGAAGATCCAGGCGCCGCCGGTGGCAATGCCGATCAGGATCCAGATCGAGTGCTTGACGACCCTCTTGCCCACCTTGTTGAGTGTCCACGGCCCGGCGTCCAGCTTCATGCGCGCGTTGCGGTCACCCTCGATGAAGCGTTCGACGACGAGGAAGAGATCGACCCAGACGGTCTGCGGACAGGTGTAGCCGCACCAGGCGCGGCCAACGGCTGACGTCACCAGGAAGAGGCCGAAACCCGCCATGACCAGAAGCCCGGCCACGAAGAAGAATTCCTGCGGCCAGATCTCGATGAAGAAGAAATAGAACCGGCGGGCGGCGATATCGACGAGCACCGCCTGGTCGGGCGCATGTTCTCCGCGGTCCCAGCGGATCCATGGCGTCAGATAATAGATGCCGAGCGTCACCAGCATCACCAGCCATTTGAACTGGCGGAATCGTCCCTCGGCCCGCTTCGGGAAGATCTTCTTGCGCTTTTCGTAAAGCGGCTTGCGCACATGCGCCGCGTTGACCGCCTCGGCCTCGTGGCGTTCGACGATAGGGGCGTTTGTGGCGGATTGAGGCTGCATGTGTGGGAAGTCCCCGAATGTATCGCGTATTGGCCGATGTTTTGCCCGATTTGGCCGCGGGAAACGTTGATCTGTGTCAAGTTTGCGCGCTAATGCGGCCGCATGCGTCGAAACGCCCGGGCCTCGTGCCGCGCGACCCCGATGACGATCGCAGTTTCCGGAATCCAGGGCCCTGCGGAGATGCCGCCGCCCCCGTCGCGGCGCCTTCGAGGAACCGTGACAGCGGCCAGCCCCTTTGCCATCCTCCTCCGGTCCAGTACCGTGAGGAAACGGGCGAACGGCAGTCTTGCCATGGCAAACCGGCCATCTACAGCGCCGCGCGTCTTATCAGAGGCGCAAAGGTCGCTGTAGCACTTTGAATTGCTGCATGTTTTTATCCTTAAATCGAATGCGATTTAAGGAAACATGCAGTAGGCGACGAAGGAAAAAACGTGCACGGCTCGCTTGAACCTCTGACGCTAGCCAAGCGGCGCGGCACCTATCGTGAGCGGCCGGCTCCTGCGTCGCTTGCGGCCCATGTGGAGTGCCTCTGGAGCCATGTCATGCCCGAGGGGCAAGCGTCGCGCATGGCCGTGGTCCCCGATGGCAGCGTCGACATCATCTGGTCGCACAGTGGACTTGCACTTGCCGGACCGGACCGCGTGGCCGCCTTCCCCGTGATCGGCTCCGGCGAAACCCTGATCGGGCTGAGATTTCGAACCGGCATCGCCGCCTGCTGGCTACGCACGCCGCTTTCACAGATAACCGGTACGATCGTCCCTCTCGACGACCTATGGGGGCGAGACGCTCGGGACCTCGACGCACGGATGACCGAGGCTGCGGATACTTCAGCGCGCAGCGCCATCCTCGCCGAAGTGGTGAAACGCCGGATCCCGATGGTAGCAGCCCCGCCGTGCGAGGTCTCCGCGTGCCTCGACCTTCTCCGACATGGCCGCTCCGCGTCGGACAACCCAATCCGGTCGCTCGCTCAGACCACCGGCACAAGCGAGCGAACGCTTCGCCGCCGTTGCCACGAGCACTTCGGCTATGGCGCCAAGACGCTCGATCGCGTCCTTCGCCTGCAGCGTTTTCTCGCGGCCTGCGATGCGCAGGCCGGGGCAAGCCTGACGGCACTGGCGCTCGAGTGCGGATACGCCGATCAGGCGCATCTCACACGCGAGGCAAGGGAATTGACCTCGCTCTCGCCGCGCGAAATCCAGCGTCAACTCGCGGGCTAGCTGGCCGTTTCGTTCAAGACGGCGACGCCGTGCAGTGCTACCCCGTTGACTTCAACAGCAAACGCAAAGCGATGGAACGCATGACGACACTAGCAGCGAAAATCGTCCACATCTCGATCGAGCGCGACTGGAACGAAGTCTATGCCTTCATGGCCAAGCCGGAAAACATGCCGCTCTGGGCATCGGGCCTGTCGTCCGGCCTGACGCAGGACGGCGACGAATGGGTCGCCCCCGGTCCCCTCGGTAATGCTCGTGTGCGCTTTGCCCCTGACAATGCCTTCGGCGTCGTCGACCATCTGGTGACGCTGGAAAACGGCGTGAAGGTGCAAAACGCCTTGCGCGTCGTGCCGAACGGCGATGGCGCCGAGGTGATGTTCACCCTGCTGCGGCAACCCGAAATGAGCGACGGGCAATCCGCCGGCGATGCCGAATGGGTGGCAAAGGATCTCGCCACACTGAAATCAATCTTGGAATCGGAAAGCGACAGGACACATCATGGGTAACAAGGGCAACGATCGCCGCATCGACTATGTCGAGTTCAACGTCTCCGACATCGCCGCCAGCAAGGCGTTCTATGGCAGCGCCTTCGGCTGGACCTTCACGGACTACGGCCCGGAATACTGCGAGTTCCAGGACGGAAGGCTGACCGGCGGCTTCACCACAACGGGCCCGGTCAGAACTGGCGGGCCGTTGATCATCATCTATGCCGACAACCTGGAAGATACACAGGCCCGCGTCGAAAAGGCGGGCGGCAAGATCGTCAAGCCGATCTTCTCTTTCCCCGGCGGCCGCCGTTTTCACTTCGCAGACCCTGACGGATACGAGCTGGCGGCCTGGTCGGCACAGTAACGAAACAAGGCTGGAATGACAAAGGCCGCGTCTTTCGACGCGGCTCCATGACTCAACCAGAAATTCGTAGTTAACGCGTTTCGCGGGCGCGCCCCTCACTGTCCTGCCGGACATCTCTCCCCGCAAGCGGGGAGAGAGACGCTGGGCGCAACGTCATCGCCAATCACCAACGTGGATGATTGGCGGCGTCGGTGGAGCTTGCGCCCTTCTCCCCGCAGCCGGGGAGAAGGTGCCGGCAGGCGGATGAGGGGCAGCCAGGGCCACAATTTCCCCTTCAGCCTTACTCGCCGCCACCGAGCGAATGCACGAACACGGCCAGCTGCTTGACCGTGGTGTCACCGAGGCGTGGCAGCCAGGCCGGCATGACGCCGTGCTTGGGTGCCTTCATCTGCGCGATGATCGCCTGCTCGCTGTCGCCGTTGAGCCAGAGCGCATCCGCCAGATCAGGCGAACCGAACTCGCGGTTGCCCTTGGCGTCGGCGCCGTGGCACGACGCACAATTGGCTTCGAACAGCGCCTTGCCCGGCTCGACCAGCGCCGCATCCGAAGGCGTGCCGGTCAGGCTGACGACGTAAGCCGCCGTCTCCTTGATCTCTTCCAGCTTCAGGATCTCGGCAAAGGACGGCATTTCGGAGACGCGCGTGTCGTCGTCGCCGGTGTAACGGATGCCGTGCGCCACCGTCTGGTAGATCTCCTCAGGCTTGCCACCCCAGAGCCAGTCGTCGTCGTTGAGGTTGGGGAAGCCGGCCGAACCGGCAGCACCCGAACCGTGGCACTGCGCACAGTTGACCTTGAAGGCCGAGGCGCCCGCCGCAACCGCGAACTGGTGAAGCTGCGGATCGGCGATGATCTGATCGAGCGAGCTCGCGGCGATCTTTTCCAGATTGCCGGCCTGCGCCGTCTTCGCATCGGCAAGCTCCGCGCTCAGTTCCGCGCGGCTGGAGTAGCCGATCACGCCCTTGCTCGCATCCGTCAACAACGGCACGGCGGGATAGACGATCATGTAGCCGATCGCCCAAACGATGGTGGCGTAGAAGGTATAGACCCACCAGCGCGGCATCGGGTTGTTGAGCTCGCGGATCCCGTCCCATTCGTGGCCGGTTGTTTCGACGCCGCTGATCTCGTCGACATGTTTGTCCGCCATGGATCAATCCTCCTTACGAGCGGCATGAGGAAAAGTGCGCAGCGGTTTTCCGCCCGCATGCCGCTCTGATTTCTGAGTGTCGATCACATCGTGATCGAAGGGGATGGCTGCGGCCCGATCGGCGGCCTTCTTGGCGCCGGGCCGGAAGATGAAGGCGACGACGCCCAGGAAGAAAAGCACCATGCCGAGCAGCGCCCAGCTGTCGGCGAACTGGCGCATGGCCGTGTAGGTTTCCATGTCCGTGCCCTCCTTTAGCGATAGCCTGTGGTGTCGTCATAGGTGGAGAAGTCGACCAGCGTACCGAGCATCTGGAGATAGGCGACGAGCGCATCCATCTCCGTCAGCTTCTGCGGATCGCCGTCGAAGTCGCCGAGCTTGGCCTTGGGATAGCGCCCCTCGACGCCCGACGTGTCCGCATTCGGATCGGCCTGCGCCTTGATGTCGGCGGCAGCGTTTTCGATCATCTCGTCCGAATATGGCACGCCGACGGCCCTGTTGGCCTTCAGCGATGCCGCAACGTTCCTGACGTCGAGCGGCGTCGACTTGAGGAACGCATAGCTCGGCATCACCGATTCCGGCACCACCGAGCGCGGCTCGATCATGTGCTGCACGTGCCACTCGTTGGAGTAGCGGTCGCCGACGCGGGCGAGATCCGGCCCGGTGCGCTTCGAGCCCCACTGGAACGGATGGTCGTACATGGATTCCGCCGCCAGCGAATAGTGACCGTAGCGCTCCACCTCGTCGCGGAACGGCCGGATCATCTGGCTGTGACAGACGTAGCAACCTTCACGCACGTAGATGTCGCGGCCGGCGAGTTCCAGCGGCGAATAGGGCCGCATGCCTTCGACCTTCTCGATGGTGTTTTCGAGATAGAACAGCGGCGCGATTTCGACGATGCCGCCGATCGAGACGACGAGAAGCGAGCCGACGAGCAGCAGCGTTGCGTTGCGTTCCAGGGTGGCGTGTTTGTCGAGAATGGACATGGTCTATGCCCTCCTATTCCGCAGCCTTGAGCGCGGGCGTCGCACCGAAGATCGGAGCTTCGTCACGCACGCGGCCGAGGATGGTCATTGTTACGTTGAAGGCCATGAGCAGGGCGCCGGCGAGGAACAGGGCACCGCCCAGTGCACGCAGCACGTAGTAGGGCAGCATGGCCGCGACCGATTCCGCGAAGGAATAGACGAGGAAACCCTGGTCGTCGTATTCGCGCCACATCAGGCCCTGCTGGATACCGGCAACCCACATGACGGCGGCGTAGACGACGATGCCGAGCGTGGCGAGCCAGAAGTGCCAGTTGACCATACGCACGCTATAGAGCCGCTCGCGGTTCCACAGCTTCGGCGTGAGGTAGTAGATGGCGCCGAAGGTGATCAGGCCGTTCCAGCCGAGCGCACCCGAATGCACGTGGCCGATCGTCCAGTCCGTGTAGTGGCTGAGCGAGTTGACCGTCTTGATCGACATCATCGGGCCTTCGAAGGTCGCCATGCCGTAGAAGGCGACGGCCATGACCATCATGCGGATGATCGGGTCGGTACGGATCTTGTCCCAGGCGCCCGAGAGCGTCATGAGGCCGTTGATCATGCCGCCCCAGGACGGCATCCACAGCATGATGGAGAAGACCATGCCGAGCGTCTGCGCCCAGTCAGGCAGCGCCGTATAGTGCAGGTGGTGCGGACCGGCCCAGATATACATGAAGATCAGCGACCAGAAGTGGATGATCGACAGGCGGTAGGAATAGACCGGGCGGTTGGCCTGCTTGGGAATGAAGTAATACATCATGCCGAGGAAGCCAGCCGTCAGGAAGAAGCCGACGGCGTTATGGCCGTACCACCATTGCGTCAGCGCGTCCTGGACGCCGGCGAAGGCCGAGTAGCTCTTGGAGCCCAGGAACGACACCGGGACCGCCAGGTTGTTGACGATGTGCAGCATCGCGATCGTGACGATGAAGGCCAGATAGAACCAGTTCGCCACGTAGATATGCGGCTCCTTGCGCACGAGCAGCGTGCCGAGGAACACGGCGAGATAGGCGACCCAGACGATCGTCAGCCACAGGTCGACATACCACTCAGGCTCCGCATATTCCTTCGACTGGGTGATCCCGAGGAGATAGCCGGTGGCGGCCATGACGATGAAGAGCTGGTAGCCCCAGAACACGAACCAGGCGAGATTGCCGCCGAACAGGCGGGCACGGCTGGTGCGCTGGACGATGTAGAACGAGGTCGCGATCAGGGCGTTGCCACCGAAGGCGAAGATCACCGCCGAGGTGTGCAGCGGCCGCATGCGGCCAAAGTTGAACCAAGGCTCGATGTTGAGGTCCGGAAAGGCCAGTTGGAGCGCAACCACGACGCCCACGAGGAAGCCGACAACGCCCCAGAACACAGTGGCGATGACGCCATACTTCACCACCTCGTCGGAGTATTCCGACCTCGGTGCGGCCGCCTTGCCGGCGGATGCCGGGCTGAAATCGAGGCGCCGCAACAAAACGATGGTGCCGCCGAGCAGCACGAAGAACAGCACCCACATATGGGCTTCGAACTGCCGGTCCTGTGCAAATCCGGCGCCTAGAAGCGCCAGGAAAGCACCGACCCCGAGCAGGATCATTTCGAAAGTGTATTTCATGGTTGGGTCCCCAACTTTGTCCTGATGCAGACGTGTGCACACGCCTAAAGGCGGCATGCCAGCGCAGCTTGGCGGAACCTGTCAGAATCGCGATTCCCTCACCTTGATTCAGATCAAGGCCGGCGGCGCCGACTTGCGTCACCCTCAGGAAACAATGAGGGAGCGCCATAGGAGCTGGCGTGAAAACAGCATGAAGAGAACAAATGATAGTGGAATGATCCGGGTCTGGACGGGTTTGCGATCTCGCCCTGCCCCGATCGGCGAGCCGCGGGCCTGGCTGGCGCGCGCGCATCAGGAACAGCTCGCCCTCTGCAACAGCCTGGAGGAAATCGCCGACAGCCTGCCGGCGGAAATCGACCGGCAGAAATGCGCCTATGCCGCCAAGATGCTGGAGCCGCTGATACGCGAACTGCATTCGGGCGAAGAGAGCGCGGTGTTCCGTTGGGTCGAGCAGAACTTCGGCGACGACCCGTCGATCGAAGCCACGCTCGCGCGTCTCAAATACGAGCATTGCGAGGACGAGTGCTTCGCCGAGGAGCTGACGGAGTTGCTGGTCAAGCTCGGCGCCGCCGACGAGAGCGTCAATGCGGAGACCGCCGGCTACATGCTGCGCGGCTTCTTCACCAATCTGCGGCGGCACATCGGCTTCGAGCAGGAATGTCTTCGCACGTTGCTTCCGGCCAGTCCGGACATCACCAGCGCGGACATCAATTGAACGAACGGCGGCTCGAAAGGGCCGCCGTTTCGGTATTGCGATGCAAGCGACAGAGGTTCAGGCGGCGATGGCCCGGCGCCTGTCCGCATGCTCCTGGATCACCAGGATCGCGCCGATGAGCTTGCCGCTGCTCGACATGCAGGGCGTCAGCCGGCAGCGCACCACGACGGTTCGTCCGTCAACGGTCTTGGCGAAGGTATAGTCGACCACCTCGCCGGCAAAACAGCGGTCGAGATAGCTCTTCACGCGCAGTTCGAAGCGCTGGATGCCGATGAACTCGACGATATGCCGGCCGATGAGGTCCATCGGGCGGCTTTCGAGATGGTTGGCATTGAGCGGATTGGTATAGAGATACCGATAGTCCGGCGTGATCACGGCGATGCGGTCCGGGAAACTGTCGAGGATCGCCTCGTTGAGCAGGCCCTCATCCGCCCGTCCCTTATGCGGCAAGGCAGGCGGACGCTCCAATCGCAACTCGGCAGCGTTGACCGCGCCCGTAGCTGCGAAATAGCGATTGATCAGCGACTGCAAAAGCTGTGAATGGCGCAGCACGCAGGAAATGTCGTCGGCCTCGACGCGCAGAATATCGATCAGAAACTGGAACTGAAGGCGGGCATCTTCGACACTGACGGCCTTCTCATCATAGACCGACTTCAGAATAGGATCGAGTTCACGATCCAGAAGTCCGATCAGATGCTCGTCTGCTGTACGGACAGCATACTGCAATTGTGAATACTTGAACCAGAACAGCTCAATCAGTGCGTTCAATTCGAAACCCCAATTCCCCCACGGCCGAGGCCGCGCCGATGCACTTAAATGACAGGCTTTGATGGTGTAGACGCTGATCCAGGTTTTGACGGCTCCCCCCACATCTCTCGCGAAAACCACGTGACTTTGGTCACCCAAAGCGCTTGCAGTTTGCCCCCACGATACAACGATGAGTTTACACTCATTGCCGCCCCGTTCAACATCAGAAAGGGAAGCTTGCGGTTTCGAAGCGCTTTCAGCCGCGCAAAGGCGACGATTTTCTCAGGGAAATGCGGGAGGAAAGCACAAAAAGGGCGCTGCCGCTCTATGGCGGCAACGCCCTTTTCGGGTCCGAAGAGAATCAGTCTTTCAGGTGGCGCTTGATGTGCCAGCGGTCGTGATACCACAGCCACTGCCCGGGATATTCCCTGACCCAGCTCTCGACCTTGTCGTTGAGAACCTGGGCGGTAGCATTGACGTCGACGGCGCCATCGGGCTTGCGCGGGATGTCGATCGCCGGCTCCAGCTCCAGCCGGAAACGGCCACCGGGCAGCCGGATGCAGCGGGCGGGATAGACCTCGCAATTAAACTGGCGCACGAGTTTGGCGAGCAGCGGATTGGTCTGCACGTCCTGCCCGAAGAACTTGGTCTTCAGGCCCTTGCGGAACTTCTGGTCGACCAGGACGCCGACGCCGTTGCCGCGCTCGAGCTGGCGCGCGAGAGCAAAGGACGAACCCGCATGCGACGGCACGAGGTTGCCCATGCGCTCCTTGCGGAACTCGAAGACCTTCTCGGCGACGTAAGGGTTGTTCGGCGGGCGGAAGAGCACCGTTACCTCAAGCCCGAAGGCGGAGCCTGCGACCGGCAGCATCTCGAAATTGCCGCTATGGGCGGTAAAGACGATGAAGGGCCGTGGATTGTCGCGCAGCTCGAGAAAGAGCGGGACGCCCGAAACTTCGACGCGACCGGGCGCGGTCGCCTCGGGATCGAAATCGAACAGCCGGTCGAGAAAGACATATTCGGCCGCCATGCGGCCCATATTGCCCCAGCTCTCCATGGCGATCGCTTCGATCTCGGCCTCGCTCTTTTCGGGAAAGGCGTTGCGCAGATTGGTCAGCGTCAGCTTGTGTCGGCCGGTCTTCGGGCCGATGAAGCGCGCGACGCGATCCATGAAGCGGATGGCGCCATCGGCCGGAAACAGTTTCAGGATCGTCAGAAGCAGGAAGACGAGTTGCGCTATCAGCCACTGCCGGAAATGATCCGCCGCCAGAACCAGCCGTGTGATCAGCATGCGCACCTGGATCAATCCATCTTCAGGATGATCTTGCCGAAGATCTGGCGCGATTCCATCCGCTCCAGAGCCCTGTCAATCTCGTCGAAGCCGACTTCAGTGTCGATCACCGGATGCACCAGGCCCCGCGCCATCTTCTGCATGGCGTTGGCCATGTTCTCCATGCGGCAGCCGAAGGAGCCGAGCAGCTTCAGCTGCTGCTGGAACAGCATCATCAGGTTCATGTCGGTCGACACGCCGGAGGTCGAGCCGCAGGTGACCAGGCGGCCTCCCCGCTTCATGCAGAGCATGGAACCGGCCCAGGTGTCCTTGCCGACGTGCTCGAACACGACGTCGACGCCCTTCTTCTTGGTGAGCTTGCGCACGACGCCTTCGAAGCGGTCGGTGCGGTAGTTGATGACGTGGTCGGCGCCAAGCGCCTTCGCCTTCTCGATCTTGTCGTCCGAGCCGACGGTGGTGATGACCGTGCAGCCGATCTTCTTGGCAAGCTGGATCGCCGCCGAGCCGATGCCGGAACCGCCGGCATGAACGAGAATGGTTTCGCCGGGTTCGAGCTTGGCGTTGTCGAACAGCATGTGCTCGACCGTTCCGAAGGTGACGGGCGCAAGCGCCGCTGCGACGGCATCGATACCGGGGGGGGCCGGAACCAGCAGGCGGGCGGGAAGATTGATCTTCTCCTGCGCGAAGCCGTCGAGGTGGAAGCCGTGCACGCCGCCGACATGTTCGCAGAGATTGTCGCGGCCTTCGCGGCACGGGCGGCAGAGGCCGCAGGTGCGCGCACCGTAGATCGACACGAGCTGGCCCGGAAGGACGCTCGCCACACCAGGACCGATGCTTTCGACGACACCGGCCGCCTCGGCGCCGATGACAAGCGGCATCTTGCGCTTGGCGAAGGCCATGCCGCGCCAACCCCACACATCGATGTGGTTGAGTGCCACGGCCTTGACCCGGAGCGTCACTTCACCCGGGCCGGGCGCTTCCGGCTCGGGAACGTCGGTGATTTCGAGCTTGCGGTCATCGAGCAGTTGCAGGGCGCGCATGATCTTTCCTCTGCCTTGTCGGCATCATTTCGTCTGAAGTTTCGGACCGCCGGCTTAGGCCGGCTCGGCGGTCATGACAAGGCTGGCGTTCTGTCCGCCGAAGCCGAAGGAGTTCGACAGCACGGCAGAAACCTGCTGGCTGCGCTTCACGTTCGGCACGACGTCGAGCACGATGGCCGGGTCGGGATTCTGGTAGTTGATCGTCGGCGGCAAGGTGCCGGTGAGCATCGTCTGGATCGAGAACACCGCCTCGACCGCGCCTGCGGCCGTCAGGGTGTGGCCGATCATCGACTTGTTCGACGAGACCGGGATCGACGGCAGATGCTCGCCGAAGACGGCCGACATCGACAGATATTCCATCTTGTCGTTTTCCGGCGTCGAGGTGCCATGAGCGTTGATATAGCCGATGCCGCCTTCGTCGATGCCGGCGTCGGCAAGCGCCGCGCGGATCGTCGCGATCGCCGGGCCGCCATCGGGCGAGGACCGGGTGCGATGGAAGAGATCGGCCTTCTCGCCGCAACCCTTCAGGATGCCGTAGACGCGGGCGCCACGGGCAACAGCGGCCTCAAGCGACTCCAGCACCAGAGTTGCTGCACCTTCGGCGATGACGAAGCCGTCACGGTCCTTGGTGAAGGGCTTGGAAGCCTTCTCCGGCGGGTCGTTCTGGGTCGACAGTGCCGACAGGAGCGCAAAGCGGATGAGCGCTTCGGCGCTGACCGAACCGTCGGTCGCAACCGTCAGGGCGCGATCGGTGCGGCCCTGGCGAATGGCCTCGACGCCGAGCTGGATCGCGGTTGCGCCCGAGGCGCAGGCCGTCGACAGCGTCACCGGCAGGCCGCGGGTGCCGAAGCGATCGGCAAGCCGTTCGGAGATCGCGCCGAAGAGCACGGCTTCATGGAACACCGGATCGGCCTTCTCGCGCATCGCGGCAAGAAAGCGATTGTAGGCGTCGCCCGGCTGGGTGGACGGCGGCGACCGATCGGCAAGTTCGAAGCGCGCGCTCCATTCCGGCTCGATCGGCGGGGCTGCGAGAAACAGCGGGCCGTTGAAATCGCCGGAGAGGCCCGCCTGCGCCAGCGCCTCGAGCGTCGTCTCGCGCGCCATGGCATAGGAACGCTCGACAGAGTTCGCCGCCGGGATCTCGATGAAATCGACCATGCCTGAAATGCGCGTGTTCAGGCCTTCGGTCGGGAAACGGGTGATCTTGTGGATGCCGGAGACGCCACCGGTCAGCGCTGCCCAGTTGTCTTCGAGACCCTGGCCGAGCGAGGTGATGACGCCCATGCCGGTGACGGCGACAATCGGACGGCCGAGATGATCCTTGTAAGCGTTGCTCATCAATCGTTCCTCTTATTCGGCCGAAAGGACCGCGACGCCTTCGCCGCGTGAATGACCGATGGTCGTCACGACCGCCGTCCTGGCGGCAGCCGTCATCGGCTTTTCGAAGCTTGCATCAAAGGCGGGAACCTTGGCGCCGTGGCCGAGCGTGAGCGCGGCAAGCGCCAGGCCCGCCGGAAACTGTGCTTCGATGCTGTGGCCGACGAGGCCACCATAGGCGCGAACCGGCGCGTTCGCGAGCTTTGCGTCCAGAAACGCCTTTTCGCTGCCGACGAGGTCATGGAGACCTGACGTACCGGAGAAGACCACCGTCTGTGCCGGATCGAGCTTTTCGGCCGGTTTTGCCAGGTCCGCAAGGCGCGCTTCCAGCTTGCCGTCGGTGCGGCTGCCGCGGTCGCTGCCGATCGCGTCGATGGTCGCATAGATACGGGCGCCGCGCGCTTCGGCATATTCACGCGATTCCAGCACCAGGAAGGCGCCGACCGAACCAAGGATCATGCCGCCGCCGTCCTGCCGCTTGCGCGACCAGATCGGGTGCCAGTCGCCGGTTGCCTGCCCCTGGATCGCCTCGATCATAAGCATGATGTCCAGGCGCTCGGCCGAAAACGCGCCGCCCACCAGCGTGTGTGTCGATTGTCCCGCCTTGATGCGGAAGAAAGCCGTCTCGATCGCCGAGATGCCGGCCGCCTCTTCGCCCATGAAGGTGCGCGAAGACCCCGTAACCTTGTGCACGATCGAGATATTGCCGGCGAGAAGGTTGGAAAGCTGGGCCAGGAACAGCGTCGGGCGCAGTTCGGTGGTCAGCTTCTCGTTCAGCACCTGCTCGCGGTCGTTGCGCTTCAGCGCCTCGTCGACGATCAGCGAATCGACATTGATGTCGCGCTCGCCGCCGCCGGCCGCCACGATCATGTCCATGCTGCCGCAGGCGTCGAGATTGTCCTTGAGGCCGGCATCATCGAGCGCCAGGCCGGCTGCGAACACACCGAGGCGCTGCCAGTTTTCCATCTGGCGCTGGTCGCCACGCTTGGCGATCTGCTGCGACCAGTCGATCTCCGGCAGCGGATGCACCGGATAGGGCTTGAACTTTTCGGTCTCGACGCGCGTCGCCGGCGTCTCGGCCGCGCTCAAAAGCACGACATGCGGCTCGACACCGACACCCTGGCTCGTGACGATACCGACGCCGGTGATGACCACGTCGTTTGCGGATTTGCTCATCTTCACTTCTCCGAAGCGGCGTCCGCCGCAAGTGCCGCCATCAGGCCCACCTCGTCGGCGCGCTTGCGCACGATATCGCCGAGCGGCACCTGATCGAACGGCATCGTTCTGAGTTTCAATTGTGCGTCGCAGACCTTCTTGCCCGCAGACGTGATCTTCGCCTTGGTGACGGCGAAACCGGAGCCATCGTGTTCGAGAAAGGCTTCGATATCGAGTTCCGCCGAAGGCTCGACGAAGGTCCGCATCTTGGCGCCATCGACCGACATCAGAAATGGCATCGCCGCGAAATTGGTCGCGGCCAGCACGAGAAATCCCGAAGCCTGCGCCATCGTCTCGATCAGAAGCACGCCCGGCACCAGCGGATAACCTGGGAAGTGGCCCTCGAATACCGGGCTCTTTTCGGGAACGACGGATCGCGCCGTCAGCCGGCCAGCCGAAAGATCGACCGTTTCGACACGATCGATCATCTGGAAGTATTCAAGGAGCATGGAGGCTCACCCCGTTGGTTTCGGGCTCAAGTAAAAACGCCAATGCCGCCTGTCAAGCGCGGGGCGCGACCGGCGGCATTGGAAATCGAGTGAAAAGGCTTGAACCTTGGCCTCAATCAGGCCTTGGCAGCCCGCAGCTCATCGATCTTGGCACAGAGGTTCTTGAGAACGAAGTATTCTTCGGTCGAAACCTTGCCTTCGTTGACCTGCTGCGTCCACTGTTCCAGCGGAATCTTGATGCCGAATTCCTTGTCGATCGCAAAGACGATGTCGAGGAAGTCCAGGCTGTCGATGCCGAGATCGTCGATCGTGTGGCTTTCCTGCGTAATCGTCTCGCGATCGATCTCGCTCGTTTCCGCGATGATGTCGGCAACCTTGTCGAATGTAGCTGTCACGCGCATACCTCTTTATTATTTTATTCCGAGTCTCGGCGATCCTATAGGTAAATGCGCCGCAAAAGCCAATGGCCTTGATAGCAACCACTGCGATTTGAAAAGCGGTGTTGCTAAACGGCGACCGAATGGCGCCCGCGTCCCGATTGAAGATGAGCGTCGAAAATCGCCGCCACCGACCGGGCAAATGGCCGGCCGCGTTCGGTAAGGCTGAAGACGCCATCCTCGATCGTCGTCAGCCCGTCGACATCCCGTGCACGCAAGAGCTTTGCCTCCTCGACGACGGCCCCGGCGAGATCCGGAAACTCCGCCTTGATTCGTGAGAAGGAGAAAGCGAAGTCGCACATGATCGACGCGATCACCCGCGCCCGCAGACGATCGTCGGGCGTCAGCCTATAGCCGCGCACCGCCGCCAGACCCGCGTTCTCCACCTGGCGCAGATATTCGCCGGTTGCCGGCATGTTCTGGACGTAGCCTTGACGGAACTGGCCGATCGCCGAAGCGCCGAGGCCGATCAGGGTTTCGGCGCCATCGCTGGTATAGCCCTGGAAATTCCGGCGCAGGCGCCCTTCCCGGCTGGCAATGGCCAGACTGTCGCCGGGCTTGGCGAAATGGTCGATGCCGATCGCCTCGTATCCGGCGGCAACAAGCATTTCGGCCGCGCGGCTCATCTGGGCAAAGCGTTCGACGATGCCGGGCAGGCTTTCGCCTGATATCATCGACTGGTGTTTCTTCATCCACGGCACATGAGCATAGCCGAAGAGCGCGATACGATCGGGCGAAAGCGACAGCACGGCGTCGATGGTGGCCTCCAGCGACGACAGGCTCTGATAGGGCAAGCCGTAGAGCACATCGCAATTGACCGAACGCACGCCGCGCGCCCGCGAAGCCTCGATCGCGTCGCGCGTCTGCTCATAGGTCTGGATGCGGTTGATCGCCTTCTGCACGACGGGGTCAAAATCCTGGACGCCGAAACTCGCCCGCGTCATGCCGATCGCTGCCAGCGCATCGTGCCGCGCCTCGTCGAGGTCGTTCGGATCCATCTCGACGCTGATTTCGCAGTCACCGGAAAACTCGAAATGACTGCTGAAGGCCCGCTTGAGCGCAATCAGATCATCCGGTCTGAGCAATGTCGGCGATCCGCCACCCAGATGCAGCGCCGTGACCTTCGCTTGGCCGTTCACCCGCCCGCCGATCGACGCGATCTCGCGATGCAGCCCGTTCAGGTAGCTCGCCACCGGCTCGTAGCGCAGCGTCTGCTTGGTGTGACAGGCACAGAACCAGCACAGCCGGTCGCAATAGGGCACATGGGCGTAAAGCGACAGCGCCTCACCCGGTCCGATGGCCTCAAGCCAGGACTGGTATTCGGCACGGCCGACCGCTTCCGAGAAATGCGGCGCGGTGGGATAGCTGGTATAGCGCGGCACGGGGCTCGCATATTTCAGGATCAGAGCGTCGTTCATCGGTCTCTCCGTCACGATGGCCAAGGCATAGGACGGATGGCAAAGGACGCCTTTGATTTTGATCAAGTCGCCGAATTAACACGTCAGAGTCTCGGATGGTTGTTCGCATCCATTCTGTTGGCTCAAACCGGCCGCTCCACGCGAAGGGTGGCGCAGAGCGATGCCCACGCATCGGTCAAGCCATCCGACAAAGTGGGCGGCCGGTTTCAGCCAACAGAATGGATACGAACAACCATCCGAGGCTCTGAAATTGACAATGCTCAATTCAACATGAGACATTGTTTCGCGCTTCCGGAATTAGCACCTGTCAACTCTTGATTTAACCGCCCGCATCCTCTTTGGTCCCCAAGACAAACCCGATGCAGGGAAGAAAGATTTGCAGATCGTGACCGAACAACGCCGCAAGGATATCCACAATTCGGACGTTCCGGCCGTCTGCGCTGCCTGCGAAGCGCGCCATGGCGGCGTTTGCGGCACGCTGACCCCCGACCAGCTTCTCGACCTTAGCCGACATTCGACCCGCCGCCGCGTCGAGCCCGGCCGCGAGGTCGTCGGACAGGGCGAAATTTCGGACAGCTATGCCAACATCATCAGCGGCGTCGTCAAGCTCAGCAAGGTTCTTGCCGACGGGCGCCAGCAGATCGTCGGCCTGCAGTTCGCGCCCGATTTCATGGGGCGGCCCTTCACGCGCGAAAGCGCGCTGACCGCGGAAGCGGCGATCGACACCGACATCTGTTCGTTCCCACGCAATGTCATCGAGCGGCTCGTCGCCGAGGCGCCGGGGCTTGAACACCGCCTGCACGAACAGGCGCTGAAGGAACTGGACGAAGCGCGCGACTGGATGCTGACGCTCGGCCGCAAGACCGCGCAGGAAAAGGTGGCGAGTTTTCTCTATATCATCGCCACCCACATCGATCCGGAAAACGGCACGGCGACGGAGTTCGACCTGCCGCTGTCGCGCGCCGACATCGCCGATTATCTCGGCCTGACGATCGAGACCGTCAGCAGGCAGATCACCAAGCTGCGCAAGGACAATGTCATCCGCATCGAAAGCAGCCGCCGCGTCACCGTGCCCAGCATGGACCGGCTGATCCACGTCGCCGGCATCGATTGAGCCCCAGCGTTCGGGGCCTCAACGTTCGGGGCCTCAGCGCGTTTCCGGTTTAACGCAGTCGCAGAAACGCTCTATCTCTTTGTTTTTACGCATTCCCTGACGGAAAACCGCCTCGCACTTTTCCTGGAAATGCTCTAACGCGTGATGACGATCCGCGTGTTGCTCAACCCGTACTCGCGAGCAAGCGCGAAGAATTCCGCCGCATTGTTGGGATGCAGCCGCACGCAGCCGTGCGAGGCCGGTCGGCCGAGTCGCTTCACGTCATAGGTCGCGTGAACGGCATAGCCACCGTTGAAGAATACCGCGTAAGGCATTGGCGCATTATCATATTTTCGCGAACGATGATTTCGCGAGAGCCACTTCGCCTTCCAGCTTCCCCTTGGAGTGACATAGCCCTTGCGCGCCGTGGAGACCTTCCAGCGATACATCACGACGCCGTTCTGCTTCACGACCATTGTCTGGGAGGATAAGCTGATATTGACAACGAGGTTGGCGGCGCTCACCGGCTGAACGGGAAACTGCATCAGAGCGGTAATCAGCACAGTCAGGAATGCATGTCGCATGCTTCACTCCCCGCGCGCGAAACCTCGACTGCATGTCTCCGAGCCACCGAGAAGATTGTGCAGCAGGTTTCAGGCATTGCAGGGCTGCTTGTGTGTCATGCCTGACGAGCAGCGCTGCAATCGGTGGAACCAAACGCCCGCAGAGAATAACCGGTCCGTAACGATACAAGTGTAATACACATGGAAAGAAAAGTCTTAGCACCAAGATCAACTTGCCGTGGATACGCGGCAGCAGCGGATCAAATCATGGCGATCAGAAGAACAACCAAAGTCATCGCCGAACAGGCGCCATAGAATACAGCGATGCCAGCATCGATGTCTTCGCTCCCGGCAACCGAACGACCGGGAGCATTGATCATCGGCTCGCTGACTTTAACGCCGCCATAAACCCGGGGGCCTGCAAGCTGCAGGTCCAGCGCACCGGCCATCGCCGCTTCCGGCCAGCCGGAATTGGGTGAGCGGTGCAGCCCATGGTCGCGCCGCGCCACGCCGATCGCATCGGCCGCGGCACGGCGGCCACGGTGCAGCAAGGCGCCGGCGGCGATGAGGAGAATGGATAGCCTTGCCGCCGGCAGGTTGGCGACGTCGTCGAGCCGGGCTGAGGCCCAGCCGAAATTGAGGTACTTCGGCGATTTGTGGCCGATCATCGAATCGGCGGTATTCAGCATCTTGTAGGCGAGCACGCCTGGAAGACCGGCAACCGCATACCAGAAGGCAGGGGCCACCACCCCGTCGGAAAAGTTCTCGGCAAGGCTCTCGATCGCGGCGCGGCAGACAGCAGGCGCATCGAGCGTCTTCGGATCGCGCCCGACGATCATCGACACGGCGGTGCGCCCACCTTCCAGTCCACCCCGCTGCAAGCCTTCGGCGACACGCCGGACGTGATCGCCAAGGCTCTTTTGTGCGAGGAACACCGCCACGACGATAGCCTCGAGCAGATAGCCGAGCAGCCCCATCACGCCGAACAATCGATGCAGGACGAACCCGACAACCACACCTGCAAGCAGCAGCAAGCCGATCGTCGCCACGCCACGAAGCTTCAATGCCTTTGCATCGAAGGTGTCATGCTTGTTGAGCGCCCCATCCAAGAACGCAATCGCCTTGCCGAAGAACACCACGGGATGCGGTAGCCGCGACCAGAGCCAGTCCGGATCACCGACGAGGCGATCAAGCAGCAGGGCGGCCACAAGAATGAGAAGGATCTCGCTCGACACTCAGCACTCCCCAGGGCGTAACACGTCCCCGGGGTGCCAGGCATCCCCGCGGCGCAATGCATCCGCCTGGTGCAGCGCATCCGCCAGCCGCCGGTCGCCTTCTGCGTCGGGCGCAAGCCCGATCCGCAGCCAGCGGGGCTCGTAGTCGAATTTGCGCGTCAGGATCTGTGCCTCGCAGAGATGACGGTGCAAGGCGCCGGCATCGGGATGTTCCACCAGCACGAACAGGCCGGTTCCACCGATGCGTTTGAGACCGGCATGGTCAAGAACCGCATCGAGGCCCGCGCGACGATCGAGAATGCCCGCGGCAATGGCCCCGGTATCAGCGGACATCAATGCCCTGGAAATGACCAGCGCCGGCCCGGACACCGCCCAGGGGCCGAGCCATTCGCGCAATGCCTCGAGCACGGCGTCGCTTGCAATGACGAAGCCGAGCCGCAGGCCAGCCAGACCGAAGAATTTCCCGAAGGAGCGGAAAACGATGAGATTGCCGTCGGCACCCACATGGCCGGCGACGCTGAAGTCCGGCTCCAGATCGCCGAAGGCCTCGTCGACGACAAGCACGCCGCCATTCGCCTTCATCGTCGCCGCCACTGCCAGGATTTCTGCTGGCTGGAAGGCGCGGCCGGTCGGATTGTTCGGATTGACCACCACACAGAGGCCGTGATTGGGCCCAAGATCCTCGGCGCGCTCCACCCGATCGACGGCAAAGCCGGCCGCCGTCAGCACCCGCGCATATTCGCCATAGGTCGGGCCGAAGACGGCAATGCCGCGTCCGGACGGAACCAGCCGCGGCAACAGCTGGATCACCGACTGGGTGCCGGGAACAGGCAAGGGCTGGATGCCGTTGGTCCTGTAGTAGCTGGCGGCAGCCGCGCGCGCGCCATCGATCGTCAGCTTGTCGGGCAACCTGTGCCAGGCCTGCTGCGGCACCGGCGGCAGTTCGACCGGACGCGGATTGATGCCGGTCGACAGGTCGAGCCAGTCCTCGAAGCGACCGCCGAAGCGGGCGGCGGCCTCGGTGATCCCGCCGCCGTGCACGATCGGGGCGCTCATGGCCGACCCGCGATGTCGATGAGATGCATGAAGGAGCCGGCGACATTGCCGCGCCGCAAACCCGCCTGCCCCAGATCGACGCCGGCGGCATCGCTGACCGAAAACAGCCGGTCGGCAGCACCTTCCGAGACGATGGTCGCGTAGTGGAATTCGTGCGCCGTCATGGGTCCATCGAAGAACGTGTTGTCGAGGGGCACGACACGGCGGTAGCCGAGGTGCCGCCTGCGCTCGGCAAAACTTGACGTGAGCGGCAGCAGGCCGAGCATTTCGTAGCGCGCACCATCGGCCGCGACAAGTCCCTCGCCCAGCACCATGTAGCCGCCGCACTCGCCGAAGATCCGCGCGCGCCGCTTCACCGCCGCTCCCATGCCCGATCGGAAGCCCCCAGCCGCCCCCAGCCGCCCGGCGTGAAGCTCGGGATAGCCCCCCGGCAGATAGACCGCATCGGCCGCCGCGTCGGGGCCTTCGTCGGCAAGCGGCGAAAAGAAGGAGATTTCCGCCCCAGCGCGGCGCCAGCCGAACAGCAGGTGTTCGTAGCAGAAGGCGAAAGCCACATCGCGCGCCACGGCGATATGCTGGCCGAGCGGCCTGAACCGCGTGACCTCAGCCATCGCCTGTTCACCCGGCGAAAGTGCTGCGGCCGCGCGGATCGCGTCGAGATCGCAGGTCGCCTCGACACGGTCCGCCGCATAGTCGATGAAGGTCTCGAGCGTGCCGTGTTCGCCGGCCTGCACCAGGCCGAGGTGCCGCTCGGGCAGCTTCAGGGCACTATCCTGCCGCAACACGCCGAATACGGGCATGCCGACACGCGTCAGCGCATCGCGCAGCATCATCTCGTGGCGGTCGCTTCCGACCTTGTTGAGAATGACGCCGGCAACCCGGATATCTCCGCGGTGATCGGCATAACCGCGCACGAGTGCCGCCACCGAATGGGACATGCGGGCACAGTCGACCACCAGGATCACGGCAAGATCGAGGGCCGCAGCGAGATCGGCCGGCGTTCCGCTGCCATCGGCAGCTCCATCATGCAAGCCCATCATCGCCTCGACGATGAGCGTGCGCCGATCGGCGGCGTGCGCTGCGTTTGCCGCCAGCAGCGCGGGGCGCATGGCCCACGGGTCATAGTTGAGGCAAGGTTCACCGCTTGCGGCGGTATGAAAAGCCGGATCGATATAGTCCGGCCCCGCCTTGCCCGGCGCGATCGCCATGCCGCGCCGCCGCATGGCGCGCATCAGGCCGAGTGTCACCGTAGTCTTGCCGGAGCCCGAACAGGGCGCGGCGATCAGCAATCCGCTCATGCGGGATCCTTGAGCTCGCGGCTTGCGAAGGGATCGGCCACAAGCTGCCGCCCGCCGAGCGCCCCGATCCAGTCGAGCGACGCCCGCAGCCGCACGACCTCACCGACGACGACGATCGCCGGCGGCTCCAGGCCGGAGGCGATGACATCGGCTTCGGCGCGTGCCAGCGTCGTTTCGAGCACTGTCTGCTTCGCCGTCGCCGCGTTGCAGACAAAGGCGACCGGCTCCTCCGGCGAACGTCCGCCGGCAATCAGATTGGCGGCAATAGTGCCGATATGCTTCATCGCCATGTACATGACGATCACGGACGAGCCCGAGGCAATCCCCTGCCAATTGATCCGATCGGGCACCAGGCCGGAGGAATCGTGACCGGTCAGGAAGGTGACGGCATGATTGACCTCGCGATGGGTGACCGGAATGCCGGCATAGGCAAGCCCGCCGATACCGGCGGTAATGCCCGGCACGATGCGGAACGGAATGCGGTTTTCGACCAGCGTCAGCGCCTCCTCGCCGCCCCGCCCGAAGACGAAGGGATCGCCGCCCTTGAGACGCAGCACCCGCTGGCCGGCGCGCGCCAGTTCCACGAGCCTGAGCGAAATATCGCGTTGCTTCGGCGAAGGCTTGCCGCCGCGCTTTCCCGCAAATTCCAGCGCGGCACCAAGCCGGGCGAGCTTCAGGCAATCCTCGTTGACCAGCGCGTCGTGCACGATGACGTCGGCCTGCCGCAGCGCGTTGGCGGCGTGCAGCGTCAGCAGGCCGGTGTCGCCGGGACCCGCGCCGACAAGCCACACGTGGCCGGGCTCAAGCTCAGGCAGGCCGGAAAAGATCGTGTCGCTCATGCCGTGTCTCCCGCCATTCTCTCAACGGCCATCGCTGAATTGCGTTGGCAACAAGCGGATTCAGATTCGCAGCAATTCCGCATAGGCATTTGAAATATTTGGCACATTTTTTCCATATCGTGATCCGGTGCATCGCTCATGGCGCAGCCGTCGCCAAGGTTGCCGGGCGCTGTTCGGCTGGTCCGGCAATTGCCACTGTTGCATGCGACGAGGTGATCTTGGCAACGAGCAGCACGCTTGCCGACCCCGCGCCGACGAGAGCGGCACCCTCGGCAACGCCGTGGCAACCGGTATGGGCAAAGACGATCGCCGACGGGTTCTGCAGCCGGGGCGCCTCGGCCTCGAGCGTCGCTGCATCGAAGAAGCGCGCCTCGACGGAAAAATGGTCGGCGGCAGCATGGATCGCCGGCTCGCCGCGCCTTGCGTCGAGCGAGGCGACGAAGCCGATATCGGCTTTGTCAGCGCCCGCCTGCACCAACGCCTTCTCGGCAAGGGTGATCACCTCTTCGGCCGGCGTGCCGCGCTCGCAGCCAAGACCAAGGACGAGCGGCCCCGGCGGTCGCTCCGCTATGCTGGATGATATCATGGTCGACCTCGGCCCCCTCGCGCCAATCCACACGAAGCGCCGCCCTGGCTCGAATATCCCGGGTCGGTCTGGACAGCACCGGCTGAAGGCCCCCTGAATGGGTCGGCCGCACCGGACGCTCTTTCAGTCCGCCTGAAGCGGACGCCGTCGCACATCTGTCATTTTTACCGGAGGCAACTGCAAGGGTCAAACCGGATTGCGGCGTCGCCGTGTCGCTATTCGCCAAATCATCCGGATCGACCGACCGGGCGACCGATGCGCCTGGAAACGCCGCGACACCCCGAAAACAAGGGCTTTGCATTTCCCCTTATGCTCTGACACAAGGCGATGACGCTCTCCCACAATCATTCGCTCCCGAGTCCTCCCGTGCCAGATCTCGCCCTTCACCTGCTCGCCTTCCTGTTCTTTGCCGCCTTCCTTGCCGGATTCATCGATTCGATTGCCGGCGGCGGCGGTATGGTGACCATTCCGGCGATGCTGTTGGCCGGCATTCCGCCGCTGCAAACGCTCGGCACGAACAAGCTGCAGTCGCTGTTCGGCTCGGCTTCCGCCAGCCTGACCTATGCCCGCCACGGTCACGTGAACCTGAAGGCGCAGCTGCCGATGGCGCTGATGTCGGCGCTCGGCTCCGTCTTCGGAGCGCTGCTGGCGACCGTCGTGCCGGGTGACGTGCTGAAGGCCGTCCTGCCCTTTCTGCTGATCGCCATCGCGCTCTACTTCGCGCTGAAGCCGAATATCGGCGACATCGACCTGCATCGCCGGATCACGCCTTTCATGTTCGGCCTGACCTTCGTGCCGGTCATCGGCTTTTACGATGGCGTTTTCGGTCCCGGCACCGGCTCGTTCTTCATGCTCGGCTTCGTCACGCTGGCCGGCTTCGGCATCCTCAAGGCGACGGCGCATACCAAGTTCCTGAACTTCGGCTCGAATGTCGGCGCCTTCGCCGTCTTCCTGTTCTTCGGCGCCGTTCTGTGGAAAATCGGCCTGATGATGGGCGTCGGCCAGTTTCTCGGCGCCCAGCTCGGCTCGCGCTACGCGATGGCGAAAGGCGCCAAGATCATCAAGCCGCTGCTGGTCATCGTCTCGATCGCGCTCGCCCTGCGCCTGCTGGCCGACCCGACGCATCCGCTGAGGATTTGGCTCGGGCTTTGAGGCGGGCCGCAGCGTCGCGGAAACATGGAGGCTGCCGCTCATTTGCCCGTCGCATGAGGACTCAGAGTGGAACAGCTGCTAACAATAAGACAGTTGATCTCGGAGAAACCAATGGCTGAGAAGGCTAGCGATGAACCGGCCGAGCCAAAGAAGGGCCCTCGTTACGCGTATGGAGAGCCGTTGCCTCGGGGACACGATATGATTGTCCTGTTCTATAGGTTTTTGATCGCCCTCAAGTCAGCCTTCCCAAAACGATAACTGACAACTGGTTCAGGCTCCACGGTTCGAACGTGGATGTCAGTACCGAATACCCGATGCCTTACCGCCTGGCTGCGCCTGAAATCTAATGCATGGTGACATGCATCAGAGATGACACCTTGGGCGAACTATAGGCGACCAAAAGAACCGTGAAACCAGATCCCCGGCGCGGGACAAGCAATTGTAGTATGACACAAGTTGAGACATCGGGGGAACCGGGCCAGTGGTCCGGCTCCCTATTCAGGCATGCGGGCTCAGCAACGCATTCGCCCGGGATCGAGACTGAGGCCGTGGATCAACAGCGCACGTAAGCGTCTGTCCGGTGAGGACTTTACTTTATCGAAACGGCTCACGCGATAACTTGGAGTCTGATCACGTCAGAACATCAGCCAACATCGACGAATGCCTAGAACAAGGAAACAGCTGCTGGATAGACTCCGACAGGTCGAAGCTCTCGGAGGCGTCGATCGCCCACCATCTCCTGGGATGCTGTCAAGATTCGGAAAGGGTATGGTGGCCTTTTTGCGGGATTATGTCCGTATTCTCGCGTATTGTCTCTCAGCCGGGCCATTTCCCCGCCTCACTCAAATTATTGTTGCAATCGGTCTAGCTGTGTCTGGTCCCGGAATCCTCTACACGGCTATCGAGGCGATGATTACCGGCGAAGTCCGCAGTCGCGGGGCGGTCATAGCAACCGCCAAAGAACAACCTTTCGAATTCTACACCGTGGCGCTCATTCATGGATTGGGGGCTGCCTTCCTTACCGTCTTGTTTGGTGCCGCCTTCCTGTTCCTGCTGTTCAAAGGCCGCGCTTCGCGACGCGGGTGATCTATTGCCGGATTCATCCACCTCTCCGGCCGGAGGCAAAGGT
This sequence comes from Ensifer sp. LC163, assembly GCF_001695855.1. Classification (GTDB taxonomy): domain Bacteria; phylum Pseudomonadota; class Alphaproteobacteria; order Rhizobiales; family Rhizobiaceae; genus Ensifer. The sequence continues at coordinate 28,455 of NZ_MBSS01000001.1, forward strand.
CGCCACGACCAATGTCGCTGGATCTGAAACTGTCGGCAATTTATCGCTAGGCAGGAGGCCGTGACGTCCTCGCCAAGGTCGCGCGGGTGTCACCTTTCACCAGCAACTCGCTGGTCAAGTTCTGGTAACCAGGACGTAAGTCGATTGAGCCAGCCCCTTGAACCTCTAGTCGCTAGAGATCGTAACCTGCGAAAAATGCGTCGCGGATAGTGGGTGGAGATCAGACAGGCCGCCTGACCACAAGCGCCGTCCTGTCATCCCGCTCACCCGGAGGTTCCGATGTTCACCACCCTTCCCGCCATCCTGATGCTTGTCGTCGGCCTGTTTACCCTGGCGCTCGCAATCCTGCGCCGCCTGCAATCCGGCCGCTCGCCCGTGGTTTTGACCTATGGCGACGATGCGGAAGGGTTTGCCGGCAAACTCTTTCGCGTGATCGTCGCGGCGCTGGTGGTCCATCTGCTGGCAATTGCCGCCTTTCCGGAAGCTGTCAGCGCCTCGCTAGGCCGAATCCCGGCGCTCGACGCGCCAATTCTCCACACTGTCGGCCTCGTGCTGATGGCGCTTGGCGGCGGGCTGACGATGCTGTCGCAATGGGCGATGCGCCACTCCTGGAAGATCGGCATACCCGAGGAGCAGGACGCGCCGCTCGTCACATCGGGCCTCTACGCTTTTTCCCGCAATCCGATCTATGTCGGCATGGTCGCGGCGATGATCGGCACCGTGCTCGCCGTTCCCAACGTCGTCTCGGTGGCACTGGCGCTTTCCGCCTGGATCTCGATCTCCTATCAGATCCGCATGGAGGAAGCGCATCTCTCCCGCGCCTTCGGCGAAGCTTATAGCGCCTATTGCAAGCGCGTCCGCCGGTGGATCTGAAATCACACGGCTGGATCCGCGGTCAGGCGTCAAAACACCGCCAGCAGCAGCGCCCCGACAGCAATGAACGCAACCCCGAGCCAGTTCAGCAGGTTGAGCTTCTCGCCGAGGAACAGCACGCCGAAGATGGCGACCATGACGATCGACAGCTTGTCGATCGGCGCCACCCGCGCCGCATCGCCGAGCTTCAACGCGCGGAAGTAGGCCAGCCAGGAGGCGCCGGTGGCAAGGCCGGAGAGCGCCAGGAACAGCCATGTCCGGCCCGGGATTTCCGAGGGCTTCTGCCATTGGCCGGTTGCCGCGACGATGCCGGCGAGCACGAAGAGGATGACGACGGTGCGGATGAGCGTCGCGAAGTCGGAGTTGATCTGTGCAACCCCGACCTTGGCGAACACCGCCGTCAAGGCCGCGAAAGCGGCCGAAAGCAGCGCCCACTGCATGATTCCTTAAATCGGCATCGATTTAAGGACAAAATCATGCAGAACTCTAAGTGCTACAGCGACCTTTGCGCGTCCAAGGGACGCGCGGCGCTGTAGAGCTGCCAGCTCTGGCTCATCAGAACTCGACGCCCTTCTGCGCCTTGATGCCGGAGCGGAAGGGATGCTTGATCAGTTCCATCTCGGTCACCAGATCGGCGGCCTCGATCAGGTCTTCCTTGGCGTTGCGGCCGGTCAGCACCACATGGGTCATGTGCGGCTTTTCTTCCTTCAGGAAGCGCACGACCTCGGCCACGTCGATATAGTCGTAGCGCAGCGCGATGTTGATTTCGTCGAGCAGCACCATCGAGTTGCGCTCGTCGCGGATCAGTTCCTTGGCCTTTTCCCAGGCCTTTTCCGCCATCGCCACGTCGCGGGCGCGGTCCTGCGTTTCCCAGGTAAAACCTTCGCCAAGGGTATAGAACTGGCAGACGTCGCCGAAATGCTTCTCGATCAGGTCGCGCTCGCCGGTCTCCCATGCGCCCTTGATGAACTGCACGACGGCGCAGGGCATGCCATGGGCGATATGGCGGAAGATCATGCCGAAGCCGGCGGTCGACTTGCCCTTGCCCTTGCCGGTGTTGACGATGATCAGACCTTTCTCGTCGGTCTTTGTCGCCATGATCTTTTCGCGCGCCGTCTTCTTCTTCGCCATCTTCATGGCATGGCGCGCATCGTCCTTCTCGGCGACGCCCTCACCCGTGTTGGCCACATCTTCGCTCATGACGCTCTCCTGGATCCGTATGTTTCTATCGCGGGATGCGGACGTAATACCGCCCGCGCTCTCATTCTTTGCAATTGCGCAACTCCGGACGGAAAACGGTCTCACGCCTTTCCGGGAACTGCTCTATTCGTTTCCGGCGCGAAGCCGCATTGCAGCCGTCGTGTGGCCGCTCAGTTCGAATCGCGCCGAGTTCGAGCGCGGGGTCCAGAGATTGCGGTCGATCGCCTCCAGCAGGCGCTCCGAAAGCTCGACGAGTGCCGCCGGGTTCTTCTCGCGCAGGAAGCTCGACACGCGCTCATCGACGATGAAGGCCTGGTAGGCGGCCTCGAAATGGTGGTCGCGCACGGCACCGGTGGTCGCGGCAAAGGCAAACATGTAGTCGACCGTGGCGGCGATCTCGAAGGCGCCCTTGTAGCCGTGGCGCATGACGCCGTCGATCCACTTCGGATTGACGACGCGGGCCCGGACCACACGGCCGATCTCCTCTTCCAGCGAGCGGATAACCGGCTTTTCCGGCCGCGAATGGTCGTTGTGGTAGATCGCCGGCCGGGCGCCGCTGAGGTGCTCGGCGGCAAGGCTCATGCCGCCTTCGAACTGGTAGTAGTCATCACTGTCGAGCAAATCATGTTCGCGATTGTCCTGGTTCTGCACCACCGCCTCGATCGTGCGCAACCGCTCCTCGAACAGATCGCGCTCGGCCTTGCCCTCCTCGCCGGCGCCATAGGCATAGGCGCCCCAGGTGAGATAGGCGTCGGCGAGATCGGCTTGGCTGTCCCAACCCTTTTCGTCGATCAGCGCCTGCAGTCCGGCGCCGTAGGCTCCGGGCTTCGCACCGAAGACGCGGTAGGAGGCGCGGCGGGCGGCTTCTGGCGGTTCGACGCCGGTAGCCTCCAGCCGTTGCATCTCGGCGCGCATGCGCGCGGCGATCATGTTGTCGGCGTCGTCTTCCTCAAGCGCGCCGACGGCGCGGATCGCCTTGTCGAACAGCGCGATCTGGTCCGGGAAGGCATCGCGGAAGAAGCCGGAAATCCGCAGCGTCACGTCCACACGCGGTCGCCCAAGCACGGCGAGAGGTATGATTTCGTAGCCCATCACCCGGCGCGAGACCATGTCCCAAACGGGCTTGGTGCCGATCAGCGCCAGGGCCTGGGCAATGTCGTCGCCGCCGGTGCGCATGTTCGCCGTGCCCCAGGCCGTCAGGCCGAAGGACGACGGCCATTCGCCGTGGTCCTGCAGATAGCGGCGGATCAAAAGCTCGGCGGATTTCTTGCCGAGCTCGTAGGCCGCCGGCGTCGGCACGGAGCGGCTGTCGACGGAATAGAAATTGCGCCCCGTCGGCAGCACGTCCGGACGGCCGCGGGTCGGCGCGCCGGAAGGTCCCGGCGCCACGAAGCACCCATCAAGGCCGGTGAGAAAGCCGGTCATTTCGGCAGCGCCGGAATTGACGATCGACGGTTTCAGCCGCGCCTCGATCTCGCCGAGCACGGCGCGGGTCGCGGCCCAGCCCTCGGGCGCGAGCGTCTCGCCGGAAACGAACGCCGCCGCCAGCAGTTCGATGCGCTCGACCGTATCGCCGGCCGTGCGCCATGGCGCATCGGAAACATCGGCAAGCACATCCGGCCGCAAACCGGCCCAGGCATCGGACATCACGCAATCGAGCGGATCGAATCCGAGCCCTGAATCAGCGGCTATCGCCCGCTGCAGGCTCTGGTCGCCGCCTTCGCCGAGGCCGCGCGGCACGCGTGCCAGCGCCACCGTCAGGTCGGTCAGGAGCCGGCCTTCGGGCGCCACGCCGAAGATGTGCAAGCCGTCGCGGATCTGCATTTCCTTGAGATCGCAGAGATAGGCGTCGAGCTTCTCCAGTGCCTTGTCGTCGCTGTCGCCCTTGTCGATGCCGGCGTCGTGGTCGAGGCCGATGTCGCGCACCAGATCGAGGATCTGCCGGCTCAAGAGCCTGAGCCGCCGCGGATCGCCGCCGGCCGCGTCGTAATATTCGTCGACCAGCGCCTCGAGGTCCTTGAGCGGCCCATAGGATTCCGCCCGCGTCAGCGGCGGCGTCAGATGGTCGATGATAACGGCGCTGGTGCGGCGCTTGGCCTGCGTTCCCTCGCCGGGATCGTTGACGATGAAGGGATAGACATGCGGCAGCGGCCCGAAGATCGCCTCGGGATAACAGGTCTCCGACAGCGCTAAGGCCTTGCCCGGCAGCCATTCCAGATTGCCGTGTTTGCCCATATGCACGATGGCCTGCGCCCCGAACGTGTTGCGCAGGAAGGCATAGAAGGCGAGGTAGCCATGCGGTGGCACCAGATCCGGCGAGTGATAGCTTTCCTTCGGATCGATGTTGTAGCCGCGCGCCGGCTGGATACCGACGACAACCTCGCCGAAGCGGGCGAGCGGCAGCGCGAAAGCGCCATCGAGGAAGAACGGATCGGTTTCGGGCGCGCCCCAGCGGCCGCCGACCTCATCCTGAATCTGTTTCGGAAGCGAATCGAAGAACGCCTTGTAATCGCTGAGTGAAATGACTTCGCGGATCTCGCGGTCGCGGCTCGCCGCATTGGTCGGCCCGGCCATCAGATAGCGGATCAATGCGTCGCCGTCCTCCGGCACGCCGGCAACCGGGTAGCCTTCGCCCGCCATGGCGCGCAGCACCTCGACGGTGCCCGCCGGCGTATCGAGCCCGACGCCGTTGCCGAGCCTGCCGTCGCGGTTCGGGTAGTTGGCCATGACGATGGCGATGCGCCGCTCCGCCGGCCTGGCGCGGCGCAGCTTTGCCCAGTTGACGGCGAGCCTGGCGGCAAAACGCACCCGGTCGGAAAGCGGCTCATGGCCGACGATATTGGCTTCCACCTTGGGATCGTAGATCGAAGCCGCCTTGAACGAGACGGCGCGCGCAAGGATGCGGCCATCAACCTCGGGCAAGGCGACGTTCATCGCCAGGTCGCGTGCCATCAGCCCCTGCGGCGAGGCCTGCCATTGGGCGCGCGACGAGGCGGAGAAGATCACCTGCAACACCGGCGCGCCGGTCGATTCCAGCACGGTCGGCTGCCTGTCGGCGCCGGGGGACGAGACGGCAAAGCCGGTGGCGTTCATCACCACGTCGGGTGCGACCTCGGAAAAAATCGATTGCAGCGTGCCGACCGAAACGGCATCCTTGAGGCTGGCCACGAACAGCGGCAGCACGCGCATGCCTTCTGCGGCAAGCGCATCGATCAGCGCCTCGACCGGCCGCGTCTCGCCGCTCTGAACGAGGGCACGGTAAAAGCAGATCGCGACGGTCGGGGGTTCGAATCCCTCCTCCGCTACCACGCCCCCTTGAACGCACCCCAGCCATTCCCGGACGCCGATGACGCCCGCACCCGGCCACCAGATACCGGCCTTTAGGAGCGGCTTTGCCGGTTGTGGCTTCCCTGCGCCCGAGATCAGCGCCTCGGCATAGTCGAGGAACAGCCCAGCATTATCGGCGCCGCCCTCGGTGAAATAGGCCCAGAGGCGCTGCCGGTCGTCGGGCTCGACGGTCGAAAACGGCTCGAGGCCAGGGTCCGGCTTGTCGTCGCCGGGCAGCACCGCGATCTGGAAACGGTGGGTGACGGCGGCGGCATGCAATGCTTCCAGCACATAACGGAAATAGCTGGCGCCACCGAGCGGCCTGACCACGATGAGCTTCGCATGCCTTGCCGTGCGTTCGACATAGGTGTCGACCGACATCGGATGCATCAGGTTCATCAGGCTGGCGATGCGCAGGCCCCGATCTCCGTCGCGCCGGCCATGGGCCGCTGCGATCGACGAAAGCTCGGTGTCGGCGGCCGACAGGAAAAGGATGTCCGCCGGCGTTTGCCCCAGGTCGATCGCCTCGTTGCCGTCGGCGATCGTTCCTTTCTGGGCGAGAAGCAGATGCATTGTTCTGTCCGTTCAAGCAATTCCAGGAAAGGTGTGAAACGGCCTTCCTGGAATTGCGTTGCTTCAAGGAGTTAGATCATTTCGTTGTTTCAACGAAATGATCAGGCGAGCGCGGTGATGGCGGCGCGCACCGCTGCTTCGTCCATATCGTGCAGGCCGATGACGACGAGGCGCGTGCCGCGCTTTTCGCCGGTCGCCCAGGCACGGTCGTAATATTGGTCGATACGCGCGCCAACGGCCTGGATCAGGAGACGCATCGGCTTGCCGGGCACATCGGCAAAGCCCTTCAGGCGCAGCACGTCATGCTCGGCGATCACGCCCTTGAGGCGATCGATGAAGGCTGCCGGATCGGCGATCGCGCCGAGCTCGACGACGAAGCTGTCGAACTCGTCGTGATCATGCTCCTCGCCGGCCTCATGCTCCATCTCGTGGTGAGACTTGCGGTTGGCGATATCGCTTTCCGTGCCGACACCGAGGCCGAGCAGGATGGCAGCGGCCACTTCGCCGTTCTTTGCCTCGATCATCGTTGGCTTGCGGCTGGTGCGCGAGGAGACCTCGTCGCGTACGGCTTTGAGGCCGGAAGCATCGATCAGATCGGTCTTGTTGAGCACGATCAGGTCGGCAGCGGTCAGTTGGTCCTCGAACAGTTCCTCGATCGGGCTTTCGTGGTCGAGATTGTCGTCCTCGACGCGAAGTGCATCGACCTTGTCGTGATCATCGGCAAAGCGCCCGGCGGCAACTGCGGCGCTGTCGACCACGGTGACGACACCATCGACGGTCACTTCGCTGCGAATGTCCGGCCAATTGAAGGCGGCGATCAGCGGTTGCGGCAAGGCAAGACCCGAGGTTTCGATGATGATGTGATCCGGACGCTTTTCGCGCTCGAGCAGCTTGGTCATGGTCGGGATGAAATCATCGGCAACCGTGCAGCAGATGCAGCCATTGGTGAGCTCGATGATGTCGTCCTCCGAGCAGGCCTCCGCGCCGCAGCCCTTCAGCACGTCGCCGTCAACGCCGAGATCGCCGAACTCGTTGATGATCAGCGCGATGCGCTTGCCGTCGGCGTTCTGCAGCAGGTTGCGGATCATCGTCGTCTTGCCGGCGCCAAGGAAGCCGGTGATGACGGTCGCCGGGATCTTGCCCTGGTTGGCTCTCGCAGTGGTCATGGATCAACCCTTCATTTTCAGCGGCAAACCGGCCGCGACAAAGTAAACTTCCGCAGATTTCTCCGCAACGATCTGGTGAAGCCGGCCGGCATGGTCGCGGAAGTCGCGGGCCATGCGGTTCTCGGGCACGATGCCGAGGCCGACTTCGTTGGAAACAAGGATCAGGCGCGCCCGCGCCTCAGGCAGAAAGGCGGCCAGGGCGGCGAACTCCGCCGCCATGTCGCGTCCTTCCATCATCAGGTTGGTAACCCACAGCGTCAGGCAGTCGACGAGAACCACGCGGTTTCCGTCATCGATGCGTGTCAGCAGCGAAACGAGATCGAGCGGCTCCTCATGCGTCGTCCAGCCTTCGCCGCGCCTCGCCCGGTGATGGTCGATGCGCTCGCGCATCTCGTCGTCCCAGGCACGGCCGGTCGCGACATAGTGCATGTTTAGCCCCGAGGCTTCGACGAGCCTTTCGGAAAAGCTGGATTTGCCGGAACGGGCACCGCCGAGGACGAGAACCGGCCCGGCATTGGAATTGCTCATGTGCGTTGCGGCCTCATGTGCTTGGTAGCGAATTCGAGCGGCAACAGGATTTCACCGCGCCTAAGGCGCGTTCGGGAAACGATCTATGAGCCAAGACAACCTCCGTGATGGCGTGGGAAGCGGGCTTCCCTTCGGGCGGAATGCCCCTGTCGGACGGCAGGTCTCCTGGCTCACGGCGTCACGGGTCCACCGCATCGTGCCCCGCGTTATGACGCGAACACCGATGCCTGGGCCCGAACGGCCCGCCTCACCTTCCCGGCGCTTTCCGGTGCCACAGCGAACCTTTGCGCGTCGTCTCCGACGCGCGGCGCTGTGGGCGGTTTCGTGAAAGGCGGACGATTCGTAGAAGAAGAGGCGTCCAACCCGGCTGATCACGAAGCCACGCCAGTGGCTTTTCCGACTGATTTCCAAACCACCTGCGATTGCCCCATGCAATCGAACGGAAGCCGGCCTTCAGCCCGATGGCGAACCCTGACCGTTCTACAGTCGCGGGGTCGGCTGCGATAAGGATGCCCGATTTGGGTCCATCCGTCACATTCCCAATTATTCCCCCGCATCGCCACGATCCGGGGAAACCATCCAACATCCGATGATTAGGAAGCGGGCGCACCAAAGTCAATCGACGCGTGCGACACGCCACCCATCGAGATGCGGCACGCGACAATTCGCCAGCATTCAGTCGCACATGCCACCAATCAAGGCCGGGGCGCAAAGACACCCTGGCTCCGAATGCGATCGCGAAAGTTGTGCGGGCGCGGAGAGGTTTCCCGCGATACGAACTCGATCTCAGGAAACGGAGGATATTCCGCAGCAAATGAAGTATATTTTAGCAATACAAGATATTTCGACAAAGTAATCGACAAAGCGACTTCGTTTATCCGGAAGGCAAATGGAACGCAGGCTTGCTGCCGTGATGATTGCCGACGTTTCCGGCTATGGGCTACTCAGCCAAGCCGACGAGGAGGGCACTTGCGCGCGCTTTCAGGCCGATCTGCACGAACTGTTCGAACAAAGGATTGCCGCGCATCGCGGGCGGTTGATCAAGACCATGGGCGACGGCTTGCTGGTCGAGTTCCACAGTGTCGTCGAGGCGGTCCGCTGTGCGGTGGAGGTGCAGCGGGCGAAGTCCGAGAGCCGCGGCGTCGATGAGCGCCGGCTGGAATTCCGTATCGGCATCAATCTCGGCGACGTTATCGTTGAGGGCGACGACATCCAAGGCGATGGCGTCATCATCGCCGAGCGGCTGCAGAGCCTGGCCGAACCCGGCGGAATAGTCATCTCCGGCACCGCTTACGACCAAGTTGAGAAGCACCTGGACGTCGGCTTCGTCTTTCTCGGCGAACAGCGCCTGAAGCATATCGAAAAGCCGGTGCGGACCTACCGCCTCTGGCTGGGCGAAGCTCGCCCCAGCGGTGCAACCGTCACGGGACGCCGCATAAGACGCTGGGCAACGCTCGTAACGCTTGCTGTGGTGCTCGGCGTCGCTGGCGGTGTGGCTTGGTGGCGGTCGTGGGAGCCGGCCATGGAAGCAGCCTCGAGCCAACGCTCGGACCTGAGCCCGCCGGATAAGCCGTCGATCGCAGTGCTCCCGTTTGCTAATGTGAGCGATGATCCCAAGCAGGAATATTTCGCCGACGGCATGACCGACGGCCTCGTTACCGAGCTGGCCCAGGTGTCCGGTTTGTTTGTCATCGCGCGCAACTCGACCTTCACCTACAAGGGTAAGGCGGTGACGCCCAGGCAGGTGTCCGAGGAACTCGGTGTCAGATATGTCCTCGAAGGCAGTGTGCAGCGCGCCGGAGAACAACTCCGCATCAATGCCCAGCTCATCGACTCACTCAGCGGAGGACACGTTTGGGCCGGAAAGTTCGACGGTTCACTCGCCGATGTCTTTGCGCTGCAAGACGAAGTGACGCGCGGGATTGCGGATGCTCTTGCACTTCGGCTGAATCCCGACGAGCAGATGGCCTTTGGGCGCAAGGAAACGACGGTCCCGGCGGCGTTCGATGCGTTCCTGCGCGGCTGGGAGCATCACCGACGCACGACTCCCGAAGACTTCGCAAAGGCGGTGCCCTATTTCGAGCAGGCGATTGCGCTCGATCCTGCGTATGGTCGCGCTTACGCAGCGGCGGCCATGGTCTACGCACGCATCTACCTGTGGCGTTGGCATTATCGTTTGGGCATCTCGCGGTTCGAAGCGCGAGCCAAGGCGACGCAGTATCTCCGGACCGCGCCGAAGCAAAAAACGGCGCTGGCCTATCAGGCGGCCGGTGTCCTGTCCGAAGCCGACTGGCAGCACGCCGCAGCGCTTGCCGAGCTCAAGGAAGCCATCACGCTCGAACCCGGCGATTCCTGGAGCTACGCGTTGATGGCATTCGTCCTTACCTCCGCCGGACGGCCGGCAGAGGCCCTGCCTTATATCCGCACTGCAATCCGCCTCGACCCGCATTCCCCGTCGTTTTTCATCTACGTCCTCGGATTGACGGAGTTCAGCCTGGAGAATTTCGAGGCGGCGGCGGTGGCAGCCAAGAGCAGCACCGAACTCAATCCTCAGGATGACGGCTCCTTCCTTCTTCTCGCCGCCGCATCCGGGCATCTGGGTCACCGAGCGGAAGCCGAGGCTGCAGTCGCCCGTTTCAACGCGCTTCGCGTCGGACGCGGTGGAGTTGCCGCCACCATCTCAACCTGCCCGCCACTGGACCTGGCGCGGCCGGAGGACAGCGCTCGGCTCTACCAGGGACTTCGCCTGGCGGGCGTGCCTGAGACCCTGACGAGCAGCGACTTCAGCGGCAGGAACGGGCTGACGGCCGGCGAAATCCGTTCGCTGTTCCTGGGACATCGACTGCGTGGACGCGTGTTGGACTCTGGCGAGGGACATGAGGCAATCATTTCAACTGGCGGCATAGCCACCCTGTCGGGAGGCTGGGCCTCCATGGGCGGTGGTCGCATGGCCGACGTCGAAGTCCGATTTGAGGGAGGCGAGGTTTGCTTCCTGTGGCGCAAAACCACGAACCTATGCGGCGTCGTGCTGCAAAACCCCGGAGGACTAAGCACCAAAGAGAACGAGTTTATCTGGCACCACGGGGACAGGGCCTTCACGTTCTCACCGGTGCGGCAAGCTCCTTGAGCCTTGCCCCTTTCCAACGCCTGCAGCCGCTTCGGGCGGCCCAAAGCTGGCACTGGTCGCATTTGGCGCCGAGTGGCACGATTTGCCCGCTTTCATTTGCTCCGCCGACCGCAGGCGCAGAACCCGTGAGCGACACCGGCGCTACCGCGTCACCCGCTGCAGCACGCTGAACTGAAAGGCCTGGGTAGAGCCCGAGGGGGTCGCGTGGATATGCCGGCGCTCCTCCACAAGCCGGAAGGACGGCCCGATGAGGCCGGCGAGTGTCGCCGGGTCATAGCGCATGACCGGCAATCCGCTGCAACGTTCAGGGCCATCAAGCGCGAAGGTGGCGATGATGGCATGGCCGCCCGGCTTTACCGCGGCGTGAAGCCGGTCGATATAGGCGGCGCGATCATCCGGCTCGGTCAGAAAATGAAAAGCCGCTCGATCATGCCAGACGTCATACGATCGGGTGGGTCGCCACTCGGTCACGTCAGCAGCAATCCATTCCACATCATCGCCGCGCGTGCCAAGCCTTGCTTTTGCGGCGCTGAGAGCGGCGGGCGACAGATCGAGCACTGTAATTGCACGCATGCCTTCGCCAAGGAGTTTGTCGACCAGACGTGATGCGCCGCCGCCGATGTCGATCAAGGAGGCATCCGCAATCGCCACACATTGCCGGATGAGATCGAACGAGACTAACGGCGCATCCTCGAACCAGCTTACGCCCGCCTCGCCCTTGGACGCGTACGCGTTGTCCCAATGGGTCCGTCTGTCTTCGTCGCTCATCAAAACGCCTTCTTTCCGGAGCCGGACAGCCAAACCGCCTTCGAACTCGATTTCAGCGCGCCGGCGTCCCGCCGCTGCTGCATTCTACGGCGCATGGCGCCCTTGGTTCAACGGCGCGACATCCCGACCCTACTGCATAATTCCTTAAATCGGATCCGATTTAAGGATGAAATTATACAGCGAGTTTAAAGCGTTACAGCGTCCTTTGCGCGTCATATATGACGCGCGGCGCTGTAGCCGCCGAGCAGTCCCTCCAGCCAAGCACGGTCGAGAACCGCCTCGAGCTCGGCAGCGACATCATCGAGCGCCGTGTCGACCGACTGGCGGTAATTGCCGATACCGCCTTCGATGCCGAAGCTTTTAAGCAGGGCCGCGCGATAGGCGTCGCTGGAAAACAGCCCGTGCAGGTATGTTCCCATCACCCGGCCATCGGCCGAAAGGGCGCCGTCGACGCGACCGTCGATGCGGATCGACGGCCGGTCGCAATCGGCACCGGTGGTGCGGCCAAGATGGATCTCGTAGCCTTCAAGCGCCACATCGTGTTCCAGCGACCAGGCCCGGCTGTTGCGCAGGGTCTTTTCCGGCGCCATCTCGGTTTCGACGTCGAGCAGTCCGAGCCCCGCGATTTCCCGTTCGCCACCCTCGATACCGAGCGGATCGGTGACACGGGCGCCAAGCATCTGGTAGCCGCCGCAGATACCGATCACCCGGCCGCCGCGCCGCACGTGGCGCTTGAGGTCCTCGTCCCAACCCTGCGCCCTGAAATCCTTGAGATCGCCGATGGTCGATTTCGAGCCGGGGATGACCACGAGCGCGGCGTCCGCCGGGATCGGGCTGCCTGGCTTGACGAAGACGAGATCGACGTCCGGTTCGGCCGCGAGTGGATCGAGATCGTCAAAATTGGCAATTCTCGACAGCACCGGCACGGCAATCTTGAGCGCCCGCCCCTCGCCGCGCGCCAGCTTTTCAAGCACGACCGAATCCTCCGCCGGCAACCGACCTGCCGCCTTCAGCCACGGCACCACGCCGAAGCAGGGCCAGCCGGTGTAGCGGCCGATCGCGGCAATGCCATCGTCGAACAGCGTGACGTCGCCGCGAAACTTGTTGATCAAATAACCCGACACCATGCGTCGATCCTCGTCGGGCAGGATCGCATGCGTGCCCACCAGCGAGGCGATGACGCCGCCGCGGTCGATATCGCCGACGAGGACGACAGGTACATCGGCGCGCGTCGCAAAACCCATATTGGCGATGTCGCCCGCCCTCAGGTTGATTTCGGCCGGCGACCCGGCACCCTCGACGACGACGAGATCGGCGCCGGCTGCGATCTGCTCGAAGCTTTCCATCACCGCGCCGAGCAGCTTCGGCTTCAGCGCCTGATATTCCCGGCCCCTCGCCTGACCGGCGACCTTGCCCTGCACGACGATCTGGCTGCCGACATCCGACTGCGGCTTCAACAGCACCGGGTTCATGTGCACCGAAGACGGCACGCGGGCGGCCAGCGCCTGCAGCCATTGCGCCCGGCCGATTTCGCCGCCGTCATCCGACACGGCGGCATTGTTCGACATGTTCTGCGGCTTGAACGGCCTGACCTTCAACCCGCGATTGGAGGCGAGCCGGCAGAGGCCCGCCACCAATACCGATTTTCCGACATCAGAGCCGGTTCCCTGCAGCATGATCTTGCGTGTCATGGCGCCACCGGTAACATCGATTTGACCGGCAGCAAAGAGCTGTTTTGACACGATTTCGCCGCATTTGCGGCGCGTCGATGACAGACTGTTTCGGTCGCTTATCAAGCTTGTCGAGTTTCTCTCCGAAACCAGCGTAAATGCGACATCCTGTGACGAGTTTGGCATTCAATTTCGTGAGGCGCGAGCCTATATCAGCGCCACCGAAACACACACCGGACCACAGACGTCCGGCCTCTCAAGGTCCATGTCCATGCTGTACATTTTCAGCAAACCGAATTTCGTTCAGATCGCCTGGAATTCCAAGTCACCGGTCAGCCAGTCGCGCGTTCGCAACGTCGTTCTCGACGCTCCCTTCGGACCGCTCGGCTTCATCCGCACGTCCAACGTCGGCTGACCCATCCGGCCCGCGGATCGGGCCCCTATCGGCCACGGCTTTGCATTCCAGCAGCTAACGCCTTCTCCTCCAGCCGTCTCCCCTCGTGGAGGCGGTTTTTTTTCGCCGGATGACCGTGAAATCGCGGGACAAAAACGCGAAAACCGCATCGACCTCCTATCGAGGGATGCGGCTTCCAAAAAACGCTGGTCACTCCGGAAACACACACCGAAGGTTCGCTCAAACCCGGGACGCAATACCTTGATCCGGGCCGGCGGCAGTTGCCCGCCGCGCCACAACAATTAGCCGGACATCGTTACCGGATGGTTATTGAGGATTTAACGAAAGATGAATCGTGGCTTTTTTTGATTTTTTTTCGCGACATCTGCGGAAAATACCAGTGACGCATTCACGACAGGAAAGGTCCTGATTGCAACAGATCAAAAACGAGCATCGCGGCGACCGCTATATTTTGCGGCACTAATTGTCGCAAATGCTTAAATTTGGGACCTCCGAAGCCGAAAAAATCCCCTTCGGTCATGTCGCAGACAGACGCCGCCACCAGCCAGACCCGGCTGTTTTCCGATTCAAGAGGTTGATTTCCCAACGAGAATACTTAGGCTTGCAACGCGGTACAGAGGAGATCCGGCCGGCGACAGGGTTCCGCGGCCAGGACAAAACGAACTCCCAGATCGCCGCAGCGGGGGCTACCCTTGGCTTGTCATTTGCCGAACCCCAGGCTGCTAATTTGGTTCGGGTGACGGGGATGCGAGGGCGTCCCGATGACGCCCGTTTGATCGTTGGCTGCAGTTAAAGACTGGGAGGTCTTGCAACATGAAGAAACTCCTCGCTTCCACCATTCTCGCCGCGGGTCTGTATACGCTCGCGGGTTCCGCGCAGGCCGCGGAATGCGGTGAGGTCAGCATTGCCGAGATGAACTGGGCGTCGGCGGGCGTCGCCGCACACGTGGACAAGTTCATTCTGGAAAACGGGTACGGTTGCACCGTGACGCTGGTCACCGGCGACACCATGCCGACCTTTGCCTCCATGAACGAAAAGGCCCAGCCGGACATGGCGCCGGAACTCTGGGTCAACTCCGTTCGCACGCCGCTTGACGCGGCCATCAAGGAAGGCCGGCTGATCGAAGCCGCCAAGATCCTGAGCGAAGGCGGTGTCGAAGGCTGGTGGATTCCGAAATTCCTCGCCGATGCCAACCCCGACATCAAGACCGTCCAGGATGCGCTCAAGCATCCCGACCTGTTCCCGGCGCCGGAAGACCCCTCGAAGGCCGCCATTCACAATTGCCCATCGGGCTGGAACTGCCAGGTTTCGACCGCCAATCTCTACAAGGCGATAGATGCCGAAAAGGCCGGCTTCCAGCTGATCGACACCGGTTCTGCGGCCGGCCTCGACGGCTCGATCGCCAATGCCTTTGCCAAGAAGACCGGCTGGCTCGGCTACTACTGGGCACCGACCGCCATCCTCGGCAAGTACGAGATGACCCGCCTCTCCTTCGGCGTCGATCACGACAAGAAGGAATGGGACGCCTGCTCGGCCGTGCCGGATTGCCCGGCCCCGAAGGTGAACTCGTACCCGGTCTCCGACGTCTTCACTGTCGTGACCAAGTCCTTCGCCGAAAAGGCCGGCGTCGCCATGGACTACGTCAAGGCGCGCAAGTGGGACAACGGCACCGTCAACAAGGTTCTCGCCTGGATGGATGAGAACCAGGGCACGAACGAGGATGCCGCAAAGCACTTCCTCGAGGAGTTCCCCGACATGTGGACCACCTGGGTAAGCCCTGATGTGGCCGAGAAGGTTAAGGCTGCGCTCTGATTCTGGCTGGTGATGCAGGCGCCCGCATGAAAAGCGGTCGCCTGCATCGGCGTCTTCGCCCGCCGGAAAGATTGCCGGGCGTGGCGACCGATGCTCAGGGCGACGAACGGGCTCAGTTCGCGTCGCATTCAGTAAAGCGGGCGTCACGTTCCGCTGTCACATTCCTCACGCCGGGACCCGAAGAGGTCACCAGCCAAGTCTGCGCAAGGACCGGCAACGACCGGTCTCGAAGACGCAGTCGGCGTTATAAGACTTCAGGCCAAGAAGGGGAAAAATATGGCATCCATCTGCAGTGTCTTGCCAGAGTTGCTCTGCAAGTTCCCTGCCATTGACGACGGAACGATCCGCCTGGCTCGCAAGACAATCGACGATGGCTTCAAAGGTTTCGTCCGCTCCTATGGCGACGCCATCGACACGGTCGTGCAGCCGCTTCAATGGTTTCTGAACTATCTCGAAAGCCTGTTCGTCGGCTCGCCGTGGATCGTCATCCTCGTGCTCATGGTCGCAGTCGTCTATCTCGGCAGCCGCAACATCAACATCACGATCGGCACGGCGCTGTCGATGATCGCCATCGGCCTCGTCGGCCTGTGGAACGACACGATGATCACGCTGGCGATGGTCACCGTCTGCACGCTGATCTCGATCCTGATCGGCATTCCGATCGGCATTCTGATGGCCCGCTCGGATCGGGTGCAATCGATCGTCAATCCGGTGCTCGACGTGATGCAGACGATGCCGAGCTTCGTCTACCTGATCCCGGTCGTGATGATCTTCGGCATCGGCAAGGTTCCGGGCCTGATCGCCGTCGTCATCTACGCCGTGCCGCCGATGATCCGGCTCACCAATCTCGGCATTCGCCTCGTCGACCAGGAAGTGCTGGAAGCCGCCGACGCCTTTGGTTCCTCGGCCTGGCAGAAGCTGAAGAACGTGCAGATGCCGCTGGCGCTGCCCACCATCATGGCCGGCATCAACCAGACCATCATGATGTCGCTGGCGATGGTCGTCGTCGCATCGATGATCGGCGTCGGCGGTCTCGGCAAGAACGTGCTGCAGGCGATCGCCAACCAGTTCTTCACCGTCGGTTTCCTCAATGGCTTCGCCCTTGTCGGTATCGCCATCATTTTCGACCGTACCAGCCAGGCCTTCGGCAGGCGGCTGCAGAAGCATTCGGAGGTTATCCATGGCTAGTCACGCGATCGAGGTGAAGAACCTCTACAAGATCTTCGGGCCCAACGGCGGCGACTATGTCGATGCGGTCAAGCGGGGCCTGGGCAAGGCGGAACTCAACGAGAAGCACGGCCACGTGCTCGGCCTGCAGGACATCAACATCTCGATGCCGGCCGGCGGCGTGATGGTGGTCATGGGACTGTCGGGTTCGGGCAAGTCGACGCTCATCCGCCACATCAACCGGCTGATCGACCCGACCGCAGGCGAAGTGCTCTATGACGGCGTCGACGTCTGCAAGATGAGCGACAACGACCTGCGCGAATTCCGCCGCCACAAGACGGCGATGGTGTTCCAGAAATTCGCCCTTTTGCCGCACCGGACCGTTCTCGACAACACCGTCTACGGCCTGGAAATCCAGGGCGTCGGCAAGGCGGAAAGCGAAAAGCGCGCGCGCGGCTGGATCGAGCGTGTCGGCCTCAAGGGCTTCGAGAACCACTATCCGAACCAGCTTTCCGGCGGCATGCAGCAGCGCGTCGGCCTGGCCCGGGCACTCACCAACGATGCCGACATCCTGTTGATGGACGAAGCCTATTCGGCGCTCGATCCGCTGATCCGCGTCGATATGCAGACCGTGCTTCTCGACCTGCAGAAGGAGTTGAAGAAGACCGTCGTCTTCATCACCCACGACCTCGACGAGGCGCTGCGGCTCGGCGACAAGATCGCCATCCTGCGCGACGGCCGCGTCGTGCAGCAGGGGACGGGCCAGCAGATCGTGCTGTCGCCGGCCGACGACTACATCACAGCCTTCGTCAAGGAAGTGAACCGCGGGCGCGTCATAAATGTCGAGACGATCATGCGGCCGCTTTCCGGCAACCCCGAGGGCATGCCGCTGGCGATGGGCACGGTGCTGGAATCGGCGGCCCGCGCCATGACCGGCGCCCACGTCAACGCGGCCCATGTCGTCGACGAGAACGGCCGCCCGATCGGCGCACTCGATCTGCCGACGATCATCTCGGCCATGGTCACGCCCACCAGCCACGAGGACAAGCGAGCCGCCGCGTAAGGCAGGCAAAAGAGGCCGACCAAGGGCGCCCGGCATTTCCTCCTGGAGGAGCTCGCCGCGGCGCCCGTCGCATTTCAGGCCCGGTAACATCGGCTACTGCGGCTCAGGAGGAGCCGCCTGCTGTCAGGACTTTTTGCGCGCGGCTGATATCAGCCTCGGCATGCCCGGCTATCTGCCGGCCGCGATCCTCAGTTGGTCTTCGTCGTTTCCGCAGCAGCCGGCTCGACGGTGCTTGCGGACGAAAGCGTGTCGCTGGTCGCCGGGAAATATTTGTCGAGCAGGCCCATCATCTGATTGTCACGCTTTTCGGCGGTCTCGCCGCCCATGACGACGCCGACGAGGCGTTTGCCGTCGCGCGTCGCCGAGGTGACGACGTTGTAGCCCGATGCGGTGGTGTAGCCGGTCTTGATGCCGTCCGCTCCGGCATAGCGGTTCATCACGTTGTTGTGGCCGCGAAGCTTCATGCCCCGGAATTCGATGGTGCGGTTCGAAAACAGCGCGAACTCTTCCGGGAAGTCGCGCATGAGCGCAATACCGAGTGTCGCCATGTCTCGCGCCGTCGTCACCTGCTGCGGATCGGGCAGGCCGTTGGCATTCTTGAACACGGTGCTGGCCATGCCGAGTTGATGGGCCTTCTCGGTCATCACCTTGGCAAAACCCGCTTCCGTGCCGGCCAGCTGTTCGCCAATGGCGACGGCGGCATCATTGGCCGACAGCACGATCATACCCATGACCGCTTCGCGGACGGAAACAGTGCGGCCGACGCCGACGGCCAGCTTGAAGGGCTCCTTGCCATTGGCATTTTCCGACATCGTCAGCCGTTGATCCCAGGTCAGCGTGCCGTTCTGAAGCCCCTCGAACGCCAGATAGAGCGTCATCATCTTGGTCAGCGACGCGGGATAGTTGAGCACGTCGGCATTGTCGGCCTCGAGAACCGTGCCGGTCTGCGCGTCGAGAACCACATGGGCCTTGCCGGCGAAAGCGTAGGAAGCACCGCCGAGCAACAGACCGAGTGAAACCGCCGCCGACGCGAGTGTCCGGATAGTGAAATGCATGATGTTCTTCTCGTTTGAGGCTATCGATCAGCGCGCGATATTCGCGGGCAAGCGAGCGACGACATAGGTGCGGCCTTTTACAGCGATCGCAAGCGAGCCGCAATCGCCCATAGGCTGCGGCTTTTCGTCATGAGCACCCGCCCCCCATTTCGGCCAAAATGGCTTCACCGGACAACGGGGCTTCCGCGCGAAATCGAACCTGCCTAGCCGTTGCGCGGCGCGACCGCCCTCGCCCCGAAGGGCCAGCCCGACAGAAAGGGTCTCTCGATGAAACGGAAGGTCAGATAGGAGACAACCAGCACCCCCGCCATGGCGACGAGCGTCACCAGCGTTCCGAACCCTTGGCCGAGCGTCAGAACCGTGTCCCCATCGGAAGCGACGTGGGTTGGAAGCTTCAGGCCGAAGCGCAGACCCTGGGTGACCACCCAACCGACAATGGAATGGGTCAAGTACACGCTGTAGCTGACGGTGCCCAACCAGACGAAGGACGGCCACTCGAGAAAGCGGCGCAACGCGGTACCCTCCTGCAGGTTCGCAACCGCCACGACCGTCACTGCGAAAAGAGGTGGCAGAAAAATCTCCGCACGGCTTCCGCCGAGACCCCAGATTGCCAAGACGACGAGCGCCAGCGCGGCTGCAGCCATCGGCGCCGCCGCCTTTCGGGGAAGCCGGATGTGGAGCGAAGCGGCCCAAGCCCCCAGGAAAAAGGAAAATATGCAGCGGATGATCGCAAAGATCGGATCGGTTTCGAGCCGCCCTCCCTCCAGGGCAAGCAGGATGATGGCCGCTCCACCCGAGAGAACAAGGCACCAGCGCATCGGCAACCGCAGGAGGCCCATGGTCAAGGCGAAGATCAGATAGGTCCAGAACTCCACAGAGATGGACCAACTGGGGATGTTGAACCCGAGCTCGCGCAGAACCACGCCCTGCAGCAGAAAAAGATTGGCAAGGAATGCCTTCGCGTCGGACACGATAAAGGCAGGGTTGTTGGAAACGATACCGGTCTTCTGCTCGAAGACGTATTTGAGACACTCTATGCCGAGGAAAACCAGGAGCGTGAACAGGTGAAGCGGATAGAGGCGCCAGAACCGCCGGCGCTGGAAGCTTGCCAGATCCGCTGGGCTCGACAATCTGTTCGCATAATTGAGAGCGATCACGAAGCCGCTGAGCACGAAGAAGAAGTCGACCATAAGGTAACCGTGCCGGATGAAGGCGTTTTCGCTCAGCAGGCTGCCGTAACGGAAATGGTGCAGAGCAACGGCTAAAGCCGCGAAACCCCGCAAGGATTCGAGCGCCAGAAGTTTGGGTTTCTTCGCCATTGGGGAGAATGCTCCGTCCCTGACAGCTTGCGCCGCCATTTCATCTCGCTGCGCCCGTAGTTTGGATTTTCTGCTTCGAAGGAGGCAGGCTCCGCAAGGACTGTCGTGCGGCAGTTTCGCCCGGGAAGGCTTAAAATCCGGTAATGAGCGTCCTGCGCAACCCAGAAGGGATTGGGCGCCGCTTGTCGGGGCAAGGCGCTTTTGCAAAAAGATGCCGGATTTAGCCAATGCCTCGTTTCATTCGACCTTAACCCAATTGCGCCATCCTCCAAGCCAGGTCCCGGCCCGCTCTTAGCGGTGCAGACAGGGACCGCGAAACAGGAGGCGGCGTCGTGTCGGCGGCGTCCTCGCCCCAGCAATCTCGGCGCCCTCATGCAACGGATCCCCGCCACGGCAGACTTTCCTACGCGAAGGCATCAGGTGCCGGCGCGGTTAAGCTACGACGCGGGGCTCGCACAGCTGACGCGTCATCTGGCTTCGCTTCTGTCCGGCCTCGGGCTTTTCCTCATGGTCTTCACACTGATGCCCTTTCAGGGCGCCACGGAGACCGATCCGAATGCCGCCAACGACGGCAACATCATCAACCAGGTCGGCTACCTCGTGCTCGGCGCGGTCTATCTGTTCGCGATGCTGCTCGTTGTCGACAAACGGGTGCTGGCGCGGCTCGTCTCACCGGCCTGGGCGGCGATCTTCGCCATCGCCTACTTCTCCTGCCTGCAGTCCTACGATCCGGCGGCTTCCGCCCGCGGTCTGACGCTCAGCCTCGTGGCGATGATCATGGTGGCAGGCGTGCTGGTGCTGCCGCGGAGCGAGGAGGATTTCGTTCATGCCGGGGCAAACGCCATCCTGCTCCTCATCCTGATCGACTATGCGGCGCTCATCGTGGCGCCGGACCTGGCCATTCACTCGGCGGCCGGCGGCGAACCCTGGCATGCCGGCTTCTGGCGCGGCCATCTCCTGCACAAGAACGTCTCGGCGCCGGTATTTTCGATCCTGTGCATGTTCGGCATCTACTGCCTGCGCGCTGGCGCCACGCTTCGCGGCTGGGCGATCACCCTGCTCGCGGCGAATTTCGTGCTGCACACCGGCTCGAAGACCACCATCGGCTTCCTGCCGATCGCGATCACGCTGGTGCTTGCCGGACGCGTCGTTCGCAGTCCAGGCCTGATGATCGTCGCCCACCTCGCCATGTCGGCGGTGATCTTCGGGTTGACGCTCGGCACGATCTATTCCGACACCATGTTGTCGATCACCAAGGCGATCATCGATGACCCTACCTTCACCGGTCGCGATGACATCTGGAAATTCGCCAGCGAAAGCATCGCCGAGCACCCGTGGTTCGGTCAGGGTTACTCCAGCTTCTGGCTCTCGCCTGTCATCATGGGGCTCGAGGCCAATTTCGAAGCGAACTGGGACGTGCGCGGCATCGTCGCCGGCCACAACAGCTATCTCGACGCGGCGCTGACGTTCGGCCTGCCCGGCGGCATCCTCATGAGCCTGCTTCTCTTCGTCAAACCGCTCTTCGACTACATCAGCGCCTCGCGGCGGCCGGAGGGACGTGCGTTTGCCGACTTCTGCGTCATGGTCGTCATCTTCATGACCTACAACGCCATGCTCGAAAGCTTCTTCCTCAACCGCGCCGACCCGATGTGGCTGCTGACGGCGCTTGCCATCTTCGGGCTCGGCCTTGCCGGGCGCATGGGCCTGCGCCGCCAACAATAGTCGCGGGCCGATCGCGCGAATGCTTGCAAAGATATAAAGATATCTTTATATCTCACTGCATTCATTCTAGCCGGGAAAAGCCGATGACCGCTGCAGCCAATGTTCTCTCCGACCTCATCGCCGAAAAGGGCGTACTTCTCGCCGATGGCGCCACCGGAACCTCGCTGTTCGCGATGGGCCTCGAAGCTGGCGAAGCGCCGGAAATCTGGAACGAGACCAGGCCGGAGAACATCACCAAGCTGCATCAGGACTTCGTCGATGCCGGCGCTGATATCATCCTGACCAATTCCTTCGGCGGCACCCGCCATCGCCTGAAGCTGCACCACGCCCAGGACCGCGTGCACGAACTCAACAAGCGCGCAGCCGAAATCGCCCGCGCCGTTGCCGACAAGGCACCGCGCAAGGTCATCACCGCCGGCTCCGTCGGCCCGACCGGCGAGCTGCTGATCCCGCTTGGCGCACTGTCCTACGAGGATGCCGTCTCGGCTTTCGTCGAACAGATCGAGGGCCTGAAGGCCGGCGGCGCCGAAGTCGCCTGGATCGAGACCATGTCCTCGCCGGACGAGATCCGCGCTGCCGCCGAAGCCGCTACCAAGGTCGGTTTGCCCTATGTCTATACCGGCTCCTTCGACACCGCCGGCAAGACCATGATGGGCCTGCATCCCAAGGACATCCACGATGTCGCCAAGGATCTCGGCGATGGCCCGGTTGCCGTCGGCGCCAATTGCGGCGTTGGCGCGTCTGACATCCTGTCCTCCCTGCTCGACATGACCTCGGCAAACCCCGAGGCAACCGTGATCGTCAAGGGCAATTGCGGCATTCCGGAATTCCGCGGCTCCGAGATCCACTACTCCGGCACGCCGCCGCTGATGGCGGAATATGCACGGCTGGCAGCCGACGCCGGCGCCAAGATCATCGGCGGCTGCTGCGGCACCACCTGCGGGCACCTGGCCGCCATGCGGATTGCGCTCGACGAGCATTCGCTGCGCGACCGCCCGACGCTCGACGTGATCATCGAAAGGATCGGCCCGTTGCGCAACAAGACGGCCAACGAAGGTCCGTCGGCCCCGGCCCGCGAACGGCGCAGCCGTCGCGGCTAGAGCGTTTTCCTGTTTGCACGGAGTCGCAGAAACGCTCTAGCGCCTTGTTTTCACGCATTTCCTGACGGAAAACCGCTCCGCACTTTTCCTGGAAATGCTCTAACGGCACGCAAAATCTAAAAGAATAAAACGCTCCGGCATCGTCTGATCCGGAGCGTTTTCATTTGTGAGTTCTGCCGTGGCCGCGAAGCGCTCAATCCTGTCGAAAAAGGCCAGCAGGCGCCATTCGAGGCGCTGCAAGGTTGGCGACGGCAAAAGCCAGGGCCGGTGTCCTTCGCTGCGAAAGCACATCACTCTCAGCCGCACCGATAAAGGTTCGGTAGAAATCGAACGAGCGGCCGATCTGCCGCGAACCCTGCGCCGAGAAGTGACCATGGTCTTCGAACAGGGTGACCCCCTTGTCCTCGATTTGCAGGAGTCCTCGTCGCAGAGATAGCCTCTGAAGCTGACGACGGGATATTCGTCGGCGATGTCGGCAAGCACAGACAGCATGTCCTTGTCGTTGGTCATCACATCGCGCAGCGGCAGTTCGCAACGCTCGATCGGATCTCCGAGAAGCCGCACGCGCGCAACGCAAAGCCCGGTGTCACGACCGTTCCGCGGCGGCGCCGCGACGAAGACGGTTTCAAAGCCGTTCGCCTCCAGCCAGGCGAGCGTCGCGCGGAAATTGTCGGTGAGCGTCTTGAGCTCCGACGGCATCTCCCTGATGCCGCCGACAAGCACCTTGTCCTCGATCAGATACTGGCTGAGCTGCGACGACAGCACGACATAGCGGATCGACTTGTTGGCGAGCAGGAACCGCTTGACCTCGGCATTGTGCTTAGCACAGGCCAGCGGCCATTGCTGCCCCAGCCGGGGAACCACAGGTGCGAGATCGAAAAACGGTCCGCAGTTGTTCTTCGTCAGCTGCACCAGCTTCACATCGGGCTTCGATGCGATGATGCCGTCGACGAGGTGGCGGGCATAGGAGTCGCCCCAAACAGCGATTTCGGGCGAGCTGCCGGTGGCGCATTTGAGGTTGACGACCGCATCGCATTCCTTGCTGATGCCGACGCTGGGCTCGATCATGCGCGCGAGTTCCCGATTGCGCGAGGCGAACCCGTCGGTCCCGTCGAACCCGAAACCGACGACCAGCGCCACTGCGCCCGCCGCCAGCGTCGCCCCGAAGACGGCACCGCGACCGACCTTCGCGCGTTGACGGAACGGTTGCTCGACGAAGCGCCAGCTAAGAGTGGCAAGCGCGATGCATAGCACGATCAGAACGACATAGCCCGCCGGCGGGATCTCATCGATCGCCCGCAGCCGGGCAAAGGCGAAGACCGGCTGATGCCAGAGATAGAGGCTGTAGCTGATCAGCCCGATCGCCACCAGCGGCCGGACCGAAAGCAGCTTGCCGACCAGCGTATCGCGACGGCCAAAGGCCAGCACCAGCACCGTTCCAACTACGACCGGCACGGTCGCCCAGCCGGGATAGGCGGGGGCGCCAGCCGGCGGGCTCGGCGCTCGTAGAACGAGACGATGCTGAAGCTGCCCTCGCGGATTTCGCGATGAATAGTCGAGGTGATCAGGAAGCCGCTGATGACGAAGAAGACATCGACACCGGCAAAACCGCCGCCGAGAAATCCGAAACCGGCATGAAAGAGCAACACGGGCGCAACGGCAAGCGCGCGCAGTCCATCGATTTCGGGTCTGTAATGCATGGGGAAGAAAAACCTAGGTGGGGCCGGTTGGCTAACACGGCCTTACGTAGTGGTATATCAGCCTGACGCTTAGTACCCTCGCTAGATGGCGCAAGACGACCCTGATGCGTGTGTGATATAGACTATTTGTTTCTGAGACGAGGAGCTTCCGATGACCGAGAAGACCTTCTTGACGATTGCGGCCGCAATATTCGGGATCGTTGCAGTGGTGCACTTGGTTCGCATTCTCATAGGTTGGTCGGTTGTCATCGACGGCTGGACAGTTCCTATGTGGGTAAGTTGGGTCGGCCTCATCGTCACCGGTGGCTTGAGCTACTACGGCGCCAAGCTCGCCAAGTTGATCTAAGCACTGTTATCGGTACCAAGCGTCAGGTTTTCGCCACTAGCGAGCCAACGGGTGCGCCAGCATATCCACATATATGCGCATTCTAAGGCATGGCCACAGCGTGCCGTGCTGCGCCCATGCCCCATTGGTCTTTCAGGGGGCCGAATGCCCCCGGATATCAGGCGCTGCGCTTGCCGATACGGTCGGCCTGAAGATGCTGCCGCCAGGCCTCCAGCCCGACCTCGATGTTCCTGCGGCCAAAGCCTACGCGGAAACGATCCTGGGCGACCGGCAACAGCTCGGACACGAACAGGCTCGATGGCAGCAGCAGCACGCCGGACTCCCCCACCAGGCGGCGGCAATGGCTCTCGACCCCATCTGCCCCGAGATAGCGGGCAAAGCCGACGCAGCCACCGTCAGGCTCCCGCCATTCGTAAAGGTCGGAGAACTCGGCAAAGAAGGCCCCGAGCTTTTCGAGGTTCGAGGCGCAAAGCGTACGATTGCGGTCGAGCAGATGCTCGCGCGCCTTGAGTGCGATGGTCGCCAGGACCTCGGACGGGCGCGAATTGCAGATCGACAGGTAGTGCTTCATCTTCTCCATGCGCTCGATGAGCGCATGATCGCGGCAGGCGATCCAGCCGATGCGCAGGCCCGGAAGCCCATAGGCCTTGGACATGACGTTGAGGGAGATGCCGTGCTCGAACAGCTCGGCCGCCTGCGGCAGTCTCAGCGCCGGGTCACGTTCCAGCCCGCGATAGACCTCGTCGCTGAAAAGGTGAATGCCGCGTTCGACGCAGAGCTCGGCCAGCGCCTTGAAGGTTTGCCGATCGGCGATCGAGCCGGTCGGGTTGTTGGGAAAGTTGACGGCGATCAGCCGGGTGTTCGGCTTCAGCGCCGCGCGCACGTCGGCAAGATCAAGGCGCCAGTTGTTTTCGGGGCGCAGCGGCACGCCGGTCACCGAGCCGGCGATCGTGACCGGCAGCGTCTCCATCGACTGGTAGTTGGGTACCGTTACGATCGCGTGATCCTGAGGGCCGAGCAGCGCCAGCATGGCGCAGTAAAGTCCCTCCTCCGCCCCGGCAAAGCAGAGAATGTCGGCCGCCGAAAGCCCCTGATAGGTGGACGCAATCGCCGAGCGCAATGCCGGCGCGCCGTAGGTTTCGGTATAGCCGAGCGTCAGCTTTTCCCAGGCTTGCCGGTCCGCGTCGTCGGCCAGCGCCAGCAATTCGCTCATGGCGATGGTTTCGCTGTCGCTTGCGGTCATATGGTGGCGCGCCTTGAACTCCCAACGGGAGAAATGTGTTTCGAGGCGAAAGTCTGGCAAGGTGGTCATATCGGATCCTCCACTGCTTCGCCCGGCAGACGGGCGAAATCGTTGTCTTCGTCGTGTTCAGGAAGCGTCGCTACGGGCAGCGGCAAGATAGTTGTAGATCGAGGCGCGCGAGGTGCCGATCAGGCTGGCGAGATGGTCGACAGCGTTGCGGGTCTTGAACAGGCCGCGCTCTTCAAGGGCGGCCACCAGCGCCACGCGGTCTGTCCGCTTCAGCGCTGCAAGCGCCAGCCCCCGCTCCTTCAGCCAGTCGTGCAGCGACGCGTTTATCTCCTCGCGCCAGTCGCGTGAAAACAGCGCCTGCGGCCGCGGTTGCTCAGCGCCGGCAAAGGCGGAAAGCAGCTTCACGGCATTGTCGATCATCGAGACGTCGAGATTGATGCAAAGCAGGCCCGCCGCGTCGCCGTTGGCATCGCGAAGCACCGCCGAGACGGACTTGATGCGACGGCCGTCGGCGCCGGTCTTCTCGTAGGGTCCGAGCACGCTTTCCGCGCCCGAAACCGCGCCGAACTCTTCCTCGATCAGCGAATCCTCGCCGACCGCACGGCCGGACGAAGCATTCCAAATGCCGACGACGGTTCCGTGCCTGAGGTCGTGCAGCACGACCTCCGCATGCGGATAGAGCAAGGCGCTGATGGCGGCGGCCGAAGGCGCATGCATGGCAATGTCAAAGGCGATAGCGGGCTCGATGTTCATGTCATTGCAATGATCGATTCTAGATTTTTTGTCAATATTAGATATTTTGTAGCATTTCAAATATTCACCGATGCTTGCGCACCCAGCCGCCCTGGCCTATCCCGGATGGGACAAGATTCGCCTGGAGACACTGACATGAATGCCGGCCCCGCTTCCTTTCCCGACAGGGACACCGTTGCCGACAAGCTTTCGGCATTTGGCGAAGCGGATCAGGCCTTTGTCCGGTTGCTGATGGAAAATCCCGAGCAGGACGATCGACTGCTGGAAGGGCTCTACCGCTATCTCGATATCGCCTCCGATGCCCGCTTTCTCAACACGCTGAAGCTCGAGAAACTCGGGCATTGGCTCGGCAACGAGGCACCCGCCCGGCTGCAGATGCGGCTAATGGAAGCCGCCCGCTCCAGCCAGCACCCGGCCTACCAGGCGTTCAGAACGGGCCTGACGAAATCCGGCGGCCTGGAACGCGCTTTTCCGAAGGCTTGAGCGACGGTCCTTGGGCGGGAAACAGCCCCTCACCCTAACCCTCTCCCCGCAGGCGGGGAGAGGGGATGTGCCACGCGATAGGTCTTCGCCTGCGCCGGCCCGCTGTCACCGCTATTCCTGGCGCGTCGACTACACGAAGCCTTTCCTCAGCGCTCTGTCCTGCGCTTGAAAGTTGCCCGACGCTCCCGGTATTGCAGCCTCAGTGGTTTTCGAAGTTTTCAAGGGAACGAAAGCATTGCCACGCGTTCCCTTCTCCCCGCAAGCGGGGACAAGGTGCCGGCAGCCGGATGAGGGGCAGCACCAGGCGTTCACATCGAAGGCGTAACGCTAAGGTCCATTGCCAACCCTCCCCGCCCGACCCTCAATTGGCCGAGTTGCCACCGCCCGAAAGCCCCTTGGCCAGCCGGACCAGATTGACGAACTCACCGCGATAGCCGAATGGGTCCGCCCCCTTGGACGCCGCAGCAAGGTCGATGACAGCATCATAGGAATAGTCCGACAGCGCCGTCACGCCCGACAGCTTCTGCCCGAAGGCCGCCACGGCCACCGAGAAGCGCACATCGTTGGGCGCCTCTGCCAGCGACGGTACGGCGTTCGCCTCGGTGACCGGCGTGGTGATCAGTTCGCTTCTGTCGCCGTCCGGTTTCTTGTAGCGGATTTTGAGGAAGGCGAGTTCGCCGGCATTCACCGCGGCGCTGGCGACCGACTTGTCCGCCGTCTTGTAGCGCAGATCGTCGTTCAGCACCGCCGGGCTGCCCTTCGGCGTCACCTCGTAGATCGCCGTCACGCTGTGGCCCGAGCCGATGTCGCCGGCATCCACCTTGTCATTGTTGAAATCCTCGCGCTTGAGCGCCCGGGTCTCGTAGCCGATCAGCCGGTATTCGGCGATTGCGGCTGGATTGAACTCCACCTGCAGCTTGACGTCCTTGGCGATCGGGAAGAGCGAGGAGCCCGCCTCCTCCACCAGCGTCTTCTGCGCCTCGGCCAGCGTATCGATATAGGCAGCCGTGCCGTTGCCGTTCTGGGCGATCGTCTGCATCAGCGCATCATTGTAGTTGCCACGGCCGAAGCCGAGCACCGACAGGAAGATGCCGCTCTTGCGCCTGGCCTCGATCATCTGCTTGAGTTCGTCATCGCTGGCCGGGCCGACATTGAAATCACCATCGGTCGCCAGCATCACGCGGTTGACGCCGCCCTTGACGAAAGCCTTCTCCGCCAGCCGATAGGCGGCATCGATGCCCGCGGCACCCGCGGTCGAGCCGCCCGGCTGCAGCGTATCGATCGCCGACAGGATCTTCGCCTTGTCCTTGACCGAAGTCGGCTCGAGCACCGTGCCGGCATTGCCGGCATAGGTGACGATCGACACCGTATCCTCCGGCTTCAGCTTCTCGACAAGCAGCCGGAAGGCGCTCTTCAACAGTGGCAGCTTGTCCGGCTCGTCCATGGAGCCGGAAACGTCGATCAGGAACACCAGGTTCGCCTTCGGCGCCTCTGCCGGCACCACGTCATAGCCCTTGATCGCCACATGCATCAGCCGCGTGCCGCCGTTCCAGGGCGTCGGCATCACCGTTACCGTCGCCTTGAACGGCTCAGCAACTGTCGCCGGACGCGGCCAGTCATAGGGGAAGTAGTTGACCATCTCCTCCACCCGCACCGCATCGCGCTCCGGCATCTGGCCCTCCATCAGCGACCGGCGCACAAAGGCGTAAGATGCCGTATCGACGTCGACCGAGAAGGTCGAAACCGGGTCGGTGGCGACGCTTTTGACCGGGTTGCTGTCGGCCTTGCCGAAGCGCTCGCGGTTTTCCTGAGGCGGGAGCTGCATCTCCTGTGTAACGACGGGCGCCGGCAGATAGGTCGGCCGCCCTTGCGCGCCACCTGCTGCCGAAAGCGGTGCGAGGCTGTCGCTCATCATCTGGTTGGCCATGGCATCCGCCTCGGGCTCGGCGGCGGGCGCCGCGCTCTCGGTCCGCGCGACCGGCTGAGCCTCGGCCGACTTCTGCTCACGGGCACGGGCATGCGCCTCGTCGGCATCGGGCTTTGCCGTGACGACCGGCTGTGGCGCTGCCTTCTGTTTCGGCTCCTCCTTGAGCGCGATCTCCGCGCCGGTGTCGCCGGGCAGCATGGTGTTGCGCGTCAACTCAAGCGTCAGGAACGCGGCGGCGGGGATAACCAGCAGTGTGGCCAGTGCCGATCCGGCAAGCAGTTTCCTGTTCATGATGGGGCTCCATATCCGGTTGAAGATGGAGCTTTGACGAACCGGCAGCGCCGATCCTTGGGTGGCGGTCGAATTTTCTTCTGCTGCGTCGAAGGCCTGCATGGCGGCGGCAAGCGCCCGCGCCCGCGCCTCGGTCGAAGCCTTTGGCGGGGTCAGTCCGGAGAGCTTGTCGAAATCGTCGGTCATGATCACACGGCCTCCCTGCCAAGCAATGTCTTCAGCCGCTTGCGTGCCTCGTGCACGTGCCACGACACGGTCGCTTCCGAACATCCGAGCACATCGGCGGCAGCGGCATGGCTCATCCCCTCGGCATAGACGAGCAGCACCGCATCGCATTGTTTTTCCGGCAGCGCCCTCACCGCCGTCCAGAGCGCCTCCTGGCGGTCGTCTTCGAGGGCCTCGCCGCCGCCGAGAACGGCCTGCTCGCTGGCATAGGCCTGCATCCTGCTGTTGTCGCGCATCTGGCGGCGCTTGTGGTCGCGGGCCGCGTTCAGCGTCAGGGTGTAGAGCCAGGTGCGGAACCGGCTGGTGCCGCGAAAGCCGCGGATGGCCGAGCCCAGCCGCACGCAGACGTCCTGGGCGATGTCTTCCGCATCCGCAGCATTGCCCGACCAGCGCCAGGCGACGGCATGGACAAAATCATAGTGCCGCTCGACCAGTTGGCCGAACGCCCGTCTGTCTCCAGACACCGCTTTCTCGACGAGTTCAGCGTCCAATGGCGTGCCCGCTCCCACCTGTTTCAAACCTTAGACGTTGCACGACGACAATTCCTTGGGGCCGTATCGAAAAAAATCTTCGTGGCCCCAAGGAAAAAACTAGCGCGGGAACTTGCCGACCACGGCGATCATCGGCCCCATCGGAAACAGCCGGTCGTGCCGATTGATGTCAGGCGCGTAGAGGCTGGAGATCGTGCCGTCGAGGAAGAGCGCGTTGGGGCAATCGAGAGCGTCGCGGAACAGTGTCGCGAAATCGTGAAACCGCACCGGCCTTTTCGAGACCACGAACACTACCTCGCCCGTCACTGTAACGCCGACGCCGTTGCGGGTCTTGAGGCTTGTGCTGTCGGGCAGGAAGCGCGGATGCAGCGCACCATCGATCACCAGCATCGGCCCGGACTGCGTGGCAAACCGCGGCCGGATATCGGCCGCGCGATAGGCGTCGGCCGAAAGCACGCCGGCCTTGCCGTTATCGACATAGAAGACACCGTTGGGCAGCAGATGGAAGTTTCCCCAGCCGGTGTTGGTGTTGAGCGGAGCCTGTTCGCGCCGCTCCTCGATATGCAGGCCGACGGGCGACAGGTCGTCGTGGTACATGCCGCCGTTCATGGCGAAGAGCATGTATTCGTCGCGATGGCGCAGTTCCAGCGACAGCGCCCGGAACGAGCGGAAGGGAACACCGGCCTGATCCTTGTTGT
The DNA here is from genome assembly GCF_001695855.1 of Ensifer sp. LC163. GTDB lineage: Bacteria > Pseudomonadota > Alphaproteobacteria > Rhizobiales > Rhizobiaceae > Ensifer. The sequence goes on from NZ_MBSS01000001.1 coordinate 59,506, forward strand.
AGAGGCGGATGTCGTTGTCGGCGGGGTCGACCGTGCAGGCGATATAGTCCTGCCCGAGATGGCTGACGTCGCGGCAGGCGCCGAGCGCAGGGCCGGCAAGACCTGCGGAGAGAACGGCACCGACGAGAAAAGGTTTTGGAAACAGCGGCATGAAAAACATCCAATGGAATCAGCCGCCCAGCATCATCGAGATTGCGGCGGTTCTGGCGCGGTGACAAAGAAAATGCGGCTGGCGGGCCGGTGACTTGCGGCGCAGCACGCTCCCTGCGGTAGACGGGTGGGTTTGCCTCCTTCATCAAGACCATCGTTCCGACCACGCTCTCCCTCACCCCTGTGCTTGTCACAGAGATGAGGGAGAAGAGAGGTCAGCGTCCGTGGCCGCCGCCAAACATGGCATGGTCGCGACGCCGCTCTCTCGCCATCGCACTCCTACGCGCACGGAGATGAGGTGAGGAAAGCGCCAGGTAGCGGCTGCAACAGCCCCGCACTCAACCGCCGGTGAGAAATCCGGCGATGCCCGCCAGCACGAAGCAGCCGGCCGCCGCCGCAAGGCCGAAAATCGCCGCCAGGCAGGCAAGGCCAGCAACGCCGCTGCGCAGGTAGGATCTGTGATCGCCGGGCAGGATCTCGCTCGAAAGCTGGCGCAGCAAGCGCTTTTCCTGCAGCGTGAAGCGCAGATTGCTGGCGTGCTGCCGCGCCACCCGCTGCATTTCGCCGTAATTGTTGGCGATGGCAAAGAAGGTAAGCAAGAGACCGACGCAACCGACGACCAGGGCGGCCTTGCGCAGCATGTCGATCGCTTCCGGCAAGAGATTGGCGCCCAGAACCGACCGATCGAAGAGCGCATCGAAGCCGGCGATCGAGGCGGCGATGACGGCGGCATGGGTCGCGGCAATCGCCAGCAGCCGCTTATAAGCCTCATCGAGAAGCTGGGTGTTGGCGGCGTGGATGCTGTCCAGACGCGAGATCTGCGCGTCGACTTCCTCCCGCGACAGTCGCGGGGGAAAGTTGCTTAACGATACCACTGGGCTGCGCGTCATGAGATGGTCTCCAATGCCACACCGTCCAAATCGGTATAAATTCGGAAATTTTACGTTTCCAGAAAACCTCGAATTTTAGTCATTTCCAGCATTTGCACGCTGTTCTTTCCACAGTTTGGCGGCGGCGGACAGCGCTCAAAGGTCAAGTGCAGCCATGTGAAAGTGTAGCTGATCGGGCGGATAGCGATAGTCCCGCCCGACGGGACAGGCATCGCGCGCGAGGCACCCGCACTTGAGGCAGCCGCTCCCGCCCGCCTCCGTCCGGAGATAGGTCCGACAGCGACCGACATCGAACTGCAGGCGCGCGAGCGCGCCGGCGGGACAGGCGGAAACGCAGGGTTTTTCCACGCAGCCGTCGCAGGGATGCGCGGCCGAGCGATCGCCGTCGCCGGCCAACGGCTGGTCGAAAGCCAGCGCGCCGCGATAGCCGTGCCAGAGCCCATAGCGGGGGTGGATGAGAATGCCGAGCGGTGATGCATTGATGCCTTCCGCCTGCATCGCCCATTGCTGGAACGGCTGCCAGGGCGGATCCGACGGGAAATAGGCCGTCGCCCCATTTGCCCCGGCGATCTCGCCGATCACCACCTTCGACCAGCAATCGAGCGGATCGGTCCCACCATGATCAGGCGCTTCCTCGCGCCAGCGCAGGAAGGGCTGCCAGAGCGAGCCGCCGATATTGCCGATCAGCGCCACGCTCGCCGCCGGCCAGCCATCCGAAAGCAGCGGCGCGGCATCGGCTGAAGCAAAGTTCAGCGTGCCGCGCAAAAAAAGTCCGTGCGGCTCAAGAGCCGCACGGACGGTTTCAAGTCGAGTGTCCGCAGATGCGGAAGGCGCCGTCATTTGGGTTTCGGCCCCTGTAGATCGTAATGCGGGCGCCAGACCTCCTTCTGGATCATGTCGGCCACCTGCGCCGCGCCGCCTTGCTCCCTGGCTCGCTCGGGACCCTTTCAAGTGAAAGCGTCGGGCATCGAATCCTTGCGCTGAGCAATATAGGCCTTGAGCGCTTCGTCGATCGCCGGATCGAGATAAGGCGCCTCGTAATGTTCCAGCCACGTGCGGGCGAGCGCGTTGGCGCGCTGCTCGATACGCTTTTCGCCTTCCACTTCCCACTGTTCGTAGGAATTGTTGTCGGCGAGCGGCGAACGGTAGAAAGCGGTCTGGAAATTGGCCTGGGTATGGGCGCAGCCGAGATAGTGGCTGCCCGGGCCGACTTCGCGGATGGCGTCGAGCGCCTGGGCGTTCTCGGAGAGATCCACGCCCTCGGCCATCTTCTGCATCATGCCGAGCTGGTCCTGGTCGATCATGAACTTCTCATAGGAAGAAATAAGACCGCCTTCGAGCCAGCCGGCCGCATGCAGCACGAAATTGGTGCCGGCAAGCAGCGTCATGTTCAGCGTGTTGGCCGATTCGTGGGCTGCTTGAGCGTCAGGAACCTTGGAGCCGCAGAGCGAACCGCCGGTGCGGAACGGCAGCTTGAGCCGGCGCGCGAGCTGTGCCGCGCCATAGGAGACCAGCGAAGGCTCTGGCGTGCCGAAGGTCGGCGCGCCCGACTGCATCGAGATCGAGGCGGCAAAGGTGCCGAACAGCACCGGCGCGCCCTTGCGGATAAGCTGGGTGAACGACGCACCTGCGAGCACTTCGGCCAGAATCTGCGTCAGCGTGCCGGCGACCGTGACCGGGCTCATGGCGCCCGACAGGATGAACGGCGAAAGCACGCAGGCCTGGTTGTGGCGGGCATAGACCTTGAGCGCGCCCACCATGGTCTCGTCGAAGACCATCGGCGAGTTGGCGTTGATCAGGTTGAGCGTGACGCAATTGTTTTCGACGAACTCGTCGCCGAAGACGAGCTTGGCCATGGCGATCGTGTCCTCGGCGCGCTCGGGCGCCGTGACCGATCCCATGAACGGCTTGTCGGAATATTTGATGTGGCTGTAGACCATGTCGAGGTGACGCTTGTTCACCGGAATGTCGACCGGCTCGCAGACCGTGCCGCCGGACGAATGCATCGACGGCGCCATATAGGCGAGCTTCACGAAATTGCGGAAATCCTCGATGGTCGCGTAGCGCCTGACGCCTTCGAGATCGCGCACGAAGGGCGGGCCATAGACCGGCGCGAAGATCGTCGCCTTGCCGCCGACCTGGGCGCTGCGCGCCGGATTGCGGGCGTGCCAGGTAAACTCGGACGGTGCCGTTTTCAGAAGTTCGCGGCAAAGACCCTTGGGGAAGTGAACGCGCTGGCCGCGCACATCGGCGCCGGCCTGCTTCCACAGTTCGAGCGCCTCGGCGTCGTCACGAAACTCGATGCCGATTTCCTCCAGGATCGTATCGGCATTGCGCTCGATGAGCTCAAGGCCCTCCTCGTCCAGGACCTCGTATTCGCGAATCTTGCGCTGGATATAGGGCAGAGACGGCCCCGGGCCGCCGCCGGTGCGCGAGGCGCGCCGTGCCGCCGCTCCCCGCCCCTCGCCACGCGAGCGGCGACCGCCACCCTCAACCGCGTCCTGATCTGTCACGTCGCTCATTTATTCATTCCTCTCCCGCGCATTTCGATATCTTGCGCCTTCAAGCACCAATTGGCCCTAATGCTACCAAGCCGCAGGGACTGTACGGGTCTCAATGCGCCAACGAGTGGCGCAACTCGAACACTGCGATCCGCGTCATGGCCGGCCAAAAACCGCATGGCGCGAATATATTGTTTTTGTTAAGAATATACAGGCCTCGAAAGAAGCTGCACTCCCGTCGCTTTTTGTCATATGCGACGTCGCTTTCGAAAACAGATTTTTAGACGTCGACCGCTATTGATTGGTGAACGTGTCCGGATTTTAGCCCGGCCGTGCCAGGAACCGAGGAACCCTACTATGGCAGACGATGAAATCATTCTCGAGGACCTTTCCGACGAGGAACTTGTGCAGCAGATGCATGACGACCTCTATGACGGCCTCAAGGAGGAGATCGAGGACGGAACCAACATCCTGCTCAAGCGCGGTTGGACGCCCTACGACGTCCTGACCCAGGCACTGGTCGAGGGCATGCGCATCGTCGGCGTCGACTTCCGCGACGGCATCCTGTTCGTGCCGGAAGTTTTGCTGTCGGCGAATGCGATGAAGGCCGGCATGTTCATCCTGCGGCCGCTTCTCGCCGAAACCGGCGCACCGAAGCTCGGCAAGATGGTCATCGGCACCGTCAAGGGCGACATCCACGACATCGGCAAGAACCTCGTCGGCATGATGATGGAAGGCGCAGGCTTCGACGTTGTCGACCTCGGCATCAACAACCCGGTCGAAAACTACCTGGAAGCGATCGAGCGCGAGCAGCCGGACATTCTCGGCATGTCGGCGCTCTTGACCACCACCATGCCCTACATGAAGGTTGTCATCGATACGCTGAAGGAAAAGGGACTGCGTGACGACTATGTCGTTCTCGTCGGCGGCGCGCCGCTCAACGAGGAATTCGGCAAGGCCGTCGGCGCCGACGCCTATTGCCGCGACGCGGCGATCGCGGTCGAGACAGCCAAGGACTTCATGAAGCGCAAGCACAACCTGCTCGCTGCCGGCTGAGCCTGCTTCACGAACACGAAAGCCGGCCGCAGCAATGACGCTTGCGGCCGGCTTTTTCATTTGCTGGCACGAAAACGGCGGGACTTTGCGATGCGGCGTACTGCATAATTCCTTAAATCGGAATCGATTTAAGGCGAAAATTATGCAGCAAGTTTAAAGCGTTACAGCGTCCTTTGCGCGTCATATTTGACGCGCGGCGCTGTAACCGCCCGTCATGCCGCGATGCCGATGAAAAGATCGGCGCGTCCGAACTGTCTCCTAATGTTCCACACCGCGACGGACGCGGAACATCGGGCGAGAAGCCAGGGCATCAAAGCGGATCGAGCGCCCGAACTCGGCGCGCTCCGCCTCAGACGGAGGCTCAGTTGGCGGCGCGGACCACCTTCTTGCCGGCCGCCTGTGTCGCGTTGACGGTGTTTGCGGTATCCTGACCGATGCCGCGGATCGTATTGCCGCAGGCGCTGAGCGTCGTAAGCGCGATGAGGACGGCTCCGACGAGCGTAACGGTTTGTGTTTTCATGGCCAGCTTCCTTCACGTTGATCACTGGGTGGAATCGAGATGGAAAAAGTATCGCGCGCAATAGAACGTGCACAACCGGAAAAAGTTCACGTCATCGGTTGTGGCGCGATCGCGCGTGAAATTCTCGCCATCTGTCAGGCCAACAGGCTCGACCATGTCGACCTCACCTGTCTGCCCGCCATCTGGCACAACACCCCCGACAAGATCACCCCGGGTGTCAGGGAGGCGATCGCCAAGGCGCGGCAGCAGGGCTTTGAGCGCATCTTCGTCGCCTATGCCGATTGCGGCACCGGCGGCCATCTGGATCGTCTGTGCGAAGAAGAGCGTGTCAAGCGCATCCCCGGCCCGCACTGCTATTCCTTCTTCGCCGGCAACGATGCCTTTGCCAGCCGCTGGGACGACGATATCACCGCCTTCTTTCTCACCGATTTTCTCGCCCGCCAGTTCGAGGCTTTCGTCGTCGAACCGCTCGGCCTCAAGCGCCACCCGGAACTGAGGGACATGTATTTCGGCCACTACCGCAAGCTCGTCTATCTCTCGCAGCAGGAGGATGAAACGCTGCAGGCGAAGGCGAAGGAGGCCGCCGATTATCTCGGCCTCGAATACGAATACCGGTTTACGGGCTATGGCGACCTGACGACATCGCTGCTGGGCGCGTGACGATGTCGCCGCTGCGCGCCGGCCGGCGGCGGCACAGCCAAAAACCAGCGTCTGCCTCGCGCCATTACAGCGCCGCGCGTCAAATATGACGCGCAAAGGACGCTGTAACGCCTTAAATCTGCTGCATAATTTTCTCCTTAAATCGATTCCGATTTAAGGAATTATGCAGTAAGCCGACGTCAATGCGCCGCAGACAGGAACGCAGCGATGTCCTTGGCAAGTGGTTCAGGATCGTGAATGCCGATGCCCATATGCGTCGTGTTCGGAAACTGCTTTATCGTCGCTCGTTTGAGCTCGCTTGAAACGCGTTCCATGCTCGTTGCGCGGAATGGCGCAACAACTTCCTCGTTGAATGCCTTAAGCTTTGCAGATGGCGCCGGGTCAGATCGATCGACCGGAAAGAAACTGGATGCATAGAACACAAGCGCTGGGGCCTTCACCTTCTCATAGTCACGGTACCACTTGGCCATTTCAGCTAGAATCGCGCCATAGGTCGCGTCCGATGGGACAACCCTGATTGAATTGTCTGGCGCAATCCGCAGGAGATCCCGCAAGTATGCTTCCATGCCATTACTCCAGGGAGTATCGCTGCCGAGCCACGCGGCATGATACCAGTCGCGGAAGGCGTCGATCGAAGCGACATCGGAAGCGGCCGGAGCATTCACGGCGAGCATGTCGACAAACGCATTGAGGAAGGCTGGATAGGACCAATCGTATCCCGACTCGAGATAGACGAGCTTGTCTACTCGGTCCGGGTAAGTCCCTGCGAATTCGGTAATTTCATTGCCGCCGAGCGACCAGCCGATCAGACTTGCCTTCTCAATCGCGAGAGCGTCGAGAAGGCCCTTGAGATCGGCAACGAGGGCGGTGTGGTCGTATGGCCCGGCGGGCGCATCCGAATGGCCGTGACCACGCCGCGCGTAGGCGATCAGATGAAAACGCCCTTTAAGGCTATTCGCCAGATCGTCGAAGATATGCGGATCGTCGCCGATGCCGTGGATCATCACGACAGGCGGCCCGTTGTCACCCCAATCGAGATAGTTGAGGCGAATACCGTTTGCCTCGATAAAATTGGAGGAGTGCGGCGAGGCGTCCACGACAGGCGGCGGATCTTTCAAAGCCGGTTCAGCAGACCAGCCGAGCCCACCAGAAACGCCAAGAACCAACGCGGTCAGAATACCAAGGGCACGACGCATCGACGACACTCCTACCGTACTCGCTTTTGAGCGGCCCACAACGCGACTGTCTGCAAGAGGGCTCTGTCCTAATGCATAATTTCTTAAATCGGAATCGATTTAAGAAATTATGCAGCAATTCAAAGTGTTACAGCAACCTTGGCGCGTCTTAAAAGACGCGCGGCGCTGTAGTGCATCAGTTCGACAGTTCCATCTCCGGGAACGTCCATTTTCCCTCCGACAGGTCAGCGCGCGGACGATACAGCCGGACGGTGTAGTTCCAGTCCTTCATGATCGGGATGCAATTGACGGTGTTTTTCTCACACCCTCCGAACTGCACGGTTATGCTTCCATCATCATTCGGCTTGGCGGTCACGTTGTTGATCGAATAGGCGTCAAGATCGTTCTTCTCGAAAAACCCCTTGCCATTGTAGACACTGATGGACCAGAACCCGTCCACCGGCACATCCTTCACGGTGATCTTTTCGATCCTGTTGCCGCTCTCGTCCTTGGGTTTTGCTGTCACGTAGATCGCTGCGGAGCTAGGATTGCCTCCCCACCCGATTGCGGCCCCGATCAGGTGTCGAATCGGATCAACCTCCTCTCTCGAGCCGAACATGCGATCCGAACCGGACAGGGTCGAGCCCGATACCTTCAACGCATCCCGGACCTTCGCCTGTGAAACCGGATCCCAGTTCGGGGCTTGAAACTCGCCTGCCGCCTGTTGCTCGACCTTGATCTGATCTTGCAACGCGTGGACCTCTTTGATGTCGCCCTCACTCTGCGGGTCGACGAGCGTGCGTATGATCACGACCATATACCGCGTGCCGATGGCATCCTTCGTATAGGACTTGGAGCCGGGCGCGTAAGCGATGTCGCGGGTGAAATGATCCTCATCGATGGTCTGCGCCATCATGTAACGCTTTCCCGCGTCCGGAAGCGTCAGCGTGACCGGTCCCGCGTCAAGGTCGAAAACGCCGAAGGAATAAAGCGTGTCCCGATTCATCCTGACGACCTTCTGGTCGTCAACCGAGGGCGGTGTTCGCGCATGCATGAATTTGCCGAGCGCGCCTTCTTTCACGTAGGCGGCCATCGTCACGTCGGTTTCGGCCCGGGAGAAGTTGTCGACCGAGACCGGAACTGTTTCTTGTGCGAAGGAGGGGCTCGCGTGAAGCGACGCCGCGATCATGAATGCAAATATCGACCGCACTGGGAATTTCATCGCGATACCCTCCTGGTTGCAACCGACCCTAAATGAACGTATCGCGAAGGCAAGCCGTTAAAGGCAGTAGGGCCGCAATGGCCGCTTTAGGCCCCGTTCCCGTCGTTCGGTTTCAAGCAGATTGCCTCCCTCTTCGTCGCTACACCCACCGCCCGACGCGGGCCTTGTAGGCGAGATAGGCGTTACCGAACTTCCGCTCGAGATAGGCCTCCTCGCGGGCGACCACGCCGTAGCGGATGACAAGATAGAACGGCACCAATAGGACGATGAGCCAAAGGCTGTCGAAGGCGACGGCGAGGCCGATGAGGCCGAGGAACATGCCGATATAGATCGGGTTGCGCGTGAAGCTGTAGGGGCCCTCGTCGACGATCGTCGTCGTCGGCTGGGTGGTCTGGATCTGCGTCCCCGCGCGGAGGAAGGTTGCCACCGCCCAGATCAGCAGTGCCAGGCCGGCGAGGAAGACGATGCCGCCGAGCCAGCCGGCCGGCACGGCCGCGGGCAGGAATGGCAGCGGATAGAGCCAGTCGAGCGCGAACCCGGCGATCGCCGCGAGCGCCCAGGCGATCGGCGGCCGTACCGCCGCGCCTGAACTGTCGCGCAAATTCCCGGTCGCCTGGTTCATGCCGCCCATCCGATCCTCGGCCCCTGAATTCTGGCGCACGCAGAGCGTGTTTTGTTATATCTGCCAGGGCCGCTCCACCGGTGGAAGTTTACGTCGCTTCGAAGGAGATTTGAAGACAGAGAGGCGCGGACAGCGAGAGGATCGAATTCGGCCGACACTTCTCGCTATGCAAATGTCAGCTTCAGAGAAGCGACGGAATTTGGGTGCACGTTTTCCGATTAAGCGGTCACATGAGAACTTCCGCTTGCCACCCGTGCGGTCCTTCTGGATCGTGGAATGTGGGGCGGCTTCGGGACCATAAGCGGTCAATCGTGGGCATCTGCTCCAGCAGACCGGCCATTAAGCCGCCGGTAACGCGCAAGCGGCCATATCTGATGCAACCACACCGCATCGAGGGCCGGCAATGACCGACGCTGCCAACGAAACCTTACCCGCCGGCGCGCGCCCGGGCCGCGTCGTCGTGGTGACGGCGGGCGGTGAAAACCCGTGGATCATGATCAATGCGCTGGCGGCGCGTTTCGACGATATCGTCGTTCTCCAGGAACGGCCGGAATCCAAGGGCCTCTTCCTGCGCCGGCGGGCGCGAAAACTCGGCTGGCCGACCGCCGTCGGGCAGCTGGCGACGATGATCGCCTCGCGCTTCGGCAAGCGCTTTACCCGGAAGAGAGCGAAAGAAATTCTGAGGCTCTATGGCGTATCCGGCACGCCCGATCCGAGTGTGCCGGTGCGTCAGATCGTTTCCGTCAACGACGACGAGGCCGCGTCGCAGGTCCGCGCGCTCGAACCCGATGTCGTTTTTCTGATCAGTTGCCGCATGTTGACGAAGGCGACGCTTGCGGCGCTCCCCTGCCCGGTCGTCAATTTCCATGCCGGCATCAACCCCGGCTATCGCGGGCTGATGGGCGGCTATTGGGCGCGGATCAACGACGACGTCGGCAATTTCGGCGCGACCGTGCATCTCGTCGACGAAGGCGTCGATACCGGCGGCATTCTCTACCAGTCGCGCCAGACGCCTGCCCGCAGCGATACCGTGCATACCTATCCGCTGCTGCAGACGGCAGCCTCCACCGACATCGCCATCGCTGCCGTCGACGATGCGCTCAAGGGCCGGCTGCGCACGCTCGATGTCGCAGGCCCGTCGCAACAATGGTATCACCCGCCGATCTGGACATGGCTCCGGAATGGAATTCGGCGCGGCATCTGGTAGAAAAACCAGGCGCAGATTGGCCGTTTCCATCGCGCCGCATGTGGCCGCCTGAGGCCCCTAAGGACCTGAAATTTCTAGCACTCCTCAATGCATAGACTTACCGCACCTCGGGCTTGCCCGCAGCGCGGCAACGCGTAGAGTGCTGGGTGTTTTCAACGTTCTACGCCGGCGTCGTTTTTGGACATATCCAACGTCGTGGCGAGGTGAGCCACGACGCCGGGACATAAGCATTGTCGCAGGAAGAGGAGAACGACACCCGATGGCAGATCGCATAATCGTCTACTGGCGCGACATCCCGGCCCAGGTCATCATCAAACGGGGCCGCACGACCGCAAAGCGCGAGCTTTCGCTGCGCTTCACCGAGGCGATCGACATGTGCGCCATGCGCACCGGTGCCGCCGAGACCGACGACTACCTCGCCGAATGGCGCAAGGCCGAGCCTGAGCCCGTATCCGACGACCTGGAGGCGGAAGCCGACCGTGCGGCCGCCGAACTGGAAGCCGTCTATGACCGCGAGCGCCTGGTCTCCCTGGTCAAGGCAGGAGGCCGCGACAATGGCTGACCCGAAGGTCGCAAGCGCAATAGAAACGAAGATCCTCAAGGGCAACGCCGCACCGGCGGCCAAGGCCGCGACCGGTGCCTATACCCCGGCCGGCGTCTCTCCCAGCCGCCGCTCGCGCCACAAATATACCGTTCGCCTCTGGGCGGTGCGCCATTCGCGCTTCCTCGAATGGTTCTACAACCGCTTCGCCGACATGTTCCTGCTGTTGCATCCGTTGTGGAAGGCGATCGGCTACAACAGGGTGGAGCGACCCGTTACCTTCGTCGAACGCCACGTCAAGGGCTTCCTCTTCGACTGTCGCATGTGCGGCCAGTGCGCGCTGTCGTCCACCGGCATGTCCTGCCCGATGAACTGTCCGAAGCAGCTGCGCAACGGCCCCTGCGGCGGCGTGCGGGCCAATGGCAATTGCGAGGTCGAGCCGGATATGCCCTGCGTCTGGGTGCAGGCGTGGAAGGGCTCGCAGAACATGGTGAAGGGCGATGCGATCATGAACGTGCAGAAGCCGGTGAACCAGTCGCTGCGCGAAACCTCTTCCTGGCTGCGGGTGACGGCGGAAGCAGCCGCCAACCGCGAAGCTCAGGCGAAAGAGAACCAGGCATGAGCCCCGACTTCAACCCACACGACCCCGGCGCGCCGCTCGATCCGTTGCCCGGCCACTCCTCGCGCGGACGGCTCGAGCGCGTGTTGCGCCGCGGCGAATTCGCGGTGACCGCCGAACTCAACCCGCCCGACAGCGCCAACCCGCAGGACGTCTACGAGCGCGCGGCGATCTTCGACGGCTGGGTCGACGGCATCAACGCGGTCGATGCTTCGGGCGCCAATTGCCACATGTCGTCAGTCGGCATCTGCGCGCTCCTGACGCGCATGGGCTATGCCCCGATCATGCAGATCGCCTGCCGCGACAAGAACCGCATCGCCATCCAGGGCGACGTGCTCGGCGCCTCGGCCATGGGCGTGCAGAACGTCATGTGCCTGACCGGCGATGGCGTGCAGGCGGGCGACCAGCCGGGCGCCAAGCCCGTGTTCGACCTCGACTGCATGTCGCTGCTCGAAACCGTGCGCATCATGCGCGACAATTCCAAGTTCCTCTCGGGCCGCAAGCTGACGACGCCGCCGCAGGTGTTTCTCGGCGCCGCCATCAACCCCTTTGCCCCGCCCTACGACTTCCGCCCCTATCGACTGGCCAAGAAGATCGAGGCCGGCGCCCAGTTCGTCCAGAGCCAGTATTGCTTCGACGTGCCGATGTTCCGCGAGTACATGAAGAAGGTGCGCGATCTCGGCCTGCACGAAAAATGCTTCATCCTCGTCGGCGTCGGGCCGATGGCCTCAGCCAAGACCGCCCGCTGGATCCGCTCCAACGTGCCGGGCATCCACATTCCCGACAGTATCATCACGCGGCTGGAGGGCGCAAAGGACCAGAAGAAGGAAGGCAAGCAGCTCTGCATCGACATCATCAACGAGGTCAAGGAGATCGAAGGCATCTCCGGCGTCCACGTCATGGCCTATCGCCAGGAAGAATATGTCGCAGAGATCGTGCATGAATCGGGCGTGTTGAAGGGCCGCCAGCCGTGGAAACACGAGACGCTGCCGGCCGATGCGCTGGTGGCCGAACGGCTGGAGCATATTCGCGAAGGCAAGGAAGAAAACCAGCAGGAGATGGCCGAGGCCGCCGCCCACCATCCCCACTGAGGCAATTGCAGACACAACCGGCACCGGCTCGTCCGGCCGCCTCCATCGACCAACGGGTGAGATAACGAAACCCGACGCCACAGGATCAAAGGATCTTACATGACCCGTACCATCGTCGCTTCCGCAACCCGCGAAATCATCATCGGTTTCGACCAGCCCTTCTGCGTCATTGGCGAGCGCATCAACCCGACCGGCCGCAAGAAGCTGGCCGCGGAAATGATCGAGGGCAACTTCGACACCGTCATCAAGGACGCGCTGGAGCAGGTCGCCGCCGGGGCGACAATGCTCGACGTCAATGCCGGCGTCACCGCCGTCAACCCGCACGAGACCGAGCCGCCGCTCCTGGTCAAGACTCTGGAAATCGTTCAGGGCCTCGTTGATGTGCCGCTGTCGATCGACAGCTCGGTGTCGGCTGCGATCGAGGCGGCGCTGCGCGTCGCCAAGGGCCGCCCGCTGGTCAACTCCGTCACCGGCGAAGAGGAAAAGCTCGAGGCGATCCTGCCGCTCTGCAAGAAGTACGACGTCCCCGTCGTCGCCATTTCCAATGACGAAACCGGTATTTCCGAAGATCCTGACGTGCGTTTCGCCGTTGCCAAGAAGATCGTCGAACGCGCCGCCGACTACGGCATCAAGCCGCATGACATCGTGGTCGATCCGCTGGTGATGCCGATCGGCGCCATGGGCACAGCCGGCCAGCAGGTCTTTGCGCTCTTGCGCCGCTTGCGCGAAGAGCTGAAGGTCAACACCACCTGCGGCCTTTCCAACATCTCCTTCGGCCTGCCCCACCGCCACGGCATCAATGCCGGCTTCATCCCCATGGTCATCGGCGCCGGCATGACATCGGCGATCATGAACCCCTGCCGCCCGCAGGAGATGGAGGCCGTGCGCGCCGCCAACGTCCTGAACGGCACCGACCCGAACTGCACCCACTGGATCAAGACCTACCGCGACCACAAGCCGGCCGAGGGCGGTCACGTGGTTGCAGCCGCTCCGGTCGCCGCCGCAGCCGGCGGACGCCGTGGCGGCCGCGCTGCGCGCACCGGCGTTGCTGCGGCCCGCGAATAGGTCTTCGCTTGGCGTCGGACCGCATCTGAAGGGGGCGACACAGTCATGGGAAAGTATCTGCGCGAGGTTGCCATCGCTGGCCTCGTTGTCATCATCGCCAGATACGTACTCTTTAGGGATGCAGACGAGTTTCAAAGGTTCTACAGTGCACTCAGGACCTACGTTCTGCCAGTCGGGTTCGCAAACCTCGCGCTGTTTGCCGTCATGCTTGTTGCGTTAACGGCGAACAAGATCAGCCCTGCCTCTCAGAAACGGGTCGCGAATGTCCTTTTCTGGGTGGGCTCGACAACAATGACCGCAGCGTTTGCCTGGGCAATCGCTGCCGTGAAACTGAGCACGGCATCATAGTCAGGCATCCGACCGCCGCTGTTGCGGCACAAGAGTAGGGATCATCGATGACAACGCGCCGACTTCACCTGGACACGTTCACACTCTGGTTCGAGGCACCTTTCGTGATCGCGCTTCGGCTGCACGAAATGCAGATGGCGGCCTTGACCGGAAAAACGCAGGATTCGACCGAGTTTAACCGCATGGTCTCCGAGAAGATTGCGGCCACCGCCGAAAGCGCCATGGCCGTGAACATGACGCTGTGGCGCGCTGCCTTCGACAATATGGTGCGGCTGATGACCGGCGGAGGCGCGTCGCTTGGCCTGGGGGGAACGGCGGTCGCTTCCGCCGCGCTGAAGCCCTACGGCAAGCGCGTGCGCGGCAATGCACGGCGCCTGTCGCGCAAGACGTCGTGAACGACTAGGCCCAGCGAGCGCAACCCTGACGAAATGATGCTCGCAGATCTTTCCATGTCGGGATCTGACAACTATCAGGCAGCATTCCGGTGCAGTCTGAAGCCGTTTACCCATGCTTCGGTCCATCGGGCAGAAGCGGCCCTGAGGAAAGACAGAACAGAATGCGCATCGAAGGCACTTCCGAAATCGAGACCAACATGACCGAAGCCGCGCGTAAGGATCCGCTCGTTCTGTTCATGCCGTCGGGCAAGCGCGGCCGCTTCCCGGTCGGCACTCCGGTTCTCGATGCCGCCCGCTCGCTCGGGGTCTATGTCGAAAGTGTCTGCGGCGGCCGCGCCACCTGCGGGCGCTGTCAGATCGAGGTGCAGGAAGGCAACTTCGCCAAGCACAAGATCATCTCCTCCAACGACCATATTTCGCCTGTCGGGCCGAAGGAGCAGCGCTACGCCTCCGTGCGCGAGCTGCCCGATGGACGCCGCCTCTCCTGTTCGGCCCAGATCCTCGGCGATCTTGTCGTCGACGTGCCGCAGGACACCGTCATCAACGCCCAGGTGGTGCGCAAGGCGGCAAGCGACCGGGTGATCGAGCGCAACGCCGCCGTCCAGCTCTGCTACGTCGAGGTCGACGAGCCCGACATGCACAAGCCGCTTGGCGATCTCGACCGGCTGAAGGTGATGCTGGAAAAGGACTGGGGCTGGAAGGACCTGCTGATCGCACCGCACCTGATCCCGCAGATCCAGGGCATCCTGCGCAAAGGCAACTGGGCCGTCACCGCCGCGATCCACCGTGACATGGATTCCTCGCGCCCCTTCATCGTCGGCCTGTGGCCCGGCCTGAAGAACGAGGCCTATGGCGTTGCCTGCGACATCGGCTCGACGACGATCGCCATGCATCTGGTGTCGCTGCTCTCCGGCCGCATCGTTGGGTCTTCCGGTGCCTCGAACCCGCAGATCCGCTTCGGCGAGGATCTGATGAGCCGGGTTTCCTATGTGATGATGAACCCCGATGGCCGCGAGGCGATGACCAAAGCGGTGCGCGAGGCAGTCAACGGCCTGATCGGCAAGGTCTGCGCCGAAGGCGAGGTCGACCGCCACGACATCCTCGACATGGTCTTCGTCGGCAACCCGATCATGCACCACCTGTTCCTCGGCATCGACCCGACCGAACTCGGCCAGGCGCCGTTTGCGCTCGCCGTCTCCGGCGCGCTGCAATACTGGGCACACGAGATCGACATCGACGTCAACCGCGGCGCCCGGCTCTACATGCTGCCCTGCATCGCCGGCCATGTCGGCGCCGACGCCGCCGGCGCAACCCTGTCTGAAGGCCCGTACCGGCAGGACAAGATGATGCTGCTCGTCGATGTCGGCACCAATGCCGAAATCGTCCTTGGCAACAGGCAGCGCGTCGTTGCCGCCTCCTCGCCCACAGGTCCCGCTTTCGAAGGGGCTGAAATCTCCTCCGGCCAGCGTGCGGCGCCCGGCGCGATCGAGCGCGTGCGCATCGCCCCCGAAACCCTGGAGCCGCGCTTCCGGGTGATCGGCGTCGACAAATGGTCGGACGAGGACGGCTTTGCCGAGGCGGCGGCTGCCGTCGGCGTCACCGGCATCTGCGGCTCGGCCATCATCGAGATCGTCGCCGAGATGTATCTGACCGGCATCATCTCGCAGGACGGCGTCGTCGATGGCGCGATGGCGGCGAAAAGCCCGCGCATCATCCCCAACGGCCGCACCTTCTCCTATCTGCTGCATGAGGGCGACCAGCGCATCACCGTCACGCAGAACGATATCCGCGCGATCCAGCTCGCCAAGGCAGCGCTTTATGCCGGCATCAAGCTGCTGATGGAAAAGCTTGATATCGACCATGTCGACACCATCCGTTTTGCCGGCGCTTTCGGCTCGTTCATCGATCCGAAATACGCCATGGTGCTGGGCCTGATCCCGGACTGCGACCTCGATGAGGTCAAGGCCGTCGGCAATGCGGCCGGCACCGGCGCGCTGATGGCGCTGCTCAACCGCGGCCACCGCCGCGAGATCGAGCAAACCGTCAGCAAAATCGAGAAGATAGAGACGGCTCTTGAATCAAAGTTTCAGGAGCATTTCATCAATGCCATGGCGATGCCGAACAAGGTCGACGCCTTCCCGAAACTGTCTGCGGTCGTCACCCTGCCGGAGCGCAAGGTGACCGCGGATGATGGCGACAGCAGCGGCCGTCGCCGTCGGCGCAGCCGCGAGTAGATCGCTCTTGCGCGCGGCAGTCCGGTAATCGCTGCGGCTTTCGACCTCACGCCCGCTACGCTCATTTGCCCCTCACCCTAACCCTCTCCCCGCAAGCGGGGAGAGGGAACGCGCTCACCTCGCGGGAGTCGCGAACGTAGCTGGGGATACGAGCGGGCGCGGCATATCCCTTCTCCCCGCTCGCGGGGAGAAGGTCGCGGCAGCGGGATGAGGGGCGGACACGACCTCTTGCGGCCAATTCGAGCCCCGCATCGCTCCACGTAGCCTTCGTCGCAAACGCCCCCAACAGCCCCGCCCAGCCGGATTCGGAATCGAGCGAAGCGCGCGCTTCGTTTGCCTTGGCGCTGACGCTGATTGCGCGAAGTCACGCCGTTTCTAACCACCAAGCGCGATCGTCACCGTAACAAGGACGCCACCGATCGCCGCCATGGCAAAGGCCATCGGCCAGGGGCTTCGCCCCATGTAGCGGCCAAGCTGGGCGCCGATGACGAACAGCATCACCAGCGCGACGGCATTCGAGACGCGCATGGCAAGGTCGATGCGCTCGATCAGCAGAAACGGAATGCTCGGCGGCAGGGTCGAAATGGCGACAAGCGCGAAGATGGCGAGCGCTGCCCGCAGGTCGCGGCGGGTCACGACCGGTTGATGATCGTGGGCCGGCAGCGCACGAACCCTGGTCAGCAGCGTTTCCGCTTCGGCTTCTGAGGCAACCAATCGGACATTGTCGGGCAGGTTCTCGTAAAACACCTCGCGCGCCCGCGGCAAAGGCTCGCGCCGCAGCGTCTCGATCAAGCCGCGGCGCTTGACGCGCTCCACCGCGGTCGTCAGCACATGCATGACGCCGTCGACGATGCCCCAGGCCAGATTGCAGCCGAAAGCGGCGCCGAGTACCGCCATCACTTTCTCGCCGCCACCGACCGCCACACTCATCGTGCCGGTGAAGGACAGCGCCATCAGCAGCCCGAAGACGATCTCCGACAGGCGATCGATCGGATCCAGAACGGGGCGCGGCTGGTCATCGGTCGCCATGGCACGCCATATCCCCTGTGCGCAGGTCAACGAATGACGAGAGGGCCGGAGCCGGCCGCTTGGTCAGGCAACCGCCGACGCAAGCCGCACCTCTCCCGACTGCATCCTCAGTTCGGCGAAGGCTTCGCGAACGTGATCTGCCACCGCCAGCACCGGCGCCGACGCACTGTCGATCACCTGCAGGCCGATATCGTAGTGGCCAAGGTCCGGCAGGCCGTCGCGCTCGCCAAGCTGCACCATCTCGCCGTGGACGAGATAACGCGGCAGCGGCGCGATGGCGAGGCCGGCGAGCACGGCAGCCCGTTGCCCGGTCGTATAGGCACTGAGGAAGGCGATGCGGAACCTGCGGCCGGCGCGCGACAGCTTCTCCACCGCATCGGCCCGCCAGACGCAGCCATCCTCCCACATCGACACCGGCAGCGGATCCCTAAGATGGGCATTGCCGCATTTGGCGCCGGCCCAGACGAGCTTCTCCTGCATCAGGATCTCGCCGTTCTTCGGCGCGATATCGGTCAGGCTGTTGAAGATGGCGATGTCGAGGCGATGTTCATCGACGCGCTTGCGCATGGCGCCGCTCATGCCGATCGATACGTCGACCGTGACGTTCGGATAGGAGTCGGCAAAACGCTTCAGCACATCGGGCAGGATGCGCTCGCCGACATCCTCGGGGGCGCCAACGCGCACGACACCGTTCATGTCAGGCAGCAGGAAGCGCGACACCGTCTCGTTGTTGAGCGCCAGCAGGCGTCGGGCAAAGCCCAGCAGCATCTCCCCTTTCGGCGTCAGCGACACCGAGCGCGCGTCGCGAAGAAAGAGCGTACAGCCGAGCAGCTCTTCCAGCTTCTTGATCTGCATCGAAACCGCCGACGGCGTGCGGTAGACCGTTTCGGCCGCGGTGGTGAAGTTGCCGGTCTCGGCGATGGCGACAAAAGTCTTCAACACATCCATTTCCAGGAGCGGAAGCGCGTGGCGCATCATCATGTTCATGGCGGCATCCTTGTTCAATAAAACTGACAGATTGCTTCAATCCATTTCGTTTGATTGAACATCAACGAAGACCCATAGTCAAGTTGCAAGGACGGTAAGGAAGGAAACCAGCCATGTCCGCGACAACAATGGTCTTCGCTGCCCCGCAGGACATCCAGCGCGTGAGCAAGGTGATGCCCAAGATGAATCGCACTCCGGAACATGCCGTGCGCATGGCAGATGCCCTGCCTGCCAGACAGGCCAATCCCGATGGCGATCTCGTGCTGTCGCTCCTCTCCCACGTGCAATCGCTGATCGACGGCATTGCACGAAAACGACGGGCAAAACGCATCGCCCGGAATCGGGTGGAAACCTACCGCGAATTGGCGAAACTGCCCAAGCGGGTCCGTAACGACGTCATCTTTGGCGAGACGCTGATTGATCACTATGTTTGATGAAAAACATCAAACATATTCGTTTGAATGATGATTAGGGTTGCGACACATATAGACCGTGGTCGCGACCTCTGAGGCACTCAGAAGGAGCCATGAATGTCTACTATTGAAATGTCTACTATCCAGCTATCCCAGACCTCGGAGCGGGCATCCTCCCACTCGTCCATCCCGGGTCTCTTCAATCTTCGTGTACGCGCCTGGGCCGCCTGGAAGCGTTATGCCAACGAACGTGCACTGGAAAACCTGTCCTACGACACGTTGAAGGACATCGGCTTTCCCTCCGTCGACGATGCGGTGCACAAGACGGAACAATGAACGACGGCATACTCTGTCGACGGGGACCCAAGACCCCGAGTGCGAACCGTTGAAGGGCATCGTCGAGAAGGCGGTGCCCTTCTTGTTTTCCGGCCTTGACGGATGCCGACGAGCGGCAAAACGCCCTGAACCGCTCGTTGCGAGAATTTGTCCGATACCGACACCTGGCCCTTTCACCATTCCGGCGTCGCAATCGGCAAACACAACCCAAAGGCGTGCTTTTCGAAAATTACGCACCCCTGGCGTTTCTTGTCAGATTACGTCAGCCGCGCCGGTAAATCTGTCGCATTCCTTACAAAAGCCGCAAAGCCCGCTTGGCAGCGGCTTCCTCACCCCATGTCGCAATGCGAAATGTCTTTGCGGTCGCGGCTTTCCATGTCAATGTCGCAAACAGACAAGCCGGATAGTATCTTCCAAGCGACGAATATACGGCATCGCCAAGCATGGGAAGCCACATGAACAAGCCCTTGACCAAAAAGCGTTCTCTCGTCTTCTTCCTGGTGCCGAACTTTTCCATGCTGCCGTTTTCGGCTGCCATCGAAACGCTCCGCATCGCCAACCGCATGCTCGGCTATGAGGCCTATACATGGCGCCTCACATCGACCGACGGCGAAAAGGTTCTCTCCTCGAGCGGAATCGCCCTCGAGGTCAATTCGTCTCTTGCCGACGAACGCAAGTTCCTGGGCGGCGAAAACCGCCCGTCGATGGTGCTGGTCTGTTCCGGCATCTATGTCGAGGATTTCAACAACAAGTCGGTCAATGCCTGGCTGCGCGAGGTCTACAACCGTGGCGTCGCCGTCGGCAGCCTCTGTACCGGCGCCCATGTGCTGGCGTCGGCCGGCCTCTTGACGGGCAAGCGCTGCGCCATTCATTGGGAAAACCTGCCGGGCTTCTCCGAGAACTTCCCGCAGGTCGACGTCTATGCCGACCTCTATGAAATCGACAGCAACATCTACACCTGCGCCGGCGGCACCGCCTCGCTCGACATGATGCTGAACCTAATCGACCAGGATTTCGGCGAGAATCTCGTCAACCGCGTCTGCGAACAGGCGCTGACCGACCGCGTGCGTGGGCCCCACGATCGCCAGCGGCTGCCGCTGCGCGCCCGTCTCGGCGTCCAGAACGCCAAGGTGCTGTCGATCATCGAACTGATGGAAGGCAACCTTGCCGAACCGCTGTCGCTCCTGGAGATCGCCGAGGGCGCCGACCTGTCGCGCCGCCAGATCGAACGGCTGTTCCGCCAGGAGATGGGTCGCTCCCCTGCCCGCTACTATCTGGAAATCCGGCTCGACCGCGCTCGCCACCTTTTGATCCAGTCGTCGATGCCGGTCGTCGAAGTCGCCGTCGCCTGCGGCTTCGTCTCCGCGTCGCACTTCTCCAAGTGTTATCGCGAACTCTACAATCGCTCGCCGCAACAGGAGCGCGCCGACCGCAAGCTGACGCTGCAGATGGCGCGATAGGACCGGCCGAAACGGACAGGCAAGAGGGCGGGTTTTCCGCCCTTTTTGCTGGTGACGAGCTGCGGCGTAACGGGATCGCCAGCAGCTTCTCCGCTCCGTCATGCTCGGGCTTGACCCGAGCATCCAGGTCGCTCGCGCAATAGCGCCCTTTGCGTCGTAAAATGGATCCTCGGGTCAAGCCCGAGGATGACGGGAGGAGAACTCAGGCATCCGCTTCGGCAGCCGCCTATATGCGGACTTTGTCACACCCCATCCGCGCCTGCGCCGCGAAAGGACCGTTCGACGGACGGGTGGCTTGCCCGCGCGCGATTTTGCCTTGAATGTTGCAACCTGGGAATCACAGGCGTCTTAGTGCCGCGTTTGAGCACAGGCACGCCACGATCAGGAGCAAACCGCCCTATGGCACCCGTGATAATCGACCCGGACAAGGTCCACGAATTCGAGGACGCGGAGCGCTTCTACGCCTGGCTCGGCACCCACCACGCCAGCGAAACCGAGGTCTGGATCAAGATCCACAAGGTGAGTTCCGGGCTGAAATCGATCACACCGAAGGAAGCGATCGACGTGATACTCTGCTGGGGCTGGATCGACGGCGTGCGCAAGGGCCTCGACGACAGGAGCTTCCTGCAGCGCTACACCCCGCGTGGCAAGAAAAGCATCTGGAGCCAGATCAACGTCGACAATGTCGCCCGGCTCATCACCGAAGGTCGGATGACCCCGCACGGGCTGAAAGAGGTCGAGAAGGCCAAAGCCGATGGCCGCTGGGATCGCGCCTATGGCAGCGGCAAGGACATGAAGATCCCGGAAGACCTGCAGGCGGCGATCGACGCCGAGCCGAGCGCGAAGGAAATGCTGGCAAAGCTCAGCGAGCAGAACCGCTTCGCCCTCGCCTTCCGCACCCACAACATGAAGACCGAGGCCGGACGCAGGAAAAAGATCGAGACCTTCGTCGAGATGCTGAAGCGCGGCGAGACGATCTATCCGCAGGCGAGGAAATAGCCGGCACCGGGTGGTCCGAGCAGCGGCCAAGACCGGCGTCGCTGCGCCGATCCGGCTTTGGGACCGATACAGCGCCGCGCGTCAAAAATGACGCGCTAAGGACGCTGTAACACTTTAAACTTGCTGCATAATTTGATCCTTAAATCGGATCCGATTTAAGGAATTATGCAGTAGGCCCTCGCGCCGGTCAAACCTTCAGTCCTTGCCCCTCCCTACCGGGCTTTCCCCGGCGGTTCTTCACCCGTGGCTATGGAACGCCTGTTCGAGTGCGGCGATATCGAGCTTGACCATGCCGAGCATCGCCTCGGTTGCCCGCTTGGCACGCTCGCGGTCCGAATGGGCGATCATATCGCCCAGCACCCTCGGCGCGATCTGCCAGCACAGACCCCAGCGATCTCGCAGCCAGCCGCATTGCTCGGCCTCACCGCCGTTTTCGAGCAGCGCGTTCCAAAGACGATCAATCTCCTGCTGATTGTCGCATTGGATCATGATCGAGAAGGAATGGTTGAACGGGTCGAGCGGCCCGGCTTCGAGCGCCATGAATTCCTGCTTGCCTAACGTGAACTCGATCACCTTGACGCTGCCGGGCGGACCGCTCGGCGACTCCGCAGGCAGCGTCGTCGTGCGGATGATCGCCGAATTGGGGACGAGCGAGATGTAGAACTCGACGGCTTCAAGCGCATCCTTCTCAAACCAGAGATTCGAAACAACATTCGTCATATGCAGGCTCCTCTTCGCATAGCTGCAACATGTCCAGCTAACTAGAGGACGTTTCGCGGATGTCAGGGCCGACAATGCCCAGGGATTTATTGCGGGCACACCGGCAACCAACGCTATCGCGCGGTCATGCGGGAACAAATCCGCCCCGCTGGACCATCAGGAAAATGGCGGATTGCTATCTACGACGCCAGTGCGTCGAGCAAAGCCAGCTCGGAGATCACGCGGTTTCGGCCGGCATGCTTGGCCATATAGAGAAACTGGTCGGCCGCATGCAGGTAGTTCTCGAAGGATTCCGGCGCCTCGATCGTCGCAAGGCCGATCGACACGGTGATCGACAGTTCCTCGTCATCCGCAACGATGCGTGATTTCGCAAGCTCGATGCGCAGCTTCTCGCAGAAGGCGAATGCGCGCTTGACGTCGAAACCGTTGAACAGGATGCCGAATTCCTCGCCGCCGAGGCGCGCCAGCAGGTGTTCGTCGTCGACCAGCGCCGTCAGCCGCTTGGCCACATGCTTCAGCACCACGTCGCCGATCTCGTGGCCGTAGGTATCGTTCAGCCGCTTGAAATGGTCGATGTCGAGGATGGCGATGGCGGTCGTCTCGCCGCGGCGCAGGCATTGTTCGACCAGGCGCGGGCCGGTCAGGAAGAAATGCCGGCGGTTGTAGATGTCGGTCAGATAATCGCTCGCCGCCTGGCGCTGCAGCGTCTGCAGCCGTTTCTGGATACCGGCGGCATAGGCGATGCGGCCGTTGAACTCGGCCTCCAGGAACGGCTTCTGAATGAAGTCCGTGCCGCCGGCCTCAAGGAACCGCGCGCCGATCCGGCGGTCGCCGCTGTCGGAAAGCGCGATCACCGGCAGGGCCTCGTCACCCTGGCGCCGGCGCACTTCGGCAAGCAGCGCCGCGCCGCTCATGTCGGAGAGATCGAGATCGGTGACGACGAGATCGATCGCCTCGCCGGAATCGAGCACCTGCAGCGCATCGGCGGCAGAGGCGACCTCGCACACGGAAATCCGTTGCCGGCGCAGGATGCCGGCAAGCTCGACGCGCGACGGCGTGTCGGAATCGGCAAGCAGCACCGTCGTCTTGCCGTTGGTCAAGGCCCGGTCGACGGCACCGATCAGCAGATTGATCGATTCCGGCTGGTTCTTGATGACGCAGTCCAGCGCGCCGCGGCCAAGGATCTGGTCGCGCGTGCTGTCGTTGAACGCCGCGGTGAAGACCACGGCCGGCAGATTGTTGGCGAGGATGAAGTCGAGCGCCTCGCAATTGGGCGCATCGGGAAGGTTGAGATCAAGCACCGCAAGCGAGAAGCTGCCGGGGGCGGCAGTCATTTCCTGGCGCAGCGCCTCAAGCGAGGCGCAATGGGTGACCCGGATGCCATGCACGGTTTCCAGGCCGTATTTCAGCGCAGTGGCAAACATGCGGGAATCTTCGATCAGCAGCATGCGCTTGTCGCCGTGCTTCTGCACAGAATTGATCCGACCCGGCGTGCGGCGCAATCTCACGTCCCTGCAAATCCCGATTTCGAGCCGCAGGCGTGCTGTCCCCAAAGGGCGACGCTGGCTCCCAATATACGATTATACCCGGCACGGATCGCGCCAGACGTTTCGTCTTGGCATGACCAGGCGCTACCGGGTTCCCCACTTTTTATTGCCGCCGATTGAAAACGGTCCGGATTGCAATTTCGTTAATGCGGCAACCGTAAGGAGTCTTTTCTCGCGACCCGGGTAATTTTGGGGTTCGCAAGCGCAGGAAAGCTGCAATGGCGCCGGCGCGAATGACCGACGGAAGAGCGCGGCCGCCTTCAATCGAAGGCGGCGGCAAGGTCCAGGTGCCGTGCCTGCTGACCCTTCAGCCGGCGAGCTCGGTCGCCGGCCTATGCCGGGACTTTGACCTTTTCGCTCAAGGTCTTGATCTTGGTGAGCGTGTCGAGGTTCTGGTTGACGCGGCAATAGAACTCCTCGTTGACGAAGGGGCGCACGACGAAGTCGTTGCCGCCGGCCTTGAGGAAGCGCGCCGACAGGAGCCGGTTGGTCGAGGACGAAACGCCGATGATGCGCAGCTGATGCGGACCATAGGCGCTGCGGATGCGCCGCGTCAGCTCGAAGCCATCGATATCGGGCATGTTGTAGTCGGTGATGACGAGGCCGATATCCGGATTGTTCTTGAGGATTTCGAGTGCAACGGCACCGTTCTCGGCCGAACTGGTGCGGAAGTTGTAGCGCTTCAGCTGCGTCGTCAGAAGTGCCCGCGCCGTCGGGCTGTCATCGACGACAAGCACGTGGTGCTTGTGGTTGGTGAGGAACCGGCAGACTGATTCCGCCAGCATGTCGACGGCAAAGACGCTGTCCTTGATGACGTAGTCGACGATCTCCATGGCCAGGATCTTCTCGCGCGTCGATTCCTGGAATGAGCCGGTGAAGACGACGGTCGGCACGCTCATCTCGATGAGATAGTTGAGCGCCTCGCCATTTTCGGCGCCGGGCAGATTGATGTTGGAAATGGCCAGCGACGCCGGGAACGTCGCATTTTCGACGGCAAACTGCAGATCGTCATAGTCGCGGCAGACGATGACGTCGATGTCGAACAGCTCTTTCAGCCGCTTCGAGACCATCGACGAAAACAGGTTGGAGTCCTCGGCAAGCACGATGCGGTGCTCAGCAAGGGATTCACCGGAATAGTACATTCCGGAAACGCCGAAAAATGACATTGATCGCCTATAAGAATGAGTGTCCCCGAAGCCATGCTAGGGGAGAAAGACTTTCCCGGCTGTTAATGAGCGGCCGGTGAAATGGCTGCTTGGCGCGCTTGTGTTCAGGTCTGGGCATACGACCCGATGGCATACGGGGCCGTCAGGCTTTCGGCGGCGCGCCGCGCCGCTCGAGCGCAGTCTTGCGGATGATGTCCGCGATCTCCGGGTTGCTGCTGGACAGCATCTGGAAATCCTCCGAATACAGCGACAACAGCGAGACCTCGGTCGCCGCGCTGACGGTCGCCGAGCGGGGCTCGCCCGTAATCAGCGCCATCTCGCCGAAGAAGCTGCCAGCGCCCAGCTCCACCGGGTTCGGTGTCGCGATGCTGACGCGACCCTCGACGATGAAGAACATCTGGTCGCCGGTCTCGCCCTTACGGCAGATGACGGCGCCCGCCGGCACGACGCGGGGCCTCAGCGCCCGCACGATCTCGACGAGCGCGGCCGAGCCAAGCCTCTGAAACAGTGGCACGGCCGCCACCAACTGCCAATTGCGCACGAAGTCCCGGCGACGGACTTCCTCGTAGAAGCCGGTGGCGAGGATGCCGGCCCAGAGCGCAAAGATGCCGATGCCGCACATCATGACCAGCCCGGCAAGGACGCGGCCGGCGAAGCTTTGCGGAATCTTGTCGCCATAGCCGGTGGTCGACAGCGTCACCACCGCCCACCACATCGCCTGGGGGATGCTGCCGAACGTGTCGGGCTGGACGTCGCGCTCGATGAGATAGGCCGCGAGCGCCGCACAGAAAAGAACGATGCCGAAGATCGAGGTGATGCCGATCAGGTTACGGGCCTCTTTGCTCAGGACCCTGCCCATAAGCCGGAAGAAGGGCGATCCGCGCAGAGGCTTCAGCAGCCAGATGGCACAGTAGAGGCTCTGATCGCGCGTGCCGACGAACAGCACCGCGGCGAGAGGAACCAAGACAGCAAGCGCATCGATAGCGATCGCCGGCATACTGTCCCGAACGCCTCTCGCGCGCTGCGCCATCAGCGTCTCGATCAGTTGCAGGATATAGATGGCCCAGATGAGAGCGAGCAGCACCTCCAAACTGAGCCTGGTTCGTCCGGTTATGTCCGGTGTCGTCAGTGCAGCGACCGCCACGAGCCCGATCACGGCGAGCAGCCCGCCGAGCGGCGCAGAAATCTTCGAGAACGGCCGTGCCGACATTCAACACCCCCCGCGGCCTACCACCATCTTACAATAAGATGCTTCAGGCCAAGCGCAAAGGGGCGAACGAGTCGGCCCTGGAGCAGAGTTGACCTTGGCAAAAGCGTCGACACGGCGCCGGCTCCCATCGGCTGGGCGAAGAGCCGGTTCACTTTCCCAGCCGCCAAGACAAGGCGCTGACCGCGCGCCTATTTCAGTATAAGATACCACCATGAGCGAAACCCAGGCCCTCTTCGACGTGCTTCGCCAGTCGGTGGCACCCGCCTTCGCCGATGCCCTCGAGCGGCACGTGCGTGACGCGCCGGACCGCAAGCTCGGCCGCATCAATGCGCTCGCCTTTGCCGCCGAATACGCGCTCGACGAAGAAAAGACGATCGCCGGCTTCCTGCACGCCTCGCGCCTCGGGCTGTTCGAACTGTCCTGGAATGTGCTGTGTCCGGGCTGCGGCGGCGTGCTCGACGCCAACACCTCGCTGAAGACAGTGCAGAGCGAGGCCTATACCTGCGCGCTCTGCGCCGCCGGCTATGAGCCGACGCTGGACGAGATGATCGAGGTGACCTTTACCGTCAGTCCCCGCGTCCGCCACATCGAGGCCCACAATCCGCACGAACTGTCGTCCGCCGAATATTTCCGCCAGATCTACTGGGGCTCCGGCGTCGACCTGCCGGACGATGATTACGAGGAAATGGTCGAAGAATTCGTTCTCGAGACGCTCGAATTGCCGCCCGGTGAAAAGGCGGTCATCGCGCTGCAGCTTCCGGCAGAGTTCGTCATCATCTTCGAGCCGGTGACCCATGCGGCTCAGTTCCTCGACGTATCGGGAGAGCCGACGAAGGAAAAGCGAAACCTGTCCCTGGTGTTCGACCGCACGCACCGGCACAACGAGACCATCAGCCTGCAACCGGGGCCGCTGCGCATCCAGGTGGAAAACCATGCGGAGGTGCGCACCCTGCCGAGTGTCTGCGTCGCCGGCGAAGCGCTGCATGCGCTGCTCGGGCGCCGGCGCCCCTTCCTGACGGCCAAGCGGCTGCTCTCCAACCAGACGTTCCGCGACATCTATCGCACCGATACGATCGACGTCGACCAGCGCCTGAAGATCACCAGCCTGACGTTCCTGTTTACCGACCTGCGCGGCTCGACCGAGCTTTACGAGCGCGTCGGCGACCTCGCCGCCTTCGACCTGGTGAAGACCCATTTCAGCGTGCTCAACGAGATCGTGGCCGCCGAGGCCGGCGCCGTGGTCAAGACGATCGGCGACGCCGTGATGGCAACCTTCCCGACGCCCGACCGCGCCATTGCCGCCGCCATGCGGATGCGCGAGGCCATGCGCCAGCTCAACCAGGAGCGCAGCAGCGAGGACCTGTTGTTGAAGATCGGCATCCACGAAGGTCCCTGCATCGCCGTCAGCCTCAACGAGCGGCAGGACTATTTCGGCCAGACGGTCAACATCGCCTCCCGCGTGCAGCACCTGGCGACCGCCCAGGAGATCTTCGCTACCAGCGCGGTGCTCAAGGATCCGGCCGCCGCCGGCCTGCTCAGCGACCGCGGCCTCAACCCGATGACCCACAACGTCACGCTGCGCGGCATCACCAACGAGATCAGCATTTTCGCCATACCTTGAACGCGGTGTCGGCAAGCGTTTTCGACGCACCGCCTACTGCATAATTTAGCCTTAAATCGGAATCGATTTAAGGATAAATTATGCAGCAAGTTTAAAGTGTTACAGCGTCCTTAGCGCGTCATGTTTGACGCGCGGCGCTGTAGCGTAAGCGGCACCCAGAGTGAGAGCGTGGACTATTTGCTTCTGGCGCTGCGGTCGGCTGCCGCGGGCCGCTTCGGACGGCGGATGGCTCTCACCTTGCCGCTTGAGCCTCCGCCGCAGAAGAAGCGGTCGCCGCCATCGGCCTCGAGCCCCGACACGGCCATGCCGGCCGGCATGTCGAGCCTCTCCAGCACCTCGCCCGTTTCCGGATCGATGCGCCTGATATCGCTGACGTCCCCTTCCCAGGTGCCATGCCACAGGTCGCCGTCGACCCAGGTGACGCCGGTGACGACGCGGTTGGACTCGATAGTGCGCAGGATGGCCCCCGTCTCCGGATCGATCTGATGGATTTTCCGACCCCGATGCTGGCCCACCCAGAGCGTGCCTTCGGCCCAGGCAAGGCCGGAATCACCGCCATTGCCGGGCGCCGGGATCGTCGAAAGCACGCGGCCGGTCTTCGGATCGATTTTCTGGATGCAATCCTCGGCGATCTGGAACAGGTGCTGCCCGTCGAAGGCCGTTCCCGCATGGGCGGCGACGTCGATGGAGCGCACCGCCTGCCCGCTTTCGGGATCGAGCGCATTCAGTTTATCGCCGGAGGCAAACCAGACGTGATGGCCGTCGAAGGTAACGCCATGCACGTGGTCGGCACCGGGAAAGGGGCCATATTCGCGGAGAATTTCGGCGGAGGTTCGTTTCATCGTTTTATCCTAATCGCTCGGCAGCGGACCGGGGAGTAACAACACTGTCGGGAAACCCGGCACCGGCGGCATCATCCAGCGGCGCGCACGCCCCCGCCCGACCGACTGCACCTTGCCGGCGGCGCTAAGCGCGTCAAGCGCCCGCTGCACCGTGCGCGGGCTGGCGCCAAGCGCGATCGCCAGCGCCGAGCTCGCCCACGCCTCGCCATCGGCGAGCAAGGCAAGCACCGCGCCATGCTGCCCCTCGACGGGCGGCGCCAGCACGGCGACCTTCCCGGCGTGCCGCGGCAGAAGTGCAAAACCGCGCCCTGTCGCCCTTACCTCTGCCACGTCCCGTAGCTCTGCCCGAAGCCGCCCGATTTCGACGCGCAGCCGGGCGCGGTGCGATTCATCGGCGTGCCTGGCCCGGAAGGCGCGGGCGAGAAGCAAACTCCTCGGCGCATCCCCGGGCCAGGCTTCGGCCAGCGTCCGGGCGAGCGCAAAGAGAACCGGGCGCGTTGCGAGCGACACGACCCTGTCATCTGCCCGCACGACATGGCGGCATGCATCGACGACCAGTGCGCCGGACGCCAGCAACGCCTCGACCTCCTCAAGCAGCAGCGCCCTCTCCTCGCCTCGGACGATCAAGCGCGCGGCCGGTCTGGCGAGCGCGAGGAATGCGCCGTCGACTTCGGCGATCAGTGCCGGGATATCCGCTTCGCGCGCCGCCTCTCGGGCCTGCACCAGCGCCTCACGCGCCACCTTGGTGCGCAAGCGCCGGATCGCGATGCCCGCAACAATGAGAGCATGGGCGGCCCGCGACGCGGGCGGCAACGGCGTCGGGTCGAAACCGGCAAGCGCCTGCTCGGCCTCGTCGAGGCGGCCGATCAGCACCAGACGGCGGACCTGGAGATTGCGCGCATGAGCAGCGTTGGCGCGATCGCCGCGGGCGTCGAGCGTGGCGCGCGCCGTATCGAGCGCCTTTTCGGGCCAGCCGAGATCGCGCGAAACGAGCGCAATCTCGGCTTCGGCGACGACACATCGCGCCCGTGCCACCGCCTCCCTTGCGCCGAACGCGCGCGCAGCGCTTTTCAGCAAAACCTTTGCGCGCGGGAAATCGCCGAGTTGGGCCATCGCAATCCCGCGCAGCGCCAGCGCCGGCGCGTCGTCGCGAAGTGCTACGCGTTTGAGCGCACCGAGCGGATCGCCCGCCGCCAGCGCCCGCGCTGCAGCCGTGATCAGCGAGTCCATCGCAATCCCGTCAAACTTGTAACTCCCGTCCTCCCGGCATCCGGCGCTAACTGTACCCGCAGATCGGCAGCGACCTGCAAGACCGACCAACGAATGGATATCCGAAAATGACGACGGACAGAACCGGAACGATTGAAGGATGGCGAAGGGCGATAGCACTTGGCCTATCCGACCAGCTTTCACTCCTCGCCAGCCCGACCTTCGCGATCATGGCGCTGCTGACCGGCGTTCTGAGTGCTGGCGAACGGGACATGCTCTGCACGACCGCGCCGACGTCACCGCTGACGGGAATGGTTGCGATGTACGGTCTGATGAGTGCCTTCCACGCCGGGCCCTGGCTCAGGCTGATCGCCGACGGGCGAAGCTCCGCCCATCGGCCGTAAGGCCCGATCGACAAGGATCTCAACACGAAGGAAACCAACACCATGCAGAACGAAATCGTTTCATCTGAGGCGTGGCTGAAGGCGCGCCTGGAACTACTTGCCGCCGAAAAGGAATTCACCCGGCAACGGCAGGCGCTGACAGCACCAGCACATCGCCATCGGCCGGGATCAGCAGTTTCGTTGCGGAAATGCCGCGCGCCTTGGCGGCCTCGCGCAGGTTCTGCCGGCTGATCGTGGCATGGTCGAGCGCCTCCATGTGGGTGGCGACGACCACCGCATCGCCGGATGTTTCGCAGACGGTAACGGTTTCCTGCGCGTCCATGACGATCAGGTCGCCGTCCCAGCGCGCGCCACAGGAATGGGTGACGATGATGTCCGGCTTCGTCTCGGCGATCACGTCTGCGACCGGCGGATAGAGCACGGTGTCGCCGGCCCAATAGATCGAAGGCTCGCCCTCGCCTTCAAGCGTCAAGCCCATGACCGAGCCCATCAGCTCGACGACAGGACCAAGACCGTGGCTGCCTTGACGCCGTGTCAGCGTCAGCCCCTGCCACGTGGCCCGGTCATTGAGCGGCGTAACATCGGTAAAACCCGCGGCGCGGATCTCCCCTTCGTCGCCTGGCTGACAGAAGATCGGCAGATGCTTCGGCAGGCGCTGCTTGGCCACGCTGTCGAAATGATCGGAGTGCAGGTGCGAGACGATGACCAGCTCGACGCCGTCGAGGATCGTGTCGATCGACACCGGCAGCTCGACCATCGGGTTCTCCGACCGATTGGCGAAGGATGGCAGGCTGTGTTTCGGCGCGAGATAGGGATCGATCAGCACCGTGCGGCCGGCATAGTCGAGCTTCAGGGTGGCGTTACGGATCAGCTGCAGTTTCATGGGGGTGCATCCTCTGGCGGCGAGCCATGTTTGAAGGTAGCCGGATCGTTGCGATTGCCACGGTAAAATCAAGCCCCGAAATGCGGCCTTGCCGCAGCCTTTCCGGCTGCCGCTGTTCATCGCCGCCTCGATCGCCCTCGTCTACGCGAGCCGAAAACACGCGGGCGGGCCGGCCGAGGCAGACCGCCAACAGCGCGACACGCGAACAGGCTTCGGTTATCGGCGCGACTGAAACATCGGCGCATGCATAAGGCCCCAGCCTTCGCCACCGCCGCGTCCATCATCGCCGTGCCCTACTTGGCGGAAGAAATCGCGATATCTCTTGCGGCGGCGATGATCCGCTCAGCGGTCGGAAAAGTCCCGATCGCCTCCGGCCCGTTGCGCGCCTCAATCTCAGCCCAGGCAATGCGGCCCAATGCATCGACGAGGAAATGGCCGACAAGCTGGGTGCCGTGATTCTCGAAAATGGACCGGTCGGCGTCCAGCAGCTCGAAGCCATCCTTGGCATTGAGCACGGTATTGGCCTCCATCGGCTGCATCGGCTCGGCCATTTCGCCGTTCGGGTTGATGCGCGCGGCGGCAAATTGTTCGAAGCTGGTGTGGAAGGGCCATTGCGGCTTCTCCCCGCTGTCGGCTGCCGCGAAGACGACGCGTGGCACACCGAAGTCACGATGCGTGCGGCAGTCGGGATCGCACAGCACCGTGACCGGCGTCGGCTGGAACTGGAGATAGAGCCGCGCCCGCTCCACCGGCGTGTTGATCACGGCCAGCGTCTCGACGCCCGCCTCGTGCAAGGCGGGCTGGAGTGCTGAAAACTGCCGGAGCTGACGCCGGCAGAACGGGCAATGCAGGCCGCGAAACAGCCCGATAAGGAACGGTCGGCCACGCAGGTCCGCGAGCGACACCATGCCCTCGATGTTGGCAGCGGGCAGCGAGAACGCTGGAGCGGCCTCCCCTGGGGAGAGTGCTGGAAGCTCATTCGCCATGGAAAACCGTCCTCCCTCCAGAGCAATTCCAGCAAAAGTGCGGAGCGTTTTGCGTCCGGAATTGCCTACAAACAAAGAGATAGAGCGTTTCCACCATTCCGTCTGTACCGGAAACGCTCTGCTGCACAATTCCTTAAATCGGATCCGATCTAAGGAATTATGCAGCAAGTTTAAAGCGTTACAGCGTCCCTTGCGCGTCATATTTGACGCGCGGCGCTCGAATGTCACTCGCCAATCACGTCGTCTCGCGACCATGACGGTTTGCGCGGTGCTCTCACCGCCAGTCGCAATCCCAGGGCTGCCCGCGGGCGGCCCGGCGGCAAACGAAGGCGCGGCCGCAAGAATGCGTGGCGGATCTCACCGTGCGTCCGCGCCCCGTGCCGGGCTGCAACGTCTGGCGGGCCGCAAGCTGGGCACTCGCCGGGCAACTGGCGAAGCTCTTTCTCTTGGCGTCATCCGGCGCCGTGATCGCGTTCGATGGTGTCTTTTTGGCCGGCGTCTCGCCGGTGCTGCGCGTCTTCGACGGCTCCGGCAGCTTCGCCTCGCGTTTGACGTCAACGCAGCGGCCGCTTTTCAGCTGCTGGTTCTGGGCGCAGACAAGCGGGCAGATCTGCGCCTTCTGCGTCCGCAATCGCGCCAGCACGTCACCAGACGGTTCGAGAGCCGCAAGCTCGACCTTGCTGAGCCTGGCGAACTGCTCCAGCGCCCGGCGGCTGCCCAAACCCCAGAGCCCGTCTTCGCTGCCGGCGCGGCAGCCGACGCGGTTCAGCTCCTTCTGGATCGAGCGCACCAGCTCGCGGTCCGGCTCAGTGGTTTCAAGCGCCGGGGTTTCGGTAACCGGCGGCTGCGTCAGCGCGGCCACTTGCTCGGTTGCCGCAGCCCCATCGGCAGCGGCGCGCTCGATGATCCTGATCTTCGCCTTGGCCAGAGAAACGAACGTGCCGGCGGGATATTGCTGGAGATAGGCGTCGAACAGGTCCCGGTCGCTCGATCCCTTGATCGTATCCCAATAGGCAAGCTCGGCCGCATTATCCCCCTTGCCGCTGCCGGTCGATGCGGCGGCTTCCGGCGCCGTCGACGGCTTCAGCACCACCTCGCCCGTCAGCGAGGAATTGTCCCAGGGCACCTGTTTGCCAGCGGTCGCCGCCAGCACGTCGCGGCGCACGTCGATCAGCTCGCGGGTAATGTCCCGCCCCGGCTTGCCGAGATGGCGAAGCAGAGCGGCCGTAAAGGGCGAGTTGCGTCCGGCGCCATCGAGCGCGACGTTGCCGGGCTGGGTGGCAAAGGCGATCAGGGAGCCGATGCCGGTGCCGACCTTCGCCAGCCCCCGGCCGATCGAGCTGGAGCGCGTGCCCATCGAACGGGCAAGATTGACGGCCAGCGGATTGTCGCGACAGGCATCGAGAAACACCAGATTGACCCGGGTGCTGCGCTCCATCGCCGAAAGGATCAGGTTGATCGGCACCGCCTCGAATTCGAGGTCGATATAGGAAAGAAGCTTGGCGTCGACGGGCGCGATGTAATTCTCGCCGTTCACCTGCAGGCCGTGCCCGGCATAGTAGAACAGCGCCAGGTCGGCGCCGTCGAGCTTGCCGACGAAATCGCGGATCGTGTTGCGGACGCCGGCAAGATCGAGGTCGCGGCCGACGACGACCTCGAAGCCCAGATCCCTCAGCTTGGCCGCCATGTCGCCGGCATCGTTGTCGGGGTTGGGCAGCGTCGGCACATGCTGATAGGCCGAATTGCCGATGACCAGCGCCACCCGCTTTTCGGCAAGCGCCTGCGAACAGATCAGCACCAGGAAGACCGTCATGACCATGCGAAGGCAATGCATGTCATACCCCCCGGACATGCCCGTCCATGTCCCTATTGCGTGTTTCCTTAAATCCTTGCCGATTTAAGGATAAAAACATGCGGCAGTTCAAAGTGCTGCAGCGACCTTAGTGCGTACAAAGTCGCCTGCCCCGCCGCCCGCGCACCGGCCGACAATCTGAAGGGTGCGGTCCATTGCCGGCCCTGTCAATGCGGCCGGCCCGCCCCTCCGACACCCGTTCCGCACGAAAACGCTTGGCAAGCTCGTCCCTGGATTAACGAACGATGGCCGCATTTCATTCAATTGCCAAATGGGATTAGGGGGCTCTAACCCATTCGGTTTACGGCCCCTTGCATGCGGATTTTGCCGGCGAGGTCCCGAAACGGAAACGGCGCCGGGTGATCCCGACGCCGTTTCGAAATTCCGGTATGAAGAGGTGCTCTTACTTGACGATCGCCGAACCGTTGACGATCTCGACATTCTCGTCGCCCTGCAGGCCGATGCGGTCGCCGCTCGGCGTGGTGACGAAGCAGCCACTGGGGCAGATCATCTCCGTGGCGCCGGCGCTGATCGCCACTTCCATGCGGCTTTCACCCTCGACGACAACCAGAACAGCAGTCTCGCCATCCTTGTTCGTGACAGTCGCGGCCGATACCGCCCCTGCCGCCAGCACGCCGGAAAGCAAAGCAATCACAAATGTCTTCATCGCCCATCGACGCCCGCGGCGCCGCCCTTTTGTCCAGCCGGCCACCCCGTCGGATTGCGACGGTGGCTCCGGCCACCTCTTCAGCCCGTGACAGCCTAGACCGTCAAAAGAAGAATTGCATGCTTTTTATCGCGGGCAGGCTGAATAGCGGCTGAACGCTCCGTTTATCAGCGGTTGGGGTTTGAGCGGCGGCTGGAAGCGCGGCGCTTGCCGCCTTCCTCTTCACCTTCCTCGTCAAGCGGCGCCGCGGAAGCGGCTTCTTTCTTCGAGGCGGCAGCCCTCGCCTCGGCCGACGTTGCGCCCTTGGGCTCGCCGACCGTCTCCGGTTCGTGGCTCTCGATGCCGGTCTGGTCCTCGACCGGCACGTCCTCGATCTTGAGCGGGAACGGCGCGCCGATGCCCTCGTCGCGGAAGCGCTCGTAGATGGCGACACGAAGGTCGTTGCGCACGCCGCCGCCGGTCAAGACGTCGGCCACATAGATCCTGAGCTCGAAGGTCATGCGTTCATCGCCAAATGCGGTAAAGCCGACGGTTGGGGACGGGTTCTTCAGCACCATCGGATGGGCGCCGGCGATCTCGGCCAGCAGATCCATGATCCGCCGTGGGTCGCTGGCATAGGTGACGGTCACCGCAATTTCCGAACGGCCGAGCTTGTTGCGGTGGGTCCAGTTCCCGACCGACGCGTTGATCAGCAGCGAGTTCGGCATCATGATCGACTGGTGCTGGAAGGTCTCGATCTCGGTGGCGCGCACCGAGATA
Organism: Ensifer sp. LC163; assembly: GCF_001695855.1. Lineage (GTDB taxonomy): Bacteria > Pseudomonadota > Alphaproteobacteria > Rhizobiales > Rhizobiaceae > Ensifer. Next base: position 94,892 of record NZ_MBSS01000001.1, read on the forward strand.
CGCTTGACGAAGCCTTCCGTCGTGCCGCTGACGATCCAGTCGCCGACCTTGAACGGGCGCTCGACCAAAAGGATCAGGCCCGAGACGAAGTTGGACACGATGTTCTGCAGGCCGAAACCGACGCCGAGCGAGAGGGCACCGGCGACGAGCGCGAGATTGGAAAGGTCGATACCGGCCGCCGAAAGACCGATCAGGCCCGCAAGCCCGACGCCGATATAACCGATGCCCGTGCGGATCGAGTTCCTGACGCCGGCATCCACCCGGCTGCGCGCCATGACGTTGCCGTCGATCCAGCGCTGCACCCAGCGGGTGACGACGTAGCCGAGCGCGAAGAACAGGACGCCCGCCATGATGCCCATGAGCGAGATGGTGATGGTGCCGATCTTGATCTCGGTGACGGCGCGATAGGTCCAGGATTCGATGTCGGCGACCTGGAAGCCCCACTGCAGCAGGATCAACGGGATGAAGAACAGGATCACCAGTGCGTAGATGCTGAGCCCGGCGGCCAGACCCACCTGGTCGAGCCCGACCTGTTCCAGCTTGTAGCGGCGCTCGAGATAGCGCCCGGCTGCGGTTTCGGCAAACGCTCCCTGGCGCGAGACCGCCTTGCCGGTGAGGAAGCCGATATACATCATCACCAGGATGGCGCCGGTGATGATGATCTGCGTGGCGATGAAGCGGGATAGGCCGACATAGCCGGAGGCGGCCGCGATGATCAGCGACGCGCCGGTCAGCATCAGCACGATCGAGACGACGCGTGGCCAGGGACGTCCCGGCGCGTCGAAGGGCTCGTCGCGCTTCAGCGTCGGCTTGATCCAGGCCGAAGCAATGATGATCAGGCCGATGACGACGGAGGCGATGAAGCTCTTCACCACGGTCAGAACGACGGGCGAGCCGAGCGCCTCGCTGACGCCGCCGAACATGTAGTCCAGGCCGTTGACCAGCGCCATGGCGAAGATGGTGATCAACAGCACCTTGGCGCCGCGGTCCGACACGCGCACCAGCCGCCACCGCGATTCCCGCGGCGACAGCACCGCATTGGCGAGCGTGGTGACGAAGAACCCGGCCACGATGACGGCAAGCGCAATCGCGATGATCGGCGTGATATCGGAACGCAACACGTTGAAACTGTGCAGGAAGAAGAAACTCGAAACGGCGAAGGCACCCGTTGAAATCGTCGGGATGAGCGTCGACCAGAAGGCAACCGACAGCCGCCGGAAATAACTCGGCTCCTCGTCGGACTTGTCGTGATGGATATAGGGCGAAAACAGCCTGTTGCTGCCGACCAGGAAAACCATTGCCGCGCAGATCGACAGGAAGATCGCGGTCAGCAAGGGAATCCGCTTGTAGTTCCAGACGAAGGTCAGCCAGCTCATCGTGCTGCGCGACAGCACCTTGGTTTCATTGACCGTCGCCGACAGCGCCTCATCGAACATTTCGACTGAAACATCGGTGTTCTTCAGCAGCGTGTTGGAAAACAGCGCACGCCGGGTGGCGGTGATGCCGTTTGACAGTTTCGTCGCCTGGACCGACAGGCTCTCGGCCTCCCCCGTCAGCGCATTGATCTCGCCGCGTTCGGCCAGCAGCCGCTTGCGTTCGGCCGTGACGATGTCGGCTTCCGGCGGCTGCCCCTCGCCCGGCGGATCGCCAAGTTCGGTCAGCCGCGCCTTGATCTCGTCGAGCCGCGGACGCGTGGCGATCGAGGTGGAGATGATCTGCTTGGCGACGGCATCGACCCGAACCTTGAGTTCGGCAAGCGCGATATCGTCGTCACTGGCCTTGGCAACGAGGTCCCTCAGCCGCTTCAGCTCCTTGCCGGCATCGGCCAGTTGCTCCGCCGTCTGGCTCTGGCCGGCTTCGGCAGCGAGGGCTGCGTCGGTCGGTTGCGCAGGCGTCGCGGCGTTTTGCGCCGGTTGGGCCGCACCGCCGGCGGGTTGCTGCGCATTCGGTGCCGGCTGCGCCTTGCCATCGGCGGCCGGCTGCGCGTTCTGGGCGGGTTGGGCGCCGCCCTGGGCGGGCTGGGCGCCGTTCTGTGCCGGCTGGTTACTGGTCTGGGCAGGGGCCTGAGCGGGCGTCTGGGCAGGTTGCGTCGTCGTCTGCGCCGGCAGGGCAGTTTGCGCCACGACAGCGCCGGCACCGGCCAGCGACAGCAGGCAGACAGAAACAGCGAGCAACTTTCCCACGAAATGCAATTTCAAACCCCTCGAAAGCCCGAACCTCGCCCGGTACGGAATCGCCCGGACAATCGTCACAATGCGGTTTGAATACGAAAGACGGCGGAAAGATGCAAAGGCACGGGAAATCATGCCTTCGCCGCCGCTCAAACCGTCAGAATCCCGCGCCCGGCTGCGCCAGGTAGGCCAGTTCGGCCGCCGTCGACGTCCGCCCGATGAAGGCGTTGCGATGCGGGAAGCGGCCGAATTTCTCGATCACCTCGCGGTGCCGGATCGCATAGTCGATATACATGGGATCGCCGAGCTCGGTGAAGAGCTTCAGCGCCATGGTCTGATCCGTCAGGTTCTCCGAATGCTCGAAGGGCATGTAGAAGAACGCCCGCCACTCCGGCCGGACCGCCATGTCGGCGCCGGCGCCGACGGCGAGCTTGGCCTCCCTCAACGCCAGACCGTCGGTCGCAAAGGCGAGCGGCGTGGCGCGATACATGTTGCGCGGCAGTTGATCGAGAAGCACGATCGCGGCCAGCCGGTTTTCCGGGGTCGCCCGCCAGACGTCGCCGATCTCCCTCGCAAGCGCGAGGTGCGACGACTGGAAGCGCTGGAAGCAATGTTCATCGAGTTCGCGCGTCGGCTTGAACCAATGGTCGAGCGACAGTTCCTCGAACCAGAATTTCAGCACGTCATCCGGGGTAAAGGCCTCAGCTTGATAGGTCATTCGCTCCTCATGTCGCGCTGTGGGTCGATCGGCTCTACAGCGCCGCGCGTCAAACATGGCGCGCAAAGGACGCTGTAACGCTTTAAACTTGCTGCATAATTTTATCCCTAAATCGGATCCGATTTAAGGAATTATGCAGTAGAGATAGGCGGCAATCGCACCGTGTCCATGCCGATGGCTTACGCGCGCCGCTTCAGAATGGCAATAAAGGCGATGCCGCCGACAAGCCCGGTCACGACGCCGATCGGCATGTCCTCGGGCGCCATGACGACGCGGGCGAAGAGATCGGCCGAGATCAGCACCAGCGCGCCGACGAAGGCGGAAAGCGGAATGACCCGGACATTGTCGCTGCCGGCAAACAGCCGCACGAAATGTGGCACCATCAGGCCGACAAAGCCGATCGCGCCGGAAAACGCGACCATGACCCCGGTCAGAAGCGCGGTGACGACGAAGAGCACAAGGCGAAACCGGCGAACGGGAATGCCGAGCGTCGTCGCCGTCTCGTCGCCCATGGCAAGCGCATTGATCTCGCGCGACCTCAGCACGAGATAGCTAAGGCAGGCCGTCAGCACGACGGCGGGATAGATAAGGTGCGACCATTGCGCAAGGCCGAGCCCGCCGAGCATCCAGAAGATCACGGTGTGCACCGCCCTCGGGTCCCCGAGGAAAATCATCAGGTTGCCGATCGACGTCAAGGTGAAGGCGACGGCGACGCCGGAAAGCACCAGCCTGTCGGCATTGGTGCCGAGAACGCGCGTGACGAGCGCCACGAGCGCGGTTGCGACCAGCGCGCCGGCAAAGGCAAACAGCGGCACGGTGGCAAGGCCGAGGATGAGGCCGGTGTGCAGGAGCGCGATGATCGCGCCGAGCGCACCGCCGGAGGAAACACCAAGCAGATGCGGGTCGGCAAGCGGATTGCGGGTGACCGCCTGCAGCACGGCGCCGGTCAGTGCCAGCCCCGCCCCGACAAGCCCGGCAAGCACGACCCGCGGCAGACGCACGTCCCAGACGATGCTTTCGCGGCCGGCCGACCAGACGACGTCAACGCTGCCGGGTGAAAGTTTTGAAGCGATGATCGACCAGACGGTCGAGACCGGGATCGGCGCCGAACCCAATGAGACGGCGGCAGTGATCGTCAGGCACAACAACAGCAGCGCCGCGAGAAAGGCGGTCGTGATCTTCACAGTCCGTCCATGGTGAGTTTTCGATGAGAATAGGAGAAGCGCGCCGGTCGGCGCGCGTCCGGCTGGTCGCTCAGCTTACATCGCCTGCCCGTGAAAGGCCTCGGCAAGCCGCGCAATGGCGTCAATGTTGCGCGGCCCCGGCGTCGCCTCGACATAGTCGAGCACGACGAAGCGGTCGTTCTTGACGGCATCGATGTTCCTAAAGGCGGGATTGCTCTTCATGAAGGCGATCTTCTGCTCGGCGGTCACCTCGCCATAGTTGACGATCACCACCACCTCGGGGTTCTTGTCGATCACCGGCTCCCAGGAAATCTCGGTCCAGCTTTTCTCCACGTCGTCCATGACGCTGACGCCGCCAGCCGCCTCGATCATCGCCGTCGGGATGCCGAAACGGCCCGATGTAAACGGCTTCTCCTCGCCGGAATCATAGACGAAGACGCGCGTCGGACGCTCGATGACACCAATGCCGGTGACGATCTTGTCGAGATCGGCGCGATAGCCGTCGACGAGCGCCTCGGCCCGCTCCTCGACACCGAAGATGCGGCCGAGATTGATGAGATCGACGAACATGTCGTCCATCGTCGGCTTGCCCTTGGCCATGACGTGGATGCAGGATTCGGTCAGCTCATAGACGTTGATCTTGAAGGGTTCGAGCGTTTCCGGCGTCACCTCGCCGCCGACCTTCATGCCGTAGTTCCAGCCGGCAAAGTAGAAATCGGCGTCGGCATTGAGCAGCACCTCCTTGGTCGGGTATTTCTCCGAAAGCTCCGGCAGGGCCTTGACGCCTTCGCGCAGCTTTTCGTCCAGCGTCTTCCAGCCGGAAACGCCGGTATAGCCGACCATGCGATCCTGCAGCTTCAGGGCCAGCATCATTTCGGTGAGATTGACGTCGTTGGAGACGGCCCGCTTGGGGGCGGCATCGAAGGTCACCTCGCGGTTGCAGCTCTTGACGGTGACGGGAAAGGCAAGCGCCGGCGTCGCGGCAAGCGTCAGGAGCAGAAGGGCGGAGCTGGCGAATAAGGTCTTCATGATGACATCGATCCCTGTCGAGCGAGTGAAAAGGAAAAGCGCGCGCCGCTGGTAACGGCGTTGCTGTGGGCAGTGGCAGTAACGCCGAAGGCGGCGGAAAGCGCCTGCGGGTTGAGCACGTCTTCGGGCGGGCCGAAGGCCGTCATGCGGCCCTCCGTCAGGATCGCCACGTCGGTGGCAAATTCGGCGGCCAGGTTGATGTCGTGCAGCGTGGTGACGATCGTCAGCTGCAGCGTCTGCAACAGGTCGAGAATTTCGAGCTGGTGGCGGATGTCGAGATGGTTGGTCGGCTCGTCCAGGATGATGATGCGCGGCTGCTGGGCGAGCGCCCGGGCGATCAGCACCCGCTGCTTCTCGCCGCCCGAAAGCGTCGAGAATTGCCGTCCGGCAAGGTGGGTGAGATCGAGATGCTCGAGCGCATGTGCCACCGTCTCGCGATCCTTCGCTGTCCAACCGCTCATGCCTTCACGCCGGGGAATGCGCCCCATCATCACCACGTCGCGCACGCTGAACGGAAAATCGCTCGGCATCTCCTGCAGCACGACGGCAATGATCTTGGCCGCCTCGCGCGCCGTCATCGCCCAGATGTCGACGCCATCGACCTCGATCGTGCCCGCTATCGGCTGGGCCGAGCGATAGAGGCAGCGCAGCAGCGACGTCTTGCCGGCACCGTTCGGGCCGAGGATGGCAAGCCGGCTGCCGGGCGCAATGGCAAAGTCGACCTCGCGGACGAGCCGCAGCTCCGGGCGCGGGCCCCAATCCAAGGCGCGGACCCGAAGGCCGGCCCCTGTCGCGGCGCAGCTCATCGGTTCATCCCTCTCCGCGCCATCATTGGAAATGCCCGCCGATGTCTTCGGAGACCAGCAGCGCTGCCGGAATGCGCGCCAGCGTCTTGCCGTTGAGCCCGCGCGGCCGCTCGGCCGCCCGCGTCATGCCGTCGCCTCGCCCGGCATAGGTCGTGGCGAAGGAAACGAGATCGTCGATATCCTCCTCGGGCGCGATATCGCCGAAAAGGTAGGTCGCCTTTCCCGTTGCCTGGAAGGCGATGGTGCAAGGCCTTGTGCAGGCGGCCATGCAGACCGTTCCAGCGATGGAAAAATCCTGGTCGAGCGGCTCGCCGAGCGCCGCAATGCTGCGGTTCAGCCGCTGGATCAGATCCGCGCCCGGCCGGCAGGGGCCGCCGGTGAAACGGCAATCGGTGCAGACCGTTATCTTGTGCTGTCGGGATGCCGGATTGGCCATATCTCTTCTCCGCCGGATTGGTCCGGAGAGAATGTGGCAAAGCGGTCTGATGACGGATGGCCGTCGCGCAAAAACCAGTTCTTTTCCATCGGAACACCCCGTCCGTTGTGGTTGATCGGTTCGATGGCAGGTCTCCTGGCTCGCGGGTCGCCGCGCATCCACGTCTTCCCGGCTGATCGCCAGTGACATGGTGTGAATGCGCTTTCCGCTCACAGTTGCGGGGGCAGCCACGGTTTCGGCCCCATTCGGGTCGTCCGTTCCGTGTTCCCTTTTCAGCCGCTTCCGCATTGTCGCGGTCGCAGCACCATCAAAGCCTTCGTCGCACACTTCGGCGGAGGTGACAACCGCCGGAACGGATCGGCCAAGGCATATCAACATGCGGCATATCTTCATGTGCATTTAGTTATGTAATATCATAACATAACGCAAGCCGAAAATGAGCTTGCCGAGCACCGACCTTTAGGAGCCCATCATAGTGCACCGAAGAACCACGGAAGCCTGCGGCCGGTTTCCAATGACCGCAAGCGACAGCCCGTAACGTCATCCGTTACTGTTACGTACTTGAAGACAAGCACAATCAGTGATGTGCTTTCAAAATAAGTGATTGCGTCCTTCAGTAAGGCAATCCACGCCGGCATTGTCTTCATTTCGCTCGTCGACGACAGCAGTTCTCGCGCGACGCAGTATCCAACCTGTCCGTGTAAATCCCGGATGCGAGTAGTGGTAACCAAGCTTTCTGAAAGGGATGACGGTGAACCCAATAGATTTTTTCGTTGAGACGCTTCGAAACTATCCTCCCGTGGCCGTCTTTCTTGCCCTCGGCATTGGTTTCCTGATCGGTCCGATCAAGGTCGCCGGGTTCAACCTTGGAAATGTCACCGCCACGCTTCTGGCGGGTGTCGTCATCGGGCAATTGGGGATCCAGGTTTCCGGCGACCTGAAGTCGACGCTGTTCCTTCTGTTCCTGTTTGCCGTCGGCTACGGCGTCGGCCCCCAATTCGTTCGCGGCCTGAGCACGGACGGCCCCAAGCAGATCCTCTTCGCCCTATCGGTATTGGTGCTGTGCCTGATCGTCCCGTATCTGTGCGCGCTCATCGCCGGGCTGCCGCTCGGCTATGGCGCCGGCATGTATGCTGGCTCTCAGACGATTTCGGCGGCCATCGGCGTTGCCAGCGATCAGATCAACGCGATGGGCTTAAGCGCCGAACAAGCCAAGACCTACACCGATCAGATCCCGATTGCCTATGCGGTGACCTATATCTGGGGCACCATCGGCTCGGCGATCATCCTGGCGCAGCTCGGCCCCAAGCTTCTCGGCATCGATCTTCCTGCCGCCTGCAAGGAATATGAGGCGAAGCTCGGCGGCGGATCCGAGAGCGGCGAACCCGGGATCACGCGCGCCTACCACGATTTCGGCCTCAGGGCCTATCGCGTCGACGAGGCGAGCGGGCTCACCGGAACGCCGGTCAAGAACCTGCTTCCCGGCATCCGCGTCTTCGTCGAACGGTTGCGGCGCGGCGGCCAGATCATCGAAGCGGACGGCAACACCGTGCTGCAGCCGGGCGACGTCGTCGCCTTTTCCGGCAGACGCGCCCTGCTCGTCGAGAACCTGGATACCAAGCTGCTTGAGGTCGAGGACAAGGAACTGCTGAACGCCGAAGCCGAGGTCGTGGACGTCTACGTGACCAGCAAGGCGCTCGCCGGCAGGACGCTCGCCGACGTCAGCACCGAAGATTGGGCGCGCGGCGTCTATGCCCGCAAGATCATGCGCTCGCTGGTCGAGATCCCGGTCCTGCCCGGCACGACCGTCGAACGCGGCGATATCGTCACCCTCGGCGGCGCCAGGAGACACGTCGAAGCCGCGATCAAGGCACTCGGCTTTGCCGATCGCCCGGTCGAAACGACCGACATTGCCTTCCTCGGCTGGGGGCTTTTCATCGGCGCCATGATCGGCGCCCTGACGCTGACGATTGGCGGCATACCGATCGGCCTGTCCACCTCCGGCGGCGCGCTTCTCGCCGGCCTTGTGCTCGGATGGCTTCGCACCACCTACCCTGCCTTCGGCCGAATCCCGTCTCCGGCGCTCTGGCTGTTGAACACTCTGGGCTTGAACATCTTCATTGCCGTCGTGGGCATCGGCGCCGGCCCGGGCTTTGTCGCGGGACTGCAGGAGGTCGGCATTTCCCTGCTCCTGTGGGGCATCGTGTCGACGTCCGTGCCGATGATCGCTTCGGTCCTAATCGGCCACTACGTCTTCCGCTTTCATCCGGCGATCCTGTTTGGGGCCTGCGCCGGAGTGCGCACGACAACGGCGGCACTGGGCATGATCCAGGAAGCGGCGAAGAGCAAGGTTCCGGCGCTGGGCTACGGCATGCCCTATGCCATCGGCAATACACTTTTGACCATTTTCGGTCTCGTCATCGTCATCCTGCTGGCACCCTCCGGCGGGCAGTAAACTAAGAGCATCGTTCCGAGAAACAGGGAACGTCCTTTATTGGGAGTGTGGTTCATGTTGGACAGAAAATTCTACGACAGTATCTCCGATCTCAGCCCGTTCGAGATCAAGGACGAACTGATCAAGCTCGCCAAGGTGAGCGCTCAAAAATCCACCAAGGCATTCCTGAACGCCGGCCGCGGCAATCCGAACTGGACGGCGACGCGGGCGCGTGAAGCCTTCTTCCTGCTCGGCCAGTTCGCGCTGACCGAGGCGAAACGGGCCTATTACGACCCCAAGGCGGGCGTGGCGGGCATGCCGCCGCAGGACGGTGCCCATGCACGGTTCCAGAAGTGGATCAAGAAACAGCTTCAGACCGTCGCCGATACGGACGAGGAGGACGAGGGTGTTCCCGCCGCAAAGACCCTGTCCGACGTGGTCGCCTTCGCCATCAAGACGTTCAGATTTGAACCGGACGCTTTCGTGCACGAACTGACCGACTCGATCATCGGCGACAACTATCCCGTTCCGGACCGGGCGCTGCATCACAACGAAATCATCACGCATGAGTATCTCATGTGGGCGATGTGCGCCGGTCACCGGCCGGCCGTGAAGTTCGACCTCTATCCGGTCGAGGGCGGCACCGCGGCCATGTGCTACATCTTCAAGGCCTTGAAGAACGCGCGCATCCTGAACGCCGGCGACACGATCGCGCTCGGCACGCCCATCTTCACGCCCTATCTCGAGATGCCGCAGCTCGAGGATTACACCCTCAAGACCATCAATGTGAGCGCCGAGCAGGAAGACCGGTTCCAGCTTACCGACGAAGATGTCAAGGCACTCGAAAACCCCGAAGTCAAGGCGCTGTTCCTGGTCAATCCCGGCAACCCGTCCGCCGTCGCGCTCGATCCCGATTCGATCAAGCGCCTTGTCGATCTCGTCAACACGAAGCGTCCCGATCTGATCGTTCTCACCGACGACGTCTACGGCACGTTCGTTCCCGGCTTCCAGTCCTTGCTCGGTCATCTCCCGCGCAACACGATCGGCGTCTATTCCTATTCGAAGTATTTCGGCTGCACCGGCTGGCGCCTTGGCGTGATTGCGGTTGCTGAGGACAACATTTTCGAGGAGAAGATCAAGGCGCATCCGGAACCGATCCAGCAGTTGCTGGAAAAACGCTACAAGGCGATGACGCCGAAGCCGCGCGAGGTCAAGTTCATCGACCGCATCGTCGCCGACAGCCGCGACGTGGCGCTCAACCACACCGCCGGTCTGTCGCTTCCCCAGCAGGTCATGATGTCGCTCTTCAGCCTTGTCGAGCTGATGGACGTGGAGAAGCTCTATCAGAAGGCCTGCATCGCCATCTGCGAGAAGCGGTTCTGGAACCTCGTCAACGGCATGGGCGTGGAGCCCAATCCCGGCATCTATTTCGACCACTATTACGGCATCATCGATTTCGAGTTCTGGCTACGCAAATATGTGGGCCAGGATGTCGTCGACTGGGTCAAGGACAATATCCACCCACTCGACATTCCCTTCCGGCTCGCCGAGGATCACGGCATCGTTCTCTTGAACGGCTCGGGCTTCGATGCGCCGAACTGGTCGGCCCGCGTCTCCTTCGCCAACCTCAACGACGAGGCCTATTCGCAGATCGGCCGTGCCGTGCGCTCCGTGGCGCGCGGCTATGTGCAGACGTACCAGGCGGCAAAGGGTCTCAAGATCAGTTAGTGCAACGAGGCGGCCGGCCACTCTGCGGTCGGCCGCCCCTCGCCTGTTTGACCAGACCTGGCGCCCAGAAGCATTTCCAGCAGGCATGAAAGCCCCTGCCAGCCCAGTGACCAGCGCATCGCCCGGCCGAAGGCGCCCTTCTTCGGCGGGCAGAACGGGAAGGATCGTCGCGTGCTCGACACCATCTTCAATAGCCTGCGAATGCATCCGGAGCTTGCCTTGTTTCTCGCACTGGGCATCGGCTATGCGATCGGCAAGATCACGATCGCGGGCGTGACGATCGGGGCCGTCACAGGCTGCCTGCTTGCCGGCGTTCTGATCGGCCAGACCGGCGCCGTGCTGTCGAACGACGTGAAGCAGGCTTTCTTCCTGCTCTTCCTCTTCGCCATCGGCTACCGCACCGGCCCGCAGTTCTTCCAGAGCCTGAATGCCGATGCACTGCCGCAGATCGCCGTCACCGTCACGCTGTGTGTCGTCGCGCTCGTCACCGCGATCGTTCTTTCGATTTTCCTTGGCTTCGATCTCGGAACGGCAGCCGGCGTACTTGCGGGCGGAGCGACGGAATCGGCGACCGTCGGCGTCGCAATCGACACCTTCCGCAAGACGTCGCCGACACCCGAAGCCACCAGCCAGTTCGAATCCGCGGTCGCGACCGCGTTTGCGGTCGCCTATCTCGTCGGCGTCGTGAGCGCGATCCTCGTCCAGTCGCAACTGGCGCCTCGGATGTTCGGCCGCAGCCTCAAGGAGGCCTGCGCCGAGCTCGAAGCCGAGCTCAACATCACCCCGCACGATATGAACAACACCGCCCGCCGCGACATCGAGGCGCGCGCTTTCCAGATTGCCGACACTCTCGTCGGCCTGACGGTCCAGGAAGCGGAAGCCAAAGTTCCGGAACGGCAGAAAGCCTATATCGAACAGATCCGCAGGGGCAACGAGATCATCACCCCTTCAGCCAAGGAGCGCTTGCAGGCGGGAGACGTCATCGCGGTCGCCGGTCTTCGCGGCTTCCTCGTCGAATATGCGAGCCGGATCGGCACCGAGCTCGATGATCGCGAGCTTCTCGACATCCCGGTCGAGATCCTCGACGTGGTGGTGACCAACAAGGAAATTGCCGGAAAACGCCTGTGGCAGCTCAACGAACAGCCGGAGGCGCGTTCGGTCTTCCTGCGCGGGATCCTGCGCGCCGGCCAGCCGATCCCGATCTTTCCCGGGCTGACCGTCCGCCGCGGCGACGTGATGTCGATCGCCGGCGCCAGGCGGCATGTCGAGGATGCGGCCGCGTTGCTCGGTTATGCCGACCGCGAGACGACGGCGACGGACATGGTCTTTGTCGGGGTCTTCATTTTTCTCGGCGGCATCATCGGCATTCCCGCCCTGAAACTCGGAGCATTGGAGATCGGTCTCGGCGTCGCGGTCGGCGTCCTCGTCGCCGGCCTCGTCGCCGGCTGGCTGCGCTCGGTCAGGCGCACCTTCGGCTTCGTGCCGGAGGCGACCCTCTGGTTCTTCGACAGCGTCGGGCTCTGCGCCTTCATCGCCTGCGTCGGCATCTCGGCCGGCCCGAGCTTCGTCGCCGGCCTGATCCAGTCCGGACCGGCGCTGGTCATCGCCAGTTGCCTGATCTGCGTGATTTCGCACGTCGCCGCACTCGCGCTCGGCCGCTGGGTCTTCCGCATGAACGAAGGCGTGCTCGCAGGCACCTGCTGCGGCGCCGGAACATCGGCGCCGGCGCTGGCAGCCGTACAGGAGAGCGCCGGCAGCCAGGTGCCGACCTTGGGCTACGGCCTCGGCTATGCGATCGGCAATGTGCTGCTGGCGCTCTGGGGTGCCGTTCTCGTCACCATTCTCGGCGGCTGACGGCTAACGACCACCGGCACAGCGGCGCCTGCAGGGGCCATGCCAACCTGTTCTACCGCAGCGGCCAGACCGCGATCAGCGCCGGCACGCTGACGATGACGATCACGATGGAGAGCGGAAAGCCGAGGCGCGGATAGTCACTGAACTTGTAGCCACCCGGCCCCATGACCAGCGTGTTGCACTGGTGGCCGATCGGGGTGAGGAAATCGCAGCCGGCACCGATGGCGACCGCCATCAGGAAGGCATCCGGGCGGTAGCCGAGCGAGGTCGCAAAACTGGCGGCGATCGGCGCCATGACCAGCACGGTCGCGGCATTGTTGAGGAACGGTGTCACCGCCATCGCCGCCAGCAGGATCAGCGTCAGCGCACCGGCCGGCGGCAGCCCGGCCGCAACCGTGCCGAGCCAGCTGGCGATCACGTCGGTGCCCCCCGTCGTGCGGAGCGAATCGCTGACCGGGATCAGCGCTGCCAGCATCACCAGAATCGGCCCATCGACCGAGCGATAGACATCACGCAGCGGAATGATGCGAAAGACGACCATGGCAAGGGCAGCGGCGAAGAAGGCGATCGGGATCGGCACCAGGCCGACGGCGGTCGAGCCCATGGCAGCGGCAAGCACCAGGAGCGGCAGCGTCGCCGTGCGGATGGTGCCAAGCAGGATTTCGCGTTGCGCCAGCGGCAGGCAGCCGAAATCCTGCAGGAACGACGGCAGCTCGCGGCGCGCGCCCTGCAGCACGACGATGTCACCAGCCCTTAAGCGGATGCTGCCAAGCCGCTGCTTCAGCCGCTCGCCCTGCCGGCTGACGGCGAGCAGGTTGATGTTGTGGGTATTGAAGAGCGCCAGGCGCTGGGCCGACATGCCTTCGAGCGGCGAACCGCTGCCGACGACCGCCTCCACCGCCTCGATTTCCGAGCCCGTCTTCTCGCGGCCATGCAGCGCACGGTCGCCGGCGATCTTCAGCCTGGCCTGCGAGACGATACGGTCGAGCGCCGCCGGACCGCCCTCGAGCAGCAGGATATCCTCGGCCTCGACCGTCACGTCCGGCAGCGGCGCCAGATGCAGACCGCGGCGAAAGATGCCTATGACGACCGCGCCGCCGTCACCAAGCTTGACCAGACTGTTGAGCGGTTTGCCGATCGCCGGCGAGCCTGCCGCGACTACGGCCTCGGACGTATAGTCGGTGATCTCGATCGCCGACTGGACCGAGACCTGCTGGCTGGCGCGCTGCGGCACCAGCTTGTAGGCAAAGAGCAGAAAGATCACGCCGACCAGCGCCAATGTCGCGCCAACGGGGGTGAAGTCAAACATGGTGAAGCTCTCGCCAGTCAATTCCTGGCGCACGCGCGAAACGACGATGTTCGGCGAGGTGCCGACCTGGGTCATCAGCCCGCCGATCAGCGAGCCGAAGGCCATCGGCATGAGGAAAACGGAGGGCTGCACATTCGAGCGCCGGGCGAACTGGAAGGCGACCGGCAGCATGATCGCCAGCGCGCCGATGTTCTTGATGAAGGCGGAAAGGATCGTCACGGTGACGACGAGCAGCGCGAGCTGCGCCCGGACCAAGGAGATGTTCGGCAGGAACCGCTGGATCGCCGCATCCACGACCCCGGAGCGCGCCACCCCGGCGCTGACGATCAGAGCGCTGCCGACGATGATCACGATGTCGTCGCTGAAACCATCGAAGGCATGATCGAAGGGCACGATGCCGACGGCGACGGAAAGCATCAGGGCGGAACAGGCGATCACGTCATATCGAAACCGCCCCCAGATGAAGAATGCCATCATGGCGCCGATGACGATAAACGCGAGTGACTGTTCGGCGGTCATGCAACACCTGGGCTGGGCAGAAGGACTGGGTGGCGAGACGGACCACGCGGCGGGCGCATGGGCCTAACGCGCAATCCGCGGGGACGTTCACCCAAGGACTACCGCATGTTTCTCCAAATCGGAATTCGTCCCGGCGACAAATCTGGGTATGAGGGCGAAACGCCCCGCAGACCTCCCGTGAAAACAGGACCGGGAGATCCCTCTCCCGGCCCTGTCTTTGGTCGATTGTCCCTATGTGGCTCGTCGCCGACGATCAGTTGGCGGTTTCCGCAGCCTTCTCGATGATTTCGGCGACAGCCTTGGGATTGGAGACATAGATGGCATGGCTGCCGGGCACTTCGACGACGGTGGCGCCTGCGCGCTTTGCCATCATCTGCTGGGCGGCCGGCGGGATCATGCGATCCTCTCCCGCGACCAGGTAGTAGCTCGGCTTCGTCTTCCAGGCCGGTTCGGTCACGGCACCGGCCAACGCTTCGACGCCCCACGGAACCTGGGAATCGGCCATGAATGCCGCCGTCTCGGCATCGACGTCGGCGGCAAAGGAAGCGGCGAACTTTGCCTTGTCGAGGAACAGGAAGCCATCGACCGGGGGCAGGATCGGCGGCACCGGCGCGCCAGCTGGTGGGTTGGCGATCAGCGACGAGACCGACTCGCCCTTATCCGGCGCGAAGGCGGCGATATAGACGACGGATTGGACCTTCTCATGGGTGCCGGCTTCGCTGATGACCACGCCGCCGTAGGAATGCCCGACCAGCACGACCGGTCCATCAAGCTTGTCGATCGCCTGCCTGGTGGCAGCGACGTCGTCGGCAAGCGAGGTCGTCGGGTTCTGGACGATGCTGACGGTGTAGCCGTCCTTCTTCAGGATGTCGTAGACGCCCTTCCAGCCGGCGCCATCGACGAAGCCGCCATGGACGAGGACGACGTTCTTTGCCCCCGCCTCTGCGGCGAATGCGGTGGTGCCGATAGCGGTCAGTGTGAGCGAGGTGGCGGCGGCAAGCAGAGATTTCTTCAACATGTGCGCAACTCCTGATTTGCTTGGCGCGACATTCATTATCGCGATAATCATTAGATACGCCTTGCCGATTCATCTGTCCAGTATTTTTATTATCGCAATAATTGTTTTTGTGCTAAGGTTATGAAAAACCACGGCCTTAAATTGGAGACCACCAATGACCGAACCCGCACCGCTGCCGCTCGACAGCCAGCTCTGCTTCTCGATCTATTCGGCAGCGATCGCCATCAATCGCGCCTACAAGCCGATGCTCGATGCGCTCGGCGTGACCTATACGCAGTACCTCGCCGTCAGCGCGCTGTGGGAACAGGATGGCTTGAGCATATCGGCGATCGCCGACAGGCTCGGTTTGGAGCCGAGCACGATCACGCCGGCGGTCAAGCGGCTTGAGGCAGCGGGCTTCCTTTCGAGACGCAGAAGCACGGTCGACGAGCGGTTGGTCGAGGTCTTCCTCACCGAGAAGGGCAAGGAGCTCCGCCCCAAGACCGCCTGCCTCACCGATACGCTGCTGCGCCGTTCCGGCTTCACCGTGCCCGAGATGATCGACCTCAACGAAAAGGTCCAGATGCTGCGTGACGGTCTCACCGGGGAAGAAGAGCCGATTTCCCGCGGTTACAGCGCCGCGCGTCAAACATGACGCGCTAAGGACGCTGTAACACTTTAAACTTGCTGCATAATTTATCCCTTAAATCGATTCCGATTTAAGGAATTATGCAGTAGGTCTGTCTCTGCCGGCGTGGGCCTTGTCGCTACCGGCAATCGCGTGCCCGCAACTTGGAAATTTCCTTTGACGCGCTACACTTTAGAGAAAGGCGTTGGACAATCGCCTGCGAAGGCCGGAATAAATCGGGCCGCCCGGGAGTCGCGCATCGCATCGGGCAGAAATCCATTCCGCCTCCTGCATGACAGAGGACCGCCGACATGAAACACGCCCTTGCCGCCATTACCGTCGCCCTGCTTCTCAGTGGCTGCACCGCCGGCGTCCAGACCTATGGCTACTCGCCGAACCTTGAGCCCATCCCCGGCAGCATCACCTATGGCGGCCAGCCGCGCACAAAGCTGACGAAGGCGCCGGTCGGCAGCATCGTGCCGCACCAGTTCATCGACCAATATGGCCGGAAGGTCTACGAAACCTACATCATCGAGCCCGACCGGTCGTTGCGTCTCACCAGTCGGCGCTGGCAGCCGGACGATGTCTTTGACTTCGACGACTGAGCGGCGCACCTGACGCCTACAGCGCCGCGCGTCCTACGCGCAGAGGTCGCTGCAGCACGTTGAACTCCTGCATGGAAACATGCCGGAGGCGTCAGGGCACGGATCGGCAATCGCCGCTGCCGAACTGCGCCATCACCCAGTCGCGCAGCAGGCGGGTCGCCGGCCGGTCAGCCATGTGCGGACTGTAGACGAGATCGTAGCGGTCCCCTTCGAGTGACAGCGAAAATGGTTGGACGAGAATGCCGGAGGCAAGCTCCTCTGCCACCAGCGTGAGGCTCAACAGCCCGACCCCCTGCCCGGCCACGACGGCCTGAACCGCGTGGATTTCGTCGGTGAAGGAAATGCCGGCATTGGCATCCACGCCTTCGACGCCGGCACGCGCCAGCCATTGCCGCCAGACCGGCGCGCGCGGATCGTCGCGCCTTGCAAGCCCCCAGTCGAAATGGATAAGCGTCGCCTGCCGAAGATCGGCGGCGCCGGATGGAGCCAGACGCGGCGCGCAGATCGGCGCGAAACGGTCCGCAAACAGCGGCTCTGTGACAAGGCCCAGATAATGCCCAGGGCCAAAACGGATGGCGGCATCGGCATCTGCTTCCAGATCCACGGTCCGGTTGGAGGCATCGAGTCTCAGCGTCCAATCCGGATAGGCTTCGCGAAATGTGCCGGCGAGCGGCGCCAGGCGCCTTGCGACGAAGGCGACGGTGGAGGTGAGCCGCGCCACCTTGCCGTCCTGCTGGCGGCGCACGTCTGCAATCGCCTGCTCGAAACGGTCGAGACCGTCGCGCAACACCGGAAACAGCGCCTTTCCGGCAGCCGTCAGATGCACCTGCCGCGTCTCGCGCTCGAACAGTTTCACCGCCAGCATCTCCTCCAACTGGCGAATCTGGTGGCTGACGGCAGTCGCCGAAACGTTCAGTTCTTCGGCGGCCTGCTTGAAGCTCAGCCGCCGGGCGGCCGCTTCGAAGACCCGCAGGGCGCCAAGCGGCGGCAACTTCCTCATTATCCCCTCATACATGAATTCAGCTCATCTATCGACTGAGAAATCGTCCTTTGTCAGCACGCGATTGCCTCAACATATTGCCTTCAACAGGCAAGGCAACAGCGCCGAGCTGAGAAAATCTCAAGCATGAAAGGACATTCCATGTCTCTTGAACAGGTCGTCACCAAGCCGGATCCCTATGCGCCCTTCCTGCTGTCGCAGGCGATCAAGGCCAATGGCTTCGTCTTCGTCTCCGGCCAGGCCGCAATCGGCGACGATGGCGAAATCGTCGGCGAGGACGATTTCGACCGACAGGCCGAGCAGGCGTTTCGCAATCTCGACCGCGCCTTGACCGCCGCCGGTTCCAGCCTTTCCAAAGTGGTGAAGGTGACGATCTTCCTGCGCTCGATGGAGAACTTCGGGAAGATCGTCGAGCTGCGCCGCAAATGGTTCTCGGCGCCCTATCCCGCCGACAGCATCATCGAGGTCGCCTCGCTCTATTCGCCGCAGGCGATGATCGAGATCGAGGCGATAGCACTGGCTGGGGATCGCTGAGATGAACGCCCACGGCACGGTTGCCTCGCCGATCCTGACCGGCACGACGCTCAAAGGGTTGGCCTTCGCCAACCGGCTTTCCGTTGCGCCGATGACCCGCATCAGCGCCACGACTATCGGCGTGCCGACCGAAAGGATGGCGCGCTACTACCAGCGCTTCGCCAAGGGTGGGTTCAGCCTCCTGACCACCGAAGGCATTTATCCCGACAAGGCCTATGCGCAGACCTACAAGGGCCAGCCGGGGCTTGCCGACCGGAAACAGGCGGAAGGTTGGAAGAAGATCGTCGATGCCGTCCATGCAGCCGGCGGGCGCATCTTCGCCCAGTTGATGCACGGCGGCGCGCTTGCCCAGGGCAATCCCTTCCGCAGCGACACCATCGCGCCCTCGGCACTGAGGCCGAGAGGCAAGCAGATGGTCTCCTACCACGGCCAAGGCCTCTATGCCGTGCCACGGGAGATGGACGAGACGGATATTGCCGAAGCAATCGCCGGCTTTGCGCAGGCTGCCACGCTTGCCATCGAGGTCGCCGGCTTCGACGGCATCGAGATCCATGGCGCCAACGGCTATCTGCTGGACCAGTTCTTCACCGATTACACCAACCAGCGCCAGGACCGCTGGGGCGGCGACATCGGCAAGCGGCTGGGCCTGAGCCTCGCAGTGCTGGACACCGTTCGCAGCGCCGTCGGCGATACGGTGCCCGTCGGCATCCGCCTGTCCCAGGGCAAGGTCAACGATAACAAGCATAAATGGATGGAAGGCGAGGACGGCGCGGCCATGGTCTTCAAGGCGCTGGCCGCCAGCCCCGCGGACTTCGTGCACGTGACCGAGTTCGAGGCCTGGCAACCGGCCTTTTCGGAGGGAGGCAGATCGCTGGTCACCCTTGCCCGCCAGCATGCTCCGGATCTGTTCGTCATCGCCAATGGCGGACTGCACGATATCGCCCGTGCCGAGCAGGTGCTGCAGGCCGGTGCCGACATGATCGCGCTTGGCCGCGGCGCGCTCGCCAATCCCGACTGGCCGGACATCGCCGCCGGGAAGCGCAAGGCTCGCCCGCTGGCGCTGGAGATGCTGTCGCCCATCAGCGACATCAAGGACAGCGAGCTTCAGCCTTGAGACGACAGAAGGCGGCGCCATGACAAGGCGCCGCCTCAACCTGCCGACAAACCCTGACAATGCCAGCTTGGCCACTTCGCCCCTCCGTTAAAGCCCGGCGACGAAGCGATACCTGGCGCCGTTTCGCTCAGCCCGCCCGATGCCGGGATAGCTCCAGTGGTAGCCGAGCAGCGTCAGTTTTTCCGTGGCCGCCCGGTCGATCAGCGTCTTGCGGGTTTTCAGCGCCAGTTCCGGCTCGGTATCGAAACCGAAATGCCAGTCGGGATGCTCGAAAAAGACGATATTGCTGGTCGCCGCATCGCCTGTGATGACGAGCCCGTCGCCGCCGTCAAGCTCCAGCGAGATATGGCCGGGCGTGTGCCCGCGCGTGTCGAGCACCTGCATCCCGGTCACGATCTCGTCACCGGGCTTCACCAGCGTCAGCCGCTCCTTGACCGCAAAGAGGTCGCGCTGCGCGCCGCGAGCAAAGCCGTGCAGCGCCTTCGGCATGGTCTGCTCGTAGTTCGGGTCCGTCCAGAATGCCCATTCGCGTTCGGAGACGAAATACTGGGCATTCGGGAAGGTGAGCTCACCGCCTGCCCCCACCGTGCCGCCGGCATGATCGGGATGGGCGTGGGTGAAGACGACCTTGGTCACGTCAGCCGGGTCGATGCCTGCCGTCGCCAGATTGGCCGAAAGCTTGCCGGCGCTCGCCTGGAAATTGCCGCCCGATCCGTTGTCGACGACGATCAGGTCGCGGCCGGTTCGAATGATCGGGATATTGGTGTGAAAGGGCGCACCCTCCGGCGTGCCGCCAAGCCGGCGCATGATCCCGTCACGTTCCTCAGGTGCTGCGTCCGGCAGCACGATACTGACCGGCAGCGTCAGGAAGCCGTCGCTGACGACCGCGATATCGAAATTCCCATAGGTGAACCGGCGGGTGTCTGCGGCGTAAACGCCCTTCGGCAGCAGCGGCAAGGCCGCACCTGCCGCCGAACCGGCGAGAAAGGAACGGCGGTTGAGGCACGAGGTTTTATCGTCAATGCGGGTCATGGATCGGTTCCTTCCGTTTCGAGGGAGAGCGCCCGGCCGGCAGCCTTTTCCGCAGCACCGGCCGGCGCCAAGGTTCAAGACCGGGCGAATTCGAGCAGGTCGGCGTTGAGCTGGTCCTTGTGGGTATCGGTGATCCCGTGCGGCGCGCCGGGATAGACCTTCAGGGTGGCGCTCGGCACGAGTTGCTTCGAGGCGCGGGCGGCGGCATCGATCGGCACGATCTGGTCGTCGTCGCCATGGATGATCAGCGTCGGCACGTCGAACTTCTTCAGGTCCTCGGTGAAGTCGGTCTGCGAGAAGGCGACGATCGAGTCATAGGTGTTCTTGTGCCCGCCCATCATGCCCTGCAGCCAGAAACTGTCGATCATGCCCTGCGAGGCCACCGCACCCGGCCGGTTGAAGCCGAAGAACGGACCCGAGGCGATATCGCGATAAAGCTTGGAGCGATCCTTCAGGCTTGCCGCCTGCAGCCCGTCGAACACGTCTTTCGGCAGACCACCGGGATTGCTGTCGGTCTTGACCATCAGCGGCGGCACCGCCGAGATCAGCCCGGCCTTGGCCACTCGGGAGGTTCCATGGCGGCCGATATAGCGGGCGATCTCGCCGCCGCCGGTGGAGAAGCCGGCCAGGAAGATGTCCTTCAGGTCGAGAGCATTGATCAGGTCGGCGAGATCGTCGGCATAGTGATCCATGTCGTTGCCGTCCCAGGGCTGGGAGGAGCGGCCATGACCGCGGCGGTCATGGGTGATGACGCGGAAGCCGTTGTTGGCGAGATGGAAGGCCTGTGCCTCCCAGCTGTCTGATGACAGCGGCCAGCCGTGGCTGAGCACGACCACCGGGCCGTCCTTGCGCCCCCAGTCCTTGTAATAGATCTCGACGCCATCGCGCGTGGTGATGCGGCTGCCCATGGTCGTTGCTCCTTGCGTAATGGTTGTGTTGCTGGGTGCGGTTTCGGCTTTCGCCGGACGAATGACGGCCGGAACGGCGGCGACGGCGGTCGCAGCGCCAAAGGCGGCCGAAAGAACTGTGCGGCGCGAAAGGCCAGTGGAGACTGCTGTGGAAACTGCTTTTGCTTCAATCATTGTCCTGCCCTCTTCCATCTCGGTTGACCGGCGATCTCCGTTCCGGAGCGCTGGTTGAATTGATAGAATGACCGGCCTAACCTCTCGACCGGCAAAGCTGACAACGATGGGGGCAGAAGTGACAAAACGACTCGAAAGCGAACCGGCGGAGATCGGCATCGTCGTTTATCCCAGGGCGCTGAAGTCGGCGATTCACGGCCTGACCGACATGTTCCAGGTGGCCGGCATGCAGGCGACAGAACAGGGCGGCGCAAGCGCACCGCGGATCCGCATCAGCCACTGGCAGCTTCAGGAGGATGGCTCGGTCGAAAAGACGCTCGACACCCACCCCGGCCCCTCCTCCGGTCTCGTTGCGCTGATCCTGCCCCCCACGCTGGCGGAGCTGCCGGTCGGCGGGCGCATGGGCCAACTGCCCGCCTTCGTGCGTGAACAGCATGCAGGCGGCACCACCATCTGCTCGGTCTGTGGCGGCGCCTATCTGCTGGCCGAATCCGGGCTCGTTGCCGGTCGCACGATCACCACCCATTGGTCACACCAGGACCTGATCGCCGATCGCTACCGCGACGTGCGCATCGACACCGACAAGCTGCTGATCGACGAGGGCGATATCATCACCGCCGGCGGGATGATGGCCTGGATCGACCTCGGGCTGAAACTTGTGGACCGGCTCCTCGGAACCAATGTGATGCTGGCAACTGCGCGTTTCATGATCATCGATCCCGGCGCCCGCGAGCAGAGCTACTACAGTGTCTTTGCGCCAAAGCTCGACCATGGTGACAGCATCATCCTGAAGATCCAGCACTGGCTGCACGGCGCCAACACCAAGGGCGTGACGCTGCAGATGATGGCCGAGCGCGCCGGGCTCGGCGACCGCACCTTTCTCAGGCGCTTCCAGAAGGCAACCGGCTTCAACCCGACGGAATATTGCCAGCGGCTGAGGATCGCCAAATCGCGCGACCTGCTGGAGCGCTCGCACCTGTCGATCGAGCAGGTGGCCTGGCAGAGCGGCTACGACGACACCAACGCCTACCGCAAGATCTTCCGCAAGATCCTCGGCCTGTCGCCGCGGGAGTACCGGTTGCGCTTCTCGGTGTCGGACGGCACCCGCCGCCCGGCCATGGCAGGCCTTGCCGCCGCCGCGCCCGCTTGATCAGGGCGGCGCTGGCGTCGGCATGTTTCGCCGAGCATCGCTGAAACGCCCGTCGCGGCAGGGGTCCGGGCGATACTGGACGAATTGCCGCTCGAGCGCGAAGCGATCGTTGCCGCTCTCTTCGAAGCGGCTGTGTTCCATCTGGGACGGCACCCCGAACAGGTGACATGCCAGCAGACCGATTCTGAGAAGACACATGGGATGACGCCAATCCTCATTGTTGGAGCATTGGCGGCAAATTCGACTGATTTCATTACCCCAGCATTGCACTGACCCGTGCTGCCGGTTTCGCCCTTACATGCCTTGCCGTTCGCCCGACCCGCCCTTCGAGCATCGGGAATGCGGTTCAGGCCCGGGCGATCACCCGACGTCGGCGCAACGGTCCTGCCCTACTGCATAATTCCTTAAATCGGAATCGATTTAAGGAGAAAATTATGCAGCAGATTTAAGGCGTTACAGCGTCCTTTGCGCGTCGTATTTGACGCGCGGCGCTGCAGCGAATCTGAAAAGATCGCGCAGCGCGTTAGATCCAGCGGTCGTTCTGCGCCGTGCGATCGCCACCGGCATGGCCGGTGTTGAGAACGCCACGCGGTTCGATCAGCAGCAACCGCACCTCGCTCTCTGCGAACGGCTTGTGCTCGACGCCCCGAGGCACGACGAACATCTCGCCCGGGCCAAGCCGCACGGCGCCATCGCGGAAGTCGATCCGCAGCACACCGTCGAGCACGATGAACGTCTCGTCGGTCTCCGGATGGTCGTGCCAGATGAAATCGCCCTCGATGCGCACCAGCTTGAACTGGTAATCGTTCATTTCGGCGACCACGCGCGGTTGCCACAGTTCCACAATCATCTCCAGCTTCTCGGAAAAATTGATTGCCTTGCGATCGGTCGTCTCGATGCTATCCGTCATGTCGTTCCTCGTGTCGATGGAGCGCCAGCATGCATAAAGCACAGATGCCGATCTTGAACGATCGTGCGCGTGGCGGTTCGGTGTTTGCGCAAACACAGCCGCAGGAATGGCTCACATCTCTCGGCGGCCGGCGCAGGCAAATATTTCCGTATTGCCCAGTATCGCGACTGATGTATCCTCTCTTCTTTCGGCATTGGCTATGGACGTCCATGAAGGAGGTTCGAATGCATGATCTCCCGGAGGCTTCGGGCAGTGAATTGAGTCCGGATGACATCGAAATGCTGCAGCGGGTATTCGACGCGACCTGCTTTGCCGCACACGTCCCGCGCCGCGGCGAAAGTGCCAACCGGCTGGCCAAGTTCATCATGGATGAGTTTCGCATCGGCAATAGCAACGAGCGCACGCTGCTCGAACGCGCGCTATGGCGCGAACTGCGAAGGATGCCGTCAAAGACAGAAGAGATGGAAACCGTCGACATCTGGGTCGCCAGACCCGCTCGGCGCAGCCCGCATCACCGCTGAGGCGGTGACAAAAAAATGCGGCCTCTCCGTGGATAAACGAGACCGCATTCAAGATAATGTGTAATGGCGCATTCTATTCCGGTCCCGCTTGCAGAACCACAACTGCAACGGGCCGCGTGTGGCGATTTCTGGCCTATCACAGAAAATTGTCGACAACCGTCGGTCGTGAGGCTGCCTGGGCAGATGAATTTTCACCGAACACAAGGCGACGCGTGCCGTGCAGACGTCCCCGGCTGCGCCGCGGGCAAGATGGCGCTCCGCGCATCGAGAGCAGGGTCTGAACGCACCTGAAAACGGAATTTTCAACACCGTGGAACCACCGTTCGCATCGGGAATTTATCCTCCAGAACGGGAGGTTCGTTATGTTTGCATCAGACACGAAAGGACAGTTCGGCCGAGTCGTCAAAAACTGGAACACGCGATACGATCTGGAGGAGTTTATAGCCGCCTCCGGCCTGCCGCCGCTGGAGGCCCGTGAGGTTTTCGCAAAGCACGGACCGTATAAAACGGACCTCGACCAGCTGATACGTCAGCGCAAGCCGATACGGGCCGACAAGGCAAGATAAGAACCGCCGCAGTCGCATATGGGAGGTTCAAATGCAGCATCATTCCAAGCGTCTGGACTGTGCGTTCAGCCCGGCTGAGATCGCCATGCTCCAGCGAGTCCTCAATACCGCCTGCCTTGCCGCAAGCATGCCACGCACCGACTATCGCGCCGATCGCCTGGCGAAATTCATCATCGGCGAATTTCGCGGCGGCACGCGTGACGAGGCAGCCCTGTGCGAGCGGGCCTTGTGGTTCGAGCGCAGAAGCGCGCCATGGTCGGTGGCACCCGACCAGTAATGTGGTCGAAGCAGCAAGGACGATCGGCGCCGGCACGGATTGCAGATGGTTCGCCTGCCGGCTCACCGTTACCAGCATCATGACGTGCAAAAGACGCCGGGGTTGCAAAGCAACCCCGGCCGCACCTATCCTATTGTATGGTAATCGCCTTTCGGCCTATCAAGACGTCAAACCGCCCTTGCCTGACCGGCCGCGCAAATGCAGCCTCGCCACGCAGGCAAGGGCCAGGGACCGTCACAGGATTGGTTCGCTCAGTCAGGACATGTTATAAACGCTCATGACCCAAACAGAAGAAGACCTCGAGCTTTCGGAATTGTCCGGCGAGTTTGCCGACGACGACGTCGTCGTCCATATCCGCATATCACGCCCGACGGGCTCCAATCTCGACTGGACGCTCGAGGTAATCGACGAGGAAGGCTACTCCACCGTCTGGGAAGATTCCTTCCCCACGGACCGAGAAGCCTATGAAGAGTTCCTCGCCACCATCGAACGCGACGGCATCCACACCTTCACCGAACACCCCGTCCAGACGCTTCATTAGACTTCGCATAGGTTGGGCCAGTCCCAATCGAACCATTTCAGCAGCCCCCATCATGCCTCATGCTCTGCTGACACCGCAGAGATAGCGGTAGGTCATCGGGCACTCATCTCCTGCGTTCACGCCGTCCGGCCAAGGCGAACCAGTGCCCTCGGATGGCACCGTCACCCCTTGCCGACAATGACGAATACGATCCGCCTTATCGCCTCGGCAAAGCTGACTCCGAGCGCCATGGCGGCGATGCCGGTAACGCCGAGTGCGCCGATGCCCATCAGCTTCCAGCGCTTGACGTCGTCGGTCACCGGTTTCATCTCCGCGACGTCACCGCCGAGCGTGGAAACGGAAGTCTCCAGATCGCCGACACGATCAACCAGATGGTCCATCCGTTGATGGACGCCGGCCCGGCTGCTTGTCGCCTTGTCTTCGGCACGTTGCGCGCCCTCCTCGATCCGGCGGATCGATTCCTGCAGACCGCGCATGCCCGCGACCAGTTCGCCGAGCTGGCGATGCACGCTGACGTCGATGTCAGCGGGAGACATTCTGACGCCCTCCATGCCGTGTGCAGTCCGCCTTTGACCAGACTGCCGCCGCGCACAGGCCGACGACTGTCCTGTCTATCTTGCGTTGATCTGCCGGCGTCGCGCCGCGCGCGCCGACAAGATCGACGCCGACGACGCTTCTAAGACCGATGACATTTTCCGGCCCCGAAGTCCCACAGCCCGCCAGCATCAAGGCAGGAATCGTAATCAAGGCGCTTCTCCTGAGCGCGGTTCGCAGCGTCATTGTTCTGCCTTTCGATCGCATGAAGAACGGACCGGGCGCCGTCCGCCCGGATTTCGAGCACGGCCCAGGTGATGGCAGCGAGCACAAGCCCGCCGGATAGGATCTTCGGCCAGGCGATCATGCCGGATCGAGCCTCTTGCGCAGAAAGAGGAAGGCGCCGATCGCGAAGGCAGCGGCAATGATGCCGGCAAATGCCCATTGCAGCGGGCCGTTGCCCGTAAACGCGAAGCCGAGCGAGGAAAGAATGCCGGCGAGCCACGAGATGTTCTCCTTGCTCACCACTTCGGGCGGATTCGGCGCGGCTGTAACGGTGTTGGAGGCGACGAACTCGCCCTTGGCCCAAAGCCCGGCTTCAGCAGACCGGCGATTGACCAGTCCCTTCACCCGCCTGCCGCCGGCATTGACCCACTTCATCAGCTCCAGCGGCACGGCGTCATAGTCACCGGCATTCAGCTTTTTGAGCAATGTCGATTTGCCGAGCCTGCCGGTGTTGAAATCGAAGGAGACAAGCACGGCGAACTGGTTGTCGGTAAGCGGCACCTTGACGAGGCGCGACACCCGCTCTTCGAATGTCGCCAGGTCCGTCCTCAAGATTTCCTCTGCCTGCGCCTCGGTAATCGCCATTCCCGGCTTGACCATCGGAGCGCCCGCAGCGCTGGTGTGGCCATAACCGATGGTCCAGATGCCGGCGACGTCCCGATAGGCCTTCGTCTTCAGGCCTTCCCATTGTTTGACGAGCGAAAGGCCCGCCGCATTGATGCGTCGGTTCATGTTCATGTCGTTTGTCCTGTTTAGATTGGGAACCAGAAGCAACGGTGACGCGTTGCTAGGCATGTCGCGCAAAAGTGTGCAGCGGTTTTGCGAGAACGACATGCGCGAAAACGATAGCGTAAAGCGCAGAAAGCGCATCTGAAGGACCGCGATGCGCTTTAGGCGATCAAAGGGGAGATTTCGCCATGATGGATGCCGCATTCGTGAAGATGACCGCACTGGCCATCGTGCTTGTCAGCTGTGTCGTTATGGTACAGCCCTACTGACAGGCCGGAACTCGACGGCAATACTTTTGGCGCGCCCCGCATCGTGCAGGCGCCAGTGGCGGCCCTGTTCGATTGGCTGGTGGGTAGAAGCCGCCAGTCTTGAGCAATTCCAGGAAAAGTATGAAACGGTTTTCCGTCCGGAATTGCGTAGTTTCAAAGAGTTAGATCATTTCGCTGTTTCAATGAAACAATGAAATGATCTAGGAAACGGATGGCGGCTTTGGTGGCGACAATGAACCCAGCAGCTTCTTGAGGCTTTCGCTGTCGGCGAGGTGTTCTTTCTCGCCGCGGTCGTCGCTACATCTCGAACGCAGGCCACGCAGAAACAGGGCGACATCGCAGAGTTCGCCGACCTCCACGCGCACCTGCGCCTCGATCGTCCTGTAGATTTCGTCCAGCTCCGATGCTTCATCAGCGTCGACGGAGGCGGAAAGGGCCGAAACCTTCTTCTTGAAGTCGTCCAACAACCCGTCGAACTCGCTCACGTCGCGCGCGGCTTTCGCCTCCAGGCTTGCAATCAGCATGTCGAGAATATCCAGGTGCCTGCGCTCCACCGACTGCATGTCGAAGGCCGCGCGCAGGTCCTTGCGGGTGCGTTCGCCCTTGCGCAGATGCGCCTTGAGGCGCACACCGTTTTCCGCGCAACGCTTCCTGATTTCATCGATGGAGAACTGCCCCTCCGCCAATTGGTCGAGAAAGGGCCGGATAAGCGCCGGCGGTACCGTGACATTCAGTGCGGCCGAATAGAGGGCCAGGTCGATCGAAGCATCCGGCATGCGCTACCTCCGCCTCACATGGAGCCACGTGACGCCAGACTAGCAGCATCCAGAATGCGGAAGCATAGTTTTGTCGACAATGCTTTCCTATTTGTTAAGCAGAATCATCGATCGTCCGCGTCACGATATAAAAGTCGGCGGAACGAGACGATGAGCTACGATTGGACCGGCGCACGCCGCCGCCGCATCACAGTGGCCATATACGGCGCCGCCCTTCTGATGGCTACGCTTCTCCTGGTACTCGTGGCTTCAGTCGCAAGTTGGGCTTGAACCTGAGCAGCTTACCATTGATCTTTCTTGCTCCCTCAATCGCAAAAAGAGATAGGCTGTGAACGGACACGGCTGGGCAAGAGGCGGATCCGTAAGCGTGAAGGCATCGTCAGTCGCCAGCCGGCGCATTACCGCACTTAACGGCGGACTGTTCGACGCATCGAGCTCTGAGCCCACCCCGCACTTGCCAACACCTCCACCATGCAATTCGCCCCGACAGCACCGCAAGCGCGCGAAGTCAGCGAAAGCCTCACAACACTTGCCGACAATTTAGAGCTGGCTCGGGAAATTTGAACAGCCGGGATAAGTGGAATTTCTGCCTGACGTTGGCTTAGATGCCGGAAACAGGAGAAAGCATGACGAGACGACCACGCCGGAACCACAGCCCGGCTTTCAAGGCGAAGGTGGCGCTCGCCGTCATCAGGGGCGAACAGACGCTGGTGGAATTATCCCAACAGTTCGACGTGCACGCCAATCAGATCAAACAGGGAAAGACCAGCTGCTTGAGGGGGCGACGGGTGTTTTCGGCGATGAAGCCAGGACGGAGCCGGCAGGCCCAACCGTCGATGTCAAAACCCTGCATGCCAAGATTGGAGAACTGACGCTGGAGAACGATTTTTTGTCCGGTGCCCTCGGCAATGCCGGGTTGCTGAGCGGAAAGAAATGATCAACCGCGGGCACAAACTGTCGGTCGTCCGCCAGGCGAAGCTTCTCGGGTTCAGTCGGGGCAGCGTCTATTATTCGCCGCGTCCTGTGTCAGACGGCGATCTGACGCTGATGCGACGGATCGACGAACTGCATCTCGACTTTCCATTTGCCGGAAGCCGGATGTTGCAGGGGCTTTTGAAGGCGGAAGGGCTTCAGACAGGACGGCTTCACGTCGCGACGCTGACGAAGAAGATGGGCATTGAGGCGATTTACCGTCGTCCCAACACGTCTAAACCGGCACCTGGTCACAAGGTCTATCCGTATCTTCTGCGCAAGCTGGCGGTCACCAGACCCAATCAGGTCTGGGCTATGGACATCAGCTACATCCCAATGGCGCGGGGCTTCGTCTATCTCTGCGCTGTGGTCGATTGGTTCACTCGTCGGGTTCTGTCGTGGCGGCTGTCGATCACGATGGAGACGGCTTTCTGTATCGAGGCAGTCGAGGAAGCTCTTGCTCAGTATGGCAAGCCGGACATCTTCAACACGGACCAGGGATCACAGTTCACCTCCGTCGACTTCACGGCGGCGCTGAAGAAGGCTGAGATCGACATCTCGATGGACGGCAGGGGCGCGTGGCGGGACAACGTCTTCGTCGAGCGGTTCTGGCGGTTGATCAAATATGAAGAAGTCTACCTCCACGCCTACAAATGCATGCCGGAGGCCCGTGTTGGAATTGGTCGCTATACAGGCTTTTACAACCAACGACGCCCACATTCATCGCTTGACCGGCAGACGCCGGATCAGGCTTACTGACCTGAGACCCTAAACTTCCTCCGAATTTTGTAGAGTCCGTCGCAAATGTGAACCGCCCCAAGTTTCTGGACCAGCGGATGGTAGAGTTTGAAGGGTTCAGATCAGTTCAGATCAATGACGGACCATTGCCGATCGCTCAACCAGAATTCGCTTCCCATGATCCAACTCCAATCTGCTCGAAAGAGAATCATAGAAATCAAGCACCATCAATATGCTGATTGGGTTTTGACTTTAGCCCGCTGTGAAGCGCGATGAGTTACGCGAGCGACTGACGCCAGACCCCACGACCATCGAGGAGTATGAAGATCTCTGTCATAAACTGGAGGACGACATTATCAAGATGCTCGCCGGTGTGAGCCCCCCGTACAGTCCGTTGAGGCAGCATCCTCAGAGGCTAACCGCTGCGAGCCACATTGCGTCAATCTGGGTATCACTCAGGCGGAGCGCGGCGCCGACGGTCGCGATCAGCGGGTGCATTCGGTTGAAGCTCGTCGCATAATCCCACTCCACCTTACGGTATTCACGTTGATTCGGATCCGGAATCGCAGCGATTGCAGTATCAACCGCCGAGAGACTGTATCCGTTGGTAATGAGTCCGAGCCGGAGTTGTCTGGCAGTGAGGCTGGGCATTCGCGCCCTGACTTCTTCCGGAGTCGGGAGCTCAGGCTCATACGGAATGATCGGAAATTCCGGATTCATTTCAAGCCACTGACGCACAGACGGACCGATCCCGTAAGGATCATCCTGGCGGCTAATGAAGATGTCTCTCCTGACGTCTTCATCCAGAGTCGTGATTGTAGCATCCACCTCGTACACACCAGAGGTGGCCGTGGCTTTAACCGAGTGAACTTTATGCAGCGTAGTCATAGGTTTCCCTCTTATGCGACTCGTTGAACTATCCAACTATACGAACCCCCACCGTGTGATGCGGTTAGTCCACGGAGTCGCCAAGTTCCGGCCAAAGCCGCTCCGCTTGCGTATCCGACATACTGCCCGGAGTCCCCAGCGTAGAGGCTTGGAATAATTGTCGCGTTTCTGGCAATGATGCCGCCATTGTGAGACAGAGAAATGACGTGACCGACAGGGAAATTTGTATCGTTGGCACCGCCACCTGTGTAAAGCTGAGCGAAGGCCGAGGCATGGAGACCATCGACCGTGTCAGCATTACCTGCGCCGTTGGCGAAGTTCACATTGAAATTCGACGGGTTGTACACGTACATGTTGATGCCGTCGTTACCGCCCCAAAGCCAAGACGGTTGCCCACCTTGACCAGACCAGTTGAAGTTCAGGTCACCACCACCGATCCTGCGAGGGTACGAACGACCATCGGTGGTGATCTTGCTGTTGAGGACGTTACTAAGGTAGTTCCCCGCCCACGGCATGTAGACGTTCCCGTCGCCTTGGTAGATGGCGCCGCCGGTGATGGTTAGATTACCGCCGATGCTGAGACCGGCCGCCGGCATGATATAGTTGGCACCGTCGTAGTGCAGGTAGCGCGAACCACCTCCAAGGAAGACCACCCCAGTACCGTTGCCTCGGCTGGCAGTAACATCCTGGGCGTTGATACCGCCGGCACCGTTGCGCTGCACTGCCGTCCATGCTGACGCATTGGTGTCAGGAACGACGCCGCGCACTGTGTCAGCATCGAGGCCCGAGCCGGACCCGTCGTTGCCCTCGTGCCAGACCTTATTGTTACCCCAACTGA
Organism: Ensifer sp. LC163; assembly: GCF_001695855.1. Lineage (GTDB taxonomy): Bacteria > Pseudomonadota > Alphaproteobacteria > Rhizobiales > Rhizobiaceae > Ensifer. Next base: position 126,066 of record NZ_MBSS01000001.1, read on the forward strand.
TACCGCCGTCGTGGTTGAGCACGAGGTCACGATACCAGGTGCCTGCGGGGTCAAACAGGCTGACAATTATTGCGTTGGCGCTTTGATCGTGTCGCACCATGCCGCGCGTAACACCTGCTGCAGAGCGAAGTACAACGTTGCGGTTCCCATCCGAGTCGATCGCGACCGTATCTTTGGCGGCGATAGGAGAGCTGAACGTCTTCCCTCCCATCGTCGTCGGCAGCCGCGCGTCACTGACGGTACCAGCCGTCAGGTTCGATGCATTGTTCGCCCCTAGCGTCGCCCGAGCAGTTGCCGCGTCCGCGTCATCGAGCAGCGTTCGAGCAAATGGCGTCAGTGCGGTTGTGGCGTACACGTCCAACGCGGTCGTGTAGATAATCTGGTCAGCGACGGTCACCAGACCGGCGATCGACTGCAAGCCTGCATCATACGCCTGCACGTTGGTTCCGATCTCAACGCCGAGTGCTGTTCGAGCACCACTTGCCGACGTCGCTCCGGTACCGCCGGTCGTGACCGGGCGAGCCGCATTGGCATCCGCCGCCAAGTCATCGATCAGCGTGTTGTAAGGCACGCTCTGGATTGTCGTGTTCGGCACCCCTTTGGTGCCGGCGGGGGGCGAGTAGACGCCGCCTGTTCTGGGCATGGCTTTTCTCCATAGAAACACCCCGTGACAGGGGCTTCCAAGTCGTTCGAGTTATTGGTGAGATGGTTGCGCTGCAGCCCCGGTGCATCTGCTTAGGCGCACGAAGGTCCCTGCCAGACCTTGGCCAGCTATGTTGTTTCGCAGTTGGATCGAGATTTGACTGCCCTTGTCGTAGATCGGATTGAAAGCCGGTGGCCGCCGTTGCGCTCGCCGCCTGAATCTGGGCCGCCTCGCAAGACGTCCGCAAACACGGCGGCCTGCCACAACGGCATCCCCGTCAAATGCCTCCGTTGTCGGGTCAGACGCGTCGAAGTGGCAGGCGATGTCGCGCGATTTCGTCGGCGGTCAGCCGCTGGGACCCGTGGCGTATCAAGCACCGCAAGCCGCCTACCGCTTCTTCCTCCCGGCGGAAAACAGCCGGCCATAGTCGACGCGGCGCATGCCGTCCGGGTCGCAGCTGACGGCGTCGGGGCGGGTCTTTTCCACCTCCTGCGCCATCACGCCGATGTGCTTAGCGCCACGCTGCGGCTCGTCCTTGTAACGGTATTCGTAGAGCGAATGCCCGTCGAGTTTGCCGACTTTCTTGATGTCCTTCTTGAGCCGACGATCCGATTGGGTTCCCTTGCCAAAGTTGAACATACCGAGCACATTTCCCAGCAAACCACTGGCCGCCTGTTGGCGCGTCCTATAAGCGTCCAATTGTCCTTGATAGTTGCTCTGCACCAGCCCGGCATAATTCACCGGCTCGATCCGCTGCCCCTGCGTCGGCACGAAGTTGGGGTTGCTCACCTGGGCGCCAGAAAGCAGGCTGGAGATCTCGTTGATCGGCTGGTTGCGCTGGGCATACATTTCGTTGAGATATTGCGCCCTTGCCGCGTTCTGCGCGGCTATCTGCGCCTGCTGGGCGTTATAGGTTTGGTCCTTCAGCGCGTTGTTGGCAGCCGCTGCCGACTGGCCGTTCTGGTGCATCTGCTGCTGCGCCTCGTTGCTGAAGCCGGCGGCCGCCAGCGCCTGGTTGAAGCTCTGCTGCTGGGCGGCGTTCATCGCCTGCTGCTGCGCCTGGTTCTGGGCAAAGAGCTGCTGCTGCGCAGCATTCGCCTGCTGCATGGTGTTGGCGTTCTGGGTGTATTGCTGGTTCTGCGCCTGATTGGCGAATTGGCCGCTCGTCAGCGTCTGGTTATAGGCCTGTTGCTGGGCATTGTTCTGGAAACCAGCCGCATCGCGCGCCAGCCCCACGAGCCGCGATTGTTCCTGCCCGGCATTGAGAATGGCGCCGAAACGTGCATCGTTTGCCTGCCGGCTCGCCTGGTCGATCGCCCGGTTGTAGGCTTCCGAGCCCGGCTGCAGGCCCTGGTTGGCAAGCTGCGTTTCCAGTGCCGCCCGATCCCGCTCGAGCTGCGGGTTCATCCGCGCCATCAGCGCGTCCTCGTAGCGCTTGGTGTCGAAGTTCGTCTCGTAGGAGCGGGTAATGTCGCCGGCGTTGCCGACAGACGTCTGAATGGTACCGGCATTGCCGACACTCTTCTGAATGTCGCCGGCCCCGGCAATCGTGTTCTGGATGGTGCCGGTGTTGCCGAGGTTTGTCTGCAGGCTCGGACCGCCGCCATATTGCACGTAGTTCGGCAGGCTGATCGAGGACGGATTGCCGGCTGCCGGCGCCCCGGAAAGGTCGATCGGCTTGCCGAGCAGGTCGTTCAGCCTGCCCGACTGGTTGTTGGCAAGCGTCGCCAGGTTCTTTTCCGCGGCGTCCGTCTGATCCTTGATCGCCTGTTGCGCCGGCGAGAGCGTCTGCGTCGCCGTCACGGTCGGCAGATCGTAGACAGCGCCGCTCATCGGGTCACGCCACTTGTTCGTGCCGGTCTGCGTATAGGTCAGGCTGCCATCGGGCGTTACCTGGTTGACGTTGCCGATATAGCCGTTCGCTACCGCAGTGGCGATGTTCGTCGAGGTTTGCGCCGCCGCGGTTTCGCGCGGATCCGGCGGCTTCGGTGCTTTGGACTTGCCCATGTTACCTGCCTTTGCCCATGTTGATTACCTTTGATTGACGGGATGTGCCCGCCAGTCGTTGTCAGTGAGTGTGAAGATGATTTCCGCCTCATCCCGCCCGCGCAGGCGCGGGATGCGGTAGCTGTCAAAGCCGAAGCGCTTGGCGATGGCGATCATGCCAGTGTTGCGCTCGGAGACGCGCAGCACCACCATCTGGCAGCCGATCTCGTCCAGCGGATAGCCGAACATGGCTTTCAGCACCTGCCGCGTCAGCCAGCGCTTGCTTGTCGAGGCGGAGGAAAGCTCGATGACGCCGGCCTCCGGCACATAATTGTGAAAGACCACACCGGCGATCAGCTTGTCCCCCTCGGTCACGCCCATGGTAGTGAAGTCGGCAAAGCCGCGTTCGCAGCCGTCGATGTGGCCGGCGACGAAGTCGGCGATCGCCTGGTTTGTCGCCGGGTTGCCGGCGCCGCCCCAGATGATATTCATGTGCTCGCCTCGCCGGCTGCCACCTGCAACGTCGCGAGGTCCACCTCGAGGTCGAGCTTTGCAGGCCCGCCCGAGGTGATGACACAGCCAACGGCGAGCATGTCGCCTGCCGCGCGCACGTTCTGGCGAAAACTGTAGCGCTGCTGCTGCGACAGCCCGTCCCAGACGCCGACGTCCCAAAGCCCCACGTCCCACTCCGATGACGCGGCATCGCCTGCGGTCACAGTGGTGAAGGTCGGTATTGCGTTGTCGAAATCGGCGCGGGCAAAGAGGCGAACCTTCGGCTCGGACTTCGCCCGGAAATACATGTGTGCCATCGTCGCCGCCGTGCGCTGACCGAACTGGCCGGCCGATGCAAACTGCGAAAGATAGGCGGCGGTAAAGGTCAGCCCGTCATCCGTGCCTGTCGTGTCGCCCTGCCAGCACAGACCGTTGAGCGAGCCGAAAAACAGGCCGCCCTGCAGGGTCTCGTAGCAGGTCGCCTTCCAGTTGCTGATGGTCGACCAGCGGCCGTTCAGCACGTTGAGCACGAAGGTCGTGTCGATGACCACGGCATTGGCAGGAAAGGCGATGAACACCAGGTTCTGCTCCGGCCATTGCTTCATCACCCAGCCGGCACCCGTGGCGTTTGCCGCTCGGCGCCAGTCGTCCTCGATCGGCCGCGACACCGATACCTGGCTCAGCGCCTGCCGGTCGCGCTGAAACACCTGCGAAATCGGCGTCAACCCGTCGCTGGTGGCGATCAGGATGTCGCCGCCGGCACGGATCCAGGCATTTTTGCCGAGTGGCCGGCCGATCTGGTAGACGCCCTTCAATGCAAAACTATTGGCGTCACCAGGGTCGGAGCCGGCATAAACGGCCACCTCTCCTTCGCTCGAGACGAACACGCAGAGATCGGAAAGACCGTCGCCGCTTTCGACCGACCAGGAAAAACCGGTCAGGAGTGAGCCGCCCTTCTTCATCACCCCGCCAAGCGGAAACACCGCAGCCGCCCCGCCAATGGCGTTGACAGGCAGGTAGTAGGCATCAAGCGTCGCATTCTTCAGGAAGAACTGACGGTTCTTGAAGAGCCAGCCGTAGTTCAGCTGGGCGGCAGTTGTTGCATCGGAAAAGGTGATCGCCGGTGTCGTCGCCCATGTGCTGCCGTTGTAGACGCGGCGCTGGTCGGCGCCGTTGAGGCAGATGAGGAAGGAGTTGCCGGCGTTGGTGTGCTGGAACGTGCACCAGTCGCCGCTGGTCAGTCCGGCCGTTGCCGCCGACGTCGTCGCCGGCGGTGCGGCCGGCGACGTCATGTCGTAGATCGCCGTATCGGTCGCCATGAACAGCTTTTCGATCGCGCCGTATTTGTATTTGAAGGCACTGCGGATCGTGCCGCCATCGAGAGCCTTTCCACGCTTCTGCGATCCGCCGCGAATGCGGCATCCCACCAGCGTCGGCAGGAAGTTGCGTAGCACAGTGGCCGAGCCCGACTGTTGCGAGGCCATGTCCGCCGTTGTCACCAGACCGTTCTTCGGCGCCGGAAAGGTGATCGGCTGCGACGTCTGCTGACGCCCGATGGCGACCGCCCCGCGGTTGCTCTGCCCGATCCGGCCGGGCCGCACATCCATTCTCATGATGCCCCCCGGTCGGCGTTGATTTCCTGGATCAGCTCGGCCTCGAATTCGGCCAGGCTGTCGTCATAGGGCAGCCCCTTCTGGCGCTTCCACCGCCAGAGGATGCCCTTGGTCAGAAGCCGCTCGGCAAACAGCGGCCGGTCGTCGTCGGCCTTCAGCGTGTCGCGCTCCTCGAAGGGATCGCCAAGCACCCAGTTCCTGGCGACGTAGTCGATGACGGCGCCCACCCCGGCAGAAGCCGGAGACAGGTGGATCTGGTTGTCCCTGATGAAGAAGTAGGGTTGCGCCGGAGCGGCCGCGGCAATCACTGCCCACTGCGAACTGTTGGTGATCGGTCGGAAAAAGCTGCCCGTGGCGGTGCGGATCGCGCCGCCCGGCGTCAGGCGCTGATAGTCCGCCGGCAGGCTCAGCGGCAGAGCCAGCACCACGTGCTGCTTCAGCATGCGCTGCCAGTCGCCGCGCCGCGAGATCTCCTCGCCCGCCTCCTGCGCCAGCGCCACCATCGTCTGGGCGTTCGGGTCGTTCGATCCATAGACGCTGTCGAAACGGTCGAGCGAAACGATGTCGCAGACCTCGTTGATTACGGAAATCAGGGTCATGGCGTGGCTCCTCCGACAGTCATCTGTGCATCACCCCAGCGCGCGCGTTCGTCGCCGATCTTGAGGCCCGAAAGCGCCATCAGTTTCAGTTCCTGCGCCGCCCCGGCCTTGCCGGCATCGCGCTCCCAGACGGCGATTTCCTCGACCAGTGCGTAGAGGTAGACATCGGCCGCCTTCTCCAGGAGCCAGTTCGTTGGATTGGCGGGGGAAAGCGGCGGGACCTTGCGGTAATAGGTCATCGTCAGCCCATGGTTGCCGCCAGGCAGAACCTTGATCCGGTTTCCGACAATGGCATATCCGACCGGCGGCCCCGCCCCTCCTTGCGCATTGGCAGCAAGCTGCTGTAGCGCGACGGCCCGGATCGGCAGGCCGCTTGCCGAAAGCACCTGCCGCGTCTCCAGGAAATCGGCCGGCAAGGGCGCCTCGCCGTCGATGACGGCAATCGGCGCCTTGTGCTCCATGTCGCTGACGCGCAGCGCGCGGTTGAGCTTCAGCTCGGCAAGGCCGAGGAAGCGGGAAAAGAGATGGGCGACGTCGTTGCGGCCGCTGTATTCGCCCGCATCGACGATCAGGGAGGCATAGTCGGAAATTGTCATAGCTGCCCGTCCTTCGTGCGCCAGGCACGGTTGTCGCCATCGTTGAGAAACCGTTTGACGAACCGGTCGTCACCCTGCGAATGCGCCTCGACGAGGCCGGAGGAATGCGCGACGTTGAGAGGAATGGAGGCAACGCGGTGCCAGTCGCCGCGCCAGACCTTTTCGGCGCTGTTGCGCACATCGAGGTTTTCGCTGATCAGGTTGTCGACGGGATAGTCGACGCGATAGACGTCCTTCTCCCCGTCGAACTGGTGCCAGACGCACCGGCCGCTCGCCATGTCGTGGTCGTAGAGCGTCCACGCCCCGTCACGGATCAGCATGATCACTCCCCCGGCAGCGGATCGGCGCGCTCGGCCTTGCCGGCCGCGATCAGCGCCTTGGCCTCGTCGAGGCCGACGGACACGACAGCACCGGCAGCCGTGCGTTCGCCTTCCTGGAACCAGACGTCATAGACGAGACGGACCGGCACGGATTTCTTTGTTTCGGACATCAAAATTCTCCATGAAAAAAGGCGGCTCCGAAGAACCGCCTTGCCAAGATTTGTTCGATTGAAAGTGGCACACAGCCGCGCATCAGCACGACGGCGCTGCAACACCACCCAGCGATACTACGGATTCAGTGCCATCTCGGCACTACGCAGACCGGTGCCAACGGGCGGTCAATGCCACCCCTATTGGCACGCATTCCGGGTGATATCGGCGGTGTTCGACAGTGCCTCGACGCTTCGTGAAGGACCGTGCCGCCGATTATCGATCGGAGAAGCCGGAACCCGAAAAGGCCGGTGATCGGTTACCTCGGCTTCCCGTTTCGATCTCATCGCTTGAACAAGCTTTCGGGCTCGGGGAAGACCGTCATGTCGCCCATCATGTCAGCGGTTGCACCACAAAGCACATTTATGAGCATCGGGAAATGCGACGGTTCGACCTTGAAGACACGGTAGGCGGATTCCTTCGCCGCCTCACCGACAGCATTCGCCCGAGGGCGCGTTTCCATCACCCATTCCCCCCAGCCGGTGCGTTGCGCCTTACTCAGGGTCTCGGCGCGCGTCGAGAGCCAATGGGCAGCGAGCCGCGCGTCGTCCTTCGCACGGAACCCCCACCAGAAAGCAACCGGCTTGCTGTCCTTCTTGTGCAGCATCTGGGTATACCCTGTCAGATCCAGCCCGTAAGCTCTGACTGGCTCGGCAAAGGTCACCGGCGACCGGGAAAAGCCCACTCCAGAAGCCTTCTTCCCTCAAAGGGGCTTTCGACCGCCAGTTGTCGGAGTTTGCCTGCCTCCATCCTTCACAGGTAGCTAAAAGCAATAAAGGGATGAAATCATTGCGAAATGCAATCGCGTCAACCGCGGTTTCGGCAACCTTGAAACAGAGCCACGGCGCGTATCCGCTTCCTACTTACAGTGGCAACAACAGATATCTAACAAATAACACTGCGGACAATGCCCCAACGAATCTGACAACTGCCGGTGGCACACCCCCCATTCTTGGTGCGATCTTTAGAATTTCCCCAAGCAGTGAAATAAACAAGTGCACAAATGCGGCAAATATCAGCGCTTCCTTAAGATGGTGCATATCTGGGCCCTTTGAGGGAGAGACGGTCTGCTCGACCCTTGCATAGGGGAGACCCGCATCGCTTTCAACGCAGGCCGCTCAGATCGCCGTTGAAACCGCCTCGCCCCACGGCCCTGCCGGTTTCCTTCAGGAGGCCCGGCCCATAGCCTCCGAGATAGTGCCCGCCAACAGCACCCGCAACCGACGCCGCGCCGCTACCAAGGAGGCCCCCAATCGCGGAACCAAGCACAGAACCAAATTCACTCCAGCCGATATCGTTGGATCCGTCCCGAGTGGATTTCATGGCAGCGTTCATGCGGCCACCTTCGGCGACACGATCTCTGCCTCCAGCTTTCGAGGCAATATTGTCGGCGGCCCGATCTGTCGCCACCAACTGTCGAAAGCTCTCGGTTGGAAGCAAGGGATGGCGCGTGCTGAAGCTGCCGATGCCGGGAGCCCCGTGGGAGGGCATTGCCCCAACGCCGAAATCGTCACTCAGGAGTTCGCTTACCGGCGGATAGCGGAAGCGCGCTTCCGCGCTGTGCGGCGCCTCGACTTGAGCAATACGTTTATTGCTCAGGGCCGGACTTTCGTCGAAATAGTTGATCGCCTCGCGAACGGATTGAATTCTGGCGGGCAAGCCCACCCAGTTGAGCGTCTTGTCATTTTGGGTCACATCTCAACTCTCGTTATCATGGTTTGTCGTGCGTACGCCGTCGCCAATCCCGGTTCGGGTGGATCATCACCGTGCCGAACGGGCCCTCGTAATAGTCGGCCGTCGCCACGATGGTGTTGCGCTCACCCCCTTGCGAAACAGAGCAGCGGAACGGCGCCACGTTCGCGTCGGACATGAAGGTGACGAACACCGATTTCACATAGGGCGAAACCGAGACGTGGCGGAAGTTGGCGCCGTTCTGGTAGCCCGTCTGCATCACCTGTTCGAGGATCGCCTTGGTAAGGGGCGCTGACTGTACAGAACATTTCAAGAACAAGTGCGAGATCAGACAGAATGAAACGCCTCCAGTCCCTTACGCTCTCGGCTGGCGGCGCCGCAAACGCCCTTGCGATCTGGAGTTCGGGAAAGGTCAGAGGGTCGTGTCACGGACGCGCCCGGGTATCGGCGTCCTTGAGGGGCGGTGATCGTAAAGCGTGTCCGTTTCGTAGTTTGACAGCTTCATCGCGTCGCCGGCCGCATTCTGTCGCCTGTCCAGATGCGCCAGGCTTTTGTTTGGAGACAGAAACGTGTCGGACACGCGTTTCGTTGCAGATTGAAGCTCGTCGGTGGCGTAGAGTGAGTTCATGAACTCATCCCAGCATCGGTAGCAGTGCTTGGACCTTTGCTCCCAGCGTGCTCAATCCAGCCAACCAAAAATCCAGGCTTGCCATCGGCTCCCGCTGGCCCAAGTCTCGGAAAACAAATCCACGACGTCCGGTAAGGACCAGATGTTGCCGAGATCTTTTCGTCCCGAATGACATTCCAGATTGGCGCCGGTTTCCCCGGCCAGTCTCGGCTTTGAAATCGCGAAGAGTTTCCCCGGCTGATCCGGATACCCCTTTGTCGCCTGCAGCATGTCAACGGTTCCCCGGAAGGGCTTCTCGCCGGGAAAGTACTTCCAAAGGGCGAGGGCAGTCCCTACGGGCGTTTCATCAACCTGAAACCCCCAGGAAAAGGCGGAAGGCCGAAGGCCGTAATTCAGCACCGTGTCCTGTCTATAGCTGGTGAGGCGAAGGCCAAGCACTTCCACCGGCGGATCAAATTCGACAATGTCTGTACGCAGATGTTCGTAAAGGACCGTCCTGACTTCCTGAGAACGGAACGCCGATCGCTCACTTTTCAGAACCTCGAAAAAGTCGGTGTCGCAGGCAAACAACGCCTCGACCACCCGTTCCGCCCCAGCGGCGGCGGGTAACGCGAAACCAAAAAACCAGAGGGTGGCCAGGGCCGATACTGTCACTCTAAACAAGAAGCCTCTCCGACTCACGCCGAACGCCTTTGACTACCGATATGTTATGTTTTCCGTCCGCGCTCGTGCATCCCAACGAATGCGACCGATGCGTTTACAAGCCATTATTTACCCGCTCAACCTGTAGAACATTTCCGGAACAAACGCAAGACACCGGCCGCCTATCGGAGCTTGGCAGCGCATGCCCGCCCACGCTCGCGCTAAAAAGCCCCCGCTCCCAAGTCGTCACTCAAAAATCCGGAGCGCGTCTCGCAGCGAGAAACTGCGTCGGTTTCGAGCACCATCGGGATCCCAACGGTTGTCCGCCTCAGGCGCCGCCGCCGGAGCATACTTTCGCTCAAGCGCCTCAAACGTGAAGTCATCGGAATCATATTCGGGATAGGACACATTCAACTCAGCCGACTGCCCGGTCTTCCGGTAGAAGTCGGCGAAACGATCCATCCCGTTCGTAAGATCGATGCAACCGGCCGACCCTGGGTCCGTGCCGCCATGGATCGAAAAGCCACTCCGGTGCGCAGCCTTAGGATGTGTCGTTGATGTTGCGTTTAGAAACGCCCTGGAATTGCCCCAGGCATTCTCCAACCCCTTCCACGTCCCCCTGTTAATTCGGCCCTTGAAACGCTCCCAGCTCCCCGCCGGCGGCGGATACTGAAGCTGATCAACGTCATAGACCCCCTCGGGTATCGGCCCCCTATCAATAATCTCCTGCCATTGGGGTTCTTGAAGACCCTTTTCGCCACTCACCCCATCCCAACCACCGGCATACCGACCATTCTCGGTAGCATTCAGTCGCTTCCCATCGAAGTGAAGCTTGATTCTTTTCCCGTTGTTTCCCTGGTTCATCGCATCGTTCCTTTGTTAGACTCCTGACAGATCGGCGATCCGCATCGGATGCCTGGGCCGACCATCATCATCCCCGTGGCGCGCACGAGGACGATGATCTGAATCTGCTCGCTAGAAGACCAGCTCGCAGCACTCAGCCCAAACAGGTCCGCCGCAACACCGAGGCCCTTTTCGTTGTGCACCTTCAGCGTGCCCTCGCCGATGATCACGCCCTTGTCGGCGTCGCCGGTCTTGGCCACGTCCTTGTCCTCCTGGATCTTGCGCAGCCACAGGAAGGACAGCATGTCGGTGTCGAGGAAGAAGGCGTTGCGCGCGAGCTTGGCGGTGCCCGCCTGTACCCGGTTCGGGTGGATCATCACCGTGCCGAACGGGCCTTCGTAATAGTCGGCGGTCGCCACGATGGTATTGCGCTCGCCCCCTTGCGAAACGGCGTAGCGGAACGGCGCGACGTTGGCGTCGAACATGAAGGTGACGAACACCGATTTCACATAGGGCGAGGGCGAGACAGAGACATGGCGAAAGTTGGCGCCGTTCTGGTAGCCGGCCTGCATCACCTGGTCGAGGATCGCCTTGGTGAACGGGCGCTGCGTGCCGTCGGTCGGCGCCACCGTCAGCCCGGTCGTCGGAAGGATACCGCCTGGCTTTTACTTTCCCTGTTCGTTCCGAAAGAGGTCGGCCGGCTCTGGCGGCTTCTTGCCGGAACCAAGGGGTGTCGTGCAACCGATGAAGCCGTCAGCGAAGCCCAGCGCCTCAGAAGGCGTATAGACGGTCGCGTCGGCTTCTAGGTTCAGCGCCCACCCGTCCTTCTCTACATAATTGCTTCCGGTGCGGTTCTCCGCAACACGAATAAGTTCGTATTCATTTCCCGGCGTTTGGAAACCCCAGATCAGTTTCGGCTCGCCGGCGACATTGACACGTTGCTGAATGTACCCGGTCAAGAGAAGGCTTGAAACATATACCGGCTTCTCAAACGCTACTCGCAGTGTCGCACGTGCAGCGTCTTCAGGCTTTCGATATGGTCCCATGGCCGCCTTGAACGTCACCTTGCCAAAGGCGTCCGTCTCCTCACCAAGCGCCGCAAAGAAATCCCGCCGGCATTGCAAGAGCGCGTTCATCAGCCTGTTGCCGCCGATCAGCGGCGGCGGCCCGAACTGGGCCAATCCGAAAGTCTCTTCCGCCCACGGCAAGCGGAAGCCTCTCGTTTCGCTTTCGTCGGGCTCACAGGTTACGGCTGTCTGCTGGTCGGGATCAAAGTAGGAATCGAACTCCAGGTCCTTCGACACTGGGCCGGCAGCGGCATCCTTTGAGCTTAGCCACCAGGAACCAGTTTCAAATCTCACACGGTATCGCTCCGCAATGGCGCGCGCGGCCTCACCGGGCGTTGCGATCACCTGAAAAGCCCAGGCAAAGCGCGTCGGTTTGCCCTCCTGAATCGACTTTCGCTGAAAGAAGCGCACGACGGAAAAATCACCGACTTTAATGGGACGCTCGAACGTCACGGCTTCGCTGTAGGTACTCTCGGCCCCGGGAACATGAGGCATATTTTCTGGGCTTTCAAAGGCTTCGACCCGGAACCGCGGAAAGGTCTTTCTTTCGTCCCAAAGCACATTGAAGAACGAAGGCCTGCAGGCGACGAAAGCATCGAGAATTTTGTCGGCTTTAACGCCCGGCACTTTCGCCGATGGAAACAGGTCCTCCGGTGAAGGCAAACGCTTCCTGCCCGTCTCCCCGTTGGTTGCCAGATCCGACATCCGATCCTTGGAAGCGTCGCACATCACCAGTGCTTGCGTGGGGTTATTCGCCTGGCGAATGACGATTTTCCTGTAGCTGTCCTCCGGCGCGACCGATGCGTCGCCGTGTTGCGCCTCCGGCTCGGTGTCGAGCTTCAGTTCGAGCATATGGCCATCTTTGGCGACGAACCTGGCTCCGGGTAGCAGTTCCTCGATCACCTTGGCAACCTCAGGCACATTCCGCTCCACCTCGAAGCCCCAGGCGAAGTGCGGAACGGCAATGCCGACGGCTTCGAACTGGACATACCGGCTAAGCGGCAGTCCAGAGGCGTCGACAGGCGCTGCGAACGCGATGTAGTGCCCGGTTACTCCGTCCGACGCGTAGTCATAAGGGGCGATCGTTATTGCGCGAAAGTCTGCCTCATCGCTCGTGAGGAGGGAAAAGATGTCGGCATTGCACGCCAGGAACGCGCCGAACACCCGTCCCGCATCGATACGCTCAGCCGTCGCTGCAGGCGTCGCAAGTGCGAGCAGACAAAGGACCGCGCAAAAACGCTTGAGGCTCATGGACACCATTGGGAACCCGCATAGTTTGTAGAACATTACTGCTTCGCCGTCAGAAACAGTGTGGCAGGGTCGGATTCTGCTCCATCGGCCGGCACGGTACAGGTGAGGAGCCCATCAGCGATCTTGAAAGAGGGCGACGGCGCATAGCCCGTATCCTCGGTCGTCAGATCAAGCCCCCAGCGGTCACCTTCGAGCGGCTGAGCGCCAGTGCGTAACCGCAGCACCTCGGCAAGCTGATCCCGTCCATCTCTCGTCTGGAAGCCCCAGGTCAATTGCCGCTTGCCGTCCACGGAGTCCGTCCGCTGTGTATAGCCCGTGATTGCGATACCCCAGATCTCTATCGGCACCGGGAAAATGACCAAGGCGGCAGCGCGCGAAGGCTTTTTGGATTTTGACTGGCTCGATGACAGCACAGTCCGCCGCTCAAAGACTTCCGTTTCCCCGAATGACGCCCTCTCCTTCTTGAGTCTGACGAAAAAGTCTGGCTCGCAGAATAGAAGCGCCTTCATCAGGCCGTCGGTGTCCTTGAGGGGTGGCAACCCGATCTGAGGCGCCCCAAAAACCTGTACGGCCTCAGGCATTCGGAAGTCGCCGATATCCCCTGACTCGAGTTCGCAGGTGATTGTCGTCGTCCCGCCATCATAGCCCGCGATTTTCAGCAGGGTGGATATCCCGCCTTGTTCCTCCGGCGCTGCCTCCGGAGCCACGCCCCAGGCTCCCATGACCCAGGGCCTGACCAGTTCCACGCCGTAGCGCTCCTCCATCAACCGCCTGACATCCGTCAGTGTGGCAGCCACCTGGAATGCCCAGCTATAGCTCTCCGGCTTGCCGGCAACGATGTGTCGTCGCTGCAAGAAGCGCAGAAGGGAGAAACCATCAGCGTTGACCGGCTGGCCGAACGTCACTGCTGACCAGTATTCGCTTTGTGCGCCCGGTCCGTGCAGAGCGTTTTTGGGGTCATCGAATACTTGGATCTGGACGGGGCCGAATGCCTGACGCTCAGCCTTCAGCAGCGCAAAAAAATCAGGCTTGCATGCACGCAAAGCGTCAAACACACGTTTTGCACTGGCAGATGACGCTTGCGAAGAGGATGCGGGGATTGCTGAACTCAAGACAAACAAAGCCGCTAGGGCCGACACCCACAATCTGAACAAGGCTTCTCCTCGGTCGGCGTGCCGAACGCTATTTATGAGTGGAAAATTGAGAACGAATGCGGGGGCCGACGCTCAGTGCGCAGGCGAATGCGAACGATACGCTTATCCCTTCATTCGCTCGCAAAACGAGTAGAACATTGAGAGAACAAACACAAGGGATTTTTTAGCGGAAATCGTGTCACTCGCAAGGCACAACCGCACTCGCCACAACGACAGCGTCTGTCGTGACGAAGCTCGGCCCCGGCAGCGAACTCATTCGAACCAATTGCCTGCGGCATCCTTCAGGGATCTGCGGCGTCCAAACAAACGATCCCAAAATCCCGGGGCATCCGAAGGAGGCGTCGATGAAGCGGGGTCCACGCCACCGTCCTGGGATAGTTTCGTGCCGGGGTCGCCCCCCGCAGGCCGCAGCAAGTGTTGACGCAGCTCTTCAACTTTTCCGGCAAGCGCCATTTGAAGCGGTCCATCTTGTTCGGTAGGGGGAATCGTGACGGATAGCCTGTCTTCAAAGGGCCGCCCCTGCGGTATCGGCATCCGGCCCTCACGCGCGCGCAGGTTCATCTGATAGGTGTCTAGAAATTGCTCCGGCGTCATGCGCTGCTCTTTGCCACCAGGTAAGCTTGTCCAGGTCGTCGCCAGATTGCCGCCAGCAGCCTTGATTGTACTGGGGTCTGCGGACATCAGCGCTTCATCCAAGTCTCCTCCCTTCGTTACTCGCCGGTAGGCGTCCTGCGCGATTTTCCAGGCTGCGCGATCCTGATTGTGCGGCGAGAAGTCCTCCAGTCGCATCTTTTTCGCATAGGGGTCCCACGTCGGGGCCCGGATCTGATATCTGCCGGCGGCGGAACTCATTTTGCCTTTGTTCTCTCCCTTGTCGATCCGGCTTGGATTGCGAGGATGATCGGAGAAATCGACAATGCGCGCCTTTCCCTTCGGGCCGTACATGTTGTCGTACTCGCCACCTTCCGCGGTGGCTATCGTATCGAAAAGAGCGCGCTGGTACCGCTCAAATGGATCTCGCTTGCTTTTCAAGAGCATCGCCTGGCGAAAACCGGGCATATCACCTGACTCGTTTCCCACTTACTTGTCCCTTTCGAAAGAAAGTTGCCTGCGCAGCCCTTCGTGCGCGGAAGTTTACCAACACAGCCAAAGGACGGCCGCTCCTGGCGCTGCCTCAATGGCAAAGGCGGACCTACGCCCGCCCCACCACTTCTCGCTTGCCTGCTAGTCAGCTCGCAGCACTCAGCCCAAACAGGTCCGCCGCAACGCCGAGGCCCTTTTCGTTGTGCACCTTCAGCGTGCCCTCTCCGATGATCACGCCCTTGTCGGCGTCGCCGGTCTTGGCCACGTCCTTGTCTTCCTGGATCTTGCGCAGCCACAGGAAGGACAGCATGTCGGTGTCGAGGAAGAAGGCGTTGCGCGCGAGCTTGGCGGTGCCCGCCTGTACCCGGTTCGGGTGGATCATCACCGTGCCGAACGGACCTTCGTAGTAGTCGGCCGTCGCCACGATGGTGTTGCGCTCGCCGCCTTGCGAGACGGAGTAGCGGAACGGCGCGACGTTGGCGTCGGACATGAAGGTGACGAATACCGATTTCACATAGGGCGAGACAGAGACATGGCGGAAGTTGGCGCCGTTCTGGTAGCCGGCCTGCATCACCTGGTCGAGGATCGCCTTGGTGAACGGGCGCTGCGTGCCGTCGGTCGGCGCCACCGTCAGGCCCGTCGTCGGGTTATAGCCGCCATTGGCGCCGGTCGCCCCGCGCGAGACGTTGGTGGTGATCCAGGTCGGCAGCGAACCGAATTCGCGCGTCGCACCGGAGACGGAAGCATTGGTGTCGACGATGGCGTATTCGATGTCCTTGCGGATCTCCACGCCCTTCTTCAGCTTCTGGTACTTGCGCTTCTGCACGTTGCCGGCCTCGGAAACGACTTCCTGCGTCGCCGAGATGATCCAGTCCTTGCGCATGATCTGGGTGTAGTTACCGAGCCTGGTCGGCGCGATGATCGTGCCGAAGGTGTATTCCTCGCCTTCCTGGCGGATGTTTTCGCCGGGCGAGGCCAGTTCGTCGGTTTCCCATTCCGGGTGGTGCGTCTTGCACGTGCCCTTTTCGATCAGCGAGTAGATCGGCGTATCCTCGGGCGTGATGCGGGAAACGACGTCGGAGAGGTCCTCGCGGTTGCCCACGGCCTGAGAGGTGGTGAAGGTGTTTGCTACAACAGCCATGATAGTGGTCCTTGAATGTTGGGATGGATCGCACGCGCCGGCCTGAGGCGAGCGCGGGCGATACGGATCGGTTTTGGTCGGGGCATGTCGCCACCACGTGAGCGGCCCAGGGAATGTGCGCGCAACCGCGCCTCGCCGGAAAGCACGTAAAGACAAGGCGCTAGAGCCGTTTCCGGACTCTGTTTGTGCGCTTTGCGCGAACATCGATCAGTCGAAGTCGACCGCCATCGCGTCGCGGATCGAGCCGGTTTTCGACAGTCGCTTCATCGCCTCCAGGCTTTCGCGCGGGGAGCGTTCCGCCTTTGCCGACGGCCTTGGGCGCGCCACCGGCGACGGCGCCCTTTTCAGCTTGGCCATTGCCCGCGTCTTTGCCTGTTCGGCCGCAAGGCCGAGCCGGGCGTAATGCGCGAGCTTGAACATGCGGTGGTCGGCGACCTCGCGCACCTCCTCTTCGGAGAAGCCGAGGGTCCGCGCCACGTCGAAAGCGCCGGCGAAGAAGGCCAGACGCCCCTCCTCGTGCGCGGTCTGCGGAAAGGCTTCGATCAGCTTGGCGTTTTCGGCCTCGAGCTCATCGTCGCTGGCCACTGATGCCAGCGCGTCGACGACGTTTGCCGGCCCTTCTGCAATCGCGAGG
This sequence comes from Ensifer sp. LC163, assembly GCF_001695855.1. GTDB lineage: Bacteria > Pseudomonadota > Alphaproteobacteria > Rhizobiales > Rhizobiaceae > Ensifer. The sequence continues at coordinate 142,660 of NZ_MBSS01000001.1, forward strand.
ATCTCGTCGATCCGCTCGAGCCCCGCCTGATGCAGTCCCCATTGGCGGCGATAGCCGTCGGGGTCGAGCGCCGCCATATGTTCCGGCGGCTCCGGCGGTATCTGGCTTGCCAATAGGTTGGCGAAAGCGTTGGCAGATTGGGCGACGCGGTTGGCCATACCTTCCAGCGCCCGCCCGCGGTTGGCGATGTCCTGCGTCTTGTGGCGGTAGTCGCGGTCCCGCATGTATCCGAGCTTCAGCTCCGAGAACGGCACGTCCTCGCCGCCCTTGAGCCGCACCAGGAAATCCTCGGCTTCGTTGGCCGCCTCGTCCTCGTGAGGCTCGGTCGGCTCGTCGTCAAGGTCTGCGGGTTCACCGGATGTCAGGCCATCGTCGATGGCCGCATCCGTCTCGCCGTCATAGTCCGCCTCGTAGAGTTCCGGGTTGGCCCAGTCATCGATATGCGGCTCCCGGAAGTTCAGGTTTTCGGGGTCGTCCAGATCGGTCGAGCGGTCAACGGTTTTGCTCCCGCCGTAAGGCAGGTTGGCACTATCGTTCATCATGGTGTGACCTTTTTGAAAGGTGGTTCAATGCATTGGGTCATTCCGGCGAAAGCCTGGAACGACCATAGAAAGCGCTTGCCCTTAAGCGGGTGCGCCCTTGCCGTCAGCCTTGGCTTGCTCCGTCAGGAACTTGAGCTTGGCTCGGAAATTTCGGATGGCACGGGTCTCGGCGGCATAGGCCGCCCGGCCCGCGTCGTCGGTCAGGCCGGCATGGATGCAGCCGTTGATGGCCGCCCCCTCCAACTCGTTCATCAGTTCGTCGAAATAGGGCACGTCGAGTATGGCGCGCGCAGCGGCCGCCCGTTCGTCCGGTTTCATGCTGTTGACCTCCGCTGGAGAGCGGCGAATTCGACCGAAATTTTCATCGAAGGCCGCCTTGATTCTGCTTTTGTTCCGCACTACCCATGTGTGAACTTGAGTGATTTGCCATCCTAGGTAGCCACCCCATCTGCGACCGAAATGATACCTGAGCGGCCGTTTCTGCATCAGAGGCCTCGGTCCGCGTTGCCCGTCCCTGCGCAAGGCCCGAACAGAGCGGATGGCCGGCGCCAGTCATCGACACGCGCTCGTCTATCGAATGAGGAACACATGAGAAGATTATCGAGCTTGATATTGTCCGCCCTGCTTCTCGCTGCCGCGGCTTCGCCAGTCACCGCGATCGGCCAATCGGGAGAGCCGCGCTACCTCGTCAAGGTCTTCCTGCTCAAGACGGACAAAACCTTCGATCACGCGACTGGCTGGTGCGGCCAGGACAGCGTCTGCACCCTAATGGTCGGCGATTATTTGGTCGGCTTACGCTTCTTCCTGAGTGGCGAAAGCTACCGCCTGCGTGTCAAGCCGTCCTCGGATGGCGACGATCGCTGCTGCGTCTTTAAGGATGGAAGCGACGAGGCCTCCGTCGCAAACGGTCGTCCGCACGACGAAAGGCTCTATTACAGGACAGCCTCTGGCCGCCGGGAGCTCGGCACACTCTACATCGCACTCGAAAACCTCGAATAGCCGCGCGGCGGCTCACTCCTTCCATTTGTCGAGCGCTGTCCTCAGTGAAATGGGCTGCTCCCGTGTAGGATTGTTCCAGGGCATATCTTGCCAGTTCTTTGGCAACTGCGGGTGGTTCCTAAAGGGATCCTCGTAGAAGCTCTGGTACTCCTTCAAGCTCAGCTGTTCTTGCAACGATTGAATGGACGAGACGATGTCCTTCAAAGTTGCCGTCCCGTCGTCGTTCGAGACCTTGGACTGCAGTAAGTCGAGCTCGGTCTTTACGTCTTCAACGTTTTTCTGCATTCCGCTCAGGCCCCGACGTCGTCCGGCGCTGTTGGCGTCGTCACCGCGAGGATCCTTCGACAGTGCCCCAGAGGCTTCCGCAACCCCTCCGCCGTGTAGGCTTTCGGCCCCTCGAAAGCGCTACGCAAAAGGTCTTCCGCATAGGCTCTCGCATCGTCGGGACTTAGATAGCCCGCCCCAGGGCTAGGCAGATTGCGCCGCTCCACGGCACCGGAACCGGGCTTCGCTCGACGCGGCGAGATGAAATCATCCATGGCTTTTCCTTTCAAGATTGATGGTCAGTGGCTCTGCGCGCAGGGCTTCGTTGCGCCCCGGTGCAAAGCGTCGGCACACACGGCACCCGTCTGGCTACAGCACGAGGCAGATAACGCCGCTCATGCGATCAAGCGCACGACAGGACAAGGTTAGATTGATTCTTGCTTTGTTCTTAATTATCTATTGGGAAACGCATTATGAGCGATACCCCCAGGCGACGGTAGCAGCGAAAGCCCGTACGCATTCTGCGACTGGGCAAAACAGGGTTGGAAACATGAAGAAAATTGCCCTTGCCTTTGATGTTGTCGTCGGGACGATTTTCAACCTCATCGACCTTCTCATCTTCGAGTTTCTCCTGCATCGGACTGCCCGCGTCATCGTACCGCTGGTCAGCTTCGGCAAGATTGAAGTCGAGGATATTCATGCAGTCCCTACCGGCTTCAACTGGCTGGGTCTAAAGCGCCGGGATGACGGCCGATATGTCCTGAACTCTACCATGAGCATGTTGGCGGCCGCGATCTTCTGGCTTCTTTGCCTGGTCGTCTATTTCGCCTTCACCCGCGATTTCTGAAACCATACGGCGCGCACGGCATTCGGCCTCATTCACGCCACTTGCGCTGCGCCTCTCGCAGGGTTGCTCGTCCGGGAAAAAGCCCGCCCCAAAAACCGCCGCCCTTGGATGGTTGGTCGCCAGCAGGCGCCACTGGCAGCCGGGACGTTCGGGACACAGGCGCCATTTTCGGACCATTCTTGGGAACGTTTGGATCGCCCTTATACGCATCCTCCCAGAATCCCGGGTTCTGGCCATAGATTTCATACGCGTCGTGCCATTCGTTGCCAAAGTCCTGTGCAATCCTGTCCGCGTAGGCTTCGGGTCCATTGAGCGTGTCGTTAAACATCGACTTGCCCAATTTCCTGCCGACCCACTTCAGTCCCTGATCGATCAACAAGGGATTCATGTAACTCTCCGTGATAGGCGCGAAGCCCGGGCCGGGCCGCGCAGAGACGCAGGCCGTGCGGCAGTTCTTGGCGCCATTGTCTAGATGTTGTTGGGATTTGTCAGATGAGCGCGAGTGGCTTCCGCCACGTGCTCTCGTGGAATTTCACGCCGGCATAGCCGAGATGTGGCGGGCTCATCAGCGGCCAGGCTCTGCTGGCGTTTGAGGTTAAGTTCGGCGTCGATCTGGTAGCGCTTCAGCGCCCCGTTCTGCTGAATCTCGGCAAGCTTCAACTCGCGCTCCATCTCCAGCTTGCGTCGTGCGGTCTCGCTTTCCACGCGGGTCTTTTCAGCCGCAAGCTGCGCTTCCACCTGCAGACGCTGCATCGCCACATCCGGCGGCTGCTGCTGCGTCGCCTGCATCCGCTTCTGGATGTCCTCCGGCGTCGGCTTGGTGAAATAGAGATCGGGCGATTTCAGCCCCGCCGCCTCCACCGTCTTGGCAATGCAGGTGAGCGCACGTCCCGCTGACTGCCGGCAGTAGCGCTAGGGCTAGATCGTGCCCTCGCGCGCAGGCGCTGCAATCTGTGCCTTGGCAAGTTTTCTGACTGGAAGGTCGAGGGCGATATAGGTCAGCAGAAACACGAAGGTCTGGGGTCCAAGAAGGCCAAACAAGACCACAATTGCGATTCTTTCCAAAAGAAGATTGACACTGTCCGTGCCGTCGACAACGACGAAGTACCCGAATGGCACGATCATCAAAACGACAGCCGCCAAGGTGATATACAGAAGCCGCTTCCACAAACGCACGGCCGGAAGCGGCACGAAGGCGAATAGGTAGAGCGACGAAAACAGCAGGGCCATGGTGAGGTCCAAGCGACCGAAAAACCAGGCAACGGTTGTCAGCATGGCGCTATAGCTCAGCAGAACCCGGATCGTATTGAGAGCCATGTAGCGCATGACATACCTGAAGTGTGAAGTGTCGATCTTGCCGGCCTAAACTCTAGCAGGCCGATCGTCACTGCTTAGAAGCCAACCGTGGCACATCTACGCCCTCAGTGCGAGAGGACGGCAAAGAAGCTCTCCCTGATTGCACAAGGCATCGCCCGATCTATTTGTTCGCGCCCACCCGGCCCTTTTTCGCCATCAGGCGCCGAAGGCTCTCGACATCATTGGCTTCGCCGACGTGTTTACCCAAACTGCGCAACTGATTGTCGAGCGCAACTGGCCACTCTGTTTTCTCGACCTCACCAAATGGTCCGATACCGAGTATCGCCTTGGTCACATTGGTCGTACAATCAAAAACTCCCCCACCGCCAAGATCGTCGATCCGCTCCTGAATTTCGGCTTCCTGCTCGGGCGTTGTGTTGAATTTGCGCACAGTTACATTGGGCCCGCCGGTCAAGTGATACCGCAGGTAATCTTCGGGCGAGACTTCCGGTCCATAAAGAGCATCCCCGGTGCCCATCTCTCTGGGCTTGTAGTGGCCGGAGGGATCGTAGAGGAGCCGTCCCTCGGGGTCGCCGTCATCGGGCATGATGAAGAGACCGGTGTGAGAATTGTTACCGAGGAAGGGGTAACCCGTTGGATTGGTATTGGACATGACATAGGTGGCTGCCACCTCCACGCCCTCGTCACGCCCGCGCTCCTTGCCCCAAATCGGCAATCGGCTGCTGGCTTCCTCGCCGAACTCGCGCAGTTCCAGAGCCGTCGTTGACTTTGGGCCAGTCTCGTAAGCGTCGTCGTCCGGCGCGAGACCAAAGGTGTTGAAGCCCGGTTTGACGCCTTGGGCGTCATAACCCCGCTTGTTAATTCTGATCATCCCGGCAGTCCTCCGATATGCGCTGTGCTGAGCGCCGTGCCGCCGGCCATTTCGGCCAGGTTCTGCTCGCGTTTGAGGTTGAGTTCGGCGTCGATCTGGTAGCGCTTCAACGCCCCGTTCTGCTGGATTTCGGCAAGCTTCAGCTCGCGTTCCATCTCCAGCTTCCGCCGAGCGGTCTCGCTCTCCATGCGGGTCTTCTCGGCGGCAAGCTGCGCCTCCATCTGCAGCCGCTGCATCGCCGCATCCGGAGGCTGCGGCTGCGCCGCCTGCATCCGCTTCTGGATGTCCTCGGGCGTCGGCTTGGTGAAATAGAGGTCGGGCGATTTCAGCCCCGCCGCCTCCACCGTCTTGGCAATGCCGTTATAGAGATTGTCGGACGAGACATAAGGATTGTCGGACCCGAGCGTCGTGAGCAGCTTTTCCTGCAACTGCTGGATCATCTGGATCATCAGCATGTCGCGCTCGCGCGTGCCGGCGCCAAGGCCGGTGTTGACGGTCGCGTCTATGCCGGCATTCCAGTGGCGCGGATCGAAGGCCACTCCCAGTTTGTCGGGCGAATGGCATCTACGCGTTTAGTCTTTGGAGCCGAAAAGGCAGCTACTCGCTCGGAACATTACCGCTCGCACGGTCACGTCGTTCGCATTCGGAATGCCAACACTGAGCCGGAGCTATGGGATCAACCCGAAGACAGTTCTGAAGTGGCGCAAGCGGGCTACGGTCGAGGACCTCAAGACCGGGCCGAAGGAGCCGCACTCAACTGTTCTCAGCGAAGAAGAAGAGGCGATCATCATCGCATTCCGGCGGCACACGTTGCTGGCGCTGGATGATTGCCTCTACGCTCTTCAACCGACGATCCCGCATCTGACGCGATCTTCATTGCATCGATGCCTGCAGCGCCATGGGATTTCGAGACTGCCGGATGTGGAGGGCGACAAGCCGTCGAGGAAGAAGTTCAAAGCGTACGCAATCGGCTATTTTCACATCGACCTGGCTGAGGTCCAGACCGGAGAAGGCAAGCTCTACCTCTACGTCGCTATCGACAGGACCTCAAAGTTCGCCTTCGTCCAATTGGTCGAGCGCGCTACCACCCGAACGGCGTCAGACTTCCTGGAAACGCTGGTTGCAGCTGTGCCCTACGAAATCCACACGGTGCTGACCGACAACGGCATTCAGTTCGCCGACATTCCGAAGAACCGCAACGGACCCACCGCGCAGTTCCGGGGCCATCCGTTCGACCGGGCATGCTGGCGACATGGCATCGAACATCGGCTGACCAAGCCCAAGCATCCTTGGACAAACGGCCAGGTCGAGCGGATGAACCGGACAATCAAGGAGGCAACTGTCAAACGCTATCATTATGACAGCCACGACCAGCTCCGCAGACATCTCGGCGACTTCGTCTCGGCATACAATTTCGCCCGCCGCCTCAAGACGCTCAAAGGCCTCACGCCCTATGAATTTATCTGCAAGGTCTGGACTTCACAGCCAGAGAGATTCACTCTGAATCCGATCCATCAATTGCCGGGACTGAACAGCTAGGCCCCGATCGACACACTTCGCGATCGCGCCGACCGTCTTTGGCAATAGTGTGGCAATCGCCATCAGATCAACGCCCCACATCATAAAGCCTGCCAAAAGTTCTGGCAGCGGGCGCAGACTTTTCATCATCCGGTTTCGCAAATTGCTGATACCCCACGCCGACAGGCGCAGCGTAGGGAAGGATCTTGCCATTGAACTGGATAACATTCCGAAGGCGGGAATTGTCATTCACGTAAGACCGAATGCGCGCGGCCGTCTGCGGCGCTATCGTCTTCATCGTGTTCGGATTGGCCATGCGGGCGCCATGTCTTTCCCGCAGCCTTCCGCCGGCTCAGTTCTCAATCGGCCAGCCCGGACAAATACTCCCTTGCGCGCACCAGTTTGGCTCGCATTGCCTCAGCATTGTAAAGAAATTCACCGCCTTCCGGACGGTACATGGCAAGCATGGCCACCAGGTCCCGGACATAGTCGTTATCCGGGTAGGCATCATCCAGCGCGACCTCGATCTCGTTCGCCAGGAGAATGCTGGGACGATCTGCGGCAATGAACTCGTCCAGCATCGCCTCAATAGTCTTGTTCATCGGATTACCGGCCCGGCCCCAATCTAATCCCTGATCCGCGCGCCTTCTTCACCCGGCCTCTCGATCGCAACAGCCTTGGCCCGGATAGTGGTCTTGACGTTCACATAATCCCCGAGCTCGTAGCCCGAGCCGATTTCCATCACAACTGTGAAGCGATCGCCGTCGTAGCCAAGAAACTCGACGACGCCGAACTCGTCGTTCAGCAAGCGACCAGGCGGGTCGAAGGAAATGTGATCGACCCCTTCGAACACCAGGAAGCCATCGTCTATATCTTCCTCATAGTTCCAGATCCCCCCCCGAAGACGCGACACTGCGTTCATCTGGATCTTCACCTCACCCTTCCAACCGTCAAGGACGACGGCCTTACAGGCACGGTCGCCCAAGTAAATGCTGCTCAAGAACTCGTCCGGTTTCATCATTCTTATCTCATCGGCCAATGTGCATCAGGACTGTTCCAGGGCACGATGTTTCCAAGGACATCGAGCGAGGGACCCTGCCCGCTGGTGTATGGCCCCCTTCCTTCGAGATGACCATGGGTATGCGGTGTTTTTCTGGGACCATGCCCCTGCGGATTCAGCCTATGGTAGTTTGATCCATTCGGATAGAGCGTGTGGGTGTCAACGGGATTTTGACCCGGCACAGTGCGGCCTCCCAACGGCTCGAACATGATATTGCCTCTGCTGTCGCCGATAAAACGCTGGATCGGCCAGCCCGTGCGCTGATCGGTGAGATAGGCTCTTTGAAGCTCTTCCAGCCGACGCTGTAGGCTGTCTCTCGCCTGCACGGAGTAGGAGCCGCCGGCGGGTTCCAGAAATGTCTCGTTCGGATTGAGCCGCTTTATCTCGCGCATCAGGCGGCCGATCTGAAATCCCATCGCTTCTTGAACGGGGTCTCTCGGCTGGGTTCCGCGCCGCGCCGGTAGCCGCGCCTGGGCAAACTCTTGGCCGCCCCGGCGATCGCTGCCGGCACTCGGCGCCCGATTCGGCAGCCAGCTGTTCGCCTCCTCGCCAAAATCGCGAAGCTCCAGCGCGCCGCCAAGCCCGGTCGGCGCCTCGTAAAAATCGTCATAGTCGCTGATGCGTCTCATCCCGGAGTTCCCCCGATATGCGCCGTCGTCAGCGCCGTACCGCCGGCCATTTCGGCCAGGTTCTGCTCGCGTTTGAGGTTGAGTTCGGCGTCGATCTGGTAGCGTTTCAAGGCGCCGTCCTGCTGGATCTCCTCAAGCTTCAGCTCGCGCTCCATCTCCAGCTTGCGCCGCGCGGCCTCGCTTTCCATCCGCGTCTTTTCGGCGGCAAGCTGCGCTTCCATCTGCAGCCGCTGCATGCCCACATCGGGCTGCTGCTGCGGCTTCGCCGCCTGCATCCGCTTCTGGATGTCCTCCGGCGTCGGCTTGGTGAAGTAGAGGTCGGGCGATTTCAGCCCCGCCGCCTCCACCGTCTTGGCAATGCCGTTGTAGAGGTTGTCGGGCGAGACGTAAGGATTGTCGGGCCCGAGCGTCATCAAGAGTTTTTCCTGCAATTGCTGGATCATCTGGATCATCAGCATGTCGCGCTCGCGGGTGCCGGCGCCAAGGCCGGTGTTGACGGTCGCGTCCATGCCTGCGTTCCAGTGGCGTGGGTCGAACGTCACCCATTGACCGCGCAGGCGCACCGCCCGCGGCCGGTCCTGGTGCTTGATGACGAGGCCAAGCAGGCCCTTGAACACCCGCTTCAACCCTTGCGCAAAGGTGCGCACCATCAGCTCCGTCTGGCCGATGCCCGCCTGCTCGACCAGCGCGGTTGCCTTCGCCGTCATGTTCTGCAGCGCGTCCGGCGCCATGCCGCTCGAGGCGTCCGAAATCCCGGTGCGATCGGTCGCCTCCTGGTCGAGATAGCCGAGCATCGAGAAGGATTCCCGCGCCACGAACGGCACCGCCGTGTAGCCGACGGCGCCGCGCACATCGACGCCCTGGCCGACGCGGATCGGCTGGCCGAACTTCGGGTTCAGCACCGATTCCGGGTTCTGGATCACACCTTCCTGCACGATCGGCTGCTGGTTGTTCTGCCAGTAGAGATTGTCGAGCGTCTGGCGCAGAAGCACCGTCTTCACCCGCTGGATCTCGGCCATGTCGTCGGTGACGGAGTTGCCCTCGCGCTGGTGCGGGCGGCGCTCGGTGATGAGGTCGGCAAAGGGCACCTCGTCCCATTCCTCGTCCTCAAGCAGGTTGTCCGGCCCGGTGCCGCCGGCAAAGACCAGGCGCCTGAGCTCGGCAATGCCGTCGTCGTCGGCATCCACCTTCACGTAGAGTTCGTAATACTCCACCTCCTGCAGCGCCGTGGCAGTCGCCTCGCCGTCGCCAAAGACGTCGCGGCGACGGGCAAATGCCTCATCGTCGCCGTCATGGTCGCCGGCAACGGCAAAACCTTCCACCTTCGCCCGGTCATAACCCATGGCGATGAGATCGGAGCGGCGCATGCGCAGGTTAATGCCGGTGATCGGACTATCGTCGATCGAGATCGCATCCGGATGGATGAGGAATTCCTCAAGCGGCACCGCGGCAAGCCGCGTCGTGCCACGCTCGCCCGTGCGACGGATCTTCACGTTGAAGACCGGCTGTTCCACCCGGCCGGTCGGCAGCTCGATCGTCTCGATCGATTGCGATTGCTCCAGCACCTCCACCGCATCGTCGGCGATCAGTTGCACCAGCGCCGCTTCGTCGAGCCCGGTATGGCTCGAGACCTCAACGGTCTGCTTCTTCTCGTACCACCAGCGGATCACGCCGTTCCTGAGCTTCAGCGCGTCGTGCGCGGCGTCCTGCACCGCGTCGTAGCCGTCGCTCTCGGGAAAAACGATATAGTTGATGTAGTCGGTCGCCTGCTCGGCACCCGCCTCATCGCCCTGGTTGACCGGCTCGTACTCGACCACCTTGTCATTGCCGAGCACCGTGCGGATCAAGGAAGGCAGTACCTTCTTCACCGCCGCGCGCACATCGCGCGAAACCACCTTCGAGCGGTTGCTGTCGGACGGCACGTCCTTCATCACCCCGTCGTAATATTCCATCGCCCGGATGCGATCGACCGACAGCGCGTCGCGGTAGGTTTCGCAATCCCTGACGAGCTGGCTCACCAGCGACGTCAGTTCCGGTTTTGTCATCGCTGCCATTAGGGAACCTTCCGATTGAAACTCTAGTTTGTGTTTGCTTGCATTCGCCTCGACGCAACATTTCTTTCTGACAACCAAGCTCAGAACGAACGACGGCACCAAAAGTGCCCCTTCAAGACAACCTAGGTCTGTGCGAAGCCGTAACTTCGACCTCATCGAGCACTGGCTTGCCTAAGTCTCAGCCATCGCGCGGTTCGAACGCGGCGAAACTTCGGGGGATCGGACAATCATCGATCTCGAGAGCGCCCTTGAATCTGCCGGCGTCGAGTTCATTGCCGAGAACGGTGGCGGTGCCGGCGTCAGGCTCAGGAAGAACAAGCCATGATCCGAACCGAGAGCGCAGTATCGCCACAGCAGGTGCAGCAGCCGGTCGTCATTGCTCCGTTCGCCAGTGTTCATCTGGATAATGTCGGCTAATCATGCAATATTTCCGTGAGCCCGGCGGGTCAGGATACAACTGACCTGCGAAACAACGAACAAAGCCGGCAGTTGCCGGGCCGGGCAGGACGGTCGCTTGCCGAAACCAGCCTCTGAGCGGACAAGCCCGGCGGGAAGGCATCGCGTTCAGCGATGATGGAGGACCTTATGCGATTCATCGATCTGGCTATCGCATCTGTCTTTGCCGCGACCATACTGGCTTCGGCACCGGCGTTGGCTGTGGAGAAGAAGGTGGTGCCCGGAGGAAACCTAGGCATCCGCAAAGTCGCGCCGCCGATTGCTGCCGGCAACACGCTCGAATGCGGGGGAAAGACGTACAAAGTGAAGACCGGGACCAATGCCGGGACTTGTAAGCAGTCGAAAGACAGCGCGGGTAACGTTTATCAGGTTATTTGCAACGACGGCGAGAACCATGCATCCGCAACTTGCGGGAAGGGTTGCGGAGCAACCTATGGCGCAGGCGACTGCGATCTCAAATAGGTGCGTTCCGTGGGGCTGCTGCCTCAGCTCCCGCAAGCGCAGCCACGACCCGAAATGCAAGTTGAGCGGCTTCAAGCGTGAGGCTGACGAAAGGCTGATCGTTCAGCTTGTTCCTTGAAGGCTGAAGCGCGGCGTTGCGAGACTGGGCACAAGCGCTGTTGACAACCCCGAATCCGGTTTCGTCATCGCTGCCATCAGAGAACACTCCGGTCGGTAAAGGCCCAGGCGGCGTCATTGGCCTTCACCCGGGCAAAGCGTTTCATCATCAGCGCGTAGCGGCAGGCCGAAAGAACGTCGTCGCGTTCCTTGACGATCCGGCCGTCCTTGCGGTGGTAGAGCCTGAACTCCTCGAACCATTCGCTAGCGGTGGAAAACACCTTGAAGCGCCCGGTCTGCATGCGCTGCAGCATGTCGGAGATCCCCGCCTCGACGCCATTGGTGCCGTCGTCGAAGGTCGCCCGCTCCTGGAGCATCGCCAGCCCCTGCCCGCGATATTGCGCCGCCAGTTGCTCGCCCGAGCCCTTGTCGTGCTGCAGGCCGTCATGCGGCCATGCCCAGGGCAGCCAGGCGCCCCAGGGTTTCAGCGCCGCTGAGTGAATGATCGGCGTCGCTTCGCGCTCGCGGTAAACCTTCGTCACGTAGAAGACGTCCGCATCCCGGTCCCAGGCGCAGGCAACTGCCGCAAACGGGTGATCCCAACCGAAATCGAGCCCGCCGATCTGCACCCAATGTTGGGGGAGCTCGAAAGGGTCGATGCGGATCTGTTCCTCGGTCACCGGGAAGATCCGGCCCGAGCCCAGCGTCGGCACGCCCTTGGTGCGCGCTTCCTTCTCATGCGCGGGATAGCTCGCAATGATCTTCGCGCGCTCTTCCGGCGTGTAATGCTCGGCATCGTCGATCGTCATGGTCACCACCACCCTGTCCTCGGAGGGCTCCAGCAGGTAGCGACTGACCACCGAGCTCATGCCCTTCAGCGGTGTAAACGTCACGGCGACGGAGCCGCCGGTCGCATTGGTGCGGGTGATGCCCTCGAAATAGACGTCCTCCGGCGGCTCCTCGTCGAACCAGACATAGTCCACCGTGTTTGCCTGCCATTTGGCGCGGCCCTGTTCGTAGGCCTTCAGGAGCAGCGTCGAGGTGCTGCCCGTCGCATGGCGCACCGTCACGCTGTCGAGCGCGCCGGATGCGCTGGATCTGCGCGTCCAGCCCGCTATCGCAGCCTTCGGGATATAGCCGGTGCCCCAATCCTCTTCGTTCATCGGCGGGCCGACGAGCAGCCGCTGCACGCCATCGCGCGTCAGCTCGTGCGATTCCGAGCCGCCGATCATCACGATCGGACGGTCGAAGCGTCGGCCCGCCCACCATTCGGGGTAGTCGCCGGTCAGGTGCATTGCCGCTTCGGCAGCACCGGCCAGCGTCTTTCCGAGCTGGTTTCCGGCCATGAACAGCCGCTCGCGGAAGGTGGCGCCCGCCTCGTGAAAGGCGGTCTGCCTGGCATAGGGCCGGTAATAGCGCAGCCTATTGCTGCTCTGCCGCCGCCCGATCTCCGTCGCCAGTTCCATCCGCTCCCTGAGCAGCGAGGAAAGGCTTGATGGTCTGGTCGAGCTTGCGGATCCGCTCGAGGAGTTGCTCATCCGTCATCTCGCCGATCTGGTTGACATTGACGTTCACGTCCTTCGGCATCAGCGAGGCCACGGCCTTGAGGAAATCGTGCGGACTCTTTTCGATCAGCGCATGGATCGCAGCCGCCCCCCGGCTCTCCCAGGCGGAAAGCATGTCTTCGAGAAACAGCTCACCGAGCTTGGTGCGCACCGCCTTGCGGGCGCGCGTCCGGACTGGTGTCCCCGCCCCCGGCACGCGCGGCAGGAAGCGCCCCGTCTTCGGGTCCTTGGCTGGCTTGCCGATGCTCATGATGATGGCTCCCATGCAGCGCTACCGCGCCGCAAAGCTCTCTAAAGTCGTTCAGGCACCCACGCGCACAACGACGGGAAAACAGTCGGCGGCCATCGGATATCCACGGCGAATTGCATTCACCCACTTGACCTTAGGTTGCATTCTGTCACCAATATGGAGTTAAGCGTCGTGCATTCGCGGCGGATAGGGCGGCCAAAGGCGCCGCTCACCGGACATGACAGGCAGGCAACGCATGTCGCGCAAAAGTGTGCAGCGGTTTTGCGATAACGACATGCGCAGGAACATGAACCTGAAGCGCGGCAAGCGAATCCTAGAGATCGTAACGCGCTTTAGATACATAACACTTTCAAATCGCAGCATAATTTATCCGTTCGATCGATCCCGATTTTTAGGAATTATGCGAAGAATAAGACGGGTGTCTGATGATCCAGAACGCAGTCAGAAGGTTGAAGACCATTTTCACGCCGCGGCTCTCGGCCGCAAACGTCTCGCCAAGGTTGCTCGAACTCGCCACGTCAGGAAATCTCGAGGCCCAGGCGGTGCTTGGAGACATCTATTTCAACGATGGCCGCGAGGAGCATTACGCCGCATCCTATCTCTGGAACGGGCAAGCCGCCCGTCAGGGCCATGCCGCATCGCAAGTCCGCCTCGCAACGATCTATCACAAGGGCCTCGGCATCGAGCCCGACCCGCAGGAGGCGTTTCGCTGGTGGCGCAGCGCTGCGCGCAAGGGTCATCACGGCGCCCGCCAGGCGATCGACCGTCCCCATCAGGGCGAGAGCAGCGCCGAACTGAACACGGCACCAGCCGGCTTCTGGGCGGCAATCCATCCCAGCGGAAGACACGAAAGACCAACCGAAGACATGCCGGCGGAGAACCTGTCAAATCAGGCGCGTGAGATGGCCGAAGACGAGCAGAGAATGCCGGGCGCGGTTGAGCGCAGCGAGCGACCCGCGAGAGCATCGCGCACCCGATTCCGTTGACCCATATCAGCGCGGGCAAGAATCCCGCGAGCCTCGAACTTGTCGGGCTCTCATATCGATCGGCCCTGAAAATCGCCCGACGAGCAGCGTGTGCGGGTTGCGACACGCCTGGCGCCAGATGTTCGCGGAAGGCGGTAGACACTACAGCGCCGCGCGTCAAATATGACGCGCAAAGGACGCTGTAACGCCTTAAATCTGCTGCATAATTTTCTCCTTAAATCGATTCCGATTTAAGGAATTATGCAGTAGGGCGGACGAGCCGCCTGTCCCGCCGAAACAAAAAAGGCCGCTTCGATTGCGAAACGACCATCCTGTAATATCCTTAGCCCGCTTCCGGACGCATGGCAACCCCCTCGGACAAAATTTGTTCTGGCTTTGTTCGGTTTTTCTCGAACATTGCCCCCCGCCTTCGGATGTGATCTTCCTTCACCGATCGCCGGCGCATTCGGCCGCGGCGCCAGGACACTCCGGTTATCGCCCCGCGGATCCTTTCCTGCGTCGGAACCGCTAAACTGTGGCCCGGCATTGCCGCCTCGCCGCGCACTTCCCCGGGAATAATGTATATTAGCATCTCGATATCCGCATCGGGCTGCCGCGGCGCACCGGCCAGATAGCGGCTCGTTCGAACCGGAACTGGCGCCTCGTCCCGGACAGCCAACAGAGCGGGCGGTCGCCGGGCGGCAAAAGGAAGATGTGACGCCGACACAAATCACCTGCGTGGCCACGACGGCTGCGCCAAGTCAGGCCCGCATAACGTCAAGGCGCATCGCTTTACCGCCGGGAGGGCGGGTAGCGCCTATAGAATGGGAGGAAAACATGAACCATCCTTTCCTGATCCTCACCCTCGTGATCGCGCTGTTCTCGCTTGGCGCCTGCACCAGCGCGCAGCCGAGCCGAAATGCCGGCTCCGCGCAGAGCGAAGGCAGCCGCGACAGCGGCGGCTCCGGCTACTGAACCGCCGTGCACCTATTGCATTACTTCTTAGGTCCGGATCGGGTTTTGAGAAAATTATGCAAGAAATTTAAAGCGTTACAGCCCCTTTTGTGCATCACAATTGACGCGCAGCGCCGCAATGCGTCTCGCGCGAATGTCGGCGACGGTTTCGGGACGACGACATGCATGACATGGGCGCAAAGCGCGTTGCATGGTCCGGTTCTCAGGCGACGTGTTTTTGGGACGCCGGAACAATGTAGGTGCCGGCCTCGTTGCACGTTCGGGTTTGAGGACTCCGGTTCTCGCGAGCGTGCGCATATTTGGTTGTGCGCGTCCGATTGTGTTATCATCCCCGTCGGGAGGAGAATGTCATGGAGAATTTCTTCGCACTACTCGCCGTTGTCGTCGGTTCCGCCGTGCTGGGGCTTGCCCTCGCCTACGGCATGCGCCGCCAGAAGGAAGCGCACCGCCCACCCGAACATGACGACGCCCGACTGAAGTTCTAAACCCGCCACAGCTTTCCGGTAAATCAGGTACACGGTCGAGGCTTCCGCGCGCGCCTGCCCCGTCAAAGGTGAGAGCTCGGCCGGCATCGATGCTCACCTGGCGATCAGGAATGAGCGAGAAGCGCCCAACGGTCTTTTGAGGGACGACAGCCTTCCCAATCCGTGGCTTGCAGGCCAGGTGGAGCGCCGTGCAGGAAGCCCGCCGGCCAATTGCGACCGGCGGGCCTGATCACCTCAATAATACGGCGAGTAGCACTGCTGCCGCGGGCCGCCATAGGGCTGGAACGAGTTGTCCCAGGCGCGGTAGGAGCGGTAGCGATCATAGCACCAGTTGGTGTGCCGCGGGTTCACGCCGGATTCGACGCGGCGCGGCGGCGCGGCGATCGCACCGCCGATGATGGCGCCGGCGCCGAAGGCTGCCAGCGGATACCACCAGCCGTCATTGTGACGACGATATCCGTCGCGATAACCGCGATAGCCGCGGTGTCCGTTGTACCAGCCATAGCGGTATCCGCCACCGCCATGCCAGCCCGGCCGTGGGCGGTAGCCGCCGTGCCAACCCGGACGCGGCCGATATCCGCCATGGTTCCAGCCTGGCCGTGGCCGATGCCTGTCGCCGCCCCATTCGCGATATTGCACCCTATCGACGTCGCTCTGCTGCGCCAGCTGAACCGCTGCAACCGGCACGGCATTCGCAGGCGCGTAGCTCGTCAGAGCCGTCACCGCCGCAAGGATCACAATGCCTATCTTCTTCATCTCGACACCTATCCGTTTCGAATAGGTGCAAGCTATGCCCCCTTGACGTGAACCCATGGTGAATGCGCCCTTCGTCATATTAGCATGTAAAAACATAGCGATATCGATGACAGCTGACTTCACCCGGAACCCGGCGCGGCGCGGTGGTCGATCTCGCTGCCCGCGTATCTTGCCACCCGCGGCAGGCGACATATCTTTGCGAAGAGGCCTTCTCCGCGCTCGCCGGCGATACCACCTGAGCACACGGCCAGGCGTTGCAGAAACTCTGCGCTCCCTCTTTGCGTGGGTTCACGTCGAGGCCACGACGGGTTGCGGAAAAAAGTTTGGGCACAATGTCGGCCCCACCGTGGCCCGTTCGTCATTCAAGCAGAGGGGCCGCCGTGGCTTCGTCGATCAAAGGAGAAAAGACCATGCGCGTGATAGTTATGGTGAAGGCGACCGAGGATAGCGAAGCGGGCAAGATGCCCTCGACCGAGCTGCTGGAAGCCATGGGAAAGTTCAACGAAGAGCTGGTCAATGCCGGCATCATGCTGGCGGGCGAAGGCCTGCACCCCTCGTCCAGGGGCAAGCGCGTCGCCTTCGACGGCGCAAGCCGCCTTGTTATCGACGGCCCTTTCACCGAGACCAAGGAACTGGTCGCCGGCTTCTGGATCTGGCAGGTCAAGGACATGGACGAGGCCATCGCCTGGGTGAAGCGCTGCCCCAACCCGATGCCGGGCCCAAGCGAGATCGAAATCCGCCCGGTCTTCGAGGCGGCCGACTTCGGCGACGCACTCACCCCGGAGATCGCCGAGCTGGACGACCGCCTGCGCGAACGCATCGGCGGCAATTGAGGTCGTCTACTACAGGCAAAGCATTGCGGGGAGCCGGGGTTCCGACGAAGCCCGGCTCTCAACGCTGGCAATGACCCCGTCACCTTTGCGGGGGGTGTTACGCCAACCAATCATTGGTACAGAGTTCTCAGGATTAAGCGCCAGGCGGCAAGCGAGTTCCGTTGTTCCTCACTGCATCAGCGTATTCTTGTAGATGATGCCGTCCTTCATGATGATCTTGAAGTTGTTGGCGGGGTCGGCCACCAGGTCGATGTTCTCCAACGGATTGCCATCGACGAGCAAGAGATCCGCAAGCGCGCCTTCCTCGATCACGCCGAGCTTTCCCGGATAGGGATTGCGCGGACCGGAAAGCGCCAGCAATTCCGCATTGGTTCCGGTCGCCATGGAGAGGGCTTCGGCAGGCGTGTACCAATGCGTGAGCGAGGCCAAGATTGCCCCCTGCTGCTGTGCCAACGCGCGGGAGAACAAGACATCGGTGCCCCACGCCGTCTTGATCTTGTACTTCTTTGCCAGATCGTAGGCTCTGCCGATGCCGGGCCACACCTCATCCGCCTTGGCCCGCTCGACTGAGCCCTGCGGAAAGCCTTGCCTCAATAGGTCGGGAAGCGGCTGCAGGCTTAGCCAAATGCCCTTCTCGGCAATCAGCTTGGCGCTTTCCTCGTCCATGAGGAAGCCGTGTTCGATACACTTCACGCCGGCTGCAATCGCTGTTCTGATGGCATGCGGAGTGAAGGCGTGCGCGGCGACGTAGGTGCCCCAATTGTCGGCTATCTCAACCCCGGCCCGCAGCTCAGCCTCGGTAAACGTGGTAACTTCGAGCGGGCTGTGAGGTGACGACACCCCGCCGCCCGCCGTCATCTTGATCAGCGCCGCCCCCTGCATCAGTTGCTCACGGACCCGCATGCGCACCTCGTCGGGACTGTCGACCACCATGCTGCCGCCGATCTGCTCCATGCGGGTGAGCGGGCCGCCGATCGTCCGCGGCAGGTCGGTGAGCTGGCGGAAATCGCCATGCCCGCTGGTCACGGTGAGCATGGCGCCGGAGGGGTAGATGCGCGGTCCGTCGACGACACCAGCGTCGATCGCGCGCTTGAGACCGAACACCGGTCCGCCCACATCGCGCACGGTGGTGAAGCCGCGCATCAGCGTGTCCGTCGCCTCGTCGCCAGCCACAAGATTGTTGAAGCCGACGTCGCCGAACGCCTCGGCCGGAGTGGGCCGAGCCAGCATTGCGTGCCAGTGCGCATCGATCAGGCCCGGCATGAGCGTTCGGCCGTTCCCGGCAATGCGCTGTGCACCCTGCGCCTCGACAGGGCCTGTTGAGATGCGAGCGATCACATTGCCTTTGACCAGCACATTCGACGCAGCGGAAAGTGAGGTGGCGCCTTTTCCATCGAAGATGCGGACGTTTTCGAAAAGGACGTCATCCGCCCTCGCGGCCGGGCAAACCCCGAGCACCAGAGCTGCCACAAGCCACCGTCTGCTGGACAGCACCATCTTGAAAGCTGTGCGGGCATAAGCGTGCACCGCTGCGGCGTGCGACAAGGCACGCGCCGCAAACGTGGCTTTCATCAACTCCTGCGATTCCAAAGATTTGATACGCACGGCGGTTCTCCGACCTTGAGGAAGGGATGGGTCGTGGCAAGAGAGAAAGTCGTAGCATCCATTGCGATAGGGCCAAGGCGCGAGCCACCGCTCGTCCATGCGATTGCACGGCCACGTTCGCAGTCAGGCCGATCGCAAGCGGCACGAAACAATATCAACGTCTGCTTGTAGGAACAAGCAGACGTTGAGGACGCAAGCCGAAGCTCGCCTTGGCCACAAGGGCGAGAACAGGGAGAACGGAGCCACTCCCAGGCATTCTCAGCAATTACCGGCAACCTGAAGCGGCCCTGCCAGAGGCCGCGCCCTCGGCAATCGGCTCGCGTTCAAACCGCTTCCTTCTCCCTGGAAAGCCCAAGGTGCCAGTGCAGTTCGGTCAGGCCGCGCTTCAGCCAGGCCAGTTGCGGTTCCGGCATGGTGCGCAGCACCTCGTAGTCCATGACGCAGACGTTGAAGACCGTGGTCTTCACCCGCGGCCCTTCCGGCAGTTTCAAAAGCACGCCCTCGAGCTCCATCATCCGGTTGGCCGCAGCCCTTGCTGCCCGCGTGCGCTCGGCGGTCGTCTCGCCTTCAAAGCCCTTGACGCTGAACAGCGACTGCGCCCTGACACTGGGAAAGGGAATGCCGGTCAGGCTGTAGTAGCGCGCCATCTGCCGGGCATATTCGTCGCCCGCCTCGCGCTCATGCGCGGTGAGCTTGCCGTCGAGAAACATCCGGCCAAGCGTGTAGCCGGCAAACGGGCTGCCGGCATCCACGCCCTTGGCGCCTGAGAAATGCATGCGCTGCCGCGCCGCGATAGCGACGGAGCGCACTTCCCTTTCCGTTTCGCCATGCTTGATCTGCCCGCCGGGATAGCGCGCCACGTCGGCCTTGCGCGGCCGGCCCGCCTTGCTTGCCCGCTTGATGCGTATGCGTTCCGCCTTGGATGTCATCGTCCTCTTTCCTTCTCTTGGTCTGCGTTCCATAGGCCGCGCTCGTCCGCCCGAGGGCCGGAGTCCGGTTGCGGCGATGCCAATGCCCGTTCTGAAAATGTTTGTCTGTCGGTGCGCGCCCCGTGCGGCGTGCGGGCACACGCCGCCTTTCCCTTGCGGCTCGCAACCACGACGATCCGCCACCCAAGGCCGACCGTCCCATCGCCACCGATCATGATCGCCCCTGCCCCTGGCCATGACCCTTCGGTCGTAGCGCTCAGGTTCCGGCACATCGCTTCGCCCTGCCCTTGTTGACCGCGTGCAGCACCGAGGTGTGGTCGCGCCGGAAGATGCGGCCGAGCGCCGGCAGCGACAGGTCCTCGCGCTCGTCGTAGACCGCCGCCATGCAGCGATGGCGCGGCTCCACCAGCCGGCGCTCCCGGCGAACCCCGATCACATCGGCCCAGCCGATGCCGGGATAGGCAAGCAGCACCTCCTCGACGATTTCGCGCACCGGCCGACGGCTGAAGAGACCGCCCTCGCCGCCAGCGCCCGTGCCGCAGAGCAATTGCGCCTGCGAAAGGATGCGCGCTTCGGCATCGGCAAGCGCAAGCTCCAGCTCCAGCACCCGCAAGCGCTGCGCCTTCACATGCGCGCTCAGCGCGCCGAGCAGTTCGTCAGGCGTCGGGACCTGCTGTGGTTCGTCCTGCCCGGCACTGGCGGTCGCCGCACCGCCTGCGATCTGCAGGACGTCCGGTGCCCACCCGGCACTCGGCCTGCCATGTCCGCCGTGGGCGGCGATCGCATCGCTTGCGGTTCCATCCCTTGCGGCTCCATCCAGGGCGCGCAGTCCCGCCAATTGCATCGTCGAATGTCTCGTTTCAGGCTGCATCGCTCGTCCCCTCCATGGTGAAATTTGTTGCCGCACCGCGCCCTGCGCGGTGGGCCGTGTCGCGCTCCAGCCTCACCCGAAAGGCGCGCTGCTCGTTCGTGACATCGGCGGTATCGGGAAGGTCGAGCATCCGGGCCAGCGCGCCGGCCCGCTCGACCGAAGGCGTTTCCCCCGGCATGGGCGCTACCGCCTTGGCGGCGGTGTGCTCGGCGCGAAACTGCCGAAGCCGCACCCTCACCCGCTCGCGGATCTCGGGCGAGCGCTCGGCCACGTTCAATGTCGGATTCAGCGCCTCGGCGAGGTCGCGTCTGCGGGCCAGCTCGGCGCGGGTCGCCGCCGCCTCGCTCTTGGCCAGCGCCGCCAGCACCGGGGGCTTGGGAATGGTGCCCAGAAGCACGTTGGCGTTGGCGGCATAGTCGCCGCGGATCAGCTTCTGCGTCGCCGCTGAAAGCCCGCAGGCAGGCACCCCTGCCAGCGCATATCGGTAAACCGGTAGAAGCTTCCCAGGGTCGATGCCCTGCGGCATGGTCATGCCGGCGGTCTGCATCGCGTTGAGGCTGCGCAGGATCGCATCGTCGCTTGCCGGCGCCAGCCGGTCAGTGAGCGCGGTAATCTCCCGGCTCAAGGTCGAAAGTCGGTTGCGTGTTGATAAGGTCGTCATTGTCTCGGTTTCCATTCAGTTCTCGCTCTATCGCTTGTCGGCATTCCCGCTGGTGGCGGGCAAAGGCGCTTTCGCGTGGCGGCGCCTGCGGCCGGTGACTGCTGCGCGGCCTTGCGGCGTTGCGCATCCAGTTGCGCCAGGTGGCGAGCCAGTCGAGCTTGGCCGCGTCCCGTCCGGATTTTGCCGTCCAGTAGTCGCGGAATTTTTCAAGCTCCAGCTCCGTCTCCGCCGCGCCGAAGCCCAGCCGGATGGCAAAATCGCGGTCCGGCTCGAATTGCTCGGGAAGGCGCATGGCCCGCCTGCCGCCTGGCACAAGGCGCGATGGCGCAGGGGCCTGGGTCTTGCGCGATGGCGCGGGGGCTTGGGTGTTGTCGGGAGAGTTAATTTCTTTAGGGGGTGTGGGGGACCTTTCTTTATCAGAGAGGGGCACCGTCGCCGTGACGGCTCGTGACGTCACGTGAGCGCGGCGGCGCTGTTGCCGTTCGCGATCGCTCGCCCGACGCTTTTCGATGTCCGATTGCTGACCGGCTTCCGCCGCGCGCACGGCGCACAGGATCATTTCCGGCGTCGCGCCGCATAGAACCAGAGCCTCGACGATCAACGTGATCCGCATCGCCTAGACCTCGACCGTCAAGGCGAGCGCCACGCGGCCGAAGCAACCGGCTTGCCGCCGCGGCAAGAGCTGCTGCACAAATCTGTTGATCCGGCCCGCACACGAGCACCGTCGAGCGAGCGGGACGCGCCTCGCCAGGACCACTGCCACCGGCGAAAACGCACAACAATCCCCCCGCACAACAGCAGCAAGCACACTGCCCCATCGCGAAGATCGCACAGCCACGTCGCGCCGGCCGCGCTTGCCCCGGCACGAACGAGAGGTCGAGCCGTTGGCGCACTCCGCCACGCCTTCTTCTGCCGAGGGGTATGGCGCACAGAAAATTCTCTGCAAATTCACAACAGGCATGACGTCGTCTCCGCAAGAATGGCCGCACGGGTTCGCCTCGCCTGAATCGACGATCGGTCTCCACGTGCGCTGCACCTGTTCTGGTTTTCCCCGCGCTCTCGCCGGCAAGCCGCCCGAACCCCGCTCATACTTCGCCGAGGCGGGTCCTTTCGAACCCGCGCATGATCACGCACCGAGATCGCGTGCGATCATCGGGGGCATGCGTCAGAAACGGCTTGCCGGCGCCGAAATGGAAGCGAGGGGCCACCGGGGAGGAGGTGGGCAGCAGCCCCTCGCTGTGATCGCCGCCGCGGCTGCGCCCGCGTGCCGGGTCGGCACGCAACGGACGCTGCCAACGCGCCACATGTCACCCACACCGAACCGATCGGGCAACCAGGCAGGAGGGCGACGATCAGTCTCGTCTATGGCCTCGCCCGTCGTTGCCGACGAAGCGAACGCCCCACAATTCCTTGGCCCCTCGCCCCTTCACCCAAGGGGTGAACGAGGGAGCGTCCCCCTCCTCGCCTTCAGCCGGCGGCGGCAAACCACCGGCAAGGGCAATGACGACAGTCGGGCCGAACATCAGTATTTCCTCCTGTCTCGCCACACCGACGCGAACGCCTCGTCCATGGCCGGCCCGCTCCGGGTCGGAGCGGCATCCGGAAAACCCGGTCCCGTAAGAAGCGATTGACTGCTTGTTTCCGTTCATATCCTATCAATAATAGGATCCCGTCGCTTTATCAAGAGGAAAAATCCTATTGGACGCAGGAAACGAAATCTGGGATGCCATTCCGATGGATCAATTGCGGCACCTTATCCGGGAAGCAGTCGACGCGAAGAAGACGACCTACAAGGATCTGTCTATCGCGATCGGGAAAAACCACGCCTATATCCAGCAGTTCGTCGAGCGCGAGAGCCCGCGCGAACTGCGCGAGCGCGACGTCCGCACGATCACCGACCTGATCAGCGCGACGCCGGACGCGGGCGAGGCCAGCCAGCCCCGCAGCCCCACCGGCTTCAATCCTCAGATCGTTCCCGGCGAGCAGCTCGTCGGCCATCGCGATCTGCCGATCTTCGTCGCCGCCCAGGGCGGCGACGGCCATGTGATCGTCACCTTCGATGCCGTTGAATACGTCAAGCGCCCCTCGGTGCTCGAAGGCGTCAAGGGCGCCTATGGCATTTACCTCACCGGCACCTCGATGATCCCGGCCTATGAGCCCGGCGACATGGCCCTGGTGCATCCGCACCTGCCGCCCGCCCGCGACAAGGACGTCGTGCTCTATCACGTGCCGCCCGCCAACGATGCCGAGGCGATCATCAAGCGCCTCGTTTCGTTCAACGACCGGGAATGGACGCTGAAGCAGTACAATCCCTACCTGGAATTCACCGAGAGCCGGGTGGAATGGTCGTTCTGCCATCGGGTCGTCGGCAAATACAGCGCCCGCTGACGCCGCCTGGCATCACAGCTCAGTGGCAGCACCGCAGAGCAACACCATAACCATTTGAAAAACAAAATATTTATCGCGTCGACGCAACACCTGATCCTACGTCAGGCACCGATCAGGCAGCGAAAGCTGCCAATGTCGACGTGACCGGCAGCAAGATGCAGCAGATCCCGCCGATCCGCCGCGCGCCATTCCAGGTATGCGCGCACCAAACAATAAGCCCGAGAACCGACGGGCTCTCGGGCCACGGTTTTTCATCAGCATAACTCAAGCATGTCGCGCAAAAGTGCGCAGCGGTTTTGCGACAACGACATGCGCAAGAACAAGAGCTTAAAGCGCAGTAAGCGAATCCTAGAGGTCGCGACGCGCTTTAGGCGACGGCGCTACAGAGCGCGCGGACGAGCACGAAGCTCGAGCACCCCTTACAGCAGCGCAGGCTGGTATTGCGCCGAGCCACTGACGGCGCACCCCATGCCAATACCGCCTCGTCGCGCACGACCTGACAACACCGGCGATGCGAACCGACACGACACCGCCGCACAGATTTACCTCACTGCGTTGCCGCACACATCTATGCGGCCATGACGTCCTGCACGTCAGACGGCAGGTCGCCGCCGATGAAAAGGATGGTCACATCCTCGAATTCGCCGGTCGACAGATCCCCTGCCCGGCTGAATGCGACAACGCCCACCTTGGTCGATGCCAGCCTTTCGGCCAGCCTGAGCGCGTGGTCGGCCCCTGTCGCCTGCACTGGGATATCGGCGAGCAAGGCGCCCCTATTCCCCCGCGTGAAGCTCTGAACGACGAAGTATGTGACCATGTCATGCTCCTCTCTGCCATCTGCAATGGCAGGCCTAAGCTGACTCAATCAGTCGAACAAAACAAGAACAAATAAAGAGATATCGACAGCTCAGTCAGAAAAATCCTGCCGAAGATATTTTTCCTATTGACCATTATATAGGATTTTTCCTATCATTCGGTCATCAGTTGAAAACAGGGAAAGCCGGATCCGGCAACGCGTCTTGAGGCTCGTGCCGGCTCCCGGCTCCGTCGGCTTCGCCAGGGAGAAGGCATGACAGTGACACCGGCACGGAAAGCCACGTTTGCAGCCCCTTTCATCCAGAGCCGCGAGATCATCCTCGCGGTCACCACGCTTGGGCGCGGCCATTTCATCGAAGAAAGCGATTGCTTCGGCACCATCTTCGCCACTGCCGCCGATTGGCTGAAGACCCATGACGGCGAGCACACCACAAAACTCATCCGCTTCGACCTCGACGCGCTGCACGGCGAAGATATTTCCGAGACCGTCGCCGACGCCTGGCTCGACGATTTCGATCGCACGCCGGAT
Source organism: Ensifer sp. LC163 (assembly GCF_001695855.1). Taxonomy (GTDB): domain Bacteria; phylum Pseudomonadota; class Alphaproteobacteria; order Rhizobiales; family Rhizobiaceae; genus Ensifer. The sequence goes on from NZ_MBSS01000001.1 coordinate 167,403, forward strand.
GACGAACACCTGCTGCCCGCCTTCGTGCGCACGTCTCAAGCCTGGGAACGCTGGTGCGCGGATTTCGAGGCCCCGCATGGCGGTTTCGAGCAGGCCCGCCCCTTCGGCCAGCCCGGCCACGGCACGCTCAATCACCGCCAGCAGTTCGGAGCCCGGCCCTGATGGATATCGCGCTCGACAAGTCAGCGCTGTTTGCCGCCATGGAGGCCTTCTGGCAAACGGATACCGGCAACGACAAGGGTGTGGAGGCAGCCATCGCTGCCTATATCGAGCGCATGGGCCTTGCCCCTTTCAACGAGATGGCCGCCCGCAAGCGCGCCGCCCTTGCCGCCGCCACCGCCCGCCAGCCGGAGGCGGCGCGGCGCTGATCGCTCTCTCGCACCTATTGCAGGATGTCAGGATCGGAAAATCCGCCATGGCAAAGTGGGCGCTGGCCGCTTAAAGCTAGGTCCTGACCCTAGACACTCTTGGCAACCACTCTTGGGCAAATCTTTCATGACGCCTCGGCCCGATTGCATCTGGATTCACTGATGAAAATCAGAAACGCCACCATCGCCGACTACGACAGCTTGGTCGCCCTCGATACCATCGCGGCTGACGATCCGGAGCGACGGGGTCATATCAGGTCCTGGATTGAGGCAGGGTACTGCCATGTGGCCGAAACGGATAAGTCTGTCGGTGCCTATGGTGTGCTGGCCTACCATTTCTTCGGAAACGGGTTCATCGAAATGGTCATGACCTCGCAACCGCCCCAAAATACCCAATATAAAATACCCAATAAAGGCAGGCAGCATTCATCTGCGAAAATGCTAATAATCAAGCGGGGCAGGAACAGAGGGGAGTTACTCCATGCCGCGTCTAGCACAATTGTATTTCAAGACCGCGATCATCTTTCTGATCATCGGCATATCCATGGGCCTGCACATGGCCATCGGTCATGATCACAGCGCGATCGGCGCCCATGCCCACGCAAACCTGCTGGGATGGGTGACGATGGCGATCTTCGGTGGCTATCACGCGCTGAACCCCGCCAAGGCGCAGAAGCGCCTGGCGATGATCCAGTACTGCGTCTACACCGCCGGCGTCGCCGTGCTGGTGCCGTCGCTGTACCTGATGCTCACCGGCAGCCCGCAGTTGGAGCCGGTGGTCGCCATCGCGTCGATCATCATCTTCATCGGCGTGCTCTTGTTTGCGGCCATCATCTTCGGCAGCAGCGAGACCGTTTCGCGCCCGACCGCAGTGCCGTCGCGCTAAAGCATTTCCAGGAAAAGCGCGAAGCGGTTTTCCTTCAGGGAATGCTTGGAAACAAAGAGATAGAGCGTTTCTGCGGTTCCGTTTAAACCGGAAACGCTCTACAGCGCCGCGCCACCTCCATCTTTGCTTGCCGGTCCTGCGGAGTGACGCGCGCGCCGGTAAATTCAACGTGTCCGGCAATAAAAACAAGGACTAGCGCCGTTTCACGCCGGCACAGCCCACTCGACACCTCCCGAAACTTGGCGCAATCTGGAGGCGTCTGTTCGAGAGGTTGGCATGACCAGGTTGGCGCGAAAAAGTGGAACCACGCTGGATCTCGACGCGAGCCAGGTGCTGCGCATTCGCAAGACGGATCCACGCCTCGACGAGGATCTCGGCAACACGCTGATCAATGCTGGCCAGACCTTTTTCGTCCAGGAGGACGCGACGGCGGTCGCCGCCGCCGTCAAGGCCGAGCTGCCGTCCCTCTGTCGTTTCACCCATCGCCTCGGCGCGCCGGTCTGGATCAATGCACAGGCGGCCAAGGGGCCGATGCCGCTTGCGCCCAACCACCACGTCCCCGGCCTCGGCTCGGCGCTCGATATCGGCGGAAAGCGCCAATATGTGCGCGAAAGCCCGGAGGAGGTCAGAAGCGCGATCGCGGCGGCCGGTGGCGACGTCCAACCCATCCCGGAGGAAGGCCTCTGGGTGCAGGGAAGAGAGACGCTGAGGGAGATCCTGGGCAGCCTCGAGGCCTGGGACGAAGAACTGTCGACGCTGGAATAGGCCCGACCTGCCCCAAGCCGGCGGCCCGCAGCCATGGTGCGGGCTCCCGCGGCCAGACCGGCAAAGTCCATTGTCGTATTTATTTCATCAGGCGTACCGGAATCGCCGAATCGGACCTTCCCCAGCCCGAGGGCGGCATAGTATTTACCGTACCGCGCAGTACGTTCCTTTTATGGACTGCGCTTCCCCGCACCTGAGCCATTTTGGGTGCTTGCTTGCCCCGCCATCGCGCGGGGCTTTTTCTTCCGCGGCACAGAGCATTTCCAGGCAAAGTGCGAAGCGGTTTTCCGTTACAGCGCCGCGTCTTATCAGACGCGCAAAGGTCGCTGTAGCACCTTGAATTGCTGCATGTTTTTATCCTTGAATCGGATAGGATTTAAGGAAACATGCAGTAGGAAATGCGAAAAACAAAGAGACAGAGCGCTTCCATGACTCCGTCTACGACTGAAACGCTCTAATCAACCTTGAAGACCGCATCGCCGACGAAGACGATGACATATTGCCCCGCTGTCGTCGGCTGACGCGCCCAGTTCGAAAGCTGCTGCGCATAGGGCTCGCGTTTCCAGATATCGGGAAAGTCCGGGTCGACGAGCACCGTGATCTGCGGCCCTTGCCGGTAGATCATCATGTGCGAACGCGCCGGATCCCATTCGGGCCCGAGCCCTTCGTCCGTCATCCATAGACAGAGAAAATCCCGGCAGAGCTGCGGCCGCCGCTCATAGATCCGGCAGCCCTGTCCCTCGGCGCAATTCTCACACCATTCGTTGGCCGGTTTTGCCAACGCATCGATATCCGGCAGCCGACAACAGAGCGTGCAGGTGCCGCAGGCGCGATCGGCAGATAAGGTCTGGTTCATGGGCGCGTCCGTATCATCTCGCTGACGGAGGCGACAGAAAATTCGCCGACCGCGCCCACGATGCCGACAGCCTACATGACATCATCCTCGACCAAGACGACTTGAGCAGGCTCGTATGCTTGTAGCTGCTACTCTTTCTTCATTCGGAATTTCTCGTGGCAGGCGCCGCAATTCGTGGTTACCGCATTGAACTGAGTCTTCAATGCGTCGAGATCCTGCGGATTGGCAGCTACGGCAGCGGCCGTATCCACTCGGAGTTTCTCGGCGACCGCTTTGAACGCGGCCATGTCTTGCCAAATTGCCGGCAAGGCGGCCGTGTCTCCTGTTTCACTACCTGCGGGAAACAAGACGTCCGCGTCGAATTTCTGTGCATTCTCGCTAAGGCCTTGGAGTGCGGCCATGGCAACGGCGGCGTCAAACGGCTTTTCTCCCTTGACCATGGGAGCGATGGTGCCGACCAGTTTACCGCGCTCCTTCATGATAGCCTTGCGGTCTGCAATTGGGTCAGCGAAGGCGGTGGAGCCCGTAAGCGCGAGTGCGGCGATGGCAAGAATGAGCGTTCTCATGAGCAAACCCTCTTGTTGCGGTTAAGCGACAACTAAAATACACGCAAAGAATCCAACCCCAACTCACGCTTTCGTGTCGACTTCAAATAGTTCAGCCGTGATTGCCAAAAGGAAACGCCCTCGGAGCTGTGTGGGCTGGACTGGTCACCCGCCGAGATGATCCGTGGCGATGCCCGCCGTCGCCGCCGAAATACGGAAAGTCGAAGCTCGGCAAAAGCTCCCGCTCGCGTGGCATTCCCGGGGACGCGATCTACCTCGCGGGGCAGTGCAGAAATGTCTCTTGCCGTTGCGTCACTCCGCCGGCTTAGTCAGCGCATCGCAGCAATACTCAGATAAGGCTAATGTCGCGATTCCGCTGCTCACTGTACCATGCGCCCACCGGTTGCGACCCTGGGGGCGGCAATGTTTCTGCAACGAACCGAAATTCGTGAGCCAACGATAGAGGTGCGGGAATTCGCTGGCGAAGGCAGGGTCGAAATCGACGAGCGCATCCTTTTCGACGACGAGGATTCCCATATCGTTCTGCTTCTGGAGATCCTGGCCGGCGACGTCATCTTCACGCTGCGCGGGCCGGATGTCGAAAACCTGGCCCAAGGCTTCGGCGATCGCGTGCGGCTCTATGTCATGCCCCCCGCCCGCCGCGCCTATGATGCTTTTCTGGAGATCCGCGCCCGGGCCGGCAGCCGGTTCCGCGCCGTCATCGCCCGCATTGGCGGCGCCTTCGTCGGCGGCGCCGACGCGCTGCCCTGCCGCGCCTGCAAGCAGGCCTGCAAACTGCTGATTTCCACCGTGCTCGCCTGTGTCGGCATGCCCAACCCTGAAGACCTGACGCCCGGCGAGGTGCTGCAGATGTCGGCCGAGCAGTCGCAGCATCTCGACGAGGCGCTCGGCCATGCCGGCATCCGCGGCCCGCTGGCGGAAGGACCGATCGGGACATTCCTCGCCCTGTTCGCGGAAAACTTCCGGAGCGTCGTCTGGTCCGCGTTGCAGACCGCGCAACAGGTCTTCGAGCTTCCCGACACGATCTACAGGCTCGCCAGCGAACGCCTCGGCTGCTGCCCATAAACCCGGCACGGCGCCGCGCGTCAAACATGACGAGCAAAGGACGCTGTAACGCTTTAAACTTGCTGCATAATTTCCTCCTTGAACCGACTCCGATTTAAGGAATTATGCAGTCGGCAGCCGAACCGCGGCGACAACGCAAAGCCGGCATCGTCGCTCGCCCTCTGTCTATCATTCCAGCGATTTTCCGATTTCATTTCTAGGGGCCAACCTGCACCGCCCTACGGGCCAACCGGCACTGCAAAACATTGCTCCGCCCTACAGCGCCGCGCGTCTTATCAGACGCGCAAAGGTCGCTGTAGCACTTTGAATCGCTGCATGTTTTTGTCCTTAAATCGGAGACGATTTAAGGACAAAAACATGCAGTAGGGCCGACCAGATATGGAGCCCGGATACGCAGTCATGAGAACACAACGATCAGTTCAACTGAAAGCAAGTGCCATCAGTCTCTTGAGCACCCTTCGATCAAACCCGTCATTCATCCATGATGGACCCTTCGGCTTGCGCCCCGTTGGGGCCACCATGGATTACCTGACGATGCTCTTTCACGCATGCGCATGCGGATCGTGGCGATGCGCCCAGACCGCCCAGGCCGACACGGCGGCCACGAGCAGCCCGAGGACGGCATGCGTCCACATCACGCTCATATTGGCCGTATAGCCGAGCACCCAGGGCGACACGACCAGCCATGCCCCAAGCGCCAGATTGGCCCACTCCTCCCACTCTGCGAAGACCGAGAGAGTAGCGTAGGCCAGCACACCAAGCGCAAGCCCAACCATCCAGGCATTCCAAGCCGGAACGGTTTCCATGCTATACCCGATCACCCAGGGAGAAAGGAAAAGGCACACTGCCAGCGCAAGATTGCACCAATCCTGCCCTCTTTTGCCTTCCATGAAATTGTACGCCATTTGACAACCTCCACGAATGAAGTTTCACCAAGGCGTTACTGCCAGCGCGCAGTTGCACGCCCTGGATTCGAAATGGTTGTTGCAAGTAGAAACTTCAAGTGGCTGTTCGCAAAGGACGTTCTGCCCGCTGCCGCAGGAAGGCGGCATCGGCTGGCGAATTGGCGAGAGCGATGGCAATGGCATAGGCCCTGGCCGCTTCCTCGGCCTGCCCCATCCGCGACAGCAGTTCCGCCCGTGCCGCGTGGTAGGGCTGGTAGTCCCGAAGCTCGCCGGCGAGCGCGTCGAGCGAGCGCATCGCCGGTTCCAGCCACCCGGCCTCGCAAAGCGCCACCGCCCGGTTGAGCCGGACGACGGGCGTCGGCTCCAGCCGCAGCAGGCTGTCGTAGAGCAAGACGATCTGCGCCCAGTCGGACGTTTCGCCCTGAACGTAGCAGGCGGCAATGGCGGCCTTGATCTGATAGGGCCCGGGTGCGCGCCGCTGCATGGCGGTATCGATCAGCCCAAGCCCCTCATCGATCTGCCCCCGGTCCCATTTCATCCGGTCCTGTTGGGCAAGCGGCACGGTGACACCATCGCCGCCGACGCGCGCCAGGCTGCGCGCATGGGTGATCAGCACGAGCGCGAGGCACCCCTCGATTTACCCCACCGGCCGGAAACGGCAGGCGGGGTCGGACAGACCGTTTGATGGCCCACGGTCAATAATAAGGCGACATGCACTGCGCTCTCACGCCGGCCCTCGGAACGTAGGTGTTGTCATAGGGCCGGTAGGTGCGACAGCACGACAGGCACCAGTCGACATGCGCCGAGCTATAGTCGCTCGGGCCCGGACGATACCGGGGTTCGCGGCGCTGGGGTTCGCGATATTGGGGCTGCCGGCTGCTGATCGCGCCGCCGATGAGCGCCTCACTGCACCTCGACGTGGTCATCGATGTTTGGGAGAGGTCGAACGGGCCTTGAGCGGTTGCGCGACAGGTTCCGATCGCCCCCGTGTCGCCCCATGCTTTTCCTGGATTGCGCCGGTGTTACTTGACGGTCACACCCATTGCGGGTGAGCCCTCGCTCGACCAGCAGGAACAGGGCTCGCCGGCCGGGCCCGCGCCATAGCTGCACTGCTTCTTCGGCGTCTTGCACTGTCTTGGGCTGCGCGCGTCAGCCAGCGCCTGCGCCTCGGCCGCCGCTGCAGCCTTGCCCTTCTTGCCGCTGGCCGGCTTCGTGTTGGCTTTTCCGGTCGGTTGCGCCTTTTCTACCCCGGCCCGGGCATCCCGGGACGGGCCGGTTTCGCTGCAGGACGAAACAAGCAAGAGGGCAGCAACGGCGAAGGCAATTCCGGCGACGATCTTCATGCGATATCCGGTAATCCGACCGCCGCGAATTTTCAAGATGGCTCGCGTGCGGATTTACATGCCGAGCGGCGCGCATCCCAGCCCCTTGATGCAGGCTGTAGCCCGCATCCCACGCCAATCGCGAACGTTGCAGACGTAGGTCGGGCGCTTGAATACACGCCTCGGCTGACATATTTGCCCGAAAAAGCAACTTCTCCCACATGAGCATGCGATGAACTTCCGTCTACTGGCCGCCAGCATGATCATCGGGTTGTTATGCATGATCGCACTCTACCTCTTCGCCCCAAGAACGGCCCCGAAGCAGATAACGGATGTCGAGTTCAAGAGGGCCGCCGAGTCTTTCATCAAGCGCCCCGGAGCCATGCAAGAGTGGGTCAAGATCTGCCGGCCATTGCTGATGCCGCAATTGCTGGACGCCAAGGTTGAAGGAGCATTGCTCTCGACGCGAACCGCCCAGGCAGAGGATGTCTGCCGACGTTTTCTGAACGTCATGGCTGATGGCCGGCTGACGATGAGCGAAATCAACAGCCAGCCAGACCCGTTTCCATTCAAAGTCGTCGAGGATGCGGAACGGAGCGAACCGCCTGTCGATAGGTAGTAGCGCAGCAGAGCACCGGCGGCATCAGCGGCGCGCTTTCTGCAAGGCGTCACGATACCCGCGGCTCATTGCAAGCCTCGGCCGTAGTCGCCTAGTAATTCAACAGTCGCATGTAGAGAATTGGTTGCCCGTCGCGGACCAAAGCGACACCCGCTTCGCCATACAGCGGGCCTTTTTTTTGGCTCCTGCAGAACCATAGCGAATCCCCCGGCGTCATGGCATCGAGCAGCGGCGCGAACACGATTTCGGGATCGGGAAAGCGTTCGACAATGTGCTGCGGGACACCACCAAGCTGTTGGAAGAGCCAGTCGCGAGCGTCCTCTGGGCTCGTTTCCCGCACCAACTCGAGATTTGTCGGATTACAATGCAGCCTCAGATTGCTCGCCATGGAAGAGCCTATCGCATTTCTCAACCAGAGCGTCAAGGAGCACGCGGATTTCCGCCTGCATGCAACCTGGTCTAGTCGGCTCTGCGCATCTTGTCTGCAAAAACGCCTAAGCTGGTGCCCGACCATTGAGAACAATCTAGCCGGATGCCCTCATCAGCCAGCTGGCAGAGGACGAGGCAATCGATGAGGCCGATACGGCCGTCCCAGCTGGGCGTCGACTGCAACGCACATGTGATCGAGGCGACTCTACATCAAACCTCGCACGGGCTCTCGGCTGGCTGAGCCGCAACTGCTCGTTTCCTCATGCTGAACGATCGGGCGCTCAGGGAACTGGTGCCGGGGGCGTGATCCCCTGGTAGTAATCACCTTCGCCGCCACCTCAGTACTCGTTCGTGTAGCGTTCGCGTGCGTCACCCAAAGTCCGTGCCGGCGGACGATAAAAACCGTAAGCGCCGTACATCGGCACCGGCTCCACGTACACACTGCCCGTCGGCATGCGATCGACATAGACGCCGCCGGGTGCCGGCTCGTAATAGTAGTTGTCGGCAAAAGCCGGTGCCGTGGCCCCGGCAAAGGTGACGACAAATGCGACCCATGACATCTTCGTGGAAATTCTCATGGCGTTGCTCCTATCTCCGGTCGGGATTCAGCCCCGCCTGACGAGATACCAGGCAGCCTCTGCCTGCGGGCTCGCGCTGCCTGGCATGAATAACGCTTGATCGCTGCAACCGTTCCACCAATCAGTTGGTTTCATGTGGCAAATTTGATGTTCTCTTGCCCCGGAAGTCAGGAGTTCCGGCGCAGCAAAAAGGTCGATGGCAGATGCCCGCGCCGGGCCCTCTCCTACAAATCGGCCGACGGTTTTCGCACTGAATGGCAGAAGCTGATGGCGAAAGAACAGTGCAAACGGCTTCGCGAAGGGCGCATCGTCTTCCACGATCTGCGGAAAAATGCGGCGATCAATCTGTTGGAAGTTGGGTGCACCGAGAACCAGGTCGGGGCGATCTGCAGCATGTCGGCGCAGATGGTTCGGGACTACGGCCGCGAGGTCGCGTTGTGGTCATTGGCAAAGGATGCAATGAAGCTGACGGAGGCCCGCTGGAGCGAGATCAAGCCGGCTGCTTTCCGGAACAAGAACGGAATGTGAATTGGAAACCGTTTCCAATCCGTTGGAAACCGGCAACATCTTGCAGAGCAGAAAACTTGGAAATGAATCAGCGGCTTAAGGAAGTTTTGGTGGGTGATCACGGGCTCGAACCGTGGACCCGCTGATTAAGAGTCAGCTGCTCTACCAACTGAGCTAATCACCCATCCGGACCGCTTCGGTGTTTGTCGCTGCGGTCTGGAGGGGCGTATAAAGGCGTTCGTTCGGCTTGTCTAGCGTCCTTTGTAAAATTCTTTGGAAAAAATTTTGGCGGCGCCGAAAACGGGCTTTTTCCACAGGGGTCTGCCGCTCCTCGCGCCAATTTCGTTCGGGCGCCCACCTTAAGTCCCTGAAACGACACGTGGTCGTTTCAGAGCGCGACCCGGGATGCGGCACCTGCGGCGAAAGCGTGCCGGCGGAAAGCGTGCGGCGGTTTCGGGACAAAGTCATGCAGGGCAGCAAGGATCCAAAGCGCGCTCAGCAATTCCGCCCCAGCGCAGCGCCTTAGGGTCAGGACCTAAAGCAACAGCTCGCCGGCCGCGATCTTCACCGCATGGCCGCCGATGCGCGCCGTGTTGATCTGGCCGCCCGCCACGTCGAGATGCAGGTGGATGAAGGACGGACGGCCCATCTCCACCCCCTGCTCGATCAGGAACGGGTGATGGCCGTCGACCAGCTGGTCGAAATGGTGGATGGCGCCGGAGAGAGCGGCGGCGGCCGCACCGGTTGCCGGATCCTCGGCAATGCCCATCTCGGACTTAAACATGCGGGTGTGGAACCGCGCCGTGTGGTTGATGCCGCCGCGACAATAGAGATAGGCGGACGCGAGCCGCCCTTCGGCCAGCGGCGCCAGCTGCTCCCAGCGCTGCGGATCGAATTCGACGATAGCCGCCGCAGAGACATCATGCATCGGCACCATGACGAAGGGGACGCCGGCGCTCCAGAACGACGGCACATGATTCTCGAAGCCGATCTGCGAGAGCTTGAGGCTCAGCGCGTCGGCAAGCGCCTGCTTGTCGAGGCGGGCGTCGAGCCGCGTGGATTTGCGCGGCAGGTCGAATTCGGCAAAACTCGCCTCGCCCGGCTTGATGCGCACGGCGCAGCGCACCGGCCCTACCTTCTCCTCCAGCACCTGCACGAGATCGGCGCCGTCCTCCGCCTTGCCGTGCGCCGCTTCGGCGATCGCCACTGCCGCGCCGACGGTCGGATGTCCGGCAAAGGGAAGCTCGCGTCCCGGCGTGAAAATGCGCAGCCGCGCCGTATGCGCCGCCCCGCCCGGCCGGCGGATGAACACCGTCTCCGAAAGGTTGAATTCCTGCGCGATCGTCTGCATCGCCTGATCGTCGAGTGTATCCGCGCCGAAGACGACGGCCAGCGGATTTCCCTCCAGCCGGTTCTGCGTGAAGACATCGTAGATCGCGTAGCTGAGCGGCATTTATTTCCCCTTGCGAATATAGTTCGGCCACGAACTTGCAATGTCGTCGCCCGGGCGGCAAGCGTAAAAACGCCGCCACGCACCGGGCTCACCGCTGTCGGGAACCCCGCTCGGCACCGGGCGAAAACCAGCCGAAGACGCTGCCGCCATGGGCTTCCAATCACACCTCGGAGCCGTAATTGTGCGAGCACGCCCCCTGCCGGTGCCGGGAAAGTGATCACTACAGCCGGCAAGGCTCGACCACCCGACCGATTTGGTGTTGGTCTAATACCAGCGCAGGTTGGTATAGGCTGGCAGCGCAGCTTCAGGCAGCCGGCGCATGCGTCGAGCCGCACATGCTCCAGACCGGCCATGGCCGGGAACGGACGGGCCTCGACCGGGAGATCACGCGCAATTGGCTCGCCCGGTCTTTCGGCCCGACGGACATCTGACGGGGCCACGCTCCCCCGTTCATCCCTCGATGACCCAAAGGGTCACCGCTTTCCGTCAAACAGCCAGGTGAGGATCGGCGCGATGAAGGGCGGATAATTGTGCGCCCCGGGGTCCGGCCCCCAGATCGCGATCGCCTCGTCGATTTCGGGCTCCGGATCGGCGGCGATATGCGCCGCCACCCCGGCAACCAGCGCTTCGGCCGTTTCCGCCACGCGGTAGAGCCGGAACACGGTCACAGCGCGCTCCATATGCAGCACGTGATAGCCCGGCTCGGCCGCCGCCGCGTCGAGGTCGATGCCGGTTTCCTCCAGCGCCTCGCGGCGGATATTGCCCGCGATGTCGCAGCGGCCGTTTATCACGTCGTCCGGCTCCAGCGAGCCCGACGGGCTGTAGACCCGGGCCGGATTGGCCGTGTGCGAGCCCATGCGCACCAGGATCAGGGCACCGTCGGATGACAGGATCACCGGCATGGCGAACAGGTGGAAGGCGGCGTTCGCGCGGGTCTTGCGCCACCACAGAAAGGTCGAATAGGGCACCACATGCCCCTCGCCGACCACCCGGCCGTTTTCGATCCGAAGCGCCCGCTGCAACACCATCTGCCCGTCGAAGAGATGAGGGTTGGCGGCGATCTCCGCCTGCCAGTTCGCCTGCGCCTGATCCACCTGATCAAGATGGAAGGGATGCGGGCCGTCCTTGACCCGGATATCGACGCCGGAGATCGGCAGGATCACGCCTTCCTCGGGCCAATGGGCAAGGTTGCTTTCGAGAGCGTCCATCGTCACACGTCCAGCGTGATTGCCACGGGGCAATGGTCCGATGCCTTCGGCCGGTCCCAGCCGGTGCGCGGATAGCGCTCCACCTCCTGCCCCGGCGGAAAGATCGTGCGGAAGGGCTGGCCGCCGCGGATGATTTCCGGAACCTGGCTCGCATTGCGCTGCGCCAGTGCCGGCGACAGCCAGATATAGTCGAGCTGGCAGAGGTGCCGCTCCTGCGGCCCGCGGCTGTGAAACAGCGTCCAGCGGTCGAGCACCGGCCGGCGCAGCATCGGGTTTTCGACGAAGCCGTCCGCGGTCAGCACGTCGAGCGCGCTTTCCTCCTCCTCGCGCGGCACGAACTCGTAGCCGTTGCGCCGGTCGCCGAGAACATCGACCTTTTCCTGGTAGTCGTTCATGTCGCCGCAGATCGCGAACATCTTGTCGGCGGTATGCCCGCGTCCGAAACGGCTTTCGATGATGTGGCGCACGGCCTTGGCCTCCGCCACGCGCACCGGCATCGTCGCCTGGCGCCCGTCGAGCCCGTCGCGCGCCGGCCCCATGGATTTGAAATGCACGACATAGAGCGTCAGCGGCCGCCCGCCGATCCTTAAATCCAGCTCCAGGCAGTCGCGCTTGAAGATCCGGTCGGTCGGCCGGTTGGTGGAAGCCAGCGCGTCGTTGAAGATATCGAGATCCGCATAGGTCAGCCCCGCATGGCTCTTGACCTCGAGGCACTCGATCGGCTGGCCGTCGAGCGTTTCCTCGCGCATCAGCACCGCCACGTCGATCCCGCGCGAATCATTGCCCTCGATCAGGTATTTCTGGCGATAGCCGTTACCGACCATGCGGAAGAGATAGTTGTATTCGAAGGCCTGCAGCGACGCCATGTTGTCGGCCTCCTGCAGGCAAAGGATATCCGCGTCGCAATCGGCAATCGCAAGCGCCGACATCTGCCGCGTATCGTCCGTATGGGCGATCGTGCGCGCCTCCTCCAGCCGCTGATACTCGGCCTCCGTCTTCACGTCGAAGAGTCTCAGCACCCGGTCCTGCTTGAGCTGATTGCGGAAGCCGGAAAAGTCGAAGCGGCTCATGAGATTTTCAATATTGAAGGTGGCAAGTCGAAGGGACATCAAGCAATTCCATGGCATCAAGTGCGGTGGAGCTTAGGCATTGAAGCGCAAATGTCGAGGGTGATTTCCGAGGAGGCACGAGCGGGCTTTGCCCAAAATGCACGCGCCCTTCGCCTGTTGCTGCCCGTCGGCCATGTGGGACGCATGCTGCCACGTCTGTTCAAGCGAACCGCCATCATCCGCCGTCGCAGGATAGAAATTGCCCTCAGAACGCCGCCAAGCGCTCTACGAACCAGAAGGCGGCCATCGTGCCGATCCCGTACGTCGTCGCGAGAAGCGCACGGCGACCGACAACAGGTGGGTATCTTACCAGCCTCACAAGTCCGACAGCTGCGATCACGGCTGCAATGAACATCAGCTGTCCGATTTCCACACCGACGTTGAAGAACAGCAAGGCAAGGGGAATATCACCTTCCGGAAGTGCGAGATCGGCCAAAGCACCGGCAAAACCAAGTCCATGTAGCAGGCCGAAGGCAAAGGCAACCAGCCAGGGTCGTTGCGCCGTCAGGCTGGCTTGGCCGCTTTGGATGCGAATGATCTCACAGGCAAGCAGCAGGATACTGAAGGCAATCGCCGCTTCGACCGGAGGGCCCGGGACATTCACGAACCCGAGCGTCGCCAGAGTGAGCGTGATCGAATGCGCTGCGGTAAAGGCAGTGACGGTCAAAAGGAGCGCTCGCCAGTCGCGGGCGATGAACATTAAGGCCAGAACAAAGAGCAGATGATCATAGCCGATCAGAATATGCTCTATCCCATGGGCGATGAAGGTCTTGGCGACATCGAGACGCCCGGGTCGAGACGCGACCTCAATCCAGGGCTGGGATGGGTGAACCATCGTCGTCGAAACGGAACCTTCAAGCAGATGCACCCGAACCAGCACGTTGGTGATCGTCGCCTGAAGGCCGACGAACTCCACACGCTTGCCCGCAAGACCTCCATCGGCCGCTTCGATGATGCGGGTTTCGACAAGCGAATCCGGGAGGTCACGCTCGGCTGGAGGTGTGACGTTTCGGACGCTCTCCGGAAATCGCAAGACGACCGGAAGACGCATGCCGGATAGCACGGGGGTGCGCCATACGACCGTGTAACGGGTTGGCCCCGTCTGGTCGATCTGGAGGTAGGCGGGCCGTATCTCGTGGGCGGCTGCATCCACAGCGAGTGCGAATACTGCGAGAACCGCCCCGATGATGAATCGCCAGAGTGAGATCGCAACCACGCCGCGGCGGCTCATTGCGCAGACACTTCAAACTGATTGCTGGTTCCTGCGGGAATCTGGTGACCTTGCAGATCGCCGGGGGTGATCTCAGGCACGGTCACGACATAGCGGGATCGCATCTCGTCCAGCGCCGTCCGCTTTATCTCGCGATACTGGTCGTCGATCCATCCCGCCCTGACGGCGGGTTCGACCTCCGCAAACGTCGGGATGCGACCCGGCTCGATGGCATCGATCCAGACCAGATGCCACCCATATCCGGATTGGATCGGGCCCTCCCACTTACGGGGCGTGAGCTGAAACAGCGCCCTGGAGAAGTCCGGACCGAATTCCTTCGCCATCTGATCCGGAGTGGCATCGCCATAGTGGTTCTGGAACATGAAGGGTTCGCCGACCCCCGCTGCTTCGGCCGTATCCGGCGACTTTCCGTTGACGCGTGTCAGCGCGGCGGACGCGGCATCGCGCGTCGCTGCGCCATGCCTGTCCGATGAGAAATAAAGGTGCCGGAAGCTCGCATGGCCAGGCAGTGCGAAAGCCTGCGAATTGCCAGCGAACCAAGTCTTGAGTTGCTCGGTGGTCGGCTCCTGCAACGCAGCCACATCGGCGGCCAGGAAATCCATCTTCTGCGCCAACCGGCGCTTGACCACCTCGTCGTCCCGGTCAAGGCCGAGGGCCACGGCTTCGCGGAAGAGGATTTCCTGGGTGACCTTCTGGTCTACCAGTCCTCTGACCTGCTCTATCGTCGGGGTCGACCTGCCTTGCGCCAGCCAGCTGATCGCCAGTTGCCGCACATCGTCCTTCGTCAGCACGATCTCGTTGGTCTCGGCTCCGCCCTCCTGGGTGGGGTTCAGGAGGTGGTAGCCGCCGAACAAGACGGCCCCAACCACGACGAAATGGAGCAGCGGCTCGCTCAGAAAGCTATGCCATGTGCGCCTCGCGCCGAGATCGGCGTTTCCCTTTGGTATCGAGGCCTCAGGGGCGATTGGAAACAGTTTCATTGAGATCACTCGCTTCACTGACGCCTGGTCTTACTGGGCTACAGACTGCACCTCGTAGTTGGCGTAGCCGAACTCGTTGCTGCGGGCGGCGATGTACTTGTCGCCCAAGCTGTAGACGGTCAGCTCAAATGGTGTGCCATCGATGGTCGTAACGATGTGGCCATCCTTGATTTCATAGGCAGCCGCCGACCCCGACAGGCTCGGGTGCATGACCTGCAGCAAATCGTCCGGCTTGGGCGGACCGTCGTTTGCTTGCGTGATGACGCGCTGTCCGCTTGCGCCGAACAGCACATCGAAGTTGTTGTTCGTGACAGTGTTGCGGACCTTGAATATCTTGCCGACCACGAGCTGCTTCAGCTGATCTTCGGTCAGCGCCGTGGCCCCCGACTTCGCCAGATCGGCAACCGTCAGGCCACGCTCGGCCTTTGCAATGGCCGCTGGCGTCGGCGTGTACCAGATCGGCGTGGTCCAGGCGCGCTCCTGAACGGTTGCTGGCGCATTGCTTGGCGGCAGTATGCCGAGTTTGACGGCGTCATGGGTGCTCCAGCGCGGGGTCGGAATCTGCAGGACACGGGAATAGTAGAAGGCGTGCAGGCTCGGATCGAACTCGGGGTCGGTCCACACCGCTTTCAGCTCCACCGAACCGATGTCGTTGGTGTAGGTTGCCTTGGTGATGTCCACCGTGCTTCCAACCGGCGGCAATTTGCCGGTGACGGGGTCGGGCTGGCGAGCGCCGGACCAGGCCACGTCGAACACCTTCTCGAAGACCTGCCCCTGCTTGGTCCATCCCTTGATGATCTGAATGCGATCGAGATTGCCGTCGGCCGGGTCTTTCACCGCGGTGACGACGAACGACGGAACCTTGCCGTCGGCCGGAGGCAGATCCCCGCCCATCGGCACGCCACTGGCATAGGCGGTCTTCGCCCAGTCCGCGTCAGCGAGAAGCCCCTGGTCGTAGTCCCAGCCGCCAAACATGCGGGCCTGGATACGAACGCCGCTGGTGCCATAGACTTCCCTGCGCTGCATCGCGGCGAAAATGGATTCCCGCGTGTTTTCCTCTGCCCAGACGACGGTGAGACCGGACGTTCCTGTTTTAAGGATGTCCATGCCGGCTTCGACCCTGCCTGCAAGCCGAGCCGCTGGGGACGCATCGACAAGCCCGTGTGCGCCAAAGAAATTCGACTGCGCGTATGCAGTGACGGTGTTGTGGGAATCGCCGGCTCCGACGACGCCGAACTTGTAAGGGTTGTATCCGCGCGTGGCATGCATCGCCAAGCCATTCTCATAGGCTTCGCGGATATAGCTTCCGTGCAGCTTGGATGTGCTGTTATCGAGCCCGAGGAGATAGTTCATGATCTCGTAATTGGCGAATTCGTCGGTCGGCGACAGATCGGGATGCGTTTCGGATACGCCCTTCACCTGCTTGATTTCCGACAAAGGCTCGTTGGTCATGCGCTGCTGCGCCCAGGCTGCGTCCAGCGGATTGCCTTTGCTGTCCACGTCGACCGGAAACATGATGCCGTTGGAGAGATTGGCGTTGTGCGAGATGGCAAGCACCTCGTTCCCGGCCTTTCTCTGACCGTCCATCCAGGTCCAGAGGTCTTCCGGATGATCGGACTCCATCGCGGAGAACGGTGCGGCGGGAAGCTTCGAGCAGTCCTTGAAGAACACGTTGCGGTGCATGTTCTGGCTATTGGGCATCGACGTCCATTCGTAGGAGCAGAACGTCGTGAACTGGCCGGGCTTGTTGTACTTGTCCGCAATCGCCGCGTTCTCCTGCCAGACAGTTCCCGCCATCTTGGGATCGACCAGTTCTGGAATGGGCTTGCGGCTGGCGATGCTTCCGGCGAGCCACTGGAAGACTTTAACGGCTGGGTTGTCCTTGGTGACTTTCAGCTTTTCGGCAATGGGCAGCTTGCTCAGCGAAGACGTAGGATCGTTCGCAAGCCGGATGACGCCCACATATTCCGAGTGATCGGTCACGCCCTGGAAGTCGAGGGGCGTCTTTATCTGAACGTCGAACCCGGCGGGATGCTTGATCGCCTGTCCCATCGAATACTGGTAGGCCTCGGCTGGCCCCGTCACCGTATTCCCGATGATGTAGGCGTCCATCGACCAACTGGTGTGTTGGTGGGTCTGCCCGAAATAGGCATGGCGCTCCTGCGCGAGCGCGGGGGTGGCGATCAATATCGTTGAGGAGAGCAATAAAGCTAATCTGTTTATCCGGCGCATGAAAGCATCCTTCCTCGGCGGAACCAGGGGTGGAATTGCAATACGAGAAGCATGGATATGCAGGATTGTATCGACGTGTTTTAGTTTTGGCAGATATTGCGTCTTGCGACAATAGAGCTGTCCCCCGAAAGGGTATTGATCCGGTCAGGCCGCTGCTTACATGCCTGTGCCGTAAATCTGCGTCCCTCCGCATTACAGCGCCGCGCGTCAAACATGACGCGCTAAGGACGCTGTAACGCTTTAAACTTGCGGCATAATTTATCCTTAAATCGATTCCGATTTAAGGATAAATTATGCCGTAGGTCCCCATATGACCCGAACCCCGATTGCCATGATCCCTGCGCAGACAGTCGCGGGCGCATCAGCGCCTCATGCCAGCGGGCGAAAACCTTGAAGCAGCCGGAGAGATGCTGGCAACGTGAAAAGTGACGACATTGGTCGGGCGGGCAACCGCCGCCCTACGAAATGTCAGTAATCTCCAGCTCCTGCCCGCCCATGGCAGCCACATCCCCGACCCCCTTGCCCATGAGGATCCGTGCGACCGGGGAAACGTAGGAGATCGAGCCGGCCTTCGGGTCCGCCTCGTCCTCGCCGACGATGCGGTAGGTCTGCACCCTGCCGTCGTCGCGGCTGAAGGTGACGGTGCTGCCGAAGGCGACGGTGTCGGTCGAGGTCCGGGCGGCGACGAGCTGGGCGGTGCGCAGGCGTTCGGCAAGATAGCGCAGGTCGCGCAACGGACCGGCCGCCTGCCGCCGGCGCTCGTTCACGTCCTCGATCGTGCTGGTCGCATCATAGGCCTTGCGCGCTTGGGCGGCCTCCTGCTCCAGAGCCTTCAGGCCCGCTTCCGTAACAAGGTTCGGGTGCGGCGAAACCGGGCGGTCGGGCAGCAGCGTTTCCGAAGCGGTTTCGGCACTCTCTTCCTTGGTGAAGGCAACGCTCAATCTCAATCTCCGTATGGGCGCGATGCGCGCCCCGCGCATGGGGTCACGCCCCCTCGTTTGTCGGGACCGTGCATAGGACGACGATGGACGAACCGGCAATACCGACCTGTCGCCGGCAGACGTCGATCAACACTATACGACCAATGGTCACTGACGACCAAATCAGCTCGGCCTTGGAGGCCCACGTGTCACGCAGCACTCAGCGGCCGCCCCCCAGCCAGTCGGCAAAGACCCGGAAGCAGCACCGCAGGTGCTGGTGGTGCGGAACAATAGATAACCGGGTCCTTATGTGTCCGACCCAAAATCCGATTTGTCCTCAAGGGCAATAAAAAGAGAACATTTCTCCGTCGCGTCCCGATGACCCTACGTGGTTCTCCGGAACGTATCCTTGGGAGGAATACAAATGATCAATTTTCTTCGAAAAAAATTGCCGGCCTCAGCGTGGCCGGGCAAGACTTTCGCGGCCAGCCTGCTGCTTGCGTCGTCGCTCGTGGGTTTCAACGGCGCAGCGGCGCAAAGCCTTGACCCCAATCTGAAGGACGGACCGCAAGGCTCGACCTTCTGGGATGACGTTCCGCCGGAGGTTCCGGCCGATGCCAAGCGCGGCGACATCTACTGGGTGCAGCAACGACAGGATGCTCCGGAAGGGTCGAGGGGATGGAACATCATCTATGTGACCGAGGGCGCGGATGGCGCACTCATCTATGTTTCGGGAGAGATCTACGTTCCGAACCAGGCCGGCAGCGGGCCTCGGCCACTTGTCCTGTGGAATCATGAAACCGCGGGGACGCAGGACAGTTGCGCACCGTCACGCCGCAATCTTGTCAGCGCTTATGGGCCGCGCATCCCTGCGCTCAAGGACCTCCTGGCTCGCGGCTATGTCGTCGTCGGGAGCGACTACCAGGGCCTCGGCACCCCAGGTGCCACAGCCTACCTCAATGGTTCGGCACAGGCGCACGCTTCCCTCGATGCCGCCCGCGTTGCACTGAAATTTCCGGGCGCAAATGCCGACAAGCGCTTCACCACCTATGGCTGGTCGCAAGGCGGTCAGACGTCGCTGTGGGTTGCGCATATCCAGGAGGATTACGCACCGGAGCTCGAGCTTCTCGGCGTCGGCGCAATCGCGCCTGCCTCCCGCCATTGGGACCTTACCGAATATGACCTGACGACGACGACAACGGGTGGATATTACATCTCTCGCATGGCCGGTCTGAATGTCGGCCACCCCGAACTGAAGCTGCGCGACGTGGTCTCCGTCGATGGCCTCGAAATGCTCGAGAAAATGAGCGCTGGCTGTTGGGACATCGCCGCCGCGACCGGGGGCCATCCAACGACCCTGTTTGCCAACCAGGAAGGTCTCGCACCGGGCAAGCCCTGGCGCGTCCGTCTCGAAGAAAACGACAAGTTTCTTCCGGTCAAGAACGTGCCATTCGTCTTCTTCCAGGGCGACAAGGATGACGCCGTACCGGAGAGCCTGACCCTCAAGGTCGCGCAGGATATTTGCGCGCAATCGACCGCGGTGGACTACCGCAAGAGCGCCGGCCTGGACCATGAAAACATCGTGCCAGTCGCAGCCGCAGCCCTGCCCGCGTGGTTTGGCGAACGATTTGAAGGAAAAAAGCCCGTCGATAGCTGTCCGGCGCTGAAGTAGCACATTTGCTCGCCGGTACGTGCCCGGGAAAAGATGGGCGCGCGGGGCCGCCGAACGGGCAGCCGAAGGCCGCGTCGATCGCGCGCAGCAGCAATGCGTCGGGGCCGGTTACGCGAGCGACGTCTCGATAACCATAACCTGGAGGTTTATCATCAGCCCACGGTGCGCCGCGCCATGGGCTGAGATAAAACACCTTCGCAAGGCGCATCGCACCAGACCGTTGATACACGCCCAGGCTTGGCCTGGCCGCTCACCCTGACCCTCTCCCCGCCTGCAGGGAGAAAATGGCCGGCAGGTCGGATGAAGGGCAGCAAAAACAAAGTACGCCATGCGTCCCGATGAACGCATGGCGCTCTGGTTCTTGCAGCGTCGCCCGGCCCTCGGTGCTTTCGCCCGAGGCGGGTCTCGGACTATTGCAGCGTGCGCGTCGGTGCCTGGCCGGGCTGGCCGGCGGTTGCCGCAGCGCCCGCCGGATCGGCCGCCCCACGCTGGCCGTCGAGGCCGGTTGCCACCACCGAGACGCGGAAGGTGCCGTCGAGCGTGCGGTCGAAGATCGAGCCGACGACGATGTCGGCCTCGTCGTAGACTTCCTCGCGGATGCGGGTCGCCGCTTCGTCGACTTCGAACAGCGTCATGTCCATGCCGCCGGAAATCGAGATCAGCACGCCCTTGGCGCCGCGCATCGACACTTCGTCGAGCAGCGGGTTGGCGATCGCCGCTTCGGCCGCCATCAGCGCACGGCCTTCGCCGGTCGCCTCGCCGGTGCCCATCATCGCGCGGCCCATGCCCTTCATCACCGACTTCACGTCGGCGAAGTCGAGGTTGATCAGGCCTTCCTTGACGATCAGGTCGGTGATGCAGCCGACGCCCGAATAGAGCACGCGGTCGGCGATCACGAAGGCATCGGCAAACGTGGTCTTGGCGTCGGCGATGCGGAAGAGGTTCTGGTTGGGGATGACGATGACGGTGTCGGCGGCCTCGCGCAGCCGCTCGACGCCCTCTTCGGCCATCTGCATGCGGCGCTTGCCTTCAAAGCTGAACGGCTTGGTGACGACGCCGACCGTCAGGATACCGGCCTTGCGGGCTGCTGCCGCAATCACCGGGGCCGCACCGGTGCCGGTGCCGCCGCCCATGCCGGCGGTGACGAAACACATATGCGTGCCGCCGAGGTGATCCATGATCTCGTCGATCGATTCTTCCGCGGCCGCCCGCCCGACTTCCGGCAGAGAACCGGCACCCAGCCCCTCGGTTACCTGCGCGCCGAGCTGGATCAGCCGCGATGCCTTCGACATCGCCAGCGCCTGGGCATCGGTGTTGGCCACGATGAAATCGACACCCTGAAGCCCTTCGGCGATCATGTTGTTGATGGCGTTGCCACCACCGCCGCCGACACCGATGACGGTGATCTTCGGGCGCATTTCGGTGATCGTCGGCTTCTTGAAATCGTTCATGGCTTTGTCTCCTAGGGCGAACGCCGCCAAAACAACGGATCGGGGCGAATCGGGCAGCTGTTATTTTAGGAATTGAAAAAAGCCACGGAGAAGGCAAGAGAAAAGGCTAGGGGCACTTTCCACACATGAATTGTGACCTGCCGTTCGGGCAGGATTTCACCCATTTGATCGGCTTGATCTAAAAGGCGAAATAGAAAGTTGGATCAATGACTTGCTGTGAACGCACCGCGGTCTGGCCATTTCCCCTCACCTGACCCGCGGGGGCGCGCTTCTTGCTTCAATGGGCCGAAGCGGCGCGACGCATCTCTTCCCGCTCCATGTCAATTGGGCGAACTGGGCCATTTCGGAGCACCCATCGGGTGCAGACGCAAACTCCAAAATTGTGGCCAGGTTTGCCCCTCACCCCAGCCCTCTCCCCGCCTGCGGGGAGAGGGAGAATCGAGGTCGCGGCCCCCTACATACCGCGAACGAAGGTGCATCGGCTGGTGCCCCGAAGTCCCTTCTCCCCGCCTGCGGGGAGAAGGTGGCCGGCAGGCCGGATGAGGGGCAGGTCATAGTGGTTGCGGCAAGCAATCACGGTGGCCTGCGGCGGCGGCCGCGCCACCTCACGGCAACACTGTGATCTAAGCCTCGAAGCTCGGCCGCGCCCGCACCCGCTCCAGCCAGCGCTGCACATGGGCGAGATCCCCCGGCACCTCCATGCCGAAGACATCGCCGAGCCAGGCGCAGACGCCGGCGGTGATATCGGCGATCGAGAACGCCTCGCCGGCAAGAAACGGCCGGCCGTCGGCAAGCTCCCGGTCGAGCCAGGCCCATTTCCTCGGCACTGCCTGCCGCTCGGTCGCGGCAAAGGCCGGAAACTGGGTGAGCCTCTCCTTGAAGAGGGCATCGGAATGCAGCGCGACATTGCCGATCGTGCCGAAGATCACCAGCTCTGCGCGCCGGTTCCACATCTCCACCTTGGCGCGGCTGACGGCGTCACTGCCGAAAAGCTGCGGCTCGCGCTGAGTCTCCTCGAGATAGCGGCAGATGGCGACGCTCTCGGTGATGATTGAACCGTCACCCAGCTCCAGCACCGGGATCTGCCCAAGCGAGTTGAGCGCCAGGAACGCCGGCGCCCTGTGCTCCGCCTTGGCGAAATCGACGTCGACCATCGGCAGCTCGATGCCCTTCTCCGCCATGAATATGCGCACCCGGTACGAATTCGGTCCCATGCCCTGATAGAGTTTCATCGCTTCCTCCCATCGCCTGGCGCGGCACCATCGCCGCCCGCCCTTGATGCAGGCACTATGCCATACCAGTTGTTTTTGACAACCAGTTTTATTTAACTTTTTGGTTTATTTCCGGGTAACAAGAATTGTTCAGTTTGGCGACGGCATGCTCGGATGCGAAGACCCGGCTACGCAGCTGAGCCGCCCCCGCCTATATCAGGTTTAACAGGAGTTGTGCCGGTAGGTCTGAAACGCCATTTCTCTCGGCGCCAAGGATCAAGATGACCGTCGCGCTGCACGATGGCTCGAGCGCTAACATCAATTGGCGTAACTATCGTAGATCATGCGCTGGCTACCCGCCGTGTTCGACCATGGACCAATCGGGCAAGCGTCGGAGCATGATGGTGTCTCGCAATGACTTTTGAACTTGCCCTGCCACGCCAATCAGCTTGTCGAAAGCCTTCGTTGAGATTGTCCCACTGTGAACTGCGTTAGACGTAGCATCGTAGGCCGTTTTGAACGTCTCGCGTATGCCCTCGCGCTCCTCCTGAGTTTTTCCAAGATACGATGCAGCTCGGGTTGAAACCTTGTATCGGATTCCCCTTTCGTCACTTTTCATGAAGAATGCTTCCAAAGCGACACGGAGGTGGATGGCCCTCTCAATAGGGGAGCTCTGGGCGCCAAAAGCATTGAGGTGCCGCATGGCGATCCTCAGAGCGGCCTGCGTCCCCTGTTCACTCGCGACGAACGCCTTGATGAGCTTGTCAGCCGCCACAACGTCGTCGTGGCTAACTACAACCGTACGTACTGGTTCAGCAATCGGCATTCGCCGCCAGTATCGCCACTGGGCATTGCATGGCACGGCATCATCGGCCACGCATGTGAGCGACATGCCGAATATACCTTCATCCGCCGGCATCACGAGAGACAAACACAGTATGGTATCCTCGATCGCTTGGGCAGACTGGTCGAGCTCGACCAGATCTTCGGAAACAGCATCACGCGCCGTATGGCGGATTGGATGCGTGTGTGACGTATACATCGCTGTCGGGTTATCGGGCAGTGGCAAGCCTGAGCTTTTGGTAAGCTCATATGCAAGCTGGCCGTTGGGAACGCCGCCTGCCAATCTGAAGGTCACGCCGTTGGAGAACTCAAACGGTTCTCCCGTATACTCCACTTCCGCTAACGGCCGCACGTGGTGAACCAGTACGGTTTTTGTCTCGACGTAATTGCGCAAAGCCTCCACCGCAAACTCTGCGCCATACGGCGACGGCCGCCTGGAAATTTCAATGAGCCAGCCCGCCAGAAGGAGAGGAGATGTCATGTGTGCATTGGAGGCGATCCACTGCATCTGCCCTGCGCCGAACAGCTCGAGTTGTTGCATGTCCTCGATAGCCGCGATCAGGGTGCGAACGCTCTCGGGGCCTTGATCCCGTGCCTCTTCGTACGGCATCAACATCTGAACGGCGAGAGGCTCGTAGTCTCGCGTGGCTTCCGCGACGAGCGACGGCAACAGCTCCCAATCGGTCATGTCTTCTCCGTAGAGGTTAGCAGCGAGAATTGCAGGTCCCCCGCCGACTTCACTCCGGCCGGAAGGTCGGTGATCGAGCAGGCACTGTCAATGACAGGTTCTCGGCGCCTCGCACCTTCGCGCGGCTAGCCTTGCTCAAAGTCGCCAGCCGCTGGCGATCTTAAAGTCCGCTTTCTGCCCGACGGGTATCGCCGTATCGCCATAGGCCTTCAGCGGCTGCCCGTCCGGCAGCGCCAGCGTCAGGGCGAACCGTTCGCCCTCGTAGACACAGGCCTTGACCTCGAGCGCGATGCCGTCGGCATCCTGCCGCACATGCTCGGGCCGCACTAGCACATCGCGGCGAGGGCCATCATCGGCAGAGCCGATCGCCTCGCAAAGCATCGGCCAGGCGAGCGCCCGCGGCGCATGGTCGGCCACGGGCAGCCTGAGGATCGAGCCGCGGCCGATCAGCCCGCCGACGACGGCGCCTTCCGGCCGGGCATAGATTTCCGCCGGCGGCGCCAGCTGCACCAGGCGCCCTTCCGACATCACAGCGACATCGGTCGCCAGCGCCATCGCTTCCGACTGGTCGTGCGTCACATAGACCATCGTCGCGCCGGAGCGTTCGTGGAAGATGCGGAAGGTCTCCTCCATCGACTTGCGCAGATGCTGGTCGAGATTGGCGAGCGGCTCGTCGAGCAGCACCACATCGGGCGACGTCACCAGGCAGCGCGCCAGCGCCACCCGCTGCCGCTGCCCGCCGGAAAGGGCTGCCGGCCGGCGCTCGGCATAGTCGGTGAGTTTTACCAGCGCCAGCGCCTCGCCGACTCTGCTGCGCCAGCTCTCGCCGGAAATGCCGCGCACCTTCAGGGGATAGCCGACATTCCCCGCCACCGTCATGTGCGGCCAGAGCGCGTAGGACTGGAACACCATCGCCATGTTGCGTTTTTCCGGCGGCAACGCCCGCGAGGCATCGGAAAGCCGGCGTTCGCCATAGTCGATCGTGCCGTCGGTCGGCTGCTCGAAGCCGGCGATCATGCGCAGCACCGTGGTCTTGCCGCAGCCGGATGGGCCGAGCAGCGCCAGAAACCCTCCTTCGCGCACCGTCAGCGACACGTCGGATACGGCAGGCCGGCCGCCGCCGAAGTCCTTGGTCAAGTGGTTGAGGATCAGTTGCGCCACGGCAGCACGCCTTCCGGAAGATAGTTTGCAAGGGCCTCGAGCGCTGCCATCAGCATTATCACCATGAGGACGACCAGCACCGACAGCGCCGAGGCCAGATCGGACGAACCGCTGTCGTCGAGATTGAAGATCGCCACGCCCAGCGTCTGCGTGCCCGCCGACCATAGAAGGGCGGAAACCGTCAGCTCGTTGGCGGCGATCAGGAACACGAGGATGATCGACGCGCCCGCCGCGGGCGCCACCAGCGGCAGGATCACGTCGCGCATGCGCCTGATGAAACCGGCGCCCGACAGCCGCGCCGCCTCCTCCAGCGACGGGTCGATCTGCAGGAAGGCGCCCATGACCGGCTTCAGGCTGACCGCGAGGAATGAGGAGAAATAGGCGATCAGGATGATCCAGATGGTGCCGTAAAGCGAAACGTTGAGAACAGGCAGCGGTGCCGCGAAGGTGAGGATGAAGGCGACCGCGAGCACGATGCCGGGCAGCGCATAGGGAATCTCGATCAGGATGCAGAGCGTGCCTGAAAGCGCACCCTTGCGCCGGTTCATGAGATAGGCAGCCGGCACCGCGACGACGAGCAGCCCGAGCGCCGCCGTGCTCGCCAGGAACAGCGAATTGGTGAAGGCACTCAGCGTCATCGTCTGGCGAAAGAGGATCTCCTCATAGGCGCGCAGCGACACCGTCTGCCAGTTGAGCGGCACGCCGTAGGCCGGCACCAGCGAACTGGCGATCAGCGCCGCCAGCGGCGCCACCAGCACCAGAAACAGGATCGCCGCCAGCGCCAATTCGACAAGCACACGAAAACGCCCGAGCGAAAAGGCGGCATTGGCGCCGGAAAGGCCGATGATGCGGTAGTCCTTGCCCGAAAGCGCCCGCTGCTGCAGGATCAGTCCGGCAGCCGCGATCGCCGCAATCAGGCTGGAGATCAACGCGATCTCGCCGAAGGTGCCCGAGCCGAAGCTTGCAAGCCGCGTATAGATCAGCGTCGGCAGCACCGAAATCCCGGCGGGAATGCCGAGGATCGCCGGAATGCCGAAATTGCCGACACCGGAGACGAAAGCGATCGCCGCACCGGCGATCAACCCGGGGGCTGAAAGCGGCGCGACGATATCGAGAAAGACGCGAAACGGCAAAGCGCCGGAAAGCCTTGCCGCCTCCACCCCATCGCGCGGCGAGGCTGAAAGCCCCGCCTTCAGCGCCAGGAACACCAGCGGCGCATGCTGCACGCCGAGAAGCAGGGCAATGCCTGATAGCGAATAGAGCGGCTGCGGGCTGCCGAGCGGCGGCGCAAGCCCGAGCGTCTTCAAAAGCGGGCTCGCCGGCCCGGTCATCTCCACCCAGGCAAGTGCGGTCACCTGCGGCGGGATCATCATCGGCAGCATGAAGGCGAAGCTTAAGGTCAGCTTGCCCCTGATATCGGTGAGCGCCACGGCAAAGGCGAAAAGCGCGCCGATGACGAGCGAGATCAGCATGCCGCCGGTTGCCGTCACCAGCGTATTGCGGATCGCCGCGTAAGTCGCGGGCTCGGTGAGCACGCCGATGGAATTGCCACTGACCAGCCCGGCAAAGCCGGCTTTCACCAAGCTGATGAGCGGCAGCACGCAGAGAAGGAAAAGGCAGGCGAGCACGAAGGGCACGAGCCAGCGCGGCTCGCCGGCGGGCGAAGCGCCCGATTTCGCCCGCCCCGGACGCGGCACCCCTGCAATGGCAAAGCGCAGCCAGCGGTGCCGGCTGCGCATGGTTTCACCCTGGTCGGACATTCAGGCGATCAGTTCGTGCCGAAGATGCCGGAGAAGGTCTTGAGGTCGGCGTCGGAATTCTTCACCGCTACCGCAGCATTGATCGGCAGCACCTTGATCGTCTCGCGCGCCGGGTAGCCCTCGGGCAGCGCCACGCCGTTGCGTGCCGGGATATAGCCCATCTTCACCGCGGTCTCCTGTCCCTCCTCAGAGATCAGGAAGTCGACGAATTTCTTGGCCGCGTCCGCGTTCTTGGCGGTCTTCAGGATGCCGACCGGCTCGGTGACGGCGGAAACGCCTTCCGCCGGGAAGACGAACTCGACCGGCGCGCCCTTGACCTTCTCGCGGATCGCCATGAAGTCGACGATCATGCCGTAGGCCTTCTCGCCGGTGGCGACGGCCTTGAGCACGCCGCCGTTGCCGCCGGCAGCCGTCGCGCCGTTTTCGGCCAGCGCCTTGTAATAGTCCCAGCCGAGGCCGTCGATGCCGGCAAGGGTCTGCGCGTGGATGAGGGCAGCACCCGAGGTCAGCGGGCTCGGCATCGTCACCAGGCCCTTGGCGTCGGCCTTAGCGAGATCCTGCCAGCCCTCGGGCTTCGTCGAAGCCGAGGTGTTGTAGATGATGCCGGTGGTGATCATCTTGGTGGAGTAATAGGCACCGTCGGCATCATAGAGTGAGGCGTCATAATTGGCCGCCTCCGGCGACTTGTAGGCGAGCAGCTGGCCGGCTTCCTTCAGGCGCTGCATCGTCACCGTGTCGGCGATCAGAAGCACGTCGGCAACCGGGTTGCCGGCCTCGATCTCGGCCATCAGCTTGGCCATCAGCTTCGTCGTGCCTTCGCGCACCCACTCCACTTCGACACCGGGATTGGCCGCCTTGAAAGCGTCGACCGTCGCCTGCGCATCCTCGTTCGGCTGGCTGGTGTAAAGCACCAGGTTTTCGGCAAAGGCGGCGGTGGAAAGCAGTGAGGCGACAAGTGCACCGGCAACGACGGAAACAAACGATTTCATCGGCATATCCTCGGTTCAAGATGGCGCCGAGGCTTAGTGCGGATGTTTTACAGGGGTGTGACAGGTGGACAGGACCGCCTGGAGCCACGCCCCTCATTTAAAAAAAATCGACCCCCATGTCACAGCGGCCGATCCTGTCTCGTCATGTTGTCGGAACCAACGAAAGGAAACGGAACCATGACTGCCAAGATCGACCTTTTCGCCGCTGCCCCGCAACTGATGAAGAGCTGGACCAGCGTCTCGATGACCATCGCTGCTAGCCTGGAGCCTGATCTCATCGAGCTCGTCAAGATCCGCGCCTCGCAGATCAACGCCTGCGCCAACTGCATCAACATGCATACGCAGGAAGCGCGCGCAAAGGGCGAGACCGAGCAGCGCATCTACCTGCTTTCGGCCTGGCGTGAGGCGCCGTGCTATTCCGAACGCGAGCGCGCCGCGCTAGGCTGGACCGAGGCCCTGACTCGGCTGTCGGAAGGCCATACCCATGAAAGCGCCCGCCAGGCGCTGGAGGACCAGTTCACCGAGGAGGAACAGGTGAAGCTCACGCTCATGATCAACGTCATCAACGGCTGGAACCGCCTCGCCGTCGGCTTCGGCCTGTGGATCGAGCCGGCAACGGCAAAGGCTGTCGCCGAGGCAGCCGCCTGATGGCGGGCAACGCGAAGGAAGACGCAGCGGCGGGCTTCGACCCGCTGCGTCCGAAGCTGATGCGCGTTGCCTATCGCATGCTCGGCTCGGTCGCCGACGCCGAGGACATGGTGCAGGAGGCCTTCATCCGCTGGATGGGGGCCGACCGCTCCGCGGTGCGCGAACCCGAAGCCTTCCTGCGCCGCACCGTCACCCGGCTCTGCCTCGATCAGTTGAAATCGGCGCGGCGCCAGCGCGAGACCTATGTCGGCCCCTGGCTGCCCGATCCCGTCGTCGAGGAGGAGCCGGAAGAGGACGTCACCCTGCCGCTGATGCTCGCCCTGGAGCGCCTGTCGCCGCTCGAGCGTGCCGCCTTTTTGCTGCATGACGTCTTCGGCCTCAGCTTCGAGGAAGTCGCCGCGACGATCGAGCGTGATCCGGCCGCCTGCCGGCAACTGGCGGCCCGCGCCCGCACCCATGTTCGCGAGGCGCGGCCCCGCTTCCACGTCGAACAGGCGCGCGGCGTCGAACTTGCCGAAGCCTTCTTCACCGCCTCGCGCAGCGGCGACCTGAAGGCGCTCGGCGCCATGCTGGCCTCCGATGTCAGCATCCACGCCGACGGCGGCGGCAAGCGCTCCGCGGCGATGCAACCGATCCTCGGCTTCGACGCCGTCATCAAGGTGCACGAACAGTTGGCTGCGCTCTTCCGCAAACACGGCTCGACGCTCGTGCGCGCCGGTTTCATCAACGGCCTGCCCGGCTTCGTCACCCGCGAGGCCGACGGCGAGCTTCAGTCGACCGCGCTCGAGATCGAGGACGGCAAGGTCGTGGCGATCTATATCGTGCGCAATCCCGACAAGCTGGGGCATCTGCACTAGATGCAATTCCAGGAAAATGTGAAACGGTTCTCCGCCAGGAATTGTGTAACTTCAAAGAGTTAGATCCTTTCGCCGTTTCAATGAACCAATGAAATGATCTAGCGTATTTCCAAGGACAGTACGAAGGGGTTGCCCATCCGCAATTGCGTGCGACTACAACCAAGGAAACATGCGCCAGCACGGAATGGCGAGGTGTTGCGGCACCGTGTCGCCCGGAAAATGGCGCGCGTTCATTATCTCGGAGTGAGGCCATCAAGCAGGAAGTCGAGGCCTTTCCTGAAAACGCCGTCCCAATCGTTATCCAGCAGCAGACGAGAGCGTTCAATCGTCGGGTAGCGTTCGCTGAGACGTGTAAGGCGCTGCTGCCCGGCGGCCCTGTCCTCGTCCGAGAGGTCGAAGCTCGCCCGGGTGGCGGTAGCGCCGATCACATAGTTCCACAGCGACCATATCGCGACGTTCAAATCTGCGTCCGCGACACCAGCTCTCGACAAGGTCTTGCTCAGCAGTTCCAGGCGAAGAAGGATGTTCGGGCCGAGCGCCCGGCGCGGCAACAGCGATGCCGACCAGGGATGGCGCAGCATGCTGGCGCGCCAGTCCTCGAGCATATGAACGACTTCCCCGCGCCAGTCTTGAGACTGAACGATGTCCGGCGGTCCGCGATATTCGAGCACCGAGTCGAGCGCCAGATCAAAGACCTCCTCCTTGTTGTCGACGTGCCAATACAGGCTCATCGCGCCCGCGCCGAGGCGGTCGGCCAGCCGACGCATCTTCAATCCGTCGACCCCTTCGGCGTCCAGCAGTTCTACCGCGGTCGCCACGATCCGTTCCAGAGAGAGAGGGGGTTCACTGCGCGGTTCCTGCGCGGACTGGGGTGCCGCACCTGTCCGTTGAGACCGTTTGCTCTGAGCGCCGCTGCGTTTGGCTGCCATCCGTCTTCCTTGCTGATCAGAACGTCGATTTAAGCGGACATGCGTGGAATGTCGATCCTGACCGATTGACTCGTACGCTGTACGATGCAATGTAGTCGTACAGCGTACGAGTCAATCGTATACGCAATTCGTTAAAGTTCAATCCTGCCGGCCGCGAGGGTACGTTGCTCGCGGTCCTCAGCGCCTACTGCATTTTTTTGTCCTTCAATCGTAGCCGCTTGAAGGACAAAAACATGCAGAAATTCAAAGTGCTACAGCGACCTTCGCGCGTCTGATAAGACGCGCGGCGCTGTAGAGAAAATCATGTCACGCGCAATCAAGCATCTGCTTATCGGAGGGCTAATCATCATGACCATGGGAGTTCCCACTGCGACGACAGCGAATGAGAATGATCTCAAGCTGACCATCGTCAATCCGCAAAACCTCTACGACCCGACGCCGAATGGCTACAGCACGGCGGTGATTGTGCCCCGCGAAGCCCGGCTGGCCTACATCTCCGGACAGGGCGGCCAGGACAGCACTGGAGCCTTGTCGCCCGACTTCGCCGTCCAGGTTAAGCAGGCCTACGCAAATTTGCGCACCGCCCTCGATGCGCTCGGTGCAAGGCCCGATCAGGTCGCCAAGCTCACGGTCTTCGTGGTCGATCACGATATGTCCAAGCTTGAGGTGTTGACCAGGAACGTCAAGGAAATGTTCGGCGAGGCGCTACCGGCACAGACTCTGATTCCTGTCCCCAAGCTTGCAATTGACCCCATGCTCTTCGAGGTCGAAGCCGTCGTCATTCTGAAATAGTGGCGCCGACGGGTACATAAGGGGAGTGTCGTCGGGCCAACATGGGCGGGCCTTTGTCAGCCGGAGGCTGCGGCGGTGAAAACCGCCAACTGAGCGTCGAAAGCACGCCGGTAGGCGGGCCGCGCTTCGCCGCGGGCGATATAGGCGGAAAGGTTCGGATAGTCTTTCAGTATGCCCGAACCTTCCAGTCTGCGCAGCACCGTCACCATAAGCAGGTCACCGGCGCTGAACTCGCCGTCCAGCCAGTCGGCATCGCCAAGTCGACCGGAAAGGTCGTCCAGCCGCTTGCGGATGCGCTCCTCGACGAGGGACTTGCGCTCCTCGTACCAGGGCTTGTCGCCCTCCAGGTATCTGGCGATTTCGCGATCAACGATTGGCGGCTCCATCGTGTTGAGCGCGGCAAACATCCAGGTGATCGCGCGCGCCCGGGCATTCGCATCGTCGGGCAGCAGGCCCGGATAGTGCTCGGCGATATGGAACACGATTGCCCCCGACTCGAACAAAGCGAGATCGCCTTCTTCATAGGTGGGAATCTGGCCGAAAGGCTGAAGCGCGAGATGCGCGGGTTGCTTCATCGCTTTGAACGAAACAAGACGAACGTCGTAAGGCTGGCCCACTTCTTCGAACGCCCAGCGGACGCGCATGTCACGCCCCAGACCCTTGCCGCGATCGGGTGACCGTTCAAAGGCGGTAATTGTAATCGTCATCACTGTTCTCCATAGCTTGCCTGTCTTGAAGACGATTGGCTAAACGAGATTCCGACACCCCATGCTCAAGATAATCCTCGCGATCAGTTTAAGCACGGCTCAAAGGATGCGTCCCTGCTGCTGAGCGTCGGCTTTCGCCGCCGGTCAACACGTCAGCGCCTGGTCCGCTTGGTGCAGGAGGGGTCGACGCAGACATCGCCCCATGCCGCCGACAGCAGGCCGCCCGGCAATCACGCCGTCACGCCAGGACATCCGCGGAGGCGACCGCCGTCACAATCTCCGCCTCCCGGTCCAGCGGATAGATCGGCCGGCGCACGCGCCTGTAGGTGCGCGCGCCGATATTGGCGGTGCTCAGGCCATCGGCGTCGACCTCGATGATAGCGGAGGCGATCGGGCCGAAGGCGGCGCGGAAATGCTGCTGCGACTTGACGACGACGATGTCGTAATGGGCCGGCTCGATGCCGACGGCGCGAAACAGGTTCTGGTCGAGCAGTTGCTGCCGCTCGCTCGAAATCAGGATGTCGATGCCGGCGACATGAAAGCGCACGCTTGAGCCCAGCGACGCCGGCAGGCCCTGGAACATCGGCCCTTCGAAGATGATCCGACCGTCGGAGATCGCCTGTACCGTGCCCTTGACCCGGATCGGCCCGCCGCCGACCGCGGGGTCGATCTTGCAGCCGAGCGTCACCTCGCGCTCGGCGCCAAGGCCCGCCTCGATCAGCTCGGCCACGACAGCCGGGTCGCACATCGCCCCGAAAGCGGCGTTGCTGACCCCCGCCTGCAGCAGGCCCGAGAGCAGGCAGGTGGAATCGCTATAGGCGCCGCAGCCGGGATTGTCGGAGAAATCGGCAATCACCAGCGGCCCGGCCTTGCGCTTGGCCGCGAGGTGTTCGGCAATCGCGCCCGGCAGCGCGATGAGCGGCAATTGCTGGTCCTGATGCTCGCGCTGCTGCCAGATCTCGCCGCAGAGCCGTTCCGCATGGGCGATCGCCTCGGCATCGGCAACCCGCGCCTTGTCGTAGCAGATCACCGCCGAAGGCCCGGTGTTGTGGATATCGGCGTCGTAAAAACCGGCATTGATCGAGGTCGCGAGAATGCCGTCTTGTCCGGCGATCGCATCGGCAATCTCCAGCAGCTCGGTCATGGCGCAGGCGTGGGTCGTGCGGCCGTCGTTGCAGCCATTGATCATCGGCGGCTGCCGAATGGCGATGGCGGGCAAAATCTCGTTGCGCATCGCCGCCTCCAGCAGCGCCCCGGCTTTCAGGGCGCATTCGGCCATGTCGACATGGGGATAGGTGCGGAACGATACGGCAATGTCGAGCAGTGCCACCATCTCCGGCGCGGAGTTGGCATGCAGGTCGAAGGTGGCTGCAATCGGCAGGTTCGGCCCGACGATACCCCTCACCGTCTCAAGCAGCTGGATCTGCGCGTCGTCGGCGGTCTCCGTGCACATGGCGCCGTGAAAGACGATGAAGACGCCATCGAGCTTTTTCCCATCGAGCGCCGCCGTCACATCCGCGACGAAGCGCAGGCGCGTCGCCTCGTCGACCCGGCCGCCGGGCTCGGCTCGTGCCGCCGCCGTATAGACCGGCTCCCAGCCATAGCGATCGCAACAGTCGATGAAGCCGCCGATTTCCGAATTGGTGCCGCGGCAATTGTCCTCGATCGCCGCTCCCTTGAAGTAGTGGCACATCTCAAAGTCTTTAAAGCCGGTCTTCAGCTTCGAGAACGTGTTGGTTTCCTGGTTGAACTCGAGAACGGCGACCTTGAAGCTCATCGCATGCACTTTCATTTTTTGGACTGGGCATTCTGAAACGAGGGTCTCGCGAAGACCAATCGAGCGCCGGGGAAGCGCGAACACCCCGGCGCTCGCCTTGCGATCAGGCAGGTGCCCGTCGCTTAGAGCCTTTTCAGGAAAAGTGCGAAGCGGTTTTCCGTCAGAAAATGCGTGAAACCAAAGCGTTAGAACGTCTCTTCGACTCGATCCAAACCGGAAACGCTCTAACGAAAATATTCAGTCGTGCTCGTCGGCCGGGCCATGATGTCGAAGTCGAAATACTGCTTGCGGATCGTCTCGTAGGTGCCGTTGGCCATGATCGCCTCTAGCCCGGAATTGAGCTTGGCCAGCAGCTCTTCGTTGCCCTTGCGCACCGCCATGGCATTGCCCTGCGCGGTGTCGAGGATGAAGCTGTCGCCGACGAAATCGCAGCAGCCGCTGTCGTCCTTGGCCAGCCAGTCGGTCAGCGCCATCTGCCCCTCCAGGATGAGGTCGAGGCGGCCGTTGGCCATGTCGAGGAACACTTCGCTCAGCGTCGGATAGAGTTTTACCTCGCTGTCGGGAAAGAATTCCTGCAGCGCTTCGACCGCCACCGAACCGGACTGCGTGCCGATCACCTTGCCCTTCAGCGCCTCGGGCGAAACCTCCGTCAGGCCGAGGTCCTTGCGGGCGATAAAGCGCATGGCGTTGAAATAATAGGGCTTGGTGAAGTCGACTTCCTTCTTGCGGTCCTCGTTGATCGCCATCGAGGCGATCATCACGTCGAATTTCTTGGCCTGAAGCGCTGGAATGATGCCGGACCACTCGTTGGTGCTCCACACGCATTCCACCTTGATCTCGGCGCAGACCGCCTGGCCGATATCGTAGTCGAAACCTTTGATCTCGCCGCTCGCCGTCACATAGTTGAAGGGCGCATAATCGCCTTCCGTGCCGATCGCCAACTTGTCCGCCGCAAGGCTGGGGCCTGATATCGTGCAGGCGAAGAAAAGTGCTGCCGCGCTCATGAACTTCTTTTTCATATCGTTCCCTTTGTCGTTCTTCTCGGCGCCTCCCGGAATATCGCGCGCGATGCCGCGCATCGGGTTGCGCCCAATGCGGATTTCGCTCGCTATTCCCTGAATTTATTACCGATCGTCGTTGCGTTTTCGCTTTATTATTCACCGACAATGGGGGATGCCACAGCGCTTCGCAATGTCAAAGAATTAATCCCGGCCATCCAAAAAATTCATATATGCTGCCCGGAAAGCCCCTTCCGGAGAAGCCCATGCGCGATCTGCCGAGTCTCAAATCCCTCCGTGCCTTCGAGGCGGCGGCGCGCAAT
The DNA here is from genome assembly GCF_001695855.1 of Ensifer sp. LC163. Lineage (GTDB taxonomy): Bacteria > Pseudomonadota > Alphaproteobacteria > Rhizobiales > Rhizobiaceae > Ensifer. Next base: position 202,208 of record NZ_MBSS01000001.1, read on the forward strand.
GGCAGCCTGACGGCGGCGGCAAACGAGCTGTGCATCGGCCAGGGCGCCATCAGCCACCAGATCAGGATCCTTGAAGACAATCTCGGCCTCAGCGTCTTCGTCCGGAAGCAGCATGGCGTCGAACTGACGCCCGAAGGCGCCCTGCTCTTTGCCTCCTGCAACCGCGCCTTCGACGATCTCGAAGGCGTCGTCCAGCACATCCGCCCGCGCAACACCCGGAAGATCCTGCGGGTGAAGGTCGGACCGTTCTTCTCGATGAAGCTGATCGCGCCGCGCATCTCGCAGTTCCTGGCCGAAAATCCCGGCCTGCAGATCCACCTCTCCCATCTCGAAACCAACACGCCCGCCTCCGGCACCGCCGACGTCATCATCGACTATTGCCTGCATCCGCCGCCGGCGCGGTTTTCGCAGCGGCTGCTGCGCGAACGCCTGGTGCCGGTCTGCGGCCGCGCCGATTGGGAGGGAAGCAACGACAAGCGCGATCTTCTTTCAGGCAACCGGCTGCACTATCGCGGCCTGTCGGAATGGCAAAGCTGGATCGCCTCCTCCGGCCTCAGGCTTTCGCCCAGCCGCCAGGACCTGATCTTCGACGACCAGCACATCATCCTCGAAGCGGTGAAGGAAGGCCAGGGTGTGGCCCTCGTCGACCGCACCATGGTCGAATACGAGCTTAGAACCGGGCAGATCTGCCTGGTGCACGACCACTATTACGAACCGACAGAGACCTACCAGTTCGTCTGCCAGGAAGAGCTGTTTCGCAGCAAGCCAGTGACGAAGAGCTTTCTTAACTGGCTGCTGCAGGAGATCGACGAGCGCCAGCGTCGCTATGCCGAGATTGCTTCGGCCCGCACCGGGGGCTGAGGTGCGGCATGACCATGACTATGCACCCGTGAGCTTTCGCGACGGCCGGATGTCTCAACCGCGCCGGGCCGCTTCGATCGCGGTTACATCGATCTTCCTCATGGTCATCATCGCGTCGAAAGCACGCTTTGCCTGATCGCCGCCCGCCGCAAGCGCCTCGGTCAGCACGCGCGGTGTGATCTGCCAGGACAGGCCCCACTTGTCCTTGCACCAGCCGCATTCACTTTCCTGGCCGCCGTTGCCGACGATGGCGTTCCAGTAGCGGTCGGTTTCTTCCTGATTGTCCGTTGCGATCTGGAAGGAGAAGGCCTCGTTGTGTGTGAACGCAGTGCCGCCGTTCAGGCCGATACAGGCAACCCCGGCAACCGTGAACTCGACAACCAGGACGTCTCCCTCCTTGCCGGAAGGATAGTCTCCAGGCGCACGAATGACCGCACCCACGGCGCTGTCGGGAAAGGTCCGGGCGTAGAAGTTGGCGGCCTCCTCGGCGTCCTTGTCGTACCAAAGACAGATCGTATTCTTTGCCATCGCGTCGTCCTCTCGCTGTTCGTTTTCCATTTCCCTTTGAGATAGGGGCGACCGTCACTGTCCGGTGCCTGCAAGCCGTTTGGCGGGGAAAGGCCGCAAGCGGCCCTTGTCGCATTTGCTGCACAATGCCGCGCTCTGGCGAATGCCCTCCCCCTGAGCGCCTATCCCGCCTGCGCCGCGCCATGGGCGTGGATCACCGCCTCGGCCTCCTTGCCGTAAAGCTCCTCGAAATGGTCGAAGCTCTTGGAGAAATAGCCGATCCCCTGCGTTGCCGAGCGCAACGCCCGCGCCAGTTCGTCGAGTGCAGCCCCTGGCACCAGCGCGCGAAAAACGTCCCAGCCCTTGGCGGCTTCATCACGGTCGAAGCCGAGCACCTGCCCCTTGAAGGTCGAGACGACGGGCACCAGGCTGCCCGAATAGATCGACGGGATATGGATCTCGACGCGCACCACCGGCTGCATCAGCACCGCTGACGCCTGCGACAGCGCCTGGCGCACGCCCATCTTGGCGGCGGCGCGGAAGGCGAATTCGGAGCTGTCGACCGCATGGTGCTGGCCATCCGTCAGCGTCACGCCGACATCGATCACCTGAAAGCCAAGCGGCCCCTTCTCCATCGCCTCGCGCGCGCCCGCCTCGATCGCCGGGATGAAGTTGCGCGGCACCGCGCCGCCCTTCACCGTCTCTTTGAAGCTGAAGCCGCCGCCGCGCTCGTTGGGATGCACGCTCAGCTTGACGTCGGCAAACTGCCCGGCGCCACCCGTCTGCTTGCGGTGGCGGTAATGCACGTCGGACGGTTTCAGCACCGTCTCGCGATAGGTCGGGCTCGGCGGCTTGTCGGTGACGCCGACATGGAAGACATCCGCCAGCGTCTTGCACAGATCGCGCAGATGCACCGGCCCCTGCACGCAGATCAGCTGAGCACCCGTGCCCTCCTCCTGCATGACCTTCAGGCTGCGGTCGGTCTCGGCCAGTTTGGCAAGCGTGCCGGAAAGCTTTGTCTCGTCGCGCTCGCTATCAGGCACCAGGATGCGTTCCAGCATCGGCGTCGGCGGCGCCGTCCAGTCCGGCGCCTCGGACGCGGCAGTAGCGGTCAAAAGGGCCGGCACCGGCAAGTGGTCGGATTTGACGGCGGCAAAGATGGCGCCGGGTTCCGGCGCGGCTGTCGCAAACGGTTTTCCGGTCGCCGGGTCCTGCACCGAGCCGAGGCCGCCGCCGCCGAGCGCCGCTCCCTGCTTGATGCCGTTCGAAAGCGCGCGCACCAGCACGGTCTTGCCGACATTCTGGCGGTGATAGGCGTGAAAGCTGACAGCAGCAAGGCTCGCCTCGGCAATCTGGCCCGCCTCGCCCAGCCTTTTTCGCAACGTGTCGACCGGTGGCGCCTCGTGCCGCAGCGCCTTCATCAGGCGCAGGATGCCGTTGCTGTGGCTCGCCGCCCCGACGAGCACCGGAATGATCCGGTTTTCCCTGAGAAGCCGCGAGGAAATGGCATAGATCGTGTCGCTGCCCGGCTCGCGGTCCTCGATCAGCTCTTCGAGCAGCCAGTCGTCGAATTCCGAGAGGTGTTCGAGCAGCTCGGCACGCGCTTCCTTCTCTTGCTCCAGCGCCGTATCCGGGATCTCGATCAGCGCCGAGGTCTGGCCCTCGCGATAGCGCCAGGCGCGCTCGGAAATCAGGTCGCAGCTGCCGACGATCGTGTCGCCCTCGCGGATCGGCACCTGGCGCAGGATCAGCATGTGGCTGGAATAATCCTGCAGCGCGGCGATAACATCCCTCAATCGCCCGCGCGGCTCGTCCATCCGGTTGACGAAGATGACACAGGGCGTGCCCGATGCCTCGATCACCTTGAGATAGGGCGCCGCCAGCACCGCCTCCTCCGGTGCCGGCGAGACACAGAGCACGCAGGCGTCGCTTGCCAGAAGCGCGTGCTGCGCATGGGCGAGCGCCTCGGTGCCGCCGGGCGTGTCGAGCGCACACCAGGTTTCCTTGCCGATCTCGAATTCGGTGATGTTCAATCCGTAAGGTGACGTGGCCTTTCTCGAGCTTTCCCCGAGCGCAGCCAGTTTTTCCACCAGCGTGGATTTTCCGGTCTGCGAAGGCCCAACTACCGTGAAGCAGCGCATCGGCGATCCTCCCCTGTCGCGGAGCGCCGCGCGTTTCGACGCCCTGCCTCCTATTAATTCTAGGGCATCTTTTGTGCTTTCAATGGCCTTGCGCAAAAACGGGCCACCTGCCGCGCTTCAAAATGGGTCGGACGGCGTTCGCACCGGCTCACAAACCGATTGCAAAACAGCATCAGTTTTGCAATAACCCAGGGGTGAAACCCGACCTATGGTCGTTGCGCGCAGCTGCCAGACGCCACGCGCGCCGGAAACGTCAACATCGGAGATCGTCCGCATGTCGCTCACCCTTTATCTGCATCCGCTCGCCTCGTTCTGTCACAAGGTGCTGATCGCGCTTTATGAGAACGGCACGCCTTTCGAAATAAGCCTGGTCGATCTTCTGGACCCCGAGGAGGCGGCCCGCTTCGCGGAGCTCTGGCCGGTCGGCAAGATGCCGGTGCTGCGCGATAGCGCCCGCGATGTCACCCTGCCGGAAACCTCCATCATCATCGAATATCTCGATCGCCACTATCCCGGCGCTCGCCCGCTCATTCCGGCGAATGCGCAGGAGGCGCTGCAGGTGAGGCTCTGGGATCGCTTCTTCGATCTCTACATCCATACGCCGATGCAGAAGATTGTCACCGACACGCTGCGTGCCACCGGCGAGAACGACCATCGTGGAGTGGCCGACGCCCGCGCCACGCTTGGCGTCGCCTACGGCATGGCCGACCGGCATTTCGCCACCAACGCGTTTGCCGGTGGCGCCGCCTTCACCCTTGCCGATTGCGCCGCGGCCCCCGCTCTCTTCTATGCCGGAATTGTCGAGCCTTTTGCCGACGGGCATCCGCATCTTTCGGCCTATTTCGAACGGCTGCTCGAGCGCCCGTCGATGAACCGTGTGCTGGCCGAGGCGCGGCCCTATTTCCACATGTTTCCCTATAGGGATCTCATGCCGGCGCGGTTTCTCGCCGGGGCCTGAGAGAGCCCCGGTAAACGCGGTGCAAGGCGAGCTTACTCGACCTGCTTCGGCGGGGTGCCTATCGGGAAGGCGAGCGTGACGAAACCGGCCGTGCCTTCCATGCGGTTCTTCGCCGCAAATTCCTGATAAACCTTCAGCCGCAGCGAAACCGGCGTTTCGCCCATCTTGAAGTTGTAGCCGACGGTGCCGCCGAGCGCCGCCACCCGGCCCTTGAAATCGCCGAGCCGCGCGCCCGAGCCGCTGTCGCCTGTCACCTGCTGGTAGAAGTAGCCAACGATACCGGCGGAGAATTGCGGCGTGAACTGCTTGGAGAGCGCCCATTCCGTGTGGAATTCGGTACCGGTGCGGTAGTCCGTCGCCGGGTTCTCGCCGTTGAAGGTGAAACCTGCCGCTCCCGAGAGGTCGATGCCTGTTTCCGGGTTGAACCAGGTTCCGGCAAAGGTGAGGTCCGCCCCCCAGCGATTGAACGACAGATTGGCGATCTCGCCCTTCTGGTAGTCGCCGATCGGCACGTTGACGATGAGGTTGGTCGACCAGTGGAAGTCGCCCTCGTGCCAGCCGAGCGAAGCGCCGACAATCGGGTCGCCGATGGTGAAGATCGAATCCTCGACGCCGCGGCTAAGCCCGCCCGGCAGCGAAACCGACGCATCCACGTTGGGGCCGCCGAAGGGCACGACAGCGGTGAAGCCGAGATTGCCGCCCATCACCTCCTCGGGAAGGACCCAAAGCCCGGTGACGAAATCCGCAATGATCCGCCCCTCGACCTCGGCGATCACCTGGCCGCCGACCGGCAGCTGGCGGCTGCCGCCAAGCTCGCCAAAGTAGAAATAGGTGTCGTTCTGGATATAGGTGCCCGGGGGTGCCAAGAGGCCGGCCATCGGGCCGCGCGCGCCGAGAAGATAGAAACCGGCACCGTTCTCCGCCGCCTGCGCCGCTTGGGGGCCAAGCAGTGCCGATGAAAATATCCCGGCGCCAAGGCCGACAGTTGCAAGAAGACGTGCAGCAGATCTCATGTGATTCCCCTCTTTCACCGGGACGAGGATATATCACTTTAACGTGTGCTAACTACCCCCAAGACGGGGGAGCGAGATGCGATCCTTGCCTCCGTCGGATCGCGCGCTCCGCACCGGTAGCACGCTATGCGGGAGCCGTTTCGTGCACCCCTTGCTTGCCATCGTCGCGAAACCGCTGCCCGCTGTCAGGCGCCGCACATCTAGAATTGCGGCTGCGGCTCCGCCTGTCCGCTGCCTTGCGGGCCGCTGTCCCTCGCCTTCGCCAGTTGCAGAACCTCGAGCGCGCGTGCCAGCTCCCAGGCGGCCTGAAGTTCGGTTTCAAACAGCGCTATGCTGACATCGATCGGCTCCAGCCCCACGCGCGAGGAGGGTATATCGCGGCGGCCGATCTCGTCCTGTACCCGGTAGAGATCGGCCCGAAGCGCATCGACATTCAGCCCCAGCGAATGCAGCACCACGTTGATCTTGCGCTGCAGGTAGCCCCGCGAACCGGCGCCGAGCTCGGAGCGCAAGCCCAGGATCGACAGAAAATTGACGAGGAAGAGGTAGCCGTCGGCCCCGAGATCCGCATGGGGATAGCGCGGCAGCGCGCGCATCGTCTCGGAAAAGCGCGGCCGCGAGCACAGGAAGATATCGATGCGGAACGCCATGTCGATCAGGTCGGTCCATTCCGTGTCATCGAGCGGGCCAAGCCCGTCCAGTTCGTGGTCGACATTGAAATAGGGCATCGAGCGCCTGGTGAGGATGAGCGCCAACCGCACGGTAGAAGGCGCCATCGGCGAGCCGCGTGCAGCTTCCTCGCCCGCCAGGCGCACGACGCCGGCGTCCGGCGCATCACGCTCGATCTCGCCGCGGCTTGCCAGATATTCATGGCGCAGCATGGACGCCTGGAGATAGGCGAGCCAGGTGAGCCGCACCTGGCGGGACGCGACCCAGCGCGCCAGCAGATAGCCGGCGCCGACAACAGGCACATTGTAAAGGCGAAGATCGCGCCGCTCGAAGCAATTGTGCTCGAAGCCGGCAAACGGTTCGAGGGAGAGACGCGTTCCGGACACGTCGCTCATCGCAGGCACTCCTCGATGTCGTCGAGCACCCTGCGATAGCCGGCGTCGCTCTTGCAGACGTCCGTATGGTTGCGACGATCCACCGTATAGAACGGCGGATCCTGTGCAAAATCGCCGGGTTCGACGATGTTTTCATACTGGCCGATCGTGATCTTGGTCGCGACAAGGCATCGCAGTCGTCCCCGCGTCAGCCGCGCCAACGTGCCGGCCTCGACATCCCTTATGAATTCCGATTTCGGCCGAAGGTCTTCCAGGATCGGCGCCTTGTAGAGCAGGCCGCATCTGAGCGCCGCCAGGATCCCGTGCCCCTGCATCACCCCGCCCGCGTTGTGCAGCGCGTTGGATCCCTTGTGGGCGGGCGCATAGAGCAGGAGCTGGATGTGATCCGCATAGGCGTCGGCGGCCCGCGCCAGATCCAGCGCCACCTGCCGCATGATCGCGCCACCGGGCGAATGCGCCACGACGACGACCCGATCGTAGAGGAAAGGCTCGCGCTTGGGGCCATAATAGATGTAGCGATTGGAAAATTCGGCCGGCTCGGCCAGCAGCCTGCGAAACAGATCGAGCACCGAGCGGCTGATCACCCGCGCCCGGCTGCGCACGCTGTCATAGCCGAGGAAGAGAACGTCTGCGGCGGAAAAAAGCGCATCCCGCCGGATGTAGGCACTGGCGTTGTGCCAGGTTGCCTCCGCGGCACCGGTAAAGCCGTGCAGGAAAACGACGAGTGTTCCGGGCCTATCGAGGCACCAGAAGGCCGAACTGCCCACGCCGAAATCGATCCGGCCGAGACAATAGTGATTGCTCATTGCCCGCCCTTCCAACGCCACTCCGCCCACCATTATACAAGGCACTGCTCAATCGGGCGATGCATCTATTGTAAGTAGCATTGTGGCGCGATACGCGCCGCTTGCCCCCCGCCCCAAGCCCCCGTCCCAAAGCCCCTCCTCCCAAAGAAAGTTGACGCGACCACGGGCGCGAGGCGCGTCATCTGCATCACCACCTTGCTCAGCCTTCCTGCGCCCCTAGTTTGTTTTCAACGGCAAGGGCCTGACACCAGGGAATGAGGATAGCCAGATGGAATACCGGTTGCTCGGCCGATCAGGCCTGAAAATCTCGACGATCACCATGGGAACGATGACGATCGGCGGCGGCGGCAAGTTCGCGCAGGTCGGCAATGTCGGCCTCGACGAGGCGCGCCTTTATGTCGACATGTGCCTCGACGCCGGCGTCAACCTGATCGACACCGCCGACATCTATTCCACCGGCGGCTCGGAGGAGATCATCGGCAAGATCCTCGCCGGCAAGCGCAAGAACGGCGTGCTGGTCGCCACCAAGGCCCGCTTCAGCATGGGTCCGGGGCCGAATGACGGCGGGCTCTCCCGCCATCACCTGATTACCGCCTGCGAGGCGAGCCTCAGGCGGCTGAAAACCGACGTCATCGATCTCTACCAGGTGCATGAATGGGACGGCCAGACGCCGCTGGAAGAAACGATGGAGGCGCTCGACACGCTCGTGCGCCACGGCAAGGTGCGCTACATCGGCTGCTCCAACTATTCCGGCTGGCACATCATGAAGGCGCTCGGCATCAGCGCGCTCGAGCGGCGCCAACGCTTCGTCAGCCAGCAGATCCATTACACGCTGGAAGCGCGCGAGGCCGAATACGAACTGCTGCCGATCAGTATCGACCAGGGTCTTGGCGTGCTCGTCTGGAGCCCGCTTGCCGGCGGCCTGCTCTCCGGCAAGCACCGGCGCGACCAGACGCCGGATGGCACCCGCCAGCTTGCCGGCTGGAACGAACCGCCGATCCGCGACGAGGAACGGCTGTGGACGATCGTCGACATGCTGGTGGCGATCGCCGGCGAGCGCGGCGTCTCGCCGGCACAGGTAGCGCTCGCCTGGCTGATCGACCGCAAGGGCGTGACTTCGGTGATCATCGGCGGCCGCCGGGAAGAACAGTTCCGCGACAATCTTGCCGCGGCCAACCTCAAACTGACGGACGAGGAGTGCGAACTGCTCGACGCCGTCAGCCTGCCGCCGGTGCTCTATCCCTATTGGCACCAGCTGCGCAGCGCCAGGGACCGGCTCGGCGAGGCCGACCTGTCGCTGCTCGGGCCGCATGTTTGAAGGGGTTTGAAGGATCGGCAGCCGCCTGAAGCGTCAGCTCACCGTACAGCGCTTGCGGCGGCCCCTCATCCGGCCTGCCGACCACCTTCTCCCCCCTCGCGGGGAGAAGGAAACCCCGCGGCACTCGCTCGTTCCCTAACACCGTTCTTGGTCGTCATGCCCACTGACAGCAAGCCAGATGGCAACCGAGCCGTTGCGCGCGTCCCCTCTCCCCGCCTGCGGGGAGAGGGTTAGGGTGAGGGGCAGAGGCACGCACTTTGGCTGCGAAACAGCCCGCCCAGAAACGCAGACGCCCCTTGACTTCCCGCCAAACACGCCCATTTTATATCATATGATACGCAGAAAGAATTCATAGGAGACTATCATGCCAAGCGCCCAGCCGGCTCTTGCCCCCGACCGCGACACGGCAAGACATGAGGAAGCCGTGATCATCAAGGCGGTGGTGAAGGCCTGCGACCTGTGGAAGCTGACCAACAGGGAGGCATCGCAGCTCTTCGACGTGCCGATCGCCACCTGGAACCGAATGAAGGCGGGTGATTTCAAGGGCAGGCTCGACCAGGACAAGCGCATGCGTGCCAGCCTGATCGTCGGCATCTTCAAGGGCCTGCGCCTCTATTTCAACGGACCGCTGACCTACCAGTGGCCGAAGGCGGTCAATAGCGGGCCGGTGTTTGACGGCCAGTCGCCGGTCGACGTGATGATCGAGGGCGGCATCCCGGCGATGATGAAGGTGCGGCGCTATCTCGACGGCCTGCGCGGCGGCCTATGATCGCCGAGATCGATTTTACCGATCCGGCCACCATCCGGCTGATTTCGACCGCCTATATCGACGAGCCGGCCGTCAAGCCGCTCTGCGACGACGAGGACGACATCGAGATCCTCAACCGGCTGGAGGCGCTGACGTCGGCGCGGTTGAGCCCGCTGGCGCTGCCCGCCGGCGTCAACCCGGCCGAACTCCTGAACGATAGCTTCGGCTACGGCTGGTCGCTGATCAACGCCGCATTCTGCCACGCCCGCCCGCCTGGCAACCGCTTCAACAACGAGGACCGCGGCGCCTGGTACTGCGCCTTCGGCGACAACGCGCTTGAAACCTGCCAGGCCGAGATCGTCTATCACCGCACAAGGGCGCTGGCGGATGCCGGCATCTTCCACGATATCGGCGCCTATCGCGAACTGATCGCCGGCTTCACCTGCCGTTTTCACGATGTGCGCGGCGAAACAGGCCCTGCCTATCTCGGCCCGGATCCCGCCCTTGCCTACCCCGCCGGCCAGGCGCTCGCCGCCACCATCTTCTCCGGCGGCGGCAACGGCCTGATCTACCCTTCCGCCCGCCACCCCTCCGGCGAGTGCATCGCCGTCTTCCGCCCCGCCGTCATCCAGAACATCCGCCAGGGCCGCACCATCACCTTCGAGTGGACGGGCTCGCCCGAACCGACGATTCTCAGTGAAAGCTGAACGCCCCATGGCGGTGCTGCGGACGCAGAATTTGGCGCGAAGCGGCAGGCTCGAAAAATGAGGGACAGTGGAGAGGCCGGGAACCTTCGCTGGCATCATCTGTGTCGCGGACCACGATACCGCAGCGCGTCGGCCACCAGCGCGAAGGCGGGCGACGTCTGGCGGCGGCTCGGGTAATAGAGGTGGTAGCCGGCAAAAGGCGGGCACCAGTCTTCCAGAACCTGCACCAGCTGGCCTGAGGCGAGATAGGGCGCGACGACATCCTCGGGCAGATAGGCGAGCCCCAGCCCGCAAAGCGCCGCGCTCAGCCTGAGCGCGATATTGTTGAAGACGAGCTGGCCTTCGACGCGGACCTTCACCTCGCGCCCGTCCTTCTCGAACTCCCAGGCATAGATGCCGCCATGGGTCGGCAGGCGCAGGTTGATGCAATTGTGCTCCGTCAGTTCCTGCGGCGTTCGCGGTATTTTCCGCGTGGCGAAGTAGGATGGCGCGCCGACCACCGCCATGCGCATGTCCGGCCCGATGCGCACGGCGATCATGTCCTTGGCCACCTGTTCGCCGAGACGCAGGCCGGCATCGTAACGCGCCGAGACGATGTCGGTCAGGCCGTAATCGACGATCACCTCGACATGGATATCCGGATAATCAGACAGCAGCCGCTCCAGCGCCGGCCAGAGGATGCGATCGGCCGCATGCTCGCCGGCGGTGATGCGGATCGTGCCCGCCGGCTTGTCGCGAAATTCGCTGAGGGCGGCCAGTTCCCGGTCGATCTCGTCCAGGCGCGGGCCGATCGACACCAGCAGCCGCTCGCCAGCCTCGGTCGGCGACACGCTGCGCGTCGTGCGCGTCAAAAGCCTCAGGCCCAGCCGCGCCTCAAGCCCGCGGATCGTGTGGCTCAGCGCCGACTGTGAAACCCCGAGCTGTGCTGCCGCCTTCGTAAAGCTGCGTTCCCTTGCTACGGCAAGGAACGCGATGAGGTCGTTGATCGGTTGGCGCGGCATTCATGAATTCCTCTCATAACCTCTTGCGAGATTTACCACCTAATCCTGATCAATCCCATGCACTAACTTGCCTGAGACAACCGCGACCACTTCAGGCCGGCAACATTGACCGCCATTTGCAAAGGATCGACGCCATGAACATCAAACGAAGCGGCTCTGACGCCTCGGCCAAGGGACCGGCCGACTATTTCACCGGCACCGTGCGCATCGATGCCCCCTTTAGCGGCACCGCGCCGGCGCGCGTCGGCGGCGCCACCGTCACCTTCGAGCCTGGCGCCCGCACCGCCTGGCACACCCATCCGCTCGGCCAGACGTTGATCGTCGTTTCCGGCCTCGGTCGCGCCCAGCGCGAAGGCGGCCCGGTGGAGGAAATCCGCCCGGGCGACATCGTCTGGTTCTCGCCCGGCGAGAAACACTGGCATGGCGCCTCACCGTCCGCCGCCATGACCCATATCGCGATCGCCGAAGCCCTCGACGGCAAGGTCGTCGACTGGATGGAGAAGGTCAGCGATGCGGACTACCGGGCGGAAGCCAGGGCCGGCTGATCGCCCGCCATTGCAGCGCCCTCGCCGACCCGGCTCCACGGGCCACCTCTACCCAGAAACATCGTCATTTGAGACAAGGAACAGCCCCATGGAAAACCGCACACTCGGCAAAAGCGGCCTTGAAGTCTCGGCCCTCGGCCTCGGCTGCATGGGCCTCAGCTATGGCTACGGCCCGGCAACGGAGAAGCAGGCAGCAATCGCCCTGATCCGCACCGCCTTCGAGCGCGGCGTCACCTTCTTCGACACCGCCGAGGCCTACGGCCCCTACCGAAACGAAGAGCTTCTCGGCGAGGCGCTCGCCCCCATGCGCAATGAGGTGGTGATCGCCACCAAGTTCGGCTTCGATTTCGACGCTGAAGGCGGGCAGAGCGGCATGAACAGCCGGCCGGAGCAGATCCGCAAGGTCGCCGATGCGGCGCTGAAGCGTCTGAAGACCGACGGGATCGATCTCTTCTACCAACATCGCGTCGACCCCAATGTGCCGATCGAGGACGTCGCCGGCACGGTGAAGGACCTGATCAACGAAGGCAAGGTCAGGCATTTCGGCCTTTCCGAGGCTGGCCCACAGACCATCCGCAAGGCCCATGCGGTGCAGCCGGTCGCAGCGCTGCAGAGCGAGTATTCGCTGTGGTGGCGCGAACCGGAGGCCGAGATCCTGCCGCTGCTCGAAGAGCTTGGCATCGGCTTCGTGCCCTTCAGCCCGCTCGGCAAGGGCTTTCTGACCGGCGCCATCAATGCCGACACCACCTTCGACAGCAAGGATTTCCGCAATGTCGTGCCGCGCTTTGCGCCCGAGGCGCGCAAGGCCAACCAGGCGCTGGTCGATCTCTTGGGCCAGATCGCCGCCCGCAAGGGGGCAACGTCGGCACAGGTCGCGCTCGCCTGGCTTCTGGCGCAAAAGCCCTGGATCGTGCCGATCCCAGGCACGACCAAGCTGCACCGGCTCGAGGAAAACATCGGCGCTGCGGCGGTGCAGCTGACGACAGACGATCTCGGCGAAATCGACGGAGCGCTCGCCAAGGTCACCATCGAAGGCGACCGCTATCCGGCCCACCTGCAGGCGCGCGTCGGCCGCTGACCTCGCGCGTGTCCCACGGCCAGCCGGTCGGCTTTGCCATGTACGCGCTCGATCCCGACGACGGCAACCACTGGATCTACCGCCTGATGATCGACGCCCGCAATCAGGGCAAGGGTTTTGGCCGCAAGGCGCTCGCCGCCGTCGTCGAGACGATGGCGACCATCCCCGGATGCGACGCGATCTATCTCGGCGTCTATCCCGACAACACCCGCGCCCATGCGCTCTACCGGCGCTTCGGCTTTCGCGAGACGGGCCAGATCATCGGCGGCGAAACCGTGCTGCGGCTCGATCTTTGAGCCGTGAAAGCCTGTGCAGCAGGCGGTAGCCGCAGGGACCGGCCTGAAAGGCCCGCGACTCCCTGCAGCGACCAGCCACAACCAACAGTAAACATAGACAGGCAATGCGGGATTTTGACGCACGCCTGAAATCAGGGAATATTAAGCAATTATAACGTACTGAAACACGAATAGATACAAAGCCTTACCACTGCGAAATGCCGACACGAAAAAATACCTTAACTTGAAGTTGCATATTGTGACAAATTTGCGACAGCAACCCTGACCACTGCCTGATAGAAGCAGACACCGCATAAGTGGTGCCAAATTCTACGGAGCATTGACATGTCGCATAAGCTTATCCTTTCAGCCGCAATCCTCGCAGCGCTCGCAGCACCGGCCGTCGCAGCCGACGCCGTCGCGGATGTCGCACCCGCTCCGGAAGCGCAGGCAGTGGAAGCGTTCACCTGGACCGGCGGCTACCTCGGCGTTCAGGGCGGCGGCGGCTGGCTGGATGGCAAGTTCAGCGTTCCCGGCGAAAGCGTCAGCGAAGACTTCAACGGCGGCCTGATCTCGGGCTTCGTCGGCTACAACTACCAGTTCGGCGATTGGGTCATCGGCGCTGAAGGCGATCTGACCTACAACTGGAACGACAACAAATACGACATCTTCGGCACCGACGTGAAGGTCGGCACCGATCTCGCCGGCTCGGTTCGCGCACGCGCCGGTTACGCCATCAACAACGCGCTGCTCTACACCACCGCTGGCTGGACCGCGACGAGCGGCTACGTCGAAGTCCCCGGCATCGGCGACGTCGACCGCACCTTCAGCGGCTACACCGTTGGCGCCGGCGTTGATTACGCCTTCACCAACAACATCTTCGGCCGTGCCGAATACCGCTACAACGACTTCGGCAGCAAGACGATCGAAGACGTCAAGGTCGACCTCGACCAGCACCAGTTCACCGTCGGTATCGGCGTGAAGTTCTGATCCTGCCCCACCGAAAGCCCTTTCGGCCTTCGGCTACTGCATAATTCCTTAAATCGGAATCGATTTAAGGAGCAAATTATGCAGCAAGTTTAAAGCGCTACAGCGCCGCGCCTCTCGAAGAGGCGCGGCGTTTTTTTCGTTTGCGAGCCGCGCAATGAAGAGGACCCGGCGAAGCTCCTATCGAGGCAATAGCGTCAGCCGGACGCCACGGGGGCCAGTGCCGCCGATGTTGCTGCCCCGCCCACCTCCCCCAGTATCCAGTCGCAGAAGGCCAGGATCCGTGGGTCCTGGCTGGAACTTTCGGGATAGACGAGGTGATAGGCATAGTCTTCGGCAACGCTGACGCCGATGTCGAACAGCCGCACCAGACGGCCCTCCGCCATTTCGTTCTTGATCATCGCCAGGTCGACAAGCCCGACCGCACCACCGTCGATCACGGCTTCGACCACATGGCTCGTGTCGGTAAAGGCGACGCATCGGCTGTCGTCGAAATCGTCGATGCCGGCGGCCGCCATCCACATGCGCCAGTTCGGCCAGAGCATGCCTTCGGTGGTGCATTCGACATGACACAGCGTCTGGCCGAAGAGATCGCGTGGGCTCTTCGGTTGGCCGCCGGCAGCGATCAGCTTCGGGCTGCAGACCGGTGCGATCACCGCCTCGAACAGGCGCTGCGACCGCGTCTGCGCATATCGGCCGGAGCCGAAGCGGATGGCGATATCGACATCGTCGGCATCGAAGTCCCTGACCTCGTCGCTGATGTCGAATGTCAGCTCGATGGCCGGGTTCGCCGCACGGAATTGCGACAGCCGCGGCAAGAGCCAGTTGGTGGCAAAACGCGGGCTCAGCGACACGCGAAGCTGCCGGGCGCCGCGCGCCATCCTGCGCGCGCGGCCGACGGCGCCCTGCAGCGTTTCCAGCGCCCGGACGGCCGCCTCGAACACCACGGCACCGGCCGGCGTCAATTGGATGCTGCGGCTGGTGCGGGTGAACAGCACGAGGCCGAGCTGATCCTCGATTTCCTTGATCTGGTAGCTGACCGCCGCCGGCGTCAGCCCCACCTCGTCGGCCGCGCGGGTGAAATTCAGATGGCGCCCGGCGGCTTCGAACGTCCTCAGCGCGCGGGTCCCCGGCAACATCCGGCTCATATATCTTCAAGCCTCATTTAACGATCCATCGAGAACTACTTGTTTTTCAATGAGCGATCAATCGGTGATGGTCGAGAGCATTGACGATCGCAACCATCGGGACCGCACATTTCCGTGTCGCGGCGCCCAAATTTCCATGGAGTGAACATATGTCAGTTGGCTTGACCCCGAGCGACGGCCGGTCAGATAGCGCCGGCCTTGCGGCCGGTCGCGACGACGCGCTGCATTGGCCGGCGCGCCTTTGGGGTGCGCTCTTCATCTTCAGCGGGGTGATCCTGCTCGACGGGCTCGATATCTCGATGATTGCCGTAGCGATCCCCGAAATCCAGCATGAATTCGGCATCAGCGCCGCCACCGCGCAATGGCTGGTCAGTGCATACATCCTCGCCTTCGGCGGATTCCTGCTTCTGGGCGGGCGCTGTGCAGACCTGTTCGGCCGCAGGCGTGTACTGGTCGTCGGGCTCGGCGTCTTTGCCGTGGTGTCGCTGTTCGGCACGATCACCAACGATCCGATCCTGCTGATCGTTTCGCGCTTCATCAAAGGCATGACCGCGGGTTTCACCGGACCGGCGGCCATGTCGTTGCTGACCACGACCTTTCCCGAAGGCCCCCACCGCAACAAGGCCTTCGGCATCTTCAACCTCTTCGAAGCTTCTGGCTACTCCTCCGGCCTCATCGTCGGCGGCCTGCTCGCCGGGCTGGACTGGCGCTATATCTTCGTGCTGCCGGCGCCGATCGCGGTGCTGTTGATGCTGGCGGCCCTGCGCTTCCTGCCGCCGGATGCGCCGCGCACCGCGCGTCTGCGACCGGATCTCGGCGGCGCCGTCACCCTCGTCGCCGGCATGCTGCTGCTCGTCTTCACGATCGCCTCGAGCGCCGATACCGGCTGGACCTCGCTGCGCACGACCGGCGGCTTTGCCCTCTCCGCCGTGCTTCTCGTCGCTTTCCTGCTGATCGAACGCCATGTCGAACAGCCGCTGATCCGGCTCGGCATCTTCCGCAACCGCAGCCTGGTGGCCGCCAATGTCAGCGCCGCCCTGCTCTATGGCGGCGCCATGGGCTTTCAGTTCCTGATCGCCCTCTATCTGCAGAACCTTCAGGGCTGGAAGCCACTGCATATGGCGTTGGTGCTCCTGCCTGCCGGTCTCATGGTGGTCATCCTCGGGCCGAAGCTCGGCGCCTTGATGAACCGTTTCGGCGTCCACCGCGTGTTGATATCAGGACTTGCGGCATTCGTGCCCTGCTATCTCCTGATGCTGCGGATCGGCCCGACGCCTGAGCTGTGGACCGTATTGCTGCCCGCATCGCTGCTCTGGGGCATCGGCTTTGCGCTCAGCATCTCGGCGCTGATGGTCGCCGGAACCAGCGGTGTCGCTGACGAGGAACAGGGTCTTGCCGCCGGGCTGCTCAACAGCTCGCTGCAGGTCGGTGGCGCCTGCGGCCTTGCCGTCGTCACCGCCGCGATCATGCCCGGCACGCAGCTTGCCATGCTCTATCCCGGCGTCCTCGTCATCCTGGCCTTTGCCGTCCTGACGCTTTTGGCGCAGTTGATCCATCGCCGCCGCTGAGGAACCCGGCGCCGGCCCGACCATCGGTCGGTCGCCGGCGCCGACGTACAGTCCCGCAACGCCAGACCAACCTGCGCTGTTATTGACCGCTTGCGTGGGGCGTGTGCGGCCATCCGGCAAGGAGCCGACCGCGCGGATGTGCGCTGCGGTTCTGCGATGACGACATGCGAAGAAACAAGAACTTGAAACGCGGCAATCGAATCCTGGAGATCGCGACGCGCTTCAAGCGATTGGTCCGCGCCGTGGCGGCTACTCGAACTTCTCCGTGCTGTCCGCCTTGCCCTTCACCCAATATCCCGAAGCCTTGATCCAGGAGAGCGGATAGCCGCGTTCCTCGGTGAGGTGGGCCCGGATCGCCCGCGTCACCGAGGCTTCGGCTGC
The DNA here is from genome assembly GCF_001695855.1 of Ensifer sp. LC163. Classification (GTDB taxonomy): domain Bacteria; phylum Pseudomonadota; class Alphaproteobacteria; order Rhizobiales; family Rhizobiaceae; genus Ensifer. Next base: position 219,314 of record NZ_MBSS01000001.1, read on the forward strand.
AACCCAGACGAAGGTGTTGGGCTCGATGACGACCGAACGGAGGATGGTCAGAAGCGCTGAAGCATCGGTCGCCTGATGCAGGGGACGATAGGCCCAATGGCATGTCAGCTCGGCGTTCGTCTCGAACGCCTGTTGTTCGGCAGCGTCAGCGACGGCGGTAATGCTGGTGATGCGCGCGCCAGCGCCGGCCTCCTCGATCCGTCGACCGATCGCCGGCAGCGCCGTCTCGTCGCCGATCAGCAGCCAGCGCCCGACGTTGGAAACGACGGCCGAGCCGCGCGGACCGCCGACGTTCAAGATATCGCCCGGGCGGGCGTTCATCGCCCACTGCGTGATCGGCCCCGCCTCGTGCAGCGCGAAATCAAGCACGAGCGAGCGGGCGGCGGCATCGTAGCGGCGCGGCGTATAGTCCCGGCGCTCCTCCGTGCCGTCGGCTGCCGGCACCAGGATCTTGACGTGATCGTCCGGCGCAAGGCTGACGAAATCGGCAAGGTCGTCGCCTCCGAGCGTGATGCGCAGCATGCCGGGCGTGATCCGCTCGACATCGGTTACAACAAGCGCGCGTCGCTTGAGCTCGTGGCGCACGCGCTCGATCCTGGGGGCGTTCGGGCTATGGAGAGAGGATTGAGTATTGTCCATCTGTGTCCTCTAGGGGCTCGCAAATCTCGATCCGCAGGACACAGTCGCGCAGATCGAAACCGCAGAGCCGTTCGATCATACGCGTTGAGTGACGTTAACGCTTACGTGGCCGGACAGCGCCCGACCATTTCGCCCGTTGTAGCCGAGATGCCTCTCCGGCGCAACGCGTTGCGAAAGCGCACCTTCGGCACGCCGGCCATTGCGGCCCAGACGCTGCGCCGCCACCGGCCCGCAAAACGAAAAAAGCGCGCCGGCTTCAGCCGACGCGCCTTTGGATGCAAAACCGGGTGGCGCCGTCAGGCGGCCAGTGCCGCCGCTTCGCCGCGCACGAGATCGCCGAGACGGCGGATGCCCTCTTCGATCATCTTGTCATTGGCGCAGGAGAACGAGACGCGCAGCGTGTTTTCGCCCGAACCGTCGGCAAAGAACGCCCGGCCGGGCACGAAGGCGACCTTGGCCGTCTCGAGCGATTTGGCCAGCAGTGCGGCGCCATCCATGCCCTTCGGCAGCGTCACCCAGACGAACATGCCGCCTTCGGGCTTGGTCCAGGTCACGCCATCAGGCATGTACTTTTCAAGAGCAGCCAGCATGGCGCTGCGGCGGTGCTTGTAGACCTTGTGGATCTTGGCGACCTGCGCCTCGAAACCACGCTCGGCCACCGTGCAGATCGCCATCTGGTTGATGGTCGAGGAATGCAGGTCGGCCGCCTGCTTGAGGAGAACGAGCTTGCGGATCACCGGTTCCGCGGCGCAGACCCAGCCGACGCGCAGGCCCGGCGCCAGCGTCTTGGAGAACGAGCCGCAATAGACGGTGCGGGTGTTGTTGATGTCACCCTTGCGCGCGATTTCCAGCGCCAGGATCGGCGGGATCGCCTCGCCGTCGTAGCGCAGCGACTGGTAGGCCGCATCTTCGATGACGGCGATATCGAGTTCTTCGGCAAGGTCGAGCACGCGCTCGCGCCCTGCCCGATCCACCGTTTCGCCCGTCGGGTTGGAGAAGTCGGCCGAGAGATAGGCGAACTTGACGCGGCCGCCAGCGGCTTTCGCGGCCTCGGTATAGGCCGCAGGCGTGCGGTTGCCGCCGGGATTCAGCTGGTCGTAGTGCGGCTCATAGGCGTTGAACGCCTGCAGCGCGCCGAGATAGGTCGGCCAGGTGACGAGCGCGGTGTCGTTCGGCGACAGGAACAGCTTGCCGATATAGTCGAGGCCCTGCTGCGAACCGGAGGTGATGAAAATGTTGTCGACGGTGGCGGGAATGCCGAGCGCTTCCATCTGCTTGGCGAGCCATTCGCGCAGCGGCTTGTAGCCCTCGCTGACCGAATATTGAAGTGCTGCGCTTACGGCCGGACCGGCGAAGATCTCCGCATAGGCATCCCTGAACTCCACATCCGGAAACAGCTCGGGATCAGGAATGCCGCCGGCAAACGAGATGATGTCGGGGCGGTCGAGCAGTTTCAACAGTTCGCGGATCTCCGAGGCGCGCATCCGGCTAGAGCGCGTCGCGAATATATGGTCCCAGTCCAGCATTGGGTCGTTTCCTCAAGGATTATTGGAGCGGGGCAGCGCCTCCAGGCTTGGTCCCGCATTCTCGTTTGTCCTTCGACAGGATCACGGCGGCTAATTTATGTCAATGTTATTGACCTAAATCGCGGCACTTTCTGACCCTCGCCGCACTTCACTTAACGTCATGCTATCGACGTAACGTCAGCCGGTCCCATCCTCGCGCATGCGCCCCGCCGAAGGCATGACGTAACTGTTACATGCTTGTCCGCCGCCGGAACAGGGCGCACAGTCCCGCCTTCCATTCATGCAAGTCACAGGCCGCATTCTCAATCCTTCAACGATAGGGAGAAACACGCCATGAGCACGCATCAGGGAGACGGCGATCAATCAGACAACGAGCATCCATCGGGCGTCAGCCGGCGAGACCTCCTGCTTGCCGGCAGCGCGCTCGCGGCTGCGGCGCTGACCGCTTCTGGCGGAGCGACACCGGCAAGCGCCCAGCAATCCGCGCCGGCCACGGCCGGCGGTGGCAAGCCGAACATCCTCATGATCATGGGCGACGATATCGGCTGGTTCAACCCGAGCATCTACCACCGCGGCATGATGGGATATCGCACGCCGAATATCGACCGCATCGGCAATGAAGGCGCGATGTTCACCGACTGGTATGGCGAGCAGAGCTGCACGGCCGGCCGCGCCGCCTTCATCACCGGCCAGTCGCCGATCCGCACCGGCCTCACCAAGGTCGGCCTGCCCGGCGCCGATCTCGGCCTGCAGCCGGAGGATCCGACGGTCGCCGAGTTCCTCAAGGCGCTCGGTTACGCCACCGGCCAGTTCGGCAAGAACCATCTCGGCGACAAGGACGAGTTCCTGCCGACCAACCACGGCTTCGACGAATTCTTCGGCAATCTCTATCACCTCAACGCCGAGGAAGAGCCGGAAAATCCCGACTATCCAAAGAACCCGGAGTTTCGCAAACACTTCGGTCCGCGCGGCGTCATCCATTCCTATGCGGATGGCAGGATCGAAGACACCGGCGCGCTGACCAAGAAGCGCATGGAAACGGTCGACGAGGAATTCCTGGCCGCAGCCCTCGAATTCATCGACCGCCAGCACAATGCCCAGAAGCCCTGGTTCTGCTACTTCAATTCCACCCGCATGCACATCTTCACGCATCTGAAGGCGGAATCCCAGGGCAAGACCGGCAAGGGCCTCTATCCCGACGGCATGGTCGAGCATGACGGCCATATCGGCGAACTCCTGAAGAAGCTCGACGATCTCGGCGTCACCGAAAACACCATCGTCATCTACACCACCGACAACGGCGCCGAAGTCATGAGCTGGCCCGATGGCGGCACGACGCCCTTCCGTGGCGAGAAGGCCACCAACTGGGAAGGCGGCTTCCGCGTTCCGATGCTGATGCGTTGGCCGGGCGTCATCAAGCCGAACACGGTCTATAACGACATGTTCTCGCACTACGACCTGATCCCGACCTTCTGCGCGGCAGCGGGCGAGCCTGACGTCGTGGCGAAGTGCCTCGCCGGCTATCAGGCCGGCAGCAAGACCTTCAAGGTCCATCTCGATGGCTTCAATCTCATGCCCTACTTCCGGGGCGAGGTCGCCGATGCTCCCCGGCGGGAATTTCTCTATTGGAACGATGACGGAGAACTCGTCGCGATCCGCTTTCAGGACTGGAAGGTCAACTTCAAGGTCCAGGAGCATACGGGCCTTGGCGTATGGCAGCGCGAATTTACCAACCTTCGCGTCCCCTGGATCTTCAACATCCGGGCGGACCCCTTCGAGCGCGGACCGGAGTCCTTCGAATACGACCGCTGGATGGCCGAGCGTTCGTTCATCCTCGTGCCCTCGCAGGCGCTGGTCGCCAAGTGGCTGGAGAGCTTCAAGGACTTCCCGATCCGCCAGAAGCCGGCGAGCTTCAACCTCGACGAGGTCATGGACAAGCTGTCCGGTTCGGGCAGCAAATAGCGCCCGGTGATGATGGAGCGTTTCTGCGGCCCCGCCGGAAACGCACCAGGCTATCCTCATCGGGGGCGAAGGACATTCGCCCCCGATTTCGCCCGCTGGCGAACAACGCCCATCAGTCCACAGGCTCAAGCCTTGCGAGGGCATCCGCAATCCGTTGCGGCGCCTTGGGACGCGTGTACATCCGCTCAAGATAGGCCTTGAGATTGGGGCAACCGTCGATCAGCCCGACTTCATTGCCCCAGTCCATGACATAGGCGGTGACGCAGTCGGCGATGCTCATGCTGTCGCCAACGATGAACGCGCGCCCATCCATGTGGCGCTCAAGCACCTGCGCCATCGCCACAAACTCCTCTTTGGCCAGAGCAATGTCTTCGGGCAGGCGCTTGTCTTCGGGGTACAGGAAGGTGTGCTTGGCTATCCGCCACAGCGGTTGCTCCAGTTCGGTGACGGCAAACAGCGACCAGCGATAGGCCTGCGCCCGCTGCGTCAGGTCGGCGGGCATCAGCCCCTTGGCGCCATATTTTTCGGCCAGATACATGACGATCGCGGCGGATTCCGTCAGCACAAGATCGCCGTCGACCAACACCGGAACCTTTCCGGCGGGGTTGAGGCGCAGAAAGTCGGGGTGACGGTTTTCGCCGGCGAGCAAGCTGACGGGAATGAACTCGAATTCCGCATCAAGCTCGTGAAGGGCCCAACGCGCGCGAAGCGAGCGCGTCGGACCAAATCCATACAGTTTCATCATCTTGGCTCTCCTCAGGTTCGGTCAGACTGCGGCGTCTGCGCACTGTCAGAACGGCGACCCTTCTTCCATCATCGCAATTTCGTGGTCGCTTTCCAAGGACGCGGCAGGACACCCCGATCCGACAGAGGCTTCTAAAAAAATCAGCGCATGCTGCGGGTTCCCCTTTCGCCTTGTTCGGCGAAATGCGTTGCGCGGCATCGCGAAGATGGGCGATTTGGTTACGGCATAATTCCTTAATTCGGAACCGATTTAGGGAGAAAATTATGCAGCAAGTTTAAGGTGTTACAGCGTCCTTAGCGCGTCATAATTGACGCGCGGCGCAGTAGCGAGCGGACGTGCGCAGTACTGGCGCAATCACGCTACCGCATGTCAGACGCTCGACTAGAATGATTTGGGTGCGCAAGAGGAATACCGAAGTGACGACAACCAGCAACGACACCATGGCCTTCTACCGGGAGAATGCCGAGACCTACGCGGCGCGCGACCGTAAGCCGCCGACGGATCGCCTCAGCGCCTTCATCGCCCGGCTTGCGCCCGGTGCCGCCGTGCTCGATCTCGGCTGCGGCGGCGGCCATGACAGCCTGCATCTGATCGAGGGCGGGCTTGAGGTCACGCCCTGCGACGGATCCGTGGAACTGGCGCGGGCCGCCGAGCGGCGGATCGGCCGCAAGGTCGAGGTCGTCACCTTTCAGGAAATCGAGTGGAGCGAGAGGTTCGACGCCGTCTGGGCGGAGGCCTCGCTGCTGCACGTGCCACGCACCGAATTGCCCGATGTGCTGGTGCGCGTTCACCGGGCATTGCGGCCGGGCGGCCTGCTGCAGGCGAGTTTCAAGGCCGGCGAACGGGAAGGCCATGACCGTTTCGGCCGCTACTTCAACTATCCCTCGGCCGCCTGGCTTCGCACCTGCTTCGAGTGGGCGGGATGGTCGAATATCCTGATCGAGGAGGCAGATGGCGGCGGCTACGACAACCAGCCGACCCGCTGGCTGCATGTGACGGCCACGGCTGACCGCCCGATACCTTGAGCCCCCTGAACGTGCAGACGGACACGCCGCACGGCAGCAACCTTGATCGAAAAGTGGAGAGGCAAAGGCATCCAGGAAGAGCAGATCACCCGCAGCAGGCTCCGCACTGCGATACCGTGGTCCCGGCTGTCCAGCACCAGAACGCAAAGGCCGGTGACCCGACCCTATCCATGCGGACCGTTCAGGCCGAAGCCTTATTCTAGGCTTCGCGGCTGAAGTAGCTCAGGATTAGAAGCGTGCAGATCGCGCCGATGATCAGGGCATCGAAAAGTGCAAAGTGCTCCAGAATGTTTGGCATGATACATCCTCCTTCCCACTAAACCTATGAGAGCATGATTTTGTTCCGATGGGAAGGTTTCAAGGAAAATATACTTTATTGATCAACGTCAATTTCGAAATAAAATCTTGCGATGCAGCGAAAAAATACTGCATTGCACAAACAAATTACCAGTCAAAAATCACCGAAACCACAACCAGTGGGCGTGCTGCCGACGCGCCCGTCATGGCTGACAATGGCTGCAGACGCCGCGGCCGCGACCTGTGACCGTCTCGTGCAACGCGGAGCCAAGAACGTTTCCCGATAGGCTGAAAGCCGATGCCGGAGCTGATGGCCGACACGTCAAACAAGCAAGGATCGCCGTCGGCTGCCGCTCAGTCTCGCTGAGCACTCTTCGAGTTCGGGCCCGCCGTGAATTGCGGCTCTGCCGCAGGTGCGGTCCTGCGTCGCTTGAACAGCATATCCTTGGCCGCAAGCAGAGCCCCGACCGTGATCAGGACGCAAGCAACCGCGATCGACCAATGAAACACGCCGAACCCCGCCAGCAGCAGGACGATGACCGAGAGCAGCGGTGCGGCGTAGGCCAGAGCGCCAAGGATCATGATATCCCCATGCTTGCAGCCGTAGTCCCAGGCGTAGAAACCGGCCCCGAGTGGTATTGCCCCCAGAATGACGATTGCCGCCCATTGCACCCACGTCTCCGGCCAGACGGTGGTTTCCAGCGTCAGATGCAGCGCAAACGCAACGGCTGACGTGATCAGGCAATAGCCTGCCACTACATCTGTCGGCGCCTGGCCGAAGCGACGGGACAAAACGGAATAGCCGGACCAGACGAAGGCGCAGAACAGGGCGATCAGGTGGCCGGGCTTCACGCCCTCGGCCAGCCCGACGCTACCGCCCTTGGTAATCACCAGGATGGCGCCGACCAGACCGAGGATCACGCCGAGAATGTGGTGCGCCTGCAGCCTCTCGCCCGGCAGGAACGCCGCGAACACCACGATCAGCAATGGCCACAGATAGGCGATCAGGCTGGCCTCGACCGGCGGCGCCGACTGGATCGCGAAGAAATAGGCGCAGTGGTAGATGCAGAGCCCCGCCGTGCCGAGCGCCCAGACCTGCCACGGCTGGCGCAGCGACTTTATCGCAGCCGGGCGGACGACCCAGCTCGAGACACCCACGAGCCCGCCGAGCAGGAACGTCATCGCTGCCAGTTGAAACGGCGGGATCGGCCCCGCGGCGGTGGAAAGAAGCGCAAGGAATGACCAGGTCACGATAGCCAGAAAGCCGATCAGCGTCGGTATCGTCTTCACGTCGCTTGTCTCCATCCGCAAGCGCTTGTTTTCGCACGGAAGCGGAATTCTGCGCTGCCGGATACGGCCAACGGGTAACGGAAATGCGACGTGGCGCAGTGTTGCGTTATCACTCCCATGTCCAGTTCAACCCGCTCCGGAGGCTACTTATGCCGCATTTCAAACTGGCTCTGGCTCAAGGAGAAGTGCTGCCGAAACCCGAAGCACCAGAGCGCCGCTTGGACGCCCTGTCTCGCTGGCAGTGGATGGCACGCGACAAGCGAGATCCGAAACCGCCCGGCGATTTCGGGTCGACGACAGGCGCACCACATCGAACGGAAGCATCTACAGCGCCGTGCGTCTATTTAGACGCGCAAAGGTCGCTGTAACACTTTGAGTTGCTGCATAATTTTGTCCTTAAATCGATTCCGATTTAAGGAATTATGCAGTAGCCGCCCTCATGCGCCGAGTCAGAGCGTTACCGGTTCAGGCGGAGCCACAGAAGCGTTCTAGCTCTTTCTTTCCAAGCATTTCCTACTGCATGTTTCCTTAAATCCTACCCGATTTAGGGATAAAAACATGCAGCAATTCAAGGTGCTACAGCGACCTTTGCGCGTCTGATAACACGCGCGGCGCTGTAACGGAAAACCGCTTCGCACTTTTCCTGAAAATGCTCTATCTCTTTGTTTTTACGCATTTTCTGACGGAAAACCGCTTCGCACTTTTCCTGAAAATGCTCTAGGCGATCGGCTGGACCGACTTCACGCTGCCGTTGCTGTCGACGATACAGTTGAACTTGCGCCCGCCGGCGTCGAGATCGACGCTGTAGGAGGCCGCATCCAGCTGGCGTGAACTTGTGGGCAGAACCTTGCTGCTGTCGACCTGTGCGGTGCCCGCAGCCGCGTTGGCGCAGATCAGTTGCAGATCGGCGGGTGCCGTCTGCAGGCTCGTGCGCGCCATCTCCTCCGGTTTCGGTGGCGACTGGCAGCCGCCGAGAAAGGCAAGGCCAGTGCCTGCCGCCAGAAGCCAACGCTTTGAACGCATCATCCCCTCGATCACCAAAAATCCTCCCCTTTCAAATCCTGTAGCCCGCTGCCCTGCCCGCCCTTTGCCCCAAAGACCGGCTGGCGGCTTCCTTTCAAACAGTCCCACCTCAAGGCAATCGGCGTGGCAGGTCCAGCCGGGAGCGCCATCTCAGGTTCGCTCCCGCCGGGCTGCCTGGTCAGACACCCTTGTAGAGTGCCGCACCCTGCATCAGCACGATCACCTTGGCCCCGACCTCGACCCGCGAATGCAGGTCGGTGACGTCGTCATTGTTCATGCGGATGCAGCCGGACGAGACGTCGAGCCCGATCGTCCAGGGCTCCACCGTCCCGTGGATGCGGTAGATCGTGTCGGCATCGCCCTCGTAGAGATAGAGCGCCCGGGCGCCGAGCGGGTTGTCCGGCCCGCCGGGCATGCCGGCTGCCCATTTCGCCGCATTGGGATCACGCGCCACCATTTCGGGCGGCGGCGTCCAGGTCGGCCACTCCGCCGTGCGCCCGACGCGCACGATGCCGGCCCAGCCAAACCCCTCGCGCCCAACGCCGATGCCATAGCGGATCGCCTGCCCGCCGGGCTGGACCAGATAGAGAAAGTGCTGGTTGCCGTCGATGATGATCGTGCCCGGCTTTTCCGCCGTGCGGAATGTCACCACCTGCCGGCGAAAGGCCTCCGGCAGCTGGTTGTTGCGGGCATAGTACTGCCGCGCTTTCTTCTTGTCGTAATTGACCCATTTCTTGGTTCTGGCGTCGTAGATCTGGGTCTGCGCCAGCGCCGCAAGCGGCCCGAGGCATAGGCCCGCGGCCAGCATCACCAGCCCAAGTCTGCGCGCCCGGGTCATGAACTTGGAGCTTCCTGCATCGGCTGCGTTTCGATCCGGTGTCGTCGTCATTGTTTCGCCCACCCGTCGATGCGTGCCGCGTTGTCGTCCACCCACTTCTTCGCGTAGTCGGCCGGCGCCTGCCGCTCGACCTCCAGCGCGTAGCTCATCTTCGTCACCTCCTCGGGCGAGAAATCGACCTGATCGAGGAACTTGGCGATATCGGGGTGTTTCTTGCCGAAGCCGGTGGCATAGGCGATCTGGAAATGCGCCGCGTCCCAGGAGGTCGCAGCCGTCGACTTGGCTATCCACAGGGGGTCGTCCGCGCCGACGATCTTCCACTTGGCCGGATCGTGCGGCGGCTCCTCGATGCGGGCGATCTTGTGCAGCTCGAAGACGTGGTGCGGCGCGTAGCAATAAAACACCATCGGCCGCGCCGTCGCGATCGCCGCGTCGACACCTGCCATCGCCACCTCTTCCTCCGCCTCGAACAGCGTCAGGTTGGCGCCATAGCCGTAGCTGTTGGCCCGGGTGCGCTCGATGCCGGTCGAGAGCCAGGTCGGCGCGCCGATCCACAGCTCGCCCTTGCCGTCGCCGTCGGTGTCGAGGATCCTGGTCTTCTCGGGGTCGCTGAGATCGGCGATCGTCTTGATCGTGCCTGCCGCCTCCGGCGTGGCGCAGAGCCCCTGCCAGGCCGGCACGCTGCGCGCGCTCAGGGTCGCAACACCCTTGTCCGTCACATATTTCTTGACGATGTCGCCGAAATTGGGCTGCCAGACTTCCGGCTGGATATCGACCTCGCCGGTCTCGAAGCCGACGAAGGCGTTGAGCGTGCCGAGCTCCTTGACCTCGGCATTAAGGCCGAATTTCTTGGCGATGCTGACCTTGAGGATGTTGGCCGTCGCCTGGCCGGACGGCCAGTTGGGCATGGCGATCACCAGATCGGCCGCCGCAGCAGGAGCAGCAGAACCGAGCGCAAGCACCAGGCAGGCGGACATGCAGAACTCTAGACGTCTCTTCACAGTCCCCTCCGAACAGCTTTGACCGATCGACCTGAATGACTTGCGAATGCGTATGAAAGGTAGAGCGGGCGGCGGGCGATGCCCGTGCCCTATCGAATGCAACTGTTCCCGTGGTCGGGCCTTGTCGCGGCCCCGGCGACGTTTTCCGCCGCCCTGTCTTCTTTGGCCGGCAGGATGCCTACAGGATCGACATCCGTCAACGCCTGGCTGTACCGGACATTGAAACAACTGTTATTTTTTCGCTCAGCCGGCAGTTGTCCCCAGGGCGGGCAAGGTTCGGTCCGCCGGCTACTGCATAATTCCTTAAATCGGGTTCGATTTAAGGAGGAAATTATGCAGCAAGTTTAGGGTGTTACAGCGTCCTTAGCGCGTCATATTTGACGCGCGGCGCTGTAATGCGCCGCCGGCACGGCCACCGCCCGGCCGCGCCAGCGCCGCCAGTCGAGCGCAGCGGCGACGGCGGCCAAAAGCACGATCAGCAGCTCGGCCACGAAGGTCCAGTGGAAGAGGAAGTTGACATACCACGGTTTATAGAGCGCCGGAACGTGCACGAGGTTCACGCGAAGATCCGAAAGCGGATGCAGCCAGCGGATATCGGCGGCAACCGAATCCATGAGCAGATGCAACAGCACGTTCGCCAGCCCCACCCCGACGAGAATGAGCTGATTGCGTCTTCCGCTCATCGTCAGAGCCAGCGCCAGACCGGCTGCGATAACCAGCCAGAATATTGGCGTGTGCGTCCAGTAGTCATGGTGCGGCGTCTGCCGGCCGTCGATCAGAAAGAAATAGGCGAGATCGAAATCCGGCAGGACCGAGCATAGTATCCCTGTGGCAAGGATCGCACCGGATTGCGCCGGTCTGCCGCGCGCGATGAAACGGCTGAGCAGATAGCCGGCTGGCAAATGAGCAATAAACACAATGGTCTCCCGGAGCATGTAGGCGTGTAAATGCATGACGCGAACAGGAGCGAGATTGCAACGCATTTGGCCGAATTCGCGGCGACCTTGCATTAGGCGCAATTAAAGCTCACAGTGTTTCATCGACATTGGCCAGCTTGGCTTTTCGCGGCGTCAGAGGCTCTCGACCCGCCATTTTCCCCATTTTCGAGTGCTGAAGGGTGCGCGCCGCGCACGCTCGGCATTGCTCCAACGCCGTGTGCTGACATGATCACAGGAACGATCATGCGTTTCGACTTCAACCGTGGTTACGGCTTTGTTCAGCCGGAAGACGGCAGCCGCGCAGTCTATGTCGATGCGCGGGCGCTCTATAGATCTGGCATCAAATCGATCTTTCCGGGCCAGACTTTCCGCTTCGAGATTTGGAAAGACGAAAAAGGGCGCATCGCCGCCCGCAACCTGCGGCTCTGACGCAGTCGACAACGAACCGATTGTCATGGCCGCAACGCCGAGCAAATGCCGGCGTCGGAAGGAGACGTCATGTTCAGCAGAACCAAGCACCGCACGATCCACTTCAGCGAACCCTTCCGGCTGCCCGATATCGAAGGACTGCTCGCGGCCGGCGACTATGAGGTGGATGATGACGAAGAACTGATCGAAGGCATTTCGTGGCTCGCCTATCACCGCGTCGCCACGTTCATCAAGGTGCCGGCGACCGCGGGCAATGGCCAACGCATGCGCCTGGTCGCGATCGCGCCGGAAGAGCTCGATCGCATCATCGCGATCGACCACGCCAAGCATGCTCCCACCCGGGCATTCCAACCCTAAAAGGTCAAGAACCAATGTCCGCACATCGCTTCGCCGTTGGATTATCGGTCCGCCTCAGGGATCGCAGCCATATCTCGCCGAATGCCGCGGAAACCTACCGCATCACCGCCATCATGCCGGTCCGCGACAGCCAGCCCCAGTACCGAATTCGCAACGACGAGCTTGGTCAGGACCGCGTCAGCAAAGAGGAAAACCTGGAGCCGATCGAGTGGGGCATGCCCCGCCACTAACAAAGGAACCACCATGACCTACTACGGAAAACTGAAGCAACTGCTCCAATGGAGGGGCGCGCCGGCAATGGCCCCCACCAGCAAGCCGATCACTCGAAAGACGTCTGCCCGAAAGCCGAAATCCATGTCGGACGGTGAACAGAAAGGCGAGAACGTGCGCGCCGTCAAATTGCGGCGCGGCCGTGAGACATTGGAGCGACATCGCCTTTTATGACCCGCAACAAGCAGGATTTGACATGAACATGAGCCACGAACAGCAAAAACACACGCTCCTGGGCTGGCAGGCCCAAGGCGGCCCGCCGCGTCAGAGCGGCGATCTCTACCAGTTCGGCCGACGCGTCGAAGCGGACGGATCCTGGACGATCTATCACGTCTTCACCGGCACACCGGCGCATATCGGGCTATGGACCATGACCGGCCTCAATCGTCGCAACGCAGACAAGGCTCTGACGATCCTGAACACGCATTGAGCGGCAATCCGCTCGCCAACATAGGCACCGAGGAAAATACACATGCACGGAGTTTCCGCAGAAATTGTTGCCGCCCTGACCGATGCGGAGATCGACATGCTCCGTCGCGTCTTCGAGGCCATCTGCATCGAATACGACATCCCGCGAGAGGGGACCCGATCCGAACACCTCGCCCGATTTCTGATGGCGGCGTTTAGCGGGCCGCTTTCGACGGAGAAATCCCTGCTGGCGGCAGCCCATTCCTTCTACCTTCACCACATCGCAGACCCATGAGCGCCAATCACGCCCAGCGGGTGAGCAGCCACAATATCTTCTTGCCCTCCCGCAACCGGAGAAAAGTGCATGCGTCGCGTCCTTCTGGGTCTCGCCCTGGCTCTGGCCGGCTCGTCGTCAGCCCTGTCCGCCTGCAACGACGGCCTGCTGACAATCTCAACATGGTCGATAAAACCGATCGACAGCCACATGAACGAGCTGTCCTTCACCGTTCGCTCCAGCGCCGCAAAAGGCATCCGCATGCTCGATGCGCAACTGGGCTTTACCGACAGGTTGGGCGCCACGATCGGTCCACTGGTCATCGATAGAGATATCGCCATTCCCGCCCGCGGCAGCTTCACGGACACGCGGGTCTGGGGGCCCTTCACCATCGAGCGGCTCCTGAAGGTCAATGCAGAAGACATCACCACCCACACGTGCGTGCACGCGGTCGTCTATGATGACGGCTCCAAGGAGACATTCGAATAATTGAAGAGCAGACGGCGGAACCCGCAACGACTGCGGGCTGAATGACGCGCAAAGAAAAAGGCCGGGAAATCCCGACCTTCTCAATATCGTCTCAATGGCCAGTGCCAGTACATCCGTGGTCAAAGACCAGAGACGAAATATCGGTGATTACGCAGCAGACAGGTTGTCGGCAGCGCTCTTGCCCGAACGTGCATCGCGAACGATGTCGAAACGGACCTTCTGGCCTTCGACGAGCGAGCTCATGCCGGCGCGTTCAACGGCAGAAGCGTGCACGAAAACGTCGGTTGCGCCGTCGTCCGGAGCGATGAAGCCAAAACCCTTGGTGGTGTTGAAGAACTTTACGGTTCCAGTATTCATAAGAATTTCCTTTCAATCAAAAAGTTCGCCGGCCGGCTCTGGACCGGACACGGAAGTAAGATCGATTTTGATAGGAAAGGTCAGCTTGAACGCCGGTCGGCGAGAAAACAAAGCTCAGCAAGCAAGATCGATGGCGGATCCTTTACAGGCACATTGTGTTCTTAGCAAGGAGCGATATCAACTATGGAAATACGTATACCGTTTGCGGAGCATTTGGATGGCATAATTCGCAGCAGCCGTAGCGGGCCGCGGGCCCTTGTGCCGCAGATTCAAGCGTCGCAGCGGCCGGCAGGCGCGCTGCTGATGCCACACGACGGGCCAAACGAGAAAAGACCCGCCGCGGTCAGCACGCGACGGGTCTTTGGCAGATGCGGATCACCGACGGGGAGGCTCGTCGGGATCACGTGAACCACCTGACTGGGAGGCGATCAGATGGTTCGCATTGCTCTTGGCAAAGGTCATTGCCTTGCATGTGTTGGATATTAGCCGACCTTCGAGGCGAGAGGTGTTCCCAGGGTAACAGCTCGAAAGAATCATCGGCAGCGGCCGGCACGCCACCTGCCTTCCCCGCTCCTCCGCCATCGCGCCCGTACCCGTGTTTCGCCGGCGTCCGCCCTCCCTCATTCCTTTGCTCGTCACAGGAATCCACGCCGATACGCCGGCGGCGGCGGGATCACTCTTTTGCGGAAGCGCTGTCTTCGGCTCCATCGCTCCGCGCACGCAGCACGGCTGGTCCCTGTGACGAGCACAGATCTGCCGATGAACTCGCCGCTTGCCCCACCCCGTCCGGCTCCTGCATAACTCCTTAAATCGGATCCGATTTAAGGAAAAGATTATGCAGCAAGTTTAGAGCGTTACAGCGTCCTTTGCGCGTCATGTCTGACGCGCGGCGCTAGCGCACCAGCGGCCCGTTTGCCTTTTTCCAGGCATCGATGCCGCCCTCGATATGGCAGGCGCCGATCAATCCGGCGGCTTGCGCCGCCTCGACCGCCATCGCCGAGCGTTCGCCGAAGGCGCAGTAAAAGACGATGCGCTTGCCGGTCGCAAGCGCCAGTTCATGCAGCATGCCGCCGGCGCCGATGTTTTCCTGCAGTTCCGGATAGGGCGCGTGCAGCGCGCCGGGAATGGCTCCGTGCTTTTCCCGCTCCGCCCTTTCGCGCAGGTCGACGATCGCCACGTCCGCGCGTCCTCTCAGCGCCAGCGCTTCCACCGCCGAAACCGCCCAGCCCTTGCGCGCGATCTCCTCCTGGTGCAACCCGACATGGATGTTGGCCGGCACCGCCACATCCATCATCTTCGGGTTCGGCAGCTTGAGATTGTTCATCAGGTCGACATATTCGTCGACCGATTGCACCTTCAGGCGCGGATTGAACCGCTTTTCCTCGCCGATGGTCGAGACCGTGTCGCCCTTATAGTCATGGGCCGGATAGACCAGCGTGTCGTCGGGCAGCTTCAACAGCTTGTTGAATATGGAATCATATTGCTGCCGCGGGTCGCCGTTCTGGAAGTCCGTGCGGCCGGTGCCGCGGATGAGCAGCGTGTCGCCGGTAAAAACCCGGCCGCCGGTCAGGAACGAATAGCTGTCGTCCGTATGGCCGGGCGTGTACAGCACATCGAGGCTCAAGCCCTCGATCGCGACGCGGTCCCCCTCCGCGACCCGCATGGAGACCACATCGGCCATCGACTGCTCGCCCATGACGGTGATGCAATGGGTGCGGTCGCGCAGCGCGCCCAGCCCGGTGATGTGGTCGGCATGCAGATGGGTATCGACCGCCTTGACCAGTTTCAGGTCGAGCTCGCGCACCAGCTGCAGATAGCGCTCGACCTTTTCCAGAACCGGATCGATGATCAGCGCCTCACCGCCCTGCCGGCTGGCGATGAGGTAGGTGTAGGTGCCGGAGGTGCTGTCGAAGAGTTGACGGAAGATCATCGGCTTCTCCCTTCCACGAACCTGCTGCATCCTGCGGGGACGGATCCAGCCCGCTGGATGCGCTGACACTTGAAAAAACGACCGCATCATCCTTCCCGGGACCAACTCCGGTCCAGGGCGTCATGCGAGCGGCGCGGGCGCGGCAGGCCGCCCCGGCGATTATTGAGGCTGCGGCACGATCCGGATATAGGGCTTTGGCGCACGCCAGCCCTCCGGATATTTCTGCTTGGCTTCCTCGTCGCTGACCGAGCCGGCGATGATCACGTCGTCGCCGTGCTTCCAGTTCACCGGCGTCGCCACCTTGTGCTTGGCCGTCAGCTGCAGCGAGTCGATCACCCGCAGCACCTCGTCGAAGTTGCGGCCCGTGGTCATCGGATAGACCAGGATCAGCTTGACCTTCTTGTCCGGCCCGACGACGAAGACGTTGCGCACGGTCTGGTTATCGGCCGCGGTGCGCTGCGTCGGGTCGCCCGATACCGGCGCCGGCAGCATGCCGTAGAGCTTCGATACGTTGTAGTCGATGTCGGCGATCATCGGAAAATTCGGCTCGGCGCCCTGCGTTTCGGCGATGTCGGCGACCCAGCCGGCGTGGCGGTCGAGCGGATCGACGGAAAGCCCGATGATCTTTACCCCGCGCCGGTCGAATTCCGGCTTGATCTTGGCCATGTAGCCGAGTTCGGTGGTGCAGACGGGTGTGAAATCTTTCGGATGCGAGAACAGGACAGCCCAGGAATCGCCAATCCAGTCATGGAACTGGATCTTGCCTTCCGTGGTCTCCGCCTGGAAATCCGGTGCGATGTCGTTGATTGCAAGTGTCACGGTAGACCCCATCGTTTGAAGATATTCTGGCCTCAGCCATACAAGCTACGAAGTTTGCCACTTTTGATGCGATAGGCAACTTCTAAAGAAGAGGTAGAGAGACGAGAGGCGGCGGCCTTGCCGCTGTGGTAATCTGGCGTCATACCAACCTGCGCCGATATTGACCGATTGCGTGGGACCGTGTGCGGTCATCCGGGAAGGAGCGGACCTCAGAGCGATGCCTCGGCATCGCTCGAGGATTGCGACGCTGCCGGTGGCCGACACACGGCCCACCCAAAAGGCCCGGCGCAATACGTCAATATCAGCGCAGGTTGGTATCAGGTCGGAGCGGGCGTCCATGAGCGATACGCGGAAAATTGCGGCCATCCTTGTCGCTGACGTGGTCGGCTACAGCCGGCTGGCCGGCCTCGATGAAGAGCGCATCCTGGCGCGGCTGCGCACGCTTCGCAGCGACCTGATCGATCCCACCATCGCCGTCTACAACGGCCGCATCGTCAAGCGCACCGGCGATGGCAGCCTCATCGAGTTCCGCAGCGTCGTCGATGCCGTGCGCTGCGCCATCGAGGTGCAGAGCGCCATGCTGGAGCGCAATGCCGGCGTGCCCGAGGATCGCCGTATCGAGTTCCGCATCGGCATTCACCTCGGCGACGTCGTCGAGGAAAGCGACGGCGACCTGATGGGCGATGGCGTCAATATCGCCTCGCGGCTGGAAGGCATCGCCCGCCCCGGCTCCATCTGCCTTTCCGAGGATGCCTACCGCCAGGTAAAGGCGCGGCTCGACCTGGCGGCAACCGACCTCGGCGCCACGCAGTTGAAGAACATCGTCGAGCCGATCCGGATCTATGCGCTGGAGATCGGCCTTGCGCATGGGGCCAATGACCCGGTGCCGGTCCCCTCGCCGGTAAAGGCGCAGCCGCAGCCGCCGTCCTCGTACCACCTGCCCGAAAAGCCCTCCATCGCCGTGCTCGCCTTCGACAACATGAGCGGCGATGCCGAGCAGGAATATTTCTCCGACGGCATCAGCGAGGACATCATCACCGATCTCTCCCGGCTGCCGGAGCTGCATGTCATCGCCCGCAACTCGTCCTTCGTCTACAAGAACGCCGCCGTCTCCGTGCCGGAGGTCGCCAAGGCGCTCGGCGTGCGCTACGTGCTCGAAGGCAGCGTGCGCAAGGCCGGCAACCGCGTGCGCGTCACCGCGCAATTGATCGATGCCAATGATGGCGGCCACGTCTGGGCCAACCGCTTCGACCGCGATCTCACCGATATTTTTGCCGTTCAGGACGAACTGACGCGGGAGATCGTCGCGGCGCTGAAAGTCCAGCTGACGGGCGGCGGCCAGAACCCTCTCGCCGGCGGCCGCCCCGTCGACGTCAAGGCCTACGAGCTGCTGCTGCGCGGCCGCGAGCAGGCATCAGTGCACACCCTTCTCGCCAATGCCGCCGGGCGCAGCCTGGCCGAAGCCGCCATCGCCATCGACCCGGACTATGCCGCAGCCCATGCGCTCATCGCCTTCACCCACGTGCTCGACTACGTCAACGACTGGAGCGCCGACCCCGAGCAGTCGTTGCGCACCGGCCGGGCGCTTGCCGAGCGGGCCGTAGCAATGGCCAACGACCAGCCTGACGGCCACTGCTCGCTCAGCATCGCCTGCATGTGGATGAGAGAGCTGGATCGCGCGAAAGAGGAGGCGCAACTGGGGCTGGCGCTTGCACCCAGCTCGGCGCAGCTTCACATGGCGCTTGCCCACGCGCTGATCTTCTCCGGCGATCCGAAGGCAGCGCTCGACGAACTCGAAATCTCCATGCGGCTCGACCCGCTCTATCCTGAAGTGCTGCTGCAGTTCCTCGGCGACGCCCACTTTTCGCTCGGCAATTACGAAACGGCGATCCTGGCGATCGAGGCCCGGCTGATGCGAAACCCGCATTCGGAAACCGCCTATGCCCTGCTCGCCTCCTGCCACGGCCACCTCGGCCGGCCGGAGCAAAGCCGCCAGGCGTGGAACCGCGCGCTCGAACTCAACCCCAATTTCTCCATCGCCCGCCGCCGCCGCGTCCTGCCCTTCCGCAACCCGGACGATTTCGAACGCCGTGTCGAGGGACTGCGCAAGGCGGGGCTGGTGGCGTGAGGGGGGCGGGTTGCTCGTGTGCCCAATTGCCGCCAAGCCTGTTACCGTCACTCAAGCCTGTCGCTTGGACAGGATCGGCTGAAGCGCATCGAGCAGCAGTTGAGGCGACACGGCCTCGCCGGTCGGCGTCCAGGAATTCTGGAACTCCGCAATCTCGATACCGATCACGGGATGCTGGGCGATCACCTCGCAGCAGCGGCGCAGGTCGTCCAGCGACAGTCCGCCTTCATGCACGTAGTCGGTGGGGACGATGCCCGGATTCAGGACGTCGCAATCGAGATGCACATAGACCGGCCGGCCAGCGATCGCCTTCTGCAGGCCCGCCACGAGGTCGTCCTGCGGCTTGATATGCGGGATCGCATGGCGTTCGATCAGGTCCTCTTCGAACGGATCGAGGTCGCGCTGGCCCACCAGAACGATCCGATCAAGCCCGAGCCCTGTCCCGAGGCCGGACTCCCAAAGTCCGGTGGGCCCGGCAAGCGCGAGGCCACCGAGGTAGCCGGTCGTCGTGGCCTCGGGCGTGTTGAGATCGGCATGGGAGTCGAACCAGACGATGCAGGCCGAAGGATGGTGTTTTGCGACGGCAGGCAAAGTCGCCAATGAAACGGCGCAGCGGCTGGTCGCGGCGATCGAAACGCCGCCGCTGGCGAATACCTCGTCAAACCTTGCCTGCACTTGGCGAAGCGCAGGCATCGCAGCATCCAGTTCGTCGCGCCAGCCGATATTCAGAGCCGGTTCGGGGTTGCCGACCACGACGGGCTGGATACCCGTTTTCCGTTCCAGCGCTTCGCCGATGGCTCTCGCTCCCGGCATCGCCAGATCATTGTGGTCCCCTGCACGTCCCTGAAAAACCGTATATGCGATGCTCATTTGAACGCCCTAATCCTTCGCCCAGAGTATCCGAGGGCTGTCGACCCAAACCTCACCCGGCTGCAACAGCCTCCGCTACCGCCAGTTCCGCCATGGCCAGTGCCGCCTCGCGGGTTTTGGCAGCGGCGATGAAGCGGCCGTTGTGGCAGAAGCTTGCGCCCTCAACGCCGCAGGCGGCCTCCAGGTCGCCGTTGGTCAGGCCCGCCCAGGCGGCAGGCAGGTCTGCGCGCAGCTCGAACCCTTCGTCGGCGCGGCGGATGCCGGTCAGGCACCAGTCCTTGTCGCGCGGGTGAACCACGAACAGCAGATGATCGGCGCCCGCCTTCACGATGGCGGGGCGGAAGGGCATGCCCATCGGAAGCTCCAGCACGCGGCCTTCGCCGGTTTCGACGATCGCCTGGTGCACGACGGCTTCGGCCCGCAACTTTGCGGCGCTGCGCCCAATGCTGGCCTCGACGAAACTCCGGGCGATGGCGAGTGCTGAATGGAAGGCGCGATCATCGGCCTCAGGGTCGGTCTCGTCGAAATCCGGCTTCAAGGTTTCCAGGAGCGCCGGCAGCGTCAGCCCGGCAAGCGGCCCGGCAACGGACGGGCTGAGCGCGCCATTGTCCACCAGATCGACCGGCAGCACGAAGCTCCTGTCGAACGAGGCGTGCACCGCCTCGACATGCGCCTGCGGGACATCAGAGGCGGCGAGATAATCGCGGCCATAATGCTTCCAGATCAAGCCGAACGAGCTCAAGGGCTGGCCGTCGTCGCGCAGAGGGGCGCCGCGCTGGTGGTGATCGAAAATCCCGGCTGCGGCGTCATAGGCGCCGCCGACGTCGTAGATGATCCGGTCGCCGCCTGGCGTGATCCACTCCGGCGCCCGGCTGCGAATGATGCGCGCCGCCGGAAACAGCCGGGTCAGGATGACGCTCGACAGCAGCTCATCGGCATGGAAGCCACCGGAATGGGTGACGAGGAAATCTGGGATCATGCCGAGGTGCGCCTTGTGGTTTTCTGAGGAATGTCCGCCCGAGGGCGTTTGCGGTTGGCACCAGATAGCCCTTGCCGGATACCATCTCAACCCATCACTCACTTATTACAGCTTATGGGCCGCCTTCGGCGTCCGTGGCTCGGTCCGGCAGTTGGCCGCCTCCCATTTCACCCCTGCCCGAGGTCGAGCGACCAGGTCTGGCCCACCAGATCCTTGCCGAAGGAATGGTGCGGCGCTTCCTCGAGGAGCGTGAAGCCGGCGCGCTCGTAGATGCGGCGGGCCGAGGTCAGCACGCTGTTGGTCCAAAGTACCAGCGTGTGATAGCCGACAGTGCGGGCACGGCCGATGCAGGCATCAACCAGCGCCGCCCCGACACCCCGGCCGCGCGCATCCGGCTCGACATAGAGCAGCCGGAGCTTGGCCACGCCGGGCTTGTCGCCGGCCACCAGGAAGATCGAGCCGACGACGCGCCCGTCGATCTCGGCGATCCAGGCTGCCTCGCGGGCCGGGTCGAAGGATTGCACGAAATCCGCAAGGATGCGCGCGGCGAGCGCCTCATACTCCTGGTTCCAGCCATATTCCTGAACGTAGAGAACGGTCTGGCGGTGGATGATCCACCCGAGATCGCCCGGCCTCAGATCGCGCAGCAGCAGTTCACCCGCCGCCCTCTGCTCAAGGACCTCGCTGATGATACCGGTGGCTGCGATCAGGCGCCTGCGCTCGGCCGGCGGCAAGGTATCGAGCAGCGCGCCGATGGCCTCGCGGGTGTTCTGCTCCAGGGCTGCGAAGGTGGTGCGCCCGGCCGGGGTCAACGAGATCGGCTGGCGGCGACCGCCCTCGGGATGATCCGACTTCTCGACCAGCCCGCGATCGGCAAACCGCTTCAGCGTGCGGCTCAGCTGGGCGCGATCGACCTGAAGTATGCGCATCAGCTCGGCCGCCGTCGGCTCTTGCCGGTGGGCAAGCTCGTAGAGGATACGCGCTTCGGTGAGCGTGAACGGGCTCTGGTCGAGATGGGCGTTCAAGAGGCCGAGACGGTTGGTATAGAGGCGGTTGAAGGCGCGCAGCGCCGCCACGTCAGGGTGATCGATGGTGAGTGTCATGGGGATGATCCAGCCTAAGTTGACTCAATCAACAACTATCTGTTGATTGAGTCAACATGAAACGCGACCGGGCACAATGCGCGCAATTATCGGCTTCGGGGGAATCCGCCGAACCGATGGCCGGTCGCGCGGCTCTTAATTCCTGGCCCCGAGCGCCAGCCGGCAGGCAAGCCCGGCAAAGACGGTGGCGAGCAGATATTGCGGCAGTTTTCTGAAACGGGCGGGTGCCGAAAGCCGGCTGCGGATCTGGCCGCCGAGCAGGATCACCGCGCCGTTGACCAGAAAGCCGATGCCGTTCAGCACCGTCGCCAGCACCAGCGTCTGCACGATCATTGCGCCGTTTTCGGGCCGGATGAACTGCGGAAACAGTGCCAGCACGAACAGCGCCATCTTCGGGTTGAGCAGGTTGGTCAGCAGTCCCTCGCCAAAAATCCGCCTGAGCGACAGGCGTTTCAGCGACGAGGTCGGCGAAAAATCGATCGCCTGCGAGCGCCAGGTCTTCCAGGCGAGATAGAGGAGATAGGCGCACCCGGCCCAGCGCACGATCTCATAGGCGATCGGCACGGTGGCGATCAGTTGCGACAGCCCGAGGGCGGCGGCAAGCGCATGGCAATAGGTGCCGAGCGCGATGCCGGCATAGGTGAGGAACCCCGCCCCCTGCCCCTGGCTGACGCTGCGTGAAGCGATCAGCAGCATATCGGGACCCGGCGTGGCGGTCAGCACCAGCGATGCGGCGGCGAAAAGTAGAAGTGTGGAGAAATCCGGCATGACATCTTCCTTTGAGGTGGCCGGAATTTCGGTTTAGCCGGATTCGTGGGAATGGCAAGGCCGGAGCGAACGGCCGGCGGGAGGCCGCGCGACACATCGGGCGGCACGCCTCCTTAGCGATAATCCACCCAGATGCCGCCGGCGTCGGCCGAGCGCACGCAGTTCTCCACCCAGCGCACGCCCTCGAGCCCGGCATCGATGCCGGGGAAGACGAGGTCGTCGAGCCCCTCGGGCGTAAGGCCCCGCTTGCCGCCGATCGCCAGGGCGAAGCGGCGATAGAGATTGGCCCAGGCCTCGAACAGGCCCTCCGGGTGGCCGCCGCCGATGCGGTCGTCGATGCGGGCCTCCGGGTAGAGATAGTCCATGCCGCGCTCGAGGATGCGCACCGGATCGCCCTGGATCTCGTAGGAAAGCTGGTTCGGCCGCTCGTCCCACCATTCGATGCTGGCCTTCGAGCCGACGATGCGCACCTTCTGCCCGTGCATCGAGCCGGCATTGACGGCGCTCGACCAGACGGTGGCGATCGCGCCATTGTCATATTCCATCAGGGTCACCGCATTGTCCTCGAGCGGCGCCCGGCTCTTGACGAAGCTTTGCCGCGTGCACATCAGCCGCTTGATCCTAAGCTGCGGCAGGATCACCTCGGAGAGGTAGAGCGGGTGCGTTCCGACATCGCCGAGCACATAGCTCGGCCCGGCAAATCTAGGGTCGACGCGCCAGCGGGTCGAAGGATTCTGCTCCTCGACGGCGGCGCTGTGGAAGCCATGGGCGAATTGCAGGTTGACGATGCGGATCTCGCCGAGATCGCCATGCCGCACCATGGCGCGGGCCTGCTCGATCATCTGGTGGCCGGCATAACCGTAGGTCACGCCGACGATGCGGCCGCGCGCCTCAGACAGCGCCTTCAGCTCCTGCGCCTCCGCAACGGTAAAGCAGAGCGGCTTTTCGCAGACCACATGCAGGTCGTGCTCGAGCGCCGCCTTGCAGATGGCGAAATGGGTGTTGTTGGGCGTCGCGATCGACACCGCCTCGATGCCGTCGGGCCTCTTGGTCTCGGCGGAAAACATCGTCGCATAGTCGGCATAGCTGCGCGCTGCGTCGAGGCCGAGATCGAGGCCGAAGGCGCGGCCGCGCTCGGCATCGATGTCGAAGGCGCCGGCCACCAGCTCGAACGTATTGTCCCTCAGCGCCGCCGAGCGGTGGATCGAGCCGATCTGGCTGCCGCGCCCGCCGCCCACCATTGCCCAGCGGATCGGCCTTCTCTTCGTTTCCGTCATGATCTTTTTTCCTGTGTGCTTGAGCGTTGGGTGCGTGCCAGTTTCAAAACCCGACCGAACGCAGATAGTCGCGGCTTTCCCTGACGTCCGCGAGGCTGCCGGCCACGCTTCTCGGATCGCGCTCCTGCTCCACCGTGATGAAGCCGTGGTAGCCGATCTCCTCCAGCGCTTGGCCGACGGCGGGATAGTCGATCACCCCTCGACCGATCGGGCACATCACCCCTTGAGCGCAGGCCTCGAAGAAGCGGATCTTTTCGCCCATCACCCGGTCGAGCACCGCCTGGTCGATATCCTTGAAATGGAGGTAGTCGAGCCGGTCGGCATAGCGCCGCAGCGTCTCCACCGGGTCCATGCCGGCGTAGTAGGTGTGGCCGGTGTCGAGGCAGAAGCCGGCAATCTCCTGCGGCACGTCGCCGGCGATCCGCTCGATCTCGTCGGCAAATTCGATATAGCCGCCGGCATGGGGATGGATCACGGCGCGCACGCCATATCCGCGGGCGCGCTCGGCGATCGCCTCGATATTGGCGACCAGGCCCGCCCAGGCCTCATCGGAGAGCCGCGGCGCGCGGTCGAAATGCCCGGCCGCATAGTCCCGCTCGTCATGGCCCCAGTCCATGACGGTGAGGTAAGGCGTTGCAAACCTCTGGCCGGCCACCTGTGGCGGCTGCGGCAGCCTTGTGATGGCGGCGCAGATCTCGTCCGTCTGACGCAGAAGGTTGTCGCGATTGTCAGGCGAAACCAGATCGTCGAAGATCGTGCCGGCGACGATGAACAGGTTGCGCTCGGCAAGTGCCGCGGCAACCAGCCGGTCGTCGAGCGGCACGTAACCGTAGGGCCCGAGCTCGAGCCCGCCATAGCCGGCGGCGGCCGCCTCGTCGAACACGCGGCTCCAGGCCGGCAGGTTGGGGTTGTTGACGTCGTCCACGCCCCAGCAGCAGGGGGCGGTCGTGATCGTGATGCTCACGGCTTCATTCCTTGGTTGGATGATGGCGGCAGGCTTGGCCTCAGCCGCGCGTCCAGTATTTGTCGACGTATTTCTGGATCTCGGCGCGCATGAACTTGCCGGAAGCATCCGCACGTTCTTCCCAGCCGAAGACGCAGGCCGTGACGATGCCGTCGAAGCCGACCTCCGCGAGCGAGGAGAAGAACACGTCCCAGTCGATCTCGCCCTGGTACATGTCCATGTGCTGGTGGATCGTCACCTTGGCGCCCGGCGGGTTGACGATGTAGCGCAGGCCCGAGGAGGCCTTGTGATTGTAGGTATCGGCCACATGCACATGGGCGATCAGCGGCCCGGCGTCGCGGATCATCTTGGCCATGTCATCACCGAAATAGAAAGTGTGCGGCGCGCAATAGAGGAATTTTACGTTTTTCGAGCCGATGGTCTTCAGCATGTCGATCGCCGGATGCAGCGTCTCGCACCAGTCCTCCGGATGCGGCTCCATGTTGAGCGTCACGCCCTCCTTCTCGAAGACCGGCACCAGTTCCTCGATCGACCGCCACCAGGCCGCCTCGCTGTGTTCATGCGTATGCATGCCGCCGCAGCAGCTCAACCGGTGGCCGCGATCCGGCGAAGGCCCGCGGCCGAACTCCGAATTCATGGTGTCGCAATCCATCTCGACGGCGATGCGGATCGCTTCCTTCCAGTAGCGCACCGCGGCCTGGCGCTCGTCCTCATGCGGGCTAGCCCAACGATACATCGGCAGCAGGGATGCGAGCTTGACGCCATGGTCCTTCAACGCCGATTTGAACTCGGCGATACGCTCCTTGTGCGCCCGCGGCCGCACCCACCAGGGCAGGAAGTCGTCGCGCGGCGACAGTTCGATGTGGTCGTAGCCGAGCTCGGCCGCCTTGCGGCAAAGCTCGCTGAGCCCGAGATGACGGTGCATATGGGGGTCGAGTGCGATTTTCATGGTGCTCCTCCATCATCGCCGCGCATCCCTGCCGGCGGATGATCCTTCGCGGGATCGTTTCGAACTTCGGTCTCTCCTCCCGAATTGCCTGCAGGATAGCCCTGCCCCCGGCCCGGCTCCAATGCTTCGGTGATCAAATTTGATCATTGACGACACAGGCATCGAGTGCTGATCTGCGATCGAAGATTTGGAGGTGATGGTGGCAAAAGCGACGTTGAGGGATGTGGCGGCAGCAGCCGGAGTCGGCACCGCCACGGTCGAGCGCGTCTTGAACGGTCGCGGCGGTGTGCGGCCGGAAACGGTCGAAAAAGTCCTGCTCGCCGTGAGAAGGCTCGGCTATGGCCGCGCGCTGCCGGAAAGCCATCGCGGCATCATCCGCATCGAGGTCATACTCGTTCGGCCGGAGACCAGTTTCTACTCGCGCATGAACCAGGCCTTCGAGCGCATCGCCGCCTCGCTCGACCACAGCATCGCCGTCCACCGCACCTTTGCCCGCGAAAACGACCCGGTCGATTTTGTCCGCATCATCGCCACCCCGAAACTGCGACGCTCGGCGCTGATCGTCGTGGCCCCGGACCATCCCGATGTGGTCGAGAGCGTCAGAAAGGCGGCAAGCCTCGGCATTCCCGTCGTCCAGATCATGACCCGTCCGGCGCCGGAACTGCCCTATGTCGGCATCGACAACTACGCTGCCGGGCGCACGGCCGCCCACTACATGTCACAGATGCTTTCGGCGCGTACCGGTTCCTTCGTCGCGCTCTGCCATAGCGGCGCCTACGAGAACCACAAGGAACGCATTCGCGGCTTCTCCACCTATCTCGACGAGCAGGGCGACGCGGCTCACCGCTTCACGCAAGTGATGTTCGACCGCGACGACGAACACGATGCGATGGAGCTTCTCGGCAGAGCCCTTGCCCGCGACCCCGATATCATCGGCGTCTACAGCGCCGGCGGCGACAACAACGGCGTCGCCAAGGTGCTGCAGGCCAATGCGCTGAAGAGTGGGGCCGACGCCAAAATCTTCTGGGTCGGCCATGAACTGACCGAGCGGACGCGGCGCTACCTGCGCCAACGGCTGATGTCGATCGTGCTCGACCAGGCGCCCGAGATCCAGGCCCGGCGCTCGATCGACCTGACCCTGAAAAGTCTCGGCCTCATGGAGGTGGAGGTCAGCACCGAGCCCGTACGCTTCCTGACCGTCACCTCGGAAAATCTTTGATCGAACACCCGCCTGCGGCCAGTATCTGCGTCGAAAACAGTGCCATTTCCCATCCGAAGCGCGCGCTCAGCGCACTTTTTTCCGGGGGCGGTTGCCTCGCTCATGGCCCTGTATCGTAAGGTTTCCAAACGATTTTTCTCGGGAGCGACCGGGGTCTGGCCGGCCGGTGGTGCCGCTCTATCCACTCAAAAATGCCTTGGCCAGGTTGCCTTGACGGCCGCCCTGACTATATTAGCGATGCCTGATCGCCACTCATTGTTCGAGTCGCACGATACTTTCGGGCCCCCTTCACCCGACGAAACTCCTTGTCGGTGGACCAACGAAGGAGACACTTCATGTCCTTTAAGAAAAATCTGAATAAGGCTTCCGACGCCACTGTTTCCCGCGTCAGCATCGGAGCCGCTGTAAAGCGTTCGCGTGAATCCCACGGCTACACCGTCGATGAAATGTCGGTCACCACAGGCCTGACAGAAACGGAAATTTCCAAGGTCGAACTCGGCGCCGATACCGATCCCGTCAAGCTGCAGCGCATCGCCGCTGCCTTGCAAGTCCCGCCTGCCGCCTTCACCGCCATGCGATAACGGCGGTGCCGGGCATATCGTGCCCAAACCGGGCGCCCTGCCCACCCCGAAATGCGGACTGGAAAGACCATTCTCTTGCAGCAAGGCGTAACCGCCGCTGCTTCAAGCCGAGAGTCTGAACTGAAATCTGGCCTTCACGACCATTGGCTCAAAAGGGAAAGCCGGGGTTTTGCCCCGGCTTCCTTCATATGTGCCCCCTCGTGCGAGAGCGTGCGGCCTTCATTGCCGCGACAGATACACCTTCATCTTCGCCGCCATATCCTCGACAGGCTCGCCGGTCACGTCGACCAGTGCCTTCTTCACCACGCCGGTAAACGGATAGGGCGCCTTGTAGGCCGTATCCATGGTCGGTGACCCGGAATCCGCCCCGACGCAGACGCCTGCGGCGAGGCCAAGCGAAATCGGGATCGTCACCGGCAGGTCGCCACTGCCGGCCTGCTTGCCGTCGACGAACAGCTTGATATTGGCCGGTACGCCCTTGCCCTTGGCGATGTCGGCCTTACCGGTCGGAGTGAACTCGAAGCTGAAGATGTGATCGCCTTCGGGAATGGCCGCGTCCGACTGCACGGTGAAGCGCTGGTCGGCGACATAATTGTAGCCGTAGATCAGCTTGTCACCCTGGACGTAGAACGAGAACCCGCCGTCGACGCCGCCCATCGAGAGCAGCACGCCCTCCGCGCCGCCCTTCGGCACATTCGCCTCCACCGAGATCGAGTGGGCGACATTGACGAGATAGGGAGCGGCGCTGCCGGGCACGAGCTGGGTATCCGGGTAGTAGATGTACTTCTTGCGATTGGCCGCGATCTGCGGGCGTTCATCGGCAAAGCGCGCGGTACCGCGGCTGTCGATCGGCAACACGTTGTATTTGCCCGCCTCGACATACCACATGCCGATCATCGCGATCAGCCGGTCGCGTTCCGTCTCGGCCAAGTTCTTCGTCTCCGAAAAATCCTCCTTGAGGTTGTAGAGCTCCCACCCCTTGGCATCGAGCTCGATGAGTTTTTCATACGAGATCGGCGCGCCGAAGGTCAGGCCCGACTCCGTGAAGGAGGTTCCCGGCCACGGGCACACCGCACGCCAGCCGTCGTGATAGAGCGAGCGGTGCCCGAACATCTCGAAATACTGGGTGATATGCAGCGACGGCGCATCGGCGTCATCGAAGGAGGACTTCAGGCTGAAGCCCTGGATCGGCGACTGGGTGACGCCGCGGATCTGCGCCGGCGGCTCGATCCCCAGCGCATCGAGCACTGTCGGCACCATGTCGATCCCATGGCAGTACTGGCTGCGGATCTCGCCCCTGGTCTTGATGCCCTTGGGCCAGACGATCATGAACGGATCGGACACGCCGCCGCGATAGGTCTCCCGCTTCCAGCGGCGGAAGGGCGTGTTGCCGGCATGGGTCCAGCCGAAGGCATAGTGGTTGAAATATTTCGGGCCACCGAGATCATCGATCGCGGCGAGGTTCTGCTGGAGATCGTCAGGCACGTTGTTGAAGAACTTGCCTTCGTTGACCGAGCCGTTCGGCCCGCCTTCGGCACTGGCGCCATTGTCGGAAACGACCATGATCAGCGTGTTTTCGTATTCGCCCATGTCCTTCAGGAAGGCGATCAGCTCGCCGATATAATGGTCGGTGTGTTCGAGGAAGCCTGCAAAGACCTCCATCATTCGGGCAAACAGCCGCCGTTCGTCGGCCGACAGTTTCTGCCAGTCCTGCACATCCGGGTCGTGGCGCGACAGAACGGTATTCTCCGGGATGATGCCGATCTGCTTCTGTTTGGCGAAGACCTTTTCGCGATAGGCATCCCAGCCGTCGTCGAACTGGCCCTTGTATTTGTCGGCCCATTCCTTCGGCACGTGATGAGGCGCGTGCATCGCGCCGGGGGCGAAGTAGACGAAGAAGGGTTTGTTGGGCGCCACCTGCTTGGAGTCAGCGATCATCGACTTGGCCTTGGCGACCAGATCCGGCGTCAGGTGATACCCCTCTTCCGGCGTCTTGTCCGGCTCCGTCTGGCTGTTGTCGCGCACCAGTTCCGGATAATACTGGTGGGTATCGCCGCCGAGGAAGCCGAAGTAGCGCTCGAACCCCCGCCCCAGTGGCCAGCGGCTGTAGGGCCCGGCCGCCGAAGTCTGCTCGGCCGGCGTCAGGTGCCACTTGCCGAGCGCATAGCAATTGTAGCCGTTCTGCTGCAGGATTTCCGAGAGGAAGCCGTTTTCGAACGGTATCTGGCCGTTCGCACCGGGGAACCCCTCCGAGCCCTCGGTGATGCAGGCCATGCCGTTTGAGTGGTGGTTGCGTCCGGTGAGAAAGCAGGATCGCGAGGGCGAGCAAAGCGCCGTCGTGTGCATGTTGCTGTAACGCAGACCGTCGGCGGCAAGCGCATCCAAGTTGGGCGTGTGGATCGGGCTGCCGAAACAGCCGAGCTGGCCGAAGCCCGTGTCGTCGAGAACGATGAACAGCACATTGGCGGTCCCCTCGCGCGCCCTTGTCGGCGCCGGCCAGGCGGGCTGCGAAACATCGAACGTGCGCCCGATGACGCCGGAGAATGCCTGTCCCGGCGGGTATTCCTTCAGTTCGGCCTCAGCCGGGCGGGCGCTGAGCCCTGCAGTCGCGGCAATGGCTGTGCTGCCAAGCAAAACGCCGCGACGTGTCAGTTTGATATCGTCACTCATCTGCCTTCCTCCGTTATCCGGTCATGCTTGATTAGAGGTCATGGGGAGTAGGAAAGACTGCGCGCCCATTGGGGGCGTATCGATGCGGCGCGAAATTTAGCACAAACTAAACTTAAGGGCTATGTTTACCCCCTTCATCACCACTGCAAGTGTCGCGCGGTGAGCGCATCGACAAAAAGAAAAGCCGAGGTTTTCACCCCGGCTTTCCGCATGTGTCTGATGGCTACAGCGCCGCGCGTCAAATATGACGCGCAAAGGACGCTGTAACGCTTTAAACTTGCTGCATAATTTTATCCTTAAATCGGATCCGATTTAAGGAATTATGCCGTAAGGCTTAGTTCTTCGCCTTGTCGACCAGCTTGTTCTTGCCGATCCAGGGCATCATGCCGCGCAGCTTGGCGCCGACTTCTTCGATCTGGTGGGCGTCGTTGACGCGGCGGATGCCCTTGAAGCGGGCCGCACCCGACTTGTACTCCTGCATCCATTCCGAGGTGAACTTGCCGGTCTGGATGTCTTTGAGGACGCGCTTCATCTCGGCCTTGGTTTCTTCGGTGATGATGCGCGGGCCGGTGACGTATTCGCCCCACTCGGCCGTGTTGGAGATCGAGTAGTTCATGTTGGCGATGCCGCCTTCATAGATCAGGTCGACGATCAGCTTCACTTCGTGCAGGCACTCGAAATAGGCCATTTCCGGCGCGTAGCCACCTTCGACCAGCGTTTCGAAGCCGGCGCGGATGAGTTCGACGAGACCGCCGCACAGAACGACCTGTTCGCCGAAGAGGTCGGTTTCGCACTCTTCCTTGAAGTTGGTTTCGATGATGCCCGAACGGCCGCCGCCGACGCCGCAGGCGTAGGAGAGCGCAAGGTCGAGAGCGTTGCCGGAAGCGTCCTGGTGAACGGCAACGAGGCAGGGAACGCCGCCGCCCTTCTGGTATTCGCCGCGGACCGTGTGGCCCGGGCCCTTCGGCGCGATCATGACGACGTCGAGCGAAGCCTTCGGCTCGATCAGGCCGAAGTGAACGTTGAGGCCGTGGGCGAATGCGATCGCAGCGCCGTCACGGATGTTGCCGGCGATGTCGGCCTTGTAGATTTCGGCCTGCAGTTCGTCGGGCGTTGCCATCATGATCAGGTCGGCCCACTTGGCAGCTTCGGCTACCGAGAGAACCGAGAGGCCGTCGGCCTCGACCTTGGCAGCCGTTGCCGAACCCGGCTTCAGCGCGATGCGGATTTCCTTGGCGCCGGAGTCCTTCAGGTTCAGCGCGTGCGCGCGGCCCTGGCTGCCGTAGCCGACGATGGCGACCTTCTTGGACTTGATGAGGTTGATGTCGGCATCACGATCATAATAGACGCGCATTTGAATGGTCCTTCCCGTTGCTATTTGTTGTTCCGCCGCACGACGCCCAAAACCGGGATCGGTCCAGGAGCCATGCAACAATTCCGTGTTTTACAGCGACCTCAGCGCTTCCAGGCGCGAGACACTGCAATTCCGATTGCTGCAGCGACCTTTGCGCGTCTTCGACGCGCGGCGCTGCAATTCCAGTGCTGCAGCGGCCTTTGCGCGTCTTTGCCGCGCGGCGCTGCAGGCGAGGTCCTCCCTCGCCGTTACCCTTTCGTGCCGTAGAGCGTGAGGAAGGCGCTGACCGCCTGCTCCGCCTTGCGGCCAAAACCCTTTTTCATCTCGCCGGCCTCTTCGCCCAGCAGCATCTTCAGGTGCCAGTCGGAAACGATCAGCCCGTAAAGCGCGCCATAGGCCTCGTCGGCATCGTCAAATGCCAGCAGCCCCGCCTTGCGGCCGGCCTCCAGCAGCGCGGCGGCACGCCGCCCGATCTGCCGGCGCCCGCGCTCCTGCAGCATGTGGCCGAGCTTGGAGCCTTCGCGGCTCGCCTGGCCGATCGCCAGCCGGTTCAGCGCCAGCGACACGTCGCCGGCCAGAACCTCGAGCAGATCCTTGGCAAAGACCACCAGGTGCCGGCGCAGGCTCTCCGCGTTCAGCGCGTCGGCGGCGGGATCCTGGGTGCGAACCTTGCTCGCCTGGAACCCGATCATCGCCGACAGGAGCCCGTCGCGATCGCCGAACCACTTGTAGAGGCTTTCCTTCGAACAGTTGGCAGCCCGCGCCACACCGGCAGTCGTCAGCGCCTTCTCGCCGCCGTCGACCAGCAGACGCAACGCCTCTTCGAGAACGACGCCCTGACGCTCGGTCAGGCCGCTCCCGGCATTCGCCTCTCTTGTCGCAGCAACGCTTTGCACTTGGCTCCACCCATTCAGTACCGTACGGTACGGTTCGCATTCTTCTAATGAAGCGCGGGCGGACCGTCAAGGCGATTTTACGGACCATTGGAAATTTTGTCGGCGCGGGATTGCCGCCGGCAGCCGGCGGCCAAAGGTCACTACCCCTAAACCGGGGCCGATGCTAAAAGCGCCCCATCGACGACAAGCGACAGGGTGTCCCCATGCACGAGGTGTTTCAGCTTCTGACGATCGCAGGCGTGTTCGTTCTAAGCGTGGTCAGCCCGGGGCCGAATTTCGCCATCGTCACCTCGACAGCGATGAGCGTTTCCCGCCGCACCGGCGTTGTCGCGGGCCTGGGACTGGCGGCAGCCTCCCTCACCTGGGCGCTGCTGGCGGTTGCCGGCATCGGCATCATCCTGACGCAGGTGCCCTGGATCTATACTGCCGTGAAGCTGGCCGGCGCCGCCTACCTGATCTGGCTCGGTGTCAAGATGGTGCTTGGCGCGCGCAAGCCATTGGTATCGACCAACGGCCAGGGCATCACCGGCGCGACCGCCTTTCGCAAGGCCTATCTGGTCTCGATGACCAGTCCCAAGTCGATCGCCTTCTATGGCAGCATCTTCTCCGTCATGGTGCCTGCACATGCCGCACCGTGGTTTTACGTGGCAGTCGTGCTGATGGCAGCCCTTGTTTCCTGTGTCTGGTATTGCGGCCTGGCGCTCCTGTTCTCGCATGGAGCCACACGACGGATCTTTGCCAGGGCGAAGACGGGAATAGAGACCACGATGGGTGTGGCCCTGATGGGCATGGGCGGAAAGTTACTGTTCAGCCGCTAAGGCGTGAGACGAGGGTCGGCCCCGCCCTCCGCCGCCGAAACATTACAATAATATAATGATCTCAATGCTTCCCGCCCGGGCCGTTTGTCCCTATTTGCTGCTAGGATGAAGCGCGCCTGTGACTTTGGCGCTGGCAAAGCCAGGTATGGGGCCAGGTATGGGCATGAACAAGACAGGCAAGACGGCACGCACGGAGACCACCGCACGCGAGGACGTGACGCCCAATGTCACCTTCATTCCCGGTGCAGCGCCCGTCCGGCGCAAGCGGCGCACGCGCAGCTGGCTGTGGATCCCCGTCGTTCTCGCCGTCGTCGGCGCCGGTTATTACGGCTGGACGCGTTATGCCACGAACCCGACCTCCGCCGCCATGGTCACCCAGGCTGTGGTGCGCGGCGACATCGAAAACAGCGTCACCGCCGTCGGCACGCTTGATGCGGTCAAGTCGGTCGATGCCGGCGCCCAGGTCTCCGGCCAGTTGAAGGCGCTGCATGTCGATATCGGCGACAAGGTCGAGCAGAACCAGCTCGTTGCCGAAATCGACCCGGCGACCATCGAAAACCGGATCGAGATCGACCAGGCCGAGCTTGCCAATCTGCAGGCCCAGCTCATTTCCAAGAAGGCCCAGCTCGTGCTGAAGCAGGCCAATATCGATCGCCAGCGCAATCTGGTGGCCGCCAACAGCATCGCCCAGTCGACGCTCGATCAGGCGATCGCCGATCTCGCCGCCGCCGAAGCCGACGTCAACGCCATCGAAGCGCAGATCCGCAAGCAGCAGGCGACCCTTGCCGGCGACAAGGTCGATCTCGGCTACACCAAGATCTTCGCGCCGATGGGCGGCACCATCGTTGCCAACCCGGCCAAGGAAGGTCAGACGCTCAACGCCAACCAGACGACGCCGACCATCGTCACCATCGCCGATCTGTCGACCATGACCGTCAAGGCGCAGGTGTCGGAGGCCGATGTCGGCAGGCTCAAGGTCGGCATGGACGCCTATTTCACCCTGCTTGGCCAGCCGGGAAAACGCTTTGCGGGCAAGCTGCGCCAGATCCAGCCGATGCCGGACACGGAAAACAACGTCGTGCTCTATTACGCCCTCTTCGACGTTCCCAATCCGGATGGCGAATTGATGATGTCGATGAGCGCCCAGGTGTTCTTCCTGCAATCCTCCGCCAAGGACGTGCTGATCGTGCCGAGTGCTGCGCTGCACACGGCCGGTGGGAAAGCGGGCGGCCAAGGCTCGGCCAAGCGCGGCGACAAGGCGGATGCTGCCGGCGGCAGGCCGGGCGCTGCCGGCGGCAGCGCCGAGGTGACCGTGGTCACATCCTCGGGCGCGCTTGAAACCCGCGCCGTCGAGGTCGGCATCCGCAACCGCGTCAATGCCGAGATCAGGAGCGGCTTGAACGAGGGCGACACCGTCGTCGTCGCCGCCGGCTCCGACGCCCCGGCGAGCGCCCGCGGCAGCCAACGCGGCATGCGCATGCCGCCGATGTTCTGAGGACAATTTAGAGATTGGCCATGACCCCGCTCCTCTCGCTCCGGCACGTCAGCAAGACCTATTTCAACGGCGATCTCGCCGTCGAGGTGCTGCACGGCGTCTCGCTCGACATCGAGGCTGGCGAGTTCGTCGCGATCATCGGCCAGTCCGGTTCGGGCAAGTCGACGCTGATGAACATCCTCGGCTGTCTCGACCAGCCGACCGAGGGCGATTATCTCATCGACGGCGAGCGGGTCTCCGGCTTCGACACCGACGAACTGGCAGCACTCAGGCGGCGCACCTTCGGCTTCGTCTTCCAAAGCTACAATCTCATTCCGACCGCAAGCGCCCAGGAAAACGTCGAGGTTCCGGCCGTCTATGCCGGCATGTCGGCGCGCGACCGCCACGACCGCGCAGGCGCCCTGCTGCAGCAGCTGAAGCTCGGCGAGCGGCTCGGCCACCGCCCAAACCAGCTTTCCGGCGGCCAGCAGCAGCGTGTGTCGATCGCCCGCGCGCTGATGAACGGCGGCCGCGTGGTGCTGGCCGACGAGCCGACCGGCGCACTCGACAGCCAGAGCGGCTCCGATGTCATGGCGCTCCTGCGCGACATGAACGACAACGGCCACACGGTCATCGTCATCACCCACTCGCGCGAGGTCGCCGAACAGGCCGACCGGCTGATCGAGATCCATGACGGCCGCATCGTCGCCGACCGCACCAAGAAGAGCCGCAGCAATCCGGAGGCGGCGCGGGCGCTGAGCCGGACGGTGAGCGAGGGCTCGGCGGCAATTGCCGACGTCACCGAAGCCGTGAAGATGGCGTTTAGGGCGCTGCGCGCCAATCTCTTCCGTACCATCCTCACTTTGCTCGGCATCGTCATCGGCGTCGGCTCGGTGGTCGCCATGCTGGCGATCGGCACCGGCGCGCAGGATTCCGTGCTCAACCGCATTTCCTCCATGGGCTCCGACCTCCTGGTGGTGCGGCCGAGCATGGCCAACTTCCGCGGCAGCGCCGGCGGCAGCAACGTCACCCTCGTTCCCGCCGATGCCGACGCCATCCTCGAGGTGCCGAACGTCGCCTTTGCCGTGCCCGAACTGACCAGCAATGTCACGGTCCGGCGCGGCAATGTCGACTACCAGACGAGCGCCAACGGCACCGTGCCGCAATTCACCACGGCAAAATCCTGGAAGATGCAGCAGGGCGAGTTCCTCACCCAGGACGACATGGACACCTATGCGCCGGTGGCGGTCCTCGGCCAGACCGTGGTCAAGACGCTGTTTCCCGACGGCGACAACCCACTCGGGCAATATGTGCTCGTCAACAAGATCCCGTTCCAGGTCATCGGCGTGATGGCCGAGATGGGCGCCACCTCCTTCGGCAACGACCAGGACGACGTCGTGCTCGTGCCGCTGACGACGGGCAGCATGCGCCTCTTCGGCCAGCGCAACGTGCGCACCATCACCGTGCAGGTGAAGGACGCAGCCGCCATCGACATCACGCAGCAGACGATCCAGTCCCTGCTCGACCAGCGCCACAAGCGTCAGGACACCCAGATCACCAACATGTCGTCGGTGCGCGAGGCCTTCACCGAAACCTCCAATACGATGAAGCTGTTCCTGGGCTCGGTCGCCGCCATCTCGCTGCTCGTCGGCGGTATCGGCGTGATGAACATCATGCTCGTCTCGGTCAGCGAGCGCACCCGCGAGATCGGCGTGCGCATGGCAACCGGCGCACGCCAGCGCGACATCCTGCTGCAGTTCATCATCGAGGCACTGGTCGTCTCGGCGATCGGCGGCACGCTCGGCGTCCTGCTTGGCCTCGGCGTCGGCGCGCTCGCCGGCCAGTTCGGCATGCCCGTCGCCTTCACGCTCGGCCCGGTGGCGCTCGCCTTCGCCTGCGCCTTCCTCACCGGCCTCGTCTTCGGCTTCCTCCCCGCCCGCAACGCCTCGAGGCTGCAGCCGGCCGTGGCGCTCAGTGCTGATTGAGGCATGGCGCGCGGCGGCCAGTGGACAAAACGCGCCGCGCCACCCAAGGTGGCATTTTGCAGCCTGTGGGTGTGATTCGCTATGTGGAAGGTCTTTGCAGTTCTTTATAGCCTGGCCTTTGCCATCGGGCTGGTATTTGCCGGCTACGTCATGCTGAGTTTAGGAGTGCAGTTGACGTCGAGCACCAAGATCATCGGCGGCGCAATCAAGGCCATGACACTTGTCACAGCAATCGGCCTCGTCGCCTACGCCTTCAACCTGCATGTCCCTCCCTTCGGGTTCTGGCGACCGTTCGGCTGGCTCCTCGGCATCGCGCTCGGATGCCTTTCATTGCTCAACATCGTTCGATTTGTCGGCCTGCTCGAAGGCGGCGATAACTTCACCAGCCTGCTCTGGATCTCGATGTCGCTTCTCGTCAACTACTTCAGTTGGCTTGGCGTCTGGCGATATGGCCGCCGCTTGTCGGCCATCGCCTGATAAAGCGAAAGCGAACGTTCAAGTATCTGAACAGCCTTCTTGTGGTGTCTGCTACATGACGCCGGACTGCCTTTGCAGAAGAAGCGGGCGAACCTCCAATCCTACTCACACCATCTCGCCCGCCGCGGACCGGACTTGACCACGGCTCGCCTGTTGATCGACAAAGCTCTCTGCACAGCGTGATGGTGGTTCGGCGCAAATCGGACGGCGCCGCGACGCAAGAGGCCAAGTTGCTCAACCTCATCCTCTACAGCGATCAACTTTTCCCCGACTGTTCGGCAATCGACCGCAGGCTTGCGGACTTGCTGAAGGCGCGAGGAACCGGAAATCGGCTTGCCTATGTGGCCTCCGGCCCGGAGCCGGATCGCAACTTCTTCCAGAGCGGCCAAGCCTATTACGGCCGATCCTGCCTTGATCTCCAGCTGTTCTTCGATCTCGACGAACCGCGTTCGGCAGAGGACATCGCCGCACTCTTTGCCTGCGACGCCATTCATCTGTCCGGCGGGCATACGGGCGATTTCCTCGAGCGGCTGCGACGAAGCGGGCTGATCCAGCCGCTCCGGGACTGGGCGCTCTCGGGCGGCACCCTGATCGGTGTCAGCGCCGGCGCCATTCTCATGAACCCGACGATCGCGACAGACGGGCTCTTTATCGGCCGGAGACCCGAGGACATAACGGATGGAGATGCGCTCGATCTCCTACCATTCGAATTCTTCCCGCACCTCAATGACGACGCCACCTACCTGCCCGCACTGCTGCGCTACAGCGCCCATACGCCGAGGCCGATCCTCGCCTGCAACGACAGCGACGGTGTCGTTGTTACCGACGGACGGATTGAGTGCGTGGGAAGTCCGCTTTGGATCTCCGGTGGCGCCGTGCGCGCGCCAGGCGAAGTCGAACTCGGCGGTTTCTCGATATCGCCGTCCTGAGTTTGCCGCTGGCGGCACCAGCGCTGGAGCCCGCACGCTAAGGGACGGCCCGCAAAACGTGAGCGTCCGCGGCGATCAGAGATGCCGTATCTCTGATGGTGTCGAACCCCAATCGTCGTTGAGGCCATCAAAATAGGTGACGGGTGCGGCGACCAGTTCGTCGATATCGACGCCGTCGAGGCAGGCTACATTGACGTTGAAATATTTATGGCCGCTCATATTCGGCACATCGACCCATTCGAACGGCCTGACGCCGCAATGGCTGCAGAACAGGTGATGCGCGACCGGGTTGCTGCCGCGATAGTCCGCCATTTCGGCTCCGCCGGCGATGAGGCGAAATGCCTCCGGTTGCACCTCGACGCACCAGAGCCGGATCTTGGTGCAGAGCGTGCAATTGCATTTCCCCGTCCCGGCACTGATGTCGATATCCGCTTCGAAGCGCACCGCGCCGCAATGGCAGCTGCCAGTGTAGGTCTTCAGCATTCCACCCCTCCCGCCTCGCGTGAAAAGCACCGCGAATTTAAGGTGTTACGACGCGCGCGCGTAATATCCGACACGACGCTGTTAAGCCGTGCGACTATGGCACCGGCCGCAGCGTTTGAAAATCGCGGCGCTATGTAGCAAATGCCACAAAGCTGGCACGATGCGGTCTGGTTCCTGTCAGCGGTGTCGCGAGGCAGATGGCGCCAATGGTCTTCGACCTGGCTCGTGCAAACGCCCGCGCGATGGTACATTGCCGTGCCTTGGACAATTCCCTCTCGACCCGGGCCACCGAGTGCGCAATGGAGGTTTCTCGTGATCAATCCTGCACCGGCACCCGCTTTGCTGCGCATCCCGACCTTCGACGATGTCCGGGCCGCGCGGGCACGCATCGCTGGCGCGGCTCACCGCACGCCCGTTTTGACGTCGCGAACTGCGGACGCACGAGCCGGAGCGGCCGTCTTTTTCAAGGCTGAGAATCTGCAGCGTGCGGGGGCTTTCAAGTTCCGTGGCGCGTACAATGCCATCGCTGCGCTGGACACACGGTCCCGGCAAAATGGTGTCGTCGCCTATTCCTCCGGCAATCACGCCCAGGCACTCGCCTATGCCGCGAGACTCCAGGGTGTTTCGGCAACGGTGGTGATGCCGCAGGACGCTCCGGAGATAAAGGTGGCGGCGACCAGGGGCTATGGAGCCGAGGTCATCTTCTATGACCGGTATACGGAAGATCGTGCGGAAATAAGCCAGCGCCTTGCCGCCGAACGAGGAGCAGCGCTGATTCCGCCTTATGACCATCCGGATGTCATCGCGGGACAGGGCACCGCAGCACTGGAACTGATCGAGGATGTCGGGGAGATCGATTTGCTCGCCGTTCCGCTGGGCGGCGGCGGTCTGCTTGCGGGCAGCGCGCTCAGCACCAGGGCGCTGTTGCCTGCCTGCGCCATTGTTGGCGTCGAGCCCGAGGCAGGCAACGACGGCCAGCAATCATTGCGAAAGGGCGAAGTGGTCCAGATCCCGGTGCCTAAGTCCATCGCTGATGGTGCGATTGTCACCCATGTCGGCAACCACAACTTCGCCATCCTGAAAAACAAGGTCGATGACATTGTCACGGTTACCGATGCCCAACTGGTCGAGACGATGCGGTTCTTTGCCGAGCGCATGAAGATCATCGTGGAACCGACCGGCTGCCTGGCCGCGGCGGCCGTTTTGCATGGCGCAATCGCCTGTGGCGGCGCGCGGGTCGGCATTCTGTTGAGCGGCGGTAATATCGATCTGAAAACCTTCAGCGCACTTCTGGACGGGCGCTGAAGCGGCGTGTCAGCTTATCCTTCGTTTGCATCAATGCTACTGCATAATTCCTTAAATCGGATTCGATTCAAGGACAGAATTATGCAGCCACTCAAAGTGTTACAGCGACCTTTGCGCGTCTAATACCAACGTGCGCTGGTCATGACCGATGCGCCCAATCGCGCAGCCCGATGGACATGATCTTCCACGACTGATCGGCGAGACTGTTCCCGCCTCCATCTATGATCCGAAACGTTTTCTACATCCCCCGCCCCGATATTCCGTCTGAGCATCATCCCCAACTGCAGGCCGCAGCCTTGCAGATATGGTCCCAGATTGTTCGCCTTCAGACTGCGTGAACACCGGCTGCGGTCCATTTCCGCGACGCAAGCTCATTAAGTTTACAGTGCCCCGCTCCGACCACCCCGCCAGGCCGACCAGATGACGATAAAACCAGCCTGACACTGATAGTCATTCCACAGTATAAATCCAAAACTCGCTATTTACTTTTTCCTCAACATTTCATCACTGTATATCCCATCACATCTATTCAGGAATGTTAAAAATACATTTCGATTACCCGCGTCATACATTTTTGATATTCCATCAATATGGTTCTGTACCTCCTTATCTAATTCATTTTTACTCTTATTCAATGCATTAAAATACTCTACGGCAAACTCGCTTGTTAACTTAAGCTTGCCGACATACTTTTTGTACAACTACTTTCGATCCGAATCTTTTAGACTTTCGGACGCAATAAAGTAAGTTGCTTTGCACTCTATCGACAGAGCCCGCATGTTTTCCATAGGAACATCAGCTGACGCGTGAGTATTATGTGGTAAAAAAGCACTACCTAACAAAAACACCGTTCCGAGCCACAGAGAGCATAGTTTCCCGCGCATTAATACGCCTGCGAGATTTGACGTTGGCATAATCCCCTCCATAGACCGACAATCGTCTACGCTACCTACGACACAAACTACGCGCCACCTACAATCTAATGTTGAGGCTATGTTTATGAGTAATATAAATAGACGCGCGACGCTGTAGCCCTTCAAATCCTCGATGACCACCATCACTCAGCTGCACCCCATCGGAAATCGGGTGGGCGCTGCTCCTCGCCGAAGATACTCAGGGCGCCTCAACCAAGAGGAGCAAGTCCATGTCCATGCTGCAAGACAAGATCGTCATCGTCACCGGCGCCTCGTCGGGTATCGGCAGAGCGGTAGCAGAACTCTTCGCCGCCGAAGGCGCGAAGGTCGTTTTGAACGCCCGCAACGAAGCGCCGCTCGCCGCCGTGGCGGAGGCCATCCGAGCCTCCGGCGGCGAGGCGATCGCCGTCAGCGGCGACGTCACAGAGGAAGACACACACGCCCGGCTGGTCGAAGCCGCCGTCAACCGGTTCGGCGGCCTCGATATCGCCGTCAACAATGCCGGTGCCGTTGGCGCCATGAAGCCGCTCGCCGAGATCACGGCCGCGGAATGGCAGGAGACGCTGGCCGCCAACCTCACCTCCGCCTTCCTCGGCACCCGCCACCAGATCCCGGCAATGCTCACGCGCGGCGGCGGATCGCTGGTCTTCACCTCCACTTTCGTCGGAACCAGCGCCGGCATCCCCGGCCTGGGCGCATACGGTGCAAGCAAGGCCGGGCTGATGGGGCTCGTAAAGGGCATCACCGCCGATTACGGCGCGAGCGGCATCCGCGCCAACGCCCTGCTTCCGGGCGGCGTCGACACGCCGATGGGCGGCAGCAAGGAGCAAAAGGAATGGGCCGCCGGCCTGCACGCTATGAAGCGCATCGCCCAGCCCGACGAGATCGCCCGGGCGGCGCTGTTCCTGGCAGGCCCGATGGCAAGCTTCGTCGCGGGCTCCGCGCTCTACGCTGACGGCGGGAATGCCGCGGTCAAGTGACGACAACGGCAGCGCCGATTTCGCGCGCCGGGGCGATTTGCCCCGGCGCCTGCTGCTTGGACCGTCATCGAAAAGGCGAAGGCCCCGCAGCAAACTGCAAGCCTCACAGCGGAATCGCCGTCGTCTCCTTGCCCGTGCGGATCACGAACATCGTGTAGTAGCGGGCGACATTGCTCTCGTCGCGGAAGAGCCGCTCGGTCAGGGCATCGAGTTCTTCCATGTCCTTTAGCCGCAGCATCAGAAGCGCATCGGTCTCGCCGCTGACGCTATAGGCCTGAACCACCGCAGGCTCCTTGGCGGCAAGGTCGAGGAAGCGACGCACATATTGTTCGCCATGGCGCTCCAGCTCGACGGTGATGATCGCCTTCACCGACCGGCCGGCCTTGGCCGGATTGAGGACGGCGACCACCCGGTCG
The DNA here is from genome assembly GCF_001695855.1 of Ensifer sp. LC163. Lineage (GTDB taxonomy): Bacteria > Pseudomonadota > Alphaproteobacteria > Rhizobiales > Rhizobiaceae > Ensifer. The sequence goes on from NZ_MBSS01000001.1 coordinate 261,470, forward strand.
ATGACGCCAGCCGAGTGAAGCCGTCGGATACGGCGCAGGCAGCTCGACGGCGACAGCCCGACTTCAACCGCAAGATCGGCATTGGTGCGCGACGCATCCTGTTGCAGCAGCGTGAGCAGCTTTCTGTCGATCTTGTCCATGCCGATTCCCCATTCATGTGGCGCCGTGCAATTTTATTGCACAGATTCGCATATTTTGACCACAACTGCGAACGGCCCCGCGCTAGTCCTTGGATGACAACTCAGGGAGACACCGTCATGGCCGTTCACATCATCCTCTACCGCAAGACGCTCGCGACACTCGAAGTCTATTGGGAGCTGGTGCGCATCATCGTTCCCGTCACCATCGCCACGCACGTCCTGCAGGAGCTGGGCGTGATCCGGGCAATCGCGCCGGCCTTCGAGCCGCTGATGACCCTGGTCGGGCTGCCGCCCGAACTCGCCTTTGCCTGGCTCACCGGTTTGCTGGTCGGCATCTGGGGGGCGGTGGTGGTGGTTTTTGCGCTGGTGCCGGTTTCGGAGCTGACGACCGCCGACATGACCGTGTTCTCGGCATTGATGCTGGTGGCGCACGCCATTCCGATCGAACAGCGCATCATCCAGAAAGCGGGCCCAAGCTTCGTGGTCACAGCGGCGCTGCGTATCGTTGGCGGCCTCATCTTCGCAGCACTCCTGCACCAGCTGTTCGCGGCGACCGGATGGCTCGCCGCACCTCTGAGCCCGGCATGGACACCGGTCAACCAGGGCTCCGACTGGATCAGCTTCACTTTCAGCACGCTGAAGACGCTTGCGACCATGCTCGTCGTCCTACTGGCCTTGAGCTGGATGATCGAGATCCTCAAGATGGTGGGCATCCTCGGCTGGCTGAACCGGGCAATGGCGCCGCTCTTCCGCCTCGCCGGGATCCAGCCGCAGACAGTGCCCTTCACCGCCGTCGGCGTGCTTCTCGGGATCTCCTATGGTGGCGCGCTGTTGATCCGCGAGGCGCGCACGGCAAGCGTCGAACCGCGCCAGGTCTTCCTCGCCTGCGTCTTCATGGGCTTCGGCCACAGTCTCGTCGAGGACACGTTGGTCGTCGTCGCGCTCGGCGCGGATTTTGCCAGCGTGTTCTTCGGCCGGCTTATCTTTGCAATCGTCGCGACGGCCTTGATCGCCAGGGTCATCGGCTCGGCGCCCGACGCGGTGTTTTTCAGGACATTCTTCCGCAAGGAAGGTTTCAAACTTGCTCCATCGGAAGCCGGTCTTGGCGGATGAAAACTTCGGCGGGGCGGCTCCTGCCGCCCATCTACAGCGCCGCGCGTCTTATCAGACGCGCAAGGGTCGCTGTAGCACTTTGAGTTGCTGCATGTTTTTATCCTTAAATCGGATACGATTTAAGGAAACATGCAGTAGCATCGAAGCCTTGCTTCACCCGACGACACGCCAAAACCAGCTTCGTAACTGTTACATCCTTGCCTAATTTTAGCATTCTGTAATCCTCCCCGTTTCACCGGAGGAGAAGCGACATGCTAAGACTTGGAACGCTATTTCTCGCCACGTTGAGTTTGACGGCAGCGTCGAATTTCAACGCTCATGCGCAGGAAACCACAGGTGAGTTGGGTTCGCCCAGCGCAACAACGACGATCGACGGCCGATACTTGCCCAACCCGCCAGCGGCCTTCGGTGGAGATATCGGACTCGACGCGAAAACCTCGAAACCCTACTGGCCGCCTCAGATCGTGCCGCGAAAGGGCGCTCCCAACATTCTGCTGATCATGACCGATGACGCCGGCTACGGCGTTGCGGGCACATTTGGCGGCGTTATTCCGACGCCGGCGCTTGACCGGGTTGCCAACGCCGGCTTGCGCTTTACGCAGTTCCATTCCACCGCGCTGTGCTCACCATCGCGCGCCGCCCTTATCACCGGCCGTAACCATCATTCGTCAGGCTTCGGCGTTATCTCCGAGCAGGCCACCGGTTATCCCGGCTATGACTCGATCATCGGCATCGAGAACGCTACGATTGGTGAAATCCTGAAGCAGAATGGCTACGCCACGTCCTGGTTCGGAAAGAACCACAACACCCCCGCCTTTCAGTACAGCACCGCTGGTCCGTTCGATCAGTGGCCGACGGGTATGGGCTTCGATTACTTCTATGGCTTCATGGGTGGCGATAGCAATCAGTGGGAGCCGTACCTGTTCCAGAACACGACCCAGATTTTCCCCTGGACCGGCAAGCCCGGCTACAATCTCGTAACGGACATGGCCGACAACGCGATCGATCATATCAAGCAGCTGAATGCGGCAGCACCTGACAAGCCGTTCTTCGTCTACTACGTGCCCGGCGCCACGCATGCACCCCACCATCCCACGAAGGAATGGATCGACAAGTTCAAGGGCAAGTTCGACATGGGCTGGAACGAGCTGCGCGAGCAGATTTTCGCCAATCAGAAAAAGCTCGGCGTTATTCCCGCAAACACGCAGCTGACCGAATGGCCGGATACCCTGCCGAAATGGGACACTTTGGACGCAGAAAGCAAGAAGCTGTTTGCGCACCAGGCTGAGGTCTTCGCTGCCTATGTTGCCTATTCGGATCACGAAATCGGCCGGGTCATCCAGGCCGTCGATGATCTCGGGAAACTCGACAATACCCTTGTCATCTACATCGAGGGAGACAACGGCACCAGCGCCGAAGGAAGCGCGATAGGAACCCCGAACGAACTGATCACGATCGAAGGCATGCAGATGCCGGTCGCAGAGCAGATGAAATTCTATGATAAATGGGGCTCCAACCAAACCTATCCGCACATGTCGGTTGCCTGGTCATGGGCCTTTGACACGCCGTTCAAGTGGACGAAGCAGGTTGCTTCACACTTCGGCGGCACGCGCCAGGGCATGGCGATGTCCTGGCCGGCACGGATCAAGGAAGCCGGTGGCGTTCGGACTCAGTTCCACCACATGATCGATATCGTTCCTACGATCCTCGAAGCAACAGGCACGACGGCCCCGGCGATGGTCGATGGCGTCGCGCAAAAGCCGATCGAAGGCGTCAGCATGGCCTATAGCTGGGACAACGCCCAGGCACCATCTGCCCGCAAGACCCAATACTTTGAAATGTTCGGCAATCGCGGCATCTACAACGACGGCTGGTATGCCTGCACGACACCGCCGGCAGCGCCGTGGTTGATGGGCAAGACAGCGATGCCCGACGTCGTCGACGGCTATAAGTGGGAACTGTACAACCTCACGGAGGACTATTCCCAGAACAACGACCTTGCTGCAAAAATGCCCGAAAAATTGCACCAGATGCAGGAACTGTTTCTGATGGAAGCGGCAAAATACGACGTCTTCCCCTTGGACAACTCGATCCTGGAACGCCTTCTTACGCCACGGCCGAGCGCCACCGCCGGACGGAAGGAGTTCAGCTACGCCGGCGTGATGTCAGGCATTCCGACAAGCAATGCACCGAGTGTCATCAACAAGTCCTATACGATCACCGCAGAGGTAACCGTTCCTGAAAACGGCGGCGAAGGTATGCTCGTCACCACAGGGGGGCGCTTCGGTGGATACGGGTTCTATCTCCTCAAGGGCAAACCCGTGTTTCTGTATAACTTCGTCAATATGGAGCGCTTCCGCTGGGAGGGTCAGGAAACCCTTTCATCCGGCAAGCACACGCTGGTCTTCGATTTCAAATCCGACGGACCCGGCATGGGCAAGGGCGGCACTGGCGTCCTGAAGGTGGACGGCAAGGAGGTTGCGAACACGAGAATACCGCACACGATCCCGGCATTGATGCCCTGGGATGAGACCTTCGATGTGGGCGTCGATACGCGCACAGGTGTCGAAGAAACTGACTATCAGGTGCCGTTCGCCTTCAACGGTGAAATTGCAAAGCTGACCGTCAATCTGCAGCCGTAACCCTTAATTTGCAGGCCCTGGACAGCCAGTTTCAGGGTCCGCGGTTCCGCTACTGCATGTTTCCTTAAATCGGATCCGATTTAAGGATAAAAACATGCAGCAATTCAAAGTGCTACAGCGACCTTTGCGCGTTTGATAGGACGCGCGGCGCTGTAGGTCGGCGCTACGCGGCTTGAAACAGCCGCAGAGCCTCGAACGACACGGCCAGAAAACAGCAAGGTCGCCAAGACTGGCGGCTTTTGAGCAACAGGTCGTACTTGACGCACGGCGTTGTCGAAGCCGAGGCCGCCGTCGTCCGACCAGCGCGGCCCCAGGATGGGTCATTCCGTGCCTGCCTCGGCGGTCCCGTTCGCAGGCGCCGCCGTCCGTCCGAACGTGGCGCGATAGGCGGCGGGCGTCGTCGAAAGCTGCTGGCGAAAATGGTGGCGCAGCGTCTGGGTCGAGCCGAAGCCCGAAACTTCCGCCACCTGCTCCATGCCCAGCGTGCTTTCCTCCAGCAGTTGCCGCGCCCGCGCCAGCCGTTCGCCAAGCAGCCAGCGCGCCGGCGTCGTGCCGGTGGCCGCTTCGAAGCGGCGCAGGAAGGTGCGTTCGCTCATGCCCACGGATTTGGCCAGCGCCGCGATCGAAAAATCCTCGCCGAGCCGCGCACGCATCCGGTCGATCAGCGGCCCGAGGCGCGCGCTCTCGTGCACCTCCGGCACCGCCCTTTCGATATATTGCGCCTGCCCGCCATCGCGGTGCGGCGGCACGACGAGGCGGCGCGCCACCCGGTTGGCCGCATCGCTGCCGAAATCGCGGCGAATGAGATGCAGGCAGAGATCGATGCCGGCGGCACTGCCGGCAGACGTCAGCACCGCGCCGCTATCGACATAGAGCACGTCGGGCACCACCTCGATATCGGGGTAGAGTGTCTTGAGCTTGTCGGTATAGCGCCAGTGGGTCGTCGCGCGCAGGCCCGAGAGAAGGCCGGCTGCCGCCAGCACGAAGACGCCGGAGCAGATGGAAAGCACCCGCGCACCGCCGGCATGCGCCGCGCGCAGCGCCCGGCACAGGGCTTCAGGCACCGGCGTATCGGCACCGCGCCAGCCCGGCACGATGATGGTGCCGGCCTCTGCCAACAGATCGAGCCCGCCATCGGCCACCAGCCTGATGCCGCCGGTCGCCCTCAGTTCCCCCGGCTCGATCGCCGCGACGGCGAAGCGATACCACCCCTCGCCCATCTCAGGCCGCGGCAGGCCGAACATTTCCACCGCCACGCCAAACTCGAAGGTGCAGAGACCGTCATAGGCGAGAGCGACGACAAGGGGATTGGCGGGCGATGGTGAGGTGGCAAGCGGTTTTGGCATGATCTTGAGCATATATGGCGAACCTGCCATCTGCCAGCCCTTTCCTGTGCTTGCTACAACCCTCCGCGTCAACCGCCCACTTCGACCAAAGGAGAGCAAGATGAGCTACGTCACCGAAACCCCAGCCGCAGCACCCGAGATCGCCATTGCCCATTTCGCCCAGCGCCTGAGTGTCGAGACCGATTGTGCCGACGTCGCCCATGCCCTGAAGAGCGGCGAGCAGGACTTCGTGCTGCTGCACGCAGTCGGCACCGAGGCCGCCTATGCCCGCCGCCATGTGCCGGGCGCCATCCACCTGCCCCACCGCGAAATCACCGCAGAGCGTTTGGCCGAGTGGCCGGCCGATACCCTGTTCGTTGCCTATTGCGCCGGGCCGCATTGCAACGGCGCCGACCAGGCGGCGCTGAAGATCGCCCGACTCGGACGGCCGGTGAAGATCATGATCGGCGGCATTACCGGCTGGGAAGACGAAGGTTTCGCTTTCGCCTCGGGCAGCGCCCCGGGCGAGCCGAAGCTGCTGCTTGCCGCCTGAAGGCACCGCTGACGAGGCAGATGGCCCGCGGATCAGGCGATCGGCGGGCCATTGCATGGCTCCCCGGGCCGGATTCGATCGCGCGAAGCAATGCCGATCGCCAAACGGCAGCCTTGGCGGACCCGTGCGAACGCGCCAAGGTAGCCGGCAGGAACAACAATGCTTGAAGGCCCCGTGATGAGCCCGATGACGAATGCCCTTTCCACCCGCCCGTTCGAGCATCGCGACGTGCCTGCGGTGCTGACACTGATGCGTGGCCTTGCCGTGTTCGAAGGCTATATCGACAAGTTCGCCGTCACCGAAAAGGATCTGATCGACCACGGTCTGTGCGATGCCCCACGCTTCGGCGTCTTCGTGGCCGAACTCGACGGCCGTGTCGTCGGCATCGCCGTGCACTATGTCATTCCCTGGACCTACGACCTGAAACCGACGGTGGTTTTGAAGGAACTGTTCGTCGAGGAAGCTGCACGTTCCTCGGGCGCCGGCGCTGCCCTCATCGCCGCCCTGAAGCGCCACGCCGCCGCCATCGGCGCGCCGCGCATCAACTGGACGGTGCTTGCCGGCAACGCGCCGGCCAAGCGCTTCTACCGGCGCCAGGGCGGCGGTCCCGACGAGGTATGGGAACCGTGGACGATGCCGGTATCATCGGGCAGCTAACGAACTTCGAGGCAGTAAGGACAGCACTTTCGCAGAGACACTCATAAGCGGGCGGCCAGCACAGTGCGGCGGCGCAACGGCGCTGCGCTTCACGATGTAGAGGCGCCGCAACACATTAATCCTGCCGCATAATACCTTGAATCGATTCCGATTTGAGGCATTGTGCGGTGACGCTTGCGCCGCCCAGGCGATCGAGGAGCCGGAGGACCGAGAGCCAATGAACGCATCGGAACACATCGACCAGTTGATCGCAGGGATCACCGACTGGCGTGGTGAAACGCTCGCCAGCCTGCGCAAGATCATCCTCGGAGCAGACAAGGAAATAGCAGAGGAATGGAAATGGATGGGAAGCCCGGTGTGGTCTCGCGATGGCATAATCGCCGTCGGCAATGCCCACAAAGATAAGGTCAAGCTTACCTTCTCCCACGGCGCCAGCCTGCCGGACCCTGAAAATCTGTTCAACAACGGCCTCGGCGGCAAGGTGTGGCGCGCGATCGACGTCTTTGAAGGTGACGAGATCGACGAGCGCGCGCTGCAAAACCTCATCCGCGCCGCCATCGACTACAACCAGGCCAAGTCGAAGAAGAAAAAGCCTTCGGCCAGCCGGGCGAAGACGGCCAAAAGCAAGGACGCGTGACGCCGCCGCCTCCTTGCACGCATCGACCCGACCTGCCGCTTCGCCAAGCACGAGACGGCAGGCGTGGTTCGAACACGCGCCGCGCCGTTTCGACGTCGCGATCGATCAGTGGCCGCCGAGCACCAATGTCTGCACCGGCAGCATCACCGCCTGCATGCGGAGAATCATCGCATGCACCAGGCCGACCGCGTCGACCACATGCAGATAGAACCAGCGCAGCGTGCTCGTGCCCGGCGCTTCCATCTCGTCATGACTGTTGGTGTAGGCGTTGGCGATGCAACTGCTGCCGGGCGGAACGTCATCGAGCACGCCGGGGTAAAGCGGCTCCATGACCACGGTGAGTGTGCCGGGCTTTGATATCTGCGTGACGTCGATGAGTTGATCGCTGGCTCTCACCTGTCCGGAGGCGATCACCTCCTGCACCTCTGTGACGACAAGGGGGATGATGGTGAAGGGCTTGCCGACGCAGGTGGCCTCTCCGATCATGCCGACCTTCATCACCTGCGTCTCGATCTGCCCGAAGCCGGCAACCAACCGCGCCCGGCCGGCATCTTCAGGCACCAGAACGCCTGCCGGCCGCAAGAGCGGATTGACGACTTCGCCGACCCGGAGCGTGAACTGCTGCACCGTACCGGACACGCCGGCACGTACCGTGGTCTTGGTGATATCGACCTCCGCCTGCTTCAGCGCCGCTTCCGCGCTTGACTTTTGCGAGGGCAGCAGGGACGAGATCTTCGTCTCCAGCGTCTGCTTGCTGGAAAGGGCAGCAGTGAGCGCGCCTTTGCGTCCTTCGAGCGCGACCTGCCGGCGTTCGATTTCGCGCCGCGCGACGACGTTGGGATTGAGCCGGTTCAGTTCCACCTGGGTGTCGTACTCGTCCTGAGCCTGCCGCACAGCCGCCTCTGCCTGCGTGATCGCGCCATCGGCGGCGACAAGCTCGGTGCGCGCAACGGTCATCTGTGCATCGACCTCGGCGATCTGGCGGCGCGCGACCTCGGCGGTGGCCTCCTCCTCGGTGCTGTCGAGCTTGAAAAGGGGCTGGCCAGCCTGCACCTTCTCAAAGAGCGTGGCATAGATTTCCGTCACGCGGCCGCCTGCCTCCGGCAGGATCGCCACCGTACGAAACGCCGAGGTGACGCTCTTGGTCGACGGATGGAAATAGAAGATGAGCGTGATCAGCGAGATCGTCAGGATGATGCAGGCGGTGATACCCCAGCGCAGTTCGAACCACACCGAATAGAGGGTAATCTCGCGTCCGAACCGCTTGCCCTGGACATAGCGCCGAAAGAGATAATCCGGAAAGATCGTCAGGAGCGAGCAAAGCAGAAACTCGAACATGTATCACGCCCTCCCTTCCACCGATTGAACTGGCGACGACTGATCTGGCGACGATTGACTGGCCGATGCTTTCGGCTCGCTCGCCACCGGGTCCGTCGCCATGCCCCCCGGCTCAGCCATAGTCGACTGATCGACCTTGCCCGCAATCCGCTCGAGCGAGCGGGAGATTGACGAGAGCGGCGAGGAGAAATCGGGCAGATCGATCAGCGCCAGGATCAGCGCCGCGATCCAGAAGATGTTGTTGTGGGTGAACAGGGAGATCAGCCCCAGAACCGCCACCAGCTCGTATTGGGTCTTGTGGCTCTTGTGCGCCAGCGTCTCGGGCAGAGAATGCAGCCGCAGATAGAAGGTACCGACCGCGAAGATCGCAACCACCAGAAAGATGACGACGAAATTGAATAGAAGGTCGGTTTCACCGGGTGCGGTGATGAAGACCGGCAGGTGCTCGATGGCCTTGGGATGCGCTAATTCTGCCAACTCCGTCTCCCCCAACGCAGATCAGTTCATCGCCCGTTACGCCGCGTCCGAACGGATTCAGGCGGCATGCTCGAGGCTCTTGTTCCCAGATATGCCGCCGTCCCGACCGCTGCACACTCTCGGGCGACATGCATTATATCAGATGGTTAGCATACAATTGATGCTTGTAAAGAAAAGTCTTTCTTGCCGCGTAGCCGATCACGGTTGTTATCAATCGGCCGCATCCGGGCTGAGCTGCCGATCTCTGCAACGCGCCATCCGTCAACGCGCCGCAAGGCGATCCGTGCCTTGCAACGGCGCGTCCCTCGCCCGCGCTGCTCAACCAGCCGCCGTTGCCGCGACGCTATTGCCCGTCGCGCAAGGTTTCCTTCTGGGTGATCAGCCGGGCGCTGTGCTGGCCGCTGAGATAGGTCCAGAACCAGCTCCAGGCGACGGCAAAACGACTGCGCGTGCCGATGAGGAAGTAGATATGGGCAATGCCCCAGATCCACCAGGCAAGCGCGCCCTTGAGCTTGAACGGACCGAAATCGATGATCGCCGCCCGCCGGCCGATCGTCGCCAGGCTGCCCTGGTGACGGTAGCGAAAATCGCCGGGCGGCTTGCCGCCGGCAAGGCGCGCGCGGATAACCTTGGCGACATAGGCGCCCTGCTGCTTGGCGGCCGGCGCGATGCCCGGCACCGGCTTGCCGCCGTCATAGGTCACGGCGGCCGTATCGCCGATGACGAAGATATCGTCATGACCGGGCGCCTGCAGATCGGCGCCGACGATCGCGCGGCCGGCCCGGTCCTCTGCAATGCCCAGCCAGCGGGCGGCGGGCGACGCCTGGACGCCGGCCGCCCAGACGAGTGTACGGCTGGCGACGAAGCTTTCGCCGATCGTCACGCCTTCAGCAGTGCAGGCCGTCACCGGCGTTCCGGTCCTCACCTCCACGCCCAGCCTTTCCAGTTCGCGCTTGGCATAATCGGACAGGCCCTCGCTGAAGGCTGCCAGAATGCGCGGCCCCGCCTCCACCAGCATCACCCGGGCCTGACGCGTATCGATGCGGCGAAACTCGGCCGGCAGCGTACTATGGGCCATTTCGGCGATGATGCCGGCAAGCTCGACGCCGGTCGGCCCGGCGCCGATCACCGTGAAGGTCAGAAGCGCCTCGCGAACGGCGCGGTCCTCCTCGAGTTCCGCCTGCTCGAAGGCAAGCAGCACGCGGCGGCGAATGGTAGTCGCATCCTCCAGCGTCTTCAGCCCCGGCGCCACCGGCTCCCATTCGTCATGGCCGAAATAGGCATGCGTCGCGCCGGTGGCGATCACCAGCGTATCGTAGCCGATCGCCTGCCCACCCCTAAGCGTCACGGCTTTGGCGGTAGCATCCACGCCGGTCACCTCGCCCAGAAGCGTCGTCACCTCCGGCCGGTCGCGATAGAGATGGCGGATCGGCCAGGCGATCTCGGAAGTGGCGATCAGCGTGGTTGCGACCTGGTAGAGCAGCGGCTGGAACAGATGGTGGTTTCGCCGGTCGATCAGCGTGATGCGCACCGGCGCGCCCGCAAGCCCGTTGACGAGCTGCAGCCCGCCAAATCCTCCACCGACAACGACGACATGATGCCTGTCCTGCATGGCCATGATCCCGATTTGACTTTTCTCAAATGTGGGACAGCAGCGCGCCAACACAACCGTCGGCTTTGTATGTCACCCTTGCAAAATCGATGATGGCGTTTGCTACGGCACTGCAATAGTGTGGTTGGCTATCGGGGCCAGACCCTGCGCCGGAGCCGTCGCCGACCTTCCGGCACCGTCACTCCATCGACACGCCGCTGCCGTCACGAAACCCAATCAAAAACATCTCGCGTAATGTCGTGCGATCGCGCGTTTGCACACGTCGCGATGCGGCAGGAGCGGTGTCGGCCGCAAGCTCACCGGTGCGAGACGACAGGCACGCCATCATTGCGCAGCTGAGGCGGCAAAAGCCGTCCCCCTCAGATTGCTGACGGCAAATCATGTATCTTGCACCACCGAGCGTTACGCTGTGCGGCGGAACGTTGAAAACCCAAGCTCACTGATGCTGACATAGGCGCAGTTAAGTACTCAAGGACCCTGGAATAAACGCGACGTATCGGTTTCCAGAAGAATTCTGCACGGATCGTTTCCTTGTAAGACGAATTCGGCCGTCCGATGCCGACGCTATCTTCGCTGGTTGGGCTACTGATCGTGAAGTGACGAAATATCCGACCTGGCGTCCGGATGCCGACGTTTCCCGACCGTCCACCGCCGATCCTCACCCCTTCTCAGAGCCGGCCTGCGTTGCATGAAGGAGATTGTCGCGCAACTTCACCACCGTTTGCTGCACGACCGGAAAATCATCCCCGAGGCCGATCGCATCCGTCAGCGCTGCACCAGGGTCTGTTTCGACCAGCTTGCGGCCGGCCGGCGTCAGCGTCACGCGGACCTGCCGTTCGTCGGCCGGATCGCGCCGGCGTTGCAGATAGCCCTCGGATTCGAGTTTCTTGAGGATGGGCGTCAGCGTGTTCGACTCGAGAAAAAGCTTCTCGCCAAGCGTGCCCACGGTCTGGCCGTCTTCCTCGGAAAGCGCCACCATCGCCACGTACTGGGTATAGGTCAGACCGAGCTTGTCCAGGATCGGCTTGTACGCGCGACCGAAGGCAAGGTTGGCGGAGTAGATCGCAAAGCACAGAAAGTTCGAAAGTTTCCTGCCGCCGTCTTCGGCTTGCGGTGAGGAAGGTCCGGTCGTCTCCGCACCTTTCGCTGCTGGGGATGTGGGCATGGGCATATCCTCTTCCATTGTCCTCGCTGTCCATCCCTATATAAATCGTATCCGATTAAATCGCAACGGTATTGACATCCGGATCGAGCCCGCATATTTACATCGCATCCGATTGAAGCGGATACGCTAAAAATTAACCAGAAAGGATACCACCATGACCGAGAAGCTTCTTTTCACCGGCAAGACCCACAACACCGGCGGCCGCAACGGCGGCACGCGCAGCAGCGACGGCATGCTCGACCTCAAGCTGGCGCAACCGCACCCGGCCGCCGAGAACCTCTTCGGCGCTGCCTGGTCCGCCTGCTATATCGGCGCGATCGAGGTCGCCGCCCTGCAGAGAAAGATCAAGCTTCCGGCAGGCCTGGCGGTCGACACCGAGATCGATCTGAACGTCGATGACGGTTCCTACTTCCTGGGGGCTCGGCTCAATGTCAGCCTGCCGGAGCTGGACCGCGACGTCGCCCACGAGCTGATCCATGCTGCCCACGACATCTGCCCCTATTCCAAGGCGACACGCGGCAACATCGATGTCGAGACCAACCTCGTCTGAGGCGGATCGTCTCTCCATTCGGCGAGAACCGTCGGCACATGCATGCAAATGAACCGGAACAATCGAAGGACGATCATGTCTGGCCCATCGCTATCGACAACACGATGGCCTGGTTGCCAGCACAGGGCGGCCCCGGAAGGGGCCGCCCAAGCCCTCCATGTCAAGCTTGCGGTTGCCTAGGGATAGGCGCTTCGCACCCGAGCCCTCACCCAAGCTCACCATTTCATCCCTGTCGCGACTGTTGGTGAAACAGCCAACGCCACCGGGTGAAATTCGCCGTGGAAATCACCCCGAAGTTCAGCCACGGCAGAACTGGCCACCGAATGTATTATCTTCGAATTAATCCGAAGTGATGGCAGAAATATCTTTCGGATACACAGATAAAAAACAGCCACATTCGTAGCATCATTGAAATGAACGCCACCAAACGCAGATATGTACTTAGCTCTTACTTTTGACCCACAAGGGAGGGCATCATGCCTACCGTCATGGTCTATCACGATGTCAAAGACGCCAAACACTGGCTCGCTTCACCTCTCCGCAAGCAGATACTCGAACCCATCGGCGTCACGAACATTCGCACCTTTGTAGACCGCCAGGCGTCCAACCGGGTCGGCTTGGTCATGGACGTTGCCGACATGGCCAAACTGGACGCCTTCATGCAAACCAAAGCGGCAGCGGATGCGATGGCGCATGACGGCGTGCTGCCGGAAACCCTGGTGTTCCTCGTTCAATCCTAGCAATCGACGCCTCGCTGAGCCGGAACGGTTTTGCGGCTTCCATGACCAAGCCTCGGCACTGCAAAGCATCCCAAACGTGTTCCGAATTGGCTTTCTCCGCCCTGGATCAGATGCGTCCCGGACAGGACGCATGTCTCAAGCAGCTTTGGAAATACTACGCGGGAGGATGATATGACGACATTGTTCGTGAGGCACGAGGTCTCCGATTACGCGGCCTGGCGCCGTGTGTACGACGCATTTTCGCCCATGCAAAAGGCAAACGGGGTTCTGGCGGAGGCGGTTTATCAAGCCGCCGACAATCCCAACGATGTGACGGTAACGCATGAATTTGCGACGCTGGAAGCGGCTCAGGCATTCGGCAAGCTGGACGAGTTGAAGGCAGCGATGCGCCAAGGCGGCGTGCTGGGCACACCAGCCGTATGGTTTGCCAACAAGGCGTGAAGAAACCGGAAATGACATCTGCTTGGTCGGCCGGCCTCCGGAGCGCAGCAAACGCTCTTGCGCAAGGCCGCAGTCATGGCAACAGCGCATTCAGTTGCGTGTTCTCCGCCACTTGCGCCCGCATGGATCGTCGCTCGCAAAGCAGAGATTGCCTGACCTGATCATGCGGCCGGGTAGCCCCGCATTACCCCGCCTGCGCCAGCGCCGGCTCGAAGCCGATCTCGTCAACGGTTCCCACCAGTATGATCTCGTCGCCGAGCGACCATTCGGCCGCCCGCGCCGCCATGCGCGCCGGCACTCTTTCCGAGCCGCCCGGCCCCGGCGGCACATCATAGGTGGCGTGCGCATCATGGGCGAGGATCACCTTACAGCGCCGCGCGTCAAATATGACGCGCAAAGGACGCTGTAACGCTTTAAACTTGCTGCATAATTTTATCCTTAAATCGGATCCGATTTAAGGAATTATGCAGTAAAGCCGATATCCATCACCCGGCGCGCCGTTGCCGCCAGGCACATTTCCGACAGCATGCCGCAGATCGCGAGGGTTTCGACCCTGTGCCTCCTCAGTTGCGCCTCGAGATCGGTGCCGTCAAAGCCATCGTCGACAGACTTGCGCACGACCGTTTCACCGGGCCTTGCATCGAAGAACAGCTGCCAGCCGTCCGTGCCCGGCTCATCCGGGGTGCCCTCGGGCGCGTCGTTCTGCAGGAACAAGACGGGGGCTTCCCTCTCCCGCGCCCGCTCCAGCAGCCGACCGACGGCCCGCTGCAGCGACAGGTGATCCGGCACCGCATCCCCGCCCGAGATGAAGGCGCGCTGCACATCGACGACCAAAAGCGCCTGCGCCAGTTTGACGTCGTTCTCGCTCACCGCCTCAATCATTCCGCATAATCGACCGGCACCGCCGTGCCGCTCTTCAGGATTTCCATCGAGATCGAAGCGGAAACGTCGAAGAGCTCCACCTTGCGCACGATCTGCTTGTAGACCACATCGTAATGCTCGACCCGCGGCAACACGACCTTGACGATATAGTCGTAGTTTCCGGTCAGTCGGTGCGCCTCGACAATCTCGGGAATGTCGCTGATCGCCCGCCGGAAGGTCTCGATCCACTCGTCGGAGTGATGCGCAGTCTTGATCATCGCGAACACGGTGGTCGGCACGCCCATGCGCTCGCGGTCGAGAACGACGATGCGCTTGGCGATATAGCCCGCCTCCTCCAGCCGCTGGATGCGGCGCGAACAGGCGGAAAGCGAAAGGTTCACCCGGTCGGCAAGTTCGCCGACCGCCATGCTCCCATCCTGCTGCAACAGCGCCAAAAGCTTCCTGTCACGCTCATCCAGCACGCTCACCACTCCCACTTCATCGATATGCCACGCTGCATGTTTGCATAACATTGCTCTCCAGCGCAATTGGATCGCGTCAAAATACCGTCCTCGCGCCATCAAAGCGAACCATTGCCGATGAAGGTCCGGCATAGTGTCCGCATCGAACAACAGCTGGCCGCATCTCGATGCGGATGGCGACAGGATCAGGGAAACAGACGATGGAAATGCGCAAGATCGGCCTCATCGGCGGCATGAGCTTTGAAAGCTCGGTGGTCTATTACCGCATGGTCAACGAAGCCGTTCGCGAACGGCTGGGCGCGCTGCATTCGGCCGAGGTGCTGCTGCACTCCGTCGACTTCCAATCGATCGTCGACCTGCAGAAGGCCGGCCGTTGGGACGACGCCGCAAGAAGGCTCGCCGATGTTGCCCGCGGGCTGAAGGCAGCCGGCGCCGACTGCGTGCTGATCTGCACCAACACCATGCACCTGATCGCCGATGCCGTGCAGGCGGCCGTCGACATTCCGCTGATCAACATCATCGACGAGACTGCCGCCCGCCTCAAGGCCGCCGGCATCCGCAAGCCGCTGCTGCTCGCCACCCGCTACACCATGGAGCACGGCTTTTACGCCGAGCGCATGAAGAGCCACGGCATCGAGGTGATGGTGCCCGATGCGGACGGCCGCACGCTGACGCACAACGTCATCTTCGACGAGCTTTGCGCCGGCAAGGTCCTGCGCCCTTCCCGCAAGGCGTTGATCGAGCTGATCGACAAGGCCGAGGCCGAAGGGGCTGACGCCGTCATCCTCGGCTGCACCGAGATCTGCCTGATCCTCGACCCGAAGGCGCTGCCGCTGCCGGGCTTCGATTCCACCGCGATCCACGCCGACGCCGCCGTCGAATTCGCCCTCGGCGTGCAGGATTTCCGCCGCGCCGCGTAAGGCTGGCAATCGCCGCCGCCTGCATCCATTCATCGCAACTGAAAATGGCCTCCAGCCTGCGTTGGGGGCCATCGCCCGTTGGTCCACACCGAACGGTCCCTGAGAGGTAATCGCCGCGTCGTGCGCACGGCGTTCGCCGCCGTTCAGGCGCGACGAAGACTCAAGCGGTTTCCTGCCCGATGCGTGGCCCGCGCAGGCCGATGCAATTGCCCCAGGGATCGCGAACCTGGCACATCCACAATTCGTCTTCGATCGCCAGCGGACCGCGATAAAGCGGCGCGCCGAGATCGTTGAAGTGGGCAAGCGCCCGGTCGAAATCCTCGACCTGCCAATAGACGACCGAACCGGCCGCGCCGCTTGCCACCTTCTCGTCCGCCGGCACGATTTCCAGATGGGTCGAACCGATCTGCAGATACTCGAAATCGAAGGCGTCCAGCCGGCGCCGTTCGGCCCGTGGGAAGGCACGCTGGTACCAGGAAAGCCCAGCCTCCACGTCGGCGACATGCACCAGAACCGCAGCCACAAAATCAGTCATCGCAACACCTCGCCAGCGCAAAGAATCATTTGGGGATCGGTATCACCGCCCCTGCAGGGAGCGGGCCTTATACAGGGTTTCATCCGGCGTCCAAGACGATGCGTTGCACGCTGATGCGGGGGCTCGCGGTGCGCTCAGGCCGACATGGCGAGAGCGTTTTCGGCGAGAGGCTGCGCGCGAACGGCGTGCCAGTCGCACTCCTCGAGCCCGGCAGCCGCGAAGGGGTCGATCAGCGTGCCCGAGACGATTGAGGCCAGCAGCGCCGGTGCCGGCGGGATGCGTGCGATGGTCGCCACCAGCCGGTCGCGCAGCCAGGCAAGGGCTGTCGAATCCGACTGGTAGAAGGGTGTGAAGGCCAGCGACAGCAATTGGAACAGCGCCATATGATTGCGCCTTGCGCGGCCATAGGCGGCAAGTGCTGCATTGATGTTGTCGGTCACCGACAACGCCTGGGCAAGGGTCGCGGCATCGATCAGCGCCATGTTCGCGCCCTGCCCCAGTTGCGGACTGGTCGAATGGGCGCTGTCGCCGACAAAGGCGACACGGCCCGACACGGGCGGGCGCATGGTGCGGTGGGCATAGCGCGCCAGCGTCAGCTGGTCCCAATCATCGATCTGGTCGAGCAGGGGCGCGCAATCCGGCCAGTAGCCGCGAATGCCCGCCTTCCATCTGTTGAGGCCCGCCATCTTCACGGCGTTGGCATCGCAGACCTTGACGCTCCAGAAGAAGGCAACATGGTCGCGCGCTGCCGGCCGTGCCCGGCCCGCCGGCAGAATGCCGATCATCACCTTGGCGCGGTCGTAGCGCTGTGTCAGCGCGTTTCGGTCATGGGTCAGGCCGTCGCTGTCGAGCGTCGCCCAAAAGGCGCCATAGGCAAGCTCGCGCACACCGGGCGCCGTCGTTGCCCCCGCCGCAATTGTCGAGCGCGCGCCAGTCGCGTCGATGACGAGATCATAGCATCCGGTTTCCCGGCCGGAGGCATCCACCAGCACCGCCTTTGCACCAAGGGTCGTGGCCGCGGCAAGCGTCACCCCGGTGTGAACAGGGATGCCGGCCGCCGCGACGGCATCGTGCAGCACCCCGAACAGCGCCGCGCGCTGCACCGCCAGCCCGAAACGGCCGCCCGAAAGTGCGTCATAGCGCACGTCGAGCACGGTGCGGCCGCTCGTCGCGTCGGCGCCGTGCAGCCGGTCGATGCGGCTGCCGAGCGTCATCATCGCCGGCAGCAGCCCGAGCGCGTCGAGCGCCGTCAGCCCGGTCGGCTGCAACATCAGCCCGGAGCCGACAGGCGAGGCTTCCGCGAAACGTTCCAGAATTTCAACGCGGTGGCCCTGCCGGGAAAGCATGAGCGCTAAGGCGAGCCCGGCCGGCCCGGCGCCGGCAATGCCGATATCGAGTCTCTTCATGAGGTCGGCAATAGCCGCTCACGGCGCGCCGTCATAGGTGTCGCGGGCCGTGCGGATTGCCGCATGGTTGGCAAGCGACCAGTCGACGAAATGCTTCAGCAATTCCAGGAGTGAGCGCCCAAGATCGGTCAGCGCATATTCCACGCTCGGCGGCTGCGTCGGAAAGACCGTGCGGCTGATATAGCCGTCGCGCTGCAGGTCGCGCAGCGTCTGCGTCAGCATGCGCTGGGAAATATCCGGGATCAGCCGCCTGAGCCCGGAAAACCTTAAAGGCCCGTCGGCCAGGGACAGGATCATCAGCGAATTCCACTTGCCGCCGATATTGTCCATGACATCGCGCACCGGACAGTTCTCGACATCCATCGGCACGCCGCAGACCATCGCCACGCGCTTGCCCTTCACATCACCGGTCAGCTTGTTCATGCCAGCCTGCCCATCTCGGTTTGCCCATCTCGGTTTGCTCATCTCGGTTTGCTCATTGGGGGGGGCGGTACCCTTTGTGTAACCACAGCAGAAAAAACTGCCTCCTTTACAGCTCTTACCAGATTACTAGATTAGAGCAACTCTCAAAAAGAGACCTACAATCAGCATGGATGCTCTACACGGGGCAAATCGGCTGACATCACAGAGAAGAAGGAAAAGTTCATGTCCGAAACATTGCTCGTGACCGGCGCCACCGGCCAACTCGGCAAGCTCGTGCTTGATGCGCTGCTGGCATCCGGCAAGGTCGAGCCGGCCAACATCATCGCCACCAGCCGCGATACGGCAAAGCTTTCCGACTATGTCGGCAAGGGCGTACAGGCACGCGTTGCAGACTTCGACGCTCCGGCCTCGCTCGACGCGGCTTTTGCCGGCGCCGATCGCATCCTGATCATTTCCACCGACGCGTTGGACCAGCCGGGCAAGCGCCTACGTCAGCACCTGGCTGCCGTCACGGCCGCCCAAAAGGCCGGCGCGAAGCACATCCTCTACACCTCGATGCCGAATCCGGAGACCTCGGTCATTCCGTTTGCGCCTGATCATCTGGGCACCGAAAACGCCATCAAGGCAACCGGCATCCCCTACACGATCCTTCGCAACGGCTGGTACATGGAGAACCTGTTCATGGCGCTGCCGCATGCGCTTGAAACCGGACAGTGGTACTCGTCCTCGGGCAAGGGCCGCCTCGCCCACCTCGCGCGCGCCGATGCGGCGCAAGCCGCCGCCGCCGCCCTGCTTTCGGCCGGCAATGAAAGCCGCATTTACACGCTGACCGGCCCGGAGCTGCGCTCGACCGACGAGATCGCCGCTCTCGTCTCCAAGGCGGCCGGCAAGCCGCTCGATGTCGTGCACATTTCCGACGACGCGCTGGCCGGCGGGTTGAAGGGGGCGGGCCTGCCCGACTTCCTCATCCCGATCGTCGTCTCCTTCGACGCCAACACCCGCGAGGGCCATATCGACATGGTGACAAGCGACGTGACGACCCTGACCGGCACCACGCCGCTGCCGCTCGCCGCCTTCCTCGAAGCCAGCAAGGCAAGACTTGCCGGCTGAGCGGTTACCATTGAAACGAAGAGGGCCGGCAAATGCCGGCTCTCAATCTGTCGACAACCCATCGCCTGCAGACTTTTCGCAGGGTCTGTCGAGCTTCGCCCCGTCTATCGTATGGCTTCCACCGGTGAGGCATCTGCCCGCACCGCTATTTCGGCCAGAGCGAGCGCGCTGACACCCGCGATAAAGAACCCCGCCGACAGGTTAAGCGTCGAACCATCGTAAAAGGCGCCCATCGCGATCGCGAACAGGGTGGCGACAAGGCTCGATCCGGAGGCGATCAGCGACGCCCCCAGCCCCGCAACCTGTCCAAGCGAGCGCATCGCCATGGCATTCAGGTTGCCAAACAGCACCCCGATCGCAAAGAACGCCGCAAAGCCGAGCACCATCAGCACGGTCAGTGGCGGCCGCCCGCCCCAGAAGGTTGACGCTGCCAGCATCACCAGTCCCGCCGCCGCCAGGCCAACAAAGCCGGAGCGCGCCATGGTCTCCGCGCCAAAGCGTTGCACGAGCTTCGCATTGAGGAACGAGGCAAGTCCGATGCCTGCGGCCAGCATCGCAAAATACAACGGGAAGGTTTGTCCGATCCCATAGGCATCAAAGAAGAGATCGGCCGCCGTGCTGAGATAGAGGAGCTGCGCACCGAAGACGAGCCCGGTCGCCACGATCAGCAGCGTCACGCGCCGATTTGACAGGATACGCCGCCCGTTCAGCAGGAGAAATCTCGGGCGAAAGGGAATGCGCTTGGCGGGGGGCAATGTTTCCGGTTGCCGCATGACCAGCCATAGCCCGAGAAGGCCCGCCACCCCGAGATAGACCGCGAAGACGCTGCGCCAGCCTCCGATGGCAATGATGCCCTGCGCCAAGGCAGGAGCCAGCATCGGCACGAGAATGAAGAGCGTGAACATGAACGACATGACGCGGGCCATCGCATCGCCCTCGAACTGGTCGCGGATCATCGCCCGTGTGGCGATCTTCGGCCCTGAAACCCCGATCCCCTGAAGAAACCGGCCGAAGATCACCATTTCGAGTGATCCAGCCGCCATGGCGACGACCGTTCCGAGCGCATAGACGCCAAGGCCGAGAACCAGCGCCTTCTTTCGTCCCATCGCGTCGGAGAGCGGCCCCAGCAGCAACTCTCCGAACGCCATGCCAAGGATGAAAAGGGAAATGATGTGCTGGGTGGAGAGTGGCGGCGCAACGCCGACATCAGCCCCGATCTGACGCAACCCCGGCAACAGCGCATCGATGCTGATGGAGGTCAGCGAGGTCAGAAGGGCATAGAGAGCGATGCGCTCGCGGAAACTGGTGGGAAATGTCATTGGCCGCACACAAGGGAAAAGATAGGCTCGACCTATAGCAGTCCTGCCGCAAAATGCGCGCGCCAGTCGCAAGACCGTCCACAAAACTTTGTTTTTTGCCGCTGATATTTGCGACAGACATGGTCCCGAAAATTCAGCACCGCCTGCGGGATTTCTGCCGCGCTTAGAAATTGAGGTGTGAAACATCCACCAGGCTGACAACCGCCCGATTTTGTCGCAAGGACGCTGTAAGCGAAAGCTTCACCGACCGGTTTTCAGGGCGCAGCGACTGCATGCCTCCGTAAATCGAAATCGATTTATGGAGAAAATTATCCAGCAATTTTAAAATGTTACAGCGCCGAGCGGCGCTGCCGGAATGAGCATTCCGCCGCAGGCAGGCTCTGTGCCCGCCAGCCGCCTCATCCGGCAGCCCGGTCTGCAGCGGCGTCGGGCGTCGCGGGCAACCGGTCAGGTCAAACCGTCTGGCCGCAGGCGCGGCGGAAGCGGCGCACGGTTTCGGCCATGCCGTATTCCAGCGCATCCGCCGTCAAGCCGTGGCCGATCGACACTTCGGCCAGGTTCGGGATGTGCTTGGCAAGCAGCGGCAGGTTGGCGACCGTCAGGTCGTGCCCGGCATTGACCTCGAGCCCGAGGCTGGCGGCGATTTCCGCCGTGCGGCCGAGTTCGGCGGCGATCTTTTCCGCCTTCTCCGGGTCGTCATAGCAGCCGCCATAGGGGCCGGTATAAAGCTCGATGCGGTCGGCGCCGGTTTCCTTGGCGATGCGCAGCGCCTCCGCGTCCTCGTCGCCGTCGGCAAACAGCGAAACGCGAAAGCCCTTCTTCTTCAGCCGGCCGACGACATTGCCCAGAAGATTGTGGTTCTTACGAAAGTCCCAGCCGTGGTCCGAGGTCGCCTGCGCCGGATCATCAGGCACCAGCGTCACCTGCTCCGGCTCATGGCTTTCGACGAGGCGCAGAAATTCCTCGTTCGGGTAGCCCTCCATGTTGAATTCGGTCGAAGCGAATTCGTCGTCGATGAGATCACGGATCGGCTGCAGATCGGAAAAGCGCACATGGCGCTGATCGGGGCGCGGATGCACCGTCAGCCCGCTTGCGCCGGCTTCGAGAGCGATGCGGCCGAGCGCGGTGACGGACGGCCAGGGGAGATCGCGCCGGTTGCGCAGCATGGCAACGGCATTCAGATTCACGGACAGTTTTGCGGGCATGTCGGAACTTTCCAAAGGCGGGCAATGTCAATGCAATCTTCTACTGCATAATTGCAAAAACCGAAAACGGTTTGAGGCAGGATTATGCAGCAATTCCAAAGAGTACGTCCGCCGACAAAAGTCGGCTCCCGACACCGCTCGTTTGTCAGCCGTGTCTTGACGAAACCTTGACATTGGTGAGGTCTGACATGCAAGGCGTCCCATCCGGCCCTGTGGATCAAGGCAGCAACCAGCGCGGATGCTGCCCGTTCCGGGCCGAAAATGTCGCGCCGCTACGTTCTGCCACAGGGGAAGGACGCAATTCCTGCGTTTATTTCAGATAAAACTCAAGTTTAGAGACGAGCACTCCTGACAACACCTTTTTTTGGGCCTAAATTTCCGAATCATATCGAAGTGCGGCAGTCTGCCCTTCGATCACATTGATAAAGTTTCGCGGCGAATGAACCTGGAGCAACAACCGATGACGACGGTCGAAAGACCCTGCGACGAGACGATACGGCGGAACCTTCGCCGCATCCTCGAGAGCAAGGCTTTCGCGCGTTCCGAACGCCTGCGCGCCTTTCTCGCCTATGTCGTCGAAAAAGAGATGATCGGCGAAGGCCCCCAGTTGAAGGGCTATTCGATCGCCATCGACGTCTTCGATCGCCCTCAGGCGTTCAATGCCGACAGCGACCCGCTGGTGCGGGTGCATGCGGGCAAGCTGCGCAAATTGCTCAAGGCCTATTACGAGACCGACGGCGCCGAAGACGAATGGCACCTGATCATTCCGAAAGGCACCTATGTCCCGGAATACAGCCGTCAGCCGATCGACGCGGCCAGCCCCGCCCAACCGCGGGCCCGCCAGCCGAAGCTGACGAGGAAGCGCCTTCCCGGCCAGAAATCGGCCTGGCCGCCGGCACCGTTGTCATCGCCGCTCGCCGTCCTATCGGTGCTGCCGCTGCTCTTGTTTGCGCCCCTGCCCTCGCCGGAGATGACGCTGGACATCGATGCACAGGCGAAGCTCTTCAACGGCCGCCATTCGACCGAGCGCGTCCTGCCCTCCGTCAACGTCACCATATCCGGCGACCAGAACAGCGATGTCAAAGCCTTCGCCACCGCCCTTCGCACCGCCGCCCAGCGCCACAAGACGCTGGCGCGCGCGACCGACGGCGACACCGGGCGACCGGAATCGCGCAATGCGGCGCTGTCGTTTTCGCTGGATCTGACTTGGTACGATGTGCCCGCAGCCGGTGTGCGCGTGACCCTCAAGCATGACGGCGAAGGCGTGCCGCTGCGGCAGGATTTCATCACCCTCGAACGGCTGAAGAGCGAACCGGACCTGCTGTTTGAAAGCATGTCGCTGGCATCCGAACTGTTCTCTCTCGATGGCGATATCTACACCCATGCGAGCGAGGAACAGATCCAGAGCCCGCTGATGGATTGCATGACGGCGACCGCTCAGTATCGCAAGCTTTTGACGCGCGACAGCTTCGAGCGGGCCTGGTCCTGCCAGCAAAGCCTGGCACCGCTGCGCGGCGATGAGCCTCTGTTCATCCTCAGCGCAAACAGCCCGCTCCGGGTCATCGGCCACTGACGCAAGCCACGGTTCTCTCGGCCGAAGAGGCCCAGCCGCCACGGCTCAGACCAGAGTTCCCCCTGCAATATTAAGGACTATTCATATATGCGATTCGCGTATACGGTGTAGTCATGCGTTGGGAATTGGTGCCTGGTTGCTCGTCAGGCAAGCACAATTGTCAGCAGTAACCGCGCCCTTCGCGCGGTGTGCCCCAGCCGAGCAGCAGGCGCTATCGTCGACGAACGGCGGTGGCCTCGGAGCGTGGATCGGTTCCGCTCCGGTTGCACCGCACGGTCGCGGCAGGTTCCGGATGCCTGCGGCATAATCCCGTAAATCGGCAGCGATATCGGGATCAATTATGCAGCAAATCGAAGCGTGACGGCCGCCTTCGCGCCCTGAAGGAGCGCCAAGGCACCGTCAACCGGGGACAATCGATATGCCGCGAGACTACTGGAAATACGAGGGCGTGCTGGCGGCGCCCGAGCGTGTCGGCTACCTGCCCAAACTGCCGCTTCCTCACCACGATCCCTCCAGTCCGCTTGCAATCGCCGATATGGCCGATGCTTTCGGCGTCACCCATCGGGCCCTGCATTTCTATGAGGAGAAGGGCCTGCTGATCGCCGCCCGCATGGGGCCGATGCGGGTCTATGGTCCGGACCATATCCGGCGCATGGCCGTCATCAACGCCTGCCGCGAAATCGACATGCCGATCGCGGCCATCCAGGAGTTGCTCTCAAGTCTCGCCGGTGCAGACGACCAGACTGAGGCCGAGCGGCTGTTCAAGGAAGCGTTGCTGTCGCGACGCCGCGAACTGGCCGCCCAGCAATCCAACCTGCGCCGCCAGATGCAACGCATCGCCGAACTGCTGGAAAGCGAGGCCGGATATGGCGAGGCCTCGCCCAACGACGGCGAACACGTGCATCTCTCGCCTCTCGAAAGCGAATGCCTCACCTTCATGGCCGAAGGCTATCCCGCCTCGCGCATCGCCCGGCTGATGGAGATGGACCTGGCGGCCGCCCTCACGCTCGAGGCAGGAATCATCCGCAAGTTCAGCGCCCACAACCGCTTCCAGGCCATCGCCAAGGCGGTGCTATCCGGCATGATCGCCGCGGAGTAACCGCAGGCATCTTTCTTCGCGCCGGCGCGGTTTTCTCGCCTTCATCCCTGTGCTCGCCGCAGGGATGAAGCAGTGCCGCGTCTGCGGTGCGACCAAGGTCAAAAAATCTCCGGCCATCGGTGGCGGGGTCAATTCGGGCGCAATTCCCCCTGGTTCATCAACAATGTGATGTTCTCAGCACCACGCTCATGTTACGAGGCGCTCAAACAACGTAAATGAGATACCCCGATGCTTCCCTGGATCCAGCTAGACCGCGCAACCATTCCCGGTGACGGCGACGAATTGCGCTTGAAGCAGCGCGGCAGCGAATTTTCCATCATGCTTGGCTCGACGGAATTGATGAACAGCCGGCTGAGCGGCTCGGAAGAGGCACTGGCGACACTGAGCTGCGAGCGGATCGCAGGCCGGAAAAACGCCAGCATGCTGATCGGCGGCCTCGGCATGGGGTTTACGTTGCGCGCCGCACTCGGCGCGCTGCCGGACGATGCCCGGGTCGTGGTCGCAGAACTCGTGCCCGCCGTCGTCGAGTGGGCGCGTGGTCCCATGGTGGATCTCCACAAGGGCACGCTCGAGGATCCACGGGTCGATATCCATATCGGTGATGTCGGCGCGCTGATCCGCTCGAAGACGGCCGCTTATGATGCCATCCTGCTGGATGTCGACAATGGCCCCGACGGGCTGACACGCGCCTCCAACGACAGCCTTTACAACCATACAGGTCTTCGCGCCGCCAAAGCTGCCCTGCGCGCGAACGGCGTGCTTGCCGTCTGGTCATCCGCGCCGGATAGCGCCTTTACACGCCGATTGCGCGAGGTCGGCTTTGCCACCGACGAGGTGAATGTGCGTGCCAACGGCAAACGCGGTGGCGCCCGCCATGTCCTGTGGATGGCGACCAAACGGTAGAAAACCTGTTCAGCGACCAGCTTTTGGTTTGCCAAGACGCCATTGCGGTCGACTGCTACATTTTGCGGAACGCGCGGCTTGAGACCGAGATCGGGTTGTCGTTTGGGTCCTTCGCGTTGGCGAACTGATAGCCGTCTGCCTGGTGGATCGCTCCGAACACCAGCCCTTCGGCAGCGCTACGCTCGCAGAAGGCCCCGACATCCCTGACATCGAATACCAGCTTGACCAGCGACTGGCCGCGTCGCTGTCCCTTGGCCGCCGGGTGGATCATCAGGCTGGCGCCGCCCTCCCCTGAGATCAGCTCGATGATCCGGTCGCCCGCCTCACGGGATGCCCGAAAGCCGAAGTGCTTCTCGTAAAAGCGAACGGTTGCCTCAACGTCGTGCGCGTAAAGGATGATCCTGTTGATCGGCACGGAGGGCTCCTTGCTGGAAGGCTCGGCACCCGCCGGCCGTCAGCGAACGATCGTCAGGCGTTCGGCGGCACGGGTGATCGCGGTATAAAGCCAGCGTTCACGGGTATCGCGGAAGGCCCAGCTTTCGTCGAACAGCACGACGTTGTTCCACTGCGAGCCCTGGGCCTTGTGCACCGTCAGCGCATAGCCGAAGTCGAACTCGTCGTAGCGCTTGCGCGTCGACCAGGGGATTTCGCCCTCGACCTCTTCGAAGGCCGCCTTCAACAGCTTGATCTTGGCCGCACCGCGATCCATGTCGTCGTCTTCCGGGCGGATCATCAGGTTGATGCCCGGCTTCACCGTTTCCTTCGACGAGCTCATGACCTGCCAGAGCGAGCCGTTGAGCAGCCCCTTGGCCGGGTCGTTGCGCAGGCAGACCAGCTTGTCGCCGGATTGCGGATATTCGCTGGTAAAGCCCTTGAGTTCGCGAAGCCGCTGGTTGTAGCGCCGCCGGGTCTTGTTGGTGCCGACCAGCACCTGGTCGGCCTCCAGCACCAACTCCTGGTTGACCTGCCCACGGCCGATCACATGCGTGGTGCCGTAGTCGCCATGCATGATCTCGTTGCCCTCGCGCACCTGCATCGCCAGCCGGATGATCGGGTTGTCGCGCGCCTGGCGATGGATGTCGGTCAGCAGGTAGTCCGGTTCCTGGTTGGTGAAATAGCCGCCGCCGGTAACCGGCGGCAACTGGCCGGGATCGCCCAGAACCAGGATCGGCGTGCCGAAGCTCATCAGGTCCTTGCCGAGCGCTTCGTCGACCATCGAGCATTCGTCGACGATGATCAGTGCCGCCTTGGCGACCGGGCTTTGGCGGTTGATGGAAAACATCGGCGCGATCGAGGTCTTGCCAGTCTCCTCGTCGGAAACCTCCTCCTCGCCGCGCGGCCGGTAGATCAGCGAATGGATGGTCTTGGCGTTGCTGGCCCCCTTGGAGCGCAGAACCTGGGCGGCCTTGCCGGTAAAGGCGGCAAACAGCACGTCGCCATCCACATGCTCGGCGAAATGGCGCGCAAGCGTCGTCTTGCCCGTGCCGGCATAACCGAACAGCCGGAAGAGCTGCGAGCGGCCCTCTTTCAGCCATTGCGAAACGGCCTTGAGGGCCTCGTCCTGTTGCGGTGCAAATTGCATGACGCGAAGTGTCAGGATTCGGGGCGCACAAGCAAGCCCGGATTTTGGACCGTCAAACCGCAACGACCGCCCGGCGCCGGCCGACTTGGCGCCCTCCATTGTGAAATCCTCACCAGATCAAGGCGATATCGCCGATCTATCGGCGCGAGGATGCACAGCGCGGCTGCACAATGGCGCACGCCATGTCACGGTATTGCGTCTCCCAGCCAGTCGCTCGGCCTCCCGCCAAATCCGCTGTGGCACTTTCTTGCCCTGTGGCCTGCCTGCCGCTTGAATGCCCGCGCGCAATGCTGCTAACGAGCGGTTGCAGGCGTCTCGATCCCGAGACGGTCCGCGCCATCCTGATCAGGCAGGCACGAACGCGCCAGCCGACTGAGGCAATGCCGGAGAATGCCCTTGAAGCCCGACCAGCCCGCCACGCCCTCGTCTTCTGAAGCCGTCGGCATCGGCCGCCTTGCACCGGCGCTGCAATGGCTGCTGCTCACGCTGGTTTCCGTGGTCTTTACGGTGGTCCTCGAGCTGATCGGCATCCCCGCCGGATTGCTGATGGGGCCGATGCTGGCGGCCGTGCTCTTCGGCATGAACGGCTGCACCATCCGCCTGCCCAAGCAGATGTTCTTCTGCGTGCAGTTCATTCTTGCAATGATGATCGCCGGCGCGATGACACCCGGTATGCTCGGCACCTTTTCCGGCAATTGGCCGCTGTTCCTCGGCGTCATCCTCTCCGTCATCGCCGTCAGCACGCTGTGCGGCTGGGTGATCACCCGCATGCGCATTCTGCCGGGCACGACGGCGATCTGGGGCTCGTCGGCAGGTGCCGCCTCCACCATGCTGCTGATGGCGGATGCCTATGGCGCCGATGCGCGCCTGGTCGCCTTCATGCAGTATCTGCGCGTCATCTTCGTTGCCAGCACCGCAACGATGGTCGCCCATCTCTGGGTGACCGGCGCGGCGGCGGAAACCGCGATCGTCTGGTTCGAGCCGGTCTCCGCATTGCCGTTCCTGGCAACGCTTGCCGTCGGGCTCGGTGCGGCCTTTGCCGGCCGGATGCTGCGTGTGCCGGCCGGCGCCTTCCTGCCGCCGTTCCTCGTCGGCGCCGCCCTCAATGTCAGCGGCGTCATGACCACCGAGCTGCCGCAATGGCTGCTGGCGCTCTGTTACGCGCTGCTCGGCTGGAACATCGGCCTCGGCTTCACCCGCTCCATCCTTGCCCATGCGCGCCGCGCGCTGGTGCCGACGGTGATCTCGATCGTCGTGCTGATCTCGTTTTCCGGCCTGCTTGCCCTGCTCCTGATCAAGGTCGCCGACATCGACCCGCTGACCGCCTATCTCGCCACCAGCCCTGGCGGGCTCGATTCGATCGCGGTGATCGCCGCCTCCAGCAATGTCGACCTCTCCTTCGTCATGGCGCTCCAGAGCGCCCGCCTGATGATCATCACCATGATCGGCCCGGCGCTCGCCCGCTTCGTCGCCGATCGCGCCTGAACGCGGTACAGCTCGTCTGCGTCGGCGCTCGAGAAATTTGTGACGATGCAACACATCCGGGAATAATCCCCGCCCTCCCCGTGTCTCATGTCAGGATCCGCGCGCCTGCGCGCTCCGCTGCAGCGCCGCGGGTCAAAGATGACGCGCAAAGGACGCTGAAGAATGATGCAGTAGAAACAACTTGAGGAAGGAAAGCTCCCATGAGAACGTTACCCCTAGCGATTGCCATTTCCCTTGTCGCCGGCGCCGCCTTTGCGGCACCTCCGGTCAAGACGGTGGAAACGGCAAAGGGCAATGTGCTGGCCGCAGCAAACGGCATGACGCTTTACACCTACAAGGACGACAAGGGCGGCGTTTCCAGTTGCTATGACGAATGCGCGAAGAACTGGCCGCCGTTCATGGTCGAAGGCGATGCGGCGGCCGAAGGCGCCTTTACGATCGTCGAGCGCAAGGATGGAGCCAAGCAGTGGGCAAAGGACGGCATGCCGCTCTACTTCTTTATCAAGGACGCGAAGATGGGTGACATTACCGGAGACGGCTTGAAGGGCGAATGGGATGTCGTCAAGCCGTGACGGCGCAAATGCGGATGCGGGGGAGCATGACCCCGCATCCGACCGGTTCGAGGAGGACGTGCTGGCGCTGATGCCGGCGCTCCGGCGCTATTCGCGCAGCCTCGTGCGCTCGGATCCGGACGGTGAAGACCTGCTGCAGGATTGTGTCGAGAAGGTTCTGGCGCGCCGCGCCCAGTGGCGTGGCGTCAACCTGCGCGCCTGGGCCTTCACCATCATGACCAATCTCAGCCGCAACCGGCACCGGCACACGGCGCTGCACCCGCAGGTCGAGCTCGACGACGATCTCGGCCTGCAGGCGGAAACCCATGAGAGCGATCCGCTCGAACGCTCGCGGCTGGAACGGGCGCTGAACGGCCTTTCGACGGAAAACCGCTCGGTGCTGATGCTCGTGGTGATCGAGGGATACCGATACCAGGATGTGGCCGACATGCTGGCCATTCCGATCGGCACGGTGATGTCGCGCCTGTCGCGAGCGCGCCACCAGCTTGCCGAAGCGATGAAGGACGACAACGTGATCAGCATGCGGAGACCGAAATGACGGACGAATTGAACACCGTCTCCGACGACGACCTCCACGCCTATGTCGATGGCTTCCTGAGCGAGGCGGACCGGGCGCGGGTCGAGTTATGGCTTGGGCGCAACCCCGCGCGCGCCGAGGAAGTCCGTCAATGGCAGGGCCAGGCAACCGAGCTTCGTGCCATGTTCTCCACCTATGCCCGCAGCGACGAGCGCGACCGGACGCTGCTTTCAGGCGCGAGCGGCAGGCAGGCTGCCCTTCCTTCGGGCAATCGATGGAATGCGAGCCTTGGTGGCCGTATTGCCGCCGGTCTGCTGCTCTTTGCCGCCGGCGCCCTCACCGGGCTTTATGCCCCGCATATCCTCGCCCCCGGACGCCCTGAACAGGTGGCCCAGGTGGGTGAAAGCCTGCCGCGGCAGGCGCAATCGGCCTTCCTGATTTATGCAAGCGAGGTGCGCCACGCCGTCGAGGTCGGGCCGGACCAGCAGACCCACCTTGCCACCTGGCTCGGCAAGCGGCTCGATCATCCGCTCAACATCCCCGACCTGTCGAAGCTCGGTTTTTCGCTCGTCGGCGGCCGGCTTCTGCCGGTCAACGGCAAGGCGGGCGCGCTGTTCATGTATGAGGACGCGAGCGGCCAGCGGCTGACGGTGCTTCTCGGCCGCAACCCCGACAACCGCGAAACGAGCTTCCGCATCGACAGCAGCGGCGGCGTCGAAACCTTCTACTGGATCGACGGTCCGATCGGCTACGCCGTCACCGGCGAAGTGCCGCGCGCGCTTTTGCAGAAGGTCGCCGACGAATGCTACCGCCAGTTCGAGAAGACTGTGGCGTCTTGAACGCCGTTCCTGCGCCGGCGTCTCTCAAGATCGGATATTCGGCTGCGGCGTCCAGGACCTACCTTCGGCGCGCGTCGTGTTCGGTCAACGGCGTGAGCCTTCAGGGACACCTGTAATAAATCCGCCCGTATGCATCGACAGCCTGCACGCAGCCGGGGGCGTAGACTGCTGCGCCGACCGCAGTTCCCGCGGCAACGGTCCGGCGCGTCGTCCGGCGCGCCACTCCGGCGTAGCTTACGGGCGTCAGCGGGCGTCCGACACGGGCCTGGGCTTCGGAGATGAAAGAACCGGTCCCATTTGTCGGAAGATCGCCCAAGAGCATCATGGCAATACCGCCTGTCAGGGCGGCGAGTCTTGTGCGGCGGGTCATTGGTTCGCTCCTTCTGGAACTTCGTCGATATGGGGCATCGCCTTCGCATCCACCTGCTTGCTGTCGGCCGGCGGTGCGAACGAGAAATCATCCTTCGCCCCTCCACTCCAGGAATTGATGACGAGCGTATACTGCGGCGCAGCCCCCACGGCCTTGGAGGTGATGACATACTTGCAGGGAATTGGTTCTGGCCCGGTGCGCACCCACAACTGCCAGTCCGTATCCGCGTTGCGGAAGGCGAGGTGCTCGCATTCCACTCCGCCAACCACGCCGGTGCCTATATGCTTGGCATCGATGACGCCGGCATTGAGCGCATCGTAGACGTTCGACAGAATCAGGTCGGCTCCGGGCAACGCATGGCCGTCTGCTTCAAGCTTCGAAACCAGATCGTCGATCGTCCCCGGCACATCGGTCTGCATAAAGACTTTGGCGTCCTTCGCGTGAATAGTCATCTGCTTGCCGTCGAAAAACATCTCGATATCGGCGAAACCGCCTGTGCGGGCGGCATGCACCTTGTCCGGGCGGCTGACGGAAACCTGACCCGAACTCGCGAACTGAACCTTCTGCATTTCGGGCGTCACAACCTCAATGTCGGAGTTGAAGGTTGCAGTGAAGGCCTGCTGCTTCGCCAGGTAATCCGACATGGATTTAAGAATGGCGCGGGCATCATCCTCCGCATGCGCAGCAGGCACGAACAGTGCCAAGGCGAGTATTCCTGTGGCTAGTCGACTTTCGGATCTCATGTCTTCCTCCGCTATTGATACGACCTGAATGGACTCAATCGCTGGGACTTTGCACGGATGGTCTTGAACAACTTGCTGGTCAGGAGGGATGTTGGGACGGCCGGCGCCGCATCGCGCAATTCTTTTGGATGTGATCAGCCGGCGACCTCATCCTCGCATTTGATCATCGTTGACAAAGCCGCGTTCGCCAACATCTTTTCCTTGCCATGGCTCAAGCGCCGGATTGCATTGGCTTCTTTCTTCCCTAGCAGAGGCTATCGGAGGCATGCCCTGGGCCGCGTAGCGCCCTTGACGTTGCAGTCATCGATGACTGCGCTGCTCGTCCCGTCTTGGCGTCGAGCCAACAACTGCCCGGCACAATCACCGCAGCGGATCGTTCTCAATGAGGATCGGCTTTCCGTGCGGGGTCGCTTCGGCCGCGCGCTGCCAGCTCTTCGTCAGGGTGTCCAGCTGACCGTTGGAGGTGATCGAAAGCTCGGTGACGAGCCGCGACAGCGCCGCCACCCAGCAATCGAAATAATCGCTGGCATCGGCCTTGCGGCCGGGCTTGTAGAGTTCGGCCGAAAGCGCCTCTGCCCATTCGTTCCAGGAAAAGACGCCCTTTTCGTGCAGCCGCACGGTCATGGCGAAGGCGGAAGCCTGCCACGGCTCGGCAAAGACCGGATCGCCCTCGGGCGATTTCGGCAGCTCGGCGGAAGCGGCAAGCGGCGATGTCGTCTTACAGGTGCTCAAGATAACTCTCCCAGGCATCGATCGAGACGATCAGCGTCGGATCGGCGCCCTCGCCCCAGATCTCGTCGCCGTCGAACACCACGGTATAGAGCCACTGCGCATTCTCACCCCGGCCATGGGCGTTGTCATCGGGAAAGACGAAGGAGCCCTGCACCGCCTCGATCGTGCCGACCTTGGCGCGCGCGTAACGTGGCAGCCGCGTATGGGTCGTCGGATTGAAATTCTTCGTCCGCACCCGCTCACCGACGACAAAGCGCGGGCGCGCATCGACCGGCCGGTCGCAAGGGCCGCCCTTGGCAAGGGCCGCCGGCACCATATCGGCCTTCAGCACGCGCTTGGGCTCGGCGCCTTTTTCGAGCATGTGGCCGCCGTCGAGCTCGGCCTGGGTGACGAAGCCGTGCCGTTTCAACAGCGCTTCCAGCGCCCGCGTCCAGATCTCGTAATAGCTCGCCGAAAGGTAGGTCGCCGGCGGCAGGCATTCGCGCGCGTGCCGGCTCTCGTCGATCGTCCAGGCACCGAAAGCGCCGCAGGAGAGCGTCACGCCGAGCGCCCGCTTTTCCCATTCGGCGTGAAAATAGGGCTCGTTCGTCTCGGGCGCTACCGGACCCAGCCCATGCTGCCCGCCGAGATCGTGCGGGCCGTTCATCGCTGCGTCTCCGGAGAAAGCGCAAGCCCGGTGCCGATCATCGAGTCGCGGGTCACGAGGTCGGCAAGCTCTTCCTCGCTGAGACCATCGGTCCCCGCTGGCCGCTCGGGCACCACGAGATAGCGCAGCTCCGCCGTCGAATCCCACACGCGGATGCGCCTGTCCTCGGAGAGCGTCAGCCCGAATTCCGCAAGCACGCCGCGCGGGTCGATGACCGCGCGCGAACGATAGGGCGGCGCCTTGTACCAGACCGGCGGCAGGCCGAGCACCGACCAAGGATAACAGGAGCAGAGGGTGCAGACGACGAGATTGTGCGTGTCTGCCGTATTGAAGACGGCGCGCATGTGCTCGCCCTGCCGGCCGGTATAGCCAAGGCTGGCGATCGCCGCCGTCGCATCGCGCTTCAGCCACTCGGCGAAATCGGGATCCACCCAGGCCTTCGCCACCACCCGGGCGCCGTTGCGCGGGCCGATCTTCGTCTCGTAAGTCTCGACGATGGCATCGATCGCCGCGAGATCGATCAACCCCTTTTCCGTCAACACGGTCTCCAGCGCCTTCACCCGCGCTTCCATGTCGGTAAAATGGTTGTCGTGATGATGATCGCCGTGATCGTGGTCATGCCCGTGGTCATGCGCAGACATTCCGTGGCTCCTCTGCCGGCAACGCCGTTACAGCGCCGCGCGTCTAACATTGCGCATCAAGGACGCCGTAACACATTAAACTTGCTGTATAATTCTATCCGTCATTCGACGCCGACTTGAAGAACTGGGCACTAGTCCTACCGCATAAACCGAAAAACCGGAATCGTTTTCGCTATTTTAGCATCGGCCAGAGGCTGACGACGAGCAGCACCGCCATGGTGATATTGAACCATTTGAGCCGTGCCGGCTCCGACAGCCATTGGCGCAGGACCGAGCCGAAGCCGGCCCAGGTCGAAACGCTCGGGAAGTTGACGAGCGCGAAGACGAGTCCGACGACGAGAACGCTGAAGAGATAGCTTGCGCTATCGGTATAGGTCGCCATCGCCGAGACGGCCATGACCCAGGCCTTCGGGTTGACCCATTGGAAGGCGGCCGCCTGCAGGAAGGTCATCGGGCTCGCACCGGCCGTGCCTTCGCCAAGCGAGCGCGAGGTGCCGATCTTCCAGGCGATCCAGACGAGATAGGCGCCGCCGGCAAACTTCAGCGCGGTGTAGAGAAGCGGAACGGAATGCAAGAGCGCCCCGAGGCCGAAGCCGACGGCGATCAGCAGCACGAAGAAGCCGGCACCGATGCCGAGCATATGCGGGATGGTCCGCGTAAAGCCGAAATTCACGCCCGAGGCAAAGAGCATCATATTGTTCGGTCCCGGTGTGATCGACGTCGTAAACGCGAACAGAAACAGCGCCAGGAGTGTGTCGGCTTGCATGGTCTTCCTCCGATTGCATTAGGTCAACATAGCTGACCTAATTCCCGCAACCAGCCCGGAATTGTCACGGTGACAACATCAGGCAACCACGAGCCCGATAGAGTTAAACAGGAGCGAATACCCCCCGCACCTTGGCAAGCAGGTCGCGAGGGGCAGCGCCATCAAAGCGGCTTCTTACCAGCCGGTTGCCTATTCGGGCTCTTGTCCTGCCGCTCACGCGTGTAGAAGTTTCCCCCCGGCTTCCTGTTTCCGTCGGCGACTTCGACCGCTTGTGACTTGCCCTGATTTACGACAACGTCCGTGTCGTTGAACGACACGGACGGGGACGTTGCGGCCAGCGCCGATCCCGCCAGTGCGATCGACGTCAACGCTGCTATGATCACCTTGTTCATTTCCATCTCCTCGGTTCATCGAGAATGCTCGCTCGCGAGCAGCGTGCCACGGTTGTAGACACCACGTCGCGGTGTACGCTCCGAGGGGGGGACGTGACATACGGCATCTGCCGTATTTCGGCGCCGGTGTCGGTGGAGAAGCCGGCCATGGTTAGGAATTTGTTGACGCCGCATCATGGCGGACGATCGCAACAAACTGGCCAAATCCAGCGAGCGGTCTAAATTGCAGGAGGCCCGGCCGATTCCGGTTCGAGCCTTCTCGATCGGTCGTTTACGAGGAAGTCCGCGATGCATGATCCGATACCGACGACCACCCTGCCCGACGGACGCTCCGTCCCGGTTCTCGGCCAGGGCACCTGGCGCATGGGCGACGAACGCTCGCGCGCTGCAGACGAGGTAAAGAGCCTGCAGGCCGGGCTCGACCTCGGCATGACGCTGATCGACACCGCCGAAATGTACGGCAACGGCGCCTCGGAGCGCATCGTCGGCGAAGCCGTGCGCGGCCGGCGCGACGACGCCTTCATCGTCAGCAAGGTGCTGCCGTCCAACGCCAGCCGGATCGGCACCGAGGCCGCCTGCGAGCGCAGCCTGAAACATCTCGGCATGGACCATATCGATCTCTATCTGCTGCACTGGCGCGGCGGCTATCCGCTCGCCGAAACGGTGGCCGCCTTCGAAGCGTTGAAGAAGGCCGGCAAGATCGGCGCCTGGGGCGTTTCCAACTTCGATGTCGACGACATGGAGGAGTTGCTGGCGGTTCCCGGCGGCAGACACGTCGCCGCCAACCAGGTGCTCTACAATCTGTCGCGGCGCGGCATCGAATACGACCTCCTGCGCTGGTGCCAAGAGCGCGGCGTCGCGATCATGGCCTACTCGCCGCTCGACGAGGGTCGATTGCTGCGCAATCCCGACCTAGTCCACATCGCCAAGGCGCATCAGGCAACCCCGGCGCAGATCGCGCTCGCCTTCCTCAAAACCCGCCCCGGGGTGATCTCGATCCCCAAGACCGGATCGGCGACACGCGCCCGCGAAAACCGCGACGCGATGGACATCCACCTGACGCCTGAAAACCTCACCGCCCTCGACAACGCCTTCCCGCCGCCGAAGCGCAAGCGGTCGTTGGAGATGATTTGAGGAGAAAAGCAGAAAAATCGACGGCTGCAGTCAGGGCTCCGCCCGCCCCTCATCGGGCCTGCCGGCCACCTTCTCCCCGCCTGCGGGGAGAAGGATAGACGCGGCAAACTCGAGGTCGCTACCCCCTCTCCCCGCTTGCGGGGAGAGGCTGGGGGGAGGCGCACCCCCACCTGCCTGGCTCAGATAAAGGTCACCCCCTACCCGCTGACCGAAAATCACATGCCCTGCGGGCCGCGGTTCATCGCGGCGATGCCGGTGCGGCAGACTTCGATGAGGCCGAGCGGCTTCATGATGGCGATGAACTGCTCGATCTTCGAGGGCTTGCCGGTGATTTCGAAGACGAAGTGATCGATGTTGGCGTCGATGACCGAGGCGCGGAAGGCGTCCGCCAGCCGCAGGGCCTCGACGCGATGGTCGCCCGAGCCATGCACTTTGACGAGCGCCAGTTCGCGCTCGACCGGGCGGTCATGGCCGAGCGTGCCCGCACGCACGGTCAGATCGACGACGCGGTGCACCGGAACCAGCCGCTCGAGCTGGTTCTTGATCTGGTCGAGCACGTGCGGCGTGCCGCGGGTGACGATGGTGATGCGCGACAGATGCGCCTCATGTTCCGTTTCCGAAACGGTCAGGCTCTCGATGTTGTAGCCGCGGCCGGAAAACAGGCCGATAACCCGGGCGAGAACGCCCGGTTCGTTGTCGACGAGAACCGAAAGCGTATGCGTTTCGGCGACCTCGGTTTCCTTGGCGATGAAATAGGCGGAACCGGTCGGTTGAAGGTGTGCGCTCATTGTCTTGTTTCCTGTCCCTATCTCAAACCAGCTGGCGGCCCTTGGCGTCGATCGCGTTGGCGACCGCTTCGTCGGTGGCTTCGTCCGGCAACAGCATCTCGTTGTGGGCCTTGCCCGATGGGATCATCGGGAAGCAGTTGGCGAGGTTGGCAACGCGGCAATCGAAGATGACGGGTGCCGGCGTGTCGATCATCTGGCGGATCGCAGCGTCGAGTTCGCCCGGCTTGTCGCAGCGGATGCCGACGCCGCCATAGGCTTCGGCCAGCTTGACGAAATCAGGCATCGCCTCGGTGTAGGAGTGCGACAGGCGGTTGCCGTGCAGCAGCTGCTGCCACTGGCGCACCATGCCCATGTACTGATTGTTGAGGATGAAGATCTTGACCGGCAGGCCGTACTGAACCGCGCAGGACATTTCCTGGATGCACATCTGGATCGAGGCGTCGCCGGCGATGTCGACGACGAGGGCGTCGGGATGGGCGACCTGGACGCCGATGGCGGCCGGGAAACCGTAACCCATGGTGCCGAGACCACCCGAGGTCATCCAGCGGTTCGGCTGCTCGAAGCCGAAGAACTGGGCGGCCCACATCTGGTGCTGGCCGACCTCGGTGGTGATGTAGGTGTCGCGGCCCTTGCTCAGCTCATAGAGCCGCTGGATCGCGTATTGCGGCATGATGACGTCGTCGTTGGCCGCATAGGCCAGCGAGTTGCGCGCCCGCCACTTGACGATGCCTTCCCACCAGTCGGCCAGCCGCGTCTTGTCGTCGGCCTTCTTGGCCGCGCGCCACAGCCGAACCATGTCTTCCAGAACCGAGCCGACATCGCCGAGGATCGGCACGTCGACGCGAACGTTCTTGTTGATCGATGACGGATCGATGTCGATGTGGATCTTCTTGGAGTTGGGCGAAAAGGCGTTGAGGCGGCCGGTGATGCGGTCGTCGAAGCGCGCGCCGATGCAGACCATGACGTCGCAGTCATGCATCGCCATATTGGCTTCGTAGGTGCCGTGCATGCCCAGCATGCCGAGCCAGTTCTTGCCGGAGGCCGGATAGGCGCCCAGACCCATCAGCGTCGAGGTGATCGGGAAATCGGTGAGCTCGACCAGTTCGCGCAGCAGGTGCGAGGCCTGCGGGCCGGAATTGACGACGCCGCCGCCGGAATAGATGATCGGACGGCGGGCCGTCTTCATCAGCTCGACGGCTTCCTCGATCTTCTTCAGGTCGCCCTGCGTCTTCGGCTGGTAGCTCGTCTGGGCCGGAACGGCGGACGGCGGCGTGTAGGTGCCGGTCGCAAACTGCACGTCCTTCGGGATGTCGACAACGACCGGGCCCGGACGGCCGGACTGGGCGATGCGGAACGCCTCATGGATGATGCGGGCGAGATCGTTGACGTCGCGAACCAGCCAGTTGTGCTTGGTGCATGGCCGGGTGATGCCGATCGTGTCGCATTCCTGGAAAGCGTCCGAACCGATCAGCGAGGTCGGAACCTGGCCGGAGATGCAGACGAGCGGGATGGAATCCATCAGCGCGTCCTGCAGCGGCGTGACGGCGTTGGTCGCTCCGGGACCGGAGGTGACCAGCATGACGCCGACCTTGCCGGTGGAGCGGGCATAACCTTCGGCCATGTGGCCGGCGCCCTGCTCGTGGCGAACGAGGATGTGCTGGATATCCTCCTGCTGGTGGATTTCGTCGTAGATCGGAAGCACGGCGCCACCGGGATAGCCGAAGATATGCTCGACGCCGTTGTCCCTCAGTGCCTGGAGAACGATCTCCGCGCCTGTCATCTGGTTCTCTGTACCGCTCATTGACTTGCTTCCGTCCCTTTTCCCAGTTGGGTGCTTAGCTTGTTTGAAGGCATAAAAAAAGGCCCCGTCAGGAGCCTCGTTTAGCGCATGGGTGGCTACCGCCGGATGGTTACACCATCCTGCCCATGCGCCGTCCCACCACAAGAATAACCGCAAAATTTATCATGGGACGATTTGATAAACACAAAGAGCTAAAGCGTCAACGCTTTTTCGGAACCGCCGCGCATGACGGCGCCCGGCGCCGAAGCGAGCGTGCATCGTCGGGATGCGCGCCTGCGACGTCTGTTCGCACGCAGCGTCGGGCCGCGCCACTTGAAACCTTGCGCGGCTCCTCCACTTTCCTTACTGCATGTTTCCTTAAATCGTACCGGATTTAAGGAAACATGCAGTACTTCAAAGTGCTACAGCGACCTTTACGTGTCTGATAAGACGCGCGGCGCTGTAGAGCGGGATGAGGAAAAGTGTATGCGGTTTTCCGCCCGCATCCCGCTCGAACTTATGAGAAGCGATCACGTTTATGATCTTGGGTCGATCCGACCCAAGATGATCGTGATCTAAGAATGTTGCCAACGCTACGAACATGGGAGCCCTGCTGCATCATCCCGAAATTGGCATCGATCGAAGGACATGCAGAAAGCCAAGCGTTACAGCGACCTGCCGGCCACAGATACTTCAACAGAGCACATCGCCCTGCTGTTCGTCCGCGTTGACCGGCAGCGTTGAGAGTGTCGAGGGCCTCCCTCTTCGTTTTCTCGATGAAGGGAGATGGAAATGGCAAAGGTCGTTTGCGTCCTCTACGACGATCCGGTCGAGGGATATCCCACAAGTTACGCGCGGGATGGGCTGCCGAAACTCGAGCGCTACCCCGGCGGCCAGGCGCTTCCCGCGCCCAAGGCCATCGATTTTCAGCCGGGAATGCTGCTGGGCAGCGTCTCCGGTGAACTGGGCCTGAGGCCGTTTCTCGAAAGCCTGGGACACAGCCTGGTCGTCACCGCCGACAAGGACGGTCCCGACAGCGTCTTCGAACGCGAGCTCGTCGACGCCGAGATCGTGATCTCGCAACCCTTCTGGCCGGCCTACCTGACCGCCGAAAGGATCGCCAAGGCGAGCAAGCTGAAACTCGCGATCACCGCCGGCATCGGCTCGGATCACGTCGATCTCCAGGCCGCGATCGACCGCGGCATCACCGTCGCGGAAGTGACCTACTGCAACTCGATCAGCGTGTCCGAACACGTGGTCATGATGATCCTCAGCCTGGCGCGCAACTATATCCCCTCCTACCAATGGGTCGTCAAAGGCGGCTGGAACATCGCCGATTGCGTCGCGCGCTCCTACGACATCGAGGGCATGGAGATCGGCACGGTCGGTGCCGGGCGGATCGGCAGCGCCGTGCTTCGCCGGCTGAAACCGTTCGACGTCAAGCTGCATTATACCGACCGCCACCGCCTCCCCGACACGGTCGAGAAGGAACTCGGCGTTGTCTTCCACAAGACGGCGGCCGACATGGTGCCCGTCTGCGATGTCGTCACCATCAACGCGCCGCTCCACCCGGAGACGGAAGACCTCTTCGACGAAGCGATGATCGCCAGGATGAAGCGCGGTGCCTATCTGGTGAACACGGCTCGCGGCAAGATCTGCAATCGCGACGCCGTCGCGCGGGCACTCGAGACCGGCCAACTTGCCGGCTATGCCGGTGACGTGTGGTTCCCGCAGCCACCGCCGAAGGACCATGCCTGGCGGTCGATGCCGCACCACGGCATGACGCCCCATATTTCGGGATCGTCGCTATCCGCCCAGGCGCGCTACGCCGCCGGCACGCGGGAGATCCTGGAATGCTGGTTCGAAGGCAGGCCGATCCGCGAGGACTATCTGATCGTCGCCGGCGGCAAGCTCGCCGGCACCGGCGCGCACTCCTATAGCGCGGGCGATGCGACGCGAGGGTCTGAAGAGGCGGAGCGCTTCAAGGGCTGAGAGCGGCCGGTTGTCTTGGGCGCTCCCAGCCGGGCCGACAGGCGGCACCAGGCCATGCTTGCCACCGCCATGGAAACAAAGCCGATGGTCATGGCGCCGGAGACGCCGGTGCCACACGCCTGTTGTGACCGGGCGCCCCTCCTCAGGCCGGAAGGCGCTCCTCGTAGTCCTTCATCAGCCGGCTCCAGCCGTCCCAGAAAGGTTGCGGTTCCTCGCCGTTGGCACGAGCAGCCAGAACGTCGAGATGCATGTGCCAGCCGGCACCGAACATCAGCATGGTGGCGCGATCGGCAATGCTGCGATGGGTCACGGTCAAGAGCACTTTGTTGCCCACCGGCGCGAGCTCGAAGGAAACGTCGCCGCTGCCGGCCCAGCTTATGGAGAGTTTTCGCGGCGGGTCGAGTTCGGTGATTTGGCTTGCCATCCGGTGCTCTTCCGGGAAGCCGGCCGGGCGCTCGCCGGGCGGGTTGCTGAGCTCGTCGTTCCGCCACACGAGCTCCACCGGCGCGCCAACCTGCATCTGCATCTGCCCGGACGCCAGCCACTGCTTGCGCAGGTCGCTTTCGGTCAGATAGGCCCAGACCCGCTCGATCGGGCCCGGCAAGAGCCGCGTCAGCTTCAAGGTGTCGGGTTCGCTCAGCACGCCATAGGCGTCGAGGCTCGCGAGATCGTTCATCGGTCGTCTCCTTTTTGGGTTTGCGGGGCTTGGGTTTGTCGGGCTTGGGTTCAGCGGGCCGGGCTCGGCCGGCTGAGTTTCGATTGGACGTGAGCCGGTCTGTCCGCGGCCGATCGGGCCATGGCTTTCAGCGGATGGATGCACATGCTGGCGCAACACCCTTTCGAGACGGTCGAGACGGCTGGTCCAGAAGCGTTCGTGGGCATTCGGCAGGTGATCGGGGTGAAAGACGAACATCATCTCAGGCACCTATAATTCAACCAGTTGGTTGAATGTACGCTCGCGCAACCAGATAGTCAACCGTTTGGTTGAATGATTGATCGTCCCCCTCTCCACCGGCGCGCAAATGCACGAAACCACTTGTTAAATCCCCGGCGCTAACATGGAGAACCGTTGTGCCGGGGTTTTGCGTTGCTGAACAATGATCTTCATTCCTCGATCCGTGCCGGAGAGCAGGATCGCCGTGACGGCTTGAAGCGAGGCAACCGCTTTCTCGGGCGCGTCGTCGCCTGCAGCGGCTCGCGCGCAACCATCGCCGCCGTCGCCGAAAACGGCGAGACCTCGCTGACGGAACTCTGGTCGGTCGGCCGGCTGATCTCGATCACGGTTGGAAAGAACCGCGTCGTCGCGCTGGTCTATTCCATGCAGACGGCCAGCAGCGAATGGGGCGAAGAGACCAACAACACCTTCCGCATCGAGGTCGAGCTGATGGGCGAAGTCCATGTCGGCCCCGGCGGCCGCGAGGAGTTTTCCGCCGGCATCAGCCAATACCCCTATCTCGGCGCCGTCGCCCACCGCATTCGTGCCGCCGATCTCGCCCGCATCTACGATTCCGGCCAGGATGATTGCTGCATCATCGGCAAGCTGACCCAGGACGAGAGCCTCGATGCGACGATCCACGTGCCGTCGATGCTGGCCAAGCATTTTGCCATCGTCGGCACAACAGGCGTCGGCAAATCGACCGCCGTGACGCTGCTGCTGAACAAGGCGATTGCCGCCGATCCGAAACTGCGCGTGCTGATCCTCGATCCGCACAACGAATTCGCCGCCGCCTTCCCGGAACTCTCAGTCGTCATCGACCCCGATACGCTCGACCTGCCCTTCTGGTTCTTCCGCCTGGAAGAGTTCGCCGAGGTGATCTTCCGCGGCCGGCCCGCGATCCCCGAAGAGCTCGATATCCTGCGCGACGTCATTCCCGACGCAAAGAAAGCGTTCAAGGGCAGCGCCGAATCCGGCCTCGTGCGCCGCCAGACGGAAAAAAGCTCGATTACCGCCGATACGCCGGTGCCCTATCGCATCGCCGACCTTTTGGCGCTGATCGACGAGCGCATCGGCCGGCTCGAAGGGCGAAACGACAAGCCGCACCTGCGCTCGCTCAAGGTCAGGATCGTCTCGGCGATCAACGATCCGCGTTACCATTTCATGTTCTCGTCGAACACGATCTCCGACACGATCCAGGACACGATCGCCAAGGTCTTCCGCATCCCCGGCGAAGGCCGGCCGATCGCCACGTTCCAGCTTGCCGGCATCCCTTCGGAAGTCGTCAACTCCGTCGCCTCGGTTCTCTGCCGCATGGCATTCGAAATCGGCCTTTGGAGCAATGGCGGCATCCATATGCTGGTCGTCTGCGAAGAGGCCCACCGCTATGTGCCCGCCGATCCCTCGCTCGGCTTCCTGCCGACGCGCCAGGCGATTGCCCGCATTGCCAAGGAAGGCCGCAAATACGGGGTCTCGCTCGGCATCATCACCCAGCGTCCGGGCGAACTCGATCCGACGATCCTGTCGCAGTGCTCGACGGTCTTTGCCATGCGGCTGGCCAATGACCGCGACCAGGACATCATCCGCTCGGCGATCCCCAATTCGTCGACCTCGACCACCAGCTTCATCTCGTCGATCGGCAACGGCGAAGCCATTGCCTTCGGCGAGGCAGTCGCCGTGCCGATGCGCATGCGCTTTGCCCGCGTCAACGAGG
The DNA here is from genome assembly GCF_001695855.1 of Ensifer sp. LC163. Taxonomy (GTDB): domain Bacteria; phylum Pseudomonadota; class Alphaproteobacteria; order Rhizobiales; family Rhizobiaceae; genus Ensifer. The sequence goes on from NZ_MBSS01000001.1 coordinate 304,323, forward strand.
AGCGGCTGCCCCGCGCCCACGGCATCACCGACCGGATCGACGAGGACGCGCCGCCGACCGTCGACATCCGCTCGATCGTCAACCGCATGCGGGCAATCGCCGGCCCGAACATCTCGAATTTTCAACAGAGCTATCTGGCGGCAACCAGCGCCGGCGAACAGGAAGAGCGGCTCTGGGCCACCGAACTCGGCCCCGAGGCGCGCGACGAGCCCGAGGATGCCAGGTTCGACGAAGCCACAGCCGAGATCGAGCCCTACCGCCTCGATATGCTGCCGCGCGCACCCGAGCCCAGCAATCCGCAGCTCGAGCGCTTCAACCAGATCCGCCAGCAGCTTCTGACCGAAACACCGGAGCCGACGGCCGGTCATCGCCCACAGCCACCGGCCGATCCCTATCCTGCCCGCCCCGCTGCCGAACCGCGACGCGAGGGTTCCCTGCGTGACAGCCTGTTCAAGCGGCCGCTCGGCAGCATCATTCGCAAGCCCTGAGGCGCGCCTGCGCCTTGGGCGCCGGCTCGGCAGCATCTTGAAGGCGGCTCCGAACTTTGCCGGTCGGATAACCGGCGATAGGGACGCTTCACCCGGGTCAAGTATCGCTTTGGCATCTCTTGCAAATCAATCCGCCTGAGCAGACAGGCGGACCGCGCCATCCTTCTACCTCCGGTTTAACCCCCGGTTTCTTGGCGTTGCTAAATTGCCGCTACGCGCCCAAACTGATGGCATAGAATCACGGCCGGGGTGCACGGAGTCGGTGCATGAAAGCCGACTGAGGGGATCAAACATGCGACACGCCGGGTTGAAATGCGCTGTAGCCTTGTCCGCCATCTTCGCCACGACGGCGCAGGCGCAGGATTCGAACCAGGAACTGGCCAAAAAGCTATCGAATCCCGTCGCCGCGATGATCAGCGTTCCCTTCCAGTTCAATTATGACCGCGGCTATGGACCGAACGACGGCAGCAAATCGACGCTCAATATCCAGCCGGTCATTCCCTTGTCGGTGAACGCCGACTGGACCGTGATTTCGCGAACCATTCTGCCGGTGACCTCGCAGAACGACATCGAGGGAGCGAGCGGCTCGCAGTTCGGCCTCGGCGACACGACGCAGAGCTTCTTCGTCTCGCCGGCCAAGCCGACGGAAAGCGGTATCATCTGGGGTGTCGGCCCGGCCTTCCTGATCCCGACGGCGACCGACGATCTGCTCGGCAGCGAAAAATGGGGCATCGGCCCGACCGTCGTCGTGCTCAAACAGGAGGGCGAATGGACCTACGGCGCGCTCGCCAATCACATCTGGTCGTTTGCCGGCAGCGACGAGCGCAACGACATCAGCTCCACCTTCCTGCAGCCGTTCCTGTCCTACACCACGAAGGATGCCTGGACTTTCTCGCTCAACACCGAATCCACCTATGACTGGAAGGCGGACGAGTGGACCGTCCCGATCAACGTCAACGTCTCCAAGCTGTTCACCATCGACAAACAGCCGATCAGCCTTGGTGCCGGCGTGCGCTATTGGGCAGCAGCGCCCGACAACGGCCCCGAAGGCCTGGGCGTCCGGTTGACGCTGACCTTCCTGTTTCCGAAATGACGCCAGAGAACGGGCGCGCTGCAACGCCGCGTCTGTCGCGGGCATGCGTGCCTATGCGCGAGCTCACAAAAGCTTGGGCGGCAGCAGGTAGAGCGTCATGGCGAAGATGAGATAGACCATCAGCATCAGCACGCCCACAAACCAGGCGGCACGGCCGCTGATCGTGACGATGATGGCCGTCATCGTGGCGATGAGCACCATGATCACCGCGCCCGGCCAAAACTGCAGGTCCATCGGCGTTGGGCCGATTACGTAACTCAACAGCACGAGAACGGGAGCAACGAAAAGGGCGATCTGGGCCGCGCTGCCGAGCGCAATACCCACGCTCAAGTCCAGCCGGTTTTTGCGAGCACCTGAAAATGCCGAAGCCATTTCCGCGGCCGCTCCCACCAGTGCCACGACGATAAAACCCACGAATGCGGGCGTCATTCCGAACGTCTCTGCCGCCTGCTGCACCGATTCCACGAACACTTCGCTGACCAGAGCGACCATGACCGTCACGGCGGCCAGCGTTGCAAGGGCCACACTCAACGGCCATGGAGCCTCATCCGAGGCAGCGGCGTGGTCTACACTACCGAAGAATTCGCGATGGCTCTTCAGGGAGAAGAGCAGACCCAGCCCATAGGCGATGATCAGAAGGATCGCCAGACCGAAGCTAAGTTCTTGCATGAAGTCGGGTGCTGCCGCGACACTGTCGGCCCCCGCCAATGCCGACGGTACGATCAGTGCGATCGTCGCCAGGAAGAGCAGGTTCGTTTGCAGCCGAGCGCTGACGTGATTGTAGTCCTGAACGTGATATTTCAGCCCGCCGAGCAGGAATGAAGCACCGAGCATGAAAAGCGTGTTGCAAACGATAGCGCCGGCCAATGAGGCCTTCACCAGCGTGTATTGACCAAGCCGCAAGGCGGCCAGCGCAATGATAAGCTCGGTCAGATTGCCGAGCGTCGCGTTGAGAAGGCTGCCAACCGTGTCGCCGGTCCTGGCGGCGACGGCTTCGGTGGCATGGCTCAACAAGGTTGCCAATGGAACGATCGCCAAGACCGAAAGCAAAAAAAGCAGCGTGTGCGCATCGGGTGCAGCGCTGTGCGCCACAAGCACCAGCGGCGCCAGGACCAGGAGCCAGAGAACCGGAGTGTGCCGAATTTCTTTCCAAAGCTGACTCATGACACCCCCAACTCATCGAGGCTTCTCGACCGGACGGCGGACGGCGACAGTGAACAAGGCTCAGTCTAGCGGCTCTCGCTCGGTGCGACCATTCGCCGTGGCCCTCAGCGCCTGGACACTGACGGCTGCAACAAGGCCAGTGAGCACAATCCCCGTAAGACCGATCATGACGGCCAGCACGCGCGAAGAAGCATGGCTCGGCACCAGATCGCCGTAACCGATGGTCAGACCAGTGACGAAGGTGAAATACAGGGTGTCGGTCATCCGCCATCCCTCTATCCGCCCAATCAAGAGGCCGCACCCAACCATGATGCAAAGAACGCCGGACAGGATTGGCCAGACAACGCCAAGCTGTCGATAGAGCTCGATAAAGAAGATCCGTCTTATGTGCTTAGACCCCATCGGACCCTGCCCGAGAAACGAAAGCCGGCTATCCCTACTGCATGTCTCCTTAAATCGTATCCGCTTTAAGGACAAAAACATGCAGCAATTCAAAGTGCTACAGCGACCTTTGCGCGTCCGATAAGACGCGCGGCGCTGTAGGATGACCGTCTGAAAGACATTTCCAACTTATGCCGACGACCAGATTACCGCTGCAGTCCATATACAATTTAGGGTGATCTAATGTGGATAAATGTCAACTCGGTAACGGTAACGACCTATGGATTCTGTCATCGTGAGACGATCACATCTGGCAGAGCTCACATTGCCTCGGCAGCACTCTCGATGCGCTGCCAGCTATCGTCGAGCTGGTTGCGGAACCAGGTCATCTGCCGCTTGGCATATTGCCGGGTTGCCGCAGAGCCGGTCTCGACCACCTCGGCCTCATCAATCTCGCCGCGCAGGAGTGCTGCAATTTGGGCAACGCCGATCGCCTTCATCACCGGCATGTCCTGATTGAGGTTCAGCGCCAAGAGCGCTCGCACCTCGCCGATCGCCCCGCCTGACAGCATCAAGCCGAAGCGGCGGTTGATGCGGTCGTGCAGCACCTTGCGATCCGGTAGCACGACCAGCTTTCGCGCCCGCTGCGGATCGATGATCTGAGGGCCGCTTTTCTGCTGGTAGACGCGGATCGACTGGCCGGTCGCCTCCACCACTTCGAGCGCACGCACGATACGCTGGCCGTCGCCGACCTTCAGCGTGCCTGCCGTCTGCGGATCGCGCACGGCAAGCTCGGCATGGAGCCCTTCCGGCCCCTCTTGCCTCAGCCGCTCGCGCAGCCCGTCGCGAATGGCGGCTGGAATTTCGGGCATGTCGGCAAGCCCACCGGTCAGCGCCTTGAAATAGAGCCCAGTGCCGCCGACGAAGACCGGCAGGCGACCGTCCTTGCGCAGCGCGCCGACCAGCGCCTCGGCCTCGCGCAGCCATCCCCCGGTCGAATAGGCCTCGCCGGCCGGCACATGGCCGTAAAGACAGTGCTCGACACCGCCCATGTCGGCCTCGTCGGGGCGCGCCGTCAGCACCCGCAACGTGTCGTAGACCTGCATGCTGTCGGCGTTGATGACGACGCCGCCATGCCGGCGCGCCAATTCGACCGCAAGCGCGGACTTGCCGCTGGCGGTCGGCCCGGTTATCAGGATCGCGTCCGTATCGGTTTCAAGGTTGTTGTCCATGGCTCTCGTTGCCACGCTTATCGCCAATCCGTCAAATCCTGTTCTGACGCCAGCGCTCGCGGAAGCCGCCGCTGACGCCGTCAAGGCATCCGGTCTCTATTGGCTTGCCGATGGCATCGCCTGCGACCTCGCGCTCACCGACGGCACAGATCCCTTTGCCGCCGAGGCGGCGCTGCGCGGCGCCCTCAGCGGCTTGGCCGTCGATGTCGCCGTCCAGGACACCGACACCAGGCGCAAGAAGCTTCTGATCGCCGACATGGATTCCACCATGATCGGCCAGGAATGCATCGACGAACTTGCCGCCGAAGTCGGGCTCAAGGACAAGGTCGCCGCCATTACCGCGCGCGCCATGAACGGCGAGATCGCCTTCGAGCCGGCGCTGATCGAGCGCGTCGCGCTGCTGAAAGGCCTGCCCTCGAGCGTCGTCGGCGATGTCATCGCCAGGCGCATCACGCTGACGCCGGGCGGCCCTGAGCTGATCGCCACCATGAAGGCCAAGGGCTACTACACCGCGCTCGTATCCGGCGGCTTTACCGTGTTTACCGGCCCGGTCGCAGACATGCTCGGTTTCCAGGAGAACCGCGCCAATACGCTGATCGAGAAGGACGGCACGCTGACCGGCGAGGTCGCCGAACCGATCCTCGGCAAGCAGGCCAAGGTCGACGCCCTCCTCGACATTGCCGGCCGGCTTGGTATCTCGACCGACGAAGCGCTTGCCGTCGGCGACGGCGCCAACGACCTTGGCATGCTGCAGCTGGCCGGCACCGGCGTCGCGCTGCACGCCAAGCCCGTGGTCGCCGAGCAGGCGAAGGTCCGCATCGACCATGGCGACCTCACGGCCCTTCTCTATCTGCAGGGCTATCGAAAGACCGATTTCATCAGATGATCGTTTCCGAGACCGAACGGCTGCGCATCCGCGCCTGGAAGGAAAGCGACCGTGATCTCTTCTTCGAGATCAACAGCGATCCCAAGGTGATGGAATTCTTCCCCCATCGCCGCAGCAGGGAGGAATCCGACGCGCTGTTCGACCGCGTCGGCCGCGGCATTGCCGAAACCGGGCTCGGCTTCTTTGCGGTGGCGCTCAAGGCCGACGACCGCCCCATCGGCTTCTGCGGCCTCGCTTATACCGACCTTGAACCCTGTCTGCCGCAAGGCACCGTCGAGATCGGCTGGCGGCTCGCGCTACCCTTCTGGGGCAAGGGCTATATCAGCGAGGCCGCGCGCGATCTCCTGCGCTACGGCTTCGAGGAGCAGGGTCTTCGCGAAATCGTCTCCTTCGCCATCCCCGAAAACACCCGCTCGACCGCCGTCATGGCCCGCCTCGGAATGCACCGGGACCCGGCACGCGACTTCAACCACCCGCGCATTCCCGCCGACAAGCCACAGCTCGTTCGCCATGTGCTCTACGCGACGACCAGGGCGGACTGGCAGGCGCAGCGGGCAAAGCGCGGAGCGTGATCGCGCCATAAGCTGCGGCTTGCGGAGTTCGCTGCTGCATGTTTCCTTGAATCGTAGCCGTTTCAAGGACAAAAACATGCAGCAATTCAAAGTGCTACAGCGACCTTTGCGCGTCTGATAAGACGCGCGGCGCTGTAGTTGCTCGCCGCTTGTCGCCTGGCGCTTGCCCCTCACTGTCCTGCCGGACATCTCTCCCCGCCAGCGGGGAGAGAGACGCAAGCCGCACTCATCTCGCCAACCCGCAACGTTTGAGCGGCGCCAACCGGTTGCATCCGGGCCTTCTCCCGCCTGCGGGGAGAGATGTCCGGCAGGACAGTGAGGGCCCAATCCATTGTTTCCGTTGAAACGGTCAAGACCATCGGCCTTCTCCCCGTGCGCGGGGAGAAGGTGCCGGCAGGCGGATGAGGGGCAGCCCCACCCAGCGCACTTCACAGAACCACTCGAAGCTCAATTCCCGCGCCCTGCCCCCGGATATGTCCGCTCGACCCACGCCACAAACGCCTGTGCCGCCTCCGACAATGCGTCGAAACGCCGGACCACCAGCCACAAGGCGCCATAGGGTACGGAGATATCGAACGGCTGCAGCAAACGCCCCGCCTCAACGTCGTCGCACACATGATCGCGGTCGATCAGTCCGACACCGTTGCCGCGCAGCGTCGCCTGCAGCACCATGGCGCCATCGTTAAAGATCGCGCCGCGTTCGATGCGCACCGGCCCCGCCCCGGCGGCGGCAAACCATTGCTCCCAAAGCTCGCGATTGTCCTCGGACAGGAGCGCATGCTGCATGAGATCAACCGGCGTCAAAAGCGGCCTGCCGGACCGGGTGAGCTCCGGCGCAATCACGGGGATCATCTCGACCTCAGCAAGTCGTCGCGCTTCGACGCGCGGCCAGGACGAGAACTTGACGCTGTGGCGAATGGCGATATCGGCGTCGCCGCTGCGAAACTCCACCAGCCGTGGGTCGGCGTCGATCAGCAGGTCGATCTCCGGATGCTCGCCCTGGAACTCAGCCAGATGCGGCACCAGCCAGCAACCGGCAAAGGAAGGCTCGGCGCTCACCCTCAGCACCTGGTTCGCCTTGCGCCCGGAGAGCGCCTCCAGGCTGTCGCCGACCATGTCGAAGGCAGAGGTCAGCACCGAAAGCAGCGACCGCCCCTCCGCCGTCAGGCTGACGCTGCGGTGGCGCCGTTCGAACAGCGGCCGGCCGACAAGGTCTTCCAGCTCGCGGATCTGCCGGCTGATTGCGGCCTGCGAGACGAAGAGTTCGCCCGCAGCCAGCGTGAAGCTTTCGAGCCGGCCCGCCGCCTCGAAACTCCGCAATGCTGTCAGGGGCAGACGGCCGCGCTTCATGCATAACCTCAAGTCATCCGAAGCCGACTGTAAACTCGTTTGAGACCTGGCGGCAAGTGCGTTGAAATGAGGGGACAGAAAGGAGGATCCTGCCATGTCTGCCATCCTCGAGATCCTGATCGACGCGTTGCGCCTGTTGACCTTTCAGCCGCCAACGCGCCAGACACGCCACACCGGATCGGACGAGGCAGCTTGTGCGGGTGCACGCTACAGCGCCGCGCGTCAAATATGACGCGCAAAGGACGCTGTAACTCCTTAAATCTGCTGCATAATTTTCTCCTTAAATCGATTCCGATTTAAGGAATTATGCAGTATGCCGGCGACTGATCTGGCTTGGCCCGCCATGCCGTCCTGCCGGCAAGATGCGGCACGGGGTACCTCAAAGTGATCGGTCGATAAGAGCCCGTCGCCGCAGCACGCGAACTGCCAAAACGGGACGCGCAAAGGATGCTGTTCACTTGCAGACAGCCGCGTGCCTCCCTCTTCAAATCGATGCCGGCTCAGCGCACGGGCCGCATTGAATCGAAATCTCAGGGATCGGAATCGACCTGCGAAAGAGTGGCGCGATGGACCTGAAAGGATTCAGGAAAATGCCATCGCGCCGCGCCGTCCTATTCCATGCGCACCGTGACGAAGCGCAGTTCGCCGGTCTTGTTGGAAAGCATCAGCAGCGCATTGCGCCGGCCGTCGGATTTCAGCTCTTCGACGCGCTCGGACACGTCGTCAGGCGTATCCATCGCCTCCTGGCCGACCTCGACGATAACGTCGCCCGGCTCCACCCGGCGTTCGGCCGCTGCAGATCCCGCCTGCACCTCGGCGATCACCACGCCTTCGACATCGTCGGAGATGCCGAACTTCTTGCGGCTTTCGGCATTGAGCGTGGTCAGCTTCATGCCGAGCACCGTGTCGGTGGCGGGCAGCACGGCCGCAGGCGGCTGGTCGCCCTTCTTGTCCTCGCCGCCTTCATCATTGGTGGTCGCCGCGGCGTTGGCGATGTCCTCGCCGTCCTCCAGCCGCCCGAGCGTGACCTTGACCGTCTGCTCCTTGCCATCGCGTATGATCACCACGTCGACGGCCTTGCCGACGGTGCTTTCGGCGACCGCGCGCGGCAGGTCGCGCATCTCGCTGACATCCTTGCCGTCGAACTTGATGATGACGTCGCCGGCCTTGATCTCACCCTTGGCGATCGGCCCGCCCTCGATGATGCCCGACACCAGCGCGCCGCGCGGCGAGGCCATCTTCAGGCTTTCGGCGATATCGTCCGTAACCGGCTGGATGCGCACGCCGAGCCAGCCGCGCCGCGTCTCACCGAAGTCCTTCAGCTGCAGCACGACGTTAGCGGCAAGCTCGGTCGGAACGGAAAAGCCGATGCCGATCGAGCCGCCCGACGGCGAAATGATCGCCGTGTTGATGCCGATCACTTCGCCCTGCATGTTGAACAGCGGGCCGCCGGAATTGCCGCGGTTGATGGCAGCGTCGGTCTGGATGAAATTGTCGTAGGGGCCGGCATTGATGTTGCGGCCGCGCGCCGAGATGATGCCGACGGACACCGAACCGCCGAGGCCGAACGGGTTGCCGATCGCCATGACCCAGTCACCGATGCGCATCTTGCGGGAATCGCCGAAGGGAACCGCCTTCAACGGCGTTTTCGGCTCGACCTTGAGCACCGCGAGGTCGGTCTTGGGATCCTTGCCGACCAGCTTGGCCTTGAGCTTGCTGCCATTGGCGAAGATCACCTCGATATCGTCGGCACCTTCGATCACGTGATTGTTGGTGACGATGACGCCGGCCGGATCGATGACGAAGCCGGAGCCGAGCGAATTGACGGTGCGCTGGCGGTTGCCGCCCTTGTCGCCCTGCCCCTTGAAGAACTCATCGAAGAAGTCCTGGTAGGGCGAGCCTTCGGGCACCTGCGGCGTCGGCGCATTGTCGTCGTTCTTGACGCTCTGGGACGTCGAAATGTTCACGACCGCATCGAGCAGGCCGGCCGCAAGGTCGGCGACGGATGCGGGGCCATTGCTCGGCGGACGAACGGCGGCCGTCTGCGCCATCGCCGTGTTGGAAAGAAGCAGCGTGGCGGCCAGCGCCAGCGCGCCGAAGGTTTTCGATCGAGTGGACAATTCGCGGAGCTCCTCACGTTGTCTCGGCGGTGCGGTACCGGCAGCGATACCGCGTCATGCGATGCTCTGCAGCCCCATGCGCCCGACGAAGCGCAAGGGTCGCTGCAGCGACTTTGGTTTGCCGCATAGCTTATCCCGCGATCGATCCAGATCGAAGGAATTATGCAGTGGCGACAGCGACGCGATCCGGGGATCGCGCTCCGCCCGATCTTCCAGTGAAGATACGGCGGAATTCAGAAGCGTCCAGACACGATTTTCTGATCCGCCCGAAAGAGCGGATGCTGGGCGGCGATCAGATGGTGATCTCGTGCCCGTGTTCTTTCAGCGCCTGCACCGCCTTGTCGAGATCGGAACCGGCCACGAAGATATAGTCGGTGCTGAAGGTCGAATTGGCAAAGACGCCGACACCCGCGGCCGATAGCGGCCTGAGCACGGAAGAAAGCACGCCGGGCACGTCGAAGCTGAAATGCTGTTCGATGCGGAAGCAGCGCCAGCCGAGCGAACTCTGGGTGCTGGAGGGCACGCGCGCGGCGCGGCAGACGAGGGTCATTTCCTCTCGCGAGCTGGACACGGTCCAGAAACCCGGCCCCGGCAGCCATTCCGGCATCTGGGAACCGACGTTGAGACGGGTGATCGCATATTCGGCATCGACCAGCCGGATCAGCAGTTTATGTGGCATTTCGCATTATCCTCGAAGCAACCAGACAAGTCCGACCCCGGCGGCGACGGAAAATACCCCGGCCAGTCGAAGCTGATGCTCCGGGACATACGGCAAACGCTTCGCCAATTCTACTAAAACCAAAGGGGCCAGTGCGTACACCAGCCCCTCGATGATCAGGAAAAAAGCAATCCCGGTCAGAAAGTCGGACATTGTCCGCCTAGTTCCCGGTCGTCGGTTGCGTGGTTGTCGCAGCCGGTGCGTTGCCTTCCGAGTCATTGAAGTAACGGAAGAACTCCGAATGCGGCGACAGCACGAGCGTCGTGTCCGAGCTGCCGATCGACTGCGTGTAGGCGGTCATCGAACGGTAGAATTCGAAGAACTTCGGGTCGCGCGCAAATGCGTCGGCAAAGGTCTTCGTCCGTGCGGCTTCGCCTTCACCACGCAGGATTTCCGATTCGCGCTGAGCGTCGGCGACGATCTCGACGACCTGACGGTCGGCGATGGCGCGGCGACGCTGGCCGGCTTCGTTACCCCGGGCGCGGATCAGTTCGGCTTCTGCCAGACGCTCGGCCTTCATGCGGTCGAAGGTCTGCTGCGAGACTTCCTGCGTAAGGTCCGTGCGACGGATGCGAACGTCCTCGATGTTGAGGCCGAGCGATTCGGCGTCGGTTTTGAGGTCGGCGCGAACTTCGCGCATCATCGATGCACGCTCGTCGGACAGGGCCGCCTCGAAGCCGCGCAGACCGTAGACGCGACGCAGCGATGCGTCGAGACGGGTGCGCAGACGTGCCTCGGCAGAATCGCGATCGCCCGAAACGGTTTCGCGGAAGCGGCGGGGATCGGCGATCTTGTAGACGACGAAGGCGTCGACTTCATAGAACTTGCCGCCCGAGACCTGGACGCGGATGTTGTCGAGATCGAAGCGCAGGGCCTGTGCCTCGACATACTGAACGCGGTCGGCATCCATGAAGGCGAAGGGCAGCTTGAAGTAGAGACCCGGCTCCGTCTTGACGTCCTGGATCTGGCCGAAGCGGACGACGATCGCCTGCTGGCGCTGGTTGACCACGAAGATCGACGAATAGAGACCGACGAAGACGACGGCGAGCAGGATTAGGATGATTGAAGTACGATTGTTGATCACTGTGCGCCTCCCGACTGTGCCGGCCGACCGATTTCATTCAGCGGCAGATAGGGCACGACGCCCTGCCCGTTCTTCTCGTCGATGATGACCTTCTTCGACTTGCCGAGGATGCCCTGCATCGTTTCGAGATAGAGACGCTTGCGGGTTACGTCAGGCGCCTTGGAATATTCGTCATAGACCGAGATGAAGCGCTGGGCCTCACCTTCCGCTTCCTTGACGACGCGATCCTTGTAGGCGGCTGCCTCTTCGCGGATCTGCGCGCCCTGACCGCGGGCCTTGCCGAGGATCTGGTTGGCGTACTGGTTGGCTTCTTCGACGAAGCGGTCTTCGTCCTGCTCGGCGCGCTGCACTTCGTCGAACGCGTCGGCGACTTCGCGCGGCGGAGCCGCATCTTCGATCGCCACGGTGTTGACGGAAACGCCGGCGCCGTAGCTGTCCATCGTTGCCTGGATCGTGCTCTTCACGTCGGCGGCGATCGCCTGACGGTTGTCGCGGAAAATATCCTGGGCCGGACGACGGCCGACCACTTCGCGCATCGCGCTTTCGGCGACCTGCTGCAGCGTGTCAGCCGGATTCTCGACGTTGAAGAGGTAAGCCTTCGGATCCGTGACCGAGAACAGCACCGAGAACTGGACGTTGACGATGTTCTGGTCGCCGGTGAGCATCAGGCCGGCATTGGACTGACCGCTGTTGCGGCCGCCGATATTCTGCTGCTGCTCGGTGATCTTGACGAATTCAACGGTTTCCAGCGGCCAGAAATGATAGTGCAGGCCCGGCATCGAGATCTCGTCCTTCGGCTTGCCGAAGCGCATTTCGACGCCCCGTTCATCCGGCTGGACGGTATAGATCGAGTTGATCAGGATGAAGCCGACGATCAGCAGGCCGACGATGGCGAAGACGCCGCCGTTGAAACCGCCGGGAACGACGTTCTTCAGCTGATCCTGGCCACGGCGAATGATCTCCTCGAGATCCGGCGGGCCGCCTTTGCCGCGCGGCCGGTTCGGCCCCTGGCCCCATGGCCCCTGATTGCCGCCGCCGCCGCCCCAAGGGCCGCCGCCGCCATTCTGATTGCTCCAGGGCATCAAAACCTCTCTTTTGAAAACTTCTCACGATGAACTGCCGTGCGAGCGCACGTTCGTCCACGATCTGAACCCGTTATAAGTATGACAGGCATCGCTTTCAACGCGATACGCCAGAGTTCACCGTAAATGGTTCAAAATAGTTGACGAATGGGCCATTCCAGCGCCGCGCGTCGCTTATGCCGCACCAAGGACCCTGCAACACGTGAAGATCGCTGCATAACCCCTCTTTCAACCGGCACCGACCTAAAGGGTTATGCGCCAGCGGCAACCCGGCGGCGCCAGGTCACGAAATGCATGGCATGGCTGTCTTTCTCGCCCTGCGGCAGATCTTCCTCGAACACCTTATCGAAGATGGCGGGATCGATATCAGGAAATCGGGCGTCGCCCTCGACGTCGGCCGGAACCTCGGTGATATGAAGGATATCCGCCACGCCGATCGCCTGGCGATAGATCTCGCCGCCGCCGACGACGCAGACTTCGTCGACGCCGGCCACTGAGGCGGCGCGGCGCGCCGCGGCCAGCGCATCTCCCAGCGAATGCGCGACGATCGCGCCCTCGGCGGAAAAATCGGCACTGCGGCTGATGACGATGTTCGCCCGGCCCGGCAGCGGACGGCCGATCGAGGCCCAGGTCTTGCGCCCCATGATCACGGGCTTGCCCATCGTCAGCGCCTTGAAGCGCTTGAGGTCGGTCGGAAGCCGCCACGGTAGATCGCCCTCGCGCCCGATGACGCCGTTGGCCGCAACCGCGGCGATAAGGGAGATTTTCGGCTGTTTGGTGCTGATATCAGTCATGGAACCCATTCGGTTTGCTGTCGATTTCTCTTGCCCTGACATAGGCTGCCCGGTCCGTGACCACCCGGATGTAGCGGTCGACCACCTCGCTCTCGGGCAGGATCTTTCGCATCCATTGCAGCGCGCTTGCAAGCAGCAGGTCGGCCGCGCTCATCGTCGGGCCGAGCAGATAGGTCTGCCGGCTGAGCACATCGATCACATGGGCGCACATTTCGCTGTAGAGCCGCGCCTGCGCCGGATTGTTGATCGTCGCGCCGGTGATATGCGCAAGCGCCGTCGGCTCGATCACGCCGGCATAATAGGCAAGCCAGGAGAGATAGGCGCCGCGCTCGGGATGGCCAGGCGCCCGGCCGAGGCTGCACTCCGGATGAAGATCGGTGAGGTATTGCACCACGGCCGCCGATTCCCAGATCAGCGCGCCCTTGTGCAGGAGCGCCGGCACCTGCTTGTGCGGATGCGGGTTGTCATCGTCGGGCGCGCCGGTGCCATCCCAGCGGCGGATCGAGACATAGCGGATCTCGTATTCCGCACCGATCTCCTCAAGCAGCCATACGATGCGCGACGAGCGCGACAGCGGTGCGTGGACGAGCGTCAGCATCGAAACCTCCCGGCAGCGCCGCGCGCCAAACAAGACACGCAAGGAACACTGCAACGCTTGAATTATGTAAGCGGCGGCAAACCCTCCCGGTCTCCCGCCGTCACGCGAATGCCCGTATCGACGGCCCTGCCCTCACCGCCCGGACCGGCGCCCCGTCAGAGTTGCTGCATAATTCCTTAAATCGATTTCGATCTAAGGAATTATGCAGTAGCAGTAAAGACGGGACCGCGCGGTGAGCTCCGAGGATGGCGTCAATACTCACCTGCCTCCCGCCTTGATCAAGCAGATCGCAAGCACGTCTTCCTCGATGCCCCGACAGATGGATTCGAATTCGGCGATGAGATCCTTGTCGCGTCCTCCGAGGCGGCGCTGCCTTTCCAGCATCTCGCTTGCCTCGCCATAGGCCTCACACAGGCCAGCAACAGAAGCGTTGCTGGCGCTGAGAAGCTGCAACTGGCCGCGAACGCCAGGCAGTTGCAGCATGAGTCTGAGAAGTCCCAGTTGCTTGTTGTCCGAAGCCATGAGTCAGTTCCGCCAAAACGATGTCAATGCCCCTTGCCGATCTGCCGTGAAGCCGTCCGACGCAACGCATCCGGGCACCTGGAGCCGCCGATTATCGCTTGCTCTTGCCTTCAGCCGCTTCGCGCTTCCCTTGTTCTTTTCCGAGAGCATGCCGAGCCTTTGCCGGTTCCGAAAGTACGTAACGGTAACGGACCGCGTTTGCGGCGTGCAAGACGGTCGCATCGATGGCATGGCGTTCGCCCAGGTGACTGCGAGATGGCACGACGCGGGGCGAAAAAGCACCTTCTAAGCAAGGCTGGTCATCGCGACCGAACGGCCAGTCTCAGGGACGCTCCCCGCGGCGTCTTTCGGCTTTCGTTACTGTTACGTACTTGTGCGTGCGACCATTTCTCCCAAACTGCCGGCGTTCCTTCGAGACTTTACCTTCCATCACGAGAGCAACCTACTTATTGACCTCAGGGAGACACTAGATGAGCATGGACTTGAAGCGTGGTCTTGCGCGGTTGGCTGCGTCCGCAGCCGCCCGTGCAGGCAAACCCAAAGCTTTGGCCTTGGCCGGGACCGTTTTGTTTTCGACCATATCGGCCACCGCCGTTTCCGCCTACGCGCAGGACGCCGCAAAGCCGAACATCCTCGTCATCTTCGGCGACGATATCGGCCAGACCAACATCAGCGCCTATTCCTTCGGCGTGACGGGATATAACACGCCGAACATCGACCGGATCGCCAGAGACGGCATGAAGTTCACGGACTACTATGCCGAGAACAGCTGCACGGCAGGTCGCTCCACCTTCATTACCGGGCAGACGGTGCTGCGCACGGGTATGTCGAAGGTCGGCGTGCCCGGTGCGCCAGTCGGCATTCAGGACCGTGACGTGACGATCGCCCAGGCACTGAAGCCGCTCGGCTATGCGACCGGCCAGTTCGGCAAGAACCACCTTGGCGACCAGGACCGCTTTCTTCCGACCGCCCACGGCTTCGACGAGTTCTTCGGCAATCTCTATCATCTGAACGCCGAGGAGGAACCCGAACGACCCTACTGGCCGAAGGACGACCCGGCGTTCCTGAAGAGCTACGCGCCTCGCGGCGTCCTGCACTCCTTCGCCGATGGCAAGGTGGAGGACACCGGTGCGCTCAACACCAAGCGCATGGAGACCATCGACGACGAAACGACTGCAGCGGCGATGGAGTTCATCAAGAAGCAGACACAGGAAAAGAAGCCCTTCTTCACCTGGATGAACACCACACGCATGCACCTCTTCACGCACGTGCGAGACCAGTACAAGGGGCAGAGCGGCATGCCGGGCAACGACTACGCCGACGGCATGATCGAGCATGACAATGATGTCGGCAAGCTGCTCGATCTGCTCGACGAGTTGAAGATCGCTGACAACACGATCGTCGTTTACACGACCGACAACGGCCCCAACCAGTTCTCCTGGCCGGATGCGGCAACCACGCCGTTCCGCAGTGAAAAGGACTCGAATTGGGAAGGCGCATTTCGTGTTCCCGCGATGATCCGCTGGCCGGGCAAGATCAAGCCTGGCACCAGCACCGAGATGATGTCCGGGCTCGACTGGTTCCCGACATTGCTCGCAGCCGCCGGCGACAAGGACATCAAGGAGCGCCTGCTGAAGGGAACTACGCTTGGCGACAAGGACTTCAAGGTGCACCTCGACGGCTATAACCAGCTCCCCTATCTGCTCGGTGAACAGCCGAAGAGCGCCCGCAACGAGTTCTTCTATTTCAACGATGACGCCAAGCTCGTCGGCATGCGCTACGAGAACTGGAAGTACGTCTTCTGCGAGATGCAAGCGCCGGGTGGCTTCGCAGTTTGGCAGGACCAGTTCGCTTGCCTGCGTGTTCCGAAGGTCTTCAACCTGCGCATGGATCCTTACGAGCGCGCCGATGTCGTCTCGGACCAGTACGATGACTGGCTCACCAAGAATGCCTATCTGACCGCACAAGGCGTGACGAAGTCTGCAGCGTTCCTGGAAACCTTCATCGAGTACCCGCCGAGCCAGAAGCCGGCCAGCTTCTCGATCGACCAGATCGAGGAAGGCGTGCATGCCAAGATCGACGAAATCTTGAGCAAGGCGAAGGCCGCATCCGCGCAGTAACGGGATGAGGCGGCGGGTAACCCGCCGCCTCTCGGCTTTCAAGGAGTAGAAGCGTGCCAACAAGGGATCTTGCAGTCTCCTCAGCACTTCCGTCATCCCGGTCGCAGAACAGAACAGTCCCTGCGATTGCCGGGGTCATGCTGCTTTTATCGGGCGCTGCGGCACTGATATTTCAAGTCCTCTGGATAAAGCAGCTTTCTATTGTCACGGGCGTTGATGTCTACGCGGTCAGTACGGGCGTCAGCGCGTTCTTCATCGGCATGGCAGCAGGCAGCCTGATTATTGGCCGCCTCATCGACCGGTCCCGGCGTCCCTTGCGCCTCTACGCCCTGTTCGAAGTGCTGGTTGCCGTCCTCGGCCTTGCCGTCACCGTTTGCCTCTCCCATATCGCTCCGCTTTTTGTCTCGCTCGAACAGGCCACGCCGCTTACCGCTTGGGGGCTTCTCATTGGCCTGGTCGCCACCCCTGCTTTCTTGATGGGCGGCACCCTGCCAGTTGTTGTGAGTTCGCTTGCGTCAGTGCCTGGCGGCGTGGGGGTGAAGGGCGGAAGGCTCTATGCCGCAAACACCCTCGGCGCGATTTTCGGTTGCCTGGCCGTTCCATTCGCGCTCATTCCGGCTTTCGGCGTCACGGGCACAGCCTTTGCCGCGGCTGGATTTGCGATTGCGGCGGCGATGCTGGCACTGTCGCTGAATTCTTTTTCACACGCTGCTTCGCCACAACCGCCGAGCGCGACGGATCCAAAACACGGATCCATGCTCGCCCTTGTGTTGTACGCGATCGCTGGCGCTGTCGCCTTGGGATATGAAGTCGTCTGGTCACAGGCTGTTGTTCAATTCATATCGACCCGATCCTTCGCTTTTTCCATTGTGCTCGCGACCTACCTCCTGGGCCTCGCGGGCGGCTCCTTCTTGCTCTCGAAGCGGGCCGATCGCACGCCTGATCCCTGGGGGCTGTTCGGGCTGTTTATCTCCGGCGCGGGCCTCCTGGCGCTGGCCGAAATCGCCCTCCTCGGGCCCTGGCTGATCTCGCTGCAATCACTGGCCGAGACGTGGATGGTCGAAGGGACCGGCAGTCTCTTCGTCGGGATGTGCGCCCGCTTCCTGGTTGCCTCCCTTACGATCGTCTTCGGTCCGACGCTGCTGCTCGGCGCGGCCTTCCCCGTGGTGCTTCGTCTCGCGGTCGATACCCGCCATGCCGGCCGCGACACCGGCCGCGTTCTCGCCTTCAACACGCTTGGCGGAATTCTGGGGACGCTGGTGACTGGGTTCGTGCTGGTCCCGGCGCTCGGTATCGTTACCAGCCTCGGCATTCTCGCATCGATTGCGGCGGCGATCGGCATCGTCGCCGCTTACGAGGGATCAGGACGCAACAGGTTCAAGGCTCTTGTGCTCGCTGCGGGTGCGGCCGTCGTGGTGCTGACGGTCGCCACCCCCAAAAGCCATCTCGCGGACCTTCTCAACACAACGCGGGGCAACGGGACGATCGTCTCCTACGACGAGGGCCTGGGCGCAACCGTCGCCGTGATCGAGCAGGGCAAGTCGGACAGGCGCTTCAAAAGGCTGTATATCCAGGGCGTATCAAACACTGGCGATGCGATGCCGTCGCTCCGCTACATGCGCCTTCAGGCGTTGCTGCCGTTGATCATCCAGAGCGAACAGCCGAAATCCGCCCTCGTCATCGGACTTGGGACCGGGATTACCGCAGGCTCGCTGCTCGCCTACCCGGGATTGGAGCGGCGCGTCGTGGCGGAGTTGCTTCCGGCTGTCGTGGAGGCCTCCGCGCATTTCAGGGGGAACTTCAACGCCGCCAAGGATCCGCGCATCGAAGTGCGGCTGCGGGATGGGCGACGCGAGCTTCTGGCCAGCGACGAGCATTACGACCTCATCACGCTCGAGCCGCCCCCGCCGTCGGCTGCCGGGGTGGTCAATCTCTATTCGTCGGATTTCTACCAACTGGCACGGGAAAGGCTCACGGCGAACGGATCAGTCGCGCAATGGCTGCCGATCGCAACCCAGAACGACGAAGACACGCGGTCGCTCGTTCGCAGTTTTCTGGATGTCTTTCCCCACGTGACGCTTTGGACGACCGAGCTTCATGAAATGCTGTTGATTGGCTCCCTTGCGCCGCAGGTCCTCGCTGCAGACAAGATAGCACGCCGCTTCGATGACCCCGTCCTGGCGGCCGCCCTCGCCGAAATCGGTGTGCGCAACGAAGCCGATTTGCTGGCAACGTGGATGATGGATCGTGCGGGGCTCGAGCGTTATGCGGGAAACGCCCTGCCCGTCACCGATGATCATCCGCGGATCGAATACGGCACCTGGGTGCGGTCCGACGAAATCCAAAGAACGCTGCCTGCCCTGATCGGGCAGCGGACCGAACTCCCGATCACGGCGGCAGATCCGGATTTCGCGAAGTTGGTCTCCAAGTCGCACAATCAGCTGATGCTGTTCTATCAGGCTTCGCTCAATGCCTATGCCGGATACCGGGATGAATGGGCTCGGGACATGGACCTGCTGCAGCGGACCGATCCGGAGAACGGCTATTTCAACTGGTTCGTCGCCAAGGCCGACGACTGAGCGTCGGCCTGTTCAAACGGGGGAGAGCCCTGCGGACGCAGGGAGGTGTTCGGAGAGCGACCTTTGCGCGTCTAAACAGACGCGCAAAGGTCGCTGTAGTACGGAGACGCTGCAGGATACTCTGCGTTACACCGCCACGTCTGCTTGAATTGCCGGGTGAGGCTCGTATCCGGAAACCACGAAATCGTCGATGTGGTACTCGTCCAGCGAGGCTGGCTGGCGCGACAGGCTTAGCCTGGGTAGCTGCGTCGGCGAACGCTTCAACTGCTGCTTAGCCTGTTCGACATGATTCAGGTAGAGATGGACATCACCACCTACCCAGACCAGCTCTCCCATATCCATGCCGACCTGCTGCGCTACCATGGCCAGCAAAGCCGCACCGCCGACCAGATTGAACGGCAGTCCGAGCAACACGTCGCAGCTGCGTTGGTAAACCAGGAGGTTCAGGCGAGATCTAGGATCGGCTCCATCCTGACCGCCGTTCCTCGGCCCGGAAACATGGAACTGGTACACCATATGGCACGGCGGCAGCGCCATTTCCGGCAGCTCGGGCACGTTCCAGGCGTGGAATAACATCCGCCGACTTGTCGGGTTGGTTCGCAGCGTGGCAATCACCTCAGCGATCTGGTCATGTTCTGTTCCATTCGCATCTGCCCAACGCCGCCACTGCTTGCCGTAGACCGGGCCGAGATCTCCCCATTCCCGCGCGAAGTTCTCGTCCGCGACGATCCGCGCCTCGAAATCGGCCTGCGAGATATCACTCCCCGTGGCCTCGCGGTACTTCTTAAGCGGCCAGTCTGTCCAGATCCTCACATTCTCCTGCAGCAGCGGCCGGATGTTGGTCTGCCCCGTGAGGAACCAGAGCATCTCCTTGATGGCGAGCTTCCAGTACACGCGCTTTGTCGTCAGGATAGGAAACGACCCGTCGGACAGATCGAAACGCATCATCGCACCGAAAGACGAAAGCGTGCCCACGCCAGTTCGGTCGGTTCTCTTATCTCCCTGTTCCAGGAGATGAGCCATAAGATCAAGATATTGCGTCTCGGGGTGTCGCATGTTGCTCCCTTGTTGACTTGCCGAACGATAGCGATTTGCGGGGCCTGCTCAACCCTGAGTATTCTTACGCTCCCGACAACCGCCGTGCGGAAATGATAACGCCATCCTTTCCGCGACGGATTTTCGCCTTGCCTGTCAATGCGCTCGTTCGGAAGATCGAACTGTTATCCCTGAAAAGTTCGCCACGCCGAGGAAGATGCCGGTTCGGCTGGTCATCACATGGTCGAGATATTGCTGCATGGTCTTGCGCCGCCGATTCGTGTTGCCCCAAATTTAGGGTGAAGCCGGCGGCAAACCAATGTCTTGGGGGTGTTTATCCCGCAAATTCAGCCGCGCTCAAGGCGGGATTAAGGAAAAGTGCGCGCGGTTTTTCCGCCCGCATCCCGCTTTCACTTGTGACAATCGATCGCGTTCATGATTTTGGGTCGATCCGACCCAAAATCCCCGACCCAAAATCAGCGTGATCTAGAGCGTCTGCAGCTTACCGAGGTTCTTGGCCACAAGGTAATAGAAGGTCACGCGCGACTTCGAGCGATCCGCCGACATGGCCTTCGCCGTGGCCGAAATGGCTGCATCCGCTTCCGCGCCGCTGATGCCGAGCTTTTTCTCGCACCATTTTTCCCGGACGCGCTCGAGTTCCTTCGGGTCGGTGGCCGAAACAAGCGAGGAATCCTTGTTGCGCAGTGCAATTCCGAGATGGCGCACGATCTTGTTCACAACAGCTTCGTCGGCGCCGCTGTCATACTTCTGCACATCTGCGAGATAGTCGGTCATGATGCCTCCACATTGATCTTGCTCGAAAACTGCAGCATGCCCCGGCATGCCTTGGCGAGCCGCCGGAGTTTTTCATGGCTGCCAATCATGTCAAGGCTTTTGGCATGTCAGGGGTTTTGGCATGTCAGGGGTTTTGGAAAAGCAGCGATATATCCGCTTCCTCCCCCTTTTCTTGGGCGCCGGAAAGACCTATATGACACATGCCGTCTTCGGGCGGCTATGGCAATAAACGGGCGGTGAAATAAACCCATTGGACCCGGGGGCGGTACCCGGCGCCTCCACCAAAAACCGGTCGATATGTCGATGACCGGCTTTTGATGGGGGCGAAATAGGATCGACAAGGGCGTAAAGATCGACTTTTTGCTCGGCATTGTACCACCGTTATCGGGCTAAACTTATAGTTGCAAACGACAACTATGCTGAAGCACGTCTCGCTGCCTAACGGCGGTGCGACACTTCAAATCAAGTCCTTCCGGGTAGCACCGTAAGGCGGGGTCCGAAGGCACCTGGCAACAGAAGCCTTCACCTTCTCCCCCGCTTCGAAATGGTCTATAGATGCTTGAATAATTGACTCGTCATATTGAGACGGGCAATGGAAAGCCGACAGTAGAATTGAGTTCGAGAAAGACGGGAATCCCATGGGCCAGGACCACATTCGCTACGACATTCTGGCGCAGGACGCGCTTCGCGGCGTCATCCGCAAGGTGCTGACCGAGGTTGCAGCCACCGGCCACCTGCCCGGCGAGCACCATTTCTTCATTACCTTCCTGACCGGCGCGCCGGGTGTTCGCATCTCGCAGCACCTGAAATCCAAGTATCCCGAGCAGATGACCATCGTCGTGCAGCACCAGTTCTGGGAACTCAAGGTTTCCGAAGCCGGCTTCGAGATCGGTCTCTCCTTCTCCGACACACCGGAACGGCTCGTCATTCCGTTCAATGCCATTCGCGGCTTCTACGACCCCTCGGTCAATTTCGAACTCGAATTCGACGTGGCGACGGCCGAAGAGGAAGAGGCCGAATCGGCGGAGATCACCGCCTATCCCGTGCCCGAAACCGATGGCGAAGTGCCGCCCAAGGACGCGGAGAAATCCGGCGACGCCAAGAACGGCGGCGGCTCGGTGGTCTCGCTCGACTCCTTCCGCAAGAAGAACTGAGGCAAGCGAAAGGACGCGGCATGAGTGGTGACGTCGTCAATCTACGCCAGTTCCGCAAGCGCAATGCCCGCGCCGAAAAAGAAAAGCAGGCCGAACAGAACCGTATCTCGTTCGGCCGCACCAAAGCCGAGAAATCGCTGACCGACGCCTTGAACGTGAAGGCGGCAAAGGCGCTCGACCAGGGGCGCCGCGAGCCTGCCGGCGATCGACCTGATGAGGCAGAGGACTGAGCAGTCCGGCTTGACCACCACTGCATAGCGCTTCTGATCGGGATCGACTTGAGGCGAGCGCCTCTTACGCGCACCATTTGATGCGCGACACCGCAAAAACGATTCCGGCACAAGCGCTTACGCCCGCTTTCCGAATCAAACCGCCAACGACTTGAATCAATCTGCGAGCTCCGGCGATGATCCGAAAACACTCCGCCACCTTGCACGGACACCGCACCAGCTTCTCGCTGGAGGATCCGTTCTGGCTGGAGCTGAAGACGATCGCGGCCGCCCGTGCCATGCCGATCGCACAGCTGATCGTCGAGATCGACGATGTGCGTGGCGCCGACAGCAACCTGTCTTCGGCGCTCCGGGTCTACGTTCTCGACTGGATCAAGTCGAATACAGAGCGGTCAGCGGCCGGCGACATGTGACGGCTCCTCGCCTCGATCATCAAGGCCGCTCCCGAATGCGTCTGTCAGTGCGCCGGCAAGACCCTCGCGCAGCTGGCTCGCCATCGCCCTGATGCCGCACGGCAGCCGCAAGGACTCCACCAGGCAAACCCGGTTGCGTCCCGTGTTCTTGGCGAGATAGAGCTGGTCGTCGGCGATCTTGAAGATATCCGCATACTGCGCGGGATAGGTGAACAGCGCCACACCGACGCTGACCGTCACCGGATCTGCGCCCAGCGCGATCGCCTGTCCGCGCTCTGCCACCGCCAGACGGATGCGCTCGGCCATCGCCCCGATCGTTTCGGGGCGGGCATGGAAAACGAACACGCCGAACTCCTCGCCGCCGTGACGCCCCACGACTGCATAATTCCTCAAATCGGAATCGATTTAAGGACGAAATTATGCAGCAACTCAAAGTGTTACAGCGACCTTTGCGCGTCTAATTAGACGCGCGGCGCTGTAGACCATTGTTGGCCACCGCCTCGCGCATGCCGGTTGCTATCGCCACCAATGCCCGATCGCCGGCGAGATGGCCGTGGTGGTCGTTGATGCGCTTGAAGTGGTCGGCATCCAGCACCATCAGCGCCGACGTGGTCGGAGAGGGTTTGACGTCCTGCTCTGCAAAGAACGCGGTGACATCCGATGTGAAGGCGGCACGATTGAGTCCTGCTCAAGAGACGTCATGCCACCCCCCGTTGCAAACCACACTGTGATGGCCGGAAGCTAACTCCGGCTCAATCAATCCATTAGAATTTTAGGGGTTTCCGCATTTCGCCCCGTGAATGCGGGCTTTCCGCGCGATGGTCGAATTCCATTGGGAATCGGCAATTGCGGCCCAGCCTCGCGAATCGACGGCACCAATCTTCGACGAGCACGGGATCCAAACGGTCAAAAACACGGACTTCTGATTGCAGATTGCCTCGACCTCAGCAGATTATGTGTGCTTGGCGCAACAGGCCTCTCAATTCCGCAAGGTGCGACGCATGGTTCAGCACGAATAGCCTTGCTTAGAATATTCTAATTCAAAACAATGACATGACTGTCGGCGGGTCGCAACCGCTGGCATTCGTGAGACACATGAGGGGTGGAATCATGGGACTGTATGCTCGGATTGGTCTGGCCACGTGCTTGACCCTGTCATCGGCTGTTATCGTCAACGCCGCCGACATCACGCCGCTTCTTGCGCCTGCCGCGCAGCCGCAGGAGACGGAGAGCGGCTGGCAGTTCACCGTTGCACCTTACTTCTGGATCGCTGGCCTTACGGGCGATACCGCGCAGTTCGGTCTCCCGGATGTGCACATCGATTCCAGTTTCAGCGATATCTTGGACAATCTCGATTTCGCCTTCATGGCCATGGGCGAGGCCCGCAACGGCCCCTACAGCATCTTCGGCGACGTGATCTATTCCAAGCTGTCGGCCGACGGCAGCACGCCGGGCGGCATTCTTGCCGATAGCGTCGAAGTCGAATCGCAGACCTTCGTCGGGTTGCTTGGTGTCGGTTATGCGATCTACGAGGATCAATCGTCCCATCTGGATTTCGTCGGCGGCCTGAAAGTCTGGTCAGTCGATACGACGCTTTCGTTCTCCGGTGGCCTGCTCGGTGGCATCAGCCGAGACGACAGTGCGACCTGGGTCGATGCGGTCGCGGGCCTGCGCGGCGCCTACTACTTCACGCCCGAGATCTATCTGACGGGCTGGGGCCTGGTCGGCGCAGGCGGTGCAGACCTCGACTGGGATGCAGCACTCGGCCTCGGCTACAAGTTCACGGATACGATCTCGGCCGTCGCCGGCTATCGCGCACTCGGCGTCGACTACAGCAACGACGGCTTCAAATTCGACGCCGTGCAGCACGGACCGATCCTGGGCGTCGCCATCCACTTCTGAACTGCCGCACATGGCGGCTCGGCGATCCCTGGCGCGAGCCTGCGGACCGCCGAGTTTGACGGCGAAGCATGATGGTTCGGTTCGAGCACAGGGACGATCGGCCCACTGCCGCGGCCTTGCGTAACCGACGTCACACGCGGCGACCTCACTCCCTGTCCACGCAATGCCGCCACGCGACAGTGGCACACAGATCCACCGGGGCACACAAATCTACTGGACGGTGATGTCCGGCAGCACGTCGAAATTCAGCCCCTGCCCGCCTGGCCGCTGCAGGCCTCCGCCCTCGCCCGTTCCCGGCTGCACCTGCGATGGTGCCCCCAGCTGCTGTTGCTGCTGGCGCTCGCGTTCGGCGCGTGCAGCCTCCTCGGCGGTCTTGCGCTCGGCCTCGGCGCGGGCGGCGAGATCAGCCTTTACACGCTCTGCCTCAACTGCGGCCGCCGCGCGCCGCCGCTCTTCGGCGATCGTCCGCAGGCGCTCGATTTCACGCTCCTGCGCCTTTGCCTTGTAGAGCTGCACCTCGCGGCGCAGCCGCTGCTTCTCAAGCACGTTGGCCTGCAGCGTCTCGACGCGCCGGCGCTCACGCTCGAACGCCCGAAGCGAGAGGAAATTCGAGAGGTCGGCAACATCGAGGCTGACGCCCGGCGACGCCAGCAGGCCGGCAAACCCGAGCCGCACACGCGGCTCGGCACCGGTCAGCGCCTCGTCGCCCGCACGGAAGGTCATGTCGATGCCGGCATCGATGCGTTCCGCCGCAAGGTCGAACGACGCCTCGCCGGCAAAGGCTGCGTTGCCGTCGGCGGCCGTCACGTTCTGCGCCCGCAGCACGCCGCCGGCGATGCTGAAGGGAACCTTGACGACACCGACGACCGACTGGCCCGAAAACACCGCCGCCGCCGCCGTCTGACGAATGGCGTCAGCCGAAATCTCCGTCTTCAGCGCATCGGCGGTCGCCATCAGTTGCGGCAGGGCCGCGCTGTTGACGCCATTGAGCGTCACGCCGTTGAAGGTCGCGGTGCCCGAGCCGCTTGCCGAATGCGCCATGGCTTCCGCGTTCGCACCCGATGCCTCGAGCGCCACCGAGAGGTCGAAGGTGCCGGTCGCGACCGGGGCGGCCGCACGCATCCAGCCCGCCTGCGCCAGATCCCCGCCCTTGACGTCGAGCCGCGAGCGCAGGAAGCCGGAACCATTGGCATTGCCGAGCTGCACCCGGCCCTCGAGCTTGCCGCCGAGCCAGTCGCCGGTGGCTTCGGTGAAGGCGATCTCTTCGCCCTTCCACTCCATCTTGCCGGCAAAATTTCCGATGGCGCCGTAAAAGCCCGGCCAGAAATTGGCGGCCTGCACGTCGAGCGCCACGTTAAGACCGGTCCAGGCGGCCTGCGCCACCGGCGCCTCCGACAGCGCCCCGCTCGACATGTCCTGAACCGGGCCAAGGATGCCTTCGGCGAGCCAGGCGAGGTCGAGCGTCGCAAGGTTGATCTGGCCCTCCGCCTTGCCCGGGACCTTGCGGTCGATCGTCAGTGCGCCGGCAAAGCCGTTGTTGTCGGCCCTGCCTTCGAGCGTTGTCAGGGCGATCGCCTCCGGGGTCGTCGCCACATCGGCCGAAACCGAGATCGGCAGGCCGCTGCCCGTCTGCGGCAGGGCAATGCCCTGCTGCAGCAGATACGGCTCAAGGTCTTCCGTCTGGAGCGTCAGCTTGGCCTGGCCTTCAAGGAAATGGTCGCGCGAGAGATCGAAGCTGCCCTTGGCGGCAAGCGACGTCTTCTCGGTGGTAAAGGTCACAGTGCCATTGGCGTTGTTGCCATCGGTGCTCTGCAGCTTGACCGAGAGGATGCCGTTGGCATCGGCATCGAACGGCAACGGATCGAACCCGGCCTGCCCAAGCAGCAGCAGCGTCTGCGGGTTTTCGAGCGTCGCTTCGAGCAGCATGCCCTTGCCGGCGAGCGCCTGGGCCATGTCGGGCGCCTGATAGCTGGCGGCAATCTTGGTGCCGTTGGCCGTGCCGAATATGCCGAAGGTCGCCGGCGCGTTGCCTTCCTTGTTGCCGGCCGTCAGCGTTACGTCGAAGGCGGCGTCCGTATAGTACGGCCCTGCCTTGGTCAGGCGGCGAAGAGCGGGATGATCGACGGCGTGCCGGCCGATCATGTCCAGGAACGGCGTCAGGTCGTTGGCCGCGAGCTTCATCTTGGCCGAAATGACGGGCTTTTCGAGATCGCCGCTGGCGCGGCCGGAAAAGGCGAGTTGCGCACCGGCCAGCGAGCCGATCGCCACGCGCTCGGCCTGTAGCTGGCCGTTTTTCAACGTAACCACCGCCTGAACGTCTCGCGCGTCTTCGCCGAAGGCGGAGAACTCGTCGGCCGAAAGGTCGGCAGCGATCGCGTGCTGCATCAGCGTCGAGGTCGAGGCGTCGCCGGCGACCAGGCCGGCAAGCGCCTGCAAGGCTTCGAGATCGATGCGATTGCCGTTCAGCTGCAGCGAAAGGTTCGGCTGCTGCTCGGCGAAGGACTGGCGCTCGAGCCGCCCCTTGAGGCTCGCATCGCCGGCGGCAACTTCCAGGTTTTCGAACTGCTGCAGCGTGTCCGTCAGGTTGACGGTTGCCGAAAAGCCCGCGGTCTTCAACTTGCGGATCGCCGGATCGACTGAGCCCGCCAGCCAGCTTGCGAGGCCCGAAGGCTGGTTGGACGCCAGCAGCAGGTCACCGCGGAAGGAACGCTGGCCCTTGAGGTTGAGCCGTCCCTTGGCCTCGAGCTGCGTGCGCCCCGGCAAAAGTGCCACGACATTGTCGATCACCCAGCCGGCGCCATCCGGTTGCACGTCGATGCGCACGTCACGCACCGTCGTATCGCCGATGACGATCGCCGGCAATTTCAGGCTAGCCCGTCCCGGCACCTGCGGAATTGGAATGTCGGCGACAATCGCCAGCATCGCTTCCAGCCGCTGGCGCATGGAGATTGCCGGGTCGCGCCCGGTCTTGCCGTCGTTGCCGGAATTGCCGATGCGGCTGACGTCGATCTGCTGGCCGTCGGCAATCAGCAGGAACTTCTGGTCCTTGCCGGTGTCGAGCGTCGCCTCGCCGGTCACCACATAGGGATCGTCCGAGGGACCGACCTCGAAGCGATATTCCGGCACGTGGATGCTCTCGTTGGTCAGCTGGAAATCGCCATTGATGCGCAGCGGCGCATGGCCGTCGACATCCTTCGCCTCGCCCCCCGGGCGGTTCTCCGTCAGCGTGAAACGGCCGCCGTAAAGCGGCTTGAAGTCGACGATCTTCAGTGCGCCGTCGAGCTCGATGCCGAAGGGGCGCTTGTCCGGTGTCACCCGCGCCTTGAGGCTGAGCGCGCCCGCCTCATCCACCTCGTTGCTGGAGAGGGCGAAACTGCCGGCCTCGCCGTCCAATGCCGCGCGGCCTTCCACCTTCCAGGGGCCAGCCAAGGTGCGGGCCGATAGATCGGCGGAGAGGTCGGTCACGCGCCGGGTGCGGCCGGTCTGCTCGTCGATGAATTCGATCTCGCCATGGGTGATCTCGACGTTTTCAAGCACCACGGTCTTGGCAGGGATTGCCGTGCGCGCGCCGCGCGCCCAGTCCAGCGTGCCGTCCGAAAGCAGCCGCACCTTGGCCTTCGGCCGGTCGAGACGCATGTCGAAGATCAGCGCTTCGCCGCTCAGGAACGGCGCAAGCTCCGCACTCATCGAGAATTGCGCGACCTGGATCAGCGGTTCACGGGCATCGCTACCGCCGACGCGCACATCGTTGAGCGTCACGGTCGGGAACGGGATCAGGCGTGCGTCGACGCTGCCGTGGACGACGACGGGCTTGCCCATGATGCGGCTTGCCTCGCGCTCGAATTCCTTGCGGAATCCCGTCCAGTCGATGAACCACGGGGCGATCAGCGCCGCAAAGAGCGCAACGACCACAAGACCGCCGATGGCAACCAGAATTCGCGAAAGCACCGTGCCCACATTCCCATCAAGTTCTCAGGCGCCCGTCGGCGCCGTCTGCGCCCATATGAACGCCAAAGGGACGTCTCCGTCCATTACATTTGGACGTCTTCGTCCATACCAATTGCGCGGGCGTTGCCTGCCGCCCCGAGGGGCGGCTGCTTTGCCGCGCCTCCCCTCGCCCGTTGCCTCGCGTCAGGCGAAGATCTTGCCGGGGTTGAAGATGTTCTGCGGATCGAGAGAACGCTTGACCTGCCGCATCAGATCCAGCGCGTCGCCGAGTTCGGCCTCGAGAAACGGCATCTTGCCCTGACCGATACCATGTTCGCCGGTGCAGGTTCCATCCATCGACAGCGCCCGCGCATTCAGCCGCTCGACGAAGGCCTCGGCCCGCGCCACGTCGACAGCGTCCTTGTCGTTAAACAGCAGGCCGACATGGAAGTTGCCGTCGCCCGCATGCCCGACGATCGGCGCCGTCAGACCGTGCGCCGCGATATCCTCATGGGTTGCCGCAACGCAATCGGCCAGCCGCGAGATCGGCACGCAGACATCCGTGGAGAGAATTGCCGCCCCGGGGATCAGGCTCTTCTGGGCCCAGTAGGCATTGTGCCGCGCCTTCCACAGCCGCGCCCGCTCTTCCGGGTTGGTCGTCCAGAGGAAACCGCTAGAGCCGAAATCGGACGCTATTTCGGCAAAGTGCCTCGATTGCATCTCGACGCTCTCGCTGTTGCCGTGGAATTCGACGAAAAGCGTCGGCGTCTCCTCATAGGATAGGCCGGAATAGTTGTTGCAGGCCTTCATTTGCAACGCGTCCAAAAGCTCGATGCGGGCAACCGGAATGCCCGACTGGATCGTCAGGATCACCGCGTTGCAGGCGTCCGCAATCGTCGGAAACGGGCATACGCCGCCGGAGATGACTTCCGGTATGCCCTGGAGCCGGAGCGTGATCGAGGTGATGATGCCGAGCGTGCCCTCGGCGCCGACGAACAGCCGGGTCAGGTCGTAACCGGCCGACGACTTGCGCGCCCGATGCGCGGTGCGCACCTCGCGCCCATCGGCTGTCACCACGGTCAGCGCCAGCACATTGTCCTTCATCGTGCCGTAGCGCACCGCATTGGTACCGGAGGCCCGCGTCGAGGCCATGCCGCCGATCGAGGCGTTGGCACCGGGATCGATCGGAAAGAACAGGCCGGTGTCGCGCAGATAGGTGTTCAACTCCTCGCGGGTGATACCCGGCTCGACCCGGCAGTCCAGATCTTCCGCGTTGACCTCGAGCACCCGGTTCATGCGCATCATGTCGACGGAGATGCCGCCGTTCGGCGCGTTGACGTGACCCTCGAGCGAGGATCCGGTGCCGAAGGGAATGAGCGGCACGGCATTCGCAGCGGCGATCGCGACGATCTCGCGCACCTCGTCGGCGCTTTCGGGGAAGACAACGCCATCGGGAAGCTGCGCCGGAATATAGGTGGTGGTGTGGGCATGCTGGGCGCGGATCGCCTCACCCGTCTGGAACCGATCGCCGAATCGGGCGGCAAGCTGCGCCTTAACGGTGTCGATCCCGGTTTCGTTTCTCGAGCCAGCTCTGATCGCCTTCAACGCCACGGAAAACGTCCCTTCTTCATGCCATTACAGCGCCGCGCGTCAAACATGACGCGCTAAGGACGCTGTAACACTTTAAACTTGCTGCATAATTCCTCAAATCGATTCCGATTTGAGGAATTATGCAGCAGCACCGCCCCGTTCCGACCTCAGGGAAGCGCTTTCATTTCAAGGCGCTACTGTGCAAATCGGAATCACTTTGTCCAGACGTTCACGCCGTCTCCGGCAGACTATCGCGTGAAAACGCCGGCGGTGAGACCTGAGTGTCACAAAGCTTTCGTTTTGCGGCGGATAACCCGCATCCATAATCTCCTCCTGAAATCGATTCCGAGGCCGGGACCGATGCAGTTGTTGCTGTCTGCCGACGACACCGGCCCGTCACAAGGTCCTGCCAAAGCGCCGGGCGGCCCTTTTCCCGGCGCCACTCGCGAAAGATGCGATTTCAGAGAAAACACCTATCGTTTGGCCGCCCTTGGCATATTATACTGAAGGACGGGAGGAGAAGGTCAAATGCTCGGTCTGCTCGCTTTGCTCACCGCCTCGGTATTCTTCGGCGCCGCCATCTACATCAACGTGGCCGAACACCCGGCAAGGCTTCACCTCGATGATCGCGCGGCCCTGGCCCAATGGGTGCCGGCCTACCGGCGAGGTTTCGAGATGCAGGCCTCGCTCGCAATCATCTCGGGCCTGCTCGGCGCTGCCGCATGGTGGCAGAGCGACAATCCGCTCTGGGGTCTAGGGGCAGCAATCATCATCCTGAACTGGCCCTACACGATGCTGTTGATCATGCCGGTCAATCAGCGTCTTGAGACAACGCGACTGGACGAGGTGAACGAGGAAACCCACGAGCTTCTCCTTCACTGGGGCAGGCTTCACGCCGGCCGGAGTGCGCTCGGCGCGATCGCGGCGGTAGTCTTTCTTGTCGCCGCCTGGCTCGGTCTTCAGGGTTAGGTTTTCTACAGCGCCGCGCGTCGAATATGACGCGCGGCGCTGTAACACTTTAAATTATGCAGTAGCGCGCCGTCATCGTTGGCGTCTTGATCGACGAGGGAGCGTCGTGGTCAGGCTCAGCGCGTTTCGAGCGCGGCTGCGGCTTCCATTTCCTCGTGCAGCTTGCGCTCCTCGTCCGCATGCGGCTTGGTAAGCCCGGCAATGACCAGATAGGCGACGGGCGTCAGGTAAAGCGTCACGACCACCGCAAGGCCGAGACCACCGACCAGCACCCAGCCGAGCGCAATGCGCGCCTCGGCACCGGCACCGCTCGCCATCACCAGCGGCACCGCGCCGACGATGGTGGCGATCATCGTCATCATCACCGGCCGCAGGCGAATGTTGGCGGCGTTCTCGATCGCCGTGCGCACGTCCTGGCCGCGGTCGCGCAGCTGGTTGGCGAATTCGACGATCAGGATGCCGTTCTTCGCCATGATGCCGACCAGCATCACCAGGCCGATCTGGCTGTAGATGTTGAGCGTGTTGCCGGTCAGGATCATCGCGAAGACGGCGCAGGCAAGCCCGAGCGGCACCGTCGCCATGATAATCAAGCCGCTGATGAAGCTTTCGAACTGCGCCGCCAGCACCAGGAAGATGATGACAAGGGCAAAGCCGAAGGTGACGATGAGGCCGTTGGCATTCTCGTTGAGGGTCGCAGCCTCGGCCAGCGGCATGATGCGCGAGCCCGGCGGCAAGAGCGGTTCTGCCATCTGCTCGACCATCGTCAGCGCTTCGCCGAGCGCCAGGTCGGATTTGAGTCCTGCCGAAAGCGATACGGCGCGAAGCTGGGATTCCCGCGACAGCTGCGGCGCCACAGCCGTTTCCTCGACGCTGGCGATGGTCGACATCGGCACGATCTTGCCGTCGCCGGCCTTGAGGAAGATGTTCTGCAGATCCGTCGGGTCGTTGACCGGGTTGGTCGAGGACAGAAGCTTGACCGGGTAGGACTCGCCGTCGACGAAGACGTCGACGACACTGTTGCCGTCGAGCATCGCCTGCAGCGCCCAGGCAAGGCCGCCGATATCGACGCCCATGTCGGAGGCGCGCTCGCGGTCGATGGTGATCGAAAGCTGCGCCTGGTTGGCCTCGTAGTTCAGCCGCACATTCTCGAAGCGTCCGGTGTCTTCCATCTGGCGCACGAGTTTTGCCGCGGCATCGCCGAGCTTGGTGTAGTCGTTGCCGACCAGCGCCACCTGCAGGCCGCTGCCGGCGCCGCGAATGCCAAGGCTGTTGGGCTGCATCGCAAACACCCGCACCGAGGGGATGCGCGCCGTCACCTTGTTGATCTCGGAGACGATCTGCTGCTGGCTGCGTTCGCGTTTTTCCCAGGGAGCAAGCGTCAGCACCATGAAGCCGCTATTGGCCGAGCCGCCCTGGCCGGAGATCGAAAAGATGTTGTCGATCTCGCCGGATTTGACCAGCGGCTGCAGCCCATCCTCGATCCGGCGCATCTGCGATTGCGCATATTCGAGCGATACGCCCTGCGGCGCGTTGATGCGCATCATCACCTGCGAGCGGTCCTCGCTCGGCGTCAGCTCCGATTTCAGCGTCATGAAGCCGACGCCGCCCATGGCGGTGAAGAAGGCGGCAACGACGAAGACGATCAGCGGCGCATTGAGGCCGCCGCGCAAGGTGACGCGGTAGAACTCGGATGCACGCGCGCCGAAGCGGCGCATCGGCCCCGGCTTCGCATGGTTTTCCTGCGTCAGCATGCGCGACGCCAGCATCGGGCAGAGCGTCAGCGACACGAAGGACGAAAGCAGGATCGAGAAGGCGAGCACGAAGCCGAACTCGCGGAAGAGACCACCGGTCTGCCCCGGCAGGAACGACAGCGGCACGAACACGGCCGCAAGCGTCGCCGTCGTCGCCAGCACGGCGAAGAACACTTCGAGCGTGCCGTGCACGGCCGCGGCCCGCGGGCCCAGCCCCTCGGCCCGTCGCCGCACGATGTTTTCCAGCACCACGATCGCGTCGTCGACCACGAGCCCCGTCGCCAGAACGATGGCGAGCAGCGTCAGGATGTTGATCGAGAAACCGGCCATGTAGATCGCCGCCACGGTGCCGATCAGCGCGATCGGCATGGTGATGGCCGGGATCAGCGTCGCACGCCAGTCGAGCAGGAACAGGTAGATGACGAGCGTGACGATGAAGATCGCCACACCCAGCGCGATCTCGACCTCGTGGATGGCGCCGTTGATGAACACCGCGTCGTCGCTGGTGATCTTGAGCTCGGTGCCCTCCGGCAGGATCTGCGTCTGGATCGTCTCGACGACCTTGCGCACGCCTTCGGAAATATCGACGGTGTTGGATTGCGCCTGGCGGATGATGCCGAGGCCGATGCCCTGGCGACCGTTGGAGCGAAGCGCCGTCGTGCCCGTATCCGGCCCAAGCGTCACAGTGCCGATGTCGCGCAGCCGGACATTGTTGACCAGGATCAGGTTTTCGAACTGCTCCGGCGTCTGCAGGTCGGCCGTCGCCCGCACCGAAATATCCTGGCTGGCGCTGGTCAGCTTGCCGGCCGGCACGTCATAGGAGGCGTTGGCAAGCGCCGTTCTGAGGTTTGCCACCGTCACCCCGCGCCCGGCAAGCTTGGCCTGGTCGAGGTCGATGCGGAAGATCTTTTCCTGGTCGCCGTAGACGGCAACGTCGGCGACCCCTTCGACGGCAGCCAGGCGGTCGCTGATCTCGTTTTCGACGAGCAGCGTCATGTCTTCCATCGACATGGTGTCGGAGGTCAGCGCCAGGCGCATGATCGGCTGGCTATCGGCGTCGGCCTTGACGATGCTCGGCTCGTCGACATCCTCAGGCAACTGGTTGCGCACGCGGCCGAGCGCGTCGCGGATATCATTGGCGGCCTGGCCGATGTCGGTGGTGTCGGAGAATTGCAGCGTCACCCGGCTGCGGCCGAAGGACGAGGTCGAGGAGATATCCTTGATGCCCTGAACGCGCGACACCGCACCTTCGACCACCGAGGTGACCTCCCGGTCCATGGTCTCGGGCGCAGCGCCATCGAGCGTCGTCGTTACCGAAATGACCGGCTGGTCGACCTGCGGCAACTCGCGGATCTCGATGCCGTTCCAGGCCGCAAGGCCGGCAACGACGATCAGCGTATTGACCACAAGGGCGAAGATCGGCCGGCGGATGAAAAGTGCGGTGAAGCCGGTCTTGCCGGCCTCGCGCGCGGTCTGGTGGCCCGGTTCCTTCGCGCCGCTCACTTCACCTCCTCCGCGACCTTCTGCGCGGCATCGCGGCGCTCGCGCCCGGCGATGCGGACCTCGCCGCCGTCGCGCAATCGTTGCACGCCTTCGGTGACGACTTCGTCGCCTTCGCTCAAGGCCGCATCGACCAGCACCTTGTCGGGGTTGCGCTGGATGATCTTGACCGAAACTTTTTCGCTCTTGTCGCCATTGACGCGCCAGACATAGGAGCCTTCCGAACTCCACTGGATGGCGAGCGGATCGACGGTCGGA
The DNA here is from genome assembly GCF_001695855.1 of Ensifer sp. LC163. GTDB lineage: Bacteria > Pseudomonadota > Alphaproteobacteria > Rhizobiales > Rhizobiaceae > Ensifer. The sequence goes on from NZ_MBSS01000001.1 coordinate 338,630, forward strand.
TAGGTGTCGCCATCGAAAGCCATGGTGACGGAGAAGGACATGCCGGCGCGCAGCGTGTCGTCAGGGTTTTCCAGCCGCGCGCGCACGCGCAGCGTGCGGCTTGCCTGGTCCAGGCGGTTGTCGATGGCGTGGATGACGCCGTCGAGCTGGCTGCCGGGCTGGGCGATGGCGTGCGCCGTCACCGGTTGGCCGACGACGATCTTGTTGGCAAAGCGCTCCGGTACCCAGAAGTCGACGAGGATTTCCGAACGGTCGTCGACCACCGCGATCGGCGTCGTCGTGGTGACGTAGTCGCCGACATTGACGGTGATGATGCCGACGACACCCTTGGAAGGCGCGACGATATCGCGACGCTTGAGGTCGAGCTCGGCGGTCTTGAGTGCCAGTTCGGCCGCCTGCATGGCGATTTCGGCGTCGCGCACTTCGACGGCGGTCATCGCGCGTGCGTTGCTCAGATTGCGGTAACGCTCGGTCTTTTCCTTCGCGCTGTCGCGCGTCAGCCGCGCCTGGTCGGCGGCAATCTTCTGGTCGTCGCTGTCGAGCCTGGCGATCACCTGGCCCTGGGATACCTTGTCGCCGGAGCGCACGAGAATTTCGGTCAGGTTGCCGGTGGCCGTCGGCGTCACGGTGACGGAATGGATCGCCTCGCCATTGCCGATCGCGTTCAGCCGGTCGTTGACGACGGATGTCGCCGACGGGCGCACCACGACGAGGATGGCGTCATTGCCGCCCTGCCTGCGTCCGCCATTGCTCTGGCCGCCTTCGCCGCCGGCGCCGCCTTCCTGCTTGGAAATGGCATCGATGAATGGATGCGAGACACCGATCGCAGCCAGCGTTTCGCCTGCTCCGGGCACGAACCGCACCCAGACGCCGGCACCCACCAAAAGCACAACGGCGCTCACCGCCAGCTGTTTCCAAACCCGCATTCATGTCTCCAAATATGCAAAGCGCGCTCCTGCGCGGCACGCGCCGGCGGAACGTTCCGATTTGCCCTGAGTATCGTTGTTCGGACCTTTGGGGGCAACGGCGGAATGCCATCATTACGCAATTGTAATAAAAGCGAATTTGTTGGCGGCATGATGACGTGCGGGCCATTATCGCACCGGCAGCCGCGACCACCGCGCTATTCCCCAGAAATGCACTAGACAATCGCCGTTTACAGCCACTGCCACTAAGGTATCCTGCAACCGCCGACAGCCATTGCCACTCGGTTTCGACCGGTTCTTGAGAGGGGAGCAAAGACATGTGCGATGCGTGCGTCATGGAATCCGTAAAGCAGAAAATGTTGTCCCGCCGCAGCTTCTTCAAGGCAGCAGCCGTCGGAACGGCCGGGATCGCGGCGGCAAGTGCTGGCATCGCCCCACCGGCGCTCGCCCAGGGCCACACCGGCGTCACCGATCTCACCCACGAACTCTACGAGGAATTCCCGACCTTCTTCGGCCAGCAGCAATTCTTCCGCGAGCAAAAATTCAACTACGCCAAGGACAAGTTCAACCTGTTCGAACTCAGGGTGAACGAGCATACCGGCACCCATGTCGATGCGCCGCTGCATTTTTCGGCCGATGGGTTGTCGGTCGCCGAGCTGCCGGTCGAAAAGCTGGTCGTGCCGCTGTGCGTCGTCGACATTCGCCAGAAGGCATCCACCGACGCCGATGCGCAAGTGACGCCCGACGACATCAAGGCCTGGGTCGCCGCCAATGGTGATATTCCGGAGAACGCCTGCGTTGCCATGCTCTCGGGTTGGGACACCCATCTCGGCACCGACAAGTTCCGCAACGCCGATGGCGGCGGCAAGCTGCATTTTCCCGGCTTCCACGTCGAGGCGGCGAAGTATCTGCTGGAGGAAACCAAGGCGGCCGGCATCGCCGTCGACACGCTTTCGCTCGACCACGGCGCCTCGCCCGATTTCGCCACCCATTATGCCTGGCTGCCGGAAGGCCGCTGGGGGCTGGAGGCGGCTGCCAACCTCGACAAGGTGCCGGCCAAGGGCGCCACTCTCGTCCTCGGCGCTCCGAAACATCGCGGCGGCACCGGCGGCCCGGCCCGCGTCTTTGCGCTCGTCTAAACCTTCGCCTGCCGATCCGGCGGCTCTCGGTCGCCGGAAGCATCCCATGACGCATCCCCTTTCGGAGAGACCATGAGCACCATCGCCCCGCCCGCCAATCCGGAATCAGACCCGCGCGTCAAGGCGGTGTTCGACGACATCCGCGCCACCCGCAAATCGGATTTCATCAACAATATGTGGCTGTGGCTGGCCTTCGATGCCGACCTGCTGGAGCAGACCTGGCGCGACGTCAAGGCGGTGATGGCAACGCCCTCCGCACTCGATCCGCTGGTCAAGGAAATGCTCTACATCGCCGTTTCCGTCAGCAATGGCTGCGGCTACTGCGCCCATTCCCATACGGCCGCCGCCAGAGCCAAGGGCATGACTGACGCCGAGCACGCCGATCTCTTGCGGGTGATCTCGCTTGCCGCCAGAACCAACCAGCTGGCAACCGCATTGCAGGTGCCGGTGGACGCCGCCTTCGACCGGACGGCCTGATGGCGGGTGGGCGGAGAATGAGCGGCTTCGAAATCGCCTGTCTTTCCACAGGCTTGGTGCGGCTGGCGCAGAAAACGGAATAAAAGAAGAACATCCTTTCTGGCCTTTCGCCTCCGAATCACTACATTGAGCCGCATGATGAGTGGTTTCGACGACATTCCCTTCTTCGACGAAGAGCCGGCCCCGCGCAAGCAGGCACCGGCAACGGGCGGCATCGCCGCGCGCGCCATGGCGGCCCGCGACCGCCAGCAGCGCCCGGATTATCTCTCCGGCCTCAACCCGGAGCAGTCCGAAGCGGTCGAGTCGCTGGATGGCCCGGTGCTTGTTCTCGCTGGCGCCGGCACCGGCAAGACCCGCGTGCTGACCACCCGCATCGCCCATATTCTTTCCACCGGCCGCGCCTTCCCCTCGCAGATCCTCGCCGTGACCTTCACCAACAAGGCGGCGCGCGAGATGAAGGAGCGCATCGGCGTGCTTGTCGGCCATGCGGTCGAGGGCATGCCCTGGCTCGGCACCTTCCACTCGATCGGCGTCAAGCTGTTGCGTCGCCACGCCGAACTCGTGGGCTTACGCTCCGACTTCACCATTCTCGACACCGACGACGTCGTCAGATTGATCAAGCAGATCATCCAGGCCGAAGGTCTGGACGACAAGCGCTGGCCGGCCAAGCAGTTCGCCGGCATGATCGACGGCTGGAAGAACAAGGGCCTCGACCCGGCGCAGATCCCCGAGGGCGACGCCCGCGCCTTTGCCAACGGCAAGGGCCGCGAGCTCTACGCCGCCTACCAGAACCGCCTGCGCACGCTCAACGCCTGCGACTTCGGCGACCTGCTGCTGCACCCGATCCGCATGTTCCGCACCAATCCGGATGTGCTGAAGGACTATCACGACAAGTTCCGCTACATCCTCGTCGACGAGTATCAGGACACCAACACCGCGCAGTACATGTGGCTCCGGCTCCTGGCGCAACGGCCAAAGCCGTCGACCGCCGCCACCCATCCAGGCGAAGCCCGAGCCAGCCAAGGCGGCGTTTCATCCGGTCAAGCGGCGCATAGCGGCGAGAATACCTTTGTCGTACGCGACCCCTCCTCTGGAGATGTACGGGAAAGCTCCACGACGAAGCGGGCGCGCGTGGATGCTAGAGGCCCCACACAACAGATTAACATCTGCTGCGTCGGCGACGACGACCAGTCGATCTATGGCTGGCGCGGCGCGGAAGTGGACAACATTCTGCGCTTCGAAAAGGATTTCCCCGGCGCCAAGGTGATCAAGCTCGAGCGCAACTACCGCTCGACCGAGCATATTCTCGGCGCCGCCGCCCATCTGATCGCCCACAACGAGGGGCGGCTGGGCAAGACGCTGTTTACCGAACGCACCGATCCGGACGACGAGAAAGTGCAGGTGCACGCCGCCTGGGATTCCGAAGAAGAAGCCCGCGCCGTCGGCGAGGAAATCGAACAGCTGCAGCGCAAGAGCCACAAACTCAACGACATGGCGATCCTGGTGCGCGCCTCGTTCCAGATGCGCGAATTCGAAGAGCGTTTTATTACTCTAGGGCTTAACTATCGCGTGATTGGAGGGCCGCGCTTCTACGAGCGGCTCGAGGTTCGCGATGCTGTTGCCTACATGCGCGTTCTAGTAAACCCGTCAGATGACCCCGCATTCGAACGCATTGTGAATACTCCCAAGCGTGGGCTAGGCGACGCAACGATCAGTACCCTCTATCAATTCGCACGAACTCGGGGCGTCCCAATGCTGGCGGCAGCCTCCGAGATCATCGAGACCGACGAGCTGAAGCCGAAGGCTCGCAAGGGGCTGTTCGACGTCGTCGCCGATTTCCGCCGCTGGCAGAGCCTGCTCGAAACCACGCCGCACACCGAACTTGCCGAGCAGATCCTCGACGAGAGCGGCTACACCGCGATGTGGCAGAACGACAAATCGGCCGAAGCGCCGGGTCGGCTCGAAAACCTCAAGGAACTCATCCGCTCGATGGAAGCCTTCGAGAGCCTGCGCGGCTTCCTCGAGCACGTCTCGTTGGTGATGGACGCCGAGCAGAACGAAAATCTCGATGCCGTGTCGATCATGACGCTGCATTCGGCCAAGGGGCTGGAGTTCGACACGGTCTTCCTGCCCGGCTGGGAGGAAGGCCTGTTTCCGCACCAGCGCGCTCTCGACGAGGGCGGCCGCTCCGGCCTCGAGGAAGAACGGCGCCTCGCCTATGTCGGCATCACCCGGGCAAAACACCGCTGCCACATCTGGTTCGTCTCCAACCGCCGCATCCATGGCCTGTGGCAATCGACCATGCCCTCGCGCTTCCTCGACGAGCTGCCGATCACCCATGTCGAAGTCGCCGAAACCGAGCAGTCCTATGGCGGCTACGGCCGCGGCGGCTATGGCCAGTCACGCTTCGACAAGGCCGATCCGTTCCAGAACAACTATTCCACCCCCGGCTGGAAGCGCGCCCAGCAGCACCGCTCGGACGCGACACGCGACAACTGGGGCTCGCGCTCCGGCCACGCCGTCGAGCGCATCGGCTACGGCGAAAGCGGCCCGCGCAGCCGCACCATCGACGGCGAGCTGGTGGCGAAATCCACCAGCACCGAGCCCTCACGCTTCACCGTCGGCGACCGCGTCTTCCACATGAAGTTCGGCAACGGCAACATCGCGGCGATCGAAGGCAACAAGCTGACGATCGACTTCGACAAGGCCGGGCAGAAGCGCGTGCTCGACGGGTTCGTCGAGAAGGTGTGAGTGGGTAAAGCCCTCGGCGGCTATCGGCCGCCCTACAGGTGCTCGACGCGAAGACGCCCGCCCCAATGGTCGTTCAGGTATTCGCAGACGAGGCTGCGGTGGCAGCGGTGCGGCTTGTCCTCGGCGCAGAGCAGGCAGGCGCCCTGCAGCGCCTCCGGCTTGACGTGCTGCTCGACCTTGCGCTCCGCCATGAGATCGAGAAAGTCTCGCGAAAAGGTCTTCCAGTCGCCCTTGTCGGTCTTGTAGGCCTTCATGATCGCCTCGGTGGGCGCGAAGAGCGGCTGGTGCACATAGTCAATGCCGCCGATCCGTTTCAGGAAGAAGGCAAGGTCATTGGCCTTGGCGAAGCCGGCAAGCTGCGAGGTGTTGTGCAGACGCACATCGACAACCGTCTTGACACCGGCCTTCTGCAGGCGATCGAAGAAATCTTCGGCCGATGACTTGGTGAAGCCGATCGTCGAAACCTGCACGTTCTCCATGGCGCTCACCCCAGTTGCCCACTGTCACACAGCCCCGGCGAAGCTGAAGCCTAGACCATCTTGCGGTAGACGATAAAGCCCGAACGCTCCGCCACCTTGTCGTAAAGTGCCATCGCGGTGGCGTTGGTCTCGTGCGTCTGCCAGTAGACGCGCGGCGAGCCTGCCGCTTGCGCCGCCGCATAGACGCCTTCGATCAAGGCCGCGCCGACGCCCTTGCCCCGCACAGCTTCACTGGTGAAGAGATCCTGAAGGTAGCAATTGGGGTGGATGGACGTCGTGCTGCGGTGGAAGAGATAATGCGTCAGCCCGACGAGCCGGCCTTCGCTTTCGGCCACCAGCGCATGCATCGGCTCGTAAGCATCGAAGAAGCGCGACCAGGTCATCGCGGTAATGGCGGGATCGAGCGCCGTTGCACCGGAGCGACCATAAAAGGCGTTGTAGCCATCCCAGAGCGGCAGCCACTGCTCGTAGTCGCCGCGGGCAAGCGGGCGGATGCGAACTGCGTCGGTCATGTCTCTATCCTGCTCTTTGGCGGCGAATATGGCTTCGCTCCCAGCATCTGCGAATTGTGCGCGCAGCACATCTTTGAGACTGACTTTTCCCCTGCAAATTGAAATATTACACTCACCTAATGTAATTGCGAAATGCCTGTCTCAACAATCAAAATGCGAGCGGCGACATGTCTTGGACAAGCACGACACATTGGTTGGCGGAACTGGGCCTGACAGAAGCGCGCGAGGCCGATCGGCAAGGCATACTGGTCGCCAATCTGGCGGCAGCCGTTATTGCAGTCTCGTCGAGTGGTTTCGCTGTCATCTACGCACTCTTCCAGCAACCAAGCCTGCAGGGTTTGGTGGTTTGCAATGTTCTGCTCGCGACCGCTGCCACCATCACACCTCTGTTCCATCGGTTTGGAAAGAGAGCATCGGCACTCTGGGAGTTCACCATATGTGCCGTGGCACTCACGGTCGTCAGTGCGCATCTCGGCCGGGACTCCGGGGTTTTATTCAATCTTCTGGGCGTCACACCCGTCGCATTTGCAATATTGGGCCTGGACCATTGGCGGATGGTCGCCAGCCTCGGCCTCCTCACCGCCATTGTGATCATCGTGGGAGGCATCGCCTTTCCGACGCCACTGCCCGGTATCTATGCCGACGAGAGCTTCCTCCAGCTCGTCAACGCCTCTGCGATCCTGACCGTCACCCTTCTGATGTTCGCGACCATGCACTATGCCCTCACGCTGGCGCGCGATGCCCAGATGCGTCTGAGCAATCTCATGTTGTCGATCATGCCCGCCGAGATCGTCGACCAGTTGCGCAGAGATGACCACGCCGCCACGATCAGGAAATTCGATACGGCTGCGGTGCTGCTCATCGATATCGTGCAGTTCGTCAGGCTTTCCAACGAGCTCGGTCCGGAACGGACGGTCGCGCTGCTCGACGATTTCTTCTCGCAGCTCGACGCGGCATCAGCCTGGTTCGGCGTCGAGAAGATCAAAACGATCGGCGACGCCTATCTGGCCGCAGCGGGCGTACCAAGCGCCCATCCCAATAGCGTAGAGGCAGCCGCCGGCTTCGGCTTCCTCGCGTTCGAGATCGCCGAAAATGTCGGCAGGACGCACGGGGTCGTGCTGCATTTGCGCATCGGCATGGCCTCGGGATCCGTCACTGCCGGAGTGCTGGGCCGCACCCGCTATGCCTACGACATCTGGGGAGCACCGGTGAACCTTGCGGCACGGCTCGAAGCGATCGGCCACGCCGGGTGCATCGTCACGACGCGCGACGTCAAGGCCGCCCTCGACGGCAAATTCGCGTTTGAAGCCGGCGAAATCACCAACATCAAGGGATTTGGCGATACGGAAACATGGCGCATGAGCCTACAGCGCCGCGCGTCTATTTAGACGCGCAAAGGTCGCTGTAACACTTTGAGTTGCTGCATAATTCCTTAAATCGATTCCGATTTAAGGAATTATGCAGTAGCCCGCTAGCAGCGGACTTCGCCCCTTGCGGCACGTTGCCGCCGCCGGCAGTGTCAGGCGCCCGGCGCAAATCCACGAAGCGGCGCAGCGATCTGGCGGTCGCTGACCCGGACGGTCAGGCGGCACCCGGCATGGCGACCTCATCTCTTGCCATCACATTGATGATCTCATCGACGCCGGTCAGGATCGCGTCGCCCATGAAGGCGATGTTGTCCATCGAGCGCTCGCCCGCCTCATGGTGTCCGGCACCGCAGGCGTCGCGGATAACGATCGGCACAAGCCCAAGGTCGGCGCCATGGCGCACGGTCGGGTCGATGCCGATCTCTGTGGCGATGCCGCAGATGGCAAACGAGGTCAGTCCGAGATCGCGCAGGATGATGGCCAGTGGTGTGCCCTCGAAGGCCGAAAACGTAATCTTGTCCAGGATCGCTTCGCCCTCGCGCGGCGCCAGTTCCGGCACCAGCTCGAAGCCCGGCGTGCCGCGCAGGAACCAGGGCTTCACCGCATCAGGATCATCCGTGCGCTGCCAGGCCATCGCCTGGCGCAACTGGAACGCGCCCATCAGCGGTTTCGGCATCGACAGGTGCCGCAGAAAGATGACGGGATAGCCGCCGGCCGGTGCCGTCTCCAGAACCTTCAGCACCTCAGCCAGGATCGCCGGGCCATTCTTGACCTGGTTGGCGATCCCCACCTGCATGTCGTAGACGACCAGCGCCATCCGGTCCGGCCGGCAAAAATCGGCAAGCGTTTTCCCAATTTCCAGTGAAACTGCCATCATTCCCCCTTCCGGCCCCCTCCTCAGGCGGCCGTCCCACGCTTCAATCAAGCACCGGCAATGTGGCGCGGCGGTTCCAAGGTTTCAATACGGCCGGCAGCAGATGATGGCAGGCAAGACCTTAGGCAGCACCGTTCTTCATATAGGACTGGATCAGCGTCTGGATCTCACCCTTGACCTTGTAGATATCCGACACGCGATCGACGTCGAAGCGCGTGCCATTCTTGTCCGCGTCAAAAACGGTCAGGAATTTTGTCTTCGAATTGAAGTGCAGGCGCAGGATCGGTTTCCGATTGTTATCATCGAAATTAATGCCGCAGTAGGACTTCTGATCGCGCATGACTATCCGGGAAATGTCAGCAAATTCTGCTCCTATCGCGCGCACAATGTTGAAACCATCGACCTCCTCCTGCGTCGTTTCAACCGCATCTTCGTCCGCGTCTTTAAGTTCTGGTGCCGAAGTCGGACTTGCCGCCGGGATACTGACGCTATCGTTGAAAGCAGCGGTCAATTTGCGCTGAATCTTCTGACGAACCAAATCGTCAAATGCTCGCTTAATGATTGGTTTGAATTCGGTGACAACGGCCGCCGTGAGTTTGCCATCATAAATATTCTTCGAGATCAACCGCACGAATTCATCGTCGGGTTCGTTGAATTGGGCCTCGATACAACTAATGGCCGCCTTCATACGCTTCAACGTATTGGCAGAGCTCTTGATGTCTTCAATTGAGAAGCGGTCCTTGTGAAATTTCTCCAACTCGCGCAGATCGTTCTCGTCGTAGTCGAAAAGATCGAATTTGAAGAACGGATTGATGTCCAGTTTGTTCGGCGCATCAAGGTCTGTAAAGAACCAGATTTGAATGCCATTCGTGAGGATCGCAATCGAGCAATCGGTTGTCGAGAAATAGCGGTAAAGTTGGCTGTATTGTGCATCCGAAAGGTTGGCACTCACTGCCTTCGCTTCGACAATGTACTGGATTTTGCCGTCCAGCTTGACCGCGTAATCTACCTTTTCACCCTTTTTGAGCCCGACATCTGCAACGAATTCCGGGATAATCTGCGTGGGGTCGAACACATCAAAACCAAGCGTCCGCAAGAAGGGCATGACCAGCGCGTTCTTCGTTGCCTCTTCCGTTAGCGCAATTGTCTGCGCCGATACCGCCCGCTTCGAAAGTTCGGTTACCTGTTCTTTGAATGACATGCCGCTTTCCCCTCGATAGCGTCTGCCCGAATTAAACTCAGGAACGAGTTACACTGCAAATACCCACAATCATTGATTGATTCCCGCTGACTTGCAAGCCGGCAGTATGCCGCTCAACGAAGCAACGTTTAGTTGCCGTTGAAATTGATCGATTGCAGCGGAATATCGAGCGGCAGCATAACCAACAATGGCGGGTACATTCACGCGCTTCCGTCCCCGCCTGTCCTCGCCTTGCTGATCAGCGCCATGACTTCGGCATCGGAGGTTTGCTCGAAGTCGCGATAATGCAGGCCGACGGCGCGGAAGAAGGCGGGGGTGGAGAGGCAGACGATGCTATCGACCGATGACCGCAGGCGGGCGATCGCGCTGGCCGGCGCGACGGGAACCGCCACCAGCAGGCTGCGGACACCGGCCCGGCGCAGCGCCTCGATCGCCGCGCGGATCGTGCCGCCGGTGGCGATGCCGTCATCGACGAGCACCACATTGCGATCCCTTGGCGAAAGCGGTTCGCGGTCACCGAGATAGAGTATGCGCCGCCTTGCTATCTCGGCGCGTTGGCGCTCGGTTTCGGCGGCGAGGTAGCCACGCGGCGGCCGCACCAGGCGCACGGCCTCGCGGTTCAGCACCAGTTCCGCCTCTTCGCCATCGACCAGTGCGCCAAGGCCGAATTCCTGATGGCCCGGTGCGCCGATCTTGCGCACGATCAGCACCTCGAGCGGCGCATGAAGATGCATGGCAATCTCGAAGGCAACCGGAACGCCACCACGCGGCAGCGCCATTATCAGGGGCTCCGGCGGCGCCTCGGCCGCCACCGCCTGCGCCAGCCGGCGGCCCGCATCGGCCCTATCCTCAAACAACACCGGTCCCGTGAACATGTCGCCTCTCCCAATCAGCGGAAAGCCTTTTGACACACTTGGCACCGCGTCGCGACCAACCAAACACCCCACCGTCCGGCAGTTGTCATCCAGCATCGCTGGACAACCGCGCCAATCGTAGCAATCGCTAAAATTGCAGCGAATTTCGCCGGATTTCGTTAAGGCGCCAAAGCTACCAATTGACCATGCATATTTGGCTTTGTCGCAAGCCGCCTTCCTCGATTTTAGCACGACGGGCCGTTTCGAAATGAGCTTTCTCCCCGCCCTATCGATCATCTCCCTGCTGCTGATGCTGCCGGTGCTGCTGTCGCTGCGGAAATCCTCGACCCCGGGCGCCGCGGAGTTCGCTTCAGGCTGCGCAACGACGGCCGTTGCCATGGCGCTGGTGATGTTGTCCGAGGTTTCGTCGCTCCGGCCGCTGGCGCTTGTCGGCTATGCGTTTCTTGCCGGCGCCTGTCTCTTCGTTCTTGCCGGGTTCCGCGCATTCTTCGCTCTACCCAGCTGGAGGTCGGCAATCCTGTCGCTCGGCGCAGCCTTGGCTGCCACCATATCGGTTCTGGCAGCCTCGGGCCCGGAGAGTGTCGCAACTCGGGCGCTGATCGCGCTCGGCATCGCGGCCGCCGTCTTCGTGATCGCTTCCATTTTTGTCCTGAGGCTGCGCACGGCCAGCGATCCGACAATACGACGGGCGATCGTCGTCGGGGCTGCCGTTGCCGGCGTGACGCTCCTGCATATCGCCGCACACCTGCCAGCCGCCACCGTGAACCAGACCGGCCCGTTCGCGCAGGTCGCCTGGAATTTCGCGCTGGCGGCCATGTGGCTGCTCTACATGCCGATCCTGTTTCTTGGCGTCATACTCATGGCGCATGACCGCCTTATCGCCGATCTCAAGACCACGATCGCCCGCGACGAGCTGACGGGAGCGCTGTCCCGACGCGCCTTCATCGATCTCGGCGAGCGCCTGTTCGTGTCGTGTCTCGCCCGCACGCGCCCGGCCGCCTTCCTGCTGCTCGACCTCGATTATTTCAAGCAGATCAACGATCGCTACGGCCATGCCGCCGGCGACGCCGCGCTCGGCCATTTCGCCGGTATCGTCGCAGCCTGCCTTGCCGGACGCGGCACCTTCGGGCGCATCGGCGGCGAGGAATTCGGGATCGTTCTGTCCGATCACACGGAGGGGGAAGCGTTTCTGCTCGCCGAGGAGATCGGCCGCACGGTCCGTGACACGCCTATCGGCCGCTTCGGCCAACCGATCCGGTTGACGGTCAGCATCGGCATTGCAAGCGCGGGTCAGGGCGACACCATGACCGACGTGATGGTCCGGGCTGACATGGCGCTCTATGCGTCCAAGGCCGACGGCCGCGACCGCTGCACGATCGCCGGCCGGCTGCAGCCGGATGCGAGCGCGCGCGTGCTTGCCGCCGCCGCCGCGCAGCTTCGCGCTGCCGAAGACTATTCGCGCGCACCGCAACTGCTGCGCGACGCCGGCTGAGGCAACCTCCGCACGGCCCGCCTCTTGCCACCCTTCTTGCAATGACAGCGGCAGAACCTATGTGAACGGGGCAGTCCATCGGAGGAAATCCATGTCCCGTTCGTTCCGCGTCTCGATCCTGGCCGGCCTCGCCGCTGTCGTGACGACCGTCTCTCCCGCCCGCGCCGAAACCGTCGGCGAAGTCGGCGTCGACTGGCTCGGCAACGACATCATCGTCGACGCGGTCAGCGACCCCAAAGTCAAGGGCGTGACCTGTCACGTCACCTATTTCGATCGCGGCGTCATCGACCGGCTGAAGAACGGCAACTGGTTCGAGGATCCCTCCAACAACTCGATTGCCTGCCGCCAGACCGGCCCGATCGAGATCGGCGACATCGATCTCTCGAAGGAAGGCGAGGAAGTCTTCCGCTCCGGGCTGTCACTGATCTGGAAAGATTTGCTCGTCACCCGCATCTACGACCGCAAGAACGACACGCTGATCTATCTCGCCCACTCGCGCGAACTGACCGACGGCTCGGCCAAGATGTCGATCACGACGATCCCGCTCTACGGGCAAACGGTCAATTGGCAGGAAGGCAAACCCAAGCCTTAGAAAAACGGACCCTCCCGGAACGTCGTCCCAGGAGGGTTTTGTCACTCGCCAGTCCCCACACCTGGCGTCAGACCTTCAATGCTCAAAAGGTAGGCGGGACGATACCCTGGTAGTACTCGCCATCACCACCCTGGTAGCGATCAAAAGACGGCTGCTGGTAAATGATACGCGGCGGAGCGGTTCTGTAGATGCTGCCGGTCGGCATGCGGTCAACGGACCCAGAGTCGTACATCATCCTCGGCTGCGCCGTCGTGCGCGGCTGGATGGCATGGGGGTCGATACCCTGGTAATAGCTGTCGGCGAATGCCGGAGCAGCGACACCAGCGATCGCAGTCGATAGAACAAGTGCAGCAAGTGAGTTTCTCAGAGACATTTTCATGACATCAACTCCTATGTCGTTGTCTTTGCATCACCCGGCCTCCGTTCGGGTACGAGCAAGAACGTACCATACACCCACTTGCTCCCCTGATGTAGTTGACGTTTCGCTCACATAATCTCGTGCAACGGTGATGAACATTACGCAACTGTAACTTGACCGGCTCGGCCATGTGGAGCCACAGGCGCCGATACATTTCAGCAAGCATCTGAAAGTTCATGATTTTTTTACAGCCGAAAGGGCGCGCGAAAACGCCGTGCCGTTTTGCGCCGTCGCCGGTTTTGACGACGAGAATGCTGAAAACCATCCGCGACCGTGGAAAGTTCCCGAAGAAAGAAAACGCAAACGGCCCGGAACTTTGTCCCGAGCCGCCTCGAATTGCGTTGCGATGTCGCTGCGATCAGGCCGCCTGGGCCAGTTCGTCCGCAATCACCGTGTCGAGGTTGAGGAAGCAGACCATGGTCTTTTCCAGCGCGACGATGCCGCGGCAGAAGGCCCGCTGCGCCTCCGGAATGATCTCCGGTGCTGGCTGCAGGTCTTCGCTCTTGATGGTCATCATGTCGGAAACCTGCTCGACGAGCAGACCGACCAGCTTGCCGGCGATATCGGTGACGATGATCGCCGAACGCTCCGACGGTTCGGTCATCTTCATGCCGAGGCGGCAGGCCATGTCGATGACCGGGATCACCGCGCCGCGCAGGTTGATGAGGCCGAGCACATAGGGCGGCGTGTGCGGCATCGGCGTCACCGGCGCCCAGCCGCGGATTTCGCGGATCGCCATGATGTCGATGCAGAATTCCTGGTCGCCCAGATGGAACGAAACGATTTCGAGATAGGCACCCGACTGCTTGATTGCGTTGGACATGATCAGAATTCTTCCCAATTCTCACCGGAGGCCGACGTCGATGGCACGGAGCCCGGTTGGTTGCCGAAAGCGCCCGCAAGCTTGCCCATGAGGGCCTTGGCGGGGGATGGAGCTGGACGCGACGTCGATTTCGCCGAGGCGAGGTTGCGCAAAGGCACTGCCCTGTCGGTGCCTCTCGGCACCAGCCGTGCCGATGCCGGCGTTACCGATGTCGGTGTCGCCGTCGTCTTGGTTTGGACAGGAGGAGGCGCCGCCGGCTTCACGCTGGCGGTTACCCGCGAGGGCGCGCTGGAGCGCATCGATGCGTGGGCTGCACGGCCCTCGTGGAACTGGCCGACGAGCTGCGTCAGCTTTTCAGCGTCCTGCGCCAGCGTATGGCTTGAGGCGTTGGTCTGCTCGACCATCGCGGCGTTCTGCTGAGTCATCTGGTCGAGCTGGCCGACGGCCGTGCTGATTTCGTTGAGCCCGGTCGACTGCTCGCGCGCCGCCATGACGATGGAACTCATGTGTTCGTTGATGCGGGCGACGTCGGCACCGATGCGGCCGAGCGCCTCGCCCGTCGCCTGCACCAGCCGGACGCCGGTGCCGACCTCGTTGCCCGAGCGGCTGACCAGCGTCTTGATATCCTTGGCGGCACCGGCGGCGCGCTGCGCCAGCTCGCGCACTTCCTGCGCCACGACGGCAAAACCCTTGCCGGCTTCCCCTGCCCGCGCTGCCTCGACGCCGGCGTTCAGTGCCAGAAGATTGGTCTGGAAAGCGATCTCGTCGATGACGTTGATGATCTTGCCGATCTCGTTCGAGGCATCCTCGATGCGGGCCATGGCGCTGATCGCCTCGCCGACGATGCGGCCGGATTCCTGCGCATTGGTGCGCGTGTCGTCGACCATGCGGCTCGCCTCTTCAGCGCGCTGTGTCGCCGTGCGCACGGTCACCGTGATCTCGTCAAGGGCGGCGGATGTCTGTTCCAGCGAGGCGGCCTGCTTTTCGGTGCGGCGCGCCAGGTCGTCGGCGGCGGTTCGCATCTGGCGGCCGTTCGATTCGATCGAGAGTGCGTTTTCCTTGACGTTGAAGAGCACGTCGCGCAGGCGCTCGACCGTCTGGTTGAAGTTGCGGCGAAGCGTGTCGAGATTGCCGTCGAAGGGCCGGTCGATGCTGACGGCCAGATCGCCTTCGGCAAGCTGCGTCAGCGCCAGGCCGAGGCTGTCGACCGCCGCCTGGATGCGGCGCACCGCCTCATCGCGTTCGCCCTGCTGCTGTTCACGTTCCTTCTCGATCTCGCGGCGGCTGGCCGCGGCATTCTGCTCGAGCGATTGCTTTTCGATGGCCGAGGCGCGGAAGAGGTCGACGGAGCGGGCCATGACGCCGATCTCGTCGCCGCGCTCGAGCGCGTCGACCTTGGAACCGAGCTCGCCCTTCTGGATGCGCTGCATGCTGTCGCGAAGCCCGAGAATGCCGCGGCGCAGCGTGGCGCCATGGAACCAGAGCAGGCCGAGCAATGTCGCCATGGCGACGAGGCCGGCGACGCTCTGCAGCAAAAGCGCATCGGCCGAAACGGCGCGTGCTTCGTCGACCCGCGTCTGAACCAGCTGGGTCGCCGCTTCGGAGAGCTGCGAAAGTGCTGTGCCGAGCCGTTCGCCGGCGCCGTCGATCGCATCGTCGATCTTGCCGAACTCTTCGGTCGAAGCCTTGCCTTCCACCAGCGCCTTCAGGTCAACGCCGATTGCCTGGCGAAGTTCGGCCAGATCCGCGTCGAAGGTCGAAAGCGCGTCGGCCCGGCCGAGCAATGTCGCAAGGGTCTTGATATCGGCCTTGCTCGCCTCGAGGAGGCCGAGCGTGGTTGCTATGCTCGCAGCGCGTTCCGGGTGGATGACGCCTTCGTCGCGGTCGACGATCGTATCCATCGCATTGAGGACGAGATTGGTGGTGGCGAGCCGCATCTCGTCGACGGTGGTCAACCCGCGTTGCGCGGTGATGGCGCCGTTCAGCGCCTCGTTCGAGCGCATGTCGTCATACCAGCCGACGCCGAGCACCGAGCCGAAGCCGACGAAGGCGGCACCGGCGAGCGTGGCAAGCCGCTGGCTGACGGAGAGGTTCTTCTTCAGGGGCGCAGACGTTGCAGTCATAGAGCAGTCCATGGTGACGGACCTGCCCAAAGCCAGGCGAAGTCCTCCGTTAAAATCGATGCGGAAAGCCGGGCTCGATCAAACCGGATGACGTCATGTCATGTAGAGGTGAAGCACTTCACCCGCGTTGGCAAAACACTGGCAAACAGACCTTAAGCATTCGCTAAGGCGGGCACGCAAGTCTGAGGATAAGCCTAGGGTCACGGTCTAAAGCCTGCCGTCCCTTCCCCTCGCCGTTTCCGATGCTATGATGGGACCATGAACACGAGAACGCAGAGATCGATCCGCCTCCCGCTGCTTGCGGGTCTTGCGATGGCGCTCGCTGTCGTGACGCTTGTCGCCTTTCGCGGCTGGATGTCGAACGGCGCCGATATCTTCCTGGCGCTCGCCCAGTCCGGCATTGCCTGGTGCTTCTGATCTGACGAGCCTGTCGGCCGGAGCATTTCCAGGAAAAGTGCGAAGCGGTTTTCCGTCGGGAAATGCGTCAAAACAAAGAGATTGCCTGCGGCAATTGTCCCATTTGCGTGGCCGCGATGGAGACGGTATCAAAAGCCGATCAACCTGATATGGCCGGCCAAGGCCCCAACAAAATCGGTAGCACGCATGAAAACCATTCGCATCGCCCTTTGGGCCGCCGTCGTCGTCATGGCCGGCGTTCTCGGCTGGCTGACCTATGAGATGACCCAGTCGAAGCAGCAGGCCGCCTCCGGCCCCTTCGGCGTGCCCTTCACGCTGGTGGCGCAGGACGGCAAGGAGATCACCGAAAGGGCCTTCGCCGGTAAGCCGACCGCGCTGTTCTTCGGCTTCACCCATTGCCCCGAGGTCTGCCCGACGACACTGTTCGAGCTGAACGGCTGGCTGGAAAAGGTCGACCCGGAAGGCAACAAGCTGCAGGCCTATTTCATCACCGTCGACCCCGAGCGCGATACGCCTGAAATTCTCGGCCAGTACGTCTCCAACGTTTCCAAGCGGATCACCGGCATTTCCGGCCCGGCCGACAAGGTGCTGGATATGGTCAAGGGCTACCGCGTCTACGCCAAGAAGGTGCCGCTCGATGCGGAAAAGCCCGACGGCGACTACACCATGGACCACACCGCCTCGGTGTTCCTGCTTGACGCCGACGGCCGTTTCTCCGGCACGATAGCCTACGAGGAAAACCCGGAGACGGCAGTCAAGAAGCTCGAGAACCTCGCTAAGGGCTAACGTCGGCTTCAGCGCCAATCGAACAGTTTTGAAAGCGCCGGCATCGCCCGGCGCTTTGCGTTTGCCAAGCATTCATGGTAGCGGCGGGGGCTTGCAGCGCCGCGCGCCGGATAGGGCGCGCGAAGATTATGCAGTGTCAGTCGAAGGACAGAGCCTTGAGCGAGATCAGACTTTTCGTCACCACCACCGAGAAGCAGGCGGAAGCCGTGCTCGACCGCATGAGCGAGGTCTTCGGCGAAGAGGATTTTGCCATCGGCACGACGGAAGTCGACGAAAAGCGCGACGTCTGGGAAGCCTCGATCTACATGATGGCGGCCGACGAGGAGAGCGTGAACGAACGGCTGGCCGACGCGCTTGCCGACGGTTTCTCCCATCTTCCAATCGCGCGTGAAGTGCTGCCGGATATCGACTGGATCGCCAAGTCGCTCGAAGGGCTGGCGCCGGTGCGTGCCGGCCGCTTCGTCGTGCATGGCTCCCATGACCGCGACAAGATCCGGACCGGTGAAATCGCCATCGAGATCGAGGCCGGCCAGGCCTTCGGCACCGGCCACCACGGCACCACCGCCGGCTGCCTCGAAGTGCTGGCGACCGTGGCGCGCACCCGCACCGTGCGCAACGTGCTCGACCTTGGCACCGGCAGCGGCGTGCTGGCGATCGCCGCCTGGAAGCTCCTGCATGTGCCGGTGCTCGCCACCGACATCGATCCGATCGCCACCCGCGTTGCCGAGGAGAATGCCCGCCGCAACGGCGTCGTCACCGGCATGACCTTTGCGACGGCCCCAGGCTTTCATTCCACCGCCTTCAGCGGCAACGGCCCGTTCGACCTGATCATCGCCAACATTCTCGCCCGCCCGCTGATGAAGATGGCGCCGCAGCTGACGGCCAATCTCGCGCCCGGCGGCTCGGTGATCCTGTCGGGCATTCTTGCCGAGCAACGCTGGAAGGTGCTTGCCGCCTATAATGGCCAGCACCTGCGCCATGTCCGCACCATCTGGCGCAACGGCTGGGTGACGATTCACCTGGAGAAGTGATTTCGGCTTTCGCCGGCGCGCTCGCGGCTGCCCCTCATCCGCCTGCCGGCACCTACTCCCCGCAGGCGGGGCGAAGGGACCTGCCGCCCCGCTCCACCCAAAGATCAAGCTCCAAACGGCAACGGCCGCCATGGGGCACGTCCCCTCGCCCCGCCTGCGGGGAGAGGGCTAGGGTGAGGGGCTTGGGTCGACATGAAAACGCACACTAGGTAGCAACTGCCGCCTGGGGATTGTGGGTATTGAATGGCTGCTACACAGCAGGATGTAGGGTTTCCATCAGCCAATCAAGCCTGACCAGCGCTTCGCGCTCGGCCAAGTCTGCACTTCCAAAGAGGCCGAAGTCACCATAAATCGGTTTCCACCCTTCTGCGACGAGTTCGCCCTCGATCACATTTTGATACCATTCCTCAGGCTTGATGACGTACACGCCATCGTCACGCTGGACGATCCAAACGCGCCTCAGGCTGTCACCGCCTTGAAGGAGTTTGACCGTTTTGTCTGCAGTGGCAGGCTGTGACTGCATCTTTCTGCCATTCTCCTCAAAAGTAGCATGGCATCCATTTAACGCATCGGAAGCACGACGAACAATGTCGGACCCGCTGTTATACCTAGCTGCGGAAAAACGAAAAGGCCGCCACGTCTATCATGACGGGCGGCCCTTCGAAACAAAGGCGATGCCAGGGGCATCGCCTGCTGGTCGGCTTGAGACCGACCATGCCCGCGAGCCTGAGGAGGAGGAGCGCTCGAGCGGGCGTCTACCGTTCCGAAATTGGCCACCCTTGAGGGAGGAGGAGAACAGAATGACCAACTATTCTCGGAACTGCAGGCTTTTGAACCACCGGATGTTCGTCCGTGTTCGTTGAGGCGGCTTATAAACTATTATTCCGATAGAGATAGCGGCTTCTTGGCATAGGAGCCATGCGCAAAGCGCATATGTATGGTAAATGAGCAATTGCCCTTTAATTCTGTGCACGCCTCGCTGCGGAATTGGTGGGCAGGATCTCGCCTCTTTCCTCCCAAGGGGCGTTTCCGCTAAGATCGCGCATCTTTCCCGCGGTTCTCCGCCCAATTTACCGGAAATCCCTCATGTTTCAGTCCTTTGAAGTCACCTCCACGCCGCAGTTCGGCAAGGAGCGCACCGAAGCCTTGCGTGCGTCTTTCGCCAGCCTCGGCATCGACGGTTTCCTCGTGCCGCGTGCCGACGAGTTCCAGGGCGAGTATGTGCCGGCGGCGTCGGAGCGGCTTTCCTGGCTGACGGGCTTCACCGGCTCGGCCGGCGTCGCCCTCATCACTGAGCGTCAGGCCGTCGTTTTCGTCGATGGACGTTACGTGACCCAGCTGAAGGAGCAGGTCGACGGCCAAGTCTTTACCGGCGGCGACCTCATCGGCGAGCCGCCGCATCTCTGGCTGGAACACAACGGCACCAAGGGCTTCAAGCTCGGCATCGACCCGTGGCTCCACACCGGCGCTGAAGTGCGCCGGCTGGAAAAGGCACTGGCCACGCTTGGTGGCGCCCTCGTCTTCCTCGACCACAACCCGCTTGACCGCATCTGGACCGGGCGTCCGGCCGCCCCGCTCGGCCGCGTCTCCATCCAGCCGATCGAGCAGGCCGGCGAGCTTGCCAAGGACAAGATCGCGACGATCGCAGCCGGTCTCGAAAAGGCCGGCGCCAGCGCCGTCGTCCTGACCGACCCCTCTTCCGTCGCCTGGACCTTCAATATCCGCGGTACCGACGTGCCGCACACGCCGCATCCGCTCGCCCGCGCCATCATCCACGCCGATGGCCGCGCCGAAATCTTCCTCGACAAGCGCAAGACCGGCATCGAGCAGGAAGCCTATCTCACCCAGATCGCCGAGATCGCCGCACCGTCGACCTTCGACGACCGCCTGTCTGCGCTGGGTAGCGCCGGCGCCGCCGTGATGATCGACCCGGACCTCGCCTCCTTCGCCATTTCCGAGCTGATCCGCGGCAAGGGCGGCAAAGTGGTCGAGGCCGTCGACCCGGCCCGCCTGCCCCGGGCCCAGAAGAACAAAGCCGAGATCGAGGGTTCGACCCGCGCGCATCTGCAGGACGGCGCCGCCATGGTCGAATTCCTCGCCTGGCTCGACAAGGCCGAGCCCGGCACGGTCACCGAGATTGGCGCTGCCAACCAGCTGGAGGCCGCCCGCGCCGCCGTCGGCGAGCGCATGCAGAACCCGCTCAAGGACATTTCCTTCGACACCATCTCCGGCGCCGGCTCGCATGCGGCGATCATGCACTATCGCGTCACGACCGACACCGACCGCGCGATCGAAGCCGGCACGATGTTCCTGATCGATTCCGGTGCGCAATATATCAACGGCACCACCGACATCACCCGCACGGTGGCGATCGGCGCTGTTCCGGAAGAGCAGAAGCGCTTCTTCACGCTGGTGCTGAAGGGCATGATCGCCATCAGCAACGCGCGCTTCCCCAAGGGCTCGCGCGGCGTCGACCTCGACCCCTTGGCCCGCATCGCACTGTGGAAGGCGGGCGCCGACTATGCCCATGGCACCGGCCACGGCGTCGGCTCGTACCTCTCGGTCCATGAGGGACCGCAGCGCATCGCCCGGCTTTCTACCCAGGAGCTGCTGCCCGGCATGATCCTGTCGAACGAGCCGGGCTACTACCGCCCGGGCGCCTTCGGCATCCGCATCGAAAACCTGATCGTCGTGCAGCCGGCCGAAGAGATCGCCGGCGGCGACTTGACCATGCTCGGCTTCGATACGATCACCTATTGCCCGATCGACCGCCGCCTGGTGCTGCCAGCACTGCTGACTGACGAGGAGCTGGCCTGGTTCAATGCCTACCACACTGAGACGCGCGAAAAGCTGATGCCGCTGTTGGTGAGCGACGAGACCCGCGACTGGCTGAAGGCGGCAACGAAAGAAATCGCACGCTGAGTCAGGCATTCCGAAAGGGCTGGAGAGTGTTTCCAGCCCTGCCAACGCGCGGCGCAATCGGCAATGCAGCAACCTCGAGCGGAAGAGACGCCTGAACAGCGCCTCAGGCGATCTTCGCGGCACCGATTCACGAAAAAAGGCATTCCAGGCGGCAGCCGCTTCCCGGCTATCCCTGGATCACGATGATGGAGCGGAAAACCGCACACACCTTTCCTCAGCCAGCGCTACTGCATAATTCCTTAAATCGGAATCGATTTAAGGACAAAATTATGCAGCAACTCAAAGTGTTACAGCGACCGTTGCGCGTCTAAATAGACGCGCGGCGCTGTAACGCCGGCTTCTCGAGAAGCAGCAGAAAGGCCCGGGAAAGCCCCGGCTTTTCCGGTCAGATTCCCAACAGCTTCTTAGCCTCGCCGAGCGTTGCCTCCGAAGCGGCGTGATCGCCGGCCTTGTGCTGGTCTTCGCCCTGCTGGCGCAGCTCTTTGACCTTCGCCATGTCGGCGTCGGAAAGAGAGGCGGTCGGCAAGGCCGCATCGATCGCAGCCATCAGCGTGGGGCACTGGCTGGCAAGGGCCGTCGCAGGCACAAGCGCCAGCAAAAGGGCAATCGAGATCCTGGTAATCATGGTCGCTCCTCCACCGCCGGGAGGCAACTGCATGTTTCCTTAGATCCTAGACGATTTGGGGATAAAACATGCAGCAATTCAAAGTGCTACAGCGGCATTTGCGCGTCAGACAGATGCGCGGCGCAGTAGTGCCTCTCCGGCAATCAAAAGATGATAATCCAGGACGCGCCCGCCGCCAATGCCGGTGAGCCAACAGCCTGCCCCGAGGCGTCTTCGACGAGATGACCAGCGGCAGGGATTGCCCGTGGGATGGGCGACCTACAGCACCAGATGGCGGATCAGCATCACCACCACCCAGCCGATGACGAGCATGCGCAAGGTGGAAAGGTTGAGCCCGAGCGCAATCGCGAAGGCGACGAACATCGAGACCGCGACGTCGAAGCCGCCATAGACGAAGGCCGGCGCCACCAGCGTCGTCAACACGGCCGCTGGAACGGCGTTCAGCGCCGATTCGAGCCGCGGCGGAATCTGCTTCATCTGGGTGATGAGCACATAGCCTCCGATGCGGGTTATGAAGGTCGCAACCGCCGCCGCGATGATGAGGTAGATGAGGTTGAGGTGCTGCGGATCCATGGCTCAAGCCTCCTTCTCGATGGCGACGGGCGTTGTTGTCACGGTTTCGGCCGGCGGCAGGCAGGCGGCAAGCAGAATGCCCGCCAGCGCCCCGATGCTGACATGCCAGGGCGAGCCGACGAAATGCATGCCGGCAACGGAGGCAACGGCAGAAACGGCAACGATCGGCAGGAAGCGGTCGCGCTTGCGGAAACCCATCACCAGGCCAAGGAAGTAGATCGGCAGCAGCACGTCGAGGCCGATTGCCTTGGGATCGCCGATCAGCTGGCCGAAGATCGCGCCAAGCAGCGTGTTGAAGATCCAGGGGAAATAAATCACCAGGCCGAAGCCGAGATACCAGGGGAAGGTCACCGGCAGGCCGCGCTCGCCGCGCTTCTCGGTCTCGGCATATTGCGGATCGACCAGCAGGAAGAAGGCGAAGAACTTCTGGACGAGGGTGAAATGCCGGACGTGCTTGGCGATCGAGGCGGAATAGAGCACATGGCGAAAGTTGACGGCGAAGACCGAAAGCACCACCAGCCAGGGCTGGACGTTGTTTCCGAACAGCTCGATGCCGACCATCTGGCTGGCGCCGGCATAGACCGTCGCGCTCATGAACACGGCGTCGGCGATGGTAAAACCGTTGTCGACCGCAAGCGCGCCGAACAGCGCACCGAACGGCGACGCCGCCAGCATGATCGGGAAGCCGCCGCGCACCCCTTCCCAGAATTCGTCTTTTCTCATGGTGTCCTCCCGCGGCACCGGCCGTGGGCGCCCACGGCATGCCGCCTTTAATCGGGATCGATCAAGGCCACATGCAGCATTTCAAAACTGCAACGACCGTCGCGCGCCTGACACGGCGCGTGGCTGTCGTCCTGTGCCGGACAGATAGGCGCTTCGCCCCTGACCAACAATTCAATTGCGCTTATGCAATGATTGAATTTTATGATGCCTGCCTGCTGCAGGCTTGAACGAAATGCGCACGGGCCGGCAAGCGGAGGCGGTTTTGTCCGCGCCGACGTTCTGTTTGCCGAAGATCACTTCCCGGTGGAATAAGGCGCAAGCCGCATGAACCTGCGCCCCACAAAATCGCGGTGTGTTCGTTTGGCGCCGCAAAGTCGCATGAAAGCAAGATGCGTTAGCGCTTGACCTGGAACGTATGCTCGACGCCCGGGAAGGTGCGCGCCTTGACCTCGTTTGCGTATTCCTCGGCCGCCTTGGAGATCGCCGGCGCCAGTTCGGCGAAATGCTTGACGAAGCGCGGCTTGAAGTCGTTGAACAGGCCAAGCATGTCGTCGGAGACCAGGATTTGGCCGTCGCAGGCCGGCGAGGCGCCGATGCCGATGGTCGGCGAGCGCAACTCGCTGGTGATTTCGCGCGCAACCGGCTCGACCGTGCCTTCGACGACGATCGCAAACGCGCCGGCATCGTCGATCGCCTTGGCGTCGCGACGGATCTTGGCCACTTCCTTCTCGTTGCGACCGACCGAGCGATAGCCGCCGGTGGTGTTGACGAGCTGCGGCATCAGCCCGACATGGCCGAGAACCGGAATGCCGCGGCTGACGAGGAACTCGACCGTCTCGGCCATCTCGGCGCCGCCCTCGAGCTTCACGGCGCTACAGCCGGTTTCCTTCAGAACGCGTGCAGCACTTCGGAAGGCCTGTTCCTTGGATTCCTGGTAGGAGCCGAAGGGCAGGTCGATGACGATGCACGAGCTTTCCGAACCGCGCATGACCGCCTGGCCATGGGCGATCATCATGTCGAGCGTGACGCCGACTGTGGTGTCGAGGCCATAGAGCACCATGCCGAGCGAATCGCCGACCAGCAGGAAATCGACATGCGGATCGAGCAGCCGGGCGATCGGTGTCGTATAGGCGGTCAGGCTGACAATCGGGCGCTCGCCCTTCAGCGCCTCGATATTGGCAGGGCTCAGGCGGCGTCTGGAAGTTTGTACGCTCATTCTCAGGCAACCTTTGCAAAATGGGCTGATTTCGGAGCAATCACGCGGTTGTCGAGCAGCTTCGTCGTGCCGAAGCGGACGAAGAGCAGCAGGAGCACCGGCTTGGCGCCGATCGCGCCAATGGTTTCGAGCGTGTCGGGGTCGCGCAGCGCCACGACCTCGGGTCGGGCCAGCGGCTCCGCGGAAAGAAAGGCCGTCACGGCCCGTTCCAGTTCGGCGACATCGGTGATCCCGGACGCGACCAGCCGTTCGGCCTCGGCAAGCGCCTTCGGCACGATGGCAGCCGCCTGGCGCTCCTCAGTGTTGAGGTAGACATTGCGCGACGAACAGGCGAGCCCGTCGGCCTCGCGCACTGTCGGCACGCCGATAATCTCCACCGGCTGGGCGAGATCCTCGACCATGCGGCGGATGATCTGCAGCTGCTGGAAATCCTTCTCGCCGAAATAGGCGCGGTCAGGCTGCACGATGTTGAACAGCTTGGTAACGACGGTCGCAACGCCGGCAAAATGGCCGGGGCGCACCGAGCCTTCAAGCTCGGAGCCGAGCTTCGGCACGTCGACGACCGTTTCCATCGGGCGCGGATACATGTCGGATACGCCGGGCGAAAACAGAAAGTCGACGCCGCCCTCCTCAAGCATCGCCTGGTCGCGAGCGAGATCGCGCGGATATTTGCTGAGGTCTTCGTTGGGACCGAACTGCAGCGGATTGACGAAGATGCTGGCAACGACCACGTCGTTTTGGCCGCGCGCACGACGCACGAGCTCCATATGGCCGACATGCAGATAGCCCATGGTCGGCACGAGCCCGACCGTCTTGCCCGCCCGCCGGTATTCGGCAAGGGCTGCGCGCAGCTCGGTGATGGTGGTGATGGTCTTCAAGTCCGGACCCTCCAATCCGCGAAGGCGCCGATCGCGCCCTGCCCCGCGGCATAGGGCGCTCGGCCGGCTCCGCGAAAAGGCAATTGCACAAAATTTGGCTGCAAACCTCTATCTTGTGCAGCGCAAAAAGACAAACGGAATTGGTGCCGCCGCGAACGGGACGAACCCGGTCATCGCCGACCCATCGCAGATCGGCGAGCGTGCCGCGCGGCCTGAACGGGCCCAAGCCATCTGGCACGCTCGGGCTCACTGGCCCGTAGAACTCGGCACCCGCCACGGCGGATCAAGCCGGTTGGCTCCTGCGAAATAGAGCACGATGCGGTTGCCGGCGGGATCGAAGACTTCGGCCTCCCGCCAAAGCCAGCTCTTGTCGGCGGGGCTGCTGGCAAACAGGATGCCGGCCTCGATCAGCCGGCTGACGGTCAGATCCAGATCGTCGCACTCGAAATAGACGGT
This sequence comes from Ensifer sp. LC163, assembly GCF_001695855.1. GTDB lineage: Bacteria > Pseudomonadota > Alphaproteobacteria > Rhizobiales > Rhizobiaceae > Ensifer. The sequence goes on from NZ_MBSS01000001.1 coordinate 364,306, forward strand.
GGTCCCGCCGCTGCCCGCTTCGCCCTGATGCAGTGAAAACGAACTGCCGCCATCCGGGCAGACGAAGCGCACGTAATGCGGCCGCGCATCGACGATCGGCCGGAGACCGAGCGTGCGGTAGAATTCCCACCCCGCATCGAGATCGGGCATCGTCACCGTCACCTGGTTCAAACGCATGGTATCCCCTCACATCATGAGCGCTGGCTGACGTCGCCAGCATTATTCGCTGCACCGCCTTTGCGCGAAGTTCAGGCCACGGAGCATCCGTCAGAACCGCTCGCTGTGCAAATGATACGGATCCCGGCACGAACCACTGCCTTGCGAGACGGCCAAGCCGCCCCGCAATCGTCGTTGCACCAAGCCGAATGCATATCTGCGCGGCCCATCGACTTGCACCGCTGCCGATCGGCTTAGGCTTCTCCCCTCACCCGAACTTGACGAGATTGAGCGCCGGCAGCGGCCCGCCCGGGAACTGCACCAGCCTGCCGCCGATCGCCAGCGACCCGAGGTCGATGCCGAAGAAACCGAGGCTGTCGATCAGCGCTGCGACCTCTGCCTTTGCGGCGTCATCATCACCGGAGAAGAACAGCACGCGGCTGCCGCCTTCGGCCTTCGGGTCGCCGGAAAGGAGCGGCGGCAGCAGGTGGTTGAATGCCTTGACGACGCGGGCGCCGGGTACGAGCCCGGCAAAGACCTCGCTCGACAATCGGCCATCGAGCTGCGCCGGCTTGAACAGCGGCGCCTCGATCGGGTTGTTGGCGTCGATGACGATGCGGCCGTTCCAGTCGGGCAGGCCCGCAAGCGCCGTCGGCAGCTTCGACCAGTTGACGGCAACGAGCACGATATCGGCGCTTGCCGCCTCTTCCCGCGTGCCGGCAGTGATGAAGGGTGCGAGTTCGCCGGCGAGCACCCTCAGGCTTTCCGGGCCGCGGCTGTTGGCGATGATTGCAGGGATCGATGCTTTGGCCAGCGCCCGGGCGAAGGCCGATCCGATATTGCCGGATCCGATGATACCGATGGACATGGACATTCTCCTTTGTGCGGCCGCTTAGGAAAGCAGCCGATCTCCAAGGGCTGCAGCGGCTGATCAGGGTTGGTAGGCGGTAGCGGGCGCCGTTTGCGCGCCCGCTGCCTGTCGATGCCGATCGGTCAGGCGGTAAAGCCGCCGTCGGCGACGATGTCGGCGCCGGTGACGAAGGCCGCCTCCGGGCTTGCCAGATAGGAAACGACGCTGGCGATCTCCTCCGGCTTGCCATAGCGGCCGATCGCCATGCCGGGGCCGACGATCTTGGAGACGGGGCCGCCATCCGGGTTCATGTCGGTGTCGGTCGGGCCGGGATGCACGGTGTTGACGGTGATGCCCCGGGGGCCGAGATCGCGCACCAGGCTGCGGTTGAAGCCGGCGACAGCGCCCTTGGTCAGCGTGTAGAGCGAGGCAGTCGGAAAGGCGGCATAGCGCACCATTGACGAGCCGATGTGGATGACGCGGCCGCCCGGCTTCATGTTGCGCACCGCTTCCTGGGTGGCGACGAAGACGCCGGTGACGTTGACGGCGATCATTCGGTTGTAGTCCTCGTCGGTGATCTCGTCGATCGACCCGCCGAGCGCGATGCCGGCATTGTTGACGAGGATATCGACACCGCCCAGCACATCTGCCGCCTGATTGACGGCAGCGCGCATCGCGCCGGCATCGCCTGCATCCGCCTTGATGGCAACGGCGCGGCCACCCTCAGCCTCGATCTCAGCCACCACGGAGGCCGCCTTCTCCGGCGAGCCGTGATAGGTGATGGCGACGGCCGCACCGTCTGTGGCCAGCCGCCTGGCGACGGCGGCGCCGATCGAGCGCGAGCCGCCGGTAACCAGCGCCACCTTGCCTGCAAGCGTCTTTCTATTCTCGGACATGAGCTTCACTCCTTCAGCGTTTCGATGGAGTGGATATTGCCATTTCATTCCGCTAACATAAGTCAGCAATTACTTTCATCATCTTCAACGATTGCTTGAATATTTAATCATGGAAACACTGGCCAATCTCGAATCCTTCGTCCGCAGCGCCGAACTCGGCGGCTTCTCCGGTGCGGCGCGCAAGCTGGCGCTGACGCCGGCGGCTGTCAGCCGCAACGTGGCGATGCTGGAACGGAACCTTGGCGTGCGACTGTTTCATCGATCGACCCGCAAGCTGACGCTGACGGAGCAAGGCGAACGTTTCCTCGCGGCCATCCGCGACAATCTCGAGGGGCTGCAAAGCGCGATCGCAGGCATAGCGGGCGAAAGTGGCGCGCCGGCTGGTTTGCTCAAGGTCAGCCTCAGCCCCACCTTCGGCGTCGACCATATCCTGCCGCTGATGCCGGCTTTTCTTGAGAAATACCCGTCGATCCGCATCGACTGGCAGTTCGACAACCGGCAGGTGGATCTGGTCGCCGAAGGCTTCGACGCGGCGATCGGCGGCGGCTTCGAACTTTCGCCGGGCATCGTCTCGCGACCGATCGCGCCGGCGCACATCATTGCCGTCGCCTCACCCGCCTTCCTCAAGAACCGCCCCCTGCCCGTCGACCCTTCAGGGCTCGCCGACCTTGATGGCATCGTCATGCGCGCCACCCGTACCGGCCGCATCCGCCACTGGACGATGCGCAACGCCGCCGGCGACGAGATGAGCGCTGCGCCGCGCGAAACCATCGTGCTCAGCGATCCCGCCGCCATGTGCCGGGCGGCCCTGCTCGGCCTCGGAGTTACCCTGGTGGCCGTTCCCGATGTGCTCGCCCATCTCGACAGCGGCGCCCTCGTGCGCCTAGCGCCGAAATGGTACGCCGACGCCGGCCCGATCTCGATCTATTATGGCAGCCGGACACTGTTACCGGCAAAGGCCCGCGTCTTCGTCGACTTCGTTGCCGAGCATTTCAAACGCCACCGCCTTGCCGAGCGATTTGCCGGCAGCCTCAGGTAAACATGGGTGGCTGAAAGCCTCCGATTGTGCTCCACATCAGCGGGGACACATCGCATTCCTCAAAAAAATGTCTGACCGGCTGTCGGCTGCGGGTCCCACCGAACGTCCTAGTTATGTCCAATCAAGAAAATCCCCTACGAGGAGCATTCCATGCGCATGATTTTTGTGAACCTGCCCGTCAAGGACCTGAAGGCATCGCGGACCTTTTTCGCCGCACTCGGCTTCACCTTCAACGAGCAGTTCTCCGACGACACGGCCGCCTGCACGGTGATCTCGGACAATATTTTCGTCATGCTTTTGACTGAACCGAAGTTCCGCGACTTCATCACCGGCGAGATCAGCGACGCCAGAAAGGGCACCGAGGTCATCACCGCCCTTTCCGCTTCAAGCCGCGCCGAATGCGACGACATGCTCGCCAAGGCACTCGCTGCCGGTGCCAAGCCCTGGAAGCCTGCGCTCGACTACGGCTTCATGTACGGCATCAGCTTCCAGGATCTCGACGGCCACGTCTGGGAATTCATGTGGATGGACCAGGAAGCCGCCCAGCAGCAGGCTTCCTGATCTGACGCAATGCCCCTTGGGTTGCGCCCGCCGCTAAAAGCGGCGGGCATTTTCGGGGGCATCAGCCCCCGATCAGCGCCAGCCATTCGTCCTCGTCCATCGTCTGCACGCCGAGTTCGCGCGCCTTGTCGAGCTTTGAGCCCGCCCCCGGACCGGCGACAACGATATCGGTCTTCTTCGACACGGAGCCTGCTACCTTGGCGCCGAGGCTTTCGGCCTTGGCCTTGGCTTCGTCGCGCGTCATCTTTTCCAGCGAACCAGTAAAGACAACGGTCTTGCCGGCGACCGGGCTGTCACTCGCAACCGGTATCTCCGCGCCTTCGGGCGTGACTTCGGCAAGCAGCCGCGTGACGACTTCCAGGTTGCGCGGCTCCTTGTAGAATTCGACGATGGCGCGGGCGACGACTTCGCCGATACCGTCGATGCTGTTGAGTTCGTTCCAGGCATCGCCGGCCAAGGTGCCGGCTTCGCTCATGGCCGCGCCGAAATGCTCGTAGCTGCCATAGGAGCGCGCCAGCAGCTTGGCCGTGGTCTCGCCGACATGGCGAATGCCGAGCGCGTAGATGAAGCGATGAAGCGCGATCGAGCGGCGCGTGTCGATGGCGTCATAGAGTTTGCGCACGCTGACGCGACCGAAGCCGTCGATGTTTTCGAGCTTCGTCAGGGACGTCTCCTGCCGCTTCTCCAGCGTGAAGATGTCGGCGGCCGTGCGGATCGACAGCGTCGGATCCTCGCTCTCGAAGAAGAACTCGATCTGCTTGGAGCCGAGCCCTTCGATGTCATAGGCATTGCGCGAGACGAAATGCTTGAGGTGCTCGACCGCCTGCGCCCGGCAGACGAAGCCGCCGGTGCAGCGGCGCACCGCGTCGACCTTGCCGGACTTCTCGTTGATGTCGCGCACCGCATGGCTGCCGCAGACCGGGCATGTCGCCGGAAAACGATAAGCCTCGCTGCCCTCCTTGCGCTCGTCCATCACCACGTCGACGATCTGCGGGATGACGTCGCCGGCCCGCTGGACGATCACCATGTCGCCGATGCGGATGTCGCGGCCCTCGCGGATCGGCTCGCCGCTGTTGCCGAGCCCTCTGATGTAATCCTCGTTGTGCAGCGTGGCGTTGGTGACGACGACGCCGCCGACGGTGATCGGCTCCAGCCTTGCCACCGGCGTCAGCGCGCCGGTGCGCCCCACCTGGATGTCGATGGCGGTCAGCCGCGTAAACGCCTGCTCGGCCGGGAACTTATGCGCCGTCGCCCAGCGGGGCGAGCGCGAGCGGAAGCCGAGCCGCGCCTGCAGGTCGAGCCGGTCGACCTTGTAGACCACACCGTCGATATCGTAATCGAGATCAGGCCGTTCGCGCTCGATGTGGTGGTAGTGCGCCAGCAGTTCGTCGGCGGACGAAATCCGCTGCATCAGCGGGTTGACCGGGAAGCCCCAGGCCTTGAACGCCTCGACCATACCGAATTGCGTATCGGCCGGCATGTCCGACATCTCGCCCCAGGCATAGGCGAAGAAGCGCAGCTTGCGGCTGGCCGTCACCTTGGCGTCGAGCTGGCGCAGCGAGCCGGAAGCGGTGTTGCGCGGATTGACGTAGAGCGGCTTGCCGAGCGCTGCCATCTCGGCGTTGAGGGCGGCGAAGTCCGATTTGCCCATGTAGATTTCGCCCCGCACCTCGACGATATCGGGCGCGCCAGCCGGCAGCGTCTGCGGGATCATGCCGATGGTGCGGATATTGGCGGTGACGTTTTCACCGGTCGTGCCATCACCGCGCGTTGCCGCCGTCACCAGTCGCCGGTTCTCGTAGCGCAGCGACATGGAGAGGCCGTCGATCTTCGGTTCGGCGGTAAAGGCGATGGAATTGTCCGGCAGCAGGCCGAGAAAGCGGTAGACGGAAGCGACGAAATCGCGGGCGTCCTCGTCGGAAAACGTGTTGTCGAGCGACAGCATCGGCCGGGCATGAACGACCGGCTGGAAGGTGACGGATGGTGCCGCGCCGACCTTCTTCGACGGGCTGTCCTCGCGGATGAGCGCCGGGAACCGTGCCTCGATCGCGTCGTTGCGCCGTTTCAGCGCATCATAGTCCGCATCCGTGATCTCCGGCGCGTCCTTGCCGTGATAGAGCGCGTCGTGGCGGGCAAGCTCGGAGGCGAGAAGGGCCAGCGCCTCGGCGGCTTCCGTTTCGTTCAGATTCTCGACGGGTTTCAGTTCACTGGACATGCGCGACGACTCCGGATTGGGAGTCGTTTTTTACTGCATAATTCCTTAAATCGGAATCGATTTAAGGATAAAATTATGCAGCAAGTTTAAAGCGTTACAGCGTCCTTTGCGCGTCATATTTGACGCGCGGCGCTGTAGAGCAACTGCCGGGAAAGAAAAGAGCAACCGCCATTGCACGATCATCCGGCTAAGGCGACGCTTGGCTCGATGACAGCGCCGATGCCGTCAGACGGCCCTAACCGTTGCCGGAAAGCAACCGGGCGGCAGCGGCCCTCGCCTCTTCGGTGATCGAGGCACCGGCGAGCATGCGGGCGATTTCCTCGGTGCGGGCCCTGTCGTCCATGCGGGCGACGCGGGTCGAGATCATCTCGGCCTTTTCCGCCGACGGTCCCTTGGAGATCAAGAGATGCGTTGCCGCGCGTGCGGCCACCTGCGGCGCGTGGGTGACCGAAAGCACCTGCACGGTGCCGGAAAGCCGTTTCAGCCGCTGGCCGATAGCATCGGCCACAGCGCCACCGACCCCGGTGTCGATTTCATCGAAGACGAGCGTCGGCGCCGAGCCGCGATCGGCAAGCGCCACTTTCAGCGCCAGCAGGAAGCGTGAAAGTTCGCCGCCCGAAGCCACCTTCATGATCGGCCCCGGCCGGGTGCCCGGGTTGGTCTGGACATGGAATTCGACGAGATCGATGCCATCGGCGGTCGGCTGCGCCGCATCGCTCTGAACTTCGACCATGAAGCGGGCGCGCTCGAGCTTCAGCGCCGGAAGCTCGGCCATGACCGCAGCCGAGAGCGCCGATGCGGTGTTCTGGCGCTTTTCGGACAAGGTGCGCGCGGCAGCATCGAAGGCCACCCGTGCGGCGCCCACCTGTGCGTCGAGCTGCTTCAGCTTCTCTTCGCCGGCATCGAGGTCGGCCAGATCAGAAATCATCCGGACGGCCAGCGCCGGAAGCTCGGCGACCGGCACGGAATATTTGCGGCTGGCGCCACGAAGCGCAAACAGCCGTTCCTCCACCCGCTCCAGCTCCTTCGGGTCGAATTCGGTGTTGCGCAGCGCCCGCTCGACGGCCATCTGCGCGTCGGAAAGCTGGTTCAGCGCCCCGTCCAGAAGCTCGACGGTCTCTTCCAGCAGCCCCGGCGCCTCGTGGCTCTTGCGCTCCAGCCGGCGCACCAGCGAGGCGATCAGCGGAACCGGCGATCCATTGCCGTTCAAGAATTCGGAGGCTTCGTTGATGTCGCCGGCGATGCGCTCGGACTTCATCATCCGGGCGCGCTTTTCGGCAAGCTCGTCCTCTTCGCCATCGCGCGGGCTGAGCTTTTCCAGCTCCTCGACCGAGGAGCGCAGATAGTCCGCCTCGCGGGCGGCGGCCTCGACACGTTCGCGGTGCTTTTTCAGTCCGCGTTCGGCATCCTTCCAGGCACGATAGAGGCCGGAGACCTGCTCGGCCTCGTCGGTGGTGCCGCCGAAGGCATCGAGCAGCGTGCGGTGGGCGTCGATATCGACCAGCGCGCGATCGTCGTGCTGTCCGTGGATTTCGACCAGCGTCTGGCCGAGCTGCCGCATCAGCTGGACGCTGACCGGCTGGTCGTTGACGAATGCCTTGGTGCGGCCATCGGCCGATTGCACCCGACGGAAAATCAGATCGCCGTCATCGTCGATGCCGTTGTCGCGCAGCATCAGCCGCGCTGAGTGCCCCATCGGCACGTCGAACACCGCCGTCACCTGCCCCTTGTCCGAGCCGTGGCGCACGAGTGAGCCGTCGCCGCGCCCACCAAGGGCCAGCGACAGGCTGTCGAGCAGAATGGATTTTCCCGCGCCGGTCTCGCCGGTCAACACGGACAGTCCGGCCTCGAACGCCAGATCAAGCCGTTCAATCAGGACGATATCGCGGATCGAGATCTGGGCGAGCATCCGGGGTCAAATCTTCCGTGTCAGGCGCCGATCAGCTTCTTGCCTGCGCGCGCAATCCAGGAACTGCCGCTTTCGCGCGGTTCGAGGCCGCCCGACTGCAACAGCTTGAACGAATCATTATACCACTGGCTGTCCGGATAGTTGTGTCCGAGAACGGCGGCAGCGGTCTGCGCTTCGGAGGTCACGCCCATTGCGTAATAGGCTTCGACCAGACGGGCCAGCGCTTCTTCGACCTGGTTGGTATTGGGATACTGCTCGACGACGGTGCGGAAGCGCGACACGGCGGCAAGGTATTCCTTGCGCTCGAGGTAGTAGCGGCCGACCTGCATTTCCTTGCCGGCGAGCTGGTCGCGGGCAAAGCGGATCTTCGCCTGGGCATCCTCGACATATTGCGAGTCCGGATACTTGTCGACGACGGCCTGCATCGCCTCGATCGCCTTGAAGGCCGGCTTCTGGTCCTGCGTCACGGCCGGGATCTGCTTGGTATAGGCAAGACCCTGAATGTACTGCGCATAGGCCGCATCTTCCGACTGCGGATAGAGGTTCAGGTAGCGCCCGGTGGAGTTGATCGCCTCCTGGTACTGGCCGTTGCGATAGCTGACGAAGGCGTTCATCACCAGCGCCTTACGAGCGTATTCGGAGAACGGATGCTGCCGGTCGAGCGCTTCGAACTTGCGCGCCGCTTCCGTGGTCTTGCCGGCATTGAGGTTGGCGAGACCCTGGTTGTACAGCACCTCCGGCGGATCGGTCTCGGCCGTCAGCTTGGTGATATCGATATCGGGATCGTTCTGGCAGGCTGTAATCAGGGCGCTGCCGGCAACGGCCGCGACTACCACGGCGAACACACGCGCTGACTTTCTCAAATCAACAGAAACTGCAAGAACCATCGGATATTCCCGTTCCATTCTGCGGGCATGGACCCCGCCAGACATGCGCTTTTAGAGCAAGTTGCCTCAAGACCGCAACGTCATGATCGGTGATTCATGCAAATTTGTGGCGGCGCCGACATGAAAATGCCGGCCTTTCGGCCGGCGACTGGAGGAGATAGTCCTTTTGTTGTTATGCGGACCAGGGCGCGAAGCCCGGAACTGCAACCGCAACCATGTCGCGCGCACGGGTGCGCTGGCGTGGCGTGGCGGTTTCGACGACCTCGTAGGCGGTCGGATCGCTGAGCAGAGCCTTGAGCGCATTTGCGTTCATCTTGTGGCCGCCGCGATAGGAACGGTAGCAGCCGATGAACGGTGCGCCGGCGAGCGACAGGTCGCCAACGGCGTCGAGCGTCTTGTGGCGCACGAATTCGTCGGTGTAGCGAAGGCCCTCGACATTGACGACCGTATTGTCGTCGGAGATCACGACCGAGTTCTCCAGCGACGATCCGAGCGCGTAACCGGCAGCCCAGAGGCGCTCGACATCGCGCATGAAGCCGAAGGTGCGGGCACGCGACAGTTCACGCTTGAACACCGAAGGCGTCATGTCGCCCTTCCAGGCCTGGCGACCGATGAGCGGGCAATCGAAATCGATCTCGACCTCGAAGCGCATGCCGTCATAGGGCGTGAACTCCGACCAGGAGGCGCCCGATTCGATTCGCACCGGCTTGATCACGCGGATGTAGCGACGCTTGACGGCAAGCGCGCGGACGCCAACCTGCTCGATCGCATCGATGAAGGGTTCGGAGCTGCCGTCCATGATCGGCATCTCGGCGCCGTGAACCTCGATGGTGAGGTTGTCCAGGCCGAGCGCGTAGATCGCGGCCATCACATGCTCGATCGTTGCGATCGAGGTGGCCGGCGACATGCCGAGGACAGTGCAGAGATCGGTGTTGCCGACCTGCGAGGAAACCGCCTTGAACTCGCTCACGCGGCCATTGGCGAGAACGCGCTGGAAAACGATGCCCGCATCGGCTTCGGCCGGATGAAAGGTGATCTCCACCTCGGCGCCGGAATGAACGCCAATTCCCTTGAGCGTTACCGGGCTAGCGATCGTGGTCTGAAACCCGAGCAGTTCGATTCCCATTCTCGTCTTCACTTTCAATACCTATGGCCATGAGGCCCAAACATCAGGCGGATGCAGCGGTTTTCAGGGCACAACAAAGGCGCCCGAGAGTTTCGGCACAAAGGCCGGAACTCTGCGTTTCAAACAGACAGCGCGTGATCGAATCGCATGCATCCCCAATTCCGAGTCTGAAAATAGAGGTTCTGAGGCACCATTCCAAATCACTGTTCGTTTCGCTTTGTTACGCATGTGCGACGGTCGGATCGAACGAAGCAACCTATTGAAACAATGATTGAAATGCAAAAATGCCCGGGCGGTAGCCCGGGCATTCGGCAAGGTGAAGGAACGGGCCTTCAAATCAGTTCGATTGACGGCGCAGGAACGCCGGGATCTCGAGCTGATCATCTTCGTGCGAGCGCGCCTGCGGAGCGGCGCGACCGTGATCGTCAAGCTGGCCGCGACGCGGCGCATAGAGGCTGGCTTCCGGCGACAGCGGACGGCGCTGCTGGGAAGCGGCGGCCGGCGCACCGGCCGTCATGTCGGCGGCCACGCTGTGGCTTTCCCTGTCGCGCAGGCCGAGCGAGCTGGTGATGCGGTTGAGAAGGCCCATGGGCCCGCGCTCTTCCTGCATCTGCGGCGCCGGCTGGGCGCGCTGGTCCATCTCGGCCTTTACAACAGGCGGAAAGTCCTCGACCTTCGGCATGCGAACCGGCTCGGCCTGCTGGCGCACGACCGGAGCGATCGGCTCCTGGCGCTGGACCGGCTGCGGCTGGACCTGTGCGTGAACCGGCATTTCGACCGGACGCTGAACCGGAGCCGGCTGGCGCATGACCGGAGCGGCTTCTACGGGTGCTGCACCGGCAAAAAGCTTGCTCTGGGGACGAAAGTCCTCGTGAGCCGGCTGCACCGGCGCCGGAGCCTGGGTGGCTGCACGGGTCGCGATGTCGAGTTCGCGTTCCATTTCCGCTTCGCGGATCGCAAGCGCGATCTGGTCGACGGAATTCTGCTGCTGCTGCACCGGCTGGGCGACCGGCTGCTGGACCGGAGCGGGCTGGTGGTGGGCAACCGCCGGCTGCTGTGCCGGAATGGCTGCGGACGGACGAACGATCGGCTTCTGTGCTGCTACCGAACGAAAGTCAGCCGAACGACCGGCCACCTCCGCGGCCGTGCGATCGATACCGGTGGCAACGACCGATACGCGAATCAGGCCTTCGAGTTCTTCGTCGAATGTGGCGCCGAGGATGATGTTGGCGTCCGGATCGACTTCTTCGCGGATGCGGGTCGCAGCTTCGTCGAGTTCGAACAGCGTCAGGTCGCGGCCGCCGGTGATCGAGATCAACAGGCCCTGTGCGCCCTTCATCGAGGTTTCGTCAAGCAGCGGGTTGGCGATCGCAGCTTCGGCGGCAGCCATTGCGCGGCCCTCGCCCGAGGCTTCGCCGGTGCCCATCATGGCGCGGCCCATTTCGCGCATCACCGAGCGGACGTCGGCGAAGTCGAGGTTGATGAGACCTTCCTTGACCATGAGGTCGGTGATGCAGGCAACGCCCGAGTAGAGAACCTGGTCGGCCATTGCGAACGCATCGGCAAACGTCGTGCGGTCATTGGCGATGCGGAAGAGGTTCTGGTTCGGGATGACGATCAGGGTGTCGACCGACTTCTGCAGTTCGGCAATGCCCTGGTCGGCGAGCCGCATGCGGCGCTGGCCTTCGAAATGGAATGGCTTGGTGACGACGCCGACGGTCAGGATGCCCTTGTTGCGGGCGGCCTGCGCGACGATCGGGGCTGCACCGGTGCCGGTGCCGCCGCCCATGCCGGCGGTGACGAAGCACATGTGGGTGCCGTGCAGGTGATCGATGATCTCGTCGATGCACTCTTCCGCGGCTGCGCGGCCGACTTCCGGCTGCGAGCCGGCGCCGAGGCCCTCGGTCACGGCGACACCCATCTGGATGATCCGTTCTGCCTTGGTCATGGTCAGCGCCTGCGCGTCCGTGTTGGCAACGACGAAGTCGACGCCTTCCAGACCCGCGGTGATCATGTTGTTGACGGCATTGCCGCCGCCGCCGCCAACACCAAAGACGGTGATGCGGGGCTTCAGCTCCGTGATATCCGGCTTCTGCAAGTTGATAGTCATAGTACCCGTTCCTTCTGTTTTCTGGCCGCCTTGCCGAGCCGGCCAAATCCTTGAAATTCCAACTTTGTCTTCACCGGGCGCCGTCCCTGTTCGGCGCCCGCTCTACTCAAAAACTCTCTTTCAGCCACTGCCCCATGCGGGCGATGCGGCCGTTGCCGTTGCCGAGCGACGAGAACATGCCGCCCTGGGCCGCATGCGTTTCGAGGTCGGCGACCTGCGGATAGATCATCAGACCGACGGCCGTGGAGAACGCCGGTCCCTTGGCAGCCGCCGGCAGCCCGGAAACGCCGAGCGGGCGGCCGATGCGAACGTTGCGCGCCAGGATGCGGCGTGCCGCCTCCGGCAGCCCGGTCAACTGGCTGGCGCCGCCCGTCAGCACGATGCGCTTGCCGACGATCGGGCTGAAGCCCGAGCGCTGGATGCGATCACGGATGAGCTCCAGCGTTTCCTCGATGCGGGCGCGCACGATCCGCGACACCAGCGCGCGCGGCACGTGGGTCGGCTGGTCGCGGTCGTCCTCGCCGATCGGCGGGACCGAGACGATGTCGCGTTCATCGGCGCTGTTGGGCAGGGCCGAGCCGTGCACGACCTTCAGCCGTTCGGCGTCTTCGATGCGGGTCGAAAGACCGCGCGCCAGATCCGTCGTCACATGGTGGCCGCCGAGGCTAACCGCGTCGGCATGAACCAGCTTGCCTTCGGCAAAAACCGAGATCGTCGTCGTGCCGCCACCCATGTCGATCGCGGCGCAGCCGAGTTCGACTTCGTCATCCACAAGAGCCGCCAGACCGCTGGCATAGGGCGTCGCGACGATGCCCTCGACCGAGAGATGCGCTCGGTTGACGCAAAGTTCGAGATTCTTCAGCGCCGCCCGCTCGGCGGTCAGCACGTGCATGTCGACGCCGAGAACGTCGCCGAACATGGCCAGCGGATCGCGGATGCCGCGCTCGCCGTCGAGCGAAAAGCCGGTCGGCAGCGAATGCAGGATGGCACGGTCGGAGCGCAGCGATTGCTGGCCGGCGGCCGACAGCACCTTCTTCAGGTCGCTGGCGTCGACTTCCTGGCCACCGAGATCGATGGTCGCGGTATAGACGTCGCTCTGCAGGCGGCCGGCGGAGATGTTGACGATGAGGCTGTCGATGGTGAGGCCGGCCATGCGCTCGGCCGCATCGACGGCGAGCCGCACGACGCTTTCGACGGCATCGAGATCGGCGACGACGCCGTTCTTCACGCCGCGGGATTTCTGATGGCCGATGCCGATGATCTCGACGCTATGCGTGCGGTTCGGCAGGATCTGACTTTCGGCGCGCGGCGTCAGCCGGCCGATCATGCACACGATCTTCGTCGAGCCGATATCCAGCACCGAGACGACATGAGACCGCTTCGAAGAAAGCGGCTTCAGGCGCGGCAGGCCAAAGCTGGAGGATCCGAACAAACTCATATCCGCCCCTCTTTCTTCTTCTCCGTCTCTTGCGCCTTCAGCATCTTGTCCCTCGCCTTCAAGGCAACTTCGCGCCGGGTGACCGCATCCGGCGTCAATTGAACTGTGGTTCGATCTTCCAGCCGCAGGTCGACGGCGGCGATGTCGCGCTCGAGCAGCTGGTGCTGGCTTTCCATCTCGAACAGAACCTGCATCGCGCGGGCGACATCGTGTTCCGGCAGCTTGACGACGATGCCGTTGTCGAGACGCAGGTCCCAGCGGCGGCCGGCAACGCGCACGAAGGCCTTCACCCGCGAGCGGATCTCCGGCCAGCGGGAAAACTCGTCGTAGAAATCAGCCGCAGCCGTCTCGGCGTCGCGGCCGACGAACAGCGGCAGGGCTGCAAACTTGTTGTCGCGCAGCGGCGCGATCGCGCTGCCGCTGCGCTCGATCAGCGACAGGTCGGAGCCGTGCTGCCAGATGCCGAAGGCCTTGCGCTCGGTCAGCGTCACTTCGATCGTGCTGGGATAGACCTTGCGGACCGTGACGCCCTGCACCCAGGGCAGTTCGGCGATCAGCTTGCGCGCCTCGACGATGTCGAGCGCGACCAGCGACGTCGTGCCGTCCAGGCCAAGCTGCTGCAGGATATCGATCTCTGACGTCTGCTCGTTGCCGGAGACGCGCACGTCCTCGATGGCAAAGCCGGCCGCGGTCGTCGAAGCCTGCGCGACGTTCTGCGTGTGGCCGCCGAGCGACATGCCGTAAAAGCCGGTGGCGGCAAAGAAAGCGACTGCAGCGATCGTTCCGGTATGGGCGGGAAAGCGGATGCGCCCGGTGCCGAGGCTGACCAGAAAGCGAACGGCCTTGCGAAGCGGCCGCGGCAGAACGCGTGCGCCATCGGCCTCGGCAGCAACTGCGCCCAGCGGGTCACGAACTCTCTTGGCCCTTTTGCCCCTCACCGCAAGCACGAAGCGTCCTCCACCATCCAAGTCAGAAACTCGCCAAAACCAAGGCCCGCATGCTGGGCCATTTCAGGCACAAGGGAGGTCGGGGTCATGCCGGGCTGGGTGTTGATTTCCAGCCAGATCAGTTCGCCTTCACCGGAAATACGGTCGTCGAAGCGAAAGTCGGATCGGCTGACGCCACGGCAACCGATTGCCTGATGCGCCTTCAATGCGAGTGTTTGTATTTTTTGGTAAATATTTGGTGAAACCTGTGCCGGAATGACGTGCTGCGAGCCACCTTTTACGTATTTGGAATCATAATCGTAGAAGGCGTGGCCCTGCGGGATGATCTCGGTGACGCCAAGCGCCCTGTCGCCCATGACGCCGCAGGTGAGCTCGCGGCCGGCGACATAACGCTCGACCATGATTCGGTCGCCGTAGCGCCACTCGCTCGAGGTGACGACCTGCGGCGGGTGCGACTGGTCCTCCTTGACGATGACGACGCCGAAGCTTGAGCCCTCACGGACGGGCTTGACGACGTAAGGCGGCGGCATCGGGTGCTTCGGGCCAAAGCCCTGGCGATCCATCACCAGCGCGTCGGCGACCGGGATACCGGCGGCGGCGGCAACGTATTTCGCCTGCGCCTTGTCCATGGCGAGCGCCGAAGCCAGAACGCCGGAATGGGTGTAGGGAATCTCCAGATATTCGAGAATGCCCTGGATCGTACCATCTTCACCGAAGGGGCCATGCAGGGCATTGAAGGCGACATCCGGGCGCAGTTCGGCAAGAACCGAAGCGATGTCGCGCGCGACGTCTACACGCGTAACGCGGAAACCTTCCGCTTCCAGAGCATCGGCGCAAGCAGCCCCGGACGACAGGCTCACCGGTCGCTCCGAAGAAAATCCGCCCATAAGGACAGCTACATGCTTGCCGTTCATTCATACCCCCGAAAATACGCCACTATCGCAACGCTTGCTTGCGCCTGGCTGATTCCGGCATCGCGAGTCACCGGTGGCCATCGGGGGCACTAGAGCGGCATTATAGTTAATGAACCGTTTACTTTTGTTAACCTTAGTCGGGAAACGATCGACGGCTGCGCCCGAAAACGCTGCGAATACAACACTTTCTGGCGCAAAATCAGCGTGTTGTCAGCGCCTGTTTACGCAAAACAAAAGCTGCTAAAAAATGAAGGCCCCGCACCAGTTCAGTGCGGGACCTTAACGATTGACCGTCTTTCAGCTGACAGCACCACGCGTCGAACGTGATGCGCCGAGGACGCTGAACAGCTCAAACTTGCTTCATAATTCTCCCGTTAAGCCGATTCCGCTTTAAGGGAATTATGCGCGAGCGATAAGTCGTCTTCGCCGACAATCTTCCAGACGATTCCGGCGATCGCCGCCCCGACGATCGGCGCCAGCCAGAAGAGCCAAAGCTGCGCCAGTGCCCAGTCTCCGACGAACAACGCCTGCCCCGTCGAACGGGCCGGATTGACCGACGTATTGGTGACCGGGATCGACACCAGATGGATCAGCGTCAGCGCCAGACCGATGGCGATCGGCGCAAAGCCGGATGGCACGCGGCCATGGGTGGCGCCAAGAATGATGAACAGGAAGAAGAAGGTCATCACCACCTCCATCACCAGCGCGGCGGTCAGCGAATAGCCGCCGGGCGAATGTTCGCCATAGCCATTGGCGGCAAAGCCACCGAGCTGGAAGTCCGCCTTGCCGCTGGCAATGATGTAAAGCACGGCTGCCGCGACGATCGCACCCAGCACCTGGGCGATGATGTAGCCGATGAGATTGGCGGCCGGGAACTTGCCCGCGACCGTCAGACCAACGGAGACGGCCGGGTTGAAATGCCCGCCGGAAATCCCGCCGACCGCATAGGCCATGGTCAGAACAGTCAGGCCGAAGGCGAAGGAGACACCGAGCAGGCCGATACCGACCGCCGGAAAAGCAGCTGCCAGCACGGCACTGCCGCAACCGCCGAAAACGAGCCAGAATGTACCGAGAAATTCCGCAGAAAGCTTCTTGAACATGCATTCGCTCCTGAAAAACGAAGCCGATCGCTTCAATTGCCCAGAGTTTGCCACATTTTGATTCCGGTCAACCCCGGTTGTGACAATGACTTCATCGCCCGTAAAACACGAAATCGGACACCGGCCCCTCACTGATCTGCCTATTTTGAAAGCGGCAGGAGCTGCAATCCGTCTCAGCCGTGCAGCTCTGGAAGAATGCTGCGCCACCCCTCGGATTCGTTCGCATTTCTTACGACTTCAGGGTTTCATCGTGCCGAAACTTGCGTTAAGACGCCTCGACCGCCTCCCAAGACGGCATGACATCCATATCAGGAACGACAACAATGACAGACGCGACAACCTCCCTGTCGCCGAAGGATAGCGCGTTGCAGACGCCGGCAGTGAACTCCCCTGCCCGGGTGCTGTTCGCCAGCCTCGTCGGCACGACCATCGAATTCTTCGACTTCTACGTTTACGCCACCGCAGCGGTGCTCGTATTCCCGCATCTCTTCTTCCCGACGGCCGATCCGACATCGGCCATGCTGCAGTCCTTCGCGACCTTCTCCATCGCCTTCTTCGCCCGCCCGTTCGGTGCCGTGATCTTCGGCCACTTCGGCGACAAGGTCGGCCGCAAGGCGACGCTGGTGGCAGCACTGATGACCATGGGCATTTCCACCGTCGTCATCGGCTTGCTTCCGACCTACGCGTCGATCGGCGTCGCAGCCCCCCTGCTGCTCGCCCTTTGCCGTTTCGGCCAGGGTCTCGGTCTCGGCGGCGAATGGGGCGGCGCAGTGCTGCTCGCCACCGAGAATGCGCCGGAAGGCAAGCGAACGTGGTACGCCATGTTCCCGCAGCTCGGCGCACCGATCGGCTTCATCCTGTCGGCCGGCACCTTCCTCATCCTTGGCGAAATGATGACCGACGAGGCCTTCCTCGCCTGGGGATGGCGGGTGCCCTTCATTGCCAGCATCCTGCTGGTCATCGTCGGTCTTTATGTGCGCCTGAAGATCACCGAGACGCCGGAATTCCAGAAGGCGATCGACAAGCACGAGCGCGTCCAGGTTCCGATCGCGCAGATCTTCCGTTTCCACAAGCGCAGCCTCGTGCTCGGCACCTTCGTGGCGCTCGCCACCTTCGTGCTGTTCTACCTGATGACGGTGTTCTCGCTGTCCTGGGGCACGGCCAAGCTCGGCTATTCGCGTGAGCAGTTCCTCGTGGTGCAGATGACCGGCGTCGTCTTCTTCGGCCTGATGATCCCGGTTTCGGGCATCCTGTCGGACCGCTACGGCCGCCGCCTGGTGCTGATCGTCACCACAATCGGCATCGGCGCCTTCGGCCTGGTCATGGCGCCGCTTTTGGCCGGCGGCCTCGGCGGCGCCTTCCTGTTCTCCATCCTCGGCCTCGGCCTGATGGGGCTCACCTATGGTCCGATTGGTGCTGCGCTCGCCGCCCCGTTCCCGACCTCGGTGCGCTATACCGGTGCGTCCATGACCTTCAACCTCGCCGGCATCTTCGGCGCGTCGCTAGCACCCTATATCGCCACCTGGCTTGCGACCAACTACAGCCTCGACCATGTCGGCTACTACCTGCTGGCGGCCGCTGCGATCACGCTTCTATGCCTCGTGCTCTCCTCGGAGGAAGAGGTCTCGGCCTGATCAGGGTCGGCCACGCTACTGCATAATTCCTTAAATCGGCTTCGATTTAAGGAGCAAATTATGCAGCAGATTTAAGGCGTTACACCGTCCTTTACGCGTCATATTTGACGCGCGGCGCTGTAGCGCGTCAGACACCCGAAAAAGAAGGGCCGCAGCGGCAACGCTGCGGCCCTTTCCATTGACGACAGGGTTGTCCGCCTCCCCAGCTTCGACCTCTCCTCCCGCCGCTATGACGTGTCATGCCATCAGCCTCAACGTCTCCTCCCATCAAGCTCGACCTCTCCTCCCGTCAAGCTCGACCTCTCCTCCCGTCATCCTCGAACTTGACCCGAGGATCCAGCCTCCGTGCAAGAGGGACGACCTGGGGCCGTGGATGCTCGGGTCAAGCCCGAGCATGACGGAGAGAACGGGACTGTTCGGAACAGGGCTCGGCAAACAAGGTCAAAAGCCGCAGCGATGCCCCGGCGCCCTTTGAATTCATTGGAGGGTCGTCCGCCCGCTCTTCCCGCCGACTTCCACGTCTCCCCCGTTGCCTCGACGCCTCACCCGGTCAGCCTCAACATCTGCGCCCATCGGCCTCGGCCTCTCCTCCCGTCAGCCTCTCCTCCCGTCATCCTCGGCCCCTCCTCCCGTCATCCTCGGGCTTGACCCGAGGATCCAGCCTTGGCGCAAGCGGGACGACCTGACGTCGTGGATGCTCGGGTCAAGCCCGAGCATGACGGAGAAGGCCGGCATTGCTCGCCTGAAAAGGAAACCGCCCCAGGGAGGCACCAGACAAACAAAAAAGGCCGCAGCGTCACCGCTGCGGCCCTTCCCGTTGAATTATCCTTCAGCCTCAGGCGATGCCGCGGCCGAGGAATTCCTTGATCTCGTAGCCCGGCATGAAGGTGCCGATGCGCTTGATCTCCCAATCGAGCCGAACGCCTGAATGTTCAAGCACGCGGTTGCGCACGGTCTCGCCGAGATATTCCAGCTCGTAGCCGGTCGCCTGTCCGGTATTGATCATGAAGTTGCAGTGCAGCGGCGACATCTGCGCGCCGCCGATCATCATGCCGCGGCATCCCGCTTCGTCGATCAGCTTCCAGGCCGAATGGCCTTCCGGGTTCTTGAAGGTCGAGCCGCCGGTTTTTTCGCGAATCGGCTGCACGGTTTCCCGATGCTGGCGCACGGCGTCCATGTCGGTGCGGATCTTGTTCTTGTCCTCGGGATAACCTTCGAAGATGGCATGCGTGAAGATCAGGTCCTTGGGCGCCGAGGAGTGGCGATAGCCGTAGCCCATGTCAGCATTCGACAGCACATGCGTGTTGCCCTGACGATCGACCGCATGCACTTCGACGACGCGCTCGCACGTCTCGGTGCCGTTGGCGCCGGCGTTCATGCGCAGGGCGCCGCCGATCGCGCCGGGAATGCCATAGTAGAAATAGAAGCCGCCGATGCCGTTATCGAGCGCCATCGCCGCAATGTTCTTGTCCGGGCAGATGGCGCCGGCCTTGATGCGGTTCTCGCCGACGAGTTCGAGATCGCCGAAGCCCTTGGCCGACAGCCGGATGACGACGCCCGGAATGCCGCCGTCGCGAACCAGCAGGTTGGAGCCGACGCCCATGACCATGACCGGCACGTCAGCAGGAACCAGCTTCAGGAAGGTGACCAGATCGTCGGTATCGTGCGGCTGGAACATCAGCTCGGCAAGGCCGCCGGCGCGGAACCAGGTCACGCGATCCATCGGCGCGTCGGGCGTGATGCGGCCGCGAACGTCGCTTATTCCGCTTCCGAGTGCTTCGAGTAGTTTATGACCGTTGACCTGTTTCATGCTCAATTTCCTGAAATGTCTGCGAGTTCCCGTGGCAAGGCGGCGGCCCAGTAGGTGATGCTACCAGCCCCCAAGAGAACCACAAAATCACCCGGCTGCGCAATCTTGCTGACAACCGGCGCGATTGCTTCGGGGCCAACCACGTACCGGGCGTCGCGATGACCGCCGGCCTTGATGCGGTTGACGAGTTCTTCGGCATTGACGCCGTCGATTGCCTCCTCGCCGGCCGCGTAGACCGGCGCGATCAGGACCGTGTCGGCGTCGTTGAAGCAGGCGGAAAAATCTTCGAACAGGCTCGCAAGGCGCGAGTAGCGGTGCGGTTGGTGCACGGCGATGATTCGGCCCTGGCACGCCTCGCGCGCCGCCTTGAGCACGGCCTTGATCTCGACCGGATGATGGCCGTAGTCGTCATAGACACGCACGCCGTTCCAGTCGCCGGTAAAAGTGAAGCGCCGCTTGACGCCGCCGAAGGAGGCGAGCCCCTTGGCGATCGCCTCGGGGCTGACGCCGAGGCGCTGCGCAACCGCGATTGCGGCCGTGGCGTTCGACACATTGTGGCGGCCGGGCATCGGCAGGCGCAGGTCCTTCATCGTGATCACCTGGCCGGTGCGGCGACGGCGGATCTCGATGTCGAAGACGGAGGTGGCGCCGTCCATGCGGATGTTGTGGAAACGGACGTCGGCCTGCGGGTTTTCGCCATAGGTGACGACCTTGCGGTCCTCGATCTTGCTGACCATGGCCTGCACCTCGGGGTGATCGAGGCAGAGCACGCCAAAGCCGTAGAACGGCACGTTCTCGACGAACTGGCGGAAGGCGGCTCGCACGGCATCGAAATTGCCGTAGTGGTCGAGATGTTCCGGGTCGATATTGGTGACGACGGCGACATCGGCAGGCAGCTTGAGGAACGTGCCGTCGGACTCGTCGGCCTCGACCACCATCCACTCGCCCTCGCCCATGCGGGCATTGGTGCCGTAGGCATTGATGATGCCGCCGTTGATCACGGTCGGGTCGAGCTCGCCGGCATCAAGGAGGGCGGCAACCATCGAGGTCGTCGTCGTCTTGCCGTGGGTGCCGCCGATGGCGATCGCATTGCGGAAGCGCATCAACTCGGCCAGCATTTCGGCGCGGCGCACGACCGGCAGCAGCTTTTCACGTGCCGCGATCAGTTCGGGATTGTCCTTCTTGATCGCGGTCGAAACGACGACGACTTCGGCATCGCCGATGTTCTCGGCCTTGTGGCCGACGAACACCTTGATGCCCTTGTCGCGCAGGCGCTGGACATTGGCGCTGTCGGACTGGTCGGAGCCCTGCACCCGGTGACCGAGATTATGCAGCACCTCGGCAATGCCGCTCATGCCGATACCGCCGATACCGATAAAATGGACCAGACCGATCGTCTTCGGCATTTTCATGAGCGTGTTTCCCTGAATTTCTCGACTGTCGAACCGCTGGCAATAGCCTCAACCATGGATGCAAGCAAGCGCGCGGCGTCAGGCTTGCCGGTTTCGCGCGCATTGGCGGCCATCTGCGCCAGCGATTGCGGATTGGCCATGGCATCGGCAAGAATGCCGGCAAGGCGTTCGGCGGTCAGTTCCGCCTGCACGATCACCTTTGCCCCACCCTTGGCGGCAATCGCCGCGGCATTGGCCGCCTGATCGTGGTCGAGGGCGTAAGGGTAGGGAACGAGGATCGCCGGCCGGCCGATGACGGCAAGCTCGGAAACCGTCGAGGCGCCCGAGCGGCAGATCACGAGCTGGGCGCCGGCGATGCGCTCGGCCATGTCGGTGAAGAACGGCGAGACGTCGGCGGGAACGCCGAGCTTCTCATAGGTGGCGATGACACCGTCGCGATCTTCCGGGCGCGCCTGCTGCGTCACCTTCAGCCGCTGGCGAAGCCCATCGTCGAGACGGCAGATCGCCTGCGGGATCGCCTTCGAAAAATATTGCGCGCCCTGGCTGCCGCCGAAGACGACGAGATGGAACGGCGCCTCGCCGGCGGCCGCGCCATAGGGGACCTTGGCAGCCTCGAGCACGGCGGGGCGTACCGGGTTGCCTGTCGTCACCGTCTTTCCGGCAAAGGCGCCGGTGCCCTCGGGCAGGAAACCGCCGGCAATCGCCTTGACGCGGGAGGCGAGCGCCTTGTTGGCACGGCCCATCACCGCGTTCTGCTCATGGATCATCGACGGCACGCCCATGCCCGTTGCCGCCAGAAGCGGCGGCACGGTCGGGTAGCCGCCGAAGCCGACGACGGCTTTCGGCCGCAACCGGGAGATCAGCCGGCGCGCGGCGCGCATGCCGGTCCAGAGCGTCCACAGCGAGCGTACGACATGGATGGGGTTCTTCGAGCCGATCGTCGCCGACGGCACCACATGCACCTCATCGGCCGGGAACTTGCCGGCAAAACGCTCGGCGCGGCTGTCGGTCACCAGATGCACCGAATAGCCGCTGGCCTTCAGCTCATGGGCAAGCGCCTCGGCTGGAAACAGATGGCCGCCGGTACCCCCGGCGGCAAGAAGGATGATACCTTTGGTCATGTCTTACTCCGCCGGCACGCCAATGCCGGACCGAAACAGGCTGCGCTCCACGGCGCGCTTCTCCGGGCGATGGCGCGTGAGCGCCAGGATGAAGCCGGCGGTAACGCAGATAGCCACCATGGACGAGCCGCCATAGGAGATCAGCGGCAGGGTCATGCCCTTGGCCGGAAGCAGTTCGAGGTTAACGCCGATGTTGATCATCGACTGGATGCCGATCTGCAGGACAAGGCCTGCGACGGCGAAGCGGTTGAAGTCGTTGCGCTCGCGGAAGGCGTGGTTGAGGCCGCGCAGCACCAGAAAGGCGAAGATCATCACGATCAGCATGCAAAAGACGATGCCGAACTCTTCGGCCGCCACCGAGAACACGAAGTCGGTATGGCTGTCCGGGATGATGCGCTTGACGATGCCTTCGCCCGGCCCCCGGCCGAACCAGTCGCCGCGGATGATCGCTTCGCGCGCCGTGTCCATCTGGAAGGTGTCGCCCTCCCCGGTCAGGAACTTGTCGATACGACCGGCCACGTGCGGCAGCATGGTATAGGCGACGAAGAAGCCGCCGAAGGCAGCGCCGGCGAGCACGATGATCCAGAGCCACGGCATGCCGGCCATGAAGAACATTCCGCCCCAGACCGCGGTCGTCAGGATCGTCTGGCCAAGGTCGGGCTGGGCGACGAGCAGCGCGCCGACGATGCCGAAGAGCAGGATTGCAAAGAGGTTGCCGGGAATTTCCGGCTGGCGCGCATGCTCGGAGAACAGCCAGGCGCAGACGACCACGAAGGCCGGTTTCATGAATTCGGAGGGCTGGATGGAAATGCCGGCGATCGAGATCCAGCGCATCGAGCCCTTGACCTCCTGACCGACGAACAGCACCAGCACCATCATGGAAAGCGAGACGCCGAGCAGGATGATCGCGGTGCGGCGCACCTGCCTCGGCGACAGGAACGAGATGGCAACCATCACCACCAGCGACGGCAGGAGGAAGACGGCATGGCGCTTGACGAAATGGAAGCTGTCGAGGCCGATGCGCTCGGCGACCGCCGGGCTTGCCGCAAAGGACAGCATGAATCCCACGCCCATCAACAGGATGAAGGTCGCCAGGAAGAACCTGTCGATTGTCCAGAACCAGTCGGCCACAGGGCCACGTTCGGCTCGGCTTACCATCTTGTCAGTCCCCTTTATCAGGCGCGCTTGCGCCAAACGTCCGAAACCCCGGCATCACAGCCACCCGTCGCGCGCCAGTTGGGGCGCGCAGACAGGGCAACGTCAGATCAGCATCGTCACGCCCTGCAACGCCTTGACGTGGCCGACGAAGGCATCGCCGCGTATTTCAAAATTCTTATACTGGTCGAAGCTTGCGCAAGCCGGGGATAACATCACCGCCGACGCGCCCTTGTCGTCACCTTCCGCATCCGCCGCGGCGTGAGCAACCGCCTTCTCCAGCGTCCCCGAGATCTCGAAGGGCACCGCCTCGCCCAGCGTCGCGGCAAAGGCAGGTGCGGCCTCGCCGATCAGGTACGCCTTGACGATCTTCGGGAAGAACGGCGACAGCGAGGTGATGCCGCCCTCCTTCGGAAGGCCGCCGGCAATCCAGTAGATGCGTTCATAGCTCGACAGCGCCGGGGCCGCCGCATCCGCGTTGGTCGCCTTGCTGTCGTTGACGAACACCACCGCGCCCTTGCGGCCGACCGGTTGCATGCGATGCTTCAGCCCGGGGAAGCTTGTCAGCCCCTGGCGTATCTCATCTTCGCTGACGCCGACGGAGAGGCAGGCGGCGATTGCGGCTGCCGCATTCTGCGCATTGTGGCCGCCGCGCAGCGTCTGGATGCCATCGAGGTCGACGAAGAGCCGCGAGGTTCCGCCTTGCGCCTGGAGGATGCGCGAGCCCTCGGCATAGATCCCGTCGGCCAGCACATGCCGGCGCGAGATACGGACCACCTTGGTGCCTGCCCGCTCGACGCGGTCGGCAATCAGCGCGCAGAAACTGTCGTCGACGCCGACGATGGCCGTGCCGCTGCCGGCCACCAGCCGCTCCTTGATGTCGGCATAATGCTGCATGGTGCCGTGGCGATCGAGATGATCGGGCGTGAGATTGAGCAGGATGCCGGCCGTCGGGTTGAGCGTCGGCGCCAGGTCGATCTGGTAGGACGAGCACTCGACCACATAGAAACGGCCAGCCTTCGGGGACCCAAGCGTCAGCACCGCCGTGCCGATATTGCCGCCGAGCTGTGTGTCGCGGCCGCTTTCTCTCAGGATATGGGCGATCAGCGCCGTCGTCGTCGATTTGCCGTTGGTGCCGGTGATGGCGATGAACGGGCAATCGGGCGCCTGCGCCCGGCGCTCGCGCACGAAGAGCTCGACATCGCCGATGATTTCGACGCCGGCGGCATGCGCGAGGTCGACGGTCCAATGGGGTTTGGGATGGGTCAGCGGCACGCCGGGCGAAAGCACGAAGGCGGCATAAGCGCGCCAGTCGATGCCATGCAGGTCCGCCGTCGGCACACCCGCCTCGCCGGCCTTGGCGACGCTGTCGGGATTGTCGTCCCAGGCAGTGACGTCGGCGCCGCCGGCGACGAGCGCCTCCGCGGTCGCCAGCCCCGAGCCGCCGAGCCCGAAGAGAGCGACCTTCCTGCCCCTGAATGTACTGACCGCGATCATCGTCCGCTCACCGCAGCTTGAGGGTGGACAGGCCGATCATCGCCAGGATGACGGCGATGATCCAGAAGCGGATCACGACCTGGCTTTCCGTCCAGCCCTTCTTTTCGAAGTGGTGGTGGATAGGCGCCATCAGGAAGACGCGGCGGCCGGTGCGTTTGAACCAGAACACCTGGATGATCACCGACAGGGTTTCCATGACGAACAGGCCACCGATGATGACCATGACGACTTCATGCTTGACGGCGACGGCAACGGTGCCGATCAGGCCGCCGAGTGCCAGCGAACCGGTGTCGCCCATGAAGATGGCGGCGGGTGGCGCGTTGAACCAGAGAAAGCCGAGGCCGGCGCCGATGACGGCGCCGAGGATGACCGCGAGCTCGCCGGTGCCGGGCACGAAATGGATCTGCAGGTAGTTGGCGAAAACGGCGTTACCGGCGAGATAGGCGATAAGGCCGAAGGCGGCCGCCGCGATCATGACAGGCACGATGGCAAGCCCGTCCAGACCGTCCGTCAGGTTCACCGCATTGCCGGCGCCGACGATGACGAAGCCACCGAACAGCACGAAGAAATAGCCGAGATTGATCACGAGGTCCTTGAAGAACGGGAACGTGACCGAGGAACCGAAGGTCGAACCGGCAGCACCGCCCGAAAACGACGCCTGCATCATGAAGAACACGGCAATCGCGGCGATGACGAACTCGATGCCGAGACGCGCCTTGCCGGAAAAGCCCTTGTCCGACTGCTTGGTGACCTTGAGATAGTCATCGTAAAAGCCGATGGCGCCGAAGCCGAGCGTGACGAGAAGGGTCGACACCACGTAGACGCTGGAAAGATCGGCCCACAGAAGCGACGAAACGACGATGCCGGCAAGGATCATCAGCCCGCCCATCGTCGGCGTGCCGGCCTTCTTGAAATGCGTCTGCGGTCCATCGGCGCGGATGGGCTGGCCCTTGCCCTGACGGATGCGGAGCGAGGCAATCATGCGCGGACCGAAAAGGAATACGATCAAAGCCGAAGTGAAAAGCGCTGCACCGGTACGGAACGTGATGTAGCGAAAGAGATTGAAAAATTGAAAGTGGTCCGCCAGTTCCACAAGCCAGATGAGCATTAAGGGACCTTTCCCCAAAGGTTTAAAATCGGACACCGTCCTACAGAATCATCTGAAAAACGATACGCGCTTGTACGCGAAAGTGTTAGGCCGCGCTGCCTAACCTAAGGCTGTATCCACCGCCGCCAACATCGGCGGCGACCGCTCGAACGCCGCGCGCCGCATGAGGCGCGCAAAGGTCGAGGTCGTCATTTCATCGGCTGCGTCATTGCCCCCTGAACCGCTTGCGGCCCGGCAATCACGCGGTCGCTTCGTTCCCCTCGGCCCCAGGCTCCGGATAGGCTTCGATCAGCGCATGGACGATCTTGCCGCAGCCCGTGCCCTTCGAAGACTTGATCATCACCACGTCTCCGGCTGCAACCGCGCCGAGTGCATAGGCCCTCAGTTCGTCCACGCTCTCGCGGTAGACGACGGAGGCTTCCGGCGGCAGCGCGTCGCGCAGGTGGGCCATCAGCGGCCCGGCAAGCCAGACATCGGTGATGCCGGCTTCGACCAGCGGCCGGGCGAGCGCGGCATGGACGTCGACGGCGTGGTCGCCCATCTCCAGCATGTCGCCAAGCACGGCGATACGACGGCCGCCCGGTGCCGGAGCGGCATCCTGCAGCAGCGAAATCGCCGCGCGCATGGAGGTCGGGTTGGCGTTGTAGCTTTCGTCGATCAGCGTCAGGGTGCCGGCGCCAACCAGCAGCTGATGCCTGCGGCCCCTACCCGTTTCGGCTTGCATGGTCGCCAGCGACGAGGCGGCATGATCGACGTCTGCGCCGACGAGCTTCACCGCTGCCAGCACCGCAAGCGCATTTTCGGCGATATGACGACCAGGGGCACCGATGGTGATTTCCATCGTCCGGCCGCCAAGGGCTGCCCAAAGCACCGATCCATCAGCAGCACCGGCGAACTCGACGAGGCGGAACTCCGCCTTCGGGTTGACGCCGAAGGAGTGGATATAGCTGACGCCGGCCGTGCCGGCAGCCCTCTCAAGCAGCTTATACTGGGCACTGTCGTGATTGATGACCGCGTGGCCGCCGTTGACAACGCCCTCGAAGATCTCGGCCTTGGCCTCGGCGATCTGCTCCAGGCTCTCGAAGTTTCCGAGATGGGCGGCGGCGATGCTGGTGACGATTGCCACATGCGGGCGGACCATCTTCGTCAGCGGCCGGATCTCGTCCGGGTGGTTCATGCCGATTTCGAAGATGCCGAAATCGGTGGCCTCGGGCATGCGCGCAAGCGTCAGCGGCACGCCCCAATGATTGTTGAACGAGGCCACGGATGCATGCACGCGGCCTTGCGGCACCAGCACATGCCGCAGCATCTCCTTGGTGGTAGTCTTGCCGACCGAACCGGTGACGGCGATGATCTTGGCGGCACTGCGGTCACGCGCGGCGCAACCGAGCCGGATCATCGCTTCAAGCACATCGTCGACGACGATCATCGGCGCACTGAGGCGGCCGAGCGCCGGCAGCTTGCCTTCGCTGACGACGAGCAGTGCCGCGCCATTGGCGAGCGCAAGGCCCGCATAGTCGTGGCCGTCGACCCGGTCGCCCTTGATGGCGAAGAAGGCTTCGCCCTTGCCGACGGAGCGGCTGTCGATCGATATGCCGCTTACTCCTTCGGGCAGGTTTCCAACCGGACGGCCGTGCATTGCGGCCAGAAGATCGCTGCTTGTCCAGAGCCAGTTCAAATCACAGACCTCCCAATGCCTTGCGGACTTCCGCGTGATCCGAGAACGGCAGCGTGACGGAAC
Organism: Ensifer sp. LC163; assembly: GCF_001695855.1. GTDB lineage: Bacteria > Pseudomonadota > Alphaproteobacteria > Rhizobiales > Rhizobiaceae > Ensifer. Next base: position 391,932 of record NZ_MBSS01000001.1, read on the forward strand.
CGACCGTCTGTCCTTCCTCGTGTCCCTTGCCCGCGACGATCAGCGTGTCGCCGCTTTGGAGCATGCCGACCGCGGCGCGAATCGCTTCGGCGCGGTCGCCGATTTCGGTCGCACCCGGGGCGGCAGCCATGATTTCCGAGCGGATCACCTCAGGGACTTCGGAGCGGGGATTGTCATCGGTGACGATCACCACGTCGGCAAGCCGCGTGGCGACCTCGCCCATGATCGGCCGCTTGCCCTTGTCGCGGTCGCCGCCGCAGCCGAAGACCACGATCACGCGGCCCGTCGTGAACGGCCGCACCGAGGCCAGCACGTTTTCGAGCGCATCCGGCTTGTGGGCATAGTCGACATAGGCAAGCGCGCCGTCGCGGGTCTGGCCGACCAATTCAAGGCGGCCCGAGGCACCCTGCAGCTTTTCAAGCGCGGAGAACGCCGCCTTGGCGCTGATGCCGGTAGAGATCGCAAGGCCTGCGGCGACAAGCGCGTTGGCCACCTGGAAGTCACCGGCAAGCGGAATGTGGATTTCGAAGATGTCGTCGCCGACATGCACTTCGGCAGATTGCTTGTGACGGAAATGCTCGACCCGCTTCAGCGAGATGAAATCGCCCTTGCGGCCAACGGTGCGCACGTCGAGCCTGGCCTTGCGGGCTGCGGCGATCGCCTGTTCCGACCACTGGTCGTCGGCAAAGATCACCGCCGGCGCGCCCTTCGGCAACAGCGCCTCGAACAGCCGCATCTTGGAGGCCATGTAGTGCTCGACCGTCGGGTGGTAGTCCATGTGGTCGCGACCGAGATTGGTAAAGGCCGCCGCCGAAAGGCGCACACCGTCGAGGCGGCTCTGGTCGAGGCCGTGGCTGGAGGCCTCCATCGCCGCATGGGTGACGCCGGCGTCAGCGAGTTCGGCGAGAAGCTTGTGCAGGGAAACCGGGTCGGGCGTGGTCAGCGAGCCGTAGTCGTTGCGGCCGGGCGCAACCACGCCCGTCGTGCCGATCATCGCCGCGGCAAGGCCGGAATGCGCCCAGATCTGCCGGGTGAAGGAGGCGACCGAGGTCTTGCCGGCCGTGCCCGTCACCGCCACCATCGTCTCCGGCTGGCGGCCGTAGAAGGCAGCGGCCGCGCGCGCCAGAAAGGCGCGCGGGTTGCCGAGCGAGAGAACCGGTGCGGAAGCTCCATCCGGCTTTGCACCGGATTCGGCAACGACGGCGACCGCGCCGCGCGCAAGCGCATCGGCGATATAGCTGGTGCCGTTCGCCTTGCTGCCGGACACGGCGACGAAAAGATCCCCTGGCTGCACCTGCCGACTGTCGGCCGTGATACCGGCAACCTCGATCTGCGAGGAAGCGCCATCCAGTTGCGCAGAAAGTTCAGGGAAGCTCGTTCCCGCCAGGTCTTTTATCTTCATGAACCGCACGTCTCACATCGCTCTCAATCCGCCGGCTGGCGAATCGTCTGCATTCTCATTTCATGCCTAATAAGACACAAGCATGGCAGAACCATCTTCTCCGAACTTTGGTTCGACGCCGAGAAGCGGTGCGGAGCGGCTGATGATGTCGCGAACCATGGGCGCAGCATTCGAGCCGGCGGTCCGTCCGCCGCCTTCGCCGGTCTTCGGCGCGTCGATGAATGTCAGCACGATGTACTTCGGATTGTCGATCGGAAAGGCTGCGAGAAAGGCGTTGAAGTTCTGGTCGCTGGCATAGCGGCCGTTGACGACCTTGTCGGCCGTGCCGGTCTTGCCACCGACGTTGAAGCCCGGCACCTGCGCGCGCTTGCCCGAACCGGCGATGCCGTTCCAGCGCAGCAGGAAGCGCATGTCGTCGCTGGTGCTCTTCTTGACGACCGTGGTCGCCAGTTCGTCAGCCTGCTCCTGCGAACGCGGCAGGAAGGTCGGCGGGATCAGCTTGCCGCCGTTGACGAGTGCCGCACCGGCGACGGCCGTCTGCAGCGGCGTCGTCGAAACGCCGTGACCGAAGGAGATGGTGATCGAGTTGATCTTCTTCCATTCGCGCGGCTGGGTCGGCGATTTGACTTCCGGCAGCTCGGTCGGCAGCTTCGACAGGAGGCCGATGCGGGTGAGGAATTCCTTGTGGCCGGGAATGCCGATGAGGTCGGCGATCTTGGCCGTGCCGATGTTCGACGAATACTGGAAGATTTCCGGAACGGTCAGCACCCGGCGCTTGCCGTGAAAGTCCTTGATGGTGAAGCCGCCGATGCGGATAGGTGCTGTGGCGTCGAAGCTGTCGTTGAGCGTCACCTTGCCGGAATCGAGGCCCATGGCGATGGTGAAGGTCTTGAAGGTGGAGCCCATCTCGAACGTGCCATTCGACATGCGGTTCATCCAGCCCTCTTCCGCACCTTCGGCCGGCTTGTTGGGGTCGTAATCGGGAACCGACGCCATCGCCAGCACTTCGCCGGTGTTCACGTCGAGCACGACGGCGCCTGCGGCCAGCGCCTGGTAGTTCTTCATGCCGGCGTCGATCACGTCGCGCACGATGTTCTGGACCCGAACGTCGATCGACAGCTTGACCGGCTCGAGCTTGGCATCGCTGGTCATGCCGATGGCGGCGAGATCGGCGAGCCCCTGCCCGTCGATGTAGCGTTCCATGCCGGCAACGCCGCGATTGTCGATGTTGACGTGGCCGAGGATATGGGCGGCGGTCGGGCCGCCGGGATAGAAGCGGCGCTTTTCCGGCCGGAAGCCGACGCCGGGAATGCCGAGCGCCAGGATTTCGCTCTGCTGCTTCGGGGTCAGCTGGCGGCGCAGCCACTGGAAGCGCGATTTCGACTTCAGCTTGTTGTAGATCTCGCGGGCGTTGAGATCGGGAAGAACCGTTGCCAGCCGCTCGACCGCCTCATCCGCGTCGACGATCTTGTGCGGCTCGGCATAGAGCGAGACCGTGCGGATGTCGGTGGCGAGGATCTCGCCGTTGCGGTCGAGTACATCGGGGCGCGAGGCCATCAGGTTGTCGGCGCGGCCGATGCTCGACACCGTCTCCGGCTGGGCCATGCCGTATTGCACCAGCCGGCCACCGATGACCGCATAGACGAGACCGAAGCTGGCGATGATGATCGCGACGCGGTTCTTCGCCTGGTTGGTGGTCTTCTTGCGCGTGCCCTGGAAGGTGACGTTGAGCTTGGCCTCGGCCGGCAGGTTGTTGCCGCCTGCGGAGAAATGCGCCTTGCTCTTCAAGACCATGATGCGGGAGAGAAACGACATCAGCGCGCCACCGAACCTGTTGCAATATTATCGGTCTTGTTCTCCGGCGCCTTGTCGGCGGCGAGCTTCTTTTCTTCTTCCGTCGGCGGCAGGTCGGCCTTCAGCATCGGCAGTTCCTGCGGGCGGGCGAGCTGCGTGGACGGCGTCGGCGCCAGCTGCAGATCGGCGCCGAAGGCGCCAACCAGGCGCTCGAGCCGGTTCGGCTGCGTCAGCAACGCCCAGTCGGCGCGCAGAAGGTCGATCGTGTCCTCTTCCAGCTTGATGGCGGCATCGAGCTTGCGCACCTCTTCCAGCTTATTTTCGGCACGATGCTTGATCGTGTAGGTGACCGTGGCGGCTGCCGTCATGACGACGATCAGGACTATGTCGAGTGTTCGCAGCATATCTCTCTCAGCCCCCCAACCGTGCAAGGCTCGCCAGTTCCGGCAGATTGAAAATGGACAGATCGTTTCCCGGCGATGGCGCTTCCGTGCGGATACCGGCTCTGAGCTTGGCAGACCGGGCGCGCGGGTTGAGGGACGCTTCTTCCTCGCTGGCAGCCACCATAGGCTTGCCAACTGGTGTGAAGGTTGCAGCACGCGCGGTCACCAGCGGCAGATGCCGCGAACCCGCCGCCTTGCCCGAGCGATCCTGGAAGAAGGCCTTGACGATCCGGTCTTCGAGGGAATGGAAGGTGACGACGACGAGGCGACCGCCCGGCTTCAGCGCCCGCTCGGCAGCAAAAAGCGCCTGGGCGAGCTCACCGAGTTCGTCATTGACGAAGATGCGCAGCGCCTGAAAGACGCGCGTGGCCGGATGGATCTTGTCCTTGGCCTTGCGCGGTGTGACGATTTCGATCAGCCCGGCGAGATCGCGGGTGGTTTCGAACGGTGTTTCGGCCCGGCGCTTCTCGATGGCGCGGGCGATACGGCCCGACTGTTTTTCCTCGCCGAGGAAGCCGAAGATGCGGATGAGATCGGAAACCTTGGCGCGGTTGACGACATCGGCGGCAGAGACGCCGGCCGCCGACATGCGCATGTCGAGCGGACCCTTCTTCTGGAAAGAGAAGCCGCGTTCGGCCTCGTCGATCTGCATCGACGACACGCCGATGTCGAGCACCACGCCATCGAGACTGCCGGCGGGCGCATGCTCGGCGAGCTGCGAAAAGCGGGAGTGGATGAGCTTGAGCTTGCCGCCCGCGGCTGCAACCATCGCCTGACCCGCGGCGATCGCCGTCGGGTCGCGGTCGAGCGCGATCACCTCGGCGCCGGCATCAAGGATGGCGGAGGCATAACCACCGGCACCGAACGTGCCATCGAGAATGACCTTGCCGGGAGCCGGATCAAGCGCGGCGAGAACCTCGCTCAGGAGGACGGGAATGTGACGGACCGGTCCGCCATCGGCTTCAGAAGCACCTCCGCCTTGTTCCGTCACCATTCCGCCTCTCCATTCTATTCCGGGCGCAACCCCCGCGACTTGCGCCCTTCCCGGGCCGCCGCTTGCGCCTTTGCAAAGGCCTGCGGCTCCCAGAGCTGAAAATAATCGCCCCGCCCGACGAACATCACGTCGGTCGAGATACCGGTGAAGTCGCGGATGAAATCCGTCACCATCAACCGGCCTTCCGGATCGAGCTTGACGAAGACCCCGCCCCCATGAACGAGCAGCGACATCTCGTTGGCCGCCGGAGAAAATGGATCCTCGGCCGCCATCTGCCTCTCGAACCGATCCAGGAGCTCCGGCCCGCCGACACTGATCGCCGGGAAGACGAAATCCTGGAAGCAGTATAACTCCCGAACGCCCCCACCCGACAGAACAGAACGAAACGCCGAAGGTACGGACACCCGCCCCTTTGCATCGATCCGATTGGTAGCATTTGACAAGAAGCGGTTCATGACGCGAAACGGCCGCCCAAGACTGACGGGCCATAATCATCGACCCGCGAGAACACTCGACCACACCCACAAAACGCCCCCGCCGGACACCAACATGCCCGCCCATCTCCCGAAGCCGGGAGATCCTGGAATTTTGCGATAATGGGCCACGAAGCGGCCCTTGCGCAGTACCATTATGGGATATCATGGGACCATATGGGCGTCAATGGGATTGGCTCTCAAACAGCCATTGGGCTGATCAAAAATTGATAAGCTGTTAAGTTTAATGAAGAGTTACGAAAGCACCCCCGATGCCTCGCAATGCGACGGCCAAACGGCTTCAAATCGTTGGGAAATCGGAACATCAGCAAGATCGCGGCAAAGCGGGCGGATGCCTCTCCGGGCACAGCTTTCGCCGCTCGCCAGCGCTGAAGGCAAGAGGGCGACGAGCGAACCACGCACTGCCTCAAGCCGCGTCGCAGCCGAAAACATCGCCGGGCAAAAAGGGAAAAATTGCCAGTTGGCCTGTAAGCCGGGTTCTGTATGGCCCCGCCGCCCGAAGACAGCGGAACGTGGCAGCCATTCATCTGGGACTACGTTTGCACGCAGCCTCTTGCAACCCACCCGGATGACTGGCCCGGAAACAGGCTGGACGCTTGCGCGTCCACGTCATCCCTATTCGGTCTTGCTCCCGGTGGGGTTTGCCGTGCCGTCCATGTCGCCATGTCCGCGGTGGGCTCTTACCCCACCCTTTCACCCTTACTCCGCAAGCGGAGCGGTTTGCTTTCTGTGGCACTTTCCCTGAGGTCGCCCTCGCCGGACGTTATCCGGCACCGTATTTCCGTGGAGCCCGGACTTTCCTCCCCCCGCGGCCTTTCGGCACTTGCGGAGCGCGGCTGCCCGGCCAACTGGCAGGCGGTCCTTAACCGACCGCAAGGCCGAGCGCCAGAGAAAAACGGCAATCTCGACGTTTCGGCCATCGCCCGTCGCCGCAGTTTACACTTTTGTGCTCAGCGGAACGAGACGGCGAAATCCGTCTCATAGGCCGGATCGTCGATCCGGCCGTCCATCACCAGCATGGCGCCGAGCCTGCCGATCTCGTCGGAGCTTTTCGCCGCCTGGCCGTTGCCGCCCGTCACCACGGCAATGCGGTCGCCGCCGGCAAAGCCGATATAGGGAAAGCCATGGCGGGTGAACGACGTCACGCAAGGCCTGAAATGCGTCGAAGCGGGTTTGAAACCGGGCATCACCTCGGCAAGCAGCCCGCCCATGTGTTCCGCCGCCCCGGCGCCGGCGCTGCCGCGGAACCATGCGCGCACATCAGGTTCGCTCTCGAGAATACGGTCGGTCGGATCGCCGCCGATCTTGATATAGTGCTTGCCGTCGGCATAGGCGACCGGCGGCAGAAGGTAGTAGCTTTTCGCCTGCTCCGGCGCCGCGCCGATCAGCGACGGCATGTGGTCAAAGGTCGGCAGATCGCCAGCCGCGACCTCCGCGAAGAACACGGTGCGTGCCTTGACGACGAGGTCGATCGGCCGGGGAAGAAGGGTTTCGGAAAGGGAGAAGCCGCCGGCCGCGACGATCACCCGCCCCGCTTCGCGCGCGATGCCGTCTGTCGTCGTCACGACAACCCGGTCGCCGGCCTGCGATACGGAAGACACTTCGCTGCGCACGATCCGGGCGCCGGCCCTTTCCGCGCAGATCGTCTGTGCCAGAACGAGCGCACGCGGATTGATGTGGCCGGCACCACGCGCCTCGTGAATGCCGGCAAAACCTTCGGGAAAACGGAACCACGGAAAGCGCTTCGACAACGCATCTTCGTCCAGCAGCGGTGCGTCGACGCCGAGCGCGTCGCGAGCCTTGGCGACCTTGTCGATATAGTCGTGGCTTCCGCCCGGCGCCGGTCCGGCGATCAGGCAGCCGACCTCGGAATAGAAGTCGATGCCGCTTTGTCCGGCGATCTCGCTGTAGCGGTCGATGGAGCGCTTGGCGAGCCGCGCCCAGACGGGATCGTCGTCGATCGTGCGGGTGATGCGGGCATTGTCGTAGTGGCTGGAAAAGACGCCGCCGTGATTGGCCCAGTCGCTGGGCTCGTCCGGCCCGACCAGGGCCACCCGTGTGCCGGATAGCGCCAGGTGCCGCGCTGCAGCCGCCCCCATCATGCCCTTGCCGACGACGATGAAATCAAAGCTTTCCGACATGTCCGCCCCATCAACTCGATCAGGCGCTGTAGCATGTCGGCGCAGATATGGCACTGCGGTTGCATCACGTTTTGAGAATTGCCGGAACGCGAGACCTGTCCGGCTGGAGCATCCGCCACCGCTTGAGGACGGCCGGCGGATGATGCTCGGTATTCGAGAGAACAGCGCCCCTCATTGGGGACGCGAGGGGCCGGCATCACTCAGTTGAGGATGCTCTGGACCTTGCCGCAGTAACGCTTGGAAACCGGGTTCATGCGCTTGGCGCCGTGGCCGGCATTGTACTTCAGGATGGTGCCGCAGGTGGTGCCGCCGGAAAGCTCATGCGCCACAGCGAGATATTTCATGCCGAACTTGATGTTCGTTTCGGGATCGTAGAGCCCCTTGGAGGAGCCGGAATAGCCCATCATCCGCGCCGTCGCGGGCTTGATCTGCATCAGGCCGATTTCGCCGGCACTGCCGCGCGCCTTGGCGTTGAAGTTGCTTTCGACCTTGACCACCGCATGGGCGAGATCGACCGGAACGCCGTATTGCTTGGCGTAGGACTGGATCAGGATTGTGTACTGCGTGCCCTCTGCGAGTTCCGGCTTCGGGTAGCCTGTCGTCCGTGTAACTGACTTGAGGGATGAGGTCTTGATGGTCTCGTCGACGTTCCCCGCATACGACGTACCAATCCCGGCGAAGAACATGCCAAAGCATGCCGCCGCCGCAGCAACAGACGATATTCTCATGTAGTTTGAAGTCTCCGGTCTGGGGAATGGGCAGCACGGCGCACCCCGCCGTTCAAGCCTCACTTCCCGATCGTTTCATTGACAGGAAATGAGCGTTGCGCCCTGGCGTTCCCTGCAGTTCCAATGGGCGGCAAATGAATGCCGCATCATGGTAAACATGTGGCAACGGAGCAAATTTGTGCGACAAAACTCCGGGAAAGCTAATTTAGCACGCAAAAATTTTGCGCGTCAGGCCCCGAATTGCGGTAGTCCCGCAAGCAGGCGGTGCAACGTATCGAGGGTCGAGATGTCGGCGATGCCGTCAACCCTTTCCTGGCGAAAATGCCGCTGGAACGCGGCAACGGCGCCCTCGGTCTTTTCACAGAAATCGCCTGTGACTTCAATGCCGTAACCGTAGAGCGACAGCATCGACTGGATCGCCTCGACCGGCTGGCCGCGATCGCCGCGCTGGAAAAAGCGACCACCTCCGATCGGCGCCGGTTCCACCCAGTGCCCGACACCCTCGTGGTGCAGACGATGCCACGGAAATTTTTCACCCGGATCGACCTTGCGAATGGGTGCGATATCACTGTGTGCGAGCACCCGTTCAGGGGCGATCGACCACCGTTCGCCACAGTCCCGACACAATTCGACGACCGCCGCGATCTGTTTTTCGGGAAAGTCGGGAAGCCCGCCGGGGTGGCCGGCATTGGCAATCTCGATGCCGATCGAGCAGGAATTGATGTCGGTCTCACCCTTCCAGAAGCTCTTGCCCGCATGCCAGGCCCGCAGCGTTTCCGGAACGAGTTGGTCCACCTGGCCGTCCTCATGGACGAAATAATGGCTGGAAACCTGGCTCTCCTGCCGACACAGCCATTCGAGCGCAGACTTCGCCGTCGGCATGCCGGTATAGTGAAGGACGATCATATCGGGCACCCGCGCATCCGCACGGTCGCCAAAGTTGGGCGACGGCATGAAGCGTGCACCCGCGTAGTCACAGTATTTCGACGTCATGCGGCGCGGCGTTCTCTCTCGATCGCCTCGTAGGCGGCGTTCAGCGCGGCCATGCGGTCGTTGGCGATCGCATGAAACTCTTCCGGCACGCCGCGCGCAACCAGCATGTCCGGATGGTTCTCCGACACCAGCACGCGGTAGTGCTTGCGGATCTTGGCAAAGTCGTCCTTGGGTGAAACGCCGAGCACCTGGTAGGGATCCCGACCTTCGCTATCCACGTGACGCGCCATGATCCGTTCGAAATGGGCTTCGTCCATGTGGAAGATCTCGGCAACCCGCATCAGGAAGGTGAGTTCCTTCTCGTGCACGGCGCCATCGGACTTGGCGATGTGGAACAACCCGTCGATGATGTCTTCCAGGATCGGGCAATTGTTCTCGCAGGACGAGCAGAGCGTCGCCATCTTCTCGGCATAGGCCTCGTAGCCGGCAACGTCCTGGCGCGCGAGGTTATAGAGACGGGCGACGTTCTGCGCCTGATCGGCCGGAAATTCGAAGATATCGCGAAAGGCCGAGACCTCAGCCTCGGTCACTACGCCGTCGGCCTTGGCCATCTTGGCCGAAAGCGCAATCATCGCCACGGAGAAAGCCACCTTGCGCCGCGTCTCCGGGTCGCCTTCGAACAGGGTGCGCACAGCCTCGACCACACCGGCAAGCGCGTTGCCCGTGGCGGTGACGATCTTGAGGAGGCTTTCCCAGAATGACATGCACGATTTTCCTGTCTCTCCAGCCTATAGCATGGATTTTTGTGGTGGCAAATTGCAAGCGGTGGCCTGCGGCGAACCACGGGAATGACGAATTTGTGATGGCCCCTCACTATTGTCAATCCGTTACACTAATGTTGCGCCGGCGCAAGTGTTCCCATCTGTTCCCTGGGGAACACGTGGGCCCTATGGGAAAAGCGCCGGAGCCCCTGGCCCGCAGCCGTTTGACGCAAGCCCTGGCCCTCGCGTCACTTGTCTGCGCGACATCATGTCCATGGCCGCATTCGAAACGGGTGCGACGAAACAGGCGCGTTTGCCGATCGGGCATCCACAGGCCTGTCATTTAACTTCCATCCGATTTGCGCTAGAGAGACCCCCATTCCAATTGCGTGCCGAATCCCCGAGGAGGAAACATGGCCAAGAAGAAAGTCGCAATGCTGACGGCCGGCGGGCTGGCGCCTTGTCTGTCATCCGCCGTTGGCGGCCTGATCGAACGCTACACCGACATCGCACCGGACTACGAGCTGGTGGCCTACCGCTCCGGCTATCAGGGCGTATTGCTTGGCGACCGCATCGAGATCACCGGGGATATGCGCGAAAAGGCGCATCTCCTGCACCGCCACGGCGGCTCGCCGATCGGTAACAGCCGCGTCAAGCTCACCAACGCCGCCGACTGCGTCAAGCGCGGCCTGGTCAAGGAAGGTGAAAATCCGCTGCGCGTCGCGGCCGAAAGGCTGGCTGCTGACGGTATCAGCATCCTGCATACGATCGGTGGCGACGACACCAACACCACGGCCGCGGACCTTGCCGCCTATCTCGGCGCCAATGGCTACAACCTGACGGTCGTCGGCCTGCCGAAGACCGTCGACAACGACGTCGTGCCGATCCGCCAGACGCTTGGCGCCTGGACGGCTGCCGAATATGGCGCCCGCTTCTTCGACAATGTCAGCAACGAACAGAGTGCCGCACCGCGCACGCTGGTCGTGCATGAAGTCATGGGCCGCCATAGCGGCTGGCTGACCGCAGCCACCGCCCGTTCTTATATCCAGATCACTGACGACAAGGAATTCGTCGACGGTTTCATGATGAACCGGCAGATGAAGAACATCGACGGTCTCTACCTGCCGGAGATGAAGTTCGACCTGCAGGGGGAAGCCGATCGTCTGCGTCAGATCATGGACCGCACCGGCTTCGTGACGCTGTTCGTCAGCGAAGGCGCCTGCCTCGACGCGATCGTCGCTGAGCGCGAAGCCGCCGGTGAAACAATCAAGCGCGATGCCTTCGGCCACGTGAAGATCGACACCATCAATGTCGGCAACTGGTTCTCCAAGCAGTTCGCCGCCCTTCTCGGTGCCGAACGGTCGATGGTGCAGAAGTCGGGCTATTACGCCCGCTCCGCGCCGGCAAACAGCGATGACCTGCGCCTGATCCAGAGCATGGTCGACCTGGCGGTCGAAAGCGCGCTCAACAAGGTCTCCGGCGTCACCGGCCACGACGAGGACCAGGGCGGCAAGCTGCGCACCATCGAGTTCCCACGCATCAAGGGCGGCAAGCACTTCGACACGTCAGCGAAGTGGTTCGGCGACGTCATGGATGTCATCGGCCAGAAGTGGCAGGCGGAAGACTAAGCCGCGTTGTCCCGAAACCGGGCATCGGTTCCGGGACAACGATTTGCTCTGAACGAATCTCTGATTGACAGTTGACGGCTCCGCGCCTTGGTGGCTCCCTCTCGGGAATGCCCCTCAAGTGCGGAGCCTTTTTCATGTCGTTCGAACACTGGTTTGCCTTTGCCGCTGCTTCGGCAGTGCTGCTCGCCATCCCCGGCCCGACCATCCTGCTCGTTATCTCCTATGCGCTCGGCCATGGCCGCAAGACCGCTGGCGCCACCGTTGCCGGCGTGGCACTCGGCGATTTCACCGCCATGACCGCATCGATGCTCGGGCTCGGTGCGCTGCTCGCCACCTCGGCTACGATCTTCACCGTGTTGAAATGGGTGGGGGCTGCCTATCTCATCTGGCTCGGCATCCAGCTCTGGAGGGCACCGGTTGCCGGCGGCGAAGGCGCGGATGAGAAGACGCCCGCCAAGGAACGGCCGCTGCGCATCTTCTTCCATGCCTATGCCGTCACCGCGCTCAACCCCAAGAGCATCGTCTTCTTCGTCGCCTTCCTGCCGCAGTTCCTCGATCTGTCGCAGCCGCTCTTTACCCAGATGGCGATTTTCGAGGTGACGTTCCTGACGCTCGCCATCCTCAATGCAAGCCTTTATGCGGCGCTTGCTTCGGCCGCCAGAAGCACTATTTCCAAGCCGAACATCAGGCGGATCGTCAACCGCACGGGCGGCTCGCTGCTCGTCGGCGCCGGGCTTCTGACCGCAACCATGAAGCGGGCCACGGCCTGAAATTCGCTCGCCTGCTTGCTGCAAGACGCCCCATGGGTTAATGGAGATTCACGCATGGCGGCCGGCAGCCGTTGATTTGCAGGGGCTGCGGGGCCCAGAAGCACGAAAGTGACAGCATGGCGAAATTCCGTATTTCCCTTTCAAAACAGACGTTTGGCGTGGCAGCTATTCTGTCGGCGACACTCGTCTCGGGGTGCTCGACTGTCGAGCATATCTCGGTGGAAGAACTTACGGCCGTGCAGACGGTCACCCCGCTTGCAAAGCCCGGCACCGAAATGACAGCCTATGCGCTGCCGACTCCGGATGGCGCGGCAACCGCGGCCTCCGCTGCGCTGTCGGCGCAAACGGCTGGCATGGCAACCACCTATGCCGTCGGCACCGACCTGGCGCAGGCCGCCGCCGGTCCGGCACCCACCGCAGTCGCCGTTCCCGGCGCCAAGCCGGGCGAAGCCCAGGCCGTCGCCATGGCGACGCCGGCTGCGGCAGCGACCAACGCAACTGCCCTGCCGGAGACCGCATCCGCTCTCGTCTCGCCGAAGACGAGCCGCGTTCAGGATCTTCCCGTTTCCACGCTGGCGGTTGCCGCCGCAATGGAATCGGACTTCGACACCGGCGAGCCGGTCGGCCTCGAAACGCTCGTCGCCAACCGCATGATCGTTCCGACCGAAAAGCCGAAGATGGGCGTGATCGGTTCGAGCGTCGCCGCCGTTGCCAGCGTCATTCCCGATTCGATGAAGCTCACCAAGGCGCCGACCAGCTCGCGTCCGGAACTCGACAAGCTCATCAAGCATTACGCCGACCTCAACGGCATCCCCGTCGAACTCGTGCACCGCGTCGTCAAGCGCGAGAGCAACTACAACCCGCGCGCCTTCAGCAGGGGCAATTACGGCCTGATGCAGATCCGCTACAACACCGCCAAGGGTCTCGGCTACGACGGTCCTGCCGAAGGCCTGTTCGACGCGGAAACCAACCTGATGTATGCGACGAAGTACCTGCACGGCGCCTGGATGGTTGCCGACAACAAGCACGACGGCGCGGTCAAGCTCTATGCCAGCGGTTACTACTACCACGCCAAGCGCAAGGGCCTGCTCGAAGAGCTTGGCATGAAGTAATACCAACCTGCGCTGATATTGACCTATTGCGCCGCGCCCTTCGGGTGGGCCGTGTGTCGGCCACCGGCAGCGTCGCAATCCTCGACCGATGCCAAGGCATCGCTCTGCGGTGTGCTCCTCGCCGGATGACCGCACACGGTCTCACGCAATAGGTCAATATCAGCGCAGGTTGGTATAAGCCCGCCGATCGTTTCGGTGAAGGTTTCAGGAGGCGCTCAATCGAGCGCCTCTATTATTTTGGCGTTGAGCTGCTGCACGTCGTAACCGCCGCGTGACGGCGTCAACCCCAGGCGGATGACGGCAAGGCGAAGCGAGGGCACCAGCATGATCGCCTGCCCGTCATGGCCGAGCATCCAGAAGGCGTCCGCAGGGAAGACGCCGGTGCCGGCGCGAACCCCGTTTTCCTGCAGCCACACCTGGCCCGCGCCATATTCGCCGCCGGATGCTTTCGTCGGCGTCCGCATGAAAGCGACATAGTCTTTCGGCAGCAGCGCCCTGCCCTTCCAGTTGCCGTCCTGAAGCAGGAACTGTGCGAAACGCGCCCAGTCGCGCGCCGTCGCATACATGTAGGACGATCCGACGAAGGTGCCGCTGGCATCGGCCTCGAGCACGGCACTCGTCATCCCGAGCGGCAGGAACAGGGCGTCGCGCGGATAGGCAAGCGCAGCGGCGGGGTCGTCGAAGCTCCGCATCCAGAGCAGCGACAAGAGCGCGCTCGTGCCGCTGGAATAGCTGAAGGTCGAGCCCGGCTCAGATGTCGCCGGTTTGGCTGCGACAAAGCCCGCCATATCCCTTTCGAGATAGAGCATGCGCGTCACATCGCTGACATTGCCATAGCCCTCGTTGAACTCCAGGCCGCTCTCCATGCCCATGAGGTCGGCAAGCCTGATCCTGGCGCGCTCGTCGCCGCTCCATTCCGGCAGCAGGCCGGCGCGCGTTACATCCATGCGCCCTTCGGCGACACGCATGCCGATGAGAGCTGATGTCACCGATTTCGTCATCGACCAACCGAGAAGCGGCGTCGAGCGATCAAAACCCGCGCCGTAAGTCTCGGCGATCAGATGCCCGTCGCGCACCACCGCGATCGCCCGCATGCCGGGACCGGCAAGGTTGCCGTCCTCGATCAACGCCTGAACCGCGGGGTCGATATCCGCCTTGTCGCCGTCCGGCCAGGAAGCGTCGGCCGAGCGCGCGGCTTCCTGCGTCGACGGTTCCGCCATCGGCACCAGAGCTGCAACATCCTCGTCGGAGACGTTGGCGCAGCCGAGCCCCGGGCGATAGACGGCATGGGCCGGGGCGGCAAAGCCGAAGATGCGGGTCGAAACCAGCCGTTTCTGCCGGTCGACGGAAACGCTGATGAACTTCAACAGCGGATTGCCCGGCGCCTGGACGTCGTCGGCAAGCACCGCCTGCCCGTCACGCCCGGCGATGAAGACATTCGAGCAGACGATCTTGGCGGCGTAGCCATCGCCGACCTTCAGCAGTTCCGGCGGCGCCAGCGCAAGCCATCCGCCGACGCCGGCAACGGCGACAACAACTGCGGCACCGACCGTTTTCAATACGCGTCCCATCGCATCCTCCCGTCTGACGCGAGAGAGAAGCAGCATTTGCGCGAAAGGAAAAGCCCTTGCGTCGTCACCGAGGAGATGCGCGTTGCCCGTCCGGCTTACGCCAGCCGACGAACGTCCTCGCCGGACGCATCGCGCCACAGGGCCGCCAGATCGCGCGCCGGCAAGGCCGGGGATATCCATGCCCCCCAGGCCTCGACCGCCCCGGCGGTGCGGGCGCAATCCATCTCGCTTTCCCTGGCGATGCCACGCACCGCCATCGGCAGCCGCAGCACTTGGCCCGTCTTGAGGAGGCAGGCGAGCAGCGCGACGCTGCGCTCGCTGCCATGCGACCGACGGATCGCCGGCAGGTCCACCGTCAACTGGTCCGGCTGCAGCTCGCCGACAAGGTTGAGCGGCAGCGAGGCCGCAGCACCACCACTCAGCGCGATGCGCACGCCGAGCGCGCGCAAGCCCTGCAGATTTTCGCCGATCAGGGCCATGTCGCCCGCCGAGAACGCTTCCGGCACTTCGATCGTCAGTCGCCCCGGTGCCAATCCGGCCTCACCAAGACACGTCTTGATATGACCGATGAAATCGCGGTCCCGCAATTGCAGCGCGAAGGGCGCGACCGTCAAACCCACCGGAGACGGCCAGCTCGCCGCCTGCCTGCAGGCCTGTCGCAGCGCCCAATTGCCGACCGAGAGCGCAAGCGCGCCCTGCTCGAGCGGTTCGGCGAAAGCCTCCGTGCCGATGACGCCGCGCACGGGGTGCAGCCAGCGCAACAGCGCTTCGAAGCCACGGATGGCGCCGCTGGCGGCACCGGCGATCGGCATATATTCCAGAAAGAACTCCCGCTGCGAAACCGCGCGGGCCAGGTCCCGCTCGGCCTCGGCGCGGCTTTCCGCCGCCTTTGCGAGGTGCGGTGCATAAAATACATGGCTGTTGCCGCGCATCTCCTTGGCTTCGTAAAGCGCAAGATCCGCCCGCTTCAACACGGCACCGGTCGACAGATCGCCCTGCTCAAGGAATGTCACGCCGATGCTGCAGCCCGATGCCGCCTGGCCATCCGCCAGATCGAAAGGCATGTCGAACAGTGCTTTCACGCGATCCGCAAGCGCTGCGACCTCGGCATCATCAGGCGAGCCCGGCGCAACCAGCACGAACTCGTCGCCGCCGAGCCGATAGACGGTCGCCTCACCGGCGAAGGCGCACCTCAGCCGGGTGCCGATGCCGCTCAGCAGACGGTCGCCGGCGTCATGCCCCATCGTGTCATTGACCGTCTTGAAGCGATCGAGGTCGATGAGGAGCAGCGGCCTGCGCTCGAACGCCGTGCCGTCAGAGCGAAGCGCGCGAAGGACATCCGCCTCCAGCGCCGAGCGGTTTTCAAGCCCGGTCAAACGGTCGCGGTGGACCTCGTTGCGCAACCGCCGCTCGGCACGGCGGGCCGCCCTGAGCTCGCGTTCCAGCCGACGTGAATACGACCAGCGATAGAAGGAGGCTCCGACGAAGAAGGGCATGACGCCCGCCGCAAGCGCTCCGGAAAAGTTCCAATGTGCAAAGGATCCATCCGTGAACACCGTTTCCGTGGTCAGCCAGACCGCCGGAAACAAAGCCCCCAGTGCCGTGCCGGCAGCCGCAAATCGCTGCTCGGGCTTCGGCAGAAACGTTCTTAACATCATGTCGACGCCCCCCGAATATAGGATGGAGCTAGCACGCCAGGGTTTAATGAATTCTTATGGGTGAAAAATCGTAGTCGGCTATTTTTGTGCAGCGCGGGAGCTGTGAAAAAACCCGTCATCAAAGTGTAGCGGAGTCACTTTAGAAGCGGCTAAGTTTCAACTGGATGAGCGGCAGAGATGACCGAACTTGCCCCTGATGTCGGCTTTGGCAGAAAAAATCCGAAGCTGAAAAACGCGCTCCTGCAACACAAGACCTTCTCGCTTGCCGGCCTGTCCGAGCGCCTGTTCGGCCTGCTCTTTTCCGGCCTCGTCTATCCGCAGATCTGGGAAGACCCGATCGTCGACATGGAGGCGATGCAGCTTCGCCCCGGGCATCGAATCGTCACCATCGGCTCCGGCGGCTGCAATATGCTCACCTATCTCTCCGCCGGCCCGGGCCGCATCGATGTGGTCGATCTCAATCCGCACCACATCGCGCTCAACCGGTTGAAGCTGGCCGCCTTCCGCCATCTGCCGAGCCACAAGGACGTCACGCGGTTCCTGGCAACGCAGGGCACGCAATCGAATGTCCAGGCCTTCGACCTGTTCATCGCCCCGAAAATCGATCAGGCCACCCGCAGCTACTGGAACGGCCGCGGCGTCACCGGGCGCCGGCGTATCGGTGTCTTCGGCCGCAACATCTATCGCACCGGCCTGCTCGGCCGCTTCATCGCCGCAAGCCATATCCTGGCGCGGCTGCATGGCGTCAATCCGGAAGAATTCGTCCAGGCCCGCTCCATGCGCGAGCAGCGTCAGTTCTTCGACACGCGATTGGCGCCCCTGTTCGAACGCCCGTTCATTCGCTGGATCACCAGCCAGAAGAGCTCGCTGTTCGGCCTCGGCATCCCGCCGCAGCAGTTCGACGAGCTGGCAAGCCTGAGCAACGACAAATCGCTCGCCGCAGTCCTTCGCCACCGCCTGGAAAAACTGACCTGCCACTTCCCGCTGCGGGAAAACTATTTTGCCTGGCAGGCCTTCGCCCGCCGCTATCCCCTGCCGCACGAGGGCGAACTTCCGGCCTATCTCCACGCCGACAACTACGAGACGATCCGCAATCGCACTGAGAGCGTCGAGGTCCACCACGCCAGTTTCACCGAGCTTCTGGCCAGGAAGCCGGCGGCATCGGTCGATCGCTACGTGCTGCTCGACGCGCAGGACTGGATGAACGACCAGCAGTTGAACGATCTCTGGACGGAGATCACCCGGACCGCCGACACCAACGCGACCGTGATCTTCCGCACCGCCGCCGAAGAAAGCATCCTTCCCGGCCGCCTCTCCCCGGCGCTGATGGAGCAATGGCATTATGATGCGGAGACGTCGCTGAAGCTCGGCAACGCCGATCGCTCGGCCATCTATGGCGGTTTTCATATCTATCGGAAGAAGGGATGAGCGGCGTGCAGCAGGCCGAGATCAGCCACCAGCGGCGCATGGATCACATGTACCGCTACCAGCGACACGTCTACGACCTGACACGGAAGTACTATCTCTTCGGCCGTGATACGCTGATCCGCGAGCTGAACGCAGGCGCCGGCGCCTCCGTGCTTGAAGTCGGGTGCGGCACGGGCCGCAACCTTGCGCTTATCGGCGCGTGCTTCCCGAAGGCCCGGCTCTTCGGCCTCGACATCTCGGCGGAGATGCTGGCCTCGGCGCAAGCGAAGCTCAGCCGCCGCGGCAGATCGGCGGCCACGCTGCGCATCGCCGACGCCACCAGCTTCCAGCCCCAGCTTTTCGGCGAAACCGGCTTCGACCGGATCGTCATTTCCTATTCGCTGTCGATGATACCGGACTGGCAGGGCGCGATCGACGCCGCGATCGACGCTCTCAACCCCGGCGGTTCGCTGCATATTGCCGATTTCGGCCAGCAGGAACGGCTGCCGGCGAGCTTCCGCCGCCTGCTGCGGAGCTGGCTGACGCGCTTTCACGTAACACCGCGCGAAGCGCTGTTCGAGGTGTTGGCTGAGCGGGCAAGACGCGACGGCGCACAGCTCGAGCGCCGGGCCATCGGACGGGGTTATGCCTGGCTTGCGGTCTATCACCGCCCGTCAACCGCGGCATCTCCGTCAGCAAATCCGGTCGCAGCAAGGCTTGACGACCAGGCTGCTGCCGCAATTCCCGCTTGAGCTAACTCAATTTTTACGATGATATGGTGAAAAGGAGGTTCACGCCTCGCTGGGGGATATCACCATCATGAAAGCCACCGTGTGAGGCAGGATCGTCGTTCGTTTCGAAACAGGACCTCCATGCGCCGGCTTCTCCTGGCACTGCTGCCTATTGCCACCCTCCTTTCCGCCTGTTCGTCGACCGACTACGATCTGATGCAGACCGCGTCGATCCCGCCGCGCTTCAGCGATACCGACCCGCAGAATTTCGGCGACCGCACACCGCACAACCACAACATCCACGGTATCGACATCTCCAAATGGAACGGCGATATCGACTGGATGAAGGTGAAGAATTCCGGCGTCTCCTTCGCCTTCATCAAGGCGACCGAGGGCAAGGATGTCGTCGACGCGCGCTTCAATGAATACTGGCAGCGCGCCCGCGCCGCCGGCATTCCCTATGCGCCCTACCATTTCTACTATTTCTGCTCGACCGCGGACGCCCAGGCCGACTGGTTCATCGCCAATGTGCCGAAGAGCGCCGTCTACTTGCCGCCCGTCCTCGACGTCGAATGGAACGGCGAGTCCAAGACCTGCCGCCATCGCCCCTCTCCTGACGAAGTCCGTGTCGAGATGAAACGCTTCATGGACCGGCTGGAAGCCCATTACGGCAAGCGGCCGATCATCTATACCTCGGTCGACTTCCACCGCGACAATCTCGTCGACCAGTTCAAGGAGCACCACTTCTGGGTCCGCTCCGTCGCCAAGCATCCTGGCGAAGTCTATGTCGAGCGCCGCTGGGCCTTCTGGCAATATACCAGCACCGGCGTGATACCGGGCATCGACGGTGCCACCGATATCAACGCCTTTGCCGGCTCGGCGAAGAACTGGAAGAACTGGGTCGCGGCTGTTTCCAAGCCGAAATGACGGCCGCAACGGTTCTGTGCAGAAGCGCGGCAAACCGACCCATTTTCTTCTTTCCGTCATAATGCTCTGAGAGAGCAGCAGCAGATTGCATCTTTGGTACATTGACAGCCAGCGGCGGCGCATCGCGCCCTGCGGCGACAGAAAGGAATTGTGATGATCCTCAAAGCCCGGCATGCTCTTGCATCCGTCGCGCTTCTCACGCTGACGGCCTCCCCCGCCCTGGCGCAGACGCCTGCCTGCGGCGGCGATCTCGGAGCCTTCCTGCAAGGCGTCAAGGGCGAAGCGGTCGCCAAGGGTGTTCCGGCCGATGTCGTCGAACGTGCGCTCGCCGGCGCCGCCATCGACCAGAAGGTGTTGAGCCGCGACCGCGCCCAGGGCGTGTTCAAGCAGACCTTCAACGAATTCTCCAAGCGCACCGTCAGTAAGTCACGGCTCGATATCGGCGCCCAGAAGATGAAGGAATATGCCGACGTCTTTGCCCGCGCCGAGAAGGAATTCGGCGTACCGGCTCCTGTCATCACCGCGTTCTGGGCCATGGAAACGGACTTCGGCGCCGTTCAGGGCGATTTCAACACCCGCAACGCGCTGGTGACACTCGCCCATGACTGCCGTCGGCCGGAAATGTTCCGCCCGCAGCTGATCGCCGCGATCGAAATGGTCCAGCACGGCGACCTCGACCCGGCAACGACGAGCGGCGCCTGGGCCGGCGAAATCGGCCAGGTGCAGATGCTGCCTGAAGACATCATCGCCTTTGGCGTCGATGGCGATGGCGATGGCCACGTCAATCTGAAGAAGAGCTCGCCGGACGCGATCCTGACCGCCGCCAAGTTCATCCAGAGCCTTGGCTTCAAGGCCGGCCAGCCGGCGATCCAGGAAGTCAGCGTGCCCGAGCAGCTTCCGTGGGAAAAGACAGGCCTGCAGCCGGGCATGAAGGCCAGCGACTGGTTCGCGCTCGGCGTCAAGCCGCGCAACGGCGACATCGCCTTCGGCAACCTGGAAGCCTCGCTCGTCCTGCCGCAGGGCCGCAAGGGCGTCGCCTTCCTCACCTACCCCAATTTCAACGTCTATCTCGAGTGGAACCAGTCGTTCATCTACACGACCTCGGCCGCCTATTTCGCAACCCGCCTCGGCGGCGCGCCGACGTATGAGGGCGGCAATCCCGAACAGGGCCTCGACGACACCGGCATGAAGGCGCTGCAGACCAAGCTGCAGACGCTCGGCCATGACGTCGGCAAGGTCGATGGCATTCTCGGCTCCGGCACCCGTGCGGCGCTGCAGAAGGAACAGCTGCGTCTTGGCCGCCCGGCCGACGGCTGGGCGACGCTGGAACTGCTGAACGCGCTCTGAGCATTTCCAGGAAAAGCGCGGTCTTCCGTCAGGAAATGCGTAAAAACAAAGAGTTAGAGCGTTTCTGCGATTCCGTTTAGACCGGAAACGCTCCGCTGCATAGTTCCTTAAATCGGAAACGATTTAAGGAGAAAATTATGTAGTAAGTTTAAAGTGTTACAGCGTCCTTTGCGCGTCATATTTGACGCGCGGCGCTGTAAGCGCTCCCCCGGCCAGGATTTGGCCGGGGGACCTTTCGCCTGGCTGCGCCGATCGGAACCGATCAAGGCAGCCAGGCGACACCCTTCATCGACCAGCGATCGACTTCGATATCGATCGTGGGCGCCGCGGTGCCCGCGAGCGCGCAAGAAGTGGGTGGCGCACTTCAACGCGCCGCGCTAGACCTGCGCGACGCCCCTTCACGCCGCCTTCCGAGTCCCTATCGGCATGCGGCGGTGAAAGCGGCCCATTTGGATTGCGCATCCCGACTGGCCGATTTGATCGGCAACGGCCGCGCAGAGAGCGCGAGCAGCATCATGAATGCACCAGCACCGGCCGGCAGCCAGCAGATGACCATGCGGACCTGGGCCCTCCTGGCCCTTCTCGGGCTCATCTGGGGCGGATCGTTCTTCTTTGCCCGCGTCGCGGTCGCGCACGTGCCACCCTTCACCCTCGTCTTCCTGCGGCTCGGCCTCGCCGCCCTGGCGCTGCACCTCTACATCCGCGGGCGCTTCGGCATCTATCAGGCACTCGCCGGCCGCTGGCGCGAGTTCCTGCTGATGGGCCTGATCAACAACGCCATCCCGCATGCCTTCATCTTCCTCGGGCAGACCCATATCGGCGCCGGGCTCGCGGCGATCCTGAACGCAACCACCCCGGTCTGGACCGTGATCATCGCCAACATGGCAACCGACGACGAGAAACTCAGCTCCGCCAAGATCGGCGGCTGCCTGCTCGGACTTGCGGGTACCGTGGTGCTGATCGGTCCGAGCGCGATCGCCGGACTTTTCGGCAACGCCGGCAGCGTGCCGCTCTGGGCACTGATGCTGCCGGTGCTCGCCGCCGTCAGCTATGGCCTGGCCGCAACCTACGGCAAGCGCTTTCGCGGCCTTGCTCCGCCAGTCACCGCAGCCGGCCAATTGACCGCATCGACGCTGATGATGCTGCCGGTGGCAGCGCTCGTCGATACGCCCTGGGCTCTGCCGATGCCGCCGCTCGATGCGACGCTCGCCATTCTGGCCCTCGCGCTCGTCTCGACAGCCTATGGCTACATCCTGTTCTTCCGCATCATGGGCGAGGCCGGCGCCACCAACGCGTCGCTTGTCACGCTCCTCGTGCCGCCAAGTGCGATCCTGCTCGGCTATCTCTTCCTGGGCGAGACGCTACAGCCGGCGGATGTAGGCGGCATGGCGCTGATCGCCGCCGGTCTTGCCGTACTCGACGGTCGGATATTGCGCCTGAAACGCGCCGCGCAACGGGAATCGTAAGCGCCGGATGCGGCAGCAAGCGTGCCCTTCCGAAGCACTCACGCATGGTTACAAACGTTTACATTAACCCTCCGGCAGCAATTGTGAAAAAAATGTGGCAGCACAAAATAAACTGCAATTTCAAAGTTATAGCCCTGTTGATAAGGCAATTGTGATCACGCGTTTTCGCACTGCAGCACAAGTTTCCCTTTCAAGCGCCGTTAATTCGCCCTATGTTTTAACCGTCAGCGCAAGGAGGGTCTTCGATGGGACTTACACATTCGTTGAATGTCCTCATGATTAGTGCAGCGTTCGTATTCGTGGCCACAATGCTCTTCATCTGAAGTCAGGCCGCTGAGAGTCCAAACCGAAATAGGGACTTTAATTTTCCGGAAATCCAATTTGCAGCAGAAATCTTTGAGGTAGGCCGACAAGAGCAATCTGCCTCGACGCTGCAGGAAAAAAGAAAGCGCATGAAGCACACCTTCATGCGCTTTCGCTTTTTCGGAATGTTTTTCAGGTGTCATGCAGCAAACGCTGCCAATGGCGACTTCCGGCCCGAGGCGGCCTAAATCGCCGCCACTGATGTCATTGGCGATAACGGTCAGCCAATCTCCTCTTCAAAGCCTCTTGACGAACTCATAACCCGTGAGCTATTGATTGAACAAATAGCTCACGGGTTATGGATTACCATGCCAGATATCGCCATCCCAGATCGGGACATGCTTTTTAAGACGCTTGCCGACCCAACGCGGCGCGCCATTTTCGAGGGGTTGTGTCGCGACGGTGATCAGACTGTCGCAGCCCTGACGGCTCGGGCCGGAGTTTCCCAGCCAGGCGTGTCGAAGCATCTGGCCGTCCTCAAGCGGGCCGGTTTGGTGAACGACCGCCACCACGGTCGCCAAACCCACTACAGCGCGCAACTCGGTGCCCTCGCTCCGTTGATCGAATGGACAAACCAGATGACAAGCTTCTGGCAGGGCAGGTTCGACGACCTCGAAGACTTGCTGGACAGGATGGACCAATGAGCGAGACATCGACTGCAACACGCACCGTCATTGTCGAGCGCGAGATCGCGCATCCGCCGGAAAAGATCTGGCGGGCGCTCACCCAGCCTCATCTGATCTCGGAGTGGTTGATGAAGAATGACTTCAGTCCTGCCGTGGGCCACCGGTTTAATCTTCGCGGAGAATGGGGTGGCGTTCTGGATTGCGAGGTGCTCGTTGTCGAGCCGCAAACAACGCTCTCCTATACCTGGAACTTCAAACATGACGATCCTGCCTTCGATCTGAACAGTGTCGTGACGTTTTCGCTCTCGCCCACGACGACGGGCACCCGCCTGCGCATGGTGCAGTCTGGATTCCGGCCGGATCAGAGGCAGGCATACGGCGGTGCCAAGGCAGGCTGGCCTGAGTTCCTTGCAAAGCTGGAACGGGTTTTAACCGAGACAGATTGAAAGGTCTCCCGCTCCTTCAACACTGATAAGCACAGGAGTTGCATGTGCGTTCGAATTTGTGGATTCGCCAGGTTCACCGATGGCTTTCGATTGTCTTCACGGTGGCGGTCATCGCCAACTTTGTGGCCATGGGGCTCGGGGAGCCTCCGCCGTGGATCGTATACGCGCCGTTACCACCACTTTTTGTGCTGATGTTCACTGGCCTGTACATGTTCGCCGTCCCCTACGCCGTCAGGTGGCGCGGATCGAAAGCATAGTCACGCGGGTTGTTTCCTTCCTTTAGCAGCGAGAGATTCGATGGAATTTGCTGTCCGTACCATGATCACTTCAATTGAAGACTACTTTACCAAGGGATGCGGGCGCTGTGAGCGCTTTGCCGGACCGGACTGTTCGACGCGGCGATGGGTGCAGGGCCTGAACGAACTGCGCCAGATTTGCCTCGATGCAGGGTTGGTCGAGACGGTAAAATGGGGGCACCCATGTTACATGCATCGAGACCGCAATATCGTCATCTTCGGCGCTTTTCGCGATAATTTCCGCTTAACCTTTTTCAACGCGGCATTGATGAAAGACCCTTGCGGGGTCCTCCAGAGACAAGGCCCGAACACACGTCATCCCGACATGATCCGTTTCGCGGATACCGTTCAGGTAGCAAAGATGAAGACCGTCATCCTGTCTTACTTGAGGGAGGCGATGGATTATGCGGAGGCTGGGATCAAGCCACCAAAGGATGAGAGTGAAATCGAGCTGCCCGATGAGCTGGTTGACGCCCTGGACTCCGATCCTGAACTTGCAGAAGCCTTTCGGAGCCTGACGCCGGGGCGGCAGAAAAGCTATGTGATCAATCTCAATTCTACCAAGAAGCCCGAAACGCGAATGTCACGCATCGCCAAATTTCGACCGAATATAGTCGCCGGAAAAGGTGCCATGGAGCGATAATCGACATTCCCATGACTGCTTCCGGCGCAATGCAGTCGCGCAAGCGATCGTTTGCGCCTGGTGGCATTCGCCACCAGGTTTCGTGTTTTTCCGATCAGGCTGCCGCGCCGGCAACCGCCTTCAGCGGAACGTCCTCTCCCCGCGACATCTCGTCGGCGCGCTCGAATCCGACGAGATCGCAGACGGCGGTGATCAGCGGCGAGCGGTTCATCGTATAAAGGTGGAAGTCCCTGACACCGCGCCGGGCAAGATCGACGATCTGCTCGGCGGCGATATGCGTCGCCTCCTTGAAGCGCTCCGCCGGCTGGCCTTCCAGATGCGAGAGGCGGGTGACGATCACCTCCGGAACGCTGGCTCCGCAAAGGCCGGCGAACTTCTGCACCTGTGACAGGTTGTTGATCGGCAGGATGCCCGGCACGATCGGGATCTCGATGCCTGCACGGCGGACGCGCTCGAGGTAGCGCTCGAAATCGTCGTTGTCGAAGAAGAATTGGGTCAGAGCCCGCGTCGCGCCCGCATCCACCTTGCGCTTCAGCATGTCAATGTCGGCCGCCACGTCAGGGCTTTCCGGGTGTTTTTCCGGATAGGACGACACCGAGATCTCGACGTCGCCGCGATCGCGCAGCACCCGCACGAGATCGGAACTGCTCTCGTAGCCACCGGGAAAGGGCTGATAGGTGCTGCCGATACCGCCCTGCGGATCGCCGCGCAGCGCGACGAAGTGACGGACGCCGAAGGCGAGGAACTCGTCGATAACCGTGTCCACCTCGGCCGTCGGCGCGCCGACGCAGGTCAGGTGCGCTGCCGTGTTGGCAAAGCCCTTCTCCTCGATCATCCGCTTGACCGTCGTCAGCGACCGCGCCTTGGTGGAGCCGCCCGCTCCATAGGTGACGGTGACGAAGGCGGGAGAAAAGACGGAGAGGTCTTCCGCAGTCTGGAAGAGCTGCGCTTCCATTTCGTCGGTCTTGGGTGGGAAATATTCGAAGGAAAGCCGCAGATTGCCGCGCTCGGCGGGATAGAGCGTCTGTGCCGTCATTCTCAAATTCCCCCTGCTTGCATGCGCTGATGTGGCGCTTCGCTCTCCTCGACGGCCCGCTGATCGCGGGCCAGCCAGATCGTCACCGTCAGTTTTCCTTCGTCCGTGCCTTCCGGCGACAGATCGGTCGTCTTTTCCAGGGCGAGCCCGGCCTTTGCCAGCCAGTCGGTCATCGCCTGATGCGAGAAGCCAAGCCGCGCATGGGCGTGCTCGTCGCGCAAGTGCTCCAGCCCGTGCGGGGCAAAATCGATGATCACCAGCCGTCCGCCCGGCGTCAGCATGCGTGCGGCCTCGGCGATCGCCGCTTCCGGCTGCTCGAGGAAATGCAGCACCTGGTGAATGGTGACGAGATCGAAGGCATGGCCGTCAAGCGGCAGGTTGAAGATATCGCCGTGGCGGATCGACGCCTTGGTGATGCCGGCGCGGTCGAGATTGGAGCGGGCGACGGCCAGCATGTCGCGGCTGGCATCGATGCCGATGCCACGTCGGTAGAGCCCTTCGAACAGTTGCAGGATGCGTCCCGTGCCGGTGCCCAGGTCCAGGAGGCTTTCGACCGGCTCGTCGCCGACCATGTCGCGCAACGCCGTTTCCACGTCCCGCTCGCTGACATGCAGCCGCCGAAGCTCATCCCAGCCGGCCGCGTTGCGGCTAAAATAGGCCTGCGCCTTTTCGGCCCGCGCCTTCTTCAAGGTGACGAGCCGGGATGCATCGCGCGACAGAACCGCGTCGTCCGCGGTGGCGGACGCAAGCATCGCCCGCACCAGCGCCACGCGGGCGCCGTCCTGGCGAAGACGGAAATAGGCCCATGCACCCTCTTGATAGCGGTCGACGAGCTCGACCTCGGCCAAGAGCTTCAGGTGCCTTGAAATGCGGGGCTGCGATTGTCCGAGAATTTCGGTAAGATCCGTGACGGTGAGATCGCCTGCCGCAAGCAGCGCGAGAAGGCGCATGCGCGTCGGCTCGCCTGCAGCCTTCAGCACATCCACCAGCGCGTCGAGACTCAGTTCTCTCTGCTCCGCCATACCCATACCCATCCCCATCAACACATAAAGATATGTTTATGTGATTTGCGAACGCAGCGCAAGCGGATTTGCGTGAAGAGACCAAACTATGCCGCTCCAGGAACAGGGCTTTCCACTGTCCGGGCATGCGAACGGGCGAAGCTAGCGCTCCGCCCGTTGCCGATGTTTTTCTCGCGCGGGGTGTCGCTGACCTTCGGCTCAGATGGCCGCATGCGTCTTGCGCACGCACATGGCTGTCGCGTCATTCCCCCGCAACGGGGCTGCCGGCGCCCACAACCTCATCGCGGCGCCAGCCGGACGCTGCCGCAGATCCCGGCCGTTCTGGCGAGAAGCCCGTGCATCGAGTTTCAAGTGCTGCAGCGTCAGTTGCGCGCTCATTGTCCGCGCGACGCTCGAATGTTTGCCACCTGAACCTATGCGGTTAGCGACGACAGCATGAGCATACGAAGGTCTTGCAACGCCGTTCGTCAAGTATGACATACGGCGCTGTAACAGCTTAAACTGGCTGCAGATTTTCGCCTTAAATCGAGCTCGATTTAAGGAGTTGTGTCGTCGGAACGTCGCGCAAACCCACGTTCACGCGACGCACCTGAACGTTAGCGCGTCAGGCGCTTGTAGGTGACGCGCTTCGGGTTGACCGAATCCGGGCCGAGGCGGCGGATCTTGTCCTTTTCGTAGTCTTCGAAGTTGCCCTCGAACCATTCGACCTGGCTATCGCCTTCAAAGGCGAGGATGTGGGTCGCCAGGCGGTCGAGGAACATGCGGTCGTGGCTGATGATGACGGCGCAACCGGCAAAGTTTTCCAGCGCGATTTCCAGCGCCGCCAGCGTCTCCGTGTCGAGGTCGTTGGTCGGTTCGTCGAGCAGCAGCACGTTGCCGCCGTTCTTCAGCATCTTGGCGAGGTGAACGCGGTTGCGCTGACCACCCGAGAGATTGCCGACCTTCTGCTGCTGGTCGCCGCCCTTGAAATTGAAGGTCGAGCAATAGGCACGCGAGTTCATCTCGTACTTGCCGAGCTTGATGACTTCGGCACCGCCGGAAATTTCTTCCCAGACGGTCTTGTTGCCGTCGAGCGCGTCGCGGCTCTGGTCGACATAACCGAGATGCACGGTGTCGCCGATACGGATCGAACCGCTATCGACCTGTTCCTGGCCGGTGATCATGCGGAACAGCGTCGTCTTACCGGCACCGTTGGCGCCGATGATGCCGACGATGCCGCCCGGCGGCAGCTTCAGCGACAGGCCGTCGATCAGCAGACGGTCGCCATACCCCTTGGTGACGCCGTCCATCTCGATGACCACCTGGCCGAGACGTTCGCCAACCGGGATGATGATCTGCGCGTCGCCCGGACGCTGGTTTTCTGCGGCGTTGACCAGTTCGTCATAGGAGCGGATACGCGCCTTGGACTTGGCCTGGCGGGCCTTCGGGCTGGATGCGATCCACTCCTGCTCGCGCGCGATCGCCTTCTGGCGGGACGCCTCTTCGCGGCCTTCCTGCTGCATGCGCTTGGCCTTGGCAACGAGGTAGGCGGAATAGTTGCCTTCGTAGGGAATGCTGCGGCCACGGTCGAGCTCGAGGATCCAGCCGGTGACGTTGTCGAGGAAGTAGCGGTCGTGGGTGATCATCAGCACGGCGCCGGGATATTCGCGCAGGTGCTTTTCGAGCCAGGCGATCGTCTCGGCGTCGAGATGGTTGGTCGGTTCGTCGAGCAGCAGCAGGTCGGGCTGTGACAAGAGGAGCTTGCAGAGCGCGATACGGCGCTTTTCACCGCCCGAAAGGCTGGTGACGTCGGCATCGCCCGGCGGGCAGCGCAGCGCTTCCATCGCCATTTCGACCTGGCTCTCGAGATCCCACAGGTTCTGGCTGTCGATGATGTCCTGGAGCTTTGCGCCCTCTTCCGCCGTCTCGTCGGAATAGTTCATCATCAGTTCGTTGTAGCGCTCAACGATTGCCGTCTTGGCGGCAACGCCTTCCATGGCGTTTTCGAGCACGGTCTTGGTCGGATCGAGCTGCGGCTCCTGCGGCAGGTAACCGATGGTAGCACCCTCGGCGATCCAGGCTTCACCGGTATATTCCTTGTCGAGGCCGGCCATGATGCGTAGCACCGTCGACTTACCGGCGCCGTTCGGGCCGAGGATACCGATCTTCGCGTCCGGGTAGAACGACAGATGAACGTTCTCCAGGACCTTCTTCGCGCCGTAGGACTTATTAAGTCCGGCCATATGATAGATGAACTGACGTGCCATAAAGGAATGCTCCGCATGGGAAGGAAATTTGCCCGCTATGTAGGCGAATTAGTGCTAAGGGGCAATCGCCAAAGGCGCTTGCCCCCGCCTATCCCATGCCGGTGAGGCTTGTCAGCCGCTATCCGCGGCCTGCCGCGTCGGCAATGCCCTTGGCGCATTTGAACTCGGTCGGCCCTGCCGCCTGTATCAGCGGCGCGAGGCTGGACTTGCCCGACACGTCCCCGGTCAGGCCGATCGTCAGCCCGGTGATGACGCTGCGTCCCGCAACCGTCTGGCAGCGCATGCGCACCCGGTCGCCGGCACCAGTGCCAAAACTTTGATCGAAGGCCTGCTTGATTGCCTTCTCGTCGAGCTCGGAGCCGATACGCGCCCGAAAGAGCGCACCGACGGCTGACCGGTTGAGCTCGTCCAGCATGCGCAGCTGCGCCGCGAAATAGTCGTCGACCGCTGCCGCTTGGCAGGTGCCGCTGCGCAACCATTGATGACGATCGAGCCCGGACTGAACGCCCGGCATCGCAATCAGCAACCGCGCTGCCGTATCATCGGCCATGGCAAGTTTCGGCAGATCGAGCCAATCGCCCTTGCGGTCCTGGCTGCGCATGTCCGCGGCCACCCCGCAGTAACTCTTGCGCAAAGGCCAAAGCCCATGCAGCGACAGGTTCGTGGCATCGAAGCGCTCGGCCGTCTGGCTGGCGCATTCCTTGCGCTGCGGCCGCGTTTCGCAGAAACCCGGCTGCCAGCTGACGGCAAGCACATATTCCGTACGGCCCGAGGCACCTTCCGCCGCAGCGTCGACCTTGTCCTGTGCCAAGACAAAGGACGACGGAGCAAGCAGCATCGCCAGCGCCATCGCAACAATTGTCATTGGACTTGAAATCGCTTTACTCCAACATGCCATGACACTCTCCCGCAAAACAAAACGAGAACAAATATCGCTCAAAACGGGAAAATTGCAACTGTTAATTACAGGTCCGGGAAATCGCTTGTGACCTCATGCGTAACGATCACCAAGCAGCGATTGCCTTTCCGCCGCAAATCGATTTGATATCGGCAGAGTCTGACGATTGGTCCGGGAGAAGGCATGTTCGGGCAGGTGAGGACGCATCAGAGCCCGACAGGCGCTCACCTGAGCTGGCGGCACTTTCCGGCCACCGCCGACGCGCGCGGCATTCTTCTTATCAGCCATGGCCTGGCCGAACATTCCGGCCGCTACGCCCGTTTCGCCGAAGCGATGGCCGGCCACGGCTTCCACGTCTATGCCCACGATCATCGCGGCCACGGCGCCACCCGTGCGCCAGATGCGCCGCTTGCGATGTTCTCGAACAGCGCAGGCCTCGACAAGGTGTTCGCCGACATCAAGGCCATGCGCGCGCTCGCCACAGCGGCCCATCCGGGCCTGCCGGTCATCCTCTTCGGTCATTCCATGGGCGGGCTGATCGCGCTCAACGCCGCCGAGACCGATCCGGGTCTCTACGATGCGCTCGCCGTCTGGAACTCGAA
Organism: Ensifer sp. LC163; assembly: GCF_001695855.1. Classification (GTDB taxonomy): domain Bacteria; phylum Pseudomonadota; class Alphaproteobacteria; order Rhizobiales; family Rhizobiaceae; genus Ensifer. The sequence goes on from NZ_MBSS01000001.1 coordinate 422,417, forward strand.
TTTTCGCCCTGGTATCGCCGGGCGCGGCGGCCAGCTGATCCTGAAGATCGAAAAGGCGCTGAAGGGCTCCGACGTGCCGAGCCCGCTATTGTCGAAGCTCACCTTCGGCGCCTGGGGCCAGGCGATCAAGGATCGCAAGACCGATTTCGACTGGCTGTCGCGCGACGAGGCGGAGGTGACGAAATATATCGACGACCCGCTTTGCGGCTTCGACGCGACGGTGTCGCTGTGGCTGGACCTGATGCGGCTCGCCTTTGCCGGCGCACGGGCAGACCGGCTGGCGCGCCTTCCTGCCAGCTTGCCCGTCCATCTCGTCGGCGGCAGCGCCGACCCGTCGACCGAAAATGGCGGCGCGATCCGCTGGCTCGGTGCGCGCATGAAGGCGCGCGGCATGACGGATGTGTCCGTGACGATCCATGACGGCATGCGTCACGAGACGCTCAACGAAATCGGCCGGGAGAAGGTAACGGGGGACTTTGCCGCCTGGTGCCGATCCGCGGCCGCCAAGGCCGCGGCTGGCAAGAGGCCCTGACCCGAAATCACCATGGCAGACATGTCCCTCCCCAAGACAACCAACGACCGCATCTCCTTCGGCCTGACGCTGATGGTCCTCTCAGTGCTCCTGTCGCCGCTCATCGACATCTTCGCCAAGCTGGCGATCGCAACCGTGCCCTCGGCGCAGATCACCGCCGTGCGCTTCCTGCTGCAGGTCGTCTTCATCCTGCCGATCGTCCTTATGCGCGGCAGCCTCTTCGATCTCACATGGCGCAAGACCGGGCTGCACGCGCTGCGCGGTGGCCTGCTTGTCGTCACCATGCTGTCGTTCATCACCACGCTGAAGGTGATGGAGGTGGCCGACGCCATCGCCATCTTCTTCGTCGAGCCGATCATCCTCACCATCCTCGGCAGCATCTTCCTCAAGGAGACGATCGGCTGGCGGCGCTACACCGCCTGCGCCGTCGGTTTCCTCGGCGCGCTGCTGGTCATCCAGCCAAGCATGCAGGAAGTGGGGCTGATCGCGCTGTTGCCGATCGTCGCCGCCTTCGGCCTGGCCGTATTCCTGCTGGTGACGCGCATGGTGGCGCAGAACGAAGATCCCTGGTCGATGCAGTTCCATGCCGGCATCTGGGGCGGCGTCTTCTGCCTCGTTCTGCTCTGGCTGGGCGAAGGCAGTGGATCGAGTGTGTTCGATCCGGTCTGGCCCGAGGGCGACACCTGGTTCTATCTGCTCGGCGTCGGCGTCACCGCCACCATATCGGGCGTGCTCGGCGTCTATGCCTATCGCTCCGCCCCCGCCTCGGTGCTGGCGCCGCTGCAATATCTCGAAATCGTCTCGGCGACGATCTTCGGCTGGCTCGTCTTCGGCGACCTGCCCGACGCGCTGAAATGGCTGGGCATTTCCATCATCATCGGCTCCGGCCTCTACATCATCTGGCGGGAACGCCGGATCGACAAGACCGCGAGCATCGCTCCGGTTTCGCCAGCGATCTGAAAATAAGCAGTCTGAAAACAAAAGAATGACTATCGGGAGGAAAGCATGAAAACTGGAGGTCAGCTCGTCGTCGACGCGCTCGTCGCCAATGGCGTCAAACGCATCGCCTGCGTACCGGGGGAAAGCTATCTGGCGGTGCTGGATGCGCTCTATGACACCGACATCGATGTCGTCGTCTGCCGCCAGGAGGGGGGTGCTGCGATGATGGCCGATGCCTGGGGCCGCCTCAGCGGCAAACCCGGCATCTGCATGGTGACGCGCGGCCCCGGCGCCACCAATGCGTCGGCCGGCCTGCATGTCGCGCGGCAGGATTCGATCCCGATGATCCTGTTCATCGGCCAGGTACAGAGCGAGGCGCGTGAGCGCGAAGCCTTCCAGGAAATCGAATATCGCCGCGCCTTCACCGAAGTTGCCAAATGGGTGGGCGAGATCGACGATCCCGCCCGCATTCCCGAATTTGTCACCCGCGCCTTTGCGGTCGCCACCTCGGGCCGGCCCGGCCCGGTCGTGCTGACGCTTCCCGAAGACATGCTGACGCGGCGCGCCGAAGCGCCGGCGGCAAAGCCCTACCAGCCGGTCGAGGGCCATCCGGGTCCTTCCCAGATCAGGGAGCTCGGCGCGTTGCTTGCAGGCGCCAAACGCCCAATCGCCATCCTCGGCGGCACCCGCTGGACGGCCGACAGCGTCGCTGAATTCCAGCGCTTCGCCGAGCGCTGGAGCCTACCGGTCGGCTGCTCCTTCCGCCGCCAGATGCTGTTCGACCACCTGCACCCCAACTATGCCGGCGATGTCGGCATCGGCATCAACCCGGCGCTGGCAAAAGAGATCAAGGAAGCTGATCTCGTGCTGCTGGTCGGCGGACGCTTCTCCGAAATGCCGTCGTCCGGCTATACGCTGATGGATGCGCCCTACCCGCGCCAGACGCTGGTGCATATCCATCCGGACGCTTCCGAACTCGGCCGCGTCTACCGGCCGGAACTGGCGATCGCCGCCAGCCCCCGCGATTTCACCGCCGCGCTCGAAGGCCTCGCGCCCGCGGCCGAACCGGTCTGGTCTGCCCGCACCAGGGCGATGCATGAAGGCTACCTCAAGTGGTCGACACCGCCGGAAAGCGGCCCCGGCGACGTGCACATGGGCCCGATCATGAACTGGATCGAGGCGAACACGCCCGAAGATACCATCTTCACCAATGGCGCCGGCAACTACGCCACCTGGGTGCATCGCTTCCACCGCTTCCGCCGATACGCAACGCAGGCCGCCCCCGCCTCCGGCTCCATGGGCTACGGCCTGCCCGCGGCCGTGGCCGCCAAGCACCTGCATCCGGACCGCGAGGTCATCTGCTTTGCCGGCGACGGCTGCTTCCTGATGCACGGCCAGGAATTTGCAACCGCCGTGCGCTACCGCCTGCCTGTTATCACCGTCGTCGTCAACAACGGCATCTACGGCACGATCCGCATGCACCAGGAGCGGGATTATCCCGGCCGCGTCAGCGCCACGGACCTGACCAATCCGGATTTCGCCGCCCTTGCCCGCGCCTATGGCGGCCACGGCGAGACGGTGGAAAAGACCGAAGAGTTTGCCGATGCGTTCCTGCGCGCCCGCGCCAGCGGCAAGCCGGCGATCATCGAAATCAAGCTCGACCCGGAAGCCATCACGCCGACACGCACGCTGAGCGAAATCAGGAAGGGCTGATCGGAACGCAGGCTCCGCCTGCACAAAGGTCAATCACGGCGCAGACGCGCCGTGGCTGGATTCTTGTGACAAGCACAGGAATCCAGTTGCGCCGCGTCGGCGGCGCTGGGAGATCATTTGCCTATTCCAGCCATTCCGTCGAAAACGCGCCGGCCACATGCAGGTCAGTGGTTTCCAGGCGCCCGGGTCCGAGGTTTTCGAACTTGTGCGGCATATTGGCCGGCGCCACGACGATCTGGCCGACCTCGGCCTCGATCTTGCGATCGCCGACGGTAAACAGCGCGCGCCCCGTGCGGATGATGAAGGTCTCGGGATAGGGATGGCGGTGCAGCTTCGGGCCGCCGCCGATCCTGTCGGTCGTAAAGAACATCACCGAGACGTCGGCACCGTAGGCGCCGCCCTGGAACTCGCCCTGCCAGACATCGGGCTTTTCGGCCCACTGCTCGCGCTCGATCAGATGGATTCCCGCCATGCCTCATCCTCCGTCGGTCGATTGTTCGAACCGCGGTTGGACCGGCACATCAAGTCACGCATGCCCGGGGTGCCACGCATCCCCGGGGTGGTATGCGTCCCCGGAGGCGCAAGGCGTCACAGAGCGCAGTGCGCCCCTATGCTGCGGTGAGCCGGCTCAGCCGCGAATATGTTGCGTCTGCTGGAAGACCGCTGTCGAGCGGGCGCCCGAGCGGCAATAGCCGAGCATCGGCCGCTGGAATTCGTCGAGGGCGTCGACCATCTTTTGAACTGCGTCCGCCGTCACGCCCATCGGGCCGACGGGAATATGCATGGTCTCAATCCCCAGTTCCTGCGCGCGCGCCGCGATGGAATCGAAGGTCGGCTGGTCCGGCGTCTCGAAATCGGGGCGATGGCAGACGATGGACTTGAAGCCAAGCGCCTTGATCTGGTCGAGGTCTTCGACCGTGATCTGGCCGGAAACCGAGTATTCATCGTTGATCGGGCGGATGTCCATGGTCGCTTAATCCCTGCAAAAAACCTTGGCTCCTGATGTAGGCGTGGTGCCCGTCGGCGTCAATTCCAAACGCGTCCAAACGTACATTAGGAGGCGCCGAAGGCGAGCGCATAGGTCCGCGTCTGCCCGGGCTCGAGCAGCTGCAGCTCACCGGCCCCGGCGAGTTCCGGTCGCTTTGCCAGGCGATGTGACGCCGGCTCGATGCTGATGACGTCGGCCATGCCGCGCTGACAGCGCCACATCTGCAGATAAGGCAGGGTATCGGCGCGAAAGCGCACCGTCAGCCGCTTGCCGCCGGCGCCGACAAGCGGCGAAAGCGTCACCTCGGACCAGCCGTCCGCGCCAACGTCAGCGGGAATGCAGAAATGCGCGCTCTCGCCCTCGCCGAAGCGCCAGCCCCGCTCTCCCTCGGCAAAGGAGCGGCTGGTTATGCGGGTATCGTCACCGACGAGCCGGCCGGCAATATTGAGGTGGTACATCATCATCGGCGGAAAGGCATCGGCGCCGGTGTTGGTCAGCCGGTCTTCCAGCATCACCTCGTGCCGGTCCGCATCCACATGCCAGCGCCGCTCCAAGAGCGCATGGCCACCGTCCGCAAGGTTGATCTCGACGGTGGCGATGCAGAGCGTGCTGTCGGCGGACATGTGCGTGTGCTTGACCGGCGTGCCGGCCAGCGAACCGTGCAAGGGATAGCGTGCGCCCTCGCCGCCGCCGGCAATCGGCTCGGGATGGCGGATGTGCTCGGGTCCACAGGTGAAGAGAAAGCCCGCCAGCGCCCGGTCGATGCGCTGATCGCCATCAGACGGGATCGCGGTACCCGGCGAAAGATCGACGCCATCGACGACGAAGGCAGCGATGTCGAGCGCCGACGAGCGGTCGAACAGGATGTGGTTTTCCTGTGCGTCATCAGGTGCATCATATCTCGTTCGCATGCACCGGCCTCCAGTCCAACCCACGGGAATCACAGCGATCACAAAGACATGATAGCCGACAGGGGCTGTTTTTCATCGGTTGAAAGCTGCTAAGACCGCGCCTAGATAGAATTTAACCGCTTATTCATGATGAATTCATTTTTTTCACATTAACGTCGAAATCCGAATGTACCGCGCCACATCAACCACCATGAGAACAGGTTTTATCGTGACGTCAGCGACCCGCACCGGCCTCTCGCTTCTCGCCGCAGCCGGCTTCTTCGCCGTGGATCTTGCATCCGCCTTTGCTCAGGAAGGCTACGGTCGCAATCGCCGCGGCAATGGCGACGTGATGCTGGTGACGCCGGAAGGCGAAATTCTCGATTATATGCCAGGCTCGGACGAAGTGCGCACCATGCGTGACCGCCGCGGCCGCACGGTGTTGGTCGACAACTGGGGCAATGTGGTCGCAACCGTCGTGCCGTCCGATGGCTATGGCGGCTATCGCCGCCAGGGCGACGTTGACGTTTACTCCAACCGCCGCAGCCGCGATCGCGGCTATGGCTATTCGGAGCCGGGCGACGTGACCGGCTCCATTCCCGATTACCGCGACCCGGCCTATGGCGACGTGGTGCCGCCTTCCGTGGAGCGCAACGAACTACCCAACAGCCTGCCCGGCCTGATCGACGGCAGCGAACAGGCGGCGATCGACCCGCAGTATGAGCAGCCGCTGAGGCAATCCATGCCGCCGGCCATGTCGGTCAAGTCCAAGTCGCGCGCCGAAATCACCGCGTTGCAGGTGTTCCTCGATCGCGAGGGCTTCTCGCCCGGCGTCATCGACGGCAAGATGGGCTCGAACGTCACCAAGGCGATCGAGGCCTGGCAGCAGGCAACCGGCGAAACGCTCGATCCGAACAACACCGACGACATTCTCGAGCGGCTGCGCATGAACGGCGGCCTGCCGATCACCAGCTACACGATCACGGCAGCCGACGCCGCCGGCCCCTATGTCGCCTCGATCCCCGACGATTACGCCCACAAGGCCATGCTGCCGCACATGTCCTTCACCTCAACGACGGAAATGCTCGGCGAGAAGTTTCACATGGACGAAGCCTATCTGCGCGAACTCAATCCGGGCGTCGACTTCACCATTCCAGGCACGATCATCAAGGTCATCAATCCCGGCGAAAACCGGAAGGAAAAGGTCGCGCGCATCATCGCAGACAAGGCCCGCAAGCAGGTTCTGGCCTATGATGCCGCCGGCAAGCTCGTCGCCGCCTACCCGGCTACGATCGGCTCTTCCGACACGCCTTCACCGTCGGGCACCGTCAGTGTCGAGCGCATCGCGCTCAATCCCGGCTACACCTACAACCCGAAGATCAACTTCAAGCAGGGCAACAACGACAAGATCCTGACGCTGCAGCCGGGCCCGAACGGGCCGGTCGGCACGGTCTGGATCGCGCTTTCGAGGCCGACCTATGGCATTCACGGCACGCCGGAGCCTTCGAAGATCGGCAAGACCCAGAGCCATGGCTGCGTTCGCCTGACCAACTGGGACGCCACGGAACTCGCCAAGATGGTGAGCGTCGGCGTCACGGTCGAGTTCGTCGACTGACGCGTCGTATCTGACCGATGTCGAAGCCGATCGGCGCCTGAGCGTATGAGCGGGGCGGAAGCCATCGACACGCACCCGCCGGAATCCCGGTCGAATTCATTGAAATCGTAGCATTTTATGGTTCCGATCACCCAATTGGGGGAGTGACACCGGCACGCCCCCAACTGAAAATGATCCTGTCTGATCAAGCGCGTCATCGGTCAGGCAATTTTCATCGGAACCCATAGGGCCGGTACGGCGGACCACCGTCCTGGCAAAGACATTTAAACCCGACTACTCCACCGACACGACCCAGACCGCGGCCGCCCACGAACCGGCTGCGGTCATTTTTTGCGGCCCCCAGCACCACGTCGTGAGGCGCGCGGCCTTCATGACCTCATGAAACATTGTCATGAGAAATTTCGAGGCGATGGTCCTATCACTTGGACACCTCCAAATTTCAGGCCCTTACCGAAGGAATGTCCGCGATGGCGACCGAGCGCACCCTGCCCAACCTCTGGCATGCGACGGCACCGGCAGCGCCGGATACGCGTCCGCTCACCCGTGACCTGGCGACGGATGTCGCCATCATCGGCGGCGGCTTCACCGGTCTTTCGGCAGCGCTTCATCTCGCCGAAAAGGGCGTCAAGGCGACGGTGATCGAGGCGAAGATGATCGGCTTCGGCGGCTCCGGCCGCAATGTCGGCCTCGTCAATGCCGGCATGTGGGTGAAGCCGGACGACCTGATCGCAACGCTCGGTGCCGAGGCCGGCAACCGCCTGCTCGGCGAACTCGGCGACGGCCCGGCAATGGTTTACGCGCTTGTGGAGAAACACGGCATTTCCTGCGAAGCGGTTCGCAACGGCACCCTGCACATGGCCGTCGGCGCCGAGGGGGTGAAGGATATCCGCGACCGCGAAGCCCAGTGGAAGAAACGCGGCGCGCCGGTCGAGGTTCTCTCGGCCGAGCGGGCGGCCGCGCTCTCGGGCGCCGAAGGTTTCTCCGGCGCGCTTCTCGATCGCCGTGCCGGCACGATCCAGCCGCTTGCCTATGCGCGCGGCCTTGCTCGTACGGCCCTTGCCGCCGGTGCCGAGATCTATACGGACACTGCGCTCGTCGGCGCCGAACGCAAGGGCGAGACCTGGGTGCTCAGGGCTGGTGAGAATACCGTCAGAGCCAAGCAGGTGATCCTCGCCACCAATGCCTATGGCGGCATGTTCGCGCAGACGCCATGGCAGGAGCATACGCGGGAACTGACGATCCTTCCCTACTTCCAGTTCGCCACCAATCCGCTGCCGGAGACGGTCGCGAGCCGCATCCTGCCGGAGCGCCAGGGCACGTGGGATACCGGCCTCGTCATGACCTCCTTCCGCATGGACCAGCAGAACCGCCTGATCTTCGGCTCGATCGGCCGGCTGGACGCGGTGGCCGAGGGCACCCACCGTGCCTTTGCCGCCCGCTCCGTGCGCAAGCTTTTCCCCTATATCGGCGATTTCCGCTTCGAATACTGGTGGGACGGCCGCATCGGCATGACCACCAACAACCTGCCGGCCATGCATACGCTGGCGCCGAACGTCGTCTCGGTCAGCGGTTACAACGGCCGCGGCATCGCCCCCGGCACCGTCTTCGGCAAGGCGCTCGCCAACCACGTCACCGGCCAGGCCTCGGCGATCCCGCTTGCCGAAACGCCCGTCACCCCCGACGCCTGGCGCAACGTCAAATCGGCCTTCTACCATGTCGGAGCGCAGGCCAAGCACCTGGTCGACCGCCGCTTCTGAGCGGTTTCGTCGCCGTGCGGCGCGGCCGGAACGTTGACGGTCTTGAACGCCATCGCTCAATGCAGACGCGCGTTGAGCCGCAGATTGCGCCCCACTCTCACCGTCATCCTCGGGCTTGACCCGAGGATCCAGGGTCCGCAACGCGAAATGATCATCTGTCATCGTACAGGTGAAGCGCTGGATCCTCGGGTCAAGCCCGAGGATGACGCGTGGAGTGGTCATGCTCGAGGGGACGAGCCGAGCGGTGCCCCCCTACGGCGGGCAGAGAGGTCAAGCCTGATGGTGGCGACCGCGGACGTCGAGGCGCACCACGAATTTCACCGCCGATCCAGATGCGCTCGTGAGACCTGGCAACAAAAAAGCAACGCCCCGGACCGTGATGATCCGGGGCGCTGTCGGTCATGCTGCGATACGCGGGCTCAGGCCGCGCGGCGGTAGCCCGACGCCGTACCAACGTGAACCTGGGTGGACGTCTGGAACGCCTTCAGCTTCAGCGCGATCTGCTCCGATTCAACCGTCAGCGCCTGGCTGGCGGCATTGGCCTCTTCGACCATGGCGGCGTTCTGCTGGGTGATCTGGTCCATCTGGGCGATTGCCGTGTTGACCGCCTGCAGGCCGGTTGCCTGCTCGGCAGTGCTGGCGCGGATGGAACCGAAGACCGAGCTGACTTCGACCACCTGCGAGACGATCTGCTGCAGCGACTGGGCAACCTGGTTGACCGAGTTGACACCGTCATCCACCTGGCCGCGCGACTTGGCGATCAGCCCCTGGATGTCCTTGGCCGCATCGGCGCAGCGCTGGGCGAGCGCCCGCACTTCCGAGGCGACGACGGCAAAGCCCCTGCCCGCCTCGCCGGCACGCGCCGCCTCGATGCCGGCGTTGAGCGCCAGCAGATTGGTCTGGAAGGCGATCTCGTCGATGACGTCGACGATGCGGGCAATGCTTGCCGACGACGTCTGGATTTCCTGCATCACCTCGATCGCGTGGGTGACGATCTCGCCGCTCTGCTCGGCGTTGGCGCGGGCAGCAATCACCGTCGAGTTCGCCTGGTCGGCGCCCTCGGCGGTCTGCTTGACCGTGCGCGTCACCTGTTCGACGGCAGCAGCCGTCTCTTCCAAATTGGCCGCCTGGCGCTCGGTACGCTTGGCGAGATCGTCGGCTGCTGCCGCAATCTCCTTGGCGCTCATGTGGATCTGGCTGGCGCCGGCCTCGATGCCACCGATCGCGCGGGCAAGCTCGCTGATCGCATGGTTGAAGTTTTCGCCGAGTTCCTCGTAAGCGACAGGCAGATCGGCGGCGATGCGCGCCGTCAGGTCGCCGTCGGAGATCTTCTTGAGGGCGACGCCGAAGGTCTGGCTGACGAGCTTGCGCTCGGTTGCCAGCACCTCTTCCTGCACCGCGCGCTGCTTCGTCACATCGGAAGCGTCCATATAGACCGAGATCGACAGGTCCATGTCGAGGAACATGCCCTTGACGAGGCTCGAGAGCATCGCGCTCATCTCTTCCGCCGAGGTCGTCTGGCGCGAGAACAGGCCGCCCTTCGGCCAATGCGCCCTAACGATTTCGGTGATGAGGTGCTCGGCGATCAGCGCGTAGCCGCCGATATACCAGCGCGGCTCGAGGCCGATGCGGGCGTGAACCTGGCCGATGGTGCGCACCTTCGCGCCATATTCGTCGTTGAAATTGGCGTCGGCGATATTCGCCCAATGACCGACCTGCGCACCCTTGGCGCGGTTGATGTGCGCATCCGACGAGAAGAAGCGGTTCGTCTCCGGCGTCTTCTTGACCCTGGCGTAGAATCTGTCGAGCGCCGGCGCCAGTTCCTTCTCCAGGATCGGCTTCAGGGCCTTCAGGCTCGTCTTGGCTGCATCATCAAGCGCCATGAAATTGAGACGACCGGCAATGTCTTCCTTGCCGGCAGCGACGTGTTCCGTTTTCATGCGCGACTTCCCTGCATGCTCTTGCTGGATCATGGAAACTGGACGGGAGACCAAGCGAAAAAGGTCGAATCCACAATCATTGCCGCAATCATGGCGGCTACCCGCACCTCGGCAAACCGCCATGAGGTGCAATCACTTTCCACCAGCACTGGTATAAGCCCATGGTAAAGGAAGCCTTACGGGCGACAGCCTTTTCGGGAAGTGCGCAACGCGATTCAACCGGAACTGACGAACGTCAATTCCGGTTGCGAGAGGTTTTCAAACAGTGACGTCGAGCACAGACCTTTGATCAGGCCGCGCGCCGCGTCGCCCAGGACGGCGCACGCGAGGCCCAGGAGCGGCGTGCCCTCACCGGCGTCAGGGCCTGCACTTCCTTGGCAAGCGCAGCTGCATTTTCGCGGGCCTTGTCGAGGTTGCTGACGCGGGTCGCATCCATCGACTGCAGCGTTCCGCCGCAGTCGAAGATCTCGCGATAGGCAACGCGTTCGACGATCGGCGTGTCAAGCACGGCAACGCCACGCGAGGCAAGCAGCGTCTTGATGGTCTGCAGCGCCCGCGTCGTCACCAGCGAATTGACGCGGGTGAGCACGACGGAATGGTTGATGCGTACCCGCGCCCTGTCCTCGATCTGGCGGATGAGCTCGAGGATCTGCACGGCGCCGCGCGCATCCATGGCGCAGCCCTGCACCGGGATCAGCACCTGGTCGGAAAGGGCGAGCGCCAACGCGACGATCTGATCCTTGGCACCGGCGAGATCGATGATGATGTAGTCGGCCTCATCCTTCATTTCCCGGATATGACATTCCAGCGATGCCGGGGTGATATGCGAAATGACGGAGAGATTGGCGATCTGGCCGGAGTTTTCCGCCCAACTGGTGATCCAACGCTGCGGATCGGCATCGAGGACCACGACGCGGTGTCCCTGTCTCGCCAGTTCCGTCGACAGGATCAGCGCCGCCGTCGTCTTGCCCGCGCCGCCCTTTGCATTGGCGAATGTGATGACCGCCATCTTATTCCTCATTTTCTGCTCTGTTCCCGCGCCCTGCCCGACCGACGCGTCGAGCGAGCAGTGCCGCTTAATAGAACCTTTCAGAACATGGTTAACGAATTGGAAATTTTCGCTGGCGAAGATTAATACCGCCCTGCCCGATCCGCTGGCAGAACGCGAAAAAGCCCGGAAAACCAAGGGTCTTCCGGGCCGACGAAAATTAACGGTCAGATGCTCCTAGGCAATACGCCTGTGCTCAGATGCACTCCTTGAACAGCTTCTTGGCCGCATCGAGCGTCAGCTCGACCGGGTTGCCGCCGGCCGTCGGGTCGACGATCGCCATTTCCGACATCTCGTCGATGCGGTCGGTGCCGACGCCGAGTGCGGAGAGTTTGTCGGGAACGCCGAGTTCTTTGCGCAGCTTCAGCACGTAGTCGTAAAAACCGTCGAACCCGCCGGAGATCCCGAGATAGGCGGCAGCCCGTACGATCTTGTCCTCGATCGCGGAGCGGTTGAAGCGCAGCACCGGCGGCATGACCACGGCATTGGTCATGCCATGATGGGTGTTGTAGATCGCGCCGACCGGATGGGAGAGCGAGTGGATGGCGCCGAGCCCCTTCTGGAAGGCGACAGCGCCCATGGCGGCCGCGCTCATCATGTTGGCGCGAGCCTCGATATCGGTCCCGTCCTTGTAGGCGCGCGGCAGATATTCCTTGACCAGCCGCATGCCCTCAAGCGCGATGCCGGCCGACATCGGATGATAGAACGGCGAGGAATAGGCTTCCAGGCAATGGGCAAACGCATCCATGCCGGTGCCGGCGGTGATGACCTTCGGCATGCCGACCGTCAGTTCCGGGTCACAGATGGTAACGGCAGGCAAGAACTTCGGATGAAAGATCACCTTCTTGACGTGGCTCGCCGAGTTGGTGATGACGCTGGCGCGGCCGACTTCGGAGCCGGTGCCCGCTGTCGTTGGCACGGCGACGATCGGCGCGATGCCCTCGACGCTCGCACGGGTCCACCAGTCGCCGACATCCTCGAAGTCCCAGACCGGGCGGCTCTGGCCGGCCATGAAGGCCACGCACTTGCCGAGGTCGAGACCCGAGCCGCCGCCGAAGGCGACGACGCCGTCATGGTCGCCGTCCTTGAAGGCCTTCACGCCCGCGGCCAGATTGACATCGTTCGGGTTCGGGTCGACGTCGGCGAAGATCGCCCGGCCAAGGCCGTTGGCCTCGAGGATATCGAGCGCGTTCTGCGTGATCGCCATCGGCGCCAGGCCACGGTCGGTGATCAAGAGCGGCTTCTTCATGCCGGCGGCCTTGCAATGGTCGGCAAGCTCCTTGATCCGGCCGGCGCCGAACTTGATGGCGGTCGGATAGCTCCAGTTCGCGGTGATCGTCATGCGGTGACTTTCTTCAGATGGTAGGATTTCGGACGGGTAAGGTTCTGGAAGCCGATGACCGAAAGCGAGCCGCCGCGGCCGGTTTCCTTGACGCCGGTCCAGCACAATGCCGGATCGAGGTAGTCGGCGCGGTTCATGAACACGGTGCCGGTTTCGAGATCGCGGCCGATGCGCGAGGCGCGGTCAGCATCCTGGGTCCACAGCGACACGGTGAGCCCGTATTGGCAATCGTTCATCAGCTCGATCGCCTGGCTGTCGCTCTTCACCTTCATGATGCCGACGGCCGGGCCGAAGGTTTCCTCGCGCATGAAGGCCATGGAGTGATCGACATCGACCAGCACCTGCGGCGCGAGATAGGCGCCGCCGTCGTCCTGCGGAAACAGTTTTGGGTCGACCAGCGCCTTGGCGCCCTTCGAGATCGCATCGCTGATCTGCTCGCGAACGGTTGCGGCGAAGCGCTTGTGCGCCATCGGTCCAAGCGTCGTTTCCGGATCGAGCGGATCGCCGAGCTTGTAGTTCGACACCCAGGCGACCGACTTCTCGACGAAGGCGTCATAGAGCGATTCATGCACATAGATGCGCTCGATGCCGCAGCAGCATTGGCCGGAATTGAAGGTGGCGCCATCCATCAGCGTGTCAACGGCCGCATCGAGATCGGCGTCTTCCATGACGTAGCCAGGATCCTTGCCGCCGAGTTCGAGGCCGAGACCGGTAAAGGTTCCGGCAGCCGCGCGTTCGATCGACCGGCCGCCTTCGACCGAACCGGTGAAGTTGATGAAGTCGAAGCTCTTGGCCGCGATCAAGGCTGCCGTCGTCTCATGGTCGAGGAAGACGTTCTGGAACACGTCGGCCGGAACGCCGGCTTCGACGAAGGCGCGCACCATGCGTTCACCCACCAGGATGGTCTGGCTGGCGTGCTTGATGATGACGGTGTTGCCGGCCATCAGCGCCGGCGCGACCGTATTGATCGCGGTCATATAGGGGTAATTCCACGGCGCGATGACGAAGACCACGCCATGCGGCTCGCGCTCGATACGACGACCGAAGCGGTCGCTTTCCTCGACAAGGATCGGTTTCAGCGCATCGGCGGCAATCGAAGCGACATAGTTCGAGCGCTCGTTGAATCCCCTGAACTCGCCGCCGTAGCGCACCGGCCGGCCCATCTGCCAGGCCAGTTCCGGCACGACCTCGTCGACCATCTCGTTGAGACGGGCGACACCGGCCAGCACCAGATTGACGCGCTCGTCCAGCGGGCGGCGCGCCCAGCTTTTCTGCGCCTGACGGGCGTGGGCGACCGCCTGTCTCGCCAGCTCCAGCGGCAAGGCCGGGCGCTCGGCATAAACCTCTCCGTTCACCGGAGAAATGCACTTGATCATGCTCATGATCGTCTTCCTGCTTCCATTTCGAATGACGGCGTGGCCGGCCTTGGCTATGGACCGGCCACTGAAACTTTGACTATCCGGCCTCGTCAGGCCCGCTCGAAACCGCGCGCCACTTCCCAGTCGGTGACGCGCCGGTCGTATTCTTCCTGTTCCCACTCGGCCGCGCGGACATAGTGGTCGATAACCTCGTCGCCAAAGGCGGCGCGCAACATCTCGGAGCCGGTCAGCGCCTCGGTGGCCGCACGCAGGGTGCGCGGGATTTCGCGCACGTTCTTGCCGCCATAGGCGTCGCCGACGAAGGGCGCCTCGAGTTCCATCTTGCCTTCGATACCGGAAATGCCGGCTGCGAGCAAAGCTGCGAAAGCGAGATAGGGGTTTAGGTCGGAGCCGCCGACGCGGCACTCGATGCGGATCGCCTTGGTGTCTTCGCCGCACAGGCGATAGCCGGCCGTGCGGTTATCCTTGCTCCACACCGCCTTGGTCGGCGCGAAGGTGCCGGCCATGAAACGCTTGTAGGAATTGATGTAGGGCGCGAGGAAATAGGTGATCTCGCTGGCGTGGCTGAGCAGGCCGGCCACATATTGGCGCATCTGCTCCGACATGCCGTATTTACCGTCCATGTCGAAGAATTTGGGCGTCTTGCCATCGGCGCTCCACAGCGACTGGTGGATATGCGAGGACGAACCGGCCGCCGAATAGTTCCACTTGGCAAGGAAGGTGATCGCCTTGCCGCGCGACCAGGCGATTTCCTTGCAGCCGTTCTTGATGATCGCGTGCCGGTCTGCCATCGTCAGCGCGTCGGCATAGCGCACGTTGATCTCTTCCTGGCCGGCGGAGGCTTCACCCTTGGAGTTCTCGACCGGGATGTCGGCGCCCTGCAGACCGTTGCGGATCGCCCGCATCACATCCTCTTCCTTGGTGGTCTGGAAGATGTGGTAGTCCTCGTTGTAGCCGCTGACGAGCTGCAGATTGCGATAGCCGGACCGGCGCGCATCGTCATAGGTCTGATCGAAGAGGAAGAATTCGAGCTCGCTTGCCATGAAGGCCTTGAGGCCCATCGCCTCCAGCCGCGCGATCTGCTTCTTCAATATGGCGCGCGGCGAATGCGGCACTTCGGCGTGGGTGTGATGGTCGAGCATGTCGCACAGCACCAGCGCGGTGCCTTCGAGCCACGGGATGCGCCGCAGCGTCGAAAGGTCCGGCTTCATCGTATAGTCGCCGTAGCCCTTCTCCCAACTCGTCGCCTTGTAGCCGGAGACGGTCTCCATCTCCAGGTCGGTTGCCAGCAGGTAGTTGCAGCTATGCGATTCCTGCCAGGCGCTGTCGACGAAATATTGTGCGTGGAAGCGCTTGCCCATCAGCCGGCCCTGCATGTCGACCTGGCAGGCGAGAACCGTATCGATGCGGCCGGCGGCGACATCCTCTTTCAATTGCTCGAACGAATAGCTCATCAAATTTCATCCCATGTTTCGGCAAGCGGCCGTTCCCGTGGCCGCAAAAAGAAAGCGGGAGCAGCCCATGCGCTCCCGCCCATTTTATTATTGGTTAGACTTGGCCGACCGCCTTTTCGGCAGCGGCGATTTCCGCCTGGCGGCGTGCCACTTCATCACCGATCGGCGGGCCGCGGAAGCGGCGGTTTTCCAGACCGAACCAGATGATCGCGGTCAACACCAGGAAGCCGACGGTGATGTAGAGCGCCCAGTCGTTCGGCGGCTGGATGCCGAGAACGAAGATCAGCACCATGGCGATGATCGAGAGCACGGCGAAAAGCTTGAACATGCCTTCGCCCAGGCTCCATGGACCCATCTTGTCCCATTTCGACGTACCCCAGGCGAACAGACCGAGTGTGATCGGGATCGCGAAGGAGAAGAACAGGAAGATGACCGTGCACGACACGACGATCGTGTAGACCGGCGTTGCACCGATCGAGACGAGCGACGAACCCCAGACGAAAAGCACGGAGAGGATCGAGCCGGTCCAGATCGCGGAAACCGGCGTACGGTAAGTCGGGCTGACCTTCGACAGCGCTTTCGACGCGGGCAGGCCGCCGTCGCGCGAGAAGGCGAAGATCATGCGGGAAGCCGACGTCACGGTCGCCAGCCCGCACAGCCACTGGCTGACGAGGATGGCGAGATAGAGGATGTCCTTGATGACCGGGTTGACTTGGCTGTCCATTGCCCAGAAGAACACGTTCCAGCCCTGCTTGGCGGCTTCGTCCATGTTCGGGATCATCAGCACAAAGGCGCACAGCATGATGTAGCCGAACAGCGCCGACCAGAGCACCGAGGAGATCATGCCGCGCGGCACGGAATGGGCGGCCTTGACCGTTTCCTCCGACGTGTGCGCCGAGGCGTCATAGCCGGTGATCGTGTAGATCGGCAGCAGCAGGCCGAGCAGGAAGACCCAGGTGCCGGATGTTTGCGGCCAGACGTTTCCGCCAGCTTCGCCCGAGTAGTTCGAGAAGGTGAAGAGCCGGGCGATGTCGTAGCTGTCGGCGGCCGCAAGGCAAACGAGGGCAAGCAGGATCGCGGTCGCGAAGATCAGGTAGCCGGAGAAATCGGTGAGTTTCGCCGTCAGCCCGATACCCATATGGTTCACCAGCGCCTGCGCGCCCGTGATGATCGCCAGGAAGACGATGCGGGTGGTCGTCGAGTCTTCGAGACCGAGATACGGCGTCCCGAACGAGCCCATGAAGAAATAGTAGGTGCCGACGTTGATCGCGCCGAGAACCGTGACGAGGCCGAGCAGGTTGAACCAGGCCGTCACCCAGCCGGTGAAGCGGTTGCCGAGGATCGAACCCCAGTGGTAGAGGCCGCCGGCGGTCGGATAGGCGGAGCTGATCTGCGCCATCGCAACGGCGAAGACGAGCGAGATAAAGCATCCGAGCGGCCAGCCGATGCCGATCGCCGCCCCGCCCGCGCCGGCCGTCGCCTGCGCCAGCGAGTTGATGCCGCCTGACAGAATGCAGATGATGGAGAATGAGACCGCGAAGTTCGAGAACTGGCTCATCCGCCGCTCGAGCTCCTGGGCATAGCCCATCGAGTGCAGGACCTGCATGTCCTGCTTTTTGTCGAGATCAGTGTAGTCTGACATTTTTCTTCCCCTGATTACTTCAGATCCGACCGCCCCATTGCGGCAGGGTCCCATCACCACCTGCCCCGGCAAGCCGGAACAGGACCGCGGCCAGGCCGCTCCCCAGGGTCTTTTATTGTTTTGAAAGTGCTGCCACGCCTTGGGCGAGCAGCCCTTCCAGATAATCGGCCATGACCCTCTGGCCGATCTCGTTTCGAATGAGATCATTGCGGATCTCGATCATCACATTCGGCAGTCCGTTTTGGACGCCGTATTCGATCAGGCTGTGCGTAACCCCATCGGCCGGCCCATAGGGCTCGTTGCGGCGGATGTCGTAGGCAACCTTGCCCCTGGTTGCGAAGATCAGCATCTGGTCGGCGAGCCGGCTGTCGCTATCGTGCAGGATGCCGACTTCGACTGCGCGCGGCTTGCCGAAATAGACCGGCGTGAACGAGTGCATGGTAACAACCACCGGCGGCCGGCCTCTGGCCTTGCGCTCGGAGACGAACCGGGTGACGGCGTTGCGAAACGGCAGGTAGATCTCGTCTACCCGTGCCTGCCGTTCCTCGCCCGGCATGTTGCGATTGCCCGGAACCTCGTAGACTTCGCTGACGGCCGGCATTGCGCCCGCGGCTTCCGGCGGACGGTTGCAATCATAGGCAAGGCGCGAGAAGCGCTGATAGATCAGGGCTGCGTCGAGCTTGCGCGACAGAAGCTCGGCGACAGCGAGCGCACCCGGGTCCCACGCAATGTGACTTTCGAGCGCCTGCTGGGAAAGGCCGAGCGAACCGAGACGCTCCGGCACCCGGCGTGACGCATGTTCGCAAACGAGGACGAGATCGCCTCTCCCGGCCGCGTTCTCGATCGCAACCGGATCACCGTCTGTTTCGGTCAAAAGTCGCGTCAACACCGGCATCCCCTCTTGCCCCGTTAGACGTTCGTTAATGAAAAGATTTGTTCAGAGATAAGCGAGTGTCAATCGAAATCTGAAACGATCTCTTCAAAATTGCGATTGACTTCAATTGTGACAGCGATGTTTAATCTGTCACAAACTGGCGTTAGACCAGTTCAGGGGAACGAATTTGACCAGCAAGGCGACATCCACGACGGTGTCGGATGTGATCAATGCCCACTTCGCCGCGCTGACCCGCGCGGAAAGACAGTTGGCCGAGACACTTCTCGACAATTATCCGGTATCGGGGCTCGGTTCGATCACCACGGTCGCCGAGAATGCCGGCGTATCGACGCCGACCGTCGCCCGCATGGTGCAAAAGCTTGGTTTCAAAGGCTTTCCTGATTTCCAGTCACGGCTGCATCAGGAGCTGGAAGCCACCATTTCCAACCCGATCAGCAAGCATGACCGCTGGGCCGCGAGCGCGCCCGGCACCCACACGCTCAATCGCTTTGCCGATGCCGCCATGAACAACATGCGCGAGACGCTGGCGCAGATCGAGCCACAGGAATTCGACGAGGCGGTCGCGCTTGTCGCCGACCGCAGGCGCAACGTCTATCTGCTCGGCGGCCGCATCACCCGCGCCGTTGCCGATTATCTCTTCACGCATCTGCAGGTGATCCGCCCGGGCGTGACCGAGATCGCGTCGAATGCCAGCGCCTGGCCGCATTACGTGCTCGACATGCGCCACGGCGACGTGCTGATTCTCTTCGACATCCGCCGCTACGAGCAGGAAATGGAGACGCTGGCGAAATCGGCGCGCGAACGCGGCGTCGAGATCGTGCTCTTCACCGATCGCTGGAGTTCGCCGGTGGCAAAATCCGCCTCCAAGGTCTTCCGCTCGCAGATCGAGGTGCCCTCGGCCTGGGACAGTTCGGTGGTGATCCTGTTTCTGGTCGAGGCCCTGATCGAAGCCGTTCAGAGCACCAACTGGGACGCCACCCGCGACCGGATGAAGACGCTCGAGGGGCTGTTCGATTCGACCCGCATCTTTCGCAAGCCGGTTTAGGAGGGGCAGCCGGCACGTTCACGGAATTTTATGCACGTGTGTTTCAGTGAAGGCGTCGTGTCGGAAAAAGAATTGCTCTTCCAACGACATGCGCGGCGCGAACAGACACATCGCTGTCACACAAGTTTCATCGCATCTCATTAACAGCATCGCCGAAATTGACTGAAAACCCATAAGGAGAACGCCAGTGATTTCAAAGACTCAACGCCTGCTCTCGCTTTCCACCGCCATTCTTCTGGCAACGACGGCGATTGCCGCTGCCGAGCCGAGCGCAGAGCTCATCGAAGCCGCCAAGAAAGAAGGCATGCTGACCACCGTCGCTCTGCCCCATGACTGGTGCGGCTACGGCGACGTCATCGCCTCCTTCAAGGCCAAGTACCCGGAAATTCAGGTCAACGAACTGAACCCCGACGCCGGCTCTGCCGACGAAGTCGAGGCGGTCAAGGCTAACAAGGACAACAAGGGCCCGCAGGCGCCTGACGTTGTCGACGTCGGCCTCGCCTTCGGTCCGCAGATGAAGGCCGAAGGCCTGCTGCAGCCTTACAAAGTGTCCACCTGGGACGAAATTCCCGATAGCGTCAAGGATGCCGAAGGCTACTGGTACGGCGACTATTACGGCGTGATGTCGTTCCTCGTGAACAAGGACCTCGTCGCCAATTCGCCGAAGGACTGGACCGATCTGCTGAAGCCGGAATATGCCGGTCAGGTAGCACTCGCCGGCGACCCGCGCGCCTCGAACCAGGCGATCCTCGGCGTTCTCGCCGCCGGCCTCGCCAAGGGCGCTAAGTCGGGCAAGGAAGCCGGCGAAGCCGGTCTCGGCTATTTCGCCGAGTTGAACAAGGCCGGCAACTTCGTTCCGGTCATCGGCAAATCGGGCACGCTGGCCCAGGGCTCGACCCCGATCATCGTCGCCTGGGACTACAACGCGCTTGGCTGGGGCAAGACGCTGGCCGGCAACCCGCCGACCGAAGTCGTGGTTCCGGCCAGCGGCGTTCTCGCCGGCGTCTACGTTCAGGGCATCTCGGCCTACGCGCCGCACCCGAACGCAGCGAAGCTGTGGATGGAGCACCTCTACTCGGACGAAGGTCAGCTCGGTTGGCTCAAGGGCTTCTGCCACCCGGCCCGCTTCAACGCCATGGTCAAGGCCGGCAAGGTTCCGCAGGAACTGATCGACGCCCTGCCGCCGGCAGCGGCTTACGAAAAGGCCTACTTCCCGACGCTCGAAGAAGTCGACGCCAACAAGGCTGCCGTCACCGGCGGCTGGGATGCCGTCGTCGGCGCGAACGTCCAGTAAGCCTTTCCACAGCCATGCCGTCCCGGCCGGTCTTCCGGCCGGGACGGCTACGTTATTCCTGCATGTTTCCTTAAATCCCAGCCGATTTAAGGAAACATGCAGCAATTCAAAGTGCTACAGCGACCTTCGCACGTCTGATAAGGCGGGCGGCGCTGTAGAAAATTCAATGAACGACCGCGTCCGCAACGCGGCTTTTCGGGGCGAACGGAATGTCACCTGCTAAACCCGACGCCAGTCCGCCTGCGCGTCGCCTACCGCTTCACTGGCTGGGTATTCTGCCCTTTGCCGCGTTCGTGACGCTGTTTCTCATTCTGCCGACGATGAAGATCGTGGTCGGCGCGTTTCAGACACCGGACGGCAGCTTCACCTTCGACAATATCCGGGGCCTGTTCACGCCTTCGATCCTTGCGGCCTATTGGATCTCCATCAAGATCAGCATCGCCTCGGCGCTTCTCGGCTGCCTGATCGGCTTTGCCATGTCCGCGGCAATCGTCTTCGGCGGATTGCCGAAGGGGATCCGCGGGCCGCTTCTGACCTTTTCCGGCGTTGCCTCCAACTTTGCCGGCGTGCCGCTCGCCTTCGCCTTTCTCGCGACGCTGGGGCCGGTCGGCATTCTCACCGCCTTCCTGCGCTCGAATTTCGGTTTCGACCTCAGAATGCTCGGCTTCAACCTCCTGTCCTTCTGGGGACTGACGATTACCTATCTCTTCTTCCAGATCCCGCTGATGATCCTCATCATCACGCCGGCGCTCGACGGGCTGAAGCGCGAGTGGCGCGAGGCGGCCGAGATCCTCGGCGCCACCGGCCTGCAATACTGGCGCATGGTCGCTTTCCCGATCCTGCTACCTTCGCTGCTCGGCACCTTGGCGCTGCTCTTCGCCAATGCCTTCGGCGCCGTCGCGACTGCCATCGCGCTCACCGGCTCGTCACTGTCGATCGTGCCCATCCTGCTCTTTGCCCAGATCCGTGGCGACGTGCTCGGCAATCCGCACCTCGGCTACGCGCTCGCCTTCGGCATGATCGTCGTCACCGGCATCGCCAACGCGATCTACATCTGGCTTCGCGCCCGCAGCGAGAGGTGGCTGAAATGAAGAAGATCTGGGCCTGGGGCGCCCTCCTTTTCGGCCTCCTCTATTTCACTCTGCCGCTCATCGGCATGACCAATTTCTCGCTCAAGATGCGTCGCGGCGAATATTCCTTCGATGCTTACGGGAAGGTTTTCAGCGATCCGCGGTTCCAAGAGACCTTCACCTATTCGGTGATGCAGGCGCTGTTCACCATCGTCTTCGGCGTGCTGCTCGTCGTGCCGACGGCCTACTGGGTTCGGCTCAAGCTGCCGCGGCTGCGTCCCTATATCGAGTTCATCACGCTGCTGCCGCTCGTCATCCCGGCGATCGTCATAGTCTTCGGCTATATCCGGCTCTACAACACCTCGAGTTGGCTGCCGCTGACCGGCTCGCTCACCGGCACCAACATGCTGCTGATGTTCGGCTATGCCACGCTTGCACTCCCCTATATGTACCGGGCGGTGGACACGGGGCTGAGGACAATCGACATCGCCACACTGACCGAAGCCGCACAAAGCCTCGGGGCGGGATGGGCCACCATTCTCGGACGGATCATCCTGCCGAATGTTCTTGTCGCGGTGCTCTCGGGCGCCTTCCTGACCTTCGCCATCGTTATTGGCGAGTTCACCATGGCGGCGCTTTTGAACCGGCCGGCATTCGGTCCGTATATGCAGCTTCTCGGCGCCAACCGCGCCTATGAGCCCGCCGCGCTCGCCGTGATCGCGTTCGGCATCACCTGGGGCTGCCTCGGCCTCATCCAGCTCGTCTCGCGCTTCCAAAAAAGCGCGCCTCCCAAGGCCTGAGGATCGTTCCGCATGAGTTTCCTGACACTGACCAACATCCAGAAATCCTTCGGCCCCGTGCAGGTCGTGCATGGCTTCGACATGTCGATCGAAAAGGGCGAGTTCGTGTCCTTCCTCGGCCCGTCGGGCTGCGGCAAGACGACCGTCCTGCGCATGATCGCCGGCTTCGAGACACCCTCCAGCGGATCCATCGTCATTAATGGCAAGGACCAGGGAACGCTGAAGCCAAACCAGCGCAATATCGGCATGGTGTTCCAGGCCTATGCGCTGTTTCCCAACATGAACGTGCAGGACAACGTCGCCTTCGGCCTCAAGGTCGCCGGCGCGCAGAAGGCGGAGATCGACACACGCGTCAAGCAGATGCTGAGCCTGATCAAGCTCGAGCACCTGGCCGATCGCTTCCCCTACCAGCTTTCCGGCGGCCAGCAACAGCGCGTCGCGCTCGCCCGCGCGCTCGCCGTCAAGCCGCAGGTGCTGCTGCTCGACGAGCCGCTGTCGGCACTCGACGCCAAGATCCGCGTGTCGCTGCGCGAAGAAATCCGCCAGATCCAGCACCAGCTCGGCATCACCACCGTGTTCGTTACCCATGACCAGGAAGAGGCCCTGTCGATCTCCGATCGCATCGTCGTCATGAATGCCGGCCGCGCCGACCAGATCGGCACGCCGTTCGAGATCTACAACACGCCTGCCACCCGCTTCGTCGCCTCCTTCGTCGGCACGCTCAACATCATCGAAGCCAAGGTCGCCGACCCGGCCGCAGGCGCCGTCACTATCGGCAACCAGCAGGTTTCCCTGAGGGATGCGATCGCCGGCATGAAGGGCGGCGACAACATTTCGCTGGCGCTGCGCCCGGAGGCAGGCTCGATTGCCGACAGCGCCAAGGGCGACACCGCGCTTGCCGGCCAGGTGGTATCGACCAGCTTCCTCGGCTCGGTCATCCGCACCAGGTTGCGCGTCGGCGGCGACGTCATCTCCTTCGACATGTTCAACGATCCGGGCGTGACGCCGCCGGTCTCTGGCGACAACGTGACGCTGCGTTTCGCCGCCAAGGACCTGTTGGTCATCCGCGAATAGGTTTGGGTCGAAAGCTACCGCGCTGCCGGAATTATTTCACCCCGGCGACGGCAGACCTTGGAAAAATCTGTCGTGATTTCTAGGATTTTCGTCGCGACACGCGTTTGACCGCGCGTGGCCGATCTATATAGTCGCTCCTGTTCTCAGGGCGGGGTGAAACTCCCCACCGGCGGTAGCGATCGAAAGATCGAAGCCCGCGAGCGCCTTGGAGCTCAAGCTCCGGGGGTCAGCAGATCCGGTCAGATTCCGGAGCCGACGGTCACAGTCCGGATGGAAGAGAGCAAGCAGGAACGTGGACCCCGCGCCGGGGTTTCGCGCGCATGCATGTTCGCCCGACGGGAAAATTGGAAACGCCAAACCCTGGAAGGCTTGAGACCATGACTATTCTTTCCCACCCCACCGCCAAGATTGCGATCGTCCGTGCCCGCTGGCACGCCGACATCGTCGACCGCTGCGTCGATGCCTTCGTCGCCCAATGGACGAAGCTTGGCGGCACGGCGGCCGACGTCGAGATCTTCGACGTGCCGGGCGCGCTGGAAATTCCGCTGCACGCGCAGAAGCTTGCCAGGACCGGCCGCTACGCCGCGATCCTCGGCACCGCCTTCGTCGTCGACGGCGGCATCTACCGCCATGACTTCGTCGCCGGCACGGTGCTCGACGGCATGATGCGCGTCCAGCTCGATACCGACGTGCCGGTGCTTTCGGCCGTGCTGACGCCGCACAATTTCCAGGAAAGCGCACCACTGATCGCCTTCTTCCGCGAGCACTTCGTCGCCAAGGGCGAAGAAGCCGCCAATGCCTGCGTCCAGATCCTCGACGCCCGCGCCAAGCTGGCGCTGATCAACGCCTGATCTGCCAGTAGGCCATAGCATCGGACCTGAAACCGGCTGCCCCCCTCATCCGGCCTGCCGGCCACCTTCTCCCCGCACGCGGGGAGAAGGAAACGCGGGGCGCGCGCTGCGAACCATGATCTCGGCAGACCTACCGGAAAGCGTGCGACCGCCGTCACACTGCATCGTGCCTCTGCAGCGCCTGCGCGGGAGGATACGCCCACGGCACGCTCGGCCGTCCCATCTCACCGCCCGCGGGGAGAGGGCTAGTTTCCACACATCTTTAACGCCCATAGCCTTTGAATCAATCTCTGAGACGCGTGATTCAAATCCGCAACGGACGGTCACAAGCCGCTGTTTCGACTCGCGAAATCAATGCGCCGCTTCGCTCTTGCGCAAACTGCGCTCCAGCGCGGCCATCCGGTGACGGTGGCCGGCCGCCTCGTAGCCGACGATGGTCACGACCGGCGCAAACATCAGGATGATCAGGCACTTCGCCATGCCGACCCCGGCCAGGGCCGCGACCACAGAGGCAGCCAGCACGAGCGCCGTGCCCATGAGCAGCCAGAGATGCAGGCGGTCCGCCTGCTGCATCAGATAGGTGTACATCGCATAGAGGAGCCCGATGTAGAACGCGACGGGCACCGCGACCGTCAGCACCGTCGCGACCGAGCCGATATGGGCCTTGTGCTCGATATAGTAAGCGGCCACGTGCAGGCCCGCGCCGGTCGCAACGATCGAGGCGAAGATCGGCATGTGGCCGTAGCCCCAGACGAAGGCCCGCTTGAGCCGGTAGTGATGCAGCACCTCGGCGCTCGGCAGCAGGAAGTAGATCCACCACATGCCGAAGGTGAGCCCGGTGCCCGCGAGGCAGACGAGCGCGACATCGAGATTCCAGCCCTGCCCCTCGACCACGGCCGAGATCGACGCAACTGTGCCGACAACCCCTTCCCCGAGTGCGATAATGGCGAGAAGCCCGTAGCGCTCGGCGATGTGGTGGGCGTGCCAGGGCGTACCTCCATGCCGCGTCTCGGCCAGATAGGGTCCGAGCATTTCGATCGCCGTCAGCGCGACGACCATGGCGAAGGTCACGACAAGCGAAAAGTCGATGAAGATCAGCACGACCCAACCGAACTGGGCGACGCTGATCGCCTTCACATAGGTGAGGCACGCGCCGCGCCGTGCCGGGTCCTGCCGGCTCGCGCGCAGCCATTGGAAAAGCATCGCCACGCGCATGACGACATAGCCGAGAACCATCACGCCGTTGTCGAGGTGCTCGCCCTTGTCGATCGACTCGAACATTGGCGGCAGACCGATCGCCAGGATCAGAACGCCGACCATCTGCACCATGGTCACGCTGCGAAAAATCCAGTCATCCGTGTCATAGGCGGACGCGAACCAGCTGAAATTGATCCAGGCCCAGCAGATCGAGAAGGTCGCGAGCGCAAAGCCGAACAGCCCGGCAAAATAGTGCCCTTCCGCGAGAAAATGGGCGAGTTGCGAAGCCGCCAGGCTGAACGCGATGACGAAGGTCAAGTCGAACAGAAGTTCGAGCGTCGTCGCCGTCCTATGATGTTCGTGCGTGTCGCGGCCGCTCATCCGCGCCACATGGTGATGGGCGCTCGGATGCGGCTCTGTCGAGGTTCCTTCACTCATGAGATGACGCCCCTGCATTTGACAATCCGCAAGCATATTCAAATATTTGCAGAAGCTTCGTCAAGGCGCGGCGCGAGCCCGAAAAAGAAAACGCCCGGCATCTCTGCCGGGCGTCTCGCCGCAATGCGCGAGGGAGGATCAACGTGCATCGCGGTAATGGTGGTCGGATGCTTACTTCGCCGTATCGAGGCGATCGATCGCCTCGACATTGCCGGCCGACGGGCCGTTAGGGTCAAACTCGGAGGCAAGCCAGGCATCGACAATCGACTTTGCAAGTTCCGGCCCGATGACGCGCGCGCCCATGGTGATGATCTGGGCGTTGTTCGACTTGGCCGCCCGCTCGGCGGA
Source organism: Ensifer sp. LC163 (assembly GCF_001695855.1). Lineage (GTDB taxonomy): Bacteria > Pseudomonadota > Alphaproteobacteria > Rhizobiales > Rhizobiaceae > Ensifer. The sequence goes on from NZ_MBSS01000001.1 coordinate 448,668, forward strand.
ATAGGTGTCGTGGGTCAGTGCGGCGCGGATGCCCGGCACCTTGTTGGCCGAGATGCAGACGCCGATGCCGGTGCCGCAGAACAGGATGCCGCGCTCGTTCTCGCCATCGACGATGGTCTGTGCCAGCTTCTGCGACAGGTCGGCGTAGAAGCCGGACTGGCTGAGGTCGTTGACTTCGAGATCGGCCTTCCCCTTGAGATGGGCGGCGATGACCTCGAGCAAGGGCTTGCCGGCGCTGTCTGCTCCGATTGCGATCTTCATGATTTTCCTTTCCGTCCGTGTTGATCTGCGGCGTGCGGGGGGCTCAGATCGCCTTCGAGACGCGCTGCAGAATGTCGAGATAGCCGTTGACGTCCCAGGCGGAGCGGCCGATGAACAGGCCGTCGATATGCCCCTGGGTGATCAGTTCTTCGCAATTGCCCGGGTTGACGCTGCCGCCATAGAGAACGGGAACGCGAACACCGAGGGCGCCTTGCGCGACATCGGCGATCCGCTTGTGACGGGCATCGGCATAGTCGGCCGTCGCCGGAATGCCGTTGACGCCGATTGCCCAGACGGGCTCATAGGCAAGCAGGACCGTGGCCTTGCGGGCGTCGCCTTCCAGCAGTTCCAGCGCGCCTTCCACCTGCCGCTTCAGGACGGTATCCGCCTCGCCCGCCTCGCGCTCCGCGAGCGTCTCGCCGATGCAGATCAGCGGCACCAGGCCATGGCGCACGGCCGCTGCCGTCTTCAGGCCCACAGTCCGGTCAGTCTCGCCGAAGTGCTCGCGCCGTTCGCTGTGGCCGAGCTCGACGACGTCGAGGTTGCAATCCCGAAGCATCACCGGCGAAACCTCGCCGGTCCAGGCGCCGGCGTCATCCCAGTGCATGTTCTGCGCGCCGACCTTGACGCTCGTTGCCGCGAGCCGATCCTTGACCTGCCGGGCAGCGGTGAAGGGCGGAATGACAAAACGCTGGATGCGCTCGTCGCGGGCGCCATCCGCTGCCGCCAGTCCGTCGGCAAAGACCATGGCTTCCGCCAGCGTCTTGTTCATCTTCCAGCTTGTGCCCACCCAGAGCTGAGGCTTGTTCATGCTTTCTCCGATGCTTTTCGATTGTCGACCTTGACCAGGCGGATGCCGGCCTCGCCGAGCGCCGCGGCGTGCTCGTCCGCCACCTCGGCGCCGGTCAGCACCGCATCGAAGGCATCGAGCCCGGTCAGGAAATGCAGGGCAGACCGCCCGAACTTGTCGTGATCCACCAGGAGATATTTGCGCGCCGCCGACTTCGCCATCAGCCGCTTGGCCTGTACGACCTCCTGGTCCTGGTGGAAGGCTGCCGTTCCCTCGACCGCGGAACTGGAGAGGAAGGCGATATCGACGCGCAGCGAGCGCAGCGCCTCTTCCGTGACGATGCCGAAGAAACCGTTGAACTTCTTGCTGTACTGGCCACCAAGCGCGATGACGTTGATGCCGGGCGCTCCGGACAGGCTGGCGATCACGCCGAGATTGTTGGTGATGACGGTCAGCGGCCTGATATCCCTGACGTAGGCGGCGATCGCACCGGCCGTCGAACTGTCGTCGATGAGAATGCTCTGCCCCGGCTCGATCAGGCTCGCCGCATATTCGGCAATGCGGTTCTTTTCGGCGGCGGCAATCTTCTCGCGGTAGCGGAAATCGCTTTCGAACTGCGGGCTCGACTGGATCGAGGCGCCGCCATGCACCTTGCGCAGCAGGCCGGCCTGTTCGAGATCGTCGAGATCGCGATGCACCGTCATCTTGCTGACGCCAAAACGAAGCGACAGGTCTTCGACGGAAGCCGTGCCGGCCTCCATCAAAACATCCATGATCGCCTGTCGCCTGTCTTCGGGCTTCATCGTCATCCGCCTTGATCCGATGCCGCGAGAGCGCGGCATCACTCCTGGGAAGATAACACCTGAATGTTATATTTCAATGTTCAATGTGAGATTTTGTGATATTTTAGTGTGATTTTGATGGCCTGTTGAAGCCGGTATCGATGTAGGGCTCCCAGAATTCCACCGACTCTCGGATCATCTCGACGACGTTATGGTCGGTCGGCTCCCGCTCGCGGAAGGAAAGCTCCAGGCAGATCTCGTTGTCGGTGCCGCCGCCGGCCTTGACCGCACCGATCAGCTTCTCCGGCGTGATGCGGCCGTCCCGGTTGTAGGTGGCGGTAAACGGCCAGTGCCCACCCTTGTTCATTGATGACTGCTTGATGTGGATGATCGGCGAGCGCTCAGGAAACGCCCCTGCCCAGGCATAGGGGTCGATGTCGGCGGGATTATCGGACGTGACGTCCCCATGATCGATATCGACCATCATCTTCATCGGGATCGGCAGCTCCGCTTCGGCGAGCCGCCGGTCGAGCGAGCGGCACTCGACGATCGTGTGGCCGAATTCGCGCCCGACCGACATCGGCTCCCAGAACACATAGGAAAGACCGGCAGCCTTGCCGTGTTCCGCCACTTCGCGCCAGCAGTCGATGGCGATCTTCATCAAGTCCTCGCGCCGGGCCGGATCGTCATAATCCCTCAGCGTGAAGATCGCGAACTGCGTGCCCATGCCGGATGCGCCGAGCTCGGCCGAGATATCGGCGAAGGTCTTGAACCAGTCGACATAGTAGCGCCGCACATCCGGGTCCGGATGGCCGAAATGATTGAGCCTGCCATAGGGGCCTGTCATCCCCGAGGTGATCTTGACGCCGGTGCGGCCGAGCGCTGCCCTGAATTGACGGATGGTCTTGGAGATCGTTGCCGCCGGCCAGCCCGGATTGACGAACTCGTGCGTCAGTTGCACGTAGCCGATGCGGATCTCTTCGCCGATCGTCTCGATCAGATCGTCAGGCTCGGCAAAACGATTGACCAGCGGATTGGTGTTGAGCGACAGCGTGAAAGCCAAGGCGGTACTCCTGACTACCAGAGAAATTTCGGGAGGATGAAATCGGGTGTGGCGCCATGCTCGGCAAAGAGCTTTCGGCGCTCCTCGTCGGAGGCGTGCTCCAGAATGCCCGTGGTCACCAGCACCGAAGCGAGGCCGGCGCTCGCCGCCCCGGCGATATCGTGCTCGACGCTGTCGCCGATCGCGCAGACGCGAGAGGGGTCGGGATGACCGAGGAAGTCGAGGGCGAAATCGTAGATGTCGGCAAAGGGTTTGCCGATCCAGCGCACCGTCCCGCCGAGTTCCTCGTAAAGTTCAGCGATCCGTCCGGCTCCAAACGCCGTTCCGGTCTTCGTCAGCATCACCTTGTCAGGATTGGTGCAAAGGCACGGCACGCCGCGCCGCGCCGCCGGTGCCAGCAACGCCTCGTAGTGCGACAACGACAGCACATCGCCTTCGCTCGCCGCCAGGAGCACGAAGTCCGCATCCGCACCGTTTTCGGTGCGCTCGAGGCCGAGCCCGGTGAGCGGCGATAGATCGCCGTCGCGGCTGATCAGCAGGCATTTGCTCAGGCGTCCGCTTGCCTGCGCGCCTTCCGTCTTCAGGATCTGCCAGGCAACTTCGCCCGAGGTCAGGAACCAGTCCCAGCTGCCGGCGACGAAGCCGAGATCGACGAGGCGGCGGTCGTTTTCCGCCGAGCGCTTGCCGGAATTCGAAAGAATGATGACGCGCTTGCCCTGATCCTTCAGCCGCACCAGCGTTTCGGCGGCACCGGGATAGGGTCCGCGACCGTCGCGCAGCACGCCGAACTGGTCGATCAGGAAGGCATCGTAGCGATCAGCGATATCGGCAAGGCCGGAGATGACGGTACTCATAGCACACCTGCCTGTCTTGCGCCGGCAAGCGCCAGTCGCGCCGTTCCGGCTGCTGCCTCTTCGGAACGTACCGTCAGGAACGGCACGCCGAGCTTGCGCGCGCGGATTGCCGACCACGCCGCATTTCTGGCGCCGCCACCGACGGTGCGGATGGAGCCGAGCTTGGGGCCGCCCAGCGACGTCAGCCTGTGATAGGCGAGGCTTTCGACGCCGGCGATGCCTTCGAATATCGCCTTGAGAAACACCGCATCATCCTGTGGTCGCGGCGTCAGGCGCGGCTGGAAATTCGGATCGGCGATGGGAAAACGCTCGCCCGGCTTCGTCAGCGGGTAATAGTCGAGCCCGGTAGCAACAGCCGGATCGATGCCGGCGGAAAGCGTGTCGATGCGCTCGGCGGAAAAATACTCGGCCAGAACCACGCCGCCCGTATTCGACGCGCCGCCGGCCAGCCACATGTCGCCGATGCGATGGCTGTAAAGGCCGTATTCCGGCGCAAACAGCGGCCGGTCGGAAAGCAATTTTACAGTGAGCGTGGTGCCGAGTGCGCTGACGCCGTCACCCGGGCGGTCGGCACCTGTCGCCAGAAATGAGGCGCAGCCATCGGTCGTGCCGGCAACCACGACCACGTCGCGCGAAAGGCCGAAGGCTTCGGCAGCCACCGGCGAGATCGTCGCGACCGGCACGCCGGCCGGCAACACGTCCGGCAACAGGTCGACGCGCACGCCGGTCTTTTCGATCCACTCCGGCCAGCATCGCGCCACCGGGTCGTAGCCGGTCTTCAGGGCGTTGTTCTCGTCGGAAACGTCGTAGAGCCCGGTAAAGTGCCCGGCGAGCCAATCGGCCTGGTGGATGACACGGAAGACACCCGGAACCGCCTGGAACACAAGCACCTTGGCAAGGCCGGAGGTCGCGCCGTGGGCAGCACTTTCCGTCGGCGCATGGGCGGCAATCGCCTCCAGGATCGCGCCATCGGAAACCGGATCGTTGTACATCATCGGCGCGGCAAGCGGCGCGCCATCGACTGCCACCGGCAGCATCGTGCCGGAGGTGCCGTCGATGCTGATGGCCCGTATCCGCTGACGATCGATTGCCTTGAGCACGCCGCCAAGCGCCGCCCGCACCGCCTTCCACCAGCCGACCGGATCGCGGTGGTCATCGGAAAAAGCTGAGAGCTTGGTCGCGCCGGATGCGACGATCGTACCGTCGGCCGCCATCGCCACGGCACGCGCACCCGACGTGCCGATGTCGATGCCGATGACCAGGGCGTGCTGATTTCCGCTCATTGCAGCGCCTGCCCTGCCCGGTTGAGCTGCTGGCGATATTTCTCCGCGTCCCAGCCGAGCAGTTCCGCGTTCTCGGCGTCGCTCAGATAGCGGAGCCGAGCCGTCGCCGGGATGCGGGCCGTGACGTCGGCAAGGCAGCGCGCCATGGCGAGCGCGCCTGCAGAAATGGTCTTCTCGACCAGCACTCCCTTGCCGGGAAAGAGCAGCAGCGGCGGCAGGCTTTCGCTCGGTTCCGTCCTGGCGGTCTCGATCGAAACGGCGGTCTCGCCCGGCGCGGCGATGACGGAACCCTTGCCGAGGAAGATGACATGGTCGGGATAGAGGCTGCCGCCGGCGGCAATCCGGCAGCTTTCAAGATCGGTTGCAACGGCATGCAGCCGCACATCGTCGGGCAGGCAATAGGCACTGTCGACCGCAAGGCGCGACAGTGCTGCCAGATCGGTGGCGGGTGCCTGGCGGCGCTGCGCCGTCAACCGGCGCGAGACGTCGGTCAGGAGCATCGCCGCATCGGCGACGGTCTCGGCCGCCACCGCAAGACCGTGATTGCCGAGGATCAGCACCGAGGTATTCTCCTGCAACCGCTCGGCAATCGCCTTGGCAAGCGGCAGGCCCGGCCGCGCATACGGCACGAACACATGCGGGATGCCGGCCAGGCGTTCGGCGGTGATGGCAGCGCCGTTCGTCTGCACCGCGGTCGCGATGGTTTCGACGCAATGGACATGGATCACCACCTTCTGCGGCATCAACGCATGCACCGTCGTCTCGATCGACGGGCGCAGGCCGGAAGGGTTCATCTCGGAAATGACGAAATGCTGCGCCTTTTCCGTCGCGGGATCATTGCGCTCCAGCGCTTCGAGCAACGGGTCGAGCGCCACCGGCACCATGACGTCGCGCTTTCGGGCATGAGCAAGCCAGAGGCCGGAAGCCTTGATCCAGAGCGTGCCGACCTCCTTGATCGACGTGTTTCCGCCCGCCCCCTGCACCAGTAAGGGATCGGCGCCGACACGCGCCGAGATATCGAGCAAGGCCTCGAATTCCAGACTGCGCATTCCTGCTCTCCTTCAGGCCGCCACTTGCTGGCGTTCCAGCCAGCCGGTGAAAGCCAGCCTTTCGGCCGGCGTCATGTGCAGGCCGTGTTTCGTCCGCCGCTCCAAGAGGTCGTCTGCCGTCGCAGCCCACTCGTTGTCGATCAGGAAGCGCGCCTCGCGCTCGCGAAACAGCGGGCTGAAGACGGTGCCTAGGTCGTCGAGCGACCTGGCATTGCCGATCAGGTCATGCGCGCGCGTGCCGTAGAGCCGCGCGTAATGCTTGGCGAGGTCTGCCGTCAGCCAACGATAGCGCGCCCTGAGATCGCCAAGGAACTGCTCGAAATCGGCATTGGCCATGTCGCCTCCCGGCAGATGCGCCCTGGCGGTCCAGGCTTGACCCATCCGAGGGAAGAACGGCTTCAGCCGTTCCAGCGCATGCTCCGACAGCTTGCGGAAGGTGGTGATCTTGCCGCCGAAGACGGAGAGAAGCGGCGCCTGGCCGTTCGCCGCATCGACCTCGAAGATATAGTCGCGGGTGACCGCCGACGGGTTCTCGGCATTGTCGTCGTAGAGTGGGCGCACGCCGGAGAAGGAATGGACGATATCGTCTTCGGTGAGTTGCTGCTTGAAGTAGCGGTTCACCGATTTCAGCAGATAGGCGACCTCGTTGCCATCGGCCGACACGTCCTCGGGACGTCCCTCGTAGGGGATATCCGTCGTGCCGATCAGCGCCAGATCGTTCTGATAGGGGTTGATGAAGATCACCCGCTTGTCCGGGTTCTGCACGAGATAGGCCTGCCGCCCCTCCCAGAATTTCGGCACGACGATATGGCTGCCCTTGACCAGACGCACGCTGCGGCTGGAATTGAGCCCGGCGACCCGGCCGATGATGTCGTTGACCCATGGCCCGGCGGTGTTAACGACGCAGCGCGCCTTGACCTCGGATTTCACGCCGGTGCGCAGATCCGTCATCTCCACCTGCCAGAGGCCGTCGACGCGGCGCATCGCGTTGCAGGCGGTGCGCGTCAAGACCCGCGCGCCCTTCTTCTGGGCATCGAGTGCATTGAGCACGACAAGCCGGGCGTCATCCACCCAACAGTCGGAATATTCGAAGGCCTTGCGATAGTCCCGCTTGATTGGCGCGCCCTCGGGCGCGGTTCTCAGATCGAGACTGCGTGTGCCCGGCAGACGCTTGCGGCCGCCGAGGTGGTCGTAGAGGAAGAGCCCGAGCCGGACGAGCCAGGCGGGCCTGTCGGCCGGATTGTGCGGCAGGACGAAGCGCATCGGCCAGATGATGTGCGGGGCGGATGAGAGCAGCACCTCGCGCTCGATCAGCGCCTCGCGCACCAGCCGGAACTCGTAATATTCGAGATAGCGCAACCCGCCATGCACCAGCTTTCCCGAGCGCGAGCTCGTGCCCTGCGCCAGATCGTCCTTCTCGCACAAGAGGACCGAGAGCCCGCGCCCGGCGGCATCGCGCGCAATCCCGGCGCCGTTGACGCCGCCGCCGACGACGAAAAGATCATATATTCCGGTCTCGGAACCCACGTTCTTGCCTCCTGTCATCAGCACGGATTGACCGGCGGCAGGCCGGCGATGTAGCGGCGCACCTCTTCGGCGGCCATCTCGGCGGCGTAGGTGACGGTGCGCACAGAAGCGCCGGCGATATGCGGCGTCAGCGTCACGTTCGCAAGCTGCAGCAGCGGCCAGTCCTCCGGCACCGGCTCGACAGAGAACGTCTCGAGCATAGCCGCCGAGACGTGGCCGCTCACCAGGTTTTCGTAGAGCGCCTCGTAGTCGCAGAGCGGCCCGCGCGCTGTGTTGACGAAGATCGCGCCGGGCTTCATCTTCGCGAAGGTCTCGGCATTCATCATGTTCCTGGTTTCCTCGGTGACGCGCGGATGCAGCGTCACCAGATCGGAGCGCGACAGGAGATCGTCGAGCGACACATGCTCGACGCCCGCATTCAGATCATCGGCGGAGAGCTGCACATAGGGGTCGTGCACCAGAACCTTGGTGCCGAAGGCCCTGAGCAGCCGCACCACCTTGGTGCCGATATTGCCGTAACCGATGACGCCGACGGTCATTTCCGAAAGCTCGCGGCCGGTCCGGTCGGCGCGGTAGAGGTCGCCGCGCCACTCGCCCTTGCGCAACGCCTCATGGCCGGTGCGGATCAGCCGCGTCTCGGCAAGGATCGCGCCCAGCGTGAATTCGGCAACGGCGCTGGCATTGCGGCCGGGCGTGTTGACGACGCTGATGCCAGCGTCGCGCGCTGCGGACATGTCGATATTGACTGGACCGCCGCGCGAGACGGCGACGAGCTTCAGCCCGGGCAGCGACGTCAGCATGCCGCGCGACAGGGGCGCAAGCTGCGTCACCAGGATTTCCGCGTCGCCGATGAATTCGACGATATCGTCCGCCTTGCCCAGATATTCCTTCAGACCGTCCATGCCTTCGACGGTGTAACCGTGCTCCATCGGCACATCCGGCCAGGGCAGCTCGAGGGTGCGGATCTCATGGCCGTCGCCGCTTGCTTCGACGATCTTGTCGCGAAACACGTCCGGCAGCATGAACCGGTCGCCGATGATGGCTATCTTTTTCATTTCAGTTTTTCCTGTTGTGGTCCCGAAGCCGCATCCTCAGAGAGTGCGTGCCACACGGGTCGAAGCGCGATGCGCGACTGCTGGTAGGAGGGGAAGAGGCCGTCGTAGCGGCGCGCAAGCGCCTCGTCGGCAGGTTCGGCGGCGCGCTGATGCGGCGACACCCAGTCGCTGACGCATGCGGCCATCGACGGGTAGATGCCGAGCGACACGGCCGCGATCATGGCAGCGCCCGCCGCGCCCGCCTCCTCCCGCTCGCTGGTCTGGACGCTGGCGCCGAGCGCGCCCCCGAGAATGCGCCGAAGCGAGGCGCTGCGCGCCGCACCGCCGGTCAGCCGGATGCGGCCCGGAAGCGGCCCCATCTCGGCGTAGCAATCGCGTGCCGCCATGGCGAGCCCGTCGAAGACCGCCTTCACCATGTCGCCGAAGCCGTGGGTGATCGAAAGCCCGACGAAGGAGGCGCGCGCCGATGCATCAACGAAAGGCCCGCGCTCGCCCGCATCCGAGATGTAGGGCTGGAACAGCAACGAAGTATCCTTGGCTTCGGCCAGCCAGCCGTCGACATGGGACAGAAGTTCGCCCTTGGTCTTCTCGACGCCCATGCCCTTCAGCAGGTCGCCGGCAACCGACAGGATCCAGTCGATGTTCAGCGTTGCCGCCATGTTCGACTGCATCTGCGCATAGGTGCCCGCGATCGGCATGCACATGGTGTAGCCGGTGAGATCGCGGTTGAGCCGCACGTCGTCGGCGCTCTCGGCAAGCCGCATGTGCATGCCGGTCGAGCCGATGATCGAGCAGCCGGTGTCGGTGCCCGGATCGTAGAGCCCGGCGCCAAGTGCGGTGCAGACGACGTCGACATAACCGAGCACCACCGGCGTCCCCTGGGGAAGGCCGGTGACGGCCGCCGCATCCACTGAAAGCAAATGATGCGACGTTGCCCCGTCGACGATCTCCGGCAGGAAATGCTTGAGCTTCTGAAGGCCGAGAAAGCGGATGACGTCGTCGTTGTAGCTGCGGGTGCGGAAATTGCCGAAGGTGAAGTTGGCTTCGGACGGATCGGTCGCGCGCATCTGCGTCAGCTTGAAATAGAGCCAATCCTTGCAGTGAAACGTGGTTGCGACGCCGGACAGCATTTCCGGCGCGTTGTCGCTCATCCAGCGCAATTGCGCGCCCTGCTGGCAGGCGGCAAGCCCGGAGCCGGTGCTGGCGAACCGTTCGACATCACCGCTGTCGCCCCGCAGGCGCTCGACCGTATCGCCGGCGCGCGCGTCGAGCCAGAGCCAGCCTTTACCGATAGGTTCGCCCGCCTTGTCGATCATCCAGGTGCCATCGCCCTGACCGGTCACCGCGATCGCGGCCACGCGCTGAGCGAGATTCTCGATCCTGCCCGAAAGCTCGGTCAGGGTGGTGACGGTATCGGCCCAGGTGCGGTTGAGGTCCTGCACGCTGCCGGTCCTGCCGACGGCCTCATAGGCGTTCGGCACCGCGGCAATCGCGATCTGCCGCCCGCTGAGGTCGAAGACCACCGACTTGATGACCGACGTTCCCGCATCGATACCGATGAGGATGTCCCGCATCAGGCAAGCTCCTCGCCGTGGCTGATCGCCTTGCCGCTGTAGCCATCGAACACGTGCAGGCTCGACGGGTCGAGATGAATGCCGATCGGCTGGCCGACGGCAAGCTCCGTGCGGTCATGCTCGACCAGCACCATGGTGCCGCCGGCGAAATCCGCCGCGATATGGGTCTGGTCGCCGAGCCACTGGTTGACGGCCACCCGGCCGGCAACGCCGTCGGCGCTTCGGCGCACGGAATAAGGCCGGATGCCGAGCACCACCTTCTGCCGCTTCATCAGCGCATCGCGCACGGCATGGGAGAAGTCCGACGCCGGATATTCCAGCCTGACGCCGTCCTTGAGGCCGAAGGCGACCTTGGCTTCCGAACCGGTGACGCTCGCCTCGAACACGTTCATCGGCGGCTCGCCGACGAAGGTGCCGGTGAAGAGGTTGGCCGGACGCTCCTTGATCTTCTGCGGCGTGTCGAACTGCTGCAGCACGCCGCCTTCCATGACGGCGATGCGGTCGGCTAGCGCATTCGCCTCGGTCTGGTCGTGGGTGACGAGGATCGCCGTCAGCCCGCGTTCCTTGATGTAGTGCTTGATGCGGCCGCGCAGCACGGCGCGCAGCTGCGGCTCGAGTTGGCCCATCGGCTCGTCGAGCAGGTGCAGGTTGGCGTCGCGGATCAGCGCCCGCCCGAGCGAGGCGCGCTGCTGCTGGCCGCCGGAGATCGAGCTCGGATAACGGCCGAGAATGTCCTCGATCTCGAGCAGCTTGGCAATACTCGCTACCTTCTCGTCGACGACGCTTTGCGACAGCTTGGAAGCCTTGAGCGCAAAGGCGATGTTTTCGCGCACCGTCAGCGGCGGATAGAGCGAATAGCCCTCGAACGCCATGGCGACGTTGCGGCGCACCGGAGCAAAGGTCTGGACCTCGCGCCCACTGAGCGAGATCGTGCCGCGCGACACCGCCTCGAAGCCGGCGACCATGCGCAGCGTCGAGGTCTTGCCGCAGCCGGACGAACCCAAAAGCGCGATGATCTCGCCCTTCCTGACATCCATGTTGAGCTTCTTGACGGCGTGAACGCCGTAGTCGATCGGACCGTAGAACTTGTCGACGTCCTTGATCAAAAGAGCGGTGTCGTTCATGCCGCTTCTCCATTGCGCTTGGATGCGATGTCGGCGCGCGGCAGAAGCCGGCCGCTCGCCTTGTCGAAGAGGAAGGCCTGGGCGCCGTTGACGGCGATATGGGCGGGCCCTGCCGCGGGCCCTGGCGTTCCGGCCGGACGCGACACGAGGATTTCGCGACCGCGCGCCGTCATCGCCAGCGTCACGGTCTTCTCGTTGAGCGGCGTCTCCGCCTCGACCGTCACTGGGATAGCACCCGGCGCCGACGCATCGACAAAGACGATGGTTTCAGGGCGAAGACCGAGAACGCAGGATTTGCCCGAAGCGTCGCCGTCATAATCGGCAAGCCGCACCCTGACATTGGAGAGCTCGACGAAGACGCCGTCGCCGCTCTTCTGCGGCACCACGTCCAGAAGATTGATCGTCGGATCGCCGAAAAGGCGCGCAATCTCGATATCGGCGGGCGCGTTGTAGATCTCCTGCGGCGTGCCGATCTGGCGGATACGCCCCTGCGACATCACGGCGATCCGGTCGCCAAGCGCCATCGCTTCCTTGTAGTCCTGGGTGACGTAGACGACGGTCGCACCCTCAGCTGCCAAAAGCCGCGGCAGCTCCAGCCGCATCTCGAAGCGCAGCTTCGCGTCGACATTACGCAAGGGATCGTCGAGCAAGAGCAGCGGCGGCGAGCCGACCAGCGCGCGGGCCAATGCCGTGCGCTGCTTCTGGCCGTTGGAAAGCGCCTTCGGGTGGTGGCTCAGCACATGGTCGATCTTGAGGAGCTTCGCCACCTTGTGCACGCCCGCGGCAATCGCATCCTTCGACGACCTCGTCGCCGTCAGCGGGCTGGCGATATTGTCGAAGGCGCTCATGTGGGGGAAGAGCGCGAAGTTCTGGAAGGCCATGCCGACGCCGCGATGTTCGGCATCGACATCGGTCATGTCCTCGCCGCCGATCAGCACCCTGCCCTCATCAGGCTCGATGACGCCGGCGACGAGACGCAGCAGCACCGTCTTGCCCGCGCCGGACGGGCCAAAGAGCACCAGGCGTTCGCCATCGGCGACATCGAGCGACAGGTCGTCGAGAACCGTCTGGCTCTTGTAGCGCTTGACGATGTTTTTCAGTTGCAGCGTGGTCATGTCTTACCCTTTCACCGCGCCAAGCGACAGGCCTTCGACGAGGTAGCGCTGAGCGTAGAGTGCGAGCGCCAGCGTCGGCGTGACCGAGAGAACGATGGCCGAGGCAATCTGCCCGTATTGGATGCCCGAGGAGGTGACGAAGGCAAGCGCGCCGACCGTCACCGGCTGCTTGTCGGCCGAGGCCAGCACCAGCGCGAAGACGAAATTGTTCCAGGCGAAGATGAAGGCAAGCAGGCCGGCGGCAGCAATGCCGGGGCCGGCAAGCGGCAGGGCGATCTTGCGGAAGGTGGCAAACCAGGAATGGCCGGCAATGCGATAGGCATATTCGACGTCGGCGGAGATGTCCTCGAAATAGCCGCGCACGATCCACAGGATCAGCGGCAGGCAGATGAGCTGGTAGACCCAGATCAGGCCGAAATACGTGTTGGAAAGGCCGAGCCACTGGAAATACTGGGTTAGCGGCAGCAGCACCAGCAGCGGCGGCGCAAAACGGAAGGAGAGCAGCGTGAACGCGATGTCCTCCGAGCCCTTGAATTTATGCCGAGCAAAGGCGTAAGCCGCGGGAACCCCGAGCACCAGCGCCACCGCAACGGAAGCGACCGACAGGAAGATCGAGTTGCCGAGGTTGCGCATGAAGGCGATATCGAGCGTGCCGGCCGCCGTCTGCAGCTTGCCCGTGATCAGCGCCGCATAGTTCGACAGCGTCGGTGAAAACACGATCGACGGCGGAATGGTCAGGATCGTCTCGTTCGTCTGGAACGACATCAGGAAGATCCAGAAGATCGGGAACATGAAGAAGACAACGACGAGCGTCAGGGCGACAGCGCGCAGGAGCCGTTCGATGGGAGACGTGGTTTCCATTTGAACCTCCTTACGCTTCGCCGCGGGCGCGTTCGCGCAGGCGCAGCCAGTTCTTGATGAAGACGTTGGAGAGCGTGTAGGTGATCGCCCACAGGATGATCAGAAGCGCTGCCGAACGGCCGACATTGGTCGACTGGAAGAAGTTGAGATAGGCCTCGACCTGGAAGACGGTCAGCGTGTTGCCGGGCCCCCCTTGCGTCATCGCATAGATGATGTCGAACTGCTGGATGCTATCGAGCAGACGGAACAGCGTTGCCGTCAGAATGTAGGGCGTGAGCATCGGCAGGGTGATGCGGAAGAACACGAAGCTCCTCGGCACGCCATCGAGTGCCGCCGCCTCGAATGGCTGGGTTGGCAGCGACCTGAGGCCGGCCAGGAGCAGGATCATGATGAAGGGCGTATAGACCCAGATATCGACGAGAATGACGGTCAAGAGCGCGGTGTCCGGCGACGACGCCCAGCGGAAATCGTTGAGGCCGATCAGGCTGGCAAGATAGCTCAGAATGCCGAAGCTCGGATTGGTCATCAGCTTCCACATCAAGGCGGCGAGCGCCGGCGCGATCATCAGCGGCAGAAGCAGCATGATCGAGATGAAGTTGTTGATGGTGGAGCGGCGCTGCAACAGCAGCGCGATGCCGAGGCCGAGCAGCAGTTCCAGCGCCACGGTGATGCCGGCATAAAGCAGCGACACCTTCAGGGTGTTCCAAAAGGCCGGGTCGGTGACGAAGTTCAGGTAGTTTTCGCCCCAGTTGAACTGGCGCGCCCAGGGCTGGCTCAGCCGGTAGCGCTGGAACGAATAGATCACCGCCGTGAAGAAGGGGATGAGAATGCCGATGCAGACGAGCAACGCCGGCAGGCTCAGCACGTAGGGAAGCATCTTCCTGCTGATCCTGAAACCTGACGCCGGTTTGCGGAGGGTTGCTGTTGAAGCCATGTCGAGCTCCGTTCTCTAAAGTCTTGAAGAAAGCACGCGGCACGCGAGGTCGAGCCCCGCGCCAGTCCATCGGCATCTCAGGTTGGTATTGGCGGCTTTGAGCCGATCTCGCGGGATGCCCGGCGCTAGAGCGTCCTTTGTGCGTCCATTTGAACGCACGGCGCTCTAGTTGCGCCGGGCATCGCTTGGGAGGCGTATCAGCCGAGACCAGCTTCCTTCAGCTGGCGATCGATGCTTTCGACGAGCTGGTCGAGACCTTCATCGACCGGCACCTGCTTGGCGACCATCTTCTGCAGTGTCGCCGCCCACTCGGTGGTGACGTCGAAGAACAGCGGCTGGGCGGTGAAATGGATCTTCGCGCCCGGGGCGGAAACGTCGTGCATCTCCACATAGCCCGGATAGCTCTTGTTCAGTCGCTCGCGGAATATTTCGTCCTTCCAGACCGAGGCGCGGACAGGGTTGACGAAGTCCATCTTCGTTGCGCCGAAGATCGCATGTTCGAGACCCGTGGCCCACTGCAGGAAGTACCAGGTCGCGTCCTTGTCCTTGGCGAAATTGGACATGGCAAGCGACCAGATCCAGATGTTCGGCGTCGGCGCAGACGCCGCAGGATTGGCGGTGAACGGCGCGTATGCCAGCTTGCCGGCCATCTTGTTGTCGCCACCGTTCATGAAATAGCCGAGAATGTCGGCGTCGTAGATCATGGCGGAAGCGCCGGCACCGAGGTCGGTGCCGACCTGGTACCAAGTATAGGTCGACCAGTCCTTCGGACCGCTTTCCTGGATCATCTGCACCCATTTGGTGTGGAAGGCCTTGGATTCGGCCGTATTCATCGCCGCGGAAAGCTTGCCATCAGCCGAAACATTCAGGTCCTTCTGGCCAAAATTGGCATAACCCGAAAGGAAGCCCGGATGGATCGTCGCCCAGGAGCGCGAACCACGCACCCCGACGCCGTAGACACCGCCGCCGACATCCTTGGTTAGCTTCGCCGCGGTGGTCGCGAGTTCGTCGAGGTTTTTCGGGACGCTGACGCCCACTTTGTCGAGCATTTCCTGGTTGAACGAGAGATTGTTCTGTTCATAGCCCCACGGAATGCACCATTGCTTGGCGTCTTCCGAACCGAGCGCCCCGCCCGGCTGGCCGTTCCAGGCGCAGGAGTTCTTCACACCGGCGAGGAAATCGTCCCAATTGTAGTTGGGGTTGGTCTTGGTCGGATCCTTGATCCATTCGTTGAGATCGGCGATCCAGCCGGCCGGACCATAGGTCCAGGTCATATAGGCGCCGGTCATGAAGGCGTCGTATTCGGACGACCCCGAGGAAAGCGCTGCCGTCACCTTGTCGAAATAGACGTCTTCCGGAAACACGTCGTAGGTGACTTCGATACCGGTCAGATCCTTGAAGGCCTGAAGGTTGGCAATCATCGCGTCGGCATAAGGATGCTTGTTCAACAAGAGCTTCAGCGACTTGCCGGAATGCGCCTTCCAGTCGAAGTCGGCGGCCAGCGCCTGGCTCGACATCATGTTGAAGAGCGTCCCGGCCGAGCCGGCGGCAATGCCTGCAGCACCGAGACCCTTAAGCATGCCGCGACGATCTACCTCTCCGCGCAGAAACGCGCCGATGAGGTCTTTCTCCTTCTCGTACATAAGTCTTCTCCTCCGTTGCGGGTATGATTGCGTCATGCGATCACCGGCTACCCGACCGGTATTCCTCCCCTTTGAGGCCTTAGAGCGCCGCGCGTCCGTTCGGACGCGCAAAGGACGCTCTAACTCCTTGAGCCGGCGCATCGAGCTTTCCAAAAATCGATTCCGATTTTTGGGCCGATGCGCTGATGGCGAAACCTCCTCGCCGCCCTGCTCCCCGGGCCTCATTCGATTCCGTCAGACACTCCTCATTTACCGTCCGCGGCGAGCGCCCGGGCCGTCTTCTCGTCGGTGATGAGACCGCTCAACAGTCCGCTTGCAAGCACGGCGCGGATGGCGGGCGTCTTGATCTTGCCGCCGGCGACCGCAACGGTGCGGCGATCTTTCAGGTCGTCGCGGCTGAGCGTGAAAGTGCGGTTCGACAGCGTCGTCTCGATCGGGCGGCCGTCCTCATCGAAGAAGTGGCCGAGCAATTCGCCCTTGCCCCCGCCCTTCTGGATTTCCTCGATCTCGCTCATCTCGATCATCCCTGTCGAGACCAGCGACGCCTCACGCTCTGCCGTACCGATGCCGACCATCAGGAGGTCGGCGGTCTTGGCGAGATCGAACACTTCGCGCACGCCGCGCTGGCTGAAGAGCACGTCGCGATCCTCGACGGTGTTGGCGAAGAACGGCACGGGCATGACATAGGCCTCCGCGCCGGTGCGCTCGGCAAGCCGGTGGATCACGTCATGCGGGTTTGCCGAGAACTTGCGGGTAAGCCCGCCGAGCAACGAGACGAAACGGGTCTTGTTACTGGTGGTGCGCGGCAGATATTCGACGCAGGCGGCGAGCGTGCGGCCGTGTCCGACGCCGACGAGCGCGGTTTCGTCTCGCTCGATCTCGCGCTTCAGGAACTGCGCGCCTGATATGCCGAGCGCCTTCAGCGGCAGGTCGTCGGCATCGAAATCGGGAACGACCTCGCAATAATCGAGGCCGTAACGTGCCGAGAGCTTCTGCTCCAGCTCGACGCATTCCGAGACTTCGCCATCGATATAGACCTTCACCAGGCCTTCCTGGTTGGCCTTCATGATCAGGCGGTGAGCCTTGAGCGATGTCAGACCCAGCCGCTTGGCAACCTCCGCCTGGGTCAGGCCGCCGGCATAGTGCAGCCACGCGGCGCGCGTCGCCATGCTGGTTTCGTCGTCGCGAAGATTTGCACCACCGATGATCGCCATCGTCTCCACCCGGATCCGTTATGCTGCAACGCATGATAAATTTTGCATTGCATGATATTTTTATCTCGCTGATGAAATAAATTTCATGTCGTGAAAAAAATGTCAAGCGAGAACATGCGAAGACCGATCACGGTTTGTGGATCGTTGCGAATGACGAGGAGAAACCTGACAGACGTCAGGTCGCTGGATTCCGGCTCAGGGCCGGAATGAAGAAAAAGGGCATGCTTTCGACCTCGAGCAGGCATTCCCAGGAGATTGCCAGCACGGTGACCCGCCGAAAAGGCCGGTTTGCCGCCGTGACCTTACTGGCCGAGATTGCGCAGATAGAGCGAAAGAAGCTGCGTCTGCGAGGAGATGCCGAGCTTGCGGTAGACGTTGCGGCGGTGAACCTTGACCGTGCCGGTCGAGATTCCAAGCTTCAGGCCGATCGATTCCGACGAATGCCCCTGCAGCACCAGTTCGATGATCGAGGCTTCGCGCTCGGTCAGATTGAGGTGCTGCCAGACGCCGTCTGCGGGCGGATGCGCAGATTTCCTGCGACTGCGCCCGGTCTTTGCCAGCGCCGCGTCGAACCTGCGCCCGAGATCCGCCCAATGGTGGCGGACCAGTGCCGAGACCAGCGGCTCGACCTTCTTCAACAGGGCGAATTCCGCGGCACTGAAGGACCCGGTCGCCTCGCGCCGCATCAGCGACAGGACAACGGTGATCTCGCCGCTGATCGGCACGAAGAAGCCGACCTCCTCCGCCAGGCCGGTCTGCACGTAATAGGTCCTATAGTATTCACTGGAGAAGAACCGGTCCGGCGCCCGTTCGCGCATACGCCAGACGCCCGGCTTGCCCTCGCAGGCCGCGTGGTAGAACGGATCGAGCAGATAGGGGCCGGCCTGGTAGAGGCTGACGAACAGAACGTGGTCCTTGGCGTTGAAGGTGCTGTAGAGGTCGATCGGCCGTTCCTTGCCGCGATAGGCGAAAACCACGACATAATCAAAAGTCATCAGCGTCGACATCAATTGCCGATAGGCTGTGCCGACCGCCTCGTCGTCCATGGCCGCGCCGTCGACCATCGGCGCCAAGACCTGAAATAGTCCCTCGAGATCGATGCCCAAACCGCTCTCCCGCCGATCCGGCTCTGTTCAGGGTATACTCCTCCCACAAGCCAATTCGCGTTGAAATACCTCTCTCGGGGTATATACCGGCACCGGCCGCTTTGACTAGGCTGCCTGTCAATGACGGTGGGACGTCAGGGCATCAGAGCCTTGGCGGTATCCGACAACAACCGCAGGGAACAGACGTGACATCCGCTTCGACGAACGACATCGAGTTCCGTTCGGTGGTCAAACGCTATGGCAGCGTGACCGCCGTTTCGGACATCAACTTCGCGGTGCCCCGGGGCGCCTTCATGGCGCTGCTGGGTCCCTCCGGCTGCGGCAAGACCACCTGCCTGCGCATGATCGGCGGCTTCGAGCAGCCGAGCGAAGGCACGGTCTATATTAACGGCGAGGCGATGAACGGCGTTGCCGCCTATCGGCGCCCGGTCAACATGGTGTTCCAGCACTATGCGCTGTTTCCGCATCTCGACGTCGAGCAGAACGTCTCCTACGGACTGAGACAGATGCTGCCGCGCATCGCCAGCCCCGAGATTTCGCGCCGCGCCCAGGAGGCGCTGGAAATGGTCCGCCTCGGCGGCTTCGGCAAGCGCGGGATCCATGAAATGTCCGGTGGCCAGCAACAGCGTGTCGCGCTCGCCCGCGCCATCGTCAACAAGCCGAAGGTGCTTCTGCTCGACGAGCCGTTGGCAGCCCTCGACAAGAAGCTGCGCACCGCCATGCAGATCGAACTGCAGACGTTGCAGCGCGAACTCGGCATCACCTTCGTGCTGGTCACCCACGACCAGGAAGAGGCGCTGTCGATGAGCGACTTCGTCTGCGTCATGAATGCCGGTCGCATCGTCCAGGTCGGGCCGCCGCAGGAAATCTACGATCGCCCGGCGAGCCTGTTCGTCGCCGATTTCGTCGGCAAGACCAACCGGATCACGGCAACCGTCGACACCGGCGGCGCCTCGATCCTTTTTGCCAACGGTGCGCGGTTTGCAGCGCCTGCCGCCACGACACCGAGCACAGGTGCGGCCATGGTCGCGCTGCGCCCCGAGGCGATCAGCCTGAAACGCAATGGCGCGGCCGGCACCGCCGCTCTCTCCGGCACCGTCACCCACCGCATTTTCCTCGGCTCGTCCGTCGAATATTCCGTCGATGTCGACGGCCTTGGCGACTTTCTCGTCACCGCCGACCGACGGGCGCTCGGCGACAGCGATCTCGTCGAGCCCGGCGACAAGGTCGGCCTCGCCTTCGATCCCAATGCGCTCCATGTCTTTCCGGCCTGAAATGTGTTTCCGGCCTGATCCGGCCGGCCCCTGCTGCCTTGCATGAACGTCAACGATAAAGGGAACAGCGTCATGACCAAATGGTACAGAGAAAATGCCCCGATCACCGCCGAGCAACTGGCCGACGAGCTGATGCGCCTGAAGCGCGGCTCGGTCACCCGCCGCCACTTCCTCGGCGTCACCGGCCTCGGACTTGCGACGGCGGTGCTGGCGCGCCAGCCTGGCCTGTTCAATTCGACGGCCTTTGCCGGTGATCTCGGCACGCAGATGTCGATCGCCACCTGGCCGAACTACCATGATCCCGCCACCTTCGAGGCGTTCCAGGCCGCAACCGGCGTTGCCGTCGAGGTCAACGTCTTCGGCTCGAACGAGGAAATGCTCGCCAAACTCCAGGCCGGCGGCACCGGCTGGGACCTGTTTGTGCCGACCAATTACACGATCTCCACCTATGTGAAGCTCGGCCTCATCGACGAACTCGATCTCTCCAAGCTGCCGAACTACGACGCCTCGACCGAGACCGCGCGCTTCACCAACGAGGGCGTCGTCGACGGCAAGACCTATGCCGTGCCGAAGAACTGGGGCACCACCGGCATCGCGCTCAACTCGAACAAGATCAAGACCCCGGTCACCAGCTGGAAGGACTTCTTCGAGGTCGCCATGACCGAGGCCGACGGCCGCGCCATGGTCCACGACTACCAGCTGACCACCATCGGCAACGCCCTCGTCTCGCTCGGTTACTCCTTCAATTCGACCAAGCCGGACGAGCTCGCCAAGGCCGAGGAACTGCTGATCAAGGTGAAGCCGCATCTCTACGCCATCAACAGCGACTACCAGCCGTCGATGCGCGCGACCGACGCCTGGATGACCATGTGCTGGACCAATGACGGCGCGCAGCTCAACCGCGACATGCCGGAAATCCAGTTCGTGCTCGGCAAGGACGGCGGCGAAATCTGGTCGGACTTCTACGCGATCCCGAAGAGCGCGGCCAACAAGGCGGCCGGCTACGCGCTGCTCAACTACCTGATGGCCCCGGAAAACGCCGTCAAGGAGCATATCGCCAACGGCGCGCCGACCACCGACAGCCGCGTCCTGAAGCTGCTGCCGGCCGACGTCACGGGCAACAAGATCGTCTATCCCGACGATGCTTCGCTGACGCCGCTCGAATTCGGCGCCGCGGTAACCTTGACCGACCCGGGCCGCGCCGAACTGATGGCACGGTTCAAGTCGGCCTAACTCCACGTTTGCCCCTCACCCTAACCCTCTCCCCGCCAGCGGGGAGAGGGAACGAGGCCAGCGCCGCGAGTCCCTTCGCCCCGCAAAGCGGGGAGAAGGTGGCCGGCAGGCCGGATGAGGGGCGGAACTCGACAATCATTTCTACGGACCAAATCTCATGCCCGCGGCAACGAACACGAAGAGAAACCTGGTGACGGCAGCGCTGGTGGCGCCGGCGGCGGCATGGCTGATGATCTTTCTCGTCCTGCCGTTCATCGCCATGCTGGTCTTCGCCTTCGGCGAGCGCGCGCCGGAAGGAGGCTATCAGGCGGCCTTCACCTTCGCCCAGTTCGCGAGGCTCCCGACACGCGCGGCTGCCTTCTGGAACACGCTGGTGCTGGCGCCGGTCGGCGCGCTGCTCTGCCTGCTGGTCGCCTACCCCGTCGCCTATTACCTCGCCGTCAAGGCGGACCCACGCTACCGCCTGATCCTCGTGTCGCTGGTCGTGGTGCCCTTCTGGACGAGCCTGCTCGTTCGTACCTATGCCTGGATGTATATCCTCGGCTCGCGCGGCATCCCGAACCTGTTGTCGATGGTCGGTTTTGAGGATGTGCGCCTGCTCAATACGCCGGGCGCCGTGCTGCTCGGCATCGTCTATGGCTACCTGCCGCTGATGATCATGCCGATCTATGTCAGCCTCGAAAAGCTCGATCGGCGTCTGCTCGAAGCTTCCGCCGATCTTGGCGCCAGGCCGGTCTCGACCTTCTTCGGTGTCACACTGCCGCTGTCGCTCCCGGGCGTCATGACCGGCGTCGCGCTCGTCACCATCCTGCTGCTCGGCGAGTACTTGATCCCGCAGCTGCTGGGCGGCGGCAAGGTGTTCTTCATCGGCAACGCGCTGGTCGATCTCTTCCTGCAATCGAGAAACTGGCCCTTCGGCTCGGCGATCGCCGTGACGCTGGTGGCCGTCGTCGTGGTGATCCTGATGGTAGCGATGCGCATCGCCTTCAAAGTCGCCGGCACAAGACAGGTGGATCTCGTCTGATGCGCGCCTTCATCTCCTCGGTCTATCTCTTCCTCTACGCACCGATCGCGCTGGTCGTCTTGTTCTCGTTCAATGCCGGACGCAGCGCCAGCGAGTTCACCGGCTTTTCGACCGCCTGGTACGGCAAGGCGCTGAGCAATACCTTCCTGGTCTCGGCCCTGCAGAACAGCCTGATGATCGCCTTTACCAGCGCCACCCTCGCCGCGATCTTCGGCACCATGGCCGCGCTCGGCATGGAGCGGCTTGCCCCGCGCAACCGGGCGATCTTCGACGCGCTCTTTGCCGCGGCCATCGTCGTGCCCGGCGTCGTCATCGGCATCGCCACGCTCGTCGCCCTTGTTGCCGTCTTCTCCTTCGTCAATCCGGCGCTGACGGCGATCTGGCCGGGCGACCAGCCGCCACAGCTCGGGCTCGGCTATGGCTCGATCATCGCCGCCCACGGCCTGTTCTCGATGGCGCTCGTCACCATGATCGTCAAGGCGCGCATCGCCAGCCTCGGGCGTGATATCGTCGAGGCATCGAGCGACCTCTATGCGACGCCGCTCACCACCTTCCGGCTGATCGTGCTGCCGCAGATCCTGCCGTCGATCCTCGCCGGCTTCCTCTTGGCCTTCACCTTCTCCTTCGACGATTTCATCATCGCCTTCTTCGTCGCCGGCTCGAAGACGACGCTGCCGATCTACGTCTTCGCCTCGATCCGCCGCGGCGTCACGCCGGAGATCAACGCGATCGCGACGCTGGTGCTCGTCGCCTCGCTGCTTCTGAT
This sequence comes from Ensifer sp. LC163, assembly GCF_001695855.1. GTDB lineage: Bacteria > Pseudomonadota > Alphaproteobacteria > Rhizobiales > Rhizobiaceae > Ensifer. Next base: position 471,200 of record NZ_MBSS01000001.1, read on the forward strand.
CCTGACTGCCCGCATCCTGATGCGGGAAAAGAAAACGAAATCCGGGGAGTGAACAGATGATCCTGAAAGACCGGGTCGCGATCGTGACCGGAGCGGGCTCCGGGATCGGTCAGGCGGGCGCCGCCATCATGGCGCGCGAGGGCGCCCATGTCGTCGTCGTCGACCGCAGCCCCGAGGCGGGCAGCCTGACCGCCGACACCATTCGCGCCATGGGCGGCAAGGCCGAAGCCGTCACCTTCGACGTCACCGACGACGGAGCACTTGCAGACGGCATCGCCGATATCCTCTATCGCCACGGCCGCATCGATATCCTGCACAACCACGCCGGCGCACAAGTTGCAGGCGATCTCGAAGAGGTCGAAGTCTCCGGCTTCGACCGTTCGTGGAACCTCAACGTGCGCGCCCATTTCATGGCCGCCCGCCTGGTCATGCCGTCGATGAAGGCGGCGCGGCGCGGCGTCATCGTCAATACCTCGTCATCATCAGGTGTGCTCTACGACCGCGAGATGATCGCCTATACGACGACAAAACATGCGGTCATTGCCATGACCAAGCAGATGGCCGGCGACTACGCCCAGTATGGCATCCGCGTCAACGCGCTCTGCCCCGGCTGGGTCGATACGCCCTTCAACGAGCCCTTCATCGCCCAGATGGGCGGCCGCGGCGCGATCGAGGCCTATATCCGCGAAAAGGTGCCGCTCGGCCGCTGGGCTAGCGTCGACGAAATCGCCGAGTCGATCCTCTTCCTCGTCTCGGACCGCTCGTCCTACATGACCGGCCAGATCCTGGTGGTGGATGGCGGCGAGACGGTCGTTTGATATTCAGGCGTGCAGGGCTGCAGCACATCCCGCCGCCTCAGTTTGGTGCGTGCCGTAGTCGGCCCGTAGCGGTCCCACCCCTCCTCATTCCTGTGCTCGTCACAGGTTGCCAGCCACGGCGCGCCCGCGCCGTGAATGACTGTTGCGGGACACGGGGCGAGCGAGTCTCCGGCGCCGCCGACGCGGCACCGCCGGCCTCCGTCAACTGTTCAGTTTGGGTGTCTAAAGGCGGGTGGAGGACCCAGAGCCAGCAAACGGTCTCTCACGACCAGGATCCCTGTGACAGGCACATGGATGAGGGTCGGCGCGCAGCGAAGGCCGTCACACTTTCACATGCCCGATGCCCTTGGCGGCGATCTCCTCGAAACTCTCGTCGTAACCGGCATCGGCATAACGGATGACGCCGAGCGCGGTGTCGTTGGTGAGCGCGTGGTCGAGCCGCTCGTCGGCAGCTTGCGTGCCGTCGGCAACCACCGTCACGCCGCAGCTCGTCATGTAGCCGGCATAGCCGCCGCCGCCCGAATGCACGACGACGAGGTCGGCCATCGATGAGCACAGCAGCATGGCGTCGAGCAGCGGCCAGTCGGCGATGGCGTCGGATCCGTCCTTCATCCGCTCGGTCATGATGTTGGGGTGCGCCATGGCGCCGGCATCGAGGTGGTCGCGCGAAAAGGCGACCGGCCCCTTGAGCGCGCCTGAGGCCACCAGTTCGTTGACGCGGCGGGCAAGCGCCGTGCGCTCGCCATGCCCAAGCCAGGCGATGCGCGCCGGCAGGCCCTCGAAGGGAATATGCTCACGCGCGAGCTTGATCCAGTTGGTGACGATCCGGTTGTCCGGGAACATTTCCAAGAGCAGGTCGTCGATGCGGGCGATGTCGCTCTCCTCGCCGGACAGCGCCATCCAGCGGAACGGCCCGATGGCCCGGGCAAAGAGCGGGCGCAGATAGGCCTCGGTGAAGATCGGAATGTCGAAGGCGTTGGCGACGCCGCCCTCGCGCGCCTGGGTGCGGATGAGGTTGCCGTTGTCGAAGACTTCCGCGCCTTGTCTCTGGAAGTCGAGCATCGCCGTCACATGCTCGACGATCGAGGCGCGGCTTGCGGCCATCAACTGCCCCTGGCCGTCGTCGCGCAGCGATTTCACCTGATCGACCGTCATGCCCTTCGGCACATAGCCGTAGACGAGATCGTGGGTCGAGGTCTGGTCGGTCACCACGTCGGGCACGATGCCGCGCCGGGCGATTTCCGGGTAGATTTCCGCCGCATTGCCGACGAGGCCGACGGAGAGCGCGCGCTTGTCCTTCACCGCCGCATCGATCATCGCAAGCGCCGTATCCAGATCCGGCGCAATCTCCTGGAGATAGCCGACTTGCTGGCGCTTCTTCGCCCGCTCCGGGTCGATGTCGACGCAGAGGATAGCGGCCCCGGCCATCCGTCCGGCAAGCGGCTGCGCCCCCCCCATGCCGCCGAGCCCGGCCGTCAGCACGAAGCGGCCGGAGAGATCACCGCCGAAGCGCCGCTCGGCGATGCGCATAAAGATTTCGTAGGTGCCCTGGATCACCCCTTGGCTGCCGATATATTGCCAGGCGCCGGCCGTGAGCCCGCCCCAGCAGATCAGCCCCTTGCGCTGCAGCTCGTAGAAGACCTCGGCCTTGGCCCATTGGCCGACGATGTTGCAATTGGCCATGATCACCAGCGGCGCTTTGGCATGAGTCTTCAAGAGCCCGACCGGCTTGCCCGACTGGATGATCAGCGTCTGGTCCTCGTCCATCTCGATCAGCGCCTTGACGATGGCGCGGTGGGCCGGCCAGTTGCGCGCCGCCTTGCCGAGTGCCGCATAGACGACGAGATTGTCCGGGTCCTCGCCGACGGAAAGTACGTTTTCCAACAGCCGCAGCAAGGCTTCCTGCCGCCAGCCCTTGGCACGCAGCTCCGGCCCGCCGGGGATCGGGAAGTCAGGATGACGGGGATTGGCCTTGGGCATCGTCTTGTTCCTCTTCGTTGTCCCAGCGAGAGGTGGCTGCCCCTCACCCTAACCCTCTCCCCGCAAGCGGGGAGAGGGGATGGCTTAGTGCTTGTGGCGAGCGCCGCATGCGATCTCCACCGCTCTGCTTTCTTCCATCCTCGGAGAGAGAATGGTGCACCGACTGCCGCACCGCTACATGCAAAGGCGGTCTCGTCCCCTCTCCCCGCCCGCGGGGAGAGGGTTAGGCTGAGGGGCAAGACATCGCTCGCCCGTTCTCTCATTCACTTCGGCGGCAACGTCTCGATGAAGGCGAGCGCCGCATCGATGAGCCGCTTGCGCAAGCCGTCGTCGCCATAGGCGTCTGCCCCCGCGCGCACCCACCCGTGCATCGCCCGCCCGTTCATCACCATCAGCTCGATATCGGGCAGTGCCAGCGCCCAGCCGTCATTGCCCTTGCCGAGCCGCACCAGCAGCGAGCCCTCGCGGGCACCACAGATCAGATTGCCGTTGAGCAGAAACGCCCAGCCGCCGAACATGGCCTTTTCCGACAGTCCGGATCGGTTGCCGAGCTCTTCCCGGATCAGCTCTTCCAGTCCTGCATCGCGTGCCATGACCTTTCTCCCATCATTGCCGCTCAGCGAGCGCGTAGCGGGCAAGCTCAATACCCATCGCCTTTTCCACCGAGGGGTAGACGCTCGGGTCGAGCACGCTGGAGGCAAGCGGGATCACCGTCTTCGGCACATGCAGCACGAAGATCTTCATGCCGACCTGCAGTTGGCCGACGCTCAAGGGTTCCCCCTCCGGCGAAAGCGTGGTGATGACGTCGGGGAAGGTGGCGAGCCTCTCACCTTCCGCAGAGTCAACCGCCATGTATTCGTTCATCACGCGCAATATCGTTGAGTCAGCGCCCTTCCCCAGCGTCACCGTGCCGATGTCGAAAGCTTCCTTGGTGTAGACGACCGACTTGTCGGTGATCACGCCTTCGGCGAGCAGCGCGCCATTGGTCGTCTTGACGATCGCGTCGATGATGGCGCTGCCACCCTTGGCTTCGGCGGCAATGATCGCCTCGCCCAGCTTGAGCGCCAGCGAGATGCCGCCGAGTGCCGCATTGTCCCTAACGTAGGAGGCGCGCACCGGATTGCGGCAGGAGGCGATGAAGCCGCCGGACATGTCGGAGGCCGTGCGCAGGATCGGCGAGACCTTGGCGGTCGCGCCGCGCACCACCAGCTCGATATAGCGGTTCTCCTCGCGGTTGCCCCCGACGGCCGTCTGGATCATCCGCTCGGGCGAGCCGGCAAGGCCGATCGAGCCCATGTCGCCGGTCGGATGCGCCCGGATGTCGCCGACGGCATCGACCACCTTGGTGCCGAGGATTGCCGATGGCAGCCAGCCGTTGAGCGTCGAGGACTTGCCGTTCTGGCCGATGATCAGGCCCGAGAGCTTCTCGCCGAGCGCCTCCTGCAGCAATTGCACCGCCTTGACGTAATCGACGCCGCGCATCTCCCAGGGTGTGGTCGAGGCCGGTGCGCCGATGGCCGCCGCCGTCGCCACCCAGTCGTTGGCGTCGAGTTCGTCGATCGACACCAGCTCCGGCTTGCCGATCGAGACCGCGGCATAGCCGAGCATGCGGCCGTGATCGGCCCAGCCGCCGCCGCCGGCTGCATAGACGGAACCGCCCTTGACCGCAGCCTCGACATCCTTTTCCGTCAATATCCGGCCCATCTCAAACCTTCTCCTGCAATCGTTTATCGAGCCTCTTCACCGCATCGAAGAGAACGGCGGCGCCAAGCGCGATATCATCGTTTTCCGCCCATTCTTCCGGCGCATGCGAGCGTCCGCCGAGGCACGGAATGAAGATCATCGCCGAGCGGGTGATGCGCCCCATCCAGGCGGTATCGTGCCCGGCGCCGGAGGCCATGCGCCGATGTTTCGCGCCGATCTCCACGCAGCTTTCTTCGAGCGTCGAAAGCAAGAGCGCGTCGCCCGGCGTCGGATGGTTGTCGGAGAGAACATTGGCGGGCGCGATGGTTACGCCGGCTTCGCCGGCAACCCGCTCGGCAAGCGCACCCAGCTCGGCGATGAACCGCTCCATCTGCGGCCGCAGCTCGGCACGGGCATCGATCAGCAGCCGCGCCCGCGACGGCACGACATTGGCCGCGTTCGGTTCGATCGAGAATTCGCCGACCGTCGCCGTGAAATGCCCCTCGCCCTTGGAAAATTCCGTCGCCAGCGTCTCGATCGCCAGCACCAGCCGGGAGGCGGCGACCAGCGCGTCGCGCCGATGGCCCATCGGCGTGGTGCCGGCATGGTCCGCCTGGCCTTCGACGATGATCTCGATGCGGGTGATGCCGGAGATCGCTGTGACGACACCGATATCCAGGCGCCCGGTCTCCAGCACCGGCCCCTGCTCGATATGCAGTTCCAGAAACGCCTTGATGTCGGAGCGCTTGAGCGCCGACAGCCGCGACGGATCGCCGCCAGCCTCGACGATACCCTGCCGCAGGCTGAGCTCACCCTGCACCCGGCTCAGCCAGCCATCCGGCAGGATGCCCGCCATGCCGCGGCTGCCGACGCAGGAAACGCCGAAGATCGACACTTCCTCGGCGAGGAAGTCGACGATCTCCAGGTCGTGATCGAGTTCGATGCCGGCATCCGAAAGCGCGCGCGCCACTTCAAGCGCGGCGGCGACGCCGGCAATGCCGTCGAAGCGGCCGCCCTCCGGCACCGTGTCGGAATGGGAGCCGAGCATCAGCGTGCCAAGCGCCGACTTGCGCCCCTTGCGCCGGCCGATGAGATTGCCGGCGGCATCGATGCGCGTCTCCAGCCCCGCCGCACGGAAGCGACGGTCAAGGAACGCCCGACCTTCCAGGAACAGCGGCGTAAAAGCCCGGCGCGTATAGGGCCGGTCCGGCTCGGTGATGCCCGCAAGGCCGTTGACGATGCCGGCAATCCGGCTCGCATCCACGGGCAGATTGGTCTTGACGCTCGTGCTCATCGGGCCTCCTGCAACGGCAACGTCTGGAGCGGGCGAACGAAGGCGCCAGTGCCGGGCTTCGCGACGACGGTGCGCCCGTCAAAGGCAGGCGCTCCGCGCAGATAGGTCGCCGACACCCGCCAGGGCAGTCTGATCCCGTTATAGGGCGACCATCCCACGACATTGTTACCGCTTTCGGCCGCGTCATAGGTGTAGGGCTCGGGCGTCATGACGATGATATCGGCGTCCTTTCCGGCCTCAAGCGCACCCTTTCGATGGTCGAGGCGGAAATGCCGTGCCGGGTTCAACGTCATCAGCTCGGCCGCCCGCGTCAACGGAATGCCGCGCTCAAGAGCGCCCTTGACGAACAGCGGCACCATCACCTCGAGGCCCGGCACGCCGGAGGCATTGGCGAGCATGTCAGGGTTGGTCTTGCGATCCTCCGACCAGCTGACATGGTCTGTCGAAACCATCGTCACCGTGCCGTCGGCCACATGCCGCCAGAGCTTTTCCACCTCGGCGCGCGGACGGATCGGCGGATTGATCTTCGCCTTGCCGCCGAGCCGACGGACGTCGTTCTCCTCGTCAAGCGTCAGGTAGTGGATGCAGCATTCGATCGTCGCCGCGTGGCCCTGGGCCCGGTAAGCGGCGGCGATCTCATAGCCGCGTCCGAGCGAGCAATGCACGACATGCGCCGGGCACCCGGTCGAAGCACCCGTCTCGTAGATCTGGTTGGTCGCCAAAAGCTCGGTCAGCGGCGGCCGAGAAAGGCCGTGGGCACGATAGTCGGTAATGCCTGCGGCCCTGACCCTTTCGATCGCGCCGCGCACCGCCTCGTCATCCTCGTTATGCACCCCGGCGGTAAGCCCCGTCGGCGCAATCGCGCGAAAGCAATCCTCGAGCAGCGCTGCGGGAATGCGCGGAAAGCGTTTCGGGTCGGTGCCGAAGGTCGAGAACTTGAAGGCGGCGACACCGGCTTCGACCATTTCGACAATGCGGGCTGGCCCCTCCTCGGGGTCAACCGTGCCATAGAGGGCGAAATCGACGCGCGCCTGCGGGCTCGCATGCTCGACCTTGCGTGCGACTGCCTCGGCCGAGCAGACGAGATTGCCCTCGTCATAGGGCATGTCGACGATAACAGTCACGCCGCCGGCGGCGGCCGAACGGGTCGACCAGACGAAATCCTCCTGTTTCTTCTGCGACAGCGAATGCACCTGCGCATCGATGGCACCGGGCAGGATCATAGCGTTTCCAAGATCGTGGCGTTCACGGGCGGCAGGTGCCGCCCCCTGCCCGACATGCACGACCTTGCCGTCGCGCACGGCCACATGCCCGCCCTCGACGAGCCTGTGCGGGAGAACAACGGTGCCTTTCAGGACAAGATCGAAATCGGACATCGTGTTCTCCTCGTTGAATCACTTGCCCAGTGCAAAGAAGTCGTCGAATTCCGGCATCGGTGCCATGGAGACGAAGGCGCGCAGCAGGTCATGGCAGGTGAAGGCGTCCTGCAACGCTTCGATCTCCTTCGAAAGCGGCCGGTCCTTCAGGTAGATCGGGCTGATCGATCGCGTGCGATCATGCGCGAGCTTGACGATCCCCTGCGGGGCGTCGCCGACGAGGTCGATCGCCTGCGCCGACAGGATCGCCTCGATCGCCGCCAGCTGCCGGAGGTCCCGCACCTGCGTTTCCATGCGCTCGACGATCAAAGGCAGGAAGGTCGCCTCTTCCTCCAGTCCGCCGGCAACGACGATCGACTGGGCCGAAAGCGGCACCGCCATCGACTGCACGCGCATGTAGAGCTCGACCGCAAGCTTCATCAGCGGGCCGAGACCGGTGGCGACTTCGCCCGGCGCCACCAGATTGACCGGCAGATTGCGGCGGCCGCCGTTCGACAACAGGATGCAGCGGTTGAGCACGTTGCGCGCCACATGCGAAAAGGCGATCTGCGCCGTCTCGACATAGAGCGTCGTCGTCAAAGGCAGCGAAGCGCCCGAGGCATGCACATGGCCGCCGAGCACCACCGGATTGTCGTCGGAGAGATAGGTCGCCTCGACCAGCCGGCCGGCGGCAACCAGCAACGTATCGACGACGGCGCCGAACACCTGGGCGGTCATGCGCAGGCTCAAGGGATCGTGGATCGCCGTCGGTAAGGGCCAGTCGGCAACGCCGGACTGGCCGTAGAGCCAGGAGCCGACAAGCGCTTCGCCGCGCGTCGACAGCGTCGCCGCCACCCGCCACGGATCGGCGGAGGCGCCGAGCGCCAACGACGACGTCACCCCGGTAACCAAGAGCACGCGGATTGCTGCTGCCGCCTCGCGCAGCACATCGGCTGCCGCCGAATAGGCGATGGCGTTGACGCTGAGGGCGGCAAGCGCATCGCGCGGCCGCATCACCAGCGGCTTCAGTCCGGCATCGGCGAGCGCCGTTTCGGCCGGCACCAGCCGGCCGCGATGATAGGCTTCACCGACCCCGGTCAAGACAGCCGCGATCTGCCCCATCAGGCCGATATCGGCGCAGCCCATCGAGCCATGGCGGCGCACCGCCGGAATGATGTCGTGCTCGATGAGCGCCAGGAAGGCGGTGATCAGCTCGGGACTGCAGCCGGTGTGACCACGCATCGCGGTGTTGCAGCGGATGGCGATCGCCTTGCGCACGATCGGGACAGTGAAAAATTCGCCGGTGCCGAAATGGTGGGCGCGCACCAGAGAAGTGTTGAACTCGGCCAGATCGTCCGCCGTCCAGAGCCGGTCCTTCATCGAGCCGACACCGGTGTTGGAACCGTAGACCGGCAGGCCGAGCGCGATGCGATCGGCAATCACCTTGTGGGCCGCCGCCACCCGCTCCATGCCGCCATCGTCCGCGACCGGCCGCGCCGCGCCCGAGCCGATTTCCTCGAGGGTCGCGAAGTCGAGCGGTTTCCCGCAGAGAACAATGGTTTTGACCTGTTGCAGCATGCCATATGAACCTTACCACGCGACCCGCCTCGACGCCGAAACGATGCGTGGATGAAAAGACTTGATGCGATCCCGCCGCCGTGGACGAGGGATCGCCTGCCCGCATGCTATGCGTTTTGCTCGCTGTCGTGATATATCCCAAATCCGGAACGGCCGATGCCAAAGCCGGAACACAACTGCAGCGGCGATACCGGTGGAGAATTTACGCAATGGATATCGCCACGATCCTGCTCGTCGAAGCCGTCATGCGCGAAGGCGGCATCAGGCGCGCCGCCACCCTGAGCGGTCGCGCGCCGTCGAGCGTCAGCGCCGCCGTTCGCCGCTTCGAGCAGGCCATTTCCATTCCCCTCTTCCGCCGCGACGGCAGCCTTATGGCTTTGACCTTGGAGGCTCGTGCGCGACAGGCCGATGTGACCGCGGCCAGCGCAACCATCCGGGCGCTGCTCGCCACTGCCAACGCGGAGCCGCCGAGCGCGATCCCACCCGTTGGCCTCGTCACACTCGATCGTTTCGTGCGGATCGCCCGGGCAGGCAGCATTCGGGCAGCTGCCCGCACGTTGGGCCTCGGCCAGCCGCAACTGACGCGGCAGATCGCCGACCTCGAACGTCATCTCCAGTGCCGATTGCTTGAGCGCTCCCATGGCGGCATCGTCTGCACGCCGGCCGCCCTCGACATCATCCCGCATGTCGAGCGCCTGCTCGACATCTGGACGCGGCTGACGCGCGCCTCGGCCGACCGGTTCCGTCGCGACGTCACCACCTGGCGCCTCGGCGCCGTCATGCCGCTTGGGCCGGAGAGCGAGATCGCCCGCATGCTGGCGGCGCTGACGGCCGCCTGGCATCGCTCCCGCCCGCGGCAATCGCTGTTCATTTCCAGCACCACCGCCGACGAGCTTCTGGCCGGCCTCAAGAGCCGACGCTTCGACGCCGCCCTGCTCGATGTTGCCGGCATTCCCAACGACTTCGACGGCCGGCTCGTGTCCGAAACGCCGCTGGTGCTAGCCGGCCCGGCGCCGGCCCTTTCCGAAATGGCCGGCGATCTCCCGCGGCTACTCGCCACCTGCCCGATCGCCGTGCCGAGCGCACGCAGCGGCCTGCGCCGGGAGGTGACCCGCTTCCTCGAAGACACGCTCGGCGAGGCGGAACGTCGCCGCGTGACGCTGGTCGAGGTCGATTCCATTCCCGTCATCATCAACCTGGTCAGCCATCACGGCTACCTCTCGGTGCTGCCGGAAACCTCGCTGTCACGCGTCCAGCGGCCGCCCGCCATGATCCGGCTGGGGCCGCTCTACCGCCAGTCGCTGACCCTCGTCTGGCCGCGCGGCGCCTTTTCCAGCGAGGTCGGCGACCTGATGATCGGCATGATGAAAGCGGGTCCGCAGGCGACGACGGCGTTGCCGACGTAACCATGATCGGGATCGCCGGAATCACTTCATTACGATCCACCGCTAAACAACTGAAACGACTCGGCAAAATCGCGCCGCTGAATCAACCCATGAGGTTGTTGGATCGGCGCTTCCAAACCCGCGTTTCCCTGCGAGCAAATTAGGGATGTCCTGACGCCTTGTCCTTGCCGGCCACGCCATCGAGCTGGCGGTTGCGATCCTCGGCACCATGGCCGAGCTTCAGCCGCCGCCGTGTCTCGCTCGGGCTTTCGCGGTAGTGCGCGCGGTAGCTGCGCGAGAACGACGACGACGAGTTGAAACCCGAGATCGCGGCGATGTCGGCGAACTCCATGCGCGTCTCGATCACCTTGCGCCGCGCCGCATTGAGGCGCAGCGCCAGGTAATGTTCGTGCGGCCCCACCCCCATCGTGTCGCGAAACAGGTCCTGCAGATGCCGGACGCTGACGCCGATGCGGCGGGCCAGGCGCTGAAGCGTCAACGGCGCCTCGACCGTTTCCTCCATCAGCTTGACCGCGGCGCCGACACGCGGGTCGAGGATGCGCATGTTGCCGATCGCCGGCATCTGCAGGAGGTCGCCGCGGGTGCGCTCCTGCTCGTAGATGAACAGCCGCGACACTTCGAGCGCCAGCGAATAGCCGTGCGCCCGGCGGATCAGCTCCAGCATCAGGTCGAGCGTCGGCAGGGAGCCACCGGTGGTGATGCGCTTGCCGTCGATGACGAACCGTTCGCGCACCATCGTGACCTGCGGATAGGTCGTGGTGAAATCCTCGAAATCCTCCCAGTGGGTGGTGGCCTTTGAATTGTCGAGCAGGCTCGTTTCGGCAAGCAGCCAGGAGCCGGATTCGATGCCCGCCATCATCTCGCGATGCCGCGCTGTCTGCGACAGCATCATCTTCAGCTGCGAGGTCGCACTCCTCTGCCAGTTGTAGCTCGACAGGATGAAAAGCGGCGCCGTTTCGCGCTGCGGCCGGAACGCACCCGAAACCGGAATGGGAATGCCGCTCTTGGTTTCGATCGGCTCGCCGTCCGGGCTGTAGAGCGTCCAGCTGTAGAGCGGCCGTCCGGCAATGCGGTTGGCGGCGCGCATCGGTTCGATCACCGAGGCAACGAGGATCAGATTGGTCTCCGGCAACACCAGGATATCGGCATGCTGCACCTGCGAAACGCTCTGATCCATTTGCAAACTTCTCCATCTCGTTGCCGATAATGTACAATCTAGTACTGATTATGAAAAGCAGCGCCGTCGTTCTTGGCTCGTAATGGCCGCAATAAAAGGGAGACAGCAATGCCGCTCAGCATGAACCGCGAGGTATTCATCACCTGTGCCGTCACCGGCGCCGGCGACACCGTTTCAAAGTCCAGCCACGTTCCGATCACGCCGAAGCAGATTGCCGACGCGGCGATCGAGGCCGCCAAGGCGGGTGCTGCCGTGGCCCACTGTCACGTCCGCGATCCGGAGACCGGCGCGCCTGCCCGCAGGCTCGACCTCTACCGCGAAGTGACCGATCGCATTCGCTCCGCCGATGTCGATGTCGTGCTCAATCTGACGGCCGGCATGGGCGGGGACCTGGTTTTCGGCAACGTCGAAAGCCCCTTCCCGGTCAACGAGAAAGGCACCGACATGGCCGGCGCCACCGAGCGCGTCGCCCATGTGGCAGACTGTCTGCCGGAGATCTGCACGCTCGACTGCGGCACCATGAACTTCTCGCTCGGCGACTATGTCATGACCAACACGCCGTCGATGCTGCGCGAAATGGCCCGCCAGATGACGGCGCTCGGCGTGCGCCCCGAGATCGAGGCCTTCGACACCGGCCACCTCTGGTTCGCCAAGCAGCTCGCCGAGGAAGGGCTGATCGAGGATCCGGTGCTGATCCAGCTCTGCATGGGCATTCCGTGGGGGGCGCCCGACGATCTCAACACCTTCATGGCCATGGTCAACAACGTGCCGGCCAACTGGACCTTCTCGGCCTTCTCCATCGGCCGCAACGCGCTTGCCTATCCGGCAGCGGCGATCCTTGCCGGCGGCAACGTGCGCGTCGGCCTCGAAGACAACCTCTATATCGGCAAGGGCCAGCTCGCCACCAACGGCCAGCTCGTCGAAAAGGCGGTCGGCGTCATCGAGGGCATGGGCGCCAAGATCATCGGGCCGGACGAGGTCCGCAAGAAACTGAAGCTGACGAAGCGCTGAGCGGGGATATCATGAGCCTTATTGAGAAAGCAGCCTGCGTCGGTGGCGGCGTCATCGGCGGCGCCTGGGTGGCCCGCTTCGCGCTTGCCGGCATCGACGTGAAAATTTTCGACCCGCATCCGGAAGCCGAGCGCATCATCGGCGAAGTCATGGCCAATGCCGAGCGCGCCTATGCTATGCTGACCATGGCGCCGCTGCCGCCGAAGGGAAAACTCACCTTCTGCAAAAGCATCGAGGAAACGGTCAAGGACGCTGATTGGATTCAGGAAAGCGTGCCGGAACGGCTGGAGCTGAAGCGCGGCGTCATCACCCAGATCGACGCGGCTGCAAGGCCCGACGCGCTGATCGGCTCGTCGACATCGGGCCTGCTGCCCTCCGACCTGCAGGCCGAGATGAAGCATCCCGAGCGCATGTTCGTGGCGCATCCCTATAACCCCGTCTACCTCCTGCCGCTGGTCGAACTCGTCGGCGGCAAGAAGACCTCGAAGGCGACGATCGAGCGCGCCATGCAGGGTGTCGAGCAGATCGGCATGAAGGGCGTCGTCATCGCCAAGGAGATCGAGGCCTTCGTCGGCGACCGCCTGCTGGAAGCGCTCTGGCGCGAGGCGCTGTGGCTGATCCAGGACGACATCTGCGATACCGAAACGCTCGACAACGTCATGCGTTACTCCTTCGGCATGCGCTGGGCGCAGATGGGCCTGTTCGAAACCTATCGCATCGCCGGCGGCGAAGCCGGCATGCGCCACTTCCTCGCCCAGTTCGGCCCTTGCCTCAAATGGCCCTGGACCAAATTCACCGACGTCGTCGACCTCGATGATGCGCTGGTGGAAAAGATCGGTGCGCAGTCGGACGCACAGGCCGCCGGCCGCTCGATCCGCGAGCTCGAACGCATCCGCGACGAAAACCTCGTCGGCATCATGCACGCGCTGAAATCGGGCAATGGCGGCGAAGGTTGGGGTGCGGGCAAGCTGCTCGCCGATTTCGAGGCAAAGCTTTGGGCCAACGCCCGGAAGCCTGAAGCCGATCTCGGTGACGTCAAGCCGTTGCGCATCCTCGACACCAAGGTCAGTGCCGCCTGGGTCGATTATAACGGCCACATGACCGAGCACCGCTATCTCCAGGTGTTCGGCGACACCTCGGACGGCCTGCTGCGCTTGATCGGCGTCGACCTCGACTATGTCCGCGACGGCCACAGCTACTACACGGTCGAGACCCATATCCGCAACCTCGGCGAGGCCAAGCTCGGCGACGCGCTCTACTCGACCTGCCAGCTCCTGTCCTCGGACGAGAAGCGGCTGCACATCTTCTCGACCATCTACAATGCCGAGACCAACGAGGCAGTCGCGACCGCCGAGCAGATGATGCTGCATGTCGACAGCAAGGCCGGCAAATCCGTCGCTACCCCGGCGAGGATCCTGGACAAACTGAAGGCGATCACCGAGGCCCATGCCGGCCTGCCGACTCCAGAAGGTGCCGGCCGGTTCGTCGGCCAGAAGCGCTGAGATTAGCCTTCCGTCTTCGGAGGGTGTGCCGGCGGGCAATGTCGGGCGACGACCGCCCCTCAGCCCGCTGCCGCGACCTTCTCCCCGTGAACGGGGAGAAGGGGAGTGCCGCAGCCGCTCGTTCCTCTCGCCATCGGGAGTGCGAGCGGCAAAAGCGTCCCCTCTCCCCGCCTGCGGGGAGAGGGCTAGGGTGAGGGGCAGACAAGCATGCCGGCGGCCGATGGAGAGATCGGCCACAGGGCGGGCAGGAAAAATCGCGAGGGAGAACAAATGAATTTCGCACTGACCGAAGAACAGCAGATGATCGTCGACACGGTCAGGAGCTTCGTCGAGACCGAAATCTATCCGCATGAGGACGAGGTCGAGCGCACCGGCATCGTGCCGCGCGAACTCGGCCAGGATATCGCCCGCAAGTGCAAGGAAATCGGCTTCTTCGGCTGCAATTTCCCCGAAGAGGTGGGCGGCGCCGGGCTCGACCATACCTCCTTCACGTTGGTCGAGCGCGAACTCGGTCGCGGCTCGATGGGCCTGACCGTCTTCTTCGGCCGCCCGTCGGGCATCCTGATGGCCTGCAACGACGAGCAGCGCGAAAGATACCTGCTACCGGCGGTCAGGGGCGACAAATTCGATGCGCTGGCCATGACCGAGCCGGATGCGGGCTCCGACGTGCGCGGCATGAAGTGTTTTGCCCGCAAGGACGGCGACGACTGGATCGTCAACGGCACCAAGCATTTCATCAGCCATGCCGACATCGCCGATTTCGTCATCGTCTTCATCGCCACCGGCGAGGAAGACACGCCGCACGGACCGAAGAAGAAGATCACCTGCTTCCTCGTCGACCGCGGCACCCCCGGCTTCGAGATCCGCAAGGGATACAGCTCCGTCTCCCACCGCGGCTACAACAATTGCATCCTGACGTTCGACGATTGCCGCCTGCCCTCCGCCCAGATCCTCGGCGAAGTGCACAAGGGCTTCGACGTCGCCAACGACTGGCTGTTCGCCACGCGGCTGACGGTGGCGGCGACCTCGGTCGGCCGGGCGCGCCGCGCCTTCGATTATGCGCTGAACTATGCCGCCGAGCGCAAGCAGTTCGGCAAGCCGATCGGCGCCAACCAGGGCGTCTCGTTCAAGCTCGCCGACATGATCACCGAGATCGACGCCGCCGACCTTTTGACGCTTTCGGCCGCCTGGCGCCTCGACCAGGGCCTGCCCTCCAATCGCGAGATCGCCTCTGCCAAGGTCTTTGCCACCGAGATGCTCGCACGCGTCACCGACGAGGCGATCCAGATCTTCGGCGGCATGGGGCTGATGGACGACCTGCCGCTCGCCCGCTTCTGGCGCGACGCCCGCGTCGAGCGCATCTGGGACGGCACCTCCGAGATCCAGCGCCACATCATCAGCCGCGACCTGCTACGGCCGCTGGGAGCGTGATCGGCCGATGACACGCTCCCTCGACCGCCTGATCCGACCGAAATCCATCGCCGTCTTTGGCGGCAAGGAGGCACGACGGGTCATCGAACAATGCGACAAGATGGGCTTTGCCGGCGATATCTGGCCGGTGCATCCGAGGGAAGATGAGATCCTCGGCCGCAGGTGCTACCGCTCGGTCGCCGACCTTCCCGCAGCACCGGACGCCTCCTTCGTCGGCGTCAACCGGCAGCTCACCATCGACATCATAGCAGCCCTTTCGGCACGCGGTGCCGGCGGCGCTGTCTGCTACGCCTCCGGTTTTCGCGAGGCGGCAAGCGAACTCGACGACGGCAACGACATGCAGGAGGCGCTGGTCGCGGCCGCCGGCGACATGCCGATCGTCGGCCCCAATTGCTACGGCTTCATCAACATGCTCGACGGCGCCCTGCTCTGGCCCGACCAGCATGGCATGCAGCGCGTCGAAAAGGGCGTCGCCGTCCTGACGCAATCCTCCAACATTGCCTGCAACGTCTCGATGCAGACACGCGGCCTGCCGCTCGCCTATCTCATGACCGCCGGCAACCAGGCGCAGACCGGTCTTTCCGACATTGCCTGCGCCGTGCTCGAAGATCCGCGCGTCACCGCCGTCGGCCTGCATATCGAAGGGTTCGACAGCGTTGCCGCGCTCGAACGGCTGGCAACCCGCGCCCGTGAACTCGGCAAGCCGGTGGTGACTTTGAAGGTCGGCAAGTCGGAAGCGGCCCAGCTCGCCACCGTCTCGCACACGGCCTCGCTTGCCGGCAACGACCGGGTCTCCTCGGCGCTGCTCGCCCGCCTCGGCATTGGCCGCGTCGATACACTGCCGGCGCTGCTCGAAACGTTGAAGCTGCTGCATGTCGCCGGCCCGCTCGAAAGCAACGAGATTTCGTCGATGAGCTGTTCGGGCGGCGAGGCCTCGCTGATGGCCGATGCCGGCGTGCGCTATCGGGTGAATTACCGTGCGCTTCGTGACGAGCAGCGCAAGCCCCTGAAAGAAGCGCTCGGCGAGATGGTGACGATCGCCAATCCGCTCGATTACCACACCTTCGTCTGGGGCAACCGCGAGAAGCAGACGACCGCCTTCGGCGCGATGATGAAGGGCGGCTATGCGCTCAACCTCATCGTGCTCGACTTTCCCCGCCAGGACCGCTGCGACGCCGCCGACTGGGTAACGACCTGCGACGCGGTGATCGACGCAGCGAAGGCGACCGGCGCGCGCGCCGGCATCGTCGCCAGTCTCAGCGAAAACATGCCGGAACAGACGGCACTGTCGCTGATGGCGGCCGGCGTCATCCCCTTTTTCGGCATCGACGAGGCGCTGGCGGCAGTGGAAACCGCGGCCGGCATCGGCGCCGCCTGGGCCAGGCCCGCACCACCAAAACTCCTGAACGGCGGCGCTTCCGACGGCGGCAATGCCATCACTCTTAGCGAGCATGAAGCCAAGACCGAGCTTTCCGCCTCCGGCCTCCAGATACCGCCGGGCAAGACCGCATCGACGCCGCAGCAGGCTGCCAGCGCTGCCGAAAACCTCGGCTTCCCCGTGGTGCTCAAGGGTTTGGGCGTCGCCCACAAGACCGAGGCCGGTGCCGTCAAGCTGAATCTGACAAGCCGCGCCGAGGTGCTTAGCGCCGCGGAGGGCATGGCTTCGGTGGCATCGGGATTTCTCGTCGAGAAGATGGTGGCAAAGCCCGTCGCCGAACTCATCATCGGCGCGACGCGCGACCCGGTGGCAGGCCCGGTGCTGACCATCGGCGCCGGCGGTATCCTTGTGGAACTGCTGGATGATTCCGCAATTCTGACGCTGCCGACGACGCCGGAGCTGATCCGCGAGGCGATCGACAGCCTGAAGATCCGCAAGCTGCTCGACGGTTATCGCGGCGGACCGAAAGGCGATTTCACAGCCCTTGCCGACGCTGTCGCCGCTGCGGCATCCTATGTCGTTTCAAACGCTTCAAAGCTCGAAGAACTCGATATCAATCCTTTAATGGTGTTACCGGAAGGCCATGGAGCCATCGCCGCCGACGCCCTGATCCGCCGGAGGAACTGACGCCATGACCGGACCGATCCTTACCCGCCGCGAAGGCGGCATTCTCGAAGTCACGATCGACCGGCCGAAGGCCAACGCCATCGACCTGAAGACCAGCCGGGTGATGGGCGAGATCTTCCGCGACTTTCGCGACGACGACACCCTGCGCGTCGCCATCATCACCGGCGCCGGAGAAAAGTTCTTCTGTCCGGGATGGGACCTGAAGGCGGCGGCGGCCGGCGATGCGGTCGATGGCGACTATGGCATCGGCGGCTTCGGCGGCATGCAGGAACTGCGCGACCTCAACAAGCCGGTGATATCAGCCGTCAACGGCATCTGCTGCGGTGGCGGTCTCGAAATCGCGCTCTCCACCGACCTGATCCTGGCGGCCGAGCACGCAACCTTCGCGCTACCGGAAATCCGCTCGGGCACCGTTGCCGACGCCGCCTCGATCAAGCTGCCGAAGCGCATCCCCTATCACATCGCCATGGACATGCTTCTGACCGGCCGTTGGCTCGACGTCGTCGAAGCCAACCGCTGGGGCTTCGTCAACGAGATCCTGCCTGCCGACAGGCTGATGGCGCGCGCCTGGGAGCTCGCCCGACTGCTCGAGAGCGGACCGCCGCTCGTCTATGCCGCCATCAAGGAAGTGGTGCGCGCCGCCGAGGGCGAGACCTTCCAGACGACGATGAACAAGATCACCCGTCGGCAGTTCAAGACCGTCGACATTCTCTATTCGAGCGAGGACCAGCTGGAGGGCGCAAAGGCGTTTGCTGAGAAGCGCGACCCGGTCTGGAAGGGCCGCTGACGGACGCTGCCACAGGCGGCGCAGTACTGACAACGAGCCGGTGGACCGGCGGAACGACGTCACCGAACGCGCGGGGCCATCTGCGTGCCGCCGAAGGCTTATCCATAAGCGCCGCTTATGGAAATGAATTATAATTTAGGACGTTACAAGGCGCATCCAAGCGATTAGGCTTATCGATCTGGACCTGCAGCGTCCGCCCGAGAAAGGAGAAACAAGGCAATCGAAGACAAAGAATGGCCCAAACGGCCGATCCGAAAGCCATCCATAAGGTGGCGGTACGCAGCAATCTCTACCAACCACAACGAACGGCGAATGCCGACACAGAAGGGAACAGGGGAATGAGCGATTACAAGGATTACCTCACACGACAGGTCATGCTCGGCAAGATGAACCGGCGTGAATTTCTCGGACGCGCGGCTGCAGCCGGCATCCTCGCATCGACGGCAGGCACGCTGTTTGCCACCAGCGCCGCGGCCCAGGAGCCGAAGCGCGGCGGCCACCTGAAGCTCGGCCTCGAAGGCGCTGCCGCGACCGACTCGAAAGATCCGGCCAAGGCACTGTCGCAATTCATGTTCGTCGTCGGCCGGAACTGGGGCGACATGCTGGTCGAAAGCCACCCGACCACCGGCGCACCTGTGCCGGCGCTCGCCGAATCCTGGGAACCGTCGGCCGATGCCTCGACCTGGACCTTCGCCATCCGCAAGGGCGTAAAGTTCCACGACGGCAAGGAATTGACAGTCGACGACGTGATCAAGACCCTGCTGCGTCACACCGATGACAAGTCGGAATCGGGCGCACTCGGCGTGATGAAGTCGATCAAGGAAATCAAGGCCGACGGGGACAAGCTCGTGCTGGCACTGACGGAAGGCAACGCCGACCTGCCGTTGCTGCTTTCCGACTACCACCTCATCATCCAGCCGAACGGCGGCTTGGACAATCCCGACGCCATGATCGGCACCGGGCCCTACAAGGTGGCCAGCTTCGAACCGGGCGTGCGCGCCACCTTCGAAAAGAATGCCGATGACTGGCGCACGGACCGCGGCTACGTGGATACGATCGAAATCATCGCCATAAACGATGCGACGGCGCGTATCGCCGCGCTTTCCTCCGGTCAGGTGCACTTCATCAACCGTGTTGATCCGAAGACGGTCAACCTGTTGAAGAAGGCGCCCACTGTCGAGATCCTGAACACCTCTGGCCGGGGCCACTACGTGTTCATCATGCATTGCAACACGGCACCGTTCGACAACAACGACCTGCGCCTGGCGCTGAAATACGCAATGGATCGCGAGACCATGGTCGAACGCATCCTCGGCGGCTACGGCAAGGTCGGCAACGACTTCCCGATCAACGACACCTATGCCCTCTTCCCCGAAGGCATCGAGCAGCGCGCCTACGACCCCGACAAGGCGGCCTTCCACTACAAGAAGTCCGGGCACAGTGGCTCGGTGCTGCTGCGCACCTCCGACGTCGCCTTCCCGGGCGCGGTGGACGCGGCGGTTCTCTACCAGGAAAGCGCCAAGAAGGCCGGCATCGAAATCGAGGTCAAGCGCGAACCAGGCGACGGTTACTGGACCAACGTCTGGAACGTCCAGCCCTTCTCGACCTCCTACTGGGGCGGGCGACCGACCCAGGACCAGATGTATTCGACCGCCTACCACTCTGGTGCCGACTGGAACGACACGCGCTTCCAGCGCGAGGATTTCGACAAGATCCTGCTCGAAGCCCGCTCCGAGCTGGACGAGGCCAAGCGCAAGGACATGTACCGCACCATGGCGATGATGGTGCGCGACGAAGGCGGCCTGATCCTGCCGATGTTCAACGACTTCGTGAACGCCTCCACCAAGCAGGTGAAGGGTTACGTCCACGATATCGGCAACGACATGTCGAACGGCTACGTCGCAACCCGCGTCTGGCTCGACGCCTGATGATGGAAAGCGGACCGATGACTGGTCCGGTTCCGACGGATGGGACCGCGGATGGAGCACATCCGCGGTCCGCCGATCCTTCCGGTGTACCAGCGAAACCCAACCCCGCCGACGCCACGGGCGAAATCGGCGGCACCTTCTGGCGGCGCTTCACCTTTCGCCGCCCTCTCGCGGCGCTGATCCTTCAGCGCCTCGGTTTGAGCGTCGGGCTGCTCTTTGCCGTGTCGCTGATGATCTTCGGCGGCATCGAGGCTCTGCCCGGCGACTTCGCCACCACCTATCTCGGCCAGTCGGCGACCCCGCAGGCCGTGGAAAACATCCGCAAGGATCTCGGCCTCGACCGCCCCTGGAGCGAGCGTTATCTCTCCTGGCTCGGCGGCGCCGTGCAGGGCGACTTCGGCACCTCCTGGGCCAGCAAGAATTCGGTCGGCGAACAGATTTCCAAGCGTCTCGGCAATTCGCTGTTTCTCGCCTTCTTCGCCGCGATCGTCTCGGTGCCGCTCGCCGTCGGCCTTGGCATGCTGGCGGTGCAGTTCCGCAACCGGCTGCCGGACAAGATCATCAACGTCGTGTCGCTTGCGGCCATCTCCCTGCCGGAGTTCTTCGTCGGCTATCTCCTGATCATGTTCTTCGCCGTCAAATTCGGCGTCGCGACCTTCCCGGCGACCGTCTATGACAGCATGAGCTTCACCGAACGGCTTTCGGCAATCGCGCTTCCGGTCGCAACACTTGTGCTCGTCGTTCTCGCCCACATGATGCGCATGACCCGAGCGGCAATTCTCAATGTGATGTCGTCGGCCTATGTCGAGACGGCCGAGCTCAAGGGCCTCAGCATGTTCCGCATCATCGCCCGCCACGCCGCTCCCAATGCCGTGGCGCCCGTCATCAACGTCATCGCGCTCAACCTTGCCTATCTCGTCGTCGGCGTCGTCGTGGTCGAGGTGGTGTTCGTCTATCCCGGCATGGGCCAATACATGGTCGACGCCGTGACCGTGCGCGACATGCCGGTCGTGCAGGCCTGCGGCCTGATCTTCGCGGCCTTCTACATCTTCCTCAACATGGCGGCCGACATTCTCGCCATTCTCGCCAACCCGAGACTGAGGCACCCGCGATGAACCTGAGAGCCATTCCCTTCAGCGCCTGGATCGGCATCGCCGGCATCGCCATCGCGATCTTCTGCGCCCTGTTCGCACCCGTCATCGCCCCCTTCGGCGAACGAGACATCGTCGGCGACATCTGGCTTCCCGCCGGCGGCGACTTCCTGCTCGGCACCGACAATCTCGGGCGCGACCTGCTTTCGCGCCTGATCTACGGCGCCCGCACCACGATCTTCGTGGCGCTGGCGGCAACTGTGCTGTCCTTCTCGCTCGGCATGATCCTTTCGTTCACCGCCGCGGTCATGGGCGGGTTCGTCGATCAGTTCTTCTCCCGCTTCAACGACCTGATGATGGCGATCCCGACGCTGATCTTCGCCCTCGTCGTGCTGGCGGTGCTGCCGCAGCATCTGTGGATCCTGATCCTGGTCATGGCGGTGCTCGATTCTACCCGCGTCTTCCGCATCGGCCGCGCGGTCGCGCTCGATGTCGCGGTCATGGAGTTTGTCGAGGCGGCACGGCTACGCGGCGAAGGCAGCGCCTGGATCATCTTCCGCGAGATCCTGCCCAACACGCTGTCGCCGCTGCTCGCTGAGTTCGGCCTGCGCTTCGCTTTTTCCATCCTGTTTCTCTCCACTCTCTCCTTCCTCGGTCTCGGCATCCAGCCGCCGGCCGCCGACTGGGGCGGCATGGTCAAGGACAACAAGGACGGCATCATCTTCGGCATATCCGCCGCCCTGATCCCCGGGGCTGCGATCGCGACGCTGGCGATCTGCGTCAACCTCGTTGTCGACTGGCTGATGAAGAGAACCTCCAGCCTGAAAGGAGGGCGTGGCGATGCCTGAGTCTTCACCTGAAAAGAATGCGCTTCTCTCCGTCAAGAACCTGAAGATCGAGGCGACCAGCTATCCCCCCGGCGAACCGCCGAAAACCGTGACCCTGGTCGAAGGCGTGTCCTTCGACCTCCAGAAGGGCAAGGTGCTTGGCCTGATCGGCGAATCCGGCGCCGGCAAGTCGACCATCGGCCTGTCGGCGCTCGCCTATGGCCGCGGCGGTGTGCGCATCACCGGGGGCCAGGTACTGCTTGACGGCAAGGACATCCTGACGCTCGACAAGAACGGCATTTGCTCGATCCGCGGTGCCCACGTCTGCTACGTCGCACAGTCGGCCGCCGCCGCCTTCAACCCGGCACACCGGCTCGGCGATCAGGTGATCGAGGCTTCGCTTCGCCACGGCATCATGAGCCGCGAGGAGGCGACGAAGCGCGCGCTCTATCTCTTTCAGGTCCTCGGCCTGCCGAACCCGGAAACCTTCGGCGAGCGCTACCCCCACCAGGTTTCGGGCGGCCAGCTGCAGCGGGCAATGACCGCGATGGCGCTCTGCCCCAATCCAGAACTGATCGTCTTCGACGAACCGACGACGGCGCTCGACGTGACCACCCAGATCGACGTGCTTGCGGCGATCAAGCACGCGATCGAGGAAACGCACACCGCCGCCCTCTACATCACCCATGATCTCGCCGTCGTCGCCCAGATCTCCGACGACATCATGGTGCTGCGCCACGGCAAGACAGTGGAATACGGCACCACGAAACAGGTGATCGAGGCGCCGCAAGAAGATTATACGAGAGCGTTGGTCAGCGTGCGCCAGGCCAAGCGCGACGAGGCGCCGGACCAGACCGGCACGCAATTGACGATCGAGCATGTCAGCGCCGGTTATGGCAACGGCTTCAAGGTGCTGCACGACGTTTCCATGCATCTGCCCAAGGGCCAGACGCTGGCGATCGTCGGCGAAAGCGGCTCGGGCAAGTCGACGCTGGCCCGTGTCATCACCGGCCTGCTGCCGCCGACCGAAGGACGCATCACCTTCGAAGGCAAGGAACTGCCGCGGGCGTTGAAGGGCCGCAACAATGACGAACTGCGCCGCATCCAGATGATCTACCAGATGGCCGATACGGCGATGAACCCGCGCCAGACGGTGCGCGACATCGTCGGGCGGCCGCTGTCCTTCTACTTCGGCATGCATGGCGCCAAGAAGACGGCGCGGGTCAAGGAACTGCTCGACCAGATCGAGATGGGAACGCGTTTCCTCGATCGCTATCCGGCCGAGCTCTCCGGTGGCCAGAAGCAGCGTGTTGCCATTGCCCGGGCGCTGGCCGCAGAGCCGGAACTGATCCTCTGCGACGAACCGACCTCGGCGCTCGACCCGCTGGTGGCCGAAGGCATCCTGAATCTGCTTCTGAAGCTTCAGGAGGAAACCGCTGTTTCCTATGTCTTTATCACCCACGACATCGCCATCGTCCGGGCGATTGCAGACAGCGTGGCGGTGATGCACCGCGGCCGGCTGGTGCGGTTCGGGCCGAAGTCCAAGGTGCTGGCACCGCCCTTCGACGACTACACCGACCTGCTGTTGAAGTCGGTTCCGGAGATGGAGATCGGCTGGCTGGAGCGCGTCTTGAAGACCAGGCGTATGGAAAGCGCCGGCAACTGAGGCAAGTCCGAAGGGCCAGAAACGACTTTCCTGGACTGCATGGCCAGGCTCAAGGGGAACCGACCGCGCGCGGGCGGCCAGGGTTCCCGCCTCGGCCCTAGAGCATTTCCAGGAAAAGTGCGGAGCGGTTTTCCGTCAGGAAATGCGTGAAAACAAAGAGCTAGAGCGTTTCTGCGACTCCGTCTAAACCGCAAACGCTCTAGCGCCGCCAGAAGGGCTTGGTCGTCTCGGCAAAAACCTGGACCTTTGTCAGGCCGACATCATTGAGCAGTTCCGGTGTTTGTTCGGCCATCTTTGCGAGCTGCCGCCGAAAGCGGACACGTTCCTCCCAGACGGTCAGGATATCAAAGGGACCATGGCCGCCGGGTCGGCCGTCAAAGGTTCTGGCGGGCTCGTAAAGATCCTGCCAGATGGCGTGATAGAATTCGGACATTCCAGTCAGGAGGCTGCTCATCGTCGTTCTCGCATCTGCTGAGCCCCTCGGGGCGTTGAAGCAATGCCGAAACTCTAGGCCCGCCCGCCGATCGCCACATCGCGCAGTTGCTGTGTTTCCTCTCCTGCATTTGTAGTATTTTGCCTGGGCACCGTTGAAACCGGTCCGGTCGAGTGGCAGGGAGCAGCCATGAACCACATCCAGACGTCACAGGCCGCCACCGAGGCGTTGTCAGACCGCGAGCGCTCCGTCGCGGAGCACTTTGCTGCCGGCCTCACCTATCGGCAAATCGGCGAGGCGCTCTTCATTGCGCCGTCAACGGTGCGCACGCACCTGGCGACGATCTACGGCAAGCTCGGCGTGCGCAACAAGATCGAGCTCGCGTCCTACGTCGCGCAGATGGTGGCCGGCAGGACGGCCACCGAGGCGGTGGCCCCAGTTCGGGTCGTCGAGCCGGCCTGGCCGGTGCTTGCCCTCTTTCCGATCGAAAGCCTCAATCCGGAGGAGCGTTGGCACCGTTTCGCCGACGGCCTGTCGTCCGATATCTGCGTCGACCTCGCCCGCTTTGCCGATATCCCCGTGATCGCCTTCCATACGATGAGGCTTCTCGGCAACCGGCCCGAGGCCTTCGAAGACCATGTCCAGGCGGTTGGGGCCGCCTATGCCATCACCGGCCAACTGCGCGCCGACGACCGGCGGGTTCGCCTGACGATCCAGCTTTCGGATACGCGCACCGGCATGACGCTTTGGAGCGAGCGCTACGAGCGCACCATGGAAGATGTCCTGACCCTGCAGGACAGCCTCTGCGAAAGCGTCATCAATGTCCTGGCGGGGTGTTTCGGCACGCTCGCGGCCCTCGGACGCAAGGCCAGCCGCCGCAAGGCGCCGGGCAGCCTGCAATCCTACGATTATTATCTTCTGGGCGTCGAGCAGCACAACCGGTTCAACCGCGAGGGCAACGCCGCCGCAATACAGTTGCTCTCGCGCTCGCTCGAATTGGACCCGGGTCGTGCGCGGGCCTGGACGGAACTTGCCTATGCCTATTCGGTCCAGGCCTGCAACGGCTATGCCAAGGATCTGGATGCCGCCCTTCAGGACTGGCGGCGTGCCGTCGACGAAGCGCTGCGGCTGGACCCCACCGACCCTGCCGGCTACACCTGTCTCGGCGATCTCAGGGCTTGCCTTGGCGACCTGACGGGCGCCGCCGAGGCGCATGCGCGCGCCTTCGAATTCGGGAAGAACCACGCCGATACCCTGGCGGTGCTTGCGGGAGGCAAGGCGCTGGTCGTCGGTGATCCCGTCGAAGCTATCCCCCTGATCGAACGCGCCCTCGCCTTGAACCCGCTCGGCCCGCCCTGGTACTACGGCATGCTCGGCCGCGTTCTGTTCGTCACCGGTCGTTACCGCGAATGCCTGCCGGCTTTCGAGAAGAGTTCGCAGGAATCGCCGAGCACGCTGATGTTCCAGGCCATGGCGCATGCTTGCCTCGGCGAAGCGCAGAAAGCGGCAGACGCCGCTCTCAGGCTGCGAAGCGAAATCCCGTCTTTCACCGTCGAGCGCTTCATCGCAGGCTACCCGGTCACCAACCCGCCCGCCCAGAGGGCCCTTCGGGAGGGAGCTCGGCTGGCGATGCTGGACTGACGGCGCGCTACTTCCGCCGGCAGTCGACGTCGCCCACCCGTTGCGCCGCCTCACCTTCAAAGGTCACCGTGGCCCCACCCTTGGCAGAGCAATCGCCCTTGGCGCCGCTGCCAGCGCGGAAATGCACGACCGGTTGCCCCTCGATCATGATGCTCGGCACCACCTCGTAAAGCTCCGGCGGGCAGTTGGCGACGTCGGAAAGCCGGAGCGCCGGCTGGCCGCCGATCATGACGCTGGTGGAACCGGAAAGCGCGCAAGCCGGGATGGGCGGGCGCGCGTCTTCGGCGCCGGACGGCATGGCCGAGACCGCGAGCAGAAGTCCTGACATGGCGGCGATCGCAGCTTTCATCGGCTTGCCCTTCTTCGGTGCAGACACGGAATGCAACGCCATCTACAGCGCCGCGCGTCAAATATGACGCGCTAAGGACGCTGTAGCACTTATGCTTGGTGCATAATTTTACCCTTAAATCGGATCCGATTTAAGGAATCATGCAGTAGGCGGCGACGCCGGAGCCGCAACCTCAATATTCGGTCGGCACCGTCAGCACCTCGGCATCCGGCGTTTCGAGAAAGGCCCTGACCGTCTGGGGCATTTGCCGCGATCCGAGGGCGAGCACGCCGCAGCGCGACAGCATCTGCCGGATATCAGGCTCCTGGCCGAGAGTGCGCCAGATCATGCGCGAGGCATAGGGCAGGTTTTCCTTGCGCCAGGAGACGCCCATGGTGGTGCCGCGCAGATAGACGCGCTGATGCACCTCGAACGGTATGAGGATCGTCTGCGACAGCATCGGCTGACGCCCGACGCTGCGCTCGGCGATGAAGATGCGATTGCGCCAGAAGGTGACGAGGCCGACATATTTCGAAAACTGCTGGATCTCGTTGGCGGCGTCACGGATGCGCTCGATCGATTTTACCCGGATCGAGCCGCTCTCCTCATGGATCCTGGCGCAGGAGCAGACGACGCGGCCGGGCCACGACGGCGAGAGATGATAGGTCTGGTAGTAGCCGACATGGCGGCGAAGCCCGGCGAGATCGCCGGGAAATCCCTCGAGCAGCAGCCCGGCTTCCGAGCGGTCGCGATCGGGCCGGGTCATGCGGGCTTCGAACAGTTTCGACGACAGGGAAAAGTCCTGCGCCTGCAGCCCGAAGAAGCTGGCGATGCGGGCGACATTATGCGCCGACGGCCGCGCTTCGCCGCTGATGTAGCGGTTGAACTGCTGGCGATTGATGCCGATCTCGCGGCAGATCTGCGAGATCGAGCGCCGCGTTGCGCAGGCGAAACGAAGATTGGCGGCGAATAGGTCGGCGTCGTGCAACACTGCTCTCCTGAAGTGTGATTTCAACTAGCGTAAAGTCGCGTAAATCAGCGTCAAGTCGCGAAATTGTGCGACCTGTGGCAGCCGTTAGGTTTTCCCTTGAAACAAAACATCAGAGGGAACCTGCATATGAGCGAATTCACCAAGCGCCCCGACGGCCTTATCGTTCCGACCGGCATCAACCGCCGCGGCTTTCTGGCGGGCACGGCGGCCCTGGGGCTCGCGGCGGGCTTTGGCGGCA
The DNA here is from genome assembly GCF_001695855.1 of Ensifer sp. LC163. Taxonomy (GTDB): domain Bacteria; phylum Pseudomonadota; class Alphaproteobacteria; order Rhizobiales; family Rhizobiaceae; genus Ensifer. The sequence goes on from NZ_MBSS01000001.1 coordinate 498,430, forward strand.
CGATGGTGGCGGGCAATGCGCGCGCCGAAGAGCCCAAGCGCGGCGGCCATCTGAAGCTTGGCCTGAAGGGCGGCGCCACCACCGATACGCTCGATCCTGCCGGCTACAGCGGCTCGGTTTCCTTCGTCATCGGCCATCTCTGGGGCGACACGCTGGTCGAATCCGATCCGAAAACCGGCGCACCGCTGCCGGCGCTCGCCGAATCCTGGGAGCCCTCGGCGGACGCATCGCAATGGACCTTCAAGATCCGCAACGACGTCAGCTTCCACGACGGCAGCAAGATGACCATCGCCGACGTCATCGCCACGCTGAAGCGCCACTCGGACGAAGGGTCGAAGTCGGGCGCGCTCGGCTTGATGCGTTCGATCAAGACCATCGAGGAAAAGGCCGGTGCGCTGGTCCTGACTCTGACCGAAGGCAATGCCGACCTGCCGCTGCTTCTGACCGACTATCACCTGATCATCCAGCCGCGCGGCGGTGTCGACAATCCCGCCTCGCCTATCGGCACCGGCCCCTACAAGCTTGCAAGCTATGAAGCCGGCCTGCGCTCGACCTTCGAGAAGAACGCCAACGACTGGCGCCAGGATCGCGGCTTCGTCGACAGCGTTGAAATCATCGTGATGAACGACACGACCGCCCGTATCGCCGCGCTCTCCTCCGGCCAGGTGCATTTCATCAACAACATCGACCCGAAGACCGTGCCGCTCCTGAAGCGCGCGCCGCGCGTCGAGATCCTGCGGACCGCCGGCAAGGGCTTCTACAGCTTCCTGATGCATTGCGACACGGCGCCCTTCGACAACAACGACCTCAGGCTGGCGCTGAAATACGCGATCGACCGGCAGGCGATCCTCGACAGGGTCGTTGGCGGGTTCGGCACGCTCGGCAACGACTACCCGGTCAACGAGAACTATGCGCTGGCGCCTGAAGGCATCGAGCAGCGCGCCTACGACCCCGACAAGGCCGCCTTCCACTTCAAGAAGTCGGGCCACGACCGGCCGATCCTGCTGCGCACCTCGGATGCCGCCTTCCCCGGCGCCATCGACGCGGCGGTTCTGTTCCAGGAAAGCGCCAAGAAGGCCGGCATCGAGCTCGAGGTTCGCCGCGAGCCGGAGGATGGCTACTGGACCAATGTCTGGAACGTCCAGCCCTTCTGCGCCTCCTATTGGGGCGGCCGGCCGACGCAGGATTCGCGCTACTCCACGTCCTACCTCTCCAGCGCCGAGTGGAACGACACCCGCTTCAAGCGCGAAGACTTCGACAAGCTCCTGCTTCAGGCCCGCGCGGAACTCGACGACGCCAAGCGCAAGGAGATGTACCATACGATGGCGATGACCGTGCGCGACGAAGGCGGCCTGATCCTGCCCGTGTTCAACGACTACGTGAACGCCGCTTCGGCATCGCTGAAGGGCTTCGTCGACGACATCGGCAACGACCTTTCGAACGGCTATGTTGCCAGCCGCGTCTGGTTCGACAGCTAAGAGCAATTCCGGCGAAAGCGCAAAAAGCAAAGAGAGTGAGCATTTCCAGCAAACGTGTGTAGCGGCTTTGCGCCAGGAAATGCGCAAAAACAAAGAGATTGAGCGGAACAACGATATGTCAGACCGTGAATTCACCCTGATCGAGAACGAATGGATCCGATTGAAGGACGGCACCCGGCTTGCCGCCCGCATCTGGATGCCTGTCGGCGCCGATGCCGAGCCGGTGCCGGCCGTGCTTGAATACCTGCCCTACCGCAAGCGTGGCGGCACCAGTCTCCGCGATGAATCGACCTATCCGGTCTTTGCCGCCGCCGGCATTGCCGGCATCCGCGTCGACATCCGCGGGTGCGGAGAGTCCGATGGCGTCATCGACGGCGAATATACGCCGCGCGAACTTTCCGACGGCTGCGAGATCATCGAATGGATCGCCGCCCAACCCTGGTCGAACGGCAAGGTCGGCATGATGGGCATCTCCTGGGGCGGCTTCAACTGCCTGCAGGTGGCGGCGCTCAAGCCGCCAGCGCTGAAAGCGGTGATATCCATCGCCTCGACCGTCGATCGCTACAACGACGACATCCACTACAAGAACGGTTGCCATCTCTCCGCCCAGCTCTCCTGGGCGGCGACGATGCTTGCCTATCAATCGCGCTCGCCGGACCCTGATATCGTCGGCGATCGCTGGAGGGAGATGTGGCTGGAGCGCCTGGAGAACGAGCCGTACTTCATGGAGGAGTGGCTCGAACACCAGCGTCGCGACGCCTTCTGGCAGCATGGCTCGATCTCAGAGGATTTCGATGGCTTCGACGTTCCCGCGCTCGTCATCGCCGGCTGGGCCGACGGCTACCGCAACACGCCGCTGAAAGCCGTCGAAGGCCTCGGCGCGAAGGCCAAGGCGCTGATCGGCCCCTGGGTGCACAAATATCCGCATTTCGCCTGGCCGAAGCCGCGCGCCGATTTCCATGGCGAGGCGATCCGCTGGTGGAACCGCTGGCTGCGCGACGAGAAGAACCGCGCCGAGGGCGGCCCGCAGGTGCGCGCCTATATCCTCGACGGCCCGCGACCGGCCGTCCGACGCGACAACGATCCGGGACGCTGGGTCGCCAAGGAGATCTGGCAGAAACCCGAGATGCAGGTTCTTGGCGTAACGCTCGACGGCAGGTTTGCCACCGACGCAAAGGGCAAGGGCATCGGCGACGTCTATCTGAAGTCTCCGCTCGATACCGGCACGGCGTCGGGCGAATATTTCACTCTGAAGCCCGACGCCGAAATGGCTGGCGACCAGCGCATCGATGACGCCGGCGCGCTGACCTTCGAAACGCAGCCGCTGCTGGAGGCCGAGGACTATCTCGGCCAGCCCGTCGTGACGGTCGACGTGACGTGCGCCGCCGACACCGCCAATCTTGTCGCCCGCATCGTCGACGTGCATCCGGACGGCACCGCCACGCGCGTCGCCTTCGGCGTGCTCAATCTGGCCCATCGCGACGGCAATGCCGAGCCGCGTCCGATGGAAAAAGGTCGCAAGACGCGGATCACGCTGGTGCTCGACGCCTGCGGCTATCGCGTCCGCGCCGGCCATCGCATCCGTCTGTCGCTGTCGACCTCCTACTGGCCGCTGATCCTGCCGCCGCCGAGCGATCCGGGGCTGACGATCGATACGGCCAGCCTCTCGCTCGCGCTTCCCCTGCTCGGTCAGCACCGGGAGATCGTCGTTCCCGAGCCGGAAAACCCCGATCCGCTGCCGAAATATCGCGACCTGTCGCGCGGAAGCACCAGCCGGACCGTCGAGCGCGACATGACCCACGGCATGACCCATTATCGGATCTATGAGGACACCGGCCTCTCCCAGCATCCCGACACGGGGCTTGCGACCCAGGACATCCGCGACGAAACTTGGTCCATCTCGCCCGACGACCCGCAGTCGATGATCGGAACGTCGACATGGACCTGCATCGCCAAGCGTGACGGCTGGTCGGTGCGCACCGTATCGACCTCGACGCTTTCTTGCACAGAAAGCGAATGGATCACGGAAGCCGAGATCGTCGCCTATGAAGGCGAGACGCAGATCTTCGAGAAGACCTTCGCGAAGCGCATCCGCCGCGATCTCATGTAAGCCTTCTTGACTTTCGCACACAAGGTCTGTACCGATCGGTAAACAATTTACCGACCGGTACAGTCATGCGCCATTTCTTCCTGCGTCATCAACCACCCACCCATATCGGCCGAGGCCTGCTTGCCGGCATCGGCGGCCTCGTGGCCATTGCCGCCGTCGGCGCCCTCACCAACATCGTCGGTGAACCGCTGCTGATGGCGCCGTTCGGCGCCAGCTGCGTGCTGATCTTCTCGGTTGCGGGCAGCCCTCTGTCCCAGCCTGCCAATGTCGTCGGCGGCCATTTCGGCGCCACGCTGGTCGGCCTCATCTTGCGTTCGATCTTCCCCAATGAGTGGTGGGCGGTCGGGCTTGCCGTCGGTGCGGCGATCGCGCTGATGGCGGCGCTGCGCATCACCCATCCGCCGGCCGGCGCCAATCCGCTGGTGGTCTTTGCCAGCGATCCCGGTTTCGAATTCCTGCTCTTCCCTGTTCTCACCGGTTCGCTGGTACTGGTCGCGGTTGGAACGCTGTTCCACCGGTTCGGCAAGGTCGAATATCCGCTGCTGAGGAAACCCGCATGAGCCGCGTCGTCGCCGAACGCCAGGACGTCATCACCATGCTTGCCGAGATCTTTCGCGAGCACGGCTATGACGGTGCGAGCCTCAGCCTGATCACCGAGAAGACCGGGCTCGGCAAGGGCAGCCTCTATCACTTCTTTCCCCGCGGGAAAGAGGAGATGGCCGAGGCGGTGCTGGGCGACATCGCCTCATGGTTCCAGACCAACATCTTTAACCGGTTACGCAACAGCGAGCCGCCGGCGGCGGCGATCGACGACATGTTTGCTTCCGTCGACAGCTACTTTCGCCAGGGCCGCCGCCTCTGCCTGATGGGCGTCATCGCCACCAGCGGTGCCCATGATCGCTTTTCAGCCGAGCTCAACCGCTATTTCGCCGACTGGCGGACCGCTCTTGCCGAGGCGTTCGGCCGCCAAGGCATCGCGGAGGACGAACGAAAGGCGCTGGCCGAAGAGGTGATCGGCGGCATCCAGGGCGCCCTCATCCTTGCCCGCAGCCTTGGTGATCCCCAGGCTTTCGGCCGCGTGCTCACCCGCCTCAAAGCCCGATGCACGCTGTCGCATAACTGACAAAAATCAGATCTCAGGGCCCTCCCGCCTTGACAAGGGCCTGCGCGCCCAGTTATTAACCGACAAGTTAAATAACTTGCAAGTTAAAGAACGGCCACGCTTTGCGACTGCGCTGGCCGCGGGAGGAGTCGTTATGGCAATGACCACTGAAAACGCATCGCGCGAACACAGACTGAGCCTGGAGATCACCAGGATCTTCGACGCGCCGCGCAGCCTGGTGTTCAAGGTCTGGTCGACGCCGGAGCACGCATTGCGCTGGTGGGGGCCGCGCGATTTCACCCCGCATTCCCTGAAGATGGATTTCCGCCCCGGCGGCGCCTGGCGCGGCTGCATCCGTTCGCCGGAAGGGCGCGACTATTGGATGGGTGGCGTCTATCGCGAGGTGATCGAGCCGGAGAAACTCATCTTCACTTTCGCCTGGGACGAGGAAGGCGAGCCGGGGGCCGACACACTGGTCACGGTTTCCTTCGCCGATGTCGGCGGCGAGACGCGCCTGACGTTCCACCAGACCCCATTCGACAGCGTCGATGAGCGCGACTCGCACCAGGAGGGCTGGAGCGAGTGCCTCGAAAGGCTGCAGGAGTATCTTTCCCATGTCTGAGACAATCGGCACATCGGGCAACGTGCCCGGCCCGAAGGCGACGCAGCGGGAATGGGTCGGGCTTGCCGTCCTCGCCCTGCCCTGCATGCTCTACTCGATGGACCTGACGGTCCTGAACCTGGCGGTTCCGCAACTGACCGAGGAGCTGAAACCCTCGGCCTCGCAGCTGCTTTGGATCGTCGACATCTACGGCTTCATGGTCGCCGGTTCGCTGATCACCATGGGCACGCTCGGCGACCGCATCGGCCGGCGCCGACTGCTGATGATCGGCTCGGTCGCCTTCGGCATCGCCTCGGTGTTGGCCGCTTTTGCCTGGAGTGCGGAAACGCTGATCCTCGCACGCGCCATTCTCGGCGTCGCCGCAGCGACTTTGGCGCCCTCGACGCTGTCGCTGATCCGCAACATGTTCCTCGATGACAGGCAGCGCACGCTGGCCATCGGCATCTGGATCGCCAGCTTCTCCGCCGGCGGCGCCATCGGCCCGGTCGTCGGCGGGCTGATGCTGTCGCAGTTCTGGTGGGGTTCAGTCTTCCTGCTGGCCGTCCCCGTGATGATCCTGCTGCTGATCCTCGGCCCCATGCTTCTGCCGGAATTCCGCGACCCCAATGCAGGCCGGCTCGATTTCCTCAGCGCGGGGCAGTCGCTCGTCGCCGTGCTGTCGATGATCTATGGCATGAAGCGCATCGCCGAGGACGGTCTCGACGTCACCGCCGTGTTCTTCATCCTGCTCGGGCTGACCGTCGCCATTCTGTTTGCCCGACGCCAGAGCCGGCTTGCCGATCCACTGATCGACCTCGCTCTGTTCAGAACCCCGGCTTTCAGCGCGGCGCTCAGCGTCAACATCCTCGGCCTGTTCGTCGGCTTCGGCGCCTTCCTGTTCGTGGCGCAGTATCTGCAGCTCGTGCTCGGCCTGTCGCCCTTCGTCGCTGGCCTGTGGTCGGTGCCGACGGGGGTTGCCATGGTGCTTGGTTCGATCCTCGTGCCGTCGCTTGCCGCCCGTTATGCCGCCTCCAACCTGATCGCTGCCGGTTTCGTGCTGACCGCCATCGGCTTTGGCATCTGCACCCAGGTCGAAACGACAAGCAGCCCCCTGCTCGTCACCATCGGCCTCGTCGTGCTCTGCCTCGGTTTTGCCCCGGTCGGCACGCTGACGACGGACCTGATCGTCGGCTCCGCTCCGCCGGAGCGGGCGGGTGCGGCCTCCGCCATCTCGGAAACCAGCTTCGAATTCGGCGGTGCGCTCGGCATCGCAGTGCTCGGCAGCATGCTGACATCAGCCTATCGCAGCCGCATGGACGCGGTCGTCGTGACCGGCCTTCCCACCGAGACCGTGGAGGCCGCACGCCAGACGCTGGGCGGCGCCGTCGCCATTGCCGAGCAACTGCCGGGCGACCAGTCCGAACGGCTGTTGTTTGCCGCCCGCGACGTGTTCACCAGTTCGTTTGCCTTCACCGCATCGATCTGTGTGGCCCTGTCGCTGCTGACTGCGCTGCTCGCCTTCCTGCTTCTGCGCAAGGCAACCGGCGACGGCGCCGACGACGATCCGGCAATTGCCGACGAGGCGGAAGCCTCCGTCAAAGCCGGATAGCGGCTGGCGTCCGCGCAACGGACGCCGGTCCATAATTCGCATCCACGTTCACCTCGACAGCGTCATCTTCCCGGTCGAAAGACCGTGGAACGATGACGTCCGTCCAAAGACAGGAGCCCGTCCGATGAAAAAGCTCTATCGCGGCAGCTGCCATTGCGGCACCGTTGAGTTCGAGTGCCAGCTTGATCTGGCCCAAGGCATTCGCCGCTGCAATTGCAGCTTCTGCGCCAAGACGCGCATGCAGAAATCATTCGCGCTTCGCGACGAGTTTGCCATCACCAGGGGCAAGGAGGCGTTGACGAGCTACCGGGCGCAGCCTTCGAACTGGCGGGAGGGTGACGTCGACCACTATTTCTGCAGCCGCTGCGGCATCCGGCCGTTTTCGCGCGGCTATCTCGAGGACTTCCTCGGCCATTTCTACGCCGTCAACGTCGCCTGCCTCGACGGCATCAGTGACGAGGAACTGGGCACGGCACCCATCGTCTATGAGAACGGGCGCGACGACGACTATGAAAACCCGCCGCGCGATACCCGCTTCCTGTGATTTCCGTCGGAACCAGAGCATTTCCAGGAAAAGTGTGAAGCGGTTTTCCGGCAGGAAATGCCTAAGCGGGAATGCCTCAGGCGGGGCTCAGCGCCCGCAGCGCCTCGAGCGCGCGCTCGGCATCCGCCTCCGGCACGAAGATGTGGTCGTGATAATAGGCGGCCACGACATTGGCGCTAATGCCCTCGCGCGTCAGCACTGTTGCCACCGCCGCCGTCAGTCCGACGGCTTCAAGCGCCGAATGCACATTGAGCGTGATGCGCCGAAGCAGCGGACCATAGGAAAGGTCGGCGGCATCCGCGGCGCTCCGCTCCAGGATCAGCGTCAGCCCTTCGTCCTCACGGTAGGTGGCAAGCGGCTCCAGCGGCATATAGCGCTGCGCCTCGTCATGGGGCACGGTGCAATAGACATAGGTCTGCGGAAACAACACCGGCGCCATCGTCGCCAGCAGCGTCGTCAGGTCCGTTTCTCCGGCCATCACCCCTCCTCCGAACTTCCCACGATCCTCATCCTGCAAGATCGCAGCGCCACCGCAGTGGTAGCGGATCGTCACATTGCCGTGAAGCACGCGCTTGCGATTTGCTTTCGGCCGGGCACACGAAAAACATGGATCAGTACACGGCCGCCTCCCGAACGCGGCAGGGGAGCAACCCATGGCTTCGACACGCGACATTCCGCCTTTCTCTGCCACGATCGGCCGCCACCTGCGGCTGCTGGCTCCGGCGCTTGCCCTCTGCGCCACGCTGTCCATCGCTGCCATGGCAAAGGCCGCCGAACCGGCCGTATCCATTCCGCCGCCGTCGCTGGATGAGAAAGCGGCCAACGGGCCGGAGACCGCGGTGTTTGCCGGCGGCTGTTTCTGGGGCGTCCAGGGCGTGTTCCAGCATGTGAAGGGCGTGACCAACGCTGTCTCGGGCTATTCCGGCGGCAGCCGCGACACCGCTTCATACGAGGCCGTCAGCAATGGCGACACCGGCCATGCGGAATCGGTGGAAGTGACCTACAATCCGAGCCAGGTGAGCTACGGCAAGCTGCTGCAGATCTTCTTTTCCGTCGGCCACAACCCGACGCAGCTGAACTATCAGGGCCCCGATCACGGCACGCAGTATCGCTCGGCGCTGTTCGTCGCCACGCCACAGCAGAAGAAGATCGCCGAGGCCTATATCGCCGAACTCGGGAAATCAGGCGTCTTCCCGGCCGAGATCGTCACCGAGATCGCGCCGCTGAAGGGCTTCTATGTCGCCGAGGGCTACCATCAGGATTTTTTGACGCGCAACCCGACCTATCCCTACATCGTCTACAACGACATGCCGAAGATCGAGAGCCTGCGCAAACTGTTCCCGCAGAGCTTCCGCGCCAATCCGGTGCTGGTGTTCAAGGCGAAGAGCTAGCCCAGTTCCAGGAGAAACGTTTTTCCGTCCCCAATTGCCTTGCGGTCGAATCCAAAGCGGTCAGCCGGTTCCGACAAGAACGGCAATACCCTCGGCCAACCGGCGGAAACCCTCCCGCGCGCCCTCGCTCATGTGCCGTGCTCGCAGCCAGGCATGGATCATCTGCGGCTCTTCGCGAAACGTGACGTTGACGCCGGCGGCTGCAAGCCGTGCGGCATAGAGGCGGGCGTCGTCGCGCAAGGGATCGAAATAGGCCCCGGTGATATAGGTCGGCGGCAGGCCGGAAAGATCCGCGGCAGCCAGCGGCGCCGCAAACGGATTACCGGCCGGCGCCTGCAGGACCTTTCGGTAATAGCTGGTGTCGGCGGTCGTCAGTCCCGGCGCCATGGCCATTTCCACATAGGAACCGGAAACGAGATCGCCGCCAAGGCCGGGATAGATCAGCGCCTGGCCGACGATACCCGACAGTCCGTCCGCCCGGGCCTTCAGGACGATTCCCGCCGTCAGATTTCCGCCGGCGCTGTCGCCGGCGACGACGACCGGGCGACCATCGGCCAGGAGGAAATTCAGCACCGCGTTGCAATCCTCGAAGGCTGCCGGCCAGACATGCTCGGGCGCCAGCCGATAGTCGACCGAGACCAGTTCGGCCCGGGCGAAATCGGCAAGCTCGGCGCAGATGGCATCATGGCTGTCGAGCGAACCGACGACGAAGCCGCCGCCGTGGATGTAGTAGATGCGGGTCTCGGTCGAGACGGTCGCCGGCCGATAGCGTCGGATCGGAATGCGGCCGCCGACAAGCCCGTCCTCGCGCGCAAGGCCCGCCGGCGACGGCGCATCGAACTCGGCGCAGAGCGCATCGTACCATTTGCGCTGCTGTCCGATCGATGCATCGACCGCGTCGGCGGGGTAGAAGGCTTCGCAGCGCTGGTGAAAGGCGAGAATGCCCTTCTCCGTCGGCATCGGTTTCAATACGGCCTGATCCAAAGTCCGCCTCCATGATTTCTCCGGCAGAAGTCTAACATCGGTCTGCCCACCTTCTATCCGGAAACCGACATCACCAGGAAAATCCCGCCGCGGTTGCGTGGGACGATCTCTCGCCTGTGCTTGCAAGCACCCCACGACCGCGATTAACTGCGCGGATGGCCTTCACCTTCAGACAGTTGCAATATTTCGTCGCCGTCGCCGAGCAGGGCTCGATCACCCGCGCGGCGCAGAACCTCTCGATCTCGCAATCCTCGATCACCGAGGCGATCAAGGAGCTTGAAGGCGACCTCGGCGTCGAGCTGTTCGACCGGCATCCCCGCGGCCTTTCGATCACCCATAACGGCCACCAGTTTCTGCGGCATGCGACGAAGATCCTTTCCAATGTCTCCGACGCGAGGCGCAGCTTTTCCGACAGCCGCGAGGAGACTGGCGGCAAGCTCAATCTCGGCGTCACCTCGCTGGTTGCCGGTTACGTGCTCTCGGACCTGCTCGCCCGCTATCGCCGCGCCTGCCCCGGCGTCGAGGTCAGCGCCATCGAGGACAATGGCTCCTATCTCGAACATCTCCTGATCGGCGGCGAACTCGACGTCGCCGTCATGGTCATCTCCAACCTGCGCGACCGCATGGCGCTGCAGGCCGAGATCCTGGAAACCTCGCCCTATCGGCTTTGGCTGCCGATCGGCCATCCGCTCGTCAGTGCCGACATCATCTCGATCAGTGATATCGCCAAGGAGCCGCTGATCATGCTGACGGTCGACGAAATCGAGGAGAACACCGGCAAGCTCCTGTCAGCGCTCGGCGCCCGGCCGCATGTTGCCTTTCGCACCCGCTCGGTCGAAGCGGTGCGCAGCCTGGTGGCGACAGGTGCGGGCATCGCGCTTCTGCCCGACCTCGTCTACCGCCCCTGGTCGCTTGAAGGCGACCGCATCGAGAGCCGCGACGTCTCCGGCGCCCTGCCCGTCGTTCAGGTCGGCATGGTCTGGCGCAAGGGCTCCAGCTTGCCGCAATCGGCACGCGATTTCGTCGGCATTGCCGAAGCTCTGCGCAGTGCCCGCCCGCGCTGACGCTCGAGCACTTTCGCCGTCTGCTCCTGAACGCAGAACGCATGCAGGAGTGTTCTATCCCTTTGTTTTTACGCAATTCCGGACGCAAAACCGCTGCGCACTTTTGCTGGAATTGCTCCTGATATCGGCAAAACCGATAGCGGCATTCTGATTAATGAATTTGCGAATACGGAGAAATCAAGGCACGCTTCAACCTGGGAACGAAGCCGTAAAATGCGGCTCAACACTGGGAGAATTCAGATGAAGCAGATCCTGAAATCCTGCACCGCGCTGACGCTGTCGCTCGGCCTCGTGGCGCCCGCCTTGGCGCAGGAACCGCTGAAGGAACTGGGCAAGGGCGAAGGCGAATTGTCGATCGTCGCCTGGGCCGGCTATATCGAGCGCGGCGAGACCGACAAGAACTACGACTGGGTCAGCGATTTCGAAAAACAGACCGGCTGCAAGGTCTCGGTCAAGACCGCCGCCACCTCCGATGAAATGGTGGCGCTGATGAACGAAGGCGGCTTCGACCTCGTCACCGCCTCGGGCGACGCCTCGCTGCGCCTCGTCGCGGGCAAGCGCGTCCAGCCGATCAATACCGACCTCATCCCCAGCTGGAAGACCATCGACGAGCGCATGCAAAGCGCGCCCTGGCACACCGTCAACGGCGTTCACTACGGCACCCCCTATGTCTGGGGCCCGAACGTGCTGATGTACAACAAGGACGCCTTCAAGGGCGAAGCGCCGAAGAGCTGGAACGTCGTCTTCGAGGAAATGAACCTGCCGGACGGTAAGTCCAACAAGGGCCGTGTCCAGGCCTATGACGGCCCGATCCACGTCGCCGACGCCGCCAACTACCTGATGGCCCACAAACCCGAGCTCGGCATCAAGAACCCTTACGAACTCAACGAAGACCAATACAAGGCAGCGCTTGATCTGCTTCGCACCCAGCGCACGCTCGTCGGCCGCTACTGGCACGATGCGATGATCCAGATCGACGACTTCAAGAACGAAGGCGTCGTCGCCTCCGGCTCCTGGCCGTTCCAGGTCAACCTGATGGAAGCCGAAAAGCTGCCGATCGCCTCAACCATTCCGGACGAAGGCGTCACCGGATGGGCGGACACCACCATGCTGCACGCCGAAAGCGCGCATCCGAACTGCGCCTATATGTGGATGGAGCATTCGCTATCGTCCAAGGTGCAGGGCGATGTCTCCGCCTGGTTCGGCGCCAACCCCTCCGTCGGCGCTGCTTGCAAGGGCAATGAACTCTTGACCGACGAGGGTTGCAAGACCAACGGCTACGAGGACTTCGAGAAAGTGAAGTTCTGGAAGACGCCGGTGACGAAATGCGAAAGCCAGGGCGAATGCGTGCCCTATCACCGCTGGGTCTCCGACTATATCGGCGTCATCGGCGGGCGGTAAGCCGCCACGACCACATCGCAAGCATTCCGCCCCTCACCCTGGCCCTCTCCCCGCAAGCGGGGAGAGGGAACGCCCCCGGCAAAGCTCTCACCCCGGCATTTTAGGTGAGCTGCGGCCGCGAGCCTCCTTCTCCCCGCAGGCGGGGAGAAGGCGCCCGTCAGGGCGGATGAGGGGCCAAACTTTCCGGAGCATTCCTATGACCGCCGTGCTTTTCGACAATGTTTCCCGCCACTTCGGCGCCGTGCGCGCCGTCGATGGCGTGAACCTCGAGATCGCCGAGGGCGAATTCTTCGCCATGCTCGGCCCCTCCGGCTCGGGCAAAACCACTTGCCTGCGCCTGATGGCCGGCTTCGAACAGCCAACCGGCGGCCATATCGAAATCTTCGGCGAGACGGCAGAAGGCGTGCCGCCCTATCGCCGCAGCGTCAACACCGTCTTCCAGGACTATGCCCTGTTCCCGCATCTCTCGATCCTCGACAATGTCGCCTACGGGCTGATGGTCAAGGGCGTCGGCCGGGAAGAGCGCCGCAAGGCCGCCGAGGATGCACTCGCCATGGTCAAGCTGCCGAACTATGGCAGCCGCCGCCCCGGCCAGCTCTCGGGCGGCCAACGCCAGCGCGTGGCGCTCGCCCGCGCGCTCGTCAACAAGCCGAAGGTGCTGCTGCTCGACGAGCCGCTCGGCGCTCTCGACCTGAAGCTGCGCGAACAGATGCAGGAGGAACTGAAGAGCCTGCAGAAATCGCTCGGCATCACCTTCGTCTTCGTCACCCACGACCAGGGCGAAGCGTTGTCGATGGCCGACCGCATCGCCGTCTTCAACGATGGCCGCATCCAGCAGCTCGGCAGCCCCGAAGAAGTCTACAAGCAGCCGAAGACGCGCTTCGTCGCCGATTTCGTCGGCTCGTCAAATGTGCTGCCGGCAAGGCTGTGCCAAAGGCTGGGGGTCACATCCTCCTATGCCAGCCTTCGCCCCGAGGCGATCGTGCTGTCGGCACCGCGCGACGGCGCGCTCAGCCTCTCCGGTACCGTGTCGGCCCATAGTTTCCTCGGCGCGGTCAACCGGGTCGTCGTCGACGTCGAAGGCGCGCGCATCGCTGTCGCAAGCCCCGTCTCGCTCGTTGTGCCCAAGGTCGGCAGCCCCGTCACCATCAGCTTTGCCGCCGACGAGCTGCACCCGATGGAGGACGCATGACCGCCGTCGCCGAGAATCTCATGTCTCCGGAACGCCGCGGCCCGACCGGCCGGCTCTCGGACTTCTTCTGGAAGCACCCGCACGTGCTGCTGACGGTCCTGCTGGCGCCGCCGCTGCTGTGGCTCGGCGTCGTCTATATCGGCTCGCTCTTTGCTCTCTTGCTGCAGAGCTTCTTCTCGATCGACGACTTCTCGGGCCTGATCAATTACGAGTTCACCTTCGCCACCTATCGCCAGCTGCTCAGCGAGACCAATCTCGACATCATCCTGCGCACCGTGTCGATGGCGGCAATCGTGACGCTCGCCTCCGCACTCATCGCCTTCCCGATCGCCTACTACGCGGCGCGTTACGCCCAGGGAAAATGGAAGGTGCTGTTCTATCTCGGCGTCATGCTGCCGCTCTGGTCGAGCTATCTGGTCAAGATCTATGCCTGGAAGCTGATCCTTGCCAAGGAAGGCATCGTCACCTGGTTCTTCGAAAAGCTGCATCTGCTGTGGCTGCTCGACGCCTGGCTCTCGCTTCCCGTCGTCGGCGGCAACTCGCTCTCCGTCAGCTACACCGGCACCTTCATCGTCTTCGTCTATGTCTGGATGCCGTTCATGATCCTGCCGATCCAGGCAGCGCTTGAGCGCGTGCCGACCAACCTGATCGAGGCCTCCTCCGATCTCGGCGGCACGCCGGCCCAGACCTTCCGCCACGTGCTCTTCCCGCTGGCGCTGCCCGGCATCGTCGCCGGCTCGATCTTCACCTTCTCGCTGACGCTCGGCGACTACATCATTCCGCAGATCATCGGCTCCTCCCGGCTGTTCATCGGCCAGGCGGTCTATGCCCAGCAGGGCACGGCCGGCAACATCCCGCTTGCCGCCGCCTTCACCGTCGTGCCGATCGTCATCATGGGCGCCTATCTCTGGATGGCCAAACGCATGGGGGCCTTCGATGCGCTCTGATCGCCTCAACCGCTCACCCCTCGGCCTGAAGATCGCGGCCGCCGCCGGCCTCGCCTTCATGCATGTGCCGATCCTCTTGATCTTCCTCTATGCCTTCACCACCGAGGAAAAGAGCTACCAGTTCCCGCCGCCGGGGCTGACGACGCAATGGCTCGCGGTTGCCTGGAACCGACCGGACGTCTGGGCGGCGCTGACGCTCTCGGTCAAGGTCGCCTCGATCGCGACCGCCGTCGCCCTGGTGCTCGGCACGCTTTGCGCCGCCGCCGTCAGCCAGACGCGCTTCTTCGGCCGCGAGACGATCTCGCTCTTGGTCATCCTGCCGATCGCGCTGCCCGGCATCATCACCGGCATCGCGCTGCGCTCGGCCTTTTCCATGGCGGAGATCCCGTTTTCCTTCTGGACGATCGTGCTCGGCCACGCGACCTTCTGCATCGTCGTCGTCTACAACAATGCGGTCGCCCGCTTCCGCCGCATCTCAGGCTCGCTGGTCGAAGCCTCGATGGATCTCGGCGCCGATGGTTTCCAGACCTTCCGCTACATCATCCTGCCCAATATCGGCACGGCGCTGCTGGCCGGCGGCATGCTCGCCTTCGCACTGTCCTTCGACGAGGTGATCGTCACCACCTTTACCGCCGGCCAGCAGTCGACGCTGCCGATCTGGATGCTCGAAGAACTCATCCGTCCGCGCCAGCGGCCGGTGACCAACGTGGTCGCCATGATCGTGGTGCTGGTCACTTTCCTGCCGATCCTCGGCGCCTACTACCTGACCCGCGACGGCGACCAGATCGCCGGCGCCGGCAAATAAACTCGACTTTCAAGGGAGAACAGACATGGACACCCAGCTTTTGATCGGATCGCGCTTCGAAGCCGGAACCGAGGCCGAGGAGCATATCCTGAACCCACGCACCGGCGGAAAGATCATCGACCTCGCCGAAGCCTCGCACATGCAGGTCGAAGCGGCGGTGGATGCCGCGGAACGCGCCTTCGTCTCCTGGTCGACGACGACGCCGGGCGAACGCTCCGGCTATCTGCTTAAGGTCGCCGACGCGATCGAGAAGAACGCCGACGATTTTGCAGCCCTTGAAGCGCTCAACTGCGGCAAGCCGATCAACGCGGTGAAGAACGACGAGCTGCCTGCCATCATCGACTGCTGGCGCTTCTTTGCCGGCGCCATCCGCAACCTTCATGCGCCGACGGCCGGCGAATACCTGCCCGGGCATACCTCCATGGTCCGCCGCGACCCGGTCGGCATCGTCGGTTCGATCGCGCCCTGGAACTACCCGCTGATGATGATGGCGTGGAAGCTGGCGCCGGCGATTGCCGGCGGCAACACCGTCGTCTTCAAGCCGTCCGAACAGACGCCGCTGACCGCGCTGAAGCTCGCCCGCCTTTTGGCCGACATCCTGCCGGAAGGCGTCGTCAACGTCGTCACCGGCCGTGGCGAAACCGTCGGCAATGCGCTGATCAACCACCCGAAGATCGCGATGGTCTCGATCACCGGCGACATCGCCACCGGCAAGAAAGTGCTGGCGGCCGCCGCAAAGACCGTCAAGCGCACGCATCTGGAGCTCGGCGGCAAGGCCCCGGTCATCGTCTATGACGACGCCGACCTCGAAGCCGTCGTCAACGGCATCCGTACCTTCGGCTATTACAATGCCGGCCAGGACTGCACGGCCGCCTGCCGAATCTATGCCGAAGCCGGCATCTACGAAAAGCTCGTCGCCGACCTGAGTTCGGCCGTCTCGACCATCCGCTACAATCTTGCCGACGACACGGAGAACGAGATCGGCCCGCTGATCTCGCGGCGCCAGCGCGATCGCGTCGCAAGCTTCGTCGAACGCGCCGCCGACCAGAAGCACATCGAGATCACCACCGGCGGCGGCCCGGGCAGCGCCGACGGTTTCTTCTTCCAGCCGACGGTGATTGCCGGCGCGACCCAGGAAGACGAGATCGTGCGCCGCGAGGTGTTCGGGCCGGTCGTTTCGGTCACCCGCTTCACCGGCAGGGACGATGCCGTCGCCTGGGCCAACGACAGCGACTATGGCCTCGCCTCCTCGGTCTGGACCAAGGATATCTCCAAGGCGATGAAGGCGGCCTCGCGCCTGCAATACGGTTGCACCTGGATCAACACCCACTTCATGCTGACCAACGAGATGCCGCATGGCGGCGTCAAGCAGTCGGGCTATGGCAAGGACATGTCGGTCTATGCACTCGAGGACTACACCGCCGTTCGCCACATCATGATCAACCACGGCTGACGCCGCGCACGACGTTGGCCGCGGTGCGGACAAAGCATGCAAACGAAGACAACCGGGAGGAAATTGCCATGTACCGTCGTCAACTGCTTGCTGCTGCAGGTGCTTTGGGTCTGAGCACCTTTCTTCTGGCGCCCGCCGGCTTCGCCGCCGACGCGGCGCCCGATGTCGTCGCGGCCTACGTCGCTGCGTGGAACGCCCATGACTCGAGCAAGGCCGCGTCCTACTTCGCCGATGACGTCACCTATTACGATGCGTCCGTCGGCAAGCCGGTGACCGGGAAGGATGCCGCCAAGACCGGCGTCATCGACAACTTCCTCAACGCGGTCCCCGATGCCGTCTGGACCATGAAGGGTGATCCCATCGCCGCCGGCGACAAGGTTTCCTTCGAATGGGAATTCTCCGGCACCAACAGTGGCGCCTGGGCCGATGGTACGGCGGCAACGGGCAAGAGCTTCAAGTTCACCGGAGCCTCGGTCTTCACCGTCAGGGACGGCAAGATCGCCGCTCAAAACGACTATTATGATGCGCTCGGCTTCTACAAACAGCTCGGCTTGATGTAGGCGGCCGTCGAGCCGGCGGCACCGGCCCTTCAGCAGCCGCAAGCCCGAGCTTGCGGCTGTCCTCGCGCCTCGCCCGCGAGTTAAAACATGCGGACAAAACTCATAAAACGGCTTGCACAACGAAGAAACATGAGTAACACGGTCACCTTATGAATGTCTGACCCGTTCAGAAGGTGTCGCATGGTTGCAAGAAGGCGTCTGTCCGCTCCCGCGTTTGTGCTCGCGACGGCTCCGCGCCGCGGGCCCAGCAACGGCAGTGGGCCGGCCGCGGGCCACATGCGGGTGCCCCAATGACCGGCGCCTCCGAGCCGGTCATGGAGACGGGCGGCCCCAGGGCACTCTCATCCGCCTTTTCCGGCCCGCACGCCTGGTGCAACGAGAAGATGGTGCTGTCTGACGAGCTTTCCGACGGCATGGCGCTGCCCGAATTCTTCGCCTCCGGCGCCTTCGACCGGGCGCTTGACACCTACGCTGAAAAGTCCGGCGGCACAGATCGCCGTGCGGTCGCGTCCATGTGGTCACTCTATTACTTCTCGGCGCTCACCATCCCCTACCTCGTTGCCCGCGTGCTCGACCATCAGGTATTGCCGGTCTCGTTCGCCCGCATGAAGGTGGCGCTCGCCGAAGACGGCCTGCCCCGTGCCTTTGGCGTCGCCGATGCCGGCGACTGGAAGGCTGGCGATGACGACGACGTCTTTGCCTCCCTGGCACCGCTGATGGGCGAGCACCTGCGCGACGTCGTCGGCTATCTCAAGTCGACCGGCGGCATCGCCCCGAAACTCGCCTGGAACAATGCGCTGGTCTACATCGACTATGCCCTGCGCGCCGCCGGCGTCGAGCCGCTTCATGCCCAGGCAGAGGCTCTCATCGGCAGCAGATCCCTGCCCGACGGTTCACCCAACCCCTTCTTCGATTGCCTGCGCCACGAGGAAGAGGGCGGCGCGCGGGTCTGCCGGCGCAAGATCTGCTGCCTGCGCTACCTGCTACCCGGGGTGCGCAGCTGCGGCAGCCTCTGCGCCCTTCCCAGCCAGGGCAAACAGTAGCCCTGAGGGTCAGGACCTTCGACCGCGCCGCGGCGATATTGCCACCCGCCCCTCACCCTATATAAGGGTGAATGAGGAGGAGCTTCATGCTTTGGTTGGTAGCGTTGGTTTGCGTGGCGATCGTGTATCTGGCGGCGCGTTTCAGCCGCTTTCGCCGGTGGGCCGAACCCATCCTGTCGGTCGCAGTGGCAATCGCCCTGCTCTCTGCCTTCATCATCTGGATCAGCGACCGCGGCGAGCGCAAAGCTCCGGCGCCCGAGCCGGTGACGACAGCTCCGGCGGTTCCGGCCACCGAGAACATCAGCCTCGAGGGCATTACATTCGAACAAAGCCAGCCGGAACGAAGCTTCCGCCTGCGCGGCACGGTCACCAACAACGGCCAGACGCCACTCGAATATTTCCGCCTATCGGTAACGCTCGAGGATTGCCCGCAGGACGCCTGCGAGAAGATCGGCGACGACACGGCCCTCGTCCTCGCCCGCGTGCCGGTCGGCCAAGCGAAACCTTTCGAGACCTTCCTCACCTTTCCGAGCCGCGAGGGTGAGAGCCTGACGGCACCGAAATGGACCTACCAGGTGCTGGAAGTCCGCGGCGCCGCCAGCCGATAGGCCACCGCATCACTCCTCAATCGGCATCGACTTGAGGAGAAGTTGGTGTGGCAGGCTGCAAGCGCTGCAGCGCCCTTACGCCGCCGACGCTGGCCGCAGGGCCGAGACGATCGCAACCGTCGTCGTCACCTCGGCGAATTCCGCCCGCAACGTGGCGACATGGGCACGGTGGATTTCGCGCGCCGGGATCACGGCGCCATTTCCGTCCGACAAATCGAAGCAATCGCAGGCATCTTCCACAGGATGACCCGATATCCGAGATTGGCCCCGACCCGCACCGAGGTCGAGACGCACATATCAGTCGAGATGCCGAAGAGAACGATCGTATCGGCGCCGAGCCGGCGCAGGCGCAGATCGAGGTCGGTGCCGATGAAGGCGGCATTGACGCTCTTGCTGACGAGCGGCTCGTCGCCGGCGGGTTCGAAGCCCGGGCGCGGCGCATTGCCCGCCGCAGCCCGGCCGAGCGTCGAGCCCGGCGCGACGCTGTCGTGACGCACATGGATGATCGGTCGGCCGGCGGTACGCCAGGCGGCGAGCAAGGCACGCCCGTTGTCATCGACATCAGCATTCCACCGTGGCGGCCAAGGGGCAGCGTCGAATGCCTGCTGCATGTCGATCGGGATCAGGACGGCATTGTCGGGAAGTCTCGGAATAGTCATGGCTAACGCTCCTTGGTTGCGTCAGGAAGCTAGCCATCCTATCGTCCGGTTTCACTGGACATGATGACGGCAGGCCGGACATTCTTCCGGCCAGATGACCAAGAGGGCGACACATTGACCGAACTCGATGAGAAGGACCGGCTGCTGCTGGCCGCCTTGCGGCAGGATTCGCGCCAGAGCCTGGTGGCGCTCGCCCGCCATGCCGGCCTGTCGCGCAGCGCCGCCCATGAACGTCTGCGCCGGCTCGAAACGCGGGGCGTCATTGCCGGCTACACGATCCGCATCGGCATAGAGGACAAGGCGCCGGTCGTGCGCGCGCTGATCGCCGTCTCCTTCCAGCCCGGCAAGAATTGCGACCACATCGTGCCGCATCTCGCCGGCATGCCGCCGGTCGTCAGTTGCTGGTCGCTTGCCGGCGAGACCGACCTGATGCTGCTGATCGAATGCGCCTCGAACGGTGATCTCGACACCATCCGCCGACAGATCTCGCTGATATCCGGCGTTGCGACGGTGCAGACGCATGTGGCGCTGCGCACCCATTTCGACCGAAGGGACTGATCGCTACAGCCCACCCGCATCCCTCATTCCTGTGCTTGTCACAGGAATCCAGCGACGGCGCGTTTGCACGGTCAGTGACGTTCTTCATCACATCAGGCGCTTTCAACGCCCCTTCACACGGCCGTTGCGGCGCTGCTCGCGTCCCGCGGCCGAGACGCCGATGAGCCGTGGGTCGGCCGGCTGATCTCGTCGAGATACCAGTTGATGTAGCGCAGTTCGTTCTGCTCCATCGGCGCGATCGGCCCCGGCACGAAATAGTGCGAGCGCACGCCACGCGAGGTGTGTTCGATGATCGCCTTGTCCTCGTCGGTCGTCACCGTCCACAGCCAGGTGAGCTTTTCGAGATCGTAGTCCCGCCCCTCCTCGGCCTTGCCGTCGACGAGCCAGATCAGTTCCATCTCGCAGGTCCCAGCCGTCTTCGGAATGAAGCGGTAGATCATGCCGTGGTCAGGATAGCAGACGAGGAATGTCGTGCCGCCGAGATGAATGGAGGTGACGCCGCCGTCGAAATCGCTGAACCGGCCCATCAGGGTGCTGAGCGGTTGGCCGTCCTTGCTGCCGGTCTTGACGCCGTCATAGAGCGCGTAGCGGAAGGCATGGACCGTTTCCTTGCCGCCCGCCGAACTCTGCCAGTGGTCGCCGGAGCCGACTTCGATGCCGAGCGCGCAGGTGCGCGCCTCCATCTTGGCATTCAGCTCCTCGATCATGTGCAGCGGCTGTTCGAGCGCGTGCGTCTCGGAATATTCCGGATGCGCCGGGCCGCAATGGTAGCACTCGACATAGTTCTCGACCGCGAGCTTCCAGTTGGCATCGACAGGATAGGACTGCCGGTGCGCGACCTTGGCCTCAGCCCAGCCATATTGGCCGCAGGTCGCACGCAAGAGGTTCTCGACCTCGGTAAAATCGAGCGGCTGTTCGGCAAAGGAGATGAAGATCAGCCCCCCGACAACGCGTACATGCAGCTTCTTCAGCCCATGGTCCTCGCGCTTGAAATCCTTCGGCATCAGCCGCGCTGCCTTCAGCGCGCCGTCATTGCCATAGGTCCAGGCGTGGTAGGGACAGACGAAGGCGCGGGCATTGCCCTTGTCCTTGGTGCAGACCTCGGCGCCGCGATGGCGGCAGACGTTCAGCATGGCATGGATTGCGCCGGTGGCGGTGCGGGTGACGATCACCTGCTCGGAGGCCATGCGAAAGACTTCGAAATCATTGGGGTTCGGGATCACGCTTTCATGCGCGACGCAGTGCCAATGGCGGCGAAACACCCGGTCGAGATCCCGCTCGTAGATATCCTCGTCATGGTAGAAGGCCCTGACCAGCCCATGGCCCGGCCGATGCGCCGCGACCAGCTGATCAATGCGGTCGCCCGCGACGGTCGTATTGGAAAGGTCCGATGCGAACATGGGCCTGAACTCCCGAAAGAAGAACCGGAAGACCCGCGTTCCGGCGCGCGTATTGTCACTTGGGTAGGACTTCGAAAGCCCCTCATCCGCCTGCCGGCACCTTCTCCCCGTCTTGACGGGGAGAAGGAACTTGCCGCACCGGCCCGGTCCCCTCTCCCCGCCTGCGGGGAGAGGGTTAGGGTGAGGGGCAGTTCCACGTCGGGAGTCGTCGGCCCTCGACGCCATTCCCGAACAAACCTACATCCTCACCCGCTCGGAGCGCGGATCGTACATCGCCTTCAGCGACGCCTCGGCTTTCACCCGCGTGCCGGCGATCTCGATCTCGAAACTTGAACCGAGCACGTCGGCGTCGCTTTCGCCTTCGGAGGGCACGTAGCCAAGGCCGA
The DNA here is from genome assembly GCF_001695855.1 of Ensifer sp. LC163. Classification (GTDB taxonomy): domain Bacteria; phylum Pseudomonadota; class Alphaproteobacteria; order Rhizobiales; family Rhizobiaceae; genus Ensifer. The sequence goes on from NZ_MBSS01000001.1 coordinate 520,325, forward strand.
TGGCGCCGCCGAGATGGTGGCCGTAATTGCCTGAGGTGATGGTGCCGACGATCTTTCCATCACGCACGATCGCCTCGTTGTGGAAGAGGAGCGGCTCCGCATCGGCCAGCCGGAACTGCACCAGCCGGCGCGAAAGCCCGCGATTGTGCTTGGCGAGCACCGCCTCGCGGCCGATGAAATCACCCTTGTCGGGTTTGACAGCAAAGCCGAGCCCGGCCTCGAGCACGTGGTCCTCGTCTGTGATGTCGTGGCCGAAATGTCGAAAGGCCTTTTCGATGCGGCAACTGTCGAGCGTGTGGATGCCACAGAGCTTCAGCCCGAGATCCTGCCCCGCCTCCTCCAGCGCCTCGAACACATGCGCCGTCTGGTCGGTGGAAACATAGAGTTCCCAGCCGAGTTCGCCGACATAGGTGACGCGGTGGGCGCGGGCGAGGCCCATGCCGATCTCGATCTCACGCGCCGTGCCGAAGGGATGCGCGGCATTCGAAAAATCGTTCGGGCTCACCTTCTGCATCAGGTCGCGCGCCTTCGGCCCCATGACGCAGAGCACGCTTTCGCCGGCGCCGACATCGGTGATGACGACGAACTCGTCGCGCACATGCTTGCGCAGCCAGGCAAGATCGCGCTGCAACGTGGCGCCCGGCACCACCAGCAGGAATGCGGTTTCCGAAAGGCGCGTGACCGTCAGGTCGCTTTCGATGCCGCCGCGGCCGTTGAGCATCTGGGTGTAGACGATGCGGCCGGCCTCGACATTCATCTCGTTGGCGCAGAGCCGCTGCAGGAAGGAGAGCGCATCGCGCCCCTCAACCCGGATCTTGCCGAAGGAGGTCATGTCGAACAGGCCGACGCCGTTGCGAACCGCCAGATGTTCGGCCTTCTGGTTTTCGAACCAGTTCTGCCGTTTCCAGGAATAGCGGTATTCGCGTTCCTGGCCTTCGTTCGCAAACCAGTTGGCGCGCTCCCAGCCGGCGACCTCGCCAAACACGGCGCCGCGCGCCTTCAGATGTTCGTGCAGCGGCGAGCGCCGTACCCCACGCGCCGTTGCCATCTGGCGATAGGGGAAGTGATCGGCATAGAGCAGCCCCAGCGTTTCGGAGACGCGATCCTTCAAGTAGGCGCGGTTCTTCTGGAACGGCTGGGCCCGGCGGATGTCGACTTCCCAGAGGTCGAAGGGCGGCTCGCCGTCGTTCATCCATTGCGCCAGCGCCATGCCGGCGCCGCCTGATGAGACGATACCGATCGAGTTGTAGCCGGCCGCGACCCAATAGCCTTTCACCTCCGGCGCCTCGCCAAGATAGTAGCGGTCGTCGGGCGTAAAGCTTTCCGGACCGTTGAAGAAGGTATGGATGCCGGCCGTCTCCAGCATCGGCATGCGATTAACCGCCATTTCGAGGATCGGCGAGAAATGGTCGAAATCGTCAGGCAGCTGATCGAAGCAGAAATCCTCGCGGATGCCGTCCATGCCCCAGGGCTTGGCCTTGAGCTCGAAGGCGCCGACCAACATCTTGCCGGCATCCTCCTTGTAGTAGGTGCATTCGTCCGGCACGCGCAGCACCGGCAGGCGGGTCAGTCCCGGGATCGCCTCGGTGACGATGTAGAAATGCTCGCAGGCATGCAGCGGCACGGTGACGCCTGATTGCCGCGCGAACTCCCTGCCCCACATGCCGGCACAGTTGACGACGTTGTCGGTCTCGATCGTGTAGCTCTCGCCGTTCTGCTCGCAGGTCACGCCCGTCACCCGGCCGTCCTTCTTCAGGACGGACGTGACCTTGACGCCCTCGATGATCGTCGCCCCGTTCTGGCGCGCACCCTTGGCGAGCGCCATGGCGATGTTGGCCGGATCGCACTGGCCATCGAGCGGCAGATGCACCGCCGCCCTCACGTCCGAGGTATTGAGATGCGGATACATCGCCTTGACCTCGTCGGGCGTGATCTCGCGCACGTCGACGTTGAAGGCACGCGCCAGCGATGCCTGGCGGTAGATTTCCTCCTTGCGCTCCTCCGTCAGCGCCACGGTGATCGAACCGTTCTGGCGCATGCCGGTGGAAATGCCGGTTTCGGCCTCAAGCTTGACGTAGAGGTCGGCCGAGTATTTCGCCAGCCGCGTCATGTTCTGCGAGGCGCGCAGCTGGCCGATGAGGCCGGCCGCATGCCAGGTCGTGCCCGACGTCAGCTGCTTGCGCTCAAGCAGCACCACGTCGGTCCAGCCGAGCTTGGCGAGATGATAGGCGACCGAACAGCCGGAAACGCCACCACCGATGATGACCGCACGGGCTTTCGAGGGGATCGGCTTCGTCATGCGCGCAGTCTTTCGTTAGAGGGATCCCAGAGCGGCTGGTCGGCCTCGACGGTCGCCTTGAAGCGATCGCCGAAGATCTCGACCTCGATCTCCTTGCCGGGCACGGCGAGATCAGCGCGCAGCATGCCGAGCGCAATCGACTTGCCGACGCGGTAGCCCCAATTGCCCGACGTCGTTTCGCCGACCACCTGACCGTCCGACCAGAGCGTCGACATGTAGGGAGCGTCGCAGCCGTCGGCGGCGACCGTCAAGGTGACGAACCGCTTGCTCACGCCCTGCTGTTTCTCCCGTTCGAGTGCCGCCTTGCCCTTGAAGCCCGGCTTCGCCCAGTCGACGAACCGCTCCAACCCTCCCTGCAGGATAGTGTAGTCGGTGGAGAGATCGCCCTTCCAGGCGCGGTAGCCCTTCTCGATGCGCAGGCTGTCGAGCGCCTCCATGCCGAAGGGCTTCAGGCCATGCTTCTGACCGGCACCCCAGACCGCATCGAAGATGGCGGCGGTGTCGTCGGTCTTGGTGTGGATCTCCCAGCCGAGTTCGCCGGCAAAGGACACGCGCACCAACTGGCAGTAACGCCCGGCGATCTGCGCCGTCTGGTGGGTCAGCCAGCCCTTGGCGAGATCCGCGTTGCTGACTTCGGCGAGGATATCGCGCGATTTCGGACCCGTCAGAATCTGGCAGGCAAACTGGGTGGTGACATCGTCAAGCGTGAAGGCGGCGTCCTCGGGCAGATGTTCGCGCAGCCATTCCAAGTCGTGCCATTGCGCTGTTGCCGCCGTGATCAGGAAGAAGAAATCCTCGTCCAGCATCATGACCGACATTTCCGTGACGATGCGGCCCTTGTCATCGGAGAAATAGGCAAGGCCGATGCGACCCGGCTTCGGCACGCGGCCAGTGATCAGGCCGGAAAGCCACGCGGTCGCCCCCTTGCCCTTGACCCGGAAGCGCGAGAACCCCGGCAGGTCGAGGATGCCGGCGGCATCGCGCACGGCCAGGCATTCTTCTTCGATGCGCTTGGCCCACGGCCCTTGCCGGCCCCAGGTCTGCGTCGCCTCCTCTGACGTGTCGTCGCCGGGTTTGGCATACCACATCGCCCGTTCCCAGCCGTTATAGGGTTTGAACTGCGCGCCGAGTGCGGCGATACGATCGTGGATCGGCGACAGCTTCTTGCCGCGTCCGGCGGCCCAATAATGCTTCGGAAAATGCATCGCATATTCGTGGCCGTAGATCTCCATGCCCTTGGCGATGCAATAATCCTGGTCGGTATAGTCGGTGTAGCGCCGCGGATCGCAGGACCACATGTCCCACTCCGTCTGGCCCTCGGTGATCCACTCGGCCAACACCTTGCCGGCGCCGCCGGCCTGGCAGATGCCGAAGGTGAAGACGCAGGCCTCGAACGCGTTCGGCACGCCCGGCATCGGCCCGATCAGCGGATTGCCATCGGGCGCATAGGGGATCGGGCCGTTGATGACCCGCGACAGCCCCGCGGTTCCAAGGATGGGCACCCGTTCGACGGCGTCGTTCAGATACCATTCCAGCCGCTCGAGATCGTCAGGGAAGAGCTGGAACGAAAAGTCTTCGGGCATCGGGTCGTCGGGCGTCGTCCAGTGCGCACGGCAGTTGCGCTCGTAGGGTCCGAGGTTCATGCCGTTCTTCTCCTGGCGGAGATAGTAGGAGCTGTCGACATCGCGCAGCAGCGGCAGCTTGTGGCCAACCTCCTTCGACCAGGCGGCAAGCTCCGGGATTTCGTCGAACAGGATGTATTGATGGCTCATCACCATCATCGGCACGTCGCGGCCGAACATCTTGCCGACCTCGCGGGCGTAATAGCCGGCGGCATTGACGACATATTCGCAGCGGATCTCGCCCTGCGGCGTCGAGATCACCCATTCGTCGTTTTCGCGGCGCGCCGCCGTGACGGGACAGAAGCGGATGATCTTTGCTCCCATATCGCGCGCGCCCTTGGCGAGCGCCTGCGTCAACTGCGCCGGGTCGATGTCGCCGTCATAGGGGTCGTAGAGCGCGCCGGTCAGCTCATGGGTTTCGAGGAACGGATAGCGGCTGCGCATCTCGTCCGGCGTCAGGATATCGAGGTCCATGCCCTGGTAGCGCCCCATGCCGACGACGCGCTTGAACTCCTGCAGCCGCTCGCGGGAATGGCCGAGCCTTATCGAGCCGGTGACGTGGTAGTTCATGGGATAGTCGACGCGCTGCCCAAGATCGCGGTAGAGCGACGCGGAATAGCGCTGCATGTTCATGATCGACCAGGACGACGAAAACGTCGGCACGTTGCCGGCCGCATGCCAGGTCGAGCCGGCCGTCAGCTCGTTCTTTTCCAGAAGCACGCAGTCGGTCCAGCCGGCCTTGGCAAGATGGTAGAGCGAGGAAGCGCCGATCGCTCCCCCACCGATGATCACGACCCGCGTGTGAGACGGCAAATTCGACATGCACTGTTCCCTCGTTTTGCCGGAATTCTTGCCGTCGAAACGGGGCGCCATCAAGCGATGGAAACAGGCTTTATTGATCGACAATTTCGATTAGATTGGACGAACCTTCGAAACCGGACGGGATGCCGATGCAAGTGGATCTGATCGAGACGTTCCTGGACCTGATGGAGACGCGCTCCTTCAACCGCACCGCCGAGCGGCTGAACATCACGCAATCGACGGTGTCCCACCGGGTCAAGGCGCTGGAAGCCCAGTTCAATCGCAAGCTCTTTACCCGCAACAAGGGCGGCACGGTGCCGACGGCTGCCGGCCTGCGGTTCCTGGATTACGCGAAAGCCCTGCAAAACCAGTGGCATGAGGCAACACGCGCGGTCACCAATGCCGGCGCGCTGGAGCGCTCGATGCGGCTCGGCATCCAGCACGATCTGGCCGAAGCCTTTGCCGGCGAATGGCTCTCGGCCATTCGGCTGGAGTTGCCGACAACCGAGATCTACATGGAGGCCGATTACTCCAACCAGATGAACCGGGATCTCGGTGCCGGCGAACTCGACCTCGCCATGCTCTATACTCCGCATTATCTGCCCGATCTGCACTATGAAAGGATCGGCGATCTGCATTACACGATGGTGAGCACGGCTGCCGCCGCCTTGTCGGATATCAGGATCGAGACCTATATCCAGGCGATCTATTCGCCGGCCTTCGATCGCGCCCATCGGCTGGCCTTGCCGCATCTCTCCGCAGCACCGGTGGCAACCGGCCAGAACCTGGCGATCACGATGCTGCTGCATTCGCTCGGTGGCGCCGCCTATGTCACCACCGCAACGGCTCGCAGGCTCATGCAATCCGGGAGCGCCACCCTTGTTGCCGACGCGCCGGTGATCGCGCAGACGGTCTATGCCGCCACCAGCCTGCGCACCCGACACGCCCACCAGCACCGCAAGATCATCGGCGCGATGCAGGCGCTGCTTTCCGCAAATGACGAAGGCGCTGGCTGACGGGCCTACAGCGCCGCGCGTCTATTTAGACGCGCAAAGGTCGCTGTAACACTTTGAGTTGCTGCATAATTTTGTCCTTAAATCGATTCCGATTTAAGGAATTATGCAGTAGGCCATGCGGCGCTGGATCAGCCGCTGCAGGAACATCAGGATCGAGACGATCGCCAGATAGTAGACGAGTGCTGCCGAATACCATTCGACGAAGCGGAAGCTCGACGCGATCGCGTCGTTGACGACGGCCATGATCTCCCGCATCGAAATCACATAGGCAAGCGAGGTCAGCTTGATCAGGTTGATGAACTCGTTGACGAGCACCGGCATGACGATGCGCAATGCCTGCGGCAGGACGACGAGGAAGAAAGTCTGCAGCCGGTTGAGCCCGAGCGCGCGGGCCGCATCCGTCTGTCCCTGGCCGATCGCCGCCAGCGCCCCGCGCATCGCTTCGGCCATATAGGCGGTCGTGACCAGCGTGAAGGCGATGAAGGCGGCGGCAAAGGGCGTGTACCAGGGCGCCCGCGTCAGGCCTGGAAAGAGCTGCGGCGCGCCGTTCCAAACGATCAGCAGCACGAGGATCAGCGGGGCCGAGCGAAACAGCCAGACATAGATCTGGGCTGCAGTGCGGCGCACCGCCGCCATCGAATTCAGGGCGACGGCAAGCGGCAGGCAGAGCAGGAACGATGCGACCTGAACCAGGATGGACAGCAGGATGGCGATGGCCGCGCCCTGCAGCATGACCGGCATGGTCAGGGCATCCAGAAACAGTTTCGTATCGAAGTTCATTCCCTGCCCACCTTCTCAAGCATCAGCGGTCGTAATCGACGTCGAAGAGCGCCGGATCGAGGCCGTACTTCTTGGCGATGCCACCAAAGAAACCCTGTTCCTTCAAGGTCTTCAGCCCCGCCTTGACCGCGGCGGCATCGCTGCCTTCGCGTCTGGAGTAGATGCCGTAGGTGAAGTCCGAGGCCCAGGTGTAGGGAAGCTGCAGCTCTCCGTCGGAGCGCGAGGCGCGGTAGGCGCCTTCGGCCTCCTCGGTCACCGTCGCATCGACGCGGCCGACGAGGACCTGCTGGTAGGCCGCCTGCTGGGTCGGATATTCCTGCACCTCGACCGGCGGCTGGCCCTTGGCGATCAACGCCTTGTTCAGGGGCTCGATCCGCTCCTCCTTGTAGTAGGCGCCGGCTTCGAGCGCGATCACCTTGCCGCTCAGATCTTCCGGCACCTTGATGGCGTCGCTGCCGGCCTTGGTCACCATTGCGGTGGCCGATTTCATGTAGGACACGCCGTCATAGGTCTCGCGGCGCTTGGCGTTGATGTAGATGCCGCTGGCGATCATGTCGCAGCGCCCGGCTCCGAGCGTCGGCAGCAGCCCGGCAAATTCCGTGACGGTATAGTTGACCTTGGCGTTCCAGAGGCCGGCGAGCGCCTCGACGATCTCGACATCGATGCCGGTAGGCTTCGCATCGGCCGGGCTCTCCTTGAAGGTCAGCGGCGGAAAGGCTGCGGTGGTGCAGACGCCGATATCGCCGTCGGCGGCAAAGGCCGGCGGCTCCGCCTGGGCAAGCCCCGCCGACAGCAGAATGGTCCCGAGAAGGGTTGCATGCGATGCCAGTCTGATCATCTCTATTCCCCTCATTGTGTTGGTGAAACGCGCCCGACGATGTCGCCGTAGGTCTGGCTGTCGAAGGCGGGAAGGATAAGCGGGTCCACGAACCCGTCGCGTCGTGCCGTCAGCACGTATTGCATCATCGACGCATTGTCCGGCATCTCGAAAACCTGGACGAAATCGTAAGCTCCGAGCGTGGCGTAGAAGGCGACCGAGCGACCGCCGAGCGAAGAGACGCGGTCTTCGCTCACCTTGCGCCGCGCGCCGCTATCGGCGAGTTCGGCCAATCCCTTGGCCGTCAGTTTCATCAGCGAGATATATCGTTGCATGGGGCATCATTCCGTTGAAACGGTTGGCATAGAACCAGCGATGTGGTGGTGGTGTCGGTGTTAGCGGCTTGCGTTCGCCAGGCCGGCGATGACCGCGTCGCTGGTCGAGACCGTGCCGAAGACGCCGTTCTCGATCGAGATCATGTTGATCGCCGCCTCATGCGCCCATTGCTCGCCGCTGGCGCAGCAGTCCGAGATCGTCAGGCACTGGAAATTGCGGTCGCAGGCCTCGCGCAGCGTCGTATGCACGCAGACATCGGTGGTGCAGCCGGCAAACAGCATATGGGTGATGCCCTGCGCCCTCAGCACGTGCTCGAGATCCGTATAGGTGAACGAGCTGTTGCAGGTCTTGTCGATGATGACGTCGCTCTCCGCGACATCGAGTTCTGGCAGAAGCTGAAAGCCAGGGCTCGAACGCAACAGCACCTGCGTGTTCTCCAGACCTGAGCGCTTGCGGCGCCATTTCTCGTAGGGCGTCATGTCGGCGAGGTCGGCACGGTAGCCCTGGCGCGTGTGGACGATCAGGCAGCCGGCTCGTCGCGCGGCTGATATGACGCGGTTGACCACCGGCACGATGGCCGCGAGCGGCGCCGGATCGTAGCCCATCGAGGCGAAGTAGCCGTCGGGCGAGCAGAAGTCGATCTGAAGGTCGATCACCATCAGCGCGGTCTGTGACGGAACCAGCTTGTCGTCATAAGGAAAATCAAATGGTTGCGCCGCGATCATGGTGTCTCTCCCTCTCTCCGACCCGATTCATAGGAGTAAAAATCGATTGGGAATAGCGATTTTTTGTGCTTGATATTGTCTAGTTTCGCTAAACGATTGCGGGTTCCGACCCGAATGCAATCAGCGGCAGATCAGGGCCCGGAGGTAGAATGAAGGCGCTGCATTTCCTGCCCTATCTCAGGGCTTTCGAAGCCGTCGCCCGGATCGGATCGGTCCGCCAGGCGGCCGACGAGCTGGGCCTCAGCCCGGGTGCGGTATCGCTGCAGCTGCGCCGGCTTTCGGAGACGACGGGGCTGACGCTTCTGGAGAAATCGGGGCGCAATATCCGTCTGACCGCGGCCGGGCGCGACTTCGCCCAGACCGTTTCCCATGCCATCGGCAATCTTGCCGTCGCGGTCGAGAACGGTGCCGAACGGAAGCTCGAAAACCACCGGAAGAAGCTGACGGTCGCGCTGCCACCGGCGCTGGCGATCGCCTGGATGGCCGGCCTCCTGGTGCAGTTTGCCGATACGCGCGGCGTCACCGATCTCGCCATGCGCAGTTGCATCCGCGCAGGCGACGTCCTGTGGGACGATGTCGATCTTGCTATCGTCTACGACAATCCGCCCTTTGACGGACTTTGGTGGCAGGTGGTCAGCGACGTGAAGCTCAGGACCATATGTTCGCCGCTCTTGTTCCCGCGACTGGAAGGGTCACACCGCGACAGGAAACTGCGCGACGTCACATTGCTGCATGAAGATGACGGCCGGGAATGGACACGCTGGTCGGCCGCCTCGCGTATCTCGCTCGAAGGCAGCCGCAGCGTCCGGGTGCCCTCGGTCGCCGTCGCCGTGGCATCGGCCCTGCAGGGACAGGGGATCGCACTCGTCTCGGATGTGCTGACCCGCTCCTACCTGCAGGAAGGCCGGCTGATCCAGCCGTTCCCGACGGCGATACCGGCATCTGCGGGATACTATCTCCTCTGCCCGACGGAAAAGGCCGAGGAACCGCTGATCCAGGCGCTTGCCCATCAGATCGCCGCACATCTGCGCGGCGACTGAAAGAGCCTCTGCCAGACGATCAATAGCGCCCCTTGAGCAGCGTCTTCAGCCTTGCAGTATCATCCGTCGTCACGCCGGGCGGATCGACCACCTGCATCCATGCATCGATATAGTGTTCCGGCGCATAGACATGGCCGTAGCCGATCGGCGTCGTCGTGCCCATCGCCATGTCGGCCAGAAGCTGGAACATCGTCACAACGGGGAACCATGCAAGGTCGGGCGAGACATCGTGACCGCGCGGCGCCTTCATCCAGTCCGGCTCGCGGTAGAAGGAATGCGGATCGAAGAAGGTGATGGGGTCGCTGGCATATTGCAGGTAGACGATCCGCACCCCGCCCCACTGGGCGCCGGGAATGTCGAGCGCATTCTCCTGGCTGGTGAAGCGGATGACAGAGCCGTCGCGATAGCGCGGCAGCCATTCCGGCGAGCCCGGATTGCGGCCGGCCGTGACCGAAAGCCAGGTCTTCGTGGGGAATGGCGAGCCGACCCAGAGCGCACCCTGGAAGGGATCGCTGATGATATCGAACGGGTCGACCGATCCTTGCGAATTCATCGAGCCGAGGCTGAGGCCGTAGAGGTAGAGCCGCGGCCGCTTGTCCTTGGGCAGCGTCGTCCAGTAGCCGTAAACCTCGTCGAACAGCGCATTGGCGGTCTCGGCGCCATATTCCGGCTCGACCAGCAGGGAGAGCCAGCTGGTCAGGTAGGAATACTGCACCGCGACGCTGGCGACGTCGCCTTTCAACAGATACTCGGCCGAATCGAGCCCCGGCGGATCGATCCAGCCGGTGCCGGTGGGCACGACGATCAGTAGCGACGAACGCTCGAAACCGCCGACGCGCTTCAGTTCCTCGAGCGCGAGCTTCGCCCGCTCCTTGGCCGTCTCGGCCGAATTGAGCCCGGCATAGACCCGCAGCGGCTCCTGCGCTTGCCCACTGAAGAACGCGCCGATATCGGCCGCCGTCGGGCCTGTCGCGATGAACTGGCGACCCTGGCGCCCCAGCTGGTCCCACTGCATCAGCGAGGCGGCGCTGCCTGTCTTGACCGGGTCGCTCGGCGGCGCAATGTCGGCGTCGATGAAGGCGTCGAGCTTCTGGAAGGAGCTGTCGGCCGCATGCAGCGCGAAGCGGAAGATCACCCCGTCGACCGCCGACCAGAACAGCGCGATCGCCGCCAGCGCACCGACGGCCTTGGCGAGCGGTCGCGTCAGCACATATTCGAGCCGCTTCGAGGCGAACCGGAACGTCAGGCGAAACAACCGCGCCAGAAGCACGATGGCGACGAAGACCAGGACGGCGATGAGGCCAAGCTTCAGCGGCTCGGCGCTCTCGACCGGGTCAAGGCCCATGAGGCTCCGCACCGTGTTCTGCCACGCGGCCGCCCGCCAGAGAAAGGCGAGCGCAACGACAATGCAGCCGAGGGCCGCCGCAAGCTTGAGGAACAGGCCGGTCCTTGGGCGCACATCGGGCAATTCGAGAAACGACCAGAGCCAGCGAAGGAACACGCCGATGGCGTATCCGGCAGCAAGCGAAAGTCCTGATATGACCGCCTGGATGACATAGGGGCGCGGGATCAGGCTCGGCGTCAGCGATGCGGCGAAGAACAGTACCCCGACGATGAGGCCCGTCGTCGAAAATGACGCCCAAAGCACGGACACGAACTGTGGAACGGGCCACTTCGCCCTGCGCAGACCCGTCTCTTGAAGGTGATCCACCGGCAGGCTCCTTGTTCACTGTCTTTCGTCGGGCGCGCCCTCTTCAATTGGAGCGTGTCCCGCTTGATAGCCGCCCGGCACGCCGGCGGCAAACTGGCATTGGCCGTGCCGCTGCCCCCGTTGCAAGTGGGGTGTGCTGATCAACTCTTCTGGAAAGCCAGATGAACGCCCAGCCCGACGAGCACACCCCCGCCGACCCGTTGCATGGCGCGCTGCGCCATGCTCGAACGCTTGAGCCGGGCGATCAGCACGCCCACCAGGATGACGCAGGCAATATCGGCCGAAGAAAACATCAGGTTGACGATCGTGCCGAGGATGACGAACTGCAGCCAGACCGGAAACGCCGCAGATGCATCGATGAACTGCGGCAGGAAGGCCACGAAAAAGATCGCCGTCTTGGGGTTCAGCACTTCGACGGTGATGCTCTCGAAGAAGGCGCGGTGGCCGGATTTCGCCTCGATCCCGGGCAAGTCGCCCGCCCCTTGCGCCTTGGCGCGAAACAGCGAAATCCCGAGCCAGACGAGGTAGGCCGCACCGGCAAACTTGACGATCATGTAGAGCACCGGCACCGCGTGAAACAGCACGGAGAGCCCGGCAGCAGCCGCAAAAACATGCACATAACCGCCGAGGTGGATGCCGAGCGTCGCCATCAATCCGGACCAGCGGCCGCGCGCCATCGTCTGCGCCGCCGCATAGAGCATCGCAGGGCCGGGGATGTAGGCGAAGATCACCGTGGTCGCGAGGAAAGCCAAAAGCAGTTCCATAGACGGCATCGATGTGCTCCCAATGGGTCGGATAGTGCGGAACAGCTGGCAATAGACAATGCCTGCGCCCGCTTGGCAAGGCGAGATCGCTCCCTGCCCGCACGCGGGCATTGCAGGGGCCGACCTGCTGCGGCTCACGCCGCCTTAAACCTCCCGGCTCGTCGGCGGATCGTCTCTCAGATCCGCCGCTCCTTGATCGTGTTCATGACGAAGCTCGTCTCGATCGAGGCCACACATTTGAGCCGGGCGATCTTCTCCTTGATGAAACGCTCGTATTGTTCGAGCCCGGCACTCATCACCTTCAGCACGTAATCGCGCGAGCCGGTGACGAGGTGACATTCGAGCACTTCGTCCCAGCCGCGGATCGCCTGCTCGAACATGACGATCTCGTCCTCGTGCTGGCGGCTAAGCCGGACGGTCGCGATCGCCGTCATCGTCCAGCCCTCCACCGCCGGGTCGATCAGCGCGGTGTAGCCGCGGATGACACCGGTTTCCTCCAGCCGCCGCAGCCGCCGCAGGCAGGGCGAAGCCGACAGCCCGACGCGCTCGGCGAGCTCGTTGTTGGTGATGCGCGCGTCGGCCAGCAATTCCTTCAGAATTCGGCGGTCTGTTTCGTCGGCAATTTTCTGCGTCATATTTTCATGATCCCGGCAATTCTTTGCGCAACTCAAGGGCATGTGATCGCAAATAGCAAGGATCGGTCCAAGCGTCTGATATAATTTGCCTGTCAGACGCACCCGTTTCGCTTCAGGAGAAATGCCATGACCGCGCCGCACCCCTCCAAGACCCATATCGGAAACCACAAGCTGCATCCCGAAACCCTGATGCTGAACTATGGCTACGACCCAGAACTGTCGGAAGGGGCCGTCAAGCCGCCGGTATTCCTGACCTCCACCTTCGTCTTTCGCTCGGCCGAGGAAGGCCGTGACTTCTTCGATTTCGTTTCCGGCCGCCGCGAGCCGCCGGCGGGCGTGGGCGCCGGCCTTGTCTATTCGCGCTTCAACCACCCCAACAGCGAGATCGTCGAGGATCGCCTCGCCGTCTATGAGCGCACGGAAAGCTGCGCGCTGTTTTCCTCCGGCATGTCGGCGATCGCGACGACGCTGCTCGCCTTCGTGAAGCCCGGCGACGCGGTGCTGCATAGCCAGCCGCTCTATGGCGGCACGGAGACGCTGCTGGCGAAAACCTTCCTCAATCTCGGCGTCTCGGCCGTTGGCTTTGCCGATGGCGTCAACGAGGCCGCGGTGACCGCCGCTGCCGAAGCGGCGATGGCGAAGGGCCGCGTCTCGGTGATCCTCATCGAAACGCCGGCCAATCCGACCAACAGCCTCGTCGACGTCGCCATGATCCGCCGCGTCGCCGACGCGATCGGTGCCAGGCAGGGGCATACGCCGGTGATCGCCTGCGACAACACCCTGCTCGGCCCGGTCTTCCAGCGGCCGATCGAGCACGGCGCCGATATCTCGCTCTATTCTCTGACCAAATATGTCGGCGGCCACTCCGACCTGATCGCCGGCGCCGTACTCGGCTCGAAGGCGGTGATGAAGCAGTTGAAGGCGCTGCGCGGCGCGATCGGCACGCAGCTTGATCCGCATTCCTGCTGGATGCTCGGCCGCTCGCTTGAGACGCTTTCGGTGCGCATGCAAAAGGCCAATGACAATGCCCGCATCGTCGCCGAATTCCTGCGCGATCACCCGAAGGTCGAGCGCATCCACTACCTGCCGTTCCACGACGAAGCCTCGCCCGTCGGCCGCACCTTCGCCGCACAATGCACCGGCGCGGGCTCGACCTTCTCGTTCGACATCACCGGCGGCCAGGAGGCGGCCTTCCGCTTCCTGAACGCGCTGCAGATCTTCAAGCTCGCCGTCAGCCTTGGCGGCACGGAATCGCTGGCAAGCCACCCGGCGGCGATGACCCATTCGGGGGTGCCGATCGACGTGCGCCGCCGCATCGGCGTTCTCGACACGACGATCCGGCTTTCGATCGGCATCGAACACCCGGACGATCTGGTCGCCGACCTCACCAACGCGCTGACGCTGGCCTGATTTCGAGGAACCGGCCGCCGATCCCTTCGGCGGCCGGCCTCTTCAATGGGACAGGATATTGATCACATTGCCGAACGGGTCGCGCAGATAGAAACGCCGGACGCCCCAGGGCTCGTCGGTGATGTCATAGACGATCGTCACGCCCTTTGCCCGGGCTTGGGCATAGACCACATCGGCATCGTCCACCTCGATCGAAAGCACCGGCACCGGCGTGTCGGACCCGCCCTGGCTCGCCACGCTAACCTGCGGCATCGCCGCCTGCCCCTCCGCCGCAAACGTCAGGATCCAGCCGTGATCCATCACCACCTGGAGCCCGAGCAGGTCGGCGTAAAAGGCGTGCGCGGCACGCGGATCTGGAGCGAATAGATTGGACACGATGCGTCTGACGGCCATGTCGTCCTCCCGGGTTTCGTGGGGTGCAATCTGTATCGTGGCACCGATTTTGCCAAGAGCATCCGAGATCAGCGGGCCGCCACCGCCACGCGAACCAGCGTCGCAGCCGCCTTGCCCGCGCTCTCCATGTAGCTTGCATCCCGGTGCAGAAGGACGACCGCAAAACTTCCGTCGAGCAGCAACAGCATCTGGCGCGCCAGTTCGCCTGCATCATCGATGCCTGCCTCGGAGAATACCTGCGTCAACCAGGCTTCGAATTTCTTCTTGTGGGCAGCACCGATGCGGATTGCCGGATGGCCAGGCATGTTGGCAAGCTCGGCGGAGGTGCGCAGGAAACCGCACCCCTTCCACTTGGGATGCCGGGCGGCGCGGGCGAGATTGACGAAGATCGTCTCGACCTTCGCGGCAAGATCGCCGTCTGTCGCATCGAACCATTGGCGGAAGAGCGACAGGTTCGGCTGGTCGCGGCCCTCGAGATAGGCGGCAATCAACTCGTCCTTGCTTTCGAAGTGATAGTAGAGCGTGCGCTTTGTCACCTCAGCAGCTTCCGCCACCGCATCGACGCTGACGGCGCGAATGCCCTCGGCATAGAAGAGTTTCGAGGCGGCATCGATGATGCATTCCCGGGTGGTGCGCTCTGGTTTCGCCATCTCTATGTATACCGACTAGTGAATATACCTTGGATCTTCCCTCACCTAACCTCCCCCCGTCAATACCTCGCTCGAAGCGACAAAGGGAGACCACGATGTCCGACACCGTATTGCTGCAGATTTCCGATGGGATCGCGCTTCTGACGCTGAACCGGCCGGCCAGGCTCAATGCGCTCAACTACGAACTGATCGATTGGTTCTTAAGCCTGCTCGACATGCTCGAGGTGAACGACAATGTCGGCACCGTGATCATCACCGGAGCCGGCGAACGCGCCTTTTCCGCCGGCGGCGACATCCACGAGTTTTCCGGGAGCGTTGCCAAGGGCGCAAACACCGCCGTACGTGATTTCGTCCGCCGCGGCCAGCGCCTGACCGCAAGGCTGGAGGCGTTTCCCAAGCCCGTCATCGCCGCCGTCAATGGCCTGGCCTATGGCGGCGGCTGCGAAATCACCGAGGCCGCGCACCTTGCCGTCGCCAGCGAGCACGCCCGCTTTGCCAAGCCCGAAATCAAGCTGGGCATGCCGCCGACCTTTGGCGGCACGCAGCGCCTGCCCCGGCTCGCCGGTCGCAAACGCGCGCTGGAACTTCTTTTGACCGGCGACGACTTTTCGGCCGACCACGCGCTTGAACTGGGATTGGTCAACACCGTCGTTGCCCATGAAGAACTCATGCCCGCCGCCCGCGGGCTTGCCAAACGCATCCTGCGCCACTCGCCGCTTGTCGTCCAAACCATCATCACCGCGGTCACCCGCGGCCTCAACATGTCGATATCAGAGGGGCTTCTGGTGGAAAGCGAACAATTCGCCCGCATGGTGGCGACCCCGGACCTAGCCGAAGCGCTGGCGGCCTGGACAGACCGAAATGGGGCAAGGAGCAAGGCCAACGCAGTGGCTGTTTGAACAGCCGATACATTCAACCAAACGGTTGACAATAACGGTGGTATCGGCGATATTCAACGACATGGTTGAATATATGAACGATCGGCTCGACGCCGTATTCCATGCGCTCTCCGACCCGACACGGCGGGCGATGCTTCAGGATCTGTCGGCGGGCGAACGGCTGGTGGGCGAGCTTGCGGCGCCCTTCTCCATCTCGCTTGCCGCCGCGTCGAAACACATCAAGGTGCTCGAAGGCGCCGGCCTCGTGCGGCGCGAGGTGCGCGGCCGGGCGCATGTCTGCCGGCTCGACGCCGAACCGATGCATGCCGGAATGGAATGGATGCGCCACTACGAAGCCTTCTGGCGCCAGCGCATCGACGTGCTGGAGGCGCTGCTTCTGGCCGAAGACGCCGCCAACGGCGAAAAGACTGAGACCACGAAGCGGCCAGAAACGGAGAGGAAGCGATGACATCGCAAGTCGGCACTGACGACGGATATGCCCGGATCGTCGCGCCGGACGCGGCGCGCATCGAGCGGCTTTTGCCGGGACCGATCGAGCGCATCTGGGCCTATCTGACGCAGGAGGACAAGCGCCGCCGATGGATGGCCTCAGGAACCATCGGCGCTACGGCCGAAACGGCGGTCGAACATATCTTCCGCCATGAGGAACTCGGCACGGATTGCGGCCAACCGCCAGCCAAATATGCGGCCCTGGTCGGCGAAAGCCGCATCCATGGCCGCATCATAGCCTGTGAACCGCCGCACCTGCTGGCCTATACCTGGGGTGAAGGCACGCCGACGCCGTCGCAGGTGCGGTTCGATCTGGAAACCAAGGGCGCCAAGGTGCTGCTGGTGGTCACCCATTCGCGCATCGCGACACAGGAGATGATGGCAAGCGTCGCAGCCGGCTGGCACACCCATCTCGACATTCTCGCCGACGTGCTTTCCGGCCGCGCATCGCATGGTTTCTGGAACAAGCATACCCGGCTCGAGCAGGAATATGCGCGGCAGATCGCTGCGCGCTAACGTTCTTTAAGTCATTAAAAGTGCTGCATGATTTTCTCCCTGGATCAGCGCCGATCCAAGGCCTCATGCCGCATGCCCATTCACCCCGACAGGATCAAGGGAGGCTGTAATGTTGCTTCGTGAAAAGAGTGCGATTGTCTATGGCGGCAGCGGCGCGATCGGCGGTGCTGCGGCGCGTGCCTTTGCCCGCGAAGGCGCGAGCGTCTTCCTGGTCGGGCGGACGGCCGAAACCTTGAACCACACGGCCGAGACAATTCGGGCGCAGGGCGGGAAGGCGGAGTTCGACGTCGTCGATGTCCTGGATCAGGCTGCCGTCGAGCGGCATGCGCAATCGGTCGTCGAGCGAACCGGCCGGATCGACGACGTCCTGACCGCCGTCGGCTTTGCCCATATTCAGGGGCCACCGCTTTCGGAGCTGACGCTGGAACAGTTCGAGCGCCCGATCGTAGCCTATACCCGCGCCAACTTCATCACTGCCAAGGCAGCCGCGGCGCATATGCAGAGAAACGGCAGCGGCGTCATCCTGACGCTTTCGACGCCGGGCTCGCGCATGTCCGGTTCGGGTTTCCTTGGCTATGGCACCACCTGTGGCGCCATCGAGACCTTCTCGCGCATTCTCGCAGGCGAACTCGGCAGCCATGGCATTCGCGTCATCTGCCTGCGTCCGGACGCCATTCCCGAGGCGCTGGCGGTTTCGCACGCACGCGCCGTCTTTCAAGGCTTTGCGGACCGCTTCGATACGACCGTTGAGGAGATGCTCGACGGGCGGGCGAAGACCGGCACGTTGCTTGGGCGCTTCCCGAGGCTCGACGAGATCGCCGACTATGCCGCCTTCGTCGCCTCGGACCGAGCTGGCGCCATGACAGGGGCGATTGCCAATCTGACCTGCGGTTCGCTGGTCGACTGATGGAGACAGCCGGCGGATCTCAAAAAGGTCCGCCGGCGCGCGGTCTTCAGCTGCGTGCAAAGCCCAGAATGAACAGGGCCAGCGCACCGATCGAGGAAATCGTGCGCACATGGTTCCACCAGACCCAGTCGGTCAGGTAGCGCTGCTGCCAGATTTCGGTCGCCGCCTGCCCGGGCGTGGCCGCCGCCAGCGCATCGTTCATCGGTACGTTGAAGACGATGGTGACGATCAACACGCCGACGACGTAAACGATGCCGCCCGCTGCCAGCAGTAGGCTGCCCTCGCCTCCCCAAACAAAAGCAGCAACTGCCAGGACCAGCCCCAGAAGCGCCGTACCCATGAAGGCGCTGAGGAACAGCGGGTTCTGGATCACCACGTTGATGGCGTTCATCGCCGCGATCCCCTGCTCCGCCGGAAGCCGCGACAACGCCTGCATGATGCAGACCGAGAAGATGAAGAACAGCCCGGCCATCAGGCCGGAGCCGATCGCGGCGGCAAACGCCAGAGCGGGGATCAGCGGGATCATGCGGCAATACTCCAGACACCTGTTGCAGCGGTCTCCCGGGCGTAGTCGGCGAAGTCGCGCGGTTTACGCCCAAGCA
The DNA here is from genome assembly GCF_001695855.1 of Ensifer sp. LC163. Classification (GTDB taxonomy): domain Bacteria; phylum Pseudomonadota; class Alphaproteobacteria; order Rhizobiales; family Rhizobiaceae; genus Ensifer. The sequence continues at coordinate 538,737 of NZ_MBSS01000001.1, forward strand.
CGCGCTCGACATCGGACGTCAGTTGCGAATTGCGTCCGTCGAGCACCGATGTGAAGAGATAGCGGATGAGTTCGACATAGTCATCAGGCAAACCATCGGCCCGCAACTGCGCGGTGAAGTCGGCAACCGGCACGGACTGGTAAGCGATCCGGCGGTTGGCAGCCGCGGCGATCTCGGCCACAGCCTGGGCAAAGGTCATCAGTCGCGGGCCGGTCAGTTCATAGATCTTGCCGATATGCCCGTCGTCCAGAAGTGCTGCAACCGCGACATCGGCAATGTCGTCGCTGCCGATGAAAGGCTCGGTGATCTCATCCGGCGGCAGGAAGACGGAACCGCTGCAAACGGCATCGGCCAAAAAATCCTCGCTGAAATTCTCGAAGAACCAGCTTGCCCGGATGATCGTCCAGTCGGCGCCGGAGGCCTGCAACTCGCGCTCGGCCGCTTCCGCCTCGTCCTCACCGCGCCCCGACAGAAGCACCAGCCGCTTGATGCCCGAGCGCACGGCAAGGCTCGAGAATTTGCGAATGACGTCGACGGCGCCCGGCACCGCCAGATCCGGCTGATAGCAGACGTAGACGCGCTCGACATTTTCGAGCACGGGCGCCCATGTCGTTTCATCCGTCCAGTCGAAGGAAGGCGACGCCGAACGGGCGCCGATGCGCACGGCAACACCGCGCTCCTGAAGGCGGGCAGCGATCCGCCGCCCCGTCTTGCCCGTACCGCCCAAAACCAGTGTGAGTTTGTCAGTCATCGCTTCCTCCTGAGGTTAGTTCACAAATATGAGCAACTCTCACATTTGCAAATGTGATAAATCCTCGTATTTTAGGAGTCAAGTCAAAATGTGAGTATCACTCATGATTCTAGAGATAAGCCCAGCTGCGGTTCCCGCTGACGATGAGACCGCGCTGCGCCGGACGCCGAGCCAGAAACGCAGCCGCGAGCGCGTCGAGCAAATCCTTGCCTGCGCGACAGCGATCATTCAGGAGAAGGGCAGCGACGCCATGCGCATGAGCGAAGTTGCTGAAAAGGCTGGAATTTCGATCGGCTCTCTCTACCAGTACTTCCCCGACAAGGCGGCGATCGTGCGCACGCTGGCCGAGCGTTACAATGCGGTCTGCCGCGAGTGCATCGAAGCCGAGCTTGCCAAGGTGACGTCGATCACGGAACTTCGTGACGCCTTCTCCGTGCTGTTCGACATCTATTACGATATGTTCCTGGCCGAGCCTGTGATGCGCGACATCTGGTCGGCGATGCAGGCCGACAAGGCGCTGCGCGAGATCGACCTTTCGCAAAGCCGCGCCGGCGGCCGGCTGCTTGCCGACGTCTGGGCGCGGTTTGCGCCCGACACGCCGCGTGAAACGATCGACAGCGCTGCCTTTTTGATCATGCATCTGGGCGATTGCACGATGCGGCTTGCGGTCTCCGTCGACCGGGCAGAGGGCGACCAGATCGTCGAAGCCTATAAACGCATGATCCTTCGGGATTTTGTCGCGGATGGGCCGGGCGGCGGCGCAAGTCCAATTGACATCTCCGGGGTGCGATCCTAATCATCATGGATCGATTGGTTCTCGCAACGCGAACGCGTTTCGGGAGTAAACGGGAACGTGACGGATGGACCCATGCTGGGCATTCAAATCACGGCCGACCCCGCGACTGTAGAGCGACGTGAATGCGCCGTTCCGGAGCGATCCGGAAAAAGCCACTGGAGACGAGACCGCGAGAGGGCGGCCCTTGATCTGGGAAGGCGAGGCAAATCCAGGGTGATCTCACCCGACGTCCTGAGCCAGGAAACCTGCCAGTCGATACGGGCATAGGGCCCAAACCGGGAAATATCCCGATGCCATCACGGAGGTTGTCATGGCTACATCTACAGTTTCGAACATTCCGCTCTCCCTCAGCGATCGTCTGACCGCAGGTATCATCGCGCTCCTCATCGGCGGCTTCCTCGTCTTCGGCGCCGGCCTGGCGAATTCGGCCGTGCTGCACGACACCGCGCACGACACCCGCCACTCCTATGGCTTCCCCTGCCACTAAGCGATGTTCAGGGACGCGACATGCGTTCCGCATCGACATGGCTGCGGACAAAAACGCTTCCGGCTGCTGCATAATTCCTTCAATCGGAATCGCAGCGCCGGACGCGTTTATCTGCGTCTGATGCAGATTGAAGGTCTGCCGGGCAGAGCCGTTCGCATATTTGCCAAGGGGACACGGCGCTGCCTGCCAAGTGCATGGCGCGCCGCTATCGAGGGATATCGAAAATGATTGTCAGAACGCTTCTGGCCGCGATCGTGGCTGGATTGATTGCCGGTGTCTTCATGACCGGCGCCCAGGAACTGCGCGTCGTGCCGCTGATCCTGCATGCGGAAGAATTCGAAGGTGAGGCACCGGCCGCCGGTGAGCAGCCCGCCGCCGCACAGCCGGGAACGGCCGAGCCGGCAGCTGCCGGCCACGACCAGCATTCGTCGCTGAAGGCGGTTTCGCCGCTTGGTGCGCTGCTCGACGCATTGTCGCCGATCACGCCCGCCTACGCCCATGAGGGCGAACACGAGGAAGGCGGCATCATGTTCGGCATGAGCCGCTTCTCCGGCACGCTGATCGCCAATCTGGTGACCGGCTCCGGCTTCGCGCTGCTGCTCGCCGGCGTCAGCCTCGTCATCGCCTACCCGATCACGCTCAGGAATGGCGCGCTCTGGGGCGCCTGCGGCTGGCTAGCCGTACACATGCTGCCGGCAATCGGCCTGCCGCCGGAACTGCCGGGCTTCCCGGCCGCAGAACTCGGCGACCGCCAGGTCTGGTGGGGTGCCACCGTGCTGCTTTCGGCCGCCGGTCTCTATCTCCTGGTCCTGCGGGAAGAGATCGTCGCCAAGATCATCGGCCTCGCGCTGGTCGCGGCACCGCATGTCTATGGCGCGCCGCAACCATCCGACATCTCCAGCAATGTCCCGGCCGTGCTCGGCGCCGAATTCGCCGTGGCGGCGCTTGCCACCACGCTTGCCTTCTGGATCGTCCTCGGCGTCGTGTCGGGCTTCATCAACGATCGTTTCGCCAAGGCGTAACGAATGAGCCCTGCGGGCCGAAGGTTGGCAGGACCTACAGCGCCGCGCGTCTATTTAGACGCGCAAAGGTCGCTGTAACACTTTGAGTTGCTGCATAATTTTGTCCTTAAATCGATTCCGATTTAAGGAATTATGCCGTAGCGAAGAGAACAGCGCCCCTGATGTCATCGATGTCAGGGGCGTTGTCGTTGCGATGCCTCAGCGCGCCTGCGACGCCAGCAGATGCGCCTGCAACCGCGCGCGGCGGTCGTCCGGCGCCAGCAGCACGCAACTGTCGCAGAAGCTGCCGCCTTCGGTTCGATAATAGAGACAGCAGCCACCGCGCAGGCGATAGACCTGCGACAGTGCTCGATGGCCGGCGCAGTCCCCGATCTCGACCGCGATGTTCTCGTAACAGAGCTTGTCGGAAAACAGCGGCGTGCCTTCACGCTTGACGATCGCCAGAGCCTTGACGATAGCGGTCGCCTCGTCGCCGAGCGCGCGGCCGATCTCCAGGAAACCGCCCGCAAGCGAATCCGCCGCAAGCCGCCATTGCGCGCCCGAGGACAGGCCCGTGCGACGCTTCAGCGTGGCGATGATCGGCGCCAGATGCGCAGCAAAGGTTTCACCGAAGACGTCCGCATTCGCTAGGGCGTGCTCCCCGGCTGCGGGCAAGGCAAGGCTGAAATGAAATCGCTTGGCCGCCACGACGCGTTCGCCGTAGGAGCGCGAAAACGCTTCGAAGCGAAGGCCCTGAACCGCGACCACGATGCCCGCACCGAGATAGAGGCTGCCAAGCGCCAGGGCGAGCTGGTTGCTGTAAAAGGCGATCAGATGGGCGGCGCGGATCTTGTCGTCCATGCCCTCGGCAAACCGGTCCTGATAGGCAAGGCCGGCTTTGAGCCCGACGCCCTCCTCCGACCAGAACCGCGCCTCGGAAAGAAAGTCGTCGCCGGCAGCCTCGAGCGAAAAGCCCACTTCGGGAAAGGAAGGCTGCAGGCGCGCGATGGCGCCAAGGGCACTTCGGCGCAGCGCCTTGCCCGCCTCGTCCTCCGCCAGGCGCTCTTCCTGCCGCTCGTAGCCCAAGCTCATGCCGTCTCCATGGTCGCAAGCCAGCCGCCGCGAAAATCCGCCCGCTGCAATCCACGCCGAAAGGCCGGAATGCCGCGCGTCAATTCCCAGACGAAACCGTTTCTGGCATTCTCGATCATCATCACGACAAGCCCCTGGTCAAGCCCGACGACGCGGTCGTCGACCCAGCCCTCGGGGCCCGCACCGCGCAGGCTCGGGTTGAACCCGCCGGGAAGCCGGCCCTCGCACAGCAGGTCGGGATAACGGCTCTCTAGCACGACCAACGCCGACCGCGACGCATCGGCGGCGAAAGGCAGGCAGGCGATCGGCGCCCAGGGCACCAGCGTGCCATCGTCAGGACCACCGGGAGCGCCACGTGCCGCATAGCCGAGCATCCGCCGCCGGCGCCCATCGACAAGCCGCTGCCGCCCCGTCGGTCCACCACAGGCGCTGAGGCCCCACATATCGCTGCCGTAGCCGGCGAAACCGCCGGGATTATCTTCGGCATACCGGCGCTGCAGCGCGATCGCCCGGCCGGTATTGTCGAAATAGTCGGTCGCCTTGTCGCGCATCTGCGCATCGCGGAGAGCGCGAAGGTCGATCCAGGCCTGCGGAAAAAGATGGATGAACAGCGGACCGGCCTGCAGGTGCGGCGCGCCATCGACCGTGGTCCAGTCATAGGCGGTGGTGAAGGCGCGGTAGTGCTCCGGGCCGATCGCGTGATGCGGCGCGCCGAGCGCCAGCACATAGAGAAGCAGTGCCTCGCTATAGCCCTGCCAGCGATATTTCAGAAACCGCCCCGGCGGCCGCCAGCCCATCGTCAGCGTCTCGCCACGGGCAAGCGCCCAGCGCCAGTCCACTCGGGCATAGAGCGTTTCCGACAGCGCGCGGATCTCCCGCTCCGCCGCCCTCTCGCCGGTGAAATAGGCGGCCGCGGTCAGCGCGCCGGCAATCAGCAGCGCGGTATCGATGGTGGAAAGCTCGCACTGCCACACCCGCTCGCCGGTCTTCACGTGGAGAAAATGATAGTAGAAGCCGCGATAGCCGGTGGCCAGCGCATCGCGCCCCTGCCGGCTTTGCGCCAGAAACCGCAACGTGGTCAGCACCCGGCCGGCCGCTTCGCCGCGCCCGATCCAGCCGCGTTCGACGCCGATCGGGTAGCAGGAAAGCCCGAAACCGGTCGCAGCGATGCTCGAAGGCGCGTCGGGAAGCGACGTATCGGCGACAAGCCCGGTGCCAGGGTCGCTATAACCCAGGAAATAGTCGAAGGCGGCGGACTGCAGCCTATCGACCTGAAAACATTGCGTATTCCGTGTCTGCTGAAGCATATCCTCGGCTCATGTGGGCCTGTTGGAACGGTATCGATGGGCGGTGAACCCAGTCGATATCACCTTTTATTGAAGGTCAGCCAACCCCAAACAGTCGCCGAAAGCCAATCCTGTGTTACAGTTCCTCAGATGACGCGGCTCGCAATGACGGGTTGAAGCTATGTTAACCATGCTGGCGTTGATCCTTTCCCTGACTGGTAGCCCGACCCAAACGGCGGGCGCGCCTGTTGATGTCGACGTCGAGCTGGTGCTGGCCGTCGACATGTCCGGCTCGATGGATCTGGACGAAGCCCGGGTCCAGCGCTCCGGCTACGTGCAGGCGCTGCGCCATGCCGACTTTCTCAATGCGGTAGCGAGCGGTCGCCATGGCCGAATCGCGATTGGCTATTTCGAATGGGCCGGCACGGTCAACGAATCCTCTGTCGTCGCCTGGCAGGTGATCGCAAATGCAGCTGATGCCGCCGCCTTTGCCGCGATGATCGAGGCCCGGCCGGTCGGCACCAGGCGCGGCACATCGATTTCCAACGCGATCACCTACGGCACGGCGCTGATCGATTCGAACGCCTTTTCCGGCATGCGCCGCATCATCGACGTGTCCGGCGACGGGCCGAACAATATCGGTCCGCCGGTCATTCCCGCCCGTGATATCGCCATCGCCCGCGGCATCATCATCAACGGGCTGGCGATCCTGATTAGGCCCTCGGTCTCGACCGGCCCGCTCGACCAGTATTATGCCGAGTGCGTCGTCGGCGGCCCCGGCTCTTTCGTGCTGCCGGTGCACAAGCCCGAGGATTTCGCCATCGCCATCCGCCAGAAGCTGATCCTGGAGGTGAGCGGCCTGCCGTCACCGCCAAGCGTGCGCCTCGTCGATGCCCTGCCCGCGCCCGACTGCCTGATCGGCGAGAAACTGCGGCCGGGCTTCCTCGACCGCGTCTACCCCGAGCTCGACAAATAGCCGGCGCGCACGAGCAGCGGCCGGCTGTCCGGCGACAACGCCCTGCCACGCCAGATTGTCGTTTCCCTTCAACGCGCGCGACGATAAGATGCCGCACTCATTTGCGGATCGATTTCCTTCATGTCCCTGACCACCCATCCTGCGCCGGCCGACGCGACCACCGAAACCAGCACCCGGCAGATCCGCGACAAGCTGCGCGATGCGATCGTCGAACGACGGCTTGCGCCGGGAACCAAGCTGTCGGAAAGCGATGTCGGCGATCTGTTCAAGGTCAGCCGCACGCTGGTGCGCGCCGCCCTGCAGGCGCTCGCCTATGAGGGGCTGGTCAGTGTCGAGAAGAACCGCGGCGCCTTCGTCGCCCATCCCTCGCCGGATGAAGCCCGGCAGATCTTCGCCACCCGCCGGCTGATCGAGCCCGGGCTTCTGCGCGCGGCCGCGGCTCGGATCGGCCCCGCCGAAATCGATGACCTGCGCCGCCTGCTTGCAATCGAACAGCAACTGACGGCGCAGCGCGGCCAATCGGCGCGCCGCGCCGAGATCAAGGCTTCCGGCGACTTCCACCTGGCGCTCGCCGATCTCACCGGCAACGCCATCCTCAGGCGCTTCATGGACGAGCTGGTCGCCCGCTCCTCGCTCGTCATCGCGCTTTATGGACAATCGAGCGTGTCGAGCTGCGGCCATAACGAGCATGACGACATCCTCACCGCGATCGAAGGCGGTGACATCGAGACCGCCTGCACACTGATGATCCGCCATATCGATCACATCGAGGCCGACCTCGATCTCAGGGAGCGCAAGCCGACCGACCTCAGGGCCGCACTCGAGCTTTGACGCGTGTCGCCCGCAAGCGTGCCACGGGAAAATTTTCTGCAAGGTTTGTCGCGGCCGAAATTCCATCGGCGGCCGTTCGAAAAGCCCGCCACTGCGGGATTTCCGCCCGGGCATCCCGTATCGATCGCATCGGACCGCCATCGTCATGGTTAAAAAAGTGCGTCCACCAAGGGAACCATTCGTCATCCCCGGCGTTGGCCTCGCGCTCAAAAGACTATGAACGAGGAATGCAAGATGAGCGAAAAAACCTTCGCAACGCCGATCCACCTGAAACTGTCATCCAAGCGGCAGACCGTCGTCAGGACGGTCTGGGAGGCCTTGGAGCTGCTGCGACAATGGCCGGGCAGACGTGGGCGGGAATATCGCGCCGCCCTTCAGCGCTGCCTGGATGCGCTCGACGGGCTGACCAGCGTCAACAGGGCAAGTCGCTGCTTTGCCGCAGCCGCCCGCGAATCGGGCCTTCTGCTCGCCTGAGAAAAATCCCAGTTTGCCGAAGTTTGCGCACCGGCTGAACGGCCGGTGCGTCCATCCTACAGCGCCGCGCGTCTTATCAGACGCGCAAAGGTCGCTGTAGCACTTTGAATTTCTGCATGTTTTTATCCTTAAATCGGATACGATTTAAGGAAACATGCAGTAGAGATCGCGGCGCGCATTACAGCGCCGCGCGTCAAATATGACGCGCAAAGGACGCTGTAACGCTTTAAACTTGCTGCATAATTCCTTAAATCGGATCCGATTTAAGGAATTATGCAGTAAGCGCTATTGCGTCGGCCGGCTGATGCGTTCGGCCTTGTCGGAAACGAGGGCGGCAAGCGAGGCCTTGTCCAGCCGCCAATCCGGGGAGCCATAGCCGAGCGGCCACTTGTAGGGCTCCTTGTCGTTGAAGAACACCACGGCCGTCAAAAGCGGAAATCGATCGCGATAGGTCCTGCGATCGAAGATTTCCGCATACCAGGCGCGCTTGTAGTCAGCCGAGCCGGAAACGCCGAGCTCGGCAACCATCACCGGCTTTCCGAACCGCGCGACCCGCTGGTATTTTTCGCCAAGCGTTTCGCCAAAGCTGCGCTCGCGACCCCAATAGTCCACATCCATCTTCTGCAGCCCCCAGACGGGAATGCCGATGGCGTCGACCACGTCGTCGCCGGGATAATAGCCGCCAAGGTTGCGATGCCCCTTGGGCGACCAGACGAAGCGCACATCGGGTGCCAGCTCCCGGCAACTTTCGACGAAATAGCGAAACGCCTTCTTGTAGCCGCCCGTGTCGCGCCGCGCCCAGGGATAGCGGCCATCGGGGTCTTCCATCTCGTGACCCCAGCGCATGTAGACCGGGACTGCGACCTCGCCGGCGCGCCGGCAGATATCGCGGATCTCGCGATCGAAACGGCCGCGGCCGATATCGGCAAACAGCCGCTCGCCGCCCGCCCGCCAGTCGCTGGCGTGGGTATAGGGCTCGATCGAGATCATCAGCGCCCGGCCTTGGCCCTCGGCAATGGCGATCTTGCGCTTCAGCATCGCCTTGTCGAGCGCCTGCCAATAGATGAAGACATGCTCGATCGTGAGCGCATCGCTGTTGGTGACCGCGTCATGCGGATCGTAGACGCCGATCGCAATCTCGCCACGCGGCCCTCCTGCAGCCTTCCCGGCCGCGCCGATCGAAGCGGTCGTCAGCACACGATCGACCGTACCGCCGAGATCGGCAGCCGCAGCGCGCGAGGCGCCCCCCACCGGCAAAAGCGCCATGAGGCCGGCCGCAAGCACCGATCTGAATATCGCAATCGACAAGCGCAGTCTCCGACGGAAGGTCTCGAACATTTCAGGGGAAAACGAAACAATCTTCCCCAGGCAAGTGCGTAATCAAGGAGCTGGAGTGTTTCCGTCACTTCAACCAATGCGGAAACGCGCCAACGACACCGTATGGAAGCGAAGCGTTTCGAGCGCTCCGCCTGATCGGAATGGCTTTACAGCGAGCTTCTGAGGAAGCAGCGCGACGTATGGCCGAAGCCGCTTGGCGAGCAGATATAGGGCGCGCGGCCGAGATAGGCGGAAACGCGCTTTCTTGCCGGCAGCGGCTCGACGATATCGTCGGCTTCCGCAACTCTGATCAGCTTGCCCTGCTTCGGGGCGACGCTCGGCGCGCTCACTGCTGCCTTCGAGCCGGCAGACGAGAACAGCGGACTTTCAGCGATACCCGCCGACGAACAGCCGGAAGAGACAAGCAGAAGACCGAAAAGCGAGGCAGGCACGAGATACTTGAAACCCGAAACGGTGGTGCGGCGTGCGCCGCCCAAGGCGGTTAGGCTTCGCATAAGCATCCTTTCGAACGAGCGGCCAGCGCCGCTTGACAACTTCTTTAACGGGAATCAACCGCGAAGTTCAACCCCTACTTCTTATTATTGACAGCTAAAATTAAGAGTTTCTTTCTGAGCATCGGCTTTTTACGATCGGGAGCTGCCGCCGATCCGCGCCGACCATCTGTTAAGCCGAAACAAACGCTCTTCCCTGGGAGGCTCCGCGCTGCACCGCTCCGACCAAAGTCCCCCTCATTTCTGGCTGCCGGCTGTTTACCCAGTGTTGACGTCTGTGACGCACCTTGGCTCCCAGGCGCAACATGTTTGAGCGTATGCGCCCACTCCAAAACTGCCCGCTCCGGCGGGCGTTTTTTTGGGCCGCAGTCTGACCGGCACGTTCACATTGACAGTGTTCATCCAGCCAATCATTCCAAGCATGTGCGAAAGGGTTCGGATTTCGTCGATGCTTGAGCTGCAGATCAGCTTAACATTGGCAGTGGGTTGGATGCCCATAACCATGCCTTGGTTGAGCCACTTCAAACGGCGCGGCATGTGTTTCCGGACCGCCGTTCTCGTCGGAGTACCCTGCCGACGGTTCCCCCACTGCACATCTCGGAGATGCTGTCAGGACTTACCTGCGCCTAACCTGCTCTCATTACAGGCTCGGCGGTGCAATGAACTGGTAATACGCCCACACGAGGGTCAACCCGGCTATCACCGCGAGCCAGGTAAGTGCTTTCCTCTGCCCTGGACTAACTGACCTTGGCTCCCGCTTTGGTTTTCGTCGTTCAAACTTGATGATGTTATCGTCGCTCATGTGGCCCCCTTGGTCGCTGGCGCACTTCATAACACTGAAAGTCTCGGCGACGAACGCGCGGGACGCGAATTGTCACCCGGACAGGCCGCATCCTCATTCCGGCAGACCTGCCTTGATGTATCCATCGATAAAATGCTGACGGTCGGCATCGTTACGGAATGGCTGCGTCCTTCCCCACTGTCGCGCCGAGAAATCCGGAAATTCCGAAAGGAACTCGCTCCCCGCCTTGCGCGCGTCCGCGATCCGCTCCAGTTGCGCAAGCGCGGCGGCGAGATTGCGTTTTGAGCCGGGTCCACCCGCCTGGGGATGGCTGAGCGTCTCGACGGCATCCTGATAACGACCAGCAGCATACTGGGCCCAGCCGAGGAACGAGTAGTGGTCGCCCGGAGGATAGGGATTGAGGCGAAAACTATTTTCGGCGCTTTCGACGGCCTCGATTGCCCGTCCCTCGAACACCCTGAGATCGGCAAGGTGGGCCCAACCCGCAGAGTGATTGGGATTGAGGCGAAGCCCCTGCTCAAACTCGGCCAACCCCGCTTCGAATTCGCCCTCATAGGCACGCAGGTAGCCAAGCACGATATGCGCGTCGGCGTTTTCAGGATCAATCTCGACGGCTTTCGAGGCGGCGGTGCAGGCGGCAACGCGGTGTTCGTCCACGGGTTCGCGATAGTACAACGCATCGAAATGGTGGCTCATCGCGAGCCAGGCATGCGCCCCTGCAAAGCCCGGATCGATTTCGATGGCCCTGGCTAGGAGCGGACGAGCCGCCCTCGTTTCCCGAAGCGATTGCGTCGCGAGCGCGCGCCCGCGAACGAACAGGTCGTAAGCCTCGAGATCGATGACCCTGCGCCTCGGAAGGGGTTTTGCCGACGGCAGGGCGTGGGAAAGAGCGTTGATCACCTTGCCAACAACTTCGTCCTGCAGGCTGAAGATGTCCGCGAGGTCTCGGTCCAGACGTTCAGCCCAAAGACAGCTGGCATTGGAGGCGTCGATAAGTTGCGCATTGATGCGAACGCGCGCTGCCGCCCTCCGCACGCTTCCCTCGATAAGATAGCGAACCCCCAGCTCCCTTGCGATCATGCGCAAGTCCATCAACCGATCCCGGTAGGCGAAACTCGAATGGCGAGCGATCACCAACAGGCCATCGACTTTGGAAAGATCGGTGATCAGGTCTTCCGCGAGGCCGTCAGCAAAGTAATCCTGCTCCGCATCGTTGCTCAGGGTGGCGAACGGCAGCACGGCAATCGAAGCCACCTGCGGCAGTGTCGGCACGGCACCTGGGCCGCTGTCCTCCCCTCCGAACGAAGCCGGGTGTCCGCGGGTACTTTCCCAGCCCACCCGGAAAACCCGGATGGGGCGGGTAATGTTCTTCAGCAGACACTCGCCCTGATCGACAAAGCGTACCGGGAGCTTGCGATCAACGTGCTCATGAACGCTGTGACTTATAAGCACGCCGCCCGGCTCGGCCATGGCCTCGAGCCGGGCGGCGATATTGACTCCGTCACCGAATATATCTTCCTGGTCAGCCAGGATATCCCCAAGGTTGATCCCAATGCGGAAAGTCAGGCGGCGGTCTTCGGCAACATCCTTGTTCCACTCGGCCGTCGCTCGCTGGACGTCAACGGCACAGCGCACCGCTTCGATGGCGCTCGCAAACTCCACGAGAAGGCCGTCCCCAGCGGTCTTGAAGATTCGTCCTCTGTGGATTTCCACCGCTGGCCGGACGACATCGCCTAGCAACTTCTGCAGCCGCTCGTGGGTGTCCTCCTCGTCGCTCTCCATCAACCGGCTATATCCTGCGACATCAGCCGCAAGGATCACTGCCAGCTTCCTTTGGGGTCCGGCAGAAACCGCGATTGGTTCGTCGTCGTCCGGCATTGGAGGAGGTTACGCCGCACCAGTGCTGCCTTCAAGCGAAGAAGAAAGGCTGTTGCACGCCACAAACCTCTGAACTGGGCATCACCAAAAATCAACTTGCCGTCTGCTGGGTGATCTTCACCTGCTCGCTCGGCAAATCCTTCCCATTCAGAGGCCTCCTGATCTCTGCTTTCACGTGCAATTTGGTAGCAACTGCCACCAGACAATCGATGAATGAGGCGATAGGCGTGAGGACTGCTTCTGGCCGGCGCAAAGCAGCTACGCGCTTGACATAGAACGACCAGCTTCGACGCATGTCTCCCTAATTATGCTTTAGTGCCCTGCGCAAGGAGCCAAAACGTAGGCGATAATTGCCCGGTGTCAGGCCCGTCTCACGGCGGAACAGACGACCGAAGAAGCTCGCGTCCTCATAGCCCATTTCGTTGGCTATGGCTTCGATCGGCTGATCGGTGCTTTCGAGCATCTGCTTGGATTCCTCGAGCCGGAGCGCATGTACATAGTTGAGGGGTGTCATGCCCGATGCCTTGGCGAAACGACGTATGAACGAGCGTTCGGGCAGGCCGGAAAGGGCCACCATCGCCGCGACCGGGGCGTGGGTCTTGTAGTTCATCGAAAGCCACTGCTGGCATCGGTTGATCGCTGCGTCGTTCGTCTGCCGGAAGGTCATGAGCGATGCAAATGGCTGCTGTCCCATGTCATGCCACTGCAGCATGTAGACTTTCGCCACCTCCGTCGCTTCCTTCAGTCCGACAGACCGTGCGATCAGATAAAGTGCGAGGTCATGCCAGCTCGATCCGCCTCCCGCCATGACGATGCGCTGCCCCTCGCCGCTCAGCACGAGAGACCGATCCAGTCTGACCCTGACGCCCGGATAGTTGTTGATGAGCGTCGCGACATAGCCCCAGTGGATCGTCGCTTCGCAATTGGTGAGAAACCCGGCTTCCCCGAGCAATACCGCACCCGAACAGGCGCTGGCCAGCATCGCGCCGCCCTCATGGGTGCGCTTCAGCCATCTTGCTTCGGCTTCATATCTTCCGGCAACGCTTTCGCCGGGATTGACGAAGAAATCGGGAATGCACACGATGTCAGGTTGCGGGCTGCCGTTGAAATCATAATCAGGCTTCACCCAGATGCCATTCGCGGCGTGGAAACCATCGCATGAACGAGCGACGATGTAGGGATGCATGCGCTGCTCGCCAGCCTCCCCTTTTACGATGAACGGCCAATCCCGCCCCACTGACGAGAACAGGTCAAACATGCCATGCAATGCGGAGGCAGTGACCTCCGGCACTGCGAGAATGGCGACAGAGATGCGACTGTCTTGTCCGGGCATGGCAGAAATGACCGCCTTTCAGCAATTTTGACTTTAGTACCCAACGCCGGGTGGCGCTAGGCTCCTGCTCCAGAAGGGAGACTATGTCGTGCCCCATGACGCGCTACGAAGTCAGCTACGCGGCGATCTTCTCGAACCCGGAAGTCCCGCCTACGACGCCGCACGGATCGTATGGAACGGAATGATCGACAGGCGGCCGGAATTGATTGCCAGATGCCGGAATGCCGCCGACGTGGCGGCATCGGTAAATTACGCTCGCGCCCATCGGCTCGCGATCGCGGTTCGTAGTGGCGGACATAATGTTGCAGGCTATGCCGTCAGCGATGGAGGGTTGATGATCGACATGTCCGCGATGAATGCTGTCCACATCACGCCTGGACTTGACCGGGCGTATGTCGAAGGTGGAGCCACCTGGGGCGACGTCGATGCCGCAACGACGCCTTTCGGACGCGCCACGCCCGGCGGACTGATTTCGATGACGGGTGTCGCGGGGCTCACCTTGTCGGGCGGCATCGGCTGGCTGCGGGGTACCCACGGTCTTAGCTGCGACAATCTCGTCGCCGCCGACGTGGTTACCGCCGATGGTGACCTGATCCATGCGAGCGAGACGGAAAACGCCGACCTGCTTTGGGCCCTGAAGGGTGGTGGCGGCAACTTCGGTATCGTCGTGAACTTTGAATTTCGGCTACATCCGGTCGCAGAAGAGCTGATATTCTGCGCGCCCGCCTATCCCGAAGAGCGCGCCAACGACATCCTTCCGAAATGGCGTGACTACATGGCCACGGCACCGGACGAGATCAGCGGTCTCGCCGAGTTCTCGACCATCCCTGGTGATCCGGCCTATCCGGAGCCTACATGGGGCAAGCGCGTGGTGACGCTCGCGACGGTGTATGATGGCCCGGCAGAAGTGGGTGAGCGTGTCACACAGCCTCTGCGCAGCCTTGGCGAACCGCTGCTCGATTTCAGTGGCCGAATGTCATATCGCGCGCTCCAGAGCATCTACGACGAGATGTTCCCTAAGGGCCGCGATCGCTGCTACTGGAAATCGACCTACCTTGCGGGCCTTGACAACGGTGTTGTCGCGGAGATTACCAGGCGTGTGGCGACGCGACCGTCCGAGATGACCCTTGCCTCAATCTGGAAATTCGGCGGAGCGGTGCAGCGCGTTGCAGCCGATGCCACCGCTTTTGGCGATCGCTCCATGCCCTTCATGCTCAGCCTCGATGCGATCTGGTCCGATCCGGCAGATGACGAAGCCAACATCGGTTGGGTTCGCGACGTCTGGCGGGACATGCAACTCTATTCCACCGGTCGCCTGTATCTGAACTTTCCCGGACTCGGAGAGGGCGAAAATCTTGTCCGTGACGCTTTCGGTGCTGAAACCTACGCAAGGCTCCAGATGGTCAAACGCGCTTATGATCCACACAATCTTTTCCACATGAACCAGAACATTCTGCCGCGATGACGGCTGTTGGCGCGAAGTGGCATCTGGCTGTAGCTCGCCGCGGTCTTTTCTTGTCCAAAGAGTTCAGACGTTGATGGCGGCCAGTTCAGACGTTCATGGCGCGCCAGAAATAGATGGTGGGCCCGGAGGAATTCTGAAAAGGCAGTTACATCAATAGGTTCAAAAAATGTGGGACATTTTTGGAACCTTTAATGTTGTTATGTATTTTGCCGCCTGTGTCCCACGCAACTCACTCGGAGCGTTCTGAAATTTGCGGACATTTCAGCCCCGCATACTGCGCATGAATTCTCGCACCTCTTTCAGAATCCAGGTTCGAAAAGCACGGACCTTGGGGTGATCTTGATTGCCGACTCGGTAGATCAGATCGTAACCCCACTCCACCTCGAGTTTTGCCTCGGGAAATAGTGATACCAGACGTCCAGCGGCAAGGTCTTCCGCGACAAGAACACTTCGTCCGAGCGCGACGCCCGCCCCTCGAATTGCGGCCTCAATGGACATGCTCCCATGGCTGTACCCAGGCCCGCGCATGCCTGGATAAGGTAGTTCCATCATCGCGAACCACCGCTCCCATGTCGTGTTCATCCCGATCTCGTGAATGAGTTGGCATTTCACCAGGTCGCCTGGCGCATGAATCCCGCCCATCCTTTCGTGATACTCGTGGGAACACACAGGAGACACCGTCTCGTTCATGATGCGCTCCGCCGCCGCGTAAACATAGCGGCCGTCGCCGTAACGCAGCGCGACATCGACATGGCTCGTGGTGAAATCGACGGCCGCATCGGTGACCTCCAGATGGACATCGAGTTCAGGTGCGTCGGCCATTAGGCGATGCAGTCGTGACGTCAACCACTTGCTGGCGAAGGAGACGCTGCAGTTTACGACGAGACGGGATGCGTCGTTCTTGCGACGCAATTCTTCCGATTCTCGCATCAACTCGGAAAGAAGACGGGTGACAGTGCTGAAATAGGACTGACCCGCTTCCGTCAGCTCGATCCTACGCGTCAGACGGCGAAAGAGGGGCACCCCCAGGTAATCTTCCAGTGCCTTTATCTGACGGCTCACCGCGCCGTGGGTGAGATGAAGCTCCTGTGCAGCAAGCGTCATACTCAACCGTCGACCAGTTGCTTCAAAGGCTCGAAGTGTCTGAAGCGGTGGAAGATGGGCGGCCATAATTACATGCGTGAACTCACATCACGCATCCTGTGAGAACAAATGGTTTGTCGAACGGACATCGCTCGCCTTATGGATGGCACAATCTCACGTACGTGCCAATTCTAAGGCGATCAAAGATGTCCCAGAATTCTTTCGATACAGCCGTTATCCCTGGACCGCTCGCTCCAGCAGGTTCGCTCTCAACCAAGAGCGTAGGGGCTATGTTCCTTCTGGCACTGATGTGGGGGCTTTCGATACCGATCACGAAGCTCGGCCTTGGCAGCATTCCTCCAATGACGTTCACCGCACTCCGCTTCATGGTAGCTGTGCCGCTCATGATGTTCCTGGCCCGACGCGAACTCCGGGTTCCTAGAAGAGCAATTCCCGGCATTATAGGCTTGGGTGTCATGGGTATCACACTGGGCAACGTTGCCCAGTCGTTTGGCGTCCAAGGCACATCGGCGTCCGTCGCAACGATCCTCTCGGCGACCATTCCATTGTTTATGGTCATTCTGGCGGCCATCCGCTTCAAACAATCGGTAACGCCGCTGCAATGGAGCGGCCTGTTGGCTGCATTCGTCGGGATCGCCCTAGTGGCGGTCGGCAGCGGACCGGGTGTTGACGACATGTCAAGAACAACGACCTCCGGCGTCATCCTGATGCTGATCTCGGCGATGGGCATCGCGATCTATTACATCTGGAGCGCGGAGCTGACAGAGAAATACGGCCTGATGCCTATCGCGGCATGGAACATGCTCGTCGGGCTTTTGACGGTTATGCCGCTCGCGGGCTGGGAAATGAGCCAGCAGAGCATCCACATCACAGCCCAAGCTCTGGTGGCCATCACCTATCTCGGCGTTGTGGTCACTGTGATGGGGCTGATCCTATGGCTTTATCTTCTGAAAGTTGTCCCGGCGCGTGTTGCGGCGAGCGTCCAATATCTCCAGCCCGTATCCGGCATCAGCGCCAGCGCGTTTCTCTTCGGTGACAGATTGGGCCTGATGTTCGCAGCAGGTGTGGGACTCGTGCTCGCCGGGCTAGCACTGGCCGCTTCCGGAAAGCGAGCGAGTTCTTAGCTGGTTTGGGATCAGTAAATTTGAATCCCCCGCTCGGTTACTCCCCCAGCGATTTGGCCCGCCTTTGGCGGGCCTTTTTTACGCGGTGAGCAAAAATCACAACGAGGGCCGGCTGAAGAAAATCTACGCAGAGGATAGCAACGAAAACGCTTGAGAGTGTCTTAAATCGGCTACCCCACCAAATGTGGGGCAAAAACAGCCAAAAACCTAGCAAAATCAATGTCAATGGGCAGACTGGTGGGCCCGGAGGGACTCGAACCCCCAACCAAGCGGTTATGAGCCGCCGGCTCTAACCATTGAGCTACAGGCCCACGCCGGATCGAAGATCCGGGCATCGCGAACCAATGGCAGTTCGTGATCGGCAATGGCTCTAGCTGAAAACCTTTTTGACGACAAGTCATTGCCGCAATGCCCACACAATCGATAAGCATGAAAGCAGCAGGGACAGAAACAACCGGAGAGACACGACCCATGACTTCCACACGCACTGCCCGCACGCTTTCCATCGTTGCCTTTGCCGCTGCCTTTGCGGGTATTGCCGCTGCCGGCGCACACGCGCAGGATGCCGCCAAGGAGCGCGAAGCGATCATCACCGTTGCCGGCGAAGGTCGCTCGTCGATCGCGCCTGACATGGCGATCCTGCAGCTGAGCGTCGTCAAGGACGCCAAGACCGCGCGCGAGGCGCTCGACGCCAACAACAAGACGATGGCCGAGGTTCTGGCGGCACTCAAGGATGGCGGCATTGCCGAGCGCGACCTGCAGACGAGTGGCTTTTCGGTCAACCCGCAATACAACTACCCGACCAACAATGACGGCGGCAATCGCCCGCCGGAGCTGATCGGCTACCAGGTGGCCAACGGCGTCAGCGTGCGCGTGCGCGACCTCGCCAAGCTCGGCGAGATCGTCGACAAGTCGGTAACGCTCGGCGTCAACCAGGGCGGCGGCATCCAGTTCACCAACGACAAGCCGGAAGGCGCGATCACCGAAGCGCGCAAGGCCGCCGTTGCCGACGCCATCGAGAAAGCCAAGGTGCTGGCGGAGGCTGCCGGCGTCTCGCTCGGCAACATCGTCAACATCACCGAGCAGGGTTTCCGTCCGGAGCCGGTTCCGATGATGCGCGCCGGCATGGCCAAGGAATACGCAGCCGATAGCGTGCCGATGGCAACCGGCGAAAACAGCTACAACGTCACGGTCAACGTCACCTTCGCGATCAAGCAGTAACCGCTTGTGGTCGCGCCCGCCTGCCGACATCGTGGGCGGGCTTTGCGGTACCGGACCTGCCTGACACTGCACTCGGCTCAGACAGGCATTGGACGAACAAAAAGCCCCGCGCGGTTGCAGCCGCGCGGGGCTCTTTTGTGTCCGGCTTACAGCGCCGCGCGTCAAATATGGCGCGCAAAGGACGCTGTAACACTTTAAACTTGCTGCATAGCTCCTCAAATCGATTCCGATTTGAGGAGCTATGCAGCAAAGGCGACCGACGGCAGGGCCGCCTCTTCCCCGTCTCGCGCCGTCTCTCGATACATGTCACCCGCAGTCTTCAGCGACGTCCGCGCAACCGCATGCGGGATGCGGACGTCGACAAGCCGCCAGATACGTTCCTACGCGCCTCATTCAGGCAAAGAAAAACCCCTCACGCCTGGGGCGTGAGGGGTGCATTTCCGCCGGCCGGGGGAGACAGGACGGAAAAGGCTTGGATTACCAGCGGCCGATCGCTTACCAACGACCGATAACGGGGCAACCGCGAACGTTGGCGAAGGCGATCGTCTGGCGGTAGCCGCGGCGGCTGCCTTCAACGACGATGCGGCGGTGCGAGACGTCGGCGACATAGGCGCGGCGCAGGCCATGGTCACGGGCCTTGTCGACGGCCATCCAGGGGGCGCAGCGGCTGCGGCGGCCACCATCCCAGTGGCGATCACGACCGCGGTGGTCACGACCCCAGTCACGCTCGTCGTCGTAACCACGGTCGAAATCGCGATCGTAGTCACGATACTGGACATCGACGCCGCCGCGCGGGCCGAAGCCGAATTCGATCGTTTCTGCCGAAGCGGTGGAGGCGGCACCGACGAGGCCGGTCAAACCGATGACGACGGCGGCGGCAGCGTTGATGAGGATATTCTTCATGGTCATTCTCCGAGGGCTTGAAGGGGTCAATGTGCAATCACCGTCCCAAGCGATTGATCGGACAATAGCGGCGCGAAACTGAACGCTAGCGGAACTGCACATTCATGCAGGGTTCAGGTTGCGGGCACCTGACGAAAACGGGCGCGAGGCAAAAGATTCGTTCGACTTTTGAGAGAGGCGCAGCGGCGCGCGGCCGGCAAGCGCAATGCTGACATTCGACAGCAATATCAGTGAACTAGAGCATGTCGCGCAAAAGTGCGCAGCGGTTTTGCGACAACGACATGCGCAAAAACAAGAGCTTAAAGCGCAACAAGCGAATCCTTAGGATCGCGACGCGCTGTAGCGGATCGGATGGACCACAGGATTGCGGCTCTGAGCGCGACAAGCGGGGGCAGAACCAACACGATTCTTTGGGGCGGCCTTGGTGCGTCGATGTCGCTCAGCCGGAAAGTTCGGCTTCGAAGGCGCGCATGTTGCGATAGTGGCTGATGCGGGTGATCGACTGATCCTCGATCTCGATCACGAAGACGCTCGGGATCGAATAGCTCTGGCCGGAGGCAGCGGGGAACCCTTCCAGCGTCTCGCGGTAAGTGCCGCGCGCCGTCAGGTCGGCAGCGATCCGCTGGCCGAAATTGTCGCGCATCAGCACGACATCCCCGTAGGTTTCGTCGAAATGCCGGAGATAGGTCATGACGCTTGCCCGCAACGGCCCGACGCCGACGGTGCGCTGGCCGGTCACCGAATCAAGCGCCACATCCTCATCGACCAGCCGCGCCAGTGCGTCGAAATCGCGGTCGTTCAATGCGTCGATAAAGCGGCTGGCAATGGTCTGCGCGTCGGTCATATCTGCCTCAGATGCTGATTGCGGGTTCGGCCATGCCTTTCGGACGACGCGCGGGCAAATTCACTTCCGCGCCCCCTCCCCTAACGAATATGGAAGGCAGACCGCGCCCTTCAAGGCGCGGCCGCGATCAAGAGCACAATCGGTGGATGTCAGGGGCCAAGGTGCAGCACGATCTCGCGGCGGTGCGGCCGGTCGCGATGTTCGAAGAGATAGAGCCCTTGCCAGGTGCCGAGCGCCATTCGCCCCGCATTGACCGGGATGCCGATCGATACCTGCGTCAGCGCCGCCTTGATATGGGCCGGCATGTCGTCCGGTCCCTCCTGCGTGTGAACCACCCAGCGCATCGACGGGTCGGAGGATGGCGGCACCAGCCGGCCGAAGAATTCGCTGAGGTCACGCTTCACGTCGGGGTCGGCGTTCTCCTGGATTATCAGCGAGCAGGAGGTATGGCGCACAAACACGGTCAAAAGCCCCTCGCCCGTGCCGTTGGCGCGGACGAACTCGGCTGCCTCGTCGGTGAACTCGTAGAGCCCCTGTCCGCGGGTGGAAATGACGATCGTGGTCTGCGGCATCGGCGTCGCGTCTCCTCGGCTGGCGGCGGCAAAACGCGCACCTCCTCCCCAACGGGTCGGCAAAAGCCGCCCCAAGTCAAGCCCAAGCGCTCTGCCAGGTTCTACGGCTATTTCTCAAGAAAGGCCTCGAAGCCGCCATAGATCATGCGCTTGCCGTCGAACACATTCTTCCAGGCATCGCCCTGCAGCCGCGGATCCGCCATCACCTTGGCGACGATCGCGTCGCGGTCGGCGCGCGACTTGTAGGTGATCCAGGAAAAGACCACGGTCTCGTCTTCCTTGGCCTGCACAGCGCGGGGAAAGGACGTCACCTCGCCATAGGGCACGTCGTCGCCGAGGCATTCCGCATAGGAGAGCGCACCATGCTCCATCCACACGTCGCCCGCCTCCCTCGCCATGTTCTTGTAGGCCTCGATGTTGGCCTTGGGCACGGCAACGATGAAACCATCCACGTAACTCATGTCGATATCCTCCTCGGTTGCTTCAACCACCAAAGGACGAACGGGATGGAAAGGTTCCGACAGTGCCTGCGAATTTTCCGGATGATGCGTGTTGTGGTGCCCTCGCCGCCGTTCCCGGACGGCCCGTCGCGGCAAAAGAGCGCCCCATCGCACGGCTTTGCGAAAAAATCCTGACCGCCTGTCGGCAAGCCCGCCCTCCGTTCGTCCTTGGGACTGACCATCACCCAAAGGAGAAACCGTCATGCAGAAGATCACGCCCTTTCTCTGGTTCGACAACCAGCTCGAAGACGCCATCCACTTCTACACTTCCATCTTCCGCAATGCCCGCGTCACCGACATCAAGAAGGGGCCGGACGGCAAAGCCTTCACCGCCTCGTTCGAACTCGAGGGACAGGCGTTCATGGGGCTCAATGGCGGGCCGCATTTCAAATTTTCCGAAGCCGTCTCGTTCTTCGTGCGCTGCGCCGATCAGGCGGAGGTCGATTATTACTGGGAACGGCTGCTCGACGGCGGCACGCCGCAGCATTGCGGCTGGCTGAAGGACCGTTTCGGCCTTGCCTGGCAGATCATCCCCGATGCGCTGATGCGTCACCTGAGCGATCCCGATCCGGCGCGCGCCGGCCGCGCCCAGCAGGCGATGATGGGTATGGTCAAGATCGACGTCGCCGGGCTTGAAAAGGCAGCTGCCGGCTGAGCCCATGCCAACCTGCGCTGATGTTACATCAGCTGCCGCAGCCGTTGAGCTGGCGGCTGTAGAGCGATGCCATGCCGGCGGCGCGCTTGGCGCCGTTCTTGGCCGTGTCGCTCCAATTGCCGCGGGCATAGCCGGCATGGCCGTGATAGTAGGCGATGTAGAGCCGATAGGTGTCGTTGAGGGCGATACCGTTTCGCTGGCCGCTTTCGCGGTGATACCAGGCGATGAAGCGGATGGCGTCGGCGAAATCGGAGCGCCGCGCCGTCCAGCGGCCGGTTTCGCTCTGGTAGCGCGCCCAGGTGCCGTCGAGCGCCTGCGAATAGCCGTAGGCCGACGACACCCGCGTCCAGGGAATGAAGCCGAACAGCTTGGTCCGCGGCGGCTTGGCATTATGGCGGAAGCCGGATTCCGTATAGATCGTCGCCATCAGCACCGGAACGGGCACGCCATATTCGCGCTCCGCCTGATAGGCGGCGCGGCGCCAATTGTTGAAAAGGCCATCTCGCTGCTCGAAAACCGCGCATGCGTTCCGGGTGTCTCTCGGCACCGTTGCGCAACCGGCCAGCAACAGGAGGACGACGACAAAAACGCAACGCATCTTCGAACCTCTCGTTTCCGAGAGATTGATAAAACGTAAACGTTAAGGATCGGTTTTGAATCGAATGCGAGTGATCGCGGGCGTGGCGTGTATCTCTCAAGATTCTGCTATCTGAAGTTTCAGGATTGACCTATTCTCGGCGCGCTGGGGCACGGCAGCCGCGCCGGTATTCCGCAGGTTTTCGAAGGTCACGCGGGAACGCGGGAATGCCGACGGCGGCACGCGCGAAACGAGGAGAGCGAAGAGATGCGATTTCCTGCTTTGACGTTTGCAACCTTTGTCGGGTTGACCGGCTTGGCGCCGGCCGCATGGGCCGACGATTGTGCCAATGCCAGCGACCAGGCAACGATGAACGAATGCGCCGACAAAGCGCTCAAGGCCTCCGACACCGAGCTCAACACCCTTTACAAGCAGATCGAGGCACGCCTGAAGGACGACCAGGACAAGACCAAGCTGCTGGTTGCGGCACAAAAGGCATGGATCGCCTTCCGCGATGCGGAGTGCAGTTTTTCCGGTTCCGGTGTGGCGGACGGCTCTGCCTATCCGATGATCGTCGCTCAATGCCGGGATGGCTTGACGCAGAACCGTGTCAAGGACTTCAAGACCTATCTGAGCTGCGAGGAAGGCGACCTCAGTTGCCCCGTGCCGTCAGCCGACTGAAGCCCGCCAGAAGCAAAATGGCGAGGGCATGCGTCTTCGCCATCGCGCTTGCCGGCGCCTTTCGCGACGCCATGCGCGGTGCGGCCCGCATCCTCTCCGGAAACGGGGCGCCGTAAACGGCAGCCGCCTGTCGCGTCATCGTGACAGGCGGCATGTCGAGCCCGCGCAATAGCGCAGCCCTGGGACCATCGCTTCGGCTTGGCCTACCCGAGCGAGGCGATCAGTTCACGATAGGCCGCTTCGGGAAATGCCTTGAGCGTTTTCGTGCGCACATTGCCGGCCATACCGAGCGTCAACGCGAAACGCGCAGCAACCGCATCATCGGGCGCCTCGCAGATGGCCACCATGTCGTATTCGCCCATGGTCAAAAAGAAATGCTTGAAGGAGCCGCCCATGTCGGAAAGCACCTGCTTTGCCGCGTCGAGCCTCTTTGGAGACTCGCGCACATTCTTCACGCCCTGCTCTGTCCAATTGAGGAGCACGACATAAGTGGTCATCTCACACCTCCAACGAGGCACGCTTCACGCCCGCGGTGCGACTGCTCCCGCGTCCTAGACGGGGTGCCCCAATTGCTCCAAAGGCGCGAGTATAGTCCCGGGTCGAGGGCCTCACAAGAAATCACAAAGGCGTAGGCACAAACGAAAAAGCCGGGCAATCTGCCCGGCCATTTATTCTGCAAGGCTGCCGCCTTAGCTGTCGAGGAAGCTGCGCAGCTTGCGCGAGCGGCTCGGGTGCTTGAGCTTGCGCAGCGCCTTCGCTTCGATCTGACGGATACGTTCGCGGGTAACCGAGAACTGCTGGCCGACTTCTTCGAGCGTATGGTCGGTGTTCATGCCGATGCCGAAGCGCATGCGCAGGACGCGCTCTTCGCGCGGCGTCAGCGAAGCCAGAACACGGGTCGTCGTTTCGCGCAGGTTCGCCTGGATGGCGGCGTCGATCGGCAGAAGCGCGTTCTTGTCCTCGATGAAATCGCCGAGATGCGAATCCTCTTCGTCGCCCACCGGGGTTTCGAGCGAGATCGGCTCCTTGGCGATCTTGAGGACCTTGCGGACCTTTTCGAGCGGCATGGCGAGCTTCTCGGCCAGTTCTTCCGGCGTCGGCTCGCGACCGATTTCGTGCAGCATCTGGCGCGACGTGCGAACGATCTTGTTGATCGTTTCGATCATGTGCACCGGAATGCGGATCGTGCGTGCCTGGTCGGCGATCGAGCGGGTGATCGCCTGACGGATCCACCAGGTCGCATAGGTCGAGAACTTGTAGCCGCGGCGGTATTCGAACTTGTCGACCGCCTTCATCAGGCCGATGTTGCCTTCCTGAATGAGATCGAGGAACTGCAGACCGCGGTTGGTGTACTTCTTGGCGATGGAGATGACGAGGCGCAGGTTGGCTTCGACCATTTCCTTCTTGGCGATGCGCGCTTCGCGCTCGCCCTTCTGCACCATCGAGACGATACGGCGAAACTCGGCGATCGAGATGCCGGTTTCGGTCGCAAGGTTCTGGATTTCCTGACGGATGTCGCGGATCGTCTGGTTTTCGCTCTTGGCGAATTCCTTCCAGCCCTTGCCGGCCAGGTTGCTGATCGACTTCATCCAGTTCGGATCGAGCTCGGCACCGGAATACTGCTCGAGGAACGAGTCACGCTTGACGCCGTAGGATTCGGCAAGGCGCAGCAGGCGACCCTCGTTCTGCATCAGGCGCTTGGAGATGTCGTAGAGCTGCTCGACGAGGCTGTCGACGCGGTTCTGGTTGAGCGACAGCGACTTGACCGCCTTGATCAGCTCGTCCTTGAGCTCCTTGTAGCGGCGCTCCTGGGCCGGCGACAGCGTGCCGGTGGCAGCGAGGCGGGCTTCCACCTGCTGGTCCTGCAATTTGCGCAGCTTCTTGTAGGTCTCGGCGATGATGTCGAGGGTTTCCATGACCTGCGGGCGCAGTTCCGCTTCCATGGCGGCGAGCGAGAGGTTCGACTCGTCGTCGTCTTCCTCTTCCTCCTCGGCCGGCATGACGTCGCCGCCGACATTGGTGATGTCGTCGTCGTTGGCGGCGCGAACCTTGCGGGTCTTTTCCTTTTCCTCGGCGGCCTTGCGGTCGGCCTCGATCTTTTCCGGGCTCTGGAACTGCGGAGCAGCCTTTGCCTCGGGACCGGAATAGGTGGTTTCGAGATCGATAATCTCGCGCAGCAGCGTCTGGCCTTCGTTGAGTTCGTCGCGCCAGATGATCAGCGCCTGGAATGTCAACGGGCTCTCACAGAGGCCGGCGATCATCGTCTCGCGGCCAGCCTCGATGCGCTTGGCAATCGCGATTTCGCCTTCGCGCGACAGAAGCTCGACCGAACCCATTTCGCGCAGATACATGCGCACCGGGTCGTCGGTCCTGTCGGTCGGCTCCTTCTTCTTCGTCGCCGCAAGCGCCGTGCCGCCGGAGGTGGCCAGTTCGCCGCCTTCGCCGTCGTTGTCGTCGTCGCTGCTTTCGTCGTCGCTGCTGCCGCCGGCGGCTTCCTCAGCTTCCTCGTCTTCGATGACGTTGATGCCCATGTCGGAGAGCATCGCCATCGTGTCTTCGATCTGCTCGGAGGTGACTTCTTCGGACGGCAGGACGGAGTTCAACTCGTCCATCGTCACATAGCCGCGCTTCTTGGCGGCCTTGATCATCTTCTTGACAGCGTCATCGGAAAGATCGAGAAGCGGGCCGTCCGGAGCGCCTTCGCGTTCAACGTCAGCTTCTTCGTTTTCTTTGACTTTGGTTGCCATTTAGTTCGTCGCTTTCCTTGTCGCAACCGGCGTGAGCCCGGTGCAAATGCCGCTCGAAGGTCCGGGTGCGCCGCGCACCCGCCACCGAATCATTTCCCCTGACGTAACGGGATGATGTTTAATTCCTGATTAACCACGATAGCGATCGTGGCAAAGCGGGCAAGCTTCGACAGTCCTGCCACTGAAGCACTACTGGCATGATATCCTAACCGCCGTGTCATTTCGCCATTTCTTGCTTGGAAATGGTGATTCCCAGAATTTTCGATCCCGTCAAGCATTTCCGCTGAAAAACCGCCCGATTCGACAAAAATCGCCTCAGTTCACGGTTTTTGGTGTTTATCAGCTTCCGCTGAACATGTAGGCGCTGCCCGTAGAAAGACAAGGGTCGATGCTGTTTATCGGCAAGGCCAAATTGCGCCCTCGCGGATCGCGCAACCATAGCTATACCCTCTACGCCAGTTACACCGATAGCCCGTCGTATTTGACGATCTTCACCGCCTCGATGTCGAACTCCGGCAGGCAGCGCAGGTTGACGGCCGCCATCGGCCCGTTGGGGCCGTCCCCCTCGCCGAAAGGCGCGATGCCGCAATGGGCGCAAAAATGATGCTTGATGACATGCCTGTTGAATTCATAGGTCGAAAGATCGGCCCTCGGTGTCTTCAGGCTCAGGCTGTCGCGCGCAACGAAGGCCAGCAATCCGCCGCGCCGGCGGCACATCGAACAATTGCAATCGATCGCCTCGGCGAAGTCTCCCTCGACCTCGAAAGCAATCTTCCCACAATGGCAACTTCCCTCGTAACGCATGCACTGGTTCCTTTGGCCGTCACAACCGTTGATCGCAATCACCCGCGACTGTCGGCAAAGATAGTGCGCAGAAGTCGGCGAACAAGCCGGAGCGGACGCCGGCTGCCAAGACGCAAAACAATTCCTGAAATGCCGGACTTCGCCTGTGAGTTCGCAACATTATTCCGGGTTTTCGCTTGCCTGCGACCCGATCTCGAATGACTTTTTGTCCACGAACGGAGGCCCGGATGAACATCAAGGAAACAGACGCGATGCGCGTCATCGGCGTGACGCGCAGGATCACCCTTGCCGACGTCAGGCATGCGGCCGCCGAGTTGGCGCCGAAGATCGACGCGGAAATCGAACGGGCGGGGCTCAAACCCGCTGGGCCGTGGATC
This sequence comes from Ensifer sp. LC163, assembly GCF_001695855.1. Lineage (GTDB taxonomy): Bacteria > Pseudomonadota > Alphaproteobacteria > Rhizobiales > Rhizobiaceae > Ensifer. The sequence goes on from NZ_MBSS01000001.1 coordinate 565,847, forward strand.
TTTATTGCACAGAACCTGCCCAACAATGCCAACACCCTGTTCGACTGGCGCATCTGCCGCCCGGTGGAAGGCGACGGCGGCTATCGTGGGGCACTGGATATGATCGAGCTCGAGCCGATCATGGTGGCGTCCACCCTGCATCAGGGGCCGATGCGCAGCTTGTTCACCCAGGGCTATGCGCCGCTGGTGGCAAAGATCGAGATGAGCAGGCACAATTTCTCCGGCGAGAGCCGCGAGATCTATCACCGCTGGGCAGGCCCGGGAGCCCGCTACCACGAGATCGAGATCCAGTTCGGCCTTGCCAACTGACGAAAAAGCCGCGCATCCATGGAACGCGCGGCCTTTTGGGTTGCGACACCGCGCCGAAGCGCCCGGTCTTACCAGTCCATCACCACCTTGCCGGAGTTGCCGGAGCGCATGGCCTCGAAGCCGTCGCGGAACTCGTCGATGCCGATGCGATGGGTGATGACGGGCGAAAGATCAAGCCCGCCCTGGACGAAGGCGATCATCTTGTACCAGGTTTCGAACATCTCGCGACCGTAGATGCCTTTCAGGTTGAGCATCTTGAAGATGACCTTGTTCCAGTCGATCTCGAAACCGGCAGGCGCAATGCCGAGAATGGCGATCTTGCCGCCATTGTTCATCTTGTCGATCATGTCGCGGAAAGCCGGTGCCGCACCCGACATCTCAAGCCCGACGTCGAAACCCTCGGTCATGCCGATCGATTTCATCACGTCGGCGAGGTTTTCCTTGGAGGCATCGACCACATAGTCGATGCCGACGCTTTTGGCGAGCGCCAGCCGCGTCGGATTGATGTCGGTGATGACCACCTTGCGCGCACCCGAGCGCTTGGCAACGAGCGCGCCCATGATGCCGATCGGTCCGGCGCCGGTCACCAGCACATCCTCGCCGACGAGGTCGAAGGAGAGTGCGGTGTGCACGGCATTGCCGAAGGGATCGAAGATCGCGGCGATCTCGTCCGGCACATCGTCGGGGATCGGCACGACATTGTATTCCGGCAGGCAGACGAATTCGCCGAACGAGCCCGGCCGGTTGACGCCGACGCCGAGCGTGTTGCGGCAAAGGTGGCCGCGGCCGGCGCGACAATTGCGGCATTTGCCGCAAACGATGTGGCCTTCGCCCGAGACGCGCTCGCCGACGTGATACTTGGTGACGGCCGAGCCAACCTCGGCGATCTCGCCCATGAATTCATGGCCGACGACCATCGGCACCGGAATGGTTTTTTGGGCCCATTGGTCCCAGTTCCAGATGTGCACGTCGGTGCCGCAGATGGCCGATTTCTTCACCTTGATCAGAACGTCGTTCGGTCCGACCTCCGGCACCGGCACCCGCTCCATCCAAAGCCCGACCTCGGGCTTCGTCTTGACCAGCGCCTTCATCATGTTCGTCATGGACCCCTCCCTCAGATAACACCGAGGTCGCGGCCGACCTCTTCGAATGCGGCGATCGCGCGGCGCACGTCCTCATCGCTGTGGGCGGCCGACATCTGCGTGCGGATGCGCGCCTGCCCCTTCGGCACCACCGGGAAGGAGAAGCCGATGACGTAGACGCCCTTCTTGAGCATGCGTGCGGCCATCTCCTGCGCCAGCGCCGCATCGCCCAGCATCACCGGGATGATCGGATGGCCTTCGCCGGCAAGCGTGAAGCCGAGCTTCGACATCTCCGTGCGAAACAGCGTCGCATTGGCCGACAGTCGCGCCCGCAGCGCATCGCCGTTCTCGATCAGGTCGAACACCTTGAGCGAGGCAGCCGCGATCACCGGCGCCAGCGTGTTGGAGAACAGGTAGGGCCGCGAGCGCTGGCGCAGCCAGTCGACGACCTCGGCCTTGCCAGAGGTGTAACCGCCCGAGGCGCCGCCGAGCGCCTTGCCGAGCGTGCCGGTGATGATGTCGACGCGGCCTTCGACACGGCAATGTTCGGCCGAGCCACGGCCGTTTTTGCCGACGAAACCAACCGCGTGGCTGTCATCGACCATGACCATGGCGCCGTACTTCTCGGCGAGGTCGCACACGCCCTGCAGATTGGCGATGATGCCGTCCATCGAGAAGACACCGTCGGTGGCGATCAGCTTGAAGCGGCTGCCTTCGGCCTTCTTCAGCTCTTGCTCGAGCGCTGCCATGTCGTTGTTGGCATAGCGGAAGCGCTTGGCCTTGGAGAGGCGAACGCCGTCGATGATCGAGGCATGGTTCAGCGCGTCGGAGATGATCGCATCCTCTTCGCCGAGCAGCGCCTCGAACAGGCCGCCATTGGCATCGAAACAGGAGGAATAGAGGATCGTGTCTTCCATGCCGAGGAAGGAGGAGATGCGCGCCTCGAGTTGCTTGTGCTCTTCCTGCGTGCCGCAGATGAAGCGCACCGACGCCATGCCGTAGCCATAACGGTCGAGCGCCTTTTTGCCGGCCTCGGCCAGTTCTTCGTTGTCGGCAAGGCCGAGGTAGTTGTTGGCGCAGAAGTTCAGCACCCGCTCGCCAGAGGCAACCTCGATCTCGCCCGCCTGCTTCGACACGATCACCCGCTCCGACTTGTAGAGCCCTGATGACTTCAGGCCGTCGAGTTCGGAACGAAGGTGGGACAAGAAGGCTGAGGTCATGGCGGGCCGCTTTCGCTGTGAAAAGGACGTTTCGTGCCAGACGAGTACCACGACAGCTTTCCCGTTGCAGCAAATTCCAGCGGACCGAGGGGCCTCGGCCGCGATCACAAGGGAAAACGACAGGGCATTGCATGGCGAGCCGGCTTTACGGACATTTTCTGTCGCGCGCTCAGCGGTGCGAGACAGATTGCTTCGGCCACTCCAGCTTTTGAGTGGTCGAAGATCGAAGCTCCCATCAAGCACCATCTATCGCGCCGCGTCGGCGGCGCGAGTGACTCAACTTCTTCCGAGAAAGAGCACGCATGACAGCGCAGCGTCTCGGTCAGACGTGCAGACTCACCCCTCCAGATACCCGTCGATCACGGCCAGAAACGCCTCGCCGTAGCGCTCGCGTTTGCTTTCGCCGATGCCCGGAATGTCGAGCAGTTCGTCGAAGCCGCGCGGGCGCTCCTTGGCAAGCGCGATCAGCGTTGCGTCCGGGAAGACGACATAGGGCGGCACGTTCAGGTCCTTGGCGATGGTGAAGCGCTCGGCGCGCAGCAGTTCGAACAGTTCGAGATCGGAGCCGGCAAGGTCGGCGCGCTCGCGTTGGCTGCCGGATTTTGCCTGCCGCGCCGCCTTGCCCGTCTGCGGGCGATCCTTGCGAAACAGCACCTGGCGCTCGCGCTTGAACACGGCGCGCGCCTCCGGCTCGAGTTTGATTGCGCCGAAGGCCGTATGATCGACGCTGACAAGACCGGCCGCCAGCAATTGCCGAAACACCGACTGCCAGGTGCGGGCCGGCAGATCCTTGCCGGCGCCGAAGACCGGCATGTCGACATGGCCGAAACGCTCGGTCTTTTCGTTGACGGTCCCCATCAGCACATCGACGACATGGCCGGTGCCGAAGCGCTCACCGGTGCGGTAGACGGCGGCAAGCGCCTTGATCGCGGCCTCGGTCCCGTCCCAGGTTTCCACGGGCTTCAGGCAGGTATCACAATGGCCGCAACGGCCGGGATGCGCCTCGCCGAAATGCGCGAGAATCGCCTGGCGGCGGCAGCCGGCCGTCTCGCAGATCGCCAAAAGCGCGTTGAGCTTGCCGCGCTCGATGCGCTTGATGTCATCCGCCGCTCCGCCCTCGTCGATCATCCGGCGGCGCTGCAGCACGTCGGCCATGCCATAGGCCATCCAGACTTCGGACGGCTGGCCATCGCGGCCGGCGCGGCCGGTCTCCTGATAGTAGGCCTCGACCGATCCCGGCAGATCGAGATGGGCGACATAGCGCACATCCGGCTTGTCGATGCCCATGCCGAAGGCGACGGTTGCGACTAGGCAAAGGCTCTCCTCTTTCAGGAACGCGTCCTGATGGGCGTCGCGCAACGTCCGGTCCATGCCGGCGTGATAGGGTAGCGCGCGAATGCCCTGCCCGTTCAGCCATTCCGCCGTGTCCTCAACCTTGGCGCGCGACAGGCAGTAGACGATGCCGGACGAACCGCGAAAACGGGACAGGAACCGCAGCAACTGCTGGCGCGGCTGGTCGCGCTCGACGATTTCATAGGCGATGTTCGGCCGGTCGAAGCTGGTGGTGAAGACTTGGGCACTCTGCAGCGACAGCCGCTCGATGATATCCTCACGGGTATGCGGGTCGGCCGTTGCCGTCAGCGCGATGCGTGGCACGCCGGGATAGCGCTCGGCGAGCAGGCCAAGCGTGCGATACTCCGGCCGGAAATCATGGCCCCACTGCGAGACGCAATGGGCCTCATCGATGGCGAAAAGCGCAATGCGGGCCTTGCCGATCAGGTCGGCGAAGCCATCGGTGACGATGCGCTCGGGCGTGACGTAGAGCAGATCAAGCGTGCCGTCAGAAATCTGCCGGCGCACGGCAACCGCCTCTTCACGCGTCAGCGACGAATTGAGAGCCGCCGCATTGACGCCGAGCTGCTTCAACGCCTCCACTTGATCGCGCATCAACGCGATCAGCGGCGAAACCACGATGCCAAGGCCGGTGCGGCAGAGTGCGGGGATCTGAAAGCAGAGCGACTTGCCGGCACCGGTTGGAAAGAGAACGACGGCGTCACCGCCGGCGGCCACATGCTCGACCACTTCCTGCTGACGGCCCCGAAAGGCGGAATAGCCGTAGACGCGCTTGAGAACATCGAGCGGCGCTCGGCCGGCGTCGTCGAAGAGCTGGCTGGCAGCGCTTCTGTCGGGCTGCGCCCTTTCGACGAACTCCATTACATCTCCTTCGGGGAATCACACATTGCCATCATCGCCAGATACCGCGGCAATGCCATAGCCGTCAGCCTAATTGAAGAGACTGGGTGGACTATCCGGGAGGATCGCCAGCCGTTTTCGCTCGGGGGTTGGTCTTTTCCATAGCCTGGCCTTATTGATATATCGGCAATTCAGAGAATAGACATAACCGGAAGGTCATCATGGCGAACATTCTGGCAGCGAGCGGCGGCGTCAAGCAGGTGGTCTGCATCAACTGGGGTACGAAGTACGGCGCTCCGTTTATCAACCGGCTCTATGCCATGGTGGCGCGTAACATCACTCCACCCTTCACCTTCACCTGCTTTACCGACAATCGCGACGGGCTGCGCAACGAAATTCTCTGCGAGGATCTGCCGCCGCTCGACATTGTGAATATGCCCACGAACACGCCAGGCATCTGGCAGAAATCGCGACTCTGGGGACCGAAGCTCGGCAATCTCAAGGGACCGGTTCTGTTTCTTGATCTGGACATCGTCATTGTCGGATCGCTCGATTGCTTCTTCGAGGTGGAAGGGCCTGACGATGTGGTCCTGGCCAGAAACCAGACGACGCCTTTCGAACGCCTCGGCCAGACCTCGGTTTTCCGCTTCCCCGTGGGCAAGCTCGTATCACTGCAGGAAAAGTTCAGGGGCAACCCGCAGGCAATCGCGGACGAATATCGTTTCGAGCAACGCTTCGTAACACGCAATGCACCGGGTGGCGTGAAGCTCTTTCCGAGACGCTGGGTCCTGCACTTTCGACAGGACTGTCGCCACATCTTTCCTCTGAACTACTTCCTTGCGCCCCGCCTGCCGGCCGATGCGCGCGTGGTGCTCTTCCCCCGCAGCCTTTTGCCGCAACATGCGATCGACGGGCAATATGGCTATCGCGGCCGGATGGACACGCCGCTTGGGCACATTCGCCGGCTGTTTACCGGCGACCATCGTGAAAAGAACCCGATCAGCCACCTGCGCCATTACATCCACCCCGCTCCATGGGTGGCCGAACATTGGCGCGAATAGTCGGAATCCAGCCAAGATCGGACCGGATTTCGGCGTGGCTGAGCGGCTTTTCGGCGGTTACCGGGCCGCCGGTCCCTTCACCCGGCCCGAAAGCACGCCGAAGCCCTCGATGATCGCCTCCTGGTTTTCAAGCCGCGTCACTTCGAGCTGAACCTCCTGCAGCGTGCGCAGGAGCTGCGGCACGGCTTCAAGGTCGCCCTCCTCGGTCGCATGCGCCAGTTCCCGCTCCAGCTCGCGCCGCTGCCAATGCAGCGCCTTGGAGCGCTGGTGCAGCGCCAGCGCCTGCAGATATCCCTCGCGGGCATCCTCGGGCGCGGCAGCGGCCGTCGCCGTCCACAGCCGGGCATAGCGGATCTGCTGGTCGATGGCCGCGATCAGTTGAGCAAAACCTTCGGCGTCGAGCTGTTCCACCAGCCCTTCGCGCGTCAGGCGCGGGCCGTTGGCGGCAGCGGCATTGAGGACAGCCGCCCAGCAGCGCTGCAGATCGCGATGGTCGAACTCGATGGTCGAGATCTCGTCATATTCGTCGAACAGCAACTGCGGATGATTGACGATCGTGAGCGCCAGCACGCTCTCGCGCAGCGACGGCACCGCCTGCTGGCCACTGACCAGCGACGAGCGCGCCAGCCGGTCCGAGATCGCCGTCGGACCGGAGGTGTTCTGTTGGCGTGCCCCGGGCCCGCCGCGTTGCCCGCCGCCCTGGCGGCCGCTGCGCTCGAATTGCCGCCGCTCGCCGCCGCGACCGGGGCTGGAGGCTTGCAGAAACGCGTGCAGCCGATCGCGCATGTCCTGGCCATAGTGGCGCCGCACGCTTTCGTCGGCGATGACGGCGGTGACCTGCTTCAACCTGGCTTCAAGCTCGGCGCGTTTTTCCGGCGTGTCGAACGAGCCGCCCTGGATTTCGCGCTGCCAGACCATCTCGGCCAGCGAGCGGGCATTGGCAAGCACCCGGTCGAAGGGCGCCCGCCCCTCCTGACGCACGAGATCATCGGGGTCCTTGCCATCGGGCAGCATGGCAAACCGCACCGAGCGGCCGGGCTTCAGATGCGGCAGCGCCAGATCGACGCCACGGTTGGCGGCGCGAATGCCGGCGCCATCGCCGTCGAAGCAGAGCACCGGCTGCGATGTCATCTTCCAGAGCAGGTCGAGCTGGTTTTCGGTAAGCGCGGTTCCAAGCGGCGCGACCGCGTTCTCGACGCCCGCCTGGTGCAGGGCGATCACGTCCATATAGCCTTCGACCGCGATGATCGTCGCGGCGGCATCGACCCCCGCCATCGCCCGTCGCGCCCGGGCAAAATTGTAGAGCACGTTGCCCTTGTGGAAGAGCTCGGTCTCGTTGGAGTTGAGATATTTGGCCGGCGCGTCCGGCGACATGGCGCGGCCGCCAAACGCGATCACCTTTTCGCGCGACGACAGGATCGGAAACATGATGCGGTCGCGGAAGCGATCGTAGGAAACCGGCACATCGGGGCCATGCACCACGAGGCCGCAGGCCTCGATCTGCTCCTTGCCGATGCCCTTGCCGGCCAAAAATTCCTTGAGCGCATTGCGGCTGTCGGGCGCAAAGCCCAGGCGGAAGGTTTCGATCGTGCGGCCCGTCAGCCCGCGCTCGCGCAGATAGGCGCGCGCCTTGGCGCCATTGGCGGTCTGCAGCTGGTCCTCGAAGAACTGGGTCGCCAGTTCCATCACGTCGAGCAGGCTGGTGCGTTCCTTCTCACGCCGCTCGGCCTGCGGATCCGGTTGCGGCATGGCCACACCCGCCATGTCGGCGATCTGCTGCACCGCCTCGGGGAAGCTCAGGCCTTCCAGGTCGGTGAGAAAGCGGAAGTGGTCGCCAGTAACGCCGCACCCGAAGCAATGGTAGCGGCCCTTGCGGTCCTCGCAATGAAAGCTCGGGGATTTCTCGCCGTGGAACGGGCAGCAGGCCCAATAGTCGCCGCGCGAGACATTGGTCTTGCGCCGATCCCAGGTGACGCGTTTGGCGATCACGTCCGAAATCGGCACGCGGTCGCGTATCTCGTCAAGAAAGGACTGTGAAAAGCGCATGGATACCTCTGGTCGATCCTCCATATAGGCGGCGAAACCGCCGGACGCCACAGCGCTGACCGGCCGTGCCCGCAATTCACAGGCTATCACGAAGCAATCGCGAACCCGGCTTGCTGGAGGCGCCCCATCAATACACGCCTGACGCGAATATATTTCGACACGCAAGCGGTGCTCAGCAAGGCGACGGAGTTTGGGAGCATGGGATGGAATGGCCCGCCGGGCCGCGACGGCCTCTGGCTGTCGCAGGGTTTCATCCGGGAGTATTGGGATTATCAGGCGGAGAAATTCGCACCGATCAATCGGGCCCACGAAAGGCTCGCCGGCACATTCAGTGCCGCAACGGCGCCCGCTGCAGATGAGCGGGCGCAGTCGGTTACTTCAGCAGGTCCTTGACCAGGCCCGAAGCCTTGGCGAAGTCCATCTGGCCAGGATAACGCTCCTTGAGCGCATTCATGCACTTGCCCATGTCGCGCAGCCCCTGCGCGCCGGTTTCCTGGATCACCGATGCACAGAGTTCCCTAACCTTGTCTTCCGACAGCTGGACCGGCAGGAACTGGTTGATGATGACGATTTCCTGCCGCTCCTGCTCTGCAAGCTCCGGCCGGCCGCCCTGGTCATAGATTCGGGCCGATTCCTCGCGCTGCTTGATCATCTTGGCGAGGATCTGCAGGATCTCGTCGTCGCCGACCGGATCCTTGCCCAGGCCACGGTTGGCGATATCACGATCCTTGATCGCAGCCTGAATCAGCCGCACGGTCGAGGTGCGCCGCGTGTCCTTGGCCTTCAGGGCTTCTTTCAGTACCTCAGCGAACTGGTCGCGCATGTCTTTCTCCATGTCGAAGCCGGCCCGCGGTGCTCTTGCCCGGAACCGGTTCGCTGCGTCAATGTTGCCGTCGTCTTAAACCAGTGTGGCAGGTGCAATCAAACGGATTGCACAACCGCTTGAATTAAAAGGAATTTTATTTCCAGACAATTCACAGCGGCTGGTTGACCGGGCTTTGCGCTTTGGCTATTTTCCCGCACCTGCACGACATCGGCATGTGAGCACTTTTCGCGGGGATTCCGCGCGTCCATGCCTGAGCACATGAAATGGCGATCAGCCGCCGGGCTTTCAAGCCCCGCGCTCCACGCCGCAACGGGATAGGAACGATGACCGCGACACCCGCATGGACCACTGAAAAACCCACCGCTTTGCTCGTTCTTGCCGACGGCACCGTAATCGAAGGCAAGGGCATCGGCGCAACCGGCAAGGTGCAGGCGGAAGTCTGCTTCAACACCGCATTGACCGGCTACCAGGAAATCCTGACGGACCCTTCCTATCTCAGCCAGATCGTCACCTTCACCTTCCCCCACATCGGCAATATCGGCGCCAATGACGAAGACATCGAAGACCTGACGCCGGCAGCCCGCCACGGCGCGGTCGGCGTGATCTTCAAGGCCGACATCACCGAACCGTCGAACTATCGGACTGTCAAGCACCTCGACGCCTGGCTGAAGGCACGCGGCATCATCGGCCTTTGCGGCATCGACACCCGGGCGCTCACCGCCTGGATCCGCGAAAACGGCATGCCCAACGCCGTCATCGCTCACGACCCCTCCGGCGTCTTCGATATCGAGACGCTGAAGAAGGAAGCCAAGGCCTGGAGCGGGCTTGAAGGCCTCGACCTTGCCAAGGTTGCCACCTCCGGCCAGTCGTCGCAGTGGACCGAGAAGCCCTGGGTCTGGGACGAAGGCCATTCGACGCTCGGCGATGCCGAGGCCGACTATCACGTCGTCGCCCTCGACTACGGCGTCAAGCGCAACATCCTGCGCCTCTTCACCGGCCTCAACGCCCGCGTCACCGTGATGCCGGCAACGACAAGCGCCGACGAAGTGCTTGCGCAGAAGCCGGACGGCATCTTCCTCTCCAACGGCCCGGGCGACCCGGCGGCAACCGGCGAATACGCCGTGCCGGTGATCCAGGACCTCTTGAAGAGCGATATCCCGGTGTTCGGCATCTGCCTCGGTCACCAGATGCTGGCGCTGGCGCTCGGCGGCAAGACCGAGAAGATGCACCAGGGTCACCATGGCGCCAACCATCCGGTCAAGGACCACACCACAGGCAAGGTCGAGATCGTCTCGATGAACCACGGCTTCGCGGTCGATTCGAAGTCGCTGCCGGAAGGCGTTGAAGAGACTCACATTTCGCTGTTCGACGGCACCAATTGCGGCCTGCGGGTCGCCGGCAAGCCGGTCTTCTCGGTGCAGCATCACCCGGAAGCCTCGCCGGGTCCGCAGGACAGCCACTACCTCTTCCGCCGGTTCATGAACCTCGTGCGCGAGAAGAAGGGCGAACCGGCGCTTGCCGAGCGCTAGGAGCGACCACGAACAGAGATAGACCTCCAGAAAAATGGAGGTCTATGATCCTGCGTTCGAACGACCTGACGTGGTTCCTGCAGAAATGGCACCGATGCGACCGGTGCGCTTCGCTTTCGCCCAATTGGGCTTTCGCACCGGCTTTGGCTGCGATGTCGTGACATTTCGGCCCGATGCAGATCATGCTTCCCGGGAGTTTGATCCATTTTCCAGCAAGCTGGAGATCAGATCGGAGTATTCGCACGCAAGGTCGAAGGCGGTGTTGACCGGAACATTCTGGACGACCAACATGCCCGCAAACAGGACCACAGCATCGCTGTCGCTGATGGGCTCATCAAGCTTCGCGACGGCGACGTTGTACTTCACCTGATCCATCGCCCGTTTCAGTTGCTCTCCGTATGGCCCTGAAAAAAGTCCCACGTCCGCTCTCCTTTGGGTTCTTCCACATGCTACAGCGCAGCGCGTCAAATATGACGCGCAAAGGACGCTGTAACGCTTTAAACTTGCTGCATAATTTCGTCCTTAAATCGATTCCGATTTAAGGAATTATGCGGTAGGCCGTTGATCTTTCCTGTAAGATCGACCACTCGCTTTTGGGCCGCACAAGCAGCCCTCGCCCCACCGCTCACGCGCCGGGCAGATGCTCGGCGATGAAGCCGACCACCGCACGCACCGATGGCAATTGCCCGCGTCGATGCGGCATCAGCAAGGTCGTGGTGACGCTGCCGGCCTCCCATTCGGGCAGGACACGAACGAGGCTGCCCTCGTCGATCTCCGCCCGGCAGAGCTTGCGCGGCAGCGCCGTGATGCCGAGGCCGGACAGTGCGGCCGCGCGAAGCACATGGGATTCGTCGGCGAGGAAACGCGGCTCGGGACGGACCCGGACGACCACGCCTGCGTCGTTGCGCATCATCCATCCCTCTGCCGTCAAGGATACCAGAAGACCGTCATGACGCGAAAGGTCGCTCGGCTCGATCGGCGCCCCGCGACTTTCCAGATAGGCGGGTGCAGCGACGAGCCAGATGACCTCCGCGCCGACATGCCGTTGCACGAGCCCCGAATCCGGCAGCGGCGCGAAGTGGTCGCGCACCGCAATGTCGAAGCCCTCCTGGACGACATCGACGAAACGATCGGTCGCATGCAGCATCACCCGCATCTTGGGATAGGCAAGCGCCAGTGGCGGCAGGAGGCCAGCCAGCATCATCTGGGCCGTCGGCACCGAGGCGGTAATCCGCACCGTGCCGCTTGGCTCGGCGAGCCGGCCCTTGACTATGGCTTCCGCCGCTTCCGCCTCGATCAGCATCGCCGCGGCGTGCCGATAGAAATCCTCGCCGACCTCGGTGACGGTGAAGCGGCGCGACGTGCGATTGATCAACCGCACGCCAAGCGTCTTTTCCAGTTCGGCCACGCGTTTGCTCAGCGTCGATTTCGGCACGTTGAGCGCCCGCGCCGCCGGCGCAAACCCCTTGTGATCGACCACATGGGCAAAGACGATGAAGTCGTTGAGATTGCGCATCGCAAATTCCAATGTCTACATATGTAGACGATACATCCACAACTGCCAGACTTTCGCAATGTCGTCCATGATTTTATCTCTTCTCCATCGAAACCGAACATCGAAGGAAGAGAACATGGGTAGCTATCAGGACAAGAAAGCCGTCGTCATCGGCGGCACGCATGGTATGGGCCTGGCGACCGTCGAACGGCTCGTCGACGGTGGCGCCGAGGTACTGCTGACCGGCAACAACGCGGCGAACCTCGCCAGGATCCAGGAGCGCTTCGGACCGCGCGTTCATGCGGTAAAGTCCGACATCTCCGACCTCGGCGAGATCGCCGTGCTCGGGGCGACGGTCGGGCAGAAGCTGGGGTCGATCGACCTCTTGCACGTCAACGCCGGCACGTCGCTGCTCGAGCCCTTCGACCAGGTGACGGAGGCCAGTTACGATCGCCAGTTCACGATCAACACCAAGGGCGCCTTCTTCACCGTCCAGCGCCTCGCGCCGCTGATCCGCGACGGCGGCTCGATCGTCTTCACCTCGTCGGTTGCCGATGTCGGCGGCCATGCGGGCATGGCTGTCTATAGCGGCAGCAAGGCGGCGCTGATCTCGTTTGCCTCCGTCTTTGCCGCCGAGCTCTTGCCACGCGGCATCCGGGTGAATTCGGTCAGCCCCGGCTTCATCGATACGCCGACCAAGGGCGTTGCCGGCATCACCGATGCGGAACGTGCCGAGTTCAAGGCGCTGGGCGATGCGATCACGCCGATGGGCCGCAACGGCACCGCCGACGAAGTGGCCCGCGCCGTGCTGTTCCTCGCCTTCGACGCGACCTTCACCACCGGCGCAAGACTGACGGTCGACGGCGGTCTCGGCCAGCAATTGTCGCCTGCGGCCTGAAACGAACGGGAACGGAGAAACCAGATGTCCAATACAATCTCGGTCATCGGCCTCGGCGCGATGGGCACGGCACTCGCCAACGCCCTCATCGACGCGGGCAACGTAACAACCGTCTGGAACCGCACATCGGCGCGGGCTGACGCTCTCGTTGCCCGCGGTGCCCGCCGGGCCGAAACGGTCACCGAAGCCATCGCAGCGAGCGATCTGATCGTGCTGTGCCTCACCGACTACGCTGCCGTCGAAGCCACGTTTCATCACGTCGGTCCCGGCCTGTCCGGCAAGACCGTCGTTAACCTGACCAATGGTCGTCCGAATCAAGTCCGGGCGATCGCCGACCGCCTTGGCGGATATGGCGCGCTCTATCTCGACGGTGGCATCATGGCGACGCCACCGATGATCGGCTCGCAGCACGCCTTCATTCTCTATAGCGGCAGCGCCGATGCCTTCGCATCGGCCAAAGATCGCCTCGTGGCCTTCGGCCGGAGCCAATATCTCGGCGAAGATCCGATCCTCGCCGCGGTCAACGACCTCGCCTTGCTTTCGGCGATGTACGGTCTCTTCGGCGGCTATCTGCACGCAACAGCACTTGCCGGCAGCGTCGGCGTCTCGGCGACGGCGTTCCTGTCCCTGGTCGAGCCCTGGCTTGCGGCAATGATGACAGCCCTGCCCGACTATGCCGAACGGATCGACAGCGGCGATCACGCCCGCGACGTGATGTCGAACCTTGCCATGCAAGCGGTGGCGATCACCAATATCGTCGCTGCAAGCCGCAGCCAGGGCATCGATCCGGCTTTCATGGAGCCGATGGAGAGGTTGGCGCAACAGCGCCTCGCCGGCGGCTTCGGCACGGACGAGATTTCCGGCATCATAGAGGCGATGCGAGCAAAATAGGGTTCCTTCTGCAGCGGGTGGCAGATACCGGCGAGGACCAATCCAGCCCTTTGCTGAAGCATCGTCCAACGCTCCCGACGCAAGCAACGCCCCGCGGTCGAAAGGTCGCGGGGGCGTTGCTTGCGGTTGACCCGTCGCTAGGCTTCACGCATCCTCTCTGCAACTGGAGGTGATGATGATTACAGGTTCACAGTGCCGCGCCGCCCGGGCGCTGATCGAAATTTCACGCGAGATGCTGGCGAGCTTTTCGGGCGTCGACGAAGAAACGATCCTCAAGTTCGAGCACAAGCTGGAGACGCCCGGCGACGAAATCATCCTGTCGCTGAGGAACGCGCTTGAAAATGCCGGCGCCGTGTTTCTGCCGGAGGGCGAGCGCGGCATCGGCGTTCGCCTGAAGTTCACCCGCTCCGAGGCACGCCGCCTCTCCATCCTCGAAAGCGAGGGTGGCGTCGTCGGCGACGACGAGGTTCCAGGCGCTTGAAGTTCGAATCTGATTTCAACGCGTTAGCCGGCCCGCTTGAATCAGATTGACCGCTTCTTGAATCGTTTTGCCAACAAAAAGCCCGCCGTTACCAGCGGGCTTTTCCATTGGGTGTAATACCTGAACTTACTTGCAGGCGGCGCAGAAGCGCTGGATGCGACGGCACGCTTCTTCGAGCTGCGCTTCCGACGTCGCATAGGAGATGCGGAAGTTCGGGCCGAGACCAAAGGCCGAGCCGTGCACGACGGCAACGCCTTCGGATTCGAGCAGTTCGGAGACGAAGTCTTCGTCCGTCTCGATGACCTTGCCCGACGGCGCGGTCTTGCCGATGAGGCCGGCGCAGGACGGGTAGACGTAGAAGGCGCCTTCCGGCGTCGGGCACGCAATGCCCTTGGCCTGGTTCAGCATCGACACCACGAGGTCACGGCGACCTTCGAAGATCTTCTTGTTCTCGGGGATGAAGTCCTGCGTGCCGTTGAGCGCCTCGACGGCAGCCCACTGCGCGATCGAGGTTGCGCCCGAGGTCTGCTGGCCCTGGATCATGTCCATCGCCTTGATCAGGTGCAGCGGACCGGCTGCATAGCCGATGCGCCAGCCGGTCATGGCATAGGCCTTGGAGACGCCGTTCATGGTCAGCGTGCGGTCGTAGAGGCCGGGCTCGACTTCGACAGGGGTTGCGAACTTGAAGTCGCCATAGGTCAGGTGCTCGTACATGTCGTCGGTCAGCACCCAGACATGCGGGTGCTTCATCAACACGTCGGTCAGCGCCTTCAGCTCGGCGTGGCTGTAGGCGGCGCCCGACGGGTTGGACGGCGAGTTGAAGACAAACCACTTGGTCTTCGGCGTGATCGCCTTGTCGAGGTCTTCCGCCCTAAGCTTGAAGTTGTTCTCCTGGGTAGTCGAGACGAAAACGGGCGTGCCGCCGCACAGCGCCACCATCTCCGGGTAGGAGACCCAGTAGGGCGCCGGGATGACGACTTCATCGCCCGCGTTCAGGGTCGCCATGAAGGCGTTGAAAAGAATCTGCTTTCCGCCGGTGCCGACGATCGTCTGGGCGGCGGTGTAGTCGAGGTTGTTCTCGCGCTTGAACTTCTTGGCGATCGCTTCGCGCAGTTCCGGAATGCCCGAAACCGGCGTGTACTTCGTCTCGCCGCGGTTGATCGCGTCGATCGCAGCCTTCTTGATATTGTCCGGCGTGTCGAAATCCGGCTCCCCTGCACCAAGGCCGATCACGTCGCGTCCCTTCGCTTTCAGCTCGCGGGCTTTCTGCGAAACGGCGATGGTGGCGGAAGGCTTTACACGGGAAAGGGCATCGGCAAGGAAGGCCATGATGAAAGGTCCTGATCGTTTCGAGACGCGGTGAGCGCTACGGAACGAAAAAGACAGGCTCCATAGCGGTTAGGTCTATGTCGAAAGACGCCCGGTCTTGCAAGCGCCAGAGCCTGAAAAACCGCCGGGAATGCGGGCAAAATGCGTCACCATGACAAACTTTCATGAGTGCGATCAGCGATGACGATCGCCGATCGATACCCGATCGGCGCCTGTCGGCAACCGCAACGGGATGCATGTGTTGCACACTCGCTACCGAACATCGTCTCCAGCTAGCACCCCTGGGACATGAACAGCATCGGTCAAGAACGTCCGGGGGCGTGAATTTATTCAGAAGAATCAGCGGAATTCGGCTTTTTCCGAAAAGCCTTATTTTGGTCACAACAACTGTCGCGGAACGCCGCAATTCCGTCCTGCAACAGCCGGTTTCCCGGCCTTTCCTGCCATGATCCGAACGCATCGCATCACGGGGGTGGGCAATGTTTCTCGACGACGAAATCGCTGAATCACGGACACGTCAGAACGAAGCGCGATGGGGCATGGTTCTGGCGCTCGCAGCGCTCGCCGCCTGCATCGTCATGATCCTCGGGCTGATGACCCAGGCCGCGGCCCAGACGGCAAACCCCAGGCCGGAGCAGATGGCCGGCTATGTCAGGCCCAACGACATGGGCACCGGCGCCCTGCTCTTCCCCTCCAAGGAGCCCGGCTATTTCGTCGAGGCGCCGCGACTGGCGACCGACGTCCAGATCGACGTCAACGGACCGATCATGCGGACCCGCGTGACGCAGCGGTTCCAGAACCCGAGCAAGGGATGGGTCGAAGGCACCTATGTCTTCCCGCTTCCCGATGATTCCGCCGTCGATACCCTGAAGATGCAGATCGGCGACCGCTTCATCGAAGGTCAGATCAAGCCGCGCCAGGCAGCCAAGGAAATCTACGAGCAGGCAAAGGCCGAGGGCAAGAAGGCGGCGCTGCTTGAGCAGCAGCGCCCCAACCTCTTCACCAATCAGGTCGCCAATATCGGCCCCGGCGAAACGGTGGTCGTGCAGATCGAATATCAAAGCGGCGTGCGCCAGTCGAACGACGCCTTCACCTTCCGTTTCCCGATGGTGGTGGCGCCTCGCTACAATCCGCAGCCGGTCGTCCAGACCGTCGATCTCGACAGCCGCACCGGCTATGCCGTCAGCGACCCGGTTCCCAATCGCGAAAAGATCGATCCGCCGGTGCTCGACCCGCGCGAAAACGCCAGGATCAACCCGGTGACACTGACGATCAACCTGAAGGCGGGCTTCCCGATCGGCGAGGTGACGTCGGCCTATCACGAGATCGAAACGTCCACGCTCGACCAGTTGACCCGCCGGATCACGCTGAAGGTCGGAAGCGTTCCTGCCGACAAGGATTTCGAACTCAGCTGGAAGGCGATCGAAGGAAAGAGCCCCTATGCCGGCCTCTTTCGCGAGACCGTCGGCGATAAGACCTACCTCCTGTCCTTCGTCACCCCGCCGGTGACGGCAACGGAGACCGACAAGCCGCTCAGGCGCGAGGTCGTTTTCGTCATCGACAATTCCGGCTCGATGGCCGGCCCATCCATGGAACAGGCAAAGGAAAGCCTGGCGCTGGCGATCTCGCGGCTGAAGCCGGAAGACCGGTTCAACGTCATCCGCTTCGACGACACGATGACCGTGCACTTTCCTGATCTCGTCGAGGCGACGCCTGATAAACGCGAGGATGCGATCGCTTTCGTGCGCGACCTGACCGCCGATGGCGGCACGGAAATGCTGCCGGCGCTGGAAGCGGCCCTGCGCACGCAGGGGCCGGTTGCATCAGGTGCCCTTCGCCAGGTGGTCTTCCTTACCGACGGCGCCATCGGCAATGAAGGCCAGCTTTTCCAGGAGATCCAGAACAACCGTGGCGACGCCCGCGTCTTCACCGTCGGCATCGGTTCGGCGCCCAACAGCCACTTCATGACCAAGGCCGCCGAATACGGTCGCGGCACCTTCACGCTGATCGGTTCCGAAAGCCAGGTGGCCGCCCGCATGGGCGAGCTCTTCACCAAGCTGGAGAGCCCGGCCATGACGGACATTTCAGCAACCTTCGAAGGCGCCGCCTCCGGCGACATCACCCCTAACCCGATGCCCGATCTCTACCGCGGCGAGCCGGTCGTGCTGACGGTCGAACTCGACGGCGCCACACCGGAAGGAAAGCTTCGCATCGTCGGCAAGGCCGGCGACCAGCCCTGGCGCGTCGAGATGGACATCGCCAAGTCTGCAACCGGTGAAGGCATCGCCAAGCTCTGGGCCCGTCGCAAGATCGACGATCTCGAAGCAAGCGCGTCAGCGATCGCCGACCCCGCAACGCTCGACAGGCAGATCGAAACCGTCGCGCTGACCCATCACCTCGTCTCGCGCGTCACCAGCCTTGTCGCCGTCGATGCGACGCCGTCACGCCCGGCCGGCGAGAACCTGACGGAAACCAATGTGCCGCTCAACCTGCCGGCCGGCTGGGACTTCGGCAAGGTCTTCGGCGAGAAGCCCGAAACAACAGGTGCGGTCGATGAGCGCGAGGCTTCGGCCGAAAGCCAGACGAAGCTGGCCATGGTCACGGCCGACCGCATGCTGGCGGCACCGACGGCGCGTGCAGCGGGCCTCATTGCCGAAGCCAACAACGAGGTAAACCTGCCGCAGACGGCGACCGAGGCGGACAAGCAGATCCTCATCGGGCTGATGCTGCTCGCCTTTGCCCTTGTTGCCGGCAGCACTTTCATCTTCTGGCGCGGCCAGATCGCCGCTCTCGTCACCTCAGGGGTTCGACGCCATGGCCGCTGACGAAGACCTGCCCGGGCCACGCCCGGGCTTCCTCGCCCGTCTCTCGGCGATCGAGACCATCGTGGTCGCGATCATTGCCCTGATCGCCCTTGCCGGCCTGATGCTGGTCGGCAAGGGATTTTACATGAAGGCCAAGGCGGAGGTCTCTCAGGTGCTCTTGAAGAAGAGCTTCGAGGCGCAATTGCACGGCGAGGCGGGCGGCAAACCCTGGCCCTGGGCCGACTTCGAAACCACCGCGGAAATCATCGCGCCGCGCATCAATCGCTCGGCGATCGTGCTTCAGGGCGCAAGCGGCCAGGCGCTCGCCTTCGGGCCTGCCTGGCTCACCAACACCCCTCTTCCCGGCGACGAAGGCACCTCCGTCATCGCCGCCCACCGCGACACACATTTCCGCTGGCTGAAGGACGTTTCCTCGGGCGATCTGCTGGTGCTGACCCGCAAGGACGGGCGGCGCTTTCTTTTTCGGGCCGGCGAGGGCCGCGTCGCGCGCTGGGACGAAAGCGGCATCAACGCCGCAGCCAGTGGCCACAAGCTGGCGCTCGCCACCTGCTGGCCCTTCGATGCGATCGAGCCCGGACCGATGCGCTACATCGTGACGGCCGAACTGGTCGGCGAGCAGCATCCGGTGCCGCTGACGACAGGCTCCGTTTCGAAATAAAGCCTTTTTGATCCGATTTGACTTGAACGAACCGGACGACCGCTCCAGCTTGCCAGGAGACGGCATCAACGGATCGGAGATATCGAATGCGGCAGGCGCAGGCATCAAGGCTGGAAACCACCCGGAGGGCGCGGACAGTTCGCGCGATACCCCTCTTTGCCGGTCTGACATTGTTTGCTGCCCCTTTTGCTGCCCATGCGCAGGAAACGCGCGAGTTCCCCTCTCAACACGGCGACGTGCTGGTCGAGACGCTGGCGAGCGGGCTCGAACACCCCTGGTCCGTCGAGGTTCTGCCGGACGGCAGCTACATCGTCAGCGAGCGCGCCGGCCGGCTGCGCATCATTCGCGACGGCAAGGCCTCGGCGCCGCTCTCCGGCGTGCCTGAGGTGGTCGAACAGGGCCAGGGTGGCCTGCTCGACATTGCGCTTACCCCCGACTTTGCCACCAGCCGCACGCTCTACCTGACGCTCGCTGCCAATGGCGGCGGCGGCTTCGGAACCGTGCTGGTGCGGGCGACATTGTCGGCCGACAACAACGGCCTGAGCGATGTCAAGGAACTGTTCCGCATGAACAAGCTGACCCGCAAGGGCCAGCATTTCGGCTCGCGCATCGCCATCGCAACGGACGGCAGCCTGTTCTTCGGCATCGGCGACCGCGGCGAGCCCGAGCGCGCCCAGGATCTGCACGACCATGCCGGTGCCATCCTGCATATCAACGCCGACGGCAGCATTCCCGCCACCAACCCCTATCGTGGCGGCACGGAGGGCTTGCCGGAAATCTGGTCGAAGGGGCACCGCAACCCGCAGGGCATTGTCATCGATCCGAAGGATGGCACGCTTCTGACCGTTGAGCACGGCGCGCGCGGCGGCGACGAGGTCAACAACCCGCAGCCGGGCCACAACTACGGCTGGCCGGTGATCACCTATGGCAAGGATTATTCGGGCGCGGAGATCGGCGAAGGCACGGCAAAGGATGGCCTCGACCAGCCGCTCTACTACTGGGATCCCTCGATTGCGCCCGGAGCGCTCGCCGTCTATCGCGGCAAGATGTTTCCGGAGTGGGACGGCAACCTGCTGGTGGCGGCGCTGAAATATCAGCTCCTCGCCCGGCTGGAGCGGGACGACACCGGCGCGATCACCTCCGAAGAGCGGCTGTTCGAAGGTGAGTTCGGCCGCATCCGCGATGTCGTGGAGGCGCCGGACGGCGCACTGCTGATGGTGACGGACGAAGAGGATGGCGCGCTGCTGAGAGTCTCCAAGGCTCCGGCGCAATAGGTCGATATCAGCGCAGGTTGGTATAAATCCTCAATCGGGATCAGAGGCCGGCGCGAACGTCCTTCCGGAACATGAACTTCAATCCGGACCAGACCGCATCGACGGCGCAGACCTTGGTGTCGACGACACCAAGCGGCAGGAAGATTTCGCGCAGTGCGTCTTCCGTCAGCGTGGTTGCAACCTTCGATGCGCGCTTGGGCCATGAGATCCACATCATGCCGTCGGCCTTCAGGCTTGCCGCAAGCCGCGGCGCCAACACCTCAAGCTCTGCCCTCGCAATCGCGAAGACGTGGATGTAATCGTGCCGGCGTGACGCCGGGCCGTCGGCGGAGGTTTCGCAACTGGCGAACCCGGGAAAGCCGGTGATGTCGGTCAGATCGCCGGGAACACCAAGCAGCAGCGCTGACTGGCCGTCCCTCAAGCCAAGCTTGCGGACAAGCGGCGTTCCGGAATAACCGCTCTCGCCCATCTCCACCTCCCCATCACCACCATGGCAACCGTCACCGGTACGTCAGGCGGACTGCGTCTGCGGCCGACGATGAGCCTTGCCCGCGAAAATCGCAACTGATAGACGGCGATGCATCTGAGGAGAGCAATGATGACCCGCGTCCAGGCCAATCTATTCCTGCTGTTTTCCGGCGCCATCTGGGGTGCTGGCTTCGTCGCCCAGTCGACGGCAATGCAGGCGATCGGCCCGCTCTGGTTCATCACGCTTCGTTTTGCCATCGCAACGCTGGTCGCGCTGCCGCTCGCCGTCGTCGAAACCAGGCGGGCGCCGCAGCCTTTGACCGGCAAGACCATTCGCAATTTCGTGTTTGTCGGGCTTGCGCTTTTTGCCGGCGCCGTCACGCAGCAATACGGGTTGCTGACCACTAGCGTCACCAATTCCGGTTTCCTCACCGGACTTTACGTCGTTTTCGTCCCGGTGCTGACGGTCGTTTTCCTCCGGCGCAAGCCGCACTGGATCATCTGGCCCGGTGCGCTGATGGCACTGCTCGGCATCTTCCTCTTGAGCGGCGGCGCGCTGTCGAGCCTGACCGGTGGTGATTATCTGACTGTTGTCTGCGCCCTGTTCTGGGCGCTGCAGTTGATGCTCGTCGGCATCTTCGCACCGAGCAGTGGGCGGCCGATGCTGCTGTCGATGACGCAGTTTGCCGTTTGCGCCGTGCTCGGCTGCCTCGTTGCTTCGGCTCTCGAACCATTGAGCATGGCGGCGGTGAAGGGCGCGCTGCCTGAAATCCTTTATGCCGGCATCTTCTCCAGCGGCGTGGCCTTCATCTGCCAGGTCGTCGGGCAGCGCTACACCAGGGCGCCGCAGGCGGCGATCTTCCTGTCGAGCGAGGCGTTGTTTGCCGCGCTCTTCGGCGTTCTGCTACTAGGGGAGATCATCACGCCCATCGGCTATATCGGCTGCGCCATCATCTTTGCGGCCATGCTCGTCGTCGAGATTGTGCCCGAAATCACGAAAGGCGCCCGGAAGGAAGCCGCAGCCTGAGGCGGAATCGGCGTGCCTGAGAGGGCCGGCAGAACTATAACCCTTGATTTCGGCGGGTACTGAACTGCTGCGTTACTTGTTACTACGCCGACCCGCAAAGCTATTGCTTCACTTTAAAACGCCTCGATGCAACCTGGCCGCTTTCGGTTATTACTTGCAGGATTTCTGCAAGGCGGGTTGACGCAGCGCCCCACGCCATTGCCTTGGAGAGAAGCTTCAAACATATCAGTCGCTTGCCAAATGAATGGACCTCCTTGGTCGCCATGACGACCTCACCGATTGCGGCGAAAAATGGCGCAAAGCACTCAACTTATCGGTACATTCGTTCAAAAACCTGTGATTTCAACAGCTTGCGATGCATCTTCAATATCACCCGAATATTCCGCAACTGGGCGAATTTTGAGCAATGGCAAGACGCAATACAACTTCTAAAAAGTTTTGCTTGCCAATTCAAAATAAACCCATCAATCTTACTCTGTTCGGGCAATCTACGAGCACGGGAAGATCTTGAAATAAAAGCGGGCCGGAGACGCAAAAACTCCGGGTGGCCAGACTGGGGGGACGCTTGTTTGCAACCTTTCCGATGGCTGGCTGCGGTAACAGGAACCTTTCCTCAAATATCGAGAACTGCCTGCCCAACGCCCAACCGGGCAAACTGCAATGCTACCCGTCCGTCAAACGGGTGGAGAGAAAAGGACCTGACGCATGGCCGAAACTGGCACTGTAAAATTCTTCAACACCGACAAGGGCTTTGGTTTCATCAAGCCTGACAACGGTGGTGCGGATATCTTCGTACACATTTCCGCTGTCCAGGCTTCCGGCCTGAACGGCCTGTCGGAAAATCAGAAGGTAAGCTTCGACACCGAACCGGATCGCCGCGGCAAAGGCCCGAAGGCGGTCAACCTGCAGATCTCCGGCTAACACCGGTTCTGCTGAAAGATTCAAGTTGAAGCCCGGCAGTGATGCCGGGTTTTTTTGTTCAGGCTCCGTTCAGTTTGGCACGGTTAACCTTCTTTCATCATGAAGGCCGGAACCGGATCCGGGCCATGCATAGGATTGAAGCCAATGAACAAGTTCATCAAAGCGGCGGTTCTCTCGATCATCGCAGCCACCTCGGTTCTCCCGACCCTCAGCACCGCTGAGGCCGGTGACTGGGACCGCCGGAATGATCACAGCGACGCATGGGCGGCAGGCGCAGCAGGCCTGGTCGCGGGCACGCTCATCGGCGGCGCGATCGCCTCGCAGCCGCGTTACAGCGAGCGCGTCTATATCGATCCGGAACCTGATTATTACGAGCCGCGCCCGGTCTACCGTCCGCGCCCCGTCTATCGCCCGCGCCCGGTTGTCATTGACAACTATGGCGGCGGCTACGGTTCGCTCGAGCCCTGGACCCCGTCCTGGTACCGTTATTGCTCGCAGCGTTACCGCTCGTTCAACCCGGACAACGGCACGTTCCGCGGCTACGACGGCCGCAGCTACTTCTGCGACGCAGGCTGATACAAACCCCGTCACGCGGGCAAAAAAAGCGCATGCCTCCCCGGGGGCATGCGTTTTTTCATTGCTGTCGACCGATATCCTGCAAGCAGAATGCCGGACGTGACTGCGCCGCGCGCCTGTTCAGGCGCGCAAAGGTCGCTGTAAAACTTTGATTTTCTGCATAATTTTGTCCCCAAATCGATTCCGATTTAAGGAATTATGCAGGAGGGGTCAGAGACCCCGCAAATAGGGATTGGTGCGCCGCTCCTCGCCGATCTGACCGCCAGGACCGTGCCCGCAGATGAAACCGACCTGATCACCAAGCGGCAGGATCTTGTCGCGTATGGAATCGAGCAGTTGCTGGTGGTTGCCGCCGGGAAGATCGGTTCGGCCAATCGAGCCGTGAAACAGCACGTCGCCGACATGGGCGAAATTCTGCGCCCGGTTGAAATAGACCACATGGCCAGGCGCATGGCCGGGGCAATGCAGGACTTCGAACACATGGTTGCCGAAGGCGACGGTATCGCCGTCTTCCAGCCACTGGTCGGGCACGACGTTTTCGACCTTCATCGCCAGCCCGAATTTCTCTGCCTGCTCTTCGAGCCGCGACAGCAGCGGCAGATCGTCCTTGTGCGGACCGATGATCGAAAGCCCGAGCGCTTCCTTCAGTTCCTTGGCGCCGCCGGCATGGTCGATGTGGCCGTGCGTCAGCCAGATCGCCTTCAGCGTGATGCCGTTCTCCTGGATGGTCTGCAGGATCACGTCAACGTCGCCGCCGGGATCGACAATCACGCCTTCCTTGGTTTCAGCGTCGAAGAGAACCGTGCAGTTCTGCTGGAAATGAGTAACCGGGATAATGCCCGCCTGTAGCATGCCGTCTGTGCCTCACTCAGATGTCGTTGGCACACCTATAGCGCCAAACGGCATCAGACACAGCGCGAATTAACGCAGGCTTGCAATTTCCGCAGAGGGGAGGTGGGGTGTCGGGAATTGTACAGTGGCGAGCAACAGGGCCGAGACAAGCAACTCGGCGGCAACGACGATGGCCACCACCGGGCGCAATGCGTTGACGGCGGGGTTTATCGGATTAACAGCTGAATTCGACATTGAACCTCCCTCTCCTGCCTGCGCTCGCCTTCTTCGCGCGGGCATACCGCTGATCGTTTGCCGCAAGCGCCCTGCCCGACATAGACAGGAAGAGCACCTCGATCGCGAAACGGTTCCCTTAGGCTAACGCCGGGTTGAACCGCTGCAGTTTGAGTATGTCGCATCTTCACATTTCGTGACGTTACCGGGGGAACATCCCCACCATCGCCGCGTTTGCCCCTCAGCCATAAAGAAGGAGCATGATGATGAAGAACCTTACCAGCCCCCTGTTGCGAACTGCCGCGGCTGCAGGTTTCGTACTCGTAGCTGGCACTTCGGCAGCCTTCGCAGCCATGACCGCCACAACCGTCACTGACCTCAATGTCCGCGCCGGCCCGGGCCCGCAATATCCGACCGTTGGTTTGGCCACACGTGGCAGCATTGCGGTCCTTGATGGCTGCATCGAAGGCAGCAAGTGGTGCCGCATCGACGTCAACGGCCTTCGCGGCTGGGTCTATGCCCAATATCTGACAACCGATTTCGACGGCTCGGCCGTCGTCGTTCAGGATCGACGCTCCGACCTTGCAGTCCCGGTCGTGACCTATGAGGCGCAAGCTGGCGATCCGCCACTGCCGGCACCGGGCGACGAGTTGCTTGGCCCTGTGGAAGACGTCGAGCCCATCGTACCGCCGGACACCGTACGGACCTATATCACCACCAACCCTGGCAAAACCATCTATCTCGACGGCGAAGTCGTTGTCGGCGCCGAACTGCCGCAAGCGGTCGAAGTGCGCCGGGTGCCGGACTACGACTACGATTATGTCAGCATCAACGGCCAGCCTGTTCTGGTCGAGCCGGCAACGCGCCGTATCGTTTACGTCTATCGCTAAACGCCGCGCCCAATCAGAGGCAAAACGCCCAACCAGCTCCAGCGGACCTTGGCCGCTGGAGTTCTCGTTTGCACTGCAGCGAATCAGTGGTTGCACACCCAGCTCGGCGAAAACAGTGTCCGAACGTTGTAGTAATTCTGTCGTCTTCTGCCTTTTAGAGCTCGATAATTGCCGTTTTCGGCATGAAACGGCAACATTTTAGCGAGCAAAGCCTTCCTGCGCCGCCGCCGTCACTTCGCCAAATTGACAAGAGTCCAGATTCGGTCTCAACCTATCCTTGCCGGATCATCGGCATTTGGCGGCTCGTCTTCGGCGGGCCTTGATACGGAGGGATCAATGGAAGCATTAATGCCAATCATTACCCAATTGATCGCGGGGGCGGCCGGCGGAAACGCAGCCAGCGCAGTCTTGAAGCAAGGGGCATTCAGTGTCGTCGCACGCACGATCGTCGGCGCTATCGGCGGCCTCGGCGGAGGATTCCTGATCCAGATGCTCGGCGGCGAAACAGCCGCGACTGGTCTTGCCATGCAGGCGCTTGGCGGGCTCGTCGGCGGCGGCGTGTTGAGCGGCATCGTCGGTCAGTTCCTCGGCAAGCAAGCCTGACGCCTTCCGGACGATATCCGTAGCAAGACAAAAGGCGGCCCATGGCCGCCTTTTCTGCATTCTACTGCATAATTCCTTAAATCGGGATCGATTTACAGCGCCGCGCGTCTATTTAGACGCGCGGCGCCGTAGCGAGGCGGATTATTCGGCCGCCGCAGCAACCGGATAGACTTCCTTCATATAGTCGTTCATCAGCGTTTCGCAGATGGTTGCCGGCGTGAAGCGATAGGGGCCGATCTCGGAAACCGGCGTGACCTCGGCGGCGGAACCGGTGAGGAAGCACTCGCTGAAATCAGACAGTTCTTCCGGCATGATCACCCGTTCGACCACCTGGTAGCCGCGGCGCTTGGCAAGCTCGATCACCGTGCGCCGTGTGATGCCGTCGAGGAAGCAGTCCGGAACCGGCGTGTGGATCACGCCGTCCTTGACGAAGAAGATGTTGGCGCCGGTTGCTTCCGCCACCTGACCGCGATAGTCGAGCATCATCGCGTCGGCATAGCCCTTGGCTTCCGCCGCATGCTTGGAAATGGTGCAGATCATGTAGAGGCCGGCAGCCTTCGACTTCGACGGCGCCGTCTTCGGATCCGGGCGGCGCCATTCGGCGATATCGAGACGAATGCCCTTGAGCTTTTCGGCCGGGTTGAAATAGCTGCCCCATTGCCAGATGGCGATCGCCACGTTGATGCGGTTGCTCTGGGCCGAAACACCCATCATCTCGCTGCCGCGCCAGGCGATCGGCCGGGCATAGGCTTCGGAAAAGCCCTGGCGCTTCAAAAGCTCGACGCTTGCCGCATCCAGTTCTTCGACCGTATAGGGAATCTTGAAGCCGAGGATTTCGGCGGAGTTGTGAAGGCGCTGGTTGTGCTCGGTGAGCTTGAAGATGCGCCCGCCATAGGCGCGTTCGCCTTCGAATACCGCACTTGCGTAGTGCAGACCGTGGGTCAGCACATGGATCTTGGCGTCTTTCCACGCGACGAACTCGCCATTGAACCAGATCTCGCCGTCCAACTGATCAAAAGGAACCGCTGCCATGATGTCGTCCTCCGGCGCTTGTGCGCCATTCTTGCTGTTGATTATCTTCCCGCTTTCAGTTTATCGGCAAACTGATTGTGGGAAAATTCAATTTCGAGATTTTGGATTTGCGATCAGTGCGGCGCGGCATATCCTCCCGAGGTGTTACCGCCGCCAAATGTCTCGCTTACCGAGCATGGACGCTACCAACGCGGTAAAAATATGTCAATAAAGCTGACATATTTTTCCGATTGTTTCGTAAGTTGCAACTTGGCTGAAAGGAAATGACCGCGTGGCCGGCCAATCCAAAGAAGACAACCGATATGTGGCCGACACGGTCGCGCATGACGATGATACGATCGACTTCGAAATCATCGAGCTGCTTTTCTTCGCCTATCGCGACTTCACCTCCGATCCGGATGCGATCCTCGAAAAGAGCGGCTTCGGCCGCGCGCATCATCGCGTCGTGCATTTCGTCGACCGCGAGCCGGGCATGACCGTGGCAGACCTGCTCGACACGCTCAAGATCACCAAGCAGAGCCTTGCCCGCGTGCTCAAGCAACTGATCGATTCCGGTTATATCCGGCAAGTTACAGGGCCCGAGGACCGGCGCCAGCGCATGCTCTACACCACCGAGGAAGGTCAGGCGCTCGCACGCGCGCTTGCCGAGCCACAGTCCCGCCGCATAGCCGATGCATTGGCAAAGACGGGTCCCGGCGCACGCGACACCGTCAAGCGCTTCCTTGCCTGCATGAAGAACGGCGCCGGGGACTGAAATGTCGAAAGCCCGCGATCGGCGGGCGACGGGGGAAAGCTAGGCATGACAACAAAAGCGACAGTCTCCGACGATGCCGCCCATCTTCTGGTCGTCGACGACGACAGGCGCATCCGCGATCTGCTCAATCGCTATCTGGTCGAACAGGGTTTTCGCGTCACGACCGCCGCCGACGCCGATGAAGCGCGACGCAAGCTCGTCGGTCTCGATTTCGACCTCTTGATCGTCGATGTGATGATGCCCGGCGAAAGCGGCATTTCCCTGACGCAGAGCCTGCGCCAGATCAAGACAGTGCCGATCCTGATGCTGACGGCGCTGGCGGAATCGAATTCCCGCATCGAAGGCCTTGAAGCCGGCGCCGACGATTATCTCTCCAAGCCCTTCGAGCCACGCGAACTGGTGCTGCGCATCAGCAATATCCTGCGGCGCAACCAGCCCGCGCAGGCGCCCAAGGTTGACCAGGTGATCTTCGGTCCCTACACCTTCTCCGTGGTGCGCAAGGAGCTTCGCCGCGGCGCCGATCACATCCGCCTCACCGACCGTGAGCAGGAAATCATGACACTGTTCTCGCAACGCGCCGGCGAGACGATCCCCCGGCACGAACTGATCGGCGACGACGCCGAGGTCGGCGAGCGTACCATCGACGTCCAGATCAATCGCCTGAGGCGCAAGATCGAGGACGATCCTTCCAATCCCGTTTGGCTGCAGACGGTCCGCGGCATCGGCTACAGGCTGAGCGTGGACTAGAGCATGTCGCGCAAAAGTGCGCAGCGGTTTTGCGATAACGACATGCGCAGATACAAGAAATTAAAGCGCAAGGAGCGAATCGAAGAGATCGCGACGCGCTTCAGAGTGGCGATCCTTTCGATGAGCGCAGCGGAAACCGATGGCAAGCTTTGACAGCATCCGGCGCGAGGCGGCAAACGCGACCGACAACCCGTGGAAGCGCTTCACCCGCTGGCTGCGCCGGCGATTGCCGATGGGGCTTTATGCCCGCTCGCTGCTTATCGTCATCATCCCGATGGTGCTGCTGCAGTCGGTTGTCGCCTTCGTCTTCATGGAGCGACACTGGCAATTGGTGACGCAGCGCCTCTCGGCCGCCGTCACCGGCGACGTCGCTGCGATCGTCGATCTGATCGCCACCTTCCCCGCCGATCGCGATATCTCCGAAATCGTCCGCATCGCCCGCGACCAGCTCGATCT
Source organism: Ensifer sp. LC163 (assembly GCF_001695855.1). GTDB lineage: Bacteria > Pseudomonadota > Alphaproteobacteria > Rhizobiales > Rhizobiaceae > Ensifer. Next base: position 594,503 of record NZ_MBSS01000001.1, read on the forward strand.
CAGCATCTCGGTCGAACCGGGCGGCGAACTGCCGCCGCCGCGGCCAAAGCCGTTCTTCGAAATCCTCGATCAGATTCTGAGCGAGGAGATTTCCAGTCAGATCCGCCGCCCCTTCTGGATCGACACGGTCGGCAATTCCAACCTTGTCGAAATCCGCATCAAGCTCGACGACGGCCGCATGCTCCGGGTCTATGCCCGACGCAACCAGGCCTACGCCTCCAACACGCATATCTTCATCGTCTGGATGGTCGGCACCTCGCTCGTGCTGCTGTCGATCGCCATCCTGTTCCTGCGCGGACAGATCCGGCCGATCCTGGCTTTGACCAAAGCGGCAGAGAGTTTCGGCAAAGGCCAGAAGATCGACGACTTCGCGCCGCGCGGCGCCGATGAAATTCGCCGCGCCGGCCTCGCCTTCATCCAGATGCGCGAGCGCATCGAGCGCCAGATCGAGCAGCGCACGGCCATGCTCACCGGCGTCAGCCACGACCTTCGAACCATCCTGACCCGCTTCAGGCTGCAACTGGCGCTGGCCGGCAACAACCCGGACCTCGAGAGCCTCAATCAGGATGTCGACGACATGCAGAACATGCTCGAAGGCTACCTCGCCTTCGCCCGTGGCGAGGCGGAGGAAGACGTCGGGCAATTGAAGCTCAGCGACCTGATGACGCGCCTTGCCGCCGAGGCCGAACTGCACGGCAAGACTCTGACCACCTCGATCGAGGGCGAGGATGAGGTCCGCGTCCGACCGAACGCCTTCACGCGCCTCGTCGCAAACCTCGCATCCAACGCCTACCGCTACGCCAACCGGGTCAACATCGACGCACGCCACAGCGCCAAATGGGTGACGATCACCGTCGACGACGACGGCCCCGGCATCCCGGAGCGCTCGCGCGAGGATGTGTTCAAGCCGTTCTTCCGCCTGGACGAGGCGCGCAACCTCGACAGTTCAGGAACCGGTCTCGGCCTGGCGATCGCCCGCGACATCGCCCGTAGCCACGGCGGCAACGTCACGCTCGGCGACAGCCCGCTTGGCGGTCTGCGGGCAACCGTGCGCGTGCCGGCGTGATCGTGGCAAGCCGGTCAATGCTGCAAATACGGAGGTGCCTGATATGTCCGACACGCTAGACTGGGACGATTGGGAACAGCGACTGGCTCTGCACTGGGCCGATTTCAGCCATATGGACGCGGGAGCGTTCGTCGAGCAACTGGAAGCGCTGGCGGCAGAGTTGCCGGACGGCGATCCGATCGGCCTTTTCGAACGGGCATCGGCTCAGGATTCCCTCGGCAATGAGGCAAACGCCGCACCCTTGTACCGTCAGGCGCTTGCCGGCGGCCTGTCCGGAACGCGCCGCCGCCGCGCCACCATCCAGCTTGCGAGTACGCTTCGTAATCTCGGGCAGATCGGCGAGAGCATTGCCTTGCTCGAGGCCGAGCGCACGATGCCATCAGACGAACTGGATGACGCGGTCGCCGCCTTTCTGGCGCTCTCGCTCGTCGATGCCGGAAGGGCACGGGAAGCGGCGGGCCTGGCGCTCGGCAGGCTGGCACGCCATCTGCCCCGCTACAACGGCTCGCTCAAGCGTTATGCCGACGCCCTGCTGCCCGATGCGTGAGCATACCGACACAGGTCGTTTCCCCGAAAGCGCTGCACACTTTCGGGGAACAGGCTTTAACGGGTGTAGATGGAAATCAGGCCGCGTCGCTCATTGAAGCGGTGCCAGGCATCGATGCGGCGCGGATGGCGGGCACGCATGGCGTCGAGCGGCGCCAGCAGCCGGCCTTCACGACCGAGCGACGCATCGAGGATCTCGATGATCCGGCGGTTCGGCCAGGGCTTTCTGGTGATCGTCAGCAGCGCCCGGAAAGCCTCGTCCTCGCGGCCGGCACCGAGCTGGTGGGCGATCAGCCCATAGGCAAAGGCGGTCGATCGGCTGACGCCGGCGTGGCAATGCACCAGAATGCGGCTCGACGTTTCCTCGGCGGCGGGACGCATCGCTTCGAACACATCAAGCACAAGGTCCGGGAAGTGTTGCGTCGCGACGGCGTTTTCCTGGTCGCGCATGCGCACGACGCGGTGGCTCGCATCGGCGATCACGGGCACGTCGGTATCGGGCAGTTCCGGGTCGAGCAGCGAGAGAACGTGGCTGGCACGCCAGTCGCGCGCCGCATCGGCCGCGCGCCAAAGGCAGGAAACCTTCACGCGCTCGGGTATCAGATCAACATGGATTGTCATCGGGTCACATCAGCTTCCGGCCGTTGGGGATCGGCTTGTCGATAGCGGCCAACACGATCGCGCCGGCCTCGTCTTCAAAGCCCAGCGTCAGAACTTCGGAACGGACCGGACCGATCTGGCGTGGCGGGAAATTGACCACGGCCATGATCTGCCGCCCGACGAGATCCTCAGGCTGGTAGTGAACCGTGACCTGCGCTGATGACTTTTTTATGCCGATCTCAGGGCCGAAATCGATCTTCAGCTTGTAGGCCGGTTTGCGTGCCTCGGGGAAAACCTCGGCTTCGATGATGGTACCGACACGAATATTGACGCGTTCGAAATCTGCGAAAGTAATCGTTTCCGACATGACAATGCTCTTGAATTAACCGGCCAGTTCCTCGGCGCGCTGGCGGGCAGCGGCGATGGCCTTGTCGAAAAGTGGCTGCATCCCGTCATCGGCCATCAGCACCGCGAGCGCGGCGGCGGTCGTGCCGCCCGGCGACGTTACGTTCTGGCGCAGCCGCGAAGCGTCGTCGGGGGACTGATGAAGGAGTTCACCAGCCCCCGCGACGGTTTCCCGCGCGAGCCGCATGGCGAGGTCCGCCTTGAGACCGGCCTTGCGCCCGGCCTCCGCCATGCACTCGACGAGGTAGAAGACATAGGCCGGACCGCTGCCGGAAACGGCGGTGACGGCATCGATATCGGCTTCGGTCTCGACCCATTCGACCGGGCCGCTGACCTTCAGAAGATCATGCACCTGGCCGCGCTGCGCGTCGCTGACGCGGGCATTGGCAAAGGCACCGGTGACACCGCGCCCGATCATCGCCGGCGTGTTGGGCATGGCGCGCACGGTGGCGGCAGCGCCCAGATGGCTTTCGATGAAGGCAAGCGTCTTGCCGGCGGCAACCGAAACGATGACCGTGCCCGGACCGACAAGCGTCTTCAGCGGCGGCAGCACCGCCTCCATCACCTGCGGCTTGACGGCAATGAAGACCACCGCAGCCTCAACACCGTCAGGAGCCGAAGTTGCGTGGCTGACGCCATTGTCGGCGATCAGCTTTGCCATGGTCGGCTGCGGACCGGGATCGATCACGAGAATATCGGCGCCCTTGACGCCGCTCTTCAGCCAGCCGCTGAGCATGGCGCCGCCCATGTTGCCGGCGCCGACAAGAACGATGGGACCGGAAGCGACGGCAGCCATATCAGGCCTCCCCGACCGTTTCGAACAGGACCGCGTCGACGGCGCGCTGCGCATCCATGCCCGACCAGACGACGAACTGGAACGCCTGGAAATAGGACTCGCAGGCGTCAAGCGCGCTCGAAAGCAGAACCTCGACCTGCTGGTTGGTGGGCTCGGCGCCGCCGGCGAGCAGCAGCGACTGGCGGAAGATCACCACCTCTTCCTGGCGCCAAAGATCGAAATGCCCCATGAGCACCTGACCGTTGATGTGCGACAGAAGACGGATGACTTCGTTGACGCGGCTATCGGGAACCTTGATGTCGAAGGCGCAGGCAAGATGCAGCGCCTCGAACTCTTCCATCCACGAGAAGGAAACGTGGTAGTCCGCCCACTTGCCTTCGACGGTCATGGCGATCTCGTCCTCGCCCGACCGTTCGAATGACCAGTCATTGGTGGCGGCCACAAACTCGATCATATCGACCGGATTGGACTGACGCTCGATTTCCATTTCCAAAAGGCTCATGCATCACCCTAGTAGGCGCGACACAGGCGCGCGTTATCACGTTCACAAGACGCAACTCTGCAAACCCGGCACTGAATAAGAACACACTATGATTGCTGAACTCACATCCATCCTGGCTGACTTACCCTGCCTGGAGCTTGCGTGGTCCGTTTCGAATCATCATTTAAAATCAGTGTATAATGGCGGAGTCAGGCTGCCAGCCCCCCGGCCGAAAAATAGCCGGGTACAACCGCCTCGGCGTTGCCATTTCCATTCAGCGCGGGTGGTTAAACGACTCTGGCATAAGGGTTTTTTGCCAGTGTCCACAGGTGGAAAACTTTTCAGGTTTTATTAACCACCATATGCGGCGTTTCACACCGCCAAGGAATAGCGACAGCAAAACGCCCGCAGAATCGATCCGCGGGCGAAGTAGAAACGTTGAAAAGCCGTTATTTGGCAGGAATCGCGTTACTTGCCGCTTTTGGCGAGGCGCGCTTCCAAAGCCTCGATGCGCGCCAGAAGCGCATCGTTTTCGTCGCGCGCCTTGATCGCCATTTCCCTCACGGCTTCGAACTCCTCGCGCTTGACGACATCAAGCGAATTCATCGCGCGCTCGGCCTGGGCGCGAAAGGCGGTCTCGACCTCGCGACGCACGCCCTGGGCCGCCCCTGCAGCATCGGTCATCAGCTTGGCAAAATCGTCCATGATGCGGTTGGCGCCTGTGCTCATCGTCCTGATCTCCATGTTCAGCCGCCGCTTCGCATTGCGATGCGGTCCTGGTTTTCAGGTAGGGTCAGGCGCGAACGGATGCAAGAAAAATCACCAAATTGTGGCCGGCCACCGGCGGCAAACGGCCTTGACCCCGCCGGATTCGATCGCCATGTTCCGGCAAAACAACCGGTCCGGAACGAGAAGACATTTTGGAAACCATTGCGACCCGCCTCGCCATTCTCCCCTTCCCTCAAATCGACCCCGTGATCTTCCAGATCGGTCCGCTTGCCGTCCATTGGTATGGCCTTGCCTATGTCGCCGGCATCCTCATTGGCTGGTACTACGCCCGTCGCCTCGTGCAGAATACGTCGCTCTGGCGCAACGGCGAGCCGGCCGCCACGCTGGCGCAGCTCGACGACTTCCTGCTCTGGGCAGCCGGCGGCATCGTGCTTGGCGGCCGCATCGGCTACATCCTCTTCTATGATCTCGGCTCCGTTCTCGAAAATCCGATCCGAGCGCTCGAAATCTGGAATGGCGGCATGTCGTTCCACGGCGGCTTCCTCGGCACGACGATCGCCATGATCATCTTTGCGCGCCGCAACGGCATCGCCATCTGGAGCATGTTCGACATCGTCGCAGCCGTAGTGCCGATCGGCCTGTTCTTCGGCCGCATCGCCAACTTCATCAATGGCGAACTCTGGGGCCGTCTGTCGTCCATGTCCTGGGCAATGGTGTTTCCGACCGGTGGCCCCTTTGCCCGCCACCCGAGCCAGCTCTACGAGGCAGCGCTCGAGGGCCTCGTGCTGCTTGCGGTCATCGCCTGGTTCATCTATCGCCGCCATGCGCTGAAATCGCCGGGCCTTGTCACCGGCATCTTCGTGCTCGGTTATGCCGCAAGCCGCATTTTCGTCGAATTCTTCCGCGAACCGGACGCGCAGATCGGCTATCTCGCCGGCGGTTGGCTGACGATGGGCATGCTGCTTTCGCTGCCGATGGCGCTTGCCGGCATCTGGGCCATCGCCCGGGCACGCCGGGCCGCCGTCGCCGCCGCATAACTGGACGGACGCATGACGACACCACTCGCGGACAAGATAAAGACGCTGATCAGAACCAACGGACCGATCAGCGTCACCGACTATTTCTCGCTCTGCCTCGCGGATCCGGAATACGGATACTACCGCGTCCGCGAACCCTTCGGCAAAGCGGGCGACTTCACCACGGCCCCGGAAATCAGCCAGCTTTTCGGCGAGATGATCGGCATCTTCCTCGTTCATGCCTGGCAGCAGCATGGCACGCCGAAGCAGACCATGATCGTCGAGATCGGTCCCGGCCGCGGTACGATGATGTCGGACGTCCTGCGGGTCGTCAGGCGCCTTTCCCCCGAACTTTATGCCGCCGCCAGCGTCCATCTCGTCGAAACGAGCGAGCGCCTGCGCAAGGTGCAGGCGGAAACGCTGGTTGCGCATGGCGAGAAGGTGGAATGGCACACCAGTTTCGAAACGCTGCCGGAAGGCTTCCTGCTCCTGGCGGCCAACGAGCTTTTCGATGCCATCCCGATCCGCCAGTTCGTCCGAACGCCGCAAGGGTTTCGCGAACGCATGGTCGGGCTTAACGCTGACGACGAGCTGACATTTGCCGCGGGGGTCGCCGGCATCGACCCGACGCTGCTGCCGACGCCTGCACAGGCGGTTCCCGAAGGCACGATCTTCGAGATCGCCCCTGCCCGCGACGCCGTCATGGCCGCCCTTTGCGAACGGTTGAAGATCGGAGGCGGCACCGCGGTCATCATCGACTATGGGCACCTGGCGACCAATTACGGCGATACGCTGCAGGCATTGCTCGGCCATCATTACGACCCGCCGCTTGCCAATCCCGGCCGCGCCGACCTGACCAGCCATGTCGACTTCGAGCAGCTCGCACGACGCGCAAAGAGCGATGGCCTGCAGATCAACGGGCTTGCCCACCAGGGCGACTTCCTGATCGGCCTTGGCCTTCTCGAACGCGCCGCAGCACTGGGCCGCGAGAAGGATGCAGCGACCCAGGAAGGCATCCGCGAGGATGTCGACAGGCTTGCCGGATCCGGCGAAGGCAAGATGGGCGAACTCTTCAAGGTGCTCGCCGTCAGCAGCCCGCCGATCGCGCTTCCGCCGTTCCGCAAACCGAAGGCATAATTGCTTCGACGGTAACGTCCCCAGGGTGAAAATCATGCGAGTGATTGAGGGTGCTGCAGCGCCCTTTGAACGTTGCCTTTGGTACCTCGCGCCATCGCTCGAGAGCCACCGCCGGACGGCCCCCTGTCGCTCGGCAATTGACAGCCCCGCCGTCGCGGGTCAACATCGCGCTGGCAAATCAGCCGCCAGCCACCGGGCCGCACGTGCCCCCAACCTCATTGAAACTCACGTCAAAGCAAAGGGCGAAAACACCGATGCAGCACGATGCCGCGCTTTCCCCCGTGCAAAGCTCGCTCTTCAGCGACAAGGCCGGTCCGGCGATTGCACATGGTTATTTCACCCGCCAGGGCGGCGTTTCCGAAGGCATCTATCGCGGGTTGAATGTCGGCCTTGGCTCGAACGACGACAAGCACCGGGTCGGCGAGAACCGCGCCCGTGTCAGCCGGTGGTTCGGTGCCGACCCGGAGCAGCTTGCCACCGTCCACCAGGTCCATTCTCCCGATGCGGTCGTCGTCGACGGCAGCTATGATGGCAACCGGCCAGATGCCGACGCGCTGGTGACGGCGACGCCGGGCATCGTGCTCGGCGTGCTTTCGGCCGATTGCGGGCCGATCCTGTTTGCCGACGCGGATGCCGGTGTCATCGGCGCTGCCCATGCCGGCTGGAAGGGCGCGCTTGGCGGCGTGCTCGAAAGCACCATCGAGGCCATGCTGACGCTCGGCGCCAGTCGCGAGCGCATCGTTGCCTGCCTCGGCCCGTCGATCAGCCGGCGCAATTACGAAGTCGGCGCCGAGTTCGTCGACCGGTTCCTCGCAACCGACGACAGCTATGCGCAATTCTTCGACCCATCCGAACGCGACGGGCATGCCATGTTCGACCTGCCGGGCCTGACCATCGCGCGCCTCACCGCAGCCGGCATCACTGCCGAGAACCTCGACATCTGCACCTATGCCGACGAGGACCGCTTCTTTTCCTACCGCCGCACCACGCATCGGCAGGAAGCGGACTACGGCCGGCAGATATCCGCAATTTGCATACGGGAGACCTGACATGGCGCTGCAATTTGCCCAGGAGGAATATGCCGCCCGCCTTGAGCGGCTGACCGCGAAGATGCGCGAAGACAAGCTCGACGCGGTTCTGCTGTTTGCGCAGGAAAGCATGTACTGGCTGACGGGCTACGACACCTTCGGCTACTGCTTCTTCCAGACGCTGGTGGTCAAAAAGGACGGCTCAATGGTGCTGCTCACGCGCTCGGCCGACCTGCGCCAGGCCCGTCACACCTCCAACATCGAGCGCATCGAGATCTGGGTCGACCGCGTCAACGCCGACCCGACGATGGATCTGAAGAACCTCTTGAGCGAAATGGACCTGCTCGGCAACCGCATCGGCGTCGAATACGACACCCATGGCATGACCGGCCGCACAGCGCGGCTCGTCGACCACCAGCTTTCGACCTTCGGCGAGCTTGTCGATGCCTCGCTGCTCGTCAGCCGCCTGCGCCTGATCAAGAGCCCGGCGGAAATCGCCCATGTGGAAAGGGCCGCGAGCCTTGCCGACGACGCGCTCGACGCAGCACTTCCGCTGATCGGCCCCGGCGCAAACGAAGCCGATATCCTTGCCGCGATGCAGGGCGCGATCCTAGCCGGCGGCGGCGACTACCCCGCCAACGAGTTCATCATCGGCTCCGGCGCCGACGCGCTGCTCTGCCGTTACAAGGCCGGCCGTCGGCTGCTCGACAGCCAGGATCAGCTGACGCTCGAATGGGCAGGCGTCAGCGCCCATTATCACGCCGCCATGATGCGCACCGTCGTTGTCGGCGAACCGACCAACCGCCACCGCGAGCTTTACAGCGCCTGCCGCGAGACCATCCAGGCGATCGAGATGGTGCTGCGCCCGGGCAACACCTTCGGCACCGTCTTCGACATGCATGCCAAGATCATGGACGAACGCGGCCTTGCCCGGCATCGGCTGAACGCCTGCGGCTATTCGCTCGGCGCACGCTTCTCGCCCTCCTGGATGGAGCACCAGATGTTCCACGCCGGCAACCCGCAGGAGATCGAGCCGGACATGTCGCTGTTCGTGCACATGATCATCATGGATTCCGACAGCGGCACCGCGATGACGCTCGGCCAGACCTACATCACAACCACCGATACGCCGCGTGCTCTATCCCGTTATGGGCTGGACTTCATTTCTGCTTAGGGAAATCCGCCTACACTCATGCGCAAATGGCAGACAACAGGAGCTGACTTCACAGAACTGCCGCGAAAGAGAGACGGACGGTTTGAACGATGCGAAAGCTTATCACGCCCATTGCAAGCCTTGGTCTTGTTGCCGCGCTGGCAGGTTGCAACAGCACGGACGCGCTGATACCGCAGGTCGACGTCGGCGGCGGAACGTTCCGCTCGCCACCGGTGACGCAATCGGATCTGGAGTCGATGTCGACGCAGACGGCCGTCGTTCCGGTGCAAAGCTCGCCGGTGCAACGGACCCAGGCCTTCGCCTCCCAGCCGGCCCCAGTCAGCATGCCGACGCAATATGCGACCGGCGACAGCACCTACACCGACCCCGCCGGCTCGCTTGAGGCGCAGGCAAGCCGGCTCGCTTCCGGTGCCGAACCGGTGCAAAACACCATAACGCTTGCCGAACCGGCGCCCGTTGAAACGTCTGAGGCGGCTACAGAAGCGGTTGAGGAGCAGCCGGCCGTCGCCTCCGTTCCTTCCGCAAGCACGGCAACAAGCGGGACGATCCGCTTCCTGCCGATCATCGGTGCGCCAGTGGCCGCCGTCGCACCGCTTTCCAAACAGCTCGGCGCCGAGGCGCGCAGCCATGGCCTGACGATCAAGGGTTCGGCCGATGCCAGCAGCGAGCACATCCTCAAGGGCTACTTCTCGGCATTGAAGGACAACGGCAAGACCACGATCGTCTATGTCTGGGATGTACTCGACGGCAGCGGCAACCGACTGCACCGCATCCAGGGGCAGGACTCGGTTGCTGCAGTCGGCGCCGATCTCTGGGAGGGCGTTCCGGCCGAAACCATGCAGGCAATCGCCACCAAAACCATCAGTTCCTACCTCGAATGGCGGCAATCCAGGCCCGGTTGATGCAAAGTTTTTAGGATAATGCGCTTCGCGGCGCAGCATTCCCCTTGCATTCAAGTTCAGTGTCGCTAAAAAGCGGCCGATCAGCTCTGAACGGCGGCCATCCGCAAAGAATGTCCGCGATTGGAATGGCTCTCGGAATCTGCGCGGAAAATGCCGCTCCCGGATGAACCCGGACGGTAGCCGCGCCAGCTCAAGGCGGTCCGTCAATGAAGGTTTTCGCAGGCAATTCGAACCGGCTGCTGGCCGAAGCGATCTGCAACTATCTCAACCTGCCTCTTGGAAAAGCGACCGTAAAGCGGTTTGCCGACCAGGAGATTTTCGTCGAGATCGGCGAAAACGTGCGCGGCGAGGATGTCTTCATCATCCAGTCGACCTCGTTCCCCACCAACGATCACCTGATGGAACTGCTCATCATGATCGATGCGGTGCGCCGCTCCTCGGCCCGCCGCATCACCGCGGTGCTGCCCTATTTCGGCTATGCCCGCCAGGACCGTAAAGCCGGTCCGCGCACGCCAATCTCGGCCAAGCTCGTCGCCAACCTGATCACCGAGGCCGGCGCCGACCGCGTGCTGACCCTCGATCTTCACGCCGGCCAGATCCAGGGCTTCTTCGACATCCCGACCGACAACCTCTATGCGATCCCGATCCTCGCCCGCGACGTGAAGGAAAACTACGACCTGAAGAACGTCATGGTCGTATCGCCCGACGTCGGCGGCGTGGTGCGCGCCCGGGCTCTGGCCAAGCGCCTCGACTGTCTGCTTGCGATCGTCGACAAGCGCCGCGACCGCCCGGGTGAATCCGAAGTGATGAACGTCATCGGTGACGTGAAGGGCAAGGACTGCCTGCTGATCGACGATATCGTCGATTCCGGCGGCACGCTCTGCAACGCCGCCGAAGCGCTTTTGAAGAACGGCGCGACCAGCGTCACCGCCTACATCACCCACGGCGTGCTTTCCGGCGGCGCGGTTGCCCGCGTCACCTCGTCGATGCTGAAGGAGCTGGTGATCACCGACTCGATCCAGCCGACGACGGCGGTCCAGTCCGCGCACAACATCCGCGTCATCACCACGGCAACCCTGCTCGGCGAAGCGATCAACCGGACCAGCCAGGAAGAATCGGTTTCGAGCCTCTTCGACTGAGATAGGCTCGGCCGCCCACAAAAGTACCCGTCTTCGTCAGGCGGGATTTGGCGTCCATTTTACGTCGTCCCTGAAGAGCGCGTTGCGTTCAAGCAGCCTTATGCAACGCGCTTCAACTGCTCGATTTCACGCATGTCGTCGTCGCAAAACGGCTGCGCACTTTTGTGCGACATGTCTTCCGGCACAATTTCATCGTTAAATCGGAATCGATTTAACGATGAAATTGTGCAACAAATCAAAGTGCTACAGTGATCTTTGCGCGCCTGGTTAGACGGCGCGGCGCTTTATTGCCCACCCCAAGAGTTGTCATCTTCCATCCGCGGGGGTAACATTTGCCCGCTGCAGCTGGCGTCTTCCTCTGCAGACTGCATTGTTCATCGATAAGGTACTTCTCGAACAGAAGACCTTTTGACACTTCGAAGCACATCTTCGGAACGTTACTTCCATGCAGTGCCACTTAGGTGGCGGCTCCACGATCTATCCTGATCACGCACGGATAATTTGGAGGAAAAGATGAATAACCGTACGCTAATCCTCATTTTTGTAGGCGGCCTCGCCTTGTCTGGCTGCCAATCTGCTACGAGTTCCGGGACGAGCACCGGCGATTTCGGCTGCCTTGCCGGAACCGTCAGCGGCGCAATCCTTGGCGGGTTCGCCGGCTCGGCCATCGGCGCAGGCAGCGGTCAGCTCTGGGCTGTCGGCGGCGGCGCCACGCTTGGCGGTGCGGCAGGTAGTGCCTTGACTTGCCGCTGATTGCGAAAGGCTACGAAATGCGAAAAGTGGCTCTGGTTGTGGCATCCGTGCTTTGCCAGCTCGCTCCGGTCGCCGCACAGGATAAGCCTGCGGCGATGTATCAGGGGCAAATGGATCGGCTCGACCGCGACGGAGACGGCGCGATCAGCCGGTCCGAATATCAGGCATTCATGACAACGGCTTTCGCAAATCTGGACAAGAACAAGGACGGCACTCTGAGCTCCGACGAGGTAGCGCCTGTCCTGAACGCGCAACAGTTTGCCGCCATCAACGTGAACCGCGACAGCAAGATCACCCAGAGCGAGTTCCTGAACAGTGTGATGGCCGATTTCAAGGCCGCCGACCGCGGCGGCGACGGTAGTCTGCAGTAGAACACGCGCGGATCGGACGAAAAGCGGTCGCGAATGCCGCGAGACAGAGGACACGGCCGTCAGGTCACGCTGACGGAAGGAGCGGTCATGCGCCGGCGCTTGTCGTTGTGGTCGCCAGCGGGCAGGCTTCCGCGCCGTCAAATAGGCGCGAGCGCGTTAGAAACCGTCTCTCGCGGCCATTGTCGAGCGAGAACATCCCACCCCTGCCCGGCACCACGTCGATGATCAGTTGCGTGTGCTTCCAGACTTCGAACTGGCTGGCGCTGATATAGACCGGAACGCCGCCGATCTCGCCGAGCTTCACATCATGGTCGCCGACGATGTAGTCGTCGGCGGGATAACACATCGGCGACGAGCCGTCGCAGCAGCCACCCGACTGGTGAAACAGGATGTCCGGATGGTCGCGCCGGATTTCGGCGATGAAATCTAGCGCCGCGTCGGTCGCCAGCACGCGCGGTTCGGTGGCGGCCATGTCCAACCTCCTTGCGCAGGCCCTGCGCATTGCGGTTTCAAAGAGAGGGTGGACCGAGGGCGAGAGCTGGAAAAGAGCCCTCGGCCGCACCCGGGAGGCCCTCTCCGCCAAAAGCGAAGAGGGAAACGTGCAATGGCTCAGAAGAAGCCGAGCGCCTTCGGGCTGTAGCTGACCAGCATGTTCTTGGTCTGCTGGTAGTGGTCGAGCATCATCTTGTGGGTCTCGCGGCCGATACCCGATTGCTTGTAGCCGCCAAAGGCCGCATGGGCCGGATAGGCATGATAGCAATTGGTCCACACGCGCCCTGCCTGGATCTCGCGACCGAAGCGGTAGCAACGATTGGCATCACGGCTCCAGACACCGGCGCCGAGGCCGTAGAGCGTATCGTTGGCGATCTCCAACGCTTCGGCTTCCGTCTTGAACGTGGTCACGGACACCACCGGCCCGAAGATCTCCTCCTGGAACACCCGCATCTTGTTGTGCCCGCGGAAGACGGTCGGCTTGACGTAGAAGCCTTCCGCCAGCTCGCCTTCAAGCACGTTGCGGCCGCCGCCGGTCAACACTTCAGCGCCCTCCTGCCTGCCGATGTCGATATAGGAGAGGATCTTTTCGAGCTGCTCACTCGACGCCTGCGCACCGATCATCGTGGCGCTGTCGAGTGGATTGCCCTGGCGGATCGCTTCGACCCGCTTCAGCGCCCGTTCCATGAAGCGGTCATAGATGCTTTCCTGAACAAGGGCCCGGCTCGGGCAGGTGCAGACTTCGCCCTGGTTGAGCGCGAACATCGCGAACCCTTCGAGCGCCTTGTCGAAATAGTCGTCATCCTCGGCAAGCACGTCGGCAAAGAAGATGTTCGGCGACTTGCCGCCAAGCTCGAGCGTCACGGGAATGAGGTTCTGGCTGGCATATTGCATGATCAGCCGCCCGGTCGTCGTCTCGCCGGTAAAGGCGATCTTGGCGATGCGCGGGCTTGTGGCCAGCGGCTTGCCGGCTTCGAGACCGAAACCATTGACGATGTTGAGCACGCCGGCCGGCAGCAGGTCGCCGACGAGGTCCGCCCAGACCAGGATCGAGGCCGGTGTCTGTTCGGCCGGCTTCAGCACCACGCAGTTGCCGGCGGCAAGCGCCGGGGCAAGTTTCCACGCGGCCATCAGGATCGGAAAGTTCCAGGGGATGATCTGGCCGACGACGCCGAGCGGCTCGTGGAAGTGATAGGCGACCGTGTCATGGTCGATCTCGCCGATCGAGCCCTCCTGAGCGCGGATGCAGGCGGCGAAATAGCGGAAATGGTCGATCGCCAGCGGAATGTCGGCGGCCATGGTTTCGCGGATCGGCTTGCCGTTGTCGAAGGTCTCGGCCCGCGCCAGAAGCTCCAGATTGTCTTCCATGCGGCTGGCGATCTTCATCAGGATGTTCGACCGCTCGGCAGCCGAGGTGCGCGCCCATTTTTCCCTGACCGCATGGGCAGCATCAAGCGCAAGCTCGATATCGGCGGCATCGGAGCGCGCAACCTGGCAAAGCACGCCGCCGGTCACCGGGGTCGTATTGTCGAAGTAGCGCCCAGCCACCGGCTCGCGCCATTCGCCGCCGATGAAGTTGCCATATTTCTGCCTGAACGGGCTCTCGACGATCTTCTGATGCAACATGCTCATTCCTCCCTGTAAACCAGCAACCAAAGCTGTGGGAGGAAGGTGATGGCGAACGTGCGTCTTCGAAAGTGAGGCGCGGTCGCCTGCGACGCGATCTGTTTCAGAATTGAGACAGCTGGGCCCAAGTCACCGTGCTGCAATGCAGCAAGGAGAGGAACGTGTGATCGTTTGTCCGGTATCCGCCCCTCATCCGCCTGCCGGCACCTTCTCCCCGCAAGCAGGGAGAAGGCAGTCACGGCACTATCCCGTTCCCATTTCAAGCTCCGACCCGTGGTCGCCGCCGCCGGGCACGTCCCCTCGCCCCGCCTGCGGGGAGAGGGTTAGAGTGAGGGGCACTCTTTCAGCGTAGAATCAGTTGACCAAAAGCCGTTTCATCTTGCGATAGAGCGTCGCGCGGCTGATGCCGAGAAGTTCGGCCGCCATCGATACATTGCCATTGGCGCGCGACAGGACCCGCCGAAGGGCTGCCCGCTCGGCATCGGGAAGCTCGCTTCCATCTCCGGAAGGATCCTCCTTGAGAAGATCGGATGCCGGAATGCCCGACGCGATGCGTTTGTCGTCAAGCCCCAGCCATTGGCGCGCCGCCCGCGTCGCGCCCTGCACGAGATCGTCGCGATCGACCGCCAAGAGCGCCGGCCCGGCCCGGTCGACCGGCACGAGCACGATCCGCGATCCGGCAAAGGCGCGGCGGAAAAGTCCCGCCTCGATGCGTGCGGCGGCATCGCGCACTGCCTGTGACAGCAGCGAGATGGTGATTTCCGACGCGTCGTCGCGGCAGGTGGAGATATCGATCGCGGCCGCCAGCCGGCCGCGATGATCGCGGATCGGTGCGGTGGTGCAGCTGAGCCCAATATTGCTGCTGAGAAAATGCTGGTCGCGCTGGATGATGACGGCGCGCTCGTCGGCGATCGCCGTGCCGATGCCGTTGGTGCCGACACTCGCCTCGCTCCACACGGTTCCCGACCAGAGGCCGACGCCTCGGAAGTCCGCATCGTCACCGACAGCACCACGCCGCTCGAGCGCCACGCCCTTGTCGTCGGTCAGAAGCAGGCAGCAGCCAGCCTTGCCGACGGTCGCAAACAACCGGTCGAGTTCGCCGCCCGCTTCCGCGATCAACTCCGCCGATCTCTGACGGGCCAGTCGGAACTCGCTTTCGGAAAGTCTAAGCGGCGTGCGCCTGTCCTCAGGCGCTAGGCCATGGAGCGTCATGCAACGACGCCAGGAAGCAGCAACGGGCGAACTTGCAGCCGCCGACGACTGGTGCGCGACCTGATAAACATATTCCGTGTGATCCCTGACGGCAGGCATCGGTTTCCTCCCTGCAAGCGACGTCCGGCAACCGCAGGTCACGACCGCTCTCCCAAACGGCGGCCTGCTTTGGCCGCACTATAGGCATCGTTTACGGAAGAGGTCCAGTAAGACGAAGGTCCACGTTGAAGTGCGCATCAGCGCGTTTGATGCGTTCATCACGCTACTGCACAATTCCTTAAATCGGAATCGATTTAAGGAGAAAATTATGCAGCAAGTTTAAAGCCTTACAGCGTCCTTTGCGCGTCATATTTGACGCGCGGCGCTGTAGCGGTATCGACAGGCCGGCGGAATGTGATAGGCGAGTTCGAGCATCATCCGACGCGCATTCACAACAACCGGTTGCCAGCCATGCTTCGTGACTTCTCGCTCCAGAGCCTGTTCATGGGCCTCTTGATCGCCTTTGTCGGCTTCGCCAGCTCCTTCGCCGTCGTCCTTCACGGCCTTGGCGGCGTCGGCGCGGCGGAAGCACAGGCTGCGTCCGGGCTAATGGCGCTGTCGATCTCGATGGGCGTCTGCGCCGTCATCCTCAGCGCCGTCACGCGGCTGCCGGTCAGCATCGCCTGGTCGACGCCCGGCGCCGCCCTTCTCGCCAGCTCCGGTGTTGTCGAGGGCGGCTTCAACGCTGCCGTCGGCGCCTTCCTTGTCTGCGGCCTGCTCATCGTCGTTGCCGGCCTCTGGAAGCCGCTCGGCCGTATGGTCTCCTCCATTCCGGCCGCACTCGCAAATGCCATGCTGGCCGGCGTCCTGCTCAGTCTCTGCTTTGCCCCGGTCAAGGCGATCGGCTTCAATCCGCTCTTCGGCCTGCCGATCCTCTTGGCCTGGGCGATCGTCGGCAGCGTCAACAAGCTCTATGCCGTGCCGGCGGCCTTGCTCGCCTTCGTGCTCGTCATCGCCTTTGGCGTCGAAATGCCGGCCGATGCGTTTGCCGAACTGTCTTCGGCGCTGGTGCCGCGGCCGGAGTTCGTCATGCCGTCCTTCACGACCGCGGCGATGATCAGCATCGCGCTGCCGCTGTTCATCGTCACCATGGCGTCGCAGAACATTCCCGGCATCGCCGTGATGAAGGTCAACGACTATAATCCCACCCCCGGCCCGCTGTTTGCGACGACCGGCCTGTTTTCGATGCTGAGTGCCCCCTTCGGCGGCCATGCCGTCAATCTTGCGGCCATCACCGCCGCCATGGGGGCTGGTGCCGACAGTCACCCGGACCCAGCCAGGCGTTATTGGTCGACGATCAATGCCGGTATCTTCTATGTCATCTTCGGCCTGCTTGCCGGCGCCGTCACCACCTTCGTCAATCTCGCGCCGTCGGTGCTGATCGAGGCGGTCGCCGGTCTCGCCCTCGTCGGTGCCTTCGCCGGTTCCGCCATGGCAGCCTTCACCGACGCCAGGACGCGCGAGGCGGCCGCAATCACCTTCCTGGTGACCGCCTCAGGCGTCAGTTTCGGCGGCGTCTCGGGTGCCTTCTGGGGCCTGATCGCCGGCGGCCTGATGCTGGCGCTTGCGCGCTTCACACGCAAAAAGGCCTGAGCGCGCCGCGCCCGCGACGCGGCATCGCTATTTGATTTCGCGCATGTCGTTATCGCAAAACCGCTGTGCACTTTTGCGCGACATGCTTTAAAACCGCGGCAAAGCTTGCATTTGCGGGTGATCTCGTCTATGCACCGCCCGTCCGCGTAGACACCCTTGGAGGCAACGCGGATGAAGCCCATGCGGCTTCGGTTTTTCCGCCATTGCGGATGAACTCTCCAGAATTAGACATAGAAAGGTCTACCCATGAGCCACGCAACTTATGAGCTCAAGGCCGAGACGCGCGAACGGGTTGGTAAGGGGTCCTCCCGTGAACTTCGTCGCAACGGTCTTATCCCGGCTGTCATCTACGGTGACAAGCAGGCCCCCATCTCGATCGCGCTGTCCACCAAGGATGTGACGATGAAGATCCACGCCGGCGGTTTCATGACCACCGTCGCGGTCATCGAAGTCAACGGCGAAAAGATCCGCGTCCTGCCGAAGGACTACCAGCTGGATCCGGTCCGCGACTTCACCATGCACGTTGACTTCCTGCGCGTCTCCAAGGACAGCAAGGTCACCGTTCAGGTTCCGGTTCACTTCGTCAACGAAGAGAAGTCCCCAGGCCTCAAGGCTGGCGGCGTTCTCAACATCGTTCGCCACGACGTCGAACTGGCCGTTGCTGCCGACGACATTCCGGAATTCCTGACTGTTGACCTGTCCGGTCACAAGGTCGGCGACGCGATTCACATCTCCGACATCAAGCTGCCGAAGGGCGCGACCCCGGTTATCACCGACCGCGACTTCACGGTTGCGACGATCGCTGCTCCGGCTGGCGGTCTGAAGGAAGAAGCCGAAGGCGAAGCAGAAGCCTGATTCACCTCAAGGTGAAGCGGCAATCCGGCAGCTGCCGGATACCCTGCAATACCCATTGAAAGGCCCGCCCCGTCAAACGGGCGGGCCTTTTGCGTTGAACGCGCCCGTTGCCGTGCTGTCACTGCCGGATAATCGAGCCAGCCTCTCACCAATTGTCATGTAGCAATTTCAGCAACATTTAAGGTTTTGATGATGTTCTTGCAGCGGGGAAATTGTAGGCAAGCGTCTTAAGAGAATCCGAAATGACAAGAGTGGCAACGCCTGGGGGATGCGTCCAATGATGCATTCCGTCGAGAACCGATTTATTGCGATTGTCTGCGGTGCAATGCTGGTTTTCGTTGCCCCTCTCTTCGTGCTCTTCCTCAGCATTTCCAGCGAACGCATCGCACGCGAGCGTCTGCACAACATCGAGCTTCTGATGGGTGCCAGCGCTGAAGCGCTGGGCAAGCCGATCTGGGATTTCGACAGCGACGGCATCAAGCGCATCGCCCGCTCGCTGATGAACGACACCGATATTCTCGCAGTCACGATCCGCGACACCTCCGGCTCGATCCTCGCGCAGATGCCCTCCGGCGGTCTCGGCATCGACAGCGACAGCCGTACGCTGAAAACGCCCATTTCCTTCGACTCGATCGACGGCCTCAAGGCAATCGGCAGCCTCGAAGTGCACGCGCCGACACCCGGCCTGCTGTCGCAGTTCAGCAAGGACGAGCTGGCGATCCTCGCCATCCTGCTGATCGCCGTTGCCACCGTCTTTGCCGCCGCGCTCATCGGCAACCGCTTCACCGTCATCCGCCCGCTGATGCGCCTGACGGCCGCCATCGAGGCGACGCGGCGCTTAGGCTCGCGCCACCGGGTCGACTGGACAGCCGACGACGAAATGGGCGCGCTGGCCGCCAATTTCAACGAGATGCAGGACCGGCTCGAACGCGAGTCGATGGAACTGAAGAGCGCGCATGAGCGCGCCACCGACATTTACAACCTGACCCCGGCGATGCTGTTTTCGCTCGATACCGACAACCGTCTCTGCGCCGTCAGCGACTATTGGCTGCTGGCAACCGGCTATGCCCGCGAACAGGTGATCGGCGAAGACTTCACCGACTTCATCGATCCGCACTGGCACGAGACCTATCGCAGCCACGCCAAGGCGATCGCCGTCGGCGACCACAACATCTGCGAGGTTACCGTCCCCTTCCGCAAGGCCGACGGCGAGTTCATGACCGTGCTGATCCTCGAGACGGAAACGACGGGGGACGGCGACCTGTCGCTGTCCGTCATGACCGACGTCACTGCGTTGAAGCAGGCCGAAAGCCGCAACCACGCCCAGGCGATCACCGATCACCTGACCGGCCTTCTCAACCGCCAGGGCTTTGAGGCGGCTCTCGACGAGGCGATCATTACCGCCGATGCCTGCGGCATCCAGGTGGGCTGCCTGTTCATCGACCTCGACCGCTTCAAGTGGATCAACGACAATTTCGGCCATGCTGCCGGCGACGAGGTTCTGCGCCAAACCGTCGAGTTGATCCGCGCCACGCTGCGCCCTGACGACATTATGTCCCGCCTCGGCGGCGACGAGTTCGCGATCCTGGTTTCGGACATGGATGCCGCGACGCTTGCGTCCGAAATCGGCGAGCGCATCGTCAATGCCCTGCGCGAGCCCATGCACATTGCCGGCAACGAGCTTTTCGTCAGCGCCAGCGTCGGCATCTCGGTTTATCCCGAGCACGCCGAAAACGCGTCTGACCTGCTGCTCAAGGCCGATATGGCGATGTATGCCCGCAAGCGCGACGGCAAGAACGGCCTGCAGGTGTTCGACGCCAGCATGCTCGACACCGCCCGCGAGCGCCACGAGATCGAACAATGCATCGAAGCGGCCCTCAAGGACGATCACTTCGAGGCCTGGCTGCAGCCGATCGTCAGCCTCAGTGACGGCCAGATCGCCGGCTTCGAGGCGCTGATGCGCCTCAACCATCCGGAGAAGGGCGTCATGCCGCCCGGCAAGATCATCGGCATTGCCGAGGAAACGGGAACGATCGCCCGCATCGGCGACTGCATCCTCGAAAAGGCAATTCGGCATCTGGCTGATATCTCCGCCCTCGACGGCACGCAGAACACCTATCTCGCGGTGAATTTCTCGCCGCTGCAGTTCGAGCTGACGCTGCCGCACAAGCTCGCAGCACTTCTCCTCAAGCACCATATTTCGCCGAACCGGATCGTCATCGAAATCACCGAAGCGGTGCTGATGCTCGACAATCCCGAAGTGCATGCGGTGCTGAAGCAGCTCAACGAATTCGGCTGCCGGATCGCGCTCGACGATTTCGGAACGGGCTATTCGTCGCTGAGCTACCTCAACCGTTTCCCGGTCGATATCGTCAAGGTCGACCAGTCCTTCACCCGTTCGCTCAGCTCCGGCACCGCCGATATCCGCCGCAAGAGCCGGATGCTGATCAAGGGCATCCGTACGATCTCGCATCAGATGGGCTGCACCGTGGTCGCCGAGGGCATCGAGACGAAGGAGCAATGGCAACTCCTGCGCAAGCTTGGTGTGGATTGTGGGCAGGGTTATCTCTTCAGCCGCCCCATGCCGATCGGCAAGATGCTGGCCATGTTGGAGAGCGACTCCGAAGTCAAGGCAAACACTCAAGGATAGCGGCCAGACACTGGCGCGAAGGAGCAAGGCGTGAAAGAGCTGATCCTGGCATTCTTCCTCGGCCTTTCCACCGCCGCCGAAGCCCAGACGATCAAATTCGTCACCGAGGATTATCCGCCCTACAACTTCTCGACCCCGAGCGGTGCGAGCGGTTCCTCGGTCGAGCAGGTGAGCGCGATCATGGAGGGGCTGAAGCTTCCCTATACGATCGAGGTTCTGCCCTGGGCGCGGGCCTTCATGCTGGCCGAAACCGACGCGTCCTATTGCGTTTTCACCACCGGCCGCAACGCCGAGCGCGACAAGCTGTTCCAATGGGTGCAGCCGCTACTTGTCGACCATATGATCATGGTCCGCCGCAAGGGATCGGACATCGCCCCGAGTACCATCGATGCGGCAAAACGGTTCACGATCGGCACCCAACGGGAAGATTTTTCCGCCACCTACCTCATGGAACATGGCTTTCAGAAGATCGACTACGCGACCAACCTGGACTCGACCCTGAAGAAGCTGATCGCCGGCCGCATCGACCTGATGATGACGTCGGAGAAGACCTTCGAAAGCATGCGGGCCGAGGGCAAGCCCGTCGAGGCGGCGCTGATGCTGGAAGGAAAGTACTACGGCATCGCCTGCCACCGCGACATGGACAGGGAAACGGTCGAGAAGATGCAGCGCCAACTCGACCGCCTGATCGGCAACGGCACCCAGGATGCAATCTTCGAACGCTACGGCGTCCGGCCGAGCGGAAGCGTGCAGGCAACGAAATAAGGATTGACTCTGGTGGCGTTTCGCGCTCGTGAAGCGGGGAAAGCCCGACGGAGCGTAACGACATGCAGATCATCGCAGGACTTGGCAATCCAGGTTCGAAATATGCCTCAAACCGCCACAACATCGGTTTCATGGCTGTCGACGTCATCCATCGCCGCCACGGCTTTTCCGCCTGGTCGAAGAAGTTCAAGTCCGAGATCGCCGAAGGCGAAATCGGCGGTGAGCGCGTTCTCCTGATGAAGCCGCAGACCTTCATGAACCTCTCAGGCGAGGCGGTCGGGGAGGCCATGCGCTTCTACAAGCTGCACCCGAAGGACATCACCGTCATCTATGACGAGCTGGACCTGCCGGCGGCAAAGGCGCGCATCAAGGTCGGCGGCGGCCACGGCGGGCACAACGGCATCAAATCGATCGACGCCCATTGCGGCAAGGAATATCGGCGCATGCGGCTCGGCATCGGCCATCCCGGCGTCAAGGATCTCGTCCACGCCCATGTGCTCGGCGATTTCGCCAAGGCGGACCAGGCCTGGCTGGTGCCGCTGCTCGACGCCATCGCCGACAATGCCGACATGCTGGTGCGTGGCGAGGATTCGCAGATCCTCAACAAGATCGCGCTTGCGACCGGCGGCAAGCCGGACGAGGACAAGCCCCAGGCGCCAAAAAAGCAGGGCGCTCAATCTCATATCCATCAGGCCCGCAATTCCGCACAGCCCAAGAAGCTGCCGACGAGCGGCCCGATGGCCGACATGCTGAAAAAACTGTTCGGCCCGAAAGGAGACTGAGGCGTGTCACCCTCGCCCTTCGCCATTCGCGCCGCATCGGCAGGCGACCTGCCCGGACTTCTTGCGCTTTATGGCGAACTGAACCCGGACGACCCGGCGCTCGACGCCGCACTGGCCGCCGATCGTTTTTCGACGATCCTTGCTCAGCCCGGCATGACGATTTTCATTGGCCTTGCCGGCGACATCGCGGCCGCATCGGTCACATCAGTCGTCGTGCCGAACCTGACGCGGGGCGGCGCACCCTATGCCCTCATCGAAAAGGTCGTGACGTCAGCCGCCTTTCGCCGACGGGGCTTTGCCAGCGCACTGATCAGCCACGCGATGGCCGAAGCCTGGGCCGCCGGCTGCTACAAGGTAATGTTGCTGACGGGATCGAAGGATCCCGCGACACTGCGCTTCTATGCGAATTGCGGCTTCCGGCAGGACAAAACAGGCTATCAGATCCGGCGTCCCTGACCGTCACTCCTCCGGCTCGGTCATGAACATCAGGGGGAAGCCGGCGTCCTTGGCGAGATCGGTCGCCTCCTTGGCCTTGGTCTCGGCGATATCGCGCACGCAGACGACGACGACGGAAACCCCGAGCTTGTGCGCCGTCATCATCACCCGGTAGCCTGCCTCCTCGCTCATGTGGAACACCGCCTTCAGCACCGTGACGACGAAGTCGCGCGGCGTGTAGTCGTCGTTGACGAGAATGACCTTGTAGAGTTTCGGCCGTTCAAGCTTCGGTTTCGGCTTCAGCTTCGGTTTTGCGGCAAGATCGTCGTCACTCATCGGAAATCCACCCGTTGATGACAGGAAAGCGATCACGGTCGCCAGCCGCCACACTATCCTATGCGGACGCGCTGCGATCAAGCAAAAGCCGGGCGCCGGGCATCGTACCCGCTCGGAAAGCCCATACGGCGCACTCCATTTGCCATGGCCGCATTTGCCATGGCCGCGCCGCGATGCGCATTACCTGCCGCTTTGATAACCGACGAACATTTTCGCCGCCTCATCATAGCCGCGAGCCCGATCCAGTGCCGCCGCCGGCGTCTGCCGCCGCGCGAGAAGCGCGTGGAAGAAGCAGTGCACGAACAGCGGCGCGTCCGCGCCCTCGGGCGAACCGTCCGGAGCGACATAAAGAGCCGCTCGCCCACGCCCGACGAACGCATCGCCGAAAACCCTGCCGCCGGTTTCGCACGCGGTGCTGAGGATCACCTTGCCGTCAAGCCGGGCGTGTTCGGCAATGACCGAAGGCGGCATACTGTCTTCGACCAGCATCGACGTATCGATGCCCTCGCAATACTCACCGAAGACGAAGCCATTGTCGTCACCGTGGCCGCAGATAACGACGTATTGGTGCACGAGGTCGCCAGCGCCGATCAAGGTGAGAAAATCCCGCGGCGTGCCCGGCAAATGCAGGGTGACGACGGCACCGAGACTTTCCAATGTCGCGCGGATGAGCAAGGCCTCTAGCGCATCGCCGATATCGACGACGGCTACCGGCACCCGCGGGAAATGAATTTCTGATCGATCAATTCCGGCACCCCCTCAGGCATGTCCTCAGCGCCGCGGAAAAGTCAGCGGTCTTCGAAGCGGATATGCGGCTCGACGCTCGTGGGTTCAACGGCCAAGACCCCTTATTTACCGTGAACAGGGCGTGCGCCCTTGACCAACCAGCGCCCTTCCCGCATAGGCACGCCAACGGAATTCAAGGATACGGACGAGACCCCATGGGCTTTAAATGCGGTATTGTCGGGCTGCCGAACGTCGGCAAGTCCACTCTCTTCAACGCGCTTACCAAGACGGCGGCGGCTCAGGCTGCCAACTATCCGTTCTGCACGATCGAGCCGAACACCGGCGAAGTCGCGGTTCCCGATCCGCGCATGCGCAAGCTGGCCGACATCGCCAAGTCGAAGGAAATCATCCCGACGCGCATCTCCTTCGTCGATATCGCCGGCCTGGTGCGCGGCGCGTCGAAGGGCGAAGGCCTCGGCAACCAGTTCCTCGCCAACATCCGCGAAGTGGATGCGGTGGTGCACGTGCTGCGCTGCTTCGAGGATGACGACATCACCCACGTCGAAGGCCGCATCCACCCGGTCGCCGATGCCGAGACGATCGAGACCGAACTGATGCTCGCCGACCTCGACAGCCTCGAGCGCCGCACCGAACAGACGCGCAAGCGCGCCGGCGGCAAGGACAAGGACTCCATGGCGCAGTTGCCGATCATGGAAGCCTCGCTGAAGCTGCTGCAGGACGGCAAGCCGGTACGCACGCTGCTTGAAAAGCTCGATGCCGAAGAACTGCGCATTCTGCAGGGCCTCAACCTCCTGACCGCTCATCCCGTGCTCTATGTCTGCAACGTCGCGGAAAGCGATGCCGGCGACGGCAACGAACACACCCGCGCGGTTGCCGAAATGGCTAAGGCGCAAGGCGCCGAAAGCGTCGTGATCTCGGCGGCGATCGAATCCGAAGTGGCACAGCTGCCGGAAGAGGAAGCCAAGGAGTTCCTGAGCGCGCTCGGCCTGGAAGAAGCCGGTCTCGACCGCCTGATCCGCGCCGGCTACAAGCTGCTCGACCTCATCACCTATTTCACCGTCGGCCCGAAGGAAACGCGCGCCTGGACGATCCAGCGCGGCACCAAGGCACCGCAGGCCGCCGGCGTCATCCACACCGACTTCGAACGCGGCTTCATCCGCGCCAACACCATCGCCTTCGACGACTACATCGCGCTCGGCGGCGAAGTCGGTGCCAAGGAAGCTGGCAAGGCCCGCGACGAAGGCAAGGAATACGTCGTCCAGGACGGCGACGTCATCCACTTCCGCTTCAACACGTAAGACATGAAATCACGACGCGGCATGCAGCCGCGTCGTGATCCCGGCCGGCAGAAGGTTCATCACCACGCGGCGCAGCCTCTGCCAGAAAATGCCGATGAACAGCACGGTAACGCCGACCACCGCGAAGGCGACGAAGACGTAGCTGTCCAGCGACGCGCCGCTCTTGCTCAACATCGTCCAGACCGCGCCGCCCAGCGACAACAGCCCTGAGGTGACGAAGGCGCGGCGGTCAATGACCAGCCCGGCCAGCATGAACAGGGCAACAATCAGAATGGCGGCCACCGCCTGACCGAAGCTGGCCTGCCCGTCCCACCATGTTCCGCCGCTGTTCGGCATGAAGACCAGCCCCATCATCGAGTAGAGCAGCGCCGGCGCCGCTGTGAGATGCAGCCAGAAAGCCGTGTCGGATCGCGACGTCACGCGCTGTGGATCGGAGACGTCGTAGCGCATGGCAACCGCGAACACCCCCAATGCTCCAATGAGCAGGATGGGCGGCAGGAGCGAGATATAGTCGTCGCTAGCAACATTGATGCCGAACCCGCTGTCGAGCGCGGATACGACAGACATCACCGCGATAGATGCGATCGACAGCACCAGGCCGGCCAGGGCCAGCGGAACGCGGTAGCGCCAGTAAAACAACGCCAGGGGTATCGGGAAAGCCGCGAGATACGTCAGTGCAAGGGTTTGAGGATGCCATTCATCCCGGTGTCCGCTCAACACGGCGTACGTCGCCATCGCAACCCAATGCACGAGCGCCAGTGTCAGCGCCACGGAGGGCAGCGCCAGCCGCTGGCGCCGCACCAGGATTTCCGCAAGCACGACAATCACCGGCAGCGTTGCGAACGGACCGCCCAGGCCCCAGAGGCCGATCAGGACCACCACGACGCCGATCGTGATCAGGATATCGTGAAATCCCCTGACGAACCGCGGCTGCTCGCTGTCTTCGGCCGCACATGCATCGAGAGCAACATCGTCCCGGTCTACGGCATCCGCTGCCACCGGCCCGAAGCTGATGCCGCGGTCGGTGAGATAGGCCTCGAGATCGCTCACCTGATGCGCGGAGATAATCCCTTTTTCGGCCGCTCCTGCGAGCGCCCTGTT
Organism: Ensifer sp. LC163; assembly: GCF_001695855.1. Taxonomy (GTDB): domain Bacteria; phylum Pseudomonadota; class Alphaproteobacteria; order Rhizobiales; family Rhizobiaceae; genus Ensifer. Next base: position 620,577 of record NZ_MBSS01000001.1, read on the forward strand.
CAGTTCGGTCACGAGCATTCCTCAATCAAAAAGGGGTCGATACATCCGTAAAACAGGTGGTTGCATGAACGACCGGCATGCGCAACCTGGAAATTCCTCGATACGGTCGTATCAACTGATGCGAGAGCGCCACGCGTCAAACGTGACGCATGAGGGACGCTGTAACGCCTGAAAGCGACTGCTCAATTTCCCGCTCAAATCGATTCCGATTTGAGAAATTATGCAGTACGTAAAGCGGCAGCAAATCAGACGGGACAACTCAGCATGCTGTATTTCGAGGATTTTTCGCAAGGGCGGCGCTTCGACTACAAACCAGTCGAAATGAAGCCCGCGGACATGGTTGCCTTTGCCCGCGAATTCGACCCGCAGCCGATGCACCTCGACGAGGAAGCCGGCAAGCGCAGCATCCTCGGTGGGCTCTCGGCCTCGGGCTGGCACACCAGCGCCGTTGGCATGCGCATGATGCTCGACGCCTTCATGGGCCAGTCCTCGTCTCAAGGTTCGCCCGGCATCGACTTCATGGACTGGAAGAAGCCGGTGATCGCGGGCGACGTTCTAACTGGCTTCAGCCAGGTGCTCGAAGCGCGCCGCTCGCAGTCCAAGCCGAGCCTCGGCATCGTCAGGTTTCGCAACGAAATCGTCAACCAGGCCGGTGAGCCGGTGGCGGTTTCGGAATGTTCCGTGCTCTTCCGTTGCCGCGACCAGGGTCAGAACTGATGATGACGATGGAGGAGTTTTACGCCACCGGCCGCAGGACCATCATCGGCAGCCTGACATTTACCGCTGACGACATCGTCCGTTTCGCCCGCGACTTCGATCCGCAGCCCTTTCATCTCGACGCCGAAGAAGCCCGGCATTCGCTCTTTGGCGGCCTGTGCGCGTCCGGCTGGCATACCTCCGCTGGATGGATGCAGTGTTTCGTCCGGTTCTGGAAGGATGAGCAACGGCGGCTTGCCGCCGAAGGCCTGCAGGCACCAAGGCTTGGCCCTTCGCCCGGTTTCCGCGATCTGAGATGGCTGACGCCGGTCTATGCCGGCGACACCGTGACCTATGCCGTGACGTTCCTCGAAAGCCGCACGCTTGCGTCGCGGCCGGGCTGGCGGATCAACAGCATCCTGTGCGAAGGCGAAAACCAGCACGGCGAAGCGGTGATCCGTTTCGAAAGCAAGGTGATCGAGTTCGTATAGAGCACTTCCCGGAAAAGGGCGAAGCGATTTTCCGTCCGGAAATGTGTAAAAACAAGGAGCTAGCGCGTTTCCGTGACGCTATCTAACGCGGAAACGCTCCAGAGCGTGAACGACCGTCGCCCATCCCAGAAGATGCGCGCTGCGGTTATTCCTTAAGTCGGGAACGATTTGGGCGTAAAATCCGTTCGGACTTTCAAAGCTCCACGCCAGTGGCCGGCAGGCCAACGCGCAGGCGAGCTTCGACAGGAGGAACGGAGAATTATCGATGGAAAAGACCCATGTTCGTGAACTGGCGGATGAGTATCTTCGCCTTGGAGGCCATCGCCGCGTGGCGATCGACGATAATGAAACCTCGATCAGAAGCTGGGAAAGCGAACCGCCGGAAGCCGACGCATTCTGGCGGAACAATGTGGAAACGCTTTCGCCGGCAACGCAGCGCGAGGTGCAGCTGATGCTGCCGACGATCAACCGGGCCTGAGCCCTTAGTGACCTTCGAATTCGATCAGCGTGCGGACGTTGACGCCGAGCGCTTCGAGCTTCTTGCGCCCGCCGAGTTCCGGCAGGTCGATCACGAAGCAGGCCGCGACGATATCGGCGCCCATCTGCTTCAACAGCTTGACGGCCGCCTCGGCCGTGCCGCCGGTCGCGATCAGGTCGTCGACCAGAATGACCTTCTCGCCAGGGCTGATCGCATCCTTGTGCATCTCCATCTCGTCGACGCCGTATTCGAGGCTATAGGCGATGCGCACCGTGTCGTGCGGCAGCTTGCCCTTCTTGCGGATTGGCACGAAGCCGGAGGAAAGCTGGTGCGCGATCGCGCCGCCGAGAATGAAACCGCGCGCCTCGATGCCGGCGATCTTGTCGATCTTGGTACCGGCATAGGGATGCACCAGTTCGTCGATCGCACGGCGGAACGCACGTGGATTTCCAAGCAGGGTGGTGATGTCGCGGAACATGACGCCCGGCTTCGGATAATCCGGAATGTTGCGGATGGCGGCGATCAGTTCCGATTGAACGGTGGTGGTCATGGGCAAAGAAGGCCTTTGTGTCTCTTGTTACCGCAAACCCATAACACCATCGACCCGCATGTCTATAACGGTTTCTTGCCCCGCGCCTACAGCGCCGCGCGTCAAGTATGACGCGCTAAGGACGCTGTAGCACTGCAAACTTGCTGTATAATTTTCTCCTTAAATCGATTCCGATTTAAGGGCTTATGCAGTCGCTGGAACAATTTGGCCGCTCCGGGGGTTGATGCTACGCTGGTGCCTACGGCACGCGGAGGAGATGGGCGTGCCGCCTGCCTCGCTTTGAGCTCACATCGGAAGGAGGAACATCATGCGCCTGTTTGAATGCGGTTCTCTTGTCCCGGGTTGCGAATGGCACACCCGCGCCGATAACGACGCCGAAATCGTCCGCCGCGTGGTGGAACACATGCGCCAGGCCCACGGCGAAACGATGATCCGCGAAAACATGATCGACAACATCAAGGCCCGCATCGTCGAAGAGACCGAGGCCGCCTGACGCAGACACATGCCGTCTGAACGCGCGGGTTTCGCGATCATAGCGCACCCGGAGCGCATCTCATTGCCTTGCCGCCCGATGATGGTGCGTGGTGCCGAACGGGTGCGAGGCACCAAAGCGATCACGGCTACTGCATAATTCCTTAAATCGGAATCGATTTAAGGAATTATGCAGTAACTCAAAGTGTTACAGCGACCTTTGCGCGTCTAAATAGACGCGCGGCGCTGTAAACCGCCCGACCTGGATTTTCAGAACGCATTGACCGATTCCGTGATCCAGTTCTGGAACTGGGGGCACACAGCACTGCCTTCGGCGATCCCAGGCGCAGTGGCAATGGCGTGAACGGAGATTTGACCCGCGCGGTACTCACGCTCTATAGCCATTCAATCAGCACGTGGCCTGCAGTCCTCATGGTGATCTCTTGCGTTTGCCGGCGGCCTGCGCGAACGTCCCATGCCCTGCATCTTTTTTGAACTGGCATTCGAAACCAATGAACGACAAAGTTTTTGAAACGTTGACCGGCATGTACTTCACGGTCGACGACCCCGATGGAAGTTACGGCACCGGTCAAGTTATTCGTCTCGCTGCCGAAGGGATCTATTTCATTCGCTTCGATGGCAACGAGGTGACACTGCCTCTGGAGCTCGTATCCATCGGCGAGATGTTGCAGACCACCGAGGAAGAGTACAAGCTCTGGCGGTTCTTCGACACGATCGAGGAAAGGGACAAGTGGATCGAATGGCTAGACGCACCGTCGAAGCCGCGGGTCGTCTCGCTCGTGAAGCCGGCCAAGTAACGGCTGTCGGCTGGTACCGCAGAGGCCGACAGCTTGTACCTGGCAGAAGGTCTTATGGGCGACACTTTCAAGGCTGCATGGTCAATCTTGGGGGCTGCCCATGAGGGGTATTTTTGCTGCCATGCTGCTGACACGACGCCAGAGTGCTTTCCGCGCGCTTTACGCGCGCGGCACCATGGCTTCGAGCCGGGCGACAAGGTTCGCCCGGTCGACGCTGAAGTTGCGCTCGACCCACAGGGTCTCCAGTTCACCCAGCACCTCGCCGACGCGCGGCCCGGCCGGAATGCCGGCCTTCAGCACATCGGCGCCCGTCAGCGGGAAGCTTGGACGCTTCCATGTCTCGGCGCGCTTCAGCAGGCGCTGGAACGCCGCCGTCTCGGCAAGCAATGTCGGATCGTTCTCGGACTTGCGTCTGGCCGAGGCGAGCGCCAGCCGCAGCCGAGCCGAAATCCCCTCTGCACCGTGGCGATAGAGCAACCGGTCGAGCGCCGCATCGACCGTCGTTGCCGGGATTGCGGGCGCACTCGCCCAGCGCGCGAAGTAGCCGGCCTCCGCCTTCGACAGGCGCAGCCGTCCAGCCATGGCTTCGAGCCGCTCTTCATCCGGTGGCACGATCGCGGCAAGGCGCAGCAGCGGATCCGGCGCCCACGAGAATGCCCGCTCGGCGGCAACCAGTTCCGGAATGGCGTCGATGCCCCATTTCTCCGTCTCGGGCAGGATTTCGGTCAACACGCCGGCCTGTCGCATCCAAAGCAGCGCTCGGCCCGGGTCCTCGGCCGAAAGCAGCTTCTTCGTTTCCGCCCAGACCCGCTCTGCCGAAAGCGTCGACAGCTTGGAGCGCGCCTGGGCGCAGGCCCTCAAGCCATCGGCATCGGGACGACCGTTGCCGTAATGGGCAAAGAAGCGGAAAAAGCGCAGAATCCGGAGATAGTCTTCGGCCACCCGCTCGGCCGCGTTGCCGATGAAACGCAAGGTCCGGCTCTCGATATCGGCAAGGCCGCCGACATCATCCACGACCTCGCCCCGATGGTCGGCGTAGAGCGCGTTGATGGTGAAGTCGCGTCGCTCGGCATCCGCTTTCCAGTCGGTGCCGAAGGCCACTTCCGCGCGGCGCCCGTCGGTCGCAACATCGCGGCGCAGCGTCGTCACCTCATAGGGCGTGCCGTCGATCACCAGCGTCACTGTGCCGTGGTCGATGCCTGTTGGTACCACCTTGATACCGGCGGCCTTGGCGCGGGCGACAACCTCGTCGGGATGCCAGGTGGTGGCCATGTCGACATCGCCTGCCGGCACGCCCATAAGGCTGTTGCGCACGGCGCCGCCGACGACGCGCACCTCCCCTCCTTCCCCATTCAGGAGGTCGAAAACGCGGCGAAGGGATGGAGCCGAAAACCAGCTCTCACCGGCAACCGAGGTCATGCATAAAGCCTTTCATAGAGCATTCGAACGATGCCGGCGGTGATACCCCAGATATTCCTGTCGCCATAGGGCATGCGATAGAAATGCCGGTCCTCGCCCTGCCAATGGCCGCTTCCGCGCCCATGGTTTCCGGGGTTCATCAGGAACGACAACGGCACTTCGAAGACACTTTCGACCTCGTCCGGATTGGGCACCAGCTCGAAGCCGGGCTGCACCACCGCCAGAACCGGCGTAATCTTGAAGCCGGACAGCGCCATGTAGTGCGGCAGTCGTCCGATGGTTTCGACGAAACGTGGATCGAGACCGATCTCCTCCTGCGCCTCGCGAAGGGCGGCAAACTCGATCGAGCGGTCCTCCGGGTCGACGGCGCCGCCGGGGAACGCCACCTGGCCGGAATGCTTACGCAGGCTTGCGGTCCGCTGGGTGAAGATGACATGCGCATCCTCGCCGTCGTCGACCACCGGCACCAGCACGGCGGCATCCTTCAGATGCAGGGTCTCAAGATGCGGCACGATGCCGGGATTGAGGAGGAAATCGCCGTGCTCCCGCCACGCGCTTTCCACCGGCCCGCCCATCTGGGTCAGTGCCCGGCGGCGAAATTCGTTGGCGGAATAGGGATGCACATTCATCGCGACAGCGCTTCCAGTTCAGCGGCTGGCATGATCGGGAAGACGGAACCACCCGAGCGCACGCAGAACATCTCGATGCCGTCGACGACCACGGTCTCGCCGAGTTCGACAATATCGTACATGACGGGCCGCGAAACCAGCGCTTCGAGCCGGCCACGCACATGCAGATAGGGCTTCAGTTCGCGGTTCTCGCCGTGGATGACAAAACGCAAGACATGTTCCGGCCCGGCCTCGACAACGTCGCCGACATTGGTGCGAAAGGTCAGCACCTGCACGCCATCCGTCTGCGTCACGCTCATTTCGACGGCAACGAAGGGCGCGTCGACGATGCGGATCGCCACCTTTTCCACAGGCGTCACCAGATAGGTAACGCCGTCGTCGTCCTTGCGCAAAACTGTGGAGAACAGCCGCACCAACGGCTGGCGGCCGATCGGCGTGCCGAGATAGAACCAGGTGCCGTCGGCGCGGATTTCCATGTCGATATCGCCGCAGAACGGCGGATTCCAGCGCTCCACGGGCGGCAGGCCGCGGTTGCCGTCACCCGTCTGGCCGGCCGCGCGCGAGATCAGCGCCGCCAGTCCGGCTGCGTCCCCGGTTCGCTGAATTTCGGCTTCTGCCATCGTTCCGTCCCGATTGGCCCCGATTTTGCACCGGAGGCGTGTATGCGGTCGCGAGATGCGACGTGTATGCTGTCACGAGATAGTGCGTCTGCGGCGACTTGTCAGCCGTCAGCCAGGGTCTAAATTGGAATAAGGCAACTGAAATCCCCGGCGGGGCGATTCGGTTCAACAACGGGCGACCGGGGAGTACGACCATGAGTGTGATGAAGGGCGCCACGGACGCGACCGACGAAAAGGCGATCGTTGCCGCGGCGGAAAACGCGCTCGCGGAGATCGCGCTCGTGCGGTCCGAAGTCGGCAAGGTCATCTTCGGTCAGGAGAACGTGGTCGAGCAGACCCTGCTTGCGGTGCTGTCCGGCGGTCACGCCCTGCTCGTCGGCGTTCCCGGCCTTGCCAAGACCAAGCTGGTGGCGACGCTCGGCACTGTTCTCGGGCTCGCTTCCAGCCGCGTGCAGTTCACGCCCGACCTGATGCCGTCGGATATTCTCGGCTCCGAAGTCATGGACCAGGATGGTGCCGGTCATCGCTCCTTCCGCTTCATCCCCGGTCCGATCTTCACGCAGCTGCTGATGGCCGACGAGATCAACCGTGCCTCGCCGCGCACGCAGTCCGCATTGCTGCAGGCGATGCAGGAGTATCACATCACCGTTGCCGGCGCCCGCAAGGACCTGCCGCAGCCATTCCACGTGCTCGCTACCCAGAACCCGCTGGAGCAGGAAGGCACCTATCCCCTGCCCGAGGCCCAGCTCGACCGCTTCCTGATGCAGGTCGATGTCGGCTATCCCGAGCTTGCGGCCGAACGGCAGATCCTGCTGGAAACCACCGGCGTCGGCGAGAGTTTTGCCCGGCCGGTGATCGACGCCGCCCGCCTGCAGCAGATCCAGAACCTCATCCGCCAGATGCCGGTCGGCGAGAAGGTGGTCGACGCCATCCTGGCGCTGGTGCGCTCGGCCCGTCCCGGCAACGGCAATGCCGCCACCGACAAGAACGTCGCCTGGGGCCCCGGCCCGCGCGCGGGCCAGGCACTGATGCTGTGCGCCCGCGCCCGCGCGCTCTATGACGGACGTCTCGCGCCGTCGATCGACGATATTCTGGCGCTTGCCGAGCCCGTTCTCCAGCACCGCATGGCACTGACCTTCGCCGCCCGTGCGGAAGGCATGACCGTGCGCGACGTGATCGCCGGGCTGGTGAAACAAGCCAAGGGATAAAGAATGGCGTCCATCGGGCACATTGTTGCGCGTACCCCCGCTGGTGAGGTTCTTTCCCGTGCGCAGCAGCGCGCGATGCTCGTTCCTGACTGCCTGGTCGAAGCCCGCCGGATCGCCAATACGGTGATCTCCGGCTGGCATGGCCGGCGCAAGCGCGGGATCGGCGAGAATTTCTGGCAGTTCCGCCCCTATAGCGACGGCGAGAGCCTGTCGCGTATCGACTGGCGCCGCTCCGCCCGCGACGATCATACCTATGTGCGCGACCGCGAATGGGAAGCGGCCCACACCATCTGGCTCTGGGCCGACCTGTCGCCGTCGATGATGTACAAGTCGACGCTCGGTTCGGTGTCGAAGGAAAGCCGGGCGTTGGTGCTGATGCTTGCGCTCGCCGAGATCCTCGCGCGCTCGGGCGAACGCATCGGATGCCCCGGGGTGATGGAGCCCGTCTCTGCCCGCAACGCCGCCGAACGGCTGGCAACCGCGATCATGCTGAGCCCGCTTGCCGAAGGGCTTCCGGACACGGGCATGATCCGCAGCGCCAGCGATCTCGTGCTGATCGGCGACTTTCTCGATCCGACCGACAGGATCATGGAGCGGCTGGGTCCCCTCGCCCGCCGCGGCCTGCGCGGCCATGTCGTCGAGATTGCCGATCCTGCGGAGGAAGTTTTCCCCTATGCCGGGCGGACCGAATTCAGCGATCCGGAAACCGGCCAGAAGCTGACGGCTGGCCGCGCCGAGATCCTGCGCGAGGACTACCAGCGCGCCTATCTCGCCCGCCGTGAGAGCCTCGGCGTGACGTTGCGCCATCTCGGCTGGACCTTTACGCCGCATAGAACCGACCGGCCGGCCTCCGAGGCGCTGGTTGCCGTCCACATGTACCTCTCCGGCATGCCGGGACGCGCCACCCATGGGGGCCAGCTATGACCGGCCTTCCATTCCTCTTTGCCAATCCTGCGCTGCTTGCCGCCCTCATCGCTCTGCCGGTGATCTGGTGGCTGTTGCGCATGACGCCGCCGAAGCCGGCGGCCGAAGTGTTTCCGCCGCTGCGCATTCTCGCCTCCGTGCTCAAGCGCGAGGAGACGCCCTCCAAAAGTCCGTGGTGGCTGACCCTGCTGCGCATGCTGATGGCGGCCGCGGTCATTCTCGCGATCGCCGATCCCGTCGTGAACCCGCGGCAGAACACGCTTGCGACCGGCGGCCCACTCGCGATCGTCGTCGACAACAGCTGGGCCACTGCCACCGATTGGGAACAGCGCGTCAATGCCGTCAGTACGCTGATCGATGATGCGGAAGCGCGCGATCTGGCGATCTCGATCGCCTTCACCGGCGATCGCCAGCACGATGCCACGCCGGGCTCGGCCGCGACCGCGCGCAACAGGCTTGCCGCTGCCGCCCCCATCCCGCTTGCCGTCGACCGCGGCCAGGCGATAGCCGCGCTGAAAACCGCATTTGCGGGCACGAAACCCGGCACGCTCGCCTTCGTCAGCGACGGCATCGAGGCTGCAGACCAGAAAACGATGGCAGCGCTCGCTGAGGTTGGTGCGGCCGAATTGCGGCTGATCGAGGCCGATGGCAGCCGCACCGTGGCGCTGACCGATACCAGCAACGGCTCGACCGGCATGTCGGTGACCGCCACGCGCCTGCGCAAGGACGGTGCGCTGACCCTGCCGATCGTCGCCTATGATACGCGCGGTCGCGCCATCGCCGACGGACAGATCGCCTTTGCCGCCGGCGATGGCGTTGCCAAGGGCAGCATCGAAGCGCCCTTCGAACTGCGCAACGACTTTGCCCGCATCGGCATCGAGAATGCCGCGACCGCCGGCAGTGTGCATCTGCTAGACGATGGCTTCCGCCGTCGCCGCGTCGCCCTTTTGAGCGGCGAAGCCCGCGACCTGTCGCAACCGCTTCTGTCGCCGCTCTACTATATCAACCGCGCGCTCGCCCCCTACGCTGACCTCGTCGAACCGCACGAGACCGATCTGGCCGTCGCCATTCCGGAACTCTTGGAACAGAAACCATCCGTGCTGATCATGGCCGATATCGGCCGGCTGCCTGAAGAGATCTATCCGAAGCTGTCGAAGTGGATCGACAATGGCGGCATGCTCATCCGCTTCGCCGGCCCACGACTAGCCGCTGCGCCCGCCGACGATCCGCTGGTGCCGGTGACGCTGCGCCAGGGCGAGCGGGCGCTCGGTGGCGCGCTTTCCTGGTCCGAACCGCAGCCGCTCGCCGACTATCCGGCCAACAGCCCATTTGCCGGCATGGCACGCCCGAACGACATTCTCGTCAAGCGGCAGGTGCTGGCCGAGCCGACTGCCGATCTTGCCGAGCGCACCTGGGCAAGCCTTGCCGACGGCACGCCGCTGGTAACGACGTCGGCCCGCGGCGCCGGCCGCATCATCCTCTTCCATGCCAGCGCCGAGGCCACCTGGTCGAACCTGCCGATCTCAGGCGACTTCGTCGAGATGCTTCGCCGCAGCGTCCAGCTTTCGCGCGGCGGCGGCGTTGCCAACGAGGGCAAGGTCCAGCAGCAGACGCTCGCGCCTTACCGGCTGCTCAATGCCGACGGCGTGCTCGTGGCCGAGACCGGAAACGCCCGGCCGCTTGACGTCGTCCCCGGCAAGGTGCCGGTTGCGACGCCGAACAACCCGCCGGGTCTCTATGGCTCGGAAGACGGTTTCACCGCGCTCAACCTGCTGCCGCGCGACGCCGAACTGCAGCCGATCGACATGGCCGCCGCCGGCGCTCACACCGTGCAGCAATTGGCCGGCTCCGAGAGCTGGTCGCTGAAGCCGGCCCTGTTCACGCTGGCGCTGCTGCTGTTGCTGGTCGACGCGCTGATCGTGCTGTTCATGGGCGGTGCCCTCTCGCGGCCGCGCGCAGCAAAGTCAATGACCGCGGCCATGCTGCTGGCAGCAAGCGCCTTCCTCGTTTCGCCGCCGGACGGTCTGGCCGACGACAGCCGACCGGAAGACGCGGCCATCCTCGAGCGCCTCGACACGACGCATCTGGCCTATGTCGTGACCGGTGAAAGCGAAGTCGACCGCCTTTCCGAGCGGGGCCTGATGGGGCTGACCGACTTCCTCACCTATCGCACGACGCTTGAACCCGGCACGCCCGTCGGCCTCGACATCGCCAAGGACGAACTCTCCTTCTACCCGATCATCTACTGGCCGGTCTCCGCATCGGCGCCGATGCCGAGCCCGCAGGCCGTCAGCCGCATCGATGCCTATATGCGCGCCGGCGGCACCGTACTGTTCGACACGCGAGACCAGTTCTCCTCGCTCGGCGCAACTTCCGGCGGCACCAGCCCCAACACCGAGAGGCTGCAGGCGATCCTCGCCAACCTCGACATCCCGCCGCTGGAGCCGGTTCCGACCGATCATGTGCTGACCAAGGCCTTCTACCTCCTGTCCAATTTCCCCGGCCGCTATGCCGGTAGTCCGCTCTGGATCGAGGCGCAGCTCGACAATCGCGAAGAGGCAAGCAATCGGCCGGCCCGCTCGGGCGACGGCGTGACGCCGATCATGATCACCGGCAACGACTTTGCCAGCGCCTGGGCGGTGGACGCCAATGGCGTCGCGCTCTTGCCGACGGTGCCGCCGGACGAGATGCAGCGCGAATACGCCTTCCGCTCCGGCGTCAACATCATGATGTATATGCTGACCGGCAACTACAAGGCCGACCAGGTGCACGTGCCGGCCCTGCTCGAACGGCTCGGACAGTGAGGGCCGATCGATGACCGCCGACTTCTCGCCTTTCATCCCCTGGCCCTATCTTGCGATGCTTGCCATTGCAGCCGCGGTTCTCGCCGCGCTCGGCATCTGGCGCGGTGTGCGCGGGGCCTGGGTTCGTGCCGCAGCCCTTGCCGCCTTCTGCCTGGCACTTGCCAATCCGATCCTGTTTCAGGAGGAGCGCGAACCGCTGTCGACGATCGTTGCTGTTGTCGTCGACCGCAGCCAAAGCCAGGACTATGCCGGCCGGCGCGAGCAGACCGACAAGGCGCTTGCCGACCTCAAGGACCGGCTCGCCCGCTTCCCGCAGATCGAGACCCGCATTGTCGAAGCTGCCGACAGCGAGGACAGCGAAGCACCATCGACGCGGCTCTTCTCCGCGTTGACATCCGTGCTTGCCGATGTGCCGCCGGCGCGGGTCGGCGGTGCGATCTTCATCACCGACGGCCAGATCCACGACGTCCCCGATATCAATCAGAAGCTCGGCTTCGACGCGCCGGTCCATGGGCTGATCAGCGGCAGACCGGACGAGTTCGATCGCCGCATCGAGATTGTCAGCGCGCCGCGTTTCGGCATCGTTGGCGAACAGCAGAAGCTATCCTTCCGTGTGGTCGACGATGGCAAGGCGCCGGGCGGAACCGCCGAGGTGACCATCCGCCTCAACGGCAACGAGATTGCCACCGAGGTCGCCGAACCCGGCACCGACGTGCCTTTCAGCTTCACCGTGCCGCGCGGCGGCAACAACATTCTCGAATTCGCCGTGAACGGCGTCCCCGGCGAAGTCACCGAAACCAACAATCGCGCCGTCCATGTGCTCGACGGCATCCGCGAGAACCTGCGCGTCCTGCTCGTCTCGGGCGAGCCGCATGCGGGCGAGCGCGCCTGGCGCAATCTTTTGAAATCCGATGCCGCCGTCGACCTCGTGCACTTCACCATTCTGCGGCCGCCGGAAAAGCAGGACGGAACTCCGATCAACGAATTGTCGCTGATCGCCTTTCCGACGCGTGAGCTGTTCGTCGACAAGATCAGCGAATTCGACCTGATCATCTTCGACCGCTACCAGCACCGCGGCGTTCTGCCGATCCTCTACTACGACAACATCGCCCAATATGTGCAGAACGGCGGCGCGCTTCTGATCGCCGCCGGGCCTGAGCATGCCGGCAACGATTCCATTGCAGCCACGCCCCTGTCGGCCGTGCTGCCGGCAAACCCCACCGGCGTGATGAATGAAAAAGGCTTCTACCCACGCCTGTCGGACGAGGGAAAGAAGCATCCGGTCACCCGTGGCCTCGAAGGCGCTGCAAGCGAGCCGCCGCAATGGGGCCGCTGGTTCCGCACCGTCGATGTCGATCGGCCGCTCGGTCAGACCGTGATGGAGGCCGCTGACGGCAAACCGCTTCTGGTGCTGAACCGCGTCGGCAAGGGGCGCGTCGCCATGCTCCTGTCCGACCAGGGCTGGCTCTGGGCTCGCGGCTTCGAAGGAGGAGGTCCGCACGTCTCGCTCTATCGCCGCACCGCCCATTGGCTGATGCAGGAGCCGGCGCTGGAAGAGGAAGCGCTGACAGCACGCGCGGCCGGCCGCACGTTGGAAATCACCCGCCAGACCATCGAAGGCGACCCCGGCCCGGCGACCCTCAGCTATCCCTCTGGAAAGACCGAGGAACTGACGCTGACCCAGCGCGAGCCCGGCCTCTACAGCGCCGAAGTCAAAACCACGGAGACCGGGCTGTTCGAAGTCGCCAACGACGAACTGACGACGCTTGTTCACGTCGGCAATGTCGACGCTCCGGAGTTCAGGGCGGCGATCTCGACCGAGGACAAGCTGCGCCCCTGGGCTGAAAAGACCAAGGGGCTGGTGCGCCGGCTGGCTAGCGCCGACGGCGCCATCGACCTGCCGTCGATCCTGCCGGTGCGCGGCGCTATCCGTGTCGCCGACGACCAGCGGCTGTCGCTGCGCATGACCGACGAGACGGTGCTGCGGGGCATCAACTCGCTGTCGCTGTTTACCGGTCTCTTCGGCCTTGCGGCCCTGCTCTTCCTGATATCGGCGACCTGGTACCGCGAGGGCCGATGACCGATCCGAGCATCGCCATCAGCAACCTGCGCGACGTGCCGTGTTTCGCGGACGATATTGCCGACCGCGTCTGGCGGGCCTGGTGGGAACCGCGCGGCTTTCCGCTCGGCCATATCGCCGGGCTGGTTGCCGGAAGCCTCGGCGACGATCACATTCCATTTGCCATCGTCGCCCATCGCGGCGCGACCTTCATCGGTACCGCATCGGTCATCGAATCCGATCTGGACGAGCGGCCGGCGCTTGGCCCCTGGGTCGCGGCGGTCTGGGTAGAGCCTACATTTCGCGGGCTGGGCATTGGGGCAAGCATCGTTCGCCATGCGGCGGAAGCGGCTTTGGCCATCGGCGTCGACAGCGTTTATCTCTGCGCCTTGCCGCAGAAGCGCGCGTTCTACCAACGCGGCGGCTGGCAGCTCGACGAAAAGGATGTGGGTGAAAGCCGGCTCGACGTCTTCAGCATGCGCCGTTCCCGATTTAGGCCACAATGACTGTCGACATCGCAGGGACAATTTTTGGAGCCCTGTAGATGCGTTTGATAGCCTCCTCCCTCCTCGCCCTTGCCTTAGCCGGTCCTGTCATCGCCGGGCCCGCCCACGCCGCCGATCTCATCGGTTTCTGGGACAAGCCGCAGCATGGCGGCAATAGCTTCAACCGGCTGCCGCCGGACGAGGCCTATTTCAAGGCACTGTCCGGCTACGGCGCCACCTGGGTTCGCCTGTCCTACGACAAGTGGAAGCCGGCCAAGCGCGACTATCTGATTGGCGACGCCGACAAGTACGAGGGCATTCCCGCCGCCGACCTGAAGACGCTGAAGGAAACGCTCGACCGGGCCGACAGGGCCGGATTGAAGATCGTCATCACCCCCTTGTCGCTGCCCGGCATGCGCTGGTCGCAGAACAACGGCAACAAGTTCGACGGCCGCATCTGGCAGGACAGGGCCTGGTGGGCTCAAGCCGCAAGCTTCTGGCGCGATCTTGCGCGCGAGCTTAGGGATCATCCTGGTGTTGCGGCCTACAACATCATCAACGAACCGGCCCCTGAAAAGCAGAATGGCCTGGCCGAACATGCCGACAACAAGGCGATGCTCGACTGGTATGCGGAAAAGAAGGACGGGGCCTCCGACCTCGTCGCCTTCTACGAAACGATCATCGCCGCCATCCGCGAGGTCGATCCAGCCACCCCGATCATGGCCGACGCCGGCTGGTATGCCGCAGCCGACGGTTTCAACTATTGGCCGTCCGGCCTCAGCGACCAAAAGGTGCTCTACAGCTTCCACATGTACGAGCCCTATGCGGCGACGAGCGCGCCCAACATGAAGCGCGAAAAGCCCTACGCCTATCCCGGCAAGGTACCCTTCGGCGAAGGCGAAGAGAACTGGGACAAGGCGCGGGTTGCGTCCTACCTCGACCAGCCAGTGCAATGGGCGAAAGACAAGGGCATTCCGCTCAACCGCGTCGTTGCCGGCGAGTTCGGCTGCATGCGGCGCTGGACCGGCTGCAAGGCCTATCTCGAAGACGTTCTGACGACGCTCGACAAGGACAGCCTGCACTGGGCCTTCTATAGCTTCCGCGAAGACAGCTGGGACGGCATGGACTACGAGCTGGGATCGAAGAAGGTCCACTGGAAATACTGGGACGCGATCGACGCCGGCGCGCCGGACCCGGTCAAGCGCACGGCGACACCGGAATTCGAGCCGATAGCCAAGCGGCTGGCGAAATAGGAGCGCCCAACCTGCGCGGACGGGGTCTGGCGGGAAAGCTGCTGGCAGCGGCCGAGGTAGAGGCGGTCCGCCGCGGCTGCTAAGGCGCCTGGATCGACACCGTCAACCTGCAGGCGCTGCGCCTACAAGCGCCAGGGCTACGAGACGTTCTGCGAGCTGCCCGACTTCCCGCCGGGCCGCAGCCGGGTCTTCCTGAAGAAGCGGTTGGCTTAGAGGCTACAGCGCCGCGCGTCTTATCAGACGCGCAAAGGTCGCTGTAGCACTTTGAACCGCTGCATGTTTCTATCCTTAAATCGGATACGATTTAAGGATAGAAACATGCAGTAGCGGCCGCGGCGTTATCTATCAGACGGCAAGCGCCAGTTCGATATCAGCCTCCGATGCAGTTGCACCGTGGGCCGCCGCATCATCCCGCCAGCTGATGACACCGGAAAGGCCGGCGTGCACACCCTCGGCCATCGGCACCACCAGCACCCGCGCCGGATCGACCGGGCCCGGAAACTCCAACGCGGCGTAGCGGACTTTTTCGAATCCGAGCGGCTGATAATAGGGCGGATCGCCGACGAGGATGACGGCCTCAGACCCCTTCCGCCGCGCCGCCTCCACGGCGATGCGCACGAGTTCCCGGCCGATGCCCATGTTCTTGTGCGACGGCCTGACGGCAAGCGGCCCAAGCAGGTGGCCCTTGATCGAACCGGCCATGACAGGCGTCATCCGCACCGAGGCGATCGTCTCGCCATTGTCGGCGCAGACGAATGACAGCGACCGATCGTGCGGCCCCTGCTCACGGATGCGCGCTGCCGCCCGGGCAAACCGGCCGGGGCCAAAGGCTTCATCGTTGATGATTTCGATGGCTGCGTCATGGGACGCGTCTTCGGTCAGGTAGACGAGGTCGTGCTTTTTCATGGGATCAGGAACCAGGCATACGAACGGACATGGGATGGCTTCGCCCGAAGGGGCGTTGGCAGCATCAGCGTCGTCGCAGGTTTCCCGAGAAGGTCATGAGTACGGTTCGTTCCGGACACAGAGAAATTTTCTGAAATCGCCGATAGCAGAAAATTGCCCGATGTCAAAGCCCAAAACGCACTGTTCAGAAATCGATACCTACCGCAGGCCGACAAAGCGGCTATCTATGAACGACGAAAACCCGAAGGAGATCGCCCATGGGCAGGCTTGTAGACGGCGTCTGGCAGGACGTCTGGTATGACACGGCGGCGACGAAAGGCCATTTCAAGCGCAGCGAATCACAATTCCGCAACTGGATCACCGCCGATGGTTCGCCGGGCCCATCCGGCCAAGGCGGCTTCAGGGCAGAGGCCGGGCGTTATCATCTCTACGTCTCGCTTGCCTGCCCCTGGGCGCATCGCACGCTGATCTTTCGCAAGCTGAAGAAGCTCGAAGACCTGATTTCGGTCTCGATCGTCGATCCGCTGATGCTGTCGAAGGGCTGGGAATTCAAGGGCAAGGATGGCGGCACCGTCGATCACCTCTTCGGCTTCGACGCCCTTTGGCAGGTCTATGCCCGTGCCGATCCCAGCTATTCCGGCCGGGTAACCGTACCGGTGCTGTGGGACAAGCAGCAAAACACCATCGTCTCCAACGAATCCGCCGAAATCATCCGCATGTTCAACTCCGCCTTCAACGGACTGACGGGCTCGAAGGACGATTTCTATCCGGAGGACCTGCGCACCGAAGTCGACGAACTGAACGGCCGCATCTATGGGGCGGTCAACAACGGCGTCTACAAGGCAGGTTTCGCCACGAGCCAGGAGGCCTACGAGCAAGGCGTCACCCCACTGTTCGATATGCTCGACGAACTGGAAGAACGGCTCGCCACTCGACGCTACCTGACCGGCAGCAAGCTCACCGAAGCCGACTGGCGGCTATTCACGACGCTGGTGCGCTTCGACCCTGTCTATGTCGGTCACTTCAAGTGCAACATCCGCCGGATCGCCGAATACAAGAACCTGCAGGGCTACCTGCGCGACCTCTACCAGGTGCCGGGTGTGGCCGAGACGGTCAACATGCATCACATCAAGGACCATTACTACCGCAGTCACACGATGATCAATCCGACCGGCGTCGTACCCGTCGGCCCGATCCTGGATCTGGATGCGCCGCATGGGCGGGAAACCATTTAGGCCCGTGCCCTTTAAGGCGTCCCCGCGCGTTCAGGCGCGCGGGGGCGGGCAGCCGGCCTACCAGTAAGTGTCGAAAGCAGTGCCACCCGCCAGCTCGGCAAGCCGGCGACGCGTTGCCGGAGTGGCATCGTCCGGCAGCGCGTCAAGCGCGAAGAAACCGCTCGCCGCGATCTCCAGATCCGGCACTTTCGGTAACGTCTGGCGCACGCCGTCGCAACGGTAGAAGACCACATGATCACGACGGCTCGTGCGCCTGTTGTAATAGACCTGCACCAGTGTCGGCGGGATCGTCGTCTCCAGATTACCCTCTTCCCGCAACTCCCGCAGCAGGCCCTCAAGCGCAGTCTCGTCGCGGTCGAGCCCACCGCCCGGCAGGTGCCAGCCGGGAAGATAGGAATGCCGCACCAGGAAGACGCGCCCTTCGCCGTCGAAACAAGCGGCGCGCACGCCGATCGTCATGCCACGCGCCAACGCGTAATAGCCATGGGCCAGACGCATCAGGACGCGGAGATACCAGCGCCGCATCTCCGGTGGCCGCTGCTGTTCCAGATGCCGTTCCTCCCGCATTTACCGCCAGGCCGGATTAATCCGGCGACATGATTCCCCTCAACTGGAATATGCGCTAGACGGGGATGATGTTCAAACTCGCCCATATCTCCGATGTCCATCTCGGCCCTCTGCCCGACCTCTCCTTGAGGGAGCTTGCCTCCAAGCGCATCACCGGCTTCGTCAACTGGCACCGGAACCGTAGACGGCACCTGTTCACGGGCACGCTCGACTGCCTGATGGCCGATATCGAGAAGCGCGATCCCGACCACATGGCGATCACCGGAGACCTGGTGAACCTCGCCTCGTCGCGGGAGATCACGGCGGTCACCGATTGGCTCGAGGACGCCGGCGATCCCGCCAACATCTCGATCGTCCCGGGCAACCACGATGCCTATGTGCCCGGCGCCTACGAAAAGACGACGCGCGCCTGGTATCCCTATATGCGCGCCGATGGCGCACCGGCCAATTGGCACGAGAGCCACCGTTGTTTCCCCTATATGCGGGTGCGCGGCCCGGTGGCGCTGATCGGCTGCTCGACCGCAGTGGCGACACCGCCCTTTGCCGCCAGCGGATATTTCGGCCAGAGGCAGGCGCGGGCCACCGTCAACCTGCTGCGCCAGGCGGGCGATGCCGGGCTCTTCCGCGTGGTGATGATCCACCATCCGCCAATCCGCGGTGCCACCTCGCTGCACAAGCGCATGCTCGGCATCCGCCGGTTTGCAGCGACGATCTCGTCCGGCGGTGCCGAACTGGTGATCCACGGCCACACGCACCTGAACACCGTCTATTCGCTCAAGGGCCCGAACGGCCCCGTGCCGGTCGTCGGCATCTCCTCCGCGTCGCAGGGGCCGGGCGGCCACAAGCCGCAGGCCGCCTACAACCTGTTCACGATTGCCGGTGAGGCCGGTAACTGGCACCTCACCCGCGAGCGCTACGCGCTCAACGCTGATGCGACCGGCGCGACGCTGGTCGAAACCACCCGCTTCTAGGTCATGTCGCGCAAAAGTGCGCAGCGGTTTTGCGATAACGACATGCGAGGGAACACGAGCTTAAAGCGCAACAAGCGGATCTGAAAGATCGCGGCGCGCTTTAGGCCCCTCGCCCGAAGGCCGCTTGAACGAGCAGACCGGCCTGTTTTTCGCCGGAGCCTCGTCGCCGGGCGAATAAATGCGTCTGTTCGTGCGTCACACTCCCGTTCGGGTTCCCACAACCGGCAGAGCGATCTATTCTCTGTGCCGAAAATGGTGTGCTCGGCGCCATTGCAGATGATGGGAGATCGGCATGATGTACCGCAAGACCATTCTATGTGCCCTGTTTGCCGCCAGCGCGGCTGCCTTTGCAGGGCAGACGGCCATGGCCGCCGGCGAGGACACCAGCGAGCCGCCGAAGAAAACCAAGACGAGCAGCGAATGCACCAATGGCAAGATCTGGGATGCCAAGAAGAACGCCTGCGTCAACGCCAAGAAGAGCGATCTGAGCGACGACATCCTGTTTGAGGCCGCCCGCGAGCTTGCCTACGCCGGTCAGTATGAGAACTCCATCAAGGTTCTCGGCGCCGTCAAGGATCAAAAAAGCGCCCGCGTGCTGAACTATCTCGGTTATGCCAACCGCAAGGCCGGCCGCATGGAACTCGGCATGCAGTATTACAAGTGCGCGCTTCAGGCCGACGAGAACTATATCCTCGCCCGCTCCTACATGGGCCAGGCCCTGATCGAGCAGGGTCAGATCGAGGATGCCCGCGTACAATTGGTCGAGATCCGCGATCGCGGCGGCGAGGACAGCTGGGCCTATCGCTCGCTGCTGCAATCGCTCGGCGGCGTCAGACAATATTGATGCATGCCCTCTGCCTTCCCGAACATGGGAAGGCAGCCGCGGCATCGACCCAAGAAGCCTTTCCTCAGATGCGCTTCTTCTCGGTCCATTCCGGCGGCAGGCCCAGCGCGCCGCCGACGATGCCCGTCACGCCCGAGCCACGCCCGAAGATAGCGCAATCGGGATCGGTCGACTTGCCGGTAACGGCATAGGAGACGCTGTTCGAGACGTTCTTCATTGACGGCAGTTCGAAGCCGGACTTCATCGGGTCGTTCGATTTTGCCAGCAACGCACTGAAATCGTCGGAAAAATCGCCGGCCAGTTCGAACGCATCGGCAGCGGTCGACGCGCGCGAACCGTTGGTCAGGATGTTGGCTCCGCGCGCCCATGTCAGCCCGGCGATCTGCTTGCCCTTCGCATCGAAGGCCTCCGCCTCGACGGCGAGACTGCCAAGGCCGATCGGAATGCGCGGAACCGGCACGGGGGAAACCGCCGTGGTGACAGTCGACACGCCGGCGACGACGGCGTTCGTTGCCTTGACCTTGCTGACCACGGAGCGCACGGCCATATCCGCCGGCTTCGATACCGGTACCACATCGAAATGTGCACTGAGTGCCTCGCACAGCGACCGGTCGATGGCCGTTGCCACCAGCTTCTTCTGCGGGTCGCCGAGCGTGCCGACATCGGCATTGGCGGCAAAGGTCGTCGGGATCAGATGCACCGTCTTGACGTTCTTGGTCGAAGCGGAATCCACCCGATATTTCGTCTTGGTCACCATGCCGTCGCTGGCGACGAAATCCTTGTAGGACGACAGCGAACCGGTTTCACTGAGGGACGCGCTCTGGCAGGCCGCAAGGCCTGTCAGCAACGCGGTCAGCCCGGCAATCCGGATGCAGGCCCGCGCCGGCCGCAACCGATCAGAACGCGATCGCCCCGTGGATCGCCGACCGTCACGTCTTCCGCTACCGCATTCTTGTTTGTTCATTGACACTTCCCCCGACAACGACCTGCAGTTGTGCGGATGAGTACCGATCAGATTCGGGCCGAACTTTGGCGCAATGCCGGCCAGCCCTTGCAGTTTACGGTAACGAAAGCGCCGCGAGATGGAACGCCGATGCGCGAAGGTTTTTGGGATAATGGCGCGCGAAAGAACAGATTTCGCTTTCCGATCCGTGACTTCCCTTGCAGACTGAGGACCAAATGTTTCATATCATTCGCTGTGGATATTACTTGGCGAATAAAGACACGATCCCGCACGTTTCATTTGGAAGAGCAATGCGCCCAGCGGCAGAAACGAAGGACTTCAGACGCGACTTGGTCAGCCTGCTGCCCAAATTGCGCCGCTTCGCGATGACATTGACGCGCAATGCACATGATGCCGATGACCTTGTCCAGGAAGCTTGCGAAAGAGCGATTACGCGCAGTCACCTCTGGAACGGCGAAGGCCGCCTCGAAAGCTGGATCTACGCCATGACGCGCAATCTTTGGGTCGACGAGATCCGCAAGAGGAAGGTCCGAACCGGCAGTGGTACGATCGATGTGTCCGACCAGGATGAACTGAGCGTCGAGGCCTCCGCCGAGAAAGCCGTCTACGCCAATCAACTGCAGAAGATGATCCTCTCTATGCCCGAGGGCCTGGCAAGCACCTTCCTTCTGGTCAATGTCGAAGGCCACAGCTACCGCGAAACGGCCGATATCCTCGGCATTCCCATCGGCACGGTGATGAGCAGGCTGTCGACGGCGCGCCTGAGGCTCGCCGCGATGATTTCCGAGAACACCGAAAGGAGGGCATGACCGTTGCAGCAGACGAAAGGTCACGCGCTCGAAATCCGGTTGTGCGCCTATATCGACGGCGAACTCGGCGAGGCAGAAAAGACTGAACTCGAGACACTCCTCGCCCATGACGAGGACGCCAAGGCGTTGTTTGAAAAGCTGAAGGCGGGCAGCGCCTTCGGCGACACGGCTTTCGAGGATTTCCTTCACGATCCCGTTCCGCTGGCTCTGGTGCGTCAGATCAAGCAGGGCTCCGGCATCAATCCCAAGGCGGAACGCGTAACCATAGCGGCCGCCAATGTGCGCAGTGCACGCATCTGGCCACGTGTCATGGCGGCATCCGTGGCGCTGGTGTTGGTCGGTGGCGCCACCGGCTTTATCATCGGCACGGCCAACAACGTCGCCGAGCCGACGAAGCTCGCGTCGGCACGCACCTGGCTTGACGACATCGCCGACTACCACCGCATCTATTCGCGACAGAAGGAACGCCTCGTCGAGGTTCCGGCCTCCGACGCGCCGAAGATCGAGACATGGCTCGCCTCCAGCGTCGGTGTCCCGTTCACCATTCCCAACCTGACCGGCAAGGGCCTGAACTTCGAGGGTGCGCGCCTGCTTGTCGCCAACAGCAAACCCGTCGCGCAACTCATCTATCGCAATGCCGATGGCGATGTGTTTGCGATCTGTTTCCTCAAGGACAGCGACAGCCCGCAGTCCGACAAGTTCTCCGAAAGCATCCGCGACGATCTTGGCATGGTTTCCTGGCAGCGCGGCGGCGCGTCCTTCGTGGTCGTCGGTCCGTCTGCCACCGTCGGCCTGCACGATCTCGCCGAAGCGGTCGCAACGACGATCTGAGTCCACGCCTTGAAAGCGTAGCTGAGCCGCGACCTCCGCGAACGTTCGGGAACGGTCTCATCGCAGCGCCCGTTGCCGGAGTGGATCTCGCGGCCGATGCAAGGACAGCGCTTCTTCAAGCCGACCGCGCGGCAAAGGAAGCCGCAGAACGACCCAGCTCGCCCGAGCGTCAGGCGGTCGCGGCGGCCCGCGAGGAGTGGCGCATCAATCGCGAACGGGTAAAAATCGAGGAGCGCGAGCGCGCGCCGGCCGAGCGCGGGGCCGACCGTGATCGGCGTCACCCCGATCGCAAGGCTCGGCGGGCCCGGCAGGCTCCTTGCGACCGACAGGCCGGCATGACGCCCGCGTCATTGCCAGACCGTGATTGAGAGTTGTGTCAGGTATCGATCGAAAACGCCGCGCGTCCGTTTCGGGCGCGCGGCGTTTTGGTGATCAGCCGCGCTTCATTTCCAGCACGCGGTTTGCCGCCGAGACGATCGCTTCCAGTGAGGCAGCCACGATGTTCGTGTTGATGCCGGCGCCGAACAGCTTGCCGCCAGGGTGCTCCATCTCGACGTAGGCGATGGCGGCGGCGTTCGAGCCGTGCTGCAGTGAATGCTCGGAGTAGTCGGCGACCGAGAGATCGACGCCGAGATAGATCGACAGCGCGTTGATGAAGCCGTCGATCGGACCGGTGCCCTTGCCCTCGATGCGCTTGATCTCGCCGTTGTCGGTGATCTCAGCCGAAACCACGCGCACACCCTTGTGTTCGCCCACCGGATAGGTGTGGTGATCGACGAACTTGATGCGCGCGCCCGGCTGCTCGACATAACGCTCGATGAAACGCTCGTGGATGCGCTTGGAGGGTAGCTCCTTGCCTTCCTCGTCAGTGATGCGCTGGATGTCCTCGCGGAACTCGACCTGCAGGTTGCGCGGCAGGTTGATGCCGTAGTCTTCCTGCAGGATATAGGCGATGCCGCCCTTGCCCGACTGCGAATTGATGCGAATGATCGCCTCATAGGAGCGACCGACGTCACGCGGATCGATCGGCAGGTACGGCACTTCCCACAATGGCTTGTTGGCGGTCTTGATCGCCTTCATGCCCTTGTTGATCGCGTCCTGGTGCGATCCGGAGAAGGCCGTATAGACCAGTTCGCCGACGTAAGGGTGGCGCTCCGGAATGACCATCTGGTTGGAATACTCGTAGACTTCCTTGATCCGCTCGATATCGGAGCAGTCCAACTTCGGGTCCACGCCCTGGGTGAACATGTTCAACGCCAGCGTCACGACGTCGACGTTGCCCGTGCGCTCGCCATTGCCGAAAAGTGTGCCTTCGACGCGGTCGGCACCGGCCATCAGGCCGAGCTCGGTCGCCGCGATGCCGGTGCCGCGGTCATTGTGCGGATGCAGCGAAATGATCAGGCTCTCGCGATTGTCGAGGTTGCGGCACATCCATTCGATCTGGTCGGCATAGATGTTCGGCGTCGCCATCTCGACGGTCGACGGCAGGTTGAGGATCAGCTTGTTGTCCGGGGTCGGCTTGACGATCTCGGTTACGGCGTTGCAGATCTCCAGCGCCACTTCCAGCTCAGTGCCGGTGAAGCTCTCCGGCGAATACTCGAAGCGATAGCCACCGCCGGCCTTGGCCGCCATGTCGGTGATCATCTTGGCCGCGTCGGTCGCGATCTGCTTGATGCCGGCGACATCCTTGGCAAACACCACGCGGCGCTGCAGTTCACTCGTGGAATTGTAGAAATGCACGATCGGCTTGTGGGCGCCCTGAAGCGCCTCGAAGGTCCGGGTGATCAGCTCCGGCCGGCACTGCACCAGCACCTGCAGGGACACGTCTTCGGCGACGTTGCCCTCCTCGATGCACCAGCGGGCGAAGTCGAAGTCCGTCTGCGAGGCCGAGGGGAAGCCGATCTCGATTTCCTTGAAGCCCATGTCCAGCAGCAGCTGGAACATGCGCGCCTTGCGGTCATGGCCCATCGGGTCGACGAGCGACTGATTGCCGTCACGCAGGTCGACCGAGCACCAGATCGGCGCCTGGGTGATCGTCTTCGACGGCCAGGTACGTTCGGCAAGCGCGATCTGCGGGTAAGGCTGATACTTCACCGCCGCTTCCGGCATGCCGTTCTTGATGGAATGGGATTTCTGGATCATTGCAGCTTCTCTTCATCACTGAGCGCTCTAGCCGCTTTGCCATAACCGATCGGGGATCGGATTGCGATGGCAAATGCCGCGGCGGGCGCGCCTTTGTCCTAAAACTCTATCGGATTCGAGGAGCATCTGCCGGCGTGGCTTTTCGGCCGCCGGGCGCTCCTCAGCGAACCCGGCAACCGCGAGTAAGGCCGAGAAGAAGAAGCGAGGCGAAGGCGCGCAACGGCGCACGATTGTCATCGTGTGCGGCAGAGATCGTAGCGATCCGATATGCGTCGGCCTTGGTCATGCCAAAGCCTATACACGGCTTGCCGAAACGGAGCAAGGCTCCCGGGAGCCGAAACATGAAGCGGGCGGCCGCCACCCCTCTCGCGCGATGCTCGGCAAAGCAAAAGGGCACCGGCGCTACCGCCGATGCCCTTTGCGACCTCAACGTCGTTGCCGACGGAATGCGGGTCTCAGATATCAGAAACCGAGGTGATGATGCGCGAGACGAGACCGTAGTTCTTGGCCTCTTCAGCCGACAGCCAATAATCGCGTTCCGTATCCTTGGCGATCTTTTCGACCGACTGGCCAGTCGCTTCGGAGAAGATCCTGTTCAGGCGCTCGTTCATCTTGATGATTTCGCGTGCCTGGATCTCGATGTCAGAAGCCATGCCGCGGGTGCCGCCCGACGGTTGGTGAAGCAGGAAGCGGGTGTTCGGCAGGCAGACGCGACGCTCCTTGGGCACGCCGACATAGACCAGCGCGCCGGCCGATGCGACCCAGCCGGTGCCGATCGTCCAAACCTTCGGCTTCACGAACTTGATCATGTCGTGAATGCTGTCGCCGGATTCGACGTGGCCGCCCGGCGAGCTGACGAAGAGGCGAATGTCGTCATCGCTGGCGGACGCAAGCGCCACGAGCTGCGAGCACACCTTCTGCGCCAGTTCCTGCGTGATCGTGCCGTAGATGAAAATCGAGCGCGACTTGAAAAGGTTCGCCTCCGTTTCCTTGCCCAAGGGCAGTTCGGTGTTCTTGTCTTCCTCGTCGTTGTCGTTCATCCGTGATTCTCCGGCGTCTCATGAATTTCTCTGTCAAAGTCAGATAATGCGACTCGACCGCGAAGACAATGCAACAAACCGAAGGGGCGACAAAGCGGCAATCCGGACTGTGCCTATGGTAAACGCTGCCACCGTCAAATGCCGTATGGACAGAGACCCAAAGCCCAATAAGATCGATCCCGTCAAAAAGCAGCAAAGGCGGGGCTGTCCTCCCAGGCCCTGTCGATCCATGGGGACAGATATGAACAGACGCATCCTGATTGCGGCGGCGGCGCTGATGGCATCCGCAGCACCCGCCTTCGCACATCTCAACCCGGACGAGCACGGCTCGTTTGCGGCCGGCTTCTCGCATCCACTCTTCGGCCTCGACCATATTCTGGTCATGGTCGCCGTCGGTCTCTGGGCGGCGCAGATTGGCGGTCGGGCGCTATGGATCGTGCCGACGGCCTTCGTTTCGATGATGGCCGTCGGCTTCGCGCTGGCAACCGCCGGCATCGAGCTTCCCTTTGTCGAGCCCGCGATCCTCGCCTCGGTCGTCGCACTGGGGTTGCTGGTGGCCATGGCCGTGCGCCTCGATACGGCCGCGTCGGCAGCGATCGTCGGCCTCTTCGCGCTCTTCCACGGTCATGCGCATGGCGGCGAACTCGGCAGCGCCGGCGCGCTTCCCTTCGCCGTCGGCTTCCTGATTGCAACCGCCGCCCTTCACGCGGCCGGCATCGGCCTTGGCATGATGCTCGGTCGCCTCTCAGGCGGCGGTGCGCTGGCGCGCGTTCTCGGCGGCATCACCGCACTTGCCGGCGCAGCCTTGATCTTCGGCTGACGGTCGTAACGAGCCGCAAAACGAAAATGGCGGGCTACAGCGCCGCGCGTCAAATATGACGGGCAAAGGACGCTGTAACACCTTAAATCTGCTGCATAATTTTCTCCTTAAATCGGACCCGATTTAAGGAATTATGCAGTAGGCCCGCCATTTTCTATCCGCGTCCGCGATAGGCGGGAACGCCCTGGTCGGGCAACCAGAGCCCTTCCGGCGGCTTGCCGGTCTGCCAGAAGACATCGATCGGAATGCCGCCGCGCGGATACCAGTAGGCGCCGATGCGCAGCCATCGTGGCGACAAAAGCGTTACCAGCCGCCTTGCAATGTCGATGGTGCAATCCTCGTGGAAGGCGCCGTGATTGCGGAAGGAATGCAGGAACAGCTTCAGCGACTTCGATTCCACCAGCCATTCATCCGGCACGTAGTCGATGACGATGTGGGCGAAGTCAGGCTGGCCGGTCATCGGGCAGAGCGAAGTGAACTCCGGCGCGGTGAACCGCACCAGGAAGTCCGCGCCCTGGTTGCCACTCGGCACGCGCTCAAGCACCGCTTCGTCGGGGCTCTGCGGCAGGTCGACCTTCGCGCCCAATTGCGACAGGCCGGATACGTCAGTCTTGCTCATTTTCGTGGTGCTCCACTCACTTTTACGCGCACGCCGTGCGCCTTTTCACCTTCCGGCTCGACATGGATCGCGATCTTGGCGCCGGGATGAACGGCGCGGATCGCGTCCTCGATCCGATCGCAGATATCATGCGCCTCGCCCACCGGCATCATTTCGGGCACGACCATGTGGAAATCCACAAAGATCACCGGACCTGCCTGGCGGGTCTTGAGGTCATGCACCCCGAGCGATCCCTTGGCATTGGCGGCAATCGCCGTCTTGATCGCCTCCTCCTCCTCGGCCGGCACCGCCCGATCCATCAACCCGTCGATCGACCGCGAGATCACCATCCAGCCCTGGAACAGGATGTTGCAGGCGACAATGACGGCGAGCAAGGGATCAAGGATCGCGTAGCCCGTGGCAATGGCAAGAACAAGGCCAATCAAAACACCGATCGAGGTGACGACATCCGACAGGATGTGGTGGCCGTCGGCGCTAAGAGCCGGCGAGCGATGTTTCCGACCGGCACTGATCAGCACATAGGCCCAGATGGCGTTGAGGACGCCCGCTGCAAAGTTGATCGCCAGGCCGAGCGCCGGCGCTTCCAGCACCACCGGCGCCATCATCGCCGGCACCGCTTCCCAGACGATCAGCAGAGCGGCAACGACGATCAGTACACCCTCGACAACCGCGGAAAAATACTCCGCCTTGTGGTGCCCGAAGGGATGGCCGGCATCCGCCGGTTTCGCCGCATAGCCGATCATCAGATAGGCGATCACCGCCGCGATCACATTGACCGTGGACTCGAGGCCATCGGACAGAAGGGCCACCGAGCCCGTTACCCACCAGGCGAGAAGCTTCAGCCCCAGCACGGCCAGAGAAAGCGGAATGCCCCAGAAGGCAAGCCGCAGGACGGTTCGGTTATCGGATCGAGACATCTTCTTCATTCCTCATGCAGATGCAAACGAGTTGCAAACGCAAGCCCATTGAAACGCAAAACCGCCCGCGCGAATTTCGCGCAGGCGGTTACTGGAAAACATATGTGCCAACGATGCCGGATTGTCAAAGGGGTGATCGGCTCACTCCCGCTTTCATTCCTGCTACGCCAAACGTCCCATGAAGACGCCTACAAGCCCAACAACGAAAAGCGCCGCCCCTTGGTACGGAGGCGGCGCCTGACTGTCTGCAAATACTTTCCTTAAGCGGCCTTGACCTTCGCCCGCTTGGCGAGATGCGCGACCACGTTTTCGATCATGCGCATGCCGGCATCACCACCGAGCGTCATGATCGATTCCGGATGGAACTGCACGGCGGCCACGGGCTCCTTGGTGTGCTCGATGCCCATGATCGTGCCGTCTTCGCTTTCGGCGGTGATCATGAAATCGCGCGGCAGGCTGGACGGATCGGCAAAGATCGAGTGGTAGCGACCGACGGTCACCTCCTTGCCGAGGCCGGAGAAGACGATGCCGGGTTCCAGCACGCGGATGCGCGACGGCTTGCCGTGCATCGGGATCGCCAGTTGCCTGAGGTCGCCGCCATAGGCCTCGGCAAGGGCCTGAAGGCCGAGGCAGACGCCGAAGATCGGCAGGTCGCGGGCGCGCGCCTTCTTGATCGTCGCCTTGCAATCGAAATCCTTCGGATTGCCGGGTCCGGGCGAAAGCACGACGAGATCCGGCTTCACTCGATCGAAGATCTCCTCGGCCACCGGCGTGCGCACCGTCGTCACCGTCGCCCCCGTCTGGCGGAAATAGTTCGCCAGCGTGTGCACGAAGCTGTCCTCGTGATCGACAAGCAGGATGTTGACGCCCGCGCCGACGGCAGCGACGTCGCGGCCAGCCTTGCCGGCGTTGGCGGATTTCGCGTCACGAATGGCTGCGATCATGGCAGAGGCCTTCAGTTCCGTCTCGGCTTCTTCTTCTTCCGGGTTCGAATCGTAGAGCAGCGTCGCGCCCGCCCTCACCTCGGCAATGCCGTCCTTGATGCGGATGGTGCGCAGCGTCAGCCCGGTGTTCATGTCGCCGTTGAAGCCGACCATGCCGATGGCGCCACCATACCATGCGCGCGGGCTCTTCTCGTGGCTTTCGATGAAGCGCATCGCCCAGAGTTTCGGCGCGCCGGTCACGGTCACCGCCCAGGCGTGGCTGAGGAAGCCGTCGAAGGCGTCCATGTCGTCGCGCAGGCGCCCCTCGATGTGGTCGACGGTATGGATCAGGCGCGAGTACATCTCGATCTGCCGGCGACCGATGACCTTGACCGAACCCGGCACGCAGACACGGCTCTTGTCGTTGCGGTCGACGTCCGAGCACATGGTCAGCTCGGATTCGTCCTTCTTGGAGTTCAGGAGCTTGAGGATCTGCTCGCTGTCGGCGATCGGGTCGTCGCCACGCTTGATCGTGCCCGAAATCGGGCAGGTCTCGATCCGGCGGCCGGACACGCGCACGAACATCTCCGGCGAGGCGCCGACCAGATATTCCTGGTTTCCGAGATTGATGAAGAAGGAATAGGGCGACGGGTTGATCGCCTTCAACCGGTTGGAGATCTCCGACGGCTTGCTGTCGCAGCGCTCGAAGAACTTCTGGCCGGGAACGACTTCGAACAGGTCGCCGCGGCGGAAGCTTTCCTTGGCCTTGACGACCAGCTCGGCATATTCACCGGGACGATGGTCGCCATGCGGCGGAATGCTGTCGACTGTCTGGAAGGGTTCGCTGGCGATCTCCTCGGCCTTGCCTTCGGTCGAAAGCCCGTCCTTGGCGAAATCATAGCGGTCGATCCAGGCCTTGGCGGCATAGTGGTCGACGACGAGAATCTCGTCGGGCAGGAACAGCACCATGTCGCGCTGGTCGTCCGGGCGCTTCAGCTTCAGGTCGATGGCGTCGAACTGAAAGGCGAGATCGTAACCGAAGGCGCCGTAGAGGCCGAGGCTCGCATCCTCGGCCGAATGGAAGAGATTGGTGACGGCCCGAAGCACGGTGAAGACCGTCGGCATCTTCGAGCGCTCTTCTTCGGTGAAGACGCGGTCGGGCGCGTTGATCGTCAGGTCGAGACGGGTCGCCGTTAAGGCGCCGAGCGTGATGTCGGCGACCGACTTGAGGTGATCAGCGATGATCGACAGCAGCACTTCGCCGCGGCCGTTATAAGCTTCGATCCAGAGCGAGCGGCCGAAGGAGGAGATGCCGAGCGGCGGGTCGACGACGGCCGTGTCCCAGCGGGTGTAGCGGCCGGGATATTCGTAGTTGGATGAAAACACTGCGCCGCGGCGCTCGTCCAGCCTGTCGACATAGCTTGAAATCGCTTCCGCATAGGAGGCCTCGCGCCGCCTGCGGGTGACGACGATGCCGCCCCTGGTGGTATAGCTTTCCGCACCGTCTTCGAGAACTACCGTTGCCATTCATCTCGCTCCGTAAAAGCCCGGTTTTCCCACACGGCCAGAATACGAAAAAGCCGCCTCGAAATCTCCGGGCGGCTTCATGTCTCAATCACGCATGACTGGTCAAGGCCGCCTCAGCGAGCCCACCACCAGATCGAAATGTTGCGTGCGCTTGTCATGGGCGAAAGTGTTAGCGCGGGTTGGTGCCTTGCGCAAGCGGGAAAAGCGGTGCCGTGAGGGCAAAAGAGAAGGCGGCCACAAGGACCGCCTTTTCGACTGGAGCTCGTCTGCAAGAGCTCAGAATTTGGCCT
The DNA here is from genome assembly GCF_001695855.1 of Ensifer sp. LC163. Classification (GTDB taxonomy): domain Bacteria; phylum Pseudomonadota; class Alphaproteobacteria; order Rhizobiales; family Rhizobiaceae; genus Ensifer. Next base: position 650,887 of record NZ_MBSS01000001.1, read on the forward strand.
TCGCCGTGACGAGGAAGGTTCGGCCGCGGCCGGTGTCGATCGAGCTGCCGGCAATGGTGCTCGACGACGGAGTGTAGGTCTTGTCGAACAGGTTCGTCACTGTCGCCGTCACTTCGAAGCCGTTCTCGAACTTGTAGTTCGCGAACATATCGACCAGGCCGTAACCCGGAACGGTCGGCGGTGTGCGGTTGATCGCGCCGACGTCGGCACTCGATACGGCGTAGAAGCGCGTTCCGACAGTCAGGCGCTGGTCTTCGAGGAAGCGGGCACCGAGCGTGGCGCTGACAATATTGTCCGGCAGATAGCTCTGCACGCCGAAACCGTTGATCTGTGACGGCAGCTTGCTGTCGGTATACGTATAGGCGAGGTCACCGAAAACATAACCGGCATCATAGGCCGCCTGCAGCTCGAAGCCCTGAACCGTCGAGGTGCCGGGATTGTTGACGAAGAAGATCTGACGGCCGCCATTGAGCAGGGCTGCGGTGATGTAGTTGTCGATCTTGTTGTGGAAGTAGTTCGCCTTCACACGCAGGCTGTCGCTTGAGTCGAGCAGGCCGTCGAAGGTGAAGTTGGCGCCGACTTCCCAGCCCTTGGAAGTTTCAGGCTCCAGGAACGGATTGGGGAAGAAGGACTGGCCGCTGGAACCCGGATGCGTGCCGCCGGCAAACGTCTCGTTCACGGTCGGCGAACGCGAGGTCTCGGCGTAAGTCACATAGGGCTGGAACCAGTCGGTCGGGTTGAGCGCAAGCGTGATGCTCGGGTTGAGGCGGCCGTCCGACTTGTCGACCGTATAAGGGCCCGCCGGAAGACCGATCGGGTTGCCGGCAACGACAGCGCCCGAGCCGTCGAGGCTGAAGTGGTCCCACCGCAGGCCGGCCGTCAGGTCGACGATGCCATAGGTGAAGGTCGTGTTGCCGAAGACGCCCGTCGTGGCATTGGTGCCACTGCCGTTGACGCCGGCGCCCGGCCGCGCCGTGCTGTTGATGACGTCGTAGTCGTCGCGGAAATATTCGACGCCGTAGTTGGCCCTGACCGCGACTTCGCCGAGATCGAACAACGAGGTGTTAGAGATATCGAAGCCCTTGCCGGTGTCGGTGATCTGACGGCCGGCGGCAGTACCACCACCTCTGACATCGGTGTCGTACTTCATCTTCAGCCGATTCCAATAGGCATTGGCGCGAAAATCGATGAGTTCGTTATCAGGCGTATAGGAATAGCTTGCAGCCAGCGTCTGGTTCTTCACGTTCTGGAAGTAGGAGTTGGCGAAGAAGTCGTTGTCATAGGTGATGCCGCTGAACTTGAAGGTATGATCCTCATCCGGCGTCACCTCGAACTTCAACATGCCCGACAGCAAATCTTCTTCGGTGTAGGGAACCTGAACGCCATTGCCGTTGTCGTAGTTGCCGGGGTCGGCCTTGCTGATGCCCCCCAGCACCGAGAAAACGTCGTTGAAGCGGTACGCGCCGATCAGTGATTCCGACCAGCCGGCGCCGTTGGTGCCGTAGGTGGCGGAGGCGATGCCGCCGTAGTTCTTGCCGTCCTGGATCAGGTCTTCGATGTCATAGGTCCTGAAGTTGACCGAACCGGCCAGCGCGCCGCCGCCGACGCCGTTGACGGCGCCGCGGGTCACGTCGATCTCGGACAGGAACGCCGGATCGAAGTAGGCAAGACCTTGCGCTTCGTGACCGGTGAAGCGGAAATTCTGACGCACGCCATCGATCATCATGTTGACGCGGCCGGAACCTTCGAAGCCGCGAATGTTGACGGCCACGCCCGGGTTCTGCGGGTTGTTCGCCGTCGATGTGCCGGGCACGCCGCGCAGCAGCTCGTCGGTTTCAAGCCCGGACTGGAGGTCGATCTGGTCGGTCGTTACCACGCTGACCGGGCCGGCCTTGGCATAGGGATCGCCAGTGCGCGCACCCTTGACGACGATCGGCGAAAGGAAGGTCTCGCCTTTCTTGGTGGCCTCGGCGTTCTGCTCGTTTGCCTTTGGCTCGTTCGTCGCGGTCTGCGCGAAAGCACCAGTGGCAGCGGAAAGAGCAAGTGTAGTCGTGCAAGCCAAGAGAGCCAGGCGACGGTGCCGGTTAAGCATGGACCAATCCTTTGAAATCATGGGCCGGGCTTGCTGTTGAGCGGCGAACTCAAGGGGCTGGCTGGGCGTGGGTTCGAATACGTTGCGACATTGCGTCGCCTCATTTATGCCGCATAAAAAACATGACTATTATTGTCAACATAGAAACACCTCCCCCACAATTTATAGGATCGTCCCAATTCGGAGCGTTGCCGAACTGCAACGCCCCTTGCCATCAGGTCGATGAAACCAGATGGCTTCCCATGCGTTCCTCCCCTCGGGGCCTGCCCTCGCGGACATGTGAAAGGAAATGCATGCGTTGTCATATGCCCCTGATATTCCTGTCGTCATTGCTCCTCATGAGCGCAAGCCTTCCAAAAACCGGCCCCCTTCCCTCCAGCAAACCACCTGCTGACGCGCAGGCGGAGGCACCGATCCCCGCTCCGGAAAAAAAGCCGGAGACGCCGGTGAAGGAAGGGGACGAAGACAAGAACCAGCCGCCGCCAGACGGAAAACACGGCAGCCAGGCGCCGACGCCTGAACCGAAGCCGACGGAAGGCACAGAAGGCGAAAAGGCTGGTGACAACGGAGCAGACGGGATGAAGGACGACGACGCCGAAGAGGAAAAGAACAAGGACAAGTCGGCGGACGACAAGGCGGACCAAGCGCCTGTCACCTACCCGCCTGTCGAAAACGAGAACCCGGCCGAATACGCCAAGTGCCTGTCCGAGCTGAAAGCGCTGGGCGCCGTCTTCGCCGAAGCCAGGCGGATCGACGACGGCAAGGGCTGCGGCATCGACAAGCCGCTCGATGTCGAGAGCGTGTTGCCCGAGGTCAAGCTGGCGCCGAAAGGGCTGATGCGCTGCGAGGCGGCATTGGCATTGGCGCGCTGGACGAAAGAAACGGTGCAGCCGGCCGCCGACGTCGCGTTTGCCAAGGGCACGACCGTCAAGACGTTGAACCAGGCCTCCACCTATATCTGCCGCCTGCGCAACAATGGCGCGACAGGCAAGATCTCGGAGCATGCCCACGGCAACGCCGTCGACATCGCCTCGTTTACCCTCAGCGACGGCAAGACCATCGAGATCCAGCCCCGCGACGAAGACGGCACCATGACCGGCGCCTTCCAACGCGCGATCACTGCCTCGGCCTGCCTCTACTTCAAGACCGTGCTCGATCCGGGCAGCGACGCAGCTCATGAGACGCACCTGCATCTCGATGTGATCGAGCGCGGGAACGGATACCGCTACTGCCGATAGAGCCGTTCCGCCTTAGACGGCGTCGCAGAAACGCTCTATCAATTTGTTTTTTTACGCATTTCCCGACGGAAAACCGCTTCGCGCTTTTCCTGGAAATGCTCTAATCCGCACCATGCCCCAGGGCGACGAACTCGCCTTCGAAACGCCCGGCAAGGTCGCCGCCATCGAGCAACTCGGCGGTAACGACGATGCGTGCCCTGCCCCGGCGGTGAAGCATGCGCAGAAAGCCCGGCCATTGCCCCGTGTCCGCCAGGGTTGACCGGGCGGAGAATGCGCCGGCAACCGGCTTCAGATACTCCATCCGGTTGCTCTGGATAACGAGGCGGGCCGCAACGCCGGCGCGGCTCAAGCGCACGTGCAGCAGCGCCCAGGCGGAAAGGATCGACAGCGCCGAGGCGCTGCCGCCGAACACGGTTTCACGGTGATTGATGTTGGGAGCGAGCGGCGCAGAAAGCTGCACATGCTCCTCCGTCGCCTCGTCGACATGAACCTGCATCGCTGCGGAAAGCGGGATATGGTTGTGAAGATAGGCTTCAAGGTTGAGTGGAGTCATGGAGGCACATATCCATTTCGAGCTTAAGACGTGTTCGTCAGCGGGCAATCACAACATGAACATAGAGGCGGCGATGCAGACAATACCCACCACCTTTCGTCGCCAGCCCGCGAACAATCCGTAAGGTTCGCACGGCATCAAAGATGGCGCCGGCGCCTTGCAGGATCAAGTTTCGTTTCCCAGATAGCAGTCCAGGAATATCACCTTCCCCAAGCCCGAGGAAACGTCCCATGGCCCTCACAATGTACAGGCTCTCCGTCCCCACTTTCGTTCATGGCTTCAATGTCCTCGGCAAGCTGCTCGACAAGGCCGAGGCCCATGCCGGCGAAACCGGCCTTTCGCTCGATGAACTGGTCAACGCCCGGCTGGTCGCGGATATGCTGCCGCTCTCAGGCCAGGTGCAGCGCGCCAGCGACACGTCAAAGGGCACCATCGCCCGGCTGACCGCACTTCAGGTGCCGAGCTTTCCCGATGAGGAGAAAACGTTCGGTGAGCTGCGCGAGCGCATCGGCAAGACCGTCACCTTCCTGGAAACGGTTCGGCCGGCCGATCTCGAGGGCAGCGAGACCCGCGAGGTCACATTGAACTTCACCAAGCTGAAGATGACGCTGAGCGGCGAGGATTATCTGCTAAAGTTCGTGTTGCCCAACTTCTACTTCCATCTGACCACCGCCTACGACATTCTCCGCCACAAAGGCGTTCCGGTCGGCAAGGCGGACTTCATCAACCTCAGCTGAGGCGGTGCATAAAACAGGACGCGGTAGAGCTTTAAGATCACGCCGCAACGCCTCAAATTGATTCCGTTTTGAGGCGCTGTGGATAGCCGCAACCGGCTAGAACAGGCCCTCGATATAACCCTGCTGGTTGAGATAGATCTTCTCCGACGATGGCGCCTTCGGCAGGCCCGGCATCGTCATGATCTCGCCGGTAATGACGACGATGAAGCCGGCGCCGGCGGCGAGCCGCACTTCGCGGATCGGCACCGTGTGGTCGGTCGGCGCGCCACGCAGGTTGGGATCGGTCGAAAACGAATACTGCGTCTTGGCCATGCAGATCGGCAGGTGGCCGTAACCCTGATCCTCCCAGGTCCGCAGTTGATCGCGCACCGACTTGTCGGCGATCACTTCGCCGGCGTGGTAGATGTCCTTGGCGATCGTCTCGATCTTGTGGAACAGCGACATCTCGTCGGGGTAAAGCGGTGAAAACTGCGAGTGACCGCCTTCGGCCAGCTCGGCTACCTTTCGCGCCAGTTCCTCGATGCCGGCCGAGCCTTCGGCCCAGTGGCGGCAGAGCACGGCTTCGGCCCCGAGCGTCGCGACATAGTCCTTGATCGCCTGAACCTCCGCCGGCGTATCCGAGGTAAAATGATTGATCGCGACGACCGCCGGCACACCGAATTTCTTGACGTTCTGAACATGGCGACCAAGGTTGGCGCAACCCTTGCGCAGCGCCTCCAGGTTCTCCTTGCCGAGATCGTCCTTCTTGACTCCGCCATTCATCTTGATGGCGCGCACTGTTGCGACAACGACGGCCGCATCGGGTTTAAGCCCGGCCTTGCGGCACTTGATGTCGAAGAACTTTTCCGCACCGAGATCGGCGCCGAAACCGGCTTCGGTCACGACGTAATCCGCAAGTTTCAGCGCCGTCGTCGTCGCGATTACCGAATTGCAGCCATGGGCGATGTTGGCAAACGGACCACCATGCACGAAGGCCGGATTGTTCTCCAGCGTCTGCACGAGGTTCGGCTGCATCGCATCCTTCAAAAGCACGGTCATCGCGCCATCGGCCTTGATGTCGCGGGCAAAGACCGGGCTCTTGTCGCGCCGGTAACCGATGATGATGTTGCCGAGGCGCTTTTCGAGATCCCTAAGGTCGGTTGCCAGGCACAGGATCGCCATGACTTCCGAGGCGACGGTGATGTCGAAACCGGTCTCGCGCGGATAACCATTGGCGACACCGCCGAGCGGCCCGACAATGCTGCGCAGTGCCCGATCATTCATGTCTATCACGCGGCGCCAGGCGATGCGGCGGATGTCGACGTTCTGCTCGTTGCCCCAATAGATATGGTTGTCGAGCAATGCCGCAAGCAGATTGTGCGCCGAAGTGACGGCGTGGAAATCGCCCGTGAAATGGAGGTTCATGTCCTCCATCGGCACCACCTGTGCGTAGCCCCCGCCGGCGGCCCCACCCTTGATGCCGAAGCAGGGGCCGAGCGACGCCTCGCGGATGCAGACGATCGCCCTCTTGCCGATACGATTGAGCCCGTCGCCAAGACCGACCGTCGTCGTCGTCTTGCCCTCACCCGCCGGCGTTGGGTTGATCGCCGTCACCAGGATCAGGTGGCCGTTCTTCCGGTCTTTCTGGGCGGCGATGAAGTCGGCGCCGATCTTTGCCTTGTCGTGACCGTAGGGCAGCAAATGCTCCGGCGGAATGCCGAGCTTTGCGCCGATCTCCATGATCGGTTTCTTCTTCGCGGCGCGCGCGATTTCGATATCGGACTTGACCTCCGCCATGGGTTTTCCCCTCCCCCCAAGCTGCATTCTTGTACCTCATCCCTTATGGGATGATGTGTTTCGTTCAGCTTCGCCGTGGCGGGCAGCTCCGGACTGGAGCCGCCGCCAACAGGGGCTGATTTCTATCGTGCGAGGATGTCGCGCATCTCGACGATGTTGGAGCGCACCCGCAGGATATAGAAGCCCATGGTCGCCAGATGCGTCGGCATGATCCAGCCGGCCTCCTCGCCGTTGGAGATGATCAGCGGCTGGATGCGAAGTGCCGCGCGCAACTGCTTGATCGTTTCCGTCCAGATCGGCGTCAGACCGCGCTGGACAACGACGTTGTCGAAGTCGGCGCCGGCAGCGGAGAGGATACCGTAGTAACCATAGAGCTGGCCGTAGGCGAACCAGAAACGGTCGTCGGCACGCGTATCGAACCAACCGCCATTGTGGTTTTCCGAGCGCTCCCGAATGATCGCCGAGGTATTGCCGAGATCGTTGGCGATGCGGTCGAGGAATTCGACCAGGTTGTCCGCGCGGCCGTCAAAGATCGCCTCGCACTTGGCAAGCGAGGTGTTGAAGGTGCGCATGTCCTTCATCGCCGCGCGATAGAAGCTCGGCGTCGGGGTCTTCGGGCCAAACGGATTGAGGCCGAAGTACCAGGTCTCCTCATCAAACTGGATGTTGCCGCGCGCGCGCTGCAGATCGTTGTTGATGCCCGACGTGCCGCGAACGCGGCCGAGCGAATCGACCAGCTCCACCGAAGTACGGCGAACCGCCTGGTTGATGCCGCGCTGGAACGACGCCTTGTTGTCGAGCCAGGGCGTATCGTCCCAATCGAGACCGAAGAAGCCGACCTTGTAAAGCAGCATCGACGAAATCCAGGCATTCTCGTTGACGTTGAAATCGATGAGGTCGGCCGCAACATCGACGATCGCCGAGGTCTGGCACTGGGTTCCGGCCGGCAATTGCACGGCGGCGAGCGCCTCAGGCGTGACTTCGGCCGGCGGGGCCGCTGCCGCTGCCTGGTTCGCGGCCGGTGCGCCGGTCGTCGTTTGGCCCGTCGTCGCACCCGGCCCGCTCACCGGAGAACCGGCCGGCGCCTTGCGCTCGGCGAGCTTGTAGCGATCGACATAGTCGGCATCGAAATTCGTCCAGGCCTGGGTCTGCCAGATGAAATAGCCATAGAAGAAGATCAGACCAAGCAGGATGATGCCGATCGGCCCCTTGATGATCCAGCTGCGCGCCCGATACCAGTTTCCAAGCGCAACGAACGGCCACAGCAGCCAGGCAACGGCCAGGCCGATGCCGCGACCGATCGCGGTAAAGACACGCTGGAAAAACGCGACGATCGGATCAAACATGTCCTATTCCTCTCTGAGGCCGTAAAGCTTGCGGCGGAAAGCCGCCTTGTCCTTGAGATATGTGCCGGTCAGTGTCGCCACAACATATTCCCTGAACTTTTCGCTGTAACGCTCATAGGCGTCATAAAATCCCTGCTTGTCGAAGACGAAGCGGGAAACGAAATCGCGGGGAACGAGCTGGGCGATCAAGCGGTTGACCAGCCACTGATCGGGATGCGTCGGCGAGGCCCTGACCAGCATGAAGCGGTTTGCCGGCGCGACATCCTGCATCCTGATGCTGCCTGTCGTCTGCACGGTGCGCAGCATTTCCTGCAGGAAGGGATAGGCCCCGTCGCTCGCGACAAGCGCGGCATTGCGGTGCATCCAGGTCTGCAGCCAGATGCGGTCGGCACGGGCAAGATCCGTCGTCGGATCGGCGTCATTGATCAAGCCGCGTACCACCATGTCGGCACGATGCTGGTAGAGCCCGGAGTCCTCGACCCAGGACGCCTGCGGCAGCTGCAGCCGCTTCGTCGAGGCGAGAAAGTCGTAGATGCGGGCATGATCGTCGATCGCGATATAGCTGACCTGCCAGGGCCGCGATCGGCGAAACCCGGGAACCGACGGATCGCAGATAACCGTCGTCGTCTTTTCGTCGAGGAAGACATAGACACCGCCGAAATGATTGGCCCAGAAGGCATCGTGGCGGAAAACCAGCTGATCGGGCACCAGCGCGTTCTGGCGGATGTCGCCCGTCACCTTCGCCAGCTCGACCATGCGGTTCAGCATGTCATCGTCCGTCCACGCCGTCGGCACCTTCTTCAGCCGGTCGACGAGGGCCCTGAGTTCGGCCGCCTTGCCGAGCATGTCTTCGGCCGAGAGCACCCGGAAACGCACCTCGTTGATCGACAGCAGATCGTCGATGTCGTCGACGATGGAAACCGAATCCTCGATCTCGCCGTAGAGCGCATCCTTGATCGTCACCGCGTTGATCGCGCGACTGTTGGCGTTGAAGAACTCGTGCATCAGCGCCGCCGTGTTGGAAAAGCTCGTATGCACGACCGGCAGTTCCGCCTGATCCGGCGTCATGATGATGAAGCGACGGTTGACGCGGTTCGGATCGAGATAGTCGCGGTCGCCGAGCTCGTCGGCGATCTCAGGCGAGAACCCGGTCATGTCAATGCTGAAGCGCGTCAACGCCGTCGGACGCAGACCGAACCCCTGCAGCGCCTTGTTGTAGCGCGCGATCAGATGCGGTTCGGCAATGTCAAGCAGCCGTCCATAGATAAGCTCGGCTTCGAGCAGACGTTTCATGCCTGCACCTCCGCCGTGAAGATATCGCGAGGTTGCTCAGCGCCATCGAGCTCGTGTTGGCCCAACAGGTGTCCGCGTCCCCTCTCCCCGCTCGCGGGGAGAGGGCTAGGGTGAGGGGCAAATCTCCATCGCTCAATCATGGCTTTCGCCCGCGGGAATGAACGTCAAATCCGATGTTCTCACTTCACCTGTCAACCGCTTCTCCAGGATCGCGACGATTGTCTCCAGAACCGTCTCACACTCCTGAAGAACGTGGGTGTTCCAGAAGCGAACGACACTCCACCCGTTGGCCACCATGTACATATCGCGAATTGAATCGCTACTCCTATTCGCGTGCTGGCTTCCGTCTACTTCGACAATGAGATGATCATCCCGACAGGCGAAGTCAGCAAAATAGCGACCGATAGGAAACTGCCGCACAAACTTGTAGCCGTTGAGCCGCCGACCTCTGAGTTCTGCCCACAGCATCGCTTCTGCCTCGTTGTCCGAACGTCTTAGAAGGCGGGCACGCGCAGTCTCTTTCGTGTTCGCTCCCCTCAATATCGGCCCCTCACCCTAGCCCTCTCCCCGCAGGCGGGGAGAGGGGACGGCGCTGCGCCCCGCTTCCGATTTGCAGAACTGGGCGTGACAGAAGCTGATATGCATTCTGGACCATCAGCCCTGCCACCGGCCGTCGCGTTTCATCGCCTCGATCTCGCGGATCGCCTTTTCGCGCTGGCGCTCGCGGCGGATGATGTCGGTGACGGCGGCATCGTCCGACTTGTCGGTGTAGCGGAATTCGCTGTCGGCGTAGCGGTTGATTTCCTGCAGCACCATCTCGATGGTGATCGGGCCGCGAAGCGCCTCGATCATCGCCTTCTTCTCGTCGTAACCCTTGTGTATGAACGAGCCGGCATCCCTGAACCAGTCGTCGGGCAATTCGACGTCCATCGCCCTCAGCTTGACTGCGTCGGTGATGTTCTTGATCGCCCGGCCGGTAAAGCGCGGCTCGGCTTCCTTGATCATGTGCAGATAGGCGCCGACATCGGCGAGCGTGGCAAGCGCCCCCTTCTCCTTCTGATAACGCTCCCAGACGGAAACGAGGCCCTCTTCCTGCGGTCGCGAATGCGCCTCGTAGGACTGCGACACGGCGCGGTTGATCTCCTGTCCTTCGAACAACGCGTGCTCGCCGAGCGGGATCTTATGGTTCTTGCCGACCAGCAGCGCGAAGATGTCGACATAGTCGTCTTCCGTCTGCGGCCCGTCGACCAGCCAACGGGCGCCGGCGCGCTGGCGCAGCGCATCGTCGACATTCTCAGGATAGTTGGAGAACATGCCGAAGGTGCAGTTGCCGCGCACCACCGTCGAGGCGCCGGCAAAGCTCTCCATCAGCACCGCCGTCACCTCGTGCTGGCCGGCGGACGCCCGGTCGTCGGAACGCTTGGCCGCGACCTGGTCGACGTCGTCGATGGTGCCGAAGCCGATCGCCCGCGGGTTGACGACGTTGTTGACGAACTCCTTGCAGTTCTGGCCGGACTTGCCCTGATAGGACGAGATCTGGTCGACGCCGAAATTCTCGTAGTGGAAGGCGTAGCCGGCGATCTCGCAATATTCGTTGAGCATGCCGGCGAGCATCTGGATCAGGATCGTCTTGCCGGTGCCCGGCATGCCGTCGCCGATGAAGGTAAAGAGGAAGCCGCCAAGCTCGACGAAGGGGTTCATCTGCCGGTCGAAGTCGTAGGCCATCAGCATCTTGGCAAGCTTCAGCGCCTGGTACTTGGCGATATGGTTGCCGATGATCTCTTCCGGCTTCTTGAAGGTCATCACCAGCGGCTTGCGCTTCTGGCCCGGCGCGACATCGAAGCCGTTGAGCGTGAAGTCGTCCTGGTCGAGACGGATATGCACGTTCTCGAAACTCTGCAGGCCGGTAAAGCGGCCCTTGCGCGCAATCAGCCCTTCGATGGCGACGCGCGAAAGCGCGCGCGCGCGCGCCGTCAGCGCCAGATCGTCGGCCGCCCCGGCAATGCTCCGGTCGAGTGCGGCGATCAGTCCTTTGAGCGCATCCTGCGGCGTGTCGAACAGGAAATCCGGCTCGACCGCATCGTCCACCGGCTCGCCCTCGCCCGACAGCGTCGAGCCGAGATAGGCGGCCAGCGTGAAGGCGCAGATGTAGGCAGAGGCGTTGAGCAGCGCCTTGAACTGGCTGGCGTCCTCACCGGCAAGCGGCGCGGTCGTATTGCGGGCCTGCAACTGTTCAAGGCTCGTCTGGCGCGCAAAGACGTCGGCCACGGCCAGCGCCACCTGAATACCGCGGCGGGTCCTGTAGAGGACGGCGTGCTGCGCCGGCGACAGCATCGGGTCGCCCTGCCGCACCGCCTGGATGGTCTTAACAAGCTCGACCTCGCGCGTGCGGCGTTGGCCGCCGGTCGAAACCGTCGAGACGAACCGCCGCCCGGTGCCGGCGAGCGGCGCGCCGACTGAGCCCTCGTCCCGCTCGAGGATCACCAGCTTGGTCACCAGCCCCTGCGCGATCGCCTGGTGCTTGGCAATCTCGTCCTCGTGCAGCGTCGTCAGTCCGGTATTGAGTGTCATGCTTAAACCTCGCTCACGACCTGGTTTCCGGAGATGACATGCACCTTGTAGTCGCCGAAGACCTGGGCCGCCTCGCCGGATGCATAGAGCGCCTGATAGGCGTCGTGCGGCACCAGCGCATGCTTCTCGTAGGACGACACGCCCATGCGCGTGGCCTCCAGATTGTCGGTGTCGATGTGGAACTCCTCCTGTGCCGGCGTCGTCGACCAGAAGCCGCGCTTTGCGGCGCGTTCGGCCTTGGAAAACACCTCCTGCACGGTCCAGGTCAGGAGCCAGGCATTTTCGGGCTTGCGCACCTTGGACAGGATCTCGTTGATTTTCTCGTTGTTCTCGGTGATCCCGGCCGAATAGAACGGACCAAGCACGATGCGCCGCAACTGCTTGGGGTGCAGTTCGGGGAAATCCTTGTCCATGTTGGTGGCGATCGTCACCGGTGTCAGCGAATAGGTGCTGTTCTTCGAGGCGAAATCATCGAAGCGGCTGGCAAGTTCCGGATTGAGCAGGCCGCCCACCGGCAGCGGAATATCGATCTGCGGATTGAGCTTGCCATCCTCGGTGACGAGCATTTCGACGATCTTCTCGGACGAATCCTCGATTGTCGCCATGTAGACCATCGGCAGGGTCTGGGTGCCGTCGAAGGCGCCCCAGCTCACCACATAATAGGGTCGCATGGTCTTCGGGTTGACGGCGACGCGGATCGTTTCCGGCAGGATGAACGGCGAGAAGATCTCGCCCTTGCCGATCTGTTCGAGATAGAGGCGCTCGGCCATGCGCGACTGAAGCGCTTCGGGAAAAGCCTTCTGCCGCAGGATGAAATCGGCCATCTCCTCGCGCAGCGCATCGGCCGAGGGAATATCCGCAAGCCGCTTGCCCGCCGCCTGGCGGTCGTTTTCCAGTTCGAGCACGTTCTGGAAAACCGGAAAGCCGCTCTCAGCCCGGGAGATCCTGAACTGATCGACGAAGCCGATGCGGTTCTCCCAGCAGGCGATCGACGCCTTCAGCCGGGCGAGGTAGGGAACGATCACCTCGCCGACCACCGTGTTTCGATAGAGCGGCGAATTGCGGTCGCCGAGAAACAGCTCGAGCCCGGCCAGCGCCGAATGGATCGAGGTAAAATACTGCGTGACGGCAGAAGATGCTGCGACTTTCATGCCGTTCCTCCCGGCGTGTGCCGCAAGGCAAACTCGGACCGTATCATGCCCTGGCGCCGATCACTGCTGCACGTAGTTGGCGGTGTTGTGCTTGTCCATCACCGCCTGGAACCGGCGGGCAAAGGCGTCGTCAGCCAGCTTCTTGCGGCGCTGGATGTCCTGCGTCGACAGCATGTTCTTCTCGTGCATTTCAAGAAGGTCGCCGATGTGCCGCTGGGCCGCCGCGCCGATGCCGGCCATCGTCTCTTCGGCTGCCGTATCGACCTGGCTTCCGAGCGTATTGATCTTGTGGGCGACGTCCTGCTGGGCCGCCGTCTTCAACGAGTCTTCCAGTGCCTTGTAGAGCACGATGCGCTGTTCGGTATCGATCGTCAGCTTGTTGATCAGCGTGTTCTGCGCAGCGATCTGGTTGTTGAGCGAATCGACGAAGGTCTGGAACATCGAGGTGTAGCGCTCGAGCGTCTGGCTTTCGGCCAGCAGTTCCTGCTCTTTCGCCTGCTTCTCGTTGTATTCCGTCGCCAGTGCCGAGCGCTCGCCTTCAAGCTCGGTGCGCACCTTCTGCTCGGTCGACGCGGCGATGCGGTTCTCGATATCGAGCAGCAGCGGGTTCAGCTCCTCGATGCGCTTCTGCACCGCTTCGAGATTGGACATCGTGCCCTTGCGGCGCTCGATCACCTGGATCAGGCTCTGCTCGGAGGTCTTGTAGCGCTGGTCGAGGATCGACTTCTGGTCCTTGAGGATGCCGACGATGGTGTCGGATTTCGACAGCAGCTCCTGCAGGTTGCCGGCAAGCGACATGTTGCGCACCCGGTCGGTGCGCATGCGCTGCATCTTCTGCTTGGAGAAGATGCCGATGAACTTTTCGTAGCCGGTGTAGTTCTTCATGCTCTCGAACTCGGAGCCGAAGATGTTGGTCGCATCTTCCAGTCCGATGATCAGGTCGGCGATGTTGGCCTCCATCACCTTCTGCTGGCTGATCACGTCCTGGATGCGGGCGTTCTCGATATCGAAATTGACATCGCCGAGCTTGGTCTCGGCCTTGGCGAATTGCTCCAGCACGACGCCGGATTGCTCGAGCTTGCCGCGCATCTGCTCGACAACGCTTTTCGTCTTCTCGATTTCCGCGTCAAAATTCTGAAGAGTCGCCATATCATCCCCCTGGATCGGTTGAGGCAACAGGTGCCATCCGGGCCAAATTACTCAGCCTTCGATTGCAGTTATATAAAGGGTGTTTATCGAAAGAGAACAAGTCTCGACCGCCGGCTTTTTTGGTCAACCGTCCCGTCGAAGTACTTGAGATATCGACGGCATTGCCTATTTGGCGGCCGACGGGTCCCTCAGATAGGCAATGACGTCGGCAATGTCCTGCGGCTTCTTCAGCCCGGCAAAGCTCATCTTGGTGCCGCCCACCATCGCCTTGGGGCTCAAGAGATACTCGCTCAGCGTCGCCTCATCCCATACATGCCCCTCGGAACCGAAGGCCTTCATGGCCTCGGAATAGCTGTAGTCGGGGACCGAGGCGGCCGGGCGGCCGATGACGCCCATCAGGCTCGGCCCCACCCTGTTGTTGGGCTCGGTCGCCGTGTGGCAGGCGCCGCATTTGCGGAAGACGCCAGCGCCCGCCTTGGCATCGCCGCCGGCATGGCCGGGCGTGGCCCCGAGACAGAGACAGAGCAGGAGAGACGGAAGCAGACGCGGCATCGCGAACCTCATCGGGAAGAACCGGGATCAGCATGGCATCCCGAAGGCGTGACTTTCAAGGTGCCACGCGGCCGCACACGGCGCCACGCGTCCAATGGGACGCTGTAACACTCTAAAGCTGCTGCATAACGCCTTGAATCGAATCCGGTTTAAGGCGTCAAGCAGGGTCGCAGCGCATCTTTTCTTCCCAATGGCGCCGGCAATAGGAGACATATTTCTCGTTGCCGCCGACCTCGACCTGGGCACCCTCGCGCACGACATTGCCCTGCCCGTCGAGACGGACGACCATGGTCGCCTTGCGGCCGCAGTCGCAGATCGTGCGCACTTCGCGCAGCTCGTCGGCAATTGCCAGCAGCGCCATCGAGCCCGGAAAGAGCTTGCCCTGGAAATCGGTGCGCAACCCGTAGGCCATGACGGGAATGCCGATCCGGTCGGCGACCCGCGCCAGCTGCCAGACCTGCTCCTCATCGAGAAACTGCGCTTCATCGACGAAGACACAGGCAATCTGACCGGCGCCATCGGTGTTGAGCTTTTCGATCAGCGCGTAAAGATCGTCGCCGCCATGGAAGGGAATGGCATCCGCATCGAGGCCGATGCGGGACGAAATACGCCCGGTGCCTGCCCGGTCATCGAACGCCGCAATCAGCATGACGACGCGCATGCCGCGTTCCTGATAGTTGTAGGATGCCTGCAACAGCAACGTGCTCTTGCCCGCATTCATCGTCGCATAGCTGAAATAGAGTTTGGCCATATCCTGCCGTTTCCGGAAATCGTCTTGCCGGTACATGACGAGGCTTCGCCCCGAAGGCCAGTGCCTGTTTGCGCGACCCACAGTTTTTCGCCCGGCTTGACCATTTCGTGGGCATTGCGACATTCAGCGTCGCATCGTGCATCCCGTCCGCGTATTGACGCAATACACTTCCTTCGACATCAAAGCGCTTGAATTCGCTATCCAATGGTGTTTGGCTAAAATGCCAATGGTGTTTGGCTAAAACAATAATAGAGGCAGGGGAACGACAACTATGAACAAAGCACTCTCTCTCAAATTCATGCTCGCGGGCGCCGTTTCGGTGGCTGCCCTCGTTGCAGGAAACGCCGCGGCAGCCGAGCCGGAAAGCTGTGGCACCGTCCGGTTCTCCGATGTCGGATGGACGGATATCACCGCCACCACCGCCACGGTTTCCGCTGTCCTCAAGGGGCTCGGCTACGAGACCGACATCAAGGTTCTCTCCGTTCCGGTCACCTACACCTCGCTCAAGAACAAGGACATCGACGTCTTCCTCGGCAACTGGATGCCGACCCAGGAAAACGACGTGCGCCCTTATCTTGACGACAAGTCGGTGGAATCCTTCGGGCCTAACCTCGAAGGCGCGAAGTACACGCTGGCGACTAACGCCAAGGGTGCTGAACTCGGCATCAAGGACTTCAAGGACATCGCCGCCCAGAAGGACGCGCTCGAGGGCAAGATCTACGGCATCGAGCCGGGCAATGACGGCAACCGCCTGATCATCGACATGGTCGACAAGGACACTTTCGGCCTCAAGGGCTTCGAAGTCGTCGAATCCTCCGAACAGGGCATGCTGGCGCAGGTCGCCCGCTCCGAAAAGGACGGTGCGCCGATCGTATTCCTCGGCTGGGAACCGCACCCGATGAACGCCAATTTCAAGCTCACCTATCTCTCCGGCGGCGACGATATCTTCGGCCCCAACTTCGGCGGCGCCACCATCTTCACGAACGTGCGTGCCGGCTATACCACCGAATGCCCGAATGTCGGCAAGCTGCTCACGAACCTCAAGTTCTCGCTGCAGATGGAAAATGAGATCATGGGCAAGATCCTCAACGACGGCAAGGAACCGGACGCCGCCGCCAAGGAATGGCTGAAGGCCAACCCGACGGCGATCGAACCATGGCTTGCCGGCGTCACAACCAAGGATGGCGGCGAAGGCCTCGCCGCGGCGAAGACCGCGCTCGGGCTCTGACCGGTAGCAAGGCGGGGCAAGTCCCCGCCTTTTTTCACCGCATCGCGCGATATTTTTGATCTGACGAGACGGATTCACTCCTGTGGAATTTCTGACCGAAAACCGCATCCCCATCGGCGGCTGGGCCAAGGCGTTCGTCGACTGGCTGACAACGAACTTCGAGCTGTTCTTCGACCAGCTTGCTGGCTTCCTGTCGGGCGTCGTCGGCGTTCTGCTCTATATCCTGCAGACGCCGCACCCGATGATCGTCGTTGCCGTGATCACGGCGCTCGCCTGGTGGTTCCGCCGTTCGCTCGGCGTGACGCTTTTCACCGGCCTCGGACTGCTGCTGATCATCAACCAGGGCTACTGGAAGGAAACGACGGAGACGCTGGCGCTGGTGCTGGCCGCGAGCGTCGTCAGCATGGCCGTCGGCGTTCCACTCGGAATTGCCGCCGCGCGCCGGGCCTGGGTCTATGCCGTCATGCGGCCGATCCTCGATCTGATGCAGACGATCCCGACCTTCGTCTACCTGATCCCGGCTCTGATCCTCTTTGGTCTCGGTATGGTGCCTGGCCTGATCGCAACCGTGATCTTCGCCATTCCCGCACCCATCCGCCTGACCCGCCTCGGCATCATCTCGACGCCGCCCTCGCTGGTCGAAGCGGCACAGGCCTTCGGCGCAACGCCCGGCCAGGTGCTGCGCAAGGTCGAGCTTCCCTTCGCCATGCCGCAGATCATGGCGGGCCTTACCCAGACGATCATGCTCTCCCTGTCGATGGTGGTCATCGCCGCGCTCGTCGGCGCCAACGGCCTCGGCGTTCCCGTGCTTCGGGCGCTTAACTCGGTCAATGTCGCCAAGGGGTTCGAGGCCGGTCTCTGCATCGTTATCCTCGCCATCATCCTCGACCGCCTGTTCCGCTCGTCCGACGAAGGAGAGGGTGCATGACCGACGCCGTCGTTTTCAAGAATGTCGACATCATCTTCGGCAACAATCCGCAGACAGCACTGCAGATGGTCGACCAGGGCAAGACCCGCGACGAAATCGGCGCCGCCACCGGGCTGGTGCTCGGCGTCGCCGGCGCATCGCTGGCGATCAACGAGGGCGAGATCCTCGTTTTGATGGGCCTCTCCGGCTCCGGCAAGTCGACCCTGCTTCGCGCCGTCAACGGCCTTGCGCCCGTCGTTCGCGGCGAGGTCGAGGTCAAGACGGCAAACGGGCCGCTCAACCCCTATCGCACCAACGCCAAGTCGCTGCGCGACTTCCGCATGCACACTGTGTCCATGGTGTTCCAGCAGTTCGCGCTCTTGCCCTGGCGCACTGTCGCCGACAATGTCGGCTTCGGTCTCGAGCTTGCCGGCATGCCGGACGCCGAACGCAAGGCCCGCGTCGGCGAGCAGCTTGAACTCGTCAACCTGACGAAGTGGGCAGATCGCAAGGTCAACGAGCTTTCGGGCGGCATGCAGCAGCGTGTCGGCCTTGCCCGCGCCTTTGCGACCGGCGCGCCGATCCTGTTGATGGACGAGCCGTTCTCGGCCCTCGATCCGCTGATCCGCACCCGGCTTCAGGACGAGCTGCTTGAATTCCAGCGGCGCCTGAAGAAGACGATCGTGTTCGTCAGCCACGATCTCGATGAGGCGTTCCGCATCGGCAACCGCATTGCCATCATGGAAGGCGGCCGCATCATCCAGTGCGGGACTCCGCAGGACATCGTCAGAAACCCGGCGAACCAGTATGTCGCCGATTTCGTCCAGCATATGAACCCGATCAGCATGCTGACGGCCAAGGACGTGATGCAAACCGGCGTCGAGCGTGGAGCGACCGTTGCCGGCGTAACGGCGACCGCCAAGCCGACGACGCCGCTCGTCGACATCCTCGATGCCATGTCCCGCCACCCGGGCAGCGTCGGCGTCGTCGACAACGGCTCCGTCGTTGGCACGATCAACGCGCAGAACATCGTCGACGGCCTGACGCGACATCGCAGCAGAAGTTGACGAACGCACACAAGAAGCCAATAAAAGCCCGGAATCCGTTCCGGGCTTTTTCGTCTGGAGCCGGGCTGAAATTCAGGAAGGACTGACGAATGAGCGACAAACCGAATGTGTTGCGCGAAACCGATGACGAGGCCCGCACGCTGGCGCATACGCTGTTGCGTGGCGCGCGCAGCGGCTCGCTTGCGGCAATCGAACCGGAGAGCGGCGGTTTCCCCTTCGTCAGTCGTGTGCTCGTCGGCATGGACGTCGACGGCGTACCGGTGATCCTGATCTCCAAGTTGTCGACCCATACCAAGGCGCTGCTTGCCGACGCGCGCGCCTCGCTGCTGACCGGAGAGCCCGGCAAGGGCGACCCCCTCGCCCATCCCAGGCTCACTGTGCAGTGCGAGGCCGAAGCGGTCTCGCACGATTCGGAAGCCCATGCGCGCATCCGCGAGCGATTCGTTCGTCGTCATCCGAAATCGAAGCTCTATGTCGACTTTCCCGATTTCGGCTTCTTCCGCCTGAACCCGTTACGCGCCAGCCTTAACGGTGGCTTCGGCCGCGCCTATGTCCTGACGGCGCAGGACCTGGTGATCGAATCACCGGCGACGGCATCGCTCGCCGCCATGGAAGCCGGGGCTATCGAACATATGAATGCCGATCATGCCGACGCGGTCAGATTTTACGCTGAGAAACTCTGCGGTGCTCCTGCGGGCGACTGGAAAGTCGTCGGAATCGACGCTGCCGGGCTCGATCTCGCCCTTGGCGACCAATTGAAGCGGCTTGAGTTCCCTGCGCCAATGCGGGACAGTTCGGAGTTACGGCCACTTTTGCGCGAACTTTACGGTTAATCGCTCGCCAGCTACCCCCATTTCTTGCAGTAGGTAGTTGCCCTTTTATGCATCACGACTAATTATCGTCCTTCGTCAACCATAACTACGTGTGATGTAATTTTCGCATGGAGCACGCAATGCAGCCACTTTCGCCTGAAAAACACGATGAAGCCGAGATAGCAGCCGGCTTCCTCTCGGCCATGGCAAACCCTAAGCGCCTTCTCATCCTCGATTCCCTTGTCAAGGAAGAGATGGCGGTCGGCGCATTGGCCAATAAGGTGGGGCTGAGCCAGTCCGCTCTGTCCCAGCACCTGTCCAAGCTGCGAGCCCAGAATCTGGTCAGCACTCGGCGCGACGCTCAGACGATCTACTATTCCAGCTCGTCCGACGCCGTCATGAGAATTTTGGGTACGCTCTCCGATATCTACGGCGTTGCAGCAAATGCCGTGGAAGAAAAGACATTGGTCCGCCGCTCGGCCTGACCTTCTCAGTCCGCAACAGGGATCATGCCCTGAAGTAGCCCCACACGAGAAATCGCGCGGGGCTTATTCTTTTCTGGAAGATCGGCAGACGGGGCAAGCCATTGCCCGGCCGAAGCGCCCGTTGCCCTGATAACATCGGCAGCCAATGTTGCCCGGAGCTTGCCGCCGATGTTTACGCGGCCTTGAGGTTTCCGGGTCAGGATGCGCCCGGACATTACAGCGCCGCGCGTCAAATATGACGCGCAAAGGACGCTATACGCTTTAAACCTGCTGCAGGATTTTATCCCTAAATCGGATCGATTTAAGGAATTATGCAGTAGCAGCCGGGACATCGGGTTTCACGCAATGCAAGACAAGGTCCGTTGGGGCATCGCTGGTACTGGCGCCATCGCGAACAGCTTCGCGTCCGACATCCGGTTTACCGGCAATGCCGTGCTGGCCGCCGCCTATTCCCGCAGTCAGGAAAAGGCTGATGCCTTCGCCGCCCGTTTCGGCGGCATCGCCAGCCATTCCAGCATCGAGGCCTTCGCCGCCGATCCGGGTATCGACGCGGTCTACGTCGCCTCGCCGAACGCCGTCCACCTGGAGCACGCCATCGTCTTCCTGTCGGCGAACAAGGCCGTGCTGGTCGAAAAGCCGCTGGCGACTTCGTTCGACGACGCGCGTTCGCTCGCCGCCTTGGCCGCAGCCAAAAGCCTGTTCGCCATGGAGGGCATGTGGTCCTGTTTCCTGCCGGCGATCACAAAGGCGCGCGCCCTGCTCGATGGAGAAGCGCTGGGTCGCATCCGGCATGTCAAAGCCGAGCTTGCCTATGAGAAGCCGTTCGATCCCACGAGCCGCTTCTTCGACGCCAGGCTCGGTGGTGGATCGCTGCTCGACCTAGGCATCTACCCGCTGTCCGTGTGCCTTAACCTGTTCGGGCACCCGCAAGCCGTCGACGGCCACTGGCAAAGCGCACCCACGGGCGTCGACCTCTCGGCGGGCATACGCCTTGCCTATACCGGCTTCGAGGCTCATCTTTCCTGCGGTTTCGACCGTGACGGCGACAATCGCTTCATTATCGACGGAGACCGCGGTACGCTCGTCATCGACGCGCCGTTTCTGAAGGCGAACCGGCTGTTCCTCGGCAGCAACGGCCTGGTGCGCAAGGTTATCGCACCAAAGGGCCAGGGCCTGTGGGCAAAGGCACTGACGCGAATTGCCAGGCGTACCTCGCTGCCCGGCCTTCAGCGCTTCGATCTGCCCTTCCCCGGCAACGGATTGCAATTCGAGATCGAAGCGGCAAGTGCGGCGATCCTGGAGGGCTGGCACGAGCATATCCTGATGCCGATGTCGCGCAGCACCCAGGCGGTCGAAATCATCGAGAAGATCCGCGCCCTGCCGCCGTCATAGATCGAGCGGGCGATAGCCCTGGCGGCCGTTGTTGAGGGCAAGCACGATCTCGGTGAGGTGGCGCGCCGTCGTTCCGGAAAAGAACGGCGCCTCCCCACGCGCGATCGCATCGGCCTGAGCAGCAATGCCACTGACAAAATCGATCTTTGAGGGATAGGCGGGCAAGACCGACGCCTTGGCCCTGGTCGGATAGCGCACCTTGTTGCCGGCGTAGAGCCGGACAGGCAGCTTGCGACCGGTCTTCCACTCGACCCAGTCGAGGATGCGGTGCTGCAGCGAACGCTTGGCACCGAAAGCTTCGACATGAATGGGAGAGCGGTTGTCCCAGAGATCACGTACGACGATGGTGCCCTTGTCGCCGATAACTGTCAGCGAACGGTCGCGCGGGGCCGCAAGCCCGCAGGTTACGCGCGCCGTCACGCCTGAACGGAAGGAAAGGCAACCGACGGAAAAATCCGGGCCGAGGTGCAGCCGTTCCGTGCCCGGTCCCTTGTCCGGGAAGGTCAAGGCAGAAACGGCGCTGACCTCGGCAACCGGTCCGAAAAGCGAAACAAGCCAGCTTGCCGCATAGCCCGCATGCTCCAGCGTGCAGCCGACTTCGAACTCATGCACGCCGGGCCAGCGGGCGCCGGAACGGCTGCGCCATTCGCGCCAGTTCGCTCTAAACACCGGGCCGTCTTCCATTTCCGCATAGACGAGGCGCGGCTTGCCTATGGCGCCGGCCGCAAGCAGCGAGGCACAGAGCGCCTGCGCTTCGCTGAGTGCATTGGCCGGGGCGCCACCAAGCACCAGCGCCCGCTCTCGCGCCAGCTCTACGAGTTCACTCGCCTCCTCGACGCCCATTGCCAGCGGCTTTTCACAATAGACGTGCTTGCCGGCGAGAAGCGCTGCGCGGTTTACCGTATAGTGGCTCTCCGGCGTCGTCAGGTTGACGACGATCGCCACCGCCGGATCCGCTAGCACCTCGTCCAGCGTCGCGTAACGGTTGACCTTCCAGTAGGCGGCAAACTCCGTCAGGCGTGTTTCGTCTCGATCCCAGACGCCGGTGAGCCGCAGCTGCGGATGGTTGGCAAGCGTCGTCATGTAATAGTCGGCAACGAAACCCGTTCCGACAAAGGCTATCCCGGTCATCACTGCAGCCCCCTAGCGTGCGTCGGCAAGGAACGACGCGACATAGACCAGCGGCGCATTCCAGTTGATGGTGATTTCATTGGAGCCATAGGCTTCGATATCGTCGACATAACAGGTCTGGGGCGCGCAGCCCTGCAGCCGCTGTTTTGCGATGGCATCCACCGGCGTCGAATTCGGCCCGCCGGCAAGCGAGCCGACCGGCGGATTGGGCAGCGTCGGGTCGACCTGATGCGCGTACCAGCGGCTGTGCTGGTTCTCGGGCGAGCGCGCGCCGTAACCGCTGATGTAGGCGAGCGCCATGGCGTTGCGGCCAAGGATATAGTCCATGCTTTCGCGCGCCGCATTGAGGAAGACCTTGTCGCCCGAAAGGTCAAAGGCCGCCGACAGGACGATGATGTTTTGCAGGATCAGCTGGTTCGACCCCCAGTCAAATTGGTGGTTTTTCGGGCGATAGATCTGCCCGAACGGCTCGGCCGCCTGCAGCGACAGGAATGCCCGCGCCGCCGTCAGAACCGAGCGTCGCACCATGTCGAGATCGGCTTTGGGCAAGGCTTCACCGTAAAGCGCCAGCTGCAGCCGGGCAAAGCCGGCAACATTGCGCCAGTGGAAAGCGCCGGTCGGCGGCAGCACCTCGCCTGACCAATGCGGAGAAGCGCGCAAGGCATCGATATACTTCGCCTCTCCGGTGGTCAAAAACAGTTCGGCCGCGGCCCAATAGAACTCGTCGGAAACATCGTCGTCGTCATAGTCGCCACCGCCTGAGAGGCCGTCCGATTTCGCGGCGAACAGGGCCGGATTGGCATTGGCCGCCACCCACGCCTTGCGCGCGGCCGCAAGCAGCCTTGCGGCGAAGGTCGGATTGTCCTTGGCAAAGAGCCGCGAGGCCTGCGCGGCAACCGCCGCCACGTCGAAGGTCGCGGCCGTCGAAGGCCGGTGAAGCGCCCGCGGCTTCGGGTCCTCGCTCGGTAGCATCGGTGGCGACGTCCAGGCCGTGTCGTGGATCTTGTGGTGCACCATCCCGGCAAGCGGCTCGCCGTCCGGCACCATCATCGAAAGCAGAAATTGCAGCTCCCACCGCGCCTCGTCGAGCAGATCGGGGATGCCGTTGCCGCTCTCGGGAATGCGCGAAAGCCGATCGCTAAGGACAGGCGAAGCGGCATCGCCGAAAACACGGCCACGCTCGAACGTGGCCAGCAACTGCGCGACCGAGATCGCACCATTGACGGCGTACTTGCCGTGATCGCCGGCATCGTACCAGCCGCCGGAAACGTCGAGACGATAGGAGCAGGACCAGTCGCCGTAGAGCGCGGCGGCCCCAGCGCCAGTGAAGCAGCCGACGGATTTGTCGCCCTCGTTCGGTGCGACACCGACATGGCCGGCCGGCCGCGCATAGGCCTTTCCGGCGATATCGCCCCGGATTTTGATACCGCTGCGCTGCGGGTAGAACCAGGAGAGCGCATCGACGGTGAGGCGGCCATAGAGATCGTCGGAGATCGAGAAGCGATCGCTGGTCCAGTCGCCGGAGACCAGCCGGTAACCGTCGCCGGGAGCGGCATAGGCGGAAAAGTCCGCCACATGCGTCCTGACCCCGGCGGACGGATCGAAGCCGCTCGGCCGTGTTGTCCCCTCGCCGACGACGACATCGCCTGCATCGACCAGCTGGAAGGAAATGGGGCGGCGCGCCTCCGAGATCACCGTCGCCCGCTTCGGACCATCGGTGAAATAGCCGAGCTGGTTAACGCGGATGACCGGCCCCTGGTCCGCGCGGTTGGCCGCAGCAGGCGGTGCGGCAATCTCGACCAGCGACAGGTTGTCGATACAGAAGCGCCAGGCGTTCTCGGCACCACCGAGCGGGAAAACCAGCTGGGCCTCTTCCTCTTCCGACGCCATGAAATCGGCTGAAAACAGCACGCGCTCGGCCGAGCCGCCGACGCTGAACTCGCCCTGCACCGTCCAGGGCTCGGCACCGCGCTGGATGCGGGCCGATACCGCACGGGCGGGATCGGCCATGGCCGACAACGAAAGCCTGTAATGAAGTCCCGGCTCGAGTTTCAACCCGTTGACGCCGATGAGCCTGTCCCAGGTGTCGCCGCCTGCCGAAACCCCGGCGCACAGCTGCCCGCCATCCCGCGTCAGCACCACGCCTTTTCCGGCCCAGAACGTATCTTGCCCGTGTTCGAAGCGGCCGTCGACGATGAGGTCGGCGCCCGCTGCCATGCCGGGCAGAATGAGGACGGCAATGGCCGCCTGCGCGATCCCCAACCTCGACACCGTCTCGCCACTCCGCTTCTTTGCCACCGGATCGCGCCGTCAGACGACGGCGAGAAACACGGCCATGGATCCGGCGATACACGGCGCGGCAGCGTTGACGCAAACAGGTTAAACTTGAGAAAACGTCCGGGCCCACGACGAAAATTCCCCGGTACAGCCTCGACCCGACCACATGATTTTCGCCACGGATCATGCTCCTCCGCGAAATCGGACGCGAGCCTTGAACCATCGCACGCGGCGCGCGAGGCTTGACCCGAACCGGCGCCCTGATAGTTTGACCAAAGGGTAAAAGAATCCAAGCGGGCACCGCGACCCGACACAGGACCATGCCGAGGAGAACTGGAATGTCGAACCGTCTGAATACCACGCCGAACGACCTGCGCGCCTTCTGGATGCCGTTCACCGCCAACCGGCAGTTCAAGAAGGAGCCGCGCCTCTTCGTCGGCGCCAAGGACATGTACTACACGACCCATGACGGTCGCACGGTCCTCGACGGCACGGCAGGTCTCTGGTGCGTCAATGCCGGCCATTGTCGCCCGAAGATCACTGAGGCGATCCGCGAACAGGCGGGCGAACTCGATTATGCGCCGGCCTTCCAGCTCGGCCATCCCAAGGCCTTCGAACTGGCGAACCGCCTGGTCGATATCGCGCCAGAGGGCATGAACCACGTTCTCTACACCAATTCCGGTTCGGAATCGGTCGACACTGCGCTGAAGGTGGCGCTGGCCTATCACCGCGCCAAGGGCGACGGCTCGCGCTTCCGCCTGATCGGTCGCGAGCGCGGCTATCATGGCGTCAATTTTGGCGGCATCTCCGTCGGCGGCATCGTCTCCAACCGCAAGATGTTCGGCACGCTCCTGACCGGCGTCGACCACATGCCGCACACCCACCTGCCGGCCCAGAACGCCTTTACCCGCGGCGAGCCCGAGCATGGCGGCGACCTGGCGACCGAGCTTGAGCGCATCGTCACCCTGCACGACGCCTCGACGATCGCCGCCGTCATCGTCGAGCCGGTTGCGGGTTCGACCGGGGTGCTGATCCCGCCGAAGGGCTATCTCAAGAAGCTCCGCGATATCTGCACCAAGCACGGCATCCTGTTGATCTTCGATGAGGTCATCACCGGTTTCGGTCGCCTCGGCACGCCGTTCGCCGCGCAATATTTCGACGTGACGCCGGATATCATCACCACGGCGAAGGGGCTGACCAACGGCGTGATCCCGATGGGCGCCGTGTTCGTGACCTCGGAAATCCACGATGCCTTCATGAACGGTCCGGAACACCTGATCGAGTTCTTCCACGGCTACACCTATTCCGGCAATCCGATCGCCTCGGCCGCAGCGCTTGGCACCCTCGACACCTACAAGGAGGAGGGCCTTTTGACACGCGCTGCCGAGCTTGCCTCCTATTGGGAGGACGGGCTGCATTCGCTGAAGGATTGCCCGAATGTCATCGACATCCGCAATGTCGGCCTGATCGGCGCGATCGAGTTGCAGCCGATCGCCGGCGAGCCGACCAAGCGTGCCTTCTCCGCGTTCCTGAAGGCCTATGAGAAGGGCCTTCTGATCCGCACCACCGGCGACATCATCGCGCTCTCGCCGCCGCTGATCATCTCCAAGGCGGAGATCGACGAGCTGTTCGGCAAGCTTCGCGACGTGCTCGTCAACAATATCTGATTGCGTCGTCCATCGACGAATACGACCCTTTCCTCGGCAACGGGGAGAGGGTTAATCTTATTTACAGCGCCGCGCGTCAAATATGACGCGCTAAGGACGCTGTAGCACTTTAAACTTGCTGCATAATTTTATCCTTAAATCGGATCCGATTTAAGGAATTATGCAGTAGAGGCCGAAAATGAGGGGTGCAGTGATGTCCGCGGCGTTGGAACGAATGATCGACCAGGGCGTCGGCCGCGAGCCGGCCGACATCGCGCTCAAGGGCGGGCGCTTCTTCGATCTGGTGACGGGTGAGCTGATTGCCTCCGACATCGCCATATCGGGGGGCCGCGTCGTCGGCACCTATGGCGACTATGAGGGGCGCGAGGAGATCGATATCTCCGGCCGCATCGTCGTGCCCGGTTTCATCGATACACATCTGCACATCGAATCCTCGCTCGTCACGCCGCATGAGTTCGACCGCTGCGTGCTGCCGCTCGGCATCACCACCGTCATCTGTGACCCGCACGAGATCGCCAACGTGCTCGGCACCGAGGGCATCCAGTTCTTTCTCGATTCCGCCCTCGAGACCATCATGGATATCCGCGTGCAGCTGTCGTCCTGCGTGCCGGCAACGCATCTGGAGACATCAGGCGCCGACCTGCCAATCGAAAGGCTGCTGCCTTTCCGCGACCATCCGAAGGTGATCGGCCTTGCCGAGTTCATGAACTTCCCCGGCGTCATCCACAAGGATCCCGTGTGCCTGGCGAAGCTGGAGGCGTTCCAGGGCGGCCACATCGACGGCCACGCGCCTCTGCTGCGTGGAAAGGACCTCAACGGCTACCTCTCGGCCGGCATCCGCACCGAGCATGAATGCACCACCGCGGAAGAGGCGATGGAGAAGATCCGCAAGGGCATGCACATCCTGGTGCGTGAAGGCTCCGTCTCCAAGGACCTGCACGCGCTGATGCCTGTTATAACTGAGCGGCTTTCGCCCTATCTTGCGCTCTGCACCGACGACCGCAATCCACTCGACATCGCCGAGCAGGGCCACCTCGACTACATGATCCGCACCGCGATCGCCGCGGGCGTCGAGCCGCTGGCGATCTATCGCGCCGCCTCGATCTCGGCCGCGCGTGCCTTCGGCCTTCGCGACCGTGGGCTGGTGGCGCCCGGCTGGCGCGCCGATCTCGTCGTGCTCGACAGCCTCGAAAGCTGCCGGGCGCAGATGGTGTTTTCAGGCGGTCGCCGCGTGACCGACGCGCTGTTTGCCACCCGCAAGCCGGTTGCCCCCGTCGGGCTCGACAGCGTCAAGGCCGGCCATGTCAATGCAAGCGACTTCGGCGTGCCCTATTCCGACAGCGAGACGTCGGTCATCGGCGTCTTGCCGGGCAAGATCATCACCGAGCACCGGCGTTACCGTCTGCCGGCTGATGGCAACGAGACCGGCGTCGACCTCGGTCGCGACATCATCAAGGTGGCGGTGATCGAGCGGCATGGGGTCAACGGCAACCACGCCAACGGCTTCGTGCAGGGCTTCGGTCTCAAGAAGGGCGCGATCGCCTCGACGGTTGGCCATGACAGCCACAACATCTGCGTCGTCGGCGTCAACGTCGAGGACATGGCGACCGCCGCCAATCGGTTTGGCCAGATCAAAGGCGGCTTCGTCGTCGTCGAGGATGGCAAGGTTACCGGCGAGATCGCATTGCCGGTGGCGGGCCTGATGAGCCTGGAGCCGCACGAATCCGTGCGCGACACCCTGCATCACCTGCGTCAGGCGGCCTTCGCACTTGGCGCAACGTTGGAGGAGCCGTTCCTGCAGCTCGCCTTCCTGCCGCTACCGGTGATCCCGCACCTGAAGATTTCCGACCGCGGACTTGTCGATGTCGACAAGTTCATGCTGATCGGCTGAACGAGATCGGCTCGCTCAGTTGTCGGTGAACGACGCCGAGAGCTCCTTGCGAAAATAGACGACCCGCTCGGTTTCCTCGAAACCGAGCGCGGTGTGCAGGCTCAGGCTTTCCAGGTTGTTAGTGTCGGTGTCGGAGGCAAGCTCCCGGCAGCCGCGGCTGACGGCCCAGCGCTCGGCGGCCGTGATCAGCGCCCGCGCCACGCCATGGCGCCGGTAGCGGGGAATTACATAGATGCCCTCAAGAAAGGCAACCGGTGACGTCTCGCAGCCATTGACGTAATCGGTGCGCAACGAAACCTCGGCAAAGCCGGCAGCGACACCGGCATCGTCTTCGCAAAGGAAAGCGGCCTGCCGCTCCCCGGCGGCGAGACAGGTCTCTATCTCGCCGCGGTGGATGCCAGCCGGCGTATCGGACCAGAGCGCCAGCCGCATATCCAGCCAGCGTCCAACCATTTCTGTATTCATCGACACCACGCGCATCAAAGTTTCCCGCAATAGGCAGTCAGACCATTGAGTTTGAGCACGCCGCCCGCGACCTGCGCCGATTGGCCCGGCAAGGGCATGGCTTCCACGACCGTATCGGAAACGAGGAATTCCTGCGGCTCCCGCGTCAGGTTGAAGACGAAGAGCAACCGCTCGCCATCCTTCTCGCGGATGAACGCCAGAAGGTCGCGGTTGCTCTCGACGAACGACATGTCACCGTCGTGCAGGACCGCATGCGATTTGCGAAAGGTCAGCATGGCGCGATAATGGTTCAGCACCGTGACAGCGCCAGCCTCCTGCGTATCGACCGCCAGCCGCGCCTGTTCAGCCGGCACCGGCAGCCACGGTTTTCCGGCAGAGAAACCAGCATTCTCGGCGGTCACCTCCCACACCATCGGCGTGCGGCAGCCATCCCTGCCCTTGAAGGACGGCCAGAAGCGAATGCCATAGGGGTCGCGCAGATCCTCGAAGGCGAGATCCGCCTCAGATAGGCCAAGCTCCTCACCCTGGTAGAGACAGACCGAGCCGCGCAGGCTTGCGAGCAAGGTGATCGCCAGCTTGGCGACCACGTCCCGTTCCGCCTCGCTCTCGGCAAAGCGGCTGACATGGCGCATGACGTCGTGGTTGGAAAAGGCCCAGCACACCCAGCCGTCGGTGACGGCCTTCTGGAAATTGTCGACGCAGCGGCGGATATGGCCGGCGGTGAAATCCGGACCGAGCAGATCGAAGGTGTAGCACATGTGCAGCTTGTCGCCGCCGCTGGTGTAGGCCGCCACCGTCTTCAGCGACCGTGCCCCGTCTCCCACCTCGCCCACCGTCGTGCGCCCGCCATAGCCATCGAGCAAGGCCCGGAACCGCTGGAGAAAGGCGACGTTCTCCGGCTGGCTCTTGTCGTAGAGATGGTCCTGCATGCCGTAGGGATTGACGTCGGGCGCATCGTTGCTGGTCGCATCTAGGTCCGGCACGAGCGGCGGATTGTCCCTGAGATGGCGATCGTGGAAATAGAAGTTGACGGTATCCAGCCGGAAGCCGTCGACGCCGCGGTCGAGCCAGAAGCGCGCGGCATCAAGCACTGCGTCCTGAACTTCCGGGTTATGGAAATTGAGATCCGGCTGCGAAGCGAGGAAGTTGTGCATGTAATATTGCTTGCGCACCCCGTCCCATTCCCAGGCCGGGCCGCCGAAGATCGAAAGCCAGTTGTTGGGCGCAGTCCCGTCCGGCTTCGGGTCGGCCCAGACATACCAGTCTGCCTTCGGGCTCTCGCGACTGGCGCGGCTTTCGACGAACCAGGGATGACGATCGGACGAATGCGAAATCACCTGGTCGATGATCACCTTGAGGCCAAGGTGGTGCGCCTCCGCCAGCATCGCATCGAAATCGGCAAGGGTGCCGAACATCGGATCGATATCGCAATAATCCGAGACGTCATAGCCCATGTCTGCCTGCGGCGAGGTAAAGAACGGCGACAGCCAGATGGCGTCGACGCCGAGCGAGGCGATGTGGCCGAGCCGTCGCGTGACGCCCTTCAAGTCGCCGATGCCATCGTCATCGGTATCCTGAAACGAGCGCGGATAGACCTGATAGATCACCGCGCCGCGCCACCAATCGTCACCCGAACCCTGCTGAGACGCCATGCCCTGCCCCCGTGAAACCGATCTGTGCGCCAAGATGTAGCCTCGCCCGGCGCGCGAGTAAACGCCGGACTGCGGTCGCGTCACCGCCCAAATCGGCAACGTCGGAAAACAATCTCTTGCCGAGACCGGCCTTGAACCTTATCCCGTCAGCACGGGAAAAACCAAAGGGAGAGAAGACGTTGGCCGGAACGATGCTTTCGATCGGGGAGTGCATGGTCGAACTGATGCAGGCCGAGGGCGGTCTGTTGCGCAAGGGCTATGCCGGCGATACTTTCAACGCTGCCTATTACGCGCGGCTGTTCATGCCGAGCGACTGGACGGTCGGCTATTGCTCGGCCGTCGGCATCGACACCGTTTCCGACGAAATGCTCGCCTTCATGGCCGAAAAGGGCATCGACACCACGCCCGTTCGCAAGATCGAGGGCCGCACGCCGGGCCTCTACATGATCCATCTGAAGGACGGCGAGCGCAGCTTCTCCTATTGGCGCTCGGCTTCCGCAGCACGGCTTCTCGCCGATGATCCCGACCATCTGCGCCGCGCCATCGAAGGCTCCGATCTCATCCTGTTTTCCGGCATCACCCTTGCGATCCTGGCGCCCGAGGCGGTGGAAACGCTGCTTGCCGAACTGCGCCGCGCCAAGGCCACAGGAAAACGCGTCGTCTTCGACCCCAACATCCGCCCTCGCCTCTGGGACGACGCCGAGCGCATGCGCCAGACACTGACGGATGGCGCCCGCGCCGCCAGCCTGGTGATGCCGAGCTTCGACGACGAAGTCACGCATTTCGGAGACGGCTCGATCAAGGCGACGATCGAGCGCTACAAGGCGCTGGGTGTCGCGGATGTGGTCGTCAAGGACGGGGAAAAGGGTGTGACACTGGCTTTTGCTGGCGCAGAGGTCGACCACGTCCCGGCAACGCCGGTCGAGCGTGTGGTCGACACCACCAGCGCCGGCGACAGCTTCAACGGCGCTTTCCTCTCGCGCCTCGTTGCGGGCGACACGCCGAGCGAGGCTGCAACCTTCGCGGCCCGCATCGCTGCCGGCGTCATCGGCCATCACGGCGCACTCGTCGACAAGAGCAAGCTCGTCGGCTGAGGTTCCCCCCAACCGCGATCTGCGGCAGAGAGCGCTGATGCCGACGGCTTAGCGCTTCTTGCGGGCCTTGTTCTCGAACGGATTGTCCGATGCGCGATAGTGGATGCGGATCGGCACGCCGGGCAGGTCGAAATCGTTGCGCAGCCCGTTGATCAGGTAGCGCGTATAGGATTCCGGCAGCGCGTCGGGGCGTGTGCACGAGATCATGAAGCCCGGCGGGCGGGCCTTCACCTGCGTCATGTACTTCAGTTTCAGGCGGCGGCCGGAAACGGCCGGCGGCGGATGCTGCACCTGCTGGGAATCGAGCCAGCGGTTGAGACGCGCGGTCGAGATGCGACGGTTCCAGGTCTTGTCGGTGTCGATGATCGCCTGCATCAGGCGGTCGAGGCCGTAGCCGGTATGGCCGGAAATCGGTATGGCGCGAATGCCGCGCGCCTGTGGCAACAGCCGCTCGGTCTTTTCGCGAAGGTCGGCAAGTACCGCCTGCCAATCTTCCACCAGATCCCATTTGTTGAAGGCGAGCACGGCGGCCCGGCCTTCGCGAATGATGAGATCGACGATCTGCAGGTCCTGTTTTTCGAACGGAATGGTCGCGTCGAAGACGATCACCACCGTTTCGGCAAACCGGATGGCGCGCAGCGCATCGGCGACCGAGAGCTTTTCCAGCTTCTCCTGCACCTTCGCCTTGCGGCGCATGCCGGCGGTATCGAACATCTTGATGGTGCGGCCGCGCCAGTCCCATTCGACCGAGATCGAATCGCGGGTAATGCCGGCTTCCGGTCCGGTCAAAAGCCGGTCTTCGCCAAGGAAACGGTTGATCAGCGTCGACTTGCCGGCATTCGGCCGGCCAACGATCGCCACGCGAAGCGGCTTGGTTTCGTCATAGGCCGGCTCGACCTCATCCTCTTCCGCCGCCTCACCGGTGGTCGGGCGCAGGTCGATGTCAGTCTCGGCCACGTCGTCTTCCGGCGGGTAGGCACGGTCTTCACCGATCGCCGCGACGATCGCGTCGCGCAGATCGAGCATGCCCTGGCCATGCTCGGCAGAAATCGGGCAAGGATCGCCAAGCCCCAGCGTAAAGGCGTCATAGAAGCCGCCGTCCGAACCGCGCGCCTCGGACTTGTTGGCAACCAGCACGACCGGCTTACCGCGCCGACGCAGCATTTCCGCCAGCGTCTTGTCGGCCGGCGTCAGGCCTGCCTTGGCATCGACCACGAACAGCGACAGGTCGGCTTCGTCGATCGCGGCCTCGGTCTGTGCCCACATGCGGCCCTGAAGGCTGGAGGGTGCTGACTGCTCGAGACCAGCGGTGTCGACGATGCGGAAGCGCAGGTCGATGAGCTTGGCATCGCCCGGACGGCGGTCACGGGTAACACCCGGGGTATCGTCGACGAGCGCCAGCTTCTTGCCAACCAGGCGGTTGAACAAGGTGGACTTGCCGACATTGGGGCGCCCGATGATGGCGACGGTGAAACTCATGAACGTATCCGTTTCCGTCTGAAAGCGCTGCGCGTCATCAGGACACGCAGCGCTCCAACACTTTGAAAATCAACATATCCTTTCCAAAGACCGGTCCCGGTCTTCAGGGATATGCGCTTAGGCTTTGCCGCTCGCGGCAATCACGTCGAGCAGCATCTGCGCCCGGCCTGCGACATTGCGCGGGCTCTGGGCGTCATCGACGATCTGTTGGAACCAGCTCTTCGCCTTGGCGACGTCGCCGGCCTTGTAGGCAGACAGGCCAAGCGCCTCGCGGGCCGAGTGGCGCATAGTGTTCTGCGGCACCGCCAGTTGCTCGACTTCGGCAGAGACTTGGTCATAGGTGCCGTGATCGACCAGCAGGTAAGCGGCACGCAGCCGGGCGGCATCGCGAAGCGCCTCGGGCAGGCTTGTATCCTTGCCGATATCCGAAAACGCCTTGATGGCGGCATCGGTCTCGCCCTTCTCGGCCTGAAGCGTCGCCGCGCGAAGACGGGCGAGCACCGGATAGGCGCCGTAACCGTCCTTCTGCAGGTTGTTCAGGGCGGCCAGCGCTTCATCGGCCTTGTTTTCCTTGGCAAGGTTCAGCGCCTGGAGGAATTCGTCGCCGGATTTCGAGGACGCGTTGTCGCGCCAGTAGTCGTAGCCGACCTTGCCGACGGTTCCCAGAACGATAAGCACGGCGATCGCCACGATGACGCTGCCGAAACGGTCCCAGATGTTCTTCATCCGGTCCGAACGCAGTTCTTCATTCACCTCGCGGATAAAGCTGTCGTCTTGGTTCGCCATCGATTGCCCCGGCCTCTCGGCCTTCCCTGCACGCTATTAGGATTTTGCGCCTTCTACCCGATTTTGTGGCAGTTGTAAGGGGGCGTGCGTCATTTAGCCGACAACCATCGGAGAAACACCGATCACCAGTTCGTGCAACTTCCATACAATCACCCCGTAAAGGGCAAGCCCGAGTACCACGGCGATGAGGTCGTAGCGGTAGGAAACGAACGCCGGATAGGTGATTTCACCGGCGCGCCAGCGCTTTTTCATCGAAATTCGCAGGATGACCGCCCAGGCGAGGAAGGCGCCGAAGAGCAGCACCGACGACGTCTCGCCATTGGCAAGGAGATGGGCGAGTGCCCAGATCTTGATAGCAAGGATCGCCGGATGTTTGGTGACCGCCCTGATCTTGCCCGGGGGCAGATAGGTGGCCACAAGACAGATGCTGGCGATCAGCATCAGTGTCAGCGCGATGTGCGCGAAAAAGACCGGGGGCGTGTAGAGCATGCCGGTGGTGGCACGCGCCTGGTCGAAGCCATAGGCTATCAGGCCGAGGCCGACCAGCGCGCAAATGCCGTGGATCGCATGCCAGGCACCGGTGCCGCTGCTCGATATCACCGATGCGCGCAGGCCGGGCGCGAAGCTGCGAACCAGGTGGATGCCCAGGAAGATCACGATACCCAATATCAGCAACGCCATGTCGTCACCCGTCCTTCATTGTTGTTCTGTCCACTCATACCAAGTCTCGATGATGGGTTCCTATCACCGAGACTTGGTATCAGGCATAGCCGGAGTGTTGAGAAATTTCCAGACAGATCAAAGGATTGCCGCATTCCTGGATAATGGGACGGCATACGCAAATCGTCGCAGATATCATGATCCGAACATTTATTGCCCTTTCCCTCGCCCTTGTCCCTACCCTCGCCCCGGCCGCCGAACCCACGTTCGACACGACCACGCCTGCTGTTCCTGCGAAGGACAAGCAGCTCGTCATCGTTTCCTTCGACGGCGCACATGACAACGCGCTGTGGGAGAAGAGCCTGGCGATGGCCAGGCGCACCAATGCGCATTTCACCTATTTCCTCTCCTGCACGTTCCTGATGACACGGGCCGACGGCAAGCAGATCTACAAGCCGCCGGGGCTGAAACCGGGTCGCTCCAATGTCGGCTTTGCCCAGAGCCGCGAAGAAATCTCCGCCCGCGCCGGCCACATCTGGCAGGCCCATCTCGACGGCCACGACATCGCCAGCCACGCCTGCGGCCATTTCGACGGCAAGGACTGGACGAAGGCTGACTGGCAAAGTGAATTCTCGACCTTCGACACGGCTCTGCGCGATGCCTGGAAGAAGGCGGACAAGCCCGAAGCCGAGCCTGAAGGCTGGGCTGAATTTGCCCGGACCGGCATCAAGGGTTTCCGCGCCCCCTACCTTTCGCTGAGCGATGGCCTGCTTCCCGCCTTGAAGGCATCCGGCTTCACCTATGACGCGAGCCTGGTGACCAAGGGGCCGGGCTGGCCGATGGAGAAGGACGGCCTGCCGCGCTTCGGTCTGCCGCTGATCCCCGAAGGGCCGTCCAAGCGCCCCGTGATCGGCATGGACTACAATCTGTTCGTACGCCATTCGATGGGCGTCGAAAACAAGAAGGACAGCGCCGCCTTCGAGGCCCGCACATACGGGGCCTACAGGAAGGCCTTCGACAGGGAGTATGCCGGCGACCGGGTCCCACTGCAGCTCGGCTTCCATTTCGTCGAAATGAACGGTGGCGCCTACTGGCGCGCGCTCGACCGGCTGCTGACCGAGGTCTGCACCAAACCCGATGTCGCCTGCGTCAGCTACGCCCAGGCGCTGCCGATGATCGCGCAGGCAGAAAAGAAGGCGGATCGCTCCGCCTTCTGATTGTTTCGCATTTGGCCCGGCTCAGGCCAGTTCTTCGTCGCCACCGACGGCGATGAACTTCTGCTCGATCTCCGGCAGGGGCTCATCGTCGATTGCCGCTTCGAAGGCGCGCAGACGCTTGTAGATCGACAGAAGCTCGACAATGGTCGGCCAGGACGAAACGAGGTACTGGAACGACGACGTCACCTGCCCGAAAGCACCCGAGATCTGGTTCAACGCACCGAGCGTGATCTTGCCGGCGATGATCGACGGCGCCAGGATCAGCAACGAAAAGATGTTGTTGATCTGCAAATAGAAGATGCGGGCGATGTTGAAGTAGAGATAGTGGAAATAGAGCCGGAAATAATTCCGGCGGACGTTGTCGAAGAGATCGGCAACGGTCGGAGGCTGTGCGCGGTCGGCGTGATCCTCGCCATAGACCAACTCCTTGCGAAAGGCCGCCTCGACACGCTGGTTGCGGAACTCGAGACCCGGCAGCTTGATACCGACGACCGCCAGAAACACCGTGCCGAACAAGGACCAGAGCACGGCGGCAGTGACGAGCGGATAGGGAATGGCGCCGACAATCGGCAGTTCGGTCACATTCGCCGAAAGGCGGATCAACACCGGCGTGAAGGCAATCAACGTCATGACGCTGTCGATCAGGCTGACGCCGAGCCCCTCGACCGTCGTGGAAAAGCGCATCGTGTCTTCCTGCACACGCTGCGAAGCACCTTCGATATGGCGAAGCTTGCCCCAATGGGTCATGTAGTATTCGTTCATCGCCGTGCGCCAGCGGAAGATGTAGTGGCTGACGAAGAAGCGCGTCATGACGGCAACGGCCACCGCGACAAGCGCAATGCCGAGGAAGACAGCAATCTGGCTGTAGAACTCGTCTGCCGTAACCACCTTGGACTTCGAAACGGCGGCCTGGATCAGATCCCAAAACGGCCCGTACCAGTTGTTGATCGCCACGCTCACCTGCACCTGGAAATAGGTGACGAAGAGGATGAGTGCCGAGCCGAGGATCGACCAGTTCTGCCAGCGGTGCGGCGAGTAGACATACCAGAATGCCGCGAACAGCCCGACGACCAGCCCGAAGTAGAGATAGAACCAAACGAAGGCGGGGGACCAGAAGGCGGAGATGCCGACGATCGGCGGCGCGTCCGAAGACAAGGGTGGCATACCGAAGACGGCGCCCAGTTGCTCGCCTTCGCCGTACCAGAAGGCAATGGCGACCAGCGACCAGACGACGAAGGAAATGAAAAAGAGCTTCGGCTTCGGGAAGAAGGATAGGAACAAAGTACGGCACTCTCGTTTCGGGGGAGGAGAACAACTCGCCTCCCGAAGCGCCGAAACTAGGGCAAAGCACCTTCTTCAACAATCGGGTAATATGAACGTTACTGTTATTTCATGATGGGCGATCGGTTGGCGCAGCCCCTCAACCGAGCGAAGCTGCTATAGCGCAGGCGACCCCGACACCGTTCAGCGCGGCAGTGCCGCCGCGATCCGCCTGAGCTCGGCGACGATCACGCCACCGCAGACAAACAGCACCGCCGCCGCAATCAGCGTGGGCGCTGAAAAACTGCCGGTGCGCTGCGCGAGCCACCCGGCAACCACAGGGCCGATGATCTGGCCGATGCCGAAGGCCGCCGTCATCAGGGCAAGCGCCTTGCGCGGGCTTTCCGGCGCCAGGTGCCGGCCGATCTGCAGGCCGTAGGCGGTGATCATCATGAAGGTGGCGCCCAGCATCAGCCCGCCTGCAAGCGGCGCATAGGGCAGCGGCAGGCTGACGGTCAGCACAAGGCCGACGGCCTCAACCAGCAAACCGATCGCGTAGACGCCGGCAAGCCCGAAACGCGGCACGGCCGAGCGCCAGAGATAGACCGACAGCGCCGCACTTAAGCCCGTCAACAGCCAGGCCAGGAACTCGATGCTGTGGCCGCCGCTCGCATCGCGGGCCATGGCGACGAGGAACGTCGCGGTAATCACGTAGCCGAACCCGAAGAAGCCGTAGGTCAACGTCACCACGGTCAGGGGTCGCGTCCAGGTGAGCGGCTTTTCACGCGCGGCGCCATTGCCGGAGACGGGACCTGCCGGCAGCATGAGGGCGACAACAATCGTGCCGATGAGCGCGACAAGAGCGCCGGCGAACCAGTCGGCTTGCGACGCCGAAAGCCCGGAGGCACCGGCGAGAGGCGCCAACCAGACGCAGAGCGAGGAGAAGGCGATGCCGAGCCCGACGCCGCCGAAATGCAACGCCGGCACATGTTCCGACCGCGCCAGCAGTCCGTGACCAAGAACGATGCCGGAGATGAAGATCATCGAAAAGGCGCTCGCAAGACCGGCGAGAAAGCGGATGAGGCTGAGCACGAAAACCGAAGATGAAAGCCCCATCGCTGCAAGCAGCAGCGTGGTCGCCGCTAGCGCCGAAAGCCCGATCCTGCGCTCATGCCCGTGCGCCCAGCCGTAAGCGCCCAGCACGGCGCCGGCGAGATAGCCGACGAAGTTTGCCGAGGCGATGAGACCGGCATCCGCCGGCGACAGACCGAGGTCCGCCATCATCGCCGGCAGGATCGGCGTGTAGGAGAAGCGGCCGAAGCCCATGGCCACCGCCATGGCGATGGCGCCGGCGGTAGCGGTCGAGGCGAGGCTTGCGTGATGTGGTCTGTCGAACGTGGTCATGGCAGTTTATTGCACTGCAAAACGAACACCACAAATCACTATAATTGAACGACCTATTGAAGGAATCGAACGATGCCCGTCAGCCGGGCAGCGTCACCACCAGCGGGCCACCGCGCGTGACGACGACCGTGTGCTCGTACTGCACGGTCGGTGCCCGCGGTTCGCTATAGAGCGTCCAGTCATCCTTGTCGCCGCTCTCGGCCCAATCCGCTCCCATCGACAGGAACGGTTCGACGGTAAAGACCATACCGTCGGTCATGCGCCGCCGCTCGCTCGGATCCGGCCAGGTGGCGATTTCCTTCGGCTCCTCGTGCAGGGAGCGGCCGATGCCGTGGCTGGCAAGGTTGGTGACCAGCGAATAGCGGTTCTTGCGGGCAAAATCGCCGATGGCGTTGCCGATCGCGGCAAGCGACTGGTCGGGACGCACCTGTTTGAGGCCGACCCACATCGCCCGCTTGCCGTCGCGGCAGAGCCTGTCGATCGCGGCCGTCACCGGCGGCACCGGGAAGGAAGCGCCGGTATCGGCGAAGATGCCGTCCTTTTCAGCGGAGACGTCGATATTGACGAGATCGCCGGCGCGGATGATGCGGCTGCCGGGAATGCCGTGGGCGATTTCCTCGTTGACGCTGATGCAGGTGGCACCGGGAAACTGGTAGCAGAGTTCTGGCGCGGACCGCGCGCCGGCATCTTCCAGCACCTTGCGGCCGATGGCATCCAGTTCCGCCGTGGTGATGCCGGGCTCCAGAGCTTCGCCCATCGCCTGCAGCGCATTGGCGCAGATGCGGCCGATTTCCTTCAGCCGCAGCAGATCTTCTTCGTTGTTGAGGGTCATCCGTGTCTCGCTTTCGCGCTCACATGTAACCCGTCGGCACCGGATTTTCCAGCGCCGACAGTCGATAGATGACGGGCCTGCGATGGCTCAGGCCGAAGCGGCCAGTCCGGCCCGCTCCTCCGCCAGCGCCTTGCGCACCAGCGGCGCGACCTTGGTGCCGTAGAGTTCGATGCCGCGCATGATCTGCGCATGCGGCATCGGGCCGATCGCCATCTGCAGCAGGAAGCGGTCGTTACGGAAGAGCTTCCAGTTCTCGACGATCTTCTCGGCCACAGTTTCCGGATCGCCGAGGAAGAGGTTGCCGGCGGGGCTACGCGCCTGGTCGAAATGCGCGCGGTTCGTCGGCCCCCAGCCACGCTCGCGGCCGATGCGGTTCATCACCTCCGCCTGCGGGCCATAAAACTGGTCGGCGGCAAGATCGGTCGTATCGGCGATGAAGCCGTGAACGTTGATGCTGGTCTTCAGCTTCGCCGGATCCTGGCCGGCGCGGCAGGCGGCCTCGCGATAAAGGTCAAACAGCGGCGCGAACCGGCGTGGCTCGCCGCCGATGATGGCGAGCGCCACCGGCAGGCCGAGGGCACCGGCGCGGGCCACCGACTGCGGCGTGCCGCCGACGGCAATCCATAGCGGCAGCATC
The DNA here is from genome assembly GCF_001695855.1 of Ensifer sp. LC163. GTDB lineage: Bacteria > Pseudomonadota > Alphaproteobacteria > Rhizobiales > Rhizobiaceae > Ensifer. The sequence continues at coordinate 690,439 of NZ_MBSS01000001.1, forward strand.
TCCTGCAGCGGACGCGGATAGACGCCGCGATCGCTGATCGCCGCGCGCATCTCGCCGACCCAGGAGACCTTCTCTGTTTCGCGCAACGCCATCAGCAGGTCGAGCTTTTCGGCAAAGAGCTGGTCGTAATCGTCGAGCGACTGGCCGAAGAGCGGGAAGGATTCGATGAACGAGCCGCGACCGGCCATGATTTCGGCCCGGCCGTTGGAGAGAAGGTCGAGCGTGGAAAACTGCTGGAACACGCGCACCGGGTCGTCTGAACTCAGAACGGTCACGGCGCTCGTCAGCCTGATAGTCTTCGTCCTGGCCGCGGCTGCGGCAAGGATCACGGCTGGCGCCGAGGCCGCATAATCGGGCCGGTGATGTTCGCCTAGGCCGAAGACGTCGAGCCCAACCTGATCGGCCAGTTCGATCTCCTCGAGCAGATTGGCAAGTCGACGCTGGCCTTCCCGGCCCTTGTCGGCAGCATTCGGATCGACATCCGCAAATGTGTAAAGCCCGAGTTCCATGGTGCCCATCCTATCGTTGTTTTACCGACAGATAATTGGCTCCGGCGCGGGCAGCAAATGCGCATCCGGGAAACACTGTGTTTCCCGGATGGTGCCAAACGGTGCTTAGATCAGGCCAAGGGTCAGGACCTAGCTCAGTGTGCGCTTGACTGCATTGCGCCAGCCCTTGAGCTTCGCCTTGCGTGTCGTCTCGTCCATCGCGGGCTCGAAACGGCGATCACGGGCCCAGGATTTGGCAAAATCTTCCTGCTTCGGCCAGACGCCGGCGCGGCTGCCGGCGAGCCAGGCAACGCCGAGCGCCGTCGTCTCGAGGATGGTCGGCCGGTCGACCGGCGCATCGAGAAGGTCGGAAAGCCGCTGCATCGTCCAGTCCGAGGCGACCATGCCGCCGTCGACGCGCAAGACCGTTTCCTTGCCGTGGTTGCGCCAGTCCTTGTGCATGGCCTCGAGCAGGTCGCGCGTCTGGTAGCAGACCGCCTCGAGCGCAGCACGTGCGAACTCGGCAGGCCCTGTATTGCGGGTCATGCCGAAGATCGCGCCGCGGGCATCGGGATCCCAGTGCGGTGCGCCGAGACCGGTAAAGGCCGGGACCAGATAGACCTCCTGCGACGGGTCGGCACTTTCGGCAAGCGTGCCGGTGTCGGGTGCCGCCTTGATCACCTTCAGGCCATCGCGCAGCCACTGCACCGCCGCGCCGGCAACGAAGATCGAGCCTTCGAGCGCATAGATGGTTTCGCCATCCAGCCGATAGGCGATGGTGGTGAGCAGCCGGTTCTTCGACCGCACCATGTCTTTGCCGGTGTTGAGCAGCGCGAAGCAGCCCGTGCCGTAGGTCGATTTCAGCATGCCCGGCTTGAAGCAGGCCTGGCCGATGGTGGCGGCCTGCTGGTCGCCGGCAACGCCGAGGATCGGGATCGCAGCACCAAAGAGCGCCTTGTCGGTGACGCCGAAATCGGCGGCGCAGTCCTTCACCTCCGGCAGCATGGCGCGGGGCACGCGCAGGATGTCGAGCAACTCGTCATCCCAGGCATTGTCGGCGATGTTGTAGATCAGCGTGCGCGAGGCGTTGGTCGCATCCGTGACGAAGGACTTCCCGCCAGTCAGCCGCCAGATCAGGAAAGTATCGATGGTGCCGAAGCAAAGCTCACCCTTGGCGGCTCTGGCCTGGGCGCCCTTTACGTTCGACAGCAGCCAGCTGAGCTTGGTGCCGGAGAAATAGGGATCGAGCAGCAGGCCGGTCTTCTTGGTGAAGGTCTTTTCCAGACCCTGCTTCTTCAGCTTGTCGCAGTAAACAGCGGTGCGGCGGTCCTGCCAGACGATGGCGTTGTGGATCGGCTTGCCGGTCTGGCGATCCCAGACGACGACGGTTTCGCGCTGGTTGGTGATGCCGATGCCGGCGATATCGCTTGCCGAGATCCCCGCCTTCTTGATCGCCTCGTTGACGGTGACGACGACCGTCTCCCAGATTTCCTCCGGATCGTGCTCGACCCAGCCGGATTTCGGAAAGTGCTGCTTGAATTCCTTCTGGCCGGCGCCCGCCACCTGCTGCTTGCCATCGAAGACGATCGCCCGGCTCGACGTCGTGCCCTGATCGATCGCGAGAATATATCCGCCCATATGCCCCTCCCCGGCCTGCATCACGTGTTACGACGCCCTTCCCAAGGGGCGCGGCGTCCATTTCGAAAAACTTCAATACGATGGCAAAACGAATGTCAAACGAAAACAAAACGCAAGAAATCGCCGCGAAGCCTCCGGCCGCAAACTCTGCGTCGGCGGCCTGAAAAACACAATTGTCACCTCAGCGGTTTTACGCGTAGGTTGACGCTGTTGCGTCGCAAAAACCGGGCAGGATCGGTGGCGCTGCAAAGGGAGAGATCAGGAATGACGAGAACTGCGGTCATCACCGGTTCGACGAGCGGCATCGGCCTTGCCATTGCCAAGGCATTCGCCAAGGGCGGCGCCAACATTGTCTTGAACGGCTTCGGCGCACCGGACGAAATCAAGGCCGCGACGGACGAAGTCGGCGCGCTCACCACCGGAACGGTCATCTATCACCCGGCCGACATGACGAAGCCGAACGAGATCGCCGATCTGATGGCGACGGCTGAAAAGCGCTTCGGCAGCGTCGACATCCTGGTCAACAATGCCGGCGTTCAATATGTCGAGAAGGTCGAGGATTTCCCGGTCGAGCAGTGGGACCGCATCATCGCCATCAACCTCTCCTCCTCCTTCCATACCATTCGCGCCGCCCTTCCCGGCATGAAAGCAAAGGGCTGGGGCCGCATCGTCAACATCGCCTCGGCCCACGGGCTCGTCGCCTCGCCGTTCAAATCCGCCTATGTCGCTGCCAAGCATGGCATCATGGGGCTGACGAAGACCGTCGCGCTCGAAGTTGCGGAAAACGGCATCACCGCCAACTCGATCTGCCCGGGTTATGTGCTGACCCCGCTTGTCGAAAAGCAGATCCCGGATCAGGCCCGCACCCGCGGCATCACCGAAGAACAGGTGATCAACGACGTGATGCTCAAGGGCCAGCCGACCAAGAAGTTCATCACGGTCGAACAGGTGGCGTCATTGGCCGTCTACCTCGCCGGCGACGATGCGGCGCAAATCACCGGCACGCATGTTTCCATGGACGGCGGCTGGACCGCGCAATAGAGCGCGCCCGTCCATTGAGACAAGGCGGATGACGCCCTAACTCTATGAAAATGCGCATGGTCCGCTGCCGGGAACGATTCCGGTTTTTGCGGCCAAGCATCAGCAGGAATGAATGGCATGCCCAAGCACAGGGAACGCAAGGACGACGACAGCATTCGCTTCATCCTCAATGACAAGGAGGTGGCGCTGTCCGATGTCGCGTCGACAGCGACGCTGCTCGATTATCTCAGGCTCGAGCGCCGGCTGACCGGCACCAAGGAAGGCTGCGCAGAGGGCGATTGCGGCGCCTGCACCGTGCTCGTCGGCCGCCTTGCCGGCGACGCGCTGGTCTATGAAAGCGTCAATGCCTGCATCCGCTTCGTCGGATCGTTGCATGCGACCCATGTGGTGACGGTCGAGCATCTCGCGGCCAAGGACGGAACACTGCATCCGGTGCAGCAGGCAATGGTCGATTTCCATGGTTCGCAATGCGGCTTCTGCACCCCCGGCTTCGTCATGTCGCTTTATTGCCTGTGGCTGTCGAACGATGATCCCAGCCGCGCCGACATCGAAAAGGCGCTGCAAGGCAACCTCTGTCGCTGCACCGGCTACGAGCCGATCGTAAAAGCGGCCGAAGCCGCCGCCAAGGCGCGACCCTCCGCCGTCTTCGATCCGATCACCGCGGCGCGCGAGGCGACCATTACCCGCCTCAAGGCGCTGCAACCGGAAAAGACGATCACCATCCGCCATGGTGAAAGCTGTCTGATCGTGCCGGCCGATGCCGCCGGCCTCGCTGACGCTCTTGCCGAACACAAGGGCGCGACGGTGGTCGCCGGCGCGACCGATGTCGGCCTCTGGGTCACCAAACAGATGCGACCGATCGATCCCGCCATCTTCATCAACGGCATCTCGGAGCTGCAGCGCATCGAGGAAAGCGCCGCCGGCCTGACCATTGGTGCCGGCGTCAGCTACACCGCCGCCTTTGCAGCCCTCAGCAAGGCCTACCCGGCCTTCGGCCGGCTGATCGACCGTATCGGCGGCGAACAGGTGCGCAACATGGGCACGATCGCCGGCAACATCGCCAACGGCTCGCCGATCGGCGACAGCCCGCCGCCGCTGATCGCGCTCGAAGCAACCGTCACGCTGCGCTCGACGGAAGGGGTGCGCACCCTGCCGCTGGAAGATTTCTTCATCGCCTACGGCAAGCAGGACCGCAAAGCCGGCGAATTCGTCGAGAGCGTCTTCGTACCCAGGCTGCCGGCGGATGAGCTGTTTGCGGCCTACAAGATCTCCAAGCGCCGCGACGAGGACATTTCCGCATTGCTCGGTGCCTTCCGCATTTCCCTCGACGGCAACAGGGTGAAGTCTGCCCGCATCGCCTTCGGCGGCATGGCCGGTACGCCGAAGCGCGCCGCAACCGTGGAATCAGCGCTCATCGGCAAGCCCTGGACCGAGGAAACGGTGCGCGCCGCTCAAGCAGCCTTCGAAGCGGACTACCAGCCCTTGAGCGATTGGCGCGCCACCAGCACCTATCGCATGCTGGCTGCAAAAAACCTGCTGATGCGCTTCCTGCTGGAAACCAGCGGTCAGCCGGCGGAGCTCGTGCGCTATGCGGCGGGAGAGAGGTGATCATGGACAAGTCGACCTTCGAGGAACGCAAGGCGATCCGCGGCGAAATGCATGCGCCGCAGCGCCACGACAGCGCCCACAAGCATGTGGCCGGCACCGCTGACTATATCGACGACATGCCGGAACCAGCGGGCACCCTGCATGGCGCGCTGGGGATGACCGATCGCGCCCATGCCGAAATTACCGAGATGGATCTCTCGGCCGTGGTCGCGGCGCCCGGCGTCGTCTGCGTGCTGACCGCCAGCGACATGCCCCATTCCAACGACATCAGCCCCAGCCACCTGCATGACGAGCCGGTGCTTGCCGACGGCATCGTGCAGTTCCACGGCCAGCCGGCCTTTGCCGTCATCGCCGAGACGCGCGACATCGCCCGCCGTGCTGCCCAACTGGCGAAGATCAGCTATCGCGACCTGCCGCATTTCACCGATATTACCGATGCCGTCGCCCATGGCGGCGAACTCGTCACCCAGCCCCTCACCCTCCAGCGCGGCGATGCCGACGCCGAACTGGAAAAGGCGCCGCGCCGGCTGAAGGGCCGGATGCGCATCGGCGGCCAGGAACATTTTTATCTCGAGGGCCACATCGCCCTTGCCATTCCCGGCGAGGACGACGAAGTCACCGTCTGGTCGTCCACCCAGCACCCGAGCGAAATCCAGCACATGGTCTCGCACGTGCTCGGCGTTCCCTCCAATGCAGTGACCGTCAATGTGCGCCGCATGGGCGGCGGCTTCGGCGGCAAGGAAACGCAGGGCAACCAGTTCGCAGCGCTTGCGGCCGTGGCGGCGAAGAAGCTCGGCCGCGCCGTCAAGTTTCGCCCGGACCGCGACGACGACATGACGGCCACGGGCAAACGTCACGACTTCCTCGTCGACTATGACGTCGGCTTCGACGACGACGGCCGCATCCGGGCTGTGCATGCCAATTACGCGGCGCGCTGCGGTTATTCCTCCGATCTCTCCGGACCGGTGACCGACCGCGCGCTTTTCCACGCGGACAGCTCCTATTTCTACCCGCATGTGAAGCTAACGTCGCAGCCGCTGAAGACCAACACGGTCTCAAACACCGCCTATCGCGGCTTCGGTGGTCCGCAGGGCATGATCGGCGGCGAGCGCATCATCGAGGAGATCGCCTACCAGCTCAGCAAGGATCCGCTCGAAATCCGCAAGCTGAATTTCTATGGCGAGAAGGGCTCCGGCCGGGACATCACGCCCTACCACCAGCACGTCGAAGACAACATCATCGCGCGCATCGTCGCCGAGCTTGAAGCCGACGCCGACTACCAGGAGCGTCGCAAGACCATCGTCGGGTTCAACCGCACTAGCCGCATCATTCGCAAGGGCATCGCACTGACGCCGGTGAAATTCGGCATCTCCTTCACCATGACCGCCTTCAACCAGGCGGGTGCCCTGGTGCACATCTATCAGGATGGCTCGATCCACCTGAACCATGGCGGCACCGAAATGGGCCAGGGCCTCTATGTGAAGGTCGCCCAGGTGATCGCCGACAGTTTCCAGGTCGATCTCGACCGCGTCAGGATTACCGCGACCACGACGGGCAAGGTGCCGAACACGTCGGCAACCGCCGCATCCTCCGGCTCGGATCTCAACGGCATGGCCGCCTTCGATGCGGCACGCCAGATCAAGGAACGGCTCGTCGCCTTTGCCTGCGAGCGCTGGCAGACGAAGGCGGAAAACGTCACCTTCGTACCCGATCACGTGAAGATCGGGGAAGAGCTGGTACCCTTCCCGGAATTCATCAAGCTCGCCTACATGGCGCGCGTGCAGCTTTCGGCCGCCGGCTTCTACAAGACCCCGAAGATCCATTGGGACCGCGCGACCGGCCGGGGAACGCCCTTCTACTACTTCGCCTATGGCGCCGCGGTGTCGGAAGTGTCGATCGATACGCTGACCGGCGAATACATGGTCGACCGCGTCGACGTGCTGCACGATGTCGGCCGCTCGCTCAATCCGGCAATCGACCTTGGTCAGATCGAAGGCGGCTTCGTCCAGGGCATGGGGTGGCTGACGACCGAGGAACTGTGGTGGGACGACAAGGGGCGGCTGCGCACGCACGCGCCCTCGACCTACAAGATCCCGCTCGCCTCCGACCGGCCGAAGATCTTCAATGTCAAACTGGCCGAGTGGTCGGAAAATGCGGAAAGAACCATCGGGCGGTCCAAGGCCGTGGGCGAGCCGCCCTTCATGCTGCCGATCTCGGTGCTCGAGGCGCTGTCGATGGCCGTGGCGAGCGTTGCCGATTACCGCGAATGCCCGCGTCTTGACACGCCGGCGACGCCGGAGCGCGTGCTGATGGCCGTCGAACGCCTTCGGCAATCCCTTTGATTGATGACAGCACCGCGCATCATGCTTGACACGCGGTGTTCAGGAAACGCCCGGTCAGATCCGGGGCAGCTCGTCGCTGTTGAAGAGACGGCGAGCGTCGGAATTCGCCTCGGCATCGTCCCCATAGGGACCGCGACCATCCATGAAACCCATGTCTCTTTTGATATGGTCGGACAGCGCATTGACATCCAGGATGGGCTTGGCGGCAACGGCGCCGCGAAACAGGGTGGACGTGAACCGCACGACCGTTCCCAGCGAAAAAACTGGTTTTCTTTCAGTATGTTCGAGAACGTCGCAAGTCATTTTGATCACCTGTTCGTCTTGGGAAGTTGACTTGCAGGATGCCGTGGAAGAGGATTGAAATCCAATCGAACATCCGTCTGCATGCATCAAGAGAGCTTATCCATGAAGATGTCCAGGCAGTTTCCGCTGAATGCGCTGAGGGTCTTCGAAGCCGTGGCGCGGCTCGGCAGTTTCACCAAGGCCGGCGAAGAGCTGGGCATGACCCAGACCGCCGTCAGCTACCAGATCAAGCTGATCGAGGAGAATGTCGGCGAACCGCTGTTCCTGCGCCGCCCGCGCCAGATCGCATTGACCGATGTCGGCCAGCGGCTGGCGCCGCGGGTCACCGAGGCCTTCGAGATGCTGCAGGAGGCTGTCTCCTCGGCGCGCGGCGACATCGACAGCGCACTCCTGATCAGCTCGACCCCGACCTTCGCCTCGCAATGGCTCGCCCGCAACATCGGCTCGTTTCAGCTCGCCCATCCCAACATCGCCGTGCGGCTGAGCACCAACGACAAGATCATTGATTTTGCCAGCGAACCCGCGGATCTGGCGATCCGCTCCGGTGCCGGCGTCTGGCCGGGACTCGACAGCCACCCGCTGATGCGGGTCGAGTTCAGCCCGATGCTGAGCCCGGCCCTTGCCGAAACCGTCGGGGGGATACGCGAGCCACGCGATCTCCTGAAGCTCAGGATCATCGACGCGGGCGATCCCTGGTGGCGGATCTGGTTTTCCGCCGCCGGCGTCGACGATCCGGACCTCGAGGGTCGCCCGACGAGCCGGCTCGGCGCACAATCCTTCGAGGCGCGCGCAGCCGTTGCCGGCCAGGGGGTGGCGATCCTGACGCCGGAATTCTACGGCGACGACGTGGCGCTCGGCCGGCTCTACCAGCCTTTCGACCTGCGCTGCAGCGACGGCTGCGACTACTGGCTGGCCTATCCCCACGCGCGCCGCAACACGCCGAAGATCCGCATCTTCCGCGACTGGATCCTCGGCGAACTCTGCCCCTCGGTCCAGTTCGGGGCCGATTGGGAAGAAAAGCGCAAGAGGGCTTCCGCAGTCTAAGTGTAACCCCTTAGAATCCATCAGGTTTATCACCAGGGCGAATTCATCCTTGAAATCGTGCCGATCCCGGCAAATCACGTCCGGGGGCGCATTCGCCCCCTTCCCCAACCCCCGGTTTTTGCGCAAGGTGCGATGACGGAGAGAATAAAGGGGACCCCGAATGTACGAGTTCGCCATCGCCTGGGAATGGCTGGCCTTCGCCGTCCGCTGGCTGCATGTCATCACCGCCATCGCCTGGATCGGCTCATCCTTCTATTTCGTCGCGCTCGACCTCGGCCTGGTGAAGCGCGATCACCTGCCGGCCGGCGCCTATGGCGAGGAATGGCAGGTGCATGGCGGCGGCTTCTATCACATCCAGAAATATCTGGTCGCCCCCGCCTCGATGCCGGAACACCTGACCTGGTTCAAATGGGAATCCTACATGACGTGGCTTTCGGGCTTCGCCATGCTCTGTCTCGTCTATTACGGCGGCGCCGATCTTTTCCTGATCGACCGCCACGTACTCGATATCTCGGCGACCACGGCAATCCTGATCTCGCTCGCCTCGCTCGGCATCGGCTGGATCTTCTATGACCTGCTCTGCAAGTCGCCAATCGGCAAGAACACCTGGGGCCTGATGGCGCTTCTCTATGTGGCGCTGGTGGTCATGGCCTGGGGCTATACGCAGGTCTTCACCGGCCGCGCCGCCTTCCTGCATCTGGGCGCCTTCACCGCGACCATCATGTCGGCCAACGTCTTCTTCCTCATCATCCCCAACCAGAAGATCGTCGTTGATGACCTGATCGCCGGCCGCACCCCCGATCCCAAACTCGGCGCCCAGGCCAAGCAGCGCTCGCTGCACAACAACTACCTGACCCTGCCGGTCATCTTCTTCATGCTGTCGAACCACTATCCGCTGGCGTTTGCGACCGCCTTCAACTGGATCATCGCGGCACTGGTGTTCCTGATGGGCGTCACCATCCGCCATTGGTTCAACACGACGCATGCGCGCAAGGGCAGGCCCACCTGGACCTGGCTCGCCACCGTCCTCCTCTTCATCCTGATCATGTGGCTTTCGACCGTGCCGAAGGTGCTGACAGGCGAAGAAAAGGCAGAGGTCGCACCGGTCTTTGCCCGCTTTACTGAGAACGCCCACTTCCCCGCCGTCAAGGACGCGATCTCGACCCGCTGTTCCATGTGTCATGCGGCCGAACCGGTCTATGAGGGCATCAGCCGGCCGCCCAATGGCGTGGTGTTGGAAAGCGACCGGGAGATTGCCGCCCGCGCTCGCGAAATCTATATCCAGGCGGGGCGCAGCCATGCCATGCCGCCCGGCAACATAACTGATATGACGACGGACGAGCGCCAGTTGCTGACAGCCTGGTTCGAAAGCGCCGTCGAGGAAGGCAAGACACAATGACATCGACGCTCATCCGCGGCCGCCTGCTGAGCTTCCATCGCGCCCCTGACAATATCGACGATAGCGCTGCCTATGCCTACGAGGCCGATGGCGCGCTGCTGGTCGAGGGCGGGCAGATCAAGGCGTCGGGCGCCTACGCGGCCGTCAGAGCCGAGGCAGCGGATGATAGTGTCGAGATCGATCACCGCCCGCATCTGATCGTGCCGGGTTTCATCGACACCCATCTGCACTTCCCGCAGATGCAGGTGATGGCGTCATACGCCGCCAATCTGCTCGAATGGCTGAACACCTACACCTTCCCCGAAGAATGCCGCTTCGTCGAGACCGTCCATGCCGAGCGCATCGCCAGCCGCTTCTTCGACGAAATGGTTCGCCACGGAACAACCACGGCAGCTGCCTATTGCTCGGTGCACAAGGCATCCGCCGACGCCTTCTTCGCCGAGGCGCTGCGCCGCGACATGCGCATGATTGCCGGCAAGGTGATGATGGACCGCAATGCCCCGCAAGGCCTGCTCGACACGCCGCAGATGGGCTACGACGAGACGCGCGCCGTGATCCGCGAGTGGCACGGCAAGGGCCGCAACCATGTCGCCATCACCCCGCGCTTTGCCATCACCTCGACGCCGGAACAGATGGACGTCGCCAGATCGCTCGTGCACGAATTCCCCGATCTGCACGTCCAGACGCATCTCTCGGAAAACCGAGACGAGATCGCGTTTACCTGCGAGCTTTATCCGCAAGCCAAGGACTACACCGACGTCTACGCCCGTTACGGCCTGCTTGGGCCGAAAAGCCTGTTCGGCCACTGCATCCATCTCTCCGAGCGCGAGGCGGATGTGATGAGCGAGACGGGGTCGGTGGCGGTCTTCTGCCCCACATCCAACCTCTTTCTCGGTTCCGGCCTGTTCCCCCTGCGGGCGCTCAACCGACGGGAAAAGCCGGTGCGCACCGCGGTTGCCTCTGATATCGGCGGCGGCACCAGCTATTCCATGCTGAAGACGCTCGACGAGGCCTACAAGATCCTGCAGCTGCAGGGCGAGCGACTGAACCCGTTCGACAGCTTCTTCATGATGACCCGCGGCAATGCCGAGGCGCTGTCGCTGGGCGATCGCATCGGCACGCTCGAGGCCGGCACCGACGCCGACTTCATCGTGCTCGACATGGCGGCGACGCCGGCGATGGCGCTGCGCGCCGAAGTGGTCAACTCGCTCGCCGACGAGCTTTTCCTGCTGCAGACCATGGGCGACGACCGCTCGATCGTCGAAACCTATGTGGCGGGAAAACCGGCCAAGTCGGCACTCGCGGCCGCCTGATCGTTCGGTCAAACGCAAAGAGGTCAAAAAAATTGACCTCTTTGCGCCAATGCTATTAACAAGCCTCCGGCAAACATGGTAAGGGCTCGGCAGTCATCCCGCTGCATGTGTCCCGATTTCGGGACACATGCAGCAATTCAAAGTGCTACAGCGACCTTTGCGCGTCTGATCAGGCGCGCGGCGCTGTAGAGCGGGATGAGGAAAACTGTGTGCGGTTTTCCGCCCGCATCCCGCTCTAACCCTTGATTCAGATGAAGGCCGTTTCCATGACGCAAATCCTCGAAATCAGCGACCTCAAGGCACTCGCCAAGCGCCGCGTACCGAAGCTCTTCTTCGATTACGCCGACAGCGGCGCCTGGACCGAGGGCACCTATCGCGCCAACGAGGAAGACTTCGCCAAGGTGAAGCTGCGCCAGCGCGTGCTGGTCGACATGACCAACCGCTCGCTGGAAACGACCATGATCGGCCAGAAGGTGTCGATGCCGGTGGCGCTGGCACCGACGGGCCTCACCGGCATGCAGCACGCCGACGGCGAGATGCTGGCCGCACAGGCGGCAGAAGCCTTCGGCGTTCCCTTCACGCTGTCGACCATGAGCATCTGCTCGATCGAGGACGTCGCCTCGGTCACGACCAAGCCGTTCTGGTTCCAGCTCTATGTCATGCGCGAGCGCGAATTCGTGCTCAACCTGATCGACCGGGCAAAGGCGGCCAAGTGCTCGGCACTGGTGCTGACGCTCGACCTGCAGATCCTCGGCCAGCGCCACAAGGACCTGCGCAACAGCCTGTCGGCCCCGCCGAAGCTGACCCCCAAACATCTCTGGCAGATGGCAACGCGTCCCGGCTGGTGCATGAAGATGCTCGGCACCAACCGCCGCACCTTCCGCAATATCGTCGGCCACGCCAAGAGCGTCACGGACCTCTCCTCGCTCGGCGCCTGGACGGCGGAACAGTTCGACCCGCAGCTTTCCTGGAAGGACGTCGAATGGATCAAGGAGCGCTGGGGCGGTCCGCTGATCCTGAAGGGCATTCTCGATCCGGAAGACGCCAAGATGGCGGCTGCGACCGGCGCCGACGCGATCATCGTCTCCAACCATGGCGGCCGCCAGCTCGATGGCGCCCATTCCTCGATCAGCATGCTGCCGCGTATCGTCGATGCGGTCGGCCACCAGATCGAGGTGCATCTCGATGGCGGCATCCGCTCCGGCCAGGACGTGCTGAGGGCCGTCGCCATGGGCGCCAAGGGCACCTATATCGGCCGGCCGTTCCTCTATGGCCTCGGTGCCATGGGCAAGGAAGGCGTGACCAAGGCGCTGGAAATCATCCGCAAGGAGATGGACATCACCATGGCGCTTTGCGGCAAGCGCGATATCAACGACGTCAACCGCGACATTCTTGCGGATTGACGCACCGACCCTCGGCAATTGGTTCATAAGGGCGACCAGGGCCGCCTCTACGGCATTTCCACTCTCTCCGTCATGCTCGGGCTCGACCCGAGCATCCAGCGCTCAAGCGCGCGGCGCAGGACTGGATCCTCGGGTCAAGCCCGAGGATGACGGGACGAGGTCGGGCCGATAAAGCAGCGCTGTCATTACCCTGGAGGTCGCCTTCCAGCGATGCAGGAAGCCAGCGCTTAGCTGCCGCGATAGGTCGAGTAGCCGTAGGGCGAAAGCAGCAGCGGCACGTGATAGTGGCTGGCCGGATCGGCAATGCCGAAGCGCAGCGGGATCAGGTCGAGGAAAGCAGGTTCCGGCAGCGCCGCGCCCGTTGCGCGCAGATAGTCGCCGGCGTGGAACACCAGTTCGTAGCTGCCGGCCATGAAGCCGACGCCTTCGACCATGGGGCCGTCGACGCGCCCATCGCTGTTGGTATGAACGGTGCGGATCAGCTGCCGCTCCTCGCCTTCAAGCCAATAGAGATCGATGCGCAGGCCTTCGGCCGGCTTGCCGAGCGCGGTATCGAGGACATGGGTGGTCAGGCGGCCGGTGCTGCTCATCGCGTCTCTTCCCTCACACTGCGCTTTGGATAACGAAGGGCTCTTCGTAGAAATACTCTTCGAGATTGTTGCCCGGCCCCTCCCTGTCGACGACGATGAAGTCGCTGACCGCGCCGACCGACATCAGCGGATGGTGCCAGACATTGCGCCCGTAATTGACGCCCTGCCGTCCGTTCGCCCGGAAGACCCGTGGCGCCCCCGGTCGGCCGCCCTCGTCTTCGGCAACGACGATGAGCCACGGCCTGTCGTCGAGCGGCGAGAAGCTCTGGCTGCCGAAGGGGTGCCGCTCCATCATCGCCACCGCGTAGGGGAAGGCACGCGGCTGGCCGCGAAAGATGTTGATGATGACGTTGGCGCCTTCGCCGACGACGTCGGCGCGCGCAAGGCCATGGAAGCGCTCGGTCGTGCCGCTGTTGATGTAGCGCATCGAAGCCGGATCGGCCTCGATCACCGTGCCGAACGGCGCGAAAGCGTCCTGCGTCAGGGTTTCGATCGAAAGAAGACGCGACATCAGACCGCCGCCCCGCAGTGCGCGTCGCCAGCGGCACCGGCATGGTCCGGTTCGACTGCCCTCAGTGCAGATGAGAGCAGATATCGAACTGATATGTCAGGCATTTTCGTCTCCTGGAAGCATGGATTGCAGCCGCAGACGAGCGATTTTCTCCACCTGCGCGCAGGCGGTTTCAAATTCCTCTTCGGTCGAATTGTCAATGCGCCTTTCGAACGAGGCGAGAATGTCCTTCTTCGTCAGGCCCTTGACCGCGACAATGAAGGGAAAGCCGAATTTCTGCGTGTAGGCTTCGTTAAGCGCCGTGAACCGGGCATGCTCCTCGGCCGAAAGGCGATCGAGGCCGGCGGACGCCTGCTCCGCCGTCGAGTCCGCCGTCAGCTTGCCGGCGATCGCCAGCCTACCGGCAAGATCCGGATGGGCGCGCAGCACGGCGAGCCTTTCGCGCGGCAGGCCGGCGCGAAAGGCCTGGCAAAGTGCCGAGTGCACGTTGCCGGCCGAAAGTCCCGTTGCGGCCGCCCGGTCGTAGGCTCGTTCGGCAACCCATGGAGAATGCTCGAACACGCCGCCGAAGCGGCTGACAAAGGCGTCGCGATCGGACATCAGAGAGCCCCTTCCGGCTTGTGGTGTTCGTACCAGTGGCGAGCGATATCGACGCGCCGCGGTACCCAGACCTTGTCGTGCGACATGACGTAGTCGACGAACCGCGCCAGCGCCGCGGCGCGGCCCGGACGACCGACGAGGCGGCAGTGCAGGCCGATGTTCATCATCTTGGCATTGCCTTCCTTGCCCTCCTCGTAGAGCACGTCGAACGTGTCCTTGAGGTAGGTGAAGAACTGTTCGCCGGAGTTGAAGCCCTGGTTCGTCGCAAAGCGCATGTCGTTGGCGTCGAGCGTGTAGGGGATGATCAGGTGCGGCTTGTCGGCCGTCAAGCCCGGCACCCAATAGGGCAATTCGTCCGCATAGGAATCCGACGAATAGAGGAAACCACCCTCTTCGAGAACAAGCTTCAGCGTGTTGTTGGAAGGCTTTCCCTGGTAGAGACCGAGCGGGCGCTCGCCGGTCAGTTCGGTATGCAGCCGAACGACTTCGCGGATATGCTCACGCTCCACCTCTTCGGGGAAATCCTTGTATTCGAGCCAGCGCAGACCGTGGCTGGCGATCTCCCAGCCCGCTTCCTTCATCGCTGCGACCGCTTCCGGATTGCGGGCCATCGCCCGCGTCACGCCGTAGACCGTCAGCGGCACGTCGCGGCTGGTGAACATGCGCCACAGCCGCCAGAAGCCGGAGCGGGAACCGTATTCGTAGATCGATTCCATGTTGAGGTTGCGCTGCCCCTGCCAGGGTTGCGCGCCGACTATCTCCGAAAGCAGGCTCTCGGACGCCGGGTCGCCATCGAGGATGCAGCTTTCGCCGCCCTCTTCGTAGTTGAGCACGAACTGCACGGCGATGCGCGCATCGCCCGGCCAGTTTGCCTTGGGCGGGTTGCGGCCATAGCCGACGAGGTCACGCGGATAGGTAGTCTCAGACATCAAATCACCCTTCGAATTTTCCGGAACGGTATCATTGCCGACCGGATTGTCGAGACAAAATGACGTCAGTGCAGACGGTTAGCGGCCCGCCATCAGCGAGGCAACCATCCGCGACAACGGCGGAACGGGGCTCGGCGCAAGCGGCGCTTCGGTGGCTACCCGCTTGATCCGGTCGCCCCGTTTGGTCGCGGAGATCTTGCCGAGCGGGTGCTGCGAGTGGACGCGCATCGGCGCGCCCGATTCCTGTTCGACGAACAGCGCCAGGCTGCCGATCGTCAACGGCAGCGCCAGGCATGGTTCGAACAGATCCCGAAGCGGCGCCTCGATACGGCGCATGGCGTCCTGGCTGAGCGGCCCGGTCAGCATCATGTGAAAGCGATATTCATCCATCACATGAGGATCGCCCCAGCGATGCAGATTGGAAAATTGCGGCGCCGTCAGCCGATCCGGGTCGGAGCGCTCGATCTCGTCTTCGCTGAGCGGCGCGCGAAACGCGTCGAACTCCTGGATGATGCTGGCGGCCAGAAGATGCATCGCCGTGCTGGGGATCTGCGGCATCAGTCCCCAGCACTGGCCGAGCCGGGCCACTTCCAGGCGCTCGATCTCGAACGGCGTCTGGGCGCCGGCAAAATGCATCAGCGCCTTGAGAAGCTGTGCCTCGTCCATGTCAGGATGAAGCCGGAAGGGCGACATCACCACCGCATGAAAGCCGAAGCGGCGCGGAACGGCGGTGTGAAAGGCGATCTCGGATGCGGTCAACCCGGAGATCGACGGCAGTTCTGCCGGCTCGCCGGAATAGACGTTGCGGCCGAGCCAACTGGCAGCAACCGTTGAAAGCGGATCAGCCATCGGCGGCGTGAAACAAATGGCGTAACGCATGCGCATGCTCCGGAAGTCCGCTCTGGCACAGACCCGCGACAACCGATCTCGATCGTCGCCAGGGCGCACGCAGGGTTCAAAACCTTAGAGCTTCAACAATGCCCTTAGATGGGGAGATGCGGCGCTCTATTGCCCGCGTCTTAGGTGATTTGCGTGACAGATTGACGAACCAAACGGGGCAATACCGCTCCATTGCCGGCCAGCGACTTAAAGATGTTTCTCGCGAAGTGCTGCTATGTGATTCCGGCACAAGAAGGATTCGGGAACATCGATCGACGGCAGGCCGGCGACCTCGTCGATGACGAAGCGCGCAAGGCGATGGGCGATGCCGAAGCTCACCTTGAAACCGCCGGTCAGTACCGACAGGTTTTCGTGATCCGGATGGCGCCCGACCATCGGCTCCCTGCCGGTCGATTTCGGCCGTATGCCGGCCCAGCGCTCAACCACCTCTGCCCCGTGCAGAGCCGGCACCAGCGCTTCGGCCCGCCCCAGCAGCTCAACAAGCAGTTCATCCGTCGATAGCGGATCGGCAAATTTGTTCTCGCTGGTACTGCCGATGGCGACATGGCCGTCGTCATGGGCGACGATATAGACGCCGTCGGTGAAGATGACGGGCAATTGCGGATCGACGTCTGCCAGAAGCAGCGCCGCCTGGCCCTTGACCCCGGTGCCGCTCGATCCGCGGATAGGTCCGCAGAGCGTATCGATGAGCGGGAAGCTGCCGACGCCGGCGGCCAGTACGCAATGGCCGAAGGAGATTTCCGTTCCGTCGTCGAGTTCGGCTCGGCCGTGGCCCGGATAGATTGCCCGAGCGCCGGTTCCCTCGACGATCCGCACGTTCGGCGATTGCGCCAGCACCGCACGCAGGACCGCCAGCGTCTGGCGCGGGGAGAGCCGGCCGCCGAGCGTATCGAACACCATGCCGCAGGCAGCAGCCTCCGCACCGAGCCAGCCGGACGGCGGATCGTCGCGCACATGCCAGAAGAATCGGCGGTCGCCTGCCCGCCAGTTTTGCATCGCATCCTGCTCATGGCGAAGGGCGATCTCACGCAGATGCGGCTTGGCGAGCGGCATGATCCGCCCGCTGCGGCGGTAACCCGCCGAAAGCCCGGTTTCAGCCTCGAGCGCTGCGATCTCGCCTTCGAGCAAGACGAGGGCGTCGAACTGGAATTGTTTCTTGGCGTTCCATTTGTCCGGCATATGCGGCATCAGCGCGCCGAGTATGCCGCCGCTGGCGCCGGCACCGATGCGGCGCTCTTCGACCAGGCAAACGTCCATGCCGGTCCGCGCGGCCGTAAGAGTGGCCCAAAGCCCCATGATGCCGCCGCCGACGATCAAAAGTTCGCTCATCGATTGACCTTCTCCGGTGGCGGGATTATCGCCATCGCATGACAGGATCCGCCGCAGAACCGAACCAGCCCCCGGCCCATCAAAGCCTCGATTGGCACGAGGGCGATATGCCCTATTCCAGGGAATTTGGCGATCACTTTTATTGCCGCACCGATGGTCGGCTGGAATGCGGGCATGTGTTTCTTGCCGGCAATGGCCTGCCCGAACGCTGGATCTCCGGCGGTGCGTTCACCATCGGCGAGCTTGGCTTTGGCACCGGCCTCAACTTCTGCGAAACCTGGCGGCAATGGAAAGCCACGGTTGCCGAAAGCGGCACACTGCATTTCGTCAGTTTCGAGCGATTTCCCATGCAGGCGGAGGAGATCTCCCGTGCCCTGTCGCACTGGCCCGAGATCGACGCCGAACGGCTGGCCCTTGTCGAGCACTGGCCCGCGACAAACGACGGCAGGATCGAGATCGATTTTGGCGACGGCGTTCGCCTGAGCGTCGTCTGCGGCCCCGCACTCGATGGCCTTGGCGAGGCCGCAGAACGCTTCGATGCCTGGTTCCTCGATGGTTTCGCGCCATCACGCAATCCCGACATGTGGTCGGAGGAACTGATGCGGCTGGTGTTCGACAGGACAGCGCCCGACGGCAGCTTCGCCACCTATGCCGCGGCCGGCTTTGTTCGCCGCAATCTGCAAGCCGCCGGCTTTATCGTCGAGAAGCGCAAGGGCTTCGCCGGAAAACGCGAAATGCTGCGCGGCGACAAACGCTGAACGAGGCAAACGCCTGGTCGCCACCGCCGTTTTGATGGCCTTTACTCCACCAGAGAACTGAACTGTCGCAAATGGCGGGGGCATCGCCGCGAAAAATCTGCGACAGAAATCCATCGGCAACGCGGTGGGTTTCTCATGAACGACGATCAGTTTCCGGATACTGCTACAGGCGAAACGTCCTCATCCCCGCTCGAGCGGCGACGCAGGCCCAGCGGCCGCGGTGGCGAGCGCACACGAAAATCCTCAGGCGGTAAGTATCTCAATCTCGTCAACACCCAGAGCAGGTCTTCGGTGCTCTCCGACGATGCGCTCGAAGCGATCCACGAGGCGTCGCTGACGATCCTTGAGGAAATCGGCATGGACATCATCCTGCCGGAGGCGCGCGAGCGCATGAAGGCAGCAGGCGCCGATGTCACGCCCGGTACCGACCGCGTCCGCTTCGATCGCGGCCTGATCATGGACATGATCGCGTCGGTGCCCCCCTCCTTCACCATGCATGCGCGCAACCCGGCCCGCAATGTCGCGATCGGTGGCAACAACCTCGTCTTTGCCCAGGTCGCCAGTGCGCCGTTCGTGGCCGACCGCGAAGGCGGCAGGCGTACCGGCAACCACGAGGATTTCCGCAAGCTGGTAAAGCTTGCCCAGTCCTACGACATCATCCACACGACCGGCGGCTATCCTGTCGAGCCCGTGGATTTACACGCCTCGGTGCGCCACCTCGACTGCCTATCCGACATGGTGAAGCTCACCGACAAGGTCTTCCACGTCTATTCGCTCGGCCGCCAGCGCAACACCGACGGCATCGAGATCGCCCGCATCGGCCGCGGCATATCCATGGAGCAGCTGGAGCGCGAGCCTTCACTGTTCACGATCATCAACACTTCCTCGCCGCTGCGCCTCGACGGGCCGATGCTGCAAGGCATCATCGAAATGTCGTCGCGCAATCAGGTGGTGGTGATCACGCCCTTCACGCTTGCAGGCGCCATGGCGCCGGTGACGATCGCCGGAGCCCTGGTGCAGCAGAATGCCGAGGCGCTGTGCGGCATCGCCTTCACCCAGATGGTGCGACGCGGGGCGCCGGTGATGTATGGCGGCTTCACCTCGAATGTCGACATGAAGACGGGCGCGCCCGCCTTCGGCACGCCGGAATACATGAAGGCGGTGATCGCCGGCGGCCAGCTCGCCCGCCGCTACAACATCCCCTACCGGACCTCGAACACCAATGCCGCCAACACGCTCGACGCCCAGGCCGCCTACGAGTCCGCGCTGTCGCTCTGGGCCCTGACGCAGGGCGGTGGCAATTTCATCATGCATGCGGCCGGTTGGACCGAGGGCGGACTGACGGCCTCCTTCGAGAAGTTCATCCTCGACGTCGACATGCTGCAGATGGTGGCGGAGTTCCTGACGCCGCTTGACGTCAGCGACGACGCGCTCGGGCTCGACGCAGTGCGCGACGTCGGCCCCGGTGGACATTACTTCGGCACGCTGCACACGCTGCAACGCTATGAGACAGCGTTCTACTCGCCGATCCTGTCCGACTGGCGCAATTTCGAGACCTGGACGGAAGCCGGGCGGCCGACGACCTATGACCACGCGAACCGGGTTTTCAAGCAGAAGCTCAACGAATACGAACGGCCGCCGCTGGATCCGGCGATCGAAGATGAGCTCGACGCCTTCGTTGCAAAACGCAAGGAGGAAGGCGGCGTCCCGACAGACTTCTGAGGGAACGCGGCATACGTCTGAGAGCGTTTCCGGTCTCTACTTTACGCGTTTCCTGACGGGAAACCGCTACGCACATTCCCTGGAAAAGCTTCAGGGATAGACGGCCGAGCGCGCGGTGGCGATCAGTTGCTCGATCGGCACCGTGACGCAATTGCGATCGATCTCGGCAACCGTCTTCTGCTTCACATTGGCAGAAAGCAGCTTGCGCAAATCTCCGAGCGTCCGTGGAGCCGCGCAGATCACCAGGCTGTCGAAGGCGTTGTCGCTCAGATAGGCTTCGAGCTTGCTGGCTACATCGACAGCGAAGCGGTGTTTTTCCTCGCGCACCGGATCACTGCTGTACTCCATCACTGAACGTCCATGACCGACGGACGAATGGCTGCGCCCCGGCTTGTCGGCCATGATATCCTGGGCGCGTTTAGGGTCGGTATGGATGACCTCCTCCTCCGGGTGCTGACGTTCGTCTTTCCGCAGGTTGACGCCCTTGACGAAGCGCGCCGTATTGCCATCCGCGGCCAGTATCCAAGTCCGGTTTTGCACGATTGTCTCCCATGAAATGATGTTGCTCGTGGGCAGGCCAGAATAAGCCTTTAATAGAAACGGATGAAGGCCCATCTGGTTCCATGGCTTGCTCGATTGGGGACTTTTATCGTGTGCTCGCGGGCCTCACATGCGCGAGAGATAGGCATCGAAGCTGCGGGTGGGCGACGGCTGGAAATGCTCGCGCTCAAGCTTCATCTCCCTGATGCGATCCACCCGAAAATCGCGAAAATCCTGGCGCAGCTCGCACCAGGTGGTCAGCAGCCAGTGATGGCCGAAGACACTGAGGCCAAGCGGCCAGACGGTGCGCTCGGAACTCTGGTCGGCAAGGCTTTCATAGGCCAGGCGCACCTTGCGCTCCTCTGCGATCGCCCGGCGCAACTCACCGAGCATCGGCGGCGGCTTGGGCTGCAGCGCCGAGCGGAAGGCGCGGATCGGGGCGCTGCGCAATCGCGCCACGTGCTCGGGCGGAAGGCCGTGTTCGATCTTTTCCATGGCCTCGCGCGCGGCTTGCGCCAGTCGGTGGTCACCGAGCATCTGCACTGCCCTCGCACCGAAGGCCAGCGCCTCGAGCTGCTCGAAGGTAAAGGTCAGTGGCGGCGCGTCGAAACGCTCGCGCAGGAGGTATCCGACACCGCGCTCGCCGTCGATCGGCGCGCCTGAAGCCATCAGATGCTCCATGTCGCGATAGATCGTCCGCCGCGCGACTTCCATCTTGTCGGCGATTTCCTGCGCCGTCATCGCCCGGCCGGTGGCCCGCATGAGCTGGATGATTCGAAACAGCCGGTCGGCGGGTCTCATTCGCGGGTTCCTGTCGTGTGTCCATGTGAGGTTATGGCCATAAGGCTGTCAGTTGACCTGTGATTAAGTCAAGCGGCAATCAACATGGAGCATGACATGACCGCCAAAAGCATCCTCGAACTCGCCGTCTGCATCGTTGCGGACAGGCCGGCGGCCGCAGCCGCGCGCCAACAGGCGATGCAGGCCGTTTCCCACTATCCCGGCTTCATTTCCTGGCGTGCCGTCGGCTCGTGCGAAAACCCCGGCATGCTCGCGGATCTGGTCGAGTGGGAAACGCTTGATGACGCCAAATCGGCAGGCGAGCGCGTGCGCCGCGACCCGGATTTCGCCCCTTACATGGCGGCAATCAGCGCGGTAATGCTGATGCAGCATTTTGCCGTCGAGCAACAGATCTGAGCCGGGAGAATACCGAGAGATGGCGGAGCCACTGAAAAACCTGCTGCATCCAGGCGTCGTCACCGCCATCGCCGGCCGCCTGAGCGCGGCCCGCCCGACATTCGATCGCGGAAGGTTCGAAGCGCTTGCCGGCGACAATCTCGAGGGGCTGGAACTGATGCAGCGATCGCTGCAGATCCGCGATGCGCTCATCGAAACCCTGCCGCAGTCCTTCCCGCAAGCTGCGGCAGCACTTGGCGGCTGCCTGCCCTTGGATGACCGACCCGGCCTCAGCGGTTGGGCCCTGTTGCCCGTCAGTCAATATGTCGCCGCGCGCGGGCTTGGTGATTTCGAGCTCTCGCTGTCGCTGCTGCGCGCTTTGACGCCGCACTTCACCGCCGAGTTCGGCATCCGCGTCTTCATCGACCAGGACCAGGAGCGGGCGCTGACGATCATCGGCTCCTGGGCCACCGACGCCAATCACCATGTCAGGCGTCTGGCAAGCGAAGGCACGCGCCCGCGCCTGCCCTGGGCGATGCGGCTGCCGAAGCTCATCCGCGATCCCCAGCCGATCCTGCCGATCCTGACGGCCCTCCTGGACGATCCCGAGGACTATGTGCGTCGCTCGGTCGCCAACAGCCTCAACGACATCGCCAAGGATCACCCCGATCTGGTGGCAGGCTTCGTGGCCACGCACATGGCAGGCGCCTCACCGGAACGGCGGCAATTGCTGCGCCACGCGTCGCGAACCCTTCTGAAGCAGGGCCATAAGGCAGCCCTTTCGAACTTCGGCTTTGCGGTGCCCTCCGGCATCGACGCTGCCTTCTCGCTCGACCGGTCGGAGATCGCGCTCGGGGAAAGCCTCATGTTCAAGCTCGCGGTCAGGCACACCGCAAAGACGGCCCAGAAGATCATGATCGACTATGCCGTGCACCATCGCAAAGCCAATGGCACGACCTCGCCCAAGGTGTTCAAATGGACATCGGCGACGCTGGAGCCGGGCGCGACGATCGAGATCGAGAAGCGTCACGCCATCCGGCCGATTACAACCCGCCGTTACTATCCCGGCGCCCATCGCGTGGTGATCCTCGTCAACGGCCAGGAGGCTGCCGACGCCGATTTCGAGCTGTCGGTGGACGAATAGCGCCCACCTCATTTCGCACCTGCGAAAAGATGCACCTTGACTTTTGAGGCCAAAACGACGACATGGTCGCAGCGTCACCTTCAGGCCGCCGCGTGAGCGCGCCCTCGGCAACACAGAAAGCCGTGAAGAAGGAAAAGCGCACCCATACGCCGTAACCGGCGACAGCACAGGCGCTTGACGACTTTTTTCTTAACCCACAAGTTCCCAATTCACGCGGGGTTCTTGACGCCGAACGACACCGGAACAGCAGACTGCGGTTCCGGCGAATGCGTTTGGCGCCCCCAAAAGGTATATGCATTTGTCCACCTTTAAAGATCTTGGTCTTTCCGAACACATTCTGGAAACCCTGTCCGCCAACGGCTTCGAAAAGCCGACGCCGATCCAGGCACAGGCCATTCCGCTGGTGTTGAAGGGCAACGACCTCATCGGTCTCGCCCAGACCGGAACCGGCAAGACGGCCGCCTTCGGCCTGCCGATGATCGAAAAGCTCGTTGCCGACGGCAAGCGCCCCGACCCGCGCAACATCCGCGCCCTGGTGCTGGCGCCGACCCGCGAACTGGTCAACCAGATCGCTGCCAACCTCAAGCTGTTCGTCAAGAAGTCCCCGCTGAAGATCGGCGTTGTCGTCGGCGGCGTCTCGATCAACAAGCAGACCGAGCAGCTCGCCCGCGGTGTCGACATCCTCGTCGCAACGCCCGGCCGCCTGCTCGACCTGATCAACCGCAAGGCCGTGACGCTGACGCAAGGGCGCTACCTCGTGCTTGACGAGGCCGACCAGATGCTCGACCTCGGCTTCATCCACGACCTGCGCAAGATCTCCAAGCTGGTGCCGAAGAACCGCCAGACGCTGCTGTTCTCGGCCACGATGCCGAAGCAGATCGCCGAACTCGCCGGCGAATATCTGACCGACCCGGTCAAGGTTCAAGTGACGCCTCCGGGCAAGGCCGCCGACAAGGTCGAACAGTATGTTCACTTCGTTCCCGGCAAGGACCTGAAGACGACCATCCTCAAGAAGACCCTGACCGACAATCCGGATGGCCTGTCGCTGATCTTCAGCCGCACCAAGCATGGCGCCGAGAAGCTGATGAAGCATCTCGACCACGTCGGCTTCAAAGCCGCCTCGATCCACGGCAACAAGAGCCAGGGCCAGCGCGAACGCGCGCTGAAGGCCTTCCGTGACGGTGAGATCCGTGTGCTCGTGGCAACCGACGTGGCTGCCCGCGGCATCGACATCCCCGGCGTCACCCACGTCTACAACTACGACCTGCCGGAAGTTCCTGATGCCTATGTTCACCGCATCGGCCGTACCGCCCGTGCCGGCCGTGACGGCATCGCGATCGCCTTCTGCGCCCCTGACGAAATCCGCCTGCTGCGCGACATCGAGAAGCTGATGGGCATCAACATCGCTGTTGCCAGCGGCGAAGCGCCTGCCGACCAGGCCCGTCCGTCCAAGGGACGCGGCGGTCGCGGCGGCAATGGCAACGGCCAGCACCGCGGCAATGGCGGTGGCGGTCAGCGCCAGGACGCCCGTCCGCGCCGCGAGCGCCCGGCCCGCCAGTCGGCACTCGCCCCGAGCAGCTTTGCCGGCGACGACCTTCTGCGCGACGACCGTCCGCAGAAGGCGGAACACCGTGGCCAGCGCCCAGCCGGCCAGGGTCATGCCGACGGCCGCTCGGAAGGCAACCGCAACCACGAAGCCAAGAAGCACCACGGTCGCCCCGGCCAGAAGCAGGGCGAATGGCGCAACCGCGGTCCGCGGCCTGAGGGCCAGGGCGGCGAACGCCGCGAAGGTGGCCAGGGCGGCATGCGTCGCGGCGGCGGCAATCGCGGCCAGCAGGGCTGATCTGCACGAGCATTTCCAGGAAAGGCGCGAAGCGGTTTTCCGTCCGGAAATGCGTAAAAACAAAGAGATAAGAACGGCGGGTCGCTTCGGCCCGCCGTTTTTTATGCCTGCTGTTTGCGGTTGGTGAGGTAGACGCCGGCAACGGCAATGACCGTACCGATGATCATCGGCAGCGTCAGCGCCTCGCCGAAGAACAGCCACGCCTGCACGGCCGCAAGCGGCGGCACGAGATAGATGAGCGAGGCCGCGCGCGATACCTGGCCCCGGCGGATGAGATAGAGCAGAAGCGCGATCGCGCCCATGGAAAGCCCCAGCACCGACCAGGCGAGCGCTGCGAAGATCTGCAGGTTCCAGGTGACGTGCAGGTTCTCCAGCATCAGGGCCAGCGGTACCGTGACGATCAGGGCACCGAGATATTGAAGCGCTGCGATGGTGCGAATGTCGCCGCTTTGCAGATGCCGCTTCTGATAGAGCGTGCCGTAGGTGACGGCGGCCATGCCGAGGACATTGATGATCACGGGCAAGAGATGGATCGGCGTTGCGCCGGTGTCGATCGAAAGTACCTTCGGCAGCACGGCAAGCGCGATGCCGAAGAAGCCGAGTACCAGCCCGAGTTTCTGCTGAACACTGAGCTTCTCGGCGATGACGACGGAGGCGGCCACAGCCGTCATCAACGGCTGCAGCCCGGCGATGATGCCCGAGATCGCGGCGGGCACGCCCTGCCCGATCGCCCACCACACGGCGCCGAGATAGAGCCCGTGCAAAAACATGCCCGAGATGACCGCATGGGCAGCAGCCGACCAGGACGTCGGCCATTTCGCCCCGGTCACAAGGCAGAAGCCCATGAAGAGCAGGATCGCCAGGCTGTAACGCAACACCAGAAACGTCAGCGGATCGGCAAAGACAGCCGCATATTTGGCGACGACCCAGCCGGTCGACCAGAGCAGTACGAAGATGGCCGGAGCCAGGCGGGCGAGCGTCATTGACCTATCCGAACGGACAAAGGGAGGTCAGCCGCGATAGACGCGGGGGCGTTGATGGTCAAAGCAATTTTTCTGATAGTGACGATCAGCCACTCGCATAGTTCCTCAAATCGGGATCGATTTGAGGATAAAATTATGCAGCAATTTTAGAACGTTACAGCGTCCTTAGCGCGTCATGCTCGACGCGCGGCGCTGTAATCGGAACCATCAGCCGTAGCGACGACAGCGAGAGTGAAACAAAGCCCGGCTCGTATTCCTCGCGATAGTGCAGCATGCTGGTGTCGACTACCATGCCCTCGGACCCGATCCAGTCGAACATGCGCTGATAATGGGCGAAGACGTCACCATCGTCAGGGTGATGCATGGCGCTGACGAAGCGCATGGCCGGCAGGTCAACATAACCGGGATGGCTGGTCGCTTCCGCCGTTTCGGAGACATAGCCGACGAGGTAGCGGAAGCCGTCCGGACGATCGTTCCAGGAAAGGCCGACGAGCGTCGGATGGCCCTTCGGATGCAACCGCAGATGATGCTCCTGCATCGCTGCGATCAACCGGCGCACGGCGCCGTCCGCCGCCTCGACGAAGGTTCCCTCCCAGAAGGAGCCGGCAATCCGCTGCGCCGGCCTTTCGACGATTTCGAACACGATGTCATCTCCTCACAGGAAAGATGCCGGTCCAGCCTCCTGGACCGTGGCGTGCATTGATAACGCGGCCGCCCCGGATGGCGATCGCCTACGGCGCCCGACTACAGCGCCGCGCGTCTATTTAGACGCGCAAAGGTCGCTGTAACACTTTGAGTTGCTGCATAATTTTGTCCTTAAATCGATTCCGATTTAAGGAATTATGCAGTAGAGCAGATCGACGAAGGCCCGCGCCGCGCGGCTGAACTGGCGATCGCGATGCGTCAACAGCTCAAAGCTACGCTCGGCAAGCTCGAACGGCAATTCCAAGAGCCGGCCACTGTCGACGAAGGGCTGGGCGGCAAGCCTGGAAACGGCGGTGATGAAGGGACCACTCTCGACGGCCGTCAGCACCGCCTCGTTCGACGGTAATTCGAGCTCGACCTTCAGCTGACCGATATCCGCACCCTGCGCCCGCATCGATTGCAGGAACATGGCGCGCGTGCCCGATCCTTCTTCGCGCAGCACCCAGCGCGCGGCAAGCAGCGCCTCGAGATCGACTGGCCTGCCGGCAAGGACGTGGCGGGGTGGCGCATAGATGGCAATCCGGTCGACCGCCACGCTGCGATGGTCGAGCTTCTCAGCGTCGACCCTGCCCTCGACGAAGCCGAGCTGCGCTGTTCCCTCCTCGACCGCCTCGGCAACGACAGCCGTGTTGCGCACAGTCAGCTTCACATCGATATGCGGATAATCATGGGTGAAGCGGGCGAGACGGGCCGGCAGCCAGTAGCTTGCGACCGTCTGGCTTGCGGCGATCGCAAGCGTCCCGCGGCGCAGATCGGACAGATCGCTGAGGCAGGCGGTTGCCGCCATGGCCCGCGCGAGAACGGCTTTCGCCTCCGGCAGAAAAGCTGTTCCAGCCTCCGTCAGCGCCAATCCACGGCCGACCCGATCGAACAACCTGACGTCGTGTTGCGTCTCAAGCGCGGCGATCGCCGCACTGGCGGCAGACTGCGTGACGTTCATCGCCTCGGCCGCGCGCGTCATATGCAGACGCTCCGCGACAGCTACAAAAATGCGAAGTTGGTCGAGTGTCATAGAAAATCAATCGCAAAAACCGATCAGATTGACAAGAACAATCCGTTAGACAGATTTATCAATCGGACTAGGTTGCGGCCATGTCCAGATCGCATTCCCCATCGACCACCCCCGCATCCACGTTCATTTCCCGCATAGCGCGCATCGCGCCGGGCTTGATCCTCTGTTGCCTCATAGCACTCGCCGCCTTCGGCCTTGAACGGGTCGAGGCAAGTTGGACCGGTCGGCCATGGCTGGAAGCGCTGGTTATCGCCATCCTTCTCGGCGCCTTTCTGCGCACCTTCTGGACGCCCGGCGATCGCTGGATGGCCGGCATCCGCTTTTCCTCCAAGCTGCTGCTGGAGGCGGCGATCGTCCTGATCGGTGCGACCCTCAGCTTCAAGGCGATCCTGGCAAGCGGTCCGGTGCTGCTCGCCACCATCGTCGGCATCGTCTTTCTGTCGATCGTTTCCGGCTATCTCATTGCCCGGCTGCTTGGCCTGCCCAAGCGAATGGCGACGCTGATCGCCTGCGGCAACGCCATCTGCGGCAATTCGGCGATCGCCGCCGTCGCGCCGGCAATCGGCGCCGAGGGCGATGAAGTCGCCGCCGCCATTTCGTTCACCGCGATCCTCGGCATTGCCGTGGTCCTGTCCCTGCCGCTGATCGGCGGTTGGTTCGGCATGTCGCCCTATGGCTTCGGCGTGCTGGCCGGCATGACCGTCTATGCGGTGCCGCAAGTGCTGGCGGCGACCGCTCCGTTCAGCGTGCTGTCCGTGCAGGTCGGCACGCTGGTCAAGCTCGTGCGCGTACTGATGCTTGGCCCGGTCGTGCTGTGCTTCTCGATCATCAACCGCGAGGGCGAAGCGCATCCGCTGGCGCCAAGCCTGCCTGTCGGCAATCGCCGTCCCCGCCTCGCCACGTTTGGACATTTCGTCCCGTGGTTCATTCTCGGCTTCCTCGCCGTCGCGGTGGCCCGCAACAGCGGAATGATCCCTGACGCGGCCGCCACTGGCGCTGCGCACCTCGCCACGTGGCTCACCGTCATCGCCATGGCGGCACTCGGCCTTGAAGTCGACATCCGCAAGCTCGCCGACGCCGGCCCGCGCGCCAGTGCCGCCGCGATGCTCTCGCTGCTGGTTCTGGCTGGCCTGGCAGCTGCAGCGATCATCGTTTTCGGTCTCGGCTAACTTCCCGGTCGCGCCCAAATTTCAAGCATTTGCTTATTTTCTAAGACGCCGAGGTCGGGGCGCATCCAGCCGCGGACCGCCACCGCCCCATTGTTGGGCATCTCATTGCCCGGAAGAGCCGGGATAACGCGCCAGAACTTTCTTGTCCCGCGACTGTGCACGCTTCTTGCATTGCAACCGGCGTTGTACTCAAATGGTCAAAAATAAGGGGATCACGCCTTTGGCATTTGACGAAATGATGAATGCGGACAGCAGTCCGCGCCAGCCATATTCGACCTATCATGAATGGTATGCCAGCCAGGACAGAAATCGGCTCATAGCGAAATCGAAGGACGCCGAGAACATCTTCCGGAAAACCGGCATCACCTTCGCGGTCTACGGACACGCAGACTCCTCCGAAAAGCTCATCCCCTTCGACCTCATCCCCCGCATCATTTCCGGCCGCGAATGGCGCAAGCTCGCCCAGGGCATCGAACAGCGGGTTATCGCCCTTAACGCCTTCCTCGACGACATCTACCACAAGCAGGAGATCATCCGCGCCGGACGCGTGCCGCGCGAGCTGATCGAGAAGAACGTGGCGTTCCTGCCGCAGATGATCGGCTTCCGGCCGCCGGGCGGCGTCTACACCCATATCGTCGGCACCGACATCGTGCGCACCGGCGAAGATCAGTTCTACGTGCTCGAGGACAATGCCCGCACGCCGTCCGGCGTCAGCTACATGCTGGAAAACCGCGAAACGATGATGCAGATGTTCCCCGAACTCTTCCATCAGAACCGCGTGCGCCCGGTCGAGAACTATCCCTACCTCCTGCGCCAGAGCCTGGCGTCGCTGGCGCCCCCCGGCTGCAGCGGCAAGCCGCGCGTCGCCGTTCTCACCCCCGGCATCTACAACTCCGCCTATTACGAACATGCCTTCCTCGCCGACATGATGGGCGTCGAACTGGTCGAGGGATCGGACCTGCGCGTCATCGACGGCAAGGTGAAGATGCGCACCACGCGCGGCTATGAGGCGATTGACGTGCTCTATCGCCGCGTCGACGACGACTTCCTCGACCCCCTCACCTTCCGTCCGGATTCCGCCCTTGGCATCCCCGGCATCATGGACGTCTACCGCGCCGGCAACATCACGATCGCCAATGCGCCGGGCACCGGCATTTCCGACGACAAGGCGATCTACTCCTATATGCCGGAGATCGTCGAGTTCTATACCGGCCGCAAACCGCTGCTCGAAAACGTGCCGACCTGGCGCTGTTCCGAGCCGCAGAGCCTGAAATACGTGCTCGAACACCTGGAAGAGCTGGTGGTCAAGGAGGTGCATGGGTCCGGCGGCTACGGCATGCTGGTCGGCCCGACCGCCAGCAAGAAGGAGCGCGCCGTCTTTGCCGAAAAACTGAAGGCCCGCCCAACCAACTACATCGCCCAGCCGACGCTGTCGCTGTCGACCGTGCCCATCCTCGTCAACAAGGGCATCGCGCCCCGGCATGTGGATCTTCGTCCCTATGTCCTTGTCTCCGACAAGGTGCAGATCATTCCCGGCGGCCTGACGCGCGTCGCCCTCAAGGCTGGTTCGCTTGTCGTGAACTCCAGCCAGGGCGGCGGGACCAAAGACACCTGGGTGCTGGAGGACTGAGACCATGTTGGGAAGAACTGCAAACGGTCTCTACTGGATGTTCCGCTATATCGAGCGCGCCGAAAACAGCGCCCGGCTGATCGATGCCGGCCTGCGCATGGCGCTGACCCGCAGCGAGGCGACGGAGGGCGACTGGGACGGCGTGCTGCAAAGCGCCGGCGTGCGCGAACTCTACGACGAAGTGCACGACACGTTGACGAGCATCGACGCCATCGACTTCCTGTTGCGCGACCGCGCCAATCCGTCGAGCGTGATGTCCTGCATCGAGGCGGGCCGCCACAACGCCCGCATGGTGCGGACGGCGCTGACGCGCGAGACCTGGGAAGCGACCAACGAATGCTACCTTGAGATGAAGGCGATCCTTGCGAAGAAGGCGCGTCCGACCGACATGCCGGAGATCATCGACACGATCAAGCGGCGCGCCGGTCTCATCCGCGGCGCCTTCCACGGCACGATGCTCAGGAACGAGATCTTCAACTTCTCGCGCATCGGCACCTTCATCGAGCGCGCCGACAACACCGCGCGCATCCTCGACGTCAAGTATTACGTGCTGCTGCCGGCGGTCGCCGCAGTCGGCTCGTCGATGGACAATGTCCAGTGGGAATCGATCCTGCGCTCGGTTTCGGCGCACCGCGCCTATGGCTGGGTCTATGATGCCGAACTGAAGCCGGCGAATATCGCCGATTTCCTGATCTCCAACGGTCGCATGCCGCGATCGCTTGCCTATTGCTATGAAAAGATCGCCAGCAACCTCGGCTATCTCGAGCGGGAATACGGTGAGCGCCACGAGGCGCATGAAACGGCGGAACGCACGCTGGCCGCGCTGCGCAGCCTCTCGATCACCGACATCATGGACCAGGGCCTGCACGAATATCTCGAGGATTTCATCAGCCAGAACAACCGTCTGGGACAGGAAATCTCCGACGGCTATCGCTTCAACTGAGTTTCGGGAGGACAACATGCACCTGAAAATCAGCCATACGACCGAATATCACTATGACGAGCCGGTGCAGTATGCGCTGCAGCGGCTGCGCCTGACGCCGATCACCGGGGTCGGCCAGACTGTGCTTGGCTGGCAGACGCTCGTCGACGGCGCGGCGATCGAGGTGAGCTACGACGATCACTTCGGCAACCGCGTCCATCTCGTCAGCGTCGACGGCGACCAGCAGGCGATCCGCATCACCGCGAGCGGCGAGGTCCACACCGAGGATCGCGCCGGCGTCTTCGGGCCGCACCAGTCCTACGTGCCGCTGTGGCTCTATGCCCGCGAAACGCCGCTGACCAAGGCCGGCAAGCTGATCCGCGATCTGGCGAAATCGGCCGAGGGCGAGACCGATCTGGCCCGCATGCATGCGTTGATGGCGATGATCCATGATGCGGTGGAATACAAGGCCGGCGAAACCCACGCGGAGACGGCGGCCGAGGATGCGCTGGAGAGCGGCCATGGCGTCTGCCAGGACCATGCCCATATCATGATCTCGGCAGCTCGCTCGCTCGACATGCCGGCACGCTACATCTCGGGCTACCTGATGATGGAGGGGCAACCGGAGCAGACAGCAAGCCACGCCTGGGCCGAGGTGCATCTGCCCGGCCTCGGCTGGGTCGGCTTCGATGCCGCCAACAAGATTTGCCCGGACGACCGCTATGTACGGATCGCGTCCGGCCTCTGCTACCGCGATGCCGCCCCGATATCCGGCCTGATCCACGGTGAAGCCAACGAGACGTTGAAGGTATCGGTGACCGTCGAGCAGCAGGCGCAGAACCAGAGCCAGACGCAAAGTCAGTAGGATGTCCTGCCGCCAGCCAAAGCCCTCGTCGCCGGTTGGGGCTGCGGCTGCACGGCGTTGTGGCCTACGACACTGAAGACCTTACCAACGGTCCGAAAAAGCCGATGATACGTGTTATTCGCTCCTGGCGG
This sequence comes from Ensifer sp. LC163, assembly GCF_001695855.1. Lineage (GTDB taxonomy): Bacteria > Pseudomonadota > Alphaproteobacteria > Rhizobiales > Rhizobiaceae > Ensifer. Next base: position 722,477 of record NZ_MBSS01000001.1, read on the forward strand.
GGGTCGAGGAACGCTATGTCCAAGCCCTCGGGGAAGGATGATCCATCAGGCATCACAAACTTCCACGCGAAGCGTGCGATCCCATGATGAACATCGACGTCGCTTGTCCGTATGATGCGTGCACCGGGATGCTTGGCCTGAATTCCTGCGATATGTGCGAGCAATTCTTCCGCGCCGACAGCATGAACTGTTGGATCAGTGTACGTTACGCCATCGCTCCAGATCGGCAACAGCAACGCCCGCCGCTGCTGGCTGTCCTCCTTCGACCAGGCAGCACAATACGAATCGATGAGATGCGTTAAAGACATTCCATTCCGCTCCTGTAGATCATTGGTCTGACTCGCCCCGTGCTCGAACAACCGGGCCCGGGCGCATCCTCCTTCTCATGCCGCAAACAGCTGACAGCCATACGGTCAGCTGCTGCGACGGTCGCGCCGGCAGCAGCCGACGGCCTGGTCTTTTCTGTTGTCTTGTTCCGGATCGACGTGCGGTCTCCAGCCTGAATCAGTGCGAAGGCGAGTGCCGCTCCCATACGCCCGGTTCCCAAAACACGGATTGCAGGCTTCAATCCGACACTCCATATTGAGCCGCGCAATGCTCGGCACGCTTGCCGTTGGAGGAAACCTACGATGTGGACGGTGTGACACCAATACGCACGGAGCCGTAAGTGGTTACCCGCCGGTAAGGTGACTGGGGTGGACAAGCCTGCGGACAATGGCTTTTCGACAGCCATGAAGATGGTCGCGGGTAAGTGGAAGAAAAATATCCTTTGCGAGCTCGGCGTAGCACCCCGCAGGTTTGGCCGGCTGCGACAGTCGATTCCGGCGGTCAGTGAAAAGGTGCTGACGCAGCAATTGCGCGAGCTGGAGGCCGACGGGCTTGTGAACCGAAAAGTCTATCCGGGATCCCAGACCAAGGTCGTCTATTCGTTGACGGAAAGCGGAGCAGCGCTCAACGCTGGAGCAGTGGGGCTGTGCCGTTGGGCTGAGCAATTCCCAGCCCGTGCCGAGGCTTAAGGGCATGCACAACCATGCTCATCTAGCTCTTCAGAGAGCAGCTCTGCTGAGCCGACACCGATCCTGTCGCACTGCAATCGCGGTGCGACAGGCGTAGGAGCATGGGCTGACTGGATAATTCCTTAAATCGAAATCGATTTGAGGAGAAAATTATGCAGCAAGTTTAAAGCGTTACAGCGTCCTTCGCGCGTCAAATATGACGCGCGAAGGACGCTGTAACGCGGCGCGCTTAGTGGCTGTCGCGTTCGACGACGGAACCGCGTGCGCCGACGAGGAAGTCGAGGTCGGCACCGGTATCGGCCTGCATGACCGTATTGACGTAAAGGCCGCCATAACCGCCCTTTTGCGGCTTTACCGGCGAGACCCAGGCCGCCCGACGCCGGGCCAGCTCGTCGTCGGACACATCGAGCCGGATGGTGCGGGCAGGAACGTCGACGGCAATCATGTCGCCGTTCTCAACCAGCGCCAGCGGACCACCATCGGCGGCTTCCGGCGCGGTGTGCAGGATGACGGTGCCATAGGCGGTGCCCGACATGCGCGCATCGGAAATGCGGATCATGTCGGTGACGCCCTTCTTCAGCACCTTCGGCGGCAGGCCCATGTTGCCGACCTCGGCCATGCCGGGATAACCCTTCGGCCCACAGTATTTCAGCACCATCACGCAGGTCTCGTCGATGTCGAGATCGTCGCGGTTGATGCGGGCGTGGTAGTCCTCGATGCTTTCGAAGACGACGGCGCGGCCCTTGTGCTGCATCAGGTGCGGCGATGCCGCCGACGGCTTCAGCACGCAGCCCTTGGGCGCGAGATTGCCGCGCAGCACGGCGATGCCGCCCGACTGCGTCAGCGCCTTCTCGCGCGGCACGATGACGTCGTCGTTGTAGTTGGTGACGTCCTTGACGCCGTTCCAGATCGTGTCGCCGGTGACGGTCAAGGCATCCTTGTGCAAGAGACCCATCTCGCCGACGGCCTTGATGACCACGGGCAGGCCGCCCGCATAGTAGAACTCTTCCATCAGGTGCTTGCCCGACGGCTGCAGATTGACGATCGTCGGTACGTCGCGGCCGAGCCGGTCCCAGTCATCGAGCGTCAGATCGACACCGATGCGGCCGGCGAGCGCCAGAAGATGCAGCACCGCATTGGTCGAGCCGCCGACAGCGCCGTTGACGCGGATGGCATTCTCGAACGCTTGTCTGGTCACGATGTCGGACGGCTTCAGATCCTCTTTGACCATGTCGACGATACGACGGCCGGAAAGCTGGGAGATCACCCGTCGGCGAGCGTCGACGGCGGGGATTGCCGCATTGCCGGGAAGCGTCATCCCCAGTGCTTCGGCCATCGACGCCATGGTCGAGGCCGTGCCCATGGTCATGCAGCTGCCGGCCGAGCGGGCCATGCCCTGCTCGGCGTCCATGAACTCGTCCAGCGACATCTCGCCGGACTTCACCATTTCGGAAAACTGCCAGATGGCCGTGCCGGAGCCGACGTCCTTGCCACGCCACTTGCCGTTCAGCATCGGCCCGCCGGAGACCAGAATGACGGGGATGTCGACGCTGGCCGCACCCATCAGCAGGCTCGGCGTGGTCTTGTCGCAGCCGCCGAGCAGTACGACGCCATCGACCGGATTGCCGCGGATCGCCTCTTCGACGTCCATGGCTGCCAGGTTGCGGAACATCATCGCCGTCGGCCGCAACGTGCTCTCGCCGACGGAAAAGACCGGGAACTCGACCGGGAAGCCGCCGGCCTCGTAGACGCCGCGTTTCACCCGTTCGGCAAGATCACGCAGGTGCGCGTTGCAAGGCGTCAGCTCCGACCAGGTGTTGCAGATGCCGATGATCGGCCGGCCGTCGAACGTGTCGGCGGGCAGCCCCTGATTCTTCATCCAGGAGCGGTGCATGATGGCATTCTTGCCCGTGCCGCCGAACCATTCCTGCGAACGCAACTTGCGCGGCCACTCAGCTTTCTTCTTCATTTTGTCCTTCCTTGAGCGGCCCGCGTCGAAACGCGGGCCCTGGACGGCGCCCCTTATGCCAGGGTGTAGGCCGTCTTGACGGTGGTGTAGAATTCGGCGGCATAACGACCCTGCTCGCGCGCGCCATGGGAGGAGCCCTTGCGGCCACCGAACGGCACGTGGAAATCGACGCCGGCGGTCGG
>NZ_MBSS01000002.1 GCF_001695855.1 Ensifer sp. LC163
GATCTCTACATCGCCTGCGGCATCTCCGGGGCGATCCAGCATCTGGCCGGCATGAAGGATTCGAAGGTCATCGTCGCCATCAACAAGGACGAGGAGGCGCCGATCTTCCAGGTCGCCGACTACGGCCTCGTCGCCGACCTGTTCGAGGCCCTGCCGGAAATGGAACGGGCTTCCTGAGCAAGCGTAAGGTCGACGGCTGAGCGGATAGAATTTAGCCGTCGATCCTGATGGTCCGCGCACCGACATGCAGCGCCCGGCCGGCGCCAAAGCCCATGATCGCCGCGCCGAGGCCAAGGGCGACGAACAGGAAGGCTGCGGCATCAAAACTTCCCGTCCAGTCGCGGATCAGGCCGACGAGCAGCGGGCCGATGGCTGCAAGCACATAGCCGACCCCCTGCGCCATGCCCGAGAGATGGGCTGCGACGTGGGAATCCGGCGAGCGCAACACGATGAGCGTCATCGCCACGGCAATCAGGCCGCCCTGGCCGAACCCCTGCAAAATAGCCCAGAAGATCACCGTCGATGGCGGCCCGAAGAGAATGCCGAGAAGCGCGATCACCGCGGCGGATATCAGCGCGACGTTGATACCGCGCTGGTCCTTGCGGCGAACGGCAAAGGAGGGGACCAGCAGGCAGGTGACGACCTGGGTCATGATCGAGACCGAAACGATCAACCCTGCAGTCGCTGCGTCGAACCCGCGCTCCCGAAGAATGGGCGCGAGCCAGCCGAAGATGCAGTAGGCCAGCGCCGACTGCAGGCCCATGAACAGTGTGACTTGCCATGCCAGCCGGTCACGCCAGAGGCCGACGACACGAAAGCCGCTGTGCCTGACCTGCACCTTGCTGCCAAGCGCCTGCGGCGCCCAGATCAACAGCACGAAGAAGGCAGGAAGCGCCCAGATGGCGAGCGCGCCGGACCAGGAGCCGGTCACGCCGTGTTCGAGCGGCAGGGTCAAGCCAGCGGCTCCGGCGGCCCCGGCGCACAACGCCATGGTATAGAGCCCGGTCATGATCGCCGCCTTGTCGGCAAAGTCGCGCTTGACGAGGCCGGGAAGCAGCACGTTGCCGATGGCGATCGCCGCCCCGGCGGCGAATGTCGACAGAAAGAGCAGCGGCACCGGCCCGAAACCGCGGAGCGCTGTGCCGAGCGCCAGCAGAAGCAGTGCGCCCAGAAGAGTGCGTTCGGCGCCGAAGCGCTGTGCCAGCTTCGGCGCGAGCGGGGCAAACAGGCCAAGGCAGAGCACGGGCAGTGTCGTCAGCAGGCTGGCGCCGGCAGTCGTTAGGCCGGTATCGCGCATCACTTCCGGCAGCAGCACCGAGAGGCTGGAAAACAGCGGGCGCAGGTTGAAGGCGATCAGCACGAGGCTGGCGCCGAGGACGAAACGGGTTGCAGCGCTTGGAAGCACTGGCGGCTGAGGTTCGGGAACACTGTCGGCTTCGGCGTCGATCAGTTGGTCTTCGAGGCCGTTGATGGCTGCGACCTGATGGGCCGAGGAAGGGGGATCGCGGAAAGTTTGGTTCATTGCGAAAGAAGCCTATCGAGTTCACGGAGCACGGGCGCCATGAAGGCGCGGACGGCGGAAGCCGCGCGATCCGGGTCGCCGGTGGCGATCGCCGCGACGATCGCCATATGAGCCTGTTCGTCGGGTTCCGGCACATCGCCCTTGAGCGTCGAATGAATGGTTTCGAGGATCGATGAGGTGAAGAAATCGTAGAGTTCGACGATTGCCCGGTTGCCCGATGCTTCGACGATCGATTTGTGAAAGGCGATGTCGCGATGGCCGAACGCCTCGTAACCGCCATCGGCAACGGTGCCGCGCGCCTTGAGCAACCGGGTCATGCGCTCGAGGTCGGCGGGCGTATGGCGGATCGCCGCAAGTCTGGCGGCTTCGACATCAAGGACGGTGCGCGCTTCCCATTGGTCGCGCAGTCCGGCGCGTTTGACGCGGTCTAGCGCGCCGGCTGGATCGACCGTCGAGCGCACATAGGTGCCCGAGCCCTGGCGGGTATCGAGCAGACCTTGCGAGACCAGCACGCGCACGGCCTCGCGCACCGTTCCTCGGCTGACGGACAAAAGCTCGGTCAGTGCGGTTTCGTTCGGGATACGGTCGCCGACGCTCCAGCGGCCGCTGCGGATTTCGGCGCGCAGGCTTTCGGCCGCACTGTCGGCTAGATTGGTTCGATTGACCGGCTGCATGATAGACTCATCAAGTCATCAGATGACTTAGTGAATAAGTTGCCGTACTCGCGATGTCAACCGACCCATCCGCGACCAGGTTTCAAACAGAGCTCGACCGCCCGGTCCGGGCGGTCGAGGGAACGTGGCAGCGCTGGCTATGAGAGAACGACGTCGACCTTCTGGAAGGTCCGGACATCGATCAGGCCCTTGTCGGAGATGCGCAGTTCAGGGATGACGACAAGCGCCAGCAGCGAATGCTGCATGTAGGCGTTGTTCAAGCTGCAGCCGCAGATACGCATTGCCTCAATGATCGCCGCGGCCTTGTCGGCCACGATCTCGGCGCGCTGGTCCGACATCAGCCCCGCCACCGGCAGTTCCACCAGTGCGAGCTCCTTGCCGTCCTTGATCACGACGATGCCGCCGCCGACTTCGTGCAGCCGGTTGGCGGCCTGCGCCATATCGCCCTTGTTGGTACCGACGACGATCATGTGATGGCTGTCATGGGCGACGGTACTCGCAACCGCGCAATCGCTGTCGTAGCCGAAGCCGGAAACAAAGGCGTTGACGACGTCGCCGGTGCCGCGATGGCGCTCCACCAACGCGATCTGACAGACGTCCAGTGCGCGATCCATCTCGATGATGCCGCCGCTCGCTGAAAGTTCGGCCTCAAGCGCACGCGTCGGCGCCTGGTTCTCGACAACGCCGATCACCCGGACGCGCGCGCGGGTCGCGGTGGTGTTGAGGCCGATGTCGAAATCTCCGGCCTTGAGCGTCTTGCCGAGGTGTACGGTGTCGCGGGCACTTTCCGGATAGACGAAGGGCGGGATATCGCGCACCAGTGCGCCGGACTCTGCCAGCAGTTCGCCGCGGGCAAACACCATCTCGATCGGCAGGGCGGCGAGGTCCGAGGTGATGATCAGGTCGGCGCGCCGGCCGGGTGCGATCGAGCCGAGTTCCCGCTCGACGCCGAAATGCTGGGCGGTGTTGAGTGTGGCCATCTGGATGGCGGTGATCGGCTTCAGCCCTTGCGCGATGGCGTGGCGCACCACCCGGTTCATATGGCCATCGTGGACCAGCGTGCCGGAGTGGCTGTCATCGGTGCAGAGCAGGAAGTTGCGCGGATCGACCCCGGCCTCGGTGATCGCCTTGACCTGAGCGGCAACGTCGAACCAGGCGGAGCCGAGCCGGAGCATGGCGCGCATGCCCTGTCTGACGCGGGCAATCGCGTCCTCGACGGTCGTTCCTTCATGGTCGTCGGCCGGGCCGCCGGCGGCATAGGCGTGAAATTCACGGCCGAGATGCGGCGAGGCATAGTGCCCGCCGACGGTCAGCCGCGCATCCTGGGTCGCCGCGATCTCGGCGACCATCTTGGGGTCATTGAAGGCGACGCCCGGAAAATTCATCATCTCGCCGAGGCCGATGATATTGGGCCAGCTCAAGGCTTCGGCGACGTCCTTGGCCGAGAGTTCGGCGCCGGCGGTTTCAAGCCCGGGCGCGCTCGGCACGCAGCTCGGCACCTGGACATAGACGTTGATCGGCAGGCTCTGTGCTTCATCGTTCATCAGCCGCACGCCGGCAAGGCCGAGCACGTTGGCGATCTCATGCGGGTCGATGAACATCGTCGTCGTGCCGTGCGGGATGACGGCGCGGGCAAACTCGGTGACGGTGACGAGGCCGCTTTCGACATGCATATGCGCGTCGCAGAGCCCCGGCACGAGATAGCGGCCGCTAGCGTCGACGACCTTGGTGCCTTCGCCGATCGTATGGCTGGCGTCGGCCCCGACATAGGCAAAGCGGCCGGCTTTGACGGCGATGTCGGTGTGCGGAATGATCTCGCCGGAATAGACGTTGACCCACTTTCCGTTGCGGACCACGAGGTCCGCCGGCGTCCGGCCCATGGCGACGTCGACGAGCTCGGGTGCGGTCCTCGACCAGGATTGAAGCATGACAGGTTCCTTCGAATGGAGACGGTCCGGCGCCCTTTTTCACTTCTCAACAAAAGGGCGCCGGCAGGCTTTACTGGGTCTGTGCGACGAGCGCTGCGGCCAGCAGGGCGACGAACCACATGACCGGCTTTACATCGCGGGGGCGGCCGCAGACCAGCTTGATCAGCACATAGGCGATGATCGCCAGCGACAGACCGAGCGTGATCGAGAATGTCAGCGGGATCAGCACGATGGCGAGGAAGGCGGGAATTGCCTCGTCGATGTCGGTCCAGCGGATCTTGCTCATCGGCTCGGACATGAACAGACCAGTGAGGATCAGCACTGGTGCGGTTGCCACCGCCGGAACGAGCGACAGCAGCGGCGACAGGAACAGGAACGGCACGAACAGCAGGCCGGCGACAAGGGCGACAAGGCCGGTTCGGCCGCCTTGGGCAATGCCGGCGCCCGATTCCAGGTAGACGGTGGCGGGGCTGGTGCCGAGCGGCGCGGAGATCAGTGCGGCGACGGCGTCGACATGCATGGATTGCTTGATGTTGCGCGGCAATCCCTGCTCGTCCTTGAGATCAGCCGCTTCGGCAAGGCCGAGGAAGGTCGAGAGCGCCTCGATGAAGTTGGTGAACAGGAAGACGAAGATGAACGGCACGTAGATCAGGCTCAAGGCGCCGACGAGATCGATCTGGCCGACGAAGCTGAAATCAGGCGCTGCGGAAAAGCCGCTCCAGTTGACCAGCGTGTGCACATCAGGCGTATCCGGCCAGAAGGCGCTGCCATCGCCCCACCAGCGGCCGATCGGGATGGAGAGGATGGTGGTGAGGATCATGCCGGCCATCATGGCGCCGGGAACCCGGCGGACCACCAGTGCCACCGTCAGGATAAAACCGGCGATGAAGGTAAGCGTGACCGGGTTGAAGGTCGTCAAGCCGACGATCGTGTCCGGATTGGCGACGATGAACTTGGCGTTTTCAAAGCCGATCAGCGCGATGAACAGGCCGATGCCGCAGGCGATGCCGTAGCGAAGGTCGACCGGGATCGCCTCGATGATCGCCTGTCTGAGATTGAAGAAGGCCATGATGGTAAAGAGCACGCCGGCCCAGAAGACGCAGCCGAGCGCGATTTCGAGCGGCACCTTGGCGCCGACGACCATCGTATAGGCAAACAGCGCGTTGATGCCCATGCCCGGCGCCACCAGGATGGGGCTTCGCGCATAGAGCCCCATGGCGCAACTGCCGATGAAGCTGACGAGCACGGTCGCCGTGACGCCGGCCGAGAAAGGAATGCCGGCATGGGACAGGATCGAAGGGTTGACGACGATCACATAGGATGCGGCGAGAAAGGTCGTCAGCCCGGCGAGAATTTCGGTGCGGATGGTCGAGCCGAATTTGGAGATCAGGAAGTAACGGTCGAGCAGGTTGGCGAGCCAGGAGGCTTGCGCCTTGCCCGCCGCCGACTCCACGGCCTTGGGTTGGTAGTTCATTTTGTTCCCCTTTTTTTGAAATGAGGAAGGGGCCGGCGATGCCGACCCCCTCCAAGGCTTTATTCCGCTGCGGCGGCGTGCTCTTCCTCGCCGCCGTTCCCAGCGAGCGGCGAGATCACCTTGAGCTGAACGCAATCGACGACGCCGAGATCGGTAATGGCATATTCCGGGATCGCCGTGATCTGCAGCACGAACATATACATGAACGGCCATGGCAGCGTGCAGCCGAGCGCCCGTGCCGCATCGTCCAGTTCCTCCTCCAGCGCCGCCATTTCGGAGGGCTCGATGTCGGACACGATGCCGCCGATCGGAAGATGCAGGAAGGCGACGACCTGACCGTCCCTGACCACCACCTGGCCGCCATGGTTGGCGATCAGGTGGTTGATGGCGACCCGCATGTCCTCCGGGTTGGCGCCGATGCAGATGATGTTGTTGTCGTCGGGCGCGGTGGAACTGGCGATTGCGCCTTCCTGTAGTCCGAAGCCGGAGGTGAAGGCGACGGGGCGGTTTTTCGTCTTGCCGTAGCGCTCGACCACGGTGACATATTGGATGTCCTGGGCCAGGTCGGCGAGCACGCAGCCGTCCTTCACCGGCAGGATCACGTCGCGGCGCGTGCGCACGAAGATCTTCTCCGGCGTGACGGCGATCGCCATGGCCGCGGCGCTGTCGCCGGCGCCGTCGTAGCGCAGCTTCAGATCGTCGAGCTCAAGCGGCGCGACCTTCATCGACGTCAGCAACACGGCGCTGCGCGGCGGCGGCGCGAGCTCGATCGTCAAACGGCCGTCGCGCGCGACTTCCTCGCCCTTGGCGATGACGGCTTCAATCCTGAATTCGCGCAGGTCGTTGACGAGCAGGATGTCGGCGGCGCGGCCCGGCGAGATCGAGCCGACCTTGTCGTCGATGCGAAGCGCATCGGCACCATTGATTGTTGCCATCTGGATTGCGGCCATCGGCGAGATGCCCATGGCGATCGCCATGCGAACCATGTTGTCGAGATGCCCGCGCTTGAGAATGTCGCTGGCAACGACGTCGTCGGTGCAGAAGCTGATGCGGCGCAGGGCCTTGACGCCCATCTCGGTGACGATGCGCAGATTGTCGGAAAGGAAGTGCGAGATCGAGGATTCACGCACGACCACATGCATGCCGGCTCTGAGTTTCTCGAGCATTTCCTCCGGCGAATAGCTTTCGTGGTCGGCGCGCACGCCCGATTGCTGGTAGCCGTTGAGACGCGCGCCGCGGGTCATCGGGCAGCAGCCGAGCACCGGAAGCCGGCTCTTTTCAGCGAGCTCGAGCGCCGCCAGAACGTCGCTGTCTTCCTCCTGGATGAATTCGCGCACCGTTTCCCAGATGCCGACGCATTCCGGCCAGTGATGGGTGGCCTGGTGATCGGCCGGGCTGAAATAGTGGCCGACGGTCGAGCGCGGCATGGTGTAGGGGGTCTTGCACGGCGCGCCCCAGAACACCTTGAGCGGCGTCTCTCTGGCCTCGTCGAGGAATTCGCGCGCCGCCGCCGGCCCGCCGACAACGATGATCTGGTCGAGCCCGGTGACGATCGACGTCGTGCCGAGCGGCACGACCGCCTTGGCAAAGCTCGTCAGCGACATCTTCGAGCATTCGACATGCAGATGGCCGTCGATCATGCCGGGCGCCAGGTACTTGTCGGTGGCGTCGACGATTTTCGTCTCCGGCCCGACATAGTCGGAGATGTCGCCGACAGCGATGATCCGTTCGCCATAGATCGCGACATCGGCCTGGTAGATTTCTTCCGACACGACGTTGACAAGCCGGCCGCCGCGGATCGCCAATGTGGCCTTGTTGCCGGTGCCGGAGGCTGCCCGGATGAATTCTCTGATATTGCTCACTGAAACCTCTCCCTTAGCGTCGGCGAATATTCCCAGTTTGGTTTCGTTTGTACAATGGGCCGAAATGGCGTATTTGTCGGACATATCATCCAAGATTTTGGACGAAAAATGGACCTCTCGCTTCTCGACTGCTTCGTGAAAGTTGCCGATTCCCGTTCGATTTCAGCGGCTTCGCGCCTGCATCGACTGCCGAAATCGACCCTCAGCCACAAGATCCGGCAATTGGAGGACGAGTTCGGCATCGAGCTCTTCGTGCGCGAGGGGCATCAGCTCCATGTGACCGACGCCGGAGCCGAACTCCTGCGCTACGCCAGGCTCATTCAGGCGAATTGCGAGGATGCGGCAACGGCGATGGCGGAGATGCGCCAGGAAGTAGCCGGCACGCTGCGCGTCGGCTCGACCGGCGAATTCGGCACGACGATCACCTCCGAACTGCTCTATGCATTTCGGCAGCAATATCCGCAGGTCAATCTCGACGTTGTGTTTCTGAGCTCCAGGCAGCCGTTCTCCGATGTCACCGAGCAGGCGCTCGACGGCATCTTTCACTGGGGCGAGCCGTCAGATGTCGACTACATCAGCCGGCGGCTCTCCGTCTCGTCCTACGGCCTCTTCGCCAGCCCCGAATACGTCGCCCGCCATGGTTCGCCGACAAAGCCGGATGAACTGTCCGGGCACCGCGGTCTTGTCTTTCGCCAGCCGACGCGCCTGCAATCCTGGTATCTCACGCGGCCCGGTCAAGCGGAGATGGATCTGCTGCCGGCTGCGACCTGCACGACCAACGACTACTGGACGATCAAGTATTTCGCGGTTGCGGGCGAGGGGATCGCCTACCTGCCGGAATTCTTCGTCGAGACGGAGCGACAGGCCGGCCTGCTTCAACCCGTTCTTGCCGAATGGCGTTCGCCGAAAACGGCGATCAACCTCATCTATTCGCGCCGGCGGCACGTGTCGAAGCGCTTCAGGGCCTTTGTCGAATTCTGCATCGACTTTTATCGCGATCGCGAGCGCACCAGCATTCCGCGCTACTACGTCGAGAAAGTCAGCCTGCCGTCGGATGGCGCGATCCGCTGACGCGGCGTCTCATCTTGATCAGCCGGCGGCTCCCAGAGCCAAGTCGACATAGGCGGCCACATGCTTTGCCGCGATGTCGGACAGGGACTGCATCTTGATATGGCGGCGCCCTTTGCCTTGGCCCATCAGCACCCCATGCGCGTCCGGCAATGCCGCGCCCTCGCTGAACTCCAGCGTGACATGAGCGGAATAGGGAAATATGCCGCAGAACGGCTGCGCCGCCGAAAACAGCAAGCCGCCATATTTGATTTCTTCCGAGATGCCCGCTCCGGAACCCAACACAATCTCGCGCAGCCGCGAAACGATCGCGAACTGGATCTCGCCACGGTCGCGGATATCGGCGAGGAAGGTTTCAATACGCTTGTCCATCATCGTTGGCTCACGACTCGCTGCAGAAATTGGTTTTGCCGATATGGCAGATTCGGGCCAACCATGCTCACGCGATCAGGTGTTTGGGCAGGACGATCCTGGCGGACAATCCACCCCCGATCCTGTTTCGCAATTCCAACGCAGCGCCGGCGTGATCGAGCGCGAGTTCGGCAATGCTGAGGCCGAGGCCGCTGCCGATCGCGGCCTTGAAGCGACCGCGGAAGAAACGCTCGGTGACGTGGGCCATCTCCTCCGGCGGGATCCCCGGGCCATCGTCATTAATCGCGATTGTCGTGGTGCCGTCATCGTTTTCGAGCGAGCAGTGGATGGTGCCGCTCGCTGGTGAGTGGTGGAGTGCATTTTCCATCAGATTGCGCGCCGCAAGCCGTAGCAGGTCCGGATTGATTTTGACCCGCAATTCGAGGAGGTCGGGATCGACGACAACCATGGCGGCACTGCCGGCATGGCCAAGCAGTTCATTCCTGAGCGAAACCAGCATCTCGCCCGCGCTGACCTCCACCGCGGCGCACACCGTTTCGGATGCTTCGACCGAGGCGATGTCGAGCAATTGCTTCACGAGCCGTCCGGTACGGTCGACGCCGGCAACGATCTGGCCAAGGGCCTTTTCCCGGATCTCGGCATCGTTGCTCGCCAGCGCCACCTGGGCCTGGGTTTTCAATCCGGCCAGCGGCGTTCTCAGTTCATGGGCGGCAAAGGCGATAAAGTTCTGCTCGCGCTGACGCGCGCCGGCGACGCGGCCGAAAAGGCCGTTGAGCGCCCGAAGCACGGGGCTGATCTCGCTCGGCGTCGCGGTCTCCTCGATCGGGTGCAGGTCCGAGGCGTCGCGCGCGGCGAGATCGCCGGCCAGTTTTCTGAGCGGTGCCAGTCCGCGCCCGACGCTGAGCCAGATCAGGGTTGCCAGCAGCGGTATGATCAAGAGGGCCGGAAAGAGCAGGCCCTTGACGACGTCGTTGACCAGCCTGTCGCGGATGCGCAGGTTGTCGCCGACCAGCACGCGCACGCCGAGCTCGGCGTTCTCGACCGCATAGACCCGCCAGGTTTCGCCGTTGATCACCGTTTCGGAAAGGCCGGTCGCATGCGCCGACAGCATCGTTTCCGGCGCGCTTTCCGACTTGCCGATCAGGGTGCCGTCCAGTGACCAGATCTGGCAGGAAAGCTGCCGGTCGTAGTGGGGGTGGTCGAGAACCGGGATCTTTGCCTTCGTCTGTGCCGGCCTGTCCGGGTCGATCTCCTGGTTGACCACCAGCGAGCTGACCATCTTCGCCGCCTCCATCAGCCGGGCGTCGAGCACCTGCTCGACCTCGGCGCGGGTGCTGAAGAAGATCCATAGGGTGGCCGACAGCCACATGAGCCCGGTGGTGACGAGCAGGATGAAGAAGAGCCGTGCGCGGATCGAGCGCATCAGATGTCGCTGCCGAGCCGGTAGCCGATGCCCCTGACGGTTTCGATCAGGCCGGCTCCGAGTTTGTTGCGCAGGTGATGGATATGCACCTCGACGGCGTTGCTTTCGACCTCTTCCTGCCAGCCGTAAAGCTTGTCCTCCAGCGTTGCCTTCGAAAAGATGGCGCCGGGCTGCGACATGAGCGCATGCAGGATGGAGTATTCCCGGCGCGAGAGCCGGACCGGGATGCCGGCCTTTTCCACCGATTGCCGGGCCGGATCCAGCCGGATCGTCGCCCATTCGATGAGGGCGGTCGACCGGCCGGCAGAGCGACGCGCGAGCGCGCGCAGTCGCGCTGCGACCTCATCGAGATCGAAGGGTTTACCGAGGTAATCGTCAGCGCCCATGTCGAGCCCGCTGACGCGATCGGCCACCGTGTCACGGGCCGTCAGCAGCAGCACCGGCGTATCGTTGCGGGCGTCGCGCAGTTTCTTCAGCACGTCCGTGCCGGAGCCGTCCGGAAGCATGAGATCGAGCACGACGGCGTCGAAGCTGCCGGCGGCCAGCGCCGCCTCGGCGCTCTCTCGGGTGGCGACGGCATCGGTCGTAAAACCGGCGAGCGCCAGCCCGACCTTCAGCCCGTCCCGCAAGATGTCATCGTCTTCGACAATCAGTACCCGCACTTAGATCTCCACGACATAATCGGCGGTCGTTGTTTAGCACCTCCCTTAAGGCAGCCTTAAGGTAGCGCATTCCTTTGGGCGTCATCGTAACAAGCCCTGAGTCGATGAATGTCCGATAGAGTTGAACCGAACCAGTTGTCATCAGCCAAACCCGATATGTGGTCAGGCGGCGCGCTGACGCGCCGCAGCCTTTTCGTTGGTGCGACTGCCATGCTGCTTTCAGGCTGTGCAGCAACCGCGCGTCCGACACCGAAACCGGCGGTGGTCGAGATGACGCCGCCGTCCAAGGGCGGCGTTCCGCCGATGTACTACGCGATGCCGAACGAGCCGTTTCCCATTCCCGCGGTCGATGTGTCCCAGGTCGATCCGAAATTCTGGCGCCAGGAAGTCGACTATCTCAGTGAGGAGCGTCCGGGCACGATCATCGTCGATACGCCGGCGAAGTATCTCTATCATGTGCTGCCCGGCCAGCGGGCCATGCGCTATGGTATCGGCGTCGGCCGCGAGGGCTTTGCCTGGTCCGGGCGGGCGGTCGTGGCCTATAAGCGGAAATGGCCGCGCTGGACGCCGCCTGACGAAATGGTGGCGCGGCAGCCGAAGCTCGAGCCCTTCAGCATCAAGAACGGCGGCATGGGGCCGGGCCTGAAGAACCCGCTCGGCGCGCGCGCGCTCTATATCCACAAGGACGGCAAGGACACGCTCTACCGTATCCACGGCAGTCCCGAGGCACGTTCGATCGGCAAGGCCGTCTCGTCCGGGTGTATCCGCATGCTCCATCAGGACGTGGTCTATCTCCACGATCAGGTCCGTGACGGCAGCCCGATCGTCGTTATTCCCGACCCGTCGAAGGCGCACCTCGCAACCAGTTGATCGCGGCGGGTCGGCAGGTGTTGCCCAATGAACGTACATATCTCTGGCCCCGATAGGGCCGGAGCTTGGTGGCGCCGGTACGCGGCGAGGTCAGTGGGTTGCGGGTCTCAGCCGTCCCCAGATCGGGGCGACAATGTTGCCCATGATTGCGATCGTCGCCGCACCGACGGCGATTGCGAGCAGGGCTTGCTGCGCCGACGTGGCGATCCAGCCGACAAGACCCGGGGCAACAGACAGGGCGTGGACCACGGCTTCGGTGATGTCATGGATGATATGTTCAGGTCCGGCATATCCCATCTGCGCGAGGCCATGGACGAGAATGCTGCCCCCGACCCAGAGCATCGCGGCGGTGCCGATGGCGGCGAGAATTTTCAGAAAGATCGGCATGCCGACGACCAGGCCGCGGCCGATGGCGCGCAGGGCCAATATGGAGGTTCTGGCCAATGCGACGCCCGCATCATCGGCCTTGACGATCAGTCCGACGACGCCATAGACGGCGAGCGTGATGGCGATGCCAACCGCGGCAAGCACTGCGGCCTGGGCGTAGATGCTGGCGTCGGCAACGGTTGAGAGCGTCAGCGCCATGATCTCGGCCGACAGGATGAAGTCGGTGCGCACTGCGCCGGCAACCTTCTCGTTTTCCAGCGCGACGGGGTCGGTCTTTTGACCGAGCACGGCGTTTTCGTGCTGGTGGGCCGCGTGCGGAAAGAAGACGCCATAGAGCTTCTCGGCACCCTCGTAGCAGAGGTAGATGCCGCCCAGCATCAGCAGGGGAGTTATCGCCCAGGGGGCGAAATAGCTGAGCAACAATGCGCCTGGCAGCAGGAACAAGAGCTTGTTCTTGAGCGAGCCGAGCGCAATGCGGCCGATGATCGGTAGCTCGCGTTCCGGTGTCAGCCCGACGACGTAGCGCGGTGTCACGGCTGCGTCGTCGATGACCACGCCTGCCGCCTTCGTGCCGGCCTTTGCGGTCTGCGCGGCGATGTCGTCAAGCGAAGCGGCTGCCATCTTGGCGATGGCCGCAACGTCGTCGAGCAGGGCGATGAGACCAGTAGCCATTGAACGCTAACCCTTTGCGCTGAAATTCCGTGGAGCGGTTACTCCAGAGGATTCGGCAGTAACCACCGCAGCGTGTCGAGTCAACGACATGCAAAACGGCTGGTGGGCGGACACCATATTGTGAGGCGAAAAACGGCTCGTTTGGATTGACGCAAAGTCACTTTCGATTTACGAATGACGAAATACGAAAATCGTCAGTCGTAAGTCGAAGGCAAGTTTAAATGGACGACAGCATCGAAAGCCAGCTGGACACCACGCGTCAAGAAAACGTCTCGCGGATTCTGGATTCGGCCGAGCAGCTCTTCCGGCATTTCGGCTACTCGAAGACCAATGTCGCCGACATCGCTCGCGATCTCGGCATGTCGCCGGCCAACATCTACCGCTTCTTCGCCTCGAAGGCCGAGATTCACCAGGCGATCTGCGGTCGCATGCTGGCGGCCAGCTACCAGCAGGCCCAGGAGATCTGTCGGTTGCAGCTGAGCGCGACCGAGCGCTTGCGGCAATATATCCGCGCACAGCATCAGATGACCGTGGAGGTCATGCTCGACGACCAGAAGGTGCACGAGATGGTCGTCATCGCGATGGAGCGCGACTGGCATGTGATCGACAAGCATATCGATCGCCTGCACGCCCTTGTCGCCGAGGTGATCCGCGAAGGCATTCTTGCGGGCGAATTCCCCGAACAGGACGCCGATGCTGCCTCCAGATGCTTTGGGGCTGCAACCGTGATCCTCTGCCACCCGCAGATGGTGGCGCAATGTCTCTCGAAGGAAAACCGGGCGACGCCCGATGAGCTGATCGAATTTGCGATCAAGGCACTGAAAAACTGACCTGGCCGCCTGCTGCCCCGATGTGAACCGTTTGGCTGATGCCACCCCAGGAGTGCGGAAATGCCCTTGCCCGTTCAAACCCGTAGCCGTTTCGCGTTCCGCGGAAGGATGGCTCTTCTTGCTGCGATCTCCGTTGTTCTCGCGGCCTGCTCCGAGGAGGCCGAGGAGGCCAAGCCGGTCGTGCGGCCGGTCAAGGTGGTTGAAATTGGCGATGCCGGCGAAGCGCGGACGATGAACTATTCCGGTGTCGTGCGCGCCCGAACGGAGATGAACCTCGGCTTCCGCGTCAATGGCAAGATCACCGAACGTCTGGTGAACGTGGGTGACCGGGTGAAGTCCGGCGACCGGCTCGCCCGCATCGACGCGACGGACTATGACCTTTCGGTCAAGAGCGCGGCCGCGAACCTTGAGGCCGCGGAGCGTCAGGTCGAAACCACGGCGCTGGTCCGCACGCGGGCCGAACAGCTCTTCGCCAAGAAGGTCGCCTCCAAGGCGCAACTGGATCAGGCGACACTCAGCCATAACCAGGCCGCGGCAACGCGCGACGCCGCGAGCTCGGCGCTGTCTCAGGCGAAGAACCAGGTGACCTATACCGAACTGGTTGCCGACCGCAGCGGCATCGTCACCGCGATCGCGGCCGATGTCGGTCAGGTGGTCGGCTCAGGTACCCCGGTCGCCGCGGTTGCCGTCGACGGCGAGAAGGAAGTGCTCATCGCCGTTCCGGAGGTCGACGTTGCCAATTTCAAGCCTGGCATGGCGGTCAAGACCGCCTTCTGGTCGGACCAGGGCCTGATGCTCGATGGCAAGGTCCGCGAGGTGGCCGGCAGTGCCGAACAGCCGTCGCGAACCTTTGCTGTGCGCGTCAGCCTGCCCAACGATCCACGCGTTCTGCTCGGCATGACCGCGACGATCCTGGCGTCGGCAGGTGATGCCGAGCGTCACATGTCCGTGCCCCTAAGTGCTCTGGCTCAGAAGGACGGTGGGACAACGGTGTGGGTCGTCGACCCTGAAAGCCAAACCGTGAAAAGCCGGTCGATCGCCATTGCCGATTTTACCGGTGAGGGCGTGCGCGTGATGGACGGGCTGAAGCGCGGCGATCTCGTCGTTGCGGCCGGCACGCAGTTCATGACCGAAGACCTGAAGGTAGCGATATCGGGCGATGTCGTCCGCCAGTCTGCTGCGGCCGACAAGACCGCTGCCGCCGAAATCGTGCGCTGAAACAACCCAACCGCGGAATGATGCCGATGTCCATGCCCACCGAAGAAAAGCGGCCTTTCAATCTTTCGCGCTGGGCGATCGCCCATCCCAGCATCGCGCGTTTCCTGTTCGGCCTGATCATCATCACCGGTGCCCTCGGTCTGATGCGCATGGGTCAGAAGGAAGATCCCGATTTCACCTTCCGCGTCATGGTCGTGCAGGCTTTCTGGCCGGGCGCCTCGATCCAGGAGATGGAGGACCAGGTCGTCAACAAGATCGAGCGCAAGCTGCAGGAGACCCCGCATCTCGATTTCGTGCGCTCCTACACGCGCGCCGGAAGCGCGATCATCACCCTGCAGGTCGAGGGCGACACCAATGCTGAGCAGGTGGCTGACGCGTTCTACCAAGTCCGCAAGAAGGTCGGCGATATCGCCAATGAGCTGCCTGAAGGGCTGCTCGGGCCGTATTTCAACGACGAGTTCGGCGACACCTTCATCACCCTGCATTCATTGAGCGGCGACGGATACAGCTATCCCGAGCTGAAGAAGTTTGCGATCGAGGCGCGTGACATGCTTTTGACGACGCCGGGCGTCGAGAAAGCGGTGATCCTCGGCGACCAGCCCGAGAAGATCTATATCGACGTTTCCTCCAAGGTGTTGGCTGCGCGCGGTCTGACGCTCAACGATCTTAGAAATACCATCGCCGGACAGAACAATGTCGATCCGGCGGGCTCGGTCGATACCGGTACGCGCTCCGTGCGCATTTCCGTCGAGGGCGGCCTCGACAAGGTCGAGGATCTGCGCAACCTCAGCCTGCGCGCCGGTGATCAGGTCACCCGCCTTGGCGATATCGCCACCGTCACGTCTGGTCTTGAGGATCCCTATTCGCGCAAGTTCCGCTTCAACGGCCAGGACAGCGTCCAGATCGGCGTGGTGATGGCCAAGGGTTTCAAGGTCACCGATGTCGGCACTGCCGTCGAAGAGACCTATCAGCGTTTCGAGGCGGCCTTGCCTTACGGCGTCGTCGTCGACCAGATCTCCAACCAGCCGGAAGTGGTCACGGAAGCCGTCGGCGAATTCATGAAGGCGCTCGGCGAAGCGCTGGTGATCGTCCTTGTCGTCTCGTTCCTGTCGATTGGCTGGCGCTCCGGCCTGGTCATCGCCATCACCATCCCGCTGGTGCTCGCGGCGACCTTTGCCATCATGTACGAGCTTGGCATCGATCTGCAGCGCATCTCGCTTGGGGCGCTTATCATTGCCCTCGGGCTTTTGGTCGACGACGCGATGATCGTCGTTGAAATGATGGAGCGCAAGCTGGAGGAGGGGCTAGTCAAGGTCGAGGCCGCCAGTTTCGCCTACTCCTCGACGGCCTTCCCCATGCTGACCGGCACGCTCATCACCACCGCCGGCTTCATTCCGGTCGGCTTTGCCGCCTCGACGGCGGGCGAATATGTCCGCTCGCTGTTTTATGTGGTAGGCATCGCCCTGGTGGTCTCCTGGTTCGTTGCCGTCTATTTCACGCCGTGGCTCGGCAATATGATCCTGAAGCAGCGCCACCATGCCGGCGGCCACCACGATGTCTTCGACACGCGCTTCTATCGGCGCCTGCGCTCGACGGTGTCCTGGGCGGTTCACCATCGCATCATCGTGCTGTCGATGACGCTTGTCGCCTTCGTCGTCAGCCTGTGGGCGTTCCAGTTCATTCCGAAGAACTTCTTCCCGCAATCCTCCCGACCGGAAATCCTCGTCGATCTGTGGCTGCCGGAAGGCACCAGCATCAAGGAAGTCGAGACCCAGGCCAAGGCGCTCGAAGCGCGGATGATGGACGATGCGGACAAGCGCTTCATTGCGACCTATATCGGCGAAGGCGCGCCGCGCTTCTTCCTGCCGCTCGACCAGCAACTGCGCAATCCGAACTTCGCCCAGCTCCTCGTCATGGCCAATGACGAGCCGGCGCGCGAACGGCTGATCGTCAAGCTGCGCAAGATCCTTGCCGAGGATTTCCCGTCGATCCGCTCCAAGGTCGATCGCCTCTTCCTCGGCCCGCCGACCGGCTGGCCGGTGCAGATGCGCGTGATGGGGCCGGATCGCCAGGAGGTTCGCCGCATCGCCGATCAGGTCAAGGCGAAGTTCGCCGAAAACCCGCAGCTCGGTGCCGTGCATGACGACTGGCTGGAGCCGGTGACGGCGATGAAGCTGGTGATCGACCAGGATCGCGCCCGTGCCCTCGGCGTCACCTCGCAGCGTGTCCGGCAGATGCTGCAGGCCACCATGTCCGGCGTGCCGCTCGACAACTTCCGCGATGGCGAGGAGACGGTCTCGATCGTCGCCCGTGAACCGGACGCCACACGCGCGCTGCTGTCGTCGGTGGAGTCCATCTATATCCCGACCGATTTCGGCAGTTTCGTTCCGCTTTCGCAGGTGGCCAAGGTCGTGCCCGTGCTCGAACAAGGTATCGAATGGCGGAGGGATCGGCTGCCGACCATTACCGTTCGCGGCACCTTGCCCGACGGTGTGCAGCCGAACGATGTGGCGTTGAAGATGTATGGCGACATGCAGACGCTACGCGATGGTCTTGCTCCCGGATACAGCATCAGCATCCAGGGTGGTGCCGAAGACGCGGCCGAAAGCCAGGGTTCGATCGCCGCCAAGGCGCCGATCATGCTGGCCGTCATCGTCGTGCTGCTGATGGTCCAGCTCCAGCATTTCGGCAAGGCGATGCTGGTTCTGGCAACCGGTCCGCTCGGCATTATCGGAGCGGCGGCAGCACTGCTGATCAGCGGCGCGCCCTTCGGTTTCGTTGCGATCCTCGGGGTTATCGCGCTGCTCGGCATCATCATGCGCAACTCGATCATCCTGGTGGACCAGATCGATCAGGATATCGCTGCGGGCATGGATCGCTCCGAAGCCATCATCGGCTCGGCGGTGCGCAGGTTCCGTCCGATCATGCTGACGGCACTGACAGCGGTTCTGGCGCTGATCCCGATCTCGCGCGGCGTGTTCTGGGGGCCTTTGGCCTATGCGATGATGGGCGGCATCCTTGTCGCCACCGTTCTGACAATTCTGGTGCTGCCGGCTGGCTACGCGCTGTTCTTCGGCCGGGAGCCGAAGAAGCAGACGCCTGAGCCGGAAACCGCTCAAAAGGGTGAAGCCGAGCCTGCCATACCGATGATCTATCCGCCGGCGGTCGCCGCCGAATAGCACTGCCGACGGGGGTGGCATCCAATGCCGTCGGTGGGCGGCGGCCGGTAGGATCAAATGACAGCGCAGCCGCCAAAGCTGTTGCAAGCTCGGCGGCGCCGGGAAAGTCGGTTGAATGAAGGCGGGCGCGCGAACGTGAAAACGTGCGGCCGCCTTTCTGCTTAAATCGATGCCGATCTCAGGAATTATGCAGTAGTGTCACGCGCGTTCAGGGGCCTTCCAGGGGATTCGGGTGAAGCTAGGCGTTCTCTTTTGCAGCATTATGATCTGCGCATTTTCGTGGCCGCACATGGCGCATGCGGAATGGCAGGCGGTCGAAAAGGTCAGCACCTATGCGATCTCCGGCCAGACGGGGGCTGAGCTCTATGCGTCGATCGGCGAGCGGGGACCAAAGGTCGGCGGATTGGTTCGCGCCATTGCTCACACCGATTTCAAACTGACCTGGACCAGGAAATATGAGCCGCAGGGCAATGCCTGCACGCTTGTTTCGGCCAAGCCGAAGCTCATCATCACCTATACACTGCCGAAGCCGTCGAGACCGCTGCAGGGAGCCATGGCGCAGAATTGGGAAGCCTTTATCTCAGGCGTTCGCAGGCACGAGCTGGTCCATGGCGACTTCATCAAGGATCTGGTCAAGGCGATAGAAAGCACGTCGGTCGGGCTCTTCGTTGACGCTGACCCCAACTGCCGCAAGATCAGGACCGAGCTGACAAGGCGTCTGGGCGAGCTGTCCGTTGCTCAACGCCAGAGGAGCCGGGACTTCGATCGGGTCGAACTCAGCGACGGCGGCAATATCCACCAGCTGATCCTCAAACTCGTCAATGGTGCCGCAAGTCGTTGACGCAGCCGCATACGGATCTCCACCCGCACCTCGGAACGCAGGTCATCAGCACAGACCGCCTTGAAGGCCGATCGGCGCGCTGAAACAAGACGTCCACGTCGAGCTCTTGCCAAGCCTGGCGAAGGCGGGTGATTTCATCGCCACACATGTCTCCCCATGCCGGCCGCATTGCCGGACATAGGAGGGACGTGTTCGCCGGTCAGAGCCGCCGTCCGCAGACGGTGATCAAAACACGCCTGTCGGTGCCTTCATTGTTCGTGAGGCCTGCCGGGTCGTTTGCGCAGCCGGCCTACTTCATGAACTCCCTGATCTTGTAGGCGACCTCGGTGCGGTTGGTCGCGTTCAGCTTTTTCATGATGTTTCTGATGTGAACCTTCACGGTGCTTTCACACAGATCCATCTCATAGGCGATGATCTTGTTTGCCTTTCCACGGCGCAAGGCTTCGGCCACTTCGATTTCCCGCGGCGTGAACAGGCTGTCGGAGCAACGGGCGCCATTGACGACGGAGTTGATTGCCTCTCTCATCGTCAGGATGCTGCTTGCCGGAACGAAGACGCCACCAGCGCGCGCAAGCGCAATCGCTTCGGCAGCGACATTGATGCCGACATTGCTTGGAATGTAGCCACGGGCACCGCATTCCAATGCTTTGAGAATCTGGCCGAGTTCATCCGTTTCGGCGACCACGATCACCGGGCTGTACTTGAACTTCTCAACCAGCGTCTCGATCTTTTCGCAGACTGCGAGGTCGCCCACTTTGCTGCCGCCGACGATAAGAAGAATCGCGGAAGGGTCGGTCTGCAGCTTGCGGCTGCGCCATTCGTCAAACGATCCGACGGTGACGATGGTCAGCCCGGGGTCGTAGCCCGTCAGGCTTTTCGACAGACACTCCCGGTCGAGAGCACGAGGGTCGATGAGCAGGATGTAGTCGAGGTCCTCCTCCTGATCGGTCATATCCGAACCGGCCAGGCTTTGCGGCGGACGCTGCTCCAGTACGCTTGGGAAGGATGTCGGCCGCGTCGTGGTGTTTCTTGCAATTGTTGCTGTACGAATATCCATTGAATTTGCTCCTTCTTATTCTTATTTTCATGGGTGTAAATATTCTACATACAAGTATTGGTATTAGTATTCCTTCGGGTTCCTCTCATATTTTGTTGTTATAGCTTGGCAATCAGACCACATATATTGGTGGTGCGCATTAACACAGGTTAAAGGACAGCCAGGAATCAACCGGGATTCGTGCTGAGATAGCCCGGATCGAAGTCGACCAGTTCGGCCAGCCGTCTGCGGTCGAGAAATTCGACGATGCCATTCCTGAAGGATAACAATCCCTTCAACCTCATCTCCTTCAGAACGCGATTGATGTGCACGGTCGACAGTCCGACGGCGTCGCCGATGTCGGACTGCGTCAGCGGGCATTCGAAGCCGTCAAATCCCGGCCTGTCGGGTTTACCCGCCCGGACTGCGAGCTCGAGCAGAAGGTGCCCCGTACGCTCCAACGCGTCGCGACGTGCGATGTTTGCCAACCGCTCTGTCAGTCTGGCCTGGCGCTTCAGCATCTCGTGCACGAAGTTCTGCTGGATTCTGGGTGACAAATCGGGTCCCCTGGTGCCGGGAGGCACCGCGAACTCGTAGGCGGTAACGTCGGAAAGTGCCTGGATCGTTTCCTGCGTCATGTCCGAAGACAAGGTCCAAACCATGTCGCCGCGCAGCATGAATTCGATGACAATGCGGGTACCGTTCGCCAGAATCTTGCGGCTGACGCTCCAGCCGGAGATGAAGAACAGAACGCATGATCTGCCTTCGGGCTCGAAAAGAATCGAGCCCGCCGGGAACACCCGCTTTCGCGCGATGGAGAGTTCCGACTTCTGCTGGTCTGTGTCGAAACTCGACGGTTCGCGATACACGGGCGAGCCTATCGATGCACCAAGTTGCCCCACCATAAAGGCGCACTCTCTCTTCGATCTTTTCGATTGTACTTAAGTATATAGCAAACAACCGGTGGTTAGGAATATTACCCAAGATGGTTAGTAATGGCGGGAAAACACATCGATATGAGCTTAATCCGGCTGGGTGGGGCCGGTGGTAAGAGGCTGAAGCGCTTGTGCTTTAGGCGTCGGCCGTGCCGAAGACCGCGCGCCGCAGTGGGCGTGACCCGTGATGGCTAGAGACCGTTTGACCAGGCGTAGTCGGCCATGCCTCTGTCGCTCGTCGCAACCGCTGGCTGGGTCTTCCGGCTCACGCCGCGGTTTTGATGTGCTACCAGGCAATCTCGCAGCTGGCTGATACCTTCGCGGGCCTGATGGAGGACCGAGCCGTGGACCGCGGGGTCGATGCCCTTGCGGGCCGCCTCCTCAAGCAGTGAGGCCACATGCTGTGCGGAGATATCGGCTTCTCCGGCAAAATATTCCGACCGGCCGACGAACTGGAAGAAGCCGTCGACTTTTGGATCCCAGCCAAGACCGACCTGTGGCACGCCGAGCGAATAGGCGGCGATGCAGGCGTGCAGGCGATGCGCCAGTATGACCTGAGTCGATGCGAGGATGTGGATCAGTTCCTCGGGCGTTTTGGGGCGGGGGGCGAGACAGAGATTACCGCTGTCGATATGGGCAGCGAGACCCCCGCCGTTAAGAACGCGCCGCGCAAAGGCCTGGTCTTCCTGCGCTCCATTGGTGAAGAGGCAGACCCGATATCCGGCATCGAGCATCAGGTCGAGCAATTGGTGATAGTCATCGGCGTGTCGGAACGGAATTCCTTGCGAACCGTGGCTGGAATGACGCCGCAGGATGAGCGGATCGGTGACGCAGATACCAATTGCCCGGTCATCGACTTTCAGCGGCTCGAGTGCGTGGCTTGCGACGATCTCGCGAACGAGCAACCCGGGGTCGGGCAGTATCCGGGCGTGCGGCCCGGCTGGAAAATGGCCGAGCCAGTTGCGGCCGGCAATGGTATCGCGAACCGAGACGTGGACGAGTTGGCTTTCCTCGAGCACGCCGAAGAGTTGCCTTGCCTGCGACGACCAGTCCCGGCTGGTGCCGACGGCATAGACAGCCAAAGGTTTGCCGCTGCGTTTGACGCAATCGAGCGCCGCGCCGACCTTGAGCGGGAAGTTCAGATCATCGTCCTGAAACAGGTTTCCCCCGCCAATGACAACAGCATCGGCATCGTCGATCTCCTTCTGCCATTCCACTTGTAATCGGCGGAGTGTCGGACCAAGTGCCTGCCTTACGACCAGCCGACGCGCGAATGACGGCAGTGCTTGCAGCACCTTCAACAACCGCCGGCGCCGCCCGCCACCGCCGGTACCGAAAGCCGTCCTGCCGGCCAGATCGATCGTCTTGACCTCCAGTCCCCTGGCGCCGCGCGCCAGCGCCGTCTCCAGGCACTGGGCAAGGATGCCGTCGCCGAGGTTTTCGCTGTATTTGACGTTGAAGATGACGATCTTCATCAGGAGCCTCCCATGCGGCGCGGACTGGTCGCATCAACCAACCGCGGTCTTGCCGTTCTTGCCTCGGCGATTTGCCGGCATGTCAGCGCCGACACGCTACCGGCGAGGATGTAGAACATAAGGCCCAGGTCATAGACGGTGCCCGATACGAGAGCCGTGCTGAGTGCGGCGATAACGCCGGCTTTCGCCGCCCTCAGCGCGGCAACGCTCTCTGCTCGCCGCTGGGCGCCTGGCGCCACGCGAGCGCACAGGATGGTCGTGACAAAGACGCAGAAAATGACGAGCCCCAGGACGCCGACATTCGAAAGGAGAACCATCAGATAGCTCGAGGCGCGTGCACTCCCCAGGCCCGCCCCCATGCCGAAGGTGTTGACGAAGGCCTCGTAGGCGGCAGCGTTCCACATCGCCCGCTCGCGGCCGGACTGGCTGTCGACCTTTGACAGGAGCATCTCATCGAGAAAGTCGTAAACAGTCGACACGGTTTCCGGAAACACGTTGACGACGGTGAGTATGACGAGCGGCACGACCAGGAAGAGAGCGGCCAGAAAGACTGGACGTGCCGGCTTTTTTCGCTCGAAGACCGTCACCAGCGCGCGTATCCAGAGAAATGGGAAGACCACCGCAAGCCCGAGCAGTGCGGTCGCCGAGGTGGAGAACACCAGCCCTGCGAGCGAGGCGGTCGCGAGGAAGGCTGTCGCCGGCGAACGCACCCGGTCGAGCCACAGGCTGGCGGTCGCGCCAAACAGGACCAGGGTGTAATCGGCAAAGGCTGATGCTTCGGGGAACGATCCGGAAATCCGCTTCAGACCACCTTTTTCCGCCGCGGTCAGAAGGGCGTAGTTGGCCGTCCGCACCACGCTCAGCAGATATTCGGTGCCGGAGAAATAGGTGACAATGTCGGCCGCCGCGAAGGCGAGGTTGACCGCTGCAGCAATGAGGATGGCGTTGACGAGGTGTGACGGTGCAGCCGTCCGGCGCAGATAGGCATGACAGAATCCGAAACAGGCAAGGCCGCCGAGCGCATAGACGGCCTGCGTTATGTTGTTGGACGAAAATCGCAGCGGCGACAGCGATATGAAACTTCTCGCGCCGACTGATCGCTCGACTGTCATCACGTCGACGGCGCCCTGGAAGAGGCGAGGCGACAGGACCGCCGTCAGCACGCCGAAAAAAGTGAGCACCATCAGCCAGAAGCCGGCACCGGCGGGCGCGAAGGCAGCAAGCACGGGCCCCTCGCCATAGGCCATCAGGATGCGAAGGCCGAAGAACAACAGGAGAACATTGGGAACGAGGATGGATGCACCACCGAGCGCGGGAAGGTTGATGGCGGCCGCAGAGCCGAGAGCCGTTGAAACGACCATGAACGTCAATGCCCAGTGGATCGGCGCCATCAGGACGCCCACTCCAACGAGTACGGTAGCGAAGCCGATCAGTTCGAAGCTCATGCCACTAGTTCCAGTTACCGGAACAATCCTATCAAAGGCGGCATGTCGCGTATTTACGCCTGCGGCTAAGCCTTTCGCATAAAGCGGCGGCCTGAATCGGTAATGGACCCTTGATGGGGGGCCGCGTTAGTTTTGCATCATGACCCCATCTGTTCGCGAAGCTTGCCCTTGCCCGGCCCGCCGCCTGCCAGTTCGGTTTTTCATCCGGCCTGTCGTCGGCTGCCTGTGCTTGATGATGCATATGTCGGTGACCTATGCCGACGGATACACGGCCGGCGATACGGGCGATGAGCTTCCGATCGACGACATGCCGCTGACCTTCGACGAGAATTTCGACGATCTGAGCGTATCTGCCTGGGGGCCCGGCACCCGGTGGATCGCACATACGCCCTGGTCGGGGGATTTCGGTGGAGCTCGCTTTGCCAATCCCGGTCAACGCACTCCGTTCAAGACTGAGAATGGCATACTGAGGATCGAAGCCAAGCGTGACCCGGAAGGCGACTGGCAGTCCGGCCTGCTGGCCTCGGTGGACGCCAAGGGCAATGGCTTTGCCCAGCAATACGGCTATTTCGAAATGCGCGCGCGTTTGCCGGTCGGCCCGGGCGTGTGGCCCGCCTTCTGGCTGATCGGCAAGGACCGCTCGAAGTCGACGGCCGAGATCGACGTGATGGAATTCTACGGCGACAAGCCGGAAGGCTATTCCTCGGTCATCCATGTCTGGCATCGCGGTGACAAGGACGATTCCCAATTCAGCCGGATCGAGGTATTTCGCGATGCCGACCCCGGAGAATTTCATAGCTATGGGGTGAAGATCGATTCCCAGTTCATCCGGATGTATTTCGATCGGAAACTCGTGTGGAAGGCCGAAACGCGGCCTGAACACCGGCAGCCGATGTACGTGCTGCTCAACCTCGCGCTCGTCGAAAAAACCGCCGACCAGGCGCCGGATCCATCTCACATGTTCATCGACTATGTCAGGGCCTACGACCTTCAATAGGCGGCGCCGGCCAAGTCGTTTCGCCTTCCTCGCTCCACTCGGGCGCGTTCTGCCTGCGATCGGGAAAAATCCAGAAAAACAAATCGATGACGAGCGGGTTTGACCGCCAGGCCTGCGTGTCGTTCGTGCATCTCCGTGGCTTGCATCCCCCTAAGGACTAAGCGGGCCTAACCCTTTTGATGGCCGGGTGGCGATGCGGCTATCCCAATGATCATCTGTTCATTTTCCGCCACCATGGAATTCTGGCTGACGACGGCATTGCAGCAAATTTCGCCGGCCGTCCGCTGCAAGGAGACGTCTTCGTCTTCCGCGGGGGTAGCGAAGCGAGAGGGACAGGAGGCGAAAGATGGCTGAGTTCCGATTTCCCGAGCCCGACGGTTCGGCGGCGATGTCCGGCGGTGCGGCGGGCCGCTCGCGGGAAACGCTGCACTATGACCCTGACCGCTCCGTTCATGCCGTTGTTCACCAGCAGGCCCAGGCTGCCCCGCTTGCAACGGCGATCGTTTTCGACGACCACTCGATCACCTATGGCGAACTTGATCTGTTGTCCGATCTGCTCGCCGCCTATCTGATGGGGCAGGGCGTAAAGAAGGGCGATATTGTCTGCCTCTTCGTTCCGCGCTCCCTTGAAACGATCGTCGCCATGCTGGCCACCCTCAAGGCCGGCGCTGCCTATCTTCCCCTCGACACGACCTTTCCCGTCGATCATCTCGACTATGTCATCGGCGACTGTGAGCCCAAGGTGATCTTTGTCGATACCTGTACGCTCGCCACCATGCGTCTGGTGCCGAGCGTCAAGGGGATGATCGCCGATCTGGATGCCGTTGTCGCCGATCTCGCGCAGCAAGCCGAGAAAAAGCCGTTCGATCCAGTGCCTGTCGGCGGCGGCGATATGGCCTACGTTATGTACACTTCGGGTTCGACCGGCCGGCCAAAGGGCGTTTCCATTCCGCATCGTGGCATTACCCGCCTCGGCCTCGATCAAAATTACGTGCAGATCGGCAGTGCCGACGTGATGCTGCACGCCGCTACAATCGCTTTCGATGCCTCCACGTTCGAGATTTGGGCCACATTGACAAACGGTGGGACCATCGCCGGGTTGCCAGACGGAAATTTCTCGATTGGCCGGCTTAGGGACGTCATTCGCGACAACGGCGTCACCGTTTCCTTGCTCACCACCGGCCTGTTCAACCTGCTCGCTGATTTCTCCTGCGGCGAGCTGCCGGCGTTGCGGCACATGTTGTTCGGCGGCGAAGTCGCCTCGGCCGAACACGTCAAACGCTTTCAGAAGGCACACCCGGGTTGCCGCCTGACCAACGGTTACGGACCGACGGAAATCACCGTCATCGCCACTGCTTTCGACATTCCCGCGGGTTTCGACGGCAAGGACGTGCCGATTGGCGGGGCTGTCAGCCACACCGGAATATTGATCGTCGATGAGGACCATCGCCCGGTCGGGTGCGGCATAGAGGGTGAGCTCGTCCTCACCGGCGAGGGCGTTGCCATCGGCTATTTCCGGCGTCCCGAGCTGACGGCTGAACGGTTCGTCACCATCCGCACCGAACAGGGCGATGTGCGCGGTTACCTGACGGGCGACCTCTCCGTACTCGGCGACGACGGCATCCTGCTTTTCCGAGGGCGGCGGGACCGGCAGATCAAGCTGAACGGAAAACGCATTGAGCTTGACGAGATCGAAGCCGCCTTGCGGCGTGACCCGCGGCTCGCCGACGGTGTCGTCATCTGCCAGCATCTGGATCAGTCGCACAAGCGCATCGTCGGTTACCTGTGCCCGCGTGAGGGCACCCGTGCAGATGACGCCGAGCTGATCCGCGGCGTGATGGAGAGACTGCGCAACAGTCTGCCCGCCTACATGATCCCGAGCAGCGTCATCGTGCTCGACCAACTGCCGCTGCATCAGTCGGGCAAGGTCGACCGTGCCAGCCTGCCGCTACCGGTGGACGCTTTGCCGGCCGAAAACGCGCCGGTCGCCAGTCGGACCGAGGCACTCTTGCAAGACCTCTGGCGCAACGTGCTCAGCCTGCAGGCCGTGGAGCTCGATCGCAATTTCTTCGATTTGGGGGGTACGTCGCTGCAACTGATGCGGGTGCATGCGGGGCTGGAGGCAAATCTCGCCCGTCCGATCGACGTGGTTGCCCTGTTCAAGCACCCGACCATTCGCGAGTTGGCTGGCTTCCTCGACGGAAAATCGTCGGCCAGTGCCCGGGCGATGACAGCGGCCGAACGTGCCGCGTTGCAAAAGAAGAACATGTCCCACTTCCGCAGGAGCGCTTCATGACCGTTTTCAACGATGCGGGTGACGCCCGCGGTTCGGATCGCAATGACCAGGAGGTGACGGGTATTGCGATCATCGGCATGTCTGGCCGCTTTCCGGATGCCCCGTCGGTCGAGGCGCTTTGGGATCTCGTGTGCGAGGGGCGGCACGCATTTTCGAAATTGAGACCGGAAGAAATCGAGGATGCGTTCACCGACGAGGAACGTGCGGCGGCGAACTATGTGCCGGCCCGGCCGCAGCTCCCTTACATCGACATGTTCGACGCCGAGTTCTTCGGCATGTTCCCGCGGGAGGCGGCGGTCACAGATCCCCAGCACCGCGTCTTTCTCGAGGTCTGCTGGGAGGCGCTGGAGCGGGCCGGGTACGATCCCCACCGCTATCCCGGCTTGATCGGTGTCTTCGCCGGGGCTTCGATGCCCACCTATCTCATCAACAATGTCCTGGGCGAGAGGGCGAAGACCGAGGAGTTCACCTCCAACTATCAGATCGGTTGTTTCCAGCAGATCGTCGGCTCGGTGACGGACGTTCTGGCGACCCGTATCGCCTACAAGTTCAACCTGCGCGGACCGGCAATCGCCATCCAGTCGGCCTGCTCCACGTCTCTGTTGGCCGTGTCCCAGGCCTGCCAGAATCTGCTGACCTACAGCTGCGACATGGCGCTTGCGGGTGGGGTATCGATCACGATCCCGCAACGGCGCGGCTATATCTACCAGGAGGGCGGCATGGTTTCGCCCGACGGCGTCTGCCGACCGTTCGATGAACAGGCGGCCGGAACGGTTTTCGGCAGTGGCGCGGGCATCGTTTTGTTGAAGCGGCTTGAAGACGCGCTTCGGGATGGCGACCGGATCTTCGCGGTCATTCGCGGCTATGGCATCAACAACGACGGTTCGGACAAGATCGGGTTTACGGCGCCAAGCGTCGACGGGCAGGCGGATGCGATTTCGTCGGCTCTGGCAAACGCGGGCGTCGATCCCCAGACGATCGGCTATGTCGAATGCCACGGCACCGCGACCCCGCTCGGCGATCCGATCGAGTTCGGCGGATTGTGCGCCGCCTTTGCCGAGGCGGGCGACAAGCGGCAGCTTTGTGCCCTGGGCTCGGTCAAGGGCAATGTCGGTCACCTCGATGCGGCCGCGGGCGTCTGCGGACTGATCAAGACCACGCTGGCGCTCTATCACGCCAAGATACCGGGAATGGCGAATTATCAACGGCCGAACCCGCGCATCAATCTCGACGACAGCCCCTTCTACATTCCCGCCAGCACCACCGACTGGCCGGCCACCGAAGGTCCGCGCCGTGCCGGCATCAGCTCGTTCGGCGTCGGCGGCACCAATGTCCATCTCGTGCTTGAGCAGGCGCCGGTGTCGCAAGGCGACGTCGCCGACATGGCGCGGGGGCCGTATATCCTGCCGCTGTCTGCCCGCAACGAAGCCGCGCTTGCGGCCATGCGGCTGAACCTGCGTGATCATCTGCAGGCGCATCCGGCGTTGCCGCTGTCGCAGGTCGCGCACACGCTGCAAACTGGACGGCGCGCCTTCAGCCATCGCACTGCCATTGCCGTCAACGATATCGACCAGGCGATCGAGCGCCTCGGCGGCGAGCGAACGCCGAGCGCGGTCGCGACGGACAGGCCGTCGCTCGCCTTCATGTTCCCCGGCCAGGGATCGCAATATGTCGGCATGGGAGCGGCGCTCTATAACCGCGAGCCGGAATTCACCCGCTGGATCGACAGGGGCACGGAGTTGCTCCGGGCACCGCTGAAGACGGACCTGCGCGATTTCATCTGCCACGCTGGCACGGTGAGCCAGGCCATGGCCGACGAACAGCGCGAGACCCGCATAGCGCAGCCCTGTCTCTATCTCGTCGAATATGCTCTGGCACGGCTATGGATGAGCCGTGGCTTGAAGCCCGACGCCATGATCGGCCATAGCGTCGGCGAATTCGTCGCCGCGACGCTCGCCAATGTCATCTCTTTCGAGGACGGAGTGCGGCTCGTCGCTGCGCGCGGACGCTTGATGCAGTCGCAGCCGCAAGGCGCGATGGTTTCCGTGCGTGCGGATGTCGAGACAGTCTCCGCCCATCTCGGCGACGAGGTCGAAATCGCCGCAGTCAATGCCCCGAAACTCTGCGTGATCTCCGGCAC
The DNA here is from genome assembly GCF_001695855.1 of Ensifer sp. LC163. Taxonomy (GTDB): domain Bacteria; phylum Pseudomonadota; class Alphaproteobacteria; order Rhizobiales; family Rhizobiaceae; genus Ensifer. The sequence goes on from NZ_MBSS01000002.1 coordinate 29,307, forward strand.
CTTCGCCGCCGTCGATGCGGCGTGCGCTGCGATGGAGCGCGCCGGTATCGCCTTCAGCCGGCTTCACACGTCCCATGCGTTTCATTCGGCGATGATGGACGGCGTCACTGATGCCCTGCGCGAAGAGACGGCAAAGGTCACCTACGGTACTGCCATAACGCCCTATATCTCCTGCGTCACCGGCGGTTGGCAGACGATCGAACAGGGCATGTCACCCGACTACTGGGCGAAGCATTGCCGCGCCGCCGTCCGGTTTTCCGACGGGCTGTCGGCCCTTTGCGAGGGGCGGAAGCCTGTCTTGCTGGAGGTCGGCCCTGGTCGCACTCTGTCGGTCTTTGCCGCACAGACGCTCGCCCGCGATGCCGTCACCGCAGTCGTCCAGTCGCTGCCGGAACATGACCGCGCGCATGCCGCCGGCGAAACCCTCGCCGAGGCGCACGGCAAGCTCTGGATGTCGGGCTGCGACATCAACTGGCCGACGTCGTCTTCTGCCGGCAGGGCACCGCTGGTGCTGCCTACCTATCCGTTCCAGCGACAGCGCCACTGGATCGACGCTCCAGCCTCGGCGCGGCGCGGCGTAAGCCGGCCGGCGTCGTCGGCCGTGCAGCCACCTGCCACCGAACCGGCTTCCATCGACACTCAAGCGCAACCGATTGACGGGATGAAAATCATGGATGTTGCCACACCAGTTGCTGCCGCAAGCCGTATCCCTGCATTGCAAACTTCCCTCATCACTTTGCTCAGCGACATGTCGGGGGAGGCGCTCGGACCGGGCGAAACGGGCGCGACATTCCTGGAGCTCGGCTTTGACTCGCTCTTCATCGGCCAGTTCGCCCAGAGGATCGAGAAGGACTACAAGATCAAGCTCTCGTTCCGGGAGCTCCTGAGCAATATTCCCACCATCCAGGATCTGGCCGCGCATCTCGATCGGCAGCTGCCGCCCGAGCCGCAGCAGGCGCCGGCAGCCGCACCGGTGGCCACGCCGCCGCTCGCAGCGGCCGTGGCTCCGGCCGTAGCAGCACAGGCGCCGCTGCCGGTTTTGCCCGTCACGACGGCAGCGACTGTTGCCGGCATCGAGTCCGTCCTCCAGTCGCAACTGCAGCTGCTGCAGACGATCGTTTCACAGCAGTTGCAGGTGCTCCAGGCGACGGGTTCCGTCGCCACCCCGCCTGCAATCTCGATTGCTGCTTCGGCGGCGATCCCCAGCCCGATTGCGTCGAATGAGCCGCAGCCGGCGCCGAAGGAGCAGGTCGATCGCCCGGCCGATGGCGAGATCGGAGCGGAGCGCATCAAGCTCTACCGCCCGGGCGCCAAGAGCCTCGCGGCGGAGATGACCCCACAGAAACAGGCGTTCGTTTCGGAATTGATCGCGGCCTATGAGGAGCGAAACGGAAAGTCGAAGAGCTTCACCGACCAGAACCGGAAATGGCTGGCCGATCCGCGCACCGCTGCCGGATTCCGCCAGGACTGGAAGGAGATCGTCTTCCCCGTCGTTTCCGACCGGTCGAAGGGATCGCGCATCTGGGACGTCGACGGCAACGAATATATCGATCTGGTCAACGGCATGGGGCAGACGGCCTTCGGCCATGCGCCGGATTTCGTCGTGGAAGCGGTGAAGGCGCAGGCCGACGCCGGATTTGCCATCGGCCCGCAGACGCCGCTTGCCGGCGAAGTCGCCGAGATGATCACCGATATGACCGGACACGAGCGCGTGACCTTCTGCAACACCGGCTCGGAAGCCGTCATGGCGGCCATGCGGGTGGCGCGCACGGTGACCGGCCGGGACCGGATCGTGGTTTTCGGCAATGATTATCACGGGCAGTTCGACGAGGTGCTGGTCAAGGGCAAGAACCGAACGGGCGCGCCCGTCGCGATACCGGTTGCCGCCGGGATCCCGTCTGCCTCCGTCGCCAACATGACGGTGCTTCGCTACGGCGATCCGGAAAGCCTTGAGTGGATCAGAGCCAACGCCGGCGATATCGCCGCGGTGATCATCGAGCCGGTTCAAAGCCGTCATCCGGAATTGCGGCCGGTCGAGTTCGTGCGCGAGCTGCGCGATATCGCGACGAAATCCGAATTCGCACTGGTCTTCGACGAGGTCGTCACCGGCTTCCGCGTCGACCCCGGCGGCATTCAGGCGGTCTGGGGCATCAAGGGCGACATGGCGACCTATGGCAAGGTCATCGGCGGCGGCATGCCGATCGGCGTGCTGGTCGGCGACAGCCGCTTCATGGATGCGCTTGACGGCGGATGCTGGAACTACGGCGATGAAAGCGTTCCGATGACCGCGCCGACCTTCTTTGCCGGGACGTTCGTGCGCCATCCTCTCGTGCTTGCGGCGGCCAGGGCCGTTCTCCAGCACATCAAGGGCGAAGGGGCCGCACTCTATGGCGCCGTCGCCGATCGTACACAGGCTCTGGTCGCGGAGATCAACGCCGATCTCACCCGGCGCGGGATCGCCAAGACCGTCAACGGCTACAAGAGCTGGTTCTTCACCGACTTCGGCAGCAACGACCCGCTCGGCTCGCTCATCTATGCCAAAATGCGCATGCAAGGCGTCCATATCCAGGACGGCTATCCCTGCTTCCTGACGACCGCCCACAGTGAGGCGGATTTCCAAGCGATTGCCGCCGCCTTCCGCACGAGCCTTGACGCATTTCAATCGGTCGGCATCCTGGGCACGCAACGCCAGGCAGAGGATATTGCGCCAGCGCCCGCAGCCGTGATCGCTGCCCGACCGTCAACGGCGCCGCTGACGGAAGCGCAAAAGGAGATCTGGCTGGCTGCCCAGGTCGGCGACGAAGCCTCGTGCTCCTTCAACGAGTCCTTCACGATGGTTTTGGACGGGCCGCTTGACCGCGAGCGCCTTGGTCGGGCGCTCGACGCGGTGGTCGCAAGACACGACGCACTGCAGATCCGCTTCGGCCGGGCAGGCGATCATTTCGAATTCATTCCCGATTTCGAGCTCGATGTGGCCGATATCGACCTTGCCGGTGAGAGCGATGGCGAGGCGTTGTTCCGACAGCTGATCGATGAGGATGCGCACACCCCCTTCGATCTTGCCAACGGGCCGCTGGTCAGGGCTTCCATCGTCCGGGTGGCGCCCGATAGCCACCGCCTGGTCCTCACGGCGCATCACATCGTCTGTGATGGCTGGTCGGTGAATGTCCTGATCCAAGAGCTTGCCACAACCTATTCGGCCTATGTGCGCAACGCCGAGGCCGGGCTGGCGCCGCCGCTGTCCTTTGCCACCTATGCGACCGATCTGGCTCCCAATGCGGAGATATCAAACGCGACCGAACAGTTCTGGCTCGACCAATACAAGGATGTCCCCGACCTGCCGGAAATGCCGCTGGATCGGCCGCGGTCGGATCGCCGCAGCTTTGCCGGCGGCACCGTCACCGGCAACATAGAGGCGGAAACCTACAAAGCCCTGAAGAAGGCGGGTGCAAAGTCCGGCGCCACGCTGTTTTCGACCTTGCTGGCGGCGCTGCAGATCATGATCTCCCGCCTCTCCGGGCAGGACGACATCGTCGTCGCCGTGCCTTCGGCCGGGCAGAGCCTGCTCGATGGCCAGACGCTCGTCGGCCATTGCGTCAATCTCCTGCCGCTTCGCCAGACGGTCTCGTCCGATAAACGCTTCGACGAGCACCTCAAGGCGACGCAGCAGCTCGTGCTCGGCGCGTTCGAGCACCAGGACTACACCTACGGTACGCTGGTCCGAAAGCTCGGCGTCAAGCGCGATACGCATCGCCTGCCGCTGACCGAGATCCAGTTCAATCTGGAGCGGATTCCGGACAATCTGGAGTTCGGCGGGCTGCAGACCAGGATCGCGTCGAACGCCAAGGCGTTCTCCAATTTCGACATGTTCTTCAATCTGACCGAAAGCCCCAAGGGCGTTCGCATCGATGTCGACTACAATGCCGAAGTGTTCGAGCGCAGCACGATCGAGCGCTGGATCGGCCATTTCGCGACACTGGTTACGGCGCTGGCTGCCGACATGACCCGGCCGATCCACGATCTGCCGCTGCTGTCTGCGGCCGAACAGGCCTGGCTTGCCGAGGGCCTGAACGATACGTCCGCCGACTACGATCGCGACGCATTCGTCTTCTCGCTGTTTGCCCGCAGGGCTGCCGAGCAGCCGACCGCGGTCGCCGTCGAACTCGACGGCGAGACGATGACCTATGGCGATCTCGAAACGCGATCCAACCAGCTGGCCTGCCGGATCCAGAAGGCAATCCCGGAACCGGGGCAGCGCGTGGCACTTCTGGTCGAACGGTCGCTTGAAATGGTGATCGCCCTGCTGGCGATCATGAAATCGGGACATGCCTACGTGCCGCTCGACCCGGCGCATCCGGAAACGCGCCTGTCGCAGACACTGGAGGTTGCGCGGGTCGCGGGCATGATCTGCGATAGCGACCGGGCGGAGGGGCTGGCGGGCAAGGATGTCGCCATCCTCCGCATCGACGGCGCCGCCGGGGCTGCAAACTTGGCAACGGAGCTGCCGAAAATCCCGACGGACGCAGCGACAGCCGCCTATATCATCTTTACCTCGGGATCGACCGGAGCCCCGAAGGGGGTCGAAGTTTCCCATCGTGCCCTGGTCAACTTTCTGACGTCGATGGCGCGGGAACCGGGGCTTAACGATCGCGACACGATCGTCGCGGTGACGACGATCTCCTTCGACATTGCCGGCCTCGAACTCTACCTGCCGCTGATCACCGGCGCCAAGGTCGTGCTTGCCGGCCGGCACACGGTGCAGGACGGTTTTGCTCTCGTGCGGCTCGTCGAAAGCAGCCGTGCGACCGTGCTTCAGGCGACGCCGACGCTCTGGCAGATGCTGGTCGAGGCCGGCCTCAGCCGCCCGGGCCTCAAGATGCTGTGCGGCGGCGAACCGCTTCCCAAGGCGCTGGCATCCTCATTGCTCGGTCGCGGGGCCGAGCTGTGGAACATGTATGGCCCGACCGAGACGACGGTCTGGTCGTCGGTGCAGCGGATCGAAGATGGCGAAAAGCCGGTCACCATCGGCCATCCCATTGCCAACACGCAGCTCCTCATCCTCGACAAGGCCAACCGGGTTGCCGCCATCGGCGTCACTGGTGAACTGCATATCGGTGGCGAGGGCCTCGCCAACGGTTACTTGGCCCGCCCGGATCTGACAGAGAAGGCCTTTGTCGATATCGACATCGGCACCGGAACTGTCCAGCGTCTCTACAAGACCGGCGACGTCGGCCGGCGGCTCGCGGATGGTTCGCTGCAATTGCTTGGCCGGCGCGACCAGCAGATCAAGCTGCGCGGTTTCCGCATCGAGCTCGGCGACATAGAGGCTGCGATAGCCAGTGCTCCCGGTGTTCGCCAATGCGCTGTTGTCGCCGCCCAGAACAGCAACGGCGACAAGCAGCTGGTCTGCTATGTCATTCCGGAAAACCAGGACAGCAAGCCGTCGACATCCATGCTTGCCGCGCATGCGGAGGCCAATCTGCCTGCACATATGGTGCCCGGTTTCTGGGTGCTGGAGGAGGCGCTTCCCCAGACGGCGAACGGAAAGCTCGACCGCAAGACGCTCGAACAGCGCGGCCTGCCGCAACGCGAGGTCGCCGCCATCAGGGTACCGCCGCGCACCGCCATGGAGACACGGCTCTGCGAGATCTGGTGCGACGTCCTGAACTCGCAGGAGATCGGCGTCGAGGACAACCTCTACGCGCTCGGGGCGGATTCACTGATCATCTTCCGCATCGCCGCCCGCATGCTGGACAGTGGCCTGCGCCTGGAGGCGAAACATCTGATGATGCATCCCTCCATCGCAGAACTGGCCACCTTTGCCGAGACACGCGACGACATCGATCTGAACGGCACCCAGCCGCAGGTCCCTTCGCTGAGAGATTTCCGCAATGGCGCCCGGCGCCGGTTTGAGCAGGTATCACGAGCATGAAAGAGACCAACAACATTGCACCTGTGGCCGAACCCACCGTGATTGCGGAGTTCCCTTGCTCCCAGACACAGTTGCGCTGCTGGATCCTCGATCAGTTGAGGCCGGGCAACCCGGCGCTCAACGTTGCCGTGCGCTGGGAGATCCGTGGCGCGTTCCGCTCCTCGACGTTGGAGGCGGCCTTCCGAACGGTGATCCAGCGCCACGAGATCCTTCGCACTCGCTTCGTAGAGGTCGGCGGCAGGCCCTGCCAGCAGGTGGTCGATCAGGTCGACTTCAAGATGTCCGTCATCGACCTGCGAAACGTGCCGGCAGAACAGCGCGATCAGCGCATCCTGTCGATCGGCGAGGAAACCGCCCGCGCGCCGTTCGATCTCACCATCCCGTATCTCTTCCGCGTATCTCTGCTGATGGTGGAGAACGAGCGGGGCTTCTTGCTGATCACCGCCCACCAGAGTTGCTTTGACGGTTGGTCGATCCGCGTCCTCGGTCGCGAGGTCGGCGAGATCGCAGCGGCGCTTGATGTCGGCCGGCAGCCGTCTGTTCCGGATCTGCCGCTGCAATACGGCGATTTCTCGCTGTGGCAGCAGGAGTATCTGAACAGTTACGGCTTTGAGACGGAGAAATCGTTCTGGCGCGAGCAACTGACCGGCGCGCCGTATTTCGAGGTTGTTCCCGATACGCCGCGCGGGCCGGTAAAGACCAGCCGTGGCAACATCCTCTCCGTCAACAATACGGGTGATTTCAGCGAGCGGATCGACGCTGCTGCACGCGCACACCGGGTGTCGCTCTACAGTTTCGGGGCTGCCGTCGTCAGCGCTTTGCTCCATCGCTACACCGGACAAAACACCGTCATGTTCGGGTCCCAGGTTGCCGGGCGCGACGAGACGGACCTGGAGAACCTCATCGGGGTCTTCATCAACAATGTCGTTCTGCGCTTCGACATGGCCGGCGACATTTCCTTCGCCGAGCATGTGCGTTCGGCGAGTGAAAAGGTGACGGCTGCGCTCAACCATCACAGGATGCCGTTCAACAAACTGGTCGAGCTGGTCAACCCGGTCCGCGACCCTTCGCGCAACCCGCTGATCTCAGTCAACTTCAACCTGCAGAAGGCCTTCCTGGAAGATCAGCAATATGGCGGTTTCGAGCTGATCAGCGCGCCGTCGCAATCTCCGGGCGTTATCTACGATCTGAGCTTCATCATGGTCGGCAGGCCGAGCGGATGGCGCATGTCCATCGAGTATAATGCCGATCTGTTCGAAAAGAGCACGATCGAATCCCTGCTGCGGCTTTGGCAGGAGGCCTATGAAGCGGCACTGGAGCATCCCTCGGCTCCGCTTTCGGCGCTGGTCATCCCCACGCGGGAGATCAAGACCCAACGGGTAGAGACCGGTCGGGCAACGGCGATCGAACAGATGCTTGCCGCCCATCCATCCGTCGGCTCGGCCGTGGTGCTGGTCGAGGACGATGGAAAGCGCGTGCATGCCTTTGTCACCCCGGCATCGACGATCACCGAGCCGCTCGACCGCCTGCCGGAGCATCTGATGGAGTATCTCGGGCGGCAACTGTCCCAAACGGCCATGCCGGGCGGCATCAGCGTGTTCCTCAACTTTCCGCGCGATGCAAGCGGCGCCGTCGATCGCGCCGCGTTGCGCATCCCGGCAGCGCCGACCGCCCTCGCCAAGACCGTGACCGGTCGCGTCGAACCGGCCGGTGTTCCGGTGGCGCTACCGACAGCGCGAGCTGATCAGACCAAGACGCTTGCGGCGATCTGGGCAGAGGTGCTCGGTGTCCCGACGATAGCGCCCGATGACAACTTCTTTGCGCTCGGCGGCCACTCGCTCCTGGCATTGCGCATGCTCTCGGGCGCCCGATCGAAGCTCGGAGCCAAGGCTGACCTGGAGCTGCTCTTCAAGCAGCCGACATTCGCCGGCTTCGCCAATGCGCTGTTCGGCGGCGCGGAGCGGAGCGAGAATGCGTTGGAACCGGCAAGTCCCAGTCCCTGGAGCGTGAGCGCCTGCGGACGCACCGATGCGCCCTATACGCTTTACACGCTCAATCACCCGTTTCTGTACTACCGCCTTGCCACCGATCTCGGCGATGCCGTGTCGGTCTACAACGCCAACATGTTCCATGCGGATCTCACCGGTCACCTCGCCTCAATGTCGCTCGAGGAGATCGCCGGGCATGCCGTCGACAGCATGGGCGCGGACATTCTCAAAGGGCCGGTCGGCGTGATGGGGCTTTGCGTCAACGGCGTGCTGGCTGTCGAAATCGCCCGTCAGATGCGCGACCGCGGCGCCGATCTTCGTTTCACCGCCGTGATCGATGCCTGGGCCCCGGGTTATGTCCGGTCGCAGCCCCGGCTCCGACGCCTTCACTGGAACAGCGAGCGCCGCGTGAAGCGCATCTGCTACTTCACCCGAAAGCTCTTTTCCGGACGCGTCAGTTTCATCGACTATCTCAGGGAGTTCAACTTCACGCTTGCCTTGCTCAAGCGTCTGGGATTGCGGGCGGGGACCTATTCCCAGGAAGAAGCCGCCAACGCCGATGTTACCGACCTGTTGGTCAATGCGGCCCGTCGCTACCGGCCGCCACCGACGAATGAAAAGTCGGTGCTGCTGTTTCGCAGCGAAGCAACGCATCGCCGCGCACGCAAGCTGCTCTTCGGCTGGGGTGGTGCGATTGCCGGGGACAGCGAAGTCTTCGATCTTGAAGGCTGGCATGAGGATAGTCTCAACAGCAACAGCATTCAGGCCCTGGCGACCATCGTCATCAACAGATTCCGCTCTCATGGCGAGAGCTGAACACGACGTGCGAAGGCAACATCCATGCGTGTCACAAGCCTCCCATTGCGCATCGGCATCCTGGTCGAACAGAACGAGCATTTCGAGAATTGGCAACTGATGGTCTTTGATCGGATCGTTGCCGATCCGCGATATTCCTTGACCGCCTTGCTTGCTCACCCGGCGCCATATGGGGCGGGCAGGAGTTCCGTTCTCTTCAAGCTTGCGCATCGGCTCGAGCAGGCGGTGTTCGGTCGCCAGGCGGTATACAATCCCTGCAACTTCGATGGGCGCAAGCAGCGCATCGTGCCATTGGCATCATCGCAGCCTGGCGCCGTCCAGGCGCAGGTGGCAGAGCTTGGACTTGATCTGGTGATCCGCATGACGCCGAGCGGCCTGCCCGACGATGCCGTGCGCGAATTGCCCTATGGCGAATGGGCGCTCTCTTTCTCCGACCAGAAATCGGGAGCAGGCGAGTGGTTCAGCTATCTGGAGGTGGTCAGTGGCGCGCCGGCCGTGGACCTGGCGCTCTATGTTCGCCTCGGGGCGTCGGCGTCGTCCGTTGCCATCGCTTCATCCTCCTTCAACATCAAGTTCAGCGCGGTCAGAAACATCAATTTTGTCAAGGAACGTGCCGCTACTCTGCTGCTACGCGAACTGGCGCGGCTGGCCGATACCGGTGAGCTGATCACGACACCGCTGCCGACGCGCCAGCCAGCCTCGCCGCCGTCGATTGATGAGTTGGCCAGGTACCTCGGCATCCTCAGCAGCCACCTCGCCGGGCGAGTGAAGAAGGCAGTGCAACACAAGGCCGGGACCGGGTCGGCCGTCTGGACGCTCTTTACCGGGAGCGGCCGTATCGACGATTTCGAGCCGGGCGTTTCCGTCGAGATCCCGCCGACGTTGACGGATATCAAGGCCGATCCGTTCCTGCTCCAGCATGAAGGCGAGTGCTACCTGTTCTACGAGGCCTATGCCAATGGCGACCGCAAGGCGCATATTGCTGTGGGCCGCTTCGACGGCGACCGCCTCGAGCCGGTGGGTATCGCGCTGAACTGCGACTATCATCTGTCCTATCCGTTCGTCTTCCGCGACGGCGACGACATCTTCATGATGCCGGAGACGCATCAGTCCAAGCGCATCGAAATCTGGCGCTGTGTCGAGTTCCCGTTGAAGTGGGAGCTGCACGCAACGGCGCTCAACGGCCTGTCCGCCGCCGACAGCGTGCTCACCCGCCATGACGGGCGGTGGTGGCTGTTTACGAACCTCTCCGAGTTCCACGCCTATGAGGACCATTGCAGCGAGCTTCATATCTTTGAAGTCGACGGGCCGGGGCTGGCGCGCATTACGCCGCACAAGCGCAATCCGGTGGTGCTCGGCAGCACCTTTGCGCGCAATGCCGGCCGGATCTTCGCGCGCGAGGGCCGCGTCTTCCGCCCGTCCCAGCACAATGCCCACGGCATTTACGGCTATGGGTTGAACATCATGGAGATCGAGCAGCTGGACCTGGAGAACTATCGGGAACGGTGCATCAGGACGATCAAACCCGATTTCAAACCCGGATTGCTCGGTTGCCACCATTTTGACGCTGCCGGGGATCGCTATGTGCTGGATGCGCGACTGACGCTTTGAGCGCGAGCACATCATCATTCCAGTAACGAAGATGGACGGCGTTGCCGAGGGTCAGCGCCGCCAGGGTGCCGGCGAACCCAGGCGGGGTCGCGACATCAAATAGGCTCCAGTTCAGCGGCGCGTCCCTATCTCCATCCAGGGATTCGAGCTTAGGGCGGGAGGCCGCGTCGACGGTGACGTCGAAGGAGTCGAGTGGTAGCGACAGTCCGGCGCCGTGGGCCTTCACGAAAGCTTCCTTCCGCGTCCAGCAGCGATAGAACGCGTTGAGATAGTCGTCGCCGTCGAACGCGGCTAGAGCATTGCACTCGCGTTTCGAAAAGAAATGCCCGGCAATATCCTCTTCCAGAGGTTTGATCGCTTCGATGTCGATGCCCACCGGGTAATGGTCGGAAACCGCCAGCATCGCCACGTCGGCGCTGTGGCTGAGATTGAAATGCAGCAACTCTGATGCGCCGGCGATGCGCGGCTTGCCGAAGACGTTGTAGGTCAGACCGATGCGGTGTGGCGGAACATGGAGGTAGTGGCCAAGCACGAGGCGCAGGCCGGCACGTCCGGCGATGAAACGTTGACGGTGTTCCGGATACACGAAACGTGAGGCTCGTGCCTTTTCCTCGCCGCTCAGCATAGGGAATAACGGATCGATTTCGCCCTGGGCCGGGTCGAGGTTCCAGCGCCAGATGTCGATGAAGTTGGGACCGATCCGGTCCAGGCTAGGTCGCATAGACGAGGCTCCCCTTCGAGGCGGGCCGTTGGCGCAGCATGCGTCGGGCGAAATAGGTCATGAGCGGCAAGGGATAGTTCTCGCCGAGCCCGATGCGGCACGTCCTCTTCAGGATATCCAGCGACCGGGGGCACATATCCGGCGCGTACTCGATCTTGCGGGACGCCCAGGCATAGGGGTTCATCTTCGGATTTGCCGTGCGCTGTTCCAGCACCGGTAACCAGTTGCTGTAGACGTGCCGGCTGGAATCGTAGGGGCGGTAGACCCCGCGTTTGTTTTCGGCGGCAAAGGCCCGGGCCTCTTCGGCCGTGTCGAAGATCACGTGAAGGCCGGCGGCATTTGGCCGATCGTTGTGCGGGCCGACGCGCATCGCATTGCTGGCGGACAGGATCTCGGCAATCGCATCGTAGCGACGGCGCATACGGCGGATCATCGGGTCCAGTTTCTTCAACTGCACGTTCAGCATGGCGCCCTGGATCTGGCTGGCCTTGAGATTGACGCCGAGCATGGGCGGCTCGTTGGCATTGTCGAGGTGGCCGCGAAACAGCGCGCCGATGTCGTGATACATGCGGGCCCTTGCAAAGAGCTGGTCGTCGTTGGTCACGACTGCCCCGCCTTCGCCGACATTGATGTTCTTGAACTGGTTAAAGCTGAAGGCGCCGGCATCGCCGATCGTGCCGACGCGCACGCCCTTGTAGGTCAACCCGACGGCCTGGCAGGCATCCTCGATGACGACGAGCCCGTGCTGGCGGGCGATCTGCATGATGCCGTCCATGTCGCACACCATGTTGGCCATGTGCACGGGAACGATGGCGCGCGTATAGGGCGTGATCTTTCGCAGAACATCTGCCGGATCCATCGTCAAGGTCTCGTCTATCTCGACGATGATGGGGACAGCTCCGACGGCCAGTGCGGCGCCGGCAGTGGCGATCCAGGTATAGGCGGGCACAAGCACTTCGTCGCCCGGCCCGATGCCCGCTGCCGCCAGAGCAGCGATCAAGGCGCCCGTGCCACTACTGACGGTCAGCACATGGCCTGTGCCGAACTTGGCCGAAAAATCCGCCTCGAAGCGCGTGAGCGGCCCGTTGCCGTCACCGCCGAAGCGGGCGAGGTTTCCTGACGCAAAGACCGGTGCGAGAGCCAGCCATTCCCTTATGCCTACACGCGCCATCCTGTGCTCTCCGATCCTCGCCGGCTCTCCGCGCGCGCCGACCATCGGCGTCCAGGGATGAAGACAAATCGCCTGCTGGGTACCGGCCCCAATGAACAAGCCTAGTCGTGTCGCGACATCGTTTCAAAATGGCCTTCCGGCCAGCGCCTGAACAAAGTGTGCAGGCTCCAGCTAGCCGAAATCAGTAGTTGCCCTACTCCCCTATGCATATTGGGAGATTTCGGCGCGATAGCGCTGGTGCTACGACCGATATGTAGCACGCGGGAGTTCCTTTCATGCCGATCCGTGACCTCCGATCAGCGCCCAAAGGCACCGAGTTTCGTCCGGATGTGGCGATCGTCGGCGGCGGCCCCGTCGGCCTGACGATAGCCCGGGAACTCGCCAACAGCCGCTGCCGCGTGCTCGTCATCGAAAGCGGCGGCGCCGACTTCGAGGCCGCGCAGCAGGCGTTGAATGCCGTCGTGAATGTCGGCGAGCCTATTGCCCGAGACGGGGTCGAAAAACCCGGTCGCGGTTATAACGGCAGCCTTGCGTGGCTGAATGACATCCCCCCTTTCGAGTTGCGCAACCGAGTGCTCGGCGGCAGCACGCATACCTGGATCGGCAAATGCGCGAGCTTCGACGAAATCGATCTCGAGCAAAGGCCGTGGCTGCCGGTGTCCGGTTGGCCGATGACACGCGAAAGTCTGGCGCCGGCGCTTGATCGCGCGGCGCGCCTGCTCAATCTTGGACCCAATCTCTATGACGAGAGGCTCTTTGGCCGGCTGCATTCGCCGCCGGACGAACGCGGCTTCGACCGCGATCTGCTTCGTCCCTTCTTCTGGCAGTTCAGCCATGAACGCGATCGGCACGGCGAACCCATGCGGTTTGCCAATGTGGTTGCCGATTTGCTGGCGCCGAACATCGACATCCTCACCCATGCCACGGTCACGGCGATCCATCTCGACGAGGGCGGACGGCGTGTCGCGTCTCTCGATCTGCGCAGCCTTGACGGAACCGCCGCAAGTGTGCGGTCCGAGACTGTCGTTCTGTGTGCGGGCGGCATCGAGAACGCCCGCCTGCTGCTGGCTTCGAGATCGGTCATGCCAGGCGGCGTCGGTAATGGCAGAGGTGTCGTTGGGCGCTACCTCGCCGATCACCCGCGCTCGACGCTTCTCCGGTTTGACCGGCGGGATATCGACGCGGTGGCACGGCACTTCAACTTCTACGGCCTGTCCGAGGAAGGGGCGACCCGATTCTATCTCCATGGTCTGCGCCTGAGCCCGAGCGTGCAAAGACGCGAGGCGCTCGTCAACTGTGCTGCCTATCCCGTGCAGATCCATTCGGCTGGTGATCCCTGGGCGGCACTGAAGCGACTGATGCGGGGCGATCGTACGCGGTTTGCGAGCGATCTTGCCGTCGTCGCTCGATCGCCTGCCTTCCTGGCGAAGGGCACCTTCCGACGGATGGTACAAAAGCGGGGATTGATGCACAGATCCGATGAGCTGCGCTTCGATGTCATGGTCGAGCAGAAGCTCGACGCGGAGAGCCGCGTCACCCTCTCGGATCAGCGGGACCCACTTGGCGTGCCGCTGCCGCGCGTCGCCTGGAAAATCGGCCCCACAGAGGTGCAGAGCGTCAAACGGCTTGCCCGGGCACTGGCCTCCGAATTCGTACGCAATGGCCTTCCACAGCCGCATCTGGTCGACTGGATAGCCTGGGATGACGATGGGAAGGCTGCGTTCACCGACATGGCGCATCCGTCCTGCACGACACGCATGGGAAGCGACCTCGCCACCAGCGTCGTCGATCCGAATGCCATGGTGCACGGGGTGGAAGGCCTTTTTGTCGCCGGCGGCTCGATCTTTCCGACGCCCGGCCACGCCAATCCGACATTGATGACGCTTGGCCTGGCGATGCGTCTCGCCGACCATCTGAAGATGCGGCTGGAAAAACATTCGGCAGCGACGTCGACGCCTCGCGCGGTCACTGAAGACGCAGTTGCCGCACCCGGGCTTTGATGTCGGTCCCCTTCCCCTATTGGCGTCTGGTCGTCATTGCAGTTTGAAATAGAAACCGGCGCTTTCGCTCGACATGTATCGCAGCCGTCCGCCGGCTGCCTTCAGCGGGGTCAGGGAGCGGTTGAGGCTACGCATCGCGCGACGCAGAAGCGGGTAGGCAGTGTTCTTGATGTCGCTGGTCAGCACGATGCGTCTCCCCTGATTTTTGCGCCTGCGTTATTCCGTGCGTTCCTCATCCGTGGCGACCGAACGCGAAGATCGGCCGCAGGGCGTCGCTCCATCGCTGCAGAATGGCGAGTGCTGCGACATAGATCGCCGCACCGGCAACGACCTGCAAGGCGATCGTCGACATCTGCCTCAGCGACGACGCTTCGGCTATCCGGCCGAACAGAAAGACGGCGGCCGCCATGGCGCAGACGGCGATCGCAACCAGGCCGCAGTCGCGAAGGACGCGGTTCCAGGCAAGCTCGCCCTCGCGCGATTGCAGCCGCATCGATATGTTGAACGAGAACACTGCGGCGACGCATTGTCCGAGCGCCGTGGCAACGGCGCCGAACGGGGTCAGGAGAATGATCAGGCCGACGGAAACCGCGCCGTTCAACAGCACCGCCCTCGGCATCCTGTGAATGTTGCCGCTCAGGGAAAGTAGCGGCTCGGTCACATAGCCCGGAATCAGAAGCGTCTGTTTCGCGGCGAGGATTGCAACAAGGATCGCCGCCGGTGCCCATTTCTCACCCAGCACGACGTCGATCAGTTCTGCGGAGATCAGTGCGAGACCGAGATAGATCGGTGTCGAGATGGCCATCAGAACGGTCATGAACGTGGTGGCAGTCGTCCCGATCGCGACCCGGTCGACATCACCCTTGTCCTTGCCCGCGGCGCGGCCAAAGAGGATCCAGGCAAACATCCGGGCCGGTTCGCCCAAGAGCTCGGAGAAGGCGGCGACGATCCGTTCCGCCGCGCGGTAGTAGCCCGCTTCAGCCAGACCGAGGAAACTGCCGACCACCAGCGTGCCCGCGTATGAGCGAAAGAACACGACGAGCCGGCTGGCGACGATATGGCGCGAGAACTCCAGCACCTGCTTGGCGTATGAGCGGTGTAGGCGCAGACGCGGCAACCACCGCAGCAGGATCATCGAGGCAATCAGGATCGTCAGCTGTTGCGCCAACCGCCCGCAGATGAGCGCAACGATGTTCCACCCCTGTGAAAGCCCGCCGATGGCCACCAGCAGCCCGATGATCTCGGCCGCGATCCTGATGATGGATTGGCCTCGCAATCGACCATGCGAAATGAGAATGCCGTCGTAAACCGTCGACAGCGACGCCGGCAGATACCAGGAACTGAAGAGGGCGATCAGCAACGCGTTCCAGCCATGCCCCAGCATGAGCATGGTTGCAGCCGTACACAGCCCCAGGAGCGTGGCGATAAGGCCGGACAATATCGACAGGGTCGCAAGCTGATCGAGGTCGGTTTTGTCAGTGCCGCCTTTCATCACGAACTCACCCCAGCCGCCCTCGGCGACGACAAGAACGAAAATGGCGAAGGAGGAGGCGAAGGCAAAGAAGCCGAATTCGGCTGCCGCGAGTACATGCGCCGCAACGATGAAGATCGACAACTGAGCGGCCTGTGAGATGACTTTGGCGCACAGGGCAGCGAAGCCGTCGCCGATCAGATGCGGTAGGCGCAATGCGCGGGGGAAGCCCGGTAATAGCCTTCGCAGCTGCGGAAGTGCCATCTCGAACCAGCGGGACATCATTGCACCACGGCGGGGAGTAAGCGGCGTTGCCGGGAACGTGAGAAGGCACCGGGCTCAAGTGGGCGTGGCAGGTCCTGCATGCCGGCTTTTGCGAAATTGCCCCGTTTTGCTGAAAATTCGCAACTCCTAAGGTATGGTGTGCGTTG
The DNA here is from genome assembly GCF_001695855.1 of Ensifer sp. LC163. Classification (GTDB taxonomy): domain Bacteria; phylum Pseudomonadota; class Alphaproteobacteria; order Rhizobiales; family Rhizobiaceae; genus Ensifer. The sequence goes on from NZ_MBSS01000002.1 coordinate 45,448, forward strand.
ACGCCGTGATTCGGGTATAGGCCGTTTTGTGCGGCGGAATGCGCTATGGCATGAACGTTGGCGCCCGCAGTTCGCCTGAATTCCATGGCCGGTTGCGGCCAGGGAAAAACTGAAGATGTCCGCGGGAGAGGGGAGCTCGCAATAGATGTTGAGACGGATCTCGTTGGATAAAGAGGGCGCCATGACCAATCGGCCTTCATGGAACACGAAGCTGGCCATTCGCTGGTCCGTGGTCGTGCTGTGCCTTGTTTTCTGGGCGGCCGTAATCTTTTTCATCTGGTAAACGCCCCCGTCAGATCTCGTTTGTTGCAAAGAGGACGACGCCTACCGTTTTTACGATAATCACGATGTCGAGGTAGATCGACCGAGACTGGTAGTAGTCAATGTCGAGCTGAACCCGCTCGTCATAGGTGGTTTCCGGCCGTCTTTTGACTTGCCACATACCGGTGATGCCCGGCTTCAGTGCTGTGTAGTAGTGCAGGTTCGGGCCGTATCTCTCCGTTTCCTCCAGCGAGATCGGGCGAGGCCCGACAAGACTCATATCGCCGCGCAGCACGTTGTAGAACTGCGGCAATTCATCGAGGCAGGTCATCCGCAGGATCTTGCCGAGCCAATGGACACGCGGGTCGCCGACAAGCTTGCGTTTTTCCATCCACTCCCTGTTTCGCTCTGGGTCCGTCGCCAGAAGTTCGGCAAGTCGTTCCGCCGCATCGCGGCGCATGGTCCGGAACTTGAGGCACTCGAACATTTTCCCCTGTGCACCCACGCGGGCTTGCCGGAAGATGATGGGTCGGCCGTCGACGATGACAAGCGCGATTGCGATCAGCGCGAGGGCGGGCGCAAGGAAGATGAGCGCCAGGATGGATACCGTCACGTCGATCAGGCGTTTAGACCTGCTGCCGCGTCGTGCTGCGATGGTTCCGCGCGCGGCGTGTCCTTGATGTGCAGCGCCATCAGAAACAGACAGCATATCTCTCACCCCCCCAACACCGTTCGCCAATAACAGGCTGCCAGCGGGCGCCTTGATTTACAATCGATCCTGATGGGCAAGGCCTAGTCCAATGGAGGTACGCACCGGGCAGGATTGCCGTGCCGCCGGTTAAACGTCCTAATCGGCGGGAGACGGAGGCCCTTCGCTGGCAGCTTGTTCCAAGCACTGATCGAAGCCGTTTCATCGGGGCTCACCACTGCGCAGATCACTTAGAGCCGCGGCGGCGACCAGTTGGTGCCGTCGGATGTCGACCGTGCTCCGGTTGGCGCGTTGCAACACGCGACCGTAGAGGTCGATCAACGCGTCCACCCAGGATTCCGGCGTATGCGCGAGCGTGGCCGCCGCCCTGAAGCCGTTTCCGCTCATTTGCCGTACCAGTGCGTCGTTGGCAGCAAGGGAGCGCATCGCGGCGGCAAGATCCTCGACATCGGCGATGCGGAATTTGACGCCGCAGCCCAGGGCCGCAATCTCGTCCGCGAGCAAGGCGGCGTCGGTCAGGATGACCGGTATGCCGGTGGAGATGGCTTCAAGGGCCGCCAGGCCGAACGGTTCCGGTACACGCGACGAGACCACGACGGCGCGTGCGCTGCGAATGATATCCCGCATCTCGTCCTTGGATTTCCAGCCGTGAACGGTTGCCTGGGGAAACTCCTTTTCGATAAGCGCGCGGCCGGCGCCATCGCCGATGAAATGAAGCGGCACCTTGGCAAGGTTTGCCGCCTTGGCTGCATCCTCGAACCCCTTTTCAGGCTCCAATCGGCCGACGAACACGAAGTTGCGGTTGGTCCAGGGCTGGAGCCCGGCGCTGAGGAAGGGAAGGACAGGATTTCGGATCGTTTCGATCTGAGCCCCGTTCGTGCCGGCGCGCTCGAAGTAGCCCCGCATCCTCTCGTGCACGACGATGATGTTTGCGGCCACCCGCTTGGTCGGGAAAAGGTGTTCGCGCAGCATATGCCGCGCCGAGCGCCAAGCCTTCTCGTGCAGGCCGCGTTTGTCGCATTGCGTTGTGAGGCAACGGCTGGACATCGGCTTCAGTTGACAGACGCGGTGGGTCTGGAAATTGACGAAGCCGCCATTGGGGCAGGCGAGGAAATAGTCGTGAGCGTGGAGGACCACGCGGTCGCGCACGGGCGCGAGCGCCCGGAAGATTGCCGGCGACAGGATCTTCGACCAACCATGAACGTGGTAGATCGTCGACGGGGTATCGCGGCTTGTGATCAGCCGGTTGAGCGCCTCGTAGACGGGCGGATCGTAAAGGCCGAGACGCATTGCGTCGCTCCGCCGTCGCTCCAGCAAGGGAACAGCGTTGAGATTGATCGTATCGGCGGCCGGCTTGTCGTCCGGCGCACGGTCGCCGGCAAAGAACGTGACCGAGATTCCGCGCTGCTGGAGCAGCTCGGCGGAAAGTATGGCGAGGTTCGTGGCGCCGCCGACCCTGGTGGAACGATCGTTGATGACGACGACGCGGTCGGGCGGCTGAACCATCATGGCACTACTCGAGCCTTTCGACGTTCCGCGGCGCCAGCCGACCGGTGAGCAGATCCAGGAATGCGCGTGCATTGCCGCGCAGGCGGCCTTTTCGATCGACCCAGGGCTCAGGCTTCCAGACCTTGACCAAATTCGCCGCCAGATTGCGCACGATCTGCACGCTGGCGTGCCGAACGCTCATCGTGTCCTTGCGGATCAGGTAGATCGGGTTGGCGATCTGCGAGTAGCCGAACTTGATGCCCGGCGTCCTCGCCAGCTTGGTTCCGAGATGGACGCCGACGAGATTGCTGGATTGCACCACCCGACCGAGCGCTGCGGCCATCCGGCTGAAGTCGACGTCCTCCAGCCAGCCGTAAAGGGGCAGGTTCTCGTCGAAAGCCAGCTGGGCGTCGCGGACGGGGCCGGTCCTGACCGCCATGTTGCAACCATAGGCGTTGTAGATCGGCCTGAATGCCTGCGTCGATCTGGGGAGGCGATCGTCCGCTGCGATCAGCTCCAGGCCGCCGTCGACCGAAATGCCGGGCCCGATGATGCCATCGGCGACCAGCGTGCCCGTGGCGATGACCACGTCTTCGTTTTCGGCGAATAGCCGCCCGACTTCCTCGATATAGGATTGCGCCATCAGGAAATCGTCGTCCAGAAAGAGAATGACATCCGACGTGGCGGCGGCGAGGATGCGGTTTCGCTGTCGACAGCTGCCGCGCTCCGAGATGATGACGATGACGCGGACCGCAAGCCCCTCCACGCAGCTCGGGTCCATATCCTCCGGCGACGAGAGGCAGACGTAAATTTCGTCCGGCTGCCGGGTCTGCCTGGCGATGAGGGGCAGGACGGCGGAGAGAATGTCTCTTCGCCCACAGCTCGGTATGCCGATGGCAACCGTTACCGGGCGAACGTCGGGATGGTCATCCGTTGCTGACATCATTTTCTCAACTTGCGCCATTGTTTTCGGTCCCAGCGGATGTTGGTACGGCGCGGGCCGTCGCTTCTGTTCGAAATGACGCCGAGCAGCGCGACGCGTGATTTGCCGAATGTCGCCAGGGCCTCGCCGAGCCGTTCGACGGTCATCTTGTCGGATTGCCCGAGAACCACGACGATGCCGTCGAGATAGGTGCAGATGACGCGCGTATCGGCGGAATCTTCGAACCCGGACATGTCGACGATGATCACCTTGTAGCGCTGTCTCAGCAGCTCGAGTTCTGATTTCAGCGCCGGCAGGTGGCCGTAGCGTTGATGCGCGACGGCGGCCTTGCGCGTCTGGTCGACCGTCAGAACCGGCACGCAGCGCACGGCCTTGCCGTCAAATTCCTCGACGTGCTGCAGCGCCTCGCTCGATCTGCGCCGGGAATATTGGCCGGGAATGCCCAGGATCCGCAGGCTCTCCATGCCGAAGCCCGCGCCGTCTTCGGTGGCTACGCGGCTGAGGCGGGAGCCGACGAAATCCGCATCCACGAGCAGGACCGAGGCCCCTTCGTTCATGTAGAGCTGGGCGAGGTTGGCAGCGATCGTGGTCTTGCCTTCGCCGGGACCGACCGAGGTCACGCCGATGACCGCGGACGCATTGGCCGGGAAGGCGGAATCGACGGAGTTCTTCACCCCGCGCAAGGCCTCGGAGAACCGCGAATAGGGCATGTCCAAAACCGATCGCAGCGGCAGCATTGTGGAGGCGATCGGAGGCTGATGGGGGCGCGGGCTGCTTCTGAACATCGGCACATGGCCGAGCGATGTAATGCCGAGCTCGGCGCGGAGGCGCTCGCTGGAGCTGACGCGTCGGTCGAGGCCATCGCGCAGCACAGACAGGATAAGCCCGGTCGCCAATCCGAACATCAGGGAAAACGGCATGATCGTCGAAGGCTTGGGCCAGGTCTTGCCCAACGGTGCAGTCGCCGCCGTCACGATACGAGCCTTGCCGAGGGGAAAGGATTGTTTTTGCATCGCGCCGATGAGCTGCTGAAGAATACCCTCGTACATATTGCGATAGGTCGTGGCGCGGCTTTCCATCTCGGAGAGTTCGACGCGGGCGACGTTCTTGCCGGCACCCGTCGCGGTCAGATTGGCAAGCTCGCTTTCCAGCAGCTCTTCCCGGGTCTTGGCGATCTCGACATTCGACTTGTAGAACTGTTCGATGCGCAGGAATTCGTTACGAAGTGCGGCGTCCAGCCGAGCGATATCCGCCTCGGCGGCGACAATGGCGGGGTTTCCGCTGTCGTATCGGGTCTTGAGATTATCGAGCTTGGCGGTTGCCAGGCGCATTTCTTCGTTGAGCTTCTGGATCTGTGGGTTGTCGAGGCTGTCGTTGACGCTGGCGACCATCGTGTCTCTCGACATGAGTTGTTGCAGCGTCATCAGTTTGGCGGACTCAGCCGCAGTCGCGGCGCGCGCAGCCAGCATCTGGCTGCTGAGTTCGGAAAGCTGCTGCTGATCGAGTGTCGACGTGGTGCCGACCGTGGTGATGTCGTTCTTGGCCCGGAACTCTTCCACGGTCATTGCCGCTGCACGCGCCTGCGCGCCGACTTCGATCAGGCGGCTCTCCAGCCACCTGGCGCCGCTCCTTGCAGCGTCGGATCGCTCGTTCATGCCTGTCCGGATATAGGCGCCGGCAATGGCATTGGCTGTTTTGGCCGCCTTTTGCGGATCGGTGGAGGAATAACCAATCTCGAGGACGTAGGACTGACCGACGCGCCGAACGGTGACGCGCGAGAGGAAGGTGGCCATGGTGCGCCGCATCAGGTATTCGTCATCAGCCGCATTGTCTTCGGCACTTTTGGCACCCGACGAGAAAAGCGAGCCGATCATGCCTCGGATCGAAACGCCATCGCCGACGATTTCCGGATCGTTGGTCAAGTCGAGCTGTTCGATGACGGCGCGGGCGATCGCCTCGGATTTGACGATTTCGACTTCGCTGGCGATCTCGGCTGCTTCGATGATGATCGTTCCGGTCGAGGCATCCTGGGAGGCGATGCGGCCCTGCTCGGGGTCGATCACCAGACGGACGGTCGCCGTAAAGGTCGGTGCCGTATTGAAGATGTAGAAGGCGCCGAGCGCCAGTCCGATCATGCCACAGATCGCGATGCGAACGAGGTGTCGCCGCAGGAAGTCGGAAACATCGCGGAAGGATATGTTCTCCTGACCGGCCGAACGCTTGGCCTCGAAGTTCTCATCCAGCACGATTTTTGAGATGTCATGCACGACCATTGGTGTTCCCCACGAAATACACTACGCCTCAGTCGATCTGCCGCTGCTATTGGGACTGTTCGATGCCCACCGATGTCAGGAGCTTGTTGTCCAGCGCAGCCGTCAGCGCCGAGCGAACGTCGAGCAGGTCGCCCGGATCCAGCAATGTGGTGTCCAAGACTTTGATGGCCGTGCCGTTCCCACCGCCGTGGGTTATCCAGTACTCCAGCGGCTCCAGGTCCATCGCTTTCCTATCGGCGAAACGGGAGAGGGAAGCACCGTTGATCTGCAGCAGTTGCAGCGTCGTACTGCGCTTGAGCTTCAGATCCTCGATCGCGGCTTCCGTCATCTGCAGATCGCGGCCGGCTTCGGTTCGGCGCTGACCCTGCAAGGTCACTGCGTCGCGCTCCGTCTCGCTGAGTTTCTGTTTGGCGCGCATGGCGGCCACCTGAAGGTCGAGCTTGTCGCTTTGCAGCTCGGCGACGATCCGCTCAAGCGAAGTCTGGCGCGACTTCGTCACTGTCTGGTCGTTCACCAACTTGGATATGCCTTTGAGCTCATCCTGCGCGATCTCGATCTGACGCTGCTGGACGGCAGTCTTTTCATCAAGCACGTCGATTTCGTTTTTCAGCAGGGTGCCAAGCTCGGCAAGGGAATCGAGCTGACGGCGAATGGCCTCGACCCGGGCGTCGAAGAGCGTACTCTCGTCGCGCACGATCTGCTGGATGGCGGCGCCATCGGCGACCTTGAGCGCTTGGGGAAACTCGATCTTGGTACTGTCCGTGAACTCTGCCCTCAGCCGGGCCCGACGGGCGGCGAGCTGCATCATCTCGAGTTCCATCCGGTTCAATTCGCCGGTGTAGCGGATCTGCTCCATGTCGGAGTAGCCGCCGGCAGGGTTTGTACGGCGTTCGCGTCCGCCCGCCATTGCCACCGCCTGCATCACGGTCATGCCCGGCCGGAATTCCAGCTCGCTCGGCCGGTCGACCAGACCGGTGACGTAGATCATGGGGTAGCGGACAACTTCGACGGATGTCTCCGGCGCCTTGCTGAGGCCGGTGCGCTCCTTCAGGAGGTCGGCGATCGTGGCTGCCAGTTCCGCGGGTGTTCTATCCCCGGCCTTGACTTCACCAACCAGCGGAACCGAGATCGTACCGGCAGGGGAGACGACATACTCGCCGTTGAGCGCGGTCCATTCCTTGTACTCGCCCGTCGAGGCGACCCATTCGACGATTGCCACCTTGATCCTCGTCTGCGGCTGCAGACGGAACACCGGCTCGGCCTGAGCCTGATGGAGGGGAGCAAGAGTGCTCAGGCTGATTGCCAGGCACAGGGTCGAGACACGGCCAAGGGACGACAGGCGATGTAAGATACGGTGATCGGCATGGGGCATGGGGCCTCGCAGATGTTCCTGGGCGCAACGGTGCCGGACAGATCAGCTTGGCGTGGCGCGTCGGACTGATTGTCGGCCCAAAACGTTCGAGGTAAATTCCCTGCGGTCTAATCGCGGCTAATCCCTTTAGGGGAGCAGCTCTAAACCGGCGGCACCATCGGATAGGATAGCCTCTGCCGATGTCTAAACCCCGCACGGCCACTGCTGGTCGCTAAACCTTTCGAGTAGGGCGATCGTTCCTTCGGATGCACCGTCGGACCGATCTTGGCGCTGTGCACGCGAGCCCCGTCTGCCCCATGCTGCGACAGGATCGTTGCAATGGGGGAGCGCCATGCGCGTCGCAATCGTTCATTATTGGCTGGTATCGATGCGGGGCGGGGAGAAGGTGATCGAGTCGCTTTGCGATCTTTATCCCGAGGCCGACATCTTCACGCTGGTCTATGATCAGGGGCGCGTGTCCGACACGATCAAGAAACACAAGGTGACCTCATCGTTCCTGCAACGCATTCCCGGCGCCATCGGACACTATCAGTCATTGCTGCCCCTGATGCCCTTCGCGCTGGAGAGCCTCGATCTCAGCGGCTACGACCTGATCATTTCAAGCGAATCCGGGCCGGCGAAGGGGATCATCCCGCCGCCGCATGCGGCCCATATCTGCTATTGCCATTCGCCCATGCGTTACCTCTGGGATCACTACCATGCCTATCGGTCGAGTGCGGGCCTGTTGTCGCGGGTGATGATGCCGGTGCTGGCACCGATGTTGCGGACCTGGGACGTCAACACCAGCATGCGGGTGGACCGCTTTGTCGCCAATTCCCACCACGTGGCGGCGCGCATCAGCAAATACTACCGCCGTCCGGCCACGGTGATTTACCCGCCTGTCAGCACCGAGGACTTCGCGCCCTCGATACAGATCGAGGACTTTTATCTCTGCGCAGGCCAGATCGTCCCCTACAAGCGGATCGACCTGGCCGTCGAGGCTTTCACGAAGATGGGCAGGAACCTCGTCGTGATCGGCGACGGCAAGGAGCAGGATATAGCCAGGTTGAAGCGCATGGCCGGTCCCACCGTGACCTTCCTGGGGCGAGCGCCCTTTGCGGTGCTGAAGGAAAAGCTAGCACGCTGCCGCGCCCTGGTTTTTCCCGGAGAGGAGGATTTCGGCATCGTGCCGGTCGAGGCCATGGCGAGCGGCCGCCCGGTCATTGCCTTTGGCGCCGGGGGTGCGCTTGAGACTGTCGTGCCCAATCTGACGGGGCTGCTTTTCGAACAGCAGAGCGTCGATGCGCTGATCAAGGCGATCTACGCCTTCGAGGCCCGGGAAGATGCCTTCCGGCCTGATGTCATCAGGGCGCACACGGGACAGTTCAGCGTCCGGAAGTTCAAGGCCGGCATGCAGGCGGTCATCGATGACGAGCTTCGCCAGCGCCGGGCGTTGCCGTTCGGTGACGGAAAGCTGGCGATCGGCGGATACCAGATGCGCGAGGCCGAAGGCGCGACGCCGTTGCATTGAGCGCGCGGCGCCACGGACTGGTCGCGAGCCTGCGAAAGCGGCGGGTTGTGGTCTTAGAAAAGGATTTGCCGGTGCGCTGCTTTGGCTTGCTGCCGGCCGGAAGAGGTAGGCATGCGTTTCCTTGTTCGTCGGCTGGGGGCTTTCAATCGGGATGAGTTGCCCGCGTGGCGCGGCGCTCAGCCGACGTCGTTGAAGGTTCTCCTGTTCGTGCCGCGTCTCGTCGAATTCCTGGTGATGTATGCTGTCGGTTTATGCGCGCTCGCGGCAATCCTGTTGCTGATGGCGATTGGGTGGTTGACGGGACTCGACCGCAAGGCAAGCTGACGCGCAGGCGGACGAAGCGGAGAGGCTTTGCGGCCGTGCCTTCTCCGGGCCTTTCCCCCATATGAGGCCTTCGCGCCACACTGGTCCTATGCTCTGGCGATCCTATGTCTACGTTGGCGCAGCTGCGGTTCGGCAGGTGTCCGCCGGCGATTGGTATTCTCCATGATTAGGTGTTCTCTGGGAGCAACAGTCCGCCGCAAAGTTGCATGCGGGGGGCGTCGCGTCCGACGCGGTGCCTTCGAAATGTCCGATCCGCGTTCAACGGTGGCGTCTCTGTTGCTCGATTCGTTTCCCAGAAGACCGAGTGCTGTTGATCAATAACGACCCGAAAAGGAGCGAACCTATGAAAAAGAGTCTTGCGCTGACACTTGCCGCCGCCTCCCTGGCGTTTGCCGGTGCGTGGGCTGTCAATGCTGCCGACCTGCCGACCTACAAGGAAACCTACCGGGAGCCGGACGCGCGCAATGGCGTGAAGATCGGTTACCTCGATTGCAACATTGCCGGCGGTGCCGGCTATGTCCTGGGTTCGGCCAAGGAAGTCGAGTGCGTCTTCCGTTCGACTGTCGGTGCCGAGGCTTCCGACCACTATGCCGGCGCGATCCGCAAGCTCGGCGTGGACGTCGGCTTCACCACCCGCAGCCGGTTGATCTGGGCAGTGTTCGCGCCGACTGCCGGCTACCACAAGGGGTCGCTCAGCGGCATCTACCAGGGTGCGACGGCCGAAGCCACGCTCGGTGCTGGCGTCGGGGCCAACATTCTTGTCGGCGGTACGGCCGGCGCCATCCATCTGCAGACGGTCAGCGTGACGGGCCAGCTCGGTCTCAATGTCGCCGCCACCGGCACATCGATGACGCTCACCTCGGTGAACTGATTTTCTATCGGCGCGCGGCTCAGCTGCGCGTCGATGCTTCTCCTGTCTTCTTTGACGTCTTAACTTTCCGGATCGCCGCGCTGCCGCAGTCGAAGCTGAGGGCTGGGCGATCCTGCCGCGCGACCACGCTTGAGCGTCATTCCCGCAAGGCTGAATTCAGCCCATCTCCTGCACGTTCCGTCCAGCGCCTGTCTGCCAGCGCGTGTAGCGGGCCCTGCCTTCAACCGAATTTCAGGGGCCGAACTCCGGGCGGGTTTTCTCTCAACCCGCCACGAAATAGAAATGCATTTCTTATAATGCATATTGTCTATGTGTTTTATAGATTAACGGCGGCCGACAGTGGCGCTAAGACAATCTGGAACACGTGGCATGTCCTATCTTCTCAGCCTTCTCGACAAGAGCCCGATCGATCCCGGGAGTACCGCGACTGAAGCGCTGCAGGCGACCGCCAGGCTGGCGGCGAAAGCGGAGGAGTGGGGCTATCACCGCTTCTGGTTGGCCGAGCATCACAACATGACCGGCCTGGCAGGCTCGGCGCCGGAAACGCTGATTGCCTATCTCCTGGCGCGCACGTCCAAGATCCGCGTCGGCTCCGGCGGCGTCATGTTGCAGCATTACAGCGCCTACAAGGTCGCCGAAACGTTCAACCTCCTGGCGTCGCTTGCGCCGGGACGGGTCGATCTCGGCGTCGGCAAGGCGCCAGGTGGCTTTCCGCTCGCGACACGGGCGCTGCAGATCGCAGCCGATCCCGAGCGCAAGCCGGGTTTCGCCGAGCAACTGAGCGATCTCAACCACTATCTCGCACCCGGCAAGACCGAAGCGAGCGCGCTTCTGGCAACGCCATTGCCGGCGCATGCGCCGGAGCGGTTCCTGCTCGGCGCCAGCGTCGAGAGCGCCGAACTCGCTGCAGCGAAAGGCTGGCAACTTGTCTTTGCCGCACATCTCAACGGCGACCCGGAAAACCTTGAGCGAACCGTCGCAGCCTACGAGCGTGCAACGGGCGGCGGACGGCCGATCCTGGCGGTCGCGGCGCTGGCGGCGGAAACGGAAGAACATGCCCGCGCGCGTGTCGCCGGCCTTCGCATCTTCAAGGTTTTCCTCGGCAACGGCCAGAGCGTCAATGTCGGCAGCGAGGAGCAGGCCGCCGAATTCGCGCGCCAGGCCGGCATCAGCGACTACCGGGTCGAGGAAAAGAGCCCGAGCGTGCTGCACGGGACGCCGCGTCAGGTCCGCCAGCAACTCGATGCGCTTCATCGGCGCTATGGCGTCAAGGAATTCGTGATCGACACGCCGGCCCTTCCTGCGGCCGAACGCTTCGCGTCGATCGAACTCATCGCAAGAGAGCGGCTCTCGCTCGTCGCCTGAACATCCCGAAAAGGATCTCGCCCATGACCAGAACGCCCACGGCCAGAAAGAACGTCACCTTCGGTATCATGCTGCAGGGCCCCGGCGGCCACATGAATGCCTGGAAGCATCCGAGTGGGCCCGCAGACGCCAGCGTCAATTTCGACTTCTTCGTCGACACAGCGCGCAAGGCCGAGGCGGCCGGCATCGCCTTCGCCTTCGTTGCCGACGGCCTCTACATCAACGAACAGTCGATCCCGCATTTTCTCAATCGCTTCGAGCCGCTGACCATTCTCTCCGCGCTTGCCGCGTCCACCTCGAAGATCGGGCTCGTCGGCACCGTTTCGACCTCCTACAGCGACCCTTTCACCATCGCCCGCCAGTTTGCCTCGCTCGACTTGATCAGCGGCGGGCGCGCCGGCTGGAATGCGGTGACGTCGCCGCTGGAGGGCTCCGGCCGCAACTATGGGCGCGAGCATCCGGAACATGAGCTGCGCTACGAGATCGCCGACGAATATCTGGATGCGGCCAAGGGCCTCTGGGATTCCTGGGACGACGACGCCTTTGTCCGCGACCGCGAGACGGGCGTCTATGCCGACAAGGCCAAGCTGCGCCGGTTGAACCACAAGGGCCGCTTCTTCCGCATCGAAGGGCCGCTCAACATCAGCCGGTCGCGCCAGGGGCAGCCGGTGGTTTTCCAGGCGGGGGCTTCCGATTCAGGCATCCGTCTCGCCGGCAAACATGCCGATGCCGTCTTCACCAATGGCGGCCCGATCGAAGATGCTCAGGGCTTCTACAAGCTGATCAAGCAGAGCGCGATCGCGCAGGGGCGAAGGGCGACCGATGTCGGTCTCTTCCCGGGTATCGCCCCGATCGTCGGCTCGACCGTCGAGGAGGCGGAAGCCAAGTACCAGGCGATCCGGGCGCTGGTCACTGTCGAGGAAGCGCTGCTTTACCTCGGCCGGTTCTTCGATCACCACGATTTCAGCGCCTATCCGCTGGATGAAGCTTTCCCCGATATCGGCGATATCGGCAAGAACAGCTTTCGCGCGACGACAGACCGCATCAAGAAGACGGCACGCGAGACGGGCCAGACCTTGCGCGAGATCGCGCTTGATGTCGCCACGCCGCGAACCGCCTTCATCGGCACTGCGGAGCACATCGCCGACGAGATCATCCGATGGGTCGATACCGATGCCGCAGACGGCTTCATCCTCGGCTTCCCGGTCATTGCCGAAGGCCTGCAGGACTTTGCCGCCCACGTGCTGCCGATCCTCGAACAGCGCGGCTATTTCCACCCGGATCTGAAGGGCGAGACGCTGCGCGACCATCTCGGGCTGCCTTACCGCCAGTCTCGCTACGCAGTGCCGACGGAAGAAATCGAGCAGGGAAGGGCCGTCGGCGCTTGAGGCGCCGACGGGGCCGCCCATGAACATGATCGTCAAGGATACTCAGGCGGCGGATCCGGTCGAGCGAGGCATCGGCGCCTATCTCGATGAGATCATCGCCCTGCGCCGTGACTTCCACCGACATCCGGAGCTTGCGTTTCACGAACACCGGACCAGCGAAATCGTCGCCAGTCGGCTCTCTTCGTGGGGCTATGAGGTGACGACCGGAATTGCCGGGACGGGCGTCGTCGCCACCTTGAGCCGGGGCAAAGGCGCACGCAGCATCGGCATTCGCGCCGACATGGATGCCTTGCCGATCGAGGAGGCAACCGGGCTTGCCCATGCCAGCCTCAATCGCGGCGTCATGCATGCCTGCGGGCACGATGGCCATACGGCAATCCTGCTTGCCGCCGCCCGTTACCTCGCTGAGGCGGGCCGCTTCGAGGGAACCGTGCGGTTGATCTTCCAGCCTGCCGAGGAGATCGGTGCCGGCGCGCGCAAGATGCTTTCGGAAGGGCTGTTTAAGCGCTTTCCCGTCGATGCCGTGTTCGGCCTGCACAATTGGCCGGGCGTGCCGGCCGGGCAATTCGGCTTCGTCACTGGAGCGGCCATGGCTTCGGTCGATCAGTGCAATATCAGGATTGTCGGCAAGGGTGGCCATGGGGCGGAACCGCAACTGACCGTCGATCCGGTGCTGGCAACCGCGTCGCTGATCACGGCCCTGCAAAGCGTGGTCTCGCGCAACGTCGATCCACAGGAAATGGCAGTGGTCACTGTCGGCTCGATCCATGGCGGTTCGGCTTCCAACGTCATTCCCGAAAGCGTGGCGCTGAAGCTGACCATGCGGGCCTTCAACGAGACCACGCGCGGGCTTTTGGGTGAGCGCGTTCCGGCGCTGGCGCGCGCGCAGGCGGACAGCTTCGGCGCGGTTGCGGAGGTGGATTACCGCCGTGGGTTCCCGGCGCTGATCAATCACCGCGCCGAGACGGAGCTTGCCCGCAGCGTTGCGCTTGAAGCCTTCGGCCCCGGCCAGGTCGTAAGCGACTTCAAGCCGCGCACGGCAAGCGAGGACTTCGCCTTCATGCTGGAGGAGAAGGCCGGCAGCTATCTCTTCGTCGGCAATGGCGACAGCGCGCCGCTCCACAGCGCCAACTACGACTTCAACGACGCAATCATCGCGCCTGCCGCCCGCTATTGGGTGCGGTTGGCCGAAACCTTCCTCGCATGATGACGACAACGGGATTGGCGAAACCATGAGCGATACGTTCTTCTACACCAGCCCTCTCGATCCGCGCGCCAAGCCGCTGATCGACGAACTGATCGTCGAATATGACAGCCGTTACGGCACCTACTTCAGCGACGAGGGCGCTGCGGCGGAACTCAACCGCTATCCGCCGGAGGCTTTCGCGCCGCCGCATGGCAATTTCGTGCTGCTGATCCGCAACGGCGAAACGATCGGTGGCGGCGCCTTCAAGCACTACGACGACCGCACTGCGGAGTTCAAACGCATCTGGACTCGCTCCGACCTTCGTCGCCAGGGGCTGGCGCGCAAGGTTCTGCTCGAACTTGAAGCGCAAGCCGCACGCCAAGGCTATTCCCGCATCTATCTCACGACCGGTTTCCGGCAGCCGGAGGCTGTCGGCCTTTATCTCGTCAACGGCTACACCGCATTGTTCGATGTCGACGCCGATCCGGAGGTCTACAAGACGCTGCCGTTCGAGAAGGACATCACCCATCTCGTCGCGTCGCTCGCCCTTCTCGGCGAACCGCGCCCATCGCATCCGCAGGCAGCCAATCACGTGTAGCGCCGGCATTCGACCGGCACACAAACCACTTCCAGAGAGGATGCATCATGGCCATTCTGACCGATTATGCCGGCGTTGCCGATGCGGGGCGAAAGAGCGAACCCAATCCGGGTTATGCGCATTACCGCGTCGTGCCGGCCCGCCATCCCGGCCGCGCGCTCGGCACGCTGTTTGCAGCACTCGTCATTGCCGGCGTGCTTTATTCGGTGCTGACCAATCCACGCTGGGGTTGGCCGGTCTTTGCCGAGTGGTTCTTTGCCGAGCCGGTGCTCGCAGGCCTCGGGCGGACATTGCTGCTGACGGCGCTCGCCACGGTTTCCGGTTCGCTGTTGGGAACGGCGCTGGCGCTCGCCCGGGTTTCGAAGTCGCCGCTGCTCGGCGGCCTGTCCTTCGGCTACATCTGGCTGCTGCGGTCCATTCCGCTGATCGTGCTGCTGCTTGTGCTGAACAATCTCGGTTATCTCTACGAGACGATCTCGGTCGGCATTCCCTTTACCGGCACCACGTTCTTCAACTACCCGACCACCCAGCTGCTGACGCCGTTTGCCGCAGCGTTTCTCGGGCTCACGCTCAATCAGTCGGCCTTCTTTGCCGAGATCGTGCGTGGCGGCATTCTCTCCGTCGATCACGGGCAACATGAGGCCGCTGCCGCACTTGGCCTTCCCCGTCACCGCCAGGCGTTCCGGATCGTGCTGCCGCAGGCGATGCGCTCGATCCTGCCGACGGGCTTCAACGAAATCATCGGTCTCGCAAAGAGCACGTCCATGGTCTACGTGCTGGCGCTGCCCGAACTCTTCTACACCGTTCAGGTCATCTATCGCCGCAATCTCGAAGTCATTCCGCTCTTGATGGTTGCGACCGTCTGGTATCTGGTGATCATGACCGGGTTGTCGATCGCCCAGCACTATATCGAGCGCCATTTTTCCAAGGGTGCCGTTCGTAATCCGGTTCCGCTGCCGTTCCAGGCGTTTTTCTCGCGGTTTCGACGTCCGCTGGCCGAGGTTGCGAGCAGTGGCGTTGCCGCCCGCAAGGCCGGCTTTCAGGACGCCGCTGCGTTCCGCGCCGGCGGCGCCGTTCGCATCCACGGAATCTCCAAAAGTTTTGGCCCGCTGAAAGTGCTTGATGGCGTCGAGCTGAGCCTTCCCGCCGGCAGCGTTACGGCGATCCTCGGGCCGTCCGGTTCCGGTAAATCGACATTGCTGCGCGCCATCAACCATCTGGAGCGGGTCGACGACGGCTTCATCTCGATCGACGGCGATCTCGTCGGCTACAGCCAGAAGGGCAACACGCTCTATGAACTGAAGGAGAAGGATGTTTTGAAGCGCCGCGCCGATATCGGCATGGTGTTCCAGAATTTCAATCTCTTCCCGCATCTGACGGTGCTGGAAAACCTTGTCGAAGCGCCGATACAGGTGCGCGGCCTGAAGCGCGACGACGCGGTCCGGCTGGCGCAGGAGCTGCTGGCGCGGGTCGGCCTCAGCGACAAGATCAACGCCTATCCCCGACAACTCTCCGGCGGCCAGCAGCAGCGCGTGGCGATCGCCCGGGCTCTCGCCCTCAGGCCGAAGGTCCTGCTCTTCGACGAACCGACCTCGGCCCTCGATCCGGAACTGGTCGGCGAAGTGCTTGATGTCATCAAGGAACTGGCGCGCACCGGCACGACGCTCTTGATCGTCACTCACGAGATCGGTTTTGCCCGCGAGGTTGCCGACACCGTGGTCTTTATGGAGGCCGGGCGGATTCTCGAGGCCGGGCCGCCCTCCCGCATCTTCTCCGCCGCGGAACATCCGCGCACCCGCGAATTCCTCGCCAAGGTTCTCTGAAAATTCCGGCCACGCACGGGCACGCTGAATCGAACCGACACAATCTGCAACCCAAAGATGAAATGGAGTCAAAACACATGGCATTCTTCGACAGAGCAAAGCTGCTTTTGGCAGGGGCGGTCGCCGTCGCGACGCTCGGCACAGCCTCGGTTCGGGCTGAGGAGAAGTTCGACCTCAGCCCGGATACGTCCAACCGTGTGCGCACTGAGCGAAACGAAGCGGCGATCAAGGCGATCGCGCCTGACTTCAAGTTCGTGAACCCCGGCAAGTTCACCGTTGCCGTCAACCCCTGGGATCCGCCGATCGCGACCTATGCATCGGACTCGAAGACCGTCGTCGGCGCCGATCCTGACCTCGCCTCGTTGGTGGCCGATTCCCTCGGCCTCGAGCTGGATCTCGTGGCGGTCGCCTGGGCCGACTGGCCGCTCGGCGTCGCGTCGGGCAAGTATGACGCGGTGATCAGCAACGTGACCGTAACCGAAGAGCGCAAGGAAAAGTTCGATTTCTCCACCTACCGCCGCGACGTGCTCGGCTTCTTCGTCAAGTCCGACAGCCCGATCACCTCGATCAAGGAGCCGAAGGACGTGGCGGGCCTCAAGGTGATCACCGGCGCCGGCACCAACCAGGAAAAGATCATCCTGGAATGGGACAGGCAGAATGTCGCCGCCGGGCTGAAGCCGATCGAGGTGCAGTATTACGACGATCGCGCGGCTGGCGACCTGGCGCTGCAATCCGGTCGTGCCGACGTCGAATTCAATCCCAATGCGACACGCGCCTATGCCGCTTCGATCCGCAACGATACCAAGGTCGTCGGCATCGCCAGCGGCGGCTGGCCGCTCACCGCCGAGATCGCGGTGACGACCCGCAAGGGCGGCGGGCTTGCCGACGCGATTACCCTTGCCGTCAACGACCTCATCAAGAACGGCAAATACGGCGAAGTGCTGAAGCGCTGGAGCCTGACCGACGAGGCTGTGGATGCGTCGCAGACCAACCCTCCGGGCCTGCCGAAGAGCGGCTCCTGACCGTAACCCTTTGCGGGCCGGCATGTGCACGTGCCGCCGGCCCGCTCGTCCAACACCTCTTCCGGAGACGACAGATATGCTCGGTTTAGCCGCACTACGCCCCTCGTTCATCGCAGCATTTGCGACGGCACTCGTCCATCTCGGCCCTGCGCTGGCAGCCGATGGCTTCGACTTCAGTCCGGAGCAACCTGGACGCATCCGTGCCGAGCGAAACGAAGCGGCGATTGCGGTGATACCGCCAAGCTTCAAATTCGTGACCCCGGGTAAATTCACCGTCGCCGTCAGCCCCGGCGGGCCGCCGCTTGCGACCTACGCGACGGACGCAAGAACGGTGATCGGTGCGGATCCGGACTACGCCCAGGCGGTCGCCGACAGTCTCGGACTGACGCTGGAACTCGTGCCGATCGCCTGGATCGATTGGCCGCTCGGCCTGACGTCGGGCAAATACGATGCGGTGATTTCCAACGTCGGCGTGACGGAACAGCGCAAGGAGAAGTTCGACTTTTCGAGCTACCGCCAGGGATTGCACGGCTTCTTCGTGAGGGCTGACAGCGCGGTCACCTCGATCAAGGAGCCGAAGGAAGGCGTGCAACGATGACGAACCACAAGATCTCGATCGATCACATCGGCTTTCTGACGCCGGGAAACTATGCGAGCGACGATCCGTTGGCGGGTCTTGAGCAGACGCTGCGCCTGCTCGAATATGGCGAGACGATCGGTTTCGCCAGCGCCTGGGTGAGACAGCGCCATCTGGAACCCGGCATCTCGTCGGCGGCCGCCTTTCTGGCGGCGGCGACCCAGAGGACGGACCGCATTCAGCTCGGCACGGCGGTTATCCCGATCGGCTACGAAAACCCCTACCGTCTGGCAGAGGACCTTTCGACTGTTGACGTCCTGTCGCGTGGCCGCCTGAACGTTGGCTTGAGTGCGGGGCGCCCGCCGCATGTGGATCTCATCGGACCACTCGCCTTCGATGGGGACTGGTCCGCCTACGATTTCTCGCATCAGCGGGTTCTGCGTTTTGCCGGTAATCTGCGCGGGGAGTTTCTCGGCGATGAGTACACCGTCATCAAGACGCCGTTCGGCCCACAGCGTCCGCGGCTACAGCCCCATGCCAAGGGGCTTGCCGACAGGCTCTGGTACGGCGGGGGCTCCTTGCGCTCGGCCCGGTGGGCTGGCGAGAACGGTTTCAACCTGCTGATCGGCAACGTCACGACCGGCGAGCAGACGGACGACTTCTTTGAGGCACAGGCACGCCAACTCGAAACCTATCGGCAGGCTGGCGGGACAAGCAGGCGCGTTGCGCTTGGCCGCGTGATCGTCCCATTCGATGGCGCGGACGCCAGCACCCGCCGCCGGTATCTTGACTATGCCGCCGGCCGGCATGAGCGCACGCTGACGCCGCAGGGCGAGCGGCGCACGCTGTTTGCCCGCGACCTCGTCGGCACGTCCGAGCAGATCCTTGAACGACTGCTGGCCGATCCAATCCTGCCGCATGTGCGCGAGCTCCGGCTCGAATTGCCCTACGAATTCGAGCAGGACGAGTATCGCCAGATCCTCGACGATGTCGTGGCGCGCATCGCGCCGGAGTTCGGATGGTCACGGACAAACGACGAGATCGGCAAGGCAGCCTCCACAAATCCGGCGGCCGCGTGAGCCGTTCGGGCAACCTCAGATCTCAACGCGATAAGGCAATTCCTGCAGTGACAAAAAGAATCGACTATTTCTTCTCGATCGGCTCACCCTGGTCGTTCATCGGACTTGAAGCCTTTGTCGCGCTTGCGCGCCAGCACGACGCCGAGATCAAACCCTATCTGGCGACGGTGGTCGAAGAGAACGGCGGCATCTTTTCGCGCAACCGTCCGGACGTGCGGCGGGCATACGGGACGCGCGACCTGAAGCGCTGGAGCCGTGCCCGGGGCAAGAACCTTCTTCTCGACGGCCGCCCGCCGCTCGCCGATCCGTCGCCTGCGTCGCGGATGGTGATTGCCGCCTATCTCGACGGCAAGGATTGGCTCGCCTTGACGCTTGCTTTGCAGGAAGCCTTTTGGGTTGGGGCCGAGGATATCGGCAAGTCAGAGGTGCGCCAGGACGTGGCGACCCGTGCGGGCCTTGATGGTGGCGCACTGCTGGCGCGGGAAAATGCGACCGACGTCGCCGAGAAATGGGTCGCCGATCGGGAGCATGCGGTCAAGAGCGGCGTCTTCGGCTTCCCAACTTTCGGTTATGACGGCGAGATCTATTGGGGTCAGGACAACCTGCCGTTTCTGGAGCGGCATCTCGACGGAGAAACGCTTTAGGGGTGGCTGCGCCGGAGCGGCTCTGGGTGGATCTCTGGCTACCGGGGGGCGCTCGCACCGGATCACTTTTCCAAGATCGATACGATCTTTGGGGCGAGGTTTCTTCAATCCACTATTTAACTCGATAACTTCATGGTGCTTGATCTCGAGCAAACGAATGAAACCTTTCCCGTGGTTCATGCATTTCTAAATAACGTCGTTTCTTGACGAGGTGTGCCATGAGTGTCCTGCGACAATATGAACGTCTGAGTGCGATCCGGGATGTTTTACAAGGCAAGCTCGAGCTCTACGAAGCCCGGGATTGTTTCGGAATAGACGATTTCGAAGACGGAACGACCAACGAGCTTCGCGACCGCATAGCCGAACTTTCGGATGAGATCACCAACCTCAAACAGCGCCGCGAGCGCTACGAAAACTGGTGATATCGACGGCGACCCAAAGCCGGATCAACCACGACATAGGAAAACCATGACCATCGAAATCAATTCGCGTATCGCCGGCCACCCGATCAACCCGCTGTTCCTCGAGCGTTGGTCACCACGCGCCTATGCTGGAGCGGATATTTCCGAAGCCGAATTGTTCGGAATTCTGGAGGCGGCGCGCTGGGCGCCTTCGGCCTATAACGCCCAACCCTGGCATTTCATCTATGCCCGCAGGGGCAGCGAGCATTGGGACAAGCTGTTCGGCATCCTCAACACGTTCAACCAAAGCTGGGCGAAGGACGCTTCGGCGCTGATCTTCGTGTTGTCGAAAACATCGCTGCTGCCACCGGGCGCCAGCGAGGAAGTCCCGTCCTACACGCACTCGTTCGATACCGGCGCCGCCTGGGGTGCGCTGGCGCTGCAGGCTGCCTATTCAGGCTGGCAGGCGCACGGCATGGCCGGCCTCGACTACGACAGGGCGCGGACCGACCTTGGCGTCCCGTCCGATTATCGCGTTGAAGCCGCCGTCGCGATTGGCAGGATCGGCGACAAGGCGCAACTGCCCGAGGGGCTGCGGGAGCGCGAAGTGCCGAGCCCACGGAAATCCCTTTCGGAGATCTCGTCCGAAGGCCACTTCGAGCGGTCTTAACACGCCGACACCAGTGACCACGCCGAGGGCTAACCTTGTCCTCGGCGAATGCATTCGGCAGGTCGCGATTGCAGTAAGTTTAAAGTGTTACAGCGTCCTTTGCGCGTCAGATTTGACGCGCGGCGCTGTAATCTCAAAGCGGCTCCTCGACAGCGGCATCATGGCTGGGGGCATCGCGCAGGTTCACGCCGGAAAACAGCTCAGAACCATAGGCCCGTTGCGCGACAATCGACGGAAAGGTGACGTCGAGCAGGTCGAAGGTCGGCATCAGGTTCATCATCGGCAGGATGCGCTCGAACACCGCGCCGCCGAGCGGAGCGGCATTCCAGCCGGAGGTGCGAAAGCCATAGGTTTCCGGCAATCCCTTGGGTTCGTCCAGAATGGTCAGGAGCAGATAGCGCGGATTGTCGGCCGGCACGACGCCCATGAAGGACGTGAGATTGAGATCCTTGGCATAGCGCCCACCGACCACCTTTTCGGCTGTGCCGGTCTTGCCGCCAATGAAATAGCCTTTGACCTCGGCCCGTCGTGCCGATCCGGTCCTGGCATTGAGGCGGAGCAGAAAGCGCATGGCTTCACCGGTTTCCGGCTTGACGAGATCTGTGGCAAGCACCCGGTCCTCGATCGCTGAACCCTTGATGAAAGTCGGCCTGATCAGGCGCCCGCCGTTGACGAGCGCGGCAACGGCAATGCTCGCCTGCAACGGCGTCACTGCAATGCCGTGGCCGTAGGATGCGGTTGCCGTGTCGATCTCGTGCCAGGAGCGCGGCAGTTGCGGATGGGCGCTTTCCGGCAGTTCGGTCGTCAGCCGCGACATCTGGCCGAAACGGGAGAGAAAGGCGCGGAAATTTTCTGGACCGAGCGCGATTGCCATCTTCGCCATCGAGATGTTGGAGGAATAGATGAAGGCTTCCGGCAGGCTGAGCGGCCGGTATTTGCCGCGATAGTCGCGGATGCGAAACCGGCCGAAGGCCAGCGGCTTGCTGGCATCGATGACGGAGCGGACGGTGAACTGTCCGGAATCGAGCGCCATCGCCGTCGTCAGCGCTTTGAAGGTGGAACCCATCTCGAAGGTGGCGGCGGCAATGCGGTTGATGCGATCGGGCTTGAGGGCATCGGCGGGGGTGTTGGGGTCGAAATCCGGAGCGGAGGCAAGGGCGAGCACTTCGCCGTTGGTGATATCGAGCACGAGCCCAGCGCCGGCCTTTGCCCCGAATTTTTCGATCGCCTTGGCAAGCTCGATCTGCAGCGCGTGCTGGATCCGGATATCGAGCGTCAGCGTGACAGGCTGCAGGTTCTGGTGCGAGAGATCCATTCCCGTCTGGCGCAGCACGTCCAGACCCTGGGTCTCGATCCATTTTTCAATTCCGGCAATACCGATATTGTCGATATCGACGGTGCCGAGCACGTGGGCGGCGAGCGAACCGTTGGGGTAGACACGTCGCTTCTCCCCCTGGAAGCCGACCGCGGGAATGCCGGCATCCCAGAGCGCCTGTTCTTCAGCCGGTGTGACCTGGCGCCTGATCCAGGCGAAGGGCGCCTTGCTCTTCAGGCGCTGGTGCAACTCGCGGGCATCGAGATCGGGAAAGATGACCGTCAGCTTTTCGACGGCCTCATCGACGTCGACGATGAAGCGCGGCTCGGCATAGACGCCGGAGCTCGGCACGTCGATCGCGAGCAGATTGCCGTTCCGGTCAAGGATCGAAGGGCGGCCGACCGTCGGGCGCTTCGGCACATAGCCGGTGGTCTCGATTTCGGCGGTGCCCAGCTGGATCAATCGCGCGAGCATCGTCAGGAATACGACGATAAACACGGCGATCAGAAAGAGGATGCGCTTGCGGCGATCCGCGCGCGATGAAACGCGTTGAACCATATCAGTAAAGCCCGCCGGTATTGCTGAGCAGTTTCTGCCGCAACTCAGGAGAGAGGCCCTTGTCGGCATCATCGGAGGGCAACTCGGCCATTTCGTTATCGTCGATGACGGTGCAGCTGCCCTCGCACGGGCCGGTCCCAGGCTTGAAGGCCTCGACGATGGCGCCGGGCGCGCCGTCCTCAGCCGGCCGTCCCGTCCTGCGGTCGACCGCCTGGAAGGTCATGCCGGGCGGCGGGTGAAACTCGGCTGCCGGTTTTCCCTGAAGCGCGACCTTCATGAAGTCGATGAAGATCGGAGCGGCCAACCCGCCGCCGGTTTCGCCGTACCCCATCGGCTTCGGCGTGTCGTAGCCGAGGAAAACGCCGGTGACGACGTTGGGGGTGAAGCCCACGAACCAGACGTCCTTCTCGTCGTTGGTCGTTCCGGTCTTGCCGGCGATGGGGACGCCGAGGGTGGCGACATTTCTGGCGGTGCCTCGTTCCACCACGCCGCGCATCATCGAAGTGATCTGGTAGGCGGTCATCGGATCGAGCACGTAGTCGCGGTTGTCGACAAGCACCGGTTCTTGCTGGTTGTCCCAGGCAAGCGCGTTGCAGTCGGCGCACTGACGGCTGTCCTGCCGGTAGATCGTCCGGCCATATCGATCCTGGATGCGGTCGATCATCGACGGGGTGATGGCCTTGCCACCGTTGGCGATGACGGCATAGGCGGAAACGAGCCGCAGCAGGGTCGTTTCGCCGGCGCCGAGCGCCATCGGCAGATAGGTGCGAAGCTCGTCGTAGATGCCGAAGCGCTTGCCGTAGTCGGCGACAAGATCCATTTCCAGATGGCGGGCAAGGCGCACGGTCATCAGGTTGCGGCTGTTTTCCAGCCCCGTGCGCAAGGTTGAAGGGCCGCTGAAGCGCCCATCGTAGTTTTTCGGCCGCCAGGTCTTGCCGGTACCATCAGGGATGGCGATCGGCGCGTCCATGACAAGCGTGGTCGGCGCATAGCCGGTATCGAGTGCGGCGGCGTAGACGAACGGTTTGAACGACGAGCCGGGCTGGCGGTAGGCCTGGGTCGCGCGATTGAATTCGGATTGCGCGTAGGAAAAGCCGCCAGCGACCGCAAGCACCCGCCCGGTGTTCGGCTCCATCGAGACCAGCGCTCCCTGCACCTGGGGCGGCTGGCGCAGGACATAGCCGTTCCCCAGCTTCTCGACATAGACGACGTCGCCCGGCGACAGCATGCCGTTGAGGGATGAGCCGCAACGGCGCTTGCCGTCGGTGAGCCGGCACAAAGCCCAGGCTGAGCCGTTGCGGTCGATCGTGACCGTCTGCGCGGGCGCTGTCGACGCGTCTGTCCCTGCTGGCCTGAGGCCAAGTGCGGCGCTGTCCTTGGCTGCAGAGAGGACGACGGCGAGCTGCCATTCCGGCACGTCCACGAGCGGCTGGCGCTTGGCGAGCGCTTGCCGCCATCCGCCAAGGGAGGGCAGGCGGGTGAGCGGGCCTCTATATCCATTCGCTTGATCGTAGGCGACGAGGCCCTTTCGCAACGCCTGCATGGCCGCCTGTTGCAACCGCGGATCGAGCGTCGTGCGCACCGAAAGCCCGGCCGTGTAAAGCGCGGCTTCGCCATAGCGGGTGCCCAGCTGGCGGCGCACTTCCTCGGTGAAGTAGTCCGCCTTGTCCGCCGATGTCTCCTGTGGTTTCGGTTTGATGCCAAGCGGCGAGGCGGTCGCTGCTGCCGCAACTTCAGCATCGATGACGCCGTTGCGACGCATCTGTTCGATGACCCAGTCGCGCCGGGCGACGGCCCGGCCCGGATGCCGGTAGGGGTCATAATTGTTCGGAGCTTTCGGCAGACCGGCGAGGTACGCCGCTTCGGCCACCGTCAGCTGATCGACCGGCTTGTCGAAATAGGTCAGCGCCGCCTGTGCGACGCCATAGGCGCCAAGACCCAGATAGATGTCGTTGAGATAGAGCTCGAGGATTCGGTCCTTGGAATAGGTCTGGTCGATGCGGATCGAAAGGATCGCCTCGCGCAGCTTGCGCTCCACCGTGCGGTCGGAGGACAAAAGGAAGTTCTTGGCGATTTGCTGCGTGATCGTCGAGCCGCCGATCATCCGCCGCCCCGAGCCATAGTTGGCGACGTTCGACCAGAGCGCGGTGGCAAGGCTTGTGAGGTCGATGCCGGGATGAAGGTAGAAGTTCTTGTCCTCGGCCGAAAGGAATGCCTGCTTGACCCGGACGGGCATCGCGCCGATCGGCAGGAACAGTCGGCGTTCGCGCGCATATTGCGCGATCATGGCGCCGTCGCCGGCGTAAAGCCGGGTGGTGACCGCCGGCTCCCAGTTCGCCAGCGTCCGATGATCCGGCAGGTCTCGCGTCAGGGCCGCGGCACAGAACGCCAGCCCGATGCCGAGAAGCGTTGCCAGGTTGATCAGGGTCGCGAGCAGGTTTGCGATGAGCTTCATGCGGATGTCAGGCACTTTCGAGGTTGGGAGGACATGGCTTCGCCATCCGATCCGAGGGAGCGGCTGGCGCGCGTGGGTCTGTTGTGTGAAGGCGGTTTGCGGTGGCGGGCGAGGCTCAGGCGCCTGATGTTTCGCCTATGCAGCTAGGGGTAATCTGTCGCCTCCGTTTCGCCATCAAAGGCGGTGAAATGCGGCCGTGGCTCGCGGCTGCGGTGATCGCAGATGTGATGGCGCAAAATTTTTGCGGCACGTGCCAAAGGGCGTTCAGTCGAGACGACACATGGTTGGATCCTCCACAGGGACGTGTGTTTGAGCGGCCTGATCCTCGATGCGTTTACGGCCTCGCCCCGACGAAACAGGGTACCGACGTGAGTTCACCGTAAAGGGGTTGTGCCGTAGCGGCAAACCACGTTTATTTGCAGGACCCATTAGCTGAATTAGGGCATTCATGGTCAGGCCGTATCTTCCTCTCAATGCGCTTCGGGCATTCGAGGCATCCGCACGACATCTGAGCTTCACCCGCGCGGCGATCGAGCTTTGCGTGACGCAGGCTGCCGTCAGCCACCAGGTGAAGTTGTTGGAGAGCCGGCTGAACGTGACGCTGTTCAAGCGCCTGCCGCGCGGCCTGATGATCACCGCCGAGGGCGAGGCGTTGCTGCCGGTGCTGCAGGATTCCTTCGATCGCATGGCCGATATGCTCGAGCGGTTCGAGGGCGGCCATCTCCGGGAGGTCCTGATGATCGGCGCCGTCGGCACCTTTGCCGTCGGCTGGCTGTTGCCCCGCCTTGCGGACTTTCAGGAAAAATACCCCTTCATCGATGTCCGGCTGTCGACGAACAACAATCGTGTCGACATGGCTGCCGAAGGGCTCGACTACGCCGTTCGCTTCGGCAGTGGCTCGTGGCACAACATCGAGGCGACGCGGCTGTTCGAGGCGCCGCTTTCGGTCCTGTGCGTGCCCGAGATTGCCGATACGCTGCGTCGTCCGGCCGACCTTCTCAGCCAGACGCTGCTCAGGTCCTACCGGGCGGATGAATGGGTGAACTGGTTCGCCGCTGCCGGCATCACCTATCCGGCGCCGCTTCTCAAAGGTGTCGTCTTCGATTCGTCGCTTGCGATGATGGAGGCGGCCGCGCAGGGCATTGGCGTGGCTCTTGCGCCGCCACTGATGTTTTCCCGGCTGCTTTCGAACGGAACGGTGCGCCAACCCTTCGACGTCTATACCTCGATGGGGAGCTACTGGCTGACGCGGCTGAAGTCGCGCGCGCCGACGCTGGCGATGTCAGCCTTCCACGACTGGCTGATGGCAGCGAAGGAAGACCGCTCTGCTCAATTGCATGAGCCGGAGGCGAGCAACTCGGCATAGGCCGCACTGCGTCGGCGAGGGGCGCTGTCGTCAGCGGATGTCTGGGCTGGCTCGATGGGGGCGGCCAAGTCGACACAGTCAGTTCGGAGCTATTCGCCGTAGCTGACGATCCATTCCGGCGGCTGCTTGCCGCAGGCACCGTGAAGCCCGGCTTCCTTCACTATCATTCCTCTTCTGCCGATCGAGATGAGAACGACCCTCGTGCGCAAGGGTTGCAGGAGCATTGCGTGCTCGAGATTTTCTCGCTCCCGTCACGTCGAGCGGCAGGCCCCGGCTGATGGCCGTCTGTGTTGGTTGCCTTGCCGTTCGAAATGCAAATTATTCTAATGTCTGCTGCAAATTATCGTCGTTTGCCGACCGTGTCGCAGCTGCTTAGGCAAGGTGCATCCGAGGTTCGAGATGCGGAGGCTTAAATGAGAAAGTTGATGCGGCGCGCTGTGGCGACGCTGGTCGCCACGGTATGTCTGGCCAGTGTGGCAATGGCCGACAATGCCGAGTGGTCGCAGCCGACAAAGCCATTTCGCGTCGTCGGCAACATCTATTACGTCGGCACCAAGGGGCTGGCCGCTTACCTCATCACATCAGGCAAGCAGGCCATTCTGCTCGACGGCACGCTGACGAGCACCGCATCCCTTGTTGAGAGCAACATCACTGCGCTCGGCTTCAAGCTCTCCGATGTCAAGATCATCGTCACCAGCCATGCGCATTTCGATCACGTCGGTGGCGTGGCCCAAATCAAGCGTGACAGCGGCGCCAAGCTCTATGCCATCGCGACGGATCGCTGGTCGCTGGAAAACGGCCTGCATGATGGCGAGACCACCTATAAGCGCGGAAGGTTTCCGGCGGTGAAGGTCGATCATGTGCTTGACGACGGCAACGTCGTCACACTCGGTGACGCCAGCCTGAAGGCGACGCTGACGCCCGGCCACACGCCCGGCTGCACCACCTGGTCAACATCGGTGACCGAGGCCGGACGCGCGCTCAAGGTGGTCTTTCCCTGCAGCGTCACCGTCGCCGGCAACAAGCTCTTCGGCAACCAGCGCTATCCCGGCATCGTTGCCGACTTCGAGACCAGCTTCGACCGGCTCGCAGGCATGAAGGCGGATGTGGTTCTGCCAGCTCATCCGGATATTGCCGACATTCTCGGCCGAGCCGCACGGCGGGATGCAGGCGACAAGGATGCCTTCGTCGATCCGGACCTGCTGGGGCAGATCCTCGAAAGGTCCAGCGCCGCCTTCGCGAAGGAGCTTGCAACGCAGAAGGCAAGAAAATGAGAGAAAGGACCGCGCTCGGCGCGGCCATCTGCGCTTGGCTCCTCAGTCGGCGACGAGGCCGTCGAACACTTCGAGCATGGCGTCGCTGATCGCCTTGCCGAGTGCCGTTGCCGCCGCAGTCAGGGCCCCATCGTCCATATCGCGTGCCGCCATGGCGAAAGACGCGCCTTCAGTCACGACGATTTCCTGTGCGCGCTGGATTGCCCAAAGGGCAAATTCGCTGCGGTCTGCGATTTCGACGGTTTCCATGGCAGGCTCCTGATCTGTTCGAGTGAAGCCTTATACCCATATCGGCCGCACAGGGGACCGTCCGCGTGCTCCTTTGGTGTGGAATCCCAGAAATAATCGCGCCGCGGTGCGATTTTTCACGGTCAGGACCGCTTGGTGACGCCTTTTCCGAAAGCAACGGTGGGGGACTTCCGTTGCGGTTTAAAGATGAGTATTGAAGGAGGGAATAAAATCCGGAAGACAGGCCGTCGCAAAGACGGGCAAAGCGATAATGACGTTTCAGCCGCGGATGCAGAACAAGATTGCCGGTTTCAAGATCCTGGGCGAGCTGCATCGCCGGGAATGGAACGGGATCATTGCCGATGTGTGGGACGTCGAGTGCGCCCCGCATGCCGGGGGCTACTACGTCTCGAATGATCCGCGGATGTTCATCGTTCTCGATGCGCAGGGCGGGAGCAGCTGCAACGTCAAGCTTTCTTCACAGGGAAACGGCACCGTCCAGAACTACCGGGAGCAGGCGATATCCTACATCCCGGCCGGCATGGAGATCTGGGCGGATGTGGTCGATGTTAAATATATCCGTCATCTCGATCTGCACTTCAACATCGACATCCTCAGCCGGCGGCTGATGGAGGATCTCGACGCAGACCGGTGCGACGTGCCGCGGCTGATGTTCCAGGATGAGCGGTTTCTCCAGCTCGCCCGGCTGATCGCCTCGGAGTGCCTCAATCCTGAGCCTCTCCACGATCTCTACGGCGACGGCCTGACGCTCGCGCTGTTCATCGATCTGATGAAGCTCAACCGCGCAAGCACCCGCAAGCGCAGCCAGCTCGCGTCCTGGCAGCTGCGTCGGGCGGTGGAGTACATCGAGGAAAACAGCGTTCGCAACATCCGGCTCGAGGAACTGGCGAACCTGGCCGGCCTTTCGCAGTCCCATTTCAGCCACGCCTTCAAGGCATCGACGGGGGTGGCGCCGCATCAATGGCAGACGAACGCCCGGATCGAGCGGGCAAAGCATCTGCTCCTGAGGAATGAAGCGTCGCTGACCGCGATCGCTGCCGAAACCGGCTTCTCGGACCAGGCACATTTAACCCGCGTCTTCCGCAAGGCGGTCGGAACAACGCCGGCGCTTTGGAAAAGAAGCCGTCTCGCCTGAGCAAATGCCCTCGGCTTTGAACAGTTGCCCGCACATATTTGCCCAAGAGCGTTCAATTTTCGGGGATCGAAACAAGCCTCGCCCCTATAGTTGATATAAACGCTCATCTTATCAGCGGTCAGAAAGCCGGGCGGTACGCTGTCGGGATGGCGGGTCCGGCAAGCAGGGGCGACGATACGATGCAGCGTGATGGTGACAGGGTGCGTTTGAGAGAACTGCTTGCGAGCGGCGTCGCCGGTATCGCGTTGCTGGTGTCGACGGCGGCGGCTGCCGAGGATGGCAGCGCCACGAAGCTCGAAAAGATCGAAGTGCAGGCACAGGGCGCACGCGACGAAGCCACGGGGCCCGTTGACGGCTACGTCGCCAAGGCCACGACGACGGGCTCGAAGTCAGCCACGCCAATCACCGAAATCCCGCAATCCGTCTCCGTCATCGGTCGCGACGAACTTGACGATCGCGGCGTGGTCAACAAGGTCGACGAGGCCCTGCGCTACACGCCCGGTGTCACCACTGAGCCTTTCGGCACCGATGCGGATACGGACTGGTTCTATATCCGCGGCTTCGATGCGACGCAGACCGGCGTGTTCCTCGACGGTCTGACGCTCTTCAGCTTTGGCTTCGGCGGTTTCCAGATCGATCCCTTCATGCTGGAGCGGGTCGAGGTGCTGAAGGGCCCCGCTTCGGTGCTCTACGGCGGCGCCAACCCCGGTGGTATCATCAACCTGATCAGCAAGCGGCCGCTCGATGAACCGCTCTACTACACCGAGATCGGCATCAACAGCGAAGGCAATGCCTTCACCGGCTTCGACATCAACGACAGGCTGACCGACGATGGCACAATCCGGTACCGCGTCACCGGCAAGGTTTCGGGCGGGGACACCTACACCGACTTCTCGAACGATCTGCGCGGCGTCATCATTCCGCAGATCACCTACGCCCCGGACGATGCGACGAGCCTGACGGTTTACGGCGTTCTGCAGGGCCTCGACCAGGTGCATGTCGGCAACGGCTTTCTGCCCTATGTCGGCACGGTCGTCGATGCGCCCTTCGGCAAGATCGATCGCTATGCTTTTTATGGCGAACCGGATCTGGACACGGGCACCTATGTCCAGCAGATGATCGGCTACGAAGCCAAGCATGAGCTTGAAAGCGGCTGGAGCCTGACGCAGAACGCCCGCTACAGCCACCTCTACAAGCACGAGGCAGGGCCCTATACCTTCGGCTGGGTGGGCGGTGCGCCGACCGGACCGGATTATCTGCTCAATCGGATCGGCTTCGAGGCGACGTCCAAGGTCGACACCTTTGCGATCGACAATCGCGCCGAGAATGAATTCGACCTCGGCGGTGCGAACCATGCGTTCCTCGCCGGTCTCGATTACAAGTACTATCGCCTCGACCATATTCAGGCCTGCTGCGGCGCAACGCCGATCAGCGCCACCGATCCGGTCTATGGCGTGCCGCAGAACCCGAACTTCGTCTATCTCGACCAGGTCGTCAGGCAGCAGCAGGTCGGTCTCTACGTCCAGGATCAGATCCGCTTCGGCGGCGGCTGGCTCGTCACCCTCAACGGTCGCTACGACTATGTCGATACGGTTTCGAAAGCGGCCATCGGAACGAGCTTCGATTCGAACGACGGCGCGCTTAGCGGCCGTGCCGGCCTTGCCTATGAGTTCGACAATGGCGTGACGCCCTACGTCAGCGTCGCGACCTTCTTCAGCCCTCTTGTCGGAACGCGAACGACCGATGCGAGCGATCCGTTGAATCCCGCCAAGCTTGCGCCCCTGCAGCCGGAAGAAGGCTATCAGTACGAGGCCGGGGTCAAGTACGAGCCGAGCTTCGTCGATGGCCTGTTCACTGCGTCGGTGTTCCAGATCACCAAGCAGAACGTCTCAGTCCCCGTGCCCGGCTTCTTCGTCAACGCGCAGCTTGGCGAGGTCCAGTCGACCGGCGTCGAGCTCGAGGGCAAGGTCAACATCGACAATGACTGGAAGGTGATCGGTGGGTTTTCCTATACGGATCTTGAGGTTACCGAAGAACTCGACGCCAGCCTGATCGGCAAGTCGCCGGTCATCGTGCCGGGAACGCAGGCGTCGCTATGGCTCGACTACACCGTGCCCTCGAGCGCGCTTGAGGGACTGAGCGTTGGTGCCGGCGTCAGATACCAGGGTGAATCCTGGGCCGACGCAGCCAATACGCGGAAAGTACCCGCCGCCGCATTGATCGACGCGGCAATCCGCTACGAGAAGAACGATTGGGCGGCATCGCTCAACGTCTCCAACCTCTTCGACAAGGAATATGTGAAGGGGTGCCAGGGGCTATCGGTTTGCGGATATGGCGAAAGCCGGACGCTGACCTTGAAGCTCAGCAAGAAATGGTAATGCTGACTGAAACAGTATAGTTTATATGGACCGTTCGGGACCGGCCGTGGTCGGCCCGGATCCGCACTCAGCCCTCAGGAAACGAACCGTTGTCGTCACCGCTGCTTGCCCTTTCCGATGTCCGCCATTCCATTGGTTCGAAGCGCATTCTGGCGGGGATCGATCTCTCGCTTGAAGCCGGCAGGATCTATGGACTGGTCGGTCCGAACGGATCGGGAAAGAGCACGCTGCTTAAGATCCTTGCCCGCCAGCTGACGGCGGAGAGTGGCCGCATCCTGCTGGAGGGCAAGGAATTTGGCGACTGGCCTGGGCGGGCCTTCGCCCGCAAGATCGCCTACATGCCGCAATTCACGCCCGCGACCGACGGGATGACGGTGCGCGAACTCATCTCGCTTGGCCGCTTCCCCTGGCACGGCACGCTTGGCCGTTTCACTGCGCATGACCGGTCTCTGGTCGACGCGGCGATTGCGCGCACCGAGCTCGGCGATTTTGCCGACCGCCCGGTCGCCAACATGTCCGGTGGCGAGAGGCAACGTGCTTGGATCGCGATGATGCTGGCGCAGGATGCCCGTTGCCTGCTGCTGGACGAACCGACGTCGGCGCTCGACCTCGCGCATCAGTCGTCGATGTTATCGCTTCTGCAATCGCTTGCGAGGGAACGGCAGCTCACCATCGTCATCGTGCTTCATGACATCAATCTCGCCGCGCGCCACTGCGACGAACTCTTCGCGCTGAATGCGGGACGCATCGCCCATCGCGGCGGGCCGGATGCCATCATGCAGACCGATGTGCTGCAGGCGATCCTCGGTGTTCAGATGGGCGTATTTGCCCATCCGGTGACCGGCAGCCCCGTCAGTTACCTGCTTTGATGCGTATGACCGGTAGGCGACTTGCACGACGGGAGTTTCTCGCACTCGGTGCCGCGGCCACCCTGCTGCCGCGTAGCCTTCGCGCGCAAACGGGCGTCCGGGTGGCGACGCTCGACTGGGCGCTTCTGGAAACCCTGCTGGCGATCGGGGCCAATGTCGTCGCCGCGACGGAACTTTTGCAGTTTCGCGAGGTTGCCGTCAAACCTGATATCCCCGCAGGGGTCGCCGATCTCGGCCTGCGCGGCACGCCGAATTTCGAGGCCTTGCGGCTGGCGGCGCCCGATCTCATCGTCAACTCCAATTTCTATCAGTGGGCGAACGAACGCATGTCGCGGATCGCCCCGGTCGAGACCCACTCGGTCTATGTCCCAGGGCAATCTCCCTATGCGCTGTCGGAAAGCGCCGCCCTCGCGCTCGGCCAACGGTTGAAGCTCGACAGCGCCAGGCGCTTCGTCGATGGGGCAAGGGCCGAGCTGGAACGGTTGCGTCATCGGCTCGGAGGCGGCGATGGCAGAGCCGTCATGCCGATCAATCTCGGCGACGCCCGACACTTCCGCGCCTTTGGCGCCGACAGCGTCTTCGGCGATGTGCTGGCGCGGCTCGGCCTCCAAAATGCATGGAAGGAAGCAACCAGCTATTCCGCAAACGCTCCGGTCGGGATCGAGGCCCTGGCCGCCGCCCCGGACGCCTGGATCATTCTCATTCCGCCCCATCCGCTCGATGCGCTTCGAAGGCTTGAACAAAGCGCCTTCTGGAATGCCCTACCGGCGGTGGCGGGCGGGCGCGTGCTGACGCTCGGCCCGGTCAATCCCTATGGCGCACTTCCCGCCGCGTTGCGCTTTGCCAATCTGCTGGTCGAAGGAATGCTCGATGCACGGAACGGTTAGGTGTGGCGCCGTCCTTCCGGGTCGGCCCCTGGCAAACTGGGCGCGCGCCGGCGTTGCACTCGTCTGCATCTGCGCGGTTGCCCTGGTTCTTCTGACGCGTCCGCAGGCGCCGGGGAGCACCGAGTTGGCCGCCAGGCTCGACCAGCTCTACCTCTGGCACAGCCTGCTGCCGCGCCTCGTCGTGGCGATCGTTGCCGGTGCTTCGCTCGGCCTTTCCGGCGTGCTGCTGCAACGTATCCTGCGCAATCCGATTGCCGATGCGTCGACGCTCGGGATAGCGTCGGGCTCCGAGCTCGCCCTGACGGCGGCGCTCGGCCTTGCGCCTGCCGCTCTGGACGTCTCGCGGGAGTGGGTCGCTTTCTCAGGCGGGATTGCCACCGTTGCCATCGTCGTCGGCCTCAACTGGCGACGTGGGCTCGACCCGGTGGCCGTTGCCTTGTCCGGCATGATGGTTGGCCTTATGGCATCGGCGCTTGCGGTCGCAATCATCCTGGCGCGGGGCGAATACGCCATGTCGATCTTCATCTGGGGGGCGGGATCACTTGCGCAACAGGACTGGAGCACGGCGCTATCGCTTGCACCGCGGTTTGTTGTCGGCCTCGCCATCGCCTCTATGTTGCTGCGGCCGCTGACCTTGCTTGGCCTCGACGATGCCGGCGCCTCGAGCCTCGGGCTTTCTGTCAATTTCGCCCGTCTCGGCGTGCTGACCCTGGCCGTCTGGTTGTCGGCGTCCGTCACCGCGGAAGTCGGCGTCATCGGTTTCCTTGGTCTGGCCGCGCCCGCAATCGCCCGGATGCTGGGTGCCCGCACCATGAAGCAGATGATCTTCGCGGCGCCGCTGTCCGGTGCCGCACTATTGCTCGTCACCGACTGCGCGATGCAACTCCTGTCTCCGGGCTTTTCTGATCTCGCACCGGCAGGCGCTACCGTCGCCCTGCTCGGTGGACCCGTTCTGCTTTTCCTGTTGTCGCGCCTGCGCGGGGCTCTCGGAGCGCCTGGGCGCATTGCTGCCGCGCCTGCTCGCGAACTTCGCCGCCCTCATCTGGCGTTGGCGTTGCTTGCAGCAGGCGTCGTCCTTTTGGTGCTGGGCGCTGTCGTCATCGGCGGGGGTGCCGATGGCTGGATGGTCGCAACCGGCCGCCTGCTTGAGGACCTGCTTGTCTTTCGCGGTCCGCGCACGGTCGCAGCCGGCGCTGCGGGCGCCATGCTGGCCGCCGCCGGTTTCCTGATGCAGAAGATGACGGGAAACCCGGTCGCAAGCCCGGAGGTGCTGGGTGTCAGTGCCGGCACCGGCGCGGGACTGACGATCGCGCTGCTCTTTGTGCCATTTCCCGCACCGCCGATCATGCTCACGGGCATGGCGCTCGGCGGCCTTGCGGCCTTCCTCATGATGCTCGCCATCAGTGCACAGAGCCGCTTCAGCCCGGAGCGCTTGCTGCTGGCGGGTGTGGCGATCGGAGCCTTCTCGATGACGCTGGTGACGGTCGTGCTATCGAGCGGCGGTATGCGCGGCTTCGTCCTTTTGACCTGGCTTTCCGGGTCGACCA
This sequence comes from Ensifer sp. LC163, assembly GCF_001695855.1. Taxonomy (GTDB): domain Bacteria; phylum Pseudomonadota; class Alphaproteobacteria; order Rhizobiales; family Rhizobiaceae; genus Ensifer. The sequence goes on from NZ_MBSS01000002.1 coordinate 79,985, forward strand.
ATCGCGTCGGCGCCTTCGAAGCCTGGATCGCCGTCGTCTCGGCGATCGCCCTCATCGCGCCGCTGCCGTTCTTCGCGCGCTGGCTCGCCATCCTGCCGCTTGACGACGACGCAGGTCGTGCGCTCGGTTTGGCGCTCGGCCGCTGCCGTTTGCTGATCGCGCTGTTCGCAGCGTTGCTGACGGCCATGTCCTGCTTCATCGTCGGCCCCCTCAGCCTGATCGGACTGGTGGCCCCGCATGTCGCCCGGCTGCTCGGGTTCCAGCGCGTCCTTCAGCATCTGGCCGCGAGCATCCTGCTGGGGGCAGGGCTGCTTGCCGGCGCCGACTGGCTGTCGCGGCTGATTATCTATCCCTACCAGCTGCCCGTCGGGCTCTTGGCCTCGCTGGTCGGCGGGCCATACCTCATCTGGCTGCTCAATCGCACGGAGAAACTCGCATGACCGTCGGGGGCTGGGCATCCCCGTCGGGGATCGTCGCGTTTGATGACGTCGACTGCCCGGATGCGAAGACACTGGCCAGCGGACAAACGGCTTCCAGGGAGAGTTAGGGTCTAACGCCTACCGGTCTCTGAAGAAAACTGTCGCCAAAAGCAGACGAAGCGCTTAACCCGCTCGCAATCGGCATCGGCTAGTGTTCATCCAATGAGAATCAACGCGATTACAAACTGGGCCTACGGCGTCACGGTCCTCCTGACCGGACTATCCGGTGCGGCGTTCATCCTGTCGACGAACAGCGCGATCGAGGAGCGGCAGGCGGCCGAGCAGCATCTTGTGCTCGATACGCTTGGCGAGGATCTCGCGCTCGGCGCGGAGGAGCGAAGCGATGCCGCCCGCCTTTACGTGATGCGTGGCGATCTGCGCCACCTCGAACGCTTCCATGGCAAGGAAGAGGCAGAGCGTACCCACGAGGCGGCGATCAGAAACGTGCGGGAATTCGGAGCGTCACCGGCCGAACTCGCGGCGCTCCAGGAGGTCGAACGCGAGGCGGAGGCCCTCGACAAGATCGAGGTGGCGGCGATCGCTGCCTATCAGAAGGGTGACCAGGCGGCCGCGCAACAGATGCTCTTCGGTCCGGAGCACGACCGTCTCCAGACCGCGTTGCTTGAAACGGTGGTCCGCTTCCGGGAACTGACCAAGGCCAGAACTGGTGCGGCGCTGGAACAGGCGAAGGAACGGAGCGACTGGTTCGGCATCGCCGCCAGGACCATGCTCGCCATGACCGCGGCGCTCTTCCTCGGCGTCCTTTATTTCGTGCTCAAGCGGCGCGTCGCCATGCCGCTCGTGCGCATGACGGGCATCGTGACGCGGCTCGCCAAGCAGGATTACGCGGTGGAAGTCCCGCTCGACCGCCGTCGTGACGAGATCGGCGAGATGAACGAGGCGATCCATATCTTTCGTACGAACGGGCTTGAGCGGGATCGGCTCGATGCCGAGCGGCGGCTGGACCAGCAGACCAAGGACTTGATCCTGCAGATGATGCACCGGCTGCAGGCGTGCCAGATCCAAGAGGAACTGGCCGAAGTCGTGGCACGGTTCGCGCCGCAGATCTTCCCCAACCTTGCCGGCCACCTCTATGTGCTGAACGACAACAGGATGTCGCTGACGCTTGTCGGCACCTGGCTCGACCCGCAGCATTCGGCCGATACCTTTCCGTCAAGTGCCTGCTGGGGGCTGCGCCGCGGCAGGCCGCATGTCAGCAATGGTGGGCTGAGCGATATCGCCTGCCAGCATCTGGACGAGAGCGATGTCGCCGGGCTGTGTGTGCCGTTGACGGCGCAAGGCGACACGATCGGGCTGCTTTATTTCGAGGAGCGCTCGCCCGAGCAGCCGGCCGTCGAGACGTCACGGCTTTATCTCGAACTGATCGCGGAAAACATCGGTCTGGCCGTGGCCAACCTGCAGTTGCGGGAGAAGCTGACCAACCTGGCGGTCCGCGATGCGCTGACGGGGCTCCTCAACCGCCGCTGCCTCGATGAGGCCTTGAACAAGCAATTGCGGGAACAGGCGGGCCGGCCGCTCGTCTGCCTCATGATCGATATCGATCATTTCAAGCGCTTCAACGACGAGTTCGGCCACGACGCCGGCGACGTGGTGATGCAGTATGTTGCCCAGATCATGCTCGACGCGGCCCGCGAGCTGGGAACCACCTATCGTTTCGGTGGCGAGGAGTTCACGATGCTTCTGCCTGAAATGAGCGAGGCGGCAGGCTTCGAGTTCGCCGAACGCCTGCGCGACAAAATCGGCACGACGCCGCTTTCCCATCGCGGCCGCATCCTCGGCTCCGTGTCTGTGTCGATCGGCATTGCATCGTCGCCGCGCGAAGGCACGATGGCAACGCTTCTGACGCGGGCCGATGCCGCCTTGCTCGACGCCAAGGCGCGGGGGCGGAACATGACGGTGTGCTCGTCGGGCCTGGTCGTCACCTAAAGCATTTACTGGAAAAGTGCGAAGCGGATTCCGTGAGTAAATGCGTAAAAACAAAGAGATAGTGCGTTTCTGTGACGCCGTTCAGGACGGAATACTCCAGAAAGCGATTGCCGTGGCGGTTTTCTGCCGCCCTTGCTGAAAGACGAACCCCGCCTGCCGGCGGGGTTCGCTTTAGCTGGAATGGACCGTCACTGTTTAGATCCAGACGGTTCGCCCTTCGCCTTCGCAGCCGAGCGCACGCAGAATGCTGAGTGGAATGCCGATCACGGTTTCCTTGCCGGCCGAAAGCAGGAACGAGGCAGTCTGCGGTTCGCGATAGGCAAGGATCTCTTCGCGGGAGGCTCTGGTATAGATGCCGCGCAGGGCGCGTACACAGCCGCTGTGGGTCACCACCACGTGTGTGTTCTCGTGGTCGAGTGTCGCGAGCCAGGAGAGCAGGCGGGCGTCGAGCGTGGTCCGGCTTTCGCCGCCGGGCATGGCGTAATCCCACGGGTCGGCGCTATGCGCCTCGTATTCATGCGCGAGCTCCCGCTCGATCTCGTCGTGCGAGCGACCCTCCCAGGAGCCGTAAGCCCTTTCCACCAGCGTCTCGTCATGGGTGAACTGCTCGAACGGAACCGACCACGTGTCGGCGAGGATCGATGCCGTCTGGCGGGCACGCCCGAGTGGACTGACCCAGAATTTGAGCCTCGTCTCGCCGGCTATTCTTTCGGCCAACCGCAACCCGACGGCAAGCGCCTGCCGGACGCCGTTTGCCGTCAGCGGCGTGTCCTTTCGGCCTTGCAGGCGACCGGCGACATTCCATTGGGTTTCGCCGTGACGGATGAGGATGATGTTGGGCAGAGGAGAGGTCATGACATGCTCGAGATTCTGCGGGCTGGCGTACCGGCCGGAATTGAAGAAGGAAGGGCACCCACCGGAGAATGGCCGGTGGATGCCCGGTTGCTCACTCGGCAAGCCAGAGCGCCGAGGACGGCTTGAGGCCGAGCGTCGTCGTCGCGCCGGTCTCGAGCAGGGCGTTGCCCGAATGGAACGGCGCGTCGATCAGTACCGTCGCCGTCCCGACCTGCACCCCATAGCGCACGGTGGCGCCCAGGAACTCGCGATGCGCGATCGTGCCGGTCAAGGCAACGGCACCTGGCTCCAGCGCACCGAGGGTCGCATATTGCGGCCGGAAGACGAGCTTGGCGCCCGCCGGTACCGTCGCACCCGCCGGGATCGGTATGGAGCCCGCTCCTGAAACCTCGAAGGTGCGCTGCGTACCGGAACCCGAGACGGTGCCGTCAAGGATATTGGCCGTGCCGAGGAAGTTGGCGACGAACAGGTTGGCAGGCTTCTCGTAGAGCCCCATCGGCGTTCCCACCTGCTGGATGCGCCCTTCGTTGAAGACGGCGATGCGATCGCAGACGGTGTTGGCTTCCTCCTGGTCGTGGGTGACGAAGATCGTCGTCAGCTTCAGCCGTTGCTGCAACTCGCGCAGCTCGCGCCGTACTTCGACGCGCATCTTGGCGTCGAGGTTGGAGAGCGGCTCGTCGAGCAGCAGTACCTTCGGCTCGATGGCGATGGTGCGGGCGAGCGCGACACGCTGCTGCTGTCCACCGGAAAGCTGCGACGGGCGCCGGTCGGCGAGATGTTTCAACCCGACGAGTTCGAGTGCCGCCTGGACGCGGCGTTCGACCTCGGCGCGGGGCAGGCGACGCTCCTCCAGGCCGAAGGCGACATTGGCGGCAACAGTCATATGCGGCCAGAGCGCATAGGACTGGAAGACCATGCCGATGTCACGCTTCCACGGCGGCATGTCGAGCACATCCTGGCCGCCGATGACGACTTTGCCCTGCCGGGCATTGTTGAAGCCGGCAATCAGCCTGAGAAGCGTGGTCTTGCCGCAGCCGGATGGGCCGAGAAAGGCGAAGAATTCGCCCGGCTGGATCTCGAGATTGATATCCTTCAGCACGTGAAGCGCGCCGTAGTAGAGATTGACGTCGCTGATGCTGATCGCCTTGGCGGGGCCGACCGATAGCGCGGCGCTGTTGATGTTGACAGTCATATTGTTCCTCCCGAGTTTCTATTTCGCCACGCCAAGCGCCTTCTGGCGGCGCTCGATGACGTAGTGCGAAAGCAGGGTGCAGAGCGCGACCATGATCACGGCGATGACACCGAGGGCTGCACCCGGGCCACGACCCGCCGGCGATTGCATGAAGACGTAAAGCCCGTAGGCGATCGGTGCGTCCGAGTTGCTCTGGATCAGCATCAGGGTTGCCGACAGCTCGACGGCGGCCGTCGAGAAGCTGGTGACGAAACCGGCGAGCAGGCCGCCGGTCATCAACGGCAGGACGATGCGCCGGATCGTTCGCTGCTTGGTGGCGCCGAGGTTTTCAGCCGCCTCTTCCAGCGATTCCGAAACCTGCTGCAGTGCCGCGTAGCAGGCCCTGAGGGCGTAGGGCAGCCGGCGGATGGCGAGTGCCAGCACGACCATGACCCAGAGGGTCGCAAGCGGTGTGCCGTCCGGCAGCGTGATGCCGTAGAAGGTGCGGAGATAACCGATGCCGAGCACGACGCCGGGGATTGCCAGAGCGGCGGTCGCCGCCCAGTCGAGCCAGCGGCGGCCGACGACCTTGGTGCGCAGCACGAGATAGGCGATGGCGCCCCCGATGACGACGTCAATCAGGCCCGCAAGGCTGGCATAGATCAGCGTGTTCTTGATGTAGAGCGAGCTTTCGCCGAACACCCGTCCGTAGTGGGCGACGGTGTAGGCGTCGGGAAGCGGGCTGAAGGACCACACCGTCGCAAGCGACAGCAGCAGGAGGCCGATATGCGGCGACAGCACGAGCAGCAGGATCAGGCCGACGACACCATAGGCGATGACGCTTTCGCCGCGGCTGAGCTTGCGGCGGGAAAGACCGCCGCCACCACGCTGCGTCGTCGAATAGTCCTTGCCGCGCATGGCGACCGCTGAAAGCCACATGGCGAAGATCGAGACGGCGATCAGGATGACCGAGATGACGTAGCCCATCGGATCGGTGAGCCCGACCGACGTGACGCGCAGGTAAGCCTGGGGCGCCAGCATGTCCTTGACGTTGAGAAGCAGTGGCGTTGCCAGGTCGTCGAAGACCTTGACGAAGACCAGCGACGCGCCGGCGAGATAGCCAGGCATCGCCAGCGGGAAGACGATGCGGCGGAACAGCCGGAAGCCCGACGAGCCGAGGTTCTGGGCAGCTTCTTCCATCGAGCGGTCGATGTTGCGCAGGCTGGTCGACAGATTGATGAGGATGAAGGGGAAATAGTGCAGCGACTGCACGAAGATGACGCCGTTCAGCCCTTCCATGAAGGGAATGCGGATGCTGAACCAGTCATTCAGGATGAGGTTGACGGTGCCGTTGCGGCCGAACAGCAGCTGCATGGCGACCGCGCCGACGAAAGGCGGCATGATCAGCGGTACGAAACCGAGCGTCTGGATGATCAGCGAGCCGCGGAAGTCGAAGCGCGTGGTCAAAACCGCGAGCGGCAGTGCGATGGCGCTCGCCCATACGACCGACATCCCGGAGACGTAGACGGAGTTGAAGAACGACCGCCGGAAGAGGTCTGTGTTGAAGAAATCGACGAAGTTGACGATCGTCAGCGCGCCGGTGCCCTTCTCGGTGAAGGCCGTGTAGATCACCGTACCGGCCGGAATGACCAGAAAGATGGCGAGGAAAAGCGCGATCAGGGAGATCGCAAAGATCTGTCCGGGCTTGGCCGAAACGCGTCTTATGGGAATGGATTGAACGAGCGCCATGGGCAGACTCCGAATTGTGGTCGGCAAGCCTGACGCGTTTACAGAGCCGCGTACCGCTCGATCACGAGGGTCGCAACAACGCTTTCGACTGCTGGACGGCGTGCCTCCGGATCGATTCCGATCTCCGGGGGCTCGCCTGCAGGCGCGTCAGGCTTGGCGATGACATGAGTTTTCGGGGATGGCCGCCCGCCCCGGGGCAGGCGGCCTCTTGGATCCGATGTCAGTCGACGAGGGCCAGCGCTTCTTCGGCCTTGGCCTTGGCAGCGGCGTACTTCTCGGTCGCAAAGGCGGCCCATTTCTGCTCGAGTTCCGCCTGGCGGGCGGTCTTTTCCTCACCACCGGTAAAGGCGTCACGGACCTGCTGGCTGGCAGCCTCTTCCGCCGTGATCGGCATGGCGGCGATCAGGGCGTGGGCTTCCGTCAGGAGCGCGCGGGCCGGCTGCTGCTCGTTGGCGGCAACGGCCTTTTCCGCTTCATGGATCGCCTTGGTGGCGCCCTTGATGTTGTCGAGCTGGAACGAGATCAGCTGGTCGTAGAGGGTATCGACGACATCGGTGCGCTTCTTCGATACGTCGGAATCAAACGTGATCATCGACTGGAAGCGCGGATCCTTGAACGGGTTCGGGAAGCCTTCCGGTGCCTTCTCGTAAAGCGCGGGGTTGATCGGCAGGCGACGGATCGCCGGTTCGAGCAGAACGGCCTGGCCTTTTTCCGAGAGCAGGTAGTTGACGAAGGCTTCGGCGCCGGCCTGGTTCGGCGCATTGGCGACGATGCCGATGTTGGCCGGAACGACTGTTGTGACCGAGGGATAGGCGAAGCTGACCGGGAAGCCGCTCGCCTGCGCCGAGAAGGCGAAGAAGTCGATGACGATGCCGATACCGGTCTGGCCGGAGTTAACGGCGTCAGGCACGCCGAAGGAGCGCTCGGTCACCTGCTGCAGGTTGCCGCCGATCCCCTTCAGCGTCGCCCAGCCCTTGTCCCAGCCTTCGCCCTGCAGGATCGTTTCGATCGTCAGATGGGTCGTGCCCGAACGCGAGGGCGCGGCAATCGCGATGTGATCGTGGTATTCCGGCTTGGTCAGGTCGCTCCACTCGACCGGCTTCGGCAGGTCGTTGGCTTCAAGGTAGCGGTCGTTCGACATGATGCCGTAACCCGACGCGGCAAAGCCGAAGTAGTAACCGTCCTTGTCGTTGACCGGATAGGAGCCGACCTTTTCGGGAAGGCCGGTGACCGAAGGGCTGAACTTGGCGAGCAGTTCGCGGCTCTTGAGGCTGTCAAACGCATCCGGGGCCGATGCCCAGAACAGATCGACCTGGTTGTTCGCCTTGGTCTCATCGATGTACTTGACGCCCGAGCTCGTGCTCTTGTTCTGGACGTCGAGGGTGAAGCCGGGGTTGGCGGCCTCAAAACCCGCCTTGAACGGATCGGTCACGTCTTTGGAAAACGACGTCACGATCGTGACTTTCCCGCCGTCCTGGGCGTGGACCGTCACAACGAAGGCAGCCGACATCAACATCGCCGCAGCAATGGTCTTCAACATAGGTATCTCCTCCCAATAGGGACACCGAGCGTTTGGTGTCCGATCTATCGAGAGCAAGCGCCGTGCCAGACTGAAAACAGCAGGAGGTCAGGGGTTCATGGCTGCCTGATGGGTAGAGACGGTAACAATCTAGCAGAATGGCCGGGTCAAATCGGTAACATCAGCCGGCCTCGCCATCGTTCTGGGCGGCGATATCGAACTTGCGCATCTTGAGGTAAAGCGTCTTGCGGGAGATGCCGAGCGCATCGGCGGTTGCCCCGACGCGGCCGTCGTGCCTGGCCAGGCTGTCGAGAAGGATGGCGCGCTCAAGCCGGTCCATCTGCACCTCCAGAGTCTCGCGGCTTTGCGCTGCCCGGTCGCTATCGCGGTGGTCTTCAAGCCCGAGCACGAAGCGTTCCGCGACGTTGCGCAGCTCGCGAACGTTGCCCGGCCATGGCCTGCCATTGAGTTCGGCCAGCAGCTCGGCGCTCACCCGTGGCGGCGTCCGGCCCTGCCGCTTGGCGGCGAGCCCAAGGAAATGCTGGAACAAGAGGCCGACGTCGCCCTTGCGTTGGGCGAGCGGCGGCAGCTCCACACGGGCGATGTCGAGGCGATAGGCGAGGTCTTCCCGGAAATCGCCCTTCTTCGCGGCCTCGTGCAGATCCGCTTTCGTCGCCGCCACGACGCGCATGTCGACCGGCAGCTCGACGTTGGAGCCGAGCCGTTCGATGACGCGCTCCTGCAGCACACGCAGCAGCCGCACCTGGGCTGCAAGCGGCATCGATTCGATCTCGTCGAGAAACAGCGTGCCGCCGTCGGCGTATTCGATCTTGCCGATGCGCTTTTCGCGTGCGCCGGTAAAGGCGCCGGCTTCATGGCCGAAGAGTTCCGATTCCAGCATGGTTTCCGGAATGGCGCCGCAATTGACGGCGACGAACCGCCCCTTGCGTCCGCTGAAATCGTGGAGCGCACGTGCCGTCACTTCCTTGCCGGTGCCGGTATCGCCGATAATCAGCGCGTCGGTCGCCGCCGCAGCGATGCGCTTCAATTTCTCCCGCAGTGCAACCATCGGCGTGGAATGTCCGATCAGGCGCGTTTCCCAGCCGTCGTCTTCCACCGACAACCGCAGTCGTCGGTTCTCGAGCAGCAGGCGGCGATGGTCCCGGGCGCGGCGCACCGTCTCGATCAGATGCACGGGATCTGCGGGCTTCTCCAGAAAATCCCAGGCGCCGTCGCGCATGGCGCGAAGGGCCATAGGGATGTCGCCGTGGCCTGACATGAGGATGATCGGGATTTCCTGGTCGATCTTGCGCACGGCGGCAACCAGATCGAAGCCATCGTGATCCGGCATCCGCACGTCGGAAACGATGACGGCGCGGCTGTCGGCGCGAAGGCCGGCGAGCACCGATGTCACCGAACCGTGCGGCGATACGCTGAGGTCTTCCAGTTCGAGCACCTGACAGCAGGCTTCAAGCACGCTGGCATCGTCGTCGATGAGGATGATATCCGGGTCCAACGTCATTGCGGGCCTTTCAGGGATACGAGGAATTGCGTGCCGTGCGCACTGGTTTCGAGGATCGAGATCTCGCCGCCGAAGTCCTTGACGATGTTGTAGGAAATGGAGAGGCCGAGCCCGAGGCCGGAACCAACCGGCTTGGTGGTGAAGAATGGGTCGAAAACCGCGCCGATGTCGGCAACAGCAATGCCGTTTCCGGTATCGCCGACGATCAACCGGGCATCGGTGCCGACCTGTCCTATCGTTGCGCTCACCTGCCGCACCGGCCTGCCTTTGACGGCGTCTAACGCGTTGCCGATGAGATTGACCGCCACCTGTTCGAGCCGCACCGGCTCGGCCATTACCATGACGGTGGCGTCCCCCTGCAGGCGCAGTTGCATCTCGACAGCTTCTTCCTCGAAGCGGTGCTCTAGCAGGCTGAGCGCGTCGCGCACGGCGGCTGCAAGGTCGACGGGCCGCAACTGCGCGTCGGGCCGGCGCGCAAAGCGACGGATATGGCTGATCTGGTCGGCCATGCGTCCGGTCAATCCCTTCATCTTGTCGAGATTGAGCAACGCCTGCTCGCCTTTGCTACGCCCGATCAGGGTCGTGGCACTGTGGATGTGTGCCCGAAGGGCTGCCAGCGGTTGGTTGAGTTCGTGGCCGATGCCGGCTGCCATCTGCCCGAGAGCCGCGAGCTTTGCCGACTGTATCAACTCGTCGCGCGTCTGGCGGAACAGGACCAGGGCATGGGCAAGATCGCCGAGTTCATCTGCTTCGGGTGAGGGGATCGCGGTTGCCGGGCGCCCGCTGCTGATCGCGCCCGCCGCTGCCGACAGAAGCCGGATGCGCGCCAGAAGATTGCGGTAGACGTAGAAGAAGCCGATCGCGGTTGCGAGCAGCACCGAAAGAATGGCGATGGCGACGAGCAGGCTGCGTCCGGTTTCGATCGCGGCGGCAGCGCGCTGTGCAGCTGCGGCGGCGCTGGCCTCTATCGCCACCACTTCGGTTTCGATCCGGCGTCCGAGGTCGTCCACCAGGCGGCCGTTCTGGCTGGCGAGCTCGGAGAGTTTTGCCGCCTCGATCATTTCCGAGCGCTTGCGATTGGGGATGCCCGTCAGCACGTCTGACTGGTCGAGAATACGGCGCGCCAGTTGCCGAACGGTGATGCTGTCCGGCCAGTTTTCGAGACTGGCAATGCGGCTTGCGAGTTCGTCGGCACTGTCGCCGAGGAAGGCGTTGGTTTCCTGGATTTCCTCTTGCGTGGCGGCGTTGACGAGCCGGCCGATCAGCCCCGTCGCCAGGTTCGCCTGCGATACGGCCGTCAGCAACGCCTCGCTCTTTTGTTGTTCCGCGAGCGCTGCCGCCTCGTGCCCGTTGCGCGTCTCGGCTTCGATGTTGAAGCGAATGTCGTCGACGAGCGGGTCTGCCTCCTCAAGCAGGTCTGCCTGGACCCACCGCAGTTCGTCGATGTCGGAGCGCATCGCCTCGCGAAGGGTGAAGCGCTTGCCGGCAGCAAGGTCGATCTTGTCGAGGTTCTCGCCGATCGCTTCTGCCAGCGGCAGCAGATCGGTCGCATCCGACTTCGCGCCGCCTTCCCCAAGTAGCGAGCGCAACGTGGTGAGGCGAGCCGCGTAGCTGCTGCGGATCTCGTTATACTCGGAACGCGTCTCGGCACCGGCGAGAACCGTCGTAACCGAACCGATGTCGGCGCCCGCCTTCGACAGCCGGGAGGCGAAAGCGAGTTGCGGCATCTGGTCTTCCGCGATCCGCGACAGTTCGCCGGACAGCCGCTCATAGGACAGCCAGCCGACAAGGCAGGCGCCGACGGCGAGCCCGACGATCGCGACGAAGGCCAGGACGAGCCGCGCACCGATGCCGAACCGCCAGCGGCGCGCGGCGGAAGCAGGGGCCATGGCTGGGTTCATTATTGCCGCCATGGCTGCAGGTTTGCCGCCGGTCGTCCGACGGAGGACAGAAGCATTTCGGCTGTCGCCAGATTCCGCTCGATCGTGGCGCGCAACCTCTGCGTCAGCGCGGTATGCGCCGGCGAGCGGGCAATGCTGCGCGGCCACTCGGCCTTGAGGGATTCGTCCGCGTTTTCGACGTCGCTTGCCGAAAGCGGCGGCGTGCCCAGCAGACGCCGGGCTCTCGCAAGCATGCTGCGCTGCTGCGCATCCTCGATCTCGGTTGCTTCCAGGTCCGCTACCCTCTTCCAAAGCCGGGCAAGCGTCGCCCGGCGGCGCACGATATAGTCGTCGAAGATCAGGTTGACGAGACCATAACGTCGTGCCGACAGCGCCGCGTCGAAACCGCTGTATTTCAACAGGCCGTCACCGCTTTCCTGCGGTAGCAGGCCCTTGTTGAGCGCCGGGTTGAGGGGAATGCGGGCCACGGCCGGCAGCAACAGCACCCTCTGGCCGTCTTCCGACAGAACGAAATCGATGAACCGCTCGGCAGCTCGAACATTGCGCGCCCGTGAGAGGATCGCGATGCTGGCCGGTACGAACACGGTGTCGGGCGGCAGGATGAACACGTTGCCCGCATCGGCGAAATCAGGCGCATTGGCGAGGAAGTCGATGGTGATGCCGATGCTGAAGCGCCTTTGGGCGACACCGGATGCAACACCGAAACTGCGGGCCGTGACGGTCGACAGATTGCCGCCGAGCTGGGACAGCATCGCCCAGCCTTTTTCCCATCCATAGGTCTGCAGCAAGGCTTCGACGATCAGATGCGTCGTGCCCGACCGCGAGGGGGTGGTGATGCCGATCTGACCGGAATAGACGGGCTTCAGCAGGTCCTGCCAGTCTCGTGGCACCGGCAGCTTGTTCTGAGCGAGATAGGACTGATTGTAGACGAAGCCGTATCCGGAGAGAGCAAAGCCCAGGTAATAGCCCTCGGGATCGTTGACCGGATAGCCGAAGACTTTTTCGGCAGCCCCGGTGTGGCGCGGCGCAATCGGGCGCAGATCGCCGCTGCGCTTCAACAGCTCGAAAGCATCGGCGGCCGAGGCCCAGAATATGTCGGCCGGGACATCGGCTTTTTCCATGACGAAGCGCGTCGCGCTTGCCGTGTTGCGCTGAACGATCGACATGCGGATATCAGGGTTCGCGGTCTCGAACGCCTGCCGAAACGGCTCGAAGAACGACGGCGGATACGAGGTGACGACCACCAGATCCTGTTTTTCGGCCGCCTGCGCAGCGGACACGAGCATGGTGACGCAGGCAAGAGCCAGCAGCCGCAATGCCGCAAGAATGACGAACCGGACCTTCAACACTTCACGCCACCACGACCAGCGCCTGCTCCCTTTGGGAAGCATGCGCGCGCGGTCCCTCCCTCGTTGCCGTCATCCCGCGGGTTGATCCCGCCATCGGCCGACGGTTTACTCTGCTATGAAGACCGTGTCGCCGTAAACCCTGACGCGGCCTGTACACTGTTGCAAACGAGCCGCACCGGTTGTGCTTTGGCGGCATGGCTAGATTTCCTCGCTTGGCGGTTGCGGGCGATTCGCCTATAACCCGACTTCCGGCAACAGATCAGGGAGGTTTCAGATGCCAGCTTATTCTTTCTCCCTACGGGGCGGCGTGCAGTTCTGAAGTAGACGCTTGAGAGCATTCGCGCTCTTTAGCTGTTCAAGTCAGGACCTGTTTCGCTGACTTTGGTCTTCCCTTGATGCGGAAGCTACCAATCCATTGATGCCGATAGGAAAACCGTTTCCCTTTCTCGGCATGTTTCATTGATTAGAATTTTGAGGCCAGTGCTTTTGGCATTGGGCAATCGTTATGGCTTTTACTCGTTTCGCCTTGCGCGGCGGTGCGTTCCGCAGCGTTCTCGGTTTCACCTGGGTCCATTGGAAGCGCCAGCCGCTTCGCCTTTGCTTCATCCTCGGCGCCGTTCTGTTTTCGACGCTCGCGGATGTCTTGACGCCGCTTTACTCCGGTCGGCTTGTCGACGCGGTCGTGACCGGTGCTGCCTCGGACCAGGTGGCCTGGGATGCGGCACTTGCAGCATTCTGGATGATGACGGCCCTGTCGCTCGGTGCCATCATTTTCCGGCATTTTACCTTCATGGGTGTCGTCGATCTGACGCTCAAGATGATGTCCGACATCGCCTCGGCGGCCTTCTTCCGCATTCAGCGGTTCTCGTCTGATTGGCATGCCAACAGCTTTGCCGGCTCGACGGTGCGTAAGGTGACGCGCGGCATGTGGGCGCTGGATCTGTTGAACGATACGCTGCTGATCGCGCTGTTTCCGTCGGTCATCATGCTGGTCGGCTCGACCACTCTGATGGCGTGGTACTGGCCGATGATGGGTGTCATCATCGGCGTGGGCTCGCTCATCTTCATCGCTGCAACGGTCACGTTGTCGCTGGGCTACGTCGCGCCTATGGCGCGCCTGGCCAACAGCTGGGACACCAAGCTCGGCGGTTCGCTTGCCGATGCCGTCAGCTGCAACAACGTCGTGAAGGGCTTCGGGGCGGAAAAGCGCGAGGATGCCCGGCTGGTCAAGGTGCTGGCCAAATGGCGGGACCGCACGGGCCGGACCTGGGTCCGCGGAACGGTGAACGGAACGACGCAGGGCGCGCTGTTGCTCGTACTGCGGGCGGCGGTCATCGGCTTTGCGCTGTTCCTCTGGTCGCGCGGACAGGCAACTGCGGGCGATATCACCTTCGTGCTGACCTCCTTCTTCATCCTGCAGGGTTACCTGCGTGAAGTGGGCATGCACATCCGCAACCTGCAGCGATCCGTCAACGATATGGAAGAGCTGGTGGACATCCACGCCCAGCCGCTCGGTATCGAAGACAAGGCCGATGCAAAGCCGATCCGCATCACCGATGGCCGCGTCGAATTCAACGATGTGACCTTCCACTACGGCGCGCATCGCAAGCCGCTCTACGATCGGTTCTCGGTGACGATACCGGCGGGGGAACGTGTCGGTCTTGTTGGACACTCCGGCTCGGGCAAGACGACCTTCGTCAAGCTGATCCAGCGCCTGCACGACCTGAAGTCCGGCCAGATCCGGATCGACGGTCAGGATATCGCCGGCGTTGCCCAGGCTTCGCTGCGCCAGCAGATCGCGATCGTCCAGCAGGAGCCGATCCTGTTCCACCGGTCGCTTGCGGAGAACATCGCCTATGCCAGGCCGACGGCCACGCAAGCGGAGATCGAGAAGGCGGCAAAGCTTGCGAGCGCCCACGACTTCATCACCGCGCTGCCGAAAGGTTACGGCACGCTGGTCGGCGAACGTGGGGTCAAGCTTTCGGGCGGCGAGCGCCAGCGCATCGCCATCGCCCGGGCCTTCCTGGCAGATGCACCGATCCTCATTCTGGACGAGGCGACCTCGAGCCTCGATTCGGAATCGGAAGTACTGATCCAGCAGGCGATGGAGCGGTTGATGTTGGGGCGCACAACCCTGGTGATCGCGCACCGGCTGTCGACCGTGCGCGCGCTCGACCGGTTGCTGGTGTTCAGCCACGGCCGCATCGCCGAGGAGGGCACGCACGAGGCGCTGATCCGCCTCGACGGCGGCATCTACCGGGGGCTGTTCGAGCGGCAGGCGCTGGAACTGACCAAGGGCCTCGTGCTCAACGACAGCTGAGGTCAGGCGCAAGCCGCAAACGGTGAAATGCACGGACGCCGGTACCTACTGCATAATTCCTTAAATCGGAATCGATTTAAGGACAAAATTATGCAGCAGCTCAAAGTGTTACAGCGACCTTTGCGCGTCTAGATAGACGCGCGGCGCTGTAAGTGTGCCGGCGTCTTGCGTTTCGCTTTCCTTGGCCGGGGCGCCATCGATGCCGCCTTGTGAATGCGACACCTACCGGCGCAGCCATGCGTTGATGCCGCGCGCCGCGGCGCGGCCGGTGGCGAAACAGGCGGTGAGCAGATAGCCGCCGGTCGGCGCTTCCCAGTCGATCATCTCGCCGGCGACGAAAATGCCCGGCAGCGCCTTCAGCATGTAGGCGTCATCCATGGTGCTCCAACGCACACCGCCTGCCGATGAAATCGCCTCGGCGATGGGGCGGGGACGAAGAACGGCAATTGGCAGTGACTTGATGAGTTCGGCAAGCGCCTTCGGATCGGCGCGTGGCGCCTCGGGGGCAATCTCGCGCAGCAGTGCCGACTTGACCCCCGCGAGCCCAGCGCCTTTGCGCAGGCGATTGGAAAAGCTCATCTTGCTGTCCTGGCGCGCAAGGTCCTTGGCCAGCCGGTCGCCGGTTCGTCCGGGGACGAGATCGATCTGCAACGCAGCAGTCCCCTGCGTCTGCAGGGGGTCGCGCAAATGTGCCGCATGGGCATAGACGAGGCTGCCCTCGATGCCGTGACGGGTGATGACGAATTCGCCGGGGATCGTCCCCGCCTTTGAAGTGGCGGTTACGGATTTCAGCGCTTCGCCGCCAAAACGTTCGCTAAACGGAGCGCTCCAGTCGACATCGAAACCGCAATTGGCGGGGCGGAACTCGGCGACGTCGGCACCCACGTCATTCAAAACCGCCAGCCAGCCGGCATCGGACCCCAGCCGCGGATAGCTGGCGCCGCCGAGCGCTAGAAGCGTGGCATCGCTGTGCACGACCTTACGCCCATCCGGTGTGTCGAAGACCAGTGCTCGGCCGTCAAAGCCCGTCCATCGATGCCGTGTCAGGATCCGGACGCCCTGCGCATCCAGCCGCCTGATCCAGGCGCGCAGCAGCGGCGACGCCTTCATCGCCTTTGGAAATACGCGGCCGGACGAGCCGACAAAGGTTTCCGTCCCGAGACCCTCCGCCCAGGCGCACACATCCGCGGGCGTGAAGGCGTCGAGTGCCGCGCGCAATCGCTCCGATGAGGCTCCGAAGCGATCGGCAAAGCGCTGGAAATCTTCGGAATGGGTGATGTTGAGACCCGATTTTCCGGCCAGCAGAAACTTGCGCGCAACGGTCGGCATGCTGTCGTAAACCGTCACCGAATGGTTCTGCAGAGACAGGATCTCCGCCGCCATCAGCCCGCTCGGCCCGCCGCCGATGATCGCGATTTCGCTTCGTTTCATGCGCCCGTCCGGCATCCGATTCCGTTGCGGCCACTCTTGGCCCGTCAGGACGTCTCGCGCAAGGCGGCGTGAGCGGCCACTTCAATGCCGGGTGGCGGCATTCAGGCGTTTCTCGAGCCAGATGCTGTAGCGCGAGCCGGTGAAACAGATGACGAAATAGACGGCCGCGGCAAAGACATAGGCCTCGGTATGGAAGCCGAGCCATGTCGGATCCGTGGCCGAGGTCTTGGCCGCATTCAGGAGGTCGTAGATGCCGATCACCGCCAGCAGCGATGTGTTGAGAACGATGCCGATCGAAAGATTGACGATCGCCGGGATGACGGCGCGAAGCGCCTGGGGGAGGACGATGAGGCGGATCGTCTGGATATAGCCAAGGCCAAGGGAAAGCGCTGCTTCCCGCTGTCCCCAGGGCACAACCTGCAGCCCGGCGCGAATGACTTCGGCGAGATAGGCCGAGAAGAACAGCGTCACGCCGATCTGCGCGCGCAACAGCTTGTCGATGGCGGCACCACTCGGCAAGGCGAGCGGAACGATCAGCATGGCGACATAAAGCACGGCGATCATCGGTACGCCGCGCAGCGTCTCGATGAATGTGATCGCCAGCGTTCGGACGACGCCCATGTTCGATTGCCGGGCAAGCGCCAGTAAAAGCGCGATCGGGAACGCAAAGGCCAGGCCGGCGATCGAGACGACCAGTGTGATCGGCAGTCCGCCCCAGTTGTTGGTCGATACCTGAGGCGGCGTCAGCGTGCCCGCCATCAGCAGCCAGCTCAAGACGAGGGCCGCGATCCACAGCGGCACCAGCCTGAAACTCCAGAAGCGAGGAAGCGCGGATAGCACCAGCAAAGCGAGCACCGTTGCAACGACCAGGGCGGGGCGCCATTGCAGGTCCGGTGGAAAGAACGCGAAGAGGATGAAACGCAGCTTGGCGCCGATGAAGGCCCAGCAGGCACCGGCGCCGTCAACCGCGCAATCCTTTGCCGTTCCCGTCCAGACGGCGTCGATGACCGCCCAGCGCAAGAGCGGATGGAATAGCCAGGCAAAGGCGCCGAGAGCGGCAAGCGTGATGAGGCTGTTGCCCCAGCCGCCGAAAAGACCGCTCCGCCAGCGATGCCAATCCGGCGCGACCGGTGGCGGCAATTCGATGTGGCTCATCGCCGTGCCTCCCCGCGCAGGACGATGCGCCGGTTATAGAGGTTCATCAGTGCGGAGACCGAAAGGCTCAGTGTGAGATAGACGGCGGCGATGATGCAGATCGCTTCGAGTGCCTGGCCGGTGGTGTTCGCGGTGGTATTGGCGACGCTGACGATATCGGGATAGCCGATCGCGACGGCGAGGCTGGAGTTCTTCGTGAGGTCGAGAAAGCTGGAGATCATCAGTGGCGTGATGACACGCAACGCCTGCGGCAGGACGACGAGGCGCATGATCTGCGCGGGTTTCAAGCCCAGCGCACGTGCCGCTTCCCATTGGCCCGATTTCACCGATTGGATGCCGCTGCGGACGATATCGGAAATCGAGGCGGATGCGTTGACGACCAGGCCGATCAAAAGCGCGAAGAATTCCGGCGTCAGCGAGAGGCCGCCTTTGATGTTGAAGCCGCCTTTGGCCGGCAAATCGATGGTGGCGGCAAGGCCGAAAGAGGTGAGCGCGAGGTAGCAGACGACAAGCGAACCGAGCACGGTCATGGCGGCCTTCGGTATATAGAAGGTGGAACCTGTCAGAAGACGCCGGGCAAGCGACAGCGAAGCATAGGCTGTCAGCAGGATTGCGGGCAGCCAGATCGCCCAGGATAGCCCTTGCAGCGAAACGGACGGGACATGGACGCCGCGATTGCTGAGATAGACGCTTTCGAGGAAGACATAGGCGCCGCGTGGCGGCGGCAGCGCGTGGATGATCGCGCTCCAGAGGAAGAGCTGCAGCAGCAGCGGCGTGTTGCGCAGCAACTCGACATAGGTGTGCACGAAAGTTGCCAGCAGCAGGTTGCCCGACAACCGGGCGATGCCGAGCGCAACGCCGAGAACAGTCGCGAGTACGCAGCCGACGATGGCGACCTTGATGGTGTTGGCAAGGCCCGCCGCAAGCGCGCGGGCGTAGGTGTCTCCCGCCGAATAGGGCAGTACCGTCTCGCCGATTTCGAAATTCGCCTGATGGAAGAGGAAACCGAAACCCGGAGAGAGACCCGTGCGTTGCATGCTGTCGACGGTGTTGGAGCCGAAAAGCGCGAAGATCGCAAGCACGCCGGCAAACAGGAAGATCTGCCCAAAGGGCAAGGGGCCGAGCCAGGTGCTTAAGCGGGAGGGCAATCCGGGCCCTTGTGGGCCCGGTCGAAAAGTGGATGTCATCGCAGGTACCGGCAAAGGCTCAACGGAACGGCGGCGAATAGAGAAGGCCGCCGGCGGTCCAGGGCTGGTTGTAGCCGCGGTCGAAGTTGAGCGGCGTGCCTTTGCCGACGTTGCGGTCGAAGATCTCGCCGTAGTTTCCGACCGCCTTGACGATGTTATAGGCGAACTTCGGATCAAGCCCGATGGCTTCGCCGAGTGATGGATCGACGCCGAGGAAGCGCTTGATGCCCGGATCCTCGCTGGTGAGGAAACTGTCGACGTTCTTCTGGGTGATGCCGAATTCTTCCGCCTGGATCGTGGCGTAGACGGTCCAGTTGACGATCTCCAGCCATTGGTCGTCGCCGGCGCGGATGGCCGGTGCCAGCGGCTCCTTCGACAGGCGCTCGGGCAGAAGGACGTAGTCATCCGGCTTCGATAGCTGCGTGCGTTTGGCGGCAAGGTCGGTGGCGTCCTGGGTGAGCGCGTCGACACGGCCGGAATCGAGTGCCTTCAGGAATTCGCCCGTTTCCTCGATCGTCACAGGCGTGAAGGCCTTACCGGTCTTGCGGAAGAAATCGGCGATGTTCAGTTCGCCGGTCGTGCCGCTCTGCACACCGATCGTTGCGCCGTCGAGCTCCTCGCCCTTGGCGACGCCGAGATCCTTGCGCACCAGCAGGCCCTGGCCGTCGTAGAAGACCACCGGACCGAAATGGAAGCCGAGCTTGAACGCTCTGGTCACCGTCTGGGTGACGCCGGAGAGCAGAATGTCGAACTCACCCGATTGCAGGGCGGGCAGTCGCTGCTGCGGCGAAGAGTTGGTGAACTCGACCTTCTCGGCATCGTTGAAGACGGTGACCGCCAGCGCCCGACCGAAATCGACGAAGAAACCCTGCCAGCGGCCGCTGCTATCGGGCGTGAAGTAGCCCGGAGTCGTGCCGACGCCCACCTTGATGAGCCCGCGCGCCTTGATCTTGTCGAGGGTTTCGCCCGCAAGTGCTGAAGAGGCGATCAGGGCGGCGGTCAGGGCTGCCGTTACCGCAAATGCCTTTGTGAAAAATCTGCTTCCGATAGAATTTCGCTGCATGAAGAGGCTCCTGGCCGTGATGTTCGTCCGTCGCGCCGCCCGTCAAACTCAAGGCCGCAACTAAGTTATGTTTTAAATCTATAGAAAATATAGAATAGAGATGTTCGTGCGGAATTTCTGCCGTTGCGGGAAGAAATTTCTCGCCTTTCAGCGTCAGCGGAATGACCGCGGTGGCTTGGAGCCGTCGCCCCATCAGCCATTCACAACCCATTGGCTGCGCGGTCAGCTCGGATTAGCCTGCATCGGCTCTTCGGGTGACGAACGTTTCTTCGCTCGTCGCAATGCGGACCTTGGCCAAGACATAGTGCGCCCCCTTGTTGAGACGTGCTCAAGCACCTAGCTTCCGCCCATGTGGTCCATTATCTCGTAGGCGATGCAGCTGTTTTCCGAAAAGTGGTGGGAGAAGATCAGATGGGGCACGCCGACCTCGGTCGCGCTGCACCTGCTCGTGATCTTCCTCGTGCTGTTTCGCTTGCCGCATGAAACGCCCAAGCCGCAGGGCGAACAGAGCATCAGCGTCGAGATCGTGTCTCCGCCACAGCCGAAGCAGGAGGAGAAACCCAAGCAGGAGGCTCAGCCGAAGAAGGAACAGCCGAAGCCACAGCCGGCGCCTGCCCGTCAACAGCCGCAGGCCTTCGAATCGGCCGCCGCCAAGACCAAGCAGGAGGCCAAGGTCGCTCAGCTTCCGCCGACTGCGAAAGCCGAGAAGAAGGATGTGGTGAACGAGCCGAAGAAGGCGGCCGCGGCTAATGCCGCGGAGAAGCTGGAAAAAGACGAGGCGAAGGCGCAGAAGCAGCCGCAGACCGAAGAGCGCGCGCCGCAGCAGCTTGCCGTCCTGTCGAGCACCGCCAACGGCGAGAAAAACGCTGCTGAAAAGAAGCCGGCTGCCGAGGCGGATGCCAACAAGGCGCTGCCGAAATCCGATCCGGTGCCGGTGCGCAAACCCGCCGATGGCAAGGAAAAAAGCGAAGAAGCCGAAGGCAGGGCCGAGGCAAAGGCGAAATTGCCGTCCGACAGGTTCGTCGAGGCCGAGGAGCTTTTCTCGGCCAAATCGATAGCCGATCCGCGCGTCAAGCAGGCGATGAGCCAGCTGCCGGTCAAGAAGCGTATCCTCCAGCTCTGCAGCATCGAAGCCCTGGAGCAGATCCGCCACCAGCGGCCAAAGGATTTTCCGGATATGCTCGTGCCCTTCGGGCCATCAGGCGGGTTTATCGGCAAAGATCAGATCGATGCGAGCGGCGGCGCCTATCGCAGCAAGGGCAACTGGTACGACGTTAACTTCAAGTGCGAGGTCGATCTCGAGACGGTCGAGGTTATCTCGTTCAGCTACGCGATCGGCGGCATCGTGCCGGAAATGGCCTGGAAGAGCCGCAAGCTGCCGACAAACTAGACCTGCTTTGTCGGGGCGTCGGAGGTCTGCGGCCACGATGAGCAAAGACGTATCCCACCGTCTTGCGGACTTCTCATAGAACTATTCCATTTTTGAGATGCCGTTTTGTCGCGGGGAAGAGTAGCTTCCAGCCAAATAGGGCGACGGTCGTTTGCGGCGGATCGCCACCTGGCAGCACGGGGAAAAGGCTACATGTCGGCAAACACGCGTCAAAGGCTTCGCGATCTCGGATTCCACCCCGGCGTTTACGAGACCGGTTCGTTGAACGCGATCACCGATGTTGCCGGCGTTGCCGTTGGCCACGCGACCGTCATCGAGGGCGACAGGATCCGCACTGGTGCCACCGCCATCCTTCCCCACCCGGGCAATCTGTTCCAGGACAAGGTGCCGGCGGCGCTCGCGGTGCTGAACGGCTTCGGCAAGTTCGTCGGTTCGACCCAGATCGCCGAGTTGGGCGAGCTCGAAACCCCTGTCGTTCTCACCAACACGCTGGCGACCGGGCGGGCGATCGAGGCGATCAACCGCTTTACGCTGGCCCAGCCGGGCAACGAAAAGGTCGTGTCGCTCAACGCGGTCGTCGGCGAGACCAATGATTCCAGGCTGAACGATATCCGCGCCGGTCGCCCGACGATCGATGAGATCGGCAAGGCGCTTGCCGCCGCAACGCCCGGCCCGGTCGAGGAGGGTGCCGTCGGCGCCGGCACCGGCACGGTCGCCTTCGGTCTCAAGGGCGGGATCGGCACCAGTTCGCGCCGCGTCAAGACCGCAGGCGAAACCTTCACCGTCGGCGTGCTGGTACAGTCCAATTATGGCGGCCGCCTGCTCATCTGCGGCCAGCCCTACGATGCGCCTTCCGGCCATGACCGAGACGGTTCCATCGTCATCGTCGTTGCCACCGACGCGCCGTTGTCGTCGCGCAACCTCAAGCGTCTGGCCGAGCGCGCCTTCGGCGGCCTTGCCCGCACCGGTGCCGCCCTCAGCAACGGTTCCGGCGACTATGCGCTGGCATTCTCGACTGCGGAAACCGTCCGTCGCACCCGCGAACGGCGCGCAGCGATCGCCAGCTATCCTGACCTCCCGAACGACCTGATGTCGCCGCTGTTCGAAGCGACGATCGAGGCGACCGAAGAGGCGATCCTCAATTCGCTGGTCGCGGCGCAATCCACGAGCGGCTTCAATGCCGCCACCGGCAAGGCCAGTTCGGTGGAAGCGATCTCGCTCGACCGGCTCGCTGTCCACAAAGCCTCCTGAATTCTTTTCCCTCAGACGGAGTTACCATGCCCAACCCGACCGGCCGTATCGTTTATCTGAACGGCGAGTTCGTTTCCGAGAACGCGGCGCATCTCTCGATTTTCGACCGCGGTTTCCTGTTCGGCGACGGGATCTATGAAGTGACCGCCGTGCTTGAAGGCAAGCTCATCGACAGCGCGCTGCACATGGCGCGGCTCGAACGCTCCGCCCGCGAGATCGACGTGCCGCTTCCGGTGTCCGTTTCCGAGATCGTCGAGATCGAGCGCCGACTGGTGCGCGAAAACAACCTCGTCGAGGGCGTGGTCTATCTGCAGCTGACACGGGGCGCCGAGGATCGCAACTTCCTGTTTTCAGGCGAGATCAAGCCGACGCTGCTCCTCTTCACCCAGGTCAAGACTCTTGAGCATGTGGCGGCGGTCGACAGGGGTGTTTCCGTCAAGTCGGTCGCCGACCAGCGCTGGGCGCGACGCGATATCAAGAGCGTGTGTCTCTTGCCGCAGGTGATGGCGAAGCGTATCGCCAAGGCCGAAGGCTGCGACGAAGCCTGGATGATCGAGGACGGCTTTGTGACCGAAGGCGCATCTTCGACTGCCTATATCGTCACCGACGACGGCAGAATCGTTACCCGCGGCAACAGCAATGCGACGCTGCCCGGCTGCACGCGACTTGCCGCATTGGAACTGGCGCGGGAGCAGGGGCTTACGATCGAGGAACGGCCGTTCTCGCTCGATGAGGCGCTCGGCGCCCGCGAGGCCTGCCTGACGAGCGCGTCGAACTTTATCGTTTCGGTGACGCGCATCGACGGCAAGCCTGTCGGCGACGGCATGCCCGGGCCGATGGTCAAGCGATTGCGTGAACTCTACCTGGAGAATGCTCGCCGCACCGCGATCTAGCGGCCGGTTTGTGTGAGCGCTGGTCGGTGGCATACGAGCCTGAAGCGCTTCCTGACGAAAACCGCGTCGCACCTTTCCCGAAGATGCTTTAGGCAACCGCCTCCTGCGATTGCCAGATGCGCCCGACGACGGGGCGCCGGTTGTCCTTGGCGCGGTAGAGCCGGATTTCCACGCTGATATCCCAGCGTGGGTCGGCGGCACGCACCAGCGCCCCGGTCGCAAGCTCCGTGGTCATCAGGCTTTCCGGCACCCAGGCGATGCCCCAGCCGGCCTGCGCCATCGCCTTCAGGCCGACAGACATGCTGCCTTCATGCACACGCTGAAAAGGCGGCAGGTCAGCGCCGACCAACTCCCCCAGCAGCTGGCCGAAGAAAGACGATTTCTCGTAGCTGATATGGGGGAAGGGCTTTGCGCCGCCTTCCAGCAGGTGCGCGGCCGCCCCGGCTTCATCAGGTGCCGAAACCGGAATGATCTTTTCGTGGCCGAGCGAGCGGTGTTCGAACGCCTGTGGATCCAGGAGCAGCGGCACCTGGGTGTGGGCATAGGTCAGGAGGAAATCGCATGAGCCGTCGACCAGCGAATTGAGGTTCTCCTCCATGCTGCCGGAATCCGGGCGCAGCCGCGAGAAGACCGGGCCGGCCTTTTTGTTGATCCGGTTCATCCAGTCGGGAAAGAAGGTGAAGGAGAGCGTGTGGAGCGCGGTCACCTTGATCGTCTTGGCGTCGGAGCCTTCTTCCTTCTGCAGGTTGCGCCGGGATTGGTAGAGGTGCTTGAGGGTCTCCTGCGCCACCGGCACGAATTTCTGACCCGCCTCGGTCAGCCGCGAGGGGTAGGTGGCGCGGTCGACGAGGCTCGCGCCAACCCAGGCCTCTAGCTGCTTGATCCGGCGGCTGAAGGCGGATTGGGTGACGTGCCGTTCGTCGGCTGCCTTTGAAAAATTGAGCGTGCTCGCCAGCGCCAGAAAGTCTTCGAGCCACTTGATTTCCAAAGCATGCACTCCTGAAAAGCGTCACTTACCGCCTTGCAGCGGCAACCTGACCCCCTTTTAGGCACAGTTCGACCGGCTTCAAGAAAAATCAGGCCCGACGGCGGTATTCCATCATCCGCGCGCGGCTGAGCACGAGTTCCACCCTGTTGTCGCCGAGGGCATGAAGGCAGACACGTTTCGTCCACGGCCCGTCATGGAGCGTGAAAAGGAAGCGGCCGTTGCCGAGCGCCGTCAGCGGCATCGCATGGCGCACCGGACCAACCCCCATCAGCACCGCCCCATCGCGGATCTCGAACTCGGCCCCCTCCGGGGATTGCCACGTTCCAGCAAACGATGCCGGCACCGCGTGTTCCTTGGTGACGGGCAGGAAGCGCCGCGCTGCATGGCCCGCCTCGCCGACGAGCGCCGACCCCTCCAGTCGCAACCGCATCGGCGAGGAGGCCGAGCGCGAGGAAACCCAGTCGTCGCCGTCATCGTAGAGCGTGTCATCGGCATCGAGATAGGTGCAGGCGCTGCCCTTGATCTCGAGCCACCACGGACCTTGCTCCGTGGCATAGAGGCCGTCGGGAATGCCGGTCGCCGGTTTCGGCAGCGGCAAGCCGGTGAGCGCCGCCATACTTTCGAGCGCGATCTTGTTGCCGTTCGTGTCCTCGCGGTTGGAGACGACGACGAAGCCTGACCGGCTTTCCGGATCGAGCAGGAGGTAGGTCTTGTAGCCTGGATGCGAACCGCCATGGCCGACGAAGCTGCGCTCGCCGAGCGCCGACAGGCGCAGCCCAAGGCTGTAGCCGCTTGGCCGTCCGTCCGCCAGGAAACGCGTTGCCCGCAGCCTCTCCAGCACACCTTCGTAACGGCCTTGTCTTCTCATCAATGCCTGCAGCCAGGCAACCAGCGCGTTGGCGCTTCCCGTCAGGCTGCCGGAGGCGGAAATATGCAGGCCGGCGGCGGACAGCTGCCAGCGCTCGCCGTTATGCCAATAGCCCGGCACCAGACCCACGACCGGATCGTTCCAGACATCGGGCGCCTTGAACGTGACCCCAAGTGGTCCGGCAACGTCACACTGGATGAAGTCGTCGAAGACAAGGCCCTTACGCTCCAGTGCCGCCTCGACGAGGCGATAGCCGCTGTTGGAGTAGGAGACTTCGCTGCCGGCATCGAAATTCAGCCGGCGCAAACGCGCGAGAAACGCCAGGAGCGGTGCGGCCTGGGTTTCCGTGTAGACGGAAAGGCCGAGCAGCGACAGGCATTCGCGCGTGTCCGGCAGGCCGCCGCTCATGTCGAGCGCCTGGCCGACCGTCACGTCGGCAAGCGGCGAGGCAAGTTCGGGCAGATGTTGCCCAAGCCGGTCGTCGAGCTTGATGATGTCGTCATGGCCGAGAACCATTGCGCAGAAGAAATGCTTGGTGACCGAGGCATAGCGAACGACGCTTTCGGCCGAGAACGGCGCGAGCGTCGCCAGGCTTTCGACGCCGCGCGCATGCGAAAAGCGGATGCCGCTCTCATCGAAACCGACGATGGCGCCGCCCGGTTCGTTCTCGGCCCACTGCTTGGCGAAACCTTCGGCGGTGGCGGATGCGGCGTGCCAATCGAAATGTACCGGCATGTTGTCTTCCATTGTGTTTGTTGTCACGACAGGGACGAGGTCAGGCGGGCTCTTCCAGCCCGACGCTCAGCATACGCAGTTCCGTCGTATGGGCATGGCTTGTCTTGCCCGCTCGAAGGTCCTGTGCACTCAGTTGCTCCACCATTTCGCCATTCAGCATGACGCCGACCTGACCACAGAGATGGGCGATCACGGCGAGGTTGTGGCTGACGAGAATGTAGGTGAGGTTTCGCGCTTCGCGAAGGTCGGACAAAAGGTTGAGGATTTCCGCCTGCACCGAAACGTCGAGCGCGCTCGTCGGTTCGTCGAGCAGCAGCACCTGCGGATCGGCGATCAGCGCCCGGGCGATCGCCACCCGCTGGCGCTGGCCGCCGGAAAGCTGGTGGGGAAACCGGAACCGGGCCGCCTGCGGCAGCGCCACGTCGGAAAGCGCCTGGACGATGCGCTTGTCGATGTTGTCCATGCGGTGCACCAGCGGCAATTCGCTGAGAATGCGGTCGATCGTCTGGCGCGGGTGCAAAGAGCCGTAAGGGTCCTGGAATACCATCTGCACCCGGCGGAAGAATCCCGACGGACGCTTCAGCGCAGCCGCCTCTCCACCAAAGGCGATGCGGCCTTCCCAACTTTCGTTGAGTCCGGCCATTGCCCTGAGGATCGTGGACTTGCCCGAGCCGCTTTCGCCGACGATGCCGAAGCTGTCGCCCTTCCTCACCGAAAACGACACACCTTTGACGACCTCGCGGTCGCCGAATTTGATGCGGAGATTTTCAACGTCGATCATGCGGTGAGCCACGATGCATCGCGGTTGAGAACAGGCAGCCGGTCCCTGGGATGCGTAAGGGAAGGCATGCAGTTGAGGAGCCCCTTCGTGTAGGGGTGACGGGCGTTCAGCAGGTCCGAGGCTTTCAGTTCTTCCATGACCCGCCCGGAATACATCACCGCGACGCGATCGCAGAAATGCGAAACGAGCGGCAGGTCGTGGCTGATCAGAATGAGGCCCATGTTGCGCTCGGAGACCAGCTCCTCGATCAGCCGCAGGATTTCTGCCTGCACGGTCGCGTCGAGCGCACTCGTCGGTTCGTCGGCGATCAGGAGTTCCGGATCAGGCGCCAGCATCATTGCGATCATCACCCGCTGGCCCATGCCGCCCGAGACCTCGTGCGGGTAGGCGGCGGCGACATCGCGCGGGTTGCGGATCTTGACCTGGTCGAGAAGATGGATCGCTGCTTCCAGCGCTTGCCTCTTGCTGCCGCCCTTGTGGGCGCGCCAGGCTTCCGCCACCTGCCGGCCGATGTTCATCACCGGGTTCAGCGAGTACTTCGGATCCTGCAGAATGAAGCCGGCCCGCTTGCCGCGGATCTGGCGCATCTGTTTTTCCGAAGCGCTCAGCACGTCGATGCCGTTGAAGGAAAGCCGATCGGCTGTGATGGCGGCATTGGAAGGCAGCAGCTTCATCAGCGCCCGCGCCGTCAGGCTCTTGCCCGAGCCGGATTCACCGACGATGCCGAGTTTCTCCGCACCGAGCGACAGCGATATGCCGCGGACCGCCTCGAACCGGGACGAGCGGTTCTCGAAGGCGATGCGAAGGTTCTGGATATCGACCAGCATGGCTCAGTCCCCCTTCGGATCGAGCACATCGCGCAATCCGTCGCCGAGGAAGTTGAAGGCCAGCGACACCAGGAAGATCGCGATGCCAGGGACGGTTGCGACCCACCATTGCTCGAAGATGAAGCGCTTGGCCGTGGCGATCATCGCGCCCCATTCCGGCGACGGCGGCTGTGCGCCCATGCCGAGGAAGCCGAGGCTTGCGGCGGTGATGATGATCGAGCTCATGTCGAGCGTGATGCGCACGATCAGGCTCGGCACGCAGAGCGGCGCTGCATGGCGCATGATGATGCGCCAGGGCGAAGCACCGGTCAGCCGGCAGGCGGCGATGAAATCGCTGCGGCGCACGGTCATGGTCTCGGCGCGGGCAAGGCGGGCATAGGGCGGCCAGGCGGTGAGCGCGATGGCGAGAACCGCGCTTTCGACGCCCGGCTTCAGCGCCGCGACGAAGGCAAGTGCCAGAATGAGCCGCGGGAAGGCGAGGAACACGTCGGTTACCCGCATGAGCACCGTATCGACGATGCCGCCGAAATAGCCGGCGATGCAGCCGACGGCAAGGCCGATCGGTGCAACCAGGACAACCACCGCGACGACCATGCCGAGCGTCACGCGGCCGCCGTAGAGGATGCGCGAGAAGATGTCACGGCCGAGTTCGTCTGTGCCGAGCCAATGCGCCGCACTCGGAGCAGCCAGCCGGTTTGCCAGATCCTGGATTGCCGGGTCGTGCGGCGCGAGCACCGGCGCAAGCACGGCGAGCAGGGCGAAGACGAGGATGATCGTCAGTCCGATCATCGCCAGCGGGTTGGACTTGAGCTTCAGCCAGATGTGGTAGCGATGGCCCCAGGAGGCCTGGGTGCGCGAGGCGGGCGTTTCGTCGAGCGCCCAGTTTCGAAAGGTCGTAAGCATCATCGGACGCGGGGATCCAGTACACGATAGAGAAGGTCGGCGATGAGGTTGAGGCCGACATAGATGAGGCCGATCAGCAGCGTTGCTCCGACCACCGGGTTCATGTCGGCGTTCATCAGCGACACCGTTAGATACTGGCCGAGGCCCGGCCAGCTGAACACCGTTTCGGTGACGACGGCACCTTCGAGAAGCCCGGCATAGGTCAGCGCCAGCACCGTCACCAGTTGTACGGCAACCGTCGGGAAGGCGTGGCTCCAGATGACTGTCGAAGCCGACAACCCCTTGGCGCGCGCCGTGATGACGAACTCGCCCTTCAGCGCATCGACCACGAAGGCCCGGGTCATGCGGGTGATATAGGCCATGCTGAAATAGGCGAGGATACAGACCGGCTGCGCCATATGCGCGACGGCGTCACGGAAGGCATCCCAGTCGCCTGATATCAGCGTGTCGATTGTCAAAAGGCCGGTGACCGGATCGATCATGCCGTCGAAGATTATATCCTGACGGCCGGGTCCCGGCGCCAGGCCAAGCGTGGCGTAGAAGATCAAGAGCGAGATCAGCGACAGCATGAAGACCGGAACGGAGTGACCGGCAAGGCAGACGACGCGGATCGCCTGGTCGACGAGCTTGCCCTGCCGGACGGCAGCCCAGACGCCGAGCGGAATGCCGATGACAGCCGACAAAAGCAGCGCCGCCGTTGCCAACTCCAGCGTCGCTGGGAAGAACCGGGCGATATCGGTCGAGACAGGGTTGCGCGTCAGGATCGACATGCCGAGATCGCCGTGCAGCAACTGCCAGAGATAGCGGATGAACTGCATGATCAGCGGCTGGTCCAGACCCATCTCGATGCGGGCGCGGGTGATGACGGCTTCGGAGGCGTTGTCGCCGACCGCGGCGATCACCGGGTCGACCGGCATGACGCGCCCGATCATGAACGTGACGATCGTCAGGCCGAGCAGCGTCAGGAAGACGCTGCTCAACGTGGCGGAAAAGCTTCTGATACGCTTGTTCAAGCCTTGGACGCCTCTGCATAGGAGTGGGAGTCCGACAGCGTGCCGAGCCGGATGCCGGCAACGGCCTTGCGGCAGGCGGCCGTGGTCGTTGTCTGCAGCATGAAGGCGAAGGGGCTGTGCGCCATATGGGCGCGCTGCAGCTCCTCGTAAAGCGCGATGCGCTTTGCCGGGTCCTTCTCGTCGCGGGCGGCCTCGGCCTTCTTCGCCATCTCGGCATCCTGCCAGGACGAGCGCCACAGGAAGGGCCGCGACTTGGCGTCATCGGAATTGTCGGGGTTGATGTTGAACACGTCGGCATTGGCGTGCGGGTCGAAATAGTCCGATCCCCAGGCCGAGAGCGCCATCTGGTGCTCGCGGGCGCGCATCTTGGTCAGCACCTGGCGGTTTTCGGCCGCCTGCAGCTGCACGCGGATGCCGATTTCGGCGAGGTTTGCCTGGATCGCCTGCGCCAGATCCGGATAGGGCTGTGCCGAATAATGATCCATGACGATCTCGAAACCGGCTTCGAGGCCAGCCTCGGCCATCAGCGCCTTGGCCTTGGCCACGTCCTTTACGAACGGCGTATCGTTGACAACGCCCGGATAGCCTTCGGGCAGGAAGCTCTGGTGGATCTTGTGGGTGAGGGGCACGATGTTTTCCTGCATGCCCTTGTAGTCGAGTGCATGCTTGATGGCCTGCCAGACCTCAGGCTTTGCGAGGTTCGCCTGCTTCTGGTTGAGCGAGATCAGCACGAGCGAGGCGACGCCCTTGCGAACGAGCGTGTAGTTCTCGTCGCCCTGCAGGGTGCGCAGCTGTTCGGAGCTGAGGTTGCGGGCGATGTCGACGTCGCCCTTCTGCAGCATCAGGAGCTGCGACGACGGGTCGGCGACGTGGCGCAGGATGATGCGCTTGATGTTGCCCTTGTAGGGGCCGTTCGGATTGACCGTCAGCGCGACGCTCTCGCTCGGCTTCCAGGACTGCAGCGCGAACTCGCCCGAACCGGCGGTGTTCTTCTGCAGCCAGGCGTTGCCGAGGTCGCCATCGACTTCGTTTTTGAGCGCGACCTTCTTTTCGACGATGCTGCCGACGTTGGCCGAGAGGCAGTAGAGCAGGAAGGCAAGCGATGCCGGCTGCTCGAGCGTGAGCCGAAGGGTCGAGCCGTCGACGGCGACGATGCGCTCCTCGACATTTTCGGGCGTGAAGCCGAACTGGGCGACGATGAAAGCCGGGCCCTTGTTCATCTTGATGGCGCGCTGCAGCGAGAAGGCCGCATCTTCCGCCGTCACCGGCGCGCCGCTGGCAAAGGTGGCGCCGGTGCGAAGCTTGAAGGTGAAGACCTTGCTGTCGGCATCCGCTTCCCAGGATTCGGCCAGGATCGGATCGACCTTGTTGGCGTCGTCCAGGTTGGGGTGAACCAGCTTCTGGTAGATATTGCCGCAGATTTCGCTGCCGACCGCCTCGAAGCTCTCATGTGGATCGAGGCTCGTCATGTTGTCGAGCTGTTGAGCGACAACCAGTATGTCCTTCGGTGTTTCGGCGAGGGCCGGCACCAGGCTGACATAGGACAGAAACGGTACGGCAGCGCCGCCGATCAACAGGTTGCGTCTGGAAATCATCGGAAATATCCCCTTCTCGGACTTAACGTCATGCGAACGGCCGTTGTGAGGTTTTTTGACTTCACCTCACCGTCAGCCGTGTTCCCTTGTTAGGGCCCGGATTAAGCACAACATGGCTTGGTGCTACCAATTCCGATTTCGGCAGGGCCTATGCATGGTTTGCATTTGCGCCGATGGACGACTTTCCCCTAGGGCTGTCAGGTGATTATGGTCGCGCGCGGCGGCGAGCTGAGTCGTGCGCAGCCGGCCGCCATGGTCGGCAAAAAGATTGAAAGGCGATCCCCAGTTGACAACACAGGCGAAAATTCCGGTCTTCGATGGGCATAATGATGTGCTGTCGCGCTTGTGGCACTCGCAGCAGGCAGATGCAGAGGCCGGCTTCATAGACGGCGGCGGCAGCGGCCATATCGATCTCGTCAAGGCGGAGAATGGCGGGCTCGCCGGCGGTCTTTGCGCCGTCTATGTCGCGTCGCCCAACATGCAGAAGGATGCCAATGGCGATTTCGCAACGCCGGATCAACAGGATGCGCTAAAGAGCACGCTCGGCATGGCGAGCCTGCTCATGCGTCTGGAGCGGCAGGCAGGCGACCGTTTGAAGATCTGCCGCTCGGCAGCCGATATCCGTCAGGCGATCGCCGACGGCGTGTTCGCGTCGGTGCTGCACATCGAAGGTGTGGAAGCATTAGCCGCCGATCTTGATGCGCTTTACGTGCTGCACGCCGCCGGCCTGCGCACGCTTGGCCCGGTCTGGAGCCGGCCGAACATCTTTGCTTATGGGGTGCCGTTCCGTTTCCCGTCGTCGCCGGATATCGGTCCGGGCCTCACTGAAAGCGGCAAGGATCTGATCCGGGCCTGCAATGAGCTGCGCATCATGGTCGACCTGTCGCACATGAACGAACAGGGCTTCTGGGACATTGCGTCTCTTTCCAACGCGCCGCTGGTCGCCTCCCATTCCAATGTGCATGCGCTCTGCCCGCACAGCCGCAACCTCACGGATCGCCAGCTCGACGCGATCAAGGATACGGGCGGTCTCGCCGGCATCAATTTCGGTGTCTTGTTCCTGCGTTCGGACGGCATCAAGAACCCGGATACCAGCCTTGACCTTTTGGCTGACCATATCGACTACATCGCCAACCGCATCGGCATCGATCATGTCGCGCTCGGCTCGGACTTCGACGGCACCACGATCCCCGCGGCGATGCGAGACGCAGCCGACCTGCAGCTACTGGTCGACCTGCTCCTGGAGCGCGGCTACGACGAGGCATCGCTGGCGAAAATCTGCCACGGCAACTGGATCCGGGTGCTCGAAACGACCTGGGGCGCGTAAGGCAGATCACGCAGCGAGCCTTATCGGTTCGCTGCGATCGCTGCGCCTGCGTCGTCGAACAGCGATGAACTCGCCGCATCG
Organism: Ensifer sp. LC163; assembly: GCF_001695855.1. GTDB lineage: Bacteria > Pseudomonadota > Alphaproteobacteria > Rhizobiales > Rhizobiaceae > Ensifer. The sequence goes on from NZ_MBSS01000002.1 coordinate 112,285, forward strand.
ATCCGGATGCCGACGGTCTCGCCGATGCGATAGGGCGTGTCGGCGGGCGCGCTGACATTGATCAGCCCGAGTTTGCCGGCGCGCACGAAGACACTGGTGTTGCCGCCGAGATATTCGCTAACCTCGATGGTGCCCCGGCAATCGCCGCTGTCGGGCGAGACCAGCGAGAGATGCTCGGGCCGGGCGCCGAGGTGCGCCGGCGCTGCCGGGCCGGACAGCGGCAATCGAATGCTGCCTTCGCCGGATAGATCGAGCCCATCTGCGCTGCGCCGGCAGGGCAGAAGGTTCATCTTCGGACTGCCGATGAACTGGGCGACGAACAGGTTTGCCGGGGTCTGATAGAGCGCCTGCGGGCTGCCCTGCTGCATGATGCGGCCGTCCTTCATCACCACGATCCTGTCGGCAAGCGTCATTGCCTCCACCTGGTCATGGGTGACGTAGATCATCGTCGCGCCGAGGGTGCGATGCAGCTTGGCGATTTCGAGCCGCATGTCGACGCGCAGTGCCGCGTCGAGGTTGGAGAGCGGCTCGTCGAAGAGAAAGCCGACCGGTTCGCGAACGATGGCTCGCCCGATCGCCACGCGCTGACGCTGGCCGCCGGATAGCTCCTTGGGGTAGCGTTCGAGCAGGTGCGTGAGCTTCAATGTCTCGGCCGCAGCCTCGACCTTAGCCTTGATCCGGTCGGCAGGCAGCTTGGCAAGCTTGAGCCCGAAACCCATGTTGCGGCGAACCGTCATGTGCGGGTAGAGCGCGTAGGATTGGAACACCATGGCAAGCTTGCGCTCGACCGGTGAGGCCGCGGTTACGTCGCGGCCGTCGATGAAGATCTGACCGGAGGTGGTTTCTTCCAACCCGGCGATCATCCGCAGCAGCGTGGATTTTCCGCAGCCTGACGGACCGACGATGACGACGAATTCGCCGTCGGCAAGGTCGAGATCGAGTTCCCGGATGATCTCCAGATTGCCGTACTGCTTGCCGGCCTTTTTCAGCGAAATCGTAGCCATGGTTCTCTCCGAAATATGGGGTCAGCCCTTGACCGCGCCTGCTGTCATCGAGCCGCTGATCTGGCGATACATGATGAGGCCGAGCAGAACAGGCGGGAGTGCGCCGACGATCATGACGGCGGACGCCATGCCCCATTGAACGCCGCCGCCGCTGGCGGCGAAGAAGAACGAGGCGCCGACGGTGATCGGCACGGCCTTGGAGGTCGTCAGCATCAGGCCGAACAGGAACTCGTTCCAGGCCGTGATGAAGCCGAAGATCAGGCTGGTGACGATGGCCGGTCGGCAGACGGGGGCAATCACCCTGAAAAGGATCTGCGTCCGGCTGGCGCCATCCATGAGGGCTGCCTCGTCGAGTTCGGCCGGCAGGTCGTGGATGGCGTTGACGAGGATGACGAGCGCCAGAGGCAGGTTGACGATGGTCAGGATCAGCCCGAGGCCGAGGCGGGTGTCGAGCAGCGCCAGCCACTGAAACATCATGTAGAGCGGGATCGCGAAGATGATGAGCGGAACGGCGCGCAGATTGACGATGAACGGCAGCAGCGTTCGCTCGCCGAGCCGGCCACGGGCAATCGCGTAAGCCGCGGGAAGGGCGAGCGCCACGGCCAGCACGGTGCCGATCAGAGCGACCGAGAGGCTGTTGAACAGATAGAGGAAGATGTTCAACCGGTCCGTCACCTGGAAGACCGCGAGATAGTTGTCGAGCGTCGGCGCCTGGACCCAAAGGCCCGGATTGGTCGACAGCTCGCGGGTGCTCTTGAGCGAGGTCGAAAGCGTCACCAGGATCGGGAAGTTCATGGCGAATGCGGCGGTCGCAAACGCCAACCAACGAAGAGCGGTGATCATCGGATGGCTCCCTTTCGCCGGCTGGCAATGAAATTAAGGCCGTAGAGCACGGCAAAGGAAACGACGAACAGGATCACTGAGGCGGCGACCGCCTTGCCGATGGCGCCCTGCTTGAAGAACGCCTCGTAGATGTAGATTGACAGCGATGCTGTCGAGCCGCCCGGGCCGCTGCCGGTCAGCACATAGACGTTGTCAAACACGCGGAAGCCGTCGATGAAACGGATGAGCAGGGCGACGACGATCGTCGGCAGCATCAAGGGCAGCTCGATGTACCACAGCCGATGGTGGCTCTTGGCGCCGTCCATGGCCGAGGCTTCGGCGATCTCGGATGGGATTGCCTGGTAGGCCATGTAGAACAGCAATAGCGCAAAGGGCGTCCACTGCAGGGTCTCGACGACGACGAGCGTCCAGAAGGCGGAACCGGGGCCGAGAAACGACAGGCTCGCACCGAAATAGGTCCAGAGATAGTAGGGTACGGGGCCGACGAATTCGTGCAGCACCAGCCGGTACATCAGGCCGACCAGCGCCGGCGCCACCATCAACGGCAGCATCAGGATTGCCATCAGCCAGCTGCGTCGCTCGATCAGCGGCGACAGGAAGATGGCGAGGAAAAGCCCGAGCGTGCATTCGAGCACGGCGGTCAGAAGGCCGAAGCGGAACGAGAACCAGCTTGCCTGCCAGAAGGCGCTGTCGCTCCACACGGCGGCGAAGTTCTTGAGGCCGGACAATTCGGGCTGGCGCAACGTCTCGAACGAGACGTCGGAGACCGAATAGATCAGGTTGACGATCGCGGGAAAGCCGAGAAAGACCAGGAGAAACAGCACCACCGGCGTGGCGAGAAGCCTGAATTCCTGGATAAGGGGGCGTTGCTGGGCTTTCGTCATCGGACCAATCTGTATCTGGCTTTCCTATGATCATCGACGGCTCCGCGATGGGTCGGACGCCCGGGGGCGTCTCAATCGCATGGCTGTCGATCTCGCCGAAATGCACCGGCGGCAGTCCTGCCGCCGGTGCATTTCGCTCATTTCAGCAATTCGGCCATGCCCTTTTCGGTATTGGCCAGCGCATCGTCGATCGATTGCTGGCCGGACCAATAGCCGGTGAACTCCTTGGCCTGCAGTTCGTAGACCGAGAGCGCCTTTGCCGAGGTGCCGCCGTTCATGACGTAACCGTACTTGCCGGCGAATTCTCCGAGCTTGACGAGATCCGGCCGTGCGTCGGCGACTTCGGCGACCACCTCGGGCGTCAACGCCGGTGCGCCGTTGTTACTGGCGTAGATCAACGCCGCTTCCTTCGAAGACAGCCACTTGAGGAACAGTGCGGCCCCTTCCTTGTTCTCGGCATTCTTGTTGAGACCGAAACCGAGGCCGTGGATATGGGTGAAGCGACCTTCCGAGCCGGCGGGAGGTGCGACGGTGTCGGTGACCTCGGCAACGGCCGGGGACTTTTCCTTGCTGGTCAGATCGCCAGCGGCAGCGTTCCATTGCAGCATCGCGGCCACCTGGCCGGAAGCAAAGGCGGCGTTAGCTTCCGCAAACTCGTAGGAGAGGGAATCGCGCGGCGTCGCGCCGTTGTCGTAGAGCAGCTTGTAGATTTCGAGGCCCTTGCGATAGGCGTCGGAATTGACGGTGATCTTGCCGCTGTCGTCCATCCAGTTGGCACCGTAGGCACGCGGCACCGACTGCCAGATCATGACGTTGAACAAGAGGTTCTTGAGCTGCAGCACGGTGCCGTAGCGGGTCGGACTATCAGGATTGACGGCTTGCGTGAAGTAGAGCGCGGTTGCGGCATAATCGTCCCAGGTCCATTCGCCCGGAGCCTTCGGCTCGAGCTTCTTGCCCAGATGCTTCTCCGAAATCTCCGCATACTTCGTCTTTGCCGCGTCATCCTTCATCAGGGCGTCGACCAGGTCCTTGCGGAAGTACATGAAATGCAGCGACAGGTCGGTCGGCACGCCGTACTGCTTGCCTTCATATTGCATCGTCGAAAGCACGGAGTCGCCATAGACGGCCTTGGCCTCGCCTGACAATTCGACCGGCTCCATGAACGGCGCGTAACGGCCGATCGAGTAGGTGGCGAGCAGGTTGAGGTCGAATGCCTTCGAGCGTGCGGCAAGATCGGCCTGCAGCTTGTCCCAGAAGCCGTCACGGTTGAAGAACAGCAGCTCGACCTTGTCCTTGTCGGCAACGTCGGACTTGGCATTGTAGGCATCGGCTGCAGCGCGCAGCGCCACTTCCTCCGGGCCGCCGGGCCAGCCGAGCACGGTGACTTCCGCAAGTGCCGGGCTTGCCAGAAGGCCGGCGATACCGGCTGCGAGCAGCGCTCCTCGTTTCATGGTCGCAAGTGTCATCTTTGGTTCTCCCTCAAAGTTGTTGTTGACGCTCTGCAAGATCTGCGATGCCGACCACGCCGGCGTTCTCCCCGAGTTCGGCGGCGTGGATCGATGGCTTGAGGCGCGGCGGAAGGTCGCTCAGCGCGCGCTCGATGGATGTGAGGTAGCCCGGCGCCAGCCCGATGCTGCCGCCGATGACGATGCGCTTGGGATCGAGCGCGAGTTGCACGTTGCGGCAAAGAAGTGCCGTCCGGCGCGCCGAGGTCTCGACGATCCGTCGCGCCCAATCCTGTCCGGCGTTCGCCGCCGCAAAGACCTCGCGGGCGGTGGCGCCCTCTTGATGGGGGCTGGCCTCGCTTGCGATCCAATGGCCGGAAACCTGGTCTTCGAGCATATGGCGCGATGCCTCGTCGAGGCGAAACTGGCCGAAATGGCCGGCAAGGCCGCCGAGCAGACGGCCGCCCACGACGATGCCGCCACCGATCCCGGTCGAGACCGTGAGGAAGACCATGTCCTCGCGCCGGCCGGCGCCGAAGCTGAACTCGCCCCAGGCTGCCGCCTGTGCGTCGTTTGCTGCGAAAGCAGGTGAACCGGACAGCCGGGCGATCGTGTCGGTCAGCGGGAAACGCTCGGGGACGTCGAGTGTGTTGCGGTTGAGCGCCGACCAATGGCCATCATCGACGATGCCGGTGACGGCGGCGCCGACCTTGTCATAGCGTCCCTTCCACGGGGCTATGGTGTCGAACAAGGCCTGCAGCCATTCGGCCGGATTGCCGCCCCGGGGTGTCGCCATCTTGTGCGTGTCCAGCACGGTTCGGTCGCGCACCAGCGCCGCCAGCATCTTCGTGCCGCCAAGATCGATGGAAAGGGTGGCCTGCGCCTGCGCCATCACCGTCACGCCCCGCTTGATGCCAGCGTTTCGTCGAGCGCTGCGCGGAACCACGAAGTCACATGCTCCGGCCGCGTAATGGCGGAGCCGACGACCACCGTGAAGGCGCCGGCCCGCAAGGCGCGTGATGCCTGTTCCGGCGTCCGCACGCAGCCTTCCGCCACGACGAAGGGCGTAAGTTTGCGCATCGCCGCAATGAGTGCGAAGTCCGGTTCGGTCGGCTCAATCGGTCCGGTGTAGCCGGCGAGTGTCGAGCCGACGATTTCGGCGCCTTCACGCAATGCCTGTTCGGCGTCGCTGCTGATCGAGCAATCGGCCATGGCGATTTTTCCCGCCGCGTGGATGTGTTCGATCAGGCTCCTGGTCTCGACCGGGCGCGTCCGCTGGGTTGCGTCATAGGCGATGACATCCGCGCCGGCTGTGGCCAAAGCGTCGACATCCTCGATCAGGGGCGTGATGCGAACGGGTGAGGTCGTCAGATCGCGTTTGACGAGCCCGATGATCGGCCGGTTCGTCGCCTGGCGAACGGCACGCACGTAGTCGGCGGATTCGATGCGCAGCGCCGCGGCGCCGCCATCGAGGGCCGCCAGGGCGAAGCCGACGACCATGCCCGCGTTGTCCATGACGCCGCCCTTGACCGGCTGGCAGGAAACGATCAGTCCGTTCTTCAGGCTTTGGATTTCGAATGTCACGCCGGCTCCTCTAGCGCGGGTGAGACACCAATGGCGAAGTCCGCCTCTTCCCGCACGCACTTACAACTCGGTCGCGTCATGGCTGTGGGCTGGCTCAGCCCTGCATCGTTGCGATCCGATCTGACCACTACGGTACCAGGGCAAGACCAGATTGCAACAGGAATTAAACTGGTATTATCTCATCAATTCGATGACGAAGTCGTAGACGTCGCCGCGATATTTGGTCTGGGTAAACTCGACGATCTGGCCGTCAGCGAGGAAGCAGCGCCGCTCCATGATCAAAAGGCTGGTGCCTTCGGGTGTCGCCAGCAGGCGGCGCTCCTCCTCGCTTGCCGGCTTTGCCTGCATGCGCTGCAGCGCCCGGACGGGAAGGGCGCCGTGGGCGGCCAGATATTCGTAGAGCGAGGCGCCGATCGCTTCCGGTTGCGGCACGAAACGGGCGGGGAGCGCCGCGGTTTCGATCGCAATCGGGGTGTTGTCGGCGGTGCGCAATCGCCGCAGGCGCACGATCTTTTCGCTGCCGGCAATGCCGAGCGCCATCATCTCGGCCGGCGAAGGGCGGCTGATTTCCCGAGAAATCCAGACGCAGCCGGGCTCAAGGCCGCGCGACCGCATGTCCTCGGAAAAGCTGGTCATTGTTGCCAGGGATTTTTCGACCCGGGATGAGACAACGGTCTTTGCGCCCTGCCGTCGATCCAGCAGCCCTTCGGCAACCAGGCCCTCGATGGCTTTCCTTACCGTCACCCGCGATATCGCGAGACCATCGCTCAGGTCCCGCTCGCTCGGAATGACGGCACCATGCCGCAGAACGGACGCGCCGATCGCCGCCTTGATCGCCTCCCCAAGTCGGCGGTAGAGCGGCTCGCCGCTCTCGCCGGACATCGTCTGCAACAGAAAGTCGAGAGTTGCCTGATCGCTCATGGAGACACCTGCTTGAGAAGTCTCCTTATGCAATATTTTTTTCCGGTGTTAAACTGGTATTGGTCTTGCGGTGTGATTTTGCGGTTTTCCCGGGGCCAGTCGGTCCGGCTTGGCCATCAATGATACCAGAGTCAGCGCCTGGCTTGCGGTGACTGCACTATTGCCGCGACGATGACGCGCACCAGCGGCAGCACGAGCAGCAGGCTTGGAAACGCCACCAGCCACGAGATGCCCCAGGCTTTCATCCACAGGGAGAACAGATCTGCCCTGAAGCCGGAGTTTGCTGCCGCCGAGACGGCCGAGACGAGGCTGGACATTTGGCGAGAAGGCAGGGCACCCACCGCCAAGATCCGCACATTCAACGACCTTCTGAGCAAAGGGCTCAAGCTCGACCACCTCTGACGACGGCAGGGTCGGCTACTTTGCGAACCTCTTGGCGCCAGCCACACACAGGACGATGGCGCCGGTAACAGTGAGCATGGCCCAGCTGACCGGTTCGTGGAGAAGTGCTGCCGCCAGCGCCAGGCCGAAGAACGGCTGCAGCAGTTGCAGCTGTCCGACGCCGGCGACGCCGCCGAGCGCCAGTCCGCGATACCAGAAGATGAAACCGATCAGCATGCTGAAGACGGAGACATAGGCAAGTCCGGTCCAGGCGGCGCCATTCACCATCTCGAAGGACGGCAGGTTGGTGAAGAGGCCGATGCCGACCATGATCGGCAGCGACAGCACCAGCGCCCAGCAGATCACCTGCCAGCCGCCGAGCTTGCGCGACAGGCTCGCTCCTTCGGCATAGCCGAGACCGCAGACGATGACTGCGGCAAGCATCAGGAGGTCGCCGACGGGCGAGGCCGAGAAGCCCTGCATCAGCGCAAAACCGGCAACCAGCGCACTGCCGAGGCAGGAAAACAGCCAGAATGCCGGATGCGGCCGCTCGCCACCGCGAAGCACGCCAAAGACCGCGGTGGCCAAAGGCAGCAACCCGATGAAGACGATCGAATGGGCCGATGTCACATGCTCGAGTGCCAGCGCGGTCAGCAGCGGGAAGCCGAGAACAACGCCGAATGCGACGATCGCCAGCGACACGAGATCGGCGCGCGTCGGCCTGGGCTGGCGAAAGACAAGGAGCAGGCAGAGTGCAAGCGCACCGGCAATCGCCGCCCGTGCGACCGTCAGGAATACCGGGTCGAAGTCCATGACGGCTGCGCGTGTCGCCGGCAGCGAGCCGCTGAAAATCAACACACCCAGAAAGCCGTTCATCCAGCCGCTCGTCGTTCTGTCCATTGTCGTCTCCTTTTCCACCTGTATCGGCTGGAGACGATGGCTCTTCCAGAGACAATACGGTACAGTTGCGCCAAACTGTCTCGTATAAGGATCCAGTACAGATGGCGTTTCAGCAAACGGAGATCGGTGGCGAGACCCTGCTCGACGGGGTCATGGGCACCATCCGGCAACGCATTGCCGGACGGTCGTTGACGCCGGGCGCCAAGCTTCCCTCCATTCGGGCGCTTGCCAAGACGCTGCACGTTTCCAAGTCGACGGTGGTCGAGGCCTATGAGCGTCTTGCCGCGGAAGGCGTGATCCGGTCACGCCCCGGTTCGGGCTTTTTCGTGTCTGCCCCCCTGGCGCCGTTGTCGCTGACGGAGGTCGGGCCCCGGCTCGACCGTGCGGTCGATCCGCTCTGGGTTTCGCGCCAGGCGCTTGAAACGGACACCAAAGTTCTGAAGCCCGGCTGCGGCTGGCTGCCGGCGTCCTGGATGCCCGAGGCGGCGCTGCGTCGCGCGCTGCGCTCGATCGCGCGCGCGGATACCGCCGGTCTGACGGATTACGGCACGCCGCTCGGCCTGCGACCGCTGCGGCAGTTGCTGGCGCGACGGCTGGCCGAGCATGGGGTCGAGGCATCGCCCGACCAAATTATCCTCACCGAGTCAGGCACCCAGGCGATCGATCTTCTCTGCCGGTTCCTGCTGGAGCCCGGCGACACCGTTATCGTCGACGATCCCTGTTACTTCAATTTCCAGGCGCTGTTGCGGGCGCACCGCGTCAATATCGTCAGCGTGCCCTATACGCCTGTTGGTCCCGATCTCGATCGCTTCGCCGAGGCGCTGGAGACCCACCGTCCTCGCCTCTACATCACCAATTCCGCCGTTCATAATCCGACGGGCGCCATGCTTTCTCCCGTGATTGCGCATCGCCTGCTGCGGCTTGCCGATCAGGCAGGGTTGACTGTTGTCGAGGACGACATCTTTGCCGATTTCGAGCATGTGCCGGCGCCGCGGCTTGCCGCCTTCGACGGCCTCGACCGTGTCGTGCAGATCGGCAGCTTCTCCAAAACGCTCTCCGCGTCTGTCCGCTGCGGCTACATCGCCGCGCCGAGAGGCTGGATCGAGGGGCTGACCGACCTCAAGATCGCGACCACATTCGGCGGTCCGAGCCTTGCCGCGGAACTGGTGCTGACGCTGCTTCGGGACGGCAGCTATCGAAAGCATATGGAAGCGCTTCGCCTGCGTCTTACGCGGACAATGACCGAGACGACCGCGCGCCTGGCGGCGGTCGGGATCACGCCCTGGATCGAACCGCAGGCCGGCATGTTCCTCTGGTGTCGGCTTCCGGAAGGCCTCGATGCGTCGGAGTTGGCGCAGAAAGCGCTGGCGCACGATATCGTTCTTGCGCCCGGCAATGCCTTCAGCCATTCCGGTTCGGCGGCAGGATTTCTGCGCTTCAACGTCGCCCAGTCGACCGATGAGCGGCTTTATCGCGTGCTGGCAACGATTGCCCGATAATCACTCATGTCCATAGGGGCCGTTTTGACGGAGCCGTGAGGTGCTGCTTGTTTTTCGAGCAGCCTTTCGGATGCCTGCCGCTGTCGAGCCGGCAAGGCCGCCGCAATTGCGTCGCCGCTATTCACCAGCGTCTAAAGCACCTGAGCCGGCCAGTGCCTCAAAGCTCGGCTGCCTGTGCCTATTTTGTGTGCAATCCGCTTCATCCTTAGTCTCTGCCTGCCGTTCGATCCGTTGCCGGGAATGCGGCGGGCATTGATTTTTCAATCTCCGGCGACGCAAACGCGAACTGGCACGATTAATGCTTTCTTATGGCTACCGGTTGTTGGGCAGCTGAATTGGGTTGCCGGGCCGCTTCGGAACTTAGCCAGATCATGGCGCCATGTGAGAGAACGCAATGACAAAGTATAAGCTCGAGTATATTTGGCTCGATGGGTACACACCGGCCCCGAACCTCCGCGGAAAAACCCTGATCAAGGAATTCGATGCCTTCCCGAAGCTGGAGCAGCTTCCTTTCTGGGGCTTCGATGGAAGCTCGACGATGCAGGCTGAAGGCAAGAGCTCGGACTGTGTCCTGAAGCCTGTCGCCGTTTATCCCGACAGCGAACGCAAGAACGGCGTTCTGGTGCTGTGCGAAGTCATGATGCCCGATGGCAAGACGCCGCATCCGTCCAACACCCGCGCCACCGTGCTTGACGATGAAGGCGCCTGGTTCGGCTTCGAGCAGGAATACTTCTTCTACAAGAACGGCCGCCCGCTCGGCTTCCCGGAAACCGGCTTCCCCGCACCGCAGGGCCCGTATTACACCGGCGTCGGCTACAGCAATGTCGGCGACATCGCCCGCAAGATCGTCGAAGAACATCTCGACATCTGCCTGGCCGCCGGCATCAACCACGAAGGCATCAATGCCGAAGTGGCCAAGGGCCAGTGGGAATTCCAGGTCTTCGGCAAGGGCTCCAAGAAGGCCGCCGACGAAATCTGGCTGGCGCGCTACCTGCTGCAGCGCCTGACTGAAAAATACGGCATCGATATCGAGTATCACTGCAAGCCGCTCGGCGACACCGACTGGAACGGCTCGGGCATGCATGCCAACTTCTCGACCGCTCACATGCGCGACGTCGGCGGCAAGGACTATTTCGAAAATCTAATGTCGGCCTTCGAAGAAGCCCGCGCCGACCACATCGCCGTCTACGGCCCTGACAACCACATGCGCCTGACCGGCAAACACGAGACGCAGTCGATCCACCAGTTCAGCTACGGCGTGGCCGACCGCGGTGCCTCGATCCGCGTTCCGCACAGCTTCGTCAACAATGACTACCGCGGTTACCTCGAAGATCGTCGTCCGAACTCGCAAGGCGACCCCTACCAGATCGCCTCGCAGATCCTGAAGACGATCTCGACGGTGCCGACGGATGCCGAAAACCAGATGAAGGCGGCCTGAGCATGTGTCGTGGCGTGCTTTAACAGCACGCCACGCACGCTCTGTCTCCAAGCACACGCGATCGGCGACGATTGCAAAACAAAACGCCCTGCTCTCATGTGGGGCGTTTTGCTTTCGGCCATCCTGGGAGGATAGCTTTGCGGATGCCGGCCGGGTGAAGGTTCAGGCGGCGCGAACGAAGTGATCGGTGTCCACTTCGACGATCTTGTCCTGCGTCAACGCCGATTTGCGCCTGATCTCTTCCGCATCCTCAGGACGCAGCCGAACGCTCGGGTCGTCGAAGCGGATATCCGGATCGGGCACGGCGGAAAGCAGCAGTTTCGTGTAGGGATGGGCGGGATTGTCGATCACCTTGCCGACATTGCCCCATTCGACGATCTGGCCGGCATACATCACGGCGATATCCTCGGCGACATAGCGGGCCGTGGCGATATCGTGGGTGATGTAGAGCAGGCCGAGCTTCATCTGCTGCTTCATCTCGCTCAAGAGATTGAGCACGCCGAGGCGAACGGAGACGTCGAGCATCGACGTCGGTTCGTCAGCGACGATCACTTCCGGCTTGGCGGCAAGCGCGCGGGCGATGTTGACGCGTTGACGCTGGCCGCCGGAAAGCTCGTGCGGATATTTGGGCGTAACGATGTCAGGGTCGAGCTTCACCTGTTGCAGCAGCGCCCGCACCGTCGCGTCGATCTCCGCACGCTTGATGTCCGGGCGGTGCAGCAGCAGCGGCCGTTTCAGGTGATAGGCGATCGTATGGGCGGGATTGAGCGAGGCGAACGGATCCTGGAAGATCATCTGCACCGCGCGGCGATAACGGGCCGTCTCGGTGGGGCTGGCGCGGTCGACCGGTTCGCCCTTGAACAGGATCTTGCCTTCCGTCGGCATGTATTCGCGCATCGCCATGCGGGCGCAGGTGGTCTTGCCGCTGCCGGACTCGCCGACAAGCGCCAGCGCCCGGCCGGCATGGAGCGAGAACGAGATCGAGCGGGCGGCATGAACGGCACCTGGCCCATGGCCGAATGTCTTGGTGACCCTGTCAAGGGCAAGGATCGGGGTTGGCTGGCCGGTCATAGCAGGACACCTCCATGGAGCGACGGGAAGGAGGCCCAGAGTTGTTTGGTGTAGTCGTGCTGCGGCGATCCGTAGGTCGCCTCCGCCGTGTTCTGCTCGACGAGCTTGCCGGCGAGCATGATGCCGATGCGGTCGCAGAACTGCACCATCAGGCCGAGATCGTGGGTGATGAACAGGACTGCAAAGCCGAGGCTGCGCCGCAACTCGTTGATCCGCTGCAGGATTTCGCGCTGGACGACGACGTCGAGCGCCGTCGTCGGTTCATCCATGACCACGAGCCGCGGGTCGAGCGCCAGGCAGATGGCGATGACGATGCGCTGGCGCATGCCGCCGGAAAACTGATGCGGGTAGTCGCGCATGCGGTCCGGCGCGATATCGACGAGCTTCAGCATTTCGGCGGTGCGGTCGCGCGCCTGCGCGCGGCTCATGCCCTTGTGGGTCTTCAGCACGTCATAGAATTGCTGCTCGATACGCAGCACTGGATTGAGCGAGTTCATCGCGCTCTGGAACACCATGGCGACCTCGCGCCAGCGAAAATCCCGCAGGCCCTTGTCATCGAGGTCGAGCACGTTGCGGCCGTTGAGCAGAATGGTGCTTTCGCGCCGGATCAGCGCCGGCGGTTTGTGCAACCGGCTGATGGCAAAGGCGATGGTGCTCTTGCCGCAGCCGGATTCGCCGGCAAGGCCGAAGACCTCGCCGGGTGCGACGTCGAAGCTGACATCGTCGACGGCGCGAAAGTCCTTCTCCTCGCCGATATAGTCGATCGTGAGGTTTTTCACCGATAGCAGTGGCGCGGTCACAGGCGGCCCTCCCCGGAACGGATGAGAGCGGACCAGCGCCCGAGGCGATTGCCGGTGCGCAGCCGCGGATTGGCGATCTCGTCGACGGCAAAGTTTAGCAGCGACAGGCCGATGCCGAGGAAGGCGAGCGCGAAGCAGGGCGTGAGGATGTCCCACCAGGCGCCGACCGAAAGCGCCGACGCCTTCTGCGCGGCATAGAGCATGGTGCCCCAGGAGACGACCTTCGGGTCGCCAAGGCCGAGAAACTCGAGCGTCGCCTGTGTAATGATCGCGAAGATGACGCTGCCGATGAAGTTGATGCCGACGATCGAGATCAGGTTGGGGAAAATCTCGAAGGTCATGATGCGCCAGCGCGGCTCGCCCATCATCTCAGCGGATTTGACATAGTCCTTCTGCTTGACGGAAAGCGTTTCGGCGCGGGTCACGCGGGCGCCCCAGGCCCAGGAGGTTCCGCCGAGGATCAGCGCGATCACCCAGGGGCTCGCCTGGCCGATGAAAGCGGCGAGAACCAGGAGCAGCGGCAGGTTGGGAACGACCAGTACCATGTTGGTGAAGAAGCTGATGACCTCATCGACCTTGCCGCCGCGGTAGCCGGCAAGAATGCCGAGCGCCGTGCCGACGAGGGTGATCAGCAGTCCGGCCCCAAAGCCGACGGCAAGCGAGGTGCGGGCGCCGTAGATCAGCCGCGTAAACACATCCTGGCCGATACGGGTAGTGCCGAGCCAATGGGCAAGCGACGGCGCCTGATGCGGCCGGCCAACGCGGGCGCCAGGATCATAAGGGGTCAGCAGCGGTGCCGCGATCGCCACAAGGAGGATGAAGGCGATGATCGCGACGCCGACCAGAGCCTTGCGGTTGCGGATCAATCCGAAGGGTTGGGACTTCATCTCACGCCCTCTTCAGTCGCGGGTCGAGCAGCACATAGCTGACATCGACGATGAAATTGGCGACGAGCATGGTCGCGGTCATGATCAGCAGCTGCCCCTGGATAACCGGGTAATCGCGCGCAAGGATCGCCTGATAGAGGATGTTGCCGAGGCCGGGATAGTTGAACACGACTTCGGTCACCAGCGAGCCGCCGAGGATCGTGCCGATGGCGATGGCAAGGCTCGATACGGTCGGCAGCAGCGCGTTGCGCGCCGCGTACCAAAGCATCACATGTCCGTCCGACAGACCCTTGGCGCGGGCCATGACGATATAGTCCTCGCCGAGCAGGTTGATCATGTTGTTGCGCATGGTGACGGCGAAACCGCCGGTCAGCACCGTGCAGAGCGTCAGCATCGGCAGGATGCCGTGATAGAGCACGCTGCCGAGATATTGCAGCGTGAAGGCCGGGTCGAGTGCCGGATTGGCGGCGTAGCCCGTCGGGAACCAGTTGAGCGTGAAGCCGAAGAAGAACACGACGATCAGCGATGTGACGACGGCCGGAACCGAGGTTGCGAAGATCGCGCCGACCGAAACGATGACGTCGAAAAGGCTGCCGCGCCGCCAGGCGGCGAGAATGCCGAGGAAGGTGCCGAGCGTGAAGCTGACGATCGTCGCCGTGCCCATCAGGCCGACCGTCCAGACCAGTGCGTTGCCGAGAACCGTCGTCACCGGCAGCGGGAAATATTTGATCGAGCGGCCGAGATCGCCGCTGAAGATGCTGCCGAGATAGGTCAGATATTGCTGCCAGAGCGGGCCGTCCACGAAGCCGAAGGTGAGTTTCAGCGCCTGCAGGCTTTCGGGCGGAAGTTCCGCACCCGCGCTCGAAAACATGATCTGAACGGGGTCGCCCGGCATCAGCCGCGGCAGGAAGAAGTTGATCGTTGCCGCCGCGAGGAAGGCTGCCAGATAAAAACATAGGCGGCGAAGCAGGAAAGCCATGGGGACTCCATCGACTGCGCCTTGACCCTGTTACTGGCAGGCAAGGCGGCAGAAACGCTTTGAAACGGCGCAAGCCCTTATCCTGGAGCAGATCCGCTGCAGAGGCCGGCGCGAAAACGGGAGCGGCCCGGTGATGAGCCGCTCCCGCCAGTCCTGGGGGTATTAGTCGACCGGCTCGAGCGCGAGCAGATGCAGCAGGCGCGCCGGGTTGGTCCGCGAGATCGACGGATTGACGAACGGCGTCTCAGCCGTCACCCAGCCTTTGAAGCGCTTGGTGTTGTACTGGTACCAGTTCGGATTGTTGAAGACCGGCATGATCGGCAGGTTCTCGGCGACGATGCGCTGAGCCTTGTTCATGGCTTCCTTCTGCTTGGCGAGGTCAGCCGTGTGGGTGAACTCGGTCAGAAGCTTCTCGACGTCGGCATTGAACCAGCGCTGCGCGGTGAAGCGCGTCTTGCCCTTGTCCGAAGCGCTGAAGGCGCGCTTGTAGGGATAGTAGGGCGAGGCGGATGCCGGCAGGCTGTTGATCGCAGCATCGAACGTGCCGTTGATGAGGTTGCCGGTCCATACGGCTTCTTCCGGCGTCTCGATCTTGGCATCGAGGCCGACGGCCTGCAGGCCTTCGACGGCGATCGTGACCGTGTCGATCCAGTCGGTCCAGGCGCTCGGCACGATGATCGAGAAGGAGATCTTGCTGCCGTCCGGATTGTCGCGGAGGCAGTCGCCGTCCTTGTCGACATAGCCGGCCTCGTCGAGCAGGGCCTTGGCGGCATCTGCGTCGTATTTGCCGTAGGTGCCGAAGTCGGTCGCGACCGAAGGATCGGCCCAGCTCTTATAGAGTTCGCCCATGCCGGCGGGATCTTCGTTGAGCGTCGGATAGCCGTAACCCGCCACGGCGACCATCGTGCCACGATCGAGCGCCATGCTGGCGGCGCGGCGGAACTTCACGTCGTTGAAGGCCTTGCGGTTGTTCTCGTTGGCGGTTTCCTGGTTGAACAGGAATGCCACCATGCTGCTCGGCGAATACCAGAAATGGTAGTGCTCCGGGTCCTTGGCGACATAGACGTTCTCGATATCCGGGATGAAGGAAACGCCCCAGTCGAGCGTGCCGGACGCGGTCGCGGTCAGGATCTGGTTGTTGTCGGCCAACTGCGGGAAGCGCATGCAATCCACCTTCAGCGTCGCTCCGTCCCAATAATGCGGATTGCGGCACTGGTCGTAGGTCTGGCCGGTAAAACGCGGGATTTCCGTCATTGGGCCGCTGCCGACCGGTGTCTCGTTGGCGAAGGTCACCGGCTCGGCAATATCCCTCCAGACATGCTCAGGCACGATCGGCAACTGAGCGAGTTGCTCGGCGGCAAGCGAGCTTGGATTGACGAGCGTGAAGCGCACGGTCTGCCCGTCGACAGCCTCGACGCCGGTGATGAAGGTCCAGATGCTGACGAAATCGAGCGCCGGGAATTTTTTCAGGTAGTCGTAGGTGAATTTGACGTCGGCGGCCGTCAGCGGCTTGCCGTCCGACCATTTCAGGTTCGGGCGCAGCTTGAATTCGATGCTCTTCAGATCGTCGGCAAGCTTGAAGCTTTCGGCGAGGCGGAAGACCGGCTTGTTGTCATCGAAGCGGTTGAAGACGACCAGCGGCTCGTAGATGAAGTCGAGCGTGCTCTGGCGCGCCGATGTCTGGTTGAACGGGTTGAAGTTGCGAACCCAGGTCGTGGCCGGCTCGATATTGACCGTGAGGATCGACTGCGCCATGGCCGGTGCAGCGAAAAGGGTCAGCGCGGTCGCCGCCCAGAGAATGGATTTTGTCATGTTTGCTCCCCCCATGTTTGGTGAATGGCGTCCCGTCAGGCGACGAGGACGCTCTTGAACATCTCTTCGACTTCGGCATGCGCCGCACGAACGTCGACCTTGAGCTTGCCGATCCGGCTCTGGCCGGCGGCGATGCGCCTCTGGGCCGCCTCGGTCAGCGGGCGGGCGGCCTTGGCGGCGGCCTCGCTCTCGGCAAGATCGCCGTGGCTGTGAAGTGCTACGTCCGAGCCGGCGTCGAGCACCTGCTTCACACGCTCGGGCAGGGTGCCGCGCAACGATTCCATGAAGATGCAATCGGATACCAGTACGCCCTCGTAGCCCATGTCATTGCGGATCACCTCGTGCATCGTCGGCGAGATGGAGGCCGGCAGCTCGCTGTCATAGGCGGAGTAGACGACGTGGGCGACCATCGCCCAGGGCGTATCCTTGAGGGCAACGAAGGGCTTGAAGTCGGTTGCGACAAGCGTTTCGCGCGATGCGTCGACGACCGGGCGCTCCTTGTGGGAATCGCGTGTTGCGCGGCCATGCCCGGGGATGTGCTTCATCACCGGCATGTTGCCGGTCTCAAGCAGACCATCGACCACTTCGCGGCCGAGGGCTGCGATGAAATCCGGGTCAGAACCGAAGGAACGGGCGCCGATGACGGAACTGGTCGTTTCGAAGACGAGATCGAGAACCGGCGAGCAGCCGCTGGTGAGGCCGAGTTCGCTCATCATCGTTCCCATGACCTGCGACGAAAGACGAAGCGCCTTCTTGCCGAGGTCGAGATCATGGCGCGCAAGTTCGGCGAACTGGCCGAAGCTGCGGAAAAGCGGCCAAGGACCGGCGTCGAGATGCTGGACGCGACCGCCCTCCTGGTCGGTGAAGACAGGCGCGTCTTCCCGCCCGACCGCCTCGCGGAAACGTTCGATCAGGATCTTGACCTGGCCAGGCTCGCGCAGATTGCGGCGACCGACGAAGAGGCCGAGCGGATTGGTTTCGCGAAACAGCGCGAACTCGTCGTCCGAGAGTGTCGGGTTTGGAAGCCCGACGAAAAGGGCGAGCGGCGTCGATGCCATTGGAAAGCTCCGATGTTCAGGTGATTATTTGGATGAACTACGAAGCATACCTTCGTAGATGCCTTTGTCGGCGGCGGGGATGGCAACGGCGCCGATGGTCTTGGCGTAGAAATCAACCGGCCCGGCATCACCGATGAAGGCATAGGCATGCCCGAGCGTCTTCATGGTCTCCAGCGATGCGGTCAGCAGATCGACGCCAATGCCCCGCCCTCGACTTTCGGCGGCGACCCCGGTCGGGCCGAAGAAGCCGCGCGCCGTGGTGTCGTAGCAGGCAAAACCGAGCAGCTTTCCATCCTCCACCGCGATGAGGCAGGCAATCGGCCGGCGGGAGAACGCGACGGAAACCTCGCTCGCCCAATTGTCACTGAAGTTCTGCCTTACCCACTCGACGACGAGATGCATTTCGGGCGGAAGCGCCGGACGAATGCGAATGCCGGTCGCGTCGGTTTTCCGCTTGAGATTGGCGAACGTCGGAGCATACAAGCTCACAAGCAAGTCCGGCACTCCTGATCCTCCATATATTCCTTTATTAAGGAATTGATCCCTTTGTAATGCAATATGTGTCCTCATCTCGGGTGGGTTGTCAACCGGCAATCGTGGCGATGGCGCGCGACCGCTGGCGCGTCACCATGACGGCGGCGAGAACGTTTGGCGGCGCATAGTATTGTCGCGCTACAGCGCGCCGGCTTTGGCGAATGCTCCGGCGGCGAAACGGCGAATCGTCGAGTTGGTCCCAAAAACCAATAGCTTCGAAGTCGACAAAGCGTGCACGGCTGGCATTCTCCTCAAAGTGCCGTCACGGGCCGTGTTCTTTCATTGTTCTTGTTATATTGTGATTTACGAAAATACTAAGTTTGGCTTTTGTTCTGTTTTCGCAAGGAACCACTGTAATTATTGGGGCAAATATCCCTTTGAATTGACAGATGTTATTTTTATTCTTGATTGAAAGAGTACAGTTTGTTCCGCTTTATTTTCTGTCACGGGTTGTTACTATGCTTTCGGATCAACGAGACCGGGAGCCTGACGTGTCAGAGGTACCTCCACAGCACGTGACCGAGCAGGAGCTGCGATCTCGCCGGCGTCAGGAGCTTCTGACTTTCCTTGTCCTGGCCTTCGGCATCTGGCCGCTGGTTGCCGTCGGCGTGGTCGGCGGTTACGGCTTCATCATCTGGATGCTGCAAATCGTTTACGGCCCTCCGGGCCCGCTCGGGCATTGAGGTGATCGATGGGGGCTGTGACAACCAGACGAGGATTGTTGCTCGGCCGGCAGGCAGACAGAATGCGTGTCTTGCCGCCGGGCGTCACGCTTGAAAGCTTGACATCATGCACCGGTTGCGGCCGCTGCGTGGAACAGTGTCCCACGCACATCATCTCGCTTATGGACGAGCGTCCGTCGCTCGATTTTTCAGGCGGTGAATGCACGTTCTGCGGCGATTGCGCACGGGCCTGTCCAGAGCCGGTATTCGCAGTGGAGGGCGCGGCGCGGCTTGCCCATGTCGTTGCCATCGCCGACGGCTGCCTCGCGAAAAACAACGTCGCCTGCCAATCCTGCCGCGATGCCTGTCCGCAGCAGGCGATCCGCTTTCGGCCTCGGACCGGTGGGCCGTTCCTGCCGGAGGTGGACGTCGACAGTTGCAGCGGGTGTGGTGCCTGTATCGGGATCTGCCCGGTCGGCGCCATCGGCATCGCCCAGCGGCTTGAGGAGGGCGTCCATGCCTGATGTCCCCCGGCAATATCATATCTCAAGCGCTGTCGTCGTCGCTCTTCCGGCGATGAAGGATGCCGTGCTTGCGGCGCTGGCGCGCATGGAAAATGTCGAGGTCTACGGACATGAGGGCGGCAAGATCGTCGTCGTCATCGAGGGAACGACTACCGGCATGCTCGGCGAATGCCTGTCGACGATCTCCGCGCTTGAGGGCGTGGTGGCGGCCAACATGGTTTTCGAACATGTCGAAACGGAAGGAGGGACTGACGATGACCACCGAACTGACGCGGCGTGACATCCTGAAGGCGCATGCGGCCGGCATCGCCGCCGCCACCGCCGGCATTGCAATGCCCGCAGCCGCTCAACCTGTGCCCGGCGGTATCAGCGCGCTCGAGATCAAGTGGTCGAAGGCGCCCTGTCGCTTCTGCGGCACCGGCTGCGGCGTGATGGTCGGGGTCAAGCAAGGGCAGGTCGTTGCCACCCATGGCGACATGCAGGCCGAGGTCAACCGCGGCCTCAACTGCATCAAGGGCTATTTCCTCTCCAAGATCATGTACGGCTCCGACCGGCTGAAGACGCCGCTGCTGCGCAAGCTGAACGGCGCCTACAACAAGGACGGCGAGTTCGAGCCGGTGAGCTGGGACGAGGCCTTCAACGTGATGGCCGAGCAGTGCAAGAAGGTACTGAAGGAAAAGGGATCGACGGCTGTCGGCATGTTCGGTTCCGGCCAGTGGACCATCTTCGAGGGCTATGCGGCAACGAAGCTGATGCGGGCCGGGTTCCGCTCGAACAATCTCGACCCCAATGCCCGCCATTGCATGGCCTCGGCGGCCTATGCCTTCATGCGCACCTTCGGCATGGACGAGCCGATGGGCTGCTACGACGACTTCGAGCATGCGGACGCCTTCGTGCTCTGGGGCTCGAACATGGCCGAGATGCATCCGATCCTCTGGACCAGGCTTGCCGACCGTCGCCTGGGCCAGCCGCATGTGAAGGTGGCGGTCCTATCGACCTTCACTCACCGTAGCATGGACCTCGCCGATATTCCTGTCGTCTTCAAGCCCGGTACCGATCTGGCGATCCTTAACTACATCGCCAATTACATCATCGAGAAGGGGCGGGTGAACGAGGACTTCGTCCAGAAGCACACCACCTTCATGCGCGGCGTCACCGACATCGGCTACGGCCTGCGCCCGGACAATCCGGTCGAGGTCAAGGCGGCCAACTCGTCCGACCCCGGCAAGATGGAGCCGATGGACTACGAGGCGTTCAAGGCCTTCGTGTCGGAATACACCCTGAAGAAGACGGCCGAACTGACCGGCGTCGATCCGGCCTTTCTGGAAGAGCTGGCGGAGCTTTATGCCGATCCGCAGCGCAAGGTCATGTCGCTGTGGACCATGGGCTTCAACCAGCATGTGCGCGGCGTCTGGGCGAACCAGATGGTCTACAATATCCACCTTCTGACCGGAAAGATTTCGGAACCCGGCAACAGCCCGTTCTCCCTGACGGGGCAGCCGTCCGCCTGCGGCACGGCGCGCGAGGTCGGCACATTCGCTCACCGTCTGCCCGCAGACATGAGCGTGACCAATCCGGAGCACCGCAAACACGCCGAGGAGATCTGGCGCATTCCACATGGGATCATCCCGGAAAAGCCCGGCTATCACGCCGTCGAGCAGGACCGGATGCTGAAGGACGGCAAGCTCAGCTTCTACTGGGTCCAGGTCAACAACAACGTCCAGGCGGCCCCCAACACCAGCAACGAAACCTACCAGGGTTATCGGAATCCGGAGAATTTCATCGTCGTCTCGGATGCCTATCCGACGATCACGGCGATGAGCGCCGACCTCATCCTTCCAGCGGCGATGTGGGTGGAGAAGGAAGGGGCTTACGGCAATGCCGAGCGGCGGACCCATGTCTGGCATCAACTGGTGCAGGCGCCGGGTGAGGCGCGCTCAGACCTCTGGCAGATGGTCGAGTTCTCCAAGCGCTTCATCACTGACGAAGTCTGGCCCGCCGACATCCTTGCGGCCAATCCGGAGTTCAGGGGGAAGACGCTGCATGACGTGCTGTTCCAGAACGGCGAGGTCAATCGTTTCCCATTGAGCGAAGTCAGAGGCGACTACGCCAACAACGAGGCCGAAGCCTTCGGCTTCTATATCCAGAAGGGGCTGTTCGAGGAATACGCATCCTTCGGCCGCGGCCATGGGCACGATCTGGCGCCCTACGACCGCTATCATGAGGAGCGTGGCCTGCGCTGGCCAGTGGTCGACGGCAAGGAGACGCGCTGGCGCTATCGCGAGGGCTACGACCCCTATGTCAAAGCCGGCGAGGGCGTCAAATTCTACGGCCGCCCGGACGGCAAGGCGGTCATTCTCGCCGTGCCCTACGAGCCGCCGGCCGAATCGCCCGACGACGAATTCGACCTCTGGCTGGTGACGGGTCGGGTGCTCGAACACTGGCATTCGGGTTCGATGACGATGCGCGTGCCGGAGCTCTATCGCGCGTTTCCCGGCGCCCGCTGTTTCATGAACGCGGACGATGCCCGCAAACGCGGCATCAATCAGGGGGCGGAGGTGCGGATCGTGTCGCGTCGCGGCGAAATCCGCTCGCGCATCGACACGCGCGGACGCAATCGCATGCCGCCCGGCGTGATCTTCGTGCCCTGGTTCGATGCAAGCCAACTGATCAACAAGGTGACACTCGACGCAACGGATCCCATCTCCAAACAGACGGATTTCAAAAAATGCGCAGTCAAGATCGTCTCCGTCGCTTGAAGCGACCAGAATGGATGGTTGTTACCATCGGCCTCGCGCTGTTTGCCGCGACGACGGCGATTGCCCAGGTCGTCCAGCAAATGGTGCCGCAGCTTGAAGGTCCGACACCGCAGATGGAAACCGGGGCCGCCGCGACCTTGCCGAAATGGGTGGTCGACGACAAGCGCAAGATGCGCGCCTATCCGGACCAGCCGCCGATCATCCCGCATTCGATCGAGGGCTACCAGCTTTCAGTCAATACCAATCGCTGTCTCTCCTGCCACAAGCGCGAGTTCACGCAGGATAGCGGCGCGCCGATGATCAGCGTGACGCATTACATGACGCGCGATGGGCAGATGATCGCCGACGTTTCGCCGCGGCGCTATTTCTGCACGGCGTGCCATGTGCCGCAGGCGGATGTTCGCCCGCTGGTCGACAATGTCTTCAAGGACATGAGTGAACTTGGCGTCAAGCCGGCCGGAAGCGAGTGAGCCCATGGAGCGGATCCGAAGACTTGTCCTATGGGCGTGGCGACTTGTCAGCACGCCGGCGGGAACGCTGAGCCTTGGTTTTCTGACGTTGGGCGGCTTCATTGGAGGTGTGATGTTCTGGGGGGCCTTCAATACGGCGCTCGAGATCACCAATACGGAGAAGTTCTGCACCTCCTGTCACGAGATGAAAGACAATGTCTATGAGGAACTGACGCGCACGATCCATTTCTCCAATCGCTCCGGCGTGCGCGCGTCCTGTCCCGACTGCCATGTACCGCACCAGTGGACCGACAAGATCGCCCGCAAGATGCAGGCGTCGAAGGAGGTCTGGGGCAAGATCTTCGGTACCATCAACACACGCCCCAAATTTCTCGAAAAGCGGCTCGAGCTGGCCCAGCACGAGTGGGCCCGGCTGAAGGCGAACGACAGCCTGGAATGCCGCAACTGCCATTCCTCCGTTGCCATGGACCTGCAGAAGCAGACGGAGCGTGCGGCCACCATTCACACGCGCTATCTGCTGTCCGGCAAAGCGACCTGCATCGACTGCCACAAGGGCATCGCCCATGAACTGCCGAACATGCAGGGCATCGATCCCGGCTGGAAGATGCCGAAGGAGCTGGAAGGCTCAAGCACGACCGGCCTGACACCGATCGACGATCTTCGCCGAGCGATGATGGAGCTTCACGCCAGCAGCCTTTGATCGTCGCTTCCGGCAAAAGTGCCGCGAAGGCATTGATCCCTCAGGCGGTCGGCCTGGTGATGATGAAGAGGGCCGGGAGCAGCATCGCCGCGGCGACGACCGCCGCGAGGGACAGGCTCGGTTTGCTGGCAATGCAGAAAAAGACGAAGCTCGTGACCATCAGGGCGACGGCGGCGGTCTTTGCCCGTGCCGGTATCGCACGTTTATCCCGCCACAGCCGCAAGGAGGGGCCAAGGGTCGGGTGCTCCAGCAGCCAGCGTTCAAGTCGCGGCGACGCGCGAGCAAACAGGCCCGCCGCCAGGAGCAGAAAGGGTGTGGTTGGCAAGACGGGCAGAAAGATGCCGGCGACGGCAAAGCCAACCATCAACCATCCGAGACCAAGACAGAGCAGCCGAAGAGGAAGGTTCATATGTGCTCTCCGCGCCAGGTCAGTTTTCGGAACATGTTGATATCGCTGCCGCCTCTTTCTGGCCGAGTACCGGATCCTGCGGCCAGCGCCGAAGCGCTTCCGCGCCCAGTTCTGTCAACGCGTAGACGCCGCGGTCGACACGTTCGAACCATCCATAGACATTGCCGAGCAGGATCTTGGCCGCATCGGGTGCAGCTTCGCGCAGGTCGCGCGGGCGCAGATGGCCATTTTGCAAAGCGGCCGCGCAGGCAAGCGCCTGCTGGCGGTAGGCGGTCATGATCGGCGCGCGCGAGCCACCGCCGAGCGTCGGGTCGCCCTTGCGACGGCGGTGCTCCTTGATGAGACGCGCTCTCTTTTTCAGGTTCTTGCGTGGCATGGCGGCGGATGCTGCGACAATCACATCGACCGTGCCATCGTCGGCGACGGCGAGCATGCCGAAACCGAGCCGGCGGCAGAGATCGCGAAAGCGGCGATCGCTTTCCCGTCCCTTGCCCTTGGCCGAGACGCGCGCTGCGATCCAAACTTCGTCACCGGCATTGGCTCGATCCACTGCCTGTAATACCAGTTCCAGATTGAACGTCAGCTTGAGTTCGCAGATGACGACGAGCGGCGGCTCGTCGTCGCTGAGCGCAAGGATATCGCAGCCTCCGATCTCGCCCTTTACGGAGTATCCCGCTTCTTCGAGGAAGCGCTTGATCGGAAGATAGAGTGTTGTCTCCAAGCGGATGGGTTCCTGGCGAGGTCGAAGGCGGTTCGTCTTGGCAAACGCCGCCATCGTCGTTTGTTTCGGCAAGGTAGAGCGGTTGCCCCGACATGCAGATATCCCCGATCCGCGACTTTGTCATCCGGTTGGCTGTTCGCAGCGCGGTGGTACGTTGTGCTTCGTCTTAACTTTATGGTGTGCTAATATTGCTGCGTGGGAGGCCTTCGCCGGAAGGCGCCCGGTATCCGAGGCTTTGACGACAGATGTTGCGAATCCTCACTTTGTTGCTGTCGCTGATTTCGATATTCGTGTTTCCAGCCGCGTCCGCGCCAGAAACCGAGCGGGTTGTCTTGGTGCTGCAGCTCAAGGGCGCGATCGGCCCGGCAACGGCCGAATACATCAGGCGCGGATTGCAGAAGGCCAATGATCGGCAGCTGCCGCTTGCCATTCTTGAAATGGATACGCCCGGTGGTCTCGATACCTCGATGCGCGAGATCATCCAGGCGATTCTCGCATCTTCGGTGCCGGTGGCGAGTTTTGTTGCCCCAAGTGGAGCGCGCGCCGCAAGCGCAGGTACCTATATCCTCTATGCAAGCCATATCGCCGCCATGGCGCCGGGAACCAATCTCGGAGCTGCGACACCGATAGCCATCGGCGGAGACATGTTCGGCGGACAAAAGGATGAGCGCGCCGACGAGAGCGACAAAGACAAAGCCGCCAAGCCGCAGCCAACGCAGACCGCGAGCGAAGCCAAGCTCGTCAACGATGCTGTGGCCTATATCCGCGGACTTGCCGAGTTGCGGGGGCGCAATGCCGATTGGGCCGAGCGGGCCGTCCGCGAGGCGGAAAGCCTGTCGGCAGCGGCTGCCGTTCAACAGAAGGTCGTCGATTTCACTGCTGTTTCCGTCGACGATCTGCTGAAACAGGCGCAGGGACGGACTGTCCGTATCGGGGAAGCGGATGTGGTCCTCGAAACCGCAGGTCTCATGCCAGAGGATTTCGTGCCGGATTGGCGGACGCGGCTGCTATCGGTCATAACGGACCCGAACATTGCGGTCATTCTGATGATCATCGGCATCTATGGACTGATCTTCGAGTTCCTGACACCAGGATCCGTGGTGCCCGGCACCGTCGGTGGGATAAGCCTGCTGCTCGGTCTCTACGCGTTGGCCGTTCTGCCGGTCAGCTATGCCGGTGTCGGGTTGATACTGCTCGGCATGGGCCTGTTGGTTGCGGAGGCACATGCGCCTTCTCTCGGCGTGCTCGGCGTCGGCGGCGCCCTGGCGCTGGTGCTCGGTGCGGCAATTCTCTTCGATACCGAGACACCGGGGCTGCAGGTGTCCTGGCCCGTTCTGGCCGGGCTTGGCATTGCCAGCCTCGGCTTCAGCGCACTGGTCGGTCGTCTTGCGTTCGGTTCCCGCCGCCGTGCGGTCGTCACCGGCGGTGAGCAGATGATCGGAATCCCGGGCAAGGTCGATAGTTGGACCGGCGCCAGCGGCTATGTCATTGCCCACGGCGAGCGCTGGCAGGCCGTCAGCAGCCAGGCGTTGGATGCGGGCGAAAATGTGAAGGTTATAGGCCGTAACGGGCTGACGCTTGAGGTCGCGCGCGACGAGGCAAAGGGCTGACGCACGTGGTAGAAGGAGCAAAGATCATGGACATGTTCGGGAGCCTTGCTCCCTATCTCGCGATCCTGTTGTTCGTCCTGATCGTCATCGCCTATGCGATCCGGATCCTGCGCGAATACGAACGCGGTGTTGTCTTTACCCTCGGCCGCTTCACGGGCGTGAAAGGGCCGGGGCTGATCCTGCTTCTTCCCTATGTCCAGCAGATGGTGCGGGTCGATCTGAGAACCCGCGTGCTCGACGTTCCCAGCCAGGACGTCATCTCGCATGACAACGTTTCGGTCCGCGTCAGCGCGGTTATTTATTTCCGGGTGATCGATGCCGAAAAATCGACGATCCAGGTCGAGGATTTCATGATGGCGACCAGCCAGCTCGCCCAGACGACGTTGCGCTCGGTGCTTGGCAAGCACGACCTCGACGAGATGCTGGCGGAGCGCGACCGGCTGAACGAAGATATCCAGAAGATCCTCGACAGCCAGACAGACGCCTGGGGCATCAAGGTGGCCACGGTCGAGATCAAGCATGTCGACATCAACGAAAGCATGGTCCGCGCCATCGCACGCCAGGCGGAGGCGGAGCGGGAACGTCGCGCCAAGGTCATCAACGCCGAGGGCGAACAGCAGGCGGCAGCCAAACTGCTCGAGGCCGCCGAAATCCTTGCCCGGCAACCTCAAGCCATGCAGCTGCGCTATCTCAGCACCTTGAACGTGATCGCTGGGGAAAAGAACTCGACGATCGTGTTCCCGTTCCCGATGGAGCTCGTCAATCTGTTGACGGCCAAAGTCGACAAGCCGGCGAGCTGATCGCGTTCGGAGCGTCGATCGTCAGGCTGCCTTGCTTTCCAGTCGCGCGACCTTGAGCAGGTCTTCGATCGCACCCGGTGCTGCGACCAGCACGGCGCTTCCCCGGGTCAGGGCTTCGCCCCGTGTCGGGAAGGGCAGCGACCAGCCGCCCGCCTCGTTGACCAGGCAATAGCCGGCCAGGCAATCCCAGGCATGCATGTAGGGCTCGTAGTAGCCGACGAGCCGGCCGGCGGCCACATAGGCAATCATCAGCGCGCCAGAACCGTTGCGCATGAAATTGCCGCCGGCTGCAAGAAGCCGCTCGACGATCCCGGCCACTTCGGCCGGCGTCACGTGATTGTTGGCGCCAAGACCGGTCACGGCGTCGCGGATCGTCCGTGTCGCGTCGAGGCGCAGGGTCTTGCCGTTGAGCGTCGCACCGAGGCCGGTCGCGGCAGTGTAGAGTTCATCGTGGCACGGCGACTGGATCACGCCGATCACGGGTTTGTCCGCATGCAGCACGGCGATCGAGATGCACCAGTTGGGCATGCCGTTGACAAAGGGCGTGGTTCCATCGATCGGATCGATTACCCAGGTAAAGCCCGAAGTGCCGCCGATGAGGCCGTGTTCTTCGCCGAGCGCGCCGTCGTCGGGGAAAGCGGCGCTGATGCGGTCACGGATCAGCGTCTCGACGTTCCGGTCGGCGATCGAGACGACGTCATGGGCGTCAGCCTTGGTCTCGATCACCAGCGTTTCGCGCTTGAGGAAATAGTCGTGGGCAAGCTGTCCGGCTTCTGCGGCAATGGTCTTGGCGAGCGCAAAGCGGGCTTCAAGGCCCGCGAGTGGCGATGTCATGCAATGGTCCTTCCTGTATCGGTCTCGAAAATCATACGCTACAGCGCCGCGCGTCAGATATGACGCGCAAAAGACGCTGTAACGCTCTAAATTTGCTGCATAATTTCTCCCTAAAATCGATCCAGATTTGAGGAATTATGCAGTAATCAAAGCAAGGCCGCGGTTGCGGAAGCCGATGGCGACTTCGGTGGAGGGAGATAACATCTCCTCGATCGCCTCATGAACTACAAATAGCAGCCCTGTTGGCGTTTCAACCTCGTACTCGATGTGGCCGCCGAGATAGGCCGCAGTGCTGATAGTACCGGGCAGCGCAGCACCTGTCGCGGGCGTCAGCGTCACGGCATTGGGGCGCACGGCGAGCTTCGACGGGCCGGGCCGAGCATCGCGCGACGGCAACCGATGTTCGAGCCCGCCGATACGGATGGTGGCAAGGCCGGCATCGGACGCGGTGATTTCGCACGGCAGCACATTGGCCTCGCCCATGAAGTCGGCGATGAAGGCGGATGCCGGTGCCTCGTAGAGTTCGCGCGGCGCGCCTTCCTGGGCGATTTCGCCGTCCTTCATCACGATGATCCGGTCGGAGACGGCAAGCGCCTCGTCCTGGTCGTGGGTGACGTAAACGGCAGTAAAACCGAGCCGCTGCTGCAACTCGCGGATTTCGGTGCGCACCCGACGGCGCAGCCGCGCATCGAGGTTGGAGAGCGGTTCGTCGAGGAGCAGCACCTGCGGCTCGAGCACCAGCGCGCGGGCGACGGCAACACGCTGCTGTTGCCCGCCTGACAGCTCGGCCGGCAGCCGCTGGCCGAGGCCGCCGAGGCCGACGAGCTTCAGGCCCTCTTCCGCCCGATCGCGTGCCTCCTTCTTCTTCATGCCGGAGGATTCCAGGCCGTAGGCGACGTTGTCGAGCGAGGTCATGTGCGGGAACAGCGCGTAGGACTGAAACACCATCGACACGTCGCGCTCGTTGGCCGGCAGCATGGTCACGTCCTTGCCGCCGATCAGGATCTTGCCGGCGGTCGGATGCTCGAGGCCCGCAAGCATGCGCAGGGTTGTGGTCTTGCCGCAACCGGACGGGCCGAGCAGGGTGACGAGAGTGCCGGGTTCGATGGTCAGCGAAAGGTCGTGGATGGCGGTGAAGGCGCCGAACTGCTTGCGCACGTTCTGGAAGACGACCGAGCCGGTGCGCGGTGTAGTCATTTGAGTGCTCATGCGGGGTTCTCCTGGGAAAGGGTTTTGGCGGCGGCACGGGCCGGAGCCGCGGCGAAGACGCGGTTCTCCCGTCTCAGCTTGCGCTCGCCGACAAGTAGTTGCAGGCCGGTGATAACCGTGATCATCACCACGATAAGGGCCGAAGAATAGGCGATCGCCACGCCGAACTCGCCGTTCTCGACGAGGCCGACGATATAGGACGTCGCCATGTTGTATTCGGCGCTGACGAGGAAGACGACGGCGCTGATCGACGTGATTGCCCGCACGAAGGAATAGACGAGGGCGGCGACGATGGCCGGCCGCAGCAGCGGCAGGATCACCTTGCGCAGCGTGCGCAAGCTGGTTGCCCGCAGCGTCAGCGACGCCTCGTCCAGGCTCTTGTCGAGCTGGCTCATCGCCGCGATGCCGCCGCGAACGCCGACGGGCATGTTGCGGAAGACGAAGCAGGCAACCAGGATCAGCGCCGTGCCGGTCATTTCGAGCGGCGGCAGGTTGAAGGCGATGATGTAGCTGATGCCGATAACGGTGCCGGGAATGGCAAAACTCAACATCAGGGCGAACTCGAAGATGTCCCGTCCGGCAAAACGCTGCCGGACGATCAGGTAGGCGGTCAGAAGCCCGACCAGGGCCGTCAGCGGCGCGGAGATCAGCGAGATCTCCATCGTCGTCCAGAACGAATTCCAGGCGACACCGGTCCAGGCGATGGCGCCATCGGCGATCGAGATCGAGAAGGCTTTGACGTAGTGCTCGAGCGTCAGCGAGTTGTCGAGACCCCAGGTCTTCACGAAGCCGCCGAACAGGATCATGCCGTAGACGACGAGCGTGAAGATCATCCACGGAATGACGACGGCATGGACGGCGATCGAGAGCGGACGCGGCAGGGCGATATGGGATCCGGAATCGCCCTTGCCGGTGACGGTCGAGTAATTTTTGCCCGCGAGCCAATAGCGCTGAGCCAGGAACGCCGACAGGGTGAAGCACAACAGGATGATGGCGAGCACGGCGGCGCGTGATGGATCGTTCTGCGCTCCGACGACGGCGAAGAAAATTTCGGTCGAAAGCACCCCGTGGCTGCCGCCGAGCACCAACGGATTGCCGAAATCGGCCATGCTCTCGATGAAACCGATCAGGAAGGCGTTGGCGAGACCCGGCTTCATCAGCGGCAGCGACACGTTCCAGAATGTCCGCCAACGATCGGCCCGCAACGTCTGCGATGCCTCTTCCATCGATGGGCTGACGCCCTCGACGACGCCAATCAGCACGAGGAAGGAAATCGGGGTGAAGGAAAGGACCTGCGCGATCCAGATGCCGGTCAGGCCGTAGAGCCAACGCCCCGGCTCGATGCCGAAGGCGTCCGACAGGAACTCCGTAATGACACCGGCGCGACCGAAGAGCAGGGTCAGCGCCAGGCCGATGACGAAGGGTGGCGTGATGATCGGCAGGATCGTCAACAGGCGCATGCCCTTCTTGAAGGGGAAGCGGGTGCGTGTCGCGACAAGCGCGAAGGCGAGGCCGAGCAATGTCGAGCCGGACGCAGTCAACAGCGCCAGCCACAGCGTGCGCCATGCAACGCCGCAGCGCTCGCCGCCGGTGACGCAGCCAAGGCTCCAGATCGAGCCGTCCTGGATGTTGCGCAGGAAGCCGTCCGGCTTGAACGAACCGTCAAAATCCTGGACGGAGGCTGCAAACATGGTGCCGACGGGATAGAAGATGAAGACGACGACGAGGCAGACGAGCAGCGAGATGGCTGCCACGATGAAGGCGTCGCCCTTCATGACGCCGCGCTCGGCCAGGCCAAATGCGAAGAGCAGAATGAAGGCGAGGGAGGCCAGAACGGCGCCGGCGCCCATCGATGGCTGTCCGTCGTTGAGTGGTCCAAAAAGGCTTTCGCTGATGGTCCACGTCCAGCCAGTGAAGCCGATCGCCAGACCCTGGAACGCGATGAAGACAAGGCCGATTGCGCCGGCTGCCGCCAACACTAACCCGCGACGGGCCGGGTCGCGAACGAACCGGGCGGCTGCACAGACGCCGAGCAGTACGAGCGCGACGACGAGCCATGGCCGTCCGTGGGCAAAGATTTGCGCGAGGCCGGGTGCCACGGCAGTATCGGAGGGAAAGCTGGAAAGCCAGCCGAGGCCGAAGAAGCCTCCCTCGATGCGGTACCAGGGCACAGCCATGAATGCGGCCAGCCCAAGCCCGAGTGTGAGGTCGAGCCTACGGTTGCGATGTTCCATCACGGTCCTCGCGTCTCTTCAATATTGGAATGTCGATCTGTTGCAGGGCCGGCTGGTGGGCAGCCGGAAGCGCCAGCGGTCTTTCGAAATGCAACCGACCGGATCGTTCGGCCCGGCCGGTCGCACGTCGAATGGCGTCAGTTGGCGCTGGCGCCGACTTCGCGGTCCCAACGCTCAAGCAGAGCCTTGCGCTTTTCGGAATCGCCATAGGTGGCGAAGTCGTAGTCGATCAGCTTGATATCCTCGAACTTCGGTGCTTCCTTCGGCACTTCCGCGCTTTTGTTGGACGGCAGCTGGAAGGACTTGGCATCCTTCATGCGCGACTGAACCTCTGCCTTCAGCGCCCAGTCGTACCAGGCCTTGGCATTGTCCAGGTTCTTGGCGCCACGGATGATCGACATCGAGCCGATCTCGTAGCCGGTGCCCTCGCAAGGCGCGATCGCCTTGATCGGGAAGCCTTCGGCCGTCTGGGCGACGGCGTCATGCATGAAGACGATGCCGAGGCCGGCCTCGCCGCGTGCGGCCGACTTGACCGGCGCCGAGCCCGATTTGGTATATTGCGCAACGTTGGCGTTGAGCTTCTTCAGGTAGTCGAACGCCTGGTCTTCGCCCATGATCTGCACCAGCGATGCGAGTGCCGTATAGGCCGTTCCCGACGAGTTCGGGTTTGCCACCTGGATCTCGCCCTTCAGCGAAGCGTCCAGCAGATCGGCCCAGCATTTCGGCTCCTTGAAGCCTTTTTTCTGGAAGATTTCGGTGTTGTATCCCCAGCCGAGCGCGCCGGCATAGACGCCGACCGTGCGGTAGCCCGAGCCTTCGGCCTGCTTCTTGGCCCAATCCTGCAACTGGTCGAGCATCGGCGACTTGTATTCAAGCGTCAGGCCGTCGGATGCCGCCTGCAGATGCGGGTCGCCGGTGCCTGCCCACCAGATATCGGTCTTGGGGTTGCGCGCCTCGGCGCGAACCTTGGCATAGGTTTCGCCGGAAGACAGGCGAACCATGTTGACCTTGATCCCGCTTTCCTTCTCGAAATCGGCGGTCATCTGCTCGCAAATGACGACGTCTGCCGAGCAAATAAGATTGAGACTGCCAGCTGCCTGCGCCTCAGACGCGGCGAATGCTAGGCCGGTTGCGGCGAACGCAACCGAAATGGATACAGCTTTCATAACTTCCTCCCAATGATGCGATGCCTCCACATCGCAGTAATGCAAGCGCGTGCAAGGTGTCACATGGATCGGAATGTTGTCAATCCGGGTCAAATGAAAAGCAGAAAGTTTAACAACTTGGGTTTGATCAAGCTTGCACAGGCTTGGGATTTGTTGCAAGAAGTTTGCAAAGCCGTGCAAGAGTGGTTCCCGATGAGCGACAAGATATTCGTCAGTGCGGAGGAAGTGGCAAGGAAGGCCGGCGTTTCCCGGTCAGCGGTTTCGCGCGCATTCACAGCGGGTGCGAGCATCGCGCCGGAGACGCGCCGAAAGGTCATGGAAGCGGCCGAAGCGCTCGGCTATCACGTCAATCATCTCGCTCGCGGGCTGATGCGCAACGAGAGCGGCATCGTCTGCCTCGTCGTTTCCGACCTGGGCACGCCTTACCGATCGGCGTTGATCAAGGCCCTGACCCAGCAACTGCAGAACGCCGGCAAGATCGCGATGATCGTCAACACGGATCGATCCGACGAACGCGTCGACATGGCGTTGCGTCAGGCGATTCGCTATCGGGCCGATGCCTCGATCGTGCTGTCCGGCATGCCGGACAAATCGCTGGTCGATCTCTGCGTCAGGAACGGTCAACGCCTGGTTCTCATCAATCGCGACGACGAACATCAGGGACCGCTCAGGATCAACCTCGATGAGGAGGGCACGGCGCAGAGCGTCGTGACCGCATTCCTGCGGGCGGGCTGTCGCCGTCTCGCCTTTGCCAATTCGGAAGCGGGCACGCCAAGCCTGATGGCGCGCGAAGTGGGCTTCGTCGCCGCCGCGCGGGAGCAGGGGCTCGACGTGACCGTCGAGCGTTTCGGCCCGACGGGTTACGAAAGTGGCAAGGTCCTGGCGCAGCGGCTGATGACCCGTCGCGAGCGCCCGGATGCGGTCTTTTGTGTCACCGATCTCGTTGCGCTCGGCTTCATGGACGCAGCCCGGCACCAGTTTTCGCTGTCGATCCCGCAGGATCTCTGCGTCGTCGGCTTCGACGACATTCCGCAGGCTGCCTGGAATTCCTACGATCTGACGACATTCGCCCAGCCGATCGACGAGATCGCGACGGCGGCGGTGGCGTGGCTGATGAGCGACGACGTCGGGCAATCGCAATCGCTGCGCCTGAACGCCCCCTTCGTCTGGCGCCGGTCGGTGCGCAGCGCCTGATCGAGCAGAGACCGGCCAGCGGCAAGGCGCCGCCGAAATCAGCTTTCGATAGGGCGTCGACCACGCGTCAGAGCGGCATCGATGCGTGCGCCGTGGGCTGCAAACACAGACCATAGCCACAGCATGATCCAAAGCATCATGAGCCAGGCGAGCACGACGTCCGAGAGAAAATGGGCGCCGAAGGCGACGCGGTTGAGCGAGAAGGCGAGCACGACAGGGATCAACGCGAGGATCGCCGTCCGACGCCATCGCACCGGTAGCAGCAGCGCCAATGCAATCAAGGCAATCGCTGTGGCCGACTCACCGGAGGCAAACGAACAGCTACGCGAGCAGACGCCAGAGACCTGCCAGGCCGGCGTAAACGGCAGGGTTCCGCCGAATTCGACGATCTCGGAGGGGCGGGCGCGACCAACCAACGTTTTCAGAAACTGGATGGCAAGGCCCGGGCCGAGCCCATAGAAGGTTAGGAAAAACAGCATCTTGTGCGGACGCGGCAACCAGGCGCGCGGCGCTGCAATTTGTGCAGCAAGCATGGTCGCCACAGCGGGCAGGATCAAAAGCGGGATCACGCGGTTGAAATCGCGCAGCAGACGCAGCGCGTGTTCCCGCGACAGCGGAAAATCTGCGTCACCGGTCGCCGCCCAGCGAGACACAGCGAGATCGATACCGGGAAAGGCCATGAAGATGAAGCCGGCAAAGATCGTCGCGGAGGAGGCCGCCTGGATCGCGTGCTCCTGGATGTAAGCGCGCGCGTGGGCAAGCCATGTCCGGGGATTGGCAACCTGCCACAAGGTGCCGGCATTAGGTGTCGTGGTGGATTGCAGGATGCTGGACATTCCGAATGCTCGCTATGAAAAAATATGAGGAGGTGCGAGCGGAAGAGTTGCGGTTGACTGTCAAGGAAGGGCGGGGAACTGGAGAAGGCTGGGAGCGGAACGCAAATCAGCCTTTCGACGTGTTGCTTGAGCCGTTGGGCCAGGCATTTTTACCGCAAAATCAGGTTCAAAGGCACAGGCATCGGGCGCCACAGCTATGGGGCCGAAGGCAATGGCGGCGACACTCGGTTCGCTTTGTCAAGAAATGGCGGAGAAACGAAGAACGCTTGATGCGGAACGCTCGGTGACGGCGCCGAGGGCTACCCGGATGAATTGCATGCCGGATTTTTTCGTCCCATAAGCTCGTTGCCACAACACATGCGCGAGGAGTTTGCAGATGATCGACAAGGGTCTCATCCTTTTGGTCGAGGACGAGCCGGAGATCGCGCAGATCCTCGATGCCTATCTCGTGCGCGACGGCTTCCGGACGGTGCGGGCTGCCGACGGCGAAACCGCGCTTACCCATCACGCGGTGCTTTCGCCGGATCTGGTTCTTCTCGACGTGCGCATCCCGCGGCTCGATGGTTTTGAAGTGCTGGCGCGCATCCGTCGCGAGAGCAACACGCCGACGATCATGGTGACGGCCCTTGCCGAGGATCTCGATCGGCTGGCGGGCCTGCGGCTCGGCGCGGATGACTATGTCGTCAAGCCGTTCAACCCGCAGGAAGTCGTGGCCCGCGTCAATGCCGTACTGCGGCGCACACGTAGCGGCGCCGGCGCGACGGTGCTGCGCTTCGAAAACGTCGAGGTCGACCTCGACGCTCATGCCGCCTTCGTCGACAACAGCGGCAAGCGCCAGTCCTTGCCGCTGACGCTCAGCGAATTCCGCATCCTCGCCCACATGATCCGCCGCCCGACGCATGCCTTCGAACGCGCCGACATACTCGACGCTTGCCTTCCGGACAGCGATGCGCTGGCACGCACGGTCGATACCCACGTCGCCAATCTCCGCCGCAAGCTCGAGGATCTTGGTGCCTGCGGCTTCTTCACCGCGGTTCGCGGCGTCGGCTACCGTTTCGTGGAGCCGAGATGAAAATCAGAATGTCGCGAATGCCGCTCGGTGTTCTCACCGCGATGCTTCAGGCGGTCCTGCTCGTGGTCAGTGTTTGCATCGTCTATTTCGGCGTTATGTGGATCGAGTCGGACCTCGAGGAGCGGATGCTGAAGAGGATGCCGCGCGGGGCGGCGCAGGCCTATACCGACATCAACGCCGGCCGCATGCCTGAAGAGGCGCATCTTAGGGCGCTCTTGAGCACCATTCCGGAGATTGAGGAATGGGGCAACAGCGAGATCGATCTGTCGATCATCATCTTCGGTGCGATCGCTGCGGCAACCTGCAGCCTGATCGGCTATTGGCTGGCTCGCAAAATCAGCCGCCCGCTGGAACTGCTCGCCCAGGCAACCGTGGATCTGCGTGCTGGTGATTTCGCAGTCCGTGTCGGCTCCGTGCGAAAGGGGGCGAAGGAGGTGGCGACGTTGATCAAGACATTCGATGAACTGGCGGCTGAACTCGAAAGCATGGAAAGCCGCCTGCGCTTCAACACGATGGCAGTTGCACACGAACTGCGCACGCCCTTGACGATCCTGCAAGGCAATTTGCAGGGCATGGCCGATGGCGTCTTCCCGCTGGAGCAGGAGCGCGTGCGGCAACTCCTCGTGCAGGTGGAAGGGTTGTCCGCGCTGGTCGAGGACCTGCGCACCCTGTCGCTTGCAGCCGGCCAGAAACTCGTGACGCAGCGCAGCGCGGTCGATCTTTCTGCCGAGGCGACGCAGGTGCTCGGCGCATCCCGCACAATTCTGGCAGCCGCCGGCCTCTCGCTTGAGGCAGCACTTGAGCCGGCGGTCGTGTCTGGCGATTCGCAGCGCTTGCGCCAGGCCTTGCTTGCGCTCGTCGAAAACGCCTGTCGTTATGCGGCATCTGGCGGCGTGCTTCGCTGTGAGACCGGTGCGCGTGGTGCCGACGAGGCCTTCATCCGCGTGCTTGATCGCGGACCGGGGCTTCCGGACGATGTATCGACCCACTCGATCGACCTGTTCTGGCGTGGTGACGCGTCACGTTCGCGGGCTACCGGCGGGACAGGCCTTGGCCTCTCCGTCGTGCAGGCGATTGCCAGGGCCCATGGCGGCCGGCTGGAATTCGGAGCGCGCCCCGGCGGCGGAGCGATGATCACCATAATGCTGCCGCGCGAAAGCGCCGCCTGAACACCACTGGCATCAGCTTGAACAGGGCCTGATCGCGGCCTGTGCAGCGACGGTCCGCGAACCCTGTGGCCGTTTTGCGCGTGCGCGTAGACGGCTCTGCGGATTGCGCTCAATTCCCGATCACTTCTCCGCATTCCCTTGACAAACAGCGGGCAAACCCAGCGGTGCCGGATATCCCGGCGATGCTTGGACAAGCATTTGCTTTCAAGGAATTACATCATGTCCCTGGAAGGTCGTTTGCAGCAATACAGCGCTCGATCGGACTTGCCATCACTCCCTGACGAACGCGGAGAGAGGGTCGAAACCTTGCTGCCGTCCGTTGGCTTCGTCGCCGCCGCCAACATGCCAGCGCAGGATCGATCGGACCGGCGGATCCTGTGGCAGGTTCTCGAACTTGGCGGGCGGCTCACTTGGAAGCGCGCGGTCGTCTTCTCGATGCGCCTTGCCAGTCACCCGATGCTGACGACGCGTTGGCTCGCGTTTCTCGGCGCGTTTGGCGATCGCCACAAGTTGGGTCTTCCGCATGACGATCTCATCCGCAAATCGGTCCCGACATTTCTGCTGCATGGCGCTTCGTCCCGGCGTCGTCTCGAATTGTTGATGGACCACTTCGATGTCGCGAGCGAGGTTCTGTCGCGCCGGTCGCTGATGGCGCTCTGGCGCGGCACGCCGATGGAAATGGGCACGGTCGGAGGCCGTATTGAAAACTACCGCATCGAGTTGCTGCTGGCCGACCATTGCGGCGGCCGCCATGAGGGTGCTTTCGCTATCCGGCTCAGCCGGCAAAGCGATCGCTGCGCACTTTGCACCGTCAGCTTTGCCTTCGTGCGCTGCGGCGAAGACGCCTATAGCCTGGCGATCGGCGGCATGCAGGGCCCGCGCGGCGGCGACGGGAAACGCGCGTTGATTACCGCGACCCGCGACCTTGGCGGCCTGCGGCCGAAAGATGCCGTTTTGCTCACGCTTCAGGGGCTCGCCTCCGAGGGCAACGCTTCGCACCTCTACGCCGTCTCCAACGACAAGCATGTGATCAATCGTCGGCGGCGCAAGCGCCGCCGGATGATGGTCGCCGATCTTGATGCCTATTGGCGCGACAGGGGCGGCGAACCGTCCGATCCGTTTGGCTTCAGTCTCCCGATTGGTGATGGCCAGGCCAATGAGGACGGCAACAGGCGCGACCAGAGCAAACGTGCATTTCGCGACATCGGCGCGTGGTTCTACTGACCGCCGGCGCATGATCGGCCATTTCCTTGGGTCGGCTGACGGAGTGTGTCATGACAGCACTACGCCAAGTTGCGCGTTGCAAGTTATGTTATGGGCGAATCGAATCTGCAACTGGAGGCAAAGCGTAACGAGAGCCGTCGCCAAGGGGACGAAATCCCATACTGGTGGATGCCTTTGCGGGGCAATCCGTTTTGAGGCACAAGGGCCGGCCGGGAAGCCGCACACGTGCTCCTGCAAACTTTGCCAGCGGCATTCGGGTGCGCTGACCGTCGCCTGGGTCGAATTTCCAAAGGAGGCTGTTGCCTGGATCGGACCGGGTGGTGCACCCTCGACCTATCGCTCCTCGGACTATTCCAGCCGGGCCTTCTGCGGCACGTGCGGCGGCACGATCGGTGCTATCGATGATGCACCTGTCGTGGCTCTGGTTCTTGGCGGTTTCGACAAGACCAGTGCGGCAGATTTGATCCCGGTGTCGCACAGCTACCGTGGCGGACGCCCGAAATGGTGGCATGTCGAATGCGTCAAGCCGACGGCTGAATAGCCG
Organism: Ensifer sp. LC163; assembly: GCF_001695855.1. Taxonomy (GTDB): domain Bacteria; phylum Pseudomonadota; class Alphaproteobacteria; order Rhizobiales; family Rhizobiaceae; genus Ensifer. The sequence continues at coordinate 150,462 of NZ_MBSS01000002.1, forward strand.
CTGGCGATTGATGACCCGGACCTTTCGCGCGGCCCCGGTGCCGACGTTTAGAACAGGTTCGCCACAACCGAGCCGATGGCAATGGTGCCGAACGCAATCAGGACGAGGCCCGAAAGGCGCGACACCCAGGTGACAAAACTGTCAGGCAGGCGCGTGCGGGCAAGAGCCACCCCGCCGCTCAAAAGCATCCACCAGGCAAGCGAGCCGAGGAATACGCCGGCAACGACAATGGCGGCGTTGCCTATCCCGCCGGTCTTCGCCAGGCCGAGGACGGCAAAGAACGCGGCAAAGGACAGGATCGTCAGCGGGTTGGCGATCGTCAGCAGGAACGTTGCTGCGGTCGTCTGGATGAGATCGCGCGCACCAACCTGTGCTGCGGCCGCGACCGGGCTCGGTTGAAGCCCTCGCCAGCCAAGCCAGATCATGAAGGCGCCGCCGAGCAGGCTGAGTGGCGTCGACACCATGGCGAGCATGGTCGCAAAGGCGGCAAATCCGGCGGCCGCAAGCAGTGCGTAACTGGCATCGGCAAGTGCCGTCCCCAATCCGCCGGCGACGCCGGCCCAGAAGCCACGCTCGAGCGTGCGGTTGATGCACAGCGCGCCGATCGGGCCGAGAGGGGCGGCGATGGCCAGGCCGAGCAGTAGGCCTTTTCCAAACAACAATGCAGACATCGCTCAGCGCTCCGGGCTGGTGAACTGGGTTTCCCTGACGGTCGACAAGGCAATCACGGTCTCGCTTCGGGCGAGAAAACGTCGGCGCTTGAGCTCTGCCAGGAAAGGCTCGATATCGCCGAGGGATGGCATGCGCACCTTGACGCAATAGGACCAGGCGCCGGTGACGTGATGGCACTCGGCGACCGCGGGATGATCGGCCATGAAGGTGCGAAACGCGGCCTCATCCGCATCGGGCGAAAGGCCAACCCAGACAAAGGCGAGCACGTCGAGCCCGAGCGCGCGATGGTCGGCATCGATGGTGAAACGGCGGATCACGCCGCTTGCGACGAGCCGGCGAATGCGTTCGTTGACGGAGGAGGGCGACAGCTCCACGGCCGCACCGATATCGGTCAATGACCGGCGGGCGTCCTGCGCCAGGATCCCAATGATTTTTCTGTCTATCTCATCCATTTCCAATGAATACGTGGAAAATAACAAAACGTACAGCAAAATCATTGGAAGGAATTTGGTGTAGCCGAAAAATCGACGGTGTCGCTCAGTCGATATCCCTAAGGGCGTCGAGCGGGCCGGTCAGCGCCGTGCGCGGCTGGACGAGTTCGGGACTGATCAGGTGAATGCGGGGCTGCGGCCGCCCCTCCTCGATCACCTCGAACGCCTTGGTGATCATGCCCTCGACATCCTGCCTGATCATGATGACCGGGAAGGGCAGGAACGAGGCGAAGGGGTCGTAGTCGTAGCAGCCGACGACGAGATCGGCGAAGTTCTCGTGCGGGTGGCCGGCCATGAAGCGCAGCAGTCCCTCGAAGTTGATCGAGGAGTTGACGAACAGGCCGCGCGGCAGCTTGCCGTGTTTCTCGTAGAAGGCTTCGAAAGCAAGCCTTGCATTGTTGGGAGCGTAGCCGGTCGGCTGGATGCAGCCGTCCGGATCGTCTCCCAGAAGCTCGCGCTTCACGGCGCGGAAGCCGCGGATACGCTCCCGGCTGGCGTGGTCGTCGCGACCGCCGAAGAGGTAGAGTTCGTCCGGCCGAAGCGGCTGATCCGCCGGAAAATGGCGGATGATCGCTTCTGTCAACATCCGGCCGCCTTCGTAGTTGTCGCTGATGACGGACGGAACCTTGGTGCCCGGTAGGTCGATATTGATGTGCTTCAGGCCGACGGTCTCGCAGACCTCGTGCACGCCGTCCGGGTCGGTCGCGCCGCAGATGAACAGCTCGTCGATCGAATAGGAGATCAGCGTTTCGGCGGTCTTGCGCTCCTCTTCCGGGTCACGGCTGGCGCTGACGACGATCGGGCATTGCCCCTTGCTCCTGACGTGCGCCTCGAAGGTCTGTGCCATCGAGGAGAAGTAGCGGTTGTCGTGGACGGGCAGCAGCAGGCCGATCAGGCCGGAGCGGGAACTGCGTAATCCGCGCGCCTGACGGTTGGCGGTATATTGGTGGGTTTCCGCCAGGTCCCGGATCAGCGCCGCCGTGCTCTCCTTGATCCGCCGCTTCTGCCAGGTGCCATTCAGAACCGCACTCACGGTTGAAGGCGAGCTGCCGGATAGCACCGACAAGTCGTAGATCGTCGCCTTCTTCTTGCTGCTCTTCGTCATCCACGTGCCTCCCTCATCGTCTTAGTGCCGATTTCCCCTTGACGAAAGATTAAGTCTGCACAATAGTCTTTGCACCATCGATTGTGCAAACAAGAAATATCGATTGTGCATGCGATGGGCCGTCTGAGGAGGCGGCGATCAGGGAGGCGGGAATTCGTTCCCTGCCAGTTGCGATTTGAAACTGGAGGCCGGCGCTTTTGCAGCCGGGCGTGTTCCCCGTGGGGAACGAGTGGAGGAGAGACATGATCAAGAAAATTCTGGTCGCCGCTCTGGCGACATCGCTGTCGCTTGCCGGTGCGGCTGCCGCATTCGCTCAGGATGCCGGAAAGGTCGGCGTCGTGGTCAAGATCGGCGGTATTCCTTGGTTCAATGCCATGGAGGCCGGCATCAAGGAGCGTGGCCAAAAGCTCGGCCTCGACGCCTTCATGGTCGGCCCGACGAGCGCCGATCCGGCGCTGCAGGTGCGCGCCATCGAGGATCTGATCGCCCAGGGCGTGAAGGTCATCGGCGTCGTGCCCAACGATGCCAAGGTTCTGGAACCGGTTCTGACCAAGGCGAAGGAAAAGGGCATCATTGTCATCACCCATGAATCGCCGAGCCAGAAGGGCGCCGATTGGGACTTTGAGCTGGCGTCTTCGACCGGCTTCGGTGAGGCGCACGGCAAGCTGCTTGCCGAGAAAATGGGCGGCAAGGGCGAATATGCCGTCTTCGTCGGCTCCTTGACCGTGCCGCTGCACAATGCCTGGGCCGATGCGGCGATCGCTTACATCAAGAAGAACCACTCGGATATGACTTTGGTCGGCGAACGCTACGGCGTTGCCGAAGACGTCGACAAGAGCCGCTCGACCGCGCTCGATCTGATCTCGGCCCATCCGAACCTGAGGGGCTTCCTTGCTTTCGGTAGCCAGGGACCGATCGGGGCAGGGCGTGCCGTGGAAGAGCGCCGCAAGGTCGGTGAGATCTTCGTGCTCGGCCCGTTCTCGCCGGGCCAGGGACAGAAGCTGGTGAAGTCGGATGCGATCTCCGGCGGCTTCATGTGGAATCCGAAGCAGGCGGGCGAGGTGTTCGTGACGCTCGCCGACAAGTTGATGAAGGGTGAGGAAGTCAAGGACGGCGACGAGATCGAAGGTCTCGGCAAGGTCAAGCCGGACTTCGAAAACCGCAACATCATCGTCGATCAGCTGGTGCCGATCAACAAGGATACGGTCGCGGACCTCGCGGCCATGGGGCTCTGATCCGCTGCAGCGCCGCGCGTCAGTCCGGCGCGCAATGTCTGCTGTAGCACTTTGAACTGCTGCATGTCGTCTCCCTGGATCAGCGACGCTCCAAGGCAACATGCAGTGGGTTCTCCCGGCTGCTGGGCCGGCTTCGGCCGGCCTGGCAAGTCCCTTCAAAACGGTATTCGGGCACACGTTCATGCACCAGCTTGCGATTGCGGGAGGCAGCGAAAAGCCGCTTCTGTCCCTGCACGACATCAACATGACCTTCGGTGGCGTCAAGGCGCTCAGGAATGTGAGCTTCGACGTCCGCCCGGGCGAGGTTCATTGCCTTGCCGGCGAAAACGGCTGCGGCAAGAGCACGCTGATCAAGATCATCACCGGCGTCTACCGCCCGGCCGATGGCGCCTCGATCGAATATGACGGCGAGACCTATTCGCACATGTCGCCGGTCACTGCACACGATCGCGGCATCCAGGTCATCTGGCAGGACCTGGCGCTTTTCCCGGAAATGAGCGTGGCTGAAAACATTGCCTTCCAGACCGTCCTCGGCCGCTGGCCGAAGCTGGTGGATTACGGCCGCATGCGAAAGATCGCGACGGAAGCGCTTGAGCGCCTCGGCATCACGCTCGACGTCGACCTGCCGCTCAAGGAATATGCGATCGCCCAGCGCCAGATCGTGGCGATCGCCCGCGCGCTTGTCGGCGAAGCGAAGCTCGTTTTCATGGATGAGCCGACCGCGTCGCTGACCCAGTCGGAAACCGACCATCTGCTCGACATCGTCCGCGGCCTTTCGGCCGCCGCCGTCGCCGTGGTCTTCGTCAGCCACCGCCTTGCGGAAGTGCTGGAAATTTCAAGCCGCATCACCGTGCTGCGCGACGGCGCGCTGGTCGGCGTCTACCCCGCAGCCGGCATGACGCAATCGCGCATCACCGAGCTGATGACCGGAAAGATCTTCGACCAGCAGGTCCGCGCCAAATCCAGGCAGGATCAGCCTGTGGTGCTCGAGGTAAAGGGTTTGAGCCGGCCCGGCCAGTTCGACGACATATCGCTGACCGTCAGGCGCGGCGAGACGCTGGGCATTACCGGTCTTCTCGGTGCCGGCAGAACCGAACTCGCGCAGACGCTTTTCGGCATGCTGCAACCGGCGGCCGGTACGATCATGCTCGACGGCAAGCCGGTCCGTTTCTCCTCCAACCGCGATGCCATCAAGGCGGGTGTCGCCTATCTCTCCGAGGACCGCCTGTCGCTCGGCCTGATCCAGCCACAGTCGATCTCCGACAATCTGGTCATCAGCTCGCTTGGCAAGGTCGCTTCGGGCGGATTCCTGTCGGATGAGCGCAAGCGCAAGCTCGTTGCCGGATGGATCGCCGATCTCGGTGTGAAGATCGGCCTGCAGGGCGACGCGATCTCCACCCTTTCCGGCGGCAACCAGCAGCGCATCGCCATCGCCAAGTGGCTTGCGACCGACCCGAAGCTGTTGATCCTCGACGCGCCCACGGTCGGCGTCGACGTTGGCGCGCGTGCCGGCATCTTCGACATCGTCGCCAAGCTCGCCGACGCCGGGCTTGCCATCATTCTGATCTCTGACGAGGTCCCCGAGGTCTATTTCAATGCCGATCGCGTCCTGCACATGGCGCAGGGCCGCATGATCGGCAGCTACGATCCCCGCAGCGCTTCGCTCGCCGAAATCGAGGGAGCGGTCTATGCGTAGTTTCGCCCGCACCCATGCGACGGAAGTTGCGCTGCTCGCCGTCATCGCTGTCATCTGCACAGTGCTGTCGTTTGCCACCGCCAATTTCTTCTCGCTCGGCAACGCCTTCGATCTCCTGAACACGAGTTCGGTCAACATCATCTTCGCCGTCGGCCTGCTCGTCGTCCTCATCGCCGGCGGCATCGACATCTCCTTCGCGGTCGCTGCCTCGGTCGTGCAGTACGGCACGGCGATCGCGCTCGGCTGGATCGGTGGCGGCGGCTGGCTCTCCGGCCTCGTCATCGCCGGGTCGCTCGGCATTTGCCTCGGCGCGATCAACGCGCTGCTGATCCACCGCTTCCGCATCATCTCGATCGTCGCGACAATATCGACCTTCAACATCTATTTCGGCCTGCTGATGTTCTTCACCAAGGGCGTGTCGATCTACGACTTGCCGGAATGGCTGACGGATCGCGTCGTGTTGTTCGAGCACGAAATGGCCGACGGCAGCTGGATCGAGATCACCCTTCCGGTGCTGGTGATGGTGCTTTGCGTCATCGCCACCTGGGTGCTGATCACCCGCACGACCACCGGTCGGCAACTCTATGCCTTCGGCGACAATCCGGAGGGTGCGCGCCGCTTCGGCATCAACATCGGTGCCATGCAGTTCATCGCCTTCGGCTGGCTCGGCCTGATGGCCGGCATCGGCGGGCTGGTGCAGGCGCACTACGCGCAGGAAGTCGTGCCGAATGCGCTCTACGGGCGCGAACTCGACGTACTCGCGGCAGTCGTTCTCGGTGGCGCAAGGCTTGGTGGCGGCAAAGGCTCGGTGCTCGGCTGCGTGCTCGGCGTGCTCCTGATCGCGATCACCCAGAACGGCCTGAACCTGATGGGCGTTTCTCCCTTCGCCTTCAAGATGATTGTCGGCGCCATCATTCTGATCGCCATCACCCTTTCCAACACCAGCATCGAACGGCTTCTGCCCTTCGTAAGCCAGAAAGGCGCACGCCGATGACACGCTTATCGGATCGCCTGAAGGCATGGTTCGGACCGGAAATGGCGGGGCCGGGGTTGGCGCTGGTCGCCGTGATCCTGGTGTTCGGCCTCGCGTCGCCGCAGTTCCTGAGTGCCGCGACCTTCGGCTCGGTTGCGTTCCAGCTTCCCGAACTTGGGTTGCTGACCTTGGCGATGCTGCTGCCGATCCTGACCGGCGGTTTGAACCTTGCGGTGACCTTCACCGCCAATATCGCCGGCCTGACGCTTGCCTGGGTCCTGCAGGCGAATGGCGGAGCCGATGCCGGCGCCGGTGCTTTCGCGCTCGGTTGCATCCTCGCTGTCATGGTCGGTGCCGCAAGCGGCGTCGTCATGGGCCTGGTCATTGCCTTTACCCGCGCGCACCCGATCCTCGTTTCGCTGTCGATGATGATCTTCCTGCGCGGCCTTGGCGAGTTTCTGACGCGCGGCGGCGATGTCTCCGGCTTCCCGGCCTTCATCGGGCCGCTCGGCCACGGCTCGATCGCGGGCATACCGGTGCCGCTGATCGTCTTCATCGTCTGCGTGCTGGCCTGGCATGTGCTGTTGACCCGAACCAAGCTCGGCTTCAACACCTATATGATCGGCTCCAATCTCGAGGCGACGCGCTATTCCGGCATCAATACCCGCAAGGTGATTGTCCTCGTCTACACGCTCTCAGGGGCGATGTGCGCCATTGCCGGCATCATCATGCTGGCGCGGTTCAACTCGGTGCGCATCGGCCACGGCGAATCCTATCTCCTGATCACGGTGCTGGCCTGCTTCCTCGGCGGGGTCAATCCGTTCGGCGGTTTCGGCCGGGTCATTCCGGTATTCGTGGCGCTTGTCGTGCTGCAATTGTTGTCGTCCGGGCTCAATCTGATCGGTGCCAACCAGCATCTGGCCACCGCGGTCTGGGGCCTGCTGCTCGTCGGCGTCATGGTGCTGCGCTTCGCCGCCTCCAAGTTCAAGATTTCATTTGTCAGAAAAGGAACGTGATCATGCAGGGTTTTGGCGTCCATACGAGCATGTGGACCATGAATTGGGATCGGTCCGGTGCCGAGCGGGCAGTCGCCGCGGCGGTCAAGTACAAGGTCGATTTTATCGAGATCCCCATGCTCAATCCGCCGGCTGTCGACACCGCCCACACCAAGGCGCTCTTGGAGAAAAACAAGCTGCGCGCGGTCTGCTCGCTCGGCCTTCCCGAGCACGCCTGGGCTTCCGTCCGGCCGGATGCCGCGATCGAGCACTTGAAGATCGCGATCGACAAGACGGCTGATCTTGGCGGCGAAGCGCTGTCCGGGGTCATCTATGGCGGCATCGGCGAGCGCACCGGCGTTCCGCCGACCGAGGCTGAATACGACAACATCGCCCGCGTGCTGACGGCTGCGGCCAAGCACGCCAAGACGCGCGGCATCGAACTCGGCGTCGAGGCGGTGAACCGCTACGAGAACCATCTGATCAACACCGGCCGGCAGGCCGTCGACATGATCAAGCGGGTCGGAGCCGACAATGTCTTCGTGCATCTCGACACCTACCACATGAACATCGAGGAAAAGGGCATCGGCACCGGCATTCTCGATGCGCGCGAGCATATCAAATACATCCACCTCTCCGAGAGCGACCGCGGCACACCGGGCTATGGCAACTGCGCCTGGGATGAGATCTTCGCGACGCTTGCGGCGATCGGCTTCAAGGGCGGGCTTGCCATGGAGAGCTTCATCAACATGCCGCCGGAAGTCGCCTATGGCCTCGCCGTCTGGCGACCGGTCGCCAAGGACGAGGAAGAAGTGATGGGCAACGGCCTGCCGTTCCTGCGCAACAAGGCCAAGCAATACGGGCTGATCTAGAGGGACGGCGATCCGGCCTTTGGCGGCCCGAAAAGTGACGGGAGGCGCGGCATCATGCCAACACCATCACGCAACGAGCAGGGCACGATAGCGGTGCTTGACGTCGGCAAGACCAACGTCAAGCTCAACGCCGTCACGGCGGATGGTATCGTGCTTGAGACGCTCAGCATCCCCAATCCGGTGCTGCCGGGCCCGCCCTGGCGCCATCACGATCTCGGCGCCATCGGCGATTGGATGTTCTCAAGCCTCGGCCAACTCGCCCGGCGCCACCCGCTTTCGACCTTCGTCGCCTCCGGGCATGGTTCCGGCGGCGTGCTCGTCGGTGACGATCCGCAGCGCGGCGACGGCACGGCCCTGCCGATGATCGACTACGAACAGCCGTTGCCTGAGGTTATCCGCGCAGGGTATGCCCCGCTATCCGGCTCGTTCTTCGATCGCGGCAGCGCGATGATGCATGCGTCGACGCATCAGGCACGGCAACTCTACTGGATGCAGGAGCGCGAGCCCGAAGCTTTTTCACGGGCACGCTGGTATCTCGGCCTGCCGCAATACTGGGCCTGGCGGCTCTCCGGCGTGGCGACCTCAGAGACGAGCCTGCTCGGAGCGCAATCGCATCTCTGGAACGTGGCGGAACGGCATTTCGCGCCGATCGTCGAGGCGCGTGGCTGGCGCAGGCTGATGCCGCCCTTTGCCCAGGCCTGGCAGGACCTCGGGCCGGTGCGCGCGGCTTTGGCGCGCCGTCATGGCTTGCCGCAAGAGCTTCGCGTCCTTGTCGGCGCTCACGACAGCAGCTTGAACCACTATCGCTATCACGCCGCCGGACTGAGCGATTTCATCGTCATCTCCACCGGCACCTGGATTGTCGGCTTCTCCGGGCAGACGCCGCTCGACCGGCTCGATGAAGACAGGGGCATGACCTTGAACAGCGACATCTTCGGCAATCCGCTCGGCGGTGTGCTGACGATGGGCGGACGCGAATTTTCATACGTGGCGGGTCAGGAGCCGCCGGACGGGCCTGTGCCCGAACAGATCGTCCGGCGGTTGATCGCCGAGCGCATCATGGCGCTGCCTTCCTTCGGCGACGACAATGGCCTGTTTCCCGGTAGTGCCGGACATGGGCATATCACCGGGCCGAAGCCCGAGACTGCGATGGAGCGCAAGGCACTGGCGCTGCTTTATTGCGCGCTCCTGACCGCCGAATGCGTCGAGGCTTTGGGCGCAGGGCCATCGGTCGTGCTGGACGGCAACTTCCTGCGCGATCCGCTCTATGCCCGCCTGGTCGCGGCTCTGCTGCAGGACCGGCAGGTCCGGTTCAATCTCGATGCCTATGGCGTCGCGTCCGGTGCGGCCCTGCTCGCCGGCCAACGCACACGGGCACGGCCGGCGCCGCTTGCCCTGGCCGAGGTTGCCGATATCGCACCGCTGACCGCGGCAATTTCCGACTACGCCGCGCGATGGCGCGCGACTGCGCGTGTGCACGCCGAACCTGTTTTTCACTGACACTTCGAAAGGAAAGTCCGATGAGCCAGCCCGACATTCTCACTCTTCGCCATGAGATGGTGGATATCTGCCGCCGGATGAATTCGAGCGGCATCAACCAGGGGACGGCCGGCAACCTTTCGGTGCGGATCGGCGATGGCTTCCTCGTCACGCCATCGTCGCTCGCCTACGACACGATGCAGCCGGAAGATCTGGTCGAGATGGATTTTGGGGGCAACTACACGGGCCCTCGGCCATCGTCCGAATGGCGGTTCCACCGCGACATCCTGCGCGAGCGCACGGATATCAACGTGGTTCTTCATTGCCACTCCATCTATGCGACCACGCTGGCCTGCCATCACAAGACCATCCCGAGCTTCCACTATATGACGGGCATTGCCGGTGGAACGACGATCCGCTGCGCCGAATATGCGACCTTCGGAACCCAGGCGCTTTCCAACAACGCGCTCGTGGCACTCAAGGACCGTACCGCCTGCCTTCTCGGGCAGCATGGTCAGATCTCGCTCGGCAAGACGCTGGAATCGGCGTTGTGGATGGCGATCGAAATCGAGACCCTCTCGCGCATGTATGTCCAGGCTTTGACGCTCGGCGAGCCCCCGGTCCTGCCCGACGATGAGATGGAGCGGGTGATCGCCCAGATGCGCCGGATGAGCTATGGCCAGGCCCCGGACGACGAGGGCGTCAACGACATCGCTCGCCCGCGGGTCGCAAGCTAACGGTAGACCCGTCTTGTCTCGCTGCCGATGCGGCGCTATCAGCGACGTCAGTCGCAATCAGGCACCGGAGAGACGAGCGTTCCATGGCGAGCCCCGATATGTCACCCCTTGGTCATGGGCCGAAATTCCCTGGCTCGATTGTCGTCATGGGCGTCTCCGGCAGCGGCAAGACCTCTGTCGGCAAGGCGGTCGCTGCGGCTTGCGGTTATCGCTTCATCGAAGGCGATGCCCTGCATCCGGACGTCAACATTGCCAAGATGTCCGCCGGCATCCCGCTCACCGATGAGGACAGATGGCCCTGGCTCCGGGAAATCGGTCGGCAGCTTTCCCAAGGTGCCGAACCGCTCGTTGTTTCGTGTTCGGCATTGAAGCGGAGTTATCGCGCTTTGTTGCGCGACAGTGCGGGTGGAGATCTGGCCTTCGTCTATCTCCATGGCAGCCGCGACGTTCTCGCAGGCCGAATGCACCACCGCGAAGGGCATTTCATGCCGGCCTCGCTGCTCGACACGCAGCTGGCGACGCTTGAAGAGCCGATCGGCGAGCCTTTGACGGTCGTCGCCGATGTCGATCAATCCGCCGCCGACGTGGTCAAGGCGACGCTGGCGGCGCTCGGCGGCTTGGCATCGTCGAGCACTGGGGCGTCAGGTGATGCTGGTTTCGGCCAGCGTTAGGCCGTTTTTGTCATCAACGCCCTGATCTCCAGCAGCTGCTGCGTCAGCCCCGGCAGGGATGCCGGAAAAGCACCGTCGAGGGCTGCGGTGCCGACCGTGAAGCCGGCGGCGCCGTTGTCAATGGTGGCTTGTATGCGGGCCGCCCTGTCGATCGACCCGGCGACGATCACCGGCTTTTGCACGGCTCCGCACACCGCCCTGATCAAGGCCGGCACGTCGGTTTCGGCGCGGTAGGCAAGAAGGTCCAGCCCATGGACGCCATCGTGGCCCGCCAGATCGATGGCGCTGGCCGTGATGTCTTCGATCGAGCCTTCCAATATGCTCGGATGTCCGGTGATCCGGACGGGAAAGGGAGAATATCTGATGCCGGTCCCCTCGATCAGCGGAAGCACGTCGGCGACATGCGTGCCACCGAGCAGGTGGTCGACGTCAAGTTTGATCGCTGCCCGGACGGAGGCGATTTCGCTGTCGCGATCAAGCGACACCACTTCAAGGTAGCTTAGCGCACCGCTTTCCTTGATTGTCCGGTTGAGAGCGGCAAGCTCACCAAACGGCAGCCCGATATCCTTGAAGCCGATATGTCGCACGCCCGCAGCGAGCGCCGTCTGCAAGTGGATGGCAGCGTCCGATACGGTACGATCGTTGCGCGTCAGCATGAAAATGAAATCTGGTTCGGACATGTTGTCACTCCTGTTCGTGCGCCGCAGTTGCGAGGCGCACGGCATAGTCGATTGCGGTTTCGAGGCTCGACGGGTCTGCGATCCCGCGTCCGGCGATGTCGAAGGCGGTTCCGTGATCGGGGCTGGTGCGGACGAACGGGAGACCGAGCGTGATGTTCACGCCCTTCTCCAGTCCCAGATACTTGACGGGTATGAGCCCCTGATCGTGATACTGCGCGACCACCACGTCGAACCGGCCGTTTCGCGCCTGCATGAAGACGGTGTCGCCAGGCCATGGGCCGCTCGCATCGATGCCTTCTCGTCGCGCGGCTTCGATCGCCGGTGCGATGATGGTGGTCTCCTCGTCGCCGAACAGGCCACGTTCTCCTGCATGAGGGTTGAGGCCGGCGACTGCGATCCGCGGCGCTCTTATGCCGAGCGCCCGCCCACCTTGATGTGCGAGCCGGATCGCTGATAGCTCGGCATCGAAATCCACCCGTCGTATCGCCTCAAGAAGGGAACAATGGATGGTGACGAGAACCGTTCGAATATCCTCATTGGCAAGCATCATCGCGACACGTGTTGCGCCGACCCGCTCGGCAAGGATCTCCGTATGGCCGGGGTGGCCGATGCCCGCGGCGGCAAGAGCTTCCTTATGGATTGGTGCCGTAACAATGCCAGCAACAGTACCCGTCTCGGCCAGATCGATCGCCCGCGCGATCGCGTCATAGGCAGCCTTGCCGCTGACCCGATTGACTGTTCCGACCGGAGGCAGCGCGTCGAGCGAAGATGAAGCAATCAGGTTGACGATCCCATCCGCAAACACTGCCGCCTGAAGGTCTTGAACAGGGTTGAGGCGGGTTGTGGCGTCGATCTCCGCAAGGGCATGCCGCATGATGAGTGGGTCGCCGACCACGAAGCAGCGTCGATTGTTCTCCCTGTTGCGCAATGCTTTGGCGATGATTTCGGGACCGATGCCTGAAGGATCGCCCATGGTGATGGCGATGGGGCGTTCAGCGTGGTTCATGGACGTGATCCGTTTGAAAGTTGTCGTGCCGCATTCAGGAGCGTCGCCGGTGTGCCGAAGCCCCCGGCCTTCAAAGCGATGACGAGCGGTTGCTCTGGTTCGCGCATCGCGTATCCGGCGGGAAATCCCGGCTCGAGTTCCCCGGTGAGATTGAAGCTTTTGATGGAAAGGCGCTGCAAAAGGGCGTCCATGGTTTCGCCGCCGGAGGCGATCACAGCGTCGAAGCGCTGCCGTCGGAGCGCTGCATTGGCCTCGTCGATGAGCCTGGGCAGCACCCTCCCTGCATCGGTCTCGCGCGAAACCGGCGCTTGGAGACAGGCGATCTGAGCCTGTTCGGTTATGTCGGATGCCCGGCTGGCGATGGCGACGCCGCCTGCGCCAAGCGCGCGGCATTGTTCGTGGCTGGTCCTGTTTGCGCTTCCAACGACGATGAGAACGCGTCGTATTGGCGAGGCTGGCGTCTCAGGTCCGGTGAATGTTGCGTGCGCCGTCAGGCTGGCAAGCGCCAGGGCCATGCCGGGGGAGCCGACCCACAGTGCCGGCTCCATCTGCGCGAGACACGCCACTCTTTGATTCAGTTTTTCCTGGCTGTCGGCATCGACAATGACGACGCGGGTACTCGCAGCCGCCGCACGAACCTCCGCGTCACTCATCTCGACCGTTAGCAGGGCAGGGACCCCCAGTGCCGGGTCGACGAGGTCGCGGATGCAGGATGTGTGTGCGGGGTGGATCGGATCCTGAGCGTATCCGGTATCCGCAACGGGCCTTCCATCAAGCAACTGGATCGCTCCGGCTGTCGTGCGTCCTGCAGCCGGAAAGGCCGGGGCGACCACCAGCCGCATCCGCCGACTTGCCTGGAAGGCCGCGAGAATCTCCGCCCTGACGTGGCCGCGTAACGTCGAGTCCACGGTCTTGTAGAGGGTACGATCTCTATCAAACGCCGAGACGGCTCTTCTTGTCGCGTCCGCAGCATTGGTCTCCGTCATGCTGCGGCTGCCGGTATCGACTGATACGACGGCTGCATCGTCGCCCGTTGCTGCGCGGCGATAGATGCACGGCTTGTGGCCCCGCGTCAGGAACGGGCTCGCCCCGTCCGCTGCACTTGTGAGGTCGTCGGCGATGACGCCGATGCGGTTGAAAATGTCACCAATGTTTTCCATGGCCGTAAAGCTAATGTCCGTAGACGTTGGAAAAAAAGCGATATGATCTGACCTGTATTGGTGATAAATCATCACCAATGCAACGCTCTGATATTCCTTCTCTGGATGATCTGCGCGCCTTCGAGGTCGTGGCGCGCCTGGGTTCAGTGCGCGCAGCAGCCACAGAGCTGAACCTTACGCATGGCGCCGTCAGCCGTCGTGTTTCCAAGCTCGCGGGCGACCTTGGTCTGGAGCTTCTGGAGGCGCACGGTCGGGGACTGCGCTTGACCTCGGATGGAGAGAAGCTGGCCCAGGCAACGACCCGGGCGCTCGCACTCGTTTCCTCGACCCTCGATGAAATCCGCAGTGCAACGCCGGCGCAGCCGGTCCTGGTCTCTTGCGAGCGATCCTTGGCGATGCGTTGGCTGATTCCTCGGCTCGCCGATTTTCAGGACCGGCATTCGGACGTCGATTTGCATCTGGCCGTCGGCGGCGGGGCGTTCGATTTCTCTCGCGACCGCGTGACCCTTGCCATCCGCCGGCTGGATTTTGCCGTCGACCCGCGTTGCCTGGTCACAAGGCTGATGAGGGAAGAGGTCGGGCCGGTCATGCAAGCCGGCATGGTCGAGCGATTTCGCGTGGGCGATTATATCGCGCTTGCCTCAAAGACGAGGCCTGACGCTTGGAACAAATGGGCGCACGCCAACCCGGAAGCGCCAAAGCCGCGCTCCACGCGCTTTATGGATCACCATTTCCTCATGGCGGAAGCGGCCGCCAGTGGCCTTGGTGTGGCGATGTGCCCGAGGGTCATCGCAGCGGACGACATCCGCAACGAGCGGCTGGTCGCACCAATGGGCTTCACGCCCGATGGGTCCGAGTATGGCCTCATCCAATCGGCGTTGATCCCCGAAGCTCCGCACGCCTTGCTGTTCAAAACCTGGCTGCAGGCACAGATCGCATAAGCCGACCTGCGGTCTGCGCTGTCGGCGAAGCGGCCATGGCATACGGCGCATTGTGGCCGATACGTCTATAGGACGCAGGAGCAGTTCGAGCCAGCGCGCCTTGCTAAAGGATGCGGCCGAACAATGAACCGTAGACGATGATCGCAAATGCGAGCGTAAACCCGGCAGCCACAAACATGAGGCTGAAATCGTACCCGTGAAAACGGGCGGGACGTAAGCTCTTCATGGCGAGCTCCAATTTTTACTCTGCTTGCGACGCTCGCCGAGCAAGAGATCTGGCCGCGCAAATAGAGCGCGCCGCCCACGAATCCATCGGGACGTTTGAGATGTTGCCAGCCTCATCGGCTGAAACGGGTTCGCGCAGCGGATGCATCGCCAAATGCTCCCGAACTTTGCAGATCGTGCTTCTCGGATTTCCTCTTTGGAAGGAAATTAGCGGGACGCGGTGTTATCGTCGCTCGACATCGCGGCGTTGATATCATTGCAATCGCCGCGTTGCGCGTAGAGGATGGAGCGCAGACGGCCCGGTCGGTGGTGAGGAGATCACGGACGGGGTCGAGGGGAGGAGACGAGAGATGTTTCAGGGCGGATTGAGCTTCGCGCTCGGCGAAGACATTGATGCATTGCGCGACAGCGTGCGCCGCTTTGCGGCCGAACGTATCGCGCCGCTGGCGGCGGAAACCGATCGCAGCAACGCTTTCCCGACGCCGCTCTGGCGTGAGATGGGAGATCTCGGCCTGCTCGGCATCACCGCCGACGAAGCCTATGGCGGTGCGGGAATGGGCTATCTCGCCCATTGCGTCGCCATGGAAGAAATCAGCCGCGCATCCGCTTCCGTGGGCTTGAGCTACGGTGCCCATTCCAATCTCTGCGTCAACCAGATCAGCCGCAACGGTAACGAGGCGCAGAAGGTGCGCTACCTGCCGAAGCTGATTTCAGGCGATCATGTCGGCGCGCTCGCCATGTCCGAACCGGGTGCTGGCTCCGACGTCGTTTCCATGACGCTTCGGGCCGAGAAACGCGGCGATCGCTACGTCCTCAATGGCGGCAAGATGTGGATCACCAACGGACCGGATGCGGACGTCCTGGTCGTCTACGCCAAGACGGATCCAGGTGCCGGTCCGCGCGGGATTACTGCCTTCCTTGTAGAAAAAGGCTTTGCCGGCTTTTCCACCGGCCAGAAGCTCGACAAGCTCGGCATGCGCGGTTCCAACACCTGCGAGCTGATCTTCCGCGATTGCGAGGTGCCGGCGGAAAACGTCCTCGGCGATGAAGGCGGTGGCGTCCGCGTGCTGATGTCCGGGCTGGATTACGAGCGTGTCGTCCTGTCCGCCGGGCCGCTTGGCATCATGGCGGCTTGCCTCGACGTCGTCGTCCCCTATCTCCACGAGCGCAAGCAGTTCGGCCAGGCGATCGGCGAGTTCCAGCTCATGCAGGGCAAGCTTGCTGACATGTATGTGACGGCGAATGCAGCGCGTGCCTATGTCTACGCGGTGGCAGGCGCTTGTGACCGCGGCGAGGCCACGCGCAAGGATGCGGCCGGCTGCATCCTCTATGCGGCGGAGAAGGCAACAGCGCTGGCGCTGGAGGCAATCCAGGCGCTCGGCGGCAATGGTTACACCAACGACTACCCGGCTGGCCGGCTGCTGCGCGATGCCAAGCTCTATGAGATCGGCGCCGGAACCAGCGAAATCCGCCGCATGCTGATTGGCCGCGAACTGTTCACCGAGACCAGATAGACGCCTGAGCGGGTGGCTGACGCCGCAATCAGGCTCGATCGAATGAGGACTTCATGACTGTTCTGAAATCCCACATCTCGCCCTCATCAGACCCGTTCAAGGCCAATCAAGCGGCGATGGCTGAGGCGATTACGACCGTGGAGGACGCGGTCAAGCTGGCGGCCGGCGGCGGTGGCGAGACGGCACGCGAGCGCCATGTCAGCCGCGGCAAACTCCTGCCGCGCGACCGGGTCGCCTCTCTGATCGATCCCGCGACGCCGTTCCTCGAAATCGGCTCGACGGCCGCCCACGGCATGTATAACGGCGATGCGCCGGCGGCGGGCCTCATCACCGGCATCGGCCGGGTGTCCGGCCGCGAATGCATGATCGTCTGCAACGACCCGACCGTCAAAGGCGGGACCTATTATCCGATGACGGTCAAGAAACATCTGCGGGCGCAGGAGATCGCCGCCGAGAACCAATTGCCGTGCATCTATCTGGTCGATTCCGGCGGTGCCAACCTGCCGAACCAGGACGAGGTCTTTCCCGACCGGGAGCATTTCGGCCGGATCTTCTACAACCAGGCCAACATGTCAGCATCAGGAATTCCGCAGATCGCCGTGGTCATGGGATCGTGCACCGCAGGGGGCGCCTATGTGCCGGCCATGTCGGACGAAACCATCATCGTCGAGGGTCAGGGCACGATCTTCCTCGCCGGCCCGCCGCTGGTGCGCGCGGCGACCGGCGAAGTGGTCTCGGCCGAGGATCTTGGTGGCGCGGACGTGCACACGCGCCTTTCCGGTGTCGCCGATCATATGGCGCGCGATGATGCGCATGCGCTGGCGCTTGCCCGCCGTGCGGTCGCCGCGCTCAACCGCCGCAAGCCGACGTCGGTGGAATTGCAAAGCCCGGAGCCGCCGCTTTACGATCCGCAGGAGATCGCCGGCATCGTGCCGGCGGATCTGCGCACGCCCTACGACATCCGCGAAGTCATCGCCCGTCTTGTCGACGGTTCCCGCTTCGACGAGTTCAAGGCGCGCTACGGCACCACGCTCGTCTGCGGTTTCGCGCATGTGCACGGGGTTCCGGTCGGTATCATCGCCAACAACGGCGTGCTGTTCTCGGAATCCGCTTTGAAGGGCGCCCACTTCGTCGAGCTTTGCGCCCAGCGCAAGATCCCGCTGGTGTTCCTGCAGAATATCACGGGCTTCATGGTTGGCCGCAAATATGAAACCGAAGGCATCGCCAAGCATGGTGCCAAGCTGGTGACGGCCGTGGCGACGGCGCAAGTGCCGAAGATCACCATGCTCGTCGGCGGATCGTTCGGTGCCGGCAACTACGGCATGTGCGGCCGGGCCTTCTCGCCGCGGTTCCTGTGGACCTGGCCCAACAGCCGGATTTCGGTGATGGGCGGCGAACAGGCCGCAGGCGTGTTGTCGACGGTTCGCGGCGAGGCGCTCAAGCGCGCCGGGACGCCCTGGAACGAGGAAGAGGAGGCCAGGTTCCGACAGCCGGTTCTTGACCTCTTCGAGCGCCAGAGCCATCCGCTCTATGCCTCCGCCCGGCTCTGGGACGACGGCGTCGTCGACCCGCGCAAGAGCCGCGACGTTCTGGGGCTGTCACTGTCAGCGGCGCTCAATGCGCCAATAGAAGATACGCGTTTCGGCCTGTTCAGAATGTAGGGAGATCGCGATGAAGCGCGAAAACGTCAACGCCAAGAATGCGCCGCAACCCCGTGGCGGCTATTCGCAAGCCGTGCGGCTCGAGAACTTCGAGCGGCTGGTTTTCGTCAGCGGCCAGGTGCCGCTCAATTCGGACGACGTGCTGCCCGACGGCTTCGAGGCGCAGGCGCGTCAGGTCTGGCTGAATATCGATGCGCAATTGAAGGCCGCCGGCATGAGCAAGGCCGATATCGTCAAGGTGACGGCCTTTCTCGCCGATCGCCACCACACCATGGCTAACCGCGCAGCCCGCGCCGACTATCTCGGCCCGCTTGCGCCGGCGATGACGGTGGTGATTGCCGGCATCTTCGATTCCGGCTGGTTGCTCGAAGTCGAAGTAATCGCGGCGCAATAGGGCGGGCCATATGCCGATGTTTTCCAAGCTTCTGATTGCCAATCGCGGTGAAATCGCCTGCCGCGTCATCCGCACGGCCCGGCGCCTGGGCATCCGCACCGTTGCGGTCTATTCCGACGCCGACGTCGACGCTTTGCATGTGGCGCTGGCCGACGAAGCAATCCGCATCGGGCCGCCGGCGGCATCCGAAAGCTATCTCTCGATCGAGCGGATCGTTGCCGCCGCCAGGTCAGCCAACGCGGATGCCATTCACCCGGGCTACGGCTTCCTGTCGGAGAACGCCAATTTTGCCGAGGCGGTCGAAGCGGCGGGCATGACCTTCGTCGGTCCGTCGCCGGGGGCAATTCGCGCGATGGGATTGAAGGACGCGGCCAAGGCGCTGATGGAGCGGGCCGGCGTGCCCGTCGTGCCCGGCTATCACGGCGACGAACAGGAGCCATTCTTCCTGGCGGACCGGGCAGCTGAGGTCGGTTTTCCCGTGCTCATCAAGGCGCGCGCCGGCGGCGGCGGCAAAGGCATGCGCAAGGTCGAGCAGCCGCACGAGTTTGCCGCGGCCCTTGAAGCAGCGCGCCGCGAAGCCGAAGCCGCCTTCGGCGACGGCGCGGTGCTGATCGAGAAATACCTGACCAAGCCGCGTCACATCGAAGTCCAGGTCTTCGGCGACCGCCATGGCAACATCCTGCATCTGTTCGAACGCGATTGCTCGCTTCAACGGCGCCACCAGAAAGTGATCGAGGAGGCGCCCGCGCCTGGCATGACGGCGGAGGTTCGCCGCGCCATGGGCGAGGCCGCAGTCAAGGCCGCGCGCGCCATCGGCTATGTCGGCGCCGGCACCGTCGAGTTCATCGCCGACGTCACCAACGGGCTCTGGCCCGATCAGTTCTATTTCATGGAAATGAACACCAGGCTTCAGGTGGAGCATCCAGTCACCGAGGCGATCACCGGCGTCGATCTCGTCGAGTGGCAGTTGCGCGCCGCCGTCGGCGAGGCCTTGCCCAAGCGGCAGAACGAAATCGCCATCGACGGTTGGTCGTTCGAGGCCCGGATCTATGCCGAGGACCCGACGCGCGGGTTTCTGCCGGCGACCGGGCGGCTCGCGACCCTGGACTTTCCAGGCGACGGCGTGCGTGTCGATGCCGGCGTCCGGCAGGGTGACGTCATCGCCCCCTATTACGACCCGCTGATTGCCAAGCTGATCGTGCATGGGCCAAGCCGCTCGTCAGCGCTCGCGCGACTAGAGAGCGCGCTCAAGGCCTGCCGGATCGGCGGCACGATCACCAATCTCGATTTTCTCGCCCGGCTCGCCGCCGAGCCCGAGTTTCGCGCTGCGCGGCCGGATACCGGCCTTATCGACCGGGCGATCGATCAACTGACGACACCTTTGGTGCCGGGAAACGAGGCGTTGGCACTGGCGGCCATAGCCTCCACCGGCGTGCTGCAACCGGTGAAATCCGACGATCCCTGGTCGTCCCTCGGTCATTGGCAGATCTGGGGAGATGCCCATCGAAGCATTGCCATCGAACATGCCGGCGGGCGATCGGTCGTCACGCTCGCAGCGCGTGGACGCGATCAGTTCGCGGTACGGGCGGGCGAAAGCACCTTTCCGGTGTTGGTGCTCGATCGGTTGGATGATGGCGCCCGAGTGGAAATCTCAGGCGAGCAACGTACCTTCCGCTTCCTGCGCGAGCAGGAAACCATCACGCTTTTCGTCAGTGGCGAGACCTTCGTTCTGCGCCTTCCCGATGCGCTCGCAGGGGCTCACTCCGCTGAGACGGCGGCGGATGAGCTTGCCGCTCCGATGCCCGGCATCGTCAAGCTCATCCATGTTCGCGCCGGTGATACGGTGGTGAAAGGCCAGCCGCTGGTGGTGATGGAGGCGATGAAAATGGAGCTGACGCTGGCGGCGTCGCGCGCCGGTGTCATCGAGAGCACGCTGGCGTCGCCAGGCGAACAGGTGAGCGCCGGAGCGATCCTCGTCGTGCTCAAACCGGAGGGCGACGAATGAGTGGGCCGGCTGCCGAGCATGTCACGCTCGTCGAAATGGCGCCGCGCGACGGTCTTCAGAACGAGAAGCGGCTTGTCGATACCGCCGATAAGATCCGCCTCGTCGATCTCCTGTCTGACTGCGGCTATCAGCGCATCGAGGTGACGAGCTTCGTCAGTCCGAAATGGGTGCCGCAGATGGCGGATGCATCGGCGGTCATGGCCGGAATCCGGCGCCGGCCGGGCACACGCTACACCGTGCTGACGCCGAACATGCAGGGATTTGATGCGGCCCTTGCGGCGAAGGCCGATGAAATGGCGATCTTCGCTTCGGCGTCAGAGACGTTTTCGCAGAAGAACATCAATTGTTCGATCGCCGAAAGCATCGAGCGCTTTCGCCCGGTTGCCGAAGCCTGTCGCGCCAGCGCGGTGCCGTTGCGGGGCTATGTCAGCTGCGTTGTAGAGTGCCCCTATGAGGGTGCGATCGCAGCTGAGAGCGCGGCACGGGTCGCCGCCGCATTGATGGGGCTCGGTTGTTATGAGGTCAGCCTCGGCGATACGATCGGGCGCGGTACGCCGGAGGCCGTCGACGCGATGCTGGCGACCGTGCTCGCGAATGTGCCGGCCGGACAGCTGGCAGGCCATTTTCACGACACGTCCGGGCGGGCGCTTGACAATATCGGTGTCGCGCTCGAGCGCGGCCTGCGTGTCTTCGACGCGTCGGCCGGCGGTCTCGGCGGCTGCCCCTATGCGCCGGGTGCGGCCGGCAATGTCGATACACTGGCGGTCAACGCCTTTGTCACCGGGCGCGGATTTTCAACCGGGCTCGATGCGGCGAGGCTTGAAGAAGC
Source organism: Ensifer sp. LC163 (assembly GCF_001695855.1). Classification (GTDB taxonomy): domain Bacteria; phylum Pseudomonadota; class Alphaproteobacteria; order Rhizobiales; family Rhizobiaceae; genus Ensifer. The sequence goes on from NZ_MBSS01000002.1 coordinate 171,803, forward strand.
CGCCGCCTTCGCACGATCGCTGAGGAGTGCTGCCTGATGTTCGAATCGATCCGATATTCCGTCGATGCGAAAGGCGTTGCCCGCCTGACGCTGGCGCAGCCGCAGAAGCACAATGTTCTTTCCGCAACCATGATCGGCGAACTGACTGAGGCGGCAGCGCGCTTGTCGGCCGATGTCGCCGTGCGCGTCGTGGTGCTCGATGCCGAGGGCCGCAGCTTCTGCGCCGGCGGCGATCTTGGCTGGATGCGTGAGCAGTTCGATGCGGACCGGCCGACGCGTATCGCCGAGGCGACGCGCCTAGCGCTGATGTTCAAGGCGCTGAACGAAATCACCAAGCCGGTGATTGCGCGTGTGCACGGCAATGCCTTCGGTGGCGGCGTCGGCCTGATGAGCGTCTGCGATGCCGTCATTGCGTCGTCCGATGCGCGGTTCGGCCTGACCGAAACCCGGCTGGGCCTTATTCCGGCGACCATCAGCCCCTATGTGGTCGCCCGTATCGGCGAGGGCAGGGCGCGGCCTTTGTTCATGTCGGCACGCCTGTTTGGCGCCGAGGAAGCAAGGGATGCCGGTCTGGTGACGGCAATTGCTGCCCCCGATGGGCTGGATGCGGCAATTGCGGCGGAAGTCGAACCCTATCTCCAGACAGCGCCCGGCGCGACCGGACGGGCGAAGCGGCTTGCCCGTTCGCTCGGGCAGCCGATCACCGAAGCGACCATCGCCGCCACGATCGAGCAGCTTGCCGATTGCTGGGAGTCCGACGAGGCGCGCGAAGGCGTTGCCGCCTTCTTCGAGCGTCGCGAGCCCTCGTGGCGTGAGCCGCCGCTTCCTTGATTTGGGCGGATTTTGAGCCTATTTTGATCGAGTGATGATCAAGATGAGATCGGAATTCGCCATGTCTGCCGTCGGCTTCAACATCTCCGCCTCGCATTTCGGGGAAGACCAGTCGTCCTTCCTGTCTGCCCGGCTGGTCGCGGATCGTCTCGGCGTAACACTTGCGGAACTCGCGAAGCTGATCGGCGTCGCGCGCAATACGCTGACGGCGAAATCGAGCGCGCGCAAGGTCGATGCGGCACTCAGCAAAGTCGTGCGGATCCTGGCGATGGCTGCCGAAATGGCCGGCGACGAGAGCCGGGCCGTCATCTGGTTCAAGCACCAGCCGATCCCCGGATGGGCTGGCAAGACCGCTTATGACCTTGCCGGAGAGGGCAAGGCCGACAAGGTGCTTGCCTATCTCGAGGCCGTGCGTTCGGGTGTCTACGCCTGATGTCTGAGAGTGAGCCGGTGCGCCTCTGGCGCGCCTATGTGCCGCGCTGGGCCCACGCTCCGCTTTCGGGCGACGGTGCCGCGCGTTTCGGTGGTCGCTGGAACCCGGTGGGCCTGCCGACCATCTACGCTGCCCGCGAATTATCGACGGCCTGGGCCGAATACAATCAAGGCTTTGTCCAGCATCCCGCCCTGATCGCCCAGCTTGAACTGCGGTATGCGCGTTTGGCTGACACAATGGACCCGGCCTTGCTGGTGGATCTTGGCGTCGCCGAGGATATCCACCGGGAGGAGTGGCGCGATGTTTTGGATCGAGGCGTCGTGCCCGCGACGCATCGTCTGCAGGCGGAGCTGGCCACCCGTGGTTACGATGGCCTGATCTATCCGTCTTTCATGTCGCCGGGCGGCAGTTGCGTCGCGCTTTGGCGATGGAATGCGGGCGGGGCGGAGTTGACCGTAGTCGATCCGGAAGGCCGCTTGCCGAAGACGCCGGCATCCTGGCTCTGAGGCCGATAGGTCCGCGTCAAAGAACCTTGCCCGGGTTCAGGATGCCCTTCGGATCGAGCGCATGCTTGATCCGGCGCATCACCTCAAGTTCGGCCGCACTTCGGGAGTGGCCGAGGAATTCCCGCTTCAAGGTGCCGATACCATGTTCGGCGGAGATCGAGCCGCGATAGCGCCCGACGATGTCATAGACGATGCCGTCGACCGCATGCTGTGTGTTCTCGTCGCTTGCGGGCGTGGAAAAGGCGATGTGCAGATTGCTGTCGGCAACATGACCGAAGAAGGAGATGTGCGCCTGCGGAAAGCGGGCGGCCAGTGCGGGGCCACATTCGGCTGCGAAGCGGCCGATTTCGCCGATGGGCAGGCTGACGTCGAGATTGATCAGCTCCGGCAGCAGGCGGTCCATCGCGTGTCCCTCGCGTACCTGCCAGAACAGGCGGCTTTCCTTTTCCGACTGGGCGATCAGAGCATTGGCGATCACATCGTCTTCAAGCGCGGCGCCGAGGAAGTTCTCGAAATCCTCGCCTTCGTTGTCATCGCCTTGGACATCTTGTTCCAGGATCACCGCAAAGGCGGGGAATGTCTCGAAGAAGCATTGCCCTTCCGCCTCGCAGTTGAAGCGAAAATAATCTTCCCACATGGCCTCGAAAGCGGAGAGGCCGGGCAGTCCTCGCTGCGCCCGTGCCAGCAAGGCGACGACCTGATCATAGCGATCAAGCGCACAGAGTGCCGTCAGGCGGCCCGACGGTCGCGGCTTCAGCCGCAGGACGGCGCGGGTGATGACGCCGAGCGTGCCTTCGGAACCGATGAAATACTGGCGCAGATCGTAACCGGTGTTGTTCTTGATCATCTTGCTGAGCGACGAGAGGATCGTGCCGTCGGCAAGCACGGCCTCGAGCCCCAGCACATTGTCGCGCGTGATGCCATGGCGGATGACGCGGATGCCGCCGGCATTGGTGGCGAGATTGCCACCGATCTGGCAGGAGCCGCGTGCGCCGAGGTCGATCGGCAGCAGGAAGCCTGCGTCGTCGGCGGCGCGCTGGGCGACCTCAAGTGGCGTGCCGGCGAGGACGGTCATGGTTGCGGCCAGCGGATCGAGTTCCTCAATGCCGGTGAGGCGTTCGAGCGAGAGGGAAACCGCGTCCTCGTCCGGGTTGGCGCCACCGGCAAGGCCGGTCAGACCACCCTGCACGACGATGGTCTGGCGATGGGCGTTGCAGATGCGAAGCGCTGTTGCGACTTCCTCTGTGTTCGCAGGGCGAATGACGGCCTTGGGCAGACAGCGCCCGGTGAGACTTGCGTCGCTGCGATAGCGCTCGCCGATCTGTGTGCCGATCAGCACGGCGTCGCCGAGTGCCTGTTTCAGATCTTCAATGACGGACATGCGCCAAATCTCCCGCTTCTACCACCGCATGACGTGCTGTAGCGCATCTCGGCAGAAACGGGAAACGGCTTGGAGCCAGGGTGAGGGTAAACGGCGGAGAAGCCGTCAGGTCCCGGTGCGCGCCAGTTCGAACGGCTGGACTTGCGCTTCCGCCTCGGCGTCGGTGCCTGCCGCCTCGGTGACTGCCTTGTCGTCCCTGAACAGTTTCCACTTCGTCGGCCGGAAGGCGACCCTGGCGCGGTCCTGGGTTGTGGTGCGTTCGGGCGGCAGCTCGATTTCGGCATGCGGGTGGGTGCGGCCGAGGTCGAGTTCGAGATGGCGGGTGCCGGCGACGCGGCGGCTGGCGGTGACCAGCCCGGCGAGACAGCCGCCG
>NZ_MBSS01000003.1 GCF_001695855.1 Ensifer sp. LC163
GTCGGGGCGCGCAGGCCGATCGGCCGGTCCTCGAACCAGATCTCGCCGTTCGCCAGCGTCACGGCCAGGGCGTTCGACTGGCCGATGAAGCCGTAGACGAACGGCGAGACCGGATGGTCGTAGATCTCGTCGGGGGTGCCGACCTGCTCGATCGCGCCCTTGCTCATCACCACCACCCGGTCGGCCAACTCCAGCGCCTCTTCCTGGTCATGGGTGACGAAGATGGTGGTGTGGCCGGTGCGGTCGTGAATCTCGCGCAGCCAGCGCCTGAGTTCCTTGCGGACCTGGGCGTCGAGCGCGCCGAACGGCTCGTCGAGCAACAGCACGTTCGGCTCGACCGCCATGGCGCGGGCCAGCGCGACGCGCTGGCGCTGGCCGCCCGACAGCTGCGCCGGGTAACGCTTCTCCAGCCCGGAGAGTTGGACGAGATCGAGCAGATCAAGCGCGCGCTGGCGGATGTCGGCGGCCGGCGGCCGGCGATTGGCCGGGCGCACCTTCAGCCCGAAGGCGACGTTGTCGAGCACCGTCATGTGCCGGAACAGCGCATAGTGCTGGAAGACGAAGCCGATGTTGCGCTGCTGCACGGTCTTTTGCGAGGCATCGTCGTCGCCGAAGAAGATCGTGCCGGCGGTCGGGCTTTCGAGACCGGCGACCAGCCGCAGAAGCGTCGTCTTGCCCGAGCCGGAGGGGCCGAGCAGCGCGATCAGCTCGCCCGAGCGGATGTCGAGCGAGACGTCGTCGAGCGCCGGAAAGCGGCCGAATTCCTTGCGTATGTTCTGAACGCGGACTTCCATGACGATCCGGACCTTTCAATGCCTGCGGCTGGCGGCGATCTCGGCGCTGTAGCGAAGCTCGAGCGCCGTTTTCAAGACGAGGGTGACCAGCGCCAGCAGCGCCAGCAACGTCGCAACCGCAAAGGCGGCGACGAAGTTATATTCATTATAGAGGATTTCCACCTGCAACGGCATGGTGTTGGTCTGGCCGCGGATATGGCCGGAGACCACCGACACCGCGCCGAACTCGCCCATGGCGCGGGCGTTGCACAGCAGCACGCCGTAAAGCAGCCCCCATTTGATGTTGGGCAGCGTCACATGCCAGAACGTCTGCCAGCCGGAAGCGCCGAGCGACAGCGCCGCCTCCTCGTCGCTGGTGCCCTGCTCCTGCATCAAGGGGATCAACTCGCGGGCGACGAAGGGGAAGGTGACGAAGACGGTGGCCAGCACCAGGCCCGGCACGGCAAACAGGATCTGGATGCCATGGCTCTGCAGGACGGGGCCGATGAGGCTGTGCGAGCCGAACAGCAGCACGAAGACGAGGCCGGAGATCACCGGCGACACCGAGAACGGCAGGTCGATCAGCGTCGTCAGGAAGGCCTTGCCCTTGAACTCGAACTTGGCGATCGCCCAGGCGGCGGCGACGCCGAAAACGAGGTTGAGCGGCACGGCGATGGCGGCGACGATCAGCGTCAGGCGGATGGCGGCAAAGGTCTCGGCATCGCCAAGCGCCGTCAGGAACTCGGCCGGTCCCTTGCGCAGCGCCTCGGTAAAGACGGCCGCCAGCGGCAGCAGCAGGAACAGGGCGACGAAGGCGAGCGCGGCCACCGT
>NZ_MBSS01000004.1 GCF_001695855.1 Ensifer sp. LC163
GGGCTTATAGACCCCCATCCTCACAGACGTCAACAGACAATTTCAAAAAACCGACAAGATCGAACAACCAACTGAAAACAAACAACAAATTCAAACGGAAGTTATCAACAGACCAATCCAGACCAGCAAAACACCCAAACCAGAACCAGAACCATCGCCCAAATCGGCAAAAAACATCGGGCAGGTCAGGAATCGCGCAGGAACCTGGCAGGCCGTCGATCATGGCTGAAGCGCCGGGCCGGCCGGCACCAGCGCTCGCTCGCGGCTGAAACACGCCCAATTCTCCCGCACGATCTGCGTCAGAAACTCGCGCACCGCCCTCACCCGCGGCACGGCAACCAGATCGCGGTGACAGATCATCCAATAGGTCCGCTTCAGTTCGATCTCGTCGGGCAGCACGATCTCGATGTCCTTTTCCTCGCGCGCCATGAAATGCGGCAGCACGCAGAGGCCAAGCCCCTGGCGCACGGCCTTTAGCTGGGTGAGAATGCTGGAACTCTGGAAATGCGCCCGCAAGCCCGGCTGGATCTCGCCGAGATAATCGAGCCCGGGCGCAAAGATCATGTCTTCGATGTAGCCGACGAAGCGATGGGCGGCGAGATCGTTGCGGCTCCTGATCGGCGGGTGGCTGGCGAGATAGCTGCGGGAACCATAGACATGCAGCGTATAGGGTGTCAGCACCTCGGAATGATAGGGACCGGCCTTTGGCGCCGTCAGCGCCACCGACAGATCTGCCTCCTTGCGCGACAGCGACATGATCTGCTGGATCGCCACGAGTTCCAGCGAAATGTTCGGGTAGGTCGCCGCAAAGCTCGACAACCTGTCCGACAGGAAGAAATTGCCGAAGCCTTCGAGCGTGCTCAGCCGCACGACGCCGCGCTGCGCCGTCAGGCCGTCGCTGATATCGAGCTGCAGCTGCTCGGTCTCGCGCTCGATGCGTTCAGCGGTCTCGACGAAACGCTGGCCGATCGCCGTCAGCACGTAGCCGCGCGGATTGCGCTCGAACAGCTTGACCTTGAGCGCGAATTCCAACCGGTCGATGCGACGCGAAACTGTCGCATGGCTGGTGCGCAGCCGTCGCGCAGCCGTCGACAGTTGCCCCGTGCGCGCCACCGCCAGAAAGAACTGCAAGTCGTCCCAGGTAAAGTTCGGATTCATGTCATCGCCCCCATCTGTTCGAAAATGAACAGACCCTGTTTGCAATTTACGGTCCGTGCCGCTTGCGTCCAAGCGATTTTTTCCGGATTGTACCGTCGGAGCCGGCATCTGAGGAGCATGTCTGGCCAAATTTGAACAGAACGGGACCGACTGTCCGGCAACGCCATGCGCTTTGCCGGAGCCGAGCGCGATTTTGCGCGAGACACTCCCGCCTGAAGCCTTTGGAGGAGGACAAGATGACGAAGAAACTGCTCACCGCATTCGCAATGATGCTTGCCAGCAGCACCGCGGCACTCGCCGACGCATCCGACGGCAAGGTCAAGATCGGCATTCTCAACGACCAGTCCGGCGTCTACGCCGATTTCGGCGGCAAGTCCTCCTATGAAGCCGCGCTGATGGCGGTGGAGGACTTCGGCGGCAAGGTTCTCGGCGTTCCGGTGGAGGTGATCACCGCCGACCACCAGAACAAGGCCGACATCGCCTCCAACATCGCCCGTCAGTGGTACGACACCGAACAGGTCGACAGCATCATGGAGCTGACGAGCTCCTCGGTCGGCCTCGCCGTCCAGGCATTGTCGAAGGAAAAGAAGAAGATCACCATCAATACCGGCGCGGCCACCACCGAACTGACCGGCAAGCAGTGCTCGCCCTATGGTTTCCACTGGGCCTATGACACCCATGCGCTTGCGGTCGGCACCGGCGGCGCGCTCGTCAAGCAGGGCGGCGACAGCTGGTTCTTCCTGACCGCCGACTACGCCTTCGGCTACTCGCTCGAGGAAAACACCGGCAACTACGTCAAAGAAAACGGCGGTACCGTCGTCGGCTCCGTCCGCCATCCGCTTGCGACCACCGACTTCTCGTCCTTCCTGCTGCAGGCGCAGTCTTCGGGTGCCAAGGTCATCGGCCTTGCCAATGCCGGCCTCGATACGTCCAACGCCATCAAGCAGGCAGCCGAATTCGGCATCGTCCAGGGCGGCCAGCGTCTGGCGGCGCTGCTCTTCACGCTCGCCGAGGTCCACGGCCTCGGCCTCGAAGCGGCACAGGGGCTGACGCTGACCGAAGGCTTCTACTGGAACCGCAACGAAGAGACGGCAAAGTTCGGCAAGCGCTTCATGGAACGCACCGGCAAGATGCCGAACATGGTTCACGCCGGCACCTACTCGGCCGTGCTTTCCTATCTCAAAGCGATCGAAAAGGCCGGCAGCGATGACGGCGATGCGGTTTCGAAGGAGTTGCATGTCCTTCCCGTCAACGACATCTTTGCCGAAAACGGCAAGGTCGCAGAGAACGGCCGCATGGTCCACGACATGTATCTGCTGGAAGTGAAGAAGCCGGACGAAAGCAAGGAGCCCTGGGACTATTTCAAGGTGCTCGCCACCATTCCGGGTGCCGAAGCCTTCATCGACCCGGCCAAGAGCGGCTGCGAACTCGTAAAATCGTGAGCGGTCGGATCGCGATGACCGCTGCCTCGTCAGAACAGAATGGAGCGCCGCGGGTGGTTTTGTCCGCCCGCGGTCTCCGTCGCGATTTCGGCGGCTTCACCGCCGTCAACAACGTCAACCTCGACGTCCACCATGCCCGCGTGCATGCGCTGATCGGCCCGAACGGCGCCGGCAAGACGACGGTCTTCAACCTGCTGACAAAGTTCCTACGGCCGACTGACGGCACGATCACGCTGCTGGGCGAAGACATCACCCGCATGGCGCCCGACAAGGTGGCGCGCATGGGACTGGTGCGCTCGTTCCAGATCTCGGCGGTGTTTCCGCATATGAGCGTGCTCGACAACGTGCGCGTGGCGCTGCAACGGCCGCACGGCCTTGCGACCCAGTTCTGGAAGCCGATGTCGGCACTCGACGGGCTGACGGCCAAGGCCGATCAGCTGATCCGTTCCGTCGGCCTCGACCGGGAGAGAAACGCGATTGCCGCCGACCTTTCCTACGGGCGCAAGCGGGTGTTGGAGATCGCCACGACCCTGGCGCTCGACCCGAAGGTCCTGCTGCTCGACGAGCCGATGGCCGGCATGGGCCACGAGGATGTCGGCATGGTGGCCGAGATCATCCGCGAGGTGGCGCGCGAACGCGCCGTGCTGATGGTCGAGCACAATCTCTCCGTCGTCTCGACGCTCTGCCATCACGTCACCGTCTTGCAGCGCGGCGAGATCCTCGCCGAGGGCGACTACGCAAAAGTGTCAGCCGACCCGCGGGTGCGCACCGCCTATATGGGCACCGAGGAGGCCTGAGATGAAACCGCTTCTGAAAGTCTCCGGCCTCAACGCCTGGTACGGCGAAAGCCACATCCTGCATGGCGTCGACATGACGGTCGGCGAAGGCGAGATGGTCACCCTGCTCGGACGCAACGGCGTCGGCAAGACCACCACCCTGCGTTCGATCATGGGCATCGTGCGCAATCGCAAGGGCGCGATCGATTTTGCCGGCGAGGACCTGATCAAGGTGCCGCTGCACCGGGTCGCCCATCGCGGCCTCGGCTTCATCCCCGAGGAGCGCGGCATCTTCTCGACGCTGTCGGTCTACGAAAACCTGCTGTTGCCGCCGGCCGTGGCCAAGGGCGGCATGACGGTCGACGAGATCTTCGAGCTTTTCCCCAATCTGCACGAGCGCCGCAACAGCCCGGGCACCAAGCTTTCCGGTGGCGAACAGCAGATGCTGGCGATCGCCCGGATCTTGAGAACCGGTGTGCGCATGATGCTGCTCGACGAGCCGACCGAGGGGCTTGCCCCGGTCATCGTCCAGCGCATCGGCGACGTGCTCAAGACATTGAAGGAGCGCGGCATGACCGTTCTTCTGGTCGAGCAGAATTTCCGCTTCGCCAGCAAGGTAGCCGACCGCTTCTACCTGATGGATCATGGCCGCATGGTCGGCGAGTTTCCGGTCTCGGAACTCTCCGCCCGCATGGACATGCTGCATGACGTGCTGGGGGTCTGAGCCATGACCATGATCTTTGGAATTCCGCTGCAAGCCTTCCTCGGCCAGCTGCTGATCGGTCTGATCAACGGCTCGTTCTATGCACTCTTGAGCCTCGGCCTTGCGATCATCTTCGGCCTGCTGCGCGTCATCAACTTCGCCCACGGCGCGCAATATATGCTCGGCGCATTCTTCGCCTGGATGCTGCTGTCCTATTTCGGCATCGGCTACTGGCCGGCGCTGATCGTCGCGCCGCTTGCCGTCGGGCTTGTCGGCGCCGTCATCGAACGCACGATGCTGCGGCGGCTCTATTCGCTCGATCCGCTCTACGGCCTGCTCTTCACCTTCGGCCTGGCGCTGACAATCGAAGGCACGTTCCGTTATCTCTATGGCGCTTCGGGCCAGCCCTATGCCACGCCGGCAGCGCTTGCGGGCGGCACCAATCTCGGCTTCATGTTCCTGCCGGTCTATCGCGGCTGGGTGATCGCCTTCTCTCTCATCGTCTGCATCGGCACCTGGCTGGTGATCGAGAAGACCAAGCTCGGCTCCTATTTGCGCGCCGCGACCGAAAACCCTATCCTCGTCCAGTCTTTCGGCATCAACGTGCCGTTCCTGCTGACGCTGACCTATGCGCTTGGAGCCGCACTCGCCGCCCTTGCCGGCGTGCTCGCGGCGCCGATCTACCAGGTCTCGCCGTTGATGGGCTCGAACATCATCATCGTTGTCTTCGCCGTCGTGGTCGTCGGCGGCATGGGCTCGATCATGGGGGCGATCGTCACCGGCTACCTGCTTGGCGTCGCCGAAGGGCTGACCAAGGTCTTCTACCCCGAGGCTTCCAACATCGTGATCTTCGTGATCATGGCCATCGTTCTCCTGATACGGCCGGCAGGCCTCTTCGGCCGGGATGTTTGATATGACATTGACACTCGATATCGATAAGCCCAGGGAAAAGAAGCCAGTCGTCGCGCAGACGATGTTCCTGGCGGCGGGTCTTGCCCTGCTCGTGCTCGCCCCCTTGTTCTTCTATCCCGTCTTCCTGATGAAGCTCTTGTGCTTCGCGCTGTTTGCCTGCGCCTTCAATCTGCTGCTCGGCTATACCGGTCTGCTGTCTTTCGGGCACGCGGCCTTCTTCGGCGGGGCCGCCTATTTCACCGCCCATGCGGTCAAGGAATGGGGGCTACCGCCGGAACTCGGCATTCTCGTCGGCGTCGCGGGGGCAGCATTTCTCGGTGCGATCATCGGTTATCTCGCAATTCGCAGGCAGGGCATCTACTTCGCCATGATCACGCTGGCGCTGGCGCAGATGTTCTATTTCTTCTGTCTGCAGGCCGAGTTCACCAAGGGTGAGGACGGCATCCAGTCCGTGCCGCGCGGCCATCTCTTCGGCTTCATCGATCTCAGCCAGTCGACCAACATGTATTATTTCGTGCTCGGCGTCTTCATCATCGGCGTCGCGATCATCTGGCGGATCATTCACTCGCCCTTCGGCATGATCCTGAAATCGATCCGTGAGAACGAGACGCGCGCCGTCTCGCTCGGCTACTCCGTGCGCAATTACAAGCTTGCGGCCTTCGTCATGTCGGCGGCGCTCACCGGCCTTGCCGGCGGCGTCAAGGCCCTGGTCTTCCAGTTTGCGACGTTGACCGACGTCAGCTGGCAGATGTCGGGCGAGGTCATCCTGATGACGCTGCTCGGCGGCATCGGCACGCTGATCGGTCCACTGTTCGGCGCTGGCCTTGTCGTGACTTTGCAGAACTACCTCGCAACCTCCGAATTCCCGGTCACCATCATCACCGGCCTGGTGTTCATGGTCTGCGTGCTGCTTTTCCGGCGCGGCATCGTCGGCGAGTTCTACAATTCGAGGCTCGGCCGCAAGCTCGGTTTCGAACATCGCCACTAGAACGTTCCTCGAGGAAGAGAGCGAGCCCGGTCCCGATTGCGCCGGACCGGGCAACGACACAAGAGAAAGCCTATGGACACGTTCGACTACATTGTCGTCGGAGCGGGTAGCGCCGGTTGCGTTCTGGCCAACCGCCTTTCCGAAAATCCGGATCACCGCGTCCTGCTGCTCGAAGCCGGCGGCAGCGACAATTATCACTGGATCCACATTCCGGTCGGCTATCTCTATTGCATCAACAACCCCCGCACCGACTGGTGTTTCACCACCGCCGCCGAGGAGGGCCTGAACGGCCGCGCGCTCGGCTATCCCCGCGGCAAGGTGCTCGGCGGCTGCTCGTCGATCAACGGCATGATTTACATGCGCGGCCAGGCGCGAGACTACGACCATTGGCGCCAACTGGGGTGCACCGGCTGGGGCTGGGACGACGTCCTGCCGCATTTCCGCAAGTCGGAAGACCACTATCGCGGCGCCGACGAGATGCATGGCGCGGGCGGCGAATGGCGGGTGGAGAAGGCACGCGTTCGCTGGGCCGTGCTGGACGCCTTCCAGAAGGCAGCGACCGAGGCCGGCATTCCGGAAACGACGGACTTCAACCGCGGCGACAATGAAGGCTCGGGCTATTTCGACGTCAACCAACGCTCCGGCATCAGGTGGAACACGGCCAAGGCGTTTCTGCGGCCCGCGCGCAACCGGCACAATCTGACTGTTCTTACGAAGGCGCATGTCCGCCGATTGGTGATCGAGGAAGGTCGCATCGCCGGCGTCGAATTCCAGCATGACGGCATGGTCACACAGGCGCGGTCTCGCCGCGAAACCATTCTTTCTGCCGGAGCCATCGGCTCGCCGCAGATATTGGAGCTCTCCGGTATCGGTCGTGGCGATGTGTTGCGCGACAACGGTATCGAGGTCCGGCACGAGCTGGTTGGCGTCGGCGAAAACCTGCAGGATCACCTGCAATTGCGCCTCGCCTACAAGGTGACCGGGGTGCCGACACTGAACGAGAAGGCAAGCACACTCCTTGGCAAGGCGGCGATCGGTCTCGAATATCTCGCGAGGCGCTCGGGTCCGATGGCCATGGCGCCGAGCCAGCTCGGCATCTTCACCCGTTCCGGCCCCGAGAAGGAGACGCCGGATCTGCAATATCACGTCCAGCCGGTGTCGCTCGAGAAGTTCGGCGAGCCGGTTCATCCCTTCCCGGCGATTACTGCCAGCGTCTGCAATCTCCGGCCGGAAAGTCGGGGATCGGTACATCTCAAAGGGCCGGATTTCGCCGCAGCGCCCGACATTCGCCCGCGCTATCTGACGGCTGAGGCCGACCGCGATGTCGCGGTCCGCTCCATCCGCCTGACGCGTCGCATCGTCAATCAGCCATCCTTCGCCCGCTTCAACCCGACCGAGTTCAAGCCGGGACCGTCCTATGAGAGTGACGAGGATCTGCGCCGCGCCGCCGGCGATATCGGCACGACGATCTTCCACCCGGTCGGCACCTGCCGGATGGGGGCGGATCCGGCGAGCGTCGTCGACGCGGAGCTGCGCCTGCGCGGCCTGCACGGCCTGCGCATCGCCGATGCCTCGATCATGCCGACGATCACCTCGGGCAACACCAATTCGCCGACGATCATGATCGCCGAAAAGGCGGCGACGATGATCCTCGAAGCCAACCGCTGAGGGTTTTTCCGGCCGATTTCACCGGCGCGATTACGGTAAACCGGACCAAAAGCGACACGGAAACCTTAAAATCCGGGATCGGAACCTCTATATGAGCCAGCGAAGGCCTTCGTGGGCCCAAGCACAATACAAGGGGTTTGAATGGCAATGCAGCGTTTTGGACGAGCTCTGGCGATGATGGCGATCGGTCTCACTGTCGCGCTCACAGTTGTGGATGTCGCCGAGGCCCGGCGCTCGGGCGGCGGCTTCGGCAGCCGTGGCACACGCACCTTTTCGCAGCCGCCCGTCACCCGCACCGCGCCGACAAATGCGGCACCGATCGACCGTACGATGACGCCGCGCCAGGATGCCGGCCCGACGACGACCAATCCCGGGGCAGCCCAGACGCGCCCGACCGGTGCCAACACGCCCAATGCACGACCCGGCTTCTTCAGCGGCTTCGGCGGTTCGCTTCTCGGCGGCCTCATGGTCGGCGGCCTGATCGGCATGCTGATGGGCGGCGGCTTCGGCGGCGCCGCCGGCTTCCTCGGCCTGATCGTCCAGATGCTGCTGATCGGCGGCCTGATCATGCTGGCGATGCGTTTCTTCGGCCGCAACCGCCAGCCGGCCTATGCCGGCCCGTCTGAGCGGTCGTCAGCGAACGCGCCTTCGGCCGGTGTGCCCTCGTTCAAGATCCCGAGCATCGGCGGTGGCCAAGCGGGTGGTCAGACGAGTGCGCGCCCCACCGTTGCAGCCGCACCGGCGCCTGCCGCCGACGGCCCTGCCGACGAAATCGGCATCGGCCAGTCGGACCTCGAGCAGTTCGAGAAGATGCTGAAGGACGTTCAGGCGGCCTACGCGGCCGAGGACTACGGCACCTTGCGTCGCCTGACGACGCCCGAAGCCATGTCCTATCTCGCCGAAGAACTCAGCGACAACGCCACCAGCGGCGTCAAGAACGACGTCAGCGACGTCCATCTCGTCCAGGGTGACGTCGCCGAAGCCTGGTCGGAAGACGGTACGGACTACGCAACCGTTGCCATGCGCTACGAGAGCATCGACGTGATGCGCGACCGCACCACCGCGCGTGTCGTCAGCGGCGATCCGGACAATCTGACCGAGGCCGTCGAGCTCTGGACCTTCGTACGCAAGGCTTCCGGCGAGTGGCAGGTGTCGGCGATCCAGGGCGTCGGGCACGCCTGATAGCGCCAGCGACCTAAACCCTTGAGACCCGGCCGGCCCATCCGACCGGGTCTTTTTTTGCGCTTCAGCCACCACCCGATTACACGGCCCGACAGGGTGAAGCGCAGGTTCATTTGGCTCGCACAACGACGGAGGCGAGTGCCACTGCGTCATCGGCTACTGCATAATTCCTCAAATCGGAATCGATTTAAGGATAAAATTATGCAGCAAGTTTAAAGCGTTACAGCGTCCTTTGCGCGCCATATTTGACGCCCGCTGTAGTAACCGGTTCCTCATCGCCGAGAAGGCGCGCGACGAGCGCCCGCAACCAGCGATGCCCCGGGTCGCCGTCGCGGCGACGGTGCCAGATCTGCTCGAAGTCGAACGGCGGAATGGCAAAGGGCGGTTCGAAGACGGCAAGCCCGTCGGCGTCTGCCTGCGGAAGGATGCGGCGGGCGACGGTCAGGACGAGATCCGTTCCACGCACCAGGTCGGGCGCGACGCTCCAGTGCGGAACCGCAAGACAGATGCGGCGTGCATTTCCCGTCGCCGCCAGCGCAAGATCGATCTCATTGCTGGCATCGCCACGCAACGACACCAGCACATGCGGCCGGACGAGATATTCGGCAAGATCAATGGCTAGCGATCCGCCAAGCCGCGACGCGTCTGCAAGGCAGGCAAAGCTTTCCCTGAAAAGCAGCGATGACCGGATGCCTTCACCGTGCGCCGGGAACACGCCCAGGGCCAGATCGATCTCTCCGTCCACCACCTGCGACGCCATGACCTCGCGGCTCGCCTGGCTGACGATCAGATCGACATGTGGCGCCTCGACCCGCAGGGTCGCCATCAGCCTCGGCAGCAGCACCGCCGCACCATAGTCCGACATCGCCACTCGGAACACATGCCGCTCCGTTGCAGGGTCGAAACCTACCGGCGCAAGCAGCGACCGCATCCGAGCCATTGCTTCAGCGAGCCGCGGCGCGATCTCGAGCGCCCGTATGGTCGGCTCCAGCCGCCCACCATGCCGCACCAGCAGGGGATCATTGAAGAGATCGCGCAAGCGGGCCAGCGCATGGCTGACCGCAGGCTGGCTCTTGTTCAGGCGCACTGCGGCGCGCGAAACATGGCGTTCGGCCAACAGCGCATCGAGCACAACAAGCAGGTTCAGATCGATTCCAGCGAGGTTATTCATCTTACGAATATAGACCGTGCAAACTGCGAATTTCCATTCTTGATTTGAATGATCGACCATAGGGCCGTCAAACAGATCGGAATATCGTCATGCCAAATGCTGGCCCACTCCTCCTCATCCTCGCAGCCGTCTTCGCCGGAGCGGTCGTGCCGCTGCAGGCCGGCGCCAACGCCGTGCTCGGCCGCCTGATCGGTCACCCTCTATGGGCGACCGCCGTTTCGCTCGGCGTCAGCCTCGCCCTCATCATCCCCATCATGATCGCCTTTCGCGTGCCGATGCCGAGCCCCGGCGCGGCACTGAAGGGCCCTTGGTGGATCTGGATCGGCGGCGCAGCCGGCGTCATCTACATCACCGCGGCCCTTCTCCTCGCCCCGAAGCTCGGCGCCGCCAGCTTCATCGTCGCGGCGATTGCCGGACAGATGGCGGTCTCGATCATCATCGACCACTTCGGCCTGATGGGCTTTCCGGAAAAACAGGTGAGCGTCGCCCGCCTCGTCGGCGTCGCGCTGATCATCAGCGGCATGGTGATCACGCAGATCGCAAGCACCATGCCCGCACTCGCAAGCCAGGGCCGGTGACCATGTGTACCTCCCCGCCACAATTCTTGTCGCTGCCCCGCCGCCGTGATAACAAGCGTTCATGTCGACCGAACCACACCTGATGGCGTGACGAGCCCCGCAAGGCGGGGCTTGCAGCAGCGAGCCCAAAGTCGCCCGTGGTTCACGGGCTGGTCTCCATTGATTCGATTGACCTCTTTCTCCTAGGTTCGCGGCACGGCCCAATCGCAGGCCGGTGCGATGGTGGGGAGCGCGAGGCAATCGACCGCCATTCGGGCTCGTTATGAAATCGCCATCCCTTTGGAAATCGGCCGTCTTCCGGCGCGTCGGATTCGCTCTTACCTTTTACTCCTTCTGCTCATGGATGCTGGTCGCAGCGCTGCCGCTTCTCGTCGCGCAGCGGTTCGGCGCCGGCACAGAACTTGTCGACAGCCTCGCGCTGCGGCTCGCACCGCGCATCCTGTTTGCCCCCGTGGCCGCAGGGCTGATCCGGCGCTTTGGTCCTCGGTTCCCCGTTTGTGCCGGACTGATCGTGACGGCGCTGTGCCTCATCGCTCTTGCCGTCGTAGAGCATGCCGGCGCGCTGCAGATCGTTGTTCTGGCAATCGGTCTTGCCGACACCATTGTTGTCCCGGGCCTGCTGGCGCTGCGCGCCGCTACGACGCCTGTCGGTCGCAACATGGAAGCAAACACAACGTTTCAAACGATCGATCGTCTTGCCAAGATCCTTGGCCCGCCGGCGGCCGGGCTCATGCTGACGATCACATCCCCTGCCCTGGCCTTCCCGGCGCTTGCCGGCGGCCATCTCGTGGCCGCGATCGCCCTTTGCCGGGGCATCGTGGCATCGTGGCAGATGTCGCTCGAACCGGAGCTGGCCGCCAGATCGGGTCTTCTTCGAGAAGCCACAGCGACGATGCGAGAGAACCCGATGCTCTGGGCTCTCGTCCTGCCGGCGCTCGGCTACATGATTTCTCTCGGCGCGCTGCAGCCCTTCCTTTTCTGGCTCAATCACGATCAGTTCGGGCTCGGCCCGGCGATGTGGACCGTGCTGCTCGCAGCACAAGGAACGGGCGCCGTCATCGGCGCTCTCGTGTCGAACCGGCTGGCGAAAACGCTGGTCGATGCACAGTCGCTGCTGACCGCCTATCTCGTCGCAAGCCTTCTCGAAGGCGTGACGACGCTTGCGCTGGTCGTCGCGCCGAACCATGCGCTGGCAACGGCGATGCTGATCATCGGTGGCATACCGGAGATGGTCGCCTTCGCCGCCTATTTCACGCTCATCCAGCAACGGCTGAGCCTTGCGCGCCAGGCCGTTTTCTATGCGCTGAGTCTGCCGTTGATGGATCTGTTCATGGTCGTTGGCGTCCTGGCGGGCACGCTTTACAGTGACGGCTGGATGACGCTTCGGCAATTCTGGTTCATTGCCGGCGCCAGCGCGATCCTTCCCGTCCTTCCGTTCCTTGCCTGGAGGCCTCTGAGCCGAGGAACGTAAGGGCCTCAGCGAAAAGCAAGATAGCCCAGAAAAAGTATGGCCGGCCGCTGGCGCGATCCCCATGGAGAGGGCCATACTCTGCCGGGCTGAAATGAGGGTACAGGCATGCGGGACAAGTTGTTCATTGACGGCAAATGGGAGAAACCCCGCCGCGGCGGTACGCTCGACGTGATCGATCCGGCGACGGAGGAAGTCATCCACCATGCGCCCGCAGCCACCTATGACGATATCGACCGCGCCGTCAAAGCCGCCCGCATTGCGTTTGACAGCGGCCCATGGCCGAAGCTTTCCGGCACCGAACGGGCCGTCTATCTCCGGGCGATTGCCGAGAAGATCGAGGAAAGGCGGCACTCCCTGGCGCGTCTCGAAGTCACCGACAACGGCAAGCCGCTGACGGAGGCGCTATGGGATATCGACGATGCCGCCGGTTGCTTCCGCTACTATGCCGGGCTTGCCGAGGAACTCGACGCCAATCCCGAGGAAACCATCACCGTCGGCGACAACCGGTTCACCGCCCGCGCCATTCGCGAACCGCTCGGTATCGTCGGCGCGATCACGCCCTGGAACTATCCGCTGCTGATGGTCTCCTGGAAGGTGGCACCGGCGCTTGCCGCCGGCTGCACCATGGTGCTGAAACCGTCCGAACTGACGCCGCTGACGGCTCTGGAACTGGGCGCCATTGCCGAGGAAATAGAGCTTCCGCCGGGCGTGCTCAACATCGTCACCGGCACCGGCCAGGATGCGGGCCAGCCGCTGACCGAACATCCGCTGGTCGACAAGCTCGCCTTTACCGGCTCGGTACCCACAGGGCGAAAGGTGATGATGGCCGGTGCCCAGGACATCAAAAACATCAGCCTCGAGCTCGGCGGCAAGTCTCCCTTCGTGGTCTTTGCCGACAGCGATATCGACAAAGCGGTCGAATGGATCATGTTCGGCATCTTCTGGAACCAGGGGCAGGTCTGTTCGGCAACCTCGCGCGTGCTCATCGAGGAGCCGATCTACGATGCCGTCGTCAAAAGGCTCTGCGAAGAGGCGGCCAAGATCACCATCGGCAACGGCCTCGACGAGGGCACGCTGCTCGGGCCGATCGTTTCCAAGGGACAATATGACAAGGTCCTGACCGCGATCGACCGCGCCCGCCAGGACGGAGCGACCATCGCGGCGGGGGGCGGCAGGCCCGCCGGTTTCAACAGCGGCTATTTCATCGAACCGACCGTGCTGACCGACATGGGCGAAGACAGCTATGTCTGGCGTGAGGAAATCTTCGGGCCGGTCGTCTGCGTCAAGCCGTTTACGGACGAGGCTGATGCGGTGCGCATGGCCAACGACAGCCGTTTCGGCCTTGCCGCCGCGGTCATGTCTGCCGACAAGCAGCGCTGCGAGCGCGTCGCCCGGGCTTTTCACGCCGGCATCGTCTGGGTCAACTGCTCGCAACCGACCTTCCCTGAAGCGCCCTGGGGCGGCTACAAGCAGTCGGGCATCGGCCGCGAGCTCGGTCGCTGGGGCCTTGCCAACTATCTCGAGACCAAGCAGATCACCAGCTTCGATGCCGACGAGCCGTGGGGCTGGTACATCAAGGCGTAGAGGCGCCCCCGCAGCAAAGGCGCCGGCCTCGACGGGCGGCGTCAAATTCCCTTCATGCGCCTATGGAATAAGCCAGATAACGGTAGCATCATGCCGCGAGCTGCCGCACTGCGCGCTTGTGCGCTGGAGGGATGCGATGAACAGGTTAAACGGCGACTTCGATGGGCAGGACTGGCTCGAGGCGGAACTCGCCGATACGCTCGATGAAGACTACGAGCTCGAGCTTTCCGAGCCGGCGCTTTCGGAAGAGATCCGCAAGATCTACCGCAAGAACCACCCGCCGTCGCTTCCGCGCATCGACTATTTCCGCACCCTGATAGGTTTGCAATCCGAACTGATCAAGCTGCAGGACTGGGTCGTGCACCACAAGGAGAAGGTCGTGGTGATCTTCGAGGGGCGCGATTCTGCCGGCAAGGGCGGCGTGATCAAGCGCATTACCCAGCGGCTCAATCCGCGCGTCGTCAGGGTCACGGCGCTGCCCGCCCCGTCGGACCGCGAAAAGACCCAATGGTATTTCCAGCGCTACGTGCCGCATCTGCCGGCCGGCGGCGAGATCGTGCTGTTCGACCGCTCCTGGTACAATCGTTCCGGCGTCGAACGCGTCATGGGCTTTGCCAGCGAAGACCAGGTCGAGCAGTTCTTCAACGACGTGCCGGAATTCGAGCGCATGCTGGTGCGCTCCGGCATCCGGCTGGTCAAATACTGGTTCTCGATCACTGACGAGGAGCAGCAGATGCGCTTCCTCGTGCGCATCCACGACCCGCTGAAGCAGTGGAAGCTGTCGCCGATGGATCTGCAGTCGCGCGTGCGCTGGGAGGCCTATACCAAGGCCAAGGAAGAGACCTTCGCCAGAACCAACATTCCCGAAGCGCCGTGGCACATCGTCGAAGGCAACGACAAGAAGCGGGCGCGGCTGAACTGTATGGATCACCTGCTGCAGCAGATTCCCTATGAGGATGTGCCGCACGAGGAGATCACCCTGCCGGAGCGGGTCTTCAACCCCGATTACGAGCGCAAGGTCCTGCCGCCCGAACTCTACGTGCCGTCAAAATACTGACCGCGGCTCTGGCACGACATGGTGCAAGGCCGGCGCTTTCCGGCCCTGCGCTCTTGCCAAGGTGACGCGGAAATCGGACAGTCCGTGAAACGACAGTTTCATGGAATTGGCAATGAGTCCCAAAGAGCGATCCTTCCTCACCCGCGTTCGTCAGGTCCTGCCGGAGCTCCATCCGGCAGAGCGGCGCCTTGGAGATTTTCTCTGCGACTTTCCGGGCGAAGTCGCCAGCTATTCCGCCCAGGAACTGGCAGCTCTGGCGCATGTGTCGAAGGCCACCGTGTCACGTTTCATCCAGCGGCTAGGCTATGAAAACTACGAGGAAGCGCGCCGCCATGCGCGTGCCGACAAGCAGACGGGGTCGCGCCTCTTCCTCGCGACAAGCGCGGATACGGCGGGCGAGCAATCCGTCACCGCCCATGTCGCGCAAGGGGTCGCCAATATCGAAGCCACGTTTCTCGCGATATCGGAAACCCAGATCAACACCGCGTCTGCAGCGCTGTTGAAGGCGCGCAAGGTCTGGGTCATCGGCTTTCGCGCCAGCCATTCCTTCGCCACCTATCTGCAATGGCAGCTGACACAGGTGATCGAGAACATCTCGGCCATTCCCGGTGGCGGACAGACGCTGGGCGAGCATCTCGTCAGCTTCACGCCCGACGACGTCGTCATCGTCTTCGGCCTGCGCCGCCGCATCGCGCTGATGGACGCGCTGCTCAACCAGGTGGAAAAATCCGGAGCCCGCCTGCTCTACATCACCGACGAAGGCGTACCCTTCCTCAGCCAGGCCGAGTGGCATTTCCGCTGCCAGACGCTGGCGCCCGGGCCCCTCTTCAACCACGTCTCCGTCATGGCGCTCTGCCATCTCTTGACGACGCGATGCATCGAAACGGCCGGTGTGACCGGTCGCAACCGTCTGCGCGGCATCGAAGCCCTGAACGACGCGCTCGAAGAACTGTGACCGTTGTTTGGGCATCTGCCTGAAACTGAGGTGCATTATTCGATCATAAGAAATCACAGTTTCACGCGGCGGATACAGACCGACTTTTGTCCATATATCTGATTATAAACGCGAAACTATGGTTTCTCATCTTTTGGCACGAAACCTGCATTCCTCGATGGCGTTGTTTCGAAGATGAATTGTGCTGGACGACAAGAGCGCCCGCCAGGCGCGAAACGTCCGGTTCGCCCGGTTCGAAGCAAAATTTCAGTATGAAACTACGATTTCTTGATGTAGCATCATGAAACTAAGTTTTCACGCCAGTTAAGCCATAAAGGGGAACAAACCATGGCAGCGGAAAATATGGTGCCGTCCGGCAAGTCTTCGCCGGTCATTCGACAGTTGGAATCAGCATTCACCAAGATCGGCGTCACCGGCGCCCACAAGCAGATCATCGCCCTCGTTCTGATCGGCTGCCTGTTCGACAGTTTCGAGCAGAACACCATCGGCGTCGCCGGCCCCATCCTGAAGGAACATTGGGGCCTGACCGGTACGGATATCGGCTTCCTCAACACCATCACCTTCGGCAGCGCCGCCATCGGCCGGTTGCTGTCGGGCATCCTCGGCGATCGCTACGGCCGCCGCGTGATGCTGACGATCAACCTTCTGCTCTTCACCATCGGCTCGGCCGCCTGCGCGCTCGCACCGAATTTCGCGGCGCTGTGCTTTGCCCGCGCCATTGTCGGCTTCGGCGTCGGCGGTGAAATCTCCACCGCAGTGACGATGCTGTCGGAATTCTGCTCGCCGAAATTCCGCGGCACGGCCGCCGGCCTCGTCAATGTCGGCGCCGGCGGCTTCGGCAACTTCCTCGCCCCCGCCTTCGGCCTGCTGATCTTCACGCTCTTCCCGGGGGAAAACAGCTGGCGCTGGCTGTTCGCCGCGCTGGCCCTGCCGGCGCTGCTCGTGGTCTTCTATCGCCGTTTCGTGCCCGAAACCCCGCGGTTCCTTGCCTCGCAGGGAAAGATCGACGAGGCGAACAAGGTGCTGTCGATCCTCGCCTCCGGATCGCTGCGGCCGCGCAATCTTAAGGTCGAGGAATATCTGACCAAGGATCACGTCCAGGACGAAGCGCCCGCGAAGAGTGATTGGAAAGAGCTTTTCCGGGCACCGTTCATCGGCCGGACCATCCCCGTTGCGATCGCCATCCTGATGAGTTACGGCGCCCAGCTGTCGGTGCTGACGCTGATGCCGATCATCTTCGTGTCGATGGGCTACACCCTGCAGGGCAGCCTGCTCTACAGCATGATCATCCAGAGCGGCAGCGTGCTCGGCGCCATCGCCGCCTCGATGTTCGGCTACTATTTCCCGCGCAAGAAGGTGCTGACAACAGGTGCGGTCTTCGCCTGCCTGGCAGCAGTTTCGATCGCCTATCTCGGAACCAACATCTACCTCGTCTTGATGTTCGGAGCGATCTTCCAGTTCTTCGTGCTCTTGCTCAACACCTCGATCTGGATCTACGCGCCGGAACTCTTCCCGACGCGCATCCGTGCCTTCGGCGTCGCACTCATCCTGGCAACGGGATCGGCAGCGGGCTCCTTCGTTCCGACGATCTCCGGCATGCTGTTCGATACCTACGGCATGGTCGGGGTTTTCGGTCTGGCGGCCGGCATGTACGCGGTCTTCGCATTCTGCATCCAGCTCGGTCCCGAGACCTATGGCATGTCGATGGAAGATCTGGACCAGCCGGCGGACGCCGACCTCGCCAAGGCTGAACCAAAACAGGTCAATGTCGGCATGGAAGTCAGAACGTGACCGCACATATCCTGTTGATCAACCCGAACAGCTCGCACGCAACAAGCAGCATGATGCTCGCCATCGCTGAGCGGGCTGTAACCGGACGCTTGGCCGTGGCAATCGCCACGGCCAAGCGGAACCCGCAGATGATCGTCACGCCGGAGCAGTTGACGGCCGCGGCTGACGAGGTCATCGAGATCGGCACGTCCCATGCCGCGGATTGCCTCGGCATCATCGTCAGCGCTTTCGGCGATCCAGGCCTTGCCGCCCTTAAGGATCGTGTCGACATCCCCGTCGTCGGCATCTGCGAGGCATCGATGATCGAAGCCGCGCGAAACGGCCGCAAGTTCGGCGTCGCAACCACGACCCCGGACCTGATCGAAGCGATCGACGAGCGCGCCCACGACCTCGGCCTTGCCGGCCAATACACCGGCATCCGTTGCACGCCCGGCGATCCGCTCGCGCTTGCCGGCGATGAAAAACGGCTGCGGGACCAGCTCGGCGAAGCGGTCCGGCACTGCATCGAACTTGATGGCGCCGGGGCCGTCATCATCGGCGGCGGCCCGCTCGGCCAGGCGGCCGAACAATTGCAGCCCGATTTCACCACGCCGATCATCGCCCCCATCCCTTGCGCGGTGGAGCGCGTGCTCGACCTGATGCGGGTCAACGCCTGACTCGCCACTTTCGAAGCCCGATCCGGCCGGCAATTTCGCCGGACACATCAGGGCGAACCGGGTAGGCCCGGGCCTGCGCCGGCGACTGACCTTGTTGACGGCAAGGACTCTGTGATATTTTCGAATGTCCTTGCATGCAAAACCGAAGCTGGGGCGGAGGTGGCGCGATGAACTGTCTTTGTGCTTCGGTCGCCGGGCTGGCGTTTTTCACCTCGACGGCATTTGCGGGTCCCTTGCATGACGCGGCAAGAGACGGCGACATCAAGCGCGTCACACAGTTGCTGGATCAGGGGACCGACATCACCGCGCCGGACACGGCCGGCGAGCCGGCATTGCTGATTGCGTCGCTAGCCGGGCAGCCGGATGTGGTCACTCTGCTGCTCGATCGCGGCTGCGACATCGATATCCGCAACAAAGGCGGGCTGACCGCCCTGCATGCCGCCGCCTATGGCGGCAATCTCGACACCGTCAAGCTACTGCTGGCCAAGGGCGCCGATGTCAACGACACCAAGAACTTCTACCATATGTCGCCTCTGCATGCCGCCGCCGAGGAAGGCCACGCCGACGTCGTGGCCTTGCTGCTAACCCAGAAGGCCGAAGTCGAGGCGAAGGAACGCAATGGCTACACGCCGCTGACGCAGGCCGGCTGGCGCTCGCACTGGGACGCAGCCGAGCTTCTCTTGAAGGCGGGCGCCACCTGCCAGAAGGCCGACCTCGTCGGCGACTGGCTCTATACCGAATGCACGAAGCGGAAGTGACGCCAGAAGCGCGCCACCCGCATCCGGAAATCGGAGAAAAGGAATGTCCTACCATCGATACGCATGCGTCATCGGCGTCTCTGCGATGGCGTTTCTGGCGCTGTCCGGTCCCACAATGGCCGAGGACCTCGTCAACACCGGCTATTTCGGCGATGTCGCCATCAAGGGCTACGACCCGGTCGCCTATTTCACCGAAAGCAAGGCTTTAGAGGGTTCGCCGCAATATTCCTACCGCTGGCTCGGGGCGAACTGGCAGTTTGCCAGCGCCGAGAACCGTGAACTCTTCATCCGCGAACCCACCCGCTACGCCCCGCAATATGGCGGCTACTGCGCCGACGGCGTCTCGTTTGGAACGGTGACCACCAACATCGACCCGAAGGCCTGGCGCATCATCGAGGGCAAGCTGTTCCTGAGCTACGATCCGGGTGCGGCGGAAGGTTTTGAGAAGAACCCGAACAAGCTGGTCGATTCCAAGAAGCACTGGTCCGAAGTGGAAAACACGCTCATTTCGGAAAAGCTCGGCACCACCTGGCAGAAGCCGCGCTGACACTCGGTCCTCACGGTATAGTCGTCACTGCGCGATCGAGAAGAATTTCAGCGCCTGCGGCGTCACGTGGATGAACTCGGCGCCGCGCTCGCCCTTGGCCGTGTTGCGATAGACGTAGCCGCAGACCATTCGGTCGAGAAAATAACCGTCGAACTTCTCGCAGAGCTGGTTGCCCTTCACCTCGGCGCGGCCGGTGATGCTCGTATTGGCGCTGCGATAGGCGGTATTGCCGGCCTTATCGAAGAATTGCACGAAACTCGTGCCATTCTTGTGCCGCCCGCTCCAGGTCTTGTCGAGGGTCAGGACGCCAAGTTCCGCGGGACCTATTCGGTCGGCCGCAGCCCCGACGAAACCGAAGGGCCACTCCGGAATGCCCGCGGTGCGCAGGCCGTGTAAATGGCGATTGAGGTCCTCTTCGCGCCAATAATCATAGAGATAGCCGTAGTAGGTAAGGTTGGTGTCGGGAAAGAGCCGAAGCAGCTTCTCGCCTTCCGCCACCGCGCGGGCCCGATCGCCGCGCTGGGCATAGGCAGACGCCAGATATTCCCGTGCAGCCTCTGCGTTCGGCAAGGCCTCGCCCGCGGCTTCGATGAGCGGGATCGCTCGGTCGTTGTCCCGTGCCGTGTAATAGACGATGCCGGCCAGCAGCCGAAAACTCGGGGATGGCGACGGATCGAGCCTCAATGCCCGCTCCAGATCGGCGATCGCCTGTTGGTGGTCTCCGGTCTGCGCGAGGATCAGCGCCAGATTGGCGAAGGCCTCGGCATCGCTCGGCTGCGCCCGGACCGCCCTGGCCGCTGATTCCCGCGCCTCCGTCTCGCGGCCGTCGACGAGCTGCAGCAATGCCAGCACCGTGTGGGCGCGCGCATTGTTGGCGTCGAGCTTCAGCGCCTCACCCGCAGCGTCATAGGCGATCTTGCGGGCGACTGCCGCCGACCAGAGATAATTGTAGTCGTTGCGCCAGACGTCGACGGCAACCCGCGCTATCCCCGCATGGGCATTGGCGAAGCGCGGGTCGAGATCGATCGCCTTTTGATAGAAGGCCAGCGTCTGGCGATAGGTGTCGACGTCGCTGTAGACGAGCCCCTGCTGCTCGGCCCGCATGTAATAATCATAGGCCTCGAGATTGTCGGTCGGGATGCGCGCCAGCTGGTCGCGCTCGCCTTCACTGAGCTTGACCTCGAGCGCCGAGATGATCTTGCCGATGACATCGTCCTGGACCGCGAACAGATCGGCATATTGCCGGTCGTAGCGCTCCGCCCAGAGCGACAGACCGCTCATCGCATCGATCAGCTTGACGTTGATGCGCAGGCGCTGATCGGCCCGCTGCAGCGTTCCCTCGAGAATGTAGTGAACCCCGAGTTCCGCTGCCACATCCTGGATCTTCCAGGCGCTGTCCTTCATTGCGAACACCGAGTGACGGGCGATGACGAACAGGCCGGACACTTTCGAAAGCTCGGTGATGAGGTCGTCGGTCAACCCTTCGGCCAGATGGTCGTGATCCCGGTCACCGCTGACATTGATGAACGGCAGGACGGCGACGGAGGGCTGGTCCGGCAGGGGATAGGCAAAGCGCTCGGTCGGCGTCTCCGGCAGAACGAGCGTCCACGGCTGCCACCAGGCGGCGGCAAATGCGAGGGCCAGCATCACGGCGCCGGCAATGAGTATCCTCCTTCGCGCGGCTCGCCGCTTCGTATCCGTGACGATCGTCTTGCCGGCATCGGTCGGGTCGAGCAGCACGCGGTAGACGCGGATGGGCTCGGCGATCCCCCTGACCCTCTGCTCGCCGAGAGAGGCATAACCGACGCCAACATTCGAGTGGACCTGGTCATAGGCCGTGCCGGATATCGCGATGCCGCCCGGCTCGGCGAGCCCCTGTACCCGATCGGCGGTGTTGACGCCATCGCCGTGAATGTCGTCGCCTTCTACGATGATGTCGCCGAGATTGATGCCGATGCGAAAATCGAGCCGCCGATCGGCTGCGGCCTTGTCGGCCTGTTCGGCCTTTCGCTGCTGGATCTCCACCGCACAGCGAAGCGCGTCGACCACGCTGCGGAATTCCACCAGCAGCCCGTCGCCCATCGTCTTGACTAGACGTCCGTGATGTTCGGCAAACTGCGGCTCAAGAATGTCGTGCAGGTCGCTCTGGAATCTGGCGCGCGTTCCCTCCTCGTCGAGCCGGCTCAGGCGACTGTATCCGGCGACGTCGGCGATCAGGACGGCTGCGAGGCGGCGCTCCATCGACGGTCTCTTCACGTGCGATGTATTCCAGCAGCGATGTTACCGCAGGTCGCCAGGCGCCGCTATCGCGTCGGCGGTGAACGGTATCGGCGCCGTCGTAACCGTTACGTACTTGCGGTTTTCGGCCCATCGCTCACCATAGACGAGTTGCTAGCCCGCATGGCTTTGCGCATACCGCCGGATTATCCGTCGGTCATCTGCTCGGTGCTTGCGTTCACCCGGAGGATTTTGCCATGCTCAGACGACGGACCCTTCTGATGGTCGGCGCGCTTGCTGCCGCGCTCCCCCATCTGGCAAGCGTGCCAGCGATCGCCGCCGATGCCGCCCTCGCGCCGGATGAAGCACGGGCGATCGCCAAGGAGGCGACGATCTACGGATTTCCGCTGGTCGACAATTATCGCGTCCAGCACTCCTATTTCGTCGACGCCGGCGGTCCGGAGTTCAAGGCGCCCTGGAACGAACTCGTCAACAATGCACGGGTCTATACGCCGGATGACAAGGCGATCCAGACCCCGAATTCCGACACGCCCTACTCCTATGTCGGCGCCGATCTCAGGGCCGAGCCGCTGGTATTCACGGTGCCGGTGATCGACAAGGAACGTTACTACTCCCTGCAATTCATCGACCTCTACACCTTCAACTTCGCCTATATCGGCAGCCGCGCCACCGGCAACGAGGCAGGCGGTTACCTGCTGGCAGGCCCGAACTGGAAAGGCGAGACACCGCCCGGGATCAAATCCGTCATCCGCTCGGAGACGGAGTTCGCCTTCGTGCTCTACCGCACGCAACTCTTCAATCCTGGCGATATAGAAAACGTCAAGGAGATCCAAGCCGGCTACAAGGTCGAGCCCCTGTCGAAATTCCTCGGCCAGCCCGCACCGGCACCCGCACCCGCCGTCGACTTCATCGCCCCCTTGAGCGCCGCCGACGAAAAGACCTCGCCCGATTTCTTCAGGGTACTCAACTTCATTCTGCAGTTCTGCCCGACCGATCCTTCGGAGAAGGAGTTGATGGCCCGCTTCGCCGAGCTGAACATTGGTGCCGGCAAGACATTCGACCTCAAGGCCTTCCCGCCGGAAATCCAGAAGGCGATCACCGACGGCATGGCCGACGGCTGGGCTGCTTTTAGGGAGTACAAGGAAACCATGGTCGATACCGGCAAGGCTTCGAGCGCCGACAGCTTCGGCACGCGGGCATTCCTGAAGAACGACTACATGCAGCGCATGTCGGGCGCGGTGCTCGGCATCTATGGCAACCTTAAGGACGAGGCCCTCTATCCCGTCTATTTCATCGACGATCAGAAGAAACTGCTGACAGGCGCCGGCAAATACACGCTGCGCCTCGCACCCGGGCAACTACCGCCGGTCAACGCCTTCTGGTCCCTCACCCTCTATGATCTGCCTTCCAGCCTGCTCTACGCCAATCCGCTCAACCGTTATCTCATCAACTCGCCGATGCTGCCCGGCCTGAAGAAGGACGCCGATGGCGGCCTGACGCTCTACATTCAGAACGAAAGCCCCGGTCCTGACAAGGAGGCCAATTGGTTGCCGGCGCCCACAGGCCCGTTCTTCACGGCGATGCGCCTCTACTGGCCGAAACCGGACGCGCTGGACGGCAAATGGAAGGCCCCGCCGCTGCAACACGTCAACTGAGCACCGAGGATCACGACATGACGACATTTCGCATCACCTTCGCTCTGGCGGCGGCTGCCATGATCGGCACAATGCCGGCCAAGGCAGCCGATCCTGCTATCGTCGGGGTCGACAATTTCATCCGCGCCGAGAGCGACATGTATGCCGCCGCCATGGTCAAGGAAGGGGCGCTGGGCAAGTTCCTGCATCGCCGCGAACCCGCCTCCATCGACAACCAGACCGTCATTCGCCTCAACCGCGACACGCTCTATTCGTCGGCGGTGTTCGACCTGGACGCCGGTCCCGTCACGATCACGCTGCCCGATGCCGGAAAGCGCTTCATGTCGATGCAGGTGATCAACGAGGACCACTACGTGCCGCAGGTGACCTATGATGCCGGCGAGCATAGGCTGACGAAGGAAAGCGTCGGCACGCGCTATGCCGTGGTCGGGATCCGGACGCTCGTGGATCCCGCCGATCCCAAAGATCTCGACGAAGTCCACGCGCTGCAGGACGCGATCAAAGTCAGCCAGCAGAGCATTGGCAGCTTCGAGGTCCCCGCTTGGGATCCGGCGAGCCAGAAGACGGTGCGCGAAGCGCTGCTTGTGCTCGGCTCAACCATGCCGGACTTCAAGAAGGCCTTCGGGACCAAGGAGGACGTCGATCCGGTTCGCCACCTGATCGGGACCGCCACCGGCTGGGGCGGGAACCCGGACAAGGATGCGACCTATCTCAACGTGACACCGGCGAAAAACGATGGCGCAACTGTCTATAAGCTCAATGTGAAGGATGTGCCGGTCGACGCGTTCTGGTCGGTGAGCGTCTACAATGCGGCGGGATACTACGAGAAGAACCAGTACGGCGCCTACACCATCAACAACATCACCGCGAAGAAAGGCGACGACGGCGCCATCGGGATCCAGTTCGGCGGTTGCGACGGCAAGATAGAAAATTGCCTGCCGACGACGAAGGGCTGGAATTACACGGTGCGCCTCTATCGGCCGCGGCAGGAAATACTGGATGGAACCTGGCAGTTTCCAGAGCCGAGCGCGGTCAACTAGAGCATTTCCGGTCTAAACGGAATCGCAGAAACACTATAACTCTTTGTTTTTACGCATTTCCTGACGGAAAACCGCTTCGCACTTTTCCTGGAAATGCTCTAGGCGGCCTTCGGAACCCGGAACCGAAGCAATCACTGGTCGCGCGTCGCGTGGGAAGCGCGGCAGGCAAACGAATTATCAGTGAGGTTAGATCTGCGCCTGCCTGACTGGCAGACCGTGGCAGCACCTGGATCGAGCAATGAATGCGGTCAGGCGCCTGTGCGCTTGCGTGCCGGCTGGCGCTTCGGCGCCGGGGAAACCGGTTCGGCATCAGCCTCTTGCAAAAGCCGCTGTGCCCTAAGCTTCTCGGTCTTCTTCTCACGCGCCAGCTTTTCGGCCGCGACGATACCGCGGGCCGTATGATCGGTCGCGGCGGCCTTGTCGCTTGCCGACAGCCGCTCGGGCTTGAAAAGATCTTTCTTCGTCGACGTCATGCGTACCTCCTCGCTCGGGCGTGGACCGATGCCGAAATCGGCATCGGTGCCTCAGATTTAGCGGGTGCGGACGGCCTTCTTCGGCGCCGGCAGCAGGCCTTCGCGCTGAAGCTTCTTGCGTGCGAGCTTGCGCTGGCGACGAACGGCTTCCGCCTTTTCGCGAACGCGCTTTTCCGACGGCTTTTCATAGGCGCTGCGCGCCTTGAATTCGCGGAACAATCCCTCCCGCTGCATCTTCTTCTTCAGGATGCGGAGTGCCTGGTCGACGTTGTTGTCTCTGACGAGTACCTGCAAGATGTATCCTTCCCTTTGGTTGGTGGCCGCACATCGGCGGACCGAAATTGGCGTAGCTATCTTCCGATCCGGATGCGCGACGGTTTCAGCCAGGGTTCACCCTTGGCAATGCTGCGCGACGGTCCCTCTTCGATGGGAGAGGCCGCCTCTGTGGTCTCGACGTCGCTTGCAACGATGCGACGTTCGAAGTTCTCGCCGTCGAAACGGACGCGATATTGTGTTTCGCCGTGGTCGGCGGGCAGGACACCGATGATCCGGCACGTCCTCATGGCGGGTGCCAGCTTGGTGAAATCGGCCCTTACGGTCACCGTGTCGCCAACGGCACAAACTCTGCGGGTCATCATAGTTTCTTTCCCCGGAATGTGCAGGGTCCGGACGCAAAAAGGCCGGGCTTCACCCGACCTCTTCCCGTCAATCAAACGTCCCCAGCCAGTACATCCGTGGTCGGGGGAGGCAGATGACGATTCATTCCGCCCGGAGATTGTCGGCGGAGTTCTTGCCGGTCTTGCGGTCGCGGACGATGTCGTAGGTGACCTTCTGGCCTTCCGCCAGCGAGCCCATGCCTGCACGCTCTACAGCGGAAACATGAACGAACACGTCGGTCGTGCCGTCATCCGGCTGGATGAAGCCAAAACCCTTGGTGCCATTGAACCACTTTACAGTGCCTGAATTCATAACGATCTCCTTTCAATCGTTGATTTCGCTCGACGGGTATTCGCCGAGCCGTGTCGATGTTGAGAGGAAATCTGACAACGCTTTTCAGCGCTTTGACAAAGGTCGCAAGCAATATTCGATGGCACCCATATAATTCTTTTTTCGGGATTTTCAATGTTTCATTTGGAAAACGACCCGAAATGCAACTGCGTCGTCGAAAGACAACGTTGAATCACATTCATTTCAATTGGAATCCTTCCGGAATTTCCATCCTATTATTTTTGCACGCCTTAAGAAATATATTGGCGCCACCGGCCGTAAACCACGAATGCAGAGCAATAGGCCAGTTCAGCGAAGCATAGTGTGGTCAAGAATGGCAATCGCCGGCATCAACAACCGCTCAACGCCGTTTCATCTTGGCTTCAGGCAAGTGGGAAAGACGATTTCGCCCCGTGGCCGGCCTTGGGACGCACGCCGCTTCAAGAGCGACACTGACGGGCATGATTGCCCGCCAGCGCTATTGTTGGATGCCCGAGATTACTCGGCAGCCTCTGCTTCGGGCATCGGCACGTAGTTGAGGATCGGCGACAGCCAGCGCTCGACCTCTCGAACCGGCATGCGCTTGCGCGCGGCATAGTCCTCGACCTGATCCCGTTCGACCTTGGCAACACCGAAATAATAGGCTTCGGGATGACCGATATAGAGGCCGGAGACGGACGAGCCCGGCCACATGGCGTAGCTCTCGGTCAGGGTCACGCCGATCGTCTTTTCAGCGTCGAGCAGCCGGAACAGCGTTTCCTTTTCTGTGTGGTCGGGCTGCGCCGGATAGCCCGGTGCCGGACGGATGCCGGCATAGGGTTCACCGACCAGATCCTGCGGCGAGAACGCCTCGTCGGCGGCGTAGCCCCAGAGCTCCTTGCGCACATATTCGTGCATGCGCTCGGCAAAGGCCTCGGCAAAACGGTCGGCCAGCGCCTTGACCATGATCGACGAATAGTCGTCGTTGGCGCGCTCGAAGCGCTCGGCGATCGCCACTTCCTCGATGCCGGCGGTGACGACGAAGCCGCCGAGATAGTCTCGGCTGCCGCTGTCGACAGGTGCCACGAAATCGGACAGCGCCACGTTCGCCCGGCCGTCGCGCTTGCTCAGCTGCTGGCGCAGCGTGTAGAAGGTGGCAAGCTCCTGGCCGCGCGCCTCATCGGCAAACAGTCGGATGTCGTCACCGACGGTTCCCGCCGGCCAGAAGCCGACGACCGCCTTCGGCGCGAACCACTTCTCGTCGATGATCTTGGCAAGCATGGCCTGCGCATCGTCAAACAGCTGGCGCGCGGCCTGCCCCTGCTTCTCGTCGTCGAGGATCTTGGGATAGACGCCCTTCAGCTCCCAGGTCTGGAAGAACGGCGTCCAGTCGATGTAGCGCGCCAGCTCCTCCAGTTCCCAGCCCTGGAAAACCCGCGTGCCGAGGAACGAGGGAGCCTTCGCCTGGTGGGCGTTCCAGTCGATCTTGTGGGCATTGGCCCGCGCCTGCGACAGCGGCAGACGGCGCTTTTCCGCCTCGTTGCGGGCATGGGCGTCGGCGACCTTGCGGTATTCCGCACGGATCGTCTCGACATAGGATGTCTTGGCTTCCGGCGACAGCAGGCTGGAGACGACGCCGACCGCACGACTCGCATCGGTGACATAGACCGTCTGGCCGCGGTCGTAGCGCGGATTGATCTTGACCGCCGTATGCACCCGGCTCGTCGTCGCGCCGCCGATCAACAGCGGGATGTCAAAACCTTCGCGCTCGAGTTCGGAGGCGACATGCACCATCTCGTCGAGCGACGGCGTGATCAGGCCGGAAAGACCGATGATATCGACCTTCTGCTCTCTCGCCACCTCAAGGATCTTGGCAGACGGCACCATGACGCCGAGATCGATGATCTCGTAATTGTTGCAGGCAAGCACGACGCCGACGATGTTCTTGCCGATGTCGTGCACATCGCCCTTGACCGTTGCCATCAGGATCGTGCCGGCGCTCTGGCGCTCGCCTTCACCGCCGGCGGCCAGCCGCTCGGCTTCCATGTGCGGCAAGAGCACCGCAACCGCCTGCTTCATCACGCGCGCCGACTTTACCACCTGCGGCAGGAACATCTTGCCCGAGCCGAAAAGGTCGCCGACGACATTCATGCCGGCCATCAGCGGGCCCTCGATCACGTGCAGCGGCCGGGCGGACGCCAGCCGTGCCTCATCGGTATCGGCTTCGATATATTCGGTGATGCCGTTGACCAGCGCGTGTTCGAGCCGCTTTTCCACCGGCCATTCGCGCCAGGAAAGGTCCTTCTCCTTGCCTTGCGCCCCGCCCTGGCCGCGATAGCGCTCGGCGATCTCCAGCATGCGCTCGGTCGAATCAGCACGGCGGTTCAGCACCACATCCTCGCAGGCCTCGCGCAGCTCGGCATCGATCGTATCATAGACGGCGAGTTGGCCGGCATTGACGATGCCCATGTCCATGCCCGCCTGGATGGCGTGGTAGAGGAACACC
Organism: Ensifer sp. LC163; assembly: GCF_001695855.1. Taxonomy (GTDB): domain Bacteria; phylum Pseudomonadota; class Alphaproteobacteria; order Rhizobiales; family Rhizobiaceae; genus Ensifer. The sequence goes on from NZ_MBSS01000004.1 coordinate 28,276, forward strand.
GCGTGCATCGCCTCGCGCACCGGCTCGTTGCCGCGGAAGGAGAACGAAAGGTTGGAGACGCCGCCGGAGATGTGCACATGCGGCAGCGTCGCGATGATTTCGCGCGTCGCTTCGATGAAATCGACGCCGTAGTTGTTGTGCTCCTCGATCCCGGTCGCGACCGCGAAGATGTTCGGGTCGAAGATGATGTCTTCGGGCGGGAACCCGGCCTCTTGCGTCAGCAATGTGTAGGCGCGGCTGCAGATCTCGACCTTGCGCACCTTGGTATCGGCCTGACCGACCTCGTCGAAGGCCATGATGACGACGGCAGCGCCATAGGCGCGGCAAAGCCTGGCGTGATGAAGAAACGCCTCTTCGCCCTCCTTCATCGAGATCGAGTTGACCAACGGCTTGCCTTGGACGCATTTCAGGCCGGCCTCGATCACGTCCCACTTGGACGAGTCGATCATGACGGGGACGCGGGCGATGTCCGGTTCGGAGGCGACGAGGTTGAGAAACTCGACCATCGCCTGCTTCGAATCGATCAGGCCCTCGTCCATGTTGATGTCGATGATCTGCGCGCCGTTGGCGACCTGGTCGCGGGCGACATCGAGCGCTGCCGAATAGTCGCCGGCGGTGATCAGCTTGCGGAACTTGGCCGAACCGGTGACGTTGGTGCGCTCGCCGACATTGACGAAGGGAATGTCCGACGTCAGCGTGAAGGGCTCGAGCCCGGAAAGCCGCATCAGCGGCGCGACGTCGGGGATCCGGCGCGGCGGATGCTTGGCAACCGCCTTGGCAATCGCGCTGATATGGGCGGGCGTCGAGCCGCAACAGCCGCCCACGATGTTGACGAGGCCGTCGCGGGCAAAGGCTTCGACCTGGGCTGCCATCTGCTCCGGCGTCTCGTCATACTGCCCGAATTCGTTTGGCAGGCCGGCGTTCGGATAGGCGCAGACGAAGGTATCGGCAACGCCAGAGAGTTCGTCGATGTGCGAGCGCATGGCATTGGCGCCGAGCGCGCAGTTGAGCCCGATGGTGAAGGGGTCGGCATGGCGCACGGAATGCCAGAACGCCGTCGGCGTCTGGCCGGACAGCGTGCGGCCGGAAAGATCGGTGATCGTCCCGGAAATCATCACCGGCAGCTCGATGCCCTTTTCCGCGAACACTTCCTTGGTGGCGAAGATCGCCGCCTTGGCGTTGAGCGTGTCGAAGATGGTTTCGATCAGGATGATGTCGGCGCCGCCGTCGATCAGCCCGCGGATCTGCTCGGCATAGGCGATCCTAAGATCGTCGAAGGTCACCGCCCGATAACCCGGATTGTTGACATCGGGCGAAATCGACGCGGTCCGGTTCGTCGGGCCGAGCGCACCAGCGACGAAGCGCCTGCGACTGTCATGCGCTTCGGCGCGCTTGGCGGCGCGGCGCGCCAGGCGGGCGCCATCGCGGTTGAGGTCATAGACCATGTCCTCCATGCCGTAATCGGCCTGGGCGATGCGGGTCGAGGAGAACGTGTTGGTTTCGAGGATATCGGCGCCGGCGATGGCGTAGGAATAGTGGATGTCCTCGATCGCCTTCGGCTGGGTCAGCGTCAGAAGGTCGTTGTTGCCCTGTTGATGACAGGCGCAGCCGCCGAACCGATCTCCGCGGAAATGCTGCTCGACGAAACCCAGTTGCTGGATTTCCGTGCCCATTGCGCCGTCCATGATCAGGATGCGCTCGCTGGCCGCCTGCTTCAGCGCCCGCATGACTTCGGAGCCATCCGGCTTGGAGGAAAGGTCGCCGAAAAGGGCGTCGATGGCGGACATGGGAAATCTCCCGTTCTGAAAACGACAAACAATTGTCAAGTCAGTCACATAAAGATATCTTTATGTCAACATATCAGCGGACTTATTTTGCCGCATGGACGCTGGCTCAAGAGCCGATGTTTGCGCCGTTTCAGTCTGCGCACAGGCTTGGCCGAAAAGCGATTCCACTTTTCGGCTGACATGCAAGCCAAAGAAAATGGCCCGTCGCGACTGCGACGAGCCATTTGATGCTTCAAGCGGAAAAACTTACTGCATAATTCCTTAAATCGGATCCGATTTAAGGATGAAATTATGCAGCAAATTTAAAGCATTACAGCGCCGCGCGTCATATTTGACGCGCGGCGCTGTAGAGGCGCGCGAGGCAATCCCGTGTTTCATAGATCGCACAAAGGATGTGATAGAAGCTGCTGGCCGGCGCCGGTTCATCGACGAACGAGCCATCGGCCTTCTGCTTGTCGCGCCACAACCCGGCAACGGGCGTCTCCAGGAACAATCCAAGCGCGGCCGCAGCACGCGCGGCCGAGGCGAGATAGCGCTCGCGCTCGGCACCGTCTGTGAGGGCTGCAAACCGGACGGAAGCCTTCAGCCATTCCGTCTGCGGCCACAGCCGCGCAATCGGATCGGCAACCGAGAAATCATCAAGCAGCGTCATGACAGCGACATTGCGGTTCGGGCAGATCCCATGCGCTTCGCCGATCTCGAAGAGCCGCCGCGCCTTGACAATGGCTTCGGCATTGCCGCGCCGCTCGGCCCAGCGCAACAGCAGCCAGGCCCATTCGAACAGATGGCCCGGCTCGACGATGTGTCCCTTGTCGCCGGGGAACGGCGCCCAGTCGTGGTCGAAAAACTCCCGCAGCGCGCCGGTATCGCCGTCGATGAAGTGATCCATCGCCAGATGAGCGATCTCGTCGGCAAGGTTGGACCAGGCGACACGGTCAAAGCCCTCGACCTCTTCGCTGGCCAGGCATGCTTCGAACAGGTGCATGTGCGGATTGGAGCACAGCGGCAGCCGCGACGGATCATCCTCCTCGAAGCCGACGAGCGGATGCTTGCAATGGGCTTCGAGACGCTGGCGCAAACCGTTGCTGCGCTCGACCATCTCCGGCTTGCGCTCCGGGAAGACCTCGGCCAGATAGGCGAAGGCCAGCAGCGCGAAAGCCTGATTGTAGAGATCGAAGGAAGCATCGATGGGGTTGCCATCGGCATCCGCAAGCGCGCCGTAAAAACCTGTCGGCTGCAGATAGACGCGATCGAAATAGCCAAGTCCGCCCTCGGCGGCCCCCTGCCAGTCGCCGCTCCAGCCGCGCCTGCCGGCCTCAGCGAAACAATAGACCTGGCGCGGCTGCACCCGCGCCCGGCGGTTGGCGCGCGTCGGCTCGCCCTGCATGTCGATGGTCTCGACGAAACCGCCGCCGCCAGCATCGACGCCCTTTTCGCGCCAAAGCGGCAGGGCCTTTTCAGCCAGCCACGCCGACAGGGTGGCGGATTGCGAGAAAATATCCTGCGGCAACGGTTCAGCCCTCAAGCTTCAGTTCATCATGGTTCTTGCCGAGCAGTTCGGCCAGCGCCTCGACCACCATGTTGTGGTCCTCGCGCTGCGGCAGGCCGGACACGGTCACCGCACCGATGCAACCCGTGCCCTTGACGACGATGGGGAAGCTGCCGCCATGGGCGGCATAGTCAGCATCCGAAAGCCCGAGCTTCGCCTGCAGATTGGTCTGCTGCTTCAACAGCCCAAGGCCTGTCGAATAGCTGCTCTTGAACAGGCGAAAAACGGTGTTGCGCTTGCGGCGCACCCAGTTCGGATTGTCAGGCGTCGCGCCTTCAAGCGCGGCATAGAACACCTGCATGGAAAACAGCGTGATGTCGATGACGACGCCGAGCTTGCGTTCGGCGGCCATGCGGCGCAGCGTCGAGCCGAGCTGCCATGCGGCTTCCAGGTCGAAACTGTCAAACTGCAGTTCGTGCTCCTGGTGGGCGATGCGCTTGAGATCACTGTCAATATTCATGAAGCCTCCGCTCAATCCTTCCAGAGCCAAGCCGCACCGCGCACGCCGGAGCTGTCCCCGTGCACCGCCTTGCGGATCGGCGTTTCGAAACTGTCGCCAAAGAGATAGTTGACCACCAGCGGTGGGACGTCCTCATAGATCTCGTCAACATTCGACATGCCTCCGCCGAGCACGAAGACATCGGGGTCGACGATGTTGGTCAATAGCGCAAGGCTGCGCGCCAGCCGGTCGACGAAACGGTCATAGACGCCTGACGCCACCGGATCGCCCGCCCGCTTTGCTTCGATGATATCGCGCCCACGCTTTTCGACGCCGGTGGTCAGGCGATAGTCGAGCTCGACCCCGGTGCCGCAGGCATACATGTCGAGGCAGCCGTGTTTGCCGCACCAGCATTTGTGGCCGGGATATTCGTCCTTCGTCATCCACGGCAGCGGATAATGGCCGATCTCGGCGGCGACGCCCTGATAGCCGGCATGCACCCTCTTGCCGATCGCAAGGCCGCCGCCATGCCCCGTGCCGACGATCACGCCGAACACGGTCTGCGCGTCCTTGCCAGCGCCGTCGACCGCCTCCGACACCGCCAGGCAATTGGCGTCGTTGGCAAGACGCACCTTGCGGCCGAGCGCCAGCTCGAGATCCCGCCCGAGCGGCTTGCCGTTGATCAGCACGGCGTTGGAGTTGCGCACGATGCCGGTGCGCGGATTGGGACTGCCGGGAATGCCGATGCCGATCGAGCCCTGTTCGCCCGCCGTCTTTTCGGCGGCGGCCACGAGGTCGAGAACGGCCCGAATACAGTCGTCATAGCCGCTGGTCGGCGTCGCGACACGGTGGCGGGCGCGCGTTTCGCCATCGCGATCGAGCGCGATGACTTCCATTTTCGTGCCGCCCCAATCAATTCCGATGAACATGTCTGGATCAGGTCTCTGGGTGAGGGTCGCATGAGGGAGCGCCAACCTCCTCAAGCCGGCGCCAATCCCTGCTTAGCATTCGAAAGACCGGAAACGCCAGCCCCCGATTTCGGCACGCATCGGTAGAGGGGGAGCACGTCATCGGGCCGGCGCGATCCGCCATCCCGAGCATCGCCGGCACCGCGCGCCGCGCCCGATTTCGCGAAGGGACCGTGCAAAAACACTTGGCGAAGACGCCTTGCTTTTGTATGGGTGCTATCCGAGTGGTCCCGTAGCTCAGCAGGATAGAGCACCAGATTCCTAATCTGGGGGTCGCGCGTTCGAATCGCGCCGGGATCACCATTCTTCTCGTCAGCAAGACAACGCACAGGCACACCGCTCTGCCCGGCCGGCGGGCGTGGGACAATACCAATCAGTCATCTTGCGGCTCCCGCCGCGCCTGCCATTCGCCTTTCCGGTGATCGGGGCGTGCGTCCGTTCGCCTGCAACGGTGACGGGGCGCCGCGCATAAACATCTGAAAAGTTGGAATTTTCTTCGGCGCTCCGCCACCGATGTCGCCGTGCCCAGGCGTCGAGCACCGCGCTCCACTTCATCGCCGCGCCTCTCCATAGCTCACACGTCGATTCTCTCCTCGAGACGTCGCTCTTGCGTCCATCGCCTCGGTTGGTTGCCAGACGCCTGCCACCGCACCGGCTGCTTTTTTGCTGCGGCTTGACATTTCCGTAAGCTCGACCTTATCATTCCAATATAAAGTATCTTAGTACATAACTATGAAATAAAAATAAGAGAGGAACATACGATGAAATCAGCAAGGATCGCACTGCTTCTGGGAACGGCGCTTATCGCCTCCTCGTCATTCGCCTTCGCGCAGGAAAAGGGTGGGGTCATCAACGTCGCCACGGTTGGCGAGCCGCCGACGCTCGATCCGATGGCGTCGACCGCAGACCTGGTCGGCATCGTCTCGCAGCATATGTTCGAGACGCTCTACACCTTCGACAAGGATTGGAAGCCGACGCCGCTTCTGGCCGCCGCCCTCCCGGAGATCAGCGCCGACGGCAAGACCTACACGATCAAGCTGCGCTCCGGCGTCAAGTTCCATGACGGCACCGACATGGATGCAACCGATGTCATCGCTTCGCTCGAGCGCTGGACGAAGACGGCGTCGCGCGGCAAGCAGACGGCAACGACGATTGCCGGCATCGAGGCCGTCGACCCGACCACAGTGAAAATCTCGCTCAACTCGCCCTATGCGCCGCTGGTCTCGCTGCTCGCCTTCAACAATTCCGCCGCGATCGTGCTGCCTTCGGAAAGGCAGGCCGAGCCGATGGTCGATTTTGTCGGCACCGGCCCCTACCAGCTCAAGGAGCGCAAGGCCGACCAGTACATCCAGCTGACCCGTTTCGACGCCTACAGGTCGCCGGAAGGTGAAGCCAATGGCTATGGCGGCGCCCGCCACCAATATGCCGACGAGATCCGCTTCGTGCCGGTGCCGGACCCGAACACCCGCGTCGAGGCCGCCGTCTCGGGCCAGTACGACTATGTCGATTCGCTGCCGGTCGAATCCTTCGATCGGGTGAAGGGCTCGAGCGCCTCCGAGCCGGTGATGCTGCAGCCCTTCGGCTGGCCTGTCTTCGTGCTCAACTCCGGCAACGGCATGACCAAGAACCTGGAGCTGCGCAAGGCGATCCGCGCAGCCCTCAGCATGGAAGACATGATGGCGGCGGCCTTCGGCAGCACCGACTTCTACGCCCTCGATGCTGCTCTCTACCCCGCGCAATATGTCTGGCGCACCGAGGCCGGCACCGAAGGCGGCTACAATATCGCCGATCCGGAAAAGGCGGGCGAACTGCTGAAGGCCGCTGGCTACCAGGGCGAGCCGCTGCGCATCCTGACCAGCCGCCAGTACGAGTTCCACTACAAGATGGCCCAGGTTGCCGCCGAATATCTCAAGCTTGCCGGCTTCACCGTCGACATGCAGGTGGTGGATTGGGCGACGCTCACCCAGCGCCGCGCCGATCCGACGCTCTGGGATATCTACATCACCCACAGCCCGTTCCTGCCCGAACCGGCGCTGATCGGCATGATGTCGACGAAGGCGCCCGGGAACTGGGATACGCCGGCCCGCGCCAAGGCGGTCGATGCCTTCAACGCCGAATCGGATGCAGGCGAGCGCGTCGCCCGCTGGGCCGATGTTCAGAAGGTGATCTACGAGGAAGTGCCGTTCATCAAGATCGGCGATTTCAATGCCCTGTCGGCCAAGACCAAGACGCTTGACGGCGTCTCTCCCGCGCCGTGGCCCTACTTCTGGAACGCTTCGATCAAGAAGTAAGCTTTCACCCACTTGAAGCCTTCGGCGGGTGGTCTTTCCCTTCAGGGATTGCTGCCCGCCGGATAGCCCGGCGCTGCTTTGTCGGCGCCCGTGCGGAAGAAGTTCGAGGCACTCATGATACGCTATATCCTCCAGCGCCTGTTCGGCATGATCGTGGTCATGGCGCTTGTCGTCACCATTGTCTTCGTCATCGTGCGCGTGACGCCCGGCGATCCCGCCGCCGTCATGCTCGGGCCGGAAGCAACCCAGCAAGACATAGCCGACTTGAGAACCAAGCTTGGCCTCGATCAGTCGCTCGGCCTGCAATATGTCTACTATATCGGGCAGTTGCTGCAGGGCGATCTCGGCCAGTCGATCTTCCTCAACCAGCCAGTCACCTCGGCGCTTGCCGAACGGGCCGAGCCGACCTTCTTCCTCACCCTGTTTTCGATCCTGATCGCCAGCGCCATTGCGCTTCCGATCGGCATCTACGCCGCCTACCGGCGCGGCTCCTTCGTCGACCAGGCCGCCACCACGCTGGCAATGCTCGCCGCCAGCATTCCGAGCTTCTGGCTCGGCCTCATCCTCATCCAGATCCTCGCCGTGCGCCTCGGCTGGTTCCCGGTTTCGGGTTACGGCGGCCCGGGCGCGTCCTTTGTCGAGCGCATGTACCATCTCACGCTGCCGGCAATTGCGCTCGGGGTCGTCTCCTCGGCACTGATCCTGCGTTTTACCCGTGCCTCGATGCTCGACGTTCTCGGCGACGACTTCATCCGCACCGCCCGCGCCAAGGGCCTGGGCGAGCGCCGCGTGGTGATGAAACACGCCCTGAAGAACGCCCTTATCCCGATCCTGACGATCATCGGCCTGACCGCTGCCGTCCTGATCTCCGGCGCCGTCGTCACCGAAACCGTCTTCGGCCTTCCCGGCGTCGGCAATCTCGTCGTCTCGGCCGTGCTCAGGCGCGACTACCCGGTGATCCAGGGCGCGCTTCTGGTGATCGCCGCTCTGTACGTGCTGATCAATTTCGCGATCGACATGCTCTACCTCCTCGTTGATCCAAGGGTTCGCTACTGATGACCGTCACCGTATCAACCCCTGTCGAAAGCGAACGAGCCAAGTTCCTGCGCCGCCTGCTCAAGCGCAAGACCGTGGCCTTCGGTCTCTTCATTCTCCTCGTCTTCGTGCTTTTGGCCGTCTTTGCGCCGCTGATTGCGCCCTACGCACCGGGCAAGCTGTCGATCGTCAACCGTCTGTCGCCACCGAGCATGCGATGGTTCTTCGGCACCGACGAATTCGGTCGCGACGTGTTTTCGCGCACGATCTATGCCGGCCGGCTGTCGCTGCTGGTCGGCGCTGCCGTCGTCACGCTCGCGACGATCGTCGGCGTCGTCATGGGGCTTCTCGCCGGCTTCTTCCCGAAGCTCGACGCGCCGATTGCCCGCCTGATCGACGCGATGATGGCCTTTCCCGATATCCTGCTGGCGATCGCGCTTGTCGCTGCCCTCGGCCCGTCGCTGACGACGGTGATCGTTGCGCTCAGCGTCGTCTACGCGCCGCGGCTGGCGCGGGTGGTGCGCGCCTCGACGCTGGTAATCCGCGAACTGCCCTATGTCGAGGCGGCCCGGGCACTCGGCATCTCGACGCAGCACATCATGACGCGGCATGTGCTGCGCAACCTGCTCTCGCCGCTCCTGGTGCAGGGCACGTTCCTGTTTGCCCATGCCATGCTCGCCGAAGCCGGGCTTTCCTTCCTCGGTGTCGGCGTCAGCCCGGAAATCCCGACCTGGGGCACGATGATCGCCTCGGGTCGGCAATATATCGGACAGGCCGATTGGGTGACGCTGTTTCCCGGCATCGCCATCGTGCTTTCGGTCCTGTCCCTGCAGATGGTTGGCGACGGTTTGCGCGACATGCTCGACCCCCGCCTCAGAAAGGACCTGTAATCCATGCCCACCGCAAACCGTAGCACCAGCCCCGTGCTGATCAGCAACGTGAAGCCCGTCACCTTCGGCATGGCGGCGCCGGCCGAAACCGTCGATATCCTCATCGGAGGCGACGGCATCATCGCCGGCATTGGCAGCCAACTGGCAGCACCTGAAGGCGCCACGCGCATCGACGGCAACGGCGCCTGGATCTCGCCCGGCTGGATCGACCTTCACGCCCATGTCTGGCATGGCGGCACCGATATCTCGGTCAGGCCGCAGCTCTGCGGCATGGAGCGCGGCGTCACCACGATCGTCGATGCCGGTTCGGCCGGCGAAGCCAATTTTCACGGCTTTCGCGAATACATCATCGAGCCGGCGCGCGAGCGCATCAAGGCCTTCCTCAATCTCGGCTCCATCGGTCTCGTCGCCTGCAACCGCGTCAGCGAACTCAGCGACATCCGTTCGATCGATATCGACCGCATCATCGCCTGCTACCAGGAAAACCGCGAGCATATCGTCGGCCTGAAAGTGCGCGCCAGCCACGTGATCACCGGCTCCTGGGGCGTGACCCCGGTCAGGCTCGGCAAGAAGATCGCCAAGATCCTGAAGATCCCGATGATGGTGCATGTCGGCGAACCGCCGGCACTCTATGACGAGGTGCTGGAAATCCTCGGCCCCGGCGACATCGTCACCCATTGCTTCAACGGCAAGGCCGGCTCGAGCATCATCGAGGACGAGGATCTGTTCGAACTCGCCGAGCGCTGCGCCGGCGAAGGCATCCGCCTCGATATCGGCCATGGCGGCGCATCCTTCTCGTTCCGCGTCGCGGAAGTCGCCATCGCCCGCGGCCTGCTGCCCTTCTCGATTTCCACCGATGTGCATCTGCGCAGCATGAACCAGTCGGTCTGGGATCTCGGCACCACCATGTCGAAGCTGCTCAGCGTCGGCATGCCGTTCGAAAAAGTCGTCGAGGCCGTGACCCATGCGCCGGCCTCGGTCATTCGCCTGCCGATGGACAACCTTCTGAGCGTCGGCGCTCGCGCCGAATTCACCCTCTTCGATCTCGTTGATTCCGATCTGCGCGTCTTCGATTCGCTGGGAACCGAAGCGCATCTCAATCGCCTATTCGAGCCGCGCTACGCCGTCATGGGCACCAACGTCGTGGCGGCAAACCGATACCAGCCGCAGCATGTCGAATGCCCCGACCACAGCCACGGCTACAGCTACCGCTGAACCATCACAGACCACATAAACTGGCAGGATATCGCGTGAACAGTTTGGACCACAAGACAAAGGGCCATGCGCCGGCTTCGCCCTACCAAAGGCTCGCCGCCCTCGGCATCGACCTGCCGCCGGCGCCGCCGCCGATTGCCAACTTCGTCACCCACGTCCAGGAGGGCAACATCCTCTACCTCTCCGGGCAGGGCCCGCGCGAAGTCGACGGCCACCTGCATGCCGGCAAGGTCGGCGCCGACGTCGACATCGAAAGCGCCTACGAGCACGCCCGGCTGACGGGCATCAATCTGCTTGCGGTGATGCACGACGCGCTGGGCGATCTCGGTCGCGTCAAGCGCGTCGTCAAGATCCTCGGCATGGTCAACGCCGTGCCGGAATTCGCCGATCACCCGCAGGTGATCAACGGCTGCTCGGACCTGATGATCGACGTCTTCGGTGACGCGGGACAGCATGCCCGTTCAGCCGTCGGTTTCGGGTCGCTTCCCGGCAACATCACCGTCGAGATCGAAGCGATCGTCTCGCTTCACGCGTGACGGTCCAAGGGAGCTCGGATCAATGGCTGCGCCAGCCCATCATCTTCTCGATCCGCTCGGCGGAAACCCTGACGTGATCGGCGTAGAAGTCGCGATCGTCGAGGATCTTCTGTTCGGGCAGAACGATGGAGATGGTCGCGACGCAACTCCCCTTGTCGTCGAGGATCGGTGCGGCGACGCAGGCGACCGCATAGTCGGATTCACCAGCCTGGATCGAAAGCTTGGCGGCAAGCGCCGTCTCGGCCTGGCTCGACAGTGCCGCCGGATCGATATCGGCCCGTCCGGTCGGCGACGTGCGGGCGCAACGGCGGAAAAGTTCCAGCCGTTCGTCGGAGGGCAGATGGCCGACCAGCAATCGTCCCGACGCCGTCCAGTTGAGCGGCACCCGGGTGCCGACCCTGGATGTCACCTGAAAATGCCCGGGACCGTCGGCCATGGCAAGCACCTGCATATAGTCGCCGTCGCGGCCGCAGAGCTGGATGGTTTCGGCAACCTCGCGGCCGAGATCGTGCATCTCCCGCGTCGCGACCCCGAGGAAATCGAGCGAGCGCGCATAGGCAAGACCATAGTGATAGAGCCGGTCGCCGAGCCAGACCTGGCCGTCGGCGTCGCGGCTGAGCAGGTTCTTTTCCACCATGTCGTCGACGATGACATAGGCCGTCGACAGCGGTGCACCCACCGCCTTGGCGATGGCGTAGACGCCACTCGGAGAGCCGGTCTCGTAGAGAAAGTCGAGCACCTGCAGTGCCCGATCCATACCGCTCACGCGCGAGCGGCGGGTTTTTGCGGTCGGCTCCATGTCCTCGCCTGGCTCGGCGGCAATTGTCGTCTTGTCCAAGGGTCTGCTCCCGCGCAATTCGAAATTCGCAACAGATGGGCGGGCAGCGGCGGCTTCCCGCCTCACCCGCGACAACGGCCGGCTCGTCACTCCGAAACCGCCCGTTCATATCTCATTACTATGGTAGATATTCCGCGAAAACGGAATAGCTTACCTATTTCGACTGCCAGAAAAACATATGGAGACCACCATGCCTGACCGCGACATCCGCGAAGCTCTCGGACTTCGCCCAGTTATCAACGTATCCGGCACGATGACCAGCCTCGGCGCATCGATCGTGGTCCCGGAAGCGATCGCCGCGATGACAGGCATACTGCCGCAATTCGTCGAGATCAACGACCTGCAGCGCAAGATCAGCCCGGTGATTGCCCGGCTGACCGGCGCTGAGGCCGGCTTCGTCACCGCCTCCTGCTCCGCGGGCATCAGCCTTGCCGTCGCCGGCACAATGACCGGCGACAACATCGCGGCGATCGAGCGCCTGCCCGACGCGACCGGGCTGAAGAACGAAGTCATCATCCAGATGGGCCATGTCGTCAGCTATGGCGCGCCGGTCGATCAGGCAATCCGCATTGCCGGCGGCAAGCCGATCCTTGTCGGCCAGGCGACATCGGCCTATCGCTATCACCTCGAAGGTGCCATCAACGAGCGCACGGCGGCCGCTGTCTACGTCGTCTCCCACCATGTCGTGCAATACGGCCTTGTCGGTCTCAAGGAATTCGCCGAAGCCTGCCATGCCAAGGGCGTGCCCGTGATCGTCGATGCGGCCTCCGAATACGACCTGAAGATCTTCCTTGAGCAGGGCGCGGATATCGTCCTCTATTCCGGTCACAAGTTCCTGGGCGGCCCGACCTCGGGCATCGTCGCCGGCGAGAAGACGCTGGTGCGCAACGCCTTCCTGCAGAACCTCGGCATCGGCCGCGGCATGAAGGTCGGCAAGGAAAGCATGCTCGGCGTGATGGCAGCGCTGCTCGCCTGGGAAACGCGCGACCACCAGGGGATCCGCGACCGCGAGACCGGCTATCTCCATCTCTGGCGCGACACGCTTGATGGCCGCCCGGGCATCAAGCCGGTGATCGAAGCCGATCCGACCGGAAATCCGCTTGATCGCCTGCGCGTCACCATCGATCCGCAGGAAGCCCACATCACCGCCTGGGATCTCGCCGATGCATTGGCCCGAGGTCAACCGCCGGTGATCGTGCGCGACCACGAAGTCGAGCATAACTACTTCTACCTCGACCCCTGCAATCTGCACCCCGGCCAGGAAACCATCGTGGCGAACCGCCTTTCCGAGGAACTGACGACGGCGCGCGGCTCCAACGAGATCATCGCCACGCCGCTGGCGGACCGCAACGCCCGCCGTTTCACCAGCCTGTTGCGCTGGCCCGACTGAGACCGATCCGCCACCATCCGCGCAGAACGACAAGGAATGTGAGACATGACCCGCACCGACGCTGCCACTGACCCATTGAGAGCCCCCGTGCTTTCGGTCGAGAACCTGACGACCTCGTTTCTGGTCGACGGCACCTGGAAGCCGGTGGTGCGGGACATCTCGTTTTCGGTCATGCCGGGAGAGACGGTGGCGATCGTCGGCGAATCCGGCTCCGGCAAGAGCGTCACGTCGCTGTCGATCATGCGCCTCTTGCAGAAGGACATGAGCCGGACCGAGGGGCGTGTCATGCTCGGCGGCCGCAACATCCTCGACCTGCCGGAAAGCGACATGCGACGCGTGCGCGGCAATGACGTGGCGATGATCTTCCAGGAGCCGATGACCAGCCTGAACCCGCTGTTCACCATCGGCGACCAGATCTCCGAAGCGCTGCTTTGCCATCGGCCGATGAGCAAGGCGGAGGCGAAGGCGGAAACCATTCGCCTGCTCGACAAGGTCAGGATCCCGTCGGCGGCGTCCCGTTTCGACGAATACCCGCATCGCTTCTCCGGCGGCATGCGCCAGCGCGTCATGATCGCCATGGCGCTTGCCAGCCGTCCGAAGCTCCTGATCGCCGACGAACCGACGACCGCGCTCGATGTCACAATCCAGGGGCAGATCCTCGACCTGATCAAGGTGCTGCAGGAGGAGGAAGGAACCTCCGTCCTGTTCGTCACCCATGACATGGGCGTGGTTGCGGAGATTGCCGACCGCACGGTGGTGATGTTCCGCGGCGAAGCGGTGGAGACCGGCCGGACGGACGACATCTTCCTGCGCGCGAAACATCCCTATACCCGCGCGCTTCTCTCAGCCGTGCCCATGCTCGGCTCTATGAAGGGCAGGCCGCAGCCGCTGCGCTTTCCTGTTATCGACAGCATCACCGGCCTGCCGGATACGCCGGCCGAGGGAACAAGCACGGTCGCGGCGGCCCGCCCGATCCTTGAGGTGAAGAACCTCGTCAAGCGCTTCGACATTCATGCCGGCCTCCTCGGCAGACTGCAGGGCCGCGTGCACGCCATCGAGAACGTGTCCTTCAGCCTGCAGCCAGGCGAGACGCTGTCGCTCGTCGGCGAATCCGGCTGCGGCAAATCGACGACCGGTCGCGCCATCATGCGCCTGATCGAGCCGCAGAGCGGATCGGTCGTTCTCAACGGTCAGGACGTACTTGCCATGGATCGCAAACGCTTGCGCGAAATGCGCCGGACCATGCAGATGATCTTCCAGGATCCCTTTGCCAGCCTCAACCCGCGCATGACCGTGGGCGCCGCGATCGCCGAACCCTATCTCGAGCACAAGCTCGGCACCGCGAGCCAGGCCCGAGACAAGGTCGCCGACCTGCTCGAGCGCGTCGGCCTGCAGGCCGACATGGCCGCGCGCTATCCGCACGAATTCTCCGGCGGACAGCGCCAGCGCGTCTGCATTGCCCGGGCGCTGGCGCTCGATCCGAAGGTCATCGTTGCCGACGAGTCGGTCTCGGCGCTCGACGTCTCGATCAAGGCGCAGGTCATCAATCTCCTGCTCGACCTGCAGGCGAGCCTCGGCCTTGCCTATCTCTTCATCTCGCACGACATGGCCGTCGTCGAGCGCGTCAGCCATCGCGTCGCGGTGATGTATCTCGGAGAGATCGTCGAGATCGGCCCGCGCGCCGACATCTTCGAGAACCCGCAGCACCCTTATACTCGCAAGCTCATGGCTGCCGTGCCGATCGCCGACCCGACCCGGCGTCACACCAGGCGCAATGTCGCCAGCGACGAGATCAAGAGCCCGATGCGGGCGCCCGATTACGTCGTTGCCGCACGGGAATACCGCCAGATTTCGGCCGAACACTTCGTGCAGGTGTAAAGGACGGCGCTGAAATCGCGCCGGCACTCGTCGGGCTTCCGCCACGCCGGATGCAGCCGCTCGACTTTGGCAACATCCTTGACCATGAAAGCGATCTCCGGTGGCGTACGACTGCCTCGCCCGCGTCCATTGCCTGGAAGGTCGGGATGAGCGTGTCAGCCGGCCGCCTTGCAGGCGATCCCGGCATCATTCTCGCCCTTCGTCGCGTCGTAGAGCGTTGCCTCGTTGCCCTTCGTCCACCAGATGTACTGGCCGCCGGCATATTTGGCGCCCGATCCGGAGATCACGTTGGAGGCGACGATGAAGTTGCCGTCGATGGTAAAGGTCACCAAGGAGACCGGGCCGGCATTGATGTATTCGGCTTCGACCGTCTTGCCGCCGCAATCATAGCGAACCGCTTGGCGATCGACCGTCTCGGCATCCGGAATGGAGATCGTGACATCGACACTGCCTGATCCGCCCGCCGTCATCGACGCGAGTGTCAGTGCCGGCGCACCGGTCGGCTTGGCGAGGATCAGTTTGGAGCTTTCGACTGCCCAGGAAAGCTCGGTGCGCAGCGCCTCGAAGAACTTCTGCTCCTGGTCCATCACCGCCGGCACGCACATCTTGCGCGTCGAGGCCGCCGGCCCGAAGGTGATCTTCGCGCCCGAAAGGCTGAACGTTCCGGTGAAATGGTTGCAGCCGGCCATGCCGCCATAGGTCCCGTCGTCACGGATCTCCAATGTTGACTGAAGGTTGTCGATGACCCCGCGACCGGCGATGTCTTCGGCAAGCCAGGTGCCGACAAGTTGCTGCGGCACGTTCTCGGCGGCGACCGTCTGCATCGAAGCCATTTCGATCAGCACGCAGGCGCAGGAAAGGGCGGCGGCGACTTTCAGCATCGGGAACTCCTTCGCGCTTCGACTCGTGATCCGATTCTTAGCCCGATCACACGTCGGATTGAAGACCGCGCCCTTGTTGCACGTCGATTTCGGCTGTAGAGCCTAGCGCATATCCTGAAGATCGGCATCGGTTTTCGGCAAAACCTAAACGCGCCTTCCATCCGTCGGAACGAGCGTTCGACGCCCGGCCGGGCGCTTGCGCCCCCACTGGAAGAGCGAACAAGAATATGGGAATTGGCATGGCATCCCGCGAAAACGCGAAGCGCCGACTGACGATCCTGGGCGCTACCGGCTCCATCGGCACCAACACGCTCGATGTCGTCGAGCGGCTGGGTGGTCGCGACAGTTTCGAAATCGTTGCACTCACCGGCAACGGCAACATTCCGCTGCTGGCACAGCAAGCGATCACCCACGGCGCAGAGCTTGCCGTCACCGCCGACGACAACCACTACGCCAGCCTGAAGGCAGCGCTTTCCGGCACCGGTGTAGCCGTTGCATCCGGCAAGAGCGGCCTGATCGAGGCGGCGGAGCGCGACGCCGGCTGGGTGATGGCGGCAATCGTCGGCAATGCCGGGCTGGCCCCGACGCTGGCCGCCGCAAGCCGCGGTGCCGACATCGCCCTTGCCAACAAGGAATGCCTGGTTTCCGCCGGCAGCCTGTTCATCGAAGCGGTGAAGAAGGGTGGCGGCAGATTGTTGCCGGTCGATAGCGAACACAACGCCATCTTCCAGGTGCTGGAAGAACATCAGCGCCATGCCGTCGAGCGCATTATCCTGACAGCCTCCGGCGGTCCTTTCCGCACCAAGACGCTGGAAGAGATGCGCCACGTGACCGCCGACGTCGCCCGCGCTCATCCGAACTGGTCGATGGGGCTGAAGATCTCGATCGACAGTGCCTCGATGTTCAACAAGGCGCTGGAGATGATCGAGGCCAAGCACCTGTTTGGCCTCAGGCCGGAGCAGATCGAGGTGATCGTGCATCCGCAGTCGGTGATCCACTCGATGGTCGGCTATACCGATGGTTCGGTGCTGGCACAGCTCGGCTGCCCCGATATGCGCACCGCCATCGGTTATGCGCTCTCCTATCCCAGCCGCTGCGATCTGCCGATCGAACGGCTAGACTTCGCCAAGCTGTCGCGCCTCGATTTCGAAGCGCCCGATGAAGTGCGGTTTCCGGCGCTCCGACTGGCGCGCCGCGCCATGGAACAGGGCGGCGCGCAGGGGGCCGTGCTGAATGGCGCCAAGGAGACGGCGCTGGAAGCCTTCATCGCCGGTCGGACCGGGTTCCTGGCCATGGCCGAAATCGTCGAGCAGGTGATGGACAAGCTGTCGGACCTGCCGGCGGCCGTTACCATGGACGATGTTTTCGCCGCCGACGAAAAAGCCCGACAGTTGGCTGCCGGGCTGATCCGATAGTTTTCTGATCGGACGTTCCCGCCCCTCATCCGGCCTGCCAGCCACCTTCTCCCCGCACGCGGGGCGAAGGGGACACGCGGACGCGCCTCTTTCCAAATCCCCTCTCGCCGCTTGCGGGGAGAGGGTTAGGTGAGGGGCAATTCCCTCGAAAGAAAAGTGAGCCGTTCGTCAGGCGACCGCCCGTGCCAGCGCACAGCGCGACCACAGCGAATGCAGTGCACCGACCAGATGGTCGATATCGGCATCCGAATGCAGCGGCGTCGGGGTGATGCGCAGGCGTTCGGTCTTCTTCGGCACCGTCGGATAGTTGATCGGCTGCACATAGACGCCGAAGTGGTCAAGCAGCAGGTCGGAGATCCACTTGCACTTGGCCGCATCGCCGACCATGACCGGCACGATATGGCTCGGGTTCGGCATATGCGGGATGCCGCGCTGGTCGAGCAGCGAGCGCAGCCGGCGCACGCGCTCCTGGTGGGCGAAGCGTTCGACCTGGCTTACCTTCAGGTGGCGGATGGAGGCGAGCGCCCCGGCAGCAAGCGTCGGCGGCAGCGCCGTCGTGAAGATGAAGCCCGAGGCAAACGAACGGATGAAATCGCAAAGCGCCGTCGAGCCGGTGATGTAGCCGCCCATGACGCCGAAGGCCTTGCCGAGCGTGCCTTCGATGACGGTCAGGCGATGCATCAGGCCTTCGCGCTCGGCAATGCCGCCGCCGCGCGGACCATACATGCCGACGGCGTGCACTTCGTCGAGATAGGTCATCGCGCCGTATTTGTCGGCGAGATCGCAGAATTCCTTGATCGGGGCAATGTCGCCGTCCATCGAATAGACGGACTCAAAGGCGATGATCTTCGGCGCGCGCGGGTCGGCAGCGGCAAGCTTGGCCTCGAGGTCGGCCACCGAATTGTGCTTGAAGATGACGCGTTCGCACTTGGAATGACGGATCCCCTCGATCATCGAAGCGTGATTCCCGGCGTCCGAAAAGACGATGATACCGGGAATCTTCGAACAGAGCGTTCCAAGCGCAGCCCAGTTGGACACGTAACCCGAAGTGAACAGCAGCGCCGATTCCTTGCCATGCAGATCTGCGAGCTCGCGCTCCAGCAGCACATGGTAGTGATTCGTTCCGGAAATGTTGCGGGTTCCGCCGGCACCGGCACCGCATTCGTCGATCGCGCGCTTCATCGCTTCGGTGACGATGGGGTGCTGGCCCATTCCGAGATAGTCGTTGGAACACCAGACCGTGACTTCCTGGATGCCTTCGGCCGTGTGGCGCGCAGCCTTCGGGAAGTTGCCGCGATGGCGAGCGATATCGGCGAAAACCCGGTAGCGACCTTCCTGATGCAGCCCGTCCAGCTCGGTTTTAAAGAAATTCTCGAAATCCATCATCTTCTCCAGTGCCCTGCCGCTTTTCTTGATTCAAAGCGACCTGGGGTCAACCCCGCATTGCGCTGCGCCCACCGCCTGCGGCAAAAGGCCTCTAGTTTTGAACCGTTCCAAAGAAAGCCTTAGCGCATGTAAATCCCTCCAAGCTTGATCGAAGTCAAGCTTGGACGAAAAAAGGGCGGCCGAAACCGTCCTTTTTGACGCATCAAGCGGGGTGCGCATTGCTCATGCCGCGGCCACCGCGCGTTTTGCCATCACCTTCACCAGATTGGCGCGATAGGTGGCATCCGCATGGATATCGGAAAGCAGGTCGGAAGCGTCGACCGGCACATTGGCAAGCGCATCCGGCGACCAGTTGGACGAAAGCGCTGTCTCCATGCCCTTGTGCCGGAAGACGCCGCTCGAGCCGGCCCCCGTCACCGCGACGCGAACATCGCCATTGTCCCGCCTTGCGACGAAGACGCCGGCCATGGCGTAGCGCGAGGCCGGGTTGGCGAACTTCTGATAGGCCGCCTTCGCCGGCGCTTCGAAGGTGATCGCTGTCACCAGCTCGCCGTCCTCGAGGGCAGTCTCGAAAAGACCGGTGAAGAAATCGCCGGCGGCAATCTCCCGCCGGTCAGTGACAATGGTCGCGTCGAGCGCCAGCATTGCCGAGGGATAGTCGGCCGCCGGATCGTTGTTGGCGAGCGAGCCGCCGATCGTGCCCATGTGGCGCACATGCGGGTCGCCGATATGGCTGGCGAGCCCGCAGATTGCCGGGCATACGGCCGCAAGCTCGGCGGAGGACGCCACCTCGAAATGGGTGGTCGCCGCAGCGATCCTCACGGTTTTCCCCGTCACCTTGATGCCCCTCATTTCGGAGACATGCCTGAGATCGATGAGATCGGTCGGTGCGGCAAGCCGCTGCTTCATGGTGGGTATCAGCGTCATCCCACCGGCGAGATATTTGCCCTCCCCCGCGGCCTGCTTGAGCTTGACGGCATCCTGGATAGAGGACGCCCGGTGATAATGGGTCTCGTACATGACACGTCCTCCCGTTCAGTTTGCGGCATGGGCGGCAGCCCACACCTTTTGCGGCGTCGCCGGCATAGTCAGCCGGTTGTTGCCGATGGCGTCGGTGATGGCGTTGATCAGCGCCGGCGGCGAGCCGATGGCGCCGGCCTCGCCGCAGCCCTTGATCCCGAGCGGATTGTTCGGGCAGGGCGTGTTCGAGGTCGATACCTTGAACGACGGCAGATCGTCGGCGCGCGGCATGGCGTAGTCCATGTAGCTCGCCGTCAGCAGCTGGCCGTTGGCCGGATCGTAGTGAACGCCCTCGAGCAGCGCCTGGCCGATGCCCTGCGCCAGGCCGCCGTGCACCTGCCCCTCGACGATCATCGGATTGATGATGTTGCCGAAATCGTCGGCAGCCACGAACTGGATGATCTTGGTGACGCCGGTCTCCGGATCGACCTCGACTTCGCAGATGTAGCAGCCGGCCGGGAAGGTGAAGTTGGCCGGATCGTAGAAGGCGCCCTCCTTCAGCCCCGGCTCCATGCCGGGCGGCAGGTTGTGGGCGGTATAGGCGGCAAGCGCCATCTGGAACCACGGCACGGCCTTGTCGGTACCGGCGACCTTGAGCTCGCCGTTCTCGATGACGATGTCGCTTTCATCCGCCTCCATCAGGTGGGCGGCGATCTTCTTCGCCTTGGCTTCGACCTTGTCGAGCGCCTTGACGACGGCCGACATGCCGACCGCGCCCGAGCGCGAGCCGTAGGTGCCCATGCCCATCTGCACCTTGTCGGTATCGCCATGCACGATGTTGACGCTGTCGATCGGCACGCCGAAGCGATCGGCGACCAACTGGGCGAAGGTGGTTTCATGCCCCTGTCCGTGGCTGTGCGACCCGGTCAGAACCTCGATCGTGCCGACGGCGTTGACGCGGACCTCCGCCGACTCCCAAAGACCGACGCCCGCGCCAAGCGAGCCGACCGCAGCCGACGGCGCGATGCCGCAGGCCTCGATATAGCAGCTCATGCCGATGCCGCGCTTCATCCCGCGTTTGGCTGCTTCCGCCTTGCGGGCGGCAAAGCCGTTCCAGTCGGAGGCCTGCATCGCGGCATTGAGCGAGGCTTCGTAGTCGCCGGCATCGTAGTTCATGATGACGGGCGTCTGGTGCGGGAAGGAGCGGATGAAATTCACCCGCCGGAGTTCCGCCGGCGAAACCCCAAGTTCACGCGCCGCCGTCTCCATGGTGCGCTCCAGGAGATAGGTCGCTTCCGGCCGGCCGGCACCGCGATAGGCATCGACCGGGGCGGTGTTGGTGTAGACGGTGCGCACATTGGCGTGGATCGCCGGGATGTCGTACTGGCCGGACAGCAGCGTCGCATAGAGATAGGTCGGCACCGCCGAGGAGAACAGCGACATGTAGGCGCCGAGATTGGCTGTTGTGTCGACCTTGAGACCGATGATCCGGTTGTCGGCATCAAAAGCCATCTTCACCGTCGAAAGGTGGTCGCGGCCATGCGCGTCGGTCAGGAAGGCCTCGGTTCGGTCCGACGTCCATTTCACCGGCACGCCGGTGCGCTTGGAGGCCCAGAGACAGACGATCTCTTCGGGATAGATGTAGATCTTCGAGCCGAAGCCGCCACCGACATCCGGCGCGATGACGCGCAGCTTGTTTTCCGGCGCGACATTGTAGAAAGCGCTCATCACCAGCCGCGCCACATGCGGGTTCTGGCTGGTGGTGTAGCAGGTGTAGTGATCGTCGCCGCCGTCATAGATGCCGAGCGTGGCGCGCGGCTCCATCGGGTTTGGCGACAGGCGGTTGTTTTGGATGGTGATCTCGGTCACATGCGCCGCCGAGGCGATCGCCTTGTCGGTGGCGGCGGGATCGCCGATCTGCCAGTCGAAGATCAGATTGTTCGGCGCCTCCGGGTGCAACTGCGGCTGGCCCGGTTCCAGTGCCTTCGTCGCATCGGTGACGACGGGCAGTTCCTGGTAGTCGACAACGACGGCTTCGGCCGCATCCTTCGCCTCGGCGATGCTGTCGGCAACGACGATCGCGACCGCATCGCCGACATAGCGCACCGTTTCATGGGCGAGCGGCCTCCAGGCGCCCATCTTCATCGGCGATCCGTCCTTGGAATGGATCATCCAACCGCAGATGAGATTGCCGATACCGTCGGCGAGCAGCTGCTTGCCGTCGAGCACGTCGATCACGCCGGGCATGGCCCTGGCCGCCGCGGCGTCGATCGACCTGATTTTCGCATGCGCATAGGGACTGCGCACGAAGATCGCATACTTCATGCCCGGCACCGACATGTCGTCGGTATAGCGTCCCTTACCGGTCAGGAACCGCTTGTCTTCCTTGCGCGCCACCCGCGCGCCAATACCTTCAACGCCCATTGCCGATCTCCTCCCGAGATATCCAGCGAAAGTCCTGCGGTGAAATGTGATCGCGGCGAGAAGTCATCGCCGCGGGCCGGACGTCATTCGGCGGCGACGCGCGCGCCGCCCATCTCGGCCGAGGCCGCAAGAATCGCCTTGACGATGTTGTGGTAGCCGGTGCAACGACAGATATTGCCTTCGAGCTCGGCGCGCACGGTCGCCTCGTCGAGCTGACCGCCATGTCGGCGGATCATGTCGACGGCCGTCATCACCATGCCGGGGGTACAGAAACCGCATTGCAGGCCGTGATTGGCCTTGAAGGCCGCCTGCACCGGATGCAGCTCGCCATTTGCGGCCAGCCCTTCGATGGTGGTGATCTCAGAGCCCGCCGCCTGCGCGGCGAGGGTGGAACAGCTCTTGATCGACATTCCGTCCATATGCACGACGCAGGCGCCGCATTGCGACGTGTCGCAGCCGACATGGGTGCCGGTCAGTCCAAGGTTCTCGCGAATGAAATGCACCAGCAACGTCCGGTCATGGCACTGACCGCTCACCTGACGGCCGTTGACCGTCATTGTAATTTTCGCCATTTCGCTCCTCCGGGTGGGTCAATGCCAACACGAGCGCGAACGGTAAGCCGGGTGATGATCTGTCCACGCGACTTGAGAAACGCGCCAACTGCTATCGATGCCCTTCGCCTCGAGACCCGCTCCTCCGGATACTCGTGGCTTGTCTGTATCATTGTCTTTTTTTGGAATGTCGCAACCATCCGAGGGCTAGGTGCGATAAAAAATTTGCGTGATGGTTGTGTTGGCCGGAATGGCGCCTTCATGTCCCGTTCAGGAACGATATCATTATGTTGGCGGCGAAGAGAATCCGCCGGACCTCCTGTAGACTTTCACAGCGGCCGGTTTATTTTCTGAAATTGCAAGTTCAAGTGGTGAAAGACATCTCGTCTTTGCGCCAATCACGTAAGGGACGGACGAGGCGACAGGCTGAGATCCGTAGAGATCGGAGAGAACAACAATGAAGAAAGCCATCGCACTTGTGCTGGTTGCCTTGTCGGTTGCAAGCTGCACCCAGACTGAAAAGGGTGCCGGCATCGGCGCCGTTTCGGGCGCGATCATCGGCGGCGCGATCACCGGCGACGTCCGTGGTGCTGCTGTCGGTGCTGCCATCGGCGGTGTCTCGGGCGCGGTCATCGGCAATGTCACCGAACAGCCGGGCCAGTGCTACTACCGCGACCGCTACGGCCGCCGCTACATCGACTCCTGCCCGCGCTAAGCCGCCGGGACAGTCGATAACATCGACATGACGTCCGCCTGTCGAGTGACGGAGCGGACGAGACACCACCCCTCATGGCCGCCTGCCGTGAGGGGTTTTTCGTTTTCCTGCCCCTCTCATCAATCTGACGGTCAAATTCTGAGCCCAGCAGTCACACCAAATGCGGTGACGCAGGAACTGGGTGGCTCGCGGTAGCGCAATCCTGTCAGGTGCCTCGAAACAGCATGATCGAGGACATTTCCATGCCGAAACCGCCTGCCGCCACCCTGCCGTCCGCTTTCAAGCGCATCGCCTGGTCCAACCTGTTTGCGCAGTTCTCCGAGCAGATCGCCCTGGCGGCAGCGCCACTCGCTGCCGTTCTTCTGCTTTCGGCTGGCCCGGCCGAAACCGGCTGGCTGCAGATGGCCCAGACGCTGCCGTTTCTACTGCTGTCGATACCGGCCGGCCTGCTCGTCGATCGCGCCTCGCGGCGAACCCTCATGGTTTTCTCCGAAGTGCTGCGCGCGTCGTCCCTCGTCACCACCTTGTTTTTGATGGCAAGCGGCCACCTCACCCTGGCGCTTCTGGCGATCATGGGCTTTGTCGGCGCGATCGGAACGGTCTGCTACAATGTCGCCGCACCGGCACTGATCCCCGCCATCGTTCCGCGCGCCCAACTCGCCGACGCCAATCGCTGGCTGGAACTTGCCCGCAGCCTCGCCTATTCCGGAGGGCCGGCGATCGGCGGGGCGATCGTTGCCTCGACCGGCACCTCGCTTGCCTATGTCGCGGCCACCACGCTTTCCCTTCTCGCTGTCGTCTTGCTCTCCGGCCTCAGCGAACAGGAGCAATCGACCCGGCCACAACGCAAACTGCTGCACGATCTGATCGAAGGCGCGCGTTTCCTCGCCGGCCATCCGCTCCTGCGGCCGATACTCGTCACCGCGATCGTGTTCAACACATCCTGGTTCGTGCTGCAGGCAGTCTATGTCGCCTATGCCGTCCAGACGCTCGGGCTGACGGCAACGGGGGTTGGCATCACGCTCGGCATCTATGGAGCCGGGATGATGATCGGAGCCTATGCCGCCCCTGCCCTTGCGCACCGTATCCCGTTCGGCGTCATGATCGCGCTCGGTCCGCTCGGCGGTCTCCTCGCGGCCGTGGTGATGCTGCTGACGGTGTGGTTTCCCTTCGGCACCCTTGCCGGATTGAGCTTCTTTCTGTTCGGCGCGGGGCCGGTTCTCTGGTCGATTGCGACCCTCACGCTCAGGCAGGCCATCACCCCGAACGCAATGCTTGGGCGGGTTTCGGCCTTCATCACCACGGCCACGTTCGGCGCAAGACCGATTGGCGCAGTGATCGGCGCCATCGTCGCCACTCACTTCGGCGTCAAGGCTTGCCTCCTGGTCGCCACAGTCGGTTTCCTCGTCCAGTTTCTGGTGATCCTCGTTTCCCAGGTACCCAGGCTGCGGGCCTTGCCCGAGGCCGCCTGACCTGGTGGAGTTGCCTCGACGCAACCATTCGACGCCCTGCAAACGGCGACCGAGAGCCTCGCGCCGCCACCGACATCCTGGCCGAGGCGCCCGGATTTTGTGCTGCGTTGACAACATTCCGGCTCTTTTTCAAAGGAATCGACGCGGAATCCGGGCCTCGGGGGTGGATGCGGGCGGCCGTCATCGTTAACAGATGGAAAACCTTAGGCATGCAATAGTGACCCCCGCCGCATATGAAGGCAGTTTGTATTGGGTCGCCTTAAGACGGGATGCGGAAGCGAATGTCCCCACCACGGTCGAGTATTGCGTACTGGAAGGCAGCGACTGCGCTTGCGGTTGCCGTCTCGTGCGCGCTCGGCCCCATGTCCGCCACCAAGGCCTATGCGTTCAAGATCTTCGGCATGAAGTTTTTCGAGGGCGACGAGGACGAAGCCCAGGTCATCGACCCGGTCAACTATACCCTCACCTTCGACGCCGGCACCGACGACAAGGAACTGAAAGAGGCGCTGGAGAACAGCTCGCAGCTGGTCCAGGGCCAGGAAAAACCCGTTTCCGGCAACCTTGGCCTTGCGATCCGCGCCCGCGACGACCGCGACCGCCTGCTGGCCGCACTCTATGAGAAGGCGCGTTACGGCGGCACGGTCGCAATCCGGATCAACGGCCAGGACATCGACAGCCTGCCGCCCGATCCGGCCTTCCCCGACGGCCAGGCCATACCCGTCACCGTCAATGTTACGCCGGGCCCGGTGTTTTCGCTCGGCTCGGTCAAGTTCGAAGGCGATGCCGCCGGTCTCAACCCAGCCGACTACGATCTCGCGCTCGGGACAAGGGCGGATTCGACGCGGATCATCAAGGCCGGCGAAAAGGTCGTCAACGATCTGCGCGAGCAGGGACGGCCGCTTGCCAAGCTGACCGAGCGCAGCGTCGTTGCCGATCACGCGGATTCGACCGTCGACGTGGTGATATCAGCCGAAAGCGGGCCGGTGGCGCCCGTCGGCGAGGTCAGCGTTTCCGGAACCAAGACCGTCGATCCCGGTTTCGTGCGCGACTATTCGCGCCTCAACGAAGGCCGCCCCTATTCGCCCGAGGACATCCGCAGGGCTTCCGAGCGGCTGCGCCAGCTCGGCGTATTCTCGAGCGTGACCATCAAGGAAGCCAACACGCTTTCGCCCGATGGCTCCATTCCGATGAAGATCGAGGTGTCCGAGGGCAAGCATCGCTATTTCGGCTTCGGCGCCCAGGTCTCGACCACGGATGGCCTCGGGCTTTCGGGCTATTGGGGACACCGCAACCTGTTCGGCCAGGCGGAATCGCTGCGTGTCGAAGGCTCGATCGACCGTATCGGCGAGACCCAGGAGCTCGACAAGCTCGACTATTCCGCCGGCATCCTCTTTGCCAAGCCGGGCGCCTTCGGTCCGGCCTCGACCTTTACGGCAAGCCTCAAGGCCAACATCCAGGATCCGGACGCCTATCGCGCCAAGATCCTGACCGGTGCGGCAGGTGCTACCTTCGAGCTGTCGCCGACAGACACCTTTTCCGGTGGCGGCGAGTTGAGCTGGGCGGATGTCGACGACGCCTTCGGCTCGAACTCCTACCTGACCGCCGCCATTCCGCTCGAATATGTGCGCGACACCCGCGACGACAAGTTGAACGCGACCGAGGGCTACCGCGCGCTCATCAACGCCAAGCCAAGCTACGAGATCAAGGGCCAGACCTTCTTCTCGTCCTTCGAGGCGTCCGCTTCGGGTTATCACGCGCTTGGCGACGAGAAGCGCTTCGTTCTTGCCGGCAAGATCGGTGCTGGCGTGCTGGTCGGCGGCGACGGCCTTGCCGACATTCCCGCAAACCGCCGCTTCTATCTCGGCGGCGGCGGCTCGGTGCGCGGCTATTCCTACCAGGAGATCAGCCCGCGCAACAGCAACAACGACCTGACCGGCGGTCGCTCCTATGTCAACGCTTCGGTCGAGGCGCGCATCGCCATCACCGACACGATCGGCATCGCTCCCTTCATCGATGCCGGCACGGTGTCAACCAGCACCACGCCTGATTTCTCCGACATTCGCGCCGGTGCCGGCATCGGCCTTCGCTATCAGACGCCGTTCGGGCCGATCCGTCTCGATGTGGCCATGCCGCTCAACAAATACCCCGGCGGCACCAGCTACGGCATCTATGCCGGTATCGGCCAATCCTTCTGATATCCGCACCGGTTCGAACCGATTTCTGCGCGCAGCCGGTAAATTTCGCCCAATCGCCTGGAGTTTCGGTCTCCAAAGATTCCGCAGCGGCGCAAGTTGCGTTATGGGTAGATCATGAATCAGGTCGTCCGCTTTCTTCGCGCGACGCTGCGCTTTGGCCTCTATGTGCTTGGCGCTCTCGCGGTCGCAGCCCTTCTTCTCGTCGCCTTCGTGAGCTTCACGACACCCGGCGCCCGCCTTGTCGCCTGGGCGATCGAGAAATATGCAGCGACCCCCGACCAGATCGTCCGGATTGCCGACCCGAGCCCGCTCCTGACCGGCCAGTTTACCGCCGGCAGCGTGACGCTGTTCGATGGCGAAGGCATCTATGCGGAGGTTCGCGACCTCTCGCTCAACTGGTCGCCCGCAGCCCTCTTCTCCTTCCGCTTCGACGCCGCGGCGATATCGGCCGGCTCTGTCCGCGTCGAGCGCATGCCCGTACCTTCGACGGAAACCAAGGAGGTGCGTTCGACCTTCGCGCTGCCGGTCGACGTCAAGATCGACGCGATCGATCTGAAGGAAATCGTCATCGGCAAGGCGATCGCCGGCGAGGACCAGTTCCTGACGGCGAGCGGCAAGGTGAATGCCACCAACGAGAGCATCGCACTCGGGCTAACGGCAGCACAGCGCGATCGGCCCGAGGCCCGCGCCGTTGCCGACATCGTCTTCAATCCGGCCGGCAACGAGCTGAAGCTCGAGGCGACCGTCGATGAGCCCGCCAATGGCGTGCTGGCCAAGCTGCTGAGCCTGCCGAACGAACCCGCCGTCAATATCAAGGTGACCGGCGAAGGGCCGCTTTTGGACTGGACCGGAACCGGCACGGCGGCGCTCGACGGCGCCGAGATCCTCAAGCTCGACGGCCGCCATGTCCAGACGGCCGATGGCATGCACCGGCTCACGCTTTCGGGCGGCGGCGGCTTCGGTTCGCTGGTGCCGCCGGCACTTCGGCCGATGTTCGAGGGTCAGACCAGCATCGATCTCGCTGCCGTCTTCGACGGCAAGGGCATGGTGCGCGTCGACAAGGGGCATGTGGCGACCGGTGCGCTCGCCTTCGCTGCCTTCGGCACCTTCGACAGCAAGGGCGAGAACAATTTGCAGGCAAGGCTCGCCGGCACCAACGGCGCCATCGACTTCCGCTGGCCGCTGGAAAAGGGCGAAGCCCGCACCCTGATCAACACCGTCAATCTGTCGCTGATCGGCGACGCTCAGTCGGCAATCCTCGACGTGGCGGCCGATGTGGCCTCCGTGGCATTGCCGGACGTGGCGCTCGGCGCCATCAAGCTGTCGGCCCGGAGCGACGGCTTCAACCTGGCGACACAGTCGGGTCCGATCAAGACGACGATCGAGGTCGGTCAGGCCGGCTTCGACAATGCCGATCTCGCCCGGCTGGTCCAGGCGCCGATGAAGATCGTCGGCGATATCTCGGTTGCCGAGGACAGCATCGCCTTTGCGCCGGTGACGCTCGAAAGTCCCGGCATCGGCGGCACGGTCGAAGGCGCCTTCTCCCGCGAGACCAACACCGTCGCGGCAACCTTCAAGCTCTTTACGGTCCCAGCCGCCCTGCCGCCGGCAGCCGCGGAAAAATTCGACGGCACTATCGCGCTTGCGGGAAGCCTCAAGACCGGCGCCAACGGCAGCGTCACCGTCGAGAATATCGATCTCAAATCCGGGACGATCGAGGCTGCCGGCTCCGTCGCACTCGCCGACGGCAATCTGACCGCAGACCTCAAGGGCGTTCTGCCGGATCTCGGCAAACTGCTGGCCGATGCCAAGGGCAAGGCCGATTTCACCGCCGCCGTAACCGGACCACTCGCCGAGCTTGGCATCGAGGCGGAGCTGTCCTCGAGCGGCGCGACGCTCGCCGGCCGCACGCTCAGCGACCTGACGATCAACGCCGACGCCACCGCCAACCAGAGCAGCCCGCAGGCCAAGCTGACGGCAACCGGTGCGCTCGACGGCCAGCCGATCGACGTGCGTGCCGACGTCGTCTCCAGGGATGGCCGCACATCGATCCCGGTGCTTGAAGCCAAGATCGGTGAGAACACGCTGACCGGCGCAATCAACTTCACCCCCGACTTCAAGCCCGACGGCACCGTCGACTTCAATCTTCCCGACCTCGGGCTGCTTGCCGCGATGGCCGGCCAGAAAGCCTCCGGCGACCTCTCGGGATCGGCCGCTATCCGGACGACCAACGGCATCACCTCCATCGTTCTCAAAGCTGGCGGCAGCGGCATCAAGCGCGACGACCTGACGATCGCCAAGCCGACGGCCGACATCACCATTGCCGACCTTTCGGCGCTGGCGATCAAGGGCAGCGTCCGGGCAGAGACGATTGCCCAGGGGGCCAACCGGGTCTCTGGGTTGAGCCTCGATTTCACCCAGCAGGCGGGCAAGACGGGCTTTGCCATCGACGGCAAATATGATGGCGGGCCGCTAACGGCCAAGGGCGATCTGACGAGTTCGGGCGGCCGCACGGAAATCCGTCTTTCCTCTTTCGGCGCCACGCCGAAGCGGATTGCGCTGAAGCTCGCGGCGCCGACCGTGATCGTGATCGAGAAGGGCACCGTGCGCCTGAATGCTCTCACGATCCAGGCATCGAAGGGCACGATCGCGGTGAGCGGTACTGCCGGCCAAAAGCTTGATATCACCGCGAAGCTCAACGCCCTGCCGGCAGCCCTGGTCAACGCCTTCGCCCCGGGCCTCGGCGCGGAAGGAGCGATCGGCGGCACCGTCGACATCGACGGAACGGCGGCAGCACCGGTGGTCGCATATAACCTCAAATGGTCGGGCGCTTCGCTGGCCGCAGCGCGCACCGCCGGCGTCGGCGCCTTCGACATTTCGGCCGCCGGCAAGTTCGTCAACAACCGTGTGACGCTCGATACCACCCTCTCCGGCGCCGGTGGCCTTGCCTTCAAGGGCGGCGGCAACGTCGACATCGGCGGCAACATGCCGATCGCCATGAAGTTCAACGGCAATGTGCCCTTCGCGCTCGTTGCCAATCTGATGGCCCAGCAGGGCTTCACGCTCACGGGGCAGGCTGCCGTCGATCTGTCGATATCGGGTTCGGCAAAAGCGCCGCAGATTGCCGGCACGATCACCACATCAGGCGGACGCCTCGTCGACGTCCGGCGCAACCTCGCGCTCAACAACCTGACGGCCAATGTCGCGCTCGACGGCAAGCAGGCGACGATCTCCAAGCTTTCCGCCAACCTTGCAACCGGCGGCTCGGTCGAGGTCACCGGCACGGTCGGCACCGTTCCCGGCTCCGGCTTCCCCGCCAACCTGACGATCCGGCTCAACAACGCCAGCTATGTCGACGGCACGCTGTTCAACGCGCAGCTTGCCGGCGAGATGACCTTGACGGGCCCGCTGGTTGCCACGCCGACGCTCGGCGGCAAGGTGACGATCCGCAAGGCAGCGATTACCATTCCCGAGAAGCTGCCGACCTCGCTTTCGGCCATCGACATCAAGCACAAGAACGCGCCGGCCAAGGTGCAGCAGATGGCCAAGGACCTGCGCAAGGACGAGAAGCCGGCAGGCGCCAATGCCAGCGGCGTCATCGCCTTCGATCTCGGCGTCACCGCCAACCAGGTCTTCGTGCGCGGGCGCGGCATCGATGCCGAGCTCGGCGGCGATCTGACGATCCGCGGCACGGCGGTGCAGCCGACCATCTCCGGCGGTTTCGAGATGCGCCGCGGCCGTCTGGAAATCCTCGGCAAGCGCCTGACCTTTACCGATGGCACCATCGGTTTTGGCGGCGACCTGATCCCGACGCTCGATCTCAAGGCGACGTCGACCGCCGGCGCGACGACCATCACCGTCAACGTCGCCGGTCTTGCCAACAACCCGCAGATCACCTTCTCGTCGTCACCCGCTTTGCCCCAGGACGAAATTTTGGCGCAGCTGATCTTCAACCGCTCGCTGTCCAACCTCTCGGCGTTCCAGATTGCCCAGCTTGCCTCTGCCGTCAGCCAGCTGGCAGGCGGCGGCTCGACCTCGCTGCTCGACGGCCTGCGCAACAAGCTCGGCGTCGACGATCTCGACGTCACCACCGACGAGAACGGCGGCGCCTCGGTGCGTGCCGGCAAGTATCTCAACGACCGCACCTATATCGAACTGCAGCAGGGCTCGGATTCAAGCTCCAGCAAGGCTGTGATCAATCTCGATGTCGGCAAGGGCGTCAAGCTGAAGGGCTCGGCCGCCGGCGACGGCTCGGCATCGGGCGGCATCTTCTTCGAAAAGGAATATTGAGGAGGCGCGCCACCAATGCCTGCCCCGGCAGACCCTGCTGATTTCGCGACAACGAACAAGCCCGCGGATCGAAAACGATCCGTGGGCTTGTTCGTCATTGCTTCCGTCTGCGAACGCTCGGGGCCGCATCGCAGCCCGCTCGTTACAGCGCCGGGCGAAAATAGATCCCGCTGAGCTTGCCATCAGGGGCAAGCGTCAGACCGCATTCCAGCGTCCCCTTGTCGAACCGCACATCATAGACATCCGAGCCTTCCTGCAGCACGCCCTTGAACGCCACGCCCTGCAGCAAGCCCAGACGGTCGAACTCCGACTTGACGAGGGGCGCCTGCGCGCGCGCCAGGGCAGCGAGCGGCGGCGTCATTGCGTCGTAGTCGGGCTCGCCGCGCTGGTGCTCGGCAATGATGCGGCGAAGCAGTGCCTCGCTGTTCGGAAACGGGATCTTGTTCTTCACCCGCCTCTCCGGGTCGTCGGCAACGGCGCGCGCCTTCGTCTCGTCGATGCGCTTCGCCGCCTGTTCGTAGCCGCCCTGGTGCAGAACCACACTTTCCGCGTCACCACGCTCGTTGCGGCTGAAGGACAGCTGCGTCACCACGCTCGTTGCGGCTGAAGGACAGCTGCGCCTGAACGATCCGGTAGAAGAAGACGCCCTCCGTTTCCGGGTAGATTTCGATGGCGCTCTGTCCGGTAAGTTGAGCCATCAGTCCGCCGTCGCGACGGGTTATGCTGAGCACGTCGCCGCTGTCGAATTGAAAATCGCCCACCACAGAGCCATGCCTTTCGGGATCGAAACGAACCTCCGTTCGGGGCCGCGCCTGCTCATACTGCATAATTCCTTAAATCGGATCCGATTTAAGGATAAAATTATGCAGCAAGTTTAAAGTGTTACAGCGTCCTTTGCGCGTCATATTTGACGCGCGGCGCTGTAGCGTCGCCATGCGACGGTATCCGGCGACAGGTCGGTCATCTTGGTCTCCTTGGCGAGAGTGATGAGTTCATTGATCGAGACGGCCTGACCGCTCGATATCTTCTGCAGCGCCGCACCGATCAGCGACAGGCTGTGTTCGACCCGGTCGCGCAGATCGACGAGCGCGGATTGCTGTATCGTCAGCGTCTGACCGAGGTCCGGTGCGGCCCCGGCAAGCAGGATGGTGATCCTGGTCAGGCTGAGGCCGAGACGCTTCAATGCGAGGATTTCGGTCAGCCGGGCGATTTCCGCGCCGCCATAGAGCCGCCAGTTCTTTTCCGTCCGGCGCGGCGCGATCAGGCCACGATCCTCGTAGACGCGCAGCGCCCGCACGGTAAGGCCAAGACGATCGGCGCATTCGGCAGCGGACAAAAGGGGGTCATGGTTTCGCTTGTCGCTCATGGAAGCCTCCTGGAACTATCTTCTAAGGTATGACCTTAGGTTCGGCTCAAGCGGTATTTTGTGTGGGTAGCATCAAGATTTCGCGCAGGGCGATCGCGCCTGGGTCGGGTTGACATGGATTCTGCACAATGCCGTCCCTACATGCTCTTTCGCGCACAGGATGCATTTTCAGCACAACTCGTATTTTCAGGTGAATCTTTGTCTCTTCAGTTTCTCGATATCGATCTTCCGCCGGGACTGGCACCGCTGCTTAAAGGTTATGACTGGCGAAAGGATAGCCTTGGCCAGTCGGAATCGAGCGTCTTCCTGTTCGACGCCAAAGACCGCCCGCCCCTGGTGCTCAAGGTCGAAGAGACCGGCCCCTTTGACGAACTTGTCGATGAGGCCGAACGGCTCGAATGGTTGGGCAGGCACGGCATGCCCTGCCCGCGCATCGTTGCCCGCGAGGTGCATGCACGACAGAACTGGTTGCTGATGGAGGCTGTCGACGGTGTTGATCTTGCCTCCGGCACCCTTCTTGCTTCGGAGCAGATTGTCCTCATTGCCGAGGCGCTGCGCCGCATGCATGCGCTCGATGTCGATGCCTGTCCGTTCGATCACCGGATCGGCGCGCGTATCGCGATCGCCAAGCTCAGGGCGGACGCAGGAATAGTCGACGAGACCGACTTCGACGCGGAGCGTCTCGGCAAGACCGCCGAAGAACTGTTCGTCGAGCTTCAGGCCAGGATCCCGCGGGAGGGAAAGCTGGTCGTCACCCATGGCGACGCCTGCCTTCCAAACATCATCGTCAGGGATGGTCGCTTCGCCGGCTTCATCGACTGCAGCCGCCTGGGGGTCGCCGACCCCTATCAGGATCTCGCACTGACCTGCCGCAGCATTGCCTACAATCTCGGGGAGGAATGGGTACAGCCGTTTCTCGATCTCTACGGCATCCGCCGCGCCGATCCCGAAAAACTCGACTTCTATTGCCTTCTCGACGAATTTTTCTGACGTCGCGGAAAGCGAACGCAAGGTGGCCCGCGCCGCCTTATGCGGCGTCGCGGGCCTCGATATCAAGATCGATGATATCCGCATCACCCATGTCGATGTCTTCCATGGCGTTGAACAGCGCCCAGATATGGCCGAACGGGTCGATGAAGGCGCCGACGCGGTCTCCGGTCGACAGCGTCTCGGCCGGGTTTCTGAGCGCGGCACCCGCACCGATCGCCCGGCCGATGACCCGGTCGACATCTTTCACATGCAGTTCGAGAATGACCGCCGTCGTGCCAAGCGCATGCGGCGATCTCGGCCCGCCAAGCTTCGGCTCGGCGTCCCGGCGCGGATTGGCGCCGGCGATCCGGAAGACGGATTCGCCGATCCTGAGGTCGGCGCTGGTCAGGATACCGCTCGGCCATTCGTGCCGCTGCACCAGTTCGGCACCCAGCACATCGCGATAAAAGGCAATGGCGCGGTCCTCATCGCCATGCCTGACAAAAAGCTTCACACAGATCTGCCGATCGGCCAGCCTGCCGCCATTGATGACCATGACATCCTCCAATCTCGGGTGAGGCGCACATCATATACAAAGACGAGAACAAATCAAGAACAATTGGCTCGCAACGCGCTTTTTCACGCTTGCCGGGACGT
This sequence comes from Ensifer sp. LC163, assembly GCF_001695855.1. GTDB lineage: Bacteria > Pseudomonadota > Alphaproteobacteria > Rhizobiales > Rhizobiaceae > Ensifer. The sequence goes on from NZ_MBSS01000004.1 coordinate 62,373, forward strand.
GGAAAGAAGTCGCTAAAATGCGCCCGTCAGCTTGCTCGTTTTCAACAGGATGTTCGTCTCCGTCACGGTGATGCCGTCGATCAGCCGGATCCGCCGCAAGGTCTCGTCGAACGACACCAAATCGCGGTCCTCAAGTTCGGCGATGAAGTCCCAGCGGCCGTTGGTACTGTGCAAGGCCCTGACCTGGGGCAAGCCGCGCAACTGCTCGGCAACCCGGTCGGCCATCTTGCCGTGAACCTCGATCATCACCACGGCGCGCACGCCGGACGCCGGGATTTCCGATCCGGTGCGAATGGTAAAGGCGGCGATCGTGCCGTTAGCGACCAGCCGGTCGATGCGCGCGGCAACGGTTGCGCGAGATACGCCGGTGCGCGCCGAAAGCGTCGAAACAGGCAGGCGGGCATTCTGGCGCAAGGCACTGATCAGCGCCTGATCGAGGTCGTCCATAGCTCTCACTTTGTAAAATTGGACTTGGCAATCTGTCGATCTTATCTTTCCAATCGACAGTTTTCCATCTTTTTGCTGTCACGCCTTTTGACGATAATCCGCGCAACTCACGGGAATCATCAGGAAGGAACAGGGCGGATATGACGACCATCACGCTGATCGGCGCACCCATCGAGGAAGGCTCTGGACGACGCGGCGCGGCCATGGGCCCGACGGCGCTTCGTATTGCCGGTATCGACACGGTTCTGCGCGACCTCGGTCACACGGTTTACGACGAAGGCGACGTCAAGCCGTTGCCGGCGCGTGACCTCGCCAACCACTCCGGCGCCAACAACCTGCAGATCGTCGCCGCCTTCGCCCGCGCGCTGCACGATTCGGTCCACGACACCGTGCGCAAGGGCCATTTCCCGATCATTCTGGGTGGCGACCACGCCCTGTCGATGGGCAGCGTTTCCGGCATGGCGCGCTACGCCGCCGAAGTCGGCCGCCCGCTGTTCGTGCTCTGGCTCGACGCCCATGCCGACTTCAATTCGCCGGCGACCTCGCCGTCGGGCAACATGCACGGCATGCCGGTCGCCTTCTTCTGCGGCAAGGCCGAGTTCACCCCGATCCTGCCCGCGGACCGGCCGATGGTCGATCCGACCAGGGTCTTCCAGGTCGGCATCCGTTCGGTGGACGACCGCGAACGCGAAGAGATCGCCGAACATGGCGTGCGCGTCTACGACATGCGTGCAGTCGATGAGCTCGGCATGGCGCACATCATGCGTCAGATCCTCGACGAAGTGCGCTCGGCCAACGGCCTGCTGCATGTCAGCCTCGACGTCGACTTCATGGATCCGGAGCTGGCACCAGGCGTCGGCACCACGGTTCCGGGCGGCGCCACCTTCCGCGAAGCGCACCTGATCATGGAAATGCTCTGGGAAAGCGATCTCGTCTCCTCCCTCGACGTCGTCGAACTGAACCCCTTCCTCGACGATCGCGGCAAGAGCGCGCGTGTCCTGGTCGAGCTGACCGCGAGCCTTTTCGGCCGCCGCGTCCTTGACCGCCCGACCCGAAGCGCCTGAGATAGAAAACAACGGAGGACGACGGATGAACACCACGGCAGACCTGATCGAAACCGAATACCGGCTCGGCGCGCACAACTATAAACCGCTCGACGTCGTGCTTTCGCGCGGCGAAGGCGTCTATGTCTGGGACATGGAAGGCAATCGCTACCTCGACTGCCTGTCGGCCTATTCCGCCGTCAACCAGGGCCACTGCCACCCGAAGATCTTCCAGGCGATGATGGAGCAGGCGCAGAAGCTGACGCTGACCTCGCGCGCCTTCCGCAACGACCAGCTCGCACATTTCTATGAAGAGATCGCGGCACTCACCGGCTCGCACAAGGTGCTGCCGATGAACTCGGGCGCGGAAGCCGTGGAGACCGCCGTCAAGGCGGTGCGCAAGTGGGGTTACGAGGTCAAGGGCGTCGCCGATAACAAGGCCGAGATCATCGTCTGCTCCAACAACTTCCATGGCCGCACCATGGGCATCGTCGGCTTCTCGACCGACCCGGACGCCCGCACCGGCTTCGGCCCGTTTGCGCCGGGCTTCGAAATCGTCCCCTTCGGCGACATCGACGCCTTCCGCGCCGCGATCACCGAAAACACCGTTGCCTTCCTGGTCGAGCCGATCCAGGGCGAAGCCGGCGTCATCGTGCCGCCGGTCGGCTATTTCTCGACCGTCCGCGAACTCTGCACCAAGCATGGCATTACGCTGATCCTTGACGAGATCCAGACCGGTCTCGGCCGCACCGGCAAGCTGCTTGCCGAAGAACATGAGGGCATCGAAGCCGACGTGACGCTGATCGGCAAGGCGCTCTCCGGCGGTTTCTACCCGGTCTCGGCCGTGCTTTCGAACTCGGAAGTGCTCGGCGTCCTCAAGCCCGGCCAGCATGGTTCGACCTTCGGCGGCAATCCGCTTGCCTGCGCCATCGCCCGCGCGGCGCTGAAGGCACTCACCGAGGAAGGCATGATCGAGAACTCGGCGCGCATGGGCGAACGCTTCCAGAAGGGCCTGACCGACATCCGTTCGAACATCATCAAGGAAGTTCGCGGTCGTGGCCTGATGCTGGCGGTCGAGCTGGTGCCGGAAGCCGGCGGCGCCCGCAAGTACTGCGAGGCGCTGAAGCAGCTCGGTATCCTTGCCAAGGATACCCATGGCGACACGATCCGCATCGCGCCGCCGCTGGTCATCACCGCCGAACAGGTCGATTGGGCGGTGGAACAGTTCGCCAAGGTTCTCGCCTCCGCCTGATCCTCTCGGATCGATTCCGCTTTTCCTTGCGCCCGGGCATCAGCCGGGGCGCAGGGTCTTTAAGCACTTGCAAAAGCAAGTCTTAACGAATCCCGGCCTATAGTCCTTTCCCAAAGCGCAAAGCGGTTCCTCCGCGCATGATGCAGCTGCGCCCCGCCGGATGTCGTCGGCGGACTTTTGAAAACTCTCCCCATCGGCTCAATGGCCGCGCCTGCCGCGACCGCACCGCACGGAGATGCAACGAGTTTGGCGGTGTCGCGCCTTTGGTGGCGTCGACCGGAAAGCTGGAAGGACCTTCGATGACAAGCACACTCAGGACGGCTGGTTTCGACGGCGAGACGCTGGAAATCATCGCGTTCCGCCTCCACGATCAGGAATTCTGCGTCAAGACCACCACGATCCGTGAGATCCGCGGCTGGGCCCCCTCGACCCCCATTCCGCATTCGCCGCCCGAGGTCATCGGCGTGATGAACCTGCGCGGCACCGTGATCCCGATCATCGACCTTGCCCACAAGCTCGGGATGAAATCGACCACGGCCAATGAGCGCAGCGCCATTGTCGTCGCCGAGGTGCACAACATGGTGATCGGCCTGGTCGTCGACCGTGTCTCCGACATCCTCACCGTCCAGGGCAACCAGGTGCAACCGGTTCCGGAAGTGACTGCCTCCTTCGACAAGAGCTTTGCCGAAGGCATCATCGCCAACGAGAACGGCATGATCTGCTTCCTCAACCTCGCCCGGATGTTCAAGGAACGCGAAGTCGAAGAAATGGCCGCCTAAACAACAAATCCTGGGTCGCATCAAGGCCGCTTTGCCGTCGGGCAAGGCGGCCTTTTCACGTCCGGACAATGCGGTTTCCGGGCGCAGCCGTCGATTCCTAAACGATGAATTGCTAATTCAACCTAGAAACAGAATACGAGTTTTCACAACTAAGATTTGATAATTGCTATTTTAACACACGCTTAACAATCATGATACTAATCTAGATTGCATAAGCAAGACGTCATGGGCATGAAGGCCCACGAGTTCGAACTCCCCCTCGAAGCAAGAAAACGCTGACCCCGATCGGGCCGGCGGACGACGGACCAGACAATTTTCGGCAAGCCGGCATTTGTCCTTGTCCCCGGAGCCTGCGCCGCTCTTGGCCCCGCACGCCCTGTCGACAGCACAAGAACGAAGACCCGGCTTTCCGGTTTAAAGCAACAAAAACCAAACCAGAGGGTAATCATGTTCTCATTCGGGCAGAGCCTGGAATCACGACAGATCGTCTCCGCGCTTTCAAAGTCGCAGGCCATGATCCAGTTCGATCTCACGGGAAAAATTCTGACGGCCAACGAAAACTTCTGCCAGGCGCTCGGCTACAACCTGCAGGAAATCGTCGGTCAGCACCATCGCATGTTCTGCGCGCCGGATTATGTGCAGACGCAGGAATATCGCGATTTCTGGGCGCGGCTTGGACGTGGCGAGTTCGACGCCAACGCCTACAAGCGCATCGCCAAGGACGGCCGCGAAATCTGGATCCAGGCGACCTACAATCCTGTCCTTCATAATGGCAAGCCCTACAAGGTCGTGAAATTCGCCAGCGACATCACCGCCGCCAAGATCAAGGCGAACGAGGATGGCGGCAAGCTCGATGCCATATCGAGATCGCAGGCGGTGATCGAGTTCACTCCCGCCGGCGAAATCCTCACGGCCAACGAGAACTTCTGCAATGCTCTCGGCTACAGCCTCCAGGAAATTCAGGGCAGGCATCACAGCATGTTCTGCGAACCGAACTATGTGCGCGGCACCGAGTATGCCGAGTTCTGGAAGAAGCTGGCCGCCGGCGAATTCATCTCCAACGAGTTCGTGCGCTACGGCAAGGGCGGCAAGGAAATCTGGATCCAGGCGGCCTACAATCCGATCCGCGATCCGAGCGGCAAGGTCTACAAGGTCGTCAAGTTCGCAACCGACGTCAGTGAGCGCATGGGCGCAATCAAGGCACTTGGCATCGGCTTGCAGGCGCTGGCGGAAGGCGACCTCACCCATGGCCTGCCGACACCGTTCGTTCCCAGCATGGAATCGGTGCGCACCGACTTCAACGGCGCGATCGATCGGCTCCGCCGGGCGATGCAGACCGTCGGAGACAATGCCAGCGCTATCGCCGCTGGAGCCCGCGAGATCCGCTCGTCCGCCGACGATCTTTCCAAGCGCACCGAGCAGCAGGCCGCCTCGGTGGAGGAAACCGCAGCGGCTCTCGATGAGATCACCACGACCGTCGCCGACTCCAGCCGACGCGCCGAGGAAGCGGGCGGGCTGGTGGCCAAGACCAAGGCGGGCGCCGAACGCTCCGGCAATGTCGTTAAGAACGCGATCGGCGCGATGGACCAGATCGAGCAATCGTCACGCGAGATCTCCAACATCATCGGCGTCATCGACGACATCGCCTTCCAGACCAACCTCTTGGCACTGAACGCCGGCGTCGAGGCGGCACGCGCCGGTGAAGCCGGCAAGGGCTTTGCCGTCGTCGCCCAGGAAGTGCGAGAACTCGCCCAGCGCTCGGCCAATGCCGCCAAGGAGATCAAGGCGCTGATCACCACCTCCAGCGACCACGTCAAGAACGGCGTCTCGCTCGTTGGGCAGACGGGAGCGGCACTCGAGGAAATCCTGGTCCAGGTCCAGGAGATCAATCTCAACGTCTCGGCCATCGTCGAGGCCGCACGCGAGCAATCGACGGGGTTGAAGGAGATCAACCAGGCGGTCAATTCCATGGATCAGGCGACCCAGCAGAATGCCGCGATGGTCGAGGAAAGCACCGCCGCAAGCCACAACATGTCGCGCGAGGCGGAAGCCCTGCACACCCTGCTCAGACAGTTCCGCATCGGGCAGGAACCGGCGACGATCGAGACGCAGCGTCACGCTGACGACCGCCAGCAGACAACACGACTTCACGCCACCGCCCGCGCCATGCGCGGCGGACAACGACAGGCCCTTGCCGTCGCACCATCAAACGATGGATGGCAGAATTTCTGAGCGCAATCCCTGCACCCCGCGCTCAGGAATGGGGGAAGGCGGCGACCGGTCGCCGCCTTCCCCTAAATCTTTCTGGCATCAGGCCGAGCACCAAGATCGCACTTCGACAACACACGTCATCAATGCATCTGGAAGTGCGAGCAGCGCCAGTCGCGACCAGCTTCTTATCCAGCGATCTGGAACCTACAGCGCCGCGCGTCTATTTAGACACGCAAAGGTCGCTGTAACACTTTGAGTTGCTGCATAATTTTGCCCTTAAATCGATTCCGATTTAAGGAATTATGCAGTATGGCACGAGGTAAAGTGCGGCAGTCCCGCCGCGACGCCGGCTGCGATCGACGCAGTCCTCAAGCCGCTTCCGGGCGCTTGATCTTCGAAGCCGCTTCAAGCACCAGTGGGCTCAGGCCCTCGCCGCCGCTGTCGATATGCTGGAACAGCTTTCGCCGCATGCGCGGCTCCCAATACTTGTTGATATGCGTCGCAACGCCCTGGGCGGCTTCATCCTGCGGCTGGCTCTTGAAGAAGGTGGCAATCTGGTTCGCCATGTAGATCAGCTTGGCATTGGTGTCATGCGACATCGGCGACGGCTCCGGACTTGATGCGTTCGGCATGGGTGAAGATCTCGAATTCGTCGCCGCGCACCAGCGCGATCAACGTCATGCCCGCTGCCTCCGCCGTGCGGATCGCAAGCGCCGTCGGCGCCGAGATGGCGATGATGACAGGGCTGCCGACAACGGCGGTCTTCTGGACCATCTCGACGGAAACGCGGCTGGTGACGACGACGGCGCCGTCGCATCCGCGGAAACCGGCACGCGCTGCCGCACCGACGAGCTTGTCCAGCGCATTGTGGCGGCCGACGTCCTCGCGCACGGCGATCAATCCCTTGCCCGGCACATAGAATGCGGCGCCGTGCACGGCGCGCGTTTCGAAGTGCAACGGCTGCTGGCCGTTCAGGAGCGCGACCGCCTTGACCACATCATCCTGCGAAAGACGAAGCGTCGATGCCGAAACGTCGGGCGTCGGCCGCACGGCCTGCTCGATCGATTCGATGCCGCAAAGTCCGCATCCGACGGGGCCTGCCATGTGGCGGCGGCGCAGGCGCAGCATGTCGTTCTGCTCGTCCCTGAGCGTGATCTGCAGGTCGATGCCGAGATTGTCCGCAACCTCGTCGGCAAAAGGCTCGATCGCTTCGATCTGGCCCGGATCGGTAATGATGCCCTCGGTCAGGCTGAAGCCGACGGCAAAGTCCTCGAGGTCTCCGGGTGTCGCCATCATCACCGCATGGGTCGAGCCGCCAAAGGTGAAAGCCACCGGCGTCTCCTCCGGGACAACACGAGAGCCGTCCCTTAAAGCCCCATTGCGACGGGCGGCTTCGGGCACGGTTTTCGACGTTGAGAATTTCGGCGTTGATGGCCCGGACATGGAGGCTACTCCGCCGCCTCCAGCTTGCCGGCGATCCGGCGCGACTGCCGCGCCTGTTCGTCATAATCCTGCTGCCAGTCCGACGGTCCGTTGGACGGCATCACCTGAACCGCCGTCACCTTGTATTCCGGGCAATTGGTCGCCCAGTCGGAGAAGTCGGTGGTGATGACGTTCGCCTGCGTCGTCGGGTGGTGGAAGGTGGTGTAGACGACGCCCGGCGCCACCCGGTCGGTGATCAGCGTGCGCAAGGTCGTCTCGCCGGCGCGGCTGGCAAGCCTGATCCAGTCGCCATCGCGGATGCCGCGCTGCTCGGCATCGTGCGGGTGGATTTCCAGCTGGTCCTCCGCATGCCAGACGACATTGTCGGTGCGCCGCGTCTGGGCGCCGACATTGTACTGGCTGAGAATACGGCCGGTGGTCAGAAGCAGCGGGAAGCGCGGACCTGTGCGCTCGTCCGTCGCGACATATTCGGTGCGGATGAACTTGCCCTTGCCGCGCACGAAGCCGTCGACGTGCATGATCGGCGAACCCTCGGGATGCTGCTCGTTGCAGGGCCACTGCACGGAGCCCATCTTATCCAGATAGTCGTAGGAGACGAGCGCAAAGCTCGGTGTCGTCGCGGCAATCTCATCCATGATTTCGGAGGGATGGCGATAGTTCCAGTTGAGGCCCATCGCCTGCGCCAGTTTCTGGGTAACCTCCCAGTCGGCATAGCCGTTCTTCGGCGTCATCACCTTGCGCACACGGTTGATGCGGCGCTCGGCATTGGTGAAGGTGCCGTCCTTTTCGAGGAAGGTCGAACCCGGCAGGAACACATGGGCGTAGTTGGCGGTCTCGTTGAGGAAGAGGTCGTGCACGACGACGCACTCCATCGCCGCAAGGCCGGCGGCCACGTGCTTGGTATCCGGATCGGACTGCAGGATGTCCTCGCCCTGGATATAGATGCCCTTGAACGTGCCGTCGACGGCGGCATCGAGCATGTTCGGGATGCGCAGGCCCGGTTCGTTGGAGATCTGCACACCCCAGAGCTTCTCGAAAGTCTCGCGCGTCGCATCGTCGGAAATGTGCCGATAGCCCGGCAGCTCGTGCGGGAAGGAACCCATGTCGCAGGAGCCTTGCACGTTGTTCTGGCCGCGCAGCGGGTTCACGCCGACGCCCGGGCGGCCGATATTGCCGGTGACCATGGCGAGGTTGGCGATCGCCATGACGGTGGTCGAGCCCTGGCTGTGTTCGGTCACCCCAAGGCCGTAGTAGATCGCGCCGTTGCCGCCGGTGGCATAGAGCCGTGCCGCTCCACGCACCAGATCGGCCGGGACGCCGGTATAGGCTTCGGTCGCTTCCGGACTGTGATAGGGCTCGGCAACGAAGGCTGCCCAGTCCTCGTATTCCGACCAGTCGCACCGCTCGCGAATGAAGGCTTCGTTGGCAAGCCCTTCGGTGACAATCACATGCGCCAGCGACGTCAGAATGGCGACGTTGGTGCCGGGCTGCAGAGGCAGGTGATAGGATGCTTCGATATGCGGCGAGCGCACGATATCGGTGCGGCGCGGATCGATGACGATCAGCTTGGCACCCTCACGCAGGCGCTTCTTCAGCCGCGAAGCGAAGACCGGATGGCCATCCGTCGGGTTGGCGCCGATGATCACGGCAACGTCGGTGAACTCGACCGAATCGAAATTCTGCGTGCCGGCCGATGTACCGAAGGCCTGACCGAGGCCATAGCCGGTCGGCGAGTGGCAGACGCGGGCGCAAGTATCGACATTGTTGTTGCCGAAGCCGGCGCGCACCAGCTTCTGCACCAGATAGGTCTCTTCATTGGTGCAGCGCGACGAGGTGATGCCACCGACGGAATCGCGGCCATACTGGTACTGGAGACGCCGGAACTCGGCGGCGACATGCGCATAGGCCTCGTCCCAGGTCACTTCGCGCCAGGGATCGGAGATCTTTTCGCGGATCATCGGGTTGAGGATGCGATCCCCATGGTTCGAGTAGCCATAGGCAAACCGGCCCTTGACGCAGGAATGGCCGCGGTTGGCCTGGCCGTCCTTCCATGGCACCATGCGCACCAGTTCTTCGCCGCGCATCTCCGCCTTGAAGGAACAGCCGACGCCGCAATAGGCGCAGGTGGTGACGACGGAATGCTCCGGCTGGCCGATCTCGATCACCGACTTTTCCGTCAGCGTCGCCGTCGGGCAGGCCTGGACGCAGGCGCCGCAGGAGACGCATTCGGACGACATGAAGTCTTCGGCCATGCCGGCGGAAACGCGGCTGTCGAAACCACGGCCGCCGATCGTCAGCGCGAAGGTGCCCTGCACTTCCTCGCAGGCGCGCACACAGCGCGAGCAGACGATGCATTTGGCCGGATCATAGGTGAAATAGGGGTTGGATTCGTCCTTCGGCAGCCATTTGGCGTTGATCTCGCCGTTGTTTCGCGCCTTGACGTGATTGTCGCCTTCATAGCCGTAACGAACGTCGCGAAGGCCGACAGCACCGGCCATGTCCTGCAGCTCGCAGTCGCCGTTGGCCGCACAGGTCAGACAGTCGAGCGGGTGGTCGGAAATATAGAGTTCCATCACCCCGCGGCGCACGTCCTTCAGGCGTGGGGTCTGCGTCGAAACTTCGAGCCCTGGTGCCACCGGCGTGGTGCAGGAGGCCGGCATGCCGCCCCGGCCCTTGATCTCGACGAGACAGAGCCGGCATGACCCGAAGGCGTCCATCATGTCGGAGGCGCAGAGCTTCGGCACCTCGATGCCGGCATCCATCGCCGCGCGCATGATCGACGTACCCTCGGGCACCGTGACCTCGCGGCCGTCGATCGTCAGCGTCACCATGGTTTCGGAGCGGGAGGCCGGGGTGCCATAGTCGATTTCATGAATGAGAGACATGGTCTTCCTCTTCACTCCGCCGCTTCGACAAGCGGAGCCGGTTTGAAATCATCCGGAAAATGCGTCATGGCGCTGACGACGGGATAGGGCGTGAACCCGCCGAGCGCGCAGAGCGAACCGAACTTCATGGTGTTGCAGAGGTCGGCGAGCAACTCGCGGTTCTTCTCCGGCTCGATGCCGGCGGCGATCTTGTCCGCCACCTCGACGCCGCGGGTCGAGCCGATGCGGCAGGGCGTGCACTTGCCGCAGCTCTCGATCGCGCAGAATTCCATGGCAAAGCGAGCCTGCTTCAGCATGTCGGCGGTGTCGTCGAAGACGACGATGCCGGCATGGCCGATCAACCCGTCCCTCGCGGCAAACGCTTCATAGTCGAACGGCGTGTCGAACAGCGCGCGCGGGAAATAGGCGCCGAGCGGACCGCCGACCTGCACCGCCTTGACCGGCCGACCGCTTGCCGTTCCGCCGCCGATATGATCGATGGTCTCGCCGAGGGCCAGGCCGAAGGCGGTTTCGAACAGGCCGGAGTGCTTGACGTTGCCGGCGATCTGGATCGGGATCGTGCCGCGCGAGCGACCCATGCCGAAGTCGCGGTAGAAGGCGGCGCCCCTGTCCATGATAATGGGAACCGAGGCGAGCGAGATGACGTTGTTGATCACGGTCGGACAGTCGAACAGGCCCTTGTGGGCGGGAAGCGGCGGCTTGGCCCGCACGATGCCGCGCTTGCCCTCAAGGCTGTTCAGGAGCGCCGTTTCCTCGCCGCAGACATAGGCGCCGGCACCGGTACGCACCTCCATGTCGAAGGCGCGTCCCGAACCGAGCACCGATGGCCCGAGCACGCCGGCGGCGCGCGCGATCTCGATCGCCTCGGCCATCGTCGCGATCGCATGCGGATATTCGGATCGGGTGTAGATGAAGCCCTTCGTGGCGCCTGTCGCGATGCCTGATATCGCCATGCCTTCGATCAGCACGAAGGGATCGCCCTCCATGATCATCCGGTCGGCAAAGGTGCCGCTGTCGCCCTCATCGGCGTTGCAGACGATGTATTTGCGTGTGCCCGCCGCTTCCAGCACGGTCTTCCACTTGATGCCGGTCGGAAAGCCGGCACCGCCACGGCCGCGAAGACCGCTATCCGTCACCTGGGCGACGATTGCCATCGGCTCCATGGCAATGGCGTTCTGAAGTCCGCGAAGGCCGCCATGCGCGCGGTAATCGTCGAGTGACAGCGGATCGATGACGCCGCAGCGCGCAAAGGTCAGCCGCGTCTGCTGTTTCAGGAACGGAATATCCTCGGTCTTCCCGAGACAGAGCGCATGGTTGCCGCCCGTAACAAGCCCGGCGTCAAGCAACGAGGCGACATCGCGCGCCTTGACCGGTCCATAGGCGACGCGGCCCTCAGGGGTTTCCACCTCGACCAGTGGCTCCAGCCAGTGCAGCCCGCGCGAACCGTTGCGCACGATGGTCGCGTCAAGGCCGCGCGCGGCGGTCGCCTCCTCCATCGCCTTTGCCACCTTGTCGGCGCCGAGCGCCAGTGCTGCGGCATCCCGGGGAATGTAGATCTTCGTCGTCATCGTCGTCATCGGCGGGCCTCCGCGACGAGAGCTTCGAGATCGTCGGCATCGACCCTGGCATGCACCTCCCCGTCGAGCATCGCTGAGGGTGCGCAGGAACAGAGCCCGAGACAGTAGACCGGTTCCAGCGTCACCGCGCCATCCGGCGTCGTCTCGTGAAAGTCGATGCCGAGCAGGCGTTTGGCGCGCTCGGCCAGCTGATCGCCGCCCATCGACTGGCAGGCCTCGGCGCGACAGAGCTTCAGCACATGGCGACCGGCCGGATGCTCGCGAAAGTCATGATAGAAGGAAAAGACGCCATAGACTTCGGCGCGCGACAGGTTGAGTTCCCGCGCGATCACAGGCAGACAGTCCTGCGGCACGTATCCGAACTCGTGCTGGATCTCGTGCAGGATCGGCAGCAGCGGCCCTTCGAGCCCCTTCAGTTCCCCGACGATCGCAAGCGTGCGCCCGGTGACGTCGGCACGCGGCTGGTGAATGTTCACACGGGAGCCCTCCCGGCTCGCGGCTGCGGCGGCCCTTGTGCGGATCGCCCAGTCGAATTGGCATCGCCTGGGCAGGTCGTTTCCTCCACGCCCTCGCCCATGAGTGAAAAGCTTCGCCCGTCTGGCCGAGAGGGTCAATAAGGCTGTTTCGTTGGTCGATAGAAAAAACCTATTGAACCTGATTCCGCTCGCCGAGAATGCGCGCTTCGTGCAAAAGCGCTGACACCAGCGGCGTGAATGGTTCACGATGCGTCGCAACCAGGCCAACCGTGTGGTGGGCATCCGGCTCGACGATCGGGATCATCCTGATATCTTCGTGAAAGCCGAATGATTTCGCGACGTTAAACGGCATGATGCTCGCCCAGCGACCCGTACGCACATGGGAGAAAAGCACGATCATCGAATTCGATTCGAGGGTCGGCCGAGCGATGACGCCGGCCTCGGAAAGATGCTGGTTGATGATGCGGCGGTTCTGCATATCGGCGGTCAATAGACAAAGCCGAATGTTGCTAACCTCCTTCCATGTCACGGTTTCGCGATCGGAAAGCGGCGTTCCGGCGGCTGTTACGAGGTGATATCGCTCGATCTGCAGGGGAACACTGGTAACCCGGCCCAGGGGCTCGTTCTCGAGATAGGTCAGTCCGGCATCGATCTCGAGGTTTTCGAGCAGTGCCAGGATCTGCAGCGACGTGGTCGACAGCACCGAGAACGTCACATCCGGATGCTTCTCCTGGAACGGCGCGGTGATCATCGGCACCATGGCAAGCGTCGTCGGGATCGCCGCAAGCCGGATATGGCCGGAGAGGCCCTTGCGCGCCGCGCGCATTTCTTCGCGCATCGTGCGAGCATCGCCGACGATGCGCCGCGCCCATTCCAGAACCCGCTGCCCCTCCGGGGTCAGCCCCTGGAAGCGCGAACCGCGGCTGACAAGCATGACTCCGAGCTGTTCTTCAAGCTGGCGGATCGCCGCCGACAGCGTCGGCTGCGTCACGCCGCATTCGAGCGCGGCCCGGCCGAAGTGTCTTTCGCGCGCCAGAACAAGGAACATCTCGAGCTTGTCGATCATCGCCGGGATCTCACGTGATCAGTTGGCCGCCGTTGACCTCCAGCACCTGTCCGGTGATGTAGCCGGCGAGCGCATGGGAGGCGAGGAAGAGATAGGCCGGCGCGCAGTCTTCAGCGGTTCCAAGCCTGCCGATCGGGATCGTCTTGCGCGTCGCCTCCAGTTTCTCCGGCGACGAGTAACGCTCGTGAAATTCGGTGGTGATGGTGCCGGGCGAAACGCAATTGACCCTTATGCCTTCCGGCGCCAGTTCGCGCGCCAGCGCCTTGGAATAAGTGGAGACGAACGCCTTGGTTGCCGAGTAGATCGAAGAGCCGGCGCTGCCACCGGTCAGCGCCGAAATCGACACGGTGTTGACGATCGCCGGATGGGTGCCCTTGCGCAAGTGCGGCAGCAGGGCGCGCGTCATCTCGACCACCGAGGTCTGATTGAGCTGAACGACGGTGCGGTACTGCTCGTCCGTCAGCTCCGCGGCTGGAAAGCGGCCGACCATCGTGCCGGCATTGTTGATGAGGATATCGACGTGCTCGAACCGGCTGCAGATCTCTTCCGCCAGACCATCTACACCGCCGGGCGCCAGAAAGTCGGCAGCGGCCACATGCGCCCTGCCCTCCATCACCGCCGTCTCCAGAAAATCCGGCAGGTCGCCGACCGATCGGCCGGCATGGACGAACACATGGGCGCCGCAGTCGAGGAACTGGCGCGCCACCTCAAGGCCGATGCCGCGTCCGCCACCGGTCACCACCACATTCATGCCTCTGAACAAGGCCGGATGAAACATGTCTTTTCCCTCTTCCCGTAGTTGTCAAAGTCGCCTATCGCCGGGGCGATTGCAACGTGCGCAATCGACATAGCCGACGACGAAAGCAGATTCGCGACAAACGCCGATTTCTGAAATTGCACAGCTTTCGTTTTTGCATATTATGAAAAAAAACGAAAACGGGGAGGTTTCGGAATGTATCTGACGGCCCGACAGGCGGAGATCCTGGAACTGGCGAAGAACGAAGGACGCGTGCTCGTCGAGGAACTGGCGCAGCGCTTTTCGGTGACGCCGCAAACCATCCGCAAGGATCTGAACGACCTCTGCGACGCCAAGATCCTGAACCGGATCCACGGCGGCGCGATCTTCCCGAGCGGCAAGGAAAACGTCAAATACGATGCTCGCCGGCAGATCGCCGCACCGGAGAAGCAGGCGATCGGCAGGGCCGCCGCTGCCCTCATCCCCGACAACGCCTCGCTGTTCATCAACATCGGCACCACCACGGAAGCCGTCGGCGAAGCGCTTCTCGACCACAAGGAATTGATGGTCATCACCAACAACATCAACGTCGCCAACCACTTGCGCGTCTTCCCCTCGATCGAGGTGGTCATCACCGGCGGCGTCGTTCGCGGCTCCGACGGCGGCATTGTCGGCGAGGCGGCGGTCGACTTCATCAAGCAGTTCAAGGTGGACTTCGCGGTCATCGGCGCCTCGGCCATCGACCATGACGGAGCATTGCTCGATTTCGATTTTCGCGAAGTGAAAGTCGCCCAGGCGATCATCGCCAATGCCCGCCATGTCATCCTCGTTTCCGACTCGACCAAATTCGAAAGAACGGCGCCGGTTCGCATCGGCCATATCTCCCAGGTTCAGACCTTCATCACCGACCGCTGTCTGATTGATAATGTACGGAAAATCTGCGCCGAGCACGATGTTCGGCTGATCGAAACCGAGGCTTGAAGGCGGCGTTTTAGACTGTTCTGAGATTCGAGCAACATTCGTTTGACATTCGATCTGTTTTCGCTTTAACTGATTTCGCTTTCGCGATCGCACCAATTTGTGCATTGCGAAATGTGGAGGGGAAACAGCAGTGGCAGAGCAGGCAATCTTCGACGTCTTCGTTATCGGCGGCGGCATCAACGGATGCGGTATCGCGCGTGATGCAGCCGGCCGCGGATACTCCGTCGCCCTTGCGGAAATGAAAGACTTTGCTTCCGGCACGTCTTCCGGCTCCACCAAACTCATTCACGGCGGCCTGCGTTATCTCGAACACTACGAGTTCCGCCTGGTGCGCGAAGCGCTGATGGAGCGCGAAGTGCTGTGGGCGATGGCCCCGCACGTGATCTGGCCGATGCGCTTCGTTCTGCCCTATCACAAGGGTGGGCCCCGCCCGGCCTGGCTCATCCGCCTCGGGCTGTTCCTCTACGACCATATCGGCGGCCGCAAGCTGCTGCCGGCGACGGCCACGCTCGACATGACGCGTGACCCGGCCGGAAAGCCGCTCAAGCGGCTGTTCGCCAAGGCTTTCGAATATTCCGACGGCTGGGTCAACGACGCCCGACTGGTCGTGCTCAATGCCCGTGATGCCGCCGATCGCGGCGCCCAGATCATGGCGCGCACCCGCGTCGTCTCGGCAAAGCGCGACAACGGCAACTGGGCGATCGAAACGGAAAACGCAGCGACCGGCGAGCGCCGGCAGATCAGGGCGCGCATGCTGATCAATGCCGCAGGCCCCTGGGTCGATGCGGTGCTCGCAGGCGCGCTCGGCAAGAACGACGTCCACAACGTTCGCCTGGTCCAGGGCAGCCACATCGTCGTGCGCAAGAAGTTCAACGATCCGCGCGCCTATTTCTTCCAGAATCCGGACGGCCGGATCATGTTTGCCATCCCCTACGAGGACGATTTCACGCTGATCGGCACCACCGACCGCGATTATACCGGCAATCCGGCCGAAGTCCGCATCAGCGACGCCGAAGTCGATTATCTCTGCAGGGCGGCGAGCGAATATTTTCTCGAGCCGGTGGCGAAGGACGACATCGTCTGGACCTATTCCGCCGTCCGCCCACTGTTCGACGATGGCGCCAGCAAGGCGCAGGAAGCGACCCGCGACTACGTTCTTCGCGTCGAAGGCGACAAGACGGCGGCACCGCTGCTCAACGTCTTCGGCGGCAAGCTGACGACCTATCGTCGCCTGAGCGAATCCGCGCTCGAAAAGATCGGCGAGGCCATCGGCGTCAAGGGCGCGAAGTGGACTGCCGGCTCGACACTGCCGGGCGGGGACTTTCCGGCCAAGGGCTATGCCGACGAAGTCGCCAGGCTTCACAAGAATTACCCCTTCCTTGCCGCCGGCCATGTGCGCCGACTGGTACGCCTCTATGGCACGCGCGCTTCCGCGCTACTTGGGTCTGCGTCGAACGAGGCAGCCCTTGGCCACCGTTTCGGCGCCGACCTCTATGAAGCGGAAGTGAAGTGGCTGATCGCTGAGGAATGGGCCCGGCACGCCGAGGACGTGCTGTGGCGGCGCACCAAACTGGGATTGAAGCTGACGCCCGGCGAGGCGGCGGCGCTGGAGGAATACATGCGGGGCGCGGCGAACGCAGCCGCCTGAGGACCCCGCATACTGGAATGCCGATGGCTGGGTGGAACACCGGAGAATTCAATGCTTGAAATGAAGAAGATATCCAAGGTCGTGGGTGGGGAGACGCATATCCACCCGACCGATCTTGTGCTGCAGAGGGGGTCGCTCAATGTGCTGCTCGGCCCGACCCTCTCGGGCAAGACGTCGCTGATGCGGCTGATGGCCGGCCTCGACAAGCCGGCCTCCGGTTCGCTGATCTTCGACGGCACCGACGTCACCGGCCTGCCCGTACAGAAGCGCTCTGTGGCAATGGTCTACCAGCAGTTCATCAACTACCCGTCGATGACCGTCTACGACAATATCGCCTCGCCGATGCGCATCAAGGGTTCGGACGCCGCCACGATCGATCGTGAAGTGCGCAAGGCCGCCGAACTGCTGAAGCTGACGCCCTATCTCGACCGCACGCCGCTCAGCCTTTCCGGCGGCCAGCAGCAGCGCACCGCGCTGGCGCGCGCCATTGTCAAGAATGCCGATCTCGTGCTGCTCGACGAACCGCTCGCCAACCTCGACTACAAGCTGCGCGAGGAACTGCGCGAGGAACTGCCGAAGATCTTCTCAGCCTCCGGCGCGATCTTCGTTTATGCGACCACCGAACCTTCCGAAGCGCTGCTTCTCGGCGGCAATACCGCTGCGCTGAGCCAGGGCCGCATCACCCAGTTCGGCAAGACCATCGACGTCTACCGCCGCCCGGTCGACCTGGTGACGGCACGCACCTTCGCCGATCCGCCGCTGAACACGATCGAACTCGTCAAGTCAGGCTCGATCTTCGTGCTCGACGGCAAGCGCGTGCTTTCGGTCCCCGCTCACCTCTCGGCGTTGGCGGACGGCCCCTGCACGGTCGCCTTCCAGCCGCATCACCTGTCGTTCGACAACCCCTTCGACGGCGCGACGCCACTGACGGTAACGACGGCAATCTCGGAAATCGCAGGCTCCGAAAGCTTCATCCACGTCGGCTTTTCCGGCGCGCGCTGGGTCATGCTGGCGTCGGGCATTCACGACATCGAACCGGACGCGACCCTCGAGGTCTTCGTCGATATCCGCCACCTGATGGCCTTCGGGCCGGACGGGCGCGCGATCGGCGAAACGGCCTGAGGGGGCGCTGGGAGGAAAGACATGGCACGCATCGATCTCGAACATATCCGCCACGCCTATGGCGCCAAGCCGAAGTCGGAAAACGACTACGCGCTCAAGGAAGTCCATCATGAATGGAACGACGGCGGCGCCTACGCGCTGCTCGGCCCGTCCGGCTGCGGCAAGACCACACTGCTCAACATCATTTCAGGCCTGATCAATCCGTCGGAAGGACGCATTCTCTTCGACGGCAAGGACGTGACGCATCTGTCCACCCAGGACCGCAACATCGCCCAGGTGTTCCAGTTCCCTGTCATCTACGACACGATGACCGTCTACGACAATCTCGCCTTCCCCTTGCGCAACCGGCATGTGCCGGAGACCGAGGTCGATCGCCGCGTCAAGGAAATCATCGAGATGATCGGTCTCGGTGGCTGGGCGGGCAAAAAGGCGCAAGGCCTGACGGCCGACCAGAAACAGAAGATCTCGCTTGGCCGCGGCCTCGTGCGCTCCGACGTCAGCGCCATCCTGTTCGACGAGCCGCTGACCGTCATCGATCCGGAAATGAAATGGGTGCTGCGCTCGCAGATCAAACGCCTGCACAAGCAATTCGGCTTCACCATGGTCTATGTCACCCATGATCAGACCGAGGCGCTCACCTTCGCCGACAAGGTCGTCGTCATGTATGACGGCCAGATCGTGCAGATCGGCACGCCGGCCGAGCTCTTCGAGCGGCCGCGCCACACCTTCGTCGGCTATTTCATCGGCTCGCCGGGCATGAATGTGCTGCCGGCCAAGATCGACGGCAGCACGGCGACGATCGGCGGCGAGACCATCGCACTCAATTTCCGGCCCGAGATCAAGTCCGGCGCCAAGACCGAACTCGGCATCCGCCCGGAATTCGTGTCGATCGGCCGCGAGGGCATGCCGGTTGCGATCAGCAAGGTCGAGGATATCGGCCGCCACAAGATCGTGCGCGCCCGCTTCGCCGACCAGCCGATCTCGATCATCCTCGACGAGGACGGTGAAATTCCGGCCGAACCGCGCATCGCCTTCGATCAGAAGGCCATCAACATCTACGCCGATTCCTGGCGCGTCGGCGGGGAGGCCTGATCATGGAAAAGACCTGGAACAACAAAGCCTGGTTCATGGTTCTGCCGGTTCTGGTGCTCGTCGCCTTCTCGGCGGTGATTCCGCTGATGACGGTGGTCAACTATTCGGTTCAGGACACCTTCGGCAACAACGAGTTCTTCTGGGCCGGCACCGACTGGTATGTCGACGTGCTGACCTCCGACCGGTTCTGGGATGCGCTCACCCGCAACCTGATCTTCTCGGCGATCATCCTTGCGATCGAAATCCCGCTCGGCATCATCATTGCGCTCAACATGCCCAAGAAGGGCCTCGGCGTGCCGGTCTGCCTCGTCCTGATGGCGCTGCCGCTACTAATCCCGTGGAACGTCGTCGGCACCATCTGGCAGGTCTTCGGCCGCGTCGACATCGGCCTGCTCGGTCGCACGCTGGAAGCGCTGGGGATCAACTACAACTACGTGCAGAACCCGATCGATGCCTGGGTCACGCTGATCGTCATGGACGTCTGGCACTGGACGAGCCTCGTCGTGCTCTTGTGCTATGCCGGTCTCGTCTCGATCCCCGACGCCTATTATCAGGCGGCCAAGATCGACGGCGCGTCGCGCTGGTCCGTCTTCCGCTACATCCAGCTGCCAAAGATGAAGCGCGTGCTCCTGATCGCCTTCCTGCTGCGCTTCATGGACTCATTCATGATCTACACCGAGCCCTTCGTCGTCACCGGCGGCGGCCCCGGCAACTCGACCACCTTCCTGTCGATCGACCTCGTCAAGATGGCCATCGGCCAGTTCGACCTCGGTCCGGCGGCAGCCCTATCGATCATCTACTTCCTCATCATCCTGCTGCTCTCGTGGATCTTCTACACCGTGATGACCACGAGCGACGCGCAGAGCTGAGCCGGGAGGGAGGAGAGACAAATGACCACGCACAAAACACCGCTTTTGCAACGCCTGTCCTGGCTGGTTCCGACGATCTACATCGTCTTCCTGCTGCTGCCGATCTACTGGCTCGTCAACATGAGCTTCAAGGAAACGAGCGAGATCCTCAGCACGTTTTCGCTCTGGCCGCAAAATCCGACGCTGCGCAACTACATGGTGATCTTCACCGACCCGTCCTGGTACAAGGGCTATATCAACTCGATCATCTACGTCGTCATGAACACGGTGATCTCGGTTGCGGCAGCTCTGCCGGCAGCCTACGCCTTCTCGCGCTATCGCTTCCTCGGCGACAAGCACCTGTTCTTCTGGCTGCTCACCAACCGCATGGCGCCGCCGGCGGTCTTCGCCCTGCCGTTCTTCCAGCTCTATTCGGCCTTCGGCCTGATCGATACGCACATCGCCGTGGCGCTCGCCCACTGCCTGTTCAACGTGCCACTGGCGGTCTGGATCCTTGAAGGCTTCATGTCCGGCGTGCCGAAGGAGATCGACGAGACCGCCTATATCGACGGCTACTCGTTCCCGCGGTTCTTCGTGAAGATCTTCACGCCGCTGATCGCTTCGGGCATCGGCGTCGCGGCCTTCTTCTGCTTCATGTTCTCCTGGGTCGAACTGCTGCTCGCCCGCACGCTGACGACCACGGCCGCCAAGCCGATCGCCGCGATCATGACCCGCACCGTCTCCGCCTCCGGCCTCGACTGGGGCGTGCTGGCTGCGGCCGGCGTGCTCACCATCATCCCTGGCGCGCTCGTGATCTATTTCGTGCGCAACTACATCGCCAAGGGCTTCGCCCTCGGCCGCGTCTAAAGGAGCTTCGTCATGAATTTCTCATGGATGGCATGGACGCTGCCGACGGCGCTGTTCTTCATCACCATCGCCCTGCTGCTCGTCAGCATGGCCGTCTGGGAATATGTCTCGCCGGGCGGCAACCCGCGCGTCGGTATCCTGCGCTTCGAGACGACGCGTGGTGACAGGCTTTTCGTATCGCTGCTCGGCAGCGCCTTCATTCACCTCGCGTGGCTCGGCCTCGGCGGACCGAACCTCTGGTGGGCTCTCGCCCTCTCGGTGGTCTATGCCGTCGGCGTCTTCCGCTACGTGTGATGTGAACGGACTGAGGGATCGGGAAGGGTCCCTCGAAACTGCAATGGAACGCAATCGCAAAACCCAAAGGGAGGAAATTATGCGACGGCACCTTTTGACAACGACGGCGGCAATGCTGCTGGCCTTTACCGGCTCGGCCTTTGCCGGCATGGACGAGGCAAAACAGTTCCTCGACAGCGAGATCGGCGACATGTCCGCGCTCGACCGCGCCGCTCAGGAAGCGGAAATGCAGTGGTTCGTCGATGCGGCAAAGCCCTTTGCCGGCATGGACATCAAGGTCGTTTCGGAAACGATCACCACCCATGAATACGAATCGAAGACGCTGGCCAAGGCCTTCGCCGACATCACCGGCATCAAGGTCACCCACGATCTGATCGGCGAAGGCGACGTCGTCGAAAAACTGCAGACGCAGATGCAGTCGGGCGAAAACGTCTATGACGCCTACATCAACGACTCGGACCTGATCGGCACCCATTGGCGCTACCAGCAGGCCCGCAGCCTGACCGACTTCATGGCAAATGAAGGCAAGGACGTCACCAACCCCAACCTCGATATCGACGACTTCATCGGCAAGTCCTTCACGACCGCGCCGGACGGCAAGCTCTACCAGCTTCCCGACCAGCAGTTCGCGAACCTCTACTGGTTCCGCTACGACTGGTTCAACGATGAGAAGAACAAGGCGGACTTCAAGGCGAAGTACGGCTACGATCTCGGCGTTCCGGTCAACTGGTCGGCCTATGAGGACATTGCCGAATTCTTCACCGGCCGTGAGATCGAGGGCAAGAAGGTCTTTGGTCACATGGACTACGGCAAGAAGGATCCCTCGCTCGGCTGGCGCTTCACCGACGCGTGGCTGTCGATGGCCGGCAACGGCGACAAGGGCATCCCCAACGGCAGGCCGGTCGACGAGTGGGGCATCAAGGTCGACGAGAATTCCCGCCCGGTCGGCTCCTGCGTTGCACGCGGCGGCGACACCAACGCCCCGGCCGCGGTCTACGCCATCCAGAAGTACCTCGACTGGATGAAGGCCTATGCGCCGGCGCCGGCCCAGGGCATGACCTTCTCGGAATCCGGTCCGGTCCCCTCGCAGGGCGAAGTCGCCCAGCAGATGTTCACCTACACCGCCTTCACCGCCGACTTCGTCAAGGAAGGTCTGCCGGTCGTGAACGCGGACGGCACGCCGAAGTGGCGTTTTGCGCCGAGCCCGCACGGCGTCTACTGGAAGGACGGCATGAAGCTCGGTTACCAGGACGCCGGTTCCTGGACCCTTCTGAAGTCGACGCCCGACGACCGCGCCAAGGCCGCATGGCTCTACGCGCAGTTCGTGACCTCGAAGACCGTCGACGTGAAGAAGAGCCATGTCGGCCTGACCTTCATTCGTCAGTCGACGCTCGACCACAAGAGCTTCACGGACCGTGCTCCGAAGCTCGGCGGTTTGATCGAGTTCTACCGTTCGCCGGCCCGCCTGCAATGGTCGCCGACCGGAACGAACGTTCCTGACTATCCGAAGCTCGCACAGCTTTGGTGGCAGGCGATCGGCGATGCCTCTTCCGGCGCGAAAACCGCCCAGGAAGCCATGGACTCGCTTTGCGGCGAGCAGGAAAAGGTGCTGCAGCGCCTGGAACGCGCGGGTATCCAGGGCGATATCGGTCCGAAGCTGGCCGAGGAACACGACCTCGAATACTGGAACAAGGATGCCGTTTCCAAGGGCAACCTCGCTCCGCAGCTGAAGGTCGAGAACGAGAAGGACCAGCCCCAGACCGTCAACTACGACGAACTGGTCAAGAGCTGGCAGAAGTAAAAAAGCCCAAGACGACGGCCGCCCGTGCGAACGGGCGGCCGATTACAGGAGATGCGGCACCGAGGTCGGCAACGGCCTCGGTTTTTTATTGCCAGAAAGGCAAATCACCGAGAGTGAGGCGGAAATCCATGCCGGCCAGCCCACGCCACGATCAAGGCCGGGAGCAGGATCGCCAGCAGGGCCGTCGGAAAGATCGTCGCGCCGACGCTGTCGAGCAGCAGACCGCCAGCCAAACCGCCACCGGCCATCGCCGCATTCCAGGCCGTGACGATCATCGACTGTGCCGCATCCGCTTCCGCGCCGGCGGCCTTTGCCGAAGCGGTCTGGAACAGGGTCGGCGCGCCGCCGAAGGCGAGGCCCCAGGCGACAACACCGAGACAGACCGCCGCTGGCTGCTCGCCGAAGAAGGCAAGCAACAGCGAGGCTGCCGCAAACAGCGTCATGCTCGTCAGCACCAACGAACGCAGATGCCTGTCGACGAGTGCCCCAATGACAGGAATGACGACCAGCGACGCGATGCCGAAAACAAGCAGGATCCAGTCCGCTCGCCCACCCAAGCCCGATGGCTCCAGGAACGGCACGATGTAGGTGTAGAGGATATTGTGGGCGAAAACGACGGCAAACATCACGAACAGCACCGGTCGGATCCCAGGCAATCGAAACACCGATGCGAGCGCCAGACGTCGTTCTGCACGCTGCCCCGGAAAGTCGGGAAGCGCCCATAGGGCCCAGCCGACAAGCAGGACGGTCATGACGCTCAGGAGAGCGAAGGTCAGGCGCCAGCCGGTCATGGCTCCAAGCAGGGTGCCTGCGGGAATGCCGATAGAGAGCGCCACCGGCGCCCCGAGCATGGCGATGGCGATCGCCCGTCCCTGCTGGTGTGGCGGCACCATGCGGCTCGCATAACCGGCTGCAAGCGCCCAGAGCAGCCCGGCAAAGACGCCGGCAAGGAAGCGCGCCACCATCGTCACGGCATAGTCGTTTGAGAGCGCGGTCACCGTATTGACCACGGCAAATCCGGAGATCGCCGCGATCAGCAGCGGCCGCCGGCGCCAGGTCCTCGTCAGCGCCACGAGCGGGATGGCGGCGACCAGCGAACCGATCGCGTAGATCGTCACCATCTGGCCGGCCAGGGATTGCGAGACGCCGAGATCGGCGCTGATCTGCAGCAACAGGCCGGCCGGCAGCGCCTCCGTGAGGATGGTGATGAACCCGGCGGTCGCAAGCGCGAGCAGTGCCGAAAGCGGCAGCCTGGCCCCGGCGGCGGCGACGGGCATCTGTGCCGCTTCCTGCGGAACCGGAAGCGCGCAGTCGTTGGATTGCATGGAATCTATCTTTCAGGATGGCTCGCCAAGGACGCCTGTCTTGACGGCAATGGCGGGATGGCGGCACGTGCAAGCAGTTCGCCGCCGGCTAAGGCGGGCGGCGATCTCATCTAGGCCGATGCTGCGAGCGCAGCGCGCTTGGGCAGCACGAGGTCATCGACGCGATAGGTGTGAAACTCACAGGTCGAGACCGAATTCAGCGCCCTGAATTTTTCGAGGAACACCGCATCGGAGAAGAACTCCTCGACATTTCCTTCGCCGGCTATCGCTTCGATATTGACCACCGTCTTGCCGTCGGTGCTCTTGGACAGGTTGCTCCAGAGAAAGCCCTCCTTGCGCTCGGCGACATAGTTCACGACGTCCTGGATCAGGCGAAACGCCTCCTCCTGCTTGCCCGGGTGGGCGTGGATGACATTGACGATGAAGACGGTCGGTTCCGGACCCGCGCGGAAACCGGCCAAAAGTGGCTGCTGCATGTTTTCTCCTTCTTTCGCCGACGGTGTTTTCGCGCGTCACGAACGCGGTGTGTCGGGCAGGCGGACTATGGCCAGCTTCCAATCGGAGAAAAATGCGCTACAGCTCCGAAGATATCGGACAGAAATATCTATAATCCCAAACGACGGACGAGGACGACGAATGGACAGCCTTGGTGCACTCAATGCTTTCGTGCAGGCGGCAGACGCCCGCAGCTTTACGGAGGCTGCGACCCAGCTCGGCGTTTCCCCCTCCGCCGTCGGCAAGGCGATTGCTCGGCTGGAGGAGCGCCTAAGCGTTCGTCTCTTTCATCGCAGCACGCGCAGCATCACGCTGACACCGGAAGGCACACTGTTTCTCGAACGCTGCCGGCGGATTTTTGGCGAGATTGAAGCGGCCGAGGCCGAGCTGGTGCAGAGCCAGGAGGCCCCGCGCGGCAAGCTGCGCGTCAGCCTGCCGATGGCCGGCATGCTGCTGATGCCGACGCTGACGGCCTTCATGCGCGCCTATCCGGAGGTCGAGATCGATCTCGATTTCTCCGACCGCATGGTCGACGTCATCGAGGAAGGCTTCGATGCGGTGGTGCGCAGCGGCGAGATCGGCGATTCCAGGCTGATGACCCGTCAGCTCGGCACCTTTCACCCCTATCTGGTCGCGTCACCTGCCTATTTCGCGAAACACGGCATGCCGGCGACGCCACAGGATCTCGACCACCATCACTGCCTGCACCATCGCTTTCCCTCGACAGGCAAGCTCGAACCATGGCCGCTGGTGCAGGATGGCGCCGCATTGAACGTCGTTGTGCCGGTAACGGCCGTCTCCAACGCCCTGGAGCCGTTGATCCACATGGCGGAGGAAGGGCTCGGCATCGCCTGCCTTCCGGATTTCACGGTCAGACGGCAGATGCGCGAGGGCGCGCTTGTATCGGTTCTGGAAAACCGGCTGCGCCGTTGCGGCACCTACAGGATCCTGTGGCCGTCCAGCCGACATCTCTCGCCGAAACTGCGTGTCTTCGTCGACTTCATGGCCGCCAATCTCTTCCCGGCCAATGGAGGGGCATCGGAACCGGTTTGACCGGAAGCGACGGCTGGTTTCGACGGGAAGCGGCCGCGGAACCGCCGCGACATTCTACGATTTCGCCATCACCCGACGAGCGGTTTTGCCCGGTCGATCCTTGTCGAAAATCGCCCTGATCGCCTGTTTCGTGCCATCGTCCATCAGCACGATCATGTCGAGGTAGAGCTGCTTGTCGACGATGACGAAGCGGACGTCGAATGGCTTGCCGCCATAGTGACCGCTGACATCCTCGCTCCAGCGGCCGATGCCGGTCGCAGTCGTGGAACCAGTCTTCAGGTCCGCATGGGCAAAGGCAAACCAGCCATTGTTGGAAGACACCTTGAGGATGGACCCGTGCCGCTTGATCGCCAGCCAGCAGCTCTCGCAGGTGCCGGCGTTCGACACCGTTTGTCGCCACTGCCCCGGAAAGTCTTCCGCCTCAGCGCGGGCGCCGAGCGGCCATAGAACAACAACAACGGCAATCAGTGCGCCGACCAGACGGCCAAACCTGCCAGCAGGCAACGAAAATCTCATATAGCGCAATCCCGTGGACACTCGTGCGGAGGCGAGTGTTCGCCTCGATACCGGTGCACACTGCTTCATTGCGGCAACGTTGCATCCGGCCGCGCCTTTTTCCGCTACAGCGCCGCGCGTCAAATATGACGCGCTAAGGACGCTGTAACGCTTTAAACTTGCTGCATAATTTTGTCCTTAAATCGGATCCGATTTAAGGAATTATGCAGTGGGATTGTGCCGCAGCATTCCCTTTGCTGACATCCATTCCCCCCGGATTCCCGAAAGTGTTTACTCCCTGGTTGCGCTTGCGGCATTCTGTCTCGGCACCAAAGATGCCCTTTCCCCTGTTGGAGGACGGGGGAAACGGACTGGTCGACGTGATGGGAGGAGTAACCATGAGCGACGCATCCAGCATACACCCGGTGGACGAGAAGCTGCCCGTCGGCAAGCTCGCGACCCTCGGGATCCAGCATGTACTTGTCATGTATGGCGGCGCCGTCGCGGTTCCGCTGATCGTTGGCCGGGCGCTGCAGCTCAGCCCCCAGGACGTCGCTTTCCTGATTTCCGCCGATCTCTTCGTCTGTGGTCTCGTCACCATCATCCAGTCGCTCGGCATTACCCGCAGCGTCGGCATCCGCCTTCCCGTCATGATGGGGGTCACCTTCGCTTCCGTCGGCCCGATGGTGTCGATGGCAACGATGACGCCGGGTCAGGAGGGCGCCCGATTGATCTTCGGCGCCATCATCGGCGCCGGCCTGGTCGCGCTGCTGCTCGCCCCGCTGATGGGGCGCTTGTTGCGGTTCTTCCCGCCGATCGTCACCGGCACCATCATTCTGGTGATCGGCGTGACGCTGATGCGCGTCGGCGTCAACTGGATCTTCGGCAATCCCTTCGGCCCGACGGCACCGAAGCTGGTCGATCCGACCCATGCCGAATGGCTTGCCGAGCTGAAGAAGCTCGCCGCCACCGGCGGCCCGGCCGTTCCCGACGGCGTCGTGCTTGGCGCCACGGTTCCCAACCCGATCTATGCCGAACCAAGCCATGTGGCGCTTGCCGCCTTCGTGCTCATCTCCATTCTGGTCGTCGCGCGTTTCGGCCGTGGGCTGATCAGCAACATCGCGGTCCTCACCGGCATCGTCATCGGCTGCGTCTTTGCCGCCGGACTCGGCATGATGCATTTCGATCGGGTGGCGGATGCCGGTTGGTTTGCCGTCGTCACGCCACTGCGCTTCGGCATGCCGATCTTCGACCCGGTGCTGATCGCCACCATGTCGCTGGTGATGATCGTGGTCATGATCGAATCGACCGGCATGTTCCTGGCGCTCGGCGAGATCACCAACAAGGAAGTGTCGCAACAGCAGCTGACCGCCGGCCTTCGCGTCGATGGCATCGGCACGATGATCGGCGGCCTGTTCAACACCTTCCCCTACACCAGCTTCTCGCAGAATGTCGGGCTTGTCGGCGTCACCGGCGTCAAGAGCCGCTATGTCTGCGTCATGGGCGGCGTGATCATGATCGTGCTCGGTCTGATCCCGAAGATGGGCGCGCTGGTCGAGGCGGTCCCGACCTTCGTGCTCGGCGGTGCCGGCCTGGTGATGTTCGGCATGGTGGCAGCCACCGGCGTGCGCATCCTGTCGACCGTCGATTTCAAGTCGTCGCGCAACAACCTGTTCGTCGTTGCCGTCTCGGTCGGCTTCGGCCTGATCCCGCTGATTGCGCCGAACTTCCTGATGTGGATGCCGCATGCGATCCACCCGATCATCGAATCGGGCATCGTGCTCGCCTCGATCTCGGCGGTCGTGCTCAACGCTTTCTTCAACGGATTGAGCGTCGAGCGTTCCGCCTCGATCAACGCGGCACGGCTCGCCGACAGCCACTGAGCCGGCTCAAGACGATCAAGCCCCGGCCTTTGCAAGCGGGCCGGGGCTTTGCCTTTGGGCCATTCCGAAAACCCGGACACTTCGATCGCCAGCGAAGCATCGGCCGGTAGCGGCACGGTAGAAACAGGGCAACGAACACGCCCCGAAGGATCCGACCACCATGGCCAGGCCCAACCTCACCCTCGAGCTTCTGCTGCTCGCCCTGCTCGCAACCCTCTGGGGCGCGTCCTACACCTTCATCAAGATCGGCGTCGAAACCATTCCGCCGGTAACGCTGATCGCCGCCCGCACGCTGATTGCCGGCACCATTCTGCTCGCCGTCCTTCGCTGGCGCGGCGTCAAGCTGCCGCGCGACGCGGCCACATGGAGACGCTTCCTGTTCCAGGCCTGCCTCAACAGCGTTTTCCCCTTCACCCTGATCGCCTGGGCAGAGCAGACGATCGATGCCGGTATCGCCGCGATCCTCAATGCGGCGACCCCCATCTTCGCCTTTCTGCTGACGGCGCTGATCACCCGCCACGAGGCGGCATCGGCAAGGAAGCTGATTGGCGTGGTGGCAGGCATGGCCGGCATCAGCCTGATCATCGGCGTGGAGGCCTTCGGCGGTCTCGGCGACCAGCTGCTGGCGCAGCTTGCCGTGGTCTTCGCGACCGTCTGCTATGCCGGCGCCGCCATCTTCGGCAAGAGCTTCAGGGGTCTGGACCCGATGGTTCCAGCCGCGGGCTCGCTTCTTGCCGGCGCAGTGCTCCTCATCCCCGCAAGCCTCGTGATCGACCAGCCATGGACGCTTGCCCCTTCCGCTCATTCCATGATCGCGCTAGTCTGCCTAGCCGTGTTCTCGACGGCGCTGGCCTTCGCCATCTACTTCCGTCTGATCCAGACACTCGGTTCCGTCGGCGCCACGGCGCAGGCCTACCTGCGCGTCCCGGTCGGGGTGACCATCGGCGTGCTCTTCCTCGGCGAAAGATTGTCGGACACGATCTGGATCGGCCTTGCCTGCGTCGTCATCGGCGTTGCCGCCATGACCATCCCGGCGCGCCGGGCCGGGCCTGCCCTCGTCGATCGCGGCTAACCTCAAGGCCGGAACCGAAGAGGCGCAGCGATGGACCGCTGCGCCTTCAGCATAAGCAGGGGCAGTGGCGATCAGTCCTTGCGCTTGCGGCAATAGAGCTCCAGCCGGTGGCGAACCAGGTCGTAACCGAGCTCGGCGGCGATCTCCGCCTGCAGCTGCTCGATCTTGTCGGAGCGAAACTCGATCACCGCGCCGGTGTCGATGTCGATCAGGTGATCGTGATGCGGAGCGTCGGCTGTCTCGAAACGGGCGGTGGCGCTTTCGAAGGCGTGGCGATGGATGACGCCCTGCTGCTCCAGCGCCGACAGCGTTCTGTAGACGGTCGACAGCGAAACGGTTGCATCGATCTCCTTGGCGCGCCGGTGCAATTCGCTCGCATCCGGGTGGTCTTCGGCGGTCGCGAGAATCTTGAGGATTGCCGCACGCTGCCGCGTCACACGTACACCACCGTCCCTCAGGACGCCCTCCAGCTCTTCAACGCGATTCTTGTTCTGTTTCATGGTGCTACACTAGCCAAGGGCGATAAGTTTGAAAATAGCCAGTTGCGAATGCTTCTCATGTGCATTGACTTATGCAAATCATTCCCCTAGTCCTGTGAACGACACTATCGGGGAGAATGGAATGATCGATCAGACGAGACGCGCGATCCTGGTTGCGGCAACGACATTGGCAGCCTTCGCGCTCGTTCCGGGTGCCGCCTACGCACAGGAAAAGTTCAAGGCCGTTACGACGTTCACGGTGATCGCCGACATGGCCAAGAACGTCGCAGGTGACGCGGCAGTCGTCGAATCCATCACCAAGCCCGGTGCCGAGATCCACAACTACCAGCCGACGCCCCGCGATATCCTGAAGGCGCATGATGCCAAGCTGATCCTCTGGAACGGCCTCAACCTCGAGCTCTGGTTCGAAAAATTCTTCCAGAATTTCGACGACGTGCCAGGCGTCGTCGTTTCGCAAGGCGTCGAGCCCATGGGGATCGCGGAAGGCCCCTATAGCGGCAAGCCGAACCCGCATGCCTGGATGTCGCCCTCGGCGGCGCTGATCTATGTCGACAACATCCGCGACGCATTCGTCAAATACGATCCTGGTAATGCAGAGACCTACAAGGCCAACGCAGAAGCCTACAAGCAGAAGATCGAGGCGGCGATCGCCCCGATCCGCGCCGAGATCGGCAAGATCCCCGAGGACAAGCGCTGGCTGGTTTCGAGCGAAGGCGCCTTCAGCTACCTCACCCGCGACTTCGGCCTGAAGGAACTCTATCTCTGGCCGATCAACGCGGACCAGCAGGGCACGCCGCAGCAGGTGCGCAAGGTCATCGACGCCGTACGTGCCAACAACATCCCCGTCGTCTTTTCAGAAAGCACGATTTCGCCCGACCCGGCGCAGCAGGTGGCGCGGGAAACCGGCGCAAAATACGGCGGCGTGCTCTATGTTGATTCCTTGAGCGAAGCGGACGGTCCGGTACCGACCTATATCGACCTCTTGCGCGTGACGTCCGAAACCATCGCGAAAGGCCTTTCGCAATGAACCTTCAGGTGAAGCCCCGCTCCGCCCCGCAGCCCGCCTCCGGGGATGCAGGCAGCGGCATCCGCGTCTCCGGCGCGACCGTGACCTATCGCAACGGCCACCGCGCGCTTCGCAATGCCTCCTTCGAGATCCCGACCGGCACGATCACAGCACTTGTCGGCGTCAACGGCAGCGGCAAGTCGACCCTCTTCAAGGCGGTCATGGGCTTTGCCCGGCTGGCCCGCGGGGAGATCTCCATCCTCGGCCTTTCCGTCCAGGAGGCGCTGAAAAAGAACCTCGTCGCCTATGTGCCGCAGGCCGAGGAGGTCGACTGGAACTTTCCGGTTCTGGTCGAAGACGTGGTGATGATGGGCCGCTACGGCCATATGAACATGCTGCGCATCCCGAAGAAGGCCGACCATGAGGCGGTGGAGGCAGCGCTTGCCCGTGTCGGCATGAGCGACTTCCGCAAACGCCAGATCGGCGAACTCTCCGGCGGTCAGAAGAAACGCGTCTTTCTCGCCCGCGCCCTTGCCCAGGATGGCCGCGTGATCCTGCTTGACGAGCCCTTCACCGGCGTCGACGTCAAGACCGAGGACGCCATCATCCGGCTGTTGATCGGCTTGCGCGACGAGGGTCGCGTCATGCTGGTCTCGACCCACAATCTCGGCAGCGTGCCGGAATTCTGTGACCGCACGGTGCTGTTGAAGAACACTGTGCTGGCCTACGGCCCGACGGAAACGACCTTCACTCGAGAAAACCTCGAACTCGCCTTCGGCGGCGTGCTGCGCCACTTCGTGCTCGGCGGTGATAGCCTGCACGACGACGCGGACCCGCGGCAACTGTCCGTCATCAGCGACGACGAACGGCCGCTGGTGATGTACGGCGACAAGAACCACATGGTGCCGCAGCCGGCCAAGCTCGAGACCGATCCGGAGGCGAACGGCCAATGATCGCCACGCTCTTCGAGCCCTTCACCTACAGTTACATGCTGAACGCCATGTGGGTAAGCGCACTGGTCGGTGCCGTCTGCGCCTTCCTGTCGTCCTATCTGATGCTGAAAGGCTGGTCGCTGATCGGCGACGCGCTCTCGCACGCGATCGTTCCGGGCGTTGCCGGCGCCTATATGCTCGGCCTGCCCTTCTCGCTCGGCGCCTTCTTCTCCGGCGGACTTGCCGCCGGTGTGATGCTGTTTCTCAACCAGCGCACCCGGCTGAAGGAAGATACCATCATCGGACTGATCTTCACTTCGTTCTTCGGCCTCGGCCTGTTCATGGTGTCGCTGTCGCCGACCTCGGTGAACATCCAGACGATCGTGCTCGGCAACATTCTCGCGATCACGCCTGCCGACACGCTGCAGCTCGCGCTGATCGGCATGATCTCGCTGGTCATCCTGACGGCCAAGTGGAAGGACCTGATGGTCACCTTCTTCGACGAGAGCCACGCCCGCTCGATCGGTATCCCGACGACCTTCCTGAAGGCGCTGTTCTTCACGCTTCTGTCCGCCTGCACGGTCGCAGCCCTGCAGACGGTCGGCGCCTTCCTCGTCATCGCCATGGTGGTGACACCGGGCGCCACGGCCTATCTGCTTACCGACCGCTTTCCGCGGCTGATCGTCATCAGCGTCGCGATCGGCGCGCTCACCAGCTTCTTCGGCGCCTATTTCAGCTACTTCCTCGATGGCGCCACCGGCGGCATCATCATCGTGCTGCAGACGCTGATCTTCCTCTTTGCCTTCGTCTTTGCGCCGAAGCACGGATTGCTGGCTGCCCGCAGGCGCAGCGCCGAAGCCCTGGAGGTCACGCAATGATCTCGCTCGACCTGCTGCTTGCCGTCCTCGAGTTCGAGTTCATGCGCAACGCGCTGTTGATCTCGGTTCTGGTCGCGATCCCGACAGCCTTGCTCTCCTGCTTCCTCGTGCTCAAGGGCTGGTCGCTGATGGGCGACGCCATCTCGCACGCAGTCTTCCCCGGCGTCGTCATTTCCTACATCGTCGGTCTGCCGCTCGCCGTTGGCGCCTTTGCCGCCGGCATGTCCTGCGCGCTTCTGACCGGCTACCTCAAGGAAAACAGCCGCATCAAGCAGGACACGGTGATGGGCGTGGTGTTCTCCGGCATGTTCGGCTTCGGCCTGGTGCTCTACACCAAGATCCAGAGCGATGTGCACCTCGACCATATCCTCTTCGGGGACATGCTCGGCATCGGCTGGCCCGACATCGTCGAAACCGGCCTGATCGCGCTGGTGGCGACCGGCATCCTGGCGGTGAAATGGCGGGATTTCCTGCTGCATGCCTTCGACCCGGCACAGGCCAAAGCTGTCGGCCTGCGCGTCAACTGGCTGCACTACGGGCTGCTGGCGATCCTGTCGTTGACGATCGTCGGCGCGCTGAAGGCCGTTGGCCTGATCCTTGCCATCGCCATGCTGATCGCCCCCGGCGCCATCGCGTTTCTCATCACCCGCACCATGGGCAGCATGCTCATCGTGGCGGTGCTGGTCGCAACCGTCGCCTCGTTCTCAGGCGTCTATCTCTCGTTCTTCATCGACAGCGCCCCGGCGCCGACCATCGTGCTTTTGATGACCGTGATCTTCCTCGCAGCGTTCCTCTGGTCGTCCTGGCGGACGGCCCGCATCGAGGCGCAGCGAACGACGGTCGAGTAATACCAACCTGCGCTGATATTGACCTCTTGCGCCGGGCCCTCCGGGTGGGCGTGTGTCGGCCACCGGCAGCGTCGCAATCCTCGACCGATGCCAAGGCATCGCTCTCAGGTCCGCTCCTCGCCGGATGACCGCATACGGTCCCACGCAAGAGGTCAATATCAGCGCAGGTTGGTATTAGGACGAGCAGGCCCGGTACTTTGGCCGCCGCGCCGATGGTCGTATGGATATTGTCTGCCAGGCGGATTTCGGGAATGAAGGAAATGGAGAAGGACAAGTCGTCTTCCTGTCACCGCGGGATGATCGCTTTACCCTGCATCACAATCTGATATTTTCAGATCCACGGAATTTTCGGCTTTTTTGATAACCTGAGATCATGGAACACCGGCTGCTCGACCGCATACCGCTGGAGGCTTTTCGCGTTTTCGACGCGGCCAGCCGGCATATGAATTTTTCCCGTGCCGGTCGCGAGCTCAACATCACCCGGGCCGCCGGCAGCCACCGCGGCAAGAACCTGGAATTGACGCAGCAGGGCGAGCGGCTGTTTCAGCGCGTACGGGCGACCATCCCCACTGGCACCTGTCGCCGCTGATGGCAGAGGAACTGTCGCCGGTCGCATCGCCCGACTATCTCGCTTCGCGCGGCCTCGAGGCGGAAGCGCTGACCTATCTCGGCCTGCCCCGCAAAAAGCCATCGAGGGACGCGGTGCGGCGCCTGCATGCTGCACTCGAAAAATCGACATGAGCGGCGGACGGGTCAAGGCGACGACACCGCCGAAACAACCGAGCCGCACGGGCATCGTCTTCTTTCTCGTCGCCTTTGCGTTGATTGTGATGGCTATCCTGGCAACCGTTCTGCTTGCCAACGGGCAGAGGAACCTGAAGCAGTTGCTGAGGGCGCTCGATCTTCCGACTACGTTCCTCAAAGCCGGAAAGCCGCCGGAGCAGGCACCGGAGGTTCGCGTCAAGCGACAGCCGCCCCACGTCGCCCTGCCGGTCTGGACCTTCCAGGATCTGCAGACGCCGGAACAGCAGTTCCTGCGGGTGATCCGCAGCGATCCCCGCGCGCTCTGCGATGAGCTGCGCGCGGCCGGCTTCCGCGAACTCGAATGGAAGTCGAGCGCCGGCGAACGTGGCCAATGGGAATGCTCCTCGCTGGTGTCCTTTCCGCGCCCAGGGGTCGACAAGACCTCGTCGATCTTCATTTTCATCAAAGGCAGCGGCGAGGAGGAGATCACCTCGTTTCGCGTCAAGCTCAACATCGAGCGCCCGGAAGATGCGCAGGCGGTCACCACCAGCGCCGCGCGGGCCGCGTCGGTTTTCCTCGATCACGTCCGCTGGGCCGATGGCGGCAGCATTGCGCTCCAGATCCAGGCGCTGAAGGAATTCGACGTAAAGCGCTTCGGCAGCCGCGTGCAGTTCAAGCGCGAAACGGACGAGACGACGGCCCGCTACAATTTCCTCGCCAACCAGCCTGCACGCGCGCGCCCGAAGAGCATCGCAGAACTCTACTTCGACAGGGATAAATGGCTCGCCTACGGCCAGGTCGACACGCGCAACTTCGTCCTCGGACCGACGGCTTGGAATGGGCCGGCGAAGATCCCCGAAGACCGCGATCCTGAAGCGGGCCCGGCATCGTCCGAGGGTGCCGGCCCGGCGAAAGCAGACACTGACGCAAAACCGTGACCCTACAGCGCCGCGCGTCAAATATGACGCGCGGCGCTGTAGCACTATGAAACTGCTGCATAATTTGTTCCTTAAATCGGATCCGATTTAAGGAATTATGCAGTAGGTTCAGCGATCGATCCGGGTCGAGAGGATGATCGATGACAGCGTGCGGTCGACGCCATCGATCTCGCCGATGCGATCGATCAGCAGATCGAGTTCGCTGATCGAGGCGGCCGCGACGACGGCAATCAGATCGAAGCTGCCGCTGACCGAATGCAGGCTGCGGATCTCGCGGATGGCGGCAAGCTCCGGGGTCACGCGGCTGAGCGCCCTTGGCGCGATGGTGATGAGCACATGCGCCTTGACCAGACCCTTCTCGTAGCTCTCCGACAGCCGGACGCCATAGCCGGCGATCACCCCCTCGCGTTCCAGCCGCTCGATGCGCGCCTGCACCGTCGTTCGCGACAGGCCGAGCCTGCGGGCGATCGTTGCGGTCGGCATGCGGGCGTTTTCGCTCAGCACTGCGAGAAGCTCACGATCCTTGTCGGTAATCTGCATTTCGTCGGTCCATATGGGCAATCTGCCGAATATCTATAGGCGATTTAGTCATATTAGCGCTTCAAATCAACAGCGTCCCGCCGGACAATGGGGCCTGAAACACATTTCATACCCTGGGGGAAAGTCATGAAGGACATCGTCGTCATCGGAGCAGGCAAGATCGGCTCCACCATTGCTCGCATGCTCGCGCACACCGGCGATTACAGCGTCTGTGTTGCCGACCGCAGCGCCGAGCAGCTGGGCCAAATCGAGAAGCACGCCGCCATCACGACGGCGACCGTCGATATCGGCGACAAGAAGGCGCTCGTCGCCCTTCTCTCCGGCAAGTTCGCCGTTCTCAGCGCCGCACCATTCCACCTGACGGTTGCCATTGCAGAAGCCGCCGCCGAAGCCGGCATCCACTACCTTGACCTGACCGAAGACGTCGAATCCACCCGCCAGGTCAAGGCGATCGCTGCCAAGGCCAACACCGCCTTCATCCCGCAATGCGGTCTTGCACCGGGCTTCATCTCGATTGTCGCCAATGATCTCGCCAGCCGCTTCGAAACGCTCGAAAGCGTGCGCATGCGCGTTGGTGCACTGCCGCAGTACCCGTCGAACGCTCTCAACTACAACCTGACCTGGAGCACCGACGGCGTCATCAACGAGTACATCGAGCCCTGCGAAGCGATCGTCGAAGGCAGCCTGATCGAAGTGCCGGCGATGGAAGAGCGCGAGGAATTCTCGCTCGACGGCGTGACCTACGAAGCCTTCAACACCTCCGGCGGTCTCGGTACGCTCTGCGAATCGCTGAAGGGCAAGGTCCGTACCCTCAACTACAAGACGATCCGCTACCCCGGCCATGCCGCCATCATGAAGGCGCTCTTGAACGACCTCGGCCTGCGTCACCGTCGCGAAGTCCTCAAGGACATCTTCGAAAACGCGCTGCCGACCACCACCCAGGACGTCGTCGTGATCTTCGTGACGGTTTCGGGCTTCCGCGAAGGTCGCCTGATCCAGGAAACCTACGCCAACAAGGTCTATAGCGGCGTTGTCGCCGGCCGCATGCAGAGCGGTATCCAGATCACCACCGCCGGCAGCATCTGCGCCGTGCTCGATCTGCTGGCCAATGGCAAGATCGCATCCAAGGGCTTCGTTCGCCAGGAAGACATCGCTCTCGATACCTTCCTCGCAAACCGCTTCGGTCACTACTACGCCCAGAAGGGCGAGGCAGAGCGCGTCGCCGGCTGAGACCACTCGGTTCGATTGCGCTGACTTTAATGCCCGGGTTCCGCCCGGGCATTTTTTATGCGGTGGGCGTCATGGTGACGATCGGGCCCTCGGTGGCGCGTCGGCCATGATGTAGCCACGCCATAACGCTCCGACCGCCGCGGTGGGCTTTACGTCCGGCCGAATTCATCCTCGATGCGGATGATGTCGTCCTCGCCGAGGTAGGAGCCGGTTTGAACTTCGATCAGCTCCAGCGGGATCTTGCCGGGATTGTGCAGCCGGTGAACGGTTCCTTGCGGGATGTAGACCGACTCGTTTTCGTGCAGCAGCCGCGTTTCGCCGGCCATGGTGATCTCGGCCGTGCCACGCACGACGATCCAGTGCTCGGCGCGGTGGTGATGCTTCTGCAGCGAGATCTTCTTGCCGGGGCTAACCTTCAGCCGCTTGACTTCGTAACGCTCGCCGCTGGAGACCGAGGACACCGCTCCCCAGGGCCTGTAGGACGTCGGGTGCTCCTGCGTAAGCCCGGAGGTTACCTGCGAGCGTGCGAGCACCTTGACGATGTTTCCGACGCTCTGGCTGTCTTCCAGCCGCCCGACATAAACGGCATCCTCGCTGGCAATCACGGCGATATCCTCAAGCCCCTGGACGGCGAGGTGAATATCACGGGAGAGCACCAGCGAATTGCGTGTGTTCGACACCGTCGCCCGGTCGGTCACGACATTGCCGTCACCGTCCTTGCGGCCGGTCTTCCAAACCGCATCCCAACTGCCCAAGTCCGACCAGGCGAATGAGGATGGAACGACGGCTGCCCGGGCCGTCTTCTCGAAGACCGCATAGTCGACCGAAATATCCGGGGCCTTGGAGAAGGCTTTTGCCTCCAGCCGGCTGAAATCAAGATCTTTGCTGGCGCCCTCGACGGCCGCCTCGGTCGCGGCATAGACCTCAGGCGCATGGAGCTGCATCTCATCGAGGAACACTTTAACGGGCAGCATGAACATGCCGGAGTTCCAGAGATAACGCTCCGTGGCCAGCATTGCTTCCGCCTTGGCCCGATCCGGCTTCTCGACGAAACGGGCAACCTTGTTGGCGCCCGCCGGCAACGGCTCGCCAAGCTCGATATAGCCATAGCCGGTCGCCGGCTCCGTCGGCGTGATGCCGAAGGTCACCAGCTCGCCCGCTTCGGCGGCCTGCTGCGCACGCAGCATGCAATCGATGTAGACCGCTCCGGCATCGATCTCGTGATCGGAGGCGAGCACCTGCATGATCGCCGCTTCGCCGTATCGGGCGAGCACGACGAAGGCCGCGGCGGCCAATGCAGGCGCCGTGTTGCGGGCGACCGGCTCAAGCAGGATGTCGCTTAGCGGAGCATCGACGGCCCGCGCCTGTTCGGCAACGATGAAGCGGAAATCGCTGTTGGTGACGATGATCGCCGGCTCGTAGAGGCGCTCATCCCGCACCCGTTCGAGCGTCTGCTGGAACAGCGACCGGTCCGACAGGATCTGCAGGAACTGTTTCGGCGCACCCGAGCGCGACAGCGGCCACAGGCGTGTACCTTTTCCACCCGCCATGATCACGGGAACGATCTTAGACGTCATAGCAAGCCTCTGCGCGCATCGAACGATAGTCCCTCAATACAGGACGGATGCTAAAGAATGCCTGAAACAGTCGGCGCGCTCAAACGGCCTTCGAAGGTTCGAGCGCAACGCGTCAGATCTGACGCACGAACGACGCTGCAGCGTTTGAAGCCTGGGCATCGTTTTCCCCGTGGGGAGGTGCCGGTGAACCTGGCGATGCCGCCCCTATCGCAGGCGCCCGCAGCCGACAAAAAAACCCCGCTCGAAGGCGGGGCTTTTTCATTGGTTCTTCCCGTCGGGATGTCCCTTTCAGGCCGGGATCACGATTTCCCCGAGCTTCGTCAGTTCGGCGATGAACTGTTCGACGCGCGTCTTCTTCTCGTCGCCGGCGCCTTCCAGTTCGGCACGAACCGCCTCGATGCGCTTTTCAAGCGCAGTGCGGTCGAGTTCGTCGACATGCACGGCGGATTCGGCAAGCAAGGTGCAGCCGGTCGGCAGGATGTCGGCAAAGCCGCCGAAGACGGCGAACCGCTCGGCCTTGCCGTCAGCCGTCTTCACGGTGACGACGCCGGGCTTGACCGTCGTCATTGTCGGGGCATGATTGGCCATCACGGTCATCTCGCCCTCGGTCGCCGGGATGACGACTTCCGTCACCTTCTCGGAGAGGAGCAGGCGCTCGGGGGAAACAAGCTCAAAATTGAAACTGTCGGCCATGACCATTCACTTCTCGTGGGCGCGCCACCTGAGGTGGCAGGCTGTGCATGTCTTCCCTGCTCCGCCAGGGGCGGAACGCAGGATGAAAGCCTCGGCGCATCTCTGCGCCGAGGCTTACGATGCTATCAAGCGGCTTCTGCAGCCAGCTTCTTGGCCTTTTCGACCGCTTCTTCGATCGAGCCGACCATGTAGAAGGCGGCTTCCGGAAGATGGTCGTAGTCGCCGTTGACCAGGCCCTTGAAGCCCTTGATCGTGTCTTCGAGAGCGACGAGCTTGCCCGGCGAACCGGTGAAGACTTCGGCGACGAAGAACGGCTGCGACAGGAAGCGTTCGATCTTGCGAGCGCGCGCGACGGCCAGCTTGTCCTCTTCCGACAGTTCGTCCATGCCCAGGATGGCGATGATGTCCTGGAGAGCCTTGTAACGCTGCAGGGTCGTCTGGACCTTGCGCGAGATCTCGTAGTGCTCTTCGCCAACAATCATCGGGTCGAGCATGCGCGACGTGGAGTCGAGCGGGTCAACGGCCGGGTAGATGCCCTTTTCAGCGATCGAGCGCGACAGAACCGTCGTTGCGTCCAGGTGGGCGAACGAGGTGGCCGGCGCCGGGTCGGTCAAGTCGTCGGCCGGAACGTAGATGGCCTGAACCGAGGTGATCGAACCCTTGGTCGTCGTGGTGATGCGTTCCTGCATCTGACCCATGTCGGTCGCCAGCGTCGGCTGGTAACCCACGGCCGAAGGAATACGGCCGAGCAGAGCCGACACTTCCGAACCTGCCTGGGTGAAGCGGAAGATGTTGTCGACGAAGAACAGAACGTCCTGGCCCTTGTCGCGGAAGTCTTCAGCGATCGTCAGACCAGTCAGAGCGACGCGAGCGCGGGCGCCCGGCGG
The DNA here is from genome assembly GCF_001695855.1 of Ensifer sp. LC163. Taxonomy (GTDB): domain Bacteria; phylum Pseudomonadota; class Alphaproteobacteria; order Rhizobiales; family Rhizobiaceae; genus Ensifer. The sequence continues at coordinate 102,037 of NZ_MBSS01000004.1, forward strand.
TTCGTTCATCTGGCCGTAAACGAGGGCCGCCTTGGAGCCTTCGCCGCCGCCGTGCTTGTTAACGCCGGACTCGATCATTTCGTGGTAGAGGTCGTTGCCTTCGCGGGTACGTTCACCCACGCCAGCAAACACCGAGTAACCGCCGTGCGCCTTGGCGACGTTGTTGATCAGTTCCATGATGAGAACGGTCTTGCCGACGCCTGCGCCGCCGAAGAGGCCGATCTTGCCGCCCTTTGCGTAAGGCGCGAGAAGGTCGACGACCTTGATGCCGGTGACGAGGATCTGCGCTTCCGTCGACTGCTCGACGTAGGACGGCGCGTCCTGGTGGATGGCGCGCTTGCCCGACGTGACGAGCGGACCGGCTTCGTCGACCGGCTCGCCGATGACGTTCATGATGCGGCCGAGCGTTTCGTCGCCAACCGGAACCGTGATCGGTGCACCGGTATCGGTGACCGGCTGGCCGCGGACGAGACCTTCGGTCGAGTCCATCGCGATCGTGCGGACGGCGTTTTCGCCGAGGTGCTGCGCGACTTCGAGAACGAGGCGGTTACCGTTGTTGTCGGTTTCCAGTGCGTTCAGGATCTGCGGAAGCTGGCCTTCGTCGAACGCAACGTCGACGACGGCGCCGATGACCTGCGTTACGCGACCGACAGCGCCGGCTGCCGCAACGGCGGTCTTGGCGGAAGCTGCCTTCCTCGGTGCAGCCGGCTTCTTCGCCGCTGCGGTTTCTTTCGGGGTAGCTGCCTTAGCCATTATCCTTACCCTCTTCTCGTAACCTTAGAGCGCTTCCGCGCCCGAGATGATTTCAATGAGTTCCTTGGTGATCTGAGCCTGGCGCTGACGGTTGTAGTTCAACGTCAGCTTGTTGATCATCTCACCAGCATTGCGCGTCGCATTGTCCATCGCGCTCATCTTTGCGCCCATTTCGCCGGCGACATTCTCGAGCAGGGCCCGGAAGATCTGCACCGAAATGTTGCGCGGAATGAGGTCGCTCAGGATCGCACCCGCGTCCGGCTCATATTCGTAGACGGCCGAAGCATCCGATGCTTCCACTGCGACCGGGCCGGCCGAAGCGGGGATCAGCTGCTGTGCCGTCGGAATCTGGGCGATAACGGACTTGAACTCAGAATAGAACAGCGTGCAGGCATCGAACTCGCCCTTTTCGAAGAGCGCGATGACCTTGTGGCCAATCTGGTCGGCGTTTTCAAAGCCGATCTTCTTGACCTCACGCAGGTCGACACGATCGATGATCAGCGACGCGTATTCGCGACGCAGAATATCGAAGCCCTTCTTGCCGACGCAGATGATCTTCACCGTCTTGCCGGCGGCAAGCAGCTTGCGAACGTGGTCGCGAGCGTGGCGGGCGATCTGCGAGTTGAAGCCGCCGCAAAGACCGCGTTCGGCCGTGCAGACGACCAGAAGATGCGTGTCGTCCTTGCCGGTGCCCGTCATCAGCTGCGGCGCACCGTCGTCCGCGCCAACCGCCTGGGCGATGTTGGCGAGAACGGCAGCCATGCGCTGCGAGTAAGGCCGGGCGGCCTCGGCCGCCTCCTGCGCACGCCGAAGCTTCGCCGCGGCGACCATTTTCATCGCCTTGGTGATCTTCTGCGTCGCCTTGACGGAGGCGATCCGGTTCTTCAGATCCTTAAGTGAAGGCATCCGTTATCCGTCCTAAATGAAATCCGCTCAGGCGAAAGACTTGGCGAAGCTGTCGATTGCAGCCTTCAGCTTGCCCTTGACGTCGTCGGAGATCGCCTTGTCCTTGCGGATGGTTTCCAGGATGTCCTTGCCTTCCGAACGCATGTACGAAAGCAGGCCCTGCTCGAACTTGCCGACCTGGTTGACCGGCAGCTTGTCGAGGTAACCGTTGACGCCTGCGAAGATGACAGCGACCTGCTCTTCCGTCTTCAGCGGCGAGAACTGCGGCTGCTTCAGGAGTTCGGTCAGGCGTGCACCGCGGTTCAACAGACGCTGCGTAGCGGCATCGAGGTCCGAACCGAACTGCGCAAAGGCCGCCATTTCGCGGTACTGAGCGAGTTCGCCCTTGATCGAGCCGGCAACCTGCTTCATCGCCTTGATCTGCGCGGCGGAACCGACGCGCGAAACCGACAGACCGACGTTAACGGCCGGGCGGATGCCCTGGTAGAACAGGTCGGTTTCAAGGAAGATCTGGCCGTCGGTGATCGAGATCACGTTGGTCGGAATGAACGCGGAAACGTCGTTGCCCTGCGTTTCGATGACCGGCAGAGCCGTCAGCGAACCGCCACCGTTCTCGTCCGAGAGCTTTGCAGCGCGCTCGAGCAGGCGGGAGTGCAGGTAGAAAACGTCGCCCGGGTAAGCTTCGCGGCCCGGCGGGCGGCGCAGCAGGAGCGACATCTGACGGTAGGAAACGGCCTGCTTGGACAGGTCGTCGTAGCCGATCAGGGCATGCTTGCCGTTGTCGCGGAAGTATTCGCCCATCGCGCAACCCGCGAACGGAGCGAGGTACTGCATCGGAGCCGGGTCGGATGCGGTCGCCGCAACGATGATCGAGTACTGAAGAGCGCCACGCTCTTCCAGAACCTTCACGAACTGGGCAACCGTCGAACGCTTCTGGCCGATTGCGACGTAGACGCAATACAGCTTGTCGCCTTCCGGACCATTGTCGTGAATGGCCTTCTGGTTGAGGATCGTGTCGAGGATGATCGCGGTCTTGCCGGTCTGGCGGTCGCCGATGACGAGCTCGCGCTGGCCACGGCCAACCGGGATGAGGGCGTCGATGGCCTTGAGGCCGGTCGACATCGGCTCATGCACCGACTTGCGCGGAATGATGCCGGGAGCCTTGACGTCAACGCGCGAGCGCTGCTTGGCGTTGATCGGGCCCTTGCCGTCGATCGGGTTGCCGAGCGCGTCGACGACGCGGCCGAGCAGTTCCGGACCAACCGGAACGTCCACGATGGCGCCGGTCCGCTTAACGGTGTCGCCTTCCTTGATGTCACGGTCCGAACCGAAAATAACGACACCGACGTTGTCGGCTTCGAGGTTCAGCGCCATGCCGCGAATTCCACCCGGGAATTCGACCATCTCGCCTGCCTGAACATTGTCGAGGCCGTAGACGCGGGCGATACCGTCACCGACGGAAAGCACCTGGCCGACTTCGGAGACTTCTGCTTCCTGGCCGAAATTTTTGATCTGATCTTTAAGAATTGCGGAAATTTCCGCGGCGCGGATATCCATCAGCCGACCTCTTTCAGTGCAAGCTTAAGGGTAGAGAGTTTGGTGCGAAGGGAAGTGTCAATCTGGCGAGACCCGACCTTGACGATCAGACCTCCAAGAATAGACGGGTCGACGGTGACGTTGACCGCCACGTCTTTGCCGGTGACGCCCTTGAGCGTCGCCTTCAATTCAGTTTCCTGCGCTGCGGTGAGCGCATGGGCCGACGTTACGTCGGCGGAGATTTCACCCCGGTGGCGCGCGGCGATCAGGCGAAACGCCTTGATCATGCCCGGCAGCGCAAAGAGGCGGCGATTGCGCGCAACAACCTTGAGGAAGTTACCGACGATACCAGAGATACCGGCCTTGGCGACGATCGCCGAAATGGCCTTGAACTGGTCGTCGGCAGAAAAGACGGGGCTTACGATCAGCCGCTTCAGGTCGTCGCTGCCGTCGATCAGGGCCTGGACGCGGGTAAGATCCGCACCGACCGCCTCGACGGAACCCGCTTCAAGAGCGAGGTCAAAAAGCGAGGACGCATACCTTTCTGCAACACCGGAAATAAGCTGGGATGTGTCTGCCACGGGCACAAGCTTCTCTCAATTTCATCCAAGAACGGTGGTGGCGGCGAGCCGTCAATTTAACGTCTTGAATTTGCTGCAATAATTTGCAGGATATCGAGGCCTGGCGACCCACTTCCCCCGCAATTCGCGGTTCGTCTAGCATAGGATGTTTGGACTCGCAACACGCGAACGGCAGGAATGCGGCATAAGTCGACCCGGATTGGCCGAATTTTGCCGTAAATTGGTTTCTGAGGATGTGAATCGCGAAAACGCGCGGGCGGCGATCAGATCATTCCGAAGACATAGGCGAGCGGAAGAATGGCAAGTGCTGCCTGCACCAGCAGCGCAACCCAGTTGTAGAGCGTGGCGCCGTTGTCGCTCGTCATCGACAGGATGCGACCGAAGGCGGCGAGCGCAAAAGCGGCCCCGACGGCAAGATAGACCATCGGCTGTGCCAGGAGGATGGCGGCGAGGCCAAGGCCGGCATGCATGCCGCCCATGGTCGAGCGCGCCTCGGCCAGACCGCCACGGCGACCTTCGGCAACGCCGATGCCGGCGGCGCGAAAGGTAAGCCGCGGCGCAAACAGCATGACGACACCGATCAGCGCCGCTACCGCCGCCGCACAGAAGGCGAGGAACTCGCCGGTTTCCGTCGGAATGTAGAACTCCATGCCCGTTCCCGCAGATGAGCGCCGATCTCGATCACATCGCCTTTAGGCCATGCCTGGGTGCGACGCGTTGCTGACCTCTAGCGCATGTCGCAGCGGTTGTGAATCGCCCAAGGCCCGATCACGGCCGCGATCACAAGAAACTTGCGATCACAGGAAGCTCTGGGGATCGATGTCGAGCTGGACACTGATCGAGCCGCGCTCCTTTGGTCCGGCGGCGATCATCGCCTTGACGAAGGCCTGCATGTCGCTGTTGCGGCGCCCGTGCACCAAAAGCCGAAACCGATGACGGCCGCGGATCAGCGCCAGCGGCGCCTCGGCCGGACCGAGGATCGAAATGCCGTCGGTGCGGGGTGCTGCACTTCGAAGTCCACGGGCATGGGTCTCGGCATCCTGGCGCGTATCGGCCGATACGATCAGCGACGCCAGCCTGCCGAACGGCGGCAGCAGCGCCTTTTCCCGCTCGGCGATCTCGCGCTCGTAGAAGGCATCGGCGTCGCCCGAGACGATCGCCTGCATCACCGGGTGCTGCGGCTGGTAGGTCTGCAGCAGGCCAAGGCTCTTCAGACCGGTTCGTCCAGCGCGGCCGGTCACCTGCGACAGCAGCTGGAAGGTGCGCTCCGCCGCCCGCGGATCGCCGTTGGCAAGTCCGAGATCGGCATCGATGATGCCGACCAGCGTCATCATCGGAAAATTGTGGCCCTTGGCGACAAGCTGCGTGCCGATGACGATATCCGCTTCGCCCCGCGCAATGGCCTCCAGTTCCAGCCGCAACCGCTTGACGCCCATCAGGTCGGAGGAGAGCACGATGGTGCGCGCCTCTGGAAAATGGCGCTCGACCTCCTCGGCGATGCGCTCGACGCCAGGACCGCAGGCAACGAGGTGATCGAAGGTGCCGCATTCCGGGCAGGCCTCGGGCGTCTTTTCCGCATAGCCGCAGTGGTGGCACTGGATCTGCCCGCGGAACCGATGCTCGACGAGCCAGCTCGCGCAGTCCGGGCACTGGAAGCGATGGCCGCAGACGCGGCAAAGCGTCAGCGGCGCATAACCGCGCCGATTGAGAAACAACAGCGCCTGCTCGCCGCGCTCGACCGCCTTGCCGATCTGGTTGACGAGAACCGGCGACAGGAACCCGCCGCGGGCCGGCGGATGCTGGCGCATGTCGACGACGCCGAGCCGCGGCAGCGCCGCATCGCCGAAGCGGGTCGGCAGATGGATCGGCTTATAGCGGCCGACCTCGCCATTGACCCGGCTTTCGACCGACGGTGTCGCGGAAACCAGCACCACGGGAAAGCCGGTGATGCGCCCGCGCACGACGGCCATGTCCCGGGCATTGTAGAACACCCGGTCCTCCTGCTTGTAGGCCGGGTCATGTTCTTCATCGACGACGATGAGTCCCAATTCTTCGAACGGCAGGAACAGCGCCGAGCGGGCACCGGCAACGACGCGCACCGTGCCCGTCGTCACCTGCCGCCAGACTTTTTCGCGCGTTCGCGGCGCGAGGTCCGAATGCCACTCGGCCGGCTTCGAGCCGAAGCGATCCTGGAAGCGTTCGAGGAAGCTCGCCGTAAGCGCGATTTCCGGTAGTAGGATCAGCACCTGCTTGCCGGCACGGAGCGTCGCGGCGATCGCCTCGAAGTAAACCTCGGTCTTACCCGAGCCGGTGATGCCGTCGATCAGCGACACCGAAAACCCACCCTGTTCGACGGCGGCCAGAAGATCAGCGGCCGCATCCTTCTGCGGGCCTTCGAGCCGGGGTGCGGCGAATTCGGGGTCGGGGGCGGCCACCACGGGCGGCGGCGCCATGAAGACGGTCTCGAACACGCCCTGCTGGGCGAGACCGTCGATGACGCTCGACGACGCGCCGGCCGCGTGCGCAAGGCCTGAACGCGTCCAGGCAAAGCCGTCGCCGGCAGCGGCGATGACGCGCTCGCGCGCCGTCGTCATGCGCTCCGGGCGCATGTCGGTCAGCCGCAGGGCCTCCACCATCGGCTCCGGGTCGAAGGCGGCAGGCGCGCGCAGCGCCATGCGGGCCACCAGCCCCGGCGGCGTCACCGTATAGGTCGCCACCCAGTCGAGAAATGCGCGCATGTCAGGCGTCAACGGCGGGCAGTCGAAGACCTTCTCGATGGCTTTGAGCTTCTTCGGATCGACGCGGCCATCATCGTCGCCGTCCCAGACGACGCCCACGACCAGACGCGGGCCGAGCGGCACCTGGACGATCGAGCCGGGCTCGACCGCCATGCCGTCCGGCACCGCGTAGGAATAGGCCTTCGGCGCCGGCATCGGCACCAGAACTGGCACCACGCGACGGTCGGAAACAGGCCCGAATAAATCGGTTGAATCGCGAGTCATTTTGCCGTGACCTTGCCACGTGTTTCGGTTAAAGAAAACTGCGCTGCGAACCGCAGCCTTGCCGGCGCAGGGTTTCTCACGGTTCCACCAGAGTTTCAACGCGCGCGATCTCTGCCAAAGGAATTCCTCCCGGTAGATATGCGCCCGAACGGCAATCGTGCCCCAAGGGAGTGACCCCATGAAATTTTTCGTTGATACCGCCGACGTCAAGGAAATCCGCGAGCTGAACGATCTCGGCCTCCTCGACGGCGTCACCACCAACCCTTCGCTGATCCTCAAGTCGGGCCGTGACATCACCGAAGTTACCAAGGAAATCTGCGGCATCGTCGAAGGCCCGGTTTCGGCCGAAGTGACCGCGACCGAATACGCCGAGATGATGAAGGAAGCGGCCGTTCTTTCGAAGATCGCCGACAACATCTGCATCAAGCTGCCGCTGACGCTTGACGGCCTCAAGGCCTGCAAGGCGCTGACCTCGGACGGTCACCAGACCAACGTGACGCTGTGCTTCTCGGCCAACCAGGCGCTGCTTGCCGCCAAGGCTGGCGCGACCTTCGTTTCGCCCTTCGTCGGCCGCCTCGACGACATCGCCTTCGACGGCATGGACCTGATCCGCGAAATCCGCCACATCTTCGACAATTACGGCTACGAGACCGAAATTCTCGCCGCCTCGATCCGCACCGTGAACCACGTCAAGGAAGCCGCCCTCATCGGCGCCGACGTCGTCACCGCGCCGCCGGCAACGCTGAAGGCACTGGTCAAGCACCCGCTGACCGACAAGGGTCTCGAAACCTTCCTCGCCGATTGGGCAAAGACCGGCCAGAAGATCGCCTGATCTTTTCGGAATAGACATTCGAGGGCTCCGCAGCGATGCGGAGCCTTTTTTATTCGTCATCGTCGTCCATCAGGCCGGTCAGGCGCATGCCGTCGATCCAGGTGGCGCTGTCCTTGCGGATCACCCGGCGCGCGCGCACGCCGCAGCGCTCGCGGATGGCATCCGCCAACCGCTCCGAATGGGTGACGATCCAGATCTGGCTGTCGCGCGCCGCACTGGCGATCATGTCGGCAAGCGCCGGCAGCATATCCGGATGCAGGCTGGTTTCCGGCTCGTTGAGCGCGATGAACGGCGGGCGGCGGTAGGAAAGCAGCGCGGCGGCCAGCGCCAGGAAGCGTATCTGCCCGTCGGACAACTCGCGCGTCGAAAACGGTCGTTGCGGAAAATCGGGAAAGACGAGCGAGAATTCGGCGAACTGGCCGGGATCCGGCACCTCCAGATAGGCGCCGCCGAAGGCATCGGCGATGGCGCGGTCGAGATCGACGGTGTCTTGCCGCGTGTGCCGCAGCGTCGCGAAGACAGCCGCCATGTTGGTGCCGTCCTCGTCGAGCATCGGCGCCGTCACCGCAAGGCACGGCAGACGCAACGGCGAATCGCGATCGGTGCGGAAGCCGTGAAAGAACCGCCATTGATCGACGGCCCTGCGAAAGGTGCCGATCTCGGGATAGTGTCCGGCATCACCCAAGAGCGCGATCGCCGTCTCCGATTGCAGCGCCTGCTCGGGGTAGTCCTCCATCCGTCCGCGGTCGCCGCGCACGAAAATGCCGGGACCGGCGCGTTTCATCATCGTCACCGGACGCCGTCCGGTCTCGACGCTCAGTTCCTCTTCCTTGACCTGCGGCTCATAGGCGAAGCCCGCTGCCGCTTTTGGCGGACGCAGCCCGGCCTCTATCCGGTAGTGGAATGTGATGGCGCGCTCCTCGTCCATCAGCTCGGTCTCGAGCCGGATGCGCACAGGCTTGTCGGCACGTCGCCGGCCGCTCCAGAGCGCCGAGGACATGCCGCCTTCCCTGGCGATCTCATAGGCAAGGCTGCCGCGCACGGCAGCCTGCACCAATTGCAGCGCGCGATAGAGGTTGGATTTGCCCACCCCGTTCTCGCCGATGAACAGGTTGACACCGGTCAGATCCATGCGGATCGACTTCAGGGAACGGTAGTTTTCGGCAAACATCGAGCGAAGCAGCATCGCTCTGCTTTAGCTCATTCCCGTCATCACATGAAGCGATCAGCAGGCCACGGAAGCGCGCGCCACGGGACGGAACATCGCATCGGCGTCGCGCGCCAGGTCGAACACCGTGTGGCGTTCCAATGCCTTCGTCACGTCGGCGGCGTCACCCTCCAGAGCCTCCGGCGCAATGAGATTGCCGATGCGGAAATCGAAGAGGTCGCCCTTTTTGTTGAGCAGCTCGTGGAACACCGTCATGTCGCGCAGCTCGGTCGACCACTTGGCAAACCAGTAGAACAGGCCTGAGTTGCGCGCGCTCATATGCACCGGCAGGATCGGCAGGCCGTACTTGCGCGCAAAACCGACAGCCGATGTTTTCCATGGCCGCTCGTTGAGACGACCATCCGCCCAGTAGGCGATGCGGCCGGAAGGAAAAAGAACCGTCGCCTTGCCCTCGCCGATCGCCCGGTTGGTGACCTGCAGCGTTTCGCGGGCCTTGAGCTTGCTCTTGTGCTCCTCGCGCCACTCGACCGGAATGACCATCTCGACGAAGCGCGGGTTGACGCGGATCGCGTCGCGGTTGGCGAAGAACATCATGTCTGGCCGCCGAGTCTTCAGGAGATCGAAGACGGCGATGCCGTCGGCAATCCCGGTCGGGTGATTGCTCACCAGCAGGAATCCGCCCTTATCAGGAATACGCTCGACCCTATCGACGCGCACGTCGAGCGACAGAAGCGAACTCAGGTGCTCGAAAGCCTGGAAGCCCGGCACGTTGGCCACCGCATCGGCGAATTCCAGCGCCTTGCGATAGTTCAGAAGTGTGTAGAGAAAGGGCCGGATAACGGGCCACATCGGGCTCCTGACGATCCGCTGGCCGCGCTCGGCAATGAGTGTATCGACGATGTGGCCGGGCTGCCCTTGCGAGACCAGGGCGATCACTTCAGCAAAATGCGCGAATCCGTTCACCGAATCCCGTCCCGCCATGGCCTCATCCGATTCTTTACGGCTGAACATCGCAATTCAATATGATCGAAGGATGACAAATTCCAAGGGCACGTTAGCAAATACATAAGAGGCGTCAGGGCATTGTCGATGACCGACCACCTTGGAAAGCGACAATGAACGAGCTGCTCGTCATCGGCCATCCGGACCTGCTTGCAGAGCGCCAGCGCTGGCTGCAGGGGCTCATGCGGGAGCGCCGCCTGTCCGACAACACCGTCGACGCCTATGAGCGCGACACGCGGCAATTCCTGACATTCCTCACCGGCCATCTCGCCGGCCCGCCGCGCCTTTCCGATATCAGCACCTTGCGGCCCGCCGACCTTCGCGGCTTTCTCGCCCAGCGTCGCAAGGGCGGCGCGGGTGCGCGCACGCTCGGCCGGGGCCTTGCCGGCCTGCGCTCGTTCCTGCGCTATCTCGAGCGCAGCGGGCTTGCCAACGCTGCCGGAGCCGCCGCCGTCCGTTCGCCGAAACAGCCGAAATCCTTGCCGAAGCCGCTGACGGACCGTGAGGCGCTCAACGTCGTCACCACGGATGCGCAGCTTGCCGAAGAGCCGTGGGTGGCTGCGCGCAACGCGGCCGTGCTGACGCTGCTCTACGGCTGCGGCCTGCGCATTTCCGAAGCGCTGGACCTGACGCCAGGCGATTTCGCCGGCGCTCCAACCTCGTTGCGGATCACCGGCAAGGGCGGCAAGACCCGCATCGTGCCGCTGATGGCCGTGGCGCGCGACGCGGTCGCCACCTATCTCAAGCTCTGCCCCTACCATCCCGGCGCCGACGAGCCGATGTTCCGCGGCACTCGCGGGGCGAAGCTTCAGCCGGCCATCATCCAGCGCGAGATGCAGAAGCTGCGCGGCGCCCTCGGCCTGCCCGATACCGCCACGCCGCATGCGCTGCGCCACTCCTTCGCCACGCATCTGCTTGCCGGCGGCGGCGATCTCAGAACCATCCAGGAACTGCTCGGCCATGCCAGCCTGTCGACGACCCAGGTCTATACCGGCGTCGACTCCACGCGGCTCTTGGAGATCTACGACCGGGCGCACCCGCGCGCCTGAATTTGGGCGAAGGGTCGGGTTAACCATATGCATTAAGGAAGCCGTGACCGACAAAGCGTAGGGTCCGCTAAACTCGGCAGAACATTAGGAAGTGATCATGTATTCGATCGCCAAGCCCGCCCGTAACCTCGCGGCCAGGGCCGCCGATATGGCCCTGTGGCTGATCGCGCTCATCCATCTGCTGCTCGCGGCAAGCCTCATACCGGCCATCGTCTCGATCTCGCAGGCGCACGCCGCGACCGAAGCCGTCTGTGGCGGCACGAACATCATCGCCGGTCTCGAAAAAACCGACCCCGCCAAACTCGCCAGGCTGAAAGCGGAAGCCGACGCCATACCGAACGGCAAGGGCATTTTCTGGAAGATCGAGAAGGACGGCATCGCCCCCTCCTTTCTTCTCGGCACCATGCATGTCACCGACCCGCGTGTGCTCGCCATGCCGACGGGGGCGTCCGATGCCTTCGCCAAGGCATCGACTGTCATCGTCGAATCCGACGAGATCATCGACGAGAAGAAGTCGGCCGCCGCCATCCTGATGCGGCCCGACCTCACCATGTTTGCCGACAACAAGACCATCAACGATTTTCTGAGTGCCGAAGACCGCGAGCGGCTCGAGCGCGGGCTGAAGGAGCGCGGCATACCGCTGACGCTGGTCGCGAAGATGAAGCCGTGGATGATCGCAAGTTTCGTCGCGCTGCCCGCCTGCGAGATGACGCGCAAGGCCGCCGGCGCGTCCTTCCTCGACAAGAAGCTCGCCGAAGATGCCGTCAGCCAAGGCAAGACGCTGAGGGGGCTCGAGACCCTCGTTGAACAACTGTCCGCGATGGATTCGCTGCCGACGGAACTGCACCTGCGCGCCCTCATCGAGACGCTCGCCCTTGGCAAGACGATCGACGACGTGCTCGCCACCACCACCGATCTCTACCTCTCCGGCGACACCGGCATGATCATGCCGATGATGAAGGCCGTGTCCGAAGATGTGGCAAGCGAGGACGCCAGCTACGCCGACTTCGAACAGCGCATCATCATCGACCGCAACAAGACGATGGCGACCCGCGCCGGGCCGATCCTTGGCGGTGGCAACGCCTTCATGGCGGTCGGTGCCCTGCATCTTGCCGGCGACGAAGGCCTGGTCGAACTGCTCAAGCGTCAGGGGCTTTCCGTCACACCGGTCAATTGATCGGCTGGTTGCGGAGCCTCGCTCAATCGCCCGAACGGGTAGCGCCGGCCAGAAGCGTGGGCACGATGACCTTGTGAAACGGAATGACCGCCGCCAGGTAGACGCGTCCGAGCGCGTTGTGGCGTCGGACGAGCGTCGTCATGCCGATGATCTGGTTGACGGCCGACCCCGCCCTGACGTCGACAACAATGCGGAAATCGAGATGGGCGTCGTTGAAGCCGAGTACGACCTCGTCGTCACTCCGAGACAACACTGGAAACGGGCCGATCAGGCCATACTTGCCCGCTGAGGGCGCCTCGGACTTGAGGCCGACCACCGATACCAGCCGGTTTCGAAGCTGCAACAAGGTGCGAACCCAGGCGGGGGAATTTCCGAGCGAGCGCTCGGCCGCCTCGACCGCCGTCAGCCCCTTTCCGTTCAGGGCGAGTTCGAAGCGATCTGCCCAATCGGCGTCGGGCAGATGCGGGCTCGGCAGGACAACGGTGGCGGCTCTGGGTTTCATGATCCCTCGTGGCGGCAGCTAGAACAATTCCAGGAAAGGTGTGAAACGGTTTTCCGTCCGGAATTGCGCAATTGCTAGAAGCGACGGGCTCTCCGTCGCAAGCGCATGGGGTCGATGATCGCGCCGAAACCCGGCGCAAGACAGGGGGCCGCTTGTCGCAGCCCCCTGCGCAAATCGTCACATATGGATCGGCTTGAAGAAGGTCGACAGCGCCGCTTCCTTGACGGCTTCCGACATGGTCGGGTGCGCGTGGCAGGTACGGCCGAGATCTTCCGACGAGCCGCCGAATTCCATCAGAACGGCAATCTCGTGGATCATCTCACCGGCGCCGAAGCCGACGATGTGGCCGCCGAGAACGCGGTCGGTTTCCTTGTCCGCCAGGATCTTGACGAAACCATCGGTCACCAGCATCGCGCGCGCACGGCCGTTTGCCGTGAACGGGAACTTGCCGACCTTGTAGGCGACGCCCGCAGCCTTCAGCTCCTCCTCGGTCTTGCCGACGGAGGCGACTTCCGGCTGGGTGTAGACGACGCTCGGGATGACGTCGTAGTTCACGTGACCGGCCTGGCCCGCGAGGATTTCCGCAACCGCAACGCCTTCGTCTTCGGCCTTGTGCGCCAGCATCGGGCCGCGCACGACATCGCCGATGGCGTAGACGCCGACAACGCTCGTCTGGAAGTGATTGTCGATCTCGACGCGGCCCTGCTGGTCCATGACGACGCCGGCTTCGGCAAGGCCAAGGTCGTCCGTGTAGGGCTTGCGGCCGGTAGCGATCAGAACGACATCGGTATCGAGCGTGACGGCATCACCGCCCTTGACCGGTTCGAACGTCACCTTGGCGCCCTTGCCGTCCTTGACGACGCCGGTCACCTTGGCGCCGAGCTTGAACTCGATGCCCTGCTTGGCCAGCATGCGTTGGAACTGCTTGGAGACTTCGCCGTCCATGCCGCCGAGGATCGAATCCAAGTATTCGACCACGGTCACCTTGGCGCCGAGACGAGCCCAGACCGAGCCGAGCTCGAGGCCGATGACGCCGCCGCCGACAACGATCATGTTCGCCGGCACCTTTTCGAGCGCGATGCCGCCGGTCGAGGAGATGATCACCTTCTCGTCGATCTCGACCGACACGCCGGGAATGCCGGCAACGTCGGAGCCGGTGGCGATGACGATGTTCTTCGCCTCCAGAACCTGCTCTTCGCCCTTGTCGTTGGTGACGGAAACCTTGCCTTGGCCGAGCACCTTGCCGGTGCCCTGGATGCCGTCGATCTTGTTCTTCTTGAACAGGAAGGAAACACCCTCGACGTTGGACTTAACGGTCGCATCCTTGTGCGCCATCATCTTTTCGAGGTTGAGCTTCGGCGCGCCGACTTCGACGCCGAGCGCGTCCAGGCCGTGGCCGGCCTGGTGGAACATTTCCGAAGCATGCAGCAATGCCTTCGACGGAATGCAGCCGATGTTGAGGCAGGTGCCGCCATAGGTGGCGCGCTTTTCAACGACGCCAACCTTCAGGCCGAGCTGTGCCGCCTTGATAGCGCAGACATAGCCGCCGGGGCCGCTGCCGATAACGATGAGATCATAAGCCATTGGATTATCCTTCCTTCAGGACGGTTACCGTCCGCCGCTGACATTGAGAATGGCTCCCGTCACGTAAGTCGCCTTATCGGACAGGAGATAAAGAACCGCATCCGCCACTTCCTCGGCCGTGCCGGGTCGCTGGACGGGGATGGTTGACGCGAGGTCGCGTGCCCGGTCCGGCAGGCCGCCGGACGCGTGGATTTCGGTGTCGATGATGCCGGGGCGAACCGCGTTGACACGCACGCCCTCGGTCGCGACTTCCCGCGCAAGACCGATGGTGAACGTGTCGATCGCGCCCTTCGAGGCGGCATAGTCGACATATTGCGCCGGCGAGCCGAGTTCGGCCGCAACCGAAGAAATATTGACGATGACGCCGCCCCTGCCGCCATGGCGCGTCGACATGCGGCGAACCGCTTCGCCGGCGCACAGGATCGAACCCGTGACGTTGATGCGGAACATGCGCTCGAGCCGCTCGACCGACATTTCGTCGACGCGTTGGGTCGGGCCGACGATACCGGCATTGTTGACCAGCCCGTCGAGCCGGCCGAAGGCCTTGTCGACTGCCGCAAAGATCGCCTTGATATCCGCATCGGACCCGACGTCGCCCTTGACCGCGATCGCCGAACCGCCGCCTTGCCGGATCGCGGCAACGACGGCATCGGCCGCCTCGGCGTTCGATGCGTAGTTCACGACGACGGACCAGCCAGCCCTGGCGGCGCCAAGGCAGACGGCTGCCCCGATGCCACGGCTGCCGCCGGTGACAAGAACAACAGGCGCTTCGCTCATGCGCCGCACCCCTTCAGGGTGAAGGCGTCCCAGCTGTCCGTTTCGGCCTTGCCCTTGCCCCAGGCGCTCGAAGCGCGAAGGGCGGGCCCGAAGTCGGGCAGCAGGATCTGGTGCGCGGCCGGCGCCGTTTCTTCAGGGATCTCGGCGATCGCGCCCGCCTTGTCGACCGAATAGACGGGGCCCTGCCAGACGGTGCAGGCGCGAAGCTCTTCGCCGGTCACGTCGCCGGTGGGGCAATTGTGCATGACGATGCCGGTCGCGCGTTCCGGCTCGCCCGAGGGCATGACGACGCCGTCGAGCAGCAGGCCCGGCTTCAAAACCGCGATCTTGAAATGATTGCTCGTCACCGCGCTTTCCGATCCCACCGGCTCGAAGCGCAGCTCGTACCCCCCATCACGGTCGCCGTAGATGGCGCGGGCCTGGCTGCACTCCTGGCCAAACGCCGGCGTGGCAGCCACGGCACCGATTGCAGCAACAAGCAAGGAGCGGGCAAACACCATGATCAGGCGGCCTTCTCGGTCGCAAGCTTCAGTCCGAGCGCGATGAACACCAGGCCGCTGGCGCGGTCGATCCACTTGCTGGCACGGGTGAAGGCGGCGCGCATGCGCGGCGTGGTCATGAACAAGCTGACGCCGACGAACCACAGGATGAGGCAGGTCGCCATCACGACCCCATAGCCGAACTTGATCATGATCGGCGTATGGGCGCCGACGACCGTCGAGAAGATCGACAGGAAGAAGAACACCGGCTTCGGATTGAGCGCATTGGCCGCAAAGCCAAGGCCGAATGCCTTGACCGCGGACTGGCTTTTTGTCGGCTCGCCGGAAGGTGCCGCGTCGACCGAAATCTCCGTCTGGCCCGCCCGCAGCGCCTTGATCCCGATGTAGATCAGGTAAGCCACACCGCACCATTTGACGATGTTGAACAGATAGATCGACTGCGAAATGATCAGGCCGAGGCCAAGGATCGTATAGGTGACGTGGAACATCAGCGAGGTGCCGATGCCGAAGGACGTGATGATCGCCGGACGGCGGCCATGGACGATCGATTGGCGCATCACCATCGCCAGATCGGCGCCGGGCGAAACGATGGCGAAGGCGAAGATCGCCATCAGTGATGCGAGTTCGAGAAGATATTGACTCATGATTGTGCGACCGGTGCGTTGAAGGCCCAGACGTGGCCGAAGGGATCCTTGATGCGCGCATAACGCGCCTGCCAGAACGTATCCTGCGGCTCCAGCACTGTCGATGCCCCGGCCGCCATGGCCCTTGCATAGGCCGCATCGACATCGGCCGCCGCTGGCAGATTTATGTTGATCGCTACGCCGGTGCCGCCGACAGTCAGCGGCGACAGCACGCTGCCGCCAAACTCGGGAAACTCGTCATGCATCATGATCTCGCCGCCGAAGAGCGCGAGGTTGGCGTGCATCACGCGTTTGCCGTCTTCCGCCATCTGGTGGAACGTGTTCACCGCACCGAATGCCTTCTCGTAGAAGGCGATTGCCGCCAACCCGTCGCTGACGCAGATGTGTGCCTGGATAGGTGGTACGTCGGACCCGAATGCCATGTCGTGCGCCTCCGTCTAGAGCATTTCCAGGAAAAGTGCGAAGCGGTTTTCCGTCAGGAAATGCGTAAAAACAAATAGATAGAGCGCTTCCAAGACTCCGTGTAAAAACGGAAACGCTCTAGACGAGAATACCTGCCAGCATCAGTATGAGCCCGGCGGCGGAAACCGTCCACACAGCCGAGCGGACCAGCCCCAGACCGCCGATATAGATCGGCAGATAGGCCGCCCTTGCCCAGAACCAGATCATCGCGCCCCATTGGGTGAGCGCGTCGCTCCGGCCCGAAAACTCGATCACAATGGCGAGCGCAATGAAGACCGGATAGGTCTCATGGAAATTGCGCAAGGCCCGGGTGGCCCGGCCTGTGAAAATGTTCGGCTCGGGCGCGACATCGCGGTTGGTGTCGGCTTCGATGATCCCGTTCTGCAGCCGATAGGTCCCCGCCTGCGCCATCACATAGACGAAGGCGAGAATGGCGCTCCAGAGCAGGTAGGTCAGTTCCAGCGACATCGTACGATCCGGAATGAACGGGCCGGAGAAGGAAACGGGGGCTGCGATCGCGCCCCCGCCATTGCCTTGGAGATCGAACCCCTAGAGATCGAGAACCAGACGCTCCGGATCCTCGAGGCTGTCCTTGACGCGCACGAGGAAGGTAACCGCTTCCTTGCCGTCGACCATGCGGTGGTCATAGGACAACGCCAGGTACATCATCGGACGGATGACGATCTGACCGCCGACCACGACCGGACGGTCCTGGATCTTGTGCATGCCGAGGATGCCCGACTGCGGTGCGTTCAGGATCGGCGAGGACATCAGCGAACCGTAGACGCCGCCGTTGGAGATGGTGAAGGTACCGCCCTGCATGTCGGCCATGGAGAGCTGACCGTCACGGGCAAGCTTGCCCAGGCGGCCGATATCCTTCTCGATCTCGGCGATCGACATCTGGTCGGCATCGCGAACGACCGGCACGACAAGACCCTTGTCGGTGCCGACGGCGACGCCGATGTGGCAGAAGTTCTTGTAGATGACGTCGGTGCCGTCGATCTCGGCGTTGACAGCAGGGATTTCCTTCAGCGCGTGGGTAACGGCCTTGGTGAAGAAGCCCATGAAGCCGAGCTTCACGCCATGCTTCTTCTCGAAGATGTCCTTGTACTTGTTGCGCAGGCTCATGACCGCGCTCATGTCCACCTCGTTGTAGGTGGTGAGCATGGCCGCAGTGTTCTGCGCGTCCTTGAGGCGACGGGCGATCGTCTGGCGCAGGCGGGTCATCTTGACGCGCTCTTCGCGAACGACGTCCTCGGCCGTCGACGGCGCGCGGGCCTGGACCTTGACCGGCTCGGAAGCGGCCGGTGCCGAAACGCCCTTGGCGACAGCGGCAAGCACGTCGCCCTTCAAGACCTGGCCACGCTTGCCCGACCCATCGACCTGATCGGCCGAGAGGTTGCTTTCGGCAAGCAGTTTGCCGGCGGACGGAGCCGGTGGCATCGACGAGGCAGCCTGCGGCGCTGTAGCAACGGCCGGAGCGGCGGCAACCGGCTCTGCCTTCTTCTCGGCAGCAGCGGCGGGAGCCGCAGCAGCACCCGAACCGGCAGCAATCTGGCCGAGCAGGGCGCCGAGGCCAACGGTTTCGCCGGCCTGGACGACGATTTCGGAGAGAACGCCGGCCGAGGGAGCCGGAACTTCGATCGTCACCTTGTCGGTTTCGAGTTCGAGCAGCGGTTCGTCTGCCTTGATGGCATCGCCGACCTTCTTGAACCAGGTGCCGACGGTCGCTTCACTGACGGACTCGCCAAGGGTGGGAACGCGGATTTCTGTTGCCATGATTTTTGTTCCGTTGATCAGATATCTGTTTCTATCGATTGGCTCGGCGCCAAGGGGGCAGGATCAGCCCCCCAGCGCGTCCTCGAGGAAGGCGGCCAGCTGCGCCATGTGCTTCGACATCAGGCCCGTTGCCGGCGAAGCGGCAGCCGGACGGCCGGTGTAGCGCACGCGCTGATACTTTGCGTCGATATGGGCGAGCACCCATTCCAGGTACGGGTCGATGAACGACCAGGCGCCCATGTTCTTCGGCTCTTCCTGGCACCAGACCATCTCCGCGTTGCGGAAGCGGCTGAGTTCGTTGATCAGCGCCTTCGCCGGGAACGGATAGAGCTGTTCGACGCGCAGCAGATAGACGTCGTCGATGCCACGCTTTTCGCGCTCTTCGAGCAGATCGTAGTAGACCTTGCCCGAGCACAGTACGACGCGACGGATCTTCGAATCCTTCTGCAGCTTGATCGGGCCATCCTTGATGACCTCGGCGTCATCCCACAGCAGCCGGTGGAACGAGCTTTCGCCGGCCATCTCCGACAGGCTCGAAACCGCACGCTTGTGACGCAGCAGCGACTTCGGCGTCATCAGGATCAGCGGCTTGCGGAAGTCGCGCTTCACCTGGCGGCGCAGGATATGGAAATAGTTCGCCGGCGTCGTGACGTTGGCGACCTGCATGTTGTCTTCCGCGCAGAGCTGCAGGAAGCGTTCGAGGCGGGCAGACGAGTGCTCCGGACCCTGACCTTCGTAACCGTGCGGCAGCAGGCAGACGAGGCCCGACATGCGCAGCCACTTGCGTTCACCCGACGAGACGAACTGGTCGAAGACGACCTGCGCGCCGTTGGCGAAGTCGCCGAACTGGGCTTCCCAGAGCGTCAGCGCGTTCGGGCGGGCCAGCGAGTAGCCGTATTCGAAGCCGAGCACCGCTTCTTCCGAAAGCATCGAGTTGATGACTTCGTAGCGCGCCTGGGTCGGAGCGAGGTTGGCAAGCGGGATGTAACGGTCTTCGGTCTGCTGATCGTAGAGAACCGAGTGACGCTGCGAGAACGTGCCGCGTTCGCAGTCCTGGCCGGACAGGCGGATCTTCGTGCCTTCCGTGACGAGCGTGCCGAACGCGAGCGCTTCGGCCATCGCCCAGTCGATGCCCTCGCCGGTCGAAACCATGTTGGCGCGGTTTTCCATGAAGCGCTGGATCGTGCGGTGGGCGTTGAAGCCGGCCGGGATCTCGGCGATCTTGCGGCCGATTTCCTTGAGCTGCTTCATCGGCACGGAGGTCTTGCCGCGACGCTGTTCGTCCTGGTTGTCGGCCGAGCGCAGGCCCGACCAGACACCATCCAGCCAGTCGGCCTTGTTGGGCTTGTAGGACTGGCCAGCCTCGAACTCCTGCTCGAGATGGGCGCGCCAATCGGCCTTCATCTTCTCGACTTCGCCTTCGGTGATCAGGCCTTCGGCGATCAGGCGGTCCGAGTAGAGCTGGACGACGGTCTTGTGGGCGCGGATGACCTTGTACATCTTCGGCTGCGTGAACGCAGGCTCATCGCCTTCGTTGTGGCCGAAGCGGCGGTAGCAGAACATGTCGACCACAACAGGCTTGTGGAACTTCATCCGGAACTCGGTGGCGATCTTGGCGCCGTAGACGACCGCTTCCGGATCGTCGCCGTTCACGTGGAAGATCGGCGCCTCGATCATCTTGGCCACATCCGACGGATAGGGCGACGAGCGCGAGAAGGCCGGGTTCGTGGTGAAGCCGATCTGGTTGTTGATGATGAAGTGGACCGTGCCGGCAACGCGGTGACCGCGCAGACCGGAAAGGCCGAGGATTTCGGCAATGACGCCCTGACCGGCAAAGGCTGCGTCGCCATGCAGCAGCAGCGGCATGACCTTGGAGCGTTCGCGCAACGGAATGATGTCGCCTTCGAACACGGTCGCCATCTGGTCCTGCTTGGCCCGGGCCTTGCCCATGACCACAGGGTTGACGATTTCCAGGTGCGACGGGTTTGCCGTCAGCGACAGGTGAACCTTGTTGCCGTCGAATTCGCGGTCGGAGGAAGCGCCGAGGTGGTACTTCACGTCGCCCGAACCTTCGACGTCGTCAGGGGCGTAGGAACCGCCCTTGAATTCGTGGAAGATGGCGCGGTGCGGCTTGGCCATGACCTGCGAGAGCACGTTCAGGCGGCCGCGGTGAGCCATGCCGAGAACGATTTCCTTGAGGCCTTCCTGGCCGCCGCGCTTGATGATCTGCTCGAGCGCCGGGATCAACGATTCGCCGCCGTCGAGACCGAAGCGCTTGGTGCCCTTGTACTTGACGTCGATGAACTGTTCGAAGCCTTCCGACTCGATCAGCTTCTGCAGGATCGCCTTCTTGCCCTCGGGCGTGAACTCGACACCCTTGTCCGGACCTTCGATGCGTTCCTGAATCCAGGCCTTCTCTTCCGGGTTGGACATGTGCATGAATTCGACGCCGATCGTCGAGCAGTAGGTCCGCTCGAGGATTTCGACCATTTCGCGAATGCTCGCGTATTCGAGGCCGAGCACGTTGTCGATGAAGATCTTGCGGTCAAGATCCTTCTCCTCAAACCCGTAGTTCGAGGGCGAAAGCTCGTTGTAGTCATCGACCGGGGCAGCAAGGCCGAGCGGATCGAGCTTGGCATGCAGGTGGCCACGAGCACGATAGGCGCGAATCATCATGATGGCGCGAACGGAATCGCGCGTCGCCTGAAGGATATCTGCGGCGCTCACGGCGGTGCCGGTGACGGCAGCGGCTTCTTCCGCCTTCGCCTTGACCTTCTTTTCGATGACCTTTTCGACCGTGCCCCAGTCGCCATCGAGCGCAGAGACGAGTTCGCCATTGGCGACGATCGGCCAGTTGGGCTTCTTCCAGGAGGCGCCCTTGGCAGCCTTCACCACATCTTCCGGCTTGTCGGCGAGCGCCTTGAAGAAGGCCTGCCATTCAGCCGAGACGGACGACGGATCCGTTTCGTAGCGTGCATAGAGCTGCTCGATATAGGCGGCGTTCGCGCCGTCCAGAAACGATGTGAGCTGGAATTGCTCGTTGGCCTCTTGCCTTGCCATGGGTTCTCGCGGACGTTTTGGTCCGCCTCCTGACTTAAGTTGGGATGCCGGGTTTTCCCGGTCGTTCATCATTACCGGGCACATCCTGTGCGCCCTGCTTGCGTCTTTACGGCGGCACGCATCGAACATGACGCGCAAGGGCCACCGTAACACCTTCTACTTGCTGCATAATTTTGTCCTTAAATCGATGCCGACCGAAGGAATCATGCGAGCAGTGCGTTCGTCGGGAGCGGCCCGGACGGCCGGCCCCGACGACGCGAACGTGAGGTCAGCCCTTGAGGACTTCGACCAGCGTCTTGCCGAGGCGTGCCGGCGACGGCGAGACGCGGATGCCGGCCGATTCCATGGCGGCGATCTTGTCTTCCGCGCCACCCTTGCCGCCGGAAATGACAGCGCCGGCATGGCCCATGGTGCGGCCGGGAGGAGCCGTGCGGCCGGCGATGAAGCCGACCATCGGCTTCTTGCGGCCACGCTTGGCTTCGTCTTTCAGGAACTGAGCCGCTTCTTCTTCGGCCGAGCCGCCGATTTCACCGATCATGATGATCGACTTCGTCTCGTCGTCGGCGAGGAACATTTCCAGCATGTCGATGAACTCGGTGCCCTTGACCGGGTCGCCGCCGATGCCGACAGCCGTGGTCTGGCCGAGGCCTTCGTTGGAGGTCTGGAACACCGCTTCATAGGTGAGCGTGCCGGAGCGCGAGAGAACGCCGACCGAACCCTTGCGGAAGATGTTGCCCGGCATGATGCCGATCTTGCACTCGTTCGGGGTGAGCACGCCCGGGCAGTTCGGGCCGATCAGGCGCGACGACGACTTGTCGAGGCGAGCCTTGACCTTGACCATGTCGGCAACCGGGATGCCTTCGGTGATGCAGACGATCAACGGGATCTCGGCGTCGATGGCTTCGATGATCGCAGCCGCGGCACCGGCCGGCGGAACATAGATTACCGAGGCATTGGCGCCGGTGACGTCACGGCCTTCGGCAACCGA
Source organism: Ensifer sp. LC163 (assembly GCF_001695855.1). Classification (GTDB taxonomy): domain Bacteria; phylum Pseudomonadota; class Alphaproteobacteria; order Rhizobiales; family Rhizobiaceae; genus Ensifer. The sequence continues at coordinate 124,339 of NZ_MBSS01000004.1, forward strand.
AGCGAAGATCGGCAGGCTTTCGCCCTTGGAGCCGGTCCAGGTCTCGCCGCCCTTCTTCGGGTGGATACCGCCGACCATCTGGGTGCCGTGATAGGCAAGCGCCTGCTCGGTGTGGAAGGTGCCGGTCTTGCCGGTCAGGCCCTGTACGAGAACCTTTGTGTCTTTGTTGATCAGAATGGACATGGATCAGCTTTCCTCTTCCTCGATATCGAGGGAATCGAATTCCTCAAAAGCATCGCGCGACCAGCGGTAGCCTTTGCCAGACGTTTCCGGCTCAACGAGATGGCTTCGTAGATTTTTGGACCAGTTCGTATGGAACCAGTCGAACTGGCTATCCACCTTGGAGATCCCGAGTTCGCCCTTCCAGACAAACAAGGTTTCGTCTTTCGACTTTTCCTTGAAGTAGGCCACGGCGTCTTCGTTGTCGGTGAAGTGCGCCCAACGCTCGGCAACCCCGTCTTCAGGTTCAGGAGACCTGTCCCAGCAAACGAAATAGCACAGATCGAGGTCGGTCTGGCTCGGGCCAAACGGTTGACGCGCGATAGGTTTGCCCTGATCGGTCACGATGTCAGGCTCCCTTAACCGCTGCGACGATCTTCTGGGCGGCGTCGTCCAGATCATCGGCCGAAACCGTGTTCAGGCCGCTTTCATTGATGATCTTCTTGCCGAGCTCGGCGTTGGTGCCCTCGAGGCGAACGACGAGCGGAACCTTGAGGCCCACTTCCTTGACGGCGGCGATCACGCCTTCGGCAATGACGTCGCACTTCATGATGCCGCCGAAGATGTTGACCAGGATGCCTTCGACAGCCGGATCGGCGGTGATGATCTTGAAGGCCGCGGTGACCTTTTCCTTGGAGGCGCCGCCACCGACGTCGAGGAAGTTCGCCGGCTCAGCACCGTAGAGCTTGATGATGTCCATGGTCGCCATGGCAAGGCCGGCGCCGTTGACCATGCAGCCGATGTTGCCTTCGAGCGCGACATAGGCGAGGTCGTACTTCGACGCTTCGATTTCCTTCTCGTCTTCCTCGGTCGTGTCGCGGAGCGCAACGACGTCGTCGTGGCGGAACAGCGCATTGCCGTCGAACGAGACCTTGGCGTCGAGAACGCGCAGGCGGCCGTTGGTCATGACGATCAGCGGGTTCACTTCCAGAAGGCTCATGTCCTTCTCGACGAAGGCCTTGTAGAGGATCGGGAACAGCGTCTCGGAATCGGCGCGGGCTTCGCCTTCGAGCTTCAGCGCGTCGGCGAGCGTCTTCAGGTTGGCGGCGGTCACACCCGTCTCCGGGTCGATCGCGACGGTGACGATCTTTTCAGGCGTGTGTTCGGCAACGGCTTCGATGTCCATGCCGCCTTCGGTCGAAACGACGAAAGCGACCTGGCCGACGGCGCGGTCGACGAGGATCGAGAGGTAAAGCTCGCGATCGATGTCGGCGCCATCTTCGATGTACAGGCGGTTGACCTGCTTGCCGGCCGGGCCGGTCTGCTTGGTCACCAGCGTGTTGCCGAGCATTTCCTTGACGTTGGCGACGACGTCTTCGACCGACTTCGCCAGGCGCACGCCGCCCTTGGCGTCGGCGTTGAGCTCCTTGAACTTGCCCTTGCCGCGGCCACCGGCATGGATCTGGCTCTTGACGACATAGAGCGGGCCCGGGAGCTTCTTTGCAGCAGCTTCGGCTTCGGCGGCGGAGAAGATCGCGACACCTTCCGCGACCGGCGCGCCGTAGCTCTTCAACAGAGCCTTGGCCTGATATTCATGAATGTTCATGGTGTTTTTCCTGTCTGGAGCATTTTGCAGACAGGTGGGACACCTGTCGTCGCACAAATGCGGCAAAAACAAAGAGGTAGAGCGGATGTAAGCGTCCGCTCCACCGGCGCGATTACTGCTTCAGGCTCGGCGCAATGCCGATGCAGGCTTCGCAAAGGCCGGCGACCGAAGCGACCGACTTGTCGAAAGCTTCCTTCTCGGTCTTGTTGAGGTCGATCTCGATGATGCGCTCGACGCCGCCGGCGCCGATAACCGTGGGAACGCCGACATACATGTCCTTGACGCCGTACTGGCCGGTCAGGTGCGCGGCGCAGGGCAGAACGCGCTTCTTGTCCTTGAGGTAGGCTTCGGCCATCTCGATGGCGGAAGCGGCCGGCGCGTAGTAGGCAGAGCCGGTCTTGAGCAGGCCGACGATTTCGGCGCCGCCGTCACGGGTGCGCTGGATGATTTCTTCGAGGCGCTCCTTGGTGACCCAGCCCATCTGGATGAGGTCGGTCAGCGGAATGCCGGCAACGGTCGAGTAGCGGGCGAGCGGCACCATGGTATCGCCATGACCGCCGAGAACGAAGGCGGTGACGTCTTGGACCGAAACGTTGAATTCCTGGCTGAGGAACAGGCGGAAGCGTGCGCTGTCGAGAACGCCGGCCATGCCGACGACCTTGTTCTTCGGCAGGCCGGAGAACTTCTGCAGCGCCCAGACCATGGCGTCGAGCGGGTTGGTGATGCAGATCACGAAGGCGTTCGGGGCATACTTCTTGATGCCCGCGCCAACCTGCTCCATGACCTTGAGGTTGATGCCGAGAAGGTCGTCGCGGCTCATGCCCGGCTTGCGGGCAACACCGGCGGTGACGATGCATACGTCAGCGCCTTCGATGGCGGAATAGTCGCTGGCACCCGTCAGGTTCGCGTCGAAGCCTTCGACCGGGGAGGACTGGCCGATGTCGAGGCCTTTACCCTGGGGGATGCCGTCGGCGATGTCGAAGAGGACGATGTCGCCCAGTTCCTTCAGGCCGGCGAGATGCGCCAGCGTGCCACCAATCATCCCTGAACCGATAAGTGCGATCTTGTTGCGAGCCATGAAAGTGCTTCCTTTGTGATCCCAATATGATCGAGGCCTGAAACGCGGCAAACGCCAAACCTTCGCCGAAAGCCATTAAACGGCAAAAGGTAAAATATCAAACGATACTTTTTGATGAAGCAATTTCAATCGGTTAGATCATAAAATTCTTACGTAAACGTAAGAATTTCCGTCATGCCTGCGTCACGAAACAGCACTGTTGGCGGGGTGCGCGGCGGCGTATTCTTCACTCTGCATCTCGATCAGCCGCGAAACCGTGCGGTCGAATTCGAAGCCTTCGGTACCCTTCTTCTGGGTCAAGAGATCCTGCGGCGCCGAGGCCGCCGAGGCGAAGAGACGGGCGCCGTTGTCGTAAAGCGTGTCGACCAGAAGAATGAAGCGTTTGGTCTCGTTGCGCATGTGGGGCCCCAGATGCGGCACGTGATCGACGAAGATCGTCGTGTAGCGCGCGAGGATCGCCAGATAGTCGGCGGCCCCCAGCGGCTGCTGGCAGAGGTCGGCGAAGGTGAAGCGGGCGCTCTTGCCGGCAGCGACCGGCACAGGGATCTTGCGGCCCTTGCGCGCCACCTCCGCAGCAGCGACCGGTGCGCCGGCCGTCACGCAGTACCAGGCGCGATCCATGGCGGCTTCTGCTTCCGCTCCGAGCGGCGACAGCCAGACCGGGCTGCCGTCCGTCTTGGTCAGGCGATAGTCGGTATCCGTATCCAGCGAGATGATCTCGGCATTGGCCTTCAGGAGATCGATGAAGGGCAGGAAGAGGCCGCGGTTCAGCCCGTCGCGATAGAGATTGTCAGGCGCCACGTTTGACGTCGCCACCAGCACGCAGCCCTTGGCGAACAGCTCGCCAAAAAGGCGGCCAAGGATCATCGCATCGGCGATATCGGTGACCGTAAACTCATCGAAGCAGAGAAGCCGCGCCTCGCCGAAAAGCTCGGAGGCGACCGGCGGAATCGGATCGGCCTGCTTCGTCTCGCCGTTCTTCAGCTTCTGGCGATGTTTGTAGATCCGCTCGTGCACATCGGCCATGAACTCGTGAAAATGCGCCCGGCGCTTGCGCTGGATCGGCACGGCCTCGAAGAACATGTCCATCAGCATGGTCTTGCCGCGGCCGACGCCGCCGTGGATGTAGAGCCCCTTGACCGGCGGATGATCCTTCTTGCGCGAGGCAAAAAGCCAACCGAGCGCATTGGTCTTGCGCGACGGTCTGCTCGCGAGCAACTCGGCTGAAAGGTGATCGAATCGCCGGGCGATCGCGAACTGGGCGGGATCGCGTTTGCGCTCGCCGCTCTGAACGAGCGTTTCGAGCTTGCGGTAGATGCTGTCGTCAGGATTGAGCACGTCTCACCCGAGGTGGACCGGAAAACAAGAAGCCCGGCGGTAAGCCGGGCTGGACCATGCCATTAGCGGCTGAGGCTGACGGGCTGGCCACCGTTGGTCGAGCCGTCGAAGCGCGCATCGGCCGTCTTGTAGAGGCGGGCGATGGCGTTGCCGGTACGGTCCTTCAGGACAACCTGCTTGCCGGCCACTTCCCAGGAGCCCATCGCCGTCAGCTCGCCGGCGCAGCCACGTGTGCCGCCGCGCGAACCGCTGCCGAGGTTGGTAAGCGTCAGGAACATGTCGCAGGAGCTGCCGGCGCTGGAAACGCGCCAGTTGCCGACCATCGATTCCTTGGTCACATCGAGTGCGTTGGTGGCTGCGGCAACCTGCGTGCCGGCTTGCTGCGCGCCACCCGCTACCGCCGTTCCAGCCGTCGGTGCAGCCGGGAATTGCGACGTGTTGCCAGTGGGATCGGGGAGCTGGTTCGACGAGACCGACGGCACGGGCTGAGCCTGGAGGGGAGCAGGTGAAGAATCCTGGGAGCTGAAGCCACCCATCGATGTCCGCTGGCATCCGGTCAGCGCAAGCACAACCGCCAGCCCCGCCGCCGCATGAATAACCCGCATATCTTTACTCCCGATGTGTTCCGCGAACCATGATGCAACGCGATAATATAGGCCGAAATACAGCAAATCCACCTGTCAAATCAAGGGACGACGATTCATGGAGACCTGTTGCAGGATTGAAACGTCCGCGCGAACGGGACAATCGCGAATTCTTGCCCGGCCGCGTGTTGCTTCGGGTGACCGAAATGACCGTCTTGCGCCGGCACAATCAACGATTGTCGGATGGGCCGACTGGGCCGTTTGAGGACGCTTCCTCGCTCCAGCGAGAGGAAACGCAAGCGGCGGGCACAGGGCCCGCCGCGATATGCGATAACTCTTAAAGAGCCTCGGATCAGACCCGACGCTCGACCAGCATCTTCTTGATCTCGCCAATCGCCTTGGCCGGGTTGAGGCCCTTCGGACAGGCCTGGGCGCAATTCATGATCGTGTGGCAGCGATAGAGGCGGAACGGATCCTCGAGATTGTCGAGACGTTCACCCGTCGCCTCGTCGCGGCTGTCGATCAGCCAGCGATAGGCCTGCAGCAGAACCGCCGGACCGAGGTAACGGTCGCCGTTCCACCAATAGCTCGGACAGGAGGTCGAGCAGCAGGCGCAGAGAATGCATTCGTAGAGGCCGTCGAGCTTGAGGCGGTCCTCGTGGCTCTGCTTCCATTCCTTGGCCGGCGTCGGCGTCACCGTCTTCAGCCACGGCTCGATCGAGCGGTGCTGGGCATAGAAGTGGGTGAGGTCCGGCACCAGGTCCTTGACGACGGGCATGTGCGGCAGCGGATAGACCTTTACCGCACCCTTCACCTCGTCCATGCCCTTGGTGCAGGCCAGCGTGTTGGTACCGTCGATGTTCATCGCGCAGGAGCCGCAGATGCCTTCGCGGCAGGAGCGGCGCAGCGTCAGCGTCGGGTCGATCTTGTTCTTGATGTAGAGCAGACCGTCGAGCACCATCGGGCCACAATCGTCGATATCGATATAGAAGGTATCGATGCGCGGATTGTTGCCGTCATCAGGGTTCCAGCGGTAGATGCGGTATTCGCGAACATTGGTCGCGCCTTCCGGCTTCGGCCAGACCTTGCCTTCGGTCATCTGCGAGTTCTTGGGGAGAGCGAGTTCAACCATGTGCCTTATTCCTCAAGATCAGTAGACGCGGGCCTTGGGCTCGATCTTTTTCGGATCGATGCCTTCGGCGATCAGGTCGGTGTGAACCGGGCGATAGTCGAGCTTGACGTCGCCAGCCTCGTTGACCCAGGCGAGCGTGTGCTTGCGCCAGTTGACGTCGTCGCGGCCGCCAAGCGCCCCGCCGGTGTAGTCTTCGCGGGCGTGCGAGCCACGGCTCTCCTTGCGCGCTTCGGCGCCGTAGATCGTGGTGATGGCGTTGGCCATCAGGTTCTGCAGCTCCAGCGTCTCGACGAGGTCGGAGTTCCAGATCATCGAGCGGTCGGTGACCTTGACGTCGGGCAGTTCCTGCCAGATCGCCGAGATACGCTTGCAGCCCGATTCCAGCGACTCCTGCGTGCGGAACACGGCGGCGTCTTCCTGCATGGCGCGCTGCATCTTTTCGCGCAGCACCGCCGTCGGTGTGCCGCCATTGGCATGACGCTGGGCGTCGAAGCGGGCCATGATCTTGTCGCAGGCGGCAACGTTGAGCGCCGGCACCGCCTCGTTGCGGTCGATGACCTGGCCGGCGCGGATGGCAGCGGCGCGGCCGAAGACCACCAGGTCGATCAGCGAGTTGGAGCCGAGACGGTTGGCACCGTGCACCGAAGCGCAGCCGGCTTCACCCACGGCCATCAGGCCGGGCGCGATGCGCTCGGGGTTCTGGCTGTCGGCGTTGAGCACTTCGCCCCAGTAGTTGGTCGGCACGCCGCCCATGTTGTAGTGCACGGTCGGCAGGACCGGGATCGGCTCGCGGGTCACGTCGACGCCGGCAAAGATCTTCGCCGATTCCGAGATGCCGGGCAGGCGCTCGTGCAGCACGGCCGGATCGAGATGGTCGAGATGCAGGAAGATGTGGTCCTTGTTCTTGCCGACGCCGCGGCCTTCGCGGATTTCCATCGTCATGCAGCGCGAAACGACGTCGCGCGACGCAAGGTCCTTGGCCGACGGCGCATAGCGCTCCATGAAACGCTCGCCTTCGGAATTGACGAGATAACCGCCTTCGCCGCGCGCACCTTCGGTGATCAGGCAGCCTGCGCCATAGATGCCGGTCGGGTGGAACTGGACGAATTCCATGTCCTGCAGCGGCAGGCCGGCGCGGGCGATCATGCCGCCGCCGTCGCCGGTGCAGGTGTGCGCCGAGGTTGCCGAGAAATAGGAGCGGCCGTAACCACCGGTCGCAAGCACCACCATCTTGGCGGAGAAGCGATGGATGGTGCCGTCGTCGAGGTTCCAGGCGACGACGCCGGTGCAGCGGCCATCATCCGACATGATCAGGTCGAGCGCGAAATACTCGATGAAGAACTCGGCGTTGTTGCGGAGCGCCTGGCCGTAAAGCGTGTGCAGGATGGCGTGACCGGTGCGGTCGGCCGCAGCACAGGTGCGCTGCACCGGCGGGCCTTCGCCATAGTTCTGCATGTGGCCGCCGAACGGCCGCTGGTAGATCTTGCCTTCCTCGTTGCGCGAGAACGGCACGCCGTAATGCTCGAGCTCATAGACCGCCTTCGGCGCTTCCATGGCGAGATACTGCATGGCGTCGACGTCGCCGAGCCAGTCGGAGCCCTTGACTGTGTCGTAGAGGTGCCACTGCCAGCTGTCCGGCGTCATGTTCTGCAGCGAGGCGGCGATGCCGCCCTGGGCCGCGACGGTGTGCGAACGGGTCGGGAAGACCTTGGTGATGCAGGCCGTCTTCAGGCCCTGCTCCGCCATGCCGAGCGTGGCGCGCAGACCGGCACCGCCGGCGCCGACGACGACGACGTCGAAGGCGTGATCGACATACTGATAGGCCTTGCCGTTTGCAGCGGGTGAACTGATCGATGCCATGACGAAATTACCCTGCAAAAGCGATCTTCAGGATGGCGAAAAGACAGAGTCCGCCAACCGCGATCGCGAAAAATGTGTTGAGCATGAGAAGGGCGATCTTCGCGCCCTCGCCGTGCACGTAGTCCTCGATGATCACCTGCATGCCGAGCTTCATGTGGATCAGGCCCGAAAGCAGGACCAGTCCCATGACGACGGCGACGAAGGGGTTCGAAAGCGCTGCGACGACGTCCGCGTAGGGAGCGCCGGCATAACGACCGAGGAAGATGACGAAGAAGATCAGCAGCGGCACGTTGGCGACCGCCGTGACGCGCTGGCGCCAGAAGTGATCGGTGCCTTCCTTGGCGGAGCCGTAGCCGCGGACCTTGCTGAGAGGTGTGCGCATGTTCATGGTCTTGTCCCCTCAGTACCGCACGAGATAGCCGACCACCCAGATCAGCACGGTGAGCGCCACCGACCCGACGATCGTCGCCTTGGCCACCTTCGTGGCAAAATGCTTCTCGTAGCCATAGCCGAGGTCCCACATGAAGTGGCGCAGGCCGCCGAGCATATGATGCACCAGGGCCCAGGTGTAGCCGAAGAGCACCAGCTTGCCGAGGAGCGTGCCGAACAGCCAGCTGACCCAGTCATAATATGCTTCGCCGGACGCGGCGGCGATCAACCACCAGGCCACGAGGATGGTGCCGAAATAGAGCGCGCCGCCGGTAATGCGGTGCACAATGGACATCACCATTGTCGGGATTGGTTTATAGATTTGAAGATGCGGCGACAGCGGCCGGCTTCTTGTGACATCCGTCATCGGAACCTCACGGAAATGCCCGGATTTACGCCCAAAAAGTGGACGATTTTAGTCCGGTATCGCACCTGATTGTGCGCAATTCAGTCCTTCGGACCTTTAATCACCATATTGCTTAACGACAAGTGTGTTTGCAGTGCAAAATCAATTTAATCGATTAGACGAAAAGCGGCATTTTCAGGTCCGACCGAGACACCGCGCCCGATTAACGATACGCACGAAAAACACAACCAAATCCGTGACTTTCCGGCGAAATTGCCCCAGAGTGGACTTAACGATTTGTTAAGCGTTTTGCGGAGGGCGGACAGAATGACTCTGTTGCGAGCAATCCATGCGACCAAAGTTTTAGCACTTGCCGGCCTCCTTGTCGCCACTGCCTGCCTGCCGGTCAGGGCAGGAGACTGGGGCGGGCCGCCGGAAGTGCAGACGCGCAGCCGGCATATCCGGCTGCATTCGCATCGCTCCTTTACCCGCCACCAGTTCGAGCGCATGGGTTATCGCACAACGTACGGCCGCAATCAGGTACCGCGCAACGATTGGACTGCCCAGAATGGACCGCCGGAAGTCGAGACCCGCGGCCGTCATATCCGCCTTCCCCGATACCGCCCATATGATAGGCACTATACCGAGCGGCGGCACTACCGCGACGGCTGGGGGCGTGACCAGGCAATGCGCAACATCTGGACATCAGGCGACCGCTACGATTATCGCCCGGATATCTACGGCGGCTATGGCTTGCCCGACACGATCGGCAGCATCGGCACCTATGTCGGCGGCATTTCAGCCTATAGGGATCCGGGCAACGGCATCTATTTCAGCCAGGAAGGCAACTACCGCTACTATGACGACGGTCAGTTTGCGCCGCCGCAGCCGGTGAAGCGCGCAAAGATCATCGTCGTGTCGCCGAAAACGTTCAACCGCTCCTGCGCCTGGGAACATGGCGTCTGCGTGATCCGGCGGTAGCTTTGTGACAAGCTGAGCGAAGGCCTTGAACGCCACTCATCGATGACAGCCGGGCGGAATCGCGTTCAACGCCCAACAACCGGTGCACGCCTTCGATCGAAGGCCGATCGCAAGAACCACCCGTCAATCCTGAACCACCGCAGGCGCGGGCGCGCCGAACCGCCAGACCGTCGTGCGCTTGACCTCGCTGTCTTCAAGCGCCCTTGTGACCGGCACCTCGTAGGTCGCCAGCGCGGTCATCCTGTCGCGCGGACAATAGGCGCGACCGGGATCGCCGACGATAACCGTCGCACCGCCGGAAACGAGCGCCGTGAACCACGGCAGCAGGCGCTCGGCAAAGGACTTGTCGTAGAAGACGTCGCCGGCAAGGTAGATGTCGGCGGCCAGGTCGCGGCCGGTGATATCCTCCGCAGTATAGGCAATCTCGACGCCGTTGAGGTCGGCATTGAGCCGCACCGCCGTCTCGGCCCAGGGATCGATATCGGCGGCAAGCACCGAAGCCGCACCGGCCTTCATCGCGGCGATGGCGACCAGCCCGGAACCCGAGGCGAAGTCGACGACACGCCGGCCGCGCACCACCTCCGGATGATCGATGATATAACGCGCCAGCCCCTGGCCGCCGGCCCAGGCAAAGGCCCAGAACGGCGGCGGCAGACCGATTTCCTCCAGTTCCTCCTCCGTTTTCAGCCAGAGCTCGTGCGCTTCCGTCGCCAGATGCAGCCGGATTTCCGGCACATGCGGCGGCGACAGAACGCCGGTATTGGCGCGGATGAAGCTTTCGGGATCGGTCTTCAAGAAACGCTCCAAGCGTGATCCGAAAAGTGGGAACCGATTTTCGGATAAATCACGCGGAAAACAAAGCTACCGTGGCGGATTGTCGAACCCGGCCATGCGGCAGACCTCGATCCACTCGTCTTCGGTGACCGGCTGGACAGACAGGCGCATGCTGGTGACCAGGGCCATGTTGGCGAGCTTCGGGTTATCCTTGATCTCCTTCAGCGTCACCGGCCGCGGCACGTCGCAAACGGCGCGAATATCAACGCAGTCCCAGCGGGCATCACCCTCGGCGGTCGAATCCGGATGCGACAGCGCGCACACTTCGGTGATGCCGACGATTTCGAGCCCTTCGTTCGAGTGGTAGAAGAAGCCCTTGTCGCCGATCTGCATCGCCCGCATGTTGTTGCGTGCGAGGTAGTTGCGAACGCCGGTCCATTCGGCGCCCTTCGCGCCAACGTCCTTCTGCATCTGCCAGGACCACTTGAAGGGTTCGGATTTGTAAAGCCAGAACGCCATCGCGCTTCAAGCCTCCGGGTTGTTGAAGACCCAGTTGAAGGCCTTGATTTCGACGTTGGAGAACAGGCCAGCCTTGGCATAGGGATCGGCTTCGGCGATGGCGCGCGCATCGTCGATCGTCTCCGCCTTGACGATGACCAGGCTGCCGGTCGGCTTGCCGTCGTCGCCGAGGAAGGGGCCGGCCATTTTCAGAATGCCCTTGGCATTGAGGTCGTTGAGATAGGCGACATGATCCGGGCGCGTGTCGAGCCGAAGTTGCAGCGCGCCTGTTTTGTCGGTGCATTGAAGTGCGAAGAGCATGCTTCCTCCTGAGTTTTCGTTTGGCGCGGGATGCGGGCGGAAAACCGCTTAGCACTTTTCCTCATCCCGCCGACCAGTTCATTCCTGGGTGATCGGACGGGACATCAATTGTTCAAGGGCCGTGCGCACATCGAGCCTGCCGTCGATGATGGCGGCAACCGCTTCCGTGATCGGCATCTCGACGCCGAGATCGCACGCGACGCGGGCGGCGACCGAGGCGGCAAAAGCACCCTCGACAAGTTCGCCCTGGCGTCCGCTGGCGCGGCCATCCTTGCCGAGCGCAATGCCGAAGCGGAGGTTGCGCGACTGATGGCTTGTCGCCGTCAGCACGAGATCGCCGAGCCCCGAGAGGCCGCGAACGGTATCGGCATCGCCGCCTTCGGCGACGACAAAACGAGACATTTCCGCAAGACCACGCGAGATCAGCGCCGCCCGGGCGCTGTCGCCCAGACCCGCGCCCTCGACAATGCCGCAGGCAATGGCGAGCACGTTCTTCAACGCGCCGCCAAGCTGCACGCCGATGCGATCTTCTGAAGGATAGAGACGGAAGGTCGGACCGGACAGCGCCTCGGCGAGCAGCGTCGCCGTGTCATTGTCGCCAGCAGCGACCACCATCGCCGTCGGCAGCCCTTTGGCGATGTCGGCCGCGAAGCCGGGGCCGGAGAGCACGCCGATGCCGTGGCCCGGCAGTTCTTCCGCCAGCACATCGGTCAGCAGACGGCCCGTCGCCTGCTCCATGCCCTTGGCGCAGGTAACGATCGTGGCCGCGGCATTGATCGACGGGCCATATTGCCGCGCGGCCTCCCTGTGGGCCTGTGAGGGCATCACGAACAGCACGATCTCGGCATCGCCGAGCACCGCGGCATCCGCGCTGTGCTTGAGCCCCGCCGGCAGGTCGATGCCCGGAAGCGCCCGCTCGTTGCGACCGGTTCGCCGACATTCATCCGCAATCTCCTCGCGCCGGGCGAGAAGGGTCACATCGCTGCCGTTGGCCGATGCGGCGACGGCGGCAAGTGCCGTGCCGAAGGCACCCGCACCGACCACCACGATCTTCGGGTTGGCGTTCATATCCTGTCCATCATGCCTTGGCGCCACGCTTGCCCGAACCGAGCAAGGTTTGCGCCTGTTGGTCGAGCGGCCAGCGCGACCGCGGCGCGACATCGAGACCGTCTGCCGGCAAACCGGCGGCAAAACGCTCGGCACCCGCCCAGGCGATCATTGCGGCATTGTCGGTACACAGTTGCAATGGCGGTGCGATGAAATCGAAGCCGTTCTTGTCGCAGAGTTCCTGGAGCGTCGCGCGCAGCACCTGATTGGCGGCAACCCCGCCGGCAACGACCAACGCCGGCTTTTCGACCGACGCGTGATCCGCCTTGAACCGCTTCAATCCGCGCCCGATCCGATCCTTCAGCGTGCGCGAGATCGCACGCTGGAAGGAGGCGCAGATGTCGGCGATGTCCTGCTCCGTCACCGGCTCCAGCGATTGCGCCGCCTGGCGGACCGCGGTCTTCAGCCCCGAGAACGAGAAATCGAGCCTGGCGTCGCCGACCAGCGGGCGGGGAAAATCGAAACGCCCGGGATTACCGCTCACCGCCGCCCGCTCGACCGCCGGCCCGCCCGGATAGGGAAGGCCGAGCAACTTCGCCGTCTTGTCGAAGGCCTCGCCGAGCGCGTCGTCGATCGTCGTGCCCCAGCGCTCGTAGTCGCCGACGCCCTTGACCAGGATCAGCTGCGTGTGGCCGCCGGAAACGAGCAGCATCAGATAGGGAAAGGAAAGGCCGTCGGTCAGCCGCGCGGTCAGCGCATGGCCTTCGAGATGGTTGACGGCGTAGAGCGGCTTGCCGGTCGCCCGGGCGATCGCCTTGCCGGTCATCAGCCCGACGATCAGGCCGCCGATCAGACCGGGACCACTTGTCGCAGCAATCGCGTCGATGTCCTGGAGCGTCACGCCGGCGCGCAGCAGCGCCTCCTCGATCAGGGCATCGAGCGCCTCAACATGGGCGCGCGCGGCAATTTCTGGAACGACGCCGCCATAGGCGCTATGCTCTTCCAGCTGGCTGAGAACGACATCGCCGAGGATGCTTCCTCTGCCGTTTTCGTCGCGCAGCACGACGGAAGCGGCGGTTTCATCGCAGCTTGTTTCTATGCCGAGGATGCGCAAGGGCGGGGACATCAGGAACTACTCAAAGATTGCGGTGGCACCGAAAGGTGGGTACACGGAACTCCGGTAACAATGGATAGCCTTTGATGCAAACAAAACCTTTCCGGATCGGCACGCGCGGCAGCCCGCTGGCGCTCGCCCAAGCCCATGAAACGCGTGATCGCCTCGCGGCAGTGCATGGTCTGTCGCTGGAAATGTTCGAGATCGTCATCCTTTCCACCAAGGGCGATCGCATCACCGATCGGTCGCTCGCCGAGATCGGCGGCAAGGGCCTGTTCACCGAGGAAATCGAACAGCAGTTGCTGTCAGGCGAACTCGATTTCGCCGTGCATTCGTCGAAAGACATGCCGACCAGACTTCCCGACGGCCTGTTTCTTTCGGCCTTCCTGCCGCGTGAAGACATCCGTGACGCCTTCGTCGGCCGCACCGCACCGAGGCTGATGGAATTGCCGCAAGGCGCGACCGTCGGCTCGTCGTCGTTGCGCCGCCAGGCGCTGATCCGCCGGCTGCGGCCAGACATCAACGTCATCACCTATCGCGGCCAGGTCGAGACGCGGCTGCGCAAGCTCGCCGAGGGCCAGGTCGATGCGACGCTGCTTGCCTATGCCGGCCTGAAGCGGCTCGGCATGACCGACGTGCCGACCGAGCTGCTTGATCCGGAAGAGTTTCCGCCGGCACCGGCCCAGGGCGCGATCTGTATCGAGAGCAGGATGGCCGACAAACGCGTCAACGACCTGCTCGCCGCGATCGACGATGCACGAACCCATGAGGCGGTCGCCTGCGAACGTGGCTTCCTCGCGACGCTCGACGGCTCCTGTCGCACTCCGATCGCCGGTCTGGCGATCTCCGACGGCACCCATCTGCGTTTCTCCGGCATGATCCTGACGCCTGATGGTCGCACCCATCACCGCATCGCTGTCGAAGGCAAGGCTGCCGATGCCGAAGCCCTTGGGCAAAAGGCCGGCGAAGACATCCGCGCGCAGGCGGGACCCGGCTTCTTCGCGAGCTGGACCTGAACCATGCGGCTGCTCGTGACCCGGCCGCAGCCCGCCGCCGAGGCGACGGTCAGCCGGCTGGAGGCCATGGGTCATCGGCCGCTGCTGCTGCCGTTGGCACGAGCAGAACATTTGCCTGAGGCGGCGCGAAGAGCGCTCGAAAAGCCGCATGCCGGGATCGCCCTCACCAGCGCCGAAGCCGTTCGGGTGCTCGCCGAACTTGGCGCTGAACTGGAGGCGCATAAGACGGAACCCTGCTTCTGCGTCGGCGAGGCGACGGCCCGTGCGGCACGCGACCTCGGCTTCACCTCGGTCCACACGGGAGCCGGAACGGGCAAGAGCCTCGCGGACCTGATCGCGGCAACCCCTGTTGCATCTGAAACACCCCTGCTCTATCTCGCCGGATCGCCCCGCTCCGACGGACTTGAAGCCACGCTGCGGCGGCTTCAAGTCGAGCACGTCACTGTTGAATGCTACCGCATGCAGCCGATCGCGCACCCGCCCGAGGCTTTGGCGCGCCTGCTGTCCGCCGGCCAGCCGGAGGCTGTGCTGCTCTATTCCCATGACACCGCGCGACGCTTCGCCGCGCTTCTTGTCGAAGCCGGCCTTAAGGCCGCCGCCTTCTCGCCGCGCTACCTCTGCCTCAGCGCCGCCGTTGCCGGAGCCCTGCCGGACGGGACACCGGTCGAGGTCGCCTCAAGACCCGACGAAGAAAGCCTTTTCAGGCTTCTCTAATGCTATTTCGATCAAAAACGGAAGCAAGGGGGCTTTCCCTCACCGGCCAGCCTGACTAGGTTTGTTGCCAGAACCGACAGGCAACAACGGTAAGAGGTCACCATGGTATCGGAAAACCCGCCGCGCCGCTCGAAAGCCGAGAAAGAGCCGCTGACGATCGACCTTGAAGCGGAAAAAGCCGTGACGGAAGACGCCGAAGCAACGGCCGGCCGCGCGGCAACCGCCGATGAACCTACCGAAGTCTCCGAGACCGATGGCGCAGCGGAAGCCCGGCTCGAAGAGGAAATCGAGGAGCAGCGCGCCGATGCGGCAGCAGCCGCCTTCACCGAGGAGCCGCCGCATATCAGCCGCGAGCCTGAGGCAACCGCCGTGCAAAAGCCGCCGTCCAATGCCGGCTCATTGGCGGCCGGCATCCTCGGCGGCCTGGTCACGCTGCTCGGCTTCGGCGTGCTGCAATATGCCGGCTATATCCCCCCGCTCGGCCCCGACCGCGGCGCATCGACCACGGACATGACGCTTTCGAGCGAAATCCAGGCCCTGCGCGATCAGGTGGCCGGCATGCAGGTGCCAACAGCAACCGTCGACATCGCACCGCTTGAGAACCGCCTCGCCGCACTGGAGCAGACAACTGCACAACCGGGGGCCGGCGGAGCGGCAACCGCCGAGGTGACAGCGCTCCAAGCCGAAGTGTCGAACCTGACCAAGGAGATCGCCGCGCTGAAATCAGGCCTTGCCGAAGCGCGGCAATCGGCAACGGCGGCCAGGGCCGAACTGACAAGCCGCATCGATTCCGCCGAACAGAAACTCAACGAGCCTGCCAACGATATCCAGGTCGCCAAGGCCGTCGCCGTCACCGCGCTCAAGACCGCGATCGATCGCGGCGGGCCGTTCCTGGCTGAGCTCGATGCGCTCCGCAGCATTGCCCCTGATGAGGCCGCGGTGACCGGCCTCGCCCAGGATGCAACGACAGGCGTGGCAACGCGGACGGACCTTCGCCGGGACTTTGCAACGGTATCGGGAACAATGCTCGACGCGCTTGATCAGCCGGACCCGAACGAGGGCATCTTCGACCGCCTCGTGTCCAGCGCCATGTCGGGCATCCGCGTGCGCCCCGTCGGCAGCGTCGAAGGCGACACGCCGGAGGCCGTCGTCGCCCGCATCGAGGACAAGCTGAACAACGGCGACCTCAAGGGGGCCGCATTGGAATGGGACGGTCTTCCGGCAGCGGCCAAAACCGCTGGCGAAGCGTTCAAGGCCAAGCTCGACCAGCGTCTCCGGGTCGAAGGCATCATCGATGCTGCCGTCGCGGCGACGATGGACAAGTCCGGCACCCAGGGCTGAGGAAGACAGACATGATCCGCATTTTGATCTTCATCCTGATCGTCCTTTGCCTTGGCCTCGGCTTTGCGTGGCTCGCGGATCGGCCGGGCGAACTCTCGCTCGTCTGGCAGGGGCAGCTCATCGAAATGAGCCTGATGCGCGCGGCATCGCTGCTGATCTCGCTGATTGCCGCAATGCTGATCGCCATCTGGCTGGTACGCACAATCTGGCTGTCGCCGCACACCGTCACCCGCTATTTCCGCGCCCGAAAGCGCGACAGGGGCTATCAGGCGCTATCGACCGGTCTGATCGCTGCCGGCGCCGGCGACGCCAATCAGGCGCGCAAGATGACGGCCCGCACCCGCGGTTTGATCAGCGCCGACCAGGAACCGTTGATCCACCTGCTCGAAGCCCAGACGTTCCTGATCGAGGGCAAGTACGACGACGCGCGCAAGAAGTTCGAACTGATGGCCGACGATCCGGAGACGCGCGAGCTCGGCCTGCGCGGTCTCTATCTCGAAGCCAAGCGCCTCGGCGCGCACGAGGCAGCGCGCCAATATGCCGAGCGGGCGGCCGAAAAGGCGCCGCACCTGCCCTGGGCGACGCTTGCGACGCTCGACAGCCAGAGCCAGGCCGGACAATGGGACGACGCGCTGCGCCTGCTTGACCAAAGCCGGACAGCCCATGTGCTTGAACGCAAGGAGGCCGACCGCAAGAAGGCCGTGCTTCTGACCGCCCGCGCCATGAGCCGCCTTGACGGCGATGCCAAGGCTGCCCGCGACGATGCGCTTGCCGCGCTCAAGCTTGACGAACACCTGGTGCCTGCCGCCCTCGTCGCGGCAAAGGCGCTGTTTCGCGAGGATAGTCTGCGCAAGGGAGCGTCGATCCTCGAAAAGGCGTGGAAGCACGAGCCGCATCCCGATGTTGCCCGCCTCTACGTGCGGGCGCGCGGCGGCGACACGGCGGTCGACCGGCTGAAGCGCGCGAGAAAGCTCGAATCGCTGCGTCCAAACAATGCTGTCGCCATGGCAGCCGTCGCCGAGGCCGCACTCGAGGCCCGCGAGCTTCTGCTTGCCCGCACCAAGGCAGAGGCGGCAGCCCGGCTGGAGCCGACTGAGAGCATCTTTCTGCTGCTCGCCGACATCGAAGAGGCCGACACCGGTGACGAGGGCCGCATCCGCCACTGGATGGCCCAGGCCCTGAAGAGCCCGCGCGATCCCGCCTGGACCGCCGACGGCGTGACCTCGCCCACCTGGCTGCCGGTCTCGCCCGTCAGCGGGCGGCTCGACGCCTTCGAATGGAAAGCACCGGCCCTGCAGCTTGCCGCACAGGTCGAGGATGGCCATCTGAGCGCCGATGAAGCCATCCGCAGCCTGCCGCCAGTGGTGGCCGAGCACCATCCCGTAGCCCACGGTCCGGCACCGACGAAACAGGTTGTCGATACGCCGGTGATCATCGAAGCAGCGCCCGAAACGCCGCGGGAGCGCGCGGAGCCGATCAAGGTGGTGGAGGCCAGGAAGCCGGCCCCGATCGTCGAGAAGACACGCGAGAAGGAAGGTGCGTCCAATGGCGAGCAGGTCGCCGACCCGTTCTTCGGCCGTCCTCCGGACGATCCTGGCGTGCGGGAACCGGCTGCCGGCGAAAAAGTGCCGGAAAAGACCAGTTTCCGATTGTTCTGAGTTTTTGAGGGGCTGTGGGCGAAAACATGTTTGAACGGTTCCGGACGTTTCTCGAGGGCCTGACCGGCCCGACGACGCGGATCGAGAGGGGTGACCCGCGCGTGGCGGTCATCGCACTCTGCATTCAGGTAATGGAGGCGGACGGCAAGATCCTCGCCTCCGAGCAGCGCAAGATGCGCACGATCATCAAGCAGCATTATGCACTCGACGATGCGGCACTCGGCGCGCTGGTCGAAGCCGGTAAATCCGCCGAGAGCGAGGCGATCGACTTCTATCAGTTCACCGCCGAAGTGAAGCGGCACCTTTCCGAGGAGCAGCGCATCGAATTGATCGGCATGCTCTGGGAAATCGTCTACGCCGACGGCGAGCGCAGCGAGATGGAAGACCATGTGATCTGGCGGATCGCCGATCTTCTCGGCGTGTCCGGACGGGACCGGGTCTTGAAGCGACGGGAGGTCGCGGCAAGGATCGATGCGGCGGAAGAAAGCGAACCGCAACAGGAAAGCTGAAATGCCGATACCCGCCGAGATCGACAGGAAACCCATCCTCATCGTCCTGCACCAGGAGCGATCGAGCGCCGGCCGTGTCGGCCAGATCCTCACGCAGAAGGGTTTTCCCCTCGACATCCGTCGTCCGGCGCTTGGCGACGAGCTGCCTTCGACGCTCGAACACCACGGCGGCACGATCATCTTCGGCGGCCCGATGAGCGCCAATGACGAGGAGGATTTCGTCCGTCGCGAGATCGACTGGCTGTCGGTGCCGCTGAGCGAAAACAAGCCCTATCTCGGCATCTGCCTCGGCGCACAGATGCTGGCGCGCAATCTCGGCGGCAAGGTTGCGCCGCATCATGAAGGTATGACGGAAATCGGCTGGTATCCGCTGGTGGCCACCGAAGCCGGCCGGGCGCTGATGGACTGGCCGGCCATGGTCTACCATTTCCATCGCGAGGGTTTCGATCTGCCGGCTGGAGCCGAACTGCTGGCGACCGGCGAAACCTATCCGAACCAGGCCTTCCGCTATGGCGACAATGCCTGGGGCATCCAGTTTCACGGCGAACTGACGCGCGCCATGATGCATCGCTGGGTCGTGCACGGCGCGCACCGCTTCGAGCTGCCTGGCGCCCAGATGGGCAAGGCCCATCTCGACGGTCGCATGCAGCACGATGCGCCGTTGCGCACCTGGATGGAGAATTTCCTCGATCTCATCTTTCTGCACGCCGGCGACAGGAAGACGGCCTGACGGCAAGCCTCGGCCGGGAGAACCTGCGCATTTGCTGGCGGAAAACCGCAGCTTTCCTGGAAGGGTTTTAGCGGTGGTGCTTTGGCACGTCGAGCGTGTCGATCTTGCGCAACTGCGGGAAGCCGAGCGCCCAGAGCGCCGACACCAGAAGCGTGCCCGCACCGCCGAAAGCAACAGCAAAGACCGCGCCGAAGCCGGAAGCCATCATGCCTGCCCGGAATTCGCCAAGCTCATTGGAGGCGCCGACGAACACCATGTTGACCGCATTGACGCGACCGCGAAGCTCGTCCGGCGTCCACAGCGTGATCAGGATCTCGCGCACATAGACCGAGATCATGTCGGCAGCGCCCATGACGACGAGTGCTGCGATCGATACCCACGGCGTTGCCGACAGACCGAAGACGACGGTGCCGAGGCCGAAGAGAGCAACGCCGGTGAACATGTAGAAACCGGCGCGGTGACGGATGGGGTGGGCGGCCAGCCACACCGCCATGCCGACGGCGCCAACGCCGGGGGCGGCGCGCAGTAAGCCGAGACCCCATGGGCCAAGATCAAGGATATCGCGGGCAAAGACCGGCATCAGCGCGACGGCGCCACCAAGCAGCACCGCGAAGAGATCGAGCGAGATCGCACCCAGCACCACCTTCTCCGCCTTGATATAGCGGAAACCGGCGGTGATTGTCTCCCAGCTCTGCGCCGACGCTTTGGAGCGCGCCGCCGGCTTCGGAATGGCAAACACCATCAGCGCCGCAGCGGCGAAGAAGCAGACGCCGACGGCATAGGGCGCGACGGGGCCGAAGCCATAGATCAGGCCGCCTGCGACCGGACCGACGATCATCGCCGTCTGCCACGATGTCGAATTCCAGGCGATCGCATTGGGCAGATCTTCGGGCGTTACCAGATTGGGTGCCAGCGACTGCGAGGCGGGCGCCAGAAACGCGCGCTCGATGCCGAAGACGATCAGGATGGCATAGACCGGCCAGGGCGAGAAAAGGCCCATGACCGTCAGCATGAGCAGCGCCACGGCGCAAAGTGTGCTGATCACCATGCAGATGCCCATGATCATGCGCCGGTTGTAGCGATCGGCAACCGATCCGGTGACCAGGATCAGCACGAGCGACGGCAGGAACTGGAAGAGCCCGATAAGCCCGAGATCGAACGGATCGCGCGTCAGGTCGTAGATCTGCCAACCGACCGCAACGGAGATGATCTGGATGGCGAAGTAGGCAAGGAAGCGCGAGAAGAAATAACGACGATAACCGACATGCCGAAAGGCGCCGAAACGGTGGGTGACATGAACGGCGGACATAGGGGAGACGCTCCTCGATGGTACCGATCTTTGTCCGATCCGTGTTAAACATGATCGCGCACGGCAAATCGGCGTACTTGCTCGTTTAGGTCTCAATGTCTACATGTCTGTCAATAACGATTTGGAGACCGGCATGATTGCTGTCATCGGCACCTTGAACTTTATTATCAACATCGCGTGGTTTCTGATCATCGCGTCAGCCATCTTTTCCTGGCTCTACGCGTTCAACGTCATCAACGTGAACAACCAGGCGATCAACATGATCGGCCGCTCGCTCTACCAGCTGACCGAGCCGCTCTATCGTCCGATCCGCCGGGTCCTGCCCAACATGGGTGGCGTCGATCTTTCGCCGCTGGTCGTGCTGGTGATCCTCTATTTCATCCAGCTGTTCCTGAACACGACGATCGCGTCGGCGCTGTTGCGCTGATCCATTGACGAGCCAAGCGTTCACCGCCCACGGCGATCACGTGCGCGTCACCGTTCGACTGACACCGAACGGCGGACGCGACGGGATCGATGGGGTGGAGAGTGGCGCCGACGGACAGGACCATCTCAAGGTCCGCGTGCGCGCCATTCCGGAAAAGGGCAAGGCCAACCAGGCCCTGATTGCCGTGCTCTCGAAAGAGATCGGCGTCGCCAAGAACCGCATTTCTTTTATCTCGGGCGAAACGCAGCGCAAAAAAATCCTCCGGATCGACGCCGACCCGGAGGATGTTTTGAAACGGCTTGCCGAGCTGATCGGCGATTAAGCTACAGCGCCGCGCGTCAAACATGACGCGCAAAGGACGCTGTAACACCTTAAAGTTGCTGCATAATTTTATCCTTAAATCGATCTCGATTTCAGGAATTATGCAGTACTTACTTCTTTTCGCCCTTGGCGCGCTCGACAGCTTCCTTGATCAGCTGCTTGGCGACGGAGGCATCCTTCCAGCCGAAAATCTTCACCCACTTGCCGGGCTCCAGATCCTTGTAGTGCTCGAAGAAGTGCTCGATCTGCTTGAGCGTGATTTCCGGCAGGTCGGTGTACTCATGCACCTTGTCGTAGCGCTGCGTCAGGTGACCCGACGGAACCGCGATGATCTTTTCGTCCTGGCCGGAGTTGTCCTCCATCATCATCACGCCGATCGGGCGGACATTGATGACGCAGCCCGGAACGAGCGGACGGGTGTTGCAGATCAGAACGTCGATCGGATCGCCATCGTCGGAAAGCGTGTGCGGCACGAAGCCGTAGTTCCCCGGATAGGTCATCGGCGTGTAGAGGAAACGGTCGACGACCAGCGTGCCGGCTTCCTTGTCCATCTCGTACTTGATGGGATGGCCGCCAACGGGAACCTCAACGATCACGTTGACATCTTCTGGTGGATTCTTTCCGATGGAAATCGCGTCAATGCGCATGGACTACTCCAGGGTCAGTTTGGAAGTTTGCCCGTCGGATAAAGGGAAACATGCCGCGATGCAATATAACTTTCGTCCGCAGCACAGATTCAACCGGGCGTTTTTGTCGTTGCCGAGTGGAGTGATTTCGGGAAGGCTGGCTGCGGCTACCGCAACAACCAGAGAAGACCTGGATGGCAGCAGGCGTCAGTTCCAGGCAAAGCCGACCTTCTTGAGGTGCTTGTCGCCGAAATCTTCCATGCCTTCGGCGATATCGCTGCCGCCGGCGCCCTGGAAGAAATGATAGGCGTGATCGCTGTCTTCGAGGCACCAGACGACCAACCCCCTGCAGCCGAGCGACCGCAGCAGGCTCTTGGCTTCGCCGAAGAGAACCCGCCCCAGGCCGATGCCCTGATATTCCGGCCGCAGGTAGATCTCGTAGATTTCGCCTTCCTGCGGCAGCGCCTTGGCGCGGCTAAGGCCAAGCGTCGCATAGCCGGCAATCGTTCCCGCCACGTCGACGACCAGCAACGTCGCCGGACCCCGCGTCGCCTTGCGCCACCAGACCTCGTCTCGACGATTGACCATCTGGATCAACGGGCGGTGCGGAATGATGCCGCCATAGGCCTGCAGCCATGAAACGCGATGCACGTCGGCAATCGCCGCCGCCTCTTGCGGTTCTCCAGGCCTGACCTCGATCGAAACAGTCTTCATGACTCACGACTCTAAACACACACAGGGCGAACAGGAATCCCGCCCGGGAGCCGCGTCGCGTTAACCCACAGGCAACTTTAACGGCATCCTATGGAAGGTTAACGCCTTTTTAACTTTATCCGCAAGCCGCCCCCTGCTGGCACACACAGCAAAAAACCCCGGATTGCTCCGGGGTTTCGCAAACTGCCTGCTTTTGTCGGCTGACGTTTAAGCGGCGCCGGCCGTACGCGACTTCTCGAAGCGCTTGCGGTCGTTCGAGTCGAGGTAAAGCTTGCGCAGCCGGATCGACTTCGGCGTCACTTCGACAAGCTCGTCGTCCTGGATCCAGGACAGTGCGCGCTCGAGCGTCATGCGGATCGGCGGCGTCAGCTTGACGGCTTCGTCCTTGCCCGAGGCGCGCATGTTGGTGAGCTTCTTGCCCTTCAACACGTTGACTTCGAGATCGTTGTCGCGCGTGTGGATGCCGATGATCATGCCGGCATAGACCTTCTCGCCGGCATCGATGATCATCGGGCCGCGGTCTTCCAGGTTGAACATGGCATAGGCGACCGACTCGCCGGCGTCGTTGGAAAGCAGCACGCCGTTGACGCGGCCACCGATCTCGCCCTTGTACGGCTGGTAGGCGTGGAACAGACGGTTCATGACCGCCGTGCCGCGCGTATCCGTCAGCAGTTCCGACTGGTAGCCGATCAGGCCGCGGGTCGGAGCGAAGAACACCAGACGGACGCGATTGCCGCCGGAAGGACGAAGCTCGACCATCTCGGCCTTGCGTTCGGACATCTTCTGAACGACGACGCCGGAATGCTCCTCGTCAACGTCGATGACCACTTCTTCGATCGGCTCGAGCAGCTGGCCGTTGTCATCCTTGT
Source organism: Ensifer sp. LC163 (assembly GCF_001695855.1). Taxonomy (GTDB): domain Bacteria; phylum Pseudomonadota; class Alphaproteobacteria; order Rhizobiales; family Rhizobiaceae; genus Ensifer. Next base: position 147,840 of record NZ_MBSS01000004.1, read on the forward strand.
GCATGACGACGCGCGGACGCGAGACGGCCAGTTCGAAGCCTTCGCGGCGCATGGTTTCGATCAGAACCGCGAGCTGCAATTCGCCACGGCCCGACACGAAGAACGAATCCTTCTCGGAGGATTCCTCGATCTTCAGCGCAACGTTGCCTTCGGCTTCCTTGAACAGACGGTCGCGGATGACGCGGCTCGTCACCTTATCGCCTTCGGTGCCGGCAAGCGGGCTGTCGTTGACGATGAAGGACATGGTGACGGTCGGCGGGTCGATCGGCTGTGCGGTCAACGCTTCGGAGACCGACGGGTCGCAGAAGGTGTCGGCGACGGTGCCCTTGGTCAGGCCGGCGATCGCGACGATATCACCTGCTTGCGCTTCTTCGATCGGCTGACGCTCGATGCCGCGGAAGGCGAGGATCTTCGAGATACGGCCGGTTTCGAGCAGCTTGCCGTCCTGGCCGAGGACCTTGACGGCCTGGTTCGGCTTGACCGAGCCGGAATGAACCCGGCCGGTGATGATGCGGCCGAGGAAGGGGTTGGCTTCCAGAATCGTGCCGATCATGCGGAACGGGCCTTCGGCAACCGTCGGCTCGGGAACATGCTTGAGCACGAGGTCGAGAAGCGGCGCCATGCCCTGGTCCTTCGGACCTTCAGGCGCAACGTTCATCCAGCCGTCACGGCCCGAACCGTAAAGAATCGGGAAGTCGAGCTGCTCATCGCTGGCGTCGAGGTTTGCAAAGAGGTCGAAGACCTCGTTGATGACTTCTTCGTGGCGGCCGTCCGGACGGTCGATCTTGTTGATCGCGACGATCGGCTTCAGGCCGACCTTCAGCGCCTTGCCGACGACAAACTTCGTCTGCGGCATCGGGCCTTCGGAGGCGTCGACGAGAACAATGGCGCCGTCCACCATCGACAGGATGCGCTCGACTTCGCCGCCGAAGTCGGCGTGGCCGGGGGTGTCGACGATGTTGATGCGCGTTCCCTTCCACTCGACCGACGTCGCCTTGGCAAGAATGGTGATGCCGCGCTCTTTTTCGATGTCGTTGGAGTCCATGACGCGTTCGGCAACGCGCTGGTTTTCGCGGAACGAGCCCGACTGCTTCAGAAGCTCGTCGACAAGGGTCGTTTTCCCATGGTCGACGTGCGCGATAATCGCGATGTTACGAATGCTCATTTTTCGTCTCGGAAGGTTTAGGGCACGCCCCAATGGGCCACGCCGCTTTTTCAATGGTCGCGCTCATACAGGTTTTTTTGCGATTGCGAAAGGGGGGCGCACGCAAGAGCCCGATGCCAAAGCCCCGGCAGGCCATGGGTTTGCAACCGGGAAGGGTCTCGCCAACCGGGTTTGAGAGGCCGTCGGACGCAGCCGAGATGCTCATGCAATCGCCGCCGGATCGAGCGTCACCCGCCACAGTTCCTGGTCCTGCCGATCCATCAGCCGCACGGTCATCTGCTTCGTCTGGCCGTTGATATCGACGATGCCGAAGAACTGCAGGCCGGCAGAAGGCGGCAGGTTGCTGTCGACGCCTCCGCCCGATGCCTTGATGAAGCGCACGTCCGGGCCGAAGGTCATGTCCAGCTCCTTCGGACCATAGGTGCCGGAATGCAAGGGACCGGAAACGAACTCCCAGAACGGCAGGAAATCCTTGAAAGCCGCCCGCGACGGATCGTAGTGGTGCGCCGCCGTGTAATGCACGTCCGCCGTCAGCCAGACGAGGTTGTCGATGGCATTGTCCCTGATGAAGCGGAGCAGTTCGGCGAATTCGGTCTCGCGCCCGGTCGGCGGGCCGTTGTCGCCATCGGCGATGGCATCGGAACCGCGCCTGTTGGCATAATCGTCCCAGACGACGAGACCGATCGGCATGTCGCAGGCAATCACCTTCCAGACGGCGCGCGAAGACGCCAGCTCCCGCTTCAGCCAGTCCGCCTGTCGCCAGCCGAACAGGCCGTTATCCCCCTCTCCCTGGTTGGGACCGCGATAGGATCTGAGATCGACGAAGAAGACATCAAGCAGCGGGCCGTAAGCGATCTTGCGGAAGATGCGGCCGGGCTGCGTCGGCGGCGTGCGGATCGGCGTCATCTCATTGAACGCCCGCGCCGCGCGCGCGGCGTAGACCGCGACATTTTTTTCCGGATAGCGCGGATCGTCGCTCAGGTCCGTCGAGGCCGACCAGTTGTTCAGAACTTCGTGGTCATCCCATTGATAGAAGGTCGGACAGACGGCATTGAGGTCACGGACATGCTCATCGAGCAGATTGTACTTCCATTGGCCGCGATACTCCTCGAGCGTGCGCGCCACGTCGCGCTTCTCATGCGTCACCACCCGGTTCTTCCAGATGCCGCCGTCGCGCAATGTGATCTCGTCGGGAATGGGATTGTCGGCGTAGATCGTGTCGCCGGAATGGATGAAGAAGTCCGGCTCATGCAGGCGCATGGTGGAATAGGTCTTCATGCCGACATCGTCGATGCCCCAGCCCTGGCCGGCCGTGTCGCCGGACCAGACGAAGCGGACCGAGCGCCTGCGCAAGGGCGCGGTGCGAAACCGGCCGATCACCGGTTCCGACACCCGATTGACGTCGTAAAGATCGGTCGCGGTGAAGCGATAGAAGATGTCCTGATCAGGCAGGAGATCCTCAAGCGGACATTTCACCGCACAATCCGTCTGCGGCGTCGCGGTAAGATCGGCAAGGCGAACCGGATTGGAAAAGCTCTCGGTCGTCGAATAGTCGAGCGTCACCCGCGACGGCCTGTCGACCCGCGTCCACACCATGCCGGAACTTGCGTCGACATCGCCCGACTGCACGCCATGGATGAATTCCGGCCGACCGTAGCCGCGGGCATAAAACGGCGTTGCAAGACCGGATGACGCGACAAGGCCGGCGGCGCCGGCAGACAGAAGGAAGGAACGGCGGGACAGCGTGGTGAGGATTTCGGCCAAACAAGCCTCCGGTTCGAGCCCTGCGAAAGCGGGATTTCGCGTGCCGGACCTTTGGTTATTCGCATGTCAGCGACTTAACAGCGGCGTGAAACTATTTGAACGGTTTCGCGACAGTTCGGTGAATAGAGCGCCTTCGCACGCTTTACGGTCAGCCGCCCCGCGCGACCGCAGCAGTGCTGTTTCCGCAACCTGTCGGCTTGACGCCGGGCGGACTTGCCGATGCGGAAAACACCATGGAACCGGACGAGAGCTACGACGCCATCGTGTGCCGCCATCTCGTCTGGACCTTGACCCAGGCGACACTTGAGGAATGGTTCCGGTTGTTGAAGCCCGGCGGCAAGCTGCTGGTCTTTGATGGCGACTGGGCCAGGCCGACCACCCTTGGACGCCTCGCAACCTGGACGATCCGCCAGATCGATCGGGTGATCGGGCCGGACAATCACTACGACGGCGCACTCAGCGATCGCGACGCAACGATCATGCAAAACCTGCCCTTCGGTGACGGCCTGACCATGAAGGCATTGCTGCCGATGCTAAAGGCTGCCGGCTTCGAGACCATCGAGCAGACGCCCCACCAACCGATCGCCGCCGCACAGCGAAAAACCGCAAACCTGCGAAACTGCCTGCGCACCTTCGTCTATCGCCGCTTCATTCTCTGCGCACATAAACCCGTCTGAATGGCCATGTTGCACCGAGGTGCGCACAGGATCCGACCTGATGGCATTTGCCGACAGCCCTGCTATGAAGATTGCCGTCTTTGCCGACAGCGACCTTCGCGCCCGGCGACGGACGAAACGCTTCCTCTCGCCGCCCGGCGACGTCAGATATCGGCAGGTCCCTCAACGTGTCCCAATCGAACACTCCCGCGCGTGATCACCTCGAACAGATCCTGAGCCGGCTCGATGCCCGCCGGGACAACGAGAAGGCCTATGTCAGGCTCTACGCCGAGAGTGCCCGCATCGAGGCCGATGCTGCCGATCGCCGCCGGCAGATCGGCGCCACGCTGGGACCGCTCGACGGCAAGATCGTTTCGATCAAGGATCTTTTCGACGTTGCCGGAGAACCAACGCTCGCCGGCTCGATCATCAAGCGCACGGCGGCCGTGCCGAAACAGGACGCCGTCGTCGTCAAGAGATTGCGCGCCGCCGGCGCCGTGATCGTCGGCAAGACCCATATGACTGAATTCGCCTTCACCGCGGTCGGCCTCAATCCCCATTATCCGGTGCCCGGCAATGCCACGGATGAGAGCCTGATCCCCGGCGGCTCGTCCTCGGGCGCGGCGGTGTCGGCGGCCGAAGGCACCTGCGACATCGCCATCGGCTCCGACACCGGCGGTTCCGTGCGCATCCCGGCGGCGCTGAACGGCCTTGTCGGCTTCAAGCCGACCGCCCGTCGCGTGCCGCTCGACGGCGCCTTCCCGCTTGCTCCGAGCCTCGATTCGATCGGCCCGCTCGCCCACACGGTCAGCGACTGCGCGCTTACCGATGCGGTTTTGGCTGGCGAGCCGGCAACGGCACTGGCGCCACGCCCGGTTGCCGGCCTGCGCATCGGGGTGCCACGCGGCCAGCTTCTAGCCGAGCGCTCTGCCGAGATTGCCGCGGCCTTTTCAGCCAGTCTCGACCGCCTCACTGCTGCCGGCGCCGTCCTTGTCGATTGCACCATCGACGATCTGATCGACCGCTTGAGGGAGGCGACCGCGATCGGTTCGATCGCCGGCCTCGAGGCAAGCCGTCTGCATGCCGACTGGCTTTCGGACCAGGATGCGCCGGTGGACGTCAGGGTTTCATCGACGCTCCGGCGTCGCATGCTGACGCCGCAGACAGCGCTCGATGCGCTGCTGGAGACGAGAGCAGGCTTGGTCGGCGACATGGACGCACGGCTCTCCGCCTACGACCTCATCGTCTTGCCGACGACGCCGATCGCCGCAGTCCCTATCGTTTCCGTGGAGGCGGATGAGGCGGAGTACGATCGTGTCGAGGGTCTGCTGCTGCGCAACTGCCAGGTCGCCAATCAGTTCGACCTGACCGCCATCACCCTGCCGATGCCGGGACAGACGCGCCCCGCGGGCCTCATGTTGGTGGGGAGAAACGGAATGGACAAAACGCTGTTGGCGGTTGCCGCATCGGTGGAGGCGCTGTTGCGGGACAACTGAGGCGGCAGACCACACCCAAGTTCGATCGGTGCAGCCCCAAAATCTGAACCGTCTCGAGCGCTCCGCGTCGGGGCGCCCATGTCGTATGGCCATGAAATGTGGCTGGCGAATCGAACGGCGTTGCGGCCCGTTTCCACCGGCAAAGCACATGAGTACGCCTTTGTGGCGAACGGGGGCTTCGCTGACCCGCCTCAATGCATCGTTTCGCCGGAAATTTCGTCACGAAGAATGCGGAACGCATCCTCGAGTGCTGCCACCAGCACATTGGTCAGCTCTTCACCGTCGTTGTTCATGAGGAAGAGGGCAACGGCCTTATCCTGCGGATCGGCATAGTGCTCGACATCGTTTGACATATCATCGTCCTTTGTTCGCCGCGTCACATCCCGGCTCTTGGCGCGATGGTATAAAGGCCGACTTGCGCAAAGCTTGACGGACAAACCGCACATGACACTCTTGTCGCGGCGTGGTCTCCCGCATCCCGGCCACTTTCCGCTTCGTTCGGGCCTCGCCCTCTCGAAACAGGTGGCCCGATATGCACAGCGCGGCGTCACCGCCTTTTTGCTCGCCCTTGCCCGCTCGGCAGGTTAGAGGACGTGGGAGATGAACGTCGGAACTGAAAATGTCGAAGAAGCCGAAACGCGATAACGCCTACTATGAGCAGCGATTGAAGGCGGAGTTCCCGGACGTCTACGGCGATGTGCTCGCCGGCAGGATCTCCTCCCTGCGCAAGGCTCTGGTCATCGCCGGCCTGAAGCCACAGCGAACCCGCCTCGAAAAACTCAAGAATTCGTGGGCGAAGGCAACGCCCGGCGAGCGAGACGGCTTTCTGACCTGGTTGACGATAACGGGCGCGCTGCCCATCGCCTCGGCACCGTCGTCCACCACAGCCCTCTCTCCGGAGCCCTTGCCTGCAGGCACTGCCATTGCCAGCGGCCGCTACCTGCTTCCTTCCACAATTACCCGCATCAGGGCGATCATGGTCAAGCGCCGGCTGAAACCTGGCGATGTCATGCTCGAAATGGGCTTCTCGTCCGATGGGCAGTCTCTCGCCCGTGCGCTTGCCAAGAATGCAAGCCTGAGACTTGCGGTGATTGCCGGACTGGAGGCGTGGCTGCGCACGCATGAAGACTGACTGAAGGATCGCAGCTTCGCCTGATCCCTGTAATACGCATCAGCTCATTCCCGGCCGTCGAATTGGGCGCGGCATTGCCTTTTCCGCTCCCGGCCGCAACCAACCAATGACGAAGCCCCCTTGTTTCCAAAGGTTGTCGAGAACTGGCGCAATACATCCACAAGTGCTAATATTTTCGAGCCCAGGGTTCCTGGCGAACAAATCTCGCAGTCGATAATCAGATAACGCGAATTGCTTGCAGCCAATTGCCGCGCCGTCGAGCCCCGCTCGATGAGCAGAGTCGTTTTTTCGACGACATCAACGTGGAGGAAAAGCCAATGGCCAGCAATCTTGTTTCCTACATCGCGCAGATGCTTACCCCTGACATGATCGCACGAATCGCTTCGGCACTGGGCCTCGACAGCGGCAAGGTGCAGAGCGCTGTCGGCGCAGCAGTCCCCGCAGTCCTGGCGGGACTGGCCGGCATCGCCGCGCAACCGGGCGGCGCCCAAAGGATCGCCGACACTGCCAAGCAACAGAGCGGATCGCTCGACAATCTCATGGGAATGCTGGCGGGCGGCGACCAGGCATCGCTTACCCAGAACGGGTCACAGATCATCTCATCGCTGTTTGGCGCCAAGGACGGCAGTGCGCTGGCAAGTGCCATAGGCGGGGTTTCCGGCATGGATCAAAGGGCGAGCGGCTCGCTGCTTGCAACGCTTACTCCACTTGTCATGGGCGGTCTTGCCCGGCAAAGCGGTGGAGACCTGAGCGCCAACGGCATCGCCGGATTGCTCGCCAGTCAGAAGGACAACATCGCCGCCGCATTGCCGTCCGGCGTCAGGGACCTGCTTGGCGGCACGGGCCTGCTCGGCTCGCTCGGCGCTTCGGCGCAAGCCGCTGCAGCCTCCGCCAGTCAAGCCGCCCGCAGCGCTGTGGCGACGGCCTCCACGGTCGGCGGCGCCGGCCAACGCGCAGCCGCAGCCACAGTTCCTACCTCATCGCGCAATTGGCTCTATTGGGTGATTGCCGCCCTCGTGCTTGCAGGCGTGCTTTTCTACCTGTTCGGTAGACAAAGCGAACAGGTCGCGCCGCAGGCCGGCACGCCAGAACAGAGCTTGACGGCTGGCGGCCTTGATATCGGCCAGCAGATCAAGGACAGCATGGCCAGCCTGCAGACGACACTGACCGGCATTACCGATGCCGCCTCCGCCACGGCAGCCCTGCCGAAGCTGGAAGACGTCTCGAGCCAACTCGACAAGGTCAGCGGTGTCGCCGGGCAATTATCAGCCGGGCAAAAGGCAGCACTCACGGCCCTGATCACGCCGATGATGTCGACGCTCAATGGGTTGTTCGACAAGGCTTTGGCCATCCCCGGCGTTTCCGAAATCCTGAAACCCACAATCGATGCGTTGAAGACGAAGCTGACGGCCCTGTCGGCCTGACGTTGCGAGCAATCGCTGGCAGCCGGCGCGCCCCTCGGGGGATCGGCAATACCTGTCTTGGTCAAGAAATCGAACGAAGGAGGGTCGGCCATGGCTGACAAATCAACATTCACCCCGGAAGAATGGACGTTGCTTCTGGAGAGCGTGATGATGGCCGGCATTGCCGTGACCGCGGCGGAGCCGAGCGGCCTGTGGGGCATGCTCAAGGAGGGCCTCGCCAACAGCAGCGCGCTGCTGCAGGCAAAAACCGACGCCGCTGCAAATCCGCTTGTCAAAGCGCTCGTCGGCGACTTCGAAACCTCGGAAGGGCGCGCAGCCGCACGCGACGGTCTGCAGGCAAAGCTCAAGGGCGCCAAGCCTGAGGACATGAAGGCCAGATGCATCGAAACACTGCAGCAGGCCCGAACGGTCGTCGAGACCAAGGCGCCGACCGACGCCGGCGCCTTTACCGCATGGCTTTACCAGATCAGCCAGCGTGTCGCGGAAGCCGCCAAGGAAGGTGGCTTCATGGGTTTCGGCGGGGTCGCGGTGAGCGAGGCGGAGAAGGCAACCCTGTCGGAAATATCGGCGGCGTTGAAAGTCGCTTAGCGCAGCGGCCGCACCGCTGGAACAAGACACACCGTCAATCGGGCCTTTGCCGTCCTTGCGAAATTCGCAACGCTGTCTTTGGTCTGTTTGACGAACTGCAATGTGATTGCAACTATCGAGGCAATAAAGAGCCAATGGCGGAGAGGGTGGGATTTGAACCCACGATACCCTTGCAGGTATGCCGCATTTCGAGTGCGGTGCATTCGACCACTCTGCCACCTCTCCGCATAGTCGGTCGGCGCTTGTTCGGCGCGGTCGGGTTCATAGCGGCAGATTCGGGTGCTGGCAAGTGCCTCATTGAAGAATATCCAATGTGGCGAATGCCTTCTTCTTGACAGACGGCAGCGTTTCCCGTAATTCGCGCAATGAAGTGGTGTGGCTTGCCCTCACCGCAGCGGGTGTGATTTGCGCCCATTCACCGGCAGGGCCTCGGGAATGATCCCGGAATTCTGCTCAAAATGTCGACTGACAAAAAGACGGCCTTGCCCACGGGCAAAGAGCCGGCCCGAACATGAAAGGATAAAGAATGTTCGCAGTCATCAAGACCGGCGGTAAGCAGTACCGCGTGGCAGCCAACGACGTCGTAACCATCGAAAAGCTGGAAGGCGTTGCAGGCGACAAGATTGAATTCACCGAGATCCTGATGGTCGGCGTCGGCGCCGATGCAACCATCGGCGCTCCGTTTGTCGAAGGTGCCGTTGTTAGCGCCGAAGTCGTTGAACAGGGCCGCGCCAAGAAGGTCATCGCCTTCAAGAAGCGTCGCCGCCAGAACTCCAAGCGCTCGCGCGGTCACCGCCAGCACCAGACGACCGTCCGCATCCTGGACATCGCTGCTGCCGGTGGCAAGGCAAAGAAGGCTTCCAAGAAGTCTGAAGCCGCCGCTGAAGCTGCAAACTGAGTTTTGGGATCGAAGGTTTAAAGGAGAACACCAATGGCACACAAAAAAGCTGGCGGTTCGTCGCGCAACGGTCGCGATTCTGAGTCCAAGCGCCTTGGCGTGAAGAAGTTCGGCGGCGAGAACGTCATCGCCGGCAACATCATCGTGCGTCAGCGCGGCACCAAGTGGCATCCGGGCGCCAATGTCGGCCTCGGCAAGGACCATACGATTTTTGCGCTTACGGCAGGTAACGTGGACTTCCGTACGAAGGCCAATGGCCGCGTGTACGTGTCTGTAATGCCGAAAGCGGAAGCAGCGGAATAAGCCGGTAGCGCTCTAAAACAGCCGGCGTCTCATCGACCCGGCTGACGCACCTAACGGTTCCAAGCCAGACCTAAAAAGGGGAGATGGGGCAATACCCAACTCCCCTTTTTTTCGTTTCTGGAGGACGAACCATGCAAACCGAGCTACTGAGGGAAGACCAATCACGGTCTCCCGAACAAAGGCTGAGGCCCCAACGGTCAAGGACCGATTGCCCGATATTGTTGTCACCCCGGCTCGTCCTGCGTGCCCCCCATGAAGACGATATCGACGCCCTTGCCCATCTTGCCAACAATGCCAATGTCGCCACCATGGTTTCGCGCATGCCGCACCCGTATACGACGGCCGATGCCGCCGATTTCGTGCGACGCGCCAAAGCCGGCACGATTGGCAAGTGCGTCTACGCGATTACGAAAGCGGATAATGGCGCATTCCTCGGTTGCTGCGGTATCGAGCCGCATCCCGATGGCAAGACGGCAGAACTCGGCTACTGGCTGGGCGAACCCTATTGGAACCAGGGTTATGCCACCGAGGCTGCCCAGGCCCTGACCGACATGGCCTTCCGCACCCGCGACATCGACCAGATCGATGCGCGCTGCCGGGTCATGAACCTGGCATCACGCCGGGTCATCCAGAAGTGCGGCTTCCAGTTCCAGGGCAGCGGCATGGTCGGCAGCCTGGCGCTCGGCGGATCGATCGCCGTCGAATGGTACCGGCTCGACCGCAAGACCTGGGTTTCGCTGAGAAGCTGGGGAGGCATGCGATGAACGCGCTTGCTTCCGAACGGTTGCGCACCGTCGTCCAACCCGGCCCCGGGCCCTGCCCGGTCATCGAGACCAGGCGTCTGGTGCTGCGACCCCATCGACGCAGCGATGCCGAGGCGATCGCCCAGTCGCTCGGCGATTTCCAGGTGGCGCGCATGCTTTCGCGCGTGCCCGCTCCCTACGATCAGCAGGACGCGCTCGATTGGCTGGCGAGCCAGACCTCGGGGCTGACCCCCGACTGGACGCTGGCGATCACCACCGGCGACGACGTGCATATCGGCTGCATCGGCATCGAGCTCAGGCACGGGCAATGGCATGTCGGTTACTGGCTGAACCGGTTCTACTGGAGCAAGGGCCTGGCAAGCGAAGCCGCCTATGCCGCGATCGAGCGCTTCTTCCGGCGGATGCCGGAAACGACCTTGCATTCCGGCGTCTTCGCGGACAATCCGGGATCGCTCAAGGTCCAGGAAAAGCTCGGCTTCCAGATCACCGGATGCAGCCAGATCTATGCGCTCGCCCGCAATGCCATGGTCGCGCATATCGAAACGCGGTTGACCGCGGCGGATTTGCGTCGGCCGCACTGAAGCAGGTCTCGCAAAAGCGTGAAGCGGTTTTGCGATAAAGACATGGTTGAAAAAGAAACTCCCCCCGCGAAGCATGCCTTCGCGGGGGGGGGGGCTTTTGTCATTCGAGTTCGAAGCCGATCGGAAGATGATCGGACCCCTTGGCGTCATAGTCGGTCCAGGCGTCTTTCAGACGCGGCACCAGGCCGGCGCTGATGAAGCAATAGTCGAGATGCATGCGCCTTTGAGGATCGTCGGGATGAACCCAGCTATAGCTTTCCGGCGTCAGCCGACCGAGATGGGCGAGCGCATCGACCGGGTTTTCAAGCCTCAGCGAGCGTCCATAATAGGCGTCGCGGGAGCCGGTCATCTCGCAATATTCAGGCGTTTCCGGCTCCATGTTGAAATCGCCCATGACGACGAAATCCTCCGGATGCGGCGGCTCGGCAAAGCCGAAATCCGCAGCACCGGTGATGCCGCCGCCCTCGAGCGGATAGCCGAGCAGCCGCTCCTTGAGAAATCGGATCTGGGCGATGCGCTCGGCGGGAAGCACATGGTCGAGATGCACGGAATAGACGCGCAGCGGCCCGTCCGGAGTGGCGATCAGTGCCTCCGTCGCACCGCGCTGCAGGTTCATCGGGCTGATGGTCCGGGTGCGGGGAAGAGAAATCATCCGGGCCGACAGGATCGGCCAGCGCGACAGGATCATGTTGCCGAACTGGAAGCGCCGGCTGACGGCGCGCCCGTCTTCGACCGTCGAGCCGATATCGATGTCGCAAGGCGCGTGGAAGGCAACGAAATGACCGGGGAAATGCGCCTCGAAACGGGCAACCAGATCGACGTGGCCATTGCGGTGAAAACCGCGCGTCACTTCCTGCAGCGCGATGACGTCGGCGCCGTCGAGCGTTACCGCGATGCGCTCGAGGTCAAACTGACCGTCAAGACCGATGCCGTATTGGATGTTGTAGCTGGCAAACCGCACGATATTCTTTGACCTCCGGATGAACCGCCTATATCGATGGCGGCAAAATACGACCGCGCGAATACACCGAACATATGGCAGCCCAATGAAATTTCTCGACGAAACGAAAGTCTACATACGCTCCGGCGACGGCGGCGCAGGCGCCGTGTCGTTCCGTCGCGAAAAGTTCATCGAATTCGGTGGACCGGACGGCGGTGACGGCGGCCGCGGCGGCGACGTCTGGGTCGAGGCGGTCAACGGCCTCAACACCCTGATCGATTTCCGCTACCAGCAGCACTTCAAGGCCAAGACCGGTACGCACGGCATGGGCCGCAACCGCACGGGCGCCGGCGGCGCCGATGTGACGCTGAAGGTTCCGGTCGGCACCCAGATCTTCGAGGAAGACAGCGAGACGCTGATCGTCGACATGGTCGCCGAGGGCCAGCGCTACCGGCTTGCCGCCGGCGGCAATGGCGGCTTCGGCAACGCCCACTTCAAGTCCGCCACCAACCAGGCGCCGAGCTGGGCCAATCCTGGCCTCGAAGGCGAAGAAAAGACCATCTGGCTGCGGCTGAAGCTGATCGCCGACGCCGGCCTCGTCGGCCTGCCCAATGCCGGAAAATCGACCTTCCTTGCCGCCTGTACCCGGGCGCGACCGAAGATCGCCAACTATCCCTTCACCACGCTGCACCCGAACCTCGGCGTCGCCACCATCGACGGCAACGAGTTCATCATCGCCGACATTCCTGGCCTGATCGAAGGCGCGCATGAAGGCGTGGGCATCGGCGACCGTTTCCTCGGCCATGTCGAGCGCACGCGCGTGCTGCTGCATCTCGTCTCCGCCCAGGAAGAAGACGTCGCCAAGGCCTACAAGACCGTGAAGCACGAGCTCGAAGCCTATGGCGGCGGGCTCGAAGACAAGCCCGAGATCGTCGCGCTGGCGCAGATCGACGTGCTCGACGAGGACGAACTGAAGGTGAAATCCAAGGCCCTGGCAAAGGCCTGCGGCGAGCAGCCCCTTCTGCTTTCGGCCGTCACCAGCAAGGGCATGACCGAAGCACTGCGGGCGCTGCGCACCGTCATTGTCGCGGCAAAGTCCGGAGAAGAGAACGTCTGACATGACGAAGACCCGCAAGCCGCTTCAAAAGTATCGCCGGGTCGTCATCAAGATCGGGTCGGCCCTGTTGGTCGACCGCGCGACCGGGCTGAAAAAGGCCTGGCTCGATGCCATGTGCGCCGACATCGCCGCCCTCAGAGCCAAGGGTGCCGACGTTCTCGTCGTCTCCTCCGGCGCCATCGCGCTTGGCCGAACCGTATTGAAGCTGCCGGCGGGCGCCTTGAAGCTTGAAGAAAGCCAGGCGGCTGCGGCCGTCGGCCAGATCGCGCTTGCGCGCGCCTGGTCGGAAAGCCTTTCGGCCGACGCGATCGTCGCCGGCCAGGTGCTTTTGACGCTCGGCGACACCGAGGAGCGCCGCCGCTATTTGAACGCCCGCGCCACGATCAATCAGCTCCTGAAGCTCGGCGCCGTGCCGATCATCAACGAGAACGACACGGTCGCCACCACCGAGATCCGCTACGGCGACAACGATCGCCTGGCCGCCCGCGTCGCCACCATGATCGGAGCAGACCTGCTGGTGCTGCTTTCCGACATCGACGGTCTCTACACGGCGCCGCCGCATCTCGACCCCAACGCCCGTTTCCTCGACGCGATCGCGGAGATCACGCCCGAAATCGAAGCGATGGCAGGGGGTGCCGCCTCCGAGTTGTCGCGCGGCGGCATGCGCACCAAGATCGACGCCGGCAAGATCGCAACCACCGCCGGCTGCGCCATGATCATCGCCTCGGGCAAACCCAACCATCCTCTGGCGGCCATCGAGGACGGCGCTCGCTCGTCTTGGTTCGCGCCTTCGGGATCGCCGGTGACCGCACGCAAGACCTGGATTGCCGGACAGCTGCTGCCCGCCGGCACGCTCGCAATCGATGCCGGCGCCGAGGATGCCCTGCGTTCCGGCAAGAGCCTGCTGCCCGCCGGCGTGCGCGAGGTGAAGGGCACCTTCAGCCGCGGCGACACCATTGCCATTCTCGGCGCATCGGGCCGCGAGATCGCCCGCGGGCTTGCCGGCTATGATGCCGACGAGGCGCGCCAGATCGCCGGCAAGAAATCCGCCGAGATCGCGGCGATCCTCGGCTACGCCGGCCGCGCCGCCATGGTGCATCGCGACGATCTGGTGATGACCGGCAAACGCGCCGACGAGAAGGACGGCCGGAGGGATGAAGTCCATGCTTGACGAAGTGAAGAAGGAAGACGTCGAGAGCGTCATGCTGGAGATCGGCCGCCAGGCGAAGGCCGCAAGCCGCCCGCTTGCCGTTGCCACTGCCGAGCGCAAGCACGCAGCCCTCGTCGCCATGGCCGAGACGGTCGTCAATCGCCGGGACGAGATTCTTGCCGCCAATGCGATCGATCTTGAAAACGCCCGCCAGTCTGGCGTCGCCGCCTCCTTCATCGACCGCCTGACGCTGACGGAAAGCCGTATCCGCGACATGGCGAACGGCATTCGCGCGATTGCCGAATTCAGGGATCCGGTCGGCGACGTCATCGCCGAGTGGGATCGCCCCAATGGCCTGCATATCGAGCGCGTTCGCACGCCGCTCGGCGTCATCGGCGTGATCTACGAGAGCCGCCCGAACGTGACGGCTGACGCCGGCGCGCTGTGTCTGAAGGCCGGCAATGCCGTTATCCTGCGCGGCGGCTCCGACAGCTTCCATTCCTCGCGCGCCATCCATGCCTGCCTCGTCGAGGGCCTGAAAGCCGCCGGCCTGCCCGAACATGCGATCCAGATGGTGCCGGTCGCCGACCGCGCCGCCGTCGGTGCCATGCTGTCCGGCCTCGGCGGCACGATCGACGTGATCGTTCCGCGCGGAGGGAAAAGCCTCGTCGCGCGGGTCCAGAACGAGGCGCGCGTGCCGGTGTTCGCCCATCTCGAAGGCCTCTGCCACATCTATGTCGACGCATCCGCCGATCTCGCCATGGCCGAAAAGATCGTCGTCAACGCCAAGATGCGCCGCACCGGCATCTGCGGTGCCGCCGAAACGCTGCTGATCGACAGCAATGCCGCGGGCACGCTGGCAAAGCCGCTGCTTCAGGCGCTGCTCGCGGCCGGCTGCGAAGTGCGGGTGTCCGGGGAGCTTGCCGGTAGCGTCGATGGCCTGAAGCCGGCGACCGACGCGGATTGGTCGACGGAATATCTCGACGCGATCATCTCGGTCCGGCTGGTGGACGGCATCTCCGGCGCGATCGAGCACATCAACACCTGGTCGTCGGCGCATACCGAGGCCGTGATCGCCGAAAATGCTGATGTCGTCGAGCGTTTCTTCGCCGAGATCGATTCCGCCATCCTCCTGCACAATGCCTCGACCCAGTTTGCCGATGGCGGCGAGTTCGGCATGGGTGGCGAGATCGGAATTGCCACCGGCAAGATGCACGCCCGCGGCCCTGTCGGCGTCGAGCAGCTGACATCGTTCAAGTATCGCGTGCGCGGTGCCGGACAGGTCAGGCCCTGACGTGACATCCTGCGAAGTGAACGGCCGCTATCTGCGCATGCCCCATGTTGAAAGCGGCATGGTGGTCGGCCTGTTCGGCGGCTCGTTCAACCCGCCGCACGAGGGGCATGTGCTGGTCGCCGAAACGGCGATCCAGCGCCTTGGCCTCAGCCAGCTCTGGTGGATGGTCACCCCCGGAAACCCCTTGAAGAACCACGACAATCTGGCGCCGCTCGCCGACCGCATCGCGCTCAGCGAAAAGCTCGCTCCGGATCCGCGCATCAAGGTGACCGCCTTCGAAAAGGCACTGGGGCAGAGCTATACCGCCCGCACGCTGGAGATCGTAAAGGCCCGCAACCGCGATATCCGCTTCGTCTGGATCATGGGCGCCGACAACCTGAAGAGCTTTCACCGCTGGCAGAACTGGCAGAAGATCGCCCGCACCTTCCCGATCGCGGTCATCGATCGGCCGGGCTCGACGCTTGCCTATCTCTCTTCGCGCATGGCCAAGACCTTCGACTATGCCCGCATCGACGAGGACGATGCCCGGCGCCTTGCTTTTCACCGGGCACCCGCCTGGACCTTCGTCCACGGGCCGCGTTCCTCGATGAGTTCGACGGCGCTGCGGTCCGCCAGGACGGCGTGAAATCGAATGATTCATTTCTCGTGTCTTGAAACCGTTCTGGTTTGATGCCTACATTTACTGACGGTTCGGGCGAAACGGTCGAATCGGAAGTGCCTGTTCTGTTCACTTGGAAAGGAAAAACCCTGACAACAGCACACGCCAAGGGATATGCGGCCTCCGCGTTCCCACGCAGCACGGGATCTAGCGACGAAGCCGCTGTCCGTGCGCTTCAACTGGTCCTCGAGAGCCTAGAGGACTCGAAGGCAGAAGATATCGTCACCATCAACATTGCCGGCAAGTCGGCGCTGGGAGACTTCATGGTCGTTGTCTCCGGGCGATCGAGCAGGCATGTGGCGGCAATTGCCGACCATCTGACCACGGATCTGAAGGACGAGGGTTTCGGCAACGCCCGCGTCGAAGGTCTGGAAACAGGTGACTGGGTGCTGATCGATACCGGCGATGTGATCATTCACATCTTCAGGCCGGAAATCCGGGAGTTCTACAACATCGAAAAGATGTGGGCGACACCGGAAATCGAGGACGGCACGCTGCATTGAGACCGCCGGGTTCGTCGGACGTCTGAGCCGTCACGCGAGCCGAGTTGCGGTCATGCATGTTGGGAATGTGGCTGTCATCGCCGAAGCGGCGTATCACAGCGAAGATGATTGTTGCGACTGACCGTAGCTTGCAGCGCTGTCGCGTCTGGTATGACGCGTAAAGGTCGCTGTTGGGCATTAGCGCGCTGCAGGATCTTCTCCTTGAATCGATCCCGGTTTCAGGAGTTATGCAGGTGCGCGGTCCAGCGCAGGCGGAGACGGATGTGTCATGCGTATCGGACTTTTCGCAGTCGGCCGCCTGAAGGCGGGGCCGGAAAAAGACCTTGCGGCCCGCTATCTCGATCGTTTTGCCAAGGCCGGTCCGGCAATCGGTCTTGAACTTTCCCGCGTGGTCGAAGTCAACGAAAGCCGCGCGTCCAATTCCGACACCCGCAAGCGCGACGAGGCATCGCAGCTCGAAAAGGCGCTCGCCGAAGGCAGCCTGCTGGTGCTGCTCGACGAACGTGGCAAGGCGCTTGATTCCGAGGGCTTCGCATCGCTGCTCGGCACCTTTCGCGACGGCGGCAAACGCGATCTGATGATCGCGATCGGCGGCGCCGACGGGCTCGACCCGAACCTTCATGCCCGCGCCGACGCCGTGCTCAATCTCGGCAAGATGACCTGGCCGCATCAGCTGGTGCGGATTCTGATCGCCGAACAGCTCTATCGCGCCGTGACCATCCTCTCCGGACATCCCTACCACCGTGTCTGAGACGCACGACGCACCGGCGATAACGAGAATATGTGTTGGTCGCATCCCCCAAATCAGATTAGGCTTTTTTGTTGAAGAGGGCGTCGCGCGCCCGGCAAGGAAGCGCAGCGAACACTCACAAACGTTGAAACTGCGCATGACGCTTTCCGGAAATCGTTTCCGGTTAGCGAACATATGCGGCGGTATTTCCAGTTGGACGCCTAAGGACGAATGACGCGCCGAAGCATGATGAGCGCTTTCGAAAAGATCGGTGGCGATGCATGGCGGCCCAGCCGCAGTGCGGCGCTGCTGGCGCTTGGGCTTGCCGTCGCGCTTCCCGCTGCGGCCCAGGATGCCCCGGCAACGCCTGCTGCATCGGGCGCGGATCAGCAACAGGGGCCGCCCGACCCGGCCGCAAACCTGACGCTTCGTCGCGATAGCACCCGCAGCGAACTCGATGCGCTGTCGAAAACCATTACGCTGTCGCAGGAGCGCGCCGACGAGCTGGCAGCGACCATAGCCGAGATCGACAAGAGCAACGAGGCGCTGCGCGTCGCCATTGTCGAATCCGCCAAGAAACGGCAGGATCTGGAGCAGCAGATCGTCGACGGCGAGAAGAAGCTGAGCGAGTTGCGCACCAAGGAGGATACGGTACGCCGGTCCCTGCGCGCCCGCCGCGGCGTGCTGGCGGAGGTACTGGCAGCCCTGCAGCGCATGGGCCGCAACCCGCCGCCGGCGATCCTGGTGACGCCCGAGGATGCGCTCGGCTCCGTTCGCAGCGCCATTCTGCTCGGTGCTGTCGTGCCCGGGATTCGCGAGGAAACGGATAACCTCGTCGCCGACCTCAAGGCGCTCGCCGATATCCGCGCCGGCATCGGCAAGCAGCGCGAGGAGCTGACCGCGGCGATGACGGCCAATGCCGAGGAAGAGCGCCGCATGTCGATGCTCGTGGCCGAGAAGGAAAAGCTGCGCCAGAAAAGTGCGGCCGAGCTCGCCGCCGAGCAGCGCAAGGCGCAGGAACTCGCCTCCCAGGCGACCAATCTCGAAGGCCTCATCGGTTCGCTGGAAAACGAAATCGCCTCGGTGCGCGACGCCGCCGCCGCCGCCCGCGCCCAGGAGGAAGAGCGCTTGCGCATGAGCGAGGCCGAGCGCGAAGCCGCGCGGGAGCTTGCCCGCAGCGCCGTGCCCGACAAAAACCGCATTGCGCCAGCATACGTGTTTTCGGAGCTGAGGAGTAAGCTTGCCTATCCGGCCGCGGGATCGCTTTTGCGAAAGTTCGGCGATGCCGATGGTACGGGGCACTCCCTGCAAGGGATCATGTTGGAAACCAATCCCGGTGCGCTGGTGACTGCGCCGTCAGATGGCTGGATCGTCTATGCAGGCAATTTCCGCAGTTATGGGCAGATGATCATTCTCAATCCGGGCGACGGCTACCATGTGGTGCTGTCGGGCATGGAGAAGGTGAGCGTACAGACCGGACAATTTGTCGTGGCGGGTGAACCGCTTGCGACGATGGGTGCAAAAAGAGTCGCAAGCGCTGCGGCCTTGGCGCTGGAAACCGACCGGCCGACGCTTTACATTGAATTCCGAAAAGACGGAAAACCGGTTGATTCCCGACCGTGGTGGACCGCAGCAGAGGTTGGAAAGGCGCGAAATGATACGTAGGGCTTCACTTGTTCTGGTCGGGGCGCTGATGGGTGCGACCGCTATGGGCGTCATTTATTCGGCTGTCGTTCCAGCCGTCGCGGCCAATACCTCGACCTATCGCGAGCTGGCGATTTTCGGTGACGTTTTCGAGCGCGTGCGCGCGCAGTACGTCACCCCTCCGCAGGATGACAAGCTGATCGAGAATGCCATCAACGGCATGCTCTCTTCGCTTGATCCGCATTCGAGCTACATGAACTCGACCGATGCCGAGGACATGCGCACCCAGACCCGTGGCGAATTCGGCGGCCTCGGCATCGAAGTGACGATGGAAGACGACCTCGTCAAGGTGACGAGCCCGATCGACGACACGCCAGCGGCCCGCGCCGGCGTTCTCGCCGGTGACTTCATTTCCAAGATCGATGGCCAGGATGTTCGTGGCCTGAAGCTCGAGGATGCGGTCGAGAAGATGCGTGGCGCCGTCGGCACCCCGATCAAGCTGACGATCCTGCGCAAGGGCGCAGACAAGCCGATCGAACTGTCGATCGTGCGTGACGTGATCGCCGTTCGCGCCGTCAAGTTCCGCACCGAGGGCGACGTCGGCTATCTCCGTGTGATCTCCTTCACCGAGAAGACTTACGACGACCTGAAGAAGGGCATCGAGAAGATCAAGGCGGAAGTGCCGGCCGACAAGCTGAAGGGCTATGTTCTCGACCTGCGCCTCAACCCGGGCGGTCTGCTCGACCAGGCGATCAACGTTTCGGACGCCTTCCTGGAGCGCGGCGAGGTCGTTTCGACCCGTGGCCGCAATCCGGACGAGACCCGTCGCTTCAACGCGACGCCGGGCGACCTGAGCGACGGCAAGCCGGTGGTCGTTCTCGTCAATGGCGGCTCGGCCTCCGCATCGGAAATCGTTGCCGGCGCCCTGCAGGACCTGAAACGCGCGACCGTGCTCGGCACGCGTTCCTTCGGCAAGGGCTCGGTCCAGACGATCATTCCGCTCGGCGAAGCAGGCGCTCTGCGCCTGACGACGGCGCTCTACTACACGCCGTCGGGCAAATCGATCCAGGGGACGGGCATTACGCCCGACATCAAGGTCGAACAGCCGCTGCCGCCGGAACTGCTCGGCAGGGTCGAGGCCCAGGGCGAATCCGATCTGCGCGGCCACATCCAGGGACAGAGCGAAACCGACGAAGGTTCCGGCTCGGTCGCCTATGTGCCGCCGGAGCCGAAGGACGACCTGCAGCTCAACTACGCGCTTGACCTCTTGCGCGGCAAGAAGACCGATCCGGCCTTCCCGGCAAGCCCGGAACAGGCCGAACTCAAGAAGTAAGCCTTTAAAGGCGCCGGGCTGGTCAACCCGGCGCCTTTATACTATGTGGGCAGCAGGTGCTGCCGGAAACCGCTGATTCTCATAAAGACGGCGCATCCCTCACCGGCAACTCTCCTTCAGGTCGACCGAGGCTCCGTTTGGGAACAGATCTCAATGCCCCCCTTGGCCAGAACCGCCGGGAAAAGACCGCGCCAAAGCGCAACCGTCGCCGCCTGCTCAGCTATTCCGTTGTCGGCATCTTTACTGTTTCCGTGATCGGCCTTTCCGTCTGGAACGCCATCGCTCCGGATGGGTTGCGCAGACAGCCTTCGACACAGGGCGAGGCTTCGCCGGAAACGGCCCAGATGGCGGAAAAGACACCCAACCCGACAAGCGGGCAATCATCGAACACCAGCGGCGGGGCGCTTAAGCCGGGCAACGCCTTTTCTGGGGCTCATGTCGAGGAAACCCTGACGAACGACGGCACGACCGTCACCAAGTTCTCGCCGCGCCAGCGCGACGGTAGCGGTCCCGCGCTGATCAATGTCGGACCGATACGCGGCCAGGACCCGCGCATGGCCGCTCTTCCGAATGACGATCTGTTGGAGGAAAGCGCCCAGGGCCGATTGCCGATCACCGGAGCGGATGGCTTGCGGCCGATGGATCAATATGCCCGCCCCTGGTCCGGCGCGCGCGGCACCCGCATCGCCCTTGTGGTCGGCGGCCTTGGCCTCAGCCAGACCGGCACGCAGAAGGCCATCCGCGACCTGCCGCCAGACGTCACACTCGCCTTTGCCGCCGCCGGCAACAGCCTGCAACGCTGGATGCAGGAGGCAAGACGCAGCGGCCACGAGATCCTGCTGCAGATCCCGATGGAACCGTTCGATTACCCGGACAACGATCCGGGACCGCACGCGCTCCGCCTGTCGCTCGGCGCGACGAAGAACCTGGCCGAGCTGCACAAAAGCATGGCGCAGATCACCAACTATACCGGCATCATGAACTATCTCGGCGGGCGCTTTCTCTCCGATGCCGATGCTCTCGAACCGGTGATGCGCGATCTCGGCAAGCGCGGGGTGCTTTTCCTCGACGACGGCACCTCGGCGCAATCGCTGTCCGGAAAGCTCGCCGATGCCTTCGACGTTCCGCATGGCTTTGCCGACATGACCGTTGACAGCGAGCTCAGCCGCAGCGCCATTCTGAAAAAGCTCGATGAACTGGAGCGCATCGCCCGGCGCAACGGCACGGCCATCGGCGTTGCCTCCGCCTTCGACGAGAGCGTGGCCGCCATCACGCAATGGGCCGGCGAGGCGCAGGGGCGCGGCATCGAGATTGTCGGCGTCTCGGCGCTCGTGAAGGATCCGGAGCAAAGATAGACCGAGCGCTTCTGCGACGTCGTGCTTTACGCCAAGCGCGAGAGCGCCGCCCGCACGAAACCATTGCGGACCCGGAACAGGGG
This sequence comes from Ensifer sp. LC163, assembly GCF_001695855.1. GTDB lineage: Bacteria > Pseudomonadota > Alphaproteobacteria > Rhizobiales > Rhizobiaceae > Ensifer. The sequence goes on from NZ_MBSS01000004.1 coordinate 169,418, forward strand.
TGCGATGAGACATCTCGACGGTTCGAACATTAGGGCAGCGCTCGGCCGTGATCGTGCGGCGCCTTGAGCCAGGAGAGGACAGCGGATGAGCAAACACAACGACAAAAACCTGCGGCCGGAAGACCTGCCCTATCGCCCCTGTGTCGGGGTCATGGTGCTGAACCGTGCCGGCCTCGTCTGGGCCGGTCACCGGGTTGCCGTCGGTAACTCAGAATATGACGGCTCGCCGCAGCAATGGCAGATGCCGCAAGGCGGCATCGACAAGGGCGAAGACCCGCTGAAAGCCGCCTATCGCGAGCTTTATGAAGAGACGGGCATGCGCACCGTCTCGCTCCTGGCCGAAGCACCGGGTTGGATCAACTACGATCTGCCCTCGCACCTGATCGGCATCGGCCTCAAGGGCAAATTTCGCGGCCAGACGCAGCGCTGGTACGCCTTCCGCTTCGAGGGCGACGAGAACGAAATCGCCATCAACCCGCCTCCAGGCGGCCACGAGCCGGAATTCGACGCCTGGGACTGGAAGCCGATGCGCGACCTGCCGCAGATGATCGTGCCCTTCAAGCGCAAGGTCTACGAGGACGTCGTCGCCGCCTTCGCCCATCTGGTTCCATAACGGCGTCTGGTTTGACACCGGGTTGTCCGGCGCGAGGCCCGAAACCAGTTGGGCACAGGGTCGCGGCGCGTTCGTGGGCAGATCGGCATCGGCGTCCAAGCAGAGTTTCAATCCGGCCGGCGAGGATCCGCCATGCCGGCGGCAGCCGGCAGCCTCCGCGCCTATCCTTTAAGCGCCACCAGGCGACGAGCGGGCCATCGATCGCCACGGCCTATGCCAGAAACCAAAAAGCCGCCGAAATGATCGGCGGCTTCAGACCGCTGACAAACCCGTCGATTTTTCGGCGGGTTTTGTTTTGCGGATTGGGTTGTTTTTGACGGCCGTGTTTTGGCGGAGGTGAAGAAGGACGCGCCGGCTCACGCCATGG
>NZ_MBSS01000005.1 GCF_001695855.1 Ensifer sp. LC163
GCGTGAGCCGGCGCGTCCTTCTTCACCTCCGCCAAAACACGGCCGTCAAAAACAACCCAATCCGCAAAACAAAACCCGCCGAAAAATCGACGGGTTTGTCAGCGGTCTGAAGCCCGCCGGTGATACCGGCGGGCTTTTTGCTGCATATCGCAGAAGAAATTATTCTTCTTCAGCCGCGGCAGGAATCATGCCGAGCGCCTGCAGATAGGTGTCGAGGATCGCTTCCTGTTCCATGCGCTCGTCGGCATCCTGCTTGCGAATGGAGATGACCTTCCGCAGGATCTTGGCGTCGAAGCCGGTGGACTTGGCTTCACCGTAGACGTCCTTGATGTCGTCGGCGATGGTCTTCTTTTCTTCTTCCAGGCGCTCGATCCGTTCGATGAAAGCGCGGAGCTGGTCGCGTGCGACGCCGTGTGCATCTGACATGGTCTTCTCCTTTTGCGGGGAATGAAATTCTCGGGTGCCGTGACGTGCCGCGAACGGCGGCCAAGGTCAAGGGCCATTGCGCAACAACGCTGGCATTTCCGTGGCGGTTGCTCGCTGCCAATGCATGTCGCGCAAAAGTGTTCAGCGGTTTTGCGATGACGACATGCACAAAAACAAGAGCTTAAAGCGCAGTAAGCGAATCCTGGAGTTTGCGGCGCGCTTTAAGCCCTATTCCTTGGGGCGGTTGGTTTCGAAGGCGGCTTTCTGCTCGCTCGAGGCTTCCCTCTGGTGCAGCGTCCGCCACTCCTCATAGGGCATGCCGTAGACGATCTCGCGGGATTGCTCCTTGTCGAGCGCCACACCGGCCTCGTTGGCCGCTTCGAGGTACCAGTTGGACAGACAGTTGCGGCAGAAGCCGGCGAGATTCATCAGGTCGATGTTCTGCACGTCGCTGCGCTCGCGCAAGTGCTCGACGAGACGCCGGAAGGCGGCGGCCTCGAAGGCGGTCTGCTGGTCCGGGGTAAGCTCGGTCATGATCTTGTCTCCCTCGTCCTGCTGCATAATTCCTTAAATCGGATCCGATCTACGGAATTATGCAGCGAGTTTAAAGCGTTACAGCGTCCTTTGCGTGTCATATTTGACGCGCGGCGCTGTCAATGTCGTAGGCGCCGGTGCGTGACGGGTGCCGCTCGTAGCGATGCAGCTCGGGGCGGGCGTTGAGACCGGCAAGGATCGGAGCCAGGCGATCGGCCCATGCGGCAACGCCGGCCTCATCGGAGATCAGATCCTGTCGAACCTCGATCAGGGCATGGGGAATGCCTGGTGCCATGCAGTGCCGGAACATCGTATCCCCGCGCAGGGCGCCATCATAGGGTTCGTTGTTGCCGACGACGATATCGCCCGATGCCTCGAGTTTTTCGATGAGCGGCAGGACCGCGCGCGGGTCGTTGTCCCAGAGCACGGCGGCGTCCCATGGACGGGCGACGCCCTTCCATGCGGGCGTAAAGGAATGGATCGAGATGACCAGCGGGGCGCCGCCTGAGGCCACGGCACTGCGCTCCAGCGTCGCGGCGACCGCACGGTGATAGGGGCGATGGAAACGGTTCAGCCGGTTGTCCCATTCCTGCTCCGTGATCGGGTGGTTTCCCGGAATGATCGCGCCGTCCGAGATCTTCATGATCAGCGTCGGATCGTCCTCGCCGCGATTGGGGTCGATCAGGAGCCGCGAGAAGCAACCGAGAACCGCCGGGGCGTCGAGCGCGGCCGAGAGCCGGCGGACCAGATGTTCGACGCCGATATCGTAGGCGATATGTCGCTGAAACGCGGCCTCCGGCAGTCCGAGCCTGCCATACTCTTCCGGCAGGCGGTTCATGGCGTGGTCGGCGAGAAGCACGAGCCCGGTTGTTGGGTTGGCTTCGATGATCTCATAGGGCGAATGGTGCTGCATGCCGTTCCAGTCTGCTTTCGCGCGGTGTGGTTTTGATTGCATGCGTCGGCGACATTCACAAGAAAAACGCAACTGTTTTGCGCAATCGACACCCAATTGGCCCGATGTAATCGATTAGAGTTACGTTGACTTTCCGGGCTGGCCGTCGCAAGAAAGGCCACGCAAATCAAAACGGAGTTCCATCGGAAACCGTGTCCAGATATCCATTTTCCAAAGCGAAGCCGGGGCTGTCGACATTGGGGGGGATCCTCCTGTTTTTCCTGGCAATTTCAGGCTCATTTCTTTTCGCCGGCGAGGCCCGTGCCGATTTTCGCGTCTGCAATGGCACGCAAAATCTGGTCGGCGTAGCGATCGGTTACCGCGCCAAGGCAGGCTGGGTAACCGAGGGGTGGTGGCAGGTTCCCGCGACCACCTGCGCGACCCTGATCGAGGGCGAACTCCAATCGCGATACTATTATCTCTACGCTGAAGACGCGGCCCGTGGCGGCCGCTGGACCGGCGACGTCAACATGTGCGTCGCCGAAAACGAATTCAAGATCTCGGGCGTGCAGGACTGCTTTGCCCGCGGCTTCCAGCGGATGGGATTCAAGGAATATGACACAGGGCGGCAAGGGAGCTGGATGGTTCAGCTCTCCGACACGCCCGGCACGCAGGAAAGCCAGAATTGATGAAGCGGAACAGAAAAGTCAAAATCCTCGCCACGCTCGGACCGGCGTCCTCCGACGAGCAGATGATCCAGAAGCTGCACGAGGCCGGGGCTGATCTGTTCCGTATCAACATGAGCCACGCAAGCCATGAGGTGATGCGCACGCTGGTGCAGCGCATCCGCGCGGTCGAGGCGCGCTGTGGCCGCCCGATCGGCATTCTCGGCGACCTGCAGGGCCCGAAGCTGCGCGTTGGCAAGTTTGCCGAGGGGAAGGTCGAGCTGAAGGTCGGCCAGACCTTTACCCTCGACAACAAGGACGAGCCCGGCGACAGCACCCGCGTTTTCCTGCCGCACCCGGAGATCCTCGAAGCGGTCAAGCCGGGCCATCGCCTGCTGATCGACGACGGCAAGCTGCACCTGCGCGCCGAAAAGACCGACGGCGAGAGCATCGTCACGACGGTTGTCGCCGGCACGAAGATTTCCGACCGCAAGGGCGTCAGCCTGCCCGACACGCTGCTGGCCGTCGGCGTTCTGACCGACAAGGACCGCTCCGACCTCGACGCGGTTCTGGCGACCGGAGAGTTCGACTGGGTGGCGCTTTCCTTCGTCCAGCGCCCCGAGGATTTGGCCGAGGTCCGCAAGATCGCCCGTGGCCGCGTCGGCCTGATGTCCAAGATCGAAAAGCCGCAGGCGCTGGACCGCATCGACGAGATCATCGAGCTCTCCGACGCGCTGATGGTGGCGCGCGGCGACCTTGGCGTCGAGATGCCGCTCGAATCCGTCCCGGGCCTGCAGAAGCAGTTGACGCGGGCTTGTCGCCGCGCCGGCAAGCCGGTGGTCGTCGCCACGCAGATGCTGGAATCGATGATCTCGGCGCCGGTGCCGACGCGCGCTGAAGTCTCCGACGTGGCGACTGCAGTCTTTGAAGGCGCCGACGCGATCATGCTGTCGGCAGAATCGGCCTCCGGCGAGTATCCGGTGGAAGCCGTCGCCACCATGGCGTCGATTGCCAGCAACGTCGAACGCGACCCGCACTATTCCAGCATCATCTACGCTCAGCGCACGCCTCCTGAGGCAACCGGTGCCGACGCGATTTCGCTGGCGGCCCACCAGATCGCCGAGACGCTCCGGCTGTCTGCGATCGTCTGCTACACCTCGTCGGGCACGACCGGCCTTCGTGCCGCCCGCGAGCGTCCGCAGGTTCCGATCATCGCGCTTTCGCCGATCGTGCAGACCGCCCGCCGTCTTTCTGTCGTCTGGGGTCTGCATTGCGTCGTCACCGAGGATGCGACCGATCTGGACGACATGGTCAACCGCGCCTGCCGCATCGTTGCTCACGAGGGTTTCGGCAAGCCCGGCGAACGCGTGATCATCTCGGCCGGTGTGCCGCTCGGCACGCCCGGCGCCACCAACATGCTGCGCATCGCCTATATCGGCTCGGACGGCATGAGCGGTATCTGACGCTCGTCGGTCGTTTCAGAATGCGATGAGGCCCCGGGAGCGTTGAATCTGCTCCTGGGGCCTCTGTCTGCCTATTGGGCAAGGCCGATTTGCTTCATGAAGCCCTGGTTGTCCCAGAACAGGTATTCCTCATCCATCACACCTTCTTTGGTCCAGTGACCCAGTGTTGCCATCTGGATCTTGAACGCCTTGCCCGTCGGCTCGATCGTCTTGCCGCCGCCGATGGGCATCGGCCTGGTGAAGGTGCCTTCCATCACGCCGATGACGCCGGTCCATTCGCCTGATCCGAAGCGGACGGGATGTTGCTCGATCCGGGTGTCCGGGGCAAAGACGAACGTCGGTTTTAGCTCCTCAATGTGAGCGTCGATGCCCTTGGTGGTGTGGCCGTCGGGATAGTGCACGAGAATATCCTTTGCGTGGCTTTCGTGCAGCCTGTCCCATTTCTGGTTGGTGTAGACGTCGAAGTCGAGGGTGTCGAACGTCGCGAGATTTTTGGCGATGGTCTTTTCGCCGGCCTGATATTTTGCCAACTCTTCCATCAGAGCTGGCATCGCCTTTTCCGCCCCGGCATCCTGGGCGAATGCCGCGCCGGCCACGCCGCCAAGCATCAATGCCGTCGCGGCCACCGCCGAAAACACTCTTTTCATGGCTGGTTCCTTTCCGTTGGCAAAGCCAATGTTCCGTCTTCACGGTGCGGCCCTCGATATCGACTTGACCGATGTGCTTGTCGATCTCGCCCATTCCGGTGTCGACGTCGCGTTGCGCATTGCCCGCGCCCCGGGCGCCAACCTTATCGCACGCAAGATCGCACCGGTGCGGATGATCGCCTGTGCGTCACCAGACTACCTCGCGCGCCGCGGCACACCGCGGCAACCGTCCGATCTCGGCAGCCATGAGACGCTTAGCTATTCCTATCTCTCGCTCGGGGATAGCTGGATGTTTTACGATGTCGAGGGGCGCGAGACGCAGGTTCGGATTCACCCTGTCGTGCATGCCACCAACGGTGACCTGCTTCGCGCGCTGGCACTTGCTGGTGGCGGGGTCATCGTGCAGCCGGACTTCATCGTCGAAGACGATATAGCCATGGGCCGGTTGGTCCCCCTCCTGGAAGGCTGGCATCTGAGTGCGTTCAACCTCTATGCCGTCTACCTGAGCCGACGGCATCTTTCGCCCAAGGTTCGCGTGTTCATCGATTATCTCGTCGAAACGCTCGGCAAACCATGAAACCGCACAGGTCTCGATCGTTAGGACAAAGCTTCGTTCCAATCAGAGTGCCTTGCCGTCGTTGAGCCTTTCTTCCGCAAATCTCACGGCGGCGCCCAGATCCCTGGGTTTGCCCGCGAGCTTCTCGACCGCGGCAACCACGACATCGGTGACGACGTAATCGGGCTTGTGGCCGAGGTTGCCGATCCACAGCAGTTCCGATCCGGCAATGTCGCGTGCCAGACCACGCGAATGGATATCGGCGAGCACGATGTCGTCGCTGTCGCCGCTGACGATGATCGTCGGCGCGGTGATCTCCTGATACCGCGGCGCGACCTCGCTGACATAGGCATGCAGATTGGCGACATCGACGGCGTTGTTGCGGAAGGCGAGGGGCCGCAGCACGAGGTGCGGCGCCGTCTTGTCGATGTAGTCGACGGGCCTTGGGTTTGGGTAGAAGACCGAACGCGTGCCGCTGTCGATCCGCCTGAGGCCGATCGGCGCGGCGAGCGTATGGGCGAACAGCCAGCCGACATAGGGCAGGGCCGTCAGCCGGTAATACCAGTCGATGCCGCCTGGCCAGGGATGGGTCGCCGGCGCCAGCAGGATGAGACCGGTCGTCTTCTCCGGATGGCGAAGGGCGAAGCTTGCGGCGATCGCCCCGCCGAAGGAGTGGCCGACGATGATCGCCCGGGTGATGCCTCTCTTCTCCATCAGCTTTGCGATCGCGTCCGCCTGGCCGTCGGGGCGGTCGTTCGCCCGCCCGCCGCGTTCAGAGTAGCCGTGGCCCGGCCGATCGACGAACAGCATCTCCGCGCGGCCCTCGAAGGCAGGAGCAAAGGCATGCAGCTGATCGAGCAGGTTACCACTGGCGCCATGGATGAAGACGAGCGGCGCCAGGTCGGCCCTTGCCTTAGCCGGGAGGTGGACGCTGTTCATGCGGAAGCCGCCGACGTCGATCAGTTCGCCCGCGTTCGGGAACCGCGCACTGATGTCGCGTGCACTGCGCAGGCTGTAAACGATGCCCGCGAGCGTGAGGGTAACGATGAACAGGGCGGCTAGAAACATTGTCTTGGCGGCTCCTCTTGTTCGGCAGTGTCCGCAGACATCTACTGCATAATTCCCTAAATCGGATCCGATTTAAGGATAAAATTATGCAGCAAGTTTAAAGCGCTACGACGTCCTTTGCGTGTCCAAATAGACGCGCGGCGCTGTAAAGCCGAGCCATCGTGGCCAGATTTCGTCGACTGCGCGCTCACGAGCCCGAATAAACTCCGGCAGTGCCGTGTCGCGGGCGCCGTTGCCGTAGCGGCGATCGTGCCGATCGGTGATGAGGATGGGAGGGGCGCCGAACTGGTCGGCGGTAATGTCGACAATGAGGTCCCCGCACTCGACCCAGGCGTGGCTTTGCCAGCCGGTGTCGCTGAGGAAGCCGAAATCGCCCAGCGCCGCCCCCGACGGTGACAGACGGGGCGTGCCGCTTGCCCACGAAGCCTCGAAACCGTCAGCCGTCAGGGCACGCGACAGAAACAGGCTTGTCCGTCCGCATGTCCATTGGCCGCATGTCCATTGGGAGGGCGTGGTCGGCGCATCGCCTTTCCAGGCGCTATGCCATTCCAGCCAGATCGGCTCCATGAACTGGCGCGCGGCTACGGCAAGGTCGCGAACGGCGGCCAGTTCCGTAGAAGGCGTCATCGCGGGGTCCGTGCTTGCTTCGGCATCTGTCCCGACTACGTCTTGCTGCCTGCAAGCTTTTCGGTCAGTTCGCCCAGTTGCTCCTGCGCCCTGCGATCGGCGGGATAGATCTCCAGGAACTGCTCCCAGGCCCGTAGCGCCAGCTCATCCTTGCCGGCGGAGCCGAGGATCGCGGCCATGCCGGCGAGCGCGCCGAAGTGGCGCGGCTCGAGTGACAGGACATGATTGATGTCCGACATCGACTTGCGATAGTTGCCCATCGTGTAGTGCAGGGTCGCGCGGCGGTTCCAGCCTTCGACGTAGCTGGGTGCAAGCGTGATGACCTGGTCGAGGATATCGAGGGCGGCCGCCTGCTTGTTGTCGGTGATCGACTTGTCGGCCCACTGCATCAGCAGGTTGACCGTCGCGCTGCCGGAATCCTGCCATTCCAGGCGGATCTGGTTGGCGAGTTCGCGCGCCTTGTCGGCGTCCCGTTCCTTCTTCAGGTCGGAGAACAGGGCGTCCAGGCGTTGCTTGGGGGTGGTGAGGCTGGCGGCCTCGGTTTCCGGCGCTGGTTCTGCGGCGAAACTCAGGGTGCCGGCTCCAACAGAGGCGGCGAGAAGGGCGAAACACGCCAGAATCAAGGGCACAAAAACTCGCATGGCGAGCATGTTAGCTCGCCACGGAATAAGATCAAAATCAATTTTGGGACATCGCCGAAGCGAGGTGCCAAACAGAAACCAGTCGGAGCCTCAGCCCTGACGTGCCTTGAAGCGCGGGTTCTGCTTATTGATGATGTAAATACGGCCCTTGCGACGAACCAGACGGTTTTCGCGGTGGCGGGTCTTCAGCGACTTGAGCGAATTCTTGATCTTCATTTTCCTGATCCGCAGGTTTCGGGGAAACAAAATTCGCCCGGTATTTCTAACAATCAAAAGCGCGCCATGCAGCGCGCTCCGTAAGGTGGGATGGCAAATACCGTGTCACCCCAGTTGTGTCAACCGCAAGACACCGGATTTTGGCGCCTTGCCCCGCATTTCTGTGGCTTTCAGGCTCACGTCAAGCGGGTGATGTGACCCATCTTGCGGCCCGGTCGCGCTTCCGTCTTGCCGTAGAGATGGACGAAGACATTGTCTTTGGCAAGCCAGCCCGGCACCTCGGCGATATCGTCGCCGATCAGGTTCTGCATCACGCAGTCGGAGTGACGAACGGGATTGCCGAGCGGCAGGCCGGCCACTGCGCGAATGTGCTGGTCGAACTGCGAGACGATGCAGGCCGCTTCCGTCCAGTGGCCGGAATTGTGCACACGCGGCGCCATTTCGTTGGCAACCAGGCTGCCGTCGGCCAGCACGAAGAACTCCACGCCGATGACGCCGACATAACCGAGCGCGTCGAGGATCGCCTTGGCTGCAACGCGCGCCGTCTCAGCCGTCGCAGGCCCGATGGCGGCGGGCACGGTGGAGGTATGAAGAATGCCGTTGCGGTGGACATTCTCCGCCGGATCGTAGCAGGCGACCGTGCCATCGGCTGCGCGGGCAGCGATGATCGAGATTTCCCGTTCGAACGGCACGAAACTTTCGAGGATCAACGGCACGGAACCGAGCGCCGCGAACGCGCCTTGCGGGCTGTCCTGCCCAGAGCGGAACACCCGCTGGCCCTTACCGTCATAGCCGAGGCGGCGGGTCTTCAGCACGCCGGAACCGTCGAAGTCGGCAAGGGCTGCTTCAAGATCAGCCTGGCTGTCGACGGCATGGAAGCGGGCGGTAACGATGCCGCTGTCATTGAGAAAGCGCTTTTCGACCAGGCGATCCTGGGCGGCTTCAAGCGCCTTCGGCGGCGGAAATACCGGCCGGGCCTGCGCAAGCCTCTCGGCGGCTGCGACCGGCACATTCTCGAATTCGTAGGTGACGATATCGCAAGCGGCCGCCAGCGCGTCGAGCGCTTTCTCATCGTCATAAGCGGCAACGATCTGTTCGTTTGCCACTTGTGCCGCCGGACAGTCGGGTTGCGGCTCGAGGACGATGGTGCGGAAATTCAGCCGTGCAGCGGACATGGCCAGCATGCGGCCGAGCTGGCCGCCGCCAATGATGCCAATGGTTGTCATGCGTCGTCCACCGGGTACTCGGCGACGGCGACGGTCTGCTGCTCGCGCCAGTCGTCGAGGCGGTCGGCAAGGTCGTTGTCGCTGAGCGCCAGCACGGCTGCGGCCAGCAGCGCGGCGTTGACCGCCCCGGCGCGCCCGATCGCCAGCGTTCCGACGGGAATGCCGGCCGGCATCTGGACGATCGACAGCAGGCTGTCCTGGCCGGAAAGCGCCTTCGACTGCACCGGCACACCGAAGACCGGCAACGGCGTCATCGAGGCACACATGCCCGGCAGGTGGGCAGCGCCGCCGGCACCGGCGATGATGACCTTGAAACCTTCGTCGCGCGCGCCCTTGGCAAAGCTGACCAGCCGGTCAGGCGTGCGGTGCGCAGAAACGATGCGGGCCTCATAGGCAATGTCGAGCGCGTCGAGCGTATCGGCGGCGTTCTTCATCGTCTCCCAGTCGGACTGGCTTCCCATGATGATGGCGACGGGTGGGGTCGTGGTGTCGAGCACGTCTTTAAAGTTCCGCTTCAGGCAATGATGTCGGGAATGATCTGGTCTTCGATCTTGGTGATCTTGTCCTTGATGACCAGCTTCTTCTTCTTCATGCGCTGAACTCTCAGCGCATCGCAGCCGGTCTCGATCATGGCGTTGATAGCAGCATCATAGTCTTCATGTTCCTGCCTCAGCCGCGCGGCGGTTAATCTGAGTTCGGCTTGGTCCTGGTCCGGCATGCAAAGCGATCCCCATCAGCCCGGTTGCGAAGTCCTCCTCGAACCGGAATTTCATGCGCCGCTCTATCACATCTTGGGCGGTAACGGGAAGTTATCCGTCGTCATCATTTCGCCTTCGACAAATGAAAAATGGCGTGGCACAGTAGTAAGGTTACAACCATGGAACATCCGGCATTTACCTGCCGGATGCAAGCAAAAGGAAGGGACTGCCAATGACCATTGAGGCTCATCTTGCAACGCTTGAGAAAAAACATGGCGCACTGGAGCAGGAGCTCCATGCAGCAATGAACCAGCCGTCCACCGAGGACGAAATGATCAGCGACATCAAGCGAAGGAAGCTGCGCATCAAGGACGAAATCGAAAGGCTTCGCTCCTCAACTCACTGATTATGAACGGTATTTCCCAGTAACAACGGGAGGTGTCCTCTCCGCGGAGACGACGCAACAAGGTTCACAACCAATCCCCCCAACGGAATATACGGATCGCTCGACCGGGTTTGAGACCCGGTCGATTTGTGTCAGCAGGCGGTTACGCTTCCGTCAGCCCCTCACGCCCAGAACTGATCCAACCAAAGGTTGAGCCCGTCGAAGCCAGGGCGGTTGATGGCGTATATGCGCCGGGTGCCATTGGCCGAAACCGAGACCAGATTGCAGTCCAGCAGAGCCTTCAGATGCTGCGATACCGCCGGTCGGCTGATCGGCAATCCTTCAGCCAGTTCGTTGACCGTCTTCGGCGCGCGCCGCAGTTCCTCCAGCAGGTAACGCCGGTTGGGATCCGCGATGGCATCGAAAGGGTCCGCAATGGTCATGTCCGGACGTTAAGCGAATTCTCCGCAGGCGGCAAGAAATTTGTGCGCTGCGGCATTTCCGTATTGCTTCGCAATATGATGGCTTGCTTGGATGCGTTCAGGCGCCGGCCAGCAGGCTGTTCAGGCCATCCCACAGCAGTTTCAGTCCGGCGATGAAAGCCATCGTATACATGAAGGGATAGAAGATCTGCGGTTTCATGCGGCGAACGATGAAGGCGCCGCAGATGGTGGCAATGATCGCCAGCGGAAACAGCGTCGCCGAGATCTTGAGGTTGCTCATGTCGAGCTGGCCGAGCGCGAAGTAGGGGATGAGCTTGACGGCGTTGAGGATGGCGAAGAAGCGTACGATCGTGCCGGTGTATTCGCGCGGGTCGAGTTGAAGCGGCAGGGCGTAAATCTGGAAGGGCGGGCCGCCCGCATGGGCGACAAAGCTGCCATAGCCGGCAAACGAGCCCCAGAGCGTCGCGGGGCCGGCCCGTTGCTTCTTGGGCGTGATCGTTATTCCGTTGCGCATGCGCCAGACATTGTAGACATAGCGTAAGACGAACAGCACGGTGATGAGGCCGATGATCAGGCGCAGATAGTCGCGCGAGACATAGGCTGACGTCGCCCAGCCGATGAGAATGCCGGCGATGGCGCCAGGCAGCAGCATGACCAGGGTCTTGCGATCGCCGTGTTTGCGCCACATCCAGAGCGAGACGAGGTCCATCGCGATCAGGATCGGCAGCAACAGCGCCGCAGCCTGGACCGGCGAGACGGCCATCGACAGGATCGGCACGCCCATCAGTGAAAGCGCCTCGCCCATGCCGCCCTTGCTGAGGCCAACAAGAAGAACCGCCGGGATGGCGACGAGATAGAAGTCCAGGTCGGGAAGCATCGGTGGCGGTTGATCCTTTTGACGTCTCCGTCTATCGGTTTTCCCAAACGAAATCGAGCGCTGGTTTCCGCCGACATGCGGGCACAGCCGGAAATGGATGTCATGAGCAAGACAATAGAACGCTGCCGCCTGGTGCTGATCGCGCCCGATATCGCTGATCTGGCGGATCGCGCCAAGGTGCTTGCCGACGCCTTGAAGGGCGGCGACGTCGCTTCGGTGATCGTGCCGCAATACGGCCTCGACGACGCCGAGTTCCAGAAACACGCCGAGCGCCTCGTGCCGATCATCCAGGAGGCCGGCGCTGCCGCGCTGATCGAGGGCGATTCCCGTGTCGCGGGACGCGCCAAGGCCGACGGCCTGCACATTTCCGGCAATGCCGAAGTGCTCGGCGAGGCGGTCGAGAAGCACACGCCGAAGCTCATCGTCGGCGGCGGCAATGCCGCCGACCGCCACCACGCGCTTGAAATCGGCGAAGTGCGCCCGGACTACGTGTTCTTCGGCAAGACCGATGGCGACATCAAGCCGGATGCGCATCCGAAGAACCTGGCGCTGGCCGAATGGTGGGCCTCGATGATCGAGATCCCCTGCATCGTCATGGGCGGCACGGATCCGCAATCTGCGCTGGCGGCCGCCGAGACCGGCGCCGAGTTCGTGGCGCTGCGACTGGCCGTCTTCGGCGAGCCCGAGCAGGCGCCGTCGGTCGTTGCGACCGTCAACGCGCTTCTTGACGAAAAAGCGCCACGGTTTGAAGATTAAGACGTGTCGATGTTAAACCGACTGTCGTCAAAGCTCAGCTGGGGCGTTGCCCTTCTTGCCGTCGCCGCTGCCGTGGCGATGCCGGCGCGTGCGCAGCAACAGCCAGTTCCCGGGCAGGAACAACCGGTTCCCGCGCAGGAGGAGCCAGCCTCTGCGCAGGAGCAAGGCGTCAATGCCGATGACGGCGGCGCTGCGAAGCGCGGCCGCATCACCCCCTTCAATGGTGCAGCCATGCCGGAAGAGGGCAAGCCTGGAGGCAAACCGGCCGATCCGGCGGACAAGAAGAAAGCCGGCGACGGCACGGTGCCCTCACAGGGCGTCAATGTCTTCGACCGCATGGGCGCCGAACTGCCGGCTTTGCCGGCGGAAAAGCCGTTCGCCGGCAAGGTGGACGACGCCTACGGCGCCTTCCAGCGCGGCTACTATCTGACGGCGATGGATCTGGCGCTCCCGCGGGCGCAGCTCGGTGATCCTGCCGCCCAGACGCTAGTCGCCGAAATCCTGCAGCAGGGCCTCGGCGTCGTGCGCAATGCCAAGCAGGCGGCGTTCTGGTATGGGCAGGCGGCCGAAAACGGCGACCCGGCGGCGATGTTCAAATATGCGCTGATCCTGATGGAGGGGCGATACGTCAAGCGCGACCGCAAGAAGTCCGAGGAGCTGATGAAGAAGGCCGCCGATCTCGGCAATGCGTCGGCCCAGTTCAACTACGGACAGACGCTGGTAGCCGACAGTCCAGGACCGAAGGGTCTGAAGGCAGCGATGCCCTACTACGAAAAATCGGCCGCGCAGGGGATCGCCGACGCGCAATATGCACTGTCGCAGATCTATCTCAACGTCGACGGCATCGACGAGGCCAAGCGGGCGCGGGCCAGGGAGTGGCTACTTCGCGCGGCCCATGCCGGCTACGACACGGCGCAGCTCGACATCGCCATCTGGATGATCGAAGGCATTGCCGGCGATCGCAACCTGGAGGACGGTTTCGGCTGGATGAGGCGGGCGGCGGAAGGCGGCAATGTCGTGGCTCAGAACCGGCTGTCGCATCTCTATGTCAACGCCATCGGCACTCGCCCCAATCCGGTCGAAGCGGCAAAGTGGTATGTTTTGTCGCGCCGCGCCGGGCTCAAGGACGATGCGCTGGAAGACTTCTATCTCGGTCTCAACGAACAGCAGCAGAAGGCGGCATTGAGCGCGGCCAACAAGTTCCGCTCGACCTGACCGGCCTTCCAGGCGCCCGAATCTCGCCGACTTGGCGGGTCTGGGCGCTATTTCTCTTGAACTTCCGGGGCTTTTGTGGTCTTGAAGCCCCGGTTTTTGCCCTTGGCGCCATGGTCTTCCGGCGCGCCTCGGGCGGAGTGATCTTCACTCGGTTTTTTGACGACGGAACTCGATGACAAGCCTTGCCCATTCGGCAGGCGCTACCCCATGTTCCGTCACACAGGTTCAATGTCCGATCGAGAAGGCTCGATCGGCCTTCGCTTCACAAGGATCGCCAGATGGCCCGTTCAGCTCTCCTCAATGTCATGGTTCAAGCCGCCTTCAAGGCCGGCAAGTCGCTGGCACGCGATTTCGGTGAAGTACAGAACCTGCAGGTCTCGCTCAAGGGACCGGGCGACTACGTGTCCCAGGCCGACCGCAAGGCCGAAAAGCTGATCCGCGAAGAACTGCTGAAAGCCCGCCCGACCTACGGCTTCCTCGGCGAGGAGGGCGAGGAGATCATCGGTACCGATGGGGCGCATCGCTGGATCGTCGATCCGCTCGACGGCACCACCAACTTTCTGCACGGCATTCCGCATTTCGCTGTCTCGATCGCGCTTGAGCGCCAGGGCGAGATCGTCGGCGCTGTCGTGTTCAACCCGGCGACGGACGAACTCTATACGGCCGAGCGTGGCGGCGGCGCCTTCCTCAACGACCGTCGCCTGCGCGTCGCTTCGCGCAAGGCCCTGTCGGATGCGGTGATCGCCACCGGCACGCCACATCTCGGTCGTGGCAACCACGGCAAATACCTGATCGAACTGCGCCACGTAATGGGCGAAGTCGCCGGCATCCGCCGCATGGGCTCGGCATCGCTCGATCTCGCCTATGTTGCCGCCGGCCGTTTCGACGGTTACTGGGAGCGCGACCTGGCAGCCTGGGACATTGCGGCCGGCGTGCTGCTGATCCGCGAAGCCGGTGGCTGGTCGACGGATATCGATGGCGGCGCCAAGCCGGTCGATGAGGGCTCGATCATCTGCGGCAACGAATACATCACCAAGGCGCTGCGTGACGTCGTTCACCGCCCGATCCCGTCGAAGTAAACGGCGGCCATCCGGCTTTTGCTGCAAGCCTCCGGTGCGCCATGCGTCGGGGGCTTTTGTTTTTCCTTCAATTCGGCGCAAAGTTT
This sequence comes from Ensifer sp. LC163, assembly GCF_001695855.1. Lineage (GTDB taxonomy): Bacteria > Pseudomonadota > Alphaproteobacteria > Rhizobiales > Rhizobiaceae > Ensifer. Next base: position 14,501 of record NZ_MBSS01000005.1, read on the forward strand.
CACTACAGCGCGGCGCATCTTGTGTTACGCGCCAAGGACGCCGTAGCGCCTCAAACCTGCTGCATAACTTTCTCCTTAAATCGATTCCGATTTGAGAAATTATGCAGTAGGCTCCGACACGTCGCGGCACCGTTCCGCCAAATGCAACCGGGAGAATGGTATACCCATGACGAAACTGCATCTGTCCGGGTGGGACGGTCGGGAAGGCGTGGAAGCAGACTACAATCCGCATAAGCTTTCGAGCCCCATGCACTTTTTCTGGACCATGGCGATCTTCCTGATCATCGTCGGTTTCGTCGGCGCAATCCTTTTCCGCCAGGCGCACAATGCCTTCCTCGCCAATCCTGGCTTGAACGGCCTGATCCTCGGGGTGCTGCTGATCGGCATCCTGCTGGCATTCAATCATGTGCTCGGGCTTCGCCCCGAGGTGCGCTGGTTCAATTCCTTCCGCGCCGCCGGCAGTGCCGACAAGGTCGGGCGGGACCCGGTCCTGCTTGCGCCGATGCGCGCGCTGATCGGCGGTCGCCAGACGGCGATCTCGACGACCGCGCTGAGGTCGATCCTGGATTCGATCGCAACACGTCTGGATGAATCGCGCGACACCACGCGTTACCTGACCGGCCTTCTCGTCTTCCTCGGCCTGCTCGGCACCTTCTGGGGCCTGCTCGGCACGATCGGCTCCATCAACACCGTCATCCAGTCACTGGATGCCGGTTCCGGCAGCACCGAAGACGTGCTTGGCGCCCTGAAAACCGGTCTGTCGGCGCCGCTGGCCGGCATGGGCACGGCGTTTTCCACATCGCTCTTCGGCCTTTCCGGCTCGCTGATCCTCGGTTTTCTCGATCTGCAAGCGGGCCGGGCGCAGAACCGCTTCTACACCGAGCTTGAAAACTGGCTGTCGTCAGTGACCGACGTCGGTTCGGAACTGTCCATTGCCGGCGACCTGTCGGCCGGCGCGCCGGTCGAGGAGCTGAAGCGCCTGACGGACCAGCTTGTGCGCCTCAACCATGAAGGCGGTTCCAGCCATCGCACGACGGCGGCGATGGCGAGCCTTGCAGAGGGCATTCAAGGACTGGTCAAGAACATGCGCGGCGAGCAGCAGATGCTGCGTGACTGGATCGAGGCGCAGCAGGAAGAGGCGAAGGCCATGCGCAAGACGCTGGACAAGCTGACGACGCGCATCGGCCACACCGAGCGCATTTCGGTGAACGGCGAGAAATCCGGATCGCAGGCCAAGCTTAGCCATGCCGACGATTCCGGAGGGGATTGATCCATGGCGCTCGCCCGTAAAGGCCGTACACAGCGCACGATCGACTATTGGCCCGGTTTCGTCGATGCGCTGTCGACCCTGCTCTTGTCGATCATGTTCCTGCTCAGCGTCTTCGTGCTGGCGCAATTTCTGCTCAGCCGCGAAATCAGCGGCAAGGATGAAGTGCTGAACCGGCTGAACAGCCAGATCAACGAGCTGACGCAACTGCTGGCGCTTGAAAAGAGCGGCAAGCAGGATCTCGAGGATTCGCTCGCCAATCTGCAGGCTTCCCTGTCCCAGTCTGAAGGCGAGCGGTCTCGTCTGCAGGCCTTGCTCGATCAGGGCGCCGGCAGCACGGATGCCGCCAACCAGAAGCTGGGGCGTATCGGTGCGGAGCTCGACGCCGAACGGCAGACGAGCGCACGCGCCATCAGCCAGATCGAACTTCTGAACCAGCAGATCGCGGCGCTGCGCAGCCAGATCGCAGCAATCGAAGAGGCGTTGCAGGCGTCGGAAGCCAAGGACCTGTCTTCGCAGACCAAGATCGCCGATCTCGGCCGCCGGCTGAATGTCGCGCTGGCGCAACGGGTGCAGGAACTGAACCGCTATCGTTCGGACTTCTTCGGGCGGCTGCGCGAAATCCTGTCCGATCGCGAAAACATCCGCATCGTCGGCGACCGCTTCGTCTTCCAGTCGGAGGTGCTCTTCCCCTCCGGCGGCAACGAACTCAATCCCGAGGGTCAGGTAGAAATGGCCAAACTCGCCTCGGCTCTTCTCGATCTCGCCAAGGAGATTCCGGCGGAGATCAACTGGGTGCTGCGCGTCGACGGGCACACGGACAATGTCCCGCTTTCCGGTACCGGCCGTTTTGCCGACAACTGGGAACTTTCCTCGGCCCGTGCCACATCGGTCGTCAAGTTTCTGATCTCGAAGGGCGTGCCGGCCGACAGGCTGGTCGCGGCCGGCTTCGGCGAATATCAGCCGATCGCCGAGGGCGAGAGCGTCGAGGCGCGGGGGCAGAACCGCCGCATCGAGCTGAAGCTGACGGAAAAATAGGCGCGCGGCCCAAGGTAGGCCAGCAGTCCACCGCCCTTGAATTGACCTTGACGTACGCGTAACACTTGCGCCCTGGGACGCAGCCGAAAGCTTGCGCCCCCGGGGATGCAGGGGAGGGCGCCTTTGATGGATTGTGATGTACTGGTCGTCGGTGCAGGGCTTGCCGGCCTTGTGGCAGCGTCGGAAGCGGCAGCGCTCGGTCGAAAGGTGATCGTTCTCGATCAGGAAGGGGAGCAGAACCTTGGCGGCCAGGCCTTCTGGTCGCTTGGCGGCCTCTTTTTCGTCGACAGTCCCGAGCAGCGGCGCATGGGCGTCAAGGACAGCCGCCAGCTCGCGCGCCAGGACTGGATGGGCTCGTCGCAATTCGATCGTCCCGAAGATCATTGGCCACGGCTGTGGGCCGATGCCTATCTCGATTTCGCCGCCGGCGAGAAGCGCAGCTGGCTGCATTCGCTCGGCATGCGCTGGTTTCCCGTCGTCGGCTGGGCCGAGCGCGGCGGCGGTCTTGCGCATGGGCACGGCAATTCGGTGCCGCGCTTCCACGTCACCTGGGGCACGGGTCCTGCGGTTTTGGAGCCGTTCGTGCGGCTGACGCGGGAGGCAGAAAGCCGCGGCCTCGTTCGCTTTCGTTTCCGCCACCGCGTCGACGAACTGGTGACGACGGATGGCGCTGTTACCGGCGCGCGCGGTTCGGTGCTCAAGGCCGATCCGGTTGGCCGGGGTGAGCGCAGCTCGCGCGATGTCGTCGGCGATTTCGAGATATCGGCAGGCGCGGTGATTGTGACGTCGGGCGGCATCGGCGGCAACCATGAGCTGGTGCGGCGCAACTGGCCGCGCAAGCGGCTGGGCCAGCCGCCGGCGACGATGGTCTGCGGCGTGCCGGACCATGTCGATGGCCGCATGCTGGAGATTGCCGGGCGTGCCCGCGGCTCGGTCATCAATTCCGATCGCATGTGGCACTATACCGAGGGCTTGAAGAACTTCGAACCGATCTGGCCTGACCACGGCATCCGCATCCTGCCCGGTCCGTCGTCCTTCTGGTGTGATGCCGACGGCAATCGCTTTTCAGCACCCGCGATGCCCGGCTTCGATACGCTCGGCACCTTGCGGGCCATTCGCGACAGCGGCCATGACTACAGCTGGTTCATCCTGACGCGGGCGATCATCAAGAAGGAGTTCGCCCTGTCCGGTTCCGAACAGAACCCGGACCTGACCGGCAAGAGCATCTCGCTTCTGCTCAAGCGGTTGGGCAAGAATCCGCCCGGGCCGGTGCAGGCCTTCATGGACAGGGGCGAGGACTTCATCGTTCGCGATCGGCTCGACGATCTCGTACCGGCAATGAACGCCCTCACCGGCGAGAACCGGCTGTCGGTCGATCACCTGCGCGAGCAGATCGAGGCTCGCGACCGCGAGATCACCAATCCCTTCTCGAAGGACGCGCAGGTCACGGCGATCCGCGGGGCGCGGTCCTATCGCGGCGACCGGCTGCTGCGTACCGCCAAGCCGCACCGCCTGCTCGATCCCAAGGCCGGGCCGCTGATTGCCGTCCGGCTGCACATCCTGACGCGCAAGACGCTTGGCGGTCTTCAGACCAATCTGTCGGGCCAGGTGCTGGAACAGTCGGGTGAGCCGGTGCCGGGTCTCTACGCCGCAGGCGAAGTCGCAGGTTTCGGCGGCGGCGGCATGCATGGCTACAACGCGCTCGAAGGCACGTTCCTCGGCGGCTGCATCTATTCCGGCCGGGTGGCCGGACGGGGTGCGGCCGGGGCGTGATTGCGTCTTATGACGTGTCCTTAGCTGCCCCTCACCCTAGCCCTCTCCCCGCAGGCGGGGAGAAGGTGGCGGCAGCCGGATGAGGGGCGGCTCCGCATATCCTTAGATCAATCCATCTGGATGTTGGCGTCGCGAACGACCGGCGTCCATTTTTCCAGCTCTGCCTTCACGTGCGCGGCGAGTTCCTGCGGCGTCGATCCAACGATCTTTGCGCTGAATTCCTTCATACGCTCGACCACGGCCGGGTCCGCAAGGGCCTTGTTGGCGGCTTCGTTCAGGCGCGCAACAACCGGCTCGGGCGTGTTGGCCGGCGCAAACAGCGCGTTCCAGGTATAGGTTTCATAGCCTGGTATGCCGGACTCGGCGACCGTCGGGACATCGGGGAAGGATGGCGCGCGTTCGGCCGTCGTGACCGCAAGCGCCCGCAAGGTGCCGGCCTTGATGTGGCTGGAGGAGGAGGGCAGGTTGTCGAACATGATCGGCACCTGGTTGCCGATGACATCGTTCAGCGCCGGGCCAGCGCCCTTGTAGGGGATATGCTGCATGCTGACGCCGGCCATCTTCTTGAAGAGTTCGCCAGACAGATGCAGGGGCGTACCGTTGCCGGAAGAGGCGTAGGCGTACTCGTCGGGCTTGGCCTTGAGCAGTGCCAGCAATTCCTCGACGGTCTTGGCCGGCAGTTCCGGATTGACCACCAGCACATTCGGCACGACGACCAGCAGCGAGATCGGAGCGAAGTCCTTTTCGGGGTCATAGGGTCTGGTCTTGAGGATCAGCGGGTTGAGCGCATGCGTGGCGACGGTGCCCATGAGGATCGTATAGCCGTCCGGATCGGCGCGGGCGACATTGTCGGCACCGAGGTTGCCGCCGGCGCCGGCGACGTTCTGGACGATGACCTGCTGGCCGAGATCCTCCGACATCTTCTGCGCCACGATCCGGGCTACGACGTCGGTCGAGCCGCCGGCGGCGAAGGGTACGACGAGCGTTACCGGGCGATCGGGAAAGTCCTGGGCGGCTGCCTGGATACCTGAGCCGAGAACGGTAAGTGCGGTGAAGCCGAGCGCAAGCGCCGCTCGTCGGGTCAACTTCGAAAACGTCATTAAGGTTCCTCCCTGAACAGTCCACGCCTGTCGTGGCGGCCGAAAAGACCGGCACCTATAGAATAGGGTCCGGCTTCCCAGCTGCAATGGCGTGCCGGACATGCCGGCATGAGACTATCGTAGTGGTCGCCTTATTTCTTTGTGTTCAGGAACAGCTCCTCGGCGCCGTGGTTGAACTGCAACCGGGCCAGCTTGGCGTACAGCCCGTCCTGCCGGATCAGCGAGGCGTGGGTTCCCTCTTCGACGATGCGGCCATGCTCCATCACGAGGATGCGATCGGCCTTCAGGACGGTTGCAAGCCGGTGGGCGATGACAACAGTCGTGCGTTCATGCAGCAGGCCTTCAAGCGCCTTCTGCACCAGCGTTTCGCTCTCGGCGTCGAGTGCCGAGGTTGCCTCGTCAAGCAGAAGGATCGGCGCGTTGCGCAGGATGGCGCGGGCAATGGCGATACGCTGGCGCTGACCGCCCGACAACGTGATGCCCCGCTCGCCGACAAGCGTGTCGTAGCCCTTTTCCATTCGGCCGATGAATTCGTCGGCCTGGGCGGCGATGGCAGCAGTGCGCACCGCCTCGCGGCTTGCGCCCGGCAGGCCGAAGGCAATGTTGTCGTGAACGGAGGAGGCGAAGATGGTGACATCCTGCGGCACGATTGCCAGGCGGTCGCGCAGGTCCTTCGGGTCGACGGTGCGGATATCGACGCCGTCGACAGTAACGGCGCCCTTTGCCGGATCGTAGAACCGGAGCAGCATCGAAAAGACCGTGCTCTTGCCCGCACCGGACGGGCCGACGATGGCGACGGTTTCGCCGGGCTTGATCGTGAAGCTGAGGCCATTCAGGCTCTTGTAGTCGGGACGGGCGGGATAGGCGAAATAGACTTCGTCGAAGCTGATGGCGCCGAGCGCCGGCGACGGCATGGCGACGGGGTTTTGGGGCGCCTTGATTTCGGGAACTTCGGTCAGGAGTTCATTCAGCCGCTCTGCAGCACCGGCTGCCTGCGAAAGTTCGCCCCAGACCTCCGACAGCGAACCGAGACTGCCGGCGGCGAACACCGAATAGAGCAGGAACTGGCTGAGGGTGCCGGCCGAGAGATTGCCTGCCAACACGTCACGCGCGCCGAACCAGAGCACGGCAACGACGCTGCCGAACACCATGGTGATGGCAAAGGCAGTCAGCACGGAGCGTGCCTTGATGGCCGCGCGCGCGGCGCCAAAAGCATCCTCGACGGCGGTACCGAAGCGGGTGTTGGCGATGTCCTCGCTGTTGAAGGCCTGCACTGTGCGCGAGGCGGCAATCGCCTCGCCGGCATAGGCCGATGCCGTCGCCAGCGTGTCCTGTGCCTCGCGTGACCGGCGGCGAACGGAGCGGCCGAAGCCCACCAGCGGAAACACGATGACCGGGATTGCGGCCAGCACCAGGCTCGAAAGCTTCGGGCTGGTATAGACCATCATGCCGATGGCGCCGAGACACAGGATCAGGTTGCGAAGCGCGACGGACGCCGTCGCGCCGACGGCGGACTTGATCTGCGTGGTGTCGGCCGTCAGCCGCGAGACGATCTCGCCCGACTGGTTGACGTCGAAGAAGGACGCGGAAAGCCGGGTGACGTGCTGGAAGACGTTGCGGCGGAGATCGGCGACGATGCGCTCGCCAAGGGTGATGACGAAGAAATAACGCGCGGCACTGGCCAGAGCGAGGATGATGGCGAGCATCATCAGCATCGCGAAGTAGGTATTGATGAAGCCGCTATCGGAATTGGAGAAGCCGTTGTCAACCATGCGCCTGACGGCGAGCGGCAGCGTCAGGGTCGTCACCGCAGCGATAACCAGCGAAATCCCGGCGCCGATGACCAGATGGCGGTAGCGCGAGAGGTAGGGCAGCAGCGTGGCGAGAGGGCGAATGGACTTGCGCGCTGGCGACTGGTTTTCTCGTTCGGACACATGACCCCCGTTCGCCAACCACGGAGGGGGCAGGTTTGCCCATGAGTCTTCCGCGCGGCACTTGTTATCCCGCAGACCTTGATGTATAGGCACGGCATCGAATTGGGAAGCCGTGGCCCATCAGCCGGTCCGCGGCTTCATTTACGTGTTCGGTCTCGAAGTCGCAATGCCTTGCGACAATTGGACCCTGGAACTCTAGGAAGATCGTTATGAAGGCAGACATCCATCCCGACTATCACCTGATCAAGGTGGTCATGACTGACGGCACCGAATACGAAACCCGCTCGACCTGGGGTTCGGAAGGCGCCACCATGAACCTGGAAATCGACCCGAAGTCGCATCCGGCCTGGACGGGCGGCAACCAGCAGCTCATGGACCGCGGCGGCCGCGTCTCCAAGTTCAAGAAGCGTTTCGAAGGCCTCGGCCTCTAATCGCACGCCCTCTTGGCGCGTTTTCGAAGCCCGGCCCTGCCGGGCTTTTTGTTGTCCGGATTTCCGTTTCCGGCCTGGGAATGGGCCAACGATGGCCGCTCGCATGCAAGCCTGCTTGAGCGGCGCGCATGAAAAAACCCGGCTCAATGGCCGGGTTCGTGTCGGTGGTAGCAAGCTGCCGAATATCTTGCCTGAATCAGTTGGTGCCGAAGGCGGTCTGCAAGAGCTTGATCTGCGCCTTGACGCCGTTCTGGTTGTCGGGAACGAAGGTCGAGGCTTCCTGCGGGCGGTAGATCTCGCGGTCGAGCAGGGCGACGCGGTTCTGCAGGCGCAATGAGCGCTCGATAAGGTCGCGGAAGGCCTCCGGCAGTTCGCTCCAGCCGGGCGCGCTGCGGTCGACGTTGAAGCTGTCGAGGCGGACCTTGCTCTTTTCCGAAAGCACCTGGTCGCGGCTCATCTCGCCGTTGTTGACGGCGCGCTGAAGCAGGAGCCAGGATGCCATCTGCATCAGGCGGGTGGTCAGACGCATGGATTCTGCTGCATAGAGGACCGATGCCATGCGCGGCAGGACCTTGGATGCCAGGCGACCCGGGCCGTCGAGATAGCTCGCGGTTTCTTCGACCAGACCCATGCCTTCCGAATACAGCGCCTTGAACTGCGCCGACGCCGCCGCGTGTCCCGCGAAACTGACGGTATTCAATCCTCTTTCGGACATGACCTGTTTTCCCTGGTTCAAACGCATCACGACAGTCGGGTAACGGGCGGCTTTGGGAATAATTTCCTTGCCGGCCTCTATGCCTGAAGAATGATGCCATAGCGCATTTCGCGCAAGAGCATTCTTAAGAAAGGGTTAATCTCCACAATTCTTTACGGCAACATATGCCAAAACAAAAAAAGAGCCGCGGAAAGCGGCTCTCAAGGTAAAACAGGGAGAAAAATCAGACCCATTCGCCAGTCGGAGAAATTGTCTGAGTCCGGAAAGCTCCGGATGATCAAACAATCGCAGAGAATGCTTAATATGCCATTAAGAAGGCGCCGTTTCGGGTCGATCGTTCCTTGCGCGACCGTCAGCGAAACAGGTTCTCCGCAGCGGATCGGCTCGCGGATTTGCGTTCCCGCTCCGCATCGAGCCGGGCGATTTCCTCTTTCAAGAGCGCAATGCGCTGTGTGAGTTCGTCGACCGACAGCAACGACAGGTCGCTGCCGATCTCATGCGCCAGCTTCTTCTTGGGTTGGTCTTCGTCAAACGCGCCCATTCGACTTATCCTCCTGTTCAGGGTCGGTATCGCCGTCGTTGGCATCATGTGCCTCATCGAACGGTGCGGCGCGCGGCGAGAGCTGCAGGCTCTCTGGCGTCGTCGCCGTTCCGGCATTGATCGGCGAGAAGGCATCGCGCTCGGCGATGGGAACCGGTGCGCGCATGCGGCTGCGGATGATCGCATAGGCGGTGATGAGGATATGGGCGCAGGCGGTGATCATGAACAGGCCATAGGGGCCGGTCGCGGTCATGACCGGACCGCCGATCGTCGGGCCGATGATGGTGCCGATGCCGTAGAGCAGCAGCAACCCGCCGGAAACCTTGACGAAATCCTCGGCCGTCGCGAAGTCGTTGGCATGCGAAACGGCGATCGGATAGAGCGCGTTGGCGGCGGCGCCATAGATCGCAATCAGCGTCAGCACGATCCAGACCTGGCTCGGTTCGACCAGGAAGATCAAGAGCCCGGCAAGCGCGCCGACGCCGGCAAGGGCGGCAAGCACATAACGCCGGTCGATGCGATCGGACAGGCGTCCGGCCGGCAGCTGCATCACCGCGCCGGCAAAGATCGCCACGCTCATCATCGCGGCGACGGTGCTGTCGGAGAGGCCGGCCTGGCGGCCGAAGACGGCGCCGAGCGTGCCGAAGGCGCCATTGGCGATGCCGACGAGCAGGATCCCTAGAAACGAGACGGGCGAATTGCTGTAAAGCCCGCGCAGGTCGAGTTGGACCTGTTTCAGCGGCTGCGGCGAGGCCGCCTTCGACAAGAGGGTCGGCAGCATCGCGACGCAGTAGAGAATGCCGCAGATCATGAAGAAGATGCTGGTGGACGTGTCGCCGAACGGGATCATCATCTGGCCGCCGACGACGCCGAAAAGCGTGATGGCGATATAGAGGGAAAAGATGACGCCGCGGCTCTCATTGGTGGCGCGTTCGTTGAGCCAGCTTTCGATGATCATCGAGGTGCCGGCCGTGGAAAAGCCCGTCAGCGCACGCAAGATCAGCCACCAGGTCGGGTCGATCAGGATGCCGGTCATCAGCGCGACGATGGCGATCAGCGACGTGAAGACGCTGAAGGCGCGCACGTGGCCGATGCGCTTGACGACGTTCGGTGCGAGGAAGCAGCCAAGCACGAAGCCGGCCGCCCAGGACGTGCCGATCAGGCCAAGGATGGTGGTGGGGTAGCCCTCGGCCGTACCTCTGACCGGTAGAAGCAAGCCCTGCAGGCCGTTGCCCAGAAAGAGAAACAGCGTGCCCAGCAGGAGAGAGGCAACGGGGAGCAGGTTCTTTCTCATTATCCATCCGAAAATCGTTCTGCCGTCAGCAAGTTAGGGCGGTGCGCCCTGAATTGCCAGCCGGATTCTGTCCCGCCGGTCATTGCAAATCGGCGGCGGAAACAATAGCCCTCTAATGCATCATCCCAAGAATCGGAATCGAATTTCGGGATCAAAAGCAGTTGCGCGCCGAGGCGGCGTGCGCTGCTACATGCGACGACAAGGTGACGGCGGCGTGACAGTTCCGCCGGGTTGCGGGAACTTCCGCGGGGATAGGCTGGATATGTCGAAGGCGCTGGCGCTCATTCTGCTTCTGGCGATGGCCATCCAGCTGATCTGGCCGATCGGCCTGCCGGGTCTGAGGCAGCGTCGCGATTTCTGGAAGATCGCCGTGTTCGCGATCGTCATGATGATGGTCACGGTCCTTGTTCGACCCTGACGGGTCCAATTCATCGCAGTGCGATGCCACGGTTGTGCCTTTGGAAACTGTGCCGGTCGATCTACTCTGCTATCCCGTTACTCGATCAATAGTAGTAGCTGGAAAAGTGCGCAGGACAGATCATGAAGAACGCGCTAGATTGTCCGCTTCATCAAGGAGATGAATTCGGGGGTTACTTGGAACGCCGCCTTGCTGCCATCCTTGCTGCCGATGTCGTGGGCTACAGCCGCCTCATAGGTGCTGACGAGACCGGTACGCTGGCCGCCATGAAGCGGCACAAGAACGAGTTGGTCGATCCCAAGGTCAGTCGACACAAGGGCCGGATCGTCAAGCTGACCGGCGACGGCATTCTGGTCGAGTTCGCCAGTGTGGTGAACGCGGTCGCCTGCGCCGTCGACATTCAGCGCGGCATGCTCATCCGCAACGAAGACGTGCCGCAGCTGAAGCGCATCGAGCTGCGCATCGGCGTGCATCTGGGTGACGTGATCGTCGAGGACGGCGATATCTTCGGCGATGGCGTCAATGTCGCCGCCCGGCTAGAAGGCCTGGCCGAGCCCTCCGGCATCGCGGTCTCCGCTTCGGTTCGTGATCATGTCGGCTCAAGGCTGGATGTCGGCTTCGTCGACAAGGGGCAGCACGCGCTGAAGAACATCGCGGCGGGCGTGCATGTCTATTCGGTGGCCGTGGGGGCGCCCACAAAGACTGCCAAGGTGTTGAACGGGACCCATACGGTGACGGTGGACGACGGCTACGGCCTGTCCGTTGCGGTGCTGCCCTTCACCAATATGAGCCACGACCCGGAACAGGAGTATTTCTCCGACGGCATCACCGAAGACATCATCACCGATCTGTCGAAGATCTCGCAGCTCCACGTCGTCGCCCGCAACACGGTGTTCACCTACAAGGGGCGGTCGGTCAGGGTCAAAACGGCGGCGCAGGAGCTCGGCGTTCGTTTCATCCTCGAAGGCAGCGTGCGCAAGGCCGGCACGCGCGTCCGCATCACCGGGCAGCTGATCGACGCGCTGACCGGCACGCATCTGTGGGCGGATCGCTACGACCGCGATCTCACCGACATCTTCGCCATTCAGGACGAAATCACCCACGCCATCGTCGATCAGTTGCGCATCAAGCTGTTGCCGGAGGAGAAGAAGGCGATCGAACGGGATCCGACCACGAGCGTCGAAGCCTACACCTACTATCTGCGCGGTCGGCAGTTCTCGCATGCCTGGACCCGCTCCTATCTGCTGCTCGCCCGACGCATGTTCCTGAAGGCCGTCGAACTCGATGCGAACTTTGCCCGTGCCTATGCCGGCATCGCCGATTGCGAGTCGGCGCTGCGTGACTGGCACGAGCACGAGTTCCCACTCGAGAGCATTCTGTGCACGAGCGAGCGGGCGCTGGCGCTCGACCCGAACCTGGCGGAGGCGCACGCTTCCCGAGGGTTGGTCCTGCATCAGGACGGGCAAAGCGAAGAAGCCGCCGCCGAGTTCGAGCGCGCGCTGGCGCTCGAACCCCAGCTCTACGAGGCAAACTTTCACTACGGGCGCTTTCTCTTCATGCGCGGCGAGTTCGAAACGGCGATCCAGTTCTTCAAGCGGGCGGCGGAAATCCGTCCCGACGATTACCTCTCGCCGATCCACCTGATGAGCGCCTACAAGTCGCTCGGCCAGGAAACCGAGCGCGGACACTGGGCGAAGATCGGCATCTCCCGGGCGGAGCGGGCGCTGGAGCTGCACCCGGAAAATTCCGGTCCGGCCCACCGCGGTGCCCTGGCGCTTGCCCACATGGGCGAGGCGGACCGCGCGCGCGAATGGGCGGCGTGCGCCATCGCCATCGATCCGGACGATGTCGTCGCGCGCTACAATACGGCCTGCGTCTATTCGATCCTCGGCGATGTCGACACGGCGCTCGACATGCTCGAGAGCCTGTTGCCCCAGAGTTCCTGCTACCAGCTGCTGTGGTTCAAGCAGGATTCCGATCTGGATGCCGTTCGCCACCATGTGCGCTTCCAGGCCATGGTGGCGGCGATCGCCCAATGCGAGGCAACGCAGCATTGATCATCCGAGGTCAATGGGCGCGGTAGGATGCGGCTGGCTGCCGCGGCTTGCCGCGCGTGAACCACCAGATGCCGGCACCCGTGGTGCACAGGAGGCCCGTTGACAACAGGACGACGGCGACGAATGCTTTTTCGAAGGCCGATCTGGCGAGTGTCACCAGGCTTTCGGCCGCATCGGGCGACAGCGTTGCCGCCAGGATCAGCGCCTCGTCCAGGCTGTCGCGTGCGACCGGCGATATGCCCGCCCCTTCCGGCAGCATGACGAAGGCGGTGTAGACCGCCGACATGACGCTGCCGAGCACCGCGATGCCGATCGCGCCGCCCAACTCGAACGAAACCTCCTCGACGGAAGCGGCCATGCCGGCGCGTTCCGGCGGGGCGTTGGACATGATGGCGCTGGAGGCTGCTGTCATCGAAGCGCCAATGCCGAGGCCGAGCACGACCAGGCTGACGATCTGACCGAGCACGCCGGCTTCGTGCACGGCAAGAAACGCGCCGAGGCCGGCAGCCGCAGTGATAAGGCCGGTGCGCAGCACCATCTCGGCGCCGAGACGCGGCAGCACCATGCCCGTGAGCGGCCCGGCGACAAAGGCGGCAAGCGGGATCGGCAGGATGAAAATGCCGGCCTCAAGCGGTGAATAGCCGGCGACAAGCTGCAGCCGCTGGCTGAGCACGAGCTCGACGCCGACGAGCGCTGCCGATGCCACCAGGGCTGCGGCGACGCCTGAGGAAAAGGCGGCGTTGCGGAACAGGCCGAAGTCGATCATCGGATATGGGCTGCGCCTCTGCCGGCGCACGAAGAGAACGAGCGCTACGGCGCCGATCACGGCGGCGATGAGGCCGGCTTCAGCCGACGGTTCGCGCTTGCTCATCTCCTTGATGGCATAGGCAAGCCCGACCAGGCCGATCATGATCTGGAAGGAGCCGAGCGGATCCCACGGGTGCTCCTTGTTGCCCTTGCTGTCGGGCAGCACGACCACGCCGAGCAGCAATGCCACGGCAACGATCGGCACGTTGATGAGAAAGACCGAGCCCCACCAGAAGTATTCGAGCAGGAAACCGCCAAGCACCGGGCCGATCGCCGCACCGCCGGAGGCGATGGCGGCCCAGACGCCGATCGCCAGCGCCCGCTCGCGCTCGTCGGTGAAGGTCAGCCGGATGATCGAGAGCGTCGCCGGCATCATCAAGGCGGCGCCGACCGCGAGAAGCACGCGGCCGGCAATCAGGATCGACGGGTTCGGCGCATAGGCAGCCAGTAGCGAGGCGAGGCCGAACACCGCGAGACCGGCAATGAACGGCCGCTTGTGGCCGAGCCTGTCGCCAAGCGTGCCGAGCCCAGGAAGCAGGCCGGCAACGACCAGCGCATAGGCATTGACGATCCAGAGCTTTTCCGACGCGGAGGAGCCGAGATCGTGGGTCAGCCGGGGAAGGGCCGTGTAAAGCACGGTCATATCGACGACGATCAGGAGCAGCGCGCTCGACACGATGGCAAGAATGAGCCAGCGGTTATGCGGGGACATGGTACACCTCTGTGGCCGACCCGCTGCCTGCGGGACCTATGGCCTTGTTAACGTCAGAGCGGTTATATAAATACATACGTATGGAATTGAAAGAGGGAATCGGAAATGGGACGACGCCGGACGATCGATCGCGACAAGGTGCTGGATGCGGCGGAGGCGACTGTGAGCGCCGTCGGTGCCGCCGGCCTGACGATCGACGCGGTGGCCAAGGCGGCGGGCATCACCAAGGGTGGCGTGCAATACTGCTTCGGCAACAAGGATGGCCTGATCGACGCGATGATGGAGCGCTGGTTCAACCAGTTCGACAGCGCGGTGGCGACGAAAGTGGGCGATGCTTCGGACGCGTCGACGGCGATGCGCGCGCACGCGGAAGTGACGGAGCACATGAATACGGCGGAGAATGCTCGAACGTCGGGGATGATGGCAGCACTGCTGCAGCGTGAAGAGCATATGGAGAAGAATCGGATTTGGTACCGTGGACGGCTCGACAGTCTCGATCTGTCGACCGAGGAGGGGCGCCGCGCGCGTCTCGCCTTTCTGGCAACCGAAGGCGCATTCCTCTTGCGCAGTTTTGGCTTCATCGAAATGGACGACGCGGAATGGCGCGATATCTTCGGCGATATCGTTGCCCTGGTGCCGAAGGAAAGCGCCTGACTGCCACGGGGCAACAGATATGACGATGGCGTCTGGGCCTTTGCCAAACAGGGATCGCCGGGGCAGCGCGTCTATCGCTGCCCACCTTTCAGCGACACTCACCTGCGCCGCCTGATCTTTCGTGATCAGTTGCGCCGAAGCCGCGAGATGGCGGGCGCTTACGCAACGTTGAAGCGACGCCTTGCGGCGGCATTTGCCTTCGATGGCGACGGCTACACCGAAGCCAAGACGCAATTCATCGATGAGGTCGTTAAGCGCGCCGGCCGGGAGTGACCGAGGCGCTCTCATGAATGCCTGTCCTGTCAGGTTTAAAGCGCGATGGAACCGCGCATCGCAGTCACACAGGCGCCGGCAACACTGGTTCGGCGCACGGTGCCGCCTTGCTTGCTGACGCTGACCTCAATGATGCTTCGGCGACCCATCTCGACGCCTTGCTCGATCGTCAGATCGACGTCGATAGTCTCCTCGGGGACAAGCGAGACGAGATAGGCGCCAAGGGCGGCCGAGGCGCTTCCGGTCGCCGGGTCTTCGATGACATTGTCGAGCGGTGCAAACATACGGGCGCGCAGCTGCCATGGCCGTTCGGCCGAACGGGCGTAGAGAAACAGGCTGAAGCTGTCCTCATCCGGCTTGTAGCGCCCATTGGCCGCCTCGAAGGCGGTGACGTTGGGACGTGCCGCCGACAGCGCGGCGACATCCTTCAGCTCCGCAACGGCGAAGGGCAGCCCGACGGAAACGCGCACCGGCGCGTGGCTGCGTGTGCAGACGGCATCGGGCGGGAGCATGGCGCAGGCGGCGATCGTCTCGACATCGATGCTCGGTCCGATGCTCAAGGCGCGCGGCACGGCGATACGCGCACCCGTCACAGCGCCGCCCGTCCGCGACAAGACGACTTCGACCAGGCCGGCCAGTTCTTCAAACCGTAGGTGATCGCCGGTGGCCCGGCCGAAAAGCTCTGCCTGCTGGCCGATGACGAAGGCAGTGCCAACATTCGGATGTCCGGCGAAGGGGATCTCGATCGTCGGGGTGAAGATGCGCACGCGGGCCGTATTGGCAGGATCTTCCGGCGGCAACACGAAGGTGACTTCGGAATAGCCGAACTCGGTAGCGATCGCCTGCATCTGCGCATCGCTTAAACCCCGAGCATCAGGAATGACGGCGAGCTGGTTGCCGGCGAAACGATCCTCGGTGAAAACGTCGACGGTCACATAGTCGACGGAACGCAGGGGGGCAAAAGAAGTCATAAACGCTCGCTTCCGCTGGGTGCGGCGGCGATCCGCGCCGCCTGATGGCCTGGAGCGAAAGGTTTAAGGCAGGCATCGGGGTGGGCAAAGTCGCCAACTTGTCTTGGTGACAAGTTCGGCATCTTCCGGTTCGCGGCGGGCGACAGATTTTGCTTGCCGCAAGGAAAAGGGGCCGACAATCGGCCCCTCATCCTGTCCTCTACTGGGCGCAAAGCCAACTTAGGCGGCTTTCTCCAGGTCCTTCTTCCAGCTGCCCTTGGCAGCCAGGCTGCACATTTCGGCGCGGTGCGAGAAGGCCCGCTGGCCGGCGGCGACGTTCTCGGCCTTGCCGTTCCAGGCGGAAAGTGCTTCCTGCTGCAGGGCGCGGCCATAGGAGAAGGTAAGCTTCCAGGGCAGATCGTGGGCCGCATTCATGGCCGAGAGATGGGCCGTTGCCTCCTCCGTCGTCTGGCCGCCGGACAGGAAGGCGATGCCGGGAACGGCTGATGGCACGGTGTGTCGCAGCACCTTGATCGTGCGCTCGGCCACTTCGGCAACGGACGCCTTGCGCGCCTTCTTGCCGTCGATCACCATGCTCGGCTTCAGGATCATGCCTTCGAGCTTCACGCGCATCTCGGCGAGGGCCTCGAAAGTGATACGCAACGTCCATTCGGTGACGTCCTGCGACCGATCGATCGAGTGATCGCCGGGTGCGCCGTCCATCAGCACCTCCGGCTCGACAATCGGAACGATGCCGGCTTCCTGGCAGAGGGCGGCATAGCGCGCGAGCGCATGGGCGTTCGCCTTGACGGCGCCCGGGCTCGGCAATGTGTCCGAAATGGCAATCACCCCGCGCCATTTGGCAAAGCGTGCACCTGCTTCGTAATATTTCGTCAGCCGCTGGGCGAGCCCGTCGAGACCTTCGGTGATCGTTTCCGCTGGAAAATTGGTCATCGGCTTGGCGCCGGCATCGACCTTGATGCCGGGGATCGAGCCGACGGCGCGGATGACGTCCACCAGCGGCGTGCCGTCGGCAGCCTTCTGGAACAGGGTCTCCTCGTAAAGAATGACGCCGGAAATGTACTTGCGCATCGCCTCGTCGGTCCGAAGCAGCATCTCGCGATAGTCGCGCCGCGATGTCTCCGTCGATTCCAGGCCGATGCCGTCGAAGCGCTTCTTGATCGTCGCCGTGGACTCGTCGGCGGCAAGCAGTCCCCGGCCGTTTGCGACCATGGCAACCGCGATGTCTTCCAGTCTTTCGCTCATGTTTTTCTCCCTAGATCACGATGATTTGGGCCGGGCCGGCCCACATCATAAACGTGATCGTTCCCAATAAGTAGAGCGGGATGCGGGCGGAAAACCGCACACACTTTTCCTCATCCCGCTCAGTGCCGATCAACAGGGACCAGGCGACCACTGAAACAGTTTCGGGACCGACGGTACGCAAGCGACCGCCACGCCCCCAAACGAGGCGCGAGTAACAGGAGAAATTGTCCGGGAAAAAGGCAGGAAAAGCGGCTGAAACGATTTAAATTATTTTAATCGTTTGAATTGTCTTGGTTTTTTCTGTGTCTCAGGCGCGCGGGTTACCCGCGCGCCTGAGTGTTGGCTTAGTTCTGCTGCTTGAGGATGTCGACGCCCGGCAGTGGCTTGCCTTCCATCCATTCGAGGAACGCGCCGCCGGCGGTCGAAACATAGCTGAAATCGTCGGTGACTTCGGCGTGGTTGAGGGCGGCAACCGTATCGCCGCCGCCGGCGACCGACACGAGCGAACCCTGGCGCGTGCGCGCAGCCGCATGCTTGGCAACGGCGACCGTCGCCTTGTCGAAGGGCGCGATTTCGAAGGCGCCGAGCGGACCGTTCCAGACCAGCGTCTCCGCCTTGGAGATCCAGTCGTTGACCGCAGCAATCGACTTCGGGCCGACGTCGAGCATCATCGCGTCGGCCGGGATGGCGTCGACGTCGACCACTTCATTGTCGGCACCGGCCTTGAACTCGCGGGCGACGACGCCGTCTTCCGGCAAAACGATGGCGCAACCGGCTTCAGCTGCAGCGGCGATGATCGCCTTGGCGGTATCGGCAAGGTCGTGTTCGCAAAGCGACTTGCCGACATTGATGCCCTTTGCGGCGATGAAGGTGTTGGCCATGCCGCCGCCGATGACGAGTGCGTCGACCTTCTTCACGAGGTTCTGCAGCAGGTCGATCTTGGTGGAGACCTTGGCGCCGCCGACGATGGCAACGACCGGGCGCTTCGGCTGGCCGAGACCCTTTTCAAGCGCTTCGAGCTCGGCCTGCATGGTGCGGCCGGCATAGGCGGGCAGGTGGTGGGCGAGGCCCTCGGTCGACGCGTGGGCGCGGTGGGCGGCGGAAAAGGCATCGTTGACATAGATGTCACCGTTGGCGGCAAGTGCCTTGACGAAGTCGGGCTCGTTCTTCTCTTCACCCTTGTCGAAACGGGTGTTTTCGAGCAGCAACACGTCGCCGTCGTTCATTTCGGCAATGGCGTTGGCGGCCTTGTCGCCGATGCAGTCGGCGGCAAAGTGAACGCGCTGGTCGAGGATGTCTTCCACCGCCGGCGCGATCGTCTTCAGCGACATGTCGGCGACCGGCTCACCCTTCGGGCGGCCGAAATGCGCCAGCAGAATGACCTTGGCGCCCTTTTCCGACAGCTCGCGGATGGTCGGCGCGACCCGTTCGATGCGGGTTGCGTCGGTGACCACGCCGTCCTTGACCGGCACGTTGAGGTCGACACGCACAAGCACGCGCTTGCCGGCAATGTCGGTCAGGTCGTCGAGGGTCTTGAAAGTCATCAGATAGTCTCCGGTGATAGTCTCAGGAAAAGGGTGGGGTAGTCGATGACGAGGCCGTCCGCGTCCACGGGCAGGTCGGCGGCAAAGCTCCGGTCCTCGGCCTCGTAGCGATAGAGCCTGCCATCATCGACGCAGGTATAGTGCTGGCCGTCGACCACTGGTTCGAAGGTGTCGAACGGCACATAGAGCATTTTCAACCGCGCCTTGCCTGCCTTGCGATCAAGGCCGAGGCGGCGGATCGGCAGGGTGTTGGTGAAGGGCGTGCCGGCAAGGTCGATGTCGATACAGCCGTCGAATTCGGGCAGCGCCCTGCCTGCGGCCGTCGCCCAATGGCCCGGAGCATCTGAGCGCAGATGAAGGCTCCGGCCTTCGGTTGTATCGATCATCAGCTTTCGAACCAGCCATCCGGCATCGCAATCGATCCGGTAGCGCACACCGTAGGGCGTGCCGCCGCGGTTGCCGATCAGAACGCTTACGGCGCGGATGACCGCGCCGTCGGCAGTGTTCGTCGATGTCAGCGTCAGATGTTCGAGCCCTTCCCCCTCCAGCGGACGCCAGCGGACCGTCGTTTGGGAAAGGGCGCGAAACATCCGAGTTAGATGAGCTTGCTGAGCGCAACCGCAGTGTCGGACATGCGGTTGGAGAAGCCCCACTCGTTGTCGTACCAGGTCAGGATCGACACGAACTTGCCTTCCATCACCTTGGTCTGGTCCATGTGGAAGACCGAGGAATGCGGGTCGTGGTTGAAGTCGATCGAGACGTTCGGAGCGAGCGTGTAGCCGAGGATGCCCTTGAGCGGTCCGTCCGCGGCTGCCTTGATCGCAGCGTTGATCTCTTCCTTGGTGGTGTCGCGCTTGGCGACGAACTTGAGGTCGACGACCGAGACGTTCGGGGTCGGGACGCGCATGGCGAAGCCGTCGAGCTTGCCCTTCAGTTCCGGCAGAACGAGGCCAACGGCCTTGGCAGCACCGGTCGAGGTCGGGATCATCGACAGGGCTGCAGCGCGGGCGCGGTACAGATCCTTGTGCATCTGGTCGAGCGACGGCTGGTCGTTGGTGTAGGAATGGATCGTCGTCATCATTCCGTGGTCGATGCCGATGACGTCGTTCAGGACCTTGGCGACCGGTGCAAGGCAGTTCGTCGTGCACGAGGCGTTGGAGATGACGAGGTGATCCTTCGTCAGCTTGTCATGGTTGACGCCGTAGACGACGGTCAGGTCGGCGCCGTCGGCCGGAGCCGAGACGATGACGCGCTTGGCGCCGGCTTCCAGGTGGGCGGCAGCCTTGTCGCGGGCGGTGAAGATGCCGGTGCATTCCATCGCGACGTCGACGCCGAGTTCCTTGTGCGGCAGTTCGGCCGGGTTGCGGATCGCGGTGACCTTGATCGGCTTGCCGCCGTTGATGACGATCGCATCGCCCTCGACCTTCACGTCAGCCGGAAAACGGCCGTGGATCGAATCGAAACGCAGCAGGTGCGCGTTGGTCTCGACCGGGCCGAGGTCGTTGATGGCAACGACTTCGATATCCTTGCGGCCGGATTCAACGATGGCGCGCAGCACGTTGCGGCCGATGCGGCCAAAACCGTTAATGGCGACTTTTACTGTCATATCGGGTCTCTCCCTGTCTGAATGGCATGGTCGGAAAAAAGCGGGGCGCGCTCGAAAACGCGCCCCGCGGCGTGATCAGGAAAGCTTGGCTTCCGCAGCGGCGACGACCGCCTCGGGCGTGATGCCGAAGCGCTTGTAGAGTTCCTTGTAGGGACCGGAGGCACCGAAGGACGACATGCCGATGAAGGCGCCGTCGCTGCCGATGAAATGGTCCCAGCCCTGGCGAATGCCGGCTTCGACGGCGATCTTGACCGGCGAGTTGCCGATGATCGCCTGCTGGTAGTCTTCGCTCTGTTCGGCAAAGAGTTCGAAGCAGGGAACCGAGACCACGCGGGTCGAGATGCCCTTGGCCGTTAGTGCCTGGCAGGCCTTGACGGCGATTTCGACTTCGGAGCCGGTGGCGAAGATCGTCACCTTGGCGTCGCTTGCCGAGATCAGGTCGTAGGCGCCGCGAGCGCAGAGGTTCTCTTCCTCATACTCGGTGCGCACCGCCATCAGGTTCTGGCGGGTGAGCGCGATGCCGGACGGGCGGTTGTGGCTTTCAAGTGCCAGCTGCCAGCACTCGGCCGTCTCCGTGGCGTCCGCCGGGCGGAACATCAGGAGGTTCGGGATCGCGCGGAGCGCCGCCATGTGTTCGACCGGCTGGTGCGTCGGGCCGTCTTCGCCAAGGCCGATGGAATCATGCGTCAGCACGTGGATGACGCGGATGCCCATCAGGGCCGCCAGGCGGATCGACGGACGGCAATAGTCCGAGAAGATCAGGAAGCCGCCGGAGTAGGGGATGACGCCGCCATGCAGCGCCATGCCGTTCATGGCAGCCGCCATGCCGTGTTCGCGCACACCCCAGTGGATGTAGCGGCCGGAGAAATCGTCCGGGGTGATCGACCTGGTCTGGCTGGTCTTGGTGTTGTTGGAACCGGTCAGGTCGGCCGAGCCGCCGATCGTTTCGGCCAGAACGCCGTTGACGACTTCGAGCGCGTCTTCGGAGGCCTTGCGGGTTGCCGGCGACGGCTTGGTTTCGGCAAGCTTGCGCTTGTAGTCGTCGATGGCCGAGGCCAGGCGGCCTTCGAGCTCGCCGGAGAAGCGGCGAACGAACTGTGCCTTCTTCTCGGCGTCGCTCTTGTCGAGGCGCTCTTCCCAATCCTTGCGGGTCTTGGTCGAACGCAGGCCGGCGAGGCGCCAGGCGTCGAGCACGTCGGAAGGAACGACGAAAGCTTCGGATTCCCAGCCGAGTGCCTCGCGCGTGGCGGCGATTTCCTCGGCGCCGAGCGGCGAACCGTGAACCTTGTGGGTGCCGGCCTTGTTCGGTGCGCCGAAACCGATCGTCGTCTTAGCCGCGATCATGGTCGGCTTGTCGGACTTCTGCGCCTGTTCGATCGCAGCGGCAATCGCTTCCGGATCATGGCCGTCGACGGCGATGGTGTTCCAGTTGCTGGCGCGGAAGCGGGCGTGCTGGTCGGTCGAGTCGGCGATCGAGATCGGGCCGTCGATCGAAATGTTGTTGTCGTCCCAGAAGACGATCAGTTTGTTGAGCTTGAGGTGGCCGGCAAGCGAGATCGCTTCCTGGCTGATGCCTTCCATCAGGCAGCCGTCGCCGGCGAGCACATAGGTGTAGTGCTCCATCAGGTCCGTGCCGAACTCGTCGCGCAGCTTGCGCTCGGCGATCGCCATGCCGACGGCGTTGGCAATGCCCTGGCCGAGCGGACCGGTGGTCGTCTCGATGCCGGCGGCATGGCCATATTCCGGGTGGCCGGCGGTGCGGGCGCCGAGCTGGCGGAAATTCTTGATCTCTTCGATGGAGATGTCTTCGTAACCCGTCAAATAGAGCAGCGAATAAAGCAGCATGGAGCCGTGACCGGCCGACAGCACGAAGCGGTCGCGGTTTGGCCAGGAGGGGTTCTTGGGGTCGAAGCTGAGGAAGCGCGTGAAGAGGACTGTCGCTATGTCAGCCGCACCCATGGGCAGGCCGGGGTGACCTGAATTTGCCTTCTCGACGGCGTCCATGGAGAGGAAACGGATCGCATTCGCCATCCGGTCGTGTTTTTCGCGAGAGATCATGACTGTTCCGTTTTGAGTTCGGTGGTCAGGGGACGGTCTCTATCCTCCAAAGACCGTGCAAGAAGCGGCAGACACATAGCATCTGCGCCGCGCGAGTCAACAAATACGGGCCTTCCGCGGCCATTGGCAGCATGGTTTTCAAGGGGTGATCTCGCGTTGCAGCAGAGTTTTTGCGCTGCGGCCGGATGAGCCGGCTATACAAACCATCCACAGCTTCCGTAATCCTTTGCTGTAGTTGGCATTGTTGAGATTTGCGTAATAGGTTTAAAAAGGAGTGAGCCGAAGCGGCGGACAGGATTCTGGCGATTCGGCCTCACGGGCGAGGTATCGAAAAACATGCCGGCAAAGACGGTCAAAGCGGCGATCGACGAACTGAAGAACGCGGTTCAGTCCCTGGAAAACGCGATCGACAGCCGTTTTGACAGGGAACGCGATCTCGGCGAGTTCGAGGGCGAGGTCCGACGGGTCAATACGGATCGGTCGCGGCTGGCACAGGAACTCGACCAATCCCAATTCCGGGCAAACCGACTTGAAGAGGTCAACCGCGAGGTTTCCCGACGCCTCGTGACGGCGATGGAAACCATTCGAGCGGTGCTCGACCGCTGAGGTTTAAGCGACATGGCGCAGGTGACAGTATCGATCGACGGCAAGGCCTATCGCATGGCCTGCGAAGAAGGACAGGAAGATCATCTGATCGAACTGGCCACGAACTTCGATCAGTATGTCGGTCACTTGAAGACCCAGTTCGGCGAGATCGGCGATCTGCGTCTGACTGTCATGGCCGGCATCATGGTCATGGACGAGCTCAGCGAAGTGAACCGCAGGCTGAAGGCGCTCGAAGCGGAAGTGGATAATCTCAAGCAGGCGCGCGACAGCGCGCTCTCCGACCAGGCAAGAAGCGAGGAGCTCCTGGCTTCTGCGCTGACGGAAGTCACCTCACAGATCCACACTATTGCTGCCAAGCTCAACGGCCGGACGACATCTTCGACAAACTGAGCTCTTTCGTCGGGCCGCCACTGGCGCGACGCACGGATAGGCTCTATATGTTGGCTGCGGTCTGCGCTTCCCGACAGGATCCACAATCCCCGGGGCCTTACTCGATCTCAAGGGAGCTGTCCCTGTCTGGGCTCGTGGGTCCGGACACATGGCGCCCACCTACTTTGTAGGCACCCGGGATCGTAAAATATCCATCGGTTGTGTGGATCGCACTTGTCCCCTTCAAAAACGATCTCAGCCAGCAGCAAAAGCGCTGCGGATGGCGTCGGCCATCGCATCGACGGTCTGCGATCGATTGCCCGGCCGGGTGCGCAGCACGACATTCGAGAAATCGATGACGCTAAAACCGTCTTCTTCGGTCAGTTCGCGGCAGCCGGCCGGGATGGCGCTGCGCGACAGCGGCACAATAGCAAGTCCCGAGACCACGGCCGCGATCAGGCCGCTGCTGGTGCGGCTGGCATAGGCGATGCGGCTATCGAGCCCACGCTTCCTCAGGCTCTTCATCGCAAGGTCATCGCACCACCCGCCTGCCAGATAGGTGTAGGTGGCGATCGGCAGGGGCCGGCGTTCATGGGCGGCGTGCTGGTCCGAGGTTACCCAGACGGTGGGATCGACCATGAGAACTTCGTTCCGCGTCGGTCCGCCCGGTTCGAAAACCACGGCGATGTCGATTTCACCGGCGGCAAGGGCGTTGACGTTCGACATCGACACGCCCTGCTGCACCGTCACCTCCACGCCCGGATGAACGGCGGCGAAGGCGCCCAGAGCTTTCGGTAGTGTGGAGTTGATGTATTCCTCCGAAATCCCGATCCTGACCGTCCCATCGAGCGCCGGCAGGCGCATCGATACCGCTGTATCGTCCAGCAGAGCCACGATCCGCCGGGCGTTGTCGACGAGGCGCAGGCCCTGCGCCGTCGGCACCACCCCGCGCGAATGACGCTCGAACAGCGCGTCGCCCAGCATGTCCTCGAGCTTCTTGAGCTGCATGCTGACGGCAGACTGCGTGCGCCCGATGCTATCGGCGGCGCGCGTCAGGTTGCCGGCGTCGGCAACGGCGAGAAAAGTCCTTAGAAGATCACTGTCGAGTGGAGTGGACATTGTCTCTGCCATCAGAGTTTCTGATGGTAGCCATGCTCGCAATTCGTTTGTCGGATGTCAATGAGGCGAGGACAATCGGTCCGTCCTATCGATCAAGGCTGTCCCGATGAGCGTTCTTGCTCTTGTCTTCTTCTCAGATCTCCAGACCACTCTCCGTGCCCGGCTCGGATCAAAAGCCCGGCGGATGTTGCAAGCCGCTTCCGCGGAGCCGCCGCCTGCGATCCCGCATGATAGACCGCATCTGCTGCATGATGCCGGGCTCGGTGACCTGCGGCTTGATGATTGCTGGCGGGAGGGGACAGGCCGGGATCCGGTCTATCGTTCGCTCTGGATGTTATGAAATGATGTCGAGCCGGGCGGCGCGGAAAATCGCTTCCGCAAGGTTGCCTGCCTGCAGCTTGCGCATGGCGTCCTGAAGCGCTCTGTCGATACGATCGAGCGGGATGTCGGTCTCGCGCATCATGTCCTGGCGCGTGCGGCCACGGGCGGCCAGCGTCAGGCAACGCAATTCCAACGGATCGAGTTCGTTCATCTGGTCCTTCATGGACGTCGGCTTTTCCACTGCTGCCTGCAGGAGCGCGTCCATACATCGAACGCGGGCATTAGTTCCTGCTAATTGTTTGAAATCATGTCTGTATTTGCACGCGGCTCCACTCATGCGAAAGCGGAACCGTGGCCCATGATGAACGGAACGCTAACTCTGTGCCGTTGCGGGAAAGAGGCGTCCGACTGTCGCAAACTGTTGCAAAACCGGCGGTGACGTGGTTCGAGCTAAAGACCGCCACGCGCTATGCCACAGGCGTCGAGGCGGGAAATCGACCGGAAAACTGCGTTCTGTTTCATTTCGGGAAAAGAATGTGACGCCGGTCGAAATGTTTGCGTGTAGTCTGTCGGAGGGGAATGATGTCACCAAGGGATCTGAAAGCCGCCTTGCGCAAGGACAGTCTGGCGCTTCGCGACGCGATGGCGCCGGAGATCCGTATCGAAGCGAGCCTGACCATGGCCGATCACGCCGGCGATGTCATTGCGCTTGATCCCGGACACATCGTCGCCGGCTTCTGGCCGATCCGTTCCGAGGTGGACATCCGGCCGCTGATGGCGCGCCTTCGGGATCGCGGCGCGAGGCTCTGCCTGCCTGTGATCATGGACAAGAAGACGATCGTGTTTCGCGAATTGCTCAACGGCGCTTCCGTCATCGAGACCGGCTTCGGCACCACGGGGCCCGGCCCGGACGCGCCGGAACTCGACCCGGACATCATGCTCGTGCCGCTGTCGGCCTTCGATGCGACCGGCCATCGCATCGGCTACGGCGCCGGTTATTACGACCGCGCCATCGACAGACTGCGCAACAAAGGCCACCTGCCGAAGCTGATCGGGATTGCATTCGACTGCCAGGAAGTGGCATCAGTGCCTGCTGAACCGCACGACGTCGCGCTGGACGCCGTCCTCACGGAGAGCGGGTTTCGACATTTCTAGAGCGTTTCAGGCAAACACGGATGCGTGGAAACGCTCTATCTCTTTGTTTTACGCAGTTCCGGACGCAAAACCGCTACGCACTTTTGCTCGAACTGCTCTGGTGGGATTGAACGGGCATGAGGCTTTTGTTTCTGGGAGATATGGTGGGCAAGACGGGCCGCACGGCGGTCTGGGAGCGTCTTCCGGGACTGGTCGGTGACCTCAAGCTGGATTTCGTCATCGTCAACGGTGAGAACGCCGCCGGCGGCTTCGGCATCACCGAGGATATCTTTCTCGAGACGATCAATGCCGGTGCCGATGTCGTCACCACCGGCAACCACGTCTGGGACCAGAAGGAGGCGGTCGTCTTCTGCGAGCGGCACGATCAGTTCCTGAGGCCGGCCAATTATCCCGCGGGCACGCCCGGGCGCGGATCCAACCTGTTCTTTGCCCGCAACGGCGCGCGTGTGCTCGTCGCCAATGTCATGGGCCGCGTCTTCATGCACCCTGAGCTCGACGATCCCTTCAAATCGGCCGAGGCGATCCTCGATGCCTGCCCGCTTGGCGAGCAGGCGGACGCCATCGTCTTCGACTTTCATGCCGAGGCGACGAGCGAGAAGCAGTGCTTCGGTCATTTCGTCGACGGACGGGCGAGCCTCGTCGTCGGCACGCACACCCATGTGCCGACGGCCGACCATCAGATCCTCAATGGCGGCACCGCCTATATGAGCGACGCCGGCATGTGCGGCGACTATGATTCGTCGCTCGGCATGGACAAGGAAGAGCCGCTCAACCGCTTCATTTCGAAGATGCCGAAGGGGCGCTTCGAGGCGGCATCCGGGCCGGCGACCATCTGCGGCCTCGGCGTCGAGATTTCCGACCGCACCGGCCTTGCCGAAAAGATCGCGCCGCTGCGCCTCGGCCCGCGACTGACAGAAACGATCCCGGATTTCTGGGCCTGAGCCATCCTCGCATTGACGATTTTCGGCCGCCGGATCGTCTCGCCCGCGCCTGACCAAGGCGCGGGTTTGTTTGCGTATCACCTTCCCGGAATTGATCTTTTTCAAGGTGACAACCCGGCGAAATGATGGCAGGGTAACGCCACGTCAGCGCCGTTTCGGACGCGGCCGACGTCAGCAAGTCTTCCATATTGAATACCATCCGCAGCACAGGATTGCGGGTTCGAAATGTCGCCGCAGGTATTCGGACGACCAATGTCCCATGCCGGGCGTTCTCGATTTTACTGCATAATTCCTTGGATCGGCGTCGATTTACGGAGGAAATTATGCAGCGAGTTTCAAGCGTGACAGCGTCCTTTACGCGTCATATTTGACGCGCGGCGCTGTCGGTGCATTCGGAGAGCGTGCATGTTTTCAAAGTGGCATTTGCCGATGATTTTCGGCGCTTCGATTTCCCTTCTCTCGGTGACGAACGTGGTCGCGCAGGATGCGCAGCTTCCCACCGTCACCGCGGCCAAGCCGGTCGTTCGCGATGTGATCGACAGCGACGAGTTCATCGGCCGTTTCGAAGCGGTCGATGAGGTTTCCGTCCGCGCCCGCGTCGGCGGCTATCTCGACGAGGTTAATTTCACCGATGGTGCACTGGTGACGAAGGGCGACAAACTCTTCGTCATCGATCAGCGCCCCTATCGCACCGCGCTGTCGCAGGCCGAGGCGACGCTCGAGTCGGCGCGTTCGTCTCTCGCCTTTGCCGAAACGCAGTTCAAGCGGACGGAATCCCTGACCGGGACCGGCACGCTCTCGGTCTCGACGCTTGACGATCACCGCCGTGAACTGCTTTCGGCACAGGCCAGCGTGCGCGGAGCGGAAGCCGCGGTTGAACGCGCCAAGCTCGATCTCGACTATACGACGATCAGCGCGCCGCTGACTGGCCGTGTCGACCGCCGGCTGATCTCGACGGGCAACCTCGTTCAGGCCGACCAGACCGTGCTGACGACGATCGTTTCGCTAGATCCGATCGACTTCTACTTCGACGTGGATGAACGTCGTCTGCTTTCCTATGCGCGTGTTGCCCGCGAACGCGGCAGCGCCCTGCAGGAGGGCGGCGGCTCGCTCGAGGTCATGGTCACGATCGCCGATGCCAACGAGGCGCCGTTCAAGGGCAAGCTCGATTTCGCCGAGAACCGGCTGGACCAGGCAAGCGGCACGATGCGGGTGCGCGCCCGCTTCGACAATCCCAACTACGTGCTGCAGCCGGGCCTCTTCGGCCGTGCGGAACTGGAGGGCTCGAACACCTACAAGGCCGTGCTCGTTCCGGATGAAGCAATCGGCGCCGACCAGAACGAACGCATCGTCTACGAGGTGCGCGAAGACGGCACCGTCGCGACCAAGCCGGTGCGGCTGGGTCCCAAGCTGCACGGCTACCGCGTCATTCGCAGCGGCATGACCGGCGACGAAACCATCGTGGTCAACGGCCTGATGCGGGCACGCCCGGGCACCAAGGTGAAGCCTGAGATCGTTGAGCTGCCTCCCGAAGCTCAGGCGACGGAGAGCGCGCAATGAGGTTTGCCCATTTCTTCGTAGACCGCCCGATCTTCGCATCGGTGCTTTCGATCGTCTTGCTGATCGTCGGCAGCATTGCCTATTTCCAGCTGCCTGTGGCGCAGTATCCGGAAATCGCACCTCCGACGATCGTCGTTCGCACGGCCTATCCGGGTGCGGACGCCGAAACCATCGCCAATACGGTGGCAACGCCGCTGGAGCAGGAAATCAACGGCGTCGAGAACATGCTTTACATGTCCTCCTATTCGACCGCCGACGGTTCGATGGCGCTGACGATCACCTTCAAGCTCGGAACGGACCTGGATCAGGCCCAGGTTCTGGTGCAGAACCGCGTGTCCATCGCCGAACCGCGCCTGCCCGAAGATGTCCGGCGCATCGGCATCACCACGGCGAAAAGTTCGCCCGACCTGATGATGGTCGTGCATCTGCTGTCGCCGAACGAACGTTATGACCAGCTTTACGTCTCGAACTATGCCCGCACCCGCATCCGCGATCTGCTGGTCCGCCTCGACGGCGTCGGCGACGTCATCCTGTTCGGCGAGCGGGAATATGCGCTGCGCGTCTGGCTCGATCCGGAAAAACTCTCGGCCTACGCGATGACGGCCGGCGACGTCGTGCAGGCGCTGCGCGAGCAGAACGTGCAGGTCTCGGGCGGTTCGATCGGCGCACCGCCGACACCGGGCGACAGCGCATTCCAGTACACGGTCACGACCGACGGTCGCTTCAGCGACGCCCGGCAGTTCCGCTACGTCATCGTCAAGGCGACCGAGAGCGGACGTCTGGTGCAGCTGCAGGACGTGGCGCGCATCGAGCTTGGTGCCCGCGAATATGTCAACAACAGCTATCTGGACGGCAGTCCGGCAGTGGCGCTCGGCATCTTCTCGCGGCCGGGCACCAATGCGCTCGACGCGGCCGACGCCATCCAGAAGGTGATGACGGACGTTTCGAAGGACTTTCCAGACGGCCTCGAATATCGGATCGTCTACAATCCGACCGAGTTCATCTCCGAATCGATCAACGAGGTCTACAAGACGATCGGCGAAGCCGCTATTCTGGTGGCGCTCGTGGTTCTGGTCTTCCTGCAATCCTGGCGCACGGCGATCATCCCGATCGTGGCGATCCCGGTGTCGCTGGTCGGCACCTTCGCGTTGCTCTACGCCTTCGGCTTCTCGCTCAACATGCTGACATTGTTCGGTCTGGTGCTGGCAATCGGCATCGTTGTCGACGATGCCATCGTCGTGGTCGAGAACGTCGAGCGAAACCTGGCGCGCGGCATGACCCCGCGCGAGGCGTCGCACGTGACCATGGACGAAGTGGGGGCAGCGGTCATCGCGATCTCGCTGGTGCTGACCGCCGTCTTCATCCCGACGGCCTTCATCCCCGGTATTGCCGGCCAGTTCTATCTGCAGTTCGCCGTGACGATTTCGGTGGCGACGGTGATCTCCGCCTTCAATTCGCTGACGCTGTCGCCGGCGCTCGCGGCGATCTTGCTGAAACCGCATGAGAACGGCCATCACGAAAGCCGTAACCCGCTCACCCGGTTTGGCCGGTCGCTGGCTGATGGCTTCAACAACGGTTTCGACCGCATGGCCGAAGGCTACGCCTGGATCGTGCGTAAGCTGGTTTCGACAAGAACGGCGCTCGCTGCGGCGCTCATCGTCTTCGTCGGCCTGCTTGGCGCCACCTGGTACATGGCGCAGATCGTCCCGAGCGGCTTTGTGCCGACCATGGACCAGGGTTACGCCATCGTCGTCATTCAGCTTCCGGATGGGGCTTCGCTCGACCGTACCGATGCAGTGGTCAAGCGCGCGTCGAAGATCATCCAGGAGGTGCCCGGCGTGAAGAGCGCCGTCGCCTTTGCCGGCTTCAACGGTGCGACCTTTACCAACGCCTCCAACTCGGGCGTCATCTTTGCCTCCTTCGAGAGTTTCGAAGAGCGCTTGAAACACGGCCAGGGCGCCAACCAGATCATCGGTCAGCTCTATGGCAGCCTGCAGAGCATCCAGGAGGCCTTCATCATCGCCGTGCCGCCGCCGTCGGTGCGCGGCATCGGCAACTCCGGCGGCTTCAAGATGCAGATCATGGATCGACAGAGCGCCGACATGCGCCGCGTGCTGGGGCTTGCCTACCAGATGATGGGCGCTGCCAACCAGACCGAGGGGCTGACCGGGGTCTTCACGACGTTCTCGGCGTCGAGCCCGCAATACTTCCTGGCGATCGACCGCGACAAGGCCAGGACGTTGAACGTGCCGATCCCGAATATCTTCGAGGCGCTGTCGATCAACCTCGGCACCTCCTATGTCAACGACTTCAACGCCTTCGGCCGCGTCTATCAGGTGCGGGCGCAGGCGGACCAGCAATACCGTCTGGAGCGGGACGATATCCTGGCGTTGAAAGTCCGTTCGGCCACTGGCGCCCTGGTGCCGATGGGCACGCTGGTGGAGATCCGCGACACGGCGGGTCCTGCCCTCGTGCAGCGCTACAACATGTACGTATCGGTGCCGATACAGGGCAATCCTGCGCCCGGCATTTCGACCGGCACGGCTCTCGACAAGATGGAGGCGCTCGCCGCCCAGCTATTGCCGCAGGGAACGACCTTCGAGTGGACGGAACTCGCCTTCCAGGAACGCCAGACCGGCAACACCGCGGTTTTCATCTTCGCGCTGTCGGTCGTCTTCGTGTTCCTGGCGCTTGCGGCCCAGTATGAAAGCTGGGTACTGCCGCTGGCGATCATCCTGATCGTGCCGCTCGGCGTGCTTGCAGCGCTGGTCGGCGTGTTCGCCCGTGGTCTCGACAACAACGTGCTGACCCAGATCGGGCTCATCGTGCTGATCGGCCTTGCAGCCAAGAACGCGATTCTGATCGTCGAGTTTGCACGGCAAGGCGAGGACGAGGGCAAGACGCCGGTCGAGGCGGCAGTGGAGGCGAGCCAGCTGCGCCTGCGGCCGATCCTGATGACGGCCTTCGCCTTCATTCTCGGCGTCGTGCCGTTGATGATCGCCACGGGACCGGGTGCCGAAATGCGCCAGTCGCTTGGAACGGCGGTGTTCTCCGGCATGCTGGGCGTGACCTTCCTCGGCCTGTTCCTGACGCCGGTCTTCTACGTCGCGCTGCGTTCGCTGCGCCGGCGCAAGCCGGCTTCGGCGGCCGAACCGATGGCGACGCCGGCCGAGTAACACGAGCGCAACGCTGCTTGTGATCCAGCGCCCCGGCGGAAACGCCGGGGCGCTGCGTTGTGAGCGGGGCGACCGATACTGTTCGCAATGCCAGCACAATGACGCAAACGTGAGCGCTGGCCGCACCTTTGTCGCTGGACGTGACGGCGGGCTTGAACAATCCTCCCTTCGCCCGTGACGGCGGCGTTTCTCGACCTACAGCGCCGTGCGTCAAATATGACGCGCAAAGGACGCTGTAACGCTCTTAATTTGCTGCATAATTTTCTCCTTAAATCGATTCCGATTTAAGGAATTATGCAGTAGACGCGTTCGCTGCCGATACTGTCGAACGGCCCGCACGACCTGTACCCATGCCGAAATCTGCTTGAGCACAGGGCATGCGCGAGGTGTGAAAGGTGAAGGATGATGCTCCGCTACCTTGCCTACACTTTTGCTGCCATCTGGCTACTGCATGCCTTCTGGCCATCGGTCGCGCATGCACAGGCAGCGCCTGCGCAGGTAAGCCAATGCCAGGCGATTGCCGAGACGTTGCCGCAGGCCACTTTCGCCAGTTTCACACCGGCCGCCGCCACCGAAGGGCAGACGGCCGCTGGTGAAGTGACGATCACCTATCTCGGTCATTCCACCTTTCTGATCGAGACGCCCGGCGGCGTCTCGATCGCCACGGACTATAACGGCTGGTTCCGCCCGTCGGCGCCGCCGACGGTGGCGACGATGAACAAGGCGCATTCCAGCCACTACACACTGACGCCGGATCCGGCGATCCGCACGGTGCTGCATGGTTGGGGTGACGATGGCGAGCCGGCTCGGCACGACCTCGTCGTCGGCGACACCTATATCCGCAATGTCACCACGGACATTCGCTCCGGCGCCACGACGATGGAGCACGATGGCAACTCCATCTTCATCTTCGAGGTGGCGGGCCTGTGCATCGGCCATCTCGGCCATCTGCACCATGAGCTCGACGACAGCCACTACCGGCAGATCGGCAGGCTTGACATCTTGATGGTGCCGGTCGATGGCGGGCTGACGATGGGAGCCGAAAGCATGAGCCGTGTGGTTTCGCGACTGCGCGCAGCACTGATCCTGCCAATGCATCGGCGCGGGCCCCCGATCAATGCCTTCCTCGATATGTTCGGCGATGATTTCGACAGGAGCTTTGCGACAGGGGCGAGCGTCAAAGTTTCGCTGCGTTCCTTGCCAAGCAAACCACTGATTTATATTCTCCAGGGCGTCTGAACATCGGGATTGCCCAATGAAGTTGTCAGTGGTCGGCGTACTCGTCTTTTTGTCCCTTTCAACCATGGCACAGGCCGGCGGCGCGCCGGCGCCGCGCATGCCGTCTCCCGATACTCAGCAACCGCAAAGCGTTCCCCTGGCGACTGCCGCGCCCGTTGCCGAGCAGGAGGAGTTCGTGATGCCGTCCGGCAATATCGGCTGCATCTATACGCCCGCCGGCGGCACGGCGACCTACCAGCCGGCCGACGGCGGGCCGGAACTCGCCTGCGATATCATCGCGCCGCGTTATGTCAGGGCAATGCTCGGGCGCGCCGGTGCGGCAACGATCAATCGCGAGGTTGGCGATCCCAGTTGCTGTTCCGCCGGGCCGGTGCTCGAATACGGGGCGACATGGTCGGGCGGTCCCTTTTCCTGCATCTCGGAACGAACGGGTCTTTCCTGCCGCCGCGAGGACGGCCATGCCTTCGTTCTCAGCCGCGCGAGCATCTCCGCCAACTGAAAAGAAACGCCCCCTTCTGGACGGAAAGCGGCAATAAAACTATAAGGCGGCCCATTCCATTCAAATTCATGCATGCAGAGGGTGCCATGGCTGGCCATTCACAGTTCAAGAACATCATGCACCGCAAGGGCCGTCAGGACGCGGTGCGCTCCAAAATGTTTTCCAAGCTCGCGCGCGAAATCACGGTTGCCGCCAAGACCGGCATGCCCGATCCGGCAATGAACGCGCGCCTGCGCCTGGCGATCCAGAACGCCAAGGCGCAGTCGATGCCGAAGGACAACATCGAACGCGCGATCAAGAAGGCCTCCGGCGGCGACGCGGAGAACTACGAAGAAGTCCGTTACGAAGGTTACGGCCCGGGCGGCGTGGCCGTTATCGTCGAGGCGCTGACCGACAACCGCAACCGTACCGCCTCCAACGTCCGCTCGACCTTCACCAAGGCCGGCGGCGCGCTCGGTGAAACCGGTTCGGTTTCCTTCTCCTTCGACCGTGTTGGCGAGATCACCTACAAGCTTTCGGTCGGCGACGCGGACAAGGTGATGGAAGCTGCGATCGAGGCCGGTGCCGACGACGTGACGACCGACGAGGAAGGCCACACGATCATCTGCGGCTTCGAGGCGATCGGCGAAGTTTCGAAGGCGCTCGAAGATACGCTCGGCGAAGCTGAAACCGTCAATGCGATCTGGAAGGCGCAGAACACCGTGCCGGTCGACGAGGAGAAGGCACAGTCGCTGATGAAGCTCATCGACATCCTCGAAGACGACGATGACGTCCAGAACGTCTATTCGAACTTCGAAGTGTCCGACGAAGTCATGGCGAAGCTTTCCGCCTGAACCGGATCTTTCCGCCTAGAAGATTTTGATTTACCCGTGTCCGGCAGGGCACGGGTTTTTCTTTGGGTACCACCGATGAAGTATGAGTTCGCGATCTTTGATTTCGATGGCACGCTTGCCGATACGGCGGCGTGGTTCATGGCGGCGAGCAACCTTGCGGCCGCGCACTTCGGGTTTCGCCAGTTGTCGGTGGAGGAGTTCAACGGGCTGCGCGCCATGGGCAGTCGCGAGATCATCGCGCATCTGGGCGTGCCGATGTGGAAGCTGCCGCGGATTGCTACCTTCATGCGGCAGGAGATGGCCACCCAAGCGCAGGCGATCCAGCTTTTCCCCGGCGTTCCGGAAATGCTGACGGGGGTGAAGTCGGCCGGAGTCGGCATTGCCGTCGTCAGTTCGAATGGCGAAGCTGCCATCCGCAGGGCGCTGGGCGAGACCGCCGCTGCTGTTGACCTGTTCGAATGCGGCGCGACCCTGTTCGGCAAGGCGCAGCATTTCAAGAGGGTCGTCAAGTTCGCCGGCATCGACCCGTCGCGCATCCTTGCGATTGGCGACGAGGCCCGTGACATCGAGGCTGCCCGCCAGGCGCGGATCGCGGCCGGCGCCGTCGGCTGGGGCTATGCCGACCCGACGTTTCTGAAATCGCTTGGGCCGGATCGTTTCTTCGACCGCATGGACGAGATCCCGCCGGCCTTTCGGGTCACGGAGTGCTGACGCATCATGCTTTACAGCGCCGCGCGTCTATTTAGACGCGCAAAGGTCGCTGTAACACTTGGAGTTACTGCATAATTTTGTCCTTAAATCGATTCCGATTTAAGGACAAAATTATGCAGTAAGGCGTCAAGCTCGCTGTGCCTCGGCGAAGAGGCGGAGCGACTTGAGACGGGCATCCATGTCGAAGATCGGCATCGAGATGATCAGTTCGTCGGCCTTCGTCTGGCCGAGGAACGTTTCGATCTTCC
The DNA here is from genome assembly GCF_001695855.1 of Ensifer sp. LC163. Classification (GTDB taxonomy): domain Bacteria; phylum Pseudomonadota; class Alphaproteobacteria; order Rhizobiales; family Rhizobiaceae; genus Ensifer. Next base: position 49,716 of record NZ_MBSS01000005.1, read on the forward strand.
TGTGGATCGTCTCCGGTCCGCCGACGATGGCGTAGGACATCGCGTGATCCACGAAGATCTTTTCATCCGAACTCCACAGCCCATCCATCGACGCGACCGGTGCCGGGAACCGGCCGCGGGCGTTGCGTCGCAAGGCGACGAAGGATTGCTGCATCGACGTGAAGAGATAGTTCGCCTCTTCATCGGTGGCCGCCGCCACGCCCATGACGCCGACCATCACATGCGGCTTGTCCAGCGTTTGCGAAGGTGTGAAGCGTTCGCGATAGATTTCGAGGGCCGACAGCAGCATGTCGGGCGCAAAATGCGAAGCGAAGGCGAAGGGCAGGCCGAGCATGCCGGCAAGATGGGCGCTGTAGTGGCTCGAGCCCAGGAGCCAGATCGGTACATTGGTGTCGGCACCTGGAACCGCGATGATCGTCTGATCCTCGGCGACGGGCCCGAGCAGCGCCTGCAGCTCGACGACGTCGTTGGGGAAGTTGTTGGCGCTCGCTTCCATGTTGCGGCGCAAGGCCTGGGCGGTGCGCATGTCGGTGCCCGGCGCACGGCCAAGCCCGAGATCGATGCGGCCGGGATAGAGCGCAGCGAGCGTTCCGAACTGTTCGGCGATCACCAGCGGCGAGTGGTTCGGCAGCATGATGCCGCCGGAGCCGACGCGGATCGTCTTCGTTCCTGCGGCCACATGGGAGATGACGATCGAGGTCGCAGCGCTGGCGATGCCCTTCATGCCGTGGTGTTCGGCCAGCCAGAACCGCTTGTAGCCGTTTTCCTCGGCCGCCTGCGCCAGCCGCCTTGAGTTTTCGAGCGACTGGGCGACGCTGCCGCCTTCGGTGATCGGGGAGAGATCGAGGACGGAGAACGTCGCCATGAGCAAGGCCTTTGTTGAGCGAAATTGATTGAATGCCTATGTAAGGTCAAAATTCCTCAATCCAAGGGTGGTCACCGAGATTTCCGGCCGGGGCACTTGCTCTGTGTGGATGTTTTTGTTTTGTTCACTTTTTGCTGGCAGCGTCCAGACGCGCAGCATAGGGTGAATTTCATGCAGACCACGATTCGCATCATCGGCATCGATCCGGGCCTTCGCCGTACCGGCTGGGGCATCATCGAAACGCTCGGCAATTCGCTGCGCTTCGTCGCGTCCGGGACGGTGACATCGGACGGCGACATGGATCTCGCCTCGCGTCTCTGCCAGCTGCATGATGGCCTCGCGGAAGTCGTGCACAGCTATCAGCCGCACGAGGCGGCTGTGGAGCAGACTTTCGTCAACAAGGACGCGACGGCGACGCTGAAGCTCGGGCAGGCACGCGGCATCGCCATGCTGGTGCCGGCGCGCGCGGGCTTGAGGGTCGCCGAATATGCGCCGAATGCGGTGAAGAAGGCCGTCATCGGCGTCGGCCATGGCGAAAAGCAGCAGATCCACATGATGTTGAAGGTCCTGATGCCGAAGGCGGAGTTCAAGGGCAATGACGCTGCCGACGCGCTGGCGATCGCCATTTGCCACGCGCACAACCGCCTGTCGGTGACCAGCCGGCTTGCCGCCCTGATGGGGTAGTTGCACTGGTGCCGTTAATTTCCGATGGTCGGTCCGATCATCCCGCAATCCATCCATGAGAGACGACGCCACATGATCGGCAAATTGAAGGGTACTATCGACGAAATCGGCGAGGATCACGTCGTTCTCGACGTGCATGGCGTCGGCTATGTCGCCCATTGTTCGGCGCGCACATTGTCGAGGCTCGGTTCGGCGGGAGAGGCGGCGGTGCTGTTTATCGAAACCTATGTGCGCGAGGATCAGTTGAAGCTGTTCGGCTTCCTGACGGCACTGGAGCGCGAGTGGTTCCGCCTGTTGCAGAGCGTGCAGGGCGTCGGCTCCAAGGTGGCGCTCGCCCTCCTTTCGACGCTGACGCCGGGCGAGCTCGCAAACGCGATTGCGCTGCAGGACAAGACCTCGGTGTCGCGCGCGCCCGGCGTCGGTCCGAAGGTGGCGGTGCGCATCGTCACCGAACTGAAGAACAAGGCGCCGGCTTTCGCCGGCGAAATCTCCGCCTCGCTCGGGCTTAAGCAGGAACTGGGCGAGGGTGTTGCCTCGGCGCCAGTTGCCGACGCGGTGTCGGCGCTGACCAATCTCGGCTATTCCCGCGACCAGGCTGCCAATGCGGTTGCCGCGGCGCTGAAGAGCGGCGGCGAGGATGCGGACAGTGCCAAGTTGATCCGGCTGGGTCTCAAGGAACTGGCGCGATGATTCCTTGCGTTGTCGTGCCGGTCGATGCAAAACGGGCATTCCCTTTGACGCCCTGCGCAAGAATGCCCGATCGATTGGAACGGATGGATGACTGAAGCCGCACGCCTGATAACGCCGGAAAAGCGCGGCGAAGATCTCGATGCGACCATGCGTCCGCAGTCGCTGGACGAATTTACCGGCCAGGCGGAAGCGCGCGCCAACCTGAAGATCTTCATCGAAGCGGCGAAGAACCGCGGCGAGGCGCTCGATCACGTGCTGTTCGTTGGGCCGCCCGGCCTCGGCAAGACGACGCTGGCGCAGATCATGGCCAAGGAGCTCGGGGTCAATTTCCGCTCCACCTCCGGGCCGGTCATTGCCAAGGCGGGCGATCTGGCCGCACTTCTGACCAATCTTGAAGAGCGCGACGTCCTGTTCATCGATGAAATCCACCGGCTCAACCCGGCGGTCGAGGAAATCCTCTATCCCGCGATGGAAGACTTCCAGCTCGACCTGATCATCGGTGAGGGGCCGGCGGCGCGGTCGGTGAAGATCGACCTGTCGAAGTTCACGCTGGTGGCGGCGACCACGCGTCTCGGCCTGTTGACGACGCCTTTGCGTGACCGTTTCGGTATTCCGGTGCGGCTCAATTTCTACACGGTCGAGGAGCTGGAATCGATCGTGCGCCGTGGGGCCCGGCTGATGGGGCTCGGCATGACCGACGACGGCGCGCGCGAGATCGCCCGCCGCGCGCGCGGCACGCCGCGCATCGCCGGCCGCCTGCTTAGGCGGGTGCGCGATTTTGCCGAAGTGGCGCGGGCCGAAGCGGTCACCAAGAAGATCGCCGACGAGGCGCTGACGCGGCTTCTTGTCGACAGCATGGGGCTCGACCAGCTCGATCGCCGCTACCTCTCGATGATCGCACAGAATTTCGGCGGGGGGCCGGTCGGTATCGAGACCATTGCCGCCGGGCTTTCCGAGCCGCGCGACGCGATCGAGGACATCATCGAGCCCTATCTCATCCAGCAGGGCTTCATCCAGCGTACGCCGCGCGGCCGCGTGCTGACCGCCAACGCCTGGAAGCATCTCGGCCTCAATCCACCTAGGGATCTCGAGGCGACCCAGTTTCGATTGACGCTCGAGGACGAGTAAATGATCACGCGCCGCGGACTTCTGAAGTTTCTCGGCGGTGGCATAGCCAGCATGGCGGCACTTGGCGGTTATGCCTTTGCGATCGAGCCGCTCGCCCGGCTGAACGTGACGCGATATTCGCTGACGCCACCGGGCTGGACGCCCGGCTTGAAGCTGCGCGTGGTGGCCCTTGCCGACATCCATGCCTGCGAGCCGTGGATGTCGGCCAACCGCATCGCTTCGATCTGCCGGCAAGCCAATGCGCTTGGTGGTGATATCACCGTCCTTCTCGGCGACTATGCCGCCGGCATGAACCTGGTGACCCGCTACGTGCATTCCAGCGAATGGTCGAAGGCACTGGCGACGCTCGAGGCGCCGCTCGGCGTGCATGCGATCATGGGCAATCACGACTGGTGGGAGGACAGGGCCGCGCAGAAGAACGGCGGCGGTCTCACCTTCGGTCACAAGGCGCTCGCCGACGTCGGCATCAGCGTCTACAGCAATCGCGCCGTCCGGCTGGAAAAGAATGGCCTCGGCTTCTGGCTCGCCGGCCTCGAAGACCAGCTTGCCCTGGTGCCGGGCAGGAAATGGATGCGCACGCATATGCAGGGCCTCGACGATCTCGACGGCACGCTGGCGCAGGTCGGCGACGACGCGCCGGTGATCCTGCTTGCCCACGAACCGGACATCTTTCCGAAGGTGCCGTCGCGCGTCGCCTTGACGCTCTCCGGCCATACCCATGGCGGGCAGGTCCGGTTTCTCGGCCATGCTCCCGTCGTTCCCTCCCGTTTCGGCGATCGCTACGCCTACGGTCATATGGTCGAGGCGGATCGCAGCCTGATCGTTTCCGGCGGGCTCGGCTGCTCGATTGCGCCGGTCCGCTTCGGCGTGCCGCCGGAGATCGTCGTCATCGACCTTGGCTGAGGCGGCCCGGCCGCATGGCTTAGGCGCGCGGCCGAATGGCGTATTTCGGCGGGACGGCGTGCTCGCTATGATCCAGCAGGGTCGGTCTGGCGGATCAGCTCGAGCCCTCCTATCCGGCGTCGGATGGTGCCGGCATGATCGACGGGCTCGATGACCTGCCCGGCACTCTGGCCGGCATTGACGGTGACGATCCGATCATTCTGATGGCGCCCGGACCGGATATCTTCGTCGATGTGCCTCCGCGCGTATCGCTGACGCTCACCGGTCATACCCATGGCGGGCAGGTGAGGTTTTTGGGCTATGCTCCGCTCGTGCCGTCGCGATACGGCAACCGCTATGCCTACGGGCATATCATCGAGCACGACCGCCACATGATCGTCTCAGGCGGATTGGGTCTTTCGAATTTGCCGGTGCGCATCGGATCGCCGCCGGAGGTCGTTGCCGTCGACATAGGCTAGGGTCAACCCCGGCCGTCGTTACTGTCGCGATTTCAGGCTATATCGCCGAGGCAGGCACTGAATATCTGTGCATGGCATATGCCTACTTTATTGTATTCTCATTATTGCCACATCTGTGCCGCGCTTTGAGCCGATTTCGACAGTAACAAGACGCCGGGCGATTAAGGGCATTAGCAGTATCACGTGCCGTCCAGGGACAGACAGAAGCGGTTTTAGTTCAGCGTCGATTTCATTCAGTCTGAGGGAATTTTGTAGGGTGCGCCATTCGGGGTGGCGCCATTCCCATGTGATCCTGCCGATATCGAAAAGGTACTTTACAATGGGTCTCATGTTTCTGATCAATACGCTGAGCCTCGATCCCGTCGCCGCGCTCAAGACGGGTCTACGCATACTCCACTTCATAGGGTTGGCGCTGGGGCTGGGCGCTGCAACCGTTCTGGATCTGATGATCGTCAGATTCTTCATCAAGGGGAAAGTGGCCCCGGAACACTGGGCGGTGTTCCACTTCGGGTCGAAGATCGTCAATTGGGGCCTGATCCTCTTGTGGGTCACGGGCATTGGCTTCATGACCTACTACGGCTACTTCGAGCCGATCAAGCTCGGCAATGAGAAGGTCTGGGCGAAGATGACCATCGTCGCCATCCTGACGGTCAATGGGGCCTTCATCCATGCGGTGATCCTGCCGAAGGTGAAGATGCAGATCGGTCGTTCGCTGATGGAAGGCATGTCGACCAAACAGCGCAGCACCTTCCTCATCTCCGGTGCCGTCTCGGCAACCTCGTGGTACGTGCCGCTGATGCTCGGTGCCCTGCCGCAGCTCAACTTCGTCGTCCCGATGACGGTGATCCTGATGGCCTATGGCTTGCTGCTGGCAGCGGCGATCGTCATCTCGCACAGCCTTCTTTTCGTGCTGCCGGCGGACAAGGTGCCGGCCAAGCAGACGAAAACGCGGATCGAGCCGATGATGGGCCTGCCCTCGGTGGCTTGAGCTGGGGGATCGCGTGCCTGATTTAGCCGGTACGTGACTGAAAAGAAGGGCCCGGCGTCGTCCTCGACGCCGGGCCCTTCTGTTTATGGATGCCCATGGCCGGGCGTGCCAGCAGCGTCAGGCGAGCAGACTTCTGACCGTTGCCTGCAATCGCTCCAGCCCGCCCGGTTGCCAGCCAAGTGCCCGGATCTTCTCGGTATTCATGGCGTTGAACGCGGTCAGCGCGGCCGGTCCCGGAAGGGCTTGCCTGGATCCGGTAATATCCTGAACCATTGCCAGAATGGCACGATTGTCGATGAGGACATCGGAGACGTTCAACACGCTGCCCTGCAGGCGATCCAATGGTGTTTGCAGGGCAAGGCGAACGGCGGTGGCCACATCCTCACCATGCACTTCCGTGCCGGCACGTGGTGCGATCACACGGCCCGAGAGATAGCCATCGAAAAGCGGCTGCCATTTGTGAGCAGCACCTTCGCCGGGTACGCCGTAGACGCCGGTCACACGCAGGCTCACAGTCTTGAATGCGGCTGTGCCCAGTGCGTCGAGTTCGTTTTCGGCTTCCAGCTTGAGCGCGCCATAGAGACTTTCGGGATTGCAGGGCATGTCTTCAAAGAGGCCTGCTCCCGGCGGCTGCTCGCCATAGACGGCGCGGCTCGACAGGAAGATGCAGCGCTTCACGCCCTCATTGCGAGCCGTCTGAAACAGGCGGACGGAGCCATCGAGATTGCTGCGGCGGAACCCTTCCGGATCGTCGCCTTCACCGCCACGATAGCGGCCGGCGACATGCTCGAAGGCGGCGTGGACAAAGTGGTCGATGTGCCGGAAGGCAGCACTCTGGTCGATATCCGGGGCGAGCGCGAGCGGGACGAAAGCGACAGCCTTCGAAAAGAAGGCGGATGCGGGTGGCGTGCGGCCGCCGACCACCACTTCATATCCGCTCGCCATCAGATGCTCGACGATGAAGCGTCCGACAAAACCGGTGCCGCCGGAAACAAGCACGCGCCTCATGACCGGGCCGGATTGGCAAGGGTTGCGATGTCAGGGATATCGTCGCCCGTGAGATAGGCGAACCAGAGGTCGATCAACGGTCGAAGCTGCTCGGTGCGCGGGTGGTCCTTCTCCCACGGTTTTTCATATTGGTAGTGCAACACGCCGATCGAAGACCAATCCCAGAGTTCGGGCAGGTTGAACCAGACATATTGCAGCATGTTCATCGTGACCGGCAGGCCGTGCCATTCGGGAAAGAAGGTCTGCAGAAAGGTCTGATCGGTGCGCGGCCAGAAGGCTTGCGGCGCATCGAGCCTGTCGAGCATGGCTCGGAAAGTCGCGACGGATGGTTCGGCGACGAAGACGCCGGAATTCAAGCGGTGAAAATCGGCGAGGCCCTCATAGACGTTAGGGGCCGCGGAAAACTCCGGATAGTGAAACAGCCGGTCGATGTTTCTGAGGACGATCGCGTCCGCGTCGATGAACACGCAGCTGACATAGTCGGTCAGTTGCCAAAGCCGCAGCTTGCAGAAATTGTCGAGAGGCGAATGAAACGCCGGTTTGCGCCCCTTGGTGAACGGAGCCTTGTCGTGGACGTTGCGGCGGGCGTGGCGCTCGTTGAAGGCATCCGAGAGCGGCAGCAATTCGGTTTCGACCAGGCGGCAGCCGAATTCGGCCAACGGCGCGAGGGCGTCGGCCGATACGCCCCCGGTGTGGAGAACGACGATATCGGCCGGCGTGTCCGTGAGGCGGATCGAGCGGGCGAGCGCGCGGGCGCCGAGCGCGTAGTCGGCGTTGGTGACGAGCGTCACGAATGCACGGTGCGAGGAGGCAGGGGAGGAGGGAGCGAGCCCCTCCGGTTTGCTCTCGATCGATGTCATGAAACGGATTTCAGCCGCTTGCCCTCAGGGTCGTGGTTGATACGTGTCGCAATATCCTTGGTCCAGGCGGAAACGGCCGGAACGCGCGAACGGTCGACGCGATAGGCGAATTTCCTGGCGACATCGACGATCTCGGAAAGCAAGCCATCCCTGAGAAGGGTCGGGTTGAGGCCGAGCGTCAGGAATTTTTCGTTGTGGACGACCAGTTCGTTTTCCGCCGCTTCCTTGCGCGGATTGGGCAGCCAGGCGATCTGCGAACCGGAGATCGCGGCGATCATTTCGGCCAGGTCCCGCACCCGATGGGTTTCCGTCATCTGGTTGAAGATCTCGACACGGCTGCCACGGGCGGGCGGGTTCTTCAGCGCCAGTTCAATGCAGCGCACCGAATCCTGAATGTGGATGAAGGCGCGTGTCTGGCCGCCGGTGCCGTGCACGGTCAGGGGATAGCCGATCGCCGCCTGGATGAGAAAACGGTTGAGCACCGTGCCGTAGTCGCCGTCGTAGTCGAAGCGGTTGATCAGCTGTGCGTGACGCCGGGTCTGCTCCGTGTGGGTGCCCCAGACGATGCCCTGATGCAGGTCGGTGATCCTGAGGCCGTCGTTCTTGGCGTAGAACTGGAACAGCAACTGATCCAGGCACTTGGTCATGTGGTAGATCGAACCGGGATTGGAGGGATAGAGGATCTCCTGGCTCACGGTTTCGCCTGACATCGTTTCGATGCCGACCGGCAGATAGCCCTCGGGGATCGCCGCCCCGACCGTGGAATATCCATAGACGCCCATGGTGCCGAGATGCACCAGATGCGCATCGAGCTCGAGTTCCACCAGCGCATTGAGCAGATTGTGCGTGGCATTGACGTTGTTGTTGACGGTGTAGTTCTTGTGCCGGTCGCTCTTCATCGAATAGGGCGCGGCGCGCTGTTCGGCGAAATGCACGATCGCGTCGGGACGATGTTCCGCCAGCCAGTTCTTCAGAAGCTCGTAGTCGCGGGCAAGATCGATCAGGTTGAAATGGATGCGGCGGCCGGTTTCGGCATGCCAGATGCGGGTGCGCTCCTGGATCGAATCCATCGGGGTCAGAGATTGAACGCCGAGCTCCGTGTCGATCCAGCGGCGTGAGAGATTGTCGAGAATATGGATGTCATGGCCGGCGTCGGACAGATGAAGGGCCGTTGGCCAGCCGATGAAACCATCGCCGCCGAGGATCGCAATCTTCATGCACGGATCTCCTGATCAGGAAGGAAAGCTGTGTCACGTGTAGGATAGGTTTGTGACAAAGCTGCAATGCTTGCAAATGCCTTTTTGTTCCTGCACAGGATTTGGGAAATTCTTGTCGGAGAGAAGCATGTCCCTGATCTCGCTTGCAGGCGAACTGACCGAAGACGGCCATCGACTGGTCCAGCGCGTCTATTACGAAGACACCGATTTTTCCGGCGTCGTCTACCACGCCCGCTACCTGCATTTCATGGAGCGCGCCCGCACCGATTTCCTGCGACTGCTCGGTGTCGAGCAGGCGACGCTGGCGATCGAGGGAGATAGCGAAGGCCTCGTCTTCGTCGTGCATCGCATGGAGATCGACTTCAAGGCACCGGCGCGCATGGACGATATCCTGACGATCGGCACGGTCACCGAGAAGGCCGGAGGGGCCAAGATGGTGCTGTTGCAGGAAATCCGCTGCAATGAGCAATTGCTGATCGCCGCCAAGGTGATCATCGCTGTGATCAACGGCCAGGGCCGTCCCCGCCGGCTGCCGGAGGCACTGGCGACGAAGTTCACGCGGGCAAGGCAAAGCGTCGGCTAAGCCAAGGAGCCTTCTTTGCGAGCATGTGTCCGATGCTCAAGCTGCCGCGCGAGCTGCCGATCGATGGCGCGCCATCGGAGTTTTCTCCCATCAGCCCGCCGAACATGCTGCCCTGAAAGCCTCAATCTAATCGAAGCTGCGATGTCGTGTCGTTTGTGTGGTTCCGAGATGCGGCCGCGGCCCGGAAGTGCGGCCGGAAAGACACAGTCATGGTAACACTCCCTTAACCATAATGGTGTCTTAATCAGCCCATCAGGATTTGTGCAGTGCACGTCATCCTTTGACCAAAATTGACGGCAAGAAGGCAACCATAAGCTAATAAAGGTCGCGATGGTGCGACCAGCGGCGGCACCGGGGCATTCTTGCAACAGGACGTTTGGGCTACCCGGTCACGAGCATGAGCCGCTCTTGCCGGGTGTTTGGATTCGGGGACTGAAAACGATGGAACAGGTTGGATTGGCCGCTGCGACGCACGATGTGACCCTCTGGTCGCTGTTCATGCAAGCGGGCTTTGTCGTGAAGCTGGTCATGCTGGGGCTGATTGCAGCTTCGGTGTGGACATGGGCGATCGTCGTCGACAAGACGCTGAACTACGGCCGTGCCCGTCGCCAGCTCGACGGCTTCGAGCAGGTGTTCTGGTCGGGCCAGTCGCTGGAAGAGCTGTACCGTACGCTCTCCGACCGCCAGACTTCGGGCATGGGCGCGATCTTCGTCTCGGCGATGCGCGAATGGAAGAAAAGCTTCGAGCGCGGCGCACGCTCGCCGATCGGTCTGCAGATGCGTATCGACCGGGCCATGGACGTGACGCTTGCCCGTGAATCGGAATCGCTGGAAGCGCGCCTCGGCTCGCTCGCGACCATCGGTTCGGCCGCACCCTTCATCGGTCTTTTTGGTACCGTCGTCGGTATCATGACCTCGTTCCAGGCGATCGCCGGTTCGAAGTCGACCAACCTTGCGGTCGTGGCGCCGGGTATTGCCGAAGCGCTCTTGGCGACCGCGATCGGTCTGCTCGCCGCTATTCCCGCCGTTATCGCCTATAACAAGTTTTCTGCAGACGCCGGCAAGCTGTCGGCGCGCATGGAGGCGTTTGCCGACGAGTTTTCCGCGATCCTGTCGCGGCAGATCGACGAGAAGCTGCAGAACCCGCGCCAGGCCGCGCAATAATCGCCAGAGAGCACGGAGACCACGCTGATGGGTATGTCGGTTGGCGGAGCCAAAGGTTCGGGCGGCGGTCGTCGTCGCCGGGGCGGCAAGAAAGCGATCATGAGCGAAATCAACGTCACGCCCTTCGTGGACGTGATGCTGGTGCTGCTGATCATCTTCATGGTCGCCGCGCCGATGATGACGGTCGGCGTGCCGATCGACCTGCCGGAAACGCAGGCCAAGGCGCTTAATTCCGATACGCAGCCGATCACTGTGTCGGTCAACCCGGCCGGTGAAATCTACCTGCAGGAAACGCCGATCGCGATCGAAGAGGTCGTGCCGAAGCTCGAGGCGATTGCCACCACCGGTTACAACGAACGCATCTATGTTCGTGGCGACACCAATGCCGACTACGGCACGGTGATGAAGGTCATGGCGCGGATCTCCGCTGCCGGGTTCAAGAACCTCGGCCTCGTGACGCTGCAAGAACAGGAAAAGTGATCCTTGGCCATGAAGGGCAGTCTCGCCACATCTGGTCTGCTGCACGCTCTGGTCCTGACCTGGGCGCTGGTTTCGCTCGGCAGTCCGGCTGACTTCGAGGTCGCTGACGTCGAAGCCTTGCCTGTCGATATCGTGCCGATCACGGAAATGACGCAGATCCAGCAGGGCGACAAGAAGGCGCCAGCCAAGGAGAAGGCGTCGCCTGTTCCCACCAAGAAGCCGACCCCCGTCGAGAATGCCGAAAACATCGGCGACAACGACATCGACCTGAAGACGCCGCCGACGCCGAACGTCAAGCCGACGAAGAACGAATCTGCGGCCGCCCCGGAAAAGACCGAGAAGACACAGCCAACGCCGGATCCGGTCAAGGAAGAGATCAAGAAGGTCGAAGAGACCAAGCCGGCTTCGGAGCCGGCGACCGAAGTTGCAGCACTGCCGGAGCCCAAGCAGGAAGTGAAGCCGGAAACCAAGCCCGAGCCTGCGCCAGCCGAAGAAAAGCCGGCTGAAAACCCGGAAGCCGAGGCGCTGCCGGAGAAGGTTCCGACTCCGGCGGCGAAGCCCAAGGTTGAAAAGCCGGCTCAGACGGCAAAGACGCCTGAGCGCAAGAAGGAAGACACCCCGAAGGAGCAGAAGAAGGCGTCCTCCGCCAAGGAGAGCGACTTCAATGCCGACGAGATCGCGGCCCTGCTCAACAAGCAGGAATCGTCCGGCGGCGGTGCCAAGCGCTCCACAGAGCAGGCAGCTCTGGGCGGCAAGAAGACGACGGGCGGCAACACGCTCTCGCAGAGCGAAATGGATGCGTTGCGCGGAATGATCCAAGGCAACTGGTCGATCATTCCCGGCATGGCCGATGCTGCCGATGTCCGCATCAAGGTCAGTTTCCGCCTCAACCCCGATGGCAGCCTGGCTGGCGATCCGGAGGTCGAGGCGACCGGCGGCTCGGAAGCAGCTCGCCGCGCGCTCGCCAGCGGTGCCAAACGCGCCGTGCTGAAGACCGCGCCCTTCACCGGGCTGCCGGCTGACAAATACGATTCGTGGAGCGAGGTCGTGGTCAACTTCGACCCGAGCTCGATGCTCTGAAGATAGTGAGAGGCTGAAAGGCTTTATAGAATGCTGAGACGCACTTTTTTCCGCCTAATGGTCGTGATCCTTGCTGGCTGTGGGCTGGTTGCCTCGCCTGCAAACGCATTGGTCGAGCTCAACATCAACAAGGGCAATGTCGAGCCGTTGCCGATTGCCGTCACCGACTTCCTGCAGGGTGAACTCGGCAAGAAGATCTCCGACGTGGTCGCGGCCGACCTCAAGCGCTCGGGGCTGTTTGCGCCGATCGATCGCGGCGCCTTCATCGAAAAGATCAGCAACCCCGACGCCGCTCCGCGGTTCGAGGACTGGAAGGTCATCAACGCCCAGGCGCTCGTCACCGGTCGCGTGACGCAGGAGGCTGACGGCCGATTGAAGGCGGAGTTCCGGCTTTGGGACACGTTTGCGGGCACGCAGATGACCGGCCAGCAGTTCTTCACCCAGCCTGAAAACTGGCGCCGTGTCGCGCATATCATCGCCGATGCGATCTATGAGCGGATCACCGGCGAAAAGGGTTATTTCGATACACGTGTCGTCTATGTCGCCGAAAGCGGCCCGAAGACCGCCCGCAAGCGCCAGCTTGCGATCATGGACCAGGATGGCGCAAATCCCCGCGCGCTCACCAACTCCAACGACCTCGTTCTGACGCCGCGCTTCTCGCCGAACCGTCAGGAAGTCACTTACATGTCGTTCGAAAACAACCAGCCGCGCGTCTACCTGCTGCAGCTGGAAACCGGGCAGCGCGAGGTGGTCGGCAATTTCCCGGGCATGACCTTCTCGCCGCGTTTCTCGCCGGACGGCCAGCGCGTGATCATGAGCCTGCAGCAGGAGGGCAACGCCAACATCTACACGATGGACCTGCGCTCACGCACGACAACGCGCCTCACCAGCACGGCGGCGATCGATACGGCGCCTTCCTATTCGCCGGACGGTAGCCAGATCGCCTTCGAAAGCGACCGCGGCGGCCGCCAGCAGATCTACGTTATGGGTGCCGACGGCTCCGGCCAGCGCCGCATTTCCTTCGGCGACGGCTCCTATTCGACGCCGGTCTGGTCTCCGCGTGGCGACCTGATCGCCTTCACCAAGCAATCCGGCGGCAAGTTTTCGATCGGCGTGATGAAGACCGACGGTTCGGGCGAACGCATCCTGACCACGGGCTTCCACAACGAAGGCCCGACCTGGGCGCCGAACGGCCGCGTGCTGATGTTCTTCCGCCAGAACGCCGGTGCCGGCGGACCGCAACTCTACTCGATCGACCTCACCGGCTACAACGAGCAGGCCGTCCCGACGCAGGGCTTTGCCTCGGACCCGGCCTGGTCTCCGCGGCTTGAATAGCAGGCTCGCCTTTGCGGCGGGGATTGTGGCAGTGACGCCGCTTTCTCGCCGCAAAGTGCTGGTCTAGCAGGCGCCGCGCTTAAATTATCGATTTGTTAACCATAACTGTTGAAAAGCGATTAACCGCTTCCGGTTACAGTCTGGCAACCGTGAATTCAGACACTTCTCAAGGAGACCGGCGCATGAGCCGAATTGACACCCCGGCCGCAGGCCGCATGCAGACCATCGCTCGCAACCCGGTCATGATCGCACTTGTCATGACCCTTGCCATCGCTGGCTGCGCCTCGAAGAAGAACCTTCCGAACAACGCCAACGAGCTCGGTCTCGGCGGCGCTGGTTCCGCAACGCCGGGTTCGCAGCAGGACTTCACCGTCAATGTCGGCGACCGCATCTTCTTCGACACGGACTCGACCTCGATCCGCGCCGATGCCCAGCAGACGCTCGACCGCCAGGCTCAGTGGCTTGCCAAGTACCCGAACTACGCCGTCACCGTCGAAGGTCATGCCGACGAACGCGGCACCCGCGAATACAACCTGGCACTCGGCGCTCGCCGCGCTGCTTCCACCAAGGACTATCTGATCTCGCGCGGCGTTCCTGCCAACCGCCTGAAGACGATCTCCTACGGCAAGGAAAAGCCGGTCGCCGTTTGCGACGACATCTCGTGCTGGTCGCAGAACCGCCGCGCCGTAACCGTCCTCGGTGGCGCCGGCATGTGATCTTCCGATCACGCATCGCTAAATTAAAAGGGCGGCCTTGTGCCGCCCTTTGCTTTTTTACCACACTTTGGCCGAACTCCGTTGCTTTTTCAGGGTAATTGGAAAACTGTGCGGCAATCATCCAGATGAATCGGCGAGATGTATTGCGGGCCCCGATTCCAGGGTGGGAAAACCGGTATTCGAACAGGACAAATGAAATGAAGAAATTTGTCGTGGCTGGACTGCTTGGTCTCGCGGCCCTTTCGGGCTTTGGCCAGACAGTAAACGCCATGCCGCTTTCCGGGCTTTCGGCCCGAACGACAAACGCCGACACGGCAGGCTCGCACAGTCTTCCCGTCGTGAAGGTACAGGCCTCCGAGACCACACGGGTCGGGCAACTTGAAGAACAGATCCGCTCGCTCAACGGGCGTATCGAAGAAATGAGCTTCCAGCTTCTGCAGATGCAGGAGCAGATCCGGAAGTTCCAGGAGGACAACGAGTTCCGCTTCCAGGATCTGGAAAGCGGCAAGGCCTCCCCCAAGAAGAGCGGCGCACTGCAGACGCCGAAGTCCAGCGATCAGGCGTCCGTCACCCCGGGGGTGACGGATAGCCAGACGATGGCGCCTGTCGATCCCGGCACCGGCATGGCCGCATCGGGCACCAATCAGGGCGCACCCGGTGCCGCACCTCCGACGACGCTCGGACAGATTGTCTTTGACGAGAGCGGCAATCCCATTTCGACCACGACTGACGCACAGCCGGGCGCCAATGCCACGCCTCCCGGTGTCGATACCGGCGTGGCACTTCCGGGCAACAGTGGCGGGCTCAACGCCAACCCGGATAGCGAGCAGCAGACGGCAGCGCTCGACAACCCCGGCGACCTCTATCAGTCGGCCTATGGCCACGTGCTTTCCGGCGACTACAGCACCGCCGAGCAGGAATTCCGCGACTATCTCGACGTGTTCCCGCAGGGCGAAAAGGCAGCCGATGCCAGCTTCTGGATGGGCGAGGCGCAGTATTCGCAGGGCAAATACAGCGAAGCCGCCAAGACGTTCCTGAATGCGCACCAGGCGCACGCCAAGTCGCCGAAGGCTCCGGAGATGCTTTTGAAACTCGGCATGTCGCTCGGCGCACTCGACAACAAGGAAACCGCCTGCGCCACCTTGCGCGAGGTGAACAAGCGCTACCCGAAGGCCTCACCGGCCGTGCGCGCAAAGGTGACGAGCGAGCAAAGCCGCTTTGGCTGCTGAGACGCAAGTCAACCTGGCCGTTCTCGAAACGGCGAAACGATTTCTTTCATCCTTCAATCGGCCGGCCCGATTGCTCGTAGCCGTCTCCGGCGGCAGCGATTCCAAAGGACTGCTTCTCGCCCTAAACAGGATGATCGAGGCAACCGGCAATGCCGACCTTTCCCTTGCTGCCTGCACGGTCGATCATGCCCTGAGGCCCGGCTCGGCCGACGAAGCGGAGGCCGTGGCCGGCTTCTGCGCCAGCCTTGGCATCGCGCATGTCACCAAACGCTGGGATGGCCCAAAACCCTCCGCCGGAATTCAGGCCGCCGCGCGCGAAAAGCGCTATCAGCTGCTGGCGAGCGCTGTCGATGATCTTGGCGCCACTTGCATCGTCACCGGACATACGCTCGACGACCAGCGCGAGACGATCCTGATGCGGTCCGAGCGCGGGCAGGGACCCGGCGGCGCAGGAATGGCCGACGAAACGCTCTACGACAGACGCTTCTGGGTGTTGCGCCCGTTCCTCGGCCTGCGTCGCGCCGACATCCGGGCATTTCTTACCGCCGAGGGCGTCGGCTGGTTCGACGATCCGAGCAACGTCAATATGCGTTTCGAGCGGGTGCGAACCCGCGAGCGCCTCGCTGACGCAGATGACGAAGCGGTTGCCACATGGGACGCGGCTTTCCGGGCCCGCTCATCGGTGAGGGCGGCCGCCTGGCTCGAGCTTCACGCTCGCGTTCACGAAAGCTTGGTCGTAAGCGTTGCCGATGCTGCTGTCGCCGGATGTGTCGACGCCGACTGCCGGCGCGCACTTCTGGCGATGGCGACTGTCGTCGGCGGTCGGACGCATCCCTTGGCCGCGGACACGGTCACGCGACTGGTGGCGTTCCTTGAGCGGGGCGAGCCGGGGCGGCTGACCGCTGGGCGGGTGGTGTTCGATAGGCGCGCGACCGGCCTTTACCTCTATCGCGAGGCACGCGATCTGCCGCTTCTGGTGCTGAGGCCCGGCGCGACCGGTATCTGGGATGGCCGCTTTACGGTTGGAAATGTCGGAAATGGCATGGTGCAGATAAGCGCTGCTGGCGATGGCGGCCTGCAACAGGAGAGACTTATTGCCGCAGGACTGCCACCGGGCGTTGCCAAGCGGGCGTCGTTTTCCGCGCCTCATGTTGTATCCACTGACGACAATTGCATCGCGGAAGCCCACATTGAGCCTCGCATTGGCCCCTACGACACCTTTTTGCCAGGTTTCGACCTGATCATGGCAGACATGATTGCCGGATTGTTCGGGCGTCAGCCCTATGTTCGGTCGCCGGTTCACGATCTGTTGACAGAAATGGAACGGTAGTTGGCGGTTTGCCTTGGCAAGGCGCCGCCAGAACCCTATGTTAGGGGCAAGAAAGCGGCCCGGCGAAATGTGCGGGTTGTGACAGGTTCCGGGGAGTTCGATGAACCCTAATTTTCGTAATTTTGCCCTATGGGCAATCATAGCGCTTTTGCTGATCGCGCTGTTTAGCATGTTTCAGCAGCCGACCGAGCGCACCGGCTCGCGCGAGATTCCGTTCTCGCAGTTCCTGAAGGACGTCGATGCGAGCCGCGTCAAGGAAGTCGTGATCACCGGCTCGAAGGTCATCGGCAGCTATTCTGAAAGCGGCGCGACGTTCCAGACCTATGCGCCTTCGGTCGACACCGCGCTCACCGAGCGTCTGGAAGCCAAGGACGTGACGGTGACCGTTCGTCCGGAAACCGACGGTTCCTCCGGGTTCCTGAGCTATATCGGCACGCTGCTGCCGATGCTTTTGATCCTCGGCGTCTGGCTGTTCTTCATGCGCCAGATGCAGGGTGGTTCGCGTGGCGCGATGGGCTTTGGCAAATCCAAGGCCAAGCTCCTGACGGAAGCGCATGGCCGCGTCACTTTTGACGACGTCGCCGGTGTCGACGAAGCCAAGCAGGACCTGGAAGAAATCGTCGAATTCCTGCGCGACCCGCAGAAGTTCCAGCGCCTCGGCGGCCGCATTCCGCGCGGCGTGCTGCTCGTCGGCCCTCCCGGTACCGGTAAGACGCTGCTTGCCCGCTCGGTTGCCGGCGAAGCCAATGTTCCGTTCTTCACCATCTCCGGTTCGGACTTCGTCGAAATGTTCGTCGGCGTCGGCGCAAGCCGTGTGCGCGATATGTTCGAGCAGGCCAAGAAGAATGCGCCCTGCATCATTTTCATCGACGAAATCGACGCGGTCGGTCGCCATCGTGGCGCCGGTCTCGGCGGCGGCAACGATGAACGCGAGCAGACGCTCAACCAGTTGCTGGTCGAGATGGACGGCTTTGAAGCCAACGAAGGCATCATCCTGATTGCGGCGACCAACCGCCCCGACGTTCTCGATCCGGCCCTTCTGCGTCCGGGTCGTTTCGACCGTCAGGTCGTCGTGCCGAACCCCGACATCAACGGTCGCGAGCGCATCCTCAAGGTGCACGTTCGCAACGTGCCGCTGGCGCCGAACGTCGACCTCAAGGTTCTGGCCCGCGGCACGCCCGGCTTCTCCGGCGCCGACCTGATGAACCTCGTCAACGAGGCTGCCCTGATGGCTGCGCGCCGCAACAAGCGCGTCGTCACCATGCTTGAGTTCGAAGACGCCAAGGACAAGATCATGATGGGTGCGGAGCGCCGCTCCTCCGCCATGACCGAAGCGGAAAAGAAGCTGACCGCCTATCACGAAGCCGGTCACGCGATCCTGGCGCTCAACGTTCCCTCGGCCGATCCGCTGCACAAGGCGACGATCATTCCGCGCGGACGGGCGCTGGGCATGGTGATGCAGCTGCCGGAAGGCGACCGCTACTCCATGAGCTACAAGTGGATGGTCTCGCGGCTTGCCATCATGATGGGTGGGCGCGTCGCTGAAGAACTGACCTTCGGCAAGGAGAACATCACCTCCGGCGCATCGTCAGACATCGAGCAGGCGACCAAGCTTGCCCGTGCGATGGTCACACAGTGGGGCTTCTCCGACCAGCTCGGTCAGGTTTCCTATGGCGAGAACCAGCAGGAAATCTTCCTAGGCCATTCTGTCGCCCAGCAGAAGAACGTTTCGGAAGCAACGGCTCAGAAGATCGACAACGAAATCCGTCGTCTGATCGATGAGGCCTATGAAACAGCACGCACGGTCCTGACCGAGAAGAATCACGAGTTTGTGGCACTTGCGGAAGGCCTGCTGGAATACGAAACCCTGACGGGCGAAGAGATCAAGTCGTTGATCCGCGGCGAAAAGCCGGCGCGCGACCTTGGCGACGACACGCCGCCGCATCGCGGCTCCGCCGTGCCTTCGGCCGGGGTCAAGAAAGAGGGCTCGTCGGGCAGCAAGGGCGAAGAGTCCGAAGGTGGCTTCGAGCCGCAGCCGCAATAGCGGCTTTGGTTCAGGCGCTTATCTCAAGAGCCGCCGCGCCGGAGGGTGCGGCGGCTTTTTGTTGCCCCGCACCGAATTGCACTTGGTAACGCGATGTAATGATTTCTGATGCTATCGTCGCTGCCGTTTGCATTGGTTTTGTGTCAAAGAAGAATCGAAATGCTCTCAGCCTTTGCTTCGGTGTCGAAGTGATGGGCGAGCAACGGCAACAGCCGGAATGATATGAGGTCTGGTCGATGAAACCCAGTCGCGGCGCGCGCAGACAGGTGAAGCAGGCAAAGCCGGCATTGACCCAGCAGAACGATGGAGTTCTTATGAAGCGCAAGTATTTCGGCACGGACGGTATCCGCGGTCAGTCCAACATTTTTCCGATGACGCCGGATCTCGCCATGCGGGTCGGCATCGCCGTTGGCACGATCTTCCGAAATGGCGCCCACCGCCACCGGGTGGTGATCGGCAAGGACACGCGTCTTTCCGGCTATATGCTTGAAAACGCCATGGTCGCCGGCTTCACTGCGGCAGGTCTCGACGTGTTTCTGCTCGGACCGATCCCGACGCCCGGCGTTGCCATGCTGACGCGCTCGCTACGCGCGGATATCGGCGTGATGATCTCGGCGTCACACAATCCGTTCCAGGACAATGGCATCAAGCTGTTCGGCCCTGACGGCTACAAGCTCTCCGACGATATCGAAGCCAAGATCGAAGCGCTGCTCGACCAGGATCTGTCGGGACAGCTCGCGAAGGCCGAAGACATCGGCCGCGCCAAGCGCGTCGACGGCGACATTTATCGTTATCTCGAACATGCCAAGCGCACTCTGCCGCGCGACGTCACCCTTCAGGGCCTGCGCATCGCCATCGATTGCGCCAACGGCGCCGCCTACAAGGTGGCACCCCAGGCGCTGTGGGAACTCGGCGCCGAAGTGGTGACGATCGGCACAGAGCCGAACGGGGTGAACATCAACCTCGATTGCGGCTCGACCCACCCGGCAGCGCTTTCCAGAAAAGTGCATGAGGTGCGTGCCGATATCGGCATCGCGCTCGACGGTGACGCCGACCGGGTTCTGATCGTTGACGAAAACGGAACGGTCATCGACGGCGACCAGCTGATGGCTGTGATCGCCGACAGCTGGGCCGAGGACGGCACGCTGCGCGGCGGCGCGATTGCGGCGACGGTCATGTCCAATCTGGGCCTGGAGCGTTACCTCAAGGGTCGTGGCATCGACCTGCATCGCACAAAGGTCGGCGACCGCTATGTCGTCGAGCAGATGCGCCAGGAGGGGTTGAATGTCGGTGGTGAGCAGTCCGGCCACATCGTGCTGTCGGACTTCGGCACGACCGGTGACGGTCTCGTGGCCGCGCTGCAGATCCTTGCGGTGGTCAAGCGCCTCGGCAAGCCGGTGAGCGAGGTTTGCCATCGCTTCGAGCCGGTGCCGCAGGTGCTGAAGAACGTGCGGGTTTCGGCCGGTAAGCCGCTCGAGGACGCAACCGTGCGGCAGGCGATCGCCGATGCCGAAGCCGAGCTTGCCAAGTCCGGCCGCCTGCTGATCCGTCCGTCAGGGACGGAGCCGCTGATCCGGGTGATGGCCGAAGGCGATGACCGCAGCCAGGTCGAGCGGATCGTCGACGGGCTGATCAATGTCATCGGCAGCGCGCGCAACGCTGCCTAAAGCTTTCCAGGAAAAGTGCGCAGCGGTTTTCCGTCAGGAAATGCGTAAAACAAAGAGATAGAGCGTTTCTGCGATTCCATCTAAACCGGAAACGCTCTGAAAGCACACATCCGGCAGTTTCCTCCAGGGCTGGTGAGATTCACCGGCCTTTTCTTTGTCCGCCAAAGAACAACATGCAACAGCTTGGAGTATTAACGTTCGTTAATGCACACGGTAAACTTTTGTAGTTAATCGGAGCTTAACCTTTCCCCCTCATTATCCATAGCCAACGTCAGGATTTGGACGCCATTTTCATGGTGCGCCAAGCAACGAATGTATTGGAGTGGGCCATGAAGAGAATTTTGAGTGGCGTTGTTGCAGTCTTGCTCAGCGGCACAGCAGCTTTTGCTGCCGACATTTACCAACCCCCCGTGGAAGCACCGATCGTCGAGCAGCCGGCTGAAGTGATCCAGACCAGCGGCTGGTATTTGCGTGGCGACGTCGGTTATGCCTGGAACAAACTGCGGGGTGCGCATTTCTACCAGGGGGGGCCGAGCGGCTCCATAACCGACTTCGAATCGGCCGATATCGATGACTCCTGGGTGATTGGCGGCGGTGTCGGTTACCAGTTCAACAACTACCTGCGCACCGACGTCACGCTCGACTACTGGGGCGACGGCGACTTTACCGGCTCGACCTTAGGCGAATGCGGCAGCTTCCCGGGCGAGCCCTGCAGGTCGCGCGATGTAAGCTCGGTTTCCGCCTGGAGCCTGATGGCCAACGCCTATGTCGACATCGGCACCTACGGCGCCTTCACCCCTTATGTCGGCGCCGGTATCGGTGCCACGCACGTCAAGTGGGGCAAGCTGCGCAACACCAGCTGCGTAATCGGGGACCCCAGCAGATGCGACCCGACGACGGAGCACGATGGCGAGAGCAAGTGGCGCTTTACCTACGCGCTCATGGCCGGTACTGCCATCGACCTGACCTGCAATCTCAAGGCAGATGTCGGCTACCGCTTCCGCCAGGTCGATGATGGCAACATGTTCGGCTACGCCAACGGTGGCGGTCCGGGTTCCGACGAGGGCTTCTACATCCATGAGGCGCGCGCCGGTCTGCGTTACTCCTTCGGCAATGTCTGCGAAGTTCCTTACGAACCGCCGCCGGAGCCGATCGTCTACAAGTAAGCGACGCAATACCGAAAATCGCAAAGGCCGCCCTTGGGCGGTCTTTGTCGTCTTGCCCAAAGCTTTGCGCAACTCCTAACGGGCATGGTTAACCGGGAGTTAACCTCCGTCTGCAATAGTTAACGCCGAACAAAGCAGCCGGTGGGTGCAGCCCGTCCGGAGACGGTAATTGCAGCGAAAGGGCATGGGCATGGAATGGCGAAACGGGATCTGCGGAGCCGCGTTCATCGGTCTGTTCCTCTCAGGTCCTGCGCTTGCCGCAGACGAGGCGCTGATCGACGCCCCCGAAATCACGATTGCCCGGGAAGCAACCGGCAGCAGCGGCCTCTATCTGCGTGGTGACATCGGTTACGGCGGCTGGCGCGACGAGGGCGATCCCTCCTACCGCACCTTCGACGCGGGAACCGGCAGCTACAGCAATATTCCCTTCGACGGTGCACGCTTCGGCAAGCCGCTTTCGGGCACGATCGGCCTCGGCTACCAGATCACCGACACCTTCCGCGCTGACCTCACGGCCGATTATTTCGAGGGTCGCTTCGACGGCTCGTCGCTTGGCGCCAACCCCTGCGCCGGGCAGGGGGCGGGCACGTCCTGCGCCTTTTCCACGACGGCAGATTTTTCCGCGCTGGGCCTGATGGCGAACGCCTATGTCGACTTCGGAACCCTGGCCGGCTTCACGCCCTATCTCGGCGCCGGTATCGGCGCGACCAATCTGCGCTGGAATACAGCATTTGCGAGCGAGAGTTGCGTTGCTGGTGGCGGCGCCTGCGCCGGTGCTCCGGCCACAACCTCATTTGACGGTCGCGACAGCTGGCGCTTCACCTATGCGCTGATGGCCGGCGTCTCCTACGATCTGAGCGATCGCCTGAAGCTCGATGTCGGCTACCGCTATTCGCATATCGGCGACGGCGAGATGTTCGGCTTCGGCGCCGAGGCGCTTGCCGGGGCGAGCGGCGCAAAAGGCTTCGACGACGGTCTTTCCCGTCACGAGATCAGAGCGGGCCTGCGGTTCTCGTTCTGGTAACAATCGGTCGGCGGGTATGGTTCTGCCTTTGCTGATCTTGCCCCCGGCGCCATAAATTTTCTCGATTGCGACACAAGTCGCTTGACTTCCTTCCGGACCCGCAATATTTCCGACGGCGGGACACCCTTCCCCAACGAAGGGCTATCTATCTGGAAGGATAGCACATGACGAAGCCTGCCAAGCCGGACACCCGTCCGAACAACACCCATTTTTCTTCTGGCCCTTGCTCGAAGCGCCCCGGTTGGTCGCTCGATGCTCTCTCCGACGCTCCGCTCGGTCGTTCGCACCGCGCCAAGGTCGGCAAGACGAAGCTCAAGCAGGCCATCGATCTTACCCGTGACATTCTTGAAGTGCCGGCCGATTACCGCATCGGCATCGTGCCGGCTTCCGATACCGGCGCCGTCGAAATGGCGCTCTGGTCGATGCTCGGCCAGCGTGGCGTCGACATGGTCGCCTGGGAAAGCTTTGGCGCCGGCTGGGTGACCGACGTTGTCAAGCAGCTGAAGCTCGCCGATGTGCGCAAGTTCGAAGCCGGTTACGGCGAACTTCCCGATCTCTCCAAGATCGATTTCGACCGTGACGTCGTCTTCACCTGGAACGGCACCACTTCGGGCGTCCGCGTTCCGAACGCCGACTTCATTCCGGCCGACCGCAAGGGCCTGACCATTTGCGACGCGACGTCTGCCGCCTTTGCGCAGAACCTCGATTTCGCCAAGCTCGATGTCGTTACCTTCTCCTGGCAGAAGGTTCTCGGCGGCGAGGGTGCACACGGCGTCATCATTCTTTCGCCGCGTGCCGTCGAGCGCCTGCTGACCTACGTTCCGGCCTGGCCGCTGCCGAAGATCTTCCGCATGACTTCCGGCGGCAAGCTGATCGAAGGCATCTTCACCGGCGAGACCATCAACACGCCGTCGATGCTCTGCGTCGAAGACTATATCGACGCGCTCGTCTGGGCTGAGAAGGTTGGCGGGCTCAAGGGTCTGATGGCGCGTGCCGACGCCAATGCCAAGGTGATCTTCGACTTCGTTGCAGCCAACGGCTGGATCGCCAATCTGGCGGTCAAGGACGAGACCCGCTCCAATACGTCGGTCTGCCTGAAGATAGCCGACAAGGACGTCGCAGCACTTGATGCGGACGGACAGGCGGCCTTTGCCAAGGGCGTCGTTGCCCTGCTCGAAAAGGAAGGTGTCGCGTTCGACGTCGGCCATTATCGCGACGCACCTTCCGGTCTCAGAATCTGGGCCGGCGCCACGATCGAGGCATCCGACATGGCAGCGCTGATGCCGTGGCTGACCTGGGCTTTCGAGACCCAGAAGGCGACGCTGTCGCAGGCAGCGGCCTGATCCAAGTGATCCGCTTCGCTCTCGATGGGGAGCGAAGCCCTTGTACCGCATTCCCGTTCAGACCTGATCTTTTCAAGGAGGCCATCATGGCACCTCGCGTTCTCGTATCCGACGAACTGTCGGAAACCGCCGTCCAGATCTTCCGCGACCGCGGCGTCGACGTCGATTTCCAGCCGAAGCTCGGCAAGGACAAGGACAAGCTTGCCGAAATCATCGGCAACTATGACGGCCTTGCCATCCGCTCGGCCACCAAGGCGACCGAGAAGCTGATCGCGGCTGCGACCAACCTCAAGGTCATCGGCCGCGCCGGCATCGGCGTCGACAATGTCGATATCCCGGCGGCCTCGCGCCGCGGTATCATCGTCATGAACACGCCTTTCGGCAATTCGATCACCACCGCCGAACACGCGATAGCGCTGCTTTTTGCCGTTGCTCGCCAGCTTCCGGCCGCCGATACCTCGACGCAGGCCGGCAAGTGGGAGAAGTCCCGCTTCATGGGTGTCGAAATCACCGGCAAGATGCTCGGCGTCATCGGCGCCGGCAACATCGGCTCGATCGTCTGCTCGCGCGCCATCGGCCTCAAGATGCACGTGCTGGCCTATGACCCGTTCCTGTCGAAGGAGCGTGCCGAGGAAATGGGCGTCACCAAGGTCGAGCTCGACGAGCTGCTGGCGCAGGCCGACTTCATCACCCTGCACGTGCCGCTGACGGACAAGACCCGCAGCATCCTGAATGCCGAAGCGCTTGCCAAGACCAAGCCGGGTGTGCGCATCATCAACTGCGCCCGTGGCGGTCTCGTCGACGAGAAGGCGCTGGCCGACGCGATCAAGTCCGGCCATGTCGCCGGCGCCGGCTTCGACGTGTTCGAGGTCGAGCCGGCAACGGAAAGCCCGCTCTTCGGCCTGCCGAACGTCGTCTGCACCCCGCATCTCGGCGCCTCCACCACGGAAGCGCAGGAGAACGTTGCCCTGCAGGTTGCCGAACAGATGTCGGACTATCTCATCAAGGGTGCCGTCTCCAACGCGATCAACATGCCCTCGATCACTGCCGAAGAAGCGCCGATCCTGAAACCCTTCATCCGGCTTGCCGACGTGCTTGGCGCCTTCGTCGGCCAGGTGACCGAAAGCGCGATCAAGGAAATCGAGATCCTTTACGACGGTGCGACCGCGTCGATGAACACCAAGGCGCTGACCAGCGCCGTGCTCGCCGGCCTCATCCGGCCGCAGGTTGCCGACGTCAACATGGTTTCGGCACCGATCATGATCAAGGAAAAGGGCATCATCCTTTCTGAGGTCAAGCGCGACAAGACCGGCGTCTTCGACGGCTACATCAAGTTGACGGTCAAGACCGCCAACCAGACCCGCTCGGTCGCCGGCACGGTGTTCTCCGACGGCAAGCCGCGCTTCATCCAGATCAAGGGCATCAACCTTGACGCGGATGTCGGCAGCCATATGGTCTACATCACCAACACAGACGTTCCGGGGATGATCGGCTTCATCGGCATGACGCTCGGTGATGCCGGCGTCAACATTGCCAACTTCCAGCTCGGGCGCGAGAAGGAAGCCGGCGACGCGATCGCACTGCTCTATGTTGACGGCCCGGTTTCCGAGGTCGTGCTTGACAAGCTGCGCGCCAACGCCGCTATCCGCCAGGCAAAGCCGCTGGTGTTCAACGTCGAATGAGCACCGATGCATCAGCCTTGCCCGCCGGGTGGTGGGCGAGGCTTGCGGGCGCAAACCGGGCATGATTTTCGGGCCGATGCGCTGAGCATGTCGCGCAAAAGTGCGCAGCGGTTTTGCGATAACGACATGCGCAGAAACACGAGCTAAAGCGCAGCAAGCGAATCCTATAGATCGCGATGCGCTTTAGCGAACGGCCTGCTTTGCGACAAACGGCCAAGATTAAACTCGAGAACGACCAGGAACGCATCGGGACAAGCCGGTGCGTTCTTTCGGTTTGAAATGTTGATGACAGCCATGGCAGGACAGACATTCCGCTGGCGCGAAGCCAGCCTTCCCGATCTCGTTTCGGTCTCTGAAATTCAGCTGGTGGTACATGAGGCGTTTCCCGAGGACGGCCACGTGCTTGCCGACCGGCTGGAGTTGAGCCCAGAGGGCTGCTTCATGCTGGAGGTCGGCGGCGTTGCCCAGGGCTATGTGCTGAGCCATCCCTGGGTCAGGCGGGCGCCGCCCTCGCTGAACTCGATGCTGGGAGAGATCCCGGCAGCCGCCGACACCTGGTACATTCACGATCTGGCGCTGTTACCGGAGACGCGCGGATCCGGGGCAGGGGGCAACGTCGTCCCGTTGCTTGCCGATATCGCCCGGTCGGAAGGCTATCGCTCGATGTCGCTGGTCTCGGTCAACGGCTCGCGCGGCTTCTGGGAGCGGCAAGGGTTTTCGGTCCGCATGGACGCGCGGCTTGCAAGCAAGCTTGCAAGCTACGGCGAAGATGCAGTCTACATGGAACGCGCACTCGCCTGAAACAACTACTGCATAATTCCTTAAATCGGAATCGATTTAAGGACGAAATTATGCAGCAACTCAAAGTGTTACAGCGACCTTTGCGCGTCTCAACAGACGCGCGGCGCTGTAAGGCGCCGGCTCGGCCGGCGCCTTAGTCTCGGTTGTGCCCCTATGGAATCAGGCCGCATGACGGGCGGCAGGACGCCACTGCTTTTCCTCGACGGTGAAATGCGCCAGCCGGCCGGCGAGAACGCTGCTTTCCGAGGCGAGCGTCTGGCTGGCAGCCGAGGTCTGCTCCACCATCGCGGCGTTCTGCTGCGTCATCTGATCCATCTGGTTGACGGCGGTGTTGATCTCGCGAAGCCCGACCGACTGTTCGCCGTCAGCAAGTAGATACGTGTCGAAATTCTAATATTTTTCACTGCCTTAGCCCCGGGAAGAAAATCTGGGTCGGACAGAAACATTCATCTGCTAACCAAGCCTTAAAGTGTCTCCCCAGGTCTAGAGATTGCAATACGGGCACTTCACTACGCAGGCGCGCAGGTTGGTATCAGTGCTTCGGCCGACCCTTCTCAGCAATGGCGATGCCGCCGAGAACAAGCAGCAAGGCGATGAAATGGAAGGTATGGAATGTCTCGCCGACCAGCATCACCGACAGCAACGTGCCGAAGACCGGGATGGCATTGATGAAGAGCCCGGCACGGTTGGCGCCGATCATCTCGACGCCGCGCACGTAGAGCACCTGCGACATCAACGACGGGAATATGGCGGCGTAGAGGACGATGATCCAGCCGGTCATGTCAGGAACGATCGCCGTGCCGTTGCCGATTTCCCAGAACAGCAGCGGAACGGCGCTGAGCAGCGCGCCGAAGGCGGGGGCCGCGATGAAGCTCTGCCAATGCATCGCGGGCTTCCAGCGCAGTGCGACGGTATAGGCGGCATAAACGATGCAGGCGGCAATCATCAGGGCGTCGCCGAAATTGAACTCCAACTGCAGCAGGCTGGCGATGTCGCCGTGCGCGGCGGTGATCAGCACGCCGACCAGCGTCACGGTGAAGCCGATCACCTGGGCGATCGAAGCGCGGGTCCGAAACAGCATGAAGTTGAACAGGAAGATCAGCATCGGAATGCCGGCCTGCAGGATGACGGCGTTGATCGCGCTCGTATATTTCAGCG
The DNA here is from genome assembly GCF_001695855.1 of Ensifer sp. LC163. Lineage (GTDB taxonomy): Bacteria > Pseudomonadota > Alphaproteobacteria > Rhizobiales > Rhizobiaceae > Ensifer. The sequence goes on from NZ_MBSS01000005.1 coordinate 77,319, forward strand.
CGGAATAGAGCAGGGCGTTGAAGGTGGTGAAGCCGATCGCCCCATAGGCGAGCAGCTGCAGCCAATGCTGCTTGATCTTCTCCCAGTCGCGACGGATCTGCGGCGTCATCAGCACGAGGATGACGAGGAGCGCAAACACCCAGCGAAGGGTCGTCAACATCATCGGACTGACATGCCCGACGGCCATTTTTCCGGCCACGGAATTGCCGCCCCAGAAGAGTGCTGTGACGCAGAGATAGAAATAGGCCCTGGAATTCACGATGCTGCAACCTGCTGGGATGACGGGGATCGATTGCCGAAAGGGCGGGAGAGACGCCAGATATAGGCGCTAAATCCAGCGCTTGTCATGCAAAAAGGGCGGAACGCCCGTCATAACGGGGTCGCTTTCCCGGAGACAACACAGTATAGATGCGCGGGTTTTGAGAACAGCGCAACCCTACTTGCGCCCGTCAACAGGAAGAGAATTATGACGAATGTCGTGGTGGTCGGATCCCAGTGGGGTGATGAAGGCAAAGGCAAGATTGTAGATTGGCTCTCGGAACGCGCGGATATCGTCGTGCGCTTTCAGGGCGGTCACAACGCCGGCCATACCCTGGTGATCGACGGCGTCAGCTACAAGCTGTCGCTGCTTCCGTCCGGCGTCGTGCGTCCCGGCAAGCTCGCCGTCATCGGCAACGGCGTCGTCATCGACCCGCATGCGTTGATCGCCGAGATCGACAAGCTCGGCAAGCAGGGCGTCACGATTACCCCGGAGAACCTGCGCGTTGCCGACAACGCCACGCTCATTCTCTCGCTGCACCGCGAACTCGACGGCATCCGCGAAGACGCCGCCTCCAACAGCGGCACCAAGATCGGCACCACCCGCCGCGGCATCGGCCCGGCCTATGAAGACAAGGTCGGTCGCCGTGCGATCCGCGTGATGGACCTTGCCGATCTCGAAACCCTGCCGGCCAAGGTCGATCGCCTGCTGACGCACCACAACGCGCTGCGTCGCGGCCTCGGCGAGCCGGAGATCAGCCATGATGCGATCATGCTCGAACTGTCTTCGGTTGCCGACAAGGTCCTGCCGTTCATGGACACCGTTTGGGTGCTGCTCGACAAGGCCCGGCGCAAGGGCGCCCGCATCCTGTTCGAAGGCGCACAGGGCACGTTGCTCGATATCGACCACGGCACCTATCCGTTCGTCACCTCGTCCAACACCGTTGCCGGCCAGGCAGCGGCCGGTTCGGGCATGGGCCCGGGCTCGCTCGGCTACATCCTCGGCATCACCAAGGCCTACACGACGCGCGTCGGCGAGGGACCGTTCCCGACCGAGCTGCATGACGAGATCGGTCAGTTCCTCGGCGAACGCGGCCACGAGTTCGGCACGGTCACCGGGCGCAAGCGCCGTTGCGGCTGGTTCGATGCTGCGCTCGTCCGCCAGTCGGTTGCCGCCAACGGCATCACCGGCATCGCATTGACCAAGCTCGACGTCCTCGATGGCCTCGATGAACTGAAGATCTGCGTCGGATATACTCTCGACGGACAGCAGATCGACCATCTTCCGGCAAGCCAGGCGCAGCAAGCTTCGGCAAAGCCAGTCTATATTACACTCGAAGGCTGGAAGGAATCGACTGTCGGCGCACGCAGCTGGGCAGATCTTCCGGCACAGGCGATCAAGTATGTTCGCCAGGTCGAAGAACTCATCGGCGCACCCGTGGCTCTTCTTTCGACCAGCCCGGAGCGGGACGACACGATACTTGTGACGGACCCCTTTGAGGACTAGTGTCGGCGGACTGACATTGCGTCGTGATCGCAAACACATGCCTGAGCGTATGAGAAAGTTCTGATGGCGGATTTTGTTGCAGTTATTCGCAGGACCGTTGACGGCCTGTCGGAAAACACACCTGAAATGCGGGATAAGGTCTACGAGAAGGCGCGCGCCGCCGTGCGTCGCCAGCTCGAGAACATGAATCCGCGTCCGTCGGATGATATGATCAATCGTCAGTTGGCGAAGCTCGAAAACGCGATCGGGGAGGTCGACAGCGAATATGCTGAGGCCCTCCCGGCGATCGACCGGGTCGAGCCAGAGGCTGAGGTTGTGGAAACGGCCGAGCCGGTGGCGGCGGAACCGGTGGAAGCTGTCGAGGCGCCTGTCGAACAGGTCGAGGCCGAGAGCGAGCCGGCGACGGCCGCTGCCGAACAGCCGGCGCCGGAAGCCGTCAGCGATGCCGAGCCCCTGCCGGTCGAAGCACCGGCCGAATATGCCGAGGTAGCAGCCGAACAGGTCGAAGTCGCCGAGGAGCAGCCCGTGACGACCTGGGAGCCGCCCGTCGAGGACGAGCTGCCGGTCGCTGCTGAGGTGCACGACGAGGAAATCGTCGCGGCCGCCGAGCCTGCGGCTGAAGATAGCTATGACCATGCTCCGGTTGCCCCGGCAATCGAGCCTGAACCCGAGCCGGTTGAGGAAGTGACGTGGGATGCGCCCGCTGCCGAACCTGCCGCGGAAACGCCGGCGCGCTCGGAATGGGAACTGCCTGACTGGGAAGACACGAAGTCCGCTCCTGCGCCTGCCGCGCTGGATGCAAGACCGGCCGACGTGGTTGACGATGCCGGCACGCCTGAGCTTCTGGGCATGCATCCGGTCGAGGAAAAGCCTGTAGAAATCGAACCGGCGGCGCCGAAGGCGGATGCCAGCCGTTCGTGGTCGTTCGACGACGACGATCCCTTTGCCTCGATTACCGAACGTCCGGCGCAAAAGGCCAGCGACGCCGAAATTTCCGATTGGTCATGGCCGGTCGAAAAGACATCGCCGGCGCCAGCCGCGGGCTCGGCCGAGACCGCAAGCCAACAGGAGCGTGCGGGTACGGCCTGGGATCACATCGACGATCTTCTCGGTCTTGAAGGCGGTGCGACCACGGCGGCGGGAGCCGCAATGGGCAAAGATGCCGATCGCGGCATCGAGATGCCAGCAGCCGCCCCTTCGCGCCCCACGTCTTACCGCACGACGCCGAAGCCTTCGCGCTTCAGCATCAAGCGCTTGGCCGTTGCCGCAGGCCTGCTGCTCGCGCTCGGTGGCGGAGGCTTTGCCTACTGGCAGAACCGGGAAGCGAGCAATGCCTGGATCTCCGGCGTGGTGGCATCGATAACATCAGCTGTTTCCAGCTCGGGCGAGACACCCGCTGAACAAAGCACGCCTCCGGCGCAAACCGGCGAGACCGCCGTGCAACAACCCGGCGCGCATGACGACACGGCTGTCCCGGACGACACGTCGACGAAATTTACCCAGCGCCTGCTTGCCGATGGCTCGGAAACGGATGCCGGCCCGGCCGTCGTGAACGGTGAAAGCGCCGCGCAGGAAGGCAAGTCCGTCGCACCGCAGACCGAGGCCGGAAAGCCGCAGGAAAATGTTGCCGGCACGCCCGGTGCCGAAGCCGGAACGCCCGCCGCAGGCCAGCAGCCCGGCGCACAGCCGGCGCAGCCGGATGTGGCTGTTGCCAACGGCGAGAAGATGTTCCTCTACGAGGAGCGGCTCGGCCAATCCTCTCCGACGGCCATTCCGGGAACGGTCGCCTGGTCGGTCAAGGAGGAGTCTCCGGGGGGCGACGCCAAGCCGGAACCGGCAATCCAGGCTCAGATCACCGTCCCGGATCGCGGGCTGACGGCTCTGATGACGATCAAGCGTAATGCGGATCCGTCCCTGCCGGCGAGCCACGTGATCGAGTTCGTGTTCTCGCTGCCGCAGAACTTCGAGGGCGGGGCCATCGACGGCGTGCAGCGTGTTTCGATGAAGCGGACGGAGCAGGATCGCGGCGATGCGCTGATCGCAGTGCCCGCCAAGATCACCGACGACTTCCACATGATCGCGCTCAACGACCTTGCCGAAGCGGTCGGCAGCAACACCGAGCTGCTGCGCAGCCGCGGCTGGATCGATATCCCGCTGACATACCGGAATGGCCGTCGTGCACTGCTGACGCTCGAAAAGGGCCAGAGCGGCAACGAGGCTTTCAGCCAGGCTATGCGCGCCTGGGGATCGTCAGGCAACACGGCGGCGACCGGGCAGTAACGCCGGACAGGTCGAACGGAAGGCAACAAAAAACCCGGCGAGAACCTCGCCGGGTTTTTCGTGTCGATTCTATCAGTCCTGGATTACGCGCCTTCAACGACGCGCAAGGCTTGGGCGCGCTCCAGCGCCGCCTTGCGGACAGCGTCCTGAACCTTTTCAAAGGCCCTGACTTCGATCTGGCGCACCCGCTCGCGGCTGATATCGAACTCGGTCGACAGGTCTTCGAGCGTCAACGGATCCTCGGTGAGGCGACGCGCCTCGAAGATGCGGCGTTCACGATCGTTGAGCACCTTCATCGCGTTTGCCAGCAAGGCCTTGCGGCTGTCGAGTTCGTCCTGCTCGATCAGGATCTGTTCCTGGTTGTCGTGGTCGTCGACGAGCCAATCCTGCCATTGTCCGGATTCGCCTTCGCTTGCCTTGATCGGGGCGTTCAGCGAAGCATCGCCGGACAGGCGACGGTTCATCGAGATGACTTCGTCCTCGCTGACCTTCAGCGTCGTGGCGATTTCCTTGACATGTTCGGGCTTCAGGTCGCCTTCGTCGAGCGCCTGGATCTTGCCCTTGAGGCGACGCAGGTTGAAGAACAGCCGCTTCTGGTTGGCAGTGGTGCCCATCTTTACCAGCGACCAGGAGCGCAGGATGTATTCCTGGATGGCAGCCTTGATCCACCACATCGCGTAGGTCGCGAGGCGGAAGCCGCGATCAGGCTCGAACTTCTTGACGGCCTGCATCAGGCCGACGTTGCCCTCAGACACGACTTCGCCGATCGGCAGGCCATAGCCGCGATAGCCCATCGCGATCTTGGCGACGAGGCGCAGGTGGCTGGTGACGAGCTTGTGAGCGGCGTTGCGGTCATCGTGCTCCTGATACCGCTTGGCGAGCATGTACTCTTCCTGCGGCTCGAGCATGGGAAATTTGCGGATTTCGTCGAGATAGCGATTGAGGCCGCCTTCACCAGCGGCAATGGACGGCAAATTGTTTCGGGCCATGAAGCACCCCCTCTATAGTCTCCGGCCTCCGGGCGGCAGGCCGGGCATGTGGGTCTTCGTCAAGACCCCACGAGGCTACAAAATAAGTACGGCGAAAGCATGATTCAAGGAGTCCGGTTTCACTAACATGTGACGCCGGAGGCGAGACAGATCACGAATAGAGGCGCATCTAAGATTGGAATCGCCCGGTCGAATTTCAAGGGGAGCGTTACGCTCCACCCCGCAGGGCCTCGACCAGGGCTTCCATGTCTTCAGGCATCGGGGCCTCGAAGTGCATGATCTCGCCGGTCGAGGGATGCTCGAACTGCAGCATGAAGGCGTGCAGGGCCTGTCGATGAAACTGATTGACCACCGACTTTGCCGCCTCCGGCAGGAGATTGGCCTTGGTGCGGAAGGCTGCGCCATATTCCGGGTCGCCGATCAGCGGGTGGCCGATATGGGCCATATGCACACGGATCTGGTGGGTGCGTCCGGTCTCGAGGTGGCATTCGACTGTTGATGCCAGGCTGGTGCCGTCGGGCTTTTCCAGATAGCGCTCGACAACCTCGTAATGGGTGATCGCCTCGCGGGCGTCGTCGCTGTCCTCGCGCTTCACCGCGCGCTTGGTGCGGTCCCCCGCTCGGCCGAGAGGGGCGTCGATGGTCCCCTTCAACTGGCGCGGCCGTCCCCAGACGACGGCCCGGTAGGCGCGCTCGAGCGGGCCGGTGCGGCCGTGATCGGCAAACTGGTCCGACAGATGGCGATGGGCGGCGTCGTTCTTGGCGACGACCATGACCCCGCTCGTTTCCTTGTCGAGGCGATGGACGATGCCGGGCCGCTTGACGCCGCCGATGCCCGAGAGGCTGTTGCCGCAATGGTGAATGAGTGCGTTGACGAGCGTGCCCGTCCAGTTGCCGGCGCCGGGATGGACGACGAGGCCGGCCGGCTTGCACAGGACGATGAGATGGTCGTCCTCATAGAGCACGTCGAGCGGGATGTCCTCGCCCTTTGGCTCCGGATCTTCCGGCTCGGGCAGGTCGATCTCGAAATGGTCGCCTGGCTGGACCTTCTTCTTCGGTTCCGTCACCGGCTTGCCGTTGATCGAAACGGCACCCTGCTCGATCAGGCTCTTGATCCGGTTGCGGGAAAATTCGCCCGAAAGCGCCTCGGTCAGGAAGGAATCGAGCCGCCCTGCGGCGTCCTCGCCCGCCGTCAGGACTTTCCTATTGGCTGCTGCTTGTTTAAAGGGGTCGTTCATTCCGTTTTTAAATCCGATAAAAGGCCAGCCATGACCGCGACCGCGCCCGATGACCAGGAAGACAAGCCGCTAGACCCGGCGATGGAGAATGTACGCCGCAAGATGGTGCGGCTGCAGCTCGTCTCGGCAGGCGTGATGTTGGTCATGCTTATGGCTGTCCTCGGAACGATTGTCTACAAGCTGACCCGCACGGACGAAAACGCGCAGGCGCAATCCGCAGCCATCGCCGTTCCGAGCGAGGCGCCGGTCAATGCGGTCGCAGCCCTCCCTGCCGGCTTCACGGTGACCAACGTCGCGCTGTCGGGCTCGCAGGTGCTTTTCTACGGCAATCTGCCCGGCGCCGAGCCGCGTGCCATCGTCTTCGACATCGGTGCTGGCCGCATCGTTGCCGACATCACCGTCAGGACGAACTGACGGTATGGCCCCAAGCGCCTCGCCACTGATCCGCATCGATGATCCGGCAGATCCGCGCATCGCCGGGTTCGTGTCGATCAAGGAACGGGACCTGACGGGCCGGCAGGGCCGCTTCATCGCCGAAGGCACGGTGGTGCTACGCATGCTGGCGGCGGCGCATCACTCCGGCCGCGGGCTTGGGGCCGAGGCCATCCTGCTTCTTGAAAGCCGCGTGGCCGGCATCGAGGACATTCTGGCGGGATTTCCCGCGGATGTGCCCGTCTATGTCGCGGCGGCACCGGTGTTCGATGCGATTGCCGGCTTCAACATGCACCGTGGCGTGCTGGCGCTCGGGCGGCGCGACGGCATTGCCGGCCGGGACGTGCTTCTCGCCTCGCTGCCGGCTTCAAGCCTGGTTCTCGCCGCCTGCGGCATCTCCAATCACGACAATATGGGCTCGCTGTTTCGCAATGCGGCCGCCTTCGGCGTCGACGCGGTGCTGATGGACGAGACGAGCTGCGATCCGATGTACCGCAAGGCGATCCGCGTTTCCGTCGGCTCGGTGCTGACTGTGCCGTTTGCGCGCGAGGGGTCGGCGGCGTCGCTGATCGAACGGCTGCAGGACGAGGGATTTGCTATCTGGGGTCTCTCGCCGGCCGGCGAAACCGATATCGGCGGTATACCGCCGGCCATGCGCACCGCCTTGCTCGTCGGGACGGAAGGGGAGGGGCTGCCGCCGGCCATCCTGAAATCCGTCCGCACCGCGCGCATTCGCCAGCGGCCGGGGCTCGACAGCCTCAATGTCTCGATGGCAGCCGGGATCGCGCTGCATCAGGTTGCCTTGATCAACGGCCGGATCTGAGCCGCGCGGAACGCACGTATAAGGCGTGTCGCTATCGCAAAACCGCTGCACACTTTTGCACGACATGCTTTATTCTCGCGACAGGATTTCCTTTGCCCGCTTTGCCAGGCTCCTGCGGCCTGCCGCGTCGTTCGTTTCGTCACCCGCGAGCAGGCTGAGGATCGGCGAGGCCGCACCTTCGCGCGTTGCCGTCAGCGCCACCATGCCGGCTGCAATTTCGGCCACTTCCTCGCGCAAGGCATCGTCATGGGCGGCGGTCCTGGAATTGGTCAGGCGTTCCGACAGGGCGGTTGCGCGGTTCTTGAGTTCGTCGGAAAGGGCGACAGTTTCCCGCCGCGTCGCGACCGGTTGCTCGGTGAGCTGCGCAGGGCGGGCGGCAGCGCCCTCCGGCGGCTCGTTGCCGCTCGTGCGACGGTCCTTGCGTGCGGGGAAGGCGACACCCGCCGCCCGCAGGGCCCTGGCTGCATCCCGCATGTCCTGATTCACGTCTTTCACCTTGGTCTTCAGTCGTTCGATTTCATCGGCGCGTCGCTCGAGCGCGCTTTCGCGATCAGCACCCGCGGCCAGTTCCCGTGCAAGCTTGTCTTCCAGCCGCTGCAGGCGGCTCTCGTCCCGTGCGAGGAGCAGCGCCATCTCCTTGGCGTGGGCGCTTTCCACCTTCAGATCCACGCGCAGCGCCTCGCGCTCGTCGCGCAGGCCCGCAATGCGGCTCTTGAGGTTTTCCACCTCGGTCTCGCGTGCTGCAAGGTCGAGCCGCAGATTGTCGATATCCGTGGCATGCTGCGCCAGTTGATTGGTGAGCGTCTGGATATTCTCGGTCTTGCCGACATTGTCGCGCTCGACACTTTCGAGCGATGCCTTCATGCGCTCCAGCCGCTGATCGAACTGGCGGATCGCCGAACGCATGTCGGCGGCCTCGACGTTCATGTCGGCAAGCTGGGCGTGAAGGTCGGCGTTCTCGCCACTCAGGCGGCGGGCCTCCTGCAGCGTCTTTTCGTTGGTGAGCATCAGCGAGACGCCCTTGTCGCGCTCGCGCTTCAGGGCTTGAAGCGTGCGGGCGTTCTCGGCGGCATAGGTGGCGCGGGCGGCATCTTTCTGCGCCCGCACTTCCTGGGGGCTGAGCGGCATGGTCGCCTTCAGGCGGTCCTCGGCAAAGCGCACGATGCGGCGGTGAATGGCCGGCGCGACGAGAAGGCCGATGATGATCGCCGTCAGGAAGCCCAGGGCAAAGAGGAGCGAGAATTCAATCACGAGCTGGCCGTTTCAAAGCTGGACCGGAAGCAAACGCCCCGCCCGACTGTCACAGTCAGGGCAAGGCGCTTCATATTACTTCCCTGCACTAAACATGACGTTTCGTGCGCTGCAAGTATTTGAGGCGGGATTTCGCGCAAGCGCCGCCGCCATTAAGGTCAGAAGGGGTTCCAGGTCGGATTCTGCGTCATCTTGAGATAGCCGACATTGACGCCGAGCCGGGCGCCGATGCCGGTGCGGATCGGAACGACGACGATCTGTTCGTCGGTCAGCACCGTCATGCCGACGCCGGCCACGACATAGGCCGAACCGGAAACACCACCAAACCGCTTGTAGAGCGACGGCACGCTCGGCAGGTTGTAGACCAGCATCATGGTGCGGCTGCCTTGGCCGCCCCAGTCGATGCCGAGCGACGGGCCTTGCCAGAAGACATCGTGCTGGCCAGCATTCTTGGTGTTGAGTTCGCCTTCGCCGTAGGTCAGGCCGGCGATAAAGGCGCCGGAGCCTTCCTGGCCGAGAATGTAGCCGTTCGGCAGGCCATAGCGCTCAAAGGCGCGCTCCACCACCTTGGCGAGACCGCCGGAGGTTTCACCGAAGAAACCGTGACCGGCATCGACGATCTCCTGCATCGAATACTGGCTGTTGTTTGCCTGCTGGGCCTGGGCGGCGGATATGGCGCCCGCCATCAGGAACATCGTCGCCAGGATAGCGCGGCCAGCCGTCGTGGCCGCCTTCATGATCTGCTGCATCGTTTCCTCCGTCAGGCGCGAAAATCACTCGCTTGCGGGTTTGCTGTGGCCGGCATCGCCTGTGATGGCGCGGCCAGCGGGGGTCTGGACCATTTCCCTGCAATTTGAACCGATGGTCTTAACAATCGGTTTACCAAATGTGGTGTCATTATGATCCACTGATGAACGGCTGCGCCGGGCAGCCCATGGCTTGCGTCTGTGCGCCTGAGGCATTACCGGCTCTGCTCGAGCGCGTGCCTCATGTCCGCATGCCGATGGAACCGAACAAGGAAAGACGATGGCAACGAATCCGAACCTGACATTGACGGGACCCGATCTGGCCGCGCTTCTGTGCAGCCGGGTTTGCCACGACGTTATCTCGCCGGTCGGCGCCATCAACAATGGCCTGGAGCTTCTCGACGAGGGCGGTGCCGATGCCGACGCCATGGACCTCATCCGCACCAGCGCGCTCAATGCGTCGGTCCGCCTGAAGTTCGCGCGTCTCGCCTTCGGCGCATCCGGCTCGGTCGGCGCATCGATCGACACCGGCGAAGCGGAAAAGGCGGCCAAGGATTTTGCTGCGGCCGAGAAGAAGACCGAGGTCAACTGGCACGGGCCGCGCGCCATCATCGCCAAGAACCGGGTCAAGCTGCTCCTGAACCTCTTCCTCATCGCCTATGGCGCGATCCCGCGCGGCGGCGTCATCGACATCACGCTCGAAAATCCCGAGCTCGATGCGGTGTTCACGCTGGTCTGCAAGGGCCGGATGATGCGCGTGCCGCCGCGGCTGGTCGAACTTCTGTCCGGCACGCCGGAAGAAGCGGTCGATGCACACTCGATCCAACCCTACTACACGGTGCTGCTCGGCGAAGAAGCCGGCATGACGATCGACGTGGTTTCCACCGGCGAAGAGATCATCTTCACCGCGTGCATGACGCCGGCTGAAGCTTAAGGTCGGCACGACTTTATTCTGTTTTGATACAGGTCCGGCGCGGCGTGACAATGGCCCCCGCGCCGGACATTCGTGTGCCCGCAGTTTGATCGCCTGCTTTTCCCAGTTTCTGGACCGCTCTCTGAAAAATTAATGTTTTCAGCACGTTAAAAGCTGCCGGAAAGGCTGTGGTAAGGATGATCCGTAACGAAATCTTTGCCAAATTTGTATAGGGTTGTTTCAAGCGTGCGACTACGCGCGTAGGTAAGTCATGAAGGAGTTGGACATGCGGCGCTTGATGATTGCCGACGGCTCGGATGTCGTCCGGAAGGTTGGGAAACGTATCCTGTCCGGGATGGGCTTCCTTGTCTACGAAGCGCCGAGCGGGCTCGAGGCGCTGGTGCGCTGTGAAGCCGAGCTGCCGAACATTCTCGTCGTCGATGCCGGTTTGGACGGCGCTCTCGATCTCATCGCCAATATCAGGCGGCTGCCGAACGGTGCATCGGTGCGCATCTACTATTGCGTCGTCGAGGCGGACCTGAAGAAGATGATGGCGGGCAAGCGCGCCGGCGCCGATGACTTCCTGCTGAAGCCCTTCGATCGTAAGATCCTGACAAGCGTCTTTGCCAGCCAGTCGATGGCGGCCTGACGCCGAGCGCAACCTGCATCGGATCTGAACGAGCCGCGGCAATTGCTGCGGCTTTTTGCTGTCCCGCCTTCGCGCTCTTGCGTGGCGCCAGCGACCAGGGCCGAGGGCAGGTGGGTGTCGCCACTTCCGCCACGTGTCGCTGCCGCCGTCTGCCCGATAAGGATCCGGTAGCGCCACGAAGCATCTGATACAGCGCCGCGCGTCAAATATGACGCGCTAAGGACGCTGTAACGCATTAAACCTGCTGCATAATTTTCTCCTTAAATCGATTCCGATTTAAGGAATTATGCAGTAGCCGAGAGCAGAACAGCAGGACTGCGCCGGTGGGAACGGCGAAGCGTCGGCGGCAACGAAAAAACCCGCCTCAAAGGGCGGGTTCGTTCAAAAAATGTCCGTTGGCGTCATGCCTGGATATGCGGGTCCATGCCGCGCCCGGAAGAGAGCCTGAAAATCAGGCGGTTTCGGCGTATTCCGCACCATCCGGCTCGCGCAGAACGTAGCCGCGGCCCCAGACGGTTTCGATGTAGTTGGCACCACCGGCAGCATTGGCAAGTTTCTTGCGCAGCTTGCAGATGAAGACGTCGATGATCTTCAGTTCCGGCTCGTCCATACCACCGTAGAGGTGGTTGAGGAACATTTCCTTGGTGAGCGTCGTGCCCTTGCGCAGCGAGAGCAGCTCGAGCATCTGGTATTCCTTGCCGGTGAGGTGGACGCGCTGTCCGCCGACTTCCACCGTCTTGGCATCGAGATTGACGATCAGTTCGCCGGTCGAGATGACCGACTGGGCATGACCCTTGGAACGGCGGACGATCGCATGGATGCGCGCCACCAGTTCGTCCTTGTGGAACGGCTTGGTCATGTAGTCGTCGGCGCCAAAGCCGAGGCCGCGAACCTTGTCTTCAATCCCGGCCATGCCCGACAGAATGAGGATTGGCGTCTTCACCTTGGAAAGACGCAGCGTTCTCAAGACCTCGTAACCGGACATATCCGGAAGGTTGAGGTCGAGAAGGATGATGTCGTAGTCGTAGAGTTTGCCGAGATCGACGCCTTCTTCACCGAGATCGGTGGTGTAAACGTTGAAACTCTCGGACTTGAGCATCAGCTCAATGCTCTGAGCCGTTGCGCTGTCGTCTTCAATTAGTAGAACCCGCATATTCTTCCCCTTTTCCGCCGCCCAAGGTCATCGTGGCCCCCTTACGCGATACGGATCCAGTCGTTGCCTGATTTGGAGGCTGCCATCAAATGGTTAACAAATTCTGATTCACTCTGGCAAGGTGTATCGAGATTGTTAAATATTTTTAGCAGTCTCCTGATTTCAAACGTGAATCCAAAACGGCACTTTTCATACGAAACATGAGGAAATGCCGCTATCTGACTCTTCTGACTCGTTAATGCCGGGGCCGTCATATTTCGTGCCTCAGTATTTACGGAGCCTTAAATCATCACGCCTATGATTAACGATGCCCGTAAACGAAAGGTTACCAGCGGTAGGCTTTTGTTAATATCGCTGTCGATTTTTCGTTTTCTGTCTGTTGGGGCAGGCTCGACGGGCCAAATCAGTAACCGGGGTCTCGTTATCCACGGGAGTATTGCGTATGAAAGCACGTGAGAGCCTTGTCCGCCTGAAGGAATTTCAGGTCAGGGAGAAGCAGCGTCAGTTGAGCCAGCTTCAGATGATGATGGCTGAGTTCGAACGGATGACCAAGGATCTGGAAAATCAGATTGTTTTCGAGGAAAAGAAGTCGGGCATTTCCGATCCCTCGCATTTTGCCTATCCCACTTTCGCCAAGGCTGCTCGTCAAAGAGCCGACAATCTTCAGGTCTCCATTCGTGAGCTGAAGGCGCAGCAGGACGCTGCCGAACTCGCGCTCGAAGAAGTGCAGGCCGAATATGCGAAGGCGGCGGCACTCGAGGAACGGGACACGACGACGCGTCTTAGGGCGTAAGCCCCTCGACCGTTCTACAGCGCCGCGCGTCTAATCAGACGCGTAAAGGTCGCTGTAGCGCTTTGAATTACTGCATGTTTTTATCCTTAAATCGGATAGGATTTAAGGATACATGCGGTAGGCAGACGATTTTCATTCTTTGTCGGGCGATGCCTCTGGCATGGCCCGATCCGGCCCGATCCGGCACGATTGTCACAGCTATGAAAAACCCGCCCGACAGCCAGCTGTCGGGCGGGTTTTCCCATTTCGGAACTCTGCGAATGTGACGGCGGCCGACTCAGGCCTGGATCACATCCTGCCAGTCGGGGTGGCGCAGCGCCTGCGCGCGCATGAACGGACAGAGCGGGATGATCTTCCAGCCGCCCTTGCGCGCTTCGTCGATCGCATGTTTTGCCAGCGCCTGGCCGACGCCCTTGCCGCGCAGCTCGTCGGGAACCAGGGTGTGATCGACGATGATCAGTTTCGGCGATGACCGAGAATAGGTCATCTCGCCGGTATATCCCTCGACTGATGTCGAGTAGCGGCCGTGCGACCCGGTCTCTTCATGGGCAATATCCATCTCAGCATCCCTTCACATTCAATGTTTGCGTGTTGCCGACGATGCTATCGCATGACTGCAGCGTTCGAAACCGGTTTGGCGGAAACGGGAGGAAACGCACTGTCGCCGAAATGGTGCCTTTTGGCAGGCGAGGCGGGCGATGGAAAAGACGAAGACGGCGGCCACCGGAAATCCCGGGGCCGCCGTTCAACCTATGGCCCTGTCGGGGGCTTTTAGTGGCGATATTGCTGGATGCGTGTCGTGCGCAGGCCGGCCAGACCGTGATCGTTGATGGAGGACTGCCAGGACAGGAATTCCTCGACAGTGAGGGTATAGCGTTCGCACGCTTCCTCAAGGCTCAAAAGGCCGCCGCGGACAGCGGCAACCACCTCAGCCTTCCTGCGGATAACCCAGCGCCGGGTATTCGCCGGCGGCAGATCCGCAATCGTCAGAGGGCTGCCATCGGGGCCGATGACATATTTTACACGTGGTCGCATCATTTCGGTCATGGGACTCTCTACACAAACTCAAGACCATATGAGCCTGACCTTAGCCCGCCACATTTAACATTTGCCTAAGCCGTCAGTAACGATTTGCTCATAATTTTAAATACTTCCGCACACTCCCTCGATCACTTCCGCAACGTCCCGCCGGCGATCGCGACGCCTGTCGCGCTCGACAATAGCCGCCTTATTGTCCGGAAAGCTCTGGATTATCGCGGATTTTACATGGGAGCCATGCAATTACCACATTTCACTTTAACTAAAATTCTTGGTAACGAGGCGCCGAAATAAAGGATGAGCGACGTTTGTGCGCTCCCGATTCATTCTTGGTGCATCGTCATATTTTCACAACCGGTCGCGTTGCTTTCGCGGGCATGCCGGAGAGGGTGGCTGTATTCTGGCTGCCGGGTGAAGTTCATGCGCCGGATGATTTTCGGGGCCGTTGTATTCTCTCGACCAGGCGCGTTGGCACTGGTGATGTGGTGATCAGAGATGAAGGAATCGAATGACCCAGCCTTGCTGCGCGAGGCTGAGACGGCGGAGATGATTTCCGAAATCGATACGGCTGCCGTCCGCACCGAATACGAGCTTCTGCATCTGATGCGGCGGTTGATCGCGCGTTACGGTTTTGGCCATTTCATGATCGCGCGCCTGCCGCTGGCCGAGCAGCAGCGCTTTTCAGAACGCCTGGTGCTGAGCAATTGGCCGTCCGAGTTGGTGCGCCAATACGACGCCTGCGAGACCTTTCAGTCGAGCGTGCTGGTCGAGCGCCTGCGCGGCACCAAGCTGCCGGTGACCGGCGGCGCCGAGCTGCTCGACGCCGCCGGCAAGCCAGCCGACGAGGCGATGGTGCACCGGCTACTTGCCCATCCCGAAATGGCGCGTCACTTCGCCGTCCAGTTGCACACCAGCAGCGGCGACCCCTTCGTCGCCATGCTGTCCGGGCGGCGCGAGCCGCCGGTCGGCGTCGAGCAGGCGACGCTGTATCTCTCGCTCGTTCAACTGTTCGAATGCCTCGAGCGCACCTTCGACACCGGCAGCTCGGCGCGTGAAAAGCTGTCGAGCCGCGAGATCGAGTGTCTGCGCTGGGCCGCCGCCGGCAAGAGCAGCGACGAGATCGCCATCATCCTCGGCATCTCCACCTACACGGTCAGCAGCTATTTCAAGAGCGCGACCCGCAAGCTCGACGCCGTCAACCGCATGCAGGCGATCGCCCGCGCCATGCGGCTGAAACTGATCTGAGGCAGGCCCGCCGCGGCCGGCCTTTCGCCATGGCACCGCCCTTGCCGCCGGGCGGACAAGTTTCTATATGTCGGCGATTAGAGCATGTCGCGCAAAAGTGCGCAGCGGTTTTGCGATAACGACATGCCCAAAGACAGGAACGTAAAGCGCAACAAGCGAATCCTAGAGATCGCGACGCGCTTTGGAGCACCCCGCTTTCAAGTGGAACCGCAGGAAGCGGAGAAGATGTTCTGGAATTTTAGTGCTGCAGCGATCTTTGCGCGACTGATAAGACGCGCGGCGCTGTAGAAGCGAGAGCGGGCCGCGCGCTATTTGCCCGGCATTGCATCGCATGAAGCGTGAAACAGGGGCGAGCGCTGTCGCCGCCACCCGAAGGCCGGATTGGATCCCGTGAATAGTTTCGATTTTGACCGTAAGCCCGAAGATACGCGTGTCGTCGTCGCCATGTCCGGCGGTGTCGATAGTTCCGTCGTCGCCGGCCTGCTCAAACGCGAGGGTTATGACGTTCTCGGCATCACGCTGCAGCTTTACGATCATGGCGCTGCCGTGCACCGTGCCGGCTCCTGCTGCGCCGGCCAGGATATCGACGATGCGCGCCGCGTCTGCGAAACGCTCGGCATCCCCCATTACGTGCTCGACTATGAAGCGCGCTTCCGCGAAACGGTGATCAACCCGTTTGCCGAAAGCTATGTCGCCGGCGAAACGCCGATCCCCTGTGTTGCCTGCAACCAGACGGTCAAGTTCGCCGATCTCTTGGCGACCGCCAAGGAGCTCGGCGCCGATGCGCTGGCGACCGGCCACTATATCCGTTCGCGGCCGAGCCCGAACCCGCGCTATGCCGGCCAGCGGGCGCTCTATCGCCCGACCGACGCCGACCGCGACCAGAGCTATTTCCTCTTTGCCACCACGCAGGAGCAGATCGACTATCTGCGCTTCCCGCTCGGCCACCTCTCCAAGGCCGAGACGCGGGTGCTGGCCGAAGAGATGGGCCTTGTCGTCGCCCAGAAGGCCGACAGCCAGGACATCTGTTTCGTGCCGCAGGGCAAGTACAGCGACATCGTTTCCAAGCTGAAGCCGAATGCGGCGCTTGCCGGCGAGATCGTGCATCTCGATGGCCGCGTGCTTGGCAGCCATGACGGCATTTTGCACTACACCATCGGCCAGCGCCGCGGCATCGGCATCGCCACCGGCGAGCCGCTCTATGTCGTCTATCTCGACGCCCGCTCGCGCCGCGTCATCGTCGGCCCCAAGGAAGCGCTGGAAACGCGCCGGGTTTACCTGCGCGACGTCAACTGGCTGGGCGACGAGGATCTCGAAGTCGTCGCGGCTGCGGGCTTCGACTGCTTCGCCAAGGTCCGCTCCACCCGCCAGCCGGCGCCCGCCATCCTCAAGCGCGACGCCGAGGGTCTTTATGTCGAGCTTGCCGAGGGCGAAGCCGGCATCGCGCCGGGCCAGGCCTGCGCGCTCTATTCCGGCGTCGGCGAAGACGCCCGCGTCTATGGCGGCGGCTTCATCCGCAAATCCGAGCGCGAAGCCGGCGCCGAAGCCGCATTGAAGGTGCTTCTGGCGGCGCCTGCGGCTGCCTGAGGCAGACATTTCCGATGGCGCGGGAAAACTTCACATTTTCCCTGCGACTTGGCTTGACACTTGGCTGAACCGGGCCTTATAAGCCGCCCGTCCAGTCAAGACGGCTTCACCTTCGAAGCCCTGACGCGGTACCCGGCGGAGTAGCTCAGTAGGTTAGAGCAGAGGAATCATAATCCTTGTGTCGGGGGTTCGAATCCCTCCTCCGCTACCAATTTTCTCATTGCGCATGAATGAAACGACAGCATTTCTAAAGTTAGATAGGCTGAATGTTATCGTGACGATACCACAAGCGGGCCTGTTCAAGGGTTCGCGTATTCATAGCGGTAGCGCTGCAAGCTCCAATATGAGCTGGTCCTCATCTTCGAGGGGTTGCATCACGTTCCTGTAAGCGCGTTGCATAAGGCGCGGCGCTTCGTCGTGGTCCGATGCATGGATCATCGTGAACATATGCTTTCCGTTTTGCCCTTCATGCTCGTAGATCGGAAACGAAAAGACGTTGCGGTATCCAAGCTCCTTCCGGAACCGTTCTTCGAATTCAAACGTCAGCTTGGTTGGTCCGAGTTTCTGTAAAGACTGCCAGTCGTCTCGTCCCCACCACCGGCGAGGGATGTCAATGTTTTTGGTGAAACCTGCTAACCCTCTCGACATCCACCCCACCCCGAGAAAATAGAAGAGCTCTATTTTGTTTTGCCCTGCTGTCTTGTGGGAGGCTAATTTCTGGAGCGTCGCCCACTCACACTCGCACATAAACTGGTCAAGCAAGCAGAACGTAGCGGTCTTGTCGGTGATCACACCGCTCGCAAGGATGTTATCGATGGATTTATTGAAGTCACCGATCAGCACTTCGTATCGACGAGCTGGTTTTGTCGGTGATTGCTCGTTCTTCAGAGCTTGCAAGTATCCCGCTCGCTCGGGCTCAAGTTCACACCAGAAGAACTGCCGTAGGAATTTAGGCTCGCTCTCCACCACGAGCTTGGCTGCCCAGCTCTGAGGATTGGAAGGGTCCTTTGGTGCGGCAAAGCCGTCGATATAGGCGCCGTGTTTCGTAATAAAAACGAAGTACCGCAGGTAACGAGCTATTAGCTGGGCCTTATTCTCGGTCCAAACTTTGTGCTCTGCGTCTCTCCGCATTTTCATAGGAGAGAGTTGTTGGGGC
This sequence comes from Ensifer sp. LC163, assembly GCF_001695855.1. Classification (GTDB taxonomy): domain Bacteria; phylum Pseudomonadota; class Alphaproteobacteria; order Rhizobiales; family Rhizobiaceae; genus Ensifer. Next base: position 95,376 of record NZ_MBSS01000005.1, read on the forward strand.
GCATCGGGAAACAATTCTGGATGTTTTGCCATTCCTCATGGCATTCGATGGCCAGCGATTCGTCAAGGCGTCAGGCGGCATTCTCCTCAGGATAGCGCACGATTGGAAACTCACGGATCAGTTGTCCGTCGAGTAAGCCGCCTCCTTTGCCGAAAGTATCAAGCTCCTTCACTTCGCTGGGTGCCATGCCCTGCTCTTGCACAAGCGGGTTGTTGCCGATTGCGCCCCACTGTTTGTGGAACGCGGCAATGCCAAGGCGTTGGCAGTCGGATATTACATCGCGTGCCCATTGAGCTAACATTGGCCGTGCGCCGTGGCCGCTTTCGCCACCGCTGATTAGCCAGTTCGGCTTCGGGTCGTTTTCTGCAATCCGGAGCGGTCCGATGGCAGGTTCGTAGGATATGAACCAAACTGCCGCCGGCACTTCTGCGATGAAGCGTTTTCGCTGCTCGTACCGGGTTTGGTCCTCGGCAGTGAAGCCGAGCCAAACGTTTGCGTAGCCGTGATCTCCCCAGTCATTTGGCAGCATCTTGCGGATATTCTGCGGACGCTTGGTCAGAAGCTGCCAATCCAGAGCGGGCGTCGCTTTAATAATGCAGAAAAGCTCCTCACGCCAAACAGGGTCAGCCTTATTGTCGAAGACGTCAGCTAGTGACGCGCAGAATACTCTCTGGCGACGACCGTGCTGCGCAGCGAACTGTGCAGATTTTTTCTGCCAAATGTGGGGGGCTTTCCAATAAGCCTCTGTGGTCCGCTTGCGAGGTGAGTTTCCCCATTTCACATGCCCAGATCTTTTCGACCATGCTTCCGCGTAGCAGTTGTCGCAACCTGGGCTAATGTTCGTGCAACCGGTCCAAGGATTGAACGTGTGATCGGTCCACTCAATCGTTGAGTTCATGGCCATCGCGCTACTCCTTGCATCAAATCGGTTGCATCGTACCTTCAACTCACATGGTTCCCAAAGATTTAAAATCGACCTTTGAAGGTCCACTAAATGTGCGTTTCAGCCCGGACAGAGGAACTGCGGGAACTCGCAGCGCATTATCGCTACCGAACGTACCTCTCCGTGACCGGAACGGTCGGTCAAACTGGGACAGGCGGCGATCCTATCCGCACTCACCCATGACTATGCCGGTGATGCAGGTCCGGATAATGCGGGTGTTTATGCCGCATCGGTTCGTGCCGGTGCCAGTGGGAATGCGGTTCGGTGACCGGCCCGTCGTGGCTGTGGGTGTGATGCTCGTCGTGGATATGGGCGTGTTCGTGTTCGAGCGCCTCGTGGGCGTGTTCGTGGTCGTGGCGCTCGGCCAGGTGCATCCAGAGGCCGAAGGCCATCAGCAGGCCGGCTGAGAGGAATTGTAGGGTGATCGCGTCGCGGAACAGCGCGATCGAAAGCAGTGCGCCGATAAAGGGGGCGAGCGAGAAATAGGCGCCGGTTCGCGCCGTGCCGAGATGGCGCAGGCCGAGCATGAACAGCACGAGGCTGATGCCGACGCCGAGGAAGCCGACGAGGGCTGCGGCAGTGGTGAGGCCGGCAGACGGCAGCGAGGCGCCGAGCGACAGGGCAAGCACGAGGTTGGTGGCGCCGGCGGCCAAGCCCTTGATCATGGCGATCTGGACGGGATCGGCGGAGGAGAGCTTGCGCGTCAGATTGTTGTCGATGCCCCAGGCAAGGCAGGCGCCTGATATCAGCAGGCTGCCGCGATCGAGGCTCAGGCCCGCACCGTTCCACGACAGGAGAACCGCGCCGCAGAGAATTGCGGCTGCCCCCAGCAGCAGCCGGCGATCGACGTTCTCGCGAAACACCAGCCAGGCGATGGCCATCGTTGCCAGACCCTCGAGGTTCAGGAGCAGCGATCCGGAGGCGGCCGTGGTCTGGGACAGGCCGAACATCAGCAGCAGCGGGCCGAGCACACCGCCGAACAGGATGACTGACATCAGCCAGGGAATGTCGGCGCGCGCCAGCGGCGCTTCGACGCCATCAAGCCCGACCAGAGCGCGGGCGCGGTGGATGATCGCCAGGCCAATCCCGGCGCCGAGATAAAGCATGCCCGCCAGCAGCCAGGGATCGACAGCGCCGAGCAGCAGCTTCGAAAGCGGCGTCGAGGCGCCGAAGAGAACGGCCGAGCCCAAAGCGAGGGGAACGCCGGGCCAGAGGTGGGAATGATCGCTCGACATCGCAGACTTTCTGGCAATAGGTGACATCGGCCACGAGGCGGCCGGTGCGCTCCATCCAAGCAGCTAAGTTTTGCGAAGGGAAGTCTTTGTCGACGTCGGCAAGGGGGCGAGGGTTTCTCCTCCACGCCGATCGGTCGTTCATGCGCCGGTGTCGGCCACAGGCCGTGTCCGATGCTGGCGAGGAGGTGCTGCCGATATCGGCGCCGCTCAGGCGGCGAACGGAGACGGTGTCCGTGGCTGCGGTTATTCGTGGATCGACGAGGTGATCACGCTGTAGTCGGGCGCGGTGATATCCGTGCGGTATTGGGACAGGGCAACATGCATGAAGGCGATCACTGCGACCGAGAAGGCGAGCACTGTGATGGAAACGCCGAAACCGGTCTTGATCATGCCCGTATCCTCCAAGCCTTGTGTTTGTCGATGGGAGACTGTCAAACCGTGGCACGGAGACTATCGTGTGGCGTCGACTGCGCTGTTCCCCGGGTAACACGCCGTATGGTTACTGATTTCTGAACGGAGAATGCTGTCGGCAAGGCCATCGCCCGATCGGCACGGGGAGATCACCATAGCGTGAGACGGGAACGGGGTTGGCGCGGGCCCTTGTTGAAGGCAAGAGCGGCAGCCAGCTTGAAGAATTCGCTTTCGTGCGTATTGTGGCGAGCCCATGCGCATGCGTTCCGAGATGGCGTTATTGTCTCCCATTGCTGTTTGCGCCTGTGACACTCGCCAGAAGGCGTGCCTTCGTCAGTGGTTCACGAAAGCGAACGGCCATTTCATAGTGATTTCTCAGATGACGATTTCCATTCGTTGTTCCCGTCCCGCCGATTTTCCGCGCACGCTCGATATCTGGCGCAGCGCCGTCGTTGCGACCCATGACTTTCTCTCAAGCGAAGATTTCGCTGCCATCGAACAGATGGTCGCCACCCAGTACCTGCCGCAGGCGGCGCTGTGGATTGCTGTCGATGCCGCCGATGTCGCCCTTGGCTTCATGGGCATGAGCGAGGCGCGGATCGACGCCCTGTTCGTCCATGCCGAGGCCCGCGGCGGCGGTGTCGGGCGCGTGCTGGTAGAACATGCGGCCACGCTGCATCCGGTGCTGACGGTCGATGTCAACGAGCAGAATCGTTCCGGTGCAGGCTTCTACGCCCGTCTGGGATTTGAAACCACCGGCCGTTCGCCGGTCGATGACGACGGCCGGCCCTATCCGCTGCTGCATCTGCGCCGGGCGTAATCCGGCCGGCCGCTGCCCGGCTGCCGGTGTCAAACGCCGTCTGCGGTGTCGATCTCGATGAAAAACAGCTCGCACGGCGCCGGCGCCTTCAACGTGACGGCAAGCGGCCCGGAGAGCGTCATGGCGTCGCCGGCCGCAAGCGCAAGCATCTGCCCGTTGGCGTCCAGCGTCACCGCACCGCGATGACAAAAGAGCATGGCGGTGGCAGCCTCGCTCGCCAGCGAATGCTCGCCCTCGACCGCCAGCCTGCGCACGTGATGCGTCAGCTTGCCTCTCCGTGTCATGACATTGAGGTCGACGATCGTGCCGTCGATCAGGCTGGCCGAAGTGGCAACGTCGGCGGGAAAGGCAAGGGGTGCATCCGCCTCCGTCAATCGGGCCGGGTCGCGACCGTCGATCAGCAGCGTCATGCCGTTGCCTCTAAGGATCGACAGCGTGCGGTCGATGCCGGGAAAAGCGGAGAACGGGCCATCGCTTGCGACGGTCGCCATGCTCACCCGCCAGTCAAACTCCGAAAGCGACGCGCCGTCCGGGAAGACTGATATCTCGATGGTTTCGCCGCCGCCGTTTTTCCAGGGCATGCGCTTGTGGCCGGAGGCGGGCAGGAACTTCATGGCGTGCTTTCCTGAATGACGAGCCGCATGCGGTCGAAATCCTCGTTCATCGGCCGGTCGTCGGCATAGGCGGGAATGGCGGTCCGGATGCGCTGGTAGAGCGCCCCGGTGCGTTTCGCCTTGGCGTTTGTGCGCGGCTGCAGGTCGTAGGCCTGGGCGGCGGCCAGAAGCTCGATCGCGAGGATGCGCTCGAGGTTGTCGACGATGGCCAGCGCCTTCCAGGCGGCGGGCGTGGCATGTGTCAGGATATCTTCCTGCAGCGCCGAAGTGATGCCGCCATCAAGGCTTGCGGGCGCTGCCAGCCGGCGATTTTCCGCGGCAAGGGCGGCGGCCGTATATTGGGCGATCATGTAGCCGGAAGAGACGCCGCTGTCGCCGGCGAGAAAGGCGGGCAGGCCGCTGACGAGCGGGTTCACCAGCCGGTCGATGCGGCGCTCCGATATGGCCGCAACTTCGGCGACGGCGACCGCGAGGCTGTCCATGGCAAGGCCGAGGGCAGCACCCACGGCATGGGCCTGCGAGTGCACCTCCGGCGCCTCCGGCGTGCCGGATACGGCGGGGTTGTCGGTGAGGCTAGCCAACTCCCGGTTCACCACCTCGGCCACATGGTCGAAGGCGTCGCGGGCCGCACCATGCACATGCGGTACGGCGCGCAGGCTCAAGGGATCCTGCGTGCGCGTGCCGGCGCTTGCTGCCAGCATCGGGCTATCCGCCAGGAAGTCGCGCAGCGTCTTGCCGACCGCCTGCAGCCCCGGAGAATGGCGCAGTGCCAGCGGGCCGGCGGCAAAGGCATTGGCCTGGCTGCCGAGGTTTTCATAAGTCAGCGCCGCTGCCGCATCCGCCCAGGCAAAGAGTTTTTGTGCGCGCGACAGCGCCAGCGCTGCCAGGCCGGTGGCGCAAGGCGTGCCGTTGACGAGGCTCAAGCCCTCCTTGGCCTGCAGGCGCAGGGGCTGCAGCCCAAGCCGTCGCAGCGCCTCGGCACCGCTCAAGGTTTCCCTGCCGTCGTTTACCGAGCCGTGGCCGATCAGCACGAGGCCGATCGCCGCGGCATGGGTGAGATAGCCGACCGAGCCGCGCGACGGGATATTGGGAATGAGGCCGGCATTGAGCAGGGCCGTGAGCGCCTCGACCGTTTCGATCCGCACGCCGGAATAACCATGGGCGAAGTTGCCGATCTGGGCGGCCACCACCGCCCGTGCCTCGGCTCGCCCCAGCGGTTCGCCGACGCCGCAGGCATGGCTGAGGATGATGTTGCGCGACAGCGCTTCCTGGTTTTCCCTGTCGATGATGACATCGCAAAGCGCGCCGACGCCGGTGTTGATGCCGTAACCGCGGATGCCGCGATCGACCAGCGCCTCGACGACGGCGCGCGCCTTGACGATGCGCTCGCGGGCGGCAGCGGAAAGCGTCAGCCGGGCGCCGTTTGCGACCGCCGCGATCTCCGTCCAGCTTGCCGGTCCATCAAGGGTGATGGTTTCAGTCATGCGCTTCCGGCCTTCCCTGGCGACGTTGGACGAAACGGGCGACATAGTCGTTGGCGGGCTTGTCGAGAATATCGTCAGGCGTTCCCACCTGCACCACCTGCCCGTCCTTCAGGATGGCGTTTTCCGAGCCGATGCGCAAAGCCTCGTCGAGGTCATGGGTGATGAAGACGATGGTCTTCGACAGATTCTGCTGCAACTGCAGCAACTGGTCCTGCATGTCGGCGCGGATCAACGGATCGAGCGCCGAGAAGGCCTCGTCCATCAGGATGACATCGGTGTCGGCGGCAAGCGCCCGGGCGAGGCCGACGCGCTGCTTCATGCCGCCCGACAGCTGGTGCGGGAACTTGGCATCGTAGCCGGAAAGACCGACGGTCTCGATCCATTTCATACCGATGTCGCGGCTGTCGGCCTTGGAGAGGCCGCGCACGCGCTGGCCGTAGACGACGTTCTGCAGCACGGTGCGGTGCGGCATCAGGGCAAAGCTCTGGAAAACCATGCTGACGCGGTGCATGCGGAAGGTGCGAAGCGCCTTGGCGTCGAGCTCGAGGATGTTGCTGCCGTCGAACACCACCTGGCCGCTGGTCGGTTCGATCAGCCGGTTGATGTGGCGCACCAGCGTCGACTTGCCCGATCCGGACAGGCCCATGATGACGAAGATCTTGCCGGCGCCGATCGTCAGGCTGACGTCGTTGAGGCCGACGCTGCAACCGGAGCGGGCAAGGATCTCTGATTTGTCGAGGCCGTCCTTGGCCATGGCGAGCGCCGCCTTGGCGTCCTGGCCGAAGATCTTGTAGACGTTGCGGATCTCGATATCAGCCATTGCGGGGATCCTCCGTCCGGCTCTTGCCGAAACCTTGCGTGATGCGGTCGAGTACGATGGCGAGGATGACGATGCCGATGCCGGCTTCCAGGCCCTTGCCGACGTCGAGCGTCTGGATGCCGTTCAGCACCTGCTCGCCGAGGCCGCGCGCGCCGATCATCGAGGCGACGACCACCATCGACAGCGCCATCATGATCGTCTGGTTGAGACCCGCCATGATCGTCGGCGTCGCCAAGGGCAGTTCGACGCCGAAGAGGATCTGGTTGGGACTGCCGCCGAAGGCCGTTGCCGCTTCGACGACCTCGTGGTCGACCTGGCGGATGCCGAGGTCGGTGAGCCGGATCAGTGGCGGCACGGCATAGATGATGGTGGCGAGGATCGCCGGCACCTTGCCGAGGCCGAAGAGCATGAGCGCCGGGATCAGATAGACGAAGCTCGGCATGGTCTGCATCACGTCGAGCACCGGCAGGGTGATGTTGCGCACCAGCCGGCTCTTGGCGACGAGAATGCCCATGGGCACGCCGATGGCCACCGACACCAGCGTCGCCATCAGCATCAGCGCCAGCGTCTGCATGGTGAGGTCCCAGAGGCCGAGCACGCCGACGAAGAACAGCAGCGCACCGACGGCCACGGTCAGCGTCCAGCGCTTGGAGCTTTGCCAGGCGAGCGCCATGAAGGCGAGGATGACGACCCACCAGGGCAGGCCGCGCAGGATCCATTCGATGAACAGCACGGCTTTCAGAATCACCGCGCTGATCGCCTTGAAGACCCAGCCGTAGCTGCTGACCAGCGTCTGGATGAACTCGTTCACCGGCGCGCGGATGGAGAGATTGAGGGAATCCGGAAACATCGGATGTCGTTCCTTGCTCGGGCCATGACGGACGCGATACGGCCGCCGATGGCGCTTGCCTCGGGATGTCGAAGGGTGCGGCCGGCGCGGGTCTGACAGAGCAGCCCTGTCTCGGACAGAGGCGAAGCGCATCGGACCCGCGCCGGCCGACCGAACGGACTTTACTTCAGGCTGGCTTCGATCTTACCGCGGGCCTCGTCGGAGACCCATTTGCCCCAGATGTCGCCCTTGGTCTTCAGGAACTCGGCCGCTGCCGCTACCGCATCGACCTTCTGGTCGGTCATGTAGGCAAGGCTGCTGTTGACGTCTTCCAGCGGGAAGGTCGCCTTTTCCAGGATGGCGATGATCTCGGGGGCTTCCTGCGCGAAGGTGCTGTTGACGCCGTAGGAGACGTCGACGGACGGGAAGGCGCAGCCCTCATCGCGCTTGCCGGTGGCGCTCGAAAGCTCCTTCCAGCAGGCTTCGCTGTAGGCCGGCTCTTCAAGCTGCACGAGCTTGAACTTGCCCATGATCGCGGTCGGCGACCAGTAGTAGAACAGGATCGGTTCGCCCTGCAGATAGGCCGAGGTGATGGCGGAATCGAGCGCTGTGCCGGTGCCGGGGCGGAAGTTCACATAGGTCTCGCCGAGCTTGTAGGCATCGAGCTTGGCGGTGCTGACGCCTTCGCAGGTCCAGCCGGACGGGCAATTGAGGAAGCGGCCCTTGGACGGCTCCTCCGGATCGGCGAAGATTTCAACGATCTTGGCGTCGGAAAGCTGCGACACGCTCTTCAGGTCCGGGGCCTTGGCCTCGATGTTGCGGCTGGCATCGCCCTTGATGACGTATTCCGGCACGAACCAGCCTTCGCTGGCGCCGACAAAGGTCTTGCCGACGGCGACGACCTTCTTTTCCTCGACGGCCTTGTTCCAGATGTCGGAGCGGCCGAGCCATTCCTCGGCGAAGATCTGGACGTCGTTGTTGGCGGTCGCCTGTTCGAGCGTGACCGAGTTGCCGGGGATCGAATCCACCTGGCAGTCGTAGCCCTTGGACAGGATCGTTTTCATCACTTCGGTGATGAAGGCGCCGCTTTCCCAGTCGATGCCGGCGAAGGTGACGGTCTTGCCGTCGCCGCAATAGGAGGCACTGGCGTTGCCGGCGGAAGCGGCAAGCACGAGGCCGGTGGCGGCGAGGGTGAGTTTCAGTTTGCTGATCGACATGCGCATTCCCCTTTTTTGATATTCGCTTCGATTGCTACTTCAGTTTCATGAGCACCCGCGCGAAGGCGCGGTCGATGTCTTCCTCCAGATGGTGGCGTCCGTTGCGGATCTTCCACTGTCCGGCGACCATGACGTCGCGCACGGTCTCGCCGCCGAGCGCAAACAGCCAGCGGTCGAGAATCTGATTGCCGCTTGCGGCGGCGACGTACGGATTGGAGCCGTCGAGCACGACGAAATCGGCACGCCAGCCGACCGCGATGCCTGCGGTCTTCTGGCCGACCGCCTGGGCTCCGCCCTTGAGGGCTGCATCGAAAATGGTGTGGCCGACCGAGGCGCCCGGGCCGGCGGCAAGCCGGTTGCGGCGGCGGTCGCGCAGCCGCTGGCCATATTCGAGCAGCCGCAGCTCTTCGGCAACGCTGGTTGCCACATGGCTGTCGGTGCCGATGCCGAGGCGGCCGTCTTCGGCCATGTAGTCGACGGCGGGAAAAATGCCGTCGCCGAGATTGGCTTCGGTTGCCGGGCAGAGGCCGGCGACCGCGCCGGACCGCGCCAGCCGCTGTCTCTCCTCGTCGGTCAGATGGGTGGCGTGGATCAAGCACCAGCGCTCGTCGACGGGCATCTCGTCGAGCAGCCATTGAACCGGGCGACGACCGCTCCAGGCGAGACTGTCCCCGACTTCCTTAGTCTGCTCGGCGACGTGGATGTGGATCGGGCCGTTGACGGGGGCCTGTTCGAGGATCGTGCGCATCTCTTCCGGCGTCGCGGCGCGCAGCGAATGGATGGCGTAGCCGAGCGTCTGGCCGTTGTCGCGGCAGAGCGGCGCCAGCCGCTCCAGCAGTGCGAGGAAACGATCGGGATCATGCAGGAAGGGGCGCTGGCCGGCATTCGGAGCGACGCCGCCGAAATTGGCGTGGGCATAGAAGACCGGCAGATGGGTGAGGCCTATGCCGGTCGACTGCGCGGCAGCAAGAATGCGCAGGGACATCTCGGCCGGATCGGAATAGGGCGTGCCATCGGCCGTGTGATGCAGGTAATGGAATTCGGCGACATGTCCGAAGCCGCCCTTCAGCATCTCCATATAGAGCTTGGCGGCGATCGCCTCGACATCGTCGGGGTTCACGAGCCCGACGGTGCGATACATTTCCTCCCGCCAGGTCCAGAAGCTGTCATCGCCGCTGCCGGCGACCTCGGCGAGGCCCGCCATGGCGCGCTGGAAGGCGTGGGAATGCAGGTTGGCGATGGCGGGGATCAGCGGCCCGGCAACGCGTTCGTCACCTTCGGCGATCGGCTGGTCGGCCTTGATGGACGCGATCCCGCCCGAAGCGTCGAGCGCAATGGCGACATTCTGCGCCCAGCCGGTCGGCAGAAGCGCATGGTCGGCGAAGAGCCGGTTGACGGGAAAAGTTGCCATGTTGCGATTTTCCTGTACGTAGTTGTATATGGAACTATAGATATTTTACGGTGGCGCGCAAGCGCGAAATGAACGAAAAGAATCATTGCCGGATGCGCATGATTTGTTCGCTATCCGGAAAAGACGGGGCAAGAGCTGATGACGGCACCCAGGCGAAGGAACGACATGGCCGCATTCGAGGACGGACCGGTGCCACGCTACGAGGCGGTGAAGCAGTTCATCCGCACCCGCATCGACAGCGGGGAATGGCCGGCACATCACCGCATCCCTTCCGAAAACGAGATCGTCGCCGATCTCGGCGTCAGCCGCATGACTGCGAACCGGGCGCTGCGAGAGCTGGCGACCGAAGGCGCGATCACCCGCGTTCAGGGGGTCGGGTCCTTCGTCGCGGCACACAAGGGCAGCACCGCACTTCTGGAGGTGCGCAATATTGCCGACGAGATCCGTGAACGCGGCCATGCGCACACCTCGCGCATGACGCTGATGCAGGAAGAGGTGGCGCCTTCGGAAATCGGCTATGCGCTCGGGCTTGCGACGGGAGCCCGGGTATTCCATTCGATCATGGTCCATTCGGAAAACGGCCTGCCGATCCAGATCGAAGACCGGTTCGTCAACCCGGCCATCTGCCCGAAATATATGGAGCAGGATTTTCGCGACATGACGCCGAACGCCTATCTGACGGCGGTCGCACCGATCACCCGTACCGAACAGATCGTCGAGGCGGTCTCGCCGCAACCTTGGGAATGCAAGCTGCTCGGCATCGATCGTAACGAGCCCTGCCTGATGATCCGGCGTCGCACCTGGTCCGACACTGCCAATGTGACGACGGCGCGCCTTCTTTATCCTGGAACGCGTTATCGCCTTGAAGGTGTGTCGCAATAGCCGGCAGACCCGCTCGGTCGATTCGGAAGTTGGCATGGTGCCGGATGTGAGAAAGGCAACACTATGGTTGAAGACGCGCTGAAGCTTCGCACGCAGCTGCCAAGGCCCGATGTGACGTCTGAGGACGCGTCGCGCATTCTTTCGGAGCATTTCGGCCTCTCCGGCGCCTTGACCGAACTGGGAAGCCAGCAGGATCGCAACTATCGGATCGACACCGGCGAGGCGCGGTTCGTGCTGAAGATCTGCCAGGCGGCCTATGACCTGCAGGAGCTGCAGGCCCAGAACGCCGCCTTGCTGCATCTCGCCCGCCAGGCCGGCTCGGTGCGGGCGTCGCAGGTCGTGCGCGCGCTCGACGGCAACGACATCGTCGAGGTGACGGTGCGCGGCGAGGCCTATCGCGTTCGTCTGCTGACCTATCTCGATGGCGTGCCGCTGACGCGGCGCAAGTATCTGGCGGCGGAAACGGTGGCTGCACTCGGCGACATCGCCGGGCGGCTGGCGGTGGCGCTCCGTGATTTCGATCATCCGGGCCTTGACCGTGAACTGCAATGGGACCTGCGGCACGCCGCACCGGTCGCACTGCACCTGCTTGCCGCCATGACCGACGAGGGCCTGAAGAAACGAATTGCCGAGGCCATGGTCGGGGCCATGCGCCGGCTTCAACCCCTGACAGCCGATCTGCGCATCCAGGCCATCCACCACGACGTCACCGACGACAATGTCGTTGGTCAGCCGGATACCGCCGGCAGACCGATCCCGGATGGCGTCATTGATTTCGGCGATATTCTGAAGGGCTGGCTCGTCGCCGAACTGGCGGTCACCTGCGCCTCGCTGCTGCACCATGCCGATGGCGATCCTCTCTTCATTCTGCCGGCCGTCCGGGCCTTTCACGCGGTCTGCCCGCTTGAGGAAAGCGAACTGAAGGCGTTGTGGCCGTTGATCGTCGCGCGCGCCGCGGTCCTGGTCGCCAGTTCCGAACAGCAGCTCACCATCGACCCCGACAACGCCTATGTGCAGGGCAACGCCGCGCATGAGCGCGAGATCTTCGACGTTGCCGTCTCCGTGCGGCCGGCCCTGATGCAACATGCGATCTTGCGTGCCGTCGATGCGGCACCGGAGGCGACGACGCCGGTGGTCGGCGAGGGACTGCTCATCGAGATAGAGCCGGCCGGCGTGCGCCAGATCGATCTTTCGATCCTGAGCCCCTTGCTTCCCGAGGAGCGCTGGCAGCACGATGGCCTTCCAACCTCGCTGCTGCAGACGGCGGCGCATGCGATCGGCATGGCGTCGACCCGCTATGGCGAGTATCGGCTGACCGAGAGCACGCTTCGGGCATCGACGCCGGCGCCAACCTTCGCGCTGCATGTCGATCTCTGCCTGCCGACCGGCACCGTCGTCAGGGCACCTTTTGCCGGCCGAACCGAATGGCATGACGGGCGGATGGTCCTGAACGGTCCTTCAGTGGTTCTCCACCTCTCCGGTCTCGAGCCGCCTGAAGATACGGATGAGACCGTCGCCGCCGGCATGCCGATCGGCGTGGCGGTCGAGGCCGGCCACGGGCTCGGCCTGATGCGGGTGCAGCTCTGCCGCGAGCCGGGGCTGATTCCACCGCTGTTTGCTCCGGCCCGCCAGGCGGACGCCTGGCGCGTGCTCTGCCCGTCACCATCAGGCATCCTCGGATTCGACTGCGATGCGCCCAGGCCCCATGCTGCCGACCTCCTTGATCGCCGTCAGCAGCATTTCGCCAAGCCGCAGAAGAACTACTACCGCACGCCGCCGCAGATCGAGCGCGGCTGGAAGGAGCACCTGTTCGACGTCGAGGGCCGGGCCTATCTCGACATGGTCAACAACGTCACCATCCTTGGCCACGGACATCCGCGGCTGGCGGCCGCGGTCGGCCGGCAATGGTCGCTGCTCAACACCAATTCGCGTTTCCACTATGCCTCGGTCGCCGAGTTTTCCGAACGGCTTGCAGCACTTGCGCCTGATGGCCTCGATACGGTCTTCCTCGTCAACAGCGGCTCGGAAGCCAACGATCTCGCCTTGCGGCTTGCCTGGGCCTTTTCCGGCCAGCGCAACGTCGTCAGCCTGCTCGAAGCCTATCACGGCTGGACGGTGGCGAGCGACGCGGTCTCGACCTCGATCGCCGACAATCCGCAGGCACTCAGCACCCGTCCCGACTGGGTGCATGCGGTGGTGGCGCCCAACACCTATCGTGGCCCGTTCCGGGGATCCGACACGACCGACAATTATGTGCGATCGGTGGCGACCAAGCTGCGCGAACTGGAGGACGGGGGCCAAGGCCTTGCCGGTTTCATCTGCGAGCCGGTCTATGGCAATGCCGGCGGCATTCCCCTGCCGAAAGGCTACCTCGACGCCGTCTATGCCATGGTCCGGCAGCGCGGCGGCGTCTGCATCGCCGATGAGGTGCAGGTCGGCTACAGCAGGCTCGGGGACTATTTCTGGGGGTTTGAGGAGCAGGGCGTGGTGCCCGATATTATCACCGTCGCCAAGGGCATGGGCAATGGCCATCCGCTCGGGGCCGTCATCACCCGGCGCGAGATTGCCGACGCGTTGGAGAAGGAAGGCTATTTCTTCTCGTCGTCTGGCGGCAGTCCGGTCAGTTCCGTCGTTGGGCTCACGGTGCTCGATCTTCTCGAAGAGGAGAAACTGCAGGAGAATGCGCGTGTCGTCGGCGGCTACCTCAAGACGAGGCTCGAAGCGCTGGAACAGCGCTTTCCGCTCGTCGGCGCCGTGCACGGCATGGGGCTTTATCTCGGCGTCGAGTTCGTCCGCGATCGCGAAACGCTGGAACCGGCAACGGAAGAGACCGCTGCCATCTGCGATCGTCTCCTTGAACTCGGTGTCATCATGCAGCCGACCGGCGACCATCTGAACGTCTTGAAGATCAAGCCGCCGCTCTGCCTCAGCCGGGAAAGCGCTGACTTCTTCGCCGACATGCTGACACGGGTCCTGGAGGAGGGCTGGTAGGGAGCAGTCCCGCCGACGGAGATCTCTTACCAGCCGGCGAAGTCGGCGAGCACCGCGTCGGAAACGCGGCCGGCTGCGACATCGCCCAAAGCGCGGTCGAGGATGTCGAGCGCCCGGTCGATGTCCGTGTCCGATATGGTCAGCGGCGGCGTCATTTCCAGCACATTGGCGTTCATGCCGACATAATAGACGACGAGGCCGAGTTCATAGGCGCGGTAGATCAGCTTGGCGGTTTCTCGCGCTGCCGGCGCCCGGCTGTTGCGGTCGGCAATCAGCTCCACCCCCGAGGCCAGGCCGCGTCCGCGCACGTCGCCGATCAGGGCGTGGCGCCCGGAAAGGTGGCGCAGGCCTTCGCGCAGGCGCTCGCCCTTTCGGTGGGCGGCCTCGACCAGACCCTCCCGGTCGATGGTTTCGAGCACGGCAAGGCCGGCGGCCGTCGAGACCGGGTTGCCATGCAGGGTCTGCATCGCAAAGGCCGTGGCGCAGTCCATGATCTCGGCCGGGCCGATCGCTGCCGAAAGCGGCAGCCCGCCGCCGAGCCCTTTACCGATCGTCAGGATATCGGGCACGAAGTCCTCGTGCTCGAAGCAATGCATCCTGCCGCTGCGGCCGAGCCCGACCTTGACCTCGTCGCAGACGACGAGAATGCCGTGTTGCCGGCACAGGTCGGTGAATTTTTTGAAGAACCCCTCCGGCGGCACGATCAGCCCACCGTCCGACTGGATCGGCTCGATGAAGGCGCAGCCGATCTGTTCCGGGGTCGCGGTCGTTGCGAACCGCTGTTTCAGGAGGTCGAGGATCGCGTCGCCGGTGACATCACCCTGGTAGGGTCGATAGGGGTCGGGGTAGGGCAGCAGGATCAGGCCTTCCGCCTTGGCCGCGCCCGCCTGGACGCTATGGCCGGAAAAGGCCATCGAGCCGGTGGTGCAGCCGTGATAGGCGCCGACAAAGGAAATGACGCCGGTGCGGCCGGTGGCCTTCGCGATCGCCCGGAAGACCACCTCGTTGGCGTCCGAGCCGGAATGGCCGAACCAGACCTTGCTTCGTCCCTTGCCAGGGAAAAGGCTGAGCAGTTTTTCCGCAAGAGCGGTCGCCGGTGCGTTGGCGGCGGACAAAACGCTTGCGCCCGCCGGGTTGGCGACGGCCCGCGATACGGCCTCGACGAGTGCGGGATGGCCATAGCCAAGGCTCGCAGCACCCCACGCACCGGAAAAATCGATCAGCTCGCGACCGTTCTCCTCCATGAGGCGTGCGCCGCGGCCGCCAGCGATGGCGAGTGGAAAGAAACGCAGCTTCTGCAGGCCGGCAATCGCCTGTCCGTCCCTGGCGTAGAGGCCTTCGGTCACCGGCGGCACTCCCCAAGACTCGTCTGGAGACAACGGGTCAGTCGCTCGCCCCAGGCTGTGACGCCGGTATCGGTATCGATCAGGTCATGCCTGACTTCGATCAGCACGCCCGGCAGCTTGCGCGCGTCGGCATGCACCGGCACTGTATAGTCCTCGTCCGGATGAATATTGTAGGGCTCGTTGTCGCCGATCGTCAGCTGCTCTTCGGTGCTCAAGTCCCGGATCAAAGACTGCGCGAAAGCCTCGGCGTCACGATAGAGAATACCCGCCTGCCACGGCCGTGGCTTGCCGAAATAGACCGGGGTGAAGCTGTGCACGCCGACGACGAACGGCCGCTCGCCTTTCGCTTCGAGCAGGTCGAGGCGTCGGGAAACCGCGTCGGCGAAGGGCGTGAACAGCGTATCAATCCGCTGCTTTCGCTCCGCTTCAGTGAGATCCCTGTTTGCCGGGATCTCCGTCGTTTCGCTCACTTGCGGAATGAAGGACGGCGCCGAAAGCGGGCGGTTGCAGTCGATCACCAGCCTTGAATAGTTGGTGAAGAACAGCGGCGCGTCGAGGCTGAGGCTCAAATGCTGAGCGAGCGCTAAGGCCCCGATGTCCCAGGCGATATGGCGCCGGCGCTCGTGTTCGGGCAGGCCCATGTCGTCGAGTGCACGCGGCATGCGGTTGGACGCATGCTCGCATAAAAGCAGGAACGGCGATTTTCCGTCCGGATTGAACACCGCATAGGGCGGCGGCTCGTCGATCGCCAGAAGCGGCTGGCGAGGGTCGTGCCGTCCGTGTCGGTCGGGGCTCTTGATGGCCGTTGTCGAAGTCATGGGAGCCTATCCGTATCAGTAGACGGCCGCGTAGCGGGCGCAGAGTTCGTCGGGAGAGAGGCCATCGACGATCTCGATTTCCTTGCGCTTCATCGCGACGTAGCAATCGAGGAAGTCCTTGGCGAACCAGCCAGTCACCACCGTGTCTTCGGCAAGTGTTTCGAGCGCTTCCGGCAGGCTTGCAGGCAGGCGGCGGATGCCGAGCTTCTTCTGGTCCTCGTCGGAGAAATCGGAGGGATCCGAGTTGATCAGCGGCGGCTGTTCGAGGCCGGCCCTGATGCCTTCGAGACCGGCCCTCAGCAGGACGGCCAGCGACAGGTGCGGGCTGGCGCAGGCGTCGGCGGCGCGGTACTCCATGTTGAACTGCTTGGCCGGGTTGCTGCCGGGCAGGTCGAGCGTCGGACAGATCCTGAGCGTCGCCTCGCGGTTCTTCTCGCCAAGGCAGGTATAGGCAGCGCTCCAGTGGTGCGGAACGAGGCGCATGTAGGACAGCACCGACGGGGCGGTGAAGGCGGTCAGCGCCGGCAGGTGGCGGATGACGCCGGCGGCGAAGGATCCGGCGACCTTCGACAGGCGACCGGGGCGCGAGGCGTCGAAGGTGACGGGGCTGCCGTCGAGATCGGTAAAGCTGACATGCAGGTGCACGCCGTTGCCGACGCCGTTGGCACTCGTCTTCGGTGCGAAGCTGGCGTTCCAGCGGAAGAGGGCGGCCACTTCCTTGGTGACGGCGCGGATCGTCGCGCCGCGATCGGCCGCGGTCAGCGCATCCGCCGGGCGGCAGGTGATCTCAAACTGGTCCTTGCCGTATTCCGGCAGGAACATTTCCGGGTCGGCGCCCGCTTCCTGCAGCGCCGCCATCAACAGCGGGCCGAAGGGTTCGGCACGGCGCTGGGCGCGCAGGCCGAAGGACGGCGCGTCGGGCCAGTCGACGCCGAGAAGCTGGAACTCCTGCTCGACGGCGGAGATGACTTTCAGGCCGGCCTCGCGCTCGAACTCTTGAAGCGTGCGCTTGAGGAAGCTGCGTACGCAGCACTCCCAAGGGTCGCCTTTGAGGTCGGTGATATCGGAATGATAGAAATGCAGCGGCGTGACGTCGGGCAGGCAGGTGATGCGCGCCTTGCTGGCGGGGTCGGCCATCAGTCGGAGGTCGCCGGCCGAGCCCCAGGGATTGTTCTCGGCGATCTGGTCGAAGGGCGTCAGCGCCAGATTGGCCGGCACCCAGCCGACGCCCTTGCGCAGATAGTCGTCGATCTGCGAGGCGGCGAAGCTGCGGCCGCGGGTGATGCCGGCGATGTCGGTGGTGACGAAGGTCGCGAGTTCCGTCAGCGCGGAATGAGCCTTGCCGTTGTTGTTCTCGGTCATGAATTCCCCTCTTGTCTCAAGATTTTCGACGGCGGCTCAGGCTTGGCGCAGGCCATGAAGGCGGTTGACGACGGTGTCTGTATCGGTGGTCCAGCAGTAGCCGGAATAGGCGCGAAGGGCACCTTCGTGGCGCTCGGGGCTGTAGGTCGCGCAGGCGTCGTTGACGACGGTAACGAGATAGCCGCGGTCGGCGGCGTCGCGCACGGCCATGTCGACGCACTGGTCGGTGATGACGCCGGCGATGATCAGGTAGCGGGTGTTGAGGTTGCGCAGGATGTAGTCGATGTTGGTGGAGTTGAAGACGCCGGAAGACGTCTTCGGCAGCACGATCTCGTTGTCTACAGGCGCCAGTTCGGGAATGACCTGGCCCTCGGGCGAGCCCTTCGGCACATGCATGTCGGACAGCTTGTGGTCGAGCGAGCGGTCGCGGCCGTCAAGCGTCAGGCTCTCGATGACGGTGTGCAGCACTTCGCAACCGGCCTTGCGCGCGGCTTCGAGGATGCGGACCTGGTTTGGGATGACGGTCTGGCGCAGCCGCTTGTGATAGTAGCTGTCGGCGTCCTGCGGATGGGTCGGATCAAGATTGGGTTCGCACCAGATGCGCTGCATGTCGACGAACAGCACGGAGGTGCGGCCGCGCTCGTAGTCGCTGTCGCGTCTTAGCATGTCGTCCCCGACCTTTACTGTAACGGCACTCATTGGGATTCTCCTCGGTTGTGGTTTTTGCCTTTCGGCAAGCGTGTCAGCGGCCGTCGTCGACGTTCGGGTTGAGGGCATCTTCGGTGATGGCGTAGCCGCGTCGCAGCTCCTCCATCTTCTCGATGCGGGCGCGTGATTGGGTGGCGAGACGGGCCGTCAGCGCGGCGATCAGCGCTTCGGTCTGGGCGATGGCCGGCACCATCGTGTCATAGGGCGAGACGGTGTCGACCGGTGCCGTCAGCGTGACGGTGGCAAAATCGGCGATCGGCGAAAGCCAGCGGTCGGTGAACAGCACGATGCGTGCGCCCTGTGCGGCCGCCCGCCGGGCGAAGCGAATGGTGTCGTTCTGGTAGCGGCGGTAATCGTAGACGAAGAGCACGTCGCGTTTGCCGAGATCGACGAGCTGGTCGACCTGATCGGCCTGGCTGCCGTTGATCCAGCGGGTGTCGCCGCGCAGCTGCTTCATATGCGACCAGAGCAGGCCGGCGAGAAAGCCGCTGAAACGGCCGCCGAGGCAATGGACGCGGGCGCTCGTGTCGGCGGCCGCATCGACCGCTGCCTCAAAATCCTCCGAGGGCAACATCTGCATCGAGGATTCGAGTGCATGGATGCTGGCGCGCAGGAAGTATTGGTAGAAATTTTCCTGCTCCAGCGACGGACGGCGCTCGTCCAGCATCGACAGCGGCGAACTCATGCGCTCCTGCACTTCGCCGAGCAGCGCCTGTTGAAACTCAGGATAACCCTCGAAACCAAGCTTGTTGGCAAAGCGCACGACGGTCGGATTGCTGACCCCCGCCGACGAGGCCAGATAGGCAACGGTATTCAGTCCCGCCGCCGGATAGTTCGACAGGAGCTGCCGCACGATCTTCAGTTCCGATCGCGTGAAGGTAATAGCCCCTTCAGTCAGTCGATCCCGGATTGCCACGATTTCCGCCTCCCAAAAATGATGGCTTGAACCCCAGTTTCTAATTTTTGTTACATAATTGCTAGCAGAGAATGTTTTTTGAAACAAGATTGACATTTGATCGAGAAGAGATAACTTTCATTTCGGGAACTGGCCCGAGCCAAAAACAACGGCGGGCCGACAATTCGGGGGAATGCAGATGGTTCGCGTCAGGCGAGAAACCGTCGTCGGTATCCTTTTAACGTCGTTGCCGCTTTTGCTGGCCGCTGCTGTCGCCTCGCTGGCCTTTCCAGGCAGCGGCGAGCGCCTCGTTACGCTGTTCATGATCAACGTGATCGCGGTGGTCGGTATCGGTATGTATGCCGGCAATTCGGGCATCGTTTCCTTCGGCCATGTCGGCTTCATGGCGATCGGCGCCTATGCGTCGGGCCTTCTGACCATCAACCCGATCGTTCAGAAGACGGCGCTGCCGCACCTGCCGGAATGGCTGGCCGGCATCGGCATGCCGTTCCTGCCGGCGCTTGCCGTGGCGCTCGTGGTCGTGGCATTGGTTGCCGTCCTCATCGGCATTCCCGTCGCGCGCCTTGCCGGATCGTCGGCGTCGATCGCGACGCTCGGTTTTCTCGTGATCGTCCATGTCGTGCTCGTTGCCTCGACCGACATCACCCGTGGCAGCCAGACCTTCTTCGGCATTCCGCGCGCGGTCAATCTGTGGGTGGCGCTGCCTTTTGCCGTGGCCGCAATCGCCATTGCCCGTCTCTATCGGGATTCAAGCGCGGGCTTGAAGCTCAGGGCTTCACGCGAGGACGAGATCGCCTCGACCGCCGTCGGCGTCAACGTCAAGCTCCATCGTTTTGTCGGCTGGGTGCTCGGCGCTATTCTGGCGGGTGCGGCCGGCGCGCTGCTTGCCCATTTCCTCGGCGCCTTCTCGCCCAAGGACTTTTATTTCAACCTGACCTTCGTTCTGCTCGCCATGCTGATACTTGGCGGCGTCACCACCGTCTCGGGTGCCGTCGGCGGCACGGCCGTGATCATGCTGATCGTCGAGCTTCTGCGCAAACTCGAAGGCGGCGTCGATCTTGGTTTCGTCACGCTGCCAACCGTTTTTGGTCTCACGGATATCGGCATCGGCGTCGCGATCCTGGTGGTGATGTACCGCCTGCAGGACGGGCTCTTCGGCGTCAGGGAGCTGGACGAGCGTTTTGGCTGGCTGAAGCGCTTTACCCCGAAGGCTGCGACATCCTCTGACGGTACGCAAAAGATTGCTGCTATCCCGCCGGGCGGAACGCTCAAGGTCGAGAATCTCGGCAAGAAATTCGCCGGCCTCGTTGCGCTGGAAAACGCCAATTTCGAGATCAAACCGGGCCTGGTCACCGGTCTGATCGGCCCGAACGGAGCCGGCAAGTCGACCCTGATCAACAGCGTTTCGGGCGTCGTGCCGCCGTCGAGCGGCCGCGTGCTAATCGACGGCAAGGACATCGCATCGCTGCCGGTCCACGCCGTTCCGGTTGCTGGCCTTGCGCGTACCTTCCAGAATATCCGCCTGTTCAAGAACCTGACCGTACTTGAGAACGTCACGGTGGCGGCAAGCGCGCTGAAGGGCAGTGGCGAGGACCCTATGGAAAGCGCCCGGCTGGTGCTGGCCGAGGTGGGGCTCGACGGCTTTTCCGATCAGCTTGCCGGTACGCTGTCCTATGGCGCGCAACGTCGTCTCGAGATCGCCCGTGCGCTGGCTCTGAAGCCGCGCTACCTGTTGCTCGATGAGCCGGCGGCCGGGATGAACCCTGCCGAAACGCAGGAGCTGATGCATGTGCTCGACCGCATCCGCACGAAATACCGCCTCGGCCTGCTCGTCGTCGAGCATGACCTGAAGCTGATCATGCGGCTCTGCGACATCGTCGTTGTCCTGAACAAGGGCCAGCAGATTGCCATCGGCACGCCGGCGGAGATCCAGGCCAATCCCCATGTGATCGAAGCGTATATCGGCCGTCGCCGCTCGTCGGCGCAGGCGCCCCGCGGCGCCGTCGAGACTACCAGCCCCCAGGCAGGCATCAGCGGCCTTCACAATCCAGCTTGATCAGCAAACGAAATCAGAAAGAGGGAGCTTACCGATGAAATCGAACCTTAGGGCCCTGTGCCTCACCACCGTACTTAGCGGCTTCGTGCTGTCGCCACTGCCGGCGCTTGCCGAGGACTTGGTCATCGGCCTTGCCACCGCCCAGACCGGCGGCCTTGCTCCCTACGACCAGCCGTCGCTGAAGGGCCTGGAGATGGCTGTCGAGGAAATCAACGCGGCCGGGGGCGCTGCCGGCAAGTTCCCGATCAAGCTGGTGGCCAAGGATACCCGCTCCGACGCCGCCCAGACGGCGCTGGTGGCGCAGGAGCTGGTCGATCAGGGTGTCAAGATCATGATCACGCCCTGCGATGCCGATCCGTCGATCGCCGCCGGCCAGGTGACGCAGGCAGCGCAAATCCCGGCCTTCTCGTTCTGCGCCACGACCCCGACCATGCCGCTTGCCGTCGGCGATTACATGTTCGGCAACTATCCCGCCGACAACGTCCAGGCCTCGGTGCTTGCTACCTACGCCGTCGAGAAGGGCTACAAGAAGGCCTATATCCTCAAGTCTCCTGACAGCGCCTATACGCTGAAGCTTCCGGAATATTTCGGCGAAGCCTTCAAGGCCAAGGGCGGTGAGCTTCTCGGCGAAGGCACGTTCAGCATGGGCCAGCAGGATTTCGGCGCCGAAGTCACCAAGATCAAGGCGATGAACCCGGCGCCCGATGTCATCATGACCGCTGCCTACGAGCCCGATTTCCCGGCCTTCATCCGCCAGCTGCGCGGTGCTGGCGTGACCATCCCGATCCTCGGCAGCGACGGCATCGACTCGCCGACGACCTTCGGCCTTGGCGCCACCGTCGACGGCGTGGTCTTCACCACGGCCGGCTTTGCCAGTGAAGGCAGCCCGCTCGCCGACTTCAATGTCAAGTACAAGGAAAAGTTCGGCCAAGTGCCGGATACCGTCTACATCGCCAACGGCTACGATCTCGGCAAGGTCATCGACGCAGCGGTGACCGAAGCCAACAGCATCGACCCGGTCGCCATCCGCAACGCCATCGCCTCGCTCGAAAACGTCCAGGGCGTTACCGGCCCGATCAGCTATGCCGGCACGCAAGGCATGCCGTTGCGCTCGGTCTCGCTGGTCCGCATCGAAGGCGGCAACCGCGAACTGATCAGCCAGGGCGTTCCGGCCGCGGCCGATATTCCGGCCCCCTGAACCGTCGCCGCTTGCGGTCTCCGGCAAGGGTGCCGGAGATCGATCGGCCGCAACTGGCCGCTTCGCAATCCATGGCAAGGACTTTGCCCCGATGATGCACAGTGAAATTCCAGCTCAGAAGCCCTTGCTCGAGGTCAGCGGCCTTAAGGTCGCCTATGGTGCCGTCGAGGCGTTGAAGGGCGTCGATCTCACCGTCGGCAAGGGACAGATCGTCACGCTGCTCGGTGCCAACGGTGCCGGCAAGAGCTCGACGCTGAATGCACTGGTGGGCCTGGCGGCAAAGAAGGCGGGGCGGGTTTCCTTCAACGGCCAGGACATTTCCGGCCTGCCGCCGGAACAGATCGTCAGGCTCGGCATGACGCTGACGCCGGAAGGCCGACGCATCTTTCCAAGCCTGACGGTGGACGAACACCTGTTGCTCGGCGGCGCCATGCACAAGGCGCGCGGCGCGATCTCCGACGTGCGCGAAGACATGCTGTCACGCTTCCCGATCCTGAAGGAGCGCCTCGGCCAGAAGGCGGGTTCGCTCTCCGGGGGCGAGCAGCAGATGCTGGCAATCGCCCGCTCGATGATGTCGTCGCCCGACCTGCTGCTGCTCGACGAACCGTCGCTTGGCCTCGCGCCGCAGGTGGTCGATCTGATCTTCGACCTGATCGCCGGTCTGCGCCAGAAAGGTCTGACGATCCTGCTCGTCGAGCAGAACGTCGCGCTTTCGCTTGAAATCGCCGACGCCGGCTATGTCATGGCGAACGGACGCATCGTGCTCTCCGGCACCGCCGCCGAGCTTCGCAACTCAACCGAAATCCAGGGTGCCTATCTCGGCGCTTGAGGCCGGGGGCAAAGAGGTCACAACGATGGACATGTTCCTGCAGCAGCTGGTCAACGCGCTGAGCCTCGGCGGCACCTATGCGCTTCTCGCGCTTGGGCTCGCGGTCGTCTTCTCGATCATGGGGCTGATCAATTTCGCCCATGGCGAACTGATGACGGCGGCCGGCTACGGCTTATGTTTCGCCCTGCTGCTGGGCCTGCCGTTCCCGCTCGCCATCTTCGGCGCGCTGATGATTGCCGTAGTGCTCGCCATGCTGATGGAGCGCGTCGCCTTCCGGCCGGTGCGCGGTGCCAGCGGCACGACGCTGCTTCTCACCAGCTTTGCCGTCAGCGCCATCCTGCGCGTCATCTTCCAGAATTTCATTTCGGCGCGGCCGAAACCGGTGCCGATGCCGGAGAGCTTTTCCGGAACGATCGAGATCGGCGGTCTCCATCTCGGCCTCATCCAGGGCACGTCGATCCTTGTCACCGTCATCATGCTCGTCGGGCTCAACCTCTTCCTGCGCACGACCGTTCTCGGTCGGGCGATGCGCGCGGCGTCTGAGGATTTCGCCATCGTCCGGCTGATGGGCATTCGCGCCAATGCCGTGGTGGCGACTGCCTTTGCGATTTCCGGCCTGCTGGCGGGTGTGGCAGGCATTCTCTGGGTGGCGCAACGCGGCAGCGTCGATCCGCTGATGGGTTTCCTGCCGGTGTTGAAGGCTTTCATCGCCGCGATCATCGGCGGGCTCGGCAGCCTTTCCGGTGCCGTTGCCGGCGGCTTCCTGCTCGGCTTCATCGAGGTGTTCCTGCAGGCCTATCTGCCCGAAAGCCTGCTCAGCTACCGCGATGCCTTCACCATCCTGCTCGTCATCGGCGTGCTTCTCTTCGCGCCGCAGGGGCTGCTTGCGCGCAAGACGATCGTCAAGCTCTGATCGCCAGAGCGATCATTTCAACTCGAAAGCAAAGGCCGTGAGGGTTTTCTCTCGCGGCCTTTGCATTTGCTTGAAGGGTATTCTTTCCGGCGAATGCCCTGTGGCGACGAACCGGTCCAAGGAACGCAAGCGCGGGGCGGGCGCACCGCTTGCCGTCGCCGACGATTGCGCCGGGTGCCAACACAAAAAAAACGCCGCGGGGAGGAGCCCGCGGCGTTCGATGGCGTGGAGCGTGCAATCAGCGCGCCGGCGGCGCGTACATCAGACCGCCCTGGCTCCACAGCTTGTTGAGGCCGCGGTCGATCTTGAGCGCGCTGTCCTTGCCGAGATGTTTTTCGAAAACCTCGCCGTAGTTGCCGACGGCGGAGATCGCCTGGAAGGCCCATGTCGGACCGAGGCCCAGCGCCTTGCCGGCCTCGTTGTCGATGCCGAGAAAGCGCTTCTGGCCGACGGTGCCGCTTTCCTGCAGCTTGGCGGCGTTCTCCTTGGTGATGCCCAGCTCTTCGGCTTCGATCATCGCGAACAATGTCCAGCGCACGACCTTGAACCACTGCTCGTCACCCTGGCGAACGGCCGGTCCGAGCGG
Source organism: Ensifer sp. LC163 (assembly GCF_001695855.1). Lineage (GTDB taxonomy): Bacteria > Pseudomonadota > Alphaproteobacteria > Rhizobiales > Rhizobiaceae > Ensifer. Next base: position 119,765 of record NZ_MBSS01000005.1, read on the forward strand.
TTCCTTCGAGATGACTTCGGGCAGCACGACGAAGCGGTCCGGGTCGTTCAGTGTCAGGCGCTGGGCGTAGAGCGCCGAGGCGTCGGTCGAATAGACGTCGCAACGTGCGGTGTTGAAGGCCTGGACCGTCTGGTCGGGCTTTTCAAACGCGATGACCTGGTACTGGATGTTGTTAGAGCTGAAGTAGTCGGCCATGTTCTGCTCGGTGGTCGTGCCGGTTTCCGTGCAGATGGAGGCACCCGAGAGTTCCTTGACGCTCTTCACGCCGAGGTCGTTACGCACCATGAAGGCTTGGCCGTCATAGTAGTTGACGCCGACGAAGCTCATGCCGAGATCGCTGTCGCGCGACAGCGTCCAGGTGGTCTGGCGCGACAGCAGATCGACTTCGCCCGACTGCAACGCGGTGAAGCGCTCCTTGGTCGAGAGCGGCACATATTTCACCTTGTCCGGGTTGCCGAGCGCGGCGGCGGCGACCGCGCGGCAGAAGTCGATGTCGAAGCCGCTCCATTCGCCCTTATCGTTCGGCGCGGAAAAGCCGAGCACGCCCTGGCTGACGCCACAGCGGAGTTCACCGCGTTCCTTGACGACATCGAGCGTGGCAGCGCTGGCTGCCGTTCCGGCGAGAAATGCCGCACTGGCAAGTGCTAGAATTCCTGATTTCATTGTCCTGTTCTCCTCTTGTTATGCTGTTATGAAGGCATGCGTCTTCGATGCCGGGGCGCGTGCGCGTCCCGGCCAACTGGTTTTGGTTTCGGCGTTGTTCTGCTCGACCTCAGCCGAGCTTCTTGCTCACATCCGCAAAGGTCTCCTCGAGAACCGCGAGCAGATGGTCGGCATCGCGCTTCGAGAAGATCATCGGCGGGCGCATCTTCAAGACGTTGTCATGCGGCCCTTCGGTGCCCATCAGTACGCCGCGCTGGCGTGCGCCGTTGGAAACCGCCCGGGCAAATTCGGTGGCGGGCGCCTTGGTCTTGCGATCGCTGACCAGTTCGATGCCGAGGAACAGCCCCATGCCACGGACGTCGCCGATCACCTCGTAACGCGCCTGCATCGCACGGAAGGAGTTGATGAGATAGTTGCCGATGGCAAATGCGTTGCCGCGCAGGTCCTGGCCCTCGATGACGTCGAGCACCGCAAGGCCGACGGCGCAGGAAACCGGGTTTCCGCCGAAAGTGTTGAAGTACTCCATACCGTTGTTGAAGCTGTCGGTGACCTCGCGGGTGGTGACGACGGCCGCCAGCGGATGGCCGTCGCCGATCGGCTTGCCCATGGTGACGATGTCGGGAACCACGCCCTGGGTCTCGAAGGCCCACCAATGGCTGCCGACACGGCCGAAGCCGACCTGGACCTCGTCGGCGATGCAGACGCCGCCGGCATCGCGCACCAGGCGATAGACTTCCTTGAGGTAGCCATCGGGCAGGAACACCTGGCCGGCGACGCTCGGGATCGATTCCGCGATGAAGAAGCCGAGGCCCTCGCCCTTCGCCTGCATGGCGGCGATCTGTTCGGCGACGCTTTCGGCAAAACGCTTGCCGTGTTCCTCGGCCGGCCAGTCGGCGGGCGCGCGATAGCTGTCGGGAACGGCAGCGACATGGACATGCGGCTTCGGGCCCTTGCCGCCCTTGCGACGGAATTTGTAGGGGCTGATGTCGATCAGCTCCTGCGTCGTGCCGTGATAGGACCAGTCGAGCGTAATCGCATTTTCGCGGCCCGTATGCGTGCGCATCAGGCGCAGCGCCAGGCTGTTGGCCTCCGAGCCGCTGTTGACGAAGCCGGCGACCGTCAACTCCCCAGGTAGCGTCGCCGTCAGCCGTTCGGCATAGGCGACGATGTTGTCGTGCAGATAGCGGGTATTGGTGTTGAGGATCGCCGCCTGCTTGGCCATCGCCTCGACGACTGCGGGATGGGCGTGGCCGATGTGGCAGACATTGTTGAAGCAGTCGAGATAGGCGCGGCCGCTGTCGTCGATCAGCCAGACACCTTCGCCGCGCACGAACTTGATCGGCTTCTCGTAGGAGATCGACAGGTTCGGCAGCAGCAATTCCTTGCGCAGCTTGACGATCTCGTCATGCGCACGACCGCTCTTGGTATAAAACTCCTCGGCAATGCCGGCAAAGGTGCGCGCATCGGGGAAGAGTTCGCCCCAGACGTCGAGATATTGCGGTTCGCCGACGCCGAGGATTTCGGTCGCCGAAAGGCTGGTATCGATCGAAAGCTGCAGGTGCAGGTGCGGCGCCCAGCCGCCGTTCTCCTTTGGGGCACCCATTTCACCGACGAGCGCGCCGGCTTCCAGCCTGTCGCCAGCCTTGATCCGGCCCATCGCCTCGTGCGCCAGATGACCCCAGAGCGACACGAAGGGCGGGCAGCCCTCCGGCTCGTGACGAAGCGCAATCAGGCAACCGTAACCGAGCGGGTCTTTTTCGATCTCGACGCTGACGACAGTGGCGGCGATCGGCGTGAACACCTTGGTGCCGGCCGCCATGAACAGGTCGAGCCCGAGATGGCAGGTACGGCGGGTATTCTCGATCAGCCGCGAGACGAACATCTCGCCGGAATAGACGGTGCGGGGCTCGCCCCAGGGGCCGACGCCGAGATCGATGCCGTTCTCGCGGCAATAGTCTTCCCAGATCGCCTGCGCTTCATCCGGTTGTTCGCCGGCGGATTTCACCGTCATCGGATGGTTCGGGTCGCCATAGGGCACGAGGGCTGCTGGATAGGTCGCGGCCGGGCGTTCGAGCAGCGGCGCAAGCGTCTTGCGGTTGCCGGCGATCCAGGCAGTAACGCCATGCGCGCCGGGGGCTGCCGCAAAGCCGCAGGCCTTGCGCAGGATCGCGGTGGCGAAGCGTGGGTTCATCCGGTCGAGCTTGCGCAACAGCGTCCAGGCCGGCTTTTCGCTGATGGCGAGATAGGGGTTGTCGGCCGTGTGGGCGCGACGCGAGGCCGAGATTGTCACCGAGGTGACGAGCCGCATGGCGATGAGGTCGAAGAGCAGATCGACTTCTTCCTCGAGCAGCGGATATTCCGTGTGGTAGCCGCGGGCGATCGCGGCCGTGGCGCCGATCGGATCGGGATGGTCGAGACCGGCATAGGCGGCCGCGATTGCAACCTCGGCGATGACGGGCGCATAGAGCGCGTCGCCGAAGTCGATCAGCCCGGAGATGCGGTCATGATCGGCCTTGTCGACGAGCACGTTCCAGTCGTTGGCGTCGTTGTGGATGACGGCCGAACGCAGCGTCGCCAGTTTCGGCTCCACCGTCCTCGCAAAGCGGGCAAGAAAACGCTCGAGCATCGCCCGGTCTTCAGGGGCCGCAACATGGCCCAGCCTGTCCTTGGAACGGCCGGCCCTGCGAATGTCCCAGTCGAGGTCGCGCAGCGCGCCCGGATGCATGAAGCCTTTCAACGCGGCGTCGAAGCGGCCAAGCATTTGGCCGAGCGATTGGAGCGCGCCGGCGCTGCGACCGGTTTCGGCGAGCGGGACACCCGACACCCAGCTGACGAGACGCAGCCTGTGGCGGACGCCGTGGGCGCTGGTGGTTTCGGCAAGGCTGCTGCCGGCCAATGTCGGCCGGATGTGCGGCACCGGCAATTCGGCGGCAAAGGTTCCGACATGGTTGAGCAGCGCCGTCTGGAAGTCGCTCTCGACCTCGGGCTCGGCGGCATTGACAATCTTCAGGATATAGGTGGCACCGTCTGCGGCCTCGACCTTGAAGTTCTGGTCGCGTTCGCTGGCGAGCAGCGAAAGCGTACCGGAAAGGCCGTAATGCTGCTGGAGCAGTCCCGCAGCCTGGTCGATGGAAAAGTCTGGTGTCGTCTTCAGCATATCGTTCATGGGAACCCTCGTCATACAGGCAGAGTTGCACGAGCCGCCGACGCATGCATCCGGCAATATGCCGGTTGCACCGGCATTATGTTTATAATAACCGTCATCTTGTCGGCGCACTCGGAGGCGGAAACCATGCAGGACATCGACGCGATCGACCGGACGATCCTGAGCATCCTGTCGCGGGAAGCGCGCATCCCGATGAAGTCGCTGGCGGGCCGGATCGGGCTTTCCAGAAGTGCGACGACGGAGCGTGTCACCCGTCTGGAAAAGGCGGGCATCATCCGCGGCTACCGCGCCGATATCGGCCAGCTTGAAGAGGGGCAGATCCAGGCTTTCCTGCTCGTCACTTTGCAGCGCACGCCATCGATCGGCGTGCTCGATCGGCTCGCCGGCTTCTCGTCAGTACGCAAGGTTTCGTCCGTCAGCGGCCAGCTCGATCTGGTCGTCGAGGTCGAGGTCGGTTCCATCAACGCGTTGAACGAACTGCGCAACGAGGTGGCGACCATGGACAATGTCGAGGACCTGACGACGTCGATCGTGCTCAGGCGGGATATCGAAAGAAGCTGAGGTTCTGGGGCTTTCCGTCTTAGGCGGCGTTATCGAAAGCTCCCTGTTTGTTTTTACGCATATCCTGACGGAAAACCGCTACGCACTTTTCCTGGAAAAGCTTAGCGCCTCAGCCTTCGCTCAGCATCTCCGCCTCACCAGCGAAGCGTTCGACCAGAGTGCGGCGCATGCGGCCGATGTCGCGCATCGGCGGCTCGCCGAAGTGGCGGGCGTATTCGCGGCTGAACTGCGACTGGCTCTCGTAACCGACCTGATGGCCGGCATCTCCGGCATCGAGGCGTTCTTCCAGCATCAGGCGCCGCGCCTCCTGCAGCCGCAGTTGCTTCTGGTACTGCAACGGGCTCATCGCGGTGATCGCCTTGAAATGGTGGTGCAGCGACGAAACGCTCATGCTGACGCGGCTTGCGAGGTCATCGATGCGCAGTGGCCGGGAATAGTGCTCCTTCAGCCAGGCGACGGCGCGACCGACCTGATGCGGTTGGCTGTCGGCGGTCGCCATCTGTCGCAGGCGATGGCCATGCGGGCCGGTCAGCAGGCGGTAAAGGATCTCCTGTTCGATCAGCGGCAGGAGCGCCGGAATGTCGTCGGGCCGGTCGAGCAGGCGCAGCAGCTGGAGCGCGGCGTCTTCGAGATCGGCGGTGATCTTGCTGACTGTCATGCCGCGCGCCGTTGCGGCAGGCGCCGGCAGTTGCGGTAGCGAGGCGACCAGCGCCTGGATCTTGCCGCGGTCTAGCGTGAAGGCCATGCTGAGATAGGGTTCTTGCGCCGAGGCCTGACAGACCTGGGAGAGAACGGGGAGATCGATCGACGTCAACAGATAGTCGGATGCGCCGTAGATCAGCGTTTCCTCGCCGAGGATCACGCGCTTGGCGCCCTGCACGATGATCGCCAGGCTTGGCCTGTAGGCAGAACAGTTGACCGGGGCGTCGCCGCCATGACGATGGAGTGTCAGACCGGAAATGCCGGTCATGTGGTCGCCGTCCGTTTCGGCGAACCGGGCAATGACGTCGATCATCTCGGGGCGGGAGGTCTGTCGCGTGGCTGTCATAATCTTCTGTCTTTCCAGCGGCTTAGCATTGTCTGAGGCGATGCTCAGATAGGGCCTCGGCGTGCCAACTCCAGGACGTCTATCTCAATCTTGCAGGATCGTGCAAAAACTTTGCAGGATCGCTCTAACGCTTTGCGGTCGGCGCACCCATAGTCCTTGCTGCGATCTGCCGGGAACGCTCCGGCTTTTCGCATCTCCCAAAATGAAGGACAGACTGATGGCCATTGCAAGAGGATATGCGGCGACCGATGCGTCGAAACCGCTTACGCCCTTCACCTTCGAACGTCGCGAGCCGCGCGACGACGACGTGGTGATCGACATCAAATATTGCGGCGTCTGCCACTCCGACATTCACCAGGCACGCAACGAATGGGGCAACTCGGTCTTCCCGATGGTCCCTGGCCACGAAATCGTCGGCATCGTCACCGCCGTCGGCTCCAAAGTCACCAAGTTTAGGGTGGGCGACCGCGCCGGCGTCGGCTGCTTCGTCGATTCCTGCACCACCTGCGCGACGCGCGACATCGACCTGGAACATTACCTGCCGGGTCTGGTGGTGACGTATAACGGCGTCGAGGCGGACGGCAAGACCGCGACGCAGGGCGGATACTCCGACAGCATCGTCGTGAGGGAAGGCTACGTGCTGTCGATTCCGGAAAACCTGCCGCTGGATGCGGCAGCACCGCTGCTGTGCGCCGGCATCACGCTCTATTCGCCGCTTCGCCACTGGAAGGCCGGTCCCGGCAAGAAGGTCGCGATCGTCGGCATGGGCGGCCTCGGCCACATGGGCGTGAAGATTGCCCACGCCATGGGCGCGGAGGTGACGGTGCTCAGCCAAAGCCTGTCGAAGAAGGAAGACGGGCTGAAGCTCGGCGCCGACCACTATTACGCCACCAACGATCCGGAAACCTTCAAGACGCTTCAGGGTCATTTCGACCTGATCATCTGCACGGTTGCGGCCGAGATCGACTGGAACGCCTACCTCAATCTTCTGAAGATCGACGGCGACTTCGTGCTGGTCGGCATTCCGGAAAATGCCGTGCCGGTTCATGCCTTCGCGCTGGTTCCGGCTCGCCGCAGCATTTCCGGCTCGATGATCGGCTCGATCAAGGAGACCCAGGAAATGCTCGACTTCTGCGGCGAGCACAACATCGTCTCTGAGATCGAAACGATCAGGATCCAAGAGATCAACGAAGCTTATGAGCGGGTCGTCAAGAGCGACGTGCGCTACCGCTTCGTCATCGACATGGCGTCGCTCGACGCCGCGTAAGCGCGTTGTTTAAGGCGCTCGACCGAAGTGTTTGCCCCAGGATCCCGTCGGCTCCTGGGGCAATTCTTGTCTCACCTCAGACGAGCGGCAGCGGCCCGTCGTTCTTGATCTCTTCCATTACCGCGTAGGTGCGGGTTTCCTTGACCCCCGGCAGTGTCCAGAGCACCTGACCGAGGAAGTTGCGGTAGGCCGCCATGTCCTCGAAGCGGGTCTTGACGAGATAGTCGAAGCCGCCGGCGACCATGTGACATTCCAGAACAGCCGGTGCCTGCTTGATCGCGATCGCGAACTGGTGGAAGACATCGGGCGTCGTCTTGTCGAGCATGACCTCGATGAAGACGAGCAGGCCGAAGCCGAGCTTCTGCGGATCGAGGCGGGCGCCGAAACCCGAAACATACCCTTCCTTCAACAGCCGGCGCAGCCGTTCGCTGGTTGCCGTCGGCGACAGGCCGATGCGATCGGCAAGCTCCAGATTGGTGATCCGGCCATCCGCCTGCAGGATGTTGAGAATTCTACGGTCTATCTTGTCGATCTGATGCATCGTGCCGCCTCCTGCTCGCGCCTCAGGCGGCAAGTCGCGTTTCCGCGAGTTTCACCCAATAGGAAATCCCGTGCGGGATCGCTTCGTCGTTGAAGTCATAGGCGGGATGGTGCAGCCCGGCGGTGTCGCCGTTGCCCATGAAGATGAAGGCGCCTGGGCGGGCCAGCAGCATGTAGGAGAAATCCTCGCCGCCCATCATCGGGTCGAGCGATGCCCTGACATTGCCTTCGCCGGCAATTTCTGCCGCCGCCTTCAGCGCGTAGGCCGTCTCGTCCTCATGGTTGACGGTCACCGGATAGTTGCGGCTGTACCAGACGTCGACGGTCGCGCCATAGACGTCGGCGATGCCTTCGGCGATCAGCCGGATGCGGGTCTCGCCGATATCGCGCACTTCGGGCTTGAGCGTGCGCACGGTGCCGCCGAGCACAGCTTCCTCCGGGATGACGTTGTGGGCGAAGCCGGCGTTGAACGTGGTGACCGAGACCACGACCGAGGCGAGCGGATCAACTGTTCTGGACGCGATCGTCTGCAGCGCGGTGACGATCTGCGTGCCGATGACGATCGGGTCGATCGTCTTGTGCGGCTGGGCCGCATGGCCGCCGCGGCCCTTGATGGTGATGGTGAACTCGTCCGTCGACGCCATGATCGGGCCGACGCGGCTGCCGAAATGACCGATGGGCATGCCCGGCATATTGTGCATGCCGTAGACTTCGGCGATGTCGAAGCGCTCCATCATGCCGTCCTTGACCATCTCGTTGCCGCCGCCGCCGCCTTCTTCGGCCGGCTGGAAGATGACCGCGACGTTGCCGGCGAAGTTGCGGGTCTCGGCCAGATATTTGGCCGCGCCAAGCAACATGGCTGTGTGACCGTCATGGCCGCAGGCGTGCATCTTGCCGGAGGTTTCCGATGCCCAGGGCTTGCCGGTGGTTTCGGTGATCGGCAGCGCATCCATGTCGGCGCGAAGGCCGATCGTGCGGCCGGCACCGAGATTGCCCTTGATCAGACCGACGACGCCGGTCTGCCCAAGCCCGGTCACGATTTCGTCAACGCCGAACTCCTTCAGTTTCAATTCGACGAAGGCTGCCGTATTTTCCACCGCGAACAGGAGCTCGGGGTTCTTGTGCAGATGACGCCGCCATTCGGTGACTTCGTTCTGGAGTTCGGCGGCACGGTTGAGAATCGGCATGAGTTAAGTCCTGTCGGTCTGTTCGATCACATCTATCTGCGGTGGATTGGCGCAGCAGCCAATGAATGGGCTTTGCCATCTCCTTGCCATATAGGCTAAATAGCCGGACGAGACGAGGCAACAGCGGAATTTCGAGGACTATGGTGGTGACAGCAGGATTTTTCATGCGTGGCAAGGCAAGGGCAGTGGGTGTCGTAGCCGGTGCCTGCGCGAGCCTTCTCATGGCTTTGCCGGCATTTGCCAATCCGCGGCTCGTCGTCGACGTCAATACGTTGAAGGTCTACGAGCATCAGGACATCTTCCAGAAATGGTATCCGGCGTCGCTGACCAAGCTGATGACGGCCTATACCACCTTCCGGGCGATCAAGTCGGGACAGCTGGCGCTGACAAGCCCTGTTGTGATGACCAAGAACGCCGCCTCCGAGCCGCCGAGCAAGATGTTCTACAAGCCCGGCCAAGCGATGACGCTCGACAGCGCGCTGAAGATGATGCTGGTGAAGTCGGCAAACGACGTGGCGGTGGCGATCGCCGAGGCCGTCGGCGGTTCCGAGCCTGCCTTCATCGACCGGATGAATTCCGAGGCGCGCCGCATCGGCATGACGTCGTCGCATTTCATCAATGCCAACGGTCTGCCGGGTCCCGGCCAGTACACCACTGCGCGCGACCTCGCCGTGCTGGCGATCACGCTGAAGCGCGAGTTTCCCGAATACGCCTCCTATTTCTCGCTGGAAGGGTTCACCACCGGCAAGAAGGACTATTCGAACTACAACATGCTGATCGGCCGCTTCGAGGGCGCTGACGGCATGAAGACCGGTTTCATCTGCGCGTCCGGTTTCAACCAGGTCTCATCGGCGACGCGCGATGGCCGCAGCGTCGTTTCCGTCGTGCTTGGCGAAGACAGTCTCGGCGCCCGTGCCGACGAATCCGCGCGCCTGCTGCAAACGGCGCTGACGACATCGGGATCGGCCAAGCCGTCGCTGGTGCAGATTGCGCCCTATGGCGAAACGCGCGACGTCGTTGCCGACGTCAGCAAGCAGATCTGCTCGAAGGCCGCTGCCAAGGTGCGTAGCGAAGGTCGAGATGAAGCCGGCCGGCAGAAGCTGCTTTCGCCGTTCATCCACGAGATCAACCGGCCGCTGAAGCTGGCATTTGCCGGCCTCATCCCCGGCAGCGGCGACAAGCTCGCCAAGGCTGGCGCCGACCCTGCCGGCCAGGGCGATGTCGCCAACGTGCCGATCCCAGTGCCGCGGCCGAACCTCTGATCGGAGTTTCCAATGGTTAGCCCACTGCCGGCGGTGCCGGTCTCGATCCTGACCGGTTTTCTCGGTGCGGGCAAAACGACGTTGCTCAACCGGCTTTTGAAGGACCCGGATCTCTCGGATACGGCCGTTATCATCAACGAATTCGGCGACGTCTCCATCGATCACTTGCTGGTGGAAGCCTCGAGCGACGGTGTCATCGAGCTTTCCGACGGTTGCCTGTGCTGCACGGTGCGCGGCGAACTGGTGGATACCCTTGCCGATCTCATGGACCGCATGCAGACCGGGCGCATCAAGCCGCTGAAGCGCGTCGTCATCGAAACGACCGGGCTTGCGGATCCGGCGCCAGTGCTGCAGTCGGTGATCGGCAATCCCGTGATCGCCCAGAGCTTTCGTCTCGATGGCGTGGTGACCGTGGTGGATGCGGTCAACGGATTGCAGACGCTTGCCAACCACGAGGAAGCGCTGAAGCAGGTCGCGGTCGCCGACCGCATCGTCATCAGCAAGGCAGGGCTCGCCGATCAGTCACAGTTGGACGAACTGCGGCTGCGTCTGAAGGCGCTCAATCCGCGTGCGCCGTTCGTCGATGGCGACAGTGCCGAAGCGGGGCGGGCAGCGCTCTTTGCCTGTGGTCTCTATGACCCGGCATCGAAGATTGCCGATGTCGGCCGCTGGCTGCAGGACGAGGCCGATCACGGGCATGGTCACCACGATCACCATCATCATGACGGCGACCACCACCACCACAGCCATCACCACCATCATCACGATGCAACGCGCCATGGGGCGGACATTCGTTCGTTCAGCATCATGCATGACCGGCCGATCGAACCGATGGCGCTCGACATGTTCATCGATCTGCTGCGCTCGGCCCATGGCGAGAAGCTGTTGCGGATGAAGGCGATCGTCGCCGTCTCCGATAATCCGAACCGGCCGTTGGTCCTCCATGGCGTGCAGAACGTCTTTCACACGCCGGAGCGGCTTTCCGCCTGGCCGGATCCGGCCGATCGGCGCACGCGCATGGTGTTGATCACCAAAGGACTGAGCGAGGCCTTCGTGCGCGACCTTTTCGATGCCTTCACGGGGAAACCACGCATCGATCGCCCTGACGCTCAGGCGCTTTCTGACAACCCTCTGGTTGTGCCCGGTATGAAATTCTAGAATTGTTTGCTGCGGTTGGCCGCCTGTTGCTGCAGATGCCAGGAAAAAGGGTTAAAATCTGTAGTACTTTCGGGCGATGTTTTGCGGATCGGCCAAACATTTTTGGGCTAATATTTCGGCTTTACTTCCAGTCGCCGCAAGCGTTCGAAAAATGCTGCTGCGTCTGTCACGCTCGCAGGATGGGGCCCGTCGAAACTCGGAGTTAATCTTCTAAGTATTTGAAAATATTGTAGTAATCTGGCTCTTTTCTGCTCCCTTGTATACAAAATTATTGCTCTTTTAAATCATAGCGCGAATATTTGCGCGGCGGCACGGGACATTCTGTCGTGTGCTTCGTGCCCTTGCTAAATTAACTAGAAGTTAAGCGTCTTCTTTAAAACCGGAACCCGATGAACTAGCATGTTTGTTGCGGAGGGAGAGCAACGACCATGTCGATATCAGTTGCATTTGTTGACGACCATCCGATCCTTCTGGAAGGGCTGGTCAGTTTATATTCTGGAAAAAGTGACCTCGAGATCGTCGCCAAGGGCGAAAGCGCGGTCGATGCTTTGAAAATAGTTGAAGACTTTTCACCTGAAGTTCTCGTGCTCGATTTGAGCATGCCCGGCGACGCCATTGCGGCTATCGAGCTGGTTGCGCAAAAATACAAAGACACGCGGATCATCGTCTTCACCGCAAATTCAAGCATTGAAACCGCGATACAAGTCCTGAACTACGGGGTCTCTGGCTATGTGCTGAAAGGCAGCAGTGCCAGCGACCTGCACGAGGCCATACGCACGGTCTATGACGGCGAGACGTTCATCACGGCGGGGTTTGCAACCAAGGTCATCATGGCGATGAAGACTGCGGAAATCCGTCGGCGGTCCCAGGCGCAACGACGCCTGAGCCTGCGCGAGGAACAGATCGTTCGCCATCTCATGCGTGGCAGCACGAACCGCGAAATAGCGGCCTGTCTTGATATCAGCGAAAAGACCGTGAAACACTACATGACGGTCTTGATGCAGAAACTCGACGTCAGGAACCGCGTGGAAGTGGTGCTGGCAGCGCAGCGGCTGGATGTGTTGCCGGACGGCTCGGCCGAACGCAGCGCGTCACGGCGCATCAACTAGGCGATCGAATTCGATCGCTAAGAACGCCGCATTCAGCGCGAATGCGGCGTTCAAGGCGTTTCGGCTAATGTCCAACAGGCCTTACTGCATAATTCCTTAAATCGGAATCGATTTAAGGACAAAATTATGCAGCAACTCAAACTGTTACAGCGACCTTTGCGCGTCTAAATGGACGCGCGGCGCTGTAGCCAGATCTATGGGCGATCGAACGCGCCGCCGCTGTGATCAAGCGGCAGGACGGCTGTTACCACCGTTCCGTTCGGTCGGCGGATGGTGCGTATGCGGCCGCCAAAGGCGCGAATGCGGCGTTTCTGCGTGATGGTGCCGAGCCCTGTGCGGCCGGCACGGGGTGGCGTCGCTGCTGTCGATGGCGCGACACCCACATCGGCCACCGTGATGAACAGGCGGTTATGGCGCGTGCCGTAGCGCAGATGCTGGCGGTTGCCCGGTGCATGTCTTTCGCTGTTCATCAAGGCCTCCTGGATGAAGCGATAGACGCAGATGTTGAGATGCGCATCGACCTTCTGCGACGCGATCAACCCGACGACGTCGATGTCGCGGCCAATGAGATCCATATGCCGCCTTACCGCAAGCAGGATCGTGTCATCGAGGGACATATCGTCGAGTTCCGGCAGCACGAGATCCGTCGAAATGTTCCGCAGTTCCTCAAGCACGGTCGTGACCGTGCTGACCATCTTGTCGATATCCCGCGGCCCGATCGGGTCCGTTGGTTGGCCGTCAGCCGGCTTCGAAGTCATGTCGCTCAGCTTCAGCTTGAGCAATGTCAGCAGTTGGACCGGACCGTCGTGCAGATCCGTACCGATCTGGTCGAGGATCATCTCATTGAGCTTGCCGGCTTCGAGCCGTGCGGTCTCCGCGGCCCCGCGCAGCCGTCGGTTCTGATTGGAAAGTTCGAGTGCCCGTCCAAGGCTATGGCGGATGGCGGCGTGCTGACGATCAATGAGCCGGCTGCCGCTGCGCACGATCAGGAAGAGCAGTGCGAGCATCGGCACCGAGATCAGGAGCACGATGTCGATCGTCTCCCGCCAGGCCGTCGACAACTCACCTACCAGAAAATCGGGGCGCTCGTAGAATTCGCCGACAAGCAGCACCTTGCCCGCCTCGTCGCGCACGAGCGGCGCATAGACCTCGATGTACATGCCGCGCTGTTCGTCGCCGGTGTATTCGTGTTTCTCGATCATTGTGCGGGAAACAACGATCTCGCCCCTAAGGGCGCGCTGTAGTTCGTCAAAGACAATCTCTTCGTCGATCATTTTGCCCGTAGTCGAATACATCAAGCTTCCGCTTGGCTCCCAGATCTTCAGCTCGTGGACATGTTGGCCAAGCGCGCTTGTGCCGAGAAGTTGCTTCAGCCTGTCTTCGACGATCGGCGGAAGCGTTCCGCGTTTGATATCCTCCTCAGCGATCAGCGGCGCAACGAATGTCTGGAGATAGGCGGCGCCGAGCGAGCCGACGCTATTGAACACGGTTTTCTCAAGGCGGTGCGTCGTCCAGATCGCAAGGGCGATCATCAGCGCCACGACGACGAAGGAGGCGATGATGATGAACTGAACCTCGAGCCGCAGCCGCTGGAATGTCGACAGCAGGTTTCGCAAGACGGCTGGCCGGCCCAAGTTCTGCACGAAGGTTTGCTTGGCCGTTTCTGTGTCGTTCCTGGCGGAGTCCATGAGATTTGCCCGATCACGTGTTGGGGCTTTATATTCTCTATTCCTTAAAAATGCGTCCGCGAATTCCGGCATCATCGACACAAATCGCAATCGATGCCAGGGAATTGCGCAGTCAATCAAATGGTTACAATGACCTTTCCTCGAGGGCAAGGATGTGGCGCGTGATGATGGGCCCAGCTCGGCGCTGCGGCTGAATAGGATCTCGGCCGGCGGGCGCAATGCGAGCGGCTGATCGAGAACATTGTGGTTCGGCGTCAGACGCCCTTGCGGATCAGGAAGCGATGCCCGCCTTCTGCCGGGCAAGCCGCCTCGAGGCTATGGCCGTCTTCCCGGCAGAAATGGGGGATATCAATCACCGCCATCGGATCGGTGGTCTCGATCTCGAGCAGCGCGCCTGCGGCCATGGAGGCGATACGCTTGCGGGCCTTCAAAACGGGAAGGGGGCATTTAAGCCCCCTGAGGTCGTAGACCGTCTTCTGTTCGTCAGGCATCAATTGCCCCAGATCTTCCAGAATGGGCGCTTCTTCGGCGGTTCCTCGACGGCAACAGGTGCTTCAGTCGCTGGCGCCGCTGCGCCCTCAGCACTTGCGGATGCCATCGCGGTACTCTGAGGCTGAGCATTTTGACGTGCTGCGGCCGACCGTGCCTGCTTTGCCGCTGCGCCTGCCGGCTGCGCCTGCGGCTCAACGGCTGCCTGCTGCTCCGGGGCCACGGCGACGGCTGCAGGTGCCTGTTCTGCGGCCTCGCCCTTGGAGAACAGGCTCCAGAAGGACTTCTTGGCCGGCTGCTGCTCGACGGCCGCCTGCAGTACGGGCTGAGGGATGGGATTGGCGGCGGGAACCGGCACATGGGTGCCGCCCTTGGTCGCCTTTTCCAGTTCCTTCTTCTGGATCTCGACAGCCAGCTTGGTTTCTTCGGCTTCCTTCTGTTCGGCCAGCTTCTTCTCGAGGTCGCTTGCCTTCATCAGTTTGCCGGCATCGATCGAGTTGCCGGTCGGCGCGTAGGCGAGTTCGCGGCCGGCGCGCTGCTTGGCGACGATCGCCTTGCGCTCGGCCTCGCTCGGCTCGTACCAGACCATGCCGTCGTACTTCTTCATTGCCTTGTCGTAGTCGAGCTGGTAGCCCTTGTCGAACGTCGACATCGCCATCTGCAAGGCGGGCGGGGTCGACATCGCCGGGCACTGGCCGCCCGGGTTGAAGGCGCCGCTGCCCTGCTGGTTGAAGACGTATTTCTTCTCGCAGACATTGATTTCCGGCGGACGCTTGGTGACTTCGAACTGATCGTAGCCGACCTTCAGCATCTTCCAGAAGTCGATGTTGGGATTGTTGCGATGACGCGCCATGTTCTCGGCGGTCATGCGGAAGGGGAAAGCCTGCAACTGGACGCTTTGCTGCCCGCCCTTGAAGGCGTCGCGGGCCATGGCGAAAATCTCGACCATCTGCTCGTCGGTCATCGAGTAGCAGCCGGACGACGAACAGGCGCCGTGGATCATCAGATGCGTACCCTGACGGCCGTTGGCGCGGTCATAGGTGTTGGGGTAGCCGGTGTTGATCGCCAGATAATATTTCGAGTTGGGGTTCATCTGGTGCGGGAACAGCGGATAGAAGCCCTCCGGCGCCTGACGGTCGCCTTCCTTCACCTTGGGGCCGAGCTTGCCCGACCAGGCGCAGATCTTGTAGCTCTTCAAGAGCTGGAAGCGATTGGCCGTATTGGCCTTCCAGACCTCGAGCGTTCCTTCCTCCTTGAAGATGCGCAGCGCGATCGGGGATGTCTTCTGCATCCCGAGCTTGCTCATCTCGGCGGCCATCTTGCTGGAAAGCTGGTACTCGGTCTTGTTCTTGACGGTCGAAAGATCGACAGCCGCCGTGTCCAGGGTATCGTTGGTGCAGCCGGCAAGCAGCGCGGCAACAGCGGCGGTGGCTACAAGGTTTCTCAAGCGCATCAGCGAAAGCCCGTTCAAACCAAAACTCGTCAGTGCGAGCCGCGTCCGACGGGAGGGCTCTTAGGGAATCAGTAAGCCATTATACTTCACGAATTCTTAACCCTGCAGGATGCCCTGCGCACGCCGTTGTTCATGACCCCACGAATATGGCCAAGATTTGGCCACAGTCCGATTTGTGGTTGCGAATTTTCGCCGAACAATCGCTTAGGTTCAGAGGTTCCGGCCGATATTCAGGTACTTCTGTCGGCGGTCGGTGCGCAGTTGGTCGCCGTTGCGTCCGGACAGTTCCTTCAGCGCATCGGCAATCACCGTTCCGGTGCGGGCGATAACCGACTGCGGGTCGCGATGCGCGCCGCCGACGGGCTCGGGGATGATGCCGTCGATCACGCCGAGCGCCTTCAGATCTTCAGACGTGATCTTCATGTTGCTGGCCGCTTCCTTGGCGCGGGTCGAATCGCGCCAGAGGATCGAGGCCGCACCTTCCGGCGAGATGACGCTGTAGATCGCGTGCTCAAGCATATAGACGCGGTTGCCGGTCGCGATCGCGATGGCGCCGCCGGAGCCGCCTTCGCCGATGACGACGGTGACGATCGGCACGCGCACGTTCAGGCACATTTCGGTCGAGCGGGCGATGGCTTCCGCCTGGCCGCGTTCTTCCGCGCCGACGCCGGGATAGGCACCGGCGGTGTCGATCAGCGTGATCAGCGGCAGGCTGAAGCGGTCGGCCATTTCCATGATGCGGATGGCCTTGCGGTAGCCCTCAGGGCGCGGGCTGCCGAAGTTGTGCTTGATGCGCGACTTGGTATCGCTGCCCTTTTCCTGGCCGAGGACGGCGACGGGCATGCCGCGGAAGCGCGCAAGCCCGGCCTGGATGGCCTCGTCGTTGCCATAGTTGCGGTCGCCGGCGAGCGGCGTGAATTCGGTGAAGAGTTCCGCGGAGTAGTCGAGGAAGTGCGGGCGCGAGGGGTGGCGGGCGACCTGGGTCTTCTGCCACGGCGTCAGCTTCGAATAGATCTCGGCCATCGCATCGCGGACGCGCGTCTCGAGCCGTTCGACCTCATCCGAAGTGTTCACACTCTCGTCTTCGCCGGCGAGCTTCTTCAGTTCGAGAATCTTGCCTTCGAGGTCGGAGATAGGTTTTTCGAAATCGAGATAGTTGTGCATGAGATGCGTTTCCGATCGTTTTGCGACAAGGACCTGCCGGCCGAAACCAGCCTGCCCGGCGGTCCTAATCCTGTTTTTTCGCCTGTTTGGCAAGAGGGTGATGGTTTTGCACGAGGTCGTGCAGCCGTTCTTCCAGAACATGTGTATAGATTTGTGTCGTGGAAATGTCCGAGTGACCCAGTAGTTCCTGCACGGCACGGAGGTCGGCGCCGTTGGCAAGCAGGTGGCTGGCGAAGGCATGACGCAGCACATGCGGGGAGATTGTCGCCACGCGGATACCGGCACGCGCAGCCAGCGATTTCAGGTCGCGGGCAAAGACCTGGCGGGGGAGAAAACCTGCCTTTGCAGACGACGGAAACAACCACGGGCTTTCGCGCTCAACCTTGTCCGCTTTCGCAGACTCTTCAGCCAGAGCCGCACCGTAAAGCCGCATCGCGCGGATCGCCGCCTGGGACAGCGGCACCAGTCGTTCCTTGTTGCCCTTGCCGCGGATGACAAGAAAGCGCCCGTTCTGTGCCAGCACGCTTGCCGGCAGCGACACCAGTTCGCTGACGCGCATGCCGGTCGCGTAGAGAAGCTCCATCAACGCATGCATGCGCAGCTTGGAAAGCCGCTCCGACCCGTCTGTCGTGGCCTCGGCTTCGGTCTCGGCCCGGCCGATCAGCCGTGAAACGTCGTCGACGCTCAGCGTCTTCGGCAGGCTTCTGCCCTTTTTCGGCGCATCGAGGATGCCTGTCGGGTCGTCGCCGCGCAGGCCCTCGGCATAGAGGAACTTGTAGAACTGCCTGAGCGCCGACAGCCGCCGCGCCTGCGAGGACGGCTTGAAGCCTTGGCCCGCCAGATGGGCGAGATAATGCCGGAGATCGTCGGTTGCGGCGCTCGTGAGCCCCGTTCCTCGGCTGCGCATGTGGGACAATGCGTCGTCCAGATCGCGCTCGTAGGATTGCAGCGTGTTGACGGCGGCGCCGCGTTCGGCGCTCATCATTTCGAGGAAGGCCTCGACATGTGCCGCGGAAAGATCGCTCATTGGGTCTTGTTGACCCGTTCGGAGGGGATCTTCACGGTCACGTCCCGCTCGACCGGTTCGACGAAGGTGACGAGCGCGATCATCGTGCCGTAGATCAGCCCGGCGATGATGCCGCAGAAAAACAGGAACCGGAAGAGGGTGGGCATTTCAGTCTCCTCTGCATGGTTCCTTAAACCGGAGCGAATTTAAGGATAAAATCATGCAGCCGTTGAATGTGCTACAGCAACCTTGTGCGCGTCGGACCGGACGCGCCACAGTTTGGCGGATGCTCGATCTATATGTACGCCCCTTTCGCCAAGTTCAAGAAGCATGCACGGACGCGCGCGACGGCTTGACGCTCCACCCCGATTTGTCGATACCGGAAGGGAATGGGGAATAAGAAGTCCAATGAACGACGTGATCGAACCGGTTTCCGCGACGCTTGCCGAACGGGCGAAGCTTGCGCTCGGTAAACGCAATCTCGTTTTCATCGGCCTGATGGGTGCCGGCAAATCGGCGATCGGCCGGCTTACGGCGCAGGCGCTCGGCATTCCCTTCGTCGATTCCGACCACGAGATCGAGCGCGTCTCGCGTATGACGATCAGCGATCTTTTTACCCGCTACGGCGAGGACGAGTTTCGGGCGCTGGAAGCGCGTGTGTTGAAACGCCTGCTGCGCACCGGCCCCCGTGTCGTTTCCACCGGCGGCGGCGCCTATATCAACGAGCGATCGCGGCGCCAGATCAAGCGCGGCGGCCTGACGATCTGGCTCAACGCCGAACTGGACGTGCTCTGGGAGCGGGTCAACAAGCGCGACACGCGACCGCTCTTGAAGACCGAGAACCCCAAGCAGACCCTCGAAAACCTGATGCGCGCCCGTTACCCGATCTACGCGGAAGCCGATCTGACGGTATTGTCGCGCGATGTGAACAAGGAGACGATGGTGGAGGAGGTTCTCACCGCCGTCATAGATTTCCGGAAAGTGCCAAATGATGAATAGCCATGTGATGCCCGCCGCCGAGCGCAAGGTTCGTGTCGATCTCGGCGATCGTTCCTATGACATTCTGATCGGCCCGGGGCTGATCGCTGCCGCGGGCGGCGAGATCGCGTCGCGCCTCAAGGGGCGCAAGGTGGCCGTCATCACCGACGAGAACGTGGCGCCTCGCTATCTCGATCAGTTGATGGCAAGCCTCAAGGACAGGGATATCGAGGGCGTGTCGTTGGTGCTGCCCGCCGGCGAGAAGACCAAAAGCTTCGAGCATCTCATCCCGGTCTGCGAGACGGTGCTTGGCGCCCGGATCGAGCGCAACGACGCGGTGATCGCGCTCGGCGGCGGTGTCATCGGCGACCTGACCGGCTTTGCGGCCGGCATCGTGCGTCGCGGCTCGCGCTTCATCCAGATCCCGACATCGTTGCTGGCGCAGGTCGATTCCTCGGTCGGCGGCAAGACCGGCATCAATTCGCCGCACGGCAAGAACCTGATCGGTGTCTTCCACCAGCCGGATCTGGTGCTCGCCGACACGGACGTGCTCGACACGCTGAGCCCGCGCGAGTTCCGCGCCGGCTATGCCGAAGTTGCGAAATACGGCCTGATCGACAAGCCGGACTTCTTCGCCTGGCTGGAGAAGAACTGGCAGGCGGTGTTTTCCGGTGGGGCGGCGCGCATCGAGGCGATCGCGGTCAGTTGCCAGGCCAAGGCCGATGTGGTGGCGGCGGACGAGCGGGAGAACGGCCAGCGTGCGCTGCTCAATCTCGGCCACACCTTTGGCCACGCGCTGGAGGCCGCCACCGAATACGACAGTGCACGGCTGGTGCATGGCGAAGGCGTGGCGATCGGCATGGTGCTGGCGCACCAGTTCTCAACGCGCATGAACCTGGCGAGCGCCGACGATGCGACCCGGGTCGAAGCGCATTTGAGAGCCGTCGGCCTGCCGACGCGCATGTCCGAAATCCCCGGCCGCCTGCCGCCGGCCGAAAAGCTGATGGACGCGATCGCCCAGGACAAGAAGGTCAAGGGCGGCAAGCTCACCTTCATCCTGACCCGGGGCATCGGCCAGTCCTTCGTCGCCGACGACGTGCCGGCCTCCGAGGTCCTGGGCTTCCTGAGGGAAAAGCACCCGCAATGACCGGCGAAGCATTCCTGGCGTTTCTGGCGGAATACTGGCTGTCGATTGTCGCGGTCTTCTGCCTGCTGTTGTTTTCCGCCTTCTTCTCGGGCTCCGAGACGGCGCTGACCGCGGCTTCGCGCTCGCGCATGCATTCGCTTGAGAACAATGGCGACGAGCGGGCGGGCATCGTCAATCGCCTGATCGAGCGCCGCGACAGGCTGATCGGCGCGCTTCTGATCGGCAACAATCTCGTCAACATTCTTGCCTCGTCCCTGGCGACGAGCCTGTTGATCGGCCTGCTCGGCAATTCGGGCGTGGCGATCGCCACGGTCGTCATGACCGTGCTTTTGGTGATTTTCTCCGAAGTGCTGCCGAAGAGCTGGGCGATCGCGTCGCCGGATCGCTTCGCGCTGACGGTGGCGCCGGTCGTCCGTCCCTTCGTCGCCGTGGCCGGACCGCTGTCGAGCCTCGTCAACGGCATCGTGCGCCGCATCCTGTCGCTGTTCGGCGTCAATCTTTCCTCCGAGATGTCGATGCTTTCGGCGCATGACGAACTGCGCGGCGCAGTCGACCTGCTGCACCGCGAAGGCTCGGTCATCAAGGCCGACCGGGATCGGCTCGGCGGCGTGCTCGATCTCGGGGAACTCGAGATCTCCGACATCATGATCCACCGCACCAACATGCGGGCGATCAACGCCGACGATCCGCCGGAGATCTGCGTGCGCGATATCCTGCAAAGCCCGTTCACGCGCCTGCCCTTGTGGCGGGGCGCCACCGACAACATCATCGGGGTGGTGCACTCCAAGGATCTGCTGCGCGCGCTTGCGGAACCGGACGTCGAGCCCGAAAACCTCGACATCGTCAAGATCGCGCAGAAACCCTGGTTCGTTCCCGACACGACCAATCTCAAGGACCAGCTCAACGCCTTCCTGCGCCGCAAGCTGCATCTTGCCATCGTCGTCGACGAATACGGCCAGGTTCAAGGGCTGGTGACGCTTGAGGATATTCTGGAGGAGATTGTCGGTGATATCGCCGACGAGCACGATCTTGATATCCAGGGCGTTCGCCAGGAGGCCGACGGTTCGATCGTGGTCGATGGCTCGGTGCCGATCCGCGACCTCAACCGCGCGCTCGACTGGTCGCTGCCCGACGAAGAGGCGACGACGGTCGCCGGTCTGGTGATCCACGAGTCGAAAAGCATCCCGGAGGAGCGTCAGGCCTTCACCTTCCACGGCAAGCGCTTCATCGTGATGAAGCGGGTGAAGAACCGGATCACGAAACTCAGGATCCGTCCGGCCGACGACCAGACGCCGATCGCCTGATGGCTACCAGCGCGTCGGCTCGCCGGGTGCCGCCGGCTCGACCGCCAGCGCGTGCAGGCCGGCGTCGAGTTCCGGCTTCAACAGGTCGTTGATGGCGCGATGGCGCGCCACCCGGCTCATGCCGGCAAAGGCCTCGGCAACGATGCGGATGCGCATATGGGTTTCGCCGCCGCCGTCGAAGTCCGGCTGATGGCCCGCGTGCAGGTGGCTTTCGTTGATCACCGCCAGCCGCTCGGGATGAAAGGCGTCGGTCAATTTCTGTTCGATCGTGTCCCGCAGCGACATTCTTCCGTCCCATTTCCTTGGTTGCTGGGTGCCCTTGTGTTGGTCGGGTCCGCAGCGCGGCCTTGGCGGCGCAAAATGCCCGCACAAAGCCAGCAACATTCCGCTTTGTCAATTCTTGTTGTGGCCCCGGCCAACGCCCATAATGAGCACCATGAGACTCGATTCAAAATACTTCGATCGCATTCGGACACGGCGCAAGGTCGAGCCGCGCGCAGAGCCGGCCGCCCCCACCTGTCAGTGGGACGGCTGCGACAAGAAGGGCGTTCATCGCGCACCCGTCGGCCGCAATGCCGAGGGGCAGTATTTCATGTTCTGCTTCGAGCATGTGAAAGAATACAACAAAGGCTACAACTACTTCTCCGGCCTCTCCGACAGCGAGGTCGCGCGCTACCAGAAGGAAGCGGTGACCGGACATCGTCCGACCTGGACCGTCGGCGTCAACAAGAATGCCAAGAATAGCCCGACCCAATCGCAGACCCGTTCAGGCTCGGCCGGGGCGCAGGCGCGCATGCGTGATCCCTTCGGTTTCGTCAGCGAGGCAAAGGCGCGCGCCGGCCGTCCCGAGCCACGCCAGCGCAAGCTGAAAACGCTCGAAGCCAAGGCCTATGAGACGCTCGGCCTCGGTGCCTCGGCGAGCGCCAGCGATATCAAGGCGGCCTACAAGGATCTGGTCAAGAAACACCACCCGGACGCCAATGGCGGGGACAGGGGATCGGAGGAGCGTTTTCGCGCAGTAATTCAAGCCTACCAATTGTTAAAACAGGCTGGTTTCTGCTAACAACGCGGATTATTACAGAAGCACTTTTGCAGGCGAATGCGCGGGTGCCGTCCGGTGGCCGCTCTGGAGACATGATGAGCAAGATTGACCTCGATATTTCCAACCTCCCCGACACGACCGTATCGGTTCGGGAGGTTTTCGGCATTGACACGGATTTGCGCGTTCCCGCCTACACGAAGGCCGACGCCTACGTGCCGGATCTCGATCCGGACTACCTCTTCGACCGCGAAACCACGCTCGCCATTCTCGCAGGCTTTGCCCACAACCGACGCGTGATGGTCTCGGGCTATCACGGTACCGGTAAGTCCACCCACATCGAGCAGGTCGCAGCGCGCCTCAACTGGCCGTGCGTGCGCGTCAACCTCGACAGCCATGTCAGCCGTATCGATCTCGTCGGCAAGGACGCGATCGTCGTCAAGGACGGTCTGCAGGTCACCGAGTTCAAGGACGGCATTCTGCCCTGGGCCTACCAGCACAATGTCGCGCTCGTCTTCGACGAATACGATGCCGGCCGCCCGGACGTGATGTTCGTCATCCAGCGCGTGCTGGAATCCTCCGGTCGCCTGACACTGCTCGACCAGAGCCGCGTCATTCGCCCGCACCCGGCGTTCCGCCTGTTTGCGACCGCCAACACCGTCGGTCTCGGCGATACCACCGGCCTCTACCACGGCACGCAGCAGATCAACCAGGCGCAGATGGACCGCTGGTCGATCGTCACGACGCTCAACTACCTGGCGCATGACAAGGAAGTCGACATCGTTGCCGCCAAGGTCAAGGGCTTTACCGCCGACAAGGGCCGCGAGACCGTTTCCAAGATGGTGCGCGTTGCGGATCTTACCCGCGCCGCCTTCATCAATGGCGACCTGTCGACGGTGATGAGCCCGCGTACGGTCATCACCTGGGCCGAGAACGCCTATATCTTCGGCGATATCGCCTTTGCCTTCCGCGTGACCTTCCTCAACAAGTGCGACGAGCTGGAGCGGGCGCTGGTCGCCGAGCATTACCAGCGTGCTTTCGGCGTCGAGCTCAAGGAGAGCGCCGCCAATATCGTACTGGAAGCCACCGCCTGAGCCATGGCAGGGGCGGAGGCGAAGGGCGCTCCGGCGCTTCGCTATTTCGCTGCGTGACGACGGCGACGAGATCGTGGGCGGCATCGTCGCCTACACCGCGTGGAACTGGTGCTTCATCGAACTGCTCTGGGTAGACGAGGCGCTGAGAGGGTCCGGCACGGGCGCGAGCTCGTTGCGCGTGTCGAGGCAGTCGCCGCAAGCCGCGGCGCCCGCTACATCTATGTCGACACGTTTAGCTTCCAGGGCGACGGCTTCTATCAGAAGCTGGGTTACGACGTTTATGGCAAACTCGATGATTTCCCGCCGGGATTTCACCGCATCTGGCTGAAGAAGGAACTCTCGTGAGCTCGAACTCCAAGGCAAAGCCGACCACGCGCGAAAATGCTGCCGAACCGTTCAAGCGGGCGCTTTCCGGCTGCATCCGATCGATCGCTGGCGATGCCGAGGTGGAGGTGGCCTTTGCCAACGAGCGGCCGGGCATTGCCGGCGAGCGCATCCGGCTGCCTGAAATATCCAAGCGGCCGACGCGGCAGGAGCTCGCCGTGACACGCGGCCTCGGCGACAGCATGGCGCTGCGCAAGGCCTGTCATGACGCGCGCATCCACGCGACGATGTCGCCGCAGGGCGCTGACGCACGGGTGATCTTCGACGCCGTCGAGCAGGCGCGGGTCGAAGCGATCGGCTCGCTGCGCATGGAGGGCGTTGCCAAGAACCTCAACTCGATGCTCGAGGAGAAATATTCCAAGGCCAACTTCGGCGCGATCAGCAAGCAGGCCGATGCGCCGCTGGGTGAGGCCGTGGCATTGCTGGTGCGCGAGAAGCTGACCGGCGAGAAGCCGCCGGCATCCGCCGGCAAGGTGCTCGATCTCTGGCGCGACTTCATCGAGGAAAAGGCCGCCGGCGACATGCGCAATCTTTCGGCTGCGCTCAACGACCAGCAGGCCTTCGCCCGCGTCGTGCGCGACATGCTGACGTCGATGGATGTTGCCGAGAAATACGGCGACGACGACATCGAGCCGGACGAGCAGGAAAGCGAGACCGACGAAGATCAGCCGCGCAGCCAGGAGCAGGACGAGAACGCCAGCGACGAGGAAGCCGGCGACGATGCGGCACCCGCCGACGAAAACCAGGCTGCCGAAGAGCAGATGGAAGAAGGCGAGATGGACGGCGCGGAGATTTCCGACGACGACCTGCAGGACGAGGGTGACGAGGACAGCGAGACGCCCGGCGAGGTCAAGCGCCCGAACCAGCCGTTTGCCGACTTCAACGAAAAGGTCGACTACACCGTCTTCACCCGCGAGTTCGACGAGACCATCGCGTCGGAAGAACTCTGCGACGAGGCGGAGCTCGATCGCCTGCGCGCCTTCCTCGACAAGCAGCTCTCGCATCTTCAGGGTGCGGTCGGCCGGCTTGCCAACCGCCTGCAGCGCCGCCTGATGGCGCAGCAGAACCGGTCCTGGGAGTTCGACCTGGAAGAGGGCTATCTCGATACCGCGCGCCTGCAGCGCATCGTCATCGACCCGATGCAGCCGCTCTCGTTCAAGCGCGAGAAGGATACGAACTTCCGCGACACCGTGGTGACCCTGCTGATCGACAATTCCGGCTCGATGCGTGGCCGGCCGATCACGGTTGCGGCGACCTGCGCCGATATTCTGGCGCGCACGCTGGAGCGCTGCGGCGTCAAGGTCGAGATCCTCGGCTTTACCACCAAGGCCTGGAAGGGCGGGCAATCGCGCGAGAAGTGGCTGGCCGGCGGCAAGCCGCAATCGCCGGGCCGCCTCAACGACCTGCGCCACATCATCTACAAGTCGGCCGATGCGCCGTGGCGGCGCGCGCGCCGCAATCTCGGCCTGATGATGCGTGAGGGCCTGCTCAAGGAAAACATCGACGGCGAGGCGCTGATCTGGGCGCATGAGCGCCTGATGGCCCGGCGCGAGCAGCGCCGCATCCTGATGATGATTTCGGATGGCGCGCCGGTCGACGATTCGACGCTGTCGGTCAATCCGGGCAACTATCTCGAGCGGCACCTGCGCGCCGTGATCGAGCAGATCGAGACGCGCTCGCCGGTCGAACTGCTGGCGATCGGCATCGGTCACGACGTGACGCGCTATTATCGCCGCGCCGTGACGATCGTCGATGCGGACGAACTGGCTGGCGCGATGACCGAGCAGCTTGCCGATCTGTTCGAAGACGAAAGCATGAGCCGCCGTCCGGGGCGGACGCGCCGCGCAGGATAATCTTTCGCGAAGCCGGGGCGGCCTTCCGTCGCCCCGTTTCATCCCCAAGGCGGCCACCATTGCCGCCTCCTCCCTGCCTATCCTGCCCGCCCGAAGGAACTCCCCCAGATGCTTGGCCGCGGTCTCCTCGTTCTTTCCCTGCTGGCCTCGACTGGCGTGGCGTGGGCCGCCAGCGGCAGCGAGACGCTGCCCATTGCCAGCCGGCAGATAGACGCTTTCAAGGTCGGCTCCAGCCAGACGCGGTTCGGTCAGCTCGAATTCATCGGCGGACTGGAGATGACGTCGCCCAACGCGCTGTTCGGCGCGGTTTCGGCGATCCGTTTCCGGACAGATGGATCCTCGTTCGTCGCCGTCATGGATACGGGCCATTGGCTTGAGGGCGCCGTGACCCGTGATGCTGACGGCAGGCTTTCAGGCCTGACGGACCTGACGGCGACGCCGATGGCAGACAGGAGCGGTGCTGTCGGGCTGGAGAAATGGAAGGTGGATTCGGAGGGGCTGGCGCTGCGCGAAGGCGAGGTGATCGTCAGCTACGAGCAGGCCCATCGCATCGATATCTACCCGGACCCGGCCTTAGCCGGCTCGAGGCCGATCGGCAGCCTGCCGTTACAGTTCCCGAAGACGGAGCTTCGCAACAATGGCGGGCTCGAGACCGTGGCGATTTCACCGAAGGATGGCCCGCTCGGCGGCGCTGCCGTCACCGTGTCCGAGCGTAGCGTCGACCAGGCGGACAATCTTCTTGCAGGCATTGTCGACGGCCCGATGAAGGGCGCCTTTGCGGTTGTCCGCACCGAGCCCTACGCGGTCACCGACGGCGCTTTCCTGCCCGATGGCGACCTCCTGTTGCTGGAGCGGCGGTTCAACTTCGCCTCCGGCCTCGGCATGCGCATCCGCCGTATCCCGGGTGCAAGCATCCAGCCGGGCGCTGTGGTTGACGGCGACGTCATTCTCGAAGCCGACATGGGCTATCAGATCGACAACATGGAGGGCCTTGACGTTGTCACAGGTCCCAATGGCGATGTCCGCATCATCGTCGTTTCCGATGACAACCACTCGATCCTCGAGCGCAATCTGATGCTGGAATTCCGCCTGATCAAATGAAAACGGGGCCATTCGGCCCCGTCATCGATCGCGTGTTTCAGATGATATCAGGCCGCGGCCTTGGCTGGTGGCATGGGCTTGATCACGCTCATCAGCGCACCGTAGGGCAGCAGCATGACGATGCCGCAGACGATCTTGACCGTCAGGTCGCCGAGCGCCCAGGAGATCCAGCGCGGAGCCTCGGTCGAAAGGATGCCGAGTAGCGGTGCCGTCTCCAGCGCAAAACTGTCATTCGGACCGAAGAACACGAAAAACGGTGCAAAGGCGAAGGAGAAGAACATCGCGGTGTCGAGCGCCGAGCCGATCAGCGAGCCGGCCAGCGGCGCGCGCCACCAGCTCTGGCGGCGGAGCTTGTTGAACACCGAGATATCCAGGAGCTGACCGAACAGGAAGGCGGAGCCGGAGGCGATCGCGATGCGCGGCGTCGCAGCGAAGAAGGAGAGAACGATCGCCACGAGGAAGCCGGCAACGACGACACGGCGGGCAATGCGCGGGCCGAAATGGCGGTTGGTCAGGTCGGTGACGAGGAACGCGAAGGGATAGCTGAAGGCGCCCCAGATCAGGAGGTCGCCGAGCTGCATGCCGGCGATCGAGCCAGGCAGCGGGTATTGAACGAGGAAGTTCGAGGCCACGACCACCAGGGTCATGAGCGCGACATAAACGAAGAACGTACGGTTGATCAGCATTTTTTTATCCTGGGAGATGCCACCAGTTGGAGAGCGGGAGCCGGACTCAAGCGCCCGGCCGATGAAAACCTTCAAATCACACACGAGAAAAAGGCTTGCCGGATAAACCTGCAAGCCTTTTTAAGTCGTGTCAGAGACAGACGCTGGCGCCGATTAAGCGGCGGCTGCTTCAGCAGCCTTCTTGACGATCTGACGGCGCAGCAGGCGAGCGCGCATGCTCAGCTCGTTCTCGTCAGCCTTCACGAGGAAAGCGTCGAGGCCGCCGCGGTGTTCAACCGAGCGGAGAGCCGCTGCGGAAACGCGCAGGCGGAAGCGCTGGCCGAGAGCATCGGAAATCAGCGTGACGTTGCACAGGTTCGGAAGGAACTTGCGCTTGGTCTTGTTGTTAGCATGGCTAACATTGTTGCCCGACTGGACGCCCTTGCCGGTCAATTCGCAACTACGGGACATGGTACACCTATTCTCTTTATCGCCGCCGGACGATGCGGTAGCGGGCCCAGAGCCCAGGCCGCGTTCCTGTTGGCCATTATTGGAAAGTTGCGGTTCTATAGTCAGAGACGGCCCGCCCGTCAAGCCAAACCTCTTGCATTCTCGGAAAACCACCGTTTCTCGCGGCCGTTTCTGCATCAGGCAAGCTCGATCGTGGTCACAATAATGCTTCGCGAAGGCCATTCCAAGCCGATTTACTATGCGCTATCTGTTGTCTTGTGGATGCAGGAGAGCGCCTGACGCGCCCGGCGGCCCGACGGCCGGATCTCTCGGAAAAGGCGTAGAAAAGCCGCAAACGGCCTGCATTCCAAGGCATTGCGACGACATTCGAGTGATGGATCTCTGAAGGTATGAAGTTGCGCATCGGTTCTCGCGCGGTAGCGCTGCTGTCGGCGGCATTGTTTTCCACAGCATCGCTTGCCGCGGATGTCGAGCATCAAACGGATTACAGCATCTCGCTTGCCGGTTTGCCGCTTGCGAGAGCGTCGTTCCATACGGCGGTTGAAAAGAATCGCTACACGATATCAGGAACACTGCACTCGGCGGGTCTCGTCGAGATTTTCAGCCGGACATCGGGCCAGACCCGTGTTTCCGGCGTCATCGGCCGCGACCATCTGCGCGCCAACGAATATTCGATGTCCTACCGCAGCGGCAAGAAGGGCCGGGCGATCAGCGTCACCTACGCCAACGGCAACGTCGTGCATGCCAGCATGAATCCGAAACGGACGCCGCTACCGAAGAACTGGGTACCGGTGACCTCGCGCGACATGCGCAACGTGCTCGATCCGCTGTCCGGCCTCATCATTCCGGCGAAGGCCCGCGTCTGCCCTAACACGCTGCCGATCTTCGACGGCGAATCGCGTCTGGACATCAAGCTGTCGGCGAAAGGGACCAGGCCGTTCAAGACCAAGGGGTTTGACGGCGAGGCGATCGTCTGCGGCATCCGCTTCGTTCCGAAGGCGGGCTACAAGAAGGGGCGCGAAGACGTCGAATATCTCAGGCGGCTGCAGACCATGGAAATCTGGTTTGCCAAGTCGGACGCCGTCGATGTCTATGCGCCTGTCTATGTGCGCATCCCGACCAAGCTTGGTCCCGTGACGGTTTCGGCGACGCGATTCGGCGGTTGAAACGATCGATCGGCGACAACGGCACCAGAGCCGGATGATTTCAGGCCGAATCGACCTGAAATCCGAATCCGCTCTAGAATCAAATAAGTAGAGCGTGATTTCGACCGAAAACCGCTTATACTTTTCGGCATCAGGCTCTAACAATTCGCACCGAGTCATGATTTTATCCGCGCCGGTTTTCGCGAAGAGGCCGTGTGAGGGGATAAGACATGAAGTTCAGGGCAACGTTGATCGGTGCGACCGCCATTTTGATGTGGTCGCTTCTGGCGCTGTTTACCGCTGCGTCGGGTAAAATGCCGCCGTTCCAGTTGTCGGCGATCTGTTTCCTCATCGGCAGTCTTCCCGGACTGATCGTTCTCGCGCTGAAGCCCGAGCGGCTCGCGCTTCTAAAACAGCCGGCCAAGGTCTGGATCACCGGCATCGCCGGCCTTTTCGGCTATCACTTTCTCTACTTTACCGCGCTTCGCAACGCGCCGGCCGTCGAGGCGGGCCTGATCGCCTATCTCTGGCCGCTGCTGATCGTCGTCGGCTCGGCCCTTTTGCCGGGCGAACGGCTGCGCTGGTACCACGTTGCCGGTGCCTTCGCGGGCCTGATGGGGACGATCATGATCGTCGCCCGCAACGGCATCGCCTTCGACGACGCCTATCTCATGGGCTACGGCGCCGCGTTGCTGTGTGCCTTTACCTGGTCGGGCTATTCGCTTTTGACGCGCCGTCTCGAGGCGGTCTCGACCGATGTCGTCACCGGCTTCTGCCTGGCGACGTCGATCCTTTCCTTCCTCTGCCATCTTGGTCTCGAGACGACCGTCTGGCCGGAAACGACGTTCGAGTGGCTGGCGGTTGCGGGCCTTGGCCTGCTGCCGGTAGGCGCTGCCTTCTATGCCTGGGACTTCGGCGTCAAGAACGGCAATATCCAACTGCTCGGTGTTGCCAGCTACGCAGCCCCCGTTCTGTCGACGCTGATCCTGATCCTGTTCGGCTTTGCCGAACCGTCTTGGCGCATTGCGGCTGCGTGTCTCTTCGTCACGGGCGGTGCCGTGCTGGCAGCCAAGGACATGATCTTCCGTGGGGGCCGCACGGCTGTACAGCCGGCAGAGTAACGGCGGAACGGCTCTATCTCTGCGGTCTTGCGCATTTCCTGACGGAAAACCGCTTCGCCCTTTTTCTGGAAATGCTCTATTTCGCAGGCGGCGCCCAGTCGGGGGCCGCCATCTCGAAGACGGAGAAATCGAAGCCCGGCGCCACCGTGCAGCCGACAAGCGTCCAGTCGCCGAGCGAGACGGCGGATTGCCACCAGTTGGGCGGCACCAGCCCTTGCGGGCGCTCGCCGTTCAGAATGCCGGGACCGAGACGCAGAACCGTTGCAGGCGCCCCTTCGGCGGCAATGCTCAGTTCCAGCGGCGCGCCGGCATAGTGATGCCAGATCTCGGCGGCATCGCGCACCCGATGCCAGTGCGAGCGCTCGCCGCGCTCCAGGAGATAGTAGATCGCCGTCGAGTGGCCACGCGGCCCGCCGCTCCCGTCGCGAAAGGTCTGCACATACCAGCCGCCTTCGGGATGGCGCGTCAGTCCGAGCATTTCGATGATGGCGGCGGGCGTCAGTTCCTGGTCGGCCGCCATCAGAAATTATCCTTCCGCTTGCGGATTTCGGCAAAGACGGCCGCGTCGGTCGCCCCTTCCATGCCGAGATGCGCGCGGATCTTCGCGTCGGCGGCGCGCAGGAACGGGTTGGTGCGCTTTTCAAGGCCGATCGTCGTGGGGGCAGTAAAGCCGCCGTCGCAGCGGGTTTCCTCGATCTCGGCGGCACGCTCCTTCAGCGCACTATTGTCGGGATCGATCGTCACGGCAAAATGGGCGTTCGACAGCGTGTATTCGTGACCGAAATAGACCGTCGTGTCGTCGGGCAGGACCAGCAGGCGGCTGAGCGACTGCCACATCGTCTCCGCCGTCCCCTCGAACAGGCGGCCGCAGCCGAGCGCAAACAGGGTGTCGGCTGCAAAGAGCAGCTTGTCATCCGGAAAGTGGAAACAGATATGGCCGGCGGTGTGCCCGGGCGTTTCGATGACCTCGATCGGGTGGCCGACAAAGTCGAAGCGTTCGCCATGGCGCACGCTCCTGTCGATGCCCGGGATCTTTGTCGCTTCTGCCGCCGGCCCGATGATGATGGCGCCGAAACGATCCTTGAGCGCGACGTTGGCCGCGACATGGTCGCCATGGTGATGGGTGGTGAGGATATGGGTGAGCGTCCAGCCCCGGCGCTCCAGCGCCTCCAGGATCGGCTGCTCCTCCGGCGCGTCGATCGACGCGGTGGCGCCGCTTGCCGGGTCGTGCAGCAGCACGCCGAAATTGTCGGTGCGGCAAAGGAAAAGGTCGAGTTCGAGTGCGGCCATGGCATGTCTTCCGATCGGCTTCTTCTGCATGATCTTTCGATCGGAATCGATCTTTGGCAACATCATGCAGCGTGTTTAAAGCGCTGCAGTGACCGTTGCGCGTCATATTCGACGCACGGCACTGCAGTCACTGCTGCCGAATGTAGCGAGGCTTGCCTTGAAGTCTACCGCTTCAAGGCTAACATGTTGCGCATGCACACCGATATCGTCGATCTCCGAGAATTCTATCATTCCGAACTGGGCCGCATGGCGGAACAGTCCGTGACCATGGCGCTGTCCTCGGTCTGGGCGCGCCTGCCGGAGGAACGGCTCGTCGGGCTCGGCTATGCCGTGCCCTATCTCGAACGCTTTCGCAAGGACACCGAGCGGACCTTCGCCTTCATGCCGGCGGGGCAGGGGGCGGTGAACTGGCCGGTGGCCGAGCTGTCCTCGACGGCGCTGGTGTTCGACGAGGAACTGCCGCTGCCCGATGCCTCGATCGACCGGGTGTTGATGGTCCATTCACTGGAATTTGCCGAAAGCCCGCGCGAGACGATGAAGGAAATCTGGCGGGTGCTGGCGCCGGGCGGCCGGCTGGTGATCGTCGTGCCCAATCGCCGCGGCGTCTGGGCGCGCATGGAGCATACGCCGTTTGGTTCCGGCCGGCCCTATTCGCGGGGTCAGTTGACGGCGCTCTTGCGCGAAACGAACTTTACGCCCGGCGCATCGGCGGAGGCGCTGTTCTTCCCGCCGTCGAAGCTGAAGATGATCCTGCGCCTGCGCCGCGGCTTCGAGCGGCTTGGCCGGTCGCTCTGGCCGGTCTTTTCCGGCGTGATCGTGGTGGAGGCGCAGAAGCGGCTTTATCAGGGGTTGCCGGTTGCCGCGCGCGCGTCGCGTCGCGTGTTCGTGCCGGTGCTGGCCCCGCAGGGTATCCCCAGCACCCGGGAGAGACCGCGCGCTCAGTCGTGACCACCGCTTGCGGTGGGGCTTGCCCACCCTCGACAAATGCCGATTGCGCCGGTATTGGCTTGGCCTCATTTCCTGCCTACAGCGCCGCGCGCCTTATCAGGCGCGCAAAGGTCGCTATAGCACTTTAATGAATGCATGTTTTTGTCCTTAAATCGGAGACGATTTAAGGACACATGCAATAGAAAGCTGATCCGATGAGCCTTGCCTCGAAGAGCCCGCAGCCGCGCCCCGGCATTCTGGATATTGCCGCCTATGTGCCCGGCAAGGAGCATGCGCCCGGTGTCGCCAAGGTTCACAAGCTCTCCTCCAACGAGACGCCGCTCGGCGCCAGCCCGAGGGCGATCGAGGCCTTTCAGGCTGCGGCTTTTAACCTGGAGCGCTACCCTGATGGTCAGGCGCAGGCGCTGCGCGCGGCGATCGGTGCCGTGCACGGGCTCAACCCGGCAAACATCCTGTGCGGCAACGGCTCGGACGAGTTGCTCGGCCTCCTTTGCCACACCTATCTGGCGCCCGGCGACGAAGGCATCATCACCGAGCACGGGTTCCTGGTCTACAAGATCCAGATCATGGCCGCCGGCGGCACGCCGGTCACGGTCAAGGAGAGGAACGCCACCGTCGACGTCGATGCGATCCTGGCCGCAGTGACCGAGCGCACGAAGCTCGTGTTCATCGCCAACCCGGCGAACCCGACCGGCACCTATATCCCGGTCGACGAAGTTCGCCGCCTGCATGCGGGCCTGCCCGAGGGCGTGCTTCTGGTGCTCGATGCCGCCTATGCCGAATATGTTCGCCGCAACGATTACGCGACCGGGCTCGAGCTGGTATCGGCCAACCGCAATGTCGTCATGACCCGAACCTTCTCGAAGATCTACGGTCTCGCGGGCCTGCGCATCGGCTGGATGTATGCGCCGCCGGAAGTGATCGACGCCGTCGATCGCGTCCGCGGGCCGTTCAATCTCAATGCTGCGGCGATTGCGGCCGGAGCGGCTGCGGTTCGCGATCAGGCCTTCGTCGCACAGGCGGTCGACCATAACCTCGTCTGGCTGGACCGCGTCAGCGATGCACTGGAAGCGATCGGCCTCAGGGTGACGCCATCGGTGACCAACTTCGTGCTGATCCACTTCCCGGACGAGGACGGCAAGCGCGCGCACGATGCGGACGCGTTCCTCACCCGTCGCGGCTTCATCCTGCGCGCGATCGCGGCTTATGGCTTTCCCAATGCCTTGCGCATGACCATCGGCTCGCAGGAAGCCAACGAGGGTGTCATCGCGGCACTGACAGAATTCATGGGACGGAAATGATGACACAGCAGTTTGAAACGATCGCGCTTATCGGCATCGGCCTCATCGGCTCATCGATCGCCCGGGAAATCCGCGACAAGCAGCTCGCCGGCACCCTGGTGATCTCGACCCGCAGCGAAGCGACGCTTGCGCGCGCTGAAGCGCTCGGCCTTGGCGATCGCTACACGCTGTCGGCTGCCGATGCGGTGCGCGGCGCCGATCTCGTCATCGTGTCGGTGCCCGTCGGCGCATCCGGTGCGGTAGCCGCGGAAATCGCCGCCCACTTGAAGCCTGGCGCGATCGTGACCGATGTCGGCTCGACCAAGGGCTCGGTCATCGCCCAGATGGCCCCGCATCTGCCCGACACGGTTCATTTCGTGCCCGGCCATCCGATCGCCGGCACCGAGCATTCCGGTCCCGATGCCGGCTTTGTCGGCCTCTTCCGCGGCCGCTGGTGCATCCTGACGCCGCCCGCCGGCCAGGACGAGGAGGCGATCGCGCGGTTGCGGCTGTTCTGGGAAACGCTCGGCTCGATGGTCGAGGAGATGGATGCCGAGCACCACGACAAGGTGCTGGCGATCGTCTCGCATCTGCCGCACATCATCGCCTATAACATCGTCGGCACGGCCGACGATCTGGAAGCGGTGACCGAATCCGAGGTCATCAAATATTCCGCGTCGGGTTTTCGCGACTTCACCCGCCTTGCTGCTTCCGACCCGACCATGTGGCGCGACGTCTGCCTGCACAACAAGGACGCGATCCTGGAAATGCTGTCGCGGTTTTCCGAGGACCTCGCCTATCTGCAGCGGGCGATCCGCTGGGGCGACGGCGAGAAGCTGTTCGACCTCTTCACCCGCACCCGCGCCATCCGCCGCTCGATCATTCAGGCCGGCCAGGACACCGCCATGCCCGACTTCGGCCGTCATGCGATGGATCAGAAATAGCCGAAAAACGAAAAGGCCCGGGGCGTGGAATGATCCATGCCCCGGGCTCGTTTTATTCTCGCGAATGCAGTCAGCGGCTTTCGCTCCAACCAGATCAGAGTGTCGGCAGCACGCCGATCGGGATGAAGGCGAGGAAGGCGGTGCCGTCGCGCACGTTGAGCTTGACCGTCGCCTCGTTCTTGCCGTTGGCCAGCGCCTTCAGCATGTTGGCGGTGTTGTTGACGAGGTTCGCATCGTCAGGGATCAGCGTGACCAGGTTGGTGCGCCAAGCCTCGATATTGGTCATCGTCAGCGAAAATTCACCGGAAATCAGCCCCTGGTCGTTGACCGAGAAGGGGCCAGACAGCTTGGCGTTCATGCCCGAGCCGAGGTCAAGCGTCATCTGTCGCAGTTCGCCCTTGCTGCCGCGCAGCATGGCCGGTGTGGGGATGCCCGAGCCCATCCAGCTCGCCTTGTCGACAAAGGTGAGGTCGGCGGCGACATTGGCAGGCGGCGCGAAGCTCGCGCCGTTTTCCGGGCGAAGATCGAGCTTGTCGACGCTCAAGGCCGCGTCGAGGTCCTTGCCGTTCTGGCGCAGATGCATTTCGCCATGGCTGGCGCCGAAACCGAAGCTGTCGCCGGTCAGCGGCAGGCGCACGGTGCCGGTCAGGTTGTCATAGGTGAGCGAGCTGCGGTCGAGCCCGGAAAGCGTTGCCCTGACGCTCGCATGCAGCAGCGTCCAGTCGGCCGAGACGTTGAGGCCGGGCGACACGCGCAGTTCCGCCGGACCGTCGAGCTCGATGATCGCATGGCCGGGCTGGTAGACCTGTGCCGCGGTTCGAAGCGCCCCGAAGGAGGCGGAGGCACCGCGGCGGCTGTCGTCGAGATTGACCTTGTCGCAGAAGAGGCCGATGCGGAAGGGGAAGCCGCGCACGTCCATGTTCGTGCACTCGCCGCCAAGCCCGGTCGCCTGTCCGTTGGCAAGATAGGTCGCCAAGCGCTTCTCGACCTGATCGGCCGCGGCAAACCAAGCGGCCGAATAGGCGCCGCAGACGATCACGATGCCGGCGATCAGCCAGCGAAACTTCCGGCTGACCGGCGAGGGATTGGCGACTGCGGTTGCGGTCATGGTAACGCGTACTCCACCAAACTCAGATCGCGGCCGCCTTTCGGGTGGCGCCGCCGATCCTGCTTATTATCTTTCATTCTATGCACGGGAACGACTTGTCTCTTCCGTGCCGAGATGCTGTCCCGTAGAAACCGACGTGGCTGACCACCGATGAGCCGACGATTCGGCGATGAGCAGACAGCGCGGATTGAATGACAGTGGATATGGACGAATTTTGGGTCTTTGGCTACGGGTCGCTGATGTGGAACCCGGGCTTCCGGTTCGAGGAAAGATCGACGGCGCGAGCATTTGGCTATCGTCGGTCGCTTTGTGTGCGCTCGTGGGTCCATCGCGGCACGCAGCAGCGGCCAGGCCTCGTGCTGGGGCTCGATTATGGCGGCTCCTGCATCGGGACGGCGTTTCGCGTCGACAGCAGAGAGAGGGCCGAGGTGGTCGACTATCTGCGGGAGCGCGAGCTCGTCACGCATGTCTACAAGGAAAAGACGATGCCGGTGCAGCTCGCCGACGGCCGGCGCGTCCCGGCGCTGACCTACGTCATCGATCGCGCCCATGTGCAATATGCCGGTACGCTCAGTGCCCCGGAGGCGGCGGCGATCGTCGCCGTCTCGTCGGGAAAGTCGGGTCCGAACAGCGAATACGTGTTCAACACGCTCGCCCACCTCAAGGAGATGGGCATTCGCGATCATTGGCTGGAAGAAGTCGTGGCGACCCTTACAGCGCCGCGCGTCATATATGACGCGCAAAGGACGCTGTAACGCTTTAAACTTGCTGCATAATTTCCGGGATCGACATTGATGCGCGGGATGATCTAGCCGCGGCCCATCGCCTTCAGCTCGTTCAGGCGCTGCTTTGCCGTCGGCGGCAGCGGCAGATGCGGGTTATTCCTGACGGTCTCGATCAGCAGTTCGTCACTTGCAGCCTCGGTCACTTCGACCAGCCTGGCGAGGAACTCGTCCGGATCGAGGCCCGCTTCGATCGGCGGCAGCACGCGCACCTTGAAATGACCGGGGAAGCGCAGGAACTTGCGGCGCGGCCAGAACAGGCCGGGATGCATGGCGACGGGCACCACAGGCACATTGAGATCGCGATAGAGCCGGGCGATGCCGTATTTGTAGTGCGGCGGTGCGCCAGGCGGTCGCCGGGTGCCTTCGGGATAGATGATCAGCTCGCGACCGGAAGCCATTTCCTGCTTGGTGCGATCCATGACCTCGGTCATGGCACGGCCACGGGCGGCCCTATTCACCGGCACCATGCGCTGCTTCTTGACGTACCAGCCGAAGAGCGGGATCCAGGTCAGTTCGCGCTTGAGAATGAAGAAGGGATCATTGAGCCAGGGCAGGAGCGCATAGACATCCCAGAACGACTGGTGCTTGGGCGCGAAGATGTAGCCGCTCTTGGGAATGTTTTCCAAGCCCTCGATCTCGAAGGTCGTGCCGACCATCTTTTCGAACAGCCAGTGATTGCTGCGCGCCCAATTCTTCGGAACGAACCACGCCATCTTTCTCGGCACCAGAAAATAGGCCGGCGTAAAGACGATCATCTGCAGGATGAGATTGACGTAGAAGACCAGATTGAAAAGGACCGAACGCAGGACGATCATCAGCAGGCTCTCGAGAGGCGAGTTCAGGGATATCCAGCCCGTGGGCCGATGGATCGCTGCGTACACGAATAAACGCCGAAGGAAAACCGCTCGTTCTCACTTTGCTGATCGAGGCGCGCCGGCGATTATTCTTCGGCCGGCGTCGCACGCGAGGGAACGGTGCGCAAGCCGGTCGCCGGGCGGGCACCCGCCATATCGCGCACGGAGGCGACGGAATACTTGCCGAACTCCAGCAGGATCGATTTCAGCACCATCGGATTGCGTAGCCAGTTCGTCGTCTTGAGGTCCGAATTGACGACGGGATAGGCGATGAATTCGGTCTCCGGGCGGGCGCGGCGCAGCTCGAGCAGGCTTCGCGGCATGTGGTAGTTGTTGGTCACGACCAGTACGCGCTTGTAGCCTCGGTCGCTGATCCATTGGCTGGCCTCGGTCGCGTTGCCGATCGTGTCGATTGCCTCGTGACCGATGTCGACGCAGCACTTGAAGAGATCAGCCGAGCTTTGGGTGTTGCGGCGGATCTGGCTGCCTGTGGTCGCCGGGTGGACGCCCGAAATCAGCAAGCGTTTGCCGGCCCCGGACTTCAGGAGGTCGACCGCCTGATCGATGCGCTGAAAGCCGCCGGTCAAGACGACGATCGCTTCCGCCTTCGGGTTTGCCGGAGGCTGCAAGGAGGCGACGGTATCGGCGAAGTTGAGGAAGGCTGCGACAACGATCGCAGACGGCACGAGCAGAATGAAGAACATTCGCCGGAGAATTTTGCGCAAGGGACCACGGGGTCGGCGTTCCTGCTCGGCCCCGCCTTGCCATTTTCCTCCTCTGGCCATCCCGCTCCCGCGAAGTCCTTGCGCCATCATGATTCTCTTCAGATAGCGCCAGATTGCGGCAAGGAATAGATCGAATAAAGGCGAAACATCTGGGCGTCAGCTTTGGTATGTATCCGTACGTCCTGGGTCGGAGCGGATCAGGTCGATCTCGTAGATCGTGCGCGTTACCGTGAGCCGCGCCGTCAGCGTCGTCAACACGGCAATGACGATCATGATGGCGATAATGCCGAGATAGCCACTGTAGCCGATGGTGAATGTGCCGAAAAGGGCGGTCGCCTGGTCCGTTTCCGGCGTCGCCAATGTGCGGGATTGCCAGTAGCCTGCAAGCGCAAAGAAGATCGCGGCGAGCAGGCCGCCGGCGCCGGCCCCCTTGAGGCTTATTCTCAGGAAGTGCTTCTGGAACTCCGATGCCACGAAGCCGGCCTCGGCGCCGACGAAGTGCAGCACTTCGACGATATGGCGGTTGCCAGACAGTGCGCCGCGCGTGGCGAAGATGACGGTCAGCACCATGGTCGAGAACACGAGGACGAGCACGCCCGTGCCGATCATCGCCGTCGTGTTGGCCATCGCCACCAGACGGTCGACCCAAGTGCGGTGATCGTCGAGGAAGGCCTGGGGGATGATCTCCGTCAGTGCCTTGCGCATGGCGGCGAAATCGGGCGGATTGTTCTCGTCGATGGTGATGATGACGAGCCGGGGCACCGGTAATTCGTCGAGATCGAGGCCTTCTCCAAGCCACGGCTCGAGCAGACGGGCGGTCGCCGCGCGGTCGACGATGTTGCCGCCGGTCGCGCCGCTGAAGGTCAGGGCCAGATCGCGCGCGTCGGCGAGCGCTTTTTCCATGTCGAGATTGTCGTCCGGCTTGATCTGGATGGTGATCTCGCGAGAAATCTGGCTCTGCCAGCTTTGCGCGGTGGCGCGCACCATGCTGACACCGCCAAGCGTCAGGCAGGCCAGGAACGACATGATCGCGATCACGCACATCAGCGCGTGGCCGGACACATTCGTCGCCGGCACGATGGGCCCCATCGGCCGCACGCGCATCTCCGTCCGGCGCGGCTGCTGCTGCGGTTCCGGCTGCTGCTCAGGCACCTCGTGGGTGCGTTTGGTGCGGCTCTCACTCATAGATATCGAGCCGCCCCTGCGAAAGGATCATGCGCCGCGCCTCGACCTGATCCATCAAGGACAGATCGTGGGTGGCGATGACCACGGCGGTGCCGAGCCGGTTGAGCTCGAGAAAGAGGTTCAAGAGGCGGCGGGCCATTGGCGGATCGACGTTGCCAGTCGGCTCGTCCGCAAGCAGGATTTCCGGGCGGTCGATCAGGGCGCGGGCGATTGCCGCGCGCTGCTTCTCGCCACCGGACAGAACCGGCGGCAGCACGTTGATGCGCTCGCCAAGTCCGACCCATTTCAGCAGTTCCAGCACGTCGGCGCGGTAGCTCGATTCGTCCTTGCCGCGCACCCGTAAGGGAAGCGCGACGTTCTCATAGGTCGTCAGATGGTCGAGGAGGCGAAAATCCTGGAAAACGATGCCGACGCGCCGGCGCAGCATCGGGAACTCTTCGCGCGGGATCGACGAAATGTTGCGGTCGAACATGCGGATCAGGCCGCGCGTCGGTTGCAATGAGAGGAAGAGCAGGCGCAAGAGCGTCGTCTTGCCGGCACCCGAAGGTCCGGTCAGGAACTGGAACGACCGACGCGGAATGTCGAAGGTCAGGTCCCGGAGAATTTCCGGCCCCATACCATAACGCAGTCCGACGTTCTCAAAATGAATCAAAGGCTGGCCCAGTCTCTCTCACGACCCGTGCAGTTTTTGCTTGGGGGCCGGCCATCTGCGCATAGGACGACAAGCACCGAAAGGTAAAACCGCCAGCGGAACCATGGTTAAGCAGCGGTTAATTTTTCATGAAAAGACGCCGCTTTCACGGCCTCTTTCCGAAACATTAACCATTTCGGTTTACGTGTCGGAAAGATTTGATGCAATGCCCTGATTCTTGCACCGCTCGGGATCGGCGCATTGCCCGATGGTTTCGCAGGGACGGCAGGTCCGCCCGCGATCCAGGAGGAAAGGCGATGCAGGCATTCCGCACGAAATCGGCTGGAGCTGCGGCCTATGCCGATCTGCTGCCACCGGACCGGGTTCCGCGCGAAGGTGCATCTGCAACGCGCCGCGTCGACTATGTCGATGCCGAGTTCGAGACCGTTTCGGCGACGGCCCGCCGCAATCCCTATCCTGTTTTCAACGACAATCAGAAGCAAACCAGACGCCATGGCCCGACCCTGACGGTCGTTCGCGACGAGCAATCCCCGCTGAGGCGCCTCTTGTCTCTCGCCGAGAAACGGTTACGCGCCATGCCGGCACGCCAGTTCGCCGGGCTTGTCGCAGGCTTCGCCCTTGCGGCTTTTGCAGCGATCATTGCCCTTTCGACCGGCGACGGGGTCGAGAGCGAGCCGCTGGCGATCACCGATGTGACCGCTTCGCTCGATTATTCCGGCGGCATGCGGGTGCTTTCGGTCTACGGCTCCATCGATAATTCCTCCTCCGCCCTGCAGCGCCTGCCGTTGGTCGTGGTGGATGTGGTCAGCAATGGCCGCAAGGTCACCGCCACGCGGCTGATGCCGGAGGGGGCTGCCATCGCGCCCGGCGAGAGCCGCCGCTTTGTCACCAGGCTCCCATATGCAGGTGGAAAAATGCCGGAGGTGAAGGTTTCTTTCGCCGAAAACGGTGTCTCCGTGCGCTGATTGTGCTAAGCGGGCGCGAAAGGGAAGGCGTTTGTCTTCCGGATGAAACGCTGGAGAAGCCGCATGCCCGTCGTTCGCGGAAAGAATATCGAGCCCCTTTACACGGCAGAGACGATTGCCGCACGCAACAACGAGCTTGCCGATATGATCGTCAACGGTCCGCACCAGGACCTTCTGGTGATCGCGGTGCTGAAGGGCTCGTTCATCTTTGCCGCAGATCTGATCCGCGCCATGCACAATACCGGCCTTGCACCGGAAGTCGAGTTCATCACGCTGTCGAGCTACGGGCTCGGGACCGTCTCGCAGGGCGTGAAGATCATCAAGGACATCGACAGCGACGTGCACGGCCGGGACGTGCTCCTGATCGACGATATCCTGGAATCCGGGCGCACCCTGCGCTTTGCCAAGGAACTGATGTACGAGCGCGGCGCGCGCAACGTCACCGTCGCGGTGCTGCTCGACAAGCGCGTCAAGCGCAAGGTCGAGCTTGAGGCGGATTATGTCGGCTTCGAATGCCCGGATCATTTCGTCGTCGGTTACGGCATGGACGTGGCCTATGCATTCCGCGAATTGCCTTTCGTCGGCGTGGTGACCGGCGACGCCGAATAACGGTGAGAATGCGCTGCGCTGCGGCATTTGAGATTGTGGCGCTGTAACGGCGTCCGGGCCGCGTTCGCCCGCTCGGAGTAGAGCTGTCGTAACAGGGATTCCGAAATCCAGCCGCCCGGCGTTTACCGAACACAAAGAAAAAGCTGGTTGTTTGAGGTCGTGTCGTGCGTCGCCCCTTGAGGGCGCCGCGTGCCGCTGCGGCCCGCCGTCACATTTCTCGTGGGCGTTGCCGTACCCATAGGAATGGGCCGGTCTCTTCGCGATAGAGCCGTGCCGTCGCAGCGAACGCGGGAGGCCATGATGGCGAAGATCCTGATTACCGAGGACGAGGATGCATTGCGCTCCTTCGTCGCGCGGGCCTTGAGGCTCGATGGACATGAGACCGTAGAGGCTGGAGACGGCGCAGACGGACTTGCCTGCCTGCAAACCGAGAATTTCGATCTGCTGCTGTCAGATATCCGCATGCCCGTCATGGACGGCATCGAGCTGACGCATCAGGCGGCCGCCGCTTTCCCGGCGATGAAGATCCTGCTGATGACCGGCTACGCCGAGCAGCGTGAGCGTGCCGACGATCTCGCCGACAAGATCGTCGACGTCATCTCCAAACCCTTTTCCCTGCCTGATATCCGCAAGGCCGTTGCACTGGCACTCGCTGCCTGACAGCCTCCGCCGTGAAGCGGCGGCGCACGACTGCCCGTCGGGGGCGGAGACAGCCGTGAAGGCCTGCCGGTTTGACAACTGAATACGCCCTTG
Source organism: Ensifer sp. LC163 (assembly GCF_001695855.1). GTDB lineage: Bacteria > Pseudomonadota > Alphaproteobacteria > Rhizobiales > Rhizobiaceae > Ensifer. The sequence continues at coordinate 161,926 of NZ_MBSS01000005.1, forward strand.
GTGCGTTTCCGCTCCGAGGGCGTTGTCGTTTCTGGTTGTTTCTATCGGCCGTGGTCAGCGCATGTCGAGCAATCGCTCGAGATATTGACGCTCGGCTTCCGGCGACAGGGTGTTGCCGAGCCGGCGACGGATTTCGTCGAGGATCTCGCGGGCGCGCTGGGTATCGATTTCATCCGGCACCTTGACCTGGTCGCCGAAATCCGGACCGGCGTTCTGCTGGCGCCGGCCGAGCGGATCGCGGCCATTCTGGCCGTATTGCGGAATGCCCTGGCCGGGCCCCTGACCCTGGGCCTGCATCTGGTTCATCATGTCCTGGGCGCCTTCGCGCAGTGCCTGCAGTGCGCGGCCCTGGCTGCCGACGGCCGGCTCGCCCTGGCCCTTGCCGAGCGATCCGGAGGCGCCTTCCATTTCGCGCTTGGCGTCGCCGAACCCCTTGCCGGGCTTGATGCCCAGGCTTTCCAAGCCCTTCCGCAACTCGCCGAGTTGCTTGCCCAGCGCATCCTGCTGCTGCTTCAGCTGCTTCAGCGCGTCCTTCAGCTGCTCGGCGGTCATGTCGTCAAGCGGGTTGGGCTCACCGTTCTCATCGCCGCGCTGACCGGGGTCCTGCGGCATTTCCTGACCGTAAAGCTCGTTGTCTTCGCCCTGCAACGGATCGCCGCGCTGCATGCGGTCGCGCTGCGCCTGGTCGAGCTTGAACGTCTCGTCCATCAGCCTTTGCTGTTCCTGCATCAGCTGGCCGAGCTTGTCCATCTGCTCGCGCATGGCGTTGTTCTGTTCGCCCATCTGCTGCTGGCCGCGGTTGGCCTGCAGGTTGTTCATCAGCCGCTGGAGCTCGGACAGCATCTGCCGGGCCTGGTCGCGTGCGCCCGATCGCGCCAGGTTCTCGATCTGGTTCATCAACTTCTCCAGATCCTGCGGGCGCAGCACATTGTTCTGATCCGGATTGGCGGCCATGCGCGGGTTTTTCGCGGCCTCCTTGGCGAGCGCCTGCATGTATTCCTGCATGGCTTCGCGCAGTTCCTTCATCAGTTTGGCGATCTCCTCATCGGGCGCATTGCGCTCAAGCGCGTCCGACAACGCCTGCTGCGCGTCGCGCAGGCGGCGGTCGGCGAGCGACAGATCGCCATCTTCGATGCCAAGCGCGATCTCCCAGAGGTGTTTTGCGGCATCGCGCAGCATGTCGTCGTTATGCGCCAGCGCCATGCGTGAGCGCGCCGACTTCAAGAGCAGGAAATGGGTGAGGTTGGGGATCGTCTCCTCGGCGAAGCTGGTGATCGCATCGTTGAGGTCGATCGCCCGGGGCAGGTCGTTGGCGTTGAGTGCGAAGACCTGGCGCTGTTCGGCGACGGAGCCCGCCAGGGGATTGAAGAACTGGCGTGCCGGCAGGATCATATCCTGCGGCACGCTTCGGCCCTCCTGGCCGGCAGCATCGCGAGCGACGAGCGTGAGGCGAACGCGCTTGCCGGCGAGCGGATGTTCACTGAGGTTGCGGCTGGTCGTGCCCTTGGCCTCGCGGGCATTGCGGCGCGGCAGGTCGAGCCGGTATTCGGGAAGCGGATAGAGCGGCCGTGCGTCCTTCACAGGCTCGTCCAGCGGCTTGATCTCAGCCCATGCCTGCGCGATGCCGTAATCGTCGGTTGCCAGGAAGGCGATGTCCAGCGACGCATTGGGGGTGGGCTTCGGCAGGCCGTCGAAGGCGATCTGCGGCACGCTGTCCGGGGTGATCTTGAACGTCCACCTCTGGTCGCCGACAGATAGTTCGCCGCCCTTGACAATCTTGTAGGCGTGATTGCGCACGGCATTATCGGGCGCCTTTTGGACGGCCGGTTGCGCTGACGCAGTCTTTTCGTCGGTTTTTTCCCCGGCGGTCGGGATGATGATCGGCTCTGCCGCTCCGTCTTCCGCATAGCGGACGGTTTCTTCCGTGCCGGCGCCGGTGACGCGCACGGTCAGATCACTGAACTGCGGAATGGTGATTGCCGCCATTTCATCAGAGGGGGATGCGACGCCCTGGCGACCGGTGAGGAAGACGGGCGCGCGCCCGGTATAGGCGGGCGGCGTCACCCAGGCATCTACCCGGATGTCGGCGACTTCGCTTGTCGCCTGCGGCAGATGGAACACGTCGGAGAGCAGTCCCGCCCGATTGGAATAGGAATAGGCGAAAGCGACGCAGGCGAGCAGAACCGGCAGCGCGCGCAGCGCGAAGGGGTCGTGGCGGGCAATGTCGGGACGCGGCAGGCCGGTGTCGAGCGCGCGGATCGTCCGCGCCATGCGCGCCTGATGTTCGCGCCACAGCGCTTCGCCGAAGGCACCGCCGGTTGCCGGCATATCGTCTTGGACGCGGATCGCCTGGTGGGGAAGGTCGTTGCGTTCCTCCAGCATCCGGTCTGCGTCGACATTCCCAGGCAATCTTAACCGGGTCAGCGGAACGAGGGAGGCGATGAAGGCGACGAGAAAGCCCAGAAGCACGACGGCGTGCAGCCAGAGTGGGGCAATGCGGAACAGACCGAGCCAGGCGGCGGATAGAAACAGGAGGGCGATCGACGCGGGAACGAGGGCGCACGGCAACACCTGCTCGGCGATCAGCACCGCCCGCGCGACAAATCTCTTCAGCGCCAGCGTTCTGGCAAACGACTTCGGTTGTGGCGTCTCATCCTGCCGGAATTGCGTCATCCGCCCAAGTTCCCTTTCGGTCGCTCATGACCGCTCGTGACCGACCTTTTGAATGATCAGGATAACATCGTTTGTGGCGAAGACGAGGGCGACAACAAAATCGTGATCGCCCGCACGGGCGATCCACAGATCATCGTCCGATCCGGAAGGTCGCTCAGTCGAGCCAGTCCGGGACGGAATCGAGCCCGATCAGGTCGTCGTAGCTTTGGCGCGGCCTGATCACATGGAAGCGGTCGCCCTTGACCAGCACTTCCGGGATCAAGAGCCGGCTGTTGTAGGTGCTGGCCTGGACTGCACCATAGGCGCCGGCAGAGCTGATGGCGAAGAGATCGCCCGGCTTCGGCATGGCCATCTCGCGATCGAGCGCCAGGTAGTCGCCGGTCTCGCAGACGGGACCGACGACGTCGGCCTTGATGCGGGGCGCATTGGCGGCGGAGATGCGGACCGGCCTGATCTCGTGATAGGCCTCGTAGAGCGTCGGGCGGATCAGATCGTTCATGGCGCCATCGACGATGACGAAGGTCTTGTCGCCGCCATCCTTGACGTAGATGACCTCGGTCACGAGGATGCCGGCATTGCCGACGATCAGCCGGCCCGGCTCGGTGACGATCTTGCAGCCGAGCGATTGCAGCTGGCTCTTGACAATTTCGGCATAGGCGTCGGGCAGCGGCGGCGGATTGTTGTCTTCCTTATAGGGAATACCGAGACCGCCGCCGATATCGACGTGATCGATCGCGTGGCCGTCGCTGCGCAGCGTGTCGACCAGCTCGCGCAGCAGCTTGAAGGCATCGTCAAAGGGCTGCAGCTCGGTGATCTGGCTGCCGATATGCATGTCGATGCCGGTCACCTGGATGCCGGGCAGCGTTGCGGCATGGGCGTAGACGGCGCGGGCGCGCTCCCACGAAATGCCGAACTTGTTTTCCTTCTTGCCGGTCGAGATCTTCGAATGGGTGCGGGCGTCGACATCCGGGTTGATGCGGAAGGAGACGTGCGCACGCTTGCCGGCGCGGACGGCGCGCTGGTTCAGGATCTCGAGTTCCGGTTCGGACTCGACGTTGAAGCAGTAGATGCCGGCCTCGAGTGCCAGGTCCATTTCCTGCGGGGTCTTGCCGACACCCGAAAACATGATGCGGCCCGCCGGAATGCCGGCGGCGAGCGCGCGGCGCAGTTCGCCGCCCGACACGACGTCGACGCCGGCGCCAAGGCGGGCGAGCGTCTTCAGGACGGCCTGGTTCGAATTGGCCTTCATGGCGTAGCAGACCATCGCGTCGACGTCGGCAAAGGCCTTGGAGAAGACCTTGTAGTGCCGCTCGAGCGTCGCCGTCGAATAGCAGTAGAAGGGCGTTCCGACGGTACGGGCGATGTCGGTCACCGGCACGTCTTCAGCGTAGAGGATTCCGTCGCGGTATTCGAAATGGTTCACGGGCGTTGCTCGGCTTGGAGCATTTCCAGGAAAAGTGCGAAGCGGTTTTCCGTCGGGAAATGCGTTGAAACAAAGAGTTAGAGCGTTTTTACACCCCGTTTAAGCTGGAAACGCTCTAGAGGAGGGGATCGAGCAGGAAACGGCGGTCGTCCACCTGTTCTTTCTTTTCGACGGTTCCGGCAGGGGTCAAGGTGTTGATCGGTGCCGTCGAACCGGGTCGGTCGAGGTCGCCCTTGCGTCCGCAACCGACAAGAACCAGCCCGGGGATCGCCAGAAGAAGCGCGAGCCGGGCCGCCTTCGTGAATGTCATCGTGATTTTCCTTCGCGGAGACTGATGCTGGTGCGATGTCTTATCGATTTTTCCGGCGCTTGTGCACCCTGATTCTGCGACGCGTTTCAGACCCTTGTGCCCAGGCGTGCCGTCGGCCCGAAACCGCTGAACGGTTTCGGGCGACAGGAATCAGTTGCGGGCGCGCCACCAGGCGATCTGCTTGCGAACCTCGTTCGGAGCGGTGCCGCCGAAGGAGGTTCGGCTGGCGACCGAGGCCTCGACCGTCAGCACGTCGAACACCTTGGCGGTGATCTGGGGATGGATCGACTGCAGGTCTTCGAGCGTGAGATCGGCGAGGTCGCAGGCCTTCTGCTCGGCCAGCGCCACGGCGCGGCCGGTGACGTGGTGGGCATCGCGGAAAGGAAGGCCCGCTTCGCGCACCAGCCAATCGGCAAGGTCGGTCGCGGTCGAATAACCGGAGCCGGCAGCCGCCTTCATCCGGTCGGCGCGGATGGTCATGTCGCGCACCATGCCGGTCATCGCGGCAACGGCGAGCTCGAGGCTTTCAGCCGCGTCGAAGACCTGCTCCTTGTCTTCCTGCATGTCCTTGGAATAGGCAAGCGGCAGGCCCTTCATGACGGTCAGAAGTGCGATCAGCGAGCCGTTGATGCGGCCGGTCTTGGCGCGCACCAGTTCGGCGGCATCGGGGTTCTTCTTCTGCGGCATGATCGAGGAGCCGGTCGAAAACGCGTCGGAGAGACGGATGAAGCCGAACTGCGGCGTCGACCAGATGACGATCTCTTCGGCAAGGCGCGACAGGTGGGTGGCGGCGATTGCGGCAATCGACAGGAATTCGAGCGCGAAGTCGCGGTCCGAAACCGTGTCGATCGAGTTGCGGGTCGGACCGGCAAAGCCAAGCGCGCTGGCGGTCATGTGACGATCGATCGGGAAGCCGGTGCCGGCAAGGGCGGCCGCGCCGATCGGGCTTTCGTCCATGTGCTCGATGGCGTGGCGCACGCGCGAGCGGTCGCGGCCGAACATTTCGACATAGGCCATGCAGTGGTGGCCGAAGGTCACGGGCTGAGCCGTCTGCAGATGGGTGAAGCCGGGCATGACGGTCTCGGCATGTTCCTCGGCGCGGTCGAGGAAGGCGGCGATCAGGCCGGTCAGCGCCTTCTCGGTCCGCTGCAGCTCTTCCTTGACCCAGAGGCGGAAGTCGAGCGCCACCTGGTCGTTGCGCGAACGGGCGGTGTGCAGCCGACCGGCGGCCGGGCCGATCAGGGTCGCAAGCCGGGCCTCGATGTTCATGTGGATGTCTTCGAGGCGACGGGAGAACTCGAACTGGCCGCTTTCGATCTCTGACAGGATCGTGTTGAGACCGTGAACGATCTTGTCTTTGTCCTCGGCCGAAATGATGCCTTGATGCGAAAGCATGGTCGCATGCGCTATTGAGCCGCGGATGTCCTGAGCATAGAGCTTCTTGTCGAAGCCGATCGAGGCATTTATCTCCTCCATGATCGCATCCGGACCCGAGGCGAAGCGACCGCCCCACATCTGGTTGGAGGATTTCGTCTCGGAATTGCCGTCAGCCATGAAGAATGCCCGCCTTGGAGAATGAAATGTCCGACCAGAAGAAATCCCCCCCGGCCGTGAAATTGTTCGCGCTCGCCGCCGTGTTCGGCGTGATCGTCGGTGCGGCAGCGGTATACGTGAAGGAGACGGGGTCTGGCAATGCCGAGACGACCGAAACGGCCGCTGCCGTCTGCCCGTTGACGGGCGAAAAGGTCGCCTCGCTGACGCCGTTCATGAAGGGGCAGGTGGCTGCGATGTCGCCGGCCGCGTCGCCGCGCCCGATCGCGCTTGATTTCAACGGCCCGGACGGCAAGCCGACGACTACCGCTGCATTTGCCGGCAAAACCATCCTCGTCAATCTCTGGGCGACCTGGTGCGTGCCCTGCCGCGAGGAGATGCCCGCCCTCAACGCGCTGCAGAAGTCGCTCGGCAGCGACAAGTTCGAGGTGGTCGCGATCAACATCGACGTCGGCGACGACGAAAAGCCGAAAGCCTTCCTCGACGAGACCGCCGTCCACGACCTGCGCTACTACCGCGATGCTTCGATGGGCGTCTTCAACAGTCTGAAGAAGGAAGGATTGGCATTCGGCCTGCCGGCAACCTTGCTGCTCGACGACAAGGGTTGCCTGATCGGCTCGATGAACGGCCCGGCCGCCTGGGACAGCGACGATGCCAAGGCGCTGATCAGCGCCGCCATTGCCCCGGCCGCCGGCAGTTGAGCGCCTGTCCGCCACGGTCTGAAAATGAAAAGCCCGGCATTTCGCTGGGCTTTGAATTTCGGATGTCGGTGGATTAGCGGGTCGGCACCGGCACGTCGCCGCGATAGTCGTAGAAACCGCGGCCGGACTTGCGGCCAAGCCAGCCGGCTTCGACATATTTTACCAGCAGCGGGCAGGGACGATACTTCGAGTCCGCCAGACCGTCGTGCAGCACCTGCATGATCGACAGGCAGGTGTCGAGACCGATGAAGTCTGCGAGCTGCAAGGGACCCATCGGGTGGTTGGCGCCGAGCTTCATGGCGGTATCGATCGCGTCTACCGTGCCGACGCCTTCATAGAGCGTGTAGATCGCTTCGTTGATCATCGGCAGCAGGATGCGGTTGACGATGAAGGCTGGGAAGTCTTCGGCGACCGTCACCGTCTTGTCGAGCGTGCCGACGAATTCCTTGGCTGCCTTGAACGTACCTTCGTCCGTCGCGATGCCGCGCACGAGCTCGACCAGCTTCATCACCGGAACCGGGTTCATGAAGTGGATGCCCATGAATTTTTCCGGACGGTCGGTTGCCGAGGCGAGGCGGGTGATCGACAGCGACGAGGTGTTGGTCGCAAGCAGTGCTTCCGGCTTCAGGATAGGACATACCTGGCCGTAGATCTTGCGCTTGATGGTTTCGTCCTCGGTGACCGCCTCGATGACGAGGTCCACCTGCGACAGGTCGTTGATATCGGACGAGCCCTTGATCAGCGCCAGCGCGCTCTTGCGGGCCTCGTCGGTCATCTTGCCGGAAGACACCTGACGGGCAAGGTTGCCGTTGACGGTGGCCAGCCCTGCCTCGATGCGGTCAGCGGCAAGATCGTAGATCTGCACCTTGTATCCGGCCATTGCCGAAACATGCGCAATGCCGCAGCCCATCTGCCCGGCACCAATAACTCCGACCGTCTTGATCATCGCGGCGAACATCCATCTTCAAGAATTTTGGCGGCCATGCCGCCGTCACATACGAAAATACCGGGCTGGTCTGACCGGCCCGGTAGATTGTTAATGCCAAGTCAGCGCTTTTGCCAGCCCTTTTCCTTGGGGCTCTCACGGCGCGGTTGGCGAATGGTTACAGCGCCTTTTGCAGCTCCGGCAGGGCTTCGAACAGGTCGGCGACGAGGCCGTAATCGGCGACCTGGAAGATCGGCGCCTCCTCGTCCTTGTTGATGGCGACGATGACCTTCGAATCCTTCATGCCGGCCAGATGCTGGATCGCCCCGGAGATGCCGCAGGCGATGTAGAGATC
>NZ_MBSS01000006.1 GCF_001695855.1 Ensifer sp. LC163
GTCAGCGAGCTGAAACTGTTTGAGGCCAACCGCCGGATGATCACCAGCCAGGAAGAGCAGATGCGGCTGCAGATCGGCCAGTTCGAGGAGCAGATCCGCGGCCTCAAGGCCCAGACCGGCTCGAGCGACAAGGAGAAGGAGATCGTCGAAAAGGAACTCAGCAAGCTCGACACCTTGCTGAAGAGCGGCCTGGTGCCGATCTCCGAACATCGCGACCTGTTGCGCCAGATGGCCCGCATCGATGGTTCCAAGGGCGAACTGCTGGCCCGCATCGCCGAGGCGGTCGGCCAGATCAGCGAGCTGCGCATCAAGCTGCTGTCGATCGACCAGAACAACCGCAAGGAAACGCAGGGCCAGATCGTCGGCCTCGAGGCCAAGATCGCCGAGCTCAGCGAGCGGGCGGTGGCGGCCGAAGACCGGCTGTCGCGCATGGTGGTGCGCGCCCCCGTCGACGGTCTCGTCTACGACCTGCAGCTCCACACCATCGGCGGCATCATCGCCCCCGGCGCCACCGCCATGTCGATCGTGCCCGAGGGCGAGGACCTGACGGTCGAAATCCGCATCCCGCCGGCCGACATCGACCGCATCGCCCCCGGCCAGCCGAGCCGCATGCGCTTTACCGTCTTCAACCAGCGCACCACCCCCGAACTCGACGGCCGCATCGACGTCGTCGCCGCCGCCACCACGCTCGACCGCAACACCGGACAGCCGTTCTATCTCGCCACCGTCGAGATCACCGAGCCGCTCGACAGGCTCGGCGGCCGCAAGCTGATGCCCGGCATGCCCGTCGAGGTCTTCGTCCAGACCGACGAGAGAACCGCAATCTCATACCTCACAAAACCCTTCACCGACCAGATGCTCAGGGCCTTCCGCGAGGAGTGAGGGGGAGACATAATCGGCGGCTACAGCAAATTTGGCATTCGGTAGCGGCGGAAGGTCTGCTTCCGCCACTTGGCGACGGTCTTCTGATTGATCCCGTAGCGCTTCGAAAGCGTCCTCAGGCTCTCTTGACTATGTTGTATTTGGCATAGGCCCAAAGCCAGGCTGTCTTTGTCGATCCTGAACCGGGAGCCAACGTCGGCAAGGTGGTTTCGTCGGCGAAGATCCGCTCCCCTTTCTTGATTTGATCAAAGAGGCAGTCGGCGAGGTGGGAACAAAAATGTCCAGAATTTTGAGGTGGTGTACTTTTCTGGACGTTTGGACAACAAAACGACCTAAAACCAAAGGCTGATTTTAGTGATGGTGCCCGGAGGCGGATTTGAACCACCGACACGCGGATTTTCAATCCGCTGCTCTACCAACTGAGCTATCCGGGCATCCTGCCGTTTCGGGCAGCGGCTCCTCTCGGAGCCCTCGGGGCGTTGTCTGTGCCCCGGAAGCGAGCGGGGTTATAACATCTTGTTCGGCGGTGTCCAGCACCAAATGAAAGTTTTTTGGCAGGAATTTCAAAGATAGTGGAAAAAGCCAAAAAACCGAAGATATTCAGGCAGATCGCGGTCAGCGATCGTCGTCGTCCGCTTTCGTCTCGTCGTCTGCGGCAGGAATGGCATAGGAGCCCGAGAGCCAGCGATTGAGGTCGACATTGCGGCAGCGGTCCGAGCAGAAGGGATAGTGCTCGCGGTGCGAGGGACGGCCGCATTCGGGGCACGGACGCGGTGCGCGCAGAGGTGCTACGTTCGAACCGCTCTTCTTGTCTTCACCAGTCACTGCCTTCAGCCTTCCAGCCAACGGTTGTGAACGTCGTAGCCTTCGCCGACCAGCAGGCCGACCGTCTCATAGAGCGGCAGGCCGACGACGTTGCTGTAGGAGCCGACGATTTTGACCACGAAGCTGCCGGCGATGCCCTGGATGCCATAGGCCCCTGCCTTGCCGCGCCATTGGCCGGAGGCAAGATAGCTCTCAATGTCGAAGCCGGAAAGGCGCTTGAAGCGAACCTTGGTGTCGACCACCTTCTGGCGCAGCGTCTTGTCGGGCGTGATCAGGCAGACGCCGGTATAGACGCGGTGGCTGCGGCCCGACAGAAGATGCAGGGCGCTCGAGGCTTCGCTGACGAGTTCCGGCTTCGGCAGGATGCGCCGGCCGACACAGACGACCGTGTCGGCTGCCAGGATATAGCTGCCATCCCAACCGGCTTCGCCCTTGATCGCCGCAAGCGCCGCCTTCGCCTTCTCAGCCGAGAGGCGACGCGCCAGCGAACGCGGATGCTCGGAACGCTTTGGCGTCTCGTCGAGATCCATCGGCATCAGGCGCGCAGGCTCAATGCCTGCCTGGGCCAAAAGCTCGACGCGACGCGGCGAACCGGACGCCAGTATCAGTTTTTGAGCCGCTGTCATCGGAACGCGCCGTCACCCCAGAGATATGATGAAGCCACCTGTCGGTGGTTTACTTGAAACGATAGGTGATGCGACCCTTGGTCAGGTCATAGGGCGTCATTTCGACGAGCACCTTGTCGCCGGCCAGAACGCGGATACGGTTCTTGCGCATGCGGCCTGCGGTATGGGCAATAATTTCATGTTCATTTTCGAGCTTCACGCGGAAGGTCGCATTGGGAAGCAATTCCGTGACCACGCCCGGGAATTCGAGGACTTCTTCTTTCGCCATGTAGGACTGTTCTTTCTGTGTTTGTTCGGGGATACGACACGCATCCCGAAAAATTCGCCGGAAACTACACAATCGACGAGGATTTGTGAACCGCTTTGCGCCGGCTTTTCCGCTTTTGTACTGCCTTAGGCCTTTTCGCCCGCGGGCGCCACTACCAGACGGCGACTAATCAGAGTGGCAAGGTGATCACGAACGGCGCGATAGGCGTCGACAATCTGCTCACGCGTGCCGGTCGCAACCGTCGGGTCCGGCGTCGGCCAATAGACCACGTCGACGGCCATGGAGCGCGTCAATTCCAGTGCTACGTGGTGCGCCTCCGGGGCCAGCGTGACGATGAGGTCGAAATAGTCGTCCTCGAGCTCGTCCAGGGTGCGCGGCTGATGCCGCCCGATCGACAGGCCAATCTCATCCAGCACGACATCGACAAAGGGATCGCGCTCGCCGTGGCGTACGCCGGCGGAGGCGACATAGGTGCCCGCCGGCAGGGCCGCCTTGGCAAGCGCCTCTGCCATCGGCGAGCGGATCGCGTTCATGCCGCACATGAAGAGAACGGAACGGGGCGTTGTCGGCGGGTGCGTCGCGGTTCCCGTCATCCCGGTCTCCGCCGTCATCCGCGCCAATAGAGCACGCAAACGAGCGTGAACAGGCGGCGGGCGGTGTCGAAATCGAGCCTGATCTTGCCGGACAGGCGGTCCATCAGCGTCTGCGATCCCTCGTTGTGGATGCCGCGGCGCCCCATGTCGATCGCCTCGATCTGGCTCGGCGTCGCCGAGCGGATCGCCTCGTAGTAGCTCTCGCAGATCATGAAGTAGTCCTTCACGATCCGGCGAAACGGCGTCAGCGAGAGAATATGGGTGGCGACGTCAGATCCCTTCTCGGTCGAGATCGCAAAGACCAGCTTGGCATCCATCAGAGAGAGGTTGAGCTTGTAGGGGCCGCCGGGATGGCCGACCGGTTCGAACAGGTTTTCTTCGAGAAGGTCGAAGATCGCAACCGCGCGCTCATGCTCCACGTCGGGCGTCGAACGGCCGATCGTCTCGTCCAGTACGACATCGCAGAGGCGCTGGTTGCGGTCAGCTTTCATCCCGCATCCCCGAGATTGAGGCGAATGGCGACCGAGCGCGCATGGGCCTCAAGCCCTTCGGACCGTGCCAGCGCGATCGCGGCCGGGCCGAGGATGCGAAGCTGCTCCGCGTCCAGACGCAGGATCGACGTGCGCTTCATGTAATCGAGAACGCCGAGACCGGAGGAGAACCGTGCCGAACGCGCCGTCGGCAGCACGTGGTTCGAGCCGCCGACATAGTCGCCGATGACTTCGGGCGTGTGGCGTCCGACAAAGATGGCGCCGGCATTGCGGATCCTGGCGACCATCGGCTCGGGATCGGCAAGCGCCAGTTCCAGATGCTCGGCGGCTATGCGGTTTGCAAGCGGTATAGACTTTTCGAGGTCCGGAACCAGGATGATCGCGCCGAAATCGCGCCAGCTCGCCGATGCCGTCTCGGCCCGCGGCAGGGTTTTCAGCTGACGCTCGACCGCCGCTTCGACCGCCTGGCCGAAGGCCGCGTCGTCGGTGATCAGGATAGACTGGGCGCCGACATCGTGCTCGGCCTGCGCAAGCAAGTCGGCAGCAATCCAGTCCGGGTCGTTTTCCCGATCGGCGATGACGAGCACCTCGGACGGGCCGGCGATCATGTCGATGCCGACGGTGCCGAAGACCTGGCGCTTGGCGGCAGCGACATAGGCATTGCCCGGCCCGACGACTTTTGCCACCGGCGCGATGGTTGCGGTGCCATAGGCAAGGGCAGCGACCGCCTGCGCGCCGCCGATGCGGTAGATTTCCTCGACACCGGCAAGCCGCGCCGCGGCCAGCACCGCCGGGTTGATCTTGCCGCCACTGGCCGGCACGACCATGACGATGCGCTCGACGCCGGCGACTTTGGCCGGCAGCGCGTTCATCAGCACCGAGCTCGGATAGCTCGCCGTGCCGCCCGGGACGTACAGCCCGACGGCGTCGACCGCCGTCCAGCGCGAGCCGAGGCCGACGCCCATCGTATCCTCGTAGATATCGTCCTTCGGCCGCTGGCGGGCGTGGTGCGCCTCGATACGGACGGCGGCAACCTTGAGCGCGCCCAGCACTTCCGGCTCGACGCTCTGGATCGCGGCATCGATTTCCTCGGCACTGACGGCCATCGGCGTCGTTGCGAAGTCGATGCCGTCGAAGCGGGCGGAATATTCCGCCACCGCCTGATCGCCGCGCAGGCGAACATCGTCGATGATCGCCTTGACCGTCGCGTTCACGTCCTCGGAAACTTCACGCTTGGTGGTCAGGAATGCCGCGAACTGCTGTTCGAAGTTACCGTCGAGATAGTTCAGCCTGATTGCCAACGCAAAATGTCCTTGTGGTATGCCAGTGTCGTGGGGTTCAAACGCCTTCGGGATGCCGGGGCTTGAAAGCGGTTTCCCACGCTCCGCCGGTATCTGCAAGCTGCGCCTCGATGCATTCCACATCAAGGACAATGGAAGCTTCGCCGGCAAGCACCAGTTCGACGGTGCCTTCCGGCCCCTCACCCGCAACGGCGAACCGCACCGCCAGCAGATCGAGCACGGCTTCGCCGTTGCGACGGTCAAAGCCGAGCGAGCGCACGGCGCTGACCCGCTTGAACAGGAGCACGGCGCGACGACGCTCGAAGGAACGCCGCTTGCCATCGGCCATCTCCCAGACGAAGCGGTTGACGGTGAGCGAAAACTGCTTGCGGCGCGCGTCGTATTCCAGTCCGGAAACCTTGAACACGGCATCCTGGACGTGGGCGGAGACAACCGCCAGGTCCTCCTCGTCGAGCGCCAGCAGCTTCAGACCATCCATGCGATCCATTCCTTTCGCTTTCGTCGCACATTTTGCGTGCCACAAGTGAAATGGACATAGGACGTCGCGCCTGAAACCGCAACGGCATCAGGCGCAACGGGCAAAATCAGTCGCTGACGCGCTCGACGTGAGCGCCGCAACGGGTGAGCTTTTCTTCCAGCCGCTCGAAGCCGCGGTCGAGATGGTAGACGCGCGACACCATGGTTTCGCCTTCCGCCGCAAGGCCGGCGATCACGAGCGAGACCGAGGCGCGCAGGTCTGTCGCCATCACGGGCGCGCCCTTCAGCCGGCTGACACCTTCGATCTTGGCCGTCTGGCCGGAAAGCGAGATCTTGGCGCCGAGGCGCGCCAGTTCCTGCACGTGCATGAAGCGGTTTTCGAAGATCGTCTCGGTGATGTGCGAAACGCCGTTCGCCTTGGTCATCAGCCCCATGAACTGGGCCTGCAGATCGGTCGGGAAGCCCGGGAAAGGATCCGTAACGATGTCGACCGGCTTGATGCCGGCGCCGTTGCGCACCACGCGGATGCCGCTGTTGGTCGGGGTGATCTCGGCGCCCGCCCGGCGGATCGCCTCGAGCGCGGTGTCAAGCAGCGCCATATCCGTGTCTTCGAGAATGACGTCGCCGCCGGTCATGGCGACGGCCATGGCATAGGTGCCGGTCTCGATACGGTCGGGCAGCACGCGGTGGCGCGCGCCGGACAGGGAGCGAACGCCCTCGATGGTGATCGTCGCCGTGCCCTGGCCGGTGATCTTGGCGCCCATGGCGTTCAGGCAATTGGCAAGGTCGACCACTTCGGGCTCGCGCGCGGCATTGCCGAGCACGGTGGTGCCGTTGGCAAGCGTCGCCGCCATCATCAGCACATGGGTGGCACCCACGGAAACCTTCGGGAAGGTGTAGCGGGCGCCGATCAGGCCGCCTGCCGGCGCCGTGGCGTTGACGTAGCCGCTGTCGATCTCGATGTTGGCGCTCAGCGCCTGCAGACCCTCGATGAACAGATCGACCGGGCGTGTGCCGATGGCGCAGCCGCCCGGCAGCGACACACGGGCCTTGCCTTCGCGCGCCAAAAGCGGACCGATGACCCAGAAGCTTGCACGCATCTTCGACACCAGCTCATAGGGCGCCGTGGTGTCGACGATGTTGCGGCAGGTGAAATGGATCGTGCGGGCGTAGCTTTCGCCCTGGCGCTCGCGTCGGCCGTTGACCGAGATATCGACGCCGTGGTTGCCGAGGATGCGGATCAGCTGCTCGACGTCGGCCAGATGCGGAACGTTTTCCAGTGTCAGCGTGTCGTCGGTCAACAGCGATGCGATCATCAACGGCAGGGCCGCATTCTTCGCGCCGGAGATCGGGATGACCCCGTGAAGTTCATTCCCGCCTACAATCCTGATGCGATCCATGAGGCCTCTCGAACGGGCTTGGCCCGCCTTTCCAAAAAATTGAAGTGTGTCTGAAGGCGCCTCTTTAGTGGAGACGCCGCGAAATTAGAAGTGCCTTGAACGCAAGACGGCCACGGCCACCTGCATGCGTGAAGGAATACCGAACGGCAGCCCTCCCCCTCGTCGAACTAATCTTCGGATTCGTCCGTTTTTGCGGCAGGCACGCCGATCGCCTCGTCGGCGGCACCGGAACGGCGCGCACGCATCTGCTGTTTGCGGCGCTGGAGATTGTCGCGCAGCGTCTTGGCAAGGCGCGCCTTTCTCAGGTCCTGCTCGGTCGTATCCTTTTGCTTGCGCTTTGCCGTCGCATTCTGCGGTTCGGCCAGCGGCGGTTCGCCCTCAGCGCTTTTCTTATCGTCTGTTTGCATAAGGCTGCATTAGCGCAAAACCAGGGGCTTCGGAAGCCAAAATGGATTTTCTCACAGCTCAACACCGAAAACTTCGAAATGCGGCTTGCGCTCCCCGTCCAGCTATGGCAATAGGCGCCTCGCTTGATGCGGCTTGTCAACGAACCGGCCGCGAGATGCTGCTATAGCTCAGGGGTAGAGCACTCCCTTGGTAAGGGAGAGGCCGAGAGTTCAAATCTCTCTAGCAGCACCAGTTTCCTGCATAATACTCCAAAAACCTTGTCGCCATTCAGCGCGATGATATCTTGGTGAGCGCTCGCATGTGCATACCCGCGCAACTCGTCGAGGCATCGGCGAACAAAGCCTTGCAATCGTCACATTCAGCTCCTATGTGGCGGAAATCGATATTGCTGACGAACTTTGTGTCGGCGCCCTAAGCGCGTGAGAGACGGACTTCCCTCTTCAAAATCGGTTATCTTGATCCGGAGGTTTGTTTCCGGGAATGTCTATTACGAGCGATTGAAAGGGAATCGTCATGGCTACAGGCACAGTAAAGTGGTTCAACAGCACCAAGGGCTTCGGCTTCATTCAGCCTGACGACGGCAGCCCGGACGTGTTCGTTCACATCTCGGCCGTTCAGCGCGCAGGCCTTTCCGGCCTCAACGAAGGTCAGCAGATCAGCTACGAGCTGACGCGCGACCGCAAGACCGGCAAGTCTTCTGCAGACAACCTGCAGGCCAAGTAATTTTCGCCCGACGTCGCCGAACGCAGATTTGTGGGCGGCGGCAGTGCAGCGAATGAGAAGGTCGGGCTCGCCCGACCTTTTTTGTTGCTCTTCGGTCAGCGACAACTGGCCAATTTCTCCCTGGATCGAAACCGACCCTTGGAAGACATTACGCAGCAATCTCAAAATATTACGACGCCCTTACAGCGCCGCGCATCAAATATGATGCGCAAAGGACGCTGTAACGCTTTAAACTTCTGCATAATTCCTTAAATCGATTCCGATTTAAGGAATTATGCAGTAGCGCGCCCGATCTGACTGACAGTGCCGTAAGGCCTCCATCCGATGCAGAGAACGTTTCCCGACAGCCCGCGTTACCAATTCAACGGCAACGACGTGGAGGTTCTGAAATGAAAGGCATCGTTCTCTGGCTCATGGGCGTGCCCCTGATCGCCATCATTCTGCTTTAAATGTTCGTGTTCTGACGCGCCGCTCAAGAAAGCTGAGGCGATCGGTCGATCGAAACACTGAAGCGGAAAATTTAATTTGTAGTTGCAGGCACCAAAGGATGCGCCTTAACGCAACCTTAAGATTCGGCCCCCTAGATTTGACATCGCGATGATGGACAATCGCAACGCTTAAATCCCCTTTTGAAACCGGCTCACGCCGGTTTCTTTTTGTCCAGTCGTCTGCCATCAGACCTTGACGGCCTGCTCGACGAAATCCTCGCTTCCAAAGAACTTCAGATAACGCTGGACCTCGGCGGCATCGCCCGTCGCCTTGCGCGGGTTATCCGACAGTTTGACCGCCGGCCGGCCATCCGCGTCGCTGACCTTGCAGACGATCGATATCGGATTGAGGCCCTTGATCTCCGTCGGTGCGCAATCGGCGAAGTCGTTGGTAAGGTTCGTTCCCCAACCAAAGCTCATGCGCACGCGCCCTTCGAAATGCCGGTAGGTTTCGATGATCGTTTCGACATCGAGGCCATCGGAGAAGATGAGCAGCTTTTCCCGCGGGTCGCGCCCCATCTTCTTCCACCAGGCGATGATCTTTTCGCCGCCTTCGATCGGCGGGGCGCTGTCCGGGCGGAACCCGGTCCAGTCCGCCACCCAGGCCGGCGCGTTGCGCAGGAAGGCCGCCGTGCCGAAAGAATCGGGAAGCACGATCAAGAGGTTGCCGCCGTAGAGCTGGTTCCAGTCCTGCAGCACCTTGTAGGGCGCCGCCGCAAGCTCGGCGTCGTTGCGGGCGAGCGCTGCTGCCACCATTGGCAGTTCATGCGCGTTGGTCCCGAGCGCTTCCAGGTCCGTATCCATCGCCAGAAGCACGTTGCTGGAACCGGAGAAGGACGCGCCGATGCCTTCCTTCAACGCCTCGACGCACCAACGCTGCCACAGGAAGCTGTGGCGCCGACGGGTGCCGAAGTCCGAGATCCGCAGGTTGGGATATTGCCGAAGGCGTTCGACCTTCGACCACATCTTCGCCTTGGCACGGGCATAGAGCACATCGAGCGTGAACGGGCCGAGCCCCTTCATGGCCGAACGCGAGCGCAGCTCGTTGATGATCGCGAGTGCCGGGATCTCCCACATGGTGGTCTCGGCCCAGCGTCCGCGGAAGGTCAGCTCGAACTGGCCGTCGCGTCGAGACAGCTCGTAATCCGGCAGGCGGAATTTCGCGAGCCAGGCCAGAAACTCCGGCGAGAAGATCTGCTTGCGGCCGTAGAACGAGTTACCGGCAAGCCAGATCATTTCCTTCTTGGAGAACCGCAGCTCGCGGGCATGATCGAGCTGCTCGCGCAGTTCATGCTCGTCGATCTCGTCGGCGAGGCGCACAGTCTTGGTGCGGTTGATCAGCGAGAAGGTCGCATCCACATCCGGATAGAGCTGCCAGATCATCTGCAGCATCAAGAGCTTGTAGAAATCCGTGTCGAGCAGGCTGCGCACGATCGGGTCGAGCTTCCAGGTGTGGTTGTAGACGCGCCTGGCGATATCGGTCTTGGTCATTTCGGGAATTGCTCCTCCTAGGGGCGCAGGGCTAAACCATCCGCACGCCGGCTTGCCGCATACGCACGATCATCGCGGAGAGCGAGCCGTTGAGATCGATACCCCGACAGGCATCAAGCACGACCGAGGTGGAAAACCCCTGCGCGACGGCGTCGAGCGCTGAATAGGCAACGCAGAAATCCGTGGCCAGACCGCACAAGATAACGCTCTCTATGCCACGGTCCCTGAGGTAGCCGGCAAGCCCGGTCGGCGTGCGGCGATCATTCTCGAAGAAGGCGGAATAGCTGTCGATACCGGTGCGAAAGCCCTTGCGGATCACCAGTTCGGCGCGTGTCCATTCCAGCGACGGGTGAAAATCTGCGCCTGTGCTGCCCTGCACACAATGGTCCGGCCAAAGTGTCTGCTCGCCATAGGACATCGCTACCGTTTCGAACGGCGCTTTGCCCGGATGGACGGATGCGAAGCTGGAATGGCCGGCCGGATGCCAATCCTGCGTCAGGATCACATGGTCGAACTTCCGGATCAGATCGTTGACCACAGGCACGATCTCATCGCCACCGGAAACGGCTAGCGCTCCGCCCGGGCAGAAATCGTTTTGCACGTCAATGACGATCAACGCCTCAGCAGCCATCGCTTTCCCCTCGACCGGACCAATCGCTATCGATCACCAAAATCGATTTAAGTCCAAGATCAATCACAGAATTTGAGCGACGGCAACCCGCTTCGAACGCTCCCCGGCACGATCCTCTATGGCTATAGAAAAAGGGCGCCGACCACGGTCGACGCCCTCTATGAACTGGAGCCTCGAACGGATCAGTTGCCGAGGCTGTTGATGTTGTCGGCGATCGAGAAGCCGGAATTGGCAATACCGACCGGCTGGGCGACAAAGTTGAGGAACTTCCCGAAATCGACGGACGGATGACGCGACGCGTAGATCACGTCGCGATTCTTGACCGGGAAGGTCTGGCCGACGATCAGGCTGTCCGGCTTGCTCATGTCGAAGCGGTAGACGATCGGATAGCGGCCCTGGCTGTCGGTCTTCATGCCCTTGTGCAACATCTCGTTGAAGCGCTGCTGACCGAGAAGGCTCATGACCACATCCGGCTCTTCGTAACGGAAGATGAAGTAGCCCTTCATGTCGAGCGTATAGTCGGCGCCGCCGCCGGCAAGCCCCATGGCTTCCAGCAGATTGAGATCGTTGGCGCCGAACTCGACGCGCTGGTTGGCCTTGACGGCGCCGAGGATCGTGAAGCGGCGCGGGTCACGCGCTACGAAGATCTGGTCGCCCGGCTTCACATGGATGTTTTCAGACGGGTTCTCGATGATCGATTTCAGCAGGACCGTGCCGGTCTTCTTGCCGCGCACCAGCGTGACATAGGTCTCGTAGGGCTGGGCCACGGGGCCGCCAGCCTTGGCGATGACCTCGTTTATCGTCTCGTCGACGAGGCTGAGCGGCACGACGGAGGACTTGCCGACGGCGCCCGAAACGGTGACGTTGCGCGAAGCGGTGCTCATGCTCGTGACGATGACATCGGGCTCGACCGCTTTCTGCTTTAGCGCTTCCAGGATCTCCTGGCGCGCCTGTTCCAGCGTCAGGCCGGCAAATCGAACCGAGCCGACATAGGGAATGGCTGCCTTGCCGTCCGGCTGGACGACGAGATCGATGCTGGTCTGCTTGGAGTCCTGCGTCGAGAAGAGACCGTCGCTGCCGGCCTCGAAAATCGATACTTTCAGTGCGTCGCCGACACCGATGACCACCCGGCCGACGCCGCCGCCGATGCCGAACCGACGGTTGAGCGTCGACGACACATAGTCCGAAACAAGGCGTGCGGACTGACCGTTCACATCGACGATATCAAATACGGTTGCGTTCTTCCGACCGATCTCGGCGCCGGATTGACCAGCATCCGCAACAATGGCTCCAGCCAGCGGCCCCTCGCCCGGAACAGCCTGACATCCCGCAAGCGCGGTAGAAAGCAGAAGGGCAGCTACACGTTTCAACTACGACACTCCGAATTCGGCACAGCTATGATTCTGTTCACAGTTCTGCACCGCATGATCTCCCGGTCGGGAATCCGCCGGTCTCTGAAAAGCACAATAGCCGTCTCACAACAAGTCACTTGCAGACGACGACAAGCAAAAATATTGGCCCTGCGCCTTTCCGGTCATACCTCCTATACCTTGACGGGTTTGAAGCCCGATTTGTCTTGGATGAAGGTTCTAGGCATGTATATGTTAGGCCTTTGGACTTGAAAGCTAGGTACTTTAAGTTAAAAGCTGCCTAATGAGGCGGAACGAATATACGTGGGGATAACCCTGGGGCGAGATGATTGGCGATTGCGTTTTCCGCCTGGAATCGCAATCGCAGATGCAACTTTAACGTCAGTTTAGAGCGTTCGATCATATATGGCTGTTGAGATTATTGGGCGTGCATGCCTCGCCCCTGGAGCAGAATCGCCTTCGGCGTTGTTCAAACTTCTTCGTCAGGGCAAGTGCACAGTCACCAGCATCCCATCCGATCGCTGGGACGTCGCGCGTTTCTGGCACCCGGTCATGGGCACGCAGGGCAAGACCTATTCCTTCGCCGCGGGTGTGCTGGATCAGCTCTATGATTTCGACCCGGCCGTGTTCGGCATGTCGCAGCGCGAAGCCATGTATATGGATCCGCAGCAGCGCGTGCTCCTGCAGCTCGCCTGGCGCGCGCTTGAAGACGCCAATATCTCGACGACGTCGCTGCACGGCGAGAATGTCGGCGTCTATATCGGCGCATCCAGCCTCGACCACGCCAACCTGACGGTCGAGGATCCGGCGGCGGCCGGCCCCTACTTCATGACCGGCAACACCCTGTCGATCGTCTCCAACCGCATTTCGCACATCTTCGGCCTGAGCGGCCCGAGCATGACGGTCGATACCGCCTGTTCGTCATCGCTCGTCGCGCTCGATCAGGCGATGCGGGCACTCAACGCCGGCGAAATCGACACAGCGATCGTCGGCGGCGTCAATATTCTCGCCCATCCCCTCCCGTTCGTCGGCTTTGCGCAGGCGCGCATGCTGTCGCCCGAAGGACTCTGCCGCGCCTATGACAACGATGGCGCAGGCTATGTGCGCGCCGAAGGCGGCGTCGTGTTCGTGTTGCGCCGCTCGGACCGGGCACGGCGGGAAAAAGACCGGAGCTATGCGCGCATCGTTGCGACCGGCGTCAACTCGGCCGGCCGGACCAACGGCATCTCCCTGCCGTCGCGCGAAGCCCAGGCAAACCTGCTGCGGGCGATCTACGAAGGCAACGGCATCGATGCCAACCAGGTCGCCTTCGTCGAAGGTCACGGCACCGGCACCAAGGTCGGCGACCCGGCGGAAGTCTGGTCCATCGGCACGGTCATCGGCGCCAATCGCCGGGCACCGGTGCCGATCGGCTCGATCAAGTCGAATATCGGCCACACGGAGCCTGCTTCGGGCCTGTTCGGCATGATGAAGGCGATCCTGGCGCTCGAGAACAACTACCTGCCGGCATCGCTGCACTTCGACACGCCAAACGAACATATCGATTTCGACGGCCTGAACGTGCGCGTCACGGCAAGCCCGATCGAACTGCTGCGCGGCAAGCGGGCGCGCCTGGCCGGCATCAACTCATTCGGGTTCGGCGGCGCCAACGCCCACGTGGTCATCAGCGATCCGGAGCCGGTTTCCGAAGACAAGATCAACAATCCGCCATCGTCAGGCCACGTCTTCCTTGCGAGCGCCCATACCGCGTCGAGCCTTGAAGCGCTGCTCAAGGACTACAAGACGCGTTTTGCCAACGCTTCCAAGGGTGAAATCCGCTCGATGGTCGCAGCATCCGGTGCCAACCGCACCCACATGCGCTATCGGTTCGCAGCCCGCAGCGATCATCCCGAAGACATCGTCCGCGCGATCGCAAGCCATGTGGAAAAGCCGGGCTCGGATATCGGCGAAGTCGGCGAAGCCGTCACCAGAGATGCCAAGGTTGCCTTCGTCTTTTCGGGCAACGGCTCGCAATGGGCAGGCATGGGCGTCGAAGCGTTCCGCGAGAACCTCCATTTCCGGCAGTGTTTCACCTCCGTCAGCGCGCTCTTCAAGTTCCATTCGGACATCTCCCTGACCGAGCTTCTGACCGATCCCGACCTCGACAAGAAGCTGTCCGACACCAAGATTGCCCAGCCGCTGCTGTTCGCGGTTCAGGCAGCCCTTTCCGATTCGCTTGTCGCCATGGGCATCAAGCCGGTCGCCGTCTTCGGTCATTCGGTCGGCGAAATCGCCGCCGCCTATGCGGCCGGTGCCCTCTCGATGGTCGATGCAGTCTCGATCGTCGCGAAACGGTCGCTGCATCAGGACCTGCTCGCAGGCCACGGCACGATGGCCGCCGTGATGCTGGGCGAAGACGCCGCACGCACCTTTGCCGAGGCACGTGGCCTCAATGAGCTTTGCGTCGCAGCCGTCAACGCCCACAATTCGGTGACGATCTCGGGCCCGGCCCATGAGATTTCCGCCTTCCGCGATGCGGCGCGCAAGGCGAAGATCCCGGTTCAGATCCTCGACATCAACTATCCCTTCCATCACCCGATCATCGACCGGGCAAAGGACGCATTCCTGTCGGACATTCCCGACATCGCGCCCCGCCGTGCGGAGGTAACCTATCTGTCGACAGTGACGGGTGCGGCCCTTGACGGCACACAGCTCGACCCGGACTACTGGTGGAAGAATGTCCGCGAGCCGGTTCGCTTCCAGGCGGCGGCAGAAGCGGCCATCGAACTCGGTTGCCGGCTCTTCGTCGAGATTTCCCCGCGTCCGATCCTCTCTTCCTACGTCAAGGAAACGATCAAGCAGGCGGCCGCACCGGGCATGGTCGTGCCGACGCTGCTGAGAGACGTCGGAGAGACTGGCCAGGATCCGATCTCGGCCGCCATGGCGCGTGCCGTGGCGCACGGCGCGATCGTCGACACGGCACGTGTTTTCGGCAAGCGCAATGCGGCGATCTCGCTGCCGAGCCTGCCGTTCGAACCGGTTGAACTGCGGCCGGCCGCCACGACCGACGCCACGGATCTCTTCGGCCGCACCGCCAAACCCTATCGCCTCACCGGCTGGCGCAGCGATCCAAACAGCGGCAGCTGGAAGAACCACGTCGATGCGCCGCTCTTCCCGGATCTGGCGGAGCATGTCGTCGACGGCAAGGCCATCCTGCCGGGCAGCGGCTTCATCGAAATTGCCGTCGCAGCCGCGCAGCAGTTTTATGGAACCGACGAAGTCGAGATCACCAATCTGGAGATCGTCCGCCCGCTGGAGCTGAGCGACAGCCGCATCATGGAGCTGTCGACCATCCTGTCGCCGGAAACCGGCGACATCGAGATCCGCTCGCGCGAACGCCTGTCCGAAGACGACTGGGCCGTTCACGCCGTCGCCCGGTCCCGCAAGCCCTTGCCGAGCGAAGAGCGCCAGCCGCCATCGTTTGCCGGCATGCAGAAGACGGCAACGGTTGCTCCGGCGAAGGCCTATGACACGGCACGACAGTTCGGTCTCGACTATGGCCCGCGTTTCCAACTGCTCGCGAAAGCCGTTGCCTATGACGACCGGATCGTCGACGTCGAGCTGAAGAGCCCGGACAAATCCGGACATCCGCTCGTCACCTATGCCCTCAATCCGATCTCCGTCGACGCCACATTCCATGGCTTGGTCGCGCTTTTTGACCGCTTTACCGGCGACAAGAGCGGCGCACCCTATATTCCGGTGCGCTTCGGTTCCGTGCGTGTCGTCAATGCCGGCAAGCCGATCGCGCGAGCCACGATCGAGATCGAACGTGTCAGCGCCAATTCGATCAAGGCCAAATTCCATTTCTTCGACGCCTCGGGCGACCCGATCGCCCATTTCGAGGATTGCCGCTTCCGGCGCACCTATCTGCGCAAGCACAAGACGCTGGACGCTCTCTCCTTCCATTACGAGACGGTTCTTTCCGACACGCTTCTGCCGACAACTGAGACTGTCGCTCGGACGCCACTGACCCTCAGCGTGGCATCGGCGGCCGATACCGGTGTTGACAACACGACGTTGCTGTTCAACGCCGCCATCTATCGTGCCTGCCAGGAAATTGCGCTGAAGCTCGGCAAGGGGCGGTCGATCGTGCGCAGCGACAGCCTGCCTGGCGATTTCGCCTTCCAGTGTTTCCTGGCGAGCTGCCTCTACGTCCTCGAGGATGCCGGCCTTTGCGAGCACAAGGATGGCGTCTGGGTCGTCGCCCAGGAATTCAGCCTGCCGAGTGTCCCCGAAATCCTGCGCGATCTCTACGGCGAACGTCCCGACCGCGCAGTGGAAGCGGTTCTGATCAACAACGCCTATGCCGAAGCGCTGGCGCGCCTCGACGTCCTTCTGGCTACGCCTGTCGGTGGTGATACCGAGGCCGTTGCCAATGTCGGTTTCATCAGCGATGCGACGCTCGACCATCAGGCTGTGCATTCGCAGGCAAGCCGCCAGCGTATGGCACTCGTTCTCGATGCGGTCGAAAACGCGCTACGCGCGCAGCCGGCAGGAACGCGCCTACGCATTATCGAGCTTGGCAGCGTTTCTGCCGGGTTCACGCGCCGCATAGCGACGCTTGCTGCCAAACACGGTGCAAGCCTCAGCGTGGTCGAGCCGCGCGACAATGCTCAACGCGGCCTTGAACTCGCCTTTGAAAACGACGCCCATGTGCGTGTCCTCAAAAAGGGCGATCTTGCGACACAGGCGCCGTTCGACCTCGCCATCAGTGCATCTGACAGGCTCTATGGCCTGATCGAAGACGACATCGATGTTCGCGCCGCGCTTCGCTCGACGCTGCGGC
This sequence comes from Ensifer sp. LC163, assembly GCF_001695855.1. GTDB lineage: Bacteria > Pseudomonadota > Alphaproteobacteria > Rhizobiales > Rhizobiaceae > Ensifer. The sequence continues at coordinate 16,800 of NZ_MBSS01000006.1, forward strand.
GGAGCGGCGGTCTGGTGGCCGCCGTCGACGCCCCCTCGCTCTTCAACGATTTCGCGCTCGGGCTGTCAGACGGTTGGTTCGCCCGCAGCCAGACAGCCGAATTCCCGATCGGCAACCTCGCCGCCGTTCCTCACTGGCAGAAATGTCTGGCCGACCTCGATCTTCGCGAGATTGACGTCACCGACCGCGAATGCGCATCCGGCAATGTCATCGTTCTTGAAGCGCGCGGCGTGGAAGCGCCGGCTGCTGCCGAAGTCGGCGCCGCTGCTGCTGCCTCAGCGCCAGGTTCCTACCTTCTGCTGCAGGCCGGCGCGTCCAAGGCAAAGCAACTGTCGGCCGGCGCCATCCCAATCGACCTGACGGGTGATACGGCGACGGATACGACCTTGCTTCGCGATGCACTTGGGGCCTTCCGCGATCGCCCCGTTCGGGCCGTCTTCCTGTCGTCGTCTGCATCGAAGAGCCGGACAGACGAATCCGCCTCGTTGCAGACCCAGGTTCTCGCGCTCAGCGCCGTTGCCGAGGTGTTGCGACAGCATGTCGGTGACACCGATCCAAACGGCGACGCACGTCCCAGGCTCGTGCTTGTCGCGCCGGGCGGGGCACCGGTTGCAGGCCGTATGTCGGGTACGACAGTGGCAAGCTCCGGCACCAATGCCGGCCTTTGGGCTTTCGCCCGCGTGCTGCAGAACGAGTACGAATTCCTCGACGTGCATGCTCTGGATCTTGACGCAGACCTGACGTCCACCGAGCAGAAGGTTGCCGCGTCGCTGCCATTGCTCGCCGTTTCCGGCACCAACCGCGAATGGCTGCTGGAGGGCCCGAACGGATCACTTTCGGAAATCCGCGCGGTTCCCGGTCCGACCGACAGCGCCCATGGCTCGACGGCGTCCTTCGAGGCGGCCACCATCCGCCAGCGTGTCGCCTCCCAGGTCGGCAGCATCGTTTGGGAAGAAAGCAACATGCCGCCCGCCGGGCCCGGCGACGTCGTCGTCAAGGTTGCCGCCACCGGCCTCAACTTCCGCGACGTCATGTGGGCAATGGGTCTTCTGCCTGAAGAAGCACTCGAAGACGGCTTTGCCGGTGCAACGATCGGCATGGAACTGTCGGGTCACGTCGTTGCCGTCGGTGCAGGCGTGGACGATCTTTCGATCGGCGATGCCGTCATGGCGATCGCCTCGGCGGCGTTCTCTACCCATGCCGTCGTTTCGCGCGCGGGCGTCGCCAGGCTGCCGCAATCGGTCAGTCCGGTTGCCGCTGCCACCGTGCCGGTTGCATTCCTCACGGCCTATTACGCGATGGTCGAACTCGGCCGCATCCAGGCCGGTGAAACGATCCTCATTCATGGCGCGGCCGGCGGCGTCGGCCTTGCAGCGCTGCAGGTTGCCAAGCTGAAGGGCGCGAAAGTCATCGCCACGGCCGGCACCCGCGAGAAGCGCCGCTTCCTTTCGATGCTCGGCGCCGACCATGTGTTCGATTCGCGCTCGCTCGGTTTCGTCAACGATGTGCGCACTGTCACGAACGGCGAAGGCGTCGATCTCGTGCTGAACTCGCTCTTCGCCGAGGCGATGGAGCAGAGCCTGGCGCTCGTCAAACCGTTCGGCCGCTTCCTCGAACTCGGCAAGCGCGACTACTACGCCGACAGCAAGATCGGCCTCAGGCCGTTCCGCCGAAATGTCAGCTACTTCGGCATCGATGCGGACCAGTTGCTGGTCAATGCTCCATCCCTGACCAAGCGGATCTTCACGGAGATCGGCGCCCTGTTCGAGGACGGCAAGCTGACGCCGTTGCCATACCGCGCCTTCGACTTCGACGAGATCGGCAATGCGTTCCGCCTGATGCAGAACGCGGGCCATATCGGCAAGATCGTCGTGCTGCCGCCGGTCGCCGGCAAACACCAGGTCGCAACGCGGCCGCACGGCGGCGTCAAGGTCGATCCCGACGGCATGCACCTTGTCGTCGGCGGCATCGGCGGTTTTGGTCTGGCTGCCGCCAACTGGCTTGCCGAGAAGGGTGCGACAAACATCGCGCTCTGCTCGCGCCGCGGTCTTGCCGACGCCGAAACGACGGCGATGATCGAGCTTTGGGCCAAGGCCGGCATCTCGGCGACGGTTCATGCCTGCGACATCACCGACACGACCGCTGCGGATCGCCTGCTCAAGGAATTGCGGGCCATTGCACCGCTGCGCTCCATCGTCCACGCAGCGATGGTGCTCGACGACGCGCTGATCAGCAACCTCAATCGCGAGCGCAACCGGCCCGTCATCGACACGAAGGCAAAGGGTGCAGCTGTCCTCGATCAGTTGACCCGCGGCGACGCGCTCGACAACTTCATCCTGTTCTCGTCGGCAACGACGCTGGTCGGCAATCCCGGCCAGGCAAACTATGTTGCGGCAAACGGTTATCTCGAGGGTCTTGCCCGTGCCCGGCGCGCGGAAGGACTGGCCGGCCTTGCGGTCGGGTTCGGCGCGATCGCCGACAAGGGCTACCTAGTACAGAACACCGACGTCAACGATCTCTTGGCCAAGCGTATCGGCAAGACGGCACTGAAGGCGCAGACGGCGCTCGACATGGTCGAGAGCCACCTTGCCGGCGATCCCGGCACGGTCGACGCTGCTGTCGTGATGATCTCAGAGATCGACTGGTCGGCTGCCCGCAACCTGCCGGTCGCCCGCAATGCGCTCTTCGAAGTCATCCTGCGCAGCGCCGATCAGCATTCGTCCGGCGGCGAAGGCACCAAGATGGACCTCGTCGCGATGATCGACGGCAAGTCTGCGCAGGAAGCCGAGGATATTCTCTTCGATCTGGTCGCCGGCGAAATTGCCGCCATCCTTCGTGTCTCGAAGGATACGGTCACGCGCAGCAAGGTGCTGAAGGAAATCGGCCTCGACAGCCTGATGGCCGTAGAGCTTGGAATGAGCTTCCAGCAGAACACCGGCTTCGACATGCCGCTCAGTGGCGTCGCAGACAACACGACGGTTGGCGACGTCGCCCGTAAGCTCTATGAGAAGGTCAGCAAGCGCGACCAGGGTGAAGAGAGCGACGGTGCCGACGACAAGTTGGTCACCGAACTGGCGCAACGGCATGTCGGCACGGCAAAGGAAAAAGCACAGAGCCAATGAGCACGAACGGAAACGGTCCCGGCTCATCCAAGATGACCAGCAGCCTCAAGGAGAACCTGCTGGACCGGATGAGAAACACGCATCAATCCTCCGAGCGCAACCGCATGGCGCGTTCGGAGCGGGAGATGCCGCCGCCGGCCCGCCGGCAACAGGCCCGTTTCGAGGATCTGCCGGAGTACAAGCAGGTTCTGACCCAGAAGTTCGCAAGCGAGCAGCTCGGTATCGCCAACCCGTTCTACCGCGCGCATCAGACCGCGGCCGGCGCCACCACCATCATCGACGGCCGCAAGCTGATCAACTTCGCGTCCTACGACTATCTCGGCCTCAACCGGCACGCGGAGGTGCTGGCAAGGGCGCGGGAAACCGTCGAGACCTTTGGGATATCCGCCTCGGCCAGCCGTCTGGTCGCCGGCGAGCGACCCGTCCATGTGGAGCTGGAAGAAAAGATCGCGCGCTTCTACGGCGTCGATGCCGCCGTCTGCTTCGTCAGCGGCTATCTGACCAATGTCGCGGCCATCAGCTGCCTGATGGGACCGAAGGATCTCGTCGTCCATGACGAATTCATCCACAACAGCGCGCTTGCCGGCATCAAGCTCTCCGGCGCCACGCGCCGGCTGTTCAAGCACAATGACGCCAGCGACCTGGAACATGTGCTGCGCACGGTCTCGGGCGACTATCGCCGTATCCTGGTCATCGTCGAGGGCATCTACTCGATGGACGGCGACATCGCCGACCTGCCGGCTCTTTTGAAGCTCAAGGCCGAGTACGGATTCTGGCTGATGGTCGATGAAGCCCATTCGCTGGGGGTCGTCGGCAAACATGGCCGTGGCCTTGCCGAGCACTTCGGCGTCGATCCGAATGAGATCGACATCTGGATGGGAACGCTTTCGAAAACGACGTCCAGTTGCGGCGGATACATTGCCGGAAGCGAAGCGCTCGTGGCCGTGCTCAAGGCGTCTGCCGGAGGCTTCGTCTACAGCGTCGGCCTTGCGCCGGTTCTGGCCGCTTCGGCAGCCGGCAGCCTCGATGTGCTTGCACGCGAGCCGTCGCGCACGGCCGCCCTCAGACGCAATGGCGCGCTCTTCCTCAAGCTCGCCAAGGAGGCGGGTCTGGATACGGGCCTCAGCAGCGGTTTTTCGGTGGTGCCGGTGCTGGTCGGGGATTCCCTGCGTGCTGTGCAGCTGTCCAACGATCTGCTCGCCGCCGGCGTCAATGCGCTGCCGATCATCCACCCGGCCGTTCCCGAAGGACTGGCGCGGCTGCGCTTCTTCATCACCAGCGACCACACCGAAGAGCAGATCCGCAAGACGGTGGCCCTGACGGCGGAACGCCTGAAGGATCTGACCGAACGCAACTTCGGTCTCGGCGGCATCGATATCGACCAGATGATGAAGGCGCTCTCGGCGCGCTGAGGACGAAGTGCAGGCGCCCTTCAGGGGCCGGATGCCGCGGGCGGAAACCTGAATGACCCATGTGATCATCACCGGCGGCTCGAGCGGCATAGGGCTGGCGATCGCATCGATCTATGCCGGTCGCGGCGCGCGCCTTTCGCTGATCGCCCGCTCGAGCGAGATCCTGAAACGCGCACAGGACGAACTCACATCAAAGTCGACAAGTGCCGGCGATGTCCGGATCGAGACTGCGGATGTTGCGAAGGAAGACGAAATCGCCGCGGCCATCCATCGCTGCGAAGCTGAATTCGGACCCTGCGACATCCTGGTGACCTCCGCCGGCGTCGTCGAGCCGGGCCGGTTCGAGGAACTTCCCAGCGCCGCCTTCCAGCGCCAGATGGAGACGAATTTCTCCGGTACCGTTCATGCGGTTCGCGCCGTCTACGCCGGCATGAAACAGCGCCAGCGTGGAAAGATCATGATGATCTCCTCCGGCGCCGGCCTTCTCGGCATCTATGGCTACTCGGCCTATTGTGCCTCCAAGTTCGCGCTCCACGGCTTTGCCCAGGCGCTTCGCTCCGAGGCGCGCGCGCATGGGATAGATGTCTCCATCTGCTTCCCGCCCGATACGCAAACGCCGCAGTTCCAGCGCGAGCTCGCCTTCCGCCCCCCTGAGGCTGCCGCCGTCATGGGTACGGTCCGCCCCTGGCCGGCAGAAGCGGTCGCCCGCAAGGTTGTCGCCGGCATCGAGCGTGGGCGGTTCGAAGTCTATTTTGGCCTGACACTTCTTCTTCTTGGCCGGTTCGGCCCGGCTGTCAGACCGCTTCTCAACTGGTGGTTCGACCGGGCAATTGCCCGCAGTAGCGGTGGAGTATCAAAGGGCGGCCGGTGACGGCGCTTGTGCGCGCCAGCGATAGGATCTAAGTGTCGGACGGATGCCGTGCTGCATGAGGCGGCGCCGGCGGGCAAGAAAGCATGAAGGTTTCCGCTTGGCGTTGCTCCCCTTTCAATTGCACGACTATCCGATAACACTGACGGTCTGTTGTTTCATCTTGTCCTGTGCGGTGATCTTCTTCACCGATCGCTTTGCTCTGCCGAAACGAGAGCGCCGGGCAAACCCCTCTCCCTTTGGCCGCAGGCAGGACATCATCGACGTGATCGCGCGCCTGCCGGTCATCGCGCTGGTGTTCGCCGGTTTCTTCGCAGGCTCCTGGCGGCCGCTCTATGCCGCCGCCGGCACGATGAGCTTCTTCATCATCTTCACCGGGATTTCTCGGGCCAAGTTCAAGTTCATCCGCGAGCCGCTGATTTTTTCCGACATCGCGCTCGTCGTCGACGTCTTCAAATACAAGACGATCTTCTATGCCAGTTCGCTGAACATCGTGTTCTGGACCGTCGCCTTTCTCTATGTCTTCGGCGTCTCCGGGCTCTATCTCTATTTCGAGCCGGCGATCCTGCCCAACAGCGGCAAGGTCTTCTGGATCCTGATGATGGTGGCGGTCGCGGCAGGCCCATGGCTTCTGCTGTTCTACGGTCCGGTGAACCGACCGACGGCGGCGCTCGTCCAGAGGCTCGTCAAGGTGCTCGACGTCAAGATGAACACGGTGCGCTTCGGCACCTTCGGGTCGGTGATCTTCCGCTTCATCATCTGGCTCGGCGTCAAGCGCGAGAAGATCGTCGCCGAACTGTCGGAAATCGTCAGGGCGGCGGTCCAGGACCTGATCGGTGACGACGGCTCACCGCTGATCGTCGTCTGGCAATCGGAGTCCTTCATCGACATGCGGCATTTCGGCGTCGACACGCTGAAGATGCCGACACTCGACCGGTTGCGGCGCCAGGCTGCCCAATGGGGGCGTCTCAGCAGCGTCTTCGAAGGCGGCTATACGCTGCGCACGGAATTTGCCGTCATCAGCGGCCTTGTACCCGACGATATCCACGTGGATGCGAGCTACCCCTATTTGCGCGCATCGCATTATTCCGACGTCGTCTGGCCGGGCAAGATGAAGCGCGCCGGCTGGCACACCCATTTCATGCATCCCTACGACCGCACGTTCTTCCTGCGCCACAAGGCCATGCCGCAGCTCGGCTTTGCCGAACTGACGATGCTCGACGGCTTCGACCATGTGCCAGCCCGCGATGGGCCATATGTCTCGGACGAAAAGCTCGCCGCCAAGGTCATCGACGCCTGCGAGCAACTGCCGGAGGAAAAGAACGGTTTCGTTTTCGTGGCATCGATGGCAAACCACGGCCCCTGGGAGCCGGGCCGGGTTGGCGACCTCACCAATCCGGTGGACATCTACCTGGCGATCCTGGAGCAATCGGATGCGGCACTGAAGCAACTGACCGATCGGCTCGACAAGCTCGACCGGCCCGTCTGGTTCGTCTTCTATGGCGATCATGCGCCGCTGCTGAAATCTTTCGCGGACCCCTTCCCGGATCCACGCACGGACTATCTCATCGTGCCGCTCGCCAAGGCGAAATCGACGCATCATCGACCGACCGAACCACGGGACGTGGCGGCGTGGGACCTGATCGAGGCGCTGCTCAATCACGCCAACCTCAAGAAGGACACGCTGCGTTAGCGGCGGCGAGACGATGGAAAACGCTGCGTTTAACACTCGCGTGTCAGCCGATCGGCCAAGCCGGCGGGTATTCCTGTTCCTGCAAGGCCCCTCATCGCCGATCTTCCGCAAGATCGCCGATCGGCTCAAAGGCTACGGCCACGCCTGCCTGCGGATAAACCTCAACGTCGGCGACCAGATCTTCTGGCGACGCAAGGGTGCCTTCAACTACCGCGGAAAATCGGAAGACTGGACGGCATATCTGGAACGGTTCATCGACGCCCACCAGGTCACCGACATGATCCTGCTTGGAGAAGAGCGCCCCTACCATCAGGCCGCCACCGCTGCCGCACGGCGCGCCGGCGTCGCAATCACCATCGTCGAGATGGGCTACCTCAGACCCGACTGGTTGACGCTGGAGCGCGACGGCATGTCGTCGAACTCGCACTTTCCCACCGATGCCGTCCACATCGTCGAAGCAGCAAGGAACTTGCCGGAGCCGGATTGGCGCAAGTACTACAGCCAGACCTTTTTGGCCGATGCGAGTTACGATCTTCTCTACAACCTGCCCAACGTCTTCCTGTGGTTTCTCTTTCCGCACTACCGGCGGCACGCGATCTTTCATCCGCTTGCCGAATACGCCGGCTGGATCCGCCGGCTTCTCACCGGCAAGCGGCGCAGTACCGAAGCTGAGGAGACCGCGCGTGCGCTGCTTACGGGGGGCGGACCCTATTTCGTCTACCCGTTGCAGCTCGAAACCGATTTCCAGCTGCGCGCCCACTCGCCGTTCCATAGCCAGAAGGACGCAATCGACGAGGTCATGCGCTCGTTTGCAGCCCATGCGGTTGAGGACCACAAACTGGTCTTCAAGGTGCACCCGCTCGACAATGATCTTATCGCCTGGCGCAAGTTCATCGAAGCGAAGGCAGCGGAACTCGGGCTGACAGGGCGCGTCTTCTATCTCGATGGCGGCAATCTGGATGTGCTGGCAGAGGCCAGTGCGGGCATGGTCACGGTCAACTCGACCGCCGGCCTGCATGCGCTGAAGCAGGGCCGGCCGGTCAAGGTGCTGGGCACGGCTGTGTTCGACATCGCCGGCCTGACGGACCAGCAGTCGCTGAAGGATTTCTGGCAAAGGCCAACGGTACCCGAGGCCGAAGTGAGCGCCGCCATGTTCCGGCTGCTCGCCGCCTCGATCCAAGTTCGCGGCAACTTCTATTCGCAAGCAGGCACCGATGCCGGTGCGCGGGCAATCGCCGAGCGTCTGCATGAGAACACGGTCAATCAGCCCGGCGCCTTCGTCGATCCACCGCCACGCCGGAAGCCGCAGAAAAGACAATGGCCAGCCTCGCCATCCGCATAGGCTGGCCGTCAACGATCGAAAAAAGGGCTGGGATCAGGCAACGCCGGCGCGAAGCAGGTCGTGAATGTGCAGGATGCCGATCGGAAGCCCGTCTTCGTCGACGAGGAACAGCACCGTCACCTTGTGATCCTGCATGAACTCCATCGCACCACTTGCCAGAACGTCACCCCTGATGACGCGGGGGTTGCGCGACATCACCGCCTCGACGGTCTGCGCAAGCAGATCGCCCGACATGTGGCGACGAAGGTCGCCGTCGGTGATGACGCCGGTCAGCTTGCCGTCTTCGTCGACGATGCCGACGACGCCGAACCCTTTGGACGACATTTCGATGACGGCTTCGCTCATCGGGCGGCCGACGCTCAAGAGCGGCACCTGTTCGCCAACATGCGCCAGCTCGCGCACTAGGCGCAACTGTGCGCCCAGCTTGCCGCCGGGATGGAACGTCTTGAAATCTTCGGCGGAGAAGCCGCGGCGCTCGAGCAGGGCAATGGCCAGCGCGTCGCCGACCGCCAGCTGCAGCATCGCCGACGTCGTCGGTGCCAGCCCGTGCGGACAGGCTTCCTGAACCTTCGGCAGAACGATCGGCACTTCGGAGTTGCGGGCAAGCACGCTGTCACGGTTGGACGAGATCGAAACGATCGGCACCTTGAAGCGCTTGGCGTAGGTCAGCATGTTGGCGAGTTCCGCCGTCTCGCCCGACCAGGACAAGAGGATCAGCACATCCTGCGACGTAACCATGCCGAGATCGCCGTGGCTCGCCTCGGTCGGGTGAACGAAATAGGCCGATGTGCCTGTCGATGCCATGGTCGCGGCCATCTTGCGGCCGATATGGCCGCTCTTGCCGACGCCGGAAACGACAACGCGCCCCTGGCTTTCGCCGATGAGTTCGATCGCCTCGACCATGCTTTGCGCAAACGCCGCGTCGGCACCGAGATGATCGGCCAGAGCCTTGATGCCCGTCATCGCCGTCGTCAGCGTTCTGCCGACCGACTCCAATGCGGCAAAACCGCGACGCTCATCCGCTGATGCGTGTCTCAAACCCATGGTGTTTCCATTCCCGCGAAGACGTTTGCGCCGGTTAGAAGCGGCGTTTCCCAGACCCATTGCAGGCAGATAGGCGCTTTTTGTTGGCAAACCAAGCCAAAGCCGTCGAGTTTCGGCAGGAAATCCCGCAAAGACGGCGTTTTCGTCAGCCGACGCGCTTTTCTTCCGGCGCTTCGAGCGGCATCGACTTGTCGGCAGCAAACTCTTCGAGCGTCATGGAGTCCAATATCGAGGCAACCGCGTCGCGCACGGTGGTCATGGAAACGCGGACCTGACAGGTCTCGGGATCGTTGCAGTCCTCACAGACCTCGTAAGCCGTGCGGCTGGCACAGCGGATCGGCGCGAGCGGACCATCAAGCGTGCGGATGACATGGCCGATGCGGATTTCCGCGGCCGGACGCGACAGCGAATAGCCGCCGCCTGGCCCCTTCTTCGAGCGCAGCATGCCGGCATTGCGCAGTTCGAGCAGGATCGTGTCCAGGAATTTTTTCGGAATATTGTTGCGCTGCGCGATCTCGGTGATGAAAGCCGTCTCTCCCGGCTCCAGTCGAGCAAGGTCGACGAGAGCCTTCAATCCGTACTTTCCCTTCTTCGTCAGCATTCCGGCAAGCTTTCCCTGCGGCTCCCTTAAGAACGGGAATCATCCGCGCAAACGCAATCTTGGTTTGGCATAGCACAAGAAACGTGCGGCCAATACACAATTGTGGCGCGGAATCAGCGCAAAACTGGTCTTTGGATGCGCTCGGAATGCAGAGGGGACGGCCGCGCTTGGCATTATGCCGCGGCCGCACCACCGTGACGTTCGGCAGGCACTGCCTGGCGCGCGAGCAGATGGCGAATTGCCGCGCGCGCTTCGTCAGCCGACCGGAACCGCTGCGCGTCCAGATCCCAGACATGGTACTTGACTGCCAGGAACTTGAAACGGCCTTCGTCCGGGACGACGACCCCGACGGCTTCGCCGCCATATTCGATAACCTGCTTGCTCATGCAAATAACGCTCCTTCCACACCTGAAGGCGCGGACATTTCAATTTCGGCAAAGGATGAATTTCGAGAGTTCGAGGATCACATTCGGCAGAGGCGAATGAGACGTTTCTTCACTGTTGCACGACAATGGGAACGCGTGCCGAAGAAGGCGGCGGTCGAGACGGTTTCGGACATGTCACACTCCTTTGGCTTGGTCCGGCATCGCAATGCCGGAGCGGTTCATGAACAACCGTGAGGCGGACTCGTCCGCGTCACAGGGCTGCAAACTAGAATAATCTACCAATTCCGTCAAATAAAAAGATGATGATGCGAAAAATATTTCTCCACCCATCAAATTTTAGGGGGTTCGGATACAAAATCCGTTCTCCCGATCCGAAACCGGAGGCCCTCACTATCTAGGAAGCGAAGAATCAACCTGCAAGGTCCGGGTGAGATAAAGCCAGCACTTTCGGACAAAAAAGGGGCGGCCCACCGGACCGCCCCTTCACGTTTTGTATCCTTAGAACGGGATGAGGAAAAATGTGTGCGGTTTTCCTAATCCCGCTCTAACCTGGAAGAACCGATCACGTTTGTAATTCCGGGTCGATTCGACCCGGAATTATCGAGATCTGCCCGGATCAGGCAGCGGGCGCGCCCGGCTGCGTGGTCCCGGTGCGGGTCGCTTCGCGATCCTTCCACCAGCGATTGAGGAACAGGAGGATCGGGCCGCCGATGTAGATCGACGACGTCGTCGCGACGATAACGCCGAAGATCATCGGCCAGGCGAAGCTCTTGACCGCATCCCCGCCCCAGATCGCCATGGGCACCAGCGACAGCGCGGTGGCCATCGAGGTGAAGATGCATCGCGCGATCACCTGGTTGATGCTCATGTCGATGAGCTCGGAGAACGGCATCGACTTGTACTTGCGCAGGTTCTCGCGCATGCGGTCGTAGACCACGACCTTGTCGTTGACGGAGTAACCGATCATCGTCAGCAACGCGGCGATGGCCGTCAGGTTGAAGTCGATGCCGGTAAGCGCGAAGAAGCCGATCGTCTTGGTGATGTCGAGCAGCAAGACCGCGATCGCGCCGACGGCGAAGTGCCATTCGAAGCGGAACCAGATGTAGAGCAGGATAGCCACCATGGCGAGGCCGACAGCGAGGAAGCCGGAACGCGCCAGTTCCGTGCTGATCGTCGGGCCGACCACTTCCGTCCGCTCGAAGGTCACATCAGGAATGGTCTGAACGGCCGCATCCTTGATCTTGTTCAGAGCAACCGTCTGCTCCTGCTCACCGCCTGGCTGGCGCTGAACGCGGATAAGGACCGACTTGTCCTGGCCAAATTCCTGCAGGGCCACTTCACCGATGTTGAGGGCCTCCAGGCCATGGCGCAGCGCCGGCAGGTCGAGCGTCTGCTTGGACGTCGCCTCCACCTGGATACCGCCGACGAAGTCGATGCCGTAGTTGAGGCCGGGCGTGAAGAACAGCACGACCGAGCTGATCGACAGGAAGGCGGACATGCCGATGGCAACGAAACGGCCCTTCATGAAGGAGAAGGACGGCAGATGCGGAACGCGTCCGAACAGCGAGGGAATCTCGAGCTTCTTCATCTTCCGGCGGATGACGACTTCACGCATCATCAGGCGCACGACGGTAACCGACGTGAACATCGAGATGACGATGCCGAGCATCATGGTCACCGCGAAGCCCTTGACCGGTCCGGAGCCGAACGCAAACAGGAGCACCGTGCCGGAAAGCGTGGTGACGTTGGAGTCGATGATCGTCGCATAGGCCTTGTTGAAGCCGATATCCAGCGCCTTCATGGCGCCGGCACCGCCCTCGGTTTCTTCTCGAATACGGGCATTGATCAGAATGTTGGCATCCACCGCCATGCCGATGCCAAGGATGATACCGGCGATGCCGGGAAGCGTGAGCGTCGAGCCGAGCATCGCCAGCACGCCGATCGTCAGGATCGTGTGCAGCACGAGGCCGACATTGGCGATCATGCCCCATGCGCCGTAGAGCACGACCATGAGGGCAACAACGAGGCCGAAGCCGGCAAGGCCGGTGAAGATGCCCATGCGGATGGAATCGCTGCCGAGGTTCGGACCAACGGAGCGCTCTTCGATGACGGTCAGAGGCGCGGGCAGAGCGCCCGAGCGCAGCAGCGCCGAAAGAACGGTTGCTTCCTGCGCGGTGAAATTGCCGCTGATCTGGCCGTTGCCGCCGATGATCGGTTCGCGGATGACGGGCGCGGTCAGGACCTTGCCGTCGAGCACGATGGCGAAGGGTCGGCCGACATTGTCGCGGGTGATTTCGGCGAACTGCCGGGCGCCGAGCGAATCGAAGGTGAACGAGACGATCGGCTCGTTGGTGCGCTGATCGAAGCCGGCCTTGGCATCGGCCAGACGCTCGCCGGAGATGGCGACGCGGCTTTCGACCGGATACGTGGCACCGTCGTTGGCGCCGGGCAGGATATCGACGCCACGGGGTGCCGGCTGCGTTACGTCCACCGTCTGATCGAGCATGTGGAAGCTCATCTGGGCGGTCGAGCCAAGGAGCTGGCGCAGCCCCGTCGGATCCTGCAGACCCGGAAGCTGAACGAGAATGCGGTTGGAACCGACGCGCTGGATCAACGGCTCGGCCACGCCGACCGTGTCGACGCGGCGACGGATGATCTCGAGGCTCTGCTCCACCGCCTTGGTCATGCGGTCGTTGAGGCCGGCCTCGGTCATCGCCAGGCTAATGTTGCCGCCATTCTCGGTGACTTCGACATCCGAGGCCGAACCGCCGAAACCGAGCGTACCGACGGGTGCTGCAAGCTCCTTGAGCTTCGGCAGTGCCTTTTCAAGGTCGGCCGGATCGTCGATCTTGACGGTGACGGTGTCGCCGCTGATGCGCGCCGACGAAGCGGGAATGCGCTCGCCGCGCAGCGCCCTGCGCGTATCGTCGAGCAGGGTTTCAAGCCGTGCCTTGCGCAGGCCGGCGGCGTCGACTTCGAGCACGAGGTGAGAGCCGCCCTTGAGGTCGAGACCGAGGGTGACGGGCTTCACCGGGAGCCAGGCGCCGAATTGCTCGCGTTGTGCGGGCGAGAGAACGTTTGGCAGCGCCGCTATGCATCCGAAGATGATCACGACGACATAGGCGAAAATCGCCCATTTGGATGTACGCATGTTGTGGTTCCAAGAGAGCCTGCGCGAGCGCCAAGCGCGTCGTCAGGACTTTGTTTCATCAGGGGCATGAACACGATCGCAGCGATCATCACGCCCGAATATCGGCAATCGCTCAGGCGCGCGGAGGCGCGCGGATTTGCAGGCCGCGGTTTGACAAACCAGAAGCGAAACGGACGTGGCCGAAAGCGAGATCCTGGCCGGATGGCTCGAAGGGAAGCGCCAGGCCCGACGCAAGCAGCACCGGCGTCGAGCCGTCACCGGTTACGGATTTGCCATCCTTGCGTTCGGCGGTGAAGCGCAGATCCGAAACCGGCGTGGCGCGCGATATCTGGCGCGCGGCGGGGTGATCCGAAGGAGCGGTATCGGGCGAAGAGAAATTGCCCGCCTGCTGTTCGGCCGAAAGGCGCGAGGAAAAGCCCTGCCCGACGACGATCAGCTGCATGGCGAGCGAGGCACAGAACAGCCACAGCACGGCGAATAGCCGGCCGGCAAACCTGCCTCTGTTGCCACCACACACTGGGTCCATTCGGGACGCCGCCCCTTCCTCGGCGCTTGGCGCCTGAAAGTTCAATTCAGCCGGAATGCAGCAAATCTAGCCGAAGAACATGGCCGGAATCGAGCACGAGGCGCTCTTAACACCATTGCGGGCGCGAAATGTCAAATCTTGAGGCCATGTACCTGTATCGTGCCGGGATCATCATAGAAATCAATCATGTAAATAGAGGCGCGTTCCCCGGCATTCCCCGGACGTTCCCCATCTATGTTTGCGGAACGTTCTTTTGGTCACGATGGGCAACCCGCAACTCGGCGACCTGCCTTGTTTTCCCGAGCGTTTTTCTGTTGTACCGCTGCGTCGTCTGGGCGTTCTTGTGGTTGGCGTGATGACGCAGATGTTCGAGATCCGCGCCCGCATCTGAGCCCTCGGTCACGCCATCTGCACGGCTATCGCGATTCCAGACATCAACAGGAACACCCACTTCGTTTGCGATATCCCGCCACTTCTTTTGAAAATGGCGTAGACGGTACGGCACGCCGGTAGTCTCGCACTTAATCATCGGTCCGACCCGGTTTTCAGCGGGAACCCTGTCGATGATCTCTCGAAGGAAGGGGTAGGCCATTGTGTCGTGTTGAGCAACGACATCATCGACTTTGCTCGTCGTCTTTATGAGACGCTGCACTTTGTAGTCAATTTGCCGTTGCCATCAATGACTACAAAGTGTAATTAGCTACATTGTGTAACTATGATTGCTAAAAGGGGAACGCCGGTGAAACAGAAGAAACCTCCGTTCGGTCTTCGCATGCCTGACGACGTGAAGGATTGGGTGGAGCGTCAGGCGAAGGCCAACATGCGCTCACAGAATTCGGAAATCGTGGTTGCATTGAAAGAGAAAATGGAACGCCTGGCCGACAAAACGATTTCTGAAAAAGGGCCAGCGAAGCGCGCCTGAAACAGGGACGCGATCAACCCACTGAGGAACCCAGGAATTGCATGATGATCCTCTTTTTGTATCAAGTAGACGAGGATATGCGGCCGCGCTTTAGGCTTTAGCGGCCGACGTACAATCGGAAATGCAGCATGTTGAAATGCCTTTCCGAACCTATGAGGAGGCGCGGCGTGAAGTCGAAACCGCCTCGAGTGGCATGGAGAGCCCGTCACGGGATGACGAGTGTCGATGGGAGGCGGCGACAAGCCGAGAGACCGAAGCCCTCTTTGCTCTTCTCTCCTATCAGGACAAGAGCCTCAACGCCTTCAAGATCCGGTCCGACTGTATTCAAATGATCCTGCAGCACGACAAGCTGCAGCGCGACCTAGGCGACGATCGCGACGCTTTTTCGGTGTTCGTGAACTCGGTTGCACGCTTCTAACCCTGTGCTTTGCAGGGGTTCTCGGGCGCGGGCATCCTCGCGCCCATGTCTATCACCTCGCCCGACGATCGCCTCTCCCAATACAATCCCGTCGTCCCTACGACGGAGTTCCCCGCGAATTTTCCGGTCTTCGACAACGACGATATCAAGGTTTTCGTCGATGGCGAGGAACGCGACGATTTTGCAGTCTCCGGGACGTATACAGACGGTGTTTCAATCGACGCAAAGGCAGTGTTTGCTGTAGGGGTCACGGGGCAGGTCTATGTCGTTGGCTATCGACTGCCGCGCCGGACAAACCTTTTTCATAACGGCGGTCCACTCCCGATCCGAGATCAAAACCTTGCCTTGAGCACGGTGGAATCCGAGGTGCAGGAGTTGAGCCGAGAAGCGCGGCAGGCGCACCGGGCACCTTACGGCGAAGAGGGTATTGTTCTCAGCGGGCAAGAAATCCTGAACGCGAAGGAATATGCCGAACGGGCGGAAAATGCTTCCGAGGAAGCCACCCAGCTTGCAACACCTGCCGACGGAACGGTTTCACAGATCAAGCTATCCGCTGAACTCAAGGCTTCTATGCCGCTTGCCGTCAACCTGTTCGGCATTGGTGACACCTTCTGGGATAGCCGTTTCGATAAGGCAATCGACGCCGCCGCAGCGCTATCCAATGGCGCGGATATCTATATTCCTCCGGGGGAATATACGCTCACACAGCGTGAAATTCCGGCAAACGTGCGCCTGATCCTTGATGGGGGGCCGTCATCAAGCCACGCGCCTCTACCCCGAGCCTTTTCAAGATTACAGGCGGGCTCTCCGGAATCATTGGCGGTCGCTTTCAGAATGTCAGCGGCTTCGCGACGCGGGCCATCATGATCGACAAGCCCGATGATGACACGCGCGTTACGGTGGAAGGTGCCTATTTCGGCTCGTTCACCGAAGCGATCCGAAGCGATGGCGGTGACTGCCTGTTCATCAATCACAATCGCGCCGTTTCGAACGATGTCTTTCTGAACGTGACGGAAGACGGCCGAAATTCAGAGATGAACAGTAACGACGTGCTCGGCGGAAGCGGGTTTCACTTCAGCAAAACGTCAACGTTCGAGGCCGAGGGCGTTCTGATCTTCGGCAACAAGGTCAGACCATCTTTCTCGGGAACCTACTGCGTGCAACTCGAATGCGGCCTGGACATCACGATCGAGGCCAACTGCTTTGACCAGATCACGACGGGGCCTGGCATCTTCATTGACGGCCAGGTCAAATACGTTAGAGAAATCGTCATAGCCGAGAACTGGATCGGGCGGGCATCAGGCGCCGCCGGTGCTGACTACGGTCTTTTCGGTGTTGGTCAGATCCGCTCTATAACGTCCTCGATGAACAAATACGTCGGCTTCCGGCAGGCAGCTATCAATATGAATGGCTTGGCCGGCGGGACGCTCATTGGGTTTGTCTCTTCCAAAGACAGGTTCCACCATCCAGATCCGAGCGTGAGAGACATTCAGCTCACATGTGCGGAAGCGGTATGGATCGACGGCGCAGATTTCGCCGGTACCGCGGCTATCGTCGAAAACACCGGCGTCGATGGGACCGTAACGAACTGTGATTTTTCGAAGGTTTCAAACCTGACTACGGGAATTCTGACGGCAGGGCTTCGTTATGGCGGGCAGAGGAAGGGAATGACCCTCCTGAACAAGGGAACAACGTCTATCCCGTCAACGGGAACGCCGACACCTGTTGTCACCCATGGTTTGACCTACACTCCCAGCGCTGCCGACATCAACATCGTCTGCACGAACAATCCGACAGATGATCCAGCCCGCTTCGTATCTCGAACATAACCGCTACCGAGTTCACGATAGCGCCCCGCGCCGCGCCAAACTCTACGCTGAATATTTCGTGGAAAGCAGATATTCGCCGTTAAGCGATCTTCCTGAGAACAAGCTGGATTTCGTTCTCAATGCCGGTTTCAAACTCGATCTTTGCAACGCCCTTAATCGCACGGCTCACATGATCGTTGAAGGTGTCTCGGGTCCAGCAGTGGACGTGGGTATCCATCCGCTTCTCAAGAAGCATTTGAGCTTCGTTCTCCTGCTGATCATCTGGAATCGCAGGCGCGAAAATGGGGTGAACCAACTTCACGTGATCCCGGTATGCCTCGATCAGAGACGGCTCGCCGCCAGTGCGCAGATCCTCGACGAGATGTTCGTAGGTTGTCGCGGTGCGGTTTCTGTCGAAGGTGTATCGCATATCAGGGGCGGCGATCACGTAGACGCCGCCTTTCTTGATGCGCTTCAGCCCCTCCAAAATTGATCCTAGAGGATTGCAAAGGTGCTCGATCACATGCGCCGAGATGATAAAATCAACACTTTCGTAGGCAACGCCCTTGAAAGTTTCAGCGTCGATTGGGTGCCCGTCCACAACCTCATCGTTGCCGAAGTGGTTTCGGAGTTCCGATGAATCCCTTATGTCGCCATAAGAGACCTTGACCCCTGGCCCCACAGGGAACGGTCGATCCCCGCCGCCGACTTCGATGCCGGTACCGGTGATGAACACGTCAGAGACAATCTCGCGAGCGCCATTTACCCGATGAAACCCGATCTGCTCCTGCATGAGGCGGCGCTGACGGTGAAGGGCTGCTACCGTCTCGACGAGCACCTGATGCGGTTTGGGTTCCCAGAAAGCGTCTGTTTCCGCTTCAAATAGTGCGCTCATCAGCAATTCCCTCAATTCTCCTCGGCGGATTATAGCTCACACAATGCAGAATTGTGTCAACCCCTGAGACTATGGGGATTTGAGTGTGCTTTGCACCCCACCTTCTCAACGCCGATTATCCCGCTCGAACACACGACGGGAGCGATCACGTTGAAAGAAGAAGCCAAGACGCCGGAAAAACTGATGGAGCTCCCACCAAAGACGCGCGAGCTCCTGGCTTGCTTGGACGACGACGATATCAGCTTCTCGAACAAGGCATCAAACTGATCGGAGCATTTCTGACCGTCGGCGGCGTCGTGAAATGGCTCATCGTTGTTGGCGTCGGCATTCTCGTCGGCCTCGTCATGATCTGGGAGAACGTGGGCAAGCTCCTTCGCCTCATCAGCCCTTCTCTACCGAAGTGAGGCCAGCCATGAACCGCACCACGTTCCTCGCATTTGCCCGTAAGGCACCATTCGGTGGCCGGCTGACGCAAGCGCAGATCGATGGCATGAATGCCGTTCTCGATGAGTGGCAGCGTCGTGGGCTGCGCGATCGCCGGTGGCTGGCAAACATGCTTGCGCAGGAGTTTCATGAGACTGGCGGGCGCATGCAGCCAGTTCGCGAGACCTTCGCTTCGTCGGACGCGCAGGCGATTGCACGGCTGGAAAAAGCGTCGTCTGACGCCAAGCTGAAGTGGGTCAAGAAGCCCTATTGGCGGAAAAACCGGCGCGGCCTCGCATTCTTCGGCCGTGGCCCCATCCAGATCACCCACGAATCGAACTATGCGAAATTCGGCATCGCGGACCATCCTGAGAAGGCTCTGGATCTCGAGACCGGCGTTCGCATCATGTTTGATGGAATGCTGGAAGGAAAGTTCACTGGCCGTCGCCTGCCCGACTATTTCAACATCGCAACCGATGGCCCGGTTGGCGCGCGCAAGATCGTCAACGGGACTGACAAGGCCAAGCTGATAGCGGGCTACCACAAGAACTTCCTCGATGCGCTCGATGCAGCAGCGGAAGCCGAGCCTCAGCCCGATGTGAAACCGGAAGACGCAAAGCCCGATGATGTGCCGGCGGCGAAAAGTAAGTCGCTCTGGACGATCCTTGTGACGCTGTTCCCCGGCCTAGGTGGGCTCGCCTTCCTTGAGAAGATCGACAATCCCTTCGCGCTCGTCGCCTTTTCTCTTGTGCTTGTCGCCGTTGGCGCGTGGCTCGTCTTCACTGGTCGCGTGACGATCAACCGAGGGAAGGCAACGGCATGAGCTGGCTCGCCGCAAAATTGGCGACGCTGAAGGGATACGCGCTCGCCGTTGCGGGCGCTGCTGTCTTTCTGGTGTTCGCCTACCTTCGCGCCCGCCAGGACGGACAAAATGCGGCCATTGCGGAGCAGCGGCGTAAGCAGGCCGACGCGCAGGTGCGTTTCCGCAATCTCCACACCTCGAACAACTACGCCGGGGCGGCGCTGGCTTGCACGGCTCTCGTCATCAGATCTGTTGCGCCCTGACGTTCCCCACTATATTCGGTGGAACGAGGAACTCGGGGAACGTCCCGACACGATTTCAAGCGCTTACCTCAGATGTCAAATTTCGCGCCGCTCAACGATGTCATGGTTTGCAGGTTACGCGGTTGCGCCGTTCGTCCTGACCTGGTGGATCTCGATCAAAGACGGTCCGTTCCGCGTACCGGCATCCGCCAGCGCACGCGGGAGATCGGCGACCGACGCCAGTCTTTCCGCCTCGATGCCATAGGCCTTGGCGGCGAGGATGAAGTCCGGCGCCGAGGGCCTGACGCCCTCGGGCGTCACGCCGGAATCGACCATGTAGGACTCTATTTCCTGGTAGCCGTCATTGTTCCACACGAGAAAAATCACCCGCGCCTGAACGTCGACGGCCGAGCCGATCTCGGCAAGCGAGAACTGGAAGCCACCGTCGCCGACAAGGCAGACGACCGGGCGCGTCGGGTCGGCCACAGCCGCACCGACAGCGGCGGGCGGCGCGTAACCCAATGCCCCATAGCCGGTCGCGGAATTGAACCAGGCGCGTTGGCGCGGCGCGTCGCAATAGAGGTTGCCGGCATAGACGGCCTGGGTGGAGTCGCCGACGATGGTGCAGTCCGGCAGCGCCTTGTAGACCGCATCGACCACGGCAATCTCGGCCCGGATCTTGGCCGTCAGTTCCTTCAGCGCCGCTTTGCGTGCCACCTCCGCGCGGGCTGCCCCATCCTTTGGCGCATGTCCCGGCAGGAAAGCGAGAATACTCGCCGTTGCCGCCTTGGCACCGGACAGGATCGAAAGCGCCGCATGTGGACCGCGGGCCAGCTGTGCTGCATCGATATCGGTGCGGATCAGGTTGCGCAGCACCGGAAACCCGCCATCGGCATACATGTCGTAGTCGGTCTGTCCCATTTCCGTGCCAAGCGCCAGCACAAGGTCGGCCTCCTTGAGCAGCGATCGCACCGCCTTCAGGCTCGGGCTTGCGGGAACGCGCAGCGGACTGCCGGCCAGCATGCCGCGCGCATTGACCGTCGTGACGACCGGCGCGCCGATCTGTTCGGCAAGCGCCCTGACGTCCGCCTCGGCAGTGAGTGCGCCACCGCCGCAGATGATCACCGGGCGGGTGGCATCGGCGCAGAGGATGGCGGCGCGTTGCAGCGTCTCGCTGTCGGAGCGCGGACGGGTGGCGGCGGCCGAGCGGATCGCCTTCGGCTCGATCCGCGCCGCCATGACGTCGGTCGGGATTTCGATATGCACCGGCCCCGGCCGGCCGGACAGCAGCACCGAGAAGGCGCGGTCGACGACAAAGGGCAAATCGTCCGGATTGAGCAAGGTGTGGGAGTAGAGCGCCAGCGTCTTGATCATGCCGTGCTGGTCGGGAAGCTCATGCAACAGCCCGCGGCCATGGCCGAGCGAATCGCGACGATTGACACCCGAGATCACCAGCATCGGGATCGAATCCTGCCGGGCCTGCGCCATGGCAGTGATGGTGTTGGTCAACCCCGGTCCGGTGATCACGAGGGCGACACCCGGCTTGCCGCTGACGCGGGCGTAGCCATCGGCCATGAAGCCGGCGCCCTGTTCGTGTCGGGGGGTGACATGGCGGATCTTCGACGCCGCCAGGCCGCGATAGAGCTCGACCGTATGAACGCCCGGAATACCGAAGACCACCTCGACTCCATTGGCCTCGAGCAGATCGACCAGGGCCTCGCCAACCGTTTTCGTCGTCGTCATGCGCGGCGCTCCTGACGCAGTGTGGCGCGCTCGGCAAGCGCGGTAATGCGGCGGCAAGCCTCATCGATGTCGTTGTCGGGCACGGTCAGGCTGACGCGCAGGAAGTTCTGCGCCTCGTCGCCGAAGGAGGAACCGGGCATCACCGCGACTCCCTCTTCCTCCAGCAACGCCCAGGCGAAGGCTTCACCGGTCATGCCCGTTGCCGCCACGTCGATCAGCGTGAACATGCCAGCCTCCGGCGGCAAGACCAGCATGCCGGGCGCATTGGCGAGGCCATCGACAACGCGGCGCGAGCGGGCCTTGTAGCTCTCGCGCATCCGCCGCGCCGTATCGATCTCGTGCGTCAGCGCGTAGGCGGTCATGTCGGCGATGAACGGCTGCACGCCGAAAAGCATCGTTTCAGACACCGGCAGCAGCCGGCTGGTAAATTCCGCCGGCCCGACGGCCCAGCCGCTGCGGAAACCAGGTGCGGCATGCGACTTGGAGATCGACGAAACGACGATGGTGCGCTCGGCCAGATCCGGATTGTCGAACGGAGAGGCGAACACGGCGTCGAACACCAGTTCTTCATAGACCTCGTCACAGACGATCCAGAGGTCGTGGCGGCGTGCAACCTCGCCGATCTCGGCGATCTCGGCAGCGGTGAGTACGGCGCCGGTCGGATTGTGCGGTGTATTCAGCAGCAGCACCCGGCATTCCGGCGTGATCGCCTTTTCGATGTCAGCGGCCTGCATATGAAAACCGAACTCCGGCTTCAGCGGCACCAGCACGTGATGGGCACCTGTCGACTGGATGACGCCTTCATAGGTGGCGTAGAGCGGATCGCCGACGAGAACGGCATCACCGGCCTCGACCAGCCCCAGCATGACAGCGAAAAGCGCCGTCTGCGTGCCCGGGAAGCACATGACGTTTTCGGTGGTCACATCGGCGCGGCGACGACGGTACTTCTCGACGAGAGCCGCCACGACCGCGTGCTCGCCGCGACCGTTGGAATAACGATAGCGGCCGGCGTTCATGGCGCGCTGGCATTCGTCGAGCAGCGCGCGGTCCGGCGGCACGTCTGGCTCGCCGATGGTCAGCTCGATGATATCGGCACCACCCGCCTTCAACTGGCGCGCACGGATGTGCAGCGACCATTTTCCCGAACCGAGGTCGGCGAGACGTTCGGTGATCGACGCATAGCGCATGGTGTTTTCTCCCGTTTTCATTGTTTTTCACTGCCGATCGAGGTGCCGAGCAGCGCCTCGACCGAGGCCATCGCGATGGCGACCAGTTCGCCTTCCCGGAACAGATCTCCCGCCAGGCAGCCTTCGATCCACAGGCCGTCGACGAGACCATTGATCGCGATCGCGTAGGCGCGGCAGGTCTCCGCGTCGGCCGGTTTGTTCTTCACCGCCAGGAAATCGGCCAAGAGGTCCTGCAGCGTATTGCGAAAGGTCACATAGCCGTCCCGGTGGATTTCGGCGAGGATCGGGTCGACGCGCACCTGGCTGATGAAAGCCGCCCAGAGCGAGATACTGCGGCTGTCGGCGACCGGCTCGGTCAGGTTGATGGCGATGAAGTCCCTGAGCCGTGTTTCCGGATCGCCTTCGACATGAGCCGCCTTGTCGGTCAGGGAAGCAATCACCGCGCGGTAGGCCTCGGCGACCATCTGGTCCTTCGATTCGAAATAGTGCCGGACCAGCCCGGCCGTCACCCCGGCGCGGATGGCGATCTGGCGGACCGTCGCGCCCTTCAGGCCGAATTCCGCTATGCAATCGAGCGTCGCTTCGATCAGTTCCTGCCGGCGCTCTCCTTCTGGGGCCCGATGAAACGTCCGGCGATTCATGCCGCCATCCGCGCACGGGGTCCGGCGAACGGGTTCGTCAAGTCCTTCGAGCGGAACGGGCGCATGGGAGGCTCCTTCAGGGAAAATTCGGTCGGCGGGCTGCGATAAAAAAACGACGATACGCATTATTATACGCTTGAACAATAGCGGCACAAGTGCAACCATGCCTGCCAACAAATACCGTGACAAGCCAAAGATGCTGCACGGAAAGACGACAGGGGAACTGTTTCATGCCTTCAGAAAAAGCTCGCAGAGCCATGGGAGCGGCGCGTCGATGACGGATGCGGCCCAGGCAATCGCGGTCACTGACCTGCACAAGCGTTTCGGGCCATTGGAAGTGCTGAAGGGGGTTTCGCTCACCGCGAAACAGGGCGACGTCATCGCCATCATCGGCGGCAGCGGTTCCGGAAAATCCACCCTCCTGCGCTGTATCAACATGCTGGAACTGCCGTCCGCCGGCACCGTCAGCGTGCATGGCGAAAAGATCCGGATGAAACCGGATGGCCGCGGCGGCCTCGTGCCCGAAGACCGCAAGCAGGTACAGCGCATCCGCAGCCAGCTCGGCATGGTCTTCCAAAGCTTCAATCTGTGGCAGCACATGACAATCCTCGAAAACGTCATCGAGGCGCCGATCCATGTGCTCGGCAAACAGAAGGCCGAGGCGGTCGCCACGGCCGAAACGTTGCTCAAACGGGTCGGGCTCTATGAAAAGCGCGATGCCTACCCGGCCTTCCTGTCCGGCGGCCAGCAGCAGCGCGCCGCCATTGCCCGGGCGCTCGCCATCCAGCCGCTGGTCATGCTCTTCGACGAGCCGACCTCGGCGCTCGACCCCGAACTCGTCGGCGAGGTGCTTTCAGTGATCGGCGATCTCGCCCGCGAGAAGCGCACGATGATCCTCGTCACCCACGAGATGAAGTTCGCGCGCGACGTCGCCAACCACATCGTCTTTCTCCACAACGGCGTCATCGAAGAGCAAGGGCCGCCAGAGGCCATCTTCGGCGCCCCCAGATCCGAAAGGCTCAAGAAGTTCATCAGCTCCATTCACTGAATTCAGCAATGCTCAACAACCAAAAAAGGGGAACAGCATGAAGAAGACATTGAAAGTCCTGGCGGTCGCGGCCGCCATCGCCGTCAGCGGCGGCATCGCCGCTTCGGCGGAAGCCCTGAAGGTCGGCGTCGCTGCCGAGCCTTACCCGCCCTTCACCGCGCCGGATGCGAACGGCAACTGGGAAGGCTGGGAAGTGGAATTCATGAAGGGCGTCTGTGCCGAGGCGAAGCTCGA
Organism: Ensifer sp. LC163; assembly: GCF_001695855.1. GTDB lineage: Bacteria > Pseudomonadota > Alphaproteobacteria > Rhizobiales > Rhizobiaceae > Ensifer. The sequence goes on from NZ_MBSS01000006.1 coordinate 41,308, forward strand.
ATGCGTGCTGACCCCCGTCGCCTGGGACGGCATCATACCGGCGCTGACGTCGAAGAAGATCGACATGATCATGAGCTCGATGTCGATTACCGACGAGCGGCTGAAGACGATCGACTTCTCCGACAAGTACTACAACACGCCGACCGGGGTCATCGGCACCAAGGGCGTCGATTTCAAGCCGACGCCGGAAGGCCTTGCCGGCAAGACGATCGGCGTCCAGGTCTCGACCGTGCATCAGGCCTACGCGGCCAAGCATTTCGCCTCAGCCGGCATCGAGGTCAAGGAATATCAGACGCAGGACGAGGCCAACAACGATCTGGCCGCCGGACGCGTGGACGCCGTCCAGGCGGACGCGATCGCGCTCAAGGCCTTCCTTGCGACCGACCAGGGCAAGGAGTGCTGCGACTACAAGGGTGACGTGGCCGAAGACGTGGCCGTGATCGGCCCGGGCGTCGGCGTCGGCCTGCGCAAGGGCGAGACGGAGCTCAAGGACAAGCTCAATGCCGCGATCAAGGCGATCCGCGACAACGGCAGCTACGATACGTTCTCGAAGAAGTATTTCGACTTCGACATCTACGGCGAATAAGGCGCAGCCGGCCGGCAGTCCCTGGGCTGCCGGCCGATGCCTTCGGAGGTCGAAGACGCATGGCATCGGATTCTATCGTCAACTGGAGCCTGCTCGCACTTTCCGCGCCCGGTTGGGGCGGCGTGCTGCTGCAGGGCTTCGTCAACTCGATCCAGATCGCCGTCGGCGGTTTTGCGCTCGGGCTGGCGCTCGGCGTCGGCGGCGCTTTCGGCAAGCTCTATGGCGGCCCGATCCTGCGCGACCTGCTCGAATGCTACACCACGGTCGTCCGGGCTGTGCCCGAGCTGGTGCTGATCCTCCTGCTCTACTACGCCGGCACCGACCTCTTGAACCAGGTGCTGGCGCTGTTCAGCATCGGCCCGGTCGACATCAGCGGCCTGATGGCCGGCATCTTCGTCATCGGCGTGGTGCAGGGTGCCTACTCCACCGAGGTGCTTCGCGGCGCGATCAAGGCGGTTCCGGCCGGGCAGATCGAAGCTGCACGCGCCTACGGCATGTCACCCCTGAAGGTGCTGCGACGGATCACCTTGCCGGCCATGCTGCCCTACGCCATACCGGGTCTCTCCAATCTCTGGCTGATCGCCACCAAGGACACGGCCCTTCTTGCCGTCGTCGGCTTCAGCGAGCTGACGCTGGTCACGCGCCAGGCGGCCGGCACGACCAAGGCCTATCTGTTGTTCTTCCTGGCCGCCGGCGCGCTCTACCTCGCACTGACGCTCGTCTCCAACATCTTCATCGGCATGCTGGAACGACATGCGAGGCGCGGTTTCGCGGAGCAGCGATGACGGATCAAACCACACATGCCGTCGCCTTCACGCCCGAGGACCTGCCGACCGCGCGCAGCTTCTTCCAGCCCCATCGCATCGTGATGATGGTGGTCTTTGCCGGCTTCGTCATCGGCGTCGCAGTCTTCATGCGCTGGGACTGGTTGCCGCGCTACCTGCCGCGGCTCGGCTGGGGCATTCTCATCAGCCTGGTGATGCTGTTCAGCACGTCGATCCTCGGCTTTCTGCTCGCTGTGCCGATCGGCCTGGCACAGGTGGCGGGCCCCTGGTTCTTCAAGCTGCCGGCAAAGGTGTTCTGCACCGTCATTCGAGGCACGCCGCTGCTGCTGCAGCTTTGGCTTCTGTACTACGGGCTCGGCTCGCTGTTCCCGCAATTTCCCGCCATCCGCCAATCCTTCCTCTGGCCCTATCTGCGCGAGGCATGGCCCTATGGCGTCGCGGCGCTGACGATCTCGTTCGCAGCCTACGAAGGCGAAGTGATGCGCGGCGCCTTTGCGGGCGTTCCCGCCGGCGAACTAGAAGCCGCTAAGGCCTATGGCATGAGCCGCTGGACGATGTTCCGTCGCATCTGGCTGCCGCGCGCCATCCACCGAGCCTTACCGACGCTCAATGGCGAGACGGTGCTGCAGCTGAAGTCGACGCCGCTGGTGGCGACGATCACGGTCGTCGACGTCTACGCCGTCATCTCCAAGGTGCGGCAGGAAACCTTCCTGACCTATGAGCCGCTGCTGCTGCTCGCGCTCATCTATATGTGCCTCACCGGCATTCTGGTGGTGGCTTTCCGCACGTTCGAAAACCGCATTCCTACCCGTGGTGCATGACATGAAGCTTTCCTCCTCCATCGACAACGCCATGCCGGAACTCGTCGCCATCCGCCACGATCTGCACGCCCATCCTGAACTGGGTCTGGAGGAGACACGCACCTCGGCTTTCATCGCCAGGCACCTCACCGAACTCGGCTACGAGGTGACCACGGGGCTTGCCAAAACCGGTGTCGTCGGAACGCTGCGCAACGGCAGCGGATCGCGCTCGATCGGCATTCGCGCCGATATCGACGCGCTTCCGATCCTTGAGGAAACCGGTCTCGACTATGCCAGCAAGACATCCGGGCTGATGCATGCCTGCGGCCATGACGGCCACACGACGATGCTGCTCGGCGCGGCGCGCGCGCTTGCCGAACGCCGCAATTTCGATGGCACCATTCATCTGATCTTCCAGCCGGCCGAGGAGAATTTCGGCGGCGCCAAGATCATGATGGACGAAGGGCTGTTTGAAAAATTCCCCTGCGACGCGGTCTTTGCGCTTCACAACGAACCGGGCCTGCCCTTCGGCCAGTTCGCTCTGCGCGAAGGGCCGATCATGGCGGCGGTCGACGAGGCGCGCATCACCGTGCACGGGCGCGGCGGCCACGGGGCCGAACCGCAGGAAACCGCCGACCCGATCGTCTGTGGCGCCTCGATCATCATGGCGCTGCAATCGATCGTCTCGCGCAACATCCATCCGATGGATCCGTCCGTCGTTACCGTCGGCGCCTTCCATGCGGGCTCGGCCAGCAACATCATTCCGGAGCGCGCCGAAATCGTCGTCGGCATCCGTTCCTTCGACCCCGGCGTGCGCGACGAGCTGGAGCGACGCATCCGCATGATCGCAGAGGCCCAGGCGACGAGCTTCGGCATGCGCGCAACGGTTGACTATCAACGCAGCTACGACGCGACTATCAACCACAAGACTGAGACGGACTTCGTCCGCGATCTCGCCGTCCGGTTTGCTGGCGCCGACAAGGTGGTCGATCTCGAACGCCCGTTCATGGGCAGCGAGGATTTCGCCTACATGCTGCAGGAACGGCCGGGGACTTACTTCTTCCTCGGCTCGAAAGTGAGCGGCGAGGAGAAGCCGCTCCATCATCCCGCCTACAACTTCAACGACGACCTGCTGCCGATCGGCGTCGCCTTCTGGACCGAGCTTGCCGAAGCCTATCTGCCGACGCGCTGAGGGCCGACCCTCGGCATAAAGCCCGTCCCATTCTCCCGTGCCACCGATGACCGGCGCGCCCGCTCCCTTTTGCCGCAAGCGCGACATTGCCGCAGTGTGACAACGTGGCGGCCGGCCTGTCATTGACCTTTGGCAATTTTGGCTCAGATTCAATCACATGCTGAAACTCGGGTGCAACCACAGGATTGGCCCGACCTGAAAGACCCTGCGTAACGCCTGAGATCGGAAACGGTGCAAGGCTCAAAGTGTGCAGCAGACCAGAGAGCTGCAGTGACCTTTGCGTGTCCAAACGGAGGCGCGGCGCTGTATGTCTGAAAGGATTGTGCCGTGTTTGAAAATTTCGATGCGACCATACTCGCCCGCATCCAGTTCGCCTTTACCGTCTCGTTCCACATCATCTTCCCGGCTTTCTCGATCGGGCTTGCCAGCTACCTTGCGGTGCTTGAAGCGCTGTGGCTGTGGAAGAAGGACGAGGTCTATCTCGAGCTCTTCAATTTCTGGAAGACGATCTTTGCCGTCGCCTTCGGCATGGGCGTCGTCTCCGGCATCGTCATGTCCTATCAGTTCGGCACCAACTGGAGCGTCTTTTCCGACAAGGCCGGGCCGATCATCGGGCCGCTGATGGGCTACGAGGTGCTGACCGCGTTCTTCCTCGAGGCCGGGTTCCTCGGCGTCATGCTCTTCGGCCTCAACCGCGTCGGCCCGAAGCTGCATTTCGTGGCAACGGCCATGGTCGCGATCGGCACGCTGATCTCGGCGACCTGGATCCTTTCGGCAAATTCGTGGATGCAGACGCCGAGGGGCTTCGAAATCAATGCGGCCGGGCAGTTCGTGCCGGTCGACTGGTGGGCGGTCGTCTTCAACCCCTCCTTCCCCTATCGCCTGGTGCATATGGTGCTTGCCGCCTATCTGACGACCGCCTTCGTCGTCGGCGCCTGCGGCGCCTGGCATCTGATCCGCAAGACGGCGCCGCGGCGCGCGCGAAAAATGTTCTCGATGGCGATGTGGATGGCGGCGATCGTCGCACCGATCCAGATCTTTGCCGGCGACATGCACGGCCTCAACACGCTGGAGCACCAGCCGGCCAAGGTGATGGCGATGGAAGGCCATTACCAGAGCCACCCGGACGGCGCGCCGCTCATCCTCTTCGGCATTCCCAATTCCGCCGAGAAGCGCGTCGACTACGCCATCGAGGTGCCGAAGCTTTCGAGCCTCATCCTCAAGCATGACCTCAACGCGCCGCTTGCCGGCCTCGACACCATTCCCGACGAACTGCACCCGCCGGTCGGCATCGTCTTCTGGTCGTTCCGCGTCATGGTCGGCCTCGGCTTCGCGATGCTCGGCATCGGGCTGTGGAGCCTGTGGTGTCGGTATCGCGGCACGCTGGACAGCAATGCCTGGCTGCATCGCGCAGCGGTCGTGATGGGGCCGGCCGGCTTCGTCGCCGTGCTTGCCGGCTGGGTCACCACGGAGGTCGGCCGCCAACCCTATACGGTCTACGGCCATCTGCTGACGGCAAACTCGGTCGCACCGATTGCGGCCCCCGCCGTCGGCGCTTCGCTGCTTGCCTTCATCATCGTCTATTTCTTCGTTTTCGGCGCTGGCACCTTCTACATCCTGCGGCTGATGGCGCGGCTGCCGCGCGATCCGATGCCGGATCTCGACGAGGGGCCGATCCGCACGGCCGGTGCCGCCATCGCCAACCCCCATGGAGGTCATCATGGACATTGATCTGCCGCTGGTCTGGGCCGGCATCATCGCGTTTGCGGTGCTCGCCTATGTCATCCTCGACGGGTTCGACCTCGGTGTCGGCATCCTCTTCCCGTTCTTTCCCGAGAAGCATGATCGCGACGTGATGATGAATTCGGTCGCGCCCGTCTGGGACGGCAACGAGACCTGGCTTGTTCTGGGCGGTGGCGGCCTGATGGCGGTGTTCCCGCTTGCCTATGCGACCATCCTGCCGGCGCTCTACGCGCCTGTTATCGCCATGCTCGTCGGCCTCATTTTCCGCGGCGTCGCGTTCGAATACCGCTGGCGCACCAGGCGGGCGGAATACCTCTGGAACTGGGCCTTCGCAGGCGGCTCGATGCTGGCGGCCTTCGCGCAAGGGGTGACGCTCGGCGCGCTGGTGCAGGGCATTCCGGTCGAAAACCGTGCCTATGCCGGGAGCTGGTGGGATTGGCTGACGCCGTTCTCGATCATGACCGGCGTCGCGATCGTCGTCGGCTATGCGCTGCTCGGAGCCACTTGGTTGGTCATGAAAACCCATGGCGATCTTGCCGAACGGGCGCGCGCCATGGCGCTGAAGTGCTGCTTTGCCACCGTCGCCGCCATGGGCATCGTCAGTCTGTGGACGCCGTTCCTCGAACCGCTCTATCTCCAGCGCTGGTTCGGCTGGCCGACGGCGATCTTCAGCGTCATCGTGCCGCTGCTGGTGCTCGCCTGCCTCTACCTGCTGATATCAGGCATTAGGAGCCGTCATGACAGCCGCCCCTTCATCGCCGCCCTCGGGCTGTTCGTGCTCGGTTATGCCGGCATCGGCATCAGCTTCTATCCCTATATGGTGCCGCCATCGCTGACGATCTGGGATGCGGCCGCACCCGACGAGAGCCTGTCGTTCCTGCTGGCCGGCGCGCTGGTGCTGGTGCCGATCATCCTCGCCTATACCGGTTATGCCTATTGGGTTTTCCGCGGCAAGGTCGATCCGGAGGAGGGCTACCATTGAAGAGCGAAACGGGAACCGGCCGCAAGCTTCTCTGGTTCGTCGGGCTTTGGTGTGCGGGGGTGGCGACCGTCACCGTCGTCGGCCTGGCGATCAAGCTGATGATCGGCACCTGATTGTAATCTTCATGTGACAGGGCAAAAAGCCTCGCTCAAGCTTGGCGGGTTAGCTTTTCCCAACACGTCAGCAGGCGATCGCCGCGGACGGAGACAGGACCGCACCCTCCTCCCCCGCCAAGCGATCGCCTGCTGAGGTGACCACCGCCCCGGTGGCACCGGGTGACCACCGCTCCGGTGGCACCAGGTGACCATCGACCCGATGGCACCGGCACCGTGCGACCCTGTTGCCTCTTCTCAGATCACCCGCCGTTTGTTAGCAGTGCGCCGCATGAGCGCCGCGTGCCCATGCGGACGCAAGGCATCACTGCCGCAACCGGACGAGACAGATGCAAAAGACCCCAGCCGAGTGCACGACCATGGCCGATGTGCGCGCAGAGATCGATCGGCTCGATCAGGCGCTGATGGCGCTTTTCGCCGAGCGCTGGGGCTATATCGACCGCGCTGCGGAGATCAAACGGCCACTGAAGCTGAAGGCTGATATCCCCGCGCGGGTCATGGAAGTGCGCGAGAACGCCCGCAAGAATGCCGAAAGCCAGAACCTGGACCCGGATTTCTACGAGGAAATCTGGGCGCGGCTGATCAACCACGCGATCGCGCATGAACAGAAGATACTGGGCGAAACGAGCAACGATCAGACGCCCTGATCAAGGATTTCAGACCAGCCGCATCTTCGGGCGCGGTAGGTCGTAGCTGTTCTTGCGTGCCAGATGCTGCTCCCAGGCGAAGGCGCTCTCGACGATTTCCTCAAGGCTCGCATGGGCCGGCACCCAACCAAGCTTCAGCCGCGCCAGTGAGGGATCGGCGACGATGCGCGCGATATCGCCCGGCCGCCGCGGCCCGTGCTCGACCGCTATGTCACGGCCGGAGACGCGCCTGATGGTGTCGATGACCTGCAACACGGAAAAACCCTCACCGTAGCCGCAATTGCTGATCAGCGGCTCGCCACCGGCCTTGAGATAGGCGAGTGCGCGCATATGGGCTTCGACGAGGTCGGTCACATGGATGTAGTCGCGAACACCGGTGCCATCGGGCGTCGAATAGTCAGTGCCGTAGATATCGACCTTCAGCCGCTTGCCGAGCGCCGCTTCGCAGGCGACCTTGATCAGATGCGTCGCGCCGATTGTCGACTGACCTGTCCTGCCCAACGGATCGGCGCCGGCGACGTTGAAGTAGCGCAGCGCCACATAGCTGAAATCGTGGGCCACGGCCGCATCCCGCAGGATCAACTCGGCCATCAGCTTCGACAGCCCATAGGGGCTTTCGGGGTGGAGGGCCGCCGTCTCGCACACCGGGTCCTCGCCGTCCTGGCTACCGTAGACGGCAGCCGTCGACGAGAAAACGAAACGGCCGATCCCCGCCTTCACGCCAGCCTCGATCAGCGTGCGCGTGTTGGCGGTGTTGTTTTCGTAATAGGCGAGCGGGCTGGCAACTGATTCAGGAACGATCGCCGAACCTGCGAAATGCACGACGGCATCGATGCCGTTCTCGTCGAAGATACGCGCCAGCAAAGCCTTGTCGCCGGCATCGCCGCGATAGAAGCGCGCCTCGGGCGGCACGGCCCAGCGGAAACCGGTCGACAGCCGATCGAGCACGACCACATCCTCGTGCGCGTCGAGCAACGCCCACGTCATGTGGCTGCCGATATAGCCGGCACCGCCCGTTACCAACACGGCCATTCGCTGCTTCCCGTTCCCTGGAACATTGGAGACAGCAAAGCTCACTGATGCTTTCGGAATAGGTAAAGGCCGTACGTCTGCACGGCAGCAGGACCACAATTCCTTGTTGTAGGGTTAAGAAATGATCACGCCGAAAGGTCGGCAGGGCATCTGGCGCCCGCCGGCCTTTGCCACGGCCGCTCACTACCGGCCGAGAATGTAACTCTGCAGGCGGTTTGCCGCTTCTGCGACCTGAGCCGGATCACGCAGGAAACAGGCGCGCATGAACAGCGAGCCGCCATCGCCGAAGGCGGTTCCCGGCGCAAGGCCGACGCCGGTCTTGTCGACGATGTCGATGGCCGCGGCGCGCGAATCCGTGACGCCGTCGATCTTGAGGAACGTGTAGAGCGCGCCGTCCGGCTTGAGCGTCTCGACCCGATTGGTGGCAATCAGCGCATCGCACAAGAGGTCACGGCTCTGTGCCGCCTTGGCGATGTTGGCGTCGACGAAAGCATCCCCCTCGTCCAGCGCCACCACGGCGCCGCGCTGCATGAACTGCGCCACACCTGAGGTCGCATACTGCACCAGGTTTTCAAGCACCTGGCCGATTGCCGGCGGGGCAACGATCCAGCCGACGCGCCAACCGGTCATCGACCAGTTCTTGGAGAAGGAGTTGACGAAGATGATGCGATCGTCGTCGTCCATCACATCAAGGAAAGAAGGCGCCCGGCCGCCGGCGTAATGATAGAGCGCATAGATCTCGTCAGCGACGATCCAAAGACCGTGCTTGCGCGCCAGCGCAAGGATGGCACGCAGATCGTCGTGGCTCGCGGTCCAACCGGTCGGGTTCGACGGCGTGTTGATGAACAGCGCCTTGGTCTTCGGGCCGATCGCCGCTTCGAGCCGCTCATGGTCGAGCTGCCATTTGCCGTTTTCGAAGCGCAGCTGCACCGAGACCGGCTTGACGCCCGACAATTCCGCGGCTGCGGCAAAGTTCGGCCAGGCCGGGGTCAAAAGCACCATTTCATCGCCTGGCGAAGTGATCGCCTCGATCGAAAGCTTGATTGCCTGCATCCCCGATCCGGTGACGTAGAAGTGTTCCGGCGACAGGACCTTCTGGAACCGGCGCTGGTAATAGCGGGACAGCGCCTCGCGCAGCGGCGGGATGCCGCGCTGCCAGGTGTAGAAGGTCTCGCCGGCCAAAAGGGCCTCGCTGGTGGCCTTGGAAATGAAAGTCGGCGTCGAAAGATCGCCCTCGCCCACCCATAGCGGGATCAGACCATCGCGCCCACGGGCATAGTTCACGACCTCGACGATGCCGCTTTCCGGCGCCGAGAGTGCACGAGGGCTGATGGTGGTCATGATGGTCATCGACGGGCTCCTAAATTGCCCGTCGCTTCTAGCCGCTTTCGCACTTGCGATCACGCGACTTTATCTGACCGGTTTATTGATTTCTGTGATGTTTCGCGGGCGCCGGCCGACGCCGGAGCCCGCGGGAAGGGGAAACTCAGGCGCGCTGCTTCAAGAGGTCGCGAATTTCCGAAAGCAGCCGGACATCTTCCGGCGGCGGGGCGGCCGGTTCGGATTCCTTCTGCTTTTCGACCGATGCGCGCACGCGGTTCACCACCTTGATCATCAGGAAGATGATCCAGGCGAGGATCAGGAAGTTGATGAGGACGGTGATGAAGTTGCCGTAGGCAAAGACAGCACCCTGCTGGCGGGCAGCGGCGAGAGACGTCGCCGTCACGTTGGCCGAGAGCGGCAGGAAGTAGTTGGAGAAATCGAAACCGCCGCCGGTCAGCGCACCGACGATGGGCATCACCAGGTCTTCGACGACCGACGTGACGATCTTGCTGAAAGCGGCACCGATGATCACACCCACCGCGAGATCCATGACATTCCCGCGGGCAATAAACTCCTTGAACTCATTCAGCATGCGTCTCTCCGTATTATCCCCGTTGAAAGCGACCGCCGGCGCTGTCCCGCGCTGCAACCGTTGACGGAAACTAAACCAAAGCGGGCAACGAGGAAACCTTTCTTTGCCTTTGATCAAATCGCATGCAAGCAAGTTGCCCGACAACGAGCGGCGCCTGACTGCAACCACAACTCGCGGACTTTCTGCAGCACGGTCTTGAACTTAAGACTGATGCCCGAGGCAATTCTCAACCTCTTGCAGTTGGCCTATGCTTGCCCTTGGAGGAATGAGGCATGCTCTCGGGTTCGGTCATCTTCGCGTCAGCCTTCGCCTATCTGCTGCTGCTTTTCGCAGTCGCAAGCTACGGCGACCGGCGGGCCAGGAGGAAAAGCACTGCGGTCAAAGGCAGGCCGCTGGTCTATGCGCTGAGCCTTGCGATCTATTGCACGTCCTGGACCTATTTCGGTGGCATCGGTCTTGCGGCCGAGCGCGGCCTCGAGTTCACCGGCATCTATATCGGTCCGATCCTGATGTTCACACTCGGCATGCCGCTGATCCGCAAGATCATCCGGCTGGCCAAGACCGAAAAGCTGACCTCCGTCGCCGACTTCATCGCGGCGCGCTACGGCAAGAACCCGGCGGTTGCGGCGATCGTCGCGCTGATCTCGCTGGTGGGCGCCGTGCCCTATATCGCGCTGCAGCTGAAGGCGATCTCCAGCTCGGTCGCGGCGATGATCAACACCAGCGATTACGGCATCGGCGCCGGGCAAAGCTTCATCGACCTGCCGCTTCTCGTCACCCTGTTCCTCGCGTGCTTCGCCATCGTCTTCGGTACGCGCCATACGGACGCGACCGAACATCAGGACGGTCTGATCCTCGCGATCGCAATGGAATCGGTCGTCAAGCTGGTGGCGCTGATCACCGCCGGCCTCTACATCGTCTTCGTGATTTTCGACGGGCCGACGCATCTGTGGACACTCGCCCAGCAGAGCCCGGCGGTCGAACAGGCGCTTTCCTACGAGACCCCGATCGCGCGCTGGATCCTGCTGATCGTCACATCGGCCTTTGCGATCATCATGCTGCCGCGGCAGTTTCATGTCACCGTCGTCGAGAACCGCACCGAAGGCGAATTGCGCACCGCCGGGATTCTCTTTCCGCTCTATCTCGTCGCCATCAATCTCTTCGTTCTGCCGATCGCGATTGCCGGTATCCTGACCTTCTCGGGATCCGGCGACGCCGACCTCTACCTGCTGACGCTGCCGCTCGCCAACGGCCTGCCGCTGTTGACGCTGATCACCTTCATCGGCGGCTTTTCGGCAGCGACCGCCATGGTCATCGTCGCTTCCGTGGCGTTGTCGATCATGATCTCCAACGACATCGTCATGCCGGTTTTCCTGCGCCGCAATCTCGGCCAGCGTGGCGGGCTGCAGGAAAACCTCGCTGGCACGCTGCTCAACATTCGCCGCACGGCGATCTTCGTCGTGCTGCTGCTCGGTTATGCCTATTACCGCTCGGCCGATATCAGCGCTGGCCTCGCCTCGCTCGGCCTCCTCTCCTTCGTTGCCATTTCGCAGATGGCGCCATCGCTGCTCGGCGGCCTCGTCTGGCGGCAGGCGAATGCCCGCGGCGCCATCACCGGCATGGTCTCGGGCTTCCTCGTCTGGGCCTATCTGCTTTTCCTGCCAAGCCTCGGCGGGCCGGACAATTCGCATGTCGCAACGACGGTCCTAAGCTTCCTCTTGCCTTTCACCGACGTCTTCTCCGGGCCTGACGCCGATCCGCTGGTCAACGCCACCACCCTCAGCCTGCTCGTCAATCTGACCACCTACGTGCTCGCCTCGCTCACGCGCGCACCCAAGCCGCTGGAACGTTTCCAGGCCGGGGTCTTCATCACCCGACGCTCGCGCAGCGAAAGAGCGTTTCGCGGCCGCAAGACGAAGGTCACCGTTCGCGACCTCAAGGCGACGATCGCCCGCTACATGGGTGATGAGCGCATGCAGCGTTCGTTCCATACCTATGAGCGCCAGTCCGGCCGCTGGCTCGACGACAACGCGCAGGCCGACATGGCGCTGGTGCATTTTTCAGAACAACTGCTCGGCAGCGCCATCGGATCGTCCTCGGCCCGTCTCGTCTTTTCGCTGGTGCTGCAGCGGGTCGACGACACGTCGTCGGATACCGCCTGGCTGCTCGACCAGGCAAGCGAAGCGCTGCAATACAATCAGGACATGCTGCAGACCGCGCTTTCGCAGATGGACCAGGGCATTGCCGTCTTCGACAATGCCAACAACCTGATCATCTGGAACCGGCGCTTCCGGCAATTGCTTGAGCTGCCGGAGGCCGCCGGTCAGGTGGGTTTCCCGCTTGCCGACATCGTTGCGATCCTGACCAAGCGGGGCGACATTCGCAAAGAGGACGAGAAGCGGCTGATCGCCAACTTCCTGACGCTCGACAAGCCGTTCCTGCTGGAGCTTGGAAACCGCCAGCACATCATCGAAGTGCGCACCAACGCCATGCCGGACAAGGGCATCGTCACGACCTATACCGACATCACCCAGCGCGTTGCGGCCGACATGGCACTCAAGCAGGCGAACGAAACGCTGGAGCTTCGCGTGGCCGAGCGCACCGGCGAACTGACGCGCGTGAACCATGAACTGGCCGAGGCGCGCGCCGCCGCCGAAGAGGCTAATATCGGCAAGACACGTTTCTTCGCCGCCGCCGGCCACGACATCCTGCAGCCGCTCAATGCCGCTCGCCTCTACTCGTCCTCGCTGGTGGAGCGGCTGGGGGAATCGGACAACAGCACGCTGGTGGAAAACATCGACTCCTCGCTGGAGTCGGTGGAAGCCATTCTCGGCGCCGTGCTCGATATCTCCCGCCTCGATACCGGGGCGATGAAGGCGCGCCTGCAGTCCGTGCCTCTCAACGACCTGCTGCGCCGCGTCGAGACCGACTTTGCACCGATGGCACGGGCGAAGGATCTCGAACTCGTCGTCATGCCGACGTCGCTGGTGGTGCGCACGGACCCGAACCTGCTCAGGCGTGTCGTGCAGAACCTCGTGTCGAACGCCGTCAAATACACGCTCAGAGGCAAGGTGCTGGTTGGCGTGCGCCGACGCGGCAAGATGGCGACGATCGAGGTACTCGATTCCGGCATCGGCATCCCGTCATCGAAATTCAGGACCGTCTTCAAGGAATTCGCGCGGCTCGACGAAGGCGTCCGCACCGCGTCGGGCCTCGGTCTCGGGCTTTCCATCGTCGATCGAATTTCTCGTGTGCTCAATCATCCCGTCAGCCTACAGTCGAAGCCCGGCAAGGGCACCGGCTTCAAGGTCACGGTGCCGCTCGACGCGAATGCCGGCGAGCGCGTGGCCGCAGGGCCAGTGCCGACGACCAAGGCCAGCGAGGCACTCAACGGCCTGCGCGTGCTCTGCATCGACAACGAGCCGCGCATCATCGAAGGCATGCGGGTGCTGCTGTCGGGCTGGGGCTGTATCGTCACGACAGCGGAATCGCTTGCCGCCTGCACCGAGATGTCGACGTCCGCCCAGGCGCGTCCGCACGCCATCATTGCCGACTACCATCTCGACGACGGCACCGGCATTGACGCGATCGCGCGCATCCGGGCACTGTTCGGTGAAAACATACCGGCATTGCTGGTGACTGCCGACCGGTCGCCGGAAGTGCGCGGAGCGGCGGAGCGGGACGGCGTCGGCCTGCAGAACAAGCCGGTTCGTCCCGCCGCGATGCGGGCATGGCTTACCCAACTCTCGACGACGGCAAAGGCGGCCGCGGAATAGAACATTTCCAGGAAAAGTGCGAAGCGGTTTTCCGTCAGGGAATGCGTAGAAACAAAGAGATAGAGCGTTTCTGCGGTTCCGTTTAAACCGGAAACGCTCTACAGCGCCGCGCGTCAAATATGACGCGCAAAGGACGCTGTAACGCCTTAAATCTGCTGCATAATTTTCTCCTTAAATCGATTCCGATTTAAGGAATTATGCAGTGGTCATCGAGAAGGTCTTGCTTCAGGCGGCGGCCACCGTGCCGATCTTCGAAAGCTGGATGACCGCCTGCGTGCGGCTGTCGACATTGAGCTTCAGCAGGATGGCCGACACATGCGCCTTGATGGTGGCCTCGGAGACTCCTAACTCGTAGGCAATCTGCTTGTTGAGCAGGCCCTCGCCAAGCATGCTGAGCACGCGCGATTGCTGCGGCGTCAGTGTCTGCAGCCGCTGCAGGAGATCGGCGACCTCGGGCTCGTATTCCTGCCCCTGATCGTAGCCGGCCGGCACGAAGACTTCGCCGGCCATGACTTTCTCGATGCCGTTGCGGATCTCCTCGATCCCCGCCGATTTCGACAGGAAGCCGGAGGCGCCAAGATCGAGCGCCCGGTGGATCGTCGCCGGATCGTCATGGGCGGAAACCACCATGACCGGCAGGCTTGGAAATTCGGCGCGAAGCGCGATCAGGCCCGAAAGGCCGCTGACACCAGGCATGGTCAGGTCGAGCAGCATCAGGTCGGCGTCGGGACAATCGGCGGCGGCCTTGCGCGCGGCGGCGAAATCGCCGGCTTCAACGATACCAGGCGCGCCGGCCATGCCGCTCAATGCCTGCCGCATGGCGCCGCGAAACAGCGGGTGATCGTCTGCGATGATGATGGTCATGTCCGGCGTCATGTCGCTCCCTCCCAAGAGCTTCGGCTACAACCGACGCCTCCAAACGTCGGTCGCAGCCGCACGGTCCGTCCGACCCCTCAGGTCTTCTGCGGCGACGCTCCGTCGCTGCTGCCTTCAAGATCCTTCACGATATCCATGAACTTGCGCATCATTCTTTCCATGATGCCCATTGTCCGGTCAATCTCTTCATCGGTCGGAAGGTCCGGTTTTGCGACGGCTCCACCGGATTCGACAGCCTTTTCCAGCGCTTCCACCCGCTTGGTCAGGAGATCGATCTCCAGCTCGAAGGCTGTGCGCTCATCGGCGGCCATGCGGCAGACGAGCTGGCCATCCCTCTCCTGGCAGAGCGAGACCTCGCCGGTCTGGGTGTCGAGCCGGGCAATGCCGGTCTCCGACTTCTGCATGCTGTAGCGACCTGGAGCCGGTTCCTGGGCGCACGCGCCTCCGGCAAGGCCAAGGCCGGCACCGATCAGCAGAACTGCGATTGCTCTTTTCATGATTTCCTCTCCGTTGCGGACATGCGGGCGGAAATCCGCCGGTGAACGACCTTCAGCAATGGACAATCGCCGATATTTGCGGCAAGGCCACGACAGAACATCACGACGGATAAGCGGGCATCATGAGCTCAATCATATACAAGATCGTTCCGGCCGCACTATGGCAGGAAGCCAAGCGTACCGGCCGCTTCGATGGAGCGCCCGTCGATCTCGCCGACGGCTTCATCCATTTTTCGACGGGCGAACAGGCGATCGAAACCGCCGCTCGCCACTTCGAAGGGCAGGAAGGCCTGCTGCTGATCGCGGTCGATGGCGATGCGCTGGGCGAAGAGCTGGTTTATGAGCCATCGCGCGGCGGTGCCCTCTTCCCGCATCTCTACGCACCGCTGTTCCTTTCGGCCGTCTTGTGGGAAAAGCCGCTGCCGCTTGGCGCGGATGGCCTTCACGTCTTCCCGGAACTCGACGCATGAACAATCCTTTTGCCAGCCTCGCCCGCCGCGGGCTTTTCCTCTTCGATCCGGAAGCCGCCCACGGCCTGTCGATCAAGGCGTTGAAAACCGGCCTCGTGCCGGGTTGTCCGACCAGGCAGGACAAGCGGCTCGCCCAGACCATCGCCGGCCTCACCTTCCCCAATCCGCTCGGCATGGCTGCCGGTTACGACAAGAATGCCGAAGTGCCGGAAGCGCTCTTGAAGATCGGCTTCGGCTTTACCGAAATCGGCACCGTGACGCCGCGCCCGCAATCGGGCAACGACAAGCCGCGCATCTTCCGCCTGGTGGAAGACGAAGCGGTGATCAACCGCCTCGGCTTCAACAATGAGGGCCATGGCGCAGCCTTGGCGCGTCTGAAGGCCTGCTCGCGCGATGCGCTGATCGGCGTCAATATCGGCGCCAACAAGGACAGCGCCGACCGCATCGGCGACTATGTCAGTGGCATCCATACCTTCTATTCGGTGGCCAAATATTTCACCGCCAACATCTCCTCGCCCAATACGCCCGGCCTTCGCGACCTGCAGGCGCGCGAAAGCCTGGCCGCGTTGCTGTCGGCCGTGCTTGCCGCGCGCGACGAAGAGGCATCCCGCGGCGGGAGGGTCGTGCCCGTGTTCCTCAAGATCGCGCCCGATCTGACCGAGGAAGGCATGGACGACATCGCGGCCGAGGTTCTGGCGCATAAGCTCGACGGTCTCATCGTGTCAAACACGACGCTTTCGCGCGACGGCCTCAAAGACCAGGCCCAGGCAAAGGAAGCGGGCGGCCTTTCCGGCAAACCGCTTTTCGAGAAATCGACGGCGGTGCTTGCCCGGATGCGCAAGCGCGTCGGTCCGGATCTGCCGATCATCGGCGTCGGCGGCGTCAGCTCGGCTGAAACGGCTGCAGAAAAGATCCGTGCCGGCGCCGATCTGGTGCAGCTCTATTCCTGCATGGTCTATGAGGGCCCTGCCCTGCCCGGCCGGATCGTGCGCGGACTTTCCGATCTCTGCGATCGCGAAGGGCTGACGTCGATCCGCGACCTTCGTGACAGCCGCCTCGACTACTGGGCCGAGCGAAAGGCCTGACCCGCCTTCGCCGGAATTCTGGCGAGCAGGAACAGGCCGCGCATCAAAAGAAACAGGTTGAGCCCCGCCCATAGGCCGTGATTGCCGAAGGCGGGGACAAGGATCGCCAGCGCGGCGACATATCCGCCAAAGGCCGCCAGCATCATGTTGCGCATCTCGCGCGACCAGGTGGCGCCGATGAAAACGCCATCCATCAGGAAGGCGAGCGCGCCGGTCATCGCCGTCAGCGCCGCCCAAGGCAGATACTCGTAGGCCACCGCGCGGACATCCGGCGCCGTCGTCAGCAGGTCGACAAGCCCGCTGCCGAAGAGTAGGAACGCCACGGTCGTCAGGGCGGCAAGGCCGAACGACCAGGCGGCCGTCAGCTTCAGCGCCCGATCGAAGGCCGGACGGTAATGCGCGCCGATCGAGCGACCGATCAGCTGCTCGGCCGCATTGGCAAGACCATCGAGATAGTAGCCGGCCACCAGAAAGATGGTCATCAGCACCGCGTTTGCTGCCAATGTCACCGGGCCGAAGGCCGTGCCGATGCGCGTCATCAGCGTGAAGGCGGCAAGCAGCACAAAGGAGCGGATCATGATATCGCGGTTGAGCCCGAACAGCGGTCTCAGCCGTTGGCGATCGAAGATCATCGCCCAGCTTGGCGCGTCTTTCCGGTCGAAACGACCGTAGACGATGGCAAAACCGGCCAAGGCGCCAATCACCTCGCCGGTGACAGTTGCAATCGCAACGCCGGCGACACCCCAGCCGAAGACCAACCCGAGCAGGATCGACAGTACGATGTTGATGCCGTTGATCAGCGTCTGCAGCATCAGACCGATCGTGCCTTCGCCACGCCCGAGCACGAAGCCGAGGATGGCGTAATTGGCAAGGGCCGCCGGACCGGACAGGATACGCCAGAGAAAATAGGTGCGGGTCACGGCCTCCACTTCCGCTGGCGGGCCCATCAACCAGAGACCACCGGCAAGAAGAAGCGGCGACAGGGCGACGAGCGCGACACCGGCCACCAGCGCGATCACCAGCGAGCGCCAGAAGACGGCCTGCTGTTCGCACCGGTCGACCCTTCCATAGGCCTGCGCGACAAGGCCGGTCGTGGCGGCGCGCAAGAAATTGAAGGTGGTGAAGATCAGGTCGAACATCACGGCGCCGACCGCAAGCCCGGCCAGCAGCGTCGCCTGGCCCATGCGACCGACAACCGCCGTACCGACGAGGCCGAGCAACGGCGTGGTGAGAAAGCCCAGCGTCATCGGCAGCGCGATCGCCAGGATCAGACGATGTGTGACGTGGAAGGGGCCGGCGGGATCGCTCGGCGAAGCGGGAGAAGCGGCGGTCATCGAACGGTCCCGGCGTGATGGGTGAGTGACGACCGTTTTAGGGAAGAAGGATAGGTGGACGCAAGGTGCTGCGGGCGGTCACAGCAATCGATGCCTCGGCGCCGCAAGGGCCCCTCACCGCTAACGCTCTCCCCGCCTGCGGGGAGAGGGGACGTGCATCAGCCGCAGAAACATCATTTCGCATCCGCTGTCGCCAAACAACACGACGTCGAGAACGGTAATTGTAGGTTCGAGCGAGCGCGGCGGATTTCCTTCTCCCCGCGTGCGGGGAGTAAGGTGGCCGGCAGGCCGGATGAGGGGCTCATTGAGACGTAGGTGGCGCGCCTTTAGCCCGCCAGCACCATGGCCCAATAGGGCCGGTTCCCCGAAGCCGCGTTCTGCGCCACGGCCACGCCGAGACCGCGATAGGTGCCGAGCATGTTTTCCAGATGCTTCGGTGATTTGTACCAGGCGTCATAGGCGCGTTCGGCGTCGTCCTGGCCCATGGCGATGTTTTCGGCGGCCGGCAGCGTCACGCCCTGGCTTTTCATCCTGTCGTAGAAACTGTCGCTCCAGCCGATCAGGTGCTGCATCTTGCCGACCTTGGCCATTCTGGCCGCCTGGCTCATGGCGGCGACGGAGGCCGCCTTGTCCGCCACCAGCGGCGACAGGCCCTTGTTCTTGCGCAGGGCGTTGACATGGCCGAGGCTCGCCTCGGTCTGGTCGCTGCCGGTGCCGCTTCCGAGCGTCAGCACATTGGATGTCGTGCAGCCGGCGAGCACGCCTAGCGAAAGGACGGCGCCGGCGCGCAGAAAGCCGCGCCGCTCGATGAAGAAAAGCTGATCCTTCATGCTCAACGCCGGTAGCTCATGACACGCAGGATGAGGAAGGCGGGAATGACGATCGCAGCACCGAGCAGCAGGTAGTCGCCGACCCGGCCGAGAGCGGAAAAGCCCGTGTGCCAGAGGTCGAGCAGGAAGTTGCGGATGCCGAAATAGATGTCGGCGGGATACCAGCCGAAAACGGTCATGACGAACCCGACGAGGATCGACACCACGACGAGCTTGACGAGGACGCGCAGCGGCGAATCCCCCAAAAATCTGTTCACTCCGTCCGACATCGGCGAAATACTCCTGTTTCCCTTCACATAAGCTGCCATTCGCACCCTCGCAAGTCACCGCAAAAGGCGGGCTGGTGCCCGGCTTGCAGATTCCGCTTGTGTTTTGCCCGGTCCGGCGTCAGAAGCGCTGATCGCAACCAACATCTCACATTGATGACGCTCAACCAGCTCTCCTCCGGCGACCTGATCGCCGATCGCCGCGCCGACTACGCAAAAATGCTTGCCGAAGCCGGCGAGCCCGAGAGCGCGGCCGATCTCATGGCCCAGGCGCTCGAGCGTGTTCCTGAATGGGCTGCCGGCTGGTTCCGGCTGGCGGACTATGAGGAAAAATCGGGCCGGAAAGAGGCGGCAATCGACGCGCTGCGCAAAACCTTGCGCCTCAACCCGAAGGACATTTTCGGCGCCGGCCTGAAGCTGGCGCTGCTGGGCGCCACCGAGGTGCCGGAACAGCCGCCGAGCCTCTATGTCGAGCGGCTTTTCGACGACTACGCCGACCGCTTCGACCACGCGCTGGTGGAGAAGCTCGATTACAGCGTCCCGGAAAAGCTCGCTGCGCTGATCGAGAAGTCAACGGCGGGCGCGCATTTCGAGCATGTCGTCGATCTCGGTTGCGGCACCGGCCTGTTCGGCGAGCGCATCCGCGAGCGCGCGGCGTTTCTCGAAGGCTTCGATATTTCCGCCAACATGCTGGTGAAGGCGGAGACGAAGGCCATCTATGACCGGCTGGCGCGAGCCGACCTGTCGTTGCCTCCTGAACAATCGGGTGTGTTCGGCAACTTTGCTGCGGCTCGCGCCGATCTCGTCAGCGCCGCCGACGTGCTGATGTATCTCGGCAGCCTTGATGGCGTCGCCGAGATCGTCGGCGCGCTGCTTTCCAGCCAGGGCCTGTTTGCCTTCTCGGTGGAGGATGCAGGCGCAGACGACGGTTTCGTCCTGCGCCCGTCGCTGCGCTACGCTCATAGCGAGGCCTATATCCGCGACCTTCTCGCATCCCACGGCCTGGACATGGTGGCCGTCGAGCGCACCGTCATCCGCATGGATGCCGGGAAGCCGGTCTCGGGCATCCTGTTTCTCGCCCGCAAGCCTGCTTAAAAACGCAGGGCTGGTACGCAGAATTATGTCAGCATTGCTGACATAATTTTCTTGATTGTTTTTGTGCGTTGCAGCATTGCTTGGCGCATCGCAATCGAGGTTTTGCCATGGCTCAGAGCAGCAGCGTTTTCGGTCTTTGGAACACCAGCCCGACCCGGCACACGCCGATCGAGGACCTGCAGGGCATCTTCTCCGGCAGCCTGATCGCCGCGCTCGGCCTTTATTTCCTGGCAAGCGCCGGGCTGCTCACCGGCAGCACCGCCGGTGTCGCCTTCCTGCTGCATTACGCAACCGGTGTGAACTTCGGCCTCGCCTTCTTCCTGCTCAACCTGCCGTTCTTCTATCTTTCGCTGAAGCGGCTTGGGCCTGCCTTCACGATCAAAACCTTCATCGCCATCGGCGTGACCTCGTTCCTCACCGACATCCAGTCGCGCCTGTTCCAGATCGGCGATATCCACCCGGCCTGGGCGGCGCTCATCGGCGGCCTGCTTCTCGGCTACGGCCTCCTGGCGCTCTACCGCCACCGCGCAAGCCTCGGCGGCGTCGGCATTCTCGGCATCTACCTGCAGGAGCGTTTCGGCGTTCGCGCCGGGCTGGTGCAGCTTGCCATCGACATGGTCGTGCTGGTCGCTGCCTTCGGCGTCACGACCCCCGCGGTCGTCGCGTGGTCGGTGCTCGGCGCGGTCGTCCTCAACCTGTTCGTGGCCATCAACCACCGCGCCGATCGTTACATCGCACTCTAAAACGTCAGCTCCGATAGCCCCGAAAAAACTTCGGGGCTATACTGTGGGCCGACCTCAGGGGTATCAGGCGGCCTTTGCCGGTGCGTCGACCGGATGCTGCGACCGCAGGCCGACGGCGACCCGGTTCCAGACATTGATGACGCCGATCGCCATGGTGATCTTGGTGATCTCCGCCTCGTTGAAATGCTCCCTCAAGGGCTCGAAGTCGGCGTCGGGCGCACCGGTCTGGGCAAGGTTGGTGAGCGCTTCGGTCCAGGCCAATACCGCACGTTCGCGGGCGTCGTAGATCGGCGATTCGCGCCAGGCGCAGATCAGGTGGATCCATTGCTCGCTGAGGCCCGTATGACGCGCCTCCTTCACATGCATGTCGATGCAATAGGCACAGCCGTTGATCTGCGAGGCGCGCAGCTTGATCAGGTGGATCAGGCGCGGGTCCAGCCCCGATTCCTTGACGATGTAGCTTTCGAAGGCTGCCGCAGCCTTGTAGGCGTCGGGGGCGGCTTTGACGGGGTTCAAACGCGGATGCATGGTCTTCTCCTTCAGGTGGGGGCTTGGGGTTTCAGGCGCCGGCGGCCGACTTGCGTTCGTTGACCGCCAGAAAAGTATTGGTTCGCGCCGCGACGCTGCCGTCGTCCTTGGCGCTGAGGTCGTCCATGATGTCGGCAATGGTCACGCGCTGCAGCTCGGCGCGGTAGGCCTGCTCGGCTTTCAGCATCGCGACGTTGATCGTGCACGGTGCCTTCGGCTTGCAGGCATAGGGATTGGGGCCGCGCAGCCGGATCTCGTTGCAGCGGAACGCCGGCTCCGGCCCTTCAACCGCAAGCACGATATCGAGCAGGCTGATCTTTTCCGGCGTTCGGGCAAGACGGTAGCCGCCCTTTGGGCCGGGCACGGCTTCGAGCAGCCCTGCCCCGGACATCGCCTGCAGGTGCTTCAGCAGATAGCTCACGGAAACCCCGTGAAATTCGGCAAGCGCCGCCGCCGACAGCGTGCTGCCGGGCTGAAGACAGCTCAGCATCGTCACACTGTGGATCGCCTGCTCGACACCGTCCCCGAGTTTCATTCGTCCTCCCCCTAATCGTGGATATCTTTTATCCATGATTAGACAATGAGTCAATCGCCGTGCGGATCGCCGATCAGGCGGGCTTCTCTTTTGCCGGATTTGATCTACGTTTGTTCTCCGTGAACAGGATCGATTCCCCGCTCAAGCAAGGCGATGCACTGACCTTGCCCGCCCCCTTCCTTCGCTGGTTCGGCGAGAAAGGCTGGCAGCCCCGCGCCCACCAGCTGGAATTGCTGGCGCGGGCGGAGGCCGGCGAAAGCACGCTGCTGATCGCGCCGACCGGCGCCGGCAAGACGCTTGCCGGCTTTCTGCCCTCCCTTGTCGACCTCACGCGACGCGGAAAAATTCCGCCGGGCTCTGTCTTTACAGGCATTCACACGCTCTACCTCTCGCCGCTGAAGGCCCTGGCCGTCGACATCGAACGCAATCTGACGAAGCCGGTCGACGAGATGGGCCTGCCGGTGCGCGTCGAGAACCGCACCGGTGACACGCCGCAGGGCAAACGCCAGCGCCAGAAGCTCAACCCGCCAGACATCCTGCTGACGACGCCGGAGCAATTGGCCCTGCTGCTTGCAAACGGCGAGGCCGAACGCTTCTTCAGGGATTTGCGTTACGTCGTCTTCGACGAGTTGCATTCGCTGGTCACCTCGAAGCGCGGACACCTGCTGTCGCTCGGCCTTGCCCGGCTGCGCAGGCTGGCGCCCGAGCTGCAGACGATCGGGTTGTCGGCGACGGTCGCCGACCCGATGGACCTGCAGCGCTGGCTTTCGCCGCAGTCGCCGGAGAGGAACGACCATGCCGGTCTCGTGACCGTTAAGGGTGGCGCCAAGCCTGAGATCACCATCCTGCGTACCGACGAACACGTGCCCTGGGCTGGACATTCGGCGCGCTATGCGATCGCCGACGTCTACGCCGCCATCAAGAAGCACGGCACCACCCTGCTCTTCGTCAATACCCGCAGCCAGGCGGAGCTTGTCTTCCAGGAGCTCTGGACCATCAACGACGACAACCTGCCGATCGCGCTTCACCACGGCTCGCTCGACGTCGCCCAAAGGCGCAAGGTCGAAGCCGCGATGTCGGAGAACCGGCTGCGCGCCGTCGTTGCCACCTCGACGCTCGACCTCGGCATCGACTGGGGCGATGTCGACCTCGTTGTGCATGTCGGGGCGCCGAAGGGGGCAAGCCGGCTTGCCCAGCGCATCGGCCGCGCCAACCACCGCATGGACGAACCCTCTAAGGCGATCCTGGTGCCGGCCAACCGCTTCGAGGTGATGGAGTGCCAGGCGGCGCTCGACGCCAACTACATCGGTGCGCAGGATACGCCGCCGGTCGGCAAGGGTGCGCTCGACGTGCTTGCCCAGCATGTGCTGGGCATGGCCTGCGCCGCGCCCTTCGACCCGCTGTCGCTCTACGAGGAGATCACCAGCGCCTCGCCCTATGCGTCGCTCACCTGGGAAACCTTCGAACGCGTCGTCGATTTCGTCGCGACAGGCGGCTATGCGCTGAAGACCTACGAGCGCTACGCCCGTATCCGCAAGACCAAGGAGGGGCTCTTTCGCGTTTCCAATCCGCTGGTCGCGCAGCAATATCGTCTCAATGTCGGCACCATCGTCGAATCGCCGATGCTGAACGTGCGCATGGTCAAGCGCAACCAGCGCGGCTCGCTCGGCCGCGGCGGCATGTCGCTTGGCAAGGTCGAGGAATATTTCCTCGAGATGCTCTCCCAAGGCGACACGTTCCTGTTTTCAGGCAAGGTGCTGCGTTTCGAAGGCATCCGCGAAAACGAATGTCTCGTCAGTCAGGCCTTCTCCTTCGACCCGAAGGTGCCGAGCTATGCCGGCGGCAAATTTCCGCTGTCGACCTACCTCGCCGAACAGGTACGCAAGATGCTGGCTGATCCGGCGCGGCGCGCAGCACTTCCCGAACAGGTGCGCGACTGGCTGTCGCTGCAGAAGGACGTGTCGATGCTGCCGCGCGAAGACGAGCTGCTGATCGAGACCTTTCCGCGCGGCAGCCGGCATTACATGGTGATCTACGCCTTCGAGGGACGGCTGGCGCACCAGACGCTCGGCATGCTGCTGACCCGTCGGCTCGACCGCGCCGGTCTGAAGCCGCTCGGCTTCGTCGCCACCGACTATTCGCTTGCGGTCTGGGCACTGGATGATCTCGGCGCGATGTTCCAGCTGCGCCGGAAGGCGCTCGCCGACCTCTTCGACGAAGACATGCTCGGCGACGATCTCGAGGCCTGGCTGAACGAATCGTTTCTGCTGAAGCGCACCTTCCGCAACTGCGCGGTCATCGCCGGGCTGATCGACCAGCGGCACCCCGGCAAGGAAAAGACCGGCCGCCAGGTGACCGTTTCGGCCGACCTCATTTACGACGTATTGCGCGCGCACGAGCCGGACCACCTGCTGCTGGAGGCAACACGCAACGATGCGGCGACGGGGCTTTTGGACATCGGCCGCCTCGGGGATATGCTGAAGCGAATCAAGGGCCACATCACCCATCGCCGGCTCGACCGGATTTCGCCGCTTGCCGTCCCCGTGATGCTGGAGATCGGCAAGGAGGCAGTTCAGGGCGAGGCGCAGGACTTCCTGCTTTCCGAAGCCGCCGACGACCTGATCAACGAAGCGCTGGGCGGCGAGCCGCTATAGAATAGCCCCGTGTTCGCGCGAACACGCTGCTGCATAATTCCTTAAATCGGATCCGATTTAAGGACGAAATTATGCAGAAAATTTAAAGTGTTACAGCGTCCTTTGCGCGTCCTGTTTGACGCGCGGCGCTGTAAGGACAGTGAAGAGACGACGCATGCACAGGCTTGCTCACGCACTATCGGCTCCAGCAGACAGCACGGCGGTCTCCGCGCGCGCCATCGTCCACGGCGTCGAAGCCGTCTGCGATCCTCTCGGCAGCCTCTATTTGCCGGAGACGCGAACGCTCGTCGTTTCCGATCTGCACCTGGAAAAGGGATCGGCCTTCGCGCGGCGCGGCATGATGCTGCCGCCTTACGACACGCTCGCCACCCTGCGCGTGCTCGAAGCGGCGATCACCCGCCATGACCCCAGACTGATCATCAGCCTCGGCGACAATTTCCACGACCGGGTGGGTTCGGCGGCAATGCCCGATACCTTCCGCCACATGATCGCGGCGATGGCGATGGGGCGGGAGTGGGTGTGGATCAATGGCAACCATGACCCCGATGGCACCTGCGGCCTGCCCGGCATATCGCTGGACGAATTCCGCCACGCGGGCCTCACCTTTCGCCATGAACCGTCGAGGGGCGAGGCGTCAGGGGAAGTTGCCGGCCACCTGCACCCGGCGGCGACCGTTGTTCGGCGGGAGAAATCGGTGCGACGGGCCTGCTTTGCCACCGATGGGACGAGGCTGCTGATGCCGGCCTTCGGCGTCACCACCGGTGGCCTCGACCTGCGCCACCGGGCAATGAGCGGCCTGTTCGATCGCGCCAAGCTGGTCGCCCACATGCTCGGTCGCGACCGGATCTATTCGGTCCGCTTCACGAACCTGATCGCTTGAGCATCCGTCAGAACGCGTTGAAGGTCAGCGTCGTCAGCGATCGGGAAATGCCGGGAACCGTGGCGATGTTGTCGTTGATGAACTTGCCGATGTCCTGGCCTTCTTCAATGTAGATCTTGAGCAAGAGGTCGTAGTCGCCGCTCGTCGAATACATTTCCGAAACGATCTCCTTGCGGTAGATCTCGTCGGCAACCTCGTAGGTCTTGCCGGGAGCGCACTGCAACTGGACGAAAATCGGTTTCATGGAGTTTCCTCTGTTTCTGCCTTACAGCGCCGCGCGTCTATTTAGACGCGCAAGGGCCGCTGTAACACTTTGAGTTGCTGCATAATTTTGCCCCTAAATCGATTCCGATTTAGGGAATTGTGCAGTAGGCCTTCTTTAGCCGCCCGGCGCCCAAAAGGGAACGTCGGCTGGATGCCGTCAAAGACTATTCCTTGCGGAAGAGCAGGCTCGCGCCCCAGCCGGTGATGACAGCGAGCAGCACCGCAAACAGGCCGTAGAAGAGCGGCTGCTGATGCGCCGTCTGTGTGATCACCTGCTCCACGCCCGTCTTGACCACGCGCAGTGGCAGTGCCTTGGCGGCGACGAAGGTGCCGTCGCGGAAGAGATAGGCGCGCACCACATGCACCCCGTTCGGCACGTTGGCCGGCAGGCGCACCGACGCCTTGAACAGGCTGGAGCTGATGAACTGCACGCCGCCCGGATCGCGCTCATAGACGCCGCTGGTCTCGCGGATGCGGCGGAAGGCATTGCGGAACTCGCCGAGATTGCTGCCGTCACCGACGAAGCCGAGCGGCACGAGCCGCATATGATCGACACCGATGCCCATATTGCCCATTTCGCCCGGCGGGGCGATCGTCTCGATGTCACGCGTGCTCGACAGCGAATAGGATTCCGGCACCAGCTCGAAGGTCATGGAGCTGGTGTTCACCCATATGCCGAAAACGCGCTCCTTCTTGCGCACCGTCGCATTGTCCTTCGGACCCTCGAGCGAAACGATGATGTTGTACTTGCCCTGCACCAGGAGATTGGCGTCGAAGCCGTCGACCGCACCGAAGATCGTCAGGTCGGCGCCACGGAAATCCGAGGTGATGGCGATCTCGTCGGTCGAGATGCCGATCTCCAGCTTTTCGGTGAAGTCGTTGGCATTCTCGTCCTGCAGCTGGGCGGCGGCGGGAGCCGCGAAAGCCAAGATCAGGGCTGCAAGGGCGATGCGGGCGAGACGGATCATCAGAAACCGAACCCCGCTGACACGACGGAATAGATGTCCTTCGGCGGAATGACGAGTTCGACCGCCAGACGGATGCCGACGGCAAGCACGAGCAGTGCCAACAGCGCGCGCAACTGCTCGCCGCGCAGCTTCTGTCCGACCCGCACGCCATATTGCGCACCGATGACGCCGGCGATCATCAGCACGAAGGCGAGCACGATATCGACGGTATAGTTGGTCGAGGCCTGGACGATGACCGTGTAGGCGGAAACGAAGATGATCTGGAACAGCGAGGTGCCGACGACGACATTGGTCGGGATGCGCAGGAGATAGATCATCGCCGGGACCATGATGAAGCCGCCGC
Source organism: Ensifer sp. LC163 (assembly GCF_001695855.1). Taxonomy (GTDB): domain Bacteria; phylum Pseudomonadota; class Alphaproteobacteria; order Rhizobiales; family Rhizobiaceae; genus Ensifer. The sequence continues at coordinate 68,247 of NZ_MBSS01000006.1, forward strand.
CGACACCCATGACCGATGTCAGGATGCCGATGCAGAAACCAAGGGCCGCGACGGGAATGACGCTCAGATAGATCTTCGATTTCTTGAACCGCATCTTCAGCGGCAGCCCGTGCACCCAGTTGTGCTGGCCCGGGCGGCGCAGCGGCGTCGCCTGGTTCTTGGCCGCCTTGCGCATCGCGCGCACGCTTTCCCACAGCATCAGACTGCCGACGGAGCCCAGCAGCACCACATAGAGCAGCGAGATGACGAGATCGAGCTGACCGGCCCGACGCAAGAATGAAAAGAGCCAGACACCGAGCGTCGCGCCGGCAAGACCGCCGCACAGAAGCACCGTGCCGAGCTTGATGTCGATCGTGCCGCGCCGGAAATGGGTGATGGCGCCTGATATCGACGATGCCACGACCTGGTTGGCGCCGGTCGCGACAGCGACCACGGGCGGAATGTTGTAGAAGATCAGGAGAGGCGTGATCAGGAACCCGCCGCCGACGCCGAACATGCCTGAGAGAAAGCCGACGGCCGCACCCATGCCGAGGATGATGAGTATGTTCACCGACAACTCTGCGATGGGCAGATAAATCGTCACGCCGGACCTCAATATGCCAACGGCCCGCGGTGCGGGCGAAAAACGTCACAGTGGCAAGCAATTCACCACGGAGGGGGGATTATCTCTGAAAGCCGACACCTCTCCCGAAGGCGAGATGGCATAGGCTTCCGTCATGCGCTCCTACGCCGGAGCTGTCAACCTTTTCAGCCACATGGCAGACAGCTTCGGTTCCACGAACCGTGTCACCCGGCTCTGCGGCTTTATTGCGGCGGCAAACCCTGCCGGATCAGGAATTGCGCTTGAGCAATTCCTTCACCAGCTGGTCGGTGATTTCACCGGTCGGCTCCTGGCCAACCGATGTCTGGAAGGCCTTGATCGCCGCAACTGTCTTCTTGCCCAGCTGGCCGTCCGGCTTGCCGGCGTCGAAGCCGTTGTTGTTGAGGATGGCCTGGATGTTGCGAATGGCCTTGCCCATGTCGATCGAGGCGGTCTTGTTGGCCGGGCCCACCCAGGCATCCGGCACGTCGACCGCGTTCGCCTTGGCGTCGACCGGCTGCGGCTTCCAGGCATCGGCGTTGGCCTTTGCACGCGAAAGCTGCTCCGGCTTCATCGCCTTGGCCACTTCGTCGCGCTTGGCGGCGGCATCCATGTCGCCCTCCCGGGCGGCGGCGGCAAACCATTTGTAGGATGCTTCCAGATCCTGTGGCACGCCGTTGCCGCGGGCATAGAGCACCGCCAGGTTGAACTGGCTGTCGCGGATGCCAAGCTCGGCTGCCTTGGCGAACCAGTTCGTCGCCGCGGCGAAATCCGGCGAGCCGTCGCGACCGCTGGCCAGCATCACGGCAAGATTGTGCATGGCGCTGGCATTGCCCTGCCCGGCGGCCTTCAGATAGAGAACCTTGGCCTTGGCCGCATCGCGCGTCAGACCCGAGCCCTTTTCGTACATGCTGGCAAGCCGGTATTCGGCCGGCACGACGCCGCTGTCTGCAGCGCGCTGATACCATTTGGCGGCTTCCGCCAGGTCTTCCTTGACGCCGCGACCTTCGGTGAAGCGCGCGCCGATCTCGTAGAAGGCCAGCGGATCGCCACCCTTGGCAGCCGTCACCAGCGCAACCGGACCGAAACCTTCCGGCAGGACGACCTCGGCGGTCGTGGTCACAGGCGCAAAGGTCCCGGCCTGAGCGGCATCGACTGGGGCGGCCTGGAACGTCGAAGCGGCTACCGGCTCCCCGGCTTCCGGCACTGGCTGAAGCAGCGGTGCCTGTGTTTCGTTCGTCGCCACCGTCGATGCGGACGTATCGGCCGGCGGCGTCGAGATGGCTGGCGTCTCAACGGCGCTTGACGGCTTCTCGACAGAATCGAGCGGTGCTTCGGGAATGGGCTGCAGCGCTTCGACAGGTGTTTCGGTCGCAACGGCGGCGGCGGACGAAGGTGCCCGGTTGCCTGCGATGTCTCGCTCATTGGCGATCGGCGGCTGCTCGGCGACGGGAGCCACTTTCTGCTCGATGATCGCCACCGGTTCGGCAATGGGCGCGTCGCGGCCCTTCAGCATGGTGCCGACGAGTGGATAGGACATGATCGCCAGAAGCACGGCGCCGACAGCCATGAGGATCGGCCGGCGATGGCGGGCAAAGGCACCGCCGACGCCGCTGGCAACGCCACCGTCCTTGGCCTTGTTGAGCGTATCGGCTTCCTCGACGGCCAGCTGCGCTGCCCGGCGGGCGGCGGCAATGAAGTCTGCCTTGTCGCCGTCAGCGGCGGGTTTGCCGCCGCGGTTCATCTGGCCGGCGCGCACGCGCTCGAGGATCTTCTTGACGTCGGGAACGCCCGAACCGGGCTCGAGCAGCTGATTGGCCTCTTCCGGCGCCAGCATCTCGGACGGGTCGATGGAGGGGGCGGGCTCGACGAGCTGTCGTACCTGCTCCGGTGCAGGGTCGACACGCTTTCCGGAGAAGCGCCGGGTGAGGCCGGCAAGCAGGCCCGTGCGGGCAGCGGCCGGTTGTTCGCGCGCACCATCGGGCTCTATGGTCGAAACCTGACCTTCGCCACCGACAAACGCGGTGTCACCGGCGAGGGCGGTTGCAGGCGCGGATGCAGTGGCAGCAGCGATGACACCGTCATCTTCCGCCTGCAGGGCGCGGACATTGCGCTGCAGATCCTGATAGCGGTCATCGAGATCGGCGCCGCTGAAGGGGTCGTTGAATTCCGGCTGCATTGCCTTGGGCATCGCAGGAATTTCGCGCGCCACCGGCGCTTCGTAATGCGCCGCGGCCATGGCGGGCTCGCGTCCCTCGATGCGCTCGAGCTTGTCGGCGATATGGACGAGGGTTTCATGCAGCGCTTCGAAGGTGCGTGCCGTGCGCTCCTCGCTGGAGCGGCTAAGATCTTCGAGCATGCGCAGGTCTTCCGCCAGCGCCGAGATCGCCGCGAGATCGCCGCCACCTGCCGACTGCGGCATGCCCTTTTTCGAATAGGCCTCCATCACCGCCTCGGCCGCCTGCCGGGCAGCCTCGACGATGTACTCGTCGCTGGTGGCGAAATAGTCTTCGAGCGCAGTCATGCGGCTCTCGAATTCCACCGGCATGGCGGGGCCCGCCTCGCTGCGGGGCTGGCTGACCAGGGTCGACAGATTGGCAATCTGCGCTTCGAGATTGTGCAAGGCGGCGCGGTCGTCGAACGGCGCCGCATAGGTTTCTTCCAGCCGCTGGGCGATACCGGCGAGACGGTCTTCGAGCCGGTCGAAACGCGGATCGGCGACGGGATGCGCGCTCAGCGTATCGAGATCGTCAATCCGGCGGGCAAGATAGTCGAGCCGCTCGGCCAGCGCATCGTTGACGCTGCCTTGATCAAGGGCCTCGATCTTGCGCGAAATGTCGTTGAGGTGGCCCGTCAGGTCCGGCTGGGCGTTCCGGTGGCTGCGCTCCATCAGCAGGGAGAGCTGATCCAGGCGCTCTTCCAGCCCCGCGGCAGCCTTTTCGCTCGCGAGATCCTCGACCCGCGCAGCCAGCGCCTCCAGGCGCGAGCCGAGACCGGAATCGTTCGGGCGGGACAATCCGTCGATCTGCCGCGAGAGGTCGCCGAGCCTGGTTTCCAGGCGATTGGCGAAACCACCGTCAAGGCTGGTCGCACTGCGGCTGCTGGCTGCGATCGCCCGGCTGATTTCGTCAAGCCGCGCATCGAGATCGGCGAACTGCGACACCAGGCGCCGATCGTCCGGCTGTATCTGGCGGCCGAGCATTTCGATCGCCTGGGCAACGGCAATCATCTTGTCTTCAAGCACATCGACGGCAGAGCTGTTGCCGAGCGCGCCGATCTGCGACTTGATCTCGTCAAGCCGGTAGGCCAGCGCCACCAGTTCGTCGTCGCGGTTCTGGTCGAAAGCGATCAGCCGATCCTCGACGCCGTTCCAGCGGCTTTCCATACGGCGAACGCTGTCTTCGCGCGCCAGCCCGTCGATCATCGCGCGCAGGTCGTCAAAATCGCTGCGCAGCGCGTCGGCCTGGGCGGGCGATGCCTGGCGGCCGAGCTGCTGGATGCTGTCGGCAAGGCGCTGCATGTCGCCGCGAACGTCCTCGGCGAAGCTGTGGTCCTGGGCCTGCGCCTTGATGCCGCGAATTTCGGCGCGCAGGGAATTCATCTCGCGGGTGAGCCCGTCGGTGATGTCGCGCTTGAGATCCTGGCGCAATCCGACGAGCGCCTCGGCGATATCGTTGACGGCAGCGGCCGGCCGGGCGACGGGCGCACGCACTGGCTGCGCCCGCATGTCGTCGACATAGCGCTCGGGCTCGCGCTGAGCCAGGCGTTCCGGCTCGCGTTGCGGCAGACGGTCTCTCAAAGGCGGCCGCTCGGGCGACGTGCTCAGCGCCCGCTGGCGCTGCATGATTTCGGAAACGGCATCACGAGGGGATGGAATATCGCGGGGGGCGAGACGCTCGCGCTCGACCGGACGGGGTGGCTGCTCGCGTCCCGCACCGTTCATCAAGCCTTCGATCCGGGCTTCGAGGCCTTCGATCGTGCGGTTCAGGGCGTCGAGCGACGGCCGCTCGCCATAGCTCTGGCTGCCAGCGCGCTGAGGATTTGATCGCGATCCATTCATTGTGCTCTTCGCCCTTGTCCGTCGGCCATCTCGAAAGTCGCCACGGAAGGAAACGGCTTCCTTCACCCCTGCGGCACTTCCGACGTGGGCAAAGCTACAACAATGCGAGGACCGGACCGGTTGCAGCTTTGACCATCTCAACACGCACCTTTCATTAAACGTAGTAAACAAGCCGTTAACCCGCGCCGATTTTTTAACGATTTGGCAGTGCCGGGTAATGGAGACTGCGGCGCGGCGATGATTTCACCGCGTCATCCATCGACAGACGAAACTTCGATCTGGCGCTATTTTTGACGTTTACGCAAACGTCAAAATTTTGTAGCATCCTGCCAACGATGCGGAACCGCCCTCGGATGGCGGCGCATGCGGCATGTTGCAACCGGACGTCGGCCGCTTGGAGGCGACGATCCGAAAGCGAAAAGGCGAGGAAAGAATGCCCACCTACAAGGCACCGGTCGACGATACTCTCTTCATTCTGAACGACGTGCTCGGCATCGAGCGGTACAACAACCTTCCCGGCTTTGCCGATGCGACGCCCGATACGATCGAAGCGATCGTCGGCGAAGCCGCCAAGCTTGCCGAAGAAGTGCTGTTCCCGGTCAACCTTTCCGGCGACCAGGAAGGCTGCAAGCGGCGCGACGACGGTTCGGTCAGCGTGCCCAAGGGCTTCAAGCAGGCCTTCGATCTCTACCGCGAAGGCGGCTGGCTCGGGCTCTCCGTGCCGGAGGAATTCGGCGGCCAGGGCCTGCCCTACACGCTGCACACCGCCGTCGGCGAATACATGTCCTCGGCCAACATGGCGCTGACGATGTATCCCGGCCTGACCCAGGGCGCGATCGCCGCGATCCTCGTGCATGGCTCGGATGAGCAGAAGAAGGCCTATCTGCCGAAGATGGTGGAAGGCACCTGGACCGGCACGATGAACCTGACGGAGCCGCATTGCGGCACCGACCTTGGGCTGCTGCGCAGCAAGGCCGTGCCCGATGGTAACGGCGCTTACAGGATTTCCGGCCAGAAGATCTTCATCTCCGCCGGCGAACACGACATGTCGCAGAACATCATCCATCTGGTGCTTGCCCGCATCGAGGGTGCGCCGGAAGGCGTGAAGGGCATCTCGCTGTTCATCGTGCCGAAGTTCAAGCTGGACGGCGACGGTGAGCCGGGCGAGCGCAATGGCGTTTCCTGCGGCGCCATCGAGCACAAGATGGGCATCCACGGCAACTCGACCTGCGTCATGAACTATGACGAGGCTGAAGGCTACCTCATCGGCACGGAGAACAAGGGCCTCAACGCCATGTTCGTGATGATGAACGAAGCCCGCCTCGGCGTCGGCCTGCAGGGCCTGTCGATCGCCGAAATCGCCTACCAGAACGCCGCCAACTATGCCCGCGACCGTATCCAGGGCCGTTCGCTTTCCGGCCCGAAGGCGCCGGACAAGAAAGCCGACCCGATCATCGTGCATCCGGATGTGCGCCGCACGCTGATGACGATCCGCGCCTTCAACGAGGCCGGCCGCGCGTTTACGCTCTGGACCGCGCTGAAATCCGATATCGCCCACCGCTCCGACAATGATGCCGACCGCCAGACGGCCGACGACATTCTCGGGCTGATGACGCCGATCCTGAAGGGCGTCTTGACCGACAAGGGTTTCGACCACGCCGTCATGGCGCAGCAGATGTTCGGCGGCCATGGCTACATCGAAGAGCACGGCATGAGCCAGTATGTCCGCGATGCCCGCATCGCGATGATCTATGAAGGTGCCAACGGCATCCAGGCGCTCGATCTCGTCGGCCGCAAGCTCGGCCTCAACGGCGGCCGCGCCGTCATGGCGCTGTTCAAGGAAATCGGCGATTTCTGCGAGGAGAACGGCAGCAACGAGAAGCTGGCCACCTATACCAAGGCGCTGAAGAAGGGCCTCAACGACCTGCAGGCTTCCACCATGTGGTTCATGCAGAACGCCATGGCCAAGCCCGACAATGCCGGCGCCGGCTCGACCGACTACATGCACCTCTTCGGTCTGGTCGTGCTCGGTTACATGTGGGCGAAGATCGCCAAGACGGCCGAGGAAAAACTGGCCTCTGGCGAAACGGCGCGCGCGGACTATCTGAAGAACAAGCTGATCACCGCGACCTTCTTCATGGAAAGGATCCTGCCGGAAACGGCGCTGCGCAAGGCCCGCATCGAGACGGGCGCCGACACGCTGATGGCGCTCGACGCGGCCGCGTTCTGATTTCCAGAGCAATGCCGGGAAAAGTGGAAACCGGTTTTCCCTCCGGCATTGCGTAACAACAAATCGATAGAGCATTTCCGCGAGCCGGAGAAACGCAGGGATGCTCTAAGTGTTTGACGGGCGGCACCGGACGGTGCTGCCGAAAGGGAGATGAGACATGACGAAAGTCTTCGTTTACGACCACGTGCGCACGCCGCGCGGCCGTGGCAAGAAGGACGGATCGCTGCACGAAGTGCCATCCGTTCGCCTTGCGGCCAAAATGCTGGAGGCCGTGCGTGACCGCAACGGGCTCGATACGTCGACCGTCGACGACATTATCATGGGCTGCGTCGATCCGGTGATGGACGCAGGCTCCGTGATCCCGAAGGCAGCCGCGTTCGAGGCAGGTTACTCCACCCGCGCGCCCGGCATGCAGATCTCGCGCTTCTGCGCGTCGGGTCTCGATGCCGTCAACTTCGGCGCAGCGAAGATCGCCCAGGGCGCCGACGACATCGTGATCGCCGGCGGCGTCGAATCGATGTCGCGCGTCGGCCTCGGCATGTCCGGCGGCTCCTGGTTCATGGACCCGTCCGTCAACCTGCCGGCCTATTTCATGCCGCAGGGCGTCTCGGCCGACCTGATCGCCACCAAATACGGTTTCAGCCGCGACGACGTCGATGCCTATGCCGTCGAAAGCCAGAAGCGCGCCGCCCATTCCTGGGAACAGGGCTACTTCCAGAAGTCGGTCGTTCCGGTAAAGGACCAGAATGGGCTCACCATTCTCGACCGCGACGAGCATATGCGTCCCGGCACCGACATGCAGGCGCTCGCCTCGCTCAACCCGTCGTTCCAGATGCCGGGCGAGATGGGCGGCTTCGAAGCCGTCGGCATTCAGGCGCATCCGGAAATCGAGAAGATCAACTACGTGCACCATGCCGGCAACTCCTCGGGCATCGTCGACGGCGCTGCAGCCGTGCTGCTCGGCTCCAAGGCCGGCGGCGAGAGCATGGGCCTCAAGCCGCGCGCCCGCATCCGCGCCTTCGCCAATATCGGTTCCGATCCGGCGCTGATGCTGACCGGCCCGGTCGATGTGACCGAGAAGCTGCTTAAGCGCGCCGACATGAAGCTCTCCGACATCGATCTCTTCGAGCTCAACGAGGCTTTTGCCGCCGTCGTCCTGCGCTACATGCAGGCCTTCGACATCCCGCACGACAAGATCAACGTCAACGGCGGCGCGATCGCCATGGGCCATCCGCTCGGCGCCACCGGCGCGATGATCCTCGGCACGGTGCTTGATGAGCTGGAACGGCGCGATCTCAACACCGCGCTGGTGACGTTGTGCATCGGCGCCGGCATGGGCACCGCCACGATCATCGAAAGAGTCTGACGATGGAAGCGACCCGCCGCACGCTTCTCGGACTGATGGGCTTGGGACTGCTTGCAGTTTCCGGCTGCGTCTCCGACGAGGAAGGTGGCGACAGCTTCACGCTGACCGGTGCGATCACCAATGTCGCCAGCGGCCCGGTTCCGGCCGGCACCGTCACCGTCCGGCTCGAGGAGCAGGGCTTGATGGATGTGGCCGCCAAGCTGATCGCCGAGACTTCGGTCGCAAGCGACGGCAAGGCAAATCGTGTGCCCTTCGTGCTGCAGGTGCCGAAGCCCGAACTCGACAAGGCCGTCGATGCGGGCTTCACCATCCGCGTCGAGCGCGACGGCAGGCTGATCGCCACCAACACCACCAAACAACGTTACAGCGGCGGATCGAATATCTCGCTGCGCATCGAACCCATTCTCTACTGAGGGGGAGAACCATGACGAAGTATACCAATTTCAAGATCGAGACCGATGCCGATGGCATTGCCCTTGTCACCTGGGACATGCCCGAGAAGTCGATGAACGTCTTCACCCAGGAGGTGATGGAAGAGCTGAACGCCATCGTCGACGAAACGACGGCCGATGCCGCCGTCAAGGGCGTCGTCTTCACGTCGGGCAAGTCGTCGTTCTCCGGCGGCGCCGATCTGTCGATGATCAAGTCGATGTTCACCTTCCAGCAGGAAGAAAAGAAGAAGGATCCGGCGAACGCTGCCCAGAAGCTTTTCCACCTCGTCGGGCGCATGACTGGCCTGTTCCGCAAGCTCGAGACCTCGGGCAAGCCGTGGGTATCGGCGATCAACGGCACCTGCATGGGCGGCGCTTTCGAGCTCTCGCTTGCCTGCCACGGCCGTGTCGCCTCGAATTCCAAGTCGGTCAAGATCGCACTGCCGGAAGTCAAGGTCGGCATTTTCCCGGGCGCCGGCGGCACCCAGCGCGTGCCGCGCCTGACCAATGCGCAGGACGCGCTGCAGATGATGACCACCGGCTCGTCGCTGACGGCGGCGCGCGCCAAGGCGCTCGGCCTCGTGCATGAAGTCGTCGACGCGGACAAGCTGGTCGATGCTGCCAAGGCGATGATCAAGAACGGCCTGAAGCCGGTCCAGCCGTGGGACGAAAAGGGCTACAAGGTGCCCGGCGGCGGCATCTGGACCCCGGCCTCGGCCCAGCTCTGGCCGGCTGCCTCCGGCATCCTGCGCCGCGAGACGCAAGGCAACTATCCCGGCGCCATCGCGATCCTCAAATGCGTCTATGAGGGCCTGCAGGTTCCCTTCGATACGGCCCTGAAGATCGAACAGCGTTACTTCACCGAGATCCTGCAGACGACCGAAGCCTTCTCGATGATCCGCTCGCTGTTCGTCTCGATGCAGGAACTCGGCAAGGGTGCCCGCCGCCCGGCCGGCGTGCCGAAGTCCGAGTTCAGGCATGTCGGCGTCGTCGGTGCCGGCTTCATGGGCGCCTCGATCGCCTATGTGACGGCCGCCGCCGGCATCGCCGTCACGCTGATCGATCGCGACATGGAAGCGGCTGAAAAGGGCAAGGCCCATTCGGAAGGCCTGGTCAAGGATTCGGTCGGCAAGGGTCGCCTGACGAAGGAAGAAGGCGAAGCGCTGCTCGCCCGCATCACGCCGTCGGCCGACTACAACGACCTTAGGGATGTCGGCCTCGTCGTCGAAGCCGTCTTCGAAGACCGCCAGGTCAAGAAGGATGTGATCGAGCAGGTGGAAGCGGTGATCGGCGAAGACACGATCTTTGCCTCCAACACCTCGACGCTGCCGATCACCGGTCTGGCGAAGAACTCCAAGCGTGCCGGCCAGTTCATCGGCATCCACTTCTTCTCGCCGGTCGAGAAGATGATGCTGACGGAAGTGATCCTCGGCAAGGAAACCGGCGACAAGGCGCTCGCCGTCGCGCTCGACTATGTCGCCGCGATCAAGAAGACGCCGATCGTCGTCAACGACACGCGCGGCTTCTACGTCAACCGCTGCGTCTTCCGCTACATCCATGAAGCCTATGACATGCTGATCGAAGGCGTGCCGCCGGCGATGATCGAAAATGCCGCCAAGATGGCCGGCATGCCGGTTGGACCGCTGTCGCTCAACGACGAAGTGGCGATCGACCTCAGCCAGAAGATCCTGAAAGCCACCGTCGCCGATCTCGGTGAAAAGGCCGTCGATCCCAAGCACATGGCGCTGATCAACAAGATGGTCGACGACCTTGACCGTCGCGGCCGCAAGAACGGCAAGGGCTTCTACGAATACCCGGCAAAGCCGGCGAAGAAGTATCTGTGGCCAGAGCTGAAGACGCTTTATCCGCAGAAGAACGCCGACAAGATCGACGTCGAGGTGCTGAAGCAGCGCTTCCTGGCAACGATCGCTCTCGAAGCGGCCCGCACCATGGAAGAAGGCATCGTCACCGATCCGCGCGAAGCCGACGTCGGCTCGATCCTCGGCTTCGGCTTCGCCCCCTACACCGGCGGCACGCTCTCCTACATCGACGGCATGAGCGCCAAGGCCTTCGTCGCGCTGTGCGAGAAGCTCGCCAAGGACTATGGCAGCCACTTCAAGCCGACGGCGCTGCTCAAGGAAATGGCCGACCGCGGCGAGACCTTCTACGGCCGCTTCGACCCCTATGGCGAGAAGAAGCAGGCGGCTTAAGCAGCCTCCGACCGAACATGCAGACAGGCTCCTCGCGGAGCCTGTTTTCGTTTCAGGACACGAATGCGCCAAGATGATCCGGCGCAGCGCGCTCCCACCCTCCATCCTCGGGCCTGATGTACGGAACTGGCCCGAGGATCCAAATCGCTCGCGCGCTGTCGGATGGGTCCTCGGGTCAAGCCCGGGCACGACGGCGGGATGAAGTCCGTCATGGCGGCAATAGCCGTTGCGCCCGGGTTACCTCCCGCCGCTACCACAAAACCGGCACATCAGCGCGATTTGCCGGGTCGGCCCAGTAGAGCGACGGCAGGACTTTGGCGAGATAACCGAACTCGGTGTAGCAATGCTGCAAGAGGCCGAGCCCGATAGCATCGGGCACCGGATGGCTGGCGCCGGCGTCCAGGCCGAGGATGAAGCGGCTGCGCAGCACCGCGCCCTGATCGGTATCGCGCACCACATGAACCATCTGGCCGTCGAGCGGATCGCCGTTTTCATCGAGCCGCGCCGCCTCGCCAAAGCCGACGCGGGCGTAGACGGCGGCTGACGCGCGGCTGGTGGCCAGGGCCTGCTCGAACGCCACTTGGCCAAAGACCTCGCCGGGCTCGTGAAACTTGATCACGGCCGGCACTGGCGGAATGTCGCCGAGACTTTCGACCGCACGGATGGTCGCGCCGACATAGCGCTCGCCCCTGATGCGATGCGCGTCCCAGCCGTTATGGGCGACGTGATCGAGCGGGTGCCACCAGGACAGGTGTTCCGTGGTGTCGAAATGCTTGAACCACCAATCGAGCATGCGTCCCTTGCAGCCGGGAAGCTCGGTCCTGACCGCAACCACCAGGGCACCGGTGTCGAGCCGGCTGATGCCGGTCTCAAGCCGCATCGGTGCGGGGTCGAGCAGGTCGTTGATATAACCGATGCCGGCGCGGGCGTGGTCGGTGATGACAGACATGTTTCATCCTCTTTGACGACAACGATATTTAGGAAACGTTGAACGTTTCCTAAATATCGCTTATGCCTGTCGGCGCGATATGTCAAATGGAGCGATGCCTTGCCGACGCCCGAGCCGGAGACGCAAAAACAACGGGGCCGGCCGGCAAAGCCGGAAGAAACGCTCGCTGCGACCGTGGTCTCCGCCGCAACGCGGCTGATGCTCGAGCGCGGCTATGCGGCGATGACGATGGAGGCGGTCGCCAAGCAGGCTGGCGTCGCGAAGAAGACGGTCTATCGTTTCGCCCCCGACCGGGAGGCGCTGTTCGGCCTGATCGTGAAGAACTGGACGGATACGTTCCTGCCCGCCTTCACTACCGAGGCGAAAAGCGCCGACGAGGTGCCGGCGCTCCTGGAGGCGACCCTGTCGACCATCGCCGACCGGGTGCTTTGCGAGGACGCGGTCGGCCTCTTCCGGCTTCTCGCCGGTGACATCCCGGCGCGGGAGGACATCCTCTCGATCTATGATCGCAACGGGGTCGAGCGCTCCCGCGCGCTGCTCGCCGACTGGCTCGCCCGTCACAAGGCCGCCGGCCTCATCGATGTTGCCGATCCCACGATGGCGAGCGACCTGATCCTGTCGATGGTGATCGCCGAACCCCTGCGACGTATGGCACTCGGCCTGACGCCACCGGTCCCGGCAACGGATATCCGTCCCCGGATCAAGGCAGCGTTGGCGCTCCTGCGCCTCTAGGACCAAACGAGCAAACCACGGCGCCCGGCTTGCTTGCCACCAATCCGGCTTTGGCTTGCGAACGGCGCAAGGCGTTACGGACCCAGAGACAGGCTCCAGCGGTGCGCCACGGCCGCCCCGCCCACCGGAATTCGCCGACACCGCGATCGTTGACCGGCCACTTGCACAGGCGCATCCTCCTGTTCGCCAGAGGGGGAACACGCCATGAGCGAGCCTGATCTCTATCTGCTTGGGCGCGCCGGGCCTGAGCAAGAACGGTTAAAACGGCAAATTGCCAATCTCGCCCCCGACTCCGATCAGCAGTTGGAGCGGATCGGCATCCGGCCGGGCGAGCGCGTCCTTGATCTCGGCTGCGGCCCTGGCGGCGTGCTGCATCTGCTTGGCAAGCGTGTCGGCCCGACCGGCTCGGTCCTCGGCATCGAGCGCGACGCCCACTTCGTCGATCTCGCGCGCCGGTTCGTTGCGAGCCATGCCTTGCCGCAGGTCGAAGTGCACGAGGGCGACGCCTATGACAGCGGCCTGGCGCGCGGCTCGTTCGACGGCGCCCATATGCGCCTCGCGCTCGTCAACGTGCCCGAGCCGCAGCGCATCGTCCGCGAGATGGTTTCTCTGGTCAGACCGGGTGGCTGGATCGCCAGCTTCGAGGCCGATTTTCTCGCCCATATCTGCGACCCGCCGCTTGCCGCCTGGGATCGTCTTCTTGCCGCCTATATCGCCTATTCGGCGGCGCGGGGCATCGATCTGCACATAGGGCGCCGCGCGCATCGGCTGTTCCGCGAGGCCGGCGTCGAGGCCCTCAGCACGGATGCCGACGTCCACGTCTATCCACCCGGCCACGACCGACGGCCGATCCTGCGCGATTTCATCGCCAATGTCCGCGAGGGGCTGGTCGGCGAAGGCTTCATCGGCCGCGCCGAACTCGACGCCGATCTGAAGGCGCTGGATCGCCACCTGGAGGATCCTTCGGTCCTCGTCACCTCGCATCTGTTCTTCCGGGTGACCGGCCGCATTCCTGACGCGCGACCCGCGTCGGCAACCTGACAGGCTTGCCGATGGAGCCGGGATCCGCGGCTGTTTCCGGTTTTAATGCCGTGAACTGCGGGCGCTGAGCGGCTACGCGTCCGCGCCTGCACCGTGGGAGGCAGCGGCAACGGTCCGCCGATGCGCAAGACGCTCGCCGACGATGATCGTCAGGCCGGCGACAAAGATCAGGCCGGCGCCGGCAAAGACATTGGTGGCGGGAATATCGCCCCAGATCAGGAAGCCAAGCCCGAAGGCCCAAACGAGGGAGGTGTATTCGAATGGCGCGATCACCGAGATCGGCGCCCGGCGCATGCCCTCGAACAGCGCATACTGGGCGATGCCGGCGATGACGCCGGTACCCGCCATCAGGGCGACGTCGAACAGCGCCGGCGGCGTCCAGTAGAAACCAACGGCAAGGCCGGTCATGGCGATGAAGAAGACGTTGGAGATCGTCATCTGCGTCAGCGTCGCCTCTTCCAGCGCAGTCTTGCGCAGCATGACCGTGCCGATCGCCCAGAAGACGGCCGCCATCAGCGCCAGGAAAACCGGTAGCGAGAGTTTCATGCCCGTTCCGAGCGGATCGCAGGCAATCAGAACCCCGACGAAACCGAGCAGCACTGCGAACCAGCGGATCGGCGGCACGTCTTCCTTGAGGATCGGGACGGCCAGCAGCGTCGCCACGATCGGCGCGGCGTAATAGAGCGTCGTCATTTCGGCAAGGCCGAGATCGCGGGCTGCGTTGAAATAGGAAAGCCAGGCGGCCAGCAGCAACAGGTTGCGCACGAACAGCGGCTTGACGACAGGCGAGGAGATCGCGCGGCGCACGAGCTTGCCCCTTCCGATCACCAGGCACAAGAGGAGGATGGTGATGCTGCGGGTAAACAGGATCTGCCAAACGGAATAGCCGACCACCAGCCATTTGACCGACGCATCCTGCAACGAGAACAGGAAATAGGAAAACGTCGTCATCACGATGCCGGAAAGCACGGTCTTGTTCATGGAGGCCCCGATGGCAGCCGGGAAGGAGGGCGGCAGCGCCCGTCTGATAGCGCGCCGCCGTTGCGCGTGGAAGAGGTGCCGGCAGCCTGCGCTGTGGCGAAATCTTGGAGTGCCGCCACGGCGAAGCTTGATGGAGATCAAGACTGCCCACTTGCACCTGCGCTAGAACGTTTCCGTCTTAAACGGAGTCATGGAAACGCTCTATCTCTCTGTCTGTCGCATTTCCGGACGGAAAACCGCTTCGCACTTTTCCTGGAAAGGCTCTAGAAGACAGCAATATCCGTCGCCGAAACCGGAAACCTGATGATGCAGCCGCTCGCCTTCACCCTTGCCGCCCTCGTGCTGCTGGCAACACCCGGCCCGACCAACACGTTGCTGTGGCTTTCGGGAGCATCCGCCGGCTTCCGGCGCTCGACGCCGCTGCTTTTGGGCGAGCTCGGCGGCTATCTCTCGGTGATCATTCCAGCCGTGGCGCTGCTGGCGCCGTTTCTCGCGGCGCATCCGCAGATCGGGCTTGCGCTCCGGATCGTCGCGGCCTGCTGGGTCCTCTTCCTCGCCTACGCACTCTGGACCACCGGCGACGACAGCCGGACTTCGAGCGAGATCACCATCCGGCATGTCTTCGTCACGACGGTTCTCAATCCCAAGGCACTCATCGTGGCGCTGGTGCTCTTGCCGCAGACCGGCCTTGCGGCGACGATACCCTGGATTGCCGGATTTTCGCTGCTCGTCGTTATCGCCGGTTCGCTCTGGATCGGCGCCGGAGCCATGCTCGTACAACTCTCGCGCGGCGCACGCACGTCGCTGCTGCCGCGCCGCATTGCCGCCGTCTGCCTCGCCGTCTTCTCCTTCGGCATTGCAGGCAGCGCGCTTGCGGCGATTGTGTAGAGGCAGGCGCGTTTCCAGGCCCGCCGCAATTCGCATCAGGCGGCTGCAGCCGTCTCGCCGAGTTCGGCGCCAAGGGCCGCGATCAACTCTTCCCAACCCTGGCGCCGATAGGCAACCTGGTCGAGACCGTCGAGGAAGGCTGCCTGCTCGGTGAAGACGATGCGCGCGCCGGTGCCGTGCGGCTGGATATCGACGGTTGCCACCGAAGCGGAGATCCGCCGCTCGTTCTCCGCCATGGTATAGGCCGAGATGATGCGTCGGTTTTCAACGATGTCGAGGTAGATGGTGTCGTTGTAGTAGAAGGTCTTGCCGTCCTTGCTGAAGCGGCCGCTCTCGCGCCCGCCGACGCGGAAGTCGTGGCTGTATTCGGCGACCGGCCAGCCGTCGGCCTTGACGAACCAACGATCATGCGCTGCCGGATCGGCGAAAGCCCGAAAGACCTGTTCGGGCGTCGCCTTGAAAAGCCGCTCGATGGTGAAGCTCGCATGTTCCACGGAATTGGCACTCATGATCTTCTCCTCTTCGATCCGCTGCTACTGCATAATTCCTTTAATCGGAATCGATTTAAGGAGGAAATTATGCAGCAAGTTTAAAGCGTTACAGCGTCCTTTGCGCGTCATATTTGACGCGCGGCGCTGTAAGGGTCTGGCACCGACGTTCCACCGCCCATGTTCGAACCAAACCCACCCGGAAACTGCTTTCATTTTAAAAGCAGTTGCAAGATAACGCCACTGATGCGACAATGCAAGCAGTTTTAAAGAGGTCTCAATGAAAGACGACTATCGCTCAGGCTGCCCGATCAATCTCTCGCTGGAGGTCTTCGGCGACAAATGGAGCCTGCTGATCATCCGCGACATGATCTTCGGGGCGAAAAGGCACTTCCGCGAACTGCTGCGATCGCAGGAAGGCATCTCCTCGAACATTCTGGCGGACCGGCTGAAGATGCTGGTCGAGCAGGGCATGCTGACCAAGGCGGACGATCCGACGCACAAGCAGAAAGCCATCTACAGCCTCACCGAAATGACCATCGCGCTGGTGCCGATCATGGCGCATCTGGGCGCCTGGGGGCGGCGCTACCTGCCTGTCAGCGAAGAGCTCAGCATCAGGGCCGAGCTGATGGAAGCCGGCGGGCCGGATCTCTGGAACCGCTTCATGGACGAGCTTCGCTACGAGCATCTCGGCCTGCCCCTTGATGGTCCGCCGCGCGTGCGCGCCACCCTGCAGGCAGCGTTTGAGGAGGTCGTCGCAAGGAAGACCGGGGAAACCGCCGTCGCCTGATGCATGTCGCGCAAAGGTGTGCAGCGGCTCTTGAGACAACGACATGCACAAAAAACAAGAGCTTGAAGCGCGGCAAGCGGCTCTGAAAGAGCGCGGCGCTTTACAGCGCCGCGCGTCAAATATGACGCGCAAAGAACGCTGTAGCACTTTGAACTTGCTGCATAATTCTATCCTTAAATCGATTCCGATTTAAGGAATCATGCAGTAAAAGCTACAACCCGATCGCCGAGAGCATGACGAAGGTGGCGAACAGCACGAAATGCGTCATGCCCTCGATGGCATTGGTCTGGCCGTCATTGAGATTGATCGCCGCAGCGATCAGCGTGATCGTCACCATCACCGTCTGCACCGGTGACATCGCCATGATGAAGGGCTGGCCGGTGTAGAGCGCGATCGCCTCCATCACCGGTACGGTCAGGATCACGGTCGAAAGCGAGGCCCCGAGCGCGATGTTGACAACGGCTTGCATGCGATTGGCAAGTGCAGCACGCATCGCCGTCATGATCTCAGGCGACGCCGAGATGGCGGCAACGACGATGGCGGCGACAGCCGGCGGTGCGTCGCTCCCCTTGAGGCCGGATGTCAGCAGGCCCGACATGATTTCGGCGAGCGCGCCGATCAGCACCACGCCGATCAGCAGGATAACGACCGACGGCAGCACCGGCTCGTCGGGTTCGTCCGCAACATCGGTCCCGCCGCTCTTCGCCCGGGGATAGCTGTAGCTGAAGAAATAGCTGTGCGCGCCTACCTGCATGCGCAGGAACAGCGTGTAGAGCACGATCATCGCGCCGACAGTGAACGCGGAATAGAAATGCCATTTCTGAGCCGGCACGAATTCGGGCACGACCATCGAGATCCCCATCGCCGTCAGGATCATGACGCTGTAGGTGCGCGCGGAATTGTCGTTATAGGGCTGTTCGCCGTGTTTCAGCCCGCCAAGCAGCGCGGCAAGACCGAGAATGCCGTTGATATCGAGCATCACGGCGGAATAGATCGTATCGCGCACCAGCGTCGGTGAACTCTCGCCGGTCATCATGATCGCCAGGATGATCACCTCCACCAGAACGGCGGAAAGCGTCAGGATCATCGTGCCGTAGGGATCGCCGACCTTGGCCGCCAGGACTTCGGCGTGATGGGCGACCCGCATCGACGCCAGCACGATCGCAGCCACCAAAGCCGCCGCTCCGACAAGCGAAGCCCCTTGCCCCATCTCGAGCAGGTGGTGCTCCAGCATAAAACCGGCGACCGCCGCAACGAAGGCAGCGAACAGCAGGCGTTCGGATTTCAGTACCGCCAACAAATGAGCCCCTCGCCGGCCAAACTCAAGAAACCACAGGGACTATAGAAGCAGCCCGCTGTATTTCAATCAGACCAACCAAGGACTATTTTCCTCCCTGTTCTTTACCATCCTGGCTGGCTTGGTTAATCTATTGGCGAATAAAGGCATAGCGGCCGTCGCCCCCTGCCCCGGAACAGACATTCATGCTGTCGCACGACACCATCTGGCACGCCATCGATGCGCTGGCCGAGCGCCACCAGCTCTCGCCCTCCGGGCTTGCGCGCCGCGCCGGGCTCGACCCGACATCCTTCAACAAATCCAAGCGCCAGTCCGCCGACGGCCGGGAGCGCTGGCCATCGACGGAATCGATCGCCAAGGTGCTGGATGCGACCGGCGCCACCATCGACCAGTTCATGGCGCTGATGCGCCCGGATACGACCCGAAGCGACCCCTACACGGGCGCCATACCGCTGATCGGTTTTGCCCAGGCCGGTGCCGGTGGCTTCTTCGACGACGGCGGGTTTCCGGCCGGCCAGGGCTGGGACGTCGTCGATTTCCCCGCGGGGGCCGAGCGGCGGGCGGGCATCTATGCGCTTGAGATCCAGGGCGACAGCATGCTGCCGCTCTATCGCGATGGCGACGTGCTGATCGTCGACCCCGGCGCGCAGGTCCGGCGCGGCGACCGCGTCGTGGTCAAGACCCGCGAAGGCGAGGTAATGGCGAAAATCCTGATGCGGCATACTCCGCGCAACATCGAACTGCTATCGCTCAATCCGGAACATCCCAACCGGAGTTTCGAGATGAGCGAAATCGAATGGATCGCCCGGATCATCTGGGCCAGCCAATAGGACATCTTTCCTGATGCGGCAGCAACTGGTCACCCTTGCAGGCGGGATTGCCGCCATGGCGCTCTATACCGGCATCCTCTATGCCGGGGCGGTAACGATCCGTGACCGCGAAAGCGCTGCCACGCCGGACTTCGTGCTGGAAACACCCGACATGGGGGAAACGGAACCTGCGGTCGGAGCCGAAGACGTGCCGTTCGACATGACCGCCCCCGACCCGGGCGACACGACGCCTGATGCAGGCGGCCAGAGCGAAAGCGGCCCGAAGTCTACCGAGACCACCGCCCGCGCCATCGAACCGCAGCAGTTCGGCCTGCCCGACGAGGTGACGACCAAGCCGCTTGAACGCATAGAGCCACGCACGCCGCTGTCTGATACCAACAAGGACAAGCCGAAGACGCCGACGATCCTCCAGCAGCCGGTAGCGCTTGCCGCCGGCCTCATCCGCTTCGACAAGATGACGCTGCAGCTGGGCGGCATCGAACCGGAAGCAACCGAGCGAACCTGCGAAAGCGGCGGCAAGAGCTGGCCCTGCGGCATGGTGGCCCGGACGGCTTTCCGCAATTTCCTGCGCGCCCGCGCGGTCAGCTGTGACATCGCCAAGGGCGAAACGGACGAGACCGTCACCGCACAATGCACCGTCGGCGGACAGGATCCGGCCGCCTGGCTCGTTGCCAATGGCTGGGCGACGCCATTGCCCGGCTCCGCGCTCGAAGTGCAAGGGGAGGCCGCGCACAAGGCAAGGCTCGGCTTTTACGGCGACGACCCACGCGATTTTCGCCAAACGCCGATGCCATTCGACGATCCGAGCGCCGCTGCGACGATGGACGAAGCAGCACCGGACTTGTAAGTGGTGGCGGAACATCCCAGTTCTTCGCAAACACGTTCCGGAAAGCACCGATGCCCCCAAGCCTCAGCCAGCACGAAGCCCTTGTCTATGTCATGGTGATGATGTCGGCCGTCGACCGGGAGATGAGCGACGACGAGTTCGCGCGCATCGGCAGGCTCGTGCAGTTTCTTCCCGCCTTCGAGGGTTTCGATGAGGATCAACTCGTGCTTGTCGGCCACGAATGCGCAGCCCAGCTTGCCGCCCCCGAGGGCCTCGACATCGTGCTTGAGATCGTGCGCGAGGCACTGCCCGAGCGGCTTCACGAAACGGCCTACGCGCTCGCAGTCGAGATTGCGGCTGCCGATCAGCGCATCCGCAACGAGGAAATCCGCTTACTTCAGTTGCTGCGCGACCGGCTCGGTCTCGACAAGCTTACCTGCGCGGCGATCGAACGGGGTGCCCTCGCCCGCTTCCGCAGGTAGCGGCAGGCCGCCCAGTCGGCTCACGTGAACGTGTCTTGGCGTGGCGCTGCCAACGCGTGATATCGCTTCACGGAAAACCGGCAGGAGGCGTAACGGATGCAGCTCTTCGGCGTGACCGAGCCCCTATGGCGCCTTGCGGCCTTTCTCTCGATCTTTACCGCCATGGCGGTACTCGAGCTTCTGCACCCGAGGCTGGAGCGGCCGGAACTGCAAAGGGCGCTGAAGGCGCGCCGCTGGTTTACCAACCTGTCGATCCTCGTGTTGTCCTCGCTTCTGTTGCGGCTGATCTTCCCGGCTGCTGCCACGGGCGCAGCACTTTGGGCGCAGGCGCAGGGATACGGCTTGCTGCCGGCATTGGGCGTTCCTTCGCTCTTCGCCGGCGTGATCGCCTTCGTCGCGCTCGACTTCGCCATCTGGCTGGAACACATCGCCTTCCACAAGTTCCCCATCCTATGGCGGGTGCACCGGGTTCATCACGCAGATCCGGGCGTCGATCTGACCACGGCGCTGCGGTTTCATCCGCTGGAGATCGTGATGTCGATGGCCTGGAAGGTTGCGGTCATCGCCACACTCGGAGCGCCGGCCGCCGCCGTGCTACTGTTCGAGATCGTGCTCAACGCCGCCGCCATGTTCAACCATGCCAATCTGCGGCTGCCTGTCCGCCTCGACCGGACGTTGCGGCCGCTGATTGTCACACCCGACATGCACCGCATCCACCACTCGACCGAGCGCTTAGAGACGGATTCGAACTACGGCTTCAACCTGGCGATCTGGGACCGGCTGTTTTCGACCTATACGGATCGGCCGCGACGGGGCGACGATGGGATCGAAACGGGGCTCACCGCCTATGGCCGAAGCGAGCCGACCAAGCTTCTGTGGTCGTTGCTTCTGCCGTTCCGGCGCAGCTGACTACCGCATAATTCCTTAAATCGGAATCGATTTAGGGATAAATTATGCAGCAAGTTTAAAGTGTTACAGCGTCCTTAGCGCGTCATGTTTGACGCGCGGCGCTGTAAAGCATGCCGCACAAAAGTGCGGAGCGGTTTTGCGACAACGGCATGCATGCTTTAGTAAATACCGTTCGGGAAATAGCGCAGGTAGATCTCGTCCAGCCTACCGCTGCGCGAAAGTGCCAGCAAGGCATGGTCGATCGCCTGCGTCAGCGCCGGCTCAGCCTTGCGGTTCATGATCGTCAGGCCCTCGCCAAGGAAACGCTGTGAGAAATAGGCGCCGTCGATGAGCGAGCAGCAGCCGGCAGCCGCGCTGCCGGACACCCAGAAGGAAAGCTGCATGCCGTCGGAAAAGACCGCCGGCACCTCGCCCTTTTGCAGGGCGGCGAGCATCGCATCGCGATCTGGAAAGACCTTGGCTTCCAGCTTGGGGAAGAAGGCCCTGAACATCACCTCATGCGTGGTGCCGGAAACAACGCCGACCGGCTTGCCCTTTAGGCCCGTGGGATCGGGGACGGCACCGGCCGCCTTGGTGTTGACGGCGAAGCGCGCCGGAAGCCGCATGAAGGGCCGCGAGAAGCCGAAGCGCTGACGCAGCTCCGGGCTGACGGCAATACCGGCGGCGACCGCCTCCCCCTGCCCCTCTTCCAGTGCCGGCAGCAGCTCGGCATAGGTCACCGCCTGGATCTGGCATTTGGCTTCGATATCGAGCTCGCGGCAGATCTCGCGCACCAGGTCGACATGGAAGCCCGAAAGCTTGCCCGATTGGTCGATGAAGTTGAACGGCGGGAAATCCACCGTGGTCAGGAACCGCAGGCGGGCAAGGCCGGTCAGATCCGGCTTGGCAATGCGCTCGCGCGCGTCGAACAGATTGGGCAGATCCTTGGGCTGGGCGGCGAGCGAGCCCGCCATCAGATACACGCACAGAGCCAGCAGTCGATGGATTTTCATGGGCAGTGGCCAGCGCGTCTCTTGGGTGTTGCGGCACGGCCTGTGCGGCCGCAGATGATTCATGGTCGATTGGAAGATTAGCCGGATGGAACCGGGCTGGCTACTGGCTTCGGCGCCCTGCGGTTCGAACCGTCGCCCTCAGGAGTGCCGGTTCAAAACCCGGTGGGCTGATCTCGAAGAAAAAAGTGGAGCGGGTGATCGGGATCGAACCGACGACATCAAGCTTGGGAAGCTGGCGTTCTACCACTGAACTACACCCGCAGCGCTTCGGAAACTTCCTCAACCGCGTGCATCTGTCAAGGACCGTTGCGCCGCGTCGCCGCGCAACGGTCCTTTTTCTGTTACTCCGCGTGGAAATGCTTGGAGAGCTTGAGGCCCTGCGCCTGATAATTGGAACCAAGGCCGAGCCCGTAAAGCCCCTCCGGACGCTCCAGCATGTGCTCATAGACCAACCGGCCGACAATCTGGCCATGTTCCAGGATGAAGGGAACCTCGTGGCTGCGCACTTCGAGCACGGCCCGGCTGCCGCTGCCGCCGGCGGAGGCATGGCCGAAGCCCGGGTCGAAGAAGCCGGCATAATGCACGCGGAATTCGCCGACCAACGGATCGAACGGCGTCATCTCGGCGGCGTAGAGCGGCGGAACATGCACGGCTTCGCGCGAAACGAGAATGTAGAACTCGTCGGGATCGAGGATCAGCTCGTCGCGGCCGCGGCTGTAGAGCGGCTCCCAGAAGTCGAACACGGCGTGCTGCGCCTTCTTGTCGACATCGACGACTGCGGTGTGGTGCTTGCCGCGGTAGCCGATCAGCCCGTCCGGGCCGGTGCCCTTGAGATCGATCGACAGGGCGATCCCGCCGCCGCTGACATTGGGCTTGTCGCTCGCAACCAGCACATCGCTTTCATGCAGCGCCAGCAGTTCCTGTTCGGAGAGAAGCGACTGGCCGGTGCGGAAACGGATCTGCGACAGCCGCGAACCACGCCGCACGACGATCGGGAAGGTGCGCGGACTGATTTCGAGATAGAGCGGCCCGCGATATCCCGCCGGGATCTTGTCGAACTCCTGGGCGCGATCGGTGATGACGCGGGTGAAGATGTCGAGGCGGCCGGTGGAGCTTTTCGGGTTCGCCGAAGCCGACATGGTCTCCGGCAGGTCGAGGCTTTCCATCAGCGGCACGATATAGACGCAGCCGGTCTCCAGCACGGCGCCGTCGGAGAGATCGACGACATGCAGCTTCAGCCGGTCGAGCTTGTCGGCAACGAGGTGAGCCGGGCCTGGCATGAAGCTCGCGCGCACGCGAAATGCCTTGGCGCCAAGGCGCAGGTCGAGGCTTGCCGGCTGGATCTGATCTTGATCCAGCGCCTTTTCGCTTTTCAAGCGTCCGGTCGCAAACAGCGCGGCGATCGCGCGGTCGGCCAAAATCCCAGTCTCGCGGCCCATTTCGATCCTCTTTTCAGTTGCGAGACAAAACCAAACTCCAGGAATTGACGCAAGCGCACCCAAGCAGTATTGGAGCTTTATCCCGTGGTGATTTGGCCGGTCGGCTTGCAGCCACGTTAAACAAGTAGCTAAAAAGGCCGGGTATCAAACCGGCCCTTCACGCGGCCGGTTTTTTTTGTTTTTGAAGGTGACCGTCACATGAGCAAAAACTGGCGCCCGGCAACCCAACTCGTCCACGGCGGAACGACCCGCTCCCAGCACGGCGAGACCTCCGAGGCGATCTTCCTCACCCAGGGCTTCGTCTACGAGACGTCCGAGGCCGCGGAAGCGCGCTTCAAGGGCGAGACCGAAGGCTTCATCTATGCCCGTTACGGCAGCCCCACCAACGACATGTTCGAAAAGCGCATGTGCATGCTCGAAGGCGCCGAAGATGCGCGCGCCACGGCATCGGGCATGGCCGCCGTCGCTGCCGCCATTTTATGCCAGCTGAAGGCCGGCGACCACATCGTTGCCGCCCGCGCCCTCTTCGGCTCCTGCCGCTGGGTGGTCGAGACGCTGGCGCCGAAATACGGCATCGAATGCACCCTGGTCGACGGCCGCGATCTCGCCAACTGGGAAAAGGCAATCCAGAAGAACACCAAGGTCTTCTTCCTGGAAAGCCCGACCAACCCGACGCTCGAAGTGATCGACATTGCCGGCGTGTCCAAGCTCGCCAACCAGATTGGCGCCAAGGTGGTGGTCGACAACGTCTTCGCCACGCCGCTCTTCCAGAAGCCGCTGGAGCTCGGCGCACATATCGTCGTCTACTCCGCCACCAAGCATATCGACGGCCAGGGCCGTTGCCTCGGCGGCGTGGTTCTGTCCGACAAGGACTGGATCAACGAGCACCTGCACGACTACTTCCGCCACACCGGCCCGGCGATGTCGCCGTTCAACGCCTGGACGTTGCTGAAGGGCATCGAGACGCTGCCGCTACGCGTCAAGCAGCAGACCGAGAACGCCCGCCGCGTCGCCGACTTCCTTGCCGAGCAGCCGCAGGTCGCTAAGGTGATCTATCCCGGCCGCAAGGACCACCCGCAGGCCGACATCATCGCCAAGCAGATGACCGGCGGCTCGACCCTCGTCGCCTTCGAACTCAAGGGTGGCAAGGACGCGGCCTTCGCGCTGCAGAACGCGCTTCAGATCGCCCGCATCTCCAACAATCTCGGCGATTCCAAGAGCCTGATCACGCATCCGGCGACGACGACGCACAAGAACCTGACGGACGAGGCCCGCGACGAGCTCGGTATTTCGGCCGGCACCGTGCGTTTCTCGGCCGGCATCGAGGACAGCGACGACATCGTCGAGGACTTCGCCCGCGCGCTGAAGGCCGTCAAGGCCTGACACCAAACAAGTACGGCCGCCCCGAGATCGGTGGCGGCCGCTACGGCGTGTCGCGAAATTGCATCCGCGCAAGAACGATGCGCGACAGCGCCGTGTAAAGGCAAACGAGCGCAAACAGCGCCGCCAGCACCGGAAACCACGTCGGGAACAGGCAGAAGGTCAGGAAGACGACAATCGTCTCCGTCGCCTCCGCGAGCCCCGTGGTGAAGTAGAGCGATTTTGATCCCCGCACATCCGTCGTCATCGATCGCTTCTCGGCCATGACGGCATAGGCGAGGAAACTCGATCCATTGACGTAGAACGAGAAGAGCAGCAGCCCGCCGGCAAGACCATTGCCTTGAGGATCGGCGACGATGAAGCCGAGCGGGATGGCGCCGTAGAAGACGAAATCGAGCACGATGTCGAGGAAACCGCCGAAATCGGTCTTGCGTGTCGCTCGCGCCACCGCGCCGTCAAGACCATCGCAAAGCCGACTGGCAACGATGACGGCGGCCGCTGCAAGATAATATTGCCCGGCAATCAGGAGGGCGGCAACGAGGCCGAGCGCGAGGCCGGTCATCGTGACTGCATTGGCGCTGACACCTCTTCGGGCGAGCGCCGCACCCAGCCGATCCAGCCTCGGACCCAGGCGTTTTCTCACCGCGCCATCAAGCATAGGCCTCGCCTTCCCGCAGCTTGGTCGCGGACGCCTGCAATCCTGCCGTTATTCTTGACGAAACCATATTGCTGTAGAATACCCTGAAAGACTTGAAACAAGGTGTTGCCCATGTATCGCGCGCTCACTCGCGACATAGAAGTTACGGTGGAGCCGTACTATCTGGAAGAGCAATCTGACCCGGATGACAGCCGCTACGTCTGGGGCTACCGCATCGTCATCTCCAACCACTCGGCCGAGACGGTTCGGCTGATGACGCGCTACTGGCACATCACCGACGAGAACGGCCAGGTGGACGAGGTCAGCGGCCCCGGCGTCATCGGCGAGCAACCATTGCTGAACCCGGGCGACACCTACGAATACTCCTCCGGATGCCCGTTGGATACGCCCTCGGGCGTGATGTTCGGCCACTACAGCATGGAATCGGAAGGTGGGGAAACCTTCAAAGTGGCCATCCCCGCCTTCTCGCTCGATTCGCCAGGGCTCGTTCGAACCCTGAATTGAGGTGCCTTATACCAACCTGCGCTGATATTGACCTCTTGCGTGGGACCGTGTGCGGTCATCCGGCAAGGAGCGGACCTGAGAGCGATGCCTTGGCATCGGTCGAGGATTGCGACGCTGCCGGTGGCCGACACACGGCCCACCCGAAGGGCCGGGCGCTTTTGGCCTCCGGACGGCGTCGATAATCCTCACCGGACCGCTTGGGTCCGGTTGCGGTTTTCTCCTTGCCGGAAACCAAAATCGCTCCGGCGCAAGAGGTCAATATCAGCGCAGGTTGGTATCACTGCTGGCGGACTTCGCCTGCCTCGAAGCGATAGGTGGTCGAGCAGAACTCGCACGTCACCTTGATCAGGCCGTCTTCGATCGTGCTCTCGATATCGTCGGCATGCAGCCCGGTCAGCACCGAACGGATCTTTTCGCGCGAGCAGCTGCAGCGATCATATACCGCCTGCGGCTGGTAAACGCGAACGCCGCGCTCATGGAACAGCCGATAGAGCAGACGTTCCGTACCGACCATGGGGTCGGTCAGCTCGTCGGCATCAATCGTCTCGACCATGACCTTGGCTTCCGCCCAGAGATCATCCTCGTCGAAGAGGTGCTCGTTGTCGTCGCTGTCGCTGTCGCCACCTGAGAGATCCGGCTGGCGCATGCGCTCCGGCGCATCCGGCAGGAACTGCGCGACCATGCCGCCGGCACGCCAGCGATGGCGGGGCTTGCCGTTCTCGTCGCGGTCGAGCAGTTCGGCGACGCCAAGGCGTACCTTGGTCGGGATCTGTTCCGACTGGCGGAAGTAGACGCCGGCGATTTCCTCGAGCGTGGCGCCATCGAGCGCAACGATGCCCTGATAGCGCTGGGTATGGGCGCCCTGATCGATGGTGAAGGCGAGAACGCCCTTGCCGAGCAGCTCGTGCGATTGTGTGCGTCCGTCCTTCAGGGCTTCAGCCAACGCTTCCTCATTGAAGCGGGCATAGGCGCGCACCCGATCGGGCGTGGCAAAATCGGCAACCACGAGATCGACCGGACCGTCGCCCTTCGTCTGAACGATAAGCTTGCCTTCGAACTTCAGCGACGTGCCGAGCAACACGGTCAGCACGACGGTCTCGGCAAC
Organism: Ensifer sp. LC163; assembly: GCF_001695855.1. Lineage (GTDB taxonomy): Bacteria > Pseudomonadota > Alphaproteobacteria > Rhizobiales > Rhizobiaceae > Ensifer. Next base: position 95,415 of record NZ_MBSS01000006.1, read on the forward strand.
GAGCCGAGCGACCGGAAGCGGATAGTTGTGGCGCTCAAGGATTGCATCGAGCATCGGGCCGAGCTGAACGGCACGGCCACGCACATCGAGGCCTTCCACCTGGAAGGGCACGACATGGTCGTCACCGGCAAAATCGAATTCGCCAAGTCCTGGTGCCATCTCAGTCATCTGCTGCTCCTTACGTCACCGGAGAAGGCCGCGCAGAGGACATAAACATCCCCCGGCGCGGCCTGCCCGTACCCTATTTGATCCCGCCAGAAACGGATTTGTCCAGCAGGCATGTGCCGTCTTGCCGGCCACCATGCGCTGCCTGTCGTCAGGTTGCGTCCGTTGTTTCCACCACGGAACGTCCCGCATGCGGCCTAAATCGGGTCGCATGCCGGTAATTTCAATAGGCAGACGCGCCGATCAGACGAGCCCCATGCACCAGGCGATGATCGACTTCTGCGCATGCAGCCTGTTTTCGGCCTCGTCGAACACCACCGACTGCGGGCCGTCGATGACCTCGTCGGTCACCTCCTCACCGCGGTGTGCCGGCAGGCAGTGCATGAACAGCGCGTCCGGCGACGCGTGCTTCATCAACGCTTCGTTGACCTGGAACGGCTGGAAGACATTGTGGCCGCGGGCGCGATGCTCCTGGTTCATGGAGATCCAAGTGTCGGTGACGACGCAATGGGCACCGGCAACGGCCTGTTCGGCCTCATGGCAAAGCAGGATCTCGCCGCCATTGTTGCGCGCCCAGTTGAGGATCTTGTCATGCGGCTCGGAGCCGAGCGGCACCGCCATGTTCATGCGGTAGCCGAAACGGGCCGAGCCCTCGATCAGCGAGTGAAGCACGTTGTTGCCGTCACCGGTCCAAGCGATGGTCTTGCCCTTCACCGGTCCGCGGTGTTCCTCGAAGGTCATGATGTCGGCCATGATCTGGCAGGGATGGGTGTCGTCGGTCAGGCCGTTGATGACCGGCACCGTTGCGTGTTCGGCCAACTCGAGAAGGCGGCGATGGTCGGTCGTGCGGATCATGATCGCATCTACGTAGCGCGACAGCACCTTGGCGGTGTCGCCGATGGTCTCGGCGCGACCGAGCTGCATCTCGGTGCCCGAGAGAAACAGGGTTTCGCCGCCGAGTTGGCGCATGCCGACATCGAAGGAGACGCGCGTACGGGTGGAGGGCTTTTCGAAGATCATCGCCAGCATCTTGCCGGCGAGCGGCTTCGCGGCGGTTCCAGCCTTGGTCGCCGTCTTTCGCACGCGTGCGTCGTCAATAATCGTGCGCAGATCCGCCGCCGTCATGGCCGAAAGATCGATGAAGTGTCTTGTGCCTGCCATCGTACTCAATTCCTGTCCTCAGAATGGCCCCTGAAGCACGACCGGTGTCGAAGAGCACGATAGACGCTTCGACACCTCGGATTCGCGCATGGACCCTTGGGAAAATCGCTGCCGATCTCCCGGTTCAAAAACTAGGCTGCGGCGGTGCCGCTGCTGCTTCTCACGGCTTCGGCCGCGCGCTCGATCCGTGCCAGGCCTTCGCGCGCTTCCTCGGCGGTCACCGTCAGCGGCGGCAGCAGGCGCAGCACGTTCTCACCGGCGGGAACGGCCAACAGCTTCTCCGCCCGGATCGCCTTCAGGAGATCGGCCGAAGGGCCTTTCGCCTTGATGCCGAGCATCAGCCCGTCGCCGCGGATGTCCTCGATCACATCGGGGAACCGGTCCTTCAGCGAGGCGAGACCCTGGCGGAAGACCAGCGCGACGTCGCGAACCTGCTCCAGGAAGCCGTCGGCCAGGATGACGTCGAGCACGGCGTTGCCGACCGCCATGGCGAGCGGGTTGCCGCCGTAGGTGGAGCCGTGCGTACCGGCAACCATGCCGGCCGCCGCCTCTTCGGTCGCAAGGCAGGCGCCGAGCGGGAAGCCACCGCCGATCCCCTTGGCGACAGCCATGATATCGGGACGGATGCCGGCCCATTCATAGGCGAACAGCTTGCCGGTGCGGCCGACACCGGACTGGACCTCGTCGAGGATCAACAGCAGGCCGAACTCGTCGCAAAGCGCGCGCAGTTCCTGCATGAACTCCTTGGTGGCCGGGCGGATGCCGCCCTCGCCCTGGATCGGCTCGATCAGGATCGCCGCCGTCTCGTCGGTAATCGCATCCTTGACCGCCGCGATGTCGCCGAACGGAACCTGGTAGAAACCCGGAGCCTTCGGGCCGAAGCCTTCGATGTACTTCTGCTGACCGCCGGCGGCGATGGTCGCGATCGTGCGTCCGTGGAAGGCGCCCTCGAAGGTGATGACGTGGAACTTCTCCGGATTGCCCTTGGCAAAATGGTAGCGGCGGGCGGTCTTGATCGCGCATTCGAGTGCTTCGGCGCCCGAATTGGTGAAGAACACACGGTCGGCGAAAGTGACGGCCGTCAGCCGGCGCGCCAGGCTCTCCTGGCCTGGAACCTCATAGAGGTTGGACAGGTGCCAGACCTTCTCGGCCTGCGCCTTCAAAGCCTCGACCAGATGCGGATGGGCATGGCCAAGCGAGTTGACGGCGACGCCGGCGGCGAAGTCGAGATAGCGCGAGCCGTCTTCGGCGATCAGCCAGACGCCCTCTCCTCGCTCGAAACGCAACGGCGCACGCATGTAGGTGTCGTAAAGCGGCGTGGTTGCAGTCATGGCGAGCCTCTCCTTCATTGCTATCGGCATCGATCCGAGCCCGTGTCGAGCGCGGCAAAAAATTAAAAATGCCGCCTTGCGGCGGCGCAGGCACTATTCCTATTTCGCAGCGCAATGTCAACAAAACCAAGCCTTGCAGTGCGGTCGGACGGGTCTGATCCATGCGACGAAAAAAACGCGCGGCGGGGCTTGCAAAAATGCAACGCCCACCGAGCAAGTTGGGGAAAACTAGGAAATCGATTCGGCGTGATTCCCGGGACTCTTGCCACGGAGTCCGCCCGTCAGTAGGTTAACGTTCAATTACTAGACGCATGCGGCGGACCTAGTCACCAAAAGTGTTATCGCGTTGCAGCTCCGGAGCTTTTCCGGAGCGTGGTGAGAGATTCTGCCATCGCCAACGCTGAGAACGGAGAGTGCAGAAATGAACTGGACTGACGAGCGGGTGGAAAAACTGAAGAAGCTTTGGTCCGAGGGCCTGAGCGCGAGCCAGATCGCAGCGCAGCTCGGCGGCGTCAGCCGCAATGCGGTCATAGGCAAGGTTCACCGACTGAGCCTGCCCGGCAGGGCCAAGGCTGGCGGAACCACCGCCGCGACCCGGCCGAAGCAGCGCCCGACCTCGGCGCCGCGCGCTCCGAACTACGCGTCGCGCGTCACCACCCGCACGGTTACCCGTTCGGCCGGCGCAACCGTCCTCAAGGAAGAGGTCGAAGTCGATCTCGTCGCTGAACAGGACTTCCATATCCAGACGAATGTGGTCGTGCCGATGTCGCGCCGCCTGGAGCTGACGCAATTGACCGAGCGCACCTGCAAGTGGCCGATCGGCGACCCGCTGAAGGAAGAGTTCCACTTCTGCGGCAACGACTCCCCGGAAGCTTCGCCCTATTGCAGCTTCCATGCACGGCTCGCCTACCAGCCTTCCGCCGAGCGCCGCCGCGCTCGCTAAAGCTACCGAGAACAACGCATGAAAAAGGGGCCAACCGGCCCCTTTTTTAGTGACTGATTGGATGGCTCAGCTTTCGAGCGAGTACCCGGCACCGCGAACGGTGCGAATGACATCCGGCATGCTCGAGAAGTTCAGCGCCTTGCGAAGGCGGCCGACATGCACATCCACCGTGCGTTCGTCGACATAGATATCGTGGCCCCAGACGCCATCCAGAAGCTGCGACCGCGAGAAGACCCGGCCCGGGGAAGACATCAGGAATTCGAGCAGGCGGAATTCCGTCGGGCCGAGACGGACCTCGCGGCTGCGGCGATGGACGCGGTGCGTCTCGCGGTCGAGCTCGATATCGCCGCAACGAAGCAGCGTCGAAAGGACCTCGGGCTTGGCGCGTCGCAGCATCGCCTTGACGCGGGCCATCAGCTCCGGCGTCGAGAACGGCTTGACGACATAGTCGTCGGCGCCGGTAGCAAGGCCGCGAACCCGCTCGCTCTCCTCGCCGCGCGCCGTCAGCATGATGATCGGCAGGCGCTCGGTTTCCGGGCGCTGACGCAGCCGGCGGCAAAGTTCGATACCGGACACCCCCGGCAGCATCCAGTCGAGAATCAAGAGATCCGGCAGGCGCTCCTGCAGGCGGATCTCGGCCTCGTCGCCGCGCAGGATCGTATCGACATCGAACCCTTCGGCTTCGAGATTATACCGCAGCAGGACACTCAGCGCCTCTTCGTCTTCGACAACGGCGATTTTCGGCAACATCAGGTAACGTCTCCTTACCCAGAGCGTCTCGCGTTCGGTCGAACGGGCAGAGATGCTCGAACATACAGCATCTGGAGCACTCCGCGCGCTTTCAAAGGCACGCGCGAAACGAATAGCTTCAGACGCGACAAAGCAGGGCCGCAACCAAGGCTGCGACCGGAGCAGGTTCATAAGCAGTCACTCGAACGAGTCTGGGTCTCAGTCCTTTACGGCACCCAGCGTCGACGTATTGTCATCCTTCGGACGCTCGCCTTCCGGCTGGGCGCCCGTCGCCATGTAATAAATCGTCTCGGCGATGTTGGTGGCGTGGTCACCGATACGCTCGATGTTCTTGGCGCAGAACAAAAGATGCGTGCAGGGCGTGATGTTGCGCGGATCTTCCATCATGTAGGTCAGCAGCTCGCGGAACAGCGAGGTGTAGATCGCATCGATCTCCTCGTCGCGCTCGCGAATGCTGTTGGCCTTCTCCGGCGAGCGGGAGGCGTAGACGTCGAGGACTTCCTTGAGCTGCACGAGCGCGAGCTCGGCCAGGTGCTCGAGACCGCGCGCAAGCTTGCGCGGGATGCCGGAGCCGGCAACGGCAATGACGCGCTTGGCGTTGTTCTTGCCGAGGTCGCCGACACGCTCGAGATCGGACGCGATGCGGATCGACCCCATGATCTCGCGCAGGTCGGCGGCAACCGGCTGGCGCTTGGCGATGGTGATGATCGCCTTTTCGCCGATCTGGCGTTCGGCCTCATCGAGGATGGCGTCGTCGGAGATCACCTTCTGCGCCAATGCGAGGTCGGAATTGACCAGCGCGCGAACGGATTCGCCCACCATCTGCTCGGCAAGGCCGCCCATCTCGGAGATGCGGCGCGTGAGATATTTCAGTTCTTCGTCGTAGGCGGACATTATGTGCATGGACATAGTCTTCGATCCTTGCGGGCGCGTTCAGGAAACGGATTGAAGGGGTGCTTCGGCCATCAACCGAACCGGCCCATGATGTAGTCCTGGGTACGCTGGTCATCCGGATTGGTGAACATCTTGTCGGTGTCGTTCTCCTCGACGAGATTGCCGAGGTGGAACATCGCGGTGCGCTGCGATACACGCGCCGCCTGCTGCATCGAGTGGGTGACGATCACGATCGTGAAGTTCGTGCGCAGTTCGTGGATCAGTTCCTCGACCTTGGCGGTCGCGATCGGATCGAGCGCCGAACAGGGCTCATCCATCAGGATCACTTCAGGGCTGACGGCAACGGCGCGCGCAATGCACAGGCGCTGCTGCTGGCCACCCGAAAGCCCGGTGCCCGGCTCGTGCAGTCGGTCCTTCACCTCGTTGAAGAGGCCGGCCTTCTGCAGGCTGGTCTCGACGACTTCGTCGAAATCGGCCTTCGTGCGGGCAAGCCCGTGAATACGCGGGCCGTAGGCGACGTTGTCGTAGATCGACTTCGGAAAAGGGTTCGGCTTCTGGAACACCATGCCGACGCGGGCACGCAGTTCCACGACGTCGATCGCCGGGTCGTAGATATCGTCCTCATCGAGCGTGATCTTGCCGGTGACGCGGCAGTTCTCGATGGTGTCGTTCATGCGGTTCAGCGTGCGCAGGAAGGTCGACTTGCCGCAGCCCGAAGGGCCGATCAGAGCCGTAACCGTGTTCTCGCGGATGTTGAGGTTGACGTCGAAAAGCGCGCGCTTGTCGCCGTAGTAAACCGACACATCCTTGCCGATCATCTTGTAGGGCACAGTGTTCATTTTCTGATCCAAGGCCTTCTCGACTGCAGCTTCTGACATGATGTTCATAGTAATTACCTCACTACCAACGGCGCTCAAAGCGACGTCGCAACAGAATGGCGCCAAGGTTCATGACGACGAGGAAGATGAGAAGAATGATGATCGCGCCGGAGGTGCGCTCGACGAAGGCGCGTTCCGCCTCGTTGGCCCACATGTAGATCTGCACCGGCAGTGCGGTCGACGGTTCCATCGGCGAGCCGGGGTAGTCGACGACGAAGGCGACCATGCCGATCAACAGGAGCGGCGCGGTTTCGCCAAGCGCATGGGCGAGGCCGATGATCGTGCCGGTCAGAATGCCCGGCATCGCCAGCGGCAGCACGTGGTGGAAGATGGTCTGCATCTTGGACGCACCGAGGCCGAGCGCTGCCGAGCGGATGGACGGCGGGACCGCCTTCAACGCCGCGCGGGTGGCGATGATGATCGTCGGCAGGGTCATCAGTGTCAGCACCAGGCCGCCGACGACGGCAGCCGAGCGCGGCATGCCGGCAAAGTTGATGAACACGGCCAGACCCAAGAGACCGTAGACGATCGACGGGACGGCGGCGAGGTTGTTGATGTTGACTTCGATCAGGTCGGTCAGCCTGTTCTTCGGCGCGAACTCTTCGAGATAGATCGAAGCGGCAACACCGATCGGCAGGGACAGGACAAGCACGATCAGCATCATGAACAGCGAGCCGAGGGCGGCAACGCCAACGCCTGCCGCTTCTGGGCGGCTCGAGGCGCCGAAGGTGAAGATGCCGGTGTTGAAGCTCTTCTTCAAGACGCCGGCACTTGCCAGCTCGTTCATCCAGGTGACCTGCTGGTCCTTGACCTTGCGCTTGCTCTCCTCGACGCTCAGGTCGATCTGACCCTTGAACGCGGAGTCGACATTGGCTTCGGCGAGCAATGTCACCGGTATGGTTTTGCCGATAACCGACGGGTCGGCGACGACGATGTCGCGCAACAGCGTGCGGGAGCTTGCCGACATCATGTCGGTGGCCTGCTTGACCAGCGGACGCTTGCTCGCATCGATGCCGAGCTGCTTGATCAGCGCCTCACGCACCAGCAGTGGATAGTTGGCGGTCATCAGCACCTTGCCGTCGGTCGCGCGCTCACCCTTGGGGTCGATGACTTTCTCGCTGAATTCGATCGGCAGCGTGATCGTTGTCTGCTGGAACGCAGTGTAGCCGTTGGAGACCACCGTCCACAGCAACAGAGCGAGGAAGAACAGGCCCAGGCTGATGGCGCCGATGCCATAGGCACGGAACCGGCGCTCGGCTGCGTAGCGGCGTTTGATGCCGATATCGCGCGTTGCGGATGCGGGACGGGCGGAGATCCGGACGGTCGGGGAAGCGATGTCGGTCATTCGTACTGTTCCCGATATTTGCGCACGATGTAGAGCGCATAAATGTTGAGGCCGAGCGTGATGACGAAGAGCGTGATGCCGAGTGCGAAGGCAACCAGCGTCTGCGGCGAGGTGAACTCAAGGTCACCCGTCAACTGGTTGACGATCTTCACCGTCACCGTGGTCATCGGCTCGAAGGGATCGATTTGCATGCGGGCCGCGACACCGGCGGCAAGCACCACGATCATCGTTTCGCCGACGGCGCGCGAGGCGGTCAGAAGCAGGGCGCCAACGATGCCCGGCAGTGCGGCGGGAAGGATGACCTTCTTGACCGTTTCAGAGCGGGTGGCCCCGAGACCGAGCGAGCCATCGCGCAGGGCCCGCGGCACCTGGGTGATGATGTCGTCGGACAGCGAGGACACGAACGGGATCAGCATGATGCCCATGACGATGCCGGCGGTCACGACGCTCTGCGCCTGGATGAAGTTCTGATAGTTGCCGGTGACGAGACCGTTCAACTGGGCAGAGATGTCGCGCAGGAACGGGCCGACGGTCACCAGTGCGAAGAAACCGTAGACGATGGTCGGGATGCCGGCGAGCACCTCGAGCAAGGGCTTTGCCGTCGAACGCAGGCGTGGGCTCGCATACTCCGCCATGTAGATGGCTGCGAACAGACCGATCGGCACCGCAAAGAGCATGGCGACGAAAGCGATATAGAGCGTGCCGGCGAGAAGCGGGATCAGGCCGAACTGGCCGGACGCACCGCCGCTGCCGGCGGCAGAAAACCGTGGATCCCAGACCGTGCCGAAGAAGAACTCGAAGGGCGAAACCATCGTGAAGAAACGGCCGGCTTCCGACAGCATCGAAGCGACGATGCCGACCGTCGTCAGGATGGCGATCGAGGAAGCGACGATCAGCGAGCCGAGGATGACGCGCTCAACCTGATTGCGGGCACGGAAGCGGGTGGCGATGTTGCGGATGGCGTAAGCGCCGCCGGCAATAGCGATCAGCAGCACGACCGCACTCATCAGCCAGCGGTTGGTGACGCTCATCGCATTGAAATGCTGGGCAGCGGTGATCATGTAGGGTTCGCCTTCGCCGGCAAGGGCAACGCCCTTGGCCGCAAGCGTGGAGCGAAGATTGGCCGAGCCGTTTTCAAGCGACGAAAGCTCTTCCGCCGTCAGCCGCTTCAGGCCGCCGGCGACCGACTTGACCTGGCCAAGCGCCAGCTCGACGGTCGCGCCGCCCTGCGTCTGCACCGTTTCGGGCAAAATCGCCCGGGTGCTGGAGTCAATGTACATCGGGGCGGCGACGAGCCAGGCCCCAAGCACGAGTGCGGCCGGAAGGATCGCCCAGATGGCAACATAGCTGCCGTGATAACCAGGCAAGGAATGCAGGTTGGAGAGCTTGCCGTTGGCCTGCGCGAGCGAACGCGCGCGGCCTGCAAAGTAAGAAATAAAACCAATTAAAACAATGAGCAAAAGAAGGAGCGAAGTACTCATCGGCACGTCTCCGCGGCGGAGCGCTCAATGCGCTGCCGGCAGTTCGGATGGAGGCATGCCCCGGCGCGAAAATGTCGCGCCGGGGCTTGTCAGTATCAGAGCATGTTGCCGGCCGTGAAAGCCTTGCGAACTTCTTCGCGCTCGGCGTCCGGAGCGGCGACGAGGCCGTATTCGGCAAGCGGGCTTTCCGGGCCGATCATCTGATCGTCGAGGAAGAACTCAACATATTCCTTGAGGCCCGGGATAACGCCGAGGTGTGCCTTCTTGACGTAGAAGTACAGCGGGCGCGAAACCGGGTATTCGCCGGAAGCGATCGTTTCGGTCGACGGAACGATGCCGTTGACGGTGGCGACCTTCAGCTTGTCGGCGTTGTTTTCGTAGAAGGACAGGCCGAATACGCCGATGCCGTTCTTGTTGGCAGCGATACGGGCCAGCGTTTCGGTGTAGTCGCCGTCGATGTCGACAGCCAGGCCGTCCTTGCGGACCGCGACGCACTTGCTGTGCTGCTGCTTTTCATCGGCAACGGCAGCCTTGATGACGTCAACGGCGCCAGCTTCCTTGCAGCCTGCAGCCAGGATCTTCTCTTCGAAGACTTCGCGCGTGCCGTGCTTTTCACCCGGGATGAAGGCGGCGATGTCGGCGTCCGGCAGAGCGGAGTTGACTTCAGACCACTTCTTGTAGGGGTTGGCGACGAGCTTGCCGTCGACGACGATTTCAGCAGCCAGCCCCTTGTAGAGGTCTTCGGGCTTCAGCGCGAGGTCGGCGTTGCCGGCGTCGGTCGCGAAGACGATGCCATCATAACCGATCTTGATTTCCTGGATCTCGGTAACGCCAGCGGCCTTGCAGGCTTCGATTTCCTTGTCCTTGATCTTGCGCGAGGAGTTGGCGATGTCGATGGTATCCGGGCCGACGCCCTTGCAGAATTCCTTCAGACCGGCCGAGGAGCCGCCGGATTCGACGACCGGCGTCTTGAAGTCCGGGAAGGTCTCGCCGAACGTCTCGGCGACGATCTTGGCGTAGGGAAGAACGGTCGAGGAGCCGGCGACCTGAACCTGATCGCGCGCGGCAGCCACGCCAGCGAATGCGGCGGATGCGACGAGCGCCGCAACAGTGAGTTTAAGAGCTTTCATTGAAGTTCTCCCGGAATGGGCTTGTGTTGAGTGCGCCAAGCGTTGCAGCGCTCTTCGCCGTCTGATCGGCTGCCCCTAACTAGCCGCCGATAGCCACACCTTTTATGTCAGTTTCGCGAAACATTTATGACAGTTCATGTCATTGAAAATAATAACGAAAAATGAACGCAGAGGACTTATCCCGCGCCAATATGTCAAAAACGCACGGTAAACACCGTGCCCTTGCCCAGCTCGGAGTGGATCAACAGTCGCGCGCGGTGGCGGGTCAGAATGTGCTTGACGATCGCAAGGCCGAGACCCGTGCCCTTTTTCGAGCGGCTCGCCTCGACATTGACGCGGTAGAACCGCTCGGTGATGCGGGGCACATGCTCGGCCGGAATGCCGGGGCCGTAGTCTCTGACCACGACCTCCGCCTGCCCGCCCTGCCCGCCGGAAAGCTCGACATCGACCTTCTTGCCTTCCTGGCCGTATTTGCAGGCATTCTCGATCAGGTTCTCGAAGACCTCGATCAGCTCGTCGCGGTCCCCCTGCACGACGACAGGTTCGTCCGGCATCGTCAGCGCGATCGTCACGTCGAGATCGTTGGCGAGCGGCGCAAGACTGTCGCGGACATGGCCGAGCAGCGGGCGCAGATCGATGATATCGTCGGGTGCAATGTGCGATTTCAGCTCGAGCCGCGACAGTGACAGGAGGTCGTCGACGAGGCGGCTCATGCGGGTCGCCTGCTCATGCATGATGCCGAAGAACTTCTCCTGCGCCTTCGCATCGTTGCGCGCCGGACCCTGCATGGTCTCGATGAAGCCGCGCAAAGAGGCCAGCGGCGTGCGCAGTTCGTGGCTGGCATTGGCGACGAAGTCCGAGCGCATGCGATCGATGCGGCGGGCCTGCGAAATATCGCGGTAGGTCAACAGGAAGATCCGGCGCCACGGGCCATCGCCACCCACTTCGGCCGGCGCCACCCTGACCACGTAGACGGCATCGGACGGCAGGCGCTCGGTGTGCTCGATCTGGTTGATCTTGCCGGTCGCGATCGTTTCGCGGACCATATCGAGAATGCCGGGCGAGCGGACGCGGGCCGCGAGATAGCTGTTGGGCGGGATGGTGCCGAATGCCTTTTCGGCAGCGATGTTCTGGAAGACGACGGTTTCATCAACAGCCACCACCAGAACCGGCATATCGAGCGCGTTCAGGGCCGGGATCAAGGCATCGCTGGCCACGCCCGCCACCGCCGCTACCTTCGCCGCTTTTGCGGCCTTCGGCAGTGGCGAAGGCGCGCTGCGGTTCAGCAGAGCCGCGGCAAGCACGATCCAGAACGGCAGAACCACGAAGAAATGAATGCCGGTAAACGTGGCGAGGACGGCGAGCAGCGCCGTCAGGCCGAGGAGCCAACGCTCTGCCTTCAGTCGCGGCACAAGCATCCGCCAGAAAGCCTTGGAACCATCCAGCACCATATCCTCATGAATCACTTTGTCTTCCTCCCGACCTCAAATGGTCGAGAGATAGCGACCCTTCATGACATGATTTTCACGACGCGCTTGAATCCGCAATGCAATTGTGGCCTCCTCACAGGAAATCGCGCGGGCTGGAGGAAGACCACATGGCGTCAACGCAGGCGGCAACGAAGACCGAAAGCCGGACGGTAGAACTCGATATCGGCGGCAAGAAGCGGCTCTTCGACATCGACAATCCCGAATTGCCGAAGTGGATCGACGAGGCCTCGTTCTCCTCCGACGACTACCCCTACAAGAAGAAGCTCGACGAGGAAGAATACCTGAAGACGCTGGAAAAGCTGCAGATCGAACTGGTCAAGCTGCAGCTCTGGCAGCAGGCGACCGGCAAGCGCATCATCGCCCTGTTCGAGGGTCGCGACGCGGCGGGCAAGGGCGGCGCGATCCATGCGACCAGCGGCAACCTGAATCCACGCTGGGCGCGCGTCGTTGCGCTGACAAAGCCGACGGAGACCGAACGGGGGCAATGGTACTTCCAGCGCTACATCGCAACGATGCCAACCGCCGGCGAACTCGTTCTCTTCGACCGCTCCTGGTACAACCGCGCCGGCGTCGAGCCGGTGATGGGCTTCTGCACGCCCGAGCAGCACGAACAGTTTCTCAAGCAGGTGCCGCGTTTCGAAAAGATGATCGTTTACGAAGGCATTCAGTTCTTCAAATTCTGGATCAACATCGGTCGCGAGATGCAGCTCAAGCGCTTTCACGACCGCTGCCATGATCCCCTGAAGGTCTGGAAGCTGTCGCCGATGGATATCGCCGCCCTCAACAAATGGGACGACTATACCGCGAAGCGCAACCAGATGTTGAAAGACACCCATACGGACCAGGCGCCATGGACCGTGGTGCGCGGCAACGACAAGCGGCGTGCGCGTCTCAACCTTATTCGCCACATGCTCTCCAAGCTCGATTACGAGGGCAAGGACAACGACGCGATCGGCGAGATCGATGACAAGATCATCGGCTCGGGCCCAGGCTTCCTGAAATAATCTCAGTCAGCAAGCCGGCCAGCCCGTCGGCTCATACCAACCTGCGTTGGTATTATTGCCCCGGCAGAACGCGGATGGCGTAAAGGTTCAAGCCCTTGCCGCCGCCGCTGATGTCGCTGTTGATGACGAGCTGCCCGGCGGCGCTCGGCGCAAGGCTGCGATCGAAGGTGACCTTGAACAGCATGTCGACGCGCTCGTCATGCAGGGTGAAACGGTGACGGCCGCACTCGCCCAGCGAAGAGAAGTTGCACTCGACCGCAAACTCGGTCGCCTTTCCGGGCGTCGCCTGCACGGTCAGTGCCAGCGTCGACGTCTTGCCTGAAAGCTCGGCCAGGATCGCGGCCGGAATCTCGATCGTAACATCGCCATCGGCATCGGCGTCCGCCGATGTCAGCAGCATGCGCTGGCCGCCATCATCTTTGGCCAGCTCGGCGGTCGCCTGCGGGCCGGGCGTGATCGCGCCTGTTTTGCCGGGTGTGTACACCTCGACCCAATCGCCGGTGAAGCCTTCCTGGGCGCCGAGCGTCTGCAGGCCGGCGGCACCATCGAAATCCTGCGATGCCACGGTCGCCGGCGGGTTGGCGACATTAGTGTCGCGCGCGGCCGGAGACTGCAGCAGATTGTTGGTCTCGACCCACCACACGGCCGCGACCAGCGCCGCGGCCAGCGTTGCGACGACCATGGTAAGCGACAGCAGGCGCCCGCGCTTGCGTCGACGCGTGCGGCCGTCCATCGCGCGCACTTCCGGCGCAACCGCGCCTCTGCCGTCACTTGACTGCCTGGCCGCAACCTCACCTGCCGCAGCCGTCGATACGACAGGACCGTCGCGATCGGCGCGAAGACCTCCCAGCCCACCATCCTTCTGCCCGTCGCGCGGCGCCTGGCCGGCGAAAGCCGGTTCGCGGCGGTCGGGGCCGGATGGCTGCGGCTCGGGCCTGGTTGTCGCCGCACGTGGTGCAACCGCGTCATCGAGGCTGACCGAAGGCGCCGACGCCGGCCGCGCCTTCAGCGCCGCCCGCTCCTCCGTCTCGATCGCATGAATGACCGCTTCCAGCCGATGACGCTGCTGGGCGACGACGTTCTGGTCCTCGATCCCCTGCTTCTGCAGCCCGGTTTCCAGCGCCTGGCGCGCGGATTGATAGATGCGCGCCCGCGTTTCGGCGCTGGTTCTGTCGGAGCGCTCCAGCGCATTTCGGATTGCAGTCTCGAGTCCGCTCACATCAAATCCTTCTGTGCACACCGGGCCTTACAGCGCCGCGCGCCAAACATGGCGCGCAAAGGACGCTGTAACGCTTTAAATCTGCTGCATAATCCTATCCTTAAATCGGATCCGATTTAAGGATAGGATTATGTCGTGCCCCCGCCGGCGCTCGTCAATCGATCGACGCTTTTTCATCATCCGCAAGCTCTTATCGGTTAATTCCGGATGCACGCCGTTGGTTTTGTTAACAATTGCGTAACCGCTGCTTTCGAAATCCGCAAGTCCGGCGCGCCATTGGTCCCGGCAACGCCGGGGAAAACTGCCTTCTGCTTAGCGCTTCGGCCGGAAAAACCGCATCTTTGCAAGCGCGCAACTTGCTGCTATCTATTTTGACGTTTACGCAAACGTCAAAAATACCAAGGGATGGAGAACTCGATGTCGCTGCCGCCAATTCTTTCCGAAACGACGAGACTGCCCGTCGTCGGCGCACCCTTGTTCATCGTCTCGCATCCCAAGCTGACGATCGCTCAGTGCAAGGCCGGCGTGATCGGCGCCTTCCCGGCGCTGAACGCCCGCCCGCATTCGCAGCTCGACGAATGGCTCGCCGAAATCACTGAAGCGCTCGCCGACCATGACGCCAAGAACCCCGGCCGACCGGCCGCCCCCTTTGCCGTCAACCAGATCGTCCACAAGTCCAACGCCCGCCTCGAGCAGGATCTGATGCTTTGCATCAAGTACAAGGTGCCGGTGGTCATATCTTCGCTCGGCGCCGTGCCCGAGGTCAACGCCGCCATTCATTCCTATGGCGGCATCGTGCTGCATGACGTCATCAACAACCGCCACGCCAATTCGGCAATCCGCAAGGGCGCTGATGGGCTGATCGCCGTCGCCGCCGGCGCGGGCGGCCATGCGGGCACGCTCTCGCCCTTCGCCCTCGTCCAGGAGATCCGCTCCTGGTTCGATGGCCCCCTGCTGCTTTCCGGTGCGATCGCCACCGGCGGCGCTATCCTCGCCGCCCAGGCCATGGGCGCCGACATGGCCTATATCGGCTCGCCCTTCATCGCCACCGAAGAGGCACGCGCCAGCGACGCCTACAAGCAGATGATCGTCGACAGCAATGCCGCCGACATCGTCTATTCCAACTACTTCACCGGCATCCACGGCAACTACCTGAAGCCGTCGATCGTGGCGGCCGGCATGGACCCGGAAAGCCTGCCGGAAGCCGACCCGTCGAAGATGGATTTCGCCCAGGCCACCGAAGGCACCAAGGCCTGGAAGGACATCTGGGGCTGCGGCCAGGGCATCGGTGCGGTGCGCGAGGTCACCTCGGTCGGGCATATGGTCGATCGCTGGGAGCGCGAGTACGACGCGGCGCGCGCCCGCCTCGGGCTGCATACGACCCCCACGATTGCTACCAACAAGGAATTTTCAAGTTCTCGAAACTGATGGCTTGAAATCTTGGCGCTTTGCGTTTATCAGCGCCTCACACTTCGTTCCGCGGTCTTTTCGCGGAACCGCCTCAGGGCCGCTTTAGCTCAGTCGGTAGAGCACATCATTCGTAATGATGGGGTCACGTGTTCGAGTCACGTAAGCGGCACCATTTTCCTTCAAAGAAATGAGCACTGTAGCGGGATGATAGTCTGAAGCTGGCCCAGGGTCAGCTCGTCTTGCTACGCACGAACGGCGGGCAAGCGGTCCATTTCGAGGAAGCCGATCGATGTCGCTTAGAGTTAGCCGTTTTCATGTTCATGAGGATGCCGTTCAGGCCAATGTCTCCGGCCGTGCCTGTTCCTTGTCGGCGCTCGAAATCGGCGGCGAGGTCCTTGTCGTCCTGACGTGGCTCGGCAACAAGGAGGCTGGCCTGCGCCGGCCGGAATACGTTCTGCCGCTGGCGTCGATCCCGCATCAATCGCGCGAACCGGATGCCGGCTCGCCTTACCGCTGGGTCCTGACCGGGACATTGCCGATGTCGCTGTTCGACGGCAGCGCATCGCGGCAGGTCCGCCGGCAGCACGGCGTCAGCCCCGGCCCGGCGCTCAACCTGCCGCTGCCCGGCACCACATCCTGATCTGCAAACAGCGACAGCATAATGCGTTCGCTCACGGCGCTGCGTGGCGATTGGCCTCGTTCGGGACCGACGCACGCCAGGTCGCGGCGAATGCCGCGATAACGGCAAGGCCGGCCAGGAGTGCGGCGGCTGCCGGAAGCACTGATGGCGAGGCCGCCTCGACAAGCACGCCGCCGACGCCGGTGCCCAGCCCGACGCCGACATGCATGGCCGACAGGTTGAGGCCGACGCCGGCTTCCGCCGTCTCAGGGCTCTGCCTGATCAGGAAGCTCTGCACCACCGGCGAGATCATCCAGCTGATGCAGCCCCACAGCATCATGACCGCAATGAACAACGGCCGCGTATCAGACACGAAGGGTATCGCGACCAGCGCGATGACATAGCCGAACGGCGTCAACCGGATCGCCAGTCGCGGCGCCACGGCATCGCTCAACCGACCGCCGAGATAGCCGCCGCAGACACCCGCTATGCCGAAGGCGAAGAAGGCCGTGACGACCTCATCGCCGTGCATCCCGACGATCTCGGCCAGATAGGGCGCGAGGTAGGCGAACAGGCTGAAATGGCCGCCGATCATCAGCACCGACACCAACTGCGCACAGACGCACGAGAACGAGCGCAGATGGCCAGCATAGGAGCGGCCGCGCGGCGGCTTCGACCGACCGGCCCCCGGCACGAACCACTGACATGCGAACAGGACGCAAACCGCAAACAGCGCCAGGCCGGTGAAGACACTGCGCCAGCCGAACGTGCCGCTCAGGAGCATGCCCGCCGGTACGCCGAGAACGAGCGAGGCGCTGATGCCCATGAAGATCAGGCCGATCGCCCGGCCCCGGCTCTCCGCCGGCACGATCTCCGTTGCCAGCATGGTCGCAACCAGGCAGGCCGTGGCGCTCGCGGCCGCCATGCCGATGCGGGCGGCGACCAGGACGCCGTAATTCGGGCTGGCAGCCGCCAGCACATTGCTGGCGATGAAGAGCACCAGCGCCAGCAACAGCAGGGTCTTGCGCTCCAGGCGTGCCGTCAGCAGGAGGGCTGCCGGTGCCGTCAGCGCAAATGTCACGGAGAACACCGAGGTCAACTGCCCGGCAAGACCGATGGAGACGCCGAGCCCTGATGCCACATCCGGCAGGATGCCGATGACGATGTTTTCCGCCGTGCCGGTGGCGAAGGTCGCCAGTGCGAGGAGAAGAAGGGGGATATTCATCTTGCCTTTCCCGATCAGTGGACGCCACGGTCGGAAAAGGTCTTCCCGATGTGGCGACTGGTTGCACACCGGGTTTCGAGGCAGAGCTTCGGTTATCCCTCTGACCGCGCTCCTAGCACGGATCGACGTGTGCGAGAAGCGCCAATCCCCCCGGACACGGCGCGCAAGCCCGGCACCGTGCAATGGCCGCGCAAGCTGCCGCCTGATCCGAGCACCGACTTTGCGGTGACGCGGGTGCGGGAACTTGACACGCTTGCCGACGGCAAGGCCTGGTTCAAGCAGCACGGCGTCGGCGGCCACGCCTTCGTCTTGGTTCACGGCTTCAACAACCGCTACGAGGATTCCGTCTTCCGGCTGGCGCAGATCATCCATGATTCGGGCGCCCAGACGACGCCGATCCTGTTCACCTGGCCGTCGCGCGCCAACGTGTTCGAATACAACTACGACCAACGTCAAGGACATCACCATCCTGGCGCACTCCATGGGCACCTGGCTGACGATGGAATCGCTCAGGCAGATGGGCATTCGCGATGGCAACGTGCCCTCGAAGATCGAGAACGTGATCCTGGCTTCGCCGGATATCGATCTCGACGTCTTCGCCAAGCAATGGGTGGAGATGGGCAAGAAGAAACCGAAGTTCACGATCTTCGTCGCGCAGGACGACCGCGCGCTCGCGCTTTCGAGCTTCATTTCCGGCGACGTTTCGCGGCTCGGCGCCATCGACCCATCGAAGGAGCCCTATCGCACGGACTTGGAGAAATCCGGCATCACCGCCATCGACCTGACCAAGGTTGAGACCGATGACGGGCTGCATCACGGCAAGTTCGCCGAAAGCCCGGAGATCGTGCAGCTGATCGGCCAGCGGCTCATCAAGGGCCAGACGCTGACCGATTCCAACATCTCGGTTGGAACAGGCATCGCCGCCGTCGTCGCCGGCACGACCAGGGGCGTTGGCAATGTCGCTGCAACCACCCTCTCCGCACCGGTCAACATCATCGAGAATCCACGCCCGACGAAAAAGCGGCCGGTGGTCGGCGACACACTGGCCGACGATCAGCCGAAACCACTGGTGATCAACTGAGCGACGGCCGGACGCTGCTCTGAGCGAAAGGGCCCGGGGCCGTCAGTCGTCGTCGCCGACAAAGCGGTAGCCGACGCCCGGCTCCGTGCGGATGATCTTCGGGTCGGCCGGATCACGCTCGATCTTGCCGCGCAACTGGCCGATGAAGACGCGCAGATAGTGAAGATCCTCGCCATGGGCGGCGCCCCAGACCGAAGTCAGCAGCGTCTTGTGGGTGACGACGCGCCCGGCATGGTGCGCCAGCATGACCAGAAGGTCATATTCCTTCGGCGTCAAACGCACTGGCTCGCCGTCGCGTGTCACCAGCCGCTTGATCGTATCGATCGCCACACCATCGGCCGAAAGCTGGGTGTGGCCGCCCTCCATCTGGATACGGTGGCGAAGGGCAGCCCGGATGCGCGCCGTCAGCTCGCCGATGCCAAAGGGCTTTTCGATGTAGTCATCGGCGCCGAGATCGAGGGCGGCGATCTTTTCGCTCTCCCGGTCGCGCGCCGACAGGATGATGATCGGCACCTGCGACCAGGCGCGGATGTTGGCGATCACATCCTTGCCGTCCATGTCGGGCAGGCCGAGATCGAGGATCACCACGTCGGGCGCGGTCGTCGCCGCCGCCTTCAACGCGTCCGTTCCGGTCAACGCCTCCAGCACATCGTAGCCGGCAGCGCTCAAGGCCGGCCGCAGGAAGCGCTGGATCTGGGGTTCGTCGTCGACAACGAGGATGCGCTCCACGCTCATGCACGGTCCTTTTCGGATATTTCAGCTTCGGCGGCAGGAAAACGCATGGAGATGCGGGTGCCGCGACGCCTCAAAGCCGGGCTTTCGGCCTTGATGCGGCCACCCATGGCCTCGACGAAGCCCTTGGCGATCGACAGCCCGAGACCGGTGCCCGGCGTGCGGCCGTCCACCTTGCCCCTGCGGAAGAATTTTTCGAATACCTGTTCGAGGTCGCCCGGTGCGATCCCCTTGCCGAGATCGGTGACTGACAGGACGATGTCGTTTCCGTCCCTTCGCGCATAGATGCTGATCGGCTCGTCACCGCCGTACTTGTTGGCATTGTCGAGCAGGTTGAAGAGCACCTGGCCGAGAAGCACGCTGTCGCCGCGCATCAGCGGCAGTTCGGGCGCGATGCTGGTGTCGATCTCGCGGGCAGGAAAGTACTTGTGCGCCCGATCGACGGCGGCGCGCACGGCGTCGGCGACATCCACCCAATCGCGCTTGGCATTGACCGTTCCCGCCTCGATGCGGGTCATGTCCAGGAGGTTGGCGACGAAACGCGTCAGCCGACCGCCCTCCTCCTCGATCGATTGCAGCAGATCGTCACGGCTTTCCGGCGGCATGCGGTCGCCCAGCTGGCGCAGGCTGGTGACGGCGCCGGTGATGGTGGCAAGCGGCGTGCGCAGATCATGCGAGATCGACGACAGCAGGGCTGCACGAAACCGCTCTCCCTCCAGCTTGGCGGCGTGATCCAGGCTCTCGCGGGAAAGACGCGCCCGGTCGATGGCGATCGCCGTCTGGTCGAGGATGGCGGCGAGCGCGCGCTCTTCGTTGATCTCCAGCGGCTTGCCGGCCTGCACGAAGCCGCAGACGCCAACGACGCCGTGCGGGCTCGTCAGCGGTCGGAAATGAAACGGGCTGTTCGGCAGCGTGCCAGTGCCGTTGCCGGCCGCCTCTTTCTTGTCCATCGCCCAGCGCGCCGCCATGGTATCGGTGACATCGAGTTCGGTGTCCGGCGGCCAGGCCGCCTTCAGGCGCAGATCGCCCTCCTCCGGCAGCAGCAACGCGGTATTGCGTTTCAGTGTCGCCTGCATCTGGGTGACTGCCGCCCAGAGCACATCGTCGACATTGGCCGTTCCCGAAAGCTTGCGGGAGAAATCATAGAGCGCCTGCGTTGCCGCCGCGCGGCGCCGAGCGGATTTCGCCTGTTCGCGCACCCGGGAAGCCAGACTGCCGGCAAGCGCCGCCGCAACCAGAAAAATGAACAGCGCGAAGACTTCGTGCGGCTCGGCAACCGTGAAAGTGCCGACCGGATCGATGAAGAAGAAGTTGTAGGCAAGAACCGAAAGCAGGGCAGCCGCGATCGCCGCGATGTGGCCGGCATAGATCGCCGACGTCAGCACCGCCAGCAGGTAGAGCAGCGAGATATTCGGCAGGATGATGAAGCGCTCGATCAGGAGGCCGAGCGCAGTCGCCGTCCCCACCGTGGCGGCCGCGATGGCGAGCGCCCGCCCGAAGCCCTCCGGCATTTGCCGCTTGGCGGTCACGCCTCTCTTCGGGCGCGGCTGTTCCTTGTCGGTCACCAGATGAATGCCGACGCCGCTGATCCGCTCCGCCAGCGCATCGGGAAGCGATTGCCGGAACAGCCGTAGCGGGAACGGCTGGCGCCTTGTGCCGATGACGATCTGTGTCGCATGCTCGCGGCGGGCGAGCTTGAGGATCTCCTCGACGAAATCGTTGCCGACAATGCGGCGGGTCTCGGCGCCGAGCTGTTCGGCAAGGCGGAAGGTCTCGTCGAGCCGTCTCGCCCCCTCGCCATCGCCGCTTTCGCGGTCGGCCCGTTCGATGAAGACCACGATCCAGGGTGCGTTCAGCCCCGAAGCCAGGCGGCTGGCGGTGCGCACGACCTTTTCCGACAGCAGATCGGGACCGATGCACACCAGCAGGCGTTCGCCGCTCGCCCATGGGCCTTCGATAGCGTTCTGCTTGAGATAGTCGACCATCTGGTCGTCGACCCGATCGGCCGTGCGCCGCAGCGCCAGCTCGCGCAGCGCCGTCAGGTTGCCCAGGCGGAAGAAGCGCTCGATCGCGCGCTTGGCGCTGTCGGGCAGATAGACCTTGCCTTCGTTCAGCCGCTCGATCAGTTCCGCCGGCGGCAGGTCCACCAAAAGCACGTCGTCGGCACGGCTGAGAACCGTGTCGGGCACGCGCTCGCGCACCGCAACGCCGGTGATCTGGGCGACGACATCGGACAGGCTCTCCAGATGCTGGATGTTGAGCGCCGTCCAGACGTCGATGCCGGCGGCAATCAGCTCCTCGACATCCTGGTAGCGCTTCGGATGGCGGCTGTCCTCCGGGTTGCTGTGCGCCAGCTCGTCGACGACGATGATCTTCGGGCGGCGTGCGAGCGCCGCGTCGAGATCGAATTCGGAAAGCACACGACCGCGATGGTTCACATCGCGGCGCGGCAGTATCTCCAGTCCTTCGATGAGCGCGGCGGTCTCGCCGCGCCCGTGGGTCTCCACCAGACCGATGACGATGTCGACGCCGTCGGCCTTCAGCCGACGCGCGCGCGTCAGCATCGTATAGGTCTTGCCGACGCCTGGGGCTGCGCCGAGAAAAACCGTCAGCTTTCCTTTTCGCCCCTGTCCGGCCAGCGCCAGCAGTGCGTCCGGGTCCGGACGGCTTTTCGATTCGCGATCGGTTTCAGGCATTCAGCGTCTCTGGCAGTGTCTCTGGCTTCAAACTCAGCTTCTCCGGGTATCCAGAGCAAGGTTGAGTTCTAGCACATTGACGCGCAGCTCGCCTATGATCCCCAGCAGACGACCTTCGGTCGCCTGCTCGACCAGCGTCGCCACATCCGTTTCCGCAAGCCCGCGTGCCTTGGCAACGCGGGAAACCTGCTCGCGGGCGAAAGCCGGCGAAATATGCGGGTCAAGGCCGGAACCGGACGCCGTGCCGCCGTCGGCGGCGATTTCCCCTGTTATACCGCTGGCGCGCAGCTTCTCGACGTCGGCAGCAACGCGGTCCTTCAGCTTGACCGAGGTCGGGCCGAGGTTGGAGCCGGTCGAACCACCAGCGTTATAGGCTTCAGGACCGGTCGCGGAGGGCCGCGGCCAGAAATATTTGTCGGAGGTGAAATTCTGCCCGATCAGATCAGAGCCGACGACGGTGCCATCGATGCGGATCAGGCTGCCATTGGCTTGCACGGGCATCAATGCCTGGGCAACGCCGGTGATCGCGAAGGGGTAGGCAAGGCCGGTGATCGCGGTCAAGAGCAGGGCCATGACGATTGCGGGGCGAAGTTGGTTCAACATGATTACACCAGATTGAGAGCGGAGACGACGACGTCGACGAGCTTGATGCCGGCAAAGGGCAGGATCAGGCCGCCGAGGCCGTAGACCAGCAGGTTGCGGCGCAGGAGCGCGGCGGCGCCGACCGGGCGATACTTGACCCCCTTCAACGCCAGCGGGATGAGCGCGACGATGATCAAGGCGTTGAAGATGACCGCCGACAGGATCGCCGATTGCGGCGACGACAGCCCCATGATGTTGAGCGCGGCCAGCGCCGGATAGGTGGTGATGAACAGCGCCGGGATGATGGCAAAGTATTTTGCCACGTCGTTGGCGATCGAGAAGGTCGTCAGCGAGCCGCGCGTCATCAAGAGCTGCTTGCCGATCTCGACGATCTCGATGAGCTTCGTCGGGCTGGAATCGAGATCGACCATGTTGGCCGCCTCGCGCGCCGCCTGCGTACCGGTCTGCATCGCCACGCCGACGTCGGCCTGGGCGAGCGCCGGCGCGTCATTGGTGCCGTCGCCGCACATGGCGATCAGGCGGCCGCCCTGCTGCTCCTTGCGGATAAAGCCGAGCTTGTCTTCCGGCGTCGCCTCGGCGAGGAAGTCGTCGACGCCCGCTTCCGACGCGATTGCCGCTGCCGTGACCGGGTTGTCGCCGGTCACCATGACGGTGCGGATACCCATGGCCCGGAGGGCCGCGAAGCGCTCCTTGATGCCGGGCTTGACCACGTCCTTGAGGTGAATGACGCCGAGCAGGCGATTGCCGTCGGCAACGGCAAGCGGCGTGCCGCCGGTGCGCGCGACCTGGTCGACGGCGCGGCGAAATTCGGCCGGCACGTTTTCGTCGCGAACGCCAGCGAATTTCAGGATCGAATCCACGGCACCCTTGCGCAGCCGGCGACCGCCGAAATCGACGCCCGACAGTCTCGTTTCGGCAGCGAAGGGCACGACGGCGTCGATTGCCAAAGCTCCTGTTTGAACCGAGCCGCCACCGACCGCCAAAGCCACGACCTCGCGGCTCGTCTGCTTGCCGGAAACGGGCAGGGACACCGCCGGCGCATGACGACCGAATTCACCGGTCGCAAGTGCGGCAATCGACCGGCCCTCCGGCGTCTCGTC
This sequence comes from Ensifer sp. LC163, assembly GCF_001695855.1. Taxonomy (GTDB): domain Bacteria; phylum Pseudomonadota; class Alphaproteobacteria; order Rhizobiales; family Rhizobiaceae; genus Ensifer. Next base: position 118,672 of record NZ_MBSS01000006.1, read on the forward strand.
GGCAAGGCTTGCCAGCAGCGCGGCATCGGCAAGCTCGGCATCCGTCACGCCGGGAACCGGCATGAAGTTGGCGGCCATGCGGTTGCCGAAGGTGATCGTGCCAGTCTTGTCGAGTAGCAGCGTATCGACGTCGCCCGCCGCCTCGACGGCGCGACCCGATGTCGCGATGACGTTGAAACGCACCAGCCGGTCCATGCCGGCAATGCCGATTGCCGACAGCAGACCGCCGATGGTGGTCGGAATCAAGGTGACGAGCAGTGCTGCAAGAACCGTGACCGACAGAACCGTGCCGGAATAGCCGGCAAGACCCCAAAGCGTCACGACGGCAACCAGGAAGACCAGCGTCAGGCCCGAAAGCAGGATCGACAGCGCGATCTCGTTCGGGGTCTTCTGGCGCTGCGCACCTTCGATAAGCGCGATCATGCGGTCGACGAAGGTGTCGCCGGGCGCCGTGCCGATGCGCACCTTGATCCAGTCGGACAGCACCTGCGTGCCGCCGGTGACGGCGGAGCGGTCGCCGCCGGACTCGCGGATCACGGGTGCGGATTCGCCGGTGATCGCGCTTTCGTTGACCGACGCGACGCCCTCGACGACGTCGCCGTCGCCGGGGATCAATTCCCCGGCTTCGACCAGCACGAGGTCACCGACCTTCAGCGAAGTGGCGGCGATCGTCTGCGTTTCACGACCCTCCGCCGAGACCAGCTTACGGGCCGTCAGTTCGGACTTGGTGCGACGCAGGCTGTCGGCCTGCGCCTTGCCGCGCCCTTCGGCGACCGCTTCGGCGAAGGTGGCAAACAGCACCGTGAACCACAACCATGCGGCAATCTGCCCCGAAAACAGCGGACTGCCGGTCCCGGTCGCAAGATCGCGAATGAAGAAGACCGTGACCATGGCTGCCACCACCTCGGTGACGAAGATCACCGGGTTGCGAACAAGCTGGCGCGGGTCGAGCTTGGTGAATGCGGCCTTGAATGCCGGCAGGAGAATCGCCGGGTCGACAAGGCTCGGGGCGACGGGTTTCGAAGACATTGTTTGTTCCTTCAGAAGGTCTGGCCCGAGAGCATGGCGAATTGCTCAACGATGGGACCAAGCGCAAGGGCCGGGAAATATTGCAAGCCCCCGAGGATGAGGATGATGCCGATGAGCAGGCCGACGAAGAGCGGCGTGTGCGTCGGGAAGGTTCCCTTGGAAGCGGGAACGCGCGTCTTGGCGGCGATCGAGCCGGCAATCGCCAGCACCGGTATCGCATAGGCAAAGCGGCCGAGCAGCATCGCGAAACCGAGCGTGGTGTTGTACCAGGGCGTGTTGGCCGAGAGGCCGCCGAAGGCGGAGCCGTTGTTGCCGGTTGCCGAGGTATAGGCGTAGAGGATCTCCGACAGGCCGTGCGGACCTGATGTGCCGATACTGGCGACGGACGAGGGCATGACGGCGGAAATCGCGGTGAAGCCGAGGATCGAAGCCGGCAGGATGAGGATCGCCAGCATCGCGTATTTCATCTCGCGGCCCTCGATCTTCTTGCCAAGCAGTTCGGGCGTGCGCCCGACCATCAGGCCGGCGACGAAGACGGCGAGGATTGCGAAGACGACCATGCCGTAAAGGCCGGAGCCGACGCCGCCGGGCAGCACTTCGCCAAGCTGGATCAAGAGCATGGGAACAAGGCCGCCGATGCCGGTGAAGGAACCGTGCATGCCGTTGACTGCACCGGTCGAGATACCGGTGGTCACACCGGCATAGGCCGCCGACATGGCCTGGCCGAAGCGGACTTCCTTGCCTTCCATGTTGCCGAGGGACGCCTCGAGGCCGAGCCCATGCAGGATCGGGTTGCCATAGCTTTCCGCCCAATAGATGACACCGATGCCGGCAATCAGCAGGGTCGCCATGGCAGCGATGAAGGCCCAACCCTGGCGGCGGTCACCGACCATCTGGCCGAAGGTGTAGACGAGCGCAGAGGTAATGGAGAGCATCGCGAAGATCGACAGGTAGTTGCTGAGCGCTGTCGGGTTCTCGAACGGGTGCGCCGCGTTGGCGTTGAAGAAACCGCCGCCATTGGTGCCGAGCTGCTTGATCGCTTCCTGGCTCGCGACCGGGCCGAGCGCGATCGTCTGCTGTACGCCTTCGAGCGTGGTGGCGCTGACGGAGGCATGGAAGGTCTGCGGCATGCCCATCGCGACGAAGGCGAGTGCGACGAGGACCGCGAGCGGCAGCAGCACGTAGAGTGTCGAACGGGTCAGATCGACCCAGAAATTGCCGAGCGTCGCGGCACCGGAGCGGGCAAAGGCGCGGGTGACGGCAAGCGCGATGGCAATGCCTGTCGCAGCCGAGACGAAGTTCTGCACCGTGAGGCCAGCCATCTGGCTGAAATGGCTCATGGTGGTCTCGCCGCCATAGGACTGCCAGTTGGTGTTGGTGAGGAAGCTGACCGCCGTGTTGAAGGCGAGATCCGCCGGCACGTCGGCAAAGCCTTGCGGGTTCAGCGGCAGCGATCCCTGGAAACGCAGGATGGCATAGAGAAGCGCGAAGCCGGCCGCGCTGAAGGCGAGCATCGACAGCGTATAGGCGAGCCAACCCTGCTCCTTCCTGGCATCGACGCCGGCCGCCAGATAGAGCCCGCGTTCGACGGGTCCGAGAACCGGAGAAAGGAAATTGCGATCACCGGCGAAAACCCGCGCCATATAGAGGCCAAGCGGCTTGATCGCGAGGAAGACGGCGAGGAAGAGGAGGCCGATCTGCAGCCACCCGATAATAGACATGAGGAATTCTCCGCAAAATACGGCTGAACGACTAGAACCGTTCCGGTCGAACGAGGGTCACGATGAGATAGGCCGCGAGCGCAAAAGCGACGGCGAGGCCGACGAAGGTTTCGAACATCGATGCCTCCTAGAGCCGGCTGAGCGTGTGCGCATAGAGCGCAAACACGACAAGGCCGCCGATGCCGGCGGCAAGAAAAAGTAGATCGGACATGTGCATTCTCCAGGACTGGATTGGAGCCGGATCATGCGCCCTGTGCGGGTCAATTATCGATTGGGATGGTTTTGCGAGCGCATAAGGAAAAGATAAGGACGCCGCAGCTGCCGAAAGGCAGCTAACGCATTGGCGGCGTCAGAGCGTTTCCGGTTTAAGCGGAGGCGCAGAAACGCTCTATCTCTTTGTTTTTACGCGTTTCCTGACGAAAAACCGCTTCGCACTTTTTCTGGAAATGCTTTAGCCCTTGATGATCGGGCTTATCGTCGGTGTCTCTTCGTTGGTCACTTCGCGCATCCATTCGCGCCAGATGGCGACGAGCAGTGCCATCAGCACCGGGCCGACGAACAGGCCGAGAAAGCCCATGGTCTTGACGCCGCCGACCAGGCCGAAAAAGGTCGGCAGGAATGGCAGCTTGATTGGCCCGCCGACGAGGCGCGGACGCAGCGTCTTGTCGACGATGAAGAGTTCGGTCGTGCCCCAGGTAAACAGCGCGATGCCGTGAACCGGCGAGCCGCTGGCAACCAGATAGACCGAAACCAGCGTGAAGCAGAGCGGCGCACCACCGGGGATCAGCGCCATCAGGCCGGTGATGATGCCGAGCGTGACCGGCGACGGAACGCCAGCCAGCCAATAGGCAACGCCGAGCACGATGCCCTCGCCGATGGCGATGATGCCCATCCCGGTCACCGTCGAGCTGATCGTCATTGGCACCACGCGCGACAGCCGTTCCCAGCGCATCGGGAAGATGCGCTCGCCGAGATGGTCGAGTTGCTTGGAGAAAGACTGCCCGTCGCGGTAGACGAAGAACAGCGTGATCAGCATAAAAAGCAGCGTCAGGAAGGCATGAAACGCCGAAGCGCCGATGACCAGAACGCCGCGATAGATATTGCCGATGTTGGAGCCGCTGACGAGTTGCACCAGTTCGCCGAGCGCGCCGGGATGGCCGACATATTTCACCCACTGCGCGCCGAGCCAGGCGCCGGCGATCGGGATCGTCGTCAGCCAGGCGGGCACGCCCGCACCGTTGGCATTGGTCTCGACCGCCCAGACCAGCCAGTCGCGCACTTCGTCGACCGCATAGACCGCAGCGACCGAGATCGGAACGACGATGAAGGCGATGACGCAGATGATGGCAATGGTTGCCGCCAGCGTGCGGTTACCGTCGACGGCCGCAAGCAGGCGGCGATAGATGGGCCAGCTGGCAAAACCGATGACGACGGCGGCCAGAACAGGGACAAGGAAGCCGTGGAAGAAATAGACGCCGGCCAGAAGCACGAAGACGAGCATCCAGCGCGCCGCAGTGATCGGACCAACCAGAGCCGAGCGCGACGTCGCCGCATACCCGAAGAGCCGCGGCTCTGCGGGAAGGTTTTCTCGTTCGCGATTGCCCAGTTGCACCAACATTCCTCCGTCTCAGACGACCTTACAACAAACCAGGGGTCTTGCCAGCCTGTACAGCGCCGCGCATCTACTGCAAAGACGCGCAAAGGTCGCTGTACCACGATCTGATGCATGATCTTGCCCTTAAATCGATCCCGATCTAAGGGCAAAATCATGAGTAGCGCCGCAATGACCCCGGTTTACGGTAGTTTCAGGGCCGCAGCTGAGGCTAGCGGCGGGACATGACAGAAAAATTTAGCGGCGCGCAAGCTCTCGGGCCTTATTTGATCGCAGCAGTCATTCTGCCGCACGTATCGCGGCCCGCCTCGTCGTCTCGGCGCGATCGACGAAAACCGACGCCAGGAAGATGCCGAAGCCGGCAACACCCATGACGGCGCCGACAAGGCCGGTCGAGGTCCAGCCATAGCCTGATGCAATGGACCAGCCGCCAAGCCAGGCGCCGAGGGCATTGGCAAGGTTGAAGGCGGAATGGCTGAGTGCGGCGGCAAGCGTCTGCGCTTCGCCCGAAACATCCATCAGCCGGGTCTGCACCCCCGGCACGACGGCAAAGCCGCCGCCGATGAACAGGACGTTGACGATGGCGATCCACGGATTGCCCATGGTGAAATAGAACAGCACATAGGCAAAGATGTTGAAGGCGAGCGCGATACCGATCGCCGGCAGCAGCGCCCAGTCGGCAAGCCGCGAACCGACGATGTTGCCGAGGATCATGCCAGCGCCGAACACCGACAGCATGATCGGCACATTGGCGACGGAAACGCCCGCGACCTCCGTCAATGCCGGGGCGATGTAGCTGAAAACGGCAAACATGCCGCCGCAGCCGATGGCGCAGATGCCGAGCATCAGCCACACCTGCAGCTTGCCCAGGGCGCCAAGCTCGCGCAGCGGCGTCGCCTGCGGATTGCCCCTGTCGCGCGGCACGTAGGACCAGGTGAGCGCAATGGTCAAAAGGCTGATGCCGCCGACGATGGCGAAGGCCGAACGCCAGCCGAGCGCCTGACCGAACCAGGCAACAAGCGGCGTTCCGAACAGGGTCGCGATCGTCAGGCCCATCATCACGCGCCCGACGGCACGCGCCCGCTGGTTGGGTGCAGCCAGCCCGGCAGCCACGAGTGCCGCCACGCCGAAATAGGCACCGTGCGGAAGGCCGGCAAAGAAGCGCGCCGCAACCAGCGTGTAGAAATCCGGGGCGATGGCGCTTGCGAAATTGCCGATCGCAAACAACAGCATCAGCACCAGAAGCACGCGAAAGCGCGAAAACCGCGCCGCAAGCACCGCGATCAACGGTGCGCCGACGACAACGCCGAGCGCATAGGCGCTGATCACCGCACCGGCCTTCGGCACCGAAACGCCGACATCGTCGGCCACCTGCGGCAGCAACCCCATGATGGCGAATTCGCCCGTACCGATCCCGAACCCGCCAACGGCGAGCGCAACTTCGGCAACGGAGATGCGGCTTCGGCGCGGATCGACGGCAGAAGAATAGGCTTCGTCACACATGAGCAATGACCTGTGTCGTCCGCTCCGAGAAGCGGAATAAATCTGTGGGTGCTGATAACGGGTATCGGACGGTATCCGATGGGGGATATGCTGCAATGCAATACAGGCTTTAGGCCCGGCTGGCAAAGGGTTTGCGGCACTCATCATACTTTTTCGGGCGCGAGCAAACCAGGCCGGTTAACCGTTAGCTGAGTTGACGTTTACGTCAAAGTTATATAATCCCGAATCTCGGCTTGAAGAGGTGTCGCAAAAGCATCATCTTCATCGGCAAGAGAAGACCGGGAGGGTTACTTCTTTGGCCGCAAGCAAGGCCAGCCTGTGGCGACCAGAGGGAGAGAGGTCATGGCGGAACTCAACACGCAACCAACAGGTACCAGCCCGGAGAAGATCTGGCTGAAATCCTATCCGCCGGGCATTCCCGCCGAGATCGGCCCGCTGCCCTACAAATCGATCGGCGATTTTTTCGACCATGCCGTCGCGCGCTACTCGCGCCGCTTCGCCTTTACCTGCATGGGCAAATCGCTGACCTTCTCCGAACTCAATGCCGAATCCGCCAAGATAGGCGCCTGGCTGCAGGCACGCGGGTTGTCGAAGGGCGACCGCGTCGCGGTGATGATGCCGAACATCCTGCAGAACCCGGTGATCGTGTACGGCATCCTCAGGGCAGGCTTCACGGTCGTCAACGTCAACCCGCTCTACACGCCGCGCGAACTGGAGCACCAGCTCGTGGACTCTGGCGCCAGGGCAATCTTCGTGCTTGAGAATTTCGCCCATACGGTCCAGCAGGTGGCCGCCAAGACCAGCATCAAGCATGTGGTGGTCGCAACGATGGGCGACATGCTCGGCCTCAAGGGCGCGATCGTCAATCTGGTCGTGCGCCGGGTCAAGAAGCTCGTGCCCGCCTGGTCGATCCCCGGTCACCATTCCTTCAAGTCCGTGCTCGCCGAAGGCGGCCGCCTGAAGCTGACCAAGCCCAACGTCGCACCGAGCGACGTCGCTTTCCTGCAATACACCGGTGGCACCACGGGCGTTTCCAAGGGCGCGACGCTCACCCATTCCAACCTCTTGTCGAACATGGCGCAGATGGAAATCTGGTTCGACACTGCGTTCCGCTCGCGGCCGCGCCCCGACAATCTCGTCTTCATGTGCGCGCTGCCGCTCTACCATATCTTCGCGCTGACGGTGAACTCGCTGATGGGCCTTGCCACCGGTGGCAATAACATCCTGATCCCCAATCCGCGCGACATCCCCGGCTTCGTCAAGGAACTCGGCAAGTACAAGACCAACATCTTCCCGGGCCTCAACACGCTGTTCAATGCGCTGATGAACAACGCCGAATTCCAGAAGCTCGACTTCTCGTCGCTGATGCTCACCTTCGGCGGCGGCATGGCCATCCAAAGACCGGTTGCCGAACGCTGGCACAAGATGACGGGATGCCCGATCGCCGAAGGCTACGGCCTTTCCGAGACCTCGCCGGTCGCCACCGCCAACCTTCTCGACTCCACCGAGTTTACCGGCACGATCGGCTTGCCGATCCCCTCGACCGAGGTCGAGATTCGCGACGACCAGGGCAAGACCCTGCCGATCGGCGAAGTCGGCGAAATCTGCATTCGCGGGCCGCAGGTGATGGCGGGCTACTGGCAGCGGCCGGACGAGACCGCCAAGGCGATTTCGCCCGACGGTTTCTTCCGCTCCGGCGATATCGGCTTCATAAACCCGGCCGGCCTCGTCAAGATCGTCGACCGCAAGAAGGACATGATCCTCGTTTCGGGCTTCAACGTCTTCCCGAACGAGGTCGAGGAAGTGGCGATGACCCATCCCGGCATTCTCGAATGCGCGGCGATCGGCGTTCCCGACGAACATTCGGGCGAAGCAGTCAAGCTGTTCGTCGTTCGCAAGGATCCCGATCTGACCGAAGAGGACGTCAAGCGGCATTGTGCGGCCAATCTCACCAACTACAAGCGGCCGCGCTTCGTCGAGTTCCGCACCGAATTGCCGAAAACCAATGTCGGCAAGATCCTGCGCAAGGACCTCCGGGGCTAAGGGCCGCCTCAACTTAAAACGATTTAAAAAATCCTGAAAACCGCCATCCCGGCGGTTTTGCGGGCTTGATTCGGACAATGCAAAGCGAATAGCTACGCAGGCGACTGTCCGACACAAGGAGCCCCGCGATGAAAGCGCTTGTCGACCAACTCAAAGCAACCGCCGCGCAGACCAATGCGACCGATATCCGCGCCGCCTTCGCGAGCGATGCCGAACGCTTCTCGCGCTTCAGCACCTCGCTCGACGATCTGCTGCTCGACTATTCGAAATGCGCGGTGAACGATCAGGTGCTCGACGGCCTCGAGGCGCTGGCAAAAGCTGCCAAGGTCGAGGAAAAGCGCGATGCGATGTTCCGCGGTGACATCATCAACATTACCGAGGAGCGGGCCGTGCTGCACACGGCACTGCGCAATCGCGGCAATCGCCCCGTCATGGTCGATGGCAGGGACGTGATGCCCGACGTCAACGGCGTGCTCGAAACCATGGGCGCCTTTGCCGATGGCATCCGCTCGGGGGCGCTGAAAGGTGCTACCGGCAAGAAGATCACCGATGTGGTCAATATCGGCATCGGCGGCTCGGATCTCGGCCCGGTGATGGCGACGCTGGCGCTGGCGCCGTTCCATGACGGCCCGCGCCTGCATTTCGTCTCCAACATCGATGGCGCGCATATCGCCGATACGCTGAAGCTCGTCGATCCGGAAACGACGCTCTTCATCGTCGCCTCCAAGACCTTCACGACCATCGAGACGATGACCAACGCGGCGACGGCCCGCGCCTTCATCGCCGGCAAGCTCGGCGAAGCCGCCGTCGGCCACCACTTCGCCGCGGTATCGACCGCGCTCGACAAGGTCGCGGCTTTCGGCATCGACCAGGCGCGCGTGTTCGGCTTCTGGGATTGGGTCGGCGGCCGCTATTCGATCTGGTCGGCGATCGGCCTGCCGCTGATGATCGCCATCGGCAAGGAGAATTTCGGCCGCTTCCTCGATGGCGGCCATGCCATCGACGAGCATTTCCGCACCGCACCGATCCGCCAGAACCTGCCGATGCTGCTTGGCCTCCTCGGCTTCTACCACCGCAATGTTCTCGGCTATCCCTCGCGCGCGATCCTGCCCTATGATCAGCGCCTGTCGCGCTTTCCGGCCTACCTGCAGCAGCTCGACATGGAATCGAACGGCAAGGCGGTCACGCTCGACAGCAAGCCGGTCGAATTTTCGACCGGCCCGGTCGTCTGGGGCGAACCCGGCACCAATGGCCAGCACGCCTTCTACCAGCTGATCCATCAGGGCACGGACGTTATCCCGGCCGAGTTCATGATTGCCGCCAATGGCCACGAGAAGAACCTGCGCCACCAGCACGAGCTGCTGATTGCCAATTGCCTCGCCCAGTCGGAAGCCCTGATGAAGGGCCGCACGCTTGCCGAGGCGAAGGCGCAGCTGACCTCCAAGGGCATGGCGGACGCGAAGGCGGACAGAATAGCGCCGCACCGCGTCTTTGCCGGCAACCGCCCGTCGCTGACGCTGGTCTACGACCAGCTCGATCCTTTCGCGTTCGGCCGGCTGATCGCACTCTACGAGCATCGCGTCTTCGTCGAAGGCGCGCTCTTCAACATCAACTCCTTCGACCAGTGGGGCGTCGAGCTTGGCAAGGAGCTTGCGACAGGCCTTCTGCCGGTGGTCGAAGGCAAGGAAAGTGCTGAAGGTCACGATTCGTCAACGGCCGGCCTTGTCGCCGTGCTGCTTGGGGCTGCCCGTTAAAAAGACATGGACCGGGGTGCGATTGTCGCCCCGGTCCGCTCATGCCGCGCAGGCCGGCAGCGCCTTGACGCCGGACAGGCGGAGCATGTCCATCAGATCCAGGCCCGAGAGGATCTGGAAATAGCTTTCGTCGGAGCGGATGCGTATCCAGGCATCGACCGTGATCTTCTGGCCGGCCGGATAAGCACCGGTCCAGCAGCCGCCGGAAAAGGCGACAGAAAGACTCCCTCGTCCTTTCGCCTCAGCCCCTTTGGTCGCCGCAATTTTTTCCTGCATATCGCGCAGGCGCTCGGCATCGGCCGACGCCAAGGTCAGGACGTAGAGCGTCTGGCCGTGCCGCATCCGTTCGGTCAGATCAGGCGCTCCGGTATTGCCGGACTGGATCTGAAGCGCAAAACGGCGGGTGTCGAGCGCAGCACCATCCGCCTTCCACGAAATCCCGAGCATCGCATCACCGCGCCTGAGCGAAAGCGCCTCCGGCACCAACAAGGCAACCCGCAGCTCTGAGGGATCGGACTTGAGCGGATCGACGCTCGACAGTTTTTCAAGGGAGCCGACATTGAGAGCCGCGCAGGCGGCAAGCACATTGAGCGATAGAAAAAGGCATGGATTCATCAAAATACGGAAAGACATGAAATGCACCAAAATCATAATTGACGCGAATTAATTATCGTTTTACATTAAAAAAACAAGTGAGCCGATAAGGAATTTTTTAATGACTGGATCCCCCGAGCGGCTGCGCAAACTGAGCCGCATCATGAAGCTGATGGTCGTCCTGTGTGGCGCGCTGTTCTGCTCGGCCGTTGTCTACGGGCATTGGCAGATCTTCTTCGATCGGGCCGGCTTCGAGCAGGGCATTCGCGACGTCGTCTTCCCGAGGGTCTCGACGATCACGCTCTCCTATCGGGCGATCGTGACCGTCGTACTTCTCACCGCCTTGAACAATGCGCTGGTCATTGCGGGGCTCGCCTTTGCCTGGCAGCTTTTCGACGGTTTCGAGCGCGGAGAGATCCTCTCCGGCCGCAATGGTGTCCTGCTGAAGCGGATCGGCATCATCGCGCTCGTCGGCTCCCTCTGCATCGTTGTCAGCAACGCGATCGGCGTGATGGCCGTCACCTACGACAACCCCGGTGCAGCCGACCATTCCGTTTTCATCGATATCAATGGAGGAACGGTGATCATTCTGCTGATGGCCGGCCTGCTTCTGGTGCTCGGCCACGTCATCGTCATCGCGTCGGGGGTGGAAGCCGAAAACCGGAGCTTCGTCTAGCGGATGCCGATTGTCGTAAACCTCGACGTCATGCTGGCAAAACGCAAGGTGCGCTCCCGCGACCTCGCAGAGCAGGTCGGCATCACCGAGCAGAACATATCCCTTTTGAAATCCGGCAAGGTCAAAGGCGTGCGCTTCGACACGCTGGAAAAGATCTGCGCCGTTCTCGACTGCCAGCCGGGCGACATTCTCGAATATCGTCCGACGGAAGAGGAGAAAGGCTGAGTTGCGAGCGGGCTCTTCTCAGAGCCCGATTTCGTGTTTCCACGGCGGGTTGGCGCCGGCACGCGACACGGTGACGGCAGCCGCCTTGGCGCCCAGCGCCAGCGCATCGCGGACCGCACTTTCGGAGAGGTTGGCGACGGCGTCCTTGGTGAGGAGCCCGCTCAGCTTCAGCGAGGCCAGAACGCCGGCATCGAAAGTGTCGCCGGCGCCGACCGTATCGACGACCGTGACGCGTTCGCCGGCAACCTCGACCTTGTGGCGCGTGGTGTAACCGACGGCCCCATCGGCGCCCTTGGTGATCAGCACCAGCTTCGGCCCACGCTTCAGCCACTCGGCGGCGAGATCGTCGTGGCTGCCGGTCATGCCGAACCAGTCGAGATCTTCATCGGAGAACTTGATGATGTCGGACATCGCCGCCATGCGGTTCATGCGGGCGAGATGGGCTTCGCGGTCCTTGATGAAGCCCGGCCGGATGTTCGGGTCGAAGGAGATGACCCGTTTTTCGTGTTCGCGAGTCATCAGCGCTTCATAGGTCGAACCGCAGGGCTCTGGGATGAGGCTGATGGCGCCGAAGTGCAGCGCCTCGCAGAAGTCGCCGAGCGCCGGCAAGTGATCCCTGGTGATCATGCGCCCTGCGGTATTCTCGTCGAAGAAAGCGTAAGTGGCATGGCCGTTGACGAGCTTGACGAAGGCAAGCGTCGTGTGCAGCGACAGGGTCGCGCAGGGGCCGAAGTCGACATTCGCCGCCTTCAGCGTTTCGCGGAGGATATCGCCAAACATGTCGTCGGAAAGGCCGGTGAAGAAGCCGGTGGGAATGCCGAGCCGACCGAGCGCGATCGCCGTATTGAAGATCGCCCCGCCGGCATAGGGTGCAAACGCACTCTCGCGTGCGGTCGTGTCCCGCGGCAACATGTCGATCAGCGCTTCACCACAACATACGATCATCGGCATTTCTCCCCTGAAGACATTTCAACTGATTTCCATGACTTTCCGCGAAATCCCAGCGCGCCGCCTATTGGGCGGCAAGCGCGCTGACACCACCATTGCGGCCCGACCAGGCCAGCGGGTCGTTGAGGAAGGCCTCGACTTCGCCAAGCGTCTTGTCATCGAACAGCGCCTGCTCGCGGGCAACGGCCAGCACGTTGCGCCATGTGGCGATCCAGTGCAGGTCGACACCCTTCCGCTTCATGTCGCCAACGGCTTCGGGGAAGATGTCGTAGTAGAAGAGCGCGATGCCATGGTCGACGATGCCGCCAGCAGCACGGATCGCGTCGATGAACTTGAACATCGAGCCACCGGCCGTCGTCAGGTCCTCGATCACCAGAACACGCGCGCCCTCCGGCATGTGGCCCTCGATCTGGGCGTTGCGGCCATGCCCCTTCGGCGCCTTGCGCACGTAGACCATCGGCAGGCCGAGGCGCTCGGCCAGCATCGCCGCAAAAGGAATGCCCGCCGTCTCGCCGCCGGCAACGACGTCGAACTGCTCGAAGCCGGCCTCGCGCAGGATGGATGCGGCCGCGAAATCCATGACCGCCGAACGGATGCGCGGATAGGAGATCAGCTTGCGGCAGTCGATATAGACCGGGCTCGCCATGCCGGACGAGAGCTTGTAGGGCTTGTCGGCGCTGAAATGCACCGCCTTGATCTCCCAGAGCATCTTCGCGACCAGCTCGGCCATGACGGACTTGTCGGTGAACGCGTTGGAAAACATCAAACTCTCCTTCAATTTCGGCAGCGCCGCGCGTCCGTCCGACGCGCAAAGGTCGCTGTAACAGTTGCGCTCCTGCCTGTTCCTGTCCCTGGATCGATTCCGATTCAGGAACCTAAGCAGTCGCGATCAGACGACGGCCCAGTGCAGCGGGAACATCGGATCAAAAACGGTGACAAGGCCGGCGCCGGTGTCGATCTTGGCGGGATAGCTCACGGCCTCCTGCTGCTTGCGCAGCGTGATCGTCTCCTCGTTGACCGGCAGGCCGTACCAGGCCGGGCCGTTCAGAGACGCGAAGGCTTCGAGCTTGTCGAGCGCGTTTTCCTCCTCGAACACATGGGCAAGGCAGCTCATGGTGTTGATCGAGGTGTAGATGCCGGCGCAGCCGCAGGCGCATTCCTTCAGCGGATCGACATGCGGCGCCGAGTCGGTGCCGAGGAAAAAGCGTGCATCACCCGATGTCGCCGCCGCGCGCAGGGCTAGGCGGTGGTTCTCGCGCTTGGCAACCGGCAGGCAGTAGTAATGCGGCTTGATACCGCCGACGAGAATGGCGTTGCGGTTGATGATCAGGTGATGCGTGGTGATCGAGCCGGCGAGATTGGCCTTCGACGCCTTGATGTAGTCGATGCCGTCCTTGGTGGTGACATGCTCCATCGTGACTTTCAGTTCCGGCAGGCGCTTGCGCAAGGGATCGAGCACCGTTTCGATGAACACCGCCTCGCGGTCGAAGATATCGACGTCCGAGGTCGTCACTTCGCCGTGGACGCAGAGCTGCAGGCCGATCTTGGCCATGCGCTCCAGCACCGGCATTGCCTTGTCGATGTCGCGAACGCCGCTGTGCGAGTTGGTCGTGGCACCGGCCGGATAGAGCTTGACGGCCTTGACGAGACCGCTTTCGTGGCCGGCCTCGACGTCGTCGGGGTCCGTGCCCTCGGTCAGATAGAGCGTCATCAGCGGCTCGAAGCGGTCACCCGCCGGAATCGCGGCGACGATCCGGTCGCGATAGGCCGCCGCGTCGGCCGCGGTGACCACCGGCGGCACGAGGTTGGGCATGATGATCGCGCGGGCGAAATGGCGGCTGGTATCGGCGATGACGCCCTTCAGCATGTCGCCGTCGCGCAGGTGAAGGTGCCAATCATCCGGCCGGCGGATAACGAGGTCTTGCATGGTCAGCGTTCTCCTAACTCAGAGCAGGATGGCGGAAAACAGCTTACACTTTTCCTCATCCGGCTCTCGTGCTCGCGCCCGATCCGCGCGCGCAGCTTTGCAGCCGGCAGGTGCGGGCGACGGGCGGTAACTCATGTGGTGAAACCGCGTCTCGATATCACCAATGCGCCCGGGAACACAATCCGCAATCCGACCATCGCTCAGAAATCCGCAAGCACGAGGTCGGCGGGCCGCTGGCGGTCGACGACCCGATGGGCATTCGGAATGTCGTTGCCGAGGGCCTTGCGCCGTGCAGCCTCCGCATCATAGCCATGATCGTACCAACGCTTGAGCAAGCGCCGCTCCAGCTCTTCGATGCCGGGATTGATGAAGATGGAGAAGTCGAAGGCACCGTCGAGCTTCGTCCATGGCGCCTCGTCGAGCAGCAGATAATTGCCCTCGACGAGAATGATGCGGGTATCGGCCGCCACAACCCGCGCCGAGGCGATCGCCAGTTCGCGCGAGCGATCGAAGACCGGGACCAGCACTTCGCCATCGTTGGCCCTGACGGCGGCGATCGTCGCCAGGAACGACCTGGCGTCGAAGGTCTCGGGCGCGCCTTTGCGGGCAAGCAGGCCCTTCTGCTCGAGCACCGCATTGTCCATGTGAAAGCCGTCCATCGGCAGCACGGCCGCCTTTTCTCCTGCTGCTACCAGCGCTTCGGCAAGCGCATCGGACAACATCGATTTTCCGGCGCCGGGCGGGCCGGCAATCGCCACGACGAAACGGGCGGCTCCGGCCGCCCGTTGCAGGATTTGATCAACCACCGGCGCTACATTCATGCGGCGAGCGCCTCGCGCGGCGGCTCCTTGGCGCCGGTCATGAAGGCGACGGCATCCGACATCGTGTGCTCCTTCGGGTTGATGACGCAGAGCCGCTTGCCAAGCCGGTGGATGTGGATGCGGTCGGCCACCTCGAACACATGCGGCATGTTGTGCGAGATGAGCACGATCGGCAGGCCGCGCGAACGCACGTCGAGGATCAGCTCCAGCACCCGCCGGCTTTCCTTGACGCCGAGAGCTGCCGTCGGTTCGTCCATGATCACCACCTTGGAGCCGAAGGCTGCAGCTCGCGCCACAGCCACGCCCTGGCGCTGGCCGCCCGAAAGGGTTTCCACCGCCTGGTTGATGTTCTGGATGGTCATCAGGCCGAGCTCGGACAGCTTTGCCCGTGCTCGCTTCTCCATCTCCGTGCGGTCGAGCGTGCGGAAGAGCTTACCGATGATGCCCGGCTTGCGGATCTCGCGGCCGAGAAACATGTTGTCGGCGATCGAGAGCGCCGGCGACAGCGCCAGGTTCTGGTACACGGTCTCGATGCCGGCCGTGCGCGCCTCCATCGGCGAGCGGAAGTGGATCTGCTGCCCTTCAAGCCGGATCACGCCTTCATCAGGCGTGATGGCGCCGGAGATCGCCTTGATCATCGAGGACTTGCCGGCGCCGTTGTCGCCGATGACGGCCAGGATCTCGCCCGGGTAAAGGTCGAAATCGGCATGATCGAGGGCAGTGACGCGACCATAACGCTTGACCAGGCCGCGCGCGGTGAGAATGGGTTCCTGAGCCATCAGCTTGCTACCTTTCGGATCCATTGGTCGATTGCGACGGCAGTGATGATCAGCACGCCGGTGAGGAAGACTTTCCATTGCGGATCGGCGCCCAGCATGTTGAGGCCCATGGAGACCACACCGACGATCATCGCGCCGATCAGGGTTCCAAGGATCGATCCGCGTCCGCCGAAGAGCGAGATGCCGCCGATCACGGCTGCGGTGATGGCCTGCAGATTGTAGTCGGTGACGGCTGCCGAAGGCGAGATCGAGCCGTTGCGGCCGATCGAGACCCAGGCTGCAAGTGCCGCGATCAGGCCGGCCAGCGTATAGGCGCTGAGCAGCACGCGGCTGGTGCGGATACCGGAAAGCTTGGCCGCCTCGGGATCGTCGCCGACCGCATAGAGGTGCCGCCCCCAGGCGGTATGGTTGAGCGCATACCAGAGGCCAAGGACCAACACGACCATCATCACCACGCCGAGCGTGAAGACGGCGGATCCCACCTTGAAGCTGACGCCGAAGAGGTGAAGCATCGGGGTGACCGCGGTCACATCGGCCTCGCGGATCGTCGCATTGGCCGAGTAGATGAAGTTCGTCGACATGATGACGTACCAGGTGCCGAGCGTCACGATGAACGGCGGAAGCTTGACCCTGGAGACGAGGAAACCGTTGAGGAAGCCGCAGGCGCCGCCGACGAGGAAACCGATGAAGATCGCGATCGGCGCGGGAAGGCCGTAGGTCACGGCGCAATTGCCCATGATCACCGCCGAAAGCACCATGATCACGCCGATCGAAAGGTCGATGCCGGCCGTCAGGATCACCAATGTCTGCGCGGCGCCCAGGATGCCGACAATGGCGATCTGCTGGAGGATCAGCGTCAGTGTATAGGACGAGAAGAACTTTCCACCGATCGTCAAACCGAAGATCAGGATCGCCGCGACCAGCACGATGAACGGCACGGCCGCCGGCGTCGAATGCAGGAAATGCTGGATCTTCTGGATCGCAGTCTTGTCATGCGTATCGAACGACGCGACCTGCGTCGAACTGTTGACCAGGACTTTTTCGAATTCCTGGGATGGCTGTGCGGCTGTATTGGGCTCGCCCATGGACCTTCCTCCCGTGAACCCCACTCCCAAGGGGTTGCGATGCAATTTGGTGCACAGCCCGCCCACCGTGTGGCGGGCATCAGCACTCACTCAAGAAGCTGCGCGGTTTTCGACGCCTTGTCAAAGACATCGGCGCTTACGCGAAGGGCGGCCGGGGCCGCCCTTCCGTTACTGGCTTATGCGTTCGAAGAGCGGAAGCGATCAGCCCCAGCACTTCTCCGTCCCGACCTTGACGTCGATCGATTCGACGCCGGCAGCCGGCTTGTCGGTGACGAGCGAAACGCCGGTATCGAAGAAGTCCTTGCCTTCGGTCGGCTTCGGCTTTTCACCGCTGTCGGCAAACTTCTTGATCGCCTCGATGCCGAGTGCGGCCATCATCAGCGGATACTGTTGCGAGGTCGCGCCGATGACACCTTCGGCCACCGACTTGACGCCGGGGCAACCGCCGTCAACCGATACGATCAGCACGTCCTTCTCCTTGCCGACGGCTTTCAGCGCCTGATAGGCGCCGACTGCGGCCGGCTCGTTGATGGTGTGGATCACGTTGATATCCGGATCCTTCTGCAGAAGGTTTTCCATCGCCTTGCGGCCACCTTCTTCGTTGCCGTTGGTGACGTCGTGACCGACGATGCGGGCATCGTCTTCATCGCCGATCTTGTTCGGATCCTTCGGGTCGATGCCGAAGCCGATCATGAAGCCCTGGTCGCGCAGAACGTCGACTGTCGGCTGCGACGGCGTCAGATCGAGGAAGCCGACCTTGGCGGTCTTGGCGCCCTCGCCCATCGTGGCGGCAGCCCACTGCCCGATCAGCTTGCCGGCGAGCAGGTTGTCGGTTGCGAACGTCGCGTCGGCGGCGGTGGCCGGATCAAGCGGCGTGTCGAGGGCGATGACCAGAAGACCGGCTTCCTGCGCCTTCTTCACCTGGTCGACGATCGCCTTGGTGTCGGAAGCGGCGATCAGGATGCCCTTGGCGCCGTCAGCGATGCAGGATTCGATCGCAGCCACCTGGCTGTCATGGTCGCCGTCGATCTTGCCGGCATAGGCCTTCAGCGTGACGCCGAGCTCCTGGGCCTTGGCGGTGGCGCCTTCCTTCATCTTGACGAAGAAGGGATTGGTGTCGGTCTTGGTAATCAGGCAGGCGCTGACATCGGCGGCCTGCGCCGGAGCGGCGAACACGACGCCAAGCGACAGCACGCCGAACGCGGCGGAGAGAACAGTCTTCTTCATGTAATCCTCCCAAGGATGAAAAACGCGCCGGCGGACCGGCCCAGGCCTCGCCGCCACAGCATTCTCCTCCGCTGCAGCAGGCGCTTCCGGAGCAAAAACAAACACTAAATTTCGGGGGTGTCAATAAATAAATCAAATTGAATTATTATTTCGATGTGGCATTCTTGGGATAACGGCGATCCGGCGCCATCCGGGTCGGCGCGCAAATTGACAGCTCCGCCCAGAGCGGAAACAACAGACCCGCGCCAAGCGGGCACTTATGCCAACGGGAGGAGACGGTGGCATGTCATTGACCGACGGCCCCGACAGGGGACCGATGCAACCTGACGTCATCGACCCGAGCGGCGGGGCGAACCAGACACGCGTGCGCGCCTATAACGAAAGGCTGGTGATGTCGCTGGTTCGTCGTCACGGCGGGCTCTCGAAGGCGGACATCGCCCGGCGCTCCGGGCTTTCGGCGCAGACCGTTTCCGTCATCATGCGGGCGCTTGAAAGCGATGGCCTGCTGGTGCGCGGCGCGCCGGTTCGCGGCCGCGTCGGCCAACCGTCGACACCGATGCGGCTCAACCCGGATGCGGTGTTTTCCTTCGGGGTGAAGATCGGACGTCGAAGTGCAGACCTGGTTCTGATGGATTTCGTCGGCAATATCCGCCTGCAGCTGCACCAGATCCATGCCTATCCCCTGCCCGGCGAGCTCGTCGACTTCATCATCGGCGGCATCGAGAAACTCGAGAGGCAACTGAGCGCTGAGGAGCGCAAACGCATCGCCGGCATCGGCATCGCCACACCCTTCGAACTGTGGAACTGGGCGGAAGAAGTGGGCGCGCCGCGCGAAGAAATGAACCGGTGGCGCGATATCGATCTGCAGGCGATCGTCGCGCAACGCACCCGCCATCCGGTTTTTCTGCAGAACGACGGAACCAGCGCCTGCGGCGCCGAGCTCGCCTTCGGCGTCGGCGCCAGCTATCCCGACTTCGTCTATTTCTACATCGGCTCGTTCATCGGCGGCGGCATCGTCATCAATTCCGCGCTCTTTTCCGGCCGGACCGGCACCGCCGGCGCCGTCGGCCCGCTGCCGGTTTCCGGCAAGGACGGCAAGACAATCCAGCTCCTCAAGATCGCCTCGGTCTTCGTGCTCGAAAACCTGCTGCGCAGCCGCGGCATCGACCCGAAGCCGCTGTGGTATTCGGCCGACGACTGGATCGATTTCGGTGAGCCGCTGACCATCTGGATCGACGACAGTGCCGCGGCCCTTGCCCAGGCGGTCGTCTCCGCCGCCTCGATCATCGATTTCTCCGCCGTCGTCATCGACGGCGGTTTCCCGCCCTGGGTCCGCGCCCGGCTTCTGACCGCAACGCGCAAGGCTCTCTACGACCTCGATCTCCAGGGCGTGACAATTCCGGAACTGGTGGAAGGCATGGTCGGGAGCCATGCGCGCGCCATCGGCGGCGCGAGCCTGCCGTTGTTCTCCCGCTACCTGCTCGACACCAACGTCCTCTTCAAGGAGCTCAGCTGATGCTGAAAGGCATAAACCCGATCCTCAGTCCCGAGCTGCTCGCAACACTCAGGGCAATGGGCCATGGCGACGAGATCGCGCTGGTCGACGGCAACTATCCCGGCCAGGAACATGCCCGCCGACTGGTTCGGCTCGACGGCCACGGGCTGATCCCGGTGCTCGACGCCATTCTCAGCGTCTTGCCGATCGACGATTTCGTGCCTGCCGCGATCTTCCGCGCCACGGTCAAGCAGGACCGGGATGCGCTCGATCCGGTTCATCGGGAGATCATCGATTGCTGCGGCAGGCATGAGCCGGCGCGAACGGTCGTTCCGCTGCTCGGCCCCGAATTCTATCCGCGGGTGCAGGCGGCGCACACCAGCGAGCCGCGGCTTTACGGCAACGTCATCCTGCGCAAGGGCGTGATCTACCCCTGACGGATTGGGGTCTAAAACGAAGAAACCCGCCGGCGGAACCGGCGGGTTTCTTCGTTTGAATCTAGAATGGCTTAGGCGCGGCGTGCGTCGATCGACAGCGCGCCCGGGCCGAAGGCCGCAAGCACCAGGAAGCCGCCGGCAACCGAGATGTTCTTCATCATCATCAGGCCGTTGAAGACGGTCAGCAGGCCGTTGGCTTCCGGCGGGAAGGTCGGGATGTTGATCGCACCGCCGTGGAAGACGAAAGCGGTAACCAGGCAGAACAACGCAAGCAGATAGGCAGCAATCTTCGTCTGGAAGCCGACGAGAACGGCAAGACCGCCGATCAGCTCGAAGGCGCCGGCGAGATAGGCAAGTGCGGTTGCTGCGGGCCAGCCGGCATTGGCGATCATTCCGGCGGTGCCGGCGGGATCTGTCAGTTTGCCGAACCCGGAGATGATGAACATGATCGAAAGGAGAATGCGCCCGATGAGGACGACGACATTCTGAGACATGCGAGGCTCCTGTGAGAAACGAGTGTTGGCAGCAGAAGTATCAGCATTTTCAAATTCATCTAGCCGCACGCCCGGCGACAGATCGTTCACAGCCTAGAGACAACCGGGATTTATCGTCAACCGACATTTGGGTCTGAGCACTGTCTGCGCAGTCCTTTTCTTCGTCGGGAGCGCGGGTTCGGCCTCAAGTGTTCTTTTCTGTTGCAACGAAGGGGCCGCTGCGCGAAATTCAGGCGCGGCAGGGGACGCCGCGCGGGGGCATCTCATGAACGAAATCAACAGGAGCCCGGCCTTCTGGCGCTCATTCGCGATCTTCGAAGGGTTCGACAAGACGACGATCGAGGAACTTGCCGAGATTGCCACCTATCGCAAGTGGCCGGCGGGCACGGTGATCTTCCAGCGCGGCGACGAAGGCAACTACATGATCGTCGTCATATCGGGCCGCATAAAACTGTCGCTAATCACGCCGCAGGGCCGCGAACTGATGCTGCGCCAGCATGAAGCCGGTGCGATTTTCGGCGAGATGGCGGTGCTCGACGGCCAGGCACGATCGGCAGATGCAACAGCGCAGACCGCGGCCGAAGGCTATGTGATCGGCAAGAAGGCCTTTCTCGACATGGTCACGACCCGGCCTGCGGCAGCCGAGTCCGTCATCCGCTTTCTCTGCGCGCAGCTGCGCGACACCACCGAGCGGCTGGAAACCATCGCGCTCTACGACCTCAATGCCCGCGTCGCCCGGTTCTTCCTGGCCACGCTCCGGCAGATCCACGGCAACGAGCTTCCCGAAAGCGCCAATCTGCGCCTGACGATGAGCCAGACGGATATCGCCGGCGTGCTCGGCGCCAGCCGCCCCAAGGTCAACCGGGCCATCCTGTGGCTTGAAGAGAGCGGTGCGATCAAGCGGGGAGACGGCATCATCGCCTGCAAGGTCGGCCGGCTGCTCAGCATCGCCGATCCAGAAGAGGATTAGGCGGCATGACCGTGCAACCTCGCCGGCACTTTCGCTTCACACCGCTGGCCGGCGGGATCCTGACGAGCCTGATCGTCGCACTGGCACTCTATTTCTATGCGCAACCGGTGTTCGAAACGCAGCGGGAACTGTTCTTCGACAGCCTGACGCAATGGATGCCGTCACCGCAGTCGCCCGACATCGTCGTCGTCGACATCGACCGGGCAGCCTATCAATCCCGGCCGAACGGTGATTGGGACAGGGCGGCAACCGCCGAACTTCTGTCCGGACTGAGCGAGGCAGGCGCCAAGGTCGTTGCCGTCGACTTCGTCTTCAGTTCCGATTGTGCCGTAGAGCTGCCGGGCAATGCAGCGCTTTCGGAGGCAGTCTCGAAACTGCCCGTCGTCCTCGGCTTTCTCATTGCCGATACGCTGCAGGAGCGCCCCCGCCTGGTGCCGCAATTGGCGCTGAGCCGGCCTTTCGCAGCGCCGGAACTCTGGTTCCTCGACGGCGCCGAAACCTCCTGCCCCGCTTTCATGGACCACGCCAAGGCGGCGGCCGCATCGTTTCTCGTTGGCGACGAGGATGCCCGCATCCGCCGGGTGCAGGCATTCGCTATCCTCGGCGAGGAGGCCTATCCGACGCTTGCGATCGAAGCGACGCGGCTGATGATCGGTGCGGGAACGCCGATCCTCGGCGGCGATCCGGCCTGGCTGCGTGTCGACCGGCAAGTCATCACGCTCGACGATACCGGCAGCCTGCGCTTCGTCGCGAGCGACCCTGACGAGATCGCAGCCCGGACGATTTCGGCGGCCGACATTCTCTCAGGGAAAGCAGGCAAAGCCAGGCTCTCGGGCAAACTCGTCTTCATCGGCAGCAGCCTGCCCAACCTCGGCGGCCTCAGGCCAAGCGCCTCGATGCCGCTCGAGCCCTCGGTGCAGATCCACGCCGATATCGCCAATGCAATCGCCACCGGCTTCATTCCGCGGCGTGACGCGCGGCTTCCCGTGATCGAAGCCTTGTTTTCGCTCGCGGCAGGCATCGCCGCCGCCTACGGCGCGGCAAGGCTGCGGCCGATGACATCTGCAGCACTCGGCATCGTCGCGGTTGCCGTCGTCGTCGCAGCGGCTGCCGCCATCTACCGCAGCAGCGGCTGGCTCGTGGATGCGATCAGCATCTCGGTCGCGCTCGCCGCCGTTCTGGCGGTAACGAGCACGCTGCAGTTCGGCCATATCCGGCGGGCGGAGGCGACGGCGCGGGAAAAATTCTCGCAATATCTGCCGCAATCCGTCGTGGCGCGCTACATCGACAATCCAGGTGCTGCCCGGGTTGCGGGCGAGGAACGGGCGGTGACGGCGCTGTTCACCGACATCGAGAGCTTTTCGAGACTTTCGCAAAAACTCGGGCCGCGCGACCTCATCGCCCTGCTCGACATCTATTTCACCGAAGTCAACGGGCTGGTGGCGCAATATGGCGGCATGGTCGACAAGGTGGTCGGCGATGCCGTGCATGCCTTCTTCAACGCGCCGGAGGATCTTACCGATCATGTCGACAAGGCGATCGAATGCGCCAAGGCAATCCATGCGTTGACGGAGGAGATGCGCAGGCGGCCGCAGTTCGCAGCACGGAATTTCGGGCGCACGCGCATCGGCATCGAGACTGGCCAGGCGGTGCTTGGCGAGGTCGGCGCCGGCGGCAAGCTCGACTACACCGCTCATGGCGACGCCATCAACCTTGCAGCGCGACTGCAGGAGGCAAACAAATTTCTCGGCACGGCCATCTGCGTCGGCCCGGCGGCGGCGGCGGAAAGTAGGCAGCCGCTCCGCTCGCTCGGCGAACATGAAATCCGCGGCTTTGGTACGATGGAGCTCTTCACGATCGCCGACCCTGAACAGGTGTAGCGTTCCCTGTATATTTCATACTTGGCGCTGTCGGCGCTATTGCACGCCAACGCTGGCATAGGCTTCGCGGATCCGCGCCTGCCCCCAGTTGACCGGTTCGCTCGGCGCATCGCCCGCCTGCCGGAGCTCGACGCCTTGGCCCGCGCCGACGACGCGCGTTACGCCGGCCCCCTCGACCGAGACGCTGCCATGCTCGACGAAGACGGCGAAGGCGACCCGGCTCGGGCCGCAAAAGAACTTGGTGCCGCGCACACCGATCATGCCGAAGGCGGTCCTGACGGCAACGTCGACCTTGGGCACCCCCTCGGGACGGTCGAACACCATCCGGCCGACGCCGAGCTCCAGCGTACCGCCCTGGCCGGCAATGAAACTATCGACCAGGAGGTCCGTCTCCGCGCCCAGCAGGACGCGGGTGTCGGTACCGAGGGCCAGCGTTGCGAAACTTTCGGCCTCAGTGCGCACATGGTCGTTGTCGAAGATCTGCGCGCCGACAGCGAGCGCCTCTTCCTGCTCGGTCTGCCGACGGCGAACATCGCCGCGGATTTCCGTCGCCTTGCCGATCACCGGGCTCGCCATGGTGGTTGCAACGCCGCCGCCCATGGCCGCCAACAACAGGCCGCCAACGACGACGCGCCTGCTCACCAGCATCTGCCGCATCGGCTTCCGGTCCATCATGGTCCTTCTCCCTGTTAGAGCCTTCGAGCGGCCGACCTTCCCAGAGAATATTCCCGATACCGGGGGAAACAAGCCGAATGCGCGTTGATAGGCTGCTTGCCACACTTTCCCACTTCGCCAGACCCCCGGCAATCCGGCTGTTACCGCCGGAACAGGCGGTGCGGAACCGTCAGGCTAACTTGGCCTCAGGAGACGGGAGAGCACCATGGAAAATCAGCGCAAAACAGGCATTCGTATCTTCAACGGCTTGCTTCTCGCCATCGTCAGCTTCCTGGCGCTTGCGGCGATCGCGCTGCCTCCCGCCCGCGCAGCCGACCTTTCGGCCGCCGACATCTGCGACCGCGAGGCGGGCAGCATCTTCGACCTGCAGCGCAACCACGCCTACCCGGCTGTTGCGACCGAAGACATGAAGATCGGCATTGCGCTTTCGGCCTGCCGCGAGGCCTATAACCAGCATGCCGGCGCGCGCATAGAGTTTCAGCTGGCGCGCGTGCTCGACAAGGCCGGCCAGAAGATCCAGTCGCAGCGCATCCTTGGCGAA
The DNA here is from genome assembly GCF_001695855.1 of Ensifer sp. LC163. Taxonomy (GTDB): domain Bacteria; phylum Pseudomonadota; class Alphaproteobacteria; order Rhizobiales; family Rhizobiaceae; genus Ensifer. Next base: position 143,108 of record NZ_MBSS01000006.1, read on the forward strand.
GCAGCGGAACATGGCCATGCGCTGGCGATGACCAACCATGCGGTGCTTGTCGGCGAACAGGGCGACATCAAAACCGAATTCGCGCTCAACCAGAAAGCCGCAGCAGCCGGCAACGTCCTTGCCGCCTACAATCTTGGCGTCGCCTACCGCGACGGCATGGGCACCGCCGCCAACGGCAAGCTGGCAATCGAATGGTTCGAGCGGGCTTCGCTCGCCGGCGACGATGTCGCCGCCTTCAACCTTGCGGTCATCCTGGATGAAGGCAAGCTGGTGCCGGAAGACAACGCCAGGGCCGCCACGTTCTATCGGCTCGCCGTCGAGCGCGGCAACGTCGACGCCATGGTCAATCTCGGCCTGATGCTGGAAACCGGCGAAGGCATGACCAAGGACCTACCCGCCGCACGCGCCGTCTTCCACAAGGCTGCGGCCGAGGGCGACGCCTATGCGGGGCGCAAGTTCGCCGAACTCAGCGGAGCCAACAATTTCGAGACGGCCATGCTCGATAAGACGAGCCGCATCAAGTGAGCATTGCGGGCCCGCCCCCAGGGGTCGGCCCGCCTGACGTATCGCCGATGCTCCTCTTGGCTGCGCTCCCCAGGCAATCCCGCCGTATCCTCCAAAACGTGCAAGCAACGCGATCCGCGACCGGCAAATCCCGCCCAAAGATGCAGCTTGACGTGCGGCCGGTCCCGCTACAGCTTGGGCGGGAAAACATCCATCTTCCGGAAATTCCATGACGAAGCTGATCATCTTTACCGACCTGCACATGGTGCCCGAAGGCACGACCATCATCGGCCTCGACCCCTATCAGCGCCTTGCCAACGGCATTGCGCATGTGAACCGCTACCACGCGGATGCCGACCGGGTGATCTTCACCGGCGATCTTGCCCACAATGCCGATCGCGTCTCCTATGAGCGGCTGAAAGGTCTTATCGACCAGCTGATCCCGCCGGCCGCGATCATGGTCGGCAATCACGATCGGCGCGACGTGTTTCTCGACGTCTTTGCCGAAGCGGTGACGGACGACGATGGCTTCGTGCAGCAGGTGATCGACTTTGACGATTGCCGGGCGATCCTGCTCGACACGCTGTTTGCGCCGCCCTACGACTACCCCAACAGCCATGCCGGCCTTCTGTGCCAGAAACGCCTCGCCTGGCTCGATCGTCAGTTGGCCGACGCCGGCGACAAGCCAGTGCTCATCTTCATGCATCATCCGCCGCACGCGACCGGCTTCACCGGCATGGACATGATCCGCCTGGTCAACGAAGTCGAGTTCTATGCGCTGGTGAAGAAACACGGCAATGTGCGCCATATCTTCGCCGGCCACGTCCACAGAACGATCAGTGGCTCGAGCCGCGGCATACCCTTCTCCGTCTTCAAGAGCCCGGTGCACCAGCAGCCGATGCCGTTCGATGCGCCGGATGCCTCGCTTTCGGTCGACGAACCCGCCGCCTACGGCATTGCCGTGGTGACGATGGATGGCGTCCTCGTTCATACCGAGGACTACGAAATCGCCCGCAGAGATGCCGCCGTGGCATGACAGGGCATTTCGGCCGGCTGCCCTTCATGCTAAGTTGGCCCATGACCCAAGCCACCGCCACCGATGAAATCCTCGACTGTCAGAGCTGCGGCGCCTGCTGCGCCTACTCCTCCGACTGGCCGCGATTCTCGATGGAGACGGACGAGGAGCTCGATCTGATACCGGCGGAGTATGTCGCCGCGGATCTCGGCGGCATGCGCTGCGAGGAGAACCGTTGCACGGCCCTTGGCGGCAAGCTCGGCGTGCATGTCTCGTGCAAGATCTACGCGGTCAGGCCGATCGTCTGTCGCACCTGCATGCCCGGTGACGACGAGTGTCTGATGGCGCGCGAACGGCACTTCGGGCAGGCCGCGTAGAACTTAGGATCATCCGGCACTCAAGCTCACCTTCCGCATCCCCATCGGTCTGGCGGCGCTGCGGTAGTGAAACATTCCGAGAATGACGGAATTTGCCGGATGGATGTTCGGCGGCACGACACGTATTTTCTGCCCATGAAATCAGAGGCGCATTGCGCCTTGTCACCGCCTTCCGGAGGACCGCGTTCGATGAGCCAGACCCAGCTTCAAAAATCCAGCCCAAAGGCCGATGCGGCCCCGGCACCCTTTGCCGACTTCGCACCGCCGATCCGTGCGCAGAGCACGCTGCGCCAGGCGATCACCGCCGCCTACCGCCGGCCCGAGACCGAAGCCCTGCCGCCGCTCGTAGAAGCCGCAACGCTGCCGGCCGAGACACAGAAGGCAGCGGCCAGGACCGCCCGCAAACTGATCGAAGCCCTGCGCGCAAAACACAAGGGTTCCGGCGTCGAAGGACTGGTGCACGAATATTCGCTGTCGAGCCAGGAAGGCGTGGCGCTGATGTGCCTGGCCGAGGCGCTGCTGCGCATTCCCGACACCGCGACACGCGACGCGCTGATCCGCGACAAGATCGCCGACGGTGACTGGAAGTCGCATCTGGGTGGCGGCCGCTCGCTGTTCGTCAACGCCGCGACCTGGGGCCTGGTCGTTACCGGCAAGCTGACGTCCACCGTCAACGACCGCAGCCTTTCTGCCGCGCTGACGCGCCTGATCGCCCGCTGCGGCGAACCGGTGATCCGCCGTGGCGTCGACATGGCGATGCGCATGATGGGCGAGCAGTTCGTCACCGGCGAAACCATCGACGAGGCGCTGCGCCGCTCGCGCGCGCTCGAGCAGAAGGGCTTCCGCTACTCCTACGACATGCTGGGCGAAGCCGCGACCACGGCCGCCGACGCCGAGCGCTACTACCAGGATTACGAGACGGCGATCCATGCCATCGGCAAGGCATCGGCCGGACGCGGCATCTATGAAGGTCCCGGCATCTCGATCAAGCTTTCGGCGCTGCATCCGCGCTACGTGCGCGCGCAGTCGGCCCGCGTCATGGACGAGCTTCTGCCGAAGGTGAAGGCACTCGCCGTCATCGCCAAGAAATACGACATCGGCCTCAACATCGATGCCGAGGAAGCCGACCGGCTGGAACTCTCGCTCGATCTGCTCGAAGAGCTTTGCCTCGATAAGGACCTCTCGGGCTGGGACGGCATGGGCTTCGTGGTCCAGGCCTATGGCAAGCGTTGCCCCTTCGTGCTCGACTTCATCATCGACCTCGCCCGTCGCTCCGGCCGCCGCGTCATGGTTCGTCTCGTCAAGGGCGCCTATTGGGACGCCGAGATCAAGCGCGCCCAACTCGATGGCCTCGAAGACTTCCCGGTCTACACCCGCAAGATTTACACCGACGTCTCCTACATCGCCTGCGCCCGCAAGCTGCTGGCGGCAACGGACGTGATCTTCCCGCAGTTTGCCACCCACAACGCCCAGACGCTCGCCACCATCTACGAACTGGCCGGCAAGGACTTCCAGGTCGGCAAGTACGAGTTCCAATGCCTGCACGGCATGGGCGAGCCGCTCTATGACGAGGTCGTCGGCAAGGCCAATCTCGACCGGCCGTGCCGCATCTATGCGCCGGTCGGCACCCACGAGACGCTGCTTGCCTATCTGGTTCGCCGCCTGCTCGAAAACGGCGCCAACTCCTCCTTCGTCAACCGCATCGCCGACCCCAAGGTATCGATCGACGAGCTGGTCGCCGATCCCGTCGACATCGTGCGCGGCATGCCGGTGGTCGGCGCGCCGCATGCGCAGATCGCCCTGCCGGTCGGCCTCTTCGGCGATGCACGTCCGAACTCCGCCGGCCTCGACCTTTCCAACGAGAGCTCGCTCGCATCGCTGACCGAGGCGCTCAAGGCAAGTGCTGCCGTCAACTGGCGCGCGGTTCCGCAGCTGGCAACCGGTCCGGCAGCAGGCGAGTCCCGCCCCGTCGTCAACCCCGGCGACCACCGCGATATCGTCGGCACTGTCACCGAGGCATCGGAAGCGGACGCCCGCCAGGCGGCAAGCCTTGCCTCGAAGGCGGCGTCGAGCTGGTCGGCGGTTTCACCGGCAGAGCGTGCCGCATCCCTGGTGCGTGCCGCCGACATCATGCAGGCCCGCATGCCGACGCTGCTCGGCCTGATCGTGCGTGAAGCCGGCAAGTCGCTGCCGAACGCCATCGCCGAAGTGCGCGAAGCGATCGACTTCCTGCGTTACTATGCCGAACAGACCCGCCGCACCCTTGGCCCTGCCCACAAGGCGCTCGGACCGATCGTCTGCATCAGCCCGTGGAACTTCCCCTTGGCGATCTTCGCCGGCCAGATTGCCGCGGCGCTGGTCGCCGGCAATCCGGTGCTGGCAAAGCCCGCTGAGGAAACCCCGCTGATCGCCGCCGAAGGCGTGCGCATCCTGCACGAAGCCGGCATCCCCGCCGACGCGCTGCAGTTCCTGCCCGGTGACGGCCGCATCGGCGCGGCACTGGTTGCCGCCCCCGAAATCGCCGGTGTCATGTTCACCGGTTCGACCGAAGTCGCACGCCTCATCCAGGCGCAGCTTGCCGACCGGCTGTCGCCGTCCGGCCGGCCGATCCCGCTGATCGCAGAGACCGGTGGCCAGAACGCCATGATCGTCGACAGCTCGGCGCTCGCCGAACAGGTCGTCGGCGACGTGATCGCCTCGGCCTTCGACAGCGCCGGCCAGCGCTGCTCGGCGCTGCGCGTGCTGTGCCTGCAGGAAGATGTCGCCGACCGTATTCTCGCCATGCTCAAGGGCGCACTGCACGAGCTGAAGATCGGCCGTACCGACCGGCTTTCGGTCGATGTCGGTCCGGTTATCACCGCGGAAGCCCAAGGGATCATCGAGAAGCATATCGAAACCATGCGCGGCATGGGCCGCAAGGTGGAACAGATCGGCCTCGCATCTGAAACCGAGCTCGGCACCTTCGTACCGCCGACGATCGTCGAACTCGAAAAGCTCGCCGATCTCAAGCGTGAGGTCTTCGGCCCCGTGCTGCACGTCATCCGCTACCGCCGCGACGACCTCGATCTTTTGATCGACGATATCAACGCGACGGGCTACGGCCTGACCTTCGGCCTGCACACCCGCCTCGACGAAACGATTGCCCATGTCACCGCACGGGTGAAGGCCGGCAACCTCTACGTCAACCGCAACGTCATCGGCGCCGTCGTCGGCGTGCAGCCCTTCGGCGGCCGCGGCCTTTCGGGCACCGGCCCGAAGGCCGGCGGTCCCCTCTATCTCGGCCGTCTCGTTGTCACCGCCCCGGTGCCGCCGCAGCACAGCTCCGTGCACACCGATCCGGCACTGCTCGATTTCGCCAAATGGCTCGACGGCAAGGGTGCCAGGACGGAAGCCGAAGCGGCCCGCACCGCCGGCAGCAATTCGGCACTCGGCCTCATCTCCGAGCTTCCGGGCCCGGTTGGCGAGCGCAATCTCTACGCCCTGCATCAGCGCGGCCGCGTGCTCCTGGTGCCCGCTACCGAAACCGGCCTCTACCACCAGCTCGGCGCAGCACTTGCGACCGGCAACGCCGTCGTCATCGACGCGGCATCGGGCCTGCAGTCCTCGCTGAAGCATCTGCCGGCCAGCGTTTCTGCCCGCCTGTCCTGGTCGAAGAATTGGTCGGCCGACGGTCCGTTTGCCGGCGCGCTGGTCGAAGGCGAAGGCGAGCGCGTCCGCGAGGTCAGCAAGGCGATCGCCGGCTTGCCGGGGCCGCTGGTTCTGGTCCAGGCCGCCTCGACCGGCGAGATCGGCCGCAACCCGGACGCCTATTGCCTCAACTGGCTGCTGGAAGAGGTGTCCACCTCGATCAACACGGCCGCCGCCGGCGGCAATGCCAGCCTGATGGCGATCGGCTGATCGCCGTAAGGCTAACATTGACGACACCTCTCCCCGCACGCGGGGAGAGGGAAACGATCTAGTCCTCCTCATCCCTGTGCTTGTCCCAGGGATCCAGCCGCGCCGTGTCCACGGCGCCAATAAACCGCTCCAGTAAGAATGAGAAAACGACTCTCCCACGGCGCGGACGCACCGTGACTGGATTCCTGTGACAGGCACAGGGATGAGGGTTGAATAACCTGGGATGGCGCCAATCCGCCCAATCCGCTATCAGCGTTGAACAAACGGAAGCAGCGGATGTTCACCCTCAAGCACATCGAAACGGCAACACAGGACGTCAAGAAGAGCCGGTTTCTGGCAATCTGCGCGCCCGTGCCCGACGAGCAGGCGGCGAGGGCCTTCCTCACCGCCCATTCGGACCCGGCGGCCAACCACAACTGCTGGGCCTGGCGCATCGGCCAGGCCTATCGCTTCAACGATGACGGCGAGCCGAGCGGCACTGCGGGCAAACCGATCCTTGCTGCGATCGACGGGCAATCGCTCGATCGCGTCGTCGTCGTGGTCACGCGCTGGTTCGGTGGCATCCTGCTTGGCAGTGGTGGCCTGATGCGCGCCTATGGCGGCACCGCGGCGCTCTGCCTGCGCGCGGCCGAGAAGATCGAAATGATCGAGACGGTGCACGCCACCATTGCCTGCGACTTTGCCGATCTGGCGCTGATCAAGGCCCGTCTTCTGGCCCGTGACGTGACGATCGCCGGTGAAACCTTCACCGACAAGGGGCCGGTGATGACCGTCGACATGCGCAAGGACGAGGCGGACGGCATTTTTGCCATGGTCACCGATCTCAGTCGCGGGCGCGCGGTCATTTCTACCGAAGACTGACGACTTCCCTTTGCAGGTCAAATCATCATAAAAACGACCGACAAACTGAATAACCGACAACAATATCGACGCCAGGGAGATGATCAGCATGAAAACGAGAATTCTGGGCAAGACGGGCGCGACGATTTCCGAGGTCGGCTTCGGCGCGTGGCAGATTGGCGGATCCTGGGGCGACGTCAGCGAAACGGACGGCAAGCGCGCGCTGAATGCAGCACTCGACAGCGGCGTCACCTTCGTCGACACCGCCGACGTCTATGGCGACGGCCGGTCCGAAAAGATCATCGCCGCCGTCCTGAAGGAGCGCGGCGGCGAAAAGCCGTTCGTCGCCACCAAGGCCGGACGCAGGCTGAACCCGCACGTCACCGAAGGTTATACCGGCGCCAATATCGAGGCCTTCATCGATCGCAGCCTCGGCAATCTTGGCGTCGAAACGCTGGATCTCGTGCAGCTTCACTGCCCGCCGACCGAAGTCTATTACCGCCCGGACCTGTTCGGCGCGCTCGACCAGCTCGTCACCAAGGGCAAGATCCGCCATTACGGCGTCTCGGTCGAGAAGGTCGAGGAAGCGCTGAAGGCGATCGAATATCCGGGTGTCGCCACCGTCCAGATCATCTACAACATCTTCCGCCAGCGCCCGCAGGACCTCTTCTTCGCGGAAGCGAAAAAGAAGCATGTCGGCGTCATCGTGCGCGTGCCGCTCGCCTCCGGGCTGCTATCGGGCAAGATCACCCCCGACACGGCGTTTGCCGCCGACGACCATCGCAACTTCAACCGCCATGGCGAAGCCTTCGATGTCGGCGAGACCTTCGCAGGCGTGCCCTTCGAGGCGGCACTGGAAGCCGTCGAGCAGCTTCGCCCGCTGGTGCCCGCAGGCGTGCCGATGGCGCAGTTCGCGCTGCGCTGGATCCTGGAGCAGGAAGCCGTCTCCGTCGTCATCCCCGGCGCCCGCAACGAGGCGCAGGCGCAATCCAATGCGGCTGCCAGCGCGCTGCCTGCCATCGATGGAGAAACCAGGGCCGCCATCGCCGCGCTTTACGCGCGGCTGGTCAAGGTTCATGTTCATCACCGCTGGTAGAATGCATCGCCGCTGCCGACCGGCCTGACCGACGGTGGTTGACACGGCCCTGGCGGGCACACAGACGCGCCAGGGCGGGAGAAGGGACCATGGCCGACCCTTTCATGCTGCAACGATTTGTCGACGCTCAGGAGCGCGTCTATGCGGCGGCGCTCGACGAGTTGCGACGCGGCCGCAAGGAGACCCACTGGATGTGGTTCGTCTTCCCCCAGCTTGCGGGGCTCGGGCATTCGCCAATGGCCGCGCGCTTCGCCGTTTCCGGGCTCGCCGAAACCAGGGCCTACCTCGCCCATCCAATCCTCGGGCCAAGGCTCATCGACTGCACCGAGACCGTCAACGGGATTACGGGGCGTTCGGCACACGAAATCTTCGCAAGCCCTGATGATATGAAGTTCCGCTCGTCGATGACACTGTTTTCGAAGGCGTCAGCCGCGGGCAACGTCTTTGGGCAAGCGCTCGATCTTTATTTCGCGGGGGAAGAGGATCGGCGGACGCTCGATCTGCTCGGCCGGTCTTCGTCAGGATGACAGGCAGGCGCTCGGTGGCGGCAGGCGCCACGGGCGTTCGGTTTGCGGGTCCCGGTTACACGCCGTGCGCAGCGCTCGCGAGGAAGAACAGGATCACGAAAGCGCAGACGGAAAGCCCGGCAACGATCACCAGCAGCTCTTTCATCATGTAACGATACATCGGGCGCCTCCTTTCCATCAGCCGTACGGCTCTTTTTATATGGGAATCGGACCGGCCGTTTTTCAGTCGCAGGCTTCAAAAGATCGTGAGGATGCCCTCCCCTTTTCCGGCCGCCGCAGACGCCTCCGGATGCTTTCGTCCGCCCCTCATCAGGCGCAACGCAAGTAAGCAACCTCTACGTTATATTATACTAATACATAGATTTATCACAACCGTTCTTGCGGCTCACCGAGGCACATCATGGTCGGATGGAACGGCGAGCCAGTCCCTGTTTTTTGAGTCGCAACGCAAGTGTGGCGCCGACGAAGAAGCCTCGCAAACATAGCCGGATCTTCAATCAACCGAATCGGGCGCGCGTGCGCTTGTGGCCGCAGGCTCGTCGTTGACTTCGCAGGTGATGAGAGGAGAATGTCCCTTTATGCGTCACAACGTGAGACGAAGGGCGCCAACTATGACTATCGCAAGGAAACTTCAGGACTATATCGACGGCGAAGGGGTCGCCTACGACACCGTCGCCCATCATCGTACAGCGACAACCAGCCAGTCGGCGCGAGCTGCGCATATCCCGGGCAGCAGACTGGCCAAGTCAGTCGTCGTACACCACGAAATGGGGTACGTCCTCGCCGTTGTTCCGAGCACGCACCGGATCGAGCTCTCCACATTGCAGAGTGTTATGAACAAGCGCCTTGGCCTCGCCTCGGAGGAGGAGGTCAGTTCGCTTTTCGCCGATTGCGACATTGGCGCGGTGCCGCCGATCGGATCAGCCTACGATGTGCCGATGATCCTCGACGAAAGCCTCGGCGACGCCAGCGACGTCTATTTCGAAGGCGGCGACCACAAAACACTGGTGCATGTCACCGGGCCTAACTTTCGCAGCCTGATGAAGGATGCGCAGGTCGCTCGCTTCAGCCACCTACCGTAGACGCGACGATCCTGCATCGTGCGCCTCGCAGCGGTCGACGCGGAGTGGTGCCTGCGGGGGGCCCAGAGAGCGTGTTGGAAGCCACGCCTTCACCTGCGATCTTTAAAGTTCACGGAGGACTGAAAGACTGGCACAGAAGAACGCACCAAAACATAGGTGGGAACGTCTAGGGAATGCTGAGGAATGTGCCTTCAGTTAAGGCTTTGAAATTGTTGGCGCACCCGAAGAGATTCGAACTCCTGACCCCCAGATTCGTAGTCTGGTGCTCTATCCAGCTGAGCTACGGGTGCGTTCCGAAGCGGCGAACCGCTTGCGTGGCGATCCTCTAAAACGTCCTTCCGGGGATTGCAAGCGCCTTTCCCGAAAAAAGTTTCATTTTTACGACGGAAAGGTCTGAAGCTGTGGATTGGCAAGGCGAAATCGGCGTCCGATATCGCCCGCAAACCCCTTCAATGGCGGGCTTTTGAGCGAAACGCATCGAGCGGTACCGGGCGATCCGGTAATTCTATGCGAAAAAGCGTTCCCGGCGTCGGCTTCTCGACCAGAGCGATCGTTCCACCATGGGCGAGCACCAGTTCGCGCGCAATCGCCAGGCCAAGGCCGGTGCCGCCGGAGCGTGCCGAGCCGCGGAAGGCGGCAAAAAGGTTCTCGCGCGCCTTCGGCGGCATGCCTGGGCCGGTATCGTCGACGGAAATGGTGACGACGCTGCCCATGCGCATCGCCGAAACGCTGACGACGCGTGGCCGGCCGTCCCCGGCCTCGTGATTCGTCAGGGCCTGGACGGCGTTGCGGCAGATATTGTGCACCACCCGGAACAATTGCTCGCTGTCGGCATCGACCTCAAGGTCGTCCTGCACCTGAATCTGGAACTCGATGCCGGATTGCGGATCGATCGAAAGCAGCTCGGCGACATCGGAGACCAGCGGCCTGAGTGCGACGAAACGGCGGTGCGGCTCGGCCTCGGTCGTGCGGCCGTAGGAGAGAACCTCGCGGGTATAGCCGACGGCCCGATCGATCGCCCGCAGCAGCGTCGGCGCGAAGCGCTTGACGACGGGATCGTCGACATCGGCGAGACGGTCGGAGATCAGCTGCGCGGACGACAGGATGTTGCGCATGTCGTGGTTGATCTTCGACACCGCCAGGCCAAGCTCGGCAAGACTCTTCTGCTGCTTCAGCGTCTTCTGCAGCTCGCGCTGCATGCTGGCCAGATGCTGGCCGGCGACCGCCAGTTCGTCACGCCCTTCCGGCGGAACGAGCACACGCGCCGGATTGGAGGGATCGTCGGAGAATTCCTGCATGCTCGCCGTCATCCGCCGGATCGGCACGATCAGCATCCGGTTGATGGCAAGAAAGATCAGGGTCGCGGTAATCAGCGAGATGATGATCGACAGGAAGAACACGTTGCGGGAATAGACGAGCATCGCCTTGTGCAGGCTGGCGTCCGCCATGACCAGTTCGATCACCGCGTCGCTTTCACCGAGCGGCCCATAGACGCGCACCACCCGGTCGCCACCGAAGAGCAGCGTATCGAACGCATCGCGGATCGCGGCAAAGGCAGTGAAATTGGCAGTGTCGTATTCGCCGTCGATCTCGGAGGGCATGTCGGCGGCGGCGATCATCCGCGAGGCATCCTTGCGGCGAATGACGATCGCCTTGGTGCCCGTCGCCATCAGTGTGTCATCCTGCACGTTGCGCGGCAGCTCGACATTCTGCAGGCCGTCGACGACGACGGCAGCGGCAGCGACGGTGTTCAACCGATCCTGCAGCCAGCGGATGCGCATGTTGGCAACCGAGGGCACAAAGATCAGTACCTCGGCCAGCATGACGAAAACGATCGTCAAAAGCAGCAGCTTGCCCGAAAGCCCGCGGAAGAAGCCCGCTGCGGCTCGCGGCGCTTCACTCACCGTCGTCGGCTGCGCCCCTTCGCTCATCGTCCCGAAAATTCCCTGTCCGTCAGCCGAAATACCGCAAGGCCCTGATGGCGGACCGTACGACGGCAGTCTTCGCCAAGGGCGCATAATAGGAGATGACCGCCTGTTTTCCAATCTCGGAAAGGGTCGGATAGGGTGCGACATAGCCGCGAACCTGCTTGAGCGTCATGCCGTTGGCGACCGCAAGCGACCACATGTTGATCAGCTCCCCTGCGCTGGCGGCGGCAATGCCGACACCGAGGATGCGTCCACGGCGGCCGACGACGATCTTGATCAGGCCCGCCTCGATCCCGTCGGTGCGGGCGCGATCGCTCGTGGCAAGATCGGTCCTGATGATGTCGACGGCGCCGAATTTTTGCCGCGCCTCGGCCTCGCTCAATCCGACCTCGGCGATTTCCGGATCGGTATAGGTGACCCTCGGCACGATCGCCCTGTTTTCGCGCGCCGGCAGCCGAAACAGCATCTGCTGCAGCACGAGCCGTGCATGGTAGCTCGCCACATGCGTGAACTGCAGTCCGCCTGCAGCATCGCCGATCGCGTAGACCCGGCGATTGCTGGTCCTGAGATCCGGCCCGACCTCGATGCCCTTGTCGCTGTAGTCCACACCGGCCGCAGCAAGGCCGAGGGATGCATGGTTCGGACGACGGCCTGCTGCAATCAGGAGATCGCTGCCTTCAACTTGGAAAGCGCCGCTTCCGTTTTCGCACCGCAGAATGATCCGGCTACCGACGTGTTCGGCCGCCAGGATCGTCGTTGCCTCGTGCAGGACCACGCCCTCGTGCCGAAGCGCGGCAATGGCGATCGAGGCCAGCTCCGGATCGGCGTCCAAAAGCGCCCGTCGGCTTTCGATGACGGTGACGTCGGCACCGAGCCGGCGATGGGCCTGCGCCATCTCGATGCCGATCGGTCCCGCACCGACAATGACCAAATGAGCCGGAAGCCGGGTCAGATCGAACAGGGTCTCGTTGGTCAGGAACGGCACGGTTTCCAGGCCCGGAATGGGAGGGACGGCAGGCGAGGAGCCGGTGGCGATGACGAAACGCCGGGCACGGATAAGGTGATCGCCGGCAGCAACGGTGTTCTCATCGACGAACCGGGCGGAGGACTGCAGCACCTCGACGCCGAGCTCGGTAAAGCGCTCGACGCTGTCGTGCGGCGCGATGCCGGCGATGACCGCCTGGATGCGGGCATGAAGGCGCTTGTAATCGACGACGGGCTCGCTTGCGGTCAGGCCGAACCCACCCGCCATGCGGATCGCCTGCGCGTGCCTGGCGGCGGCGATCAGCGTCTTCGACGGCACGCATCCATGGTTCAGGCAATCGCCGCCCATCAGCCCGCGCTCGATCAGCACCACGGGAACGCCGAAGGCAGCGGCGCCCGCCGCCACGGAAAGTCCGGCGGCACCGCCACCGATCACGCAGATATCCGGATTAATGACCTTCGCCACGCCTGCCCCACGCCCGTCAAACAGCCTTGCGGCGCGACCATACTCGCTTGAAGACGAGTGGCAATGCCGCAATGAGCGCAAGTGCCACAAGCGCCAAAGTCAACTTCGGCGTGGCGAAATCCGAGAATGACAGCTCGCGACCGGCAGCGGTCGAGCGGGCAATCACCTCGTCGAGCCCGCCGCCGAGCCAGGCATAGGCGAAGGTGGCGGGAATGATGCCGATCAAGGTTGCCATCGCGAACGTCCTCAATCTCACCTCGAAAAAAGCCGGCGCGATGTTGACGATGAAGAAGGGAAAGACCGGCGCCAGCCGCAGGACGAGAAGATAGAGAAACGCATTGCGGCAGAACCCATCGGAAAAACGCGCGAGAAACGGCCCGGCGCGCCGCCGCAAGAGATCACCGAACACGCTGCGGGCCGCCAGAAACAACAGGCATGAGCCGAGCGTCGCGGCAGCAACGACGAGAAGACCGCCACCGGCATACCCGAAGAGAAAGCCGGCAAAGATCGTCAGAACCGAGGCGGCTGGGACCGAGAAGGCAACCACCGCGACATAGACGAGGAAAAACAGACCGGCCGCCTGAAGCGGATAGGCTTCGACATAGAGGCGCAACGCCTCGCGGTGATGGACGAGTGCGCTCAGCGAGAGATAACGCTGAAGACCGAAGGCGTAGGCGGCAAAACCGCCGGCGACAAGCAGGGCCAACAGCACCAGGCGCCACGCGATCTTGCCGCGGTCTTCGGGCGAGCCCCCGTCAAGCGCCTGCGGCGGCGTTGGGCGGGCATCCCCGGCTCTGTTGATGGCGCTTCGGTGCATGTGATTTCGTTTCTTGGAAAACTCTGTCCTTGCAGTATCGGGAATCCATACCGGGCACCAATAACGAATGGTCGCGTCGCAAAACGTCAGCGTGAACGGACCGACAAGACAACTCACGTTGCCGTGACACAACAGTCGCGGCGGCGGCACCCCTGCCTTGATCGCAGTTTTTCCAGGGAAAACGCCCGCGGAGACGTCAGTCGTCCGCGGGCGTCAATGGTTGCGATCCGTCAAACCGGTCGGATCAGAACTCTTCCCAGTTGTCCCTGGCGACGGCAGCCGAGGATCCGCCGCTGAAGGCGCGGGCGACGTTGCCCATCATCCGGCGCGCGGGCGATTCCACCGGACGGCTGGTTTCCCTGGCCGGCGCAATCGTGCGCGCCGCCGCAGCGCCATCGAGCTTGAAGTAGGCGATCAGGCTCGCCAGGTTGTTGGCTTCCGCCGACAGCTTGTGGGTCGCGGCATTGGCCTCTTCCACCATGGCGGCGTTCTGCTGAGTGACCTGGTCCATCTGGTTGACGGCGGTGCTGACTTCGCCGAGACCGGTCGACTGCTCGCGCGCAGCCGTGGCGATCGAGTGGATATGATCGTTGATCTTGAGCACGCGCTCCTCGATCTCGCCAAGCGCCGAGCCGGTCTCCTGCACGAGCCGGACGCCGGTTGCGACTTCCGAGCCAGACTTCGAGATCAGGGCCTTGATGTCCTTGGCGGCACTCGCCGCCCGCTGGGCCAGCTCGCGCACTTCCTGGGCGACGACGGCAAAGCCCTTGCCGGCATCACCGGCACGCGCCGCCTCGACGCCGGCGTTGAGCGCCAGCAGGTTGGTCTGGAAGGCGATCTCGTCGATGACGTTGGTGATCTGGCCGATCTCGCTCGATGCCTGCTCGATCCGGCCCATCGCCTCGACCGCATTGCGCACGACAGCGGCGGATTCGGCAGCGCTTTCCTTGGCTTCGTTGACCATCACGGTCGCTTCCTGCGCCCGCTCGGTCGAGCTCCTGACGGCCACGGTAATCTCGTCGAGAGCGGCGGACGTCTCTTCAAGGGCGGCGGCCTGCTGCTCGGTGCGCTTCGACAGATCATCGGCGGCAGAGCGAAGCTCGGACGAATTGCCGTTGATCGAGTCCGTGGTGACACGCACTTCGCGCAGCGTCTTCTGCAAGGTCGACAACGTTTCGTTGACGTTCTTCTGCAGCTCGGCGAAGGCGCCCTGGAAATGACCGTTCATGCTCTGTGTCAGGTCGCCGCCAGCAAGGCTGGCGATGACGCGGCGCGTTTCGGCAATGCCGGCATCGACGCTGCCGACAAGTTCGTTGACGCTCGACGCAAAGCGGTTGAGATCGTCGTTCTCGTAATCCTTGCCGATGCGCTTGGTGAAGTCGCCGGCGGCCGCAGCCGAGACGACGACACCGATGCTCGTCTGCAGATCGGCGCTCTTTTCGCGCAGCGCCGCTTCCTGGGCGTTGAGATCGCGAACGGCAAGGCCGTTCTGCTTGAAGATCTGCACAGCCGCAGCCATTTCGCCGATTTCGTCCTTGCGATCGGCAAAGGGCACGTCGGCGGAAAGGTCGCCGCCGGCCAGCAGCTTCATCTTGCCGGTGAGGTCGAGGATCGGCCGGCTCAGATGGTTGGTGCCGATGTAGAAGGCGGTGCCGATACCAACGGCAAGCCCGAGCCCGGCGATGCCGAGAATGATGACGATGACCGAACGCTCGAACGAGGCGATGTCAGCCTTGACGGTCTCGAGCGTTGCAAGGTTGGCTTCGACGACGGCGTCGATCTCGGCCTGGAACGCCTTGCGGTTGGCGCGGTTGGCATCGGTGTTGCCCTGTTCGTTGGCCGCCTTCGGAGAAACCTCCTGGCCGAGACGCGCTGTTTCGACGCGGAACGTCTTGAACTCCTCGGCGCGCTTGGTCAGCGCATCGAACGAGGCGAGCGTTTCGGCCGGCACGAGCGGGCGCCATTCCTTGAACAGCGTATCGATCTTTTCGAGGTTCTTCAGAATGCCCTCTGCAAAGGGCTTTGCTTTTTCGATGGTCGGCGCTGCGTAAATCCCGCGCGCTTCCATGACGACGCCGGTCACCAGTCGATTGAGGTGCTCGCCGTTGAAGGCGCGCTCCGAAGCGTTCTGATACTGATGGAACCGATTGTTGTATTGAGAAACGACCAGCAGCGACATGCCTGTCACCGCGATCGCCAGGAGGCTCATCACCCCGACGATCAGATTGATCTTACCACGTATTTTCATCCCTGCCTCCACGACACCGCAAGACTTGTCCGGTTATCGGAAGGGTCGCGGCCTCATTGCACCACAGCCACGCTAAAATATGCATGGTTAATAAAGATCGCCGTGGACAGCCGGCATTCTGGGGAGTGCCGGTTAGCGCTCTGTTTACCAGTCTGAGATAGCGGGTTGCGCGTGCGAAATCGGCCTGCCACGGAGAACGGGATCCGATCACTTTTGCCCATCGAACGGGCCGCATGATTGACTTTCCGGGAAATTTGCCTTTATAAGCCGCCCACGTCCGGCCAAGCCTGCCTGCCCGACAGGCGGAGCTATGTCTGGAACGTAAACGCTCCTTGCTACAGGCAAACCCAAGAAGGGCCGCACACCGCGGTATTAAAATAAATGAAGCGTACTTACCAACCGTCCAAGCTTGTTCGCAAGCGCCGTCACGGCTTCCGTGCACGCATGTCCACCAAGGGTGGCCAGAAGGTCCTCGCAGCCCGCCGGGCTCGTGGCCGCAAGCGTCTTTCGGCTTAAGCCGAAGTTGCCCGAAACCAGTGTCCGGGCACATGACGTCAGATAAAGACAAAACGACTGTCGGGCGGCTGAAAAGCCGTCCGCAGTTTTTGGCCGTTCGGGCAGGAGAAAGCCGTAGAGGCCCGCTGTTTCTCCTCGAAGTGCTCGACCGCAACGATCCGGAGGGCGAAGCCCGCGTCGGCTTCACCGTTACCAAGAAACACGGCAATGCCGTCGAGCGAAACCGGATGCGCCGACGCCTGAAAGAGGCGGTGCGGCTTTCCGCCGGGTTTGCAATGAAACCCGGACACGACTATGTGATTGTCGCGCGACGCGATCTCCTGAATGCCCCCTTTCACGCCTTGACCCGGGGGCTTGGCGAGCGCATCGAAAACAAGCCGAAACAGAAGCGGCCGCCGGCCGGTTCCAGGAAACAATGATGGAAAAAAACCGCAACTATTTCGTGGCGATTGGCCTGTCCGTGCTGATCCTCGTCGCCTGGCAGTTCCTTTACGTCAATCCGAAGATGGAAAAGGAACGCATCGCTGCGGAAGCGCTGCAGGCCCAGCAGGCTCAGCAGGCCCAATCGCAGCCGGGTACAACGGCCCAGCAGCCGGCGACCGGTCAGGCCCTGCCTGGCGGCACAGTTCCGGGAACGGGCGAAAACCGCGACCAGGCGCTGGCGAAGTCGGCCCGCGTTGCAATCGACACCCCGGCGGTTTCCGGTTCCATCAACCTGACCGGCGCACGCTTCGACGACCTCAAGCTCAAGGCCTACCACGAGACCGTCAGCAAGCAGAGCCCGATCATCACCCTGTTCAGCCCGGCCGAGACCACCGACGGCTACTTCACCGAAATCGGCTATGTCGGCGATGCGGCAAGCGGCAGCGTGCCCGGCCCGCAGACCGTCTGGACGCTTTCGGGCGGCGACAAGCTGACGCCTTCGACCCCGGTGACCCTCAGCTACACCAACGACAAGGGCATCACCTTCAACCGGACGATCTCGGTCGACGAACGCTACATGTTCCAGGTGGTCGACAGCATCAAGAACGGTACGACTGAGCCGGTGTCGCTGTCGTCCTACGGCCGCGTGACGCGCTTCAACAAGCCGACGACGCCGAGCGTCTACGTTCTGCATGAAGGCTTCATCGGCGTCATCGGCGATCATGGCCTGCAGGAAGTCGGCTACTCGAAGATCGAGGACGATAAGGCGATCGAGCCGGGCAAGGCGACCGGCGGCTGGCTCGGCATCACCGATAAATATTGGGCTGCAGCGGTCGTTCCGCCGCAGGCAACGCCTTACGAGACCCGCTTCTCGCACTTCACCGACGGCCGCGCCCGCTACCAGAGCGACTACAAGAGCGACGCAATCACGATTGCGGCCGGTCAGTCCTCGGAACTCAAGAACCTCGTTTTTGCCGGCGCCAAGGAAGTTCCCGTCGTCGACAACTATGAAGCCGCCTATTCTATCCCCAACTTCGACAAGCTGATCGACTGGGGCTGGTTCTACTTCATCACCAAGCCGATGTTCAAAATGATGGATTACTTCTTCCGTCTGTTCGGCAATTTCGGCATCGCCATCCTGACGACCACGATCGTCGTCAAGCTTCTGTTCTTCCCGCTCGCCAACAAGCAATACGCTTCGATGGCGAACATGAAGAAGGTTCAGCCGAAGATGGAAGAACTGAAGAAGAAGTTCGGCGACGACCGCATGGGCCTGCAGCAGGCGATGATGCAGCTCTACAAGGAAGAGAAGATCAACCCGCTCGCCGGCTGCTGGCCGATCCTCATCCAGATCCCGGTGTTCTTTGCGCTCTACAAGGTGATCTACATCACCATCGAGATGCGGCACGCGCCGTTCTTCGGCTGGATCCACGACCTGTCTGCGCCGGATCCGACGACGCTCTTCAACCTCTTCGGCCTCCTGCCGTTCGACGCACCGTCCTTCCTGCATCTCGGCGTCTGGCCGATCATCATGGGCGTCACCATGTTCGTGCAGATGCGCATGAACCCGACGCCTCCGGATCCGACCCAGGCGATGCTGTTTACCTGGATGCCCGTGGTCTTCACCTTCATGCTGGCATCGTTCCCGGCTGGTCTGGTGATCTACTGGGCCTGGAACAACACGCTTTCGGTGCTGCAGCAGTCGATCATCATGAAGCGCCAGGGCGTGAAGATCGAACTGTTCGACAATCTGAAGAACCTGTTCTCGAAGAAACCCAAGCCGGCGGAGTGACGCCGGCAAACCAAGCCTTCAAAAGGCCCCGGACCTTAAAGGTCCGGGGCCTTTTTGTTCGTCCCGCTGTTCTCATCGGCGAACGGCTGCCCCGGTAAATCCGGCCGGTTCGTTAGCTGCGCCGTGCCGAAAGCTTGACATCGCCGGCCAAAACCGTGAAGCCAAGGCCAATCTTGACGAAGGAATGAAGACCGATGGCCGACACAAAGACAAAAGACGACAAGCCGCTGTTCGGCCGGCCGTGGATTTTCATTCGCGGCGTCCCGGCGATGAAGTTCCTGCCGCCGGAAGGGCCGACCGAAATCGCCTTCGCGGGCCGCTCCAATGTCGGCAAGTCGTCACTGATCAATGCGCTGGTCGGCCAAAGGGGACTGGCGCGCACATCCAACACCCCCGGACGCACTCAGGAACTCAACTATTTCGTGCCCGACGGCTATTCCGGCGAAGCGGGCGACCTGCCGCCGATGGCGCTGGTCGACATGCCCGGCTACGGCTATGCCCAGGCACCGAAGGAGCAGGTGGATGCCTGGACCAAGCTGGTGTTCGACTACCTGCGCGGCCGCGCGACGCTGAAGCGCGTCTATGTGCTGATCGACTCCCGCCACGGCATCAAGAAGAACGACGAGGACGTGCTGTCGCTGCTCGACAAGGCAGCCGTCTCCTACCAGATCATCCTGACCAAGACGGACAAGATCAAGGCCGCCGGCGTGCCGCGGCTGGTTGCCGAGACGCTCGAGAAGATCAAGAAGCATCCCGCCGCGTTTCCCGAGGTGCTGTCGACCTCGTCGGAGAAGGGTGAAGGCATCGACGAGCTTCGCGCGACGATCGAGCTTGCGCTTTCGCGCTGAGAGCGACAATCGCCCTCCTGCATAATTCCTTAAATCGGAATCGATTTAAGGCGAAAATTATGCGGCACGGTTAAAGCGTTAGGTACATTCTATTTTCAAGTGCGACATGCCAATGATTTCAATGGCTTCCCCTTGGAGATTTTGGAATGTCCCGACGCTATTCGCAGCTGAATCGGGCCGATCGCCGCCGCCTCTTCCACTTTGTCGAACGTAAACTGCCGATCAAAGAAATGGCGCGCCAACTCGGTCGTCATCGATCGACGATCTATCGTGAGATCCGACGCAACACATTCCACGATCGCGAGCTGCCCGACTATAGCGGTTACTTCCCAACAGTTGCTGACGACATCCGCAAAGAGCGGCGACAGCGTTTGAGGAAGCTTGTGCGGCACCGGCAA
>NZ_MBSS01000007.1 GCF_001695855.1 Ensifer sp. LC163
TCAGACCGCTGACAAACCCGTCGATTTTTCGGCGGGTTTTGTTTTGCGGATTGGGTTGTTTTTGACGGCCGTGTTTTGGCGGAGGTGAAGAAGGACGCGCCGGCTCACGCCATGGCCGGTTTTGGCCCTCTGGTGAGCGCCATTGCTATCTTCTTGATATTCTGCGCGGCGGCGGCCAGTAGGCACTGGCATGCGACGCGGGTGAGACTTCGGAACCTGGCATAGCGATGCCCGTGCAGTTGCTTGGCATCGGCAAACGAGCGTTCGACGGTCTCCTTTCGCCGCTTGTAGATCGCCTTGCCCCAAGGCGTCTTGCGGTGGGCGTCGGTACGCTCGCGGGCGTCCTGCCAGACATGGCGGGTGATGGTGCGTTCATCCTTGGCATTGGCGGTGCAGGAGGCCAGCAACGGGCAGTCGTGGCAGAGGGCCGGATCGGAGCGGTAGTGGCGATAGCCGTTGCGGTCGGTGGTGGCATAGGTCAGGAGTTGGCCTTGCGGGCAGCGGTAGCCGTCAACCTCGCCGTCGTAGGCGAACGTCGACTTGCGCATCATGCCGGGTTTGGGCGGGGTGGGATTGCGATAGCCGGTGACGCCGAGGATGTCGCGTTGCTCAAGTCCCTTCGCAATGCCGGATGTGGCATAGCCGGCATCGAGCCCGACCGCCTTGACGTCGAAGGAGAAGCGTTGGCGCTGGCGGTCCAGCCGGTCGAGATAGACGACACTGTCATGCACGTTGGCCGGCGTCGTGAACGTATCGGTGATGATGGCGTGCCGGCCGTCGACCGTGCGGTGGTCGAGATAGAAGAAGCCCTTCGGCTTGCCGTCGCGCACCATGTAGCCGCTGTCGGGATCGCTGCGCGACACCTTGGTTTCCTTCACCTCCGGCTCGCGCTCTTTTTGCTTCAAGGGCTTTTGGCCATGCAGCGCCCGCTCGGCCTCGATCGCCCGGTCGAGATCGGCCCAGTAGTCGGACCGCGACTTCGCGATCATGTGCAGATCGTATTTGCCCTTGTTGGCGTTCGCCTTCAGGTGGGTCGAGTCGGTATAAAGCACCGTACCATCGACCAGCCCGTGGCCGATTGCCTGCTCGACGATATGGTCAAAAATGTCCTGGGCGACCGAGGTGTCATTGAAACGCCGGCGGCGGTTCTGGGACAGCGTCGAGGCGTCAAACACACCATCCGTGAGCTTCATCCGCAAGAACCAGCGATAGGCGACGTTGACCTCGATCTCGCGCACCAATTGCCGCTCGGAGCGGATGCCGAACAGGTAGCCAATGAACAAAGCCTTGAACATCAAGGTCGGATCGAGCGGCGGTCGGCCGTTGTCGGCGCAATAAAGTCCGGCAACCCGGTCATGGATGAAGGAAAAGTCGATCACCGCATCGATCTTGCGAAGCAGGTGATCCTTCGGCACCAGACTGTCGAGCGTCACCATCTCGAGCGCCGTCTGTTCGGGAACGGGTTTCTTCAACATGTCCCAATGAATCATAAACCCCTGGACGGTGCCAGGGGTTTGTCAGCGGTCTGAAGCCGCCGAAATGATCGGCGGCTTTTTCGTGTGAATGGAACAAGACGCTCAGTCGGCTTCGGCCTCGTTGGCCGGTGCTGCGTTGAGCTGGCCGTATTTGGTTTCGCCGATCTTATCGAGAAGTTCGAGCTGAGTTTCGAGGAAATCGATGTGGCCTTCCTCATCGGCGAGCAGCTCTTCGAACAGCTTCATGGAGACATAGTCTCCGGCATCGTGACAGATGTCGCGTGATTTCTTGTAGGCCGTGCGGGCGTCGTATTCGCCGGCAAGATCTGCCGTCAGCACTTCCTTGACATTCTGGCCGATGCGCAGCGGACCGACCGTCTGCAGGTTCGGATGACCTTCGAGGAAGATGATGCGCGCGACGAGCTTGTCGGCATGGTGCATCTCTTCGATCGACTCGGCACGTTCCTTCTTGGCAAGGAGCGTGTAGCCCCAATCCTCAAGCAGGCGGAAATGCAGCCAGTACTGGTTGACGGCACCGAGTTCGAGATAGAGCGCTTCGTTAAGCTGCTCGATGACCTTTTTGTCGCCTTTCAAGATCCGCCCTCCGGTTGTCTTCATGGAATTGTTTGAGGCGGGCCATGAAATCAAATATCTCGACATCCGTCGAGTCGCGACGGCCGTGATATTGCTCGGTGGTACGGATGATGATGTCGACGACGTTGGGGAAGCAACCGCAGCAGCGACCGCGTTTTTCCATCGCGTGATAGACTTTCGCCGGCACGATCAGCTGCCAACAGTCCTCATCGAGGAGGCTTACGATCGTATCCTCGATCTCTTTTTCCGTGATGAAATTGCAGCTGCAAACCAGCATGTCGTCTTGCCTGTGAAACGCAACGCCCTGAATTCGCTCATAAAGCAAAAGAGGATATTTATTGTCAACAAAAAACTCCGCGAGCGGAAGTTGCACGCTGATTAGAACGAATCTAAACATGACAAAAAACATCGCATTTTCATAATATTAGCTCAGCATTGATGACCTTTCCTCCTGTGGATTTCGCCGCAACTGCCGCAGGGTACTGCGACATTTTTACACAGGTTCACGGCCAGGTTCAGCCTATCGAAGGAAGCTGAAAGCGAGCGGCCGAAATCCGACCCGGCAATGCGGGTCTCGAAAGCGCGATCTATGAAATGGGCATGGGGGGCCGGTCTTCGAAGCCATGCCGACCCCACCGTGCCTGCCCGTCAATGAAAGTTGCGGCCTTTCGGCATCACGTCGGCAACTTCGGTCGCAACAGTCTGGTGATCGGCACCGGCGGCACGGCGGGCGGCCGCCAGGCGCAGCTCCTTCAGCACCTTCTTCTCGCGTGCGTCGGCCGTTGGTCGCAACACCTCGTCGGCACGATCGTTGGCGCCGAAGTGGCGCACCTCCTTGCGCAACAGCCCGAGCATCGGGGTCATGTCCTCGATATACTCCGCCACCACATGGATGACATCGCTTTCGCGCTGGAGCCGGCCGCGGATCTTGACGAGACGCGCACCCATGATCACCGGCCGGTATTTTTCGAAGACTTTTGGCCAGACGATGGCGTTGGCGACCCCGGTCTCGTCCTCGATCGTCATGAAGATCACGCCCTTGGCCGAGCCTGGACGCTGGCGAACGAGCACCAGGCCGGCGACCGTCACTCTGCGGCCGACGGGTGCCGTGGCGAGAGCGCGACTTTCGACCAGCCCCTGCCCGCTAAGCTCGGCCCGCAGGAAGGAGACCGGGTGGGCCTTCAGCGAGAAGGTGAGATAGCGGTAATCGTTGATGACCTGCTCGCCCTCCAGCATCACCGGCAGCGAAACTGCCGGTTCCAGCTGGAATTCGTCCTGCGTCGCCCGGTCGAAGAGCGGCAGCCGCTCGGCAGCGCTTTTCTCGTCCAGCGCCTTTACCGCCCAAAGCGCGTTGCGGCGATCGAGCCCGATCGAGCGGAACGCATCCGCATCGGCGAGTTTCTCCAGCACCGACCGCGGCAGTCCCGAGCGCAGCCAGAGATCGCGAACCGAGGTGTAGCCGGGACCGCGATTGGTGACGAGCTTGTCGGTGATCTCCTTCTCCTTGAGACCCTTGACCAGGTTGAAGCCGAGCCGAATGGCCTTTTTCGTCAGGATCACATTCGACATGTCCCGATGCCGCGGCTCGATTGCCTTGCGGTCG
Source organism: Ensifer sp. LC163 (assembly GCF_001695855.1). Lineage (GTDB taxonomy): Bacteria > Pseudomonadota > Alphaproteobacteria > Rhizobiales > Rhizobiaceae > Ensifer. The sequence continues at coordinate 3,673 of NZ_MBSS01000007.1, forward strand.
AGAAGGCCCTGCTCAAGGTCCGAATCCCAGTCAGAATGGTTGATATCGACCGGCAGCACCCGCACGCCATGTTCGCGCGCATCCCGCACCAGTTGCGCGGGAGCGTAGAAACCCATCGGCTGCGAGTTCAAAAGTGCCGCGCAGAAGACGTCGGGATAATAGGTCTTCAGCCAGGAGGAGACATAGACGAGCAGCGCGAAGGAGGCCGCATGGCTTTCCGGAAAGCCGTATTCGCCGAACCCTTCGATCTGCCTGAAGCAGCGCTCCGCAAACTCGAGCGGATACTTATTCCGAACCATCCCGTCGATCATTTTCTGCTTGAACGTATGGATGGTTCCGGTTCGCTTGAAGGTCGCCATCGCCCGCCTGAGCTGATCGGCCTCGCCGGGCGTAAAATTTGCCGCGGTGATGGCGATCTGCATCGCCTGTTCCTGGAACAGCGGCACGCCCAGGGTTCGCTCCAGAACCACTTCCAGCTCCTTGCTCGGATACTCGATGGGTATGTTGAGATCGCGCTGCTCCCGTCGCTTCAGATAGGGATGAACCATATTGCCCTGGATCGGCCCCGGACGCACGATCGCCACCTCGATGACGAGGTCGTAGAAGATGCGCGGCCTGAGCCGCGGCAGCATACTCATCTGCGCCCGGCTTTCGATCTGGAAGACGCCGATCGTATCGGCCCGGCAGATCATGTCGTAGACGGCTTTCTGGTCATCCTTGAAGAGGCGGGCGAGGGTTTCTCTTCGACCGTAGTGCAGGTCCAGGAGTGCGAAAGCCCTGGCGATGCAGGTCAGCATGCCGAGTGCCAGAACGTCGATCTTCAGGATCTTCAGCGTATCGAGATCGTCCTTGTCCCATTCGATCATGTAGCGGTCGGGCATCGCCGTGTTCATGATCGGCACCACCTCGTCGAGCCGATCGCGGGTGATGACGAAGCCGCCGACATGCTGGGAGAGATGACGGGGAAAGCTCATCAGCTCGGTGGCGTAGTCCAGCACCCGCACTGTCGTCGGATCCTTGACGTCGAGGCCGGCGGCTTTGGCCTCCCGCTCTGACAGATCGGCCGCCGACCAGCCCCAGACCGAACCGGCAAGCGCCGACTGTACGTCCTCCGAAAAACCGAAGGCTTTCGCCGTTTCGCGGCCGGCCGAACGCGCCCGGTAGCTGATGACGGCGGCCGTAAGCCCCGCATGCTCCTTGCCGTAAGTCCTATAGATATGCTGGATGACCTCTTCCCGCTTCTCGTGTTCGAAGTCGACGTCGATATCCGGCGGCTCGTCACGCTCGGTCGAGATGAAGCGGTCGAAAAGCAGGGTCGTCGAAAGCGGATCGACCTCGGTGATGGCAAGGCAGTAACAGACGGTCGAATTCGCCGCCGACCCGCGGCCCTGACAAAGAATGTCGACGCTTCGCGCATATTCCATGATGTTGCGCACGGTGAGGAAATAGGGCTCGTAGCGCTTGCTGGCGATCAGATCGAGCTCGTATTCGATCTGGGTCGAGACCTTCTCGGGAATGCCGCCGGGATAGCGCCGATGGGCGCCTTCCATCGTCAGCCGCCGCAGGGTCTGCGTCGTCGTCTCGCCTGCAAAACTCTCATCGGGATACTGATATTCGAGTTCCGCCAAAGTGAAATTCAGCCGGCGGAAAAAATGCCCGGTGCTGGCGATCGCCTCGGGGTAGTCGCGAAAGATGCGTGCCATTTCCCCCGGTGGTTTCAGATGCCGTTCGGCATTGACCTGAAGCCGGAACCCCGCCTGTGCGACCGTCACATGCTCGCGTATGGCGGTGACGATATCGGCCAGCGGCCGGCGCGCCGGCTCGTGAAACAATGGGCTGTTGGTGGCGATCAGCCTCGTTCCCGTGTTGCGGGCGATGGCTGCCAGCCCGGCAAAGACAAGCTGGTCGAAACCGTCATACCGCGGCACGAGTGCGAGATAGAGCCGGTCGGCAAAATGCGGCTTCAGCCGCTTGAGAAACGCCGCAAGGTTGTTGGCCTCCGGCGCACCGATCACCGGATCGGGCAGAACGGCAATCAGGATATCCTCGCCCCATTCGACAAGATCCGTCTCGTAGAGCGTGCAGGTGCCTTTTTTCGCCCGCAGGTTTCCGGCACTCAGCATGCGGCAAAGATTGCCCCAGCCCCGGCGGCTGCGCGGATAGGCCAGCACATCCGGGATGCCTTCGGCAAAGGAAAGCCGGGCGCCGGGCTGAAAGGAAAACCCCTCCACCTTCGCCTGCGCATGGGCGCGAACCACGCCGGCCACCGTATTGCGATCGGCAACCCCGAGACCGGAAATGCCAAGGCGGCTGGCGGCAACGATCATTTCGCCTGGATGCGACGCTCCTTCGAGGAAGGAGAAATTCGACCAGGCGCCGATCTCGAAATAGGGCGTGCTCATGCGAAGACCCCATGCATGAACCAGCGTGGCTGCGTCGGCCCGCCATAATGCCCTTCTCGAAACAGCCAGAACCGCCGGCCTCTTTCATCCTCCACCCGGAAATAATCCCGCTCGGCCGCCGTCTCGCCATCGACCCACCATTCGGCCGCGATCCGTTCCGGACCTTCGGCGCGCGCGATGCGATGAAGACTCCGGCGCCAGCGAAAGCTTCTCGGCGGCCCTTCCGGCACCTCGGCTACCGCCTCCACCGGCTCCGGGCTTTGAAACAGCCGCTGCGGCCGAACGGAGGCCACCAGAAGACTGGCCGGAACATTGGGGGCGGCTTCCTCGACCGTCTTCAGCATCTCCACATCCGCAAGCGGCTGAAAGACGGCGGCACGCTCCGGCACGTGGCTCTCCGACAGGACGGGCAGAAACAGGCTTTCCGCGCCCAGCCGCGCCATGACCCTGTCGGCAAAGGCCGCAAGCGGTCGCTGCCGATCCGGTGTGCCGGAAAAATCCTCCTGCATCACCTCGTATTTTTCGCTTTTGGGAACCGAGAGCCGCAGGATCTCGAAGCCGAAACCGGCATCAAGATCGTCATGAACAGCCTGCAGCCGCTCGCGGAAAAGGCCGGCAACGCGGCCCGGTTCAATCAACGGCGAGGACGTTCCGGCAGCGATGCGAAAGACCCTGCCGTCGACACGAAACAGCAAGAGTTCGAACAGCCGTCCCCCCTCGCCGCGCTTTTCCAGCTCCGGCTTCAGCCTTGCTGCGAGCTCCTGCGTCAGGCCGAGAATATCGTCCTCGCCCTGGACCGGCTCGGAAAGCCGCCGCTCGGCCGAGAGGCTGGCAACGGCAAGCCGCGGCGAAAGCGGCTCGTCCTCCAGTCCCATCGCCTGATCGAGACGCAAGAGCAGGGTGGATCCGAAGCGGCGGGCAAGCGGCGCGCGCGGCGCCTCGATGATGTCGCCGACCTGCTTGAGGCCGACCCGGCCAAGCGTCTCGATCGTCTCGGTCGCAAGCCTGAGGGCCGCCATCGGTAGCGGCGCAAGCACGCGCGCGGCCTCCTCAGGAGCGATCACGCTTTGCGAGCCGAAGCGCGCCACCGCCCAGGAGAGCCCGGCCGAAGACGAGATCGCCGCACGCGCCTCGATGCCGAGATGAAAGAGCCGAGCCAAGAGGTCGTCGAGAAGCGATTTCTCTCCGCCGAGAAGATGGGCACAGCCGGTAATGTCGAGATAAAGACCACTTTCGCCGTCGAGCGCCACCATCGGCGTATAGCGGCTGCACCAGTCCGCAAGCCCTTCCAGAAGGGCGCGATCCGCCGCCCGGTCGGCGGGCAGCACATCGACCTCGGGACACATGGCCCGCGCTTCGGCAACGCCCTGGCCCAACTGGAATCCGGACTTTTCGGCAAGGCCATCGAGCGCAACGAGGCGCATCGCATTTCTGACCCGGTCGGCAAAGACGACAGGCGGATGATCAGGACGCCCGCGGGAAAGCCACGAGGTGCCCCAGCGTATCCGCGCCACCCGGTCGGCCGGAAGATGCGGAAAGTCGAGCGATAGAATGCGCTGGCTCTGGGTCTGCCGCAGCAGCGGCTGGTAGGGGCTCGACGGGGTAAAAGCGGCGGTCATGGGGGTTCCACTCCAGGAAGAGGCCGACAGGAGCAGGAGACCTGCTTTTTTCGGCAATGACGTGAAAGACGGGATGACCGATGCTGCCGCAAAGCATCGAACCGTCAGGGAGGGGGCGCTCGCGGGCGGGCGCCGGTTCGATATGAAGCCGGAAGAAGGCGCTGCTCGCCTCCTCGTGGCCGGACTGGCGCAGAAGCAGAAGAGGGATGCGCCCGGCGCGCGCGCGAACATGCAGGCGCCGGCTTTCACTCAAGGCCAGCGATGCCGGATTGCCGCGAATTTCGAGAATGACGGCACAGAAGGCCGGGACGGAAAGCGCCGTCTCGGCGATCCAGAGCGCATCTTTCACCGTGCGCGGCAGGCTGAGGATCAGGCTTCGAATGTCGAGCCCGTAGGCCTTGAGACCAAGGCCATAGGGCAGGCCGGCCTCGGTCGAGGCGAGCGACTGGCTGATCCACAGAACCGGGGCCCCGACATCGCCCTTTTGCCGGCGCGCCTGCTGACAGAGGGCACTGAGCGCGGTTGCAAAACCGGCGGCAGCGCCGGCATCGCGCGTCTCGGAATTGCGGATCTCCGTCATGCCCTCGAGCGGCAGCCCGCCCTCGAGGATATCGTCGAGTTCGGGAATACCGAGCGGCAGAACCTTGCGGCCGGATGCCTGGCTGCCCTCTTCCTTGCGCCGGAAGCCCGCGGGATCGGCCGCCTTGACTGCCTTCACGACCCCCGGAAGCCTGCGGTTCTCGATCCTGGCTATGGTTTCGCGAAGCGAAAGAACGGCCTCCCGCTGCACGGCGTTCTCGGCCATGACGGTCAACTCCATTTAAGATGTTCCCGTTATGTTCTTATAGATTCCAGAGCTGCCCTGAGGAGTCAACAACCAAATTTGAGAATTTATTCCTCACCCGTTGCGTCAGGAATTCAACACTCGAAAAACAAAGGCAAAATCGCTATATGGAGGGCAACAAGGAGTGCCTATGGCCCGCATTGACCAGACCGATGATTGGCGGGAACGCCACGCACCGACACTCACGACATTCGAACAACTCGCAGTGGAAGCCTACGGCCACCTGCCGCAGGAGTTCCGCCGGCTGACGACCGACCTCATCATCGAGGTTGCCGATTTTCCAAGCGACGATGTCTTCGAGGATATGGCGCTGGAGACGCCGTTCGACCTGCTCGGCCTGTTCGAAGGCCGCGGCATCAGCGAACGTTTCACCATGGAGACGGGTGAGTTTCCGAACCGGATCACCCTTTATCGCCGCCCGATCATCGACTATTGGGCGGAAAACGAGGAAACGCTGGGCGACATCATCACCCATGTGCTGATCCACGAGATCGGCCACCATTTCGGCCTCTCCGACGACGACATGGAACGGATCGAGGCGAGCGTGGAACACGTGGGCAACTAGAGCATTTCCAGGAAAAATGCGAAGCGGTTTCCCGTCAGGAAATGCGTAAAAACAAAGAGATAGGGCGTTTCTGCGACTCCGTCTAAGCCGGAAACGCTCTAAGCCCCGAAAAACCTCTCGCGCTGGTCAGGAGCATCCTGCTCTGAGGCCAGCCCCTTCGGAAAAACAATCGGAAAACAGAGGAACACTCCGGCCGCAAAACTGGAGCGTCCCTGTTTTTTTACTGCTCCGACAGCTTGATGTCGGGATGATAATCCTTGCCTTCGACTTCCTTGAATACGGCCTGTCCGCATTGCATGTGCTGCGTATCCGCATTGAAGGCGTAGGTCGGCGAGCCGTGCAGGGACCAGCCCTGGTTCAGCGCTGCCGTCACCTTATGGCAGAAGGACGCATCGTCGGGGCCGGTGAGGAAGCGGTAAAGTTTCAAAATCTTGCCTTTCGTTTTTCAATCGTGTCCGCCTTGGCGGCGAGCTTCAAGGCCTGGTCGAGATGCAGCCGCTCGATCATTCGGCCATGAAGATTGATAACGCCCTTGCCGGCATTATCCGGCAGCGCGAAGGCGGCGATGATCGCGCGCGCCTCGTCGACGGCGGCCTGCTCGACGCCGAAGCGTTCGTTGGCCGGGCCGATCTGCAGCGGGTGGATCAGCATCTTGCCGTCATACCCCATGTCGCGCCCCTGCCGGCACTCCTCATCGAAACCGTCGGCATCACGGAAATCGTTGAACACCGCATCGATGGCGTCGAGACCGCTTCCGCGTGCGGCCAGCAGGATCTGCATCAGCCAGGGGATAAGGTAAGGCCGGCCGGGACGGTCGGGAACGCCGGTTTCCTTGCGCAGGTCGTTGAGGCCGACGACGAAGCAATCGAGCCTGCCGCCGAAGGTGCGGCCGGTCTCGGCGATCGCCGGCGCATTGACGACACCGCGCGGCGTCTCGATCATCGCCCAGAGACGTAAGCCTTCCGGCGCATCGTTATCGGCCAGCCAGTCGGCGGCGATCTGGATATCGGCCGGACTTTCGACCTTCGGCACAAGGATCGCGTCGGGCTTTGCCGAAACGGCTGCCGCCAGATCCTGCTGGCCGAAGCCCGATCCGAGCGCATTGATGCGGATGATGATCTCGCAATCCGGCCTGTTTTCGATGAGGTGGCGAACGAGCCCGTCACGCGCCTCGGCCTTGCGCTCGGGCGCCACCGCATCCTCGAGGTCGAAGATCGCGGCATCGGCCGCAAGTTCCGAAACCTTGGCCAGTGCACGGGCATTGTCGGCCGGCACGGAAAGCACCGAACGGCGCAAGCGAACGGGATGATGTTCGATCGATTTTGTCATGCGGCCAGTTGTGCCCGCCTTTCATTTTTTCCGCAAGACGAGGCGAACGGCCGCCCCCTCTTGCAAGCGGCGGCGGCAACACCCACATCGGAGGCAGAAAGGTGACGATCATGCAAAGCATACGCTCTGTTCTTTTTACGGCTGTGGCCATTACCATTACGCTGGCGGCCTTCGTCTTCACCGCGTCGCTTGCGCTCGCGCTGACCGGCATCGCTACCGTTGTCGCGATCGGCAGCGCCATTGCCGCCCGGCTGAACCTTAAACCCGCCCGCGCCACGGCCCGCCCGACCTCCGGCGCCGCCCCGCGCGAAATGCGCATCTGGAACGACGGTCGCGGCACGATCATCGATCTCTAGGCCACGCGGCACCGGCCTCCAAAGCCGAGATAAAATTTTGCGACACCCATGTCGGGCGGACCCGTTTCCGTTCGTCCTTGGACCAGGCCAGCAAAGGCCATGCCCTCGTGACGAAGGATAGGAGCACGACATGGACAGCAATACGCAGAAAACGGACGCAAACCAGCTGCCACCGGCCCTGAACGGTCTGGTGCCTTATCTCCAGGTCGACGGCGCGGCCAAGGCTGCGGAATTCTACAAGCACGCCTTCGGCGCAAAGGAAGCTTATCGGCAACCGGTCGACGACCAGGGCCGGACGATGCACATCCATCTCCACATCAACGGCAGCTCGCTGATGCTCGGCGACGCCTATCCGGAATATGGCCATCCCCTGGAAAAGCCGCAGGCCTACAGCCTGATGCTGCCGGTCGACGACATCGATGCTTGGTGGAGCCAAGCGGTGGCTGCCGGCGCCGAAATCGTCATGCCCATCGAGGTGATGTTCTGGGGCGATCGCTACGGACAGCTGCGTGACCCCTTCGGCGTGCTCTGGGCGCTGAACGCCCCGGTCAAGGCAGGCTAGGTCAAGGCAGGCTGACACCGGCGCCAGACACCGGCCGATATCCGCAGAGCCCTCGGGCAAGGCGCTCCAACTGATAAAACAACCGCTACGACAGCTGCCGGGCAGGCAATTTCACCCGCCCGGCAAGTGTCTTCGGGACAGATTTTCCTTCATTTCGGCGCAAAACTGATCTAAACGCTTACGCAACATTTCGCTGAAATCGAAGGCCTGAAGTTATGGAAAAGTTCGTCAAGCTCACCGGCGTCGCCGCGCCCCTCCCCGTCGTCAACGTCGACACGGACATGATCATCCCGAAGGATTACCTGAAGACGATCAAGCGCACCGGCCTCGGCACGGGACTTTTCGCCGAAGCGCGCTACAACGAGGACGGCTCGGTCAACCCGGATTTCGTGCTCAACAAGCCCGCCTACCAGAACGCCAAGATCCTGGTCGCCGGCGACAACTTCGGCTGCGGCTCCTCGCGCGAGCACGCGCCGTGGGCGCTTCTCGACTTCGGCATCCGCTGCGTGATCTCGACCTCGTTCGCCGACATCTTCTACAACAACTGTTTCAAGAACGGCATCCTGCCGATCGTCGTCAGCCAGGAGAACCTGGACAAGCTGATGGACGACGCCTCGCGCGGCTCCAACGCCATCCTGTCGATCGACCTGGAAACCCAGGAAATCACCGGCCCGGACGGCGGCTCGGTCAAGTTCGAGATCGATGCCTTCAAGCGCCACTGCCTGCTGAACGGCCTCGACGACATCGGCCTGACGCTGGAGAAGGCTACGGCCATCGACAGCTTCGAAAAGTCGACCGCCGCCTCGCGCCCCTGGGCGTGAGCTAAGGGATGACGCGCAAGCTCATCTCCTCCGGTTCGCCCTTCGAGAAGACGGCAGGCTATTCGCGTGCCGTCGCCAAGGGCGACTGGTGCTTCGTTTCCGGCACCACCGGCTACGATTACGCCACCATGACCATGCCGGAAACGGTGGAAGAACAGGCACGCAATTGCCTGAAGACGATCGAGGGCGCGCTGAAAGAGGCGGGCTTCTCGCTCTCGGATGTGGTGCGCAATCACTATTACGTCACCGATGCCAGCTTCGCCGACCGGGTTTTTCCGATCTTCGGCGAAATGTTCGGCGATATCCGCCCGGCTGCCACCATGGTCGTCTGCGATCTCATCCGCCCGGAAATGCTGATCGAGATCGAAGTCACCGCCTTCCGCGGCTGACATCTGACGGACTGCTGCCGGCGCGGCATTGGCACCTGCCCCGCTTATGCGCTACTGCAGAGGCACGACGTCGGGTTCTTCGCAGAGCCGTTGTCCGCATCGCCACGACCGGAAGAAGCCCATGCAATTCGAAGGCACCGCCGACTATATCGCCGACAAGGACCTGATGATCGCCGTCAACGCTGCGATCCGGCTGGAACGGCCGCTGCTCGTCAAGGGCGAGCCGGGCACCGGCAAGACCGAGCTTGCCCGGCAGGTTGCGGCAGCCCTCGGGCTCGACCTCATCGAATGGAACGTCAAGTCGACGACCAAGGCACAGCAGGGGCTTTACGAATATGACGCCGTCTCGCGCCTGCGCGACAGCCAGCTCGGCGACGAGCGTGTCAACGACGTCAAGAACTACATTCGCAAGGGCAAGCTCTGGCAGGCGTTCGAGGCCGGGCGGCGGGTGGTGTTGCTGATCGACGAGATCGACAAGGCCGACATCGAGTTTCCGAACGATCTGCTACAGGAGCTCGATCGGATGGAATTCCACGTCTATGAGACCAACGAAACGATCCACGCCCGCCAGCGGCCGATCGTCGTCATCACCTCCAACAACGAGAAGGAACTGCCGGACGCCTTCCTGCGCCGCTGCTTCTTCCACTATATCCGCTTTCCCGACGCCGACACGCTCGCGCGCATCGTCGAGGTGCACTATCCCGGCATCCGCAAGACGCTGCTTTCGGCAGCCCTTGCCGCCTTCTACGATATCCGCCAGGTGCCGGGGCTGAAGAAGAAGCCTTCGACCTCCGAAGCACTCGACTGGATCCGCCTGCTCGTCGCCGACGAGATCGACCCGGCCGACCTGCGCGCCGATCCAAAGACCATGCTGCCAAAGCTGCACGGCGCGCTTCTCAAGAACGAGCAGGACGTCCACCTCTTCGAGCGCTTGGCCTTCATGGCACGCCGCGACGGATGAGGCCAAACGCCCACAAGGTTCTGATCTACGCCACCTGGCGGGAGCATCTGCTCGTCTTCGACGAGCCGGACTTTCCGGATATCGACCTGCAGGTTCCCGGTGGAACGATGGAACCGGGCGAAAGCCCCGAGGCCGCCGCCCTGCGCGAATTCGCCGAGGAAACCGGGCTGGCGCCACCGACGATCGTCTTGCCGCTTGCAACGCAGGACTACCGCTTCACCAAGAACGGCCGGCAAATCTGCCATCGCCGGCACTATTTCCATGTGAAGCTTGCCGGCGAACAACGGGAAACCTGGCTGCATCTGGAGATGACGCCGTTCAGCGGTGGCCCGCCGATCCGCTTTCGCTTCTTCTGGCTCAGCCAGAGCGAGGCTCGCAACCGGCTTGGATACGGGATGCAGGACGGTCTGGACTTGCTGCAAACCCAAGTTGCCCGTCCCCGCTCGGCGGTCGCTCGCCCCTCACCCTAACCCTCTCCCCGCACGCGGGGAGAGGGGAGCGGCGGCTGCAACCTTTGTCATCTGCTGCAAGCGTGAAGGGGAATAAAGCGGTCGCGGCAGCGGGATGAGGGGCCTTTTAGCCGGCGAATCGTTTTTCATTGACCCCCGCGGCCTTGCCGCGCTATCAAATGAACCGTGGTGATTTGGCCGGCCGGCTTGCAGCCACGTTAAACAAATCGCTAAAGGGCCGAGGAAACGTGGATTTTCCGAGGACCGGTCGCGATCAATCGCCGCCGGTTTTTTTGTATTGATCGAGTGGAAGCCCCATGCCCATCAAGATACCCGATACGCTGCCCGCCTTCGAAACCCTCGCGACCGAGGGCGTGCGGGTGATGACCGAGACCGTGGCGATCCGTCAGGATATCCGCCCGCTCCAGATCGGGCTCCTGAACCTCATGCCGAACAAGATCAAGACCGAGATCCAGATGGCGCGCCTCATCGGCGCCTCGCCGCTGCAGGTCGAGTTGTCGCTGATCCGCATCGGCGCGCACCGGGCGAAAAACACCTCCGAGGAACACCTGCTCGCCTTCTACGAGACCTGGGAAGAGGTGAAGGCCCGCAAGTTCGACGGCTTCATCATCACCGGCGCCCCGGTCGAAACGCTGGAATACGAGGACGTCACCTACTGGGACGAGTTGAAGCGCATCCTCGACTGGACGACGACCAATGTGCATTCGACGCTGAACGTCTGCTGGGGTGCGATGGCGGCGATCTATCATTTCCACGGCGTGCCGAAATATCCGCTGAAGGAGAAAGCCTTCGGCGTCTACCGCCACCAGAACCTGCAGCCCTCCTCCGTCTATCTCAACGGCTTTTCCGACGATTTCGCCGTGCCGGTGTCGCGCTGGACCGAAGTGCGCCGCGCCGACATCGACCGGGTGGCCGACCTGGAAATCCTGATGGAATCGAAAGAGATGGGCGTCTGCCTCGTGCACGAGAAGAAGGGCAAGCGCCTCTACATGTTCAATCACGTGGAGTATGATTCCACCTCGCTGTCGGACGAGTATTTCCGGGATGTGGATGCGGGCGCGCCGATCAAGCTGCCGCACGACTACTTCCCGCACAATGATTCGACCCTGCCGCCGCAGAACCGCTGGCGCAGCCACGCGCATCTCTTCTTCGGCAACTGGATCAACGAGATGTACCAGACGACGCCCTACGAGCTGGACATGATCGGCAGGGGAGAACGCTAAGGCTCGGAGGCTCCAATGTTCATCCCCTTCTTCCTCGAATTGAAGGCTGCGAAGATCCCGGTCACGCTCCGGGAATTCCTGTCCTTGATCGAGGGCATGGAGGCGGGCATCGCCAGCTTCGATATCGAGGCGTTCTATTTCCTCGCGCGCACGGCGCTGGTGAAGGACGAGCGCCATATCGACCGCTTCGACGGCGTCTTCCGGCATTGCTTTTCCGGCCTTGAGGCCATCAATCCCTCGGACGAGTTCGAGCAGGCGGCCATTCCCGAGGAATGGCTGCGCAAGCTTGCCGAGAAATATCTGACCGAGGAAGAGAAACGCCTGGTCGAATCCCTTGGCGGCTTCGAGACCCTGATGGAGACCTTGCGCCAGCGGCTGCGCGAACAAGAAGGGCGCCACCAGGGCGGCTCCAAATGGATCGGCACCGCCGGCACCTCCCCCTTCGGCGCCTATGGCTACAATCCCGAAGGTGTCAGGATCGGCCAGGACGGCTCGCGGCACCACCGTGCAGTCAAGGTCTGGGACCGACGCGAATTCAGGGATTACGACGACACGGTCGAGCTCGGCACGCGCAACATCAAGGTGGCGCTCAAACGCCTGCGGCGCTGGGTGCGCCAGGGTGCTGCCGACGAACTCGACCTTTCCGGCACGTCCGCGCCACGGCCGAGCACGGTTATCTCGATGTCGTGACCCGGCCGGAACGGCGCAACGCCGTCAAGCTCCTGATGTTCTTCGATGTCGGCGGTTCGATGGACGACCATATCCGCATCGTCGAGGAGCTGTTTTCGGCGGCACGCGGCGAATTCCGCCACATGGAGCACTTCTACTTCCACAATTGCGTCTACGAGGGCCTGTGGAAGGACAATCGTCGCCGCCGCGCCGACATCACCCGCACGACGGAGCTGCTGCGCACCTTCGGCAGCGACTACCGCGCGATCTTCGTCGGCGACGCATCGATGAGCCCCTATGAGATCAGCCACCCCGGCGGCTCGGTCGAACATTGGAACGACGAAGCCGGCGGGCTTTGGCTCTCGCGTATCGCCGCCCACTTTCCCCGATCCATCTGGCTCAATCCGGTCCCCGAGCAGCACTGGGGCCATACCCAGTCGATCGGCATGATCAGGAGCATCGTCGGCAGGCGGATGTTTCCCTTGACGCTCGCCGGACTGCAGGACGCGACAAAACAACTATCGCGCTGAATCTACCGCAGAAAATCTCGATTTCCGGTTGCCGATCCACCTGAAATGACGCAGGTTGCTTGCCGCGAGGACTGCATGTTTCCGTAAATCCTAGCCGATTTAAGGATAAAACATGCAGCAACTCAAAGTGTAACAGCGACCTTTGCGCGTCTGCTGAGACGCGCGGCGCTGTAGGGGGGCCCAGGCAATGGACAAGCATGCGGACACGGAAATCTTCGGACACCTGCCATCGGGTGAACCGGTTCATCGTGTCGTGCTTTCCGGCGGCGGCCTGACCGCTCATATCCTCACCTGGGGAACCGTGATCCAGGACCTGCGGCTGGACGGCCATGAACCGCCGCTGGTGCTCGGCTTTACCGATCTCGAAAGCTATCTCGCCCATTCCCCCTATTTTGGCGCGACGCCCGGCCGCTGCGCCAACCGCATCGGCGACGGTCGCTTCACGCTCGACGGCACGACCTATCAGCTCGAATGTAACGAGAAGGGCGTGACGCATCTGCATGGCGGCAGCGACAATATCGGCAAGCGCAACTGGACGATCATGGACCAGACGCAGGACAGCGTGACGCTTGTCATCACCGACCCGGACGGCCGCGCCGGCTATCCCGGCAACTGCCAGGTCCGCTGCACCTACCAGCTGAAGCCCGGCGGCGTGCTCAGCGTCGTCTACGAGGCGGAGACGGACCGGCCGACGCTCGCCAATGTCTGCCAGCACAGCTATTTCAATCTCGATGGCAGCGCGGATGCGCTCGGCCATGACATCATGATCGCCGCCGACCACTATTTGCCGACCGACGAGCGCCAGGTCCCGACAGGAGAAGTCCGACCGGTCGAAGGCACCGCCTTCGATCTCAGGGAAATGACGTCGCTCAAGCGCCAGACCGAGGGCGAACGCATCGCCTACGACCATAATTTCTGCCTCTCGCCGGAGCCCATGGCAAAACACTCGGCCGCCTTTGCGCGCAGCCTCAATTCCGGCGTGACGATGGAAGTGCTGACGACCGAGCCCGGCGTCCAGCTCTATACCGGCTTCAAGCTCGACGTGCCGGTGCCCGGCCTCGAAGGACGTCGCTACGGCGCCTTTGCCGGTTTCTGCCTGGAAACCCAGGTGTGGCCGGATGCCGTCAATCACGAAGGCTTTCCGAACGCGGTTCTGCGCCCCGGCGAAATCCGTCGCCAGGAAACGGACTATGTCTTCATGAAGAGCTGAGAGCCGAGTGCATCGGCGCTCGCCCGCAGACACGCGACGGCTGATGCTCTTCGCCCGGGGCGAATGCATTGGCCGAAGCCAAAAGCATTTACAAATGAAGTGGTTGGGAAAATTGGAGCGGGTGAGGCGATTCGAACGCCCGACCCCAACCTTGGCAAGGTTGTGCTCTACCCCTGAGCTACACCCGCTCATTACCTCGGTCCGGGGGTAGTCGGTGGACCGTGGGTGCCGCGCTGTCTTGCGGCGACGGGCGGTATATGGCCTAAGCGATTTTGGAATGCAACAGGGAAATGACGAGAAATCGAATATTTTTTGGGAGCCTCCCCGGGAAGCCCGCAAATGCCGCGTTTTCGCACCGCTCCGCCGTCTCTGAGATTGCACGGCGCGGCCGTTCTCCCCTAAAGCAGACTGGAAAAAACCGACCGGCAGGAGAATCACCCCGATGAACGAAGCGCAACCGAAGACCGCGGACGAGCTTTTCCGCTTTCTCGACGATCTCGGCATCGAACACAGCACCAAAAAACACGAGCCGGTGTTCACCGTAGCCGAATCGGTGGCACTGCGTGACGAGATCCCCGGCGGCCATACCAAGAACCTGTTCGTGAAGGACAAGAAGGACAACTACTTCCTGCTGACCGTCGAAGAACACGCAACCGTGGATCTGAAGACGGTGCATCAGGTCATCGGCGCGGCAAGCAAAGTTTCCTTCGGCAAGCCCGAGAAGCTGATGGAATATCTCGGCGTCATCCCTGGAGCGGTGACCGCGCTTGGCGCCATCAACGACATCGGCGGCAACGTCAAGGTGATCATCGACGAGGAATTGATGACGTTCGATGTGATCAACTGCCATCCGCTTTCCAACGACGCGACGACCTCGATCGCCTCGAAGGACCTGTTGCGTTTCATGGAAGCCACGGGACATGAACCGCTTGTCTTGAAAGTGACGGCCTGACATACGATCTTTGGCGCGAATGCAGGAAGCCGGATCACGAGCCGGCGAGGAGAGAAGAATGACGGGCAACGACAATCCCTATGCAGGGTCCTTCGGCAACCAGATGACCGCTTCGGCTTCCTTCGGCGGCCAGCCGGCCGCGGCCGCCGCACCGGGCGGCGACCTGATCAAGGAAACGACGACCGCCAACTTCAGCAAGGACGTGCTGGACGCCTCGCGCCAGCAGCCTGTTCTCGTCGACTTCTGGGCGCCCTGGTGCGGACCGTGCAAGCAACTGACCCCCGTGATCGAAAAGGTCGTGACGGAAGCTGCCGGCCGCGTGAAGCTCGTCAAGATGAACATCGACGACCATCCATCGATCGCCGGCCAGCTCGGCATCCAGTCGATCCCCGCCGTCATCGCCTTTGTCGGCGGACGGCCGGTCGACGGCTTCATGGGTGCAGTGCCTGAAAGCCAGATCAAGCAATTCATCGAAAAGATCGCCGGTCCTGCCGTCGACGACAGCAAGGCCGAAATCGAGGCCGTGCTTGCCGATGCCAAGGCGCTGATCGAGACGGGCGATGCCGAAAACGCCGCCGGCCTCTTCGGCGCCGTGCTGCAGGCAGACCCGGAGAATGCGGTGGCGATTGCCGGCATGGTCGATTGCATGATCACGCTCGGCCAGATCGCCGAAGCGCGCGAAGCGCTTTCGAGCCTGCCGGAGGATCTTGCCAAGGATGCCGGCATCAGTGCGATCGGCAAGAAGCTCGACCAGATCGAGGAAGCCCGCAAGCTCGGCGACCCGACAGCCCTGGAACAGCGCCTGGCGGCGAACCCGGATGACCATGAGGCGCGCATGATGCTCGCCAAGATCCGCAACGTGGAAGGCGACCGCAATGGGGCGGCCGACCACCTGCTGACGATCATGAAGCGCGACCGGGCTTTCGACGATGATGGCGCACGGCGCGAGCTCGTCTCCTTCTTCGAAGTATGGGGTCCGAAAGACCCGGCGACGGTCGCCGCCCGCCGCAAGCTGTCGTCGATTCTCTTTTCCTGAGCAGAGCGCCGAGATCGGTGCGTTTTTCCCTTGAGATTTTCAAGGGACGCACCATTTCATGATCTGGTTGGCCACGCTGCTTGGCGTGGCGAGGCAAGGCAGGATATCTGCAAGGTCAATCGGAATGCATGTCGGAAATGCACGTTATCTCGGTCCGCAGGACTTACCGGAGATCATTCCGGTGTTTCCGCTGACCGGTGCGCTGCTGCTCCCCGGCGCCCAATTGCCGCTCAACGTCTTCGAGCCGCGCTACCTGGCGATGCTCGACGATGCCCTTTCCGGCAATCGGCTGATCGGGATCGTCCAGCCCTCCTTCTGCGAAGGCCGCGACGATATCGGCGTCGGGCCGGTGCCCGCGCTGTGTCAGGTCGGCTGCATCGGCCGCATCACCTCCTTTGCCGAAACCGGCGACGGCCGCTACATCGCCTCGCTGACCGGCGTGTGCCGCTACCGGCTGTTTAACGAGGTGGTCGGCACGCGCGGCTACCGCCGCTTCCGCATCGGCCCCTTCACGGCCGATCTCGAAAATCGCGACGATGAAAGCCTGGTCGATCGTTCGGCGCTGCTGGCGGCCTTCAGGGCCTATCTGGAGGCCAACAAGCTGAAGGCCGACTGGGAGAGCGTCGAACGCGCCAGCAACCGCACGCTGGTCAATTCCATGGCGATGATGTCTCCCTATGGGCCGGCGGAGAAACAGGCGCTGCTCGAGGCCCCCGACCTGAAGACCCGCGCCGAAACGCTGATCGCCATTACCGAGATCGTGCTTGCGCGCAATTTCGGCGACGTCGACAACATCCTGCAGTGAGTGAGGGGCCATGGACGTCAACGCCAGCAAGGTCGATCCGAAACTGCTCGAACTGCTCGTCTGCCCGCTGACCAAGGGCCGGCTCAGCTATCGCGCCGAAGCGGGCGAACTCGTCTCGGAAAAGGCGCGGCTCGCCTATCCCATCCGCGATGGTGTTCCGATCATGCTGATCTCCGAAGCGCGAAAAATCGAGGACTGACGCCGGCGATCGTACTGACCACGATCCGCATGCGTCTCATCTGCCCCTCATCCGGCCTGTCGGCCACCTTCTCCCCGCAAGCGGGGAGAAGGACAGGTGCGGCACGCTCGGCGCAATGGTCCCCTCTCCCCGCATGCGGCGAGAGGGCTAGGGTGAGGGGCAAGGCTCAGGCATCAGAGGCTTTTGCGCCTCAGATCGGCTGGCCGGAAAGCAATCGCGGGTCGGCGTCGCCGGCAGTGCCGGCCGCCTGGCGGATGAAGAAGCTTTTCAGCGACGGCAGACGATCGACGAGGCCAAGACCGAAGTCCCGGGCGATCCTGACCGGCGTGATGTCGTTCGAAAACAGCCGGTTGAGCACATCCGTGGTCACCCCCATGCGGAAGGTGTCGAACCGTCGCCAGATCTGGTAGCGCTCGAGAATGGCAAGCGAACCGATATCAAGCCCGAGGCGATCCGCCTCGACGATCGTCTCTGCCAGCGCCGCCACGTCCTTGAAGCCGAGATTGAGCCCCTGGCCGGAGATCGGGTGGATGCCGTGCGCGGCATCGCCCGCCAGCGCAAACCGCGGCTTCACGAAATCGCGGGCAAGCGTCAGGCCGAGCGGAAAGGCGCGACGGCCGCCGACGACCTTGAGATGTCCGAGCCTGTGACCGAAGCGGCGCTCCAGTTCTTCTTCGAAGAGGAAGTCGTCGCCCTTGACCAGGCGCTCGGCGTCCTCGGTACGCTCGGTCCACACCAGCGACGAACGGTTGTTCTTGAGCGGCAGCGTGGCGAAGGGCCCGGCCGGCAGGAAATGCTCCTCGGCCGTGCCGTTATGCGGGCGTTCATGCTCGACAGTGGTGACGATGCCCGACTGGCCATAGTCGAACTCCACCGTCTTGATGCCGGCCGCATCGCGCAGCTTCGAGCGCACGCCGTCGCAGGCAACCAGCAGGCGGGCCTCCAACTGCTCGCCGCCGGCAAGCGTCACGGCAACCGCGTGATCGCCGCTCTCGAAAGTTTGGACCATCGTCGATTGCCGCACGGTCACGCCGAATTGGTCGCAGGCGGCGCGCAGCGCGCCGACCAAGGCGGTGTTGGGCACCATATGGGCAAAGGGCCGCCCCTCTTCGCCCTCGCCGTCGAAGGTCAGGAAAACCGGGCGCACCGGGTCCGACGTCTTCGAATCGGTGATGACCATGCGTCGGATCGGCTCGGCCTCCGGCGCAATCGTCTGCCAGACGTCGAGAACATCGAGCATGCGCTCGGCCGCCGAGGCGACGGCAGAAGCGCGCTCGTCGCGCTTCCAGGCGCCTTCCGGCGCGCCGTCTAAGACAGAAACGGCGAGATGCGGCGCCGCCTTCTTCAGCGATACCGCGAGCGAAAGGCCGACATAGCCGCCGCCGGCAATCAACACATCGATCATCCGCTTTCTCCCGTCGCACTTGAGCATCGTTTCATGCCTATATAGATCAATGCCATCGCCGTTCCTACCATCGGAGACAGCCGAAATGTCGCGCCCCACTGAGACCGCAACGCCCATGGATGCGCTGCTTGCCACACTCGACCTCGAAAAGCTCGAGGAGAACCTGTTCCGTGGCCGCAGTCCCCAGGTCGGCTGGCAACGCGTGTTCGGCGGCCAGGTGATCGGCCAGGCACTGGTCGCAGCCCAGCGCACCGTCGACGAGGGCCGCTACGTGCATTCGCTTCACGCCTATTTCATGCGCCCCGGCGACCCGTCGGTGCCGATCATCTACGAGGTCGATCGCATCCGCGACGGCTCCAGCTTTGCAACACGCCGGGTGGTTGCCATCCAGCACGGCAAGGCGATCTTCTCGATGTCGGCGTCGTTCCAGTATGACGAAGACGGCTTCGAGCATCAGATCGAGATCCCCGACGTGGCGATGCCGGAGACCCTGCCGGGCGAACAGGAGCTGAAGGACAAGTTCCTGGCGCACGCGCCCGAAGCGATCCGTCGTTACTGGGAGCGGCCGCGACCGATCGAGATCCGACCGGTCTCGCTCGCCCACTATTTCGCCCGCAACGACGGCAAGCCGACCCAGGACGTCTGGGTCAAGGCCGTCGGCCACGTGCCCGACGAGCGCCACCTGCAGGCGGCAGTGCTTGCCTATCTCTCCGACATGACGCTGCTCGACACCTCGCTCTATGCGCATGGAACGTCCGTGTTCGATCGCAACCTGCAGGTTGCAAGCCTTGATCACGCCATGTGGTTCCATCGCCCCTGCAAGATGGACGACTGGCTGCTCTACACCCAGGACAGCCCCAGTGCCCATGGTGCCCGCGGCATGACCCGCGGCAGCCTTTTTGATCGTTCCGGCGTGCTGATTGCCTCGGTTGCACAGGAAGGTCTGATCCGGAAAAAGGCAGCTGAACAGAAATAAGGCACTTATTTTTTTCTGCCTATTTTTTAATCTTCTAAAGTGACGTTTTTTTAGCGCGTCGCGGCACTCACGCTGCATGCGATAATTTTCCCATGCCTTTTCATAGGTTTAGATCGCAACAACGAATCTGGCACGCCCCTTGAATGTAGCTGTCCGGTTGCAAGGCGCTTTCAGCGTTCGCAGCAAGGAGAGATGGCCTCCGACCGGAGGCGAACAAGGATGGGAAACCGATGAAAATTGTGATGGCCATTATCAAGCCGTTCAAGCTCGATGAGGTTCGCGAAGCCCTCACTGCTGTTGGCATCCAGGGCCTGACCGTAACCGAAGTCAAAGGCTACGGCCGCCAGAAGGGACATACCGAAATCTATCGCGGCACCGAATACGCCGTGAGCTTCCTGCCGAAGCTGAAGATCGAGATCGCGGTCCCCTCCGAGGTCGTCGACAAGGCGGTGGAAGCGATCGCCGCTGCCGCCAAGACCGGCCAGATCGGCGACGGCAAGATCTTTGTCTACTCGATTGACCATGCCGTGCGCATCCGCACCGGCGAAACCGATTCAGAAGCGTTGTAAGCCACGCCGTTCAGGGAGCACTACTCGATGTCGTCAAGCAAACTTTCCATCTCTCTGGCAAGGATCGGCGCAGCCTCTGCCGCCCTTCTTGCGCCGGTCGTCGCCTTTGCCCAGGAAGCCGCACCGGCAGCAGCCGCTGCCACTGCCGCAGCCCCCGTTCCCGACAAGGCCGACACGGCCTTCATGTTCTTCTCCACGCTGCTCGTCTTCTTCATGCTGATCCCGGGCCTCGCGCTCTTCTACGGCGGCCTCGTCCGCGCCAAGAACATGCTGTCTGTGCTGATGCAGTGCACCGTCATCGGCGCAGCGATGATGATCGTCTGGGTCGTCTATGGCTATTCCTTCGCCTTCGGCGGCTCCACCAGCCCCTATTTCGGTGGCTTCGCCAAGATGTTCCTCGCAGGCGTCTCGCTTGAAAGCACATCGGCCACCTTCTCCGAAGGCGTGGTCATTCCGGAATACATCTTCATGCTGTTCCAGATGACGTTCGCGGCGCTGACGCCGGCGCTCATCATCGGCGCCTTCGCCGAGCGCATCAAGTTTTCGGCTGCCGTGCTCTTCTCCATCCTCTGGGCAACCTTCGTCTACTTCCCGATCGCCCACATGGTCTGGGACGGCAATGGTCTGCTCTTCGGCATGGGCGCGCTCGATTTCGCCGGCGGCACCGTCGTGCACATCAATGCCGGCGTCGCAGGCCTGATCGGCGCGATCATGGTCGGCAGGCGCACCGGCTTCGGCAAGGACATGATGGCTCCGCATTCGATGACGCTGACGCTCGTCGGTGCGGCGATGCTGTGGTTCGGCTGGTTCGGCTTCAATGCCGGCTCCAATCTCGAAGCTTCCGGCGGCGCGATGCTCGCAACCGTCAACACCTTCCTCGCAACGGCAGCCGCTATCCTCTCCTGGTCGGTCGTCGAAACCTTCTCCCGCGGCAAGGCTTCGATGCTCGGTGCGGCCTCGGGCATGATCGCCGGTCTCGTCGCCATCACCCCTGCCGCCGGCATTGCCGGCCCCATGGGCGCGATCGTCATGGGCCTGATCGTTTCGCCGCTGTGCTACTTCTTCGTCTCGGTGGTGAAGAACAAGTTCGGCTACGACGACACCGCTGACGTCTTCGGCGTCCACGGCGTCGGCGGCTTCTTCGGTGCGCTGGCAACCGGCATCTTCGCATCGTCCTCGCTCGGCGGCATCGGCTATGCCGACGGCGTCACCATGGGCGGCCAGTTCATGACCCAGCTTACCGCCGTTGCCATCACCATCGTCTGGTGCGGCGTCGTCTCGGCCATCCTCTACAAGGTGGTCGACGCGATCGTCGGCCTGAGGGTCTCGGTCGAAGCCGAGCGCGAAGGTCTCGACCTCTCGTCCCACGGCGAAGCCGCCTACCACAGCTAAGCCCATCGCGGCGCCGTCAACAGGCGCCGCTCAACGTCCCGTCGCGGTCCGTCTGATGCGGATCGCCTTTGGCCCGGATCGAAAGATCCGGGCTTTTTTGCCCAATCACGCCGATTGCACACCGTCGCCAACCGGTATTTTAGCGGCATATACGCATGGTTAATGTCGCATTAACCGTACTCCGCTTAGGTTGATTCCATGGCGCGCAATGTGCCTTGAAGATCGAGACGGGCAGCAGGCAACATGAGCAGAAGCAATCCGGCAACGCTTGACAGCCGTTCCAACCGGTTCGTGCTAACCACTTTCGTTTGGCGACAGATCGCGTCGCTGGCGGGCTTCGCGCTGTTCGGCGCGCTGGCGCTGGCCATCGCGGCGCTATCGACATGGAACGTTGCCGATCCGAGCTTTTCCTATGCCACCTCGGACGAGCCGACCAACGTGCTCGGTTATGCCGGCGCTGCCTTTGCCGACATCTTCATGCAGTTTTTCGGGCTCGCAAGCGTCGTCGCGCTGCTTCCGGCCGTTGCCTGGGCACTGGTGCTGATCGGCGGCAGGCGCTTCGACAAGATCTTCAAGCGCCTCGGCCTCTGGTTCGTCGGATCGGTGCTTGCCGGAGCGGCCTTGAGCTGTGTTCCGGCGCCGATCACCTGGCCGCTGCCCAACGGCCTCGGCGGCGTCTTCGGCGACATGATCCTGCGTTTTCCCGCGCTGTTCACCGGCGCCTTCCCGACCGGCACCTTCGCCACCGTGCTTGCCTGCATCTTCGCCGCCCCTGCCGCCTGGTGCCTGATCTACAGCGCCGGCCTGATCGGTGTCGGCGAGGAGGAGGACGAAGACGAGATCGAAGAGCCGACGCCGAGCAAGGCCCGCACCGTGCGCGACGAATTGGACGAAGACGACAGCGAAGGCCCCTTCACCTTGCTGATGGGCTCGTTTGCCCACATGCGCTACACCCTGCAGGCACGTGTCCGCCGCGTCTTCGGCATGAGCGGAACCCGCACCCCGACGAAGCGCCAGTACGACGAGCCCTACGATTTCAACAATGACGAATTCGGCACGCTGAACGAGCCGGTCCGGCCGAAGCCGATGGCTGCCGGCGACCGCATCGAACCTTCGCTCGACCGCTCCGAACGCCGCGTCGTCACGCCGCCGCCGATCATGGCCGACGACGATGACGACCTGCCCTTCGACATGGACGACCGCCGCCCCGCCGGCATTCTGCCCGATGACGAAGACGACGATCTCGACGTGGCAGCCGACTGGGCGCCAAGGGCCGCACCGCCGAAGCAGGGCCTGCCGAAGTCCGGTTCGCGTGTTGCCACACCGCCCCCCCGCCCGAAGACGAGCCAGCGGCTCGAGCGCGAAGCGCAGCGCTCCTTCGTCGAGGATGACGACGGCGATTTCGCGCTGCCGCCGATGCATTTTCTCGCCGAGCCGAAGAACGTCACCCGCGACGCCTCGCTCTCCGCCGATGCGCTGGAACAGAACGCCCGCATGCTCGAAGGCGTGCTTGAAGACTTCGGCGTCAAGGGTGAAATCATCCACGTCCGCCCCGGTCCGGTCGTCACCCTCTATGAACTGGAGCCGGCGCCGGGCATCAAATCGTCGCGCGTCATCGGCCTTGCCGACGACATCGCCCGCTCGATGAGCGCGATTGCTGCCCGCGTCGCCGTCGTGCCAGGCCGCAACGCCATCGGCATCGAGCTGCCGAACCAGCGCCGCGAAACCGTCTACCTGCGCGAACTGATCGGCTCGCGCGACTTCGAGACGAGCAAGGCGCGTCTGGCCATGGCGCTCGGCAAGACCATCGGCGGCGAACCGGTTGTCGCCGATCTCGCCAAGATGCCGCATCTGCTTGTCGCCGGCACCACCGGCTCGGGCAAGTCGGTGGCAATCAACACCATGATCCTGTCGCTGCTCTACCGCCTGCGCCCCGACCAGTGCCGGTTGATCATGATCGACCCGAAGATGCTCGAACTCTCGGTCTATGACGGCATCCCGCATCTGCTTTCGCCCGTGGTGACCGACCCGAAGAAGGCGGTCGTCGCGCTCAAGTGGACGGTGCGCGAGATGGAAGAGCGCTACAAGAAGATGTCGAAGATCGGCGTGCGCAACATCGACGGCTTCAACACCCGCGTCGAGCAGGCGCTGGCCAAGGGCGATGCGATCACCCGGACGGTGCAGACCGGCTTCGACCGCCAGACGGGCGAAGCGATCTACGAGACCGAGGAATTCGACCTGTCGCCGATGCCCTATATCGTCGTCATCATCGACGAAATGGCCGACCTGATGATGGTCGCCGGCAAGGACATCGAAGGCGCGGTGCAGCGGTTGGCGCAAATGGCACGTGCCGCAGGCATCCATGTCATCATGGCGACGCAGCGCCCCTCGGTCGACGTCATCACCGGCACGATCAAGGCCAACTTCCCGACCCGCATCTCGTTCCAGGTGACCTCGAAGATCGACAGCCGCACCATCCTCGGCGAACAGGGCGCCGAACAGCTGCTCGGCATGGGCGACATGCTCTATATGGCCGGCGGCGGACGCATCCAGCGCGTCCACGGCCCCTTCGTCTCAGATACCGAAGTCGAGGAAGTCGTCGCCTATCTCAAGACCCAGGGCACGCCGCAGTATCTCGACGCGATCACCGAAGACGACGACGAGGACAATGACGGCGGCGGCCCGGCCGGCACGTCCAACCTTGCCGATTCCGACGACCCGTACGACCAGGCGGTGGCAATCGTCCTGCGCGACGGCAAGGCCTCCACGTCCTATGTGCAACGTCGCCTCGGGATCGGCTATAATAGGGCCGCATCGCTGATCGAGCGCATGGAACAGGAGGGCATCATCGGCCCGGCCAACCACGCCGGAAAGCGGGAAATCCTCGTGCCGACCGAAGCGGAAATCACCGGCCGGTAAACCCGGCTGTTGTCCCGGGCGCCAATCCGGGCCCGGTAACGGTCATGTGAGAGCGCAGGCGCTGGTAGGTCATGAAAACCGCCTTGAAGGCGCCGCACTTGCGCTCCAGATGATCAAGGAAATGAAGGAGACTGCGATGACTGAGACGAAAACCACCCAAGGCAACAATCCGGCGATGTCGCGCCGTGTATTCGTTTGCGGCCTCGCGGCGCTCGCGGGCATGGGTGGCGCCGGTCTTGACGTCACGAAGGCCTTCGCCCAGGCGCCGGGCTCCGCCCAGAAGATCGCCGACCACTTTTCGTCGGTGAAGACCATGGCCGGCGAATTCGTGCAGTTCGGCCCGCGCGGCGAGCAGACCGGCGGCAAATTCTATATCCGCCGCCCCGGCCGCATCCGCTTCAACTATGAAGCGCCTTCGCCGATGCGGGTGATTGCCGACGGCAAGTCGGTGGTCATCGGCAATATGAAGCTGAAGACCTGGGACATCTACCCGCTCTCCAAGACGCCGCTGAACCTGCTGTTGAGCGAAAAGATCGACCTGACCGGCAAGATGGTGCGTGGCGTCAAGGAAGAATCCGATCTCATCACCATCGTGCTCGGCGATCGCTCGATCTTCGGCGATTCGACCATTACCATGATGTTCGATCCGAAGACCTACGACCTGCGCCAGTGGACGATCACCGATGCGCAGAAGAAGGACACTTCGGTGATGATCTTCAACGTCCAGACCGGCATGGCGTTGGACGACAAGGTGTTCAAGATCCCCTACGACGAAGTGCGCAACAAGGGCCGCTAAGGTATTTCCAGGACAAGTGCGGAGCGGTTTTCCGTCAGGAAAAACTTGAAGAAAATGAGATAGAGCGTTTCATCCAGCCGTGCTTGTGGACATCGGCCGCCTCCCGGCGGCCTTTTGCATGCCTTCCTTGTCGCCAGCCGCCAGACCTGCTTAAACCACTCGGACATCAAACCACATCCGTCCCGAGCCGGGCCCCCTCACCTTCGATTGTCCGGCCTCATCCAGATAGAGGAATGAGGAATGGCCCTTTCCGTCGCCACCTGGAATATCAACTCCGTTCGCCTGCGCATGCCGCTGGTCGAGCATCTGCTGAAGACCTGGCAGCCCGACATTCTCTGCCTGCAGGAAACCAAGTGCCCGAACGATCAGTTTCCGTCGAAGCCGCTGAAGGCTCTGGGTTACAACCACATCGAGATGCATGGCCAGAAGGGCTACCACGGCGTGGCGACGATTTCGCGCCTGCCCTTGCACGAGCTCAGCGACCGCCGCGATTACTGCGGCGTCGGCGATGCGCGCCATCTTTCGGTGGTGTTCGAGGCGGGCGGCAAGAAGATCCGCCTGCACAATTTCTACGTTCCGGCCGGCGGCG
This sequence comes from Ensifer sp. LC163, assembly GCF_001695855.1. Classification (GTDB taxonomy): domain Bacteria; phylum Pseudomonadota; class Alphaproteobacteria; order Rhizobiales; family Rhizobiaceae; genus Ensifer. Next base: position 29,261 of record NZ_MBSS01000007.1, read on the forward strand.
ACGAACCGGACCGCTCGATCAATCCGAAGTTCGGCCACAAGCTCGATTTCGTCGATGAGATGAAGCTGCTGCACGCCGAAGCCGAAGCAGGCATCTCGTCGATCCTCGTCGGCGACCTCAACATTGCTCCGCTTGAGGACGACGTCTGGTCGCACAAGCAGCTGCTGAAGATCGTCAGCCATACGCCGATCGAAACCGACGGCCTGACTTCGGTGATGACCGGCGGCGCCTGGGTCGACCTGATGCGTCAGCATACGCCGGCTCCGACCAAGCTCTACACCTGGTGGAGTTACCGCGCCAAGGATTGGGAAGCCGCCGACCGCGGCCGGCGCCTCGATCATATCTGGTCTTCAGCCGACCTCGCGCCGAAGCTCACGCAGGTGGATATCCTGCGAGAAGCACGCGGCTGGGAGCGGCCGTCAGATCATGTGCCGGTGATCGCGCATTTCGATATCTGACACCAACCTGCGCTGATATTGACCGATTGCGTGGGATCGTGTGCGGTCATCCGGCAAGAAGCATACCGTCAAGTGATGCCTTGGCATCGGTCGATTGCGACGCTGCCGGTGGCCGACAGGCGGCTCGCTCAAGTCCAAATGGCAGGTGAAGACGTCTGGCGTCCGGCCGTCGGCCGGGTGGGCGTCAGGCGAAACGGCCGGCCAGAGCGCCGGCGCGGCGGATCATCGCCTGCAGGTTCTCGCGGATACGCGCCTCGACGAGGGCGGCAACTTCCGGGTACTCCTCCAGCATGCGCCGGAAGAGCGGGCGATTGATGCGGATCACCTCGCTGTCTTCGTCTGCGGTCGCGGTGAACTTGCGCTCCACCATCGAGATCAGCGCCAGCTCCGACAGGAGCGCACCACGGCCGACGGTGGTGATCTCCGCCATCGCACCGTCGGCATCGGCTTTCGAAAGCGAGAGGCTGCCGCTGGCAATGGCATAGGCGCAGTCGGCCGGCGCGCCCTCGCGAAACAGCTCCTGCCCCTTGAACACGCGCCGACGTTCCGCGCCAAAGGCGATCAGCCTCAGCTTGTCCTCGCTGATATCGGCAAAAAGCGGCACATTGGACAGAAGAACGATGTCGTCGTTGAGCGCCAAGCGGCTAACCTCCCTGAATCACGATGCTTTCTGGTTCGAAACCCAGGAGCATCGCAATCGATTCGAATAGTCCGGAGCGGCTGACCTGGGGAAAATTCACTCCGCGTCGCCGCCTCACGGAACGATCTTGTAGCCACCGTTCTCTGTCACCAAAATCTCGGCATTGGAAGGGTCACGCTCGATTTTCTGGCGAAGCCGGTAGACATGCGTTTCGAGCGTGTGCGTCGTCACGCCGGAATTATAGCCCCAGACCTCTTCGAGCAGCACGTCGCGCGTCACCACCCTCTGGTCGGCGCGGTAGAGATAGCGGATGATTGCCGCTTCCTTTTCGGTCAGCCGGATCTTCTGGCCGTTTTCGAGAGTCAGCAGCTTCTGGCTTGGCTTGAACGTATAGGGGCCGACGCTGAAGGTCGCGTCTTCGCTCTGCTCGTGCTGGCGCAGCTGCGCGCGGATGCGGGCAAGCAGGACGGCGAAGCGGAACGGCTTGGTGACGTAGTCGTTGGCACCGGCCTCCAGCCCAAGGATGGTGTCCGAATCGGTATCGTGACCGGTGAGCATGATGATCGGTGCCTTGAAGCCGCCCTTGCGCAGGAGCTTGACCGCCTCGCGCCCGTCCATGTCAGGCAGGCCGACATCCATGATCAGTAGGTCGACCTGCTGGGCGCGCGCCGCCTGTATCCCCTTGCCGGCCGTCGCCTCCTGGAGAAGATCGAATTCCTCGTAAAGCGAAAGCTGCTCGACCAACGTTTCGCGCAGGTCATTGTCGTCGTCGACAAGAAGAATGGTACGGGTCGCCATGGGACAATTCCTGTTTGCTTCCGGTTTCAAACTAGCTCAAATGCCCGTGTTGGCAAGCGAACCGGTTTTGGAACCGCGTTATATATGCAACCGTGCTTATGGTGCCCGCCAAATCACGGACAATTCAAAAATCTGTGAGAGAGATGCGCAAGAAAACGTCGGGAAGAAGGCCAATCAAATCCGTCATCACCGTCCGGCCGGCCCCGCTTGATCGCAGGCGTGCACTGGTTACCTTCGATGGCCGCACGGAGCAAGCGGCCATCGGCCGCAGCGGCATCACCAGCCGCAAGCGCGAGGGTGACGGTGCCACGCCGCGCGCCGCGATGAAGCTCATTGGTGGCTACGTCAGACGCGACCGAATCCTGCTGCCGCCGACGCCGTTGCCGACACGGACCACGCGCAAGGGCATGCTCTGGTGCGACGCTCCCGACCATGCCCGCTATAACCGCCCGGCCAGTGCGCCCTTCGCCCCAAGCCACGAGGAAATGATGCGCACGGACGGGCTCTACGACATCTGCCTCGTGATGGACTGGAACCTTACCCGCCGGCGCCGCAATTCCGGTTCGGCGATCTTCTTTCACCTCATCCGTCCCGGATACGAACCGACCCAGGGCTGCGTCGCCGTAAGCCTTGCTGCCATGCGCCGGCTGATCCCGCACCTGCGTCGTGGCACGGTCGTCAAGGTTCTCTGATAGCGGGGCATCGACGCTTCAACATAGGCCAAGCTGAAGATCGATTAAAGAATTCGGAAAGCATAAGCCTGGCGAGAAATCCCAGCGTGCACAACCATCAACACTTCCGCAAGCTCTGGTGTCTATGTAGCCTCAAGCGAGAATTGCAGGGCGAGTGCAGCCGATGCTGACCATGACGGCCAAAGCGATGCCGGCAACCGACGGACGGTTCTTCCGGATGAAAGAGGTTCGCGACATCGCGAATGGCATCTCGCAAGATTCTGACATTGCACGGCTGCTCGACTGGGTCGAATCCTATCTGATGAACGGCCATCCCGATCTCGGACGAACCGGCGCCGTCTGCCCCTTTACCCGCCAGGCCGCCAGGATCGACACCGTTCGGCTGGCTATTTCTCACGCGCGTCCCGAAGACGAAGACACGACCTTTGCGCTGATCCGCGGCGCCTTTACCGAACTTGAAGCGATCCCATGCAAGCCGGCGATGCGGCATTTCCGCACCGTGATCGTCGGTTTTCCCGATTGCGACAGCGCCGAAGGGATAGCAATGTTGAAGCGCATCCAGCGGCGGCACCGGTTCTACTCGCTCGCCCGCGCCCGGATGATCGGCATGATGCATGCGGGCTCCGAGGATCGCGGCCTCTGGAACCCGGAGTTTCGCCCGCTTCGCTCCCCGATGCCCGTTCTGGCGATCAGGCATCTGGTCGAGAACGATGCCCCGTTTGCCGCCCTCCATCCGGCTCTCATGGTTGCCTACCTCGCCCGCTTTCCCATCAAGGGGACGCGGCGGCTTGTCAATCATTTCCGTAGCGGCTGAACCATGCCCGGCCGAGCAACCTCGCCGATCGCCGACACGGTCGAGAGAATTCCGAGCTCCCGCGTTTTGGGCGAAGATCTTCAAATCAGCGTCGTCACAAACCTCGACGGTTTCGAGGCCCTGCGAGAAGAATGGGACGATCTGTTCGAGCGGGCAGCCGGGCCTCAGCAGGTCTTCCAGCGCCACATCTTCCTGCGCCACTGGGCGCGGCACTATCTCGACGCAAGGACACAGCTCTGCATCGTCACCGGGCGCCAGGACGGGCGCCTCGTCGCCCTCTGGCCACTGACGCGCCGCCGCAAACTCGGCCTCGATGTGCTCGGCTTCATGGGAGCGCCGGTGGCCCAGTTCGGCGACGTGCTTGTCGAGACCGCTGGCGACCGACACGCCTTGCTCGAAGCCGGCTGGAATGCCGTCGCATCGCTCGGCGCCGACATTTTCGAGGCCCGGCGGGTGAGAGCGGACGCAGCCCTGTGCGGATCGGCTATCCCGGGCGGCGCCTGCTTGCCTGGCGACGTGCAGGCGCCCTTTGCAAGCCTGTCGCGGCGGGTGGCTGTCGATGGCCCTGGTATCGCCTATTCCGCACGCGAGCGATCGAACTACCGGCGTCGGCTGCGAAGGCTGCGCGAGCGCGGCGACGTCACCTTCACCGAGCCGGACCCGGGTTCTACAGCCGTGGCGGCCGCAGTGGCCGCCATCACCATCAAGAAAAGCTGGCTGCTCGAAAACGCGATCCTGTCACCGACCGTCATGGACAGCCGCTTCCAGGCGTTCTTCGAAGATCTGGCCGGCGACCCCGGCGCCGGCCTGCATGGCTCGACGATCGCCTGCGACGGGCGGCCGATCGGCGTCGATCTCGCCTTCGATTGCAAGGGCCACACGTTCGGACACGTGCTGGCAATCGACCCCGGCTACGATCGCGAGGGCCTTGGGCGGCTGCTCATCCATCGAACATTCGCGGCCGCTGCCCACCGCGGCAACCGGGTCTTCGACCTGCTGGCACCGGCGGACGGCTACAAGATGCAGCATGCCGACGGGCTTGTTGCCGTCAGGGACTATGCCTTCGCATTCTCCTGGCGCGGGCGGCTGATACGCGAGCTTGTGATGGCGCGGCTACAACCGATGGCCAAGACCTGGGCAAGGCGCCTTCCGGCCGACCTGCTGCGCAGGCTGGTAACGCGCGCAATCTGAACCGATCAGGCGAGCTGGCGAGCCGTCACGAAATCGACGAGACGACACCCGCCGGATGCAAGGTCCTCCCAGCTGGAACCGTCGAACTCGAATACGGCAAGCGCCGCCGTTGGAAACTTCTCTCGCATGCGCACGAGTGCCTCGTCCTTGCCCGATCCGGCAATGAGATGCGCCAGATCCTCCATACCCGGATTGTGACCGACAACAACCAGGTTGCGGATAGCCGGGTCGACCGCGCGAATGGTGGTCAAAATGGCAGGTGCTGCCACTTCGTAGATGTCGCGCGTCTCGCGAGCGGGGATTGGCGGCGGCAAGTTATCCCTAACCAGCGCCCAGGTTTCCCGCGCCCGTCGCGCCGTGGAAACGAGGGCGAGCCCAGGGATCAATCCCTTGCGCTCCATATAGGCGCCGATCAGCGGCGCCGCCTTGCGGCCCCGGTCGCCGAGCGGCCGATCATGGTCTGGAACGCCTTCCGGCCAGGCGGATTTGGCGTGGCGCAGCAACATCAGGCGGTATGTTTTCGCCCTGTGATCCTCGGCCATGACCGCCTCCTTTTGCTATGGCGAGCCGTTCCGCACGCTACAGCGCCGCGCGTCAAATATGACGCGCAAAGGACGCTGTAACGCTTTAAACCTGCTGCATAATTTTCTCCTTAAATCGATTCCGATTTAAGGAATTATGCAGTAGCTCCATTCTTGCACTGCAACCGCATTTTGTCCTGCGGGATGCGACATAAAAAAGGCCGCCCCGAAGGGCGGCCATCAACGCCGGAAAAGCTCAAGAACCGGCTTATTTCCACTCACGCCAGCCTATTTCCACTCACGGATGTCGACGAAATGTCCGGCGACAGCGGCTGCCGCCGCCATTGCCGGCGACACCAGGTGCGTACGTCCCTTGAAGCCCTGGCGGCCTTCGAAGTTACGGTTGGAGGTCGAGGCGCAGCGCTCGCCCGGCTTCAGCCGGTCATCGTTCATCGCCAGGCACATCGAGCAGCCCGGCTCGCGCCAGTCGAAGCCCGCTTCCCGGAAGATCTTGTCGAGGCCCTCGGCTTCCGCCTGTTCCTTGACGAGGCCGGAGCCCGGCACGATCATCGCCGACACGGTCGACGCGACCTTGCGGCCCTCGACGACAGCGGCAACGGCGCGCAGATCCTCGATGCGGCCGTTGGTGCACGAGCCGATGAAGACGCGGTCGACTGATATGTCGGTGATCTTGGTGCCGGGCTTCAGGCCCATGTAATCGAGCGCGCGCCACTTGGAGGTGCGCTTGGTCTCTTCCGGGATCTCGTCCGGGTTCGGGACGATGCCCTGAACCGAGATGACGTCCTCGGGCGACGAACCCCAGGACACGATCGGCGGCAGATTGGCTGCGTCGAGCACGACGACACGATCGTAGTGCGCGCCTTCGTCCGTGTGCAGCGTCTTCCAATAGTCGAGCGCCATCTCCAGGGCCTTGCCCTTCGGCGCGCGCGGCTTGTCCTTGATGTATTCGAAGGTCGTTTCGTCGGGCGCGATCAGGCCGGCGCGGGCGCCGCCCTCGATCGTCATGTTGCAGATGGTCATGCGGCCTTCCATCGACAGCGCGCGGATCGCTTCGCCTGCGAACTCGATGACGTGGCCGGTGCCACCGGCGGTGCCGATCTCGCCGATGATGGCAAGGATGATGTCCTTGGCGGTGACGCCCGGCGGCAGCTGGCCGTCGACGCGCACCAGCATGTTCTTGGCCTTCTGCTGGATCAGCGTCTGGGTCGCAAGCACGTGCTCGACTTCCGAGGTGCCGATGCCATGCGCCAGCGCGCCGAAGGCGCCATGCGTCGAAGTGTGGCTGTCGCCGCAAACGATGGTCATGCCCGGCAGTGTGAAACCCTGCTCCGGGCCGACGATATGCACGATGCCCTGGCGCTTGTCGTTTTCGGAGTAGTATTCGACGCCGAACTCGGCCGCGTTCGTGGCGAGCGCCTCGACCTGGATACGGCTTTCCTCGTTCTTGATGCCGAGGTGGCGATCCGGTGAGGTCGGCACGTTATGGTCGACGACGGCAAGCGTCTTTTCCGGAGCGCGGACCTTGCGGCCAGCCATACGCAGGCCTTCGAAAGCTTGCGGGCTCGTCACCTCGTGAACGAGATGACGATCGATGTAGAGAAGACAGGTGCCATCGTCCTGGCTGTTGACCAGATGGTCGTCCCAGATCTTGTCATAGAGAGTACGCGGTGCGCTCATGGCGATATATCCATCGAATTTTCAGAAGTAAGGGAAAAGCCGGCAGCCAGGCGGCCGGAAACTGATCAAAGGATCAGGATAGGAGGCTTGTCAGCGCCCCGGATACGCGCGCGAAAAAGCGTGCCGGCAGACGCTTGTGGTCCTGCAGCACGACGATTTTCTGCTCTCGACACCCGAACTTGGATTCCATGGGGCCGTACATATCAATTTTTTGACACTTCGGCAATCGGTCGAAGCGGCCTCAACGCTGCTCGGCGCGCCGCAAGCGCCGCTCGAGCCCGCGCAAGCCCAGCGACAGACCGATGGTCAGGACGAGATAGACATAGGCGACGATCGAATAGGTCTCGAAGAAGCGAAAGGAGCCGGAGGCATAGACCTTGCCCATCTGGGTGATGTCGGCAACGCCGAGCACCGAGACCAGCGAGGAGTCCTTGACCATGGCGACGAAGTCGTTGCCGAGCGGCGGCAGGATGACGCGGATCGCCTGCGGGAAGATCACCAGGCGAAACCGCTGGTAACGCGTCAGGCCCAGCGCTTTCGCCGCCTCGACCTGCCCCTTGTCGACCGAGAGGATGCCGGCCCGGAACACCTCGGCGATGAAGGCGGAATAGCCGATCATCAGCGCCATGATCGCCCGCCACATCAGCGAGATGTCGCGCACCACCACCGGCTCCATCCAGCCTGCCGAAATCAGCGGCGCGGTGATGAAGTTGGCGACGGTGACAAGCGCCGGCGCCCCGACGAAGGCGATGTAGAACAGGAGCACGAGGATCGGCACGCCGCGAATGACCTCGGTGTAGAAGCGTGCGATCTGGCGAAGTGCCGCATGCTCCGACAGCGCCATCAGCGCGATACCGAGACCGAGCGTCGTCGCCAGCACGAAGCCCATCAGGGTCACGAAGATGGTGACGCCGATGCCCTTGAGAACGACGTTGAAGACTTCGGTGTAGATGTCATTGGCGACGATGACCGCGGCGAGCGCCACGGCAATCACCAGAAGGGCGACCAGCCACCAGGGATAGTCGCCCTTTGCGGACATATCAGAAGATTGTGGGGAGGCCATCGCCAGCGATCAGCCGCCCATCTTGTAGTCGAGGAACCACTTCTTGTCCAAGGCGTCGAAGGTTCCATCCTCCTTCAGCGCCTTGATCGCGGCGTTCACCGGAGCGACCAGGTCGGAGCCCTTGGGGAAGATGAAGCCGAAATCCTCGGTGCCGAGCGGGCCGCCTACGACCTTCAGCTTGCCTTCCGAGGAATCGACATAACCCTTGGCGGCGACGCTGTCGGTCAGGACGACGTCGACGTCGCCGGCCTTGAGCGCCTGCACGGTGGCGCCGAAGGTCTCGAACAGCTTGATGCGCGGGTTCTGCTCGTTGCCGTCGAGCATTTCATAGACGGCGGTGTAGAACGGCGACGTGCCCGGCTGCGCACCGACCAGGCCGTCGGCAAAGGCGCCGAAGCTCTTGCCGTCATTGAAGCGGTTCTCGTCGCCGCGCACCAGCATGAACTGCTGCGAACGCATGTACGGGTCGGAGAAATCGACCTTTTCCTTGCGGTCGTCCTTGATGGTGATGCCGGTCATGCCGATCTGGTACTGGCCGTCATGCACCGCCTGGATCATCGCGTCCCAGCTGGTGTTCTGGTACTCGACCTTGAAGTTCAGACGCTTGGCGATCTCGTTCATCGCGTCATATTCCCAGCCGATCGCCTCACCCGTCTTCGGATCGACGAACTGCAGCGGCGGGTAGGCATTTTCCGTGACGACGACAACCGTCTTGCCGCCGAGATCCGGCAGGTCGCTGGCGAAAGCCGGTGCAGAAAAAGCAAATGGAACGGCAAGTGCGGCTGCGATGCCCGCAAGCACATGGCGACGGATTGTCATTGGAGGAGCTCCCGAAAATTGTGGCAGCGGAAAATGTCACGGATTGTGGAGAAAAGACAAGCGCATAGTACCAAAAAAGAAAGGCGGCCCGAGGCCGCCTTTCCTACAATCCAGAAGGATTGAAATCTTATTCCGCTGCGGCTTCCGCTGCTGCCTTGGCTTCGGCGGCTTCAGCTGCTGCCTTTTCGGCTGCGAGAGCCTGAGCTGCTGCAACCTTTTCAGCTTCGATGCGTGCCTTTTCCTCGGCAACGGCCTGACGCTCGGCTTCGTTCAGCTTGCGGGCGCGCGTACCGGTGTTTTCAACGATACGAGCCGACTTGCCGCGACGATCGCGCAGGTAGTAGAGCTTGGCGCGACGGACCTTACCGCGGCGAACCACTTCGACGCTCTCGACGAGCGGAGAGTAAACCGGGAATACGCGCTCGACGCCTTCGCCGTAGGAGATCTTGCGAACGGTGAAGCTTTCGTTGATGCCGCCGCCGGAGCGAGCGATGCAAACGCCTTCATAGGCCTGAACGCGGGTACGCGAGCCTTCGACAACGCGGACGTTGACGCGCAGCGTGTCGCCTGCGGAGAAATCGGGGAGCGTGCGCTTGGCCGCAATCTTGGCGGCCTGTTCGGCTTCCAGCTGCTGGATGATGTTCATCGGGTTAACCTTTCAAGTTCTTCTGAAACAGCCAGAGCGCTCTCGATCGACCTGTCGGACTTGCCTTCAGATGTTGCCGGACCCGGCAGGAGCGGATTCACCATTCTTTGTTGGTGGTCGACGGGCAAAAAACCCGAACCGGGGCGGCACTTACACGAAGAAACCCCGCTTGTCATCCCCGCAAGCCGCATTTTCCGGGCCATGGAGGCGTTCGGCGCGAATTCTATCAGAGATTTCGAAATAACGCGCATGGAAATGCATCGGGGAAATGCATGCGAGCGCGGGCTTGCGGCCGCAACCGCTGCGGGCTATGCCGGGCTGGGTAGCGGGGGGAGACCATGCATTTCTTCGAAATACTTCTGCTTTTCGTCGCCGGTCTCCTGTCGGGCATGGTCAATGCGATTGCCGGTGGCGGAACCTTCCTCACCTTCGGCGCCATGACCCTTGGCGGGTTGTCGCCCATTGTCGCCAATGCGACGTCGTCGATCATCCAGCTTCCCGGCTATATCACCTCGGCGCTTGCCTATGCCAAGGAGATTCGCGCAGACCGCCGCCAGGCGATCCTGCTCGGTGTCATCTCGGCGGTCGGCGGGCTTGTCGGCGCGGTGTTGCTGATCTCCCTGTCGAACGCTTCGTTTCGCGCGCTGGTGCCCTGGCTGCTGATCGTCGCGACGGCGATCTTCGCCGCCGGGCCGCTCCTGAAGCCCAAGGCCCGCATCGACGAGCATGCGATCAGCCCGGCCGGCATCGTCAGCCAGTTCGCAACCTCGATCTACGGCGGCTTCTTCGGTGCCGGCATGGGCATCATGATGCTGGCCGTGCTGGGGCTTGCGACCGGTGGCGGCTATCACCGCCTGAACGCGCTCAAGAATTTCATCTCGATCGTCATCGCCACCATCGCCATCGTCATCTTCGCCGCCGGCGGCGTCGTGTCGTGGCTGCATGCGGCGATCATGGTTCCAGGTGCAGCGCTCGGCGGTTATCTCGGCGTCTGGGCGGCCCGGCGCGTGCCGCAGGCGGTAATCCGCGCCCTGGTCGTGGCAGTCGGGCTGTTGCTCGCCGCCTATTACTTTTTCACGGGTTGAGCGATGAGATCGGGCCGACGCTCCTCGGTCAGCCGACGGGCTTCGGCTTCGCGCCATTTGGCAATGGCGCCGTGATTGCCGGAGGTCAGCACCGGCGGGATCTCCCTGCCCTCGAAGACCTGCGGGCGCGTATAGTGCGGATGCTCCAGCAACCCGCCTTCGAAGCTTTCATGAACGCCCGACAGCTCGTTGCCCATCACCCCAGGCAGAATGCGCACGACGGCGTCGAGCAGCGTCAGTGCCGCCGGCTCGCCGCCGGACAGAATATAGTCGCCGATCGACACTTCCTCGAGGTCGCGAGCATCGATGACCCGCTGGTCGACACCTTCGAACCGGCCGCAGACGATCACCACGCCGGGGCCGTCGGCAAGTTCCCGCACGCGTTTCTGCGTCAACGGCCGACCGCGCGGGCTCATCAGCAGCCGCGGGCGATGATCGTCCTGAGACACTTCGTCGATGGCACGAGCAAGAACGTCGGGCTTCAGCACCATGCCGGCGCCGCCACCGGCCGGCGTATCGTCGACGGTGCGGTGCTTGTCCTCGGCAAAATCACGGATCTGCACTGCATCGATCGACCACTGGCCACGCTCCAGCGCCCGGCCCGAAAGCGAGGCGCCGAGATGGCCGGGGAACATTTCAGGATAGAGCGTGAGCACCGTTGCGCGGAAGGGCATTGCCTTACCGCTCACTTGCGCTTGGCCGAAAACGGGCTGCCGGGCTCGTCCTTGTCGTCGATGAGGCCGGCCGCCAGCGGATCGACCAGCAGCTTGCCGCCTTCGAGATCGATTTCAAGAACGGACCATTCGGTGAACGGGATGAGCACCGGGCGCTTGCCCGGTCCCTTGAGCTCAAGCAGGTCGCCGGCACCGAAATCGAACACGCCGGTCACGGTTCCGTAGCTCTTGCCGCTGCCGTCGATGGCCTCGAGGCCCTCGAGGTCAGCATAAAAGAATTCGTCTTCGTCGAGATCATCGTCGGGCAAATTGTCGCGATCGACGAACAGTTCGAGACCGTTGAGCGCCTCTGCGGCCGTGCGGTCGTTGACACCGCGAAAGCGGACGACAACCACGTTCTTGGCCTCACGGATCTCCAGCACCTCGAACACGCGCCCGTCGGTGCTATGAAGATGGCCGTAATCGCCGAGCGCGGTCGGATCCTCGGTGAAGGATTTGACCCTGACCTCGCCGCGCAGGCCTTGGGCCGCGCCGACAGTCGCCATCAGAACCGGGTTTTCGAGTTTGCTCATCATCCGCATCCGTTTCGGGATTTCAGCGTGCACATAACGGAAAACGGGCGGCATGGGAATGCCGCCCGTTTCCTTCATCCGTTTGCCGGATATTATTCCGCGGCACCTTCGGCAGCGGCAGCAGCGGCGTCTTCTGCCTTCTGCTTGGCTTCAGCAGCGCGCTCCTGAGCCTTCTTGCCCGGCAGACCCTTGGTCGGGTTGCTGCGAGCCGGACGCTGAGCGATACCAGCCTGGTCGAGGAAACGCATGACGCGGTCGGTCGGCTGGGCGCCCTGGGCGATCCAGTGGCTGATGCGCTCGGCGTTCAGCTCGACGCGCTTTTCGTCGTCCTTGCCGAGCATCGGGTTCCAGGAACCGATCTTCTCGAGGAAGCGGCCGTCACGCGGGCTGCGGGCGTCGGCAACGACGATCTGGTAGTAAGGACGCTTCTTGGAACCGCCACGGGCGAGACGAATTTTCAGTGCCATTTGAGTAACTCCTTGCAGGCTTTCTTGACCGCTTCGTTCAAGCGGAATGGGTGGTGCCGACGTTGCCCGCGGAATGCGTGCGATCGGCGGCGATGGCTTCATGATGCCGGATGACTTCCTTGATGATGAAGTTCAGGAACTTCTCGGCGAAATCCGGATCCAGATTGGCATCCTTCGCCAGATGGCGAAGACGTTCGATCTGGTATTCTTCGCGCGCCGGATCGGCCGGCGGCAGATTGTGCTTGGCCTTGAGAACACCGACCGCCTGGGTGCAGCGGAACCGTTCGGCCAGCATGTGAACGAGCGCGGCATCGATGTTGTCGATCGACTGCCGGTAACCCGCCAATTCTTTCTTGATCTCAGGATCAATCATCTCTCACCGATCCTCACTTCTTCTTGGGCAGGCCGGGAAGGCCGGGGAAACCACCAAGGCCCGGAAGCTTGGCGCCACCGAGACCGGGAAGGCCACCGCCGCCAAGGCTCGGCATGCCGCCGGGTTTGCCAAGGCCGGCCGCTTCCGCCTGCTTCTGCAGCGCTTCGAGCTGCTTGGGGTCGATATTCGACAGGTCGGGCATGCCGCCGCCAAGGCCACCGAGGCCCATCTTGCTGGCGAGGCCGCCCATCATCTGCTTCATCATGCCGCCTTTGCCCTTGCCGCCCATCATCTTCATCATGTCCGCCATCTGGCGGTGCATCTTCAGAAGCTTGTTGATGTCGGCAGCATCCGTGCCGGAACCGGCGGCGATGCGCTTCTTGCGGGAATGCTTGAGCATATCCGGGTTGGCGCGCTCGGCCTTGGTCATCGACGAGATGATGGCGATCTGGCGTCCGAACAGCTTGTCGTCGAGACCGGCCGAAGCCATCTTGTCCTTCATGCCGACCATGCCGGGCATCAGGCCCATGATACCGCCCATGCCGCCCATCTTCTGCATCTGGCGCAGCTGGTCGGCGAGGTCGTTCAGGTCGAACTTGCCCTTCGCCATCTTGGCGGCCATCGCGGCCGCCTTTTCGGCGTCGATGTTCTCGGCAGCCTTTTCGACGAGCGAGATGATGTCGCCCATGCCGAGAATGCGGTCGGCGACGCGACGGGGATGGAACTCTTCGAGTTCGCCCATCTTTTCGCCGACGCCGATGAGCTTGATCGGCTTGCCGGTGACGGCGCGCATCGAAAGGGCGGCACCGCCGCGGCCGTCGCCGTCCATGCGGGTGAGCACCAGGCCGGTGATGCCGACGCGTTCGTCGAAGTTGCGCGCGAGATTGACGGCATCCTGACCGGTCAGCGCATCGGCAACCAGCAGGATCTCATGCGGATTGGACTTCCGCTTGATTTCCGCCATTTCGATCATCAGCGGCTCGTCGATATGCGTGCGGCCGGCAGTGTCGAGGATGACGATGTCGTGTCCGCCGAGCTTGGCGGCCTGCACGGCGCGCGCAGCGATATCGGTCGGCGACTGGCCGGCGATAACAGGCAGCGTATCGACGCCGGTCTGGACGCCGAGCTGGCGAAGCTGTTCCTGGGCGGCCGGGCGACGCGTGTCGAGCGAAGCCATCAGGACCTTTTTCTTGTCCCGCGTCTTCATCCGGCTGGCGATCTTGCCGGTGGTCGTCGTCTTGCCCGAGCCCTGCAGACCGACCATCATGATGACGACCGGAGCCGGCGCATTGAGGTCGATGGTGACGCCCTCGGAGCCCAGCATCTCGACCAGCTCGTCATGGACGATCTTGACGACCATCTGCCCGGGCTTGATCGATTTCAGGATCTCGGCGCCAACCGCCTTCTCGCGAACCTTTTCGGTGAAGGCGCGCACGACGTCGAGGGCGACGTCGGCTTCGAGCAACGCACGGCGAACCTCGCGAAGCGCCGCGGAAACATCTGCTTCCGACAATGCACCGCGGCCGGTCAGTCCATTCAATATGGAACCAAGGCGGTCCTGGAGGCTCTCGAACATTCTCACTTCCTTCTGGTTTCCGGTGGCATGGAGACTAGCCGGAAACGTGGGTTCCTTCGCCTGAAAAACAAGGCGCAAAGCCAAAAACCACCCGAGGGCGCAACGCGCTGTCGGATGTTGACCTCCGGGCTCTCTTTATACCTTTGCGGGGCCCGGTCGGTGGCTTCGAAGTCATCAACTTGCGAAGGAATTTGCCGCGATAAACAGGAAAGCGGCCGAAAAGTCAAGAACGACAGGCAAATCCGGCGGCAGGGATTTCAGACATTGGCTGCGGCCGCGATGATCACGGCGCCAAGTCCGTAGAGAACTGCGGTCATGGGCCTTCCTTCCTGTCTTGCGCCCCGAGTTCGCGCGCCAGGTCCTCGAACGCGGTCGCGACGCGCGTCATGACCCTGAGTGCCGCAACCACTTCGGTCTGGTTGATATCGCCCAGAACCGCGTGCAGCAATTCGAGTTCGCGCCGGTGGAGTGCCTCGAACAGGTCGCGACCGGCAGGGCTCGGCACACAGAAATAGGCGCGCCGATGTTCCGGGTTGGGTCGCTTTTCCAAAAAACCCTTTTCCAGCAGCCCGACGACGACGCGCAGCACGAACTGCCGTTTCATCGACAATCGCCGCGCCGCCTCCGGCACCGTCAACGGTTCGGCGCAGAGAAGCTCCAGCACCGCCCTTTCGGCGACCGAAATGCCCGAGCCTTCCAGTATGTGCTCAATCGAGCGATGCACATTAAGATGGATCGGCCGGACCAGCTTGATGGCCTTGTAGAGACGTTCCTGTTTGTCGAAGCGAACCAGCATAAGGTACAATAGCAATCGAGTTGCTACATTCAAGATTTTCTTAAACCTTGCCCTTTCACCCTGTAACGACGCATCGGAAGCGCCTATGTTTTTTAGACACAGCCACCGAACAATCGCCGGAAGACGACGATGCCGAAGGTGAATCCTTATTACCGGGGGCCTGCCTCCGACCACTTCGACGGTACGCGGTTCTTCAACCCCAACGGCCGGCAGCCGCGAGGCATGATCGACCTTCTGCGCTGGCAGCTCGGTCACGGCAAGGTGAAGTGGCCAGCGCATTATCCGAGCCCGTTTCAGCAGGCAAAGCCGGAGCTGAGCATCGAGGCCGATCGCCTGCGGGTGACGATGGTCGGCCACGCGACCCTGCTCATACAGGTGCATGGCTTCAACATCCTGACCGACCCGGTCTGGGCCCACAGGGCGAGCCCCTTTGCCCTTGTCGGCCCGTCGCGGCGCAATGCGCCCGGCATCGAGATGGACGATCTGCCGCCGATCGACCTCGTGCTCGTCACCCACAACCATTACGACCACCTCGATCTCGACACGCTGGCAGCCCTCAACGAGGAGCACAGCCCGCTGATCGTCACGCCGCTCGGCAACGATACGATCATCCGCCGCACCGTGCCGGACGCGACCATATCCGTTCTCGACTGGGGCGACCGGCTGGACCTCGAAGACGAGCTGGTGATCCATGCCGAGCCCTCCCATCACTGGTCGGCGCGCGGCTCTGGCGACCGCCGCATGGCGCTCTGGGCCGCCTTCGTCATCGAAACCCCGGTCGGCAAGATCTATCATGTCGGCGACACCGGCTTTCACGGCGGCATCAATTATCGCGCAGCCCGCGAAAAGCATGGCGGCTTCCGCCTCGCCAACCTGCCCTTCGGCGCCTACGAGCCGCGCTGGTTCATGCAGGATCATCACCAGAACCCGGAGGAGGCGGTCCAGGGCATGATCGACTGCGCCGCCGACCACGTGGCCGGGCACCACTGGGGAACCTTCCGGCTGACCGATGAAGGCGTCGATGCTCCGGTTAAGGCGCTCGAACAGGCACTGGACGAGGCGGAAATCGCACGCACCCGCTTCAGGGCCATGCGCCCGGGCGAAATCTTCGACGTGCCGCCCTCGGCACCGACGGACCAATGAAGCCGGCACTGGTAATTTCCGGGCTTTTCCGCCATATACAGCCCGAATGAAGGGTGCCTCCGCTTGGCGAGGCCGGTTTGGACAATCGCGACATGGCCGACAACGTGCAATTTGCCAGAATGAACGGGCTTGGAAACAAGATCCTGGTCGTCGACATGCGCGGCCGCCGCGACCGCGTGACGCCGCAGGCAGCCATTGCGCTCAACGCCGATCCGGCAACCGCCTTCGACCAGATCATGGCGATCCACGATCCGAAGGCCGCCGGCACCGACGCCTGGATCGACATCGTCAATTCCGACGGCTCGATGGCGCAGGCCTGCGGCAACGGCACCCGCTGCGTCGTCCAGGCGCTCGCCGCCGAGACCGGCAAGAAGACCTTTCTCTTCCATACGGTTGCCGGCCTGCTCGAGGCCAGGGAGCACGACGACGGGACGATCTCCGTCGACATGGGAAGCCCGCGCTTCGGCTGGAACGAGATCCCGCTGTCGGAAGAGTTTCACGACACGCGCCGGATCGAGCTGCAGATCGGCCCGATCGACAATCCCGTGCTGCATTCGCCCTCGGTTGCCTCCATGGGCAATCCGCACGCGATCTTCTGGGTCGACAACGACGTCTGGTCCTACGACCTCGAACGCTTCGGACCCCTGCTCGAAAACCACCCGATGTTCCCCGAGCGGGCCAACATCTCGATCGCGCGCGTGCTGTCGCGCGGCGAGATGGATCTGCGAACCTGGGAACGCGGCGCCGGCCTGACGCTCGCCTGCGGTTCTGCCGCCTGCGCCGCGGCCGTCAGCGCCGCGCGGACGGACCGCACCGACCGCAAGGTGATCGTCAACGTACCCGGCGGCCCGCTTTCGATCGAATGGCGTGAAGCGGACGACCACGTCGTCATGACCGGCCCGGCCGAATGGGAATGGTCGGGAACCGTCGATCCCGCCACCGGCGCCTGGCAGCGAGATGAAGCCCAACCGGGAACCGCGGGGGCCCGGGCGCTTTGAGCGGCGTCGAGGTCATAACCTTCGGCTGCCGTCTCAATACCTACGAATCCGAAGTGATGCGGGCGGAAGCCGAAAAGGCGGGGCTGAACAATGCCATCCTCGTCAACACCTGCGCGGTGACCGGCGAGGCCGTGCGCCAGGCGCGTCAGGCGATCCGCCGCGCCCGCCGCGACAACCCGCATGCCCGCATCATCGTCACCGGCTGCGCTGCCCAGACGGAGAAGGAAACCTTCGCCGGCATGGCCGAGGTCGACGCCGTGCTCGGCAACGAAGAGAAGCTGAAAAGCGCCTCCTATCGTTCCCTGCCCGATTTCGGCGTCTCGGCGGAAGAAAAGCTCCGCGTCAACGACATCATGAGCGTGCGCGCCACCGCGCCGCAGATGGTCAAACATATCGACGGTCACGTGCGCGCCTTCATCCAGGTGCAGAACGGTTGCGATCACCGCTGCACCTTCTGCATCATCCCTTACGGCCGCGGCAATTCGCGCTCCGTGCCGATGGGCGCGGTGGTCGACCAGGCGCGCAGGCTCGCCGATGGCGGCTATAGCGAGATCGTCCTGACCGGCGTCGATGCCACGAGCTACGGCGCCGACCTGCCGGGAACGCCGACGCTCGGACTGCTGGCGAAAACTCTCCTGAAACAGGTGCCGGATATCCGCCGCCTGCGCCTCTCGTCGATCGACGGCATCGAGGCCGACAGCCATCTGTTCGACCTGATCGCCGACGAGACCCGCTTCATGCCGCATCTGCATCTGTCGCTGCAGCATGGCGACGACATGATCCTGAAACGCATGAAGCGTCGCCATTCGAGTGCTGACGCCCGCGCCTTCGCCGATCAGGTCCGGCGCTTGCGCCCCGAGATCAGCCTCGGCGCCGACATGATCGCCGGCTTCCCGACGGAAACCGAAGAGATGTTCGAAAACGCCGTGCGGCTTGCCGAGGATTGCGGCATCGCCCATCTGCATGTCTTTCCCTATAGCCCCCGCCCCGGCACGCCGGCCGCGCGCATGCCGCAGCTCGACCGGGCGGTGGTCAAGGATCGCGCCGCGCGCCTTCGTGCGACGGGTGCGGCACTCCATGCCCGCCACCTCGATAGCATGGTCGGCAGCGAGCAGACATTGTTGGTCGAAAACAACGGCCTCGCGCACACCGAAAACTTCACGCTCGTCGATGCCGCCGGCCTCAAACCCCGTGCGCTTGTGCCGGTCACGATCACCGGCCACAATGGCAAGCATCTGACGATGCAGGTAAAACAGATGGCTGCGGCCTGACTCATGCGGAATCCCTGAATGGCAATCGGTTTCATCAAGAAGATCTTCTCCTTCGGCAAGGGCACTGTCGAGGAAACCAAGCCGCAGGATGCCGCGCCGGAAGCGGACGCCGCGGCCGCGGTTCCGGCTGAAGCGCAACCGGCGCCGAAGCCGGCTGTCCCCGAGGAGATTGCCCCGGTCGACGTGCTCGTCGACGAGCTCGTTGCCGAGCAGCGCCCGGCCGAAGAAACCTCCGAAGAGCTGCTTGAGCCGCTGTCGGACCTCGAAGCCCTGCCGCTTTCCGTCGAGGACCCGATCCTGCCGGCCGAGATCGAGACCGCAGGCGGACCGGCACCGGACGAGGCCCGCGGCGACGAGGACGTTGTCGTCGGCAACGAAGCTGTCGCGTCTGTTGAACCCGCGGCAGAACAGGAAGAGCTGTCCCCGGCAGCGCAAGAGGCGCTTGAGGCCTACGCAGCACTTCAGGAAACCGTACCGGAAGAACCGCCTGTCGAGCCGGAGGATCTGGCCGAGCAGGAAGAACTCGCCGCCGTTGAAGATCGACCGATCGGCGGGGATGCAAGCCACGACGCGACTGCCGATTCGGAACCTGCCGCGGAAATCATCGAAGAAAGCGACAGTGTCCCCGAGGCGCCAGTCATCGAAGCGCCAGTCATCGAAGCGCCCGTCTTCGACGCCCCCGTCGCCGAAACGCCTGTCGCGGCCAGCCTGCCGAAGGGGTTTGCCAGTGCTGCCGAGCGCGCAATGGAAGAGCCAGCTGCCGCGCCGCAGCCCAAACTCAGCTGGTATCAGCGCCTGCGCCGCGGGCTCGCCCGCACCTCGTCGCAACTGACCGGCCAGATCGCCAGCCTCTTTACCAAGCGCAAGCTCGACGAAGCGACGCTGCAGGATCTGGAGGATCTGCTGATCCAGGCCGATCTCGGCGTCGAGACAGCGATGCGCATCACCGACACGCTCGCCTCCGAGCGCTACGGCAAGGATGTTTCCGGCGAGGACGTGTCGCGCATCATGGCCGGCGAGATCACCAAGGTGCTGTCGCCCGTCGCCAAGCCGCTGGAACTCGATCTCAGCCACAAGCCGCACGTCATCCTGGTGGTCGGCGTCAACGGCACCGGCAAGACCACGACGATCGGCAAGCTTGCGGCCAAGCTGTCAGGCGCCGGCCTCAAGGTGATGCTCGCCGCCGGCGACACCTTCCGCGCCGCCGCCATCGAGCAGCTGAAGATCTGGGCCGAGCGCACCAAGTCCGATATTGTCTCCTCCAAGCTCGGCGCCGATGCAGCCGGCCTCGCCTACGAGGCGTTCCAGCAGGCGCGCGAAAAGAAGGCCGACGTGCTGATCATCGACACCGCCGGCCGGCTGCAGAACAAGGCCGAGCTGATGGCCGAACTCGAAAAGATCGTGCGCGTGCTCGGCAAGCTGGATCCGGATGCGCCTCACACGGTGCTGCAAACGCTCGACGCCACCACCGGCCAGAACGCGCTGCAGCAGGTGGAGATCTTCCGCAATGTCGCCGGCGTCAGCGGGCTGATCATGACCAAGCTCGACGGCACGGCCCGTGGCGGCATTCTCGTGGCCATCTCGGCCAAGCACAAGTTGCCGGTCTATTTCATCGGCGTCGGCGAAGGCATCGACGATCTCGAACCGTTCGAGGCCAAGGATTTCGCCGAGGCGATCGCGGGCGTCGCCGCCTGACGGCGGACTCACACCATCTCATATTGAACACGCGGCGCCATACAGCGACCTTTGCGCGCCTGTTCAGGCGCGCAAAGGTCGCTGTAACATTTTGATCTGCTGCATAATTTTGTGCCTAGATCGATTCCGATTAAGGGAATTATGCAGTGGCGTTTGCGCAAGCTGGCTGCCTTGATATGGTTTTGCCGCAAAGCTGGTGTTATGAGCGGCAGGCACATGCGAAAACAGGATCCCGAAATGTCGACGATCGAGGCTACCAAGCCGCAGAAGGAAGTCAGCCCGCTGTTGAAGCTGGTGCTGGAACTGGGACCATTGATGGTCTTCTTCTTCGCCAATTCCCGCGGCGAGTGGCTGGCAGGGCATTTTCCGACGCTGGCCGAACTCGGCGGCCCGATCTTCGTGGCGACGGGCCTGTTCATGGCCGCGACCGCAATCGCGCTCGCCGTTTCCTGGATGCTCACCCGCACGTTGCCGATGATGCCGCTGATCTCCGGCATCGTCGTGTTCGTCTTCGGCGCGCTGACGCTCTGGCTGCAGAACGACACCTTCATCAAGATGAAGCCGACGATCGTCAACACGTTGTTCGGCACGATCCTGCTCGGCGGGCTTCTCTTCGGCAAGTCGCTGCTCGGCTACGTCTTCCACTCCGCCTTCAAGCTCGACGAGGACGGCTGGCGCAAGCTCACGGTGCGTTGGGGCGTGTTCTTCCTCGTTCTCGCCGCCCTCAACGAGGTCGTCTGGCGCTCGTTCTCCACCGATTTCTGGGTAGCGTTCAAGGTCTGGGGCACGATGCCCATCACCATCCTGTTTACACTGGCGCAAATGCCGTTGATCATGAAGCATTCGCTGGAACAGGATAGCGCCGAGTGAGCACCGCCATCGACGGCAACGACAGCCAGAACCGGCGCGCGCTCATCTGGTTTGCAGCCTGTGTCGGCGTTCTCGCCATACAGGTCATCACCCAGCATCTGATGGGCCGTATCTGGATCTGCGAATGCGGCTACGTCAAGCTGTTCGAGGGCGTGGTCAAATCGAGCGGCAACTCCCAGCACATCGCCGACTGGTATACGCCGTCGCACATCATCCACGGCTTCCTGTTCTACGGTCTCGGCCACCTGCTTCTGCGCGGCAAGCCGCTGACCGCCAAGCTGTTCCTGGCGATGGCCATCGAATCCGCCTGGGAGATTGCCGAAAACACCCCAATGGTTATCAACCGCTATCGCTCGGCGACGATCTCGCTCGACTATTTCGGCGACAGTATCCTCAATTCGACGATGGACACGCTGGCCATGGTCGCAGGCTTCATGTTCGCCGCCCGCATGCCCGTCTGGCTGACGGTGGCAATTGCCATCGGCTTCGAACTCTTCACCGGCTGGCTGATCCGCGACAACCTGACCCTCAACGTGCTGATGCTGGCCTGGCCGCTGGATGCGATCCGCGAATGGCAGGCGGGGATTTAGTCGAGCCGGTCTTCGCCGTTCCCCTCGTCCCCTCCGTCGCTGCCCTGCGGAGTAACGGTAGTCGTGCATGTCGTCGAGGCAATGCGGATGGATTGGGGTAGGCGGCAGGCAGGCCGGATAAGGGGCGCATTGCTGATAAAAGCGCTGAAGGCGCTCAAGATCCAGCGGCGGCCTTCTCGATGGCCGGCATCAGCCCTTCCCTAACGCTCTTCTCGTCGAACGGTCCGACGCGCTTGTAAAGGATCGTGCCGTCGGCACCGACGAGATAGGATTCGGGAATACCGTAGACACCCCAATCGATCGCCGCCTTGCCGCGCGGGTCGATGCCGACGGCGGCAAAGGGATTGCCAAGTTCGCCCAAGAACCGCAGCGCGTTTTCGTTCTGGTCCTTGTAGTTGATACCGACGACCGTCAGCCGCTCGTCCTTCGACAGTTCGAGAATGAACGGATGCTCCTGCCGGCACGGCACGCACCAGGACGCCCAGACATTGACCAGCGTCAGCTTGCCCTTGATCGCCGCGTCGGTCAGCGCCGGCATCGGCTGACCATTTCGGGTCGCACCTTCGAGCGGCGGCATGTCGAGTGTTGGCGCCTTGGTGCCGATCAGCGCCGAGGGGATCTCGCTCACATCCTTGCCGGAATTGAGCTGGCTCCAGAAGATGGCGGCAAGCGCCGCGAAGATCGCGAGCGGCAGAAGGGCAAGACCGACGCGCAGGGCTCCCGGCTTGCGCTCCTCGCTACCGGGTGCGGGGGTGCTGGTCATCTGGGCTCTCCGGTTGATGCTTCCGCCGAGCGCCGGCGCACGCCTGACGCTTCGAGTTCACGCAGCTCACGCTGGCGCGCCCGTCCGTCGGCGATCACCCAGAGACAGAGGCCGACGGCAGTCAGCGTCGCGATCCCGTAGCTGGCAAAAACATAAGCTGCATGGCTCATCATGGGATCAGGCCTCCCGACCGGCACTGCGGGCCGCGAGCCGGCGAAGCGACGTCACGCGCCGGCGCCAGATCTCGTTGCGCATGGCAGCGATATGCAGCGTGAAGAACAGAAGCGTAAAGGCGATGGCCATGACGACGAGCGGGCGGAGGAACTCCGGGTCGATCGTCGGGCCGTCGAGCCTGAGCACACTGGCCGGCTGGTGCAGCGTGTTCCACCATTCGACCGAAAATTTGATGATCGGAATGTTGACGAAGCCGACCAGCACCAGCACGGCCGAGACGCGCGACGAACGCGCCGGGTCGTCCATGGCGCGGTTGAGCGCCATCAGCCCGAGATACATCAGAAACAGCACGAAGACCGATGTCAGCCGCGCGTCCCACACCCACCAGGCGCCCCACATCGGCTTGCCCCAGAGCGAGCCGGTGACGAGCGCCAGAAAGGTAAAACAGGCGCCGATCGGCGCTGCGGCCCGCGACGACACGTCGGCAAGCGGATGCCGCCAGACGAGCGTGCCAAGCGCAGCCAGCGCCATGACCGAGTAACACATCATCGACAGCCAGGCCGCCGGCACGTGCACATACATGATGCGCACCGTCTCGCCCTGCTGGTAATCGCCTTCCGTCGTGAACGACAGCCAGAGACCGACGACGAAGAAAAGCGCCGTCAGCGCCGCGAACCACGGCAGAACGCGATCGGCCAGCGCCAGAAACCGCGTCGGGTTGGCGAGATCGCTGAATTTGCGGATAGCCAGGCTGTTTTCGCTCATGATGGCTCTTTAACGCTTTAGGCCTCTTGCTGCAATTGATCCCCGTCAATCACGAGATCACGATGATTTTTGTGCCGCATCAACCCAACGATCATAAACCTCATCGATTTTAACAGGTTAGAGCGGGATAGCGGCGGCAAACCGCAAACACTTTCGCCCTTTCCCGCACCATCCGCGTCAGTCGGACGCATGACGAAGCGCCGCGGCGGCGGCAACAGGCCCGATGACGGCAAAAAACAGGGTGATCGCCATCAGGATCATCAAGGGCGGCAGAAACGGGGCGGGATCCTCGATCGCCGCGTAAACGGCGCTGACACCGAAGATCAGCACCGGAATGGCAAGCGGCAGCACCAGGATCGAGACCAGCAGACCGCCGCGCGGCAACGACACCGCGACGGCAGCACCGACCGCACCGATGAAGGTGATGGCCGGGGTTCCGACGAGAAGCGTCAGCATGGTGGCGCCGATTGCAAGCTCGTCCATGTTCATGAACAGGCCGAGCAGCGGCGCGGCGATCACCAGCGGCAGGCCGGTGGCAGCCCAATGGGCCGCACATTTGACGAAAACGGTGACGAGCAGCGGCGTTTCCTGCATCAGCATCAGATCGAGCGATCCGTCTTCACGCTCCGCCTGAAACAGCCGGTCGAGGCCGAGCAGCGATGCGAGCAGGGCCCCGATCCAAAGGATCGCCGGGCCGATCCGCGCCAGCAGGTTGAGGTCGGGACCGACGCCGAAGGGAATGACGGCAACGACCGTCATGAAGAACAAGACGCCGATCATCGCGCCGCCGCCGGCGCGGATGGAAAGTTTCAGGTCGCGGAAGAAGAGCGCGATCACTTGCGGCGTCCCTTCATCTCTTTGCCGCTGGCCGCCTTATCACGCGTCATGCCACATGCCTCCGCCGACGCCGGAAAAGCCGGTCATCCGCAATTCCTTGATGCGCTCGAGCCCGAGCGGCTGGTGCGTCGCCGCGACGACGATGCCGCCGCGATCGAGATGCGCATTGACCAATCCGGCAAACAGCTTGTCGGCGCCGGCGTCGAGCGCGGCCGTCGGCTCGTCGAGGATCCAGATTGGACGGTAGGCGACAAGCAGCTTGGCCATCGCCATGCGGCGCTGCTGGCCGGCCGACAGATAGCCGAAGGGCAGATGCGCGATGCCGGGAAGGCCGACGGCCTCCACCGCTTCGACAAGGCCCTTGCCCGAGCCGCCCTGCGAATCACCCATGAAATCCTTCCAGAAGGAAAGATTTTCCGCGACGGTCAGTTCGCGCTTCATCGCGTTCCGATGACCGAGATAGTGGCTGATCTCCGATGGATGGCGCATTTCAGGAGGGCCGCTCTCAAGTTTCAGGCTCCCGGATTCAGCCATGAGAAGACCGGCCAGAACACGCAGCAAAGTCGACTTTCCCGAGCCGTTCGGACCCGTCACCACAAGGGCTTCGCCGGCACTAAGAGCAAAGGAAATATCGTTAAAAATCAGATCCTCGCCTCGCCTCGCACTCAGACCTTCAGCCAGCAGGCGCATGAATTTTCAGCTTCCCTTTACACTCTTTGCCGCAGGGCAAAAAAAAGTCCCGATTGGACCTTGGTTGGTCTGGCACGATTTGGAGAAATTATCTATAAGGCGGCCAACACGCCAGCGGTCGGCGTGAATTTCATCCTAGCGCCGAACATGGAATGAATTTCCACGTACGGACAGCGGAAATGGCCGCACCCGCATCCCAATTCGCGCTTCATTGCGCTCGGGCGTTCGTACGTCAGTTTTTGGCGATCAGACGGAACGGGGTATTATCCAGTGTCCAAGTCCCTAGACAGTTTCAATTGTCGCTCCACGCTCACCGTCAACGGTGTCGACTACGTCTATTACAGCCTGCCCAAGGCTGAGGCGAGCGGTCTCGCCGGCGTTTCGAAGCTCCCCTACTCGATGAAGGTGCTGCTCGAAAACCTGCTGCGTAACGAAGACGGTCGCTCCGTCACCAAGAAGGACATCGAGAACGTTGCGGCTTGGCTGAACGACAAGGGCACCGCCGAAAACGAAATCGCCTACCGCCCGGCCCGCGTCCTGATGCAGGACTTCACCGGCGTTCCTGCCGTCGTCGACCTCGCAGCCATGCGTGACGCGATGGTCTCGCTCGGCGGCGATCCGGAAAAGATCAACCCGCTCGTGCCCGTCGACCTTGTCATCGACCACTCGGTCATCGTCGACGAATTCGGCACCCCGAACGCTTTTGCCCGCAACGTCGAGCTGGAATATCAGCGCAACGGCGAGCGCTACCGCTTCCTGAAGTGGGGCCAGCAGGCGTTCAAGAACTTCCGCGTCGTGCCGCCCGGCACCGGCATCTGTCACCAGGTCAATCTGGAATATCTGGGCCAGACCGTCTGGACCCGTGACGAAGACGGCGAAATCACCGCCTACCCGGACACCTGCGTCGGCACCGACAGCCACACCACGATGATCAACGGCCTTGGCGTTCTCGGCTGGGGCGTCGGCGGCATCGAGGCTGAAGCCGCCATGCTCGGCCAGCCGGTTTCCATGCTGCTGCCCGAGGTCATCGGCTTCAAGCTGACCGGCAAGCTCAAGGAAGGCGTCACCGCCACCGACCTCGTGCTGATGGTCGTGCAGATGCTGCGCAAGAAGGGCGTGGTTTCGAAGTTCGTCGAATTCTTCGGCCCCGGCCTCGACAACATGACGCTCGCCGACCGCGCCACCATCGGCAACATGGGTCCGGAATACGGCGCCACCTGCGGCTTCTTCCCGGTCGACAGCGAAACCATCAACTACCTCACCATGTCCGGCCGCGAAGAGCAGCGCATCGCGCTGGTCGAAGCCTACTCCAAGGCTCAAGGCATGTGGCGCGAGGGTGACGGCTCCGAGCTGGTCTTCACCGACACGCTGGAACTCGACCTCGGCGACGTTGTCCCCGCTATGGCTGGTCCGAAGCGTCCGGAAGGCCGCATTCCACTGGAAAGCATCGCGTCCGGTTTCGCAACCGCGCTCGAAGGCGACTACAAGAAGCCCGGCCAGCTTTCGAACCGTTACGCCGTCGAAGGCACCGACTTCGATCTCGGCCATGGCGACGTTGCCATCGCGGCGATCACATCGTGCACCAACACCTCCAACCCGTCGGTCCTGATCGCCGCCGGCCTTCTCGCCCGCAACGCTGTTGCCAAGGGCCTGAAGTCCAAGCCGTGGGTCAAGACCTCGCTGGCACCGGGATCGCAGGTCGTCGGCGAATACCTCGCCAAGTCGGGCCTGCAGAAGGACCTCGACGCGCTCGGCTTCAACCTCGTCGGCTTCGGCTGCACCACCTGCATCGGCAACTCCGGCCCGCTGCCGGGCCCGATCTCGAAGACGATCAACGACAAGGGCCTGATCGCCGCTGGCGTTCTGTCGGGCAACCGCAACTTCGAAGGCCGTATCTCACCGGACGTTCAGGCGAACTACCTCGCCTCGCCGCCGCTCGTCGTCGCCTACGCGCTTGCCGGCACGGTCCAGAAGGATCTGACCAACGAGCCGCTCGGCGAAGACCAGAACGGCAACCCGGTCTTCCTCAAGGACATCTGGCCGACCTCCAAGGAAATCCAGGAGTTCATCTTCAAGTACGTCACCCGCGAACTCTACGCGACCAAGTATGCCGACGTGTTCAAGGGCGACGAGAACTGGCAAGCCGTTCAGGTTCCTCCGGGCCAGACCTACGCCTGGGACGACGGTTCGACCTACGTGCAGAACCCGCCTTACTTCGTGGGCATGGGCAAGTCCGGCTCGGGCATCTCCGACATCAACGGTGCGCGCGTCCTTGGCCTGTTCGGCGACAAGATCACCACCGACCACATCTCGCCGGCCGGTTCGATCAAGGCTGCCTCGCCGGCGGGTGCTTACCTCATAGGCAATGGCGTCGGCGTCGCCGACTTCAACCAGTACGGTACGCGTCGTGGCAACCATGAGGTGATGATGCGCGGCACCTTTGCCAACATCCGCATCCGCAACCACATGCTCGGCCCGAACGGCAAGGAAGGTGGTTACACCATCCACTATCCGTCGAAGGAAGAGATGTCGATCTACGACGCCGCCATGCAGTACAAGGAAGAGGGCGTTCCGCTCGTCATCTTCGCCGGCGTCGAATACGGCAACGGCTCGTCGCGCGACTGGGCTGCGAAGGGCACGAACCTTCTCGGCGTCAAGGCCGTGATCGCCCAGTCCTTCGAGCGCATCCACCGCTCGAACCTGGTCGGCATGGGCGTCATCCCGTTCGTCTTCGAACAGGGCACGACCTGGGAATCGCTGGCTTTGAAGGGCGATGAGATCGTCACCATCGGCAACCTCGCCAATGTCCAGCCGCGCGAAAAGCGCGTCGCCAGGATCATCTACGGCGACGGCAGCGTGAAGGACGTTCCGCTCGTCTGCCGCATCGATACGCTCGACGAAGTCACCTACGTCAACAACGGCGGCATCCTGCAGACGGTTCTGCGCGACCTCGCCGCCTGATCGCTCTGGTTGTCTGAAACATTGAAGGGCCGGGATACCGCAAGGTGTCCCGGCCCTTTCACATTCCCTTTGGGGTTGCCTGCCCATATCCTCACTCCAACGTGACTTCCCGTTGAAGCATCGGCGTCGTATGTAATGGGCTTCCCCGTGAAGTAGGCCTGTCGGCCGGCAATGAAGTGACGCCATGACATTCGCAGACAGATTTTTCCTTTGCCCTGTTGCAATGGCTTTCGGGCTTTTTGCGGCAGCGTCGGTTCCGGCCATGGCGGAGGACGGCAAGGTTATCAAGGGCGTCGTCGAACTCTTCACCAGCCAGGGCTGTTCCTCCTGCCCGCCGGCCGATGCCGCATTGAAGAAGCTGGTGGATGACGGCGACGTGGTGGCGCTGTCCTATCATGTCGATTACTGGAATTATCTCGGCTGGAAGGACACACTCGCCTCAAGCGAGAACACCGACCGGCAATATGCCTATGCGCGGATGCTCGGTCGCAACGGCGTTTATACGCCGCAGGCGATCCTCAACGGCCGCGATCATGTCAACGGCGCCAATCTGCAGGCGATCAAATCCCGGCTCGACATCATGAAGGCCGCCGGCAAGGGGCTTGCCGTTCCGGTCGAGGCGAAGATCAACGGCGACGAGATCTCGATCAAGGTCGGCGCGGGTGATGGCAAGGCCAATGTCGTCGTCGTCTATTTCGATCGGGCGAAGATCGTCAATGTCGAGAAAGGCGAAAACAGCGGCAAGGAGATCGCCTACTGGCACGCCGTGCGTGATATCCAGACCATCGGTATGTGGGATGGCAAGCCGGCAACCTTTACCCTTCCTGCAACGGTCCTGACGGAGCAGCGTGGCAAAAGCGGCTGCGCGGTGCTGTTGCAGTCGATGAAGGATGCCGAAACCCCGGGGGCGATCATCGGCGCGACGGCCGTGCTCGCTGGCCCACAGGGCAAACTGTGAGCGGCTGCAGAATTCCTTACAGCGCCGCGCGTCTATTTAGACGCACAAAGGTCGCTGTAACACTTTGAGTTGCTGCATAATTTTGTCCTTAAATCGATTCCGATTTAAGGAATTATGCAGGAGGGGTGGTTCGGCCCGGCAGCATCGAGGGGCTGGGGCTGAGGGTTCGAAGTTACCGGACCGAACCGGCCATGACTGCGTTCGTTGAAGGTCACGCAGCATGACGATCTGACCGGACATACGGTGGCAACGACTCTGTCCGTCAGCGCCTGCGAGTTTTGCGGTGAATTGGGGCGGCGATTTGACTGAAATGGGGCAGAGGCAAGAAATGCCGTCTGTACCCAACGGCTTCCGGCTGGTTCCGGCTTGCTTTTCGGCTCGTGTCAGGCAAACTGTTATCGTTCTGTCACAACAGAAGGCCGGATTGCCGATGACCGATGAGCCGGATTTGCCGCGAGGCCAGGCGCGACATCAGCGCCCGACCACTTCCGAAGTGGTCGTCGATCTTCACGAATACAAGAACGCCCGGAATGCCCCTCCCATCACCTTTCACCGTCGCGAACTCGACCAGATCCTGTGGATCTACGGCCGCATGGTCGGCGAAGGCGAATGGCGAGACTACGCCATCGACCACATGAGCGACCGGGCCGTCTTCTCCGTTTTCAAGCGATCGGGCGAGATGCCTCTCTACCGCATCGAGAAAAATCCGAAACTGGCGGCCAAGCAGGGCGCCTACAGCGTGCTCAACATTCACGGCACGATCCTGAAACGCGGACACGAGCTCGGGCCGGTGCTGAAGGTCTTCGACAAGGCGCTCAAGCTGGTCAAAACCTGAGAGACCGGTTCGAGGCCGATCGGAGGTCCGAGCCCGGGCTCATGGACCGGATGGCTGTGATAACACCGGCCCTCAGGCTTGATAAAGTGTATCTGGGTAAACGCCCTCCGGCGGATCGCTCGTCAATCCATCGCCAAGCGCAAGCTGCATGATCGCGGTATCGAGCCACCGGCCATGCTTGAAGCCGGTCGCCTTCATCAGCCCCTGATGTTCGAAGCCGGCCGAGCGGTGGACGGCGATCGATGCAGGATGGGCCCCGCCGATAACCGCCACCATCTGGCGAAATCCAAGCGCGGTGCAGCGCTCGACCAGTTCGACCAGCAACATCTTTCCTGCCCCCTTCCCACGCGCCGATGGCGCGAGGTAGATCGAATCCTCGACCAGGAAGCGGTAGGCCGTGCGCGTGCGAAAGGCGGAGGCATAGGCGTAGCCGACGATCGTGCCCGCCTCGTCGAGGGCGACGATATAGGGATAGCCATGGCCTATGATGGTGGAGAAGCGTGTTGCCATCTCCGCCTCCGACGGAGGCACGATCTCGTAGGTCGCGACGCCGTTCAGAACGGATTCGCGGTAGATTTCGGCGATGGCGGGCAGATCGGAGACGGTGGCGTCGCGTAAGGTCAGTGGCATGGACGGATCTTGAAGGTTCTTCGATTTCCCCATTCAGTCACACGGATCGCACCGATCGATCAAGCCTTTTCCTGGTAACAAAAAAGGCGGCCGAAGCCGCCTTTTCCGTCAATCTCTTCAGGCTTAGTTGTTCCGGTTGCCCAGGAACTGCAGCATGAACATGAACAGGTTGATGAAGTCGAGGTAGAGCGTCAGGGCACCCATGATCGCCTTGCGGCCGGCCACGGTGCTGTCATCGGCATCGTAGTACATTTCCTTGATCTTCTGCGTGTCGTAGGCGGTAAGGCCTGCGAAGATCAGCACGCCGATTACCGAGATCGCGAAGCTAAGCGCCGAAGAGGCGAGGAAGATGTTGACGATCGACGCGATGATGACGCCGAACAGACCCATGATCAGGAACGAGCCCATGCCGGACAGGTCCTTCTTCGTGGTGTAGCCGTAGAGCGACAGCGCGCCGAAGGAGGCGGCGGTGACGAAGAACGTCTGCACGATGCTCTGGCCGGTGAAGACCATGAAGATCGACGACAGCGAAACGCCCATCAGAGCCGCATAGACCCAGAACGTCATCTGCGCAGCAGAAACGCTCATGTTATTGATGCGGAAGCTCATGAAGAACACGAGACCCAGCGGAGCGAGCATGACGACCCATTTCAGGGGCGACGCATAGAGAAGTTGGGCGAATGCCGGATTGGAGACGGCAAGCGCGAATGTTCCGTAAGCTGCCACACCGGTAATCGCCAGGCCGAGGGCCATCAAGTTGTAGACCTTCAGCATATACGTGCGAAGGCCTTCGTCGATCACGGCACCCGCCTGAGCGCCGGCGGGCGACATTCGGGTTTGGTAGTTTCTCAGATCAGCCATTGTTTCCTCATTTAAGCCCCGGTTGAACTTACGGTGTCGGGCGGATGACCTGACCGATCGGCCATCATCCCATGCCCAGGCGCCGCTGCGGGGCTCCAGCATGCCTGTGGATAAATATGATGCCGAAAGCCCTTGCGTACAAGACCTTTAGACCCCTGATTCGGCACAGCCTGAGCGTTTATGGCCTTGCATCACAGGGATTTACGGTTAACTCCGTCAGCTCAAAGCTCCCGCAGAACCGGCGCCGCCTTCTGACCCAGCACACGCCAGGTGCCTGCAAGCCCGATGCCGACCGTCATCACCAGTGCAATGACGACCGTGGCGACGGCCACATCCGGCAGGAAATTCGACGGCAGCTTCATGATCCGGCTAACGACGAACCAAGCGGAAACACCGCCCGCAAACAGCGCAAAGACAGCGGTTGCAAGGCCAAGGATGATGTATTCGTAGCTGAAGGCACGGATCAGCGTCGCGCGTGTGGCACCCAGCGTCTTCAGCACCACCGCATCGTGGATGCGCGCCCGATTGCCCGCGGCAAGCGCGCCGGCCAGCACCAGGACGGAGGCGACAAGCGCGACGGCGGCAGCGGCACGGATCGCCGTTGCCAGTTGTCCGAGAAGCCCGTTCACAATGTCGAGAGCATCCTTTACCCGCACGCTCGTGATCGTCGGATAGGCGTTGGTAACGGCCTTCAGCACCGTCGCCTCCTCGTCGGGCGTCGCACCGGGATCGATCACCGTTGCCAGCCACGCATGCGGCGCGCCGGCAAAGGTGTTGGGCGAGAACACCATCACGAAGTTGATCGACAGCGATTCCCATTCGACATTGCGGAAATTGGCGATCTTGGCGGTGATGTTGCGGCCAAGCACGTTGACGGTCACCATGTCGCCGATCTTCAATCCGAGTTCGCGCGCCTCTTCCGCGGAGAACGACACCAGCGGCTCGCCGCTATGGTCAGGCGCCCACCAACTGCCCTCGGCAAGCGTCGAATTCTCAGGCTTGTTCTTGGCATAGGTGATGCCGCGGTCGCCGCGCAGCACCCATTGACCGCTCGGCGGCACGTTGCGGCTGTTCACGTCCTCGCCGTTGAAGGCGATGATGCGGCCGCGCAGCATCGGCACCTCGATGACCTTGCCGTTCGGCATCGATTCGTTGAGGAGCGTGCGGAACCCTGCGATTTCACTTCCCTGGATATCGACGAAGAAGAAATTGGGTGCCCGCTCGGCCATGTCGCCGGTCAGTTCGCGCCGCAGATTGCCATCGATCAGCGCGAGCGTGACGAGTAGAGCAAGGCCGAGGCCGAGCGACAGCACCACCGAAGGCGTCAGCGCCCCTGGCCGATGGATGTTGCCGATCGCCAGTCGCAGCGCCGGCGAGTTGACGCGCGGACTGCGGCGCGCCAGCCACGAGATCAGCAGCGAAACGAGGCGCAGAACGATGAAGGCAAAGGCGATCGCCCCCAGGAAGACCAGCGAGATGTAGCGGTCGTAGGCGGTCCAGATCGCAAGCCCGGCAAGCGCGATCAGGCAGGCAAGCGCGCCGACCAGATAGGGCCATGCCGGAAAACCGGTCGGGTCGAACCCCTGCTGGCGAAAGAGCGCCGTCGCCGGAATGCCGCGGGCCCGGCCGAGCGGAAGGATGGCAAAGGCCAGCGCCGTCAGCACGCCGAACAGTGCCGCGATGCCGAGCGCACCCGGATAGAGCCGGAACTCGGTTGAAATGGGCAGCAGGTCGGCGAGAAACTGCGCGGCGACGAAGGGGATGAGCGCACCGAGAACAAGCCCGAGGCCGATGCCGATCAGCGCGATCAGCAGGATCTGCGAGAGATAGATCATCGCCACCAGCGAGGCGGGCGCGCCCAGGCACTTGAAGGTGGCAATCACGCTGCGCTTCTGGTCGAGATAGGCGCGCACGGCATTGGCGACGCCGACGCCGCCGACGATCAGGGCCGTGAGCCCGACGAGCGTCAGGAACTGCGAGAAGCGGGTGATGTTGGCCGTCAACGACGGAGCGGCGTTGGAACTGGTGCGGATCGACCAGCCGGCCGAAGGAAAGCGCGTCTCGGCGTCGCTGCGGGCAGCAGTGACCCGGGTCGGATCGCTCAGCTTCACCTTGTAGCCGTGCTCGACAAGACTTCCCGTCTGCACGAGCCCCGACGCGGCGAGCGCTTCGGCGGAAACCATCAGGCGCGGCGCGAAGCCAAAACCGTCGGAGAGCGCATCCGGTTCGCGCACGATCGTGCCTGAAATCCTGATGCGGGCATTGCCGAGCAGGATTTCGTCGCCGACGGAAATGCCGAGGCGGTCGAGCAGCAGCGGTGCGGCCACCGCACCGAACACGTCGCCCTGCTGCGCCAGCAGACTGCCAAGCGGCTGATCCGGTTGGCTTTCCAGCCGACCATAGAGCGGATAGGCCGCATCGACGGCCTTCAACTCGACGAGCGCCTGGTTCGAGCCATCGGGCAAACGCGCCATCGAGCGCAGTCCGGCCGAAACCGAGACGGGCCCAAGTCCGTCGAGGAACGCACGTTCCTCTGTCGTCGCCACCCGATTGTTGAGCTCGAAGCGGATGTCGCCGGCAAGCAGATCGCGCCCCTGGGACGCGATCGTCGCGGTGATGGATTGCGACAGCGAGTTGACGCCGGCGATCGCCGCCGTGCCAAGCGCAATGCAGGCGAGGAAGATGTAGAACCCCCTGAGGCCGCCGCGCATTTCGCGCAGCGCCAGCCGCAGGGCGAGCAGAGGACGCAGACGGATCGAGAGGACCTCGCTCATGCCGATGCCGCTTCCTGGCGCTGCGTTTCGACGGTCGGTTCGAGCGCGCCGCTGGAGATGATCTCGCCGGAGCGCACCCGCACCTGCCGCGAGCAGCGCGCCGCCAGCGCCGCGTCGTGGGTCACCAGCACGAGTGTCATGCCCCGGTCACGCTGTTCGGCGAAAAGCAAATCGGCAATCTGTCGTCCCGTCTCGGCGTCGAGATTGCCGGTCGGTTCATCGGCGATCAGCAACTTTGGCGACGGCGCGAGCGCACGCGCGATCGCCACGCGCTGCTGCTCGCCGCCGGAAAGCTGGCCCGGATAGTGGCTGAGCCGCTCGCCGAGGCCGACAGCCACGAGCTCTTTGCGCGCGATCTCGAAGGCGTCGCGGACATTGGCGAGTTCGAGCGGCACGGCGACATTTTCAAGCGCCGTCATGTTGGGGATGAGGTGGAAGGATTGGAAGACGATGCCAATGTTGCGGCCGCGAAAATCGGCCACGCGGTCCTCGCTCAGCCGATGCAGCGGCGTGCCGTCGATGACGATTTCGCCGCGATCGAGCCGTTCGAGACCGGCGAGCACCATCAGCAATGTCGACTTGCCCGAACCGGAGGGCCCGACGATGCCGACGGACTCGCCCGCGTCGATTGTCAGACTCATGCCTTTCAGCACATGCACCGAGGCCGCAGCTTCGCCGAGGGTGAGGTCAGCATTTTTGAGCTCGATGATGGTACTGGCCAAGCGAAATAACCCTATATGAAACGGAAAGAGAAAAAGAAAACGGCTCCCGCGATTTAGGAACAGACCCATGGCATTAAAAGGTTTTCAACGGTTTTTCTTGGGGCTCGCAATGACAATTGCGTTATCGGCGATGGCGCGAGCCGAAACGATCAGTCTCGTCGGCTTCGGCGACAGCCTGATGGCGGGTTATCAGCTGCCACCCGAGGATGCCTTCCCGGCTCGGCTTGAAAAGGCGCTGAAGGAAAAGGGTCTCGACGTCGCGGTGGCGAACGCCGGCGTTTCCGGCGACACCAGCTCCGGCGGCCTTGCGCGCATCGACTGGTCGATACCCGACGGCACCAAGGGCGTTATCCTCGAGCTCGGCGCCAACGACGCGCTGCGCGGCATTCCGCCGGAAGAAACCCGCAAGAACATCGAAGCGATGATTGCGCGCCTCAAGGGGCGCGGCATCGCCGTGCTGCTCGCCGGCATGATGGCTCCGCCGAACATGGGCGCCGACTATGCGGCCCGGTTCAATCCGATCTATCCGGAGCTCGCCCAGAAATATGGGCTGGAGCTCTACCCCTTCTTCCTCGACGGCGTGGTCACCGACGCGGCGCTGAAGCTCGAGGACGGCATGCACCCGAACGGCAACGGCGTCGGCACGATGGTCGAAAAGGCGTTGCCCGTGGTCGAGCGTTTCATTGCAACATTGGCAAAGGCGGAGTGAACAAATCATCCACAGTTAAGAGAGTGTTAATATTCGCAAGCGTCAAATAGTAGTTGCCTGCAGACTCGATGCGTGATTCGCTGAGACATCTGCAAGAGATTCGGGGAGCTCGCCATGCCGAGACTATTCACCGCCCTCGAAATTCCGCGCAATGTTGCGATGAGTCTTTCATTGCTGCGCGGAGGTCTTCCCGGAGCTCGCTGGATCGATGTGGAGAACTACCACATCACCTTGCGCTTCATTGGTGACGTCGACTGGCGCACCGCAGACGAGATCATCGACAAGCTTGACCGGATCGAAAGACCGGAGTTCCAGCTGCAGCTGACCGGCACCGGCGCCTTCGGCTCGAAGAAACCGCATTCGGTCTGGGCCGGGGTCAGCAACCATCCGGAAATGTACGCGCTGCAGGCCGAAATCGAACGTATCTGCCAGAGGCTGGGGCTGCCGGCGGATCCACGTAAGTTTACGCCCCATGTCACGCTTGCAAGATTGCGCTCCAGCCGCGTCGAGGATGTCGTCGAGTATCTCTCCGGTCGCGGCAACTTCATGGCATCGCTCTTCACGGTGTCACGCTTCGTGTTGCTGTCGTCGCGCGATTCCGTCGGCGGTGGCCCTTACCTCACCGAAGAGGTATTCCCGCTTCACGAAGCCCGCTCTTCGAGCCTTTCGAGCAACGACGAACATCCGGCTTCCAACATCTGGTAGAGGCGCTCGAACGCTTCGGGTCCGTCATAATAGGGATCAGGCACATCCTGGTCCCGACCCGAGGCGTAGCGCAGGAACAGACCTATCCTGCCTTCAAGACCGGTCGGCGCGAGCTGGCGAAGGGTCCTGACGTTCTCCCCGTCCATGCCGAGGATCAGGTCGAAGGCCTCGAAGTCAGGCTTGCCGACCTTGCGCCCTCGGAGCGCTGAAATGTCGATGCCATGCCGGCGCGCCACCTCGATCGACCGCAGATCGGGAGGATCGCCGATGTGCCATGCACCCGTACCGGCCGAATCGACTGTGATCAGCGACGCCAACCCTCTTCGGGCCGCAAGCTCGCGCAACACGCCTTCGGCAAGCGGTGATCGGCAGATGTTGCCGAGACAAACAAAAAGAAATCGGGCCGGTTTCATGCTATCCATTTCAAGGAGATAAAAGGCAGGCCGACATATACGCGGCCATGCGGCCTGGGAACAGGGATCGGGTTGGGAGGAACAGATGAGGGCGGAGAAACTAGACGAGGCGACAATCGCCGAGCATCTGCACAAGATGGAAGGGTGGGTCCGCGCCGAAGACGGCGCCTCGATCTGGAAGGCCTTTCGTTTCAAGAATTTCGTCGAGGCTTTCGGCTTCATGACCGAAATGGCGATCGTCGCCGAAAAGCTCGACCATCACCCGGAATGGTTCAACGTCTACAACCGCGTCGACGTAACGCTGACAACGCACGACGCCAGCGGCCTCACGGAACTGGACTTCAAGCTGGCCGCCAGAATGGACAAGGCAGCGGCCGGCCGCATGCCGGACCATTTGAAATAGACCAGGCACTTCCCATATTGTGAGCGTTGCAACATCGGAAACGAGGCGATGGACGACGTAAAGATTGGTGAAATTCTCCTGCCCGGTGAAGAATCCGAACAGGAGCGCAGGGAAAAGCGCGTCAAGCGGCGCTTCTGGCCGACCTTTCGCCGCGCCGCCCGCCAGATACCGTTCAGCCGGGAACTCGTGGCCGCCTACTATTGCGCCATCGACCCGAAGACGCCGACGCGCACGCGCGGCATCCTGCTGGCGGCACTTGCCTATTTCGTGCTGCCGATCGACTTCCTTCCCGATTTTCTCGCCGTCGTCGGTTTTTCCGATGACGTTGCGGTTCTGACCGCCGCTTTTGCCGCCATCAGCGGACAAATCAAGGAAGCCCACTACCTCAAGGCCGACGAGACACTCGCCGATAATGCCGAGGAATGACTGCGGCAAATGCGGCCCGTCCGCATGTCCGCCGTATTCCTGCCCAAAAGTCAAACTCTTGCCCGAATCTTTGTGGCATAGACATTTCGGAATGACACGCATCGAATCGGCTTTGTCGAGGTGGGTGTCGTTAGGAATGGCTTGGGCAGAAAACGATCCGGAAGAGCGGTCCGAGGCGCCGTACATTCGACGCCGGAAAAGCGCTCGAAACGGCGCGGACGGAAGATCTACTGATGCCGGCGCG
This sequence comes from Ensifer sp. LC163, assembly GCF_001695855.1. Lineage (GTDB taxonomy): Bacteria > Pseudomonadota > Alphaproteobacteria > Rhizobiales > Rhizobiaceae > Ensifer. The sequence continues at coordinate 66,581 of NZ_MBSS01000007.1, forward strand.
AAGGCCACAAATGCTTCGTTTCGGGGCTGAAACCAGCGGATTTTGGCCCTCGTTGACGGTTTGGTAACCTGAATTAAGTCACAACAAATGAAATCATGACTACGCGTCGCCCGTCTGACCTGTTTCGGGTGATCGAAAAGCAAGAAAAGCGGCAGGACCTCATGTTTGTAAGAAAGATCGCAACCGCAATCGCACTCGTTCTGGCAACCGCCAGCATGGCTGCCGCCCAGTCTCCGACGCGCATCCAGCAGTTCAACGCCTGGGGCGCCTATTCCTACAATTCCGGCGGCGGCAAGGTATGCTATGTCCTGTCGGTCCCGAAGGAAAAGAGCCCGGCCGGCGTCGACCACGGCGACATCTTCTTCCTCGTTTCCCAGCGCCCCGGTCAGAACATCAGCTACGAGCCGCAGGCGATGATGGGCTATCCGCTGCAGGAAAACTCGAAGGTCAACGTCGTCATCGACGGCCGCACCTTCGTGATGTTCACCAAGGGCAACTCCGCCTGGGTCGAGAACGCAGCCGAAGAGCCTGCGCTCGTTGCGGCGATGAAAAACGGCAAGGCAATGTCGGTCAACGCCAAGTCCCGCAAGGGTACCACGACAACCTACGCCTATTCGCTGTCCGGCATTTCGGCGGCACTGAAGCAGATCGAAGCCTGCAAGTAAGCTTTCGCCTCTGTGGCAAAGTGAAGGCCGGCGCCTGACGCCGGCCTTTTTGCATTCAGGATTGACCCCTGCGCGTGACTCCCAGCCAAAACAATGCTAAAGCCCCGGCAAATTAAGAGCCCCGCGCCCCAATGGCCGCGCTTGAAGGCTCGACCGATTTCAATTCGAGCATCAGGACAATCTCCGGACCCCTTCTCCGGACGGGCGTTTTCTGTACGACAGGACACCAGAGCATGGCAGCCACTGAAATCTTGAACCGGGTGGATACCGTCAAGGCACCGCAGGCGCGCGTCGCACCGCAGGCCGAGAAGCCTTCGCTGATCGGGCTGCTACGCGAGGACATGGCCAAGGCCCTGGTCGAAAACGGCGTCCCCGAGCGTCAGGTAAAGATGCGCGTCAGCCAGCTCTGGCACTGGCTCTATGTGCGCGGCGTTTCAGACTTCGACGAGATGCTGAACGTCTCCAAAGACATGCGCGAGATGCTGAAGCAGCATTTCACCATCGCTCGGCCTGAGATCGTCGAGGAACAGACCTCGGGCGACGGCACCCGCAAGTGGCTGCTGCGCTTTCCCGCCCGCGGCGCCGGCCGCCCGGTCGAGATCGAAACGGTCTACATTCCCGAGGAAGGCCGCGGCACGCTGTGCATTTCCAGCCAGGTCGGCTGCACCCTGACCTGTTCCTTCTGTCACACCGGCACGCAGAAGCTGGTGCGCAACCTGACGGCCGAGGAAATCCTGGCGCAGCTGCTCTTGGCGCGTGACCGGCTCGGCGATTTCCCGGAGCGCGACACGCCCCAGGGCGCGATCGTGCCAGCGGAAGGGCGCAAGATCACCAACATCGTCATGATGGGCATGGGCGAGCCGCTCTACAATTTCGAAGAGGTCAAGACCGCCCTTTTGATCGCCTCCGACGGCGAGGGTCTGTCGCTCTCCAAGCGCCGCATCACGCTTTCAACCTCCGGCATCGTGCCTGAGATCTATCGAACCGGCGACGAGATCGGCGTCATGCTGGCAATCTCGCTGCATGCCGTGCGCGACGATCTGCGCGACATGCTGGTGCCGATCAACAAGAAGTACCCGCTGAAGGAGCTGATGGACGCCTGCCGCGCCTATCCGGGCCTGTCCAATGCGCGCCGCATCACCTTCGAATACGTCATGCTGAAGGACGTCAACGACAGTCTCGAGGACGCCAAGGAACTGGTGAAGCTCCTGAAGGGCGTGCCGGCGAAGATCAACCTCATCCCGTTCAATCCCTGGCCGGGCACCAACTACCAGTGTTCCGATTGGGAGCAGATCGAGAAGTTTGCCGACTTCATCAACCAGGCCGGCTACGCCTCGCCGATCCGCACGCCGCGCGGCCGCGACATCCTTGCCGCCTGCGGCCAGCTGAAGTCCGAATCCGAGCGCATGCGCAAGGTCGACCGGCTTGCCTTCGAAGCGATGATGATTGCCAATCACGGCGAGGACTGAGGCGGCGGCAAGAAACGCGACGCGGCTTCCCGCTCGCGTCTCAAGCTTCATGCATCAAAAGGCGATCATGACGGCCTCGGATTGTGTCGATCCGCAGCGCTTCAACCGCGGTCATGTCGTGATCGATGAAGAACATTGATGGGTGATGCAGTTCCTATCGATTGATTTCATTGTCCCGGTTTCCTAAGAAAGCGGGCAATCAATCCAGGAGGACACCCATGCGCTCACTTCTCATCGCCCTTGCCGCCACGGTGGCATTTACCCTGCCTGCACGCGCCGATGAGGTGACCGTCGCCGTAACCGCGATCGTCGAACACCCGGCTCTCGATGCTGCGCGCGACGGCGTGAAGGACGCGCTGAAAGCGGCCGGCTACAAGGAAGGCGAAAACCTCAAGTTCCTCTATGAATCGGCCCAGGGTAACCCGGCGACAGCCGCACAGATTGCCCGCCAGTTCGCCGGCGAAGCGCCTGATGTCATCGTTCCGATCTCCACCCCGTCGGCCCAGGCCGTCGTTTCCTCGACGCGCGACATTCCCGTGGTCTTCACCGCCGTTTCCGATCCGGTCGGCGCACAGCTGGTCAAGGACATGGACAAGCCGGGCGGCAACGTCACCGGTCTTTCCGACATGTCTCCGGTTGCCGAGCACGTCGCGCTGATCAAGGAAATCCTGCCGAACGCCAAGTCGATCGGCTACGTCTACAACTCCGGCGAAGCCAACTCCGTATCGCTTTTGGCAGTGCTGAAGGCGGAAGCCGAAAAGGCCGGCCTGACGGTGGTCGAATCCGCTGCAACGAAGTCGGCCGAAGTTCAGGGTGCTGCCCGCGCACTCGTCGGCCGTGCCGACGCGATCTACGTCCCGACCGACAATACGATCATCTCCGCCCTCGAAGGTGCCGTTGCCGTGGCTGAGGAAGCCAAGCTGCCGCTGTTCACCGCCGACACGGATTCGGTTGCGCGCGGTTCGCTCGCTGCCCTCGGCTTCAACTACTACGACGTCGGCAAGCAGACCGGCGAAGTCGTCGTTCGCATCCTCAAGGGCGAAAACCCGGGTGATATCGCCGTCAAGGTTGCCGCCGGTTCCGACCTGGTGATCAACAAGAAGGCCGCTGAAAAGATGGGCGTCACCCTTCCGGAAAGCGTCGTCAAGCGCGCCACACGCGTTGTCGAATAAGGCTTTGAGCCTTTTCAGGTTCAAGTTTGTTGCGTTTTTGCCGCCCTCGTTCCATACGAGGGCGGTTCGTTATTGGAGCGTCGCGTTTCCCTTGGGAGCCGCAGGCCCGCTCTGACAGTTTGAAGCTGCGCCGACGCCGGATCTCAGGCGTCATGCGCCAACCGGGGATGCCGCGCGGATATAAAAAGTTTAAGGCGCGCGGCAGGACAAAAAGAGGGTCGGGGGTTTGAGTCAAATCGCTTTCTGGGGAGCCGTCGAGCTCGGGCTGGTCTACGCCTTTGTCGCCGTCGGCGTCTTTCTCGCATTCCGGGTTCTCGATTTTCCTGACCTGACGGTCGACGGTTCGTTCCCGCTGGGCGCCGCGGTGACCGCGGTACTGATCATCGCCGGCGTCAACCCCTGGATCGCCGCCTGTGTCGCGATGGTGGCCGGTGCTGCCGCCGGCATCGTCACGGCGATGCTCAATGTGCGCTTCAAGATCCTCAACCTTTTGGCCTCGATCCTGACGATGATCGCGCTGTTCTCGGTCAATCTGCGCGTCATGGGCAAGCCCAACGTCGCGCTGATCAATGCCGACACCATGCTCTCGCCGTTCTTCGGCCTTGGATTGCGCGAGTTCTACGTCCGTCCGTTGTTCATCGGCATCCTCGTGCTCGTCGCCGTCATCGCCGTCTGGCGCTTCCTCGAAAGCGACGCGGGCCTTGCGATGCGGGCAACCGGCGCCAATGCGCGCATGGCCCGGGCGCAAGGGGTCGACACCAACCGGCAGATCTATCTCGGCATGGCGATCTCCAACGCGCTGGTCGCCTTCGGCGGCGCCCTCTTTGCCCAGACCAACGGCTTTGCCGACGTCACCTCGGGCGTCGGCACCATCGTCGTCGGTCTTGCGGCCGTCATTATCGGTGAGACGCTGCTCGGCGCCCGCGGCATCCTGATCGCACTGATCGGCTGCGTGCTCGGCTCGATCCTCTATCGCATCGCCATCCAGCTGGCACTGTCGACCGACATGCTCGGGCTGCAGGCCTCCGATCTCAATTTCGTCACCGCCGTGCTTGTCACCTTTGCCCTCATCCTTCCCCGTCTTCGTCGCGGAGGTGCGGCATGATCAGCGTCAAGAACATCCAGGTTATCTTCGGCAAGGGAACGCCGCTGCAGAAGCAGGCGCTGAACGGCGTCGACCTGACGATCGAACAGGGTTCCTTCGTCACCGTCATCGGCTCCAACGGCGCCGGCAAGTCGACGCTGCTCGGCGTTCTCGCCGGCGACGTGCTGCCGAGTGCCGGCCAGGTGACCATCGGCAAGACCGATGTGACGCGCAAGGGCACGGCCGCCCGCGCCGGCCTTGTTGCCCGCGTGTTTCAGGACCCGCTGACCGGGAGCTGCGGCGCCCTGTCGATCGAGGAAAACCTGGCCCTCGCCGCCAAGCGTGGCGAGAAGCGTGGGCTGATGGCAGCACTTGGCCCGAAGCGCCGCGAGCATTTCCGCGAGCGCATCGCCGAACTCAATCTCGGCCTCGAAAACCGCATGGGCGACCGCATGGACCTGCTTTCGGGCGGCCAGCGTCAGGCTGTTTCGCTGGTGATGGCGACGCTGGCCGGCTCCGAAGTCCTGCTGCTCGACGAACATACCGCCGCCCTCGACCCGGGGATGGCCGAGTTCGTCATGAACCTGACGCAGAAGATCGTTTCCGAGCGCAAGCTGACGACGATGATGGTTACCCACTCGATGCGCCAGGCGCTCGACTACGGCCACCGCACGGTCATGCTGCATGGCGGCGAGATCGTGCTCGACGTTGCCGGCGACAGCCGCAAGGAATTGCAGGTCGAGGACCTCATCGCCATGTTCCGCCGTATCCGCGGCCAGACGCTCGACGACGACGCATTGCTGATCGGTTGATACTGTCGCTTGCGGGCCTATCCGAGCTTGCCCCTCATCTGCCTGCCGGCATCTTCTCCCCGTTGAAACGGGGAGAAGAGACGAAACGGCACCGCTCGGTCTCTGACAAACCATCATCTCGTTCAGGAGTTCGCCGTTGTCGCCCAACGGTGCGGCAAGCGTTCTTCTCCCCGCAAGCGGGGAGAAGATGCCGACAGGCAGATGAGGGGCTAAACCCTCCGAAGATGGCTTACCGAGCCGTCGTCATGAAGATCTTCACCGCAAAGACAGAGAAGACGCCTGCAAAGCTGTAGTCGAGCGCCCGCATGAAACCCTTGTTGCGCTGCAGCCAGGAGGACAGCCAGTCGGCGGTAAACACCACCAGCATGTTCACCGGCATGCCGATGACGATGAACAGCCCGCCGAGGAAGAGAAGTTTGCCCGTCACCAACGCATCGTTGGCGCTGACGAACTGCGGCAGGAAGGTCATGAAGAAGATGATGACCTTGGGGTTGAGCAGGTTCACCCAGAAGCCCGACGAGACGTTGGAAAGAGCCGTGCCGCCGGCGCCGTCGACCTTCTTGACCGAGAGCGTCGATCCGTGCCGGATGGCCTGGACGGCAAGCCAGAGCAGATAGGCCGCCCCACCGGTCTTCAGCACCATGAACGCCGTCGGCGAAGCCGTGATCAGTGCCGAGATGCCGAAGGCGACCAACAGGGTGTGAACGACGATGCCGAAGCTCGTCCCGAGTACCACGAAGAGGGCGGACTTCTTGCCTTGCGACAGCGCACGGCTGATCGAAAGCGTCATGTCAGGCCCCGGCGTTGCCGCAAGCAGAAGCGTGGCGGCAGCAAAGCCGAACAGCGTTGGCAGGCCGGGAAGGAAGTCCATATGCGCGATCCCTGGGAGACTCGGTCGCCCCCCTCTATTCCGGTGGATCGGCTTTTGCTAGCGGATTCGGCCGTTGCAGCGTTCTTCCGCTTGTATCCAAGCGTGTTCTGGATAAAGTGCCGCAGAATTTCCAAGGCGGCACGCCGCCCCAAGACCAGACGGACGGAAACCATGGCATCGCATAAAGACGTGAAAAAGGTCGTTCTCGCCTATTCGGGCGGTCTCGACACCTCGATCATCCTGAAGTGGCTGCAGACCGAACTCGGCGCCGAAGTGGTGACGTTTACGGCCGACCTTGGCCAGGGCGAAGAACTCGAGCCGGCGCGCAAGAAGGCCGAGATGCTCGGCATCAAGGAAATCTACATCGAGGATGTGCGCGAAGAGTTCGTCAGGGATTTCGTCTTCCCGATGTTCCGCGCCAACGCCGTCTATGAGGGCGTCTATCTGCTCGGCACCTCCATCGCCCGGCCGCTGATTTCCAAACACCTGATCGACATCGCCAAGAAGACCGGCGCTGACGCGATCGCGCACGGCGCCACCGGCAAGGGCAACGACCAGGTTCGCTTCGAGCTGTCGGCTTACGCGCTCAACCCCGACATCAAGATCATCGCGCCATGGCGCGACTGGTCGTTCAAGAGCCGCACCGACCTGCTCGAATTCGCCGAGAAGCACCAGATCCCGGTCGCCAAGGACAAGAAGGGCGAGGCTCCCTTCTCCGTCGACGCCAACCTGCTGCACTCCTCGTCCGAGGGCAAGGTTCTGGAAGATCCGGCGCAGGAAGCACCGGAATACGTGCACATGCGCACGATCTCGCCGGAAGCGGCTCCCGACAAGGCGACCGTCATCAAGATCGGTTTCGAGCGCGGCGATGCCGTCTCGATCAACGGCGTACGCCTTTCGCCGGCAACGCTGCTCGCCCAGCTCAACGACTATGGACGCGACAACGGCATCGGCCGGCTCGACCTCGTCGAAAACCGCTTCGTCGGCATGAAGTCGCGCGGCGTCTACGAGACCCCCGGCGGCACGATCCTGCTCTCCGCCCACCGCGCGATCGAATCGATCACGCTCGACCGTGGCGCCGCCCACCTCAAGGACGAGTTGATGCCGCGCTACGCCGAGCTGATCTATTACGGTTTCTGGTTCTCGCCGGAGCGCGAGATGCTGCAGGCGGCGATCGACAAGAGCCAGGAGCACGTCGAAGGCGAAGTGACGTTGAAGCTCTACAAGGGCAACGTCATGGTCACCGGCCGCGAAAGCCCGAAGTCGCTCTATTCCGACAAGCTGGTCACCTTCGAGGACGACCAGGGCGCCTACGACCAGAAGGATGCAGCCGGCTTCATCAAGCTCAACGCACTGCGCCTGCGCACGCTGGCTGCGCGCAACCGTTAAACGACAGGCGCCTGACAAGACAAAGCCTCCGCGACCCCGTCGCGGAAGCTTTTTCATGCGCCCTATACCAACCTGCGCTGATATTATTCGGCCGCTTCCGGCAGGGGTTGCTTGCCATCGGTGGCAGCGGCCAATGGCTTCAGGCGAACCGTCCGGCGGTACCAGAGGTAGCTGAGCACGCAGAGAAGGCCGAAGCTCGGAATGATCGTTCCGAGCGCCAGCACCGGCACGCCGACCACCGCCGCCAATGCGCCGCCGAGAAGACCGGCGCCCATCTGGATGAAACCCATCATCGCCGATGCCGTGCCGGCGATGTGCGGGAAAGGCGCCATGGCCGCCGTCATCATATAGGGCATGACGAAGGCGATGCCGAAGGCGTAGACGCCGACCGGCGCCATCACCGACAGGAAGCTCGGCTCGAGCGTGTGCATCGTGTAGGCGAGCGCCACGCTGCCGATGGCGATGAAACAGAGACCGGCCGGCACCAGCGCCTGCGGCGTGAACCGCCGCATCAGGAGCCGCACCGTGACCGTGCCCGAGAAGAAGAAGCCGGATTGCATCAGCATGCCGACCCCGAATTCGGTCGGCGTCAGCCCGACCGTACCGATCAGAACGAAGGGCAGCATCGTCGCCTGGGCGTAGAGCGCGCCGACGGCACCGGCAATCACGATGGTCGACGAGACGAAGCGGCTGTCGGTGAGAAGCTCGCGATAGGCGGCGAGGATCGGGCGCAGGTGGCCCTTGGCCGGATCGGGCGTCGCGGTTTCGGCCATGAAGAACTGCACGCTGACACAGGCCATCAGTGCAAAGCCGACCATCAGGAAGAAGATCGACTGCCAGCCGAAGAGGCCAAGCGCCAGGCCGCCGAGCGTCGGCGACACCGCCGGACCGATGGCCAGCATCATGCCGATCATGTTCATGATCCGCGCCGCCTGAAGGCCGGTGAACTGGTCGCGCACGATGGCGCGCGCCACCGTCATGCCGACGGAGGCGCCGATGCCCTGCACCAGGCGGCCGGCAAGCAGAACCGCGACCGAAGGGGCAAAGGCGGCCATCAGGCTGCCGGCCAGATAGATGGCCATGAAGATCAGCGTCGTGCGCCTGCGGCCGATGACATCGGACAATGTACCAGAAACCAGCTGCGCGAAGGCGAAGCCGGCGAAATAGAGCGACAGCGTCATCTTGATTGCCGCCTCGCTGGAGGAAAAGGCGCGGACAAGTTCCGGCATTGCCGGCGTGTAGAGCGCCATGGAAACGGGGCCGAGCGCCACCAGGAAGGCGCCGATGATACTGGTGCGCCGTTCGCTCATGCGGCGCGTCATTGTCTTGCACCCTTCTCCTTGCCGGCCACGCAGGGGTCGAGGCGCCGCAGGTTCTCGCGCAGGATGCGCAGGTTGGCGGAGAGCATCTCGCGCGTCGCCTCGTCGAGCCCTTCCGTATAGGCATTCATCATCTCGCGCAGCCCCGCCATCAGCTCGGCCAGCAGCGGGTCGGCCTTGTCGGTGATGACGACGTTCTTGGCGCGGCGATCGGCCGGATCAGGCAAACGGGCAACCAGCTCCATCGCCTCCAGCCGGTCGAGATAGGCCGACAGCGTCATCGGCTCGATGCCCATGCGCGTGGCGATTTCCGCCTGTTTGATGCCTTCCGTCAGCGCCACCTGGATGAGCGTACGGGCCTCGCCCGGCGTGATGCCGAGATCCATCGCGTTGACCTTGCGGTCGAAGGCGCCGCGCAGCAGGCGGGAGACATCGGTCAGCAACATGCCGATGGTTTCGGATTCGAGTTTTGTCGGCATCAGGATCGTTCACAAGAGATATAATAAGCTTTCCTTATCATACTCCTTGGTGACTTTCAACGCGGGAGCCGCCTAGGCTCAGCCCTCGAGCTCCTCGCGCAGCATCTCCAGTTCCAGCCATTCCTCTTCCATGCGTGCGAGATCGCCGCGAAGCTTCTCCAGCTCCTGCGCCAGTTTCGCAAACGTGTTCGGATCCTTCGCAAAGAGGTTGGGATCGGCCATCCTCTCCTCGCGCATGGCAGCTTCCGCCTCAGCCTTGGCGATCTCCTTCGGCAGATTCTCGAGCGCGAACTTCTGCTTGTAGGACAGCTTGCCCTTGGCCTTCGGCGTCTCGGCTGCAGGGGCTGCGACGTCAGCAACCCTCGCCTTTTCCGCCTTCTCCGACTTGCGCCGCTCTTCAATGGCGCCCTTGCGCTGCGCCATCATGTCGGTGTAGCCGCCGGCATACTCGATCCAGCGGCCGTCAGGCGCCTCCGGATTGGCAGGCGCGATGGTCGAGCTCACCGTGCGGTCGAGGAAGTCGCGGTCGTGGCTGACAAGGATGACGGTTCCGGCAAAGCCGGCGACGACCTCCTGAAGCAAGTCCAGCGTCTCGATATCGAGATCGTTGGTCGGCTCGTCGAGGATCAGGAGATTGGTGGCGCGGGCAAGAATGCGCGCCAGCATCAGCCGGGCACGCTCACCGCCAGACAGCTCACGGATGGGCGTGCGGGCCTGCTCCGGCTGGAACAGGAAGTCCTTCATGTAGCCGGTGACATGACGCTGCTCGCCGTTGACGATCAGGCTCTCGCCCCTTCCATCGGTCAGGTAGTGGGCCAGCGTATCCTCGAGATTGAGATCCTCGCGCTTCTGGTCGAGCGTCGCCATCTCAAGATTGGTGCCGAGCTTCACCGTGCCCGTATCCGGCTCGATCTGCCCGGTCAGCATCTTCAACAGCGTGGTCTTGCCGGCACCGTTCGGGCCGACAAGGCCGAGCCGGTCGCCGCGGTGCACGCGAATGGAGAACGGCGCGACGATCGTCCGCTCGCCGTAGGCCTTGGTGATCTTCTCCGCCTCGATGACCAGCTTGCCCGATTCCTTGGCGTCGGAAGCCGTCGCCTGAACAGAGCCCTGCGGCCCCTTGTGGCCGCGATGACGCGAGCGCATGTCCTGCAATTCGCCGAGACGGCGCATGTTGCGCTTGCGCCTGGCGGTGACGCCGTAGCGCAGCCAGTGTTCCTCGCGCTCGATCGCCTTGCCGAGCTTGTGCTGTTCCAGTTCCTCCGCCTCCAGCACCTCGTCGCGCCAAGCCTCGAAATGGCCGAAGCCGCGGTCGAGCCGGCGCGACTGGCCACGATCGAGCCAGACGGTCGCGGTCGATACCTTTTCGAGGAAGCGTCGGTCGTGCGAGATCAGAACCAGGGCGGAGCGGCTCCTGGTCAGCTCGTCTTCGAGCCATTCGATCGTCGGCAGGTCGAGATGGTTGGTCGGCTCGTCGAGCAGGAGGATATCCGGCTCCGGCGCCATCACCCGGGCAAGTGCTGCACGGCGCGCCTCGCCGCCGGACAGGCGCGCCGGGTCTTCTTCGCCGGTCAGGCCCAGATGCTGCAGCAGATAGGCGACCCGGTAAGGGTCGTCGCTCGGGCCAAGGCCCGCCTCGGCATAGGCCTGCACTGTGTCGTAGGCGTCGAAATCCGGCGCCTGGGGCAGGTAACGAACCGTCGCCGAAGGGTGGCGGAATATTTCGCCGGATTGCGCTTCGGCAAGACCGGCGGCGATCTTCATCAGCGTCGATTTGCCGGAACCGTTGCGCCCGACAAGGCAGATGCGATCCCCCGGCTCCACCTGCAGGTTGGCGCCGGCCAGAAGCGGCGTGCCACCGAAGGTCAGGAAGATATCGTCGAGTTTCAGAATGGGAGGCGCCAAGGCTCAGGCTCCGGAAAGGTCATAGGGGCGGGCGAGAACGATCGCCCGGCCAGTGTCGAGGGAAATGCGAAGGGGACCCTCCGCGACATTGGAAACGGTGCGGGAGGACCCGAACGGCACCGTGAAATCGGTAAGCGGATAGCGCGCACCGACGATCGAAAGGCCGAAGAGATCGGTCAACCCGAGGATCGAGAACAGGCTGCCCTTCGGCAGATCGATTTCGATCTCGCCTGCCAGCAGCGGATAGGCCTCCTCCTCGCCCGAGGTCATGAACACCGGCAACCCACGCTCGGCCAGCGAAATGGCCTGAAGCAGGTGCAGGAATGCATGGTCGCTGCGCGTGCCGCCAAGTGCCCCGGCAAAGATCAGCGCTTCCGCGCCACGCGAAAGTGCCGCCTCGACGGCGATTTCGCCATCAGTCGCAGCCTTGGCGGCAGGATAGGGCTCACGCGGGACGCTGGCAAACTCCGTGAGCAGCGTCTCCTCGGTCGAATCGAAATCGCCCACCCAGACGTCGGGGATCACGGACAGGGTCCGCGCATGCCGCATGCCGCCATCGGCGGCAACAAAGCGGCTGCCTGCGAGCTGGCGCGCAACGCGCTCGGTGGGGGTAAGCGCACCGCCGAGCAGAATGGTGAAGGTGGATCGGGCCATGGCAAAGCCCATAGCGCAAAGGCACGGGCAAGGAAAAGCAAGAAAACCGAACGAAGGGGCGATCCGGCGATTTTGCGCCGCCGTCGCCAGTGATCTTTAGTCATTTTCAGTGTTCGTCGGGCAAGGGATCCGGAAACAGCATCTCCGCATAGATGCCGGGCGTGGAATCGGGGATCTCTATGGCGCCCACCGCGCGCCGGTAGAATTCGGCAGGGCCGACGCCGCCGATGATGGCGTAACCATACAGCGCCGCGCGTCAAATATGACGCGCAAAGGACGCTGTAACGCTTTATACCTGCTGCATAATTCCTTAAATCGACTCCGATTTAAGGAATTATGCAGTAGCCCGCATTGCGCATCGCCGTCAGGCTCTCGCGCAAGAGCGCCTCGCCGATCCCTCGCCCGCGCATGGCCTCATCGACACCGGTCGGCCCGAAGAAGCCGAGCGCGGTGACATCGTGGCAGGCAAAGCCGACGATGCGATCCTGAAACACCGCGATGTGCATGCGTGTCGGCGTCGAGGCGAAGGCGGCCTCCGCCTCGCCCGCCCAGCCGGAGCCGAACGTCTGCTCGATCCAGGGAACGACGCGCCTGCGTTCGGGCGCCATCGCGCGGTGAATGCCGATGCCGTCCGCAAGCGGCGATCTGGGCTGTGCCGGCAGGGCATAAAGGCGAACGAGCATGTCTGTCATCGCAGACTCCTTCCGCGTCCGGGTCTCATGTCTCTACGGACGAATTTACCCCATGCGCCGCCGGCGCGAAAACGCGGGGCGCATGCTTTCTCCGTCCCCAAACTTCGCTTGCCATCAAACCGGCTCGGCGGTAAATCTCTACCCGCTCTAACGGGGTGCCTTCCGACCGCATGGCGGCCGAAGGCTGAGAGGCGTTGAACGCCAACCCGCGGAACCTGATCCGGCTCATACCGGCGGAGGGATTAGACGCGATCGGATCGATACGCCCTTTTCCCATGCAACATCATTATTAGGGAGAGGTGCCTGCCATGTCCAGTTCATCGCAACTGAAGTTCCTTAGCCGGCTAGCGCTTGCCGCGACTGCGAGCCTTGTGTTCGCGGCCAATGCCGTCGCTGCGGAAAAGACGCTGACCGTCTACACCTATGAAAGCTTCATCACCGAATGGGGCCCGGGTGCCAAGGTCGCTGAAGCCTTTGAAAAGACCTGCGAATGCAAGGTCACCTATGTCGGCGTCGCCGATGGCGTCGAGTTGCTGACCCGCCTCAAGCTCGAAGGCGCGGCCTCCAAGGCCGACATCGTGCTCGGCCTCGACACCAATCTCGTCGCCGAGGCCAAGGCCACCGGCTTCTTCGCGCCGCACGGTATCGAAGCAGCAGGCGTCAAGGTGCCCGGCAACTTCTCCGACGACACCTTCCTCCCCTATGACTACGGCCATTTCGCCGTCGTCTATGATAGCCAGGTTTTGAAGACGCCGCCGAAGAGCCTCAAGGATCTGGTCGAGGGCGACCCGTCGCAGAAGATCGTCATCGAGGATCCGCGCACCTCGACGCCGGGTCTCGGTCTGCTTCTGTGGGTCAAGGCCGTCTATGGCGATGAGGCGGGTGCCGCCTGGGCCAAGCTCAAGGGCCGTGTGCTGACCGTGACGCCGGGCTGGTCGGAAGCCTATGGCCTGTTCACCAAGGGCGAGGCGCCGATGGTGCTCTCCTATACGACGTCGCCCGCCTACCACATGGTGGCGGAAAACACCGATCGCTACCAGGCAGCCGCCTTTTCGGAAGGTCACTACATCCAGATCGAAGTCGCCGGCATGACCAAGAGCGCCAAGGAGCCGGAGCTTGCCAAGCAATTTCTCGCCTTCATGACCGGTCCGGAGTTCCAGTCAATCATTCCGACCACCAACTGGATGATGCCGGTCGCAGCGACCAAGGAACCCCTGCCCGACGCTTTCGGCAAGCTGGTCAATCCGGAGAAGACCTTCCTGCTGCCGTCGGAAGAGGTCGCGGCAAACCGCAAGGCCTGGATCGACGAATGGCTCGCCGCCATGAGCAAGAACTGAGACCCGTTTGTTCGCGCCGGCCGAAAACAGGATCACCATCACCGCCGGGGCCGTGGGCCTCGGCGGTATCCTGCTTTTTGTCGGCCTCGCAATTGCAGCGCTTCTGCTCCAGAGCGGAGATTTTGGCAACGGCGTCCTGTTCGATGCCTATATCTGGCGGGTGACGCGCTTCACCTTGCTGCAGGCGAGCCTTTCGACGCTGCTTTCGGTTGCTCTGGCCATTCCGGTCGCGCGGGCACTCGCGCGCCGGACCGCCTTTCCCGGCCGCGTCTGGGTGCTACGGATCATGGCCCTGCCGCTCGGTCTGCCGGTGCTGGTCGGCGCACTCGGGCTGATCGAGATCTGGGGCCGGCAGGGCGTGCTCAACACCGCCCTTGCAGAGCTCGGGCTGCAGCAGCCCGTGAGCATCTATGGCCTCTTCGGCATCCTGCTTGCCCATGTCTTCTTCAACATGCCGCTTGTCGCGCGCCTTTTCCTCGCCGGCCTTGAGCGGATACCCTCGGAATATTGGAGAACCGCCGCCAATCTGGGCATGCCGCCCGGCGCACTCTTCCGCTTTGTCGAATGGCCGGTCCTTCGTGGATTGTTGCCGGGGGCAGCCGGGCTCGTCTTCATGCTCTGCGCCACCAGCTTCACCCTCGTGCTGACGCTCGGCGGCGGGCCTGCCGCCAGCACCATCGAGGTCGCGATCTACCAGGCGCTGCGCTTCGATTTCGATCCACCCCGGGCGATCGCTCTGTCCGCCCTGCAGATCGTCATGACCGGAGCCCTGCTCCTGGCACTGGCCCGTGTCGCGACCGAACCCGCGCAAAGCGCGACCACAGGCCGTGCCTCCAGACGCTACGATGCACGAACCGGCCTCTCCCGTGCATCCGATGCCGGCTGGATCCTGTTCTCGCTGCTCTTTATCGGGGCGCCGCTGATGGCCGTCCTCGGCTCGGGCCTGCGTGCGGACCTGGTGAAGCTTGCGGGCGACCCGAGCGTGCATCGTGCCCTCATCACCAGCATCGTCATCGCCGTCCTCTCGGCACTCCTTTGCGTCGGCGTTGCCGCCGCGATGATCCGCGCCGCAGGTACTGTTGTGGCGCGTCGCCACGCCCCGACCTTGGCCAGGGCTTTTGCCAGCACTGTCACCGCCAGCACCTCGCTGGTGCTGCTAGTGCCGCCGGTCGTGCTTGGGGCGGGATGGTTCCTGCTTCTGCGCCCCTTTGGCGATGTCGCGCGTTTCGCCCCGGCCATCGTCGTCGCCATCAACGCGCTGATGGCGCTGCCCTTCGTGCACCGGATCCTGGCCCCGGCGATGGCAACGCATGCCGCCCGCACCGACCGGCTGACCGCGAGCCTTGGCATCCATGGCTTGCATCGCCTGCGATGGATCGACCTGCCGCCGCTCAGGAAACCCTTGCTGATGGCGTTCTCCTTCGCCATGGCGCTGTCGCTCGGCGACCTTGGTGCCGTGGCGCTGTTCGGTTCGCAGGACATGGTCACGCTTCCGTGGCTGCTCTACAGCCGGATGGGCAGTTATCGCACCACGGATGCAGCCGGACTGGCGCTCTTCTTGGGCCTGCTCTGCCTGATCTTCACCATGCTCGGCACGGCCGGCGACAGGCGCTTGCCGGAAGGACGAAAGACATGAATTCCCAGGCGGCCGTGGAGCTCGTTGGCGTCGATATCCGTTACGACACCACGGCGCTTCATTTCGATTGCACCATCGAGCCAGGCGGCATCGTCGCGGTTGCCGGCGCGTCCGGATCCGGAAAGTCGACGCTGTTTCACGTCATCGCCGGCTTCGAGGAGCCGGACCGGGGAGAGGTTCGCATTCTCGGCAAGACGATGGCAGGCCGGGCGCCGGCAGAACGGCCCGTTTCCGTGGTCTTTCAGGACAACAACCTGTTTGCGCATCTCGACGTCGCCACCAATGTCGGCTTCGGTATCAGCTCCTCGCTTCGCCTGTCGGTCGCTGATCGCGCACGAATAGACGACGCCCTTGACCGCGTAGGGCTCGACGGTTTCGGCACGCGCCTGCCACCGACGTTGTCCGGCGGCGAACGCCAGCGTGTGGCACTGGCGCGCGCCCTGGTGCGGCACCGCCCACTGCTGCTGCTGGATGAACCTTTTGCCGCACTCGATCCCGGCATGAGGGCCGGCATGCGCGCATTGCTGCAAGACCTGCATGATGAGGAGAACAACACGATCCTGATGATCACGCACCATCCCGATGACGTGAGGGCACTGGCCGATAGCGTGCTTTTTCTGGACCAGGGGCGTATCATCGCCCATGACCCGGTCGAGCGCTTTCTCGAACGACGCGACGTGGCGGCCATCAACCGCTTTCTCGGCAACGAGTGATGCGGCGTGGAATCTTACCACCTGCAGCACTTCGCCACAATTTGACCGCCGCGCCATGCGACGCGCGGATTATCCGGCCGGCGCAACGCGAATATTCGCGCATCCGTTGCTGTGATACCACGGGGCAACTATTTCTACCGGGGTAAACTAGGCAGGTGGCGCTGAAATCAGATACAGCAAGACTCGGGCTGGAATACTCACGCCGGATCGGACGTATCCGGCTGAAAAAGTAAGACTTTCAACGCCGCCGCAGCGCCTATGGCTGGCCGGCGTTGGACGGGAAACGGGCTGAGGCATGGAAAGTCATACAGTCAGAAACGACCGGTTCCCGCCCAAACGCGGACGCATCCGGACACGTGCTGTGGTTGCATTGCTTGCGACGGCGCTGCTTTCCGCCTGCCAGTCGGTGATCGAGCAGACCTACGAGCCGACCGTATCACCGTCCTCCAATCCGCAGATCGTCGATGAAGTCCAGAAGAACGACCCCCGTGCCCAGCTCGGCGCGCGCGAACACCCGCGCATCGTCGCCAGTTACGGTGGCGAGTACAAGGACGCAAAGACGGAGCGGCTGGTGGCGCGCATCGCCGGTGCGCTGACGGCCGTCTCGGAGAACCCGCAGCAGTCCTACCGCATCACCATCCTCAATTCCCCGGCGATCAACGCCTTTGCGCTGCCCGGCGGCTATCTCTACGTCACCCGCGGCCTGCTGGCGCTTGCCAATGACGCGTCCGAGGTTGCGGCCGTGCTGTCGCACGAAATGGCGCACGTCACCGCCAACCATGGCATCGAGCGCCAGCAACGCGAGGAAGCGGAAGTCATCGCCAGCCGTGTCGTCTCCGAGGTGCTTTCCTCGGATCTCGCCGGCAAGCAGGCACTGGCGCGCGGCAAGCTGCGTCTGGCCGCCTTCTCCCGCAACCAGGAGCTCCAGGCCGACGTCATCGGCGTGCGCATGCTCGGCGAAGCCGGCTACGACCCCTATGCAGCGGCGCGCTTCCTCGATTCCATGGCCGCCTATAGCCGCTTCTCGGCGGTTGATCCGGAAGCCGACCAGAGCCTCGACTTCCTGTCGAGCCACCCGAACGCCCCGCAACGCGTCGATCTCGCGCGCCGGCACGCGCGTGCGTTTGGCGCCGAAGGCACCAGCGGCGACCGCGGTCGCGACTATTATCTCGCCGGCATCGATGGGCTGCTCTATGGCGACAGCCCACAGGAAGGCTATGTCCGCGGCCAGACCTTCATGCACGGCCAGCTCGGCATCCGGTTCGACGTGCCGACCGGCTTCCAGATCGACAACAAGGCGGAAGCGGTTCTGGCAACGGGGCCCGGCGACGTGGCGATCCGCTTCGACGGCATCGCCGATACGGCCCGCAAGAGCCTGACGGATTACATCGCCAGCGGCTGGGTGACCGGCCTGCAGCCCGACACCATCCGCCCGACCAGCGTCAACGGCCTTGAGGCCGCGACCGCACGCGCCTCCGCCGATCGCTGGGATTTCGACGTCACCGTCGTGCGCATCGACAACCGCATCTACCGATTCCTGACCGCCGTTCCAAAGGGATCGCGCACGCTGGAGCCGACGGCCAACCAGCTGCGCGCGTCGTTCCGCAAGATGACACCAGTCGAAGCACAGTCGCTGAAGCCGCTGCGCATCCGCGTCGCCGTCGTCAAGCCCGGAGAGACGATTGCCACGCTGTCGGCCCGGATGATGGGTACCGACCGCAAGCTCGATCTGTTCCGGCTGATCAACGCCATGCAGGTCACCTCAACCATCAAGCCGGGCGACCGGGTCAAGATCATTTCCGAGTAAACGCCCAACGGCGCCGCGCGTCTTATCAGACGCGCAAAGGTCGCTGTAGCACTTTGAATTGCTGCATGTTTTTGTCCATAAATCGGGTAGGACTTAAGGAAACATGCGGTAGTCCGATGCCGTCTTGCACCAACCTGCGCTGATATTATGTCTTTGCATCGAAGATGCGAATGCGTTTGCCGTCCATTGAGCACGTTGACGCGTTCCGTCCTCGGCCCGCTTGCGCAACCACGCCGACGCTTGCTCCCCGTCCGTTGACGGAAGATCGCTTTGCACTTCTCCTGGAAATGCCTCAGTGCGCCATGGATGTCAGTGCCGGGGCCTTGGTGGCGAGTGCAGCCCGCAGCTTTTCGAGCGCGCGCGTCTCGATCTGGCGGACCCGCTCCTTGGAGATGCCGAGGTCGAGCCCCAGCTCCTCCAGCGTTGCACCTTCCTCCGACAGACGTCGCGCGCGGATAATCCTCATCTCGCGCTCGGTCAGTGCACCCATGGCGTCACGGAGCCAGATGCGGGCACGCTCGCCGTCGATCATGTCGCTCACCTGTTCGTCAGGGAGCGGCGCATCGCTTGCGAGGAAGTCGAGCCGCTCTCCACCATCGGAATCCGCGCCGCCCACCGGTGCCTGCAGCGAGGTGTCGCTGCCCGACAGGCGCGCATCCATGGTCTGGACGTCGGCAATGCTGACCCCGAGGGCAGCCGCAATTTCCTCATGCATAGCCTGCGATGTCAGTT
Source organism: Ensifer sp. LC163 (assembly GCF_001695855.1). Taxonomy (GTDB): domain Bacteria; phylum Pseudomonadota; class Alphaproteobacteria; order Rhizobiales; family Rhizobiaceae; genus Ensifer. The sequence continues at coordinate 85,317 of NZ_MBSS01000007.1, forward strand.
GGCGGTCGCCTTGTGCAAGCCGCGCGCGCAGTCGGCGAAGATTGAAGAACAGCGCCTTCTGGGCCGAGCTGGTGCCGCCGCGAACGATCGACCAGTTGCGCAGCACATAGTCCTGCATCGAGGCGCGGATCCACCATGTCGCGTAGGTCGAGAAGCGCACCTCACGGCTGGGCTCGAAGCGTGCGGCGGCCTCAAGCAGGCCTATATGCCCCTCCTGGACGAGATCGCCCATCGGCAGGCCGAAATTGCGGAACTTTGCCGCCATGGAAATGACCAGCCGCATATGCGACATGGCGATCTTGTTGCGGGCATCCTGATCGTGATCGTTTCGCCAGGCCTTTGCCAATGCATGCTCTTCTTCACGCTCGAGATAAGGCGCCTCCATCGCAATCTTGATCATGCGCCTGTCTGCTGTGAGAGTCCTCATCGATCGCTCCATGGCGGGCGCCTGGACGCCGCTAACGGGTGAAGTCCAAGGGCCGGACGGAGGAACCCGACCGGCGCCGGCGGCGGCTGGTGCGACGACACCGAAGCTTGAAGAAACGGTGCGGCGCCCTACTTCCAAACTACGAAGCTGAATTCTGACAGAAGATCACAGGACCCAGATCGCCCCGGCAGGAAAGCGGCGCATCCCTGCCGGCCTTGATAAATGCGCTTCCGCGCAAAAAGTTCCCTCGCCCGGACGAGAAAGCTCAAAACAAGCACGCTCAAAACGAGAAAGCCCGGCGCGATGGCCGGGCTTGGTCTTGTCGTGATGGGGAAGGACTGGCGCTCTTTAAGCTGCCTCGTCCTGGGCGTCGTCTTCTTCGATTGCCTTCCCGCGCTTCGGGCCCTTGTTGAGATTGGCTTCGACCAGGCGAACGGCCTCGGTCTCGGACATCTTGTTCACGGCCGCGATTTCGCGCGCCATGCGGTCGAGGGCAGCTTCATAGAGCTGGCGTTCGGAATAGGACTGTTCCGGCTGGTTTTCTGCGCGGTAGAGGTCGCGCACCACTTCTGCGATCGAGATCAGATCGCCGGAATTGATCTTGGCATCGTATTCCTGTGCGCGGCGCGACCACATGGTCCGCTTCACGCGAGCCTTGCCCTGCACAACCTTCAACGCGCGATCGACGAAATCGGTCTCCGAGAGCTTGCGCATGCCGATGCTGACGGCCTTGGCGACCGGCACCTTCAGACGCATCTTGTCCTTTTCGAAATCGATGACAAAAAGCTCAAGCTTCATGCCGGCAACTTCCTGCTCCTCGATAGCAACGATCTGTCCGACGCCATGGGCCGGATAGACAATCGATTCACCGGTCTTGAAGCCGTGGCGTGTCGAAGATTTTTTCTGCTGGGTCGTCATTCGTTTCAAAAACTCCCTGTTTCGCACCCGGCCATTCTTGGCCGGGGCCGGGTCAGTGAGGCCCGGGATAGACGGGGATACCGCCGGGTGGGTCCATCCTGGTCCGTCCAAAGGAACGCAAACGGTCCCATCAAACGCGGTCACAATAGAGAAACGCAACGGTGCGTATCTGGAAAAGCCGCGCTGTGGAGATCGTTTGCTTTCGTGAGGTTTTCGGGCGCGCAAAAACACCCTCTGTGGATCAGTAGAAGGACCCTATCACAAAAAACTGCGGAAATCAATAATTTGCTGCATGGCAGCCATCAAGCCGCCATTCTCGCAGTTGCGAGGGCGGAGCCTGATTTTCCCCAGATTTGACGCTGGGGTCACTATCGTTTCGTCAGCCTCGGCGAACGGACCGGAACCGAACGCCTCAGTCGCCCTGACCAGGTTCGGCAGAGAAGTACTTCTCGTACTTGCCTTCGACCCCGTCCATTTCCTTGGCTTCCGGCATCGCGTCGCGCTTGATGGTGACATTCGGCCACTTGGTGGCAAAATCAGCGTTCACTTTCAACCACATATCAAGGCCCGGCTCGGTATCGGGCTTGATCGCCTCGGCAGGACATTCCGGCTCGCAGACGCCGCAATCGATGCATTCGTCGGGATGAATGACGAGAAAATTCTCGCCTTCGTAGAAGCAGTCCACCGGGCAGACTTCAACGCAATCCATGTACTTGCAGCGAATGCAATTGTCGGTCACGACATACGTCATGAGGTACTCCAGCCAAGGCTCACGTTTGATGGCGGACGGCAATCAATGGTGATGCTCATGTCCGCGCATGCTAGGAATGTCCGGCGCGCATAGCTGCCGAAGCAAGACCGATGCACCCAACGTGGGTTGTCAGGTAAAGGCTTTATGGACCCTTTGCAAGAATATTCAATGCGCGAAACGCCGCGCTGAAGGCAGAGTTTTCTAATCGTCGAGCGGATTGAAACCGGGCTTCAGCCGGTCGGTTTCGCGCCGCTCTTTCTTGGTGGGGCGCCCGGCTCCGGGCTCGCGCGTCGCCAGGTCGAAGGCCGACAGTTTTTCCCGCGGTTCCGTCGGCGTCAGGTCCTCGTAGAGCAGCCGCGCCTCCTCGTAAGGACCGCGCCGCTCGCCGGGCAAAAGCACCCGCACGATCACGTCGCGCCGCTCGAGCGACAAGGCGAGCACATCGCCAACCTTCACCTGGAAGGAGGATTGTTTGACCCGCTCGTCATTGACAGCGACATGCCCCGCCTCGATCGCCTTTTGGGCGAGCGAGCGGGACTTCAACAGGCGCGTGAAGAACAGCCATTTGTCGAGACGCTGGCGCGATGCCGGGTTGGACGTTGACTGTTTCTCCATGGCGTTCCTACTTCTTCATCTGCTCCTTGAGAGCAGCAAGCTTGGCAAAGGGCGAATCCGGATCGATCGGCTTCTCCTTGCGGGGCGGACGCGCCTCGAACTTGGCCGCGTTGGGCTTGCCGCCGCGATCGTGACGATCATGGCGGTCCTGCCGCTGGCCACCCTCAGGCTTGCCCTCTTGCCGCTTGCCGCGCGCCGGTGCGCCGCCCTTGCGGCCGCCTTCGCGTCCCTCGCCCTGACCCTGGCCGTGACGCTGGCCACCACGGCGCTGATCGCCCTGATGACGACCACCCTGGCGCTGATTGTCCTGGCGGGTGCCCGGACGCCAGAGAAGGACCGGCTTGGCTTCGGCAGCCTCGGCTCCCTCGTCCGCGGTCACCTGGGAAGCGGCAGCTTCGCCTTCGGCGCTCGCCGGCTCGACGGAGGCAGATGCCTCAGCTTCAGCCGCCGGCTCGCCGTCGCCGCCTGCATCGGCGTCGTCGTGATCGGCAGCAGCTTCGGCTGAGGCTTCGCTCGGGGCCTCCGGCGCACCGCCCTGGCTTGCCAGGAACGCGGCGGCATCCTCGGCCTTCACGCTGTCGGCGCGGTAGCCAAGACCCTTGAGAATTTCTTCCATGTCATCCGGCGTCGCACCGAGAATGGAAAGCATGGAGGTCGTTGCGGTGAATCGACGGCCGTCATAGGCGCCTTCCGGACGCGGCTGCGCGCCCGGCTTCCACTGCAGCAACGGGCGGATGAGATCCGCCAGACGCTCGAGGATGTCGATGCGAACGGCACGCTTGCCGAGGAAACGGAAGCCCGCCAGCTTGTAGAAGGTCCGCTCGAACGAGGGATCGGTGACAACAGAGGTGCGGCCGGCAGCCAGCATCGGAATGAGATCGCCATAGCCGGGCTTGTCGAGACCGTCGTTCTTCAACGCCCAGAGCAGCGTGATGAGCTCGGCCGGGGCCGGCTTCAACAGCGCGGGCAGGAAGATATGGTAGGCGCCGAAGCGGACACCGTACTTGCGGATCGAGGCGCGGCCGTCCTGGTCCAGTGATTTCACCTCTTCGGCGACGTCGCGGCGGAACAACACGCCGAGATTTTCGACGAGCTGGAACGCCAGGCCCTTGGCGAGGCCTTCGAGATCCTCGGCGCGCGAGATATCGTCGAGCGGCTTCAAGACGGTGCCGATATGATGGTTCACGAAGCGCTCGATGCGGGCGACGACATGCTCGCGCGCATTGGCCTGCAGCTGCTCGTCGGCAAGCAGGATGACGCGCGGACGCATGACATGGTCGCTGGCCGCAAGCCGGGCTACCGGATCGCCGAGCCAACGCACCAGGCCGTCGGATGACAGCGCAAGGTCGCCATTGCCGGAGGCGTGCAGCCGCGCCGCACGCGCTTCGAACTCAAGCGCCAGCGCTTTCTGCGCAGCACCCTGCACGGCCTTGGCGTCCGGTCCGTCTCCGCCGGTCGCCAGCGTAAACCGGAAACCGGTTAGTTGTCCTACGTGATGGCCTTCAACGAAGACGTCACCATTCACACTGATTTCAGCTTCCAGCATAGCATTCTCTCTCAGGCGCTTCATGAGCACAGATGTCCTGCGATCAACAAAGCGTTTCGTCAACCGTTCATGTAGTGCGTCGGACAATCGATCTTCAATTTCCCGCGTCTTTTCTTGCCAGTGTGTCGGATCGGCAAGCCATCCGGGCCGGTTCGACACATAAGTCCAGGTTCTGATCTGCGCGATTCGCGCCGAAAGTGTGTCGATCTCGCCATCGGTAAAATCCGCCCGCCGGACCTGTTCGGCCATGAAATCCTCGTTCACGGTACCGCGACGGACGAGGTCGGCATAGATCGTGGAGATCAGATCGGCGTGTTGAGCCGGTGTAATGCGGCGATAATCCGGCAGAGCACAGGCTTCCCACAATTTCTCGACCCGGTCGGGCGCGGTCGCCAGATCGGCCACTTCGGGATAGCGCGACAAATGTTCGAACGCCTGCTGATCCACCGCAGGTAGTGCGCGCGCAAGTCCCGGAATCGTCGGCGCAGCATCGAGGCTCCGCTTCAGAGCGGCCAGCGAAGCGTAATCGAACGCCTTCGAGCGCCACTGCAGCACCTTGAGCGGATCGAATTCATGCGACTCGATGCGGTGCACGAGTTCGTTGTCGAACGGATCGACCCGGCCGGTGACGCCGAACGTACCGTCCCGCACATGGCGCCCGGCACGCCCCGCGATCTGCGCCAGTTCGGCCGGATTGAGATTGCGGAACTGGTAGCCGTCGAACTTGCGGTCCTGGGCAAAGGCAACATGGTCGACATCGAGGTTCAGCCCCATGCCGATCGCATCGGTTGCGACCAGATATTCGACATCGCCTTCCTGATAGAGCGCGACCTGCGCGTTGCGGGTGCGCGGCGACAGCGCCCCGAGAACGACGGCGGCGCCGCCGCGCTGGCGGCGGATCAACTCGGCAATCGCATAGACCTCGTCGGCCGAGAAGGCGACGATGGCCGAACGATGCGGCAGGCGGGTGATCTTCTTCGACCCGGCATAGAGCAGCTGCGACATGCGCGGCCGTTCGACGACGGTGATGCCCGGCAGCAACTGTTCGAGGAGCGGCCGCATCGTCGCGGCCCCGAGCAACAACGTCTCCCCGCGTCCGCGCAGGTAGAGCAGCCTGTCGGTGAAAATGTGCCCACGCTCGAGATCGCCGGCGAGCTGCACCTCGTCGATCGCCACGAAGGATGCCGTCGTCTCGCGCGGCATCGCTTCGACGGTGCAGACCGAATAGCGGGCGCGGTGTGGGGTGATCTTTTCCTCGCCGGTGATCAGCGCGACGTTGTGGTGGCCGACCTTTTCGACGACACGGGTATAGACCTCGCGCGCCAAAAGGCGCAGCGGCAGCCCGATGACGCCGCTGTCGTGCGCGACCATACGCTCGATCGCATAATGCGTCTTGCCGGTATTGGTTGGCCCGAGCACCGCGGTTACGCCGCGGCCGCTCAGGATCATGGGGTGAACGGACACGTCATCGATCCCGGGCATTCAGAAACATAAGAGGCGCCTTTACGCGCCGGCGGCAAACACATGCCCACGCACCGCAGCAAACGCAAGGGGCGCCGGCAACTAAAACCATTTCCCGGCAAACCTGAGGCGGTCCGCACCACCATATCTGGATGCGCGAAATTAAGACTCGGAACAGCCATGGAACGAATCGGCGACGAATCGCTGACTCCACTCGATTCACTGTATGTTCACGGCTACATATAGATTTCAACTGCCAATCTTGCACCACATGCTGAATCACGCCGCCGGTACCGAGTGCTGGGCGTACCACGGGCGTTAACCCAGGTTGCCGAAGCGTTAAAAGTGACAAAGGATTCGGAATCCAAGACTCTGGAAAGTTTAGGAAATTTTAACCGAAGATTCCGGTGGATTCAGCGGAATCAAGGAATGAGAATCGCCACATTAATACAACGATTAAAGCCGGAACGAATCGACGACGAATCGCAGACATCATCACGTTCCATTTTTGTTCTCCACAACATATAGTGTCTTCGCGCGAGACGAACAACAGATTCGGCAATGGCTTTCTGCCATTTTTCGGCAGTCCGCACGGCGTCGTTAACCACTTGCGGCCGCGCCAGGCGGGCGATGCAAACGCCAACGGCGCCCCCAAGGGAGCGCCGTCGAATTCGCCGAAGGCTGACGGATCAGACGAAAAACTGCCCGCCATTGGCAGAGATCGTCGAGCCCGTGATGAAGCCGGCATCGTCGGATGCGAGGAAAACCACGCAGCGCGCAATCTCCTCCGGCTCGCCCAGGCGGCCGACCGGGATCTGCGGAATGATCCGCTCGTTGAGAACCTTTTCCGGTATCGCCCGCACCATTTCAGTGCCGATGTAACCCGGGCAGATTGCATTGACAGTGATGCCCTTGGCAGCCCCTTCCTGCGAGAGCGCCTTGGTGAAGCCAAGGTCACCGGCCTTGGCGGCCGAATAATTCGCCTGCCCCATCTGGCCCTTCTGGCCGTTGATCGACGAAATGTTGATCACGCGCCCGAAGCTGCGGTCGCGCATGCCCGTCCAGACCGGATGGGTCATGTTGAACAGGCCGGTCAGGTTGGTGTTGACCACCTCGCCCCATTGCTCCGGCGTCATCTTGTGGAACATGGCATCGCGGGTGATGCCGGCGTTGTTGACGAGCACTTCGACCGGCCCGAGGTCGGCTTCGACCTTGGCAATGCCCTCGACGCAGGACTGATAGTTGGAGACATCCCACTTGTAGACCGGGATGCCGGTTTCTTCCCTGAAGGCCTGAGCCTTCTCGTCATTGCCGGCATAGTTGGCAGCAACCCTGTATCCTGCATTCTTCAGCGCGATGGAAATCGCAGCGCCAATGCCGCGTGATCCGCCCGTAACCAATGCTACCCTGCTCATGCTCGCCTCCCACTTGATTAATTCAGTTTATCAAAGGCCTTCTTGATCAGTTTTTCGCCCAGATGCTGCCCGTAGGTCTTGGCCGCGGCCTGAAACTGCGGATCGGCAAGCATGGACATTCCAACCTCGCACTTCATCAGCGCGAGGTTCATCATCAGGCTGCTCACCTGAATGAGATGCGATTTGACGTTGTCGCTGTCGTCGTTGAGCGCAGCGACGATCAGATTCTTGAAGATCGTTTCGTCATCGGACGTCGTGTGGTCCAGCATGCACTGAACCACCTTCGCCTGTTCGAACGGCGGGGGACTCGCATGCGCTTGAGCCGCCGACGACGCGACGAACAGGACTGAAAGGATCAATCCGCTGACATGACGCATGCGGCCGGGCCGGTTAGAGACGCTCGACGCACATGGCGACACCCATGCCGCCGCCGATGCACAGCGTCGCAAGGCCCTTGGAAACACCGCGACGCTTCATTTCGAACAACAGCGTGTTGAGAACACGGGCGCCCGACGCGCCGATCGGGTGACCGATCGCAATCGCACCGCCGTTGACGTTGACGATCGACGGGTCCCAGCCGAGGTCCTTGTTGACCGCGCAGGCCTGCGCCGCGAAGGCTTCGTTGGCTTCCACCAGTTCGACGTCGCCGATAGCCCAGCCGGCCTTCTCCAGCGCCTTGCGCGATGCCGGGATCGGGCCCGTGCCCATCACCTGCGGATCGACACCGGCCGTTGCCCAGGAGACGATGCGCGCGAGCGGCTGAATGCCGCGCTTGGAGGCCTCTGCCTCGGTCATCAGCAGGGTGGCGGCGGCGCCATCATTGAGGCCCGACGCGTTGCCGGCAGTCACTGTTCCTTCCTTGTCGAAGGCCGGACGCAGCTTGGTCATCTGGTCGAGCGTGGCGCCGTGACGGATATATTCATCCTGGTCGACGACGACGTCGCCCTTGCGGCCCTTGACCACGAACGGAACGATCTCGTCGGCGAAGCGGCCAGCCTTCTGCGCGGCCTCGGCCTTGTTCTGCGAGGCGAGCGCGAACTGGTCCTGCTCTTCACGGGTCAGCTGCCACTGGCGCGCGACATTCTCCGCGGTGATGCCCATGTGGTAGCCGTAGAAGGCGTCCGTCAGGCCATCCTTGATCATCGTGTCGATCATCTTGAAGTCGCCCATCTTCACACCGCCACGCAGGTGCGAGCAGTGCGGCGCCATCGACATCGACTCCATGCCGCCGGCAATGATGATGTCGGCATCGCCGCTGGCGATCTGCTGCATGCCGAGCGCGACGGCGCGCAGGCCGGAGCCGCAGAGCTGGTTCATGCCCCAGGCGGTTTTTTCCGGCGGAATGCCCGCCTTCATCGCGGCCTGGCGCGCCGGGTTCTGGCCTTCGCCTGCCTGCAGCACCTGCCCGAGGATCACCTCATCGACCTCGCTCGCCTCGACGCCGGCGCGTTCGAGCACCGCTTTGATGACGGCGGCGCCAAGCTCATGGGCCGGTGTGTTGCCGAAGGCACCGTTGAAGGATCCGACGGCGGTACGGGCCGCGCTGGCGATCACGATGGAGGGATTGCTCATGGGGACGTTTCCTCAGATTTTCTTGCGGTACGGCAGCAGACTGGCAAAGCGCGGGGCGCAAGTCAAACACCTTGATGCACTGCCGCAAAACCGTCATCCAGCACCGACTGCGAGATTTCGCACTTGCGTCGCCGCATCGCACAAAGACATTGTCAGCGGCATTCGTTTGCGGATACTCTGAAAAGTAGAAAAAGACGGACCGCGGGTAATGAGGAGACCCTGATGGCGAAGAACGAAGGCCAGATCGTAATCAAGAAATATGCGAACCGGCGGCTCTACAACACCGGGACCAGCACCTACGTCACGCTCGACGACCTGGCCGTGATGGTGAAGAAGGGCGAAGACTTTACCGTGCAGGATGCCAAGTCCGGCGAAGACATTACCCATTCGGTTCTGACGCAGATCATCTTCGAGCAGGAATCCAAGACCGGCAACACGCTGCTGCCGATTTCGTTCTTGCGCCAGCTGATTTCATTCTACGGCGACCAGATGCAGATGGTCGTGCCGAGCTATCTCGAGCACTCGATGCAGGCCTTTACCGAGCAGCAGGTGCAGATGCGCGAACAGATCAACAAGGCCTTCGGCGACACGCCGCTCGGCAAGAACCTGCAGGCACCGCTGCAACTGGTCGAGGAGCAGGTTCGCCGCAACACCGAAATGTTCCATCAGGCGATGCAGATGTTTTCGCCGTTCATCGCCTCGCCTCCTGTCAAGGAAACCAAGAAGGCGGAAGCCAAGGATATCGACGAGTTGAAGGAGCAATTGCGGGCCCTTCAGACCAAGCTCGACAACCTCGGTTGAGCGTTTCGCGACAACGCCGCGGCCCTCATCGACACGCGGCGTTGTGAGATTTCTTCAGTCTTCTTCAAAGACCGATTGATACATCCCGGCCGGCCGATCGCATCGACACGGAGAAGCCGGCGATGACGTCGATGAAGCTGATCGTCATCAGGATGAAGAAGATCTGCGTCGCCGCCGGGGCGACCAGCAGGAACTCGACCAGGAACGCGATGAACAGCACCATCGACAACAGATGGTCCATCAGCGCCCGCGTGCCGGTCCGGGTCGCCTTGAGAATTTCCACGAACAGCAGAAGCAGGGCCACGACGATCAGGAGGTCGCCGAAGCTCATCGCCCATGTCGCGCCGGAAAGCATGGACAGCGACATCACGCCGGCACCCAGCCCGGCCGTGCCGCCGAAGAGACCGAGCATGGCAAGGTTGTAGATGGCAAAGGGCAGGATCAGCAATGGAATGGCGGCAAGCATGAACAAATGCGCTCCCTCTTCGATGGGTGATCGCCGCATGCGCCACGTGACGCCAGAGATCACCACGCTTACTTACCGCACAATTCCCCAGATCGGATTCGATTTAGGGACAAAATTGTGCAGCAGATCAAAGTGTTACTGCGACCCTTGCGCGCCTGAACAGGCGCGGCGCTGTAATGCCAACCTGGGTTGGTATTAGCCGTCCTCTCCGTCGAGAAGATGTCAGGCATGCAAAAGAAAAGGGCTGGCAAAGCCAGCCCTTAACTCGGTCCGCCAATGTCAGCGCTTATGCGCTTTCCTTCGGGGTCAGAACCTGGCGACCACGGTACATGCCGGTCTTCAGGTCGATGTGGTGCGGGCGACGCAGTTCACCGGAGTTCTTGTCTTCGATGTAGGTCGGCGTCTTGAGGGCGTCGGCAGAACGGCGCATGCCACGCTTGGACGGGCTCGTTTTTCTTTTAGGTACAGCCATTTCATTCTCCACTTATCGGGCAAAACACTGTTCAGCAGCCGAAATGGCCGGATAAAACAGATGTTAATCACGGAAATTTGGCGCGCTTATACATGGCGAACTGCCGCTTGACCAGTCCCCGAGCGCAATTTTTCGACTCGCCCTCGCGAAGAGATCAAGTCAAACTTCGTCTTCGGCAACGATCCACGGCTCCGCTCGTGCGGCCGCTTCCCATTTGCGGGACGCCGGATGCGCCTTTACCCGCTCCATATACTCCAAAGTCACCGGGTCGCTAACGAGATTGTAGACGTCGAAGCGGTTAACCACAGGCGCGTACATCGCGTCCGCCGCGGTAAACGGTCCGAAGAGGAACGGACCGCCGGAGCGCGCAAGCGCCTCCGCCCAGACCGTCTCGATGCGGGCGACATCGGCGCGCACGTCGTCGGAAACCTCAAGCGCCTGTTTCTGCCGGCGGATGTTCATCGGGCAGGCACTGCGCAAGGCGCGAAAGCCGGACAGCATCTCGCAGGCATAGCTGCGCGCACGCGCCCGGTCCTGTTGCTCTTCCGGCCACAGGCCAGCCGCCGGAACCAGCTCGGCGACATATTCGATGATCGCCAGCGACTCCCAGATCTTGACGTCACCGTGCACGAGAAGCGGCACCCGTCCGGTTGGCGAGATTTCCCGGAGCTTGGGGTTCCCGGCTGCAAAATCGAAGGGAATGACGATGTCCTCGAAGGCAATGCCTGAGGCTTCGAGCGCCAACCAGGGCCGCAGCGACCAGGACGAGTAGTTCTTGTTACCGACGTAAAGGACGAGCTTGCTCACGATTGGATCTCCCTATGCATCCTGCCGTAACCCTTAGGCCACGGCGAGCATCAGGACCAATGAATAGACGTCATCTCAATCATAAAGGCAGGTGATGTATCCGCCCGACCGGCTGGCCCGGCGCTCGATCAGCGATGCCAGGCGCTTCAGTCCGCGCCCCGGTTTTCCGGCGTTGCGCTCTTTCGGATTGGGCAGCGAAACCGCGAGCAAGGCGGCCTGCCGCCTGGAAAGCTTGGCGGCGGAAACGCCGAAATGGTGGCGGGCGGCAGCCTCGATGCCGTAGATGCCATCGCCCCATTCGGCGACGTTCAGGTAGATTTCCATCATCCGCCGTTTGCTCCAGACGAAGTCGGCGACGATGGCGAGCGGCAGTTCCATCGCCTTGCGCACGAAGGAGCGGCCGTTCCAGAGAAAGAGGTTCTTCACCGTCTGCATCGGGATGGTGCTGGCGCCGCGCGTCGATTCCCCCTCGAGCGCATCCTCCACCACGCCGCGCATCTGCCCCCAGTCGACGCCGTCGTGGACGCAGAACTGGCCATCCTCCGACATCATCACCGATTGCACCAGCGCCGGGGCTATTTGGTCGAATTCGACCCACTGCCTGTTATAGCCGCGCAAAAGGACGAGGTCGCGCAGCATCAGCGTCGAAACCGGGCGAATGAAGTCGATGAGATAGAGCGCGATCAGCGCATAGGGCAGAAGCAACAGGCCGACAACGGCAAGAACGATGCGACGGCGATGCAAGCGCCACGTCCGACGGAGGGACGACCAGCGACTGGCGGACATATCGCCCTCCTCACGCGCCTCGGGAACGATGTCCACGGCCTGACTGTCCACCTCTCTGTCCATCCGTTTCTCTTAGTGCATGGGCTGGCAAAGTTGAACGGGCTTTCTGGCAAAAGGCAAGGCGCTCACAGGTCTGTCCTCGACAAAGCGCACCGCCGCGACACGAAAGCCCGTTGAAAGCGCCTTTCGCGCATGTCAAAGAGCGCTGCATGAGACAGGAAGCACCGACCTTCGAGACCCAATTGAAACGCAACGCGCATGCGATCGAGACGCTGCTCGGACGTCTGCTGGGTTTGAGCATCGAGCCCGACGAGATCGGGCGACCGGAAAACCTGCTCGGCGCGATGCGCCATGGCGTGCTCAACGGCGGCAAGCGGCTGCGCCCGTTTCTGGTGATCGAATGCGCCAGCCTGCTGGGCGGAAGCTTCGATGCAGCACTTCGTGTTGGTGCTGCGCTCGAATGCGTCCACTGCTACTCACTGGTCCATGACGACCTGCCGGCGATGGACGACGACGACATCCGGCGCGGCCAGCCGACCGTGCACAAGGCCTTCGATGAGGCCACGGCCATTCTGGCCGGCGACAGCCTGCTGACCTTCGCCTTCGACATCATCGCATCGCCGGAAACGCCGCTTGCCGACGCACAGAAGACCGCACTCGTGCTTGCGCTGGCGCGCGCTGCCGGCCATGGCGGCATGGCAGGCGGACAGGCGCTCGACCTTGCGGCAGAAAAATCCACTCCTGATGAAGCTGGCATCGTCACTCTGCAGGCGATGAAGACCGGCGCGCTTCTGCGCTTTGCCTGCGAGGCGGGCGCCATCGTTGCCGGCGCCGGCGCGATCGACCGCCAGCGTCTGCGCAGCTTCGGCGAAAAGATCGGCCTGGCCTTCCAACTCGCCGACGACCTGCTCGACCTCACGGCCGACGCCGAGACCATGGGCAAGGCAACCGGCAAGGATGCCGCGCGCGGCAAGGGCACGCTCGTCGCCCTCCACGGACAGGCCTGGGCCGAAAGCCGGCTGGAACAGTTGGTGGCAGAGGCCGAAGCTCTGCTCGAACCCTATGGCGAACGTTCGTCTATCCTTGCCGAAACCGCCCGCTTCATCGCCAATCGCAGGAATTGAACCGTGAGCAAATACTGGTCGCCCATCGTTTCGACGCTCAAGCCCTATGTGCCGGGCGAGCAGCCGCGCATCGCCAACCTCGTCAAGCTCAACACCAACGAGAGCCCGTACGGCCCGTCGGACAAGGTTCTGAGCGCGATCACCGCGGCGGCCAACGGCGATCTCAGGCTCTACCCCGACCCCTTAGCGCTTCGCCTGCGTGAAACGATCGCCGCCCGTCACGGGGTCACCGCCGGCGAGGTCTTCGTCGGCAATGGTTCGGACGAGGTTCTCGCCCACATCTTTGCCGGGCTCTTGAAGCACGACGCTCCGCTGCTCTACCCCGACATTTCCTACAGCTTCTACTCGACTTACGCCCGGCTGTTTGCGATCGACGCCGTCGAAGTGCCGCTCGACGCGCAATTCCGCATCGACCTTGCCGATTACGACAGGGCGTGCGGTGCCATCATCCTGCCCAATCCGAATGCACCGACCGGCATCGGCTTGCCGCTTGCCGAAATCGAGCGCCTCGTTGCCGCCCATCCGGAGCAGCCGGTCGTCATCGACGAGGCCTATATCGACTTCGGCGGCCAGTCGGCGATCGCGCTGGTGCCGAAATACGAGAACCTGCTGGTCGTCCAGACCTTCTCCAAGTCCCGTGCGCTCGCCGGCCTGCGCGTCGGCTTCGCCATCGGCCAGCGGCCGCTGATCGAGGCGCTGGAGCGGGTGAAGGACAGCTTCAACTCCTACCCGCTTGGCCGCCCGGCCCAGGCCGGAGCGATCGCTGCGATTGAAGACGAGGCCTGGTTCGAAACGACGCGCGAGAAGATCATCGCATCGCGTCAGCGCCTCACCGGTCAGCTCGCCGAGCGCGGCTTCGAGGTCCTGCCGTCTGAGGCGAATTTCGTTTTCGCCCGCCATTCCGGCCAATCCGGCGAGACGCTGATGCAGGCGCTTCGCGACCGCGCCGTGCTCGTGCGCCATTTCGCCAAGCCGCGGATCTCCGATTTCCTGCGCATCACCGTCGGCACCGATGCCGAATGCGCGCGGCTGATCGAGGCGCTCGACGACATTCTATGATCCGTGGCTCTGCCACTTGGCCGCGAAAGACCCATTCGCTACTGCATAATTCCTTAAATCGGAATCGATTCAAGGAATTATGCAGCAACTCAAAGTGTTACAGCGACCTTTGCGCGTCTAAATAGACGCGCGGCGCTGTAAGGATCCAGCGATCCATGCCGGGGCCCTGTCCATGTTCGACCTTTCGCCTTACCTCTCGCAACTCGCGGTCGCCTGGACCGCCTATCTGATTGTGACCGCATCGCCGGGCCCGGCCGTGCTTGCGATCATCACCACCTCGATCAGCCAGGGGCGCAAGGCGGGCCTGGCGCTTGCCTTCGGCGTGCTCTCGGGCAGCTACACCTGGGCGATGCTGACGGCATCCGGCCTTTCCGCGCTCATCAGCGCCTACGGACAGGTGCTCGTCATCCTGAAGATCGCTGGTGCCTGCTATCTGTTCTGGCTCGCCTACAACGCGCTGCGCGCCGCCATGCGTGGACAGACGCCACGAGCGGCGATGCCGGGTCAGGCACAGGCCTCGCTGAAGAAGCTCTATCTCAAGGGGCTCGGCATCCACCTGACCAATCCCAAGGCCATTTTCTCCTGGATCATGCTGGTCTCGCTCGGCATGCCCGCCGGCGCACCGACTACCGTTACCGCAGCCTTCATCGCCGGCTGCATGGTGCTCGGTCTCGTGACGTTCTGCGGTTTTGCGATCGTGTTCTCGCTGCCGCCGGTGCACCGCGGCTATCTCAAGTCGCGGCGCGTCATCGAGAGCCTGATGGCGGGCTTCTTCGCTTTCGCAGGATTGAAATTGCTGACGACGCGGCTCTGACCTAGAACGCTTCCGGCTCAAGAAGAATCGCTCTATCTCTTTGTTTTTACGCATTTCCTGGCGGAAAACCGCTTCGCACTTTTCCTGGAAGCGCTCTATTCGGCCGCAGCCTGGCCCTGGCCGTAGCGTTTCTCGATATAGTCGGAAACGAGCGTCTCGAAATCGCCGGCGATATCAGGGCCGCGCAGGGTCATTGCCTTCTGGCCGTCGATGAAGACCGGTGCTGCCGGCGTTTCGCCGGTACCCGGCAGCGAGATGCCGATATCGGCATGCTTGCTTTCGCCGGGGCCGTTGACGATGCAGCCCATGACCGCGACCTTGAGGCCTTCGACACCCGGATATTTCTCACGCCAGACCGGCATGTTGCGGCGGATGTCGTCCTGAATCTTCTGGGCGAGTTCCTGAAACACCGTCGACGTCGTGCGGCCGCATCCCGGACAAGCGGCAACGACGGGAATGAACTGGCGGAAGCCCATAACCTGCAGCAGCTCCTGCGCCACCTGCACCTCGCGGGTGCGGTCGCCGCCCGGCTCCGGCGTCAGCGAGATGCGGATCGTGTCGCCGATACCCTGCTGCATGAGAATGCCGAGCGAGGCGGAGGAGGCGACGATGCCCTTGGTGCCCATGCCGGCTTCGGTGAGACCCAGATGCAGCGCATGATCGGAGCGCGTCGACAGCATGGCATAGACGGCGATCAGGTCCTGGACGCCCGAAACCTTGGCCGAAAGAATGATGCGGTTGCGCGGCAGGCCGATGTCTTCGGCAAGCTCGGCCGAAAGAAGGGCCGACTGCACGATGGTCTCGCGTGTCACCTGTTGGGCGGTCAGCGGAAAACCATTCGCCTGGTTCTCGTCCATCAGCCGCGTCAACAGCTCCTGGTCGAGCGAGCCCCAGTTGACGCCGATGCGCACCGGCTTGTCGTAGCGGATCGCCATCTCGACGATCTCGGCGAACTGTTTGTCCTTCTTGTCCTTGAAGCCGACATTGCCCGGATTGATGCGGTACTTCGCCAGCGCCTCGGCGCAGGCCGGATGGTCGGCAAGCAGCTTGTGGCCGATATAATGGAAATCGCCGACGAGCGGGACGTCGAGGCCGAGGCGCAGCAGCCGATCACGGATCTTCGGCACGGCAGCCGCACTCTCGTCGCGGTCGACGGTGATGCGCACCAGCTCCGAGCCGGCTTTGTGAAGGGCCGCCACCTGCGCCACCGTTCCGTCGATATCGGCGGTGTCGGTATTGGTCATCGACTGGACGACCACCGGCGCACCGCCGCCGACTATGACACCGCCGACATCGACGGCGACGGACGCACGGCGGGGCTGCGGATCAAAATCGAAGGCGGCAGACATGAAGGCCTCTTGGTCCCCCAGGTCACGCCTGTGACCTGGTCTCATCGTTTCTGAGCGGGATGCGGACGGAAAACCGCATAAGCTTTTGCCCGCCCCGCTCCTGCTTTTCGTCCATCAGGTGGATGAGGAAAGCATCATTGTCAACGGCGACATCATGCCCTGACGGCGATTTGATGGCAGGCGCCCGGCCTCAATGCCCTTTTGCGTGGTCCGCATGCACCGCATGATGGGACAGCAGGAGCACCACGATGAACAGCACCGGCACCGAGGCGAAGATGATCGCAAAGCCGGTGTGCTCGGCAACAAAGCCGATCAGCGACGGTGCGAACAGCATGCCGGAATAGCCCATGAACGTTGCGACCGAGAGCCCGATGCCCGGCTGCAGGCCTGGCATGTTGCCGGCGGCCGAAAACGCGATCGGCACCATGTTGGAAATGCCGATGCCGGCAATCGCGAAACCGAGGATGGCGAGATAGGCGTTCGGCGCGAGTCCAGCCAGGACCATGCCGACAAGCGCCGTCACCGTGCAGATGCGCAGCGTCCGCTTGGCGCCGAAGCGATCGCGGACATGGTCGCCGGCAAAGCGCATCGTCGCCATGGTCGCCGAGAAGGCGGCAAAGCCGAAACCCGATAGTTCGACGGTGGCGCCGAGTTCGTTGCGCAGGTAAAGCGCACCCCAGTCGAGCACGGTTCCCTCCGGCACCATCGAAAACAACGCCATGATGCCGATCAGCCAGGGAAGCGGCGTCATCGGCAGGCGGAGCTTCTCCTTGGTGGCGGTGGGATGCGGCTTGTCGGCCAGGATCATCGGCCAGGCGATGGCGATGACGGTGAGGCTGAGCAGCGTCACGACCATGACATGCGGCAGGACGCCGAAGCGCGCCATCAGGAAACCGCCGATGCCGGCACCGATCAGGCCACCGAGGCTCCAATAGGCATGGCAGGACGACATGATGGCACGGCGCATCGATTTTTCGACCTCGACCGCATTGGCGTTCATTGCCACGTCCATGGCGCCGACGAAGCCGCCGAGCAGGAACATGCCGACGGCGGCAGCCCAGACGTTCGGCAGCAGCGTCAAGAGCAAAAGCAGCGGCGACAGCAGGATGGCCGTAACCTTGACGACCTTCTGCGAGCCGACCCGGGCAATGAAGCCACCGGCGATCGGCATCAGCACCAGCGAGCCGATGCCGAACATCAGGATGAGCAGGCCGAGCACGCTTTCGCTGATGCCCAGCCGATCCTTGAATTCGGGGATCTTCGGCGCCCAGCTTCCGGTGACGAAACCGTTCATCAGGAACAGCAGCGACACGGCGAGCCGGTTGCGGGTCATGTAACCCTGCCGGACGGCGGTGGGAGCGGAACGTTGATCCATGATTTTGCCTCTATGCCGGAAGCCGCCGGCTCAAATTGTGATTTCGATCAGATTGCCGTCGGGGTCGCGAAGCACCGCCTCATAGAAGCCGTCGCCCGTCCACCGCGCTGGCGATACCAGAATGCCCTCAGCCTCGGCCCGGGCCGCCATGGCGTCGACCGCCGCTTCGCTGCCGAGCGACAGGGCGACATGCGCCAGGCCCGTGCGCTCGACGCCTTCCGGGTCGGCCGGAGCCACCCAAGGCCCCTCCATGATTTCGATTGCCGGCCCGTCGCCAAGGGTCAGAAAGCGGGAGCGAAAACCCGGGCGGCGCCGGCTCTCATAGACGTCGCCGATGCTGGCGCCGAAAAAATTCGACCAGAAGGATGCAACCGCCTCCAGATCCCTGGTCCAAAGGGCCACATGGGCGATGCTCATCGTTCGCTTCCTCCCGCCATGACGACGGTCGTCCCCGACGCCTCGAAGGCGGCGACGTGGTGCGCCGGCGCGTCGGCCTCCAGCACCAGCGTCGTCACCTCGTCGATGCCGACGATCGCATGGGACGCGGCCGTGCCGAGCTTGTCGTTGGTAACAGCGACGAGCAGGGCGCGGCTGCGCGAGGCAATCAGCCGCTTGAACTCGGCATCCTCGAAATAGATCGCCGTCAGGCCGGCATCGACATCGGCACCACAGGTGCCGAGGATGCAAAGGTCGGGGCGCAGTTGCTCGATATCCCGCTGCGCCCGCGCGCCGACTGCGGCGCCGACGGCGCGATTGAGCGGGCCGCCGACAAGGATCAGGTCGATGCCCGGCTTCTCCATCAGGGCGGCAGCGATCAGCGGCGTGTTGGTAACAATAGTGGCCGTCAGATCCGGCTCGATAAGCTCGGCGATGGCGAGATTGGTCGAGCCGGCATCGAGGAACACCGTGCTACCAGGCGCGATGAAGCCGACCGAGGCGCGCGCAAGCGCTGCCTTGCGCTCCGGCGCCATGGCCACGCGCTGGCTCAATGTCAGCGAACTCGGCGCGAGCGGCAGCGCGCCGCCATAGACCCGTTCGCAGAGGCCCGCTGCCGCCATCTCGCGCAGATCACGCCGGATCGTATCTTCCGAAACCCGGAACTCTGCGGCGAGATCAGCGGCCAGCACCCGGCCGTCGGCCTTCAGCCGTTCCTGGATGCGTGTCTTTCGTTCGCGAAGGAGGAGTTCCGTGGACATTTCGCCAATCGTGCATAAACGTGCATGAATCGATGAAAATGTGCATATCGAATTTTGAAAGCGATTTCAACCCGCGATCAGGCACCCCGATCGAAAAGGGCCAGATTTAACGACAGGCGCGCCTTCCGGATGAAAATTCTGCCGATCCGGGGAAAAATCTTCATCAAAACGCTCAGGAATTGGAGTTTTATGCGCTCAAGCGACGATTTTTTTGTGCGATTGTCCCCTCAATCCGGACGACGGGCCGGAACATGAGAAAGATGGAAAGACACGATGAAACTCCTCCCCACGCTTTTCGCCGCCGCCCTCCTGCAGGTTTCCGCCTTCGCCCCGGCTGAGGCCGGTGAGAACCTCGACCAGGTCAAGTCCGCGGGCGTTCTGAAGATCGGCACCGAAGGCACCTATGCGCCCTTCACCTACCATGACAAGTCAGGCGCGCTCGTCGGCTTCGACGTCGAGATCGGCGAGGAAGTAGCCAAGAAGCTGGGCGTCAAGGCCGAGTTCCTGGAAGGCAAGTGGGACGGCCTGATCGCCGGCCTCGACGCCAACCGCTACGACGCGGTGATCAACCAGGTCGGCATCACCGAGGAGCGCAAGAAGAAGTACGACTTCTCCGAGCCCTATATCGCCTCCAAGGCCGTGCTGATCGTCAAGGGCGACGATGCCGAGATCAAGGGCTTTGCCGACCTCAAGGGTAAGAAGTCGGCCCAGTCGCTGACGAGCAACTTCGGCAAGCTGGCTGAGGCTTCCGGCGCCGAGCTCGTCGGCACCGACGGCTTCGACCAGTCGATCCAGCTGGTTCTGACCGGCCGCGCCGATGCGACCATCAACGACAGCCTCTCCTTCCTCGACTTCAAGAAGCAGAAGCCGGACGCCAACGTGAAGATCGCCGCCGAGCAGGCCGACGCCGATTATTCCGGCATCATCATCCGCAAGGGCGAGCCGGAACTTCTCGACGCCATCAACAAGGCGCTCGCCGACATCAAGGCGGACGGTACCTACGAGAAGATTTCGCAGAAGTACTTCGGCGCCGACGTCTCGAAGTAACATCCGCCTGAGATCGAGGCCGGTTTCTCTCCCGGCCTTTCTCGCTATAGCGCGACGCGCCAGACATGACGCGCAAAGGATGCTGTAACGCTTTAAACTTGCTGCATAATCTCTGCCTTAAATCGATTTCGGTTTAGGGCATTATGCAGTATGAATCGCGATCCGTTCCGGTCTCCGGAGCGGATCGCGCTTTTTCGAAAGGCCTGTCCCTTGCCAACCTGGCTCCAACTCATGCTGGATTCGCTGCCGTCCCTGCTTTGGGCCGGGCTGACATTCACCATCCCGCTGACGCTGCTTTCGTTCATTCTCGGCCTGGCGCTTGGCCTGGTGACGGCGATCGCCCGCCTCTTCGGCCCGGCGCCGGTCGTCGCGGTCGCGCGGTTCTATGTCTGGGTCATCCGCGGCACGCCGCTGCTCGTCCAACTCTTCGTGATCTTTTACGGCCTGCCGAGCATGGGCATCCTGCTCGACGCCTTCCCGGCCGCGCTGATCGGCTTCACGCTCAACGTCGGCGCCTACACCTCGGAGATCATCCGCGCGGTGATCTCCTCGGTGCCGCGCGGACAATGGGAAGCGGCCCATTCGATCGGCATGAGCTGGAGCCAGGCGATGCGGCGCACGATCCTGCCGCAGGCGGCGCGCGTTGCCGTGCCGCCACTGTCCAACACCTTCATCTCGCTGGTGAAGGATACTTCGCTTGCCGCCGCGATCACGGTTCCTGAGCTCTTCCAGACGGCCCAGCGCATCGTCGCCACCACCTACGAGCCGTTGATCCTCTATATCGAGGCGGCACTGATCTATCTCGCCATGAGCTCCGTGCTCTCCGCCCTGCAGGTGCGGCTGGAGCGCCGGTTCGCCCGCTATGGCGGCTTCCTGGAGGCACGGACATGATCGAGCTTTCCCACATCGAAAAACGCTTCGGCGACAATCTCGTGCTGAAGGATATCTCCGTGACGCTGGCCGAAGGCACGGTGACGGCGCTGGTCGGCCCTTCCGGCGGCGGCAAGAGCACGCTTCTGCGCTGCATCAACCTCCTGGAGATCCCGACGTCAGGCTCGATCCGGCTTGGCGACGAGACGCTGGACTTCCTGCCGGGGCGCAAGACCGGCTTTCAGGCGATCCAGCGCCTGCGCCGCCAGACCGGCATGGTGTTCCAGAATTTTCAGCTTTTCCCGCACCAGACCGCACTCGGCAATGTCATGGAAGGGCTTGTGACCGTCTTGAAATGGCCGGCCGATAGGGCGCGCGCGCGCGCCATGGAACTGCTTGAAAAGGTCGGCATGGCCCACAAGGCCGATGCCTGGCCGGCAACGCTCTCCGGCGGCCAGCAGCAGCGCGTGGCGATCGCCCGTGCGCTGGCACCGTCGCCGCGCGTCCTTCTCTGCGACGAGCCGACCTCGGCGCTCGATCCGGAGCTGGCCGAAGAAGTGGTCGAAGTGCTGGGCCGGCTTGCGCGCGAAGGCACGACGATGGTGATGGCAACGCATGACCTCAGGCTCGCCTCGCGCGTCGCCGACAAGGTGGTCTTCCTCGACGGCGGCGTGATCGTCGAAAGCGGTGCCCCGAAAACGATCTTCTCGACGCCGGAGCGCGAGCGCACCAAGAAGTTCATCGCCTCGCTGAGCGCCCCGCACAGCTACGATATCTAAGCGGCGGATCGCCCGTCAGGATGTTGAAGGGCGGCGGACAACGTACCCTCTTACTCTCGCTCGTCATCCTCGGGCTTGACCCGAGGATCCACGCCCAGGGTTGGGGCCTTCGCAGTATTCTAAGATGCCTTCGATGGCGGCCAACCCCTGTCGATGAAGTTCGCTCCGGCCCGAATGGATCCTCGGGTCAAGCCCGAGGATGACGGAGGGAAAGTTGCACCTCGCGTCCACTCACGAAAACGGCCGGACTCGCGCCCGGCCGTTTCTATCTTGTCTTACCTGAAGCCTCAGGCGCCAAAAACGATCAACAGGTCCTTGGCGTCGATCTGATCGCCGGCCCGCACCAGAACTTCGGCAACCGTGCCGTCCTTCTCCGCATGCAGAGCGGTTTCCATCTTCATC
This sequence comes from Ensifer sp. LC163, assembly GCF_001695855.1. Classification (GTDB taxonomy): domain Bacteria; phylum Pseudomonadota; class Alphaproteobacteria; order Rhizobiales; family Rhizobiaceae; genus Ensifer. Next base: position 107,369 of record NZ_MBSS01000007.1, read on the forward strand.
GCCTCGATCGACAGCAGCACGTCGCCGGCCTTGACCGCCTGGCCCGCGTGAACCGCGACCGTCGAGATCACGCCCGGCATCGGCGCGCCGAGCTGCGTGGCGTTGCCGGCCTCCGCCTTGCGGCGGATGGCGCTGGAAGCACCGCGGTTGCGATCGGGAACCTTGATCGGACGCGGCTGGCCGTTGAGTTCGAAGAACACCTTGACCATGCCCTTCTCGTCGATCTCGCCCTGGGTCTGGTTGAGAATGACGAGCGTCTTGCCCTTTTCCAGGTCGGCGAACAGCTCCTCGCCCGGCGCCATGCCGTAGAAATAGGCGGGCGTCGGCAGCACGCTGACGGGCCCATAGGTTTCGGCCGCCAGCGCATAGTCGGTGAAGACCTTGGGATACATGAGGTAGGAGGCGAACTCGTAATCGTTGACCTCGCGCTCGAGCTTCTCTTCGATCGTCTTGCGCTCGGCATTAAGGTCGGCGGCTTCAAGCAGCGAGCCCGGGCGCACCACATAGGCCTTCTCGCCCTTCAGCGCCTTCTTCTGCAGGCCTTCCGGCCAGCCGCCCGGGGGCTGACCGAGGTCGCCCTTCAGCATCGACACGACCGATTCCGGGAAGGCGATGTCCTTGGCCGGGTTCTCGACGTCGGCAACGGTCAGATCCTGGCTGACCATCATCAGCGCCATGTCGCCGACGACCTTCGAGGACGGCGTCACCTTGACGATGTCGCCGAACATCTGGTTGGCGTCGGCATAGGCCTGCGCCACTTCGTGCCAGCGGGTCTCCAGACCGAGCGAGCGGGCCTGCTCCTTGAGGTTGGTGAACTGGCCACCCGGCATTTCGTGCAGGTAGACTTCGGAAGCCGGCCCCTTGAGGTCGCTTTCGAAGGCGGCGTACTGGTGGCGCACCGCTTCCCAGTAGAACGAGATACGGCGGATCCACTCGGGATCAAGACCCGGATCGCGCTCGGAGCCGCGCAAAGCTTCGACGATCGAGCCGAGGCAGGGCTGCGAGGTGTTGCCGGACAGCGAATCCATCGCCGCGTCGACGACGTCGACGCCGGCATCGACGGCCGCCAGCACGGTTGCAGCTGCAATGCCCGAGGTGTCGTGGGTGTGGAAGTGGATCGGCAGATCCGTCGCCTCACGCAACGCCTTGAACAGCACGCGCGCCGCCGCCGGCTTCAACAGGCCGGCCATGTCCTTGACCGCGATGATATGCGCCCCGGCCTTTTCCAGCTCGGCGGCAAGTGCCGTGTAGTATTTGAGATCATATTTCGGCCGTGCGGCGTTGAGGATATCGCCGGTATAGCAGATCGCCGCTTCGCAGATCTTGTTCTCCTCGGCGACCGCCTCCATCGAGACGCGCATGTTGTCAACCCAGTTGAGGCAGTCGAACACGCGGAAGACGTCGATGCCGCCCCTTGCCGCCTGGCGCACGAAGTATTTGACGACGTTGTCGGGGTAGTTCTTGTAACCGACGCCGTTGGCGCCGCGCAAAAGCATCTGCAGCAGCAGGTTCGGCGCGTCCTCGCGGATGCGTGCCAGCCGGTCCCATGGATCCTCGGTGAGGAAGCGCATTGAAACGTCGAAGGTCGCGCCGCCCCAGCATTCGAGCGAGAACAGATTGGGCAGCGCCCGGGCATAGGTGCCGGCGACGCGGGCAATATCGTAGGTGCGCATGCGGGTCGCCAGCAGCGACTGGTGGCCGTCGCGCATCGTCGTGTCGGTGACGAGCACTTGGCGCTGCGCCCGCACCCATTCGGCAAATTTCTTCGGGCCGAGCTGGTCGAGCATCTGCTTGGTGCCCGGCTTGATGTCGCCGCCGATGAACGGCACGACGGGAGCGGCGATCTCGTCCGACGGACGCGGACGACCCTTGGCCTCCGGATGACCGTTGACGGTGACGTCGGCGAGATAGGTCAGGAGCTTGGTCGCACGGTCCTGACGGCGCACCTGCTGGAACAGCTCCGGTGTCGTGTCGATGAAGCGCGTGGTGTAGGTGTTCTCGTGGAATTTCGGGTGGCTGATGATCGCTTCGAGGAAGGTCAGGTTGGTCGCCACGCCGCGGATGCGGAATTCGCGCAGCGCGCGGATCATCCGCTGGATCGCCTCGTCGGGGTTCGGCGCCCAGGCGGTCACCTTTTCCAGCAACGGATCGTAGTAGCGGGTGATGACCGCGCCCGAATAGGCCGTGCCGCCGTCAAGCCGGATGCCGAAGCCGGTGGCGCCGCGATAGGCGGTGATACGGCCATAGTCCGGAATAAAGTTCTGCTCGGGATCTTCCGTGGTGATACGGCACTGCAGCGCGTGACCGTTGAGGCGGATGTTTTCCTGCGAGGGAACGCCCGATTCCGGCGTGCCGATGGCATAACCGTCGAGGATGTGGATCTGCGCCTTGACGATGTCGATGCCGGTGACGACTTCGGTCACCGTGTGCTCGACCTGGATGCGCGGATTGACCTCGATGAAGTAGAATTTGCCGCTGTCGGCATCCATCAGATATTCGACGGTGCCGGCGCCGATATAGTTCGTCGCCTCGGCAATGCGCTTGGAATAGGCGGCAAGCTCTTCGCGCTGGCTGGCGCTGAGGTAAGGGGCCGGCGCGCGCTCGACGACCTTCTGGTTGCGCCGCTGTATGGAGCAGTCGCGCTCGAACAGATGCACGACGTTGCCGTGCGTATCGCCGAGCACCTGGCTTTCGACGTGCCGGGCGCGCTCGACCAGCTTTTCAAGATAGACCTCGTCCTTGCCGAAGGCAGCCTTGGCCTCGCGCTTGGCTTCCGTCACCTCGCGGGCGAGATCCTTCGGGTCGCGGATCGCGCGCATGCCGCGCCCGCCGCCGCCCCAGGAGGCCTTCAGCATCACGGGATAGCCGATCGCCTCGGCCATCTTCGCCACTTCCGCCATATCGTCGGGAAGCGGTTCCGTCGCCGGCACGACCGGTACGCCGATCGAGATCGCAAGATTGCGGGCGGCGACCTTGTTGCCGAGCTGGCGCATGGTTTCCGGCTTTGGGCCGATGAAGGTGATGCCGTTTTCCGCGCAGGCCTCGGCGAATTCCGGGCTTTCCGACAACAGGCCGTAGCCCGGATGGATGGCATCGGCGCCGGAAAGCTTGGCAACGCGGATCACCTCGTCGATCGACAGGTAACTCTCGATCGGGCCGAGGTCCCGCGACAGATGCGGGCCGCGGCCGACCTGATAACTTTCGTCCGCCTTGAAGCGGTGCAGCGCCAGTTTGTCCTCTTCAGCCCATATCGCGACCGTTTTCAGACCTAGTTCATTGGCCGCGCGGAACACGCGGATTGCAATTTCGGAACGGTTGGCAACAAGGATCTTCGAGATGGGCAAGTCGGACTCCTCAATGACTTGAAACGCGGGAAATGCTGCACCCGCGAAATGAAGTATTAGCGGGTCGCGGAATGAAGCGCAATTTCAGAGTCGAGCGGAAATCCGAGAGAAAGGGATCAGGAAATGAGCCCCAGCCGGAAGGCGATCGCCACGACGTGATGGCGGTTCTTGCCCTTCAGTTTCTCCTGGATGCCATTCATGTACCAATCGACCGTGTGACTGGAAATATCGAGCACCTTGCTGATGTCGTTCGAGGTCATGCCTTCGGCGAGATAGTTGAGCGCTTCCATTTCGCGGCGCGTCATCTGCACTTCGACACGGGACGCGAGCTCGGCTGAAATCTCCGGATCGGTCAGTTCCAGCAGCTTCCAGAACAGACGCTTGGCAATCTGGTCGAACAGGCTGATCTCGACCGGGCTCAGATCGACGACGCGGCCGCCGACCGTCAGGTTGCCGAGCAGGCCGCGGCGGCCGTGCACCGGGAAGATGTAACCATCGTGAAGGCCGTGGTTGCGGCCCTCGATCATCATGCTTTCCATACGTTTGCGATGCGGATCGGAGCGGAAGGCAAACAGCGTGTCGCGCCAGCGGAACCCGCGCTGCGCATGGCCGAGGTAGCGAATGGTCGGGTCAATCACCACATACTTCTTGCGGATGTAGATCTGCGGCCAACCCTCCGGCCAACGGCCGGCGAGCAGCAGCCTCAGCGGATTCTCGTGAGGCTTCGGCTGCCTGACGACGCCATAGAAGTCGAAGCCGCAGCGATCGAGCAGCCGTTCGAATTCCGGTACGATTTCTTCGCGCGTCTTCATCTCTTCGATCAGCGCGAGAAATTGCACAAGCAGCGTGATATTCATGGATCACCTTCCAGGTAGAACACGTGTGCGAGGGCCGGACACCGGACATGAATAAACCGTTCAGCGGCCATTCATGTTGCACCCGCGATAATTCGACATACCATGCCCGGTCTTGTGCGAAAATCGCAAGAAATCGGAATTGGACGGAAAAGATAGCAAACTATGAATACCCGCGCCAAGCCCGCCGATGGGCAAACGGGGTTCCGCCGTCAAAACCGTCTGAAACTCCTGATTTCCCTAGGATATCGCTATTGACCGTCCCAGAGCCGCCTTGATGGCCGGCAGTACGGAGCTTGTTGCCCGTCTGCCGGAGTGTGTCGGGGCGTGACGCATCTGCCGCACGAATGTTGTTGCGGCGCAAAATCCGGTACCCAGAAGGGGTGAGACAGTGTCATTGTTCCAAGTGTATGCAAGAGCGCTTCAGTATCTTGCGGTTCACAAGTTCCGTGTCTCGGCGATCGTGCTCGCCAACGTCGTGCTCGCCGTCATCACGATTGCGGAGCCGATCCTGTTTGGTCGCATCATAGACGCCATTTCCTCCAAGGGCGAAGTCACGCCGATGCTGCTGATGTGGGCGGGCCTGGGTGTGTTCAACACCGTCGCCTTCGTCCTCGTCGCCCGCGAAGCGGACCGGCTCGCCCATGGCCGCCGCGCCACGCTTCTGACGGAAGCCTTCGGTCGCATCGTTTCGATGCCGCTTTCCTGGCACAGCCAGCGCGGCACGTCGAACGCGCTGCATACGCTGCTTCGCGCCTGCGAAACGCTGTTCGGTCTGTGGCTCGAATTCATGCGCCAGCATCTGGCAACGGCCGTTGCGCTCGTCCTGCTCATCCCGACGGCGTTTGCGATGGATGTGCGCCTGTCGCTGGTGCTCGTCGTTCTCGGCGTCTCCTATGTGCTGGTCAGCAAGGCGGTGATGAACCGCACCAAGGAGGGCCAGGCCTCGGTCGAGAACCACTACCACACGGTTTTCTCCCACGTTTCCGATGCGATCAGCAACGTGTCGGTCGTTCACAGCTACAACCGCATCGAAGCCGAGACGCGCGAGCTCAAGAAGTTCACCGAACGCCTGATCTCCGCTCAGTTCCCGGTCCTGGACTGGTGGGCGCTGGCAAGCGCGCTCAACCGCGTCGCCTCGACCATCTCGATGATGACGATCCTCGTCATCGGTACCGTGCTCGTCCAGCGCGGCGAACTCGGCGTCGGCGAGGTCATCGCCTTCATCGGCTTTGCCAACCTGCTGATCGGTCGCCTCGACCAGATGAAGGCCTTCGTCACGCAGATCTTCGAAGCCCGCGCCAAGCTTGAAGACTTCTTCCAGCTGGAAGATTCGGTGCGCGAACGCGAAGAGCCGGCCGGCGCGATGGACCTGGCTGCGGTCAAGGGCGAAGTGGAATTCCGCGACGTGTCCTTCGATTTCGCCAACACCACGCAGGGCGTGCGCAATGTGTCCTTCACCGCCAAGGCCGGCCAGACGATCGCAATCGTCGGCCCGACCGGCGCCGGCAAGACCACGCTCGTCAACCTGCTGCAGCGCGTTCACGAGCCGCGTGATGGCCAGATCCTGATCGACGGCGTCGATATCGCCAAGGTGACGCGCAAGTCGCTGCGCCGCTCGATCGCCACCGTCTTCCAGGACGCTGGCCTGATGAACCGCTCGATCTGCGACAACATCCGGCTTGGCCGTGACGACGCGTCGCTCGACGAAGTGATGGCCGCCGCCGAAGCTGCTGCCGCCAGCGACTTTATCGAGAGCCGCAACAGCGGCTACGACACCGTCGTCGGCGAGCGCGGCAACCGCCTGTCGGGCGGCGAGCGCCAGCGCGTTGCGATCGCCCGCGCCATCCTCAAGAACGCCCCGATCCTGGTGCTCGACGAGGCGACCAGCGCGCTCGACGTTGAGACCGAGGCGCGGGTGAAGGAGGCGATCGACGCCCTGCGCAAGGACCGCACCACCTTCATCATCGCCCACCGCCTGTCGACGGTGCGCGAAGCCGATCTGGTGATCTTCATGGATCAGGGCCAGATCGTCGAAATGGGCGGTTTCAACGAGCTCAGCCAGAGCAACGGCCGCTTCGCCGCCCTGCTTCGCGCCAGCGGCATACTGACGGACGACGACGTCCGCATGAGCCACACGGCGGCCTGAGCCGCAAGGCGCTTCAAATGATACGAAAGCCCTGGGGATCTGTGACCCCGGGGTTTCTGTTTTTTATTGCCTGCTCTTCGGTTGATCACGAAGGACGACGCAGACCCGCGCGCGCCCGATCGACCTCGGATCGCATGATGCAATCCTCGGCATGATCGTTGACCAGACCCATTGCCTGCATGAAAGCGTAGACGGTCGTGGGGCCGACGAATTTCCAACCGCGCTTGCGCAGCTCCTTCGACAGTGCTTCGGAGGCCGGCGAAGTTGAGCGGCTTTGCGGCCGCGCCCCGTCATCGACCGGCTCGAAACTCCAGACGAATGCCGCAAGCGAGCCTTCAGCCTCGACCAGCGCGCAGGCACGTCGCGCGTTGTTGATGACAGCCTCGATCTTGCCGCGATGACGAACAATGCCCGTATCCGCCATCAACCGCGCTACGTCGGCCTCGTCGAACAGCGCCACTTTGCGGAAATCGAATCCGGCGAAAGCGACCCGGAAATTCTCGCGTTTGGCGAGGATGGTGCGCCAGCTCAGGCCCGATTGGAAGCTTTCGAGGCAGAGCTTTTCGAACAACCTTATGTCGTCCACGACCGGGAAGCCCCACTCCTTGTCGTGGTAGTCGAAAAACTCGGGCGCAGCGGCGCACCAGCGGCAGCGCGGACGTCCGTCCTGACCGAGCACACTTGCGCTCATGCCGGCACCTTCAGGAAATCGAGGTTCGGCGCGGTTCGCTTCGGGTCCACTGCGTAGGTTTCGGCGGTCACGATGCCCTGCACGACGAACGGGTCGGCCGCTATGCGCGCGTCATAGGCCGCGCGGCTTTCCTTATGAGCGAGGATCGCGCCTCCAGCGGCGCCCTGAAGGGAGCCGACGCAGAGGAACACGCCATCAGCGAAGCCTTGTGCGATCCAATCGTTATGCGCCGCCATGAACTCGGATGCGGCAGCGCGGTTTTCCGCGAATTTGAGGAAGGTGACGAACATCGGCGCTCCGTGCTTATGTAGATCGGGGAAGGTTCGGCAAGTTCGCCAGCCAGTGTTCGATCCCGGCCACCTCGCTGCGGATGAATGCCTCGTCCCGGAAGGCGGTCGCCATGACGGCTACCCCCTGCGACCATGCTAGAAGATGCAGCGCCAGCGCTTCCGCCTGCTCGTCGGCACCAAGGGCATGGAACTGTGCGGCGAGCCAGTCGCGGAAGAGGCCGAGGATTTCGGTCGCTCGGCTCTGCGCGGAATGATCCAGTTTGGCGAGTTCGGAGCAAAGCGTCCCGACCGGGCAACCAAAGGCCATGATCTTCGCTCGGTTGGCAATCAGCATATGGATGAAGGACAGGATACGCGCGCGCGGGCTCACGCCCTCGGCTTGCCAGCCGTCGAGCATTGCGCGTGTGCGCTCCATGCGGCGGACGATCACGGCATCGAGTATGTCGTCCTTGGTCTTGAAGTGATGATAGAAATTCCCGCGCGAGATGCCCACCGCGGCCGCAATGTCGGCAAAGGACGTGACCTCGAACCCACCTTCGTAAAAAAGGGCATCCGCCTTTTCGATGATCAGGCTACGGGTGGATGGAGAAGGCATATGTTCGACGTCCTGTTCGGCCCGAACAGAATTAGGACATTTGCCCTAGAACGTCAACGCGGGGACTCTCGAAAAGGTCATGTGTGCAGGGGCCGGATCATTGCCCCGCTTCGCAAGCCTTCCACATCGCGGCCGACGCCATGAGGCGTCAGCATCGCAAGAACGGCAGTGGGCGATCAGGCTGCCCGGATCGGCTTGGCCGCCGTCAGGCCCTTCAGCCATTCGAGATAGTAGGCATAGGCGAAATGCAGCCCGATGCCGATGAGCACGAAGAGGCTGCCGATGACAGGGTTTCGCCCGGTGACGAACAGCAGCACCTGGCCGGCCATCGCCAGGATCGTGCCAAAAATGAAGATCGGCAGGGAATGGCGACCGACCACGGCAAGGGGATGGTCGCTATCGAGTTTGGCGAGGCCACTGATGGCAGGCGTCACGGCGATGATGTAAGCGATCGCCAGCACGTGGAGCAGCCGCGGCAGCGACAGGAAGGTCTTGTCGAAACCGGTCAGCACGGCCGGAAGGCCGAAGGAGAGGTCGATGTTCCACCAGGAAAACAGCACCCAGACACCGGAGATCGCGAGGTAGGCGACCGACAGGGCCACCAGCCAGGGCCATCGCGGCAACGTACCGCCTTTGCGCACGAAGGTCATGAAGACCACGCCGATCACGAACAGGAACTGCCATGACCAGGGGTTGAGGAACCAATAGCCTTCGTCGAGGAAGTTCGACGGCACGAACTTGAAGATGCCGGCCACGAGCCACAGGAGGGCAGACAGCAGGAGCAGCAGTTTCTTGCTGATGCCGTTCAGCCAGAGGATGGCCGGCAGCATCAGGAACAGCACCGCATACATCGACAGGATGTTGTTGTAACCGAGCTGGTGCCCGAGCAGGACCATCGCGACGATACCCTGTTCGGTCTGCTCGACGAAGGGCCGGATGTTGATCTCGCCGATCAGGTCCTGCCTCCCGAAATAGAGGGCGCCGCCGGCAAAGATCGCCAAAGTGACGATGCTGGTCATGATATGGGCGACATAGAGCGCCAGCGCCCGTCGCCAGATCTTCAGCGTCAGCGCCAGACGTGCGCGGGGCACGTACTTGCCGCCATAGGCAAGCCCGACCGAGAGGCCGGAGATCAAGACGAAGGCCTCGGCCGAATCCGAGAAGCCGTAGTTCTTGTGGGTCAGATATTCGAGATATTGCCCGGGAACGTGATTGACGAAGATCGTCAGAAGGCAGAGCGCCCTCAACACGTCAAGGCGCGTGTCGCGCTCCTTGGGAACCATGCGGGCGGATATCGTCGGGATCGAACCGCCCCCAGATGTCTTTTGCAGCATGCGGTCTAGTATCCGGGATCTGGCGCCCCTGCCCCACCCCTGTTGAAACGGGCGCCGGACATTCGCTTGGCCCTGGAGGGTGCGTATATCCGATGCCGTCGATCGATGCGCAAACCTCTCGAGGGTTCGCGCCGCCGGCAGATCTGCAAGAAAAAACCGGCCTTGCCCGTTCGGGTGCAAAGCCGGTTTCAACGTTCATTCAATACCGGCAGTTACAGCAAAATGCCTTCATGCGCGTTTTTTGTGACACTATTATTGATGCTGACGATCGGCTCGCGACTTTTCGCATCGCGCTTGACCGAAATGCGATGCTTCGTGCCGTTCAGCGTCACTTCAGCCGAGTAGCCGTCCCAGGCCTCCGGCAGCACCGGCCGGATGACCAGCTTTTCGCCATGCCTGCGGATGCCGAGAATGCCCTCGACGCCGGCGCGGTAGAGCCAGCCGGCCGACCCGGTGTACCAGGTCCAGCCACCGCGTCCGGCCAGCGCGCCTTCGCCATAGATGTCGGCGGCCACCACATAGGGCTCGACCCGGTAATGGTCGGCGCCCTCGCGGCTTAGGGCATGCGAGACGGGATTCAGCATCTGGAAGACGCGCCAGGCTTCCTCGGCCCGACCCTGCTCGGCAAAGGCCAGCGCCACCCACGTCGCCGCGTGGGTATATTGCCCGCCGTTTTCACGCACACCGGGCGGATAGGCCTTGATGTAGCCCGGGTCCTGCCTGGTTCTTTCGAGCGGCGGCGTAAACAGCCGGACGATGCGTCGATCCGGATCGACGAGTTCGGCCATGACCGCATCCATCGCGTGCCGCGACCGCTGCTCGTCGCCCTCGCCCGAAAGCACGCTCCAGGACTGACCGATCGAATCGATCCGGCATTCGTCGCTTTCGCTCGAGCCGAGCGGCGCGCCATCGTCGTAGTAGCCACGACGGTAATAGTCGCCATCCCAGCCCGCTTCATCGAGCACCGTCTTCAAGGCCGCAAGATGCGTCTCCCAATGGCTGACACGGGCCTTGTCCTTGCGCTGGCGGGCAAAGGGCAGGAAGCCGCGCAACGTGCCCGCCAGGAACCAGCCGAGCCAGACGCTCGTCCCGCGTCCGGCAATGCCGACACGGTTCATGCCGTCGTTCCAGTCGCCACCGAGAATAAGCGGCAGGCCATTTTCGCCGCTGCGCCTGATCGCCAGATCGAGTGCACGGGCACAATGCTCGTAGACATCGGCGATCTCGTCGGCGATCTCCGGCTTGTAGAAGCTGTCGTGCTGCCCTTCCTCGAGTGCCGGGCCGGTGATGAAGGCGATCTTCTCGCCGAGAATGTCGGCGGACCCGGTGACCTCGCAATAGTGCGTGACGGCATGAGCGAGCCAGACGACGTCGTCCGAGATCATCGTGCGGACGCCGGCACCGGTGCCCGGCAGCCACCAATGCTGCACGTCCCCTTCGACGAATTGCCGCGCGGCCGCGTTGAGGATCTGTGCCCGCGCCAGTTCCGGCCGGTGGATGAGGAACGCCAGCGTGTCCTGCAGCTGGTCGCGGAAGCCGAAGGCGCCGCTCGCCTGGTAGAAAGCCGAGCGTGCCATGATCCGGCAACCGAGGCTCTGATAGGGCAGCCAGTTGTTGATCATGGTGTTGAAGGCGGCATCCGGCGTTTCCACCTTTACGATATCGGTGAACTCGCTCCAGAAGGTCTTCGCCGCATCCATGACCGTGTCGAACGCAGTCTGGCGCAACTCGCCGAGAACCGCGCGCATCTGTTCGTCGTTGTCGGCATCGCCGAGGATGAACGTCAGCTGCTTTTCGGCACCAGGCTCGATCACCAGATCGGTCGCCAACGCCGCGCAGGCGTCGCCGTCCACATCGACAGAGCCGGAAAGCTCGGCCCCTGACAAAACGGCCTGCGGCACGAGAATGCCGCCGATCCGCCCGAGGAACTCGCGCCGGCTTGCCGTGTGGCTCACACCGACACCACCCTCGACTGCAAAGAAGGCCGAGCGACCGGCATAGTCGATGCTGTAGGGGTTGGTCGCAACCAGCGCGTCGGCGGCGTCGTCCCACTTCGACAGAACGAAGGGCGCCATGCGGGCCCGGTTGTTGCCGAGCACCCATTCGGCAAAGCCGTAGATCTTGAGTTGGCGGGCAGTGGTGGAGCGGTTGCGGATCGAGATGCGGACCAGCTTGGCCGGCAAGGTTCGATGCACCGTGTGCGCTGCCTCGATATCGAGATCGTCCTGGGTGCTGCGGAATGTCGAATAACCAAGTCCGTGGCGCGTCTCGAAGACGACCGACCGGCTGCGCGACAGGGCCGCGTAGGGGGTCAGCACCGCGCCACTCGCCAAGTCGCGGATGAAGATCGCTTCGCCCGGGCGGTTGACGACCACATCGTTGGCCCACGGCGTCAGCTGGTAGTCGCGCGAATTGCGGCTCCAGGTGAAGGCCGCACCCTCCGCCGAAACGTGGAAGCCGAACTGTTCGTTGGAGATGACGTTGATCCAAGGCTGCGGTGTCGCCTCGCCGCCGCGCAGGCGCACGACATATTCGCGCCCGCCGTCGGCAAAGCCGCCGTAGCCGTTCCAGAAATCGAGACCGTCGCCGACGATACGAGCATCGACAGCGTCGGCCGGCTGCTGCGGCGCAGCCAGCAAGGGGAAATTGCTTTCGCTGCCCTTCACCGGCGGCGTCGAATAGAGCGAATTGGCACGGGCGATCTGATCGGAGATCGTGCCGTTGCGGGCATGGAACACGGCGCGGGAGGCCGACAGCAGCGTCGACCAGGTCTCCGCCTCCATCAGGTCGCGGCGCACCGAGAAGATGTGCTGGCGCGGACCATCGGACAGGCCGCGAAGCCTCAGGTTCTCGCACATCGAATCGAGTGCGTGCTGCATGTCCTGGGCATAGGACGAGGCACGCTCGTTGATGATCACCAGGTCGGCGGTGATGCCGCGGGCGCGCAGATATTCCTGTGCCCTGAGCGCTTCCCGGGCGATACCGAGGTCGCCGTCGTCGTTGATGCGCAGGCAGAAGATCGGGAAGTCACCCGAGATCGCCAGCGGCCAGAGCGTCGACTGCGACGCAAGCCCCGCCTGAACCGTCGCGGTATCGGCGCGCAGGTGCATGTCGGGGTAAACGAGGTAGCGCCCGAGCATCTGGAAGCTGGCGGCCTCCTGCGAGCTGACGCCGACGTGGCGCATCTGCACCTGGCTGCGCGTCCAGGCGTGGATCAGCTCGTGATTGAAGGTTTCCGTATGTCTGTAGCGATCGATGGCGCGATCGACGGCTTCGCGATTCGGCGCAGCGATCGTCCAGAAGACGACGCTGACCTTCTTGCCGGCCGGAACCCGCACGACACGACGCAGCGACATGATCGGATCGAGCGTGAAACCGTCGGTTCCCGAAAGCACCGCGTCGGTGTCGAAGGCGGCGGCCTCCGCAAGGGTACGGCCCTGGCCGATGAAGCGGCGACGGTCGGTCTCGGCTTCGGTCGGGCGGTCGCTGCCGGCATTGTCGGTGACGAGATGGGCCACTTCCATATCCGGATCGCCGGGGCTGCGCTTGTTGCGGCTGACATGGATGACATCGCCGCGCCGGCTGATTTCCGTGCGCACGAACATCTTGGAGAAGGCGGGATGCGCGCTGTCGGCCTCGTCGGTCGAAAGCACCGGTTCGGCGTAGGAGGTCACTTCGATGAAGCGATCCTGCGTTCCCGTGTTGAGCAGGATGACGCGGCGGCCTTCGGCATCGTGCTCGGTGGCAACGATACACTCCACCTCGCTGGTGAGGTCGCCGACGGTCTTGACGAACTCGGCCTTGTCGTCGCCGAACCGCGTCAGCACCTTCTCGCCGACGGCACGCCGCGGCTCGGCGGTGGCCGACCACCAGTCGCCCGTCGTCGTGTCGCGCAGGAAGATGAATGTGCCCGTCCTGTCCTCGACCGGGTCCGGCTTCCAGCGGGTGACCGACTGTCCGTTCCAGCGGGCATAACCGGCACCGGTTGCCGTCAGCATGACGGCATAATGGCCGTTGGACAGGAACACGGTTTCGCGGTCCTGGGCGAGCGGGTTTTCGATAACACGGACTTCCGGACGCAACAGGTCGTCCTGGCCCTTGCCGAGCGATTCCGGCTCGCGCTTGGCATTCATGATCGGAATGTCGCGCGGCGCCTTTTCCTGCAGCAGCAATTCGGCCGCTTCGATCACCGGATCGGCGTGGAACCATTCACGCAGCTTGCCGGTGAAGACGACGTTGGCGACCGCAGCGATCGACATGCCATGGTGGTGGGCATAGTAGTTGCGCACCACGGCGCATTTCTGCCCCTCGGGCACGCGCGTCGGCGTGAAGTCGACGGCATCGTGGAAGCCGTAGACACCGAGCGCACCGACTTCGCGCAGGCGACCGAGATTGGCCAGCGCCGCCTTCGGATCGTACATGCAGGCGAGGATGGAGGCGTAGGGCGCGATGACGGCGTTCTGGCCGAGGCCACGCTTGAGGCCGAGCGTCGGCACACCGAAGTTGGTGTACTGGTAGGTCAGTTCATGATCGCGCGCATTGAAGGCCGCTTCGGAGATGCCCCATGGCGTGCCGAGACGGCGGCCATGATTGATCTGCTCCCTGACCACCAGATTGTTGGTCTGGTTGAGGATGCCGCCCTGCCGCTCCTGCATGACCAGCGGCGGCATCAGGTATTCGAACATCGAACCGGACCAGGAGATCAACGCGCCGCGCGCGCCGATCGGCACGATCGGACGGCCGAGCTTGTACCAGTGCTCGGTCGGCAGGTCGCCCTTGGCGATGGCGAACAGGCTCGTCAGGCGCGCCTCGGATGCCAGAAGGTCGTAGCAGGCCTCGTCGAGTTCGTTGGCATTGACGCGGAAGCCGATCGAAAGCAGCCGACGCTCCGGCCGGAACAGGAAGCCGAAATCCATCGAGAAGGCGATGTCGCGTGCGCGATCCTTCAGCACCGCCAGCCGCTGGCGCAGCGCTTCGATGGCGCCGAGGTCGAACACGCCGTCGGCAATATGCGCTTCGCAGGTGGCGACGAGCGTGTTCGCCCACTTCGTCACTTCGCTGCTCTGGGCCGTGCGCACCTCATGGTCGAGATTGACGGTCAGCTTGTGCATGTCGCGCGCCAGCACGGCGAGGTTGATCACACGGATCGATGCGAACTCATGCTCGCGCTTGACGGCTGCCAGCGCGTTCTGGAAGCCGACGATGCGCTCCTCGATCAGGCGGCGCAGCGGGCGAACGGTCTTGCGGTCGTCAGGCAGGTCCTTCAGCACCTCGGCAAGGATGGCAACCACGTCGCCGATGCCGTCGAGGCTGCCCTGGACGTGCGCGGATGGGGCTTCCGCCCATTCCCGACACATGGACGACACCGCGATCAGGTGACCGGCAAGGTTGCCGCTGTCGACCGACGAGATGTAGCGCGGCTCCATCGTTTCGAGCGTATTGGTGCGATACCAGTTGAACAGGTGGCCGCGATATTTCGGCATCCGGTCGATGGTGGCGATCGTCTGTTCCAGGCGCGTGATCGTCTCCTCGAAGCCGATCCAGCCGAAGTCGCGTGCCGACATCACCGAGAGAAGGTAGACGCCGATATTGGTCGGCGACGTGCGCTCGGCAAGCACCGGCTGCGGCGTTTCCTGGAAGTTGTCCGGCGGCAGGAAATTCTGCTCGGCGGTCACGAAGGTCTCGAAATAACGCCAGGTGCGCCGCGCGATCAGACGCATTTCCCCGATCGCCTCGTCGGAGACGACCAACTGGTCCTCGGTTTCGGCCGATTGGCTGACGAACCACGCCACTGCCGGAGAAAGCGCCCAGAGCAGGGCGAAGGGAATGCCGATGAAGGGCAGGCCGGTATCGGAAACCGCAGCGAGCGCCAGTGACAGCACAGACAGCGCTGGCGCGATCCACATCGCCCGGTAGTAGTCGCCGATGCTTCCATGGCCAGCACTTTGCACCTGGGCGGCGGTGCGCCATTCCAGCATCAGCTTGCGGCTGACGAAGGTGCGGTAGAGCGAGCGCACGATCGCGTCGCCCATCATCGCCGCGCCATGGGCGATGAAGACGATGCGAAGCGCGACCTGGGCGTTGGCGGCGCGAACTTCGGTCAGCACCGCATGGAGGTGGGCGCGCGCGACGATGTCGTTGCGGCGTGGTAAGAGGCCATTGATCAGCGACAGCGTCGGCGCGACGAACAAGCTGAAGATCAGCACGATCTGCCAGATCAGCGCTTCCGTCGGCTGCATATAATACCAGCCCATGACCGAGGCGACGAGCCAGGCACAGGGGATCAGCGAGCGGCGCAAGTTGTCGTACATCTTCCAGCGGCCGAGCATCGACAAGCCGTTCGACGGATTGAAGATGTAAGGCAGCAGCTGCCAGTCGCCGCGGGCCCAGCGATGCTGGCGCGACATCTCGACTTCGTAGCGGGTCGGGAAATCCTCGACGAGTTCGACGTCCGTTACCAGCGCACAGCGCACATAGGAGCCTTCGAGCAGGTCGTGGCTGAGAACGGCGTTTTCCTCGATCCGGCCCTTGAGCGCCGCCTCGAAGGCGTCAACGTGGTAGAGGCCCTTGCCGGTGAAGCTGCCTTCGCCGGCGATGTCCTGGTAGACGTCCGACACGGTAAAGACATAGGGGTCAATGCCGCGATTGGCCGAGAAGATGCGTTGGAACGCCGAAGCCTCGCTGCCGGTGGTCAGCGACGGCGTCACGCGCGGCTGCAGCAGGCTGTAACCGGCAATCACCTTCTGCGTCTCCGGATCGACGATCGGGCGGTTGATCGGGTGGGACATCTTGCCGACCAGCTTCGTCACCGCATCGCGCATCAGGCGCGTGTCGGCGTCGAGCGTCATGACGTACTGGACGTTCTCCGGCACGGTGTTGGCGCCCTGGAGGAACGAGGTGTCGCGATCGCCGCGCAGGAGCAGGTTCAGCTCATGCAGCTTGCCGCGCTTGCGCTCCCAGCCCATCCACACGCCTTCCGCCTCGTTGAAGAGACGGCGACGGTGCAGGAGGAAGAAGCGTGTCTTGCCGTCATAGGCATACCGCGCCGAAAGCTCGGCAACCTCGCGCCGGGCATAGTCGAGGACGTCGGTGTCGGCCGAGGTTTCCTCGGTCTTGCTATCGACCCAGTCGCTGAGCAGCGCGAAGTAGATCTCGCCGCGCGGATTGGCGAGGTAGTGAACTTCGAGATTGCGCACCAGCTCGTCGACATGGTCGCGCTTGGAGATCAGGCAGGGCACGACGACGAGCGTGCGGGCATATTCCGGAACGCCGTCGAGGAACTCGTAGCCGACCAGGCGCGACGGTCTGACGAACAGCGTGACGAGGGTGTTGAACAGTCCCATCGCGCCTTCGGACGCCGGCAGCGCAAACAGCAGCAGCATGATCAGCTTTGCGCCGTTCGGAATATCCATCGGGCTGACGAAGGCATAGACGGCGATCATCGCCAGGATGGTCAGCAGAATGTTCGGTCCGGCGATGGCGAACCAGTCGAGCTTGCGGCTAAGGCGGATGATGCTCTGCAGTACCGACGGCCGGTAGCCGATCTTCTGCTCGAGCGCCTTGCGCTGCTTGCCGACGAGGAAGGAGCCGACGTTCGGCTCCTGAAGCTGCGGTTCGACGGCGGCCGCCGCCTCCGCTTCCTTCACCATCTCGATGGCGATCTGGGTGACTTCATATTCGCTGTGGCCGGAGCGGCGCGCCAGCTTTTCGATCGTATCGCGATACTTGTTGCGCGAGCCGAATTCGAGCGCGGCATAATCGGAGCCGTCGCGCAGCGCCGCATCGATCTTGCTGACGCTTTCGAACCAGACGGCCCAGTCGGTGTCGTCGATCTCGCGCAGGCTGCGGATGATGTTGCTCATCGTCGCATTGCCAGACGACAGGCGGTTCTGCTCGGCGACCAGCGCATCCTCGACGTCGCTGCCGCGCTTTTCCAGCTGTTCCTCGATCCAGGCGATCACCGAGCCGGAGGTCTGCGAGCCGTCGCGCATGCGGTAGAGCAATTGGGCAACGAAGGTATTGTCGGCGGCAAGCGCCTCGGATTCGGTCAGCAGCGACCGGCACTTCTCCGGGTCGTTGTGACGGATGATCTGATCGGCGATGTCGTTTGCCTTGCGCCGCATGCCGCGCGAACGCTCGACGCGGATGGCGATGCGCCGCAGGTTTTCGATCAGGACGAAACGCAGGATCGACGGCAGCGCCCACAATTCACCGATCTTGAACGTGTCGTGCTTCTGAAAGCCCTCGACCATCGCGGTGATGCTCTCCCGCGAGACGGTGCTGTGCGTATGGGCGACATAGAGCCAGGCGAGCGCCATCGTGCGCGGAATGACGGTTCCGGAAACCGACAGCGTCGGCAGCTGGCGATAGAACTTGCGCGGGAAGTCGCGACGAACTTCCTGGATCGCTTCCTCGACCACGTGGTGGTTGTCGAGCAGCCATTCGGCGGCCGGCGTGATCTGCGCCCCCGCTTCGACGTCAGCCGCCGTCGCCCGATACACCCTCAGGATTTCGTTTTCATTCTCGCGATGGCGCGGACGGAACTCGAACGGGAAGAAGCCCGGCAGGGACGGGGCGCCCTTGAGCGCAAGGGCCTCGCCGCATTGCCGCAGATCCTCCATCGAGAAAAAGGTCGAGCGGATCGAATCGTTGTAATCGATCTGTTTCGCTTCCGGTTCGCGAGAAGAGGAGGACGGCGTGTTATGAAGGGGCATGGGTGCTGGTTCTGAATCCAACCGGGGTTGATCGGCCCGGCTCTCGTTGTTCTGCCGGGTTGGCTGCGGTCCTGAGGTTCCAGGCTTGGCCGGCGCGTTGCTAGACACGGTCATGTGTCCTCCCATCCGCCGTCATTTTCCGGCAAACCGGAAACTGGCGGAAACTGGCACCGCCCTTGAACTGGGCATCGGAGAAAGCAAAGCCGGCGGCGCATTGGTTTTCAAGGCCGCGTGATGCATGAAAGTGGCATTTTTTAGCCGTGGTGCCAACAGCTTGCAAGGATCGGCGGCGCAAGTTTGAACGAATTGCGCACACTCTCATCGGGCGAAAACGCAATAGTCCGCGCCCGCCGATGGCACCCTCAAATCTATGTATCAATTTTGCCCCTTCCCGGCGCATCTCTGGGTAGC
Source organism: Ensifer sp. LC163 (assembly GCF_001695855.1). Lineage (GTDB taxonomy): Bacteria > Pseudomonadota > Alphaproteobacteria > Rhizobiales > Rhizobiaceae > Ensifer. The sequence goes on from NZ_MBSS01000007.1 coordinate 125,751, forward strand.
AGTCCGTCGCGAAACGCTAAGCGCGTGAAGAAGGTTCCTGCCATCGGTCGAAACATGTTCGAAGGATGAGAACCTAGCCGACCTGTTCGGTGATCCATTCGCGGAAGGCGAGACTGATCGGGTTTTCGAGTTTGCCTTCCGGAACCGCGAGATAATAACTGTTCTCCGTTTGCATCGGCCGGTCGAGAACGATGCGCAATGTTCCCGCTGCCAGCTCCTGCTCGATCAGATAGCGGGGCAGCAAGGCGAAACCGAGACCGGCGGTCGCCGCCTCGATCACCATCGAGAACTGATCGAAGCGATTGCCGCGATAGGCGCCCCGGCCGTCCATGCCGTTGGCCTCGAACCATTGCGCCCAGAGCTTGGGCCGCGTCGCCAGGTGCAGAAGCGGACCGCCGACGATATCCTCCAGCGTCGCAACCGGGTTGGCCGCAAGCAGGGTCGGGCTTGCCGCCGGCACGATGATCTCGCTGCAGAGATAGCTGCAGGTCGCATGCGCCCACACCGGCTGGCCGTAGTGGATGGCGATGTCGAAATTCTGCTCGTCGAAATCGAAGGGTGCCGACCGCGACGCGATGTTGACCACCGTGTCGGGGTGCTGGCGAAGAAAATCGGGCAGGCGCGGCACCAGCCAGCGACTGCCGAAGGTCGGCAGCGACGCGATCGACAGTGTCGAGTCGGCGCGCGCCGACGCCATCGCCCGCACCATCAGTTCTTCGGTCTGGTTGAGCAGGCGGCGAACCTCGGGCAGGAACTTCTGCCCGGCTTCCGAGAGAATGACGCGCTGGCGCACCCGCTCGAACAGGAGCACGCCGAGCTGGTTCTCCAGATCCTTGATCTGGCGGCTGACGGCACTCTGGGTCAGATTGAGTTCGGCGGCCGCCTGCGTGAAGCTGCCGTGCCGCGCCGCACATTCGAAAGCCTGCAGCGTCGTAACGTCAGGAACCAGTCTGCGGCTTAACTTCATTCCAGCCTCGCATCAACATAGTCACAAGCAGCGCGATCAATGGCCGCCGCCCTCGGATATGATCCGAAATGAGAATGACCTTGTCCTTCACCCATAGCGCGAGGCGAGCCCCAGTGAAAGAGAATAGTTTCGTATCCGCCGATGATATCCGTTCGGCTTTTTCCGCAGCCATGTCGGTCATGTACCGCGAGGAAGTGCCGGCCTACGGCACGCTGATGGAACTGGTCGCCAGGGTCAACGACGATACGCTCGATGCCGACCCGGCGCTCAGAGAGCGCCTCGACGCGACGGATTCGCTCGACCGCATTTCCGAGGAGCGCCACGGCGCGATCCGTCTCGGCACGCCTGCCGAACTCGCGATGATGCGCCGCGTCTTTGCCGTCATGGGCATGTATCCCGTCGGCTACTACGATCTTTCGACCGCCGGCGTACCGGTACACTCGACAGCCTTCCGCCCCGTTGGCGAAACGGCTCTGAAGCGCAACCCTTTCCGGGTGTTCACCTCGCTTCTGCGCCTGGACCTGATCGCCGACGAAAGCCTGCGCGCCGAGTCCGAAGCCATCCTTTCCGAGCGCCGGATCTTTACGCCCGTCGCTGTCGAGTTGGCTGAGAAAGCCGAACGCGACGGCGGCCTCGACAAGACCGATGCCGAACGCTTCGTCTCCGAGGTGTTGGAAACCTTCCGCTGGCACGACAGGGCCAATGTCAGCGCCGACATGTACAAGCGCCTGCATGACGCCCACCGGCTGATCGCCGACGTCGTGTCGTTCAAGGGGCCGCATATCAACCATTTGACGCCGCGCACGCTGGATATCGACCGGGTCCAGAGCCTGATGCCCGAATACGGCATCGCGCCGAAGGCCGTCGTCGAGGGACCGCCGACCCGCAAATGCCCGATCCTGCTTCGCCAGACCTCGTTCAAGGCGCTGGAAGAAGCCGTGTCCTTCCGCGACGGCGATGGCGACTGGAAGGCCGGCTCGCACACCGCCCGCTTCGGCGAGATCGAGCAGCGCGGCATTGCGCTCACCCCCAAGGGCCGCGCGCTCTACGATGAGCTTCTGGAAGCCTCGCGCAAGATCGTGCGCCCGGCAGCCGACGGCTCCAATGCCCGCGACTATGAGGCAGCCCTTGCCAAAGCCTTCGAAAGCTTCCCTGATACCTGGGCAGGCATCCGTGAAGCCGGCCTCGGCTATTTCAGCTATTCGCTGACCGACAAGGGCTTGAAGACCAGGATTTCCGACCGCCGCGATATCAACGCGCTGATCGCCGACGGCCTCGTGCAGTTCGATGCCATCGTCTACGAAGACTTCCTGCCGGTCAGTGCCGCAGGTATCTTCCAGTCCAACCTCGGCGACGGCGCCCATCAGGATTTTGTCGCGAGCCCGAACCAGAAGCGTTTCGAGATCGACCTCGGCGCCACCGTGCTCAACGAGTTCGATCACTATGCCGGCATCGAAGAGGCATCGATCGAAAGCTGCGTGCGGGTCTTGACCGCAGCCATCGCTGCGGAATGATACGTTCAAGATGATCGAACAGGTACACATCGACGCGCTGACCGGCATCCTTGGCGACAAGGGTGTGGTCACGCGCGCTGAAGACATGGAAGCCTACGAGACCGGCGCGCGCTATGATCGCGGCCGGGCTTCGGTCGTGCTGCGGCCGGCAACAACAGTGGAAACCTCGGCAACCGTTGCCTATTGCGTGCGCCATGGCATCGCCCTGATCCCGCAATCGGGCAATACCGGACTTGTCTCCGGCTCGACCCCGGACGCATCCGGCAACGAGGCGGTCCTCAGCCTCGACCGCCTCGCCAAGGCGTTCGAACTCGATCTCGACAACCGCTCGGTGCGCGTCGATGCCGGGCTCAGGCTTTCGGATCTCAACCGCCGGCTGGAAGAACATGGCCTGTTCTTCCCGATCGACCTCGGCGCCGATCCGCGGATCGGCGGCATGATCGCCACCAACACCGGCGGCTCGCGCTTCCTGAAATACGGTGACGTCCGCCGCAACACGCTCGGCCTCACCGTGGTTCTCGCTGATGAAGACGGCACCGTGCTCGATCTTCAATGCGACCTGCGCAAGAACAACACCGGCGTCGACTGGAAACAGATCTTTGTCGGCACCTCCGGCGCCTTCGGCATCGTCACCGAATGCGTGCTCAATCTGGAGCGATTGCCGCAGCAGACAGCGACCGCGCTGCTGGTGCCGGCAAGCGGCGCCCATGTGATGCCGCTGCTGCGCGCCATGGAAGAGCGCCTCGGCGCCTATCTCTCAGCCTTCGAGGGCATGTCGAGTAACGCCGTCAAGGCGGCGTTCGCGCATGTCCCGTCGCTGAAGAACCCTTTCCAGGGCGGACATGTCCCGGATTACGTCATCCTCGCCGAGATCAGCCGCACCTGGGGCCTACGCGAAGGCGAGCAATCGCTCGACGCCGCGCTCGAAACGGTGCTGGCCGAGATCTGGGAGATGGAGACGGCACCGCTCGCCGACGCCTTCGTCGGCCCGCCGCATGAAATCTGGGCGCTGCGCCACGCACTGTCGGAAGGCGTGAAGCACCTCGGCAAGCTGATCGCCTTCGACGTGTCCTTCCGCAGGGGTGACATCATGGCCTTCTGCGACCATATGAAGGCCGAGATGCCGAACAGGTTTCCTGACGTCACCGTCTGCGACTTCGGCCATATCGGCGACGGTGGTGTACACTTCAATCTCGTGGTGCCGAAGGACAGCCCGCTGCTTAGCGATCCGACATTCGAGCAGCGTTTGAGAGAATGGGTTTTCGCCGTGGCCGTCGAGGAGTATCACGGCAGTTTCAGCGCGGAACATGCGATAGGCCGCCGCAACCAGGCCTATTACGACATTTATACAACCGACAAACTCAAGGACATGGCCGCGGGCCTGAAGACGCTCACCTCGCCGGGGAAACTCGGCAGCGTGCGCTTCGGATAGACCAGGGCAGGAAAACGGGAGTCAGACCAGATGAACATTGCAACGAAGAAGATCGACGTCACCAAGGAAGCAGCAGCGTTGCTCGAAAAGATGGGCGTCGCCAAGGAACTCTATACCGGCGGCGACATGCCGTCGTTCAGCCCGGTCACCGGCGAGCAGATCGCCAGCCTGAAGACGGTTTCGGCCGCCGAAGCCGCTGCCAAGATCGACAAGGCCCATGAAGCCTTCAAGGCCTGGCGCCTCGTCCCGGCGCCGAAGCGCGGCGAACTGATCCGCCTGCTCGGCGAAGAGCTGCGCACCTTCAAGGCCGATCTTGGTCGCCTGGTTTCGATCGAAGCCGGCAAGATCACCTCCGAGGGTCTCGGCGAAGTCCAGGAAATGATCGACATCTGCGATTTCGCAGTCGGTCTTTCCCGCCAGCTCTACGGTCTGACGATCGCCACCGAGCGTCCCGGCCACCGCATGATGGAAACCTGGCATCCGCTCGGCGTCGTCGGCGTCATCTCCGCCTTCAACTTCCCCGTCGCCGTCTGGTCGTGGAACACAGCGCTTGCGCTCGTCTGCGGCAACTCCGTCGTCTGGAAGCCGTCGGAAAAGACCCCGCTCACGGCCCTTGCATCGCAGGCAATCTTCGAACGCGCGCTTGCCCGCTTCGGCGATGCGCCGGAAGGCCTGTCGCAGGTCCTGATCGGCGACCGCACCGTCGGTGAAGTCCTTGTCGACAACCCGAAGGTTCCGCTGGTTTCGGCCACCGGCTCGACCCGTATGGGTCGCGACGTCGGCCCGCGCCTTGCCAAGCGTTTCGCCCGCGCCATCCTCGAACTCGGCGGCAACAATGCCGGTATCGTCTGCCCGTCGGCCGATCTCGACATGGCGCTGCGCGCCATCGCCTTCGGCGCCATGGGCACCGCCGGCCAGCGTTGCACGACCATGCGCCGCCTGTTCGTCCATGAAAGCGTCTACGACCAGCTCGTTCCGCGCCTGAAGAAGGCCTACGGCTCGGTCTCGGTCGGCAACCCGCTGGAAACCACGGCACTCGTCGGCCCGCTGGTCGACAAGGCGGCCTTCGACGGCATGCAGAAGGCGATCGACGAAGCCAAGGCCCATGGCGGCACCGTCACCGGCGGCGAACGCGTCGAGCTCGGCTATGCCAACGGCTACTACGCCAAGCCGGCCCTGGTCGAAATGCCGAAGCAAGCTGGTCCGGTTCTGGAAGAAACCTTCGCGCCGATCCTCTACGTGATGAAGTACAGCGACTTCGACGCCGTTGTTGCCGACCATAATGCGGTTGCAGCCGGCCTGTCCTCGTCGATCTTCACCCGCGACATGCAGGAATCCGAACGGTTCCTCGCCGTCGACGGCTCGGATTGCGGCATCGCCAACGTCAACATCGGCACCTCGGGCGCCGAAATCGGCGGCGCCTTCGGTGGTGAAAAGGAAACCGGCGGCGGCCGCGAATCGGGCTCCGACTCGTGGAAGGCCTATATGCGCCGCGCCACCAACACGGTGAACTACTCGAAGGCTCTGCCGCTGGCGCAGGGCGTCTCGTTCGACATCGAATAGTTGGCGACATCGAATAATTGGCGACATCGAATAGGATCGACCATGACCATCAATGCAACGGTCAAGGAGGCGGGTTTCCAGCCCGCCTCGCGGATCTCCTCGATCGGGGTATCCGAAATCCTCAAGATCGGCGCGCGTGCCCAGGCGATGAAGCGCGAGGGCAAGCCGGTCATCATTCTGGGCGCCGGCGAGCCGGATTTCGACACGCCTGACTATGTCAAGCAGGCCGCCTGCGAAGCGATCCAGCGCGGCGAAACCAAATACACCGCCCTCGACGGCACGCCGGAACTGAAGAAGGCGATCCGCGAAAAGTTCCAGCGCGAGAACGGCCTCGCCTATGAGCAGGACGAGATCACCGTCGCCACCGGCGCCAAGCAGATCCTGTTCAACGCCATGATGGCGACGATCAATCCCGGCGACGAAGTCGTCATTCCGACGCCCTACTGGACCTCCTATTCGGATATCGTCCAGATCTGCGAAGGCAAGCCGGTCCTGATCCCCTGCGACGCGGCCTCGGGCTTCCGGCTCACAGCCGACAAGCTCGAAGCGGCAATCACGCCGAAGACGCGCTGGGTGCTCCTGAACTCGCCCTCCAACCCTTCGGGCGCAGCCTACGGCGCTGCCGACTACCGGCCGCTTCTCGACGTGCTCTTGCGGCATCCGCATGTGTGGCTGCTGGTCGACGACATGTACGAACACATCGTCTATGACGGCTTCCGCTTCGTCACCCCTGCCCAACTGGAACCTCGCCTCAAGGGTCGCACCCTGACGGTCAACGGCGTCTCCAAGGCCTATGCCATGACCGGCTGGCGCATCGGTTATGCCGGTGGTCCGCGCGAGCTGATCAAGGCGATGGCCGTCGTCCAGAGCCAGGCGACCTCCTGCCCATCTTCGGTCAGCCAGGCCGCTTCGGTGGCCGCGTTGACCGGCCCGCAGGATTTCCTGAAGGAACGCACGGCCAGCTTCCAGCGCCGCCGCGATCTCGTCGTCAGCGGCCTCAACGCCATCGACGGCCTCGACTGCCGCGTCCCGGAAGGTGCCTTCTACACCTTCTCCGGCTGCGCCGGCATGCTCGGCAAAGTGACACCTTCGGGCAAGACGATCGAGACGGACACGGACTTCTGCGCCTACCTGCTCGACGACGCCCACGTTGCCGTCGTTCCAGGCTCGGCCTTCGGCCTGTCGCCGTTCTTCCGCATCTCCTACGCGACCTCGGAAGCGGAGCTGAAGGAAGCGCTAAAGCGCATCGCCGACGCCTGCGCAAGACTTCAGGGTTGACGCATTTTTGCGGACCCGGGGGGCGCACGTTGCGCCCCCAACATCTTTTGTCGGTGATCCCCTCCGGACGAAAAGCGATCGCCGTAGGCACTGGCGGCCAAATGCTTGACCGCACCCCAGGATGGCGTATGCACATTGCACGCAACCACTGACTGCCAGAGAAAGCAATGTCTGACATTCTCGCCGCCATGCTCAAGACCGCGATAATCTGGCTGTTTGGTGGAACCGCCGGGGCATTTCTTGCCCTGATGGGCATGGATATTCTCGATGCTTTCAACATCATCGGCGGATGCCAGGGCCTGGGATGCCTGCACCCGACCTATACGGTCATCATGCCGCTTGGGGCAATCTTGGGTATAGTTCTCGGCACGGTGTTGGTGGCCCGGTTCGAGCGCGGGTAGCCGCATTCAGTGGGCACAGCACCTGCACTCTCTAGATCACTCGTTTCGTCAAGGACGCCTGCGGCGGCTCAAAACGTCGGTGGCGTGCAGGCGCTGATCACTTCGCAGGGTACCGGCCCGACGCACCGAAACCGATGTGGCCGCCTGCTTTCGAAATAATAGGCGTCACCGGGCCCCAGGATCCGCCGCTCGTCGTCGACGGTGACCTCGATGCGCCCCGACAGCACGATACCGCCCTCCTCGCCGTCATGCACCAGCGGCACCTTTCCGGTATCGGCGCCCGGCTGATAACACTCCTTCAGGATCTGCAGGCTGCGGCCGAAGAGATTTTCGCCGATCTGGCGGTACGAAATCGGCCCCTTGCCGATCTCGACCAGTTCCTCCGCCGCATAGAACGCCTTGCGCGGCCGCTCCGGTTCGAACGAGAAGAACTCCGCAAGCCCGATCGGAATGCCGTCGAGGATGCGCTTCAGCGCGCCGACGGAAGGATTGGAGGCGTTCGATTCGATCAGCGAGATCGTCGAGTTGGTCACGCCCGCCCGTTTAGCAAGTTCGCGCTGTGAAAGATTGTGCATCAGCCTGAGGTGACGAAGCCGGTTTCCAATGTCCACGCTCATGGGTGTCCATTCCGGTGTTCAGGTTGTTCGGAATATCGCAACTTCTCGGACCTCGTCCTATAAAATTCAATGGCTTGAACGACAGCAGAAAAGGACTTGTTTGGCAATTCAAATCATGGCGTCAATCCCCGAACCTTCAGGAGGATGCCATGAACCAGCACACCAAACCCAACGCCCCGGTACTCGACAGCTACTGGATGCCCTTTACCGCCAACCGGCAGTTCAAGGCGGCACCCCGCCTGCTCGCATCCGCCGAAGGCATGCACTACACCAGCACAGACGGCCGTACGATCCTCGACGGCACCGCCGGTCTCTGGTGCGTCAATGCCGGCCATGGCCGCCGCCAGATCGCCTCGGCCGTCGAGCGCCAGCTGTCTACGATGGATTTCGCCCCCTCCTTCCAGATGGGCCATCCGATCGCCTTCGACTTTGCCGAACGCCTCGCCGAGATTGCGCCGGGGCCGGAAGGCCAGAAGCTCGATCGCGTGTTCTTCACCGGCTCGGGCTCGGAATCGGTCGACACCGCGCTGAAGATGGCGATCGCCTATCAGCGCTCGATCGGCCAGGGCACCCGCACGCGCCTGATCGGTCGTGAGCGCGGCTATCACGGCGTCGGCTTCGGCGGCATCTCGGTCGGCGGCATTCTCAACAACCGCCGTGTCTTCCCGCAGCTCCCCGGTTCCGACCACCTGCGCCACACCCACGATCTTGCCAGGAACGCCTTCGTCAAGGGCCAGCCAGAACACGGCGCCGAGCTTGCCGACGATCTCGAGCGGCTGGTGGCGCTGCACGGCGCCGAGACGATCGCCGCCTGCATCGTCGAGCCGGTTGCCGGTTCGACCGGTGTCCTCATTCCGCCGCAGGGCTACCTCGAGCGGCTGCGCGCGATCTGCGACAAGCACGGCATCCTGTTGATCTTCGACGAGGTCATCACCGGCTTCGGTCGTCTTGGCGCGGCCTTCGCCACCGACTTCTTCGGCGTCACCCCGGATCTGGTGACGGCGGCCAAGGGGCTTACCAACGGCGCTATCCCGATGGGCGCGGTCTTTGCCAGCCGCAAGGTGCACGACGCGCTGATGCACGGCCCGGAAAACCAGATCGAGCTGTTCCACGGCTACACCTATTCCGGCCACCCGGCCGCCTGCGCCGCCGGCATCGCCACGCTCGACATCTACCGCGACGAAGGCCTGATGACCCGTGCCGCCGAGCTGCAGGACGCCTGGCACGATGCCATGCATTCGCTGAAGGACCTGCCTGGTGTCATCGACATCCGCACCATCGGCCTCATCGCCGGTATCGAGCTGCAGTCGCGCGATGGCGCCGTCGGCGCCCGTGCCTATGACGTCTTCGTCGATTGCTTCGAAAAGGGCCTGCTGATCCGCGTGACCGGCGACATCATCGCCTTCTCGCCGCCGCTGATCGCCGAGGAAAAACATTTTGGTGAAATCGTCTCGATCCTCGGCGATGCGCTGAAGCGCGCGAAGTAGGTGAAAGATTACGTCGCCGCTGCCGAGCACTTCGGCAGCGGCGACGAATGCGTTTCCGATGAGCCACTCCACGAGCGTGCGCGAATCCGGCTAAGCAATTCCGGGTAAACGCGAAATGGTTTCCGTCCGGCATTGCGCCATCTAGCGGATCAGCATTGCCCGGAAATCGTTGACATTGGTTCCGGTCGGGCCGGGCACGAAAAGATCGCCGCTCGCTGAGAATGCCGACCAGGCATCGTGACGCGCGAGATGCGCTCGCGGATCGGCGCCCGTAGCACGCATCCGGTTGACGCTGCCGCCATTGGCGAACGCACCGGCATTGTCTTCCGACCCGTCGATGCCGTCCGTATCCGCCGCCAAGGCATCGATCCCATCGAGACCATCAATATCGAGTGCCAGCGATAGCAACAGCTCGGTGTTGCGGCCGCCCTTGCCGTAGTCCTTGCCCGATATCGTCACCGTCGTCTCGCCGCCGGACAGGAGCACGACCGGCTTTTGGAAAGGGCGATTGCGCAGCGCGACTTCGCGCGCCAGCGCCGCATGCATGCGGCCGATATCGCGCGCTTCGCCTTCGATCGCATCCGACAGGATCCGAGCCTCAACGCCCAATTCCTTCGCCTTCCTCGCGGCAGCCTCCAGCGACACGCTTGCCGACGCGATCACGTGGCATGCGTGTCGGCGGAAAACCGGGTCCGACGGATCAGGCGCCCGCGCTACTTCAGATCTAAGATGGGCCATCACGCCATCGGGAAGAGCCATGCCATAGCGGGTAACCACATCGAGTGCCTCCCGTGGCGTGCTGCCATCGGGCACCGTCGGACCGGAGGCAACGAAGGCGGGATTGTCGCCGGGAACGTCGGAAACGACGAGACTGACGACACGCGCCGGCGCTGCCGCTGCCGCCAGGCGCCCGCCCTTGATGCGCGACACATGCTTGCGCACGACGTTCATCGCGGAAATCGGTGCGCCGGAGGCGAGCAGCGCCTTGTTGACAGCGATCTCGTCGGCAAGCGTCAAACCATCGGGCGGCGCCGGCAACAGGGCTGACCCGCCGCCGGAGATCAGCGCGACGACCAGATCGTCAGCGCTCAGACCTTTCACCAGCTTCAGCAACTCTTCCGATGCCCTGAGACCGGCCTCATCCGGCACCGGATGGGCGGATTGCAGCACGCGGATGCGCTCGCAATGTTCGATCGGCCCGTGACGCGCAACGACGGTGCCGGTCAGCGGATGATCCCACAGTCTCTCGAAGGCAGCGGCCATCTGGCTTGCGGCCTTCCCCGCGCCGACGACGATCGTTCGCCCCTTGGGTCTTTCCGGCAGATGTGCGCGGATCGCCTCGTAGGGGTCGGCTGCACGCACAGCCGCCTCGAAAAGAGTGGTGAGAAAGGGACGCGCGTCAAAGTCTGCCATCGTCCTTAGCCCCGGACTTCGAGGTCGTAGACAAAAATGCCGTCGGTGCCGCCTTGCGCAGCCGCAACGATTTTTGCGCCGGTCTGTCGGTGTTGCGGGTCGTCGAGATAAGCGTCGCGCGCTGCGGCATCGGCGAAATCGACGATGAAGCCTTCGGCATAGCCCTTGTCCATGCCGGTTTCCGGGCTGACATTGGCGCCGGCATGGGTTGCCAGCAGCCCGGGGAGCCGGCTTTTCAGCGCCGCAATCTCGGCGAAGATCGACGCTTTCTCATCCGCCGGAATTTCTGGACGGAAGCGAATGAAGACACAGTGGCGGATCATGATTTTCCTCAGCGGATATCGGCGCGGGCCCGCGGCCGGGCATCGTTTCGTTCATGGGCGAAGATCGCCGGCGGCAGGGGCTGGAGTTCGCGAATGATGTCGGCGCCCTTCTCGCCCATCATGATCGTCGGCCCGTTGGTGTTGCAAGAGGGAACGCGCGGCATGACCGAACTGTCGCAGACGCGAAGACCTTCGAGGCCACGCACTTTCAAGTCGAGGCCGACGACGGCCATGGCGTCGGTGCCCATTTTGCAGGTGCCGACCGGGTGGTGGTCGGTCTTGGCATTGGCGCAGCCATAGTCGAAGAACTGCGCGTCGGAGACGATACTGTTGCCCGGCAAACGTTCCGCCAGCACGAAAGGCTTGAGCGCCGCCTGCTGCATGATCTCGCGGGCGATCTTCAGCCCCTCGATCGACATCTTGCGGTCGTGCGGATCTTCCCAATAGTTCGGATCGATCAGCGGGGCTGCGGCCGGATCGGCGGCCGAAAGCCTGACAGTGCCGCGCGAGCGCGGATGCAGATAGGCGGAATTGAGCGTCACGCCTGCGTTCTTCAGTCGCGCGACGCCAGCCTCGATGCCGGAGCCGAGACCGAGATGGAACTGGATATCCGGCGAGCGGGCATCCGGATCCGCGTACCAGAAGCCGCCGGTCTCAAACAGGCTCGACGCCACCGGGCCGGAGCGGAAAAGCACATATTGCAGCCCGGCCCAGAGCGTCCGATGCAGCTTCGCCACATTGTCATAGGTATGGTCGCCGGTGCATTCTGAGATTACGAAGAGGTCGAGATGATCCTGAAGGTTGCCACCGACGCCGGGCAGGTCGTGCTTTACCTGCACGCCCACCGACTTCAGATGATCTGCCGGCCCGATACCGGATTGTAGCAGCAGCTTCGGCGAACCGATGGCGCCTGACGAGACCAGAACTTCCCGCTCCGCCCGGATGGTTTCGCTTCCCTTGGCCGTTACCACTTCGACGCCGACGGCACGCGTGCCTTCGAGTATGATCCAGGCGACGCGCGCGCCGGTGCGCACGTTAAGGTTCCGCCGGTCCTTGATCGGCGAGAGATAGGCAAGCGATGCGCTCGACCGGCGGCGGTTGCGCTGCGTCAGCTGGTAGAAGCCGACCCCCGCCTGCTGGCGGCCGTTGAAATCGTGATTGTAGGGGATGCCGAGTTCCTGACCGGCGCGGATATAGGCATCGCAGATCGGCAGCGTGGAAACGGGCATCGAAACGCCGAGCGGACCGCCATAGGAATGATAGTCGTCGGCAAAGCGCTGGTTGTCTTCCGCCCGCTTGAAATAAGGAAGAACGCTGCGGTAGTCCCAGCCGGAGCAACCGTCCTCGGACGCCCAGAGGTCGTAGTCCGCTGCATTGCCACGGGTATAGAGCTGGGCATTGATCGACGAGCCGCCGCCGATCACCTTGGCCTGGGTGTAGCGCAGCACCCTGCCCTTCATGTGCTTCTGCGGCACCGTCTCCCAGCCCCAGCTGGCGACGCCCTTGGTCATCTTGGCGAAACCGGCCGGCATGTGAAACAGCGGGTTCCAGTCGCCGCCGCCCGCCTCCAGCAACAGCACACGCACGGACGGATCCTCGGAGAGGCGGTTGGCAAGAACGCAGCCGGCAGGGCCGGCACCGGTGATGATATAGTCGTATGTCATTGCCTGTCTTCCTCCACGGCACGGCATTTGGAACGTTCCAAATTTCCGACGTGATAAACTCAAAACCCGCTCGCTCTTGCGAGCCTCTGACTGCCCTGCACTGTTCCCTAGAGTCGACCGATCGACAGGCCGCCATCCGCCTGGATGACGGAGCCCGTGGCAAAGCCGAATTTCCCGCCGGCAAGCCCGGCGGCGATGTTGCCGATGTCCTCGGGCTCGCCCCAGCGCTTCATCGGCACGAGACCGCCGTCGATCAGGGCGTCGTATTTCGCCGAAACGCCGGCGGTCATGTCGGACCGGATGACGCCCGGTCGGATTTCGAAGACGGAGATGCCGGTGTCGGCCAGCCGCAAGGCGAGCCCCTGGCTGAAGGCGGCAAGCCCGGCCTTGGTCATGCAATAGTCGAGCCGCTCGGGCGAACTCATGGTCGCGGAAACCGAGGTGATGTTGATGATCGAACGCGGCGTTGCGCCCGGCGGCTCGGTGAGCATCGAGAGCAACACGGCCTGGGTAAAGAACACCGTGCCGCGCAGGTTGGTGGCGACGATCGTGTCGAAATTCTCCGGCAGCAGGTCGAGAAAATCACCGCGCACGACGGAGGCGATACCGGCATTGTTGACGAGGCAACGGATAGGGCCCAGCTCCTGGCGGATGTCGGCAACGGCTGCGGCATGCGCACCGACATCGGCGAGATTGGCCTCGAGGTAGATGGCCCGGCCGCCCTGTGCCGATAGCTCGGTGAGCGTCGCCTGCGTCGTCTGGTCCGCGGCACCGAGGCCTGTCAGCGCGATATCGAAGCCGTCACGCGCCAGGGCGCGGGCAACACCGAGCCCGATGCCGCGCCGGCCGCCGGTAACAACAGCCACGGGACGCTTCGATGTCGTCATGCTCTCAGCTCCTTCGCAACGATATGGTCGGCAACGCGCAGCGCCTGCGCCGCCACCGTCAGCGCCGGGTTGACGGCCGCCGAGGTCGGCAGGAAGCCGGCGTCTACGACAAAGAGGTTCGGATGATCGAAGGCGCGGCAATAGACGTCGAGTGGCGCGTCTTTCGGGTCCTTGCCGATCCGCACCGTCCCGCACTGATGCGACGGCGTGCGCTTGTCGAAGGCCTGGGAAAGCACGATCGGATAGCCTGCAGCTTTGAAGTGCTCGCGCATCTTCGCTTCGAGGCCGGAAAGCGCCTCCATGTTCGAGCGCCGCCACTGCATGATGATGCCCTTGCCGTCGACCATGATGCGGCTTTCCGGGTTCGGCAGGTCCTCCGTCATCATGTACCAGTCGACCGCATGGCCGGCCATGAAGTCGAACGCGAAGCGCGGCGCCCAGAAGCGAAATCCTCCCGGCGCATTGGCCTTGAGGATGTCGCCGTTGATCTTGCCGAGCAGCTGGACATTGCCGAGCGGCAAACCGTTCCTGCCGCCGGTCAGGTAATAATCGTTCAACATCAGCGTCTTCTGGTAGACGCTGTCATTGCGCCTGAACGGATTGATCGCCAGCATGGCGCTGCAATTATGGTTCATGAAATTGCGGCCGACCTGGTCGGAGGCGTTGGCCAGTCCCTTGCCGTCGCCGGAGCGCAGCAGGATAGCCGCTGAGTTGATCGCGCCCGCCGACAGGATCACCAACCCGGGCGAAAGGCGCTTCTTCTCGCCTCTGTGGGTGTAGTGGATCGCTTCAATCCGGCCACCTCGACCTATCTCCAGCGTGTCGACATGCGCGGAGGTGATCAGCTCGATATTGGGGTCCTTCAGCGCGGAGGCGAGCGATGCGGTCTCGGCATCTTTCTTGCCCTGGCCTGTGTTAGGGAACCCGTCCCATGGCGTGCGCCCACCGGCCAGCCACGTGTCGATATCGACGCCAAGCGGCAGCGTCGCCGGATGCAGCCCCTGCGCCTTCAATTCGGCGCGAGCGCGGGCAATGGCCGGCTCGTCTGGTACCGCGCCGTAAGGGTAGGGCGAGGCGTGGAACGGCTCCGTCGGGTCCTGGCCCAATTCGCCGCGCACCTCGAACAATTGCTCGGCTTTGCCGTACCACGGCTCCAACTCTTCGTAGGGAAAGGGCCAGGCCGGCGAAACGCCGCCAAGATGCTGCATCTCGGTGAAATCCTCGGCGCGGTAGCGCAAGAGCACCGCGCCGAAGAGTTTGGAATTGCCGCCGACGAAATAGAAATTTCCCGGATTGAACTCGGTACCATCCTCTTCGCGCCACATCTCCTTGGGTCGGAAATGGCCCTTGACGAAGATCGAGCTATAGCTGCGCGCGTCCGGTGTGTCGGGCAGGCGCTCGCCGCGCTCGAGTATGGCTATGCGCGCACCCGAGCCGGCGAGCCCCGCCGCAATGGTGGAGCCGCCGATCCCCGACCCGATGATGACGATATCCGGCTCTCTCGGCATGGTTCAGGTCACGCGATCCGCTGCTGCGTCTGAGGATCGAAAAACACCGCCTTGTCGAGATTGAAGGCGAGCTGCGACGTCTGGCCGGGTGCGATGCGCGCATCGGCGCGCAGGCGGGCAACGACCTCCTTGCCGCCGAGGCGGGTCACCGCGAAGGTGTCCGAACCCGCGGGCTCAACCACCTCGATCAGGCATTCGCCTTCGACGATCGCCTTGGCATTGCGGTCGGCACCATCCGGATCGGTCAGCGCTTCCGGACGGATGCCGAAGACGACGTCCTTGCCGGCATAGGCGGCGAGTGCGCCGTTATGCGGCACGGCAAGCCTCATCGGCTCGGCGTTCGGGCGCGCGAGCGTGACGGCAACGTCGGAACCGCTCTTTTCGATGCGCGCCGTCAACAGGTTCATGGCCGGCGATCCCATGAAGTCGGCGACGAACATGTTGGCCGGATTGTTATAGATTTCGGCCGGCGTCCCGAACTGCTGCAGCACGCCGTCCTTCAATACCGCGATCTTGGTCGCCAGTGTCATCGCCTCGATCTGGTCGTGCGTCACGTAGACGATGGTCGTCTTCATCCGGTGATGGAGACGCTTGATCTCGGTACGCATGTCGACGCGCAGCTTGGCGTCGAGGTTCGACAGCGGTTCGTCGAAGAGAAAGACCTGCGGGTTGCGCACGAGCGCGCGGCCCATGGCGACACGCTGGCGCTGGCCGCCGGAGAGCTGGCTCGGCTTACGATCGAGCAGATGGCCGATCTGCAGCATGTCGGCGACCTGCTTGATCGCCTTCTCGCGTTCGTCCTTCGGCACGCCGCGGATTTCCATGCCGAAGGCGATGTTGCCGGCGACCGTCATGTTCGGATAGAGCGCGTAGGACTGGAACACCATGGCGATGTCGCGCTTCGACGGATGCAGATCGGCGACCGACCGGCCGTTGATGGCGATCTCCCCCGAAGTGATCGGCTCGAGACCGGCAATGGTGTTGAGCAGGGTCGACTTGCCGCAGCCGGACGGACCGACGAGCACGAGAAAGCCGCCTTCATCGATCTCCAGGTTGATGTCCTTCAGGATCTCGAGCGAGCCGTAGGATTTGCGCAGGTTGCTGATTTTGAGGAAAGACATGGGCTTATCCTTTCACGGCGCCGGACATCAGCCCGCGCACGAAGTAGCGGCCGGACACGATGTAGACGATGAGCGTTGGCAGGGCGGCGAGGATCGCGCCTGCGAAGTGAACGTTGTATTCCTTGACCCCGGTCGACGAGCTGACGAGGTTGTTGAGCGCCACCGTCATCGGCGTCGAGGATGCGCCGGAGAAAGACGCCCCGAACAGGAAGTCGTTCCAGATATTGGTGAACTGCCAGATGACGGAGACGACGATGATCGGGCCGGACGACGGCAGCATGATCCGCCAGAAGATCTGGAAGAAGCTGGCGCCATCGATCTGTGCCGCACGCACGAGTTCCGTCGGGAAGGCCTCGTAGTAGTTGCGGAAATAGAGCGTGGTGAAGCCGAGGCCGTAGATCACGTGCACGAAGATCAGGCCCCAGATCGAGCCGGCAAGACCGATGATGCCGAGCATGCGCGCCATCGGGATCAGCACGATCTGGAAGGGGATGAAGCACGACAGAAGCAGCATGCCGAAGAAGATGTTGGCACCGGGAAAGCGCCACTTGGTCAGCACGTAGCCATTGAGCGCACCGATGAGCGTCGAGATCGCGACGGCCGGCACCACCATCAGGATGGAATTGATGAAGAACGGCCTCAGGCCGGTCGGCTGCACGCCGATCTGCGCCGTCGACCAGGCGGAAAGCCAGGGCTCCAGCGTCAGGGTCTGCGGCAGATTGAGCATGCCGCCCTGGCGGATCTCATCGAGCGGCTTCAGCGAGTTGACCAGCATCACGTAGAGCGGCAGCAGCGAATAGAGCGCGAAAACGATCAGCGCGGTGTAGATCAGTGCCCGCGTCAGGCGGTTGTGCGAGATGACATTGTCTGGGCTGGGGGCGCTCATGAGCGTTTTCCTCCCCGAATTTCGGAGTAGAGATAGGGAACGATGATCGAGAAGATCATCACCAGCATGATGATGGCCGACGAGGCGCCGATGCCCATCTGGTTGCGGGTGAAGGTGTAGGAATACATGAAGGTCGCCGGCAGTTCGGTCGCCTGGCCGGGGCCGCCGCCGGTGAGGGCGATGATCAGGTCGTAGGCCTTGATCGCCAGATGGGCGAGAACGACGAAGGCGGAGAGGAACACCGGCCGCATCAGCGGAATGATAATCCGCCGGTAGATCGTCGATGTCGGTGCACCATCGATCTGCGCCGCCTTGATGATCTCGTTGTCGACGCCGCGAAGGCCCGCGAGAAACATCGCCATGATGAAGCCGGTCGACTGCCAGACGGCGGCGATCACCACGCAATAGATCGCGTAGTTGCGGTCCTTGATCCAGTTGAACGAAAAGCTCTCCCAGCCCCAGAGGTGCATGGTGTTTTCAAGCCCGATGCCGGGATCGAGAAACCACTTCCACGCCGTGCCGGTAACGATGAACGACAGCGCCATCGGATAGAGATAGATCGGCCGCAGAAAACCTTCCGCCCGGATCTTCTGATCGAGCAGGATCGCAAGTCCGAGGCCGAGCACCGAGCAGATGATGATGTAGAGCGACGCAAAGATCGCCAGGTTGCTCACCGCCCGCCACCAGTGCGGCAGGGCCCAGAGCTTCTGATAATTGCTGAAACCGACGAAATTGTAGGACGGCAGCATCTTGCTGTCCGTCATCGACAGGAAGCCGGTATAGGCGATGAAGCCATAAACAAAGATCAGGACGATAACGAAGCTCGGGGCGAGGACCAGCTTCGGTATCAGGTCCTGCAGTCGACTGCGGCTATCCATGAACGTTCACCACTTCTGGCGCTTAGCCGCCGGGAAACTCCCTGATATCGGCATTCGCGCAGGTTCTTTGTATCAAAACGCTCCCGCGCGTCCGCGGTGAACGCGGCGCTGCGAAGACGCTTGCATGTCAGAATGGGTGTCCGGGACGCCTGTTCGCGTCCCGGACCGGGTCTTGCCCGTTACTTCGCAGCCGCGACGGCAGCGACAAGTTCCTTGACTGCCTCTTCGGAGGACAGTTCACCGTTGAACTCGCGCGTTACGACGTCGTAGATCGCGTTCTTGACGGCAGCCGGGTTGGCATGGCCATGAGCCATGGAACCGAACAGCGTGCCGCTGGTGTTGGCTTCGGCGAGATCCTTGATGCCCTTCTTGCCGCAAGCGTCGAAGTCGGTATCCGGAACGTCGGTGCGGGCCGGAACCGAACCCTTGACGACGTTGAAGGCCGACTGGAAGGTCGGGCTTTCGATCGCCGATGCCATTTGCAGCTGAGCAGGGATCTTGTCGTCGGCAACCTTGAACATCGCGAACTGGTCGGAGTTGAAGGTCACGGACCCTTGCGTGCCTGGGAAGCGCATGCAGACGAAATCGGTGCCCGGCACCTTCTTCGCCTTCAGGAATTCGCCCTTGGCCCAGTCGCCCATGAACTGCAGGCCGGCCTTGTTCTCGATGACCATTGCCGAAGCGAGGTTCCAGTCGCGACCGGAGAAGTTGTCATCGACATAGGAGCGCAGCTTCGTCATGCGATCGAAGGCTTCCTTCATCTTGTCGCCGCCGAGCGCTGCCGGGTCGAGATCGATGAACGCCTGCTTGTAGAAGTCGGTGCCGAGCGACAGCACAACGGCGTCGAAGATCGTCGCGTCCTGCCACGGTTGGCCGCCATGGGCGATCGGCGTGATGCCCTGAGCCTTGAAGTTGTCGAGCAGAGCGATGAGCTCGTCCCAGTTCGTCGGCTCCTTGCCGCCGGCCTTGTCGAGGGCGGCCTTGTTGATCCAGACCCAATTGGTCGAGTGGACGTTGACCGGAGCGGCGATCCAGTGGCCGTCATATTTCGAGAATTGCTGCAGGGCCGTCGGGATGACCTTGTCCCAGCCTTCCTTGGCAGCGGTGTCGTCCAGGTTGCCGAGCGCGCCTTCCTTGGCCCAGTCGAGAATGTCGAAGCCGAGCATCTGCACCGCAGTCGGAGCGTTGCCCGAGGTGACGCGGGCGCGAAGCACGGTCATGGCTTCCGTGCCGCCGCCGCCGGCGACCGGCATGTCGGTCCAGGAAATGCCCTTGCCTTCGAGGTCCTTCTTCAGAACGTCGAGCGCGGCAGCTTCACCGCCGGATGTCCACCAGTGCAGCACTTCCACGTTTTCTGCTGCGCGCGCGGCAGTGGCCGCCATCATCAGCGCCACAACAGCCGTCGTCGTCATCAACTTGCGCATCGTTTTCCTCCCGTTTGCAAGTTATCGAAGCGGAACCTCCTCCCGCCTCGGATATCGCACCGCCTAAGGCAGCGGCTGGCCAATTTAAAACGTTATAAATTCAGCAAGTCAAGCATTCCGCACGCGTGCGCTTCTTCACCTCAAGAAGCAATTGAAATTGCTGAATTATATGCAGCCTTAGGCTTTTCGCATCGCAACAATTCATGTCGCAGCGCGAGATTTAAAACGTTTTCATGATTCGATTGCCTAAGCGTTCGTGCCACGTTACAAAAGCCGCTCTTGACCGCCTTGAGGATGACTAGCATTGGCCGATCCCTCCAAGCCCGCCCGTTCTGAAGACAACAGCTCGCCCGCCAGACGCGGCAAGCCGACCCTTCGGACGATCGCCCAGATCACCGGGCTGGCGGTCACCACCGTTTCGCGTGCCCTTGCCGAAGCGCCACAAATCTCCGCCGACACCCGCCGGCGAGTTCGCGAGGTGGCGATCGAAATCGGCTATTCGCCCGATCGCGCCGCCCAGCGCCTGAAGACCGGCCGCACCAACGTCATTGCGGTGCTGCTCGACCCGCACGAGGAAATCCTCGGCTACGGTACCTCGATCATGAGCGGCATCGCCAAGGCGCTGCAGGGCACCTCCTACCACCTGATCGTCATGCCGAACTTCCTCAACACGACCAATGTCGAGGCGGTCAACTACATCACCCGCAACAGCATGGCTGATGGCCTGATCTTCTCGCGCACCGAACCGCTCGATCCGCGCGTCATGCTGCTTTCGGAGATCGGCTTTCCGTTCGTTACCCACGGACGCACGGAGCTTTCGGCGCCGCATGCCTATGTCGACTACGACAACTTCACCTTCTCCTATCAGGCGACCCGCCGGCTGATCGCCAAGGGGCGCCGCAAGCCGGCGCTGATCAGCGGCCCGGCCGATTTCACTTTCGGCGGCCATCTGCAGCACGGCTTCATGACCGCCGTGCGCGAGGCGGGCTGCGCCTACGAAATCCTCTCCGGCATCGATCTCGACAGCCCGGCCGGCGACATTCGCGACCGTGTGCGCCAACGGTATGCCGAGCCCGACCCGCCGGACAGTTTCATGTGCGGCGGTGAAGTCTGCGCTCTCGCCACCATCACCGGCATGAGCGATTGCGGCCTGACGCTCGGCCGGGAATATGACATCGTCGCCAAGCAGACCTCGCACCTGCTCGGTGCAATCCAGCCCCAGGTCGAGACGATCTACGAGGACCTGACGGCCACCGGCGAGGACATGGGCCGCGTGCTGCTCCAGCGCATCGGCGGCGAAACCGACGTCAGCAAGCTGCAACTGCTGCTCTCTCCACAGATCCCGGCCAACTGGTAGGCATCGGGCTGAGCCGCGCGACGACGACCGGTCGACGGCGTTCGATGACCCCGCGTCCCGTTTCGTTGTCGCGATCCCTGCCGTCATCGTTCGTCTCCTCCCATCCCCGGAGTCAGCGCGGCATCCACCAGCCGGTGCGCGCGCCGATATGCATGTTGAGCGTCTTGGTTTCGGTGTAGTCCTCGACCGCATGACGACCGAGCTCGCGGCCAAGACCGGACTGGCGATAGCCGCCGAACGGCAGCTCGGAAGCACCATCCATGAAGGTGTTCATCCAGACCGTGCCGGCGCGCACGCGACGACCGATCGTCAGGCAGGTGTCGAAGTCGCGACTCCAGACACCGGCCGACAGACCGTAGTCGATGGAATTGGCGATGCGGATCGCCTCCTCGGTGGTCTCGAAGGTCAGCACCGACAGCACCGGGCCGAAAACCTCCTCGCGGGCAACGGCCATCTCAGGCCGCACCGACGAGAGAATAGTCGGCGCCATGAACTGCCCCATGCCGAGATCGAGCACCGTGCCGCCATGGGCGACAGCGGCACCATCCTTTGATGCGGCGGATACATAGCCGGCAATCTTTTCCAGATGCTGCGGCGTGATGATCGCACCGACCTGGGTTTCCGGATCGAGCGGATCGCCGACCTTGACCTTGGCCGAGAGCGCCGCGATGCGCGCCGTCACCTCTTCGGCAATATCGTGGTGAAGGATCAGTCGCGAGCCGGCATTACAGCATTCGCCGGCATTGAAGTACGCGCCGAATACGGCCGCGTCGATGAACTCGTCGATGTTGGCGTCGGGAAAGACGATCTGCGGGTTCTTGCCGCCGAGTTCGAGCGACACCTTCTTCAGCGTCTGCGCGGCATTGGCCATCGTCAGGCGGCCGACGCCGGTGGAGCCGGTGAAGGAAACCATGTCGACATCCGGGTGCGTCGTCATCGGCGCGCCGACCTCCGGGCCGGTCCCAGTAACGATGTTGACGACACCCGCCGGCACACCGGCCGCTTCGAGAATTTCGCCGAGGATCAGCGTCGAGGCAGAGGTCAGTTCGGAAGGCTTGACCACGGTTGTGCAGCCGGCAGCAAGCGCAAAAGGCAGCTTCTGGCTGACGATCAGGAACGGGAAATTCCACGGCGTGATGATCGAAACGACACCGATCGCTTCACGCAGAACCACACCGAGCGTGCCATCGCCCAGCGTATTGTAGCTTTCGCCGTGAAGATCACGGGCAAGGGCTGCGGCATAACGCCAGATATCGGCGGCACCGCCGAGTTCGCCCTTGGCCTGGCTGATCGGCTTTCCCGATTCGATGGCGTCGAGGAAGGCAAGCTCGTCGGCGCGCGCGGCAATCATGTCGGCGGCCTTGAGCAGGATCAGTGACCGCTCGGACGCCGTCATGCGCGGCCAGGGGCCATCGTCGAAAGCACGGCGGGCAGCAGAGATCGCCCGCTCCGCATCGACGCTCGCCGCCGCCTGATAGCGACTGACGACGACGCCGTGGCCGGGCGCGACACGCTCGATCGTGCGTCCGTCGGCACTGTCGACCCATTTGCCGTCGATCAGCATCTGGAACGTGCGCACCTTGTGATCGCCGAGTGCCTTGGGCCTCACCAGAACCGTCATTACCATTCTCCCTTGAACTGGGCTTCGCGCTTTTCGGAAAAAGCAGCGACGCCTTCCCTGAGATCGCCTGTCTTGGCAACGAGGATCGAACCCAGCGCTTCGACCGCAGCACCTTTGTCCTCGCCGTTCGCAGAGGCGATCATCAGTTTTGAAATCTCGAGCGCGGCCGGACCACGCTTTGCCACGCGGGCGGCATAATCCCGCGCCGCCTGCATCACCGTTCCGGTTTCGACGACCGCATCGACCAGACCTTCCGCCTTCGCCGTCTCGGCGGAGAACATCTCGCCGCCGAGCACCATGCGCCGCACGATCTGGGCGCCGAAACGGGCAACAAGCCGCTGCGTGCCCGACCAGCCGGGCACCATGCCGAGGCTCGTTTCCGGCAGGCCAATCTTGATCTGGTTTTCGGCGATCCGGATGTCGGCCGCAGCGGCCAGTTCCAGGCCGCCGCCGAGCGCATGGCCGTTGAGCGCCGCGATAACAGGCATTCTCAACGTCGCCAGCCGCTCGAAGACCCGATGGCCGAATCGCACCCAGTCATGACCGAAGGCGGCGGCATCCATGCCGCCCCAGGCCTTGATGTCACCACCGGCGGAGAAGGCCTTGCCCTGCCCCGTCAGGATCAGCACGCGCACCTCGCGCATCACTTCCACCGTATCGCAGGCTGCAGCGAGCGCCTTCAGCATGTCGATGTCGAAAGCGTTGAGCTTTTCCGGACGGGCGACCGTCATCGTGGCGATCGGGCCGTCGACTGCGATCTGGATGCGGTCCTCAGACATGGGCGCCTCCCGCAAGCGCACGGGCAGCTTTGACTGGCAGCTTCAGGCCGATCGGTGCCTCGTGGAAAAGTGCTGCATCCATGGTCTTCAAACGATCGGACACAATCAGAGGAAACTCGGACTGGTCGAGGATATGAGCCTGCAGGTCGACGCCCGGCGCGATTTCCGTGAGCATCACGCCTTCGGGCGTCAGCTTCATCACGCAGCGCTCGGTGACATAGGTGATGTCCTGGCCCTGTTCGATGCCGCGGCGGCCGGAGAAGGTAACGTGCTCGACCTCGTTGACGAGCTTCTTCAGCTTGCCTTCCTTCTCGATCACCAGTTTGCCATCGGCGACGGCAAGCTTGGCGCCGGCATTGAACATGCCGGAAAAGACGATCTTCTTCGCCCGCGCGGTGATGTCGACGAAGCCGCCGGCACCGGCCGTCACATGCGGCCGGAAGGAGAGCTTCGAGACATTGACGGACCCGCTGCGGTCGATTTCGAGGAAGGAAAGCAGCGAGGCATCGAAGCCCGCACCCTGGAAATAGGTGAACTGGTAGGGCGAGGGCATGAAGGCATCGGCGTTGGACGCGCAGCCGAAGGCGAAATCCAAGAGCGGCACGCCGCCGACGGCACCCTGCTCGATCACCCAGGTAACGGCACCGTGCAGGCCTTCCTCGAGCAGGATTCGCGGCACGTTGGCCGAAATGCCGAAGCCGAGATTGACCGCGCTGCCCGTTTGCAGCTCCTGCGCCACACGGCGGGCGATGACCTTCTGGATGTTGAACTCCGGCACGCGGAAACTGTCGAGCGGACGGAAGATCTCGCCGGAGATGGCGGGATCATAGAGCGTCTGCGTCGTCTGCTTCTGGTCGGGATCGACGACGACATAATCGACGAGCACACCGGGCACACGCACATCGTGCGGCTTCAACGAGCCTTCCTTGGTGATGCGCTTGACCTGGGCAATGACGATGCCGCCATTGTTGCGGGCGGCCAGCGCCTGGTCGAGGCCGCCGAGATAGGCGCCTTCATGCTCGTAAGTCAGGTTGCCGCGTTCATCCGTCGTGGTCGCGCGAATAATCGCCACCTCAGGCGCGATCGCCTTGAAATAGAGCCAGTCCTCGCCCTCGAAGGCGATCTTCTTGACCACCGGTTCGGCCGCCGCCGAGGCGTTCATGGCGCAGCCTTCGCGCGACGGGTCGACAAAGGTGTCGAGCCCGACCTTGGTCATGACGCCGGGGCGCTTGGCCGCGGCCTCGCGGTGCATGTCGAAGAGGATGCCGGAGGGAATGTTGTAGGCGGCGACTTCGTCGGCGCCGATCATCTGCCAGATCAGGGGCGGCTCGGCGCTCGACGGGCCGGAGGGATAGGAGCCGCCGATGATCTTCTTCAAGAGCCCCTTCTTGGCGATGTGGTCGACACCCCTGATGCCGCTCATGTCGCCCGCGGCGATCGGATGCAGCGTCGTCAGGCCACGGGGATGGCCGGTCGCCTCGAAGCGTTCGCCGATCGCCTTCAGCATCAGATCCGGGCAGCCGAGACCGCTGGAGGAGGAGACGGAAACGATTGCACCGTCCGGGATCAAGGCGGCCGCTTCGGCCGGCGAGATTTGCTTGTTCATCGACATCCGTTCAAAGTCCCGTTTCGATCGGTACAGCTTGGCCGGTTGCGGCCGCCTTGACGACGGCAAGCCCTGTCGCCAGCGACCAGACACCGTCTTCGCCGGATGCCGACGGGCGGCCTTCGCCTGCGACCGCGGCATGGAAAGCGGAAAGCGCGGTTTCGTAGAGGTTGCGATGGTCGAGCGGCAGCTCGCTCTCGCCATCGGCATTGCGCAGCGTGACCGTGCCGACGGGCCTCTGCGTCATGACATTGCGACCGATCAGCGAGCCCTCGGTGCCATGCACTTCGAGGCCGGTCTCGGCGAATTTGGTGGTGAAGGCATCATGGAATTGGGCGATGACGCCGGAGCGGAAGCGAAGCACGCCCATAACGCCGTCCTCCAGCCCCTCCTTGGCCATGCCGGCGCTGTGGCTGATGGCCGCGGCTTCGATCGGGTCGTCATCGAGGACGAAGCGCAACGTATCGGCATCATGCACGGTGATGTCGAGGATGACGCCACCACCGGCATCCGGTCGCTCCAGCCGCCAGCCCTGAAGGTGCGGCGGCAGATAGACCGCGTGGAAAACGCGCGCGGCAATCGGTCGACCGATCTTGCCTTCGGCGATTGCTTCGCGCATGGCGCGGTGGGTGGCTGCATTGCGCAGATGATGGTTGGTGGCAAGCACGACGCCGGCCTCACACGCCTTCAGCACCATTTCGCAGCCGTCATTCAAGTTCATCGCCAACGGCTTTTCGCAGAGCACGTGTTTGCCGGCCGCGATCGCTGCCAGCGTCTGCTCGCGATGCAGTTCGTTGGTGGTCGACACATAGACGGCATCGACATCGGGATCGCCGACCAGCTCCTCGACCGACGTCACTGACTTGCCGATGCCGTTTTCGCTGGCATAGGCGGCACCGCGCTCGGCGCTGGTGCTCATCACCGAAACGACTTCGCCGCCCGTCGCGCGGATTGCGTCGATGACCCATTCGCGCGCGATCGTGCTCGCGCCGATCAGACCCCACCCAGTCATGATAATGCCTCCCTCGTTCTGCGCTCGATCGCAGCACCACAGCTCTGGCGAACGACGAGACGCACCGAACCGATGATCGATTCAGCCTCGGCCCTGCCCGCGTTGATCTGCTTCAGCAGCAATTCCGCCGCCCTCTGCCCCATGCCCTGCGGATCGACGGACACGGTCGTCAGTGCCGGCACCGCGGTCTTCGCCTCGATCACGTCGTCGAAGCCGATCACGGCAAAATCAGCGCCCGGCTCCAGCCGCCGCGCCCTGAGGCCGTCGCAGACGCCGAAGGCGACCGCGTCGTTGAAGCACAGTGCTGCCGTCGGCCGGTCGGCAAGCATCATCGCCTGCTCGATGGCCGTGACGCCGCCGGCGCGCGATGGCGCCGAACCGATGACGAGCACGTCGGCCGCATCGAGCCGCGCCTCGAGCAAGGCATCGCGGTAACCGCGCATGCGCGCCTCGAACACGACAGTGTCGGGGAAGCCACCGAGAAAGGCGATGCGCCGATGGCCACGCGCGATCAGATGCCGCACGGCCGCCATGGCGCCGGCATGATTGTCCGACGTCAGCGAGGAGACGCCCGCATCGGCGATATCGCGAACGACAAGCACGACCGGAATGCCGCTATCAACCAAAGGCGCCAGGTCGGCCGCCTCGGTACCGCGCGCCGGCGAGATGATCAGGCCGGAAACCCCATGCTCGCGCATGGACGCAACGACCTCGCGCTGGCGCTCGATCTTT
Organism: Ensifer sp. LC163; assembly: GCF_001695855.1. Lineage (GTDB taxonomy): Bacteria > Pseudomonadota > Alphaproteobacteria > Rhizobiales > Rhizobiaceae > Ensifer. The sequence goes on from NZ_MBSS01000007.1 coordinate 152,221, forward strand.
TCATTCGTGTTGGCGAGAAACTGAACGAAGCCGGCCGACTGCACCACGGCATCGACGCCGACCGCCAGCTCGGCAAAGAAGCTGTTAGTCAGGTCGTTGACGACGATGCCGATGATCTTGGACTTCGATTGGCGCAGGTTGGCAGCGCTGCGATTGTAGACATAGCCAAGCTCGCGAATGGTCGCATTGACCTTGGCACGGGTCACTTCGTTGACGAGTGGGCTGCCCTGCAGGACGAGCGACACGGTCGACTTCGACACGCCGGCTGCGCGTGCGATATCGACCACCGTTACCCGTTCCTTGACCAAGGCATCCTCCCAAAACATGCGGTATTTCTCACATTCATAATTGGAACGTTCCAAATCAGTCAAGAGGAAAACGGTTACATTTTTGATTCCGGCAACACAGAAGCGGAGATGAAGCAGCGCGCGCAATTGACATACCAGCAAGATATTGGCGCCATAAATTCATAATATATCTCATAATTACATATACTTAATCTCGACTTGCCGCACTCCGTCTTCTCGCCGCACCGGACCCGGAAAACAAATGGCAACAATTGCCGCTTGAAATTTGGAACGATCTAAATTATTCGAAAGCAACGGTCCGAGGAGGAGACGAAAGCCGATGACAAGCCTGACGTTGCCACGCCAAGACGGCTCATTGGAGCACTACCGACTGACGGGAATCCCGCTCGAGCGGCCGAGCACCGCCCCAACCTTCAACCGCATCGCCTACGCCGCCGCCCATGTCGTTTCGGATCCGCTTCGCGATGCCGATCCCTGGGGCAATGCCGCCATCGACTGGGACCAGACCATGGCATTCCGCCATCACCTCTGGAGCCTGGGCTTCAAGATCGCCGAAGCGATGGACACGGCCCAGCGCGGCATGGGCCTCGCCTGGCCGGGCGCGCAGCAGCTGATCCGACGTTCCCTCGCCGAGGCGCGAAGCGTGCCGGGGGCCGACCTTGCCTGCGGCGCCGGAACGGATCACCTTTCACCTGCCGACGCACGCACGCTCGACGACGTGATTGCCGCCTATGAGCAACAGATCGGTTTCGTCGAGGGTGAGGGCGGCCGCGCCATCATGATGGCAAGCCGCGCGCTTGCCCGCGTCGCCCGCTCGCCGGACGATTATCGTCATGTCTACGGTCATATCCTGCGCCAGACGAAGGACAAGGTGGTGCTGCACTGGCTCGGCGACATGTTCGACCCGCAGCTTAGGGGATATTGGGGGTCTGACGATTTCGATGAGGCGCTCGACGTGGTGCTGTCGATCATCGCGGCCAATCGCGACAAGGTCGAAGGCATCAAGATTTCGCTGCTCGACAACGCCAAGGAAGTCGCCCTGCGCAGCCGCTTGCCTGAGGGTGTGCTCTGCTTCACCGGCGACGACTTCAACTATGTGGAACTGATCGAGGGCGACCGCGCGAAGTACAGCCACGCGCTGCTCGGCATCTTCGATGCGGTCGCTCCTTCCGCCTCCAAGGCGCTTGCGGCACTGGCCAAGGGCGATTTGGCCACGTTCCGCGGTGTGATCGAGCCAACCGTGCCGTTGTCGCGCAAGATATTCGAGGCGCCGACGCAGTATTACAAGGCCGGCGTCGTTTTCCTCGCCTGGCTGAACGGCCACCAGAGCCATTTCACCATGCCCGCAGGCATGCAGTCCGCACGTGGCCTCCTGCACTACACCGATATCTTCCGGCTTGCCGACAAGGCCAACGTGCTCGACCGACCGGAACTCGCTACCAGACGGATGCAGAGTTTTCTCGCGACCCTCGGCGTCGAACAGGCCGGCTGACAACGCAAGACGGCGCCCGCGCGGGCGCCGTCAATGACCGGGGCAGGGACCTCGGTGGATTGTCTCAGAACGTCGCCGTCAGGCTCATCCAGAAACGGCGGCCCTCCATCACCGTGTTGAAATCGGTCGGCTCGACCTCCTTGTCGAGGAGGTTGTAGACCGCCGCGTTCAGGGTCAGGCCTTCGCCGAGCGCATATTTGGTGCCGATGTCGACGGTGGCATAGGCGTCGTATTTCCGCCCCTGCTGGCCGTTGATCGTCACCGGCTTGCCGTTGGTGCCGATGCGCGCGCCGGCGGCGATCTCCTCGCCATGATAATTGACCGAAGCCCAGGCTTCCAAACCTTCGACCGGCGTGAACCAGTCGGCCCGAAGGTTGGCCATATGCTCCGGTGTGCGCGCCAGCGGGAAACCGGCATAGGTTCCGGTGTTCTGTTCGGAGTGCGTATAGGTGTAGCTGCCACGCAGGGTCAGATCCGCCGTCGCGTTCCAGGTTGCCGTCAGCTCGACGCCCTGGATGACGGCGTCGTCGATATTGTAGTTGTACCACAGCCGGTAATTCGGATCCTCGCTCCAGCGTACCGGGTTTCCGGCGGCATCAAGCACCAGCGAGTTGGAGATCTTGTCCTTGAAGTCGGTGTAGAAATAGGTGCCGCCGAGGATGACGTCGCCATTGTCCCAGATGGCGCCGATTTCATAGCTCGTGCTCGACTCCGCCTTGAGGTTCGGGTCGGCGATGATGACGCCGCAGGTCCCGGCCGGCCCATAGGAGCAACCGCCGCCGCCGGTCGTGTAGGCATAGCCCGGCGCGATGCTGCGAATGTCGGGCGCGCGGAAGCCGGTGGAGATGCCGCCCTTGACCGTCAGGGCGTCCGTTGCATCCCAGACGCCATAGAGGCGCGGGCTGAGGTGATAGCCATATTCCTCGTGGTGATCGAGGCGCAGCCCGCCTGTCAGCGCGAAGCTGTCGAGCATGCGCCATTCATCCTCGGCAAAGAGCGCCCGTTGCGTCGCCGAGAGTTTTTCGGTGAGCCCGGTGCGCCGTCCGGGATTCTGGTCGGAGAGCCGCGCTTCGAAGAACTGTCCGCCGGTCACCAGCATGTGGCTGCCGCCGAGGTCGAACGGGGTCGTGAACTTGCCGTCGATGACGGTGTTGCGAACCTCGGGCGCGCGTGCCTGCTTGGCGAAGCGGCCATCGGCCGGATTGTAGTTGTAGGTCCGCCGCTCCGCCCATTCCTGCAGGATCGAGAAGTCCGACGTGGTCGGTCCCCAGCGACCGGTATGGGAAAACGACCAGTGATCGCGATCATTGTCGTTGTAGGTACTGACGTCCCTCGGGCCGGAAGCGATCGTGTTGCCGACAGTGGCTTCGCGCCGCAGCCTCGCCGTGCCGCCCTCGAGGAAGAAGTCGTGGTCCTCATTCGGCGTATAGGCAAGCCGCGCCGTCAGATCGTGCTCGCGGGCGCCGGTGATGCCGGACAGGAACTTGTCCTCGCCGCGTTTCAGCCCGCGCCCCCAGATCTGCATGCCGAGCGTATCCTTCAGGATCGGGCCGTTGGCGTAGAATGACACCTGGCCGGAATTGCCGTAGCGCGAATGCTGCTGCACCGTCGCATCCGTGGTGATCGATCCGTTCCAAGTATCGGAGACCTTGCGAGTGATGATGTTGATGACGCCGCCCATGGCATCTGAGCCATAGAGCGACGACATCGGCCCGCGCACGATTTCGATGCGCTCGATCGCGGCCGCCGGCGGCACGAAGCTCTGCTCGAAACCGGAATTGCCGTTGGTGCGGGCGTCGCGCGTGCTCTGGCGCTTGCCATCGACGAGGATCAGCGTGTAGGAACCGGGCAGGCCGCGGATGAAGATATCGCGCTCGTTGGCAACACCCGTCACCGCAACGCCTTGAGCATCGCGAAGCGCGTCGGTCAGGTCGCGGAACGATCCTTTTTCCAGCTCTTCGCCGGTGACGACGGTGATGCTCGCCGGCGCGTCCTTGACGTTCTGCTCGAAGCCGGTCGCGGTGACGACGATCTGCTGCAGCTCCGTTGTCTTCGCCTTGTCCTTGGCTTTCTGCGCCTGCACTTCGATCGGCACGGTCAGCGCCGTGCCGGCAAGGCACGCATAGAGAAAGCGCTGCGATCGACCGAACGACCGTTGCTCGGGCCGGCGCCGGATCGGTAATGCGAATGTGCGCCGCTCGATGCCGCTATCCATCGCACCGCGTGCCCCAATGCTCATCTTTGTCCCCACAAATAACTTGAGTATCAAAGTCGACTTAGTTATTGGCGGGATAGCCGGTCAACGGCACTGTTTTAGAACCGTTCTAAATGTGAATGAGCGCAAAACACGGGCTTCGAATATGCTCGAACCGTGTTTGAGGGAAACGACAGCAATGAAGGCTCAGACGCAGGAGACTTTGCCCCCGCACGACCGCCAGACCGACATGCGCAAATTGCGCCTGCTGCTGGCGCTCGATGCGCTGTTGCGGGAAAGCAGCGTCAGCCGGGCAGCCGTCAGCGTCGGCCTCCAGCCCTCCGCCATGAGCCGATTGCTGTCCCAGTTGCGCGAGGAATATGACGACCCGCTGTTCCTGCGCACCGGCCACGGCCTGCGGCCGACGCCCTTTGCCGAAACGCTGAGATTGCGGGTGCGCGCACTTGCCGCGGAGGCGGAAGCTCTTTTCGAACCACCCGGCCGAACCGTGACGCCGGATCCGCAGGAACAGAGTGGTTGGGAGGGGGCTGGCTTGATCGCGGCGCCGCCGCTCGCCGTGCGACCGAGCCTGATGCTGGACGGCGAGCCGACGCCGGAAGCCTTTGCCGCCAAACTCGCGGGGATCGGCAGCGATGCAGCCCCGCAACGCCGGCTGGCCCGCAGCATTGCGACCATCGGCACCGGCGCCGGCCGCAGCCGACCCTTGAGCGAGGCGGAAGCGGAAGATGCGCTGATGATCATCCTGGCCGGGGAGGCAGACCCGGTACAGATCGGCGCCCTGATGGTGGCGCTGCAATATCGTGGCGCGACCGCCGTCGAGATCGCCGGCTTCGTGCGGGCGATCCGCCGCCATGTCGGCGCTGTCGCCGTCGGCAGCGGTGCGGCAGATCTGGACTGGCCCTGCTATCTCTCGCCGAAGCTCAAGACTGCGCCGTGGTTCCTGCATGCCGCGCGCCTGGTGGCAAGCGCCGGCTACCGCGTCATGTTGCACGGCCACTACGGCCAGGAGGGCGCCGAGCGCGGCAAGCTCGAAATCGCCGCCGCTCGCGACGGGATTGCCATCTGCGCATCGCTTGAGGAAGCCGATATCGCTTTGGCGACAACCGGGATTGCCTATCTGCCGCTACCGGCACTCTCGCCGCAGATCTATCGCCTGCTCGGCCTCTACGGGCTGATGGAAATGCGCACCCCGCTTGGCTCCGCCGTGCATCTGATCAATCCCGTGGGCGCGCGCACGAGCCTGCTTGGCGTCGCCAATTCCGCCGCCAGGACACTGAGCCGGGACATCGCCTTGCTGCTCGGCGTCAGGGACCTGACGATCCTCGGCAACACCCGCGACCATGCGGAGTTCACCCCCTATCGCCAGACGCCTTTGTTTCGGCTGGTCGCCGGCGAGGCCATGGACCTGGTGATTCCAGCCCTACCGGCGCCAGCCGCCGAAGCGCGCACCGGCCTCAGCACCCGGGAATATTGGGAGGCGGTCTGGACGGGGGCTGCCCGCGACGAACGCGCCGAGACGACGATCGTCACCACGGCAGCCGCTGCCCTTCTCAGTCTCGGCAACGCCTCGGACTTCGAGGCCGCCTGCGAAACGGCGCGTGCGCTATGGTCGGGCCGATCGCGCCAGATGGCACGATACAGCGCCGCGCATCAGATATGACGCCCAAAATGACGCCGTAACACTTTGAACCTGCTGCATAATTCTCTTCATAAATCGATTCCGATTTAAGGAATTATGCAGTAGACCCGCCGTCCGTCTCAGGCCGCCAGGCCCTTCTTGGCCAGCATGGCGTCCGGGCTCGGCAGCTTGCCGCGGAAAGCCTTGTAGGCATCTTCCGGATCGATCGAGCCGCCGACCGAATAGACGTTGTCCCTCAGCTTGCGCGCCATATCAGGATCGAAGGGATTGCCCGTCTCTTCGAAGGCAGCAAAGGCATCCGCATCCAGCACTTCCGACCACATGTAGGAATAATATCCGGCGGAGTATCCATCACCGGAGAAGACATGCAGGAAATGCGGGCTGCGGTGCCGCATCACGATCGACTTCGGCATGCCGATCTTCTCGAGCGTCGCCGCTTCGAGCGCCATCGGTTCACCCTGTGTTTCCGCCGTGTGATAGGCCATGTCGACCAGTGCGGACGACGTGAACTCGACGGTCGTGAAGCCGGAATTGAAGGTGCGTGCAGCAAGCACCTTGCCAAGCAGCGCCTCGGGCATCGGTTCGCCGGTTTGGTAATGCACCGCGTAGCGCTTGAGGATATCCGGCACCGTCAGCCAATGTTCGTAGAGTTGCGACGGCAGTTCCACGAAGTCTCGCGAGACGCCCGTACCGGAAACCGAGGGGTAGGTGACGTTGGATAGCATGCCATGCAACGCATGCCCGAACTCGTGGAAAAGGGTGCGCGCATCATCGAGCGACAGGAGCGCGGGCTTGCCTTCAGCGGGCTTGGCAAAGTTGCAGACGTTGTAGATGATCGGCAATTCGCCGACTGCGCCGTTCTTCAGCGTCAGCTTGTGCTGCGACTGGAACGAGCTCATCCAGGCGCCGGAGCGCTTCGACGAACGCGCGAAGTAATCGCCGAGGAACAGCGCCACAAGCTTTCCGGCTGCGTCACGGATCTCGAAGACGCGCACATCAGGGTGGTAGCCGGCAATCCCCTGCTTTTCCGTCGCGGTGATACCGAACAGGCGCTGGGCAACGTCGAAGCAGGCGTCGATGATCTTTTCGAGCTGCAGGTAGGGCTTCAGCTCGCCTTCCGAAAAGTCGAACTTTTCGGTGCGCAGCTTTTCCGCATAGTGGCGCCAATCCCAAGGCATGACGTCATGATTGCGGCCTTCCATCGCGATCAGCGTGGCAAGATCCGCCTCTTCCTCGCGGGCACGGGCAACCGCCTTTTCCCAGACCTGCATCAACAGGCCGTTCACGGCTGCCGGTGTCTTGGCCATGGTGTCGTCGAGCTTCAGCGCCGCATAGTTGGCGTAGCCAAGCAGCTTGGCCTTCTCGGCCCGCAGCGCCAGCGTTTCGGCGATATGGCCGCGATTGTCGGTTTTGCCACCATTCTCGCCGCGGGCGATCCAGGCGCGGAAAGCCTGTTCCCGAAGCTCGCGATTGTCGGAGAAGGTCAAAAACGGCTCGATGATCGAACGCGACAGCGTCACCGCATATTTGCCCTTTTCGCCGCGGTCGCTGGCGGCAGCGGCCATGGCGTCGCGCAGAAAATCCGGCAGACCGGCCAGATCCTCGTCACTCTCCAGGAAGAGCGCCCAGTTCTTCTCGTCGGCAAGCACGTTCTGACCGAATTTGGCGCCGAGGCCGGCAAGCGTCTCGTTGATCGCCGCCAGCCGTTCCTGCTCATCCTTCGCGAGCTTCGCGCCGGATTTGACGAAACCTTTCCAGTGCCGCTCCAGCACCCGCGTCGCCTCCAGATCGAGACCGAGGCTTTCGCGGTTCTCCCAGAGCGTGTCGATCCGCTTGAACAGCGCGGCATTCATGCCGATCTTGGAGTAATGCCGCGACATTTTTGGCGCGATGTCGCGCTCCAGAGCCTGAATGGTTTCGTTGGTATCGGCACCGGCCTTGTTCCAGAAGATCGAGGATATGCGCGACAGCGCATCACCAGCGATCTCAAGCGCAATTAAGGTATTTTCGAATGTCGGCGCATCAGCGTTTCCGGCGATTTCGTCGATTTCCGCCTCATGTGCCCGGAAGGCCGCCTCGAAGGCCGGCGCAAAATCCGTGTCCTTCACCAGATCGAAGCGGGGCAGGCCCTCATGTCCGGTCCAGGTCGTCAGGGCAGGGTTGAGCGGGGTACTCGCGGTCATGGAAGGTCCTTTCGCATGCGGATGCCGGCCAGAGACCGGGAGGGAACGCCCGTGAAGCCGGAGGCATGCCGGGCGGAAGAGCTTGAGGTGGTTGCTGGCGGCCTTGGCGTCAAGGCTTTGGCGTCACGGCTTGGGCATCACGGCTTGCGCAGACCGAGAAGGCCGGGGGCAGCGTGCCACACGGCCTGGACGGCAAAGCCGATGAACAGTAGGCCCGAAAGCCGGACGATCGCCAGCTCGTGGCGGCGATAGAAGCGCCGAACGACCGAAGCGCCGATGATGACGACCAGAATCAGGTCGGCAACGAGAAAGCCAATGAGCGAGACGCCGAGCAGCATCGGCAAGGAGTCGAATTCCAATGCGTTGGCGGAGCCGGCGAGCAAAGCGGTGAAGGTTGCGAGCGCCACCGGATAGCCCTTCGGGTTGGTCAGGCCGAAGATCAGCCCGCGCCGGAGCGGCCGCTCCACCGTGATCAGCGCCCTGTTTTCGCCCGTCGGCCGGGCGCGCAGGGCGGTCCAGCCGATCCAGCCGAGATAGAGGCCACAGAAGAGACCGAGAATGTCGAAGATCGTGGTGCCGACCGAGCGCGCGCCGACAATGGCAACGAGCGCAAGCGTCGACCAGAGGATATCGCCGGCGAGATGACCGCCCATGAACAGCGCACCGGCCTTGCGGCCCTGACCGGCACCGATGCCAAGCAGGGCGAGGAAGGCCGGCCCGGGAATGAGCGTGTAGGAGAGGGCGGCGAGAAAGGCACCGATCAGCAGCGTCTCGGACATGGCAGGTCCCCGGTTAAGTCAACGGCCATTCGATCCGCAGCCGGCGATTCCGTCAAGCGGAAAGGCGAGCGTGAGCGAACGCCAAAAGGGAGTCCGTGACAGAACCTTGCATTTGCTGGCGCGGCTGCCTCGTGACAGTCGGGTGTGTCGGCGACAAGACGCGCTTCGACGGAACATTGGCGGCGCGAACGGCGTGTTCTAGCAACGGAAGCCACCGACCCGGAGGTTGCCGAGGATGAGGGCATTGATGCTGGCGCCGAGAAGCGTCGCGATCTCGAGAGTGAACGGACGCATGGTCCTGACTCTTCCGTGCATGTGCGCTGATGGCTGCAAGTCGTGAAGGTGAGAACTCCACCCTTTCGGCCTGCGCGCTGTTTCTGCGGTAACGGGCGCGGGACAGGGATGTTGGCGCACAATTCTTTCGTCGCGATGATTTCCCTCGATACGAAGTTGCGCTAAGACGCGCGCGAGTTTTCCCCGCGAGAAGGACTTTCCATGACAGTGCGCAATCTCTTCCTTCTGCCCGGCGACGGCATCGGCCCGGAAGCCATGGCGGAAGTCCGCAAAATCATTGCCTACATGAATGCCGAGCTTGGTGCCGGCTTCGTGACGGACGAGGGGCTTGTCGGCGGCTCGGCCTATGACGCCCACGGCCAGGCGATTTCGGAAGGGGACATGGCCAAGGCGCTGGCCGCCGACGCCGTGCTGTTTGGCGCCGTCGGCGGTCCGAAGTGGGATGCCGTGCCCTATGACGTCCGTCCGGAAGCCGGTCTCTTACGGCTGCGCAAGGACCTTGAGCTGTTCGCCAACCTGCGCCCGGCCATCTGCTACCCGGCGCTCGCCGCCGCCTCGTCGCTGAAGCCGGAACTGGTCGAAGGCCTCGACATCCTGATCGTGCGCGAGCTGACCGGCGGCGTCTATTTCGGCGAGCCGAAGGAAATCATCGATCTCGGCAACGGCCAGAAGCGCGGCATCGACACCCAAGTCTATGACACCTACGAGATCGAGCGCATCGCCGGCGTTGCCTTCGAACTGGCCCGCAGCCGCAACAACCGCGTCTGCTCGATGGAAAAGCGCAACGTCATGAAGTCGGGCGTGTTGTGGAACCAGGTGGTCACCGAAACCCACAAGGCGAAATATTCCGATGTTGGGCTCGAGCACATGCTGGCGGATGCCGGCGGCATGCAGCTGGTGCGCCAGCCCAAGCAGTTCGACGTCATCGTCACCGACAACCTGTTCGGCGACATGCTCTCGGATGTGGCGGCGATGCTGACCGGGTCGCTCGGCATGCT
>NZ_MBSS01000008.1 GCF_001695855.1 Ensifer sp. LC163
CCTGAAGCGTGATCGTCGCCGTCGCCTCCGACGTGTCGCCGTCGCCGTCCTCGATCCGGTAGCGGAACGTCACCGTTCCCTGTTCGCCGGCCGCCGGCGTGTAGGTGAACGTGCCGTTGTTGTTGTAAACCAGCGTGCCGCCGCCCGTCAGGCTGCCATCGACCGGCGTCACCTTGGCGAAGGCAACGCCATCGGCACCCTTCGCGTCATTGGCCAGAACGTCCACCGTCACCGGCGTGTTCTCCGCAGCCTGCGAGACACCATCGGCCACCGCCGAAGGCGCGTCGTCGGAGACCGAGACGGTGACGGTGCCTTCGGCCCGGTCGCCGTCGGTGTCGGAGGCGATGACCTGAACCGAGCCGAGTGTAGCAAGGTCGTCGGTGGTGATGTCGGGGTGGCTGGCGTAATTGTCGGAAAGCGTCGCCGTCACCGTCGCGCTGTCGCCGACGCGCACCAGATCGAGCGTGACGATGGTCACGCTGCCGGCCTTGCCGACGATCTGGGTGCCGGAGATCCGATCCCAGGTCAGCGCGCCCGTCAGGCCCCCGGTGTCGCCGAACGCGATCGTGGCGATCGCATCCGAACCGGCGATGAAGCCGATCGTGCCGCTGCTGGTGTCGGACCCCAGCGGCGTGCTGCCGTCGGCAAGGTTCTGGTCGTCGAGTGCAAGCGATGCACTGGCTGCTTCCGGATTGACCGTCGGGCCGACGCCGTCGGTCACCGTGATCGTCTGGCTGTCGCTCGTCGTATCGTTGTCGGCGTCCTTGGCCGACAACGTGAAGCTGACATTGACGCCAGCCGGATTGTTGACGTTGCTGTTGGCCGCAAACGACCAGGTCTTGTCGGCATTGACCGTCAGCGTGCCCTCGACGAGCGCGAAGGCCACCGACTGCCCGGCCGTCAAGGCCAGCGTCTGCGTCGCGTCGCCGACCGTCACGTTGACCGTGCTGACACCGTCGGCGCCGGCCGTCAGCGTCCAGTTGCCGTTCAGCGTCTGGCCTTCCACTACGTTCGGCGAGACCGGATCGGTGATGCCGATCACCGGCACGTCGTCGACAACATCGATGCGCAGTGTGGCCGAGCCGGTCGCACCGTCACCATCGGTGACCGTCAGGTTGAAGGCGTCGCGGTCCTGCTCGACATTCGTGCCGGGAATGACGCCGGAACTGGGGACGGGGCTCACCAGGTCGTAGGTGTATTGCGCCACGCCTGTCGCCGGGTCGTAGGCGGTGATGGTCAATGTACCGAACTCGCCAGCAACGCTCTGGCCGACGAGGCCACCAATCGCGAAAGTCTGACCGTTGATGGTCAGGCTGGCGATGTCGTCGAGGCCATCCGGATCGGAAATGGTAAAGACGCCGCTGACCGACGCGCTGCCGTCACCGGCACGCGATCCGCTGGCGAGGCCGGCCTCATCGACCTGCCTGTCGCTGACGAAAATGCCGCTGGGATCGCTGTTGCCATCGGGGATGATCGAGGGGTTGTCGTTGGGATCGACAGCGAAGGGCAGAAGCTCGGTGGCCTCGAGCGCCGGAAACTGCAGCTCGGTGGGCGCCAGCAGGTCGATGACCGGGCCGGCCTGGCCAATGCCGCCATCCGCGTCGGAGAAGTTGCCGCCGCTGCTCTGGTTCGATACGACGCTGATGCTGCCATCCGGGCCCGCGGCGACGTTGATGCCGTTTTCTCCGAGCACCGCCACGAGCGTTTCGCGCGGGATTTCGGCGTCCCCGATCACGAAAGTCGGAACCTTCAATGCGGCGTTCTGGACCGTGATGGTGGAGCCGTCAGGCTGTTCCAAAACGATATCCGTGCCGACGACCTTGATCTTTTCGATCGATGCGCCTGCAGGCAGGTGCACGATATTCGAAGCATCAGCGCTGATCGTCGCCGGCATCGGCGGCGTCAGGGGGGTGGTCTCAGCACCCTTCACCGGAGCACCGGTTGCCGGGTCCAGGAGCTGCGGCTCTTCCGCCGCGCCAGCACCGGCCTGCGCCACCAGACGCCCGACTTTGCCATCTGGCGCTTCGTGATGCTCGATTGCCTCTGCCGGCGTTGCGGCGGCTTCGTTGGAAATTGCGGTGCCTTCGGTTGCCATAAGAAATACCCCTCGACCTTTGCGGGCAAGAAAACACCAACCTTGTGCGGCCGCAATCGGTACCGGAGGGGTTATCGAAAAATGGCATAATATGTTATGCTAATACCCAAAATTGGTTAGATTAGCGCAATTTTAACAATTCTGGTCATGATCGCGAAACGAATGCCGGACGGCCCGCCAGAGTTCGATTAAACAAGCCCTGACGTCCCGCGGAGCAGCACCGGAATTCACATAATCGACCGAACCGCGTTGCCACACGCTGCATCCTCAACGAACGCGTCTCCACCAAATAGACCGCGATGAGTGCCACGGCGGCGAGCGGCCTGGTCTTGGCTGTCGTGACACCTCATAGTGCCGAGGTTCGCGATTTGGTGAAAATCCGCCCGTGCTCCAAAAGAATACACAAGTATAAAATTTGAATAAAATTTTATGTAAAACGTATTTTTGTAAGACATACTAAATAATACATGCCGCTTTACCGGAGTTTTTCTTTTCATTCGTAGAGTGCCTTCATGCAACGAGAGGCACGGTGATGAACAAGAAGAGCTGGAACCACTGCGCGAAATACCTGAAGACTTCGGTGGTTGCGATGGGCCTAGTGTCGCTTTCTGCAACATCGTCCGTACAGGCCGGACAAACCGGCATGCTCCAGCCCGCTCTCTTTCAGCAGATAATGAGCCTCGCAAGCCCGTTGGCTGCCGTCGCCACGCAGGTAATCGGCGCCTGGTCGCACCAAGCTTCCGAAGGGCTCAAGCGTCAGCAGGTCCAGAAAGTGGCGATAGCGACGCGCGCCAACATTGGCAGCCAAACGGCGGCACGGTCGGAACCCTCCGCCGTCTTTCATTCCGTCGCCTTTCGCGTCTCTTCGATCCCTGTCGCCCGCAAATGGAAGACTGTCTTCCCGGCGGTTGCCGCGACTGATTTCAGCCGCTGCGCACAACAGAGTGGTTGTGCCGCCCGCGGCATCCTCGGCAAGGCGATTGAAAACGCCGAAAGTCTCGCCTTCCGGCACAAGATCAGCGGCATCAACCGGACGGTCAACCGGCTCGTTCGCTACCAGCCGGACGCCGAAAACTACGGCTCCAAGGATTATTGGGCGACGCCGGCCGAAATTCTCGGCCGCGGCAAGGGGGATTGCGAAGACTATGCCATCCTGAAAATGGCCGCCCTGAAGGCGGCCGGCCTTCCGGCGGAAGCCATGGCGATCGTCGTTCTTCGCGATGTCCGACGCAATTTCTATCATGCCGTGCTCGCGATCACGACCAGCCAGGGCCACTTCATCCTCGACAATCTGAGCGACGAGGTGAAGCTCGACAGCGCGCTGCCCAACTACCAGCCGCTCTTTTCGGTCAGCGCCGACCGCTCCTGGATCCACGGCGTCAAGTCGACCGGCGACAAGGTCGCGTCGACCGCACCACTGTCCGATGTCATGCCCGGCGAGGGTGTCGCGCTTCGCTGAACCTTTCGCCGCACCGGTGGTCGCTCGAAATCGCCATTGTCCTGCCAACCTGCGCTGCTGCAGCGATGGTGCCGCGTCATCAGATCAGAATAAAGCCGATGATCACGTCCTGGTCGGAGATCGGGGCGAGGGCGGCGTTGAGCTTGCCCCGCGTGACCTGACCCTGCGCCCCTATGGTGAAGCCGGCCGATTGCGGCTCGCCGGGAGCCGATTTCAGGCGGCCGACGAGATCGACAAACTGAACGTCGAAGGAAAGTTTCAAGCCCAGGGCGGGCTGTGGTTGCTGCGACCGCAGGACACGAGATTGGACGAAGGAGAGGAATGCGGGGTTGTAGGCAATGATATGCCTGTTCCCGGTGAGCGCAAAGGCTGGCGACGGGCTTGCGCGGACCTGGCTCGTGACTATCGCCAGATTGCTGCGCGCCTTGGCCGACGAAAGTTCGTCGCGCAGGTGGCGGGTGGCGATATAGCGCAGCCGCGCCGTCAGGTTGCCTTCGCCCTCAAGTTCTCTTTCGCAGGCGGCAACGATATCGGCTAGCTTGCGGCCATGCCGCGCGGCAAGCTCGCCAAGGCTCTGCCAATAGATCTCCTCGAGCTTTATTCCGTGGCGCTGACCACCGACGGTGACGACCCGGAACCGCAGCGCGCTCAGGTCCTTTTCGGACGGGGGAGGCGGCGTCTCGTTCATTGATCAGCGCTCCCGCAGAGCTTCCTCGCGCGCCTTGTTGATCGGTTTCATCAGATAGGCAAGGATCGTCTTCTTGCCGGTCATGATATCCACCGACGCAATCATGCCGGGCATGATGGCATATTCGCGGCCATCCTTCACCAGCGCGGCCGTGTCGGTCTTGACGCGTACGAGATAGTAGGTTTCGCCGTTGTTCTGATCGACCAGGCTGTCCGCGCTGACGGTCTCGACGACACCGCCGAGGCCGCCGTAAATCGAAAAATCATAGGCCGATATCTTGATCAGCGCCGGCTGGCCGGCGCGCACGAAGGCAACATCCCGCGGCGAAAGCCGCGCCTCGACAAGCAGGATCTCTGACGTTGGGACGACGCCTGCGATCACTCCACCGGGCGTCACATAGGCGCCGACCGTGTTGACATCCAGTGTATTGATGATGCCGTCGACCGGCGAACGAATGTCGGTGTTGGCGACCCGGCTGCTGGCACCGCGGATGGTTTCCTCGATTACGGAAAGCTGCGAAAGCGCCTCGGTTTTCTCCGCCAGGGCCTCCTGCTTCAGTTGCAGCGAAAGTTCCGTCACCTGCAGCGTTGCCTCCCGGAGTGCCTCCTCCAGCTTTCCGACCGATTCCTTCCAGAGGGCGAGCTGGCCCCGGGTATCGGTCAGCTCCTTCTCGACCCTGAGCGACTCGGTCTGCGCGACGAGCTTACGCTTGACCATCGGCGCGAGCAGCTCCTGCTCGCGCTCGGTTACCTGCAAGCTCTCTGCCAGCCGGTTGATATTCGCCTGTGCTTCGGCCAGTTCCTTCTGGCGCTGGCCCTCACGTGCCTGCATGACCGACAGCTTGTTGTTAAAATTACCGGCTTTGGCTTGAAGCAGCTGTTCTTCGTTGGCGCATATGGCCGGCGCGACCTTGGTGATTTCGTCAGGACATTGGTATTTTGCGTCGTAGGCGCCGGTCTCCTCGAGCTCCAGCCGCGCGATTTGCGCGCGCAATGATCGCGCCTTCGCCTCGAGCTCGCCAAGCGAGGAGCCGCTCGCGGTATCGTCGAGCCGGAGGATCAGATCGCCGCGGCGAACGACCTGTCCGGGCTGCACCGCGATCTCGCGCACGATGCCGGGCTCACTCGACTGGATGATCTGCGTCTTTGAGACGGGAATGACCTTGCCTTCTCCGCGGGCGATCTCATCCACCTCGGCGATCGCTGCCCAGGCGACGAAAGAACTGATCAGCAAGCCTACGACAAGCAGCCCGGCGCGCGCGGCAAGCGGCGGTTTCTCAGTCATGCTGGCACCTTCCGCCACTTGCCGACCGGCTTCGTTTCGCGCTCTTGCTGAAAACGTGCATCATAGCCCAGCTCCCGCCGGCCGGCCGGAAGGACCGGGCCGCCTTTGCAACTGCTCGATGACCTCGGCCTTCGGACCATCGGCAACGACGCGCCCGCGGTCGAGGACCAGTAGCCGATCGACGAGGCTCAGCATGCTGTGGCGATGCGTTGAGATCACAAGAGTGACATCGCTGCTGAAGACATTGGAGAGCTTGTTGATCAGCTCGCGTTCGCTGGCGAGGTCCATTGCTCCGGAGGGTTCATCAAGGAAAACGATCT
This sequence comes from Ensifer sp. LC163, assembly GCF_001695855.1. GTDB lineage: Bacteria > Pseudomonadota > Alphaproteobacteria > Rhizobiales > Rhizobiaceae > Ensifer. The sequence continues at coordinate 5,847 of NZ_MBSS01000008.1, forward strand.
TCGGCTTTCGCAACAGCAGCCGGGCGATGGCAACCGCCTGGCGTTGCCCGCCGGAAAGCTGCGAACCGCGCTCACCCACAGGCATGTCGTAGCCGCGCGGATGATGGGAAACAAATTCGTCGACCCCGGCGAGCCGCGCTGCCGCGACCACTTCTTCATCACTTGCGGTCGGATTCGCCATCAGGAGGTTTTCCTTGATGGTGCCCGAGAACAGGTCGGAATTCTGCGACACGAACGAGACCGCCGAGCGAACGACGGAGGGGTGCAGTTGCCGGATATCGACGCCGTCGAGCAGGATACGCCCGGCGCTTGGCGGATAGAGCCCCCCCAGGAGGCGGCCGATCGTCGTCTTTCCGGAGCCGATGCGGCCGATGATGCCGACCCGCTCGCCCGCCTTGATCGCGACGTTCATACCGCTGACTACCTTGTGGTCGTTACCCGGGTAGGCGAACTCGAGGTTGACGAAGGTAATGCTGCCGTTACGGATCTCGCGATTGACGAAACCGATCGTATCGGGTCGGTCCTCCGGCTGCTCCATCACCGCATTCAGGATCCGCAGCGATAGAAGCGCCTGGCGCAGCCGCGCCAGCGTCATCGCAATCTGGCCGAGGGGCGCGACGGCGCGGCCGGCCAACATGCTCGCGGCGATGATCGCGCCGGAGGAGATATTTCCCTCCGTGAATTCATAGGCGCCGGCCACGACAATGCAGACCGTCACCAATTGTTGCACGAACTGCGTCGCGTGCGATGCCCAGGAGGAAATCTCCTTGATCTGTTCGGCCGTGTTCGAGGAATGCTTGGCCAGTTCGTTCCAGCGGCGAAGGAGCTGCTTTTCCGATTGCAGCGTTTTCACCGTCTCGATCGCGCCGATCGTCTCGACCAGCAGCGCCTGGCGCTGGGCGGACTCGTTCGAAGCCGCAGCGACGCGGTGGCCGATCTTATACTGCGCGACGTAGCCGATCACGAGGCTCAAGACAAAAGCGATCGTCGGAACAAGCGCGATCCAGCCCGCGACCGCATAGATGGCCGCGATGAAGACGAAAACGAAAAGACTGTCGATGATGGTGCTGAGCGTATTCGACGTGAAAAACTCCCGCACGAATTCGTACTGCATCGCCCGGTTGGCATATTCGCCGGTGGACGGCGGCCGCGAGGCCATGGTTGCATGCAGGATCTTCTCGAACAGCATGTAGGAGAGTTTCAGATCGGCCTTGCGGCCGGCGTAGTCGATCAGCGCCGCCCGCACCGTCTTCAACAGGAAGTCGAAGAGGATGGCAGCGCTGATGCCCAGCGCCAGAACCCAGAGCGTCGCGATCGCTTTGTTGGGCAGGATGCGATCGTAGACGTTCATCGTGAAGAGCGGCGCGGCGAGCGCCAGGACGTTGATGAAGAATGCCGCGATCGCCACCTGCACATAGGCTTGCCAGAAGGGCTTGATCGTCGAGGTCAACCAGTGCCGGCGGTCGATGTTGCGCGCCGCGCCGACGCCCCGACCGGCCGCCGCATTCAAATAGGTGGCCGAGAACGACACGGCATAGGCGAGCCCGCCGAGTTGCAGATCAGACAGCTTGATCGCCGGCTCGTCGGGTCTGCCCACCTTGTTCGAAAGACTGAGAGTGCCGTCCAGAGCCTCTTCCAACAACGCCCTGGCGCTGCCGTCGCGAAAGATGAGCAGCAGCGGGAACACGAAATCGCGATTGGTAAGCGCGCGCGTCGAAACGAGTTCCGTCTCCAGACCCACCCGTTCGGCTATGCGCGAGACGTCTTCAGCGCTCGGCGACCGGGCGTCGAAGGGGACGTCGGAATAGAGCACACTGTCTGACGACGGGCGGTTCAAGAAGATGCAAATCTCCTTGAACGCCTCGGAAAAGCCGGTCAGGGACGGGCCAATCTGCGCATGCCTGTCGATACCTTGCATCACCACCGGTTGTGTCCGCCCTCACGAGGACTGTTATTTCTGCCGGATCGGCGCCAACAAGTCGAGTGGCAAGTCGTTTGTCTGGCGCGACGGGACACGGCGATAGGTTTCCGTAGCAGGCGTGGCTGGAACATCGAACTCGGCGCGCGCGTAGGCTTCGGATTGAGCCGGTGCCTTGACCTGCATGGTGGACAGAAGTTGTCCGGTCGCGGCAAGCAGGCGATATTCGGCAAACAAGGCTGCGTACTGCGCGGTCTTCGCGAGGATGCTGACGTTGAAACGCGAATTCTGCGCGCCCAGCACATCGAGCAGAGAGCGCTGGCCGACTTTGAGCTGCTCGCGATAGGACTCGACGAGCTGCACGTTCATCTGGGCCTGTGCATTCAGTGTGCGCGCAATGTCATACTGGCTCGTGCGGCGTTCCCAGGAAATGCGAACGGCTTCCTCGACCTCGCGATGCGCCTGGTGGAAGACCAGGCGTTGCTCGCTCGCCCGGCGCATCTGCTCCTGCTCATTGGCGATGTCGATGCCGCCGCGATAGAGGTTCCACTTCGCCACGATCCGCGCCTGCGCGTCCCAGGTGTTGCCGGTCGTGCCGTCGATATCGTTGCCCGTGCGTGCGCGCCCTTCGGCAAAGACCTCGGGAAGCATGTTCGAGCGCGCGGCCTTGACCTGCGAATCCGCGACGCTGATGTCGGAATCGGCGGCTTTGATGCGCGGATTGTTGCCGCGAGCGATGCCGATCGCCGTTTCCAGCGTCTTCGGCAGAGCACCGCCAACCGACTTCGGCATGGACGGCTTGGTGAGCGGCTGACCAACCAGGCGGTTGAAGCTGATCTTGACCGTGTCGAACGCTTCCTCTGCCTCTTGCAGGCGAGCCTTTGCGGACAGCAGGCGTTCGCTGGCCTGCTGGCGATCCGCCTCAGTCAGGGCGCCCCCCGATATCAGCGAGCTGATATCCGACAGGATCGACTGGTGCACGCCGACGTTCTTGCGGGCCTCCGCCACGATTTGCTGCTGAAGGATATACTCGAAATACTCGCGCACGATCTGCAAGCCGATCGTTTCGGAACGCTCAAGCACGCGGAACGACGCACTATCGACGCGCGCCGCCTGGCGCTCCAGCTCCGCCCGACGGCCGCCGCCATCGAAGAGCTTCTGCGTGACGGTGATGCCGACGTCGGAAGGATAGAGCGGGTCGTTCTCGATCGAGGCCAGCCGACGGCCGGTATCCTCGAGATGCTGCACGCCGGTCGACGCTTCCACATCGAGGCTCGGCAGATAGAGGCCACGGGCCTGCCGCAATTCGAACTCGATCGCCTCGCGGTTCTCGATCGATTGTCCGATCTCCGGGTTCGATTCCATTGCGATTTGAAGCGCTTCCTTGAGCGTCATCGCTTCGGCCGCACTCCCCGCGAACACGGTCGACGCGAGCAGAATGGAAAACAATCCGCCCTTTAAGGTTTTCCCCACGGTCAATACTATCCCCCTCGCAATCAGTTCGTCACGCTAGCAAATCCAGGCGGACGTTAAAACTGCAGAAACCCACCGCTAAATAATACAGCGGTAATAAAACGCGGCCACCAAATTTGGGGTCGTTCCAGACCGTCGCTAGCTTTCGCACGGCTATGTTGCAAAAATGGAACAGCCGCCCTGCCGCAAGAGGATCTTTTAACCTATTGAAAAGAAATGGAGCGGGCGTAATTGCTCCAGGATCTGAGCCGGCTCAGATCGACCAGGACACTGCCCTCAACTCAACGCCGACGCGAATGCGGCAGACTCACCTCAGCCGCCGCGAGCGAGGACTAGGTACTAAGCCGAAGCGCGCGCCAGTGCCGCATCGTTTCAGGCCGAAGGCAGGCGGACGAAGCCGACGCTCTGAGTTGCCCCGGCAGCAACCGCAACGGTCTCCGAGGTTGCGGCGCGGCGCAGCCGTTCCAGATCGACGCTGCCCTCGAACAACGCACCGCCAACGCTGAGTGCGAGATCGACCTTGCGGCCATCGGCAGAGAAATGCGACGAGGTCAGCGCTTTCGTCAGGCGGGTGCAAACCTGCTCGGCATCGGCTTCGGTCGCAGCGACCAACAGGACGTCGAAGCTCGCTGGGCCGGTTCGCGCGACGATATCATCGCGCCGCACCGAGGTGCTGATGGTCGAGGCGACGAATTGCAGCAGTTCCTCGCTCCATTCCGGGCCGAAGGCGGCGCCGACATCGTCGAGGTTGTTGATCCGCAGATGGATGAGAGCCCCGTGAAGCTCCTCGACGGCGCGTTGACGGCGGCGCTCAAGACCATTGACATACTGGACGAGCCCGCGGCCGGTGACGCAGCCGGTCGTGGTGTCATGGGCAACGACATGGTTGATCTGGTTACGGAGACGCTGGGCCCGACGAAACTGCATGGCCGCGATGACGATCAGCGGCACACCCATCAGCAGGGAAATCAAAGCCGCGCCCACAACGGCCGCCGCATAGGGGCGATCGACGAGAGCAACCAGGCTGAGATAGACCAGGGCCTGGGCGAGGATGGCGAAACCAACGATGCCGCCGAGGACATAGCGCGCGATCCGCCAGTCCTTCTGCCCGTTGAATGGTACCTCTCTCTGCATGCATCCAGCTCCCGATTCACTGACGATAATCGGTCTAGTGCAGTTTTATGGATATTCCCTTTCCTAGCTATCTACAACTTTATGCACCGCGCAGAATACCGAGGGGAATGCACCAAAACGGCATATGACTGCCTGGATATTCGCGCTTTGCGTGTAAATTCAAGATGGCGGCCGAGAAATTTCGTTCGTCCTCTCCCCGTGCCGAACAACGGGACGCCGCCGATTTTGTTCACAAACCCAGATGTATAAGGGAAGCGCAAGGTTCTCCGCATCCGCGATGCTCGTGCGATATCGCACGATGCAACTCTCAAATTTCGAGATTGTGCCGCGCGCTGAACAGAAAAAGGTCCCCTGCGACGGGAGGCGGATGCCGTTGGAGAACAAACCCGAGACACGGTAACGGTATCAAAAAATGCCGTGAGTTGTCGCGGTCGCGGACTTTGGTCCTATGTCTGATCCGACTTCAGTCCGCTTTGACACAAACCCGCTTGTTCCGCACGCTGATAGGATTGTTGGGCTGGTGTCGCGAACATGTCGATCAAGAACTCTCTGCGCCGACTTCTTTCCCCGCCGGATCCGCAAGAGCCGGCAATCAGGATACATGCCCTGGAGTCTCTTCTTGACCTGTGGCAAGCCTACAGCCTGGTGGTAATGGAGCTGCACAGACTGCAGGCAGAAGATAATCCGCGGCCAGAAGCGATCCGTGAGCTCGAAGTCCTTTGTCGCGATATTGAAGCGCGGCTCATGTCATCTCTCGAGAAGATGGATCGGGCTGACGGCGTGCACGTTTCCCAACGACGGCCTGCTGCCATGCGTTGATCGGGGGGGAGCAGCCTCGGTCTCAAAGACTTGGTCCCTTTATTGCCGGCGTTTGTTGACGAGGGTATCGGGGACGAACACTGCCGGGAAGGGCCCTGGTTATGGCTCTATCAAGCGTGCGTAATCTCGACCGCCAGTAAAGGGTCGGCAAAGTTCTGTTCTGAGGAGATGTCATGCCTACGCGTCGGAAGTTTCTTACCGCAGTCAGCTCGGGAGCCGTTTGTCTGTTTGCCGTAGCTCTTCCATATACTGTCGGCCCTGCCGGCTCGTTGCTGGAACTTGTCCCCCAAGCTGCCTTTGCCAAGAGCGGGGAGAACAACGGCAATGGTGGGGGCAATGGCGGCGGAAACGGTGGAGGCAATGGCGGAGGAAATGGCGGTAGCAACGGCGGGGGGAACGGAGGGGGCAACTCCGCAAAAGACAGATCGAGCGGCGGCAACGCCCGTGGCAATTCGACGGGGGCCAGGGGTGGCGGAGCTGCTATCGGCGGCGATGCTTCCAGGGTCGGCGTGCGCCATGCCGATGGCATAAGCGAGGAGATCAGCGGCGGCCGCTACATCATGAAGGATGCGCGAGGGCGCACGATCATCAACCGAAGGGCCACCCTGGCGGACCTGAAACGAATTCAGTCCCTCATTCAGTGAGGGGACGTCAATCAACGGCGTCGCGCAGTACCATGGCAGCCTCAGTCCGGTTGCTGACGCCGAGTTTGGCCATGATCTGCGTCATATGGTGCTTTACTGTCTTTTCCTGCAGGTCGAGCTTCCGAGCGACGTGCTTGTTGCTCATGCCCGCGGCCACCAACTGCAGCACTTCATGTTCGCGCGCGGTCAAGTTGGCGACCAGGGCCGACAGGTTTCCTGGACCGCGCGTGCGGTTGGAAAGGAGTTTGGCTGAAAGCGCGGGAGTGACATAGCTTTCGCCCGCGGCGACGCTGCGAATGATTTCCGCCAGTGCTCGACCGCCTACACCCTTCAGCACATATCCGAGCGCGCCTCGGTCAAGCGCCGCGGTGACATCGTCGCTGGTTTCGGAAACGGTCAGCATGATGATCTTTTGCGATGGCGACAACTCGAGGATCGGGAGGATTGTGTTCAAGCCGCCGCCGGGCATGGAGATATCCAGCAGCAAGACATCGGGACGCACGTTCTCGGCAATAAGCAGGGCATCATCCCTGGAACTCCCCTCGGCAACGATCTCGAAGCCGCCAATCTCCAGCAGGCTCCTTGTTACGCCTTCTCGAAACAGGGGGTGGTCATCGACCACGGCCACGCGTATCGCTGTCGTCATGCCGCTTTTGTCTCCTCAGTGCTGATTGTCATACGAACAACGGTGCCGGAGGCGGAGACGCTAATCTCGAAGGCACCGCCCAAGCTTTCGATGCGTTCTCTTAATCCCTCAAGGCCAAGGCCCGTCGGTTGCACGAGATCCGGGTCGAAGCCAGGCCCGTTGTCTCCGACCTCGACCGTCACCTGCTCACCCTTCGTCCATTGCGAGACACGCTGGCCGACGCCGCCGCCATGGCGGTAGGCATTGTTGAGGGCCTCCTGCACGAAGCGGTAGATGCAGATCCTGGCGGACAGAGAGAGGTGATCAGGCGGGTCGAAAACCGACAGGTTCACGGCGGTTCCCGTTCGCTGCTGATGAGCGTGAACCACCCGTTTCAAGATCTCGGAGAGCGTCGCCGTCTCGATCTGCGGCAGGACGAGGCCGCTGCAGATCGTCCGGATCTCCTGCATTGCTTCATCGAGACTTTCCTTGATTTCGCCGATGATGCGCTCGCGTGCGGTGCGTGCTGATTTCTGGCTCGTGAAAGCATCGCTGTCGAGCCGCAGGGAAGCGAAGGCCAGCAACTGCGCCGGCCCGTCGTGCAGATCAGCGCCGATGCGGCGCAGGTGGCTTTCGTTGAGCGCCGTCGTGCGTTGCGAGGCCCGCTGGAGCCGTCCCCGCAAAGCTTCGTTCTGAGCGAGCAAACCTGAAAGTTCGGCGATCCGATCCTTGAGTGCATGGCGCTGGCTTTCAATCGTCCGGCTGCCGCGCAGCACGATCGCGGAGAGGACCACAAAAAAGGCGAGCGTAAAGGCTGCAACCGCCAACCAGCTATAGAAGCGCGCCTGGCTCAAGCCGTGTTGGAAATCATAGGAGACTTCATGAAATTCAGAAACGGCGACGACCTCTCCCGACCACGGTTGCAGCACCGGATTGTAGATCTCAAGGACCGGCATGTCGGCTGGGCGTTTGTCTGACAGCTCCCCGGACTGATCGAAGAGCGCCACCATGCTGCCGGAGAACGCCGTTCGCAACTCGTCGCTGAGTTCGAGCCGTTTTCCAATCTGGGCTTCGTCGCTTGAATAGAGAACCGTGCCGTCTGCCCGCCAGAGGCGGAAGGACAAGAGGCGGTCTCCCAGAGCACCTTGGCCAAGCGTTTCGTCCAGCGCGCGCGCCACCGCGTCGTTGAGTACCTGGGTCGTCTGCATGTCGGGCAACAACGGTGCGATCACACTGTCCACGTAGAGAGCGGTGGTCGCGGCGGAGTTCCGCGTGACCGCCTCCTCGATAAGGCGCGAAACAAACGCCCCGACCAGCACCATTGCAGACGCCGCAACAAGGCCGCCTATCAGCAAGAACTGCGTTGCCAACGAGCGGGCGTTCCAATTTTTGATGAGTTGGCTGGCGCGCACGAAATTTCCCGGGATCGACCGCTGTTCGCCAGCGTCGCTGTGGTACAACAAACCCACGATAACCTATCCGGTTGGGCAGGCCGGTCAATGCCGTGGCTCGGTTCTCAATTCTTATCGGACCTTTGACTGCCTGCCGGACAGGACCAAGGTCCTATAGGCCGCCGCAATGGTCCGAGGGTCATAGCCGATCCCTTTTGCCCAAGATAGGTTCAATTCCTCTACAAGCGCGGCCTTCGTCAAATTCGGTGCCGCGGCGATTCGAAGAGGAGTTTCTTATGGTTTTCACGAAAGCAGTCGCTCGTGGCATCGTGGCGCTGAGTTTGGCTCTGGCTCCGGCGGCGGGCGGGATGGTCGGCGCGGCGGGCACAGCCTTCGCCAAGGACGGCCATGGCAATTCCGGTGGTGGCGGCGGTAACGGAAATGGCGGCAGCCATGGCGGGGGCTCAGGTTCCAGCCATGGGAAATCGGAAACCGCGCGCACAAACAAGGACTCCCGGTCGAGCAAGGCCAGCGACAAGTCGACGTTGAAATCGTTCTTCACACGCGACAAGGCACCGGACACAGCAAGAAAATCTGCCAAGGCCGACAAGCTGGCCAAGGTGGATCCGACAGGTGCTGGCGTCGGCACCCCGGGACTGCGCTCGCTGAACCGCAACTATCACGCATACCTCAATTCGAACGATCCCCGAATGGCCGCGGTTTCTGCCTACGCCATTGCCTATGCCGAGTTCGAAGCTGAGAACGGCGTCGACGCCATCCCAAGCGATCCGGCTCTCAGCGACGAGGCCCTGCGCGAGGCGCTTGCCGGCTTCTCGAAAGATGGTGTCGTGACCGACGATATGCTTGACGAGGCCAAGGATATCCTCGGGGTCGGGCCCGAGGACGGCAAGATCGATCAGATCCGCGATACGCTGCCGCCACCGACCGCCGATTGACCGGCGGTTGACAGGCAAGTCGCCAGGCCCGGGAAGTTGACCCCGGGCCGGTGAAGGTCGTGCGCTGAAGCGCGGTTGCCAGCTTCCTTAGCTATCGCGCATCCTACCGCATAATTCCTTAAATCGGATCCGATTTAAGGAATTATGCAGCACATTTAAAGTGTTACAGCGTCCTTAGCGCGTCATATTTGACGCGCGGCGCTGTAGATGCGTTTCCGTCTTAAATGGACACATGGAAACGCTCTATCCTTTGTTTTTCGCATTTCCCGGCGGAAAACCGCTTCGGACTTTTCCTGGAGAGGCTCGAGGTGACGCCTGCTCCTGGGCGAACGGCAGCTGTCGGCCGGCAAGCTGGCGCGCGCCTTTCGAGGCAGGGACCTCATCGAGGGTTCGTCGAAAAGACAGGCATTCCCGCATTCGAAGCCTGGACGGGGATGCTTCCTGCGAATGCATAAATCCTCAACTCACGTTCGATTCTAGGGTAGAATTATGCCGCGATTAAAGGGCTGCAGTGTCCTTTGCGCGCCGAATTCGACGTGTGGCGCTGCAGAGGGAAGGTGAAGCCGATGAAAAGGTTTGCAATCGTTACTCTGGCGCTGGCGACGGCGCTGACAAGCGCTCCGCCGGCCATGGCGTTTCCCGCAATTGCCGCGCCGAGGATTGAAGCGCCGCAAGCTCAGCTGGTGCAGTACAGGCGATATCGCGGCGGATACTACAACGGACATCACCATAACGGTGGCGATGATTGGGCCTGGGCATTGGGTGGACTTGCCGCCGGCGCCGTTATCGGTGGGTTGCTGGCGCAGCCCCGGTATTATGGCCCCAGTTACTATGAACCGGACTACTACGGCCGGACCTACTACCGTCCGCACTATTATGCGCCACGCTATTACCGCGAAGTCTACTATGACGGCGGTGCACATACGCACTGGTGCTATGCGCGCTACCGTTCCTATCGGGCCTACGACAACACGTTCCAGCCCTATTACGGTCCGCGACAGGTGTGCGTTTCGCCTTACTATTGAGAGTGGGGTAAGGCACGCGGTCAATCGGGCTCATCGGCTATCCGAATGGGGTTCGAACTGCTGACAAGAAAGACCGGACCGCCGCCCAGGGCAACATCTCGAAAACGCGCACTCGCTGGCGCGATTGGTGCGAAGCCGTGCCGCTACACGCCTCAAAAGAGCGTGGCAGCAGCGCCGGCAACATTCCTGATGTTTGACAAACTTTGGCAAACTGTGTCATCGTGAAGGGAGCTATGGAGGCTGAATATGGCCACGATGAACGTATCGTTGCCCGATCCGATGAAGGATTGGGTGGAAGCACAAACGCGCACGGGCCGCTATGCAAACGCCAGCGACTATGTGCGCGATCTCATTCGCAGGGATCAGGAGCGTAATGACAAGATTGCCGTCATGCAGCGCTTCGTCGACGACGGCCTGAAAAGCGGAACCGGTAATCGCTCGAAGGACGAACTTTTCGCTGCGGCATTGGCGCGGGCTGAAACACCGCGCGACCATCGTTAATGGGATTCCGCCTTTCCCTCGCTGCAGAAGAAGACATTATCGCTATTGCCGAGGAAGGCGTGCGCCTCTTCGGGGCCGCTCAGGCCAGCCGGTATCATGACGAGCTTTTCGGTATCTTCGTCCTGATTGCCGCTAGTCCTCGCATGGCGCGCGAGCGTCCAGAGTTATCGCCGCCGATGCGCATCCATCCGTTCAAAGCCCATCTTGTCGTCTATCGGGTTGAGGCCGACGGCGACATTCTCATTGTCCGTGTCCGGCACGGTCACGAGAACTGGACGGACAACGCCTAGAGCATTTCCAGGAAAAGTGCGAAGCGGCTTTCCGTCAGGAAATACGTAAAAACAAAGAGATAGAGCGTTTCTGCGACTCCGTCTAAACCGGAATCGCTCTAACTAAGCGTTGTGCGACTGCGCGGTCCTGACTTGCTGCAGCGACCTTTGCGCGTCTGATTAAGACGCGCGGCGCTGTAGGGCAAACTGATGGCTTACCGGCGTCTCGCATCGCGCCAGCGGCGGATTTCGTCGGCGTTCGCCTTGCCGCCGCGGGGGCCATGGATGGTCACTGAGCGGGCTGCGGCGGCCACGGCGAAGTCCAAGGCAGCGGCAAAGGGCTGGTTCTGCTCAAGACACCAGGTCAGCACACCGCCAAAGGTGTCGCCCGCGCCGGTCACGTCGACGACATCGACGGGAAACCCGCTGGCGCGCAGTATCGTATCACCGCTACGCGCCTCTGCGCCTTCGGCGGCCACCGTGCGCACCACCCAGTCGATGTCTTGGTCACGCATCCAGTCCCCGATAAGCGACAGGTCTTCATGGCCGAAGGCGGTACGGAAGCCGACCTGGTTGAAGATGACCACCGCCGCACCGTTGAGGTAGGCCATATCCTCCGGCGTGCAGCCGCCGACGTCGAGGTCGAAGATGGTGCGGCGCCCGTGCCGGCGCAGATCGGCCAGAAGTCCGGCCTGTTTCAGAATACCGCCTTCAGTCCGTATATGCAGGCGGCGGGCACGATAAAGCGTTGTATACATGAGGCCGGGCTGACGCAGAGCCGTCAAGCTGTCTGGTGACAGCCACATCGGCTGTTCGCCCATCTCGACCGTCAGCACGATATGCTCGCCCTCGACCAGGAAGATCAGGTTACGTGATTCCGGAATGGCGGGATCGGTCAGCATGTGGTCGACGCCGACGCCGTTCTCCATGAGGTCGGCAATCAGCCGTTTTGACAGCGGGCTGTCGTTGAGCAACGAGATGAACTGCGTTTCGCCGCCCAGTGCCGCATGTACCACAGCGGCGTTGGCGATGGAGCCGCCGGTCTCCGCCGGCAGTTCCGCGACCATGCCCTTGTCCGCACGGCCGGGCCAGCGATCGGCCGTGTAATATTCGTCGAGCGCCACGTCGCCGATGAAAAAGGTCGTCATGCGTCTGGTCCCTCCTGAGCAGCCGCCTTGATCAGGCGTGGTCCGCCAGCGACCGGCACCCAGGGGCTTTCACCGAGGCCGCAGATTGCCATCCAGTAGTAGGGCGTGGGCCCCGAAACGCCGCGACAGGCGTCGTGCCAGACGCCGCGACGCATCACCACCGCCTGTCCCGGCGCGACCACGAATGCTTCAATGTCATCTCGATGCGGCGCCTCGGCGTCTGACGCGGGCGCGACGGCGAGCACGATCGGTTGGGATGCGCAGAATATCGCCTCTTCGGTGCCCGGATGCCGCTCCATCGCAGCACAGAGCCACGGCGCGCTGCCGCCGCGGGTGATGCCGAGGTGGCCGGCGCCCTCGATCAGCGGCGTAGCGGTGAAACCGTCATGCCAGCCGGCGCCCGCGGTCCATATCACCTTGGGATCGGCATCGTCAGTCAGGTCGTAGGTCGTGCCGAACCGCGAAAAGTTTTCCGCGGTCACCGGCCGGGCGAGAACGGCATCCGGAGCGCTCATGCGGCGCTCCTTGCGGCGCGCACGACGCGCATCAGGCCGGCGACATGAGCGGCTTCAACCCGGCCGGTATCCTTATGGTCGTGCTTGAACCAGCTTCCGACGACGGCGCCGTCTGCGTGGACCAACTGTTCAGCGGCATTGGCCTCGGTAAGGCCGGCGCCAATCAGCAACGGCACGGTTCCTCCGGTTGCGGCGCGGAAACGCGCCACCTTATCCATATCGGTCGGTCGGCCCGTGGCGTCCGAGGTCACCACGAGACCGTCGCAACGCGAGGCGCCAATGCGCACATCCTCTGCTTCCGGCCTGCCGGAGAGCACCGGTTGATATTTAAATCGCACACCGCCGAGCAGCAGCGCCGAGACGCCTTCACGGCGAGCGGCAAGGTCTGCGGCGAAGGGTGCATCCGTCTCGGGCGGCAGATGACCGGCGACGGAATCGACCTGGATGAAGGCGACGGGATAGCGTCGGGCAAGTTCAAAGGCGCGCGCGTCGTCGCGCAACACGTTGACGCCGATGCGCGTGCCGAGATCGAGACCGAACAGCCGCTCCAGCACCCGCTCCACATCCTCGGCATGGCCGAAATAATTCTCCACCACCAACCCATCCACGCCTTCGCCTGTCATGATGCGGGCTTCTTCCAGGGCCTGGGCAAGCTTTGACTCAGGGCTATCGCCTCCCAGGTGCAACATGCCGAGAATGGGTTTTGGGGTCGTGAAGGTCTCGCCGAAGCGGCTCATGTTTGTTCTCCTGCATCGCGCCGCCCTCAGGCGGGTGCGGTATCGCGTCCCCAGCGGGTTGCGAATTTCATCTGGACGGCCGGCGAGTAGACGATCGACGTGCGTTCCACCAACCGATCGTCGGCGTCGAGCACGTCCCCGCTGGCACAAAGATAGCCCGGCACTTCAGGCGCCGGAGCAAAAACCTCCCGCAGACGTTCGGATGGCGGCACAACCGTCAAAAGCAATTCCGAGCGCAGGGGGTGGCGATCATAATCGCGGCGCAATACCTCGTAGAGTGATTGCGCCGCGAAATCGTAGCGGTCGATGCCTGGATAGAGGGCGAGATCGAGTTGCGACGTATCGACGTTCAGCCAGTTGACGGTTTCGCCGTTGGCAAGTCCGCGTGCGCGCACCAGCAACAGTTCACCGTTCTCGACCCGGTGCTCCAGCACCCGCGTCGTCGGGCGTTGGCCCTGTCGGCGGGCCAGTTCGGTAAAGCTGCCGAAGTTCCAGATATTGTGGCTGATCGGCCGGTGCGAAACGATCGTGCCTCGGCCGCGAACCTGCTGGACCAGTCCTTCCGACACCAAAAGCGCCATCGCATTGCGAACCGTGGTCCGGGCGATGCCGAACTGATCGCGCAACTGGTTTTCCGAGGGAATGGCTTCCCCCTCGGAAAAGTCACCGCTCAGGATTGCGGCTCGAAGAGCCCGGTAGAGCTGCCGGTAAAGCTGCTCGCTCGAATAGAGATCGAGGCGCAATCTCGACAATCTGTCGTCCGCGGCGGTGGAGGCGTCTGGCATGGAAGGATGGGTCAAGGCGGGCTCCGGTTTGGCTCCGTTACTTCGTGGTTCCGTTCACCTTGAACTCTTCCACGGCGGCTTCTTTCAAGCCATGACGGTCGAGGATCTGTGCATAAGTACCATCCGCCTTCAGCGCCTCGAGCGTTGCCAGCACCGCATCGCGCAAGGGGCCATTCGCCTTGGCGAAGGCGATGCCGTAGTAGTTGATGTCGTCCACCTTGCCGATCTGGTAGAACTTGTCCGGTTCCTGCTTCATCAGATCGAGCAGGCCTTCCAGGCCGATGACCGAGGCCTGTGCGCGGCCTTGGCGGATCTGCATGATGTGCTCGGCCTGGGTGGGGATCTGGATGACGGTGATCGGCTTGTCGGCGGCACAATTGGCCTTACCGACATTTTCCGCCCAGGTGACCCAGCTGGTGCCCGTCGCCACGGCGACGGTCTTGCCGCAGAGGTCGGTTTCGACCTTGATCTCACCTTGATGATCGGCCGTGGAATAAAAGACGTTGCCAGTCTTGAAGTAGTCGATGAAATCGAGCTGTGTCTGGCGTTCGACCTTGTCGGAGAAGGCGGTCATGATCATGTCGGACCGGCCGGTGACGACCTGCGGAATCAATTGCGGGAATTCGACGTTCTGGAATTCGGCCGTCAGGCCGAGGCGCTCGGCGATGGCCTTGGCCAGATCGATGTCGAAGCCCTTCAGGTCGGTCGAGCCGGCATCGCTGTATTCCATCGGCGGATAGGCAAGGCTGATCGTGACGTTCAGCTTGCCGGCGGCGCGCACGGCTTCGGGCAGGGCGGCGGCCAGCTTCTCATCGGCCGCGGCATGGGCCGCTCCGGCTACGCCGAGGCTGATGAATGTGGTGGAGGCAAGTCCCAGAACTATTGGCAGCAGTCGTTTCATTTTCTGTTCTCCCATTTTTAAGCTGAAAATTGTCAGGCCAGAACGCGGCTGAGGAATGTACGCACGCGCGGATCGCCGGGGTTGCTGAGGACCTGTTCCGGCGCGCCCGTCTCGCGAATTTCTCCGTCGATCATCACCACGACGCGGTCGGCCACCTCGCGGGCAAAGCCGATCTCATGGGTGACGACAATCATGGTGGTGCCGCCGCGCGCCAGATTGCGCATGACCTCCAGCACTTCGCCGACGAGCTCCGGATCGAGCGCGCTGGTCGGCTCGTCGAACAGCATCACCCGCGGCTCCATGGCGAGCGCCCGGGCGATTGCCACGCGTTGCTTCTGGCCGCCGGAAAGCTGCGACGGATAGCTTGAGGCCTTGGCCGCCATACCGACCTGCTCCAGCAGATCCATGGCGCGGGCTTCGGCTTCGGCGCGGCGCAGTCCGCGTACGACCATCGGCCCTTCGATGACATTGCCGAGCACCGTCAGATGCGCGAACAGATTGAAATGCTGGAACACCATGCCGAGCTGGCTCTGCTGGGCGCGCAGCCGCTTGACAGGCAGCTCCTGCAGAGCGCCCCGGTGGAGCGCATAGCCCATGATCGCGCCATCGACCCAGACATAACCGCCGTTTGGCGTTTCGAGGTGGTTGATGCACCGAAGGAATGTGCTCTTGCCGCTACCCGAAGGACCGAGGATGCACAGCACCTCACCATAGGCCACTTCGAGGTCGAGGTTTTTCAGCACTTCGTGGTGGCCGAAACTCTTGCGGATGCCTACCGCCTTGACTGCGAGACTCATGCTTCCCTCACGGCGGCGGCACGCCGCGCCCGTCCTTTGAACCAGCTTCGGTCAGCGGCGACGGCAGCGTCGCGGCCGAAATGGCGTTCGAGATAATACTGACCGATGGAGAGCACCGTCGTTCCGGCCAGATACCAGGCGGCACAAACGAACAGCAGCTCGATAACCGCGCCGTTGATGAAGTAGATCCGCTGGGCCGCGTTCAGCATCTCGCCCATGGCGATCGTGGCGGCGAGCGAGGAGAATTTCAGCATACCGATGGCGCTGTTGCCAAGAACCGGCAGGATCAACCGTAGGGTCTGCGGCAGCATGATGCGCCGCATCGTCTGGCCCGGCGTCATGCCGAGTGTGTGGGCCGCTTCTTTCTGGCCGCGATCGACAGACGAGATTCCGCCGCGCACCACTTCCGTCAGATAGGAGCCTTCGTTGACGCCAAGGCCAAGAACGGCAGCGACAAAGGGGGTCACCACATCGACCATGCGCTCGTCCACAAGACCCGGAATATAGAGCCGCGGAAAGACGAGCGCGATGTTGAACCAGATGAGAAGCTGGAGCAGCACCGGCGTGCCACGGAATATCCAGACGTAAAGCCACGCGGCAAAGCGCAGGATCGGATTTTCCGAAAGGCGCATGATCCCGAAGGCGAAGCCGAGGATCACGCCAAGCGCAAGTGCGCAGGCCGAGATCAGCAGCGTCCAGCCGAAACCGGTGATGATGACGCCGGCCGTCAGAAACTCCCCGACCACTGGCCACTGGATTTGACCGACCGCAAAGGCGCGACCGATCACGGCAAGCAGGAGGATGACGGCGCCGCCACTGATCCAGCGCCAAGGATGGCACAACCGACGCACAGGCACATCCGGGCCCGGCAGGTCTGTCAGCGACAGCGTGGAAGTTGCATTCGAGGTTGATCGGGTCATGGTGTCCAATTGTAGGGTTAGGCCTACAACTTACTAAATATGTTCTGAAAGGGAGTCAAGCGGGCCGCTGGACGCGCCGCCCTCACCGTTTTTAGCAATTCTAAAAAAATGCGATTGACAGATAATTACGTCCAGTCCTACGCTGAAGAAATACTAAAAAACTGAGGGGCACCCTTGAAGACCGAAAATATCTCGAAAGCGGAAATTGTCGCGACAGAACTGCCGTCACTTGGCGATCGGTTGCGCGAGCGGCGCAAGGCGCTGAAGATGACGCTGCAGGAGGTTGCCGACCAGGCCGGCTTCTCCGCCGGTTTCATCTCGCAGATTGAGCGCGGTATCACCGTACCATCCCTCACGTCGCTCGTTGCCGTCTGCCGCGTCCTGAAGGTCGAGGTCGGAACCTTTCTCAATTCGCCCAAGCCCGCCTCGCCCTTCACGCGGCGCGAAAGCCGCCCCGTTTACGCACTTGGGGGCGAGGCCGGCAGCACTGTGTCCTACGAGCGGATCTCGGCAGCCTTTCCGGGCAACGTTCTTCGAAGCACGATCATTCACGAGCCGCCGGGCTTTCGAAGCGAGCCGATGTCGCATGAGGGAGAAGAGATCTTCTTCATTCTGGAAGGGGCATTGACGCTCGAAGTGGACGGCGAGCGCATGGTTCTGAAAGCGGGCGATTCCGCCCATTTTCCATCGATCCGCACCCACGCGACCTGGAACCACACGACCGAGCCGGCCACCGTCCTGCACACCTGCACGATGGATGTCTTCGGCGATGGCGAGCCGTCGGGAAACACGGATAACAGCCTGGTGGTGACGCGTGCGGAAAACCGTCGCAGCGCACCCAAAAAACGTAAGATCAGCAAGGGGAATTGAAATGAAAACCATCATGAAGATGCTGGCCGCGGCCCTCCTGACAGCATCCTCGGTCCACGGCCTTGCAGCGGCCGAGACGGTCCTGCGGCTTGATGAGGCGCCTGTCGGCGAGCTTGATCCGGCCAAGGCCTCCGACTACGCGGACTCGATCCTGATCTTCAACGTCTATGACGCTCTCGTCATTCCCAAGCAGGGCCAGCCGGGCTACGATCCGCATCTGGCGGCAAGCTGGGAGGTGGAAGGCACTGCCTACACCTTCAAACTGCGTACGAACGTCAAGTTCCAGAGCGGCAATCCGCTCACGGCCGATGACGTGGTCTTCTCCTTCGAGCGAATGAAGGCGCTTGGCAGCGGTCTCTCCTACCTCTTCGAAAACGTCGACAAGGTTGAAGCCATCGATGCCGCCACCGTGCGCTTCACGCTGAAACAACCCTATTCACCCTTCATTTCGGCGCTGACGCGCCTGCCTGTCGTCGACAAGAAGCTGGTGCTCGAGCATCTCGGCAATGGCGATGGCGAGATGAAGGATTGGGGCCAGGGCTTCCTGTCTGCCAATGCGGCCGGAACCGGTGCCTACAAGGTCGTCTCGCACAATCCGCAGGAGGAGACGGTGATGTCGAAGAACGCCGGGTACTTCCTCGGCGTGCCGGCAAAGGCGCCGGATACGGTGCGCATGCGTTACGGCCTGGAGGCCGCGACGGTTCGCACCCTGATTTCCCAGGGCGAGCACGACATCTCTTCGCAGTGGCTGCCGCCGGAAGTGCTGAAGTCGCTGGCGGCCGACGGCGCGCAATTGCTCACCGAGCGCGGCACGACCGGCTTCTACATCAAGATGAACACCGCCAAGCCGCCGTTCGACGATGCCGAGTGCCGCCTCGCGGTCTCCTATGCCTTCGACTACGAGTCCGGCGTCAAGATCGTCGCCATCAACGACAAGGTCTCGCAGGGCAGCCCCGCCACCGGTGCGATCCCCGTCGGCATGCTCGGTGCGCTGCCGCAGGACAACGTCCTGAAGCGTGACGTCGAGAAAGCCAAGGAACATCTCGCCAAGTGCAAGTACAGACCGGAGGAGATGAATGTCGAGCTCTCCTGGATCGGCGAAGTTCCGCTCGAAGAGCGCTTTGCACTGCTGATGCAGGCAAATTTCGCCGAAATCGGCATCAAGGCCGAGGTCAAGAAGCTACCCTGGGCATTGTTCTCCGAACAGGTTTCCAAGCCGGAAAACACGCCGAACATCTCGCAGCTCTTCGTCAACACGCTGACCGGCGATCCGGATACGCTGCTTTACGGCATGTACCATTCGTCGGCCGCTGGCACCTGGCAGGCGCCGGAATATCTGAAAGACGCCGAGGTCGATGCGCTGCTCGACAAGGGCCGCGCGGAGCAAAGCGACGACGGCCGGGCGAAAATCTATCAGGACCTCGGCAAGCGTCTGCTGACAGTGACCCCGTCGATCTTCGCTCAGGATCAGACCGCCGTCTTTGCCGCGAGCAACCGTGTTTCCGTGCCGGCCCTGACGGATCCGGCCAAGGCGTTCCCGCTTGCGGGTTTCGGCTTCAATTTCCGCCTGATGGAAATGAAGGAATGATCGAAGCGCCATCCGCGCCGCTGACGGCGGCGCGGACCGTCGTCTGCTGACAGACCCAACCGAGAACCACCAAGATGCCGTCTTTAATCCGCCTCCTTGCGAAGCGGCTGGGAACCTCATTGATCGTTTTGATCGGAGTTTCCTTGCTGATTTTCGCCATCGCCCGGGTCATCCCCGGCGATCCCGCCCGCATCGCACTCGGCCCGAACGCCACGGCCGAAGCGATTGCCGCCCTTCGTGACAGGCTGCATCTCGACCAGTCGTTCCTGACGCAATACGGCTATTTTCTCGCGGACCTGGTGCGGGGCGATCTCGGCACATCGCTCTACACCAATCGGCCGGTAACGTCGGACATCGCCCAGTTTCTACCCGCAACGCTGGAATTGGTCATCATCGCCGGGCTGATGATGGTCGCTTTCGGTCTGCCGCTCGGCATTCTCTCGGCGCGCCATCGCGGCACTTTCATCGATCATGCGATCCGGATGGTGACGTTGCTCGGCGTTTCCGCCCCGGGTTTCGTGTGGGCGGTGATCCTGATGCTGGTCTTTGCCTATTTCCTGCCGCTCTTTCCGATTGCGGGCCGCATCTCCGATAGTTTCACGATCCCACCCGTTTCCGGCTTCCTGCTGATCGACACCTTGCTCGCCGGCAATATCAGAGCGTTCGGCAATGCGGCGTGGCATATCGTGCTGCCGGCGTTCGCACTGGCGTTGTCGGGCATCGGGCAGGCGGCACGGCTCGTCCGCTCCAACATGGTGGAGACCTACGACAAGCCCTATATCGAGATGGCGCAGTCCTATGGTTTTGCCGAAAAGCGCATCGCCAGGCGCTATGCCTTCCGGCCGTCGCTGATCCCGTCGCTGACCATCATCGGGCTCGACTTTGCAGCCATGCTCGGCAACGCCTTCCTTGTCGAAGCGGTCTTTGCCTGGCCCGGCCTATCGCGCTACGGCGTCGCCGTCATTCTGCGCAAGGATCTCAACGCCATCGTCGGTACAGTGCTGATCATGTCGGCCCTGTTCCTGATCGTGAACATCGTCGTCGACCTGCTGGTCTCCATCATCAATCCGCGCATCCGTCTTTCCCAGAGGGCGTCATGAAGAGAACGCTTCTCATCCTTACCCGCAATCCGCTTTCGCTCATCGGCCTGATCCTGGTCGCGCTCGTGGTGCTTTCGGCCGTGTTCGCCGATCTCATAGCGCCGTTTCCCGAGCATCGCGGCGCTGTCGTCGACTTCGTCAACTTCAACAAGGCGCCGGAATGGCCCTACATATTCGGCACGGATCTGGTCGGCCGCGATCTCTTCAGCCGCATCATCTATGCCTATCGCATTTCGCTCGTACTCGGCATCGTCGTCTTGGCGATTGCGGTTCCGGTCGGCGTCGCGATCGGACTGATCGCTGGATATGTCGGCGGCTGGACCGAATATCTGCTGATGCGGCTGACCGATGTCTTCCTGTCGATCCCGCCGCTGGTACTGGCCATGTCGATGATGGGGCTGCTGGAGCCGACGTTGACCAATGGCATGATCGCGGTCACCGTGATGTGGTGGCCCTGGTACACCCGGCTCGTCTACAATCTCGCCCGCTCCGAGAAGGAGGAGGGCTATGTGCTCGCTGCCGAGGTCATCGGCGCCTCGAAGCTGCACATCATGTTCCGCGAAATCCTGCCGAACTGCGTGCCGTCGATCCTGACCAAGATGATGCTCGACTTCGGTTTCGTGATCCTGATTGCCTCGTCGCTGTCGTTCCTCGGTCTCGGTGTCCAGCCGCCGACGCCTGATCTGGGCTCGATGGTCGCAGAAGGCGCCAAATATCTGCCCGACAGCTGGTGGCTGACCGTGTTCCCCGGCCTTGCCATTCTCATTGCCGTCTTCGGCTTCAACCTCATCGGCGACGCCCTGCGCGAAATCCTGGGAGTGGATCAATGAGTGCTCCGACCCTCAAGATCGAAGACCTGAAGCTCGCCTTCAAGACGCATCGCGGATTGATCGAAGTGCTGCACGGCATATCGCTGCATATCCGCAAGGGAGAGCGTGTCGCTCTCGTCGGTGAGTCCGGTTCGGGAAAGTCGGTGACGGCCCGCATCGTGCTCGGCCTGCTGCAGCAGATGAAGACGGCCCGGATTGCGGGCAAGCTGGAATTCGAGGGCCGGGAGCTCGATCGGCTGTCGCGCCGCGACCGGCATCAGCTGCGCGGAACGAAGATGTCGATGATCTTTCAGGACCCGACGTCCTCGCTGAACCCGACCTATACGATCGGAGTGCAGTTTCGCGAGGTACTCGACCGCGCGAAGCCGGGTATCTCCGCTGCCGACGCACGCCTCAAGGCGGTCGAGGCGCTTGCCGATGTGTCGATTCACGAACCGGAGCGCGTGCTCGATTCCTATGCGTTCCAGCTTTCGGGCGGTATGAACCAGCGCGTGATGATCGCCATGGCGCTCGCCAACAACCCGTCGCTGCTCCTGGCCGATGAGCCCGGCACGGCGCTCGACGTCACGGTCCAGGCGCAGACGCTGCGGCTGATGAGCACCCTTGCCGAAAAACATCACACCGCCGTGCTGTTCATCTCCCACAATCTCGGCGTCGTGCGCGAGTTCGCCGATCGGGTCTACGTCATCTACCAGGGCAATATCGTCGAGCAGGGGCCGACTGGCGCCTTGTTCGACAATCCACGCCATCCCTATACGCGCGCGCTGCTGGCGGCCGTTCCCCGGATTACCGGCGGCGGCATCCCCGATATTGCCGAGACGACCGACGATTTCTTCGCGCCGCTTGCGGCGCATGCCGGCTTTAGCGAGAAGGAACTGCTGGCATGAGTGCTCTGCTCTCCATACGCTCCGTGTCCAAGGCATTCGCGGTCGGTTCCAACACGGTTCGTGCGCTCGACACCGTTTCCTTCGAGGTCGCAAAGGGCGAATGCCTGGCGATCGTCGGTGAGTCCGGCTCGGGCAAATCGACGATCGCCAACGTCATCCTCGGCATCTACGGTGCGACCTCGGGCGAGATGATCTTCGACGGCGAACCGCTTGACCAGACGAGGACGAAGCGGCATCGCCGCCGGATCCAGCTTGTGCAGCAGAACCCGCTGTCCTCGCTCAATCCGCGACGATCGATCGGCGCCTCGCTTCGTCTCGCGCTCGACGTTCACGATATTGGCGACCGCAAGGCGCGCGATGCCGAGACCGGGCGTCTGCTGGAAGAAGTCGGTTTGCCCGCCGACTTCCGCACCCGCGCACCGGCCGCGCTTTCCGGCGGCCAACGGCAGCGCGTGGCGATCGCCCGGGCGCTCGCCTGCCAGTCCGAACTGGTGGTGCTGGACGAGCCGACCTCGGCGCTCGACGTTCTGGTCCAGGCCCGCGTGCTGCGGTTGCTGCAGGACCTCAAGGAGAAGCGCAACCTCACCTATATCTTCATCACCCACGACCTTTCCGTCGTGCGCAACATCGCCGACCGCGTCGCGGTGTTCGAGCGCGGCAAACTCGTCGAACTCGGTACGACGACGGACCTCTTCACCACCCCCAAGCATGACTATACCCGCCGCCTTATCGGCGCGGTTCCGGTCGTCAGCCGCGAGGAAGCGGCTCTTCGCGACCGACTTATGGAGAATGACCATGCAGATGCCTGACTATAAATTCTTCGTCGAAGCCGTGGCCGCTGCGGGCCAACAGCCGCAGGCGGCCTATGCCGCCTTGGAAAAGCTCACCCACGACGTCGTCGGCGTGAAGCTGTTCACGATCATGACCAGCGACACGAAGGACAAGGTTTCCGAACGCGTCTACTCCAATATGCCCGACGCCTATCCGGTGCTGGGAACGAAGCCCTACAACGACACCCGTTGGTCAGATATCACATTGCGTGACAAGCAGACCTTTGTCGCCAACACGATCGAAGACATCGCCACGGTGTTCGACGATCATGAGCTGATTCAGTCGCTTGGCTGCGAATCCGTCATCAATGTGCCGATCATCGTCGATGGCGAAGTCATCGGCACGCTGAACTGCCTGCACGAAGCGGGCTTTTACACCGACGAACGCATCAAGGCGGCCGAGGCGCTGAAACTGCCCGGCGCCGTTTGCATGCTTCTCCATGAACAGATGAAAGCCGGAGCAAGATAATGGCCGAGAAAACCATTCGCGTTGCCACCGACGTCGGCGGCACCTTTACCGATCTGGTCTGCTTCGAGACCGATCACGCCACGGGCCAGTCCCGGATCATCACCGCCAAGTCTGACACGACCCCGCCCAACTTCGAGCAGGGCGTGCTCAATGTCCTGGAGAAGGCGGCGATCGACCCGAAGACGGTCGACTTCCTTGCCCACGGTACCACCGTCGTCATCAACGCTCTGACCGAACGCAAGGGCGTGAAAGTCGGCCTCATCACCACCGAGGGCTTTCGCGACACGCTCGAAATCGCCCGCGGCAACCGACCGGACTTCTTCAACCTTCATTATGTGAAGCCGGAGGTTTTCGTGCCGCGTTATCTGCGCCGCGAGCTGCCGGGACGGATGAACTACAAGGGCGAGGAACTGCAGCCGCTCGATCTCGCGCCGCTGAGAGCGATCCTGGACGACTTTCGCGCCGACGGTGTCGAGGCGGTTGCCATCTGCTTCCTGCACTCCTACGCCAACCCGGCGCATGAGCAGGCGGCCCTGTCAGAGGTGCGACGCCTTTGGCCCGGCATATCAGCGGTCTCCTCGCACCAGATCACCCGTGAGTGGCGCGAATACGAGCGCACCAACACGGCGGTCATGTCGGCCTATGTCCAGCCGGCCGCTGAGCGCTATCTCGGCCGCCTGAACGACGGTCTCAAGGATCGCGGCTTCGACGGTAACCTGTTCATCATGCAGTCGAACTGCGGCGTCGATTCCCTGGATTCCGTCTCGAAGATCCCGATCACCATGGTCGAGTCCGGGCCAGCCTCTGGCTTCTGGGGCGCTGCCGAGCTCGGCAAGCTGATTGGCGAACGGAACGTGCTCGCCCTCGATATCGGCGGCACCACGGCGAAATGCTCGCTGATCGAAGACGGTAAGGTCAGGATCATGACCGACTATTGGATCGAGCGCGATCGGACCTCTGCCGGCTATCCGATCATGGTGCCGGTGGTCGACCTGGTCGAAATCGGCAATGGTGGCGGATCGATCGCCTGGGTGGACGAATTCGGCAAGCTGCATGTCGGCCCGAAGTCGGCCGGTGCGATGCCGGGACCGGCCGCCTATGGGCGCGGCGGCACGAGCCCGACGACGACCGATGCCAACCTCTGGCTTGGCCGCATCAACCGTGACTATTTCTGCGGCGGCTCGGTCATTGCAGACATGGCGGCGGCCGAGAAAGCATTGAGCGATGTCGGCGCAAAGCTAGGTGCGAGCCCAAGCGATGTGGCGCGCGGCATCATCCGCATCGCCAACAACAATATGGTCAACGCGCTGAAGCTGGTTTCCCTCAACCGCGGGCATGATCCGCGCGACTTCACGCTCGTCGCCTTCGGCGGCGGCGGTGCCATGCATGCGGTGGCACTCGGCGCCGAACTCGGTGTGAAGAAGGTGGTGATTCCGGCGGGCGCCGCCGTCTTCTCCGCCTGGGGCATGATGATGTCCGACCTTCGCCGCGATTTCTTCGTCACCAAGCTGGCGGAATTGAGGGCGGGCGGCGGCAATGCTGTCGAGGCCCTGTTCGCCGAGACCGAAGCGGTCGCCCTTCAGCAGTTCGGCGAGGAGGAAGTGGATGCGTCGAAGGTCAAGTTCCTGCGATACGGCAAGTTCCGTTACCAGAACCAGGAGCACACGACCGAGGTGCTGATTGAAGGTGTCATTTCGGACGCAAGGCTGGCCGAGATCGAGGCGGCATTCCACGAGACCTACGAGCGCGAATATACCTACCGGCTCGACGCGCCGGTTGAGCTTGTCGGCATTCACCTCGTTGCCTCAGCCGAGGTCGGCAAACTGACCATGCGCCATAAAGAGCCGACCGGTGCCGAGGCCGAGGTGGCTTCCAAGGGTGAGCGCGAGGTGGACTACGCGCTTGAGGGTGTCCACAAGGCCGCGATCTACGACGGCGAAAAGCTCGAGCCTGGCATGACGTTTTCCGGCCCTGCGGTGATCGAAGATCCCGGGACGACGATCGTCATCCATCCCGGCAATCGCGTCGAGGTCGATGGCTTCGGCAACATCCATATCAATCTCAAGGCTTGAGGAGAGCGGGGCATGACTTCAGTTTCCCACGACCCCATCACTCTGGAGATCATCCAGAATTCGCTGCAGGCAACGGCTGACGAGATGTTTGCCGCCATGCGCAAGACGGCAATGAGCTCGATCATCTACGAGGTGCTCGACATGGGCACCGGCATCACTGATGCGACCGGCCGGCTGGCGTCGTCCGGCGCCGGTATCCCCGGCTTCATCGGCGTGCTCGACAAATCGGTCAAGGTGCTGCTGGAGAAGTTCAACAAGCCCGGTGATATCGAGCCGGGCGACGTGTTCATCACCAACGATCCCTATTACGGCGGCGTCACCCATCTCAACGACCTCGTCGTCGCGATGCCCGTCTTCGCCGACGGCAGGATCATCGCCTGGACCGCCAATATTGCCCACAATTCCGACGTCGGCGGCAAGTCGCCGGGCTCGCTCTCGGCCGATGCGACGGAAATCTTTCAGGAAGGCCTGCGCCTGCCGGCGATCAAGATGATCGCCCGGGGCGAGCCGATCCCGGCTGTCTTCGACATCATCACCGTCAATTCGCGCATGCCCGATTTTATCGAGGGCGACCTCTGGGCGGCGATCGCGTCGGTTCGCATCGGCGCCAGGCGCCTGGCCGAACTCGCGGAGAAGTACGGCGTCTCGACCTTCGAGGCCGCCATGGACAGCTTCATGAACTTCGGGGAGAAAGTCACCCGCGCCGAGCTTGCCAAGCAGCCGCATGGCACGTTCGAGCTCACGGAGGAGCAGGACGACGGCCGGTTCTTCAACGTGAAGGTGACAATCAGCGACGACGAGTTCGTGATTGACCTGCGCGACAACCCTGCGCAGGACGAAGGGCCGTCGAACGCCTGCCGCGACGATACGCTGGTCAGCATGCAGGTCATCTTCAAGGCGCTGACCGACCCGGCCTCGCCGGCGAACGAAGGATCGTTCCGCCCGCTCAAGGTTCTGACCACGAAAGGTACCTGCTTCCATGCGAGGGAGCCCGCTGCCGTCGGCTTCTACTACGAGATCGGAATCCGGGCCTACGATCTGGTCTGGCGCTGCCTGGCGCCGCATATGCCCCACAAGCTGCCGGCCGGGCATTTCTCCTCGATCGCCGGCACGTTCATCGGCGGTATCCATCCCGACACCGGTCGCCAGTACACGATCATCGAACCGCAGATTGGTGGATGGGGCGCAAGTGCCGGCCGGGACGGCAACAGCGCGATTTTCTCGGGCGTGCATGGCGAGACCTACAATTGCCCGGCCGAGATTTCCGAGGCGCGCAACGGTCTCATTGTCGATCGCATGGAGCTCAACACCGATGCCGGCGGAGAAGGCAAATGGTCCGGCGGTCACGGTATCCGCATCGACTACCGCATTCGCCGCGACGACAGCTTCCTGACGCTTGGCTACACCCGTTCGCGCATCCTGCCCTGGTCGCTCGACGGCGGTAACGAGGGAACGCCAAACTATGCGCTGGTGATGCGCAAGGACGGAAGCAATGAGCGCTACGCCTTCGGATCCGGCATCAAGGTGGATACGAACGACGTCATCCGGATCATTACAGGCACGGGCGGCGGACTTGGCGACCCGAAGGAGCGCGATCCGACTTCAGTCGCCGACGATATCCGCAACGGTTATATCTCGCCCGAACGGGCGCGACAGGTGCACGGCTATGTCGGCTAGGCCCGATCAAAGATGAGCCGAGGTGCCTTTTGGCGCTTCGGCCATTGGATCGCGGCCGCCGGATCGATAAGCGCGGCACGGTCCCGCAGACTGCGCGGCAACCGGAAACAGTTTCGCATTCGCTCCTTGTCTGCGCTGAAGATCGCGAGCGTCATCAGGCCGCGCGGGCCTGAGCCGGGGATATGCCGGTAGACGCTCGACGCTTGACGACCGCCAGCAGCTCGTTGGCGGGAGACCGTATTTGCTGGTCTCGCCGGATGTGTGCACTTGAACGAAGACGTCGAGATCGCGCCGGCCGCCTGCAGCCGGGCGGTTTAATTCCTACAGCGCCGCGCGTCAAACATGACGCGCTAAGGACGCTGTAACACTTTAAACTTGCTGCATAATTTATCCTTAAATCGATTCCGATTTAAGGATAAATTATGCAGTAGGCTACCCGGAGGCTGTCGAGCGCGTGAAAGTCGCAGATGGAATAGGGTTGGCTATGGGCTTTTCAGGGTCTTCAGTGCGTCTGCGAGCTTTCTGACTGCCAGTTCAAGTTCGTCCGGCGTGTAGGCGGCAAAACCCATCAGAAACCCAGCCGTGCCGTCACCGGATGCATGAAGCGCCGATAACCCCAGAAGTTCGATGCCGACGCGCCGGGCGGCATCGATGGCTGCACGCTCGGGCAAGTCGCAGGTCAGCACGCACGGCATCTGGAGCCCGCCGATCGGGATGCGAGGTTCGACGAAGGCCGAAAGGTGTTTCCCGATAAGGCTGGTGAGGATTCTGAGCCGGTCAGCGTAAATGCCGCGCATGGTGCGAACATGCGCACCGAAATGTCCTCCTTCCATGAAACGGGCAAGCGTCAGTTGCGCCGCCGAGGCGGTGTGGCCGTCAAGCAGTGTGCGTGCGACGGTCATCGGTTTGACCAGCTGCGGAGGCAGGACGACGTACCCGATCCGTAACCCGGGAAAAAGAGATTTGGTGAAGGTGCCGATGTAAATGGTCCGGTCATGTGGATCGAGACCTTGCACGCAGGCCGTTGGCTTGCCGTCGTAGTGGAATTCGCTGTCGTAGTCGTCCTCGATGATCCAGGCCTGATGTCTGGCTGCCCATTCGATGAGGCAAAGTCGACGCTCGAGCGCAAGTGTTGCGCCGGTTGGAAACTGATGGGAAGGCGTGACGAAGACGGCCTTGGCCTTGCGCGGCTCGTCCAGGATCTGTTCGACCGCGATTCCATGATCGTCGACGGGAATTGGTATGCATTCCAGCCCGGCAGCGTCGAACGCCTTCCGCGCGCCGTAGTAAGCTGGATCCTCGATCAAGATGCGATCTCCCGGATCAAGCAGCATATTGGCGCAGAGCGTCATCGCCTGTTGCGAGCTCGTGAGGACCAGCACCCGGTCGGCGCTGGCGCGAGCACCGCGCTCAAGGTTGACATAGTCGGCGATCGCGCGCCGAAGCGGCTCCGTGCCTTGCGGATCGCCATGAAGCAGCGCTCGCGTGCCTGTTTCCTTCAGCACCTGTCGCTCCAGGCGTTGCCAGAGTGGAAGCGGAAAGCTGCGCGTCTCAGGCACGCCCGGCGCAAACGGCCTGGGGGCGAGCTGCTCGTATACTCCGCCGCTGCGGAACATCGCAGTCCCGCGTTTGCTGAGGTTCGGTGGCTGATGGCGCAGAAGCGCGCGCCGTTGCGAGGGCTTATGGCCAGGGGAGAACGCGGTCATCTCCGCCACGAAACTGCCGCTGCCCACCCGCCGGTCGATAAAGCCCTCTGCATGGAGCTGGGAATAGGCGGCCTCGATCGTATCGCGGGATACGCCAAGCGACTTGGCCAGAGCGCGTGAGGCTGGCAGTGGCTTGCCGGGGCCAAGCGCACCGTCGACGATCAATTGCCGTACCGCCCGCTGGATCCGCGCATGCAGCGGCAGCTCAGCATGTGCGGGATGGGCAAGCCATGCCTTCACGGATTCCAATTGGGAATGTTTGAACAAATGGTCTGGCTACCTGTCGAAAAGTGGAGGGAAATATCAGGCCATTCATCGGTTAAAAGTCAAGCCGCATCACGGCCCCGGGGCCAGAGATCTTCAGGAGATTCAACAGGATCATGCAGCCTATCTCGTCACCATCGCCCCTACGTTTAAGCGACTTCACGCACCCGATCGTCGCCGGATTGATCTCCGTCATCGTCAATTACGGCGGAACCTTCATTCTGGTCTTTCAGGCCGCAAAGGTTGCCGGCCTAAGTCCAGAGCTAACGGCATCCTGGGTGTGGTCTGTTTCAATCGGCGTCGGCCTGACGGGACTGTTCCTGAGCTGGCGGTATCGCGAGCCGATCATTACGGCCTGGTCGACGCCGGCTGCGGCTTTCCTCGTCACCGCCCTTGCCACAACCCCCTACGCTGAAGCGGTAGGCGCCTATCTGATCTCGGCGGCAGCCTTTGTGGCGCTGGGATTGTCGGGCTGTTTTGACAAGGTCATCAAGCTGATTCCGCCTGGCATCGCCTCGGGCCTGCTCGCGGGTATATTGCTGCAATTCGGCATCGGGGCCTTTGGTGGCGCGACGGTCGATCCGCTGCTGGTCGGGCTTCTGATCATCGCCTATCTCCTGCTGAAACGCTTTACCGCGCGCTATGCCGTGGTCGGCATATTGGTGCTCGGACTTGCATTCTTGGTTATGCAGAGCCGCGTCGACCTTTCCGGGCTTCAGCTGAAGCTGGCGGCGCCGGTGTTCACTCTGCCGGAATTCTCGTTGAATGCGCTCCTGAGTGTTGCGCTACCGCTGTTTCTGGTCACCCTGACGGGGCAATACATGCCGGGGATGCTGGTTCTGCGCAATGACGGCTTCAGGACCAGCGCCAATCCGATCGTGACGATGACGGGACTTGGCTCACTTGTCATGGCGCCGTTCGGCTCACACGCCTTCAACGTCGCGGCTATCACCGCCGCGATCGCTACAGGCAAGGAAGCCCACGAAGACCCGGCCAAGCGTTGGCTGGCGGGGATCGCAGCGGGTGTCGTCTATGTGCTTGTCGGCGTATTCGGTGTGACACTTGCGGCGGTCTTCATGGCATTGCCGGCGACGTTCATCACGACGCTGGCCGGACTTGCGCTGCTGGGCACAATCGGCGGCAGTCTCGCTGGCGCCATGGCTGATCCGAAGTCCCGCGAGGCCGCGCTGATTACCTTCCTCGCGTCGGCCGCGAATATCAACTTGCTCGGCATCGGCGGTGCGTTCTGGGGGCTCGTGATCGGTCTTGTGGCCTACATCGTGCTGAACGGTCGCCTGCCGCGCCGCGAGCGTGCTGAACTGGCTGCCAGCGAGGGTGCGGCCGAATGATGTTCGCGCTTAGGAACACAGCTTCGCTCGATGCCGAAACGGTTGTCGAAGGCTACGCCGCGGCCACTTCCGCACGTTTCAGGTGCTGCTTCGGCAGGTGGGCAAGAATTTCTCGGTTTATGCAGGTAATGTTTCGATACCGTCGTCGCCATGGCCATTTTCGGGGCGGGCGTCAAAGGGCCAAAGCCGCCGGGACTGGGGTCAGTCAGTTGCGTTCCTGGCTTCGTTGAAGATCCATTCGATGAACACTTTTGACAGCGGGGAGTTCTCGCGGCCCTTCTGTGTCAGCACATAGTAGCCTTTTGGCGAAGCCTTGAGTGAGCCCTTCAGCGGGCGGACCAGCGCACCCTGGGCCAGTTCCTCCGCAGCCGTGATGTTGTCGCCCATCGCGATACCCAAGCCGACGCGCGCGGCGGCGAGGTTTTGGTTGAAATCCTCGAAATACAGCCGTCGGACGTCGGCGGCGGTCGTCCCGTTCTCCTTTACCGCGAACCGGTTTCTTTCGCTGCCTGAAGGCGACTATTCGCTGCGCCACTACCGCGCACTCCTGGACGCCGACACGTGGCTCGCCAGCATCGGCACCAGCGCTGCCCAATATACGCTTCGGCCTCTTCACGGCCTGGTTCATCAGCCTCGTGATGTCCTGGGAGGAGAGTTCTGTCACCCTCTTTATCAGCGGCGTCAACGTCACGACTTTGCCGAAGAGGATGTCGGACAATCTGCGTCTCGATCTGGATCCGGCGATCGCGGCGATTTCGTGCTGATGACCGTTGTGACGGCCCTGGTCGTCATCCTGCGCGGCAGGCGGCCGCAAAGCGAAGCGCAGGGATAGACGCACGTCCGGCGTTGCCCGCGGGTCCACGGATCCGCGGGCGATACCCCCTAAGGGTGACTTAACGCACTTCCGCCATGTCCCCATACTCCTTGGAAAAGACGGGAAGTTTCAGTCCCGAACAAGGGGAACATCAGATGCGAACCAGTGCCAGCCTATCGATTTCGCGCTCGAGCGAGCGTGCTCAAGGTTCAACGGAAAAGCCAAGGCTTCACGACCCGCGACAAGACACGATCGCTGCGGAAGTGAAGGGGCTCTCGAAAGTCTACAACGCCGGCAGTTCACGGGCCTATGAGGCGCTGAAGAATTTCCATCTGTCGATCCATGCCAACGAGTTCTTCACCCTGCTTGGCCCGTCTGGCTGCGGCAAGACAACGCTTCTGCGCATCCTGGGCGGCTTCGAAACCTTAAGCGCTGGGACCTGCACGATCTTTGGTCAGGATGTGAGCCGGCTGCCGCCGGAAGCCCGGCCGGTCAACACCGTGTTTCAGCAGTATGCGCTTTTCCCGCATATGACGGTTCGGCGCAACATCGCCTTCGGGCTGGAAATGCTCGGCACCTCTCGGGTCGAAACGGAACGCACGGTGGAGCGCATGCTCGAGCTTGTGCACATGACCGAGTATGCGGATCGCAAACCCGACACGATGTCCGGCGGCCAACGACAGCGCGTTGCGCTTGCCCGGGCGCTGGCGCCTCGACCGAAATTGCTTCTGCTCGACGAACCGCTATCGGCGCTGGATTTGAAGCTCCGGCAGAAGATGCGGCTCGAACTTAAGGCGCTGCAACGCGAAACCGGCATCACCTTCATCTTCGTGACCCACGATCAGGAAGAAGCGCTTGCGATGAGCGACAGGATCGCGGTCATCGACCAGGGAAGATTGCAGCAGGTCGGCACGCCCGAAGAGATCTACGAGCATCCGAAAAGCCGGTTCGTTGCCGATTTCATCGGCGAATCCAACCTTCTCGATGCGCGGGTGTCGGGGCTGAGCGGCACCGAGGCGAACCTGACCATCGAGGGGTTCGCCGACATCCGTGCTCCAATCGAATGGCCGCTTGAGGTCGGCCAGGCCGTGTCACTGTCCATTCGTCCCGAACGGCTGATTATCCGCGAGGCCGGCGAGGAAACGTGCAGCGGCATGGCAAGGGTCGTTGCCCGGACCTATCTCGGAAACGCGGTCGAGTATCACCTCGTTGCCGGGAACCAGTCGCTGACAGCCCGGGCGCCGCGGGGCGGATTGCGAGGCCTGCTGGATTTCGCGCCGGGAGACGAAGTCGGCGTGGGTTTCGAGCCCGGCGCGATCAAGGTGCTGCTGTCATGAGCGCGCGGCAATTTTCCCTTTCCTCCCGCGTCTCGCCGCGCCTTGCCGATCTCGGCCTGCTCGGTCCCGCCATCGCTGTCATCCTGGTCTTCATGGTCGCGCCGATGGCGATCATGTTCGTCTACTCCTTCCTGCAGGCCGCGCCCTATGGCGGCGTCGAATGGGTATTCACGACCGAAGCCTACAGCTCGATCCTGTTCGAACGGGATTTTCTCGACAACAGTCTGACGTTTACGCCCGACTATCTCATCGTCCTGGCGCGCTCCGTCTTTCAGGCGGGCATCGCAACGGTGCTCTGCCTCGTCATCAGCGTGCCGACGGCCTATTACATCGCCACCAGGCCGGAGCGGCAGAAGAATATCTGGCTGGTGCTGATCACCATTCCCTATTGGGTCAACCTGCTGATCCGCACCATAGCACTCCTCTTTGTTCTGCGCGGCGATGGTCCGATAAACGCTGTCCTGATGAATCTCGGGATCGTCAGCGAGCCCTTGCCTTTGAGCTACAACGGCTTTGCGGTCTGCCTCGGGCTGATCTATTCCTTCCTGCCCTTCATGGTGCTGCCGCTCTACTCGGCCTTCGAGCGTTTCGATTTCCGGTTGCTGGAAGCGGCCTACGACCTCTATGCCAGCCGCCGCATCGCCTTCTTCCGCATCGTGCTGCCGGTCATGCGGCCCGGCCTCATCGCCGGAAGCCTTCTCGTCTTCATTCCGTCGATCGGCTCGTATCTCGCCCCCGACATCCTCGGCGGCGGCAAGACCCTGATGATTGGCAACCTGATCGGCACCCAGTTCCAGAGCGCGCGAAACTGGCCGTTCGGCGCGGCGCTGTCGATGATCCTGCTGACGCTCACGCTCCTTGTGCTCCTGTGGCTTGCCCGTCGGGCCGGGCACCAGAAGTCCGATTGCCGTTAGAGCATTTCCAGGAAAAGTGCGAAGCGGTTTTCCGTCAGGAAATGCGTAAAAACAAAGAGATAGAGCGTTTC
The DNA here is from genome assembly GCF_001695855.1 of Ensifer sp. LC163. Lineage (GTDB taxonomy): Bacteria > Pseudomonadota > Alphaproteobacteria > Rhizobiales > Rhizobiaceae > Ensifer. Next base: position 39,183 of record NZ_MBSS01000008.1, read on the forward strand.
TGCGGCTCCGCTTAAACCGGAAACGCTCTAGAGGAGACCAACCGATGTCCAACACCTCTTCATCGACCATGAGAACGGTCACCGCCACGTCCCGCATCGGCGATATCCGGGCCTTCGCCGGCTTCGGCTCTGCCTCGGTCGGCTGCCTGATCTTCCTCTACGCGCCGATCGTCTTTCTGGCGGCCTATTCCTTCAACGACGGCCGCTCGGTCAGTCGGTGGAGCGGATTTTCCCTGCGCTGGTATGCGACCGTCTTCGGCAACGAGAACATCCAGACCGCAGCGCTGAACTCCGTGATCATCGCCGTCATCGCCGCGACGGTCGCCACGCTGTTGGCCCTTGGTGCCGCCACTGCCACCGTCAATCGCCGAGCAACCGGCGGAGAGGCGGCCTATGTGGTCCTGACCTTCCCGCTGATGGTACCGGAAATCGTCACAGCCGTTGCCTCGCTGGTGTTCTTCGTGGCCATCGGCATCAGCCTCGGCTTCGTCACCATCCTGATGGCGCACATCGTCTTCTGCATTCCCTTCGCCTATCTGCCGATCAAGGCGCGGCTGGAGGGGCTGGATCCGAGCCTGCCGGCGGCGGCCGCCGATCTTTACGCCTCGCCGGCGCAGGCTTTCACCCGCATCACTCTGCCGCTGCTGGTGCCGGGGCTGCTATCCGGATGGCTGCTCGCCTTCATCATCTCGCTCGACGATTTCATCATCACCGCGCTGGTGGCCGGACCGGGCGCAACCACCTTGCCGCTCCACATCTACGGCATGCTGCGGCTCGGCATGACGCCCGAAGTCAATGCCATCTCGACGCTGATGCTCGGCGCTTCCACCGTGCTCGTCCTTGTCTCCGCCCTTATCGGCCGGGTCGGCCACAAACACTGACAACTGCCTGACAACAAGCAAAAAGGGGAACTCTCGTATGAAGAAGATCATCCTGTCCGCGGCATTGCTGACCTGCATGGCCGGCCATCCCGCTTTCGCCGCCGGCGACCTCTTCATCTACACCTGGGGCGAATACACGCCGCCGGAGATGGTGGCCAAGTTCGAGAAGACCCACGACGTGAAGGTTCACATCGACACCTATGATTCGATGGAGACCATGCTGGCGAAGCTGAAATCAGGCGCCGGTGGCTATGACATCATCGTGCCCGGGCACGACACGATGACGATCCTGGTGCGCGAGGGTCTGCTGGAACCGATCAATGCTTCGCAGATGGAGAACTTCAGGCATGTCGACGAGACGTGGCGGGACGTGTTCTGGGATCCGGGCCGCGTCTACTCGGCGCCCTGGGCCTGGGGCTCCACCGGCTTCGTCATCGACAGCGCGCTCGTCGACGGCGCAGATCACTCGCTGAAGACGCTCTTTGAGCCCGATGACGCGACCAAGGGCAAGATCAACATGCTGCGCGACGTCAACGACGTGATCAACATGGCACTGCGCTATCTCGGCAAGCCGCGCTGCAACGAGAACCCGGGGGATTTGAAGGCGGTGCTCGACCTGTTGACGACGCAGAAGGCGTTCGTAAAGAGCTACAATTCCGAGACCAAGGAGTTGCTTGCTTCGGGCGAGGCCGTCGTCTCGATGAGCTGGAACGGCTATGCAATGCGGGCTCGCGACGAGAAGCCGACGCTGGAATATATCTATCCGAAGGAAGGCTATACCGGCTGGATGGACAATGTTGCCGTGCCGAAGGGTGCGCCGAACCTCGAAAACGCCAAGCTCTGGGTCAACTTCGTCATGGCCCCCGAAAATGCGGCGATGATCACCAACTACGCCCGCTATTCCAACGGCATCAAGGGGGCCGAGGCCTTTGTCGACAAGGCGCTTGCGGCTGCACCCGAACTCAATCCACCTGCCGATGCGCCGACACCGGAATTTCTTCCGGCCTGTTCGCCCGCGGTGACCAAGCTCTACGACCGCGTCTGGACCAAGCTCTTGCGCTGAGCCCATCGCGACAAACAGTCCTGACACGGCTCGACCGTGTCAAACCTTCCGGAGAAAGAAGATGACGATCCAGCACAACCTCGGTGCCAGCGAACGCACGCGCCTCAACAGCCGTTCCGCATGGGAAATGGACCGCGACCACGTCCTTCATCCCTATGCCGATTTCACGACCTTTGCCGCGACCGGCAGCCAGGTGATCGAAAAAGCCGAAGGCATGTTCGTCACCGACAGCACCGGGCAACGCTTCCTCGATGGCATCGCGGGATTGTGGTGCGTCAACATAGGCCATGGCCGCCGGGAGATGGCCGACGCCATCGCCCGGCAGGTACTGGACATGGAATATTACAATCCCTTCGGAGCCTCGACGAATGTTCCGGCAGCGGAACTGGCTGCCCGGCTGGCGGATCTTTCGCCTGGCAGTCTCAACCATGTCTATTACACTTGCGGCGGCTCGACGGCCAACGATGCGGCCATCCGCATCGTTCACTACTACTTCGCCATGCGAGGGCAGCCGGGCAAGCGCAAGATCATCTCGCGAAACAACGCCTATCACGGTGCGACCTATGTGGCGGCTGGCCTCACCGGCATCCACGGCACCAAATATGGTTTCTCCCAGGTCGGCGAGGATTTCATCCATCATGTTTCCGCCGCGGACTGCTATGCCAAGCCCATGGACATGACCGAAGACGCGTATCGCGACTTTCTGGTGGCGGAATTCGAGATGCGGATCGAGCAGCTCGGCCCGCAAAATGTCGCAGCCTTCATCGCCGAGCCGATCATGGGCGCAGGTGGCGTTCTGGTCGCGCCGAAGGGGTATCATCGTGCGATGCAGGCGGTCTGCCGCCGTCATGACATCCTCTACATCGCTGATGAGGTGGTCACGGCTTTTGGCCGCCTTGGCGAATGGTTCGCCTCTGATCGGATCTACGAGACCCAGCCGGACATTCTTGTTTCCGCCAAGGGCATCACCTCGGGCTACATCCCGCTCGGAGCCACGCTGATTTCCGATGAGATCCATGCCGTTATCAGCCGCCCGCAATGCGAGGGTGGCGTCTTTGCCATGGGCCTTACCTATTCCGGACATCCCGTCGCCTGCGCGGCGGCGCTCACCAACATCGCGATCATGGAACGCGAGCAGCTGCTTGCCCATGCAGCGCGGGTTGGTGCCTACCTGCAGCAGAGGGCCCGTCTCCTGTTGAAGCACGATATCGTCGGTGACGTGCGCGGCGGCGGGCTCATGCTCGGCATCGATTTCGTCGCCGACAAGGTTACGCGCCAGCCTCTTCCCGCCCATGAAAAGGCGACGGAAAAGATCTTCAAGGGCTGCGTCGAGCGCGGGGTTATCGTGCGGCCTGTCGGCAATCGCATCATCCTTTCACCGCCCCTGATCATCACCGAAAGCCAGTGCGACGAGATCCTCGAAGCAATCTCCGGCTCCGTTGCGGACTTCATGGCTGCGCGTTGAAACGGCAGAAACGGCGAAGGACAATCGAATGAGCCAAGTGACGGTCGCAGCAACCCAGATGGCCTGCAGCTGGGATGTCGATGAAAACATTCAAAAGGCAGAGGAGCTGATCCGGCTCGCGCATGAGGATGGCGCGCACATCATACTCTTACAGGAGCTGTTCCAGACGCCTTATTTCTGCCTGGAGCAGAAGCTCGCGCATCTGGAGCTTGCCGCGCCACTTGGCAAGGATCGTGCGATCAACCACTTCCGTGCGGTGGCGAAGGAACTCTCCGTCGTGTTGCCGATCTCCTACTACGAGAAGGCCGGCCCGGTTCAATACAATTCACTGGCCATCATCGATGCCGACGGCGAGATCCTCTGGAACTACCGGAAGTCTCACATTCCGCAGGCGCCCGGCTATGAGGAAAAGTTCTACTTCAGCCCGGGTGATACCGGACTGCGGGCCGTGGATACGCGCTATGCCCGCATCGGCTGCGGCATCTGCTGGGATCAGTGGTTTCCCGAGACGGCTCGTCTTCTTGCAATCGACGGTGCCGAACTGCTGTTCTTTCCGACCGCGATCGGCAGCGAACCGAACAGCCCCGACCTCGACAGCTCGGGCCATTGGCAGCGCACCATGCAGGGCCATGCGGCGGCGAACATGGTGCCGCTCATCGCATCGAACCGCGTGGGGACGGAAGTGGACGGCAGAACCACCAGCACGTTCTATGGCAGCTCCTTCATTGCCGACCATACCGGCCTGATCGTGGCCGAAGCCAACCGCGTCGACGAAACGTTTTTGCTTGCGACATTCGATCTCGACGATGTGAGACGCTACCGCCGCTCATGGGGGGTCTATCGCGATCGCCGCCCGGATCTCTACGGGCCGATCCTGACGTTGGACGGGCAGACAAGCCGCGGTTGAGTGATATCGCCAGCCGCATTCGACAGGACCAACGGCCCGAAGCCGTTTTGCAATCGACAGCAAGTACCTTAGGTAGAAAGAATGAAAATGCTGAATCAGACGCCACGACAAGCCGGTTTCCGCATGCCGGCGGAATGGGAACCGCACAAGCGGACCTGGATGATGTGGCCCGGTCGCCGCGCGGTCTGGGATGATATTGAAGCGACCCGGCGCGACTATGCTGCCGTCGCTCATGCCATTCGCGAGTTCGAGCCAGTCACGATGGCCGTGCAGCCGGCAGACGTCGCCGGTGCCCGAGCGCTGCTCGATCCGTCGATCGATATCGTCGAAACTGAGATCGACGACAGCTGGGCCCGCGATGCTGGCCCGTGCTTCCTCAAATCCGTCGACGGCCGCAGGGCAGCGACACGGTTCCGCTTCAACGCCTGGGGCGGCAAGTATCATCCGCATGACGCGGATGCCCGCTTCTCCGGAGCCGTCGTGGATGCGGCCGGCGTAACCGGCTTTGTCTCCGCTCTGGTTGCCGAAGGCGGCGGCGTAAGCGTCGACGGAGAGGGCACCATCATAACCACCGAAACCTGCTTTCCCAATCGCAACCGCAATCCGGATTGGACGCGCGAGCAGATCGAGCGCGAGCTTTTGGAGATGCTCGGCGGGGAGAAGGTCATCTGGCTTCCTGGCAATCCGCTCGAGGATGAGACCGATGGCCATACCGATGGCATCGCTGTCTTCGCCGCGCAAGGCGTCGTGCTGATGGAGAGCCCCGGCGACGAGGATACGCCGTGGAACGACTACATTCGCCTCAACTATGAAGCGATGCAGGGACAGACCGACGCCAAGGGGCGGCCAATCCGCATCGTCACGATCCCCGAGGCGGTCGATGCCCCTTCGACCCATCCGAAATTCTGCCGCTCCTATGTCAATTCCTACCTCGTCAACGGCGGGGTGATCATGCCGGCCTATGGCATCGCTTCGGACACGACAGTCAGGCGGATGTTCCAGTCGCTGTTTCCCGACCGGCGGATCCGCGAGGTGCGGATTGATTCAATTGCAATTGGCGGCGGCGGCATTCATTGCATCACGCAGCAGGAGCCGCTTTGACAAAGCTGACGCGTTCGACAAGGTAGGCTTGTGATAAGGCTTTCGGGAGTGGGGATGCGGATGACGGGAATTCCTTTCGAGCATGTGCAACCCCTCTCGCAGGCTGTCGCGGCGCTTGGCGGGCCGGATTTTCCCGACGCCCTGCGTCGGCTTTGCCTTGGCGCATGCGGCTTCGACAGCCTGTTCATCTCGGTCTTTTCGACCGACCGGCCCCCGGTTCAGCTTTACAGCGATCTCGACCCGGATGCCACGCGCCGCACCGTCGCGCCCTATCTCGGCTTTGCCTATCTGCTCGACCCTTTCTACGCCCTGTTTGCCAGCGAACCGCGTGACCGCGTCGTCAGTCTCGACGAATGCGCGCCGGATGATTTCAGGGAGAGCGAATATTACCGGATCTTCTATGCCGAAACCGGATTACGGGACGAGATCGCCATCCTCGTCGGGGCGGGCGCGAACACAAGCATAGCGCTCTCTCTCGGATTGCGGCGGGAGGATCATCACGCCGATCCTTCCGGCAAGGCATCGCTTGACGCGCTGTTGCCGGTGATATCAGCCCTTTGCCGCAAGCATTGGCCCGAAGTCTGTCAGGTCGGCCCGCCAGACATTCAAGAGCCCGTATTCGACCGGCTCGCAAGCATGCCGGTCAGTAATCGGGAGGCCGAGGTCATCAGACTGATGCTCAAGGGGCATTCGACCAAAAGCATCGCCCGCCATCTCGGCAACAGTCCGGAAACCGTCAAGGTTCACCGAAAGCGCATTTACTCCAAACTCAAGATATCGTCGCAGGGCGAGCTGTTTTCGCTGCTGTTCGGCCAGTGATCTTCCCGCCACGCCGAAACGCCGGTCTACGGCGCGCCAAGGCATGGGATTCACAACAATCCTTCGCAGCCCGTCATTCTGCAGCGAACAGACTGTCCGCATCAAAGACGGGTTTGCCCTGCAGAAGGGTCGCCTTCACATCCGTCTCACCGATTTCGCCCACGGGAATGTCGAAGATGTCTCGGTCGAGAACCACGAGATCGGCATATTTCCCGACCTCGAGCGTTCCGGTGCGGTCCTCCTGATTGAGGAGCCGGGCGGGATTGACGGTCATCCACTTAACGGCGGTGCGCACGTCCGGCGCGCCTTCCTTCGGGCGCTCGAGCGCCGCCTGGATCTTGACGAGCGGCGAAAGCTCATCGGCATCGAAGTCGCTGCTCATCACGACGGTTGCGCCGCTCTTTTCCAGGCTCGCCGCCGGCATCATGCGATCGGCGCGCTTGCCGATGAACTGGCGGATGAAGGCGATGTAATCGGGATCGAGCGAGCTCGGCGCCAATTGGAAATCGGCAACGGCCCCGGTGTCGCGAAAGCGGCCGTAGTCCGCCGGGTCGAGAAGATAGAGGTGGGTGAGCCGATGCGGACCCGGCTTCGTGTCCGCCTGATCAATCGCATCGAGGGCCAGTCGCGCGCTGCGGTCGCCCGTCACATGAAAATGCAGTTTGAAGCCGATCTGCGAAAGCGCGCGTGCATAGTCAGTCAGGACCGGCGGTTCGAAATAGAGGAAGCCGGATTCGAAGCCATGATCGATGCCCGGTCCCTTCCGGTAGGGCCGCAGCACAGCACCGGTGCGCTGCTCAAGAATGCCGTCGACGTAGAGTTTCGCCTGGTTGAACTTCAACAGCCGATCCGGATCGTTGCTGTAGAGCTTCGCGAGTTTCTGGACCTGTTCGTCGAAAGGCATGTCCGGGTAGACATAGAGCGCGTTGGAAGCTCGTACCGTCAGAGTTCCGTTTTTCTCGGCGGTCTCCCATGCCTTGACATGCCCCTGCGGCCAGAACCCACCGGCATCGCTGACCGTGGTGATGCCATTCTCGGCAAAGGTCTTCAGCGTCGGCAGCATGCTTTCATAGGCAAACTCTTCGTTCTCGGGCGTATCGGGAAAAGCCAGATTGCGCAGTTTCTGCTGGGCATTCTCCAGCACGATGCCGTTGGGCCGGCCGTCTGGATTGCGCAGGATAATGCCGCCGGGCGGGTTTCCTTCAATCGTGTCATAGCCCACCGCCTCGAGAGCCTTGCTGTTGGCCCAGGCCGCGTGCCCGATGTCATCGAGGATGAGCGCCGGTCGATCGGGCACGAGCTCGTCCAGCACTGCGACCGGGTTATCCGTCTGGTCAAGCAGATGCGGCATGCCCACGCCGGAACCGAGGACCCACTCGCTTTCCGTCTCGGCTTCGCATGCCTCGATCGCCTCTCGGGTCTGCTTCAATGTGGCGAACGGTTCGAATTCGCAGAGGATCTCGTTCACGCCGGCTTCGACGAGGTGAACGTGGGTGTCCTGAAAGCCAGGCAGAACCGCCTTGCCGTCGAGATCGATCACACGCGCATTCGAGCCTGCCTTCGACATCACGTCGGCTTCCTTGCCGACGGCGACGATGACGCCCTTGGCATCGATCGCCAGGGCATCCGCCTCGACCTCGTCCGACGCCATCGTGTGGATTGCGGCGTTGCGAATGACGGTGTTCCCGTCGGCCGCAAGGACCGGCGCCACCGCATACGTTGTCAGGAACGCGACTGCTGCGGCGCCTGCCGCTGTGCCGATTGACGTCTTCATCGTGGTCTCCTGCTCGCGTCAGTCTTGATCAAATTCTTGGCACACATAGGCCAGGGTCACTCGAGCGTCACCCATACGGATTTGCTATGGGTCGAATCCACCAGTGCGTCGAGGCATTTGTCGCGTCCGTGGCCGGAAAGCTTCCATCCGCTCCATGGCTGGCTCATGTCACCGTTCATGTAGCCGTTGATCCAGACCATGCCGCATTCCAGATCGCGCGCGGCCCGATGCGCCGCGCCTAGATTTGTCGTCCAGATCCCTGCCGCAAGTCCGTAGGGATTGTCGTTGGCGAGCGCGACAGCGTGTTCCGGCCCATCATGGGCAATGACGGCGCCGACGGGGCCGAAGACCTCGTTGCGGGCGATCGACATTCCGTTGTCGACCCCGGCAAAGAGTGTCGGCTCCACGAAGGCCGATATCTCGGAAGACTGATCGGACAGACCGCCCAGGATGCAGCGCGCTCCTTCATCCAGGGCCGTCGCGATATGTCCGATGACGCGCTGTTGATGCGTCTTGCTGACCAGCGGGCCCATCGTCGTCGCAGGATCCAGCGGATCTCCCGGGCGGTACCGGGCAAGCGCTTCCTGGCGCAGCAATTCCGTGAACTCCTCTTCCAACTGGCGCGCGACCAGTATCCGCGTGCCCGCCGAACAAACTTCGCCCTGGTTGCCGAACAGGCCATCGGCGACCGTCGCGGCGACTTTCGCCAGATTGTCAACATCCCCAAGGATGATCTGCGGCGATTTTCCGCCAAGTTCGGCCGAGACCGCCTTGAGATTGGAGTCGGCGGCATAGCGGTACATCTGCCTTCCGACAGCGGTCGACCCGGTAAATGCGATCTTGGCGACGTCGTGGGACAGGGCAAGTGCCTTGCCGGCGACCGAGCCCAGGCCGGGGACCACATTGAACACGCCGTCAGGGCCACCCGCCTCCAGAAACAGGCGCCCGAGCATCAACGCGCTCAGGGAGGCGTCTTCTGCGGGCTTGAGCACAACGCTGTTTCCCGCCGCCAGCGCCGGGGCGACCTTCCACACGGCCATCATCAAGGGATAATTCCATGGGGTGATGCAGCCGACGACGCCGAGTGGCTGGCGCAGGATGTAATGCAGCGCGTTGCCGTTGGTCACGGGACAAGTGCCGCCGATCTTGTCGAGCCCCTCGGCCATGAACCTCATGGTCAGGATGCTGGCAGGGATGTCGATGGTGCACATTTCTGAGACGGGCTTTCCCATCTCGAGCGTGTCCAGCACGGCGAGCGTCTCGCGATGTTCGCCGATCAGCTCGGCAAATCTTGTGAGGATACCGACGCGCTGGCGCAGGGGCATTTTGGACCAGACGCCGTCCCTGAAACGCTTGGCGGCAACGTTCGCCGCCAGGTCCACATCGTCCGCGCCCCCACAGGCGATATCGGCGATGTGCTCGCCGGTTGCCGGGTTGACGGAGGCGAGCGTTGCCCCGCTCGCCGCATGGCGGAATTTGCCGTCGATCAGCAGTCGCGTTTCCGGCCTGACGGCGCGTGCGATTGCGTGCCAATTTACATGCGCCTTCATATCCATGGGCTGTCCCCTCGGTGCTCCGTTCGATCAGCCATCCTACGTGCCGTTCGATCGGGCCATCGAGTCCCCCATGCGGGGGACTGGCAGTGCTCGCGCATAAGGGCGATCTGGGAGCGAGCGAGGCAGGGAGGAAGGCGGATGCAGCACCGCATCGACGGCGAACGGCTATGGGCAAGGCTTCTGGCGATGGCGCAGATTGGTCCGATTCCCGGGGACGGCAGTTGCCGACTGACCTTGTCCGATGACGATGAGGCGGGTCGCGCCCTGCTTATCTCCTGGTGCGCGGCGCGGGGTTTCGCCTTGCGGCGCGACGCGATCGGCAATCTGTTCTTCCGTCGGCAGGGACGCGATGCCGACGCTTTACCCGTCCTTGTCGGCAGTCATCTCGACACCCAGCCGACGGGTGGGCGTTTCGACGGCGTTCTCGGCGTCCTGGCGGGGCTTGAAGTTCTCGAGACGCTTGCGGACCTCGACCTTGAGACCGAGCGGCCTGTGGACCTTTGCGTCTGGACCAATGAAGAAGGCAGCCGCTTTCAGCCAGCGATGATGGGGTCGGGCGTGGCCTGTGGCATCCTGCCTTTCGAACAGGCTCTTGCCGCGTGCGATGCAGGCGGAGTCCGTGTCGCCGACGAACTCGTTCGCCACGGCTATGAGCGGGAGCCGGTGCCGGATATCGGCTTGGCCGATTGCTATGTCGAGCTGCACATCGAACAAGGGCCTATCCTTGAAAACAGCGGTAAGACTATCGGCGTCGTGACGGGCGGGCAGGGGATCCGCTGGTATGAAATCTCGCTGCATGGTGAGGAAACCCATGCCGGACCGGTTCCGATGGCGCTGCGGAAAGATCCCGTGCCGATGCTCGCGCGACTGATCGACCTTGTCCATGATATCGGCGGCCGCGATCCGCAGGCGCGGTGCACCATTGGCCAAGTGCGAGCTCTTCCCGGATCCATCAATGTCGTGCCTGGCCGTATAGAGATGACGGTCGACCTGCGGCATCCCGACGAAATCGAGTTGGAAGCAATGCATCATGCACTGATGCGTGGCTGCAGCGACCTGTCGCGCAACTACCCCGCAATAAGGCTGGACGTTGCGCCTCGCTGGCACTCGCCCGTTGTCCGGTTCGACGCGAACCTTGCAAACCTGGTCAGGTCCTGCGCCGAACGTCTCGGCTTTGCCGCGCACGATATGGTGTCCGGGGCGGGCCACGACGCCTTTCATCTGGCACGACGGATGCCGACGGTGATGATCTTCGTTCCCTGCCGTGATGGCATAAGTCACAATCCGCGGGAATACGCCTCTCCCCAGGCCGTTGCGGCCGGGGCGGATGTGCTGCTGTCGGTGGTGCTGGACAGGGCCATGTCGCGCGGATGAACGGCCACCTCCTTGGCAATCCGTCGCTCTCTGGACACCACCGTCGGGTGCGGTACGGCTGAATTCGGAAGCCAAGCGGCCCGAGGACGCGCAGCGGTGCTGCACGCCGGAATGCGCCTGGCTTCAATTTCAGGCGTGCTTGGCCGCAGCCACGAAGGCCGCAATCTTGTCGATGTCCTTGCGAAAGCCGCCTTCCGGAAGCGGGCGGTTCGTGTGCGTGAGCGAGTCGACCGCCCAGGGGCGAACCGCGTCGATCGCAGCGGCGACGTTCTCCGGCTTGAGGCCGCCCGCCAGGATCACCGGTCGTTTGCTGCGTTTAACGATCTCGCGGCTGAGCGACCAGTCATGGGTGACGCCGGCCGCACCAATGCCGCCGATGTGGGCGGCGACGGAATCCAGGATGAAAATGTCCGCGAACGGCTCGAACCTTGCGGCGTGATCGAGTGCCTCGGGGCCCGTCATCGGAATGGCCTGGAGGATCTGCAGGTCGGGATACTTTGCAAGCAGCTTGGTGCGCAACGTTTTGACATGCTCGGCGGTCACGAGTTCGATGTCGCCGCACAGGTGCAGCACGTCGGGTTGCACTGCGTCCACCATCTCGACGATCGCCTCGAGATCACTCTCCACCGACAGCGCCACCCGTTGCGCCTTGCCCTTGAGGGCATCGGTGATCTCTCGCGCCGTGGCGAAGCTGATCTCTCCGGGCAGACCCCGGTTCGAAGGTGTGACGCCGAGATAATCGACGCCGACTTCGGCCGCAGCAAGGGCTTCCGCGACTGTCTGCATGGTGTAGATTTGTGTTTTCAATGCCTTGCTCGTGTTTTGGCTAGATTGACTTCGGGAGGATCGCCTTGACCATGCGCTCCTCGGTGAGTTGAACCCGCTCGGTATTGCGTGCGGCGAAGACGGAATAGAGCGCGTCGACCAATGTCATCTGCGCGATCTGCGCGGCCATCGGCTCGCTGCCCTGCTCATGCGAGACGCTGACCAAAACGACGTCGGCGAGGCGGGCGAGCGGTGAGCTGCTGTTGCCGGTGATACAGAGCGTCGAGGCGCCACGCGACTTGGCTTCCTGCAGCACGAGAACCGGATCGCTGGTAATGCCCGAATAGGAGATGGCGACGACGAGATCGCCCGGCCCGGTCAGCGCCGCATGCATGATCTGCAGCTGGGAATCGACCGGTGCATCGCAGCGCAGACCCAGCCGGATGCAGCGTTGATAAAATGCCTGCGCGACGATGCCGGATCCGCCGACGCCTCCGACCAATATGTGCCTGGCACCGGCCATCAGATCGATTGCTTCGGCCAGGGTCTTTTCATTGAGAACGCCGAGCGTATCGGTCAGGGCCTGGCTGATGGCCCGAAACAATCTGGTGGCAGCCTGCAGGTCGCTTGTCTGCGGCTCGGTCGATATTTCGGCTTGAACGGTGCGCGGTTCCTGAGCCAGCGCCAGCTTGAGATCGGTGAACCCCTCGAAGCCGGCAGTGCGGCACATGCGCAGCACGGTCGTATCGCTGACATCCGTCGCCTGGGCGATTGCCGACATCGACTGGCGGATGGCGCTGTCGCTGTTGTCGAGCATCCAAAGCGCCACGCGCCGTTCGGAATCGGACAATTTCGGCAGCACGCTTCGAAGCCGGCTGCCGGCTGGAATGCTGCTGTTGCCTCGCAAATCATTGATCATTGACGGGGCCCTTTTCGGGTTCGCGGTGCGTCTTGGCGAGGAGGCTAGCATAATCATGTTGTGGTGTCACTATAGACATGACTGATATGATGTGGCATCACTGCATCGACGCGATGAGTTGCGCTGCTCGACTTATGGGAGGATGTCATGGGACTGAAGCGTTTGTTGATTGCTGGTGCGGCCGTGGTGCTGACCGCCTTTCCGGCCGCGGCCGGTGAACTCTCGTTCTGGCACGCCTATGCGGGTCAGCAGGACAAGGTCGATTTCATCAACTTCGCACTGGACGAATTTGCCAAGGCCCATCCCGACATCAAGCTGGATGTGGTTGCGGCCGAGCAGTCGGCCTATAAGACCAAGCTCAACACGGCCATGGCGTCGGGCAATCCGCCTGACGTGTTCTACACGCTGCCCGGCGGCTTCCTGAACGCCTTCGTCAATGGCGGACAGATGTATGCGCTCGACGCGGACCTCGCCAAGGACGGCTGGGGCGACAGCTTCCTTGAAAGCGCGCTGGCGCAGACAAGCAAGGATGGTCATGCCTACGCCGTTCCCGTTGATGTCGACTCCGTCGTCTTCTGGTACGACAAGGCGCTCTTTGCGGAAAACGGCTGGACGGTGCCGTCGAGCTACGATGAGCTTCTGGCATTGGCCGAGACGATCAAGGGCGAGGGCATTGTCCCGTTTGCGCTTGGCAACAAGGACGCCTGGCCCGCGACGTTCTGGTTCCAGTATCTCGAAATGCGCCTCAAGGGATCCGGTGTGGTTTCCTCCTTCGTCAACAAGGATGCCAAAGCCGCGCTCGGCGATGAGGCGACCAAGGCGTTGGAACATGTCGCCGCGCTTTCGAGCAAGGGCTATTTCCCGATCGGCTTCAACGGCATGGGAGACCAGGAAGCCAACATGCTCTTCCTCAACGGCCAGGCGGCGATGATGCTGAACGGCACGTGGCAGATCGGCGCCTCCGCGGATGCGCCTGAAGGCTTCGAGCTCGGCTACTTCGCCTTCCCGACAGTCAAGGACGGGGCTGGTGACCAGTCTGACGTCCTGGCCGGCGTCGCCGCCACATTCGGCATCTCGCAGAAGGCCGAGAACAAGGCCGATGCCGTGACCTTGCTCAAGTTCCTGACGTCGCGCGAGGTGATGACCAAGTATGTCGAGCTTCGAAAGACAATGGTCACTGTGAAGGACGCGACGACCGAGGCGGCCGCAGGCCCTGTCCTGTTCGATATCAGCAGCAAGCTGATGGCTGCTGCGGGCCACCTCGATCCCTTCTATGACACGGCGATGCCGCCGGCTGCGACCAACATCTACTACACATCGCTCCAGGGCGTGCTTGACGGCTCGGTGCCGCCGGCCGATGCGGCCAAGCGTCTCGAGGATGCGCTGCGGGCCGACAAGTAGATCGCCGCCAGCGACATGATCCGCTTGCGCGGCGAGCCGCTCGCCGCGCAAGCCCTCCATGGAGCCCCAGAACGATGAGTACCAGCAAAGGCTTTGCCAGCAGCCACAACAGGGCGGCACTCCTGTTCCTGTCGCCTGCATTCCTGCTCATTGCAGCCTTCGTCGCCTATCCCGTCGTCTATGCCGGTTGGCTCTCGCTTTTCCGTTGGGACGGAGCGTCTGCACCCGTCTTTCAAGGGGCAGGCAATTTCGTCCGCCTGGCCGGCGACCCGATCTTCTGGCGGGCGCTTGGTCGAAACCTTCTCGTCGCGCTTTCGGCGATGGTTTTCCAGGTGTTTCTGGCGCTTTGCATCGCCTACTGCCTAGTGCGCATCGTGCCCGCCTTCAGCCGGATATTCCTGTTCTTCTATCTTGTACCGGTGATGGTCAGCGAGATCTGCATCGGGCTGCTGTGGCGCTTCATGTACAATCCCTATTTCGGCCTGGTGAACGCGGCATTCGGCGCGCTTGGGCTGGACGGCCTGAAGCGCGGTTGGCTCGGCGAATCCGGCACGGCCTTCTCGGCCGTGGTGGTGGTGATGAGCTTCACCTATCTCGGCCTCTACGTTCTGCTTTTCGTGGCCGCGGTGCGGAGTGTGCCCGAAAGCGTCTATGAGGCTGCCGAGATCGACGGGGCCGGCCATTTCACTAAGTTCTTCTCGATCACCATCCCCATGGTCGGAGACGCGGTGCGTGCCAATTCTCTCCTTGCGATCATTGGCTCGCTCAAGACCTTCTCGCTCGTCTTTGTCCTCACCAATGGCGGCCCAAACCATGCAAGCGAGGTGGTTTCCACCTACCTCTACAAGATGGGCTTCGGCAGCTTCGAGATGGGCTACGCCGCAACGATCGGCTTCACGCAGATGCTGCTGACGGCGATCGGCGCCTGGCTCGTCTTCCGGTATCTGAAAAGAGCCGGCGTCGGCGGGAGAACTTGAGCCATGGGTGCCGTTCGCCGCTGGACCGTGACCAACACGGTGGTCCTTGTTCTCCTGACGCTGCATGTGCTGCTGGTGGTGTTCCCGTTCATCTGGATGATCTACAGCACCTTCAAGACCAACAAGGAGTTCATGCGTTCGGTCTGGTCTTTCCCGCGGAGCTTCTCGCTTGACGCCTATGTCGGTGCCTGGAGCGGCGGCGCGCTTGGCGGTTACGCGGTCAATTCGCTACTGATCATGGCAGGAGCGACGATTATCACGGTGGTCGTTGCGACCTTGGCGGGTTATGCGCTAGCGGTTTATCGTCCGCGCTGGATGCCTGCGGTTGAACTCGGCCTGACGGCGGCCATGGCGATACCCGCCTATGTGGCGCTCGTGCCCTTGGTGGTGATGCTTCGTGGCGCCGGACTGCTGGACACGCATATGGGTGTCGTCCTGCCGACCGCCGCATTCAACGTGCCGGTCACGATCTTCATCATGCAGGCCTTCTTCAACACGCTTCCGCGCGAACTTTTCGACGCGGCGCGCATGGATGGTGCTTCCGAGTGGTCGATCTTCGCCCGTGTTGCGCTGCCGATCGCCCGCCCGGCGATGTTCACCGCGGCGATCGTCAACATGATCTGGGTCTGGAACGATTTCCTGTTTCCGGTCGTCTTCATCAACAGTCCGGCGCGCAAGACATTGCCCGTGGGCCTCACGGATTTCGTCGGCGAACACATCACCAATTATCCGGTGATGCTGGCGGCAATCCTGTTCGCCGCCATCGCGCCGCTGGTCCTCTTCATCTTTTTCGAACGCCAGATCACTGCCGCTTTGCTCGGCGGTGCCGTCAAGGAATAGCCGTTAATGACCCGGCTTCAGCCGGGTCCAATGCAGGAGAAGTTTCATGTCGCCTAAAGAGCTCGATTTTGCCAGCCGGGCAGTTTTCTACACGCCGGAGGAGCATTCCCAGTCGATCAGCTACCCGATCTACATGTCGGCGAACTTCCAGTATGGCGGCGACATCTACGACCAGATCGTCGCCGGCGCGCGCAAGGAAGTGAACATCTATTCGCGCTGCGGCAACCCGACGGAATACAAGTTCGAAGAACACATCGCCCAGCTGACGGGCGGAACCGCCTGCCTGGCGACGGCTTCCGGAATGGCTGCGATCTCGCATGCGCTGTTCGGCATCCTGAAGGCGGGAGACCACATCGTTGCCGATCTCACCACCTATTCGAGCACGCACGAGTTCTTCGATCATCGCGCGGCCGATTTCGGGCTGAAGGTCAGCCTTGTCGATTGCACCGATGTGCGGGCGGTCGAGAATGCGTTTACCGATGAGACCAAGGTCCTCTACGTCGAGGCGATCGCCAATCCGACCATGAAGGTGCCGCCACTGAAAGCCCTGGTGGAGCTCGCCCATGCGCGCGGCATCGTCGTGATTTGCGACAACACGTTTGCGTCTCCGGCCGTTTGCCGACCCCACGAGTTCGGTGTCGACGTCGTCGTCGAAAGCGCGACCAAGTTCATCGGCGGCCACAATGATGCGGTCGGCGGGGTGATCACGCTGAAGTCCGACATCCTGCCTGCGGACTGGCTGGAGGATGTGCGCTGGAACACGCTCAACAAGCTCGGCGCACCGCTGTCACCGTTCAATGCCTGGCTGCTGCTGCGTGGGGCGCAGACGCTTGCGCTGCGCCTGGAAAAGCAGTGCGCCAATGCGCTGGCGCTTGCAAGACACCTCGAAGCGCATCCCAAGGTCAAGCGGGTCTTCTATCCGGGGCTACCCTCGCATCCGAACCATGCCTCGGCGAGCGAGCAGTTGCGCGGCGGCGGCGCCATGCTCTCCTTCTGCGTCGAGGACGAGGCTTCGGGTGTGCGGCTCTTAAAGCGGCTGAAGCTCGGCTCGTTCGCGGCAAGCCTCGGCGGACTGCGCACCACGACGCAGATGCCCGCGACCATGGCCTTTCTCGACATTCCCAGCCAGGAGCGCGAGGCAATGGGCGTGGTCGATGGCCTGGTGCGTTTCTCGGTCGGCATCGAACATGTTGACGACATCATCGCCGACGTAGATCAGGCGATAGAACAAATGCACCTCGATCTCTAGGGCTTGTGCAATGGCAGCGATCGTCCTTCTCGGGGATATCAATATCGACCTGGTGCTTGATATCCCCGCCTACCCGCCCGAGGGGGGAGAGGCGATCGCAACCGCCCAGCGGCACATGCTGGGTGGTTCGGCCACCAACACGGCGATCGCGCTTTCGCGCGCCGGCCACGACTGCCGGCTGATCGGCCGGGTGGGGCAAGACGCATGGGGACAGCAGGCGCTGTCGTCGCTCGAGGATATTGGGGTCTCGACGGCGTGGATCGGCCGGGACCCGTCTGAGCCGACGCAAACGAACATCGTGACCGTCGGCAAGAGCGGCGAGCGAACGATGTTTGCCTATCGCGGAGCCAATGCGCACCTATCGCCGGCATTCATTGCCGACGATGTGTTTGGGGATGCGGCGCTCTTCCATCTCTCCGGCTACGCCCTGCTGCAAAGTCCGCAGTCCGACGCGGCGATGAGAGCAATCGAGCTTGCGCAGGAAGGCGGGATCCCCGTCACCCTGGATATTCCCGCCGGCGTTGCCCTGTCGGTTGCGCCGCAGGTGTGCAATCTGCTGCCGAAACTCGACACCATCATGCTGGGCGGGGCCGATCTTGCGCCGCTGGCGGGAGGAGGCTCCGACACGCCTGCCGAAGAGGCGATCAGGTCGCTGTTGCACCAGGGTGTGAAAAGGATCGCCCTCAAGCATGATGCCGCGGGGTCGTCTCTCTACCAAAATGCCGGGGTTGAAAGCGCGCCGTGGTTTTTCGTCGCTGCCGTCGACACGACCGGGGCTGGCGATGCCTTCGCGGCCGGACACATTATCGGGCGGCTGTCCGGATTGCCCGGAGCTGAATGCTGCCGGCTTGCAAATGCGTTCGGGGCCGTTGCGGTGACCCGGCAGGGGGCCGGAACGTCGATGCCCGCGCTGGCGGAGGTTATGGCGCTGATTGGTGCCGACAACGGCAATAGGCCTGAGAAAGCCGGCTTGAGGGAAGAGCTGGAACGACCGTAACGCGTCAAGCCTCAATCCTTGCAGGATTCAAACCGAACATAGGCTGGCAGCACAAAGTACTTCTCTGTTCGCCCGGAAGCGTTCGAAGCGCCCTTGTGGCGGGCAAGATGCGGCTTCTGAAGACGCCGCCAGCGGCGCAGTCGTGAATGCCAGAGAAACAATCAGGCGAAGCTTCCTCGTCGGAAATCGTCCTTGGTCTGATTTGTGTAGGCCATTACTTACATTGCCAAATGTGACGTCATTGGCACCCCCAGCCTGTTGCCGAGCGGACCTTTGCCCGTTCTCGATTGCGTCGGCAGGTTGATCTGAACCTCAGGCAATCTGTGTTTCGACTGAAACCACTGCCTTTGGTCGCTAAACTGCACCAGGATCCGACGCGACTTTGTTGCGTTCAAGTCATTGGAAATATGGGATTTCTCAGAACCAAGAGCCATGTGCGGTGCCGGCGAGCCAACGACTGGCCTAGCCAAAGGGAGTGTTGACCCTTCCCCGTTACGCCAGCAGTTTTTTCGCAAACAAAGGTCATTCCTTGGGAGGGAACATGTCTGGTTCGTGCCGGTCGCTTATGCACTCTGTTGCCATCACCTCGATCGCCTTGCTCTATGGACAGGGGGGAGCGAGGGCCGATGAGAAGCTCTTTATCTACAATTTCTCCGACTATTTCGCGGAGGATACCATTTCGAACTTCGCCAAGCGCACGGGCGTGGATGCCCGTGTCGATTTCTTTGACTCGCTCGAAGTTCTGGAAACGCGCCTGCTGGCAGGGGGAAGCGGATTCGACGTGACCTTTCCAAGCGCGACCGTCGGCGAGCGGCTCATCCAATCGGGTGCGCTGAAGCCGATCGATGCTTCCGGTCTCAAAAACTATAAGAACCTGGACAAGGATCTCCTGAAGCTCGTTGCCGAACATGACCCCGGCAATCAGTACCTCGTCCCGTACATGTGGCTGACGACAGGGATTGCCTACAATCCCAGGCTCGTCGAGGAGCGGGTTGGCGGCGCCCCGACGAACAGCCTGGACATGTTCTTCAAGCCGGAACTGGCGCAAAAGTTCCAGGACTGCGGCATCGGCATCGTCGATGCGCCGAACGAGGTGGTGCCGATCGCCCTGAACTATCTCGGGCTCGATCCCTATTCGACAAAACAGGAAGATCTCGACAAGGCCAAGGACCTGCTCCTCAAGCTGCGCCCGTACATCCGGCACATGCAGAGCGGCCAACTGGTGGCGGACATGGCCTCCGGCCAGCTGTGCCTGGCGATGATGTGGAGCGGGGATGCGGGCGTTGCCGCGGCGCGCGCGGAAGAAGCCAACAACGGCATCGCGGTCGGCTATTCGATCCCGAAGGAGGGCACCATCATCTCCTTCGATACGATGGCCGTCCCTAGCGATGCGCCTGACCCGGAGCAGGCCTTGGCCTTCATCGACTACGTTCTCGAGCCGAAGACCGTCGCCGACATCAGCAATCACGTGTTCTACGCCAATGCCAATGCTGCAGCCACGCCGCTGGTCGACGAGGCGATCCGCACGGACCCGAACGTCTATCCGCCCGCGGAGGTTCGCTCCAAGCTCTTCGTCGACAAGTCGCTGCCCCCGCGCCAGGCCCGCGAGCGCACCCGGGTTTGGACCGCCTTCAGGGCCGGCAACTGAGCGCGCCGACAAGCAGAAGGACATTCGCATTGCAATCCTACGTCTCCATCGAGAGCCTCTCCAAATCCTTCGGCCTCTTCACCGCCGTCGACGACATTTCGATCGGCATCGGGAAGGGGGAATTCTTCTCGCTTCTTGGTCCATCCGGATGCGGCAAGTCGACCCTGCTGCGTATGATCGCCGGCTTCGAAACGCCGACGTCGGGTGTCGTCCGGCTCGACGGGGAAGAGGTCACGGATGTTCCGGCCCATCGCCGGGCAACGAACATGATGTTCCAGTCCTACGCGCTCTTTCCCCATCTGTCGGTGGGCAAGAACATTGCATTTGGGCTGCAGCAGGACCGGCTGGCACGGAGCGAGATCCGGCAGCGCGTCAGCGAGGTGGCCGAAAAGCTGCAACTGACCGCGTTGCTGGATCGAAAGCCGCAGCAGCTGTCCGGGGGGCAACGGCAACGCGTCGCATTGGCGCGGGCACTGGTCAAGCGGCCGAAGGTGCTGTTGCTGGACGAGCCACTCGGCGCGCTCGACAAGAACCTGCGCGCGGAAACCCAGCACGAACTGGTCAGGCTCCAGCGGGAGCTGGGGTTGACGTTCATCATCGTCACCCACGACCAGCATGAGGCCATGACCGTATCGTCGCGCATCGCGATCATGCGGCAGGGCAAGGTGTTGCAGATCGGTTCGCCTGCCGAAGTCTATGAAACACCGGTCTCCCGCTACGTCGCGAAATTCCTGGGCGAGGCGAACGTGTTCGAAGGCGGCACCGCCAGGCGCTCCGGCAACGAGCTGAAAATCGAAAGTGCCGAGGCCGGCGGTTCGGTGCTTGCCACTGCCACGGACCATATTTCGACCAGTGGTCGCTACTGGGTGTCGGTGCGCCCCGAACGAGTGGAACTCAACAAACAGGGCAGCGGTCTCGAGGGCGTTGTCGAACAGTTCAGCTATGCCGGATCCGGGCGGCATTATCGGGTGCGCCTGAAGAGCGGAGCAACGCTGGACGCGCTGCGCGTCAACTTAGGCGCTCAGGACGACCTGTCGGTCGGTGACACTGTGTTTGCGTCATGGATGCCGCAGGCCGCCCGTCTGCTGGCTGACTAGGAGAACGACATGATGCAATCAAAACCTAATCTGGGCCGGCACGCGCTGGTGCTCGTCCCCTATGGCTGGCTGGCGGTCTTCTTTCTCATGCCGTTTCTGCTCGTGCTGGCGATCAGCCTCTCGTCCGTTCGCCTCGGCATGCCACCCTATGAGCCGCTCTATGCATGGCAGGGATCGCTGCTCAGCATTCGCCTCAATCTTGAGAACTTCGTCTTCGTCCTGGGCGAGAATACCTATCTGCTTGCCTATCTCACCAGCTTGAAGGTGGCCGCGATTTCGACGGTGCTGATGCTGGCGATCGCCTATCCACTGGCCTACGGCATCGCAAGTTGCTCGCCTGGGTCGCGCTCCTTCCTCATCTTCCTCGTAATCGTGCCGTTCTGGAGCTCGATGCTGATCCGCGTCTACGCCTGGATGAGCATTCTGCGCAACGACGGGCTCTTGAATTCGCTGCTCCTGCACCTCGGCGTCATTTCCGAACCGCTGCGGATCATGAACACCGAGACCGCGATCTATATCGGCATCGTTTATACCTATCTGCCGTTCATGGTGCTGCCGATCTACGCCAATCTCAGTGCCAGCGACCGCACCCTGATCGAGGCGGCACGCGACCTCGGATGCTCGCGCATGGCGGCGTTCTGGCGCGTCACGTTTCCGCTCAGCCTCAGGGGCGTTGCCGCGGGGTGTGCGCTGGTGTTCATCCCGGTCATCGGCGAGTTCGTCGTGCCCGATCTCTTGGGAGGTGCGGACACTCAGATGATCGGCAGGACGATCTGGATCGAGTTCTTCAACAACCGGGACTGGCCGGTAGCCTCCGCCGTCACCGTGCTGCTTCTCGTCATCTTGGTGATACCGATCGTCCTTTTTCAGACACGTTTGTCTCGAACCTCTACTGCATAATTCCTTAAATCGGAATCGATTTAAGGATAAAATTATGCAGCAAGTTCAAAGTGCTACAGCGTCCTTTGCGCGTCATATTTGACGCGCGGCGCTGTAAGTGAGGAGCGACTATGCCCCAGCCATCCCTGTTCAACCGGCTTTCCATCTTTGCTGGACTTACCTTTCTCTACCTGCCGATCGTGGTTCTGGTCGTCTACAGCTTCAACGCCTCGCGACTGGTCACGGTCTGGGGAGGGTTCTCCGCCCAGTGGTACACGGCTGCGATCAGCAACCAGTCGATGGTCGAGGGGGCGAAGGTCAGTTTTCTCGTGGCGGCGATCTCGGCAACATTCGCGACCGCGCTCGGATCGCTGGCGGCGATCGTGGCTGTGAGAATTCGGCGCTTTCGCGGACATCATATCTTCAACGGCATGCTGGTGGCACCGATGGTGATGCCGGAGGTGGTCATGGGCGTGTCGATGCTGTTGATGTTCGTGACGTTGGGCATCGATCGCGGACCGGTGACGATCACGCTTGCCCACGCCACCTTCACCATGTGTTTTGCGGCAGTGGTGATGCAATCCCGTCTGGCCGAACTCGACCCGTCGCTGGAGGAAGCGGCAAGAGACCTCGGCTGCCCGCCATTCCTGGCGTTCATCAAGGTGGCGGTGCCGAACATGGCTCCGGCTTTCGTGTCAGCCTGGCTGTTGTCGTTCACGCTGTCGCTCGACGATCTTGTGCTATCGAGCTTCACGACAGGTCCAGGCGCCTCGACCCTGCCCATGAAGGTCTATTCGCAGATCAAGTTCGGCGTGACCCCTGAGGTCAATGCCATCTCGACGATCATCCTTGGCGTTGTCGTCTTCGGCCTGGTGACGTCACGCATCGTCTCCAGGCCATCGGCAAAGAGCAATCTTGCCGTATAGGAGCTCGGTCAAGCGGCGGAGCCCATGTCGATGATCAGGCTTCGGTTGCCTGCGACGGACGCCCGTCAGTTGCAGGCAAGCTCGCCCGTCAACTGCCCGCGCTTGGCGAGGTAGCCCAACAGCGGGTCCTCGTAGACGTTTCTGGCCGAAGAAACGGAGTCTATGAACAGCGCGAACAGCGCCGTCTGCGACGTGATATCCAGCTTCGAATAGAGATTACGCCGGTGCAGCTTCACTGTTGCCGGCGAGATGCCGAGCCGCGTCGCAGCCCCTTTGACGGAATAGCCGCGCAGCACGAGTTGGGCGACCTGGCATTCGCGCTCCGTCAGGATGCTGCGGCCGAAATTGCCGATCGCCTGGGCAAGCGCCTTCTGCAACGCGGAGCCCTCGCCATCGAGCGTCTCGGGTCTCAGGTCGCGGAAATGGCGGATGACTGCCGTCCGCAGGATCGGAGCCAGGCTCTCGAGCAACGCCACTTCCTGCTCGCTGAAGGCTATGCTCGACCGCTTGCGGCCGAGGGAGATCGCAATCTTCGAGGCGTCGCCGAGGCTGACGATGAAGTTGAACTCGTCGTGAAGTCCGGAGTGCTGATAGTATTCGCGGTAATACTGGGTTCGATCGAACGATGGCGCGATCTGGCTTAGGCGATAAAGCCCGTCATCCTCGTTCTCGACCGCGAGTTGATAGAACGGATCGAGCCGGTAAGGTCCCTGAAGATAGTGCCGGATGTCGGACAGGCCGCGATGCGTCTGCCAATCGTTGAAGAGTATCTTCGGCGCGCTGTCGCCCCGATAGAGCAGGATCAGCCCTGCATCCACGGAAACATGCTGCTTCAATGCCTCAGTCAAACGCTCCTGGAAATCCATTCGACCGATATTGCCGATCAGTGACATCGCCAGTTCATTGATTGCAGGCGACTGCGTCACCGTGCCTGGCTCGCTCGTCGCGATACTCACATTCATGCCAGCATCCTCCCTCGCGCGAGCGTAGGTCAGTTTCAAAACGGCCGCAAGGGACGGCCGCAGCCTGTTGCTGACGGGGCAAGGATGCTTGCGGCGGTCGCCGATCGCGCGGACCTAGCCCTTTGGAGTATTCCGCTTCCGGCCGCATTGCCGCTTACTCCATGCATCAGGTTCATCGGTTCTGACCTCGGGAGGGAAAGACGTGCGCACCAAGAAAACACGTGTTCTGCTGCACCAGCTTCTGGCTGGCACCATGCTCGCCGCGCTTGCGGCCGGATCATCTTTTACGGTTGCGAATGCGGCCGCCGATCTTATCGCGGTCAATGGCGACGTGCGGACCGTTGACCCCAATGCGCCGCGAGCCGAAGCCTTTGCCGTCGAAGGCGGAAAGTTCGTGGCAGTCGGCACCAGCGCCGAGATCCGGTCGCTCGCCGACGGCAAGACCACCGTGCTCGATCTCGGCGGCAAGACGGTCACGCCCGGCTTCATCGACGGACATACGCATCTGACAAGCGGCACGGACTACGTCACCGGCGTCGATCTCTCCTACATCCCTGACAAGGAAACGTGGCTGAAGAAGATCAAGGAGGCGGATGAACGCCTGCCGCCAGGCGTGTGGATCACCGGGGGCGGCTGGGACTATACGCTGAAGGAGGGCAAGCTTCCGACGAAGGAAGACATCGACGCCGTGGTCAAGGATCGCCCGGTCGTTCTGCGCGATATCGATTTCCACTCGATCTGGGTGAACAGCAAGGCCTTGGAAATCAGCGGCGTCACGGCGAAATCCGAGGTGCCTGCCGGTGGCGAGATCGTCGTCGACCCCAAGACCGGAGAACCGACCGGGATCCTGCTCGAAGGGGCGGGCGATCTCGTCACCAACAAGAAGCCGGCCTATTCCGACAAGGAGCGCGCCGAAGCGCTGCTGCAGACCGTGAAGTTTGCCAACAGCGTCGGCCTGACCGGCGTTCACGACATGTCGTCCATCGCTGCCGCCTACGATTATCTGAAGCTCGTCGAGGACAAGACCCTGTCGTTGCGGGTTTGGTACGGCTTCTTCGAAGACAAGGCCGCAAATATTCCGGCAGCGGCAAAGGATCGTGAAGCCGTCGACAGCCGTGTGGCTGCCAGCGGCGAGACAAAGGTCAAGGGTCCGCTCCTGACGGTCGGCTACGCCAAATCGGTCGTCGACGGGGTGCTTTCGACCCATACCGCCTACCTGCTCGAAAATTACTCGGATCGCACGGGATGGAAGGGGGAGCCCTTCCAGTCGGAAGGGGATCTGAGCGCTCTGATCAAGGCGGCCAACGACAACGGCTTCCCGACTGCCGTTCACGCGATCGGCGATGCCGGCGTCCAGATGACGCTGAACGCATTCGAAAAGGGGCAGTCTCCCGGCAAATACCCCAATCGCGTCGAGCATATCGAGATCATCAATCCCGCCGATATCGAGCGGTTCAAGACGCTCGGCATCGTGGCATCGATGCAGCCGAACCACGCGACCGGCACGATCGGAAAATACATCACCGAACGGGTTGGCCATGAGCGCGAAAGCCATGCCTATGTCTGGAAGTCGATGCTTCAGTACAAGGTTCCGGTCGTATTCGGATCCGACTGGGCGACATCGCCGCTCAGCCCGCTGACCCAGATCAACGATGCCGTTTTCCGCGAAAGTCCGTTCGGGCTCGGCGACGGCCCATGGCATCCCGAGCAGGCCGTCACGTTTGACGAGGCGCTGTTCGCCTACACTCAGGCCGGCGCCAATATGACGCCATGGGCCAATGAGATCGGTTCGATTTCGACCGGTAAATGGGCTGATTTCGTCGTGCTCGACGCCAAGCTTCCCGATCCCGTCGACCGGTCAATCCGAAAGCGGCATGTCGAGGCGACCTATGTCGCCGGAACGGAAGTCTATCGGGCGAAGTAACGGCGACCAACCGCATCCGGCGGGACCGGGTTTTCTCGTGTCCCGCCAACAATTGTCCATGCATTCAGGAGCATAAATGTCCAAGGTCATGAAAATCGATCGCAATGGCGTCGGCCTGCGCGAGCTGGAAAAATGCAGCGTCGTGCCCGTCGAGGCGATCCTGTCGGGTTTTGCCGACGAGATGGGCGATGTCCACTTCGAGAGCGCCGACGGTTCGGTCGTCGTCGGCACATGGCAATCGACGCCCTATGCCGAAATGCTCTCCTACCCCAACGGGGTGGAGTACAGCGTCATCCTTTCAGGCAAAGTCTCGATCACCAACCCGGACGGATCGGTGGAGACGTTTCAAGCCGGCGAAAGCTATCTGCTGCCACAGGGGGTGGAGGTCCGGTTCGAGGTGCTGGAGACGATGCGCAAAGTCTATGTCCTGCACACCGCCAAGACCGACGGGTGACCCATGGCGCACGCAACGCAACGATCGTCGGCGGCGTCGCTTGCCGACGTGAAGATGTCGCCGTTCTGGCTGGATCGGCCGGATGCTCCCGAAGCGCTGCCGCCGCTGACGGCCCATCGAAAGGCTGATCTGCTGATCGTCGGGGGCGGTTTCACCGGCCTCTGGGGCGCGATCCAGGCCAAGCAGGCGCAGCCCGATCTCGATGTGGTGTTGATCGAAAAGAGCAGCGTCGCCAACGGTGCCTCCGGTCGCCCGGGGGGGGTCGTCTCCACGTCGGTGATGCACGGTCTGTCCAATGCAGTGCGCGTGTTCCCCAACGACATCGCCGAGCTGGAGCGACTGGGCAAGGAGAACATGCATGGCTTCATGCAGACCATTTCGGCCCATGGCATCGACTGCCACGCGGAGTGGGGCGGTGAGCTGACCGTCGCGGTGGATGCAGACCATATCGAAGCCCTTCACCGAGAGCACGAACTGCACCTTCAATATGGCCATCAGGCCGTGTTTCTGGATCAAGACGCGGTCCAGGCGCAAATCGGGTCGCCGCGATACAAGGCCGGGATCTGGTCAAAGGATATCAGCGGGACGGTCCATCCCGCCTTGCTTGCCTGGGGGTTGAAGCGAACTGCGCTTTCTCTCGGCGTCGAGATTTTCGAGGGTACCGAGTTGCTGGCGCTCGACGAGGCTGGGGCCAGGATCGAGGTTAAGACGCCGTTCGGCTCGGTAACCGCGCCGAAGGTGCTGCTGGCAACCAACGCGTTTGCCTCCGGCCACCCCGGCATCAAGCGCCGCGTCGTCGCCGTCCGAGATCGTGTGCTCGCCACCGAGCCGTTGTCTGAACAGCAGATGGCGTCGATCGGTTGGAAAAACCGGCAGGGTGTCTACGACACCCGAACCCAGATGAACTATATGCGCCTGACGAAAGACAATCGCATCATCTTCGGGGGAAGACTGGGCTATGCCTTCGCGGGCACGACGTCGCCAGGCGTGGACAGCGATGTCCAGACCTACGAGCCGCTTGCCGCCGCGTTCTTCGACACGTTTCCGCAGTTGCGCGGCCTCCGTTTCACGCACGCCTGGAGCGGCCCGATCGATCTCAGCACACGCATGGCGGTGCATTTCCAGAGATACCACGCAGGCAAGGTCGTTTATGCCGGCGGCTATTCGGGTTTTGGTGTCTCCGCGTCGAGGTTCGGCGCACGCATTGCGCTCGACATTCTCGACGGGTCGAAGACTTCGGAGAGCAGGCTGGATTTTGCCACGCAATTGCCCAACGTCGTGCCGCCGGAACCTTTCCGCTGGCTTGGGGCACAAGTGACGATGTACGCGCTCGATACCGCCGACCGGAAGGGCGGATGGCGCAAGCCGTGGCTCAGGCTGGTCTCGGCAATGGGCTTTCCATTGAGTTGAGCGGCAACAGGCCGAGCGCTTTACAGCGCCGCGCGTCTATTTAGACGCGCAAAGGTCGCTGTAACACTTTGAGTTGGTGCATAAGCTGCCGCTGCACTCTCAGCTTTCGCGCGGCTCCTCGAGGCTCGCGACGAGCTTGCGCAGCAGGTCTGCCAAAGTGGTGCGTTCTTCCGCATCAAGCCCCTGAAGAAAGACCAGTTCGTTCTCCATATCCACGCGAAATGCCTTCTCGGCAAGTGTTGCGCCAGTCGGTGTCAGGCAAACGACGACGCTTCGGCCGTCGCGGGTCGATTTTTCGCGCACAATCAACCCCGCTTTTTCCAACCGAACGAGGCGGTGCGTCAGTCCGCCGGAAGACAGCATCAGCGTCGTGTACATTTCCGTCGGTGTGAGCTGGTAGGGCGGCCCGGATCTCCGCAAGGTCGCGATTACGTCGAATTCGCCTCGGTCGAGGCCGAATTTTGCAAAAGTGTCCTCGATGGATGGGCCAACCAAATTGGCAAGGCGCTTCGCGCGGCCGAGGATAGCCATCGGCTCCGTGTCCAGATCCGGCAGTTCGCGCGCCCATTGCGCACGAAGCCGATCAACATGGTCTTCGGCAGAACCGCGTTCCAAGCGGCGGTTTTCATCTTGTTCCGACTGCACTTGTTTGGCGTCCCTCATAGTCGATTTCAACGGTCTCAAGCCTTCGAGACATACACCGCACCAGCTCAATGGCAAAGATATCTTTGTGCAAAGATAAATATCTTGACGAGAAGAGAGTCTTGAGAATATATCTTCTCGCAAAGATAAATTTCAGATCTCTGCGACGTGGAGGAGTTCGGAATGATTTCAGTCCGCCGTCATCAAGAAGTCGAACCCGGCGCGAGCCGCACCGTTCGCTTCGAAGGCCGTGAGTTTGGCAGCGACGTATCGCTTTTTGTCGTCGACGCGGATCCCGGGCGCGGTTCCGCACTGCACATGCATCCCTATGCGGAGACTTGGGTGATCCGCAAAGGCAAGGCAGAATTCACGATAGGCAATCAAAAAACACGCGGCTCCGCCGGCGATATCATTGTCGGGCCCGCCAATATTCCCCATCGTTTCGAAAATGTCGGCGCCGACCAGCTGGAAATCGTCTGCATTCATCCGAGCCAGACGATTCAGCAGGTCTTGGTTTAGGCCGGTTTCCAATCCCCGTCAGGCGGGTTGACCAAAGACCGATCGCTACCGGCCGCCAAGAGCCGGCGACACGTTCGCAGCGCAACTCGTAGCGTCACGGTTGGGGGCAATCTGCGCTCGTTGTATGGCGAGCCGGCCTGCCGGGATGTGACAACCGCTTGTGGCGGGCGGATCTACGGCTCTATCCCCCTCAAGGTGGTGTGGATCGCTTCCCGTAGTTCCTCTCCGGTGATGGGCTTGTGCAGGATACGAACGCTACTTGCGCTAACCTCCTTGAGACGTGACGGCGAGGTGTCGCCGGTGACGATGATTGCCGGAACGCGGTGACCGATGTGGGCGCTGAGGGCCTGGATCGCGTCCAAGCCTGTGGTGCCATGCTCAAGGCGGTAATCGGCAACGATAAGATCGACAGGCGCGTCGCCGGCCACCAGGGCTTCCGTATGGATTTTTAGCACCTCCCCAACTGATCGGCCGGCATAGACGCGATGCCCCTCCAGCGTAAGTAGCCGAACCATAGCGTCGAAGACGTCCTTCTCGTCCTCCACCAGCATGATGCCGGCCGTGATGTCCGCCGCGGGAGACGGCTGACCGCGTTGCGGAATGGATCTCACCGGATGGGCTCTCGGAACCGTGATCGAGAACATGGAGCCGCGCCCAGGCACGGAAACCAATCTTAGGGGGTGTTGCAGCAACTCGGCCGTCCGGCGAACGATGGCAAGACCCAGGCCCAGACCTTGCGTGCGGTCCCTTGCCGGGTTCTGCAACTGCACGAATTCCTCGAAGATCATCGCTTGCTGATCGGCAGGGATGCCGGAGCCCGTGTCCAGAACCTGGATTTCGACCGTATTGCCGCGCCTGCGGCAGCCAAGCAGGATGCTGCCCGCTTTCGTGTAGCGGAAGGCGTTCGACAACAGGTTGTTAAGGATCCGCCGGAGCATCATCGGGTCACTGTCGACCAGCAGGTCGCTGTCGACGATCCGCAGTTTAAGGCCGCGCTGCGGTGCTTCCGCGGCGAACTCGTCACGAAGATCGCGAAAAAGGTCGCGCAACGCCACCGTCTCGTTGGCAACCGTGACGATGCCGGCGTCAAGCCGGGAGATATCGAGCAGCGCATTCAGCAGTCCGCTGAGATTGCCGACGGCGGACTTCGCCCTCGTTGCCAGATCGCGAGCATCGCCGGAGGAGACGTTTCCGCGTTGCCCCAGGATCGCAAGTGTGGAAACCAGCAGACTCAACGCATGGATCGGCTGGCGCAGATCGTGACTGGCGGCTGCCAGAAAGCGCGTCTTGGCGCGGTCTGCTGCCTGCGCCCGGTCACGTTCCTCTTGCAAGTGGCCGACGAGGCTCTCGTTCTCCAGTCGCAGGCTGACGGTTTCGCGCAACATCCGGTAGGTGATGCGACAATAGTAGAAATTGATCGCCACAAGGGAGGCGAGCAGGAACAGGAAAGCGCCGGAAATATCGCTGTCCGTCAGAATGCAGCGCGCGGCAATCGGCAGGACCGTTACAAGAATTGAGCCGATGAGCGCGGGTGGAAAAGCCGAAAGAGACGGTACCGTGCCGCAGACGAGGCCGGTCAGCACGATAACCGTGAAGGAAAGCACAATGGGCTCATCGGGAAGGAAGCCGACCCAGCCGAGCGTGCCCCACATGAGGCCGGACACCCAGGTGAATGCCGCTGCGAGCCAGGCCCATCGCATGATGGACCGGGGATCTCTTGGACGGCGGAAGAACCGGCGGGAGGCAACGACACGGATGACGATGAGCAGATAGAGCGCGCCAACCCATCCGGCCAGCCAGCTCGCCGATACGACATGCCGAAGGACGGACACGGCGGCGAGAGAAATGACGATGTTGGAGATGACCACGCCATAGGAGTTGCGATACAGAAGCTCGATGAGAGCCTGACGAATCTTGTCCTCGTGCATTATTCCTCCCCAGATGCCGGGGGAAACTCATCCGGCGGTCCGCCCCAGGACGAGTGATTTATCAGAAAGTTGTTTCCCATGGGTTGGTATTACGTCGATCCCTTCGTGGAGGGTGATCAGATTGATCGTCAGCTCACCGCTATTCTCACCGACGATCATGCCATTGTTCGCGACGGACCGAAGCTGGCTGCCCCGCGGTAAGCACGGCTGCGGTCTGCACGTTTTCAGCCTGGTTGCCCTGCGAGCTCATCTGAATGAGCAATATGCCAGAGGTGCGAAAGGGAGTTCGGTCACGCCTGCTAAAGGCCAAGTGTCGCGAGCTTGCTGGCGGTCAATGGCTTTTCAATGCAGGCCAGCCGCTCCGCATATCGCTCAGCCAATGGATTTGTCTGGGGAAATCGACCGGAAACCACAAGCGCGTGCGCCTCCGGTGAGGTCTCAAGCCATATTCTGGCCAATTCCCACCCGCGAGGCAGGTCCTCCAGATGCAGATCGGTTACCAGCAGATCGGATGGCGAGAACGTCTGCAACAGGCTTACGGCGGTGGAGAGCGAGTTTGCGGTCACGACCTCGAAACCCGCGGCCCTGAGTATGCCTTCGCCATTCGCCAGCGCCACTGGATCGTCGTCCACGAGCAGGCAGCGCCGGGACGAGCTTGTGCTGACAGATGCCTCTTCGGAGACGGCGGCAAGCGGGATTGCCAGGGTAACAGTCGTCCCGCGCCCAGGTTCGGACTGAATAGATAGGTCACCGCCCGACTGGCGGATGAACCCATAGACCATCGAAAGGCCGAGCCCGGTTCCCTGTCCGTCGCGTCGCGCGGTAAAGAAGGGCTCAAGACATTGCCTGCGTATCTCGGGCGACATGCCACAGCCCGTGTCGGTGATTTCAATCTCTGCTGCCTGATCCCCGCGCGTGCGAAGGGTAATTTCGATCCGCCCTCGTTCATCCATGGCCTGTCGCGCATTGATGCACAGGTTGAGAATCGCGCTCTCGAGTTGGCCAGGGTCCATTTTGGCAAGCAGCGGCTGGCCGTGAGGCGCGATGACGAGATCGACCTCCCCATTCAGCGCGATCTCGACCAGATCTCCCATGCCGGAAACCAGGAGGTTGAGGTCGATGACCTCGGGCTCCAGATGTTGCTTTCGCGCAAAGGCAAGCAGGCGCTGCACCAACGTGGCGCCAAGCTCGACGGTGGCGCCCATACGCTGGCGCAACTTTGCCGCGGCGTCGGCTGTCGCCGTCTCCAGCAGGTGAAGGTTGCCCGACAAGGTGGATAGGATGTTGCCAAAATCGTGCGCGACTTCGCCGGCGATCTTTCCGAGGCTTTCGATCCGTCGGATCTCGTTCAAGCGGGCCTCGACGCGCCGCCGCTCAGTGACATCGGAAAACAACCAAACGACACCGCCATCAGGAAGAGGGGCCACCCTGCACTCGATCACGCCACCGTCGGCACTTTTAAGCTCGTGGTTTTCTGGTGCGGTGTCGTGGCGGATGTTGGCGCGTGCGAACGGGGAGGCCTCGAACACGCCGGAAAGTGTCCGGTTGACAGCCACGGCACCCGCCCCGATCCGCAGCACTTTCGGCAGGTTCGGGCTCACGGCAGCAATCGTGCCCTGTGGTGCAATTATCGCCACGCCGTCGCTCATTCCAGCAACGACCGTCTCGAAGAGCAGGTTCTTGCGGCGAAGCTGCCGGTTCAAGCGATCCAGTCTCAGAACCGTCGCGCGGAACATCCGAAACGCGTGGAACAACTTGCCTATCTCATCGTCGGGTTGCCGGGTTCGCGCCAGCCGGCTGCCTCGATCGCCGAGGGCCAGTCGCACCATTGCTTCGGAAATTGCCCTGAGATTGGCGGCGACATATCGAACGACGAAAAGGGCGGCGAGAATGGTGACCACCGCGCTGATCGTCCCGACGACGAGGATAACGACCTTGGCGTAGTCGATGGATGAGCGTGTATCGAGCCGCACGGCATAAAGTTTTACATCGGCTTGCGCGATGACCGTCGCGCTCAGCTGATTGATATTCTCTGTTTGCTCACGAATGCGCGCAAGAGCGTTTCTCGCCTTTGCCAGAAACGCGAACTCCATCCGGCGCAATTCAAAGATTCGGGCCGGTCCTTCGCCATCGCCGGTCAGCTTCGACAACTGACCGGGCATGGTCTGCGAGACCTGCCGCCGTACGGCATGGTACTCGCGATCAAGTTCGCCGAGGTGGAACAGATTATCCGTGCGGCGTGCGGCCGCGAGCAGATCGATCAACTGCCTGACAGCAAATTGCTGCTGGGGATTGGCAAGGGCGGATGTGTCCTGCCCGGGAAGAATGGCAGAATCCAACAGAAGGAGTTCCCGGTCGAGGCGCAACTTCGCATCGCGAATGACCGACTGTTGCTGCGTCGCGGCGACCAGGTCCGCGACCGCTATTCTAAGCGCACCGAGCGGCATATCGAATTGCACCGCGAGCCGCGGATGGGAGCTGGAGAGCGCCCCGACCTGTTCCTCGATCCGGCCCGCCGTATCGAGCACGGCGGCGGCCTCCTTCTCGATCAAGTACGACGATTGCAAGGTGAGCAGGAATGGAGCCGTACTCGAGAGTTGCGAGACAAGACGCGAAATGGCAAGAGCATCACCGACATCCTGGACCGTGGCGGAATGCAACGCGCTGAGGCGCTTCTCCGAACGGTCGAGCGCGACCCACGCCACGGCGCCGATCAACACTGTCGCTGCCGACAACAGCACCAGCGAACCCAACAACTTCTGCTGCACGCTCAGATGGCGGAGGCGCACCGTCATTCGTGCGGCGCCAACGATGTGACGAAGACATATCCCTGCGTTCGCCGCGTCTGAAGATGCACCGGTTTCGAAGGGACACGCTCGATCTTGCGTCTCAGCCGCAATATCAGAACGTCAATCGTTCGATCCCCGTAATTCGAGAGGTCGCTACCAAGGTCGGTCAGCAATTCCGTTCGGGGAATGACGCGATTTGGATTGTCGAGGAAGTATTCAAGCAGACGATACTCCGAATTCGTGAGCGCGACCTCATTGCCGTCGGAACCCAGCAACTGGCGCCTGGACTTGTCTACACGCAGCTCGCCGAACGCGATCAACGACGGTGCCGTCGTGTCGGCGGTCACGATCCCGGCGGCCGGCCGGCCGTATCGGCGCAGCACGGCCCGGATGCGCGCCAGCAGCTCGCGCGGATTGAAGGGCTTGGTGATGAAGTCATCCGCCGCCGTTTCCAAGCCAATGATGCGATCGATCTCATCGCCCCGGCCCGTCAGCATGACGATAGGCATGTCCATGCGCGCCCGGATATGCATGGCGAGCGAGTGACCGGACTCGCCCTTGAGTTTCAGGTCGATGAGCGCGAGATCGACCTCGGGCCGCTCACCGAGCGCGATAAACTCGGCGATGCTGGCAAGCGTAATCGCTGAAAACCCGTTCTCCGCAAGGAGACTTGCCACCATATCGCGATGCTCGCGATCGTCATCGACGATAGCGATAACGCTCCGTCTGTCTGATAATCCCCTCACCTCTAAAGCTCCTCCCATGCCGCACATGGCGGCATGCAGCGACCATATATTGAAGCGGACAAGTCTGCACGACGCGTTTGATTGCCAAAGTTGGCAAGGCTGTAACTTTTGAAACAATCCCAATCAATAAGCCGGTACAGCGCAGGATTGTTAATGCGATGATCGTGGCGAAATCGCCTGCCCAGCTGACATAGTAGAACCGGTTGTTCGGCAACGGTTTGTCGAATAGCCATTGCAGGGAGGAGCAACGGCCAATGATGTTGAAGACACTATTCATGAGTTCCGCGCTGATCGCGGCAACCGCGACAACTGCGGCTGCCCAGCAGCTCAGCGTCGTCTGCAGCTCGGAACAAGACCATTGCGACCTGGTCGCGAACGAGTTCCGCGCCGCCAGCGGTGCGGACATTTCCTTGATCCGCAAAAGCACCGGCGAGACGCTCGCACAGATCCGGGCCGAGTCCGGCAATCCCAAGATCGATGTGTGGTTTGCGGGAACCGGTGACCCGCATATGATCGCCGCCGAGGAGAACCTGACCGAGGCCTCTGGCGCGAACACGACGAATTTGCTCGGCTGGGCGAAGAACATGGCCGAGATCACCGACGGCAAAGCCATCGGCGTCTATGCCGGCGCGCTCGGTATCGCCTACAACGCCGAACTGCTCAAGGAAAAGGGCTTGAAGGCGCCGGCCTGCTGGAAGGATCTTGCAGACCCAGCGTATCGGGGCGAAATTCAGGTTTCCAATCCCAACAGCTCCGGCACGGCCTATACCGAGATTGCAACACTGGTGCAGCTTTTCGGTGAGGATGAGGCTTTCCGCCTGCTCGCCGAAATCGGCAAGAACGTCAACCAGTATACCAAGTCCGGCTCGGCGCCCGTAAAGGCCGCCGCACGCGGCGAATCCGTCTTCGCCATCGGTTTCATGGCCAACATGGTGCAGCAGAAGAATGCGGGCTTTCCGCTCGAGATCGTCGCTCCGTGCGAAGGTACGGGCTATGAAGTCGGCGCGGTCTCGATGATCAAGGGCACCAAGAACACTGCAACCGCCAAACAGTTCATCGACTTCGTGCTGTCTCCGGACGGCCAGAAGCTCGGTGCCCAGGCACAGTCGTACCAGACGCCCTCCAACCTGAACACGCCAGTGCCGCCTGAAGTGGGGAACCTCTCTTCGGTCAAGCTGATCGACTACGACTTTGCGACCTACGGTTCGTCGAAGACGCGCGAGAAGCTCCTTGCCCGCTGGGACGCCGAAGTAAAATCAGCCGGCGGTGCCATCGAACAGTAACAGCGAGCGGTAACGGCATGCCTCCGGCACGCCGTTACCGTCACCAGCACAGGCTGACGCCGCTCGCGATGCGGCAACGATGCCATTTGCGCCGCTGCTGCGCCATTGGCCTTAGTTAGGGAACATCTCCAATGAAAAAGACCACTGCGCTTTGGCTAGCGCTGGGGCTGGCGGGCTATGTCCTGTTGCCATGGTACGAGACGGATGCGGGCCTGCTCGATCCTGCTGTTCTGGCGGCCTATATCAGAGGCGAAGTGCCGTCCGGCCTGGCCCAAATGCTGTTTCATGGGCGCTGGTGGCTCGCGGCTCCGCTTATCGGTTTTGCCGGCTCGCTTGCTGTCCTTCTCGTCGTCAAGGCACAACGGCAGGCGGCGATCGGCCTTGTCACCTTCACCGCGGCAGGTCTCGCGCTTTCAGCGATGCAGGGCCTGCTGATCATCCCGTCGGGCGCGCGCCTTCTTTCATTTCCCGGCACCGAAGTCGGCCAGGGCAGCATGGGTATTGGCGCCTTGCTGACGTTCTGCGGCCTGCTGTTCACGCTGACTACGGGCATTTCCGGTCTTGGCAAAGGTCGGGGCGATGCGTTCGTTTGCGGGCTGATCGGCGCCATCGTCGCTTCCGTCGGCGTCTTCGTCTTCTATCCTGTCTTGCATGTATTGCTGCGCGCTTTCGAACTGCGCGACAAGACGGGCTACGGTTTCGGCGAGTTCCTGCCGAGGCTTCTTTCGGCCGACATCTGGGGCGCGAAGTGCCTGGTCTTTGCGGGGCCTTGCGGCTCGGGAACCAATTCGCTGATCCTTGCCCTCATGACCGGCTTGGGCACGACCGTACTCGGCCTTGCTTTCGCGCTGATCTTCACGCGCACGAACTTCAGGGCCAAGGGGCTTTTGCGGGTGCTGACGATTATCCCCATCATCACCCCCCCATTCGTGATCGGCCTGGCGCTCATCCTGCTTTTCGGCCGCTCCGGCACGGTGACGAATTTGCTCGCCGACGTCTTCGAGCTCGAACGGACACGCTGGCTCTACGGCTTCTGGGGTGTCTATCTGGCGCAAGTGCTGAGCTTCACGCCAATTGCCTTTCTGGTGCTGATCGGTGTTGTCGAGGGTGTCAGCCCCTCGATGGAAGAGGCCTCGCAGACGCTCGATGCGGACCGTTGGCAGACGTTTCGCTATGTCTCGCTTCCGCTGATGCGGCCCGGGCTTGCCAATGCCTTTCTGCTCGGCTTCATCGAAAGCCTCGCTGACTTCGGCAACCCGCTCGTGCTCGGCGGCAACTTCAACGTGCTGTCGACCGAGATCTATTTTGCGATCGTCGGCGCCGTCGCCGATCCGGCGCGTGCCGCCATCCTGTCGATAGCCCTCTTGTTCCTGACGCTGGGCGTCTTTCTGATCCAGCGACGTTGGGTCGGCAAGAAGTCCTATACGACAGTGACCGGAAAGGCCGATTCCGGTCGGCACGCGGCGCTCAACCCCGGCCTCAGAGCGGCCTGTTACGCGCTCGCACTGCCCTGGGCTGCCTTCACGGCCGTCGTCTATTCGATGATTGCGTTTGGCAGCCTGGTGAAGCTTTGGGGTTATGATCATACATTTACCCTTGCTCATTATGCACGCGCCTTCGCCATCGATATCGGTCATGGTCTGCGCTTCACCGGCTCGGCCTGGGACAGCTTCTTCACGACGCTGGGTATCGCCGCCATATCGGCGCCACTCACGGCCCTGATCGGATTGGCCACCGCATATCTGCTGGTTCGACAGCGGTTCTTCGGCAAGGCGGCATTCGAATTCTCGACGATGCTTTCCTTCGCCATCCCCGGAACGGTTATCGGTGTGGCCTATGTCATGGCCTTCAACTTCCCGCCGATCGAGCTGACGGGCACGGCCATAATCCTGGTGATCGTCTTCATCTTCCGCAACATGCCCGTTGGCGTGCGTGGTGGGATTGCCGCGATGTCCCAGCTCGACAAGAGCCTTGACGAGGCCTCGACGATGCTCGGCGCCAACAGCTTCACGACAGCGCGTCGCGTTCTGGCACCACTGCTCGGACCCGCTATTCTTGCCGCCGTGACCTACAGCTTCGTGCGTTCCATCACATCGGTCTCGGCGGTCATCTTTCTGGTCAGTGCCCGCCACAACATGGCGACCTCCTTCATCGTCGGCCGCGTCGAGAATGGCGATTTCGGCGTCGCCATCGCCTATTCCGCCGTGCTGATCCTGACGATGCTCGCCGCCATCCTCACCCTTCAATTCACTATCGGCCAAAGGCGCCTGCGGCGGACCAACCGCCTCGAAGCAGCCTGAACGAAAGGACCACCCATGACCAACACACTGCCGAAAGGATCCGTCCGTTTCGACCGGGTCGCAAAGCGCTACGGCAACGTGACCGCTCTCAAGGAATTGTCGCTGGAGATCGAGCCCGGAACACTCGTGACGCTTCTCGGCCCTTCCGGCTGCGGCAAGACGACGACGCTGCGTCTGATCGCCGGGCTGGAAAGCGCCAGTGAAGGCAGCATCTTCATCGGCGGTCAGGACGTTACTCACCTATCGGCCACCTATCGGAAGGTCTCGATGGTGTTTCAGTCCTATGCGCTCTTCCCGCATATGACTGTTCTCGAGAACGTCGCATACGGCCTGACCGTGAAGCGGATGCGCAAGGCCGAAGCCAAGCAACGGGCGGAGATGGGTCTTGAGCTCGTCGGCCTCAAGGGGTTCGGCAACCGCCTGCCTTCGGAACTGTCGGGCGGTCAGCAGCAACGCGTCGCCGTCGCTCGCGCAATCGTGCTCGAACCGGAAGTGCTGCTATTGGACGAGCCGCTGTCGAACCTTGACGCGAAGCTGCGCCGTCACGTTCGCGAAGAAATTCGCCAGATACAGCAGCGGCTTGGCCTGACGGCGGTCTACGTGACCCATGACCAGGAAGAGGCGATGGCCGTTTCGGATCGCATCATCGTCATGCGAAACGCCGAGATCGCCCAGGAAGGATCGCCTCACGATCTCTACGAGCGCCCCGCCTCGGCCTTTATTGCCGACTTCATCGGCGATGCGAACCTCGTGGATGTTGAAGTCACGGCAGCGTCATCGTCTGGGGCTGAAATCGCTCTGTGCGGCAGGAAGCTGACGTTGCCCTCAGCCGCTGCGCCAACCGGCCCCGCCAAGCTCGTCTTGCGGCCCCATCAGATCAAGCTCGACCGGATGCCGGGCCAATCGACCTTTCCGGCTGAGATCACCTATGCCGCCTATCTGGGAAACCAGATCCAATACACGTTGCAGGGAGAGCTTGGTTCTCTCTTCGCCGTGGCGCCTCCGATCGCTGGCGCCCCGCAGGTCGGATCATCCGTGTTCGTCAGCTTCGAACCCACAGAGGCCCGATTGGTTTCAGCATAGAGCATTTCCAGGAAAAGTCCGAAGCGGTTTTCCGTCCAGGAATTGTGCAAAAACAAGGAGATAGAGCGTTTCCGTGACTCCATCTGAACCGGAAATGCTCTTGGTCGGCTGGCGCACAGCGCCCTGACACACATGAACGCGCGTTGGGAGAACGCTCGTATCGGTGCGGTGCCACCGGAAGGACGGTCGTCTTGCTGGAGCCGCCCGGCATTGCAGGGCACCGGAACACAAACCACCCTTGAAAAAGGGCCAACACGGAGGAGAGAAATGAGAATGACGACAATCAAAACGGCTAGATTGCGAAGCACGGTTCTGCACTTGGCGCTTTTGGGCCTGTTTGGAGCGGCGCAAGCGGCAGCCGCTGACGCCACGCTGGTCCAGGCGGACGACCCCTACTTCAAGCAGGCCGACACCACGCTGGCCAACATCCTGAAGCTGCAGAAGAACACGAACAAGGCGAAGAACGTTATCCTGTTTGTCGGTGACGGTATGGGATTTTCTACGGTCACCGCAGCCCGCATCTTCGAGGGGCAGCAGCGCGGCGTTGATGGCGAATCCAACGTGCTTGCCTGGGAAGCCTTTCCCTACCTCGCCGCGTCGAAGACCTACTCCTCGGATGCCCAGATCACCGACTCTGCTCCCAGTGCCGTGGCCATGACCACCGGCGTGAAGTCGATCAACGACGCCATGGGGCTTGATCACACGGCCAAGCTGGACTCGTGCGAGGATCAGAAGACTAAGCAGGTGACCACCCTCTGGGAAATGGCCGAGACGATCGGCATGTCGACCGGTGCGGTCACAACGACCCGAATGACCCATGCGACACCGGGAGCCACCTACGCCCACATCGCCAATCGCGACTGGGAGTCCGATTCCCATATGCCGGAAGAAGCGCTGCGCGCCGGTTGCCTCGACATTGCACGCCAGCTCGTCGAGATGGGCTATGGCGATGGTCTGGAAGTGGCCCTTGGAGGCGGCCGCAGCAATTTCCTGCCGGCGTCGATGGAAGATCCCGAGTACCCCGGGAACGCGAAAAAGAGCGGCAAGCGCAAGGATGGCATGGATCTCACCAAGGCATGGACGGACCGTTACGGCGACAAAGGCGCCTATGTCTGGAACAAAGCCCAGTTTGACGCGGTCGACACCGCTCGCACGGATCACCTTCTTGGCCTGTTCGAACCATCACATATGCAGTACGACGTCGACCGCCCCGCCGATAAGGCCGGCGAGCCGTCGCTCGCCGAGATGGCTGAAAAGTCGATCGACATTCTGTCGCGCAACCCGGAGGGATATGTGCTGCTGGTCGAAGGCGGGCGCATCGATCATGCCAGCCACGAGTCCAATGCCTACCGCACCCTGTCTGACGCCGCTGCCATGAACGAGGCGGTAAAGGCTGTTCTGCGCAAGGTCGATCTCAACGAGACGCTGATCGTTGTCACCGGTGATCATAGCCACACATTGACGATTGCGGGCTATGCCAAGCGAGGCAATCCAATTCTGGGGATCTCTGTCGGCGTCGACGGTGAACCAATCTACGGCAAGGACGGCAAGACCTATACCACGATCGGTTTCGCCAACGGTCCAGGCGGTTATGAAAAGCCGCAGGAGCGGCCGATGCTGACTTCCGAAGAGACGACCAAGCCTGATTTTGTTCAGCACTCGCTGGTGCCGCTCAACAGCGAAACCCATGGCGGCGAGGACCTTGGCATCTATGCAGCCGGACCATGGGCTCATCTGTTCCAGGGCACCGTCGAGGAGAACTACATCTTCCACGTGATGAACTTCGCTTCGAGGATCGGCGAGCGGTTGGCAAAGGAGTAGTCCGCCTCATGCTTGCCGGTGCCGCTGTCTCGCTCGGCGGCGCCGGCAACTTTTTATCCGCTCGGTGCATCGAGGTTTCCGGGGGCCACAAGTCCAGAACAGGCACGACCTTCGCAAACTTGCTGTCGATAAGTCGGGATGGCGGAACGGGTGCACACGAAGGTCACGGTGGAGGCCTCGGATCAGTGCCGAACTCGCCGATGACGGTTGGGCGATCGATCTTGACTGGTTCAGCGAAATACGTCCGGCGATGCCACGATCGAAGTCACGAGCGCCGGCGGCAGGGTTTAATCCTTGCCGCGCGTTGATGGACCAACGCCTGACCATCGCTCCCCGACAAGGCGCAGTATCGCGCATGGCGACAGGGTCCAGGCGGTTTGGGGACATAGCGGCCCGCCGTTTGTCACCCGACAAGGATTTCCCGCCCAACGGACGCTAATCCTATGTCGCAGCCGGCGACCCAGTCGCCGCCCGGCGGCATCGGTACAGTTTTAGGGAAGCGAAGACATGGGTTCCTTGAGTATTTGGCATTGGTTGATCGTGCTTGCGGTGGTGTTGGTCCTGTTCGGACGCGGCAAGATCCCGGAACTGATGGGGGATGTCGCAAAGGGCATTCGCAATTTCAAGCGCGGTCTGCAGGACGATGCGGCCGTGCCGCCGCAGAGGGAGATCGATACGAGACGGGGCGAGTAATGACCGGCCCGCACCGGGTCGCGCCCGGCGAAGCCGCCCGGCAGCCAGTGCTTCGAACTGGAAGAGCAACTGATCGATCTCGGTCCGGCAGGCGCAATCGAGCGTCGCGCCATCGATCAGCCAACGAATGCTGCCGACGACATCGGCGAGATTGGCATCATCCGTCGTCTCCTTGGCCGAAAGGATCAACTCATCTGCGATCGTTCACCTCCATGGGGGCGAGCCGGCGGGCGCTGCGATCCATGACGCGCCGGTCTGGCCATGGTGAAAACCGTTCGACAGCGGCACGCCCGGGTAGGCGAGCGTCAGGCGACCAAGGCCCTCGGCGGGCGAGCATCGTCCGGTTGCAACATCGTCATAGATCCGGGCGGCCATCACCATGTCGCAGTCCTGCGGCGACAACCGGA
Source organism: Ensifer sp. LC163 (assembly GCF_001695855.1). Classification (GTDB taxonomy): domain Bacteria; phylum Pseudomonadota; class Alphaproteobacteria; order Rhizobiales; family Rhizobiaceae; genus Ensifer. The sequence continues at coordinate 80,782 of NZ_MBSS01000008.1, forward strand.
TGCGGCCGATGCCGGCGGCGGTCAGTTCGCCAAGCTCCTGCAACAGGCTCTGGCATGTGTGCGACATGGTCTGCACCCCGTTGAGGGCAAGGAACGGCTGGCGGTCGAGTGTGTCGACGATGAGCCCGTCGCTGTCTTCGCCGCAGATGAATTGGCAATTGTCCTTCACCAGACCCTTGGAACGGGCGTGGGCGCAGCGCGCCGAGATCGCCAACGGCACGCGTCCGAAACCGAAGATTTCAAACACGACATCAGGCGCATCGCGAGCGATGTCGCGCACCGACGCCATGGGCAACTCCGGCGGCAGACAAATGCTGGTCGCACCGCGCGACGCCAGCAGACGGGCGGTCGCGCCGTTGTAGACGTTGATTAAAGGGCCGACCGAATGCGGCTTGCCGGCAAGCAGCCCGAGAGCGGACAGATCGTTGGCCTCGATCGGATGGACGCTGTCGCGCACAAGGCCGCGCACGAGTTGGCTTTCACGTTCCAAAGTAACCAGCGCAAGCGAGGCAAGGCTGACCTTTTTGCCGGCGCCCTCCAGGCGTTCGATCACCTCGGCGACATGCGGTTCGATGAAATGCAGACGCTTCGAGCAGACTGCCTCGCCGAGGGTGACATGTTCGACCGGGGCTTCGTCGGCAATGCGGAAATAGAAGTCGCGCCATTTGGGTCCGTCCCAGAGGTAAAGTACCGGGCCGAGGCTGAGCGAGGGGTGTGTTGATGCGGGCATGTCGTTACCTCCACCGCTTCTCGTAGGCGCCTGATGTCGTCTTCTGTCCCTCGCTAAGCCGCCGGAGACGCGACAGCAAGGCGGGCCTCTCGTCCGCATTGGCAGCGACGGCGCGACGCATGATGGACACGACCTCGGCGACATAGGCCTTGCCGCGCTGGCGTCCCTCGATCTTCAACGCGCCGACACCCGCATCGCGCAGGGCATCGATGTGATCCATGACGTCGAGCGAAACCGGATCCTCGAAGGCGTACCCACGCTCCTCGGCAATGTCGAAGCGTCCCTTGCAGAGCGTGGGATAACCGGCGGCTTCGCCGGCCGGAAAGCGGTTGATGGTGTAGTCGCCCAGTTCCGATACCAGTTCGCTGCCATCCTCGCGGTAACGCACGTGACTTGCCGGCGAACAGACGCCGTTCATGTTGGGAGACTTGCCGGTGGCGTAGGACGAGAGCGAGCAGCGCCCCTCGGCCATCACGCAGAGCCCGCCGAAAACGAAGACCTCGATCTCGCAGCTGATCTGGCGCGCAAGGCGGGCGATATCGGGAATCGTGAGAATGCGCGGAAGCACGACGCGCTTCGCACCGAAGGTTTCGACAAGGAATTTGACGGCGTCGGCGTTGGAGGCGGAGGCCTGGACCGAGACGTGCAGCCGTTGCTCCGGATGGCGCTCGGCCGTGTAGGCCATCAATCCGAAGTCGGCGAGGATAAGGGCGTCGGCCCCAAGGCGCACGGCATCGTCGACCGCGTCATGCCAGAGCTTTTCTTGACCCGCCCGCATGAAGGTGTTGATGGCGACGAAGGTCATCACCTTGTGCCGGCGGGCGTAGGCAATCGCGGTCTTCAGTTCGTCGCGTGAGAAGTTGAGGCCGGGAAAGTTGCGTGCATTGGTCTCGTCGCGAAAGCCGCAATAGACGGCATCGGCGCCGGCATCCACGGCCTCGCGAAAGGCGGCGGGCGTGCCCGCCGGACAGATCAGTTCCATGTGGCTGCCTCCCCGGACAATGCGCGTGTCCTGATTTCAGCCGCTGCGCGCCGGACCAAGGGTGCGAACGGCCCGCTCATGCGGGCGATATCTGCCGGCAGGTCGATGTCGCAGTCGTCGAGCGCGTTGCGCAGCGCCAACATGGCTTCCATGTCGCCCGTGATCGTCAGGCTTCTGGAGAAGAACACGGCATCGCCGTCGATCTGGCCTTCGAGCAGCGCCAGAAGCAACACGAACCTGCCGCCCATGCAGGCGTGAGCGACCGGCAGATGCGGCTTGCGGTGAACGGAGATGCGGCGGGCCGCCGGCTCTACCAGAAAGCCCACGGGAAGATCCGTGGGGACAAAGGCGTACCGCTTGTCGGCGTGCTCCCCGAGCCGGTCGAAAAGATCCGGATGCTGGGCAACGACCTGGGCAAAGACGAGCCGCGTGGCGTGTTCGATGACGGAGAGCGGGGCGATCCGGAAAGGCACGGTCATCGCAAAGGGTAGGGTCATGGGCTGCCTGCATAAAGATGGAGCAAAGAATGGTTTGCATGCTAGTCGCCGCACCGCGCCGGCTGTTTGTCCCACGTCAAAGACATCGGGCATTTGCCGAGCCTAAGAGGCGGCATGAACAAGAACTTCCGTTCCGCCAAGGGTTTTGTCTCGCTTCAGGATTTTGCCGGCGCGCTGGAGCGTGACGGGGAGCTGAAACGCATCTCCCGTCCCGTCTCGCTGGTGCATGAGGTGACCGAAATCCACCGACGCGTTCTGGCGGATGAGGGACCGGCCTTGCTGTTCGAGCGGCCGGTCGATGCTTCCGGGCGCGTCCACGACATCCCTCTGCTTGCCAATCTCTTTGGCACCGAGCGCCGGATCGAACGTGGTTTCGGTTTACGCACCGGCGGACTTGTCGAGCTTGCACGCGAGCTGGCCGAGCTGCGGGATCCGCGCGCGCCCGGGTCGCTGCGCGATGCCTGGGACCGGCTGCCGCTGTTGCGGTCTGCACTCTTCATGCGGCCGAAACATGTGGCGTCCGCACCTTGCCAGGACATCGTCTGGCGTGGCGCGGACCTCGACCTTGGCCGCTTGCCGATCCAATGGTGCTGGCCGGGCGAACCGGCACCGCTGATCACCTGGCCGCTGGTGATCACGCGCGCACCGGACGATCCGCTCGATGTCAATGTCGGCATCTATCGCATGCAGGTGCTGGGCCGGGACCGGGTGATCCTACGTTGGCTTGCCCATCGCGGTGGCGCCCGACACCATCGCCTGTGGCAGCGCCAGGGGCGCGACATGCCGGTTGCCGTGGCAATCGGCGCCGATCCCGCCACGATCCTTGCCTCCGTCATGCCGCTGCCGGAGGGGCTGAGCGAACTCAACTTCGCCGGACTGTTGCGGCGCAGCCGAACGCAGCTCACGGCGGCTACGTCGGTGCCGCTGGCCGTTCCGGCAAATGCCGAGATCGTCCTCGAAGGAACGGTATCGGCGACTGAGACGGCCGAGGAAGGGCCCTATGGCGACCACACCGGCTACTACAATTCTGTCGAACCGTTTCCGGTCATGACACTTTCCGCCATCACCACGCGCCGTGCCCCCTATTATCTCTCCACCTATACCGGCCGGCCGCCGGACGAGCCTTCGCGCCTGGGCGAGGCGATGAACATGCTGTTCGTTCCGCTGGCCAAGAAGCAGTTCCCGGAGATCACCGATCTCTGGTTGCCGCCGGAGGCCTGTTCCTATCGCGCCATGGTCGTCTCGATCGACAAGCGTTACCCCGGACAGGCGAAACGACTGATGATGGGTCTATGGTCGATGCTGCCGCAGTTCAGCTACACCAAGCTGATCATCGCGGTCGACCCGGATATCAATGTCCGCCATTGGCCCGATGTCATGTGGGCGCTGGCCACCCGCTTCGATGCGAGCCGCGATGTCACCGTGATTGCCGACACGCCGATCGACTATCTCGATTTCGCCTCGCCGCGCTCCGGCCTCGGCGGCAAGCTCGGGCTGGATGCAACGACGAAGATCGGCTCGGAGACGGATCGGGAATGGGGGCGGGTGCTCGACATGACGCCGGATGTCGTCGAGCAGGTTGATACCATCTGGGCCGATCTTGGCCTTGGAGGCGGAGCGCGATGAGCAGGTTGAAAATTGTCGTCGGTGTGACCGGCGCATCCGGTGCCGCCATTCCTTTGCGCATCGCCGAACGGCTAGCTGAGATCGACGAGGTCGAGATGCATCTGGTGATGTCGCCGGCAGCGCATCGCACGCTTGCCCATGAGGTCGGAGCGCACGCGCTGCTGCGGCTTCTGGAAAAGGTTGATCGGACCTACGACAATAGCGATATCGGCGCGGCGATCGCCAGCGGTTCGTTTCCGACGGCCGGGATGATCGTGTCGCCCTGTTCCATGCGCACGCTTGCCGCGATCGCCAACGGGCTGGCCGACAATCTGCTTGTCCGGGCTGCGGACGTACACCTGAAAGAGCGTCGCCGTCTCGTCCTGATGACGCGCGAGACGCCGCTTCATCTGGGGCACCTGCGCAATATGTGCGCCGCCACGGAAATGGGCGCCATCATCATGCCGCCGGTGCCGGCCTTTTACCACCGGCCGGCAAGCGTCGAGGCGATCATCGACCATCTCGCCGCAAGGGCAATCGATCTGCTGGCGCTGCCGATCGCGCCGCTTGCAAGGGCCTGGCAGGGGGAGAAGATCAGTTGAACGGAAGGGCTTGCAGCAGCGGATCGGCATCGAACATCGCATAGTGGCCGCCTGCAAGCAGCCAGAGGGTGATTGCAGCGGTCGCGAAGGCCGACAGGATCATCACCGGATCCGCGCGAAACGGCGTCCGGCCCTTGAGGATCGCGACAAAGGGCCAGATGGAAGTGCGGCTGCTTGTGACGGACCAGCGTTCATTCAGGCGTCGCCGCGCTCGCTTCTCCACCATGAAGAACCCGCCCAGGGCGAAGAGCGCGAAACCACCGAAGAGCACCAGCGATCGTAGGTCGCCATTGGGCACGACATGAGCGATCGCCCACAACAGGAAACCCCACAGGACCGGATGACGTGTGATGGCGACGATTGCGCCTGTCTGATCGCGATTTTCGAAGATCGAGATCGACAGTGGGTTTTCGCTGAAGAGGCCCGCGAGCACGAAGAAAATGCCGAGCGGAGCCAGAATGAACGTTACCCAGGCCTGCCACGGCGCCGGATCCCAGATCGGCACGAAATCGAGCTGAAGCGCCGCATGAAAGACGAAACCCAGCGCAACCAGCGACAGCAGCGAGTAGGCAGCGAAATAGGTTCGGCGACCGAGCCGGTCGATCAGGCCCTGGCGCAGTGACGGCCAGGCCGGCACGAGATGGAGCAGCAGGAAGGCGGCAAAGGCGAGGAGGAAATAGGTCATGTCGAGGGTCTCATGCACAGGCTGCGAGCAGCAGGCGCTCCGTCGCCACGTGGCGGCGGACGGTTTCGAAGAAGGCCCGCAACATATAGCCGATCGCGTCCCAGCCTAGCGACGCCCGGTCATCCAACACAGCCTGCAGCACGCGCCCCAGCTCGGCGGCCGCCTGGTCATCGTGGTCGTGCTCGGCGCGTAGTCGTTCGATCAACGCGTCGCGATCTTTGGCTGTCCTTTGGTCTTCAACGGCTGGAAACAGGATTGACTCCTCGAGCGCATGGACCTGTTTGAGCCTTTCGGGCAGTTCCGCCAGAATCATGCGGCAGCTCGCACCGTCAATGCGATGTGGAATCGAGTCGGCGAGGGCTTCGAGGCGATCGCACAGGTCGAGAAGTCCGCGGTAGGCCTCGCCCAGTTCCTGGTGTCCGGTAAAGCGCTGTCGCATCGAACCTGCTCCATTGGGATGTTTCGCGTCTGAACTACACCCGATGGCGACCGTCCTCTTTGACATTTCGCAAAGTCCCCGGCGCGACCGTTCGCCGCTCGCGGTGCTACGTCGTGAACGCATAAGGGGTCGCCGGATTCAACTTGATGCGGTCCAAAGCTCTTTGAAAGGAGCTTTGGATGGCGCGGTACGATCTGAGTGAGACGGAGTGGCGGCTGATTGAGCCGCTCGGGCCCAGAGTTTACGAGTCCAGAACCTGCGGGGGCACGGCCTTTGGGCCGGGTTCAACCCATCGTCGTCATTCACGGACGCGGGCTCATCCGCTCAAGCCATGCGGTGAGCCTTGATCTTTCTCGGACCAAACCATGCTGATTGAAGTGGTGAACACAGAAATGCGCCCATGACTCTTCGAACGCCATCTCCATATCCCCGGTGACCGAGGTCGTGCCTAGCCCGATCTCTGCATAGGTAAACTCGAAACTGCCGCTGGGACGCGCCATAGCAATGTGGAACGGTTGACCATTAAACTCATTGATCATCGGCCTGCCGCTGCTGCGCATGACACCGGGTATCTCTACTCTGGCGGTTCTGCGTTCCAAGTCCGCCTCAAGATGAATCGGCAGGAACAATGTCTCGCAAGATTCCGAGCATGTGGACGCGAATACGGAGAAAAGATTGCTCAATGGTTCGCCTGCCTCGCCTGAGATGATCGATTCAAGCGCGATCCGTTGAGCTTCATTCGCCCGCTCGTCGATAACGATCTGGCGCCGGCCGTTTCCGTCCTTGATTTCGCCGGGCCACTTGTAAAGTGCCGCCCAGTTCAGGCCTGCGATCGGCGTATCGTCGAAATGGCCTTCAACGATGTTGCCGACGAAAGCCGACTGACAATAGCCGTGGGTACTTGGCAAGTTGAACTGGCAACCACAATTCATGGCGCAATTGCAGTTATCGTAAGTCTCGCTCTTGAATAGCCATTGATCAGACATCCCTCCGATCCTCCCCTAATCCGTCGCGTTTTTTCTCTTCGGGAGGGCAGCGCCTGACGATGCGCGCTTCTATGTCGCGATCGTGGTTGCCTCATCCTCTCGAGTGGGCAGGCGCTAACCGACGACGTCTGCGGCGAGAATGGCGGCACCCGACGCTCCATGCCCGCTTCACTCACGGGACGCGCTCCTACTTTGGATGCGGAAGGATCGGAAGCTTACCAGTGTTGACATGTGGCTTCAACCGGGATGCTCGGACGTCCAGTTATGCGGAAGTGGCCTGCTGCCGCGAAGGAGGCCGCTGACGGCTCCAGGGTGGACCCTGGCAAGCCGTCCGCGAGCGTGCATACGAGTTCATGCCATACAGCAAATGGCCACGCGCGGGACCGGTGTCTTACCGGTCGAGGAAGAGAACGATCGCGATCGCAACGGAGGACAAGATGGCCGATAGTGTCGCGCCGCGCTGCAGCACGCCCATGCGATACAGAGCAAGGGCGAACCCGACAATGATCGGGGTTGCGACGGAAAGGCCGATTTGAGCGTCTGTCATCGGAAAACTCCTGGAATGAGCTTGCTGCTATCAGCCCCGTTGCCCCGCCTCTTTGCGCAATCGCAAAGACAAGGGATGCCCGCCTGCCTAGCTGACGGCCGGTTCCAGCAAAGGAGTTGGCGCATGGACGGGCACGCCCTTCCGGTTGTCGAGACAGAACAAACAGAAGAACATGCATCCGTAGACGATCTGCTGCTCTGGGTGCTCGTGTGGAGCGAACTTTCAGCCTTCGGCATCCTGCTGGCCGGCTTTCTCGTGGTCGGCGTCATACAGGCAGATGCGTTTGCCGCGGCCCGTTCACATCTCAATTCGCTGCTCGCGGGCATCGATACGCTCGTTCTTCTGACCAGCGGCTGGCAGGCGGCTTCGGCGGCGCGTCCGGCCGCTTCGACGCCCACGCGCCGGCGTGCGCTGGTTCTCGCTGCCCTTTTCGGTTTTGCCTTCGTCGTCATCAAGCTTTTCGAATATTCCACCGAGGTCGCCGTCGCCGGGGTGCCGCAGTTCGGTGCCTTCTTCGAGCTCTATTTCCTCATCACCGGCTTCCACCTGCTGCACGTCGCCTTCGGCAGCGCTGTCCTGCTCTTGGTCGCCTGGCGCCCGAGCCCCGGAAACATTGCGCTGATCGCCACCCTCTGGCACGTCATCGACCTTGTCTGGATCGTGATGTTCCCGCTCGTCTATCTCGTGTGATTGCCATGACCCATCACAATGCGCGCCGACTTCACAATATCTGGGCCGTTCTGGTCGCGATCGTGCTTTCGGGCATGGTCATGATGACGTTCTGGGGCGGCACGACGGCAGTGACCGTGGCGCTGCTGTCGCTGGCGGTCATCAAGTGCCGGCTCGTGGCTCTGGATTTCATGGGCCTGCGTCACGCCCCGGCTGGTCTGCGGTTTGGCCTGCTGGCCTGGCCCGTCATCCTCGCGCTTCTGGCTCTGGCAAAGCTTGTGATCGGCGCGGTGCCATCCGCTTGAAACCACTCTTCCGCTTGTTTGCCAAAACGCAAAGAAGGCCTTTCGGAAATCCCTAGACATGGTCCGCGCCCCGATAGTTCGTCGGTGCCGCAGGTCGCGGCGCCAACCGGGGAGGGGATCAGATCAGCCGGCCACGGTGTTCAAGGTCGGCCGAAGTCGAAAGGATCACGTGATGGCAGAACGCCTCACCAAGACCGGGGCCCGAAACGTCTTTTACGGCGGGTCCTTTTTCTTTTTTGCAATCTTTGTCGGGCTGACCGCCCACAGCCATTACTACATGCGCACGGTCTCGACGGATGAGTCGACGCTGACGGACGCGGTCGCGCGCGGCAAGCACGTCTGGGAGAAGAACGCCTGTATCAACTGCCACACGCTTCTCGGTGAAGGCGCCTATTTCGCGCCCGAGCTCGGCAATGTCTGGAAGCGCTGGGGCGGCGAGACCGATCCGGACGGCGCGCGTGAAACGATGAAGGCCTGGATGGCTGCCCAGCCGAGCGGCATCGAAGGGCGCCGGCAGATGCCGCAGTTCAACCTCACCGAACAGGAACTCAACGACCTCGCCGATTTCTTGGAGTGGACAAGCCGTATCAAGACCCAGAACTGGCCGCCGAACGAGGCCGGCTAGGGCGCCGCGCGTTCGGGTGAACGCGTGAACGACGCCCTAACTCTTTGAAACCAGAGCATCTTATCCGCCCTTCGGCGGGATGCTCTGCGCCGCGATTGGAGTGTGAAATCATGAAATACCAGACCCAGAAGGTCGCGATGCTCTATTTTTACGGAGCGATCGGCCTGTTCCTCGCCCAGGTGCTGTTCGGCGTGCTTGCCGGCACCATCTATGTCCTTCCCAATACCTTGTCCGAACTGCTGCCTTTCAACATCGTTCGCATGGTGCATACCAACGCCCTTATCGTCTGGCTGCTGATGGGCTTCATGGGAGCCACCTATTACCTCCTGCCGGAAGAGGCGGAGACCGAGCTTTACAGCACCAAGATCGCGATCGCGCAGTTCTGGATCTTCCTGATCGCCGCTGCCATCGCCGTCGTCGGCTACCTCCTGCGTATCCACGAGGGGCGAGAGTTTCTCGAGCAACCCTTCGCAATCAAGGTCGGCATCGTCATCGTCGCGCTGATGTTCCTCTACAACATCACGCTGACGGTGCTCAAAGGCCGCAAGACCACCGTCACCAACATCCTGATCTTCGGGCTCTGGGGCGTTGCGATCTTCTTCCTCTTCGCCTTCTACAATCCGATCAATCTCGCGCTCGACAAGATGTACTGGTGGTACGTCGTCCACCTGTGGGTCGAAGGCGTCTGGGAATTGATCATGGCGTCGGTGCTCGCCTTCCTGATGATCAAGCTCAACGGTATCGACCGGGAAGTGGTCGAGAAATGGCTCTACGTCATCGTCGGCCTGGCGCTGTTCTCGGGCATCCTCGGCACCGGCCACCATTACTACTGGATCGGCGCGCCGGGCTACTGGCAGTGGATTGGGTCGCTGTTCTCGACGCTCGAGGTCGCGCCGTTCTTCACCATGGTGATCTTCACTTTCGTGATGACCTGGAAGGCTGGCCGCAAGCACCCGAACAGGGCGGCGCTGCTTTGGTCGATCGGCTGCTCGGTGATGGCCTTCTTCGGCGCCGGTGTCTGGGGCTTCCTGCACACGCTGTCGTCGGTGAACTACTACACCCACGGTACCCAGGTGACTGCAGCGCACGGACATCTCGCCTTCTTCGGCGCCTATGTGATGCTCAACCTCGCCGTCATGGCCTATGCCATCCCCGAAATCCGCGGTCGGGCGCCCTACAACCAGATGCTTTCCATGGTCAGCTTCTGGATCATGTGCACGGCAATGTCGGTGATGACCTTCGCACTCACCTTCGCCGGCGTGCTGCAGTCTCATCTGCAGCGCGTCCTGGGTGAGAGCTACATGGACGTCCAGGACCAGCTCGCGCTGTTCTACTGGATCCGCCTCGGCTCGGGCGTCTTTGTGCTGATCTCGGCGCTGATGTTCGTCTGGGCGATCCTCGTCCCCGGTCGGGAACGCAGCAAGACGCTGAGTGCATCGATGCAGCCTGCAGAATGAATGAACGCGCCGGTCCGGGTTGCCCGGACCGGCCATCTCCTCCCTCCTCTTTCACGGAGACATGCCATGAGCATTGTTCAACCAAGCCTGGTTCCGGTATCGATCGACATTCCCGCCTATAGCCCCTCCGGCAACGAGTGCGCGCTGTTCGAGAATGCCTGGGTCCGGCAATTGCCGCTCCTGCTCAAGGGCCCGACCGGCTGCGGCAAGACCCGTTTCGTCAGCCACATGGCGGCAAAGCTCGGCCTGCCGCTTTCCACCGTCTCCTGCCATGACGACCTGGCCGCAGCGGATCTGACCGGGCGCTACCTGTTGAGGGGCGGCGATACCGTCTGGGTCGATGGCCCCCTGACACGCGCCGTGCGCGAGGGCGGGATCTGCTACCTCGACGAGATCGTCGAAGCACGCAAGGATGTGACTGTCGTGCTGCATCCGCTGACCGACGACCGCCGCATGTTGCCCCTGGAGCGGACCGGCGAACTGCTCGAAGCGCCTCCAGCGTTCATGCTGGTCGTCTCCTACAATCCCGGCTACCAGAACCTGCTCAAGAGCCTGAAGCCCAGCACTCGGCAACGTTTCGTCGCGATCGAGTTCGATTTCCTGCCACGCAACGAGGAGATCGAGGTGGTCTCCCGCGAAAGCGGGCTGGCCGCAAGCCAGGTGGCGCCGCTCGTCAATCTCGCGGCACGCCTGCGCGCACTCAAAGGGCATGATCTCGAGGAGGGTGTCTCGACCCGCCTGCTGGTCTATTGCGCCTGCCTGATCGATGCCGGAATGCCTGTCAAAGACGCGGTGCGGGCGGCAATGATCGAGCCGCTGACCGACGAGCCCGACGTGCGGGCAGCGCTTCTCGAAGTCGCCGCCTCCTTGATCGCTTGAGGAACAGGTCATGCTGGATTTCCTCGAACTGGAAGAAACCGTCGGCCGTGCCTGGCACCGTTTCATCGGCAATACCGGCACCTGGCGGCGTTATCCCGAACAGGCTGTCAAACTGGCCGATATGATGCCGATGCTGGCGATCTGCTTTCGAGGACACGGCGGCGAGGCCGCGGTCCAGATTGTGCCTGCGCGCGGCCGCACGTCCGGCCACCGTCTGAAGTGGCGGCAGAAAATGGGGCTCGGCGAGGAAAAGCTCGTGCAGCCCGGCCGGGATCACGCGTCTTTGATGCTGCCCGGCGAGATCGACATTTTTCCCGACAGGAAACTCAACATCGACCTTTATTTCTGGTTGGCCGCCTATATGGCGACCATGCCGCTCGATCCGGCTGCAGAAACGGATCCCTTGCTGTCCGATCTGGCCTATCTGTCGCGGGCGCAGGAAACCGTGGCCGAGGTCTTCCAGCGGTTTCCGGGCATGCGCCGCAAATACTGCCACCTGGCTGAAGCCGTTCTCGTCGAGCGCCAGCGCGGTTCTCTCCCTTCGGTGGAGCAGCATGTCGAGAACCGTGTCTTGCGGCTGCTGCACAAGGCGGCCGGCCAACCGGGTGCGACCTTGCCGGTCATCTTCCCGCATCGCGCTCCGCCGGGATATCTGCCGCTGCTGCCGGTGCCGCTGTGGCCGGATACTTTGCTGCGGCCGGAGACTGCTAGAGAGCGCGATGACGATGTCGCGGCAACGGGCGCCGCCTCCAGTCAGATCGCTGAGACCGAACGCCATATAGCGGTCAGGGAGAACCCCGAGAACCGCAAGGGGGATCGCAGCCCCTTCATCCTCAATCGCTTCGAGAAGATCCTGGCGATGGCCGAGATGGTCAATGTCGATCGGCCGTCCGACGACAGCGACGAACATGACAACAAGGCTGCGCAGGATCTTGACGAGATGACGCTTGGCGAGCGGAAGGGCAGACCGTCTGCCCGTTTCCGCTTCGATCTCGACCTGCCGCCGGAAGCCGTCGATCCGACGCCGCTGACATCAGAACTCACCTATCCCGAATGGAACTACAGGACGTCGAGTTATCTCAAAGATCATTGCCGGGTGCTGGCGGGCCCGGCATCTGGCGTGGAAGACCGGGCCGAACTCACGCCGGAAACGAAAAGCCTGATCCGGCGGGTGCGACGGCAGTTCGAAGTGCTGCGGCCACGCAACGAGATCCTGCGCGCGCAGATAGACGGCGCCGATCTCGATCTCGATGCGGTGGTGCGCGCCCGCACCGATCTGGCTGCCGGCGGCCAGGGGAGCGACCGCATCCATCTGATGAGCCGCCCGCAGGTTCACGACCTCGCCGTGACAATCCTGGTCGACGTCTCGCTTTCGACCGATGCCTGGTCCGATAATCGCCGCGTGCTCGATGTCGAAAAGGAGGCGCTGCTCATTCTCGCCCACGGCCTTTCGGCCTGCGGCGACAATCATTCGATCCTCACCTTCACCTCGCGGCGGCGCGACTGGGTGAAGGTGGAAAGCGTCAAGGCTTTCGAAGAGCCGATGAGCCCGCTCGTCGAATCCCGCATCGCCGCCTTGAAGCCGGGCTATTACACCCGCATCGGCGCCGCCGTCCGCCATGCCACATCAGAGCTGCAGAGGCAGCCCAACCGCAAGAAGCTGCTACTGGTCCTGACCGACGGCAAGCCGAACGACGTCGACCATTATGAAGGACGCTTCGCACTGGAGGATAGCCGCAAGGCGGTCACGGAGGCACGCCGCAGCGGCGTCAGTGCTTTTGCCGTCACCGTCGACCGCGAGGCGCGGTCCTACGTACCTGCCATGTTCGGCCAGAACGGCTATGCCGTCGTCGGCAACATCGCCCGGTTGCCGGCGGCGTTGCCGGCGATCTACCGAAGCCTGGCGGGATAGGCACGATCAGATGAAATGCAAAGAGGCCCAGTCGCGACCGGGCCTCTTTGCATTTGACGTTGGCAGCGATTCAGGCCGCCTTGCTGTGCGTGCGCTGCGCGTCGTCGATATAGGCATCGAAAGCGGCTGCCACGGCGCGGATCACGAAGCGATGATCCTGCCTTACCGTTATGACGCCGTCGGCGATATCCAGCACATGGTCGTCGGCCATCCTTGCCAGACGCTCATTGCCGCCGAGGAGGAAATCCGGATCCCGTCCGTGTGCAGTGGCGATTGCCTTGATGTCGGCCGTGAAATCGCACATCAGCCTTTCGATGATCGCGGCACGCAGGCGATCCTCGTCGGTCAAACGATAGCCCTTCGTCGTTGCCAGTCGGCCGGACGCGATATGGCTTGCATAAAGCCCGGGAGGCACTTCGTTCTGCACATAGCCGTCTTGTGAGCGGCCGATCGCCGAGGCGCCGAAACCGATCAGCGTTTCGCAATTGTCCGTCGTATAGCCCTGAAAATTTCGCCGAAGCATGCCGGAGGTCTGCGCGAGCACGAGATCGTCGTCGGGCAGGGCGAAGTGGTCGAGCCCGATCTGGCGGTAACCCGCTTCGCAAAGCGCTTCGCTGATGGCGAGCGCCTGGTCGGTGCGGGCGGAAGCGCCGGGCAGCACGTTCTCGTCAATCATGCGCTGGTGTTTCTTGAACGACGGCACGTGCGCGTAACCGAAGACGGCAAAGCGCTCCGGCCGCATCGCCGTGGCGGCCTTGACCGTCTCGACGCAGGAGCGAACCGTCTGGTGCGGCAATCCATAGATCAGATCGAAGTTGATGCTGCCGACACCGGCCTTGCGAAGATGCGCCACCGCATCCGCAGTCTGCCGTTCGCTCTGAATGCGGTTGACGGCCTTCTGGACGACCGGGTCGAAGCTCTGAACGCCGAGGCTGGCCCGTCTCACCCCACCTGCGCCGAGCGCTTGCGCCATGGCGGCGGTCAAGCGCCGAGGATCGATTTCGACAGCTACACCTGTCTTCGGACCGAACCGATAGCGCTCGCGCAGGAGCGCCATCAACGCCAGGAATTCTTCCGGCTCGATGATCGTCGGCGTCCCGCCGCCGAAATGGACCTCGCCGACCGGCAGTGGCGCGGACACATGATCGGCCACCATGTTGATCTCCTGCCTGAGCACGTTGAGGTAATCGAGGATCGGTTCGTTCTGTCGGGTGATCGTGGTGTGACATCCGCAATACCAGCACATCGAGCGGCAGAAGGGGATGTGCAGGTAGAGTGAGACATCCCAGTCCGTTGGGATCGTGCCCAGCCAGTCGGCGTACGTCTCGCGATCGATGCCGGCGCAAAAGCGTGGCGCGGTCGGGTAGCTGGTGTAACGCGGCAAGCGCATCTCGGCATAGTTCATAAGGGCGGTGGACTGCATGGCTCTTCCTATCGGCGTGTCGAAACAATCGATCCGTTTCTAGGCCGGATGCACACCGTCGTTCTTTGCGAAAAGCCAAGCAGGCGAGCAACAAGGGGCAAAGCGGGATTTGTTTGCGCTTCGACAAAATGTCGCGATGCGGCCGGGACTAGGCTTTGCATATCCGGGCCGTTTGCGTCGGCGTTTCCCGGGAACTGAGGCAACAACGGCGCCCTGAACGGACAGAGATGACAACTGCAGAAACAGAAACGAAGCCTTTCATCGACGTGCGCACCATCCCGCCGGTCGAGCGCCATCCGAAGATTTTCGGAATGCTCAATGCGCTGGCCGAAGGCGGCTCCTTCATCATCGTCAACGACCACGATCCGCGCCCGCTGCACTACCAGTTGGAAAGCCGTTATCCCGGTGAATTCACTTGGGAGTACCTTGAGCAGGGACCCGCTGTCTGGCGGGTCGAGATTGGCCGGCAACAGGCCTCCGGCTGCGACTGCTGCTGCGGCAGCAGCAGCGGCCACTGAGAAGAATGCCCCCGGCTAGAGCGCTTCCGGTTCAGGCGGAACCGCAGAAGCGCTCTATCTCTTTGTTTATACGCATTTCCTGACGGAAAGCCGCTTCACACTTTTCCTGGAAATGCTGTCGTCAGGATGAACCGCGATGTTCGGAGCCACGCTTTCCCGCTGGACGATGTCCTATTTCGCGGCCGCGCTGATCTTTCTTGCCATCGGCGAGATGATGATGGTCTTCGGCTTCGGGTATCCGGGTTCATCCATCGAAGCCCCTGAGACGCTGGCGCTCGTTCACACCATTGCGCTTGGCTGGCTCAGCCTGCTGATGGCGGGAGCCCTGTTGCAGTTCGTGCCGGTCCTCGTTGGCCGGCCACTTTCGCTGTCGCACCTGGCTTTTCCGGCCCTGGTGCTGCTGGTGGTCGGCATAACCAGCCTTGTCCTTGGCTTTATCGGCCTTGCCGGTGCCGACAACCTGTCGCCGCTCCTCCTGCCCTTCGGCGCGACCGTGACGATCGCCGGATTCGGTCTGCTCATCACCGTGTTCGCCGCTACCCTATGGCGCGCTCGACCGTTGCCGCTGCCTGCGCGGTTCGTCGCCGTCGGTCTCGGCACCCTTGTCATGACCATTTCCCTTGGCGGTACCTATGCATTTGTCCTTGCCGGGCTTGCTGATGCGCCGGGCGCCATCGATCTGACGCTTGAAGGCGTTTCACTTCATGCCGTGCTGGGACTGGGCGGCTGGCTGAGCTTTACGACCATGGGAGTCAGCTACCGGCTTTTGACCATGTTCATGCTGTCGCCCGATCGGGAGCGGCTTGGCAGCAGGGTTGTCTGGGTACTCGGCGCCGCTGCTCTCGTCATGGTCGCCTGCGTCGTGCCGATGATCCTCTCCGGCTTAGCCGGGAAAGCGGCAGTGCTTTTCATCGCCGCGCTGGCCGGTGTGATCGCCATCGGAATTTACATGGCCGACATCGTGCGGATCTACCGTGAACGCAAACGCAAGCACATCGAACTGAACAGCCGCGCCGGCATCGGCGCTTTTTCGGCGCTGACTGTCGCGACCTTATTCTTCGTGGTTTTGGCTGCGGTCGGCCAGATCGAAAGGAGCATCGGTCCGCTGGTCTATCTCGTCACCTTCGGCTGGCTGACGGGCATGGGACTGGCACAGCTTTACAAGATCGTTCCCTTCATCACCTGGCTCGAATGTTACGGCCCGCTGCTCGGGCGCATGCCGACGCCGCGGGTTCAGGATCTGGTCGTCGAGGCGCGCGCCGCTCACTGGTTCCGGCTCTTTTACTTCACCGTGATCGTGGCTTCGATAGCGCTGTCTTTCGACAAGGCACTGCTGTTTCGGGCGAGCAGCCTTGGCCAGTTGATTGCGGTCAATGCGTTGCTTTGGGAATTCGCGGCAACACGACGGCTCAGCAACGTGCCCGACAATCTTCGGCTTTCTGGCGGCTTCGCCCATCCACACCTTATCTTCCCACCGTTCCAGTCACGGAGACAACCATGACAAAAGATCCCTACGAGCTAGACGTCAGGCCACTTCTGCGAGGCGGCAACGATCCGTTCCAGGCCATCATGAGCGCCGTCGACGGCCTGGCACCCGGGCAACCGCTCAAGCTGATTGCGACGTTCAGGCCGGTGCCCCTCTTCAGCGTCATGGCCGGCCGCGGTTTTGCCCATCAGGACCAACCGCTCGCCGACGGTGATTGGGAGGTACTGTTCACGCCAGAGGGACAGGTGGACGGAATACGGGTCTCGGCCGGCGACACAGATCTGGATGCTTGGCCGGACCCTGCCCGCCAACTCGACCTGACGGATCTGGACCCTCCCGAACCGATGGTGCGCATCCTCGCCGTGGTGGAAAAGATGCAGGCCGGCGAGGTGCTCTTCGCCTTGCTCGCGCGCGAGCCGCTGTTTCTCTATCCCGAGCTTGCCAAGCGCGGCCACAAATGGGCCGGCAATTTCGACGCGGCCGGCGAGACCTATCGCATCCTGATCCGCGTCGGTGGACGCAAGGGGCAAGCAAATGCAGCCGACTGAAAGTGATGAACTGGTCGAAAGCATCCGCGCCGCCCTGCGGATGATCGTCGATCCGGAAATGGGCTCCAACGTCGTCGACCTCGGACTGATCTACGACATTTCCGTCCAGGACGGCGGTCTTGTCCGGGTGACGATGACGACGACGATAAAGGCCTGCCCGGCGACGGCCTTTCTCAAGGAGGCGGTGCAGAACTGCGTCTGGTACGTGCCGGGCGTCGAATATGCCGAGGTGCGGCTGACATATGAGCCGCCGTGGACCCCGGAGATGATGCTCGACGCAGCCGTAGCGCGGTAATTGGATAACGCCTTATGAAGGTTGCCGCAGATGCGGCAACCTTCATTCTTTCTTGCAGGATGAATTAGCCGGTACGGCCGCTAGGCGGCCCCACGTGGCGAGCGCCGATCGCGAACCAGCATCGGACCGTATTCGATGCAGAACAGCGCAAAGGCAGCGATCCAGAGCGCTCCCGACAGCGCGATCAGATGATGATAGTGAACCGGCAGGATTTCGGCGAAGGGGCGCGCCAGCGCCGCGCCGATAATGGCGATGTAGGACGCGCAGCTGAGGTTCGATGCGGCCAGCGGCCTGCCAGTGTGCCCTCGGCTTGCGCGCGTCATGACGGCCAGCATCATCGAGGCCATGACACCCACGGTCATCACATGCATGACGGGATACCCGTCGAGGGCGCCGACGGCACCTACCGCAACCGCGGCGAAGCCGAGCGGAACGAAGGCATAGGCCGCGTGCAGGATGAATACGATCTTGTCCGGCCAGGTGGTCCAGCCACGCCAGCGGACAAGCCGTGCGGCCTGCAGCAACGAGGCTGCGGCTGCGATGGCGGCCGTGACGATTTGCTGTGGTGCGAAGGTCCAGCAGGTGAGGGCCGCCACGCCGACGAGAATGCTCGCAGTATCGAAGCGATTATAAGGAACCGGAAAGTCGGTCCGGCCGAATTTGTTCAGCCAGTTGCGGGTGAAACTCGGCAGAATTCTGCCGCCGACAATCATGATCAACATGACATAGGCGCCGATCGCCAGCCGTGCTGCCGCATCGACGTCGAGTTGCCGGACGACGGAGATGTGGAACCACGCATTGGCGGCCGAAAGGAGGACCAATCCGCCGACGACCTTCAGATCCTTCCACTTCCGCCCGACGATGACTTCGCGCGCGCAGATCGTGAGCAATGCCGGCATGAACGCCGCTTCGATGATGACCGCCGGTGTCAGTCCGATCACATCCGTCGCCAGCAGCGCCAGCCGCCCGGCAACCCACAGAGCGAATAGGTAGGCGAGCGGCCTTCCGGAAACAGGCAGTCTTCCGGTCCAGTTCGGAACCGCAGTCAAAAGGAAGCCTGCGAGCACGGCCGATGAAAAACCGAAGAGCATCTCGTGCGCGTGCCAATGGGCAGGGCCATAATCGCCGGCGATGTCGATACCCCTGACAAGGGCTGCGATCCATGCGGCCATGGCGAAGATCGCCCAGAGGCTGGCTCCGAGGAAAAATGGCCTGAAGCCATAGGAGAAGAGAACGGGGCCAGTGGTGGCGAGCCCTCGCGGGATTCCGCCGCGGGGCCGTGGTTTTCTAAGTAGATTAAGCATTGTTCGATCCTGTTCTTTCGTCCAGCGGACTTCCGGATCGGATCGATTTATCAACGCCCTGCCGAGGCCTCTTTGCGAAAACGCAATTACAGAGCCCGGCCAATGCCGCCCCGCGCGAAGATTCGCAGAAAAATATCTGCTTCCCGGGCCGATTTGTTCCAAGACAAAGACGTCATTCGCTCTCGGTTCTACTTGACACATGACTGCTGGAAAACCGGTGGTCAAAACCTGAGGTGAGCTCGCCAGGGACGGCGGAGGACACCGTAACACGTTGAATATCGGCATGATTTTCGGACGACCATTCCGGTCGCGCGGTCGTGCACAAGGAGAGCAATGATGACAGAACAGCTGCAGATGACTCGCCGGACGATTCTGGCCGGCGCCGCCTTCGCTGGCGCGCTGACGCCGATCCTGACGGCGACCTCGACCCAGGCCGCAACGGCCGCCGCTCCCGCGGCAGCGGGCGCGGCACCGGTCGACATTGCGACACTGGAGCGGGTCAAGGTCGACCTCGTCGCGCCGCCCTTCGTTCATGCCCATGATCAGGTCGCCAAGACCGGTCCGCGCGTGGTCGAATTCACCATGACCATCGAAGAAAAGAAGCTGGTGATCGATGGCGACGGCGCCGAGGTGCATGCCATGACCTTCAACGGCTCGGTTCCCGGTCCGCTGATGGTCGTCCACGAGAACGACTATGTCGAACTCAGATTGATCAACCCCGCCACCAACACGCTGCTGCACAATATCGACTTTCACGCAGCAACTGGGGCCCTGGGTGGCGGCGCCCTGACGCAGGTCAATCCCGGCGAAGAGACGACATTGCGCTTCAAGGCCACAAAGGCCGGCGTCTTCGTCTACCATTGCGCGCCGGAAGGCATGGTGCCCTGGCACGTCACCTCGGGCATGAACGGCGCCATCATGGTACTGCCGCGCGACGGGCTGAAGGACGAGAAGGGACAGCCGCTGACCTATGACAAGGTCTACTACGTGGGCGAGCAGGACTTCTACATCCCGCGCGACGAGGCCGGCAACTACAAGAAATACGAAACGCCCGGCGAAGCCTACGAGGACACCGTCAAGGCCATGCGCACGCTGACGCCGACGCATGTCGTCTTCAATGGCGCGGTCGGAGCGCTGACCGGTGAGAAGGCGTTGACGGCAGCCGTGGGCGAGCATGTGCTCGTCATCCATTCGCAGGCAAACCGCGATACGCGGCCACACCTGATCGGTGGACACGGTGACTATGTCTGGGCGACCGGCAAGTTCCGCAACCCGCCGGAACTCGACCAGGAAACCTGGTTCATTCCGGGCGGCACCGCCGGTGCGGCTTTCTACACATTCCGGCAGCCGGGTGTTTACGCCTACGTCAACCACAACCTGATCGAGGCTTTTGAGCTGGGCGCGGCGGGACACTTCAAGGTCACCGGCGAGTGGAACGACGATCTGATGACCTCGGTCGTCAAGCCGGCGTCGATGTAACCCAGGCATGACAATCGGCTACGCCGCCCCGGGGAAATCCTCGGGCGGCGACAGGAGCGACAAGGGCATGCGCCGCAGCCGTCGGCGCCTGCCAATAGAAGGGGAAGGTCATGCGCGACAAACGTCACAAGAATTCGGTTTCGGTCTTTTCGATCGCCGTTCCTGCGATGCTGTTGGTTGCCATTGGCGGCGTGCTTTCGGCCAAGGTCGGGCTGTTGGACGATATGGACGCATCGGTCGATACCCGCATCGAAGCGCCGGTGACGGTGACCATCGAGCCACGCCGCATGGAGTACCGGGCCGAAGGCCACTTCATCAAGAACGGCTTTGCCGTCGACGCGCCGCTTGTCGATGCGACGCTCGCGACACCATTCAGGATCATGAAGTATCAGGTCAGCCGCAGGGACTATCAGCGCTGCGTCGAAGACGGCGCCTGCGAGGGGGGCGAGCCGGCGGCAAGCCTCGGCAATGGTACGCCGATGACGGGCGTCAACTACACCGATGCCAGCAACTATGCCGCCTGGCTGACCGAAAGGACAGGGCAGGTCTGGCGGCTGCCGACCGATCGGCAATGGGCCTTTGCGGCAGGCAGGAAATTTCCCGATGACGCGCTTGGCATCGACGGCAGCAAGGACAACCCGGCGCTGAGATGGCTTGCCGACTACGAGCGCGAATCCACCCGGCAGAAGTCGAAGAACCCGATGCCGCAACCGTCCGGCACATTCGGCGAGAACGAATTCGGCGTTGCCGATCTCGACGGCAATGTCTGGGAATGGACGCAAACCTGCCACCGTCGGGTGACGATCGGCGAGGACGGCGAGGTGCTGAAGGAATCGCCCGCCTGCGGCATCTACGTCGTCGACGGCAAGCACCGCGCGTCGATGAGCTTCTTCATTCGCGATCCGAAGAGCGGTGGTTGCGCCGTCGGCGTGCCGCCGGACAATCTCGGCTTCCGCCTGGTTCGCGACGATCGCTGGTATGCGAACATGCTGTATGCCTTCGAGCGCCGTTTTCCCGGTGCGGTGTAACAGCGCAGGCCCTCATTATCGCTGCCTTGGGGCTACGACTGGGTGCTGTCCGCTTCTTCCGCCCGATCGCACATGATATAGCAGCCGGCATCGCCGATCCGCAGGAGACAGGAAACGACGTGGCTG
The DNA here is from genome assembly GCF_001695855.1 of Ensifer sp. LC163. Classification (GTDB taxonomy): domain Bacteria; phylum Pseudomonadota; class Alphaproteobacteria; order Rhizobiales; family Rhizobiaceae; genus Ensifer. The sequence goes on from NZ_MBSS01000008.1 coordinate 101,909, forward strand.
CACTGGACCGAACACTCGTCAAATCGCTCCCGCTTTTTCAAAAGATGAGCGATCAGGAACTGGACAAGCTCCTGGCGCATGCGACCGTCAGGCGCGTCCCGCAGAATGAGGCCGTCTTCGAACAGGGGGCTGCGGCGGATTCGTTCTACCTGCTTCTGCATGGACGACTTAAGGTCACCCAAGTCACCCGCGACGGCCAACAGATCATCGTCCGTGTCGTCAATCCGGGCGATCTGTTCGGCTTTGCCCGCGCGCTGCAGCGCAGCGACTATCCGGGCACGGCGATGACAGCGACGGAAAGCCTTGTTCTCGCCTGGCCGACCGAGCTCTGGAACGTGTTCGTCGAGAGCAATCCGCATCTGGCCGTGAACGCGATGCACACGATCGGTCAGCGGCTTGACGAGGCCCATACCCGCATCCGCGAGATGTCGACCGAGGAGGTCGAGCGCCGGGTCGCGCACGCGGTTCTGCGCCTTGCCGAACAGGCGGGCAAGCGCGAAGAGCTCGGCGTGCGTATCGATTTTCCCATTTCCCGTCAGGACATTGCCGAAATGACCGGCACCACCCTTCACACGGTCTCGCGCATCCTCAGTGCGTGGGAGGGGCGGGGCCTCGTCCAGGGCGGACGTCAAAAGCTGCTTCTCTGTGACTTGGCCGGGCTGCGCCGGCTGGCGGAGCAGGTCGAGAAAAACTAGGTTCACGGCTCCGGCCATGGGGCGCTTCACGCCTGAATCTGGGCGGGCGCCAAACAATCCGTCAGGTTTTCGCACGGCCGTCTCCCGGTCGGCAGCTTGGCCGGATTGCGCCGCTTCGATTGGTGCAGCATCTCGATGACCCGGCTACAGCGCTGCACGTCAAATATGACGCGCTAAGTAGCGCTAACGTGATGGGCAGTCAGCCTAAAAATTAGGCATCAACAAATTTGTCAAGAAAATAGGCAATTCTGTTGCGAAACTTGCTGCGCTGCATCATGATCGCGCCATGACAAACCGCGACCTTACCATTCTCGTTATCGACGAGAACGCCATCCGTGCCTCGATCATCGAGGAAGGATTGCATGAGGCCGGGCATCGCAAGGTCACGGTCATTCATGAGGTGCAGGGCGTCGCGCGCATCATCGACAGCCTCAGGCCCGATGTCATTGTCATCGATATCGAAAACCCCAATCGCGACATGATGGAGCATCTCTTCCAGTTGACGCGCACTGTCGGCCGGCCGATCGCGATGTTCGTGGATCGGTCCGACACGGCGTCGATCGAGGCGGCGGTGGAAGCGGGCGTGTCGGCCTATATCGTTGACGGCCTGAAGAAGGAGCGCGTCAAGCCGATCCTCGACATGGCCGTCAGTCGGTTCAACGCCTTCAGCCGGCTGCAAAGAGAACTGGCCGACGCCAGGTCCGCGCTCGAGGAGCGCAAGGTCGTCGAGCGCGCCAAGGGTATCCTGATGAAGATCCGCGGTCTCTCGGAAGAGGAAGCCTTTGCCCTGCTGCGCCAGACGGCGATGAACGAAAAGAAGAAGATGTCTGAAATCGCGCAAAGCGTGGTGACGGCTGCCGGCCTGCTGATGTGATGGCGCGCGCGGTGCATCGGCCTTGTCGCAAGGAGTGAGCGGAGTGAACATCATGGCCAATTTCGGCGATATCGGCAGCGGCCAGGCTTCGACCGGTGACGGCTTGCCGGCGCCGCAAAAGCTGCGCAGCGAGGATGCCCGCACGCTGCGCGCCGGCTTTATCCCGCTGGTGGACGCATCGGTGCTGGTGGCCGCTTGCGAGTTCGGCTTTGCTCGCAAGGAAGGCCTGACACTCGATCTGGTCAAGGATGTTTCCTGGGCCAATGTTCGCGATCGGTTGGCTTTCCGTCAGTTCGATATTGCCCATATGCTCGCGCCCATGCCCGTTGCGGCGATGCTCGGTCTCGGCTCCAACCCTTCGCCTGCAATTACGCCCTTCTCGCTCGGGCGCGGCGGCAATGCCATCACGCTGTCCAACCGGCTCTATGCCCGCATGGCCGAGGAAGGGGCGCTCGGGGGCGCTGAGGACGCGCTTGCCAACGCCCGAGTGCTTGCTGCCGTGCTTCGGCGCATGAAGGCACACGGCGAAGGGCCGCCGACCTTGGGCGTGACCTATCCTTTCTCCTCGCACAATTACGAATTCCGCTATTGGCTGGCGGCTGGCGGCATCGATCCCGACCGCAACGTCAAGCTTGTGGTGGTGCCGCCGCCGATGACCTCCGACGCGCTCGCCGCCGGCGCGATCGATGGTTTCTGCGTCGGTGCGCCCTGGAACATGGTTGCATCCGAGCGCGGCGTCGGGCGTATCGTGGCCGCCAAGCAGGATATCTGGCCGTCGGCGCCCGAAAAGGTCGTCGGCATGCGCCCTGAATGGGCCGAGGCCAATCCGGAAACCGTTTCACGATTGATCGTGGCGTTGGATGCGGCAGCGCAGTGGTGCGACGATCCGCAGAACCGTGCTGCCCTGTCCGACGCGCTCGCCGACCAGCGCTATGTCGGCGCCCCGGTCGAAATCATCCGCCGCGTGCTTTCCGGCGAGTTCACCATCGACGCTCACGGGCAGCGCCGGGTCATCGACGATTACTTTGTCTTCCATCGCCGTTTCGCCAACTATCCCCGACCCAGCCACGCACTGTGGATCTACAGCCAGATGGCGCGCTGGGGGCAGGTTGGCCTCAGCCCGGACGGGATGACGACCGCGGCTTCGGCCTATCGCCCGGACCTCTATCGGCTCGCGCTCGGGAATGGCGTGGCTCCAGTGGGTGCTGACATCAGGATCGAGGGCGCATCTGCCGACGATGGCTTCGTGGACGGGCATGTTTTCGACCCTGCCGCCATCAAGGCCTATGTCGAGGCGTTTCCCGTGCGTGCGACGGGCGGTGCAGTCGCTTTTGACGCCGACAACTGAAGGCGTCGGCCGCTGCTTGTTTGGGCAGAGTCGCCAGGCCGATTGTGTGCGGCGCACAATAATTCAGCAGATTCTATAATAGCCATTTTTATGGGCGGCTTCATCAAGTTGTATTTTTATCCTTTAATCTCAATATATTAAAGCTACTCCTCTGAAACTGGCACGACCCTTGCTTCTAAGAAATCGCTTCGATCAACGGCGATTGAAGCGAGTTCAAACGCCAGATCGCGTTTGCCAGAGACACTGACGTCGCAAGGTTTTTGTTTCCCGAGGATTCCTCCTGATCCCGGACGCAATCTCCAAGCGGCGTTTTTTTATGTCCGGCTTTGCCCGGCAGCAGCAGAGGAACCTGCGCATGACCAAGTTTTCGACCGGCGGCCTGACCCGCCGCAGCCTGCTGAAGACCACAGCCACGGCCGCCCTGTTCGGTGCGGTCAAGGCGGCATTCCCTTCCGGCGCGTTCGCTCAGGCTGCGGGTCCGGAAACGACCAAGGCCGTGCTCGGCTTTATCGCGCTCACCGATTCCGCACCACTGATCGTCGCCAAGGAGAAGGGCCTGTTCGACAAGTACGGCATGACCGAAGTCGATGTGGTCAAGCAGGCTTCCTGGGGCACGACACGCGACAACCTCGTGCTCGGTTCGGCCGGTGCCGGCATCGATGGCGCCCATATTCTCACGCCGATGCCCTACCTGATCTCGACCGGCAAGGTGACGCAGAACAACCAGCCGCTGCCGATGGCGATCCTTGCGCGCCTCAATCTCGACGCGCAGGCGATCTCGGTCGGTGGCGCCTATGCCGATCTGAAAGTCGGGCTCGATGCTTCCGCGTTGAAGGAGGCCTTTGCGAGGAAGAAGGCGGAAGGCGCTGCGGCCAAGGTGGCGATGACCTTCCCCGGTGGCACACACGACCTCTGGCTGCGTTACTGGCTTGCCGCGGGCGGCATTGATCCGGACTCGGATGTCGAGACGATTGTTGTTCCGCCGCCGCAGATGGTCGCCAACATGAAGGTCGGCACCATGGACTGTTTCTGCGTCGGCGAGCCTTGGAACGAGCAGCTCGTCAACCAGAAGATCGGCTACACCGCCGTCAACACCGCCGAGATCTGGAACGAGCATCCGGAAAAATCCTTCGCAATGCGTGCCGACTGGGTGGAGAAAAACCCGCGCGCCGCCAAGGCGCTCACCATGGCCATCCAGGAAGCGGCGCAATGGTGCGACGACATGGCCAACAAGGAAGAGTTGGCGAAGATCGTCGGCAAGCGCAGCTGGTTCAACGTACCGCCGAAGGACATCGTCGACCGGCTGAAGGGTGAATACGACTACGGCAACGGCAAGATCGTCGAGGCCAGCCCGCATTTCATGAAGTTCTGGCGCGACCACGCCTCCTATCCCTTCCAGAGCCATGACAGCTGGTTCCTGACGGAGAACATCCGCTGGGGCAAGTTTGCGCCCGACACCGACATCAAGGCGCTCGTTGCCACGGTCAATCGCGAAGACATCTGGCGCGAGGCGGCCAAGGAGCTCGGCGTCTCCGACATCCCGTCCTCGACCTCGCGCGGCATCGAAAAATTCTTCGACGGCAAGGTGTTCGACCCGGCAGATCCGCAGGCTTACCTGAAGAGCCTGAGCATCTCGCGCGTCGCCTGAGCCTTCGTGGCGGCGGCCGAACCCCGCCGCCGCCCGACTTGAACCTTTAGGAGAACGGTATGTCCGTCACCAACCTCAAGCTTCCGCAGGATGCTGCCCCACGGCACGCGGCCCGTGTCATCGCCTTTACCCGCGCCGCCAGACCCGGCGCCAGTGGCCGGCTGCCGGCGGCGCTCGCGACGGCTTTGATCAATCTCGTCCCGCTCGTGGTCACCCTGAGCTTCATCCTGGTCGCCTGGCAGGTGATCTGTTCGGCGCCAGACTCGAGCTTGCCGGCGCCGACAAGCGTTCTCGAAGAAAGCTGGGAGCTCATTGCGCACCCATTCTATGTCGGACAAGGGGTCGATCAGGGTCTGTTCTGGCATATCTCGGCCAGCCTGCAGCGTGTTGCGATCGGCTATGCGCTTGCTGCCGTCGTCGGTATCGCGCTTGGCGCACTCGTCGGCCAGAGCGCCCTTGCCATGCGCGGGCTCGATCCGATCTTCCAGGTGCTGCGCACGGTGCCGCCACTCGCCTGGTTGCCGCTGTCGCTTGCCGCCTTCCAGGACGGCACCCCCTCGGCGATCTTCGTGATCTTCATCACCGCGATCTGGCCGATCATCATCAACACCGCCGTCGGCATCCGCAACATTCCGCAGGACTACCAGAACGTCGCCAAGGTGCTGCGGCTCAATGCCTTCGAATATTTCGGCAAGATCATGCTGCCGGCGGCGGCCCCTTACATCTTCACCGGCCTTCGCATCGGCATCGGCCTCTCATGGCTCGCCATCGTTGCCGCCGAAATGCTGATCGGTGGCGTCGGCATCGGCTTCTTCATCTGGGACGCATGGAACTCCTCGTTGATCAGCGACATCATCGTCGCGCTGATCTACGTCGGCATCGTCGGCTTCCTCCTCGATCGTCTCATCGCCCTCATCGGCCGCATCGTCACCCGCGGCACGGCAACCGCGTGAGAAAGGCAAAGATCATGACCAAGAGCTATCTTTCGCTTGAGCTTATCGACAAGAGTTTTGAACGCGGCGGCGTCAGGACGGAGGTCCTGAAGCAGGTCTCGCTTTCCGTCGACAAGGGCGAATTCATCTCGATCATCGGCCATTCCGGCTGCGGAAAGTCGACGCTGCTCAATATTGTCGCTGGCCTGACGCCGGCCACCACCGGCGTGGTCCTGCTCGATGGCAGGGTTGCCGACGAGCCGGGACCGGACCGCGCCGTCGTCTTCCAGAACCATTCGCTGCTGCCCTGGCTGACGGTCTACGAGAACGTTCGCCTCGGCGTCGACAAGGTGTTCGGCGCGACCAAGGGTAAGCCTGAGCGCCATGACTGGACCATGCGCAATCTCGAGCTGGTGCAGATGGCCCATGCCGCCGACAAGCGTCCGTCCGAGGTTTCCGGCGGCATGAAGCAGCGCGTCGGCATCGCCCGGGCGTTGGCCATGGAACCGAAGGTGCTGCTGCTCGACGAGCCGTTCGGCGCACTCGATGCGCTGACCCGCGCCCATCTGCAGGACCAGGTGATGCAGATCCACGCCGAGCTCGGCAACACGGTGCTGATGATCACCCATGATGTCGACGAGGCGGTGCTGCTTTCCGACCGCATCGTCATGATGACCAACGGGCCTTCGGCGCGCATCGGCGAGATCCTCGACGTGCCGCTTGCCCGCCCGCGCCGGCGCATCGAGCTTGCGGCCGACCGAACCTACCTCAAATGCCGCGAAGCGGTGCTCAAGTTCCTCTACGAGCGCCACCGTTTCGTCGAAGCTGCGGAGTGATCCCCATGGCTCAAAGCACAAGCGAAAAACTGGTCATCATCGGCAATGGCATGGCGCCGGGGCGCATGCTCGAAGAGCTGTTCGAAAAGGCCCCGGGTCGCTATGAGGTCACGATCTTCAACGCCGAGCCGCGCGTCAATTACGACCGCATCATGCTGTCGCCGGTGCTGTCTGGCGAGAAGGAATACGCGGACATCGTCATCCATGACGACGCCTGGTACGCCGCAAATGGCGTCACCTTGCACAAGGGCGCCAAGGTCGCTCAGATCGACCGGACGGCCTGCACGGTAACCTCGGAAAACGGCATCACCGCCAGCTACGACAAGCTGGTGATCGCCACCGGCTCCAGTCCCTTCATCATTCCCGTGCCCGGCCATCAGCTACCCGGCGTGCTTGCCTACCGCGACCTCGACGACGTCGAAAAAATGCTTACCGGCAGCAGGGGCGGCGGCCGTGCCATCGTCATCGGCGCCGGCCTGCTCGGGCTCGAGGCGGCCTATGGCCTCAAGCGCCAGGGCATGGAGGTCACCGTCATCCACCTGATGCCGACGATCATGGAGCGTCAGCTCGATCCGGCCGCCGCCTATCTCCTGGAAAAAGCGCTGACCGAACGTGGCATCGAGATCGTCACCAAGGCCAACACCAAACGGATCCTCGGCGAAACGAAGGTCGAGGGCATCGAGCTCGAAGACGGCCGGATCATCGAGGGGTCGATGGTCGTCATGGCCGTCGGCATTCGTCCGGCGTCAGGCCTGGCGAAGGAAGCCGGTATCGCGGTCAACCGCGGCATCGTCGTCGACGACGGCATGATGACGTCGGATGCGGCGGTCTATGCGCTCGGCGAATGCGCCGAACATCGCGGCACCTGCTACGGCCTGGTGGCGCCGCTCTATGAAAGCGCCAGGGTGCTTGCCGACCGGCTGGCCGGCGGTGATGCGGAATATCATGGCTCGGTCACCAATACAAAGCTCAAGGTCACCGGCATCAATCTCTTCTCCGCCGGCGACTTTGCCGATGGCGAAGGTCGCGAGGAAATCGTGCTCCGCGATGCGACCGCCGGCGTCTACAAGCGCCTGGTGCTGAGGGAAAACCGCATCATCGGCGCCGTCCTCTACGGCGAAACATCGGACGGCTCCTGGTTCTTCGATCTGATGAAGAGGGGGGCAGATATCACCGCCATGCGCGAAACCCTGATCTTCGGCCAGGCCTATCAGGGAGGATCCCCGCTGGACCCTACGGCGGCCGTTGCAGCCTTGCCGGATGATGCGGAAATCTGCGGCTGCAACGGCGTATGCAAGGGCAAGATCGTCGCGACGATCACGGGCAAGGGACTGACATCGCTCGACGAGGTGCGCGCCCATACCAAGGCATCCGCCTCCTGCGGATCCTGCACGGGTCTCGTTGAGCAGGTGATGTCCTTGACGCTCGGCGAAGCCTACAATCCCGCTGCCGTCCAGCCGATGTGCAACTGTACCGAACTCGGCCACGACGACGTCCGCCGACTGATCAAGGCCAAGGGGCTGAAGACCATTCCCGCCGTGATGCAGGAGCTGGAATGGAAGACTTCTTGCGGCTGCGCCAAGTGCCGCCCGGCGCTCAACTATTATCTCGTCTGCGATTGGCCGGACGAATATGCCGACGACTACCAGTCGCGCTTCATCAACGAGCGTGTGCACGCCAATATCCAGAAGGACGGTACCTATTCCGTCGTCCCGCGCATGTGGGGTGGGGTCACCAACTCCGGGGAATTGCGCGCGATCGCTGACGTGGTCGACAAGTTCGAAATCCCGATGGTCAAGGTTACGGGCGGTCAGCGCATCGACCTGCTCGGCATCGAGAAGGAAGACCTGCCCGCCGTCTGGGCCGATCTCGGCAAGGCCGGCTTCGTGTCGGGCCAGGCCTACGCCAAGGGTCTGCGTACGGTGAAGACCTGCGTCGGTTCCGACTGGTGCCGCTTCGGCACGCAGGATTCGACCGGGCTCGGCATCCGCATCGAGAAGTTCATGTGGGGTTCCTGGACCCCGGCCAAACTGAAAATGGCCGTCTCCGGCTGTCCCAGAAACTGCGCCGAGGCCACCTGCAAGGATATCGGCGTCATCTGCGTCGATAGCGGCTTCGAGATCCACTTTGCCGGTGCCGCCGGGCTCGACATCAAGGGCACCGAGGTTCTCGGTCTGGTCAGGACCGAGGACGAGGCGCTCGAGCATATCGTCGCGCTGACGCAGATGTATCGCGAGCAGGCCCGCTATCTCGAGCGGATCTACAAGTGGGCCAAGCGCGTCGGCCTCGAGGAAATCCGCCGCCAGATCATGGACGATGCGGGACGTCGCAAGGCGTTCTTCGATCGCTTCGTCTTCAGCCAGAAATTCGCCCAGGTCGACCCCTGGTCGGAGCGTGTCTCCGGCAAGGACAAGCACGAGTTCCGACCAATGGCGACGGTCGGTTTTTCCCAGGCAGCGGAGTGAGATGATGGACATGAACTGGATCACAATCGGTGACATTTCGGACATTCCGCTCCGCGGCGCACGCTGCGTGCGAACGCCTCAAGGCAAGATCGCCGTCTTCCGCACGGCCGAAAACGAGGTTTTCGCCATCGAGGATCACTGCCCGCACAAGGGCGGGCCGCTGTCACAGGGCATCGTCCACGGCACGGCCGTCACCTGCCCGCTGCACAACTGGGTGATCTCGCTCGAAACCGGCAAGGCGCTGGGCGCGGACGAGGGCGCCGTGCGCACGATCCCCGTGCGCAACGACGGCGGCGCACTCTTCATCGCGCTTGAAAGCCTGATGATCGCGGCGGAATAGTCATGGCAACCGAAGTCAAAACCACCTGTCCCTATTGCGGTGTCGGCTGCGGCGTGATCGCGACGGTTGGCGATGACGGCGGCGTCGGCGTGAAAGGCGATCCGGATCACCCCGCCAACTTCGGCCGGCTTTGCTCCAAGGGGTCGGCGCTTGCAGAGACGCTCGATCTCGACGGACGGCTGCTCTATCCCGAGATCGCCGGCGAACGGGCGGATTGGGATGAGGCGCTCGATCATGTTGCCGAGCGTTTCTCAAGCGCGATCGCCCAACATGGGCCCGATTCTGTTGCCTTCTACGTCTCCGGCCAGTTGCTGACCGAGGATTACTACGTCGCCAACAAGCTGATGAAGGGCTTCATCGGCTCGGCCAACATCGACACGAACTCGCGCCTGTGCATGTCCTCTTCCGTGGCCGGTCATCGCCGCGCCTTCGGTGCCGATACCGTGCCCGGCTGCTACGAGGATCTGGAGTTGGCGGATCTCGTCATCCTGACCGGCTCCAACCTCGCCTGGTGCCATCCGATTCTCTACCAGCGTCTGGCTGCGGCTAAGGCAGCTCGGCCGCAGATGCGGGTCGTCGTCATCGATCCGCGCCGGACAATGACCGCCGACATCGCCGATCTGCATCTGGCGATCCGACCGGATGGTGATGTTGCGCTGTTCAATGGGCTGTTCGCGCACCTGGCCGCGAGCCCGGCCGTCGATCAGGGCTATATTTCCGCCCATACCAGCGGCTTCGCCGAAGCCTTCGCCGCAGCAAGTGCGCTCGATGAGACCGCTTTGGCGCAGGCGACGGGGCTCGAGGCGACGGAAATAGCGGCCTTCTTTCGACTGTTCGAAACGACGGAAAAGGTCGTCACCTGCTACAGCCAGGGGGTCAACCAGTCGGTGGCCGGGACCGACAAGGTCAATGCCATCATCAATTGCCATCTGGCCACCGGCCGCATCGGTCGTCCCGGCATGGGGCCGTTCTCGCTGACCGGCCAGCCCAACGCCATGGGCGGTCGCGAGGTAGGCGGGCTTGCCAATATGCTCGCCGCCCATATGGATATCGAAAAGGCCGGGCACCGCGATCAGGTCCGGCGCTTCTGGGGCGCGCCGTCGCTCGCCGCCAAGCCGGGCCTCAAGGCCGTCGACATGTTTCGCGCCGTTGCCGACGGGCGCATCAAGGCGATCTGGATCATGGCGACCAATCCGGTGGTGTCGATGCCGGATGCCGATGCCGTCGAGGCAGCGCTCAAGGCCTGTCCCTTCGTCGTCGTCTCCGATGTCCTGAAGAAGACCGATACGACGCGCCATGCGCATGTGCTGCTGCCTTCGCTCGGCTGGGGTGAAAAGGATGGCACGGTCACCAACTCCGAGCGCCGCATTTCTCGCCAGCGTGGTTTTCTCTCGGCACCTGGGGACGCCAGAGCGGATTGGTGGCAGCTTGCCGAAGTCGGCCGCCGCATGGGTTTTGCCGGCGCATTTGCCTATGCGTCGGCATCCGAAATCTTTGCCGAACATGCCGGTCTTTCCGGCTTCGAGAACGATGGGCGGCGCGATTTCGATATCGGTGCCCATGCCTCGATCGATAATGCCGGCTATGATGCGCTGATACCGTTCCAATGGCCGCAGCCGCGGGGTGCGGCGAGCGCGACGACACGCTTCTTCGCTGACGGCAGCTTCTTCCATGCGGACGGGCGCGCACGCTTCATCGCGACCACCAGTCGCGTTGACGACCGCGTCAGCGACGCCTTCCCTTTCACCCTCAACACCGGGCGTGTCCGCGACCACTGGCACACGATGACCCGGACGGGAAAGAGCGCGCGGCTCTCCGCCCATATCGGCGAGCCCTTCGTCGAGATCCACCCGCGCGATGCGATGGAGCTTGATCTATCGCCCGCCGATCTCGTGGTATTGGAAAGCCCTTATGGGGAGGCGATCGTTCGGGCACTGATTACCGAACGCCAGGCGCGCGGCAACCTCTTCGTGCCGATGCACTGGAACGACCAGTTCGCGGCCAAGGCGCGCATCGATGCTTTGGTGCCGCCGATCACCGATCCCGTTTCGGGGCAGCCGGCCTCCAAGAACGTTGCTGTTTCCGCCCGCCGCTTCGCAGCCACCACCTATGGATTTGCGGTGAGTGCCGCAAAGCCTAAAGCCCTCGATTGCACCTATTGGGCGCTCGCCAAGGCACGGGGAGGTTGGCGGCTCGAGCTGGCGGCGGAGAGGGCACCTGAGGATTGGGTCACCTGGTGCCGGCGCACCTTCGACCTGCCTGGCGATATCGACCCGATCGGCTACGCGGACGGGCCATCGGGCCATCGCCGGCTTGCATTCTTCGACAGCGATCGGCTTCTGCTGGCCCTGTATCTCGCGCCGGAGCCCGTCGCGGTCGCCCGCAACTGGGCGGTCGAGCAGCTCGATATCTCGCAATCGGATCTGCGTCTGCGCTTCGCGCTCGTGGCCGGCCGGCCGGGAGCGGATAAGCCTGATCCGGGCGCAACCGTCTGCTCCTGCTTCAATGTCGGGATCAACCAGATCGTTGCTGCCGTGCGCAACGGCTGCCGCACGGTCGAGGCGGTCGGCCAGGCACTCAATGCCGGAACCAATTGCGGCTCCTGCCGCGCCGAGATCAGGGGGATCGTCGATGGATGCCTTGCTGCCGCCGCGGAATGAAAGGCGCCTACGCGCGGAGCCGCCGCGCATGATGCCACTGGCAAAGCTGCCAGTGTTCTGGGCGCTCGACGGCCGCCGCGTCGTCGTGGCCGGTGGCTCCGACGCCGCTGCCTGGAAGGCGGAACTGTTGGCGGCCTGCGGCGCCGAGGTGCATGTCTATGCGCCGTTTGAGGAACTCGGAGAGGTCTGCACCCGCCTGCTCGAGGGCGGCTCCTGTCACCCGGGCGGCAGGTTCGTGCATCACGGCGAAGCCTGGACCAAGAACACGCTCATCGGCGCGGCGCTTGCGATCGCCGATTGCGAGGCTGAGAGCGATGCCCAAGCCTTCTTCGAGGCAGCCCAAAAGGCCGGCGTGCCGGTCAACGTCATCGACAAACCGGCCTATTGCCAGTTTCAGTTCGGCTCGATCGTCAATCGCTCGCCTGTCGTCGTGTCCATATCGACCGATGGCGCCGCTCCCATCCTGGCCCAGGCGATCCGTCGCCGCATCGAGACGCTGCTGCCACCGGCTCTGAAGGATTGGGCGTCGCTGGCGCAGGCGATCCGCGACAAGGTCAATGCAAGCCTCAAGCCCGGTGTCGGGCGGCGCGCTTTTTGGGAGCGCTTTGTCGATCATGCCTTTCGGGAGACACCGGAGGAGGGTGTAGAGACGCGGCTGGTGGCGGAAATGGATCGCCTTGCGGCGAACCGGACTGCCACCGGCCGCGTCACGCTCGTCGGCGCCGGCCCCGGCGAGGCGGAGCATCTGACGCTGAAGGCGGTGCGGGCCATGCAGGCAGCTGACGTCATCCTTTTCGACGACTTGGTCTCCGATGAAGTCCTGGAGCTTGCCCGGCGCGAGGCCAAGCGTCTTCTCGTCGGCGACCGCACGAGCTGCCGACAGGAGGACATCAACGACATGATGGTGTCGTTGGCGCGCGCCGGAAAACGGGTCGTCCGGCTTAAATCCGGCGATGCGATGATTTCCGGATGCGCCGGCGAAGAGATCGCCCGGTTGCAGGCGGACGGCATTCCGGTCGATGTCGTTCCCGGCGTGTTAGCCGCCAGTGAGTGGAGAACGGCCAGATCAACCTCGGTTTCATCCGCCCGGTCGAAAACATCGGCTCGTTGAACTTCTCCTCGATTGGGCAAGAGCGCTATCTGCCGGCGGTGGAAAAGACGAGCGCGCCGCTTGCGTGCAGCAAGGTCGGCATAGAATCGGCAGCGACCGTGCCGGTACGCACCGAGTGTCAACCAAGGGCTGCGTCTCCCGTAGGCTTGACATCACCGGCCGCGCTTTGCGTGAGTTTGCGCGCTATTTCATAGAATGCATGGACGAGTTTGCCGTTGCTGCGTTCGCGCAGGCAGATGAGCGCCTCGTCCATCAGCATTTCCGGGGCGTCGATCTTGATCGGAACGAGGCGGGTGTCCTGGCCGAACTCCGCGGAGGAGACGAAACCGACGCCGCCGCCGGCGGCGACGATCTCGCGAACGGCCTCGCGGCCCTCGGCCTCGATGAGCGGCGTCAGCGTGACGCCGCACTGCTCGGCCATCGCCTCGAGCTTCTGGCGGGTTTTGGAGCCTCGCTCGCGCATGACGAGCGGGTGTTTTGCAAGCTCGGCGAAGGTGACGCTCTGACACGTCGCCAGGGGATAGTCGCGGCTTGCGAAAGCGACGATCGGCGTGGAATTCAACTTCAGGACGTCGAAGTCGCCCACCTGCGGGATTTCACCGAGAACGCCGATATCCGCCTCATAGGCGTGCAGGCTGGTGATGACCGTCTCCGTGTTGCCCGCGTCGATCGACACCTGCACCGTCGGGTAGGTCCGTCGGAAGGCGGCAAGAATGTGCAGCAGATGGTGCGCAGCATCCGCGACGATCCTAAGCTTTCCGGCCCTCAATGCGCGCGATTCAGAGAGAAGATCGAGTGCCTGCTGCTCGACGTCGAACATGCGCCGGGTGACTTCCAGAAGCTGCTGGCCGGCCTGGGTCAGCGTGACCTGTTTCTTGTTCCGATTGAAGAGCAGGACGTCATATTCCTCCTCGAGTTTGCGCACCTGGTCGGAGACAGCGGGCTGCGTCAGGAAGAGGGCTTCGGCTGCCCGTGAAAAGCCGCCATGGATGGCCACATTGTGAAAGGCGCGGAGCTGGACATAGCGCACGGTAACATCCCCACAGATAAGTTCTGTCGATGAAACCATCAGAACGAACGATTTGATTTATGTAAAGGGGCAAAAGATAGTTTCCGGAGCCAAACCTTTCCGGAGCGCGCCTATGAATCTTTCGGTCGTCGCCCTCGAACTCACTGCTGCAACAGTCCTGCTGCTTTACGCCGTCAGCCTGGTCAAGAAGGGCGTCGAAGCTGCCTGCGGCGATGTGGTCACGCGTGCCGTCGGCGGCGCTGGTGGCAGGCCGCGCGCGGCTGCCTATGGCTGTTTGATTGCGATTGCCCTTCAGAGTTCGACGGCGGTCGCCATGCTGGCCGCGAGCTTTGCCGTGAGCGGAGCGCTGGCGCTGGATGTCGGCCTGGCGGTCCTTCTCGGCGCGGACCTGGGTTCGGCCCTCGTCGTCAAGATCTTGAGTTTCGATTTGCACTGGCTGGCGCCGCTGCTGATTGCTGCAGGCGGCCTCCTGCACCTCAAGGCGCGCGCTCGCAAGCCGGTCGAGGCCGGGCGTGCCGTTCTCGGGATCGGCCTATTGCTTCTATCGCTGCAGATGATCGGCCATGCGACGCTGCCGCTTGGTCAAAGCCCGCTGCTGCCGGCAGCGATCGACATGCTCAGCAAGGACCCTCTGACGGTGATGATCGTTGCTGCCGTCTTCACCTGGGGGCTGCATTCCAGCGTTGCGGCCATCCTTTTGATCCTGACCTTTGCCGCAAAGGGTCTGCTGCCGCTCGACGTCGGCATTCCCTTGATCCTCGGCGTCAATCTTGGTGGCGGGCTGATCGCCCTGTGGCTGACCCGTGGCCTGCCGGTGGAGGGCAGGCGCCTGCCGCTCGGCAATCTTCACTTTCGGACGCTGTTCAGTGCTGCTGTCTTTGCGCTGTTTTCCATGCAGGTCTCTTTTGCATGGCTGCCTGGCGCGACGGTCGCCGCCAAGCTCGTCAATCTGCATGTGCTGTTCAATGCGGCATTGGCGCTCTTGGGTCTGGTGTCGTGTGGCCTGATGGCGCGCTTCATTCGCCTTCTCACCCCCGAAAACGTCGGGGACAAGGAAGCCAGTCTTGCAGCCCATGTGAGTGCGCTCGAGCGGTCTCTGATCGACAAGCCGGCGCAGGCATTGGCGGCCGCCGCACGCGAAGTCCTGCATATGGGCAACCTGATCACGCGTTTGCTCGAACCGGTCATGGGGGTGATCGCGTCGCCGACGCCGGAGACGGTCAATGCGCTGCGCCGCATCGATGGGGACATCCATCGCGCCCATAGCGAGATCAAGCTTTTTATCGCCGCGGTCAATCGGGGCGTGCTGACGGAGGAGCAATCCCGGCGCGGCATCGAACTCACCGAGGCGGCCATTCATCTGGAATATGCCGGTGACGTCGTGTCGAAGAGCCTGTTGCGGATGGCGGAGGAGCGGCTTGAAGGCGCCGGCGCCTTTTCGACGGCGGGCTGGCACGAGCTGACGACGCTGCACGCCGCGGTGTTTTCGAACGTCAAACTTGCCGCCAATCTGCTCGTCTCGCCCGAACCGGTGATTGCCCGCGAGATGGTGCGCCAGAAGGAACATGTCCGCCGGCTGGTGCAGGAAAGCAGTCAAAGCCATCTCGAGCGGCTGAGGCAAGGCATTGCCGCCAGCATCCAGTCGAGCGACATGCACTTGGAGATCATGCGTGCGCTGAAGGAACTCAATTCGCTGGTCACGACGATGGCTTATCCCCGTCTTCGCGAGACCGGAGACCTGCTCGAAAGCCGCCTCGTTCCCGCGGCGTAGATATATAAGTGTAATTTATAGATTTATACAAAAGAACGATTTTACATATATGTCTGCCCGCCGCATTGTCAGTCCCGGAGACGCCAACGTGAGGACGGACAATGCCAAATACCGCTTCTGACAGAACCATCGCACCGCTGGAATCGCCGAGACTTGGCGAGCCCTATCTGCTGACGCCC
This sequence comes from Ensifer sp. LC163, assembly GCF_001695855.1. Lineage (GTDB taxonomy): Bacteria > Pseudomonadota > Alphaproteobacteria > Rhizobiales > Rhizobiaceae > Ensifer. The sequence goes on from NZ_MBSS01000008.1 coordinate 117,798, forward strand.
GGCCCGCTGACGACGGCCTACGAAGTCAAGGAAGCCATGCTGAGGGACTGGGGATCGTGGGATGGTGATTTCCGTGCGATGACGGCGCAACTGCGTCGCCAGCTTCTCGACATTGCCGGCGATGCCAAGGGCGAGTTCGATTGCGTCCCGATGCAGGGCAGCGGTTCGTTCTCGGTCGAGGCGATGCTCGGCAGCTTCGTTCCCCGCGACGGCAAAGTGCTGGTGCTGATCAACGGCGCCTATGGCAAGCGTATCGCTCAGACGCTCGCCTACCTCGGACGCGACCACGTGACGATCGACAAGGGCGATTACATGCCGCCGCGCGGCCCCGAGGTCGCCGCCGCGCTCGACGCAGACCCGGCCATCACCCATGTCGTCGTCGTTCACTGCGAGACCAGTTCCGGCATCCTCAATCCGCTCAAGGAAATCTCCGAGGTCGTCTATAACAGCGGTCGCAAGCTGCTGGTCGACTCGATGAGTGCCTTCGGTGCCGTTGCGGCCGGGCTCGCCGACTTCCGTTACGAGGCGATCGTTTCCTCCGCCAACAAATGCATAGAAGGCGTGCCTGGCTTCGGCTTCGTCATCGCCCGCAGAAGCGAACTGGAGGCCGCCAAGGGTCGCAGCCATTCGCTCAGCCTCGACGTGCACGCGCAGTGGGACTACATGAACAAGACCGGCCAGTGGCGTTTCACGCCGCCGACCCATGTCGTCGCCGCGTTCCTGGAGGCGCTTCGACTGCATCGCGAGGAAGGCGGCGTTGCCGCCCGCGGGGCGCGGTATGCGCGCAACCGGGACGTCATGGTCGCCGGCATGCGAGAGGCAGGCTTCGAGACGCTGCTTGCCGACCGCTGGTTGTCGCCGATCATCGTCACCTTCTTCAGCCCCGCCGATCCGGCCTTCGCCTTCGACCGCTTCTACGAGCTGATGAAGGAGAAGGGTTTCATCATCTACCCCGGCAAGCTGACGGTCGTCGACAGCTTCCGCGTCGGCTGCATCGGCCGCATGGATGAACATGTGATGCGCCGCGTGGTCGAAGCCGCCCGCAGTTCTCTGACCGAAATGGGGGTCGCCAATGCCGCCCCTCCAGCGATCGCCCTTGCCGAACGCAGCCGTCTCGCCGCTTGAACGAACGATAGGATTTTTCCGATGAACCAGATGTCCAAGATCAACGTCGCCGTCACCGCCAATCGGCGCACCTATCCCTGGCCGAACGTCACCGCCATCGCCATCTGCCTCGACGGCTGCGAGCCGGCCTATCTCGACGAGGCCATCAAGGCCGGGCTGATGCCGACGCTTGCCCGCATTCGCCAGACCGGGACGGAGCGCACGGCGCTCAGCGTCATCCCGAGCTTCACGAACCCCAACAACCTTTCCATCGCGACCGGCCGTCCGCCGGCCATTCACGGCATCTGCGGCAACTACCTCTACGAACCGCAGACCGGCAACGAAGTGATGATGAACGACCCCCGCTTCCTGCGCGCGCCGACCATCTTCAAGGCCTTCTACGATGCCGGCGCAAAGGTCGCGGTCGTCACCGCCAAGGACAAGCTCCGCGCACTTCTCGGTCACGGCCTCAAGTTCGATGAGGGCAGGGCGGTCTGCTTCTCGTCCGAAAAGTCCGACAAGTCGACCAAGGCGGAGAACGGTATCGAGAACGCTTCGGAGTGGCTTGGCCTGCCGGTACCGGAAGTCTATTCGGCGGAACTCTCGGAATTCGTCTTTGCAGCCGGCGTGAAACTGCTGAAGGAGTTCGCTCCTGACGTCATGTACCTGACGACCACGGACTACGTGCAGCACAAATATGCCCCGGGCGTTCCAGCAGCGAACGCCTTCTACGAGATGTTCGACAAGTACCTGACCGAACTCGATGCGCTTGGTGCTGCGATCATCGTGACGGCCGATCACGGCATGAAGCCGAAGCACAAGGCTGACGGTTCGCCGGATGTGATCTACGTGCAGGACGTGCTCGATGAATGGCTCGGAAAGGACGCGGCGCGCGTCATCCTGCCGATCACCGACCCCTACGTCGTCCACCACGGCGCGCTTGGATCGTTCGCGACGGCTTACCTTCCGGAGCGCGCCGACAAGGAGGATATCATCGAACGGCTGGCGGCGATCGACGGCATCGACCTTGTTCTTTCGCGGCCCGAGGCCTGCATTCGTTTCGAACTGCCGGATGACCGCATCGGCGATATCGTCCTCATCTCCTCGGAGAACAAGACGCTCGGCACAAGCGAGCATCGCCACGATCTTGCCGCGCTGAACGAGCCCTTGCGCTCGCACGGCGGCCTCACGGAGCAGCAGGTGCCCTTCATCGCGAACCGCAAGCTGCCCGAGCTCGGTTCCGCCGCCACGCTGCGCAACTTCGACGCCTTCTACTATGCGCTCGTCGCGGCGGCGCAGCCGGTAAATTAAGGAACGGACGATGACCAAGGTGGAAACGACATTCGCACTGCGCCATGAGCCCATGCGCATTGCCGGCAGGAAGGTCGATGCCGAGGGGGTGATCGAGGTGCACTACCCCTGGAACGATGCCGTCATCGGTACCGTTCCAGCCGGCAATGCCGAGCACGCCCGCACAGCCTTCGAGATCGCAGCGGCCTATCAGCCGAAGCTGACGCGATACGAGCGCCAGCGCATCCTGCTGAAGGCGGCCGAGATGCTGGTCGCCCGCAAGGAGGAGATCTCCGATATCATCACGCTGGAGCTCGGCATATCGAAGCAGGACTCGCTCTACGAGGTCGGCCGCGCCTTCGACGTGCTGACGCTGTCGGGCCAGATGTGCATTCGCGATGACGGCGAGATCTTCTCCTGCGACCTCACCCCGCACGGCAAGGCGCGCAAGATCTTCACGATGCGCGAGCCGCTGACCGCCATCTCGGCGATCACACCCTTCAACCACCCGCTCAATATGGTGGCACACAAGGTGGCGCCGGCCATTGCGACCAACAACTGCGTGGTGCTGAAGCCGACGGAGCTGACGCCGATGACGGCGCTCGTCTTCGCCGACATTCTCTACGAGGCGGGATTGCCGCCGGAAATGCTGTCGGTGGTGACCGGCTGGCCGGCGGATATCGGCATGGAAATGATGACCAATCCGAACTTCGACCTCATCACCTTTACCGGCAGCGTGCCGGTGGGCAAGCTGATCGCGGCGAACGCGCACTACAAGCGCCAGATCCTCGAACTCGGCGGCAACGACCCGCTGATCATCCTCAACGACCTGTCGGACGACGACCTGGCAAAGGCGGCCGACCTCGCGGTCGCAGGCGCAACGAAGAACTCGGGCCAGCGCTGCACGGCGGTCAAGCGCATTCTGTGCCAGGAGAGCGTCGCCGATCGTTTCGTGCCGCTCGTGCTGGAACGGGCCAGGAAGCTGCGCTTCGGCGACCCGATGGATCGCGCGACGGAACTGGGCACGGTCGTGCATGCCCGTGCTGCCGAAACCTTCGAGCGTCGGGTGCATCAGGCGGCCGAGCAGGGGGCGGACATCCTCTACGATCCGGGCCGCCGCGGCGCTCTTCTCCCGCCGATCGTGGTCGATCGTGTGCCGCATTCGAGCGAACTGGTGATGGAGGAAACCTTCGCGCCGATCATTCCGATCGTGCGGGCACCCGACGATGACGATGCTCTGATCGCGCTCTCCAACTCGACCGCCTTCGGCCTGTCGTCCGGGGTCTGCACCAACGACTTCCGCCGCATGCAGAAATACATCGCCGGCCTCAGGGTCGGTACGGTGAACATCTGGGAGGTGCCCGGCTATCGCATCGAAATGTCCCCCTTTGGCGGCATCAAGGATTCGGGCAATGGCTACAAGGAGGGCGTGATCGAGGCGATGAAAAGCTTCACCAACGTCAAGACGTTTTCCCTGCCCTGGTGATCTGGGCCCTGGTGATCTGAGCATCCCCTGCCAAATCACCCTTCCTGGGAGCTGTCGATCGGCAGCTCCCTTTTTCTTGACGCAAGCTGCAAGACGCTTTGTCAGCATCTGTGGCCCGCGGATGCAGGCCCTGTTCGTTTCGTCATCAATTGCGCCGAGGAGTGACGCGTCTGAAGCGTTTAAGCCTACAGACGGCGCGTTCGATGCGGGCATATCCATGCGTGCGGAAGTGGGAGCCTTATGTGCTACGCAAGCGATGTTGCAGGAGTATCATCTGATAGGCTCTGTTCGCCCGGAAGGGATGATCACCAACGCCCGTCGCGGGAGACGTCCATTCCTGCCGGCAGCGGCAATTGCGATGAGAATGTTGTTGGTTGTAAACATTCCGTCCGCTTGATTTTGAAGGAGCCACGGCATGGACCGATTCACTGGCGGTTGCCTGTGCGGCAATGTCCGAATTGTGGCGTCGGGACGCCCATACCGGGTCGGCCTTTGCCACTGTCTCGACTGCCGCAAGCATCACGGGGCGCTTTTTCACGCTTCCGCGATATTCCCTCAGGATGCGGTGACGATCGACGGCGAAACACGCGACTACGCCGGGCGGTTTTTCTGTCCCCGCTGCGGCTCGTCCATTTTCGCACGCACCGCAGACGAAATCGAAGTGAATGTGGGCTCCCTGGATGCCCCCGACCAACTGGTGCCAACCTACGAAAGCTGGATCGTGCGCCGCGAGTCCTGGTTGCCGCCGTTTCCGATCACGAGACGATACGACCGCGACCGTGACGCCACGAGCCGCTTTGAGGAGTAGGTCGCGACCGGTGCGAGGCCGAAGTTACGTGTCACGCCGGGGCGTCACTCCGGCAGACCGGCCTTGCGGTAGCCATCAACGAAATGCGCAAGGGTCGCAGCGTCGCGGAATGGCTCGGTCGTTGCCCAGTGGTGGATTGTGAAATTCGGGTTGCCGACGAGAAACAGTTCGACCTCTGCGTGCGCCTCGTCGAGCCGGCCCAGTTGGGCAAGGCTTGCCGCGAGGAAACGCCTCGAGCTTGTGCGATAAGTCTCGTCCCTGCGCAGTGTCTCGACAGCGGCTTCGTATTGGCCGGCCGCATATTGCGCCTGGCCGAGCGTCAGATAGTACCAACTTGCTGGAAACGGGTTCAGCCGGAACGCCTTGCAAATGTGCTCGAGGCCTTCCTCGACCCGCCCGGCCAGGACTGCGATGTCGGATAGTGCCGCCCAGGTGTCGGCCTCGTTCGGGTCGAGCTCGATCGCCGTGGCAAATTCCTGATCCGCCTCGACGAAGCTGCGCTCATAGGCAAGCAGGTACGCCAGGATCCAGCGACTGCCGGCATCGTGGGGATCGATCGCGACAGCCTTGCGCGCCAGCTCCAGAGCAGCACTGCGGCCAGGTTCCGTCGGCCCGCCGGAATGGACCCATCCCATCCAGTGGTTCATCGCAAGCCAGCGATAGGCCTCGGCGTAATCAGGATCGAGCGAAACTGCGCGCGTGAGCATCAGATGCGCTTCCCGCGCCGCCTGCGGCGTATCATCCATCAGCTTGCGCGCCCGCACGCAGAGATCGTAGGCCTCGAGATTTTTGGGCCGATGGCGCGGCGGCGGCGCGCGCAGCCGGCCGAGCAGTGCCTCCACGATCTTGCCGGTGACTTCGTCCTGCACGGCAAAGATATCTTCCAGGCTGCGATCGAAGCGTTCCGTCCATAGATGATCGCCACTCACGGCGTCGACCAGTTGGGCGTTGATGCGCACGCGCCCCGCGGCGCGGCGCGCGCTGCCCTCCAGCAGGTAGCGCACGCCAAGGTCCTCAGCGATCCCGCGCACGTCCATTGGCTTTCCCTTGTAGGCAAAGGCCGAGTTGCGGGCGATGACGAACACGCCGGAGATCCTGGACAGGTCGGTGATCAGGTCTTCGGTCAACCCATCCGCGAAGGATTCCTGCTCGGGATCATTGCTGACATTCACGAAGGGCAGCACGGCTATCGATGGTTTGCTGGGCAGCGGCAGAGGTTTTCGCTTCGCACCCCCGAGCTGTTCGATGGCCCTGGTGAAGCGGTAGCCGACGCGCGGAACCGTGGAGATCCATTCACCGCCGTCGGCGGCCGGGCCAAGCAGCTTGCGCAGCTGCGCGATTTGGACGGTGAGGTTGCCTTCCTCGACGGCCGTGCCCGGCCACGCCGCGTCCATCAATTCGGCCTTTCCAAGGATTTCGCCGGGCCGTCCGACGAATGCCGCAAGCAGCCTCAGCCCGCGGTGGCCGATGGCAACGGGATCATCGTTCCGAAGGAGCGTTCCCGCATCCGGATCAAGCACGAACGGACCAAAGGCAAAGCGCGATCCCTGCATACGGCGCATCTATAGACCCTTTGGAAGTTTTTGAGAACTTTTTGGGAGGGCTTAAGTACGACGCCGTTCGTATCCTCCAGACTTCATCCTCTTTCAGGTCGGGGCCCCCGGGCCCCTCAAACCCTATGGAGGTTGCCATGGACGATACTCCTACCCTTGCGTCGGCGCCGCATCAGGCATCGCGGCCGGGAACGCTCGTAGGCCCGGCGGAAGTGTCGCGTCGGCACTGCAGCCTGGCGACCCTGCGGAGCATTATCGCCACCTGGGACGAGCGGAAACGCGTTCGCTGCGACCTTGAGCGAAAGCTGAAGCAAGATCCCCATTTGATCGCCGACATCGGTCTGACGAGACGGCAGTTCGAGGCAGAGATCGCCAAGCCCCTAGGCGAACACACCACAACCAACGGTCTGCTACGGCTTCTCGGAAGGCTGGGCATTTTGGCCACCCATTGGAAAATATGGGGAGGTAGCCTGGCAACTCGGGGAGAGAACGACGACTTGAGCGAAGGACAGTTGCTTGAACTGGGCATTTGCCGCGTTGCACGCAGGGAACGCTGGCTTGACGGCTGTGAGACGCTGCTCCCCATGGATTATTTCGAGTACAGCCTCCATCCGGACGTCTCAAGTGGAGGGGAACGCTACTGCATAATTCCTTAAATCGGAATCGATTTAAGGAGGAAATTATGCGGCAAGTTTAAAGCGGTACAGCGTCCTTTGCGCGTCATATTTGACGCGCGGCGCTGTAGCGGTGTGGGCGACTTGCGTCCCGGTGAGGCTTCGCCAGACCCATAGTTTTTACTTTGACAATGATAAGAATAATAAATTTTACTAATTGAATACGTCCACGCAGAATGCCTCCTGAAGCATGCGAGACAAGGGCAGCGACAGATTGCCAGCCTTGCTTCCCGGATTTTTTCCAGGCCTCCAGAGGAGATATTCAGCATGAACAGACACATGTTTTTTATGCTTGCCGGCGCCATGTCCGTGGCTCTTCCCGTCATCGCATCCGCACAGACCGAGCTCACCGTTTACACTGCCGTCGAGGCTGTCGACCTTGATCGTTACAAGGCGACCTTCGAGAAGGCGCATCCCGATATCACGATCAATTGGGTCCGCGATTCAACCGGCGTCATGACGGCGAAACTGCTTGCCGAAAAGGACAACCCGCAGGCGGACGTTGTCTGGGGGCTCGCTGCCACGTCCCTGCTTCTCCTGAAAACGGAGGGCATGCTGGAAGCCTATCAGCCGAAGGGCGTCGAGGCGCTCGACAAGAAATTCGTCGACCGTGACACGCCGCCGAGCTGGGTCGGCATGGACGCCTATGTGGCAGCACTCTGCTACAACACGGTCGAGGCCGCAAAGCTCGGGCTGACGGCCCCTCAAACCTGGGAAGACCTGACGAAGCCCGAATACAAGGGCCACATCGTCATGCCGAACCCGAGCTCGTCGGGCACCGGATTCCTCGACGTATCCGGCTGGATGCAGATGTGGGGCGAAGAGAAGGCCTGGTCCTTCATGGACAGGCTTCACGAGAACATCTCCGCCTATACGCATTCCGGCTCGAAGCCCTGCAAGATGGCCGGCGCCGGCGAGGCCGTCATCGGCGTGTCATTCGAATTTCCAGGCGCCAAGGCCAAGAGCGCCGGCGCGCCGATCGACATCATCTTCCCTGCCGAAGGGTCGGGCTGGGAGGCCGAGGCGACGGCGATCATTGCCGGCACGGCCAACCTCGAGGCCGCCAAGACCCTGGTCGACTGGTCGGTCACCAGGGAAGCCAACGAAATGTACAATGTCGGCTATGCCGTGGTGGCCTATCCCGGCATCGCCAAGACCGTTCAGCATCTGCCCTCTGACATTGCCGCAAAGATGATCGACAACGACTTCGAATGGGCCGCGAACAATCGCGCGACCATCCTGAAGGAATGGCAGAAGCGTTACGACGCGAAGTCGGAACCGAAGAGCTGACCTCCGATCGGCCTGGGCGGGGCGCATGCGCGCTCCGCCCGTCGCGTTCTCTCCCGCATGTTTCATGAAATCCTATCCGATTTAAGGATGAAAACATGCGGAAATTCAAAGTGCTACAGCGACCTTTGCGCGTCTGATAGGACGCGCGGCGCTGTAGAAATCCCTGACAGCCAGCGGAGCTTGCAGATGAGACATGCCATGTCGATCGAACCGACACCCACGAGCATTCACCGCGCCGCTGACCAGGGGACCACCCCGTCATCCCCCTATCTCGAAATCCGCGATCTCTGGAAGAGCTATGGCGATTTCGTTGCGTTGCGCGACATTTCGCTCGGCATCGGCAAGGGGGAGTTCGTCTGTTTTCTCGGCCCCTCGGGCTGCGGCAAGACGACCCTTTTGCGGGCGATCGCCGGCCTTGATCTGCAGACACGGGGCGTTATCTGGCAAGGTGGCCGCGATATTTCGATCTTGCCTGCATCGAAGCGTGACTACGGCATCGTCTTCCAGTCCTACGCGCTCTTTCCCAATCTCACCATCGAGCAGAACATTGCCTTCGGCCTGGAAAACACCGGCCGTTCGAAGGCAGAGGTCGCAGCGCGCGTCGCCGAACTTCTGGAGACGGTCGGACTTTCGGCGCACGGCAAGAAATACCCCGCCCAGCTTTCCGGCGGACAGCAGCAGCGTATCGCTCTCGCCCGCGCCATTGCGATCTCCCCCGGCCTGCTTCTGCTCGACGAACCGCTGTCTGCCCTTGATGCCAAGGTGCGCGTCCATCTCCGCCATGAGATCAAGGCGCTGCAACGGAAGCTTGGCGTCACCACCATCATGGTGACGCACGATCAGGAGGAGGCGCTCGCCATGGCGGACCGGATCGTCGTGATGAATCACGGCGTCATCGAACAGGTCGGATCGCCCACCGAAATCTACCGTCATCCGAAGACCTTGTTCGTTGCCGACTTCATCGGCGAGACCAACCAGTTTCCGGCAAGGGTTCTGCCGGACGGTCAGGTCGAGATCGGCCATTCTGCCTTCTGTTGCCCAACGGACGGCTTCGCGGCGGGGGCCGCGACCACGGCCGTCGTCCGTCCCGTCGACATCATTCCGCACGGTGCCGAGGCGCATGCGGTCCACTCGCTAGACCGGCCGGCAACGCCGCAGAACCTGATCGATGCCGAAGTGCATGTGATGGAGTTCCTCGGCATGTTCTGGCGTACGCGACTGACCGCGCCGCGGCTCGGTGACCGGACGCTCGTCGCCGACTTTTCAGTTAATGCAGTGCGCCGGCTGCGCATCGAAACAGGCGGCGTCATCCAGGTCGAGATACCGCGCGAGCGCCTGTTGCTCTATCCGAGGGGTATCTGACGATGAGCATCGCGATCGACTATGCACCACCGGCAAGAAGGCTGCGGCAGCAGGCTTCCCGAGACGATCTCGTCAAACTCGGTTTCATGGCCGTTATCGGGCTTTACCTGATCGTCGCTTTGGGCGCGCCGCTCTTCGTCATGCTGTCCAAGTCGCTTTCGACTTACCGCTTCGATCTGAGCGCCTTCGAGTTTCAGGTGAGCGACGAGACGGGCGCGAACTGGGCAACGGCCGTCACGGCGGATGCGCTCAACAAAGAACTCGGCGTCGTCGCGAAAAAGGATCTCGCCACCAATTCGGACGGACGCCTGGCCGTTACGAAATTCTTCCCGCAGTTCAATTTCCGCAGCCCCGTCCATTATCGCATTCGTGGCGTCACGGACGATGCCGCGTTTCTCGTCGGCTCCACTCTGGAGAAGGGCACGGCCTGGCGCGAATACGATTCCGCCGCATTTCGGCGGGTCGTGCTGCGCCCGGCAAGCAGCCTCGGCATCGAAAACTTCAAGACCTATTTCTCGACGCCGGCGCTCGCCCGCTCGATCTACAATTCAGTGCTGATGGCGTCGATCAGCACCGTGGTGACGGTCTCGATCGCTTTTGCGCTCGCCTATGCCTTGACGCGCAGTTGCATGCCGCTCAAGGGGCTCTTCCGGGGTATCCTCACGATACCGATCCTCGTGCCGTCGCTCTTGCCCGGTATTGCGCTCGTCTATCTCTTCGGCAATCAGGGTGTCTTTAGGGATTGGCTGATGGGCTACTCCATCTACGGTCCGATCGGCATCGTCATCGGCTCGGTGTTCTTCACGCTGCCGCATGCCTTCCTCATCATCTTGACGGCCCTGTCCGTCGCCGATGCGCGCCACTACGAGGCCGCGGCGTCGCTGAGGGCCAGCAAATGGCGCACCTTCACCACCGTGACGGTGCCGGGCGCGCGTTACGGCCTCGTGTCGGCCGCCTTCGTCGTCTTCACCTTGGTCATCACCGATTTTGGATTGCCCAAGGTGATCGGCGGCCAATACGGCATGCTGGCCGTCGATATCTACAAGCAGGTGATCGGCCAGCAGAATTTCGAGATGGGAGCGGTCGTCTCCGTCATTCTCCTGGTGCCGGCGGTGCTTGCCTTCGCCGTCGACCGCCGGATGCAGAAGCGCCAGGTGGCGCTGCTCTCGGCGCGCGCGGTGCCTTATGCGCCCAAGCGCAATGTGCGCATGGACGGCTTCTGCTTTGCCTTCGCATGCCTCGTCAGCCTGTTCATTCTCGGCATGATCGCCATGTGCCAGATCGCGGCGCTGGTGAAGTTCTGGCCATACGACCTGACGCTGACGACGAAGAATTTTGCCTTCGATCTGATGGATGGCGGCGGGTGGGCGGCCTATGCCAACTCGATCAAGCTCGCCTTGCTGACCGCATTCTTCGGCTCGGTGATCGTCTTTGCCGGCGCCTATATGGTCGAGAAGGCCGATGGGTTCCGCTTCGGCCGGAGCGTCTTTCATTTCCTCGCCATGATGCCGATGGCCGTGCCGGGCATGGTGCTCGGCCTTGCCTATATCTTCTTCTTCAACAACCCAGCCAATCCGCTCAACTCCATCTACGGCACGATGACGATCCTCGTCGTCTGCACGGTGACACACTTCTATACGGTTGCGCACCTGACGGCCCTGACCGCGCTGAAGCAGATGGATCCGGAATTCGAATCCGTTGGGGCATCGCTCAAGCAACCCTTTCACCGGCTGTTCTTCCGCGTCACTTTGCCGGTCTGCCTGCCGGCGATCCTCAACATCGGGATCTATCTCTTCGTCAACGCCATGACGACGGTTTCCGCCGTGGTCTTTCTCTATGCCGCGGACACCAAGCTTGCCTCGGTTGCCGTGCTCAACATGGACGACGCGGGCGACATCGCACCGGCTGCCGCCATGGGCATGATGATCTTCTACACCAATGTCGTCGCCAAACTCATCCACGCGGTGGTCTCCCGCGGACTGCTCGCGCGCACGCAGGCGTGGCGGTAGCCCCACCGGCATCGGCACAGGGTGGCAGTCAGCGTGCAATCCTTCACGCCCGGCCGTCTTGAGATGGAAACCAGGAAGGTCGCCTAGGCGACCTTCCTGTCTGGCAATACGCTATCACCTTCTGTCGAGATCGAGCGCGGAGGCTGGCGGTGCTCGTGTTCCGCCAGGCGCGTGCGCTGCGGCGTACAGCCGTAGGTGTCCCGGTAGGTCCGGGAGAAATGGGAAGCCGAGGAAAATCCGCATGCCACGGCGATCTCGAAGACGGGAAGCGACGAATTGACGAGAAGCAGGTGCGCCCGTTCCAGCCGCATCTGGAGATAGTAGCGCTTGGGGGACCGCCCCATCTCGCGGCGGAATAGGCGCTCGATTTGACGACGCGACAATCCTGTCGGGGTAGACATGTCGGCAAGTTTCAACGGTTCGGTGAGGTTCGCCTCCATCTGCTCGATGATGCCGATCAGCAACCGGTTGTCGATGCCGACGCGGGTCTGAAGGGGCAGCCGCTGGCGCTCTCCGGCCTTGCGGACCCGTTCCGACAGAGCCACTTCGCAAACGCGATTTGCCACGTCCCGGCCGAGATCGTCTTCGACAACGCGCAGGAACATGTCGAATGGTGCATTGCCGCCGGCGCAGGTAAAAAGCTCGCCGTCGATCTCGAATGCCGTCTGACGGGCTTTCGTCGCGAAGAACCGCTCGGAGAAATCTGGAAAGTGTTCCCAATGCACGGCGCAACGACGCCCATCGAGCACGCCGGCCCGCGCCAGGCTGTAGAGGCCGCCTGCGAGCCCGGCGACGGGAACCCGGCTCCGCCGGGACAGCCGCAGCCAGCCTTCGGCCTTTCCGTCGGCGGGAGGGACGGCACGGCCGCCGCAGACCACGATCATGTGAGGACGCCCCGGTTGATGCAGTCCGTCCTGCTCCGAGGTGAGTGCTGCGTCTGCCACCATGCGCATTCCGCAGCTCGACCGCGCAGGTTGGCCATCGCGCGTGAGGATAAGCCAGCTATAGTGCGGCCTGCCCAGGACATCGTTGGCAAGGCGAAGCGCCTCGAGCGCGGCAGTGAATGCGTGCTGCGTGAAGCCGTCGAGCAGGTAGAATGTGAAGCGGCGGCCTTGTGTGCATGCCTGTTGCACTGCTCTGCCTCCTTTTGCGTCAATGATTGCTCGAAACATGATGCAAAGAATAGTTACATTATGCAACATAAATAGACATCCATCGGTATGTCATTGTGCGCGCATCGGTGAATTGATGCGCTTCAAGTCGGGAAAATGAAGACGAAATTGGATTGCGGCGGCGCGTTTTGCGGCGTGTCTTGTCAAAATGCCAAAAATGAACGCAGATATCCGCATGTCAGATACTCAAAACGCCCGAGCCCTTGCCCCCCGCCGTCATGGCGAGATCCTTCGCCGTCTGGCCGCAGACGGTACGGTCAGCATCACCGAGCTTGCGGATTTCTTCGATGTGTCGCGGCAGACGATCCGCCGCGACTTGAAGCATCTGGCGGAGCGCGGCCAGCTCGATCTCGTTCACGGCGGCGCGACGCTGTTCGAGGCGACCGAAGCCGCCTTCACAGAGAGGCGTGGGGAGAATGCGGCGGCGAAGGCGTCGATCGGCAGGGCTGCAGCCGGTCTCGTGCGCGACGGCATGGTCGTCTTTCTCGATTCCGGCACGACGACGCTTGCGGTGGCTCATGCGCTGGTGGAGCGGAAAAACCTAACGATTTGTACGACTTCCCTCTCCATCGCGCTGCAGATGTGCCGCCAGCCGCTCGTCCGCGTGCATATGCTTGGTGGCGAGATCGATCCGGCGGAAGAGGCGGCCGTCGGCATTGATGCGCTCGAGGCGATCGGCCATTTCCGGGTGGATGTGGCCTTCCTCGGCGGTGGCGGATTGTCGCCAGACGGCGAGGTGACGGACTTTACCCGCAACGGGGCCGAGCAGCGCTCCCGCATGATCGCGATGGCGGCCAAGACCTACTTCATTCTCGATAGCTCGAAATTCGGCCGGCTGACGCCGCTGCGCATTCCGCGTTTCGAATTGGCAACGGGGGTAATCGTCGATGCGCGACCGCCGCAGGCGATCTGCGAGGCGCTGGAGCGCAGAGGTCCCGGCCTGATCGTTGCGGCGTAATGTAATATTTTGTAACTTTTTGTCTTGTTATTTGCTCTTCCCTTGCTATGGTGTGGCCTTCCATGGCTTCGGGAGGTTGTTTCATGGCTCAGAATTTTCCAACGCAGGCACAGGTCGTCATCGTCGGCGGCGGCATTATCGGCTGTTCGGTCGCCTATCACCTGACCAGGCTCGGCTGGACGGACGTCGTGCTTTTGGAGCAGGGGCAATTGAGCGGCGGCACCACCTGGCACGCAGCCGGTCTTGTCGGCCAGCTGCGCAGCCACGCGAACATGACCAGCCTCATCAAATATTCGACGCAGCTCTACAGCGAACTGGAGGCCGAAACCGGGCTCGCCACCGGCTGGAAGAACTGCGGCTCCGTTTCCGTGGCGCGATCGGTCGATCGCATGACGGTGCTGAAGCGCACGGCGGCGTCCGCCCGCGCGCAGGGCGTTGCCATCGAGGTGATTTCGCCGAAGGAGGCCCAGGACCTCTGGCCGGTGATGGCGATCGATGACCTGGTGGGCGCCGTCTGGCTGCCCGGTGACGGCAAGGCCAACCCGACCGATCTGACGCAATCATTGGCAAAGGGCGCGCGCAGCCGCGGTGCGCGCATCATCGAACGCGTGCGCGTCACCGGCATCACCGTTGCCGATGGCGCGGTTACCGGCGTGGAAACGGATCAAGGGACAATCGCCGCCGAGATCGTCGTCAATTGCGCCGGCCAATGGGCGCGCAAGGTCGGGCTGATGTGCGGCGTGTCGGTGCCGCTGCATTCGGCGGAGCATATGTACATCGTGACCGGCAGGATCGAAGGCGTGCATCCTGACCTACCGGTCATGCGCGATCCGGACGGCTACATCTACTTCAAGGAAGAGGTCGGTGGCCTCGTCATGGGCGGCTTCGAACCGGAGGCAAAACCGTGGGGCATGGCGGGCATTCCCGATGATTTCGAATTCGCCTTGCTGCCCGATGACTGGGACCAGTTCGAAGTCCTGATGCAGAGTGCCCTGCAGCGGGTGCCACAACTGGCGACGGCCGAGGTGAAGAAGTTTTATAACGGCCCTGAAAGCTTCACGCCCGACAACAACTTCATGCTCGGCGAGGCACCGGAACTGAAGAATTTCTACGTCGGCGCCGGTTTCAATTCGATGGGCATCGCCAGCGCCGGCGGCGCCGGGCGCGCACTGGCGGAATGGATCGTCAACGGCGCGCCGACCATGGACCTCTGGCCGGTCGATATCCGTCGCTTCGCAAACTTCAACAACAATCCGCGCTGGCTGCATGACCGCGTCAAGGAGACGCTGGGGCTGCACTATGCCATGCCCTGGCCAAACCGCGAGCTGGATACGGCGCGGCCGTTCCGCCGCTCGCCGCTCTATGATCGGCTGGCCGCAAAGGGCGCCTGCTTCGGCTCGAAAATGGGCTGGGAGCGTGCCAACTGGTTTGCGGCCGAGGGAGAGAAGCCGGTCACGGACTATGCCTTTGGCCGGCAGAACTGGCACGAGGCGGTAAAACGCGAGATGAAGGCAACGCGCGAGGCGGCCGGCATCTTCGACCAGACCTCCTTTGCCAAGCTTCTCGTCCAGGGGCGCGATGCCGCAGCCGCGCTCAACCGTATCTGCGCCGCCGATATCGACGTTGCCATCGGTCGTTCC
The DNA here is from genome assembly GCF_001695855.1 of Ensifer sp. LC163. Lineage (GTDB taxonomy): Bacteria > Pseudomonadota > Alphaproteobacteria > Rhizobiales > Rhizobiaceae > Ensifer. The sequence goes on from NZ_MBSS01000008.1 coordinate 133,144, forward strand.
GTCTATACCGGCCTGCTCAATGCCCGCGGTGGTTATGAAAGCGACCTCACCGTGCTGCGGCTTGCCGTGGATCGCTTCCTCCTCATCACCGGTTCGGCGCAGCCGGTGCACGACGCCGACTGGATCCGCAAGAACCTGCCGGCCGAAGCGCATGTGACGCTCACCGACGTCACGTCGGCCTACGCGGTTCTGGCGCTCATGGGGCCGAGTTCACGGGATATCCTCTCCCGGCTGACGTCGGCCGATCTCTCCAATGCGGCCTTTCCCTTCGCGACGATCAGGGAGATCGATATAGGCTATGCCACGGCCTATGCCAACCGCATGACCTATGTCGGCGAACTCGGCTGGGAACTGATCGTGCCGACGGAGTTCGCCGTTGGCGTCTATGAGGCGCTGCACGAGGCCGGGCGTGATTTCGGGCTGACCGATTGCGGCTACTACGCGCTCGAGGCGCTCCGGCTCGAAAAGGGCTATCGCGCCTGGAGCCGCGAGCTGACACCGGATATCACCCCTTACGAGGCGGGCCTTGCCTTCGCGCTCTCCCTCGACAAGCCGGGCGGTTTCATCGGCCGCGACGCATTGATCGCCGCCAGGGAGAACGGAGCGCCCACGCGGCGCATCGTGCAGTTCACGGTGGATGATCCATCGCCCATGCTATGGGGCGGTGAGCTGGTTCTTCGCGACGGCAAGCCGGTCGGCGAAGTCCGCTCGGCCGCCTACGGTCACACGCTCGGCCGCGCCGTCGCCCTTGGCCTCATCGAACATTCCACGGGCGTTGACAAGGCGTTCATGGAGGCCGGTCGGTTCGAAGTCGAGCTTGCAGGCGACCGGTTTTCTGTGACCCCGCACCTCTTACCGGCCTACGATCCGAAAGCCCTCAGGGTCAAGTCTTAGAGCGGGGTCAATGTGACCTGATTGGGCTGGAGACCGAGGAGCCAGCCTGACGGGCAAAGGCAAGGCCGAGTTTTCGGCCTTCGCCGGCAGAGGCGTGTGACGTTCTCCGTTTGCGGCATCGCCACGCTCAACAGGCCCGGCAACAAGGGGCACTGTACTCGATCGGTCGGTCGCAAAAAGCGACCGTCCGTGCCACAACATCATTCCATGACCGGGTGGTCACGTCGGCGTGCTGGCGAGCGGTACTCGGAAATATGGCTCGCCCGAGGCGCTGGCTTCGAAATTTCCGTGAACCGCGAAGGTTGTCTGAAGGTAGCTGGTGTTGGCCAGTTCCTGGCTCCGACCTTCAAAAATGAGCTTGCCCTTGGAGAGCAATATGACGTTGTCGGCAACGGCCATCGCATGATTCAGGTCGTGGATAGCAAGCACGACCGCGATGCCCCGCTCGGTGCTCAGCCGATCAAGCAGTTCCAGGACTTCGACCTGATGGCCGATATCGAGGAATGACGTCGGTTCGTCCAGCAGGAGGATTTCCGCCTCCTGCGCCAATGCAGCTGCGATCCAGGCCCGTTGACGTTCTCCTCCCGAAAGACTGGCGAGATCACGGTCGGAGAGCGCGACGAGACCGGTCTGTTCAAGCGCCCAGTCGACGACTGCGAGATCCTTCCGCGAAAAGCTCTGGAACAAACCGAGATGCGCGAACCGGCCCTGGCGAACGAGCTGCTCGACGGACATGTTCTCGGGAGATGTCGGGTTCTGCGGCAGGAAGGAGAGCCGCTTGGCAAGGTCGCGCCGCCTCCAGGTTTCGATCGGCCTGGTATCAAGGCTGACTGTGCCGCGCGTACAGCGCGCAAGGCCGGCCAAAGCATGCAGCGCCGTACTCTTGCCGGAGCCGTTCGGACCGATCAGCGACGTTATCTCGCCCGGGCGCACCTCGATCGATAATCCGTCCAGCGCGGTCATCGCTCCGTATTTGATTGTAATCTCGTCGGCTCTCAACGGCATGGCGGCCTCATCGATATCGGCGGAGCAGGAAAAACAGGAACGGCGCACCAGCAAAGGCTGTGACCACTCCGATCGGGATTTCTTCGGGGCCGCCGACCAGTCGGCCCGCCAGATCCGCTCCAGTCACAAGCGCCGCTCCGATCAGCGCGGCAAACGGAATGACCAGTGCGAAATGTCTGCCGGCGACGAAGCGCGCCAGGTGCGGCACGACGAGGCCGACGAAGATCAGCGGCCCAACGGCACCCACGGCGCTGGCGGCCAGGATCGAGGCGACGCCAAGCGTCAGGCTGAAGTACAGCCGGTACGAAAGACCGAAGGATCGCGCGACATCCTCATCGAAACGCAACATCAGCACCGGCCGATAGAGCGCCGGCAGGACGGCAAGGCCGGCCACAGTAAACGGCAGCAGGAAGAGCACGTGTTCCCAGCCGCGCGCATAGAGACTGCCTGAAAGCCACTGCATGACGATCTCGAAACGCGAGCTGCCCCAGCCGACGACGATGCCCATGGCAATGGCATGCAGGAATGCGCCAATGGCGATTCCGCACAGCGTCAGTTGCAGCGCGGCCATGCGTTTGGCGATTGCAAGACTGTAGATGACAAGGCCGCTCATCAGCCCGCCGACACAGCCTACGAATGGCAGCCAGGAAACGGGCAGTGTGTAAAGCGTGTTGGCATCTGAGTTGAAGCGATAGACGGCAAAGAACAGGAACACGGTCACCGCAAGGGTAGCGCCCTGCGATATGCCGATGATCGTTGGGTCGGCGAGCGGGTTGCGGGTGATGGACTGCAGCAGCGTCCCGGCGACCGCGAAATGAATGCCGGCCAGTATTCCTGTCAGAATGCGGGGAAGGCGGATCGTCAGGATGATCAGGTCTGACTGCTCGGAGCCGTTGCCGGTCAGTGCCGCAATCACCTCGGTCATCGGGATATCAACGACGCCCAGGAGCACCGCGACCAATATCAGGCCCATGGCCAGAAGTGTAAGGGCGAGGATGGCGCGCGTTGGCGTCGCCCGTGTTGCATTGTTGGTGCTTGAGGTCATCGGCGTGGCCCCGGCGCCATTCCCAGACGCCGTCGCTGGATCAGATAGATGAACACCGGGCCGCCGATCAACGCCGTGAAGATGCCCACCGGGATTTCGCGCGGAGCCGCGACGGAGCGTGCCAATGCGTCCGCCGTCACCAGCAGGGTTCCACCGAGTGCGATGTTGAGCAGGATCGCCCAGAGCGTGTCTGCCGGTCGCAGAAGACGAACGAGGTGGGGAGCAGCGAGGCCGATGAATGCGATCGGGCCGGCGACAGGCGTTACGCCGGCAACCAGAATGATGGCGCAGATCAGCACGATCGGTTTCCAGACGGCGGTGTTGACGCCCATGCCTGCCGCCGCCTCGTCGCCAAGACCGAACAGGCCGATCACCCGGTGGCTGACAAGCGCGCCGAGGAGGCCGATGACGATCCAGGGCAGCATGTAAACGACCTGTGGCCAGGAGCGACCCTGGAACCCGCCGGAAAGCCAGAACAGCACCGATGGGGATTGCGGGCCGCCGCGGAGCAGCACATAGGTCGTGATTGCGCTCAGGAAAAGCGCGACCGTAACGCCGGAAAGTGCAAGGTGGAGTGGCGAGCCCCGTCCGCCGTTCGATGCAAAAAGCGTCAGTGCTGCCGCACCGATGCCGCCTGCCATGCCGATTGGCGGATAGTAGGCCGACGATACGGCGGGAAAGAATATGAAGGTTGTAACGATCGCGGTGACGGCTCCAGCCGAGACACCCGTCAGGTCAGGCGCTGCAAGCGGGTTTCGCGTCGCCGATTGAAGCAGGAAGCCGGCGGTCGCCAGTGCCGCCCCCGCGAGGAAAGCCGCCAGGCTGCGTGGCATCCGAAGCGTCCAGACGATGATTCCGTCGGTGCCCTGATTTGGAGACAGGAGCGCGCCGACAGCCTTGGCAAGGGTCATGGGCTTGGCCCCGTAGAGCAGCCCGAGAACGAATATGACGAGTGCGCCTGCCAGAATGGATAGAAGTATCGACGCGGAACGCGAGTGCCGTCTCATGACATGGACCGGGAAAATTCGAGCCTGGCAGCCGTCTGCTCGAAGAGAAAAACCATGCCGACCCCGGCGGCGATCAAGCCTGCGCCCATCCCGAGCCAGACGCCATAGGCGCCAAGCTCCGTCTGCGTGCCAAGCACCCAGGCCAGCGGCAGGCCGAACGACCAATAGCAGGCAATCGTTATCCAGAACCCATGGCCCGCTCGGCCGACGCTGCGCACCGCGCCAACGCCGATATTCTGGACGAAATCGAACACTTGAATGACCGCGGCCATCGCTATGAGGATAAGGGCTATTCCATAAGTTTGGGCGGCTGACGCCGGATCGAGTGAAAACATTCGCAGGATCGGCTCGGGAAACAGGCAGAACAGCACCGAGAAGAGGCCGACGACAGCCAGTCCAAGGCAGAAGCCGCTACGCCCAACGCGCAGGGTTCCATTCCTGTCCTTGCTGCCGAGCGCCTCGCTGACGCCCACGGATGTCGCATGCGACATCCCGATCGACAGCATGAAGACGACATACATGATCTGATTGACCACCGCGTGCGCCGCAAGTGCTGAAGCGCCAAATGCGCCCATCATCAGCGCGATCGCAAGTGTAAAGCCCGCTTCCGATCCGTAAGACCCGGCGGTCGGCAAGCCGATCGCGAGCAACCTGCGGAAAGACCCGACAACCTCGGCACGCGACTTCACCGGCGCAAACCGGGTCGTTCGATGCGTCGCGACTGCGACCGCGGCAAATTGCAGAAGGAAGGAAATTGAGCTGGAGGCAGCAACGCCGGGTATGCCAAGCATAGGCAGACCGAAAGCACCGAACAGGAAGCCGTAGTCGAAGACCGCATTGATGACGACGGTTCCCAATGTAATCGCGAGCAGGACGTTGGCTTTGCGCCGTCCCACCACCACACCCCGGTAGGCGTAGAACCAGAACAAAGGGATGTAGCCGGGCGCAATGAAAATCAGGTAATCGCGGACTTGCGCCGAAATGTCCGGGTCTTGCCCGAACCATTCCAGCGTGGACCCTGCCAAGGCGAGCACGACCGCTGCAGCAACGGCCGCGATCGACGCCATGATCAGGGCGGCGGCAAGATGCTCCCCGCTCACCTCCTCGCTCCTGTCTTGTGCCACCAGGTTGGATGCTCCGATGAGCATCCCGAACCCCATGGTCCGCAGCAGGTTGAACAAGGTATAGCCGAGCGCGCCGACCGCAATCGCAGTGCCACCGGACCAGCCGAGCATCACCATGTCGGTCGTCGAAATGGCGACCTGAGCGAGTTGGATGAATGAAAGTGGTAGCGCCAACTCGGCGATGCGCCGCGCTTCGTGAAGGGTAGGGGTGCTGTCTGACACTTCGATGGTCCGGATTGGGCCGGCCCCCCGGGAGGCCGGCAACTTGGTGCTACTTGACCGATTCCGGTATCAGCTTGCGGGCCTCGGCCTTGACGTCCACTGCCGGGAACGTGTCGGGATGAAGCAGATGTGCGGCTTCCTTCAGCACGAGTTCGCGGGCGATCGGCCCATGCGCTTCAACCCAATGATCGCCGACATAGTGGACGCGGCCGTTCTTTACGGCGCTCAGCTGTTGCCAGATCGGATTGTTCTCCTGAGGACGGTCCGGACCATAGTCGTAGACGAAGATAACCTCGGGATCCTTTTCCAGCATCGTTTCGAGGCTCATTTCCAGGCCCCAGTTGTCGGGTACCGATGGTGTCGGATTCTGGCCGCCGATGTTGTCACCTCCGAGCGCAACGAGAATGGCGGCTGTCATGTTCTCCGAACGAAAGACCCACGGCGTCTCTCCACCCCACATCACGACGAAACGCGGATGCACATCCTTTGGAGCTTTCGCTGCGTAGGCTTCAAGGTCTGCCTTGAACTGCATGTTCAGTTCCTGACCGCGTTCCGGCTTGCCAAGGATCGTTGCCAATTGGCCGATCGTGCGGTCGCTGTCAGCGTATAGTTCGAGGTTGTAGGCCAGATACGGTGCTACTTTCTGATACTGGACGGCATTGCCTTCCGTGTAGCGCCGGATGGCAACGGTTATGTCGGGCTTGGCCTCTGCGAGCAGCTCGAGATTTGGAGCGGCGCGCTGACCAATCTGTTTGACGCCCTCCAGGTAGCCGCCCAGGAAGTCAGGATTGCGGCCCTCGACCATGTAGGTGGCGGCGACTGGCTTGATGCCAAGAGCGAGCGCCACATCCGCAGCGAAATATGATACCGACGCCACCCGCTTCGCGTCGGCCGGCACCGCAACGATCACGCCACGGTCGTCAATGACGTTCAGCGTTGAAGGCGATTGGGCGTAGGCAGGCAGCACGCATGCATTCCAGGCAAGGAAGGCAGCTATGGCATGTCCTGCGGCCGCGGCGCGGCACAAGCTGGCGTGTAGCATCAGGGTCTCCATCGATGTGTGGTCCCGGCATATGCCAGGCATGAATAATGATCATCTCAGCAAGCCGTTGCGGGACCGGCTCGATTCCCAAGTCGGGGATCTCAGCCTTTACAGCGCTTTGCTTTATGCGATTGTTGATATTAATAGTCCACTTTAAAGCAATCGAAAGTTTCTCAAGCGAGCATGAAAAAAACGCAAGCCGAAAGCCTGAAAAACCCTCCGTTGAACACCCTCGTCGCGTTCTCAACCGCAAGCAGGCGCGGCAGCCTGACATTGGCGGCTGCGGAAATGCACTTCACTCCCGGGGCCGTGAGCCGGCAAGTGAAGCAATTGGAAGATACGCTTGGGGTGAGCTTGTTTCACCGGTCCCACAACGCCATCACGCTGACGGATGCCGGGCAGCGTTTCCTAACGTACGTGAATGCGGCTCTCGCGATGCTCGAGACGGGCGCGCGTGGTTTGAACACGCAACGGTCGCGGCTCGTTATCCAGGCTCCAATAACGCTCGCCCGTCGATGGTTGATCCCGCGCATCGGCTCATTCCGGCAGGAGAACCCGACCGCCGATCTTGTTCTCCAATCGCTGGCGCTTGGCTCGCTTGAGAGACCCGACCTAACGATAACATATCGACGAAGCGCTGATGCTGCGGACGTGGCGTCGGCGTTCTTGCTGGACAGGACGATGGCGGTTTGCTCGCCGAAATTGATAGCCGGAAGCAGGGGCCAGCTCGAGGCCAGTGACATCCTCGAATTGCCCATCCTGCTGGACACGGCAGACGCATGGTCTTGGCGGTGCTGGTGCAATTCCGCGGGCCTCACGTTCGAGCCGCGAGGCGGCAGCATCGCATTCGACACCGACGAGGCGTCGATTGACGCCTGTATTTCGGGATTGGGAGTGGGGCAGGCGAGCCCGCTGTTTATCGAACACGAACTGAGATCGGGTCAGCTTGTCGCCTTGGCGGCGTCCGTGGCACCCGTCGTCGGCGCTTACGACATTTCAAAGCCTGTCGAATTCGGAATGGCAGGAATTTTCCTCGATTGGTTGGAAAAATGGACGAACGTCGGAGCTGAATGACAGATTGGCAGGCAACGACGCGGCCGGGATCGTATCATTTGCCGCCGGCAAACCGTTGAGATAGTCGCCACATCGCCTGCTTTCTTCAGCACCGCAAGTCACATCAAAAACCCATAAATCGAGGCGGTGCCAGCGTCTGCCGGACGATGTTAGCTTGCCTTCGGGAGGAAACCGAAGGAGCTGACCATGCCAAAATCGATTGTCAACGCCGTGGGCACCCCGCTTTTTTACAGTGGAGCATCTACGGCGTGGTTCTCCGCGACGGGTTCGGGGCCAGTGCTTTACGGCACTCAGGCAAACGACTCGATATGGGGCGATAGCTCCGTCAATGTCACCATGGCGGGCGGTAGAGGTGATGACGTTTACTATCTCTATTCGAGCATCAACCGCGCCATGGAGACGGCTGGAGCAGGTGTCGACACCATCAACACCTGGATGAGCTATACCCTACCCGAGAATTTTGAGAACTTGACGGTCACCGGCAGCGGCCGACACGCTTTCGGCAACAATGCCGACAACATTATCTCGGGCGCTTCAGGTAGCCAGACGATCGACGGTCGCGGCGGCAACGACATTCTGGTCGGTGGCGGCGGCGCGGACATCTTCGTCGTCGGGCGAGGTGGCGGCAGCGATCTGATCGTCGACTTCGACGGTTCCGATACGGTCCGGCTGAATGGTTACGATCTGACGAGCTTCCAGCAGGTCACCAGCCTTGCGACACAGGAAGGCGCGGATTTGAGGCTGAACCTCGGCGATGGCGAGAGCCTGTTGTTTGCAAACACGACCGTAGCTGATCTGGCACCCGAGCAATTCCAGCTTAGTCTCGATCGCTCCAGCCTTGCGCTGAGTTTTGCCGACGAGTTTGACAGCCTCTCCCTTCATGATGGCGATCAGGGCGTATGGGATGCGAAGTTCTGGTGGGCGCCTGAAAGGGGCGGAACCTTGGCCAGCAACGGCGAACTGCAGTGGTACATCAATCCCGCCCATGCGGGGACAGCCGCAATCAATCCGTTTTCGGTCGAAGATGGCGTGCTGACGATCAAGGCAGAGCCGACGCCGGATGCACTGAAACCAGAGATCGACGGGTACGAATACACGTCCGGCATGCTGACGACTTTCTCGACCTTTGCGCAGACTTACGGCTATTTCGAAATCAGAGCGGACATGCCGGCCGAAACGGGCACCTGGCCGGCGTTCTGGCTGTTGCCGGCAGATGGCACCTGGCCCCCCGAACTCGATGTTGTCGAGATGCGGGGGCAGCAGCCGAACACGGTCAACGTGACGGTGCACAGCAATGAGACGGGCGAACAGACAAGCGAGACGACCGCAGTCAAGGTAGCCAATACCGAAGGGTTTCACACCTACGGCGTACTATGGGAAGAGGATGAGATCGTCTGGTATTTCGACGACGTCGCCGTGGCGCGGGCCGATACGCCCGCCGACATGCACGGACCCATGTACATGGTGGTCAATCTCGCCGTGGGAGGAACGGCGGGGGCGCCGAACGCAGACTTCGGCGATGGGGCGGAAATGCGGATCGACTACATTCATGCTTACTCTCTGGATCAAACGCAGTCGGCGAGTGGCGAAGCGCAGCCGATGGACGACTGGTTGTCCTGATTTGTCGAATAGGTGTGGAGCATCTTGCTGGACGCCCTGCTGAGACAACGCGCAAACCATCTTCGATGGCGTTTTCACTTTGATGGGCGGTGTCCTCAGCATGCCCGTCCATGCCTCGTTTGGATAGGGCGCGAGGTCACCATCGCCGAGATCGAAAGGTGCGAGCGCCTGCGCAGTCAGGCGCTCCGGAGCGCAGTCTTCAAGCACCAGTGAAATGTCTCGCCAGCCGTCATGGGCGTCGACCTCGACCGCACAGCTCGTTCGGAGCCACGCGCAGACCGGCAGAGGATTGATGAGATCTTCCGGCAAGATCTCCAGGACGCATCGACCGCTCCCTAGATTGATTTCTTGCCAACCCGTCGGATGACCGGTGCCGGTCTTGGTCCGGCCGGCGGCGATGTCGCAGTCGGACTCTTCTCTTCCGGCCTCGATCACGCGGTGCGGTGTGCCGGCGCATCAATGCAATTGACATCGCCTGTATCCTGGATACAATTTGCGTCGATCTTGGGAGGGATCAATGAACCAGACCTTCGAATGGCGAAGTCAATCGCGCCTTCTTGACGAAGTTGCCCAGGCGCTTCGCGAGCGCATCTATGCCGGCGTCTATGCGCCTGGGGCAACGTTGCGCCAGGAGCGGATCGCCGCAGAGTTCGGCATCAGTCGCACGCCGCTTCGCGAAGCCTTGCGGGTGCTGGAGCGCGACGGGCTCGTTGTCAACAAGCCCGGCAGCGGCGTCAGGGTGGCCACCGCCGACCTGCCGAAGCTTCTGGACGCCTATGCCGTGCGCGAGGCGATGGACGGCGTGGCGGCACGCAACGCCGCCGAGCGCGCAACCGCATCCGAAATCAAGGAACTCGCAAAACAGATCGAGCGGCAGCAAAAGATCGTCGAGCGCTGGGATCCCGGCGCCTACACCCAGTCGAACGTCATCTTTCACGAGGCAATCGTCAGTGCCTCGCGCAATGCCTCGCTGGCGTCGCTCGGGCCGCTTCTGCGGATGACCTCGCAGGTCTTTGCTCCGGCCTTTTCGCTTTCCAGCGAACGCGCCAGCGCCGCGGTTGCCGAACACCGGATGATTGTCGAGGCGATTGCGGCCAGGGACCTTGATCAGGCCGAGAAGCTGGCGCGTGCGCATATCCACGCGACGGCAATGAGATTGAAAACGCTGATCCCGCAGCGCCAGACCGACAATGAGGCATGATGTGAAGACCTACGGCAATTTCATCGCGAACAAATGGCAGGACGCAGTCGGCGGCGAGCACATCGCCGTGCGGGACCCCTCCAACGGCGAGGTATTCGCGCGCATTGCCCGGGGTACCCGGGACGACATCGATCTGGCCGTGCGCTCGGCACGTTCGGCACTCTCCGGCGACTGGGGGCAGATGACCGCAACCGAGCGCGGGCGGGTGCTGAGCCGGATCTCGGGGGCAGTGCTGCGCAACATCGACCTCTTGACGGAACTCGAAGCGCAGGACGTCGGCAAACCCCTGACGCAGGCGCGGGCCGACGTCGTCGCGCTTGCCCGCTATCTCGAATTCTATGGCGGCGCCGCCGACAAGGTGCATGGCGACACCATCCCCTACCAGAACGGCTTCACCGTGCTGACGGTCTACGAGCCGCATGGGGTCACGGGGCATATCATCCCGTGGAACTATCCGATGCAGATCCTTGGCCGCAGCCTCGGCGCGGCGCTCGCGATGGGCAATGCGGCGGTGGTCAAGCCGGCCGAAGAGGCGTGCCTGACCATCCTGGAGTTTGCGCGTATCGCCGAAGAAGAGGGCCTGCCGCCCGGTGCGTTGAACGTCGTCACCGGATTTGGCTCGGAAGCGGGTGCCGCACTTTCCGAACACCCTGATGTCAACCACATCTCGTTCACCGGCTCGGTTCGAACCGGAGAAATGGTGCAGGCGGCGGCGGCGAAGAATGCGGTGCCGGTGACGCTTGAGCTCGGCGGCAAGTCGGCGCAGATCGTCTTTGCCGATGCGGACCTCGACCGGGCCGTTCCCTTCCTGGTGAACGCCGGGATCCAGAACGCCGGCCAGACCTGTTCGGCCTCGTCGCGAATCCTCATCGAGCGCGCCATCTACGAAGAGGTCGTGGCGCGAATGAGCGAAAAATACCGTGCGCTCAAGGTCGGTCCGGCCGATGCCGATCTGTCGCTCGGCCCCGTCGTCTCGCACAGGCAAAAGGCGATCGTCGAGGGCTTCCTTGCTGATGCGGCGAAGGATGGCTTGAAGATTGCGGCGCAGGGTGAGATCGTCGCCGACGCACCCGCCGCGGGCGCCTATGTCGCGCCGACGCTGCTGCGCGACGTGCCGCACGAGCATCGGACGGTTCAGGAAGAAATCTTCGGCCCGGTTCAGGTGATCATGCCGTTCGACGGCGAGGAAGAGGCCGTTCGTCTCGCAAACGGCACCGCCTATGGTCTCGTTTGCGGCGTCTGGACCAACGACGGCGGCAGGCAGCTGCGCATGGCGCGCGCCATCCACGCCGGTCAGGTTTTCGTCAACAACTATGGCGCCGGCGGCGGCGTCGAGCTGCCCTTCGGCGGCGTCAAGAAATCGGGCCATGGTCGTGAGAAGGGTTTCGAGGCCCTCTACGGCTTCGCCAGCATGAAAACCATTTCTGTCTACCACGGCTAGTTCAGCGTCGGGAGGAACAAATGTCACTAGAAGGTAAGATCGCTCTCATCACCGGCGCGGGCTCCGGCTTCGGCGAGGGTATTGCGAAGCGTTTCATCGACGGCGGTGCAAAGGTGGTCGTCGTCGACCGCGATGTCGCCGGGGCGGAGCGGGTGGCCAAGGAACTCGGCAGCAATGCGTTTGCCGTCGTCGCCGATATCGCCAAGCAGGCGGATGTGGAAGCCGCCGTCGCGGCCGGCCTGAAAAAATTCGGGCGCATCGATGTCCTGATCAACAATGCCGGCATCGGCCACAAGCCGCAGAACGCCGAACTTGTCGAGCCGGACGAGTTCGACCGGATCCTCGGCGTCAATGTGCGCGGCGTCTATCTCATGACGCGCGCGCTGCTGCCGCACATGAAGGAGAACAAGTCCGGCGTGATCGTCAACATCGCGTCCACCGGCGCCAACCGGCCGCGGCCGAACCTCGCCTGGTACAATGCGACCAAGGGCTGGGTCGTCTCCGCGACCAAGGCGCTGGCGATCGAACTCGCGCCCTTCAACATTCGCGTCGTCGCGCTCAATCCGGTGGCCGGCGAAACGCCGCTTTTGGCGACCTTCATGGGTGAGGACAGCGAGGAAATTCGCAAGAAGTTCCGCGACTCCATTCCCTTGGGACGTTTGCTGAAGCCCGAGGATCTCGCCGAGGCGGCGGCCTTCGTCGCATCGCCGCAGGCGTCGATGATCACCGGCGTTGCACTGGACGTCGACGGCGGACGTTCGATCTGATGACGACAGCGCCGCGCGTCTTTTAAGACGCGCTAAGGTCGCTGTAACACTTTGAAGTGCTGCATGTTTTTGTCCTCCAATCGAATACGATTAAAGGAAACATGCAGCAGGACCATAAACAACCAAACCGCAAAGCGGGGGAACCATGCTTAACTTGACGAAATGGGCGCTTGCCTCGTGCTTCATTGCCGCATCGCTGACGACGGCCATGGCCAAGGATACGATTACCGTCGGCCAGGTGCTGGAGCCGCCGGGCCTCGATCCAACCGCGGGTGCCGCCGCGCCGATCCGCTACATCACCTATGGGAACCTGTTCGAAGGTCTGGTGCGCGTGGTGGAGGATGGCACCGTGAAGCCACTCTTGGCCGAGAGCTGGACCGTCTCCGGCGACCAGAAGACTTACAGCTTCAAGCTTCGTCAGGGCGTCAAGTTCCACGACGGCACGCCCTTCGACTGCTCGATCGTCAAGTTCTCCTATGAACGCGCCGTATCGGCCGACTCGACCAATGCGCAGAAGGGCCTCTTCGAGCCGATCGAAAAGACCGAGTGCCCGGATCCGGCCACCGCGGTCGTGACCCTGAAGCGCCCAGCATCCAACTTCCTGTTCAACATGGCCTGGGGTGACGCGGTCATGATCGCGCCGTCATCGGCGGCCAACAACAAGACCAAGCCTGTTGGTACCGGCCCCTTCACGTTCAAGGAGTGGGCGAAGGGCGACAAGGTCGTGCTGGAAAAGAACGCCGACTACTGGGGCGAACCGGCCAAGCTCACCGAAGTCACCTTCAAGTTCATCAGCGATCCGTCCGCTGCCGCTGCGGCCGTTCTCGCCGGCAACGTCGATGCGTTCCCGATGTTCCAGGCCGCCGAACTCGTCAGCCAGTTCCAGAGCGATCCCAACCTTCAGGTCGAGGTCGGCAGCACCTCCGGCAAGGTGGTGCTCTCCCTCAACAATGCCCGCAAGCCATTTAACGACGTCAGGGTCCGCCAGGCGCTCGCCCATGCGATCGACCGGAAGGCTCTGGTCGAAGGCACCTATTCGGGTTTCGGCACGACGATCGGCTCGCACTATTCGCCGGTGGAGCCCGGTTATGTCGATCTGAACGAAACCTATCCCTATGACCCGGGCAAGGCGCAGCAATTGCTGCAGGAGGCGGGTGCCGAAGGCATGGAGATGACCATCATGCTGCCGCCGCCGGCCTATGCGCGCCGCGGTGGCGAGATCATCGCCGCCATGCTCAGCGAAGTCGGCATCAAGGTGAACCTTGTTCCGATCGAATTCGCGCAATGGCTCGACCAGGTGTTCAAGAACTCGGATTTCGACGCGACGATCATCGCTCACGCCGAGGCTCGCGACCTCGATATCTATGCTCGCGACAAATACTACTTCAACTACCAGAACCCGGAATACAAGGCGCTCTACAAGTCCTTCACGCTCGCCTCGACGGAAGCCGAGCAGACGGACCTCGCTGGCCAACTCCAGCGCAAGCTGGCGGCCGACGAGCCGAACGTCTTCCTCTATGCGCTGCCGAAGATCGGCGTCTGGAACAAGAAGGTGAAGGGCCTCTGGAAGAACATGCCGGTGCCGGCCGACGACCAGACCCAGACCTACTGGGAAAATTGATCAATTCGTTGGAGCGGGATGCGGGCGGAAAACCGCATACACTTTTCCTCATCCCGCTCTGGCCTCCGCCCCCTTGCCGTAGGGGCGGAGGCAGATCTGCCGTTGATCGCCGCACCCGGTGGCGGTCAGCGCTCGCTCATTCCGGGAGGTTGATGTGATTTCCTTTATTGGCGGTCGCCTCGTGTCGCTCGTTCTGACGACACTGGTCGCCTCAGTCATCGTCTTTCTGCTGATGCAGGTGCTGCCCGGAGACCCGGCGGTGCTGATGCTCGGCATGAATGCCGACCCGGACGCGATTGCGGCACTGCACCGGCAACTCGGCCTCGATCAACCGATCTGGATTCGCTATCTCCACTGGATCGGCGGCTTCGTCGTCGGCGATTTCGGCATGAGCCTTACCTATTCGGTACCGATCCGCGAACTGCTCGGGCCACGCATCCTGGTGACGTTGCCTCTCGCTCTGCTCTCCATGGCGATCTCCGTCGTCGTCGCCATCGCGATCGGCGTCTATGCCGCGGCCAATCGCGGCAAGGCTGGCGACACCGTCGTCATGGGTATCGCCCAGGTGGGCGTCGCCATCCCGAATTTCTGGCTTGCCCTGCTCTTCATTCTGCTTTTCGCGCTGAAACTCGCCTGGTTCCCGGCCTCCGGCTTTGCCGGCTGGGAAGGCGGCATCTGGAGCGGCCTGCACTCCCTCATCCTTCCAGCCTTTGCGCTCGGCCTGCCGCTCGCCGCCATTCTCGGGCGCGTCACCCGTTCCGCGGTGATCGAAACGCTCGGGGAGGATTTCATCCGCACCGCCCGCGCCAAGGGCCTCACCCGCGCCGGCGCTCTCTGGAAGCATGCGGTGCCGAACGCGCTCATCCCCGTCGTCACGATCATCGGCCTGCAGTTTTCCTTCCTGCTTGCCGGCACGATCATCATCGAGAACGTCTTCAACCTGCCGGGCATCGGCCGGCTGGTCTTCCAGGCGATCGCTCAGCGCGACCTGGTGACGGTCCAGACGCTGGTGACGCTGCTGGCTGCCTCCGTGATAACCATCAATTTCCTCGTCGATCTGGTATACGGCTATCTGGATCCGCGCCTGTCGCGGGGAGGCCACTGATGAGCAACCCAGCGATCGCTTCAGAGCCCGGTCTTTTCTCGAAACTGCTTGGCAGCCGAAGCCTGATGTTCGGCGTGACGGTCACCGCCATCCTCGTGGCGATGGCCCTGGTTTCCTTGGTCTGGACGCCCTTCTCGCCGACGGCGATGAATTTCCGCGACAAGCTTCAGGGGCCGAGCCTTGCCCATTGGTTCGGCACCGACAATTTCGGGCGCGATATCCTTTCGATGATCATGGTCGGCGCGCGCAACTCGATCGCAGTTTCGATCGTCGCGGTGCTGGTCGGCGCCGGCATCGGCGTACCGCTCGGTGCCTGGGCTGCGGCGCGCGGCGGCTGGGTCGACGGCCTGGTGATGCGCATGAGCGACCTTGCCTTCGCCTTTCCGGCGCTGCTGACGGCGGTCATCATCACCGCCATCTTCGGCCCCGGCGCGACCAATGCCATGATTGCCATCGGCATCTTCAATATTCCGGTTTTTGCCCGCGTGACGCGCGGCGCGTCGATGGGGCTGTGGAAACGCGAATATGTGCAGGCGGCCCGCTGCGCCGGCCGCGGCGACGTGGCGATCACGTTTCTGCACATCCTGCCCAATATCAACCACGTGCTGCTGGTTCAGGTGACGATCCAGTTCGCGCTGGCAATCGTTGCCGAAGCCGGGCTCTCCTATGTCGGCCTCGGCACCCAGCCGCCGATGCCGAGCTGGGGCAAGATGCTGAGCGACGCCCAGACCTTCATCTATCAGGCGCCGTGGCTTGCCATCTTCCCGGGACTTGCAATCACCTTCGCCGTGCTCGGCCTCAACCTTCTCGGCGATGGCCTGCGCGACATTCTCGACCCGCGCGTGAGGCGACAAAGATGACAGCACCATTGCTACGAATGGCCGGAATGTCGGTCGAGCTGTCAGCGGGCACGAGCCAGGTCGATATCGTTTGCGATGTCGATCTCGAGCTCGATCGCGGCGAACGCCTCGGTATCGTCGGAGAATCCGGCAGCGGCAAATCCATGACGGCGCTTGCCGTGATGGGCCTTCTGCCGCAACGCATGCGGGTTCGCGGCGAGTTGCTGTTCGACGGCCGGAACCTCGCGGGCCTGCCGGAAGCCGAGTACTGCAGCTATCGCGGCCGGCGCATCGCGATGATCTTTCAGGAGCCGATGACGGCGCTCAATCCGGTCAAGTCGATCGGTGCGCAGATCGCCGAAGGCCGGCGCCTTCATCTCGGCGAAACCAGGGCCGATGCCGAGAAGAGGGCGCGTGCGCTTCTGGACCGGGTCGGTCTGCCGGCGCCGCGCTTCAATCTGGATCTTTACCCGCACCAGCTCTCCGGCGGCCAGAGGCAGCGCGTGATGATCGCCATGGCGATCGCCTGCCAACCGGACCTGTTGATTGCCGACGAGCCGACGACCGCGCTCGACGTGACGGTGCAGGCGCAGATCCTCGATCTGCTCGACGACCTGATCGAAGACACCGGCACGGCGCTTATGCTGATCACCCACGATCTCGGCGTCGTCTCCGAAATGACCGAGCGCATTGCGGTCATGTATGCCGGACGCATCATCGAGACCGGCCGCACCGATGACGTGTTCGCGCGGATGGCGCATCCCTATGCGCGGGGCCTTTTTGCCGCCTCGCCGCATGGAGCCGCGCTCGCGCCGCGCCAGGTGGAAGGACGACCAAGGCTGAACGCCATCCCGGGCATCGTTCCCGATCCCTTTGCGCGGCCGGCCCATTGCTCTTTTGCCGAGCGCTGCGCCTTTGTCCAGCCGGACTGTCAGCGGGCGATACCGCCGCTGGACCTGATCGACACCGACAGGAATGTGGAGCATCGCGCCGCCTGCTTTCATCCACGCGAAAGGATGGTGGCACCATGAGCGATGTCATCCTGAGGACCACCGACCTGGTGCGCGAATACCCGTTGCCGCGCCCTTCGATCTTTTCGAAACAGGCCAGCTTGCGCGTCCTGCACGGCGTCAGCATCGAGCTTGCCGCCGGCAAGAGCCTCGGCATCGTCGGGGAAAGCGGTTCCGGCAAATCAACCCTTGCGCGTGCCGTCATGGGTCTGGAGCGCCCGCAGTCGGGCGAGGTTGCCATTGCCGGCAAGGATATTTACGCGCTGGATCGGGCGGGACTGCGCGAGGCGCGCAGGGGATTTCAGGCGATCTTCCAGGACCCCTACGGCTCGCTTGATCCGCGCCATACGGTCCGGACGATCATTTCCGAGCCGATCGTTTCGCTGGAGCGGGGAACCAGCGCCGCCGAGCGCAACCGTCGCGTCGCGGAGGTGCTCGAAGCGGTTGGCTTGCCACTGGCGTCGGCCGACAAATATCCGCATGAGTTCTCCGGCGGCCAGCGCCAGCGCATCGCCATTGC
Organism: Ensifer sp. LC163; assembly: GCF_001695855.1. Lineage (GTDB taxonomy): Bacteria > Pseudomonadota > Alphaproteobacteria > Rhizobiales > Rhizobiaceae > Ensifer. The sequence continues at coordinate 150,681 of NZ_MBSS01000008.1, forward strand.
GCGCGCGCTCATCACCCGGCCGGCGTTGATCGTTGCCGACGAACCGGTTTCGGCGCTCGACGTCTCGATCCAGGCGCAGGTCCTGAACCTGATGATGGATCTGCAGGAGAGGCTCGGCCTCTCCTATCTGTTCATCAGCCACGATCTGGGCGTGGTCCGCGCCATCACCGACCGGGTCGCGGTCATGCATCTCGGCCGGATCGTCGAAGAGGGACCGACAAGCGAGGTGTTCGACAACCCGCGTCACCCCTATACGCAGGCGCTGGTGGCCGCCGTGCCGAAGCCCTTCTCCGGACGCCGCAAGCGGGTCCGGTCGAATACGCCACCGCAAACGCCGGTCCATACCGCAACGACCGCAGCCGGCTGCGCCTATGCCGCCGTCTGTCCGCGCAGGCAGGATCTCTGTCTGGCCCAAACGCCTGAGGCCAAGCCGGTGACGCCGACTTGGTCTGCCCGTTGTCACTTTGCCTAGAACTCTTTGAAATTCTGCAATTCCCTCGAATTGCTCTTGTTGCAGGAATTTTTCCCCATGTCCGATCTCGCCGATTTCTCCGCCGTCGATCTTGTCGAGGCTTACCGCCTCAGAAAGCTCTCTCCCGTTGATGTCGTTGATGCCGTCATCGCGCGCATCGATGCCTTAGAGCCGAAGCTCAATGCGCTGTGGGCCTACGATCCGGACGAGGCGCGTGAAGGCGCAAAAGCATCGGAAGCGCGTTGGGCCAAAAACGAACCTCTGGGCGCGATCGATGGCGTGCCGGTGACGATCAAGGAGAACATCGCGACGAAGGGAACAGCCGTGCCGCTCGGCTGCGCCGCCGTGCCGCTGGTACCGGCCTCCGAAGACGCGCCGCCGGCGGCGCGCACCCGCGAGGCGGGCGGTATCATCCTGGCCAAAACCACCATGCCGGACTACGGCATGCTCTCGTCCGGCCTTTCCAGCTTCCACAAGCTGGCCCGCAATCCATGGGACCTGTCGACCAATCCAGGCGGCTCGAGCGCCGGTGCAGGGGCCGCTGCGGCCGCCGGTTACGGCCCGCTGCATATCGGCACCGATATCGGCGGTTCCGTTCGTCTGCCGGCCGGCTGGTGCGGCGTCGTTGGTCTGAAACCGTCGGCGGGCCGGATCCCGATCAATCCGCCCTTCATCGGCCGCGTGGCCGGCCCGATGACCCGCACCGTGGCCGACACGGCGCTTTACATGTCGGTGCTGTCGAAGCCGGATGCGCGCGACACGATGTCCTTGCCCTATGCCGATATTCCCTGGCTCGATCTCGACGGCGACGTGAAGGGCTTGAAGATCGGCCTCTGGCTCGATGCCGGCTTCGGCCAGGCGGTCTGCGAGGAAACAGCGCAGGCAGTCAGCCACGCGGCAAAGCTCTTCGCCGACGCCGGTGCGATCATCGAGCCTGTCGCGCCTTTCCTGACCCGCGAGATGATCGACGGTCTCGATCGCTTCTGGCGGGCGCGCGGTTGGGAAGACGTGTCGCGCCTGGCGCCGGAACAGCAGGCGCAGATACTGCCCTACATCTTCAACTGGATCGAGACGGCCAAGGATTTTTCCGGTCGCGACGTCTATACCGGCTTCGCCCAGATCGACGCCATGCGCAATGCCATCCACGCGGCGCTGACCGGCTTTGATTTCATCCTCTCGCCGACGGCACCGGCGGCTTCCTATCCCGCCGAATGGGCCTCGCCGATCAATGACCCGCAGAAACCGTTCGAGCACATCGCGTTTACGGTCGCCGTGAACATGGGCGGACAGCCTGCAATCTCGATCAATTGCGGCTATACGGCCGGCGGTTTGCCGATCGGGCTGCAGATCATCGGCCAGCAGTTTGACGATATCGGCGTCCTGCGCCTCGCGCGGTCCTTCGAAACCCTGCGCCCGCAGCAGCGGCCCTGGCCCAAGCTCGCGGCATGAATCAAATCTCAAGTCTGAAACAACAGGAGCGCCGAAATGGCCGATCGTAAGCTTTTCATCCTTCCCGGCGACGGCATCGGCCCGGAAGCCATGGCGGAAGTCCGCAAAATCATCGCCTACATGAATGCCGAGCTTGGCAGCGGCTTCGTGACGGACGAAGGCCTTGTCGGCGGCTCGGCCTATGACGCCCACGGCCAGGCGATTTCGGAAGGGGACATGGCCAAGGCGCTGACCGCCGACGCCGTGCTGTTTGGCGCCGTCGGCGGTCCGAAGTGGGATGCCGTGCCCTATGACGTCCGCCCGGAAGCCGGTCTCTTACGGCTGCGCAAGGACCTGCAGCTGTTCGCCAACCTGCGCCCGGCGATCTGCTACCCGGCCCTTTCCGCCGCCTCGTCGCTGAAACCGGAACTGGTCGAGGGCCTCGACATCCTGATCGTGCGCGAGCTGACCGGCGGCGTCTATTTCGGCGAACCGAAGGAAATCATCGATCTCGGCAACGGCCAGAAGCGCGGCATCGACACCCAAGTCTATGACACCTACGAGATCGAGCGCATCGCCGGCGTTGCCTTCGAACTGGCGCGCAGCCGCAACAACCGCGTCTGCTCGATGGAAAAGCGCAACGTCATGAAATCGGGCGTGTTGTGGAACCAGGTGGTCACCGAAACCCACAAGGCGAAATATGCCGACGTTGGGCTCGAGCACATGCTGGCGGACGCCGGCGGCATGCAGCTGGTGCGCCAGCCCAAGCAGTTCGACGTCATCGTCACCGACAACCTGTTCGGCGACATGCTCTCGGATGTGGCGGCGATGCTGACCGGGTCGCTCGGCATGCT
>NZ_MBSS01000009.1 GCF_001695855.1 Ensifer sp. LC163
GTCTACTCCGATCATTGTATCCTTCGTCACGGTTGCCGTCCTTTCCGCTCAGTGGCCCTTAACACCACTTTTCTGGCACATCTTGATGCCGTCTGGGAGGGCGGCAACCACCCCATCTGATATGGTGGGCTTCCTCGAGACCCAGCCGCTCGACCTGTTTGCCGCTGCCGCCTTCGGCAAGGGCGAACGGGTGCTGGAGATCGTCGATGAAAAGCCGGAATTGCTCGACATCCCCTTCGGACAATTCCGTGGGCGTGGGCGTCCAAACCCGCAGAGCGACTGGATGACGCCGCTTGCCATTGCGGTCGTCCACAGGAGACCGACGGTGGTGAAGCTGCTGCTCGAAAAAGGCGCGAATGCCAACCTGCGCGGTGGCACGGGAACAGGCTCGATCCGCGACATGGCGCGCGACGAAGGCGACGAGGAGATAATCTTGTTGTTGCGCCGGGCGTTGCCTTCCAACTAGCGGTCGCACGACTACAGATTGCTGGTTTTACTAGGCGGTTGAAGTCTTTAAGGCTTTCAATACCAGCTTGCTTAAACTAAATTTCTGCTTTGATCTTTAGGGTGGCGTCTGACCGGTGCCACCCTTCGCCCTTGACGGCTGGCCCGATGAGGGGGGTGGCGTGATCGAACAAAAGTTTCGGCAATCGAAGCGCAACAAGGCGGTCTGGGCGATCCACGCGGCCTGCACCTTGGTCGCGATCCTGACGATCGCCAGCCTCATCTTCGTTCTCAACCGCTCCGTCGTCGAGGCCGACCGCTTCGGCCTTTCGGCAGAGCGTCGGCTGGTGGCGAACGAATTGCGGCACCAGATGGAAGCCGCCGTGCAATTCCAGGCGCAGATTTCTTTCTGGAACGACACCTATGCCGAACTGGCATCCGGGCGGATAGGCGATACCTTCGTCGCAGAACAGTTGGCCGGCTGGCTGTGGGAGGATTACGGCTTCTCCTGGCTGATCTTCAGCGATGCTGACGGACATGTTTCGACCGCTCTGAGGGACGGATTGCTCGTGCCGACAGGGGTGGCCGGAGCCCCGCTTCGCGAGGTCGACGATCTGCTCGACGAGGCCCGGCGCCGTTACGACAATGCGCTGAGAAACAACGGCGGAAGCTATATGCTCGACATCACCAGGCCCGACCGGCAATCGGTGGCGCCGGTCGTGCCCGGTATCCATGCCGTCGATCTGCGTGAAATTCAGGGTCAGATGAGCATCGCCGTGGTTCAGGCGGTGATCCCCGAAACGCTGCAGGTTCCTGCCGCGCGTCGCGAGCCTGTGTTCATGCTCTCGGTTCGTCCGCTGACGGCGAAGTTGATACGGGAAATCGAGACAAGGCTCGGCGTGACCAGCCTGACCTTCGTGCCGCTATCGCAGCGGTCGGCCAACAGCGTGCATGTCTCCGCAGGCCGTTGCGCGGACGCCTCCTGCCTTGTCATAGCCTGGACGCCCAAATCCCCTGGCGGCTTCGTGCGTGCGGAGATCCTGCCGAGCGTCATCGTTATCGCGATCGTGGCGGCTTTGCTGATGGCCTTCGTAGCTCTCCGGTTCTCGACGGTCTTTGCCGCCCTTCAGCAGAGCGAGGCGCGAAACCGCCACATGGCGAAACACGATCGCCTCACCGGGCTCCTCAATCGCAGTGGTTTTGACGATGCGCTCGCTGCGGCTCTCCTTGACGTCAAGAACCGGCCGTTCGCGCTGATCTACGCCGACCTCGACGAGTTCAAGGCCGTCAACGACCGGCAAGGACATGCGGCGGGCGATGCTGTCTTGATGACAATCGCCGAACGATACCGCCTCAGAGTCGGCACACGGGGCACAGTCGCCCGTCTGGGCGGCGACGAGTTCGCCGTCATTCTACGGTCAGCCGCCAAGGAAGCAGATGCATCCGAACTTGCTGCCGGTCTCATCGTCGATGCGCGGACGCCGATCGAGTTCGAGGGGCAGATGCTGCGCGTCGGCGGCAGTGTCGGCATGGCCTTTGTGCCTAGGCATGGCCGCACGGCCCGCGCGCTGTTGGCAGCTGCCGACGAGGCGCTCTATCTCGCCAAGCGACGAGGACGCAATCGTGTCCAGACGGCTGATGACCTTTTGCCAGAGGACAAGATTTGGTCGCACCAAGAGACGGCCAGGCGTGAGGCCAGTTGAGGGTGTCAGTCCGACGTCGTTCCATCGGCGTGATCGAGCGGCCGCGCATCGAGACCTTCGCGCTGTCGGACGGGGCGGCGGCCCATGCCCGGCTCGAAGACCGGCGTTTTTCCGGAAAGATCGTGCTTTTGCCTGAATGAGGAACAAGCCCCGCTTGGTCGCGGGCCTGTCTTTTCAGCCACTCGGCTCAGGCAACGGGCACATTGTAGGGCGTGATCACCTCGACGGCGGAGAGCTGGCTGCCGCTGAGCTTTTGGCCGGCGCCGCTTCGTCGGGCGAGAATGGCACGGAAGGTCATGCGGGCGTCGCTGCGCAGATCATGATGCAGGACGAAATGGATCCGGCGTTGGCGCAGCAGCGCCAGATTGTCCTGGTCGAGATCATGGGCGATGAACACGGCGCAATCGCGGCCGAGGCGCTCGAAGGCGGCCAGCACGGCGCGGTTGCCACCGCCGATCGAATAGGCGGCGTTGATGTCGGCGTGCTCTGCAAGCGCCTTGGCGGCGAGCACACCCGTCTCGGCGTCCTTGCCGTAGCCTTCGCTGATCTCGACGATGCGGATCGCCGGATAATGTTCGCGCAGCACCCGGCGAAAACCGATCTCGCGTTCCTCCTCGCCACGGAAGCGGCTGCTTGAAATCGTCACCAGTACGGTCGCGGCGCTTTCGGCGAAACGTTCGCCGAGGAGATAGGCAGCCGTCTCGCCGGCCGCGCGGTTGTCGGCGCCGGCATAGGCGGTGCGTGCCGAGTTCGGCAGATCGGTGACAAGCGTGATGACCGCAATTCCCGCCTGCTCCAGGCGGGCGACAGCGCCGACGATTTCGGGCACATCAGGTGCCTTCAGCACGACGCCGTCGGTGCCGCGCAGACGGATGCGATCGAGCAGTTGCGCGATGTCGTACGGGCGCATGGTTTCGGCGAAGTGGAAACGGCAACGGAAGGTTGTCGGCATGAAGGTCGGCGCCTCGGCTTCGAATGCCTGCCTAACCGCCTCGGTGAAGCGTTCCGGCGCCTCCATCACGATGTCGATCGCGCGCTTCTGGCCCTGAACGTCCAATCCGGATTGCTGCTTCTCCAACTCTCGGATGGCGGCTCGCACCCGCGCTTCGGTCTGCCGGCGTACGCCAGGACGACCATTCAAGACGCGATCGACGGTCGCGGTGCTGAGCCCCGCTTGAAAGGCGATGTCCTTGACCAGAAACGGATGAGCCAACGACGATCCTTCCTGATGGTTTTTTGATGGATTTCTGCTCTATATCACGATTTTGCGGCGCCTATAGTCGGGACATCGAAAGTTTCTGAGGAGGAGCGGGATGAAGACCGACAACAATGCGCGCCAGCGCCTCGACCGCGTGTGGCTGAGTGAGGATGCCTGCGACATCGAAGCGTTCCGGGCCGAAGTGGAGCGCCGGACAAACCTTGCGGACTATCCGCACGCGCTCGCCTGCGAGAAGAATGTGCTGATCTATGACAGCGCCAGCCTGGTTGCTGCCTGCGCCACGGCCGAGGGACGCCGCGCCGCCTTGGCCGAGATCTGCGAGGCGCTTGCGACCGGGCCCGGCGTCGCGGTGTTCAAGCGCGCTTACGCAGACACGACGGTCATCGATGCCGCCAGCGGTATTTTCGGCGCCATTATCGATGAGCAACATCGCACCAACAGCGGCGGCGGCGATCACTTCGCCAAGCCCGGTGCCAACGACCGCATCTGGAACTCGCTCGAAAAGCACTGCCTGAAAAGCCCTGAGAGCTTCGCCGCATATTACGCCAACGCCATTATAGCGCTCGTCAGCGAAGCCTGGCTTGGTCCGAACTATCAGATGACGGCACAGGTCAATCGCGTCAATCCAGGCGGCGCATCGCAGTCGGCCCATCGCGACTACCATCTGGGCTTCCAGACCTCTGATGTCATCGAGCAGTATCCGGCGCATGTGCACCGGCTATCGCCGGTGCTGACGTTACAAGGGGCGGTTGCCCATTGCGACATGCCGCTTGAGAGCGGCCCGACGCTTTTCCTTCCCTATAGCCAGACCTATGTGCCCGGCTATCTCGCGCTGAAGCGCCCGGAGTTCCGTGCCTATTTCGATGAGCATCACGTGCAGTTGCCGCTGGAAAAGGGCGATGTCGTCTTTTTCAACCCGGCGCTGTTCCATGCGGCCGGCAGCAACCGTTCGACCGATATCAAGCGCGTTGCCAACCTGCTTCAGGTGTCGTCGGCCTTCGGGCGGGCGATGGAGACTGTCGATCGCGTCAAGATGAGCGCGGCGCTCTACCCGGCGCTTGCGGCCCTGATGGCATCGGGCACGCTTTCGGCCAGTGAGGCGGCCAATGCGATTGCGTCCTGTGCCGAGGGCTATTCCTTCCCGACCAATCTCGATCGCGATCCGCCGCTGGGCGGCCTGGCGCCGAAAACCCAGGCGCAACTGATGCATGAGGCGCTTGCGGGCAAGTGGAGCGATGCGGATTTCCGCAGCGCGCTTGACGAGCAGGCACAGCGCAAACTGAGCTGAAGGACAGGCATAGATATCTCAGGTCCCCGGCGCTCTGCGGCGGGGGCCGTTTTCCCGTTTCGATGAGACATTCACTCCTGGGAGGACTTTCATGACCGAGCAATATGGCCGTCTCGACGGCAAGATCGCCATCGTCACCGGTGGTACGCAGGGGCTGGGCGCAACGATCGCCAGCCTGTTTGCGGAACGTGGCGCGCGAGGCGTCGTCATCTGCGGACGCAACGCGGCCAAGGGCGAAGCGAAGGCCGAGCAGATCCGCAAGGCAACCGGCGCGCAGGTGCATTACGTCGAGGCCGACCTAGAAAAGGTCGAGGATGCCCGCAAGGTAGTCAGTGCCTGCGACGCGACATTCGGGCGTGTCGATGCCCTGGTCAACGCGGCGGCGATTACCGATCGCGGTACCATTCTCGACACCAGCCCCGAGCTGTTCGACCGAATGTTCGCCATCAATGTCCGTGCGCCCTTCTTCCTGATGCAGGAGGCGGTCAAGGTTATGCGCCGCGAGGGCACGCAGGGAACGATCGTCAACATCGGTTCGATGTCGGCGATGGCCGGGCAGCCGTTCATCGCCGCCTATTGCTCGTCGAAGGGCGCCCTGGAGACGCTGACCAAGAACACCGCCTATGCGCTGCTGCGCAACCGCATTCGCGTCAACGGCCTCAATATCGGCTGGATGGCTTCCGAGGGCGAAGACCGCATCCAGCGCGAGTTTCACGGGGCGGCTGCCGACTGGCTCGAAAAGGCCGCCGCCAGCCAGCCCTTCGGCCGCCTCGTCGACCCAAAAGAGGTCGCGCGTGCCTGTGCTTATCTGTCGTCGGATGAATCCGGACTGATGACGGGTTCGGTCATCTGCTTCGATCAGTCGGTCTGGGGCGGCTATGACGGCTCGCCGCATCCGGTCGCGCCGCTCTGACAGCGAGCGGCGGGTCGCAAACATCGGTCGCTGTCGATAGGCCTTGGGACTGCCGGGGCCGCCATCTCGGGCTTGCTTGTCTTTCCATTCCGCCTGTGTCCATATGGCACCGTCAGGTGCCCGCGATGCGGGAGAATCGGGAATCCGGTGTCACTCCGGAACGTGCCCAACGCTGTGACGGGGACGGCTGCCTCTAGGGATTTTGAGCTTACTCAAGGTCTTGCCACTGGATCCTCATGTGATCTGGGAAGGTGAGGCGGCCGGTTGATCCGAAGTCAGAAGACCGGCCTGGCAAGATGGACCGATATCCGCGCGGACGGCGGAAGGTTGTGCATTGTTGGGGATCGAACGATGCGGACTGACGCGAATGGCGGCCTTGCAGCCGCCGAGGCCTTTTCACCCGACGAGCGTGAAGCCGTCTATAGGGCGATCGAGACGCGCCGGGATGTCCGGGACCAGTTCTTGGCCGAGCCTTTGCCCGACGATGTGGTGATGCGCCTGCTGAATGCCGCGCACCGCGCGCCGTCGGTGGGTTTCATGCAGCCATGGAATTTTGTCGTCGTGCGCCGGGCAGAGACCCGCGAGCGAGTATGGCAGGCCTTTTCGCGCGCCAACGATGAAGCTGCACTGATGTTTGACGGTGATCGCCAAGCGAAATACCGCTCGCTGAAACTGGAGGGGATCCGCAAGGCACCGCTCAGCATCTGCGTCACCTGCGACCGCACGCGCGGCGGGGCGGTCGTTCTTGGGCGCACCCACAATCCGCAGATGGATGTTTATTCCACCGTCTGTGCCGTGCAAAATCTGTGGCTCGCCGCGCGCGCCGAAGGCGTCGGCGTCGGCTGGGTCAGCATCTTTCACGAAAGTGAGATCAAGGCGATACTCGGCATTCCCGATCACATCGAGATTGTCGCCTGGCTTTGCCTTGGCTTCGTCGACCACCTCTACCAGGAGCCTGAACTTGCGGTGAAGGGTTGGCGCCAGCGGCTGCCGCTGGAGGAACTGGTATTCGAGGAAAGTTGGGGAACGCGACGCGGTGCGGAGTCCGGCACGCTGATCAGTTGTTCTGGACCGGCTGGTAGCCCGGACCCTTCGGATGGCGTAGATCGATCGACGTTTCCTCCTGGGGAAGGAACGTCGGGCCGATGATCCGCACCTTGCTCTTGGCGGGATCGTAGGGGCGCTCTTCCGTAGCCGCTTTGGCGGCAGGGGCCGCCGCTTCCTTCTTGCCTTCGATGACCATGATTGACGATTCGCTGCTGCCGGTATTGCCGCCGCCAGCCTTGGGCGTTGTGGCCGCCGTCTTTGGAATTCGGCAGCTGCAAACTCCGGGCTTGCCGACGCCACGCGTGCGATAGGCGAAAGCGTTCGGCAGTTCCGTATAGGGGCGCCCCGTCGAGGCGGAGACCATCTGGTCGCTCTCTTCGGTTGCAAGCTCGTGGAAGAAGAGTTCAGTTTCCGCGTCCGGGCAACGGGCGCGGCAGGCCTGCTCGTCGCGGGCGAAATCCGCCGGGCTCGCCTCGGACGAGATCGGGAAGAAGGCGCCGTCACAGGTGCGCACGCACATGGTGCGAAGCGTGCCGGAATAGACGCCGCTTTCCGGCGGGTAGGTGCCTGCTTCGTGGTCCCGTAGCATCGGGCCGTAGGATTCGTCCGGCGGCAGATCGCGCAGGATGTTGCGATGCGTTTCCGGCTCATCCGGGTCGGCGCTGGCGAACTCCTCGCGATCGCCGTAACAACCGTTGATTTCGAGCGCGGCCAGGATGCGTCGTCGCGTATCGTCGCCATCGCCTGACATGAGCTGCTGGCGCTCTGACTTGAGGATGCGCAGATTGTCTTCCATCTCGGCGATCAGGCTGTTGATGTCGGCGCAGATATTCGGGTCGCCGCCGTTGAAGACGACGACGCTGCCCGTGCCGCAGCCGGCGCGTCGGCGGTCGTTGCGCGCCCGGCGCAACTCGATGTTCTGCCTGGAAATCGCGCTCGCATAGTCGCGCGTGTCGGCCGTTGTCGCGATGGCGGCGGGGAATTCGGCAAGCCGGGTGTTCAGGCGGTCGCATACGCTGGAGGCCAGCGCCTGATCGGCCAGAACCAGAAGCAACGGCAGGCTCGCCGCCGCAAGGGTTTTGATGTTCCGGAACAAGGCGAACGTCTCTTCCTGCAACCGCACGGGCGCCACCCTTGTTGTGCGGGATCGGTCGCCGCCGGCAATTCCTGTTTTCGCCCTATCATAAGGCTTGTCGCCGCCGGTGCAACGACAAGCCTCGCATTGCGTTAACAGCTCCGTCCGATGGGAGGAACGGACGGTGCTGATCCGAGATCAGGCGGCGCGCGCCGCTTCCAGCGACATCGGCCGTTCGAGAACCGTACCGTCGATCGCTGCTACTGCCTTCATGGTACTGAGCAGCGACGGCGTCACCTCCCAGGCGACTGCCACGGCATAGACTGAGCCGATCCGGTGCGGGTCGGCGATACGCTCGCCGGGGCAACCCATGCGGCGGAACATCCGCTCGAGGAAGACGTCGGTCACCGTCACGATATGGCTGATACCGGACGCAAGTCCGAGTTCACCGACACCACACATCAGTTCTGCGGCGGCCACGGTCACCTGGTTCGAGGCGCGGTCCTGGGAGATCTCCGGGTCGATGCAGAAGCGGCTCGATTCCCAGATCGAGGCGCTGCGGATCTGCGGGTTGTCGCCAAGCAGGATCGGAAACGTATCGTCCAGCATGTTGGGGCCGAGCGTCGGCAGCAATCTCAGCGATCCGCGCAGCTTTCCCGTCTCCGGCGAATAGGACAGCACATAGAGCGGATTCGACTTGTCATAATTGTCGATCTCCCATTCCCCATCGGTCTGCACGTCCCATTTCAGGAAATCGTGGAAGACGCGCTTGCGCAGCTTGAACATCTCGTCGATGGCCTGTGGGTGCTGTCCGCGTGTCCTGCCGTTGAGGATCCTGATCATCGTTTTCTCCATCCTTGCTTTGGGGGATGGCGCGATGCTGTCAGTCCTGCGGCAGTGACGAAACTGTCGGTAGTGACAGTTCCGGAAACGGCTTTTTCCCTCTAAATTTCGATGGGTTTTCAGATGAGTGAAGGAGGAACGTCTTGGAGCGGGATCAAACCGTCGGGATCAGCGCATGGCGAACGGCCTGCGCTACGGCCTGCGTGTTGGAAACGACGTTGAGCTTTCGGCGGGCGTTGGTCATGAAGAAACGCACGGTGCGCTCGGAAATGCCGAGAATAGTGGCAATCTCCCAGTAGCTTTTACCGGCCGCCGACCAGGTCAAAACCTCGGTTTCACGGCCTGTCAGGCGCATTTCGCGCGTGTTCAGCCCCCCGGTCATGGCTGCATTCTCAAGCATGCCGGCGTGAAACAGGTTGGCGGCGAGCTGGAAGTCGCGCAGGTGGTTGCGCCGATAGATCGACCACTCTGCGGCCGACATGTTGACGTTTATGGCAAGCAACGCCATGCGGCCGGCCGGCGAGGGCAGCGGCAGGGCGACACCTTCACTGGAAAGCCCGATCTCTTCGGCCGTCTTGAACAATGGCTCGCATTCGGGAAAGCGATGGCGCGCCGTTGTCCATTCCACGGGCCTGACGCCGCCGAGCGCCAGCTTGAGGATGGGGTCGATACGGTAGAGCCCCCGCGTCAGATAAAGCTCGGCCGCGTAGGCACCGAAGGTGTGGTGCAACCGGCAGATCTTGAGTTCGTCTGGGTAGGGCTCGGCTTCAAGATAAAGGAGATGAGCGATGCGAAAGGTACGGCGCATCAACGTAAAGAAATGGGCCGGCTCGATACAGCCTCCGCATTCCAGGATTTCCAGCATGTCGAGGACAGCCTGTTGTTCAGTCATGCCACAACACCGATTCTTGCCCTGAAACCCCACAATGGTTGGGGGTTCACCTTTTGTCCAGAAGCAGCAGCCGTATTTGCTGTGGATTGTCGATCCCTGCAAACAATGGTTGTTGCCAGCGATCGCCAGAGCAACACAGGGCCGCCGGATGCAGCGGCCCTGTAAACGAGGGCGCCGTTAGCCCGGATGGCTGGCCTCGACGACGGCGAGTGCCGCCATGTTGACGACGCCGCGCGAGGTTACCGAAGGCGACAGGATGTGCGCCGGCAGCGCCGATCCAAGCAGGATCGGGCCGACATGCAGGCTGTCCGTCATCGTCTTGACGACGCCAAGCGTGATGTTGGCGGCATCCAGGTTAGGGAAGACCAGCAGGTTGGCTTCGCCCGACAGCGTGCTGTTGGGCATGACGCGCTGGCGCAGCACTTCGGAGATGGCGGAATCACCGTGCATTTCGCCATCGACTTCCAGGTCGGGTGCGAGTTCGCGCACAAGCTGCAGCGCCTGGCGCATCTTGGTAGCACTTTCGGAATCGCGCGAGCCGAAGTTCGAGTGCGAGACCAGAGCGGCGTGCGGCGTAATCCCGAAGCGCCGAATCTCCTGTGCCGCCATGACGGTGGTCTGGGCGATCTCTTCAGCGCTCGGGCAATAGCTGACATAGGTGTCGGTGAAGAACGTGGCGCCGCGCTGCGAGATCAGCAGACTGAGCGCGGAGAAGTCGAGTACGCCTTCGCGCTTGCCGATGATCTGCGAGACGTCGCGCAGGTGCTTGCTATAGCGTCCTTCGACGCCGCAGATCAGCGCATCGGCTTCGCCGCGCTTGAGGGCAAGAGCACCGATGACGGTGGTGTTGGTACGAACGATCGTACGCGCGGCCTCCGGTATGACGCCGAGCCGGCCGACGAGGGCGAAATAGTCCTCGACGTAGTCGCGGTAGCGCGGATCGCCCTCGGGGTTGACCACTTCGAAATCGACGTCCGGACGAACGCGCAGGCCGTAGCGACGCAGGCGCGTCTCGATGATCTGCGGACGGCCGATGAGGATCGGGCGCGCGGTTCCTTCTTCCAGCAGGACCTGGGCGGCGCGCAGCACGCGCTCGTCTTCACCCTCAGCGAAGATCACGCGGTTCTTCTGCGCATTCTTGGCGGCGGCGAAGACCGGCTTCATGATGAAGCCCGAACGGAAGACGAAGCGGTTCAGCTTGTCGAGATAGGCGTCGTAGTCCTGGATCGGACGGGTGGCGACGCCGCTTTCCTCGGCAGCCTTAGCGACGGCCGGCGCGATCCTGAGGATCAGGCGCTGGTCGAAGGGCGACGGGATCAGGTAGTCGGGACCGAAGACCGGCGTCTCACCGGAATAGGCGCGGGCGGCCACATCGGACGGCTCCTCGCGAGCAAGGCCGGCGATGGCACGGACCGCCGCCATCTTCATTTCTTCGTTGATCGTGCTTGCGCCGCAGTCGAGCGCACCGCGGAAGATATGCGGGAAGCAAAGCACGTTGTTGACCTGGTTGGGGAAATCCGAACGGCCGGTGCAGATCATTGCGTCAGGGCGTGCCGCACGGGCAGCCTCCGGCATGATTTCCGGTGTCGGGTTGGCAAGCGCCATGATCAGCGGCTTTTCGGCCATCTGCACGAGCAGTTCCGGCTTCAGCACGCCTGCAGCAGAGAGACCGAGGAAGACGTCGGCGCCACCGATGCTGTCGGCCAGCACGCGGTTGTCGCTTTCCTGGGCGTAGACCGATTTCCATTCGTCCATGAGCACTTCGCGGCCCTTATAGACGAGGCCCTCGAGGTCGTGCACCCAGATGTTCTCGCGCTTGGCGCCAAGCGTGACCAGCAGGTTGAGACAGGCGAGCGCTGCAGCACCCGCTCCGGAGGTGACGATCTTGGCCTTGGCGATGTCCTTGCCGGCCAGCTCTAGACCGTTGAGGATGGCGGCCGCAACGATGATCGCGGTGCCGTGCTGGTCGTCATGGAATACGGGGATCTGCATCCTTTCGCGCAACTGGCGCTCGACCTCGAAGCATTCCGGCGCCTTGATGTCTTCCAGGTTGATGCCGCCGAACGTCGGCTCCAGCGCCGAAATGACGTCGACCATGCGCTCGATGCTCGCCGCGTCGATCTCGATGTCGAAGACGTCGATGCCGGCGAATTTCTTGAACAGGACGGCCTTGCCTTCCATCACCGGCTTGGAGGCGAGCGGGCCGATATTGCCGAGGCCAAGAACGGCGGTGCCGTTGGAAATGACCGCGACAAGATTGGCGCGCGCCGTGTAATCGGCGGCCATTTCCGGATTGTCGCGGATGGCGATGCAGGGGGCCGCGACGCCGGGCGAATAGGCGAGCGCGAGGTCGCGCTGGTTGCCGAGCGGCTTGGTGGGCTGGATTTCGAGCTTCCCGGGGCGAGGGTAACGATGGAAGAAAAGGGCCTGCTGGTCGATGTCACCGCTGGCCGGACCTGTTTGGGATTTGGTTTTGTCGCCCGTGCTCATAGTCTGCATTCCTCTTTTTTGGACGTGGCCTTGTGGCATGAATTGCGAAGCGCGTACAGTTTTTGCGCGGTTCTTTTCAGCCGGTGCGACGAAGCGGCCGGCGTCCGTGTCATCTTCCTGAAACACGAGTCTGGTTTTGACGGGCCCCAGAAGGCGCAATCAAGACGAGGCTGGTATGATGGCGGCACCGCAAAACAACTCCGTACGACACCTCAGGACGTTGTTCATCTCCGACGTCCATCTCGGCTCCAAGGCCGCCAAAACCGACTATCTCATTGATTTTCTGCGCCACCATGAGGCGGAAACCATCGTTCTTGTCGGCGACATCGTCGATGGGTGGCGGTTGAAGCGCAGCTGGTACTGGCCGCAAAACTGCAACGACGTCGTCCAGAAGCTGCTGCGCAAGGCGCGCAAGGGCACACGCATCGTCTACATCCCCGGCAATCACGACGAGTTCATGCGCGATTTCCCGGGCGTTCACTTCGGCGGCATCGAGGTGGCGCAGCGTCATATGCACAAGGGCGCAGATGGCCGCAATTATCTGGTGCTGCACGGCGACGAGTTCGATGTGGTCGTGCGCAACGCCCGCATCCTCGCCTATCTCGGCGACTGGGCCTATGACACGGCGATCGCCATCAACATCGGCCTTGCTGCCATACGCCGCCGGCTCGGCATGCCCTATTGGTCTTTCTCGTCCTGGGCGAAGCTGCAGGTCAAACACGCCGTCAACTTCATCGGCGAGTTCCAGAAGGTGGTGGCCGACGAGGCGCGGCGCCATGACGCGCAGGGCGTGATCTGCGGCCATATCCACCACGCGGTCATCGAAGATATCGGTGATATCAGATACATCAATACCGGCGACTGGGTCGAAAGCTGCACGGCGATCGCTGAACATCACGACGGCACCATGGAACTGATCACCTGGCATCAGATGCGCGGCGGCGTCGCCGAGGCCGAGGGGGCAACGGCCGACGCGGAACGCTTGCTGGCGCAGTTGCTGACGCAACGGGCGGCCTGACAAGCACGGCGGCGAGACGCAAACTTCGCCTGTAGCGAAATCTAGGTTATGGCGATCCTGCTGTGGGCTATGCTATTGCTGGCCGATAGCCATCAGGTTCTCCCATGATTCCCTCCCAAGCGCCCGCTGCAGTGGGCCCGCCACCGCGTTATTTTACGCTTCGCACCGCCTTGCTCTTTTGCGCTCCGTTGATCGTCAACGGTTTCGCCATGCCGTATTTTCCGGTGTGGCTGACGACGCTTTCCATGAGCGATTTCGAGATCGGCGTCGTGCTGGCATTGCCGATGTTCGTACGCGTGTTCACAGCGCCGATAGCGGGCGTGATCGCCGACCGGCTCGGGGAGCGCACGATTGTCTTGATCTGGTCCGGATTCCTGTCGTTGGCGACCGCCTTTGTGCTGTTCTATGCTAGGGAGTTCTGGCCGGTTCTGATCATCTATACGCTGCAGTCGGCGGTCTATTCGCCCTATGTGCCGATCGTCGAGGCGATCGCGCTTTCCGGTGTCCGGCGCTGGGGCTTCGACTATGCGCAGATGCGGCTTTGGGGTTCCGTCGCCTTTATCGGCGCCACCATGCTTGGCGGCTGGATGATCGGTATCTTCGGTGGAGACATGGTGCTGCCGGCGATGGCGATCGGCTTCGGCCTGACGATCCTGATGGCCTTCGCGGCGCCGCGTGTCGGCCGGCCGCGGCGCCCATCACCGATCACGGCGCTGACCGAGCCTCCGCCGAAGTCGTTGCGCCAGCTTGATCTGCAGCTGCTGCTCGTCGGCGTGACGCTGGTGAACGCCAGCCACGCGATGCTCTTCGCTTTCTCGGCGATCTACTGGCAGCATATCGGCTATAGCGGCACGGAGATCGGCATTCTCTGGAGTGCGGGCGTCGCCGCCGAGGTGACGATGTTCATCTTTGCAAAAGCGATCATCCGGCGCTTCAGCGTCTGGACGATGATCCTGTCCGGCTGCTCGCTGGCCGTCCTTCGGTGGATTATCTTCCCGATGGATCTGGGCTTTTCCGGCTACTTCGTGCTGCAGTGCTTTCACGCCTTCACCTACGCGATCATGCACACCGGCATGCAGAACAAGCTCGTGGAGCGCGTCGTCGAGGAGCAGGAGGCCTCGGCCCAGGGGCTTTACTTCTTCTACACCGGCATCTTCACGGCGATCTTCACCTTCCTGTCCGGCTATCTCTATGCCTGGTACGGGGTGAACGGGTTCTATTCGATGTCGGTCGTCGCTTTTGCCGGTTGCTGCTTTGCCGTCGCCGCCTGGTACCTTCAGCCCCAGAGGCGTGGCTCCGGCGGAAAGACCAGCGAGGCTTCGTAGCGCAGGCCAGGCGTGCGATCGCGCGCCAGGAGCAGAGGACCGTCGAGGTCGACGAAATCCGCGCCCTGCGCCGCCAGGATTGCCGGTGCCATGCCGAGCGAGGTGCCGACCATGCAGCCGACCATCACCTTGAGGCCGAGCGACGTCGCCGCATCGCGCATGCGAAGCGCTTCCGTCAGCCCACCGGTCTTGTCGAGCTTGATGTTGACCGCATCATAGCGGTCGACGAGGGCCGGGAGGTCACCGGTCGCATGCACGCTCTCGTCGGCGCACACCGGAACGGGGCGGGTGATTGTGGCCAAGGCCTGATCATTGCCCGCCGGAAGCGGCTGCTCGATCAGGTCGATGCGTTGCTCGGCGCAGATGGCAAAGTGATAGGCGAGGCTGTCGGGCGTCCAACCCTCATTGGCATCGAGGATGATCCGGCTCTCCGGCGCACCTTCCCGCACGGCGCGGATGCGCGATGCATCGTCCGTTGTGCCGACCTTGATCTTGAGCAGCGCGCGGTGGGCATATTGTGCGGCCTGTTTGCGCATCGCGTCGGGCTCGGCAAGCGAGAGCGTATAGGCTGTCGTCAATGTTCCAGGTGAAGAGAGGCCGGCAAGCTCGTGGACAGATTTGTCTTTCTGCTTTGCCTCCAGATCCCAGAGAGCGCAATCGACGGCGTTGCGGGCGGCACCCGGCTGCATCGCCGTCTGCAGTTCCAGGCGCGTCAGCCCCGATTCGATCCGGGGGCGAATGGCTTCGATCTCGGCGAGCACCGAGGCAATGGTTTCGTTGTAGCGGCCATAGGGCACGCATTCGCCCCAACCGCCGATGCCATCCTTGGTGATTCGGCAGGTCACCACGCTTGCCGTGGTCTTCGAACCACGCGAAATCGTGAATGTGCCCGCAATCGGGAAGTCTTCGGTTGTCGCTTCGAGCACAGTTGACATGAAATCTTCTCCGGCGGGGCTTATCTGGCGCATTGGTCGCGATGTTACCGGCTTCGTCCGGATGACATCAAGGATGTGAGCCGTTATGACGGAGCAAGCTTTTACGAGCGGTTAGCAAATCGGGATGACAGAGACCAGGTGACGCGTTCCCAGACCAAGATCGTTGCGGATGTCGCGCTCGGCGGAGACGCCGGAGGCTCTGGTGGCACTTACGTCTTTTCAGGCGTCTGGCGGCACGAGACAGCCGAAGCCATGGGCGCCAAGCTCGACCAGCTTGCGCGCAAGGGCGGCAGCGTCAGGCAGTTCGATCTATCGGGTGTGACGGCCATGGACACGGCGGGGGCCTGGATCATCCGACGTTTCATGACGCAGATTGCCGGTCCTGAAAAGAACGAGATCCAGTTCGTCGATGGCGGACAGCGCTATGTCGAGCTGATCGGCGCATTGCCGGCGGAACTGCCGACACCGGAAGACGAAGGCGAGCATGTTCCGCTGTTCCAGCAGATATTCGCGCCGGTCGGCGAGGTGATGATCGCGACCTGGAACGATATCGTCGCGGCGATGTACATTCTCGGCTCGGCGGTTCGCGGCGCCCAGCTCAAACTCGGACGACACAGCGGCGTCTCGCCGGCCGCCATCGTTCACCAGATCGACCGCATGGGCGTCAAGGCCGTGCCGATCATCATGCTGATGTCCTTCCTGATCGGCGCGATCATTGCGCAGCAGGGCGCATTCCAGCTGCGGTATTTCGGCGCCGAAGTCTTCGTCGTCGATCTCGTCGGCATCCTGCAATTGCGCGAAATCGGCGTGCTCCTGACCGCGATCATGATCGCCGGGCGTTCGGGCAGCGCGATCACCGCCGAAATCGGCTCGATGAAGATGCGCGAAGAGGTGGACGCGCTGAAGGTCATGGGGCTCAGCCCGGTCGGCGTCCTGGTGTTTCCGCGGCTGGTGGCGCTGACGATCGCCTTGCCGCTGTTGACCATCATCGCCAACTTCGCCGCGCTCACCGGTGCGGCGCTGGTCGCCTGGGCCTATTCGGGCATCACGATTGCAACCTTCCTGTCGCGCCTGCAGGAGGCCGTGGATTTTTCGTCGGTTGCGGCGGGCATGATCAAAGCGCCGTTCATGGCGCTGATCATCGGCGTGGTGGCGGCGGTCGAGGGGCTGAAGGTCGGCGGCAGTGCCGAATCGCTCGGCCGCCACGTGACCTCTTCGGTGGTCAAATCGATCTTCGTGGTGATCCTGATCGACGGCCTGTTTGCCATGTTCTACGCATCGATCGACTTCTGAGGCGGATGGGACGATGAGCACAGCAGCCAGAGAAAGACAGCCGGAAGCCGCCAATGGGCACGAGGCGGTTCTGTCCGTGCGCGACCTGACAGTCGGCTTCGGCTCCCACATCGTTCTCGACAAGCTCAACCTCGAGATCTATCGCGGCGAAATCCTCGGCTTCGTCGGTGCCTCCGGCACCGGCAAGTCTGTATTGATGCGCACGGTTCTCCGGCTTTTGGCCAAGCGCTCCGGTACGATCGAGATCCTCGGCGCGGAATACGACAAGATGTCGGAGGCCGACCGGATCGCGCTCGACATGCGCCTCGGCGTGCTTTTCCAGCACGGCGCGCTGTTCTCGGCACTCACGGTGCGCGAAAACATCCAGGTGCCGATGCGCGAGTATCTCGACCTGCCGCAGAGCCTGATGGATGAGCTGGCGCGCCTGAAGATCGAGCTGGTGGGACTGGCGCCGGAGGCGGCCGACAAATATCCTTCCGAGCTTTCGGGCGGCATGATCAAGCGGGCGGCACTCGCCCGGGCGCTGGCTCTCGACCCCGATCTCGTCTTCCTCGACGAGCCGACGTCGGGCCTCGATCCGATCGGTGCGGCCGAGTTCGACGAGTTGATTGCCAAGCTGCGCGACACGCTCGGATTGACCGTGTATATGGTGACTCACGACCTCGACAGCCTGTTTTCGGTTTGCGATCGCATCGCGGTGCTTGGGAACAAGAAGGTCCTGGTCGAGGGGACCGTCGAAGACATGCTGGCCTGCGACGACCCCTGGGTGCAGTCCTATTTCCGGGGCAAGCGGGCGCGGTCGATCGTGCGTCACGACGAATAGCGCCAGGAAGCCGTCGGACATTCCCTCGGGACATTCCTTGGGGTGTCCGAAGCAGAAGAACGGCCGATAGGATGGCCACTGAGGTAGTCGGAACGAATGGAAACTAAAGCGAACTACGCCATTGTCGGCTTCTTCACGGTGTTCGTGATCGCGGCGGCCTTCGGCTTCGTCTATTGGATGTCGCAATATGGCCGCAGCGGCGAAATGGTCGAGCTGGTCGTCAATATTCCCGGCTCGGCCAACGGGCTGTCCGTCGGTTCTCCGGTTCGCTTCAACGGCATTCCCGTCGGTTCGGTGCGCAATTTGGCGATCGATGCCAACGATCCGCGCTTTTCGATTGCGGTCACGGAGGTCTCGATTGACGCGCCCGTGCTGAAATCGACCAAGGCGACGCTCGAAGTGCAGGGCCTGACAGGGGCCGCCTATATCGAACTCAGCGGCGGCAACAAGGGCGACGAGAATATCTTGAAGAACGCCATCGAGAAGGGCACGCAGGCGCGCATTCTCGCCGACCAGTCGAGCGTCACCAGTCTGCTGGCGACCGCGGACCAGATCATGGACCGCGCCAACGACGCGATCACCGATATCCATGCCTTCATCAAGGATGTGCGCGGCCCGCTGACGGGCACGATCGGCAATGCCGAGAAATTCTCCAAGGCGCTTGCCGACAATTCCGGCGCGATTGACGACTTCCTGAAAAGCGTGACCGAGCTTTCGGCATCGATCAATGCCGCGTCGAAGAAGCTCGATTCGACGCTGGCCTCGGCCGATGTGCTGGTGAAGTCGGTGGATCCGAAGAAGATCGATCATATCGTCAGCAACGTCGAGCAGTTGAGCAACGACCTGAAGGCCGCCTCGGGCGGAGTTTCCGAAACCATCGCGGCGTTCAAGCGCACGGTGGAGACCTATGACCAGTTCGGCAAGAATGCGCAAAAGACGCTCGAGCGCGTCGATACGCTGGTGGCTACCGTCGACAAGCAGAAGGTCGAGTTGGTCGTCAACGACATTTCGGCGGCCAGCGCCGACGCCCGCAAGGCGGTCGCCAACATCACGCAATTTGCCGAAAAGATCACCGCGCGGCAGCAGGACATCGATCGCACGATCACTGACGTCACCCAGATGGCGAGCAAGCTGAATGCGGCCTCGAATAGGGTCGACAGCATTCTCGTCAAGGTCGACGGCTTCCTCGGCGATGCCGATGCGCCGTCGCTTTCGGCCGAGGCGCGCACGACGCTCGAATCGTTCCGCAAGATGGCCGACAATCTCAACGCCCAGATCGGCCCGATCGCCGACAATCTGAAGCGCTTCTCCGGTTCCGGCCTTCGCGATGTCGAGGCGCTGGTGACCGATACGCGCCGCACCGTCCAGAGTCTCGAAAACACGATTTCGACATTCGACAAGGATCCGCAGCGCCTGCTGTTCGGCGGCGAAACGGTCAAACAATACGATGGTCGCACCCGACGCTGAATCGGCTAAGACAATGCCGGTGTGGGGCCGGGCGGGTTGCTTTCATTAAAGAGCGCTCTAAGGTGCGGCGTATTGGACAAGGGTTTGGGCAGTATGAATTTTCCGGGGCTGGTGTGTGTGCGTGAGATGGGAGCGGTCAGCTCCGCGCTGGTCTTCACGCTGGCTGTCTTGTTGGCGGGATGCGGGACCCGTGCCGCCGTCAACGACACGTTCAGCCTTTCCGCGTCGCCGGTCATCGAAGGACGTGCGGCGACCAGCAAGCAGATCCTCGTGCCGGAACCGACGGCGTTGAAGGCGCTCGACAGCGATCAGGTCGTCATCCGTCTTACCGGCTCGGAGCTGCAATATCTCTCCAAGGCGCAATGGAGCGACCGCCTGCCGCGTATGGTGCAGGCGAAGCTGGTTCAGGCGTTCGAAAACACCGGCAAGGTCGGCGGCGTCGGCAAGCCGGGCGAGGGGCTGGCGATCGACTATCAGGTGATCAGCGAAATCCGCTCCTTCGAGATATCGACGGAGGGTGCCGACACCGCCGTCGTCGAGATTTTCGCGAAGATCGTCAACGACCGGAACGGCACAGTGCGGGCGCAGAAGGCATTCCGCGCCACTGCGGGCGTCAAGGGTGCCGGCAACCCGGCCTTCGTGAGGGCACTCGACCAGGCATTCGCGACGGTTGCGTCCGAGATCGTCGGCTGGACGCTCAGCTCTATCTGACCTACTGCATAATTCCTTAAATCGGAATCGATTTAAGGAGAAAATTATGCAGCAAGTTTAGGGTGTTACAGCGTCCTTAGCGCGTCATATTTGATGCGCGGCGCTGTAGAGCGTTTCCGGTTTGGACGGAGCCGCGGAAACGCTCTATCTCTTTGTTTTTACGCATTTCCTGACGGAAAGCCGCTTCGCATTTTTCCTGGAAATGCTCTAAGAGCTATCTGGTCTCAGCCGCCTCGATGCGGTTGATCACTTCGGCCACCCCTTCCGTCAGCCTTGCGGCTTCTTCCGCGCGCGCGATCTCGGCAGTCGTGGCGACATGGCCGGCCAACACGATCGTATTTCCCTTGCAGACGACGGTGACGTCTGCTGCATCGAGTCCCGGCGTCACGGCCAGTCGGTGCGCGACGCGGCGTTCGAGTTCCGCGGGGTGGTCCCCCGTCCTGCGTTCCGGCTCAATGCCGTGGAATGTGCGCTTCTTGAAGATCATCGTCCGGCCTCTTTCCTTGGTGGAAAGACAACGCTGCGCTCGGCCATTTGTTCAGCTGTTCCAATCGAAACAGCGCGAACCTGGCTTTCTTGCGATGGGTCGCACTTGCGGATCGCACGTCATTCCTGGCCGCAGAATTCGAACGGGGAACCATCCATGCGTCATTCTTTCCGCGTCGTCGCACTTGCGATGACGACCGTCCTTGCTATCGCCATACCGGCAAAAGCCGGCAACTACAGCTATGGCCAGCGACAGACCTGCGTCGTCAAGACGGTGAAGACCTACGATGCCTATGGCAGGGTCGTGATCAAGAAGGTGCGCTTCTGCAAATGACGCCCGCGCACCTTCAGTCTCTTTAGGGCCAGCGCACCACCGGGGGCAGGGACGAGAGAATCGACTCGACGTTGCCGCCGGTCTTGAGGCCGAAGATGGTGCCGCGATCGTAGAGCAGGTTGAACTCGACATAGCGGCCGCGGCGAACGAGCTGTTCGTCGCGATCTTCCTCGGTCCATGGCGTGTTGAAATTGCTGCGCACGATCTTGGGGTAGACGAGCGCGAAGGCCTTGCCGAGGTCACGGGTGAAGGCGAAGTCCGCTTCCCAGCCACCTTGCTCGGCCGGAGACTGAAGCCAATCGTAGAATATGCCGCCGGTACCACGCGGCTCGTTGCGGTGCTTCAGGAAGAAGTAGTCGTCGCACCATTGCTTGAACCTGGCGTGATCCGCGACCGGGTGACGATTGCAGGTGATCTCCATGGCGCGGTGGAACAGCTGGGTGTCCGGGTCGGTCATGACACGGCGGCGGTCGAGCACCGGCGTCAGGTCGGCGCCGCCGCCGAACCAGTTGCTGGTGGTGACGACCATACGGGCGTTCATGTGCACGGCCGGAACGTTGGGGTTCACGGGATGCGCGATCAGCGAGATGCCCGACGCCCAGAAACGCGGGTCTTCGTTTGCGCCCGGAATCTGCTCGCGAAATTCCGGCGAGAATTCGCCGAACACGGTCGAGGTGTGAACGCCGACCTTCTCGAAGACGCGGCCTTCCATCATCGACATGCGGCCGCCGCCGCCTTCGCCGCCGTCGCGGCTCCAGTCCTTAGCCACGAAGCGGCCCGGTTCACGGTCGGACAAAGGGCCGGTCAGATCATCTTCGACAGCCTCGAAAGCGGCGCAGATCGTATCGCGCAGGCTTTCGAACCAGGCCCTGGCTGCGGCCTTCTTGTCTTCGATATCGGCAGGCAGCCCCTGGGGTAGTTGCGGTCGTTCCATGAAAATTTGTCCTGTTCGCGGCTTTGCGCGCCGGAAAGCCGCCGATTCGTTGATGTGCGCCACAGTTCATATTTCCGCCAGATTGGCAACGGCGGTCGGGTCATCGGGCTGCCGCATAATTCCTTAAATCAGATTCGATTTAAGGGGAAATTATGCAGCACGTCTAAAGTGCTACAGCGTCCTTTGCGCGTCATATTTGACGCGCGGCGCTGTAGTCTGCCGCATCGGCTGGCCGGTGTAAAACGGACTCGCAATGGCCCGATACTCACACTATCTTTACCTCCAGAGGTATGGCCCATGGCAAGAATACCCGCAGGTCCGCCGCTCGATGGTTTGCGGCGCCAGATCGCCCGGCATCGCCGGGACAATCCGACACGAGGCGACGGCCTTTTCGTGCGTGAAACCTTTCGGCTCGATCGAAATGCTGCCCGCGCCAAGGCCCGCGAATGGTTCGATACCTGGCCGAAAGCCGCCTATTGGACCGAGGTGGAAAGCTGGCGCCAGCTCGACGGCGACGAGATCGAATTCACCATGCGCCGACTGCCGACCGCCGATTGAGCGCTGGGCATTGACGAACGCCACCCTGTTTTCCTTCGGCGCGTTTGCCAGCCTGGTCGCACTTACTCGATAGCGGCCGCGCGACCGCTAGGGCTGACCGTCCTCTTCCGTCGCATCCATCAGCCGCGGCCCGGCGCCTTCCATCGAAAGCACATCGTGCGGGTTGCGCAGCGGACATTCCCTCAGCGACAGGCATCCGCAGCCGATGCAGCTCGTCAGGTGGTCGCGCAGCGCCATCAGGCTGGCTATGCGCATGTTCAGCTGCTCGCGCCAGCTCTCCGACAGCCGCGCCCAATCCTGTACCGTCAGCGGCCGGTCGTCCGGCAGCACCGTCAAAGCCTCCTGGATTTCCGAAAGCGGAATTCCGGTTCGCTGGGCGACCTTGATCACCGCCACGCGCCTCAGCACGCTGCGGGGATAGCGACGTTGGTTGCCGCGGCTGCGATTGCTGCGGATCAGTCCCTTGGCCTCATAGAAATGGAGGGTAGAAACGGCGACACCGCTGCGCTCTGCGACTTCGCCGACGGTCAGCTCGCGCCGCATTTCGCTGCTTCTTACAATCGTCATGACAGCTATTGACCTCAACTAATGTTGAGGTTTTATAGCATGAGCTCCATGGAATTCACAACAAGGAGCTGATCCCCATGACAGAGAAAATGACGCTTGCGGTGGTCTACGGCAGCGCCCGGCAGGGGCGCTTCTGCGATACGGTCGCCAATTGGCTGATCCGCGAGATTTCGGATTCGAACGTGTTCAACCTCACGGTCATCGATCCGGCGCGGCTGAGGGCGTCGCGCGGCGTCGGCGCTGCGGTCAATCCCGGCGAGTGGCTGGAGCGCAAGGTGGCCGAGGCGGATGCCTTCCTGGTGGTGACGCCGGAATACAATCACGGCTACCCGGCCGCGCTGAAGGAGCTGATCGATTCAGTCTACGAGCCCTGGCATGCCAAGCCCGTCGCCTTCGTCTCCTATGGCGGCGCTTCGGGCGGCATTCGCGCCGTCGAGCAGTTGCGGCAGGTCTTTGGCGAATTGCATGCGGTGACGCTGCGCGACGGCGTCCAGTTTGCCAAGGCCTGGTCGAAATTCGATGCGGCCGGCAACCTCTACAAGCCCGAGGAGATGCGTGCGCCGCTGTTCCTGATGATGGATCGGCTCATCTGGTGGGCGCGGACATTGAAGCAGGCCCGCAAGGTGACGCCCTATAACGAAGTGGCCGCCTGAGTTGCCGGGGCGCTGCCGCCGGCGGCGCCCATCCCCTGAACCCCTTCAGGAAAGGTGGGGCAGAGCCATGCGATTCTTCTTATTAGAGCAACTGCACTTGCCGGATCGCCTCGCCGGCGATCATGGCGGCGGACATGGCGACGTTCAACGACCGTTGCCCCTCGGCCATCGGGATGAGGATGCGGCCTTGCGCGCGATCATGCACATGGTCTGGTACACCGGCGCTTTCCCGCCCGAAGAGCAGAATATCGTCCGGGCGGAATTCGAAACGGGTGTAGGGCACGGCGGCCTTGGTCGAGGCAAGCACAAGCCTGCGTCCCGTCGGCACCCGCCACGCCTCGAACCGTTCCCAATTGATGTGGCGGGTGAGGGTGACCGAGGCGATATAGTCCATGCCGGCGCGTTTCAGATTGCGGTCGGAAAGGTCGAAGCCCGCCGGCTCGATGACATCGACGGCAAGGCCAAGGCAGGCCGCAAGGCGCAGGATCGTGCCAGTGTTGCCGGGAATGTCGGGCTGGTAGAGGGCGATGCGAAGGTCACTCACGTCTGTTCACTTTCCTTGCGGCATGTCTGTCAAGCTAGAGAACTCATGCGTGAGAACTCCCATCATGATGTCGTCGTGCCATTCGCCGTCGATCAGCGCCGCCTCCCGCTCACGGCCCTCGACCGAGAAGCCGCATTTGCGGTAGCTGGCAATCGCGCGCTCGTTGAAGGCAAGCACGCGCAACGAGATACGATGCAGGGCGAGTTCGCCGAACGCATGGCTCAATACGAGCTTCGTGACGGCCGTGCCAAGCCCTTTGCCCAGCAGATTCGGATCGAGAATGCCGATGGTGAAGGAAGCGCGCCGGTCGTGCCGGTTGATGTTGTCGAGCCTGAATTCGCCGATAAACCCGCCACGATCGATGACCCAGGCGGCGGGATGTTCGATGGTGTGCCGCAGCCACGCTTCGGCGTCCGCTTGTCCGTAAGGGCGGGTGAAGGATGCATCGCCGCCGAACATGCGGTAGATCTCCGGGTCACGCCCGAGCGCCAGCCGCGCGTCGACGTCGCTGTCTCGTGGGCGCCTCAGCAGGAAACCCTGTCCTTTCAGTTCGGGAGGGGGCGTCGATGATACGTTCATGTGCGTTTCCCGTTGATTTCGTGCCCTCTAATCTGTGCCGAATGGGCAACATCCGGCCGGACGATGAAAAAACAGGCAAGAAAGTGCCTGCGACAATCTGGCATGTCGAGGCGAATGGAGGTAGACAGAAGATCTCTTCAACGCGAACCGACGGAGGCAATGATGACTGTATTGATGTTGACACGCCTTCCAGGAGTGATGGGCCACCGTTTGGCCTGACCGGTTCCGCGACCTATCTTTCAAGAGATCGATGCGCGCTTCCGGAACTCCGGAAGACAAGCCGCTATGGCGGGCAGCATTTCCGGACTGAAATTTTTCACGATAAAGAATGCGGGGAGATACCCGCCTTCCTTCAAAATACTCTGAAGGAGCAAGACAATGTTTGGCTGGTTTGAATCCCGCCTCAATCCCTATCCGACGGAAGAACCCGTGCTTCCGCCGAAAAGCCTTTTCGGCTTCTGCTGGCACTATTCCAAGCCGGCGGTTCCGTGGCTGCTGATCATGTCGGTCTGCACCATGCTGATCGCCATCGGCGAAGTGGCCCTGTTCCAGTTTCTCGGAAACATGGTCGACTGGCTGTCGAACGCCAATCGCGAAACCTTCCTGGAAGCCGAAGGCCACAGGCTCATCTGGATGGGCGGCCTGGTCCTGATCGGCCTGCCGGCGCTGGTGGCGATCGATTCGCTGGTCATGCACCAGGTGCTGCTCGGAAATTACCCGATGATCGCCCGCTGGCAGATGCACCGCTATCTGCTGCGCCAGAGCATGACGTTCTTCGCCAACGAATTCGCCGGCCGCGTGGCGACCAAGGTCATGCAGACTTCGCTCGCGGTTCGCGAAACGGTGATGAAGATCCTCGACGTCTTCGTCTATGTCGTCAGCTATTTCATCACGATGCTGATCGTCGTTGCCGCCGCTGATTGGCGGCTCGTGGCGCCGCTCGCCGTCTGGCTGGTGATCTACATCTGCATCGTCAGCTATTTCGTGCCGCGTCTGCAGAAGATCTCCAAGGAGCAGGCCGACGCGCGATCGATGATGACCGGCCGTATCGTCGACAGCTACACCAACATCGGTACGGTCAAGCTGTTCTCGCATGCGGGCCGTGAGGAAACCTACGCGCGCGCCGGCATGGATGGGTTCCTCGACACCGTGCATCGCCAGATGCGCAAGGTGACGCTGTTCCATGTGCTTGTATACGCCAACAACAGCATTGCCCTCTTTGCCATCAGCGCACTCGGGATCCACCTGTGGCTGACAAGCGCCATCTCGGTCGGCGCCATCGCGATCGCCGTTGGTCTTGCCATGCGCATCAACGGCATGTCGCAATGGATCATGTGGGAAGTCTCGGCGCTGTTTGAGAACATCGGCACGGTCTATGACGGCATCGGCATGATGACCAAGGCGCACGACATCGTCGACGAGCCGAATGCCAAGCCGCTGCAGGCGGAGAAAGGCGCGATCACCTACGACAACGTGCGCTTCCATTACGGCAAGGCGAAGGGTGTCATCGATCACCTGTCACTCGACATCAAGCCGGGCGAGAAGATCGGCCTGGTCGGACGCTCGGGCGCCGGCAAGACGACGCTGATGAACCTGCTGTTGCGGTTCTACGATGTGGAATCGGGCGCAATCCGGATCGACGGCAAGGATATCTCGACCGTCACCCAGGATAGCCTGCGCGCCCAGATCGGCGTCGTCACGCAGGATACCTCGCTGCTCCATCGCTCCATCCGCGACAACATTGCCTATGGGCATCCGGAAGCCGACGACGAGGCGATCATTGCCGCTGCGAAGCGGGCGAACGCCTGGGAGTTCATCCTGGGGCTCGAGGACAACCAGGGACGCAAGGGGCTCGACGCCCAGGTCGGCGAGCGCGGCGTCAAGCTTTCCGGCGGCCAGCGCCAGCGCATCGCGATCGCCCGCGTCTTCCTCAAGGATGCGCCGATCCTCGTTCTCGACGAAGCGACGTCCGCGCTCGATTCCGAGGTCGAGCAGGCGATCCAGGAAAACCTGTTTGCGCTGATGGCCGGCAAGACGGTGATCGCCATCGCCCACCGCCTGTCGACGCTGACGGAAATGGACCGCCTGGTGATCCTCGAGGCCGGCCGCATCGTCGAAACCGGTTCGCATGCCGAACTCGTGGCCAAGGGCGGTCTTTACGCCGACCTCTGGTCGCGCCAGTCGGGCGGCTTCATCGCCGACGACACCGAGAAGGAAGAAGCGGCGGAATAATCCGCTTCGACACCCCGCCGCCTGTATGGGCGGCGGGGTGCGGCACTTGACGTTACGCATTTGTAATGCGCCCGCTGGTGGAAACAGATTGCTGTTACCGCCGAACCGCCTATATCGGAACCATGCTCAGCGCCATCGTCAGCATCTTCGAGAACTGGATCAAGCCGTTTGCGCCGCGGGAGCGATTGCAGCCGCCGAAATCGCTGTGGGGTTTTGCCTGGTTCTATGCCCGTCAGGCCAAGGGGCCGTTTCTGGCGATGGCGGTGCTCGGTGGCCTCGTCGCCATGCTGGAGGCAGGGCTTTTCTATTTCGTCGGACGGCTTGTCGATCTGCTCGACACCGTCAAACCGGAGGCGGGCTGGAGCGGGCTGATTTCCGCCAACGGCCCCGAACTGCTGTTCATGCTGCTGACGGTGCTGGTGTTCCGCTTCGTCGCGGTGTCGCTGGCGGCGCTCGTCGAGGAGCAGTCGATCATCACCGGCTTCCTCAATCTGGTGCGCTGGCAGTCCTACACCCACGTCGCGCGGCAGTCGCTTTCTTTCTTCCAGAACGACTTTTCCGGCCGGATCGTGACGAAGGTCTGGTCGGGCGCGCAGGCAACCAGCGACCTGATCGTCTCGCTGCTGCAGGTCGTCTGGTTCATCGTCATCTACACCGCCTCGACCATGGCGCTGGTCGCCCAGCTCGACTGGCGCCTGGCGGCGATGGTGGCGTTCTGGGTCGTCATCTTCCTGGCGCTGGCACGCTATTTCGTACCGCGCGTCCGCAAGCATGCCCGTGATACGGCCGAAATGGCCTCGATGCTGAACGGGCGGATGGTGGATGCCTATTCGAACATCCAGACGCTGAGGCTCTTCGGCCGCGACGACGAGAACGATCGTTATATTCGCGCTGGGTTCGATCGTTTCCAGCGTGCGGTCATTCCGTTTACGCGGCTCTTGACGGCGGTGCGCGCCTCGCTTGCGCTGCTGTCGGGCATGATGATCGCGGCTATCGCGGTCTATGCCATTCACCTCTGGCTTGGCGGCGTGATCAGTTCGGGTGCGGTCGCCTTCACGCTGGCGCTGGTCTTGCGGCTCAACATGCTGCTCGGGCGCATGATGACGCAGTTCAACTCCATCATGCGCAATATCGGCACGATCCAGAATTCGGCCGAGCTCGTCTCCCAGCCGATCGGCCTCGTCGACAGACCTGGTGCGAAAGAGCTCACGGTCAGCGAACCGGAAATCCGCTTCGAGCATGTGAAATTTCACTACGGCAGAGACGCCGGCGTCATCGACGACTTCTCCCTGATCGTTCGCCCTGGCGAGAAAGTCGGCATCGTCGGCCGCTCGGGCGCCGGCAAGTCGACGCTCGTCAATCTGCTCTTGCGCTTCTACGACCTCGAAGGCGGACGCATCCTGATCGACGGCCAGGACATTTCGACGGTGAAGCAGGAATCGCTGCGCGCGCAGGTCGGCATGGTCAGCCAGGATACCTCGCTGCTGCACCGATCCATCCGCGACAACATCCTCTTCGGGCATCCGGATGCGACCGAGGAGCAATTGGTCATGGCAGCCGAGAAGGCCGAGGCCTACGAGTTCATCCTCGATCTCCAGGACCAGCGCGGCCGCAGGAGTTTCGATGCCCATGTCGGCGAACGGGGCGTCAAGCTTTCGGGCGGGCAGCGGCAGCGGATCGCCATTGCGCGCGTCATGCTCAAGGATGCCCCGATCCTCGTCCTCGACGAGGCGACGTCGGCGCTCGATTCCGAGGTCGAAGCGGCGATCCAGTCCAATCTCGACCGGCTGATGCAGGGGAAAACGGTGCTGGCTATCGCGCATCGACTGTCGACGATCGCCGCCCTCGACCGGCTCGTCGTCATGGACAAGGGCCGGATCGTCGAGGACGGAACCCACGCCGAACTAATCGCCCGGGGCGGCCTTTATGCCGACCTCTGGTCGCGGCAATCGGGCGGCTTTCTGGCCCGCGAAGAAGCGGCGGAGTAGGGCAGCCCATCACCCATTTTCACGCCCTTCCGACGAAGGTCGGCCAGTGGTGATGCCAACCGTCAAGTCCTTGTGCCAATTGGCCGCGCTTTTCCCCGCGACAATCTGCCCACCCGCCCTTGTCAAGGCTGGACATAATTTGCGATCAAGCATAGAACGCGCCGGATTGACGGGGAATCTGCGAGCCGTGTGCGCGCAGAACTTGACGGATTCTGACACCGGATAACGTGTTTGCAACAGCAAGCCGGCTAAGGTGCCAGCACATTGATTGGGCGTGTTTCCTTGACCTAGGTCAAACCGCAAGGGCAGGGATCTCGCTGGGCGGATGCGGTTTCCGCAACATTGCGTGAGAGGATGGTTTAGCCGTGAGCGAACACGACACTTCAAGCGAGACCTTGGGCGAGCCCACTCGCCGCGATTTCCTTTATCTGGCCACGGGCATGGCGGGCGTCGTTGGCGCCGGCGCGGTGGCCTGGCCCTTCATCGACCAGATGCGTCCGGATGCTTCGACGCTCGCGCTCGCCTCGATCGAGGTCGACGTATCGAGCCTGCAGCCCGGCATGTCGCTGACGGCCAAATGGCGCGGCAAGCCGATCTTCATCCGCAACCGCACCGAGAAGGAAGTGGAAGAGGCCAAGGCGGTCACTCTTGCCGACCTCAAGGATCCGGTTGCGCGCAACGCCAACCTTCCGACCGACGCCGAGGCGAACGATCTCGATCGCTCCGCCGGCGAAGGCAAGGAAAACTGGATCGTGATGATCGGCTCCTGCACCCATCTCGGTTGCGTGCCGCTTGGTCAGGCCGGTGATTTCGGTGGCTGGTTCTGTCCCTGCCACGGTTCGCACTACGATACGGCCGGCCGAATCCGTAAAGGTCCGGCGCCGGAAAACCTCCCCGTGCCGACCTTCGCGTTCGTTTCCGACACAGTTATCAAGATCGGTTGAGGGGACTACTGATAATGAGTGCTGAACATTCAACCTACACGCCAACGACTGGCATTGAGAAATGGGTTGATTCCCGTCTTCCGCTGCCGCGCATGATTCACGACAGCTTCATCAGCTATCCGGTTCCCCGGAACCTGAACTATGCCTACACCTTTGGCGCCATGTTGTCAGTGATGCTGGTCGTCCAGATCCTGACCGGTGTCGTGCTTGCGATGCATTATGCGGCTGAAGCGACCGTTGCGTTCAACTCGGTCGAAAAGATCATGCGCGACGTCAACCACGGTTGGCTTCTGCGCTACATGCACGCCAACGGCGCATCGTTCTTCTTCATCGCCGTCTACCTGCACATTGCCCGCGGCCTTTACTACGGCTCGTACAAGGCACCGCGCGAAATCCTCTGGATCCTTGGCGTGGTCATCTACCTCCTGATGATGGCGACCGGCTTCATGGGCTACGTTCTGCCCTGGGGTCAGATGTCTTTCTGGGGTGCGACCGTTATCACCGGCTTCTTCACGGCCTTTCCGTTGGTAGGCGAGTGGATCCAGCAGTTCCTGCTTGGCGGCTTTGCCGTCGACCAGCCGACGCTGAACCGCTTCTTCTCGCTGCACTACCTGCTGCCCTTCATGATTGCCGGCGTCGTCGTGCTTCACGTCTGGGCTTTGCACGTGACCGGCCAGACGAACCCGACCGGCGTCGAAGTGAAGTCAAAGACCGATACCGTTCCCTTCACGCCCTACGCGACGCTGAAGGATGCACTCGGCGTCTCCGTCTTCCTGCTCGTTTACGCCTGGTTCGTCTTCTACATGCCGAACTTCCTTGGCCACCCGGACAACTACATTCCGGCTGACGCGCTGAAGACGCCTGCTCACATTGTTCCGGAATGGTACTACCTGCCGTTCTACGCGATGCTGCGCGCCATCACCTTCAATGTCGGCCCGATCGACTCCAAGCTCGGCGGCGTTCTGGTGATGTTCGGTTCGATCATCATCCTGTTCTTCCTGCCCTGGCTCGATACGTCCAAGGTTCGCTCGGCTGTCTACCGTCCCTGGTACAAGCTGTTCTTTTGGATCTTCGTCGTCAACGCCATCATGCTCGGCTGGCTCGGCTCGCGCCCGGCGGAAGGCAGTGGTCTGTTTGGCCTGATCTTTGGCGGTGACCTCAAGGGCAACTATGTGGGTTACTCCCAGCTCGGCACGCTGTACTACTTCGGCTTCTTCCTCGTCATCATGCCGGTTCTCGGCCTGATCGAGACGCCCAAGCGCATTCCGAACTCCATCACCGAAGCGGTGCTGGAGAAGAAGAATGCGAAGGCTCAGCCGGCCGCCGCACGCGCCTGATCAGAACAGCGATTGATAAGGAACCCACAACAATGAAAAAGCTTGTAACAGGCATTCTGTCACTTGCTGTCGTCGCTGGCCTCGGTCTCGGAGCTGCTGTCGCTGAAGAGGCGGCAGGTGGCGAGGAGCATGGCGGCGGCACGCCCCACTATCCGATCCACAAGCCGGAACAGCAGGACTGGTCGTTTGCCGGCCCGTTCGGGACCTACGACAAGGGCCAGCTGCAGCGCGGCCTGAAGGTCTACACCGAAGTCTGTTCGGCCTGCCACTCGATGAACCTGGTGGCATTCCGTACACTTGATGGCCTTGGCTATTCCGACGCCCAGGTGAAGGCTTTTGCAGCCAACTATGAAGTGCAGGATGGTCCGAACGCCGACGGCGAAATGTATACCCGCAAGGCCGTGCCTTCGGATCACTTCCCGTCGCCGTACCCGAACAAGGAAGCAGCCGCTGCTTCGAACAACGGGGCTGCACCGCCGGACTTCTCGCTGATCGCCAAGGCACGCGGCATCGAGCGCGGCTTCCCGCAGTTCGTCTTCGATATGTTCTGGCCCTACCAGGAAGGTGGCCCGGACTATATCCACGCGCTTTTGACCGGCTATCACGAGCCGCCGGAAGGCGTTCAGGTCGCCGAAGGCACGCACTACAACCCTTACTTCGCCAGCGCGTCGGCGCTCGCGATGGCCCAGCCGATCGCCAACGACCAGGTCACCTACGACGACGGTGCGCCGCAGACGGTCGATCAGTACGCCAAGGACGTCTCGGCCTTCCTGATGTGGGCTGCCGAGCCGCACCTGGAAGATCGCAAGCGCACCGGCTTCATGGTCATGGTGTTCCTGCTGATCTTTACCGGTCTCATCTATCTGACCAAGAAGTCGGTTTACGCCAACAAGGAACATTGATCGCAATCTGGCTCGGCCAGTTTGATCGAAACCTGAAAAAAGGCCCCGGTTCGTCCGGGGCTTTTTTTGTTTGCGCGGTGCTGTTCTCGTTCGGAGACCCGAAACGTGTGCAAGGTCGATCCGCACGGGCAGGGAGACATGCCGGTTGCAGCGTCAAATGCACGGTGCGGCCTGTCCGGGGCTTGGTGCCGTACTGCATGGTGCCACGGCACAAGAAGCCCATGTGCGAACGCCGCCCGAAATCAACGCCGTCAGAAACACGTGCTGGCGAAAGATAACGGTGCAGCCGGTGGTAGCTCGCATGTCGCACATTCCCCCCGTGGAGCAAACAGCCAGGCTTGCGATATTGGGCTAACGGCGGGCACACGCTGTGCGTTCGACAGTTCCGGGCGGATGTGGCGCTGGGCGCGGATGTGTCCCGGTGCGAAACCGGGCACGGTGCCAAACAGGACGCCTACTCGATCCGGGTGGCACGGCATGGTTACGGCCTTCTGGTCGGCATCCGCTGCGAGTTTGATGTTGCTGAGACGAGCGGGCTTTCTGCATCTCATACGAACTGCGTCTTCCTCCATTAGTGGGAGGAGTCGTGGTGCAGGCTTTCTCCGACACCTCGGCCAGGTGCCACCAACTCGGCTGCAGGTCGCATTTGTGGCCAATCACTTCGCCCAACCACCAGCCATAAATGGGCCATCCGGTGCGACGCTCTATAATCTCGGTGCGGGTGAAACGGTGCCCGCGGTCAAGCGGTATGGCAGTTGCGCAAAGCGTCGCCATCATCTGGCAGAGTCGGAGTAGATCGCAATGGACGCCAGAATAGGATTGGTTGCCGTTCTTCGGGCTTCAAGCGAAGGCATTGGCGACGGCAACGCCTCATTGAGATGAACGGAGGACCCGCAGGCGCGCGCGCTGGCACCACGCGGCAGGGCACAGGATTGCGTTCTTCTTGCGCACACAGGCGTCAGTGGCGCCACCGCAACCCATTGGTTTGGGCAGTTGGTTGGAGGCAGCAGCCGGTAAGGTAGCGAAGGGCAATCGGTCCGGTGGTGTGGTGACCAGATAACATGTGGTATCTGGATAAGATAAGGCGCCCGCAATAGAATACGGAACATCTTGCTGCCGATGCCAAAGGTTTCGCTGCTCCCAAATGGACGTCGGCTCGGCGTTTGCTTGCGTTGCGACCGGCACATGCGAAAACGGCCCCACCGTGCGGTGGGGCCGTTGCAGTTCTGGCTGTTGCCAAGGCTTGTTTAGTTGAAGCGGCCGGCGGCGTGGGCGAGCATCGTGTAGACCTTGCCCGTGTCGGACGTGAGGTAGGTCTGGGTGATGCGCTTGTCCGGGTCGTTGCGCGCGACATCGGCCAGCAGCTTTTCGAAATCGGCGATGTAGCGGTCGACGGCGGTGCGGAACTCCGGCTCCCGGTCGTACTTGCGCTTGATCTCGTCGAAGGTCTGCTGGCCCTTCAGCGTGTAGAGCCGGCGGGTGAAGACGTCGCGCTCGCCGCGCTGGTAGCGGCGCCACAGATCGACCGAGGCGTCATGATCGATGGCGCGGGCGATATCGACCGAAAGCGAATTCAGCGATTCCACCACGTGGCGCGGGTTGCGGGTATCGCCGGTGCGGGTCGCCGGCTGGCTTTCAGCCGGGCGCTGCGGCGCGGTTGTCGGAGCCTCTTCGCGCGAGGCTGCCCGCAGCAGGTCGCGCATCCAGCCACCGCCTTCTGCGACCTCGCTGGTGACGGCCTGGCTTGCAGGCTGCGCACGGGCAGGCTGGACGGGAGCAGGCTGCTGAACGGTTGCCTGTTCGATGCCAAGGCTGCCGCGCAGTGTGGGCGCCGGATCCTGGCGACGCGGTTCTGCGACCGGCTGCTGGGCCGGACGGGCGACGGGCGCTGCAGCCACAGGGACGGCTGCGACCGGCTGCTGGCGCAGCGGCTGTGCGACTTCGAGCTGCGTCGAGGACTTGCCGATGATTTCCGACAGCTCCTGCAGGGCCTTGATCTGCTCGGCCACGGCACGACGCATGACGGCGGCGTTTTCCTTGGCTTCCTCCGGCAGGTCGAAGGCGCTGCGCTTCAGCTCTTCGCGGGTCATGTCGAGTTCCTTGCGGATCTCTCCTGCCGAGCGGCGGATATCGTCGGTCGCACCGCTGAAGCGTCCGATGGCCTCGTCGATCGCCACGCGAACGGCGTCGCGAAGCTGAGCTGCCACGCCGTCCGACTTCTTGCCGCTCTCGTTGAGCATGCGCTCGACATCGGAGACCGACGAGGCGACGCTGCCGCGCAGGCGGGACGTCACTTCCTTGGAGCGTTCTTCGGCGTTTGCGAAGGCACCCTCGATCGCGGAGCCGGCATCTTCACCAACCTTGGCGATCGCCTGGCGGAGTGCTTCGGAGGCGCCGAGCGCGCGGCCTTCGACCGCCGAGAGCGTCTTGTTGACGTCGGCAAACGAGGTCTCGACGCCGGAGCGCAGCGTATCGGCAATCTGGCGCGACCGCTCTTCGGCACGCGAGAAGACCGTCTCAACCGAGGCACCAGCTTCGTCACCGGCCTGAGCCAGCGCATTGCGCATGGATTCGGCCGCTTCGGCTGCACGCTGCTCGGTGCTCGACAGCAGGCGGCCGACATCCGAGAAGGATTGCTGGATGCCGCTGCGCAGGTTGCCGGCAACGAGGCCGGAGCGCTCTTCGGCGCGCTGGAAGGCGCCATCGACGAAGCCTTCGAGTGCACGCATGGTGCGTTCGATTTCTTCCGAGCGCTGGACGAGGCCGACGGACAGGGTGCGCAAGGCATCCTGGCGTTCCTCGAGCGTGCTGACGAGGTTCGACTGGGCGGCCCCCAGCAGGTCTGAGGCCTGGCCGAGCACCTTGGAGTGATCCTCGAAGCGCCCGACGATGCCGCCGATCTGCGACAGTGTGGAGGCGGAGATGTCCGAAAGCTTGTCGACCTTTCCTTCGATGAGGCGTGTGGAGGTCGACAACATGTCGGAGGCCTGGCGCGTGGTTTCGGAGAAGCGGGTGGCCGTAGCCTCGAGCCGCTGATCCATGTCGCCAAGGTTGTCGCTTGCCTGGTCGATGACGGTTGCGATCGCCGTGTTGTTGGCGGCGAGCTGGTCGATCAGGCCAAGGGCTGTCGACTGCAGACGGTTCTCGACCATCTTCATCGCCTTTGCCGTTTCTTCAGCCCGCAGCGAGATGGCGTTGAGCGTCTCGCCGGTGCGTTCGGTAATGGCATTGACCAATGCGGTATTTTCCGCGCGCAGGCGATCGGTGCTGTCCTGCGTCAGGCTGGCGATGCGCTCAGCAGCCTCGCGGCCGGTTGCAGCATATTGATCGATGACCGGGCGTGCCTGCTCATCGATGATGCGCGACAGCTCCATCGAGCGGCCGGCGAGCATCGAGTTGAGTTCGCGGGTCCGGTCGTCGAGCGTGCTGCGGATCGCCTCGCTTCGCGCTTCCAGGGCCTTCTCGGCATCGGCAAGACCCTGCTGGATGTTCTGGGCATGGCTGGCGACCTGGCCGTGCGTAGCGGCAAGGCGTGCGGTGGCGGTGTCGGATGCGTCGGCGACCGAGCGTGCGAGTTCGGCGTGGCGTGCCGCCGTTGCCGAGGCGGTCTGCTCGATGGCATTTGCGAAGTCGGAGTTGCGTGCCGCCAGTACATTGGCGAAATCCTGGCCGGCCTTGGAAAGAAGACCAGCGGAACGGGCCGCTTCCGTGTCGAGTTCCTGTGCTGCCTCGCTGACCGCGCTGCGAAGGGTGGTGACGAGACCGGCGGCCTTGCCCTCGATGCGGGTGGCTTCGGCGTCGAGTTCCTGGGCAACATCGCCGACGGCACCGCGCAGGTTGCTGACGAGGTCCGCAGTCTTGCCCTCGATGCGGCCGGCTTCGGCGTCGATCTCCTGCGTGACTTCGCTGACGGCGCCGCGCAGGCTGGTGACGAGATCCGCAGTCTTGCCCTCGATGCGGCCGGCTTCGGCGTCAATCTCCTGCGTGACTTCGCTGACGGCGCCGCGCAGGCTGGTGACGAGATCCGCAGTCTTGCCCTCGATGCGGCCGGCTTCGGCGTCAATCTCCTGCGTTACTTCGCTGACGGCGCCGCGCAGGCTGGTGACAAGCACCGCGGCCTTGCCTTCGATCGTCCGGTTGACGTTTTCGAGGCCGATGTTGAGGGCGCGGTCCATGGTGCCGAGACGCTCCTCGATGCGGTCCGTACCGGCATTGATGGCGCTGGAAATGCGGCTTGCGGCGGTTTCGCTGACCCGGTCAATTTCGCCCGCGCGTTCTCCGAGGCTGTCGGCAATGCGCTGGCCAGCGTTGTCGACGATAGCGTTGACGCTGCCAACGCTATCGCGGATGCGGTTCTCCAGCGAGCCGATGCTCGTTTCAAGGCGGGCGCCCGTGTCGTCGACCAGAGCGTTGACGCTGCCGACGCTACCGCGAATGCGGCCTTCGAGCGAACCGATGCTCGTCTCGATGCGGGCGCCGGTATCGTCGACAATCGCGTTGACGCTGCCGACGCTATCGCGGATGCGGTCCTCAAGGGTACCGATGCTGGCCTCGATGCGGAAGCTGGTGTCGTCGACGATCGAATTGACGTTGCCGACGCTGCCGCGAATGCTCTCTTCCAGAGAACCGAGCCGGTCTTCGATGCGGTTGCTCGTTTCATCGACGATGGCACCAACCTTGTCGACGCTGCCGTGCATGCGGCCTTCGAGCGAGCCCAGGCGGGTCTCGATGCGAGCCGCGGTGTCATCGACGATGGCACTGACGTTATCGACGCTGCCGCGCATACGATCTTCAAGCGAGCCAAGACGGGTCTCGACACGAGCACCCGCCGCATCGGCAATCGTGCCGACATTTTCGGCGCTGTCGCGCATGCGCTCTTCAAGTGCGCCAAGGCTCGTCTCGATGCGCAGGCTGGTGTCGTCGAGACGGTCATTAAGGCCGTTGATCGACATGTCGACGCGGTTGGTCAGCGTATCGGCAGCCAGGCTGATCTGGCCTGCCGTTTCCGCCAGACGCTCGGCGATGTTGCCGGTGGTCGAGCGCATACGGGCTTCGAGCGTTTCGCCGCTGCGATCGATGATGCCGGCAAGTGCCGCCTGGCGCTCTTCGAGTGACATTTCGAGCATGCTGGCACTGGTGGCGAGGCTCGTGGCAATCGACATGGACTGGTCGGACAGCATGCCTTCCAGCTGATCGCGGCCCTGGTCGACGGCGAGGTTGATGGCATTGATCCGGTCGTCAAGCGTAGCGCGGATCTGCTCGTGCGTCGAGGACAGCGTTTCGCGCAGGTGTTCGGCGCGGCCGGCGAGTGTCTGTTCGATTTCCGTCGCCTTGCCGGCGAGCGAGGCGGTCGCCTCGGTCGTGCGCGCCGTCAGCGCTTCGGCAATCTGTGCGCTTGTGGCGGTCAGAGCGTCCGAGATCTTGCCGACGCGGCCGCTGAGGTCTTCAGCGATCCGGGCGCTGGTGTTGGTGAGGGTATCGGAAATCTGGCTGACCCGGCCGCCGAGGTTCTCGGCAACGAGGGACACGCTGTCCGAAAGCTTCTGTTCGATTTCACCGACGCGGTCCGTCATCGTCTCGGCAACGGCCGTGGCGCGGAAGGTGAGGTTGTCGGCGACGTCTTCGGCATGACGGCTCAAGGAGACCGCCATTTCGTTGGCGCGGGCCGTCATCGTCGAACTGATGTGGGCGGAGCGATCGGCAAGAACGCCGTCGAGTGCGGATGTCTGGCTCGAAAGGGTCTCTGCAATCGCCTGGCTGCGTTCCGACAGAACGCGCTCCAGCCGGTCGGCCGTTTCGCCGACCGCGCCTTCGATCGCGTCCGTTCCGGTCGAAAGCACGGTAGAGAGAGCAAGGGTGCGCTCAGACAGGGTGTTGTCGAGGCGGTGCTGGCTTGCGGCGATGGCGCTGGTGATTTCGTCGGTCGAACCGGTCAGCGTCTGCTCGATGCGGGCGTGGGCCGCGTGCAGGCCGTCGACGAACTGCGCGGTGCGGGTGTCGAGGCCCTCGGTCAGCCGCTGCTCGCTGGTCGTCAGCGCCGTTGCGAGCGCATCGGCGCGCCGGCCGAAGCCGCTCTCGATGCGATCCTGGGCCTCCGAAAGGGCACCCATCAGGCTGCTGGTCTTTTCGGACAGCACGCTGTCGATGCGGCTGTGGGCATCGCCGATCAGGTTGCTGAGATCAGACGTGCGGCTGCCGATCGTTTCCTCGATGAAGTCATGCGTCGCGCCGAGCGCGGTCGCAAGCGTCAGCGACTGATCCGAGAGAGCCGAGCCGATCTTCTCTATGCTGCTGTCGAGCGCACCGCCGATGGCATCGGACCCGCCGGATACGGTCTCGTTGATGCGGTGCAGGCTCTCCATCAGCTTGGTATCGAGCATGCTGGCGCGCTTGTCGAAGGCCGAGGCGAACTCGTGGAAGCGTTCGTCGAAGGCGGTGGCGAGCTGGCCGACGGTCGTCTGCAGCTTCTCTTCGAAGAAGCCGCCGCGCAGGTCGAGATCCATGATTGCGTCGTCGGCGCTGGAGCGCAGGCTCTGGCGGAAATGCGCGCCCTTTTCGTCGAGCGTGGCGTTGAGCGTGGCAAGCACGTCTTCAAGGCCGCCGGCAATCGCCTGCTGGCCGACGCTCAGGCTCTCGTTGAGGTCACGGGTGCGGGCAATCAGCGTTTCATTGAGCTGGCGGGCGCGCTCATTCAGAGCCGCGTTCAGCTTTTCGGTATTGGCGTCAAGCGAGGAGGCGCGGGTCTCGAACTGGCCGAGCAACTGCTCGCCGCGCTTGGTCAGCGTGTCGCTCAGCTGGTCGAGGCGGGTGTCGAATTCATTGCTGAGTCCGAGGCCGGCGGCCGTCAGGCCGGACAGGAGCGAGTCCGTGCGGTTCGACAGCATGGTGCTGATGTTCTGCAGCGCCGTATCGGACTTTTCGCTGAGAGCTGCTGCACGCGTGTCGATCAACGAGGCAAACGCCTCGCCGGAGATGGCGATGCGCGATGCGATGTCTTCGCCCGCCTGGTCGAGATCGTCCTTCAGCTTGCCGTGCGCACCGGCGATGGTCGAGCGGATGCGCTCGGAGTGGCCGATGATGGCTTCGCGCTCAAGGCCCAGCTCCTGAACCAGCGTACGTACCCGCAGTTCGTTTTCGCTGTAGCTGCGTTCAAGTGCGTTGACTTCGGAGTGAACGAGCGTTTCGAGCTCGGTGGCGCGGGCAATCGTGCGCTCGATGCCCTCGTTCATCGCGGAGACTTCGCGGCGAACTGCCTGACCGACGGTCATGACCCGGTCGGCCGCCGCAGTTTCCGGTTCGGCCAGACGTAGCGCCACTTCGGCCATGGAGCGCGCGGCGTTGCGCAGTTCCTGCGCACGGGCGATCATGATGGCGAAGGAGAAGAAGAGCATGATGGGCAGCGTGATGCCGATGGCGACGCCGACCGCACCAGGGGTGGCGGCGAGATCGCTCAGCGTGCGGATCTGCCAGATCTGCGGGCCATAGAGCAGGTTGGCAACGCCGAGGCCGGCCACAGCCCAGACCACCGAGACGAGGGCGGCGACACGAATGGCGGCGCGGTTCGAGCGAACGTCCAGAGCGCGCAACATTGCCGCCGGAGAGCGGCGGCCGTCGTCGTTTGCCGGAGAAAGGGGAGGCGACTTCGGTGCGGGTTCCGGAGCGAGCCCGCGTGCAGCGTCGTTGGCTCGCGCGGCGCGGGGGGCTTCCTGCTGAGGCTTTGTATTTCGACTGTGATCGGGCGCAGCAGCCTGATTGGTGGAGTCAGACACATTTTCCTCCGGATCATCCAAGGAAGTCTTGTCGTTAGGGCTCGACTTAAGCTCGTCAAAATCGATCTTAAGGGCCGCTTCCAGAGCCTGGAAGGCCTTTTCATCAATCGACTCGTTGCTCTTCTTCGTCGCCATAGGGATACGCCTCATTACCTATTGCTTCCGATGAAACGTGTCCTTTTAATCCGCAACTGCGGCCAGGCACTGTCTTTATCGGGGCGGTGACGGCAAGATACGCGCATCACATCTACGCAATACCCTACTGAACACCCACTGCATTTCCTCGATGGATAGTCGGAATTGACCCTCGAGGGCACCACTCGCACAGCTTATCCACCGGAACGGTTGCCATTTTCGTACGCAAGCCCGTTCCTAACCGTATCGTAGTGACACATTAGCCAGGTTCTTACAATTAAGAGCACTGCGGCTTCATTAAAATCCTAATGAATTCTTAATGCGATAGAGGGGCTTATGGCGGAAAAGACAAGGAAATCAGGAGGTTTAACGGGCGTTAACCATTTTCCCAGTTTCCTGCCTATATTGCGCCCCGTTTTAAGCCGATAGCAGCGCCCGCCCGTGGAGGATGATAGCTGCACACGCCGTAGCGATCGTCCGGAGACGATGCTTGGTGAGCAGGCGTCGTCAGTCACGGCGTCCGTGCCGCCCATGGCAATCGGACCGCGAATGACGCGGACGGCATCGGACAATGACCAACACCATACGAACAATAGGGAAATTGGCTCATGGCGGCCCTCAGAATTGCCTTCGAAGCTCCCGATACTCCGGGCAGTTCCTCTCCTTCCGGCAGGAAGCCCATCGATTTTGCCCATCTTGCCGCGCAGACAATGGGAGACAAGGCGCTTGAAATCGAAGTACTGCAACTTTTCGCCCGCCAGGCGCGAAAGGTGATGAAGGACATCACCGACGGCGAAGTGAACGGACGCGCCCAGGCGGCCCATCAATTGAAGGGGGCAGCACTTGCCGTCGGCGCCGTCGACGTTGCGACTGCAGCGGGCGCGATCGAGCAGCGCCCTACCGATCCGGCTTTGCCCGACGTTCTTGCAGCAAGCGTGCTTGAGGCGGAACTGTTCATCCTGAAGCTCTGCCGCTGATTGCAGCTTGCCAGAAAGGCGCATCGCGGCCCGCGCTGAAACGCCGCGTCCGCGATGCGACCGCCGGCTGTTGTTGACTGAATGGCCGAATTGTTGGAAGAACTTTCCCTGAATTCGCGCCCGCTGCTCCATGCGGCTTTGCGCTGCTGCATAATTCCATAAATCGGAAACGAACTATGGACAAAATTATGCAGAAATTTGAAAGTGTTACAGCGTCCTTGGCGCGTCATATTTGACGCCCGGCGCTGTAATGGCCAGTCCCATCAGCTTATTCCGGAAAGTGACATGACAAAACTTACGATCGTTGCCTTTGATGGCACGCGCCACGAACTCGATGTCGAGAACGGCTCGACCGTCATGGAGAACGCCGTTCGCAATTCGGTTCCGGGTGTTGAAGCGGAGTGTGGCGGGGCCTGTGCCTGTGCCACCTGTCATGTCTATGTCGACGATGCCTGGACGGCCGCCGTCGGTGCTCCGGAAGCTATGGAAGAGGACATGCTGGATTTTGCCTATGACGTACGTCCGACGTCGCGGCTTTCCTGTCAGATAAAGGTCAGCGATGCCCTGGACGGGCTCGTCGTGCACGTGCCCGAACGCCAGGCGTGATGGCTGACCGCGGACACCGCGCCTGTCGAGACGACGCACCTGTGCGTCTCTCGCTCTC
This sequence comes from Ensifer sp. LC163, assembly GCF_001695855.1. Lineage (GTDB taxonomy): Bacteria > Pseudomonadota > Alphaproteobacteria > Rhizobiales > Rhizobiaceae > Ensifer. The sequence goes on from NZ_MBSS01000009.1 coordinate 41,090, forward strand.
CGTCTATGATGCCCATGTTTTGCAAAAAAGCGCCTCGCTGGTCGGGTGACGAGCGAGGCTAGGAGGGCGTATCGCACGCAGATGAGGGAGGGAACATCTGCTGCATCAAGACACGCCAGGAGAACCTGTATTGCTGCGTCGTAGAGCTTTACACTCAAGGAAACGAACCGACGCTGCTGAATTCAAGTAACGGCAATATTTATACGTCCCGCAAGGCCCATCATGGCCCGCCAAATCGCTTTCGATAACGGAGGGTTGGGTTTCATTTCGCCCTCACGTCTCATGTTTCGAATGTAAGCGAGTCGCTCATTTGCAGCTATCGCTAGATTTCACCAATAAAATACTGTGGGTGTCCGCGCGCTAAACAGATAGGGCGAAGTATATTCCCGATATGCTTATGCCGGTCGTGATGGTGAAGCGTCGACCTGTCTACCGCTGTGTTTTTTTCAGCGTTTCCAGCCGGTATTGCAGCAGACGGATCATACGCTTGTCGAAATTAGCCGCCTCCGTCCGGTCGAACCGGGCCTGGTCCTTGTCATGGCTGGCGATCGCCTCGGCGCTGGCGCGCGTGACGCTTTCCTGCATTTTTTCACAGTCGGCCTGCGGCTTCAGGGCCAGAAACATCTTTTCCATTTTGCGCGCGTGGTTGCGCGCGATCTCCGCATGGCGTTCCTCGTGCCGCTTGATATCGCTCGACAGCGTATCCCAGACCAAAGCGAGGTCGCGGCTTGCCTGCTTGCGATATTTCCAGCGCGGCAGGATGATGCGCGTGCTGAGCGTGACGCGGGCAACGCCGACCGCGCAGCGTCCGCCGCGATTGACGTAGGTGATGGTTCCGCCAAACTTGATGCGCGTGGCGCCCGGATGGCGTGCGCCCGTCGATTTCATCATCGGCCCGGCCTTGGACAGAGCCTTGTCGAGATCCGCAGCCGTGCGACCGCCGATCGAGAAATAGGAAAAGCTCTTGTTTATCACCGTCTCGCCGGACGCCGAGCCCATGGGCATCGCTACCAGAAGGGCAAGAAGTGTGGCTTTGAACGGAACGCGTACTCGAGACATCAATGCGTAGTTCTCTTTAGTTGAACTTCAATCAAGCTTGGGGCATAGCCAGCGCGGGTGCAACAGCAAATCGAAATGGTTTCCGGCTGCGCATCGTGAGGGGAAATGACTTACAATCCATTTCAAAATTTTCACTGGAAACTGGCGCATGGGCGTAACCTCCAACTGGGGTCGCGTGGCGTTTTGATGGCGATCATCAATGTTACCCCCGACTCTTTCTCCGACGGCGGTCGTTTCACTGATACGTCAGCCGCCGTCGCTCAGGGCAAGCGTTGCCTCGAAGAGGGTGCCTTGATCCTCGATGTCGGGGGTGAATCAACCAGACCCGATGCAGCGCCGGTGAGTGCCGACGAGGAACAGAGCCGGATCCTTCCGGTCATCGCGGCATTGGCGCGCGACACCGATGCCCTCATATCGGTGGATACCTACAGGGCGGAGACGGCACGGCTTGCCGTCGAAGCCGGCGCCCACATCGTCAATGACGTGCACGGGCTTCAGCGCGAACCGGATATTGCGCGGGTTGCTGCGCAGACGGGCGCAGGGCTCTGCGTCATGCACACCGGTCGAGACCGCCAGAAGCTTGCCGACGTGGTCGATGACCAATTCGACTTTCTCGCGCGCTCGCTGCAGATCGCAGCAGAAGCCGGCATCGAACACGGGCGCATCGTGCTTGATCCAGGCTTCGGCTTTGCCAAGGACACGGATGAGAACCTGGAACTGATGGCGCGTTTTGCGGAATTGCACCGTTTCGAGCTGCCGTTTCTGGTCGGCACGTCACGCAAGCGTTTCCTCGGCGCCGTCACAGGACGTGAGCCGGCCGACCGCGACGCCGCGACAGCGGCGACGACGGCGCTACTACGTATGGCGGGTGCTGCCATTTTCCGCGTACATGATGTCGCAAACAGCAGGGATGCGCTGATGATGGCGGATGCTATGCTGGGTGCAAAGAAGAGCTGACGGGACGGATAACCATGAGCGCGACCTATACGATCACCCTGAAAAACTGTGCCTTCTTTGCGCGCCATGGCGTTCTCGACGAAGAAGAATTCCTCGGCCAGCGGTTCTTCGTCGATGCAGAGCTCGAAGTGGAGCAGGGCACGGCGCTGGTCGACGATTCGATCGACGACACCGTGCACTATGGCATCGCCTTTACCGAGATCGAGCGAATCGTCACGGGACGCCGGCGCTACCTGATCGAGGCGTTGGCCCTCGAGGTCGCCAAGACGCTCTGTGTGCGCTTCCCGCAGATCCGCCGCGCGAAGGTTTCCGTCCGCAAGCCGAACGCACCTGTGCCCGGCGTGCTCGACTATGTCGAAGTAACCGTCGAGCATGTCGCCTGACATGAGCGGAACGATCGCGACACTGGGGCTGGGCGGAAATCTGGGCGAGCCGCCAAAGGCCATGGCCGAAGCCCTGCAGATGCTCGACGCCCGGCCGGATTGCACGGTTCGAGCCGTTTCACGCCTGTTTCGCACACCCCCCTGGGGCAAGACCGACCAGGCCTGGTTCTTCAATGCCTGCGCTGAAGTCGAAACGACGCTCGGCCCGGAAGCGTTGCTGGATGCCTGCCTCGACATCGAGCGGCAGATGAAGCGGGTGCGCGACGAGCGCTGGGGCCCGCGGACGATCGACATCGATATCCTGACCTTCGGCGACATCTCCCAGACCGAGACCAAGCTGGAACTGCCGCATCCACGCATGACCGCACGCGGTTTCGTCCTGATGCCGCTCGCGGACTTCGCTGCTGCCATGAGCGTGAACGGACGGCGGGTCGAGGAGTGGCTGGCGGATGCCGATGTCACCGGGATAGAGGTGGCCGACGAAGACAGCGGCTGGTGGCGGGCAGGGACCTGAGATCAAGTAGGGTAGAAGAGAAAAGCCCTGGCGTTCGACCGGGGCTTTTCTCTTGAACGGTCCTGCCGCTTACTTGATCGAGCCAACGGCGATGTTATCGACCTGACGGTTGAGGCTGACGCCGATCACCGGCACCATCGTATCCTCGACCTTGACCGAGATCGTGATGTTCATCGTCGAGTCGTTCTGAAGCCGGGCGATCATCGCGCCATTCAGCTTCTTGCGGTTGATGCCGACGACGACCTTGTCCTTGGCGACGTTGCCTGACACCACGTCGAGGCCCTTGCCGTCAGCGCCATCGAGGAACTTGCCGGTGTAGCTGCTGCCCTTCTGGGTGATCAGCGCCGACATCGGCTGCTTGAACACGCCAACCCGGCAGAAGCCGTCGAGCTTGATGCCGGCATCATTGCCGGCAACCGGTTCGCCGGCGAGATCGCAGGTGAACTTGGTGCCCTTGTATTTTCCGGCGACAATCTCGCCGGGACCCTTCCACTGGCCGGAGACTTTCTCGAAGAAAGCCTTGTCCTTGCCGCCGGAAATGGCTGGCGTCGCAACGCCGACGGTTGCTGCAAGCGCGAAGGCGGCAGTGCCGCGAGCGATCAAAGAAGGGCGCGAGAACATAAACGATCCTTGATGGGTCAACGTCCGAAACTAGGAGTCACATTTGCGCTCAAATGGTTAATGGACGGTTTCTTCCGGGTGGATATCGAGGCTTCTTTGTGTCGATGATACCGCTTTGTGGGCAGCAGATCGGATGGCCGCAAGGCGGTCACCGCAGCCTCACCGTCATGTGCACCGATGCGCGCAGACGTGTTTATGAAACTCTGTCGCAACGGCGTACGTATCCACTTGAAACGCGGAGGTTTCACGATGGCAACGGCGATTAACGACACCCCGGAAATGGACGTCTCGCGGACGCTCACAATCCGCCGTCACGGACTTGCCACGCGGCTGACCCATTGGCTGTGGGCACTGGCATTGTTCTTCCTGCTCTTGAGTGGCTTGCAGATCTTCAATGCCCATCCGACGCTTTATCTCGGGCAGCAATCGGGATTTGCCTTCGACAACAGCGTTCTTTCCATCGGCGCCGCTCGCACGGAAGATGGAGAGGTCAGGGGTGTGACGACGTTGCTTGGCCACCGGTTCGATACCACAGGCACCCTCGGGGTCAGCGGTCCCGCTGATCGCCGCGCCTACAGGGCCTTTCCGGCCTGGCTGACGCTCCCGTCCTATCTGGACCTGGCGACGGGCCGCGTGGTGCATTTCTTCTTCGCGTGGCTTTTCGCGACGGTCTTTCTTGTTTGGTTGGTTGCGAGCCTGATCAACGGGCACCTGCGCCGCGACATCCTGCCATCGGGCGCCGACATCCGCAGCCTGCCACAGAGCTTCATCAACCACCTGCGGTTCCGGTTCGATCACGGCCGCAGTTACAACGGCTTGCAGAAACTCTCTTATGCCGCTGTTTTGCTGATCTTTTTTCCGTTGATGATCCTGACGGGGCTGACGATGTCGCCGGGCATGGACGCGGCTTGGCCATGGCTGGTCGATCTCTTCGCCGGCCGGCAGACGGCACGAACGATCCACTTCGTCATCATGATTCTGCTCGTCATCTTCTTCGTCGTCCACATCTTCATGGTGATTGCCGCCGGGCCGATCAACGAATTGCGCTCGATGATAACAGGACGATACCGCATCGGTGGCGAGCTGCCGCGCAAGGAGGCAGGACAATGAGCCGACTTCTGATCAACCGCAGGCGCTTTCTGACGGCCGCCGGCATCGCCGCCTCGACATTACCGCTTGCCGGCTGTGATGCATTTGACGGCATGCTGAAAAACAGAGCGCCAGTCCGCGACGTCCTGGCGTCGGCGAACGGCCTGACCTACCGGGTGCAGCGGCTATTGATGGACGCCGACCGGCTGGCGCCAGAGTTTGGCGAAAGTGAAATCCGGCAGGGGCAGAGGCCGAACGGCTCGACCGAGCCGACCGATCCGGAGTACATTGCACTCCAGCAGCAGGATTTCGCCGGTTACCGCCTCGGTATCACCGGGTTGGTCGAAAAGCCGCTCAGCCTGACATTGACCGAGTTGCGCAACATGCCGTCACGCACCCAGATCACGCGCCACGACTGCGTCGAGGGCTGGAGCTGCATCGCCAAATGGACCGGCGTTCCGCTTGCCAGGGTGCTTGATGAAGCGAAGGCTAAACCGGAAGCGCGTTATGTCGTCTTCCATTGTTTCGATCGCTTGGACCTCGGGCTTTCCGGACCGGCGGCCTACTACGAATCGATCGACCTTACCGATGCGCGCCACCCGCAGACGATCCTTGCCTATGGATTGAACGGAAGGCTGCTTCCGGTCGCCAATGGCGCGCCGCTTCGGGTGCGCATCGAGCGCCAACTCGGCTACAAGATGGCGAAGTATATCAGCACCATCGAGGTCGTTGCGGATCTGTCGCCATTCGGACGCGGACGCGGCGGCTTTTGGGAGGACCTCGGTTACGACTGGTATGCGGGCATCTAACTACTGCATAATTCCTTAAATCTGAATCGATTTAAGGATAAAATTATGCAGCAAGTTTAAAGCGTTACAGCGTCCTTTGCGCATCATATTTGATGCGCGGCGCTGTAGAGCGGCTAGACGTCTTCGGTTTGACTGGCCGCCCGACCGCCGCCGGGTGTGAGGTCTGAGAGAAAATCGCCGATCCCGGGCCGTTTCAGCGCGCGGAACGGCATGGGCCGGCAAAGGTCCATGGCAGCGATGCCGATGCGCGCCGTCATCAGCCCATTGATCACGCCTTCGCCGAGCCGCGCCGAGAGTTTTGATGCAAGGCCGTGGCCGAGCACCTGCTGGATCAGGCTGTCGCCGGCGGCGATCGAGCCGGTGACGGCGAGGTGGGCGATGACATCGCGCATCAGCCTGATCATGCCGAGCGTGCCGGGGCGGCCGCCGTAAAGCTCGGCCATGGCACGGATCATGCGCGCGGATTCGTAAAGCACATAGCCAAGATCGACGAGCGCGCGCGGGCTGACGGCGGTGACGATCGACACGCGCTTGGAAGCGGCAAGGATGATACGCCGCGCCTCGCGATCGAGCGGCGTCAGCAATTCGCGCTCCGTCAGGTCGAGCAGATGCGGGCCGTCGATGATCTCGCCTTCGGTTTCCTTAAGACGCGCACGACCGCGTGCCGTGCGCGGATTGGCGGCGAGAAGATGGACCAGCTTTTCCGAGGCAGACCGCGCCAGCTTGGTGTTACCGGAAGCGGCCGCAGTCTCTGTTTCCGATTTCAAGGTCTGGACGGCCGTCAGCTGCATCATGCCTGAAAGCTCGCGCGCAACGACCACCAGCAGCGCCAGGAGCCCGATGGCAACGACTCCCACAGCGGCATAGCCGAGCCAATCGGCGCGGGAGAACAGGTCGCGGATCAGGCGGTCGACCCAAAGGCCTGCCGCGAGCGACAGGAGAATGCCGAAGGCCCCCATGGCGATCTTGCCGACGGACAGGCGACGTCTGCGGGGACTTGCCTCCGGCAGAGCGAGGCTCTCGACCGCGCGTGTGGTTTCCCGGAAGGGATCCTCCGCGTCCGGCGTCATCACCACCTTGTCGTCAAAGCTCGCCGGCGCGCGGCGGGGGCGGGCACTTTCCGCCGGCTTCGGCTCCGGATCCGGGCTCACCGAAAAGGCGCCGGGCTTGCGGCCCCGACTGTTGGAATCGTCGCTCATGCCAGCCGGTCTCCAAACAGGAACTGCATCGCCCGATCGAGCCGTATATGTGGTACCGACAACTTCAAGCCGCCACCGGTCTCTTCGAGATGCGGAGGCCGGAAACGCACGAAACTCAACTCGGGCAGCGGGTGCACGTCGCCGAATGTTATCGCTGACGCATCGGCATCAAGCACCTTGAAAAGAACTTCAGGATCGTCCGGCAAGTCACCAGGAAATATGGCTGTTTTCCGTTCGCCGTCAAAAGTCTCGCCGTTGATCTTCTCGCCGGAGATCGGTGTGCCGACGATAACCGGAAGCGTATGTCCGCCGTGGTCGACCGTTGCCTCGCGCGTCGCCCGGACCGAGGCGATCGCCATGACTTCCAGTCCCGCGCCGCTCATGCCGATGCTGGCAGCCGCCCGGGTGACCAGCCGCGCTGTGATGCGCTCCAGACGATCGTGGCTTTCGTGGTGCAGATGATCCGCCTTCGTCGCGGCGATCAGCACCCTGTCGATCCTCCGGGTCAAGAACGACGAGAGCCAGCTGTTTGTGCCCGGACGGAAGCAGGCCAGCACATCGGCCAGCGCCTGCTCCAGATCAAGCAGGGCGTCCGGCCCGCCATTGATCGCCTGCAGCGCGTCGACGAGGACGATCTGCCGATCGAGCCGGGCAAAATGTTCGCGAAAAAACGGGCCGACGACGTGCTTCTTGTAGGCCTCGTAGCGACGCTCCATCATCGCCCAGAGCGACCCTTTGGGCGCGCGGCCATCCGGCAGGTCGGGCAGCGGCGAGAAGGTCAGGGCCGGCGACCCCTCGAGATCGCCCGGCATCAAGAAGCGACCGGGCGGCAGGGTCGAGGGTGAGCTGGCGTCCGCCTTGCAGGCCCCGAGATAAGCGGTGAAACTTTCGGCAAGCCGGCGCGCACTGCTTTCGTCGGCGATCGCAGTCGGCCCCGCCGACGAGGCAAGCGTCAGCCAATCCGCCGACAGGTTGGCGCGGCCACGGGCACGGGCGCGAGCCACCGAATTGTCGCTGAACTCTTTGAAATCCTGCGCGAGTAGCGGCAGGTCCAGCAGCCACTCGCCGGGATAATCGACGATATCGAGCGACAGTCGTCCGGCCGAAAACAGCCTGTTCCAGCCACTTGCGCTCTCGAAGTCGAGGGTTATGCGAAGCTGCGAGATCGCGCGCGTCGAATCCGGCCAGATACGATCGCGCACCAGAGCGGCGATGTGATCCTCATATTGAAAGCGCGGCACGGCGTCGTCCGGCTGTGGCTCAAGCCTTACCTTCGAGACGCGGCCGGAGCGCACCGGTTCGAACACCGGCAGCCGGCCACCGTTCAGGAGATTGTGCACCAGCGACGAGATGAAAACGGTCTTTCCGGCTCTCGAAAGGCCGGTGACACCCAGCCGGATGGTGGGATTGACGAGGCCCGATGCACGATCGGTAAGATTGTCGAGCGCGATCAGGGCGTCGTCTTTGAGGCTGGTCAGATTTGGCGCCAAGTCGTGCTATCCCTCGCGGACCTTGCCGCTTTCGTTCATGCCGATGTCGGCCGCCGAGATGGGCGGCAGGCCCTGTTTGCCTTGGCGATATAGGAAATATTTCCCGCACCGCAACAACGGCATGTCATTTCGGTTCCCTGGTCGGCAGCATCAACGACACCAGCGTGGCCGCAGCGCCGCTGCCTGCGCCTGCCTGCATATCAAGGATCGCAAGGGCTGCGGGCGGATAACCATGCGCAAGCGCGTCGGTCGCCACCTCGTTTCCGGCAAGACGATGGAACAGTTCGTCGATCATCGGATTGTGTCCGACGATCATCAGCGAACTCAGATGCCGGTGAGCATCGATGATGTCGGTGTAGACACTTGCCGGGCCGGTATAGAGCTCGTCGACATAGCGGATTTCGAGGTCTTCACTGACGATGCGAAAGAAGGGTTCTGCGGTCTGGCGACAACGCACGGCTGGCGAGCACAAGATCAGCTCCGGCCGGATGCCGCGATCGGCAGCCATCTCCGCGATCAGCTCCGCCTCGGCATATCCGGTGTCGTCGAGCGCGCGATCAAAATCACGTTGTCCGGGCAGGGCCCAACTGGAGCGGGCATGACGCAGAAGGAGGAGACGGAAGGGCCTGGCGGCACTGTCTTGCATATATGAGTTCCGGTATCTGCCGGCCGCGGGTCGCGACGGGATCGAATATCGCCGGATCGGGGTCTTGCGCGTCTCGCGGCGGATCACCACCTTTTCCCGTCGATGATGCAAAGATCAAGCTGCGAGCCGCTTTTTTCAGGGGATTGCCCGCTTGCTGCCAGACGCGGCAATCCCGGCAAAGGGCGGCGTCGCGCTGGCAGCAGGACATCCAAGTTACGACCGGTCTTCTTGACGACGGGTAGGTGATCATCCCTACGATTAAGATCTCATCTGTAATTTTGATGAAATATTCGCCAGTTAGCCTGAATTGCAAGCATTGTTAAAATACGGTTGAGTGTCTAATCCGAGGCTTGAATCGCGGCTTCCATGGGGCTATACACCGCCGCAATGAGATGTTCTTCAGGAGAATCGCGTTGAGTGAGAAGATCGATCTTAGTACCTTTGTTCTCTCCGAGGACGAGGAATTCATGAATGCCACCCACCGGGCCTATTTCCGGGCCAAGCTCAATGCTTGGAGAAACGATATCCTTCGCGAGGCACGCGAGACACTGGATCACTTGGCCGAGGAGAGCGCCAATCATCCTGATCTCGCCGACCGAGCCTCTTCCGAAACAGACCGGGCGATTGAACTGAGAGCCCGCGACCGTCAGCGGAAGTTGATCTCGAAAATCGATGCGGCGCTACAGCGGCTAGATGAAGGGACCTACGGCTATTGCGAGGAAACCGGAGAACCGATCGGTTTGAAGCGTCTGGACGCCCGGCCGATTGCAACTCTCTCGATCGAGGCGCAGGAGCGCCACGAGCGTCGGGAAAAGGTCTACAGGGACGAATAAAGGTCCGGTTTCCGGATCAGTCTTTAGAAAAAGGCGCGGTTTGACCGCGCCTTTTTCTTTGTGCTCATGTGTTTGTTTCATGGAGCCGTGACGCAGAATGCGTCAGGGTTTGCGGCCGGCGGAGATGTCGGCGAGCATGCGGTTCATCTCTTCCTCGATCGTCGGTTCCTTGCGGGCATCGTCAAGCGGTGCGCCAAGCAACGGCTCCTGGCGGGCCGTGGCGGCCACCGGCACACGGTTTTCCGGACGTGCAGCGGCTGCAGCCGGCGTCAGCCGCTGCAGGTCTCCGCTGATTTCGGCGTCGAGGATGCGCTCGAAATCCGACAGCGAACTTTGAGCGACGGGCTGCTGTTGGGCGACAGGTACGGGGCGCTGTTCCTGCACCGCAGGCTGGGTCGGAAGCACCCGGCTGCGGGCGGCATCGAAAATGCCTTCGACCTTCTCGGCCGTGTTTGCGGGGGGAACGATCTCGGGTGTCGGTGGCGCAACCCTTGCGACCGGGCGCGGCTCGACGGCCATTACGGGAGCCTGGCGTTGTTCGGCGACAGCGCGAACAGGCACGGCCGGCTCGACGCGCGCAATCGGCTGCTCCTGTGGCGTCGCCACCGGGCGCACCGGCGCATTGAGGGTCACCTCCGGCTGAGCGACAGGGCGTGACTGCGCCGGCGCTGCCACCTTCATCTGTGTTCCGTTGCCGTCGGCAACCAGCTGCTCGATCGGCCTGCGCTCGATGACAGCCGGACCGTCGTTTGCGAAGGCGCTCTCGTCGATCGGTGCAATCCGGCTTTCGATGACAATATCCGTCGGTCCGCCGATCATGATCAGGTGTTCGACGTCGTCCCGACGCACGAGCACCAGGCGACGACGCGTGTCGACCGCGGCGGCATCGAGCACGGCGAGGCGAGGCTGCCTGTTCTTGCCGCCGCGAATGAACGGCGACGACGGCCTGTTGCGCATTATCCACAGCACGGCCACGAGGCACAGAAGCCCGATCGCAACGGCGCCGGCGGCGATAATGAATCGGCTACCGTTGTCTCCGACGATCGTTTCCATCATAGGCTGAACTCCTTCTGCCTTTCGAGTGGCAGTACTTGACGGCTTTTTTCGGGCCTGGACAAGCACTTCGCCGACATTCCCTGTGAATTGACCGCTGCGCTTCCGCAGAGGTGCTTTTTGCTGTTATCTCTGATCGTTAAAGATGATTCCTATCCGAATGATCGAGGGCGTGTCGGTATTGGCCGATTTTGCCTGGCGGATTGCGCGGATGCCGGCCGGAGCGCCGGACCGAACCGGCCTTGGGCCGGGCGGTATTGGCGGCAGATGAGGACCCGATGACGAAATTGCGGCAGTCAGGTGACTACCAGATGCCGGTTGTTGACCGTGGCGTCAGGCCGGGAACCGTCATGCGGATCGTCCTGCTTGCGATCGTTCTCACCGTCTCTGCGATCGCCTTCGTGATTTTCAAGAACGAACTGGACAACGAGATCGTGCTCGGCATCCTTGGCGTTCTTGCGATGGTCGGGATCTTCTTCCTCGTCTCCTCGGTCATCGGCTTCATCGAGGTGATGCCGCAATCGCGGCCGGACGAGCTGGCGCGCGCCTTTCTCGACGCCCATGAAGACGGCACAATCGTCACGGACCGCAAGGGCCGCATCATTTACGCCAACGCCGCCTACGGCGCGCTGACCGGGGCGAAGAACGCGGCCGGCATCCAGTCGCTCGAGACGATCCTGTCGCGAAACCGCGAGGCGACCGAAGCGATCTACCGCCTGACCAACGGCCTGCGCGAGGGCAAGCAGGGACACGAGGAGTTTCGACTGTTGAAGCCGCTCGCCACCGGCGCTGCCTCCAGCGGCTCCGGCGCCCACTGGTTTCGCTTGAAAGCCCGCGTGCTGCCGCTCGAAGACAGCGACCGCAATCCGCTCTACCTCTGGCAGATCGCCGACATCACCGCCGAACGCGACGACCAGGAGCGGTTCTTCAAGGAGCTGCAGAACGCCATCGACTATCTCGACCATGCCCCGGCCGGCTTCTTCTCGGCCGGGCGCAAGGGTGAGATCTTCTACATCAACGCCACCCTTGCGGATTGGCTGGGCATTGACCTGACGAAGTTCCAGCCAGGTTCCATGAGCATCGGCGACCTCGTCGCCGGCGAAGGGTTGACGCTGGTGCAGTCGGTGCAGGCGGAACCCGGACTGAAGAAGACCAAGGTGCTGGACCTCGATCTGCGCAAGACCAATGGCCAGAGCCTGCCGGTGCGCATGGTGCACCGGGTGTCGTCGGCACGCGACGGCGCGCCCGGCGAAAGCCGGACCATCGTCATGTCGCGCGACGGCGGCGAGGACGAGGATCAGTCGGCGTCGAGCGCTGCGATGCGCTTTACCCGCTTCTTCAACAATACGCCGATGGCGATCGCCTCGGTCGACGGAAAAGGCCGAATTCTTCGCACCAATGCGCCGTTTCTCAAGCTATTCTCGGGCCTCGTCTCCCAGGACGATGTCGAGCGCGGCGCGCTGATCGAAACGGTCGTGCACGCGACAGAGAAGGGGCGCCTGCACGACGCACTTGCCGCCGCCAAGGATCGCCAGGGCGACATTGCCCCGATCGACGCACTGCATCCGGTCGATGGCGAGCGCCATTTCCGCTTCTATATCAATGCCGTCATCGACCAGAGCGATCAGGCACCGGAAGAAGCGGCGATCATCTATGCGCTTGAAATTACCGAGCAGAAGGCGCTCGAAAACCAGATGGCGCAGACGCAGAAGATGAATGCGGTCGGCACGCTTGCGGGCGGTATCGCGCACGACTTCAACAACGTGCTGACGGCCATTCTGCTTTCGTCCGACCATCTGCTTTTGTCGGCGCGCCCCGCGGATGCGAGTTTCGCCGACCTGATGGAAATCAAGCGCAATGCCAATCGGGCGGCAGTTCTGGTCCGGCAATTGCTCGCCTTCTCGCGCAAGCAGACCATGCGGCCGACGGTGCTGAGCATGACCGACGTGATCGGCGATTTGCGCATGCTCGTCGATCGCATGACCGGCACCAACGTCAAGGTCGAAGTCGACTACGGGCGCGATCTCTGGCCGGTGCGCACGGATCTCGGCCAATTCGAGCAGGTGCTGCTCAACCTGGCCGTCAACGCGCGCGACGCGATGCCGGCAGGCGGCATCATCACGCTTCGCACGCGCAATCTGCCGTCAAGCGAAATCGCGGCTCTTGGCCGGCGCGAGCTGCCGGAAGAAGATTTTGTGATGGTGGAGGTTTCCGACCAGGGAACCGGCATTCCGCCCGAGATCCTCGACAAGATCTTCGAACCGTTCTTCACCACCAAGGAAGTCGGCAAGGGCACCGGTCTTGGTCTCTCGATGGTCTATGGCATCGTCAAGCAATCCGGCGGCTACATCTATCCGGAATCCGAAGTCGGCAAGGGAACGACATTCCGCATCCTGCTGCCGCGCCATATCGACATTCCCGAAGTCGCCGGTGAGCCGGCGTCGGGCACGTCAGCCGAAACGGTGGCGCTGCCGCCGGTCGAAACCGTCATCAAGCCGGTCGCCAAGGCCGAAGAACCGACGGACCTCACCGGCGATTCGGCCGTCGTCCTTCTCGTCGAGGATGAGGAAGCCGTCCGCCGCGGCGGCAAGCGCATGCTCGAGACACGCGGCTATACCGTCCATGAGGCCGGTTCCGGCGTCGAAGCGCTCGATATCATGGACGAGCTTGATGGTGCCGTCGATATCGTCGTGTCTGATGTGGTGATGCCGGAAATGGACGGGCCGACGCTCTTGACGGAGTTGCGTAAGAAATACCCAGACCTAAAATTCATCTTCGTTTCGGGTTACGCGGAAGACGCATTCGCCCGCAATCTGCCGGCCGACGCAAAGTTCGGCTTCCTACCGAAGCCGTTCTCGCTGAAACAACTGGCAGTGGCCGTGCGCGAAATGCTGGATTCCTGAGCCGCTTGCCGACGTTCACGTCACCGCAAAAGAAAGGCCCGACGCTTGCGCGTCGGGCCTTTCTTTTTGTCGTCTCGCTGACTGTCGCCCCTACTTCGCGGCGAGCGCGACAGCAATTTCGCCGGCGAGGCGGGCATTGTTCTCGACCAGCGCGATGTTGGTTTCGAGGCTGCGGCCTTCGGTCAGATGGAAGAGGTTGTCGAGCAGGTAGGGCGTCACTTCCTTGCCTGTGATTTCGTCGCGTTCGGCGTTGTCGAGCGCGCGTGCGATGTAGATTTCCATCTCCTCGCGCGGGATCTCGCTTTCGGCTGGAACCGGGTTGGCGATCAGCATGCCGCCATCGACGCCGAGCAGTTCGCGCATGTTCTGGAAGTTGGCGATTGCTGCCGGGCTGTTGAGCATCAGCGGGCTCTTGAGGCCTGAATCGCGCGACCAGAAGGCCGGGAATACGTCGCTGTCATAGGTGACGACGGGCACGCCGCGGGTTTCGAGAACTTCGAGCGTCTTCGGAATGTCGAGAATGGCCTTGGCGCCGGCGCAAACGACGATGACAGCCGTGCGTCCCAGTTCGTCGAGGTCGGCGGAGATGTCGAAGCTCAGCTCGGCGCCACGGTGCACGCCGCCAATGCCGCCGGTCGCAAAGACGCGGATGCCGGCACGGGCGGCAGCGATCATCGTCGCGGCAACGGTCGTCGCACCGGTGCGGCGCTCTGCGATCGCAAAGGCAAGATCGGCACGCGACACTTTCATCGCGCCTTCAGTCTTTGCCAGCTCTTCGAGCTTGGCGTCATCAAGGCCGATATGCAGAACGCCGTGGATGACGGCGATGGTCGCCGGCACGGCGCCCTGGTCGCGAATGATCGCTTCGACGCTGCGGGCCATGTTCAGATTGCCCGGATAGGGCATGCCATGGGTGATGATGGTCGATTCCAGCGCCACGATGGGCGCGCCGCGCGCCTTGGCGGCTGCAACCTCGTCGGAATATTCCATCGGCAGGAAGGGGGAAGCGGGTTTGGTCATGGTTTTTCCTTGGGAGTTCGGCTAGCGGCGTTCATGCCAGCATTTGAGGTGCCGGCACAAGAGCCAGCGCCCGTTCGAGATTGGCCTGCGACATTTGTTCCGAGGCGGCCAAGGGGGAGCGAAGCGTAATGCCGGCAGACGCAATGCCGTGCCGCAGGCATTCCGAAAGATCGTGACCGGCAAGCCGGGCGGCGAGGAAGCCGGACGCCAAGGCATCGCCGGCACCGGTGACATCGGCGAGTTCCGGCAAAGCCGGTGGCGTCGCGACGCAGACGGTTTCGCGATCGAAGGCGACCACCGCGCGGCCGCCGCGGGTGACGACGCCACCTTTGAGCCCGGCTGCGCGCAACAGCGGCGGCCAACCCTCAGCATCCGCTGCGTCCTTGCCGGTGAGCGCCCGGGCCTCGGCTTCGTTCATGAACAGGAAGCCAAGCTTGGCCAGGCTCGGCTGGAAGCGGATCACTTTTGCCGGCGAAACAGCGATGCCAGCGACGATGCGCCCGTCGCAGGACGCTGCCTCGACGAGAGCGGCAATCGTTTCTTCCGGCAGGTTCGCATCGGTCAGAACCAGCCGGCTGTCGGCGATGGCGTCGCGCAGTGCGCGACGCTGCAACTGGCGCGGCGAGAACATCCTGTAAAGATCCATGTCGGCAAGCGCGATGACCAGGTTGCCGTCATTCTCGATGATCGCGGTGTAGCTCGGCGTCTTGCGGTCAAGGAAGGTGAGGGGATTGTCGATCACGCCAGCGGCGGCGGCGGCGGCCGTTACCATCTCACCGGCCGCGTCTCCGCCGCGCGTGCTGATCATCCTCACGCTATGCCCCAGTCGCGCCAGATTGCGCGCAGCGTTGAAACCGCCGCCGCCAGCTTCCTCGAACCAGGTGCCGGGGTTGCTCGAACCGGGCGCGGTCGTGCCGGTGATGCGGCCACGCCGATCGATATGGGCGCCGCCAAAGACGGCGATTTCGCCTTCCATCATGAATGTTCCTCTGCTGTCTCTTGGGCGAATCGGATCAGCACCGTTCATCTTCTCAAGGCGCGCGGGGCGCTGCCGAAAAACTTACCCCGCAATGCGTGAACATGAATCGAACACAATCCGAATAATTCCTATTTTTCAATACCTTGTTCTGCCCTTGCAAAAACGGAACAAAACATGTACAAAAACTCGTGCGGCGGCTTCATTGCCTCGGTAGCTTCAATAACCTAAAGGTGGACCAAATGGCACAAAACTCTTTGCGGCTCGTAGAGGACAAATCGGTGGATAAAAGCAAGGCACTTGAAGCGGCACTTTCCCAGATCGAACGGTCGTTCGGCAAGGGATCGATCATGAAGCTCGGTGGGAAGGACAGCATCATCGAGATCGAGACGGTTTCGACCGGCTCTCTCAGTCTGGACATCGCACTCGGCATCGGCGGCCTGCCGAAGGGCCGCATCGTTGAAATCTATGGTCCGGAAAGCTCGGGCAAGACGACGCTGGCGCTGCAGACGATCGCAGAGGCACAGAAGAAGGGCGGCATCTGCGCCTTCGTCGACGCGGAACATGCACTCGATCCGGTCTATGCGCGCAAGCTGGGCGTCGATCTGGAAAATCTGCTGATCTCGCAGCCCGACACCGGTGAACAGGCGCTTGAAATCACCGACACGCTGGTCCGCTCCGGGGCGATCGACGTTCTCGTCGTCGACTCCGTCGCAGCGCTCGTGCCGCGCGCCGAAATCGAAGGCGAAATGGGCGACAGCCTGCCGGGTATGCAGGCCCGCCTGATGAGCCAGGCGCTGCGCAAGCTGACGGCTTCGATCTCGAAGTCGAACTGCATGGTGATCTTCATCAACCAGATCCGCATGAAGATCGGCGTCATGTTCGGTTCGCCGGAAACGACGACGGGCGGCAACGCGTTGAAATTCTACGCCTCGGTTCGCCTCGACATCCGCCGTATCGGTTCCGTCAAGGAGCGCGAAGAAGTCGTCGGCAACCAGACGCGCGTCAAGGTCGTCAAGAACAAGATGGCGCCTCCGTTCAAACAGGTCGAGTTCGACATCATGTATGGCGAAGGCGTCTCCAAGACCGGCGAACTTGTCGATCTCGGCGTCAAGGCCGGCATCGTCGAGAAGTCCGGTGCCTGGTTCTCCTATAACAGCCAGCGCCTCGGCCAGGGTCGCGAGAACGCCAAGACGTTCCTCAGGGACAATCCGGACCTGTCGCGCGAGATCGAGACGGCTCTGCGTCAGAACGCCGGCCTGATTGCCGACCGGTTCCTCGAGAATGGCGGCCCGGAAGCCGACGACGGCGACGACGCCGCCGAAGCATAATCAGCAAGCAAAGCTTTGAGCTTTCAAAAACCGGTCGCCCTCGTCGGCGGCCGGTTTTTTGCTGCCGTCTGGACAGCATGATACGCGAACGATAAAAGCCTGTGGTTCCGGCGACCGAGGGCGTTGGAGGGCGCAGCCGTCAGGGACGGCTGCGGGGTTGAAGGACAACGGCGAGTGGCGCGGCAAATGCCGGGGCTTGGGCCTGAATTGGTGCACAGATAGGACGCAAGATGAGCGGCGTGAATGAAATCCGGTCGACGTTTCTCGACTATTTCCGCAGGAATGGTCACGAGGTGGTGTCGTCGAGCCCGTTGGTGCCGCGCAACGACCCGACGCTGATGTTCACCAATGCCGGCATGGTGCAGTTCAAGAACGTCTTCACCGGGCTCGAGCAGCGTCCCTATTCGACGGCCGTAACCGCACAGAAATGCGTGCGCGCCGGCGGCAAGCACAACGACCTCGACAATGTCGGCTACACCGCGCGCCACCACACCTTCTTCGAGATGCTCGGCAACTTCTCCTTTGGCGATTACTTCAAGGAGAATGCCATCGAATTTGCCTGGAACCTGATCACCAAGGAATATGGCCTCGACGCCAAGCGCCTGCTGGTCACGGTCTATCACACCGACGACGAGGCTTTCGGCCTGTGGAAGAAGATCGCCGGCCTAACCGACGACCGCATCATCCGTATTCCGACCAGCGACAATTTCTGGGCCATGGGCGATACCGGCCCTTGCGGTCCTTGCTCGGAAATCTTCTACGACCACGGCGACAAGATCTGGGGCGGACCTCCGGGTTCTGCCGATGAGGACGGCGACCGCTTCATCGAGATCTGGAACCTCGTCTTCATGCAGTACGAGCAGATCACCAAGGAAGAGCGCGTCGACCTGCCGCGTCCGTCGATCGACACCGGCATGGGTCTCGAGCGCCTGGCAGCCGTGCTGCAGGGCCAGCACGACAACTACGATATCGATCTCTTCCGCGCGTTGATTGCCGCGTCTGAGGAAGCGACCGGCGTCAAGGCCGAAGGCGACCAGCGCGCCAGCCACCGCGTCATTGCCGACCATCTGCGCTCGTCCGCCTTCCTGATCGCCGATGGCGTGCTGCCGTCGAACGAGGGCCGCGGCTACGTCCTGCGCCGCATCATGCGTCGCGCCATGCGCCATGCCCAGTTGCTCGGCGCCCGCGATCCGCTGATGTGGAAGCTGCTGCCGGCGCTTGTCGGCCAGATGGGGCGCGCCTATCCGGAACTGATGCGCGCCGAAGCGCTGATCTCGGAAACGCTGAAGCTCGAGGAAACCCGTTTCCGCAAGACGCTGGAGCGCGGCCTCAACCTCCTGTCCGAAGCCTCGGCCGACCTTTCCGAAGGCGACCAGTTCAACGGCGAGACCGCCTTCAAGCTCTACGACACCTACGGCTTCCCGCTCGACCTGACCCAGGACGCCCTGCGCGCCAAGGGGATTTCCGTCGACACCGACGCCTTCACCTCCGCCATGGAGCGGCAGAAGGCCGAGGCCCGCGCCAATTGGGCCGGCTCCGGCGAAGCGGCAACCGAAACCATCTGGTTCGAGCTGCGCGAAAAGCACGGCGCGACCGAATTCCTCGGGTATGACACCGAGGTCGCCGAAGGCGTGATCCAGGCGATTGTCCGCGATGGTACTGTGGCTGCATCGGCCACCAAGGGTGAAACGGTCCAGATCGTCCTCAATCAGACGCCGTTCTATGGTGAATCGGGTGGCCAGATGGGCGATACCGGCACCATCACCACTGACGGCGGCAAGCTGACGGTCACCGACACGCAGAAGCGCGGTGAGGGCCTGTTCGTTCATTTCGGCGTGGTTGCCGAAGGCACGATCAAGACCGGCGACGCGGCTCAGCTCGAAGTCGACCACGCCCGCCGTTCGCGCCTTCGTGCCAACCATTCAGCCACCCACCTGCTGCACGAGGCGCTGCGCGAAGTGCTCGGCACTCATGTGGCGCAGAAGGGCTCGCTGGTTGCGCCTGAGCGTCTGCGCTTCGACGTATCGCATCCGAAGCCGATGACGGCCGAGGAGCTGAAGATCGTCGAGGAGATGGCAAACGAGATGATCGTTCAGAATACGCCGGTCACCACCCGTCTGATGAGCGTCGACGATGCGATCGCGGAAGGCGCCATGGCGCTGTTCGGCGAAAAGTACGGCGACGAAGTGCGCGTCGTGTCCATGGGCCAGGGCATTCACGGCTCCAAGGCCAACCGTCCGTATTCCGTCGAGCTCTGCGGCGGCACCCACGTTTCGGCGACCGGCGACATCGGTCTCGTCCGCGTCGTTTCTGAAAGTGCCGTTGGCGCCGGCGTGCGCCGCGTCGAAGCGCTGACGGGCGAGGCAGCCCGCGCCTACCTCAATGAGCAGGACGAGCGGGTAAAGACGCTTGCCAACACGCTCAAGGTTCAGCCAGGCGACGTGCTCGGCCGCGTCGAGGCGCTTCTCGACGAGCGCCGCAAGCTGGAGCGCGAACTGACTGAAGCCAAGAAGAAGCTGGCGCTCGGTGGCGGCGGTCAGGCGGGATCGAGCGATGCCGCGCGCGATATCGCCGGCATGCGTTTCCTCGGCAAGGTCGTTTCCGGTGTCGAACCGAAGGATCTGAAGAGCCTGGCCGACGACGGCAAGAAGAGCCTCGGATCCGGTGTGGTTGCCTTCGTCGGCGTTTCCGGCGATGGCAAGGCAAGTGCTGTCGTGGCCGTTACCGACGACCTGACGTCCAAGGTGAGCGCCGTCGATCTCGTGCGCATCGCCTCGGCGGCGCTGGGCGGCAAGGGTGGCGGCGGCCGCCCTGACATGGCGCAGGCCGGCGGCCCTGATGGCGAGCGGGCGGCGGAAGCGATCGAGGCCGTTGCCGTGGCATTGTCCGGTTAAGGCAACTGCATAATTCCTTAAATCGGATCCGATTTAAGGACAAAATCATGCAGCAAGTTTAGAGCGTTACGGCGCCGCGCGTCATATCTGACGCGCGGCGCCGTAGGCGCAGAAACGTAAAATTGAAAAGGGCGTCCGTTTCGGGCGCCTTTTTTTGTGGCTGCGATTGGCCTTCGGTCCGGCAGTCGCAAAACTCCGCAGGATTTGTCAAAGTCGTCTATGGTCTACCGACCCGTGAGCAAAACGCAAAAGGTTCGACATGGACGAGCAGGCGACCTGGGCAGCTTACGAAAGACGGCTGCACAGGGTGAGCGACTACATCTACGGCCATCTCAACGAGGAGCTCGATCTCGATCGGCTCGCAGAAATCGCCTGCCTGTCGCCGCACCACTGGCACCGGATCTACCGGGCCGTCCACGGCGAGACGCTGGCGGCAACGGTCAAGCGGCTTCGGCTACAGAAGGCCGCCGCCGATCTCGTGCAGTCCGATCTTCCTGTCGAAGCGATCGCGCAGCGCTCTGGCTACCCCAATATTCAATCCTTCAACCGCACCTTCAAGGCAGTCTACGGATTGCCGCCGGCGCGATATCGGAAGGAGGGCAGCCACAAAACCTTCGAAACCGCTTCATCGGAAGGAATTGCGGACATGTATGAAGTCACCCTCAAGGAGATCGATAGCTTCGATCTCGTCGGCGTCGCCCACACCGGTTCCTATATGGGCATCGGCAAGGCATTCGAGACACTCTACGGCACGCTGTTTTCGCGCAATCTTTTTCGCCCCGACATGGAGATGGTCGGCATCTACCAGGATGATCCGGAATTGGTGCCGGTGGACAAGCTGCGCTCCTTTGCCTGCGTCACGGCCAAGCAGACCCTGCCTGCCGAAGCGCCGCTGACACCCCAGACGCTCGACGGCGGCCGCTATGCCGTGCTGCGCCACAAGGGGCCTTATGCTGATATGCCCTTGGCCTATCAATGGCTCTACGGCACCTGGCTGCCACAATCGGGCCGCGAAGTGCGCGACAGCCTGATGTTCGAGAAATACCTCAACAACCCGCGCGACGTGCCGCCGACCGAGCTCTTGAGCGAGATCTACCTGCCGCTGAAATAGCCGGCCCTGGGGCGCAGCATGCAGAGAGCAAAAAGAAACCCGGCACGAGGCCGGGTTTCGCATTCAGTCCATGGCTGATGCCGGTCAGGCAGCCATTGCCTTCTTCAGGTTCTCGTCGATCTTGTCGAGGAAGCCGGTGGTCGAGAGCCACGGCTGATCGGGGCCGATCAGCAGCGCCAGGTCCTTGGTCATGAAGCCGGCTTCGACGGTGTCGACGCAGACCTTTTCGAGCGTTTCGGAGAATCGGGCGAGCTCGGCATTGCCGTCGAGCTTGGCGCGGTGTGCAAGGCCACGGGTCCAGGCGAAGATCGAAGCGATCGAGTTGGTCGAGGTTTCCTCGCCCTTCTCGTGCTGGCGGTAGTGACGGGTCACGGTGCCGTGGGCGGCTTCGGCTTCGACAGTCTTGCCATCCGGCGTCATCAGGACCGAGGTCATCAGACCGAGCGAGCCGAAGCCCTGGGCCACGATGTCGGACTGGACGTCGCCGTCATAGTTCTTGCACGCCCAGACGTAACCGCCGGACCACTTCAGCGCCGAAGCGACCATGTCGTCGATCAGGCGGTGTTCGTACCAGATCTTCAGTTCCTTGAACTTGTCGGCGAATTCTTCCTCGAAGACCTTCTGGAAGATGTCCTTGAAGCGGCCGTCATAGACCTTGAGGATGGTGTTCTTGGTCGAGAGGTAGACCGGAACCTTGCGCTGGATGCCGTAGTTGAACGAAGCGCGGGCGAATTCGGTGATCGAATCGTCGAGGTTGTACATGCCCATGGCAACGCCGGCCGACGGTGCGTCGAAGACGTCGTATTCGATTTCCTTGCCGTCCTCGCCGACGAACTTCATCGTCAGCTTGCCCTTGCCCGGGAACTTGAAGTCGGTGGCGCGGTACTGGTCGCCGAAGGCGTGACGGCCGACGATGATCGGCTTGGTCCAGCCCGGAACCAGGCGCGGAACGTTCTTGCAGATGATCGGCTCGCGGAAGATGACGCCGCCGAGGATGTTGCGGATGGTGCCGTTCGGCGACTTCCACATCTTCTTCAGCTTGAACTCTTCGACGCGGGCTTCGTCCGGGGTGATCGTGGCGCACTTGACGCCGACGCCATGCTTCTTGATGGCGTTGGCGGCATCGATCGTCACCTGGTCGTCGGTGGCGTCGCGGTTTTCCATGCCGAGGTCATAATACTCGAGATCGATGTCGAGGTAGGGATGGATCAGCTTGTCCTTGATGAACTGCCAGATGATGCGGGTCATCTCATCGCCGTCGAGTTCGACGACCGGATTGGCGACCTTGATCTTTGCCATGAATATGCCTCGTAGCTTAGCGGGACAGCGGGAGCGATGTCCCTTCCTCTTTAGAAAAATCCAGAGCCCTATAGCATTGTGAAACGGCAAGGCAAAGCATGCTTGGCTGAAACTTTGGGTGGAGACTCGATCGACCGGCGGGCAGGGGCCGAGGCCGCGTTTTTGATCGGTTCAAGCCGGCCGCCGCCTTGAAAAGATCGGGGGCAGCGTTAAGCAGGAAGGAGCAGTGAAGCGGCGCCGGTCGATGGTCGCCGCAGCAGGCAAAAGGCATCCGATGGAAATTCGCTCCCGCGTGCGCGATTGGCTCCTGGCCAACGATCCTGCCTTTTCCCGGCTGCGCCAGGCGACGCGCATCACCGCGACGATCGTTTCGTCGGTCTGCCTGCTAATGGCGTTCCACTTTCTCGTGGCGCCGCTGCCGCCGGCGGCCTACGGCCTTGCCGTTTCCCTCTCGATCCAAGGCGGCCTTGCCGTGCTCGATCGCACGCACGGCGAACAGCTGGTGACCCGCGCGATTGCCGTCATCGTCGGCGTCTCGATGGTTGCGCTGGCCTCGGTGCTGGAAGACCACCGCTATGTCTCGGATGTCGTCTTTTTGTCGATTATCTTCCTGGCGGTCTACTGCCGCTCGTTCGGAGCCAGATGGTTTGCCGTCGGCATGTTCGCCTTCATGTCCTATTTCATCGGAGCCTATCTCCGGCCGACGGTCGACCAGTTGCCTGCGCTGTTTTTCGGTGCTGCGGTTTCGGCATTGGTCGCTCACCTTGTCCGTACCGTGCTTCTGCCCGACAACCGCTACCGCGACCTCATGCGCGCGGCCGCCAGCGTCCAGCAGCGCGTCGACGAGATACTGGAGGAGCTGGCCGATATCGCGCGCAGGCCGGCGCTGCTCGAAACGGATCGCGCCCGGCTCCACCGGAGGGAGGAGCGCCTCAAGGAGGCGGTGCTGATGGCGGAAAGTTTCATTCCGACCGAAAAGCGACGCCCGGAACCCGAACCCGGCCTTGCCTCGTCGGATGTGGTGATCAACCTTTTCGACCTGCACCTGGCGGCCGAGAGCGTGATCGTTCTGAGCCTGCAGGCGATGCCGCCGGTTTCATTGATCGACGCAATGCTTGCGCGAAATTCCGCCCTTATCGAAGCGGAGTCGGCGCGCATCGACCGCACGAATGAGAGGCTTGTCGAGACCGTCAAGGCACTCTCATGGCTGCGCAATGTTCGGCAGCGCCTTGCCCAGAGCCTCGAAAAACTCGACGCAGACGATCTGGATGATCCGGTCGGACCAGCGATTGGCCAGCCGTCCGCACGTCCAAAGCTGACCGTGTCCAATCCGGCGCTCAAGGCGGCCATCCAGATCACGCTTGCCTCAGGCATCGCCATGGTCTTCGGGCTGATGCTGTCGCGCGACCGCTGGTTCTGGGCGGTACTGGCAGCCTTTCTGGTCTTCACCAACACCCGCTCACGCGGCGATACGGCGGTCAAGGCGCTGCAGCGCTCGGCCGGCACGCTGTTCGGCATCGTGGTTGGCATCGTCGTCGGCACGCTGGTCGCCGGGAACATCTACCTGGTGCTGCCACTGAGTGCGCTCTGTGTTTTTCTCGGCTTCTATTTCCTTGCGGTTTCCTATGCGGCGATGACCTTCTTCGTCTCTATCGTGCTCTCGCTACTTTACAGCCTCATGGGTGTGCTGACCCCACACCTGCTTCAGCTGCGCCTGGAGGAAACCCTGATCGGCTCCATCGCCGGTGCCGCGGTTGCCTTCGTGGTTTTCCCGACCCGCACGCGAACCTCGCTCGATCTGGCGATCAAGGCCTGGTGCGGTGAGCTGACAGGGCTTCTGCAAGCGGCGAAGGACGGCGGCTCGGGCATGGCGCTGATCATGCGGTCACAAGCCCTCGACCGCGCCTACCGTGATCTTGCCGCGGCGGCCAAGCCACTTGGCGTTTCCTGGCAGCTCGTCACGCGCCCCGGCCATGTGAGGCAGACGCTGGCGATTTTCATGGGCTGCACCTATTGGGCGCGCGTCTTTGCCCGCCGCGTCGTCGATGAGGCCGACGCGGTCGGCTCGACCTTTCATGGCGGCATCGACGACAATCTGGCGCTGGTTCGCTCGATCACGGCAAAGGGGGCCGGCTATTTCTACGACGTCGGCCGCGTCGCCGGGCCCGTCGATCGACATCTGCCGATATCGAAGGACGATGCGGAACTGGGGCTGGAGATGATCGGCATCTCCCTCAATCGTCTGCATCCGGCAAAACCGTGAAGCCCGCAGTCGCCGGAATGTCGGCCGGACTTTAATTTTCCGGGCTTTTGTGCGAGGGAAGCGCCGAACAGAAGGCGAAGGCGAAAGACATGGCAGGCACCAACAGCGAACGAGAACTCCTGACCGAAGGACCGGCGATCATTCTCGCCTATCCGCAGCTCGGCGAGAATATCGGCATGGTCGCCCGCGCCATGGCCAATTTCGGCCTGTCTGAACTGCGCCTCGTCAACCCGCGCGACGGCTGGCCGAACGAAAAGGCGCAATCTGCCGCCAGCCGTGCCGACCATGTCATCGAAGGCGCCAAGCTCTACGGCTCGCTGGAAGAGGCCATTGCCGACCTCAACTTCGTCTATGCGACGACGGCGCGCGACCGCTATGGCTACAAGCCGGTCCGCTCACCGATCGTGGCAGCGCGCACGCTCCGACAGCGCTTCCGCACCGGCGAGGCGACCGGCATCATCTTCGGCCGTGAGCGCACGGGCCTCACGAACGAGGAAGTCGCGCTTGCCGACGAGATCGTGACCTTCCCGGTCAATCCCGCCTTTGCCTCGCTGAACCTCGCCCAGGCCGTCCTGCTCATGTCCTATGAGTGGATGAAGACCGGCATGGAGAGCGAGGACGAGACGTCTTTCCAGGCGCTGGAGCAGCGTCCGGCGAAGAAGGACGATCTGCAGGGCCTGTTCGATCATCTCGAAGATGCGCTGGAAGCGCGCAACTATTTCCGCTCCGCCGACAAAAAGCCGAAATTGGTCGAAAATCTGCGCACTGTTCTGACCAGACCAGCCTTTACCGAAACGGAAATCCGGGTGCTGCGCGGCGTGATCTCGTCGCTGGATCGGTTTTCGCGCGAACATCCCCGGGGTTCCGGCGCTCCCGCTGATCACAGCAGGGCCGAGCACAACAAGAAAGTATCGGACAGCGGTGACAGCGACTGACCTGAAACCCATCCTCGTCTTCGACAGCGGCATTGGCGGGCTCACGGTTCTGCGTGAGGCGAGGGTGCTGATGCCGGAGCGGCATTTCATCTATATCGCCGACGATGCCGGCTTCCCCTATGGCGGCTGGGAGGAAGGGGCGCTGCGCGCACATATCATCGCGCTCTTTGGCCGGCTGCTGGCCGAGCACGATCCGGAAATCTGCGTGATTGCGTGCAATACTGCATTCACCCTGGTCGGTGCCGACCTGCGCGCCGTCTTTCCGGAGATGACCTTCGTTGGCACCGTGCCTGCGATCAAGCCGGCAGCCGAGCGCACGCGCTCGGGACTGGTTTCCGTTCTGGCAACGCCGGGCACGGTCAAGCGCGCCTATACGCGCGACCTCATCCAGTCCTTTGCCAGCCAATGCCATGTCCGCCTCGTCGGCTCGGAAAACCTCGCCAAGATGGCCGAGGCCTATATTCGCGGCGAGAAGCTGGACGATGCGGAGGTGTTGGCCGAGATCGCGCCTTGCTTCATCGAGATGGATGGCCGCAAGACCGACATCGTCGTTCTCGCCTGCACGCATTATCCCTTCATGGCCAATCTTTTCCGGAAACTGGCGCCGTGGCCGGTGGACTGGCTGGATCCGGCCGAAGCGATTGCCCGGCGTGCCCGTTCGCTGGTGCCGCTGCCCAACGGGTTCGAACCGTTGAACGGTGAGGACCCGGCGATCTTCACCTCGGGAAAACCGGATTTTTCGACGCGCCGGCTGATGCAGGGCTTTGGCCTGACAGTGCGGTAAACGAGCACTTCTTATCTGTGGGTTTCTCGCTTTGTACCGGGAAAACTTCGGGGAAGGGTGCTAGACCTCGGGGCTTGCGGGCGCTCGCCCGAAATCAGCTAAAGCATGTCCAGGAAAAGTGCGACGCGGTTTTCCGTCAGGAAATGCGTAAAAACTAAAGAGATAGAGCGCTTCTGCGACTCTGTCTGAACCAGAATCGCTCTAAAGGCAGGATGAGGTACGGATGAAAGTCGGCATCGACATGGGAGCGACGTCCGAAGGGACTTCGGCCTCTCTCGATATCGAGGAGCTTCTGGCGACCCGTCTCCTGGTGCAGGGCAATTCCGGCTCCGGCAAGTCGCACCTCCTGAGAAGGTTGCTCGAGCAATCTGCGCCGTGGGTGCAGCAATGCATCATCGACCCCGAGGGCGATTTCGTCACGCTTGCCGACAAGTTCGGCCATGTGGTCGTCGAGGGCGAACGCACCGACGCCGAGCTGATCGGTATTGCGACGCGCATTCGCCAGCATCGGGTTTCCTGCGTGCTGTCGCTCGAAGGCCTCGACATCGAACAGCAGATGCGTAGCGCCGGCGTGTTCCTCAACGCCATGTTCGATGCAGATCGGGAATACTGGTATCCCGTGCTCGTGGTGGTCGACGAGGCGCAGATGTTTGCGCCGTCTGTCGCCGGTGACGTCACCGAAGAGGTCCGCAAGATCTCGCTCGGCGCCATGACCAATCTCATGTGCCGCGGGCGAAAGCGTGGGCTTGCGGGCGTGATCGCCACCCAGCGCCTGGCAAAGCTTGCCAAGAACGTTGCGGCGGAAGCATCCAACTTCCTGATGGGCCGCACCTTCCTCGATATCGACATGCTGCGCGCCGCCGACCTGCTCGGCATGGACCGTCGCACAGCCGAAATGTTCCGCGATCTGAAGCGCGGTTCCTTCGTTGCCCTTGGCCCGGCACTGTCGCGCCGTCCGCTGAAAGTGACGATCGGCGCCGTCGAGACCTCGGCGCGCTCGACGAGCCCGAAGCTGATGCCGCTGCCGGAAGCGCCGCAGGATGTGGAAGATCTGATCTTCACTCCCGACGCCGACGAGCTGACACGGCCGATCACGCGCCGTGCCGCGCCACCGCCGCGCCCGGCGACCGATATTCTCGCCGAACTGTCGCGACCGCGTCCGGAGCCGATGGCTCCTGCGGAAGCCAAGCCGGCCCAACCGGAAATGTCGGCGGAAGAGCGGGGCGCACTGCTCGACAGCCTGTTTGCCGAGATCCTCGCCAATCCAGACGCCGCGTTCCGGCCGGATGCCGAGCTGTTCCAGGATTTTCTCGTGCGCTGCCGCATTCGCCGTGTGCCGGGCGCGGCACTCTCCCTGAACGCGTTCCGTCGCAAGATGGCAATCGCCCGCTCCGGCGTCGATGCCGAGACTGCGGCGACAGACGCCTGGGCGTCGGCGCTACGGCTTGCCGATCGCGTCACCGAGGATTTGCAGGGCGTGTTCCTGATGATGGCACAGGCGGCGGTGCGTGGCCTTGCCTGCCCGTCGGACGCGATTATCGCGCGCGCCTATGGTACGCACTCCGCGCGTCGCGCCAGACGTCTGCTCGGCTATTTCGAGGAGAATGGGCTCATCGTCGTCCATGCTGACTTCGCCGGCAAGCGTATAGTCGCATTCCCTGACCTCGGCCACGAGACTGCGCCGGGCGACGCCAACGGCCCCGACATTACCGATACGGGTCGCGCCGCAGCGGAGTAGCTGATATGCCGGAACGATATGCGGGCAAATCCCTGCATTTCCTGTCATATTCCGTTGACATTCCGTCATTCTCTCAGTAAACACCCGCCCAACGCCGGGCAGAAATGTCCGGTGTTTCATTTGACATGTCCCGTGGTTTCTCCGGCAGCGTGATCGTGAGAATCCTGTCAGAACTCTAAAAATGGGTTCAGAGGAGGGCGTGTTTCCTTGATCCGGTTTGGCAACAAACCGGTGTAACCGACTGAAAGGAAATGCGATGAGCAAGCGCGAATCGTCCAAGTACAAAATTGACCGCCGTATGGGCGAAAACATCTGGGGCCGTCCGAAGTCGCCGGTTAACCGCCGCGAATACGGCCCGGGCCAGCACGGCCAGCGTCGCAAGTCCAAGCTTTCGGACTTCGGTGTGCAGCTGCGCGCCAAGCAGAAGCTCAAGGGCTACTACGGCGACATCCGCGAAAAGCAGTTCCGTGCGATCTTCGCCGAAGCTGACCGCCGCAAGGGCGACACCCCGGAGAACCTGATCGGCCTGCTCGAATCGCGCCTCGACGCGATCGTCTACCGCGCAAAGTTCGTTCCGACCGTTTTCGCTGCACGTCAGTTCGTCAACCATGGCCACGTCAAGGTTAACGGCGTTCGCGTCAACATCGGTTCCTACCGTTGCAAGCCGGGCGACGTCATCGAAGTCAAGGAAAAGTCCAAGCAGCTCGTGACCGTTCTTGAATCGGTTCAGCTCGCTGAGCGCGACGTTCCTGACTACATCGAAGTCGACCACAACAAGATGGTTGCGACCTACGTCCGCGTTCCGGTTCTCTCCGACGTTCCTTACGCCGTCGTCATGGAACCGCACCTGGTCGTCGAATTCTATTCGCGTTAATCCGAGGCCCTGGCCTTGTGAACGATCGAAAGCCGCCCGGAGACGGGCGGTTTTTTTGTCTCTTCAGATATCTGGCTCTTTTGATCTGCCGCGCGACAGTACGGCTCTATGAGCCAGGCGCAGGCCGATGACTTGCGCGGTGAAAGGGAAGTCGCATGCCGGAGCAGAAGACGCCGCAGGACCTGCAGGCGATCATCGAGGACATTCACCGCGAACTGACGCCACGGCTCGGCGAGGGCAAGGTCGCGGATTACATCCCGCAGCTCGCGCGCGTCGATCCCAAACACTTCGGCATGGCGATCGTCACCACCGACGGGCAGGTGCACCGGGTCGGCGATGCCGAGGTGCCTTTCTCCATCCAGAGCGTCTCCAAGGTATTCACACTGACGCTGGCGCTCGGCAAACACGGCGAGAACATCTGGCATCGCGTCGGGCGCGAACCGTCAGGCTCTGCCTTCAACTCGATCGTCCAGCTCGAGCAGGAAGGCGGCAAGCCGCGCAATCCGTTCATCAATGCCGGCGCCATCACCATCAGCGACCTGATCCTTGCCGGCCACACGCCGCGGGAGCTGATCGGCGAAATCGTGCAGTTCGTCCGCTATCTCGCTGACGACGATGCCATCGTCATCGATCATGAGGTCGCCCGCTCCGAGACGGCGACGGGATACCGCAACTTCGCGCTTGCCAACTTCATGCGCGCGTTCGGGCGGCTTGATCATCCGGTCGAGCACGTGCTCGGCGTCTATTTCCACCATTGCGCGCTCGCGATGACCTGTGGTCAGCTCGCCAAGGCCGGCCTGTTCCTTGCAGCCGCCGGCACTAACCCGCTGACCGGACATTCGGTCGTGTCGCGGCAACGGGCCCGGCGCATCAATGCGCTGATGCTGACCTGCGGTCATTATGACGGCTCGGGTGATTTCGCCTATCGCGTCGGCCTGCCCGGCAAGAGCGGCGTCGGCGGCGGCATCCTTGCCGTTGCGCCCGGCAAAGCCTCCGTGGCCGTCTGGTCGCCCGGGTTGAACGAGAACGGCAATTCGCTGCTGGGATCGCTGGCGCTCGAGATGTTGGCCGCGCGCACCGGCTGGTCGGTGTTTGGCTCCTGATTTCGGTTGGAAGGCCGTTTTCCCTTGATCTTGCTGTGGGAACGGGGCAAGTGCTGGCCGTGACGTGCCGAGCGCTCATTTGTCCTGTGCCGGCCCCATTCCAGGATCGTTGCCATGGATCATTCGCCAGCCATTTCGCCTGACGCAATCGACATTGCCATTGAAGACAGCGACATCGAGACGGGTCTTCATCCGATCTTCGAACGCATGCCGTCGTCCGTCTCCTTCAACAAACTGCGCAAGCGGCTGCTGCGGCAGACGCGGCAGGCGCTGGACGATTTTGGCATGTTGAAGGGCGCCAAGCGCTGGCTGGTCGGGATCTCCGGCGGCAAGGACAGCTACAGCCTGCTGGCACTGCTGATGGACCTGCAGTGGCGCGGGCTGCTGCCCGTCGAGCTGGTCGCCTGCAATCTCGACCAGGGGCAGCCGAATTTTCCGAAGCATATCCTGCCGGAATATCTCGCCTCGATCGGCGTGAAGCATCGCATCGAATATCGCGATACCTATTCCATCGTGAAGGAGAAGGTACCGACGGGCGCCACCTACTGCTCGCTCTGTTCGCGTTTGCGCCGCGGCAATCTCTACCGGATCGCGCGCGAGGAGGGCTGCGACGCGCTGGTCCTCGGCCACCATCGGGAAGACATTCTCGAAACCTTCTTCATGAACTTCTTCCATGGCGGCAGGCTCGCCTCGATGCCGGCGAAGCTTCTGAACGACGAGGGCGACCTGATGCTGCTGCGGCCGCTGGCCTATGCGGCGGAAGACGATCTGGCGAAATTTGCCGCTGCCATGGAATTCCCGATCATTCCTTGCGACCTCTGCGGTTCGCAGGACGGGCTGGAACGCAACGCGATGAAGGCGATGCTTGCCGATCTCGAACGGCGCATGCCCGGCCGCAAGGATACGATGCTGCGGGCACTCGGCCACGTGAACCCGTCGCATCTGCTTGACCCCAAGCTTTTCGACTTCCAGTCCCTCTCACCGGAGCCCAAAGAATGAGCCATTCCGTCGACATCGCCGCCCTTGCCAATCTGCTGCAGGAGGCCGCGGTCAAAGAAATCCTGCCGCGGTTTCGCAATCTCGGTGCGGGCGATGTCCGGATGAAGTCGGAAGCGATCGATCTCGTCACCGAGGGCGACGAGGCGGCCGAGCGCCTGATCAAGGCGCGCATGGACGAGATTGCGCCGGGCGCCGTATTCATCGGCGAAGAATCCGTCGCTGCCGATCCGGCGCTGCTCGACAAGCTGGCTGATGCCGATCTCGCCGTCGTCGTCGATCCTATCGACGGCACTTTCAACTTCGCGGCCGGCCTGCCGCTGTTCGGCGTGATGGCGAGCGTCGTTTCCAAGGGCGAGACGGTTGCCGGCATCATCTACGATCCGCTCGGCAACGATTGGGTGATCGCCGAAAAGGGCTCGGGCGCCTGGATGTGCCGCCCTGACGGCTCGCAGGAGCGCATGTCGGTGACCGTAGGCGTTCCGCTTGAAAGCATGGTCGGCGGCGCCTCGACGGGCTTTTACAAGCAAGAGGCACGGCGCGAGGTCATGGCCAACATGGCCAAGGTCCGGATCGCCACCAGCTACCGTTGTGCGGCGCACGAATACCGCATCCTTGCCGGCGGCTACATCCACTTCCTGATGTACCAGAAGCTGATGCCCTGGGATCACCTGGCCGGCACGCTGATAGCGCTGGAGGCAGGCGCCTACGCCGCTCGCTTCGACGGTTCGCCCTATCTGCCTGCCCATCTCAATGGCGGCCTGCTGCTGGCCACCGACAAGGACAGTTGGGAAACGCTGCGCCGCGAAGTCTTCACCGTCTAACAAGACGAAATCATAGAAACACAAAGCCCGCCGGGATCGCTCCAGGCGGGCTTCTTGTTGGTCCGGTTTAAATCTACATATGGCCGCCGCCGTGGTCGAGCGAGACGTCCTTGTCGCCGGGATGGGTGAAGAGCTTGCCCTTCTCGGCCCAGAGCGTCGCCAGGACCGTCACGAGGCCGAAGACGGCGAAGCCCCCGAACAGCGGCTGCAGCGTGCCGTTGAACAGTTGGCCTACGGCGCCGCCGAGCAGCGCGCCGCCGGTTGTCGAGACGAAGCCGGTGATGGCGGTCGCCGTGCCGGCAAGGTGACCCATCGGCTCCAGGCTGATCGCGGTGAAGTTGGTCGCGATCACCGCGAAGAACATCAACAGCACAGAGAACATGAGGTAGCTGACGACGAAGGCCGGCGTACCCCAGAGCGACATGACAAAGCCGATCACCGAAAGCAGGGTGAACAGGATCATCGACACATGCGAGATGCGACGCATGCCGAAGCTGCGCACGAAGAAGCCGTTGGCGAAGTTTGCAACGGCGATGCCGCCGGCGGTGCCGGCAAAGGCGATCGGCAACCAGTCGCCGAGGCCATAGACCTCGCCGAAGATCTGCTGGACGGTGACGATGTAGGCGCAGATCACGGCGGTGAACAGCGTCATGCCGATCATGTAGCCGCAGGTGATGCGGTTGGTCAGCACAGTCTTGAAACCGGTTGCGACCGACGATACCGAAAGCGGCAGCCGCTCTTCCTTCGGCAGCGATTCCTTCATGCGGGCCAGTGCCCAGACGAAGAGGACTGCGCCGATGATCCCGATCAGGATGAAGATCCAGTGCCAGTTGGCATAGAGGATGACGAGTTGGCCGATGGAAGGCGCGACGATCGGAACGATCATGAAGACGATCATGACGTAGGACATCACCCGCGCCATCTCGCGACCGCCGAAGCAGTCGCGCACGATCGCCATGGTGGTAATGCGCACGGCGGCTGCACCAATACCCTGGACGAAGCGCAGGACGAGCAGCATTTCGAAGCTCTGCGTGAGGGCGGCGGCAAACATCGACACGGTGAAGAAGGCAAGGCCCCCGAGCAGCACGGTGCGCCGTCCGAATGTATCGGAAAGGCTACCGAAGAAGATCTGCGAAAGGCCGAAACCGAGGAAGAACACGCCGATGACGAGCTGGGTGTCGTTGGAGTTGGCGACGCTGAGCGACTGGCCAATGCTCGGCAAAGCCGGCAGCATACTGTCGATGGCAATCGCCACGCTCGCCGTCATGACGGCAATGGTGATGATGAACTCGAGGAGGCCCATGTTGAGGCGCGCTGCGCCCGAAACCCCGTCGACATGGTCGGATTGTGTGGTGATTGAGGTCATTGTGCGTACCCGTAAGAGCAGATCTGGGAGGAGAAATCCGGTTGGCAAGGCTGTTTGGCAGGCTGTGATCAGCCCGCCGGGTTGTGTGCCTTGAACAGCTTTCCGCGTTCGGCGATGAGAACGAACACGACACCGATCGCCGCAACGGTGAAATAACCGATCGCAAGCGGTGTCGCCGTGCCGTCGAAGGCCTGACCGATGATGGCACCGATGACGCCGCCGCCGATGGTCTGGGTAAAGCCGAGCACCGAGGAGGCGGTGCCGGCGACGTGGCCGAGCGGCTCCATCGCCATCGCGTTGAAGTTCGACGCGATCAGCCCGAACTGGAACATCGCAGCACCATAGAGAACCACGAAGAGCGGGAAGGGCACCGGGCCATAAAGCGACGCCACCATCCAGAGGAGGCTCGCCAGCATGAAGCCGAGCAGTGCGGCATGCGACAGCGCCCGCATGCCGAAACGCCGAACGAGCTGCGAATTGGTGAACGACGCGACCGCCATCATTCCTGCAAATGCCGCAAACACGACCGGGAACCACAGACCCAGCCCGTAGACCCCAACGAGGATCTGCTGGGCGGAGTTGATGAAGCCGAAGAGCGCACCGAGGATGACCGATGTCCCCAGCGTGTAGAATAGCGACAGACGGTTCGTCAGGACGATCTTGAAGCCGCTGAGGATGACCGCCGGCGTGAAGGCCCGGCGATGATCCGGGTTCAACGTCTCCTGGAGCCGGAACACGACGAGCGTTGCTATCGTGAAGGCAAAGAGCGCGATGACGACGAAGATCATGTGCCATTCGGCAAAGATCATGATCAGCTGTCCGACGCTTGGCGCTATGACCGGTACGATCATGAACACCATCATGATCAGCGACATCACTTCAGCCATGCGACGGCCACCATAGACGTCACGCACGATCGACACGGTGATGACGCGCGTGGCGGCGGCGCCGATGCCCTGGACAAAGCGAAGCGCGAGCAGGGCGCTGAAGGTCGGTACAATGGTGATTGCGACCGCGCAGACACCGTAGATACCGAGACCTGTGAGCAGCGGCGCCTTGCGGCCGAAACGATCTGACAGCGGGCCGAAGAACAGCTGCGCCACGCCCATGCCGATGAGATAGGCAGTGATGACATACTGCCGATGATTTTCATCGGTGACGCCGAGGCTGGCGCCGATCTGCTGCAGACCCGGCAACATAATGTCGATCGACAAGGCATTGACTGCCATCAGCATGGCCATCAGGGCGATGAACTGAAATTTGCTGAGGCCGGGAGCGGCCGCTTCGTCTGTCGTGCTCGTCATAGGCAAAATCCTTGCGGCGCGCCGGGCGCAACCGTAATAGGTCAAGACCGGAGTTTGTTCCGGAAAGAGGCGACGTCGGCTGGCAAAATGCCGGTCGGCATGTCGAGTGTCGTTTGAGAGGACGGGCCTGGTCCGGCAAAGCGGTGCAAGCGGCATCCGATGTGAAGCGAAAGGGACTTTCGGCGATGGGCAGCCGGGCCAAGCCGGAGCATGGGGACGGGCGAACGCCCTTTCAGGCTGCTTATGCCGATTTATCGCGACCGCTTCATGACAGAACGAGAATGTGTTCCACCTAGAAAAGAACAACGAAAATTAGACGATCCGGATTTATTTCCGGAATCAAAAAAGGCGGTCGCCCGCCTTTTCCGACCAGATCGGAGTTGGCGGCCTGACTTAGGCAGCAGCGCCCTTGACCGAAATTCCCTGTTCCTGCAGGTGCGACTGGAGTTCGCCAGCCTGGAACATTTCGCGGACAATGTCGCAACCGCCGACGAATTCACCCTTTACATAAAGCTGGGGAATGGTCGGCCAGTTCGAATAGTCCTTGATGCCCTGGCGCAGGTCCGCGTCGGCAAGAACGTTGATGCCCTTGTAGTCGACGCCGATGTAATCAAGAATCTGGACCACCTGGCCGGAGAAACCACATTGCGGGAACTGCGGCGTACCCTTCATGAAGAGTACCACGTCGTTGGTCTTGACTTCGTTCGCGATGAATTCGTGAATTCCGCTCATCTTTTCATCCTTCCTGCGCCGGTTTCAAGGACCGGATATCGATTGGGCCTTAGATAGCATGCATATCAGTGATTTTCATCACCCAAATGCAACAAATATTGATGGGCCTCAAGATGTGGTTTTAATACAACTGCTCAGGCCGAACGGCGGCGTGCCTTGCTGCGTGCGCTGGCGGTTCGCCGCCGGCTCACCTGTTTCTTGGCCGGCTTGCCGATGGCGGCTTCCAGGAGATCGCCCAGAATGCCGCCCGTCGCTGCCTTGCGTGTCCGGCGTTTGGTCCGCTTTGTCGCGGTCCGCTTGACGCCGGTCTTCTTCAGGATTTCCTTCAGCGCGCTGTCGACAACGCCACTGACCAGTTCCTTGATCAGATCGGCCATTGCCTGCTTAC
This sequence comes from Ensifer sp. LC163, assembly GCF_001695855.1. GTDB lineage: Bacteria > Pseudomonadota > Alphaproteobacteria > Rhizobiales > Rhizobiaceae > Ensifer. The sequence goes on from NZ_MBSS01000009.1 coordinate 76,584, forward strand.
TCCGGCGCGCTGGTCTGAAGGGCGAGGGCGTGCAGAACGCCGCCCATGTTGCCCTTCAGCGCGTTGTAGACCATCTGGTGCTGCTGCACCCGGGTCTTGCCGCGAAACGCTTCGGCCACGACTTCGGCGGCATAGTGGTCGCCGTCACCGGCCAGATCGCGGATCGTGACCTTGGCGCCGGGAATTCCTGCCTTGATCATGTCTTCGATGTCGCCTGGTGTCATGGGCATGTTACGCCAACTCCTTGTTATTCTGCAGTGCCCGCAGCGTTGCCGACACTGTCCATACACTCAGGGAACCACGATTCAGGGGCGAAACGCAATTGCTGAATTGATCGCAACGGAAACTCACGCAGCCCTGCGCGTGCGGCAATTTCGAATTGCCGCCGCACCCGGCCGCCGTCGCGCAGTCTCAGTTTTCCGGTGCCAGGTCGCCCTGCATGAATTCCGGGAACCACGCCTCGTGGGCGGAGCGCAACTGCCCGATCGAGACCGCCTTGGCGTCGCCAAGTTTGACCGCATCGCCGCCGGTCTTGCCGATCGCCGGCAAGGAAACGCCAGCGGTTTTCGCTCGTGCGAGGACGGCATCGAGCGCGCCGGCAGCAACCGTCACGACGTAGCGGCCCTGATCTTCGCCGTAGAAGCTGGCGATCGGATCATGACCCGTGACCGCGCCGACCGTGGCGCCGATGCCCGATGCCATCGCCATCTCGGCGACCGCAAGAGCCAGGCCACCCGACGAGCAGTCATGAACGGCGGTCGCAAGGCCGTCGTGGATCAGGCCGCGGACGAAGTCGCCGACTTTGCGCTCATGCGCCAGATCGACATGCGGTGCCGGGCCGTCGGTGCGGCCATGGACGTCACGCATATAGACCGACTGGGCGATGTGCGAGCCGAGACCATCAGGCGCACCGGCAAGAAGGATCGTTTCGCCGGCAGCGGCAAAACGGATGCGCGCCATCTTCGACCAGTCCTTGATCAGGCCGACGCCGCCGATGGTCGGGGTCGGCAGGATTCCCTGGCCGTTGGTCTCGTTGTAGAGCGACACGTTGCCGGAAACGATCGGGAAGTCGAGCGCCGTGCAGGCTTCGCCGATGCCCTTAATGGCATGAACCAGCTGGCTCATGATTTCGGGGCGTTCCGGATTGCCGAAATTGAGATTGTCAGTGGCCGCCAGCGGCAGAGCGCCTGTCGCCGTCAGGTTGCGCCAGCATTCGGCAACCGCCTGCTTGCCGCCTTCGAACGGATCCGCCTCGACATAGCGCGGCGTCACGTCGGAGGAGAAGGCCAGCGCCTTGGTCGGGTGCCCCTCAACGCGCACCACGCCGGCGTCACCGCCCGGCAGCTGCAGCGAATTGCCCTGGATCAGAGTGTCGTACTGTTCGTAAACCCAGCGCCGCGAGGAATTGTTGGCCGAACCGACCAGTTGCACGAGCGCGTCGGCAACATCCGTCTGCGGAATGTCGTTGGTCGCAAGTGCCGTCGGAACCTTGGCCGGCGTCCAAGGGCGGTCATATTCCGGCGCTTCGTCGCCCAGTTCCTTGATCGGCAGGTTTGCGACTTCCTCGCCCTGATGCAGGATGCGGAAGCGCAGGTCGTCGGTGGTCTTGCCGACGATCGCAAAATCGAGACCCCACTTGACGAAAATCGCCTTGGCGACTTCTTCCTTGGCCGGCTCCAGCACCATGAGCATGCGCTCCTGGCTTTCCGAGAGCATCATCTCATAGGCGGTCATGCGTTCTTCGCGCACCGGCACGGTGTCGAGGTTGAGTTCGATACCGAGGTCGCCCTTGGCGCCCATTTCAACGGCCGAGCAGGTGAGACCGGCGGCACCCATGTCCTGGATGGCGATGACGGCGCCCGTCTGCATCAGCTCAAGGCAGGCTTCGAGCAGGCACTTTTCGGTGAAGGGGTCGCCGACCTGGACGGTCGGGCGTTTTTCCTCGATCGATTCGTCGAACTCGGCCGAGGCCATGGTTGCACCGCCCACGCCGTCACGACCCGTCTTGGCGCCGAGGTAAACGACCGGGAGACCGACGCCTTCAGCCTTGGAGTAGAAGATCGCATCGCTCTTGGCGAGACCGGCGGCGAAGGCGTTGACGAGGATGTTGCCGTTGTAGCGGGCATCAAACTCGACTTCGCCACCGACGGTCGGAACGCCGAAGGAATTGCCGTAGCCGCCGACGCCGGCAACGACGCCGGAAACGAGGTGGCGGGTCTTCGGATGATCGGGCGAACCGAAGCGCAGGGCGTTCATCGCCGCAACCGGGCGAGCGCCCATGGTGAAGACGTCGCGCAAAATGCCGCCGACGCCGGTCGCTGCCCCCTGGTAGGGCTCGATATAGGACGGATGGTTGTGGCTCTCCATCTTGAAGACGACGCAGTCGCCGTCATCGATGTCGACCACGCCGGCATTTTCGCCAGGCCCCTGGATGACGCGCGGACCCTTGGTCGGCAGCGTGCGAAGCCACTTCTTCGAAGACTTGTAGGAGCAGTGCTCGTTCCACATCGCCGAGAAGATGCCGAGCTCGGTAAAGGTCGGCTCGCGTCCGATCAGGCCGAGAATGCGCTCGTATTCATCGGGCTTGAGCCCGTGCGAGGCGATGAGTTCCGGGGTGATGGGGCGGGTGTTGGAAATCGTCATCGTCGACCGTCAAATCCTTCGGGCGGCGCGCAATCCTTCCACGGGATATGGCGCGTGCGAACCGCAACAGACACAGGGGGCGCTTTGCGGCTTCTTTAGCGTATGCTGCGGCGCGGCGCGACAGAAAAATACGGGCGATCAACAACGGTTGCCGCCCTTTTTCGAGGCGCCCCGGCGTCTCGCTGGTGCTGACCTGTCAGAACTTGTAGCCGAGCGCGAGGCCGGCGCGGGTCAAGCCGTCGTTGGGACCGTCGCAAAGCTCGGCATGCGAGGCATGCTCCACCGTCGCCGACAGGTTCCAATGCTCGTCGAACCTCAAGCCGGCCGCGGCATATTCGCGGAAGAGCAGGCGGCAGCCGAGCTTCGGCCCCAACGTGCCGTCAGCGTGCAATTCGCCGTCATGCACCGTTCCGCCGGCGCCAAGCTCGACGAAGAACCGCTTCGTCACATCGAAGGTCCAGCTCAAGCCGCCATAGACTTCGTTGACGCCTTCGGACGAGGTTGCGATGGCGGCCCCTGCATGAATGCGCGGTCGCAGCAGCTGCTCGCCAAGATCCTTGGCGCCGTCTGCATCGAGCGGATCGAGGAAGACTGTAACGGAAGGGAAGACGCCGTGTTCGCGCTTGTCGCCGTTGCTGATTGAAGCGGTCGTACCGAACCGCATCTCATCGAAGATGCCGTCTCCGGCGATCGCAGGAACACTGGGCAGTAGACTGGCGGAAAGAAGAGACAATGCCGCGAGGCGGCGCGACAAACGAAAAATAAGCAATGACGGCATCCCGAATCTCTGGAGCGAATCGATCTACGCAAGACTGCTAAAACATATGATGCTCAGCCTTGCGCGAAAGTCACCCCGCGGATCCGGGTTGTCAGTCGAAACTATCGTAGCCCGCTCGCCCGCTGTCGAGCAGCCGCCTCAGCGTCTGAAAGCCACGGCGCACTTCGGCACGGTCGGCCGGCGAGGAAAAGCCGATGCGAATGCGGTGGAAGACGCGGTCCGCCCGGCCGGCCTTGAACTCATCCTCATCGTCGACGAGCACGCCTTCCTGTAGTGCTGCCTGCTTGAACGTTCCGGAAAGCCAAGGCTCCGGCAGCTTCATCCAGAGGAAGGGAACGCTCGGATGCGAGCTGAACTCGATACCGTCGAACACTTCGCGCGCCATCGCCTCGCGCGCCCGGATCTCTTCGATACCCTTGCTTCGCAGAATGGTGGCCGAGCCAGAGAGAACAAGCCGCGCGCAAAGCTCCGCCAGGATGAACGGCAGGCCGCCGCTGACCATCTTGTGGGCAATGCGGATGCGCTGGCTGAAATGGGGAGGGCAGGCAACCCAGCCGCCGCGCACGCCAGCGGCGACGGACTTTGAAAGGCCGCCGACGAGAAAGGTTCGCTCGGGCGCAAGCTCCGCCAATGGCGGCGTCGGATCGCCGGTCATGGCACCATAAAGATCGTCTTCGACCAGCCAGACGCCGTATTTACGGGCGATATCGGCAATCGCCTGGCGCCGGGCAAGCGGCATGACGGCAACGGTCGGATTTTGCGCGCTCGGCATCAGGAAGGCGAGCTTGGGATGCTGCTGGGCACAAACCCGCTCGAAGTCCTCGGGAATCAGCCCGAATTCATCCGATTCCATCAGCGTCGTGCGACGCCCGATCAGGCCAGCGCTGCGGCTGACTTGGGAGTAGGTCAGCGTCTCGAAGGCGATACGATCGCCGGGCGAGGTCACGGCGGCGATTACGGCGATAACCGCGGCATGCGCACCCAGCGTCGGCACGATCGTTTCCGGCGAGGGACGAAAGCCGCCACGTGCCAGCCATTGGCATCCGGCCTCAAACCAATGATCCGGGAAGTTGCGGGCGTAGCTGGCAATATCGGCGTGGTGGTCGCGGCTGATCTCGCTCAGCAGTTCACTCAAGACATGGCCCTGGCCGATATCCGGTGCCGCGGTGCTGTCGAAGCGCAATTTTCCGGCGGGCGCAATCAGCGGCCGGGTGCCGGCCAAGGATGTGGTCAGTGGGTCGGCCTGCTCCGGCGGGCGGCTTTCCTGGTGGTCAAGCACATAGGTTCCGCGCCCGACCTCGCCGCTGACAAGACCGCGTTCGCGCACGATATTGTAGGCGCGTCCGATGGTGCCAATGGTGACACCAATGTCATAGGCGAGGTTGCGCTGCGGCGGCAATTTGGCGCCGACGGGCAGGGCGCCTTCGCCGATTGCCTGCTCGATCTGGTCTGCAATCCGCGCATAAAGCGGACCGTGACCCTGCTGAATGTCTGGGAGCCAATTTGTCATAGTGACAATTATCTAGATTACAGGGCGAAATATGTCAATTATCACCAGTGCAATGATGTCAATCGATGCATTGGAGCGCACAATGAGTACAATTGATACAATTTGCTCGACCGTCGTGGAAAAGGCCCCTCGCGCACGCCGCAAGGTCGGGTTCGACGTCGAATTTTCGGGGAGGGCGAAGAATGCGCTTCAGCGCCTCTGGCGGCTCTACTGCTTCCTGGCGGCCAAGAGGCGCAGCCGCTTGGCTCTCGAAGAGATGAGCGACTGGCAATTGAGGGATATCGGCGTCTGCGAGAAGGATGCCCGGCGGGAATCGTCGGTGCCGTTCTGGCGTTAACGCACGCGGCGCGAATTGTGTCGCGGTTTTGCAATAACGGCATGCGCAAAAATCAAAGCGCGGTAGACGATCCTAGAGATCGCGACGCGCATTGGCGAACGCTGAGGGTGCCGGCCCCGCAGCGTCCGAACTCTCAACCGGTGGCTTGATTAATTGCAGCCCTGGCCGCCAGCGGCCCAGCGGCGGATGTCTGCGCTCATGCGCGTGCCGACCGGTTCGCTCAGCAGCGGCCCGAACGCCTGCAGCCGGGCCGGCTTGCCTTCTGCCTGAACGACGGCCAGCGGCCGTGCTTCGGGCGACTTGCGCGGTACGATCAGGATACGGGGGCGTCCGGAGAAGGAGTTGAGTTCGGGCGCGAGCCGGTAGTTCTTGAAGGCCGGATCGCCCGATTTGAACCAGCAGCTGTTGGCGCCAAGCGCAACGCGCTCCATCGTCGGCAGGGCTGCCGAATTTGCTGTCGGCGCCGGTGGGCGCGGCGATTGGCAGGACGCCAGAAATGTCAGGGCGAATGCCGCGCAAGCAGGGGCGATCAGGCGTCCAGTGAAAGTTGAAGGCATCGACGGTCTCGCTTGCGTTAAGGGGATGGTCGAATGCCTTCTATCAGTGGGACGGTTAAGCGGCGATTACTTCGAGAGCCGAAGCGAAGATGCCGCGACCATCGGCGCCGCCGTGAGCCGCTTCGATCAGATTTTCCGGATGTGGCATCATGCCGAGTACGTTGCCGGCCTTGTTCATCACGCCGGCAATATCGCCCATCGAACCGTTCGGATTGGTGCCTTCGGCGTAACGGAACACGACCTGGCCATTGCCTTCGATCGACTCCAGGGTCTCAGCGTCAGCAAAATAGTTGCCGTCGTGGTGTGCGACGGGGCTGCGGATGATCTGCCCCTTGGAATAGGCGCGGGTAAAATCTGTGTCGGCGTTAACAACCTCAAGCTTGACTTCGCGGCAAACAAATTTCAGCGAAGCGTTGCGCATCAGCGCGCCCGGCAGGAGACCGGCCTCGACAAGGATCTGGAAGCCGTTGCAGACGCCAAGAACCTTGACGCCCTTTTCGGCTTTCGCCTTGATTGCCTGCATGACCGGCATGCGGGCCGCAATTGCGCCACAGCGCAGATAGTCGCCGTAGGAGAAGCCGCCGGGGATGACGATCAGGTCGACATCCGGGATCTCCGTTTCCGTCTGCCAGACGGTCACGGGCGCCTTGCCGGAGATTTTTGTAAGGGCAGCGATCATGTCGCGATCGCGGTTGAGGCCTGGAAGCTGGACGACGGCTGACTTCATGGTGCGGTTCAAACCCTGCCTGCGCCTCTTGAAGCTCATGCAATTCGAGGCGGTTTCCGATGCGGCCGAAGCGCAGTTCCGTGCGCTCGGGGCCGATGTTGGATGCACTGCGCATCCCTTCCACTTTAAAACCATCGAGCCGCGGGCAGAATGTCCCTTCGATGTCGCTTGGCTGATCTGCATGGGAAGGGCCCGTACTGCATGGGCCGCATCGTCATTTCCAGTTCACCCGAGCCGTCATGTCCGGCCATCCGCGGCGCTCCGCCGCCGTTAGGCGAGGGAGATGGTGTAGTTTTCGATCACCGTGTTGGCGAGTAGCTTTTCGCACATCGCCTTGAGGTCGGCCTCAGCCTTGGTCCTGTCGCCGGTCTCGATCTGCAGATCGAACACCTTGCCCTGGCGGACCTGGCCGATGCCGTCGAAGCCCAACGCGCCGAGCGCGCCTTCGATTGCCTTGCCCTGCGGATCGAGAACGCCATTCTTCAGCGTCACGGTTACACGTGCCTTGATCACTTTACACTTTCCCCGAACTAACTTGACCAGAAACTACTTGACCAGAACCGGGCCGGTGCCGCGCACGGGCTCGTTCTCGTTCATGATGCCGAGACGGCGGGCGACTTCCTGATAGGCCTCGACCAGGCCGCCCAAATCACGGCGGAAGCGGTCCTTGTCGAGCTTTTCCTTGGTCTCGATGTCCCACAGACGGCAGCTGTCCGGCGAGATTTCGTCCGCCAGAATGATGCGCATCATGTCACCTTCGAACAGGCGGCCGCACTCGATCTTGAAATCGACGAGCTGGATGCCAACGCCGAGGAACAGACCGGTCAGGAAGTCGTTGATGCGGATGGCAAGCGCCATGACGTCATCGAGTTCCTGCGGGCTTGCCCAGCCGAACGCAGTGATGTGCTCTTCGGAGACCATCGGGTCGTCCAAAGCATCGGCCTTGTAGTAGAATTCGATGATCGACCGGGGAAGGACGGTGCCTTCTTCGATGCCGAGGCGCTTTGCCAGCGAGCCAGCGGCAACGTTGCGCACGACGATCTCGAGCGGGATGATTTCGACTTCCTTGATCAACTGCTCGCGCATGTTGAGACGGCGGATGAAGTGCGTCGGAATGCCGATGCGGTTCAGATGCGTGAAGATATACTCGGAAATCCGGTTGTTCAGCACACCCTTGCCGTCGATGACGTCATGCTTTTTCTTGTTGAAGGCGGTCGCGTCGTCCTTGAAAAACTGGATCAGCGTGCCCGGCTCGGGACCCTCATAAAGGATCTTTGCCTTGCCCTCGTAGATACGGCGGCGACGATTCATGGATATTGTCTCTGTGGTTGTTGGCGCTCTTGGGTCGCGCTAGTGGAGTGTTCTTACGGGGTCCATAGCTGAAAAGAACGCATTTCACAATCGGCGTATCTTCCCTTCCCCTGATTTACCTAGAGCGTGTCGCGATCTCTAGGATCCGCTCCTCGCGCTTTGGATCTTTGATCTTTCGCATGCCATTATCGCAAAACCGCTGCGCACTTTTGCGCGACATGCTTAGGGTACCATGAAAGTCACGAAACAAGAAAACTTCGCATTGCACTTTGACCACTGGTTTGGTTTATGGCGATAACTATTTCCGGCATGGAATTCTCAAGGGAGATCAATTGATGACGACGATGCAGGATCGCGAAAAGGCCTTCGAAGCCAAGTTTGCGCTGGACGAGGAACTGCGGTTCAAGTCTGAGGCGCGCCGCAACAAGCTGCTCGGCCTTTGGGCTGCCGGCTTGCTCGGCAAGACCGACGCGGAAGCCTATGCCAAGGAAGTCGTTGCGGCCGATTTCGAAGAAGCTGGCCACGAGGACGTCGTGCGCAAGATCAAGGCAGACTTCGACGCTGCCGGCGTTGCCCAGAGCGAAGAGCAGATCCGTGTGCGCATGCTTGAGCTTCTCGGCGAAGCGATCGAGCAGATCCAGAGCAAGTAATTTCGGGTGGCCAGACGGCCCCGTGACATCGCCGCTCGGCTGAAAAGCCGGGCGGTTTTTATTTGGCCGCCTTGTAGCGACGTCCTTTTTCCGGCGCCGTTTCGGCGCCCGGAGACGGCTTCCAGCCACTTTTGATGCGCTGTTCGAAATCGAGGCGGCTCATCGGCTTTGCCAGCGCGTAGCCTTGCAGGATGTCGCAACCGAGATCCCTCAGGATCGCCGCGTGCTCCCAGGTCTCCACGCCTTCTGCCACCACCTTGATGTTGAGCGAGTGGCCGATGTCGATGATGGCGCGAACGAGCTTTGCCTGTTGGGCGCTTTCGGTGATGGGCCCCACGAGCGCCCGGTCAATTTTCAGGCGGGCCGGATTGAGGTTGAGCAGGCCGATGATCGAGGCGTGCCCAGTGCCGAAGTCGTCGATTTCAATCTCGATGCCGAGTCCGTTGAGCGCAGCGATCGTCTCGGCAATCTCATCTTCGAGATCGTCGAGGAATATGGATTCCAACAACTCGAAGGATAGAACCCCCGGCGGAATGCGCATCGCGCGGAGGTCGGAGATCAGGCTCTGATCACGCAGCCGCCGCGACGAGACGTTGACCGAGATCTTGGGCACTGTGAGACCGGCACGACGCCAGGCGGTAAAATCGGCATAGGCCATCTCGACGATGCTCCTGTCGATCGCGGGCAGGGCGTTGATCTCCTCGGCCACCTTCAGGAAATGTGTCGGAGCAAGGATGCCGCGTTCGGGATGGTCCCATCGCACCAGGGTTTCTACACCGGTGAGATCGAGCGAGCGGGCGTCGAATTGCGGCTGGTAGTAGGGCACGAACTGGCCCTCCTCGATCGCCTGACGGATATCGTCGCCGGTTCGCTTGGCACTGAGGATCTGGTTCTGGATCTGCTCGGAAAATACCTCGAATCGGTCACGGCCGAGGCTCTTGGCACGATAGAGTGCGATATCGGCATTCATCAGCAATTGCTTGGGATCGGTGTCGCCCTCGCCCCTCCAGGCGATGCCGATACTGGCGCCCAGCCGGCAAAGCTGCCCGTCGTAGGGAATAGGGCGGCGGAAGGCATGGACGATGCGCGCTGCGAGATCTCCCAGATCGCCAAGGCTGCGGCCACGACGGCAAAGAATGACGAATTCGTCGCCGCCGATGCGGGCGATGAAATCGTCCTGATCGGCATGACACCGCAGGATCGCGGCGGCATGCATTAGCATCGCATCGCCGGCCTGATGCCCGAGCGTGTCGTTGATCTGCTTGAAGCGATCGAGATCGAGGTGGAGGATGGCATTCAGCGTCGGATCGTCGGCGAGGATCTGATCGAGGTAGCGCCGATTCGGCAGGTCCGTCAGGTAGTCGTGCAACGCGTTGTATTCGATGCGGATGCGCGCTTCTTCAAGTTCACGGTTGCGGGCTTCGGTCGAAGCCTTGGCCTTGCGCAGCTCCTCCTGGAGCGCCACGTCTTCCGTGACGTCCCAGTTCGCGCCGATCAGTTTGCGGGTGCCGTCGCGGTCGACATAGAATGCCGTGTTGGCACGAATGTGCCGGATTTCGCCATCCGCCAGGATGATGCGGAACGCATTGGTGAAGGGGGCTCCTGCCGCAACGCCACCGTTGACGCGGGCGATCGCGATTTCCCGGTCGTCGGGATGCAACATGTCTTCCCAGTTGCGGCCACTCGGCGCGCCGGCCCCAGGATCAAGGCCATAGATGCCCAGAATGCGTTCGTCCCAAAGGGTCTCCTGAGTTTCGAGATTGTGGTCGAACACGCCGATCTTCGAGACGTCAAGCGCCAGCCGAAGACGCCGTGAGATTTCCTCAAGCCGCGTCTCGGCCTCCTTTCGCGGCGTAATATCCGTGTCGGTGCCGATAATGCGACTGGGCTTGCCGTCCTCTCCATAGGCGACGGATGCGCCGCGGCTTTCGATCCAGACCCAATGTCCGTCCGCGTGGCGTTCGCGATACTGGAACGTGTTGTAGGTGACCTCGCCTGAATCTTGGCGCCCGATCGAAGCCACCACATGGGCACGATCGTCCGGATGCACATTCTCGATCCAGGCATCGAGCGAGCCGTCGACCTCAGCGTCGTCAGGAAGGCCGCGCAGACGCTTCCACGTGGCGGAGTAGAAGAGATTGCCGGTCGAAAAATCGTGATCCCAGACGCCTTCGAGCGCACTTTCAAGCGCATACTTCCACCGCGTCTCATCGTTGCGAAGTCCCGCAATCTCGCAGATCAGATGATCGACCGGAAGCATCAGCAACAAGCGGTTGTCCGCCATTGCACAAGAGGAGCAAACCAGAGAAACGGTGTCGGCCGCGCCATGCAGGCGGATCGTCTGGGCGGATGCCGAAGGTTGCGACGTCCCATCGGGCGACAGCAGGTGTTGGTCGTCGGCATGAACAAGGTCATGGAGAGACCGATTGAGTAACTCGCACGACTGAAGGCGCAAAAGATCGCAGGCATAGGGGTTTGCCGAAACGATCGTCCCTGTTTCGTCGACAACGATCGCCCCGACCGGCAGCTGGTCCAGCGCCGATCGCATCACAATGTCTAGCTTCGCCGATGCACGGCGTTTGTTGTTGATGGGATCTTTCGGTCCGGTCACGTATCCCACGATCCAGCATTTGTTGCCGGTAGATGATGATCGCGGACCATGAACTTCGGATTAATGCCGAGTCGTCTTATTAGCAGGGCGATCAGGGCTGCAGGCGGCTGAGAAACTGCGCGAAGACCATCGTGCCCTCCGGCCACGGGCCGTGTCCGGACTCGGTGTTGAGATGGCCGGATTGCCCGGCGTCCACCAGCAGGGCCCCCCAGGATTTGGCGATCTCGTCGGCATGCTCATAGGAGCCAAACGGATCGTTGCGGCTTGCGACCATGAGCGACGGAAACGGCAGCGGATCGCGCGGATATGGCCCGAAGGTCATCAGGTGCTTCGGCCGGATCGCGGCATTGGCCACATCCGGCGGGGCGACCAGGAAGGCGCCGGCGATCTTCTTTTCGATGTGGGGCAGGGCATGGACCGCAGTCGCAACGCCGAGCGAGTGAGCGACGATGACGACCGGCTTTTCGGCGGCATTGACCTCCTCGATCATGCGCGCCACCCAATCCTCGCGCACTGGCTTGGCCCATTCGGCCTGCTCCACGCGGCGAGCCGTGGACATCTTTCTCTCCCAGCGGGACTGCCAATGGTTGGGACCAGAATTGGTGTAGCCGGGAACGATCAGGATATGGGCGTCGGAAAGTTTCATAATGGCCGCGATGTGGCGTCGAAACTCGTCGAAGTCAAGGCGTAGGCGACAGAGCCTGCATTTTATGTATAATCGCCAATGCAGGTCGCGGTCGATGCGGCTCGAGTTTTGCCGTTGTCGCTGGTCCGTGGCCGCTCTGTAGTGGTTGAGGAGTGTGAGCCATGACAACATTCCATGTTCTGTCGGGATCGGACGCGAGTGCCGCCCATCCCGGAATACGAAAGATCGGCCTGGCTGACGTGATGGACGCGTTACGCCTCGGGTTCAGCGACTTTCGCGAAAAGCCGTCTCACTATGTTTTTCTCTGCTTGATCTACCCCATCGCCGGCGCCGTCCTGATGACCTGGAGTGCAGGCGCCAACATGCTGCCGCTGCTTTATCCGCTCGCATCGGGCTTTGCCCTTGTCGGACCGGTTGCGGCCATCGGGCTTTATGAAATCAGCAGGCGTCGCGAACTCGGCATGGATACGTCCTGGCCTCACGCCTTCCGACTGCATCGTTCTCGGGCGCTGCCCTCCATCCTGGCCGTCGCGGCGATGCTGTTCTTCATCTTCATCGCCTGGCTGCTGGTGGCACAGGCTCTCTATGTCAGGATGTTCGGCGCCGAACCGCCGGCATCGATTGCCGCCTTCTGGAATGGCATCGTCAACACGGAACAGGGCTGGAACCTGATCCTGGTCGGCAATGCCGTAGGATTCGTTTTCGCCGTCATCGTGCTGTCGATCAGCGTGGTGTCGTTCCCGTTGCTGATCGATCGTGACGTCGGCGCCGTGGCCGCGGTCGAAACGTCGATCCGCGCAACACTCGTCAATCCGATACCGGTCGCCTTCTGGGGATTTATCATTGCCGCTGGCCTGCTGATCGGCTCTATCCCGGTCTTCGTTGGTCTCGCCGTGATCATGCCTATCCTCGGTCACGCGACGTGGCATATGTATCGCAAGATGATCGAGCCGGATCCACGCAGCCGCAGGCGATAACGACAAAACGGCCAGCCTTCGCGAGGCTGGCCGCTTCTTCTTGCAATGATCGCTCGAACTACTTGAAATACTTGTAGTAGGACGAAATCTGGGCAGCGGTGTTGGACGAAAGATTGAGCTTGATGCCGATCTTGTCACCGCGATACCAGCGCACCATTCCGGTCAGAAATCCGAGTTCTTCGCTGCGGATCGTTACTTCCTGTCCGGTGCGGGCGTTGATGTCGAAATAAAGCTGAAAGCAGATGCCTTCAGCGGAAAGATCCGTGACGATACCGTTGCTCGCGCCCGTCTTGCAGGTGACCGTCCCGGTAATCTTCGTCTGCGTGCGCGCAGCCGTGCGCTGAACACTGTCCTTGTAGGCCATGTGAACCCTCGATCTGAATTGCTCAGGATCGACCATCTCACGCAATGATTGAATTCCTTGCTAACAAAAATGCCCGCATTTGATCAGACTGCGTCAAATGCGGGCATTATGGAGCATTACAACAGAAACGTGCTTCGTTCTGGCACGAACCGGGCGGCTATCGCGCCCGGCTTTTATTTCTTGGGCATGTCGTCACCGCAAAACCGCCGCACACTTTTGCGCGACATGCTTAGCCAAAGACCCGGCTGAAGATCGTGTCGACGTGTTTGGTGTGGTAACCCAGATCGAACTTTTCGCGGATGTCAGCTTCCGACAGGGCCGCGCGAACCTCGGCATCGGCAAGCAACTCCTCCAGGAAGTCCTTGCCCTGTTCCCAGACCTTCATCGCGTTGCGCTGGACGAGGCGATAGGCATCCTCACGCGACACGCCGGCCTGCGTCAATGCGAGCAGGACGCGCTGCGAGTGAACGAGACCGCGGAACTTGTTCATGTTCTTGGTCATGTTGTCGGGATAGACGAGCAGCTTGTCGATTACGCCGGTCAAGCGGGCAAGCGCGAAGTCGAGCGTTACCGTCGCATCCGGGCCGATCATGCGCTCGACCGAGGAATGTGAGATATCGCGCTCGTGCCAGAGCGCGACGTTTTCCATCGCAGGAATGGCGAAAGCGCGGACCATGCGGGCAAGACCCGTGAGGTTTTCCGTCAGCACCGGATTGCGCTTGTGCGGCATGGCCGACGAGCCCTTCTGGCCCGGCGAGAAATATTCCTCAGCTTCGAGGACTTCCGTGCGCTGCAGGTGGCGGATTTCGGTGGCCAGGCGCTCGATCGACGAGGCGACGACGCCAAGGGTGGCGAAATACATCGCGTGGCGGTCGCGCGGGATCACCTGGGTGGAGACCGGCTCTGGCTTCAGCCCAAGCGCCTTGGCGACGTGTTCCTCGACGCGCGGGTCGATATTGGCGAAGGTGCCGACGGCGCCGGAGATAGCGCAGGTCGCAACTTCTTCGCGGGCTGCGATAAGACGCTGCTTGCAGCGATCGAACTCGGCATAGGCCAGCGCCAGCTTGACGCCGAAGGTCGTCGGTTCGGCGTGGATGCCGTGCGAGCGGCCGATCGTCACCGTATCCTTGTGTTCGAACGCGCGACGCTTCAGCGCTTCCAGCAGCTTGTCCATATCGGCAAGCAGAAGGTCGGTTGCCCGTACCAGCTGCACGTTGAAGCAGGTGTCGAGCACGTCGGAGGACGTCATGCCCTGGTGGATGAAGCGGCTGTCGGGGCCGACGAACTCTGCCAGATGCGTCAGGAACGCAATGACGTCGTGCTTGGTGACGGCTTCGATTTCGTCGATACGATCGACGTCGAACGTGGCGGCGCCACCCTTTTCCCAGATCGTCTTTGCGGCATCTTTCGGGATCACGCCGATTTCGGCCAGCGCATCGCAGGCATGGGCCTCGATCTCGAACCAGATGCGGAACTTGGTTTCCGGCGACCAGATGGCCACCATTTCCGGTCGGGAATAACGGGGGATCATGGGCTCTCAGCTTTCGTCATCAGTGGAGGATGGCTGTGCCTCTAGCAAAGATGCCCGCCAAGCTCAACGTTGTTGACGGCCCTCAGCCCTCGCAAGCCACAGGCTGACGGCCAGAAGTGCCACGCCGCCGACCGGAAGATAGAGCCGAATGCCCAGCACCAGGAACTGGTAGAAGGCGACAAGCGAGGTAAAGGCGAACTGGTAAAACCAGGCCCGGGTGCCGGTATCGGCGTGCCAGCGGGCGTAAAACACGCGATAATCGAGCGCGAACAGCATGGCCGTGACGGCGATCGTGCCGAGCGACAGGCACAAGAGATAGGCCGCAAACCGGGTTTCAGCAGGACGGCCAAGCGTGGCGAAACGTGCCAGGAACAGTGCAGGCGGCCAGGCCAGCATGGCACCGAGACCATACATCACGAGCAATTCCGCCAGGTGGAAGGTTAGGGTGCTCTCGCGAAGCCAGAGCGCAAACCAGGCGGAAGCGACCGTCACCAGCCCCCAGGCCGGCGCGCCCAACACAAGTTCAGGCGCGGACGGGAACGCCCGTACGAATCGCGAGCGCTTCAGGGCCGGCGCGGAAGCATAAGCTGATTTCGCCCCGGCGCCCGTTTCATTCATCTTGCGATCCGGGTCGGAACCGCAATCCATCGTCTGTCGGTCGTGCCCTCGAAGCCGAGCGATTTGACCAGCACCATCACGACATGGGTTTGCGTGCCATCATCGTTCATGTGCGTCACTGCGCCGCCGATGCGATAACCGGTCGGGCAACGGCGGCTTTCCGGCACACGAGCGTCGTCCTGCAGCACGTCACTTGCCGGCTTGCCAGCCTTCATCGTCATCGACAGGCGGAAGCCTTTGACCTCTTTCAGGAAATCTTTGCACAGCCCTTCCGGCTCGAAGCTTTTTTCCTCGAGTGTCAGGCCGTAGGTCTCACGGAAGGCATCGTCTGCGGCAAAGGCATCGTAGGTAAGGGCCAGCGGCGCTGCATTGGCTTCGGTAATCGGATTGTAGGCAGCGAGCAGTCCCGGCGCATCGGCAAGCCTGTAGGCATCGATCAAGGGCGCGGCGCGGCGATGCGCCTCGTGTCTCGTCCGGTGCAGCGGAGCGCCATCCTCGCGACCGACCGCGCGCACCGGCGCGCCCGGCAGAAACGTGTCGTTGCGCGTATCGACGACGTAGATCGTAGAATACGGGAAACCCGAGCCGTCCTGGACGCCATACTCCTCGAACGCAAAAACATTGCCGTCGGAGGAAAAGCCGATCGGCTGGAATGCAGCATAGTCACCGGCCGATGCCTGTGACGCCATAAGCGCAGCCACCCCGAGAAGCAGCCCTGACGTCGCCAGGTGCGCCATTAGCGGGCCTTTTCGGCGGGGGTGCGGATCGCCTGGATGGCAGAGCGATAGGCATCGACCGAACCACCCTTGAAGATTGCCGAACCGGCGACGAGCACATTTGCGCCGGCGCCGGCCGCAATCGCTGCCGTTTCAGGGGCGATGCCGCCGTCGACTTCGATCTCGATTGGCCGATCGCCGATCATCGCCTTGATCCGGCGGATCTTTTCCGCCGTCGCGTCGATGAATTTCTGGCCGCCGAAACCCGGGTTGACCGTCATCACCAGTACCAAGTCCACGGTGTCGAGCACATATTCGATGGCGCTTTCGGGCGTTGCCGGATTGAGCGAAACGCCGGCCTTCTTGCCGAGCGACCTGACGGTCTGCAGCGAACGGTGAAGGTGCGGCCCGGCTTCAGCGTGAACCGTCAGGATATCGCAACCGGCCTTGGCAAAGGCTTCAAGGAACCCGTCGGCGGGCGAGATCATCAGGTGGCAATCAAAGGTCGCCTCGGTATAGCGGCGCAACGACTTGATCACGTCGGGCCCAAACGTGATGTTCGGGACGAAATGCCCGTCCATGACATCGAGATGGATCCAATCCGCGCCGGCATCCACGACGTCGCGGACTTCCTGTCCGAGCTTCGAAAAATCGGCCGCCAGGATCGACGGTGCAATGCGAATGGGATGGGTCATGAGAGGCTCCGGCTGTTTCCCGCGCAATAGCACTCCGCAGCCGCGCAAACAACATGCGCGCTGCTAATCGTGGTTCAACCGCGGCTGGACCAGCACGGGACGGGATCGTTTTCGGCGGGTGTTGCGTCATGGACGCCGCGGGCGATCGCGCGCGCCATCGTCGCCGCGGCGGCTGCGCCGAGATCGAGGAAATCCGCGAGCTCCAATGTTCTGCCGCTTGCGCCGGTGGCAAGCGCGAAGATGAGGTCACCGTCAAGCGGCGTGTGCGCCGGCCATAGGGCCCGCGAGAAGCCATCATGCGCCGCGATTGCCAGGCGCTTGGCCTCGGCCTTGGTCAACACCGCATCCGTCGCGATCACCGCGATCGTGGTGTTGGCGGCTGCCGACAGGTTGGCAGCCAGTTTCGTGCGGATATCGGATGCGTCCGCCGGCAGGGGATGGGGCAGGCCAAGCCCACCGAACTCTTCCTGCTTCTCGAAGGGAGCGGCCCAGAAATGCCGGGTGCCGCCGACGGTCGCCGAGCCGAGTGCGTTGACGGCTACGAGCGCGCCGACGGTGATCCCGTTCGGCAGCACGATCGAGGCGGAGCCAAGGCCACCCTTGAAGGTCGCCGTCAAGGCGCCGGTGCCGGCGCCTGCCGAGCCCGTCGAAAAGCTCAGATCCGCTTTGCGCACAGCCTCGTAGCCAAGTTCGCGGTAGGGGGGGAACTGCCCCCAGTCCTTGTCGCCACCGTTGATCAGGTCGAACAGGATTGCAGCCGGCACGATCGGCACGCGGTGTGGCCCGATGGCAAAGCCGCGTCCCATCTCCTTGAGTGCTGCCTGCGCACCGGATGCAGCGTCCAGGCCAAAGGCCGAACCGCCGGACAGGATGATGGCATCGACGGTCTGCACGGTGTTGTGCGGTTCGAGCAAATCCGTTTCGCGCGCGCCGGGAGCACCGCCGAGCACCTGGACGGCGGCCGTTGCCGGCGGATCGCAGACGATTGCGGTCACGCCCGATTTCAAGCGATGGTCTTCGGCATTGCCGACGGAAAGGCCAGCGACATCGGTGATCAGGTTATGTGGCCCAGGTACCATCATTGCGCTCCGGCGGCGTCGGCAACGGGGACGAAGCGGCCCGCCTGCCATTGCATCAATCGATAGGGATTGCCGGCGCGCTCGTGCGCCGAGTTGAAAGCGATCGGGCCGAGGATCGTCTGGTAGGGCGCCTTGAGCAGCACCTCCGTCAACGGCTTTTCGTCCTTTTCAGCCTGATCCCTGGCCTGCTCCAGAACAGACATGGCGCCGAATGCCTGGAGCACATAACCTTCGGGCTCGATGCCGGCTGACCGCATGGCGTCGGCGACAGGCTTGCCCTCAGAAGACTGAGCCGCATCGGGCAACGTCAGCGCCAGAACACCGTCGGCCAGCGGTACGGTCGCGTCGGCTGCGTTCAGCGTGTCGCCGCCGAGCAAGGTCAGGCTTGCGCCTTCCTCCTGCGCATCGCGCGCGATCACGGCGGTATCCTGTCGGTCGCCGCCGGTGAAGACGTGCGTTGCGCCGCTCTTCACCAGGCGCCGCACGAGGTTGATCTGCTGCTCCTGGGCGGGGCGATAGGTGTCGGTAAAGACTGGTGTCAGTCCGATTTCGCCGAGCGCTGCGCGCACGCTCTCGACCAGTTCGCGGCTATGGATCGTGCCGTCGTCGATCAAGGCGATCGGCTTGTCCTTCCAACGCGCGGTAATGGCAGCAACGATGCCGGCCGATTCGGCCTTGCCGCTCGGGGCGAGGCGAAACAGCGGCCAGTTCTTCTTGAGCACGTCTTCCATCAGGATGTCAGAACGCACGCTCAGCGTCACCGCTGGTATATTGGCCTCGGCGAGCGCTGGCAGCGTCGCGGTGAGGCTCTCGGTGCAGAGGAAGCCGATGGCCGCCTCGGCGCCGGCCGCCAGAAGCGCCTTGGTCAGAGCTTCGGCACTAGCCGCGTCGCATGTTTCGGGGATGACGACGATTTCGCTGCCGCGATCGGCTGCCTGGAAGGTGGCGCCATCGATGATCTGCTTGCCGAGCAGGGCGAACGGCCCTTCAACGGGAGCAACAACAGCGACCTTGACGCCGGCAGCGGCGGCAGGTGCAGCTTGCGCCATTCCCGCTACGATGAGGCTCAAAACGATCGAACGAAGCATGCAATTCCCCGATACTGCATAATTCCCAAGGTCGGAATGGTTTCAAGGAGAGATTATGCAGCGAGTCTAAAAATGCTACCGCATTCCTTGGCGTGATCTCAATCATCCGCGGCGCTGTAGTGGCCGCATGTTTTAAGGATGTGGCCACCGGCGTCAAAGGAAAAGATGCAGGTGGAAACGACGGCCATCCGATCCGCGCCATGACCATGTCGCGGATCTGCAAGATTCTCCGGCCGGCGGGTTTCATATTTTCCGCCAGCGGCTATATGTGCCTGACATCGCCTGGAGAGAGATGTGTTGGAGAGAGCCCGACTGGACCCGATAAGTTATCGCGACGCGATGAGCCGCCTGGCCGGCCACGTGCAGCTCATCACCGCTGCCGATGGCGGCGAGCGACGCGGAGTCACGGTCACCGCCTCCTGCTCGGTTTCCGACAGCCCTCCAACCGTTCTCGTCTGCCTGAACGCTGCAAACCCGCGCAATGACATCTTCGTGCGGGGAGGCAGCTTTGCGCTGAACCTGCTCGGCGACGAGCATCGTGCGCTCGCCCACGCCTTTTCCGGTCGTGACCAGCTCGACATGGATCGCCGCTTCGCGCTCGGCCAATGGACGCAGCTGACGACCGGTTCGCCGATCCTCGTTGATGCAACCGCCGCTTTCGATTGCCGGCTGATCGAGGTCAAGACCATCGCGACCCATATCGTGCTGTTCGGCGAGGTCGTGGATGTCTCGCTCGGTCCGTCGCGCCCGCCGCTCATTTATGTAGACCGCGGATACCACTCGCTGTAGGTTTTCAAGACGGGCGATCCGTTCTCGCTGAGAACGTGAGAAAATGCCTGCAAGCAGCTGATATAAGACGTTTATATCAGATATCATGACGAATGACTGAAACTGGCCGTAGCGGAGGATGCATGGCGCCGGCGACAGGTGAATTGCCCCAATCCATCGATGAAACGATGGCGATGCTGGAGGCACAGGATTATCTCGCCGGCACGGCGCTTGCGACGGTGCTGTTTCTCGCGCTCCGGATGAAACGCCCGCTCTTTCTCGAAGGCGAGGCCGGTGTCGGCAAGACCGAGGTCGCCAAGGTGCTCGCCCGTGCCCTCGATCGGCCTTTGATCCGCCTGCAGTGCTACGAGGGGCTCGACGTCGCGTCTGCCGTTTACGAGTGGAACTATCCCGCGCAGATGCTGGAGATCCGGCTGTCGGAAGCGGCCGGCACGGTGGACCGACGCAGGGTCGAAAGCGACATCTTCTCGGAACGATTTCTCATTCGACGCCCGGTGCTTCAGGCCATTTCGGCTGAGAGCGGACGGGCACCGGTGTTCCTGATCGACGAACTCGACCGCACCGACGAAGCCTTCGAGGCGTTTCTGCTCGAGGTCCTGTCGGATTTCCAGGTGACCATTCCGGAACTGGGCACCATCCGCGCTGCCGAACCGCCGATTGTCATCATCACCACCAACCGCACGCGCGAGATCCACGATGCCTTGAAGCGGCGTTGCCTCTACCATTGGGTCGACTACCCCAAGGCGGCGCAGGAACTCGAAATCATCCGCCGCAAGGTTCCGGGCTGCAACACAGCCCTGTCGCGCGAAATCATCGCCTATGTGCAGCGGCTCCGCACGATCGATCTTTTCAAGAACCCGGGTGTTGCCGAGACGATCGACTGGGCGACGGCCCTGACCGAGCTCGACCGGCTCGCACTCGACCCCGAGACGATCGCCGATACGCTGGGCACTCTCCTAAAATACCAGGACGACATCGCCAGGATCGACGGAGCCGAGGGGCGCAAGCTGCTCGCCGAGGTCAAGGCCGAATTGCTGACGGCAGGTTGACGATGGAGCCGGGAGAACATCCGCCTGATGGTGCCATTCTCCCGCCGATGCCGCCCGGCGACGGAAAGCTGGCCGACAACATCGTGTTCTTTGCCCGCGCCTTGCGACGCGCCGGGATGAAGGTCGGCCCCGGAGCGATAGCCGACGCCATCGGCGCGGTCACCCTGATCGGCATCGGCACGCGCGACGAGTTCTACGCGGCACTTCAGTGCATCTTCGTCAAGCGCCACGAAGACCAGGCAGTCTTTGACGAGGCCTTTCGTCTATTCTGGCGTTCGCGCGGCCTCGTCGAGAAGATGATCGCGATGATGTCTCCGCTCGCGCCGGAACGCGGGAGCGAGCGCCAGCGCCGACGGGCCGGCGAGACGCGGGTCAGCGATGCGCTGATGTCTGGCCACGACGATGCCCGGCCGCCGCGCGACGAACCCGAGATCGAGGTCGACGCACGCTATACCGTCTCGGGCAGGGAGCTTTTCCGCAAGGCCGATTTCGCCCAGATGACGGCTGCTGAAATCACTGAGGCGAGGCGGGCGCTGTCGTCGCTGGTGCTGCCGCTCGACCGGGTGAGGACCCGCCGCTACCGCGCCTCTGCGCGGCAGATCCGGATCGATCCGCGCGCGACGATGCGCGACGCCATGCGCTTCGGCGGTGAATTGATCTTGCCGCGCTTTCGCGAACGGCGCCTCGTTCATCCGCCGCTGGTCGTGCTTGCGGATATTTCCGGGTCGATGAGCCAATACACACGCATCTTCCTGCATTTTCTCCACGCCCTGAGCGAAAAGCGCCAGCGCGTTCACACCTTCCTCTTCGGCACGCGGCTGACGAATGTTTCGCGGCCGATGCGAAACCGCGACCCTGATGTCGCGCTCGACGAATGCATCTCCGCGGTCAAGGACTGGTCCGGAGGCACGCGCATCGGCGAAACCCTGCATGAGTTCAACCGATGCTGGTCGCGACGCGTGCTGGGGCAGGGTGCCATCGTCCTTTTGATCACCGATGGCCTCGAGCGCGATGATACGGCAGAGCTGGAGCAGGAGATCGATCGCCTGCACCGCTCGTGCCGCCGGCTGATCTGGCTCAATCCGCTCTTGCGGTTCGACGGCTTCGAGGCGCGCGCCCGCGGCGTCAAAGCGATGCTTCCGCATGTTGACGAATTCCGGGCCGTGCACAATCTTGAGTCCGTGGGCGAGCTGGTCAAATCGCTGTCGGGTCAACGGTCTGGGGCGGCCGACCCACGACGGTTCATGAACGAGCATCGCGTAATGCTGGGAGGCCGCGCTGGGAGGTAGGTAACATGCAGGCATCAACCGACATCCTCGATCCGCTCGCCATCGCCGAAGCCTGGGTCGGCGAAGGGCGTCGGGTGGCGATTGCAACGGTGATCGAAACCTGGGGATCTGCGCCGCGGCCGGTCGGCAGCCACCTGGTGATCGACGGTGCCGGCAATTTCGAAGGTTCCGTTTCCGGCGGATGCGTCGAGGGCGCAGTCATCAGCGAAGCGGCCGATATTCTTGATACGGGAAAGCCGAGAATTCTTGAATTCGGCGTTGCCGACGAGACGGCATGGCGCGTCGGACTTTCCTGTGGCGGCCGGATCCGGGTGCTCGTCGAGCGGATTGATGGCTGAACCATGGATATCACAACCCTTCAGGCATTAAATGCGGCGCGCGCTGATAGACGAGCGGCTGTCGCCTTCACCGATCTTGCGACCGGCCAGAGCCATCTTTGCGTCGAAGGCGAACGCTGTCCAGACGAATGGGTTGACGCGATGGCATCTGCACTTCGCTCCGGTAAGGCCGGAATAATCGTCGCGGCTGAGCGGTCCTTCTTTCTCAATGTCTACCTGCCACCGCCGCGTATCCTCATTGTCGGCGCCGTCCATATCTCCCAGGCGCTTGCGCGCATGGCGCCCATCGCAGGCTTCGACCTCACCGTCGTCGATCCGCGCACTGCCTTCGCGACGGCCGAACGCTTTGCCGGCGTCGAGCTGATAGCGGAGTGGCCGGAGGACGTTCTGAAGGTCAGGCCGTTCGATCGGTTTACGGCCATGGTCGCAGTCACACACGATCCGAAGATCGATGACGAACCGATCCGGGCGGCACTTGCCAGCGGCTGTTTCTATGTCGGGGCGCTTGGCAGCAGAAAGACCCATGCAAGCCGCGTCGAACGACTGCGGCGCCTCGGACTGACCGATGACGCGATCGCGCGGGTCAAGGCGCCTATCGGGCTCGACATCGGCGCAGCGAGCCCAGCGGAGATCGCGGTTGCGATCCTCGCCGAAATCATCGAAGCGCTGCGGCGTCGGGATATCATGCACGGCAGCGAGGAGCGTCTATGAAATTTGGCGCCGTCAAGCTTTCAGCGGCCGAAGGCGTCTTGCTCGCGCATGCCGTCAAGGCCGGCGATCTGCGATTGCCGAAGGGGCACGTGCTCACCTCAGCCGATATCGCGGCACTTGCGCAGGCAGGGATCGCCGAGATTATCGTCGCCCAACCGGATCGGGGCGATCTGCTCGAGAATGAAGCGGCGGCCCGGATCGCCGCGGCGATCGCGCCTGACCATCTGCGGTTCTCGGCAGCGGCAACCGGCCGCGTGAACATCTATTCGCGGGTACACGGACTGTTCGTCGCCACCCGCGAAACCGTCGACAAGCTGAACCGCATCGACCCGGCCATCACGCTCGCCTGCCTTGCGGACCATGTGCCGGTCAAACCCGGCGACATGGTGGCAACCATCAAGATCATACCGCTTGCATTGGCAGGTTCACTCGTCGAGCAGGCCGAAACGCTGTTGCGTACTCATACTGCCTTCGAGGTCAAACCCTTCGCCGCACGCAACGCGGCACTGATAGCAACCGAGTTGCCATCATTGAAGCGCCAGGTCATGGACAAGACCCATGCGGTGCTGGCCGCGCGCCTGCGGCAATCCGCAAGCCAACTGACGACCGAGCGGCGCGTCGCCCATATGGAAGACGCCGTGGCTGCGGCCATCGACGATTTGAAGGCCGACCACGACCTCATCGTCGTCTTTGGTGCCTCGGCGGTTGCCGATTCGGACGATGTCATTCCGGCCGCCATCCGCCGTGCTGGCGGCACTGTCGATCATGTCGGCATGCCGGTCGATCCCGGCAATCTCATCGTGCTCGGCCGCGTCGGTAAGGTGCCGGTAATCGGAGCACCGGGCTGTGCGCGCAGCCCGCGCGAAAACGGCTTCGACTGGGTGCTCGACCGCATTCTCGCCGGCGAATGGCCAAGCCCGCATGACATTACGGGGCTCGGCGTCGGCGGCCTCTTGAAAGAGATACCAACCCGTCCG
Organism: Ensifer sp. LC163; assembly: GCF_001695855.1. GTDB lineage: Bacteria > Pseudomonadota > Alphaproteobacteria > Rhizobiales > Rhizobiaceae > Ensifer. The sequence continues at coordinate 100,575 of NZ_MBSS01000009.1, forward strand.
CAGCCGCGCGAACCTGCTGCGCCGAAGGCCTTGCGGCCGGTTGAAACCGTTGTGCTGGCCGCTGGCCGTGCCAGTCGCATGGGCCTCGGAGGCGGGCATAAGCTGCTGGCGACTTTCGATGGTGTGCCGCTCGTTCGCCGCAGCGTCGTCACCGCGCTTGCAGCCGATATCGGCCGCGTGATCGTCGTCACCGGACATCGTGAGGCCGAAATCCGCGCAGCGCTCGGCGGCCTGCCGGTGACGTTCGTCTCCAACCCCGATTATCTCTCCGGCATGGCGTCCTCGTTGACATCAGGGCTTGCTGCACTCGATCAGGGGGCGAGCGGCATGCTGGTGATGCTGGCCGACATGCCGGGGATAACGGCGGGCGACCTGCGCCGGCTCGTCGATACGTTTGCGGCAGAAGGCGGAAGCGCAGTGATCCGGGCCACGGCCGGTGGCCAGCGCGGCAACCCGGTTATCCTGCCGCGGCAGACCTTTGCCGCCATCGGCCGACTGGTTGGCGATGTTGGAGCTAGGCACATCGTCGAGGGATGTGGATTGCCGGTGATCGACGTCGAGCTGGGCGCCGCTGCGCGTCTTGACCTCGACACGCCGGAGCAGATCATCGCTGCCGGCGGAATTTTGGAGGAGTGAACGCGTGGACAATGCCGCAATCGAAGAGATGTTCGAAACGCTCGGGCCGGTGACCATCAAACGCATGTTCGGCGGCAAGGGCATCTATTTCGAAGGAATCATCTTCGCGCTTGAAGTCGACGGCGAAATTCTGCTGAAGGGCGATGACAAGACGGCCCCAGCCTTCGAGGCGGCCGGATCCCGGCAATGGGCCTATGACGGCAAGGGCAGGCCGGTGAAGATGCCCTACTGGAGCATCCCGGAAGAGGCGTATGACGATCCTGAGGAAATGGCGCGATGGGTCAGACTTGCCTATGAGGCGGCGTTGCGGGCCAAGAAATAGGCCGACCCATCGACTTCAAGCGAGATGGCGAAAGAGGTTCAGCCGGCGTCGACCAGAAACTTCGCCTGTGCTCGAATCGCACCGACGGCGTCGGCGGCAAACCGCGAAAGCGGCTGGGGCAGGGCATCGAGATCGTACCAGCCGATGTCGGACAGCTTGTCCGGCTCGGTCAGTTGCGGTTCGCCCGAAAAGTCGTCGGTCACGTAGATCATCGAGATCCAGTGCTGACGATCCGCCTCGATCAGTTGTTCGCTGAGGCAGAGAAAGCGGGTCGAACGGATCGACAGGCCGCTTTCCTCTTCGGCCTCACGGCGCGCGGCGAGCTCGCTGCGCTCCATGTGGTCGACCTTGCCGCCCACAATGTTCCAGTGGCCGGCTTCAGGCGCCTTCAGGCGCTTGCACAGCAACAGCTTGCTGTCGCGCATGATCGCTAGTCCGCAGCCGAGGCCCGGAAAGTCAATGCCCGGCCGACCCATCGGTTGGATCAGGCCTTGCCGGCAATCAGCATGAACGCGGGGATCTCGTCACCGAAACCGACAGGCGTCGGACCGTCGTCGTGGTCGCGACGGTGGCGATTGCGACGATCACGGTTGTCGTCATTGGCAGGGTTTGCCGCGCGGACCGGACGTTCCGGACGGTGGCCGTTGCCCTGCTTCGTCTCTGCGTTGCGTGCCGGTTTCACCGATTCTACCCTTTCGACGACTGCTTCGATTTCGGCCTCACTATCGGCACGAACCGTATCTGTTTTGTGATCGGAACGGCCTCTCGGCGCACGGTCCCCATCTTTTTTACGGTCCCTGCGGCCGTCGCGGCCGCGGTCACGGCGACCGGTGTCGTGGCTTTCCATCGGCTCGGGAAGGTTCGAGAGATCGCCGTTCAGCCACTCGACCTTCTGGCCGATCAGCTTCTCGATGGCGTCGGAGAACTTCGTGTCGCGCTTGGTCACCAGCGTGAACGATGCGCCGGAGCGGCCGGCACGGCCTGTACGGCCGATGCGGTGAACATAGTCTTCCGCATGGATCGGCACGTCGAAATTGAAGACGTGGCTGACATCGGGGATGTCAAGGCCGCGGGCAGCAACATCGGATGCGACCAGCAACTTGATGTTATTGTCCTTGAAATTGGCAAGCATGGTCATGCGCGAGCGCTGGTCCATGTCGCCATGCAGAGCGCCGACCGAGAAACCGTGACGGTCAAGCGACCGGAAGAGGTCGGCGACATCCTTCTTGCGATTGCAGAAGATGATGGCGTTCTTCAGCTCGTCCTGGGCGCGGATCAGGTCACGCAGCACGGCGCGCTTTTCATAATCTTTCGCGTGTGTCGCAACGAAGCGCTGCGTCACCGTCTGGGCCGTGGACGCCGGGCGGGCGACTTCGACCCGTTCCGGGTTCTGCAGGAAGCGGTCGGCAAGCTTCTGGATCTCCGGCGGCATGGTTGCCGAGAAGAACAGCGTCTGGCGCGTGAACGGGATCATCTTGGCGATGCGCTCGATATCCGGAATGAAGCCCATGTCGAGCATGCGGTCAGCTTCGTCGATGACCAGGATCTCGACGCCGCTCATCAGCAGCTTGCCACGCTCGAAATGGTCGAGCAGGCGGCCGGGCGTGCAAATCAGCACATCGGCGCCGCGCTCCAGCTTGCGATCCTGTTCGTCGAACGAGACGCCGCCGATCAGGAGTGCGATGTTGAGCTTGTGGTTCTTGCCGTACTTGTCGAAGTTCTCAGCGACCTGGGCAGCCAGTTCGCGCGTCGGCTCCAGAATCAGCGTGCGCGGCATGCGCGCTCGTGCACGACCCTTTTCGAGCAGGGTCAGCATCGGCAACACGAAGGAGGCCGTCTTGCCTGTTCCCGTCTGCGCGATGCCGAGAATATCGCGGCGCTGGAGTGCCGGGGGAATGGCACCAGCCTGGATCGGGGTCGGGATTGTGTAGCCCGCATCGGTAACTGCGGAGAGAACTTTTTGGCTAAGGCCAAGGTCAGCAAAATTGGTCAAAGGGAAATCTGTTTCCGTTCCGGTTCGATAAGAACACTGCTCGATCGGTGGAAAACACACCACCGCGTGGCCGGGCTCTTAAGCCGAATGCCGTCGAAAGTCAAGAAATCCAGCACGTTGAAGCGGGAAAAGGTGAACGGCAACGAATCTGTTGCGTTTCTTGTCAAGTAGCAGCGGCCGGGCAGGCCGGCGCAGCGCTCATTTCATATAGCTGGCGAGCTTGCTGCCAGCGTTGAGAAACCGCATGGGATCAACCGCCTGACCGTGCAGCCGGATCTCATAATGCAGGTGCGGGCCCGTCGAGCGCCCGGTGTTGCCGGATTTGGCGACGACATCACCGGCCTTGATCCTGTCACCGACCTTGACCAAAACCGTCGAGAGATGGGCGTAGCGGCTGGCAACGCCGTTGCCATGATCGATCTCGACCATGTTTCCATAGCCACCCGTCAGGCCGGCATTGGTGACGGTGCCCGGAGCCGCCGCACGGATGCGGGTGCCGACCGTGGCACGAAAGTCGATGCCTGCGTGCAGCGCCAAGCGGCCGAGAAAGGGATCGAGCCTGTTGCCGAAGTCGCTGGTGATATCGCTTGCCGGCGACGGGTTGCCGAATGGCAGTTCGCGGACCTGAGCCCGGGTCTGCTCAAGCTCGGCAAGGGCCGAGTCGAGCGCGGCAAGCGACCGGCCGAAGCCGTCGTCGTTCACGGGCTCGACGAAAGGGCCGCCAATTGCCGCATTCGTCGAAGCTGTGGCCTCATCGGAGGGCGCCAACTCCGTGACGTCATTCTCGGACAGGGCAACACCTGTGCGACCGACGATCTTGCGGATGGCTTCGGATGTTTTGGCTGCCCCATCCGTCAGTTGCTCAAGCCGCTCCATCTGGTCGCGCTCCACATCCTTCAGCGAGAGCGTCACTTTCGAAAAGAGCCGATCGGCGCGGTCGGAGGTGCTTTCGCCTGGCGCGGGCCGGGCATAGGCAAGGGCGGCGATACGGGCAGGCGCAGCACCTTGCACGCCGCTCAGCCCCATCAACTTTTCGATCGCCTGAACGCCGCCGGTAGCATCGGCACGTTTTTCGTGGGCGAGGGGTTCAACCTCTGCCGGCTGGGTGAAGTCGGTCGACAGGCCCGAGTTTTCCGCCCGTTCGATCAACGCACCAAGTTTGCCGTTGCGAGAGGAAAGCGCCTGTTGTTGCTGAAGCAGTTTTTCGACCTTCTCTTCGACCACCTGCTGATCAAGCAACTGTCGGCTCGTCACGCGATCGACCTGTGCCCGTAACGCAGTGATTCGGTCTTCGTATTCGTGCTGCATGCGTGCCTGACGGGCGATCGTGCCACCGATGAGGTCGTCGCGAAGAACGAGGTAGGATGTGGCGGCGAGGTAACCGATGCTGAAAACACCGGCTGCGGAAACGGCAAGGGCCGCCATCCACGGACGCACGGTCATATGGCGGACCTTGTCACCGCTCGCCAGGATCAAGACGTGATTCTGCGCGCGCTTTCCGAAGGTGCGATTTGCCGAACGTTCAGACACTCCACCACTCCCGCCATCTGCGAATTGTCTCGCACTGCTTGACGGGCATTACACTTCGTTAGGGTTAATATTTGGTTGAGTGCTCGCACTACGAGAGATTGGTCGACGCGGTCATCGAGCGGTAGAAGGATGGAGTGAGGCCGGCTTCCGCCCGGGCAATGTCGTTGAACGGCGCCTTGAGCGGGCCGCGAAAATTGGCGCGGACAAGCTGCTGAAACGTTGCCGCCGGATCCTTTCTTTCGCGCGCGCAGAGAAAGCGGAACCATTTGGCACCGACCGCCACATGGCCTTTCTCGTCCTCGTAGATGACGTCGAGCACCGCGGCCGTCTCAAAGTCTCCTGTCTCGCGCATGCGCGCCTGCAGGGCCGGTGTCACGTCGAGCCCGCGCGCCTCCAGGATCAGCGGGACGACGGCAAGCCTGGCGGTCAGGTCGTTGCGTGTGTCGTGCGCCGCCTGCCAAAGTCCGTCATGGGCAGGCAGGTCGCCATAGTCGGCGCCAAGGTCGTTCAGGCGCTGGCGAACCATGCGGAAGTGCTTGGCCTCTTCGAATGCAACCTTCATCCATCCATCGAAAAACGAGTTCGGCACTGTTTCGGACGCGAAGCGCGCGACGATATCGAGCGCGAGGTCGACGGCATTGAGTTCGATATGGGCAATCGAATGCAAGAGCGCGATCCGCCCCTTGAGCGAGCCGAGCGAGCGCTTCTTCACCTGCGTCGGTGGCGTCAGAACAGGCTTTTCCGGCCGACCCGGCCGCAGCGGAACCGGGCGGTCGAGCGGCGAACGCAGCGACAGGGTACGGCGCTGCCAGCGCCGGGCGGCTTCCTGCGCCAGCTCAGTCTTGACGGCGAGATCCGCAGCGCTGATCGCCTCGACAGCGGCGCCGCGCAGGCTGTGGAACGTGGGAAGCGTCGTCATCTCGGTCTCTTCGTTTTCACTCAGAGCTCCTTGGCGGCCTCGAGCACTTCGTTGGCGTGGCCATTAACCTTGACCTTTTCCCAGACGCGCGCGATCCGGCCGTCGGTGGCAATGAGGAAGGTGCTGCGTTCAACGCCCATATATTTGCGGCCGTAAAGGCTCTTTTCCACCCAGAGGCCGTAGGCGTTGATGACGGACTTCTCCTCGTCGGCAGCAAGCGTTACCGCCAAGTCATGTTTCTTGGCGAAGCGGTCGTGACGTTTCACCGAATCGGGTGATATCCCGATCAGCTCGACGCCTGCGGCGGCAAATTCCGGGGCAAGTGCGGTGAAGGAGATCGCCTCCAGCGTGCAACTTTTGGTGTCGTCCTTCGGGTAGAAGAACAACACGACTGGGCGTCCGCGCAGGGCCGAAAGCGCGATCGTACCGCCGCCGTTACGGGGAAGCGTGAAGTCGGGAGCGAGATCTCCGGGAGTAAGGCCTGCCATGAATAAACCTTCCTTGCGCCAAGTTTTGCGGACAATCGCCGGCTAGGGCATATCGAGAATCAGCGACCTCCGTCCAGCGGATTTGTGCTAGATTTGACAGGTTCCGGACGGGTTGCGTCGATAGGACCCTTTGCCCGGCATCCACACACGCGAAACCCGCGGATGTGTGAATGCTTTCCACAGCATGGTCGGTAAGACGTGATGACACCGTCCGGCCAGATGTGGTCTACGTGACGGTGAAAATGATCCGTCGACCCGTTGCCGCATGATGCATCGACGGGAGCGGCGGGCTTTCCCGTACTGAACCGGAGGGCGTCCGCGCCGATGAGTGAGATCCGCGGCGAAAAAGTCGGCTTTCGCAAGAAAGACATCGTCGCGTTGCATGCGTTGCCCTCAGCGCAGGCACACGAACCCGTCATCGTGCATGCGCCACACAAACGCGGGATCCTGGGTTTTCTCAGCAAGATTGCGGTTTGCGGCTTTCTGCTTGCCTTCATCATTGCAGCCAGCCTGATCGCCGTCGTCGAGAGCGGGGCTATCGACGGCACGCTCAATGCGCGCGCCCGCACGGCGCTGAACGCGGCGCTCGGCGGTGCCTATCGCGCCGAGGTCGGCAGCACCGTCGTTCGCATGACCTCAAACGGTGCCTTGGCGCTGAAGGCGCGGGAAGTGGCGCTGAGCGAAACCACATCCGGCCAGCCGGTTGCAAAATTGAGTTCGATATCCATTGCCCTCGACCCTCTGGCACTGTTGACGGGCCGGATCGCGGTTTCACGCCTTGAAGCGGAAGGCGGCGATTTCGACACAGGCCTCCTGCCACGCGGCGAGCCGATCGACCTGACAAAGATCAAAATCGCAGATGTCGGCGACGCGCTGGAGCAGCTTTTTGCCCATGTCGACCGCATGTCACAGATGGCGGCAGGACGCGGTGACCAGACGGTCTTGCTTTCCAATTTCTCCTTCACCGTCGCCGGCGCGCGTGACCGCGTCGTGCCGGTCGATGCAAAAGAACTGGAGTTCAATCGTGATGCCGATGGCTCGATGCACGTCAAAGGCAGCGTTGCCGTCGATGGTGTCGATGTCGATCTGAGCGCCAACGCTCTTGGTGCAAAAGGTCATGTGTCGGGTTTCGAAGCCGCGATTTCGAACGTTCCGTTGAAGCCCTTCTTCTATCACGGCCCCTTCGGCAAGGAGGCGGCCTTCGGCATCGACGCAACGGCGGGACTGACGCTGACAGCAACGCGCGCCGCTGAAGGCGCAAAGCCCGATCTTCGCGTGGCGGTCAGGACATCGGAGGGCGCGTTCCACGCCGGTGGACTGATGTCGACGATCAATCCATCGCAAATGGATATCGCCTATGATTTCGAGCGCGCTTCGGTCGAGATCCTGCCATCGACCGTCAATATCGGCCGCTCGATCTTCCCGTTTACCGGTGCAGTGAAGGACCTCGACAAGATCACAGGTGCAACCGACCAGGGCTTTGCCATCGATCTCCTGTTCAGGAATGCCAGCTCTGCGCCGGAGGACATTGCGGAGCGCCCTTTGATCTTCGACGCGAAGGCGAGCGGCCGCTTCACCTCTGATGCGCGCCACCGCCTGATCTTCGATCAGCTCGCCGTTTCCAGCCCGCTCGGTTCCATGTTCGGTTCGCTTTCGGTCGCCTTCGGCAAGACCTCGCCGCAGGTGAGCTTTGCCGCGGTCAGCGATCGCATGGAGCCGACCGCGGTCAAGCAGCTCTGGCCATGGTGGCTTGCCAAGGGCGCCCGCCGGTGGGCGATAGGCAACCTCTTCGGCGGCACAGTCACCGATGCGCGCATCGAAGTTTCGGTGGCAGAGGGGCGGATAGCCGAGAACGAAGGCGAGCTGAAGCTCGGCGAAAAAGAACTGAACATCACGTTCAACATCGACGATACGCGCGTCAATATTGCCGGCGAGATTCCACCGCTGCGCGACACGTCGGGCACGTTCAAGCTGAGCGGCCAGCGCATGGAAGTGGGCGTCAAGCAGGGAGCCGCCTACTTCCCCTCTGGCCGATCCGTCGCGCTCAATGGTGGCGATTTCATCATTCCCGATGTCTACACCAAACCGCTGATCGCTGAGATGAAGATCGAAGTTGGCGGTCAGGCCGACGCGATCGCCGAGCTCGTCACCTACAAGCCGATACAGGCGTTGCAAAAGACACCGTTCGTTCCCGGCGACTTTACCGGTCCGCTGACCGCACAGGTCGGAGCGCGCTTTGGCCTCGTCACCGACCAGCACCCACCGCCGCCTCTCTGGCAAGTGGAAATGCAACTCGATGACGTCACTGTCACGCGCCCGATCTCCGGGCGTGACGTCTCCAATCTTTCCGGCACGTTCCGGGTCGACAACGAGCAGGCGGTTCTCGATGCCAATGCGGTTGTTGAAGGCGCAAAGGTCAAGATCGCGCTCACCGAACCGGTCGACAGCAAATCGAAGGTCAAGCGCAAACGCGAAATCAGCGGCACACTCGATGATGCAGCCCGAGAGAAGCTGATGCCTGGCCTGTCGAAGATCATCTTCGGGCCGATGAACGTCGATCTGGTGATCGATGAAGCTGATATGCAGCATGCCACTATCGATCTGACCAGGGCAAAACTCTCGCTTCCGTGGATCGGCTGGAACAAAGGCGCAGGCATTCCTGCGGAGGTGCGCTTCACATCCGATATCAGCGACAGCGTCACAACCATCAAGGACTTTGCGATCGCCGGCGACGGTTTCGGCGCGCGCGGCACCCTGCAGGTCGATGACGCCGGCATAGTCAACGCAAAACTCAGCAATGTCCGCCTGGCGCAGGGCGACGATTTCAACGTTGTCATCGATCGCCGCAAGGGCATCCATGTCGTCACGCTGAGCGGCACTTCGGCCGACATTCGTCCGATCCTTGCCCAGATGAAGAGCGGCGCGAACGGCAACGGCGGCAGCGGTGACGACATCACCATCCAGGGCCAACTCGGTCGCGTCGCCGGCTTCAACGGCGAAGTGCTGTCGAATGTGAATCTGGTGTATTCGGAACGGGGCCAACAGATCGAAGACATCAACCTGTCGGCGGTGACCGGCAGCGGCCAGGCGGTGGTAGCGCGGCTAGCCAAATCGGGCGCCGACAACACGCTTGAGCTGACCACTGGCGACGCCGGTTCGCTTGCTCGCTTTGCAGATATCTACAGCAACATGCGCGGCGGTCTCTTGAACCTGAAGCTGCGCGATCGCGGCGGCCGGTCGTGGCGCGGCTCGGTCGACATCCGCAAGTTCTCGCTCGTCGGCGAACAACGCCTGCAGTCGATGGTTTCGACGCCGGCGGGACAGGACGGGCGAAGCCTCAATCAGGCAGTCCGCCGTGACATCGACGTCAGCACGGCACGCTTCGAACGCGGCTTCGCCCAGCTTGCGCTTGATCGCGGTGCCATCCGCGTCGATGGCGGCGTCCTCAGGGGGACCGATGTCGGCGCGACCTTCCAGGGAACCGTGCGCGACGGCAACGGCATCATGGACATGACGGGCACCTTCATGCCCGCCTACGGCTTGAACCGGATTTTCGGGGAGCTGCCGTTGATCGGCGTCCTGCTCGGCAATGGCCGTGACCGCGGCCTGCTCGGCATCACCTTCAAGCTCAATGGCCCGTTCAGCCAGCCGAAGTTGACGATCAATCCGCTTTCGATCATCGCGCCCGGGGTCTTCCGCAGCATTTTCGAGTTTCAATAAAAAGGCCGGCGCAATGGCCGGCCTTCGACATGGTCTGATTGACGCCTGACTTAAGCAGGGCGAATCAGGATGTGCTTCTTCTTGCCGAGCGACAGCTTGACGATGCCATCCGAGGTCACGTCACCGCTGCCAATCAGGCGGCGCTCATCGCTGACGGCCTCGTCATTGATGCGCACGGCACCCCCCTGAACGTGACGGCGGGCTTCGCCGTTCGATGAGGCAAGTCCTGCGCGCACGACGAGCGTCAGCAGGCCGATGCCGGCCTCGAGCTCGGATGCGGGCACATCGATCGACGGCAGGTTTTCCGAGACAGCACCTTCCTCGAAGGTCTTGCGGGCCGTCTCTGCCGCCTGCTCGGCAGCGGCGCGGCCGTGCAGCATGGCGGTGATCTCGGTGGCAAGGATCTTCTTGACCTCGTTGATCTCCGAGCCGCCGAGCTGCGAAAGCCGCGCGATCTCCGCCATCGGCAGCGTCGTGTAGAGCTTGAGGAAACGCGAAACGTCGGCGTCCTCGGTGTTGCGCCAGTACTGCCAGAAATCGTAGGCCGACAGCATGTCCGGGTTCAGCCAGATGGCGCCATTGACCGACTTGCCCATCTTCGCGCCCGACGATGTCGTTAACAGCGGCGAGGTGAGGGCGTAAAGCTGCGTCGTTCCCATGCGGTGGCCAAGGTCGAGACCGTTGACGATGTTGCCCCACTGATCGGACCCACCCATCTGCAGCCGGCAGCCGGTACGCTTGTGCAGTTCGACGAAATCGTAGGCCTGCAGGATCATGTAGTTGAACTCGAGGAACGACAGCGATTGCTCGCGATCAAGCCGCATCTTGACGCTGTCGAACGACAGCATGCGGTTGACCGAGAAGTGGCGGCCGACGTCGCGCAGGAATTCAAGGTAGTTGATGCCAAGCAGCCAGTCGGCGTTGTTGATCATCAGCGCGTCCTTGGGGCCGTCGCCGTAGGTGAGGTAGTTCGAAAACACCGTCTTGATGCTGGCAATATTGGCGTCGATCGTCGCCGGCGTCATCAGCTGGCGCGCCTCGTCCTTGAAGGAGGGGTCGCCAACCATGCCGGTGCCGCCGCCCATCAGCGAGATCGGCCGGTGACCGGTCGCCTGCAGCCAGTGCAGCATCATGATCTGAATGAGGCCGCCGGCGTGAAGGCTCGGCGCCGTCGGGTCAAAGCCGATATAGGCAGTCACGGTCTCCGTCCGGAACAACTGGTCGAGGCCGGCGTCATCCGAACTCTGATGGATGAAACCGCGCTCGCTGAGGGTGTGGAGGAAATCGGACTTGAACTCGGACATGACCTGTCTCTTTCGGCTGGGTAGAACGTCTGCGCGCGGCGTTTAGCACTGTTTGGGCAAAAGTGCACGTCTTTGCTTGGCCGATGATTTTGCTATGTAGACAGACAACGCCTTGGAGGAATGCATGGGCAAGATCATGACCGCGGTCGGCTTGATGAGCGGGACGAGCATGGACGGGATCGACGTGGCGCTGCTGCATACCGACGGCGACGCGATTGTCGAACGGGGGCCTTCGGCCGGATACGCCTACGACGCCCGCTTCCGCGACCGGCTGAAGCAGGGTCTCGAAGACGCAAAGTCGATCGCAAGCCGCGGGCAACGGCCAGGCATCCTGGCCGATCTCGAACGGGAACTGACACTCAGGCATGTCGAGGCGGTTCGAACCTTTCTCCAGCATAACAACATCTTGCACGAAAGTGTTGATGTCCTTGGCTTTCACGGTCAGACGGTGCTTCACCGGCCAGACGACGGCTTGACCGTCCAGATCGGCGACGGGGCGCTGCTCGCCCGCGAAACGGGCATCGATGTGGTCTATGACATGCGCGCCAACGACATGGAGCACGGCGGCCAGGGCGCACCGCTCATTCCTGCCTATCACGCGGCGCTTGCCCGAAGCGCCGCAGCGAATGGCGAACTGGTTGCGCCGGTCGTCTTCGTCAACATCGGCGGCATCTCCAATCTGACGTTCATCGGATCGGACGACGGACTGGTTGCCTACGACAGCGGCCCCGGCAACACGCTGATCGATCAATGGGTGGAGGCACATGCCGGCATTCCCTTTGACCAGGGCGGCATGATCGCCAGCGAAGGCAGCGTGTTGCCGGATCTCGCCGAACGCTATCTGCTCAATCCCTTCTTTTCGGCAGAAAAGCGCCGTTCGCTCGATCGCAACGATTTCGCGCCGCCACAGGGAAAAGACGCCAATCTCGAAGACGGTGCGCGCACGCTCGCCTACGTCACGGCCGCCGCGATCGTCAAATCGGCCGGTCACCTGCCTTCTGCGCCTGCAACCTACATCGTTTGCGGCGGCGGCAGGCTCAATCCGGTGATCATGCGGGATCTGGCATCCCAGGCGAAGATCCATGGTGCAGACGTGCTCGCGGCCGAGGCGATCGGCTTCAACGGCGATTCGATGGAAGCCGAGGCCTGGGCCTATCTTGCGGTTCGGTCGCACCGAGGGCTACCCCTGACCTATCCAGGCACGACCGGCGTGCGCCAACCGCTGACCGGTGGAAAATGGGCATCACATACGCCCGCGTGACAGCAGGAAGCGTCAGCGCCCCACATTTTGATCGATTAATCAATTTTTCGCCCGCCGCCGATAGTATCGTCCGGCGCTGTCACATGAGGCGGCACCAAGCGGCCTTGCCGTAGCAATAGACAATTCGGGTTCCGTCGATGGGTGGTGCGATTTCTCTGCTGGCTGTGAACTTCATCATCGCCCAGATATTCACTGCAGCATTTCTTGTGATAGCCGCGAAGAGCCGGTCCAGACGCGCCGCGCTCTATTGCGCGGGCGGGTTTGCCGTTGCGTCATTCGCGGCGGTGTTCGAAGCCGTCGTGCCGTTTACATCCTTCCCTCGTTTTTTCGCCATCAGTGCATTCGCGAGTGTGCTCGCCGGTTTCTGTCTGTTGCGCTTCGGCCTCGGTCTGTTCTATCGCGTGCCGGCCAACTGGCAGGTTCTTGTCGCGTTCTTCCTGGCCTCAGTGGCGCTCGACCTGGGCATATACGACCTGCCGAGAGGAACGCTGCAGCATGCGGCACTTTATCAGTTGCCGTTCTTCGTCATTCAGGCGTGCTCGGCATCAGTCGTCATCCGCTCCGAACGGCGCTCGGCGGCAGACTGGATCCTGCTCTCGCTGCTGGTACTGACCTCTTGCTACTATCTCCTGAAAGTCTATGCCGCTGTGGCAGCCGGCTCCGGGGCAACGGCTCAGGATTATGTATCGAGCCCGTTCGCGCTGATTTCCCAGGCGCTTGGCGCCATGCTGATCGTCAGCACCGGCCTTGCCATGCTCGGCGTCATGGTCAAGGAGATCGTCGACGACGCGCGTGCACGCTCGGAAATCGACCTGCTTTCCGGGCTCTACAACAGGCGCGGCTTCACCGAGCGTGTCATCCCAATGCTCCAACTGCGCGAAGGCCGCCTGCCGGGCACCTTGATTCTGGCCGACCTCGACCGTTTCAAACTGGTGAACGACAGCTACGGTCATCACACGGGCGACGAGGTGATCCGTCGGTTTGCGCGGGTCCTGAAGGATGTCATGCCCAACCGCGCGGTTGCCAGTCGTCTTGGCGGCGAAGAATTTGCAGTGTTCCTGCCGTCCACCGACCTGGAAGAGGCGCGGGTGGTCGCGCACGGAATGCGCGCTGCGATGATGTCGCAGAGGATCGACGGCCTTGCGGAGCAGGCGAGAGTGACCGCGAGCTTCGGTGTTGCGGCCGTTGCAAAGGCTGAACCGCTCGAACAGGCGATGCAGCGGGCAGACAAGGCGCTCTATGCAGCAAAGGAAAACGGGCGCAACCGGGTAGAATGCGCCGCGGTGCCGCAGAATGTGGTCAACCCAACGGTCCCACAATGGATCGGGCGGCCTTGAGAGCCGCCCGCATCGGCATCAGCGGATGCGCTTGGCAGCCGGTTCCGGCGTCAGTTCGCCGTTGAGGCGACGGTCGAGGTAATCCTCGCATTCCGCCATCAGGCCTTCGACCTGGCCATTGAAGAAGTGGTTGGCTCCCGGCACGGTCTTATGGGTGATGAGAATACCCTTCTGTGCCTTCAGCTTTTCGACAAGTCCGTTCACGTCCTTCTCTGGCGCCACCTTGTCCGAATCACCGTTGATGATCAGACCGGAAGACGGGCAGGGCGCCAGGAACGAGAAGTCATAGGTGTTGGGCTGCGGAGCGACGGCCATGAACCCTTCGATTTCCGGGCGGCGCATCAGGAGCTGCATGCCGATCCAGGCGCCGAAGGAATAGCCGGCAACCCAGCAGCTCTTCGAATCAGGATGCAGGCTCTGCACCCAGTCGAGCGCCGATGCGGCATCCGACAGTTCGCCGGCCCCGTGATCGAATTCACCCTGGCTACGGCCGATGCCCCGGAAGTTGAAACGCAGCGTCGTAAAGCCGCGCTTCTGGAACATGTAGAAAAGCTGGTAGACGATCTGGTTGTTCATCGTGCCGCCGAACTGCGGGTGCGGGTGCAGGATGATGGCAATCGGGGCGCTCTTCTGCTTCGAAGGCTGATAGCGGCCTTCGAGGCGGCCGGCAGGTCCGTTGAAGATAATTTCGGGCATTGGCTCTCCGGGGGTGTTCCTGGTTCGAATCTTGGTTTCGGATCGCGATGAGTCTTGACGAAAGCACTCAGCTTTTCTAAAACCTAGTTTAGAACCGTTCAAAACTTCTGTGCGGGCATTCCGCCGTGTGTTTCGTCTCATAAGGCAAGCGAGGCGGAAAATTCAAGGAAAATGCACCGTCGGTGGTTGTCGGCGATGAGTCTATTGTTCTAGCGAAGGAAATTATGTCGAGCTCGCGCATCTATATGGACTGGAACGCCACGGCGCCGCTTCTTGCCGAAGCGCGCGACGCGTGCCTGTCTGCGCTCGACCTGGTCGGCAACCCTTCCTCGGTCCATGGCGAGGGCCGGACGATCCGCACGCTGATCGAAAATGCCCGCCGCGACGTGGCTGCCCTTTGCGGCGCCAAGGCGGCAAGCGTGATCTTTACCAGCGGTGCGACCGAAGCAGCCAACATGGTGTTGACGCCCGATTTCCGCATGGGCCGGACGCCGCTGAAGATCGGCCGGCTCTATGCATCCGCTATCGAACATCCGGCCGTGCGCGAAGGCGGGCGGTTTGGGCGCGAGAACGTTTCGGAAATCCCGGTGACGGCCGCCGGCGTCGCCGATCTGGAGGCACTGCGCGAACTCCTGGATGCACATGACCGCGAAAGCGGGTTGCCGATGGTGGCGGTGATGCTGGTCAACAACGAAACCGGCATCGTTCAGCCTGTTGCCGAGATTGCGGAGATTGTTCGAGGCCATGGCGGCATTCTCGTCGTCGACGCGGTGCAGGCCGCCGGACGACTGCCGCTTTCAATCGAAGCATTGGGCGCGGATTTTCTCATCATCTCCTCGCACAAGATCGGCGGTCCCAAGGGGGCCGGCGCGCTTGTCGCCCGTGGAGAGATCATGATGCCGACACCATTGATCAAGGGCGGCGGCCAGGAGAAAGGCCATCGGTCCGGCACGGAGAATGCGGTCGCACTTGCAGGCTTTGCCGCGGCGGCGCGCAAAGCCGCCGATAATCTCACGGAGCGAATGACATCGGTGGCGGCACTTCGCGACCGGCTGGAACAGGAGATTCAAGTCTCGGCGCCGGATGTGGTCATCCACGGCCGCGACGTTTCGCGCGTTGGCAACACCACCTTCTTCACGCTTCCTGGTATGAAGGCGGAAACGGGGCAGATCGCTTTCGATCTTGAAGGCGTGGCACTTTCGGCAGGCTCGGCCTGCTCGTCCGGCAAGGTCGGCCAGAGCCACGTGCTGACGGCCATGGGCTATGACCCGCGCCAGGGCGCACTGCGCATCTCGATCGGGCCCGGCACGACGGAAGCGGAGATCGAGCGTTGCGCGGCAGTGTTCGCCAAGGTGGCGGCAAGGCGCCGCGCAACGGGGCAAGCCGCATGAGCACGTGCGGTTGAACGAAATTGCGGAAAAGCAATTTTCCGCTTGGCAAACGGGGTGAAAAGCGCCTTTTAGCCATTACATAAGCGGTGCGCCAAGTTCGCATCGTGTTGACAAGCTACCGGACCTTGGATCCGGAAAGATTGGAGAACGACATGCCTGCCGTGCAGGAGACCATTGATCAGGTCCGTCAGATCGACGTGGACCAGTACAAATACGGATTTGAGACGACCATCGAAGTCGAGAAGGCGCCGAAGGGTCTTTCCGAAGACATCATTCGTTTCATCTCCGCCAAGAAGAGCGAACCGGAATGGATGCTGGAATGGCGTCTTGAGGCTTATCGCCGTTGGCTGACGATGACAGAGCCCAGCTGGGCGCGCGTCAGCTATCCGAAGATCGACTTCAACGACATCTATTACTACGCCGCACCGAAGGGCACGACGGGGCCGAAGTCGCTTGACGAAGTCGATCCCGAAATTCTCAAGGTTTACGAGAAGCTCGGTATCCCGCTGAAGGAACAGGAAATCCTTGCCGGCGTGCAGAAGTCGAGGATTGCTGTCGATGCCGTGTTTGACAGCGTTTCGGTGGTCACGACCTTCAAGGAAGAACTGAAGAAGGCCGGCGTGATCTTCATGTCGATCTCCGAGGCGATCCGCGAACATCCCGATCTCGTCAAGAAGTATCTCGGCTCCGTCGTTCCGCCGACCGACAACTACTACGCGACGCTCAACTCCGCCGTCTTCACCGATGGCTCGTTCGTCTACGTGCCGAAGGGCGTTCGCTGCCCGATGGAACTGTCGACCTACTTCCGTATCAACGAGAAGAACACCGGCCAGTTCGAGCGCACGCTGATCATCGCTGAAGAAAGCGCCTACGTTTCCTACCTCGAAGGCTGCACGGCGCCGCAGCGCGACGAAAACCAGCTGCACGCGGCTGTGGTCGAACTCGTTGCTCTCGATGAAGCCGAGATCAAGTATTCGACGGTCCAGAACTGGTACCCCGGCGACAAGCAGGGCAAGGGCGGCATCTACAACTTCGTCACCAAGCGTGGCGATTGCCGCGGCAAGAACTCCAAGATCTCCTGGACCCAGGTGGAAACCGGTTCGGCGATCACCTGGAAGTACCCGTCCTGCATCCTGCGCGGTGACGGCTCGCGCGGCGAGTTCTACTCGATCGCCGTATCGAACGGCCACCAGCAGATCGACAGCGGCACCAAGATGATCCACCTCGGCAAGAACACGTCGAGCCGCATCATCTCCAAGGGCATTGCTGCCGGCGTTTCGGAAAACACCTATCGCGGCCAGGTTTCGGCCCACCGCAAGGCCGAAAACGCCCGCAACTTCACCCAGTGCGACTCGCTGCTGATCGGCGACAAATGCGGCGCGCACACCGTGCCCTATATCGAGGCAAAGAACTCGACGGCACAGTTCGAGCACGAAGCGACGACCTCGAAGATCTCCGAGGACCAGCTGTTCTACTGCCTGCAGCGCGGCATTCCGCAAGAGGCGGCGATCGCGCTGATCGTCAACGGCTTCGTCAAGGAAGTCATCCAGGAACTGCCGATGGAATTCGCGGTTGAAGCGCAGAAGCTGATCGGCATCTCGCTGGAAGGCTCGGTCGGCTGAGGCCCTGAACTGAATATTGAATGGCGCGCATCAGCTTTGCGCGCGAACAGACGTTCGTTTCCCAAGAGGACGATAGAAATGCTTGAAATCAAGAACCTGCACGCACGCATCGCCGAAGACGGCACTGAAATCATCCGTGGCCTGAACCTGACCGTAAAGGCCGGCGAAGTCGCCGCCATCATGGGTCCGAACGGCTCCGGCAAGTCGACGCTGTCCTACATCCTGTCTGGCCGCGAAGACTACGAAGTCACCGAAGGCGAGATCCTTTACAACGGCGAGAACATCCTTGAGCTCGAGGCTTCCGAGCGTGCGGCCAAGGGCATCTTCCTCGCCTTCCAGTACCCGGTCGAAATCCCGGGCGTTGCCACCATGCAGTTCCTGAAGGTGGCAATGAACGAGCAGCGCAAGTATCGCGGCGAAGACGAGATGACGACGCCGGACTTCATGCGTCGGGTCAAGGAAGCCGCCGCCGAGCTGAAGATCGCGCCGGAGATGCTGCGCCGTCCGCTGAACGTCGGCTTCTCCGGCGGTGAAAAGAAGCGCGCCGAGATCCTGCAGATGGCTCTGCTCGAGCCGAAGCTGTGCGTGCTCGACGAAACAGACTCCGGTCTTGACATCGATGCGTTGAAGATCGTTGCCGACGGCGTCAACGCGCTGCGTTCGCCCGACCGCGCCGTGATCGTCATCACCCACTACCAGCGCCTGCTCGACTACATCATTCCGGACACCGTGCACGTGCTCTACAAGGGACAGGTCATCAAGTCGGGCGACAAGACGCTTGCACACGAACTCGAAGCCAACGGCTACGCGGACCTCATCGAGGCCGCGGCCTAGGGCCTGTTGAAGGAGTGTTCGAATGAATATGCAACAGGCAATCAAGATGACGGCAGCCGAAACGGCGCTCGTCGATGCCTATACCACGCAGATCGGCGACCTGCCGGGCGACGGCTCGGTGCTGTCGGTTCGTGACACCTTGGTGCACGAACTGCGGACGGCCGGCCTGCCGACGCGCCGCGTCGAATCCTGGCACTATACGGACCTTCGCACACTGCTGCGGACGGTGCCTGCCGCCGATCCGACGGCGTTCGCCGATCGCGTCGAGGCACTTGTCGCCGGCTCGACCGTGCTTTCGGTGCGCAACGGCCATGCGGATCTCAAAGGTAATGCGCCTGAGGGCGTAACGATCCGTTCCTATACCGATAGCCTGCTCGACGGTTCTGCCGCCGCTGGCCTTGCCGTGCTCGGCTCCGACGACGCGATCGGGCGCATCAATGGCGGCCTTGTGCGCGGCGGTCTGGAACTTGCGATTGCAGACGGCACCGAGCTGGAAGATCCGCTCGAAATCCAGCTGGTACAGAGCATGGGCCAGGCGCATACGCGCTTCCCGGTTTCCTTCGGTGCTGGCGCCAAGGCAACCGTGATCGAGCGCCACCTGTCGACCGATGACGGCGAGAGCCTGGTCTCGACAGTCAACGACGTGACGGTGGGCGAAGGCGCAGATATCATCTGGATCATCCTGCAGCAGCAGGGGGTCGCCGACACGCATTTCGGCCAGATCCGCTTCGATCTCGCCAAGGACGCCAAGCTGTATCTTTTCGTCATCAATGCCGGCGGCAAGCTGGTGCGACAGGAGATCCACGGCAAGACGAGCGGCGAAGGCGCCGACTTCAAACTGCGCGGCATCAACCTGCTCGGCGGCGAAAGCCACACGGACGTGACCTTCACGCTTGGCCACAACGTGCCGCACACCACATCGACGGAAATCATCCGCAACGTGGTCTTCGATCGCGCCAAAGGCGTCTTCCAGGGCAAGATCCTGGTGGCCAAGGACGCGCAGAAGACCGACGCGCGGATGGCGTGCAACACGCTGCTTCTTTCGGACGATGCCGACCTTTCGTCCAAGCCCGAGCTGGAGATCTTCGCCGACGACGTGCAGTGCGGTCACGGCGCGACGGTTACCGACATCGACCACACGCAGCTCTTCTATCTGCTTGCGCGCGGCATCCCGGAAAACAAGGCGCGGGCGATGCTCGTCAACGCCTTCGTCGCCGAAATCGTCGAGGAACTCGAAGACGAGCCGCTGGTCGAGGCGCTGGAAGGCGTAATCTCGACCTGGCTCGTGAAGCATGCCTGACAGGCGCGTCTGATTGGATTGAAAGACATGGAACACACTGTGCCGGTGCCAGCCTATGACGTCGAAGCGATCCGCAAGGATTTCCCGATCCTGTCGCGGACCGTCTATGGCAAGCCGCTTGTCTATCTCGACAACGGCGCATCGGCGCAGAAGCCGCAGGTCGTCATCGACGCGGTGTCCCATGCCTACGCCAACGAATACGCCAATGTGCATCGCGGACTGCATTTCCTCTCGAATGCGGCCACCGAAGCCTACGAGGCGTCGCGCGAGAAAGTGCGCCGCTTCCTGAACGCACCATCCGCCGACAACATCATCTTCACCAAGTCTTCGACCGAGGCGATCAACACGGTCGCCTATGGCTACGGCATGCCGAAGCTGGGCGAGGGCGACGAGATCGTGCTGTCGATCATGGAGCACCACTCCAACATCGTGCCGTGGCATTTCATCCGCGAACGCCAGGGCGCCAAGCTGGTCTGGGCGCCGATCGACGATGACGGCGCATTCCATATCGAAGATTTCGTCAAGTGCCTGACGGAGCGCACAAAGCTCATCGCCATTACCCATATGTCGAACGCTCTGGGCACCGTGGTTCCGGTCAAGGAGATCTGCCGCATCGCCCGCGAGCGCGGCATTCCGGTGCTGGTCGACGGCAGTCAGGGCGCCGTTCATACGCCGGTCGACGTGCAGGACATCGATTGCGACTGGTACGTGATGACCGGTCACAAGCTCTACGGCCCCTCCGGCATCGGCGTGCTTTACGGCAAGATGGACCGCCTGAAGGAAATGCGACCCTTCATGGGCGGCGGTGAAATGATCGAGGAAGTGACCGAAGACCGCGTCACCTATAACGATCCGCCGCATCGTTTCGAAGCCGGCACACCGCCGATCGTCCAGGCGATCGGGCTCGGTTATGCTCTCGACTACATGGAAAAGATCGGCCGGGCGGCGATCACGAAACACGAGGCAGATCTGACCGCCTATGCGCGCGAGCGTCTATCAGCGATCAACTCGCTCAAGGTGTTTGGCGATGCGCCTGGCAAGGGCAGCATCTTCTCCTTCGAGATTGCCGGTGTTCACTCCCATGATATCTCGATGGTGATCGATCGCGCCGGCGTTGCGGTGCGGGCGGGTACGCATTGTGCGCAGCCGCTCTTGAAACGCTTCGGCGTGACCTCCACATGCCGGGCATCCTTCGGCCTCTACAATACGCGGGCCGAAGTGGACGCTCTGGCGGATGCGCTCGACTACGCGCGCAAGTTCTTCGCCTGATCGAGTTTGAAAAATGGTTCAGAACTTCTACTCAAGCATCTGAACTGAAATAGAAAGTCTAGGAGGCCGACATGAGCCTGGATGCAACGGAAGACAAGATCGACGTCCGCGAGGGCATCGTGCATTCGGCAATCCCGGCCGAAGAACTGGCACGTCTGAGCGACGATATCATTGGCGCACTGAAGACGGTTTACGACCCGGAAATCCCGGCGGATATTTTCGAACTCGGCCTGATCTACAAGATCGATATCGAGGACGACCGCATGGTCAAGATCGACATGACACTGACGGCGCCCGGCTGCCCTGTTGCCGGCGAGATGCCCGGCTGGGTCGAAAATGCCGTGGGCGCCGTCGAAGGCGTGTCAGGTGTCGAGGTTTCGATGACCTTCGATCCGCCGTGGACGCCTGACCGCATGTCGGAGGAGGCCCAGGTCGCCGTCGGCTGGTACTGAGGGTCCCGTATTGATCCGTTAAGCTGCGGACACTACATTTGATTCTGGAAAGCGCCGGGCCTTTACCCCGGTGACGACAAGGAGAAAGAGCCGATGGGCTTTGCCGTGATGAGCTTGACCGATGCTGCTGCCGGCCGCGTTCTGGCGATCGTTGAAAATGCAGGTGGCGACGCTCTGGGAATCCGCGTCGGCATCAAGAAGGGCGGCTGCGCCGGCATGGAATATGCCGTCGATCTGGTAACCGAACCCAATTTGAAGGACGACTTGATCGAACACCAGGGTGCAAAGGTCTGGGTCGCTCCCGAGGCCGTGCTTTACCTGCTCGGCACGCAGATGGATTTCGAGGTGACGGCCTTGCGCTCCGGCTTCACCTTCAACAATCCAAACCAGACGTCCGCCTGCGGCTGTGGTGAATCAGTGGAGCTGAAGCCGGCCGATCTGGCCGCTCTCGCCGCCCAGGGCGATGCCGTCGTGCGCGCGCACTGAGCGTCCCAACCTTCTCGAACAGACATCGGGCCCGGGTTTTCGCCGGGCCTTTTTTCTGCTGATATAAGGGTGCGTGACTGGGGGAGATGGGCGTGACGGCGTTCGACGAGGAGCTTGTCTTCAAGGCGCTCTATGAGACCTTTCCCGATCCGGTGATCATCCTCGACGCGGAGCGCATCATTCGCTCGGCCAACCCGGCCGCACTTGCCCAATTCGGCTATGCAGCTGCTGCCTTCATCGGCCGGCCGGCGCGACTTATCTATTCTGACGACGACGAATACAACAGGCGGCTGCGCAATCGCGCCGCAAGGGTCGACGAGAGGATCGCGCGCACTTCGACCTACACCTACGTCAGGCGCGACGGCTCGATGTTCTCAGGCCATTTGCGCACGACACCGCTCATCGATGCCGCCGGGCAGGAGCTGGCCCTGATCGGCATCATCCGCGATGTCTCTGATCTCGCCAAGGCGGTGCTTGAGAGACAGCAGGCGTCCGACATGCTCGACGCAGCACTCGACGTCATGCCCGAAGGTTTCGCGATCTTCGATGCCGAGGAGAGGCTGCTGGTCTACAATCGCGCCTATGTCACGATCTGCGGTCCGGCCGGCCCCTTGCTTCGCCCTGGCATCACCGCCGAAGAGATCCTTCTGCTTGCGCAGAAGGAGGGCCACTATCCCGAGGCCCTGCCCGACAGCCCGGACTGGCAGGCCTGGGTGGCCCACCGACTGCAGGATTTTCGCCAGCCGGACAACAGGGCGAAGATCTACCGTTACGCCGGCGACCGGTGGCTGAGGGTGGAAAATATCAAGACCAAGGACGGAAACACGGTCGTCCTGCGCGTCGACGTGACGGAACTGAAGCGCGCGGAACTGGCGCTCGAGCGCCAGCGACAGGAGCTTGAGCACAAGAACGAAGCACTCGATCAGTTCACGGCGACCGTCTCCCATGACCTGAAGGCACCGTTGCGGCACATCTCGATGTTCTCCGAGATGATCGAGGACGAGCTGGCCGCCGGCAACCAGGATGAAGTCTCAGCCAGCGCCCGCCATCTGCGCGACAGCGCCAAGCGGATGAACCGAGTGATCGACAGCCTGCTCGATTATTCGCAAATCGCCTATCAGATCAGCACCTGGTCCGATGTTAACATCAGCGACATCGTCGCCGATACGCTCAGCGTTCTGGGCGGCCACGCCCGCGAGGCGAATGTGGCCTTCGAGATCGGTGCGCTGCCAAAGGTACAGGGTGATCCGGAGCTTTTGCGCCGGCTCGTTCAGAACCTGATCGGCAATGCCATAAAGTACCGCCACCCGGATCGCGGGCCGGTCGTGCGCGTCAACGGCCGCGCCGTCGGTCAGCAAGTCGAGCTTGTCGTCGAGGACAATGGCATCGGCATCGACCCGCGGTTCGCAACCCGTATTTTCGAACTGTTCCAGCGCCTGCACCATGACGAAAGCACCTATGGCGGCACTGGCATCGGCCTTGCGCTCGCCAAGCGGATCGCCGAAAGCCACAACGGATCGATCCATCTTGACACGGACTTCACCGAAGGCGCACGATTTGTGGTGACTCTTCCGAAACGGATGCGGAAAACCAGATAAGGCGACCAGGTTGGCCAAGTCACCGAAGCGATTGCTTGTGGTGGACGACAACGTGCACGACGCGCGTTTCGTCACGCGCGCCCTTTCGCAGATCGACGACACGCTCGATATCGTCCATGTCATCCACGCAGACGAGGCCGTGGCGCGCCTTGAGCACGACCACTTCGATTATGTGCTGCTCGATATCAAGATGCCCGGCGTCGACGGGATGGAATTGCTGGAGCGCATTCGCACCAATGAGGGCACGTCGGTGGTGCCGGTCATCGTGCTGACGTCATCCACCAGTCCGAGCGACGTCTTCCGGTCCTACAAGGCCGGCGCGAACGCCTATGCGGCAAAACCGTCGTCGCTCTCGGGTTACCGGCAATTCGCCGAGGCCTTCGTCCGCTTCTGGATAGACAACACCTTGCCGCCGCGCGGTGTCGTGCTTCACCAATAGACGTAGGATACGGGGCGCGCCGTTGCGGCGCGCCCCGCCTATCATCAGTTTATTCTGCTGCTTCCGCGTAGCTTTCCAGCGGCGGGCAGGTGCAGACGAGGTTGCGGTCGCCGAAGACGTTGTCGACGCGGTTGACCGGCGACCAGTACTTGTCGACCCGGAAGGCGCCCGGCGGGTAGCAGGCCTGTTCGCGCGAATAGGGACGATCCCAATCGCCGACCAGGTCTTCGACCGTGTGCGGAGCGTTCTTCAGCGGATTGTTCACCTTGTCCATCCGGCCTTCCTCGATGGCGCGGGCTTCCTCGCGGATTGCCAGCATTGCATCACAGAAGCGGTCAATCTCGGCCTTGGTTTCCGATTCTGTCGGCTCGATCATCAGCGTTCCGGCGACCGGCCAGCTCATGGTCGGAGCGTGGAAACCGCAGTCGATCAGGCGCTTGGCAACGTCGTCAACGGTGACGCCGGCGCTTTCGACCAGCGGACGGGTGTCGATGATGCACTCATGCGCCACACGGCCCTTGGACGACTTGTAGAGCACCTCGTAGGCGCCTTTCAGCCTTGCGGCGATGTAGTTGGCGTTGAGGATCGCCACCTTCGTCGCCTGGGTCAGGCCTTCGCCGCCCATCATCAGGCAGTAGCTCCAGGAGATCGGCAGGATCGAGGCCGAGCCGAAGGGAGCTGCCGAAACCGCGCCGTCATGGCCGTCCGTTTCCGGGTGGCCGGGCAGGTAGGGTGCCAGATGCGCCTTGACGCCGATCGGACCCATGCCGGGACCGCCGCCGCCATGCGGAATGCAGAAGGTCTTGTGCAGGTTCAGGTGGCTGACGTCGGAGCCGATGTCGCCGGGGCGGGCAAGGCCGACCATGGCATTCATGTTGGCGCCGTCCAGGTAGACCTGGCCGCCGTGCTTGTGCACGATCTCGCAGACCTCACGCACGTTCTCCTCGAACACACCGTGCGTCGAGGGATAGGTGATCATGCAGCACGAGAGGTTTTCCGCGTACTGCTCGGCTTTCGCACGGAAATCGTCCATGTCGATGTCGCCGTTGTCGCTGACCTTGATGACGACGACCTTCATGCCGGCCATATGGGCGGACGCCGGGTTGGTGCCGTGGGCCGAGGTCGGGATCAGGCAGACATCACGATGGCCGTTGCCCTGCGCCAGGTGGTACGCCCGGATCGTCAGCAGACCGGCATACTCGCCCTGTGCGCCGGAGTTCGGCTGCATGGAGATCGCGTCATAGCCGGTGACGGCGCAGAGCTTCTCCGACAGGTCCTCGATCATGTGCTGGTAGCCGGCGGCCTGATCCTTCGGAACGAAAGGATGGATTTCGGCAAATTCCGGCCAGGTGATCGGCAGCATCTCCGCCGTGGCGTTGAGTTTCATCGTGCAGGAGCCGAGCGGGATCATCGCCCGGTCGAGCGCGAGGTCGCGGTCCGAAAGACGGCGGATATAACGCGTCATTTCGCTTTCGGCGCGGTTCATGTGGAAGATCGGATGGGTCAGGTATTCGCTGGTGCGCAGCAGCGGCTGCGGCAGGCGGTAGCCCGGCTCGAACTCTTCCACCTTGAAGTCGCCACCGAAGGCCCGCCAGACGGCTTCGAGCGTGACGGGGCGCGAGCGCTCGTCGAGGCTGATGCCGATCTTGGTGTCGCCGATCTTGCGCAGGTTGACTTCCTCGGCGACGGCAGTCTTGAGGATGATGCCCTGCAGCTTGCCGACATCGACAGTGATCGTATCGAAGAATACGTCCGGCTCGACAGTGTAGCCGAGCTTTTCGAGACCCATGGCGAGGCGAACGGTCTTCTGGTGAACGCTCTGGGCAATCGCCTTGATGCCCTTCGGTCCATGGAAGACGGCATACATCGAAGCCATGACGGCCAGCAGCACCTGGGCGGTGCAGATGTTCGACGTCGCCTTTTCGCGGCGGATGTGCTGTTCGCGGGTCTGCAGCGACAGACGATAGGCGCGGTTGCCGCGCGCGTCGACGGAGACGCCGACGAGACGGCCCGGCATCGAGCGCTTGTGCGCGTCCTTGACGGCCATGTAGGCGGCATGCGGGCCGCCATAACCGACCGGAACGCCGAAGCGCTGGGTGCAGCCGATGGCAATGTCAGCCCCCATTTCGCCGGGCGACTTCAGCAGCGCAAGCGCCAGCGGATCGGCCGCGACCGTTGCGATCGCGCCGGTCTGGTGCAGGCGGGCGATCAGGCCGGTGAAGTCATGGACGTGGCCGTAGGTGCCCGGGTACTGGAAGATGGCGCCGAAGACATCGACCGGATCGAGATCGGTGAACGGGTTGCCGATGATGATCTGCCAGCCGAGCGGCTCGGCACGGGTTTTGAGCAGCGCAATCGTCTGCGGGTGGCAGTTCTCATCGACGAAGAAGGCTTTCGCCTTGGACTTCGAGACACGTTCGGCCATAGCCATCGCTTCGGCAGCGGCCGTCGCTTCGTCGAGCAGCGAGGCATTGGCAACGTCGAGGCCCGTCAGGTCGCAGACCATGGTCTGGTAGTTGAGCAGCGCTTCCAGGCGACCCTGGCTGATTTCCGGCTGATACGGCGTGTAAGCCGTGTACCAGGCCGGGTTTTCCAGGATGTTCCGCTGGATGACCGGCGGCGTGATCGTGCCGTAATAGCCCTGGCCGATCAGCGACACGAGCTTCTGGTTGCGGTTTGCCGTTTCGCGCATCTTGTCGAGCGCTTCGCGCTCGGTCATCGGCGCGCCCCAGGCGAGCGGCGTCTTTTGACGGATCGACGGCGGCACGGTGTCATCGATGAGCGCGTCGAGCGACGGATAACCGACGACCTTCAGCATCTCATCCATTTCTGCCGGCGACGGGCCGATATGACGCCGGTTGGCGAAGTCATACGGCTTGTAGTCGGTAAAGGTGAAGTCCTTGGGCATGCTCATCAGGCGACGAGCTCCTTGTAGGCCGCTTCGTCGAGAAGGGCGTCGGCTGCGTTCGGATCGGCGAGTTTCAGCTTGAAGAACCAGGCAGCGCCCTGCGGGTCGCTGTTGACCAGCGACGGGTCGTCGACGATCGCCTGGTTGACTTCGACGATTTCGCCATCAAGTGGACAATAGACGTCGGATGCTGCCTTGACGGATTCAACGGTTGCCGCCGTGTCGCCCTTGGCAAAGGTGGAGCCGGTTTCCGGCAGTTCCACAAACACGAGGTCGCCGAGCTGGCCGGCCGCGTGTTCGGTGATACCGACCGTTGCTACGCCAGCTTCGACCTTCAGCCACTCGTGTTCGTCGGTGAACTTCAACATTTGCGCTCTCTCCTGATCAGCGTTTGTAGGTTTGTTTGACAAAGGGCAGGGCGGCGACGACGACCGGCAGATATTTGCCGCGCACCTCCGCATAAACCGTCGTGCCGTTGTCGGTATGGGTGGCGTCGACATAGCCCATGGCAACCGGGCCATCGACGGTGGGGCCGAAGCCGCCTGATGTAACCTTGCCGACGAGCGTCTTGCCCTCGGTGTCGGCAAAAAGATTGGCGCCGCCGCGCACCGGCGCGCGGCCCTCGGGCTTCAGGCCGACGCGGCGGCGAGATGCGCCTTCTGCGAACTGGCCAAGAATGCGATCGGCGCCGGGAAAGCCGCCCTCGCGGGCACCACCGGCACGCCGGCTCTTCTGCATCGCCCATTCGATGGCGCCTTCGACCGGCGTGGTCGTGGTATCGATATCATTGCCGTAGAGACAAAGGCCCGCTTCGAGACGCAGCGAATCGCGCGCGCCGAGGCCGATCGGCTTGACATCAGGATGTTCGAGCAGCCGCTGGGTGACGTCGGTGGCCGATACCGAGGGAATGGAAATCTCGAAACCGTCTTCGCCGGTGTAGCCGGAGCGGGAAATGATGCAGGTAACATCGTGCAGATCGGCTTCGGCGACATCCATGAAGCGCATGGCCGAGACGTCAGCCCACAATTCGCCAAGAACTGCCTCGGCGTGCGGTCCCTGCAACGCGATAAGCGCGCGATCGTCCAGCATCGTGACTTCGCATGTGTCGGCGAGGCCCTTCTTCAAATGCTCGAAATCGGCATCCTTGCAGGCGGCGTTGACGACCAGGAAGAAGTGGTCGCCGCGGTTGGCGATCATCAGGTCGTCAAGAATGCCGCCTTCGGTATTGGTGAAGATCGCATAACGCTGCCGGCCCTCGGCAAGGCCGAGCACATCGACCGGCACCAGCTTTTCCAGCGCCAGGGCTGCGTCCTCGATCTTGCCGGACTTCGGCCGGACGATGACCTGGCCCATGTGCGAGACGTCGAAGAGGCCTGCCGCGGTGCGCGTATGCAGGTGCTCCTTCATCACGCCGTCGGGGTATTGGACCGGCATGCTGTAGCCGGCAAAGGGCACCATGCGGGCACCCAGCGACAGATGCAGCGCATGCAGCGGCGTATGTTTCAAATGGGAAATATCTTCCAACTCCGGCCTCCAGGTCTGGCGCACGCGCGCCGGCTCACACTTCCGGCGTCAGACGCCGTCAAATTCGAGCCCCCTCTGTCCCTTTGCCTGAGATTGTTATCCCTTCGGCGAGCGCAAAAACGCTTCTCTCCAGAGTCCTACCGGCACCTTGCTGGTCCTTTGGCCTGAGAGTTTCCGGGGCGGTTGCTCCTTCGGCACCGGAGCGAACCGGTTTCTCCCAACAAGATCGCCTCCAAATAACGGCGAACCCGTGAACTTGGCAAGAGGGCGGTGTCGCGGTCAAACACATTTTTGTCGCAGCGATTTTCGGTCGCGGGAAACGGGTGCGTCAATTCTGCCTTTGCATTCTCCTCCGCTTGAGGATAACTCAGGATCGATACCGGGGACGACAATGACTAGGTGCGAAGGACATTTGCGGATCGCTGTGCGGATCGTCGCCGCCTTCGCGCTCGTCTTCCTGTCCTTCGCCCATAAGCCGGCGATGGCGAAAAGCCTGACGCCCGCGGAGATCGCAGCCTACCAGCTCCCCGACGGAACCATCGCCGATATCTGCTTCGGCATGGACGGCATCGACCACGATAGCGGCAAGTCGCCATCAATGGCGCCAGTCTGCGAGGCCTGCCGGCTCGCGGGCGCTGCCCTGCTACCGACGCCGCCGCAGCAAAGCGAACGCGCAGAAACCGGCAGCTGGCGCACCAATCTGCACCGCGCGCAAGGCGAAATCACCGTCCGGCACCTGCGCCTTCTGCCGCCGCCGCGCGGACCTCCTCACCAGTCGTAACGCTTCCACCGCATTCAATTTCAATGCGCCGCGATGGCGGCATCGACCACGACAGCACCGGGCTCCCACCGGCATGTGGTCAGGAGTGTACGACATGAACACGACCAGACTGACTGTGCTTTCCCTCGGCCTTACGCTTGCGACCGCAAGCATCGCCCACGCACATGCGACGTTCGAAACCGACAGCGCGCAATCTGAAACGAGCTTCAAGGCGGTGCTGCAGGTGCCGCATGGGTGCGACGGCAAGGCAACGACCGAAGTGCAGATGAAGCTGCCCGAAGGCTTCGTCTTTGCCAAGCCACAGCCAAAGCCCGGCTGGGAGCTGGAAATCATCAAGGGCGATTACCAGAAGACCTATGACAATCACGGTGACAAGGTCTCGTCCGGCCCGATCGAGATCCGCTGGAAAGGCGGCAATCTGCCCGAGGAGTTCTTCGACACCTTCGTCGTCAAGGGTAAGATCTCAGGCTTCGACAAGGAAACCGTACTTGCCTTCCCGACCACCCAGCTGTGCGGTACCGACGGTAAGGTGGTTTGGGACGAGGTGGCCGCCGAAGGCCAGAGCGCACATGACCTGAAGAGCCCGGCGCCCACCGTGACGGTGACGCTGGCGGCCGGTGGCGACGAGCATGCCGGCCACGGAGGGCATATGGCTGCGGACGGTCCGGTAAAGGTTGGCGACCTCGAAATTTCCGGCGGCGCGGCCAAGGCGATGCTGCCGGGGGCCAAGGTTGGCGGCGGCTTCCTGACGATCAAGAACGGCGGCAGCGTTGACGATCGGCTCGTTGCAGTCGAGAGCGCGGTCGCAGGTCGCGTCGAGATCCACGAAATGGCGATGGCGAACGACGTGATGAAGATGCGCAAGCTCGATGACGGCGTTGCCATCCCGGCCGGGGAGACCGTCAAGCTCAAGGCCGGCGGCCTGCATCTGATGTTCATGCAGGTGTCGAAGCCGTTTGCCGAGGGCGAAACGGTGCCGGTTACGCTCGTCTTCGAGAAGGCCGGTAAGGTCGATGCCACGCTTGCCGTGGGTACGGCGAGCGGTGGCGCTACGGCCGCGGGCGGTCAAAAGCACCACTGACGAATCTGATGTGACGCGCGGCTCTGTGTTAGGCGGCGGCGCCGTTCTCATCTTCCTGGCCGGCGGGACCTTCCTGCCGGCCCTTGTGTTCGCGCTCTTCGGGCATGTCCTCGTCGTCGCGCATGTATTCGAGATAGTGGCGCAAGGTTTCCGCCTCGGTCTGCTGGGGCAGCCGGCCGTCGGCGCTGATCAGCATCAACGACAGGGGCAGGGCGCCCTTCATCTTGGGAACGGATGCGGGGGTGATCGTGGGCTCGCTGGAACGATGGGTCGAAAGCAGGGTGATCGCCTCGTCGGCCGAGCCATCACCGGACACGCGCGCTTTCGGCTTGACGGCTTCTGCCGCATAGGCCGCTGTGGTCGCGGATACCGTAACGACCTGTACCACGTTCTTCGCCTGCCTTCCCCGGTTATCAATCCTTTCCCTTTTGCGCGATTTCGCTTGAAGCCAGGTGAAAATAGGCGGTCGCCTTTTAGTCGAATCCTAACGATTGCCTCGATGGAGCCTGAGCAGGGCCTCCGCGGGCCGGCGCCGGTGGAAAGTAAGTCGCACGCGGGCGCGGCCTCAGGACTTCGTCAACACCTTGCTCGTTGCCCAAACCGTTGGTCTTGTCGCGATGCCGGCGATCGCGGTTGATTATTCGTCTTCGACCCGAGACAGTATCAGCCTCTGAATGTCCGGATCCTGGCTGCGGATTGCCGTCATCAACGCGCCCAACCGGCCGCGAAGGCCATGGACCTGATCGAGCAAGTGCATGGCGACGTCGACGCCGTCGTCGTTGACGCCCATGGGGCCGGTCAGGTCCTGGATGAGCCGGGCACGGGCGAGATCATCGTTTTCGAAGTGCCAGCCGCTCTCGGCCCGGCGCGGCACAAGCCAGCGCTGCTCGACCCAGACCTTGAGCACCGTGACCTCGATTTGGAGGTGTTCGCAAAACTCGCTGTCGTTCATGCGTTGCCTCCCAGGTTCTTGCGCGGATTCTCCGCTTTTCCGGCCGCCCAGCCCTCGACGAAGGCGGCGAGCGCCGGATCTGCCTGCGGCGAAAGCGTGATCTTCAACGTCACATAGGCATCGCCATGGCCGCCACCCGGCTTGCGCAGGCCTTTGCCCTTCAGCCGCAAGACCTTGCCGGTGTTGGAGTTCGGCGGGATCGTGACATTGACGGCGCCGTCCATGGTCGGAACCCGGATCTTGCCGCCAAGCACCGCTTCGCTCAGCGAAATCGGAATGTCATAGCGCACATCCTCGCCATCCAGCTGGAACAGCGAATGCGGCCGCACGCGAATGTCGATCAGCGCGTCACCGGCGGCCGCGCCGTTGAGACCGGGCTCACCCTTGCCGCGCAGACGCAGCGTCTGGCCGTCGCGCGTACCCGGTGGGATCGTCAGATCAAGGGCCGGCCCGCCACCCGGCAGGCTGATCTGTTTCTTGGCGCCATTGACCGCCTCGAGCAGATCGATCTCCATCGAGAAATGTGCATCGCGCCCGCGCATGGATTGTTGGCCCCGACCACGACGAGAAAAGAAGCTGGAGAAGATATCGTCCGCATCGCCGAAATCGGAGAAGCCGTGGGCGCTTTCGTAGCGCCCGGCCGTGTCGCCGGCTCCGGCATAATCGCGGTAGAAGTTTCTCGGTGCCGTTTCCGCGCCGGTCTCGTCGATTTCGCCGCGATCGTACTTGCCGCGCTTCTCCTCGTCGCTCAGCAGCGCGTAGGCGGCCGATACCGCCTTGAAACGATCCTCGGCTCCCTTGTCTCCGGGATTGAGATCGGGATGAAGTTTCTTGGCGAGCTTGCGGTAGGCGCTCTGAATATCTTTTTGCCTGGCGTCCCGGTTGACGCCCAGGGTTTCGTAAGGACTGCTCGGCATGCGGTCTCCCTCAGACTGAAGCGATCGACAGTGAATCAGGTTGTGCGGTACAGCTCACATGTCCCAATCCAATTGGGTGATCGGTCGCTTGACGACAAGCATAGGGCAGCGGCGTGGAAACGACAGGGAGAAAACGAACGGCGGCCGATTTGTGCTCTTATTTCGCGAGTAAACCGTTTCTGCTACAATCCGGACTCTGGAACCATTCGCAAAAGGCAGCGTTCCCATTGGGTGGTTCTCGAGGGAGGCCAGCATGTCCGTACGCCTGCAGCTTGCCATCATGGTTGGACTGATGATCAACGCCGTGCTCTTCGGCATCGGTGCAGTCATCGTTCTCTCCATTCCGGTGCTGGCCGACAACGCCAAGTACTTCCTACCGGTCGTCGTGGTGACGTGTTTCATCCTCACGCCCTTCATCGCGTGGGTCATGGCGCCGCGCCTCCGGCTGCGTTACTGGCGAGAGCGCGAGCATTCGGGCAAACATCTGTCGACGTGAGATTTCGTTTCGGTTTTCCCTGGGCAGGCGGCTTGAGGCAAGTTTCTGAGAGCTAGGCACCTCGGCGCCCGCCGTTGTCTGCCTGGTTCACCCTTCTGGCAGTAAGAGCGCTGGCGCGTTCAAAGCCAGGGCCATGACCAGAACGACGGCCTGGCCTGAAGCAGGCGCGTTTGCCGCACTCAAGTTACACGCAGGCATTGAACACATCACAGGCAAGCACAAATTAGCCTTAAACAATCAATGTCCTTGATACTCACCGCGCCGAGTATCATAGAATTGTCGGGTCAAATCGTCATGCGTCGCTTCGGCGGTAGCGCACGGCCGAAGATCAAACGATGCTGAAGGAGCAAAAGCCTATGAAAACCGCGATGTTGCTACTCGTTCTCTCCACCTTGGCTGCCTGTGCGCAAACCACGGGTGGTGGTTATGGTGTGAATTATGTTGGCGGCGACGGCGACTATTACCAGGGCATCGTCTCACCGAAATAATCCGGTGAGGGCAGACTGGAATCCCATGGAAATGGGCATTTCGCCA
Organism: Ensifer sp. LC163; assembly: GCF_001695855.1. Lineage (GTDB taxonomy): Bacteria > Pseudomonadota > Alphaproteobacteria > Rhizobiales > Rhizobiaceae > Ensifer. The sequence goes on from NZ_MBSS01000009.1 coordinate 133,365, forward strand.
AAACGGCTTCGGTTGCGCGGGTGCGATCTCCCACGCTCCGATCAACCGAAGCAATGGTCGCGTCAAGGCCAGCGACGCGAACGCGTCTGCCTTTGAAGTCAGCTAACTCTCAAACCGCTTCTTCAGGAAATAACGCGGGATAGCACCGGACCCGCCCTCCAGCTGGCCGAACACCTCGAATCCCCGCTTTTCGTAAAACGGCCGTGCCTGGAATTCGAAAGTATCGAGCCAAAGGCCGATGTAACCGCGATCGCGCGCAATCTTCTCCGCTTCGGCGATCAATCGCTGCCCCAGGCCTTGGCCGCGGAAACTTTCCGGCACCGCGAGATAGCGGATGAAACCCCAGCCATAGCCATCTGTCGCATAAAGCCCGCCGATTGCCGCCTTCGTTTCGGGATCGCGAATGAGGACGGCGAAGCCAGGCTGGTCGACCATACCGCTGTGCGCATCGTTATAGGCATCAAGCGTCGCGACGATCGTGCGTAGATCGTCCTTGCTCGGATCTTCAAGGATGATGTCGATGTTGGGGACAGTCATTTGGGATGAACTCGCGTTCGACAAGTGAAACAGCTTTGGGAGCCTGCACCATGCACATCGTTCGGACACACGGCTCGAGCATCAGTGCAATCTTAGGTTCCCTGTTTGTTCCAAGTTGCAAGCCAGCCCGAAGTTTCCTCCGGGCTGGCCTTTATTCTTCAAGAGATTCCAGCAGATATCAGCTGCAGCCGCTGGTGGCGCCGCAGGTGTCGCACTTCTCGCAAGTGCCGTTGCGCACCATGGTGAAGTTCTGGCACTCGGAGCACATGTTGCCGGTATAGCCCTGCATGATCGAGCGGGCGCGGCGTTCGGCTTCGAGCTTCTTGGCGTCCGACTTGGCCGATGCCGCTTCGGCGGCCGCCTTGTCGGAGAACAGGGCCGTCACTTCCGTTACCGTCTCGCTGACCGTTTCCTCGGCGATTTCCTCGGCGAGTTCCGCCGCGCGCTCTTCGTAGTCGCGCTTGAAGGCGACGATTTCAGAGGTTGCGATCGCTGTCGTCTGCTCGATCTTGCGGACCGTGTTGCCGGCAATCGAGGTTACCGTTGCACTGGAGGAGGCACGGGCAGGGGCAGCGGTCGACGAACCCTTCGGCTCACCGGCGCGATCGGCCGTGCCGCCGACGATGGAGGGCTTGTAGCCGCGGGTCCAGCCGGTGGAGATCAGGTTGGTCTTGCCTTCCTGGATCCCTTTGCCGAGCGCCGTGTTGCTGAAGTCGGACGTGTCGACATGGGCCAGATCGTGACGGCCGAGGTAAGACACGGCCAGTTCGCGGAAGACGTAGTCGAGGATCGACGTCGCGTTCTTGATCGCGTCGTTGCCCTGGACCATGCCGGCCGGCTCGAACTTGGTGAAGGTGAAGGCCTCCACATATTCTTCCAGCGGCACGCCGTATTGCAGGCCGAGCGAGATGGCGATCGCGAAGTTGTTCATCATCGCCCGGAAGGCGGCACCTTCCTTGTGCATGTCGATGAAGATCTCGCCGAGGCGGCCATCGCCGAATTCGCCGGTGCGCAGGTAGACCTTGTGGCCACCGACAACCGCCTTCTGGGTGTAACCCTGGCGGCGGTTCGGCAGCTTTTCGCGGGCGCGGATCACCTTCTCGATGACGCGCTCGACGATCTTCTCCGTGATGGTGACGGCCTGGGCAGCGGCCGGCGCCTGGATCAGATCCTCCAGCGCATCCTCGTCGTTCTCGTCTTCGATCAACGAGGCATTCAGCGGCTGCGACAGCTTGGAACCATCGCGATAAAGCGCGTTGGCCTTCAGCGCCAGCTTCCAGGAGAGCATGTAGGCGTTCTTGCAATCCTCGACGGTCGCCTCGTTCGGCATGTTGATCGTCTTGGAGATGGCGCCCGAGATGAACGGCTGGGCGGCAGCCATCATGCGGATGTGGCTTTCGACCGAGAGGTAACGCTTGCCGATCTTGCCGCACGGGTTGGCGCAATCGAAGACGGGCAGGTGTTCGTTCTTGAGGAACGGCGCGCCTTCAAGCGTCATCGCGCCGCAAACGTGGATGTTGGCCGCTTCGATATCCTTCTTCGAGAAGCCCATGTGCTCCAGGAGGTTGAAGTCCATCTGCGCGAGCTGCTCGTCGGTGACCTTCAGCGCACCCTTGAGGAAGTCCGCGCCGAGCGTCCACTGGTTGAAGACGAACTTGATGTCGAAGGCCGACTTCAGGGCAGCGTTGACGGCCTCGACCTTCTCGTCGGTGAAGCCCTTGGCCTTCAGCGTCGAGGGGTTGATCGCAGGCGCCTGGTTGAGGTTGCCATGGCCGACGGCATAGGCTTCCATCTCGGCAAGCTGGCTCTCGGTGTAGCCGAGCGAACGCAGAGCTTCCGGAACGGCGCGGTTGATGATCTTGAAGTAACCGCCACCGGCGAGCTTCTTGAACTTGACCAGCGCGAAATCGGGCTCGATGCCGGTCGTGTCGCAGTCCATGACAAGGCCGATCGTGCCGGTCGGCGCGATGACGGTTGCCTGGGCGTTGCGGTAGCCGTGCTTCTCGCCGAGCTCCAGCGCCTTGTCCCAGGCGCTCATGGCGTGGATGACGAGGTCCTGGTCCGGATTTTCGCCATGGATGAGGGCGACCGGGTTGACCGAGAGGCCTTCATAGCCCGTCGTCTCGCCATAAGCGGCGCGGCGATGGTTGCGGATGACGCGCAGCATGTTGTCGCGGTTCGGCGCAAAGCCCGGGAACGGACCGAGCTTGGCCGCCATTTCCGCCGAAGTGGCATACGAAACGCCGGTCATGATCGCCGTCAGCGCGCCGGCAATGGCGCGGCCTTCGGTCGAGTCATAGGGAATGCCGGAGGACATCAGCAGGCCGCCGATATTGGCATAGCCGAGGCCGAGCGTGCGGTATTCGTAGGACAGTTCGGCAATCTCGCGGGACGGGAACTGCGCCATCATCACGGAGACTTCGAGGACCACGGTCCACAGACGCACGGCGTGCTCGTAGTCGGCGATGTTGATGCGCTTCGTCGCCGCGTCCTTGAACATCATCAGGTTCAGCGAGGCGAGGTTGCAGGCGGTGTCGTCGAGGAACATGTATTCCGAGCACGGGTTCGACGCACGGATCGGGCCGGCGGCGGGGCTGGTGTGCCAGTCGTTCATCGTCGTGTTGAAGTGCAGGCCCGGATCGGCCGACGCCCAGGCAGCGTAAGAGATCGACTCCCAGAGGTCGCGCGCCTTCAGCGTCTTCATCACGCGGCCGTCCTTGCGGGCGGTCAGGTGCCAGTCGCCATCGGCTTCGACGGCGCGCAGGAAGTCGTCCTTGATCGAGACGGAGTTGTTGGAATTCTGGCCCGAAACCGTGAGATAGGCTTCTGAGTCCCAGTCGGTGTCGTAGGTCTTGAACTCGAGGTCCTTGTAACCCTGCTTGGCGAACTGGATGACCCGCTGGACGTAGTTCTCAGGAACCAGCGCCTGCTTTGCAGCGCGGATCTCGCGCTTGAGCGCCGGGTTCTGCTTGGGGTCGTAGCAGGCGGCGTCGGTGCCGTCGCAATTGACGCAGGCCTTCATGATCGCCTTCAAATGCTTGGCGACGACCTTCGAGCCGGTGACGAGCGCTGCAACCTTCTGCTCCTCCTTCACCTTCCAGTTGATGTATTCCTCGATATCCGGGTGGTCGATATCGACGACGACCATCTTGGCGGCGCGACGGGTGGTGCCACCGGACTTGATGGCACCGGCTGCGCGGTCGCCGATCTTCAGGAAGGACATCAGGCCCGACGACTTGCCGCCGCCCGAAAGCTTTTCGCCTTCGCTGCGCAGATGCGAGAAGTTGGAGCCGGTGCCGGAGCCGTACTTGAACAGGCGTGCCTCACGCACCCAAAGGTCCATGATGCCGCCCTCGTTGACGAGGTCGTCGGCAACCGACTGGATGAAGCAGGCATGCGGCTGCGGGTGTTCGTAGGCAGACTTGGACTTCGTCAGCTTGCCGGTGAAGGGATCGACATAGAAGTGGCCCTGGCCGGGGCCGTCGATGCCATAGGCCCAATGCAGGCCTGTGTTGAACCATTGCGGGGAGTTTGGCGCGACGCGCTGGGTGGCGAGCATATAGGCAAGTTCGTCGCGGAAGGCGGAGGCGTCTTCTTCGCTGTCGAAGTAGCCGCCCTTCCAGCCCCAATAGGCCCAGGTGCCGGCCAGGCGATCGAAAACCTGACGGGCATCGGTTTCGGAACCGTACTGCTCATCCTTCGGCAGCGCCTTCAGCGCCTCCGTGTCGGGAACCGAGCGCCAGAGGAAGGAGGGGACATCGTTCTCCTCGACGCGCTTCAGCTTCGCAGGCACGCCGGCCTTGCGGAAATATTTCTGGGCGAGAATATCGGCGGCAACCTGACTGAACTGCGCCGGTACGTCGATATCGGCAAGACGGAAGACGATCGAGCCGTCCGGATTCTTGATTTCACTCGTAGCCTTGCGGAACTCTATCTCCGCATAGGCGGATTGCCCGGCTTTCGTGAAACGACGTTCGATCAGCATTGTCCCGTGTCCTTCGTGTTGCCATGCGCCCGCCACAGGCGCAGTTGTCCCCGCCCGGCCGCGGAGGCATTCCGCAGCCAGTCTCAGCTTCCGTCCTTGAAGGGAAACCCAGATTTGGGTGACCCTGTATCTTGTGAGGTAGGCTGGCTGCAAACACTAAATATAGTATCAACAACTTCCTTATGCCAGCCAAAAGTTGCTCAAGCAGGCCCGAAAATGCGCACAAAATCTCTCGCTGCGGCTCAAGCGGGGAACCCGCAATTACCGCCTGCCAGCACCGACGATTTGGTGAGATGAACCGGGCTCAAAACAATCCGGTCCGCCGCCGTCGCAACGTAAAATCCATTAACCGTGAATCGTCCCGGGGCGTCAAGGGGTGGTTTGTGACGGAAGTTTGAGCGCTAGATGTTGTGTGGATCGGCTGTGGAAAACGGGGACAGCGGCCAATGCCTTGAAAATCAGGCACTTCCGCAGGTTGTCTGTGACACTGCCGCAGCGGCAGGCGGAAAATGAAATTTTTGAAGGGTAAAAAAGCACATAAATGGCATCCGCAGGGGCAATCGCGATTGCGCCGCGACGACCGATGTGGGCGGCAGCGAACCTGATTCGTTCCAAGGTTCCTGAGGCCGCCCCACACGACCATTCAAAACATAGCGCGGGTGGTCTTCCGCGCCTCGCGTTACGGTCAGTCGACGCGTTTTTGCAGCTCGCGCGCGCCGTTCGGCGCATTCACCTTGCCTTCGGTGATGAAGAAGGCAAAGACATCGCGCGGCTCCTTCTTTGCCTTGCGATCGGGTGCGCTCTTGGCCAGCACATCCGGCTCTCCGCCGGCAGCAAAGGTTTTGGCGCGCTCCGCCCAGAGATCGAGCTGGTCGCTCGCATAGCAGGTTTTGATGTCGTCACTGCCCTTCTGCAGGCGCAGATAGACGAAATCGGCGGTGACATCGGCGATCATCGGATAGTCCGCATGTTCTGCGAGAACGACGGCCACCTTATATTTTTCAAGCAGGTCGACGAACTCGCGTACCTGGAACGTCGGATTGCGCACCTCGACGACGTGGCGCAGTGGCAGACCATCCTGCTTTTCCGGAAGGAGTTTGAGGAAGCCTTCGAAATCCTCCGGCTCGAACTTCTTCGTCGGCGCGAACTGCCACAGGATCGGCCCGAGATGGGGCCCGAGTTCCGTCAGCCCCTGCGTCAGGAATTTCTGCATGGATTCACCGGCATCGGCCAGAACCTTGCGATTAGTGACGAAGCGGCTGGCCTTCAGCGAAAAGATGAAACCATCCGGCACGTCGGCCGCCCACTTGGCGAAGGTTTCCGGCTTCTGCGACGAATAATAGGTGCCGTTGACCTCGATCGCCCGCAACTCCTTGCCGGCAAATTCAAGCTGTCGCTTCTTCGACAGGCGGTCGGGATAAAACGTGCCCTCCCAGGGCTCGAAGGTCCAACCGCCAATACCAACGCGGATCTTTCCGGATTGTGTCATCCCATCCTCCTCATGGCGGCAAATTCAAGCCGCATCTAGCTTTGTTCAACGGCCGTCGACGCTGCGGGCTTGGCCATATGCACCAGCGTCTACCCTGGCCGATAGGGGTTCGGGCGGCGACCCATTTCTTGAAAACCATAGGCACGGTAAAGTGCGATGCTTCGCTCCATCCGCGCATTGGTAGACAGCCGCACTTCCGCCACGCCCCGTTCGACCGCCTGCGCATCAAGGACTCGCAACAGTTCGATCCCAATTCCCTGGCCTTGGAAGGCGGGTGCAACCGCGATACTGAAGATCAAAAGGTGATCCGTATGCCGTTCGAAAACGGCAAGCGCGGAAATCGCGTCGCCATCGTCTCGGATCCAGACCTCTTCGCGCGCGATGCGAGCCTCGTAATCCTCGGCTACGGGCAAGGGCGGTCCACCGAGCAGGACCGTATAGGGCGCGTAGGCTGCAACGGTGACATCCTGCACGGCGGGCAGGTCGTTCATCGTCGCCGGTCGCATCATCGCGAGACCGGCGACAGCGCTGCTCCGCCCGTTGCCCGAGACGCTCACTCGGCCGCCTCGACCTTTCTCATCGGACGACGCTCCAGCAGCTCCTTCAGGAACTGACCGGTGTAGGAGCGCGGCTCCTTGACCACGTCCTCCGGCGTTCCCTTGGCGATGACTTCACCACCGCCATCGCCGCCTTCGGGACCGAAGTCGATGACCCAGTCGGCCGTCTTGATGACTTCGAGATTGTGCTCGATGACGACGACGGAATTGCCCTGGTTGACGAGTTCATGCAGAACTTCAAGAAGCTTTGCCACGTCGTGGAAATGCAAGCCGGTCGTCGGTTCGTCGAGAATATAAAGCGTGCGTCCGGTCGAGCGCTTCGACAGTTCCTTGGCGAGCTTGACGCGCTGGGCTTCGCCGCCCGACAGCGTGTTTGCCTGCTGGCCGACCTTGATATAGCCAAGCCCCACCTGGTTCAGCGTCACCAGCTTGTCGCGCACGGCAGGAACGGCAGCAAAGAACTCCACGCCTTCCTCGACCGTCATGTCGAGCACGTCGGCGATCGACTTGCCCTTGAAGTGCACGTCCAGCGTTTCGCGGTTGTAGCGCTTGCCGTGGCAGACGTCGCAGGTGACGTAGACATCCGGCAGGAAGTGCATCTCGATCTTGATGACGCCGTCGCCCTGGCAGGCTTCGCAGCGCCCGCCCTTGACGTTGAAAGAGAAGCGGCCGGGCTGGTAGCCGCGGGCCTTGGCTTCCGGCAGCCCGGCGAACCAGTCGCGGATCGGGGTGAAGGCGCCGGTATAGGTGGCCGGGTTGGAGCGCGGCGTGCGGCCAATCGGCGACTGGTCGATGTCGATCACCTTGTCGATGTGCTCGAAGCCGTCGATACGGTCATGCTCGGCCGGGTTTTCGCGGGCACCCATGATACGACGGGCGGCTGCCTTGTAGAGCGTCTCGATCAGGAACGTGGACTTGCCGCCACCCGACACGCCGGTAACGGCCGTGAAAATGCCAAGCGGAATGGACGCCGTGACATTCTTCAGGTTATTGGCCCGCGCACCGACGACGGCGATTTCCTTTTTCTTCTTCGGCTTGCGGCGCTCGCTCGGCACGGCAACCGACAACTCGCCGGAGAGATATTTTCCGGTCAGCGACTTCGGATTCGAGATGACGTCCGCGGGCGACCCTTGTGCGATAACCTCGCCGCCGTGGATGCCGGCCGCCGGGCCGATATCGACGACATAGTCGGCGGTCAGGATCGCGTCTTCGTCATGTTCGACGACGATGACGGTATTACCGATGTCGCGGAGGTGGCGCAGCGTATCGAGCAGGCGAGCGTTGTCGCGCTGATGCAGGCCAATCGACGGTTCGTCCAGCACGTAAAGCACGCCCGTCAGGCCGGAGCCGATCTGCGATGCCAGGCGAATGCGCTGGCTCTCGCCGCCCGACAGCGTGCCGGAGTTACGCGACAGGCTGAGATATTCGAGGCCAACGTCGTTGAGGAAGCGCAGGCGGTCGCGGATCTCCTTGAGGATGCGAACCGCTATTTCGTTCTGCTTGGTGTTGAGATGCGCCGGCAGAGCCTCGAACCAGTCACGGGCGATGCGGATCGACATCTCGGTGACCTGACCGATATGCAGCGTGTCGATCTTGACCGCGAGCGCTTCCGGTTTCAGGCGGAAGCCGGCGCAGGCCGGGCAGGGGGCTGCCGACATATAGCGCTCGATCTCCTCGCGCGCCCAGGCGCTGTCGGTTTCTTTCCAGCGGCGCTCGAGGTTGGGCACGATGCCCTCGAAATTCTTGGTGGTGTTGTAGGAGCGGGCACCATCTTCGTAGTGGAAGACGATCTTCTCCTCCGTGCCATGCAAGATGGCTTTCTGGGCGTCGGCAGACAGCTCGCTCCAGCGATTGCCGAGCTTGAAGCCGAAAACCTTGCCAAGCGCTTCCAGCGTCTGGTTGTAATAGGGCGACGATGATTTCGCCCAGGGCGCGATCGCGCCGTCGCGCAGCGTCCTGTTGTCTTCAGGCACGATCAGCGCTTCGTCGATCTTCTGCTGGCTGCCGAGACCATCGCAGGTCGGGCAGGCGCCGAAGGGATTGTTGAACGAGAACAGGCGCGGCTCGATCTCGGAAATCGTGAAGCCGGAGACCGGGCAGGCGAATTTTTCCGAAAACAGCACGCGCTCGTGGGTTTCGTTGAGCGATTTGTTGGCCGAGCCGCCGGCAGCCGTTTCTTCCGGCGGCAGCGGCTTGTCGGCAAATTCGGCGACGGCAAGACCATCGGCCAGCGTCAGGCAGGTTTCCAGGCTGTCGGCCAGGCGCGAGGCAAGATCGGGCCGCACGACGACACGGTCGACGACCACGTCGATGTCGTGCTTGTACTTCTTGTCGAGCGCCGGAACCTCGGCGATTTCGTAGAAGGTGCCGTCGACCTTGACGCGCTGAAAACCCTTCTTCATCAGTTCGGCGAGTTCCTTCTTGTACTCGCCCTTGCGACCGCGCACGAGCGGCGCAAGGATATAAAGGCGCGTTCCTTCGCCGAAGGCGAGAACCCGGTCGACCATCTGGCTGACCGTCTGGCTCTCGATCGGCAACCCGGTCGCCGGCGAATAGGGCACACCGACGCGCGCGAAAAGCAGACGCATGTAGTCGTAGATCTCGGTCACGGTTCCGACGGTCGAGCGCGGGTTGCGCGAGGTCGTCTTCTGCTCGATCGAAATCGCCGGCGACAGGCCGTCGATCTGGTCGACATCCGGCTTCTGCATCATCTCGAGGAATTGGCGCGCATAGGCCGACAGGCTCTCGACGTAGCGGCGCTGGCCTTCGGCATAGATCGTATCAAAGGCAAGCGACGACTTGCCGGAGCCTGAAAGCCCGGTCATCACGATCAGCTTGTTGCGCGGCAGATCGAGGTCGATGCCCTTGAGATTGTGCTCGCGCGCGCCACGAATGGAGATGGTCTTGAGTTCGCTCATCGGAAGCCAGCTTTTGCATGTCGGTTGAAAGCCCCCTATGTAATGACGCTAACGCCCATGTCGAGGCGCAATCGGCAAAACTGGTGGCCATTTCGATTCGGTTGACAGGATCATAGTGAAATATTAGAACAAAGAAAGAACAAACAACGCGCAAATCGACCAAATCTGTTGTGGATTATGTATGATGCGGGGCGTATCCGCAGCGGCGGACCGCTAAGATGCGCGTTCTTGAAATTCGAAAGCCGTGCCGGTGGCGCGGCAAAACCACGGGAAAAGCAATATGGCTGGTAGCGTCAACAAGGTAATCTTGGTCGGAAACGTCGGGGCGGACCCGGAAATCCGGCGCACGCAGGACGGCCGGCCGATCGCCAACCTGCGCATTGCCACATCGGAGACCTGGCGCGACCGCAACAGCGGCGAACGTCGCGAGAAAACCGAATGGCACACCGTCGTCGTCTTCAACGAAGGCCTGTGCAAGGTCGTCGAGCAATACGTCAAGAAGGGTGCCAAGCTCTATATCGAAGGTGCGCTGCAGACCCGCAAATGGCAGGACCAGACCGGCAACGACCGTTACTCGACGGAAGTCGTGCTGCAGGGCTTCAACTCGACGCTGACGATGCTTGACGGTCGCGGCGAGGGCGGTGGCTCCGGCGTCAGCCGTGGCGGTTCGAGTGACTTCGGTGGCGGCGGTGGTGGCTACGACGACTACGACCAGCAGCCGCGCCAGTCCTCCGGTGGCGGACGCTCCGGCGGCGGCCAGGGTGGTCAGGGCAGCCAGGGTGGGGGCAACTTCTCGCGCGACCTGGACGACGACATCCCGTTCTGAGCCACGCCTCAGCGATCTGCCGTCGCGGAAGCACTGTGGCGACCAGCCTCAGACGATGCGGGTCTTGGTTTGGCAATATCGTGACATTGAAGAAGGGCCGGGAAACCGGCCCTTAGGCCGTTGACGAACCTCGCCTCTGTGCAACACGCGGATCGCCAAAAGCTCCTCTCTTTGCGTCATGCTCGGGCTTGACCCGAGCATCCAGCGCCCCCTGGCCCTTGCGCCGTGGCGACAGGGTTGGATCCTCGGGTCAAGCCCGAGGATGACGGCAGAACGGTCGGACGGCGAAATCAGCTTTGTCATCAATCTCGGGCCGACATACGCCGGCCCTTCTTGCGTTCAAACGAAAGCCTCGGCCAGCCAACGTCGCAATGGCCTCAGATCGCCATTGCCGATTTCACGCCATCAACGACGAACTGAACCGCCAGTGCCGCCAAGATAACGCCGAGCAGGCGGGTGAGGATTGCCCGGCCGGTGACGCCGAGAAAGCGGTCGATGCGTTCGGCGATGACAAGGGCCAGGAAGAGGCTGACCATCGACAGCGCGATGACGATCAGCAGCTGCGTGCGCTCGACCGCGGTCGGGAACGAGCCGGCGAGCAGGATCGTCGCAGAGATCGCGCCCGGTCCGGCAATCAGCGGCAGGGCCAGCGGGAACACGGCGATATTGTGGATGTGGTCCTTGACGGTGGCGTTTTCGCCGGTCTTTTCCTTCCGCTCCTGACGCTTCTCGAAAATCATCTCAAACGAGATCCAGAACAACAGCAGGCCGCCGGCGATGCGGAAGGCGCCGATGGAGATGCCGAGCAGACCGAGAATGCCGTTGCCGAATACGGCGAAGGCGGCAAGGATGAAGAAGGCGATCAGCGAGCCGCGCGTCGCGACCTGAAACCGTTCCTGCCGGCTGAGGCCTACCGTGAGGCTCAGAAAGATCGGAGCAAGGCCCGGTGGATCGAGCGTCACGAGCAGCGTGGTGAGTGCGTTGACCAGCAGGTCGACATTGAACATCCGTTTCCCCTTCCGGATTGTCACCCCGAGTTTTCCCAGTGGCGGATCGGCATTGTTAGGCAAGCGGAGGGGGCTTGGGAAGGGGTCGGTGGCCAAAGCTTAAGCAATAGCTTAATGAGGATGTGACGGAACCTTCTCGCAGCCGTTCAGGCAGGGCAGCCGACTTTGTCGCCAGCACTTCCGATTTCCGCTGCAATGCCCTAGAAAGCCTGCTCCGACGGCAAAAGACTGTTCACAACCACGGGCCAAAATTGGCGCTTCCAGGCGCATTCGGCTATAAATATCCGACTGATTCTGAACAAAGATCGTGATCACAATTGACTGAGCAAAGCACTCCCGGCGGCGGAAAGACTCCGCCAGGCATCGAGCCGATTTCCATCATCGAGGAAATGCAGCGGTCCTATCTCGATTACGCCATGAGCGTCATCGTCAGCCGCGCGCTTCCAGATGTGCGTGACGGTCTGAAACCCGTTCATCGCCGCATCCTCTACGGGATGAGCGAACTCGGCATCGACTGGAACAAGAAGTACGTCAAATGCGCCCGTGTCACCGGCGACGTGATGGGTAAATACCACCCACACGGCAACTCGGCGATCTACGATGCGCTGGCGCGCATGGCCCAGGACTGGTCGCTGCGGCTGCCGCTGATCGACGGCCAAGGCAACTTCGGTTCCGTCGACGGCGACCCGCCGGCGGCAGAACGCTACACCGAATGCCGCCTGCAGAAGGCCGCGCACTCGCTGCTTGACGACCTCGACAAGGAAACGGTCGATTTCCGCGACAACTACGACGGCACGCTGAGCGAGCCGGTGGTGGTGCCCGCGAAGTTCCCGAACCTGCTCGTCAACGGCGCCGGCGGCATCGCGGTCGGCATGGCGACCAACATTCCGCCGCACAACCTCGTCGAAGTCATCAACGGCTGCGTGGCGCTGATCGACAATCCGGCGATCGAATTGCCGGAGCTGATGGAAATCATCCCAGGGCCTGACTTCCCGACCGGCGCGCTCATTCTCGGCCGCTCGGGCATCCGCTCGGCCTATGAGACCGGCCGCGGCTCGGTCATCATGCGCGGCCGTGCCCATATCGAGCCGATGCGCGGCGACCGCGAGCAGATCATCATCACCGAAATCCCCTATCAGGTGAACAAGGCGACAATGATCGAGAAGATGGCCGAACTGGTGCGCGACAAGCGCATCGAAGGCATCTCGGATCTGCGCGACGAGTCGGACCGTCAGGGCTATCGCGTCGTCGTCGAGCTCAAGCGCGACGCCAATGCCGACGTCATCCTGAACCAGCTTTACCGTTACACGCCGCTGCAGTCGTCCTTCGGCTGCAATATGGTGGCGCTCAACGGCGGCAAGCCGGAACAGATGACGCTGCTCGACATGCTGCGGGCCTTCGTCTCCTTCCGCGAGGAAGTCGTTAGCCGGAGAACGAAATACCTGCTGCGCAAGGCGCGTGACCGCGCCCACGTCCTGGTCGGCCTCGCCATCGCGGTTGCCAATATCGACGAAGTGATCAAGTTGATCCGGCATGCGCCCGATCCGCAGACCGCACGCGAACAGTTGATGGAGCGCCGCTGGCCGGCACATGACGTCGACAGCCTCATCCGGCTGATCGACGATCCGCGTCACCGGATCAACGAAGACAACACCTACAATCTGTCGGAAGAGCAGGCGCGCGCCATCCTCGACCTGCGTCTGCAGCGCCTGACCGCGCTCGGTCGCGACGAAATCGGCGACGAACTCAACAAGATCGGCGAGGAAATCAAGGATTACCTCGATATCCTGTCGTCGCGCCTTCGCATCATGACCATCGTCAAGGACGAACTCACCGCCGTTCGCGAGGAATTCGGCACGCCGCGTCGCAGCGAGATCGCCGAAGGCGGTCCCGACATGGACGACGAGGACCTGATCGCCCGCGAAGACATGGTCGTGACCGTCTCGCATCTCGGCTACATCAAGCGCGTGCCGTTGACGACCTATCGTGCGCAGCGTCGTGGCGGCAAGGGTCGCTCCGGCATGGCAACCAGGGACGAGGACTTCGTTACCCGGCTATTCGTTGCCAATACTCATACGCCGGTTCTGTTCTTCTCCTCGCGTGGCATCGTCTACAAGGAGAAGGTCTGGCGTCTGCCGATCGGCACGCCGCAGTCGCGCGGCAAGGCGCTGATCAACATGCTGCCGCTGGAACCCGGCGAACGCATCACGACGATCATGCCGCTGCCCGAGGACGAAACGACGTGGGAAAACCTCGACGTCATGTTCTCGACGACCCGTGGCACGGTTCGCCGCAACAAGCTGTCCGACTTCGTCCAGGTCAATCGCAACGGCAAGATCGCGATGAAGCTGGAGGAAGATGGCGACGAGATTCTCTCGGTCGACACCTGCACCGAACATGACGACGTCATGCTGACGACGGCGCTCGGCCAGTGCATCCGCTTCCCCGTCGACGACGTGCGCGTCTTTGCCGGCCGCAATTCGATCGGGGTGCGCGGCATCAACCTTGGCGATGGCGACCGGATCATCTCGATGGCCATCCTCGGCCATGTCGACGCCGAGCCATGGGAACGGGCAGCCTATCTGAAGCGCGCAGCCGCCGAGCGGCGCACGACGAACGGCGAAGAGGAAGAAATCGCTCTGGTCGGCGAGGAAGTCACCGAAGGCGGCGAACTCACCAACGAGCGCTACGAAGAACTGAAGGCGCGCGAACAGTTCGTGCTGACGGTTTCGGAAAAGGGCTTCGGCAAGCGTTCGTCCTCCTACGATTTCCGGACCTCGGGTCGCGGCGGCAAGGGCATCCGCGCCACCGATACCTCGAAGACGGCGGAAATCGGCGTGCTCGTCGCAGCCTTCCCGATCGAAGACAACGACCAGATCATGCTCGTCTCCGACGGCGGCCAGCTGATCCGCGTGCCGATCAATGGCGTCCGGCTCGCCAGCCGCGCCACCAAGGGCGTGACGATCTTCTCGACGGCCAAGGACGAAAAGGTCGTCTCGGTCGAGCGCATCAGTGAGCCGGAAGGCGACGAAGAGGGCGAGGACCTGGTGGCTGCGGAAAACGGCGCACCGGAAACGCCTGAGGCCGAAGCCTGATAGACCGCTCCAACCAACTGAAAAGCCCGCCGATCGGCGGGCTTCAGACCGCTGACAAACCCCTGGCACCGTCCAGGGGTTTATGATTCATTGGGACATGTTGAAGAAACCCGTTCCCGAACAGACGGCGCTCGAGATGGTGACGCTCGACAGTCTGG
>NZ_MBSS01000010.1 GCF_001695855.1 Ensifer sp. LC163
CCACCAGGCGGAAGGTCGTCATCCTTGCTCCCAACGTTGACATTGACCAGCGCGTCGAGAGGCGAGAGTGTCGCATCTCTAACTGGCCCAACTGTCGCATTACTAAATAGCCACTACACTCAAAAGTCACATAATATACGTTATGGAACACCCGAGCGGTTTTGCTCGTGTTGCTTTTTGATCCCAAACCGCCGGTTACATTGTTGTGGAATTCCTCGATAAACGGCGGTTTCCAGTGTTGCTTTTTTAGATTGGCATAGCGACATTTGCGCGGGTTCAGGAGCGCGGGTCAGCTATGCCGGTCAATCTTGCTTCATCATTGCTGCCGCCAACTTTACGCGGCATGGCCAGCGTCGACCATTACGGAATTCCTCGGTTCTGGGCGACCATCTGGATCGACGTACTGACACCGCCGTTGGAGCCGTCGACCAGGCGCAAGCATCTAACCGCTTTGGACCGGCTTTACGACGCGGCCAAGCGCCAACGCGGCAGCGAGTGCCTTGACCGCTTGATCGCGGAAGCTGACGCGGATGCACTTGAGGACGTCCTACTGGGTTTCCTCGCCCAACTACGAAACGAAGCCGTCATCACGGGTTTCGACAAGAACTCGACCTGGACCTCGGCCGTCAGCTTCGTGATCGACATGCTCCGGCGTGCAGGAAACTCGTCAGGCGCTCGCGTCGCCGAAATGGAGGCCAAACTTCTCAAGCTTGACGCGCTTTACCGCCAGCTCGCTCCAAACCCCGAGACGAGCGCACCGGTCATCCGCGCGCTACCGTCAACGGTGGTTCTGGACCTCCACGAAATCTTCCGGCCGGATTCTCCTCGCAATCCGTTCAAGACGGAAGCGCTTCGCTGGCGCAACCTCGTTATCTTCTTCCTGCTGCTGTTCCTGGGATTGCGCCGTGGTGAAGCCGCGTTGCTGCACGGAAACTCGTTCAAGGAAGACTTCAACTTCACCACCGGAACTATGGACTACTGGCTCGACGTCGAGGAGACGCAGGACGGCGACCCGCGCTACGAGCAACCCAGCTTGAAAACCGCGAAATCTCGGCGGCAGCTTCCGATGCCCAAGGAGATTGTTGATCTAATTCCCACCTATATCAGGAACTTCCGGGGCAAAGCGAATTATCCGCACCTTCTGATCTCTCAGAAAGCCAAGCCTCTGTCGCTTCGTTCGATGAACGAGATATTCGAGGTGGCGAGCAAATCGCTGTCCGAGAAAGCGAAGAAGTCGTTAGAAAAACAGGGGCTTGAAGGCGTTTCTTGTCACGATCTACGACATACGGCAGCCGTGGTCCGGATGACGCGGTATCGCGACAGGGGCCTCGATCTGGACACGGCGCAGGAGAATTTGCGGGAATACTTCGGCTGGTCGGAAGAGTCGAACATGCCCCGCCTCTACGCCAAATCCTACTTCGAGACCACCCTTGCAGAGGTGTGGGACGAGACGCTTGACACCTTCGTGGACGCCTTGAGGCGCATCAATCCGGAGCGAGAGCATTGAACGCTGCTGCATTCAAGTTGGAACTTGGGCTGCTCGACGAGATCACCAGCTTGACCGCTAAGCTGCCGTCCCTGCCTTCTGTTGTTAGATACTTCGACGACTTCAACAATGAGGTGCACTCGATCCGGGACATATCGTCAAGCGGCAGAATATTGATCTGCGTAGACGGCCTTGAACGGGTGATCGACTTTGATGCTTTCGGTGCTTTGAGTATCGCTATGAAGCACGTTGTGGTCGACTGGTTCCAGCGACTCGATCCAACAACTGTGGTCATGAAGGCCGCCAACGCCCTTATTCTCCATTGATCTCTCCGAACCTGCGTCGAATGGTTACCTTATACCCTGTTTAGGCGGACAGGAGGGCAATGGCTTCGTCTGTCGGTCGCACATCGCCAAAGCTCCGATAGATGGCGGCACTATGGAGCAAGTATCCAAGATTTGAATGATGCGCTCAGCTTCGCTTTATCGTGCCCTGATGAAAGAGCATCTGCCACTTCTCCCCGTTGTGCTTCCAGATTGAGCTTCGCAAAACATACCGCTTTGACCCGTCGTCTTGTGTGCGCTGACTTTCGTACGTCAAAAGCACCGCGTCGCGAGAAATAGAAGTAAGGCTGTAATTGGCCGTTCTGAGATCACCATCATTGTTGTCATCTTCCTGAATCAAAAGATCGATGATCTCTGCTCGGCGATATACGGTTCCTGAT
This sequence comes from Ensifer sp. LC163, assembly GCF_001695855.1. Classification (GTDB taxonomy): domain Bacteria; phylum Pseudomonadota; class Alphaproteobacteria; order Rhizobiales; family Rhizobiaceae; genus Ensifer. The sequence continues at coordinate 2,211 of NZ_MBSS01000010.1, forward strand.
GCTCCGAATTCAACAAATCCTTCTGCAAGCAAAGCTTCGACCGCATCTCTTGACCGCCTGACTTCCGGGCGATGAAGGGCCTCTTCAAGTGATCGAATATCGGCAAGTTCGGCACGAAGGCTTGTCATCGCTGGTAACTCCAATGGGATGGGCATCAAGACGTCGGGAGCAACAAAGGACATTGTTCTGTAAAGCAACATCGTTGCTGTTGTTGCGAAAGCGTACAATCCCAAAAACAACAAACCCACCCGTTTGTGGGCTGCGTTCTCGTCGGCGATATCGATCTCATCAACGAGATAGTCGCGGCAGCTCCAGCGAGCCTAGCGAGGAACACCGCCCTCCGCTTTAATTAGCTAATCGAAAAAGGTCGAAAGTGGATATGGGACTGCAAGGGGAGGCATATCGTTCTTCGCGAAATATCGAAGCGATCTCGTCTCGTTATCCGTCCAGGAATCTCGCACTGCCAGCACTTGGCATTTGAAGAGGGTGACCACATACTCGACTTGGTGACCGTTCGGGTAGGTGTACCTAAACTCGTGTCCGCCGAAGACGCCTAAAATGCTTGTAGAGGACACTGTGTAGCCAGTCTCTTCCATCACCTCCCGAGTGACAGCTTCCTGCGGCGTCTCTCCCGGCTCAATTGCACCGGCGGGCAGGCTCCATCCTTCCCCGGAGGCCTTCTCTTGCAAAAGCAGATTGCCTTTGGCGTCATGAATCACCGCCGCAACGGAAGGAAGCAGAAGCAATCGGTTCCCGATCAGACCGCGAAGCTCCATTACGTAGGATGCCATTCGATTACTTTCTTGAAGAAGAGAGGCTGATCTGATTAGCCGAGGACTAATTGGGATGATCACCGTGCGCAAGCTTCGCGTCAACGTTCACGTCGCCATCAAAAGCAACAAAGCTACGGTTCGAAGTCAGCAACAAGGATTTCCATGTTGCGAACCTGTCAGATTTGAAAAGCAACAAATGGCCTATTTTTGGTGTTGCAACACCCATCCCAACCGGTGACTGCCGAAATAACATGCCATACAAGGGATGAATATCACTCACTCATCCAGCTTCAGTGCCGAAACCGCACTCTTTCGACCCAGGAATAATTGGCGCTGTGTGACGAACGGCGCCAGCGCAACACTTGGCGGGCACCCACCTCACAAACACTACAATCCTCCATAACCACTCTACGCCGGCGTGGGTTCGGAGCGGATTAAGCCGGTACGATCGAGCGGTGAAATGGGCACTCCGACGCTGCATTCGTCACCAGCTTTCGTTGCAGTTGCCATCGTCACTTTGACTTGAGATCGGACCGCTCTGATGCATTCCAGAGAATGTGCACCAGGGCTGCTCCTGCCACGGACGCGAGCTGATCGCTGCCATGAAGCACGGCCGCGTGGCGGTTGCCCCTTCGGACTCCAAGGTGCCTTGATACTGCGGCAAGTTTGCTTGCTCATGCCTTTGAGTGTGGCCGTCTTCGGGAAGCAATCGAAAGATGTGGAAACCGAGCCCAATCGCGTTGTCCTACCAGAGCCCGGATGGAATGTTTCGCCAAGAGCGCTGAAGCGGCACTGAGTCGCCACATGAAGCGGAGTCCGAGGCAGCCCCGCTGAGTGGTCGTAAGCTGCGACGCGGCGAACGCCTCAGCGCGCCATTGGCCCAACTCAGCCCAATCATCAGCAGAACATAGGAGGAATGCACATTGGCCGCTGCCACGTTTCAGCCGAACCTGATGGGGTCTATCGGCTTCAACTCGCAAATTGCAGCGCTTTCCATTTGCGCCGTTACAGCCGTGACCGCGATATTCTATGTCGCGTCTTACCAAAGTTTGCCGTGGAACGACGTTCCGATGGAACCGGCGCCTGAGATCGCGCCGGCAAGCGGCACAGGCACGGCAAGCCCGCCGAAGTTCGAGATCGTGTTCAGCGACGGCGACCGCAGCCTGATGGTCTATGGCGGCTACGTCTACATCGTCCGACTCGGTGACAAGCTGCCTGACGGTCGTCGGGCGATCGGGTTCGAGAAGCGGGAAGGAAGTTGGTCCGCAATGACACTCTAGAAGGTGTTTCCGGTGCGGCCTTTGTGGATGTTAACGGAATGTTAACGCTCGCATTAGACGCACCGCCCCTGCCCTCCCAGGCGCCATTGCCTGTCACGGCGAACTGGCGCAACCCTTTTGTTAAGGACTTGTAAACCAGTGTTTTGGGTGGTGCATGATGATGAACGAAACGTTGCATAATGGCTTGCCGGAAATCGAAAATGGCCCCATTCCGCCGGAGAGCGCCCCGATCGGCGAGCATGCAGTACAGGGCATACCGCTTGTCATCGAGGCAGTCCTCGGTCGCGCAAGATTGACTGTGGCCCAACTCTACAAGCTGCATCGGGACGACCACATAGATCTCGACACCAATTTCGGAGACCCGGTCGACCTCAAGGTCAATGGCACGGTCATTGGCCGAGGCGAGATTGTTTTCGACGAATCCAAGACCGCCATCGGCGTCAAGATCGTCGAGATTTCTCACGGCAGGCGTCGCTAAAAGGTGATTGTGACCTGAATTGGGGCCAGCGTTGAAACGGCAATGAGAGGCAGGTCCGCCTCTTGGCCGGCAGCCATCGCCTCCTCCCCGTTGAGCCCCCATCAGGCGAAAAAAGGGGATCACGGTCTGGAAGAAGGTCGTTAAGACGTTGCAAGACGCCGCAGGCATTTCCCGCGGCGTCTCTGTCGGACAGTCGTCGACAAGCGCTAGCCAACCTTTATCGCAACGGCAGGGCCACCGGGCGGATCGGTGCCGCATCCGCACCGCGGAACTTCAAGGAGGCGCCGACAAACGCGAACTCGTAGACACGATCCTTCGACAGCCCTTCAAGATTGACGAGCTCGATAATCGGCGCGCCCTGTTGGGCGAGCAGATAGGTATGGACCGGGACATAATTGTTCTCGGTTTCGGCAGGAAACGCCTCGAAGCTGAGGTTGTCGGCGCCCACCACCATGGCGCCACCGTCCTCGACCAGGAATTTGGCGGCATCGATGCTCAGTCCCGGAGGATTGCTCATATAGGCGGATGCGTTCTCGTAATGCTGCATGCGCCCGGTGCGGATCAGCACAACATCGCCCTGCTGTAGATTCACACCTTGGCTGTCGAGCGCCGCCTGCAGATCCTTGCGCGTCACCCGATAGTTGTCCGGCAGCATCTGCATGCCCTTGGCTGCGGCGACATCGATCATCACCCCGCGCGCAATTATGGGCGGCAGCTTCTCCGCACCCGTGACGGTCCAGCCCTGATCGCCGAGGTAATCGGCGGCGGCATAACCGTTCCAGATCTTGCCGTTCAGACCGAAATGGTTCAGCGCATCGATATGCGTACCCATATGTGCATACATCGACACGGCGGAGCCGGTGTAACTGACATGATCGTTCATTTCCCTGCCCACTTTCATCGGGTCGGAAACTGCGGTGCCATGCGGTGTGTGGGTCATCCACATCTGGTATGGCGGATCGCCGGCCGCCTCCCAGCTTGGCATGCCGATGAAATACTCGACCGCTAGATCGTAGGATCTGCCACCATCGATGCGCGACAGGATCGTGGCGCGGGATTCAGGCGTGATCAGATTGAGCCGTCCGATCTCATCCTTCGGCCCCCATGGGCTCTTGCCAACCTCTTGCGCTGAAGCCGCGCTGCCGACGAGACCGGCGATGAAGGTGACAGCCAGGGCGCGGCTGAAAACTGCAGTGTCGAACATGATGAACTCCTTCTTCTCGCTTTCCCTGACATCGGGAAACTGAGCCCACCTTATTGCTGGCGCCTGCGCGAATAATCAGCGATAGAACGAAAACATAATTTACTCTGGAGAAAATATGGACCTGCTGGCCGCCATGCGCTCCTTCCGCCGTGTCGTCGAACTTCAGAGCTTCAACAAGGCGGCGGAAGAGCGGGGGCAATCGAACGCGTCGATCAGCAAGCAGATCCGGCAGCTCGAGGCGCGCCTCGGCACAGTGCTGATCGTGCGCACGACGCGCCGCATGAGCCTGTCTGAGACAGGGCACAGCTATTTCGCCGAATGTTGCCGGCTGCTCGATGAGCTAGACCATCTGGAGCGGACGACCTCCGGGGAAGCCGGCGAGATCAATGGCCGGCTCCGGATCAATGCGCCCCTGTCCTTCGGACTGACCGTACTCGCACCGATGCTGGCCCGCTTCATGATGCTTCATCAGCAGTTGAAGGTGGACATGACGCTCGACGACCATGTGCTCGACGTCGTGTCTGAGGGCTTCGACCTGTCCATCCGCGTGCGCGCGACGCTCGCGGATTCATCCCTGGTTGCCAGGCGGCTGGGCGAGGTCGAGCAATTCATCTGCGCAGCACCCGCCTACCTCTCGGCAAACGGCACGCCAACAGAGGTCGGCGATCTCAAGAACCACCATTGCTTGGCCTACCGCCTCGCCGACCAACCCGGGAACTGGGTGCTGGAAGGCCCGGACGGTGCCGCGAGCATCGATGTGCCTGCACGCTTCGTCGTCGACAACAGCCTGATGCTTTGCGAGATGATCCAGTCCGGCGTTGGCATCGGCGTCTTGCCCTCCTTCATCGCCAACCCGCTCCTTGCCAACGGCAAGCTCCTGCGGATCTTGCCGCAGCACAAGCTCGCCCGGCGCAGCATCTACGCGGTCTATCCGACCAACCGCCTGCTTCTGCCCAAGGTGAGGGTCTTCACCGAATTTCTCGCAGGCGAGTTTCGGCAAGCCGGTTTCTAACCAGGCTTGCGCGCCTACAGCGCCGCGCGTCTTATCAGACGCGCAAAGGTCGCTGTAGCACTCCCCAAAGCCGGAGACGATGGAGTGCTGCGCGCGGTGCAATCAGTGCCTGGCATGTGGCGATCACGCAATTTTGCGACGCGACGCCTCGCCTCGGCCGCGCTTAGGCCGATAATGAGCGGAAACGAACCGAAAGACCGCCGATGCACAACGCGATGTCCAAGGTATTGCAAACTGCGTTCCTGCTGGCGCTCATGTCTGCGGGCACATTCGCGGCGGAACTGCCGCGGTCGGGCGATGCAGTCTTCGACCGCGTCATCGCGTTGGTGAACTCCGAGTTTCACGACGAAACCGCGCTCGGCCGCTTCAACGAAACTGCGAGGAAAGAAATCGAAGGCGCGAGACCGGCGCTTTCCACAACCGGTTCTGCCGCACGCGTTGATGCTGCGATCGACATGGCACTTGCCAGCCTGCGCGCGTCCCACAACGGCCGCTTCAAACCCGACACAATCGCCTACTTCGAGCTGAGCGACATATTTCGCTTCGCCATCCGCGATGATCTGCGGCGGCTGTTTCCGCCGGAGGGAGACGTCAGTTATCCCGGCATCGGCATGGTCACGCAGGTGATAGGCGATGCCAGGTTCGTGAGCGCTGTCTATGATGGTTCTCCGGCGGCAAAGGCCGGGGTCATCATGGGCGACGAGATCCTCGCCGTCGATGGATTGCCCTATCGCGAAATCGCCGCCTTTCAAGGCAAGGTCGGGCAGTCGGTCGACATCCGCCTGCGCCGCAAGGCAGATGCGGCGCCAATAAGTGTCAAGGTTGCGGTCGAAAGGCTACGCCCGCTCCCAACGTTCGAAAAGGCGATCGAGAACAGCATCGCAGTGAGCGAACGCGACGGAAGAACGATCGGCTATGTCAGGTTCTGGACGCTGTCGACGCGCGACGGGTTGGATATCGTCGCACGCGCGCTTTCGCAAGGTCGCCTGAGCGCTGTCGACGGTGTGGTCGTGGACCTTCGCGGACGCTGGGGTGGCGGTGCGGCCGACGCCGCGGAACTCTTCGTCGGCGACACGCCATCGTTCCGGTTGATCCCGCGGCGCGGGCAAGCGACGCTCGCAAATGTTCGCTGGCGCGGTCCGGTGGTGGCGCTGGTCGATGAGGGCACGCGCAGCGGTCTCGAGCTTTTCGCCTATGCGCTCAGGATAAACGGCATTCCCCTTGTGGGCGAGCGCACCGCCGGCGCCCTGTTGGCAGGCCGCGCCTATATCCTGCCCGACGACAGTCTGCTGGAAATTGCCGTCTCCGATGCGGTCATCGACGGCAACGTACGGCTGGAAGGAACCGGGATCGCCCCGGACATTGGTGTCGACTTTCCCCTGGCCTATGCCGCCGGCCGAGATCCACAACGGGAAGCCGCGGTCTCAGAGCTGCTTCGGCTGATTGCCGACGGCACCTCGGACCGCACCGTGACGCCAGGAGAACGCTCGCTGACACGGTGATCACGAACGTCACACCTTGCCCCTTGCAGGCCCATTCAGGCTGCCGCGTTCCCCCAAACGATTTCGCGACCAAGCCGGACGACCTCATCGACGAGCAGCTTCAAGTCCTGCCGTCTGGTGCGGTGATTGTTGATCGCGACCCTCAGGCAATGCTCACCGTGCACGGTCGTGTCGGAGAGAACTGCGGTCCCTTCATCCTGCAGGCGCAGCATGATCTCGGTATTAAGTGCCTTCAATTCGTCGCCGTCCTTGCCTTCGCAGCGGTAACGGAAACAGACGATATTGATGTTGGTCGGCGCCACCAGTTCGAGCGCAGGCTCCGCGTCGACCAGGTCGCTCAGATACCGCCCCTGGGCTATATTCTGGTCGACGAGCCGGCCGAACTTGGCGATGCCGTGCTCCTTCAGTGACATCCAGATTTTCAGCGCCCTGAAGCCACGTGACGTCTGCAGGCCATAGTCATGAAGCCAGGGTGCTGCCGCGAGACCACGCGTCGTTGCCACCAGATATTCCGGCGTCACTGCGAAGGTCCCGCGATGGGCCGAAGCATCCTGAATCAACACGCAGCCAGCCTCGAATGGCGCGTGCAGCCACTTGTGCGGGTCGAGCGCCACCGAATTGGCCTTCTCGATCCCGGCGACGCGAAAGCGGTTCTGCGGAGCAACGGCGATCAATGCGCCGATGCAGCCATCGACGTGCAGCCAGAGGTCCTCTTCTGCCGCCAACGCCGCGAGTGCCTGCAGATCATCGATGGCGCCGGTGTTGACGGTGCCAGCGGTCGCAATCACGCAGGCAGGCATATATCCCGCCGCGCGATCTTCCGTGATCGCACGCCTCAGCGCAGCCACATCGATGCGCAGCTCGGCGTCGGTCGGAATGCGCCGGAGCGCCTGGTTTCCAAGCCCAAGCGTCTCCATCGCCTTGCGGTGACAACTGTGGATCTGGTCGGATCCATAGTAGCGCAACGGCCGCGCGATTGCCGCAACACCAAGCTCCCGGATATCGACACCGGCTTTGACATTGCGAGCCACGGCAAGGCCGATGATGTTGGCAACCGATCCGCCGCTGACCAGCGTGCCGCTGGACGAGGCTGGAAATCCCAACATCTCCTTGCACCAATCGACGACCTGCTGATCCATGAGCGCTGCTGCATGATTGCCGCCGCCCAGATTGGAGCCCTGGATGGCGGCAAGAAAGTCGCCGAGTGCTCCGGTGAAATTGCTCGACCCCATGTACCAGGACCAGAAACGCGGATGGATGTTACCCATTGGGTAACCCAAGACATTCGCAGCCACCTCGCGGTAGACTTCGTCCGTCGGCGTCGGCGACTGGGGCAGCGAGGCGGCAAATGACGCGCGGACCGGCTCCGGCATGTCCAGCCAGACATGCCGATCACGAACACCGCTGATGTAATCGATGGCGTCGTCGACGATCCGATGCGACAAGGCGCGCAGATCCGTCCAATCGTCAGGATCCAGCGTTTCTTCACCGGCGGCGGCTGTCTTTCGTGATGCCTCCATTCGTGCCTCCCGATTGCTCGAAATTCTTTCATGAAAGGGGTACGGCTGCGTGCGGCATTAGGTCAGCGAAAAGGCCGTTTAGGCGGCGATCTCACCTACCTCTTATGGCCATTGCCACGCCGTCAATATGAACTCCTGACGCGCGCTTTCAATAAAATTCGCAGGGGATGGAAACACTCCGCCCCTCTCTCGTCCATAATCGGCGCTAGGGAGACCGGGCTTGGCAGGCTATATTTGCCCTATGGAGATCGTGACGGAGAGATTCGCATCGATGCCGAACCCTACAAACGGCAAGAACAATGGTCGGGTAGAGGCCAACGACGAACAACCCCTCGGCGCCCAGTTGCGGATGATGCATGCAGCCTTCATGGCTTCGCCGCTCCGAAACCGGATCATCTGGCTCGCCCTCGGTATCCTGATGGTGATCGTGACGACTGCGTTCGGTCAGATCATCCTCAATCGATGGTACAAACCGTTCTACGACACGCTGGAAAGACGCGATCTGCAGGCATTCCTGCACCAGCTCGTCGTCTTCGCCCAGATCGCCGGCGCCTTACTCGTTCTCAATGTTCTGCAGACATGGCTTGGCCAACTTGTCCGCCTGAAGCTACGGGAAGGCCTGACACTCGACCTCATCCACGAATGGATGAAGCCGGCGCGTGCATTCCGGCTGGCCAATGCCGGCGCCATCGGCATCAATCCCGACCAGCGCATCCACGAGGACGCCCGCCATCTCTCGGACCTTTCGGCGGGGCTGACGATTGGGCTGATACAATCCGGCATCCTGCTCGCAAGCTTCATCGGCGTGCTCTGGTCTCTGTCGGACGGATTCGTCTTCCACATCTCGGGCATGGCCATCGACATTCCGGGCTATATGGTCTGGGCCGCCATTCTCTACGCCGGCACGGCCTCATGGTTGAGCTGGCTCGTCGGGCGTCCATTGGTCAAGCTCAACGGCGAACACTACGCACGCGAGGCGTCGTTGCGCTTCTCACTGATGCGCATCAACGAGCACATCGAGGCCGTGTCGCTGTCATCGGGCGAGGCCAACGAGAAGCGCCGGCTGCAGGCCGATCTGTCGTCTGTTCTTGAGATCAGCCAGAGCCTGCTGCTCGCCGTCACGCGACTGACGTGGGTGACGGCCGGTTATGGCTGGATCACCGTCGTCGCGCCGATTGTCATCGCCTCGCCCGTCTATTTTGCCGGCGATCTCAGCTTCGGCGGTCTGATGATGGCCGTTGGTGCCTTCAATCAGGTACATGCCTCACTGCGCTGGTTCGTGGACAATATCGGCGCCATTGCCGACTGGCGCGCGACATTGATGCGCGTCGCGGCCTTCCGCTCGGCACTTCTCGTCATCGACGACCGGCACGAAGGTGACAAGCGCATCGAGTTCGTTACGGCGGACGGTCCGCAGATGATGTTCGATCATATCGAGATCGTCTCGGCTGCCGGTTGCATCAAGCTCTCAGAGCCGAATGTCACGATCAATCCCGGCGAACGGGTGCTTGTCACCGGTGCGTCGGAGGTTGATAAGGCTCCGTTCTTCCGGGCCATTGCTGGCCTGTGGCCCTGGGGGCACGGCCGCATCTCGCTGCCGATCGATGATGGCCTCGCCTTCGTTCCCCGCTCGCCGTATTTTGCGCCGGGTACGTTGGAGGAGGTGCTCGCCTACCCGAAGACACCAGACAGCTTCAAGAACGGCGAACTTGGCGGCGTGCTTTCCAAGGTCGGCCTCGGCCGCCTCGCCGACCGCCTCGATCAGGACATGCGAAAGAAGCTCAATCTGAGCGAAGTCGAAATGCGCCTTCTGGCAATCGCCCGCCTTGGCCTGCACAAGCCTCGGTGGCTGATCATCGACGAGGCATTGGACACGCTTGAGGACGATGCCTATCGCAAGGTCATGACCTTTCTCGACCGCGAAATGGGTAAGGCGGCAATCGTCAACATCGGCCGCAAAGAACGCGCCAACGGCTTCTTCACCCGCGTGTTGGAGCTCGAGAAGGACGCCGCCGGCGGTTCGTTGCGTCTGATCCGTCCAAAGAGCCTGCGCCCGACCAATCCGCAATTGGTTGATTGACAGCGTCTGCGCTGAAGGCGGCACATTAAATTGCTGACGCATCCATTTGATTAACAAGAAACAGCGCCTTCATGGAAGGCGCTGTTTCGGTAGGCAATGTTGCCGCGGATCTTAGCGCGCGCGCAGCTTCATGTGACGGTTGACGTCCTTGTAGAGCAGGTAGCGGAACTTGCCGGGGCCGCCGGCGTAGCAGGCCTGCGGGCAGAATGCGCGAAGCCACATGTAGTCGCCGGCTTCGACTTCGACCCAGTCCTGGTTAAGCCGATAGACGGCCTTGCCCTCGAGCACGTAGAGGCCATGCTCCATGACGTGGGTTTCGGCAAAGGGAATGATCGCGCCCGGTTCGAAGGTCACGATGGTCATGTGCATGTCGTGCCGGAGATCGGTCGGGTCGACGAAACGAGTCGTTGCCCACTTGCCTTCCGTGCCGGGCATGGCTGAAGGCGTGATATCGGCTTCGTTGGTGAAGAAGGCTTCAGGGGTAGGAAGACCATCGACGTACTCATAGGCCTTGCGGACCCAATGGAAGCGAACAGGCGCTTCGCTTCTGTTATGCGCCGTCCAGTTGCTCGCAGGCGGAATGAAGGCGAATCCGCCGGGCAGCATCCGGTGCTCCTTACCGTCGAGCGTGACGGTCAGCTCGCCCTCGACGACGAACAGCGCACCCTCAGCACCCTCGTCGAGTTCCGGCCGGTCGCTGCCGCCGCCGGGAGCGATTTCCATGATGTACTGCGAAAATGTTTCAGCAAAACCGGACAATGGACGTGACAATATCCACAGGCGGGTTTTGTCCCAGAACGGCAGATAGCTGGTGACGATGTCCATCATCACACCCTTCGGAATCACCGCATAAGCCTCGGTGAAGACCGCGCGGTCCGTCAGGAGCTGCGTTTGTTCCGGAGCGCCGCCATGGGGCGCGTAGTAGTTACGACCAGTCATTTCCGTCCTTCAGTTCTCAAACAGGCGCCGCCTCCTCACAAGAGCGGCGCGGTTGGGGTTATTGCCAATGGAATGTCAAAGCAGCGCGGCGCGCAGGTCGCGCGGCTGATCCTTCTCTTCATCGAGATCCAGTTCCGCCTCTACGTGGTGCAGATGTTCGGCCATCTCCTTGATCGCCGTGTCCACATCCCTCGCCGCGATGCGGTCGACGACCGCCATATGTTCGTCCGGCCCGCAGTTGTGCAGGTGGTTCGACCGGTACATGGCGGTGATCAGCGAAGTTCTCGAAACCAAGTCCCGCAGGATGCCGAAGAGGAAGGCGGAGCCGGAGAGTTCCGCCAGAAGCAGGTGGAATCCGCCGGAAAGACGAACGATTGCAGAGAGATCACCTGCCCTGCCCGCAACCCGTTCTTCATCGACATGAGAGCGCATGCGCTCGATGTCTTCCACCGTGGCGCGCTCGCACAGGCGCTCGACGACGCGTTGTTCGATCGCCCTTCTCGTGACGAAGACGTCCCGCGCTTCGTCCACAGACGGCTCGGACACGAAGGCGCCACGGTTTGGCATGATCGTGACCAGCCCATCCCGTTCCAGCGCGGTCAGCGCCTGGCGGATACGGGCTCGACTGACGGAGAAAATCTCGGCAAGCTGCTCTTCCTTGAGGCGGGTGCCGGGACGCAGCCGCCGCTCCGCGATCGCAAGCCAGATCTTCTCACAAATGATAGCCGTCGGCGCCCCGGCGGTTTCGTCCGCATTGTACATGAAATCTCCCATAGCCGTTCGCATACTCTGGCCGGCCAGCTCTCAAAGTCAATTCCACTCACTGCAGTTTGATATTGACTACAAAATTGTAGACAATATTGTGTACCGTAACTTGGTATGCTGTGGCAACCACTTAAACAACGGCCATCGACCGGTTTGACAGCCGACCGTACCCGACCCGAGAGCTCATTGATGGACTTCGACTTCACCGAACTGCCCGCCCAGGACCGCTACCGGTTGCTGACAAATTTCATCGGTCCGCGCCCGATCGCGCTCGTGTCCACGCTCTCGCCAAGCGGCCAGGACAACGCCGCGCCGATGAGCTTCTTCAACGTGTTCTCGCATGATCCGCCCATCGTGATCCTGGGCATCCAGACACGACCGAACGGCGAAGAGAAGGACACGGTCAGCAACATCCGACGCACAAACGAGTTCGTCGTCAACATGGTCGACATGGCGATCGCCGACCAGATGCTCGTCTGCGGCCTCACCTTCGAACCGGATGTCGACGAGGTGGCGATGGCGGGGCTCACAGGGGCCGATGGCGTCAAGGTCGGTGCCCGCCGCATCGTCGAATCGCCTTGTTCTATGGAGTGCCGGGTCGAACGGCTGATCGAGTACGACCGGCGGGTCATTGTCCTGGGCGAGGTCGTCCACATGCATGTGCGCAAGGACTGCCTGGATGACAACGGCCACTATGTCGATCCGTCGAGCTATCAACCAATCGCGCGCCTTCACGCAAACAACTACATCACCTCCGATCGACAGTTCGAGATGCGGGCACCCGACATCGCGTCCTTTGCCGCTCCCAAATCGAAAACGAACTGATCCATGCGCATCCTTGTCGTCAACCCGAACTCCACCGCCTCGATGACCGAACAGGCGCACCGTAGCGCCGAGAGGGTTGCCGCACCCTCAACGCTGGTGGAGTCCGTCAACCCGACCACAAGCCCCGCCAGCATCGAAGGTCATGCAGACGAGGCCATGGCTGTGCCTGCGATGCTTGCCGAAATCCGCGCCGGCGAGGCGCGCGGGGTCGATGCCTATGTCATCGCCTGCTTCGACGATCCGGGCCTTGGCGCTGCGCGTGAAATCGCACGCGGACCGGTCATCGGCATCTGTCAGGCGGCCATACAGGTGGCGATGAACATCGCCACGCGTTTTTCCATCATCACGACCTTACCGCGCTCGGTGCCGATCATCGAGGACCTGGTCGATGCCTACGGTGCCGGCCATCGTTGTCGCAAGGTGCGCTCGGTGGACATGCCCGTGCTGGCGCTTGAGGAGGACCTCGCCCATACGGAAGAAATGCTCGTGCGGGAAATCCTGCGCGCCAGGCATGAGGACGGCACCGAAGCGATCATTCTCGGCTGTGCGGGCATGTCGGAACTGTGCGACCGGCTGAAGCTGAGGACCGGCATGCCGGTGATCGATGGCGTAACCGCTGCAATCAAGCTCGCCGAAGCGCTGGTTGGTGCCGGCTACTCCACCTCCAAGGTGGGTGCCTATGACTATCCGAGAGTCAAGGCTCCGACAATCGCCCGCATTGTGGATTCAGTAGCTTAAGAAACATCTGCAAGTAACTGAAAACAAAAAGCTCCGGAGGAACGACCCTCCGGAGCTTTTCTTATTCTGCTGATGACGCTTGGACTATGCCGCCTGCGTTGGCTTGGCCGGTGACGCCAGAGCTTCCTCGACGCGGTGGCACGCCGCACGGGAACCATCGGAAAAGCCTCTCATCGCGGGGCGTTCGCTCTTGCAACGGGCATCAGCCAACGGACAACGCGGGTGAAAGGTGCAGCCCGACGGCGGATTGAGCGGGCTCGGCACTTCGCTTGCCGTGATGCTGCGCTGGCGCTTTGGTTCGGCAATGTCAGGAATCGTCTCCAGCAACAACCGCGTATAGGGATGGCGCGGATTGGCGAAAAGCGTCTCCGTGTCCGCCTCCTCGACGATGCGGCCGAGGTACATCACCGCAATCCGATCCGACATATGGCGGACCACGCTCATGTCGTGGCTGATGAAGAGATAGGTGAGTCCCATCTCATCCTGCAATTTGCGCATCAGGTTGAGGATCTGAGCCTGCACCGAAACGTCGAGCGCCGAGGTCGGTTCGTCGCAGACGAGGAACTCCGGCTCGCCGGCAAGTGCGCGCGCAATCGAAATACGCTGACGCTGACCACCGGAGAACTCGTGTGGGAATTTCGAACCGTCCGAAGGCGCAAGGCCGACGATACGCAGCAACTCGCCCACACGCTCCATCACCTCTGCTTCCGAGTTGCGCAGCTTCAGTTCGCGCAGCGGCTCGGCGATGATGTTCTTTACCCGCCAGCGCGGATTGAGGCTGGCGAAGGGATCCTGGAAGATCATCTGGGCGGAAAGTGGCTCGCCCGAACGCCCGGGAGCGAAGCGTACCTCTCCCTCCGAGGCGTGATAGAGACCCGTGACAAGCCGGGCGACGGTCGACTTGCCGCAGCCGGATTCACCCACCAAGCTGAGGCAGCCACCCATCGGCACAGTGAAGCTGATGTCGTCGACCGCTCGCACGAACTGGCGTGGCTTGCGCTCCAGGACCCGGTTCAGCCACGGGGCCGACACATCGAAATTGCACGTCAGATCGTTGACGGTCAGGGCGTCACTCATAGAACTCCTCCTGCATTGAGCCAGCAAGCACTGACACCGAGGCCGACCGGGGTCGGCTCCGGGCGATCTTCACGGCAACGCCGCCCCGCTTCGGGACAACGCGGATTGAAGGCGCAGCCGCGCGGGATGGCGTTCAGACGCGGCATCGAGCCGTCGATCTGGTTCAGCCGCTCGACCCGACGGCCGAGCGCCGGGATCGAGCCCATCAGCCCGCGCGTATAGGGATGACGTGCATTGCGCAGCACTTCTTCCACCGGGCCGATCTCGACCAATCGCCCGGCATACATCACCGCGACGCGATCGGCTGTCTCGGCGATCACGCCCATGTCATGGGTCACGAGCATGACGGATGTGCCATGGTCGTCGCAGAGACGACGCAGGAGAGAGGTGATCTGCGCCTGGATCGACACATCAAGAGCCGTCGTCGGTTCATCGGCGATGATCAGCTTCGGCTCCGCCGCAAGCGCAAGGGCAATGACCACACGCTGCCGCATGCCGCCCGAGAACTGGTGCGGATAGTGATCGAAGCGGGCCTCCGGTGCTGGAATGCCCACTTCCTTGAGCAGGTGGATGGCGCGTTCCTTGGCACCCTGCTTCGACAGCTTCAGGTGAAGGCGGATCGTCTCGACCAGCTGCGCGCCGACGGTAAAGAGCGGGTTCAGCGATGTCAGCGGATCCTGAAAGATCGCGCCGATCTGCCGGCCGCGCACGCCCTGCATCTCCGTGTCGGAAAGCTGGTCGATGCGGCGGCCCGAAAGCCAGACCTCGCCGCCGGATATCCGCCCCGGCGGTTCGAGCAGGCCCTGCACGGCAAGGCCGGTCATCGACTTGCCGGCGCCGGATTCGCCGACCACGCCCAGGATCTCGCCTGGCCGAATGCTGAGCGAGACATCAGACAATGCCGCAACAGTGCCGTGCCGTCCGGGAAACTCGACGCAAAGTCCTCGCACGTCGAGAACCGGCGATGTTACGAGCTCACTCATGCCGCAGTACCTCCAAGGGATAGCTGGGTGGGAAGATTTCGCTGACGGGTGGGTGTGCCCAGCTGCGTTCGGGGTACTTGGCAATCAGCCCATCGAACTGCCGCTGCGCCTGCCGGCGTGCCGCATCCATGTCGATGCCGGCCACTTTGCCTTCATGCATGGACAACCGACCGTCGACGAAGACTGTCTTGGTGACACGCCCCGAGCCGCCCACGACCAGCGTCGTGATCGGATCGATCGCCGGCGCCATATGGTGATCCATCAGGTCGAAGACCGCGATGTCAGCCCGAGCGCCTGCCTCAAGCCGCCCGAGATCGCTGCGTCCCAAGGCCTTCGCTCCGCCCAGGGTGGCGGCATCGAAGAGATCGGCACAGCTGACGGCTGCGGTATCGCCCTCGACGACGCGGCAGGTGATGAGGCCGACAAGCAGGTTCATCAGCATGTCAGGCGGCGTCGTGTCGGTGCCCATGGCGATGTTGATGCCGCGCTCCTTGACCGAGCGGAAGGAGTTGAGCGTGCTGCCGCCCCGTGCCGAGACCAGCGGGCAATGGACGATGCTGACGCCGTTGTCGGCATAGAGCTGCAGGTCGTTCGAGGTTGCCTGCGTGGCGTGGGGTGCGATCAGCCGCGAACTCAGGAAGCCGAGACTCGCCATCCACTCCGGCGCCGTCTTGCCGTGAAGGCGGCGAACCGTGTCGACCTCCATTGTCCCTTGCGCGGCGTGAAGCCTGATCGGGCAATCAAGTTCACGCGCGGCATCCGCCGTTTGCCTGAGCAGGCGTTCCGTGCACGTCTCGACCCGGTCGGGCGCCAGCAGGCCGCGAACCAGGCCGCCATGGCGGCCGTCATGATCGCGGATGAAGCCGATGGCGTCGTTGAGGCCCTGCAGCCCCCTCGCCTCGTCGAACACGGCTTCGAGCTGTCCCGGCGCTTCCAGCACCATGCCGCCGGATCGGTAGGCGGGGCTGAGATAGACGCGCAGGCCGAGATCGCCGGCAGCATCGGAGGCTGCGGCGAATTCCTCGACCGTCTCGCCCCACTCGCGGTAGAACAACGACGCGATTGGCGCCGCAGTCGTGATGCCGTTGAGCAGCAGCTGGGCGAAGGAAAAGCGCTTCTGAAACGCCAGCTCCTCCTGCGTGTACATTTCATAGGGACCGCGCTCGACGTAGGATCGCGGCCAGACCCGGCCCTTGGCCCAGCCGGGTTGATGGTCGACCGCAAGAATCGTCGTGTCGAGATCCGACAGGGCGTCGAGGTCGATCAGGCCGGGGCTGATCATCGCCGCGCCGAAATCGATCCTGCGAGCCACCTCGCCCTCGAAGTGCGGCCCAACATATAGCAGGCTGCCGCCTTCTATGACCACTTCGCCATTCGGGATCAGACGATGACTACCGTCACGATGGCCGAGCACCCATTGGGCAGTCAGCAGCGTGCGGCCTTCGGCGCGCGCGCCGAGCTTCAAATCCTTGAGATCGATCATGGGATGGCCACCTCCGCGACACCGTTACGGGCAATGACGCGACCGCGCTTGACGACAAGCGGACGCGGTGCGACTTCGACGACGGCATGGGCGAGCGTTTCGCCGACCAGCAGGGTGAAATCGGCATTGCAACCGACGTCGAGGCCATAGCCGGCAATGTCCATGACGTCAGCTCCACCGGTCGAGCAGACATGAAGCGCGTGCTCCAGATCGACGTCACGGCGCAGCCCGTTCTTCATGCCGAGGATGCGAGCGCGATCCATCATGTCGGGTTGGCCCCAGGGTCCCCAGGTATCGCGAATGCCATCGCAACCGGCGGCCACTTTCACGCCAGCCTCCTTGAGGCGCATGATCGACGGTACCGTCGAGGACGGCGAGCCTGTCGTGACGATGCGCACATCGAGATCGGCGATCTGCTCGATAAGGCCGGCGACCCGCAGGTAATCGGGAGCGCCGAGCGCAAAGGCGTGGCTGATTGCAACCCGCCCCTGCATGCCGAGCGCGCGAATGCGCTCGAACATCATTTCCATGCTGAAGGCGCCGAGTTCGCCGGCTTCATGCAAGTGGATATCGATTGGCTTGCCATGTCTTTCGGCGAGCCCGAAGACGGCATCGAGGTGCCCCTTCGGATCGCGGTCGATACCGCAAGGATCAATTCCGCCAAGGACTTCCGCGCCATTGCTCAGAGCCTGGTCGAGAAGTTCGACGGTGCCTGGGCGCGTTACCAATCCCGACTGCGGAAAGGCGACGATCTCGATGTCGATGATGCCATCGAGCGCCTCGCGGGTCTCAATGAGGCCTTCCATCAGGCGCAGGCCATGGGTGGTATCGATGTCGACATGGCTGCGAATATGGCTGGCGCCGTTTGCCGCCAGCAGGACTGCCTGGCGCATGGACTGGCGATGCGGATCGATGCCGATCTCAAGCCGCTTCTCGCGCTCGAAATCGATACGTTCGCGCAGCGTCGCGACCTTGGCATTTTCGTGCCAGGGCATGCCCCAGACGGACTTGTCGAGATGGGTGTGGGCCTCGACCAGACCGGGAATGGCGATGTGGCCACGGCCATCCTCGATCGCCACGCCGTCGGCCTCAAGGTTCTCACCGATCGCGTCGATCTTGCCGTCGCGGATCAGGATATCCGTCAGTGCCCCGCCGTGGGGACGGACGTTACGGATCAGAAGATTGGACATCGTTCACCTCAGTTTCGGATTGAGTGCGTCGCGCAGCCAGTCACCCAGAAGGTTGACCGAGACGACGAGAAGGCAAAGCTGCAGCACCGGGAACAGGACGACCCACCAGACACCGGAGAAGAGGAACTGGTTGCCGAGGCGGATGAGCGTCCCGAGGCTGGGCTGGCTCGGCGGCATGCCGATGCCGAGGAAGGAGAGTGTCGCTTCCGTCAGGATCGCCATGCCGAAGTTCAGCGTGGCGGCGACCATGATCGGCGTCAGCGTGTTCGGCAGGATATGGTTGAGCATGATGCGCCGCGCCGGCGTCTTCAGGAGCCGGGCCGCCTGCACATATTCCTTGCCGCGCTCGACGATCGTCTGGGCGCGCACGGTTCGGGCATATTGAACCCAGGCGCTGAGCGTGATCGCCAGCACGAGGACAGCGCCCGATCCGACATCGCGCAGCTCCGGCGGCAGCATCTGTCGGGCAACCGCGCTGACGAGAATGGCGATCAGGATCGTTGGGATCGAGAGCAGAACATCGCCGATGCGCATCAGGATATTGTCGATGATCCCGCCGAAATAGCCGGCGATGAGACCGAGGCTGAGGCCGACTGTCAGCGACAGGATCACCGAACAGACCCCGATCAGGATCGAAATACGTGAACCGTAGAGGATGGCCGACAGCATGTCGCGGCCCTGGGTGTCTGTGCCGAGGATGAACGGCCATTGACCATCGGCCTGCCAGATCGGCGGCAACTCCGAATTCCAGAGATCGAGCTGGGCCGGATCGAACGGGTTCTGCGGCGCGATCAAGGGTGCGGCGAAGGCCGCGGCGATAAGAGCGAGCAGGATCAGCGCGCCGGCGATTGCCGACGGGCTGCGGGTGAAAGACCACCAGAGATCGCTCTGGCGCCAGCGCGTGAGCCGGCCGGTCTTGGCTATCGTGGTTGTTTCCTGAGCCTGGTCAGTCATGGGGCGGCCTCAGCGTGTGGCATCGCGAAGACGCGGATCGATGACCGCATAGGCGATATCGACGAGCGTGTTCAGCGTGACGAAGATGAAAGAGACGATGCACAGGTAGCCTGCCATCACCGGGATATCGAGGAAGGTCACCGCCTGGATGAACAGCATGCCCATTCCCGGCCATTGGAATACGGTCTCGGTGATCAGGGCGAAGGCGATCAGCGATCCGACATTCATCGCGGTCATGGTGACGACCGGCATCAGACAGTTTCGAAGCGCGTGCCGGAAGTTGATGCGCCACCGCGGTACGCCGCGGGCACGGGCGAACTTCACGAAATCCGAGCGCAGCACCTCCATCATCTCGGCGCGAACGAGCCGCATGACGAGGGTGATCTGATAGAGCGCAAGCGCAAAGGACGGCAGAAGCAAGGAAGCGCGCCCGGATGCGGTCAAGAGGCCGGTGCTCCACCAGCCGATCTGGACGACGTCGCCGCGGCCAAAGGCCGGCACCAGACCAAGCGAAACGGCAAAGACAAGGATCAGCAGAATGCCAACGACAAAACTCGGCAGGGAGACACCGATAATGCTCACGAACTGCAGGCCCTCCGAATACCAGCGGCCGCGATGGATCGCCGTCAGAACGCCGAGCGGAATGCCGATCAGCAGCGACAGGACCGTGGCCACCAGAGCCAGTTCGATGGTGGCAGGGAAACGTTCGGCGATCAGCGTCATCACGTCCTGGCCGTTGCGGTAGCTGATGCCGAAATCGCCTTGGGCCGCGTTGACGACGAAGCGCACATACTGGCTCAGGAACGGATCGTTCAGACCGAGCTTTTCGCGCAGTTCGAGCCGGTCGGCCTGCGACATCTGTTCGTTGGCCATCAATTCGACCGGGTCGCCGGCGAAACGAAAGATCATGAAGGCCATCAGCGCGACGGCAAGCATGACCAGCACGGCATTAGCCAGCCGCTTGATGAGAAAGACAATCATTGGGTTTCCCGCTCAATGAGAAACCCCGACAGAGCAGGCTCTGCCGGGGCAATGTGGGCTCAATCACCGATACGGGTCAGCCAGTGGCGCGGCTTGTTGTCGGCGCGGATGGTGACGTCGGTCACTTCCTTGGACATAGCCCATGCCATCGGCTGCTGATGCAAGGGGATCATGATGACCTGATCCTTGGCAAATTTCAGCGCTTCGGTTTCGATTGCCAATCGCTTGTCGCGATCCATTTCGACGGCGGCCTTCTTCACCATTGCGTCGAGTTCGGGATAGGACCAACCGCCATAGTTGGCGACGCCGGCCGCACCTTCGCGGGTCGAAAGCACCTGGATCAGGATCGAATAGGCATCGAGCGTCGGCTCGTTGGCCCAGCCGATCATGAAAGCGTCGGACTTGCCGCCGGCGCGCTTCGGCGCCTGCACAGCGCGCGGACCGATATCGAGCGTTGGCTTGAGGCCGACACGCGACAGCATCGAAACGAGCGCGCTGCAGACGTCTTCCTCGTTGACGCTTTCGTCGTTCATGCAGACGAGCGTGAACTCGGTGCCGACGGCCCCCGCTTCTTCCAAAAGCTTCTTCGACAGTTCCGGATCGTAGGCGGTCGGCACGTCGAGTTCGGCGCTGTAGCCCGGGATTTCCGGCGCGACCATGGTGCCGGCCACGTGCGACTTGCCGCGCATCACGCGCTTGAAGATCAATTGCCGGTCTATCGCGTGATCGATCGCCTGGCGGACCTTGATGTCGTTGAAGAAGTTTTCGCGGCCGTCAGCGAGCTTGTCCTTACGGTTGAAGACGAGGTGGATCGTGCGCAGGTCGGAGCGCTCGACAACCTTGATGTTCGGATCGCTCTTCAACCGATCGAGATCCTGCACGGGCGCGCCGTCGGTAAGGTCGATCTCGCCCGACAGGAGGGCGGCGACGCGGGTCGCGGCCGACGTGATCGGCGTGAATTCGATGCGATCGAGATTGTGCTTCGGCGTATCCCACCAGCCGTTATTCTTGACGAGCACGGTCTTGCTGTCCGGCACACGCGATTCAACGATGAACGGCCCGGTGCCGTTGGTGTGATAGGTGGTGTAACCCTCGACCTTGCCGCCGACATCGGTCGGCAATTCGGATTTGTTCTCGATCAGCCAGTCCTTGTCGAACATGAAGATGTTGGTCATGTCGTTGAGGAACAGCGGGCTCGGCGAATTCACTTCGATATCGACTGTGTAATCGTCCACCTTCGTCGTGGAGACATAGGCCGGAATGTTGCCGCGCAGGGGCGACGTCGGGTGGCTGACGCGTGCCATCGAGGCAAGGACGTCGTCGGCGGTAAAATCGGCGCCGTTCTGGAACTTCACGCCCTTGCGCAGGTGAAAGCGCCAGACCTTTTCGGAGACCAGTTCCCACTTGGTGGCGAGTGCCGGCTCAACGACGAATTCCGGCGTGTAGCGCGCCAGACCCTCATAGACGTGATTGAGGAAGGCCAGGTTCGACGTGCTGCCGTAGGAATATGGGTCGAGCGAGAAGATATCCCGCGGGCTGCCCCAGCGCAGCGTTTCGGCCGATGCCGTCGAGGCGAGAAAGGCGAATGCCAACCCCGCAAGGAGATGCTTTCTCAGTTTCATGTGGTTCCCTCTGTTTTTCTCATCCGTCGCCGTGCCGACCCTGTCGGTCCGCGATCCCTCGATCGCTGAGGCTGACAACGCTAGATTTGAAGTTGTTGGCGTTAATGTCAACTATTTTGTCGACAATTTTGTTGGCAAGAATTAACGGGTGCCGTTTTATGGGGAAAAGCGGCGCGAATTCAGCGGCTTTGAAGCGGCGGCCTCTTGCAGACCTGACGCGCGACGCGGGTTGCCAGCCTACTTTTCCCGGCAGGGTGCCGTTAACGAAAGGCACGATGGGCTGAGCGAAGAGCCATCTCGGCAGACCGCATGCGGCCGCGACACAAAAACAGCCCGCCCCGCCATGGTCGGATGACCGGACGGGACGGGCTGTAATTCGTTCGAAACGGCCGATCGATCGCGAATCGAGGGCTGGCTCAGCTTTCGCGAAAAGCTCGACTGACCTGATCCATCAGCGGCTTGATGAAATAGGACGCAACACTGCGCTCGCCCGTGGTAATGAACGTTTCGACCGGCATGCCGGGCATCAGGGAGACATTGCCAAGCCTTTGGATCTCTTCCGGCGCGATCGCGATCCGCGCGAAGTAGTAGCTCGCACCAGTCCGCTGGTCGACCGACACATCGGCGGACACCCGTTCGACCGCGCCAAAAATTTCCGGCGTCGTCTTCTGGCTGAAGGCGGAGAAACGCAGGATCGCCCTTTGCCCGGAATAGATCTGGTCGATATCCTGCGGCACCACCTTGGCCTCCACGACGAGCTTGTCGATGTCCGGCACGATCATCATGATCGGCTCGCCGGGAGCAACCACGCCGCCAACGGTGTGAACGGCGAGCTGGTGCACAGATGCCGTTCTGTGGCGCAATGATATCGACCCGCTTCAGCTGGTCTTCGGCCGCAACCTTGCGCTCGACATATTCGCCGATCCGGGCATCCATTTCACGCAGGTCCGTTCTGACCTCCTCGGCCCATTGCTCGTCAACCTGAATGATCTGCAGCGATGTCTCGGCGATCTTTTCGTGCACACCGGCGCCGCCGGCCAGCAGCCTGCCCATCTCGCCGTCGATATCGGTTGCCTGGCGCTCGAGCGTGCTGAGACGGCTCTTTTCCATCAGCCCTTTGTCGTGCAGGAAGGTGTAACGACCGAGTTCTTCTTTGATCAGGATTCGCTCGCGGCTGCTGGCGGTCCGCTCGGCCTCCATGCCGCGGATCTCGTCGTTCAACTGCTGCACGCGCCGCTCCAGTTGTCGCTTCTTGCTCTCGCGCACATCCCTGCGGCTTTCATAAAGTTGTTGCTCGGCGTGCATCATTGCAGCAAGGTCCGGATCTCCGGCGCGCGACACGAGCGTTTGCGGGAAGGCATTCCTTCGTGCCGATCGACGATGCAAAAGAGATCATCGACGAATATGCGATCTGCCTGGCGGAGCGCCGCCATTTGCCGCTGATCCGCGGTTTCATCGACGAGGCAAGCCGCCTGTTTCCCGACGTTGGCGAGACGTTTCGCATGCCACTTCCTTCTCAGAAAGCTATAGCAAAAACAATAAATTCGGCATCATCTATGACACAATAGATTAAAGCTTCCGTTCGTTGACGTAACGGTAGCCTCAGAGCTTGGCGGCAGCGCCGAAGCCCGTGAGAAAAGACGTCAGATTGTCGGCCAGCGCATCGCAGAGATAGCCGCCCTCCTGAACGATGGCCGTCGGCAGGCGCAAGTCGGCGATCGCCGCGCCGATTCTTGCGAAGCCTGATGTCGACACCGACAGGCCGCCGAAGGGGTCGCCCTCGAAGGCATCGAGGCCGAGCGCCACCACCAGCGCGTCCGGCGCGTAGGCGCGGATCCGGCGGAAGGCGACGTCGAGGGCCGCAAGGAATTCCGCGTCGCCGGACTTGCGCTCCAGCGGCAGATTGAGGTTGTAGCTAAGGCCGGCCCCCTCGCCGCGCTCGTCGGCATGTCCCCAGAAGAAGGGGTAGAAGCGTACGGGATCCGCATGGATCGAGACCGTCAGCACGTCGGAGCGTTGGTAGAAGATACCCTGCGTGCCGTTGCCGTGATGCAGGTCGATATCGAGGATCACGACACGCGCCGCATTCGACAGAAAGCGCTGCGCCGCAACGGCGGAATTGTTGAGGAAGCAGAAGCCGCCGGCGACGTCGGCAAAAGCGTGATGTCCGGGTGGGCGGCAGAGCGCATAGGCGGCGCGATCGCCAGCCATCACGGCGTCTGCAGCATCGACCGCGCTCCAGGCGCTCCAGCGCACGCTCTCCCAAGTTTCTCCGGAGATCGGACATGCGGTGTCCGCCATGTGATATCCGGCCTGCCCCACCGCGGAAGCCGGGTATCTGCCATCACGCGCCAGCGGGTGGATGTTCGGGATCACCTCGTCGGAAGCTTCGGCGATCCGCTGCCAACGGGCGTAGATATGTTCGAGGAAGTCGAGATATTCGGGCGTATGCACGGCGGCAATCGGGCCAAGGCCGTGATCGCGCGGCCGAAGCATCGTGCATCCGGCATCGCGGGCCCCAATCAGCAACCGCTCCACCCGCTCGGGCTGCTCCGGGTTCGGCTGCGGCGCACCACTCGAAAGGAAAGCCTTCGGATCGTGTCGCTTCTGTTCCTGTGCGTAGAAGGCTTTCATGCTCTCTCCAGCTCCTTCGTCTTCAAATTTCTAGCCCCTCGGCGAGTGCCACGAAGGCCCCGCCATAGGCGGCATGCGCGCGATCTTTCGTCTGCCAGATGATGCCGAGACGCTCGTAAAGGCGCTGCGCCGGCACGTTCTCTCCGTCGACTTCCAGCCGCAGATAGTCCCCGCCGCGCGCCTTGGACCATGTCGCCACTTCGCGAAGCAGGCGCTCGCCGATACCAAGGCCACGGAAGCGGTCATCGACATACAGGTCCTGCACGAAGACGCCCGGCCGCCCGCGCCAGGTCGAGAAGATCGGAAAGAACAGGCAAAGGCCGGCAAAGCCTCCATCCACCTCGGCAATTAAACTGCCGAAAGCAGCGTCCGGACCGAAGCCGAACCGGCGGTAGTCGTCCACTGAACAGGTGACTTTATCCGCCATATCGAGCCCGCGCCCCATCGCCAGGATCGCCCTGTGTATGGCGCCGGCGTCCTCGATTTTACCCGCTCGAATGCGGATATCCGCGATCATGCTCTGCGTCGTCGTCACTTCTATCCCCTTTCACTGCCGGCGGCCGACGACCGCAGGCAAAGCGTGCCCGAACCGCCGGCGTCAGAATGCCACCTGATCTCCGCCTTTGAGGCCGAGAAGATCACGCGCCTCCTTAGGGCTGGCAACCTCCAGTGACAAGGCGTCGAGAACCGTGCGGATACGGTGAACCTGTTCGGCGTTGCTGGTCGCAAGTTGACCGCGGCCATTGTAGAGGCTGTCTTCCAGTCCCACACGCACGTTGCCGCCCATCGCCGCCGCCATGGTGATCATCGGCATCTGATGCCGGCCGGCGGCAAGTACCGAGAACGAGTAGTCGTCGCCGAAGAGCTTGTCGGCGATCCGCTTCATGTGCGTCAGGTTTTCGGGGTCGGCGCCGATGCCGCCCAGAATGCCGAAGACGAACTGAATGAACAGATGGCCGGAGACCAGTCCACGGTCGCGGAAATGCGCCAGCGAATAGAGATGGCCGACGTCGTAGCATTCGAATTCGAACCGCGTTCCGCATCCCTGACCCAGCCGGGTGAGGATGAACTCCATGTCGGCAAAGGTGTTCTTGAAGATCGAGCTGCGGGTCGCCTCCAGCAGTTCCGGCTCCCAATCGTGTTTCCACGCGGTCGGTTTGTCCAGCGCCGGAAACAGGGCAAAGTTCATGGATCCCATGTTGAGCGAGCACATTTCCGGCTCGGCCCGCATTGACGCCGCCAGACGATCTTCAAGCGCCATCAAGGACGAGCCGCCGGTAGAAATGTTCACGACTGCGTCGGTCGACTGCTTGATGCGCGGCAGAAACTGCATGAACAGCGAAGGGTCGGCGGACGGGCGTCCGTCAGTCGGGTTTCGCGCATGCAGGTGCAGGATCGAGGCGCCGGCCTCGGCCGCTGCGATCGCCTCTGAGGCGATCTGGTCCGGCGTGATCGGCAGGTGGGGCGACATGGTCGGCGTGTGCACCGAGCCCGTCACCGCGCAGGTGATGATGACCTTCCTGCGCGACGTCTTGGTTTTCGTCATGATGTCGATCTCAGCGGTTGGCGGGAAGGTTGAGCTCGTCGGCAAGCTGCTCGAGCACGTCGCCGAGGATGGCGACGATCTCGCCAATCTGCTCCCTGGTGATGATCATCGGCGGGCAGACCAGGAAATGATCGCCTTCGACGCCGCCCCGGGTGCGGCGGGAATAGATAATCAGCCCGCG
Organism: Ensifer sp. LC163; assembly: GCF_001695855.1. Lineage (GTDB taxonomy): Bacteria > Pseudomonadota > Alphaproteobacteria > Rhizobiales > Rhizobiaceae > Ensifer. The sequence continues at coordinate 27,978 of NZ_MBSS01000010.1, forward strand.
CTCATAGGCGAGATCGACGACCCGCTGATGCGCGTTCAATTCCTTCGGCAGGGGCTTCATCGTCTCAGGGTCCGAGACGAACTCGGCTGCGAGCAGCAGGCCCTTGCCTCTGACGTCACCGATGAAGGGGAACCGCTCGGAGAGCGCGACCAGTTCGGCCTTGAGCGCGTCGCCCATGGCGGCTGCATTGTCGATGAGGCCGAGCCGATCAATCTCGTCGAGCACCGCAAGCCCGGCAGCGCAGGCAAGCGGATTGCCGGCATAGGTGAAGCCATGCTGGAAACCGCCGGCGTCGAGCACCGGCTGAACCAGCCTCGACGGCGCTGCCATCGCGCCCAGTGGGCAATAGCCCGAGGCGAAGCCCTTCGACAGCGCGATCAGATCCGGTCTGCAGCCCCAATGGTCGCCGCCGAGGAATTTTCCGGTGCGACCGGCTCCGCTCATGACCTCGTCGTGGATCAGCAGGATACCGTATTTGTCGCAGATTTCGCGGATGCGCTTGTAGTAGCTGTCGGGTGCGACCAGGGCGCCGGTCGACGCACCGCCAATCGGCTCCATGATGAAGGCCAGCACGCTTTCAGGGCCTTCGGACTGGATCCTGTCTTCCAGCATGTCGGCATATTTGATGCCGCGTTGCTCCATCGAGAGATTGTCGCGATCGAGATAGGCGGTCGGCGCCGGCACTTTCGGCATTTCGCGCATCATTGGCGAGAACGGATCGGAGAACGCCGCATAGCCGGTGACCGCCAGAGCGCCGAGCGTGCCGCCGTGGTAGGACGGGAAACGGGAGATCACCTTCCAGCGATCCTTCTGGCCGGTCGCAACCGCCCATTGGCGGGCGAGCTTCAGGCAGGATTCGACCGCTTCGGACCCGCCGGAGACGAAGAAGATCTTGTCCATGCCTTCGGGCAGCTTTTCGGCAGCGCGACGGGCCAATTCTTCCGCCGGTTCGTTTTCGAAGTGAAGGCGATAGGCGAAGGTCACGCGATCCATCTGCCGTTTCATCGCCTCGAGCACGTTGCGATTGCCGTGGCCGATATTGACCACCATCGCACCGCTCGAACCGTCGATTACCCGACGGCCATCCTGGTCCCAGAGGTAGATGCCCTCGGCCCGGTCGACCAGCGGCCGGCGAAGACGCGACTGGTAGAACAGGTGTGAAGCGGGCCGTTCGTTGGAAGCTGTCGTCTTGAGCATGTCCGGTCTCTGTCAGCGTTTGAGGTAACGGTTAAGAACATTGGCGGTGACGCGCTCGACCATCGCGTCGCCACGTTTCAGGGCTGCTACCCATTCGCAGCTGCCGGCGTGGAACACCTCGCCCTTGCCGCGCGGGAAATTGACGATCATGCCGCAGCCGCGCTTGATCCGATCGACGGCCGCCTCGTCGGCATCGCCGATCAGCGTTTCGGCGACGAACTTCGCGTCCGCGTCGGAGAGGAACTGGTCGTCGGCGGGAATGTCGGCACTCTCTTCCTTCAGCGACGACATGCCGAGCGCCAAAATTTCCAGGCCGTCCGGGGCGCCGCTATCTGGCGTCGCTTCCGGCAGGCCACCCCGGATGACGTAGTCGAGGCCGTCGACCTCGTAGCCGAAGGCATGACCTTCCGCCCCGAGGATGTCGCCATAATAGATGCCGGTTCCGGCAAAGGCCCAATGCTCCGGCCGGTAGACCGGGAAGCCGCGGGCGCCGCGCGGGGCGCAGCCGCCCCAGCCGACATAGAGCCCACGCGTGGCATTGAGCCCGAAGGTCGAGGCGCCGGGGCGGCCGATCTCCGCCGCTTCCCAGGAACCGGAGGTTCGTGTCGGATCGGCGGAGCGGTAGGCCGGGTCTTCGGCGCGCGAACGATATTTGTAGCACACCTGCCGCTTGCCGCCGTCCTCCAGGCGCGTCTGCCACATGAAGTTGCCGGCAAAGCGCGCGGCATGGCCGCCCCGCTCGACATAGGTGTCGACCGCGTCGCGCATCTCCCAGGTCCAGTATTCGTCGTGGCCGACGAAGACGACGCAATCGTAACCGTCGAGGATTTCCGGGTTGAAATGCAGTTCGTGCTGGCTGGCGAGATCGACGCCATAGCCTTCACGCTCGGCCCAGCGGAAGAAATGGCTGTCATAGCTCGCCCAGCCGGAAGAGGCATATTTCTTGGAGTAGCCGTTGGCATAGGCCCATTCCATATGCGGGTAACGTGGCGCCACTGCCATCGGCGAGTAGATCTCGAGCGGCACCCGCGGCGCATCGGCTGGCAGCTTTACGAAGCCGCGGCAGAACGGCCGCTCGATGCTGACCGTCGTTGCATATTGATCGCGGTTTGGGCCGGTGATGCCCTGGTAGTGGTTCGAGCCACCCCAGGTATTATAGGACGTCCAGGATCCCGTCGCCGCCACCTGCAGTACGCGACCCGGTTTGCGGCCGGCCTCGGGACGGACGATGAAGAGGTGGTGACAGCGAGTGGGCGCCCCGTCGCGGCCTTCGGCTGTCAAGGTGATGCGATAGGCGCCGGAGGACCAATCCTCGCCCACTTGGAATTCAAAGGTCGTCTCCCAGCCGCAGCCGACCACCGAGCATTGATCCGGCGTATCCTGCCACCGCGCGGCGATGCCCTGCCGCTTCAGGACCGCCGTCTCGACGGCGCCGTCGCGCACGATTTCCAGCTCGAATTGGGCTGCGGTCGAGCTTGCCTGAAGCCGGACGGTCGCACCCGGCGGGTAGGCATAGGCGTCGGTGTAACACCAGATTTCGCCACGCTCGCCATCCATTCCGGGGTATTCGTAGTAGTGGCCGAGCACCGCATCACGGCGCTGCTCCGGCGTCAGCCCGAAATCGGGGAACTGATTGCTGGTCGTCTTCATCGCATCCATCACGCCGCCAGATACTTCTTCAAGAAGGCCCGCGTGCGCTCCTGTTTCGGCTCGCGGAAGATTTCACCCGGTGCGCCCTGCTCGACAACGACGCCGCCATCCATGAACAGCACGCGGTCGGCGACCTCACCGGCAAAGCGCATCTCATGCGTGACGATCAGCATGGTCATGTGCTCGGCAGCGAGCTGCTTCATTACCGCATTAACCTCGTCGACGAGCTCGGGGTCGAGCGCCGAGGTCGCCTCGTCGAAGAGCATGACCTTCGGCTGCATCGCGAGCGCCCGGGCAATGGCAACACGTTGCTTCTGACCGCCGGAAAGCCGCGAGGGATAGGCATCGACCTTTTCCGCCAGCCCGACTTTCGACAGGAGCTCGACAGCAAGCTCGCGTGCAGCAGCCTTCGCCATGCCCTTCAGGATGATCGGCCCCATCGTGACGTTTTCGTTCACCGTGAGGTGCGGGAACAGATTGAAGTGCTGAAACACCATGCCCATCTGCTGGCGAACCGCATTGATGTGGCGCTCGAAGGCCCGGCCGCGCAGGTTCTGGTTGACCTGGACACCGTCGAGCCAGACCTCACCGCCGTTGAGCGTTTCGAGATGATTGATCGAGCGCAGGAGCGTGCTCTTGCCGGAGCCGCTTGGGCCGATGATGGCGACGATCTGGCCGCGGGCCACCGACAGGTCGATGCCCTTCAGGACCTGAAGTTCGCCATAGGCCTTGCGGGCAGCCTTGACTTCGACCATGGGTCGCTGGGCGGTCATCGTGATACCTCCACGTTCTGTTCGACCCGGCGCAGACCCGCTTCGAGGACGAGGTTTAGGATGTAATAGAGTGCTGCGACCGTGATGTAGAACTCGAACGGCCGGAAGGTCTCGCTGATCGCGAGCTGCGCGGCGTGGACCAGTTCGGCAATGCCGATGATCGACACCAGTGACGATTCCTTCAAGAGCACGATCAGGTTGTTGCCCATGGCCGGAATGGTGTTGCGCACGGCCTGCGGCACGATGAAGTAGCGCAGGGTCTGAAAGCGGCCGAAGCCGAGGCTGCGCGCTCCTTCCGCCTGCCCGACATCCACCGCGACGATACCGGCGCGCAGAATGTCGGCGTTGTAGACGGCAAAATGCAGACCGAGGCCAATGATGCCGGCGACAAGTGCCGGAATCTTGAAGCCGAGCTGCCCGAGCCCGTAGTAGATCAGGAACAGTTGCAGCAGCAGCGGCGTGCCCATGAAGAGCCACATGAACGCCCGCACCGGCAATGCCACCGCTTTTGGCGCATAGAGGACAACGAGGGCAAAAACGACACCGAATATGAAGCTGATTGCGGCCGCCGAGACGGTAAGGACAACAGTCCACCAAACCCCCATCCAGAGGATTTCGGCATAGGGCGGAACGACGCTAAAATCGAGACCTTGCATGTGCGCTTCTCCCTCAGGCTATGGCGTAGCGCCGGTCGATGAGATCGACGATCCGCGCGACAACATAGACGATGAGCATGTAGAGTACGGCGGCAACGCCGAAGATCTCGAACGGCTTGTAGGTCGAGCCGATATAGCGCTGGGCAGTGTAGGTCAGCTCGACCACGGATATCGTCGATACCAGCGCCGACCCCTTCACCAATGCCACGGCATTGACGCCAAGTGGCCGGATCATCAATCTTGCCGCCTGCGGCAACACGACCTTGCGCATCGTCTGGAACCGGCTGAAGCCGATCGAACGCGCAGCCTCGGTCTGGCCGCGATCGACCGACAGGATCGCGCCGCGGATGGCTTCGGCCATATAGGCGCCGATGTTGAGCCCGAGCCCGATCACGCCGGCGGCGAAAGGTTCCAGATTGATGCCGATCTGTGGTCCGCCGAAATAGAGGACGAAAAGCTGAATCAGGCACGGCGTGCCGCGAAACAGGCTGACATAGGCGGAGCCGAAGGCGCGCAACGGCAGAGAGCGCGACATCTTTGCCGCCGCCACGAGAAAGGCGACGACGAGCCCCAGGGCCAGCGAAAGCACCGATATCTCGATCGTGATCCACGCCGCTTCCACGAAGAACGGGAAGACGCGCTGCACCAGCGAAAAGTCCATTGGAAAACTCCGGGGGGAGAAAGTAACGGTCTCCGGCCGCGACCGTCAGCGGGCGGCCGGAGACGTTAGAAGCGAGGGACTAGCGAATGTCGCTGCCGACCCATTCCATGGCGATCTTCTCGTAGGAGCCGTCTGCCAGCATATCCTCGAGCGCCTTCTGCATTGCAGCCTTCAGTTCCGGGTTGTTCTTGCGGATGGCGATGCCGATGGCGACGCTGCCGCCTTCGATGTCCGGCGTTTCGAGCCGACGGACCTTCTCACCGGTTTCCTTGACGGCAACCATGACAGGAATGTTGTCGACGACGATCGCATCGACGCGGCCGCTCTTCAGTTCCATCATCAACTCGGGCAGGCCCTTATAGGTGCGCACGTCCCAGCCGCCCTGTTCGCGGGCCCACTTCTCGTGGGTTTCACCGAGCGTCACGCCGAGCGTCTTGCCCTTGAGTTCGTCGAGTTTCTGAACGGCGGAGCCTTCGGCGACGAAGACGGCGCGGCCGGCATGATAGTACGGGCCGACGAAATCGACGACCTTCTCGCGCTCCGGCGTGATGGTCATGGAGCCGACGACCGTGTCGTATTTGTTGGCGAGCAGGCCCGCGATGATGCCGTCCCATGCCGTCGTTACCAGCGTGCCCTTGACGCCGACGCGTTCAGCGATCGCCTGGCCGATCGAGGCGTCGAAGCCGACGACCTGGTTCTGTTCGTTGACGAAGTTGAAGGGTGGATATTGCCCGCTCATCGCGATCTTCAGTTCGCCCGCAGACTTCACGGCCTCGAGGTCGTCAGCGCGCGCCGACACTGCGGAGAAAGTTGCGGCAATGGTAAGCGTTGCGGCCAAAAGGCCGGAGAAAATGGTCTTCATGAAATGTTCCTTGCTCCTCTGGACGAATGCGCCTTCTCGTGCGCTTGGGACGGGCATCGAGGCGCCTTCCGAATTTCATGATTGCCTTTGCATCAGCATTGCGCAAATAGATAATGGGAATAGAGGGCATAGATTTCAGGAATGGTAACACCCCGATCTGAACGGCTCGTATGGGAGCTCGACTGGAACCTCCTGCGCACCTTCGTGGTGATCGCGGAGGTGAAAAGCATTACGCGTGCGGCGGAGCGGCTGAACCTGAAGCAACCGAGCGTCAGCAACGCGTTAAAACGGCTGGAGGACCGGGTCGGGCGCCGGCTCGTCGAGCGCGATGCGACACGCTTCGACCTGACCGAAGTCGGCCAACTTCTCTACGAGCAGGCGGTCGAAGTCTTCGGGACCATATCCCAGCTGCCGCAACTGGTGCGCGGGGTCAGCGACGATGTGACCGGGCATGTGACGATCGCCGTCGCCAGCCATGTGGTGTCGCCGATCTTCGACCGTGCACTGATGGAGTTCCACCGCAACTATCCGCGCGCGACGCTGAACATCTCGGTGGCAGCAAGCGGCGAAGTCACGCGCCAGGTGCGGGAGAAAAGGGCTTCCTTCGGCCTCTGCCTCGTCAGCGTGCGCGACCCGGCGCTGGATTATCTCCTGGTCTTTCGAGAGTTCTTCGGCTTCTTCTGCGGCCCGCACCACCGGCTGTTCGGGGCGAAGGGTTTGAAACTCGGCGACCTCAAGGGCGAAACGTCCGTCTCGTTTCATACCGATCATATCGCCGACGCACTGCGACCCGTTGCGCTTCTGCGCAGCGAAGCCAAGCTTAACGCCAATGTCGTTGGCGTCTCCTCCAGCCTTGAAGAGGTTCGCCGCATGATCATAGCGGGCCTCGGCGTCGGTCCTTTGCCGCTGCATGTGGCGCGCCGCGACGTGGCCGATGGTGTGCTGTGGCGGCTGCCGCCTTATGAAGCACCGCCTGCCATCGACATCTTCATGCTGACAAATCCCGACAAGGCGATGAACCGCGCCGAAAAGGCGTTGATCACCGGGCTGCAGATGCTGATCGCGGAAACCCCGGTCGAAGAGCGGATCTACCCGGACTGACGAACCGTCGGCCAATGACAGATCACGCTTGAAGCAATGCTTCTGCACGGGCGCGAGCCGTCGGCTCCAAAGCCATTGCCGTGCGCGCCGAAAGGTCGAAGCGAACGGTCACGGTTCGGTTGACGGCATGGACAACGTCATCCAGCGTGCCCGACATGATCTGCTCGAAGGTCACCGAGGAACGACCAAGCTTGACGACCCGCGAACGGATGGTGATCAGCGTGCCGGCCTTCGTCTCGTGCTTGTATTCCACTTCCGACCGCACGTCCGCCCAGCCCTTGACCGGCTCGCTTTGAGCATCGAGCCCGGCAATATGGCCGAGCAGCTGGAAGCTCGCATCATCGAACATCGCCGCATAGTGGCGGACGTTCATGTGCCCCATCGTGTCGCACATCCACGGATGCGCAACGCCGACATAGGTGGTCAAAGGCTGGCTTGGCATCTGCGGACCTCGCTGAAGGATAGTCTGGACGAAACGGCTGAGAGATAGCGGATGACAAAGCCGCCTGTCCATGCCGTGCCCGCGCCAACTGCTCCTGCGCGCGGCGGACAGGTATGGAAATATCGGTGGGTAAGGGCCGGCCACGCGAACACACCCCCTAGGCGCTCACCTGCGACCTCCCTAGGCTGCGCTCCCCAGACGAACTGGGAAGTCTGCAAGGAGCATGATCGTGAAAGTATATCTGGCCGGGCCCGAAGTGTTCCTGAGCAATGCCGTGGAGATCCAGGCGCGCAAAGCCGAGCTTGCTCGTGCGGCCGGCTTTACGCCGCTCGTGCCCGGCGACCTGGAAATTCCGCCGGCCGAAACCAAGCATGCCCGCGGCGTCGCCATCTACGGTGTGGATGAAGGCATGATGCTGGCCAGCGACATGATCATCGCCAATCTGACGCCGTTTCGCGGCATCAGCGCCGACGTCGGCACGGTCTTTGAGGTCGGCTTCATGTGCGGCCGTGGCCGCCATGTCTATGCCTACACCAACACCTCGCGAAGCTATTATGACCGCATCCTCCACGGCCATTACGGTGGCAAGGCCGCCATGCGCCCGGACGGCCGCATGGCTGGACCGGACGGCCTGAGCATCGAGGATTTCGACATGGCCGATAATCTGATGCTCGATGGCGGCATTCTGGCGCGGGGCGGAACCTTCGTGAAGCGCGAGGTGGCCGAAGCCGACCGCCTGACCGACCTCGAGGCATTCAAAGAGTGCCTGGCGCTCGCCGCCAAGCGTCATCTCAGCTGAGATGATCGCCCTCGCTCAGTCGACCGGGCAAGGCCAATTAGCCGGAACGGATAGCCCGGCCGGCAGTTTGGTGGCACTGTCGCCGCATGTCAGGTTGACCTGCTCTTGCTCGAGCCCGGTCGCGGCAGACAGGTCCACACCTTCGATACGCGTCAGGAACATGAACGCATCGGTGAAGTCGATCGGGCCTTCGAAGGTGGAGCCGCTGAATGTGGCGCGCGACAGGTTGGCCATCGGGAAACGTGTGCCCGTCAGAACCGCCTTCTCGAAATTGGCGCGCCCGAGTTCGGCCTTCTCGAAGTCGGCGCCCGTCAACTTGGCGCCGCTGAAATTCGTCCGCTGCAGCTCGGAACTATTGAAGGAAGCGCCTTCCGCCGAGATGCCGGCGAAACTGCTTCGGTAGGCCTCGACCTTGGCGAAATTCGCCTTGTCGGCTCTGGCGCCGGCCAATGACGAACGCACCAGTGTCGCCTTTTCCAGGTTTGCCGCCGTAAGATTGGCGTCCCTCAGATCCGTCAGGGTAAAGTCGGTACTGACGAGATTGCCACCCTCAAGGTCGATGCCGCCGAGCATCAATTGTTTCTTGTTGCAATCGCTCCAGTCGACGCCCGGCGCCGACGTCCCCTTGCAGTTCGCGGCATAGGCAAAATTCGAGAGGGTGAGCGTCACCAGGAATGCAGACAATCCGATGGCCGAACGTTTGCCGCAGGCGCGCACGACGTGTTTGATCCCGACTGTGTCGCCGAACCCACCCTCCCCGGTTGCGACAGATGATCGAATGGGCTTTGGCTTGGGGATCTGCATGGCGCTGCTCCACGGCCCTTAACGTGGACCGGTTCTGTTGCATTTCTCATTTGCGCGCCTTGGCGGCGAAAAATAGCCGCAGGATGGCGCGTCACGGCTTAAGCGTATGACATTGTTGCTGTTCGCGCAAATGACAGCCGCGCGATATGGCAAACAAGATTCGCGCTGATGACAAGAGACTGAAACCTACCTGTCTCGACGGCAACGCGCGCCACGATGGGACATTGGTCACCGGGTGCGCACTCAAGACAATTGCAACCGCGTGTCTGCAACCAGCGCCCGGTTCTGAAGTCTCCGGGTAAGTTGAACGTCCAGAAGCTCCCAGGGTTTCCGCAACAACGGAAACGGCGCAACTGTTTCTACCGCTCTCCACGCCGATGCGGAGGCGGCGAACAAGCTGGCACCGCTACGAGATACAGCAGCTTGCGCCAATGTATGAAAACATGCAATATCCATACAATATTGATTTGAGGTGGTGCCATGACTGCGGACGCATCGGATACAACCTGGCTACCGGCGATCAGGAAGGCAAACGGACCGCTCTATATCGCCATTGCCGACGCCATCGCCGCAGATATCGCCGAAGGTCGCCTGTCCGAAGGCACGCGGCTGCCGCCCCAGCGGGCGCTCGCCAGCGCCTTGGGCATCGACTTCACCACGGTGAGCCGGGCCTACAACGAGGCCCGGCACCGCGGATTGGTGGAAGGGCGCGTCGGCCAGGGTACTTATGTCAAGGCGCGAAGGATGAAGGGTCTGCAGCCGGCAGCCGATGGCCTTGTCGACATGAGCATGAATCTGCCGCCGCTTTTCGACGATGCCGCACTGACGAGGCGGTTGTGGGGCGACATCAGCAGCCTGCAGGGCGAACACGGCCTCGACCTGCTGATGCGGTATCAGGCGGCAGGCGGCGCACTGCACAATCGCGCAGTCGGCGCGGGCTGGCTGCGACCGCGCCTCGGAGAAATCCCGCCCGAGCGCGTGCTGATCTGCGCGGGTGCGCAAAGCGCCCTGCTCGCAGCGATCAGCAGCCTTGCAAAGCCCGGCGAGGCGATCGCGTCGGAGGCTATCGCCTATCCCGGCCTGCGGGCGCTCGCCGCCCATCTCGGCATCGAACTCATCGGTGTTGCCGTCGACAGAAATGGCATGATGCCAGAGCAGTTTGAGGCCGTTTGCAGAAGCAGAAAATTAAAGGTGCTTTATTGTAATCCCACGCTTCACAACCCGACCACATCGACGCTGTCGCTTGAGCGCCGCACGGCGATCGTCGCCATTGCGCGCAGCCATGACGTGACGATCATCGAAGATGACGCCTATGGCGCGCTTCCAGTTTCTGCGCCGACGCCATTGGCGGCGCTCGCGCCTGACCTCGTCTACCACATCGCAGGTCTCGCCAAGTGCCTGTCGCCGGCGTTGCGGATTGCCTATCTCGTCGTTCCGGATCGCCAGAGCAGCGTCCGGCTCGAAGGCGCGATACGCGCCACGAGCGGCATGGCGCCCCCCTTCAACGCCGCGGTCGCGACGCGCTGGATCGAGGACGGCACAGCAAGTGAAGTCCTTAGCGCCATCCGCCGCGAAGTGACAATCCGGCAGGCGATGGTCAGCCGATTGTTGCCAAAGGACATTGTTCAGACGGACCAGGAAGGCTTCCACCTGTGGCTACACCTGCCGCCGCCGTGGACGCGAGGCGATTTTTCCGGCCGGCTGCGGGCATCGGGCATCAGCGTCGTTGCCAGCGATGCCTTCGCGATCGGTCCGGCCCCGGAGGCGGTACGCCTTGGCCTTGGCGCGGCGCGAACGCACGAGGAATTGCAGCGCAGCCTGATGACGATTGCGGACCTGATCGAGCAATCCCCAGCCGCATCGAGCCTCGTTGTGTGAGCCGTTCCGATTGCTGTCGGCGAAATTGTCGCAGCAATGTATGCATACAATAAATTGACAATGTATGGTTTTGAGCGCTTTAATCCCTGCAGGCCTGAGGCGGCACGGAACTTCCGTCGACCGCACCCAGGCATATCAGCAGGCGCACAGGCAAAGGCTGCGCCGCAGACGCCTGAAAGGAACGCATATGTCTTCGGATCACGATTGGCCTCCCATTCCCCCGATGCAAACCGGCCTGCGCGGCCGTTGTCCGCGTTGCGGCCAGGGGCATCTGTTCGAAGGTTTCCTCAAGATGCGCAAGAAGTGCGAGGTCTGCGATCTCGATTACTCCTTTGCCGACCCCGCTGACGGCCCCGCCTTCTTCGTGATTTGCTTCGGCTGCGTGCCGAGCGTACTGCTCGGCGTATGGCTGGAGGTACAGTACAGCGCGCCGCTTTGGATGCACCTTCTGGTGACCGGTCCGTTCATGTTGTTGACGTGCATTCCACCTCTTCGGCCGCTGAAGGGATGGCTGGTCTCGAGCCAGTTCTTCTACAAGGCAGAGGAAGGGAAGCTGGTGCGCAGACAGGTCGAACCACCGCTCGCCCCGACCCAATAGGCGTCGTTCGCCGGATTGACGTTAAGCATCAGATGGCCCGCCGCAGTGGTCGAGACCAATAACGAATACCAACAAGGCGCGGGCAATGCTCGCGCCTTGTTCGGTTGGTCCTCAAAGAGGCTGCGCGATACCGTCAAAGCCATTAGCTTCTTCACAGCGCTGAGCCTTTGGCCACGGAACGATCGCGTGAGGGCATCTGGCTGGGCCGTACACCATGCCGGCCCCCGGCCCCTCAATCTCAGATCATTGCACCGCCGCTGTCGGCTCGCCGAGCGAAAGCATCAGGCGGTTTGCCCAGTTGAAGAAGGCGGCGCCGTGGATGACGTCGGCGATCTCGAGTTCGTCGAGGCCGGCTGCAGAAAGCCGTTCGATATGATCATCGCCGAATGTCGGTGGCGTCGCGGTCAACGCCACCGAGGCTGCAACGATCGCGTTCCAGCGCTCGCCGAGATCGGCCTCCACCCCCTCATCGAGCAGCTTCTGCACGTCGTCGCCGCGCTTGGAATGGTGCGAGGCGAAACGCGAATGTACGGACGCGCAGAAAATACAGCCGTTCGACCGCGACGCCGCCGTCGCTGCGAGTTCGCGGTCGGCGCGCGGCAGGCCGGTGCGCGTGTTGTAGAAGATATCCTTGTCGGTCTTCGTCCGGGCTTCGAGAACCGCGGGATCGCGAACGAGCAAGCGGAAGTAAGGCGATTTGGCTCGCGACGCCTCGACGAGACCGGCAAGATGCGCCTCCGTCAGCTCGTCCTCTGCAAGCGGCTCAAGCCAGGGTGTCCAGCCGATCTCCGCCTGCGTGAACTCGACAGGGCGATTTTCGATCGTGGGCGTGATGATGTGGTCAGTCATGAAAAACTCCTTCAGAGGCTCAGGCGGCCGCACGCCTGTTGGAGGCAGCCAGCAAACCAAGGCCGGTGATCACCCGGATCTGGAACGCAACGAATGCGACAAGCTGCGACAGCGTCACGATGCCGTTCGTCGTCCAGCCGGCATCAAGGAGCACCTGCAACGCTTTCGGGCTCGCGTCACGCAGATGAAAGACAAGCAGATGCGCATGTTCGAGCGCTGCTGCGCGCTTTGCTCCGAGCGCTTCGCGGCCCGCATTCGACACCTGATAGATCGGGCCGGATGCATCCTCGACGCTCAAAGGGCCGGCTGGATATTGCCCATAGGGCCCGACGGCCTGCGCTGCGCCGATCTCGGCCTTCAACACCTCGACCAGCCAGCGGTTTGCTCCGCTTTCCTCCAAGGGACTGACGTAGAGCTCGAAAATATCCGCTTGCCGATGCAGCCCGGCGACGAAGCTGGCGATTGCCTGGCGTTCGACCAGCGAAACATCGCCGAAATTGTCGGGTTCAAAAAGTGCGAGATAGCTCTTCTGCGCCTGCTCGCGCGTTTCCGGACGTTGGGTGCGGATACGATCGAGCGATGAGCCCGGCTTGATGCCGGCGAGCAGGTCGATGATATCGGGTGTTGATGTGGTCATGGTAAGTCTCCTTCCTTCAATTGGGTGGCGCTGCAGGCGTCGCTGCTGCGATCGGTGCGGTCAGCCGACGGCTCCGATACGGCGCGGTGCGAACTTTTCCTCCCGTGCCCATCCGAGCGCCGGCGCGACCCTGGTCGCGATCAGCTCGATCGAGCGCAGGATCAGCGGGTGTGGCGGATCGATGGAGTGCACCTGGAATACGAGGTCGGTGACCCGATCGAGGGTCGTGTCGGCGCGAAGGCTTTCGATCACGTCGTCGGGCGTGCCGACGTGGACGTCGAAGGCGGCGATCAACTCGGCGAGCGAGTTGCCGGCAGGTTTGTGACCCGCTGCAATCAGCCGTTCCGCGCCGCGGTGCAAACCGATATCGGCCAGGCGCAGTGCCTCAGCACGGCTGTCAGCCACGAAGAGGCTACGGGATCCCAGGATCCGCGGCGTCTGACCTGCCGGCAATCCGGCGAGATAGGCGTCGATGATCGGATTCTGAAGTTCGGCGAGTGGCGCATCCGGGCGTTCTACGGTCCGGGGCTGGGTGCGGGACAGCATGAGGCCGTCTCCGGCGCGCCCTGCCCTCTCCCCGCCGGCGACCGAGAATGTCGCCTGCCAGATCCGGTCGAGCAATTGCGGTGCGGTCGGATAAAGCTGGTCTCCACCCGCAAGGCTACGCCCCGCCCAGGCATCGAGAACCACGCGCAGATGTCGCGCAAAAATGTCTCCGCGCTCGGCACTCTCGAGACCGAAGGCGGTAAAGGACGATGGCGTACCACCGGTACCGAAGCCGATTTCGACACGCCCGCAGGAGAGAAGGTCGAGCACCGCCGCATCCTCGGCAACGCGGATCGGATTTTCGAGCGGCAGGGTTATGACGCCTGTGCCGAGCCTGATCCGCGACGTCTGCGCAGCCACATGCGCCAGAAAGACGAGCGGCGCCGGCAGGCCGCCTTCGTCGGCATGGAAATGATGCTGGGCCACCCAGGCCGTATCAAAGCCGAAGCGCTCGGCGGTGGCGATCTGCTCGGCCGCATAATGATAGCGCGCGCCGGCAGGCACATCGTCGAGGAGACGCGTGAAGAACCCTAGTCGCTTACGTGGCGTCGTCTTAGTCATTTTTTGTCCTGTCATTCATTCCTGCGCCGTCAGACGAGGGCTGCTCGATTTTGTCCGGGAATGGCGTTGATGAGTTCACGGGTGTAGTCGCTGCCCGGCCGTTCGAAGACATCCTCGACCGCTCCTCCGTCGACCAGACGGCCGTCCTTCAGCACGGACACCGTGTCCGAGATCTGCCGCACGACCGCGAGGTCATGAGATACGAACAGGTAGGTCAGCCCGAGATCGTGCTGGAGTTCATCGAGAAGATCGAGGATGCGGGCCTGCACCGTCACGTCGAGGGCCGAGACCGCCTCGTCGAGAACGACAACGTCGGGGTCGAGCACGAGTGCGCGCGCAATCGCCACACGTTGCCGTTGGCCGCCTGAAAGTGCATGCGGACGGCGACTGAGGGCCGCTTCCGGCAGGCCAACGCGGCTGAGGATCGCCCGGGCCTTCGCTTCGCGCGCCGGGCGGGCGAGCCTTCCAAAATTCAACAACGGCTCGGCAACGATATCGAACACTGTTTGGCGTGGATCGAGCGAACCATAGGGGTTCTGGTAGACAAGCTGGATCTTGCGCCTGAACTGACGCAGTGTTTCGCCGCGAAGCTGCGAGAGATCGGTGCCGTCGATCTCGATGCGACCCGCCGTCGGTTTCTGAAACCCGACGATGGCGCGAATGCTGGTGGTCTTGCCGGAACCCGATTCACCGACGATGGCATGGGTGGTGCCGCGGCGGACCCGGAAACTGAGGCCGTCGACAGCACGAAACGGTTTGCCATCGCCGTCCGGCCGCACGAAGTCCTGCACAAGGCCATCAACGATGACGACGTCGTTGTCCGAAGGCGCAGCCTTTTCGCGGGCGGTCGCCGGAGTTTTGCGGGCAACGGCCGAGAACGACGGCGCGTCGGCAATCAACTGCCGGGTGTACGCGCTGCGCGGTGCGGCCAGGACAATTTTGGTCGCCCCGAGCTCCTGAACCCGCCCGCCCTGCAACACGACAAGCCGGTCGGCGCGGTCAGCGGCAACACCGAGGTCGTGCGTCACGAGCAGCACCGAGGTGCCGAATTCGGTGCGCAATTCATCGATCAGGTCGAGAATGCGTCTCTGGACCGTGACATCGAGCGCGCTTGTCGGCTCGTCGGCGATGATGAGCTGTGGCTTCAGCGCGACAGCGATGGCAATCAACACGCGCTGGCGCATGCCGCCCGAAAGCTCATGCGGATATTGCCGCACCCTGAGCGCAGGTTCGCTCAGCCCGACGCGCTCCAGAAGTGAAATCACCTGCGCTTCCAGAGCATGACCGCTTGCGGCGCCATGGATCCGAAGAATCTCGCTGACCTGCGCCCCGATCGTCTTGACGGGATTGAGCGAGCTTGCCGGATCCTGCGGCACCAGACTGATCTTGGCGCCTCGCACGACATCGAGCTGGCGATCCGACCAACGCGCAATGTCCGTGCCGTTGAGCTTGATGCTGCCGCCATCGATGCGGCCGTTGGCCTGGAGCAGACCGATGATCGACTGCGCCGTCGTCGTCTTGCCGGAGCCTGACTCGCCGACCAGCGCGACAACCTCGCCGGGCTCGATCCGAAACGAAACATCGTGAACGGCACGGTGATGGGCGATGCCGTCATGGTAGGAGATCGACAGGTTCTCGACTTCGAGCACCGGCGGGGATGCAGCGGCTGACGTACTCATGCCGCCACCTTGCCGAAGGATTGGCTGACGCGATTGGCGGCCAGAACCACCAAGACAACGACGACGCCTGGCGCGGTCGTCAGCCACCAGGCCGTTGAGATGTAGTTGCGGCCCTCGGCAATCAGCAGCCCCCATTCCGGTGTCGGCGGCGGCGCGCCGTAGCCTAGGAATCCAAGGGTCGAGATCTGCAGCACCGCCGAGCCGAACTGCAACGCCGCGATGCCAAGGACAGAAGTCAGCGAATTCGGCAACACATGCCGCCAGAGCACAGCGGAGAATGTGCCGCCGCTGCCGAAAGCCGCCTCGACATAATCGCTGCGCCGGACACGCACCACTTCCGAGCGTGCCAGGCGCGCGAAGCCGGCAACCGAAGTGAGGCCAACGGCAATCGCCGCATTGACCGTGCCGAAGCCGAGCAAAATGATGACGCTGAGCGACAGTAGCAAGGGCGGGATCGACAGCAACACGTCGACAAGCCGCATGATCGCGTCGTCAAGCCGGCGCCGGACCGAACCAGCCACCACACCGAGGCCGATGCCGATGACAAGACCAAGGGCAACGGCGACGAAGGCGCCGGCAAGCGAGTGGACAGCGCCATAGACGATGCGGGCGTAGAGATCGCGCCCGAGCGCGTCGGTGCCCAGCAGATGGCCCGCATCCGGCCGCCGCAGCTGTTCACCGCCGACCCCTTCGAGCGGGTTGTAGCTGGTGAAAAGCCACGGGGCGACCGCCCAGAGGAAGGCAATACCCAGAACCAGCCAGGACAAAACGAGGCCCGGCGGCAACCGGCGCATGAGGAGGGGCAGCGACAAGCGCCTGCCGGTCCGCTGCCCGCGCCCTGACGCGATGACGTCGTCGTGGATCGTGTCGAAGGTAGTCATGCCGTGGCTCCTGCTTTTGTCCGAAGACGCGGATCGAGCACAGGAAAGAGCAGATCCACGATGAGATTGATGACGACGAAGGCTAGGGCCGAGAGCACGACGATTGCCTGGAGCACGGCAGCGTCCTGGCTGCCGACGGCCCTTTCCGTCAGTCCTCCGATACCGTTGAGGCCGAAGACCGTTTCGGTGACGACCGCGCCGGCGATGAGCTCGCCGAAGAGCACGCCGGCGATGGTCAGCGTCGGCAGCAGCGCGTTCTTGGCAACGTGTCGCCACAGAACCCAGTGGCGGGTCGCCCCCTTGGCGCGAGCAACCGCAACGAAGGGGCGTGTGAGCACGTCGTCGATGTTGCGCACCAGCACCTGGGCAAGCGGCGCGGAGATCGGCACGGCCAGGGTGACGACGGGCAGGATGAGCTCCTGCCAGGGACCGGGATTGATGACCGGCACGAGTTTCAGGCGAAAGGAAAAGATCTGGATCAGCATGATTCCGAGCCAGAAAGTCGGGATCGAGATGAAAAGCGAGGGCACGGACTGGAGCGCGCCACGGAGCCAGGCGAAGGGCGTGAGGCTCGATACGAAGGCGATGGCAACAGCAAGGACAGCGGCAAGAACGAAGCCAAGCGATGCGAGTTTGAGCGTCGCCGGCAGGTGCGCCGCAAGCATCGTGCTGACGGGAACGCCGGCTTGAACGGAATAGCCGAAGTTGCCGGTGGAGAACCGGCCGATCGTCTGGACATACTGCACCCAGATGGCACTGTCGGCGGCATAGGAAGCCCGGATATTGGCAATCTGCTGCGGGTTGAGCCCGAGTTCCGGGTTCTGAAACTTGATGAGGATGGCGTCACCGGGCATCGCCTGAAGCAACACGAAGGAGATGGTGAAAGCCGCCCATAGGACGAACAATGCCTGCCCCAGGCGATTGAGCAAATATCCGGACATTTGCCGTTCCTCTGCTTGGTCTCATTGCGAAAGCCGGCCACGGCGATGCGCGTGGCCGGTTGGGCCAGTGTCAGTGTTCGGCAAGCCAGGTGCTGTAGAAGCTCGGTCGGCCGACCGCCTCGAAGGCGATACCCTGGACATAAGGCGCCCCGGCAAAGGCTTGCGGCTCTTCAAAGATCGGGATCGCATAGGCCTGGTCGACGACGTAGTCCTGCACCTCGCCGGCAATCGCCAGCCGCTTCTGACGATCCGGTTCCGAGGCAAGCGCCTCGAGCAGACCGTTCAGCTTGTCGTCGGCGAAGCTCTGCACCTTGTCGCTCTGTCCGCCCTTCTGGCGCAGGACGTCGCGGTTTTTCGGATAGTACTGGCTCTTGATCACATCAGGATCGGCGCGGCCGACCATGGCCGGCGAAACCGGCGTCTTCAACGGGTCGAGATCGTCGACGATCCTGCTGCCGCTGTCACCGGCAAGGACGGTCAGCTTGACGCCAAGCTTGCCCCACTGCTGCGCCACCAGTTGCAGCGTTTCCTTGTTCTGCGGCTGCGGCAGGGATTCGTAGGCCATCAGCACCAGTTCCTTGCCATCCTTCTGCCGCAGACCGTTGCCACCGATCGTCCAGCCGGCTTCATCAAGAAGGGCCTTTGCCTTCTCGGGATCAAAGGCGAGCTTTGCCGAAATATCGCGGTAGCCGAGAGCGGTCGAGGCGATGATCGACGTCGCCTTTGGGTAGTTGGCGGAAAACAGCGTCGTGACGATTTCCTTCGCGTCGGTAGCGTGCAGCAGCGCCTTGCGCACCTTCACGTCGGCGACCAACGGATTGTCCGGCCGGAAGACGACGCTGTTGTTCACACCACGCGTCGAGGGCGCGTAGATCTGATAAGCCTGTGCCTCGACCTGCTTTTCGTCATAGGCCTGGACCTGCCGGATGAAGTCTGCCTGGCCAGCCAGCAGAGCGCCGATACGCACGCTGTCCTCACCGGTGATGATGTATTTGATGCCATCGAGATAGGCGCGACCCTGATGCGTGAGCTTTGCCGGACCCCAGGCGTATTCTTCGCGCGCCTTCAGGTTCAGTTCCTTGCCGATGGTCTCGCTGTCGACGACGAACGGACCGGAGCCGATGATCTTGGTGGCATCCCCCAGCTGTTCGAACGGAAGCGCCAGCGCGCTTGCGGCGACGAGCCCGGAGCCGATCACCGACGTGCCCTGCAGGAAGCCCGGCGACGGTTTCTTGAAGTAGAACTTGACCGTCAGCGGATCGATCACTTCGCTGCGCTCGTAGTTGTTGATGACCTCAGAAACCGGCTGTTTCAGCTCCTTGTTGCCGAGCCCGAAGACGTCGTAGTTCTTCGCGACCGCGGCTGCATCGAGCGGCGTGCCGTCGGAGAAGGTGACGCCGGGACGGATCTTGAATGTGTACTCGGTCGCACCAGCATTGACCGTCCAGGATTCTGCGATCCACGGCTCGATTTCGAGCGTCTTCGGGTTCTGGTAGGTCAGCTTGTCGGTGATCTGATTGAGGATGCCACCATTCGGGTAAAAGCCGCCGGCCGGCGGATAGAGATTGGTATGGGCCTGCTGCTCGAGATAGATCAGCGTCCCACCCTTGACCGGGTCGCCCGCGCCCTCCGCAAAAGCGCTAGGCAGGAAAAAGCCGGAGGCGCTCAGTGCCGCCAGCGTCAGCGCGAGCCGTTTCAGTTTCGTCGTCATGGGAGCCTTCCTTTAGATGTCTGAAGGCTATCGTACGACCAATCGTCGGCTTATCAACTAAATCTAGTAAATTAATATACTATATGTTTCGAGCGAAGCGAAAGAAGCATCTCCGCCTCCGAGCCGATGGAGATATTTCTCCCGAGGCCGTTTCCTTGCCTTGTTTTGCTGGTCTCAAGTTGCCTGCGGATCAGGGCGCGGAAATAGAACGCCCTCCCATGCGCGAAACGCTTCACGAGCCATTGACAATTTGGCCATTATTCATTGAAAACTTTGCCAATTCCTTCCAAGCTCGAGATTGAGATAATCATGACAAACAACAAGGTTCTCGTCGTCGGCGGCGCCGGCTATATCGGCTCGCACACCTGCCTTCAGCTTGCGTCCAAGGGGTTCGAACCCGTGGTCTACGACAATCTGTCGAACGGCCATGAGGAGTTCGTCAAATGGGGCGTTCTGGAAAAGGGTGACATCCGGGACCGGCAGCGGCTCGATGAGGTGCTTGCGCGCCACAAACCGCGGGCGATCCTGCATTTTGCAGCGATGATCGAGGTCGGGGAGTCCGTCAAGGATCCGGTCTCGTTCTATGACAACAACGTGATCGGGACCTTGACCCTTCTGTCGGCAGCACTTTCCGCCGGCATCGAGGCCTTCGTGTTTTCGTCGACCTGCGCCACCTACGGCTTGCCGGAAAGCGTGCCGATCGACGAACAGCACCGCCAGGCGCCGATCAACCCCTATGGCCGCACCAAATGGGTCTGCGAACAGGCGCTGAAGGACTATGGGCAGTACAAGGGCTTGCGCTCGGTCATCCTGCGTTACTTCAATGCCGCCGGTGCTGACCCGGAAGGGCGGATCGGCGAGTGGCACGAGCCTGAGACCCATGCGATCCCGCTGGCGATCGATGCCGCCCTCGGTCGCCGTGACGGCTTCAAGGTCTTCGGGACGGATTACGACACCCGCGACGGCACCTGCGTGCGCGACTATATCCACGTGCTTGACCTCGCCGATGCCCATGTCCGCGCCGTCGAATATCTGCTTGAAGGCGGCGACAGCGTCGAACTCAATCTCGGCACGGGCACCGGCACGACGGTGAAGGAACTGCTGAGCGCGATCACCGAAGTCTCAGGCCGCAGTTTCGGCATCGACTATGTCGATCGCCGCGAGGGTGATTCGACCACACTCGTTGCTAATAACGACAAAGCCCGCGAAGTGCTTGGCTGGGAGCCGCAATATGACCTGGCGGCTATTACGCGAACCGCCTGGAACTGGCATTCCCGCCGCAACCAGGGCGGTTGACATCAGGCACTTCGGCTGACCGCATCCCTGGCTTAGATGTCTAGGATGCCTGGCGCGCCCGGTTCAGAGGCAATCTGGAGCGGGCACGCCGAAGCAGCGGACGCTCGAGTATGAGATAGGCAACGACGCCGGCAATCGTGCCGACGGAGAAAGCGCAGACGAGAGTCAGCGCTGAATTCGTACCCATCATCGCAGCCGCCTTGACGATGACCGATATGGCGAAGGTGTGCCAGAGGTAGATCGAGTAGGAGGCATCGCCGAGCAGGGTCGGCAACGCCCATTTTTGAAACCAGCCGCCGGCTTCAAGCGCAAGGGTGGCGACGACGAGCAGGACCGCCAGCGGGCCCAATATCCTTTCGTCAAACGGCAGGCGCAGCACGGCAAGCGCTGCAAATCCGGCTAGTGCCCCGAGGAAAAGCGCCATGCCGACGCGCGGTCCAACGACCCTGCCCCGCAACCAGCATTCAGCGACAATCATGCCGGCGACGAATTCCAGGATGACCGGGCGGGTGTAGGTCAAGAGAAGCGGATTTTCGGTATCGATCGCAAGGCCGAGCAACACCAGCACCAGAAACAATGCCGCCATCATCGGCAGCCGGCGATGTCTCGGCAGCAGCAACGATGCCGCGAAGACGACATAGAAGAACATCTCGAAATTGAGCGTCCAGCCTTGCACGAGCACCGGCCAGACCTCGCCGCTGCTCGGCGAGCGCGCCGGGATAAACGCCAGTGACGCCAGAACATGCTCGACCGTCAGAACGAGGTTCGGGAACAGGCCGGCAACGCCTCCCCCGATCATCACGATTGTGGCGAGCCAATAGATCGGCGCGATCCGGCGCAGCCGCTCCTTAAGGAAGGAAAGCGGCGCGACCGGGCGACGGTCGCTGATCACCCACATGATGAAGCCGCTGATGACAAAGAAGACATCGACGCCGGCCGCACCGATCGCGAAATGATGACCTGTCCGCTCGGCCGCATGAAACAGCACGACCCCCAGCGCCGCAAGCGCACGCAGATACTGAATGCCGTGGATGGTTTTCATCGGCGTCTGGGCCATCAGAACCTCAACTGCGGATGGTGGCTCGCCAAGACCCTGCCTTCTGCGAGGCGACGCTCGCTGACGATGCGCCGGCCTTGCCTGATCGTCAGCTTGCCGGCAGCGAAGTAGAGCAGGAAGGAGCCGACGTGATAGGGATTCATGATGTCGATCTCGACGAAGGCCCGCACCAGAAGCAGCATGGCCACACCGAAGAGCACCGAGGATTCCGTGTGATGGTCGAAGGCCAGCAACCGTTTGATATGGCCGAAGACGGTGACCATTAGCACGGTACAAAGGAGTACGAGCCCAATCGCACCAGTCTCCACCATCGCCTCGATGAAGGTGTTGTGGAAATGGAAGCCCGAGCGGGTCGCGATGAAGAACTCCTCCCAGAGACGCTCTGGTTCCGAGAAGCCCTGGACCCAATAGGCCTGGTAGCCGACGCCGACGAGAGGCGATGACAGCGCGGCCTCTATCCCCTGCTGCCAAAGGTAGGTCCGCCCGGTGAGCGTCGAATCCTTGCCGAAAAGACCGAGAACAAGATCGACGCCACCGCCATAGACCGCGGCCAGAGCGGTGACGCCCCCTACGACGACGGCGGCCAGGAACAGACCCTTGCGATGACCGGGCGACAGCATGCCGACGGCGCGCATGCCGAGCCAGCAGCCGATGATGGCGACGGCAGTCAGGACCGACGTCGCCGATTGCGAGGCAAACAGCGAATAGGCGGATATCAGCCCAACCAACCCGGCGGCGCCGAGCCAAAGCCTGCGTTCCCCGAGCGCGACTGGAGCGATGAAGGCGAAGTAAATCCCGAGGGACGCATAAAAGCCAAGCTGGTTCTTCGACGCAAAGGCACCGACGAAGCTAAAAGTTCCGTCCAGTGGATCGAGGTGGTAGACGCCGAACAGCAGCGAATAGGTGAGCACGATGCCGACACCCGCCAGTGCGCCGTGCACGAGCGTCCGGATGTCGATCGTGCGCATGGCAATCAGGGCGCAAATGACATGCGAGAGATATTGAACCCCGGTCCTTGCGGTCATCCCAGGTACTGCCGACCAGAAGACGGACAGGCAGGCAAAGACGGCAAAAGCGAGGATCCAGATGTATTTGCCGTAATTGCCGAGCACCCTTCGATAGTCGACGAGGACCAGCGGCAGCCACAGCGCGTAGTAGACGAGGATCGACGCCTGCCCGAACCGAGAGGAATAGGCAAAGACGAAGAACGATATCGCCAGCGCAAACGTACCGTAGGCCTGGTTTCCACCAGGAGAAACGAGGCTTGCCTTGGAAATCCTCATCGCGATCCTTTAGAGCGTTTCCGGGTTAAACGGAGTCACAGAAACGCTCTATCTCCTTGTTTCTACGCATTTCCAGACGGAAAACCGCTTCGCACTTTTCCTGGAAATCTCTAGCGCATGGCCAGGTTGGCTTCGACCTTGATGACATCGCCGGGCAGAACCGGCGTGTTCTCGTCAGCCGCGATCTGCTGTGCCTTGCCGTCCTTCTCGCGGACGATCGAATAGCTGACGACCGCCTCCGACATGTTGTCCTTGGTCTGTGCCGCCTCGGCCGATTGCAATAGCGCCTCGGTCATAAGGTCGCGACTGGTGCCAAGCTTGATCGCAAGCGTATCGAGCTCTGCCTCGGTGTTTTGCAGGTCCTGGGCAAGCTGGGCATCCCAATCGTTGCGCAGGTTGGTATCGTCCTGGGTCGCCTTGCTGACATCCTGTTTTGCCTTCAGAGACGCCGTGTCGATATCAAGAACGGCTGATTGCAGCTCCGCCACGCGCTGTTCCAGCGCGAGCTTGCGCGCACTCAGCGCCAGTCCCTTTTCGGCAAGCCCCTCGATCTTGTCCCGGTCTTCGGTCACCAGGTCCAATTGACGGTTCTGCGTTTCCGACTTTTTCGCCAGCGCCTGGATTTCGCTTTCGAGCAGTGACTTGAGATCGGCCAGCGACGCCAGCTGGCGCTTCTGTCTCTTGTCGCGCGAAACCATCAATGCAGCCTCGCTTTCGAGCAAGCCGGCGACGTCAGGCGCATCCTTCAATTCCTTCGGCAGTTCGATCTTTTCCTTGCCGGCGATCTCCGCCTGCAGGCGCGCGCGCCGGATCAAGAGCCGGTTGCGCTCGGAAACCTGCACGCTCGAATCTCCACGGGCATTGATATAGTCGCGTGCAAAACGCTGTCCGCTCTCCGAACGCCTCAAGCCGCCACCAAGGCTGATGGCCTTGAGCACTGTCAGATTCGGCGCAAAGGGATATTCGCCAGGTTTCTGGATCTCGCCTGAAAGATAGACCGGACGGTACTGAGCGAGTTCGACGGAAGCCGAGGGCCGGTCACGCAGGCCGAACAGTGTCTGCATCTTGACGCCGATCGCCTCGCTCATCTCGTTCGTCGTCTTGCCGGCCGCCGGCAAGTCGCCGATGAAGGGGATGGAGACCATGCCGGAGGCACCAACGGTATATTCGCCGCTTACCACCGACCAGTCGCGCACCGCGCCTTCGGCGGTTTGCCATTCGGCCACGCGGATCTTCAACTTGTCCATGACACCGAGATGGTACTCGTCAGCATGTGCCGGCAGCGCACCGAACACTGTTATGGCCGCCAGCATGGCGACCCTTAGGGAATACGGCTTGGGGAGGGAGATACGCGATCTCCCTTTGGTAACTTGATGTTTCATTAAAATTTCCCGGTTGCTGGTCGCCCGCGCCGGCGTCCGACGACTGAGGCCGTCAGGCTCCGTGGCGCAGCGTTCGTCAATAGCTGCCGCGAGAAAAGCAGACTGCGGGGATCGTCTTGACGACGATGGAGAAGTCGCGGATCAGCGACCAGTTCTGAACATAATGCGTGTCGAAGGCGACGCGAGCGGCATAGGAAACGTCATTCCTGCCGCTGATCTGCCAAAGACCCGTCAGGCCCGGGCGGGACTGCAGGTAGAACACAGCTGCAGCATCGTAGAGTTCGAGTTCGTCTTCGACGACGGGGCGCGGGCCGACGATGCTCATTTCGCCGCGCAGGATGTTGATGAGCTGCGGCAGTTCGTCGAGGCTGAGTTTGCGCAACACGCTGCCGACAACGGTCACCCGCGGGTCGTCCTGCAGCTTGCGCGTTGCACGCCATTCCTCGTAGGCGGCGGGATTGTTGCGGAGATATTCCTGCAAGAGCCGATCCCCATCCGCCCGCATCGTGCGGAACTTCAGGCAGCGGAATGAACGGCCATTATGGCCGATACGGCGGTGACCGTAAAAAACGGAACCGCCGTCGGAAAACTTGACGAGCATCATCAAGAGCAGGAAGAGCGGACTGAGAAAGGCGAGAGCTAGCGAAGCGGTGAAGATATCGAAGCCACGCTTCGAAATTCCTCCTACCGGACGAAATGCTCCCGACTCTGCGGCACTGTAAAACGGCGAATTGGCCGATCGAGTCGCAGACTTCATAGAGAAGACTCCATTTACGTTGGCGATTGGTCGGTCCCCTTGGGGCGCACTCGTATCCAAGAATGAGTGTATGGTTAGAATTTGTTTTTTAAAGGCGAAATGATGACCGGCGCCGTGCCCGCGGTTCACTGACGTATATCATCGATCGCGAATATGTAATATTTCCTTGATCCAGAAGATCATCTATTCATGGCGAGCCAAGTGGCTTCCGGTCGGTTTCGATGTAGTTTCCGGGCAAACCGAAATTACTCATGAAAAAATTGACCTTACCTTGAACTAGTGATGTTTGCCTTCGTCTTGCGTCCGAAGATTTTCCCGCTCTGTAAATTGAGATCCGTCAAATTCGCCGATGTATTTTGCGGCGCAGCAATCTTTTGCATTGCACGCGCAAAGCGTTCACAAACGCGAATCTTGTAACAAAAGTTGATAACAAGAGGAGAGCGAGGCCAACCTCGAGACGAACGAAACAAGGCGAAACCCACGAAGGGTGGAATATCGAGCAACACATTTCGGCCCGTCAGGCCCCGACTGGCCGCGATATGGCCGCGGTGCAAACCGATTCCCTCGATCCGCCCCGGCCCATCCAATCAACGGAATTTGATCGGCGACGGCCTGTTCGAAAGGCGACATAAACATTTTCGGGGCTATAGCGGCTTATATTGCATCTGCGGTTATTGTCGGTTGAACCGAGGGATAACCGCCAATATATTGAAACTCCGTGGTTGGAAGGGCTTTAGCTCCGATGGAGACACCAACAACAGACCCGATGGCTAGGTAGAGCGATGTTCGCACCCCGTGTCTTTGCGAGCATGATTGGCGCTTTGACGGTGTTTGCCATCGTCACCTATCTGCTGAACGGTTCGCTGACCTCGACCCTTATTCAAACCTTGATCTGCGCCGTCCTGATGCAGGTCGGCTATTTCCTGGCTGTCGTTTTTCTCGTCTGGAAGAAGGCCCGCGAGCGCGAGCGGCAGGCAGCCGAGAGCGCACGCGCGACGACCGACGAAAAGCAGCCCGGCAAGGTTTCGACGGGGCGCTTGAACAGGTCAGGCCACATCAACCCCTGACGCGCGAAAGACGGCCTCCCTCTCCGCTGGCGATACCATCAACAAAAAAGTCAACGTTTTGACGCGGTTGCGACATGATCCCGTTGCATCGTGCAGCAAACCGGCAAGCAACACCGATGCCGGCCATGCCCGAGGTAACGCTGGAGGCCACAATGACCGCAGCTGCAAGGATGGACGTCTGTGTCATCATCGCCGCAAAAAATGCCGCCGAAACGATTGCAAGGGCCGTCGCCTCGGCCTTGGCCGAGCCCGAGACCGCCGAGGTCATCGTCATCGACGATGGTTCGACCGACACGACCGCGTCGGCCGCCCTGTCCGTTGCCGACGATACCGGACGGCTGAACATCGTGCGCTTCGAGAAGAATAGAGGACCGGCTGCAGCACGAAACCACGCGATATCGATCAGCCGCTCACCTATCCTCGCCATCCTCGATGCCGATGATTTCTTTCTGCCCGGCAGACTTGGCCAGCTTCTGGACGTTTCTGATTGGGATTTCGTCGCCGACAACATCGCCTTCATGGACGAGGCGGCCGCCGCTGATGCAGCGGACGAAGTGGACCGGTTCCAACCGGAGCCACGCCTTCTCGATCTCGCCGGCTTCGTCGAGGGTAACATCTCGCGCCGCGGCGTCAGGCGGGGAGAGATCGGTTTTCTCAAGCCCCTCATGCGGCGTGAGTTTCTTTCCACCCATCAGCTCGCCTACAACGAGACCCTTCGTCTCGGCGAAGATTACGACCTCTATCTACGAGCACTTGCCAAAGGCGCGCGCTACAAGATCATCCACAGCTGCGGTTATGCGGCCATCGTACGCGGCAATTCGCTGAGCGGCAGTCACCGCACCGAAGACCTGAAGAGGCTTTATGAGGCCGACCGGGCGATCCTTGCGGACAATCAATTGAGTGCAGAGGCGTCCGCCATGATCCGCCGGCACGAACGCCATATTCGTGGGCGCTACGAACATCGCCATTTTCTCGACCTGAAACGCCAGGGCGGGCCGATCGCCGCCGTCACCTACCTGCTCGGCAAACCGGCAGCCGTTCCGGCAGTCGCCGGCGGGATCTTTGCTGATAAGACCGAGCGCATGACACGGAGCAAGCCCGATGCCTTGGCGGCGCTCGGCGGCTCGGGACGGCTGCGTTACCTGCTGCCGGCTTCCGCTGAATTGGGCTAATCGCCAGTGAAACGGCGCCCACTGGGGGCGCCGTTTCACCTCTACCTTCAGAGATAGTCGCGACGAACCGTCTCGAGGACATCGCGGAAGCGCACCTTGCGCTCGGCAAGAACACGGTCTTCACTCAGTTGCGGTTGCGCTCTGCTTGCCTGCCACAATGCCAGCGTCGACGGCGCCGCCAACAGCTGCTTGGCCGCTCCGCGTAGAAACGTTTGTCTAGGCTGCTTCGCGTCGACGACCAGGCCTCCATCTATCTGCCGGCGGTTCGGATCTTCGCCATAGGTTTCCGGTATGTCGAACCCCATGCCCCAGAACCGGGTGCCCTTGATCATCGCTTCGGCCCGGCTGGAAACCGGGACATGGCGGGGGCGATAGGTCACCCCGACCGTCCGGGCCCAATCGTTCCACTTGAAGCTGTTGATGCTGTTCGAGGTCGAGACCGCAACCCACGGGACGCGAAAGGCGTCCGCAAGGATGGCGCCGTGCATCGATTCCGCCACGATCAGCTCGGACTGAGCGATCTCCCGGATCACGGCTCCGGCCTCGCCGCGCGGGTCGATATAGTGCAGGCCGACAGTGCCGCAGGTCGTCGGCCACATGCCGGCAATCGCACTCTCCCAATGCGGCACGAAGCTGCGCTTGTGGATCTTGGGCAAGTTCTGGAACTCCGGCATCTCGGCAACCATCACGGCCGGATCGATAATACCGCGTTCGGGCTCGATGCCGACCTTTTCGGCTGTCAGCGGACCGCGCACACTGCGAATGTCCCATTCCGCGGTATCGCGCATATCCGGAAGCGTGCCATAGCCAAAGCCGCTGCCGAGCACCAGCTTTCGTATGCCATCGGGTAATAACGCTCGATTGAGCACCGTACCGACGCCGACGAGCAGGATGTCGTCATGGCTGTCGCGGAAACCAGGCAAGAGGAAATCCCAGAGCCAAAGATTGAGGTCGTCTCCGAAATTTCCGTGATGTGATTCCCAGTAATAGGGCTTCATAAGCGGTCCCTTCTCTCAAATGAAAATGTGTCCGGCGCCGCAAGCGGCGGGTCTTTCTCCCTCCTCAGGGATGCTGTCTTCGTGATCAGCGTTGCGGTGATAGCTTGCCGACGGCCAGTTCGAGGGCGCTTTGCAGCAATTTCGGATCGCGCCATACCCAGCGCGCAAGCAGCCTGAATTGTGGTGCCTTCTTGCGGCGCAGCCGGCGTGCCTGGCTCCACAAGGCCTGACGGCGGGCCGTGTGCTGATAGGACCGGATCGAGGCGATTTCCGACGGTCGGCGTGAAAACCGGCCCTCGAGCGTTTCAAGTGCCACGAAGGTGTTGAACTGCTGCTGCAGAAACTCCGGCGAATCGTTGTCGATCGAATGGAAGATGTTGATGCCCTCGCCGCGTTCGGCGCCGGCCGCGTCGCAAAGCACCACCCGTCGGGCCGACAACACGCAATCGCAAAAGAACAGCACGTCCTCGGCCGCCAGCCGGAGTGCGGCGTCGAAGCGGATCGTCTCGAACAACGAACGCCCGATCACCATGCAGGACAGATGCAGGAAGCTCCAGTTCCTCAACATCACCTTGGAAAGATCCGGAATTTCCACCACCAGCGGGCTCTCCTGCAACCGGATGCAGGTATCGCTCTTCAGGAGATCGGCGACGCCGAAATGATAGTAGAATGCATCGCCGCCCGATATCGACGCCCAATAACAATCGGCATCGAATCGAGTCAGGCTTTGATAGGCATTCCACAGGTGATCGGGCGTCCAGACGTCGTCGGAATCGAGGAATGCTACGAACTCCGCGTCATGTGGAACATTGTCGAGCCCGGTGTTGCGTGCGCCACCCGGCCCCTGGTTGGATTGCCGCACGACAGTGATGCGCCCGCGCATGTCTTCACTGAGCGGCGCCAGCTCCTCATCGATCGGATAAGGAGATTGATCGTCGACCACCAAGATATGGAAGTCCTGAAATGTCTGGGCGAAGACGGACGTAAGCGCCCGCCGAAGGATGCCCGGCTCCTTCTGGTAGTAAGGGATAATAATCGTCAGCTTTGCCATCTTTTCGCCCCTGCGGTTTCTCTAGAAAGAGTCTTGCGTGGTCTCCTCCCACCGGGTCGCGGCCGTATGTCTATCGCTTGTCCTTTGTCACTCATCCTTTCAAAGGGCTCACGGGATGTTCGCCATGCCCTCAACCGTCAATGCCAATTCCGTCACCCGTAACGTCGGCTGGAGCGTGCTCTCAAAGACAGGCACATTCGGGCTGAAATTTGTCACCGTGCCTATTCTGGCGCGCATCCTGACGCCCGAAGAGTTTGGAACGGTCGCCGTCGCACTCACAGTCGTGCAGTTTCTGGCCATGATCGGCGGCGCCGGTCTGGCCTCTGCGCTGATCATTCAGCGCGACGAGGAAATGGAACTCGTCCATTCCGCATTCTGGGCGAATCTGGCGATTTCCATGCTGATGGCGCTTGGCCTTTTCGTCTTTGCTGCACCACTCGCAGTGATGCTGGGGGCGCCCGAAGCTGCCTATCTGCTTGAGATTATGAGCCTGCTCATTCCGCTGCAGCTCGGCGGCGATGTCGCCTATGCGCTCCTGGCCCGGCGCATGAATTTCAGCAAGGATGCCGCCTGGAGCATGATTTCGGAGACGCTCGGCGCTCTCGTCGCCGTCGCCATGGCGCTTGCCGGGTTCGGTGTGTGGTCGCTCTTGGGCCAGCTGTTCGTCTCCGCACTGATTCGCCTCGCGGGGCTCTATGCCGTCTCCGGCTATGTGCCGCGGCTGGTCTTTTCATTGTCGCGCGTCTGGACCCTAAGCCGTTTCAGTCTCGGCATGATGGGCTCCGAGATCGCCAATTTCATCACTTTCCAGTCGCCAATGGTGGTGATCTCCCGCTATCTCGGCCTTTCCGATGCTGGCGCTTATTCCGCCGCCAACCGCTTCTCCAGTATCCCCAACCAGATCGTGCTTTCGGCTGTTATGGGCGTGCTTTTCCCCGCCTTCAGCCATATGGGCGAGGATCGCGAGCGCCGGTCGCAGGCCTTGATGCTGAGCACGCAGGTCACCACCGTGCTGCTGGCTCCGATGATGTTCGGGCTGTGGGCGCTCGCCGAGCCGGCGATGCTCGTGCTCTTCGGCAGCCAATGGGCGGCGGCCTGGCCGGTTCTCGGACTGCTGGCGCTGTCCAAGGGTATCCTGACACCGTGCAGCACCTACGTGCCCTATCTCAAGGGTATCGGCCAGGGTGCGGTCCTGTTCTGGTGGGCGGTGATCCGGGCGGTTATCACCACCGGCGCAGTTGCCTATGCGGCCATCAACGGCTCGCTGATCGACGCGATGATCGCGCTTTGCACGGTCAACGTTCTGACTCTGATCGGGTATTCGTGGGTGGTCTTCCGGGCTGACCGTATGCCGTTCGTGAAAGGCTTCTTCGTCTCGACCCGGCCAATGTTTGCGGCCTTTGCCATGGCGCTTGCCGTGCGTTTTCTGCTTGAGCGATTCGGCCCCCTGGTTCCCAACGCCATCTTGCAGGTGCTGGCCGGCGCTGCCATGGGCGGCCTCATCTACCTTATCCTGATGGTTCTGACCGAGCGGAAATTGCTGATGAAACTATATCGGATGATCCGTCAGCGCGGCGCGGTGGGTGCCGCGCCAGAACCCGCGGAATGATAGGGGTTGGCGACGTCGGCAGTGCCTTACACTCGCCGCAATTCCCGCCGCCGCCGCCAAAAAACGTCAAATTGACAATGGCCAACGAAAAAACTCTACAATCCTTGCTGGCGTTTGATTGCAATCAATTCAACCAAAGACTTCTGCTCATGAGAATATGAGCATGTTCCGCAAAATGCGACAACGGGTGCGCTTTTAAGGACTGCTGCGGTGAATTTGCGATCGATCTGAGGTGAATTCGAAATGTGGCGAATGCTGCATCGCAGCAAAACATGACTGATTCTTTTGTTGCAACGCCATATTTTCATCCACGCCCCTGCCCTAGCTTAATCGATGCGGGCTCTAGTCTGCTCTGTTGAAACGGCGCCGAAAATGGCGCTGGCAGATAGGAGTGACGGACATCGTGGCGATGGACGCGAACATTTCCTCGCGGATCAATCTGATGCGCATCATGCTGATCTCGGGCATCGTCTTCGTGCATGTGCCGCATGATCCGCAGACGAGCCCGTTCCTGGGAACCTATGGGTTCCTGGACTGGCTGCGCGTGTTTCTGGGCGACAGCCTGTTTCGCGTCGGCGTTCCCTGCCTCAGTGCCATCTCCGGCTATCTCATGTTCCGCCGAGGTCTGGACACGTTCGACTACAAGAAGACGCTTCGAACCAAAGCGCGCACGGTGCTGCTTCCCTTCCTCCTGTGGAACCTGGCCTTTCTGGCACTCGTCTATCTCGCGCAGCTTGGGAATATCGGCTTCGGCTACCTGCCGGATGTCGTCAATGCCACCCCACGGGAATGGCTGAGCCTTGCCTTCGCGCTCGAGGGCCTGCCGATCAACGTCCCGCTCTACTTTCTGCGCGATCTTTTGTTATGCATCCTGCTCTCGCCATTGCTGGCCTGGCTGATCAAGCGCTATCCGCTGCAAACTCTTGGCGTTCTGCTCGCCTATGCCGTGCTTCCGCTGCCGAATGGCGTCTTCCTGAAGAAATCGATCCTCTTCGGCTTCTGCACCGGTATCTATGTCAGCCTGCACCGCATCGACGCCAAGCTGCTCGACCCCTATGCCCGATCGATCGCCGCTATTTTCCTCGCAGCTGCTGTCGCGCTCTCGATCGTTCTTTACCAGACCGGTCCGGAGTTCCCTCTCTGGGCCGATATGCTGCGCGGCCTGACAGCACTTTCCGGCATCGTCGGTTCCTGGGCCGTTTCAGCACTTCTCGTGCGCACACGGTTCGGTGAACGCCTTGCGCGCGCCGGTGGCCTCAGCTTCTGGATCTTCTGTGCCCATTATCCCCTGCTCATCCTTTTCTGGATGGCCTGGAACCGCACCGAAATCACCGACTACCGGCTGTTCTATTTTACGATCCCCTTCATCACGATCGTCATTCTCGTTGCCGCGCATGGCCTCGCCAAGCGCCTGGCACCGGGCTTCACCGCCGTCCTGACCGGCAGCCGCACCGGCCCCTCCCAAGCCGATGCGCGCCCGGACACAGGTCGTCGCTCCGATTACTCGCCACAGCAAAGGACCTGACCATGAGATCAATCCGACCTCACCGCCTCGCCCTGCTCACGATCCTCGCCGCCGGCCTTGGCGGCTCCGCAATGGCACAGGAAGGTGCCACCGGCACATCGTTCCTGGACAACTTCGACACGCTCGACACTGCCCACTGGTATGTTTCGGATGGCTGGAACAACGGGGCGCACCAAAACTGCACCTGGTCGAAGGAGCGGGCGGCTGTCGTCGACGGCATCCTCGAATTGAAGTTCGAGGAAGGCAAGACGGGCGAGCGCAACTATGCCTGCGGAGAAATCCAGACCCGCAAGCGCTTCGGCCACGGCACCTACGAAGCCCGCATCAAGGCGGCCGACGGATCGGGACTGAATTCGGCCTTCTTCACCTATATCGGCCCCGCCGACAAAAAGCCGCATGACGAGATCGACTTCGAAGTGCTCGGCAAGAACCCGGCAAAGGTGCAGCTCAATCAATATGTGTCGGCCAAGGGCGGCAACGAGAAGCTCGCCGACGTGCCGGGCGGCGCCAATCAAGGGTTCAACGACTACGCCTTCGTCTGGGAGAAGGAGCGGATCCGCTATTACGTCAATGGCGAACTGGTCCACGAAGTGACCGATCCCGCCAAGATCCCGACCAACGCCCAGAAGATCTTCTTCAGCCTGTGGGGCACCGACACGCTCAGCGATTGGATGGGCACGTTCGCCTACAAGGGACCGACGGCGCTGCAGGTAGACCGGATCGCCTTCACCGCGCCTGATGAAAAGTGCCAGTTCGCTGAATCCGTCGCCTGCAAATTGAACTGAGGACGGCAGAACGCCGCCGCATCCGTGCATCGCAACGCCAAACGTTGCGATGCACGATTTCTTGAATCATGCTTGGCTCGGGCTGAGCAGGAAAACGGAAGTTTTCATGCTGCAGATACTTTATTTCGCACAGGATCTGGCTGACCCCGCGGTTCGCCGCCGGATCCTGATGCTTACGGCGGGCGGTGCACGCGTGACGCTCGCCGGCTTTCGCCGTGGTGCGAACGCATTGGCGGCGATCGACGGCATCGACCCGATCGAACTCGGCACCACGCGCGATGGTCGCTTTGCCCAGCGCGTTGTAGCCATCACCAAGGCCTGCCTGTCTCTGCCCGCCAAGTTGCGCGCCATCAGCCGGCCCGACCTGATCATCGCGCGCAACCTCGACATGCTGGCCATCGCCAACAAGGCGGTTTCCATGTTCGGCGGCGATGTTCCCGTTGTCTATGAATGCCTCGACATTCATCGCCTGCTTCTGCGCGAGGATGTGGCCGGACGGGCCATACGTGCCAGTGAGGCCTATCTCGGACGCAATGCGCGGCTGCTGATCACCAGTTCTCCCGCCTTTGTCGAACATTATTTCCGCCCACTGTCGGGCCTGGATACGCCGGTCATGCTTCTCGAGAACAAGGTGCTGGAACTCGGCGAGCGCGACAGCCCACGGGTCGCAGCAGTTACCACACCGCGACCGAACGGCCCCTGGCGGATCGGCTGGTTCGGCGCACTGCGCTGCCGTAAGTCGCTCGAACTGCTTTCGGCGTTTTCCCGTCGCATGGAAGGCCGCTTCGAAATCGTCCTTCGCGGCAGGCCCGCCTATTCCGAATTCGATGATTTCGACGGCTTCATTCGCAATGAGCCGCACATGGCCTTCCATGGCCCCTACCGCAGTCCCGAAGACCTCGGTGCGATCTATGACGAGATCGATTTCACCTGGGCGATCGATTTCTTCGAGGAGGGCCAGAACTCCAAATGGCTGCTTCCGAACCGGCTCTATGAGGGCTGCCGCTACGGTCGGGTTCCGATCGCCATGCGCGGTACGGAGACCGCCCGCTTCCTGGCAGTCCGTGGCCTCGGTTTTCTGCTTGATGAAGCAGAGCCGGAGAACCTCGTTTCGCTTCTCGGAGACGTCGATGCCGGCCGCTATGCGGATGCATCACACCGGGTGACCGCCTGCAATTCCGACACCTGGGTCTTCGGCCGCAATGACTGCGAGAACCTCGTCAGGCGTTTGTCGGCAATCACATCGAAGGCCCCGGAGCCCGCGACGCCGCTTTCTCACGCCCGTCAAAACGAAGGTGGTTTGTCATGAACACAACAGATCTGACGTCGACGCGCAGCCTGATCGTCATCCCCTGCCTGAACGAGGCCGAGCATATCGAGGCTCTGGTCGACAAGCTTCGCCCGTCGATCGCGCCGCTCAATGCGGTCATCCTGATCGTCGATGGCGGCAGCACCGATGGCACCCGTGAAATCGCGGCTCGGCTGGCCGACGACGATCCGTCGGTCCTGACGCTCGATAATCCCCAGCGCATCCAGAGCGCCGCAATCAATCTTGCGATAGCCGAGTATGGCTCGTCCTTCGATTATCTTCTCCGCATCGATGCTCACGGCACCTATCCGGACGACTATTGCCAGAGGCTGGTCGAGGAAGTGACCGCAGCGGGCGCAGACTCCGTCGTCGTTGCCATGCAGACGGTCGGCTTCACGCCCTTTCAAAAGGCAACGGCCTACGCCCAGAATTCCAAACTCGGAAATGGCGGCGCCAAACACCGGCTTGGGGCTACCAGCCATTGGGCCGACCACGGACATCATGCGCTGATGCGGATTGCAGCCTTCACGGCAATTGGCGGTTATGACGAGAGCTTCAGCCACAACGAAGACGCCGAGTTCGACTATCGGTTCCGCAAGGCCGGCTACCGTATCTGGATGACCGACCGAACGAGCATGGTCTATTATCCCCGGGCAAAGATCGGGCCGCTGTTCCGGCAGTATTTCAGCTATGGCCGGGGCCGAGCCCGCAATGTGCTCAAGCATCGCGTCGTGCCAAGCCTGCGCCAACTGCTGCCGCTCGCCGTGGCGCCGGTGGCAATCGGCGCATTGCTTGCCGTCATCAACTGGATTGCCGTCGTCCCGGTCGTCCTCTGGGCCGCAGCCTGCATTGGTTACGGCGCCTGGATGGCACTTGGCCAGAAGAATCCTTACGGTCCGCTGGCCGCGGTTTCGGCCATGGTGATGCATTTCGCCTGGTCCGCCGGGTTCTGGCGCGAGTTGCTTGACCTTCGCAGCAGGCGGGTCGCACCATGACCGAGACAGCCACCGAAATGACCGGAGATGTTCGCGTCGACATCGCGGTCTGCACGTTTCGTCGGGCCGAGCTTGCCGAAACGCTGCGCTCGCTCGCTGCCATTGCGGTGCCCGGCGGGACGGCAATCCGCATCATCGTCGCCGACAACGACGTGCATCCAAGTGCGGCCGGCCTTGTCGACGCGCTGAGGCTCGAAATTCCCTTTGAGATTGACTATGTGCATTGCCCGGCAAGCAACATCTCGATCGCCCGCAACGCCTGCCTCGATAAAGCGCACGGCGACTACCTTGCCTTTGTCGACGACGACGAAACGGTTTCGCGTGACTGGCTGGTGCGTCTGTTGGAAACGGCCGCGGCCACCGGGGCCGAGGCGGTTCTCGGCCCGGTCCGCGCCGGGTATGACCTGTCCGCACCGTCCTGGATGCGGCGCGGCGATTTTCATTCGACGCGACCCGTGTGGGTCGGCGGCGAGATTGTGACGGGCTACACCTGCAACGTCCTGCTCGACCCCAAACGCCCGGCACTTGCAGGGCGGCGTTTCAACCTCGCGCTCGGCCGAACAGGCGGTGAGGATACGGAGTTCTTCACCCATATGCACGAGGCCGGCGGCCGTCTTGCCTATGCATCGGATGCCCTGGTCTACGAGATCGTGCCGGAAACGCGCGCCAGCTTTCGATGGTTGGCAAAGCGACGCTTTCGCTCCGGCCAGACCCATGGCCGTTTGCTTGCGCAAGCCGCGGCAGGCAGCGGCAAGGCGGTCGAGATCGCTCGTGCCGCGGCCAAATCCGGCTACTGCGCTACCGCCAGCCTGCTCTTCGTCGCCTCGCCGGTTGCCCGGTCGCGCTATGCTCTGCGCGCCATCATGCATGCCGGCGTCGTCAGCGGCCTTTTCGGCGTTCGCGAGCTTGAGCAGTACGGCACATCGGAAGTGGCGGCGCGATGACGAAAACCAATCCGGATGTCAGCTTTGTCATCGCTGCCTTCAACGCGGCCGATACAATCGCGCGCGCGATCGACAGCGCGCTTGCCCAGGAAGACGTCGAGGTCGAAGTGATCGTCGTCGACGATGCGTCGCCTGACGACACCGCAGCCATCGTCGCGGCCTTGGCCGATCCGCGTATCCGGCTGCTCCGGCTTCCAGCCAATCGCGGCCCGGGCGGCGCGCGCAATGCCGGGCTCGATGCAGCCCGCGGCGAATGGATCGCCATCCTCGATGCCGACGACACGGTTCGCCCCGCGAGACTTGCCCGAATGATAGCCAGCGCGCGTCGCGAAAGCGCTGACATCGCCGTCGACAATCTGGAAGTCCTGAACCTCGATGGCCGGCGCGAGCGGATGTTTGTCGATGCAACGCTCGAGAAGGCACCGATCCTCACCCTTGCCGCCTTCATCGAGTCAAACGTGCTTTTCCGCGCGACCTATAATTTCGGTTACATGAAGCCGATCTTCGAGCGCCAGTTTCTCGAGCAGAAGCAGCTGCGCTTCAGGCAAGATATCCGTATCGGCGAAGACTACATCCTGCTGGCCTCGGCCCTTGCCGAAGGCGGGCGCTGCGTTGTCGATCCGTCCGCCGGCTATCGTTATCACATCCGCAAAGGCTCCATCTCCCGCGTACTTGAACTGCGCCATGTCGATGCGATGATCGCCACTGACGCCGACTTCCTCAGCACCCACGCCATCGACGCAGGTGCAATGGCAATGCAGCGCAAGCGCAGCCGCAGCCTTTTCGAGGCGCGCGCCTTCCTGCAACTCGTTGAACACATCAAATCCAGATCGCTGGGCAGCGCCGTCAAGACGGCGCTCTCCAGCCCGCGCGCGCTCCGGCATCTCCGGATGCCGATCGCCGCGCGACTGCGCCGCCTCGTTGCGCCGCTGTCGCGCTTGAAGCCCGCCACGATGACAGTGGCGGCTGAACGATCCACCTCGGGCAAAAGCCCTCACACAAAAAAAGGATAATGCCATGGACCGTATCAGAACTGTCAGAAAAGCAGTTATTCCGGTTGCCGGCAACGGCACGCGTTTCCTTCCCGCGACGAAGGCTGTTCCGAAAGAGATGCTGACCATCGTCGATCGGCCGGTTGTGCAATATGCTGTCGACGAAGCCCGCGAGGCCGGCATAGAGCACATCGTCTTCGTCACCAGTCGGAACAAGCAGGCGATCGAAGACCACTTCGACGACACGCCCGAGCTCATTTCGTCGCTGACGCGCTCGGGCAAGAACGCCCAGATTTCCGAACTCGAGAGCATGTTGCCCAAGGCCGGCTCCGTCAGCTTCACCCGGCAACAGGCGCCGCTCGGCCTCGGCCATGCTGTCTGGTGCGCACGCGACCTGATCGGCGACGAGCCTTTTGCGCTGCTCCTGCCCGATATGCTTTCCTATGGCGCGCGCGGCTGCATGGCCGGCCTGATGGATCTCCATGGTCAAACCGGCGGCAATGTCGTCGGCGTCGAACAATGCGCGCCGGAGGATGCCTCCAAATACGGCATCGTCGGCAAGGGAGCGAGTGTTCCCCATGGTTTCGCGGTCACCGAAATGGTTGAAAAACCAAGGGCGGGAGAGGCGCCGTCGAACTTCTATCTTAACGGCCGCTACGTTCTCCAGCCCGAAATCTTCGGCATTCTCGCCCGCCAGCAGCGCGGTGCCGGCAACGAGATCCAGCTGACCGATGGCATGCTGAAGCTTTCCAAGGACCAGCCGTTCCACGCCCACCCCTATGATGGCCGGACCTTCGATTGCGGATCGAAGCAAGGGTTTATCGAGGCGAACGTCGCCTTTGCGCTCGCCCGTTCGGATATCGGCGACCTGGTCTACGAATCCGTCAGGGACATGGTTTTGTCTCACGAAGGCCGCATCCGCGCGGCATAAGCCCGGTTCCGGCGCCCCGAATAGGGGGCGCCGGCCGATAGACTGTATGGAAACGGACAGAGCGACCCAATGAAACAAAGAAGTCTACCGTTCAGTAGCGTCTTGCCCCGGGAAGCCGAGGAATCCGATGGCTTCATCGATCTCGACCGGCTTTTTTCGGTGGCCGTTCGCCGCGGCAAGACAGTCGGGCTCTTCGTTGCCCTGTTCGTCGTGCTCGGCGGTGTCTACCTGCTTTTCGCCACGCCGAACTATACGTCGATGACCCAGATCCTGCTCGACGAGAACCTCTCCAAATACGCCGAGGAAGAGGCTTCGCCGCAAAACAGCCAGTTGCTCGACACGCAGATTGCAAGCGCCGTCGAGATCCTCAAATCCGGTGAATTGGCGCTGCGCGTCGTCGACAAGATCAACCTTGCCGATAACGACGCGATCCTCAATCCGCCACGCTCACCTTTCGCGGTGGTCAAGGACTGGATGAAAACGATCACCGGCGTGTTTGCCGGCGGTCCTGAGGTAACGGAAGAGGCTGCGCGCAGTGGCCGGCGACAGAAGGCCGCCGCACTCATCCAGCAGGGCCTCGCCGTCGAACGCGTGTCGCGAAGCTCGGTCGTCGCACTTTCCTACCGCTCAAGCGATCCGCAGCTGGCGGCACAGGTGGTGCGCGCCTATGCCGATTCCTACCTGACCGACCAGTTGAACGCCAATTTCGAGGCAACCGAAAGGGCGTCCGTGTGGCTGCAGGAGCGCCTGGCCGACCTGAGGCAGCGATCGCAGGTCGCTTCGCTGGAGGTGGAACAATACCGCACCGACAACGGGCTGACCTCGGCGCGGGGCGAGCTTATGTCGGAACAGCAGCTCGCCGACCTGAACAGCCAGCTCATCATCGCCCAGGCCGATACGGCGACCGCTTCGGCCCGCTACAAGCAGTTCCAGGCCATCGTCGAACAGGGCCCGGAGAAAGCCGTCGACAACGCGACGATCTCGTCGAAGGATGGCGACAACTCCGTCATCCGTGATCTCAGGACCCGCTACCTCTCGGTCGGCAAGCGCGAGCAGGAAGTGACCCAGAGCTTTGGCGCCGACCATCCGCAGGCCGTATCGCTGCGGACCGAGAAGAACGATATCGGCCGCCAGATCTACCAGGAACTCCAGCAGCTCGCATCGAGCTATCGCAATGAATATGAGGTCGCGCGGTCACGCGAAGCCTCGCTGCGTGAAAACATCGAGGGAACCACCGGCCGGAACTCCGACGCGAACCGATCGCTCGTCCATCTGCGCGAACTCGAGCAGAAGGCGGCGGCGCTGAAGACGCTTTATGAATCCTATCTCGGTCGCTACGAGCAGGCGGCACAGCAGCGCTCCTTCCCGATCGCCAAGGCGCGGGTGATTTCCGAAGCGGGCGTGCCCGTTTCGCCCTCAAGCCCAAAGAAAACGATGATCCTGGCTTTGTCGGCCGTGCTCGGCATGATGGCAGGTGGGGCTTTTGCCGCGTTTCAGGAATTCCGCGAGCGGACGTTCCGTCTCGAAGGCGACGTGCGCACTATCCTCGGGCACCGGTCGCTCGGTTATGTCCCGCTGATCGGCCCACGCGCGCCGACAGCCGCGGACCACATGCGCGCCCGGCTGGTGAAGGACAAGGGACCACCCCAACCGATGCCGGAACCGGTGCCCTTCGAACGCGTCAGTCGCATCGTGCTCGACGCGCCGCGCTCCTCCTTTACCGAGACGTTCCGCAACGCCAAGCTCGCCTGTGACCAGATGCTGCATGGAAACGCCTGCCGTGTGGTCGGCATCGTTTCCGCCGTTCCCGATGAGGGCAAATCGATTGTGGCGGCCAATTTTGCCGCCCTTCTCGCCGCCAGCGGCAAGCGAACGCTGCTGATCGATGCGGATATCCGCAAGCCTGGCCTGAGCAAGATGATCACCCCGGCGCCGAAGACGGGACTTGTCGAAGCGCTGACCGGAGAGACATCATGGCCGGCCGGCATCAAGATCGACCATAAGACGAAGCTTGCCATCTTCCCGGTCGGCGGCGAAGCCAGCAGCCACTACCCGCATGACAGCCACGAGCTGCTCGCCTCGCAGGCCATGGCGGACCTCATCGAGAATGCGCGCAAGTCCTTCGACTATGTGATCGTCGACCTCGCGGCCCTCGCCCCTGTCGTCGATGCCAAGGCGTTTTCGCCGCTTGCCGATGGTTTCCTCTTTGTCGCCGAATGGGGCCGCACACCGTCACGGCTCGTGCGCGACCTGCTGCACGCCGAACCGCAGATCAACGCCAAGATCCTCGGGGTGATCCTCAACAAGACGGACATGCGGGAACTGGCGAAATACAGCGATTTCGGCGCCGCCGAACACTATCGCCACCGCTTTGAAAAATACTATGTCGACAACGCTGCGACCCAACGCGAAGCCGAGCCGGTTTGAACGACGGGAGCCCAACTCGCTTGGGCTCTCCTAATCCTTCCAGAACAGCGGCGTCAGAACGACCAGAACGGTCAGGATCTCAAGACGCCCGAGCAGCATCATGATCGACAACAGATAGAGCGCCGGATCGGACAAGGTGGAGAAGTTTCCAGCTGGCCCGATGATCGGACCGAGCCCTGCACCAACATTTGAAAGCGCCGTCGCGATCGCCGACGCCGATGTCAGCAGGTCATAACCAAAGGCGCCCATGGCCAGGCTGCCGAAAGCCCAGATCATCATATAGGCCGTAAAAAACAAGAAGACTGTCCGCTGCACGTCGATATCGACCAGTGCATGGCCGTAGCGAACCGTATGGATCGCGTTCGGGTAGATGAGCTTGTAGAGGCCGGCCCGAATGGAATTGAAGACGATGATGAAGCGATAGGCTTTCATACCCCCGGCCGTCGATCCGGAACACCCGCCCATGAAGGTCGCGGCAAAGGCGAGCGCGACGATGAAGTCGCCCCAAAGCATGTAGTCATCGCTGGCAAACCCGGTCGTCGACAGGATCGACGATACGGTGAAAAACGAATGCGCCAGCGCTTCATGGAAGGCGACACCGTTTTCCAGCCGCTGAAAAAGGCTGGCTGCGATCGCAAGCACCGTCAGGTACGACAGGAACACGATGATCTGCGGATCCTTCAGTGTGTCCAGTCGCCCGCGCACGATGAAGATGATCAGCACCGAAAACGGCAGGCTGCTGACCGTCATGAAGAACGTTGCCACCCACAGGATCGGCAGGCTGCTGAAATAGCCGAGCGAGGCGTCATGAGTGGAAAAGCCTCCGGTTGCGATCGTCGACATCGCGTGATTGATCGCATCGAAGCGGTTCATTCCGAGATAGCCGTAGATGATGGCGCAGGTGACCGTCAGGACGACGTAGATCAGCACGAAGGCGCGGGTGAAGGTGACGATGCGCGCGAACGGCTTCTCGGTGGTGTCGGACGATTCCATCTTGAAGAACGAGAGCCCGCCGACGCGCAGATACGGCATCACGAACAGGCCGAGCGCCACGATCCCGATGCCGCCGAGCCAGTGCAGCAGCGAACGCCAGACGAGGATGCCCGGCGGTGCGTTGTCCAGGCCGGCGATGACGGTCGAACCCGTCGTGGTGATGCCCGAGACAGATTCGAACAGCGCCTCGGCAAAATCGAGATTGACCGACGACAGCCAGAAGGGAACGACACCGACGAACGAAACGACGAGCCACAGCAGATTGACGAGGAGAAAGCCCATCTTCCGGTTGAACGCCGGTGGTCCGCCTTGCGTTGCCGCCACCGTCACAAGCGAGAGGCTGCCCATCAGGCACGCTGAGACGGCGAAGACCTTCCAGTCTGGATGGCCGAAATAGAGATCGACCAGCGCAGGGATGAACATCGTCAACGAGAGATAGAGGCCGACCTTTGCGGCAATGTTGATGGCGGACTGGTAAATGGTCGCGTTCAACGGTCAGTCGCCCCGGTCTTGGCTGTCCCTTGTCCACTCGCGCTGTGCGAGTCGCTGTCACCTGCCATCATTGCCGGGATTAGCGGCCGGCGCCGACAAACGCAAGTTCGACACCGCGCACGCCAATCACGACACGTTTTGCGCGATCCTGACGATCGCTGTGGATCAGACGCCCGATCACCTGATCGTGGCGCGACAAGTCATCACCTTGACTCATTTCTGCGTGTAAAGCCAAATTGAAGAGACGCACCGTAATCTTGAGCAAAGAAATGACCCCCGCGCGATTTACCCAATGCCTGCTTGCCCTTCGCTGGACACCCATCAATCTCGCAAGCGCCCTTCATTGCAATCTGGCGTGGATCGAGGCGATGGAAACGGGCGACGAAAAGGTACCGGCGGAACTGGCGACCTGGCTCGAAACGCTGGCAACGGCCCATGAGACACTGGGCATCCCCGTGGCCTATCGCGGCAAGGGGCTGGAGCGGGCGACCAGCCGCGCTGCGCGGCGCTAGCAATCGCCGGCGCCGAGTCTGGCTGCGGCGCAGAATTTCCGCGCGGCGATTGCGCGTGTTCGGCTTCAAAGAGCTTCGCGGCAGCAACATCGCCAGAGGTGTATGGAGCTCGGGCCGGAACGTGGTGTATCTTCGGGCACGGCGCCAGCTTAAAAAGACCGCTTCCGTCACTGCCGCTAAACCCGCGTGATTTGATACAAGAGAAATGGTCCCGGCGTTGATACACCGGCTCATCGTCAAGTGCAGTTCTGCGACTCCCTACAACTCGATCTGGTAAGCGCATTCGCCTCAGGGCGGTCGTGTCGAAGACTGCCGCTTGATCGGGAATATGCGCTTCGATGCTGTAGATCTGAATAATTTTGACGGGCCGATCGTGTCAACTTACGAGGGCGAATTACCTAGTTGTTCTGGCTAAGGACACCCTATAGCGGTGGACTTCGTGCCTGGTCGATCGCTCGGCGCTGGCGCTCCGCGCTTGCCTCCTCTGCTTTGTAGGCACCGGTGACGCGCTGAAGCGCGAGCAAACGATGGCGCATTGCGTCAAATGCGGCCCGCTGCGATTTCGGCACCATTTTATTCACGTCCCTGTCGCCGCGGGCGAATGCTCCCGGTCCGAAACGTGCATCGAGCGCCTTGCAGACGGTCGTGAACTCGGAACGGATATCCGGATTAATCGCCCGAACGTTCCAAGCCAGATGCTTCGCATTCTTCTCTGTCTGTCTCGTCAAGCGACGGAGTTCGCTCTCGGCTTCTTTGGTCAACCCTGGTATAGCGACACTCATGCGGCTTCGTTCAGCGCTTACTGCCAGCAGCTCCGCCTCGTAGGCGGCAGTGTAGGAGCGCGCCATGCCGCGAATGCTGGCGGTGGCAGTATTGAGGGACTGCAATGCTTCCCGGCGCTCTCGTCCC
This sequence comes from Ensifer sp. LC163, assembly GCF_001695855.1. Taxonomy (GTDB): domain Bacteria; phylum Pseudomonadota; class Alphaproteobacteria; order Rhizobiales; family Rhizobiaceae; genus Ensifer. The sequence goes on from NZ_MBSS01000010.1 coordinate 71,690, forward strand.
TCTGCCAGGAGCCTGTCCCAGAGCCGGTCCGAGCCACGCAATGCGCCATAGGCGGCGGGATCGGCGACAACGGCATGGACAATGCGCTCGGGGTCGATCTTCACTGCTATAAGGCTTTCGATCGTCGCGACCGCGGCGGCCGGATCGCGCCAGATCCGAACTGCATCCCGGCCGAATACGGCCCTCTCCTGCCGGTAATGCTCGGCCTCCACCGCCCTGAGCCGCGCCTCATCCTCCACACCGTTCTTGAATTCGGTTACAGCTGGCAACATTGGCAAGCGCCCGACCGCATACTGCGGGGCATATGCTGCCGGAGCGATGAGTTGGGCGGGCTTGCGTTTTTCGATCATGCGCTGCTGTGCCGCAAAACGTCTAACGACCGAAAATAGCGCAGTCAGTTCGACCTTCGTTTCCTCCACCATGCTTTCCGGCATACGCATCGCCGTGTCGCGCTTAGCGAATCCATCTGCCTTATCGGAAAACGCAAGCCACCCGAACCTACGGGTTAGGGCCTCGTCGATGGCCTTGACCTCTTGGACAACTGAGCGATCTTCCGTGGCGATCCGGAAAGCGGACCGAAAAGCGCCATCGCCCCCTTTCTCCCCGGCTGCTTCGATCTCCAGAAGTCGCGCTCTTGCATTTTTTGAAAGTGCCGGAACGGAGAAGCCCATATGCAATCTGCGCATTCGCTCGCGGTTGAGGAAGCGTCCTTCTTGTCTGCGAAACTCTGTCGCACGAGCTCGTGCCAAGAGCGCGAGCTCTGGCACAGCTGACAATGCCGCCGCTCTCTCTTTCCTGGCCGCTAGACCGTCGACAAGGTTATCGGCGCCACGCAGGTTCCCGAGTGCTTTCGGCGTCCGAGCAAGCCCGTCTGCAATCAGCTGCGGATCCTTGGCGGTATTCGAGGATTGTTCGTTTAACCGCGCAAGCGCGGCTACCGGATCGCGGTAAATCCGCTTGAGCAAAGGCATGATGATTGCCCCCCGCTCCGCCCAGGCAGATGATGCGAGATGCGCAAGACGTGCATCCTCCTCGAGTGTCCGCGAGAACGAAATCGTTGCCGGGAGTAATTCCGGATCACCATCCCTACGGATCTTAGTAGGCTGGCGCGTGGCGGCACCACTGCTTGCCTCAATGCGTTCGGATTGATCAATCGCCGTATCAAGCGCGGCGTTGGCACGCTGCCATAGCCGGACCACACGACCACGCTGATCGGAAACCCAACTCAATGTCCGAGTGGCTTTCTCAACCAGACTCCAGCCGGACACAACCTCAATCCCGCGGCGCTGCGCGAAGTCGTCTGCCAGTGATCGGTATGCATCCTCCGTCACGTAATCGAGCGTCGTCGTTTTTCTGCCCGAACGCGAGAGCCGTCTAACCAGCTGCAGGAATAGGTCCGGCAAACGGTTTTCTTTGGCAATTCGGAGTTGTCGGTCGCATGCCTTCTCGATCAAATCCGCCGTCCAGACGTTGCGCTCGACAACACGCACTTCGAAGCGCCTTATGCCAGCAGTGATGACCGGAACCTTGACCGTGACTTTTTCTGTCCCGTCCTTTCGAAGCATTACGGTATCGCCGACCTGCACTCCGCCATCCTTTAGCGCCTTCGGCAGGCTGACGCCCCACAGTCGATGGGTCATTCCATCTTCAATACTAAGATCGGCATAGGGGCTTGGACCTAAATCGTCTCGCGGTCGAAACTTCGCAAAACCTGTTTCGACAAGCTCGCCGGTAACCCCGTCTGTGTAGTCGGCACGCGGCGGTCTGTCGCATTCCGGCCTTCGCTGGAAATCCTCCGCCGCTGCATAAAGATCGGCGCGATCGCGGTGGCGGGTCATCGCGACATACGTCAGATGCTGGTCCATCATGCCGCTCGCCAGCACGAAGGCGCGATTAAAGGTCGAACCCTGGCTTTTGTGGATGGTGGCTGCGTAACCATGATCGACATTGCGATAGGTGTTCTCGGCAAAAAACACCTCGCGTCCATTGTCGAGCCGGACCGTGAGCAGCGCCGTCCCACTTCCAGCTGCCGTCGAGCGAACCGTCCCGAGCATGCCGTTCCTCACGTGCTGAACGGTAAGGTTCTTGGCATGTGGCGCGACGAACCGGGCATTTTCGAGAAAGATGATCCGGTCACCAACCGCAAATTCCCGCATACCGCGCTCGGTCAGGAACGGCCTGCCGTCCGACAACAATCCGTCCGTCGAAAGCAAATTGCGAATAGAACGGTTCAGCACTTCTACGTCGTCATTGGTATGCGCGAGCACAATCAATTCGTCACCACGAAGTTCGCGACCTTCCGCCTCCGCTTTCGCTACCAATTTGCGATGTGCATCTGTCCAGTCTCCGACAATGCGCTCGATGGCACCCTGACGAGTCTGGGCGCAAACGATATGTCCGCGTTCGCCATAAGCGGCAAGCGCAGCTTTCAGATCGCCGCGGGCAAATTGCTTGGAAGCAGTACGCGCCCATTCCTCTTTCTGCCGCCGGACTCCGGCCAGCTCCGCTGAGCTGATGCGCTCGACAATCGCCCGGAAAGCCGCACCTGCCTGAATCGGCTGAAGCTGCATCGGATCGCCAATGAGCACAGCCTTTGCACCCGCATCCTCGATGCGTTTCAGCAAACTTCCCATCTGTTGTGACGACACCATTCCGGCCTCGTCTACGACCAGCACATCACCTTTTTTGAGGAGATCGTTTCCTCGCCCCCAGGCACACTCCCAGGAGGCGATGGTGCGGGCGCGAATGCCGGAGCTTTCCTCCAATCCCTCAGCAGCCTTGCCGGCGAGTGCCGCACCTACGACACGCCGCCCCTCCATTTCCCAAACGGTACGGGCGGCACTCAACATTGTCGATTTACCGGCGCCGGCCACACCGACGACCGCAGCAATGGCGCCACCCGCGGTAACATGCCGGACGGCATCGATTTGCTCTGCGGCGAGCCGAACAACTCCGGCAGAACTTTCGGATCCAATTGATGCAACGGCGGCGTCAACACAGGACTTCGAGACACCGAAGCCTTTCATCTTTGACAACTTAATTGCCACGCGTGCCATTTCATATTCGATTCTGACCAGAGCGCGCGTGGTGAACACCGCCGGCCGCTCGACTTTGCAGGTTTCGCTATTTAGCCGCTGCGGCTGCAGTATCACCAGATCGTCCGATGCCATCAGTCTGGCGCGTACATTGGCAAAGACGATCGGATCGTCGATATAACGATGAAGCGCGCGTGCGATGTCTCTCTCGTTAAATGTCGATCGCTCGCTGGTGAGTTGCTTGAGCAACAAGGTCGGATCATCCGTGAGCCGGTCGGCAATCTCATAGCGCCTGGCCAATGCCGTCGGTGAAAAATAAGTTTCGATGCCTTTACGAACAAGCGCAGCACGGTCTGGTCCGAAATGCCGCTGCTCCAATCCGCGAAGTCCTTGTTCATCGTAGGAACGACCATCAAGGTGTAAGTCGTAACCGGCAAGCGCTAGATGACGGCTTGCCGTTTCCGCCCAGGCGACCTTCCACTTCTTCATCGCATCCTTGTCGCCTGCCCACAGCCGATAGACGATTTTCCCCTCAGGTCGGTCGGGCGTTTTGACGCGTACCGGCTGACCGTCGTCGCCGAAGATCGCGACTTTCTTCGGCCCGAACCCCTCCTCGGCCAAAGGGCGTAGCGTTGCCATGATATGGATATGCGGATTGCCGTCCTTGTCGTGATAAACCCAATCGGCAACCATTCCTCGCGACGTAAGGTTCTCGCGCACAAAGTCGCGCACAAGTTCTATGTTCTCCTTGCGGCTTAATTCCACCGGAAGTGCGAGAATGATCTCGCGAGCAAGCTGCGCATCGCAGCGCGTCTCGAAACGGTCGACCGCGTTCCAGAGCGCCTTACTGGCATCAGCGATCGTGCGCCCATCTATGGCCGCCTTCAGCCATGCGGGGGTCTCGGCGGGCAAAGCAAGCTCTTCATGCACCAGCTCCGCAGCCCCGCCATAGTACCGGAATTCCTTACCGATCTGTTCGTCCACCATCTTGGTGCGATGACGATAGGCCGCTGCAGAGATGATGCTGCGGCCGGCACCCCGGCTGATCACCTGAGCCCTCACAAACATGATAGCCAAATTTGCTCGAACTCCTCTTCTAAACGCGTCGCAACCGCGACGTATATTGCGCCATTCGCCGAGAAGGCTGCATTCCTCAACGATTTTAGGTTCAGAATTTCATTTTCCTACCTCATTCCAAAGGATTTGACTATCATAAACATGATAGTATTATTGTGGCTCGTCGCAGACAAAGGAAGGACGAGACGTGCGCGCAAAAACAACCATCTCTGAAATCGACGCTCAGATCGAAACACTGCGGGCGAGACGCAAAAGCCTGCTGGTTAAAGCCGGCGAGCGCTTCGCCCGGGTGGCGCAGAAAGCCGGCCTCGCCGAACTCGATATTCCCGACAGCGAGCTCGACGCCATTTTCGCAGAGATCGTCGCGCGATTTCGCGAAAGGGTCCAACAATCCGCTGGTCCAACCGCTTAGGCGGCTGGACCAGCGGATTGTATTTCTCGAACGGAAGCGGCAACGCAGGATGACGCAAGAGCGCAAGCGCGAAACCCGCGAGAAGATCATCCTCGGCGGATTAATCATCAAGGCAGGCTTAAGGAACGCCGATCGGGCGTTCCTGCTGGGCGCGCTGATCGAGGCGAGCCGGGTACCAATCGGGGCGGTGGAGCATGATCGGCTGTGCGCACTCGGTACGGAGGCCTTTCGGGCGGAGGCCCGCGCACTGACGAAGCTATAAGGAAAGGGTGCGGGATGACGGCGAAGCGACGGTTCAGCCCAATAATCCTGCTGGCAATCGTGCCAATAGCAGTGAGCGTTACGACACTACTTATCACAGCATACAAATGGCCGACGATGGCGACTATGGTTGCGCCTGAGTATGCCTATTGGTTCATGCGTGCGTCGCCGATCCCCAATCTTTTCTTTGGACCGATTTCGGGGCTCATTACTGTGGCCGTCTTGCCTCTGCACCGGCGCAGACCGATCGCACTTGTCAGTCTGATCACGTTTGTCTGCATTGGCGGATTTTACGCTGTGCGGGAGCACGTCCGGCTGTCCCCCTTCGTTCAGTCTGGAGTGATCACCTGGGCAGCTGCGTTTTCCTATCTGGATCTCTATGCAGCCGCAGGCGCAGTCGGTGGTTTTGCCATCGTGGCGATCTCCGCCCGTATGTCCATATTCGTCGGCGGACCGGTCAAACGAGCCCGGCATGGCACCTTCGGCGACGCTGATTGGCTGTCAATGTCAGCCGCCGCCACTCAGTTTCCGGCGGACGGCGAAATCGTCATTGGCGAGCGCTACCGGGTCGATCTGGAGACGATCCACAGTGTGCCATTTCGGCCTGACGACCGGTCAACCTGGGGGAAAGGCGGCAAGGCACCGTTGCTTACCTATAGGCAGGATTTCGATTCCACTCATATGCTGTTTTTCGCTGGCTCAGGTGGATACAAAACCACGAGCAACGTTATTCCGACAGCGTTGCGCTATACCGGACCGCTGATCTGCCTCGATCCCTCGACCGAAGTAGCGCCGATGGTTGTTACCCATCGGCGATCGAAGCTCAAACGAAACTGCATCATACTTAGCCCATCCAATCCCGCTTGGGGCTTCAACGTTCTCGACTGGATCGAAACCTCGAAATCCAAGGAAGAGGACATCGTCGCGGTTGCTCACATGCTTTTGTCGGAAAGCTCTCGGATCGAAACCTCGACGGGGTCATATTTCCAGAACCAGGCGCACAATCTTCTGACGGGTTTGCTGGCGCACGTGATGCTCTCTCCGGACTATGCCGGTCGACGCGATCTTCGCAGTCTGCGCCAAATCGTTTCCGAGCCCGAACCGTCTGTGCTGGCGATGTTGCGCGACATTCAGGAAACATCGCAATCGGCCTTTGTCCGCGAGACGCTGGGCGTCTTCACCAATATGACGGAACAGACTTTCAGTGGCGTCTATTCCACCGCGTCGAAGGATACACAATGGCTGTCGCTCGACGACTATGCCGCGCTCGTTTGCGGGGCGGCGTTCAAATCGGGCGATATCGTCAAGGGCGCGATCGACGTTTTCCTGAACATTCCCGCCTCAATCCTGCGCAGCTATCCGGGCATTGCCCGCGTCATCGTCGGCTCACTGATCAATGCCATGATCCAGGCCGATGGGGCCTTCGACCGCCGCGCACTCTTCATGCTCGATGAGATCGATCTGCTCGGCTTCATGCGCGTGCTCGAGGATGCCCGCGACTACGGCCGGAAATACGGCATCACGCTGATGTTGATGTATCAATCGGTCGGCCAGCTCGAAAAGCACTTTGGCCGTGATGGCGCGACCTCCTGGATCGATGGATGCGCCTTTGCATCCTATGCGGCGATCAAGGCGCTCGACACGGCCCGCAACGTTTCCGCTCAATGTGGTGAAATGACTGTTGAGGTCGAAGGCCGGTCCCGCAACATTGGCGGGAGCAGCTCCGACAAAGCTTCAAGGCGGTCAGAGAGTGTCAGCCTTCAGCGCAGACCGCTGATTATGCCGCACGAAATCATCCAGTCGATGCGCAAGGACGAGCAGATCATCATTGTGCAGGGTCACAGTCCGTTGCGTTGCGGACGGGCGATCTATTTCCGGAGAAAGGACATGAATGCGGTGGTCGAACCCAACCGGTTCGTCAAGGCAGCGGCGACTTGAACGATCGCTTTCTGTCGCCGCCCGACGATACGTCCGCAAGGTTGCGGTCGATGCAAGATAACGCACGGCCACTATTCTGGAGGCGGGCCATCGGCGTTGCGACGTACGAGTTCCTGACGTGCCGCTTCCAGTTCGACTTCGATCTGGTGGCGCTCCTCGGCGTCCGGGCAGTATTGCAATTCGGTGCGTTATCCTGACAGTCAATCGAAATTGTCACGGAGCCGGTCACGCCATGTACCTCGCACACGGGACGCAACTAATCGAGAGGCGGCTGCGCCGCCTCTCAGTTTCCGAAGTTGCTTTTATTTCGACGATCTATGCTTATCCTGAACGGCATAGTCCGGATGCAGTCGCCGAGTTTCGCCGTGGATGGCTCGGCCGGCGCGGACGGGGATGCCGGTTTCCTCTGTGATATCGCGCATTATCGGCGCTAGCGCGCCAAGTTCTTCGTCGGTCAATACGATCAACTCGGGATAGTCGACATAGACGCCGCTATCGTCGACCATCAAGGCGTTGATCCAGCGTCCACCGTTGATGCGGTATTCATACGTGTCATAATCGATCTCGACGTCATCCAGCAAACTGATGGCGAAGCGCCCGAAGATCTCGATCTCGCCCTCCAGCTGAGAGGCCGCGAACTCGTCGTCGGTAAGAACCTGGCGTTCCAATGCCATTACGGTCTGAATCCGATGGATAGTCGCCTCGAGTCCTTCAATCAGCCGGTCATGACGCTCTCGGGAGAAATCGTCAACGCAGGCGATGCGGCCTGCGACGGCGATGAGCCGGAAGCCGGCAAGCTTGGTATAAAGCATGAGGTTCTGTTCAGATGTCATAATGTGATCTCCTTCATCTTGATGACGGAGATCGGCCACTCTGTGGCAAAGAGGGGTCAAGGACCGCGAAGCGGCTTGCAAGCGGGGGAACCGATTTTGTCGCTTGCGGCAAAATTGGGGGAGACCGCGCCGTCCTTGACGCCGGATTTGCTGGAGTAAAATAGGACTTCAGAGAGAGAAGAGACCCGCGGACCCGAAGGGGACGCGTCCGCCTCCGGCGTAGCCGGCGGGGAGCACCGAGGGGTGAAACCCCTGGCAGGCAGACAGATCGGTTGATCCGGCCAGGCTGGCTCCTGTGGCCGGCAGCTGAGAGCTCGCTCCCTATTCGGGGGTCGGCTCTTTGGCGATCTGCCGGGTGAGGTCGGCGAGCGCCGCCTCAAGCTCGGCTTGGATATGGCAGCGCTCCGCCTGGTCGGGGCAATTGCGGAGTTCGGCGCGCAGTTCCTCGATGTGCTGTTCGATCGTCATCGTCATCTCCTTGAATTTGCGAAAGATGACGCCGTCGGTCATGAGGGGTCGGAAGGGGTCAAGGCTCGCGTCACGCGACCGGCGGAGCCGGCGCGCGGAGGAGCCGATTTTGTCTCTTGCGGCAAAATTGGAGGGGCCGCGCGGCCTTGAAGCGTTCCGGCCCCTCATGGCACGCTGAGGTTTCTGAGCAGATAGGGTGGGTTGGGTATGCCACCCAGAACATGCTGGCGACGGGCTGCCCTGGCCTTTTGACAAGATCCGGTTACAGCTTCACGATGTAGCATTTCGCCAATGTCGACAAGGAAACCGGGACCGCAGCCTGCCGACTACGGTCCCTTCTGGCTATTTACTCAGCTAGGCGACAATCCGGCTGGCTGCAGTAGCGACTTTGGCATAAGCGGTAATTGTCCGGTCCGCTTTAAAGGTGATGTCCCGTTCGACGCGCAGGCCAAGGCGACCACGAACGGATTGTATCTCCGAGAGAAGAACGGAACCGAGTTCGGGGAACCCGACGCCGAGGTCGCAGAGCCCGAAGAGCAGATCGGGGTCCTCCGGTTCGGCAGAGGCGATCAACCATGTGGCGGCCGCGTCGGGCGTGAACAGTTTGACGAGCGGAAGCGGATCGAAGTCTGGATCGCGTTGGAAGCGCCGACCGTTGGTGATGAGGGCCGTGCGGATTTCATCGGTGATGAGGCGCATTGGTATTCTCCAGGATGAAGGGGTTGGACGGAGAGGCCCCGCGATCACCGCGGGGCCGGCGTATGCGCCGCTCAGGCTGGATCGTTCCAGAGGATGACCTTGCGGTTCGCCTCGCCGCCGGGTGCAGGCGCGACATTGCCGAAGATCACGCCGATCTCGGGCGCTTCAAGCTTGACCGAGAGGTATTCCTCGCCGGTGCGCTGCGAGTTCCGGTACCAGGCGGCGCCGATCTCGAAGCCAGTGCGGCGGTGGATGATGCGATAGTCAGGGGCGCCTTCGCTTGCCTTCTGGGCATTCGGGATGAGGGCGATTGGGGCGTTGACCTTGATGGTGGCGAAGAGACCTTCGAGGGTGCCGTCGGTCTTTTCGGTAAGGGTTGCGATCGTGGTGGCCATGATGCTGTCTCCTTCGGTTACTCGGGAACCATTCCCGATGGCGCCCGAAGAAGGGGCCGAGCCGCAAGTGTCACCGCAGCGAAGCGGAGGGAAACCCCTTGCGGGTTGACACTGGACGCGGCCGGTCCCTTAGAAAGGCGACATCGAGAACGGGAATGGTTTCCGAGCGACCGATCGGGAGACGCGTGGTCCGTACCCGCATCGCATCCTAGCGTTCAAAACCGGCATTGGGGGTTGCACGAGGCTGGAATTTCATGAGCAACGCTATCGCCCGGAAATCATGCGGGGTTGGGAGGCCGCCGCGCGTTTCGTCATTAGCCGAGACAGCCGACGGACTGGCTCGCAAGATCCGCCAATGCCCGCGAGTTGCCTAAGATCACGCCGATCGTGCTTGCAGTGTGACCGAGAGGTCTTGCTCGCCGGTGTGCTGTAACCGGCATCCGCGGCCTCTATGAATACCCGATCGACAAGCGCAGACAGCTTCGTGCGTCGGAACAGACAACTGGCCCAGCGTGTCAATCGTCGATCCGAAATCCGACCTTCACAACCACCTGATAGTGCGCCACCGCGCCATCCTTGATGTGTCCCCGGATTTGATCGACCTCGAACCATTCGAGATTTCTCATGGTTTTCGAGGCCCGCATAATCGCCGTCTCGATCGCCTCGGTTAAAGAGACTTTCGAACTACCGATAAGTTCCACCTTCTTGTAGACATGGTCGCTCACGTTATCCTCCCATATTGGTTCAGGCTACGCTTGGCTTCAAAAGGGGCTCGTGGGCATCGCTCGACGGGATTGCTGCTCAATCGATCGGGCATCGTCACGCCGACAACGCTGCGTCAAAAGTCTGCTTGCATTGAAATGCACTGCTAAACACCAACGATCCGGCAATACCCGGTTGTTGTCAAACAATGTCAGAGGCGAAGGCTGCGCCGCGGCCAAGTGATCAATCGACCACAATTGACCCGGTGTTCACTGCGCCGCGCAACCTTAAAGACATGGAGAGCCGGCCGAGAGCATACGGCCCGGCGCTGCTGCGGCAGAAGGCACTACGCCGAGCGGCTTGACCATATCTCTGTCACCCGGAACTTCCCCTCTACCCGTTTGCATTGAATGACGACATCGACCAACATCTTCAAGAGGCTGCGGATATCGTCGCGTGCGAGGTCCTGCCCGCCGTCCGATTCCTTAACGAGAAGGGTCAACTGCTCAAACGCGAGGGCTGCCGAGTCAGCGTGCACTGTGGTGATGGACCCTGGATGCCCGGAGTTGATATTTCGGATGTAGTAGAAAGCCGTGCCGTCGCGCAGTTCCTGCAGCAGGACACGATCGGGACGCATCCGCAGGCTTGACTCCAGCAGTTCCTTGGGACCGATTTTCGCAAGGCCCTGTTCACCTTTCGAATAGAACAGCCGAACGTGGTTCGGTTGCGATATGACCAACTCGGCTGTGTCCTCGATTGTGATAATGCGCTCGAACGTCGGAATGTGCTGGATCAGCGCCTTCGACAGCGTGGTTTTACCCGACCCGGTCGCTCCGGAAACAATGATGTTCTTCCGGGCAAGAACCGATTGCTTCAGGAACGCCGCATAGTTTCCTGCTTTGTAAAGTTGCGACAGTCTTCTATCCGCATTGTCGGGTCGATCATATGCCGGCGCGGTCACGGCAAACAGCCCTGCTGCGTCGAGGCCGCTTAACGACAGAGACATCGATGAGGGTTTGCGAATGGTAATGCTAACCGTGCCTCTTGTTGTTGCCGGGGGGATAACGATCTGAATGCGCTCGTCGTCCGGAAGAGTTGCCGAAAGGATCGGCCTCGCCTCGTCGATCGCCTGATGCGAATGACTGGCAACCGCGCGGGCGAGACGCATCAGTCTGTCGAAGGTCAGTTCCGCAACGTCAAAGCGCGACCAGCCAGCGGTACCTTCGGCCAGGACTTCGCCCGGCCGGTTAATGACTACCTCATAGAGTGTGGGGTTTTGCAGCAACCCGGCGATCGGCTGGAGAAGCTGGCGCACGACAGGCGCATCGCACGTTCCTGTCACGCCCCTATCCTCATTTCGTTACCAAGCGCTCGCGTTTGCTGAAGTCGCCGAGGACGGAACGATCGAGAATAATGTTGCGTGGCTCTGTCACCAGCAATTCATAGATCGCGGAAAAATCGAGATCACGCGCCACGAAAATCGACACGAGCTCGCCCTGATGCTTGTTTAGCGTCGGGGCAATATTGATCGATTGCTCGACGGCGATCGCTGCCGCTTGTCTGCCGGCGCTCGTCGTACCCTCCGCGTCGACGTTCTGATCCTGTAATTGCCTTCCGGCAAAGCTCGCGACATCACCAACGATCGACAGGAGCAAAGCACTGCCGAAGCGCTCCCACCAATGGCTGTCGACATGACCGTCAAAACCGGCGCGACCGAGCGCATCGGTTGCGGGTGAAGCAAGCGCGATGATGACACCTGCTGGCGTTTTCGCACGGTTCCAGAGGACGAAGAGCCGCTTCTGGCCGCGCCGCAGACCGCCGCGGTATTCGCCGACAATCTGCGTGCCCTTCTCCATCAGCACCACACGGCCGTTATCCGAGAAGACGTCGCGATTGATGACACAGCTCGCGAAGCCAGGTTGGTCAGAAGACAGCGCCGTTTCGAGCACGCAAGGGATCGAAGTTCCCATCGCAACGATGTAGTTCCGGTTGCCGAGATGTCCGGCGCGCGAACCTTCGAGCCGTGTCGGCTTCAGCATGCGATCAAAACGCTGATCTTCGTTCTCGCCTACCTCGCCGCCAAGCGTGCCGTTAATGGGCAGATAGGTCGAAGCTTGATCCGGCGCTGACTGCGTGTATTCGGAACGGCGATCGATCCCTTGGCCGGCGCTGAAGGCCATGACGGGCGCTCGCCGGGCAGATTCCAGAAGCTCGTCCTTTTCGGGTTCGATGGGCGTTTCGGCGACAACCGGGGTTGGCAATTTGACTTCGGGTAATGGCTCCACCGTCTTCGGCTCCTCTTTTGCTGGCTCGAAGTCCGTTGCTTGCCGGATGACCACCCGCTCCTCACGATTGGCATTCGGGTCAAGGGTCTGCGAACGCATCTGCCACAGTCCGAAACCGATGAAGGCGAGGACAGCTGCGACAACGGCGCCGCGTCTGAGAGCAGGGTTGCTGTCGAATCCTTGGGGAAGCTGGGCATGTCCGCGTTCGCCGGGAATCGTCGTTGGAACATCGTCTGTCATTGTACGTCTCTTTGTGCTGTGTCCTCATATGGTGCCTTGACGACCCTCTCCACCGATGGGGATGTCGTATGTGTACCGGGGTTGTATCCGCCAAGAGTATGGGCTTCGTTGAAGACGCAGATCACATCCACTCCCTGACGCAGGATGAACTTGCGGCTGATGGCGTGAACGAGCACGAGACCACCGGAGACGGATTTCGGGACGAGACTTTCGGTTCCGTCGGAGTTCTCAAGATAGATTGCCGGGATCTCCCGATTGTCTGGGAAAACAAACGTTGTAAGTTTGCCGTTGTCGTAAACGGCCTGCGGTTCGATCGCGGCAGATCCTTGCACCGAATATTGCCAGTTGCGCGGGCCATATTGCTCATGGAGCGCCAAAACGTCATTTGCAGCGCCGGCTTTCTCGGCTAGGCCTCGGGCGTGCGCTTCCAGGCGCCGGCGCTGCGCCTCGTCGGCGGGATAGCGGTACTTGACATAGAAATAGGTATCTTGTCCGGCAGCAACGGAGCCGTCGCGCACCGTCAACTCCATCTGGTAACTGCGCTTGGAGCCATCCCGTCTTGTCGTGACTATGGAGATGTTGGTAATCGGCTGGTTCTCGCGGGGTTTTAGGAACAGAATATTTCCGGCCGGCGCCACCTCCCAGGCTACCGAATTGCCGAGCGCCACATGCGCGATCTCCTCATTGGGCGCAAACTCCACCTGCACCGACGAGCGCAGCGTGCCGACGATGCGGGTGATGTTGTAGGGCTGGTAGTTGACGAAACGAACACGGTTGTCCTGCTCGGCGCCGCTCGGAATATCGAGGGCCAAGGCGGGATGAAACACCGTGGTGACGGCGACAATGGCGGCAAAGACTGGCAATGAAATTGTCTTCAATTGATCGCCTCCGGATCTGCGCGATATTCACTGACGACGAAGCCAAGCGGATTGACCAGGCGGTCGGTCGAGGAGACCGGGGCGTTGACATACGAGTAAGTGATCGTCGCAACCCAATGGGTCGTGCGCACATCGTCTGCCCGGGTGATGGTGCTGAGAAAGCGCACCGACACGACGCTTGCGTTGATCAGGGAGATCGACTTGATCGTGACTTTCGCCGTCGAACCGCGCCCGTAGACATTTTGTGGGGAGTTGGGATTGCTGCCGCGGTAAAGGGTGGCAAAGCGCATCTGCTCGGGTTGCGCCGACAGGAGGGAGACCGTCTCGAAATTCTCCTTAGCCTCCGACCAAACATAGCCTTCGCGCGCCCTGACATAGCGCGCAGCAAAATACTTGGTCACCGCTTCGTCGTAGCTTGCAGCCCCCGAGGTCAGGGCCGACACCACGTCGACAATCCCGGTCGAGTTGTCGACACGCACGACGAATGGCACCGCCGTCTTCAATGGCGCGAGCGCGGCGACTGCAAAGACAGCGGCGCTGGCAACGAAGCTCGCAACAATCGCAATAACCCAGGCAATTCGTGCCGAACGCTCGACGCTTATCAAGCGATCATGATCGAAGCGGCGCGCCCTGTCGAAATACGCCTTCAAACCATCGGAGGTGATCATTGGCGCCCCAGCTCGCCTGCGCATTTGCGATAGGATGCGCGTTCGTCAAACTCCTCGAAGGCAGCGGGACCTCGCTCTTCAAGCAAGTAACCGAGCGGTTTGGCAGCACGTTGTTTGCCGCCCTCCCATTGCCACATTGAACGGTTGAGCGGGCGTTTGGCGTATCCATCGCATTTTGGGAGATGAGAAGTCATGGTGTTGCATCCGCTGACCAGGGCCAACAATAAGAGGCAGGAGACAGTTCGCGGCATATCGAGCGGTATCCCTTGTTCATCCATTAAGGGGGCGCAGCGCCGTTGAGGCACCTTGCTGGAAGAGCATTGGCAGGATCACGACGTGTCGTGTGCCGACAAGCTGCGTACGGCGGCGCGCATGCCGCGCCGCGCGGTGCGCTGGACGGCTGCGGCTGCGGAGATGAGCGTACTGTCATGAGCGTCGCGTGCCACAGAGTAGCCATAGGTGAGCGACGCACCGCCGGCAGCAAGGGATGCTGCGATACCGGGGAGCTGATAAAAGACATAGAGGCTTGCGATCCCAATGGCTCCGATCGCTATCGGCCGCATCAAGACGTCCTCATAGGCTTCGACCGTGGTGAACGACGTGTCGAGGGTCGTGATCAGGAGCGAGCCGACCGCAACGACCAGGATCTGTAAGATGACGTAATTGACCAGCTGACTGATCCAGGCTTCGGTGAAGCGCCGCGTGCTGTGAAACATCGCCAGTGCAATGAAAATGGGACCGAGTGCCAGAATGATTGCGAGTGCGACGCGGGCATAGAGGGAGACGATATAGCCGATGGCAGCGACGATGAATGTAATGACGACCATCAAGAGACCACCGAACGCGGTCGCGATGTCGAGCGGCCAAGAGCTTCTGTTCCAGATTTGGTTGGCCGACGCCTGCCCCTTGTCGAGCAGCGCATCAAATGTCGAAGCACTCGGTACGGTGCCGGTGTTGAGTGCGGTGGAGATTTCCTGCGGCAGACTGGTGAAGAATAGATCAGTTACAAACACACGATAGTCCGCAGCATTGCGCACGAGCATCACCAAGATGCCGAGCTTGATCGCGCGGTAGGCAAACTCCAGAACAGGCGCCTCAATCGACCCTCTGAGGACCAGATAGCCATAGAGGACGACATAGAGCACGAGAGCCACCGTCAGCGGCCCCGCCACCCACGTGCTGATGTTGGATGTTCCGGAAGAAATGAAACTCTCAAGCGGAGCCTTGAACTGATTGTCAAGGAAAGCAAAGACCTGGTACATCCGCCCTAGCCCCCAAGCGCCTTGTTCATTCGCTCGAGCCGGCCTTTGCCATCGGCCGCCTCGGCGAAGAGGTTCAAGTCGGTGAGAACCGGTTCGCCGTGCGAACAGGCGGCCAGCAACAGCAGACGGGTCAATATCGACTTTGTCATTTGAGCGCGGCTCCCATTGCGTCCATCCGTTTGCGCCAGTCTTCTGCCTGGCGTTGCAGATCAACCTGAACCTGTGCTTGCTGGATCATCTGCAGCGCCTGCATGCGCAGGGTGTCCGTCTCGAGGAAGGCGGTCTCGGCAAGCAGCCGCGCCTGAAGGTCTGCTATGTCCTTGGCGTCGCCGGCCGCGGCAATCTGTTTGCGCAACTCGTCGATGCCGTCGATGCGCCTGGTTGCTGCGTCATAGATCTGCTGCCCGAGGCTCATCTGACCGGCGTTGCGGCTCTGCATGCGAGCAAGTTCTGAGGTGTAGAAATCGTTGGCGCTGGTTTTATAGATGCTGTTGTTATCCAGGAATTTCGTGGCGGAATCGCCAAAGGCGCCGGCGCCTGTGCCCTGTAGCAACCCTTGGACCGCTGAGAAATCGTGGGGTAGCGCGTTGCGGATCGCCGGATCGTTCAAGATGGTTGCGATATCAGCCATATCGGTCAGCTTGTTCAGGGAGCCGTAAAGCTGCTGGGCCTGATCAAGCTGCGCCTTCATCGTGTCCAGCTGCTTGGTCAACTGGCCTATGCTCTCTATCTGCTTGGCGATTGCAGCGTTGTCGACAACCGGGATCCCCTGCCCTGAGGCCCCTGCTGCATAAAGTGCGACGGCTGCAGCGATCATCACTGTCTTCATCCGGATCATGAGCTTGTACTCCTCATTTGCTGGAACAGCGGCAACCAGACGGACGGATCGTCTCCCACGTCTGCACGGATGCGATCCGCCAGTTCGACATTGGCCGTGCGCCCGGACAACACGGCGAGTTCATCGTCGAAGCCTGCGAGATTGAGTTCGGCGACAACACTGTTGTGGCCCTGCTTGACGATAAACCGTCTGGCATCGTTGGAGAGCGCGCGCGATATCAGTTCGAACTCGCGTTCCGTCAGCTTGAAACCATCGACATAATCGGCATGACTTCCACGCGCATTCGGCATGAACAGCTGTGTCGGGCATTGCTCGATGATCGTATGTGCAATCGGTGAACCGATAGCGTCGCGTGGGCTTTGCGTGGCAAACACCATCAATCCGTTCTGCTTGCGTATCGTCTTCAGTTTGTTTTGAGCAAGGTCGCGGAAGGCCTCGTCGGCAAGCGCTTTCCAGAATTCGTCGATGACGATGATGATCCGCCGGCCGTCGATCAACTGCTCGACCCGATAAAACAGATAGGCCATCAGTGGCGTGCGGATTTCCTCATTGTCGAGGAAATGAGTCATGTCATAGCCGATGAACTTCGCGCCGATTCCTATGTCGTCGGCCTCATTGTCGAACACCCAGCCAAGCGGCCCCCCTTTTTCCCAGCGACGCAGGCGCGCCGCTATGCCCTCGGGATCGGTGTTGTCGAGGAAAGCGCGCAACGCCCCAATGGTTCGCTCATCCCGCGAAAGGTCGGCAATTCCGTCGATGGCGCCGGCAATATCGCGAACTTCGGTGACGGAGAGCTCACGCTGTTTCGAGCCGACGAGCTTCGCGATCCATTGGGACAGAAAGACCTTGTTTTGCGGCGTGGGTTCAAGGCCTTTAAGTGGTGCGCATCCGGTCGGAGTACCATTTCGCAGAGGCAGATAAATCCCGCCTGCGGCGCGCACGAACAGATCGGCGCCGCGGTCCTTATCGAAGAAGACAATATGCGGATCGTGCTTCTGCAACTGCGAGAGCATGAAGTTGACGACGACGGTTTTGCCCGATCCTGTCGGTCCGCAGACGAAAGTATTGCCGAGATCGCCATGGTGGAAGTTGAAATAGAACGGCGATCCGGACGCCGTTTTCAGGAGAGCGACGGCGGGGCCCCATTCGTTGCCGTGCTTCTGACCGCGGGGATAGGAATGGAACGGAGAAAGGGCGGCGAAATTTTTGGACGTGATTGCGCCAGAGCGGGCTCGATAGCGAAAATTGCCCGGAAGCTGCGCCCACCAGGCCGCTTCGAGCCCGAGATCCTCACGGGCAACGACTGCACCCCCATTGGTGAGGTGCGCGCGCGACTTTGCGAGATTGTCATTGAGTTCTGTCACAGATGGCGCAAAGACTGCGAGCGTCAGATGATGTTCGCCTAGGGCGAACCGGTTTGATTCCAGATCGTCGAGGGCGTCTGCAAGCTCGTGCAGTTGTGAATTTGCCCTGTCGCCGGCGCTGACCATCTGGTTCTGCTTGCGCCCCATGATCACCTTGGCGTCGGCTTTGCTGACAAAGACGAATGACTGAGAGAGAATGAGCTCGAACGGTGCCGTCAGCAGGCCATCAAGCATGCCAGTGCGGGTACGCGCCGGGTACTCCTTAAACCCGAACATGCCGGCGAAACGGCTCGCCGCTTCGTGTCGTATCTCGGCGGTTTCCCGGCCAATGATGACCCGGTCGGAGTAGATCGCTGAAGAAATGCGCCCTTCCGTAAGCGGGATCGGCTCTCGCCTGCCGCCGACAAGTTGATGGAGCACCTCACTCGGCTCGGAAAAGACAATGCCGTCGCGCTCATAGATGGACAAAATCCGCGGCGCGAACCGCGCCAAGCCGGCTGAGACGTTGGTTGTCACGTCGACCAGATGTTTGAGGGCCTGGCGATCAAGTTCGAAGCCAGTGGCCCGTGCCCTCTTTAGCCTCGTCAGCAGCGATGTGATCCTGCGGGCAGGACGGCGGGCCGGATGCCACACCAGCGTCAGATAGAGATCGTTGCGGAAGAGATCCTCGTCAACCATCCTGGCGCGGTATCTTCGATTGAGACTGTCGGAGAAGGCATTGGCATAAACGCCCTGCGGGTAGTCATTGTCGCGCCGGCGGATGACATGTGCCCATAGCGCCAGCCGCTCGTCGGCGATGTTGCGATAGAGCGTGTTGAGATCGCGGTGAAATGCATTGATATCGAGGGGATCGGCAGTTTCAAAAGCGATGCCTTCAAGGGCGATGACCGTCATCAAAGCGCGAGAATCGAGGCCAATGACGGTCTCGTCGATGTGACGGACGTAGGGAATGAAGGTTTCCGGTTCCAGCTCGCGGGCTTTGAACTTAGCAAGACTAGGCAAGGTCTAGATCCTTCCAGCCATAACATGATGGAGGCGCAAGGGAGTGACAGTTGAGCCTCCCCATAGAACCGCGTTTCGCGCCCTGCCTCGCGTTTCGACGCAGGCAACGAGGACGCGAAACATATTATGGTCGTGCTTGACGAGCGCTTTGAAAGCGAGATGGACAGCCACGCCAACAAGGGCATAGACAATCGAGCCGGCGGCGATGAACAGGGTCGTCGTCAGCATCACGTTGATCGCCATCGCCTCCATCGTCACCCCGGCAACCATGATGGGACGCGTGCAAGCAAGAAATAGCGTGTCTTCCTCAACAGCAGCAGCGCGCGACATGAGCATCATCCGACAATCGTGTTGACGAGCTCGGTGGCGCCGAAGATGCCGCCGATACCGATGATCCAGAATCCTGCCTTGCGCAGATCCATGTAACCGAACATCCAGGAGATGCAGATGACAATGATGGCGATGACCGCGAGCAGGCGGGCGATGTTGCCGGTCAGCATATCGACAATGTTCTGAAGCACGTTTTCAATTCCAGCGGCCTGGGCGAAGGCTGGTTCCATCATCGCCAAGGTCGTCGCTGCAGTGATTATCGTCGACGCCGCAACAGGTTTTAGATGTGATCGTAAGGTCATTCGAAACTCCCTTTATTGTTTGGAAAAAACCAGAACCGAAGAGCCCGCTTTCGAAGCGAATACATCCCAGTCATTTTGACTGCCGAGGGACAACGGCTGAACCTCGTGTACCTTTGTGACTTCATCGAGCGGCGCGTCTTCATGCGGCATTGGGTCAATGTCGCTGCCGCCCATCGCTCGGTGTGGCGACAGCGCCTGCCGCGTGACATCTTCCAGCGCCAGCGTTGCCAGGCGTGGCTTCAAACGCTCCTTCTCTTTTTGAACACGGCGGTCGTATCCGACGATCTCACCGATCTTTGCATCGCCTCGACCGAAGTAGGCGCGCAGCGTGACGGCATCGAGTTCGGTGCCTTGGAACCCCGCGCGGTCCGCAGCGATCCTGTATTGCGTCAGAAGTTGCGCGGTGGCCTTGAGGTTCTTGCACGGGTCAAAGCCATCGGCGATGCTCATTCCCATGCTCGCAAGGTCAGACGGGCTTATGCCCCCGAGCCCGAGATCTACGCTCTTCCCCTCGGCAATGAGCCTGGCCGCAATATCGGCGGCTTCGCCGATATTGCGCGGGGGAGCGCCGAGCGGATAGTCACTGTTGATACGGATCGCCAACGGAGCAAGTCCGCTTTCAATGCTGACGACAGCCGCCAGGGTCTCGCTTGAGATCGTCGGTGCGCAGGTCTCAGCCAATACGACGAATAGGACGGGCATCGGATCAAAACCAGACACGTTGCGGTGCCACCCCATCAATCGTTAGGTCGACGAAGCGGGGACGTTGGCGCACATGGGGCGGTTTCAGCCGGTATGCTACGCAGACGCGTAGTCCTTGTGTCCGTTCCCATTGACCCGCCTGCCGCCCGTCCTGCCACCGCCTGGTGCAACTGTCGTTGCCTGTTGGGACCGGCTGCAACGAAACGCAGGTCGCCTCGCGGCCGCGGTCTCCGTTGCGCTGGCGCAGCCGATACCCAGCTTCGCAGTAGTAGGGCTCATAACCCGGACGTGACGTTCGAAAACCGATACCGCTACAGACGGGAAAGGACCGCCCCTTCGCCAAATGTTTCCAAAGCTTGTGGATTGACGGCCGGCATTCCACGAACTCGGTTGGGCCACCAGGGTTCGACAGGCAAAGAAGGACTTCACATGCCCAATTATCCGCATAGGATTTAGTCTCGCAAACGGCATATATTGCAATCGACAAAGAGCCGGAAATGACGATCTTAGAGGTACTGAAAACCATGCGAAAACCTCGCGAAGCAAGTAGAGAGACCTTTGGGGGAGCGATTTGTCGGAACGCCTGCGTGTCACAGAAATGATAGTTAAAACCACGCCAACATCATTTGACGCCCGCTGGCAAAGCATCACGTTCTCGTCGCTCGCAATGAGCGAGATCATGGACAATCCAGTAGAGGGGGAGACCCCGCAGGCCCGCCTCAAGCAGCTGGGAATGCTGAGCCTGCTTTATAACTTGCACCTGGCCAACATCCCGCTGACGCTAACAAACATCACGGAAAGAACTGGATTGACGAGGGGCGGAGCGGCAGAGCCGATCGATCAGCTGGTTGCCCGCGGCCTTTTGAGGGAAGGTTGGGCGAAGAACGCGCTCGGACGGGGCAAGGCCCGCGAATTCGAGATATCGGATACGCTTTTTGCAAGACTGAAGCAGGCCACCTCGCCTTGAGCGGCAATGGACTTTTTTTGATCACAGTCGATCACTCCATTCGATGGCAGTGGAAGCGCGCTAGCAGGAGCTGCCTTCACTGGCGTGAGAAACTCCATGTTTCGCGCATGTGGTTAAACTGGAACTGAAGTCCGCCCATGTTCAGGAACGTGCGGCGACTGCAGGCGTTTGAACTTGGCGGCATGCCACAGCAGCAAGGTTGGAAGCGTCGGGTGGATGGAACTAAGCTCCACGGCCAGAACGTCTTCGATCGCGATACGCGTGAGGAGGTCGCTTGCCTCCACAAGCAGAAACAATCGTTTACCGCGCGTCCACATTGTGATCTTCCCGCCAGTGACAAATTTGATGAGATCGCCATCGTCCGTTTGGAGCAATTGGCCAAGCGCCGGACGTTCTGCCAGGCGTCTGACGACATATGCGGCCCCAGGAACCTCAATGCACAGCTCGCTGGCGGTCGTGGGCAAGGCAAATCTAGCGGTAGAAGTCAGCATTTGATCCCACCTCCGCTTGCTCAAATTCTTCGAGGACGGCGACGATCGCTTCGCCGATTGCCTTGATATCGCCCTCGCTATGTCCCGCTGTTGGACATATGCGCAATCCGGCCCGTCCCTTTTGAACAGTCGGGAAGAAAATTGCCGATGTGTAGAAACCTCTATTCAGCAAAGTTCGCGCCGCCGCGATTGCCCTTAATTCGTCTCCGATCTCGACTGTTCGTATCGGCAGTGACGAGCCTCTCTGCTGCGTTGGGACGAGGCTGTCAAAAAGAGCAATTCGTGACTGAAGCTCAAGCTGCAGATTTTGAAGTTCCGGCGTGCGATGCAAAGCTTGGGATGCGAGTGCAGCGCCAATCGCCGCTACATTCAGAGATGCAGAAAATGCATGGGCAACCGCAAACCTGCGAAAGAGCTGTTCCTGGTGATCGTTGCCGAACATCAGCAATCCGCCTGAGGCGCCAAAACCCTTGCCTAGGGATGCTGCAATAATCGTGCGGTCACCGAGCGAACCGCCAATCTGCGACCGGGCATAACCTTCGCCGTTGCCTCCGAAGATGGAGATGCCGTGGGCGTCGTCGACATAGAGAAACAAGCCGTAGCGATCCTGCAGGTGGCGCAGTTGTTCGAGCTTGACACAACCTCCCATGGAATAGACGCCGTCGCAAATATAGGCGACCGCAGGGTATTTCTTACAATACGCCTCGAGCGCCTCGATATCATTGTGCTCAATCGTTTCGACCTTAGTTTCACCAGCGAGTGTTCCCTTGTGATAGGCAAGCGTTGCATGGGCGAGGCGATCAAAAACCATCACGGGCTTGGCGCCACCTGTCAGGTGACCGGAAGCGATCAACGGAAGTGCACTCATGTTTGCGGCCAGCACCGTGCTGAAGGCAATCACGCGCGCATCGAACAACTCAGACAAGGCCATCTCGAGTTCGCCGATGATCGCGAAATTGAGGCGCGTTCGCGCGCATGACCAATGCAAGGCACCGTAATTGTTCAACGCTTCGATTGCGCCATCGATAATCTTCGGATGATTATCGAGCCCCAGATAGGAGCAGCGCACGAAATCAACGACACGGCGCTCGCCTTCATGCGGCAGAACGACAGCCCGACCGGCTGAGGGCCGCGCATAGAGCGCCATGAGCCCATGGAAATGCGCAGCATCGAAGTGGCTTCGCGAATGGCGAATGAGGCTATCAGTATTCCGGTGAAGGCTCCTGCTTGCGCCGTTCGGACCGGTCTTGGTGTTTATCGACATTTCGTGCCTCCAGAACATGAATTGACTGGAGACTGGCTGTTGCGACGAGCCAACTCAACGAAGCATTGTACAAATATTTTTGAATATTATGTAACGTATAAAGTCAGACATTTAAACAATAGTCCACGATATGCTGTATTATAAGATACTGAATTCATAATATACAGTATTATGAAATGAAACCTTCACCCATAGAGCGATTGAGCTCCACGGCGTAGCCAGACGCTCTGACTGTCCGGATGAGATTACCGCCGGTCAGGCGTCGTAGCGAACGGCGCAGGTGGCCGATGTGCACATCTACGGTGCGCGACTGAACATAGAGGTTTGGCGGCCAGGCGATCTCGATCAATTGTTGGCGGGAGAAGACGTTGCCAGGAGCCTCGAGAAGCCGGCTCAGCAACTTGAACTCAATTGGTCCAAGCTGGAGCTCGCGCCCTTCATATTTCACCAGCCGCCGCCCCACGTGAATTGTCAGCCCTCCAAACGCCAATGTGCCTGTCAACGTTTCCGTCAACGGCGTTTCTATCGCCGCCGCCCGTGCGGTAAACTTTGAAAGAGAATGAAGATAATTCAACAGCCTAATCGGCAACACGGGCCGCACGAAGTTTTCATCCACGCCTGCCTTCAATAGATCCAGATAATGCCGCTCGTCGCCGGCTGCAACGAGGGC
Source organism: Ensifer sp. LC163 (assembly GCF_001695855.1). Lineage (GTDB taxonomy): Bacteria > Pseudomonadota > Alphaproteobacteria > Rhizobiales > Rhizobiaceae > Ensifer. The sequence continues at coordinate 94,773 of NZ_MBSS01000010.1, forward strand.
TATCGTTGGGATTGCGGCGGTAATCTCGTTGGACCTGATCGTCGCGCATGCCCTTAACGTCGATGCCGCGTCTGTGCCTGTATCCAGGATAATCGCCTCGGGCTTCATCGCCGCCGCTTTCTCGACGACCTCTTCTTCGCTGGCCAGCGTTGTTTGGAAGCCATCGACGTTCAGGATGTGCGTGAGCAGGAGGTAGATGTCCACGTTGCGCGGGCAGATAAGGATCAAAGGCTTCATCGCGAAGCCTCCGCGACTGTTGCTCGCTGACGTTTCATTCGTTGCCTCACATTTTTGATGTCACAAACGTAATTCTTAGCAGGTCGGCCAATTCATTTTACCCCCAAAATTCTACGATATTCACGGTATTTTGTTGGCGAAACGTCATGAACTGCAGTGTTCTTTCTTTATGATGATGCACCAAAATTCAAAGCCGTTGCCAGCCTTCGCATCATCGTTTGCTCTGGTGCTCTGTCTGGCTATGACCGAAACGCTTCATGTCAGGCCTAGGCGGCCTGGCTCGGCTACTGCGATAAACAGGGATCTATTTTTCTGTTGGCTTTATGAAGGGCCGACCAAAATCGAGCGCAGCGCTTGTGATCGCCACCTCGATCGATGAACTCGGATCTCCGAGCCGATGCCGTGTGCGGCGAAATCCTTCAACCGCAGCAAATGCCGGATTCTGAGCGGCTGACCTGCCGGCTTTTGTGATGTTTTCCTTGAAGGTCTTGCGCAAAGTTCGCGTGCCGGGATGCGTCTAAAAGTTGTTGCCAAGGCCCGCCCTTGACCGCTATCTTTAGGGCTGTCGATCGCCGACGAGGACAAGCATTCGCGGTCGAATAAAGATTGCCAGGGACGACACGATAAGAACCGCCAAGCGGCTTCTGTGGCTCACGGATACGGAGTTCCAACGTCCGGCAACATCAACATCACCTGCCGGACAGCAGGGAGATTGAGCTTGTCCAAAATTCTCGTTAGATCGTCCGGCATCAGTGATACGGCCGGAAAGGATGGCATCTGGAAAAACTTCAGAGCCGAGGAGGCGGTCACCGCCGCAATTGATCTTTATGGTCCGCAGGCCGCGACAGCCGCCGCTTATTGCGCACTGGATGCGTGGACTGAGGCGCGTAGCGATGACTACAAATTCTGGTTTGAGGTATTTTCGACGCTGAGAGATCGTAAGGCGACTTAGTGTGAGCGGAGAATGACACATTTGGTGGAAAATGAAGGGAGCTGGCTCGTCCAAAGTCGCTTCCGTCGTCATCCACAACGAAGATGGTGAACATCCCTCCTCGTCAAATTTACTCTCAGTTGGAACGCAGGTGGGTCGCAGGTAGTCCGTCTCCCGTTCCGGCAAGCGCTCGACTATCCGCCCCGGCTCCACGGATGGCTTGGATCAATCGGCCTGCCAGCGATGTCGCAACCAATAACGTGACCTCGGCGTTCCTCACGCTGGATTAGTCGGTCGCGGTGAGGTTTGCAGACGCTCTCAAGGTTGTCGGGGTTGCTGAAAAGCTCCAGCATACCCTTGCATGAACGCGATGGTTCACCACCGCCTCTTCGAGAACCTCTTCGGTTTGAATCCATCTCTCACAAAGCGGATGTAGCGTTAGCTAATATTGGCAAAGTTCTCCCAGTGCGCGCTTTCGACCGAGCGATGCCTGGTAGAGCGGGCCGCCATGCGATCAACCTTGCCGGACATCAGCTCCCTACATTGAAAACCCCGAGCTGCGCTCCATGTACCTATTTGAAAGCCACACGTTGGAGGAGAGCTGGCATGAACCGGAATACTACGATTGGTCTAGTCGCCGCCGTTGTGATCATCATCTTGGCTGTGATGTTCCTAATGCCAGGGACGAACGACACAGCGACAGAAACGGCAACGCCGCCGGCAACCACTACGGAGCCGACTACGACTCCGTCTACGACGACGCAGCCGTCGACAACTACTCCGTCCACTACGGAGCCGACTACGACCGCACCATCGACCACCACACCATCAACGACTCCGTCCACTACCGAGCCATCGACAACGACGCCGTCGACGACAACACCGGCGCAATAACGAAGGCAGCCGCTCGATCCTGTAAAAAGGAGAGCGGCCGCACAATTGCCATGTCGCGAGACAAGGCGCGCCACGACAATCGGAATAACCCAAAGTGGCTATGTCTTAGTTTATTTTCCGCTACTTTAGACTTTAGTAGGATGACAGAATGTAAATCGTAGGGAGGTACACATGGAGCGCGTAGAAACCGAGAAACTCGCTGCTGAGGCAGCAACCAAAGTCTGGTCAGTGACCGATTTCTGCAAACGACACCGCCTCTGCTACGAGGAGGAGAAGAGACTTAGGTACCTATTTGGTCACTTCGCAACTGCCCGCGAGCTACTACACAACGCACAGCGCACGCCGAAGTGGCGGACCTGAGCAGATGTCGAAGCAGGAAGCGGTACTGGTGGAGCTTTAGTCTGCCCTGATGAACAGAGCGCCTACCAGGCCGATCACGACAACACACTGTAGAATGAACATCGGCCATTCTTCTGACATCTCGGCATCCTCCTGCAAGGAGGATTTATGCCGATTGCGGCAGACGTAAAGGGTTGGAGCAATCCCGGCGACCTACGACGCGCGGGGTCGGTGCATTGACGTGCTGGCGTGCTGCGCTCGCTTCCCGCTAGAAATCGAAGTAGATGGTGACGCCCGACCGCCGGTGGTAACGGTAATGGTCACGATAGCCGTAGTGCCTGTCACGATAGCCGTAGTACCCGTATTGGCGCGGGTAGCACCTGCCGTAGTAACCGCATGAACGCCAAGCGTGCCGCCTATCCCAGCGGCGATCCCACCGACGATCCGCGCGCCATTGACGATGACGCCAGTGGTTGACCTGTTCGACAGCGCTTGTCTGCACTTCTACGGGTTTTGGCACGAAAATCGGAGCGGCGCTTAGCGGTAAGGCGAACGACGCAGCTAAGCCGATCGCTGCGAGGGCGGATAAGAGCTTTTTCATAGCAAACTCCTCCTAACTGCTATCACATTGAGCTAATCAGCCTGAACCGCCGATGAACGGAAGCCCGTGCTACGATCATATGGGGGAGAAGCTGCATAATTGTGGCCGCATGCGTCAAAAGCGCCCCGTGCACGTAAGGAGCTCGGGGCTTGGCGCCAGAGGAGGCCGTCGCCGCCGCAATTGATCTTTATGGTCCACAGGCCGCGACGGCCGCCGCTTATTGCGCACTGGATGCCTGGCCTGAGGCGCGTAGGAAGGGTTGGCAAAGCACTCCAAAAATACGCACGGTCAATGCGATGGAAGGTAGAGCGCGTAGCCTACAGAGCGAACGGTTCGAATGACGTCAGCCCCCTCCCGCTTCATTGCGCGCCTTATATGTCCAATGTGAATATCAACGGTTCGTGGCTCGACCTCTGCTTCGGGCGGCCAAGCCGCAGCAATTAGATCATCGCGCGTGTGGACAACGTCGGGGGCCCGCATCAAGCACATCAACAACCGAAACTGAAGCGCCGACAGAACGACCGAATGGCCATTTCGCTCGACGCGAAGCCGATTGAGGTTCATTTCGATGTCGGCGTAGCGCAGTATCGCTGCCGATTTCGTGCTGGCTTGCGCCGCCACATCGGCGCGCAAGCCGCGCAGAAAAGCAAGCAGCCGCTCCGGATTGAACGGACGGTCTATGATGCAGTCCACGGTTGATGGGACAAGCGGACGACCGTGGTCGCCGTTCGCCGTATTCACGAGAGCCGCAATCTTTGTCTCAGACTTTGTGGCGGCCTTGATATGGGCGCAAACGGCCGATGCATTCATTTCGGGATCAGAGCAGTCGACCACGATCGCCAATGGCGGGGCTTGATGAACACGGTCCAGAAGCTCTCCCAAACGGTTGCTGTTTTCAGCCGAAAAACCATCGAGCGTGAGGATGTGTTTAAGAAGCAGATAAAGCTCCGCGTCTTCGGTCTGGATCAGTATTCGTCCGTTCATCTGTCGTCCTTTGCGCAAAACGCCGATTACAACCTCACGCTGGCGCGTATTCACCGCCATTGACATCCAAGATTGCCCCGTTGACGAAGGCCGCATCATCGCAGGTGAGAAAACCGATGGCCGCGGCGACTTCGTTGGGGTCGCCCATTCGGCCAGCGGGAATGCGAGCGAGAGCCGCCTGATTGGTTTGGTTGCTGATCGCACCAGCCATTGCGGTCGCAATTCTGCCCGGAGCAACGACATTGGCTGTGATACCGTGGGCGGCGTAGGGCCAGACAAGCGAACGCGCGAGACCGGCTATCGCTGCTTTAGAGGCGACGTAAGCGCTACCGGCGATGCGTGGAAGTGATCGCCCGGCGACCGAGCCGACGAAGACGATACGTCCGAAGCCATGTCGGACCATACCTGGCAACACCGCCTGGCAGCACAGCATCGCACCGGTTAGGTTGATCGAAAGAACAGAGTTCCACTCGTCGAGCGAGACCTCGCCGAAGGGCGTCGGACAGTCGACACCCTTTGGCGAGACGCCGGCGTTGCAAACGAGAACAGCAACACTTCCCCAGCTTTGCTCGAGCTCTCGAAAGAATGTGGTGATCTGACGTGGCTGCCCGAGATCGACCGTGCGCGCGAACAGGCGTTCAGCACCAAATTCGCGGGCAAGATCGTCCTTGGCGTTTTCCACATGGCCTTCGTTTTGACCGAAGATCGCAACCCGGTACCCGCGTTGGAGAAGATATCGGGCTGTTGCCAGCCCAATACCTGTCGTGCCGCCCGTGACCACGGCGATCCTAGCCGTCGGGCCATTTGTCATGCTGCCGCATCCATGTTCGCAAAGAGAGAAAGGGGAGGATGTGCTTCCGGGTCCGTCATGACCTCAATCAGCATTGGTCCCTTAGCATTGATGCTGCTTTTAAGCAGATCGGCCAGATCACCGGGATCCTCAACGCGGACCGCGGGGCAGCCGCAAGCCTTGGCGATTTGCACATGGTCGACGTCGGCGAAATGGCATGCCGTCGTGTAGCTACCGAACTTCACGGTCTCCGCATCCCGTTGGAAACCAAGGATGCCGTTGTTCAAAACGATGGTGATGACAGGAAGCTGCATGCGCACCATGGTTTCGAGCTCGGCCCAACTATGGGCGAAGCCACCATCGCCAACGAGAGTAATGACCGGGCTTTGCGGACGGGCAGCCTTGGCGCCGATCGCGAGCGGCACCCCCCAACCAAGTCCTGCGAGACCGCGAGGCGTGATAAAGCGCATGATGCCTGGTGCACGCAATTGCCCGACAACCCACATCGAGGAGTAGGAGGCATCGGCGACGACGATCATGTCAGCGGTCAGTAAGGGCTGAAGCTCCGCCATCACCCTTTCCGGACGGATGGGCCCGGAAGTCGCAGTCGCAACATCTAAGCGATCACGTTCGAACGCGGTCCAGAAGCCTGCTATGCGCTCCTCCAGTCGCACACGATGACTGTGGCGACACGTCAGGTCGACGCGAGCAAGTGCTTCGCGAAGGGCCGAGAGCGTTTGCGCCGCGTCGCCAACGAGGCGGATCGCCTCGTAATTCCGTCCGATCTCTGTCGGATCGACATCGATATGCACGACTGTCGCAGAGGTTGGAATCTGGCGCCAGTTGTCCGTTCCGTTCTGATTGGTTCGCGTCCCGACGAGGATGACCAGATCAGCTTCTTCAATCAAAGTCAGCGAGTGACGTCCGAGCGAGCGTGGCCCGGTCAATGATCCAAGGACACCGGCAGACAATGGATGAAACTCGTCGACCACCCCCTTGCCCATATTGGTTGTTATCACGGGTAGGCTTGCCTCGTGCTGCAAGGCTGTCAGCTCTTCTGCGGCGTCTGCGCCATGCACGCCGCCACCTGCAACGATGATAGGCGCCTGCGCCGATGCAATACGTCGTGCCACCTCATTGAGGGCCTCTTCAGAGGGACGCGTGCGATCAAGTGGCCAGTGCCCGAGGCATTTTGATCTCGGAAGGGCGGCCGGCTTAGCCGGCGCGCGTAACAGATCGGCAGGCAGGAGCAAGACCGCAGGCCCCGGGCGACCGGACGCAGCGGCGGTAAAGGCGGCGTCGACATAGTCGTCAATCCGGTCTGGGACATGAACGCGCCGGACCCATTTGGCGCAAGATTGAAAGAGTGCGATCTGGTCGAGATCCTGGAATGCATTTCTGTCCGTCTGGTCGCGCTCAACATCCTGAACGAGCGCAACGATCGGAACACTTGCCTTTAAGGCTTCCGCGAGAGGCGGGACAAGAAGTGTCGCCGCAGGACCGTTCTGGGCGGCAACGACAGCGACTTTGCCTGATATGCGCGCATATCCGTCGGCCATCGCCCCGCCCATGTTTTCCTGCCTATAGGCGATCTGTTTGATGCCGGCCGCCTCCGCCGCGAGAATAACTGCCGAGGGAAGGCTCTGGGCGAAGATGACTTCTACCTGGTGGCGGCAGAGGATGCGGGCAATGCGCTCGGCGACAGTTTCAGTTGCGGCATTGGTCATTATTGCGCCCTCTCGTTGGCGGCGTGAACATTCAGGAAATCATCGAAGGCAGCGAGCACGAGGTCGACGTCGCTGTTGGTCATTGGTGTCGAAAGGCTGGCTGCGGCGCCATGGGGAAGCAGGATGCCGCTTTGAAGGAAATGCCGGGCAAGTCCCTTCATCACGAGCCCTTGCGCATCACTCAGCAAGGCTTCTCGAAACTCGGTTGGCGCATGGGGTTTGGGGTGTATGCGAAACAGGGAAGCTGCGCCGGTGACAGAGAACGGCGCACCGGTGCGGCTGATGCTGCTTCTGAGGCCGCCGCGCAGCCGTTCTCCAAGCGCCTCGAGGTGATTGAAGTTATCATGTGTCATTGCTTCCATGGCGACGCAACCGGCGACCATGGAGACGGGATTGGCGGAAAACGTGCCGCCCTGTAACAGCAGAGGCTTGTTCACCTCCGTACCGAAAACCCGCATGATCTCTTCACGTCCACCGATCGCGCCGATCGGGAACCCACCGCCAATGATTTTGCCGGCCGTGACGAGATCGGGGGTGAGCCCGTATCGCGGCGAGGCTCCTGCGTAGCCCTGCCTGAGATTGAGAACCTCATCGGCGATGATGAGGATGCCATGCTTGCGTGCGGCTGAACTAAGGGCCTCGATGAAGGTGGCAGTGGGATGAATAAGACCGGCGCGGCTGGGCATCGGATCGATCAACACGCAGGCGACACGGTCACGCAAGGCGTGTAGGCGTCGTTCAAGTCCGTCTACGTCGTTAAAGCGGATGAGATGGACGTCATCGGCGACACTTACAGGAGTGCCATGATAGGCAGGTATTGCCCGTGGGATCGCTGCCCGGTCGTCTGGGTTTGAGGCCCCCGCCTGCCCGGCCTCGGCCCAGTCGTAAGCGCCGTGATAGGCCCCTTCGACCCTGACAATTCCAGGCCGGCCCGTGAATGCGCGGGCGGCTTTGATTGCGAACATCACCGCTTCGGTGCCGCTATTGACGAATCGCACTTGTTCGATGGCCGGGATACGGTCGACAAGCAACTCTGCAAGCCCGATCTCGTGTTGGGTCGGGTTGGCAAAGCACGTTCCCGTCCGCATAAGATCGCTTGCAGCCTGACGGACCGGCTCGAAGCCGTGTCCGTGAATAAGGGTCGTAAAATTGTTGTTGAGGTCGAGCAGGCGATTGCCATCGACGTCAACCAGATAGGCGCCCTCCCCGTACGCGACATAAAACGGGATTGGATCTTTCTCTACCGTGGCGCGGGTCACACCACCGGGAAAAACCGGCACTGCGCGTCGGAATAGACGTGTCGATTTGGTCCGTGCAGGCGAGGCCTGCGCGGCATGAATTCCTTGAACTGGCATGGCTTGGGCTTTCTGAGCAACAATTTCGGCTCGTCGTTTTGTACGAGCTTTACAATTTTGTTGCAACAAAAATATCGGCCGTCAAGTCCACGCAACAAATTTTCTATTGCGCGGATGCAGTCGCCCTTTCGCGACAGGCCCGCCTCAGACGCCGATAGCCGTCACGAATATCATTCTCCATTGCAGCCCGGACGCTAGCGCCATCGCGTTCTTCGAGCGCCTCCATCGCAACCTCATGGTTGTGAACACCAAACCGCTCCTTTGCAAATTCCGGATAAAGATCGTGCAAGGAGGGGCCGATCCGCAACCAAAGTGTTTCGATCATCGAAACGAGGTGCGGCAATTTTGCCAGCCGGAAGATCGCAAAATGGAACTCTTTGTTATGCCACAGGGCATCCGCGTATCGCCCAGCATCAAGAGCCGAATTAATTTGTTTTTGAAGAGATCTAAGGGCCTTCACGTCCTCGGGGACAACATGCTCAGCGGCCTGCTGCGCAGCCAACCCCTCGAGCGCCAACCGAATAAGCGTGATCTCCTGCAGCGCTTTTGCATCAAGGATAGGCACGACGACCGTCTTTGGGCCGGCATAGACAAGCGCGGCTTCACTTGCGAGCCGATTGATCGCGTCACGCGCAGGAGTGGTGCTCACATCCAATTCCTGGGCAACTGCCCTCACCGTCAACTTATGCCCCGGGCGGTAGACGCCACGGATGATCCGCTCCTTCATCTGGCGATACGCGGCATCACCAAGGTTTTCCGCCGCACGATCAATATTGCCCAGCTCGCTCACATGGACCGCCATTCAAACCCCTCACTCAGTTGACAATGCAAATTTTTGATGCAACAAAAATGAAATATGAAAGTTCTGCAAAACTTTTGTCGCATCAACGAGTCCTAGCAGCTTTCTTGATTATCGTCACGGGTACCGCCTCCAAGGGTGATGCGGATTCTTTCTTCAGCATTGATTTGCCCCGACAGCGCCTGCGGGTCGCCCGATGGGATTGTCGGTACGGGGCCGTCTCGCGGCCCTTCAGAGGTTAGTCGCCACAGAGCGTCACCGGAACAGTTGAAAGGAAAGTCAGAATTGATTGGTCAATATTTGTCTCTTATTGGGCTCGACAAGCATTTCGGCAGCGTGAGCGCCGTCACGAGCCTGTCACTTGAGATCGGTGCCGGTGAGTTTGTTTCGCTTGTCGGTCCTTCCGGTTCCGGCAAGACAACCGCGCTGAACATGATCGCGGGCTTTGAGGGACCGAGCGCCGGCAAGATCGTCATTGGCGGACGAGATGTAACGCATGTTGCTCCCAACCGTCGTGGCATCGGCATGGTGTTTCAAAAGTACGCTCTTTTTCCGCATCTGACGGTTCATCAGAACATCGCATTTCCGTTGCGCATGCGAGGTCGATCCAACAAGACGCGGATTGCCACGCGGGTCGAGGAGATGCTCGAACTCGTGCAGCTCTCAAGTTATGGGGAGCGCTACCCCCAACAATTGTCCGGCGGCCAACAGCAGCGCGTTGCATTGGCGCGAGCGCTGGCATTCGAACCGCCTGTTCTGTTGATGGATGAACCACTGGGCGCGCTGGACAAGAAGCTGCGAGAGGCGATGCAGTTCGAAATCAAGCGCCTGCAAGAGCGGCTGGGTGCGACCGTTGTCTATGTGACGCACGATCAGGACGAGGCGCTGACGATGTCAGACCGCGTTGCGGTTATGGCCGGCGGCGAGTTGATGCAATTCGGCACTCCGACAGAACTCTACCGGCAACCGAATTCGGCATTTGTGGCCGATTTTATCGGTCGCATGAACTTCATCGAAGGCAGTTGCATCGAGAACGCAGATGGCACGGCCGTGGTGCGTCTGTCAGACGACACTGTTCTTTCCATTCGTTCAAAAGGTCTGCGGGCGGTCGGCCCTTCGGCCGGCGAAACAATAAAGCTTGCGATACGCCCGGAGCGGGTTCGGGTTGCCAAGCGTGGTGAAGGTGGTGCGGGCTGCCTTGCGGCTGTTGTGGAGACCTGCGTCTTCGTGGGTTCCGTCCATATTGTCTTGGTACGGCTGGAAAGCCGCCCGGACGTTCTATTGCAGATACAGCTTCCGGCCGATGGAGGATTGCCTTTTCACGAGCGGGACCAGGTTGACCTTCTGCTCGATGATGGAGCCATTCACTTGTTTCCGGAAACGGAAAGGCATGCGGCATGAGCGGCCTTTCCGAAGTTTCGCCGGCTGTGTCCGCCCGCCAGCCACGGTCGACCGTGGCGTCCGCACGGTTTTATTCACGTAGCGTTTCGATCGGCTTGGCGACGCCCCTTATCGCCGCACTGCTCATCGGATTCGTCTACCCCGTCACCCGGCTGGTTGCACTGAGTTTTGAGGGCGGCAGCCTTGATAACTATCGGCGTCTCGTTGCCGAGCCGCTCTATCTCGACGTGTTGGCAAGCACGGTCAAGGTTGCATTCATTGTGACGATTGCAAGCCTCTTTCTCGGCTTTCCCGTGGCCTATCTGATGGCGCGGTTGAGACATGGCGTCGCCATGGTGGTTGCGGCCTGCGTCTTCATACCTCTGTGGACGTCAGTTCTGGTCAGATCCTACGCGTGGGTCGTTCTTCTGCAACGCAATGGCATCGTGAATGCGCTTTTGGCGGATGTCGGGATTACTGACGGACCGCTGAAGCTGATCTACACGCAGGGCGCAGTGATCGTGGCGATGACGCATGTGTTGATGCCATTCATGATCCTGCCCATCTACTCGACATTGCGGACCTTGCCACCAGACTATGTTCGGGCAGCGCGCAATCTTGGTGCTGGAGCGTTTCGCGCGTTCATCAGCATCACCTTGCCGCTTAGCCTGCCGGGTGTTTTTGCGGGCAGCGTCCTGTGCTTCGTACTTGCACTGGGCTTTTACATAACGCCGGCGTTGGTCGGCGGCCCGGGATCAATGCTGATGGCGACCCTGATAGGACAGCAAACGACCGTTCTGCTCGACTGGCCGTTCGCCGCAGCGCTTTCGACGGTGCTTTTGGCTGTCACGCTCATCTTCGTTTTCCTGTTTCGAAAGACACTCTCGCTCAGCAAGGGATTGCACAGTGTCCATTGATCTCGCACGTTCGCCAAATCGTCTGTCACTGGTCCGCGACCATTACGCCGCGCCAGCCTTCCACGTCTTTGCCAAGGTCTTCGGCATGATCACTCTGGGCGGCGTGATCGGTTGCGTCCTCTTCTTCTTGCTGCTGCCAACGCTCATCGTCATCCCCATGTCACTCAGCGAGATGGACTATATTGAATTTCCGCCGAGCGGGCTGAGCCTCAAATGGTACCGTGCCTATTTCAGTGACCCGGACTGGATGACGGCGACCTGGTTCAGCCTCAAGATCGCGCTTGCCACGACTGCGACAGCCACGGTCATTGGCACGATGGCCGCGCTGGCGATCGTGAGAGGGCGTCTCCCCTTCCGATCGGCGCTTCAGGCTCTTGCGCTTGGACCGATGATCGTGCCGCATATCGTGCTTGGGGTCGCACTTTATCTGGTGTTCTCGCCGCTGCAGCTTACGGGAAACTTCTTCGGCTTTCTCATCGCCCATACCGTGCTTGCCACACCTTACGTGATGATCACGGTGACGGCGGCGCTCCAGCGCTTCGACCCCTCGCTGGAATTGGCGGCACTGAATTGCGGGGCCAACAGGTTGCAGGCCTTCGTGCTGGTGGTCTTGCCCAATATTGCACCGGGTGTGGCGGCAGGTGCCGTGTTCGCTTTTCTGGCTTCGTTCGATGAAGCGACGGTCGCGTTCTTCATTTCGGATATTGGCGGCAAGTCGATCGGACGCAAGATGTTCGAAGATATCGACTTTAACCTCACGCCGGTCATCGCGGCTGTCTCGACAGTGCTGGTGGCGGTTTCGCTCATGTTGATGGGCGCCATTCATTTGGCCAATGCCCAAAAGCGAAACTGATCACAGCGACGCTTTCCCATCCTGCCAACCCTACAAAGGAACAGCCCATGATTTCGATGCCGCTGAGTTGGAATAAAATGCATAAGCTGATGCTTGCGGGCATATTGCCTTTGCTGTCTTGGTCTTCTGCATCATTTGCCAGCGAGCAAGTGGTCATCGCTTCGACTGGCGGCGCCTACGACCGCGCGCTGAAGGCGGCCTGGTTCGATCCCTTCACGAAGGCGACCGGGATTAAGGTCGTAACTGTCGTTGCGACCAACGCAGAAATGCGCGCCAAGGTCGCGGCGATGGTGAAGACTGGAAATGTCACCTGGGACCTTTATCTCGATGGTGAAATCCAGGCGGCATCCACGGCACACAAGGCGGTCACCGAAGACCTGACCGGTTTCTGCAAACAGTTCGCCGGAAGGAGAGATCTCGGTGCGAACGCCTGTGCGGCCGGCGGTGCACTTTTGCAATCGACAGCCACGTTGCTCGCCTATCGAACCGGCGATGGAGAACCGACGCCGCAGACCTGGGCCGATATGTGGGACAGCAAGACGTTTCCGGGTGAGCGTGCTTTTCCGAACTTCGATGACCCATGGCGTGTGATGGCAGCGGCATTGCTTGCCGATGGTGTCAGCCGTGAGGAGTTGTTTCCGCTTGACGTCGAACGGGCGCTAGAAAAACTCGACGAGCTCCGGCCCTCGGTTTCGGTGTGGTGGAAGACCGGCGATCAGAGTGTGCAAGGGTTTCGCAACGGCGACTATTCAGTTGGACAGATATGGCTGACGCGCGCGAAGGCGATGCAGAACGAGGGGTTGCCGATTGGCTGGTCCTACAAGGCATCGTTCTTAGTCGGAGACCGAATTGCGCTTGTCAAAGGGGCGCAGAACCGTGACAACGCGCTGAAGCTTATGGCCTTTTGGCTGAATTCGCCGGAGGCACAGGCGCAGGCTTGCGAAGTGCTGTCGTGCACGCCGCCAAGCACCGAGGCGATCGCCTTGATGTCGGAAGACGTACGCAAGACGATGCCGCATGCAGACGAGGTCCGGGATTACATGGTTGTCCCCGATGCAGAGTGGATCAACGCCAATGCGGCGCAACTGCTGCAACGCTGGAACGAGTGGCTTCGCTAGCCCACAGCAATAAAAAACCGCAGACATGAAACAGACAGCTCGGGTCTCTCAAGCAGATCTGAGCCGTCTGTTCGCCAACCGATCTACGGGGAGCCTGCCGACGAAAATGCGGCTCTAGTTTCCGGCACTTAGCAACTACCTGCCCTGCTTTTCCGGGCCTCTCACACGGGTTTCAGTAGAGCCGTTTTCCTTCGCAGGAGGCGCGCATGACCGAGTGTTGGCCAATGATGAATGATGCTCATGGCGAGCATGACCACTCGAAATCTCGATGACGGTTTGAAGCAGCGATTTCTAGCCGGACGCCCCTCATCAGCCAGCTGGCAAAGGACGAGGCAAGCGCTGGGCCGGCACGCTACTCCTGACCGTCCCAAACCAACTGGGCGTCGACTACAACGCACATGTGATCGAGGCGACCTACATCACCTCGCACCGGCTCTCGGCTGCGCTGAGCCACAACTGCTCGGTTCCTCATGCTGAACGATCGGGCGCTCAAGGTTCGCGCCTCGATAGCGATTGGGGCAGATGCCCGTGGAGGATGTGAGAAATGGTCTTCGTCCGTTGAGTGTCTGCCAGTCGAGCGCAGGTATGCGATAATCGCGCGGTTCAGGTGGTCACGTGGTTCGTACTACCGCTGAATTCGGTCGAGGTCCCGGGGCTATCCGCTCGAAGTCTTCCACCGGCAGATCGGAATCGCCAAAAATGTACATGTCGTCACCGACTGCCCAGATGTTGCAACCGATTGCGATGCCGTCCGCGACGAACGCAGGAATATGATGCTCATGCATGTTGGCCCCCTTCGAAAAGGCCAATGATATTGGCACGCACACATTATTCTACCCGCAAATCTGCGGGTCAGAAGCAAAGCAAGGGTAGCCTTCGTATTCAGGCAGTCCCACCGACTGACGGGCGTATGGCCCGCACATTGATGCGTCGATTCATGTTTATGTCATTTCATTTTGGTGCGAGTTGGCACGCAACCCTCACGAAAGCGTGAGTGCCTACGCTTGGTTGAATTCAACTGAGGCGCATTATGGTTCCAGAAGACATTGCCCAGGCAGCATGCAGGGCTATCGCATTTGGGCGAGCGCATTGACGAGATAGTCGTCGCTCCAGGCGCACTTCTTGATGCGATGGCTGATGGGGGTTTTGTCGATATCGATGCGCTGCAGGATGTTGCGGGCGATACGGGTGATGATTGCGAGATTGGCTGGAGCATTGTCTTTGCGCGCCCGGCTGAGGTCTTCGTTGAGATGAACGTCGAGCATCCAGTGCAAGCCATTTTCGACCTGCCAATGGGCGCGCGTTATGGCGAGCGCCTGCTTGGGCGTGAGCAGGGTGGAGGTCATGAACAGGCGCGTCAGCGGCTTGCCTTGGTTGCGTTTGGAGGTGATGCGCAGGAAGGCGGCATGGCCGACCATGAGCGGTTTGGGCGTCGGCACCACCTCGGCCCTTCGCCACTCATTGCGGCCATGGCTGAATTCGCTGTGCTCGGCCGTTGCCGGTTCGGCCTCTGCCAGGATTTCGCGCGCCTTCTGGCGCCAGTGGCGGCGATTTCCCTTCAGGGCGAGCACATAGTTTCCGCCCTGATCGACGATGGCTTGCGCCATGCGGCGGTGACAGTGAAGCGCGTCGGCAGTGACGATTTTGTCCGTGAGATCAAGCAGCTCCACGACCTTGATCGCCGCCTCGATCTCGTTCTCCTCGCTGTTCGGTGTCGCCGCTGCCAGGCACAGGCGCGCCTCGGCGGCAAAGGCCGAGACAGTCAATGGCGGACTGGCCGCCTGACCGCGTTCATAGGCGCGCCGCAACGTCTTGCCGTCAACCGCCACGACATTGCCTGCGCCAATTTCCATCTCGGCAAGCGCTTGGGCGAAGCCCGCCGCAAACACCGCGAAGGCCTGTGCAAAGGCGTCTGGATCCATCAGCCGCAACAGCCGCGAGAAGGTGTCGTGACTGGGCGCGCAGTCATAGTCGATCAGCCGCGACAGGGCAGGCTTGCGGTTCTCTGCGAACAGCGCGAACTCCGTCGCCGTCGTCGCCCCACACAGGCTCGCCGCCACCATCATCACGACAAGCTCGCCCAGCCGATGGCAGGCATTGCGGGCACGTGGGTCAGGCAGCGCCCCGAAACAACTTTCAAGACAGGAAATGGCAGCTCTCCTCTAACGAACTGCCAATTCAAAGAATCCCGCAACCCTCAAAATGCAACCCAAAAATTCAAATGCGATTCCCCTGAGGCAGCATGGAGCGTTTCGACTCGTCACCTCTCGCGTTCGGACACAGTTTCAACGTTTCAACCTCTTTTGACGCAATTGGGATTGGTGATCCAAAAGAAATCAAGGACCGGAGAAACGTAAGCGTGAGCGACACCGATAGGCCACATCCATCAACGGTAGTACTGTTTGCGAGGAACTATCTGGCTCAAAGGGACAGCATCGCTAAGCAGCTCCGGGACGCAATTGCCAATGGCCGCACCAGAGATGCCGACAAGCTGATGATTAAGCTAACCGCACACGAAAAATACATCGCCGACAACCGCTTGGAGCGGTTCAGGAAGTCTTAGACAACAGACAACTGCATGATTCGGGAGATTGGGGCGCAGCTCGAGAAACTCACGAGCGTACGCCACGCGGCGGGACCAAATGGTCGCCTTCATCTGTCAAGAATCTGTGTGATCGCGCGAGACGATCCGGACTTCTGGCGATCGAAGCGGCGTAACCGTCCCTTGACCCTGAGTGGGTCAAGCCCATATATAGTCATATGTGACCACTTTACGGAGGCGCCGATGTCCACTGTCAGTTTAAAGGATGCGAAAGCTGGTCTCTCCAGCTATGTCGATGAAGCCATCAAGGGCGAATTTGTCACGATCACCCGGCATGGAAAGCCGGTAGCTGCTCTTGTCCCCTTACAGGCGGCGGAGATTGCACAGCGCGCCCTTAAACCCCGTCGTTCCAGCTTCGTTTCATACCTGAAGACCTTTCCCGGTGGAGAGTTTGAGCGCGATACCTCGCCTTCACGGGATGTCGATCTTTGACAGCATATCTCCTCGACACGAATGTGGTTTCGCTATTGTCACCTTCGCGGACCGAGACCGCGACGGGGCTGATCGCGTGGCTGGACAAGGCTGAAGACACAACTGAGTTTTTCCTGTCGGTTGTCACAGTTCACGAGATCGAGCGCGGGATCATGTTGCTCGAGCGGAAAGGTGCTACCGCTAAGGCAAACGGTCTCACGCGCTGGATGGACGGCCTGTTCTCGACATATGAGGATCGGATCCTGTCGATCGACGCGGCGGTTTCTGCGATTTCCGGCAAGCTCGAAGCCGAAGCAATCGCTTCGGGACACAGTCCTGGCATGGCTGATGCGCTCATCGCCGGAACGGCGAAGGCCCACGACTTGACGGTGGTAACACTGAACCTGCGGCATTTTGAGCCGTTCGGCATCGACCTCATGGCAGCACCTGTTTGAGCGAAGCGAGTGCTTCGGCACCAGGTTGGTCGACGTTCAAGCTTTCATCAACATGTCTGTGTGACGTCTCGATACCAATGACGAATGCGCCAAGTGGGCCTCACAAAGATCGGCCGGCCCGCATCATCATCGCTGGTTCAACTTCTGCAGGCTTTTCAGGATCGGATCCGACACTTCAAGCCGTGGGGTGGCCCCAAAATTCTCCTCCCCCGGGGATTGAAGTCTCTTGCTTTCGTCAAGCTTGGCGCGCAGCAGGGCCATGACCATTTTCCTTCCCTCGCCTTGTCGGTCAGGCTGCGCAGATACCCGATCGATGCCGGCATGGTTCTTGTAGCCGAACATCGGAATGGCGATGTTATGCTGCTTGGTCGCGGCTGATGTCGGCGTTTCCGTCGGCTGTTTGGCTCAAACCATCGCGACGCAACCCCATGTGGCCAGCCAGGTCCTCCAGGGATTTGCTGCCGATCGCTCGTTTCGTCGCTGCAAGCGTTCGGAATGCCAGAACCATGGATCCGGCCGGCCACGGATCGTCGCCCGGAACGGTCAATAAAACGGCGTCGCACATCGCACAGGGCAGCGTCGTCCTCGCCACGCCCCATCAGCCGGACGGCAGCGGCAACCGGACCACGTAGGTTCGGAGCGAACAAGATTATCCAGGGAGTTCAACGCGGCGCCGGCGGCAAAGGCCGCGTCCGCTTCGCTCGCAGACGCGTCACACGACAGCGCCCAGTTGGGCACGCGATCGGGCGCCGGTCGCGCTGCATGTGCACGTAGGCGAATCCATACCGGTGTGCATAATCGAGGCGTGCGGTTTATGCCATTATTTTCGGGCAACCGCACGGCTTGTCGGAAAGCAAAACCGTCCGATAATTGCCTTATCGGTCATTGCGCCCTTCATATTGAGGATGGATGGAATCGCCGGGCGGAATAGCGAAAATCACCTTGTGGAGTGCGCTGCTTCGCCTGAACAAGCGAGCCTCCCCCCTGTTCTACAATGCCGGCGTGCTGGCCTACCTCGAAAAGCTCGCGGCAATGTCGAGGCGGCGAGCATAGACTCCGCTTGGCACAAATTTACTGACACAAAGGGGGAGGCAATGATATCTATACAGTGCTGTCTATACGTATGGACGAACGGAGATAGAGATGGCGTTTTCCGTCAAAGACGAGGCGACCGACAATGCGGTCCGAAAACTGGCCAAGCTTAAGAACAAAAGTTTGACCGACACTATCCGTGAAGCGGTGGAACAGGAATACCGACGCGCTCGCGGGGAGATCCCGCTGACCGAGCGCCTGGAGCGCCTGTCCGACCGTTACCGTGCTTTTCCCGCCAGCAGAATGCAAGCTGATAAAGCATTTTTCGATGATTTGTCGGGAGACGCATAGTGTTCGTCGATGCATCCGCCATCATCGGCATAATCGGTGATGAGGAAGACCGCCTTTCCCTCTCCGCCCGACTTGCCCAAGCCAGCAAGGTTTATGTTTCGCCGGTTGTCGTCTACGAAGCAACGGCTGGCCTTGCACGCAAGCGGGCATGTCCGATCGAACAGGCAGAAGAGCTTGTCGAGCTTTTCATTGAGGAAACATCCGCCGAGATGATCCAGATCAGTGCGACCATCGGCCGGGAAGCCATCAAGGCATTCCGGATCTTCGGAAAGGGGCGCCACAAAGCCGAGCTGAACATGGGCGACTGTTTTGCCTATGCCTGTGCGCGGGCCTATCGCCTTCCGCTGCTGTTCAAGGGTAACGACCTTGTACATACCGACATCGCCGTGGCTTGATCGAATGACGTTGAAGTGGCAACGAAAAACGTTTCCTGTGACGCCTTCACTTTTGGGTGATCCATGGATGGGTGAGTTCGTGCTTCGCTAACTTGACAACGACGGTGGGCACAAATACGTTGCACATCCTTACCTCGGATCTCGCCTATCTCTAAGCTTGGTTTTGCCACCAACTGCACCCCTCGCCTGCCGCCCCCGAGGCGGTGGTGTTGAAGTTCATTGCCCATCGCCTCGGCGTGAGACCGGCGTGAGACCGATGCGGAGCACGGGATGCCGGCGTAGTGCGCGATAGTTAGATTGCAATTGCCCTTAGGTGCGGGCAGCGGATTCGCCGTTTCAGCGGGCTGGTCGCTTTGCATCACGGCCGCTTGCTGCGCGTTCGGCGGTAGCCATCTGAAGTTCGCAAGCTGTTGACCGCAAACTTCAGAGCCACCTTGTTCTCGAGCTACCCACCAGGATGGCGTTGAACAGGTTAAGGATGTTGCCGCGGACGATCTCGGTATAAGGGCGGCTGGTGGAGAAGCTGGCTCCGTTACCTTCACCGCGCTCGCGCCGGGCTCGGCTCCGCTCAGGCACCCAGAACACGCCGCCGTTCCTCGAATTCTTCTTTGTTGATCTCGCCGCGGGCGAAGCGCTCCTGGAGGATGTCGAGAGGGGTATTCGTCGGCGGTTGCGCGGTACCGCCCTGGCGCGTCCCCGACAGCCAGCGGACGACCAGCACCGCCAGCGCAACGACCGCCGCAATGAATAGAAGCATCGTGAAGGGACCAAAGAACATCCACCCCGCTCCGTCCCACATGTGCTGACCGTAATTGTAAGGCGGCGACTAAGCTGCCGCGGGCACCGCTCCCAGGGAGGATGCCGCCGGTTTGCGCATGGCCTTCGAGTAGTAATGCTTTAGGCGCAATCGAAACCTCCCCGTTTGAGGGGCCCTGCTTGCTTTCTTATCGTCCGGACCGCGCCGAAGGTCTTTGACCTTGGTCAACGTTGGCGCGATGCTGGATCTGCTGGCACACCGGCGTCGCCGCCGTGTCAGGAACATTGGCCTCAGCGCCAGAACGGCGGGCCGCCGGCGCGGCCATGCATGATGCCGGGACAAAGGCCAGGCCGGGCAGGTTCACCTGCGCCTTACCTTCTGTATATCGTCAAGCGTGGCGAGAAGTTCGTTCGCCGCCGTTTGCACGGCCCCGAATTGCTTCCGGCCCAATCACGGATTTTGGTCATCCGCGCAAAATGATCTTGCGGCGTGGCGGGCTTGGGATCATTGGCGGCTCCGTCGAACGCCGCCGTCATCGCCCCGGCCGCGTCCTTCAGCGTTGTGGCGTATTTGGTCCAGGCGGCTTCCTGCTCCGGCTTGATGGCGAGATCGCCGAAGGTCTGCCCACCGCCCATCATTTCTCGCATCATTCCGGGCCCCATGCCGCCTAGTCCGTGCGCGAACATCGAACCGAAGCGGCCGGGGCCATAGCCGGTCGATTGCGCGTAGGCCCATCCGCCAGCGAGCAATGTCGCGGCGGCGACGCCACCAAGAACAACTGTTCTCTTTTTCATCTCTGTCTCCATTGTCGGGGCAACAGCCAGTTCCGTTGCTGGAGGTATTCAGGCCGGTGGATGTCACTGAACTTTTTCGGTGCGCCGCATTGTTGCGACAATCTTTGTCGAGCACGTCCGTTGACACATTCAGGCACAACAATTTCGGGACGGCCGGCGCCGGTCTGGGCTACAAACCTCACATGAACGCCGCGCCCCACATCCTTGTCGTCGACGACCACCGCGAGATCCGCGATCCGGTTTCGCGCGCGATCGCTGCACCCTGAAACACTGGTCGGATCTGACGCTCTTCCTGGAGGATGGCCGCGTCGAGATAAACTCCAACACGGTCAAGCGAACCATGCGTCCCATTGGCCTCGGACGCCGCAATTCGCTGTTCGCCGGCAGTTGTGGGGGAGCTGAAAGCTGGGTGGTGCTCGCATCTCTTCTTCAAACGACCCGGCTCAACGGCCTAGATCCCTATACATGGCTGAGTGACGTTCTTGACAAGATCGTCTCGGGGAAGTCAAAAGCCACGAGCTTGACCAGTTTCTGGCCTGGAACTGGAAAACGCAAAGAGAGGCGGAAGGCAAACCATTGTCGAGAGCAGCGTGAAACAACCCCGGCGCCTACCGATCATGACACTTGAAGACCTGGAGGTCTGGTTCGACAGGGCCAAGCCACCGCCGCATTGCGGGGGCGTGTCGATGTTGAACGGCTTCCTTACCGGGCTCGCCGCGGGGCCGGCCTTCCTACTGCCCAATGACTGGATGTGGCATGTTGTCGGCGAACACGAGCGACGGGCATTCATCGGCAACAAAATGCAGGCCGTCATCGATACCGTCGTTGATCATTACAACCGGATAGCCCACCAGCTCACCAGGCCTGGCGCCTATTCCCCGATTTACATGCGGACGGACGACGAGGAAGTCCTCGCCGGCGACTGGGCAGATGGGTTCTTCGGAGCGATGAACCTGAACCTTGAGCAATGGGCGCCGCTGTTTGCAGAAAAGAGAATCGGCGAACCACTCCTCGCCATCCTGATGCACTCAACCAAGCCCGAATTGGCCGACATGTTTGCTTCGACCTTCCCCAAGCCTCCGGAAAGCCTGTTCAAGGAAGCCTGGCGCGCGTTACCCCATGCCGTCGACGAAATCTACGCCTACTGCAAGCCCATGCGCTTCAATCCGGCAGCACCCGCAAATCAGGCATAATCAGGCATCAGCATGAGCATCATGCCTATGCTGATGACTGCAGCAGACCCCACGACCAGCAACCCTGACGAGACCGTCAACACAATAACCGTGGGGCGCTCGTGCCGGATACCATCAAGGACTGCACCAGAGCGTCTGCTGGAAGCTCGCTGCCGCGTGTTGATGCCCTGGTGTGCCCCGATCGGCAGTGCCATGGGGCCGCAAAATCTGTCCGCCTTGAGATCGATGCGCGCGCATTTCCCTGACGTGCCGCTGATTGTCGATGCCGGCATCGGCCGCCCTTCGCATGCAGCGACAGTGATGGAGCTCGGTTTCGATGCAGCGCTCCTGAATACCGCGGTGGCTGGTGCGGGAAATCCTGCCATGATGGCATCGGGTTTTGCCAAGGCGATCGAGGTTGGTCGCCAGGCTTTTGAAGCCGGTATGGCCGCGCGCCACGTCAGGCGGCGTCGGCCGATGGCGGCTATGCAATCCCGGTGGGGGCTATGTCCTGGACGTTCAAGCTGGCTGGACGAACTTAAGACACGTGTGGTCGTGCCCCTCCTCCCCTTGGAAGCAGCACCTCTGCCGGCCGGGCGTCTTAACCCCGTCTTTGAAATTGACGGTATCCAATGTGCTCTGGTTACACAATTCCTCGCGGCAGTACCGGTGTCCGCTCTCGCCGAACCCATTGTGAGCCTGTCCCAACATCACGACGAGATCATCGCCGCTCTCAATCTGGTTTTTCACGGCTTCTAGCTGAGGGCTGGCAAGTCCAAAGGTCTCTTCCGATGCAGGCTTAACCGCGCGGAGCCTCATACCTAGTCGGTTGGGCACCCGCGTGAAACTGGCTTCGTGCGCGCGATGTGTCCACGCCGGTCATGCTGCACGAACCAGACAAGGATGAGCGTACCAGGCGGCGGCCGCCATGGCGGCCAGAGCCCGTTCGCGCGCGGCTTGACCGGTTAAAAGGGTCGCCGCAGGAGGTCCAGCGTAAGCGCCGGCCGGAGGCCGGGGACCGGGACCGACCACCCCCGGCAAGCCGCTCCGCTTTCTCGAGGGATTTCACCCTTTGCGACCAGGCGACCTCGCCCCGGCAGACACACGCTATTCTACTCGCAAAGCTCAAGGGTTGGCCTACTTGTCCGAAATGGCAGTTTTTTCGGAAATCGCCACCAGGTCGTCCATGAGCCTAACCGGCAGATCCATCCGCTCGTGCAGAATGCTCATGACACCCAGATCGCCGTTGTCCAGTTCGCGGAAGAAGACATAGTGGCGCTCGTAACGGCTGAAATACGCGTCCCGTTTGATATCCTCGGGAACAACCAGCCGCTGCGGCAGCTTCCGCCAAATCAGCCGATCGGCGCACAACCGCTGTAAGTGGGTGTGTAGGCCTGTAATATAGGTGACTGCCTGCTGTTCGCCCCACGTCTCGACGGTATCACGCCAAATCTTGTCCTGGGCGGCGTCCGCCCGGTGGAAAAACCGATATGCACCCATATCAACGGCGCTGATTGCGGCGGATTACGTCTTCGGCCGTCACAGTGACAAACGCACTGTCATCGGCACGCATGGCAGGAGCCAATTCCTTTTGCAAGGTTTCCCATGCTTCGTCACGGGTCTGCAAATCGCGACGGATAAGCGCCCGAATGTATTCGCTGGCGTTCTCGTAGAGGCCGTCATCACCGATTTGCTGCTGCACATGAGCCTGCAATTGGCCACCAACCTTTACATGAATGCTTCCCGAAGCCATGGGCGTATCCTTTTCCTGCCTTTGAGCGTAGGACGCGTCGCACATATTGTCAATATTCATCACGCACGCAAGAAATTCCGCGCGTCTTGGCGGCGCCATAGAGCGTGCCGGCCGGCACCTCGCCGCCCGCTGATTGTTCCGCTCAGCCTTGGCTAAAGAGTACTTCCCCTCGAACGCGTGCTAACGATCTCGCCAATTAGCGCCGAGCCGAGCAGCACGCCAATCGATGAGAAAATCGCCAGACCGCTCGCAACATTAGACAATGCGGGACGCGAAAGGACGCATCTGTGTGAAGTCGGTCGCCGACGAAATCGGCATCAAGGATGGATTTAGGTAGTGAGCTCGACTCTTCGAAAAGTTGTAACATGGTCCCCGAGGGAGCTGGGGGACATCTTGCACATGAACATTACGAAGTAGCTCGCTGCAGCCGCTGCGATCATGCTCGCGTTGGCTGAACGCACGACCGCGCAGGCGGACTTTCGAAAGAATCCAAAAGCGATCAGCAAAGCTGATTTGTGCGGGATTTTTATGGAGACACGGGATCCGTATTCTCGGGAGGAGCAATCGAACCAACCCGACGCTACATCAACCTAACGAGTGTCGCATCATGGTGCAGCAGCAAAATCGGTCTACCGCTGCCTTGGTCGCCGTCGCATTGGTTGGCACTGCTATTGCGGTTTGCGAGGAAGACGCAGATCTGCGAGTTGCTGATGTGGCAGGTTCATCGGGACGATTACCGTCGCCTGCCGACACCCCGTACCAATGTGGCAAGACCTTAACAAAGTGGTTTTGCGATGCTCATTCGATCAGAACATGGCGACGATTCACCCAAATACCAGCGAGGCTTACGCGGCCATACGCGATGGTCATGCTCGCCAACATCGCCCAGTCCTACGTCATCGAGGCTTGCCGTTGGCCGAACGAACAGATCGGCCTTTATGTTGATGCGGTCGCAGGTTGACCCATTCCCCTTCCGTTTTAACAGGTTACGCACTAAAATTCTTGTCGCGCAGGAATGCGGAAAAGGAGTTTTAATGGACCTCAGGAAAATTGGACAGGCTCGGCTCTGCCTGAGGCTTCCCGCCCGTCGCGATCAATTGCAATCGCACGATGCGCTCGCTCTTGACCAGCTATTTGAGTCCTACGCAACGACCACGCAGGAACGCGACAGCGAACTACAAATTAGTCCGCGTGATTCGACGCGCCTAACCGACTTAGAAGCTCAGTGCGCAAAGATCGAAGAGAAAGTATGTCTGCTTCTCGACGTTGTGAGAATGTCGCGGGCAGGCCGCTGATTATTTCGGGAACAACGCCAAGCCGGCCTTTTGTTGGTTGCGAACGAAACGATGGGCCTACACAGAGCCACTGAAAGCATCCACAAGAACTGGCGCTGAGAAGCACTCCCCCGGCGGTCAGTGGAATGCGTGTTCCATTGTCATATCTTCGTTGCATATTCATTTCATTTCGTTTCTACTACTTTTTGGTTTCGCAGCGAAGGTTGTGCAAGCTTCGATCGAGGAGGATCGATTTCGCCGGGCGTGCCAAATGCCCTGGCTTTTGAGAAATGGGAGGAATCATGTTCAGACATTTGAACTGGACCGTTGTGGTCGCGTCCGCATTTTCAGCCGGCCTGGCTTCAAACGCATTGGCCGCAACCGAGCTTTCATGGTGGCACGCCATGACCGGCGCCAACAACGAAGTTGTCGACAAGCTCGCAAAGGAATTCAACGATAGTCAGACCGCCTACAAGGTGGTTCCGGTCTTCAAGGGCACCTACCCTGAAACGTTGAACGCCGGCATTGCCGCGTTCCGTTCCAAGCAGGCGCCCGCCATCCTGCAGGTCTTTGATGCCGGTAGTGGTGTGATGCTCGGCGCCGAAGGCGCAATCCTGCCAGTGGTCGACGTGCTTCAGAAGGGCGGTTACGAATTCAACAAGGACCAGTACCTGCCCGGTATCGTCGCCTATTACTCGAAGGCTGACAGCACGATGCTGTCATTCCCCTACAATTCGTCGCCGATCCTTTATTACAACAAGGACGCGTTCGCGAAAGCTGGCCTTGATGCCGAGAAACCGCCGAAGACCTGGCCGGAGGTGTTCGACGCAGCCAAGAAGATTAAGGCGAGTGGTGCTTCGGCCTGCGGCTTCACCTCGACCTGGCTGACCTGGATCCAGACCGAGAACTTCGCAGCCTGGAACAACGTGCCCTACGGAACCAATGAGAACGGCTTGGCCGCTCTCGACGTGGAACTGAAGGTCGACGCGCCGCTGTTCGTGCAGCATTTCCAGGCGATCGCCGATCTCGCAAAGGACGGCACGTTCCGCTATGGCGGCCGCACCTCTGAGGCCAAGCAGCTCTTCACCTCAGGTGAATGCGCCATTCTGACGGAATCATCGGGCGGTCTCGGCGACATCATCAAGTCGGGTATTAAATACGGTATCAGCCAGCTGCCCTATTACGAGGGCAACGGTCCGCAGAACACCATTCCTGGCGGCGCAAGCCTCTGGGTGTTCGCCGGCAAGTCCGACGATGAATACAAGGGCATCGCCGAGTTCTTTAACTTCCTTTCGAAGGCCGAAATCCAGGCACGGCTGCATCAGGTCTCGGGCTATCTACCTGTTACCCTCGCCGCCTATGAGGAAACCAAGAAGTCGGGCTTCTACGAGAAGAACCCCGGCCGTGAAACGCCGATCCTGCAGATGATGGGCAAGGCGCCGACGGAAAACTCCAAGGGCGTGCGGCTCGTCAATCTTCCGCAGGTTCGAGACATCCTCAACGAAGAGTTCGAGGCCATGCTTGCCGGGCAGAAGGATGCGCAAGCGGCCTTGACCGAAGGTACCAAGAAGGCGAACGCCGCAATCGCGGCAGCTATCGGAAACTAACGACGCAACAGCAGACCTGCCCCGGGCGCCACCCGGGGTGGGTCCTCTCCTCAAGCAAAGAAGGGGGTCGCTTTGCAGCCTGTCGTCTTTCCCAATAAAATCCTGCCTTATCTCCTGCTCGCGCCGCAGATCGTGCTCACGGTCATCTTCTTTTTCTGGCCAGCCAGCCAGGCACTTTACCAATCGGTGCTTCGCGAGGATCCGTTCGGCCTGAAATCCGGATTCGTCGGCCTCGCGAACTTTCGCGCTGTTCTCTCAAATCCGGACTACCTGCATTCCCTAGAAGTGACGGTGGTCTTCAGCCTGGCGACGGCGCTTCTGTCCATGGCCGTGGCCCTGCTGTTGGCGACGGCAGCCGACCGCGTCGTTCGCGGCAGAAACGTCTACCGCACGCTCCTCATCTGGCCGTATGCTGTCGCACCCGCCGTTGCCGGCATGCTGTGGCTCTTCATGTTCAATCCGGCGATGGGCACGTTTGCCTATATCCTTCGGCGGAACGGCTTTGCCTGGGATCCGCTCCTGAACGGCAACCAGGCCATGGTCCTGGTCATCGTTGCGGCCGCCTGGAAGCAGATCAGCTATAATTTCCTCTTCTTCGTCGCCGGTTTGCAGGCGATCCCGAAATCGCTGATCGAGGCAGCATCGATCGATGGCGCGCGGGGCGCGCGGCGCTTCTGGACGATCGTCTTCCCGCTTCTGGCGCCGACGACCTTCTTCCTGCTCGTGGTCAACACGGTATACGCCTTCTTCGACACGTTCGGCATCATCCATGCCGTCACCGGCGGCGGCCCGGCAAAGGCGACTGAAACGCTCGTCTACAAGGTCTATAATGATGGCTTCGTCAATCTCGACCTCGGCAGTTCCGCGGCCCAGTCGGTCATCCTCATGGTCATCGTCGTCGCACTGACGGCGTTCCAGTTCCGCTTCGTCGAGAAGCGGGTTCACTACTCATGAGGCGCGCCGATGATTGAAAAACGTCCCATCGCCAATTTCATCGGCCATCTCGTACTGATCATCGGCGTCATCATCGTCGCCTTTCCGATCTACTACACCTTTGTCGCTTCCACCCGCACCTCGGTCGAGATCATCCGTCCGCCGATGTCACTGGCCATCGGCGATCATCTGACCGAGAACTACACGGAGGCAATGTCCGGCGGCGTCGAGCGTGTGGTTGGCGTCAGCCTTGAACGGCTGCTGTTCAATTCGACTGTCGTTGCGATCGCCATCGCCGTCGGCAAGATCGTCATCTCCTTCCTGTCTGCCTTCGCGATCGTGTTCTTCCGCTTTCCGCTGAAGATGGTTTTCTTCTGGATGATCTTCATTACGCTGATGCTGCCGGTCGAGGTGCGTATCCTGCCCACCTATAAGGTGATCGTTGACCTTGGGCTGATCGATACCTATGCCGGGCTGACCTTGCCGCTGATGGCATCGGCCACGGCAACCTTTCTCTTCCGGCAATTCTTTCTGACGATCCCAGGCGAGCTGGTGGAGGCCGCCCGCATCGACAATGCCGGCCCCTTTCGCTTCATGCGCGATATCCTGCTTCCGCTTTCGAAAACCAACATTGCAGCGCTGTTCGTCATCCTCTTCATCTACGGCTGGACCCAGTATCTCTGGCCGTTGTTGGTGACGAACGATGCCAAGATGAACACGATCATCATCGGCCTGCGACGCATGGTCGATTTCACCGACGCCTCGACGCCTTGGAACTATGTGATGGTGACGGCGATCCTGGCGATCATCCCGCCAATTCTCGTTGTCGTGCTGATGCAGCGCTGGTTCGTCAAAGGCCTTGTGGAGACTGAGAAGTAATGGCTCAAATTACACTGAACAACGTCCGCAAGATCTATGGCGGCAATATCGAGGCAATCAAGGGCGTCTCGCTCCAGATCGACGATGGCGAACTCGTCGTTCTCGTCGGCCCTTCCGGATGCGGAAAGTCGACACTTCTGCGCATGATTGCTGGGCTGGAAAGCATCAGTTCCGGCGAGATCGTCATCGGTGACAGGACGGTCAACGATCTGGAACCGGCCGAGCGAGACATCGCGATGGTGTTTCAGAACTACGCGCTCTACCCGCATATGACGGTCCATCAAAACCTCGCCTACGGACTGAAGAACCGCAACACCCCGAAGGAGGAGATCGAGCGTCGGATCGCGATTGCCGCAAAGACGCTCGAGATCGAGCCTTACCTTCACCGCAAACCACGCCAGCTTTCCGGCGGCCAGCGCCAGCGCGTAGCCATGGGACGGGCGATCGTGCGCGAACCGGCGGCGTTTCTGTTCGACGAGCCGCTGTCCAATCTAGACGCCAAGCTGAGAGGACAGATGCGCATAGAAATCAAGCGCTTGAAGCGGTCTCTTGGCACGACAAGTGTCTATGTCACGCATGACCAGATGGAAGCGATGACGCTTGCCGACAAGCTGGTCGTCGTCAATGGCGGACAGATCGAGCAGGTCGGATCACCGATCGAACTCTACGAAAAACCGGCAACGACCTTTGTCGCAACCTTCATCGGTTCACCGTCGATGAACCTGCTCAAACATGCCGAAACTCTTGAGGGCTGGTCGATCTCGCCAAATGTGCCCAAACCAGCAGGCGCATTTACGATCGGCATCCGACCGGAAGACCTCGCAGTCTGCGAACCCAACGCGACGGACTTTGATTTCACCGCCAAGGTCCGCATCGACAGCATCGAACTCGTTGGAGCGGAAAGCTACGTGCATGGCAAATTCGCCAATGGTCAGGATCTTGTGTTTCGCGTACCCGGTCGCTCGGTCAGACAGATCGACGACCATGTGACGGTTGGAGCGATAGCCAAGGACCTGCATGTGTTCGATGATAGGGGCCGGCGCGTGGCCTAACGCCATGAAGACTTGGCGGGCGGAGTGGCGGCTGAGGCCGCTTCGCGCTTCAGCGCTGTTTAGCGCCCTACCCGCGTTTCGATCTTCAAACCAACGAAGAACATCAAGGTAGTAGCGCAATTAGCTGATATCGCTTTCTATTCTCAGAGTTTCCTAGTGCTTTCGACTTCTGCCTTGAGTTTTTCGAGATGGTTACGGCAGGCTTTTTCTACGAGATCGATCAGTGTCTCGGTCCGGTCCAGTAGCCACACCAATGCTTCCTCGGTAATTTCATAATGCCTAGAATAACGTGCTTTTACATAGGCTTCATTGACGATATTAAACCATGAAACGAAACGCTGCTGATCAGCCCTCCAGACCTCAGCCAACTCCCTATGCTGCTCTACGGCGCGCCCGCGCAGGAAGCTCAAATTATGGGATGCAGGACTATAGTTCGTCAGGACCAAAAGAAGTGTGGCGTATGCTTGTTCGATCGATTGATGCAGTAGGAAGGCGGCTTCTTTGAACTTCCTTCCACCAACAAAGAATGAAGCCCCTTCGGAGAAGGTCTTAGCGTGTGGCAAACGGTCTTCGAAGTAATCTGTGGCGATCCGGAAGGCATCGACTTTGGAAAGCGGTTTCGGCACAGCGAGTGGTTCGTCATCTAGTTCGTAGAGCACGATCCCGTCGTTTCGAATCTCGATAAAGAAGTACTGGCCCTCGTAGAGAGAGGTATTCACCTCGCGCCGGGAGTGCACGATCAAGCTCGTGGGTGTTTCGATCCCCGACAGCCGCAGCAGTCGATCCTGTGCCTTCGCCCAATAACGTGTGAAATCCGTGAGCTTGCTGTTGTTCACAACCACGAGGATATCGTAGTCCGAGCGGTAACCCTTTTTCGTGTGCGGCTCATCCACCCAATTTCCGCGCGCGTAAGAACCGAACAAAATGATCTTCAGTATTCGACCACGTTTTTTGAAGTCGGCAGTACCGTCCTTCAGCGCGTCCTCAAACTCCTCATGCAGTACCTCGACGACGCGAGCGAGTTCGCGCTGCTTACGCTCAGGAAGATGAGCGATGCTGGATTTCATCGGCGCGTGGCTGTGTTGTGGACCCTGCATTCGTCAACCTGTGGGATGCGATTCGCGACACTCTAAACCGGGGGCAAGGGAGTGAGAACCCTAACAATATTATGTAACAGCAGGAGGATTTCAGTTTTAGCGCCTCACCAGCCAATCTATCTTAACCCGTTGCCTGCACGGCTTCGACCACCTCCATGCTACCCACTTTATCCGTAAGCGCCGTCTCCGCCCCATTGGATAGGCTGTATTTTGAGGCTGGCTGGGCGTGCGAGAAGGTTTCCAGGACTATCTGGAGATTTGCATGGCAGATGATGGATTTGTTGGGCGCTACGAAGTTGTCGAGCCGCGCCGCGGAAACCGACGTTGGCCGGATGCTGTGAAGGCGCGGATCGTGGCGGAAAGCCTTGAGCCTGGTGTTCGTGTTATTGATGTCGCGCGCCGTCATGACGTTGTTCCGCACCAGCTTTCCTTCTGGCGCCGGCAAGCGCGCGAGGGCATTCTGGCCCTGCCTTTTGAGGCTATGCCGGGCCTGTCGGAGAGCGGCGATGCCGAGCCTGCCTTTGTGCCTTTAGCGATTGCGGCAGAGCCGAGCGAGGCTGTGAATGTTTTGGCGCCGCCGCTGTCGGAGGCGGTTTGTCCGGTCTTGACGTTGGAGATCGGCCCGGACGTTGTGATGCGGGTTCCCGGCGATGTGCCGGTTGAACGTGTGGCGGCTCTGGTGCGAGCCATGCGAGGGACGGCATGATCGTCGCGGGCCAACGACTGCCGATCCTGATTGCAACGCGGCCGGTGGACTTCCGCTGTGGGCATCAGGCGCTGGCTCTGATGGTGCAGACCGAGTTGAAGCTCGACCCGCATTCCGGGGTGACGGTGATCTTCCGGTCGAAGCGCGGGGATCGCCTGAAAATCCTGGTGTGGGATGGCACCGGAATGGTGCTAACCTACAAAATTCTTGAACATGGAAACTTTGCCTGGCCCAAGGTTCAGGATGGGACGATGCGTCTTTCCAGAGGTCAATATGAGGCTTTGTTCGAAGGTCTTGACTGGCGACGGGTCATGGCGCAACGGGTGACCGCGCCGTCGGCGGCAGGGTGAATATCAGGCCGTCTTTGCATTGTTTTATTTGGCTTTTTTGTGCTTCCTTGCTATAAGGCCGCATGTCGTCGCCCCTTGATCTCAGCCTGTTTCCGAACCTTCCGCCAGAGGTGGTGAAGGCGTTTGCGGCGATGCAGTTCGAGCTGTCGGTCGAGCGTGCTGCACGTCAGCATGAGCAGGCGGTGGTGGCCGAAAAGGACGCGTTCATCGCCGAGTTGAAGGAACTGATCGAGAAGCTTGAGGGGCAGGTTCACGACTATCGGCGCACGAAGTTCGGGCCGAAATCGGAAAAGCTCGATCCGGCGCAGATGGAACTGGCGCTGGAAGACCTTGAAACGGCGATTGCCGAAACACAGGCGCGGATCGCCGCCGTCGAGAAAAAGATCGAAGCCAGCGCATCCGATCCGGACAAGGCCGTTCCTCGCAAGGAGCGTAAGGCCCGTGCACTGCCCGAACATCTGCCGCGGGTCGAGAGAGTGATCGAGCCCGAGAGCATCGTTTGTCCCTGCGGTTGCGGCAACATGGTCCGGATCGGCGAGGATCGGACGGAACGGCTCGACCGGATTCCGGCACGCTACGAGGTGATCGTCACGATCCGCCCGAGATACGCATGCCCCAAGGGTCGAACGGGCGTCGTCCAGGCCAGAGCGCCGGCGCATCTCTTGGAAGGGAGCTGGCCGACCGAAGCCCTTCTGGCTGAGATTGCCGTCTCCAAGCATTCCGAACATATGCCGCTCAACCGGCAGGCCGAGGTCATGGCGCGACACGGCGTACCGATCGACCGCACGGTGCTGGCAGATTGGATGGGCAGGACGGGTGCTGCGATCGCACCGGTGGTAGACCACATGGCCAAACGGCTGCTGTGGGAAAGCACGCGGCTTTATGTCGACGAGACAACGGCTCCGGTGCTTGATCCGGGGCGAGGCAAGACGAAGACCGGTTATCTGTGGGCCGTGCTGCGTGACGACCGCGGTTGGAATGGCTCTGCGCCGCCAGGCGTGGTGTTCCATTACCGGCCCGGGCGTAAAGGCGAATATGCCGCTGAAATCCTCGACGGGTTCAACGGGACAATCCAGGTGGATGCCTACGGTGGTTACTCTCACCTCGCCACGTCGGACCGGGTGGGTGGCGATCCCTTGACGCTGGCTTTCTGTTGGGCGCACGGGCGCAGAAAGCTGATCAAGGCCACGCCGAAGAGCGGATCGCCCATCGTCGACGAGGCGCTGGTGCGGATCGCCGCGCTCTACAAGATCGAAGACAGTATACGGGGTTGCGATCCCGAACATCGCCGGGCAGTTCGACAGGACCTGTCCCTCCCGCTGGTGGACGAGTTCTTCACCTGGCTGGCAGCGCAAGCCAAGCGCGTCTCACGCAAGTCTGACCTCGGAAAAGCCCTGGCCTATATGCTGACGCGGCAGGATGGCTTCCGGCTGTTCCTGGACGACGGCCACGTCGATATCGACTCCAACCTGGTGGAAAACGCGATCCGCCGACCGGCCATGAACCGCCGCAATGCGCTCTTTGCGGGGCACGATGAAGGGGGGCGCAATTGGGCTAGATTTGCCAGTCTGATCGGCACTTGCAAAATGAACGGCGTTGAGCCCTACGCCTATCTGTGCGACCTCTTCACCCGCCTCGCAAACGGCCACCTCGCCAAGGACATCGAAGCCCTGATGCCGTGGGCCTATGCCGCCCGCATCAAGGCCTCACGATGAGCTCATCAGGTACTCTTCGGTGAGCTCATTTGACCGCCGAGGATCGGCCTCAGATCGCTGCAATTGAAAAATCAATGGGGCGTGAACGCCGCATACCTTTATCCGCGTATGCCGCCCACACATTTCGTGCGCCCGCGATCCACTGGTCTCGGTCGTCGGCGGCGTTGAAGCGCGCACCGGCAGTTTTCGCCAACTCGACCGAGGCCGCCTCATCGGCAACGATCAGTTCGTTGAAATACCGTGCACCCTCGATGGCAGCATCCCGGAATGCCTCCCTTTCCTCAACCGTTAGGCCGCTCCAGAAGGGCTTGGCAAAAACGAGAGCACCGGATGCCCAGATGTGGCCGGTTTCGATCACGTCAGGCACGACTTCGTAGAGATTGAAGCCGGCATAGGCGGATTTCGTCAGGTCCATGCCATCGACGACGCCCGTTGCAAGCGCGTTATAGGTCTCGGTGATCAGCAGGCCGACTGGGACGGCACCGAAACTTTCCCACAGCGTCGCATGAAGCGGGCTCTGGATGACACGTAATCTCGCTCCAACCGCAGCAACAACGCTTGGGCGATGCTAGCGAGCATGAGGTTGCCACCAGCGATGAAAGTGATGGACTGGTCCTCGGCCCTGCCCGACTTTCAGATCGCCAGCCGCAACGACGGCACGATGCAGATAGTCTTTGGCCGCGATCACAGCCTGCGTGAGCGACAATCCGTTTGCGAGCCCGGCAGCAATCGCTGCCGATAGTGTGCACCCCGTGCCGTGGTCATTCGTCGTTTCGATCCGCGGCGCCTTCAACCGAACAGGCTCTCCTCCATCAAAGAAGATATCTGTCGCCTCCGGGCCGCCCGCGTGCCCGCCTTTGATGAGAACCGAGCGCGCGCCAGCTTTTAGAATGATCTCGGCCTGATGGGCCATCTCTGTCTCATCCGTCGCAATCGCGCGCCCGGTCAGCAATGCCGCCTCCGGCAGGTTAGGCGTGGCGATCAGCGCCAGCGGCAGCAGTTGCTCTCTCAGCGCGGCAATGGCATCTGGGCGCAGCAGCGCGTCACCGGATGTGGCGACCATCACAGGGTCGAGCACTGCCATCTTGCCGTATCGGCGAAGTCCGTCGGCTATGACCGCGATCGTCTCTCTGCGAGACACCATGCCGATCTTTGCGGCGCCAACAGCAAGATCCGAAAACACTGCGTCAATCTGAGCCTGGACGACCGCTGGCGAGATATCCTCGACCGCCGTTACGCCTCTGGTGTTCTGCGCCGTGATCGCAGTGATTACGCTTGCTCCATAGGCACCGAGAGCGGAAAAGGTCTTCAGGTCCGCCTGGATGCCCGCCCCGCCGCCGGAATCCGAGCCCGCAATGGTGACTGCAATGGCGGTCATCGCGAAGCCTCCCTCAGAGCTAAGTCGACACCAGCGCGCAACTCGCGTGTGGCCGCTGCCGGGTCTAAAGCGGCAAAGATCGTGGAAATGACTGCGACGCCATCGGCTCCGGCGGCAACGACGTCAGCGGCGCGCTGCACATTGATGCCTGCAATGGCTCCGACAGGCAGATCCGGCTTGGCCGCCAGAAGCGTCACGCGAAGCCTAGCGAATCCTTCGAGGCCGACCGGCGGATCGGGGTTATGCTTCGACAGCGTGTCGTAGACACCTCCGATGCAGGCGTAATCAATCGGTGAACCAATGGTAGTCTGTGCATCCATTTCGTTCTTGACCGTCAAGCCGATAATCGTAGCATCGCCCATCATCGAACGCGCCGTTGCCGCGTCCATGTCGTCCCGCCCGAGATGGACGCCATCGGCGCCCACCGCAAGCGCCACATCGACGCGGTCGTTGATAACAAAAGGCACGCCGGTTTCGGCAAGCGCAGCACCGATTGCCCGCGCCTGTTCGATCATCTCTCGTGTCGAGTTCGTCTTGTCGCGATACTGGATGAGTGTCGCGCCACTGAGCGCAGCCGTACGCGCCAGATCAGCCAAGTTCGTTTTGTCTCCAAGGGGCGCATCGACGAGCGCCTTCAGGCGATAATCAACCTTCGGCATGGGAAATCCTGGCATTGGCAATGATATCCTCAGGGCGGACTTCTGCGAGCGCATCGCGGAAGGCAACCTCGAAGGTTCCGGGACCACTCGATCGTTCCGCGGCGATCTCCGCGGCAATGCCGCTTGTTAGCAGCGCACCCGTGGCCGCCTTCAGGCGATCCGGCTCGACGGCCATGTAGGCTGCAATCAAGGCACCCGACAGGCACCCCGTTCCCGTCACTTGAGCCATGAGAGGATGTCCGTTCTCAACCCGGATCGTGTGCCGATCCAGTGTAAGTTCGTCGATCGGCCCGGTCTTGATCTTCAGGACACCATCGACCTCACCGATGATCTCCATCTCGCTGGCATTGCCGCGAACAACGGAAGGTCCGGATGCTAAGAGTTCCCGGGCGAAGGCAAGCCGCGACGGCGAATAATCGCAATGCACGGGATCGACGATCCACGGCTTGTCGGCATCACGTGCAACGGCGGTCGCCAGGCGGATCGCCGTGCGCCGCTCTTCATCAAGCGTACCGAGGTTGACGACGAGCGCATCTGCGCGCCGGGCAAAAGCCGCAACCTCATCCGGGGCCGATGTCATCGAGGGAACAGCACCCAGAGCCGCCAACCCATCGGCCACGAACTTCTGCACCACCGTGTTCATCAGGCAATGCACATGTGGACGCTGCTGCCGCACAAGCACCAGCGATGCAGCAGCATTTTCAACGAAGCCAGTTTCGCACGTCATCGGATTTCCACCGCGATATCGTCGACATCAGGTTCCTGGCCAATCAGGCCGCTTTCAGCAAGGAACTTGCCAAACCGCTCATAGCGACCGCGATCGAGCGCGGCCGGCCGCTTGGCGAAGCGCGGCAGCGTGTCCGTGAACGCGCTGCGGTTGAGTTCGTCGACGAGGTTCGGATAGGCTTTGACAAACAGCTTCCAGGCTTCTTCAGGGTGATTGGTGAGAAAGATCGCCCCCTGCTCCACCGCGGCCAGGAATGGCCGCAATCGCTTGTCGGCGACCTTCGCCTTGTCGGTGACGAAGACGAGCTCGTCATAAACAGGCACGCCGTGCTCTTCGGGAAAGAACGATCGGCCCTCGCGCCCTTCAAAACGCATCTGCGTCAGTTCGAAATTCCTGAAACCGCCGATGGTTGCATCGACCTTGCCGGCGATCAGCGACGGCGACAGAGCGAAGTTGACGTTGACGAGCTCGACATCTTCCTTGTTGAGACCGACCGAAGCCAGCATCCGGCCGAGCATCGCGTCCTCGAAACCCGAGACGGAAAAGCCGATTTTCTTGCCCTTCAGATCGGCGAGGCTGCGGATCGGACCGTCGTCAAGGACGGTGACGGTGTTGAGCGGCGTCTCGACGAGGGTGCCGATGCGAATGAGGGGCAAACCCGCGGCATGGTCGAGATAGAGGTTCGGTTGATAGTGCACGCCGATATCGGCCTGCCCGGCTGCGACCAGACGCGGAACGCTCGAAGGGTCGGCCGGAGGTAAAAGTACGACATCGAGCCCCGCCTTTTCGAACAGGCCGAGCTCCTTGGCGACGACGATCGGAGCATGGTCGGGATTGACGAACCACTCCAGCATCACCGTCAGTTTTTCGGCGGCCGTTGCTGAGCCGGTTGAAAGGACGACGCCTAACGCAAAGCTGGCGGAAATCAGAAATTTGCGGATCATTATGTTATGAACTCTCCCAGTTGATCTCGGAAATTCAGGTTTCTCGCGCCCAGTGCGCGAGTGGACGTGTTGCCTCATCGACGAGAAGCCTGAGGCCGACGGCGAGAACGGCGAGAATGGCCATCGCAGCGAAGACGACATCCGTCTGCATGCGGGCGTTCGCCTGGACGATAACGAAGCCGAGGCCCGCCGAGGCGCCGACCCATTCGCCGACGACGGCGCCGAGCGGCGCCAAAGGGGCCGCAACGCGCAGACCGGTCACCAGCCCCGGCAACGCCAGCGGCAGTCGCACGAGCCTTAGCGCCTGCCAGTGACTCGCCTTGGTCAGTGCCACGGCATCGAGGATCTGCGTGT
Source organism: Ensifer sp. LC163 (assembly GCF_001695855.1). Taxonomy (GTDB): domain Bacteria; phylum Pseudomonadota; class Alphaproteobacteria; order Rhizobiales; family Rhizobiaceae; genus Ensifer. The sequence continues at coordinate 131,095 of NZ_MBSS01000010.1, forward strand.
CAATACGACGCAGACCATCTGAAAATGCGGATACAACGGGAAAGAAGATGATGATGGCCGCCATCACGATCTTCGAGACCATGCCGAAGCCGAACCACAGCACCAGCAAGGGCGCGATGACGAAGACGGGAAAGGCTTGGAGGACAAGCACGAAGGGCCAGACGAGTTTTCCTAGCCGCGGAAAAGCTGCAAGCCCGATAGCCGTCGCAACACCGAAAGTCGTACCGACGGCGAGACCGGCCAGCATTTCGGCAATGGTCACCAGGCTTTGCTCGAGCAGAAATCCCGGCTGCCGCGCGAACACGGCCAGCACCTCCAGCGGCGTCGGCAACAGATAGCGCGGCAACGCAAAAACAAGCACGGCCGCCTGCCAAAGGGCAGCAAGCACGATAAGGCTGCGACCGAAAATGAGCACCAGACGCATCGCCGGTCAGCCGACGCAGCGACCCGAACAAAATGCAAACCCGCAACCCGGCGGCAACTTGGCAAAAGACAGCATCGATCGATCTCCAGACAAAACATCACGGAGACCCAGGTGAAAGCGAAGACGCGATTAGTTTGCCGAGAGCGGCTCTTTTCCCGTTCCTACGCCGGCATGACCCGGATCAGGTTCAAGGGTCCGGCTCACCGCCATCTCAGCACTGTGAAGTGCTCCCCTCGGAATCGTTTAAATCAATGGGAGAGTTTGGAACCGCTGTCAACGGCACTTGTGAAATTCAGTCTTCCGACTGTGGGAGCCAACGAATTTGCCAACGTCCGCGTGAATGTTCAGCATAGCCAATCGTGACAATAGACAAGTCTCAAAATAATACTACCTTTGACCGTCCTCGTAGCGATAGGCCACGATCAGCGGACCGCCACCTCCGTAAGGACGGTCACCCCTTGCAAATGCCCATAGCCACGCTGTCTCTAACCGACCCAGAACCAGACTCCGAAGTCGCGCACCACCACAACACATGGCCGCCTGCCATCGACATCTGGCGTAAGACGCGTGTACTGAGTGTACGGAAAAACGAAACACCGTCTCAGATTACAAGATTACTAGGTCTAGCAATCACTCTACTCCTCAAACTCGTTTCCTAGTTCAAATCACCTCAGTGCAGTTATCGCTTTATGGCCAGACGCACACCAGGATCGATCCTTTGAAGGTAAAGCGGGGTTCGTGAGGAGAAAAACTCATCGACAGCCTGCCGTGATCCCCGCCAATGTCCGTAATCGTCAAATATCAACACTCCCCCAGGCACCACCAAATCATATAGATATTCGAGTTCAGCCCTAGTTGACTCATACCAATCGGTATCTAATCGCAAAATGCTTATCGAGTTTGGCCGCTGGTGCTTTAGTGTTTCAACAACATCGCCTTGAATGAAATTAACTCCAGTATGTAACCCCTCATCGGCAAAGACACTCTTTACCGACTCCAAGCCGGCATAACACCACTTACCGTCATCACCATAAACGTCCATGTATTGCTTGGCAGTTGTGCCAGTCACATCTACATCGACCTCCGTAGGTTCGCTCATCCCCTCAAATGTATCATAGAGCCAAATCTCCCGCGCCGAACGCTCAAACAGGTGAAATGCATGGGCAGCCAGTAGTGCACTCCCTCCTTTCCAAACTCCGCATTCCACAAAAGCGCCGCTTAAGTTTCCCCTCACGACATACTCCACGGCTTTGTATAGCGCATACATCGCCTCCTTACTGGTCATTGTATAGGGGCGGCACTTCAGGAACAACGCATAGAAGTTTTCGTCGTCATCAATATCGTTAATCGGATAGTCATTCAGCTCTGCATTGTGTTTCGTTGAATACTCAACTAACGTCCTTAGGAACTTATCGTCGTTCATTTATTAATTCCCACAAATAAAACACCCATAACGCTTTTACGTTCCGCGTTTTCCAATCAACTTTTTTTTGTAATTATGCAACTTCTTCGAATGAACTCCACGGAATCCACATTTTTGTATTGAGACGCGATGAAGAGATCGTATGGCTTTTCCTCTTGAACCGCTTGGTCACCCACGAGCATTCTTCCCAACTTAGATAAGTAATCGTATGTTGATATCGGCGAATACCCTTCGAAGGGCGCCTCCTTAAGATGCCCATCGAAACTGGTATCGAGATCCTCGATAATATAGATGCCACCTCTCTCCAGAAGGGGCCAGAATATTTGCAACGTCGTAATTTGATGATCCCACCTATGCGAGCCGTCATCCAGAAACACGAGTGGTTTTCCAAACTCTTGAACAATATCGAAAGCGGCATGAATATCTGACTGATCCGCAATGCGAATATTTATTCTCTCATTCGCATATTTCTCGCACTCAGCATCGTAATCTATACCTACAATCGTAGCCTTTGAAAAATACTCCCGCCACGTTCGTATTGAGCCACCCTTAAAGACACCTACTTCAAAGAAGTTGAACTTTTCGTCCCGCAAGTGGCTCAGCCGCTTGTCGTAGAGTCGGAGGAAATCGTGAACGTCCGACGATTTATCCGTACCCATCCGCAAACCAATTGAATTCAAAGTCTCATCTCTAACGCTCATTTCGCGATTTCCCCAACAGGCCGATCCAAAGACTCGTGAAAGCAGCACATAGCTGCATCCTCCATCGGACAGTATTGCCATAGAGCCTAACAAGCGTCAAAGCTCCTCACGCCTGAAATGCTCTAACGTCCGAAAAGAGAACCATTCAGATGCTCGCTCGAAGATGGAGGATTGGCGTAATGAACAAAATGAGTTCCCGCCACACAGCGCAATCAGAAATAAGGTGCTGAGTTCGCTCATGAACGGCTCGCCGGCCGCCGAACTGAGCTTAAACCCGGAAAAAAAACGGTTCCCCGTCGGCCCAATTCGGAGCACTCCACACTTCGAAAGCGACCTTCTGCAATCGTTTCTGCCCGTGGGAAGCCGATGAGGAGACTTTCCTTTTTGGTTCGCAGCTTGCCTCCGCCAAGGTGCGGCCGCATAACGACTTGAAGTTAAGGGTGCTAGTCTTACTGAGTCACAAAATCGGGGGATTCGGGCTGGGCAATGGTGTGCTAGCGTAAGCGATTCGTGGTCAGCAGGAGAAAGCTGAGATGAATGGCGTTAGCATGGAAAGTGAAGC
>NZ_MBSS01000011.1 GCF_001695855.1 Ensifer sp. LC163
ATCGCCAACCCGATCGCCATGATCGCCTCCTTCGCCATGTGCCTGCGCTACTCCTTCAACCTGGTCAAGGACGCCGACAACCTGGAGAAGGCGATCGCCACCGTGCTCGACAAGGGCATTCGCACCGGCGACATCATGGCCGCAGGCGCACGCCAGGTCGGAACGGTCGAGATGGGCGAAGCCATCCTCTCCGAGTTCAAGAGCCTGTCGGCCTGATTAGAGCATTTCCAGGAAAAGTGCGAAACGGTTTTCCGTCAGGGAATGTGTAAAAACAAAGAGATAGAGCGTTTCTGCGACTCCGTCTAAGCGGAAACGCTCCAATCAAAGGCGCACCCGTTCGGGTGACGCTATCCAAACTTTCAAACACCTTCGGAGCGATCCGGAGGTGTTTTGCGTTCGGTGGTCTTGAATTTGGCGGCGAAACCGACACATGCAGGCAAAACTGCGAGCCATAGGTGCGGAGAGGGACCGTAGGGCATCTACAGCGCCGCGCGTCTTATCAGACGCGCAAAGGTCGCTGTAGCACTTTGAATTGCTGCATGTTTTTGTCCTTAAACCGGATACGATTTAAGGAAACATGCAGTAGGCGCATTTCTTGCTTGCAGACCGTTTGGAAAGACAACCATGAACCGACCGCTCGCTTCAACCGGATGGATCCTCATCACGACGCTGATCCTCGTGCTTGCCTTCATCCCGCTCGATCCTTTCCTCTCGGAGCGGGCGCAGGCCCTGCCCGAGAGCATCGTCGCCTTCAACCGCCTGATCACCGACTTCGGCACCTTCGGCTGGATGATCTATCTCTCGGGTCTGGTCCTTGCCGTCGCCTTCATCCTGCGGCGTGCGCTCCTTCAGGAGCCGCTTCAGCGCCAGGCCCGCACCGTGCGCAACCTTGCCGCCTATTTTTTCCTGACCATCGGCACCGCCAGCGTGCTTGCGCATGCGCTGAAGTTGCTGATCGGCCGCGCAAGGCCGGAACTTCTGGTCGACCTTGGCGCCTACAGCCTGACGCCGTTTACCGGCGACACCCTGTTCGAGAGCTTTCCATCGGGCCATTCGACCGCGGCCGGCGCTTTCTTCGGCGTCTTTGCCATGCTGCTGCCGAAGCTCCGGCCGGTCTTTTTCGCGCTGGCACTGGTGATCGGGATCTCGCGCGTCATCGTCGGCGCCCATTATCCGAGCGACGTTGCCGCCGGGCTGCTGCTCGGCCTCTGGACATCCCTGATGGTGGCGTTTCTCTTTGCCAAGCGCGGCTGGCTTTTCCGCCCCGACGAGGCGGGCTGGCCGATCCCCAAGGGCTGAGACACCCGCCCATAAAAAAGCCGGCGCGGAAGACCGCGCCGGAGTCAGGAGAGCCGTGATACCTCTCGGGGAAGTCTTTACAGAGCCGCGCGTCAAACATGACGCGCTAAGGACGCTGTAACACTTTAAGCTTGCTGCATAATTTATCCTTAAATCGATTCCGATCTAAGGAATTATGCAGTAGAGCGTTTCCGGTTCAGACGGAGTTCCAGAAACGCTCTGTCTCTGTGCTCTTGCGCATTTCCTGACGGAAAACCGCTTCGCACTTCTCCTGGAAATGCTTCAGTCCATCGCGTGGATGTCGCGATCCTTGGTTTCCGGCAGGAACAGCATGCCGATCACCAGGGTGATGCCCGCGAAAACGATCGGGTACCAGAGACCGTAATAGATATCGCCCTGAGCCGCGCTCATCGCGAAGGCCGTTGCCGGCAGCAGGCCGCCGAACCAACCGTTGCCGATATGGTAAGGGAGAGACATGCCGGTGTAGCGGATGCGGGTCGGGAACAATTCGACCAGCAGGGCGGCGATCGGGCCGTAGACCATCGTCACGTAGATGACGAGAACGGTCAGAACGGCGATGATCATCGTCCAGTTGACGTTGGCGGGATCTGCCACCATCGCGAAGCTGCCGCCCTTGGCAATCGTGTAGACAGCCATTTCGGTAGCAGTGCCGACTTCATCCTTCGTCAAGAGCTTGTCGGCGATGAGCTTGTCGGCCGGGACCACGGTGTTTTCGCCACCGCGAACGGCAGCCGCATCAAGCGCAAGTTCCGGGTTGGCGGCGACAAAACCGTCGAGCTTGGATTCCGGAACCTTTGCCGCACCACGAACCAGCGGATAGCCGGCATCGTGCAGGGCCATGTTGACCTGCTTTTCAAAGGCACCGTTTGCAGCCTTGGCGCCATCGCCTGCGGCGACCGCGTCGTAGCTGTTGATCGTGGTTTCGCCGACCTTGACCGTGGCTGCAGTCCCGGCGGCCGCCGTCGTTACGACGTCGTAGGGGACCGAGTTCTTGGTCAGGAACGCCGTTGCGATGTCACACGAGGTCGTGAACTTCGCCGTACCGGTCGGATTGAACTGGAATTTGCAGTCGCCCGGTGCGGCGGTCACGGTTGCCCGAACCGTTGCCTGGGCCTGGGCGAGCGCCGGGTTACCGGCCCACGTCAATGCCTTGAACAGCGGGAAGTAGGTGAGCATGGCAAGCAGCAGGCCGGCCATGATGATCGGCTTGCGGCCGATCTTGTCGGAGAGCCAACCGAAGAGCACGAAGAAGCCCGTACCGATCAGCAGCGAGGCGGCGACCATGATGTTGGCCGACTGACCATCCACCTTGAGCACGCCCGTCAGGAAGAACAGCGCGTAGAACTGACCGGAGTACCAGACGACGGCCTGGCCAACGACGGCGCCGAACAGCGCCAGAAGCGCGATCTTCGCGTTCTTCCACTGGCCGAAGGCTTCCGACAGTGGTGCCTTGGAACCCTTGCCCTCTTCCTTCATCTTCTTGAAGGCCGGCGACTCGTTCATCTTCAGGCGGATCCAGACGGAAACGCCGAGAAGCGCGACCGAGACGAGGAACGGAATGCGCCAGCCCCAGGCAGCAAAGGCTTCCTTGCCGACCAGGAACTGGACGAGCAGGATCACCACCAGCGACAGGAACAGACCGAGCGTCGCGGTCGTCTGGATCCAGGACGTGAAGTAACCGCGGCGTCCGTGCGGAGCATGCTCGGCCACATAGGTGGCAGCACCGCCATATTCGCCACCGAGCGCCAGGCCCTGAAGCATGCGCAGGGCGATGAGCAGGATCGGCGCGGCGATGCCAATGGAGGCAGCGCCAGGCAGGACGCCGACCAGGAAGGTCGACAGACCCATGATCAGGATCGTGACCAGGAATGTGTACTTGCGGCCGACGAGATCGCCGAGACGGCCGAAGACCAGAGCACCGAACGGGCGAACCAGGAAGCCCGCGGCGAACGCCAGAAGCGCGAAGATGTTTCGCGTCGTTTCCGGATAGGAGCTGAAGAAGGTCGCACCGATGTAAACGGCAAGCGAACCGTAGAGATAGAAATCGTACCATTCGAACACGGTACCAAGCGACGAGGCGAAGATGACCTTCTTCTCCTCGCCGGTCATCGGACGCGCTTTTACGCCGTCCGCTGTCAAGACATTTGCCATTTTGTTTATCCTCCACTCCAAAACAGCCCATTGGAGCGCCCATTGGCTGGCTCGGACATTCCTCCCTTGAACGTTCGAACGTGGTGCGCCTGACCAAAGGATGTCAGAAAAGAGGGACCGTAGGCAGGGATGCTTTCGGCTTATGACTTTCGTCTAAGAAGCCCCAGGACCTCAGGCCCTGAGGGCTGCCGCCGGCGATTGCCGGTAGGCGAGCACGGCCGGCAGCATGGCGAGGCAGCCGGCGAAGGCGAGAATGGCAAAGACAAGAAATCCGTCGCCGGCGGCGAACATGACAGGCATGGCAACGCCGCTCTCGCCGGAAAGATATCCGGCTATGAACTTGGCGGCGCCGAAGCCGAGCGCGAAACCGGAGAGCACGCCGGCAGCGATCAACGCAAACAGTTCGCTCCAGACAATGACAAATACCGCCGTGCGCGGCGCGCCGAATGCCCTAAGCGCCCCGATCTGCCGTCGGCGCTGGCCGACATGCAGGATCGTGACGAGCAGGATCGCGGCTGCAACCAGAACCTGGGCGCCCGTCGTCACCCCTACGAGCACCCGCTTGGCGTCGCCGAGCGTGGCATAGAGGTTCGTCAGCACCTCGCCGGGAAAAACCGCCAGCGTCGTGTTGCTGCGGTAGTCCTGCCGGAGCTTGTAGGCATCGGCGATCGACTTGGGTTTGACGAGGATTGCCGGCAGGCCGGGCGTGGCCTTGCTCCAATCTTCGTCGAGCGCCGCGTCCGCATCGATATGCGGGTGGTCCCCCCCTGCACCGGACGCGGTCTCGTCATGTGGGTGGTCGTCGTGGCCATCGGCATCGTCGTGTTCGGCCGCTGCCATTCCATGCAGCGCCCAGACGGCCTGCATCGGCACAAGAATGGCTCGGTCCCAAGCGGTACCCGTGGGCTTGAGCCGTCCGACGATGCGATAGGCGAGTTCCGTGTGGGCGTGACCGCCGAGTTCGGCAAGGCCGTGGGTGGGCTTGACCGCATAGCCGAGCGCCAGGTCGACGGCAGCGCCGGCGACGGCTTCGCCAAGGGTGGCAAAGACACGGCCTTCAGCAAGCTGTTCGAGCTCGCCGACCAGCCCGGTGGAAGTACCGACGACGGCATAGCCACCAAAACTGTCGCCGAAGCCGACCGGCGCCGCGGAGGCGACGCGCGGATCGGCCAGAAGGCGCGCCAGCACCGTGCCCTCCATCAAAGGCAGCGGCGAGGGTTGCAGGAAGATCGAGGAAAGCACGAGCTGCGTTTCGCTGCCGGGCGCGCCGATCACCAGATCGAACTTGTCGGCGGCGCGGGCGCTGCCAAGCCGAAGGGCGCGCTCCTGCAAGGTTACGGCAACGCCGAGCGCCGTTGCCAGCGCAACCAGCAGAACGAAGACGAGAGAACCCGCCCAGAGACGGCGCAGATCCGCAAGGATGAAGCCGATCATGCTGCGCGCTCCTCGATCACCCCGTCTTCGACGATACGCCCGGCGGCAAGCCGGATGCGGCGATCCATGCGTCGCGACAGCGCCAACTCGTGCGTCGCGACGATCAGGGTGCAGCCGCTTTCGGTGGAAAGCTCGAGCAGCAGGTCGCCGACGGCATCGCCGGCGTCGCTGTCGAGGCTGGCGGTCGGCTCGTCGGCAATGACCACCCCCGGCTTGCGCAGCAAGGCACGGGCAATCGCCACACGTTGCATTTCGCCGCGCGACATGGTCTCGATCATCTGCGTCGACCGGGCGAGGCCGACGCGTTGCAGTAAATGTTCCGCGCGCGCGCCGACATCACGGGTCATGGCGCCGGAGAGCCTTGCCGGCAGCAGAACGTTTTCCAGCGCGCTGAGGCCGGGAAAAAGGTGAAAATCCTGCAGGACGAGGCCGATATTGGCGCCGCGCCAGCGATCGCGGGCGCCTTCGGAGAGCGCGCAAATATCGACGCCATCCCAGAGAATACGGCCTTGCCCGGCGCGCTCGAGCCCGGTCAGGATGCTGATCAGGGTACTTTTGCCGGATCCGGACGCACCGGTAAGCGCCACCCGGCTGCCGGCGGTGACACTGAGGCTGTCGATCGCCAGGGCCGGCGCCGCAAGGCCGGGAAAGCTGACATCGATCCCCGCGAGCTGAAGACCAAGCATGCGCTAGACCGTGTAGAACTGGGATGAACGCAGGCGGAGCAGGCTGACGAAACCCGTCTCCGGGTCCGTCCAGGAGCCGACCTCCAGCGTCCCGCGAACCTCGATCGTCTGGCCGGGCGGCACGAAGGTCTGCTTCTCCCCCAAATAGACGACGACGATGTTGTCCGGCCAGTCGGAATCCGACGAACAGAACGGACAAAGGGCCATCGGGATCTCCGTCAGCACGAAGAACGCCGCCTCCGCCTTGAGCGGCGGCGCCATGAAGCCGCGCATGCGGACTTCCTGGCCGGCAAGGCTCTTTACCTTTTGCGAGAATTCCAGACCGAGCACGCTCACCTTGCCGTAAAGCTCATCGAACGTGAGGCTGTCTTCGGCCAGGGCAGGGCGCCCATCAATCAAAATAGCCGCGCCGGCGATCAGGCCGAGCACGACTCGACGGCTCAAGGACATGGAGGTCGGTAGGGTCATCGTCTCATCGCCAATCGTACCCCGGCGGCACCTGCGCACCCCGCCGGCCGGAATGAACGTTACAGCGCCGCGCGTCTATTTAGACGCGCAAAGGTCGCTGTAACAGTTTGAGTTGCTGCATCATTTTGTCCTTAAATCGATTCCGATTTAAGGAATTATGCAGTAAGTGAAGCCTCCTCCCCGGTCTGAGGGAGGAGGCAGGTTTCAAACGATCAGTTGGTCTGCTTCACGCCGAGAGCAAGCGCGTCGACGAGAACGCGATAGACGTCGCTCTGCTCCATGTAACCCCTGAAGCCTTCGCTGCCCGGGCCTTCCGACTGCAGCACGACGTCATCGACCGTGTGCTGGCCGGTGCTTTCATCCTTCGGCAGGATGCCGACGCGCAGGACCGCGCCGGGCATGTCCTTGTAGGCTTCGTTGGCGACATACTCGTCCTTCTCGTTCTTCACCGCCGGCTCGAACGGGCCATCCAGCTTGGGGCTGAAGGTTTCGTAGTGGTCGGGGAAGTTGGAGACGAACATCGCCAGGCGGCGGCTCGCATCGATCTTGTCGGGGTAGCCGTCCTTGTTCTCGTCGGTGTAGTTCGGGAAGCCAGCCGAAGCGCCCGTCTTGACCTTGTCGCGGCCTTCCTTGCCCTCGACGGTGTCATCGATGATGCCGAGCAGCGAGACGCCATGGGTATGGTCGCCGGTAACGACGACCAGGGTATCCGGGTTGTTCTTCGCGAACTCGCGGGCAACACCGACCGCCTGGTCGAACTCGATGGTCTCGACGACGGCGCGTTCCATGTCGAGCGGATGGCTCATCTTGTCGATCGAAGCGCCCTCGACCATCAGGAAGAAGCCGTTTTCGTTCTTCGACAGCCGGTCGAGCGCGGTCTTGGTCATGTCGACGAGGCCGGGCTGGCCCGGGAATTTTTCGACCGTGCCCTTCTTCAGGAATTCGCGATCAAGCGTCACGTCCATGTTGCCGGTGTGGAACAGACCGAGAAGCTTGCCGTCTTCAGGCGCATTGGCGAGCTCGGTCTTGTCGGTGGCCAGCGCATAGCCGGCTTCCTGGAACAGCTTGATGTAGTCCTGGTTGTCCTTGCGCTTGGAGCCGGGTGTCTCCTTGCCGAGGAAATAGGCCGAGCCGCCGCCAAGGAGGACCTCCGGCTTGACGTCGTAGATCATGCCGACGATCTCGGCCTTGTCGTTGCGGTTGCGGGTGTGAGCGACGACGGCGGCCGGCGTGGCATCCTCGATTTCCGAGGTGGTGACGAGGCCGATCGACTTCTGCGTCTGGCGGCGCAGCGCTTCCGCGATGGTTTCGACGCGCGGATCGTCGAGGCTGTCGGGCGTGCGGTCGCCATAGACGCCGACGGCGTTGATCACGGTCTTGTGGCCGGTCATGTAGGCCGACATGGTGTTGGCGCTGTCGGTGTCGATCGAATTGGTTGCCGACGTGCCGATGAAGGCCATGCGCTCGAGATCATCCATGTTGAGGCGGCCATTGGCCTTACCCTCGGTCATGCCTTTCGACATGATGCGGGCGGCGGTGCGGTGCGCGACCGAAAGGCCGTCACCCAAAAGGAAGATCACGTTCTTGACCTTCGGCTGTTCGGTCGTGGCAAAGACGTCCCAGGTCACGGTCTTCGTCTGCTCGCCGGCCGTCACTTCGACCTTGTAGCTGCCCGGCGCGCCGATGATTGCATTGCGCAGCAGCAGCGCCGAACCGAGTTCCTTGTCTTCCTTGCCCTTTTCCATCGCGACATAGGCGGCTTCGGCACCGAGCGTTGCCTTGTAGTCCTGGCCGTTGACGGTCACCTTGATGTCTTCCGCCTTGACCGCACCCTTGAGCTCGACCTTGAAATCGAATGGAGAACCGGCAAGTATCGTCGCACGATCAAGGGGATAGACGTCCGCGGCCTGGGCTGCGTGGGTCAGAACCGTCGTAGCAAAGAGGGTGGCTAGAAGCGTGCGCATGGCAATCGTCCCTTTGAGGTGTCGGATTGCGCGGTCGTAACGCCCGGCCATGACAGCGCCATGACATTGCGATCACGTTTGCGGGCGCCAAGCATCGCACGCTTGACTCGCCGATAGAAACAATTATTAGGAGCCTCGGAAAGGAAGGCATTCCATGCTTCGCCGCGAACATAACTTCGCTGACAGCAGCGTCCTGGCAGAAATCGCCGGGCAGGATATGCATTTTCCAGCTTCCTTCAAAACAACGGCCAAAACGACGACGAAAACCGTCTGACGTCTCTGGCCCTCCGCTCTCTCCCCGGTTTGGCCGGGGACAGGAACCCTCGCGGCGGATCGCGCGGTTTCCCCCTCCACCCGACGAGGAGAGACAGAAAAGAGAGCTTAGATCATGGGTTTCAAGATTGCAGTCGCAGGCGCCACCGGCAATGTCGGCCGGGAGATGCTGAACATCCTTTCGGAACGCGGCTTTCCCGCCGATGAAGTGGTCGCCCTGGCTTCCGCCCGTTCCCAAGGCACGGAAGTTTCCTTCGGCGACAAGACGCTCAAGGTCAAGAACCTCGAAAACTACGATTTCTCCGATACCGATATCTGCCTGATGTCGGCCGGTGGCGCGGTATCGCTGAAGTATTCGCCGAAGATCGGCCAGCAGGGTTGCGTCGTCATCGACAACTCCTCGGCCTGGCGCTACGACGCCGAGGTGCCGCTGATCGTGCCGGAAGTGAACCCGGACGCGATCTCGCTCTTCACCAAGAAGAACATCATCGCCAACCCGAATTGCTCGACCGCTCAGCTCGTCGTCGCGCTGAAGCCGCTGCACGACCACGCCAAGATCAAGCGCGTCGTGGTTTCGACCTACCAGTCGGTTTCCGGCGCGGGCAAGGACGGCATGGACGAACTCTTCAACCAGACCCGTGCGGTCTTTGTTGCCGACCCGATCGAATCGAAGAAGTTCACCAAGCGCATCGCCTTCAACGTCATTCCGCACATCGACGTCTTCATGGAAGACGGCTACACCAAGGAAGAGTGGAAGGTTCTGGCCGAAACCAAGAAGATGCTGGATCCGAAGATCAAGGTGACCTGCACGGCCGTGCGCGTTCCGGTCTTCATCGGCCATTCGGAATCGGTCAACATCGAGTTCGAAAACGAGATCACCGCTGACGAGGCGCGCGACATCCTGCGCGAAGCGCCGGGCTGCCTGGTCGTCGACAAGCACGAGAACGGCGGCTACGTCACGCCTTACGAGTGCGCCGGCGAAGACGCGACCTACATCTCGCGCATCCGCGAAGACGCAACCGTCGAAAATGGCCTCAACATCTGGGTCGTTTCCGACAACCTGCGCAAGGGTGCGGCACTGAACGCGATCCAGATCGCCGAGTTGCTGATCAACCGCGGTCTGATCCGCGCCAAGAAGCAGGCCGCCTGAACAAACAGACGGTAAACCGCAAATAAGAACCCCGCTTGGCCCGTTATCGGCCTGCGGGGTTTCCCGTTTCACGGATCCGTGTGAGAAATTGATCGGATTCACGTGAAACCATTAGAGAATTTCCGCCAATTAGGGGCGGGTGACAGTGCCGGCGAAGGCTGGCATCTTTGTAACGGCAACCAGATTCGGGCCATGACGGGGTATTTCATGCACACGGCAAAGTGCGTAGCGATTGGGCTTGCGGCCCTGATTTCAACGGCGATCCTTCCGGCGAGCGCTTCAGCGGCACAGTGCGGCAATGACAGCAGCGGTTTTGCAACCTGGATGACGCAGTTCAAGCAGGAAGCCGCCGGCAACGGCATCAGCCCTGCGGTGCTCGACAAGGCGCTCTCCAGCGTCGCCTACAACAAGGCGACGATCCGCGCCGACCGTGGCCAGAAGAGCTTCAAGCTCTCGCTCAGCCAGTTCATGCAGAAGCGTGGCGGCCAGACGATCATTTCGCGCGGCAAGAAGATGAAGGCCCAGAATGCTGCGCTCTTTAACAGCATCGAGCAGCGCTACGGCGTGCCGGCCGGCCCGCTGATCGCCATCTGGGGCATGGAAACCGGCTTCGGCGGCTTCATGGGCAAGGAGCATACGCTCTCTGCCGTTTCGACGCTCGCCTATGACTGCCGCCGCTCCGACTACTTCACCAACCAGCTCTACGCGGCACTGCAACTCGTCCAACGCGGCGATCTCAGCCCGGCTGCACGGGGCGCTGCCCATGGTGAAATCGGACAGACCCAGTTCCTTCCGGCAAACGTGCTGAAATTCGGCGTCGACGGCGACGGCAACGGCCATATCGACATGGTTCGTTCGAAGGCGGACGCGCTTGCGTCGACCGCCAACTTCCTGCGTGGACACGGCTGGCAGTCGGGCGCTGGATATCAGCAGGGACAGGCGAATTTCGGCGCGATCCAGGGTTGGAACGCCGCCAGCGTCTACCAGCAGGCCATCGCCATCATCGGCGCCGAAATCGACGGCGACTGATCGCTAATCAAAGTTTCTCGAATGAAGAAAGCCCGGTTCGAAAGGACCGGGCTTTTTCTGTGGTTTCAATCACATGCCGGGACGGGCAAAATCGCCGGTCTTCGGATCCATCACCCAGAGCTCGCCGGTCGAGATGTCGAACCAGGCACCGTGAAGCTGGAGCTTGCCCTTCGCTTCGAGAATCTGGACGCAGGGGAAGGTGCGCAGATTGGTGATCGAGTTGCGGATCGAGACCCGTTCCAGCGCCCGCTGCCGCTCGGCCTGGGTCATCACGTCGTTGCTCTGGATCTGCTCGGCGGACGGCTTCAAGAGGTTCATCCAGCGGCCGATGAAATCACCCGGCGACAAGGGCTCGGCATCCAGGTCGAGCGCAGCCTTGATGCCGCCGCAGCGGCCATGGCCCATGACGACGATGTCGCTGACGCGCAGCGACTGGACCGCAAATTCCAGAGCTGCCGACGTCGAATGGTAGTGACCGTCGGGCTCGTAGGGCGGCATGAGATTGGCGACGTTGCGCACGACGAAGAGCTCGCCCGGACCGCTGTCGAAAATCGTCTCGGGCGCTGCCCGGGAGTCACAACAGGCGATGACCATGGTCTTGGGCTTCTGCCCGCTGTCCGCCAATGTCTTGTAACGCTGCTGCTGTTCGCTGAAACGACCGCTCATGAAGTTACGATAGCCGTTCAGAAGGTGGTCCGGAAAACGCTGCATATCCATCGGTTACCCCGCTGCTGTCGAGAGTTCAATCCACCAAGCCATCCGACGGCGTGCCGTGAACAGCTTCTTCTATTTCCGGCGCATCTGGCTCGGATGCAGCAGGCGCCGCATCTGCACCATCGCCATCGGCGTCGAGAGACTGGACGCATCCTGTTCGAGCGTCAGTTCATCGGCGCCGCGCTTGACCGTGCGCGCGATAATTTCGAAAACGCTGGCCGTGGCCATCTGAAGCGCGCGTTCCTCGGACAGTCCTTCCAGCAAACGCGCCAGGAACACCGCCGTCAGCAGATCGCCCGTGCCGTTCGGTGGGTTCTCGATCAGCCGATGCTCGGCAAGGAGCGCGTGGTTGCCGGAGAGATAGAGGTTCCCCGTGCCGCCGTTCATCATCGGGATCGCCGACGTGACGAGCATCCGCGAGGGACCGAGCGCCAGCGCCGCATCAAGAATTGCCGCGTTGGTCTCAAGCGTCGCGCCGGCCAGCCAGGCCAGTTCGAAGCGGTTGGGCGTGGCGAGGCTTGCAAGCGGCAACAGCCGGTCGCGGATGGCCGTTGCCGTCGCTTCGGGCACGTAGAGCCCTTCGGCGTCACCGATCACCGGGTCGCAGGCGTAGACGAGATCCGGATTGCGGGCGCGCAGGGCGGTGACCAGCCGGGCAACGCCATCTGCCTGCCCTGCCGAGCCGAGATAGCCGGAGAGCACCGCCCGAACCTCGCCAGCCCAGGGCGCCTGCGCCAGATCATCGATCACCGACTGGAACTCCGCGTCCGGTATCGTGATGCGCGTCGAACGGCCATGGCCGGGATGCCAGGGTAGAATGACCGTCGGCAGGGCCCAGACGGGGTGGCCAAGTGTCTCCAAGGCAAAGACAACCGCCCGATTGCCGACGGTACCGCGAACCACATGACTAGAAATGACGATGACGGCGCCAGGCAAGGAGGGCATTTCGGGCATCGGCCAGTCCAATCCTTCGATTTGAACTCTGATCACCGACTGTCACCGCCATGTCAACAGGCTATGGCAGACAGGTTCCGCACAAGCCTCTGGCGTTTTCGTGCTTTTTCATCGAAATTCGAGCAATTTTCGCCAATTTGCCTTCGATTTAAATGGATTTAAGCTGTTTTCACGTGAGATTCTCCGACTTTTGGCTCGTTTTTGCCGAAATCGTCATAAAAAGCGGTCGCCATTAGCCATGGTTCTGATAGGGTCTAGCCTATCATGAATGGGAGAAACTTCATGGGCGTGAAATACAATCCGAAGCGGGACAGACACATCGACGCAGCGAAGGCGGCCGCCACCAAACTGGGCTCCGACGCGCTGGCGCCGGAGATCCTCTTCGGCGGGGCCAGCAACGACGACCTCGATCTCTATTCGGCGGACATGCTGGCACTGACGGCGGCCCATGCGAGAAGCGAAGTCGCACGCTGGGACGGCGGCAAACCTCAGGTTTCGGTCGAAACGGTGGCCGGCGTCGCGCCCGGCGGCACCGAGGTTTCGATCATTGCGGTCACGGAACACAACATGCCGTTCCTCTATGATTCGGTCATGGGCGAAGTGACGAGCACCCACCGCGACATTCATCTCGCGATCCATCCCATTCTGGTCCAGGAGCCGGGCAAGCCCATCAAGCTGTTCGATCCGGATGAACCGAGCGATCCAGCGCACCGGATCAGCCATATCCAGATCCACCTCGGCAAATTGACGCCGGCGGAGGCGCAATCACTCAGCAACCGCATCCGCGACGTGCTCGAACAGGTTCATCAGGCCGTGCACGACTGGCCGGCGATGACGACGCTGCTCGACCACGCCATGAAGGAGCTCGAGGACTACAGTGCCTCGCGCAAGAAGAGCGACCGCGACGAAGCGCTGGCGTTCCTTCGCTGGCTCAGGGACAACAACTTCACCTTCCTCGGCATGCGCGAATACACCTATTCCGGCAAGGGCGGGAAGGCGACGGTCGAGCGCGGCAAGGGCAGGGGCCTCGGCATCCTTTCCAATCCCGATGTGCGCGTGCTGCGCCAGGGCAAGGACGCGGTTCTGACGACGCCGGAAATTCTGGCCTTCCTCGAAAGCCCGGATTTCCTGATCGTCACCAAGGCCAATGTGAAGTCGGTCGTGCACCGGCGCGCCTATATGGATTATATCGGTGTCAAGCGTTTCGATGCCGACGGCAATGTCGCCGGCGAACTGCGCATCGTCGGCCTGTTCACCTCCTCGGCCTATACCCGCCAGGCGGCGGAAATCCCGCTCTTGCGCCACAAGATCGAGAAGATCGTCGACCATTTCGGCTACGATCCGCAGAGCCACTCCGGCAAGATGCTGGACAACACGCTCGAATCCTACCCGCGTGACGATCTCTTCCAGATCGACGTCGGTCTGCTGGCCGCCTTCTGCGAACAGATCAACGAGCTGGGCGACCGTCCGCGCATCCGCGTTCTGCCGCGCATCGACCATTTCGACCGCTTCGTTTCGGTCATCGTCTTCGTGCCGCGCGAACAATATGATTCCGATGTTCGCGAGAAGATCGGGGACTATCTGAAGACCGCCTATGACGGCCGCGTTTCGGCCTACTACCCGGCCTTCCCCGAAGGCGGTCTGGCGCGCGTGCACTTCATCATCGGCCGCTCCGCTGGCAAGACCCCGCGCATCCCGCAGGCCAAGCTCGAGGAGGCTGTACGCGGCATCGTCACCCGCTGGATCGATCGCTTCGACCTGCTTGCCCGCAAGGACGGCATCGAGCTTAGCGTTGGCGGAGCCTACCAGGCGGCCTTTGCACCGGCCGAAGCCTATGCCGACCTCGCCGATATCGCCGCCTGCAAGGCGGAAGATCCGATCCGGATCTCGTTCTACCACTATAACCGCCCGGTCAACCGTCCGGACACCGCGGAGCTGAAGATCTTCCACGCCGGCGAGCCCGTATCGCTCTCGCGCCGCGTGCCGCTGCTCGAAAACCTCGGCTTTCGGGTCATCAGCGAGCAGACCTACGACCTCAACGTCGGCAAGCATGGTGAGGACCAGCATCGCGTCGTCCTGCACGACATGGAACTGATCCATCGCGACGGTCACACTCTCAATCTCGAAAAAACCGGCGCAGCGCTCGAGGAAGCCTTCCTCGCCGCCTGGAACGGCACGATCGAGGACGACAACTTCAACAGGCTGATCCTGCTCGCCGGCTTGAACGCCCGCGAAGTGACGGTGCTGCGCGCCTATGCTCGCTACCTGCGCCAGGCCGGCATCACCTATTCGCAGGGCTATATCGCCGACACGCTGAACAAATATCCGGCGATTGCCGCCGATATCTTCAAGCTGTTCGTGACCCGCATGAACCTGGCGATCGAGGAGAAGCCGCGTGCCAAGAAATGCAACGCCCTGATCGCGTCGATCGAGACCGCATTGTCGGCGGTGCCGAGCCTCGACGAGGACCGGATCCTGCGCCGCTACGTCAATGTGATCGAGGCGACGCTCCGGACCAACTACTTCCAGAAGGACGCTGACGGAAAGCCGCGCGCGGTGCTCGCATTCAAGCTCGACCCCAAGCAACTCGAAGGCTTGCCTGAGCCGCGCCCGTTCCGCGAGATCTTCGTCTACGGCACCGAAGTCGAAGGTGTGCACCTGCGCTTCGGCAAGGTCGCCCGCGGCGGTCTTCGCTGGTCCGACCGCGCACAGGACTACCGCACCGAAGTGCTGGGCCTGGTCAAGGCACAGCAGGTCAAGAACGCCGTCATCGTGCCCGTCGGCGCCAAGGGTGGTTTCTATCCGAAGCAGCTGCCGGTCGGCGGCAGCCGCGACGAGGTGTTCAGGGCCGGCACCGAGGCCTACAAGACCTTTATCCGCACGATGCTGTCGGTCACCGACAACATCGTCGGCCAGGATGTCGTGCCGCCGGCCGACACGCTGCGCCGCGACGGTGACGATCCCTATTTCGTCGTCGCCGCCGACAAGGGCACCGCTACCTTCTCGGACACGGCCAACGGCCTCGCCCAGGAAGCGGGATTCTGGCTGGACGACGCGTTCGCCTCGGGCGGATCAGCCGGCTACGACCACAAGAAGATGGGCATCACCGCGCGCGGCGCCTGGGAAACCGTCAAGCGGCACTTCCGCGAGATGGACATCGACATCCAGACGACGCCCTTCACCGTCGCCGGCGTCGGCGATATGTCGGGCGACGTGTTCGGCAACGGCATGCTGCTTTCCGAAAAGATCCGTCTGCTTGCGGCCTTCGACCACCGCGACATCTTCATCGATCCGGCACCGGATACCGATGTTTCCTTCGCCGAGCGCAAGCGCATGTTCGCGCTGCCGCGCTCGAGCTGGCAGGACTACGATCGCAAGACGCTTTCCGAAGGCGGCATGATCATTTCCCGCGCCGAAAAATCGGTGACGCTGACGCCGGAAGCCATGGCTGCGATCGGCATCGACAAGCAGAAGGCCACCCCGTTCGAGATCATGAACGCGATCCTGAAGAGCCAGGTCGATCTCCTCTGGTTCGGCGGCATCGGCACCTATGTACGCGGCAGCAACGAGACGGATGCCGAAGTCGGCGACCGCGCCAATGACTCAATCCGCGTGGCGGCCGAAGAGGTCCGCGCCCGTGTCATCGGCGAGGGCGCAAACCTCGGCGTCACCCAGAAGGGCCGTATCGGCTTCGGCCTCAACGGTGGTCGCTGCAACTCCGACGCCATCGACAACTCGGCGGGCGTCAATTCCTCCGACGTCGAGGTCAACATCAAGATCGCGCTGGCCTCCGCCATGCGCGATGGTCGCCTGACCCGGCCGAAGCGCAACACCCTGCTGGCGTCGATGACCGAGGAAGTCGGCCATCTCGTACTGCGCAACAACTACGGGCAGTCTCTGGCGATCTCGCTGACCGAACTGCAGGGTGCAGGCAACCGGACGACGCTCGGCCGCCTGATGACCCGGCTCGAGGCCGACGGCCATCTCAACCGCAAGGTCGAGACACTGCCGACCGACCAGGCCATGACCGAGCGCTATCAGGCGGGCAAGCCGCTGACGCGCGCGGAAATCGGCGTGCTGCTGTCCTACTCGAAGCTGGTTCTGTTCGACGAGCTGATCGCCAGCGAGCTTCCCGATGACCCGTATTTCACGGCGACACTGGAACGCTACTTCCCGGGCAAGATGCGCAAGGCCTATGCCGGCGACATCCATGGCCACCGGCTGCGCCGCGAGATCATCGCGACGGTGCTGGCCAACGAAACCATCAATCGCGGCGGCCCCGCCTTCGTTTCGACCTTGACGGACGCGACCGGCTTCCTCTCGGCGGACGTGGTCAAGGCGGCGGTTCTCGCGCTCGACGGCTTCGATCTGCCGCGGATCTATGACGAGATCGACGCCCTGGACAACCGCATCAGTGGCGGCCTCCAGAACGCGCTCTATCAGGAAGTCGGGCGCATCTTCGCGCTTGTAACGGAGAGGGCACTGCGCACCCACGCGGCAACGGGCTCGGTCTCGGACGCCGTGACGCGCCTGCGCGATGGTCTGCAGAAGCTCCGCGGCACCATGCGCACCGCAATTTCAGGCGAAACCGCCGACGAGGCTCGGATAAAGACCGCAGCCTTCATCGAGGGTGGCGTGCCGGAGAAACTGGCGGACGAGATCTCGGAACTCGCGCTGATGACCCTCGTGCCCGAAATCATGCAGATCGCCACTGAAACTGGCGAAACGCTGAGCCGCACGGCACAGGGCTATTTTGCCGTCACCGAAACGCTGCGGATCAACCGCCTGCTGGCGGCAGCCGATCGTGTCCCGGCGACAGAGCAGTTCGAGGCAATGGCGCTGTCGCGCGCAGTCTCGGATATTGCCGGTGCCAGACGCGACATCACGGCAGCGGCCTTGCGCGAACAGAAGAGCGAGCGCAATCCGGTGCAGGCCTGGCAGGAAAACGACCACGAACGCGTTTCACGCGCCGGTGGTCAGTTGACGCTTCTGACCGAGAAGGGCGAGACAACGCTTGCCAAGATCACCGTTGCTGCAGGTCTGCTCAACGACCTTGCACGCGGCAGGGCGAAATGACACAGTCCGCCCCGAACTAGCGCAAAATCGGGCCGGGGCAGTTCCGTCAACCCGGTCTCGAGAAGCGAGATATGACGATCTTTCTGCGCCGCGCGTTCACTTGGACGCACGGCGCAGTCATTTCCGGGAGGGGCAATTGGCGATTTCGGCGGACAGGGCTGCGGACAAGCCGGGAGCGACGCGTCTCGGCATTGCCGGATGGATGCTGTTCGACTGGGCGGCCCAACCCTTCTTCACGGTCATCACCACCTTCATCTTCGGCCCTTACTTCGTCTCGCGACTGACGGAAGACCACGCTCAGGGCCAGGCGCTTTGGGGTTACACCCTCACCGTTTCCGGCATCATCATCGCCATTCTTTCCCCGGTTCTCGGCTCGATCGCCGACGCCACCGGGCCGCGGAAACCCTGGATCGGTTTTTTCGCGGTGATCAAGATCGTATCGCTGGCGATGCTCTGGTTTGCCGCCCCCGGCTCGCCGATCATCTACGCCGCCATCTTCATGGTGCTGGCCACTGTCGCTGCCGAATTCTCGATCGTCTTCAACGATTCGATGATGACGCGACTGGTGGACGAAAAAGACGTCGGCCGCATTTCCAACATTGCCTGGGGGCTCGGCTATCTCGGCGGCATGATCGTGCTGATCGCCGTCGTCGCGCTCCTGGCTGGTAGCCCGGAAGACGGCAAGACGGCGGCCGGTATCGATCCCCTGTTCGGGCTCGATCCGGCAAAGGGAGAAGACGCGCGTATCACCGGGCCGATATCGGCGCTTTGGTATCTCGTGTTCATTATTCCGATGTTCCTGTTCACCCCCGACGCGACGAAGGCGAGCATGTCGCTCGCGAAGGCGACGCGAACGGGCCTGCGCGAGTTGAAGGGCACGCTCGGCGAGCTGCGGCAGAGACCCGGCATCCTGCGCTTCCTGATCGCCCGCATGATCTTTCAGGATGGAGTGAACGGCTTGCTCGCGCTTGGCGGCACCTTCGCCGCCGCCATGTTCGCCTGGCAGACCATGGAACTCGGCATTTACGGCATCATCCTCAACGTCGTTGCCATCGGTGGCTGCCTCTATGCCAGCAGGCTGGACGCGCGCCTCGGCTCTAAGACCATCGTGATCGCCAGCCTCGTCTGCCTGATCATCGCCACCCTCGGCATCGTCTCGACCGGACCGGGCTTCACCTTCTTCGGTCTGCTGCCGCTGCCAACGGAGGATTCCGGCGGCATCTTCGGCACGGCAGCCGAAAAGGCCTATATCGTCTATGGCCTGCTTGTCGGCATCGCCTTCGGGCCGGTCCAGGCCTCTTCCCGCTCCTATCTCGCGCGCAGCGTCAGCATCGACGAAGCCGGCCGCTATTTCGGCCTCTACGCGCTCTCGGGCCGAGCCACCTCGTTCCTGGCGCCTGCGTCGGTGGCCACGATCACGCTCATGACGGGTTCTGCCCGCATCGGCATGATGGCGCTGGTGGCATTCCTCGTTGTCGGCTTCCTGATCTTGCTGCGTACCCCCTATCCGGCGAATGCCGGAAATACGGAAGCCGCCGCGCCCTGGGGACGCGACGGCTCCGAAGTCTGACGACAGGAAAAGACAGGAGCTGACGCTCCCGTCAACGTGCACCAAAAGCCCGTCGCAATCTCCGGGATCGCTTACTGCGCTTTAAGCTCTTGTTTTTGCGCATGTCGTTATCGCAAAACCGCTGCGCACTTTTGCGCGACAGGTACTAGTGGCGGAAGTGGCGCATGCCGGTAAACACCATCGCGACGCCGTGCTCATCGGCCGCGGCAATCACTTCCTCGTCGCGCATCGAGCCGCCCGGCTGGATCACCGCCGTGGCGCCGGCAGCGATCGCCGACAGCAAACCGTCGGCAAACGGCAGGAAGGCCTCGGAGGCGACGGCCGAGCCGCGCGTCAACGGCGTTGCCAGACCCAGCGCCTTGGCGGCTTCCTCGGCCTTGATCGCGGCGATGCGGGCGGAATCGACCCGGCTCATCTGTCCGGCGCCGATGCCCGCCGTCTGGCCGTCCTTGGCATAGACGACGGCGTTCGACTTCACATGCTTTGCCACCTTGAAGGCAAACTTCATGTCTTCCAGTTCCTGCGCCGTCGGTGCGCGCTTCGTCACCACCTTCAACTCCAGGTCCTCGACCATGCCGTTGTCGCGGGTCTGGACGAGAAGGCCGCCGGATACGGTTTTGGCGGAAAGGCCGGGGATGCGCGGGTCCGGCAAGGCGC
Source organism: Ensifer sp. LC163 (assembly GCF_001695855.1). Lineage (GTDB taxonomy): Bacteria > Pseudomonadota > Alphaproteobacteria > Rhizobiales > Rhizobiaceae > Ensifer. The sequence continues at coordinate 19,447 of NZ_MBSS01000011.1, forward strand.
CCGTCGTCAGCAGCCGCAGGTTCGGCTTGCGGGCGATGACGGCCTTGGCCTCGTCGCTGACCGCGGGCGCGATGATCACTTCGGTGAAGAGCTTGACGATCTCTTCAGCCGTCTCGGCATCGAGCAGCTGGTTGAGCGCGATGATGCCGCCGAAGGCGGAGGTGGAATCGCAGGCAAGCGCCCGTCGGTAAGCCTCGACCAGCGTCGGAGCCGTGGCCACGCCGCAAGGGTTGGCATGCTTGATGATCGCAACGGCCGGGGCTTTTTCCGGCAGGAACTCGGCCACGAGTTCGAAGGCGGCATCGGTGTCGTTGATGTTGTTGTAGGAAAGCTGCTTGCCCTGCAGCAGCTTAGCTGTGGCGACGCCCGGGCGGTTCTCGCCGGTGACGTAGAAACCGGCCTTCTGGTGCGGGTTTTCGCCGTAACGCATTTCCTCCTTCAACACGCCGCCGAGCACGCGGTGGCGCGGCATCGGCGTGTCGAGCGCTTCGGCAAACCAGTTGGAGATGGCTGCGTCATAGGCGGCCGTGCGGGCATAGGCCTTGGCCGCCATCTTCTGGCGGAAGGCATAGGTCGTTGCACCCGAGGCAAGCTCTTCGAGCAGGACCGGATAGTCGGCCGGATCGGTGACGATGGTGACATAGGCGTGGTTCTTGGCGGATGCGCGGATCATTGCCGGGCCACCGATATCGATGTTTTCGACCGTCGTCGGATAATCGCCGCCCTGCGCGCGAACCTCTTCGAAGGGATAGAGATTGATCACCGCCAGATCGATCGCGGTGATGCCGTGCGCCGACATTGCCGCCTGGTGCTCGGCATCGTCGCGGATCGCCAGCAGACCGCCGTGTACGCCCGGGTGAAGGGTCTTTACCCGACCGTCCATCACCTCGGGAAAACCCGTCAGTTCCGAGACGTCGCTGACCGGAAGGCCGGCCTGCGACAGCGCCTTGTGCGTGCCGCCGGTCGAAACCAGACGTACGCCTTTTTCATGCAGGGCGCGGGCAAGCTCGACGACACCGGTCTTGTCCGACACGGAGAGAAGAGCGGTCCGGACTGGAACCTCGTTCGGGGCGGGAATTTTCTTGGAGGCGACAGCCATCAACCATGCTCCTTTGGCGGCGCCGGACGCCCGGGAGGATGCTCCGGCCATTGGGATGGCTGCCCGTTAGCATAGCTTGCCGGCCGAAGGAACCTCGGGAAGCGCACATCCTAAAATAAGGCGCTCGGTTGGCTCGCGAGTCAGTTCGTTCGCGAGAACGTCCATTGGATCTCGGGCTGCTTTGCCACCGCGAAGGTGACCGTCAGCTGCGACGAAGCCCGGATGCCTGATGGATCGGCAAAGAAGATGTCCTCCTCGACCGCCAGTTCGCCATCCTGGCAGGCGAACAGCCAGACTTCGCCATCGGGCGCCGTCAGGTAGATCTCGCGGCCGTTGTTCTGGCGAATGGTGACGGCGGGGTGGATATGGAAGCGGGCGACAGCCACGGCCGGGTTCGTTTCTTCAGGGTCGCTGCCATCGGCACGCGAAAGCCGGTCGCGCCCGCGGATCATCCGGCCGCCGTTGAGCACGCCGATGTCGCGCTCATGCAAGAGCCCGAAGGACGAGAGATAACCGTCATGGTTTGCCGTGACGGATTCGAGGCGGCCCGGTTCGTCCTTGCGCTCCACGACGACGCGCGAGACGCCGCTGGTCATGATCGGCCCGAGAAACCGTGACTGCGAGAAGCGTGAGGACGACGTGTCGTTGACCGTCACGGTGGAATGGGCGGCGGTCATCCGTGCCATCTGGCGGAACCGTTCGCCGGCAAACTTCGGCGCACCCGAATTGATCACGAACCGCGTCTTGCCGGAGGACATTTCGAACGAGAGGCATCCGGCATGGGCGCTACGCGAAAGATCGACGGAAAGCGGCCGGCCGGTATCGACGATGACGACGGTGTTGTCGATCGACAGCCGCTCGTAATGGGCGTGCGGCAGCGAGTGAAACGGTTCGCCGGCGGTTTCGTCGTAGCGCAGCACCGAGGCAAGCTCATGCGCCAGCACCGAGGTCGCACCGTTGAAGAGCGCCAGTTCGCCGCCCTGGTGGCGAAAGAAGCGCAGCGCCGGATACATCCGGTCGATGCAGGAAATGAGACGCGACGGCACGTCATGCCCAAGATTGACATAGGTCTGGCGCAGCGGCAGCAGGTCGAGCAGCAGCTCCAGCCCGGCGCGCGGGCTGCGCGAGAAGTGACTGCCATCGGCGAGGATCTGCCGGTCGAGCTCGAAATCGAGATGACGCGACGCCTTGCGGATGGCCGAAGGCGTCGACGGCATCGAGACTGAGGCCATCGCAAGCGCCATCCGCACACGAAGACGAGCCTCGCCATCACCGACCGTTTCGGCGATGTGGCGGAGATAACGGACCTGGAAGGCAAGGCTTTTCAGGAACCGGCGATAGAAGCCGTGCTCGGCATTGCGCAGGACGACCGGCGAATGCGACAGCCATGCGATGATGCGCTGGGCAATGACGTCGGCATCCCAGGCGATGCCGCCGAAATCGCGACCATGAGTGGCGATCCAGTCGTCGACGATCTGCCGAAGGCGAACGAATCCTGCATCCTCGCGGATCGCACGCAAATGCCGGAGCCAGCCGAACGAATGCAGGCGGATGGCAAATTCCAGCGACGGCAGATCGATCTCGAACGGCGATTCGCCTTCGGTGTCGAGCACCCGGCCGGCCAGTGGGAAGCGGCCCTCGAGGATCTCCTCGGCAACGAAGGGATCGACGGCCCTCAGATCCGTCGGCGCGACGATCAGGCGGCTGGGCGTCGAACCGGTAAAGCGCAACGACGAGACACGGCCGACCGAAAGACGGCGCGACACGCGGCGCCAGCCTTCACGCGCATACAGATAGGAAAGCCTTCGCCTGCCGGAAAACACCATCAACGCCCGCTGGTTTCCTCATTCCTGAAGCAAGCCGTTCGGGACGTCCGAACGGATGCATCGGCTTCGCGCCAGTTTCGCTAGCGCATGCCTGCCCGAAAATCCCTATCGGTTTTCGGCAGGCACCATGCGCGGTTTCAAAGTGTCAGAGCGTCCTTGCCTGCCCGAACGGACGCCCGGCGCTCCGCATCAACTCCGGATGGTGCCGGAAAGATCATTAAACTTTTATCAATTGTATCGTCTTTGATAGGCTCGTGGCCTTAAAGCGTCAATTGGCACGACAAAACAGCCCGTCGCCGAGGCTTTCCGGACGGCAACTCGATTTTTCCGGACTTATTTACGACGAATCACTGCGGCGTAGAATCCGTCGAGTCCGCCGGCGAATGGCGGATCGAGCGGGAACATCGACGGCGTCGTGCGCACTTCACCGAGCGGGGTGATCGCATCTTCAAGGCCCTGCCAATCCTTGGCCAGAACCGGCACGCGCTCATAGTCGTCGCCCGCCGCGACCACCCGGGCGACCACTTCCTCACCTTCGCGCGGGTCGAGCGAACAATTGGAGAAGACGACGATGCCGCCCGGCTTGACCACCGTCAGCGCATGACGCAGCAGACGTTCCTGCAGCAGCGCGAGCTTTTCGATGTCTTCCGGCCCCTTGGTCCAGAGCACATCCGGGTGGCGCCTCGTCGTTCCGGTCGACGAACAGGGAGCATCGAGCAAGGCGGCGTCGAAGAGCTCGTCCGGCCGAAAATCGGCCATGTTGGTTTCCTTCATCTGCGCCTCAAGGCCCAGCCGCTCAAGATTGCCCTTCAACCGCCGCAGCCGGCTTGACGACTGGTCAAGCGCTGTCACCTTGGCACCGGCGAGGATCAGCTGCGCCGTCTTGCCACCCGGCGCGGCGCAGAGATCGACGACGCTCTTGCCGTCAAGCGATCCAAAGAGGCGGGCAGGGATCGACGCCGCAGCATCCTGGACCCACCATTCGCCATCGGTGAATCCGGCTAAGGACGGGATCGAGCCGGAGAATTCGGCAAGGCGGACAGACCCTGTCGGTAGCACCGTGCCACCGAGCCGCTCGGCCCAGGCGTCGGGGTCGGATTTGACGGTCACGTCGATCGCCGCCGGCGTCAGTTGGGCCTCGGCAATGAGATCGGCCTGCTCGCGTCCATAACGCTCGACCAACCTGTCGAAGAACCAGTCCGGCATCGCCGGAACGGTCCGTAAACTCTCCAGGATTGCGTCCTTCTCGCGCGACAGGCGACGAAGGACGGCATTGACCAGATTGGCAAACCGACGGTTTCGCGGATCGGCCTGCGCCTGCTCGACGGCAAGATCGACGGCGGAATGATCAGGAACGTCGAGATAGAGGATCTGCGCGGCCGCCACTGCGAGAACGTGATCGAGGGCTCGGGCGCCCTCCGGAAGCGGCGTCTGCAGCATCGAACCGATTGCCGTCTGGATGCGCGGCAGGTGACGCAATGCCGAATTGAGAATGGCGCGCACAAGCGCCCGGTCGGCCTCGCTCAGTTCGCGGTAGGCCGGATTTCCATGCTCATGATCGAGCATGCCGTCGAGCGACGTCTTGCGATCGACGACCGCCGCCAGAATCTTGGCGGCCGCCTGTCGCGTCCGCAAGCCAGGCTTTTCCGGGCCGCGCGGCTGTTGCGCAGGTTTCTTCGATCTGGCCGGCTCCTTGCGCGAGCGGTTTTGTTTCGGACGTGAATCGTTGTTGTTTTCGGCAGACATCAGGACCAGGGACCTTTCGGCGGTTCGGAACCACCGCGACCCCAACCGGTAGAGGGAACAGAGCGCGATTTGCGCACCGGATTATCAGCACGGACCGGCGGCGTCGACCCCATGGACATCTCCTGCGCCATCTGTTGCAGGGCGGCAATCCGGTTTTCGGTGTTCGGATGGGTCGAAAACAGGTTGTCCATGCGCTCGCCGGAGAGCGGATTGATGATGAACATATGCGCGGTCGCCGGATTGCGCTCGGCATCGTCATTGTGAATCCGGTGGGCGGCGCCGGCGATCTTCTGCAGCGCCGAGGCCAGAGCCAACGGCTTGCCGCAGATCTCGGCACCACGGCGGTCGGCGGAATATTCCCGTGTGCGGCTGATCGCCATCTGCACCAGCATGGCTGCCATCGGCGCGACGATCATTGCGACCAGAACCCCGACGAAGCCGAGCGGATTGTTGTTGTTCTCACGATTGCCGCCGAACAGGAAGGCGAAGTTGCCCAGCATCGAGATGGCGCCGGCGAGCGTCGCCGTCAGCGTCATCGTCAGGGTGTCGCGATTCTGGACATGCGCCAGTTCATGCGCCATGACGCCGGCGACCTCGTCATAGGAAAGCGCGTTGAGCAGGCCGGTCGAAGCGGCAACGGCGGCATTCTGCGGGTTGCGTCCGGTGGCAAAGGCATTGGGCTGCGGGCTGTCGATCACATAGACCCGTGGCATCGGCAGGCCGGCATTCTGCGCGAGATCGCGCACGATGCCGTAATACTCCGGCGCGGTGCGTTCATCGACCTCCTGCGCACGGTACATGCGCAGCACCATGCGGTCGGAATTCCAGTAGGAGAAAAAATTCATACCGGCCGCCATGACGAAGGCAATCATCATGCCGCCACGTCCACCAATGGCGAAGCCGACCGCCATGAACAGGGCGGTCATCACTGCTAGCAGCATGGCGGTGCGAACGAGGTTCATGAACAGGCTCCGGGTGGTCGACGTTTCACGTGAATCAGGGTTTCCGTTCAGGCAACGGCGCCTTATATGATGGGTGCAAATGCCCCGTTCTTCAATACAGATGCACGAATCCGGATACTGGCGAGATGCAGAACGACAACGACAATGCCCCCGACCGCCCGAAAAGGCCGCTGCCTGCCGCCGCCTTGCGCGCGCTGAAGGAAGCGGAGGAGCGGCGGCAGGCGGAAGCGGAGAAGGTTATGCCGACAGAAATCGGCGGCCGCGGCGGCGCCGACCCGGCGCGCTTCGGCGACTGGGAGATCAAGGGCCGGGCGATCGATTTCTGAAAGAACTCTCCCGCCGCACCACTTGAGACGAAGGAATATTTTCCTCTTCATTAGATCGTCCGCGGTTGAGCTCTGCAACCTTGGAGCTTCCAATTGGGATCGTGCGGGCTCGACCGGTTCTGACGGCGCCGATCGAAAACGGCCATTCAGCCACATCGTTCTCCTCCGGTCGCTCGCGAAGCTCCGCCTGGCCTCAGTTGGAATCCGGCTCACAAACGCCCGTCGGCGATCTCGTCGCCGGGACGGTTCACCGCCACAGTCGGCCATCAATGCGGCATGATACAAAAAGGGCGGCCCGAAGCCGCCCTTTTCGCTATGTGTTGCTTGTTAAGCCTTGTTCTGCCGGTTGGCGATCAGGTCTTCCACCACCGCCGGATCGGCGAGCGTCGAGGTGTCGCCGAGCGCGCCGAAATCATCCTCGGCGATCTTGCGCAGGATGCGTCGCATGATCTTGCCCGAGCGGGTCTTTGGCAGGCCGGAGGCAAACTGGATCTTGTCCGGCGTGGCGATCGGCCCGATTTCCGAGCGGACGTGCTTTGCCAGCGCCTGACGCAGATCGTCATTGCCGACTTCGCCCGCCATCAGCGAAACGTAGCAATAGATGCCCTGTCCCTTGATCGGGTGCGGATAGCCGACGACGGCAGCCTCGGACACAAGATGGTGCGAGACGAGCGCCGATTCGACCTCCGCCGTGCCCAGGCGGTGGCCCGAGACGTTGAGCACGTCGTCGACGCGGCCGGTGATCCAATAGTACCCGTCCTCGTCGCGGCGGCAGCCGTCACCGGTGAAGTACTTGCCCTTGTAGGTCGCGAAGTAGGTCTGGCCGAAGCGCGCATGGTCGCCGTAGATCGTGCGCATCTGTCCGGGCCAGCTGTCGGTGATGCAGAGGTTGCCGTCGGCCGCGCCTTCGAGCACATTGCCTTCGCTGTCGACGAGCTGCGGCTGGACGCCGAAGAAGGGCCGCGTTGCCGAACCGGGCTTGAGATCGGTCGCACCCGGCAGCGGCGTGATCAGAATGCCGCCGGTTTCCGTCTGCCACCAGGTGTCGACGATCGGCGACTTCTGATCGCCAACGACGTTGTAGTACCATTCCCAGGCTTCGGGATTGATCGGCTCGCCGACCGAACCGAGCAGGCGCAGCGACGAGCGCGAGGCGCGTTTGACGAAATCGTCACCGGCGCCCATCAGCGAGCGGATCGCCGTCGGCGCGGTGTAGAAGACGTTGACCTTGTGCTTGTCGATGACTTCCCAGAAGCGACCGGCATCCGGGAAATTCGGCACGCCTTCGAACATGACCGTCGTCGCCGCATTGGCGAGCGGGCCGTAGACGATATAGGAGTGACCGGTGACCCAGCCCACGTCCGCCGTGCACCAGTAGATATCGCCGTCGCGATAGTCGAAGACGTATTCGTGCGTCATCGAAGCATAGACGAGGTAGCCGCCGGTGGTGTGCAGCACGCCCTTCGGCTTGCCGGTCGAGCCCGAGGTGTAGAGGATGAACAACGGGTCTTCCGCCTTCATCTTCGCTGGCTCGCAATGCGGCTTCACAGTCGCAATTTCCTGGTGGTACCAGAGGTCTCGGCCCGGAGCCCAGCCGGTCTTGCCGCCGGTGCGGCGCACGACCAGCACCTTGTTGACGATCACGTGCTGCTTGGCGGCGATGTCGATGGCCGTGTCGGTGTTTTCTTTCAGCGGCACCGGCTTGCCGCCGCGCACGCCTTCGTCGCAGGTGATGACGAAAGTGGATTCGCAGTCGACGATGCGGCCGGCCAGCGCATCCGGCGAGAAGCCGCCGAAGACGACCGAATGAATGGCGCCGATGCGGGCGCAGGCGAGCATCGCATAGGATGCTTCCGGGATCATCGGCATGTAGATGGTGACGCGGTCGCCCTTCTTGACGCCGTGCTTCTTCAAGACGTTGGCCAGGCGACAAACCTGCTCATAGAGCTGGTTGTAGGTGATCTTCTTGTCGATATAGGGGTTGTCGCCTTCCCAGATGATCGCCGTCTTTTCGCCGTGCGTCTTCAGATGGCGGTCGATGCAGTTATAGGAGACGTTGGTAAGGCCGTCCTCGTACCACTTGATCGAGACTTTGCCCTTGAAAGAGGTGTTCTTGACCTTGGTATAGGGCTTGAACCAGTCAATCCGTTTGCCATGTTTGCCCCAGAACTTGGCTGGGTCCGAGACACTTTCCTCATACCACTTCAGATAGGTCGCGTTGTCGAGCAGCGTCCGGCTCTTGGCAGACTTCAACACCGGATAGATCTTGGCGGACATTCGTTCCTCCCTGCGCATTCCTGTCTGGGGTTCCCGTCCCGGGTTACCCCGCCTCGGCGACGAGTCATAGCAGGTCAAAGCCGCGCCGCAATTAGACAAAAGGACATTTGGAACTGGAGAATTGCAATTTTGAGACAACGACGCTATAGAGGCGCTCAATTCCCGGAAATCAGTGGTAGACTCCACGGCCCGCGACACCGGCGCGGCGGACAAAAGGACTATATCCATGGCTCAGCAACTGCTTATGCCCAAGGCAACAGCCGTCTGGCTCGTCGACAATACGGCATTGTCGTTCGAACAGATTGCCACATTCTGCAAGCTGCATCCGCTCGAAGTGAAGGCTATCGCAGACGGTGAATCGGCGCAGGGTATCAAGGGCCTAGATCCAATCGCAACCGGACAGCTGTCGCGTGACGAGATCGCCCGCGCCGAGGCAAATCCGAACCACAAGCTGAAGCTTTCGGAGCCGAAAGTCCGTGTTCCCGACTCGAAGCGCAAGGGCCCGCGCTACACGCCGGTCTCCAAGCGCCAGGATCGCCCGAACGCCATTCTCTGGCTGGTTCGCAACCATCCCGAGCTGAAGGACGCCCAGATTTCCCGCCTCGTCGGCACCACCAAGTCGACGATCGAGCAGATCCGTGAGCGCACCCACTGGAACTCGACAAACCTGACGCCGATGGATCCGGTAACGCTCGGCCTGTGCTCGCAGATCGATCTCGACCTCGAAGTCGAACGCGCCGCCAAGGGCCGCCCGCTGCCGACCGCCGCCGAGCTCGGCGCGACGCTCGAAGCAGCGCAGGAAACCGAAAAGCTCAGCTTCAGCTACGAGCGCGAAGAAGAGAAGGAAATCGATGCCGATGCCGTCTTCGCCAAGCTCAAGTCGCTGAAGTCGGATCGCAAGGACGAGGACGAAGACGATCACTATTGATCGCTTCGCCAAGCCATGACGAAAAAGCCCGGATCGCTCGATCCGGGCTTTTTTGTTTGCCAGATTCAGTAGGCCGAACCGGATTGGTCCCTGAGATTGTGGCGCTCGGTACCCTTGAGCGGTGGATTGAAGACACTGACGAGGATCAGATCCTCATCCTCTCCTCCCCGCAGGAAATGCTTGTCGTGCTTGTCGAGCACATAGATGTCGCCCTGGCGAATGGGAAAGACATTGCCCTGCATGTCCTCCACCTCGCCCTTCCCGGCGATGCAGTAGCAGGCCTCCAGATGATTGCGGTATTCCAGCAGCGAAACGGTGTTGGCGCGAACGACGGTGTGGCATACGGTGAAGCCCATTCCATCCTTTTCCGTCAGCAGGCGGTGACTGGTGCCGCTCCCCCATTCGACGAAATGATCGGTGGCCTCGATATCCTGCAGGCTGCGCACGAACATGTGCTATCCTCCCATGAGAAATTCTTACATGACGAAGACCGGAATGCGTTCTCGTGATGTTGAAACCCTTATCTCACGGGACGTCCCGATAGAAAAACGACGATTTCTCAAGGGATAGTTGAGGAGAATTTGCAGATGCTTCCGCCACTCGGCATGCTTCGCGCCTTCGAGGCCGCCGCCCGGCTGGCCAGCTTTTCACGTGCCGCGGACGAGCTGCATGTCACGCACGCCGCAGTCAGCCACCAGATCCGGCTGCTGGAGGAATGGTTCGGTCGACCACTGTTCCTGCGGGAAAAGCGCGGTGTGCGGCTTCTAGAGGATGCCGAGCGGCTGGCGGATGTCTTGACGTCTTGTTTCGACCGCATCTCGATTGAAACGGAAATGTTGCGAGCCAATCCCAAATCGTCGATCACCGTCGCCTGCATCCCGTCGATCGCCACGCGCTGGCTGATACCGGCGCTCAGCGATTTCCTCGAACGGCACCCGGACATCGATGTGAAGGTAATCTACGCGATGGCCGAGCAGCAGCTGCGGGAGACGGGTTGCGACGTGCTCATCACCCTCGGCGCCGACCTATCCGTCGGGACGCAATGCGACCGGCTGTTTTCCCGTGCGAACCGCCCGGTCGCCAGCCCTCGTTACATCGAGCGCAAAGGCGCGCTCGACACACCAGAGGCAATCACCACCGCGGACCTGCTTCACGACGAGACGATCGCGCGGTGGCAAGAGTGGTTTGCGACAGCCGGCCTGCCCATGGCTCGACCGCCGCAGCGCGGTCCGGTTTTCCAGGACTTCAACCTGCTGGCGACGGCCGTGATCGCCGGCCATGGCGTGGCGCTCTGCCCGGTCGAAGTCTTTCGCCGCGAGATCGAGCATGGCGATCTCGTCATCCTCTCGCAGATCGCCACGCTTGAAGACGAAAGCTATTTTCTCATCACCAAGAACCTGCGCAGCAAACCGGTGGCGGCCTTCAGCACATGGTTCAGTTCCGTCGTACGAATCTGAGGCATGCTACAGCGCCGCGCGTCAAATATGACGCGCAAAGGACGCTGTAACGCCTTAAATCTGCTGTATAATTTTCTCCTTAAATCGATTCCGATTTAAGGAATTATGCAGTAGAATGCATCGTCAGACGCCGATGCCCTTGGCGTGCAGCACCGCGGCAATCTCGTCGAGGATCGCCGGGTCGTCGATCGTCGCCGGCATTTTCCATGGCTGGCGATCGGCAATCTTCTGGATCGTTGCGCGCAGGATCTTGCCGGATCGGGTCTTCGGCAGGCGCTTGACGCACATTGCCGTGCGGAAGGCGGCGACCGGCCCGATGCGATCGCGCACCAGGCTGATGACCTCTTGCTCGATCTCGGATGTTTCCCGTGAAACATTGGAGTTGATGACCAGAAAACCGGCAGGGATCTGTCCCTTCAGATCGTCGGCAATGCCGATGACGGCGCATTCCGCGACATCGGGGTGGCTGGCGCACACTTCCTCCATGGCGCCCGTCGACAGTCGGTGGCCGGCGACATTGATGATGTCGTCCGTGCGCGCCATGATGAAGACATACCCATCATCGTCGAGGTAGCCGGCATCGGCCGTTTTGTAGTAGCCGGGGAACTCCTCGAGATAGGCCGCACGAAAACGACGGTCGGCATTCCAGAGCGTCGGCAGACATCCTGGAGGCAAGGGCAGTTTGACCACGACATTGCCCAATGTGCCCGCTTCGACCGGATGACCGGCATCATCGAGAATCTGAACATCGTAGCCGGGCAGCGGTACCGCCGGCGATCCATACTTGACGGGTAGAAGTCCGAGCCCAAGCGGGTTTCCGGCAACCGGCCAGCCCGTTTCCGTCTGCCACCAATGGTCGATGATCGGCACGCCCAGGGCCCTTTCGGCCCAACGGATCGTGTCGGGATCGGCCCGTTCGCCAGCCAGAAACAACGCACGGAACTGCTGGAGATCATAGTTCGCGACCAGCGACGCATCGGGATCCTCCTTGCGGATGGCGCGCAGCGCTGTCGGGGCGGTGAACATGACGGCAACGCCATGTTGCGCAATGATACGCCAGTAGGTGCCGGGATCCGGCGTGCCGACCGGCTTGCCTTCGAACAGGACCGAGGTGTTGCCGTTCAGAAGCGGGCCATAGACGATGAACGAATGCCCGACGACCCAGCCGATGTCGGACGCGGCCCAGAAGACTTCGCCCGGCTGAACGCCGAAGAAATTCTGCATCGACCATTTCAGCGCAACCATATGGCCGCCATTGTCGCGCACGACGCCCTTCGGCTGGCCGGTGGTGCCGGAGGTATAGAGAACGTAAAGCGGATCCGTGGACGCCACCGGCGTGCAGCCGGCCTCGTCGCCGGCATCCTTTGCCGCCGCAAGCGCTGAAGCATAGTCGATATCGCGCACCGGCGTCATATCGGCCCTGAGCATTTCGCGCTGGTAGACGAGGCAATGTGCCGGCTTGTGTTCGGCGATCGTCAGCGCCGCATCGAGCAGCGGCTTGTAGGCGACGGTGCGGCCGGGCTCGATGCCGCAGCTGGCGGAAACGATGAGTTTGGCCTGGCAATCGTCGATGCGAACGGCAAGCTCATTGGCGGCAAAGCCGCCAAACACCACCGAGTGCACGGCGCCGATGCGTGCGGCGGCAAGCATCGCCACCGCGGCCTGCGGGATCATCGGCATATAGATGATGATGCGATCGCCTTTGTCGACGCCGAGTTCGCGATAGACGGCCGCCAGCGCTTTGACGTCGTCGAGCAGCGCGCCATAGGAGATGCGCTCGATGCTCGACGTGACCGGGCTGTCGTAGATGAAGGCGATCTGGTCGCCGCGTCCCGCCTCGACATGCCGGTCCAGGCAATTGTAGCAGCTGTTGGTCACCCCATCGGGAAACCAGTGGCCGTAGATGCCACCTTCAGCCTCGAAGGCGCGCTCCGGTCTTTCGAACCAGTCGATCGCCTCTGCGGCCTCAGACCAGAACCCCTCCGGATCCGTCTTCCACGCGCCATACACTTCGGAATAGCGGCTCGCCATATCCGTTCTCCTCCCAATGCATGCCGGGCAATGCCCGGCCTCCTCTTGCACAAGGATAGGCTAATGAGAACGAAGGTGAACCCCGACGAAAGCGTAATGCGACGTTTTCGCCCTCAGCGCGATCCGAAGATCGCCGACCCGACGCGCACGCTGGTGGCGCCGAACTGGACCGCCGTTTCGAAATCCCCGGACATGCCCATCGACAGCCTGTCGAGTTCACATTCGCCAGCAAGCTTCGCCAGCAGCGCAAAATGCGGGCCGGGATTCTCGTCGACCGGCGGAATGCACATCAGCCCCTCGATCGCCATATCCAGCTCCTCCCGGCAGAAGGTCACGAACGCCACGGTTTCTTTGGGCGCAATGCCGGCCTTCTGCGGTTCCAGCCCGGTGTTGACCTGGACGTAGAGACGAAGCTTCCTGTCCTGGCGCTTCATTTCCGCCGAGATCGCCCGCGCGATCTTCTCGCGATCAACAGTTTCGATGACGTCGAAGAGCGCAACGGCTTCGGCCGCCTTGTTGGATTGCAACGGCCCGATCAGATGCAGCGCCAGATCGGGTGTCTCGCCCTTCAGCAGCGGCCATTTGCCCTGTGCTTCCTGCACGCGGTTCTCGCCGAACACGCGTTGGCCGGCCTCGATCACCGGACGAATCGCGTCAGTGTCGAATGTCTTGGAAACGGCGACGAGGCTGACAGCATTTTTCGGGCGCTTTGCCGCCTTCTCCGCCGTGTGAATCCGGCTCACGACATCGTGCAACCGTTCTTGAACTTCCATGGACCTGTTCTCCGACGTAACGACCTTCCTGACGATGACCTAGCGGATAGGCAAACTTGCGCGCCTTGCCAAGGCCATCGCTGCTCGAGCCGGCCCAAATCCGCCAAAGTGTCGCGCCAAACCCTTCGAAAACTTGACCATCAAGCGGTTTCATGATGAAGGTCACCCCAACTATCATGAGGGCGCTCCCTTGCCCCACAGAACTTCCGGAACACCTAAAAGACATGTCTACCGAACGATATAATCCGCGTGATGCCGAGCCGCGTTGGCAGCAGGAATGGGAAAACGGCGAGGTCTTCCAGACCGAGAACGATGATCCGCGCGAAAAATATTACGTGCTCGAGATGTTCCCTTATCCGTCCGGGCGCATCCACATGGGCCACGTGCGCAATTACACGATGGGCGACGTCGTCGCCCGCTACAAGCGTGCCCGCGGTTTCAACGTGCTTCACCCCATGGGTTGGGATGCGTTCGGCATGCCGGCGGAAAACGCCGCCATGGAGCGCGGCGTGCATCCGGCAAGCTGGACCTACCAGAACATTGCCTCGATGAAGGCGCAGCTGAAGGTTATGGGGCTCTCGCTCGACTGGAACCGCGAGTTCGCGACCTGCGACCCCGCCTACTACCAGCGCCAGCAGCACCTGTTCGTCGATTTTCTCGAAAAGGGCCTGGTCTACCGCAAGCAGTCCAAGGTCAACTGGGACCCGGTCGACAATACCGTTCTCGCCAACGAACAGGTCATTGACGGCCGCGGCTGGCGTTCCGGCGCGCTCGTCGAGCAGCGCGAGCTGACGCAGTGGTTCTTCCGCATTACCGACTTCAGCCAGGAGCTGCTGGACGCTCTGGACACGCTGGATCAGTGGCCGGAAAAAGTGCGCCTGATGCAGAAGAACTGGATCGGCCGCTCCGAAGGTCTGTCCATTCGCTGGCAGATCGTCGAAGGCACCGCTGCCGCCGACACAACGGAACTGACCGTTTACACCACCCGCCCGGACACGCTATTCGGCGCGTCCTTCCTGGCGATCTCCGCCGATCACCCGCTTGCCCAGCAGGCGGCTGCAAGGGATCCGGCAATCGAGGCCTTCTGCGAGGAGTGCCGGCGCGCCGGAACCTCGCTCGCAGCACTCGAGACCGCTGAAAAGAAGGGCATGGACACCGGCATCCGCGCCAGGCATCCGCTCGACGAAAGCTGGGAACTGCCGGTTTATGTCGCCAACTTCGTGCTTATGGACTACGGCACGGGCGCGATCTTCGGCTGCCCGTCCGGCGACCAGCGCGACCTCGACTTCGCTCGCAAGTATGGCCTTCCGGTCGTTCCGGTGGTCATGCCGCGGGATGCCGATGCCGCGAGCTTCACCATCGCTGACGAGGCCTATATCGGCGACGGCGTGATGATCAATTCGCGCTTCCTCGACGGCCTGTCGACGGAAGACGCCTTCGAAGCCGTGGCGTCGAAGCTGGAAAAGGACATGCTGGCCGGATCACCACGTGCCGAGCGCAAGGTCAATTTCCGCCTGCGCGACTGGGGTATTTCCCGTCAGCGTTATTGGGGCTGCCCGATCCCGGTCATCCATTGCGATGACTGTGGCGTCGTGCCGGTTCCAAAGGCCGACCTGCCTGTCATCCTGCCTCCGGATGTCACCTTCGACAAACC
Source organism: Ensifer sp. LC163 (assembly GCF_001695855.1). Taxonomy (GTDB): domain Bacteria; phylum Pseudomonadota; class Alphaproteobacteria; order Rhizobiales; family Rhizobiaceae; genus Ensifer. The sequence continues at coordinate 34,526 of NZ_MBSS01000011.1, forward strand.
AGGCAACCCGCTCGACCGTCACCCAACCTGGCGGCATGTGGCCTGCCCGCATTGCGGCAAGGACGCGCGTCGCGAGACCGACACGATGGACACCTTCGTCGATTCGTCCTGGTACTTCACGCGCTTCACCGCGCCGTGGGAGGACAATCCGACCGATCCGAAGGCGGCCAACCACTGGCTGCCCGTCGATCAGTATATCGGCGGCATCGAGCACGCGATCCTGCACCTGCTCTACTCACGCTTCTTTACCCGCGCGATGAAGGCCACCGGTCACGTTGCCCTGGACGAACCGTTCAAGGGCCTGTTCACCCAGGGCATGGTCGTGCACGAGACCTACAGCCGCGGCGAAGGCGCCCAGCGCGAGTGGATCACGCCGGCGGAAATCCGCATTGACGAAGTCGACGGACAGCGCCGCGCCGTTCTGCTCGAGACCGGCGAAGACATCACGATCGGTTCGATCGAGAAGATGTCGAAGTCGAAGAAGAACGTCGTCGACCCCGACGATATCATTGCTTCCTACGGCGCCGATACCGCGCGCTTCTTCGTCCTGTCGGACTCGCCGCCCGACCGTGACGTCATCTGGTCCGAGGCTGGCGTCGAAGGCGCCCATCGCTTCGTTCAGCGCGTCTGGCGTTTGATCGGCGAGGCGGCAGAAACGCTTCGCGCCATCGAAGCGGCGCCGGCACACGAAGGCGCAGGACTTGCCGTTTCGCAAGCGGCCCACAGGACGCTGCGCGCGGTTGAAGCCGATTATGACAAACTGGCCTTCAACAAGGCCGTGGCGCGCATCTACGAGCTCGTGAACGTGCTTGCAGCGCCGTTGACCCAGGTTGCCGGCGGCAAGGCCGACGCAGCGCTGACGGCCGCGGCGAAGGATGCAACGTCGATCCTCGTCAACCTGATCGCCCCGATGATGCCGCACCTTGCCGAGGAATGCTGGCAGGCGATCGGCGGCAAGGGTCTGATCGCCGAAAGCAGCTGGCCGAAGTTCGATGCAGCGCTTGTCGTCGAGAATGAAGTCACGCTGCCGGTGCAGATCAACGGCAAGAAGCGCGCCGATTTGACAATCGCGCGCGATGCAGATCAGACTGCAATCGAAAATGCTGTTCTCGCTCTCGATGCCGTCAAGACCATACTCAACGGCGGCAACCCCAAGAAAATCATCGTCGTGCCTCAGAGGATCGTCAATGTCGTTGTCTGATCGAGCTGGCTCCCGCATCCGGTCGATCCCGGTGCTGGCTGGTGTTCTTATGTTGACCGCGCTCGCCGGCTGCCAGGTCCGGCCGCTTTACTCCGACAGCGTCGGCACATCGACGGCACTTGCGTCGATCGAAATCTCCGATGCGGACGACCGCGTCGAGCAGGAAGTGCGCAACGCGTTGATCTTCCTGGCCGCCGGCGGCCAGGGCGAACCGGCGAACCCGCAATATCACCTGGCGCTGAATGTCACGACCCGGGCCATGGGCGTGCTCTATGATCAGGCAAGGGACCGGGCAGGGGCGGGGCGTATCGTCGTCAAGGCGGACTACAATCTGTCCAAGACCAGCACGGGCGAAACCATCAAGTCCGGCAACCGGACCGCTGTTGCGCTTGTCGACTTCCCGGTGCAGGAGTTTGCCAAGGTCCGCGCCGTCCGCGATGGTGAGAACCGCGCTGCAAAGGAACTGGCAGAGCTGATCCGGGCTGACATCGCCGCGGCCCTCAGCCGCTAGGCGGTGGTGGAATGAGCGAAGTCAAGTCGCACGAATTCGACTCCTTCCTTCAGAAGTCAGCGGGACTCTATCGCCTGTTTGTCCTTTACGGGCCAGACCGTGGTCTGGTCTCGGAGCGGGCAGGGGCGATCGCGTCGCGCTGCGGCGTTCCTCTCGATGATCCTTTTTCCATTACAAAGCTCGACGCCGGGGATCTGCAACAGAGCCCCGGCCGCTTGCTCGACGAGGTCAACTCGATCGGCCTCTTCGGCGGCGAAAAACTCGTCTGGGTGCGAGGCGCTGCCAACGAGAAGGCGCTCGTCGATGCCCTGCAGATTCTGGCTGGAGAACCTCCCACGGGTAGCTACATTGTTGTCGAAGCGGGCGATCTCAAGAAGGGGTCGGCGCTGCGCAAGGTCGCCGAGACGGCGCGTTCGATCGCGACCATCGCCTGCTATAGCGACGATGCCCGCAGCCTGCAGGCCCTGATCGACAAGGAACTCGGCGAGGAAAAGCTCGGCATTACTCCGGCTGCACGCGAGCGGCTGATGGAGGCGCTTGGCGGTGATCGCCTGGCATCGCGCAACGAAGTGCGCAAGCTGGCGCTCTATTGCCGCGGCAAGGCGACAGTCGACGAATCGGATGTGACCGACATTGTCGGTGATGCCAGCGCCATCTCCGTCGATGATGCGGTGGATGCAGTCCTGAAAGGTGATCTTGACGGTCTGATGCACGCAATGCAGAAGATAACCACGTCAAAAACGCCCGCCTTCCTCGTTTTGCAGGGGTGCCTCAGGCAGTTTCAGCAGCTTGATTTGATGCGCGCCGAAATGGATGCCAGCCGTCAACAGGCCGGCCAGGTTATCGCCACCATGGGCCGGCACCTGCATTTTCGCCGCAAGCCCATCATCGAAGCCGCGCTCAGACATTGGTCTTCGCCGGCGATCCGCCGCGAACTGACACGGCTGCAGAATACGATCTACCAGAGCCGTACGCGCCAGAGCCTCGAGGAAAGCATGGTGCTGCAGAACCTGATGGCGATTGCCGTACAATCAGGCAGGCGCTAGAGCATTTTCAGAAAAAGTGCGAAGCGGTTTCCCGTCAGGAAATGCGTAGAAACAAAGAGATAGAGCGTTTCTGCGTTTCCGTCTAAGCCGGAAACGCTCAAAACACCCGCTCTCGCGGGCGCAGATCAACATATGACGTTAGTGGGGAAAACCAGGGAGCTTCGCTCTCAACGGCGCTCGAGCAGTCGGCAAATCTCTTCGAGCTGATCAAGCGTCTTGTAGGAGATCCGCAGGTGCCCGCCTGAGGCTTTATGGCTGACGGTCACTTCGAGCCCGAGGCTATCGGACAATGTCCGCTCCAATGCCAGCGTATCGGCGTCCTTTTCGTCACGACGTGCGGTCTTTGCGTAGTTGGGGTCGTTCTGCGCCCGAATATCGTGCTGCGCCATTCGTTCCGCGTCGCGAACCGAAAGCCCCTTCGCGACGATACTACGCGCCAGCGTCGCCGGGTCTGACGTCGGGATCAGTGCGCGCGCATGCCCGGCCGACAGGCTTCCATCCGACAACATGTCCCGCACGGGCTCGGGCAGCTTCAAGAGCCGCAGACTGTTGGCGACATGACTGCGGCTCTTGCCGATGATCTCCCCGAGGTCATTCTGAGTATAGCCGTGCTCGGCAATCAGCTGCTCGTAACCAAGCGCTTCGTCGAGCGGGTTGAGGTCTGACCGCTGCACGTTCTCGACGATCGCAATTTCGAGTGCTGTGCGATCGTCGACGTCGCGGATAATAACGGGAATCTCGGTAAAACCCGCCAGCTGCGCGGCGCGCCAGCGGCGTTCCCCCGCGATGATCTCGTACCGGTCGGTGCCGATCGTACGGGCAACAACCGGCTGGACGATGCCATGCTGCCGAATGGAGCTGGCGAGGTCCTGCAGTTCACCTTCGTCGAACTGCCGACGCGGGTTTCTCGGGTTTCGCGATACGAACTCTATCGGTACACGTCGATCGGGATTAACAGGGGCAGGGGCAGCACCTGCCTGTATCGGCTGGTCCATCTCGCCGATCAAAGCGGCCAGACCGCGGCCAAGCCTTCTCTTCGAGCTGTCGTCGTTCATAGTATCACCCGATTTAAATTCCGGAACCGAAACAATTACGCAGCCTTGCGCTGCCGTTCACGCTGGATCACTTCCGATGCGAGCTGAAGATAGGCCTGGCTGCCTGCGCATTTCAGATCGTAAAGGATCGCCGGCTTACCATAGGAAGGCGCTTCGGACACACGGACGTTTCGCGGAATGAGCGTGTGGTAGACCTTGTCCCCAAGATGGGTGCGCACATCGCTTACCACCTGCTGAGCAAGATTGTTGCGGGAATCGAACATCGTCAACACGATGCCCTGAATATCCAGGCTCGGGTTGACGGTCCTGCGAACCTGATCGACCGTCTCCAGCAACTGGCTCAAACCTTCCAGCGCGAAGAATTCACACTGCAGCGGCACCAGCACCGAATGCGCGGCGGCCATCGCGTTCATCGTCAATAGGTTAAAGGATGGCGGGCAGTCAACGAGAACGTAGGAATACTCCAACGCCTCCGGGCTGGCCAATGCCTTGCGCAACCGAAAGGCGCGGTCGGCTTCCCGCGATATTTCCATCTCGACGCCGAGCAGATCCATCGTCGACGGGACGATGGCGAGATTCGGCACCGCCGTCTGCTGAACGATCTCACCGATCGTATGCGATCCAACCATCAGCTCGTAGGAAGAGAGGTGGCGATCGCGGCGCTGAATGCCGAGTCCCGTACTGGCATTGCCTTGCGGATCCAGGTCGACGATCAAAACCTTCTCGCCGATGGCGGCCAGTGCCGTTGCCAGATTGATCGCAGTCGTCGTTTTACCGACGCCGCCCTTCTGGTTTGCTATCGTGATGATCCGGTTTTTTGCGCCAAACATGTTTCCGCTCGCCAATCACTGAGTTCTTCGCGAAAGATTTGCGATCTCGAGCACAACAGAATCTGGCTCGACAATGCTCGGATGTTTTACCAGATCAAACTCATAGCGGCCAACGGCTTTGTCGATCTCGCGCTGGTAATCCCGCCCTTTATGGAAGTAGGCGACGGTTTTGCCACCTTCTGCCATCATCCACGGTGACGAATAGTCGAGCAACAGGCTCAGATCAGCCAGCGCGCGAGCGGAAATGGCGTCACATTTCGGCGCAACGGAGCTCGCATCCTCGATTCGAATCGGATGAACCGATCCGCGCGCGCCGGTTTCCGTCAGCGCTACACGCAGAAAGGCGGCCTTCTTGTTGTTACTCTCGATCAGATGCACCCAGCCGTCGGAAAATTCCTGGAGATAGATGGCGGTAATCACGCCGGGAAACCCACCGCCGCTGCCGAGATCAACCCAGGTCTTTGGACCCGGAGCCAGTTGCGCCAGTTGCAGGCTATCGACGATATGGCGACGCCACAGATCTTCGAGCGTGGAGGGGGCGATAAGATTGATAGACTTCGCCCATTTCTGAAACAGTGCAGCGAAGTGCTCAAGCCGTTCATTCGTTTCACGTGAAACACGCAGTCCGTTCAAGCCAGCGAAAGGACTCGTTTTCATTGCGCACGCACCTTTTCTTCCCGCTCGACAGAGCGGTTCATTCGTTTCAACCAAGCCAGGATCAACGCGGCCGCAGCCGGCGTCATCCCATCTACCTTCAATGCCTGCGCCAGGTTTCTCGGCGCCTGCAGCGTCAACTTCTGCTTCAACTCGTTCGATAGACCGGCCAGTGCCGAAAAGTCAAAATCGGCCGGAATGGCCATCGTCTCTTCGCGGCGTATGCCGGCAATGTCCGACGCCTGACGGTCCATGTAAACGGCATAGACGGCATCGATTTCGAGCGCCTCGACCACTGCAGGCGGAATATCGCTCAGCTCCGGCCACAGCGACACCAATGCCCCGATCGTCTGTTCAGGATAGGATAGGATTTCAAACGCGGTTCGCCGCTGGCCATCCTGGTTCAGCTTGAGGCCATGCCGGTTGCCCTCTGCCGGCGTCACGGACAGTTGCTTCAGCAGTGCACGACCGTTGTCAAACTGCCCCTTCCATTCGGCAAAACGCGTCTGCCGCGCCTCGGTGACACAGCCAATTTCGATTGCCTTCGGCGTCAGCCGGATGTCGGCATTGTCGGCACGAAGAGACAATCGATATTCGGCGCGCGACGTAAACATGCGATAGGGCTCGGTGATGCCCCGCGAGGTCAAATCATCGACCATCACACCAATATAGGATTCAGTACGGCTGAAAATAACAGCCTCACGTCCGGTCGCAGCCTTCGCCGCATTCAACCCGGCGACCAGGCCCTGCGCCGCGGCCTCCTCGTAACCGGTCGTGCCATTGATCTGGCCAGCAAGGAACAGCCCGGGCATCTTACGCACCGCCAGCGTTGCATCAAGCTCCCGCGGATCGACATGGTCATACTCGATCGCGTAGCCCGGCTGCAGGATCAGCACGTCCTCCAGACCGGGAATGGTCCGGATGAAAGCGTCCTGGACCTCCGCTGGCAAGGACGTCGAGATGCCGTTGGGATAGACGGTGTCGTCATCCAAGCCTTCCGGCTCGAGGAAGATCTGGTGGCCATCCCGCTCACCGAAGCGAACGATCTTGTCTTCGATCGAAGGGCAATAGCGTGGGCCAACACCCTCGATCTGGCCGGAATACATTGCCGACTTGCCGATGTTATCGGTAATGATCTTGTGGGTGGCTTCGGTTGTTCGCGTCACACCGCAGTCGATCTGCCGGTTGACGATCCGGTCGGTCATGAAGGAGAAGGGCACGGGCTCTTCGTCCGGTCCCTGGCGGCCGACGCGATCCCAGTCGATCGTCTTGCCGTCCAGCCGCGCCGGCGTCCCGGTCTTCAGCCGGCCCAAGCGAAGACCGTAGCGCGCCAGCGTCGCGGAGAGACCGAGCGATGGTTCTTCGCCGACACGGCCAGCCGGTATCTTCTGGTCGCCGATATGGATCAATCCTTTCAGGAAGGTTCCGGTTGTGAGCACCACCGCGGTTGCGCCAAAGGACCTACCGTCCTTCATCACCACGCCGGCGATCTTGCCGTCCTGCTCGATCAGATCGAAAGCATCGCCTTCAATGACGGTGAGGTTTTCAACCGTCGCAATCTCGCGCTGCATGGCTTCACGATAGAGCTTCCGGTCCGCCTGTGTGCGCGGACCACGGACAGCCGGCCCCTTGCGCCGATTGAGCAGGCGAAATTGGATACCGGCCGCGTCGGCGATGCGTCCCATCAGGCCGTCAAGCGCATCGATTTCGCGGACGAGATGGCCTTTGCCAAGACCACCAATGGCCGGGTTGCAGGACATCACGCCAATCGTCGACGCCTTGTGGGTGATCAGAGCGGTTCGCGCACCGAGGCGCGCCGAGGCGGCCGCAGCTTCGCAGCCGGCATGACCTCCACCAATGACGATAACGTCAAAATGGACCATTTCTCTATCTCCGATCACAACGCATTCCGGCTTCGAATCGTTTCACGTGAAACGCTTCGCATGACTCGCTAGCGTTGTATTGTTTTAGTCGAACATCATTTACCGATACAGAATTCGGAAAATATCACATCCAGCAGGTTTTCAACATCCACGCGTCCGGTGATCCGCCCGATGGCATCGCCCGCGACGCGAAGCAGCTCAGCTTGTATGTCCAGCCCGTTCTGATTTCGACTCAGACTTTCCGAGAGCGCGGCAGTCGCTTGGCGCAAACAATCCACATGTCTGCGCCTCGAGGGAATAGAAAGCGCAGTAACGCCAGATAAATCAGGGAGATAACCCGATATCGCGTTCAAGAGCTGATCCATGCCGGCGCCGGTCTTTGTCGAAATAGAGACGTCAGCGCCAGCATTGGCATCGCAATCGGCACGGTCCGTCTTGGTTGCAACCCTCAAGACCGGCACGTCCATCAGACCAAGGTCATCCAGGGTGTTAAAGCCCGCCCTGCTTTCGGAGAGAAGCAGCACCAGGTCGGCGCTGGCGATCACGTCGCGCGCGCGGCGTATGCCTTCGCGTTCCACCGTTTCGTCGGTCTGCCGCAGGCCGGCAGTATCGAACAACTTGACGGAGAATCCGGCTAATGAAAGGTCAACGGATAGGACATCGCGGGTGGTGCCAGCGATCTCCGTCACGATCGCGATATCACGCTTTGCCAGAGCATTGAGCAGGCTGGACTTGCCGGCGTTGGGCTCACCGGCGATGACGATCTTGAGACCATCCCGAATGATCTCACCAATCGGCGCCTGCGCGATATGCGCGTCGATCTCCTGGCGCAGCAGTTCCATGTCTTTCCAGATCCGATCGCTGACCGAGCCGGGAACGTCGTCCTCATCGGCGAAATCGAGCTCCGCCTCGATCATCGCACGGGCGTGCGTCAGACGTTTGGCCCAATCGTCGTAGACCTTTGACTGGCCGCCGGCCGAATGCTCCCGCGCCAGACGACGCTGCATCTCCGTCTCGGCGACGATCAGGTCCGACAGCCCCTCTATCTCGACGAGATCCATCTTGCCGTTCTGAAACGCCCGCCGTGAAAACTCCCCGGCCTCAGCATGGCGCAAGCCGTCGAAGCCTGACAGCTCGCCCAACAGTGTTTGAACGACGGCGCGACCACCATGGACCTGCAGTTCAGCGCAGTCTTCGCCGGTAAACGAGGCAGGGCCGCGGAAGTAAATGACCAGGCCGCTGTCAATCGTGAAACCGTTGCGGGAACGAATCGGTTTCAACGACGCGATGCGTTGTTCGGGAACAGCGCCGCACAATGCGGCGAGAACAGCGGTAGTTTCTGATCCGCTGATGCGAATTACCGCCACGCCCGCCGGCAATGCCCCGCTGGATAGCGCATATATAGTATCCGCCGATGGCATCGTTTCACCTGAGATCCAATGAGGTTGTCCGCTCTACGCGCCCGGAACAAGGTTCAAGCGGGTTTGTCGCTCCTCATTTGGATTACAGGATGAAACGCGGTGGTCAGCGTCTCCGGCAGTCCAGAGGTGTCGAACGGTTGGGAGCTTATGACGAATAGTCGGGAAAAGATCAAGCCTGGGCCGTAGGTCGCCGCCCGTGTTTCACGTGAATCACCGCACTGGCTCGTCCGGCTTGGACTTCAAATGCCCAAAAATCATTGCGATAGCGAATCGAATGGCGATCCGACCGGGTCTATCGCATATGACTCCGGCTAAATAATTCGGCTTGAAAAAGCCAAAATAGTCGCGCGTCGAGAAACAAAGAGACCGGGCAAGAAAACTTGCCCGGTCTCAATTACGACATCGGAATTCGGCCGTATCAGGTGTTCATCGAGTCGAAGAAGTCGCCGTTGTTCTTCGTCTGCTTCAGCTTGTCGATCAGGAACTCGATCGCATCCGTGGTGCCCATCGGCGCCAGAATCCGGCGAAGGACGAAGATCTTCTGGAGATCCTGGCGCGGAACGAGCAGGTCTTCCTTACGCGTACCGGACTTGAGAATGTCCATCGCCGGGAAGATGCGCTTGTCGGCGACCTTGCGGTCGAGCACGATTTCGGAGTTGCCGGTACCCTTGAACTCTTCGAAGATGACTTCGTCCATGCGGCTGCCGGTATCGATCAGCGCCGTGGCGATGATGGTCAAGGAACCGCCTTCTTCGATGTTACGGGCGGCACCGAAGAAGCGCTTTGGCCTCTGCAGGGCGTTGGCGTCGACACCACCGGTCAGAACCTTGCCGGATGACGGCACAACGGTGTTGTAGGCGCGACCGAGACGGGTGATGGAGTCGAGCAGGATGACGACGTCGCGGCCGTGTTCGACCAGGCGCTTCGCCTTTTCGATCACCATTTCGGCGACCTGGACGTGGCGCGTCGCCGGCTCGTCGAAGGTGGAGGAAACCACTTCGCCCTTCACCGAGCGCTGCATGTCGGTAACTTCTTCCGGCCGTTCGTCGATCAACAGAACGATCAAGTAGCATTCCGGGTGGTTTGCGGTAATCGAGTGGGCGATGTTCTGCAGCAGAACCGTCTTACCGGTGCGCGGCGGAGCAACGATCAGACCACGCTGGCCCTTGCCGAGCGGAGCGACCAGGTCGATCACGCGGGCAGAAAGGTCCTTCGACGTCGGGACCTCGAGTTCCATCTTGAAGCGCTCGTTCGGATAGAGCGGCGTCAGGTTGTCGAAGTGAACCTTGTGACGGATCTTTTCCGGATCGTCGAAATTGATGGTGTTGACCTTGAGAAGCGCGAAGTAGCGTTCTCCTTCCTTCGGCCCGCGGATCGGTCCCTCGACCGTGTCGCCGGTCTTCAGCGAGAAGCGGCGGATCTGGGAGGGCGAGATGTAGATATCGTCCGGACCGGGCAGGTAGTTGGCATTGGCAGAGCGCAGAAAGCCGAATCCGTCCTGCAGAACCTCGACGACGCCTTCACCGATGATTTCGATATCCTGGGCGGCGAGCATCTTGAGGATTGCGAACATCAACTCCTGCTTGCGCATGGTGCTCGCGTTTTCCACCTCGAGCTCTTCGGCAAAGGCCAGGAGATCGGTCGGCGTCTTGTTCTTAAGTTCTTGTAGCTTCATTTCAGCCATGAAGGATCCATGTTTCGTATGGGAATGGAGAGACGGCGTGTTTTCTGAAGGGAGCTGCGGCAGGAAGGGGCAGGCTCTGGTCTTTGTCACAAGCCATGAAGAGGAGATGGCAGAAAATAGCGATTCACGTGAAACGCCGCAAGGGGCTGTCGAAAATTAGCGACAACTATTACAAATCGCAATCGATAAAGTTCAAAACGGCTTCACCACCACCATGATGACGATGAGGATCATCAGCAGCGTCGGTGCCTCGTTCATCAGCCGCCAGTAGCGCGCGGTGCGGCGATTTTCATCCCGCTGGAACGCCCGCACCGCCCGACTGAAGCGCACGTGCACCACCGTCAGCAGCACAACGAACAGGAGCTTGGCGTGAAGCCAGCCGCCCTGGAAGCCATAAACGCTCCAGGCGAGATAAAGCCCGAGCACCCAGGAAATCATCATTGCCGGGTTCATGATGACCTTCAGCAAACGCTGTTCCATCATCTTGAAGGTTTCGGACTGTTCAGAGCCCGGAGCCGCGTCGGTGTGGTAGATGAACAGCCGCGGCATGTAGAGCAGCGCCGCCATCCACGACATCACCGCGATCACGTGAAGCGCCTTGATCCAGAGATAGAGGCTCTCCGGCTGCCAGACGAAAAGCCCGACGAGCAGTGCGGCAAAACCGCCAAGCGCAATCATCGCTCTGAGCCGCGCCCGGTTACCCGGCCCACTATCCGTCTGGCGTTCACCCATCAGCGTGCTCCGCGAACCCGTGCGACCAGCGCCGAGACGTTCGCCGGATCGGCCTGCGGCGTGATCCCGTGTCCGAGGTTGAAGATCAGCGGCCCGTTGCCGAGCGCATCAAGAATACGATCGATACCTTGTTCCAGGGCGACACCACCGGAGACGACCCGCATCGGGTCGAGATTGCCCTGCACCGGCCCGTCCTTCTGCAAATCGACCGCGAAGGACAGCGGCACGGTCCAATCGAGGCCGATGGCGTCCGCACCCGTTTTCTGGCGATAATGCTTCAGGAGAAGCCCTACGCCCTTGGCAAACGCGATGATCTTCGCCTGCGGCCGTCGCGCCCGCACCGATGCGATCATTCGGGCGACGGGCCTGACCGCAAATCGTTCGAATTCCTCTTCGCCGAGAACACCAGCCCAGGAGTCGAAAATCTGCACGGCGTCGGCGCCCGCATCGATCTGCTCGACCAGATAGTCGGCCGACACATCGGCAAGAAACGTCAAAAGCCGTTCGAAGGCTTCCGGGTTTTTGTAGGCGAACAGTCGGGCAGGGGCCTGGTCCGGTGTTCCCTGGCCGGCGATCATGTAGGTGGCGACCGTCCAGGGCGCACCGCAAAACCCGAGTAGCGTCGTTTCCGTCGGAAGCTCTCCCCGCAAACGCGACACCGTCTCGAAGACCGGTTTCAGATGATTGGAGATACCGTCCGCCTTCAGAGCATTGATGCCGTCGACGTCGATCGGATCCATTCTCGGCCCATGGCCTTCCTCGAAACGAACGTTGCGCTTCAGCGCGTCCGGGATCACCAGGATATCGGAAAACAGAATAGCTGCGTCAAAAGCATAGCGACGGATCGGTTGCAGCGTCACTTCGACGGCAAGATCGGGCGTGTAGCAGAGATCGAGGAAGCTCCCGGCGGCGGCCCGCGTCGCTCGATATTCCGGAAGGTACCGGCCGGCCTGGCGCATCAGCCAGACGGGAGGCGGACTGACCGTCTTCCCATCCAAAACCTCCAGAACTTTCCTTCGTGTCTCGGCCACAGATGGTCTCTCCCAATATAAAATCAAAGATATTTAGACTCTTTCTATTTCTTAGAGTCGGTGGGTATCAAGGATTAAAAGATCGCCACAGTTCATCCACGGCTGCCCGATCGGATCGATCCGGGCGGGAGGCAAAGCGGCGCCCTTGGCCGCATTCCGTGGATAAGTGCAAAATTTCAATTTAAATCAGAGGATTGCCAGCTCCGGAAGAAAGCGAATTGCTGTGGACAACGAGTCGAAACACGTGACACTTTGTCATCGCCGTGAGTCTTGTCCACATGCTCCGCGAAGCTTTCTTCGGCGTTGCGCCAATTGTGAATAAGTCGGCGGTTTTCCCGTTGCCTGGCGCGCCGCGGCGCCGTCAGCCATTTTTATCCCGGTTTATCAACAGCACCCGGAGAATTGCGTGGAGAACAAGAAAAACTACTTCCACCTGCATCTGATCTCCGATTCGACGGGAGAGACCTTGATCGCGGCGGGGCGTGCGGCGGCGGCGCAATTCCAGGCGTCGCATGCGCTTGAACATGTCTATCCGCTGATCAGGAATCGCCGGCAGCTGCTGCAGGTTCTCGACGCCATCGATGGAGCCCCCGGCATCGTCCTTTACACGATCGTCGATCGCGAACTGGCCGACATCATCGACCAGCGCTGCCGCGAGATGGGCGTGCCGTGCGTCTCGGTTCTCGATCCGATCATCGAACTGTTCCAGTCCTATCTCGGTTCGCCGTCGCGACGCCGCTCCGGCGCGCAGCACGTGATGGACGCCGACTATTTCGCCCGCATCGACGCGTTGAATTTCACCATGGACCATGACGACGGTCAGCTGCCGGCCGATTTTGATGACGCCGATGTGGTGTTGATCGGCATCAGCCGTACATCGAAGACGCCGACATCGATCTATCTCGCCAACCGAGGCATCAAGACGGCCAATATTCCGATCGTCCCCGGCGTGCCGCTGCCCGACCGGCTGATGAAGGCAACCAAGCCTTTGGTCGTCGGCCTGATTGCGACTGCCGATCGCATTTCCCAGGTCCGCCAGCATCGGGTGCTCGGCACCACCCAAGGCTTTCACGGTGATCAATATACGGATAGGGCGGCGATCGCCGAGGAGCTGAAATATGCCCGCGCGCTCTGCGCGCGCAACAACTGGCCGATCATCGACGTCACCCGCCGCTCGATCGAGGAAACCGCCGCCGCAATTGTTGCCCTGCGCCCGCGGCTGCGATAGAGCGAATCCGAACAATTCGGGAACTTCGATGATGACACCTTCACTCGTCCTGGCTTCAGCAAGCCCGTTCCGTCGTGCGCTTCTGGAAAATGCCGGGTTGGTGTTTACGGCGCGCGCCGCCGAGATCGACGAGCGCGCGCTTGAAAAGCCGCTCGAAGAAGAAGGTGCCGCTCCTGAAGACGTGGCGGTGAGGCTTGCCGAAGCCAAGGCAAGAGATGTCGCCAGGTACTTTCCCGAGGCCCTGGTGATCGGCTCCGACCAGACCATGTCCCTGGGACAGCGGGTCTATCACAAGCCGAAGGACATGGCGGAAGCCGGACAACATCTCTTGTCGCTCGCCGGCAAGACCCATCGCCTGAACAGCGCGATCGTTCTCGCGCGCGGCGATGAGATCCTCTGGCGCCACGTCTCGTCGGCACATATGTCGGTGCGTACGCTGACAGCGGAATTTGTCGATCGCCATCTGCAGCGCGTCGGGAGCAAGGCCTTGTCCAGCGTCGGCGCCTACCAGCTGGAGGGCGAGGGCATCCAGCTGTTCGAAAAGATCGAGGGTGACTATTTCACCATCCTCGGCCTTCCGATGCTGCCGCTGCTCGCAAAACTTCGGGAATTGGGAACGATCGATGCGTGATTCACGTGAAACATTTGTTAACCACGCCTTCGTCACCGGCTATCCGATCAAGCATTCCAGGTCGCCGTTGATCCACGGCTATTGGCTGAAACAGCTCGGGATAGAGGGCAGCTACCGCGCGCACGAGGTAAAGCCGGAAGACTTTTCCGCCTTCGTCGCCGAGTTGAAACAAGGCACTTCAGGCTTTTGCGGCGGCAACGTCACCATCCCGCACAAGGAAGTTGCCCATCGGCTGGCGGACCGCCCGGATGATCTCTGTCTGGAACTCGGCGCTGCCAATACGCTTTGGATCGAAGCCGGCGACGTTCACGCCACGAACACCGATGGCCGAGGGTTCGTCGCCAATCTTGACGAGCGCGCAGCCGGCTGGAACCAATGTTCGACTGCGGTCGTGCTCGGCGCCGGCGGCGCCAGCCGCGCCGTCATCCAGGCCGTGCGTGACCGGGGCATCAAGACGATCCATGTCGTCAACCGCACGGTGGCAAGGGCTGAGGAATTGGCCGACCGTTTTGGATCGGCCGTGCAAGCGCATCCGATGGAGGCACTGAGCGAAGTGATGACGGGCGCCGGCCTCTTCATCAACACCACGTCTCTCGGCATGGATGGCCAGGACGCGCCGCAGATCGATTTCACCGTCATGGCTCGGGATGCCGTGGTGACCGACATCGTCTACGTCCCGTTGAAGACACCTTTGCTTCGCCAGGCGGAGGAGCAGGGTTTTACCATTGTCGACGGTCTCGGCATGTTGCTGCACCAGGCCGTACCCGGTTTCGAGCTCTGGTTCGGTCTCCGGCCCGTCGTCGACGCCACACTTCGACAACTCGTCATCGATGACATGGGATCGCACGCATGATGATTGTCGGCCTGACCGGATCGATCGCCATGGGCAAGTCGACGACCGCGCAGATGTTCCGCGAGTTCGGCGTGCCGGTCAACGATGCCGATGAAGTGGTGCACGCGCTTTATCGCGGCGAAGCCGTCGCGCCTGTTGAGGCCGCATTCCCGGGGACTGTCAGGGAAGGGGCGATCGATCGGGCCGAACTGTCCCGGCAGTTGCTGGCAGCACCCGAAAGGCTGCGCGAGCTCGAAAGCATCGTGCATCCGCTCGTTGGCCGGAAAGAGCGCGAGTTCCTCGACAAGAATGCCGCGGCCAACGCGGCCTTCGTCGTGCTCGATATTCCGTTGCTGTTTGAAACGGGCGCCGAGGCGCGTGTCGATCGGGTGGTGGTCGTTAGCTGCGCACCCGACATTCAAAGAGAACGGGCGATGAAACGCCCCGGCATGACCGAAGAGAAATTTGCCATGATCCTGGCGCGTCAGGTGCCGGACAGTCAGAAGCGTGAACGCGCCGACTACATCGTCGATACCAGCGACAGCTTCGATAACACACGCCAACAGGTGAGGGCGATCGTCGACGATCTCACCCAAAATGGAGCGCCCGATGCGTGAGATCATTTTCGATACGGAAACGACCGGCCTCGACAATCGCGAGGACCGGGTGATCGAGATCGGCGGCGTCGAACTGGAAAACCAGTTTCCGACCGGTCGCACGCTGCATATCTTCATCAATCCCGGCAATCGCAAGGTTCATCCGGATGCGCTTGCCATTCACGGCATCACCGACGAGTTCCTGAAGGACAAGCCGGCCTTTGCCGATGTGGCCCAGCAGATTCTCGACTTCTTCGGCGATGCCCGCTGGGTGGCGCACAATGCCACCTTCGACATGGGCTTCATCAATGCGGAGTTCGGCCGCATCGGACTT
This sequence comes from Ensifer sp. LC163, assembly GCF_001695855.1. Taxonomy (GTDB): domain Bacteria; phylum Pseudomonadota; class Alphaproteobacteria; order Rhizobiales; family Rhizobiaceae; genus Ensifer. The sequence goes on from NZ_MBSS01000011.1 coordinate 50,195, forward strand.
CCGGCCATTGCCGGCGAACGGGTGACGGATACGCTTGCTCTTGCCCGCCGCAAGCACCCGATGGGCCCGAATTCGCTCGACGCGCTCTGCCGTCGCTACGGCATCGACAATTCCCATCGCGCCAAGCACGGCGCACTGCTCGACTCCGAACTTCTTGCCGAAGTCTATATCGAGATGCTCGGCGGTCGTCAGGCTGCCTTGGGTCTGGTGTCGAGCAACAAGGTCGCGGGACAAACCGTTGAACACGACGATGCGCCGATCGCCATCGCGCAGCGCCCGCGGCCGTTGCCGAACCGCTTGTCGGAAGCGGATGAGGCGGCTCATGCCGCTCTGGTCGCCAAGATGGGGGCCAAGGCGATCTGGGCCAAATACGATCTGCAGAAATGAAAAAAGCCCGGCTCGACCGGGCTTTTTCCTGAATGCGATCCAGTCTGAACAGAAATCAGTTGGCGGTCTCGCTGGTGTTTGCCACCTGAGCGCGGACCTTTTCTTCGGCCATGCGTTGGGCGAACATCTGAGCGAAATCGATCGGGTCGATCATCAGCGGCGGGAAACCGCCGTTGCGGGTCGCGTCGGCAACGATCTGGCGAGCGAACGGGAACAGCAGGCGCGGGCACTCGATGAAGAGCAGCGGCAGCATGTGTTCCTGCGGGAAGCCGGCAACACGGAAAACGCCACCATAGGAGAGCTCGACGTTGAACAGGACGCGTTCGCCGTCTTTGGCTTCCGCGTTCAGCGAGAGCACGACGTCAAAATCGGACTCTGCGAGCGGGTTCGCGTTGACGTTGACGTTGATGTTGATCGACGGGGCATTGTCACGCGCCTGCAGCGAACGCGGTGCGCCCGGGTTCTCGAAGGAGAGATCCTTGACATACTGGGCGAGGATGTTGAGCGACGGGCTCTGCTGCGCGCTGCCGTTGCCGTTGGATGCGGTATCAGTCGTCATAAGGGTTTCCTCGACTTCAATTCGGTGAGGCCATCTAGCATTTCGTCATAGGGCTTACAACCCTGCGCCACAGGCCCTTGCTATTGCCGACGGCGCTCTTCGGACGGGTTGGGTTCGTCGTCATCGGTCCTCGAGAACTCGCCTTCGCCAAGGTCGATGACGCGCGGTTGGGCGCGCTCCTGCGGCGTTTGGCCTGGTCCGCGCCAGGACTGGCTCGACGCGGCCGTCACAACAGTCATTCTCGATCTCAAATAGCCGGCCACGGCGTGCCTGACAGGCGGCACAAACAGAAGCAGACCAAAGATGTCGCTGATGAAGCCGGGCACCATCAACAAAAGGGCTGCGACGAACATCAAGGCGCCGCCGAGGACCTCGCGGCCAGGATCACTGCCGCTGCGCGTTGCTTCCTGCACGCGCCTGATGACGGCGAAACCCTGAAGGCGAAGCAGCACGACCCCGGCAATCGCGCTCAACAGAACGAGCAGCAGCGTCATGGCCAGCCCGATCTCGCGGCCGACGATGACGAAGCCGGCAATCTCGGCAAGGGGCAGTCCAAGAATGACCAGGGGAATTAACATTGAACGCATTGGCGGTGCCTGAAAGGGTCGTCGCATCGTCACCTCCGATCTAAGGGTGCGACAACGCGGTTTGAATGATCTATCCTTGCGGACTATATGGAATAGCTACGAGAAATTCTAACAGCGGTTTCGGGTGGAAATGGGCTCTTTCGACTTCATCACGTTTTTTTTCTTGATCGCCGCAGTGGTCATCTTCCTGCAGTTGCGCAGCGTTCTCGGTCGCCGGACCGGCAGCGAACGGCCGCCGTTTGATCCCTATTCTCCGAGGGACATGAGCCAGGGGCCTGAAAAGGCCGACAATGGCAAGGTCGTCCAGCTGCCTCGCCGCGACAATGCCGAGGACGATGCGGCCCGCTATGCAGCGATCGACGACTTCGCAAAGGCCGGGACGCCGCTCAACGATCAGCTCCGCTCGCTGACCGACGCCGACGCAGGCTTCGACCCGAAGGAGTTCGTCAACGGGGCGAAGATGGCCTACGAGATGATCGTCATGGCTTTCGCCGACGGCGACCGCAAGACGTTGAAGAACCTGCTGTCGCGGGAAGTCTACGAAGGCTTCGATGCCGCGATTGCCGAGCGCGAACGCAAGGGCGAAGTGGTGAAATCCACCTTCGTCGGCATCGAGAAGGCCGATATCGTGCACGCCGAAGTCAAGGACAGCGAAGAGAACATCACAGTCCGGATCGTCAGCCAGTTGATCTCGGCGACCTACGACAAGCAGGGCGCCATCATCGATGGAGACGCAGAGTCGGTGGCCGAAGTCAACGATCTCTGGACTTTCTCGCGCGACATTCGCTCGCGTGATCCGAACTGGAAGCTGATCGCTACCGAATCCGAAAACTGATCGGAAGGGGCGACCATGACGCTTCGACTTGAGCCTGTCACCTTCTCAGACTTGCCGGGGTGGCAGGACGACGATCCGACCGCGGTGATTGAAGCGCTGCGCCGCTGTCATCACCATGTCTCGACCGCAAAACCTTATCGCACCGGCTCGCTTGGCATTTCGGTCAATGACTTGATGCCGGCGCTTTCGGCTGCAAGAGCAGACGTCGCCGACGCAACTGCGGCGCGTGCGTTTTTCGAGCAACAATTCGTCGCCTTCAGAATCCGGCCCGAAACTGGCAAAACCGGTTTCGTGACGGCGTTCTATGAACCCGAGATCGAAGTCCAGGCGAAACCGGACGACATCTTCCGATACCCGATCTACCGGCGCCCGATCGATCTCGTCGATGTCGACGACACCAACCGGCCGACAGATATGGATCCCTATTTTGCCTTTGGTCGGCTGCATGATGGCGTGGTCGGCGAGTATCCGGACCGCCGCGCGATCGAGCAGGGCTTTCTGGCGGGGCGGGGTCTGGAGATCGCCTATGCCAGATCGAAGGTTGACGTGTTCTTCGTCCACGTCCAGGGCGCTGCCCGGCTCGTCTATCCCGATGGTTCGCGCCGGCGTATCACCTATGCCGCCAAGACCGGCCACTATTTTTCCCCGATCGGAAAGCTGCTGATCGATCGCGGCGAGATCGATGCCTCGACCGTCTCGATGATGAGCATCCGGGACTGGCTCGCGGCCAATCCGGATGAGGTCGACGAGGTCCTTTGGCACAATCGCTCCTTCATCTTCTTCCGCGAGGCGGAAGTCGAGGACGAACGGCTCGGGCCGGTCGCTGCCGCCAAGGTTTCTCTGGAGCCGGGCCGGTCGCTAGCCGTCGATCGGCTGATCCATACCTTCGGCGTGCCTTTTTTTATCTCGAGCGAGAGCCTGACGCGGCTTGATGCCGGGCGGCCGTTTCGACGCCTGATGCTGGCGCTCGACACGGGGTCGGCCATCGTCGGCCCGGCCCGTGGCGACATCTTCACCGGATCCGGCGACACGGCCGGCGAGCTTGCGGGTGCGGTTCGCAACGAAGCCGATTTCTACATCTTCGTTCCTCGCGCGGCTGCGGCAAGATACGGCAATGGCTAGGGGCAAGAAGCTTTCGGCGGAAGAGCGGATTCTATGGGGAAAGGTTGCGCGCACGACCAGGCCAATGCCCGGCCGCCTCGATGATCTCAGGGAATTTCTCGGCGAGGATGTTCCAGCCGAGCCCAAGGATGAGCCGCAAAAGACGCAAGCCGCCACGTCGGCCAGTGGTACCGACGAACAGCAGGGAATTGCCCTCAGCAAGACCTCGAACGGCCGGCACCACTATCCGCTTGAAAAACCCGTCAAGCGCAAGCTGTCGAAGGGGCACCTGGCGCTGGAGGCGCGGATCGACCTGCACGGCATGATCCAGAGTGAAGCACACGGCTTCCTTCTGCATTTTCTTCTCAGAGCGCATGAGCGCGGGCTGCGCCACGTTCTTGTTATCACCGGCAAGGGAACGTCGATCGGCAGCGAAGGCGCATTGAAGCGCGCCGTGCCGCTCTGGTTCTCGCTGCCGGAGTTCCGGCCATTGATCTCAAGCTACGAGCCCGCAGCGCGCAATCACGGCGGCGATGGCGCGCTTTATGTCCGCCTAGCGCGCAGCAAGGGGAGCGCGACGTGACCCCTTTTGGCGCGGCGGTGCGCGAGTTGCGGCGCAAGAAGGGCGTGTCGCAGAAACAGATGGCTGCAGCGATCGGCGTGTCGGCCGCCTATCTCTCGGCGCTTGAACATGGAAAGCGCGGCGCGCCGAGTTTCGATTTTCTGCAAAGGGTGGCCGGCTATTTCAACGTCATCTGGGACGAGGCCGAGGAATTGTTCCAGATCGCCCATGTCTCGGCGCCGAAAGTCGTGCTGGATACGTCCGGGCTTGCGCCGGAACACACGGCCTTCGCCAACCGCTTGAGCGGACAAATCCGCGATTTGTCCGTTGAGACCATCCGCGCCCTGGAAGATGTTTTGGAAAAAGCCACATTTCCTGCTAATGACAGGGGATGAACAGCTGTTTTCCGGCCGCTGCGCGCGGTCCGGGATTTGGAACCGTGGACAAATTTTCTATAGTCCGCGAGGCGTCCGAGACGTGATTCGCAACGAATCACCACGTCCGAAGAACCTGGAAAGACCCGAAGCCGAATGACCGATATTCCTGAAACCGATACCGGCGCCGCCGCCGAATATGGTGCCGACTCCATCAAGGTGTTGAAGGGCCTGGATGCCGTACGCAAGCGGCCGGGCATGTATATCGGCGATACCGACGACGGCTCCGGTCTGCATCACATGGTGTATGAAGTGGTCGATAACGCGATCGACGAGGCCCTGGCGGGCCACGCCGATATCGTCACGGTGACGCTGAATGCCGATGGTTCGGTCACGGTAACCGACAACGGCCGCGGCATCCCGACCGACATCCACAAGGAAGAAGGCGTCTCGGCGGCTGAGGTCATCATGACGCAGCTCCACGCCGGCGGTAAGTTCGACCAGAATTCCTACAAGGTTTCGGGCGGTCTGCACGGCGTTGGCGTTTCGGTGGTCAACGCGCTTTCCGTCATGCTGCGATTGAAGATCCGCCGGGCCGGCAAGGTCCACGAAATGAGCTTCACCCACGGCGTGGCTGACGGTCCGCTGAAGGTGATCGGCGAAGCCGGCACCGATACCGGCACCGAGGTAACGTTCCTGCCGAGCACGGACACCTTCACCAAGACGGACTTCGACTACAACACGCTCGAACACCGCCTGCGCGAACTCGCCTTCCTGAATTCCGGCGTGCGCATCGTCCTCACCGACAAGCGCCATTCGGACGTGCGTCAGGACGAGATGATGTATGACGGCGGCCTCGAAGCCTTCGTTGCCTATCTCGACCGGGCCAAGAAGCCGTTGGTGCAGAAGCCGGTTTCGATCCGCGGCGAAAAGGACGGCATCACCGTCGAAGTCGCGATGTGGTGGAACGACAGCTACCACGAGAACGTGCTCTGCTTCACCAACAACATCCCGCAGCGCGATGGCGGCACGCACATGGCCGGTTTCCGCGGCGCGCTGACCCGGCAGATCACGTCCTATGGCGAAACATCAGGCATCACCAAGAAGGAAAAGGTGACCCTGACCGGCGACGACTGCCGCGAAGGCCTGACCGCCGTTCTCTCCGTCAAGGTGCCGGACCCGAAGTTTTCTTCGCAGACCAAGGACAAGCTGGTTTCCTCGGAAGTCCGTCCGGTTGTCGAAAGCCTCGTCAACGAAGCCTTGAGCACCTGGCTGGAGGAGCATCCCTCCGACGCCAAGATCCTTGTCGGCAAGGTCGTCGAGGCGGCGGCCGCACGCGAGGCGGCACGCAAGGCGCGCGAGCTGACGCGCCGCAAGGGTGCGCTCGACATCTCCTCGCTGCCGGGCAAGCTGGCGGACTGCTCCGAACGCGATCCGGCAAAGTCCGAAGTCTTCCTGGTGGAGGGCGATTCGGCAGGCGGCTCGGCCAAGCAGGGACGCTCGCGCGAAAACCAGGCGATCCTGCCGCTGCGCGGCAAGATCCTGAACGTCGAACGCGCGCGTTTCGACAAGATGCTTTCGAGCCAGGAAATCGGCACGCTGATCACGGCGCTCGGCACATCGATCGGCAAGGACGAGTTCAACGCCGACAAGCTGCGCTACCACAAGATCATCATCATGACGGACGCCGACGTCGACGGCGCTCACATCCGTACCCTGCTGCTCACTTTCTTCTTCCGGCAGATGCCGGAACTGATCGAGCGTGGCCATCTCTATATTGCCCAGCCGCCGCTCTATAAGGTGACGCGCGGCAAGTCCGCCCAGTATCTGAAGAACGAGCAGGCACTGGAAGACTACCTGATCTCCATGGGTCTCGAGGAAGCGACGCTGGAGCTTGCCTCCGGCGAGGTTCGCGCCGGCCAGGACCTGCGCGAAGTCATCAACGATGCGTTGCGCGTGCGTAACCTGATGGATGGCCTACATTCGCGCTACAATCGCTCGATTGTCGAGCAGGCAGCGATAGCCGGCGCCTTGAACGTCGAACTGAACGGCCAGCGCGAACAATATGAACAGGTCGCGATCGAAGTGGCCCGCAGGCTCGATGTGATTGCCGAAGAGACCGAACGCGGCTGGACCGGGACGGTGACGGCCGAAGGCGGTCTCAAGCTTGAACGCATGGTTCGTGGCGTCAAGGAAGTCGCCATCCTTGACATGGCGCTGATCGGCTCGTCCGACGCCCGCCATATCGACCAGCTGACATCGAAGCTCAAGGAGGTCTACTCCGCGCCTCCGGTGCTTCGCCGCCGCGATGGCACGCAGGACATCAGCGGCCCGCGCCCCCTTCTGGATGCGATCTTCGCGGCAGGCCGCAAGGGTCTGTCGATGCAGCGCTACAAGGGTCTTGGCGAGATGAATGCCGAGCAGCTGTGGGAAACGACGCTCGATCCGAACGTGCGCTCGCTGCTGCAGGTTCGGGTGAGCGATGCGACGGATGCCGACGGATTGTTCTCGCGCCTGATGGGCGACGAGGTCGAGCCGCGCCGCGACTTCATCCAGGAAAACGCGCTGAGCGTCGCCAACCTCGACATCTGATCTTTTCGGATATCATCGAAATCTGGAATCCCGGTGCCGCAAGGCACCGGGATTTTCCGTTTATTCGCCCTGGAATTGTCCTTCGAACGCGAATTCGCTGACCGGCTTGCGCTGGCTTGGTACTTCGCGCGCGCGCAGGTCATCAGGAAGTATCGAAGGGTCGGCTCGCCGACCGATCGCGACCGCAGCTTCGACCCGGTGATATTCGGGAACGTTGAGGGAGCGCATCGCCTTGTCGCGATCGATGCCCGCCATGCCATGGGTATGCCAGCCTGCGAGCGATGCCTGCAAAGCAAGGCTATACCAGGCTGAGCCGGTGTCGAAGGCGTGGGTATAGGCTGGGCGCATTTCGCCGTTCTGTGCTTGGTTGTGGGTTCTCGAGATGACGATCGTCAACGCGGCGGCGTCCTTCGCCCAGCGCTGGTTGCTTTCGTCGAGGATATCGAGCAGCACTGGAAAGTGTTCGGTGCCGCGACGGGCATAGACGAACCGCCACGGCTGGCGGTTGCTTGCAGACGGCGCCCACCGGGCCGCTTCGAAGAAGGAAAGCAGATCGCGCTCTGCTATCTCCTCGTTGGTGAAGGCGCGGGGCGACCAGCGCTCCAGGAAGATTGCGTCGATTGGATGGTCGGCTTTTCTGTTGTCGGTCGCCGTCATGGACATGCCTCTTTTCTACAATGTCGTGAAATCCGCGACGAGCTGCGCCGGCTCGCTATGGTTCGATTCGTTTCGGACGCTACATGAGGACGGGTGCCGACGAAACCGGATTGAAAGCACGGAAATGCGAGCGCGCCCGGTGCCCGAGCCGGTCTGCAGAAAATGCAGAAATGGATGCGCGGGTCATTGCTGTTTTCAGGAAAAAAGTTGTATAAGTTCTGTAGATTTCGAGAGAGGACGGATCATGTCGTTTAAAGACCCATCATTGTTTCGCCAGGCTGCCTTGATTGGTGGTGAATGGATCGAAGCGGATGCCGCCAATGCGATCGATGTGACGAACCCGGCAACGGGCGAACTCGTCGGGCGCGTGCCGAAGCTTGGAGGTAAGGAGACGAAGGCTGCGATCGAAGCGGCGCGTCTGGCGCAGAAGGGTTGGGCTGCCCGCACCGCCAAGGACCGCGCCGGCGTGCTTCGCCGCTGGTTCGAGCTGATGATCGAGAACAAGGACGATCTCGGCCGCATCCTCACGCTCGAACAGGGCAAGCCGCTTGCCGAGGCGACCGGCGAAATCGTCTATGGCGCCAGCTTCGTCGAATGGTTCGCCGAAGAGGGCCGCCGCATCTATGGCGACCTGATCCCCGGCCACCAGCCGGATAAGCGCATCATGGTGATGAAGCAGCCGATCGGCGTCGTCGCCGCGATCACGCCCTGGAACTTCCCCAATGCGATGATCACCCGCAAGGCCGGTCCGGCCTTTGCCGCCGGCTGCGCCATGGTGCTGAAGCCGGCGGCACAGACGCCGTTCTCGGCAATTGCCATCGCCATTCTTGCCGAACGTGCCGGCCTGCCCAAGGGCCTGTTCAGCGTCATCACCGGCTCGGCCCGCGAGATCGGCGCCGAGATGACCGCCAACCCGGTGGTGCGCAAGCTGACCTTTACCGGCTCGACGGAGGTCGGTGCCGAGCTCTATCGCCAGAGTGCGGGTACGATCAAGAAGCTCGGCCTGGAACTCGGCGGCAATGCCCCCTTCATCGTCTTCGACGATGCCGATCTCGATGCGGCGGTCGAAGGCGCCCTGATCGCCAAGTTCCGCAACAACGGCCAGACCTGCGTCTGCGCCAACCGCATCTACGTGCAGGACAAGGTCTATGACGCCTTCTCCGACAAGCTGGCGGCGGCCGTGGCCAAGCTGAAGATCGGCAATGGTCTCGACCAGGGCGTCATCCTCGGCCCGCTGATCGACACGGCAGCGCTGGCGAAGGTGGAAGAGCATATCGCCGACGCCACTGCCAAGGGGGCTCGCGTGATCCAGGGCGGCAAACGCCATGCGCTCGGCGGCACCTTCTTCGAGGCGACGGTTTTGGCCGATGTCACCCAGGCGATGTCAGTGGCCCGCGAGGAAACCTTCGGCCCGGTCGCACCGCTGTTCCGCTTCAAGGATGAGGCCGATGTCATCGAGCAGGCCAACGACACCGAGTTCGGGCTGGCCTCCTATTTCTATGCCAAGGCCCTGGCGCGGGTGTTTCGCGTGGCCGAGGCGCTGGAATACGGCATGGTCGGGGTCAACACGGGGCTGATCTCCACGGCGGAAGCGCCGTTCGGCGGCGTCAAGCTCTCGGGTCTCGGTCGCGAAGGCTCCAGATACGGCATCGAGGAATTCACCGAGATCAAATATGTCTGCCTCGGTGGCATTGCCTGACGCATTTGTACGTTGATGCAATCTGATCGCGAAACCGGCCGGAAATCTCTGGCCGGTTTTTTCGTTTGCCGGTACAGAGGTTGCAGTCGTGAAAAGAGGAGATGACGCGATGCCGGCACCGACCAACCCCTTCAAGACCGCCCTTCGCGAGCAGCGCTTTCAGCTCGGTCTGTGGGTCGCGCTGGCGAGCCCCTACGCGGCCGAGGTGGTCTCCGGCAGCGGTTATGACTGGCTGTTGATCGACGGCGAGCATGCGCCCAACGACCTGCCGTTGTTGTCGGCCCAGTTTCGGGCGGTGGCGGCATCGGCCAGCCACCCGATCGTCCGCCTCCCCGTCGGCGAGACCGCGCTGATCAAGCAGATCCTCGATGTCGGCGTGCAGACGCTGCTCATCCCGATGGTTGAAAGCGTCGAGCAGGCGAAAGAGCTGGTTCGCGCAACCCGCTACCCGCCGCACGGCATCCGCGGTGTCGGCGCGGCACTGGCGCGCGCATCGCAATTCGGCCGGATCGCCGACTATCTCCACACCGCTAACGACCAGATCTGCCTCCTGTTGCAGATCGAGAGCCGTGCGGGCCTGGCGGCGATCGACGAGATTGCCGCCCTTGAAGGCGTCGACGGTCTGTTTATCGGCCCATCGGATCTGGCCGCGGATATGGGTTATCTCGGCAGCCCGGGGCGTCCGGAGGTGCGGGCGGCGGTCATCGACGCCTTCGCGCGCATTAAGAAGGCCGGAAAGGCGTGCGGAATCATGACGCTCGATCTCGCGCAGGCACGCGACTATCGCGATCTCGGCGCCGATTTCATGGCTGTTGGTACCGACGTCACCTCTCTCGTCCGGGCAACACAGGCTCTGCGTCAGGAGTTTTTGGGCGAGAAAAGCCAAAACGCCAGCAAGCAGGAATCCGGCTACTGATCGAGGATTTCGCTCAACATCGGCATGGCGACATCAGGGCTCCAGCGGCGGAAGTCGGCAATGCGCCGCACGATCTTCTCGGCGTGATGATTGGCGATATCGCTGAGCCGATGGTCAAGGAACGGATTTCGGAAACGGTCGAGCGTCGTCGCGACATAGGCGCTCGCCTGTTGTCCGAGACCGTTGGCGGCGAAGGCAGGCACGACTTCTTGGCCGTAGATATCTTCGAGTCGCCCGGCAATCTCCGTATCGCTAAGGATCTGCCGGACCGTTTCGCCGGGGTCGCGCGCCTGCCTGAGCCAGATGTCTGCGAGCACCGTGTGGCCGAGATTGAGGATATGGAGTTTCAATTTTTCGTAGGGCGTCAGGTCGTCGACCATCAGCACGCATTCATGCTCGCAAGGCGTTTTCAGCCCCGGTTGTCTCTCGATCGCCCATAGCGCGTAGGGCTCCGCCACGGCGCCGGCCGGCTCGATCGGTTCCGAGACGATCCGGTCGACCAGCGTATTGGCCCAGACGATCTCGTTTGCCAGCCAATTTGAAAATTGCCGCTCGCCCAGCCGCTCCCCCGCGAGCTCCAGCACGATGGCTTTGAGCACGTCGCCATTGCGCGACACCAGTTCACAGGGAAGGATGGTAAGCGGTTTGCCGCCGGCATCGAAACGGGCTTTCAGAAGCAGCAGAAGTTTACCGGGAAACGACAACGGCACCCGCACCGACAGGTCGTCTCCGGAGATGTCGTAGCCGGTATCGCCGGTATTCGAGATCAGGAACTCGGCCTCGTCCGCCACGATGTTGCAAACAGCATCCCAGTTGTCACTCGTCGACAGCGCGCGGGCGACGCTGGTGACCCGCTCGACCCTGTCCACCGGCCTGCCGTCGCAAAGCCCGCGGATCGCCACCGGATAGCCGCCGGGCTGCGTCAATGCCGCCAGACGTCCTACCCGCTCGGTCGAGCCTGTCGTCTGAACCACGGTGATTTGCCCGGGGGCCGCCTGCCGGTCCAGCGCCTCGCTGATGAAGAGATCGGCGTGCGCCTGAAGAAAGCGGCTCGTTCCAAACTGCACAAACGGTGTCTTCATGTCGCGGTCCAGTTAGCTGGCTATGGAATGGATTGCAGCAAGGTCTCGCGTGCCGAGCGCAGATGTCGTCGGCAGGCTTCCTCGGCGCGTTTGGGATCGTGTGACCTGAGCGCTTCGATATAGGCAAGATGCTCTTCCAGCGCGCGCGCGTTTCGCTGCCGCGCGTTGGTCTTGTTCCATTGGTAGTGGTAGTGGAACACGATCGAGATGACGTCGTAGAAATCGACGATGAAACGATTGCTCGACGACTTGTGCACCAAGAGGTGGAAGCGCTCGTCGAGCTCGGAGAATTCCTGGTAGCGGTTGTCGATGTCGGCGAGGATCTCGCGGTGCAGCGCCTCGATCTTGTTCAGCTCCTGCCAGGCCGAATGGCTGTCCGGCAGCGCAACGAAGCTTGCGGCCGAGCGAAGCTCGAACATCTCGCGGACCTCGGTCAGCTCCAGCGCAAACTCACGGGTGAAACCTTTGAGGATCCAGTGGCTGTTCGGTCGCTTCTCAATGAGCCCGAACCGGCTGAAGCGGATCAAAAACTCCCGCACGCTTGTGGTGCCGGTGCCGATCTCGCGCGCCAGTTCCAGTTCGTTGATCTGCATGCCCGGCTCGGCTCCGCCGGCCAGAATCCGGCGCATGAAGCTGCGCTCGATGATCTCAGCGAGCGAATCCGTTTCTTCCGTCGGGAAATAATCCTCCGGCTGCGGCTGACGCAGTACGATCTTCTTGCGTTTGTCCCAGGTGATCAGCTTCGCCTCTTCGAAGCGGCCGAGAATGGCGCGCACCGTCGTCCGGCTGACGCCAAGCACTTGACCCAGCTCCGGCTCGGAGGGCAGGGAGGATGTCTCAGCCAGCACTTTCAGGCAGCGGTTATAGGCATCCTTGAAGACGGTGTTTTGCTTTGCCATTGCCAGGATCCGGGCGGTTGGGGTTGCACGGGCGACGAGCCGCCGATCCGATCAGCTTTCGTCGCCCGCCGATCTAGCCTGCCGGCGGGCGCTTGTCTTCGCCTCTCGCACGAAAATCATGACGTTTCTCCCCTGTTGCCACCGTGGCCGCGGCGCGCTTCGTCCGTCCGACACTTGCCTCGATGCATAATACCCATTGACGGCAATCTGTCTATTGTGGATAAAAGACAAATAGACCCCTCTGCGAAATCGCAGAAGCTTTCACGGAGAAATTCAGAGTGTCTGTGCCGTCTTCAATCCTGCTGGCGCCTGAGGACAATGTGGTCGTGGCGACGCTGGCAATCGCTGCCGGCGAGGCCCTGCCGGGCGGCATTCGCGCCGCCACGAAGATCGATCCCGGGCACAAGGTCGCCATACGGCCGATCCATGCGGGCGATCCCGTGGTCAAATATGCCCAGGCGATCGGACGCGCGACCAGCGACATAGAAGCCGGCGAGCATGTCCATTCCCACAACCTCTCCTTCGATCAGGATCGCCTGGCCATCAGCCCGCAAGGTGCGCCGGAAGAGGCGAGCGCTGCCGACAGGGCGCGCACCTTCATGGGCTATCGGCGCGGAGACGGACGGGCGGCGACGCGCAACTACATCGGCATTATTGCCAGCGTGAACTGTTCCACCACCGTCTGTCGGGCCATCGCCGAGGAGGCCAACAGGCGCATCCTGCCGAAATATGATGGCATCGACGGCTTTGTCCCGATCGTCCACGATCAGGGCTGCGGCATGTCTTCGACCGGCGACGGGATGATGAACCTGCACCGAACCCTGGCCGGCTACGCCAGGCATGTCAATTTCGGCGGCGTGCTGATGGTCGGGCTCGGTTGCGAGGTCAACCAGCTGACACTATACGGACAGAGCGGCGCGGGGCAGGAAAAGCGTCACTTCAACATTCAGGAGGCCGGCGGCTCCCGACGCTCGGTGGAGCGCGCGCTCGGCATCCTCGATGAAATTGCCGAGGAAGTCGGCAGGCAACGTCGCGTGGCGATACCGGTCAGCGAGATCATCGTCGGCCTACAATGCGGCGGCTCCGACGGACTGTCGGGCATCACCGCCAACCCGGCGCTGGGAGCGGCGGTGGATATTCTGGCGGCTGCCGGCGGCACCGCCATCCTGTCGGAGACCTCGGAAATCTACGGCGCCGAACATCTGTTGCGCAGCCGCGCCGCCAACGGGGCGGTTGCCGCAAAACTCGACGGGCTGATCGCCTGGTGGGAAAACTACGTCGCGCTGCATGGCGCCTCGCTCGACAACAATCCTTCGCCGGGCAACAAGCGCGGCGGCCTCACCACGATTCTGGAGAAGTCGCTGGGCGCGGTCGCCAAGGGCGGGCGCTCGCCGCTCAATGCTGTTTATGGCTATGCCGAGCGCGTCACCGAACACGGGCTCGTCTTCATGGATACGCCCGGCTACGATCCGGTCTCGGCGACCGGCCAGGTGGCCGGCGGCGCCAATGTGATCGCCTTTACCACCGGCCGCGGCAGCTGTTTCGGCTGTCGGCCCGCACCGTCGATCAAGCTGACCAGCAACACCGCGCTTTTCCGGGCGATGGAAGAAGACATGGACATCGATTGCGGTGTGATCGCATCCGGGGACGCGACCATCGCCAGCCTTGGGCGCGAGATCTTCGATCTCATCATCGATACCGCTTCGGGAAAGAAGACCAAGAGCGAGCTTTTCGGTTACGGCGACAACGAATTCGTGCCCTGGCATCTCGGGGCGACACTCTGACGATGTGACGTTGCGCATGCCCAGGGGGAGGAGACAGGGAATGCAGACGAGAAAGATCGGCCGGACCGACCTGTCGGTGACCGAATACAGCTTCGGCGCGGCCGGCCTTGGCGGGCTCTACCGCGAATGCACGCGCGAAGCGGCGATGGAGACGCTGGACGCTGCATGGGCCACCGGCTTGCGCTACTTCGACGTTGCACCCTATTACGGGCTTGGTCTTGCCGAGCGGCGGGTCGGCGACTTCCTGCGCGACAAGCCGCGCGACAGTTTTGTGCTGTCCACCAAGGTCGGACGGCTGCTGCATCCCGTGCCGGAAGGTGAGGTGCCGGACTATTCCTACGTCAAGCCGCTGAACTTCGACGTGCGTTACGACTACAGCTACGATGCCATCATGCGCTCGGTGGAATTCAGCTATGCGCGCCTCGGCCTCAACCGTATCGATATCCTCTATGTCCACGATATCGGCGTCTACACCCACGGCGCCGCCCGCAATGCCGTTTATCTCAAGCAGCTTCTGGATTCCGGCCTCAAGGCGCTGGAGGAACTGAAGGCCGGTGGCGTGATCGCGGCCTACGGGCTCGGGGTCAACGAAGTCCCGGTTTGCCTGGAGGTGATGCGCCGCGCCGACATCGACTGCATTCTGCTTGCGGGGCGCTACACGCTGCTCGACCGTTCCGCCGTCTCAGAGCTCCTGCCGCTCTGCGAGACGAAGAAGACGTCGCTGGTCGTCGGCGGCGTGTTCAATTCAGGCATCCTTGCGACCGGCCCGGTCGCTGGCGCGCATTTCGACTACATGCCCGCCAGCGCTGAGGTGCGCGACAAGGTCGGCGCGATGGAGCGCATTGCCCGAGAGCGTGGTGTGCCGCTGGCCGCTGCCGCCATGCAGTTTCCACTCGACAATCCGGTGGTTGCCTCGGTCCTGCTCGGGACGGCGAAACCGGAGAGCCTGAAGCGCAACATGGACGCGCTGCGGCACCGAATGTCGACGGACGATTTCTCCGCCTTCGAGCCTTACACGCTTGTGGCGCCAGAGCTTGGATCGGAGGCGGTCCGGGCTTGATGCTTGAGGATGCGGGGCTGGTGCTTTTTCGGACTGAGCCCCGAATTTCACGTGCCGAAACGCGTTGTCGGAGCAGACAGTGCAGTCACGCAATTCGCAGCAACGACTGCTTGCAAAGCGGAGAGCGTTGTATTAGCGTTCCAATATGTTTTTTATCTATAAAAGATCGATTTGTAAGCACCTGGCGAATCGATCTCCATAAGGTGGAACGAGGTGCACTGAGAGGAGAAACCCAATGAGCATAACCAAGCACATTCTTTCCCGTCGTGCCTTCACCGCCCTGGCCGGCGCGGCGATGATCGCCACCATGGCGCCTGTCGCGTCCTTCGCGCAGGATGTAACCATCCCGATCATCGTCAAGGATACCACGTCCTTCTACTGGCAGATCGTGCTGGCCGGCGCACGCGCGGCCGGCAAGGACCTCGGCGTCAACGTTCCCGAGCTTGGCGCCCAGTCCGAATCCGATATCAACGGCCAGATCAGCATTCTCGAAAATGCTGTTGCCGGTTCTCCGGTTGCCGTCGTGATCTCGCCGACCGAGTTCAAGGCGCTTGGCAAGCCGATCGACGAAGCTGCCAAAGCGGTTCCGATCATCGGCATCGACTCAGGTGCCGATTCCAAGGCCTTCTCCTCGTTCCTGACGACCGATAACGTTCAGGGTGGCAGGATCGCCGCTGGTGGTCTCGCCGCAGCGATCAAGGAAATGTCCGGCAAGGAAGAAGGCGAGATCGCCATCATCACCAGCCTGCCGGGCGTCGGTTCGCTCGATCAGCGCCGTGAAGGCTTCCTCGACCAGATCAAGACGAAATATCCGGGCTTCAAGGTCGTGGCCGACAAATATGCCGACGGCCAGGCGACCACCGGCCTCAACATGATGACCGACCTGATCACCGCCAATCCGAACCTCGTCGGCGTCTTTGCCTCCAACCTGATCATGGCGCAGGGCGTCGGCCAGGCGATTGCCGAAAACAAGCTCGGCGACAAGATCAAGGTAATCGGCTTCGACAGCGACGAGAAGACCGTCGGCTTCCTCAAGGAAGGCGTGCTTGCGGGCCTGGTCGTCCAGGACCCCTATCGCATGGGCTATGATGGCGTGAAGACGGCGCTTGCGGTCTCGAAGAAGGAGAAGGTCGAGGCCAACGTCGATACCGGCGCCAATCTGGTGACCAAGGCCAACATGGCTGAGCCGAAGATCGACGCTCTGCTCAACCCGAAAGTGAACTAACGGCAATCGGCGGCAGGCGCGAGCTTCGCCTGCCGCCGAGAATACGGTTGCCAGCGGCCGGCTACGAGGGCCGGCCGCTGGCAGTCTGTGCGATTGGGAGGAATGCGCAGATGCCAGGTCTCGATGAGGTCAGTGATATCAAGAGCGGCGGTTTGAAGACGGCTGCCCGCCACCCCGTGCCGAAGGGCGAGCCGATCCTGGAAATGCGCGCGCTGCAGAAGAAGTACGGCGCTGTCGAAGCTCTGAAGCCTGCCTCCATCACATTCCTGTCCGGGGAGATTCACGCGATCGTCGGCGAAAATGGTGCCGGCAAATCGACGCTGATCAAACTTCTGACCGGCGTGATCCGGCGCACCTCAGGCGAAGTCTATTGGTGCGGCAAGTCGGTCCAGCTCGACAATCCGCATGAGGCGATCGCCCGCGGCATCAACGCCGTGCATCAGGAGGTGGTGCTTTGCCCGCACTTAAGCGTGGCCGCCAACATGTTCCTCGGCGACGAGATCAATAGCGCCGGGCTGATGCGCAAGCGCGCCATGACCGAGGCGGCCCAGAGTGTCCTCGACGATCTCGGTTTCAACCTGCCGGCCGCAGCGGCGCTCGGCAGCCTGACGATCGGCCAGCAGCAACTGGTCGCGACCGCCCGCGCCGCCATGCGCGGCACCCAGTTTCTGATCTTCGACGAGCCGACCGCCTATCTGACCCGTCAGGAATCCGCGCAGCTGTTCCGGCTCATTCGCCGGCTACAGGGCGAGGGTGTGACGATCGTCTATATCAGCCACCGCATGGAGGAAGTCTTCGAACTTGCCGATCGTGTCTCGGTGCTGCGCGACGGCACCCATGTCGGCACGCGAAAGATCGGCGAGACCAATGACGCCGAACTGATCACCCTGATGATCAATCGCACCATCGAGCAGATCTACCACAAGGAACATTTTCCGGCCGGCGAAGTGATCGTCGAGACCCGGGGCTTGAGCGGCCCCGGCTTCGAGGATGTGTCGCTTAACGTTCGCGCCGGCGAGATCGTCGGCCTCTATGGTTTGATCGGTGCCGGCCGCAGCGAATTCGCGCTAGGCCTCTATGGCCGCCATGCCTCGACCGCGGGTGAGGTTTACTGGCAGGAACGCAAGGTGAATATCGCCAACGAGCGGACGGCGATGGATCTCGGCATAGCGTTGGCGCCGGAAAGCCGACGCGATCAGGGGCTCTGCCTCAACCTGCCGATCGGCCTCAACATCAACCTGCCGGTCTTCGGTCGGCTGACGCGCGGGCTGACGATCAACCGTCAGAAGGAAATCGAGAATGCGGATCGGCAGATCAGGGATTTGAAGATCAAGACGCCATCGCGCCGCGTGCTTGTCTCGGCGATGTCCGGCGGCAACCAGCAGAAGATCGTCATCGGCAAGTGGCTGAGCCACGGCGCCAAACTTTTCATCTTCGACGAGCCGACGGTCGGCGTCGATGTCGGCACCAAGGCGGAAATCTACCGGCTGTTTGCTCGGCTTCTGGAGAAGGGAGCGGGGATCATCCTGATCTCCTCCTACCTGCCTGAAGTCTACGAGCTGTCCGATCGCCTGCACGTGTTCCGGCGGGGGCGGCTGGTCGCCAGCCACGACTATCGAGCGGCGAGCCACGAGGAAGTGCTGACGCAGGCGATTGGTGTCTGATCGCGGCAGTGACAATCAAGGGGAAGCAGGGAGGACGACGATGAGTGCTGAAACGGTCGATAGCGGAACGGGCCCGGCGCCGAGGAAGGGCGTGAGCATCCTGTTCGGCCTCACGCTTCTCGGGCTTCTGCTTTTCCTCTGGCTGCTCCTGGGGCTTGCCACCAACAGTTTCTGGACGCCCAACAACATCAGCAACCTGTTGCGTCAGGGCGCCATGACGGCGATCCTTGCCGTCGGCCAGACCTTCGTCATCATCACCGCCGGCATCGATCTCTCCGTCGGTGCCGTCGTCGGCTTCACCAGCGTGATCGTCGCCTGGCTGCTCGCCGCCGGCGTGCCGCTCTGGATTGCCATCATCCTGACGCTCGCCTTCGGCGTGCTGATCGGCGGCTTCCACGCCTTCGGTATCGTCCGCATGGGTCTGCCGCCATTCATCATCACGCTGGCGACCCTGACCTCGCTGCGCGGCATCGGGCTGCTCATCACCAACGGCTCGACGATTTCGATCACCAACGAGGCCTTCACCAATTTCTCCCGCGCCGACTTCCTCGGCGTGCCCAGCCTGTTCTGGATGGTGATCGTGGTGGCGATCCCGGCCTATGTCTTCCTGCACTTGAGCCGCTTCGGCCGCTATCTCTTCGCCGTCGGTTCCAACAGCGAGGCGGCACGCCTTTCCGGCGTCAACGTGCATCGCACCATCTATCTCGCCTATATCCTGTCCTCCACCTGTGCGGCCTTCGTCGGCCTGCTGCTGGCCTCTCGCATCGGCATCGGCAATGCCACTCAAGCCGAAGGCTGGGAGCTGCAGGCGATCGCCTCCTCGGTCATCGGCGGCACCAGCCTCTTCGGCGCGGTCGGCTCGGTGCACGGCCCGCTGCTCGGCGCCTTCATCCTCGCCACGATCAACAACGGCGCCAACCTGCTCAACGTCAATTCGTTCTGGCAGCGCATCATTACCGGCGTCCTGATCATCGTGATCGTCTATTTTGATCAGCTCAGGCGGCGCGGCGCGCGCTAGGCGCCAAACCTCCGACAACATACGGAAAATGACATGAAAGCCGTCCTCTGCCCGCAACCCGGCCGCCTGGAGATTGTTGAACGTGCGCCGGTGCCGGCCCCACCTTCGGGATGGGTCAGCGTGGCCGTCAGCCATGTCGGCATCTGCGGCACCGACTATCACATCTTCGCCGGCAAGCACCCGTTCCTGGAATATCCGCGGGTCATGGGGCACGAGATCTCGGCGACGGTGGTTGCCAATGGACCGGGGACGGCAATCGCTCCGGGGACGCCGGTAGTGGTCAACCCCTATCTCTCCTGCGGCGACTGTGTCGCCTGCCGCCGGGGCAAACCGAATTGCTGCACGGCGATCAAGGTGCTCGGCGTCCACACCGATGGAGCCTTCTGCGAGGAAATTCTCGTTCCCGAGGGCAATCTTTACCCGGCAATGGATCTATCGCCCGAGGCGGCAGCGACGGTCGAGTTCCTCGCCATCGGCGCCCACGCCGTGCGCCGGGCTGCCGCACCTGCCGGCGTTCGCGCCCTTGTCATCGGCGCCGGGCCGATCGGGCTTGGAACGGCCATCTTCTCGCGCATCGCCGGCCACGAGGTGACGCTGATGGATACCAGCAGTGAAAGGCTGGCCTTTGCGACCGACCGGCTTGGCTTCGGTTCCGGCATCGTTGCCGACGAAACGTCCGTCCGGCGCGTCGCCGTGGCCACGGGCGGCGATGGTTTCGATGTCGTCTTCGACGCCACCGGCAATGGCGGCTCGATGGAAGCGGCCTTCGGCCATGTGGCTCACGGAGGAACACTGGTGTTCGTCAGCGTGGTCAAGGACGACATTCGCTTCTCCGATCCGGAGTTTCACAAGCGCGAAATGACGTTGATCGGCAGCCGCAATGCGACGCGCGAGGATTTCGATCATGTCGTGAACTCGATACGTGAGGGGTTGGTGCCGGTGGAGAGATTGGTCACCCATCGAACGACGATGGATGCGGTGGTTGAGGATCTGCCGCGCTGGGCGAACGAGAAGTCGGGGCTGGTCAAGGCGATCGTCCGGATCGCCGCGGCGTGACGACCCGTTCTGCTGCGATGCGGAAGATCGGGCCGAGGACCGACCACGGTGGGCCGCTTCGGAAAAGGCTCTCGTCCTCCTCCAAAACCGCGAATTTCTGACGAAAACGCGCTCTTTCGGCCAGCTTCGAGCAAGTCCGTTTGTTAATTATCAGTAATCCGGGCGCATTCTCGCAGAAGGCGCTTGTATCGAGCCGAAACGGGTATAGTTGTTGCAGTGCACAAGAAACATGGTAGTCTGGCAGGGATTGCGGACACCAAGACAAACAATCGCAAGCTTGCGTCCGACTGGGAGCGGCGTTGTCGTTGATTGAACCAAGGGGTACGCTTCCTATGTTCTACCAGCTCTACGAACTGAACCATGCCATGATGGCGCCGTGGCGAACGGCGGCGGATGCCATGCGGCTTGCTTTCAGCAATCCGATGAACCCGATCTCGCACACCTATTTCGGCCGCGCGACAGCCGCTGGCCTCGAGGTTTTCGAACGATCGACGCGACGCTACGGTAAGCCGGAATTCGGCCTGCCTGAAACCCTGATCGACGGCCAGCCCGTTGGCGTTCATGAGCGCATCGTCTGGCGCGAGCCGTTCTGCAACCTGATCCATTTCGAGCGGGCTCTTCCCAAGGGCAGGGCGGCCGATTCGAAAGTGCTGATCGTTGCGCCGATGTCGGGCCACTATGCCACGCTGCTGCGTGGAACCGTGGAAGCCCTGCTTCCGCATTCCGATATCTACATCACCGACTGGATCGACGCGCGAATGGTTCCCTTGAGCGAGGGCACCTTCGATCTCGACGACTACATCGACTACATCATCCAGATGCTGCACTTCCTTGGGCCCGATACCCATGTCATCGGCGTCTGTCAGCCGGCCGTTCCGGTGCTTGCCGCTGCCGCCCTTATGGAAGCGGCGGACGATCCGCTGTCGCCGGCGTCGATGACGCTGATGGGTGGTCCAATCGATACCCGCATCAATCCGACGGGCGTCAACAAGCTGGCCGAGGAGCGACCGATCGAGTGGTTCCGCGACAATGTCATCATGCCGGTGCCGTGGCCGCAGCCGGGCTTCATGCGCATGGTCTATCCCGGCTTTCTGCAGCTCTCGGGTTTCATGTCGATGAATCTCGACCGGCACCTGATCGCCCACAAGGAATTCTTTGCCCATCTGGTGAAGAACGATGGCGACGCGGCCGAGAAGCATCGCGATTTCTATGACGAGTACCTTGCAGTGATGGATCTGACGGCAGAGTTCTACCTGCAGACCGTTCAGGTTGTCTTCATGCAGCACGCCTTGCCGAAGGGCGAGATGATGCATCGCGGTCGTCGTGTCGATACCACGGCGATCAAGAAGGTCGCCCTGCTGACGGTCGAAGGCGAGAACGACGACATTTCCGGCGTCGGTCAGACGAAGGCGGCGCAGACGATCTGCACCAACATTCCCGAGCATATGCGGATGCACTACATGCAGCCGGACGTCGGACATTATGGTGTGTTCAACGGCTCGCGTTTCCGCCGCGAGATCGCGCCGCGTATCGTCGCCTTCCAGCGCGAGCATGCCCGCCACGCAAAGCCGGTGACGCAGGTGATCAAGGGCGGAAAAACCGCCTGATCCCGGCGAAAAGCAGGCTTTTGCCGGCGTAGGATCAAGGGTTTGTCCGATTCCGGGCACGGGTGTCTTGTAGTCGAAAGCGCGCCTTCCCACATCGTTTTCACCGGGCCGCGATGGGCGGCCCGGGTGATTGCGAGGAATCCTGAAGATGAACCAATCTGCATTGATCCGTCCGGATTGGACGCCCGCGACCATTGCATTGATGGTGCTCGGTTTCGTGGTCTTCTGGCCGCTCGGCCTGGCCATGCTCGCCTACATTCTCTTCGGCGAGAAACTGAAAACGTTCAAGAAAGACGCCAACAGCTCGGTCGATAGCATGTGCTCCGCCTTCAAGCGCGGCAATCGCGCCAACTGGACGCAGCATCATCGCACCGGCAACGTTGCCTTCGATGACTGGCGCGAAGCCGAGCTTGCCCGTCTCGACGAAGAGCGCCGCAAGCTCGATGAAATGCGCGAGGAATTCGATTCCTACGTGCGCGAGCTTCGCCGCGCCAAGGACCAGGAAGAGTTCGACCGCTTCATGCGCGAACGCCGCAACGGCGGTTCCGGGCCCGTTGCTCCGTTCGAGGCAAACTGAGTGACGAAATGGACATCCGGTGTTTCACATGAAACACCGGATGTCGCGATCGGTCGCGCGGGGGCAGGTGTCTCTTGAGATGCGGAAACGCCGTAGCACGTCGCCGAGCATCGGCAATTTTCTGGATCTAAAGCATGGCGCGCAAAAATGTGCAGCGGTTTTGCGATAACGACATGCGAACGAACAAGCCTAAAGTGCGACAAGCGTATCTGAAAGATCGCGGCGCGCTTTAGGGAATTATGCATTAGCCGAAAAGGCCGCGAATCGGATAGAAAGCCGTCATGTTCCCTTCCTTCACGCGGCGGCGCATTCCCCCGGCTCCTGTCGACACGACCCGAGAAATCGAGGTCGCGGGCAAGATGCTTCCGCTGACCATCCGACAGAATTCGCGCGCCACACGAATGACGCTGCGCATCGAGCCCGGCGGTCGGGCACTGAAGCTGACGATCCCGCAAGGGCTGGCCGATCGGGAGGTAACTGCCTTCCTCAACCGCCATCAAGGCTGGTTGATGACCAAGCTGGCGCGGTTCTCCGGCGAAAGCCAGTTGGAAGAGGGCGGCTCGATCCTGATCCGCGGCGTCGCGCATCGGATCGAGCGAACTGGAAAAATCAGGGGTTTGACGGAAACGGTGATCGTCGGCGAGGACGCGATATTGCGCGTCAGCGGCGGCGAGGAACATCTGCGCCGGCGTATCGTCGATTTTCTCAAGAAGGAAGCGCGGCACGACCTCGACCGCCTCGTCGCGGTCTATGCCGGCCGGATCGGCCGGCGTCCAAAATCGCTGAGCCTGAAGGACACGCGCAGCCGCTGGGGCTCATGTTCGGCCGATGGCGCCCTGAGTTTCTCATGGCGTATCGTCATGGCCCCATCGAAGGTCATTGCCTATCTCGCCGCGCACGAAGTCGCGCATCTCCAGGAGATGAACCACGGGCCCGATTTCTGGGCGCTCTGCGAGAAGCTTTGTCCTGATACCAACGATGCCAAGCGCTGGCTGAGGCGCAACGGCACGATGCTGCACGCCATCGATTTCGACTGAATTGTTTTTTTCGGATCAGCCGCGGTTGCGGCCGGCGAGGGCCGCCTGAATCTTCTCGTCGGTCTTATACTGGCTGAGCGCATAGACCGACCAGATCGCCGCCGGCACCCAGCCGATCAGGGTCATCTGCAGAATGAGGCAGATGATGCCGGCAAAGGGTCGGCCGATGGTGAAGAACTGAAGCCAGGGCAGAATGAGGGCAAGCAGCAGACGCATTCGTCTCTCCGTTGTGATAGAATGCATATGGTGAGCGTACGCGGGCACCGCAATGCAGCACCCTCGGGACGACGGTGCGCAGGGTGGTTTTTGGCTCGACTCCAGCGACATTTCATGCAAGGTCGCTTCTCATGAAAACCGAAGTGAAGATATGCGGGCTGAAGACCGCGGAAGCGGTGGATCGGGCTGTGGCGCTGGGCGCATCGCACACGGGCTTCATCTTTTTCCCGAAGAGCCCGCGCAACCTGGAACCCGATGACGCCGGCCGCCTCGCGGACCGGATACGCGGCCAGGCAAAGATCGTCGCCGTGACCGTCAATGCCGACAATGACGATCTCGATGAGATCGTCGCCACTCTCAATCCGGACATTCTGCAGCTGCATGGCAGCGAGACGCCGGACAGGGTACTCACCGTCAAGGCGGTCTATGGCCTTCCTGTCATGAAGGCGCTGTCGATCCGCGACGCCGGCGATCTGGAAAAGGTCGAGCCCTATGTCGGGATTGCCGACCGGTTTCTGTTTGATGCCAAGCCCCCGGCGGGATCGGAATTGCCCGGCGGCAACGGCGTCTCCTTCGACTGGAAGCTGCTCGATGCGCTTGACGGCAGCGTCGATTACATGCTTTCCGGTGGTTTGAACGTGAACAACATCGGTGAGGCCCTGGCGCAGACGCGCGCCCGCGCCATCGATATTTCCTCCGGCGTCGAGAGCGCGCCGGGCGTCAAGGATCTGAAGCTCATGGAATCGTTTTTCGATGCCGTTCGCCAGGCGGAGGCGGTTACGGCGCGGTCAGGGAGCAAGACGTGAACGAGGCGCCAAAACTGAACTCCTTCCGGGCGGGCCCTGACGAAGACGGCCGTTTCGGCATTTTCGGTGGCCGCTTCGTTGCCGAAACTCTGATGCCCTTGATCCTCGACCTACAGGACGAGTGGGACAAGGCAAAGAACGATCCGGCCTTCAAGGCGGAGCTCGACAATCTCGGCGCGCATTATATCGGCCGCCCGAGCCCGCTCTATTTCGCCGAGCGGCTGACGGCTGAACTTGGCGGCGCCAAGATCTATTTCAAGCGCGAGGAGCTGAACCACACCGGTTCGCACAAGATCAACAATTGCATCGGCCAGATCCTGCTTGCCAAGCGCATGGGCAAGACGCGCATCATCGCCGAAACCGGCGCCGGCCAGCACGGCGTGGCCTCGGCCACTGTCGCCGCGCGCTTCGGCCTGCCTTGCGTCGTTTACATGGGCGCGACCGACGTCGAGCGCCAGGCGCCGAACGTCTTCCGCATGAAGCTTCTCGGCGCCGAGGTGAAGCCGGTCACCGCCGGCAACGGCACGCTCAAGGACGCGATGAATGAAGCGCTGCGCGACTGGGTCACTAATGTCGACAACACCTACTACCTGATCGGCACGGCTGCCGGGCCGCATCCCTATCCGGAAATGGTTCGCGATTTTCAGGCGGTCATCGGCCAGGAGGCGAAGGACCAGATGCTTGCCGCTGAAGGCCGGCTTCCCGATCTCGTCGTTGCCGCCGTCGGCGGCGGTTCAAATGCGATCGGCATCTTCCATTCGTTCCTTGACGACGAAGACGTGAAGATCGTCGGCGTCGAGGCTGGCGGCAAGGGGCTCGAAGGCGACGAGCATTGCGCGTCGATCACCGCCGGTTCGCCGGGCGTGCTCCACGGTAACCGCACCTACCTGCTGCAGGACGGCGACGGCCAGATCAAGGAAGGCCATTCGATTTCGGCCGGCCTCGACTATCCCGGCATCGGCCCGGAACACTCCTGGCTCAACGATGTCGGCCGCGTCGAATATGTGCCGATCATGGACCACGAGGCGCTGGAGGCATTCCAGGTGCTGACCCGTCTTGAAGGCATCATCCCGGCGCTGGAGCCCTCGCACGCCTTGGCCGAGGTCATCAAGCGCGCACCGAAGATGGGCAAGGACGAGATCATCCTGATGAATCTGTCCGGTCGCGGCGACAAGGACATCTTCACCGTCGGCAAGATTCTGGGTATGGGGCTATAACGATCATGACCGCACGCATGGACAGAAAGTTCGCCGATGTGGCGTCGGAAGGACGCCCGGTCCTTGTCACCTATTTCATGGGTGGCGACCCCGATTTCGAAACGTCCCTTTCCATCATGAAGGCGCTGCCGAAGGCCGGTGCCGACGTCATCGAACTCGGCATGCCGTTTTCAGACCCGATGGCCGACGGACCGGCGATCCAGCTTGCCGGCCAGCGTTCGCTGAAGGGCGGCCAGACGTTGGCAAAGACGCTCGAGATCGCCCGCCGTTTTCGCGAGGAAGACCAGCGCACGCCGATCGTGCTGATGGGCTACTACAATCCGATCTACATCTATGGCGTCGATCGCTTCCTCACGGCTGCGCTGGACGCGGGCATCGACGGACTGATCGTTGTCGATCTGCCGCCGGAGATGGACGATGAGCTCTGCATCCCCGCGCTGCAGAAGGGCATCAGCTTCATTCGCCTGGCGACGCCGACGACGGATGACCGTCGTCTGCCGAAGGTTCTCGAAAATACCTCGGGCTTCGTGTATTACGTCTCGATGAACGGCATCACGGGCTCGGCGCTGCCGGATCCGTCGTTGATTGCCGGCGCGGTAGAGCGCATCAAGACCCATACGAAACTGCCGGTCTGCGTCGGGTTCGGCGTCAAGACGGCGGAACATGCAAGAGCCATCGGTGCATCGGCCGATGGCGTCGTCGTCGGTACGGCGATCGTCAATCAGATCGCGTCGAGCCTGACCGAAGAGGGCAAGGCAACGGACGCGACGGTACCGGGTGTCGAAGCGCTGGTAAGGGGCCTTTCGGCTGGCGTGCGGTCCGCACGGCTCGCCGCAGCCGAATAATTGCCTATATTAGCGCGCACAACCCGAAGAAAATCTTCAGGAGTCTATAAGTGAACTGGATCACAAACTACGTTCGGCCGAAAATCAATTCGATGCTGGGCCGCAGGGAAGTTCCGGAAAATCTCTGGATCAAGTGCCCCGAAACCGGCGAGATGGTGTACCACCGCGATCTCGAGGAAAACAAATGGGTCATCCCGCAGTCTGGCTTCCATATGAAGATGCCGGCCAAGGCGCGACTGAAGGATCTGTTCGACGGTGGTATCTACGAGGCCCTGCCGCAGCCGAAGGTGGCGCAGGACCCGTTGAAGTTCCGCGATTCCAAGAAATATGCCGACCGGCTTCGTGACAGCCGCACCAAGACCGAGCTGGAAGACACGATCGTGGCCGGCGTCGGTCGCGTCCAGGGCGTCAAGCTCGTCGGCGTGGTGCATGAGTTCAACTTCATCGGCGGTTCGCTCGGCATGGCCGCAGGCGAGGCGATCGTGAAGGCCTTCGAGAAGGCGATTGCGGAGAAGTGCCCGCTGGTCATCTTCCCGGCCTCCGGTGGCGCTCGCATGCAGGAAGGCATCCTGTCGCTGATGCAGCTGCCGCGCACGACCGTTGCGGTCAACATGCTCAAGGAAGCCGGCCTTCCCTATATCGTCGTGCTGACGAACCCGACGACCGGTGGTGTGACCGCCTCCTACGCCATGCTCGGCGACATTCATCTGGCTGAGCCCGGCGCCGAAATCGGCTTTGCCGGCAAGCGCGTGATCGAGCAGACGCTGCGCGAGAAGCTGCCGGAAGGCTTCCAGACGTCGGAATACCTGCTGGAACACGGCATGGTCGACATGGTCGTCAAGCGTCATGACATTCCGTCGACGCTGGCCCGTGTGCTGAAGATCCTGATGAAGAAGCCGGCCGATGCGGTAAAGCTCAACGGCGGCGGTGCGGAACCAGCGGCTCTGCCGGTTGCGGCAAGCGCATAGCATACGATTCTATCGGGGCAGGGCGAGATGACAGCGGTGGAAGCCAGCGAAGCAGGCTACGAGATCGAAAAACTCCTTGCCTTGCATCCGAAAGGCTTCGACCTGTCGTTGGACAGGATAACCCGGCTTCTGGCCGCGCTCGGCAATCCGCAGGAGCGCCTGCCGCCGATCATCCACGTGGCCGGCACCAACGGCAAGGGCTCGGTCACCGCCTTCTCGCGGGCGGTGCTTGAGGCGGCGGGCTTGAGCGCTCACGTCCACACCTCTCCCCATCTGGTCAACTGGCACGAGCGCTACCGGCTCGGCGTCAAGGGCGGCAAGGGCAAGCTCGTCAGCGATCCCGTGCTTGCCGATGCGGTTCGACGCGTCGCGGAAGCCAATGGCGGCGAGAAGATCACCGTCTTCGAGATCCTGACCGCCGTCACCTTCGTCCTTTTTGCCGAACACCCGGCAGATGTCGCAATCATCGAGGTCGGTCTCGGTGGCCGCTTCGACGCGACCAACGTCATAGCCCGGCCGGCCGTCTCCGTGATAATGCCGATCTCGCTCGACCACCAGGCCTATCTCGGCGACCGCGTCGAGCTGATCGCGGCGGAAAAAGCCGGGATCATGAAGCGCGGCTGCCCCGTCGTCATCGGCCAGCAGGAAGAGGAGGGTGTCCGCGACGTCCTGACCTCGACCGCCGAGCGTCTCGGCTGTCCGACGTCCGTCTACGGTCAGGACTTCATGGCGCATGAGGAATTCGGCCGCCTTGTCTACCAGGACGAGCAGGGTCTGTCTGACCTTCCCTTGCCGAAGCTGCCCGGTCGGCACCAGTATGCCAATGCTGCCGCGGCCATTCGCGCCGTCAGGGCGGCCGGTTTCGACGTGCCGGATGCGGCCATCGAGCGCGGCGTTGCCGGGGTCGAGTGGCCCGGGCGCCTGCAGCGTCTTGGCAGCGGCAAACTTGCCCACTACGGCCCGCAGGATGCGGAGATCTGGGTCGATGGCGGGCACAATCCCGGTGCCGGCCTGGTAATTGCCGAAGCGATGGCGAATTTCGAAGAGCGGGAGTCCCGCCCGCTGTTCCTGATCATCGGCATGATCAACACCAAGGATCCGCTCGGTTACTTCCGCGCCTTCCTCGATCTTGCCGAACAGGTCTTCACCGTGCCGATCCGTGGCTCTGATGCAGGGCTCGATCCCGTGGCCTTGGCGCAGGATGCGGCCTCGGTCGGTTTCGAGGCGTCGGCCGTATCATCGGTGGCCGAAGCATTGACGGTCATTGCCAATCTGGTCGACGAAGACCCGGTGCCGCCACGCATCCTGATCGGCGGTTCGCTCTATCTCGTCGGCGACGTACTTGCCGACAACGGCACTCCACCGAAGTGATCGGGCACCCGTGTCGGGCATCGCATTGATCGTTGCAGCACGACATTCTCGCTGAATCTACCGGGCAGTCTTCAAGGCAAGAAAAAAGCCCGGCAAGCCGGGCTTTGAAGTCGCTTCGATAGGATTGCCTTAAGCGGACGCAGTCGAAATCCAGGACGTCAGAGCCGTCTTCGGAGCAGCGCCAACCTTGATGTCGGCAACTTCACCAGCCTTGAACATCGCAAGCGTCGGGATCGAGCGCACGCCATACTGCGCGGCCAGTTCCGGGTTCTCGTCGATGTTCAGCTTCACGACCTTGACCTTGCCGGCGAACTCGTTGGAGATTTCCTCAAGGCTCGGCGCGATCATTTTGCACGGGCCGCACCATTCAGCCCAGAAATCGACAACCACCGGCTCGGCGGCGTTCAGCACTTCCTGCTGAAAATTGGATGTATCGACTTTTACAGTAGCCATCGGCTGCTCCTTGCGTTCGAAATGTCGGTGTCCAGATGTTGTGTCTCATTTGAGACCGTCCCGCTGGATTTTCAATATCGGGTATCTCACTTTGTCGCGAGGTCTTCAAGGCTCCTGTCCAGCGCCCTATCCTCAAGCAGGTGGATGATGGGGCCTTCGGTGAAGATCAACGCACACTGGAAGCGGTGCGCGGGATAGAGCGGCCGCAGCAGCTCGCGATAGATCGCAAGCTGGGTCTTATAGGCAGCGGGGACATCATCGGGCGATGCCGGCACGCTGCGGTTGGTCTTGAAGTCGGCGATGGTGACAACGCCGTCCGCCACCGAAAGCCGGTCGATCCGGCCGGACACCGCGAATTCCCGGTTGCCGAGCTTCAAGGTGCCCATCACCGAGACTTCGGCACGGCTCGCGTCGGAAAAGAGCGATCGCAGGTCGCCATGGTCGAGGACCTGCAGCACCGCATCACACAGGCGTGCGCGCTGTGCTTCGGGCCAGCGCGGCACCGAGCGGGCGAGATATCGGTCCGCCGCCGCAAGGCGCTCGGAAGGGGCGATCGACGGCAGGACCTGCAGCAGCCGGTGCAGGATGGCGCCGCGCAGCATCGAGGCATTGGCGGGCGTCTTCTCGGAAAACAGCGCCGAGCCGACGATCACGCCGCCGTCGTCCTCATCGACCGCAATGCCGACGCCCGACGGACTCAGCGGTCGCGGCAACCGCCGCGGCGGCGGCAGCGGCGTGGAAAGCGCAATCGGCAGGCCGGTCTTCGTGGGGGCTGTGAGGTCGGAAGCTTCATCGCCTGACGGCACCTCGCGTGGCACATGCGCTTCTCGCCAGGAGTGCCCCGCCCATTCCTCATCTCCCGCCTTGAAGGTGACGGGCGTGCTGCGTCCATTGTCGTCCTGGGACAGGCTTGCCTGCACCATGGCGTGCCAGGTGTCGGCACTGGCCCGTTGCCCTCGATACCCGCAGACCACCAGCCGGTCGGCCGCCCGGGTCATGCCCACGTAAAGCAGGCGGCGGTACTCTTCTTCGGCCAGCGTCTTCAGACGCTCGCTGTCGGCGGCGATGAGCGAGTTCGATACCGAGCCGGGGGCTCGCCAGACGGGCAGGGGAAAGCTCGAGCCATTCGAAAGCGGCATCTCCAGGAAGCGAAGATCGGCCACGTGCTGGGCGTTGAACGGCTTGCCGCCGCCGTCGACCAGAAACACGACCGGCGCCTCCAGCCCCTTGGCCGCGTGCACCGTCATGATCCGGACTTCGTCGCGCTCCTTGTCCTGCTCGCGCTTGACGGTCGGCGCCTCGATTTCGAGCGTCGAGATGAAGGCCTGCAGCCCGGGCAGGCCGCTTCTTTCGTGTTCGAGTGCGAAGGTCAGGAATTCGTCGAGGATGTCACTCACTTCGCTGCCAAGACGGGCAAGAAACGCCGCGCGCCCCCCGTGGACGCCAAGCACGCGCGCATAGAAATCATGCGGGGCCAACTGCTGCGAGAGGGCAGTATAGCGAAGTAGCGTCTTGACGCTTCTTTCATGGGAGGAGCCTTCCTCGGCCGCGGAGTCCTGCAGCCTCTGCCAGAGGCTCGCGCCCTCATCCCGCCGGGCCGCCAGTTCGAACAACGTGTCCTCGTCGACGTCAAACAGGGGGCTCTTCAACAGCGCTGCCAGCGACAGGTCGTCCTCCGGCAGCAGCATGAAGCGCCCGAGCGCCAGCAGGTCCTGGATGGCGATATGGCTCGTCAGAACCAGCCGGTCGGCACCGGCGACGGGAATGTCGCTGCGTCGCTTCAGGGCACGCGTCAGCGCATTGACGAAGGCGTCGCGCTTTCTGACGAGCACGATCACGTCGCCCGGGCGCATGGCGCGCCGCACGCCCTTCTCGATGATCGTCTCGCGCCCGATCCAGCTGTCGAGCACGGCAGCAATGCGCCGGGCGAGAATGTTGACCGGTGCCGTTTCCGGCGTGGCATCGAAGGGTGCCGTCCATTCGTCGTCAGTCGCCGTCGGCTCGGCTGCGATCACGTCCCAGATATCGACGGCACCGGGATGGCCGATGCGGTTCGAGGCATGCACGACCGCTTCGTTCTGGGCGCTGAGCCCGCGCGCATGCGCCGGGTTGGCAAAGACGGTGTCGACGGCGGAGAGCACATCGACGGTGGAGCGGAAGGAGAGCTGCAGCCGGATCGGGCTGAATGCCTTGCCGCCGTTGCGAACGCGCCGCTCGGTCTCGATGCTTTCGCGCGAAAAGCGCTCCGGGCGGGCGCCCTGGAAGGAATAGATCGACTGCTTCTCGTCGCCGACGGCAAACATCGTGCGATCGGTGCCGCGGGCGCTGTCGCCGGAGAAGAAATCCGCCGCAAGCGCCTGGATGATCGTCCATTGCGTCGGGCTCGTATCCTGGGCCTCGTCGACGAGAATGTGGTCGATGCCCTGGTCGAGCTTGTAGTGAACCCAGGCGCTGACGTCGCCGCGCGCGAACAATGCGGCGGTGCGATTGATCAGGTCCTCGAAATCGAGCTGGCTGCGGGTGCGCTTGAGCGCTTCATAGTCGTTGTTGAGCCGATCGGCGAGCGTGAGCGCCGAGAGCGTCGCCTCGTACATCTGGACGATGCTCAGCCGGTCGGCGCAGGCGACCACATGATCGCGGGCGGCTTCGACGAGCTCGAGCAGGTCCGGCGCAGCCTGAAGCATGGCCTTGTTGACGAAGGCGGAATCGGCGCGCGGCTTGCCGGTGCCAGTAAAAAACAGCTCCTGCAGGCCTTCGTAGCGAGCCATAGGATCGACAAGCTTCGCCGTCGCGCGCAGTCCTTCGGCGAAATCGAGCACCTTGGCGCCGCCGGCACTGGCGGCAAGCGAAAGGTAACGTTCAAGGGCCGGACCGTTGAGGCCCGCAAGCGGCCACACGTTGTTCAGGATACGTTCGACGCTGTCATTGGGCTCAAGCTTGAGCGCGGCGCGCAGTTGCACCGCGATGCCGCCATGGGCATCGGCATGGTCGAGAAAAGCCTGTATCGCCGTGCGGTTGGAAACGATCGCACCCAGCAGCTTTTCAAGCCCGGTGTCGTCGGCAAGCTCGAGCACGGTGACAAAGGCATCGGCAAGCGGCGCATCGCCCTCTGCCGTCGTCGCCGTCAGCAGAGCGCGGCGAGCGTCCGCCAGCAGCACAGCCGCCGCCCGGTCGTCGAGAACCGAGAAATGCCCGGCAACGTTTGCCTCAAGCGGAAACTGGTGCAGCAGTGCTTCGCAGAAGGCATGGATGGTCTGGATCTTCAGGCCGCCGGGCGTTTCGAGCGCGTGGGCAAACAGCCGCCGTGCCTCCTGGAGCTTCAGGCGCGAGGGCCGTTCGCCTTCGATGGCCTCGATCCGCCTTTCCAGCGCCTCATCGTCGAGCGTCACCCATTCGGCAAGGCGCTCGAAGACGCGGTTGGACATTTCGGACGCCGCCGCCTTGGTATAGGTCAGGCAGAGGATGGCAGAGGGCCTGCAGCCCGCGAGCAACAGGCGGATGACGCGCTGCGTCAGGACATGGGTCTTGCCTGATCCGGCATTGGCGGAAACCCAGGCGGAGCGGG
This sequence comes from Ensifer sp. LC163, assembly GCF_001695855.1. Lineage (GTDB taxonomy): Bacteria > Pseudomonadota > Alphaproteobacteria > Rhizobiales > Rhizobiaceae > Ensifer. The sequence goes on from NZ_MBSS01000011.1 coordinate 82,914, forward strand.
CGGGGTCGGAGGCAAGCGACTGCCGGCGCGATGTCCAGTCGAGCCAGGCTTCGGGCGTCCTTTCGTCGGGGCCGGCGCTTTCATCCCTCATCGCTGTCATCCTCGCTGTCGGCGGTCGACCATTCCGCAACACGGGCCAGATGGTCGTATTCGCCGCCGTAGTCGCGCTCCTTCTGGACGATCAGGCGTGAGGCAAAGCCGTGCCTGCCCGACATCAGTGCGGTCAGCAGCTTCCGCAGTTCGGTCAACGCTTCGTCGGCCAGTTGATCGGCCGATTTCGTTTCCTTCGCCCTGCTGTTTTCGTTGTTGACCGCTTCCACCTTGAAGCGGGCGCCGGGTTTCAACCTGATATAGAGCAGCGATTGCGGGTGGCCGGAACCCATGCCCTTGAACGCACCGGCCTTGAGCGCCGCAGCTTCGAGCGCAAGCTGCGGATCGAGCAGCACGCGCGCTTCCTTGATCGAAGGGCTGGAGCCGGTCTTGTAGTCGATGATCTCCACCGTGCCGTCGGTCAGCGTGTCGAGCCGGTCGGCGATACCGGTCAGGCGAATGTCGGCCACGCCGATGTCCATCGATGCTGCAACCTCGGTCAACGGCTTGCGAATAAACCGCGCCCGCTCCCGTTCCCAGGCGAGGAATGCCTTGCCGACGGCGGCAAAGCGCGGCCGCCATATGGTGTCGATATGGGCTGGCAGTCGCTCTTCGTCGAAGGCCTCGTTGAGCAGGCGGACCATCGCCTCGTCGGCGGCGGGCGACAGGATGTCAAAACCGCCGCGCACGAAGCGATCGACGATGCGATGATAGAGCGTGCCGCGTTCCGACGCACCCGGATCGCGGTTGAATGGGTCGAGCGGATGTAGCCGCAGGATCCGGCGCGCATAGATCGAATAGGGATCGCGGCGAAGCCGCGATACTTCGCTGAACGAGTACTTGCGCGGCTGCAGCTCGACCGGCGGCCTGGGTGCCGGGCGTTCGGCCAGTGCCTGGCGCCCGCCCTTGTCGAGCATTCGTGCCCACAGGAGATAGTCGCTGCCGTTCGATCGCAGGTTCTCTGCCAGCCGTTTACCGCCCAGCGCCAGCAGTCGCTGCAGCCATCGCGATGCCACCGTGGGCGCCGATCCCTGCCGCATCGAGCGGCTGAGGATGAGTTTGCGCGTACCGCACGCCATCTGGAAGTCGTGGGCGAGCTGGCCGATGCGGCGTTCCGGCGGCTCAAGGCCGATCCCGGTTTTCATCGTTCGGGAAAGGAAGGGATCATTGGCGGTTTGTCCCGGCCAGTTGCCTTCGTTCATGCCGCCGAGCACCACGAGATCCATGCTCTGCAGGCGCGATTCCAGTGCACCGAAGATGAAGACGCGGGGGTGGCGCATCGAGCGTGGCTTGACCGCCTCGCTGGCAGCGAGCGCCTCCATGATGTCGCACCATTGCGACCCGTCGGCGTCCATCTGACCCTCGGTCTCGATGATGCCGCGCAGCAGCGTTGCCAGGGCTTCGCCTGCCTCGCCGGACCAGAGGCCGCTCAGGTCGGCGCGCTCGTCGCCGCAGACCGCTTCGAGCGCCTGGCCGGTTCGTGTTGCCCATTCGGCAAAGGTGAACGTCTCGGAGAAGGGGCGGCGACCATCACTGCGCCGAACCAGCGCGCCGGCGAGCGGCTCGGCCGCCATTTTTACGCGGGCCGCCAGGTCTCGCGCTGCGAGGATGTCGTCGTCGGTGATGCCGATCCGCCATTCCGGCGGATGGCGATCCTTCTTGTGGTGGACGGCAGCCTGTTCGAGCAGCGGCTCCAGGAGCGAGATGTCGGCGATATCAGTGCCGCTGCGCAGCGCCAGGCGCTCCAGCACATCGGCGCTGCGGCGCATATCTGCCTTCGGCAGGCCGAAGCGGGCGAGCGGATGTTTGAACAGCGCCACCAGCGGCACCGGATCGCCGGGGCGCAGGCTCGCCTCCAGCAAAAGCCGCATCAGCGTGCCCGCCGCCGTGGAGGCGAGCGGCGTGCCGGCGGAATCGTCGGCTTCGATATCGAAACGTGCCAGTTCCGCACCGACTCGGCGCGCGAGATTTCGGTCGGGGGTGATCAGGGCCGCCTGGCTGTCGTCGCTGCCCTCAAGCGCCAGCCGCAGCGCGATCGCGATCGCGGTCGCCTCTTCGCGTTCGTTGGCGGTTTCGATCAGGGCGACGTCGCCAAACGCACGCTGCAATGTTTCGGGCTTGAGTTCGTTGCGGGTCTCGGTCCAGCCGTTTGTCGCCTTGGCGGGCAGCAGCGCATGCGACAGGATTTCGCTGCGATCTGTGAGCCCGGCATCGGCCTCATCGAGGGCCGGCACATCTTGGCGCTCGACATGCATGCGTTGCAGCAGGCGGTGAAAGCCATATTGCGGGTGGCTGCGGCTTGCCGGATCGGGTCTGCCGCCCGCGGTAACGGTCTCGCCGATGATCATGCCCCATTCGGCATCGGTCATCGTCTGGTCGAGCCCCGGCAGCACGATGGTGCCGTTGGGCAGCTTCTGGACCGCGGCAATCAGGGCGGCGGTCGCCGGGATCGAACCGGTCGAGCCGGCGATGATGATCGGCCCCTGGAGGGCGCCGGCGGCTATGCGCTGCGTCTCGGCCTGCAGGATGGCGTTGCGATGCCGCGCCGGCGAGGATTGCTTCAGTTCTTCCAGTCGCTCCGGCCAGTAGGTCCGGGCGATTTTCAGGAATTCGAGCGTCAGCTGCCACCACAGCGCATGTTCGCCGGCGTCGAGACTGTCGAGCTCATCCCAGTCGAGTTCTTCCGTCTCCATCGCGTCGATGAGTTCGGCCAGATTGCGCGCCAGCCAGATGGCGTCCGCCGGGCTTGCGGGGGCGATCAGCGGACTTTCCGCGTGAATGTCGAGCACCACCTTTGGCAGCCGGTTGCGCCAGGCAAGGATAAGCCGGCCGAGCTCGATGAGGCGCGCGGTGCCGGGCAGGGGCGGCGCCAGGTCGAGGATCGCCGGCACTTCCGCATCGAAGAAGCCGCTGTCGTCGTCGGTTTCGCCGAGTGCCCGGATCGTCGGCAGGATTGCCGAACGGCCGCCGAGCAGATCGACGAATTCGGAGCGCAGCACGCGGGCGGAGCGGCGGGTGGGAACGAAGATCGTCACGCCTGCAAGCGGCAACGGATCCGCGGGGTCGTAGCGAAAATCCGGTGTCAGCGTGCCGTCGCAGAGTTTGCGCGCCAGTGTCTTCAGGAAGGGCAGGCCCGGCGGGATCGTGAAGACGTTGGGCTCGCGATAGGACACGCTCACCCTCCCGGCTGACAGCGACGGATCGCGGCTTCAGCGTCTTCGATTGCCTCCGGCGTGCCCACCGTCATCCAGTGGCCGTTGAGCACAATGCCGAACAGTCGCCCTGCGGCAATCGCCCGATCGAAATAGATGTTCAGGTTGAACGCATCGTCCGGCGCATCGGCAAACAGTTTCTTATCGAGCGCGATCGCGCCGGCATAGACGACGGGATTGTCCATGCCCTCGGCATAGCGGACCAGGCGGCCATCGGTGCCGAGCGAGAAGTCCTTCTTGCCGTTGTGTCCGGTGGTATCCTCGTCGCGCACGCAAAGCAGCGCCATATCCATGCGGTCCGGATCGAAGAAGCCGGCGAGCCGTTGGAGATTGCTGGGCTCGCCCGTATCCTCGCCGACCCAGAAGAGATCGGCGTTCATCACCAGAACAGGCCCATCGGCAAGCAGCTTCAAGCCCTTGACCAGGCCACCGCCCGAATTCATCAGCGTGTCGCGTTCGTCGGAGATCACGATCTCGGGCGCCGCGCGCTGTGCCAGATGCGCCTCCATCTGGTCGGCGAAATGGTGGACGTTGACGGCTGCCCTGGTGACGCCAGCGTTCACCAGCAGATCGAGAACATAATCGATCATCGGCTTGCCGGCGATCTTCACCAATGGCTTCGGGATAGTGTTGGTGATCGGGCGTAGGCGGGTACCGAGGCCCGCCGCGAGCACCATCGCATTGCTGATCGACATTGCTTCTCTGTCAGTTCGCTGATTCGGGAACGATGATTCCCGTCTTCATACACCAGTCGCGCAAGGGTTTCAGCGCTTCGTGCAGGAGGGCGACTTCGAGATAGGCGAAAGTGCGCGGCATATGTTTCATGTAGCCGGGTTTACCGTCCCGCTGCATCAGCCGCACCCAGATGCCGACAAGCTTGCAGTTGCGCTGCGCCGACATCAGATGCCAGTCGCGAAGGAACAGGGCTTCGTCGAACGGGCCGGCGGCGCGGCGATCGCCGAGATAGGCATCCATCATTCGGCTCGCCAACGCCGGCTCGATCGTCACCCGGGCGTCCTGCACCAGCGACGCCACGTCATAGGCCGTCGGGCCGATCATCGCATCCTGAAAATCGATCAGGCCGATACGTTGGATACCTTTGTGTTCGGGACGCCAGATGATGTTCGGCGAATGAAAGTCGCGCAGCAGCAGGTTCTTCTCGGACGTCTCGAGGAGGTCGATGAGATCGTCCCAGATCGCGGCGTATTCCTGCTTTTCCTGTTCCGTCGCCGGCTCGCCGCGTTTCCACGGCAGGTACCAGTCGGTGAGCAGCCGCGTCTCGATCTTCATCGCCGTCCGGTCGAAATCAGGGATATGGTGCTCGACGCCGCCAGAGAGCGTGATATCGCGCCTTGCCGGTGTGGCATGAAGCCTGGCGAGCAACCGCGCGCCTTCGACGTAGCGTGCCTCGATCGGCCTTCCGGCATCGTCAAGGACGCCTTCGGAACCGAGGTCTTCGATCAGCAAAATTCCCTGGTCGAGATCGCGTGCGTAGATCGCCGGCGCCGCAAAGCCCCGTTCTCTCAGGAGCTCGTCGATGGCGACGAAGGGGATCACATCCTCGGCGAGATGCGCGAGTTGCTGGTAGTACTTGCCGTCCTCCAGGATGGGACCGGGCTTGTGCCGTGCCGCATCCATCAGGATCCTGGCTGGAAGGCCGTCTCGGCCGTCGACGCGCTCGTATGCCCGCACCGAGGCATCGCCGCTCAGGTGCCGTCGCCGCGCGTCCACAAAACCGTTTTGTGCAAGGAAGTCGCGGATCGCCAGCGAGCGCGCAATGCGCTGCTGGGCATCCTCGGGGCCGGCGATGCTGACGGTCCGTCCGGACGCCTCATGGGTGATCGACAGCACGATCCTGCTCACGGGCAACGCCTCATCGGCTCGCTCGGGCCATTCGACCAGGCAGATGCCGAGAGACAGCGCTTCATCGAAGCCGAGTTCGTCGAGTTCGCTGGCGTCGGCGAGGCGATAGAGATCGAAATGCGCCACGGGAATGCGAAGCTCGTAACTCTGCACAAGCGTAAAGGTCGGGCTCGGGACTTCCAGGCCATCGTCATCGGCAACGGCGCGCAGGAAGGCGCGTGCCAGCGTCGACTTGCCGGCGCCAAGATCGCCCGACAGGGCAAGGCAGTCGCCCACCTTCAGCGCCAGAGCCAGGTCTTCGCCGAGCCGGATCGTGGCGGCCTCGTCCTTCAGGAAGCGTTCGATCGGTTGCATTATTCCGCCGCGACGATCTTCGGGATCTCCGCCGAAGGAATGCGGCAGCTCACCTCGGTGCCTTCGCCCTCGTGGCTGCGGATCGATACGGTGCCGTGGTGAAGGCTGACGAAGCTCTCGACGATCGAAAGGCCGAGGCCGGCGCCGCCGCGCTGGCCGTGGCTTTCGAAGCGGTTGAACACCGTATCGAGCACATCCTGGGGGATGCCTGGTCCGCTGTCTGAAACGGAGAAGACGAAGTCTCCACCTTCGCGCCGGCAGGTCAGTTCGATGACGCTACCGTCAGGTGCAAAGTTGGCGGCGTTGGTCAAAAGCTTGATGAAGATCTGCTTCAGCCGCTGCTGGTCGGCGACCATGCGACCGAGGTTGTCGGGTGCCGCAACGCGCAGCGTCACGCCGCCTTCGACCAGCCGGTCCGCCATCTGGTGGGCGATGTCGTCGAGGAAGTCGGTGAGATTGATCTCCGACATGTCGAGCTCGACGATGCCGGCATCGACGGTGGCAAGGTCGAGAATGTCGTTGACGATGGTCAGAAGCAGCGACGAGGACGTGGCGATGTGGTCGACATATTCCGCCTGGCGATCGTTGAGGTCGCCGAAGGCAGGCGTCTTCAGCAGATCGGCAAAACCGATGATGTTGGTGAGCGGCGAGCGCAGCTCGTAGGACACGTGATGAACGAAGTCGTTCTTCAGCGCATCCGCCTTGCGCAGCGCATCGTTCTTCTCGGTCAGGGCCCGTTCGACCCGCACACTGTCGGTGATGTTGACGAAGGTCAGCATCGTCTGGGCGTTCGGCAGCGGAATGACGGCGAAGTCGAGGATCAGGCCGGTTCTGAGTTCAAGAATGCCACGGCTCGAGGGCCGCTCGTCGTCGAAACTGGTGATGATATGGGAGAACCGTTTCCAGCCGTCCGGCTGGTCGTAGGACATGAGGCAGGCCTGCTCGATCGCGCGGATATGGGTGCCCGGCTGCGCCTCGGTCTCGTTGATGCCCCAGATCGCGCGGAAGGCCGGGTTGGAAAGCCTGATGCGGCCATCGGGACCGAACACCGCCACGCCTTCGGCCAGATGGTCGATGGTCTCGCCCTGGACCTGCACCAGCGTGTTGTAGCGCGTTTCCAGATCGACCTTCTCGGTCAGGTTCTCGAACACCCAGGTGACGCCGCCCTGCGGCCGGGCCGTCGCAAACACCCGCAAGGTCTGGCCGTTCGGCAGGTGCCAGAGGTCGGATTGCGTATCGAGCGCCTGGTAGACGGAGAGCGCATTCGCCTTCCATTGTTTCCAGTTGAGCTGCTCGGGCAACTGACCGCCGGCGCGCAGGCGGTCGAGCACTTCGCCGTTGTCAGGCTTGCGCTCGAGGAAGCCCATGTCCAGATTCCAGAGGCGCTGGAAAGCCTGGTTGTAGAACTGCAGGCGCTGATTGCCGTCGAAGATGGCGACGGGCGTTGCGAGATGATCAAGCGTTTCCGCGTGGCTCTTGAGCGTGCGATTAAGCTCTTCCCGCACCGCCTCGACGCCGGAGACGTCGATGGCAATGCCGGTCGTTCCGGCTGGGCTGCGGGCGTCGACGACGTCGAGGAATGTGCGGTTGCCCCTGACGACGGTCGAAAGCTTGTCGCGGAACGGCGTGTCGAAGGTCGAGACGGCGCGGATCTTTTCGCGCGCAACCGTCGCCAGCAGTTCACGGCCCTCGGCAATGGCCGCAGCGACGTTGGGTGCTTCCACCGCATCGGCATAGGCCTCATTGACCCATGTCAGCGCTCCATCGGTGCCGCGCTGCCAGACCGGCAGGTCGATCGCGTCGAGCAGGGTGCGGAAGGACGTCAGCGAGTTGTTGAGGCGATCGCGCTCGAGCTTCAGCTCGGCGAGTTCGGCCCGCATGTTGTTGAGCGCGATGAAGCGCACGAAAGCGCGTCCGCCGGAAACGCGGCCTTGGGCTTCAAGGACCTCGTTGCGCTGTGTTTCGAGCACCAGATCGAAGCTGCGCGCCTGCGTGCGCAGAGTGTCGATCGCCTTTTCGAGCTCACTGGCGGAATGCGCCTTGATCCAGCGTCCGAACGCCAGGAATTCGCGATCGTCCGCCGGCGCCCCGGTTTCGGCCGGCAACTGGCCGAGCAGTTCGGCCCGTTCAGCCAGCCCGTCCCAGATGACGATGCGGCGGTTCTTGTCGGCAATGAGCGCCTGGAAGCGCGAGAGGCGTTGATTGGCGTCGGAAAGATCGGACCGCAGCTCGCGGTTTTCGGCTTCGATATTGCCGCGCTGGCGGATCAGCCAGATCGCCGAGATCATCGCTGCGGAAACGACGCCGATGAGGACGGAGAAGGTGATGACTTCCGACGAGCCGAAGATACTCGCCTTCTGCGCCGAGACCTGGGCGACCGCATCCGTTGCGGCGAAAAGCGCCGTGCAGGCCATCAGGCGGCGAAGGAGTACCGGGCCTCTGCGGCGCGCGCCCGATGAGGTTTCTTGTGCTGTTGTCATGGCGCTGCCGTCCCCATCTGCCCGAAGGGTGCTGCCGGCCCTGTAGTGCCATGCGCAGTTCCGGCGATCCCATGAAGGGTTCGCGTCAGTTCCGATTGCATCCCCGGTCTGTCTCCGTCTGTTTGCCGCTTGCCGACAAGACATCCCACTCGCAACGCCCGAAGGTCCGCACCGGCATCACGAATCAATGGGTTAGAGCATACTTCGTTGACGAATCGCCGGGAAGGGAGCCGCCCAAAAAAGAGGCCGCGCTCTCTTGTCAAGAACGCGGCCACAACATGTTGTGGATTGCCCGGGTAACGATTAGTACCGGTAGTGTTCCGCCTTGAACGGACCCTGCTGGCCGACGCCGATATAGTCGGCCTGTTCCTGCGACAGTTCGGAGAGCTTCGCGCCGAGTTTGTTCAGGTGCAGGCGGGCGACCTTCTCGTCGAGTGCCTTCGGCAGAACGTAGACTTCGTTCTTGTAGTTCTCACCCTTGGTGAAGAGCTCGATCTGCGCCAGCACCTGGTTGGAGAACGAGGCGGACATCACGAAGGACGGGTGACCGGTGGCGTTGCCGAGGTTCAACAGGCGACCTTCCGACAGAAGGATCATGCGGTTGCCCTTCGGGAACTCGATCATGTCGACCTGCGGCTTGATGTTCGTCCACTTCAGGTTACGCAGCGCGGAGACCTGAATTTCATTGTCGAAGTGGCCGATATTGCCGACGATCGCCATGTCCTTCATCTCGCGCATGTGGTCCATGCGGATGACGTCCTTGTTGCCGGTCGTGGTGATGAAGATGTCGGCAGACGAAACAACGTCTTCGAGCTGGACGACTTCGAAACCGTCCATGGCGGCCTGCAGGGCGCAGATCGGGTCGATTTCCGTGACCTTGACGCGGGCGCCGGCGCCGCTGAGCGAGGCTGCGGAGCCTTTGCCGACGTCGCCGTAGCCGCAGACAACGGCAACCTTGCCGGCCATCATCACGTCGGTGCCGCGGCGGATGCCGTCGACCAGCGATTCCTTGCAGCCGTACTTGTTGTCGAACTTCGACTTGGTGACGGAATCGTTGACGTTGATTGCCGGGAACGGCAGCAGGCCCTTGGCCTGGAGCTGGTACAGACGGTTGACGCCCGTGGTCGTTTCTTCGGTCACGCCCTTGATCGCGTCGCGCTGCTTGGTGAAGAAGCCCGGCGAAGCCTGGAGGCGCTTCTTGATCTGCGCGAACAGGATCTCTTCTTCTTCCGAACCCGGGTTGGAGAGAACGTCCTCGCCAGCTTCGGCGCGGGCGCCGAGCAGGATGTACATGGTCGCGTCGCCACCGTCGTCCAGGATCATGTTCGAGACGCCGCCGTCGGCCCACTGGAAGATCTTGTCGGTGTAGGTCCAGTATTCTTCGAGCGTTTCGCCCTTGACGGCGAAGACCGGGATGCCGCTGGCAGCGATGGCCGCAGCTGCATGGTCCTGGGTCGAGAAGATGTTGCACGAGGCCCAACGGATGTCGGCGCCCAGAACGGCGAGCGTTTCGATCAGCACGGCGGTCTGGATGGTCATGTGCAGCGAACCGGTGATCCGGGCGCCCTTCAGCGGCTTGGATGCGCCAAACTCTTCGCGGCAGGCCATCAGGCCCGGCATTTCCGTTTCGGCGATCGTAATTTCCTTGCGTCCGAAATCGGCAAGACCGATGTCGGCGACGATGTAATCCAGAGTGGTGGTCATGAAATTCTCCAGGCTAATCTCTTCAAGCCGCTCTGGCCCTCTGGCCATCCGGCGGCACGACAATGCCTCCCGCGCATACCATCGCGGTGAGAGTGCGATCGATCTATCAGGATTTCCGGGGCAGGGCAACCTCGATATAAAGAAGTCTTTATATCTTTATATTGTCGGTTACATTTCTTCGCCGAACTTGTCGCGCACCAGCGCGTCGAGCGCATTCAGCGCTTCTTCGGCCTGCACGCCGCTGGCGGTGACGTAAACGCTGGAACCGGTGCTGGCGGCCAGCATCATCAGGCCCATGATCGAGGTTCCCCCGACAGTGCTGCCGTCCTTCGACACAGTGATTTCGGCATCGTAGGCCTCGACTGTTTGGACGAACTTCGCCGAAGCGCGAGCATGGAGCCCGCGCTTGTTGACGATGAGAAGTTCGCGCGTCAGGGACATGTCGGGGCGATGGTCCATCATTTTCCACTCAGGACGCGGCTGGCGACATTGATGTATTTGCGTCCCGCCTCGGAGGCTTCCAGCAGGGCCTTGTCCATGTCGCTCTCGCCACGCACGCCGGCGAGCTTGATCAACATCGGCAGGTTGACGCCGGCGATGACTTCGACGGTGCCACTGCGCATGACCGAGATGGCGAGATTGGAGGGCGTGCCGCCGAACATGTCGGTGAGAATGATGACGCCGTGGCCCTCGTCGACATTGGTCACGGCGTCGAGGATATCCTGCCGACGCTGATCCATGTCGTCCTCGGGGCCGATGCAAACGGTCTCGATAGCTTTTTGCGGACCGACAACATGCTCGAGCGCATGCCGGAATTCCTCAGCCAGCTTGCCATGGGTGACAAGCACAAGTCCGATCATGGGTATCTTTTCTCCGACTGCACGCGCAATTCACTGATGGTCAGATATCGCAATGCAGCAATTTCGTCCACCTGTTGGGGCGGCCATCTTGGCAAGGAAAAGGCGAAGTGCAAGCCAAAAATGCCGAAAAACCAGCCCGGTTGCCTGCAACTATAGCTAAAATCCTAATTTTTCGGGTAGCAGTGCACGCAGAGCAGCAAGCATATGTACGCCGTTTTCAATGGGAACGCGAACAATTGGCAGTCTACCACCGACGGGTAGGGGGAGTTCCTCGTTTTCCGGCGGCAGGCGCGGATCGAATGGCGCGCCGACGGGCAGGATTGCCCAATCCATAACCGCCGCCGGTACCGTCTCGAGCCTGGCAATGCCGGCGCCGCGGATCTCGATCAGGCCCTCGATCGGCGCGGGGCAACGGGCGATGATCCGATCCTGCGCCAGGCAGAGCTCGACGCGATCGTCGGCGACCAGTGCCGCGAAATGCCCCATCTGGCGTGCCGCCGATATGCAGGCGAGCGCCAGCCTCGATTTGCCGATGCCGGAAGGCCCGGTTACCAGGAAGCCGGTCGTGCCCAGGACCATTGCCGTGCCGTGAACGTTGTGCCGCGGCGGCGTCACGCGTGCGGCTCCGCGGGCAGCGAAAGCACGAAGCGGGCGCCGACGATCTGCCCACCCGGGCCCATGACGTTCTCGGCCTTTAGCGTGCCGCCATGCGCTTCGGCGATCTGGCGGGAGATCGACAGGCCGAGGCCGGAGTTCTGGCCAAAATCTTCGCCTTCCGGCCTGTCCGTGTAGAAGCGCTCGAAGATCCGGTCGATGTCTTCCGCCTGGATGCCGGGACCGTTGTCCTCGACATAGACGAGGACGCGCGACCGGGAACGGGTGAGGCGCACGACGATGCGGCCGCCCTGTTCGGGCACGAAGGAGCGGGCGTTTTCGATCAGGTTGGTGATGATCTGGCCGATGCGCAGCTCGTAACCGTTGATGGCGAAACGCGCCTTGGGGCTGTCCTTCCGGTCGATGACGAAATCGAGCAGCACCGGCTTCTTCTTGCTGCGGATCTGGCGGGAGATATCGACGAGATCGCCGAGCAGCCTTTCGAGGTCGACCACCTTGGCATCGCTGCGCGCCAGTTCCGCGTCGAGGCGCGAGGCGTCGGAGATATCGCTGATCAGGCGGTCGAGGCGACGGACGTCGTGCTGGATGACATCCATCAGCCGCTTTTTCGATTCGTCGGTGCGGGCAAGCGGCAGGGTCTCGACCGCGCTGCGCAGCGAGGTCAGCGGATTCTTCAGCTCATGGCTGACATCGGCGGCGAAATTCTCGATCGCCGCGATCCGGTCGTACAGTGCGGTCGTCATCTCGCGCAGCGCGACCGACAGATTGCCGATTTCGTCCTGACGCGACGAGAAATCCGGAATTTCTTCGCGCTCCTTGGCGCCGCCACGGCGCACCCGGATGGCGGCGGCCGAGAGGCGCCGCAGTGGGTTGGCGATCGTCGACGACAAGAGCAGCGACAGAATGACGTTGACGAGGGCGGCTACCCCGAACACGCGGATAATGGCGAGGCGCTCGGCATGCACGATCTTGTCGATGTCGCCAGCCTGGGTGGACAAGAGCAATACGCCGAGAACGGCGCGGGACCGCTGAACCGGCACCGCGACCGAGACGATGAGTTCGCCCTTCTCGGTCACACGGCGCACCGCGCCACGCACGCCGGTCAGCGCGTTCATCACTTCCGGATAGATCGACCCGTTGCCGCCCGGCGGTTCCTTGTAGAGCGGCAGGTCGCCCGACTGCAGCAAGCGGTTGATCCAGCTTCCGAACTTTTCCTCGATACCGGTGGCTTCGGGATCGACGGGCGGCAGGTCGAAGCGCAACACCTGGCCGCCGCTATAGAGGTGGCGTGAATCGAGCAGCAGATCCGCATCGGCGTCGAACAGGCGGGCGCGGGTGCGGGTCGGCGAGATCAGCCGCCTGAGGACCGGGGCAACCCGTTCCTGGATGATCGGAAAATCAAGGTCTTCGTCGCTCGGCAGCGGCGTGATGCTCTGGCCGGCCTGCAGCTCCAGCAGTTTTTCGGGATCGATGGTGATCGAATTGGTGTCGACCGAGGCGGAGGCCGAAATGGCGCCGGCGATGATTTCGCCCTGAGTCAGCAGGCTTTCGACACGCGCGTCGATCAGGCCTTCGCGGAACTGGTTGAGATACATGATCCCGCCGACCAGGACCACGAGCGCGACGAGGTTGAAGAAGACGATTCGTCGCGTCAGGCTCGAAAAGACGGCGTTGCCGAACAGGCGGCGAATCAGCGTGAAGGAATAGGCCCAGCGCCGCTGGCCGTTGCGGGCCGATGCCCGTCCATCAAGTTCATCGACATCGCCTTGCAAGACTTCCACCAAGTCTTTCCGCTCCTGCAGCGGATCACCCCCGCCGTATCTTCTGATTGCGAACACGCGTTACCCGCATGCCGGGTTTCGCAGGTTCGCCGATGTTCTTTTCTGGTCTTCGGTCTCGTGGATCCAATGCCACCGGCCAAGCCAAGAGGCGGGTCGAAGCCTGCCCGCCATCGCATCGGTTCTGAATGCTCCACAAACGCCGCGATGGCAAGTCCTCGAGGCCCCTATCGCCTCAGGCCATCTCGCGAAAGCGGTAGCCGACGCCGTAGAGCGTCTCGATCATGTCGAAGTCGTTGTCGACCATCTTGAATTTCTTGCGCAGCCGCTTGATGTGGCTGTCGATGGTGCGATCGTCGACGTAGACCTGCTCGTCATAGGCCGCGTCCATCAGGGCATCGCGGCTCTTCACCACGCCCGGGCGCTGGGCAAGCGAGTGAAGAATGAGAAACTCGGTGACCGTCAGGGTTACCGGCTCGTTCTTCCAGGTGCAGGTGTGGCGCTCCTGGTCCATGACCAGCTGCCCGCGCTCCAGCGAGCGCGAGGGCGCGTCGGACGTCTTGGGTGTTCCGGCGGTGCCGCCGGCTGCCGCCGCTTCGCGGTTGGCCGCCCGGCGCAGGATCGCCTTGACGCGCTCGACCAGCAGGCGCTGGGAGAACGGCTTGGTGATGAAATCGTCGGCCCCCATCTTCAGGCCGAAGAGCTCGTCGATTTCCTCGTCCTTCGACGTCAGGAAGATCACCGGCAGATCCGACTTCTGACGCAGGCGCCGCAACAGCTCCATGCCGTCCATGCGCGGCATCTTGATGTCGAAGATCGCAAGCTGCGGCGGCCGGGCCAAAAGGCCTTCGAGCGCGGAGGCGCCGTCCGTATAGGTCTCGACCTTGTAACCTTCAGCTTCAAGGGCGATGGATACGGACGTCAGGATATTCCGGTCATCATCGACAAGCGCGATGGTCTGCATCGTGTTCAACTCCGTCATTTGAGGCCGATTACCGGTTTCGTCGCCGAATCCGCGGCAACCGCGAGTCACGGGTGCGTTACTTGAGTATAAAGGTGGAACAAATTGTGGCGAAGCCCAAAAAGCTCTCGAGCGTACACTCCGTCGCTCAGAGGCAGATATGGCGCAGGGAACTCGGATTCAACCGATTAAAAAAACGATAATTTTCTTTAAATCGATTAATATACTGAAATCATTATTCTTTTTTTGACGTCGCCTTGTTTTTGAGCGAGCATGCAAGTATGTTCCGGCCAAATTCAACGCCAATGGCCAAACACGAAGGAAGCTTGACCATGGAGCAACTCGGCACTCGCAATGCAGCGAACGGCTTGGAAAAACTCGGCTTTACCGACCTGGACGTGGTTCGGTACAACTTTGAAGCCGCAGAACTTTATGAAGAAGCCATCCGCCGTGGCGAGGCTCAGCTGACGGCGCATGGTGCGATCGTTGCGCGCACCGGCCAGCACACCGGCCGCTCTCCGAAGGACAAGTTTGTCGTCCGCGATGCGTCGACCGACGATCAGATCTGGTGGGACAACAACAAGCCGCTGTCGCCGGAGCATTTCGCCGTGCTGCGCCAGGATATGCTTGATCATGCCAAGGGCATGTCGCTCTATGTCCAGGACCTCGTTGGCGGCGCTGACAAGGACAATGCCCTGCCGACCCGTGTCGTCACCGAATTTGCCTGGCACTCGCTGTTCATTCGCAACCTGTTGATCCGTCCGGAGCGCGGGGCGCTGGCTTCCTTCCTGCCGAAGCTGACGATCATCGACCTGCCGAGCTTCAAGGCCGATCCCGAGCGCCACGGCTGCCGTACGGAAACGGTTATTGCGTGCGATCTCGCCAATGGGCTCATCCTCATCGGCGGCACGTCCTATGCCGGCGAAATGAAGAAGTCGGTGTTCACCGTTCTGAACTACCTGTTGCCGAAGAAGGGCGTCATGCCGATGCATTGCTCGGCCAATGTCGGCCCTGATGGCGATACCGCCATCTTCTTCGGCCTGTCGGGCACCGGCAAGACCACGCTCTCGGCCGACCCGACCCGCACGCTGATCGGCGATGATGAGCACGGCTGGGGAGATGAGGGCGTCTTCAACTTCGAAGGCGGCTGCTACGCCAAGGCCATCCGTCTTTCGGAGGCCGCCGAGCCGGAAATCTTCGCGACGACCCGCCGCTTCGGCACCGTCATGGAGAATGTCGTTCTCGACGAACGCCGGGTCCCCGATTTCGACGATGGTTCGCTGACCGAGAACACCCGCTGCGCCTACCCGCTGGATTTCATTCCGAATGCCAGCGAAACCGGTACCGCGCCGCAGCCGCGCACGATCATCATGCTGACCGCCGACGCCTTCGGTGTGATGCCGCCGATCGCCAAGCTGACGCCGGAACAGGCGATGTACCACTTCCTGTCCGGCTACACCGCCAAGGTCGCCGGCACGGAGAAGGGCGTCACCGAGCCGGAAGCAACCTTCTCGACCTGCTTCGGCGCACCGTTCATGCCGCGCCATCCGTCGGAATACGGCAACCTGTTGAAGGACCTGATCGCCAAGAACGGCGTCACCTGCTGGCTGGTCAACACCGGCTGGACCGGCGGTGCCTATGGCGCCGGCAGCCGCATGCCGATCAAGGTCACCCGCGCTCTGCTCGCCGCCGCGCTCGACGGTTCGCTGAATGCGGCTGAACTGCGCACCGATGCGAACTTCGGTTTCGCCGTACCCGTCTCGGTACCGGGCGTCGACAACGGCATCCTCGATCCACGCTCGACCTGGGCGGACGGCAACGCCTATGACGCCCAGGCCCGCCGCCTGGTCGATATGTTCATCGCCAACTTCGCCAAGTTCGAAGAGCATGTCGATGGCAGTGTGCGCGATGCCGCACCAGGCCCGAAGATCGCCGCCGAATAAGCATTGCTGGCTATGATTCACGTGAAACCCGGTCTTGATGGCCGGGTTTTTCGTTTTCCTGGCGAATGTTTTCAAGAGGTTCGCTCTGTGCCATAGATCGGGCGAGGTGAATCATGGCTAGCGACCCGCTTTACATAAACGACAACATCGTGCTTGCCGGCTGGGAACTGACGGAGCAATTCGTGCTGGCCGGCGGCCCAGGCGGCCAGAACGTCAACAAGGTATCGACGGCCGTCCAGTTGTTCTTCAACGTCCAGGCGTCGCCCGCGCTGACCGATCGCATCAAGGCCAATACCCTGAAACTCGCCGGTCGCCGCGCCTCAAAAGACGGCGTGCTGATGATCGAGGCCAGTCGTTTCCGCAGCCAGGAGCGCAACCGTGAGGACGCGCGCGACAGGCTGAAGGAGATGATCCTCAAGGCCGCGGAGCCACCACCGCCGCCACGCAAGAAGACCAAGCCGACACGCGGTTCGATCGAGCGCCGGCTGAAGGAAAAGACCGGCCGCGGTGAGACCAAGAAGTTGCGCGGACGCCCGACCGGCGAGTGACTTCCGGTTGCGGAATCTTTTCACCGGTCTCTTGTCTTTTGCCGTCAAGCGCCCTCTCTTATCCCGCAGGGATTTTTGCAGACGGAGGGATCCATGGGCCTTTTCAGTTTTATCAAGAACGCCGGCAAGAAGTTGGGCATTGGCGGCGACGACGATGCCCCTGATACCGAAAGCGTCCAGAAGGAACTCGCTTCGCACGATCTCGGCACCAAGGACGTCCAGGTCGAAGTCGTCAATGACAAGGTGGTGCTGAAGGGTATCGTCAAGGATCAGACGGCGTTCGAAAAGGCCGTCGTCGCCGTCGGCAACACGCTTGGCGTTTGCTCGGTCGAAGCGTCGGATCTGAAGGTGGCGGATGCCGGTGCGGCGCCGGCACCCGCCAAGGCCCCCGTCCTCTATACCGTCAAGAAGGGCGATAACCTCTGGAAGATCGCCGAGGCGCAGTACGGGAAAGGCAAGGGCGCCAAGCACACGGTGATCTTCGAGGCCAACAAGCCGATGCTGACCCATCCCGACAAGATTTATCCCGGCCAGGTTCTGCGCATTCCGGATCTGGATGCCGCGTGACAAGATTGTCGAAGCGAGCATTTTCAAGTGTCGTTCTGGTGGTGGCAAGTCTGGGACTTGCCACCACCGGTACCGCGCAGACGCTGCGTGAGCCGGCTACTGCATAATTCCTTAAATCGGATCCGATTTAAGGATAAAATTATGCAGCAGGTTTAAAGCGTTACAGCGTCCTTTGCGCGTCATATTTGACGCGCGGCGCTGTAAGGGCAGTTCGGAGCGGGCGGCGATCCTCGATGCCTTGCGGCCTGCCGTCGAGGCAGAGATGCGCGGTTCGGTCGAATTCGTCGTCTCCACCATGCGGGCCACGCCGAATTGGGCCTTCGCACAGGTCGAACCGCAGCGTGCCGGTGGCGGCGCCATCGATCTCAAGCAAACCGGCTTTCGCGATGAAGCCGACATGATGGATGGTTTGACGGTGTTCGCGCTCGTCAGCTTCCAGGGCGGTCGATGGCATCTCGTCGATCACGTCGTTGGCCCGACCGACGTCGCCTATGCCGGCTGGTCTGAGCGCTACGGCGTCCCGGCAAAGCTGCTCGGGCTTGAGGAGTGAGGGCAACCTCATGCAGGTTCTCCCGAAAGGGATAAAACACATCCCCGGCTTTCTGGACCGGGCCCGTCAGGAGCAGATCGTCGACGCGATCCGCGGCGTGGTTGCCGAAGCGCCGCTGTTCGTGCCGGAAATGCCCAAGACCGGCAAGCCGATGTCGGTGCGCATGACCAATTGCGGACCGCTCGGCTGGGTGACCGACCGCGAGAAAGGCTACCGCTATCAGCCGCAGCATCCCGCAACGGGCAGGCCGTGGCCGCCGATGCCGGAGGTTCTCCTTGAAATCTGGAACGCGGTGTCGGCCAGCGACAAGCAGCCGGAAGCCTGCCTCGTGAACTTCTATTCCGAAGAGGCGCGCATGGGCCTGCACCAGGACAGGGACGAGCGCGATCTCGAGACGGCTGTCGTTTCTATTTCTCTTGGGGACAGCTGCCTGTTTCGGGTCGGCGGCAAAGAGCGCGGCGGCCAGACCGTATCCTTCAGGCTCGAAAGCGGCGATATCGTCGTGCTTGGCGGAGAAGGGCGTCTGGCCTTCCACGGCGTCGACCGGATCTATCCGAATACGTCGACACTGCTGAAAAATGGCGGCCGGCTCAATCTGACGCTGCGCCGGGTCAATCCCTAGCGCCCGTCACCTGAAAATGGCGCCGCAGGCCCTCGCATCGCGACCGTTTTTCCGCGAAGCCGTTGTGTGTTTTCGGGCGACAGGCACCAGCGCGCTCACAGCTTGCGCAGAGCCACCTTCTCGGTGAGGTGGTTGGGGCCTTTCTGCAGGATCAGGTCGGCGCGCGGCCGCGTCGGCAGAATGTTCTGGTGCAGGTTCTTCAGGTTGATGTTGTGCCACAGCCCTTCGGCGATCGCACGCGCCGCGTCTTCGCTGATCGTCGCATAGCGGTGGAAGTAGGATTCCGGATTCTTGAAGGCCGTTTCCCTGAGGCGCATGAAGCGGCTGACATACCAGCTGTGGATCAGGCTCTCCTCGGCATCGATATAGATCGAGAAATCGAAGAAGTCCGAGACCATCGGCACGATCTTGCCGTCGGCGGGCAGGTTGCGCGATTGCAGGACGTTGATGCCTTCGAAGATCAGAATGTCGGGCCGGTCGATGACCGTGAACTGATCCGGCAGCACGTCATAGGTCATGTGCGAATAGCTCGGCGCCTTGACGTTCGGCTGGCCGGCCTTGATCGCCGACAGGAACCGCAGCAGCGCGCCAAGGTCGTAGCTCTCCGGGAAGCCCTTGCGATCCATCATGTTTTCGCGCTGCAGGACCGCGTTCGGATAAAGGAAGCCGTCCGTCGTGACGAGATCGACCTTCGGGCTCGATGGCCAGCGCGACAAAAGCTGGGCAAGGATACGGGCTGCCGTCGACTTGCCGACGGCGACCGATCCGGCAATGCCGATAACGAAGGGCGTCTTCGTCTCGCCGGACATGCTGAGAAAGCGCTTGCGCTGCTCGAACAGAAGCTGGGACGATTCCACATGTGCGGAAAGAAGCCGCGATAGCGACAGGTAGATCTGCCGGACTTCGCCGAGATCCACCGGGTCGTTCAGCGAGCGCAGCCGCTGCACTTCGTCCGCTGTCAGCGTCAGGGGCGTGTCGGCGCGAAAGCGGGACCACTCTTCGGCAGAAAACAGATGATAGGGCGAATAATCCCGCTTCTGGAGATTGTCCGGGAGGTCGGCCGCTTCGATGTCTTGCGCAGCTAGGGTCATGGATCCTGCCGATTAGCCTTTTCCTGCAGACCGGATTGGCTTGTCCGCCGTGCAAGTTCGTCGAGCACATCCTGCAACGGAATGTCCGCAATTTTCAATACGACCATAAGATGATAGAGCAGATCGGCGCTCTCATCGACGAGATTCTGGCGATCGTTCCGGATCGCCGCGATCACGGTTTCGACCGCTTCCTCGCCCAGTTTCTTGGCCGCTTTCTGCTGGCCGTTTGCGACCAGTTTCGCCGTCCAGGATTCATCCGGCGAGGCTTTGGCGCGCGCGGCGACGATGGTCTCGAGGTCGGAAAGGGAAAAATCACTCATCAACGAAACCCCGAAACTCAATCGAGACGCATGGCGATGCCATGGTCGGCCATATAGCGCTTGGTTTCGCCAATACTATAGGTGCCGAAGTGGAAGATCGACGCGGCCAGAACCGCCGTCGCATGGCCGTCGCGGATACCGGCGACCATGTGGTCGAGGGTGCCGACGCCACCCGAGGCGATAACGGGCGCGCGCACGGCATCGGCAACCGCCCGGGTCAGCGCGATATCGTAGCCGCTCTTCGTTCCGTCACGATCCATCGAGGTCAAAAGGATTTCGCCGGCGCCGAGATCGACGACGCGCCGGGCAAATTCGACTGCGTTGATGCCCGTTGTCTGCCGGCCGCCATGGGTGAAGATCTCCCAGCGGTTTTCTTCGCCTTCCCCGGAGACTTTCTTGGCATCGATCGCGACGACAATGCACTGGTTGCCGAACTTGTCGGCGGCTTCGGCCACGAACTCCGGGTTCTTCACCGCCGCCGTATTGATCGAAACCTTGTCGGCGCCTGCGAGCAGCAGCTTGCGGATATCCGCCACCTGGCGCACGCCACCGCCGACGGTCAGCGGCATGAAGCATTGTTCCGCCGTGCGGGCCACCACATCGAAGATGGTTTCGCGGTTGTCGGACGAGGCGGTGATGTCGAGGAAGCAGAGTTCGTCTGCTCCGGCCGCATCATAGGCGCGTGCCGCCTCGACCGGATCGCCGGCATCGATCAGATCGACGAAGTTGACCCCTTTGACGACCCGACCGTCCTTGACGTCGAGGCAGGGGATAACGCGGGCTTTGAGGGTCATCGGCTCATGCCTTTCTCGTGGCGCGGATCAGCGCCAGTGCTTCCTGCGGGTCGATGCGGCCATCATAGAGCGCACGGCCGGAGATGGCGCCTTCGAGCTTTGCCGCATCCGGGGCGATCATTCGCCGGATATCGTCCATCGAGGCGAGGCCGCCCGAAGCGATCACCGGGATCGAAACGGCATCGGCAAGCTCCAGCGTCGCTACCCAATTGATCCCCGTGAGAATGCCGTCGCGATCGATGTCGGTGTAGATGATCGCCGAAACGCCGGCGCCCTCGAATTTCTTCGCAAGCTCGATCACGCCGAGCTCCGACGCCTCTGCCCAGCCCTCGACGGCGACCTTGCCGCCCTTGGCGTCGATGCCGACGGCGACCTTGCCCGGAAACCGGCGGCAGGCTTCGATCACCAGCGCCGGGTCGCGCACAGCGACGGTGCCGAGGATGACGCGGGCGAGCCCGCGCGACAGCCAGTTCTCGATATGCTCAAGCGTACGGATGCCGCCGCCGAGCTGCACCGGGTTCTTGGTCGACTTGAGGATCGCGTCGACGGCCGCACCATTGACGGTCTCGCCGGCAAAGGCACCATTGAGGTCGACCACATGCAGCCATTCGAAGCCCTGCTCCTCGAAGGCGCGCGCCTGGGCGCCGGGATCCGGGTTGTAGACCGTTGCCTGCTCCATGTCGCCGAGCTTCAGGCGCACGCATTGCCCGTCTTTCAGGTCGATAGCGGGGAAAAGGATCATGTATCTATCCGATCAGAGATCGCCGGAGCCTTCAGGGCTTCCAACGCAGGAAATTCGAGATGAGGGCAAGGCCGAGTGCCTGGCTCTTTTCCGGGTGGAACTGCGAGCCGGCCTTGTTGCCGTTGGCGACGAAGGCAGTGACGGCGCCGCCGTAGTCCGCCTCGGCGATCACATCGTCGGCATTTTCGGCAGCCAGGTGGTAGGAGTGCACGAAATAGGCGTGCAGGCCGTCGTCGCCCGTGTGGATGCCGTCAAACAACGGATGCGTGCGCGCCAGTCGCAGCGTGTTCCAGCCGATCTGCGGGATTTTCAGCGACGTGTCCGCAGGCTTCATTTCGACGACGTCGCCGGGGATCCAGCCGAATCCATGTGTCGTGGTCTTCTCGAGGCCGCGCGACGACATCAGCTGCATGCCGACGCAGATGCCGAGAAACGGCCGCCCCGCCTGCTCGACAACTTCGGTCAGTGCCTGCTCCATGCCGTCGACGGCAGCAAGGCCGCGACGACAATCCGCATAGGCGCCGACACCCGGCAGGACGATACGGTCGGCGGTCGCCACCCGTTCGGGCCTGTCCGTCAGGTCGATTTCGGCGGCGATGCCGGCTTCCCGTGCAGCCCTTTCGAAGGCCTTCGTTGCCGAGCGCAGATTGCCCGATCCATAGTCGATAATGGCGACGCGCATCAGCGTTCTCCGTAGGATTCAAAAAGCCCAAGTCCCGGGCCGGCCTTTGCCGGCGCCTGTCTTGGCCAGTCGACAGATGGCCGCTCCGTTGCCTTTCGGTCGGCCGGGACCACGTTTGCGAAGTAGATTTCCTCGGCGGTCTCAAGATCGCGTGCAGGAACAATCGAGCGCAGCGTCCAGTCGCGGGAGATCAGTCGGCGGGCGATGAATACAGGGCCTTCCAGCGAGACCATGAGCCCGAGCGCCAGATGCAACAGAAGTGCTGCCAGCAGGCCGCCACCGATCGCCGACAGAGAGATTAACAGAATCTGCAGAACAGCAACTGCGATTCCGGTGAGCCACATGCGCTTGGCAAAAAGCCAGAGCGCCGGAAACAGAAAGGCGCACCAGGAGAAGCCGTCGGCGACGAAACGTGCCCGGTCATCGTCAGCGCGGGCGCCCGGCGGGGTCAGGATCATGTAAGAGGCCATGGTCATCAGCCAGATAATGACCGCTCAGGCAAGCGTACCCTTGGTCGAGGGAACGCGGCCGGCCTGGCGCGGATCGATTTCGGTTGCCGTGCGAAGCACGCGGGCGACGGACTTGAAGCAGGTCTCGGCGATATGATGGTTGTTGGCGCCGTAGATGTTCTGGACATGCAGCGTGATCCCGGCATTCTGGGCGAGCGCCTGGAAGAATTCGCGCACCAGTTCGGTGTCGAACGTGCCGATCTTCGGCGAGGTGAAGGTCACGTTCCAGACGAGGAACGGCCGGCCGGACACATCCACCGCCGCACGGGTCATTGTCTCATCCATGGCAAGATCGAGCGAGGCATAGCGGGTAATGCCGCGCCGGTCGCCAAGCGCCTTGGCGATGGCCTGGCCGATGGCAATGCCGGTGTCTTCGACGGTGTGGTGATCGTCGACGTAGAGGTCGCCGTCGGTCTTGATCTCCATGTCGATCAGCGAATGTCGGGAGAGCTGGTCCAGCATGTGGTCGAAGAAGCCGACTCCGGTCGCAATCTTCGACGTTCCGGTTCCATCGATGTTGACGGATACGGACACGGCAGTTTCATTGGTCTTTCGCGAAACTTGGCCGGTGCGGCTGGACGTGGCTTCTGCCATCAGGCTCTCCTGTATGCGCTGGAGCCGCTCCTTATCAGGGGAGGCGGAAAATATCCAGAACCGCGACCGAGATTCGAACGATTCGGGCAGGCGCCCAATTTGCGGTCAACTGCGTGGCTGGACGGCATTTGCAATCGCGTTTGGCGCACTTACATAGGCTTCAAGCAACCAGGCTCGTTCGAGCCCCCCAACGCCCCTGGTTCTGGGGCCGACAGGTATCTTTAATGAGTGAACACAATCCCTACGGAACGATGCATGCGACCACCATCATCACGGTGCGCAAGGACGGCAAGGTGGTCATGGCCGGCGACGGCCAGGTCAGCCTTGGGCAGACGGTGATGAAGAGCAATGCCCGCAAGGTGCGGCGCCTTGCCAAGGGCGACGTGATCGCCGGCTTTGCCGGGGCGACGGCCGACGCCTTCACGCTTCTGGAGCGGCTCGAAGCCAAGCTCGAACAATACCCCGACCAGCTGATGCGCGCGGCGGTGGAGCTCGCCAAGGATTGGCGCACGAACAAGTATCTGCGCAATCTGGAAGCCATGATGCTGGTCGCCGACAAGTCGATCACGCTGGCGATTACCGGCAACGGCGACGTGCTGGAGCCGGAACATGGAACGATCGCCATCGGCTCGGGCGGCAATTACGCCTTTGCCGCGGCCCGCGCCCTGATGGACAGCAACAAGTCGGCCGAGGACATCGCCCGCCGGGCACTCGAAATCGCAGGCGACATCTGCGTCTATACCAACCACAATGTCGTGGTGGAGACGCTGGATGCCAACTGACCAGGTTCATGTCAGCTTCGAGCGGGTGGCCGATAACCACCTGCCGATGCTGCATGGCTGGCTGAGCGAGCCGCATGTCCGGCAATGGTGGGGTGATCCGGACAAGGAAGTCGAGCTGATCCGCGACGGCTGCGCCACGGGCGAGGTGGATGGCTTCATCTTCCACGTCGCCGGCGAGCCGGCAGGCTACATCCAGTCCTGGACACCGTCCCAATATGACGAAGAGCCGTGGGCGAAGGAGCTGCCAACCGATGTCCCCGGCGTCGATATTTTCATCGGGCCGCCGGAGATGACCGGAAAAGGCGTGGCGTCGCTGGCCTTGCGGGCCTTCGCGCAGACGCTTTTTGCCGCCGGCGCACCACGGATCGTGATCGACCCCGATGCGGGTAACAGAAGGGCCGTCAGGGCCTATGCGAAAGCGGGCTTCGTGCCCTTTGGCGAATGGATAGATGCATCCGGCCGCACACTCCTGATGGAGCTGACGCGGACCGAGTTTGAGAGGAATTCATGAGTACTTTTTCACCCAGAGAAATCGTGTCGGAACTCGATCGTTTCATCATCGGCCAGAACGACGCCAAGCGCGCGGTCGCGATTGCGTTGCGCAATCGCTGGCGGCGCCAGCAGCTCGGTGACGAGCTGCGCGACGAGGTCATGCCGAAGAACATCCTGATGATCGGGCCGACCGGCGTCGGCAAGACGGAAATCTCCCGCCGCCTGGCGAAACTTGCCGGCGCGCCCTTCGTCAAGGTCGAGGCGACCAAGTTCACCGAAGTCGGCTACGTCGGCCGCGACGTCGAGCAGATCGTCCGTGACCTCGTCGAAGTCGGCATCGGTCTCGTGCGCGAAAAGCGCCGGGCGGAAGTCAAGGCGAAGGCCCATCAGAATGCCGAGGAGCGCGTGCTCGACGCACTGGTCGGCGCCACGGCCTCGCCCGCAACGCGCGATTCGTTCCGCAAGAAGCTGCGCGCCAACGAGCTGGACGACAAGGAAATCGAGGTCGACGTCGCCGAGACCGGTGCGCCGGGCGGCTTCGAAATCCCGGGCATGCCGGGCGCCAATATCGGCGTGCTGAACCTGTCGGAAATGTTCGGCAAGGCGCTTGGCGCACGCACCAAGAAGGTCAAGACGACGGTCAAGGCTTCCTACGAGGTGCTTGTCAACGACGAGTCCGACAAGCTGCTCGACAATGAGCAGATCCAGCGCGAGGCGGTGCGGGCGGTCGAGGACGACGGCATCGTCTTCCTCGACGAGATCGACAAGATCGCGTCGCGCGAAGGCGGCATGGGCGCCGGCGTATCGCGCGAAGGCGTGCAGCGGGATCTGTTGCCGCTGGTCGAAGGTACGACGGTGGCGACCAAGTATGGACCGGTGAAGACCGACCACATTCTCTTCATCGCGTCGGGCGCGTTCCATGTGTCGAAGCCTTCCGACCTTTTGCCCGAGCTGCAGGGCCGACTGCCGATCCGGGTCGAGCTGCGCGCGCTGACGAAGGAAGACTTCCGCCGCATCCTGACGGAGACCGAGGTGAGCCTCATCCGCCAGTACAAGGCGCTGCTCGAGACGGAAGAAGTGAAGCTCGACTTCACCGACGACGCCATCGATGCGCTGGCCGACGTGGCCGTTCAGCTCAACTCAAGCGTCGAGAACATCGGCGCCCGGCGCCTGCAGACAGTGATGGAGCGTGTATTGGACGAAATCTCGTTCAACGCCCCGGACCGTGCCGGCCAGGGTGTAACGATCGATGCGGAATATGTCCGCAAGCATGTCGGCGATCTCGCCGCCAACACCGACCTGTCGCGTTACATCCTGTAACGCTGGCGTTACAGGATGTAACGCAGGGGTCGCCGCAGTACTTTGCGTGTCGGCAACTGTGAAGATGCAAGGCGCCCGTCTCTCGACAGGCGCCTTCATTTTTTCTAACACGGAAACCGCAATCGATTGTGGCCGGAGGCATTATTCCGACATGATCCTGTCGTAGGAGCCGCGCCGCCGGATATGGCGTCTCCACCGTTCATAGGAAGAAGAGATCGTGCGTTTTACCGCCTGCATGCTCGCTATCGCCACGTTTTGCCTGACCGCAGGCCAGACGATGGCGGCCAATGTTGTTCCGCCGGGCAACCGGAACGTCGAACAACCCGGCATCCCGGGCGCATCCGTTCGCCGCACCAAGGCCGGCCGCACATCCTTCGATGCCAAATACGAGAAGGTGCGGGATCTGCTTGCCAATGACCGGCAGCTGATCAGCAAGATCAAGTCGACGTCACGCGCCTATGGCATCGCGCCGATCCACATGATCGGCGCCATCGTCGGCGAACACACCTATAATGTCGACGCCTACGATCGGCTGCAGTCCTATTACGTCAAGGCCGCGGCCTATGCCGGCAACAGCTTCCAGTTCGGTTATGACGGCGAGACGGTGGCTGATTTCGTCGCCCGTCCGCAGTTTGCCGACTGCACGGGAAAGAAGAGTTCCTATTCGCTGTGGAGCTGCCGCGAGCGGGTCTGGGACAGCGAGTTCCGCGGCAAATCCGTCGGTGGCAAGTCCTTTCCGGACAATCGCTTCAGTGCCGTCTTCTTCCAGCCTTTCTTTGCCGGCCAGACCTTCGGTCTTGGGCAGATCAATCCGCTGACCGCCCTGATGCTGACCGATATCGTGTCGAAGACGTCGGGCTACGAGCGGCTCGACGAGAACAACGCCGCCGGCGTCTATGAGGCGATCATGGATCCTGATGTCTCGCTCGCCTATATGGCCGCCTCGATCCGCCACTCGATCGACGTCTACAAGTCCGTCGCCGGCGTCGACATTTCAGGCAATCCCGGCGTCACCGCCACGCTCTACAATATCGGCAACCCCGATCGCCGCGCAGCAGCCCTTGCCGCCAGGAACCAGGGCGGCGAGACCCAGTGGCCCGAGGAAAACTATTACGGCTGGCTGGTGAACGACAAGCTTCAAGAGCTCGAAGGCCTGTTGTGATTCACGTGAAGCACTTTCCTTGATTGCGCCGTAAAAACCTGAAATCCTGGCGCAATCGAGAAAGGCCTATCACCATGGACGTGCGTCCGGAGCCCTTCGAACCACCGGCTCCCATTCCTCGGGTCGGCGTGCCGTCCTACCTGAAGATCATCAAGACCGTTCTGCGCAATCCGCTCGAACTCTGGGGCGAGCCATCCTACACGCTGCCGTGGATCGAGACCAGGTTCATCACCCAGCGCACCCTGATCGTCAACGATCCCGGCCTCATCCGCTATATCCTCGTCGAAAACGTCGGCAACTATGAGATGTCTAAGGTCCGGCGGCTGATCCTTCGCCCGATCCTGCGCGACGGTCTTCTGACTGCCGAAGGCGAGATCTGGAAACGGTCGCGCAAGGCGATTGCGCCGGTGTTCACCCCGCGCCACGCCAAGGGATTTGCCGGGCAGATGCTGCGTCGGTCGGAAGAGTTCGTCGAGCGCTACGCGCAGGCGAAGGTGAAACCGTTCACCACCAATGTCGCCAGCGACATGACCGAACTGACCTTCGATATCCTGGCGGAAACGCTGTTTTCCGGCGAGGTCGCGGTCGAAAGGGAGGGCTTCGTCCAGAGTGTCGAAGAGCTTCTCCACCGCATGGGGCGCGTCGACCCGATGGACATTCTGTTGGCGCCGGAATGGCTGCCACGCCTGACGCGCATCGGCGGCAAGAAGGTCATGAACCGCTTTCGCGCGATCGTTTCGGAAACGATGGCGCTGAGACGCCGGCGCATGGCGACGGACCCCGCCGGCACGCCCAACGATTTCCTTACCCTGCTGCTGCAGACGGAGGGCGCGAATGGTCTTTCGACCGCGGAGATCGAGGACAATATCCTCACCTTCATCGGCGCGGGGCACGAGACCACCGCCCGGGCGCTTGCCTGGACGCTCTATTGCGTCGCCAACACGCCGGCTTTCCGCGAGACCATGGAGGCGGAGATCGATGAGGTGCTCAGGAGCGGTGCCGAACCGGTCGAATGGCTGAACCTGATGCCGCATGTGCTGGCCGCCTTCGAGGAGGCGATGCGGCTCTACCCGCCGGCGCCATCGATCAATCGCGCTGCGATCGAGGACGACGAGTGGACATCGCCGACCGGCGAGCGTGTGCGGATACCCAAGGGGATTGCGGTGCTGGTGATGCCATGGACACTGCATCGACACGTGCTCTACTGGGACCGCCCACGTGCTTTCATGCCCGAGCGTTTCCTGCCGGAAAACCGCGAGAAGCTGCACCGCTTTCAGTATCTGCCTTTCGGGGCGGGGCCACGCATCTGCATCGGCGCGACCTTCGCGCTGCAGGAGGCCGTCATCGCCCTTGCCGTCCTGATGCACCGGTTCCGCTTCGACGTTACCGAAGAAACGCAGCCATGGCCGGTGCAGAGGCTGACTACTCAACCGCGGGGCGGCTTGCCGATGAGGGTTTCGGTTCGCTGAAGGTCTTGCCGGGAATGGGCGATTGTACGCCGCGTACCGGTGAGTCGGCGGGCATCGGCTGTGGCAGTTGCTTCGATGGCTTCTTGATCGTCTTGATCGCGGCACAGGTCGCATCCCCGACATTGTCGCAGGGCTTGTAGACGACGATCTCGCTGCCGGCGCCGTCGTCCCAGACCGCCTGGATCGTCAGCGTCTTGGCTTCGTTTGCGGGCAGTGAGATGTAGACATACTCGGCCGTTTCGTCGGCGGGCAGGTTGAAGGGGATCTGCGGATTGCACTTGGCCAGCGGGAAGCGCTTGTCGAGAGCGTCCGAATTGATCGAGTAGCGGATTTCCGATAGCCGGCAATGCATCGTTTGCAATGCGGTAAAATAGATCAGCTGCCGGTCGTCGTAGTTGCGAAACTGGATCCACCCCGTCTGCTTGTTGGCATCGAGCATCGCCTTGTAGATCGACACAT
Source organism: Ensifer sp. LC163 (assembly GCF_001695855.1). Lineage (GTDB taxonomy): Bacteria > Pseudomonadota > Alphaproteobacteria > Rhizobiales > Rhizobiaceae > Ensifer. Next base: position 111,477 of record NZ_MBSS01000011.1, read on the forward strand.
CGGGCAGTTGCGGCTTGTATTCCTCTTCCTCGGCTGCGTCCTGTGCGCCGCCGGGCTGGGCGAAAAGCAATGCCGCGGCAAGCATGCCGGCGACCGCCGAACCTCTGGAAAATGTCATGCCGCACCCCCGTTCGTATCATGTCGCTCTGCTGATCGCGAATGTCCGCGACACGATGGCCTTCTCTTCCAATATGTCATATCACCGGATCGATCCCCAATGAACCCGGGCTGCCCCGGCCGAAACACTGGACTGGTTTGAATTGACGTCCCATTTTCTTCTCGGCATCGATACCGGTGGAACCTACACCGACGCCGTTCTCTTCAGCGAAACGGCGGGTGTCGTCGCCAAGGCAAAGGCGCTGACGACGCGGCACGATCTGGCCGTCGGGATTTCCGGCGCGGTCGAGCAGGTGTTGCAAAAGGCAGATGTCCCGGCCTCCGCCATCAGCCTCGTGTCGTTGTCGACCACCCTTGCCACCAACGCGCTCGTCGAGGGCCAGGGCGGCCGTGCCGGCCTGGTGATGATCGGCTTTGGCCCCGACGACCTCAAGCGCGACGGGCTGCAGGACGCGCTCGGCTCCGATCCGGTCATATTCCTGCCGGGCGGTCACAACGTTCACGGCGGCGAGACGCCACTCGACATGACCGCGCTTGACGAGGCCCTGCCGATCCTGGCCGCTCAGGTTTCCTCCTTCGCGATCGCCGGCTATTTCGCCGTCCGCAATCCGGATCACGAGAAGCGGGTGCGCGACCGCATCCGCGAAGTCTCGCATCTGCCGGTCACCTGCAGCCATGAGCTCTCTTCAAAGCTCGGTGGCCCGCGCCGGGCGCTGACGACACTTCTGAACGCCCGGCTCGTCTCGATGATCGACCGCCTGATCGGCTCTTGCGAAGGCTTTCTGAAATCCCGTGGCATCGATGTGCCAATGATGGTGGTGCGCGGCGATGGCGCCTTGATCTCGGCCGAAGAGGCGAGGCTCCGGCCGATCGAGACGATCCTCTCCGGACCCGCCGCCAGCCTTGTCGGCGCGCGGCACCTGACCGGCCTCGACAATGCCGTCGTCTCGGATATCGGCGGCACAACGACGGATGTCGCTGTGCTCGACCGGGGTCGTCCGCGGCTCGACGCCGAAGGTGCGGTGGTCGGCGGCTTCCGCACCATGGTCGAGGCGGTGGCGATGCGGACCTATGGTCTCGGCGGCGATTCGGAGGTTCGCATCAATGATCGCGGGCTGAAAGCGAAGATCGATCTTGGGCCGCGGCGGCTGATGCCGCTCAGCCTTGCGGCTGCATTGCATGGCGATGCGGTGTTGTCCGTGCTCGAAAGGCAGTTGCGAGCTCAGCATGTCGGCCGTCACAACGGTCGGCTGGCCGTACGCACCGGTCTCCCCGACCACCTGGCCAGCGGTCTGCAACCACAGGAGCAGGCGCTTTACGAGCGCATCGGCGCAGTGCCGATCTCGCTGGAAAACCTGCTGACATCCACGCCGCAGCGGGCAACGCTGGACCGGCTGGTGGCGCGAGGCCTGGTCCATATCTGCGGGCTGACGCCCTCCGACGCGATGCATGTGCTCGGCCGACAGTCGCAATGGAGCGCCGAGGGTGCGCGTCTCGGCATCGAACTTGCGGCGCGCACCCGCGACGGCTCTGGCCAGCCGATTGCCGCATCCCCCGAGAAAATGGCTGAGATGATCGTCGACCGCGTCACGCGCCAATCGTCCGAAGTCATCCTGCAGGCCTGTCTCGGCGAAGACGGGGCGGGGGCCATCGACCCGGCGGTCTCGCAGGCGGTCGACCGTGCGCTCAGGCGCGCGCCGGGCATCGTGCGATTTTCGATCGGTCTCGATCGCCCACTCGTCGGCCTAGGCGCCTCGGCTCCGGTCTATTATCCCGCCATCGCCGGCATGCTCGGCACTGAGCCTGCTATTCCTGATGAGGCCGACGTGGCGAATGCGGTGGGTGCGGTCGTCGGCCAGGTGCGGGCATCCGTCACCGTGTTCGTCACCACACCGGAAGAGGGCATCTTCATTGTCAACGGGGCGGGGGTGAGCGAGCGTTTTCTTGATCAGGAGCAGGCGTTTTCAGCGGCGCGGCGTCGTGCCGAAACGATGGCGCTCGAAGCTGCTCGCACCAACGGTGCCGACGAGCCGGCCTCGATGCTGCGGGAAGAGATCGACGCCCCCGAGGTCGAGGGAAGCCGCAAGCTGGTCGAGGCACGCTTCATCGCGTCCGCGAGCGGCAGGCCGCGCATCGCCCATGGATGATCTTTTCGATTTTGGAAACAATTCTTAGCATCCTTGCTGAATTGACAGGGAATGAATTGGTGAGAAACTGCCGGCCTTTCACGCGCGCGAATGGCCTATTTTAAGGAGTTAGAAGATGGACCGCATTGAGAAGTACGGATTGAAGATCGATGCTGGTCTGCATGACTTTCTGGTCGACGAGGCGATGCCGGGCACGGGCGTCGATGCCGAGCGGTTTTTTGCCGCGCTGGCGGAGATCGTTCATGGCCTTGCGCCGAAGAACCGCGCCTTGCTCGCCAAGCGCGACGATCTGCAGGCCAGGATCGACGCCTGGTATCGCGAAAATGGTGCGCCGAGCGACCTCGAAGCCTATCAGGGCTTTCTGAAGGAGATCGGTTACCTCCTGCCCGAAGGCCCCGGCTTTTCCGTTTCGACAGGCAATGTCGATCCGGAGATCGCAACGATCGCCGGTCCGCAACTCGTTGTTCCCGTCATGAACGCCCGCTATGCCCTCAACGCTGCCAACGCACGCTGGGGCTCGCTCTACGACGCGCTCTACGGCACCGACGCCATTTCCGACGAAGACGGTGCGGAAAAGGGACGCGGCTATAACGCCAAGCGCGGCGCCAAGGTCATTGCCTGGGCGCGCGACTTCCTCGACGCGAGCGCACCGCTGGAAAACGGCAGCTGGACGGATGTCGCGTCGCTGACGATCGCCTCCGGCAGCCTTTCGGTAACGCTTGCAGGCGGAGCGAAGACGACGCTTCGCAATTCCGCGCAGTTTGCCGGCTATGCGGGTTCGGCTGACGCGCCGTCACAGATCGTTCTCCGGCACAACAATCTGCATGCCGTCGTCGTTCTCGATGCGACCACGCCGATCGGCAAGGATGACCCGGCCCATATTTCCGACGTCATTCTCGAATCCGCGATCACCACGATCATGGATTGCGAAGACTCCATTGCCGCCGTCGACGCCGAAGACAAGATCGTCGTCTACAGGAACTGGCTCGGCCTGATGAAGGCCGATCTCGAGGAAGAAGTCGCCAAGGGCGGCCGCACCTTCACGCGCCGTCTCAACGCCGACCGTGTCTACACGGCGCCGGGCGGCGGAACCCTGACCTTGCCGGGCCGCTCGCTGATGCTCGTGCGCAATGTCGGGCACCTGATGACGAATCCGGCTATCCTTGATCGCGAAGGAAACGAGGTGCCGGAAGGCATCATGGATGCGATGGCAACCGCGCTGATCGCGTTGCACGACATTGGCGAGGGCGGCCGCCGCATGAACTCTCGCGAGGGTTCGATGTATGTCGTCAAGCCGAAGATGCACGGGCCGGAAGAGGTCGCCTTCGCCTGCGAGATCTTCTCGCGCGTCGAGGCGGCGCTCGGCATGCCTGAGAACACCATGAAGATGGGCATCATGGACGAGGAACGCCGCACGACGGTCAACCTCAAGGAGTGCATCCGCGCCGCGCGCGAACGCGTCGTCTTCATCAACACCGGCTTCCTCGATCGCACCGGCGACGAGATCCATACCTCGATGGAAGCGGGCCCGATGATCCGCAAGGGCGACATGAAACAGGCTGCATGGATCGCGGCTTACGAAAACTGGAACGTCGACATCGGTCTCGAATGCGGGCTTTCCGGCCACGCACAGATCGGCAAGGGCATGTGGGCCATGCCCGACCTGATGGCGGCGATGCTGGAGCAGAAGATCGCGCATCCGAAGGCCGGCGCCAACACCGCCTGGGTGCCGTCGCCGACCGCGGCGACCCTGCACGCCACCCACTATCACCGGGTCAATGTCACCGATGTCCAGGCTGGCCTGAAGAGCCGGGCCCGGGCCAAGCTCAGCGATATTCTGTCGGTTCCGGTCGCAACCCGTCCGAACTGGACGGCGGACGAGATCCAGCGAGAGCTCGACAACAATGCGCAGGGTATTCTCGGCTACGTCGTGCGCTGGGTCGACCAGGGCGTCGGTTGCTCCAAGGTGCCTGATATCAACAACATCGGCCTGATGGAGGATCGCGCCACGCTGCGGATTTCGGCGCAGCACATGGCCAACTGGCTGCACCACGGTGTCGTCGCCGAGCGCCAAGTGGTCGAGACGATGAAGCGCATGGCCGCCGTCGTCGACGGCCAGAACGCCGATGATCCGCACTATGTCGCGATGGCCGGCAATTTCGACGGCTCGATCGCCTTCCAGGCGGCACTCGAGCTGGTGCTCAAGGGCCGGGAACAGCCGAACGGCTATACCGAACCGGTCCTGCACCGCCGTCGTCGCGAGTTGAAGGCCCGGCTGACCGCCTGATCGGGTGGCGCCGGGCTCGTGAAAGCCGGGTTAGAACTCCGCCCAGCCCTCGCTCGACAATGCGGTGTTGCCGTGTACCGCGGGCATGACGGGTCGCGCAGAGGAGGCCCTGGATCTCACGTCCACGTGCTGAGCGGTGGCGACGGAACGCGGGACGGTCCGTCGCCCTTCCGTCTGACGGGCGGCGCTGCTCTCTCCCGACAGTTGGAACCTCCCGATCAGGGCCCGAAGGTTGGTGCCCTCCTGGGCGAGGGTCGCCGACGCGGCGTTCGCCTCCTCGACCATGGCGGCGTTGCGCTGGGTCACCTGATCCATCTGGTTGACGGCGGTATTGACCTCGGCCAGCCCGACGGACTGTTCCCGGGCCGATGTCGCGATGGCAGCCATATGCTCATTGATGGTGATGACGTGCGCTTCGATCGTCCTAAGCGCCTCACCGGTGTCGCGCACCAGCCGCACGCCGCTCTCGACTTCCGAGCTGGAGCTGCGAATAAGCTCCTTGATCTCCTTGGCGGCTTTTGCCGAGCGCTGCGCCAGTTCGCGCACTTCCTGCGCCACGACCGCAAAGCCCTTGCCGGCCTCGCCCGCCCGCGCCGCCTCGACCCCCGCGTTCAGCGCCAAAAGGTTGGTCTGGAAGGCGATTTCGTCGATCACGCCGATGATGCTCGAAATCTGGCTGGACGACTCTTCGATCCGTCGCATCGCCTCGACGGCATTCGCCACGACGACGGCCGATTGCGTCGCGCTGGTCTTTGCTTCGCCCGCCACGTCACGCGCTTCCTCCGTCCGGCGCGAGGAGTTGCTGACATTGGCGGTGATCTGGTCGAGAGCCGCTGCCGTTTCCTCCAGCGATGCCGCCTGCTGCTCCGTGCGTTTCGACAGGTCATCGGCGCTCTGGCTGATTTCTCGTGTGCCCATACCGATATTGCCGGCGCTGTCGGCGACCGCGAGCATGGCATCGTTGAGCTGTGCCGCAGCCTTGTTGAGGTCGTGACGCAATTGCTCGAATTCTGCGGAGAAGGGTTCCTCCAGCCGCACGGCAAGATCACCGTCCGCCAGCCGCTGCAAGCCGGTCGCAAGACCTGACGTCGCCTGGATCAACCTCTGCTGCGCGGCCTGCTCGGCCTCAACCTGCATTCTCGTGCGTTGCGCTTCGCCATTGCGGCGGCTTTCCTCAGCCTCGGCCTGCAGGCGAAGGTTGGATCGGGCCGCTTCCCGGAACGACTGGATGGCGCGGGCCATTTCCGCGACTTCGTCCTTGCCGGTCACATCTGATCCGTCATCGTCGAGATGGCCGTCGATCAGTTTGCGCATCGCGCCGATCTGTTTGCCGAGCGGCCCGATCACCCCACGTGAAACAACCAGGTACGTTCCGGCAGCCAGTACGAGGACGAGCAGGATGATACCGATGCTGAGGGTGCGTATCGTCTCAAACTCACGATGCTGTTCCTGAAAGATCTCATCCGACAGGCGAACTTGCAGGTCGGAGATCTCCGAAATGGTCTCGGTCAAAGGATCGATGGTTTCGTAGAGCGCCGTCCGAACGAAACTGTCGAGCGCAGCCGAATCACGCTCGGACAGGATCTTGGTCAGCGTTGCGATCGAATCCATCGCGACCACCATCTGCTGCTTGGCGTTCTCGACGAGTTTGTGTTCCTCCGGCGTCATCGAGGTCGCGACATAGGCGTCCCAATTGGCGGTTATCACCTGCCGCGCGTCGTTGACCGAGGCCAGGCCGGTCTCCATCGTCTCGTTTCCGTTGCGCACCTTGTGCGCCGCATCGACGATCGAGACGGCAAATGCGTCCGAAGTCGCTTTCAGGTTCTTCAGCGGCACAATGCGGTCGGCATAGACCGCATCCATCGTCTCGCTGTTTTCGGCAAGCGCATGCTGGCTGTAGACGGCAATGCCGATCGCGATGAGTGACAACAGTGCGATCGCACCTACGAGCTTGGTCTTGATCAGCATGGCGGCCCCCTTGGCTAGGTCTCTCTTGGCCACACTTTTTAATTAATTAGATAACTCTTACTTAATGACGTGCTGAATTTCCGACCGAGTTGCGCGTTTTTTGAACAAATTATCGCAACGGAATCAGATGCCAGCCACCCTGATTTGAAGCGCGGGAAGCCGAGCAACTCTGCGTATCAATGTCGAGGGGAGACCGCGAGAATGCCCGGCCAACAAAAAAGCCGCCGAGGAACCCGGCGGCTTCTGATTGCATGCTGCTGGTCGCGTTTTACTGCTGAACGACCACGCGAGCGTTCTTGCCCGGACGAACGCGCGAATAGAGATCGATGATGTCCTGGTTCATCAGGCGGATGCAGCCCGACGAAGCGGCCGTGCCGATCGACGACCACTCCGGGGTGCCATGCAGGCGGAACAGCGTGTCCTTGCCCTGGTCGTTGAAGAGATAGAGCGCGCGCGCGCCGAGCGGGTTCTTCAGGCCCGGGCCCATGCCTTCTTCGACATATTTGGCCACTTCCGGCTTGCGCTCCGCCATTTCCTTCGGCGGGTGCCACATCGGCCATTCCTGCTTCCAGGCGATATAGGCTTCGCCTTCCCACGCGAAGCCGGCCTTGCCGACGCCGATGCCGTAGCGAACAGCCTTGCCGCCAGGCAGCACGTAGTAGAGGAAGCGATTCGGCGTATTGACGACGATCGTGCCGGGGCGTTCGCTCGTCGAATAGTCGACGATCTGCCGATGGAAGCGGTTTTCGACCCTGTTGATCGGAATGGCGGGCAGCGCGTAGCCGTGATCCTCAACTGCGCCATAATCGCCCGAGAAAATCTGATTCGAAGCGACCTGTTGCTCAACGGGAGCGGGCTCACCGTTTGCCGTCTCGGACTTGGTCGAGGTTGTCGAGCAGCCGGCCATGGCGAGTGTCGCCGCCAGGCTGCACAGGAGGAAGGCATTGCGGAAGCGCATAGGAGTCTCTTAAAATAAGAAGCGAAGAAAAAACTGGGTCGGCCCGACCATCAGTGACTCCGGTTATTTTCGATTAGATGCGGCTATGCAAGGGATTGCGTGGCAACAACGCGGCGGGAAAGTGTAAATTCCGTGACGCTTGCTTTTTTGCAACAAAAGTGGTGGCGGACGAGAGTCTAGGCGAATGACAATTCTCTCTATCCATGGCGACAACCCTCTCGTGGACGGTCGGCAATCGAATCGCGCGCTCATGGTGCGTCGCGGGGTTCAGCGGCTTTTTGCGGAATTGCGCCACTCGGTGCTGCCGGAATTGACGCTCGCCAGCGGCCGCCGTGCCGATCTCATATCGCTGTCGGCAAAGGGCGAAATCTGGATCGTGGAGATCAAGACGTCGATTGAGGATTTCCGCGTCGATCGCAAATGGCCGGACTATAGGCAGCACTGCGACCGGCTGTTCTTCGCCACCCATGGCGAAGTCCCGCTCGATATCTTTCCGGAGGATTGCGGCTTGCTGCTGTCGGATGGCTACGACGGACACATTATCCGCGACGCACCGGAACATCGGCTTGCACCGGCCACCCGCAAGTCGGTGCTGCAGCTCTTTGCCCGCACCGCCGCCCAGCGGCTGATGCTGGCGGAGTGGGCCGCCGAGCGCAACGGCGAGCTCGGCAACTCCATTCGCGATATCGTTTCCGGCTCCCGCGACGGGTCCGCCGAAGGCTGATTACTTCGGCGCGCGCTTGGCCAGAATGCGCTGCAGGGTCCGGCGGTGCATGTTGAGCCGGCGCGCTGTCTCCGACACGTTGCGCTCGCACATCTCGTAGACGCGCTGAATATGTTCCCATCGCACCCGGTCGGCCGACATCGGGTTTTCCGGCGGCTCCACCCGCTCGCCCTGGCGCTGCACCAGCGCGGCGAAGATGTCGTCGGCGTCAGCCGGCTTGGCGAGATAGTCGACGGCACCAAGCTTCACGGCATTCACGGCCGTTGCGATGTTGCCGTAGCCGGTGAGCATGATCATGCGGGTGTCGTCACGGCGGCTGCGGATCGCCTCGATCACGTCCAGGCCGCTGCCGTCGCCGAGTCTCAGATCGATGACGGCGTATTTCGGCGGGTTGCCTTTTGCCTTGGCGATGCCTTCGGCAACGGACTCGGCGATATCGACGGTGAAGCCGCGCGCTTCCATGGCGCGGGCGAGGCGTCGAAGGAACGGCGCATCATCGTCGACGAGCAGCAGCGTTCTGTCCGGTCCGATCAGTTCGGCGTCCTGGGCATGCGTGCTGGGCGAAGCTGTCGATTTTTCGGTCATTCTCGCAATCCTTGGGCGAAAATCGGAAGGTTTTCACTGAGATTATAGGTTTCCTGTCATGCGGTTCAATAAACAGCCAAACGTCATTTCGCCAGTTTCGTATCCATCAGGGCACGCGGCCATTCGACGCTGACCTTGGCGCCGGGGCGATCGGGGCCGCCGTTCTCGAAACGCAGGCGAGCGCCGGACCGCTCGAGCAGGGTCTTGGCGATGAACAGGCCGAGCCCCAGGCCGCCGGCACTGTCGTCCTTCTGCCTTCGCGTGACATAGGGTTCGCCGATGCGTATCAGAATGTCGGGGGCGAATCCGTCACCGTCATCCGCGATCGTCACCTTGACGTGTTCGGCCGTGTGTTCGACGGTAACGGTCACTTCCTGCTTGGCATAGTCGACCGCATTTTCCAGCAGGTTGCCGAGCCCGTAGAGGATCCCGGCGTTGCGGTTGCCGACAGGTTCCGCTGCCTTGTCACCCTTTTCGACGAGATTGATATGAATGCCGAACTCGCGGTGCGGCGCCATCACTTCTTCGATCAGCGAGGATAGCGGCAAAAGCCGCATGTGCTCTTCGCTTTCCGAGGACAGCGTCGTCAGCCGCTTGAGAATGTCGCGGCATCGCTCGCTCTGGCTGCGCAAGAGGTGCACGTCCTCACCGAAGCGCGGGTCGTCGCCGAGTTCCCGTTCCATTTCCTTGGCAACGACGCTGATGGTGGCAAGCGGCGTGCCGAGCTCATGGGCGGCGGCCGCGGCCAGGCCGTCGAGCTGCGAAAGATGCTTTTCGCGCTGGAGCACCAGTTCGGTCGCCGTCAGCGCCTCCGACAGTTCGCTCGCTTCAAGTGAGACGCGATAGGTGTAGAAGGCGGCAAAGGCCGTCATCGACACGATTGCGAACCAGATGCCGGCCGTCAGCACCCGCGGCATCAGCAAAAGCGTGCCGGGATACCAGGGCAGGGGGAACGGCGAGAAGGCAAGGGCGGTAACGCCGATCACTGCAAGGCCGGCAAGAACGATGCTGTGCGGCTTCGGTTGCGAGGCCGAGGAAATGATGACCGGGACGCACAGCAACGGTGCGAACGGGTTGGCGAGCCCGCCGGTGATGAAGAGCAGGCCGGTCAACTGCGCCAGGTCGAGCCCGAGAAGCGCGAAGGCGGCCGGCGGCCGCAAGCGGTGCGTCGGCGGAAAGCGCAGGGTGAGGTAGGTATTGACCAGCGCTAGTGTGGCAATCAGCACCAGGCAGGAAAGCAGAGGCAGCGGAAACTGCAGCCACAACGTCGTGATGATGACGGCGATCGACTGTCCGCCGACCGCAAGCCAGCGCAGGCGAATGAGCGTCTGCAGGCGCAGGCTTCTGTTCGAGGTCGGATCATTGTGTTCCAGCGCCACTGCCGTCATGCCTGCTCTTGTCCCATTACAGCGCCACGCGTCAAATCCGACGCGCAAAGGTCGCTGGCTTTAAATCTGCTGCATAATTTTCCCCTTAAATCGCTTCCGATTTAAGGAATTATGCAGTGGCCCCGTTCGGGGTGTTACCTCATGTACCACGCGGTTTGGCCCGTGTCGTCGGCGCGGCCTCTGCCGGGTTCTCCGGCCAGGGGTGTTTGGGATAGCGCCCGCGCATGTCAGCCCGAACATCTCGCCACGACCCCGCCCAGAAACCCGGCAGGTCGCGCGTGGTCTGGATCGGCTGCCGGCCGGGCGAGATCAGCTCGAGCAGCAGCGGCAACCGGCCGTCGCCGATAGTTGGATGTTTTTTGAGGCCGAAGAGTTCCTGCACCCGAATGGAAAGAAGCGGTTCGTCGCCGTCGTAGTGGATCGGATGCCGTTGCCCCGTCGGCGCCTCGAAATGCGTCGGCGCCAGTTTCGCAAGGTCGCGCTGCCGCTCGTGCGGGATCAGCGACAGCAATCCTTCGGAAAGAGCGCCGGCCTTGATGTCGGCGATGGCGGTGACGCCGTGCTGAAACGGAACGAACCAGTCCTCGAGCGTCGCAAGCAGGGCTGCATCGGAAACATCCGGCCAGGGCTCGCCGATCGAGCGATGCAGGAAGCCGATGCGATCGCGCAGCTGCATCGCCTCCTTGGAAAACGGCAGAACCGCCAGTCCAAGCTGGCGAACACCATCGGCGAGTGCCCGTGCTGCACTTTCACCGGTCGGTCTTGGAAGCGGCGCTTCCTCGAAGATGATCGCGCCCAATCTTGTGACGCGGCGCGCCCGCACCTGGCGGCTTGCCCGGTCGAAGACGCTTTGCTCCTCCCGCACGATCGCCTCGGGCATATGCGCCTCGACGTCGCCGCGCGAAAGTTCGGCTGCCGCAAGCACGCGCTGGCCGCCGGCGCGACCCGTCAAGTCGGCGATCACGAGCATGTTCGCTGCCGCAAGGCGCTCGGTCTCGGCGATCTCCGCCCCGCGACCGTTGGCCATCACGAACCGCCCTCGACCACCGCGCTGAAGCGCGATGCGGTCGGGGAAGGCGTGCATCAGCAAGGCGCCGGGCTGGACCGGCTCATTCGACCTTGGCGCCCCTTTGAGTTCCGCCGCCATGCGACGGGCGAGGTTGCGCGATGCCTCGGCGCGGTCGCCGCGCTCCTGGCGGAAGCGGCGCAAGCGATCCTCGAGATCGATGGCGTTGCCGCCGAGGCCTTGCTCCGTCAGCATGACCGCCAGCAGACAAGCTGCCTCGCCCTGGCCTTCCTCGGCCGCCGAAACCGCCATCGCCGCAAGGCGCGGGGGCAGGGCCAGATCGCGGATCTTGCGTCCCCTCGGTGTCAGCACGCCGGAGCCATCGAGCGCGCCGAGTTCGCTCAGCAGCTTTCGCGCTTCCTTGAGGGTGGTTTCCGGTGGTGGATCGATGAAGGCAAGCGCTGCGGGATCGTTGACGCCCCAGTGTGCCATGTCGAGCAGCAATCCGGAGAGGTCGCTTGCCAGGATCTGCGGCGGTGTGAAGGCGGCAAGCGCCGCGGTCTGGCCGGCATGCCAGAGGCGGATGGCGATACCCGGCTCCGTTCGTCCGGCTCGGCCGGCGCGCTGATCGGCCGACGCGCGCGAGACGCGCACGGTCTCAAGCCGGGTGATGCCGGTCGACGCTTCGAAGACCGGCAGTCGCTGCAGGCCGCTGTCGATGACGATCCGCACGCCGTCGATGGTGATCGAGGTCTCGGCGATCGAGGTGGCAAGGACGATCTTGCGCGTGCCTTTCGGCGCCGGCCGGATCGCCGCATCCTGCTCGTTCTGCGTCAGGTTGCCGTAAAGAGGAACGACTGTCGTATCGGCTGTAAACCGGTCGGCAAGCCGTGCCGCGGTTCGGGTGATTTCGGCCTGTCCCGGCAAAAATGCGAGGATCGAGCCCTGCTCGCTGCGATGCGCCTCGACGATGGCGCGCACGACGGCCTCCTCGACGCTCTCGCCGCCACGGTCCTGGTTTCGGATGTCGATGGGGAAACTGCGGCCCTGGCTTTCGATGACGGTGGCATCGCCAAGCAATCCTGCAACCCGCTCGACGTCGAGTGTTGCCGACATGACGATGATCCTGAGATCGTCGCGCAGCGCGGATTGAACGTCGAGCGCCAGCGCCAGGCCGAAATCGGCGTCGAGCGAGCGCTCGTGAAATTCATCGAACAGCACCGCCGAGACGCCCGCCAGCTCCGGATCGTCGAGGATCATGCGGGCAAAGACCCCTTCGGTTACCACCTCGATCCGGGTTTTTGCCGATATCCGGTTGTCGAGGCGCATGCGGTAGCCGACGGTTTCTCCCACTTTCTCACCGAGCAGCTCAGCCATGCGGCCGGCCGCCGCCCGGGCCGCGAGCCGCCGCGGTTCGAGCAGGATGATCTTGCCGCCTTTCAGCCAGGACTGTCCGAGCAGGAAGAGCGGCACGAGCGTCGTCTTGCCGGCGCCGGGCGGTGCCGAAAGCACGACGGAGCGGGCCCTATCGAGTGCCGCGGCGATCTCAGGCAGGACCTCGCGAACCGGCAAGGCAGGCAGGGTAAGCGTCACGCTTGTGTCTCCGCTCCGATATGAATGAGCACACCACCGGCCGCAACCGCATCCGCTCGGTCGTGGGTCACAAGGATCGTCGGCAGGCCGGCGGAGCGGGCCTTGGCAAAGACCAGTTCGCGTGTCTGCTGACGCAGCGCCATGTCGAGCTTTGAAAAGGGCTCGTCGAGCAGCAGAAGGCGCGGCTCGGATAAAAGCACGCGCTGGAGGGCGACGCGCGCTTTTTGCCCACCCGACAGGGTCTCTGGATCGCGATCGAAGAACCCGCCGAGCCCGACCGCAGCAAGTGCATCCTCGGCCAGACGGCGCCTGATGTCGCGGCTCTTGATTGCCTCGGGAATGGCAAAGACGATATTGCCGCCGACGGAGAGGTGCGGAAACAGCAGCGGGTCCTGGAAGAGAATGCCGGTGTGGCGCTGCTGCGGCGGTGTGCCGATCAGATCGTCCGGCCCGAGTAGAACTGCGCCGCTGGCGACAAAGGCCGGGTCGAGAAACCCGCCGATATAGGCAAGCAGCGTCGACTTGCCGGAACCGGATGGGCCCATGATCGTCAGCACGTCGCCGGGCATCACCGTCGCCGAAATGGAAAGCAGTGCCCGGTCGCCGAGCCGGATCGTCACATCGGACAAAGTCAGAGGCGTCGTCTTGCCTGGTGTTTGCATTCAAATCCTCATTGCCCGTCGGTGGCGGAATAGCAATTGCGGCACCAGCGATGCAACGAGAAAACCCAAGAACGGCAACAGCGCCTGCAGCAACGCATAGACGCCGATGACGCGCCGATCTCCCCCGGATGAAAGCGCCACGGCCTCGGTGGTGATTGTCGTCACCCGTCCGGCGCCGATCAGCACCGTCGGCAGGTAGAGGCTGACGGAGACTGCAAAGCCGACGGCAAATGCCGTCAGGCAGGCGCGAAGCAGCATCGGCAACCGGATGGTCAGCAGGATCTTGAATCGCGACTTGCCCAGTCCCGATGCGATCTGTTCGTAGCGACGGTCGAGCGCCCGCCACGGCGGTGCCAGCGACAGCAGCACATAGGGCAGAACGAAGACGAGGTGCATGGCCGCAACGGTGGCAATCGATGGCGAAAGTCCGGCCACCACTGTCAGGACCTGCAGTCCGAACACGAAGGCGATCTCCGGGACCAGCAACGGCAGGAAGACGGGAAGCCAGCGATCGGCGGAATTGTTGGCGCTACGCGACAGCAGGCCGATGGCAATCGCAAGCGCGACGAGCGACGACAGCAAGCCGATGGTAACGGTGGTTGCCAGAGGTCCGGCGAGCTCCGCAAGGGCGCGTCCCCATACTCTGAGTGTAAGGCTTGCCGGCAGACTATCCGGAAAAGGCCATAGTCCTGCGATCGACCACAGGGCGAGCAGACCGAGACCGGCGAAGATGAACGCCGCAGACAAGGCCGTTATCGCGGCCGCGGCCAGGCGAAGAAGTCCATCGTCGGACAGGCGTTTTCCCGAAGAACTCAGGCGCCGGTGGCAAAGGCGCCCAAGCCGTTCGACGCCGATCCAAGTCACGATCGCGAACAGGCTGAGCGCAAGCTGCAGCACCGCGCCGGCCGAGGCGAGGAAACGGGCGCCGACGTCGTCGTCGGCCAGCCATTGGGCGACGCGCACCGGCAACGTCGGCGGCAGTCGGGGCCCGAGGATCATCGCGACGTCGACCACCGAGCTCGAATAGACCAGCACCGCGAAAACCGGCAGCCGGATCTGCCGGTAAAGCAGCGGCCAGAGCGCGACGACAAAGCCCGGGACCCGGCCATAGCCGAGTGCCGACATCAAGCGTCGCGCATTTGCCAATGGCAGCTGCGGCAGCGCGGCCAGCATCACCAGCAGCAGAAAGGGGATCTCCTTGCCGACAAGGCCGGATATCATCGACAGCCCGAGCGGATCGTTCGGGATGAGCCAGTCCGGCGGCCGCAGGAAGCCGGTGAGTTCGGGAGAAACAAGTCGCAGCAGGAAGCCGGACGGCGCGATCAGCAAGGCGATGGCAAATGCGGATGCGGCGTGCGGAACAGCCAGCAGCGGCGAAAGCAGATGCTTGATGAAGGCAAACGGCCGCGTGCCGGCAAAGCCGGCGACAAAGGTGGCGACCACCACCAAAGCGAGGAGCGTGCTGGTCAGCCCCGCCGCCAGACTGATCATGGCCGAGCGCAGGATATGCGGTTGGGTGGCCAGCTCCTCGAAATGGCCGAGTGTCAACTCGGTACCGCCGAGTGCCGGCAGGTAGCCGAAGGCCGGGAGCAGGGAGCCGGCCAGGCCGGCGAGCACCGGCAGGCACAGCATGACCGCCAGACCGGTGCCGATGCCCCGCCGCAGGGCGTCCCTCACAGGGGTGTCCGTCGAGAGTGTCGGCGCTCGCGGTTAATTGGCGGCGCCATATCGACGGATCCATTCGGCCTCGATCCGCACCATCCAGTCGGGATGCGGTTCGTCGAGGGCCGGGCCGAGCCGATCGGGCGGCAATGTCGCGACGCCGAGATCGAGGGCGGCAAAGGCGGCCCGGTCCGCGTCCGACAGTTTCGGCATCGCCAGCACTGTCGGGTCGCCCCAGAAGCGGGCGTCCTGTTTGCGCAACTGCGCTTCCGGGGAGAGAAGGAAATCTGCAAGCAGCAGCGCGCCCGCCTTTGCATTGGCATTATAGGGAATGGCGACAAAATGGGTGTTGCCGAGGGTTCCGCCGGAAAAGACGAAGGAGCGCACGCTGTCCGGCAGTTCGCCATTGGCGATCGCGGCCGAGGCTTCGGCGGGATTGAACGCGAAGATGATGTCGAGTTCCCCGTCCGCCAGCTTCTGCTTCATATCGGGATAGTTCTGCGGATAGGCCTTTCCCTTGCGCCATAAGAAGGGCGTCAGCTGGTCGAGATAGGCAAAGAGTGGCTCCACATCCGTCTGAAAGGTTGTCTCATCCACCGGCTTCAGCAACTTGCTCCGGTCGTCGACAAGCTCGATCAACACCTGCTTTAGGAAAGACGAGCCGATGAAATCCGGGGGCTGGGGATAGGAGAAGCGCCCAGGATGAGCTTTTGCCCAGGCAAGCAGGTCTTTTGCCGAATCGGGCAGCTGCGCGGTCGGCGGCGTGCGGGCCGAATCATAGAAGAAAACGAGTTTGGCGCCGCCCCAGGGGCTTTCAAGCCCTTCCGTCGGCACGGTGAAATCGGTGAGGATCGTCGGCTTCGTCTCGTGGTCGACATAGGCCCAGTTCGGAAGCCTTGTTGCCCAGCCGGGGCTAAGCAGCAGGCCCTGCCGCTTCATCGCGGCAAAGTTCTCGCCATTGATCCAGATGAGATCGACGGTGCCGGCGACATCCTTGCCCGCCGATTTTTCCGCAAGCACACTTGCGACCGCCTTGGCGGTGTCGTCGAGTTTTACATGCACGACATCGACGCCGTAGCGCGCCTTCATCTGTTCGCCGGCCCAGGCGATATAGGCATTGATATTGGTCGAACCGCCCCAGGCGTTGAAATAGACCGTCTCGCCCTTGGCTTCCGCGACGACGGAGGCCCAGTTATCGATGTCGATGGCAGCCGCCGGGCTGGCAAGGCCGATTGTGGCGACGACCGCCGCTGCCCATCGTCTTGCCCATCCGATCATTCGCACGCTCCCCCCGCATTCCGTGTTTCGGCGCGAAGGTAAGGCAAGTGCCGGTGACGTCAATGTGCGCCATGGACGCCAACCGTCACGTTTCGGTGAAACGCCGCCCGCCCGGATTTGGGCCCGCTTGTCGTGAAAACGAGCAATTTGCCCGCGGAAAGTCGGCTTCTGTCGACGTACTTGAAGGGATGGGATCGTGAGTGCTGGTGTTTCCGCGGTTCGCGACTTTAGTTTTTGCCGATTTGGCGATGGTTCTGGTTTGGGTGTTTTGCTGGCCGGGATTGGTCTGTTGATAACTTCCGTTTGAATTTGTTGTTTGTTTTCAGTTGGTTGTTCGATCTTGTCGGTTTTTTGAAATTGTCTGTTGACGTCTGTGAGGATGGGGGTCTATAAGCCC
>NZ_MBSS01000012.1 GCF_001695855.1 Ensifer sp. LC163
TTGAACTCGCCGAAGTACTTCGTGATCGCTGCCGTCAGCGACGTCTTGCCATGGTCAACGTGGCCAATCGTGCCAATGTTAACGTGCGGCTTGTTGCGCTCAAATTTGCTCTTTGCCATGGGTACGTTTCCTGTGGTCAAGTATGATTGATCAGCCGGCGGGGCCGGTTTGTGGAGCCGTTTAAGGGTTTCAAGGGATTTGCGCAAGACTTAATTGCGTACGCCCGGACCAGCCACGGCGGCCTCTTCCTACCATCATGTAAGAACGGCGCATCAGAGATGCAAGTTGGACGGATTCCCGAATCATTTCGTCGAGCGACGAAAGAACAAACAACGGCTTACGAAGAGCAATTGAAGCGTAACGTTAAATAGCAGAAGAGGGTCGGCGCTGCTGGAGCGGGTAGCGGGAATCGAACCCGCGTATTCAGCTTGGAAGGCTGCTGCTCTACCATTGAGCTATACCCGCGGGCCTTCGATCCAGAAGCAGAATGGTGGAGGGAGTTGGATTTGAACCAACGTAGGCGAAGCCAACGGATTTACAGTCCGTCCCCTTTAACCACTCGGGCATCCCTCCATTATTCTGTCGGGATCAAGTCGACCAAGCATTTGAGATCGTGAGACATCCAGCGATTTGTCGTTGCCGCCTCTCGATCTGCGCCGGGTATATGACCGCCCGCCCTGCTCCTGTCAACACGCCAAAACCGAATTTTTGTGAAATTCTCCACAGGCCCGCTTTGTCCACTGCCATCGAATTCCGTTCCCAGGCCAAGCGAAGCGCTCTATAAGGCGGGCATGAGCAAAGATAACGCGGGCGACAAGAGCGCCAAGAACACCCATTACGCCACTCTCAGACGCGCGCATCGCGACGCCAAGCGCGAACGCGGGGAAATCCCGACGCCAAAGCAGGAGCGTTGGCGCAAACAGCCAGGCGACTGGAAGCCGCCGGCGCTCGCGCCCGAGCAGGTGCTTCTCTACGGCCTGCACACCGTGCGGGCCGCCCTCGACAATCCGACGCGCCAGATCGTTCGCCTGTGCGTGACGCAGAACGCTGCGGCGCGGCTCGAACTCGGCGAACTCTCGGAACTCCCCTTCCCGGTCGAGACCGTTGCGCCGCAGGATCTCGACAAGATTCTCGGTCCAGACGCGATCCACCAGGGCGTGATGCTCGAAACAAAGCCGCTGCCACTGCGCAAACTTGAAGCGCTCAGCGAATGCCGGCTGATCCTCGTGCTCGATCAGGTCACTGACCCGCATAATGTCGGCGCGATCATGCGATCGGCCGTGGCATTCGATGCGGGGGCGTTGATCACCACGATCCGCCATAGTCCGACCGAATCGGGCGTTCTTGCAAAATCGGCCTCCGGCGCTCTGGAAATGATCCCCTATATCCAGATCACCAACCTCGCCGACACGATCGAGGAGTTGCATCGGCTTGGCTTCCACACGATCGGGCTCGATTCGGAGGGACCGGCCCCGCTTGAAGGCAGCTTCGCGGGCGACAAGGTCGCGCTGGTGCTCGGATCCGAGGGCAAGGGCCTCCGGCAGAAAACACGATCGACCGTCAAGGCGCTCGCCCGCCTCGACATGCCCGGCGCGATCAAATCGCTCAATGTTTCGAATGCGGCTGCGATCGCCATGTATGCGGCGCGCCAGTTCCTGAACAAGTAAGTCCCGGTCGTTACAGCGCCGCGCGTCTATTTAGACGCGCAAAGGTCGCTGTAACACTTTGAGTTGATGCATAATTTTGTCCTTAAATCGATTCCGATTTAAGGAATTATGCAGTAAGGCCGCCGAACACCTGCAAATCTCTCCGGCTGCGCGCAACCGGAGAGATTGGGGCATCTGTCGTAACGGTTGATTGGGTGTGTTCGACCGATTTACGGGTCTCTGCACCGATGCAGCACGACGCAATCCTCGCCTCGCAGCCGATTGTCGTGCAAGCCGTCGCTGTCGTCAGAAACGCATCGCTATATCTTTATCCACGCGAAGCCATAGGGTCTGGCTGTTCGCCGTGGGGCAGCCGTCGCGAAGTTTCTTCCATGTGGTGACGTTGAGGTTCATCTCGCAGCGGGCGAGATAAGAGATGCCGCCGACGCGAAGGCAGGCGATCTGGCCGAGCTCGTATTTGGCGCCGTCCCGGTTGCGGCAGGTGCAACGCGTGTCAGGTGGCGACGCATAACCGACGTCGGCAGCCACCAGTGCGACCACCGCAGCGATGACAGCCAAGGGCCTTCTCCGCCGGTCTCTCATGAGCGCATCATAATACAAATCAGCCCATGCGAAAACGGACAATGCCGGCTGCATGTGCAACCGGCACCGTCCGCAATGGGGGCCAACGCCCCTTCACCGGACCACTGACGTGATCCGCTGAACCCTTGTTTTAGCTTGCCAGGCGAAGGACGGTGCCTTCGGCAATGGTCTTTTCGGCTTCGGCGATCGCGAACTGCTTGGAGTCGGCGCTGAGGTTCAGGCCTTCGGCGCGGACGAATTCAACATCGGTGATACCGAAGAAGCCGAAGACCGTCTTCAGGTAGGCTTCCTGGTGATCCATTGCAGAGGCGGGGCCGGCGGAATAGTGGCCGCCACGCGTCGAAGCGACGATTACCTTCTTGCCCTTGGCGAGGCCTTCCGGGCCGGATTCGGTATAACGGAAGGTCTTGCCGGAGACAGCCAGGCGATCGATCCAGGCCTTGAGCTGGCTCGGAATGGAGAAATTGTACATCGGTGCACCGACGACGACCGTATCGGCAGCAAGGAATTCTTCGAGCATCTCGCGGCCGATCTTGACTTCGGCAGCCAGGCCGGCGTCAACACCTGCGAGATCGGCAGGCGCCATGATCTGGGCGCCAGTCAGATGCGGGATCTGGCTGGTGGCGAGATCGCGATAGGTGACGTTGGCATCCGGGCGGTCTGCCTTGATCTGGGCGGTGATCGCCGCGGTCAGGCGACGGGAAACGGAGTGATCACCCAGGATACCGGAGTCGATGTGAAGGACGTTCATGTGGAGCACCTTTGTGTTGGCGTTGCGGTGCATCACATATGATTGGAAAACAATCGCGCGATAAGTCAGCGGTTGTTTGACATACTGTTTCCAAATGGAAACAGTGAGACCGGCGATCCGGCGATGGGAGACGAAAAACAGATGCAGGACCTGAACGACCTCGCCCTCTTCGCGGCTGTGGTGCGCAACAACGGCTTCAGTGCCGCCGCGCGCGATCTGAATATCCCTAAATCCAAGCTCAGCAAACACGTAGCACGCCTCGAAGAGCAGCTCGGCGTCCGGCTGCTGGAGCGCTCGACCCGCAAACTGCGCGTTACCGAGATCGGGCAGGTGTTCTACGAACATTGCCAGGGCCTGCTCGATGGCATCGCCATGGCGGAAGCCGAGATCGCCGCCGTCAAGGCCGAGCCGACCGGCACGGTCAGGCTCGCCTGCCCGCTCGGCTTCACGCCGATGCTTGCCGACATCCTGCCCGCCTTCCATCGCCGCTATCCCGGCGTCCGTCTGCTGATCACCGCCACCAACCGGCGGATTGATCTGATCGAGGAGCGGATCGACGTGGCGCTGCGCGCCCGCGATCAACTGGACACCGACAATCAGCTGATCATCCGCAGATTCGGAGAGGTGCGTCAGAGGCTGGCGGCAAGCCCCACCCTGCTCGCGCGCTTCGACGACGTCACGATCGACAATCTGAGCGAGATGCCGACGCTGTCGATGAACGAGCAGCACGCCGCCGATGTCTGGCGCCTGGTCGATGGCGAAGGAAATGCCACCGAAATTTCGCACCGGCCGATCATCGGCTGCAGTGATTTCCTCATCCTCGAACGCGCAGCGATCGAGGGCATGGGCGTGGCGTTGCTGCCCGACCACATCTGCGAGCGCGCCTTCCGCGCCGGCGTGCTTGCGCCCGTGCTGCCGGAATGGAGTTCCGGCGACGTCGTCGTCCATCTCGTCTTTCCGTCGCGTCACGGCATGCTGCCGGCGACGCGTGCCCTGATCGACTATCTCGCCGACAATCTTCTGAACGCTCTGCAAAAATGCCGGGAGATTACGCCGAGGAGCGCCGGATCGTTCGAGATCTGAGCAGGCACGTGGCGCCGCAGGCAGGCGCCGCGAAGCGCGTCGCCCAAGGTCAGAGCATCTTTGGTCAAGGCGCGGTCAAGATACGGCAAACGTTCGGCCAACTTCGCCCTGCCGGCGTCCGCCAAACACCACCTATGCGCCGGATCGAGGCGGCGCAAAGACAAATACTATCTTGGAAAAAAGTGGTGCCCCCAGAGAGACTCGAACTCCCGACCCTCTGATTACAAATCAGATGCTCTACCAACTGAGCTATAAGGGCACTTTCAGCGGTGGGAGTTATCACAATCTCACGGCGTGTAAAGCAAAATTGCGAATTCTCCCAATTTTTCAGATGCGTTTAGGGCCATGTCGTGCCAGAAACGAAGCCTAGGCTCGGCCACCGCGGCGATGCTCAACATGTTGAACGGACTGAAAATTCATGGCCCGCACGTTCACTTCTCTCGCGTTCCTGGCTTCGCCCGCCGAAGAGGCGCAAAAGGCGGCGGCCGATCTGAAGGCGATCTACGGCGATCATGATGTCGACAAGGCCGACGTCATCGTCGCGCTCGGCGGCGACGGCTTCATGTTGCAGACGCTGCACCAGACGATGAACTCGGGCAAACTAGTCTACGGCATGAACCGGGGATCGGTCGGGTTCCTGATGAACCGCTACAGCAGCGAAAACCTGACGACGCGCATCTGCAATGCCGTCGAGAACGCCTTTCACCCGCTGGAGATGCAGACCACCGACAGTGAAGGCTCGACATTCATGGCGCTTGCGATCAATGAAGTTTATCTTTTCCGGCAATCCTACCAGGCGGCCAAGCTGCGCGTCGTCATCGACGGCAAGACCCGGCTCGAAGAACTGACCTGCGACGGTCTGCTGCTCGCCACGCCCGCGGGCTCCACCGCCTACAACCTCTCCGCCCATGGGCCGATCCTGCCGCTGGAAGCGCCCCTTCTCGCGCTGACGCCCGTCAGCCCGTTCCGTCCGCGGCGGTGGCGCGGCGCCCTGCTGCCGAACCATGTCACCGTCGAGATCGAGATCCTCGAGGCCGACAAACGGCCGGTCAACGCCGTGGCCGACCACCAAGAGGTCAAGTCGGTGGCGAAGGTGCGCATCGCCGAATCGGAAAACATGACCGCCCGCATCCTCTCGGATCCCGATCATTCCTGGTCCGACCGCATCCTGGCCGAGCAATTTTCCAATTGAGCCGACGGTCTCAACGCGCGATATGGTATAATTTCTGCGATCGCCGGGCACTCGGCGAAGGATCAATCTTGGAACAAGCACCGCGTCGCGGTTCGAACAGGAAATCAAAGCGATGCACAAGCCTCTCCTCCTTGCGCTTCTTCTCGCCCTGGTCGGCGTGAACGCCAATTCGGAGGATGCGAATGTGGTTTCGCCCGAAGTGACCTTCGTCACCAGCACCGGCTATTGGGAAGAAAGCGGCGATCCACTTTCGGCACTGGACCCGAACGGCACGCAGGCGGAAACACCTGCCGAACCGGGGAGTGCCGAAGGTGCGCGGCGCGGCTACTACAAGCTGATCGCTGTTAGGCAACAGGACGGCACCGCACAGATCCATCTGCAGCAGATCGAGGCGACGCCCGCCGGACCGAAGGTCGTCTCCTCTGCGGAACTCGAGGAGTTCTCGTCGCTGAAGGCTTATGTCACGGACATACGGCCGGAAACGTCAACAGGTGTGACCGCACAACCCGGCATGTTCGCAACCGTCTATCTGAAGACCGACCCTGCCGCACGCGAGCCGGAGAGCTGGACCGTGCTGATCGACGATCTCGGCGACATCAAGGTCGAGCGGGCATCGAACTGATGTCACAAAAAAGGGCCGAATGAAAACACCCGGCCCTCTTCGTCTCGTACTCACTACGTCATGCCGGCGCGAACGCCGCCGCAGTGAGGTTAGTTTAGGTCATCCACGGCGGCGTCAGCACCGCCGCTGACGCGGTGAGCAAGTGCGGCTTCCATGAACTCGTTCAACTCGCCGTCCAGCACATCGCCCGGCGCCGTGCTTTCGACACCGGTCCGCAGGTCCTTGACCAGCTGGTAGGGCTGCAGCACGTAGGAGCGAATCTGATGGCCCCAGCCGATATCGGTCTTCGATGCCGCCTCGGCGTTGGCCGCGTCTTCGCGCTTCTTCAGTTCGGACTCGTAAAGACGGGCGCGCAGCATGTCCCAGGCCTTGGCCCGGTTCTTGTGCTGCGAACGTTCCTGCTGGCACTGCACGACAATACCGGACGGCATGTGGGTGATGCGCACGGCGGAGTCGGTGGTGTTGACGTGCTGGCCACCGGCGCCCGACGAGCGATAAGTGTCGATACGGCAGTCGCTCTCGTTGATGTCGATCTGGATCGAGTCATCGACGACCGGGTAGACCCAGATCGAAGAGAACGACGTATGGCGACGCGCGTTGCTGTCATAGGGCGAGATGCGCACCAGGCGGTGAACACCGGATTCCGTCTTCAGCCAGCCATAGGCATTGTGGCCCTTGACCAGCAGGGTGGCCGATTTGATGCCCGCCTCTTCGCCGTCCTGAATTTCCATCAGCTCGACCTTGTATCCCTGGCGCTCGGACCAACGGGTATACATGCGCAACAGCATGTTTGCCCAGTCCTGGCTCTCGGTGCCCCCGGCACCGGAATGCACTTCGAGATAGGTGTCGTTCTGATCGGCTTCGCCGGACAGCATCGCCTCGACCTGCTTCTTGGCCGCTTCGTTGCACAGTTCGCGCAGCGCCTGTTCGGCGTCGGCAACGATGGCTGCGTCGCCCTCTTCTTCGCCGAGCTCGATCAGTTCGATGTTGTCGCTCAGCTGCTGCTCGAAACGGCGCAGGCCGTTGATGCCATCGTCGAGCTGCTGGCGCTCGCGCATCAGCTTCTGCGCCTCGGCAGCATCATTCCACAGCGACGGATCTTCCGCCTTGTTGTTCAACCAGTCCAGTCGTCTTACCGCCTGATCCCAGTCAAAGATGCCTCCTCAGCAGGCTTATGGCCTGCTTGATCTCGTCGACAATATTCTCGATTTCGCTGCGCATGATCCTGCTTCTTGTGAACCCGATTTAACGTGAGCGTCAAATAGCGATGCCCGCCGCTGATGTAAAGGCGGCGGGCATCGCAAGACGGAGGATAGGTCTAGAACAGGCCGTTGGAACCGGAGGTAACGGCCTGGTTAGCCTGCGGGGAATTCTTCAAGATTTCCTCCGGCGGCACATACTGGTCGAGGCCGCCGATGACCGAGAAGGTGTCGGCCGGTCCGGTGCCGGGCTTGAAGGCCTCGATGATCGTGTCCGGCTCGCCTTCGTAGGCGGCCATGCCTGTCTTGCGGTTGACGGCGATCATGTTCATGCCTTCCGGAACCACGAACTTGCCTGGGCGCGTGCCCTTGACGGCTTCCTGCATGAAATTGTTGAAGATCGGCACCGCAAGGCTGCCGCCGGTCGCGCCGCGGCCGAGCGGAGCGGGGTTGTCGAAGCCGAGGTAGAGGCCGGCAACGAGATCGGGCGTGTAACCCACGAACCAGGCGTCCTTCTCGTCATTGGTGGTACCGGTCTTGCCTGCAACCGGACGATCGAGCGTGATCTTGCCGGCCGCCGTGCCCCTGAGAACCACGCCCTCCATCATCGAAGTGATCTGATAGGAGGTCATCGGATCGAGAACCTGCTCGCGGTTGTCGGTGAGCACAGGCTCTTCCTGGTTACCCCAGTCAGCCGCGTTACAGTTGTCGCAGGTCCGGTCTTCATGACGGAAGATCGTCTTGCCGTAGCGGTCCTGGATCCGGTCGATCAGCGACGGCTTGATCTGCTTGCCGCCATTGGCAAGAACCGAATAGGCCGACACCATGCGCAGAACGGTCGTTTCGCCCGAGCCCAGCGACATCGCCAGCAACGGCGGCATCTTGTCGTAGATGCCGAAGCGCTCGGCATATTCGGCAACGATGTTCATGCCCATGTCGTTGGCGAGGCGAACCGTCATCAAGTTACGCGATTTTTCGATGCCGAGGCGCAGCGTCGACGGGCCGGCCGAGCCGCCGCCATAGTTCTCCGGCCGCCAGACCTGGCCACCGGCGACGATTTCGATCGGCGCATCGAGAATAACGGATGCCGGCGTGTAGCCGTTGTCGAGCGCCGCGGCGTAGACGAACGGCTTGAACGAGGAACCCGGCTGGCGCATCGCCTGGGTCGCGCGGTTGAATTCCGACTGACCATAGGAGAAGCCGCCGACCATGGCCAGCACGCGGCCGGTCTGAGGGTCCATCGCGACGAGGCCACCCTGAACCTTCGGCGGCTGACGCAGGCGATATTCGCCCTTGTCCGCCAACGGCTCGACATACACGACGTCGCCCGGACCCAAGACACCTTCTGGCGACTTCGCCGATTTGCGTTCGCCGTTGGCCGAACGATAGGCCCACTGCATATTCTTTGCGGAGATATGGCCGGTCACGCGCTCGGCGATGATCTTGCCGGACGCTTCCTTGTCCGGCTGGATGCCGATCTCGACACCCCGGCCATCGGCCGAGAGGACGACGGCCAGCTTCCATTCCGGCACGTCGGCCAGGGCCACGACCTTGCCGAGCGGCTCGCCCCAGTCGCCGCCGATCTCGATCGACTTGACCGGACCGTGGAAACCGCGGCGCTCGTCATAGCTCAGCAGCCCTTCCTGCAGTGCCTTGCGCGCCGCGATCTGCATGCGCGGATCGAGCGAAGTGCGGACCGAAAGACCGCCCTCATAAAGGGCGTTGTCGCCGTATTTCTGGATGATCTGCCGACGCACTTCCTCTGCGAAGAAATCGGAAGCGAAGAGGTGCGCGCCACCGCGGCGCGGATTGACCCCGAGCGGCTGCTTCTTCGCGTCTTCGCCGTCCGTCTTCGTGACGTAGCCGTTTTCGACCATGCGGTCGATGACCCAGTTGCGCCGCTCGATCGCAGCATCGGCCTTGCGGAACGGATGGTAGTTGGCCGGGCCCTTTGGCAGAGCCGCCAGATAGGCGGTTTCGGCGATGGTCAGTTCGGTGACCGATTTGTCGAAATAGGTCAGCGCTGCGCCGGCGATGCCGTAGGAATTCAGGCCGAAGAAGATCTCGTTGAGGTAGAGCTCGAGAATACGGTCCTTGCTATAGGCCTGCTCAATGCGGAAGGAGAGGATCGCTTCCTTCACCTTACGATCAATCGTCTGGTCCGACGAGAGCAGGAAGTTCTTGGCGACCTGCTGGGTGATCGTCGATGCGCCGACGGGGCGGCGACCCGATCCGAAATTCTGAAGGTTGACGGTGATGGCGCGCGCGAGACCGGTGATGTCGACGCCCGGGTGCTGATAGAAGTTCTTGTCTTCAGCCGAAATGAACGCCGCCTTGACGCGGTCGGGGATCGCCTGGATCGGCAGATAGAGGCGCCGCTCGCGCGCGTACTCCGCCATCAGCGCGCCGTTACCGGCGTGGAAGCGCGTGGTGACCGGCGGTGAATACTTCGCCAATACCTCATAATCCGGCAAATCTTTGGTGACGCTGCCGAGATAGATGGCAACGGCCGCGGCGACACCGAGCAGCAAGAACGCACCAATGCCGAAGAAATATCCAATCAGTCTGATCATCAGTCAGATACCGGTACCTTATTATCGTCCAATCGCCAGGCCACATAAACCGATCGAGACGCTTCCCGTCCCAACGGTCCGCATTTCGTCGGCCTGGCCAAACGCTTCTATCAGAAATCGTCTGGCATTGCGGCTACACGCGCCCACCCAGTTCCTCATATGGCGAGGGGCACCGGGCATCAACACTGTTTCCCAACAAATCCGGGCGCAATTCGGGTTAGGTCCCGGATTGTGCGTAAAATAGGGCTTGTTTCCGATTATCGAGTGCGCATCCTGTTGAAAAGCATATCGCTGTTACCGGAGCGACACAAATCACTTCCTTCGCCGCGCCGTCAAGCAGATCGTCGCGATCAGACGTCAGCCGCCATTTGCGACCGCTTGTTCACGGTAGCGCTTGATGGCAACGGCAAGCAGACCGGACACTTTCTTGCGCCACTCCGGATCGAGCAACAGCTTCTCGTCGTCCTTGTTCGACATGAATCCGAGCTCGAGCAGGATCGACGGAACATCCGGCGCTTGTAGCACGCGGAAGCCCGCGTGACGGTGCGGATTGTTGATGAGATTGATCTGTCCCTCGAAAGACGACACCACGGTACGCGCCATGTTGACCGAGAAAGCCTGGGTCTCGCGACGCGTCAGATCGATCAGGATATCGGCGACTTCTGCCGGCTCGCTCTGGAGCGGTACACCGGCTATCTCGTCGGAGAGGTTTTCACGCTGCGCCAGGTCGGCGGCCAGATGGTCGGACGCCTTGTCGGAGATCGTATAGACCGTCGCGCCGCGGATGTCCTTCTGCCTGAGCGTGTCGGCATGGATCGAAATGAACAGATTGGCGCCCTTGTTGCGGGCGATCTGCACCCGCTGCGGCAGCGACAGGAACACATCCTTGTCACGCGTTAGAAAGGCTTCGGCGCCGCTTTCGCGGTTGAGGGTGGCGACAAGCTCCTGCGCGAAGGCAAGCGTGACGTGTTTTTCCTCAGTTTTCGTGCCGCTGCCGATCGCGCCGGTGTCGATACCGCCATGGCCGGCATCGATGGCGATCACGAAGGCGCCGGTCCTTTGCGCCGGGGCAATTGTCGGCCTGTCCGTCTTGGCGGCGACGACCGAGCCGGTCCACTGCTGGTCGCCGAGAAGCGCGTCGAACCGCGTCTGGTCCACCTTCTCAGCGTCGACGACGAGGCGATAACTTTTGCCGCCCTCCTCCTCGATGACTTCGGCACGGGTCACCGCGACCGGCCCTTTAGCCGATAGCACGAGGCGCGAGCTGCCGGCGCCCATGCCGCCATATCGAATGGCTTCGAACAGCCCACGGGGTTCGAGGCTCTCGGGCTTCAGGCCGAAGGCGGTTTCCGGCAGATCGACGACGACACGCACCGGGTTTGCCACATAATGAATGGAAAAGTCGGGTTTCCGATCGAACTCGACGACGACGCGCGTGCGTGCGTCGTCACCGGCAACCCGTGCACCGAATGCCAACAACGGCACGGGCTCGGCCGCGTATGCCATCGGCAAAGTCCCCAGCAAGGCGCCCGCAACGAACAGTGAAGCCACGACGCGCGCGCCGCCGCGCAGCAGTGCCGACAATAGTGAAGCGCGCATATGAATAGCCGAAGGCTTCACGCCGGTCTCTCCGTCAATCCACGAAATCCAAGCGGCAGATGCGTCGGGCGTCCGCCCGCGCACACCGCGACATCCCTTGATCAATGAACCCTTATGGTTAACCAAAGCTTGACAGCGCTCCTTCAGCAACGCGGCCAAGGCATGCGATTCGCCGTCCCCCGACCTACTCTACCGGGGCAAGCGAATCGATCATTATTGTGGCGGCACAGGCTTTTCCCTTGCCAATGTGACATAGAAAACATAAAAGCATCACAAGGAGAAAGTGTTGACGGGATAGAATCGTCGGCCGGGCAGCCGGAGCTTTCCAGAGCTTGGCGCCAGGGAGTGATCGAGCCGGAATTGCCGGTTGCAACCGTATCATCTTTCCGCGGCCGCAAGGTGTTCATCCGCCGTCGCTGCATTTCCTCCCTGTACACTGGATCGTAAATTTCCGGCGGTGGCCGGAGTTCTTAGCGGTGATTTTCACCGGCAAGCCCGCAAGCGGGCGCATTCATCGGGTCTTTATGAGACCTTTGACATTGGCATTCTTGTTTGGTCATTGATGTTGACTCAGCGGTATCGGTCAGAAGTAGAGAGGCCCCGGAACGTAACCGTTCCGGCTGCCATCCGGCTGCTGCACCATCACCTGCACCAGACAGGACCTTTCACATCCGGTGCAACCTCTGACGCGAGTGGCAGTCTTCCCATGGAAGAACGTCTGCCGCCCGTTCCGTTGTCGCGCCGAGGAGCACAACTTAGATGGCAGAGAAAATGCTTATCGATGCGTCTCACTCTGAAGAGACGCGCGTCGTTGTCGTTCGCGGGAACCGCATAGAAGAATTCGACTTCGAATCGGAACACAAGAAGCAGATCCGCGGCAATATCTACCTGGCAAAAGTGACGCGAGTGGAGCCTTCGCTCCAGGCGGCCTTCGTCGACTACGGCGGCAACCGCCACGGGTTCCTGGCCTTTGCCGAAATCCACCCCGACTACTACCAGATCCCGCTCGCCGACCGTCAGGCGCTGTTGAAGGCGGAAGCCGAAGAAGCGCGCCGCGACGACGATGTCGAGCACGTCGAAACGGCAACGCCGACCCAGAGCGCGCTCAGCGTGCCGGTTGATCTGGAGATTGCGGCCGAAACGGAAGTCGTCACCGAAGTCACCGAGGCGACAGCTGAAGCTGTCGTCGAGGCCGAGGTGCCCGCCGAGAAGCCCAAGGCAAAGCCAAAGCGCCCGCGCCGCACGAAGGCGAAGATCGCTGAAGAGGCCGCCGCAGCTGCGGCAACCGAAGAGGCGGAAGCAGGTGAAGAAGGCAGTGGCGGCGAGATGGCCGCCATGGTCGACACCGATTCGATCTCCGAGGACGTCGATAGCCGTCGTCGCCGCGATGACGACGACGATGATGACGACAGCCACGACGGCGAGAAGGAAATCATCGAATCCGTCGGCGCTGAAGACGCGATGGAAGAGGTTCCGGATCGTCAGGTTCGCAAGCCGCGCAAGCAGTACCGCATCCAGGAAGTCATCAAGCGCCGCCAGATCCTGCTCGTTCAGGTCGCCAAGGAAGAACGCGGCAACAAGGGCGCAGCGCTGACGACCTACCTGTCGCTTGCCGGTCGCTACTCGGTATTGATGCCGAACACGGCACGTGGCGGCGGCATTTCCCGCAAGATCACCAACCTGCAGGACCGCAAGCGCCTGAAGGAAATTGCGCGTGGCCTCGAAGTGCCGCAGGGCATGGGTGTTATTCTGCGCACGGCCGGTGCCAACCGCACCAAGGTCGAGATCAAGCGCGACTTCGAATATCTGATGCGCCTTTGGGAGAACGTCCGCACGCTGACGCTCAACTCCACGGCCCCCTGCCTGGTTTACGAGGAAGGCAGCCTGATCAAGCGCTCGATCCGCGACCTCTACAACAAGGACATCAGCGAGATCGTCGTTTCCGGCGAGGAAGGCTACAAGGAAGCCAAGGGCTTCATGAAGATGCTGATGCCGAGCCACGCCAAGGTGGTTCAGCCCTACCGTGACGTGCACCCGATCTTCTCGCGCTCCGGCATCGAAGCGCAACTTGATCGCATGCTGCAGCCGCAGGTAACGCTGAAGTCGGGCGGCTACATCATCATCAACCAGACGGAAGCTCTGGTTTCGATCGACGTCAACTCCGGTCGTTCGACCCGCGAGCATTCGATTGAGGACACGGCACTTCAGACCAACCTGGAAGCCGCGGAAGAAGTCGCCCGCCAGTTGCGGCTTCGCGACCTTGCCGGCCTCGTCGTCATCGACTTCATCGACATGGAAGAAAAGCGGAACAACCGCTCGGTCGAGAAGCGGCTGAAGGATTGCCTGAAGAACGATCGCGCCCGCATCCAGGTCGGCCGCATCTCGCATTTCGGTCTGCTCGAAATGTCGCGCCAGCGCATTCGCGCTTCGGTTCTCGAATCGACGATGCAGATCTGCCCGCATTGCAACGGCACGGGTCACGTCCGCTCGCAGTCTTCGGTTGCGTTGCATGTGCTGCGCGGTATCGAAGAGCATCTACTCAAGAACACCACCCACAACATCACCGTTCGCACGATCCCCGATATCGCGCTCTATCTGCTCAACCAGAAGCGCGGCACGATCATGGATTACGAACAACGCTTCGGCGTCTCGATCATCATCGAGGCTGACGCCCATGTCGGCGCGCAGCACTTTGCGATTGATCGCGGCGAGCCGGTCGAAAACCCCGTCAAGATCGAACAGATCCTGCACTTCGAGCCGGAGCCCGAAGACGACGACATCGTGATCGAAGAGGATCTCGATGAGGAAGAAGCAGAAGAAGTTGTCGCCGAACAGCGCCAGGAGCAGCCGAAGGCCGCCGCCCAGGCCGACGACCAGAACGGCCGCAAGCGCAAGCGCCGCCGCCGTCGGCGTGGCAAGGGCAGCCAGCAGGCCGAAGGCGCCACCGCGCAGGAAGCTGATGCTGCGGATGACGCCGATGACGCCGCCGAGACCGATGGTGATGAGGACGAAACCGATACGGATGCGCTGACCGCCGACGGCGAACAGAAGCGCAAGCGTCGCCGTCGCGGCAAGCGTGGCGGTCGCCGCAATCGCCCGGAACTGGGCGAAGGTGAAGTCGAGGGCGAAGAGCAGACTGCTGCATCCGGCGATGGCGAAGCCGGCGAGCAAGGCGACGTGGAAGCACCGGCGGCAGCCGAGGTTGAAGCAGTAGCCGTGGTTGCCGAAGCCGAGGTCATCGCGGAAACCGTAGAACCGGTCGTAGAGAAGGCCGCCAAGCCGAAGCGCACACGCAAGAAGGCCGTCAAGGCCGAGGAGGCTGTCATCAGTGTCGACGAGGCAGCGCAGACCGCGGTCGAAGCACAGCCGGAAGCGGCTGAGCCGGTGCCGGCAGCAATCGAAGACGCTGCCGCTGACCTCGAAGAAGGCAAGCCCGCCCGGGCAAACCGCGACCTTTCGACGATCGCATCGGAACCGGTGCTGACCTCGACGGTCACGAACAAGAACGAAGGCACCGAAGAAGACCAATCCAAGCCCAAGAAGGGCGGATGGTGGCAGCGCCGCGGCTTCTTCTAAGCCACGCCTGAACTTCGGACGAACAGAAAAGCCCGGACCTCGGTCCGGGCTTTTTCGTTTCCGTTTGGCGACAACCGCAAGCGCCCATTCAGCTGCGAGTTTGAATCAAGGGCTTCTCAAAAAGAGTCCGGCAACGGCCGCAAGTTCCTGAAACTGCAGAAGATCAGGCGATCCAGCGGGCGATCCTGTCCATCGCTTCGCTCATGTCGGCCATCGACCCGGCATAGGAGAAACGCATCGTGCGATGCCCTTCAAGCGGATCGAAATCGAAGCCGGGCGTCGCCGCGACGTTGATTTCCGCCAGCATCCGGCGGGCAAAGACCATGCTGTCGTTGGTGAAGCGACTGACATCCGCATAGGCGTAGAAAGCGCCATCCATCGGTGACGCGATCGAAAAGCCGATCTCCGGCAGGCGCTTCAGCAGCATGTCGCGATTGGCCGCGTAGGCCGCCTTGTAGCCGTCGAGTTCGATCGTTGCACCGAGCGCAGCCTCCGCCGCAATCTGCGACAATTCCGGCGGCGAGATGTAGAGGCTCTGGGCGATGCGCTCGAAGCCGCGAACCTGCGTCTCCGGCAGTACCATCCAGCCGATCCGCCAACCCGTCATGCAATAATATTTGGAGAAGGAGTTGATGACGAAGACGTCGTCGGTCACCTCCAGAGCGCTTGCCTCTTCGCCGGCGAAGGTCAACCCATGATAGATTTCGTCGGAGATGAAGGCGATGTTTTCGGCGCGACAATAGTCGGCCAGCGCCTTGAGACCCGCCCTGCCGGTGACCGTTCCCGTCGGGTTGGCCGGGCTTGCCAGAAGAACCCCCTTCAGCGGCCGCCCTGCCTTCGCGGCTGCACGCGCCAGATTTTCCGGCGTCAGCGTGAAGCCGCTCTCGGCATTGGCTTCCACCTCGACGACCGTCAGGCCGAGCGCTGCGAGGATATTGCGGTAGGCGGGATAGCCGGGCCGGGCGATCGCCACGCAATCGCCGGGATCGAAGAGCGCGAGGAAGGCAAGATTGAACCCGGCCGACGATCCGGTGGTCACGGCAATGCGCTGTGGGTCGAGCGCGATACCATGGCGCTTCTGATAGTGGTGGGCGATCGCGGTTCGCAGCGACAATGTGCCAAGCGCATCGGTGTAGCCGAGCCGACCATGCTCGAGCGCCTTGCGCGCCGCATCCAATGCGGCCTTCGGCGCAGGGTGCGCTGGTTGCCCGACCGCCATTGAGATCACCGGGTGCCCGGCGTCGCGTCGACGCGTCGCCTC
Source organism: Ensifer sp. LC163 (assembly GCF_001695855.1). Classification (GTDB taxonomy): domain Bacteria; phylum Pseudomonadota; class Alphaproteobacteria; order Rhizobiales; family Rhizobiaceae; genus Ensifer. The sequence goes on from NZ_MBSS01000012.1 coordinate 16,106, forward strand.
TGCCAGTACGTCCATGGCATGAAAGGGTTCGACGGCGCTGCGGTTCGACAATTCTACCAAGGCAATATCCTCAAGAAGCGGCTCACATGTCGCCCCTTTGCCCGATCGCTTAGAGCTTCACAAGTGCGCGAGCACCGTATTTCCGCCGATTTTGCCGTTTCGTTTCACCGGGGCCCACCCTATGCTGCCCGCGTGTTGCGGTGTTGGAGATTCCTGTTGTCTTTTACAAGCGCGCATTGACGCCGTATCGCGACATGGACGACAGACAGGGCAGGCAGAGACAACGAGGTAAAAATGAATTTCAGCACGAAAATGATTGCCGCCGGAACGCTTGCCGCGTTCATGGCAGGGGTGAGCTTGCCGCAAAGCGCACTCGCGCTCGACCAGAAACAGAAGGAAGAGTTTGGCGCCTTCATCAAGGAGTACCTGCTCGCCAATCCGGAAATCATGCTTGATGTCCAGGAGGCGCTGGCCACAAAGCAGCGTGCCAAGCAGCAGGAAGCGGCTGAAGGTGCGATCACCGAAAACAAGAAGGCGATCTTCAACTCAGACTACGACATGGTGCTTGGCAATCCGGACGGCGACGTCACGGTCGTTGAGTTCTACGACTACAACTGCGGCTACTGCAAACGGGCACTGACGGACATGGACGAAATCCTGTCCAAGGACAAGAATGTCCGCTTTGTGCTGAAGGAACTGCCGATCCTCGGCCCGGATTCGCTCGCCGCCCACAAGGTCAGTGCCGCGTTCCGGCTGGTTGCACCCGAGAAGTACGGCGAGTTCCACCGCGCCCTGCTCGGCGGCGAGGACCGCGCAACCGAGGAAACGGCGATCGCCGTTGCGGGCAAGCTGGGCGTCACTGAAAAGCAGCTGCGTGCCAAGATGGAGAAGGAGCCGCATGACGCGGCCGTGCGCGAGGCCTACACCCTTGCCAACGATCTCGGCATCACCGGCACGCCGTCCTACGTGATCGGCAACGAGGCCGTGTTCGGCGCAGTCGGCGCCGAGGAAATCAGCACCAAGGTGTCCAATATGCGCAGCTGCGGCAAGACCGCCTGCTGACCGCCTGCATTGGACGACCAGTCCCAACTGTGGACAAATCCCGCGAGGACCCAAAGGGCTTTTCCTCGCGGGACCATCAGTCTATAGGTAACCCTCTATCACTGGACCGGAATCCCGCATGCCCACCAAAATTTTCGTGCTGAACGGCCCCAACCTGAATGCGCTCGGCAAGCGCGAACCGGGGATCTATGGCGGCCAGACGCTCGCCGACATCGAGGCGATGTGCACCGCGGAAGGCAAGGCATTGGGACTGGAAGTCGATTTCCGGCAATCCAACCATGAAGGCACGCTCGTGGACTGGCTGCATGAGGCCGGCGAAAAGGCGGCAGGCGTCGCGATCAATCCGGCTGCCTACGGCCATACGTCGATCGCGCTGCACGATGCCATCCGCGCGATCGGCATCCCGGTGGTCGAACTGCATCTTTCCAACATCCACGCGCGTGAAGAATTCCGCCACAAGTCGATGATCGCCCCGGCGGTCAAAGGCGTCATCTGCGGTTTCGGCGCGCAGAGTTACATTCTGGCGCTGCATGCGCTAAAGAACCTGACAGAAACGTCGAAATAAAAAGAACACGAGGCTCATATCCCATGGCTGACAAGAAACCCGGTATCGACCAGGCGCTGATCCGCGATCTCGCCAATATCCTGAATGACACCGACCTCACCGAGATCGAAGTGGAGCAGGAAGACCTTCGCATTCGCGTATCGCGCGCCGGCACGCCCGTCGCCGTCTCGATGCCGACCTACCAGGCCCAGCCGGCGGTCAACGCTGCGCATCCCGTCGCGGCTGCCGCTCCGGCCGAGACCAGCCGCAACTCCAAGAACGCCGTCACGGCCCCGATGGTCGGCACTGCCTACCTCGCACCGGCTCCAGGCGCCCGCCCGTTCATCGAGGTCGGTACCGTGGTCAAGGAAGGCCAGACAGTCCTGATCATCGAAGCGATGAAGACCATGAACCAGATCCCTGCCCCGCGTTCGGGCAAGGTGACAGAAATCTTCGTCCAGGACGCAGCCCCCGTCGAATATGGCGAGCCGCTGATCGTAATCGAATAAGGCGCCGCTGCGATGATCTCGAAAATTCTCATTGCCAATCGCGGCGAAATCGCCCTTCGCGTGCTGCGCGCCTGTAAAGAGCTCGGCATCGCGACGGTGGCCGTCCACTCCACGGCCGACAGCGACGCCATGCACGTGCGCCTCGCCGACGAAAGCGTCTGCATCGGTCCTCCGCCGTCGCGCGATAGCTATCTGAACATTCACCAGATCGTCGCCGCCTGCGAAATCACCGGCGCTGATGCCGTGCACCCGGGCTATGGCTTCCTGTCGGAAAACGCCAAGTTCGCCGAAATCCTCGACGCGCACGACATCACCTTCATCGGGCCGACGGCGGAACATATCCGCATCATGGGCGACAAGATCACCGCCAAGAAGACGGCGCAGGAACTTGGCATCCCCGTGGTTCCGGGCTCGGACGGCGAAGTGAGGCCGGAAAATGCGCTCGAAGTCGCGCGCAAGATCGGCTTCCCGGTTCTGATCAAGGCGACTGCTGGCGGCGGCGGCCGCGGCATGAAGGTCGCAAAGACCGAGGCTGACCTCGACGAGGCTGTGTCAACCGCTCGTTCCGAAGCGCTTGCCGCCTTCGGCAATGACGCGGTCTACATGGAGAAGTATCTCGGCAGGCCGCGCCACATCGAAATCCAGATCGTCGGCGACGGCGAAGGCAATGCCATCCATCTCGGCGAGCGTGACTGCTCCTTGCAGCGACGCCACCAGAAGGTCTGGGAAGAGGCAAACTCACCTGCCCTTAACGTCGAACAGCGCATGAAGATCGGCCAGGTTTGCGCCGATGCCATGAAGAAGCTGAAGTACCGCGGTGCAGGCACGATCGAGTTCCTCTACGAGAACGGCGAGTTCTATTTCATCGAAATGAACACCCGCCTTCAGGTAGAGCATCCCATCACCGAAGCAATCACCGGCATTGACCTTGTGCACGAACAGATCCGTGTCGCATCGGGCGGCGGGCTTTCGGTCAAGCAGGAAGACATCGTGTTTTCCGGCCACGCGATCGAGTGCCGCATCAATGCCGAAGATCCGCGTACCTTCGTCCCCTCGCCGGGCACGATCACGCATTTCCACGCACCGGGCGGTCTCGGCGTTCGTGTCGATTCGGGCGCCTATCAGGGCTACCGGATCCCGCCCTATTACGATAGCTTGATCGGCAAGCTTATCGTGCATGGCCGCACACGTGTCGAATGCATGATGCGCCTTCGTCGCGTTCTTGACGAGTTCGTCATCGACGGCATCAAGACGACGCTGCCGCTATTCCAGGACCTGATCAACAATCAGGATATCGCAAACGGCGAATATGACATCCATTGGCTGGAGCACCATCTGGCCATGTCGTCCGAATAGGACCGTGCATTGAAAGGGACGCGCAGCAAGCAACCCGACGTAACACCGGACATGCTGCTGCGCGCCTATTCCATAGGCCTGTTTCCAATGGCCGATTCGGCCGACGATCCGGAGCTTTTCTGGGTCGAGCCGGAAATTCGCGGCGTCATTCCGCTTGATGGCTTTCACGTCTCGCGCAGTCTCGCAAAGACAATCCGCAAGAGCCACTTCGACATCCGCTTCAACACGGCCTTCGAGGCCGTCATGGAAGGCTGCGCCGCGCCGGCGCCCGATCGTCCGACCACCTGGATCAACAACAAGATCCGCAGCCTCTACGCCACGCTTCACTCGATGGGCTACGCACACAGTGTCGAAGCCTGGGAGGACGACGTGCTGGTCGGCGGCCTCTACGGCGTCTCTCTGGGCTCGGCATTCTTCGGCGAAAGCATGTTTTCCCGGCGCACGAATGCCTCCAAGATTTGTCTCGTGCATCTGGTGGAACGCCTGCGCGCCAGGGGCTTTGAACTGCTGGACACCCAGTTCACCACAGAGCATCTCAAATCCTTCGGCGCGATCGATGTGCCAAAGGCCGAGTACGAGATCATGCTCGCCAACGCGATGAACTCGCCTGATCTATCGTTTTGAGCGCATAGCCGATATTGGACATCCCAACGGATAAGTCGTTTCGATTGCGAGCGCGCCCTATTCAGACATCCAGCAAGGAGATGCACGCCTCAGTGAACGCGCTCCTTGCTGCACGCACGAGCCCGCGTGCCGCAGGCGTTTCAGGACAGAGCGAGTGCAGGAAAATCGATGGAGGATATCGGTGCCGCTTTCGATCGCGGCGGGCAAGACAACGCTATTTCTTGGAGGCAGTGTCTGGTGGCGGCAGGTCCGACGTTGCCTTGCAGGACTGCAGCCAGACGTCATAGACCGGGTGCTCGACGGCGTTAAGGCCGGGGCTGTCGGCAAACATCCAGCCGGTGAAGATCCGCCTGATCTTGCGGTCGAGCGTGATCTCGTCGACTTCGACGAAGGTCGTGATCTTCTGGGCTTCGGTGTCGTCCCGGTTATAGCAGACGCGTGGCGTTACCTGCAGGGCGCCGAACTGGACGGTCTCGCCGATATAGACGTCAAACGTCGTGATGCGGCCGGTGATCTTGTCGATGCCGGAAAACACGGCGACGGCGTTGTTTATCCGCGCGGCCTCGGCCGTACCGGTCGCGGAAACCAACGGCAGCGCGGCAAGCGCGGCGACACAGAGCCGGCTCGACATCTGGCCGATTGTTTTCCGCAGATAAGAACCCGCCATTCCCGCCTGTCTCCCGCGCGCTTTTCATTCACCGTTGATGGATATCAGGCGCTAAACATGAAATGTGGCCGCCCCGTGGTCACTGGACCTTTTCACGGGCGGCGCACCTTCTCCGACGACAAGCGTCTCAGGAACCCGGCGTCCAGGCGTCGTAGTCGCCCGTCACGCGCGGGCGTGCTCCAGCACCTGCAATCGAGCCCTGCGGCCGGTAGGCGTTGGCCGTACCGGTCGGGTTCGGGCGATGCGGCTTCTGCCACTCGCGAGCGACGTATTTTTCGTCTGCAGGCGAAATGTCGGTGCGGTGATGCATCCAGCCGTGCCAGCCGGCCGGAATGGCAGAGGCTTCGGCATAACCGTTGTAAATCACCCAGCGGCGCGTACGGCCCTCGGAGTCCTTGCCGCCCTGATAATAGACGTTGCCGAGCTCGTCTTCGCCGACACGTTGACCGTTACGCCAGGTATGAAACCGCGTTCCGATCGTCTGTTGGTTCCACCAGGTGAAAATCTGCAGCAGGAGCTTCATGGATGCCGTCCTCAACCGACCGTTGGGAAGGCGGCCGGATACCAAAACTATGTCCCCGCTTATGCCCCGCCACTCCAGGCTTGTCCAGTGATTCCGAGGCAACCGCGGTCATTTCAACGGCATGTGAAAGCCGAAATGGCTGCGCACAAAACCGAGACGCTCGTAGAAGCGATGCGCAGCCGTTCGCGTCGCATTCGAGGAGAGTTGCACCTTTCCTGCCCCCTCCTCACGTGCACGCTCGATCGCGTGGCGCATCATGCACGCGCCAATGCCGCGGCCGCGCATGTCTTCTCGGGTTTGCACCGCCTCGATCACCAGTCTTGGCTGGCCGCGCCCAGGAAGAGACGTCAACAATGCCGTCTGGAAAGTACCGACCACTTCTTCGCCGAGGCGGGCAACATAAAGCGTCTGAAGCGGCGATGCTTCGATCCGCGCGAAAGCGGCGAGATAGTCAGCGAAAGCCTCAAGCTCGGTCGTATCTCCGTGTCCACCAACCTCGTCGGCGGCAAAGAGCGAGATGATGGCAGGAAGATCCGCTAGTTCGGCCTTGCGGATCTCGAAGTCGGTTGTCGCGTCCATGTGTCCTCTCGAGGCTTGGCAATGAGCGCCAAGCGTCAATCATCACAAGGCTACAGGTTCGTGACAGCGACATTGTTCCGCGCTTTTTTTTTCCACAGAACAAGGCCACGGCCGTAAATCTGCAGCCCAGAGTCAGAAGGAATGGCGCGTCAGACCAGCGGCTTTTCGAGAATGAGTGCCGGAAGTCCCGACTGATCGTCACCGCAATTGCTCGTTTGACCAACTTCAGAGAAGCCGTGCGCCCGATAGAATGCGAGCGCATGGAGGTTCTGCGGCTCGACTTCGACCCGCATGCGTTCGGCATCGGGGAAGCAGGTTTCGAGTTCGGCGAAAATGTCGCGTCCGATGCCCTGCCTCTGGAGTTTCGGCAGAACGTAAAGCTGGTGGAGTACAATGGTCTTCTTCAACGTATCGGACATGGACGCATAGCCCATGCCACCGATGCTTCGACCATTGTCGGCGACGAGGAACTCCGCGTTCTTGCGCTCCAGGCGAGCCTTCAGCGCCGGCAGAGAATGCCAGCGCCCTGTCAGTTCGTTGACCTTCTCGACACCATAGAAGGTGTCATAGGTCGCGTGCCACGTTTCGACCAGCAGCGCGCGAACCTTTTCCAGATCGCGCTCGCTCGCTGTGCGGACGAAGAACATCGCTTATTCCTCGATGCCGAGCTTGGCCTTGACCAGAGCCTGGACGGCCTGCGGATTGGCCTTGCCACCGGTCGACTTCATCACCTGACCGACGAACCAGCCGGCCAGCGACGGCTTTGCCTGCACCTTTGCGACCTGATCCGGGTTGGCGGCGATGATCTCGTCGACTGCCTTCTCGATGGCGCCGGTGTCCGTCACCTGCTTCATGCCGCGCGCTTCGACGATCTCCGCGGGATTTCCGCCTTCGTTCCAGACGATTTCGAAGAGATCCTTGGCGATTTTGCCGGAAATCGTCTCTGCCTTGATGAGATCGATGATGCCGCCGAGCTGAGCGGGGGAAACCGGAGTCTCTTCAATGGCTTTGCCGGCTTTGTTCAAGGCACCGAGCAGGTCGTTGATGACCCAGTTTGCGGCAATCTTGCCGTCACGGCCTTCGGCCACGGCCTCGAAATAATCGGCAATCGACTTTTCGGATACGAGTACCGAGGCGTCATAGACCGACAGGCCCATGTCGCTGACAAAGCGTTCCTTCTTGTCGTCAGGCAGTTCCGGCAGGTCGGCCTTTAGCGCATCGACGAAGGCCTGGTCGAACTCGAGCGGCAGCAGATCCGGATCCGGGAAGTAGCGGTAGTCGTGCGCATCTTCCTTGGAGCGCATCGAGCGCGTCTCGCCCTTGTTCGGGTCAAACAGGCGCGTTTCCTGGTCGATGGAACCACCATCTTCGAGAATGCCGATCTGGCGACGCGCTTCGTACTCGATCGCCTGACCGATGAAGCGGATAGAGTTGACGTTCTTGATTTCGCAGCGCGTGCCGAAGCCTTCACCGGGGCGGCGGACCGAGACGTTGACGTCGGCGCGCATCGAGCCTTCGTCCATGTTGCCGTCGCAGGTGCCGAGATAGCGCACGATCGAACGCAGCTTGGTCATATAGGCCTTGGCCTCGTCGGACGACCGCATGTCGGGCTTGGAGACGATTTCCATCAGCGCGACGCCAGAGCGGTTGAGGTCGACATAGGACATCGACGGATGCTGGTCGTGCATGGACTTGCCCGCGTCCTGCTCGAGATGCAGGCGCTCGATGCCGATCTCGACGTCTTCGAACTGCCCCTGGCGATCGGGCCCGACGGAAATGATGATCTTGCCTTCGCCGACGATCGGATCCTTAAACTGCGAGATCTGATAGCCCTGCGGCAGGTCGGGGTAGAAATAGTTCTTCCGGTCGAAGATCGAGCGGTTGTTGATTGCGGCCTTGAGGCCGAGGCCGGTGCGCACCGCCTGCTTGACGCATTCCTCGTTGATGACGGGCAACATGCCAGGCATGGCCGCATCGACCAGCGACACGTTGGCGTTCGCCGGCTTGCCGAATTCGGTCGACGCACCCGAGAAGAGCTTCGAATTGGAAAGCACCTGGGCATGGACCTCCATGCCGATGATGACTTCCCAGTCGCCGGTGGCGCCAGGAATGAAGCGTTTGGAATCGGGAGTGCGGACGTCGACAATGCTCATATCATGCTCTTCTTTGAAGCCTGAATTCTTGGTTTCTCGGTAGAGCAATTGCCGCAATGGTGCAAGTTGTTAGGCGCGATCAGCCATCCCACGATGACAGGGCGCACGGTTTAACCGCCGCTTAGCGCCTCCCATGGTAAAAGGCGAATATGCCCGTCACCACGGCCACGCTCGTGTGCTTCCTTGTCGCGATCAACGCCACAACCTTCTGTCTCTTTTGGTACGACAAGCATGCGGCGCGATCAGGCTGGCGCCGCATCCGTGAGCGGACATTGCTGTCGTCGGCATTTTTCGGCGGCAGCATAGGTGCGATGGCCGGCCGCCAGATCTTCAGGCACAAGACGCGCAAGGAGCCGTTTCGAACACGGCTCATTCTGATCGGCCTGTTTCAGACGATCGCGGTCATCGCCTGCACATTCGCTGCCGGCGGATATCTTGACGCCTTCGCCGGTCTCTTCTAGGAAGCGTTCGTTCGAATGGAGTTTTGATGTTCTCTTCTTCTGAGTCCCGGTAAGGGCCCTTGCCCGCTTTCTCCCAGAGATTGCGCGCACGGGCCGGAAACGTAACCCCGCTTTTCCCAAGATTTGCGGAACGTTTTTTTGCGTTCTCACGAACGCTATTCCGGAACATTCAGAAATGGATATCTCACGCGCTGAGCAGCGCATTCTTCATCATTTGGCCCAAGGCGGCCGTATCGAAATCATCCGTGACGGCAAGGCGATCAGCGAAATCCGATGCTTCACACGCGACGGATGGGTCTATCCAGGCTTCGACCTCGAGCTCTTCCGCAAACTGAAGCGCAAGAAAGCCATCTCATCATCGGCCGGCAAGCCCTATCGCATCACCGAGCGGGGCCTGCATCTGGTCCGATCGGAACTCAACAATCGCTGATCGGGGAAGCCCATGGAGATGCCGGGCGCATGCTCGGCATCTCGTCCGAGACCTCCAGTGAATTTCGAGAATGTTCGCGGTTCCATCACAAAGAGAAAATCGACAAAGGCATTCTCCGCCAGGCGCCTTCATCCGGCCGACATCGGCAGCGCCGACGATCGCCCCTTCCCTGGCGCAAAGACCTATGCCGGCAAGCACACCCACCTCATCCAGACGAGCATGACGGATCAAAGGCAAAGGACGGCTCTCGTCTCCGCATCACTACAGCGCCGCGCGTCATGCGTGACGCTCGGCGCTGTAACGCTTCAAGGCGGCGTAGCACGCGTGTAGTGCTACGCCCTCAGTGCTTTACCACCACTTGGTGGGCGTGAAACGACCAGCCGCCTGTTCGATCACATGGGCGGTCTTGAAGAGGGTTTCTTCCTCGAACGGCTTGCCGATCAGTTGCAGACCAAGCGGCAGGCCCTTGTGGTCGACGCCGCCGGGAACGGCGATGCCCGGCAGGCCGGCCATGTTGACCGTCACCGTGAAGATGTCGTTCAGGTACATCTTGACCGGATCGGATGCGAGATCCTCGTCGGCGATACCGAAGGCGGAGGACGGCGTGGCGGGCGTCAGGATCGCGTCGACACCGGCGTGGAAGGCCAGTTCAAAGTCGCGCTTGATCAGCGTGCGAACCTTCTGGGCGCGCAGGTAGTAGGCGTCGTAGTAGCCGGCCGAAAGCACATAAGTGCCGATCATGATGCGGCGCTTGACCTCCTGGCCGAAGCCGGCGGCACGGGTCTTTTCGTACATATCAACGATATCCTTACCGTCGACACGCAGGCCGTAGCGGACGCCATCGTAGCGGGCAAGGTTCGAAGACGCTTCGGCCGGAGCGACGATGTAATAGGCCGGCAGCGCATATTTGGTGTGCGGAAGCGTGATGTCGACGATTTCGGCACCGGCGTCCTTGAGCCAGGCGATGCCCTGCTGCCACAGGGCTTCGATCTCTTCCGGCATGCCGTCGACCCGGTACTCCCGGGGAATGCCGATCTTCATGCCCTTGATCGACTGGCCGATCGAGGCTTCGTAGTTCGGCACCGGCAGATCGACGGAGGTCGTGTCCCTGGCATCGACGCTTGCCATCGACTTCAAAAGGATCGCGGCGTCGCGCACATCGCGGGCAATCGGCCCGGCCTGGTCCAGCGACGAAGCGAAGGCGACGACGCCCCAGCGCGAGCAGCGGCCATAGGTCGGCTTGATGCCGACGGTGCCAGTGAATGCAGCCGGCTGACGGATGGAGCCACCGGTGTCGGTTGCTGTCGCGCCGGCGCACAGATGCGCGGCCACCGCAGCGGCCGAACCGCCCGACGATCCGCCCGGGACCAGATCGAGGTTGGAGCCCTTGGCCCGCCAGGGGTTCTTCACGACGCCATAGTAGGACGTCTCGTTGGAGGAGCCCATGGCGAACTCGTCCATGTTGAGCTTGCCGAGCATCACGGCACCGTCGTTCCACAGGTTCTGGGTCACGGTCGATTCGTAACGCGGGGCGAAACCATCGAGAATGTGGCTGCAGGCCTGCGTGTGCACGCCTTCGGTGCCGAAGAGATCCTTGATGCCGAGCGGGATGCCTTCGAGCGCGCCGGCCTTGCCTGCTGCGATGCGCGCATCCGATGCCTTGGCCATTTCGCGCGCCTTGTCGGGCGTGACGGCGATATAGGCATTGATCGCTTCGTTGGCGGAATCGATCGCCGCGATATAGGCGTCGGTCAGTTCAACGGCGGTGATCTCCTTGGCGGCAAGCTTGGTGCGGGCTTCGGCGATCGTAAGGCTGGTGAGTTCGGTCATGATGAAATCGGACTTTCGCAATCAGGGACGTCGGGGCGGCAGGCGGTCGGATTATTCGACGACCTTCGGGACGAGGAAGAAGTTGCGATCGGTATTGGGCGCGTTGGCGACGATATCGTCGGCCTTGCTGCCGTCTGACACGACGTCCAGGCGCTTCTTCATCTCCATCGGCGTCACCGACGTCATGGGCTCGACGCCATCGACATTCACTTCGGAGAGCTGCTCGACAAAACCAAGGATGCCGTTGATTTCGCCCACCATCCGCGTGGCTTCATCTTCACTGACGGCGATGCGGGCGAGGCGCGCAACGCGCTTCACGGTGGCAAGGTCTACGGACATGGTCGTCTCCGGTATCTGGAACTTTCCCCCGCTATAATGGTGCGCGGCGAGGCGCGCAACGGGGGAATCACCCGATCGCTCGCCTGCCGCGGTGCTGACGGCCTTCGCCGTCAGACGCTTACGACGCCGCCGACGGCCGGTGTCGCGACCTTGGTCGAGGCGCTATCCATGCCCACAACGAAGTTTTCCGGCGTCTGGTCGATGATCGGGAAGGATCCGTAGTGGCAGGGAATGGCGGTCGAGAACTTGAAGTAGCGCTGGCAGGCGAGCGCGGCCACGGCGCCCCCCATGGTGAAGCGGTCGCCGATCGGAATAAGGCCGATCTCGGGCTGGTGCAGCTCTTCGATCAGAGCCATGTCCGAGAAGATGTCCGTGTCGCCCATATGGTAGAGCGTCGGTTCGTCCTCGAAATGCAGGACCAGGCCGTTGGCATTGCCGAGCGAATGCGAAACGCCGTCTTCGGTAATCTGCGCCGAAGAATGCAGCGCGTTGACGAAGGTGGCGGAAAAGCCGGAGAGGTGGATGGTGCCGCCGGTATTGCCCGGCTCCATCGCCGAAACGCCCTGGCGACCGAGCCACATGCAGAGATCGAAGTTGGCAACGACCACCGCTCCCGTTTCCTTGGCGATGGCGACGGTGTCGCCAACATGGTCACCATGACCGTGCGTCAGGAGAATATGGGTAAGCCCGGCAGTCACCTCCTTGCGTTCGCTGTCAAGGAAGGCCGGGTTGCCGGTAAAGAAGGGATCGATCAGGATCTTCGACGTTGCCGTTTCGATGTGAAAGGCGGAATGGCCGAGCCATTTGATCTTCATGACGTTCTCCCAGATGATTTGTGCCTTGGAGCAGCTATATGGAACGAGACGAACACCTGCAAAGATCGAATCGGCAAATCAAATGACAATTCTGACCATCGAAGAGCTCGCGAGCCAGCTTCAGCCCAATCAGGCCATCGCTGGCCTCGATCTTGGCACCAAGACGATCGGCCTCTCGGTATCCGACCTTGGACGCCGGATCGCGACACCGCGCGAAGTGATCCGACGCGTCAAGTTCGGCATCGATGCGGTGGCGCTTCTGGCGGCAGCCGAGAAGGAAAGGGTCGCCGCCTTCGTCATCGGCCTGCCGGTTAACATGGACGGCACCGAGGGACCGCGGTGTCAGGCGACCCGTGCTTTCGTGCGAAACATGGTCGAGAAGACGCCCCTGCCCTTCGTTTACTGGGATGAACGGCTTTCGACGGTCGCGGCCGAGCGGGTGTTGATCGAGATGGACGTGTCACGCAAGAAGCGGGCCGAGCGCATCGACTCGGCCGCCGCATCCTTCATTCTTCAAGGCGCGCTCGACAGGCTGGCGTCTCTTGCCAGGGACGGCGCACCAGCCGACTGAACGGCGCCTGCACCGAAACGGCGGCGATACCAGGCAGCAAGCTCGCGACGCTTGCGGAAGGCGACGATGCCGAGAACGATGAAGCTGTCGACAATGATGGCCCGCGCGACGAGCGGTGGAATGCTTTCCGGCGGAATGCCGAGCACGTTGCCATAGATCTGGAAGACCAGGTCATGGGTCTCGCGCGTCAGCATGAAGAAGCCGAAGCTCATGTCGTAATAGGAAAGGCCGTACCAGGCGGCCAAAAGCATGACGGGGCATGCCCACAGGATCAGAAACCACTTCATGCGGCCCCCCTTTCCGATATGCGTCGATAGAACAATGGATAGATCGCGCGATCTGCCAATACCAAGGCAAGCAGCACGATCGCGGGGACCACGATATCGAGCGCCAGTCCGGCGAAAAACATCATCATGATGATCAAAAGACCAGTTCTCACCGAACCGCTCCGTTCCGGATTTCTTTGCGTTGCCCAGCCACTGTCCACGCTCGCCGGCGACCGCGCAATGTAAACCATTCGTTAAGGTTAATTTTCACAGGCTCCTGCCCGGCTGCGGTCAGCGCGGCCTCCCTCCAATGCGCCGTCCGTCAAACCTGATGGGCGAAGGACGCTGCAAAGCTTGAAACTCGCGGCATGATTTCGTCTTAAATCGATTCCGGTTTGACGGATTATGCAGTAACGGTGGGCCCTCTTCCCGCGCAGGCCCTGCCATGATCATCGTCTTTGAAAGTATCCTTCCCATCTTTCTTCTGGTGCTGCTCGGCGCATGGCTGAAACGCACGACGCTCGTCGATCAGAAGCTCTGGTTGGGCTTCGAACAGTTCGGCTATTACATCCTCTTCCCCGCCCTCTTGTTTTCGACGCTGGCCCAGGCCGATTTTTCCGGCATGAAGGCGGACGCCACGGCGATCGCCACGATCGGCAGCGTCAGCCTGATGTCGATCTTCGTCCTTTTCCTCTGGCCGCTGTTTCGCAACAGAGAGGTTTCGGGCGCCTCCTTCACCTCCGTCTTCCAGACGGCGACACGGTGGAACGGATTCATGGCACTGGCGATCGCCCAAAAGCTCTACGGACCGATCGGACTGACGCTGACGGCACTGGTGATGACGCTCGTGATCATCCCGATCAATCTCTACAACGTCGGCGTGCTGGTTTGGTTCGGAGGCGGTAACCGCGATTTCCGGCGTTTCTTTGCCAAGATCGTCACCAATCCGTTAATCGTCGCATCAGTGCTGGGCATACTGTTCAACCTGACCGGCATAACCGTCTACGGGCCGGTGATGACGACCATCGACATGCTTGCGAGCGCCTCGCTCAGCCTCGGGCTGGTGATGGTCGGAGCAGGACTGCGGGTGTCCGACGCGTTGAAGCCGAGCGGGTCGGCGCTGCTGGCCGTCTTCCTGAAGCTGATCGTCATGCCGGTGTTCATGGTGGGCGCCAGCTTCCTGCTCGGCATCCGCGGCGACGCGCTGTGCGTCATCGCGCTCGGCGCGGCCGTGCCCACCGCGATGAACGGCTATCTGCTGGCCAAACAGATGGGCGGCGACGCCGAGCTTTATGCGGCGGTGGCGACGGTCCAGACCGTCGTCTCCTTCTTCACGATACCGCTGGTGCTATCGGTGACCGCTTACGTGGCAGCCGGGTAGAGCAGATCGAGGATGTAGGCCGAATCGAAGCGCGAATCGAGCATGCCGTAAGTCGACCGCCATCCGGCGGCAAGGCGCGATTCGAGAAAGGCATCGGCGATGCGGCCGGCGCCAAGGCGATAGAGTTCGGCGGCAGCGGCAGCCAGCGCCAGTTGCTCGACGAGCATGCGGGCGGCCCCCTCGTCGCGCTCGCAGAGCGACATCGCCGCGCGCAGCACGTCGATGGTCTTGCGCCCCGCAGGCCCGAGATCGCGGCTGAGGACGGCAAACAGTTGCTCGAAAAGATCCTTGCGCTTGAGCAGCACACGCAAGACATCCAGCGCCATGACGTTGCCGGAGCCTTCCCAGATGGCATTGACCGGCGCCTCGCGATAGTGCCGGGCCAGCGCCCGCTCTTCGACATAGCCGTTGCCGCCGAGGCATTCCATCGCTTCATAGATCAGTGCCGGGGCGATCTTGCAGCACCAGTATTTCGCAACCGGCGTCATGATGCGGGCATAGGCGGCCTCTTCGGCACTGCCGTGGGCCTTGTCGAAGGCATCGGCGAGGCGGAACGACAAGGCACTGGCAGCAGCAACGTCGAGCGCCATGTCGGCGAGAACCCGGGTCATCATCGGCTGGCCGACGAGCGGCTTGCCGAAGACCTTGCGGCCACGCGTATGGTGGACGGCCTCGGCGAGCGAGGCCCGCATGATGCCGGCGGACGCCAGCGCGCAATCGAGACGGGTCAGCGTCACCATGTCGAGAATGGTGCGGATGCCGGCATCAGGCGCGCCGAGCACGAAACCGAACGTGTCGGAAAACTCGACTTCGGAGGATGCATTGGAGCGGTTGCCGAGCTTGTCCTTCAGACGTTGGAAGCGCAGGCCGTTGGCGGCACCGTCTTCCAGAAGCCGCGGCACGAGGAAGCAGCCGAGCCCGTCGCGGGTCTGCGCCAGCATGACGAAAGCATCGCTCATCGGCGCCGACATGAACCACTTGTGGCCGTTCAGACGGTAGATGCCCTCGCCCACCCGCTCGGCGGTCGAGGTGTTGGCGCGCACATCGGTACCGCCCTGCTTTTCCGTCATGCCCATGCCGACGGTGACCGCAGACTTCTGCATCCACGGCTTGTTCGACGAATCATATTTACGCGAGAGGATCTTCGGCGCCCATTCCTTCTGTACGGCTGGCGAAGCAGTGATCGCGGCCAGCGAGGCGCTGGTCATCGTCAGCGGGCAAAGATGGCCGCATTCCAGCTGAGCCGTCAGGTAGAAACGGATCGCTCTTGTCTTGTGCGACTGATTGCGTTCGTCAGGCAGGTTTTCCCAGGCGGATGCATGCAGGCCCGAGGTCATGGAGCGGCGCATCAGGGCATGCCAGGCCGGATGGAACTCGACGACATCGAGGCGCTCGCCGCGCGGTCCATGCGTCTTCAGCTTCGGCACGCCTTCGTTGGCCATGCGCGCCAGTTCCTGCGCCTCCGGCGAGGTCACATAACGCCCGAGCGTATCGAACTCGTCGCGCAGGGCCTTCGTCATGCCCGACGTGATGTCCACGATCAGCGGATCGGAACGATAGGCATTGATGCCGGACCAGGGCTTGGGCTGGTTCAGCTCGGCGAGTTTCTGTTCGGTCCGGTTCATCTGATTCATGGGCCGGTTCTAGCGCAAGTTTGCCGACCACGAAACGGGGCCAGGGAAAGATAGGATGCCGCACCCAAGTTTTCCGCGGAAGGGCTCGCGCACCGCTTGCCGTACCGGGGGGCAAGTCTTATAGAGCGAGCCACATTCCAGAGCGCAAGGGCGGCCCATGACCACTTTCCCGCATCGCCACCTGCTCGGCATCAAAGGTCTCACGGAGCAGGACATCACCTACCTGCTCGATCGCGCCGATGAAGCCGTCAAGATCTCCCGTCAGAGGGAGAAGAAGACGTCCACCCTTCGAGGGCTGACGCAGATCAATCTCTTCTTTGAAGCGTCCACGAGGACACAATCCTCCTTCGAACTTGCCGGCAAACGGCTTGGCGCCGACGTGATGAACATGTCGGTCGGCAACTCGTCGGTGAAGAAGGGCGAAACGCTGATCGATACGGCAATGACGCTGAACGCCATGCACCCCGACGTGCTGGTCGTGCGCCATTCCTCGGCGGGTGCCGCCGCACTTCTGGCGCAGAAGGTTTCCTGCTCGGTGGTCAATGCCGGCGATGGCCAGCACGAGCATCCGACCCAGGCCCTGCTCGACGCGCTGACGATCCGCCGCATCAAGGGCAAGCTCTCGCGCATCATCGTGGCGATCTGTGGCGACGTGCTGCATTCGCGCGTCGCGCGGTCCAACATCCTCCTGCTCAACCAGATGGGCGCACGGGTGCGCGTCGTCGCACCGGCGACGTTGCTTCCCTCAGGGATCGCCGACATGGGCGTCGAGGTCTACCACTCGATGGCCGAGGGACTGAAGGATGCTGACGTGGTGATGATGCTGCGCCTGCAGCGCGAGCGCATGGCCGGCTCCTTCGTGCCGTCGGTGCGCGAGTACTTCCACTACTACGGCCTTGATGCCGAAAAACTGAAAGCCGCCAAGGACGACGCGCTCGTCATGCATCCGGGACCGATGAACCGCGGCGTCGAAATCGCGTCCGAAATCGCCGACGGGCCTCAGAGCGTGATCGAGCAGCAGGTCGAGATGGGTGTCGCCGTGCGGATGGCGGTAATGGAAACGCTTCTTCTTTCCCAGAACCAGGGGCCGCGCGTATGACCAGACCGCTCGTTCTTAGAAACCTTCGCATCGTCGATCCGTCCCGCAACCTCGACGAAACAGGCACGATCATCGTCGGCGACGATGGCCGCATCCTGGCAGCAGGCAAGGATGCGCTCAATCAGGGCACGCCGGATGGCGCCTTCGTCAAGGACTGCGATGGGCTGACAGCCGTCCCGGGCCTCGTCGACGCGCGTGTGTTTGTCGGCGAGCCAGGTGCCGAGCACCGCGAAACGATCGAATCGGCATCGCGCGCAGCAGCCGTCGGCGGCGTCACCTCCTTCATTTCGATGCCGGACACGGATCCTGTGATCGACGACATCGCGCTTGTCGAGTTCATGCAGAAGACCGCACGCGACAAGGCACTCGTCAACGTCTATCCGGCAGCGGCGATGACCAAGGGTCTTGCCGGCGAAGAGATGACCGAGTTCGGCCTGCTGCGCGAGGCTGGCGCCGTCTGCTTTACCAACGGTCGCAAGGCGATCCACGATACGCTGATGCTGCGCCGCGCCATGACCTATGCCCGCGAGTTCGGCGCGGTGATCGCGCTTGAAACGCGTGACAAATATCTCGGCGCCAACGGCGTGATGAACGAGGGGCTGCTTGCAAGCTGGCTCGGCCTTGCCGGTGTGCCGCGCGAAGCGGAAATCGTCCCGCTCGAGCGCGACCTGCGTATCGCCGGCCTGACCAAGGCTGCCTACCACGCTGCCAACATCTCGGTTCCCGAATCCGCCGAGGCCGTTCAGACCGCCCGCGACCGCGGCGCCAACGTCACCTGCGGCATCTCGATCAATCATCTGACGCTCAACGAGAACGACATCGGCGAGTACCGGACCTTCTTCAAGCTCTCGCCGCCGCTGCGCCGCGAGGACGACCGCGTCGCGATGGCGGAAGCTCTAGCCAACGGCACCATCGACATCATCGTTTCCTCGCATGATCCGCAGGACGTCGACACCAAGCGCCTGCCCTTCTCAGATGCGGAGAACGGCGCGATCGGGCTCGAGACAATGCTTGCCGCAGCGCTTCGCTTGCATAACAGCGGCCAGGTTCCGCTGATGCGACTTATCGATGCGATGTCGACGCGCCCGGCGACGATCTTCGGCCTGGATGCGGGCACCTTGAAGCCCGGCGCCAAGGCCGACATCACGGTCATCGATCTCGAAGAGCCCTGGGTCCTCTACAAGGAAGCGATCGTTTCGCGGTCGAAGAACACGCCATTCGAAAATGCGCGCTTTACCGGACGGGTTGTGCAAACCTATGTTGCCGGCGAGCTTGTGCATTCGGCATAGGCGACAGCGGTCGCGCGGGAGGAATCGGTGGATCTTTTTTCCTGGCAGCTCGGACTGCCCTCAACAGTCTTGAGCCTTGCTTTCGGCTACCTGCTCGGCTCGATCCCCTTTGGGCTGATCCTCACGCGCATGGCCGGCCTCGGTGACGTCCGCAAGATCGGCTCGGGCAACATCGGCGCCACCAACGTTCTGCGGACCGGCAACAAGAAGCTTGCCGCCGCCACCCTGCTGCTTGACGCCTTGAAGGGCACGGCCGCAGCCGCGATCGCCTCTCTCTGGGGTATCGAAGCGGGCATCGCCGCGGGCCTTGCCGCCTTCCTCGGCCACCTCTTCCCCGTCTGGCTCGGTTTCAAGGGCGGCAAGGGCGTCGCCACCTATATCGGCGTGCTGCTCGGCCTCGTGCCGCTGATGGTTCTCGCCTTTGGGGCGATCTGGCTGGCGATGGCGAAAATCAGCCGCTACTCCTCGCTGTCGGCACTGGTTGCAACCGCAGTCATTCCGGTTGTACTCTATGTCACGGGACACGAGAAAGTCGCCCTGCTGTTTGCGGTCATGACCCTGATCACGTGGGTGAAACATCGCGCCAACATCCAGCGGCTGCTTGCAGGCACCGAAAGCAAGATCGGAGACAAGCGATAATGTTGGACGTCAGTGCACGACGAACCGGAGTTGCGCTGACCGAACGACAGAAGATTTCCTGGCTGCGACTGATCCGCAGCGACAATGTCGGCCCCGCCACGTTCCGCGACCTCATCAATCACTTCGGCACCGCCGAGGCAGCGCTCGACGCTTTGCCCGAACTGTCCCGGCGCGGCGCTGGAGCGCGGACGTTCCGCGTCGCCACCATGGCGGAGGCGGAGCGAGAACTCGAAATCGCTCATCGTCTTGGCGCGACCTTCGTCGGCATCGGCGAACCAAACTACCCTTTCGCCCTTCGTCAGATCGATGGTGCTCCTCCTCTTCTCGCCGTCAAAGGCAACCTTAACGCCCCGACGCGATCCTCCCTCGGCATCGTCGGCTCGCGCAACGCCTCGGTCAGTGGCGCCAAGTTCGCAGCGATGATCGCGCGCGATGCCGGGCGAGCCGGCTATGTGATCACTTCAGGACTTGCGCGCGGCATCGACACCGCCGCCCACAGGGCAAGCCTGGAGAGCGGAACGATCGCGGTGCTTGCCGGCGGTATCGACCGGCCATATCCGCCGGAGAATGTCGGACTGCTCAACGATATCATGGCGGGCCAAGGCCTGGCGGTCAGCGAGATGCCGTTCGGCTGGGAGCCGCGCGCTCGCGATTTTCCCAGGCGCAACCGACTGATTGCCGGCATCAGTCTCGGCGTGACGATCGTCGAGGCGGCCACCCGGTCCGGTTCCTTGATCACGGCCCGCTATGCCGCCGATTTCGGTCGCCTGGTGTTTGCCGTTCCCGGCTCTCCACTCGATCCGCGCTGTCATGGAACCAACGACCTGCTCAAACAGGGCGCCATCGTCACGACGACATCGGACGACGTAATCGACGCGCTTGCGCCTCTCAGCCAATACAAGCTGCCGTTGTCGGCAGGAGCCGAGGAGCCGGGCTTTGAAACCCCGTCGAGACAGGCGGTGCCGCTCGGTGACGGCGACCGCGCGGCGATCATCGACGCACTCGGCCCGACACCGGCCGAGGTCGACGATGTCATTCGCCACACCGGATTGCCTGCAGCTGAAGTCTATCTCGTGCTGCTTGAACTTGACCTTGGCGGACGCCTTAGCCGCCACGCAGGCGGACTCGTGTCGCTCAATACGGACCAATAAAACTTCTTGTTTGTGCGCTGTCGAGTCAGCAACCGACGACACAAAAGCACATTCGCAGATACGAAGGAAACACGGCCGACTCAATCGGAAAGCGACATAATTATCTATTCTCGCAATGGCTGCATAACGCAGCGCTGTCGCTATTTTGAATGAAACCCCTTGACCCCGCTCGAATCCCTGTCCATTTCGGGGCATCGATATTCGGCGACGCTCGGTGCGAACAGCGCTGACGCAAGACCAAACCCGGTTGTCTCAGAAAAATGACGATGAATGTTGTAGTGGTGGAATCGCCTTCGAAGGCAAAGACGATCAACAAGTACCTCGGCCCCGGCTACAAGGTTCTTGCCTCGTTCGGCCATGTGCGGGATCTGCCTGCCAAGGACGGCTCGGTCCGTCCTGACGAAGATTTTGAGATGTCCTGGGAGGTCGACGCCGCGTCGGCCAAACGCATGAAGGATATTGCCGATGCCGTGAAGGCATCGGATGGCCTCATCCTCGCGACCGACCCGGATCGCGAAGGCGAAGCGATCTCGTGGCATGTGCTCGATCTTCTCAGGAAGAAGAAAGTGCTGGGCGACAAGCCGGTCAAGCGTGTGGCCTTCAACGCCATCACCAAGAAGGCTGTGCTTGACGCAATCGCCCATCCGCGCGACCTCGACATTCCCCTGGTCGATGCCTATCTCGCCCGCCGCGCACTCGACTATCTCGTCGGCTTCAACCTGTCGCCGGTGCTTTGGCGCAAGCTGCCCGGCGCCCGCTCCGCCGGCCGCGTCCAGTCGGTCACGCTGCGGCTCGTCTGCGACCGCGAAGCAGAAATCGAACGCTTCATCTCCGAAGAATACTGGAACCTGTCTGCGCTTTTGAAGACGCCCCGCGGCGATGAATTCGAGGCGCGCCTTGTTTCGGCGGATGGAAAACGGCTGGCACCGCGCGCCGTCGGCAACGGCGAAGAAGCCAACCGGCTGAAGACCCTGCTCGACGGCGCCACCTATGTCGTCGACAGCATCGAAGCAAAGCCGGTCAAGCGGAACCCTTCGCCGCCGTTCACGACATCGACGCTGCAGCAGGCTGCGTCGTCGAAGCTCGGCTTCTCTGCTTCGCGCACCATGCAGGTCGCACAGAAGCTCTATGAAGGTGTCGACATCGGCGGCGAAACCGTCGGTCTCATCACCTATATGCGTACCGACGGCGTGCAGATGGCGCCGGAATCGATCGAAGCCGCACGTTCGGCGATCGGCAGCCAGTTCGGCGACCGCTACCTGCCGGAAAAGCCGCGCTTCTATTCCACCAAGGCGAAAAACGCCCAGGAAGCGCACGAAGCCATTCGCCCGACTGATTTCAACCGCACGCCGGACCAGGTCCGCCGTTTCCTCGACGGCGACATGCTGAAGCTTTATGACCTTGTCTGGAAGCGCGGCATCGCCAGCCAGATGGCCTCCGCCGAGATCAAGCGCACGACTGCCGAGATTACCGCCGACAATGCTGGTAACAAGGCCGGCCTGCGCGCCACTGGTTCCGTCATTCGTTTCGATGGCTTCATTGCAGCCTATACCGACGCCAAGGAAGACGGCGAACAGACCGACGACGGCGACGAAGATGGCCGCCTGCCGGAGATCAATGCGCGCGAAAGCCTGGCGAAGCAGAAGATCAATGCCTCGCAGCATTTCACCGAGCCGCCGCCGCGCTACTCGGAAGCAACATTGATCAAGAAGATGGAAGAGCTCGGCATCGGCCGGCCTTCCACCTATGCCGCTACGGTAACGACGCTGCTCGACCGCGACTACATCACCAACGACAAGCGCAAGCTCGTGCCCCAGGCCAAGGGGCGGCTCGTCACGGCGTTTCTGGAAAGCTTCTTCACCCGTTATGTCGGCTACGACTTCACGGCATCGCTCGAAGAAAAGCTCGACCAGGTCTCGGCGGGCGAGGTCAACTGGAAGGACGTTCTTCGCGACTTCTGGAAGGATTTCTTCGCACAGATCGAGGAAACCAAGGAGCTGCGCGTTACCAACGTGCTCGACGCGCTGAACGAGGAACTGGCACCGCTGGTCTTCCCCAAGCGCGAAGACGGCAGCGATCCCCGCATCTGCCAAGTCTGCGGCACCGGCAAGCTGTCACTGAAACTCGGCAAGTACGGCGCCTTTGTCGGCTGCTCGAACTACCCCGAATGCAACTTCACCCGCCAGCTTTCCTCTGACGGCAATAACGACGCCGAAGCTTCGGTCTCGAACGAACCTCAGGCACTGGGCAAGGATCCGCATACCGGCGAAGAAATCACGCTGCGCAGCGGCCGCTTCGGCCCCTATGTCCAGCGCGGCGACGGCAAGGAAGCCAAGCGCTCGAGCCTGCCCAAGGGCTGGACGCCATCGTCGATCGACCACGAGAAGGCTGTCGCCCTGCTCTCGCTGCCGCGCGATATCGGCGCGCATCCCGAATCAGGCAAAATGATCTCGTCCGGTCTTGGCCGGTACGGCCCCTTCGTGCTGCATGACGGCACCTATGCGAACCTCGAATCGATCGAGGACGTCTTCTCGATCGGCCTGAACCGTGCCGTTTCGGTGATTGCCGACAAGCAATCCAAGGCCGGTGCCGGCCGTGGCCGCGCCGCGGCGGTTGCGCTGAAGGAGCTGGGCGATCACCCCGAAGGTGGCGCAATTACCGTTCGCGACGGACGCTACGGCCCCTATGTCAACTGGGGCAAGGTCAACGCGACCTTGCCGCAGGGCAAGGATCCGCAGTCCGTCACAGTCGAAGAGGCGCTCGCACTCGTTGCCGAGCGCGCCGCCAAGAGCGGCACGGGCAAGGGCAAGGCGACGAAGGCAAAGGTGACGAAGTCGTCCAAGGCTGCCGCCGACGGTGCGGCCAAGGCCAAGAAGACGACAAAGGCAAAGGCGCCCGCCAAACCAAAACCAAAGACGGCCGCGAAGGCCAAGAAGGACTGACCTTGACCAGAATACCGCGCGACCCGACCGAACGATCCGGAAAAGGTTCCGGCAGGAAAGAGGGCCGCGCGGCAAGGGTCGCGCCGGCACCGGAGAAAACCTCGATCATCCACGGCGCGGTTCCCCCGCGCGACGTGCTGATGCGCTTCATCGCCGAGAACCCGGACCGCGCCTCCAAGCGTGAAATTGCCAAGGCCTTCGGCCTCAAGGGCGACACGCGCGTGGAACTCAAAGCCTTGCTGCGTTCGCTGGAAGCAGACGGTCTGGTCGAGAAGAAGCGCAAGTCACTCGTGCGTCCGGGCGCCCTTCCCCCGGTTACCGTGCTCGATATCACCGTGCGCGACGTCGACGGCGAACTGATCGGCCGCCCGGCCGAGTGGCTCGACGATGACGGCGTCGCACCGGCGGTGCTGATCAAGCAGTCGTCTGTCGGCAAGGACAAGGGCAAGGTGCCGGTCGGCGGCCTCGGCGACCGTGTGCTTGCCAAGATCTTCCCGGCCAAGGACCGTGGCGGTCCGGCCTATACCGCACGCATCATCAAGGTTCTCGACAAGCGCAGGGACGCCGTCCTCGGCGTCTTCCGCGCCACGCCGGGCGGTGGCGGGCGCCTGATGCCGATCGAAAAGCGCGGCGAGGAAATTCTGGTCGATCCGGACTTCGTCGGCGACGCCAAGGATGGAGATCTCATCGAGGTCCAACTGACGCGCCTTGGCCGCTACGGCCTGCCGCGCGCTCAGGTTCAAAACGTCGTCGGTTCGGTCGCCTCGGAAAAGGCGATCTCGATGATCGCCATCTATGCCCACGGCATACCGCACGTCTTTCCGGAACGCGTGCTGAAGGAAGCGGAAGACGCCGGCCCGGCTACCATGGCGCACAGGGAAGACTGGCGCTCGCTGCCGCTGATCACCATCGATCCGGCCGATGCGAAGGACCACGACGACGCGGTCCACGCTGAGCCGGACCCAGCGGAAGACAACCCCGGCGGCGTGATCGTCACCGTCGCGATTGCCGACGTCTCCTGGTATGTCCGGCCGAAGTCGGCCCTCGATCTTGAAGCGTTGAAGCGCGGCAACTCGGTCTATTTCCCGGATCGTGTCGTGCCGATGCTGCCGGAACGGATCTCCAACGACCTCTGCTCTCTCAAGGAAGGGGTCGATCGGCCGGCACTCGCCGTGCGCATGCGCTTTTCCAAAGAGGGCCGCAAGGCGGGCCATACCTTCCATCGCATCATGATGAAGAGCGCGGCCAAGCTTTCCTACCAGCAGGCACAGGCGGCCATCGACGGCAATCCGGATGACAAGACCGGCCCGATCCTCGACACGATCCTGAAGCCGCTATGGGAGGGATATCGCATCTTGACGCGCGGCCGTGACCGCCGCCAGCCGCTAGAGCTGAACATGCCCGAGCGCAAGATCATCCTGAAGCCCGACGGCACGGTCGATCGCGTCTTCGTTCCGGACCGTCTCGACGCACACAAGCTGATCGAAGAAATGATGATCCAGGCGAACGTCGCGGCCGCCGAGACGCTCGAGCAGAAGCGCCAGGTGCTGATCTACCGCGTCCACGACCAACCGTCTCTGGCCAAGCAGGAGAGCCTGCGCGAATTCCTCGCCACACTCGACCTCTCGCTGGTCAAGGGCGGCAGCATGCGCTCGAACCACTTCAACGGCATCCTGGCCAAGGCCGAAGGCAAGCCCTTCGAAACGATGGTCAACGAGATGGTGCTGCGCTCCCAGAGCCAGGCGATCTACAGCCCCGAGAATATCGGCCATTTCGGCCTCAACCTCATGAAATACGCGCACTTCACCTCGCCGATCCGGCGTTACGCCGACTTGATCGTCCACCGGGCGCTGGTCGGCTCGCTCGGGTTTGGCGAAGGCGGGCTCACGCCGCAGGAAGAAGGCGTGCTCGACGATATCGCCGCGGAAATCTCGACCTTCGAGCGCCGGGCGATGGCCGCCGAGCGCGATACCGTCGACCGGCTGATCGCCCATCACCTGAACGGCCGCATCGGCGAAGAATTCGAAGGCCGCGTTGCCGGCGTCACCAAGGCGGGACTTTTTGTCACCCTGCCGGCCTATGGCGCCAACGGCTTCGTGCCTATATCTACGCTCGGACGAGACTACTTCATCTTTGATGAGGCGCATCAGGCCCTTTCCGGCGAAAAGACTGGCCTCGGCTTTCGTCTCGGCGATTCGGTGCAGGTCAAATTGGTCGAAGCCGTGCCGCTTGCCGGCGCGCTTCGCTTCGAGATGATCAGCGACGGGCGTAAGATGCCGACCGCTACGCGCTCCTTCCACAAGTCGGGGCGTCGTGATCGCTCGGGCCCGCGCAAGAAGCCGGGAACACGACCGCCGCGCGGAAAGCGCTAGGCCACAAGCAGCGGCCGGCGGCTTCGACAAGGAGAGAATGCACATGACGGCAACGGACAAGGAAACGCTTCACCTCGGTGGTCATGCCGCCGACGAACGTCCGGTCGGTCGGTCCATGCGCCGCGGCTTTCTCGGCACCTGCCCGGCCTGCGGCAGCGGCAAGCTGTTCCGCAGCTACGTCAAATCCGTCGATGCCTGCGCGGCCTGCGGCGAGCGCATGGACCATCAGCGTGCCGATGACTTCCCGCCCTATATCGTCGTCACCATCGTCGGCCATTTGGTGCTCGGCGGCTACATGATGACCGATATGATCCTGCCCTTGACGACCTGGCAGCACCTCGCCGTCTGGACGCCGATCACGCTGGTGAGCTCGCTCGGCTTGCTGCAGCCAATCAAGGGTGCGGTCATCGGCCTGCAATGGGCGCTGAAGATGCACGGTTTCGGCGGCCATGAGGACACGCCCGAGGACGTTCTGCCTGCGCGAGACCCCTCCGCATGACGTCAGGGCGCGAGAGCGTCGCCCGGGCCTCCGGCATCCCCGTAGGACGTACTAGACCGCGTGACGCAGCGTCGATCATGCTGCTTGACCGTTCCGGAGGCCACGTGCGCGTGCTGATGGGCCGGCGCAGCAGCGCGCATATCTTCATGCCCGATCTCTACGTCTTTCCCGGTGGGCGCCGGGATCCGACGGACCATCGCCTCGCCTTCTCCAGCGACCTCAACCCCGCCGTTCTCCAGGCGCTGAAGAGCGTCGATGGCCAACCCGTCAGCGATGCTCGCGCCAGGGCGCTGGCCCTGGCGGCACTGAGGGAGCTCTATGAGGAAGCGGGCGTTCTGCTGGGCACGCCCCGCGCCGAGACGGAAGCGCCGCTACCCTTTCTTCCAGATCTCGCAAACTTGCGCTATATGGCTCGGGCCATTACTCCTCCGGGACACTCGAGGCGGTTCGATACGCGCTTCTTCGCGATCTTCGCGGACGAAGCCGAAGTCGATACATCGCGGGTTCTGGAAAGCCGGGAGCTCCAGGATTTGCAGTGGATCGATGTCAACGACCTCCCCTCGCTCCGGATACCGGAGATAACCGCCATCATCCTTTCGGATCTGAGAAGCGGCCTTAACGCGGACCCATCGCTCCCCTACGAGCGCTCCGTGCCTTTCTATTTCACGCGCCGTGGGCGGTTCATCCGCACGCTTCTCTAAGGACCACAGTCGCATGTCACAGCCGACGCCCGAGTGCCCCGCACCGGTTGAGGAAATTCACTGGCCGTCGTTGATCGCGGCGGTCTCCGCCATCAGCGCCGTCGGCATCGCGATCGGCCTCGGCCTGCCGCTGCTTTCGAGCATCATGGAGAAGCGCGGCATCTCGTCGACGCTGATTGGTCTCAATTCGGCCATGGCCGGCGTGGCCTCCATGGTCGCAGCTTCCTTCACGACCAAGTTCGCACATCGCCACGGTGTAGCGCCGACGATGCTCTGGGCCGTCCTGCTCGCCGCAATCAGCGCTTTCGGCTTCTACTACATTACCAACTTCTGGCTCTGGTTTCCGCTGCGCGTGGTCTTCCATGGTGCCATTACCGTACTCTTCATCCTCTCCGAGTTCTGGATCAATGCCACCGCGCCGCCAGCGAAACGGGGCTTCGTGCTCGGCATCTACGGCACGGTTCTATCCCTCGGCTTCCTGAGCGGGCCGCTGCTCTTCTCGATCCTCGGCAGTGAGGGCGTCTTGCCCTTCGTGGTCGGTGCCGGCGTCATTCTGCTCGCCGCCGTGCCGATCTTCATCGCACGGGACGAGAGCCCGGTGATCGACGAAAAGCCCGACCGCCACTTCGTGCGCTATATCTTCCTGGTGCCGACGGCGACGGCCGCCGTCTTCATCTTCGGCGCGGTCGAATCGGGCGGGTTGTCGCTCTTTACCGTCTACGGGACACGATCGGGCTTCACCGAATCACAGGCGGCGCTGCTGCTGACCGTGATGGGTGTCGGCAATTTCATCTTCCAGATTCCGCTCGGCATGTTGTCAGACCAGATCAAGGACAAGCGCACATTGCTGTCCGCCATGACCGTCATCGGCCTTATCGGTGCCCTTTGTCTGCCGATGCTGGTGGAAAGCTGGTTCCTGATGGCGATCGTGCTGTTGTTCTGGGGCGGCTGCGTCTCCGGCCTCTATACCGTCGGCCTCAGTCATCTCGGCTCGCGCCTTCAAGGCTCCGATCTTGCCGCCGCCAATGCCGCGTTCGTCTTCTCCTATGCGGTCGGCACTGTCGCCGGGCCACAGGTGATCGGCGCATCGATGGATGTGGCCGGCAACAACGGTTTTGCCTGGGCGATTGCCGGGTTTTTCGGTCTATACGTCGCGCTTTCGGTTGTAAGGATCGTTTTGAATCCAAAACGGCCTTGACTTTTCGGCCGCGATTTGTAGTTTCGCGCCAACCTTGCCCGTGGCCCGCAACCGGTTGTCCACGGCTTTCAATTTCATAAAGGCAGGACGACCATGGCAAAAGCCACCACCATCAAGATCAAGTTGCTGTCGACAGCCGACACGGGTTTCTTCTACGTCACGACCAAGAACAGCCGCACGATGACGGACAAGATGACCAAGACCAAGTACGATCCGGTCGCTAAGAAGCACGTCGAGTTCAAGGAAACCAAGATCAAGTAAGATCTGACGTTTCTCGGGATCAAGGGGCGCCAACCGCAAGGTTTGGCGCCCCTTTCCGTTACTGCATGTTTCCTTAAATCGCATGCGATTTAAGGAAACATGCAGCAGCTTAAAGCGCTATGGTGACCTTTGCGCGCCTGATAAGACGCGCGGCGCTGTAGTGCGCCGTGAAGCGGGCCGAAGACAGGTCGGCGACCCGCCCCTTTTCATGCCTCCCGCGACTGTGCATGCGCACAGGCACGAATCAAAAAGCGCCGCCCCTTCCGGAACAGCGCTTTGAATGGGGGTCGGCTGGCTTCTAACCGCGGCACGAGGATTCCGCAGGTGTCAAAAGCCAACCGACCGACCCCACGACCCAGGAGATGCGGCGGACCTGAGCATCATGGGGTAACCGAAACTGGTGGAGGCTATCTCCCCGTGTTTATCAGCATCACCTGAAAATAGAAAAAAATCAACGAATTCTTAATGCGCGAAGCGGTGTTGCTCGGCACATGGTTAATTCTGTATCGTCCTAGGACATGGAAATACATGGCCATCGCGGCCACCAACCCCCTCGGTAGCATCGACGCGACGAAGAATACAACTTTAAAGGCATGCCGCAAGAGGGGCCTGGATTTTCGTCAAGCCGCCAGCGGATGACGTGGCTCAGATCCCCCCGTCAGGCAGCAGCCGCCACCACTCTGTTACGACCTTCGTTCTTAGCCTGGTAGAGCGCCATATCTGCGCGCTTCAACAGAGCTTCCGCCATGTCGCCTTCCAGCTTCATGCCGGCAATACCCATCGACGCGGTGATGACCAGCGCGCCGTCCGCATGCGGTATGGAAAACGGCTGACTCTCGATGATGTGGCGCAACCGCTCCGCAACGGCAGCCGCCATCTCCGGCGGCGTGTCGGGCATGACCACGACGAACTCTTCACCGCCGAAGCGGCAGGCAAGATCGGCGCCGCGCACGGTCGAGCGGATGCGGCTGGCAAACTCGCGCAGCACCTCATCGCCGACGTCATGGCCGTAGGTATCGTTAACCTGCTTGAACCGGTCGATGTCGGTCATGCAGATCGACAACGGGCGTCCGCGCGCTGCGGCGCGATCCATCAGCAGCTTCAGGTGATTGTCGAGGTAGCGGCGATTGTGCAGGCCTGTGAGGCCATCTGTGACCGCCAACTCGATCGTCTGCTGCACGCTCTTCCTCAGCATGTCGTTGCAGTGCTTACGCCTGATCTGCGTCAACGAGCGGGCAACAAGCTCATTAGGATCGACCGGCCGGATGATATAGTCGGTAACGCCCAGATCGAGGGCGCGCACGATCATCTCGTCATTGCCCTGCTCGGTGATCAGCAGGATCGGAATGAAGCGCGTGCGCTCCAGCGACCGCAGCTGCGAGCAAAGCCGCAACGGATCGTAGTCGTCGAAATTGGCGTTGACGATGACGAGATCGAAATTGTTCTCGGCCGCTTCGAACAGCGCCGCCTGCGGGTCGGAGATAACAGAGACATCGGCAATCGGCTTGAGCGTGCGCTGCAGCCGCTCCTGGGAGGAGCCGCGGCCATCGACCAAGAGGACGTTGCCCGGCTCGTCCGGACGATCCTGGCGGGCCAGTTCCTGAAGGCCGATGGTCTGCGCCGTCTGGGCACGCAGCCGCAACTCGTCGCTGACATTCTTCAAGCGCACGAGGCTTTTCACCCGCGACATCAACTGCAGATCGTTGACCGGTTTTGTCAGGAAATCGTCGGCACCGGCCTTCAATCCGCGGACCCGGTCGGAAGGCTGGTCAAGTGCGGTCACCATGACCACGGGAATATGTGCGGTGCGGGGATTGGCCTTCAGCCGCTCGCAGACCTCGAAGCCGTCGATGCCGGGCATCATGATGTCGAGAAGCACCAGGTCGACCGGCGTCGTCTCACAGAGCGACAGGGCCGTATGGCCATCGCCCGCAGTCAGCACATCGAAATACTCGGCGAGCAGACGCGCTTCGAGAAGCTTAACGTTGGCAGGCACGTCATCGACAACAAGAATGCGCGCAGTCATATCAATTTTCCCGCCGTTCAGGCATCGCCAAGGTAGGTTTTGATCGTCTCAATGAACTTTGGCACAGAAATCGGTTTTGAAACATAGGCTTCGCATCCACCCTGGCGGATGCGTTCCTCGTCGCCCTTCATCGCGAAAGCGGTCACCGCAATGACCGGGATGACGTGTAATTCATCGTCTTCCTTCAGCCACTTCGTGACCTCGAGCCCGGAAACCTCCGGCAGCTGAATGTCCATCAAAATGAGATCGGGACGATACTTGCGCGCCAGCTCCAGCGCCTCCATACCGTTGCGCGTCTGGATCGTCGCGTAGCCGGAAGCCTCAATCAGGTCTCGGAAGAGCTTCATGTTCAGCTCGTTATCCTCAACAATCATTACCTGTTTGGGCATGTCGATCCCTTGCTGTCCGTCGTCTTCTTGCAAGTCTTCTCAAGACATCTAAGTTGCAAAGCCAACGACTCGACCCATTTCCTCGAGTTCAACGATAATCCTATTTGGTTGAAAAATAGGTAATTCCGGGCGTAAAAACAGTAGGAGGCCAAGACATTGAAGAGCGCCGACGAAATCGCCATCGACATTCTTTCCTGGCTTGCCGGCGAGCCGGACCTGCTGTCCCGATTTCTGGCGCTGACGGGGACGGATCCGTCCTCCCTGCGCAATGCGATCGGCGAGCCGGGCTTCATGGGCGGGCTCGTCGCCTTTCTCATGGACCACGAACCGACGCTGATAGCTTTCTGCGAGGCGACCGGGACGCCCCCCCAGGATGTCGTGCGCGCGCACGAGAAGCTTTCCGGCGCCGCCGACCTGCAGGACAGCTGAACTTGAACAATACTGTCCGCGACGATGAAATCCGCCTCAGCAACCGTCCGCTGATCGTCAGCGACGTCGACGAAGTCGTGCTCGAATTCCTGGGCCCCTTCCGGGCCTTTCTCGAAAGCCGCGACCATGTCCTCCTGCCGCGCTCCTTCCGGCTGACCGGCAACATCATCCATCGCGCAACGGAACAGCCGGCGACCGAGGCCGACGTCAAAGACATGCTCGACGCTTTCTACGCCGCGCAGGATCGCTGGCAAACGCCGGCTGTCGGCGTTGTCGAGGCTCTTCACGAACTGTCCGCTCTGGCAGACATCGTCTTCCTGACGGCCATGCCGCCACGGCATGCGGCCGCGCGTCGCGCTCTGCTCGACCGGCTCGATCTTCCCTATCCGCTGCTCGCTTCCGAGGACCCCAAAGGGCCTATCGTTCAACGCCTGCATGCCGGACGGGCACTTCCCGTTGTTTTCATCGACGACATCGCGCGCAACCTGCAATCGGTGCAGGCGCACGCGCCGTCCTGCCTGCTGATCAATCTGATGGCGAACGCCGAGTTTCGCGCGCTCGCGCCTGCGCCGGATGGGTGTGTTCACATTGCCGCCGACTGGACCGATGCCGCCAGCGCCATTCGCGCGCATTTCCAACGGTAGCACCGCCCGATCCGACGGGGCGAGAGCCGCGCGGAGTAGCTCAAAATCCGACCTGCGGTTTGGCGTCGGCAATCTGACGTGCAAGGCAATTTCCAACGCAGCCTCCCTTGAGACTCGCTAGCGTAGAGCGTAAAGTCGCGATGTTCAACATTTGTTCCAGATATGCTCGACAGTGGTTCCCAAACTCCAAGCTTCTGCCGTGATTGCCTTAGGGAACAGACCGCGACGGCGCGACGCTGCCTTGGCTGCGGCAGTCCGCGCCTCCTGCGTCATGCCGAGCTTTACGATCTGACCCTCGCCCATATCGATTGCGACGCGTTTTATGCTTCCGTCGAGAAGCGGGACAATCCGGAGCTTGCCGACAAGCCGGTGATTATCGGCGGCGGCAAGCGCGGCGTCGTTTCGACAGCATGCTACATCGCCCGCATCCACGGCGTACGCTCGGCCATGCCGATGTTCAAGGCGCTCGAAGCCTGCCCGCAAGCGGTCGTCATCAAGCCCAATATGGAAAAATACGTGCACGTCGGCCGCGAAGTTCGCGCGCTGATGCAGGAGTTGACACCGCTGGTGCAACCTCTCTCGATCGACGAAGCCTTCCTGGAACTGAACGGTACCCAGCGGCTGCACCACGATCCCCCTGCCCGCACGCTCGCCCGCTTTGCCCGCCGCGTCGAACAGGAGATCGGCATCACGGTCTCCGTCGGGCTTTCCTACTGCAAGTTCCTGGCCAAGGTCGCATCAGACCTGCAGAAGCCTCGCGGCTTCTCGGTGATCGGCCAGGCCGAGGCGCTCGAATTCCTAAGAGAAAGGCCGGTGACCTTGATCTGGGGCGTCGGCAAGGCGTTCGCGGCCACGCTGGAGCGCGACGGCATTCGCACGATCGGCCAGCTTCAGACGATGGAGGAAGCCGACCTCATGCGCCGCTACGGCACCATGGGCCAGAGGCTCTACCGCCTGTCGCGTGGCCTCGACGAGAGAACCGTCGAAATCGACGGCGAGGCGAAGAGCGTGTCGTCCGAGACGACGTTCAACGACGATCTCGCCCGCTACGACGATCTCGTCACACATCTGCGCCGGCTGAGCGAACAGGTCGCGCACCGCCTGCGCAAATCCGAACTCGCCGGCCAGACGGTGGTTTTGAAGCTGAAGACTGCCGACTTCAAGATCAGGACCCGCAACCGCCGCCTCGACAGCCCAACGCGGCTCGCCGACCGGATCTTCCGCGCAGGACTGCAGCTGCTTGAGAAGGAAGTCGACGGCACGAAATATCGACTGATCGGCATCGGCGTCAGCGATCTTTCCAGCCCCGATCTCGCCGATCCCCCTGATCTTGTCGACCCAGCAGCGACCCGTCGCGCTGCTGCCGAAGATGCCATCAACAAGCTGCGCGACAAGTTCGGCAAGGCAAGCGTCGAAACCGGCTACACTTTCGGCAGCCGCAAGCGCGATCACTAAAGCGCGTCGCGATCTTTCAGATTCGCTCGCTGCGCTTTTAAGCTCTTGTCTTTGCGCATGTCGTCATCGCAAAACCGTTAACCACTTTTGCGCGACATGCTTTGGCGCGTTATCGGCAGCGGCTTGACGTTTCCTCGGTCCGATCCGGACGAATTCTTTAAAGATTACAGTCTAGTCTCGTCGGCCAGTTTACGTGTTGGGATGAGTGTATGGTATCGCGTTTCGCTCTCACGGCCAGCGTCGTCGTCTTGCTGTTTTCGCCCTCAGCCGGTTTTGCCGGCAGCAGCGCACCGCTGCAGATCATCGTCTCAAAGGACCAGCAATCCCTCGTCGTCTATGACGGCGACGCGGTGATCGCAACGTCGGCGGTCTCCACCGGCAAGGCCGGTCATTCGACACCGACGGGCATCTTCTCGATCCTCGAAAAGCGGCGTCATCACAAATCCAACATCTATTCGAATGCGCCGATGCCGTTCATGCAGCGGCTGACCTGGTCCGGCATCGCGCTGCACGGGTCCAATCATGTGCCGGCCTACCCCGCCTCGCACGGATGTGTGCGCCTGCCGAGCAAGTTCGCCGCCAGTCTCTTCAAGATGACGTCGCGCGGCATGCATGTCCTGATAACGGACCGGCAGGTCAGCCCCACCGAAGTGTCGAGCGCCATGCTCTTTCAGCGCGAGCCGGCGCCAGGCGAGAACCCCGCGCCACTGTCGGATGTTCCGCTTCGTCCGGCGATCAGCCAGGCCGAGAACGTGCCGGTCGAAGTGGCGATGACAGAGGCCTCGACCGCGACGGCCGCCATCGTCGCAGAAGACCGCGAGCCGATCCGCATGCTGATCACCAGACGCGGCGAACGTGATATCAGGCGTGAAGTACAGTCCGCGCTGAACCAACTCGGCTATGTCGCCGGCGTGCCGGACGGCCACATCGGCCCGGACACAATCGCCGCCATCA
The DNA here is from genome assembly GCF_001695855.1 of Ensifer sp. LC163. Lineage (GTDB taxonomy): Bacteria > Pseudomonadota > Alphaproteobacteria > Rhizobiales > Rhizobiaceae > Ensifer. Next base: position 49,898 of record NZ_MBSS01000012.1, read on the forward strand.
ACGCGTTCCAGACCGCCGAGGGATCGACCGTCGACGGCAAGCTGACGCCGGAACTAACCGACGCCATTTTCAAGAAGGCGGGCCGCGACACTCTCACCAATGGGGTGATCCTTGTCCGCCAGGGTTTCAAGGCGATTTTCGAGGCAGGCATCACAATCGACAGGCCGGAGCAGGCGCTCGGTACCCATTTCCTGCAATTTCAGGAGATTGACAGCGAAAAGACGGAAGGAAAATGGTTCGGCGTTTCGCTCGAAAACCATTTGCCGTCATCGGCGAAAAAGCGCCTCAGCATCACCACCGACGCCGACCCATCCGCCTTCAACGCCGTGCAGCGCACGCTTGGCCGCCTGACGGTCCCCGACGATGTCCGCAAGCGGATTGGCGGCCTGCTTGCCGACGGCTCGTCGCTGTCGATTTCCGATATGGAAAGCGGACTTGAAACCGGCGACGGTACCGATTTCATCACCATCACCCGCGCATCACCACGGGGCTGACGCCAGTTCAAGCAATCATGCGGCGCGGTCAGACGAGTTCGACGTCGACCACACCCGGGGCCGAACGAAGTGCTGCGGCGATCTCCGGCGAAATCCGGAACTTCTCGCTGAGCTCGACCTCGATCTCGCGCTGACCGTTGTCCTTGATGACGATGAAGGAGACGAGGCCCTCACCCCGCGCATTCAAATGTGCGGCGATGGACTTCAGCGGCCCGGCATCGCGCACATAGACGCGCAGCGCCTTCTGCATCTGCAGCGATTCTTCCTCAAGCGAGCGCAGGGTCTGGATGCGAAGGCCGATACCTTCCGGGCGTTCCTCCGCCTGCACGGTCATCACCAGCGATTTGCCGGGCTCGAGCAGGTCACGATACTGGTGCAGCATCTCAGAAAACAGCACGGCCTCGAACTGGCCGGATGAATCGGAGAAGGCGATGATGCCCATCTTGTTGCCGGTTCGGGTCTTGCGCTCCTGCTTGGAGGTAACGGTGCCGGCGAGGCGGCCCGCCGTTGCCCCCTTCTTCACCGCACCGGCGAAATCGCCGAAGGTCTGGACGCGCATCTTGGCGAGCAGCGGATTGTAGGTATCGAGTGGGTGGGCCGAGAGATAGAAGCCCAGCACCTGGAATTCGCGGTGCAGCTTTTCCGAGGCGAGCCAAGGCGTGTAGGTGGGAAGCGCGATCCGTTCCGGTCCGGTCGCTGCCCCTGCCCCGAACATATCGCTCTGTCCGCTTGTCTTGTTTTCCTGCGCGCGCTGGGCAAAGCCGAGGATGCGATCGAGACCGCCGACCAGTTCGGCCCGATCGTAGCCGAAGCAATCGAAGGCGCCGGCGGCGATCAAGCTTTCGAACACACGCCGGTTGAGCAGCTTCGGATCGATCCTCAGGCAGAAATCCTCAAGGCTTGCAAACTCGCGGTCGCCGCGAACGGCAACGATGTGCTCGACCGCCGATTCGCCGACGCCCTTGATGGCCGCCAATGAATAATAGATGCGCTTGTCGCCGGTCTGGAAGTGCCGGAAGGACGACTGGACCGATGGCGCGATCACCTGGATCCTCAAGCGCCCAGCATCCTGACGGAAGTCGTTGACCTTTTCCGTGTTGGCCATGTCGAGCGTCATCGACGCCGCCAGGAACTCGACCGGATAGTGCGCCTTCATATAGGCCGTCTGGTAGGAGACGATGGCGTAGGCAGCAGCGTGCGACTTGTTGAAGCCGTAGTTGGCGAACTTGGCAAGAAGATCGAAGATCAGGTCCGCCTGCGGCTTCGACACCTCGTTCTTGACCGCGCCGTCGACGAAACGGGCGCGCTGCTTGTCCATCTCCTCCTTGATCTTCTTACCCATGGCGCGACGCAGAAGGTCGGCTTCGCCGAGCGAGTAGCCCGAAAGAACCTGGGCGATCTGCATCACCTGTTCCTGGTAGACGATAACACCCTGGGTTTCCTTGAGCAGATGGTCGATCTTGGGATGGATCGATTCGATCTCTTCTTCGCCGTGCTTGCGGGCGTTGTAGACCGGGATGTTTTCCATCGGGCCCGGGCGATAAAGCGCCACCAGCGCGATGATGTCCTCGATGCAGTCGGGCCGCATGCCGATCAGTGCCTTGCGCATGCCGGCACTTTCCACCTGGAACACGCCGACCGTTTCGCCCCGCGACAGCATCTCGTAGGTCTTCTCGTCGTCGAGCGGAATGCTGGCGAGATCGACCTCGATGCCGCGCGTCTTGACGAAATCGACGGCCACCTTCAGCACCGTCAACGTCTTCAGGCCGAGGAAGTCGAACTTCACCAGGCCAGCCTGCTCGACCCACTTCATGTTGAACTGGGTCACCGGCATGTCGGAGCGCGGGTCTCGGTACATCGGCACCAGCTTCGACAGCGGCCGATCGCCGATCACGATACCGGCGGCGTGGGTCGAGGCGTGGCGATAGAGGCCTTCGATCTTCTGCGCGATATCAAGAAGACGGGCGACGACCGGCTCCTTTTCCGCCTCCTCCTGCAGGCGCGGTTCTTCCTCGATCGCCTTCGACAGTGGCGTCGGGTTGGCCGGGTTGTTGGGTACGAGTTTGCAGATCTTGTCGACCTGGCCGTAGGGCATCTCAAGCACGCGGCCGACGTCGCGCAGCGCCGCGCGCGCCTGCAGCGAACCGAAGGTGATGATCTGGGCGACCTGCTCGCGGCCGTATTTCGCCTGGACGTAACGAATGACTTCTTCGCGCCGGTCCTGGCAGAAGTCGATATCGAAGTCGGGCATCGACACGCGTTCAGGATTGAGGAAGCGTTCGAACAGCAGCGAGAACCGCATCGGATCGACGTCGGTGATCGTCAGCGCATAGGCGACGAGCGAACCTGCGCCGGAACCGCGGCCCGGGCCGACGGGAATGTCGTGCTGCTTGGCCCATTTGATGAAGTCGGCAACGATCAGGAAGTAGCCGGGGAACTTCATGCGCTCGATGACACTGAGTTCGAACGCCAACCGTTCGCGGTACTCTTCCTCGGTATAGCCGGGGGCCATGCCAAGCTTGCGCAAACGATCGTCGAGCCCCTCTTCCGCCTGTCGGCGCAGTTCGCTGGACTCGGCGCGCTCGGCCTCCTCCGGATCGTCGGAGGCGCCGGTGAAGCGCGGCAGAATGGGCCCGCGCGTCTTCAGCATGAACGAGCAGCGCCGCGCGATCTCGATGGTGTTTTCAAGCGCTTCGGGCAGATCGGCGAAAAGCGCCGCCATCTCCTTCCGGCTCTTGAGGTAATGATCCGGCGTCAAGCGGAAGCGGCTGTCGTCGGAAACCATGGCGTTATGGGCAACAGCCATCAACGCGTCGTGCGCTTCGTAGTCGGATGGCGAGGGAAAGAACGCCTCGTTCGTCGCCACCAGCGGCACATCGAACTTGTACGCCAGGTCGATCATCCGGCTTTCATGCCGGCGGTCGAAGTTGCCATGCCGCTGCAGCTCGATATAGAGCCGATCGCCGAAGAGATCCTTCAAGGCCTCAAGACGCGCCTCGGCCAGGGCCGTCGAGCCGGACTTCACCGCCATGTCGATCGGGCCGCCGCCGGCACCTGAAAGCGCGATCAACCCATCGGTACCAGCCTCTGCAAGCCACGACCGCGTGATCCTCGTGACCTGACTGCCTTCCCCGCCGAGATAGGCGCGGCTCACCAGATCGACCAATCGCGTGTAGCCGTCGTCGGTCGCTGCGATCAGGACGATGGCCGGCAGCTTGGCAAGCTGCTGGGCGTGGCCGCGACGATCACTGTCGACCTCGTCTTCCATGTCGATCGACAGTTGACAACCGGTAAGAGGCTGCAAGCCGTCTTCGGCCGCCTTCTGGGAGAATTCGAGAGCCGCGAAAAGATTGTTGGTGTCGGCGATGCCGATCGCCGGCTGGGCGTCAGCTACAGCCTTGCCGATCACCTTCTTCAGAGGCAGTGCCCCTTCGAGCAACGAAAAAGCCGAGTGAACACGCAGATGCACGAACTGCGGATCCGCAGCCGTCTGATCGTTCCGTTCCACGCTGCCTTGATCCGCCATTTCGACACCCTGATTCCTGCCAGTGTGTCAGGATATCCCGCTTATCACCCGCCATGTCCAGTTTTGCATCGTGGGCCGGCGTTCTTTTCAACGGTGCGCTGCCGGGATGGTATCGAGCGACCCCGAATCGGGATCGCGCCGCTTCGAAAATAGGCCCTCAGATCAAAGCCCGAGAGCGATGAAGGCAACGCTGGCGACGAACAGGCCCATCGATGTGAAGGCGGCGAGGTCACGAACAAAATCAGTCATAACATGGCTCCTTTTCCGTTATGTTTTTACTTTGTTCTATTTTTGTTCTCTCGTCAACCGCCGTCGGGCACAGCGCCCGCTTTCCACCGCGCATGGTTAACTGCGTCGGCCATGACCGCTCGAGACCATTAACCGAAACCTTGAGTGCTCCGTGCATTGCGCCTATGACGAGAGCAACCACACGGAGCACCAGCGACATGAATGCACGCCTGACCCTGCCCCTCGTTTTCCTGCTTCCTTCGCTGGCCATTGCCGCCGAGGCGATCGACCCCGGCCGCATCGTTTCGGCGGCGACCGGCGACTGGGACAAAGACGGTGCAAGCGACCTGGCGCTGCTGGTGAAACCTGGCGACGGGACTGACGAGGACAACGCCGTCTATATCTATCTCGCCGGGGAAGACGGCCCGCTGGCTCTCAAGTCAGCCATTCCGAACAAGGTCTGGGGTCAATACGGCCTTGTCGGCCAGGCCCCGTCCATCACCGCGCTCCCGAATGGCTCTCTGCTGATTACCACGCACAACGATTCGGTCAGCCGCGACCGCTGGGAGCAGAAGCTGACGGTCGCCTACCGTAATTTCGACTTCGTCGTCGCCGGTTACACCTATTCGTCCTACGACACGCTCGATCCCAACAACACCTCGCAATGCGATCTGAATGTCCTGACCGGCAAGGGCAAATCGAATGACAAGCCCGTCAGCGTCAAAGGCGAACTTGTGCTTCTCAAGGATTGGACCGACAACCGCGGGCAACACGCCTGCGGCATCTACTGATCGAGCCGTATGTTCCCTTTTTGTTCTTTACATCGATGCGATGTCGCGCCATGCTGCCACCGAACAAACAGGGTGTTCTCATGGCCAGCATCGAGCAGCTCAAAGACTTCATCGTGGAAGCCAAATCGAAGACATATGTCGGCGGTGGCATAGCGCGTGCTCCGTCGCGCGCGGGATCCCGCGATATCGGCTATCAGCGCGATCAGTGGCGGTATCTCGACAGTTACTTCGGTGGAACCGACTTTGCCGGACAGGAGACGGTGTGGCTCGAGGACGATACCCGTTGGGCCATGAATTACTTCGGCCGCGTCATCCGGCCCGACCTGATCGATGCGGAAAGAGCTGGCATCGTCATCAAGGCCGCGCTCGAAACCATGTATCGTGAGAAGCAGCACTTCCTCGGCGGAATGGAATATCGGCACGCCTATGGCTATTACATCGACAGCAGCCGTGGCGACACAGGGCACTTTTCCGGACGCGAGGTCATTTTTGTCGACGGCGACGAAGCCTACGAGCTCGACTATCGCGGCGGCCTCATCGTGCCGTAAGCCAAGGGACCGAGCGTGATGGCGCCGTTTCGTCGAAACTGGGCGTTGCCGCGAGCGTTACTTCAGCTCGACAACCTTGCCATCTTCGATCGTCACCCGTCGGTCCATCAGCGACGCCAGTTCGTGATTGTGCGTAGCGATCAGCGCTGCGAGGCCTGACTGGCGAGCCAATGCCTCGAGCGCCTCGAAGACGTAGCCGGCGGTTTCCGGATCAAGATTGCCGGTCGGCTCGTCGGCCAGCAACACCAGCGGGGCATTGGCAACCGCACGGGCGATCGCCACGCGCTGCTGCTCGCCGCCCGATAGCTCCGACGGGCGGTGGTCGGCTCGGTGGCCGATGCGCATATAGTCGAGCAGCGCCCTCGCCCGTTCAGCGGCCTCGGCCTTGCCGAGACCGGCGATCAGCTGCGGCATCATGATGTTTTCGAGAGCGGTGAACTCCGGAAGCAGATGATGGAACTGGTAGACGAAGCCGATCTCGTTGCGACGGATCGCGGTGCGCCTGTCGTCGTTGAGACCGTCGCAGGTCACGCCGTTGACCACGACCTTTCCGCCATCAGGGCGCTCGAGCAGGCCGGCGACGTGCAGCAGCGTCGACTTGCCGGTGCCCGACGGCGCCACAAGCGCAACGGTCTCGCCGCTTTTCAGCGTGAAGTCCGCCCCCTTGAGGATCGAGAGAAAAGTGTCCCCCTGCCCGTAATTACGCTCGATGCCCGAAAGCTGCAGTGCCACGCGCGCATTCATTCAGATGATGTCCTTGTCATTCGTACCGCAGGGCCTGCACGGGATCGAGACGCGAGGCGCGCCATGCCGGAAAGATCGTGGCGAGGAACGACAGGCTGAGGGCCATGACGACGACGAGGATCGTCTCGTCGGCGTTCATGTCTGCCGGCAGCTGGCTCAGGAAATAGAGCTCGGGGCTGAACAGCGTCGTACCTGATATCCAGGAGAAGAACTGGCGAATGGACTCGATGTTCAGGCAAACGACGACACCAAGCAGTACGCCGGCAACGGTTCCGGCCACGCCGATCGCGGCCCCGGTCATGAAGAAGATGCGCATGACCGATCCGGAGGTCGCGCCCATGGTGCGGAGGATGGCGATATCGCTGCCCTTGTCCTTCACCAGCATGATCAGCCCGGAGATGATGTTCAGCGCCGCGACCAGAACGATCAGCGTCAGGATCATGAACATCACGTTGCGCTCGACTTCGAGTGCGGAAAAGAACGTCTTGTTGCGGTCGCGCCAGTCGGTGATGAAGATCTGCCGTTCCGCAACGTCCTCGACCGGCTTGCGCAGCTCGTCGACCATATCAGGGTGCTCGACGAAGATCTCGATCTGCTGCGCCAAACCTTCCGCATTGAAGAAAAGCTGGGATTCCTCGAGCGGCATGAAGATGATCGACGCGTCGTATTCCGACATGCCGATCTCGAAGATTGCCGAGACCGTATAGGCCTTGACCCGCGGGTTCATGCCCATGGGCGTCACGTCGCCGTTCGGCGATGTCAGCGTGATGATGCCGCCCACCTGGATACCGAGCTGCTCGGCCATGCGTGAGCCGATCGCCACGCCGCTGCCGGAGGCGAAGCCGACGAGATCGCCGGATTGAATATGGTCGGAGACCGACTTCATCTTGCCGAGGTCGTCGGCGCGAATGCCGCGCACGAGCGCGCCGGTCGAGGCATCGCCAACGCCCTGGGCCAGAACCTGACCCTCGACAAGCGGGATCGCCATGGTCACGCCCTTCACGCCGGAAAAACGCGTGGCGAGATCGGCGTAGTTGTTGAGCGGACCGTCGATCGGTTGCACGATCATATGGCCGTTGATGCCGAGAATGCGCGAGATGAGTTCGGTGCGAAAGCCGTTCATCACCGCCATGACGATGATCAGCGTCGCGACGCCGAGCATGATGCCGATGAAGGAGAAGCCGGCGATCACCGAAATGAAGGCTTCCTTGCGCCGCGAACGCAGATAGCGCCAGGCGACCATGCGCTCAAAGGCGGAAAAGGGGCGGCTGGCGGACTTTGCAGACTGGCCAGCAGCCTGCACCTGATCTTCCGTCACGGCGGTCATCCTGCCTCCCCTTGCCTCACTTACTTCGTCGCGATCAGCTTGTTAAGGGCCGCCTCGACAGTCATGGTCTCGCGCTCACCGGTCTTGCGATCCTTGAGCTCGACTTCGCCGTTGGCGATCGAACGTGGCCCGACGATGATCTGGACCGGCACACCGATGAGATCGGCGGACGCGAACTTGGCGCCAGCGCGGTCGTCCGTATCGTCGAGCAGCGCGTCGAATCCCGCCGCGCCGAGCTTCGAATAGAGCGTCTCGCAAGCTGCGTCGCAAGCTGCGTCACCCGTTTTCATGTTGATGATCACGCCATCGAACGGCGAGATCGACTTCGGCCAGATGATGCCGTTGTCGTCATGCGACGCCTCGATGATCGCCGGGACCAGCCGCGTCGGGCCGATGCCGTAGGAGCCCATATGGACCGTGTGTTCCTTGCCGTCTGGGCCAAGAACCTTCGCGCCCATTGCCTCGGAATACTTGGTACCGAAGTAGAAGATGTGGCCGACTTCGATGCCACGCGCCGACAGACGATCGCCCTCGGCGACTTCGTTGAAGGCAGCCTCGTCGTGCATTTCGGAGGTGGCAGCGTAGCGCGACGTCCACTTGTCGAAGATCGTCTTCAAACCCGCGACATCGTCGAAATTGGTGTCTTCGCCGGGAATGTCGAAACCGAGGAAGTCCTTGTGGCAGAACACTTCGGATTCGCCGGTTTCGGCAAGAATGATGAATTCATGGCTGAGATTGCCGCCGATCGGGCCGGTGTCGGCGCGCATCGGAATCGCGCGCAGCCCCATGCGGGAGAAGGTGCGCAGGTAGGCGGCGAACATCTTGTTGTAGGCGTGCTCGGCGCCTTCGCGGTCGAGATCGAACGAGTAGGCATCCTTCATCAGGAACTCGCGCGAGCGCATGGTGCCGAAGCGCGGACGGATCTCGTCGCGGAACTTCAGCTGGATATGATAGAGATTGAGCGGCAGATCACGATAAGACTTCACGTAGGAACGGAAGACGTCCGTGATCATTTCCTCATTGGTCGGACCGTAAAGCATCGGCCGATCCTGGCGATCCTTGATGCGCAGCATTTCCTTGCCGTAGGCATCATAACGACCGCTTTCCTGCCAGAGTTCCGCGGATTGCAGCGTCGGCATCAGCAGCTCGATTGCGCCGGAGCGGTTCTGCTCTTCGCGAACGATCGCATTGACCTTGTCGAGAACCCGCTTTCCGAGCGGCAGCCAGGTATAGATACCCGAGGACTGCTGCCGGATCATGCCCGTCCGGAGCATAAGGCGGTGGGAAACGATTTCCGCTTCCTTCGGATTTTCCTTCAAGATGGGCATGAAAAAGCGGGACAGGCGCATGACGGGTTCCAGAACTTGATGAACGTCGCACTATCGACGGATTCGGGCGAAATGACGTTGAGCTCAGGCACGCCGGTCTCACCGAAAACTGGCAAAGGCGACCATTGCTTCTTGGGGTCGGCTCTCAAATTTCCGTCACCGACAAATCGGCGGGAACCTTTCCGAGCCCTGCGTTCATAGCCGCTTCGCGCCCGGATGAAAACCCTGCTTGCGGCGGGAACAGCACGGAGCGGATCGAGAGATTCAGGGGAGAAGCCGCGGGCTGAGACCTGCGTCAAAAGAGCACGCTAGTAACAGGATTGCGACGATGCTTGTCAACGGGGAAATTTTATCCAACTGTAGCAAAAATGCAAAAAAACAGAGTGACATCGCCCAATGTTTGGGCTAATTTCGGCTCACAAAACAGGCAAGAAGTCTAAATTCTTGCCGACTTTCGCGGTCAAGTCTTGGGAGGATAAGATCTTAGGCGCGCTTCGTCGCTGCCGCCGGAAACGGATTAAAGATCACGCGATACTTGAAAAACAAGGCTTTTAGCCTTGTTTTTTTTTGCCTTTCGCCAAGCGAAATCTTCGCGAAGCACCCGCGCACTCTTCAACTATGTCAATTTCTGGGCGGTCAATCGTAGGATTGCCCTGGTTTCTGGCGTACTGCCTTCCGGTAGCCCGTGCACGGAGCTCCGCACCAAAAATCGGGAATACTTAACTGGGGATTTGTCGGTCGGCGAACGTCTTCGCCCGATATCCGTCGGCGCACGGCGTCCACGTACGCCCGGTGACCGTCTCAGTAAAACTTCGGATAGAAGCGCGGAATGCTGTCGATGCCGTAGCCGAGCCGCACAGACACAATATACCAGGCGAGTTGGATGACCGCCGCGATCGCCGTCGTCAGCAGAATGACACGCTTGGCACGGAACCGCGCCGGCGCACTTTCGACTGTGCCGGGCACGACCTCGTTTTCCTCCGCCTGCGTGCGCACGCCGAGCGGCAGAACGGCAAACAGCGTCAGCCACCAGATAATGAAGTAGATGGCAAAGGTGGAAAAAAGCGGCATTTCAGGCTCCCGATGAAGACCTGCCCCGACATGGCCTCCGGCCATCGACGGAACGATCCTCGCGACATTCTGGCCCGCTTATAACGCCACGGGCGCGATCACACAAATCCGCATCGCGCGATCAACTGTCACACCTGTTCAAGCTCGATCAAAGTCCCTTGAAAATCCTTCGGGTGCAGAAAGAGCACCGGCTTGCCGTGAGCGCCGATCTTCGGCTCGCCGTCCCCGAGAACACGCGCGCCGGATGCCTTCAAGGTGTCACGGGCTGCGATGATGTCCTCGACCTCGTAGCAGATGTGATGCATGCCGCCGGATGGATTCTTGGCAAGAAACGCTGCGATCGGCGAGGTGTCGCCGAGCGGCTCCAGCAGTTCGACCTTGGTGTTGGGAAGCGTAACGAAGACGACGGTAACACCGTGCTCGGGCAAGACCTGCGGCTCGGTAACGGACGCGCCGAGCGTCGCCCGGTAACTCTGCGCCGCGGATGCCAGGTCCGGTACGGCAATTGCCACATGGTTCACACGTCCGAGCATCGCGATCCTCCAACTTCCTGATTTCATGCCCCCGGACATCTACAACGCCGGGGGCATGAAGAAAATCAGACTTTGGTGACGAACACGGTCACCACGGGCTTCTTGCCCCAGATCTGGTTTACGGTGCTGCGCACAGCGCGGCGCACTGCCTCCTGCAGCATGGCCAGATCCTTGCGCTTGGCGCGCGGAATGCTTTCCACAGCGCCGAGCACGGCGTCATAGAGCGTGTCCTCCATGTCCTCGCCCTCGTCGTCGAACTCGGGCAGGCCGATGGCAACGAGGTCCGGATCACCGAGGAAGTCGTAGCGATTGTCGAGCACGACATTGACGGAGACATGTCCAGCAAAGGAGAGCTTGCGCCGCTCGCCGATACCCATCTCCTCGAAGTCGCCGATCAGCGAGCCATCCTTGTAGATGCGGCCATGCGGCGCCGTGTCGATGACCTCGGCCGGCCCCGGTGCCAGCCGCAGCATCTCGCCGTTGCGAAGACGCGGGACGCTGGCGATACCCGACTGCAGGCCGAGTTCTGCATGTGCCGTCAGGTGCGCCGCTTCACCATGCACCGGAACGAGGATCTGCGGACGGACCCATTGGTACATCTGCTGCAGTTCGCTGCGCCGCGGGTGCCCCGACACATGTACCAGCGCTTCACTGTCGGTGATGATGTGAATGCCCTGTTCGATCAGGCCGTTCTTGATGTCGTTGATCGCCTTCTCGTTGCCGGGAATGGTGCGCGACGAAAAGACGACCGTGTCGCCGGCGGAGAAGGCGACGTTGCGCATCTCGTCGCGCGCGATCTTGGCAAGCGCTGCGCGCGGCTCGCCCTGGCTGCCGGTGAGGATCACGACGACCTTGTCGCGCGGCACGTAGCCGAATTCGTCTTCGGCGAGGAAAGGTTTGATGCCTTCCATCAGGCCGAGGTCGCGGGCGACGGCCACGACGCGCTTCATCGAACTGCCGAGAAGCAGCACGTCCCTGCCCGCCTCCTCCGCAGCTTCGGCGATCGAGCGGATACGCCCGACATTCGAGGAGAAGGTGGTGATCGCCACGCGACCTTCAGCCTTGGAGATGATCTCAGTCAGGCTGGCGGAAACCTCCTGTTCCGACGGTGAGACACCGTCGCGCAGGGCATTGGTCGAATCGCAGACAAGCGCCAGCACGCCTTCGTCGCCGATCTTGCGGAAGCGCTGCTCGTCGGTGAGCGGCCCGAGCGACGGCTGAAGGTCGATTTTCCAGTCACCGGTATGCACGACCGCGCCAAGCGGCGTGCGGATGATCAGCGACATCGGCTCGGGGATCGAGTGGTTGACGCCGACCGCTTCGATTTCGAACGGGCCGACATTGATGCGATCACCCTGTTTGAAGATCGTCACCGGAATTTCGCCGCGGCTCTTTTCGAAGTCGCGCTTGGCTTCCAGCATGCCCGCGGTAAACGGCGAGGCATAGACCGGGACATTCAGGCCCGGCCAGAGATCGTTGAGGCCACCATAGTGATCCTCATGGGCATGGGTAATGATGATGCCCTTGAGATTGCGGCGCTCTTCTGCCAGGAAGCCGATATCGGGCAGAACCAAATCCACCCCCGGAAGCTCCGGGCCTGGGAAAGTGACGCCGCAATCGACCATTATCCACTGTCGCTGACCGGGTTTGCCGTAGCCATAGAGGCCAAGGTTCATCCCGATTTCGCCGACGCCGCCGAGCGGCAAGAACACCAGTTCTTCTTCTTGCGCCATGTTTTGATGCGCCCTTGTTTTGATTATCCAAAAAATACGTCGCCGGCGGCGATCGTCTGCATCGTGTGCGAGCCCGTGTCGAGCATCAACCGGCCGTCCTGATCAATACCGGCAAAGCGGCCGGAAAGCGACCGATCCGGCAGGTTCACCGTAATGGTCTCGCCGATGCCGCGCGCTGCCGCCCGCCATTGGTCTATGATGTGTGCCACACCCCTGCCCCGGTCCCAAACGGCAAGCGTTTCGGCCATGGTCAGGAACAGATGGGCAAACAGTTCGTCCGGCGATACCGACGCCCCTTCGTTGCGAAGCGAAGTCACCGGGTAGAGCGCCTCGTCGGGCTGGACGGCAATGTTGATGCCGCAGCCGATGACCAGTGCGCGACGGCCGTCCGCGAGACTCTCGCCTTCAAGCAGGATGCCGCAGGTCTTCTTGCCGTCGATGAGGATATCGTTCGGCCATTTGATCTCGACCGGAGCGCCGGCAGGCGGCATCACCTTCCGAATGGCCCTGTGAACCGCCACGGCCACGGCCAGCGGCAGAGAATGCAGCAGCTCGATCGGGGCCGGCTCGATCAGCAGGAGCGAAGCATAGAGATTGCCGGGCTCTGAAAACCAGGCCCGGCCGCGTCGGCCGCGTCCGCCCGTCTGGCGGGCGGCGGTGATCCAGAGATTTCCCCTGTCTCCCTCGCGCGCCCGCACCAGGCATTCGCTGTTGGTGGAACCGACCTCATTGAGCGCGACGTGCCGGAAATCGTCGAGCGAAACCCGGCCGCCGCCTTCAAGGCCGATCAAAAGAAGGTCCGCGCCGCGACTTCAGCAGCGTTGCCGAGCGGACCGCCGATCAGGACATATCCGGCCACGAACAGGCCCGAGAGACCGAAGACCAGGCGAAGCTCGCCGGCGGTGCGGGCAAACTCACCCTTGGCATCGTCGAACCACATCACCTTGATGACGCGCAGGTAATAGTAGGCGCCAACGACCGATGCGAGCACGCCGATGATGGCGAGCGCGTAGAGATGCGCTTCGATCGCCGCCATGAACACGAAGTACTTCCCGAAGAAGCCTGCCATCGGCGGAATACCGGCGAGCGAGAACATCAGGATGGTGAGGACCGTGGCCATGAAGGGGTTGGTCTGCGACAGGCCCGCGAGGTCGTCGATGCTTTCGACGTTCTCGCCGTCCTTGCGACGCATGGCGAGGATGCAGGCGAAGGTGCCGAGCGTCATGACCATGTAGATGAGCATGTAGAGCAGAACGCCGCGAACGCCCGCCATCGACCCGGCAGCAAGACCGACAAGCGCGTAGCCCATGTGGCCGATCGAGGAATAGGCCATCAGCCGCTTGATGTTCTTCTGACCGATCGCAGCAAAGGCGCCGAGCAGCATCGAAGCGATCGAGATGAAGACGACGATCTGCTGCCACTGGACAACGACGGGCTCGAACGCGTTGATGACGATGCGAACGAAAATGGCCATGGCGGCAACCTTCGGAGCAGCAGCAAAGAACGCCGTCACCGGCGTCGGCGCGCCTTCATAGACATCGGGCGTCCACATGTGGAACGGCACGGCGGAAATCTTGAAAGCGAGACCGGCAAGAATGAAGACCAGGCCGAAGATGAGGCCGAGCGACGGCGTGCCCGTCGTTGTCAGTGCAGTGGCAATCTCGTCAAAGCCGGTGTGGCCGGTGAAGCCATAGACCAGCGACATGCCATAGAGCAGCATGCCCGAAGACAGCGCGCCGAGGACGAAGTACTTCAGGCCGGCTTCGGTCGAGCGGATGCTGTCACGGTTGATAGCGGCAACGACGTAAAGCGCCAGAGACTGCAGCTCGAGCGACAGGTACAGCGACATCAGGTCGTTGGCCGAGATCATCAGCAGCATGCCGAGGGTGGCGAGCAACAGCAGCACCGGAAACTCGAAACGGTCGATCTGCGCCGAACGGGCATGGCCCACCGTCATTACCATGGCGGTGATGGAGCCGATCAGAGCCAGCACCTTCATGAACTTGGCGAAGGGATCGGACAGGAAGGCGCCGCCATAAGCTTCGCCCTCGCCCGTCTTCAGGACGAGCCAGAGACCGGCGATGATCAGAACGGCAACCGCAAGGCCGGTGACGGTCGAGGTCGACTTTTCACCGGCGAACACGCCGATCATCAAGAGCGCCATCGCGCCGACCGCGAGGATCAACTCGGGGATCGAGAGCTGCAGGCTAGCGAGGAGGGTTTCAGCAGTCATGTCCAATCACGTCCTGTGGTCATTGCACCGAAAGCGCAACGTTTTGCGCTGCCTGCAGGGCTGCGGAGTAGTTGTTGACGAGCAGATCCACGGAGGCTGCGGTCGCATCGAAGATCGGCGCCGGATAGACACCGAAGAAGATCGTCAGGATCACCAGCGGGTAGAGGATCGCCTTCTCACGTCCCGAAAGATCGAGCAGAGCCTTCAGGCTTTCCTTTTCCAGCGCACCGAAGATCACTCGGCGATAGAGCCAGAGCGCGTAGGCAGCCGAGAGAATGACGCCGCTCGTTGCAAAGAACGCAACCCAGGTATTGACGCGGAAGACGCCGACGAGGGTCAGCACTTCGCCGACGAAGCCGGACGTACCGGGAAGACCGACGTTGGCCATGGTGAACACCATGAAGGCGACGGCATATTTCGGCATGTTGTTGACGAGACCGCCATAGGCCGAGATCTCGCGGGTATGCAGACGGTCATAGACAACGCCGACGCAAAGGAAGAGCGCGCCGGAGACAATGCCGTGCGACAGCATCTGGAAAATCGCCCCCTGAACACCCTGCGTGTTGGCCGCGAAGATACCCATCGTCACGTAGCCCATGTGCGCGACGGACGAATAGGCGATCAGTTTCTTGATGTCGGACTGCATCATCGCCACCAGCGAGGTGTAGATGATTGCAATGACCGACAGCGTGAAGACGAAGGGCGCGAAATAGTCGGATGCCAGCGGGAACATCGGCAGCGAGAAGCGCACGAAACCGTAGCCGCCAAGCTTCAGGAGGATGGCGGCCAGGATGACCGAACCCGCCGTCGGCGCCTGAACGTGCGCGTCGGGAAGCCAGGTGTGCACCGGCCACATCGGCATCTTCACCGCGAAGGACGCGAAGAAGGCAAGCCATAACCACGTCTGCATCTCACGCGGGAAGTTGTAGGCGAGCAGTTCGGTGATGTCGGTGGTACCGGCCTGCCAGTACATCGCCATGACGGCGAGCAGCATCAGCACCGAGCCGAGCAGCGTGTAGAGGAAGAACTTGTAGCTCGCGTAGACGCGATCCTTGCCGCCCCAGACACCGATGATGAGGAACATCGGAATGAGGCCGGCTTCGAAGAACACGTAGAACAGCACGATGTCGAGCGACACGAACACGCCGATCATGAACGTTTCCAGGATCAGGAACGCGATCATGTATTCCTTCAGCCGCTTTTCGACCGACAACCAGCTTGCGAGTACGCAGAACGGCATCAGGAAGGCGGAGAGGACGACGAAGAGCACCGAGATGCCGTCGATGCCGAGATGATAGGAAATCCCGGTGCCGAGCCATTCGTGCTTCTCGGTCATCTGGAAACCCGGGTTCGAGCTGTCGAACTGGTACCAGATATAGACCGACACGGCGAAGGTGAAGATCGTCGTCAGCAGCGATACGTTGAGGATGTTGCGGCGGCCGTAGGCGCTGTCTTCTCTTGTCAGCAAGAGAAGCAGGACGCCGACGAGCGGCATGAAGGTGACCGCGGAAAGTACGGGCCAATCGGTCATCAGAAGGAACTCCCGAGCATCATCCATGTAACGAGCGCTGCAATGCCGATCAGCATGGCGAACGCGTAGTGATAGAGGTAACCGGTCTGCAGCCGGACAACACGATCGGTGACATCAAGCACGCGTGCCGCAATCCCGTTCGGACCGAGGCCGTCGATGACCCGACCGTCGCCTTCCTTCCACAGGAAGACGCCGAGGCGCTTGGCGGAGCGCACGAACAGGAAGTCGTACAACTCGTCGAAGTACCACTTGTTGAGCAGGAACTGGTAGAGGCCGCGATGCTGCTCCGCCAGGTACTTCGGCAGCTCCGGCCGGCGGATGTACATGTACCAGGCCGTGAAGAGACCGAGCGCCATGGCGCAGAACGGGCTCCACTTAACCCACAGCGGAACATGGTGGTATTCCTCGAGGATTTCGTTCTCGGCGGACGTGAACAACGCACCCTGCCAGAATTCGGCATAGTGGTGGCCGAAGAAGTAGTCGTGGAACAGGAAGCCTGCGACCAGCGCGCCGGCCGCCAGGATGTAGAGCGGCACCAGCATGACCTGGGGCGATTCATGGACGTGATGCATGACATCCGAGGAAGCGCGCGGCCTGCCGTGGAAGGTCATGAAGGTCAGACGCCAGGAATAGAAGCTGGTGAACAGCGCGGCGATGACCAGCATCGCGAAGGCGAAACCCGAGACGACG
Source organism: Ensifer sp. LC163 (assembly GCF_001695855.1). Classification (GTDB taxonomy): domain Bacteria; phylum Pseudomonadota; class Alphaproteobacteria; order Rhizobiales; family Rhizobiaceae; genus Ensifer. The sequence goes on from NZ_MBSS01000012.1 coordinate 66,675, forward strand.
CTGTGCGAAGCGAACGTCGATTCGATGATGGCATCCTTCGAGAAGAAGCCGGCGGTACCGATGACGGTGCCGGGGATGCCGACGCCGGTCAGCGCGATCGTGCCGATGAACATCAGCCAGTAGGTGACCGGAATGTGTTTACGCAGGCCACCCATGTAGCGCATGTCCTGTTCGCCATCGACGGCGTGGATGACCGAGCCTGCACCCAAGAACAGCAGAGCCTTGAAGAAGGCGTGCGTGAACAGGTGGAAGATGGCCGCGCCATAGGCGCCGACGCCGAGTGCCACGAACATGTAGCCGAGCTGCGAACAGGTCGAATAGGCAATGACGCGCTTGATGTCGTTCTGCACCAGGCCGACGGTCGCGGCGAAGAACGCTGTGATCGCGCCGATCAGCGTGACGACGGTCAGCGCATCCGGCGAAAGTTCAAACAGCGGCGACATGCGGGCGACGAGGAAGACGCCGGCGGTAACCATCGTTGCAGCGTGAATGAGGGCCGAAACCGGGGTCGGGCCTTCCATCGCGTCCGGAAGCCAGGTGTGCAGCAGGAACTGCGCCGACTTGCCCATCGCGCCCATGAAGAGCAACAGGCAGGCAGCCGTGATGGCATCGGCCCTGTCGAGGTGCATGCCGAACAGCGTGACGACCGCCTCCCCTGCTGCAGCGCCTTCGGCCGGCAGGTAGGTCTGGGCTGCTGCGAAGATCGTTTCGAGATTGACCGAACCGAACAGGACGAAGACGAGGAAGATGCCGAGCGAGAAGCCGAAGTCGCCAACGCGGTTGACGATGAACGCCTTTATCGCGGCGGCGTTCGCCGACGGCTTCTTATACCAGAAGCCGATCAGCAGGTAGGATGCCAGACCCACGCCTTCCCAGCCGAAGAACATCTGCAGCAGGTTGTCGGACGTGATCAGCATCAACATCGCAAAGGTGAAGAGCGAGAGATAGGCGAAGAAGCGCGGACGGTGCGGATCGTGGTGCATGTAGCCAATCGAATAGACATGCACGAGCGTCGACACCGTGTTGACGACCACGAACATGACTGCTGTCAACGTGTCGACGCGGAACGCCCATTCGACGTCGAAGCTGCCGGACTGGATCCAGCGCAGCACCGAAACCTTGATCAGTTCCTGTTCGCCCATCGCGACGTCGAAGAAGACGTACCACGACAGCGCGGCGGCGATGATCATCAGTCCGCAGGTGACATATTCAGAAGCCTTGGCGCCGATCGAAGTGCCGAAAAGGCCGGCGACCAGAAAGCCGATCAAAGGCAGGAAGACGATAGCCTTGATGATGGTATCCATAGCCCAATCAGCCCTTCATCATGTTGACGTCTTCAACAGCGATCGAGCCGCGGTTGCGGTAGAAGACGACGAGAATTGCAAGCCCGATGGCGGCTTCCGCAGCCGCGACGGTCAGAATGAACAGAGCGAAGACCTGGCCCGTGATGTCGTTCAGGAACGACGAGAAGGCGACCATGTTGATGTTGACCGCAAGCAGGATCAGTTCGACCGACATCAGGATGACGATGACGTTCTTCCGGTTCAGGAAGATGCCGAAGACACCAAGCGTGAACAGGATGGCGCTGACGGTGAGATAGTGGGAAATTCCGATTTCCATTTTTTAGTTCCTCGACCTCGCGTCCGAATTAAATGCCCTGCCCGGGCTTGACCGTGATCACCTCGACGGCGGTCTCGGGTGTGCGGGCAACCTGCTGCGGAACGCTCTGGCGCTTGATGTTCACGCGGTGACGCAGCGTGAGGACGATGGCGCCGATCATGGCGACCAGCAGCACGAGGCCCGCGATCTGGAAGAAATAGACATAGTGGGTATAGAGCACGTCGCCGAGGGCGGCCGTGTTCGTCCGGTCGGCAACCGCCGGGATCGGCATCGAGATACCCTTGGCAATCTCCGGCGAGAAGGTCGCGCCGCCGACGACGATGATCAGTTCGGCAGCCAGGATCAGACCGATCAGCGCACCAACCGGCGCATATTCAAGCACGCCCGCGCGCAGTTCCGCGAAGTCGATATCGAGCATCATGACGACGAACAGGAAGAGCACCGCAACCGCGCCGACATAGACCACAAGCAGGATCATCGCCAGGAACTCGGCGCCAGCCAGCAGGAACAGGCCCGCCGAATTGAAGAAGGTCAGGATCAGGAACAGCACCGAATAAACGGGGTTCCTGGCCGCAATGACCATAAATGCCGATGCCACCGCGATGAAGGCAAAGAGATAGAAAAAAAGAACCTGCAGACCCATGATCGGTGCCTTTTTCGTCTTGCACGGCGTGAGGCTCTTGCAGCCCCACTCCACTGGCAAAGCCGGACGCGTGTCCGGCCTTTGCCCCAAACTGTTTCACATGTGCCGCCTTAAGGGCGGCACCACGCCTTGGTCTCAGCGATAGGGCGAGTCCATTGCGATGTTACGTGCGATTTCCCGTTCCCAACGGTCGCCATTGGCGAGGAGCTTGTCCTTGTCGTAGTACAGCTCTTCACGCGTCTCGGTGGCGAATTCGAAGTTCGGTCCCTCGACGATGGCGTCAACCGGACAGGCTTCCTGGCAGAAACCGCAATAGATGCACTTCACCATGTCGATGTCGTAGCGCACCGTGCGGCGGGTGCCGTCGTTGCGGCGCGGGCCAGCCTCGATGGTGATGGCCTGGGCAGGACAGATCGCCTCGCAGAGCTTGCAGGCGATGCAGCGCTCTTCGCCGTTCGGATAACGACGCAGGGCGTGTTCGCCGCGGAAGCGCGGGCTGACCGGACCCTTTTCGAAGGGATAGTTCAATGTCGCCTTCGGCTTGAAGAAGTAGCGCATCGACAAAAAGAATGCGCCGACGAATTCCTTGAGGAACAGCGAGCTGACGGCTTGCGAAAGACCGGCCATCATTTACCTCCAGACTTGCCGGCCTCAGAGCGGCCAGCGGTATGCAACCGAGCGAAAGCCAACATCATGCGGCTCCCGTCAGCTTGAGAACGAATGCAGTGATCACGACCATTGCGAGAGAGATCGGCAGGAAGACCTTCCAGCCGAGACGCATCAGCTGGTCGTAGCGGTAACGCGGAACGAAAGCCTTCACCATCGCGAACATGAAGAACACGAAGGATGCCTTGAGAACGAACCAGATGATGCCCGGGACCCAGTTCAGGAACCAGACGTCAACCGGAGGCAGCCAGCCGCCGAGGAAGAGAATGGTCGTCAGCGCGCACATCAGGCAGATGGCCGCATACTCGCCGAGCATGAACATCATGTAAGGCGTGGAGCCGTATTCGACCATGAAGCCGGCGACGAGTTCGGATTCCGCTTCCGGCAGATCGAAGGGCGGGCGGTTGGTTTCAGCCAGCGCCGAAATGAAGAACACGATGAACATCGGGAACAGTGCCAGCCAGTGCCAATCAAGGAACGATGCGGGCAGGCCCAAGTTCGTACCGATGCCATTGCTCTGCGCATTGACGATGTCGGTCAGGTTCAACGAGCCGACGCACAGCAGGACGGTGACGATGACGAAGCCGATCGAGACTTCGTAGGACACCATCTGCGCGGCAGACCGAAGCGCGCCGAGGAAGGGATATTTCGAGTTCGACGCCCAGCCGCCCATGATGATGCCATAAACTTCAAGAGAGGATATGGCGAACACGAAGAGGATGCCGACGTTGATATTCGCGATCACCCAGCCGGCGTTGAGCGGGATAACAGCCCAGGCAGCCAGCGCCAGCGTCACGGAGACGAGCGGTGCCAAGAGGAAGATTGCCTTGTTGGCGCCAGCCGGAATCACCGGTTCCTTGAAGACAAACTTCAAAAGGTCGGCGAAGGACTGGAAGAGACCCCAGGGGCCCACCACATTCGGACCACGGCGGAGCTGGACGGCCGCCCAGATCTTGCGGTCGGCCAGCAGAATGTAGGCGATGAAAAGCAGCAGCGCGACCAGCAGCAGCAGCGACTGGGCGACCATGATGATCGCAGGCCAGACATAGGTCGAAACGAAAGCGTCCATGATACTCTATTCCCTCGCGCTCATTCCGCCGCAGCTTTGAAGTTGTTGCGTGCCAAAGCCGAGCATTCGGCCATGACGGCGGATGCGCGCGCTATCGGGTTCGTCAAATAGAAGTCTTTGACCGGAGACGCAAACACGGATTTGCCCATCTCACCGGCTTTTTGAGCAAGTGCGGCAATTTCGTCGCCACTGCCGACGGCAATCGCGTCGACATCGGCGAAATGCGGATGCGCGGCATAGAGCCTCGAGCGCAATTCGCCAAGCGAATCATAGGGCAGCTTCTTGCCGAGAACGTCGGAAAGCGCACGGATGATCGCCCAGTCTTCGCGGGCGTCGCCCGGAGCGAAGCCGGCGCGGTTGCCGATCTGCACGCGGCCTTCGGTGTTGACCCAGGTGCCGGACTTTTCGGTGTAGGTGGCGGCCGGCAGGATGACGTCGGCTGCGTGTGCACCGTTGTCGCCATGCGAACCGATGTAGACGGTAAAGCCGGACTTGCGGCCGGCAAGATCGATCTCGTCTGCGCCGAGCAGGAAGAGAACGTCGGAGGCCGAAACCATTTCGGCAGCCGTCTTGCCATTCTTGCCCGGGACGAAGCCGAGGTCGAGACCACCGACGCGGGACGCCGCGGTGTGCAGAACGGCAAAGCCGTTCCAGTCCGCGGTCACCGCACCGACTGCGCCTGCGAGCTTGGCAGCGGCAGCGAGAACGGCAGCCCCCCCCCCCCCTGCGACGGCGCCCTGGCCGATGATGATCATCGGACGCTGCGCCTTCTTCAGGGTCGCTGCGAACTTACCCTTGCCGGACACGAGTTCGGCCAGCGTGTCGGTGCCCGCACCGAGATACTCGAATTCGTAGCGCAACTCACCCTGCTCGCCGATGACGGCGATCGGGAAATTGCCCATCCGGTAACGCTTGCGGATGCGTGCGTTGAGAACGGATGCTTCGAGGCGCGGGTTCGAGCCGATGATCAACAGCGCGTCGGCGCTTTCGATGCCCTGAATGGTCGGGTTGAAGATGTAGCTGGCGCGGCCGAGCGACGGATCGAGCGCTGCACCATCCTGGCGGCAGTCGATGTTTTCCGAACCGAGCGAAGCAAGCAGTTCCTTCAGCGCGTACATTTCTTCGACGGAAGCAAGGTCGCCGGCGATGGCGCCGATCTTGTCACCGGAGGTCGCCGCAACGGCAGCCTTGATCGCCTGGAATGCCTCGCCCCAGCTTGCTGCCTGCAGACGGCCATCCTTCTTGACATAAGGACGGTCAAGACGCTGGGTCTTCAGACCATCCCAGATGAAGCGGCTCTTGTCGGAAATCCACTCTTCGTTGATGTCCTCGTTGACGCGCGGCATAATGCGCATCACTTCGCGGCCGCGGGTATCGACGCGGATGGCCGAACCGAGCGCGTCCATCACGTCGACGGATTCGGTCTTGTTCAGTTCCCACGGACGCGCCGTAAAGGCGAACGGCTTCGAAGTCAGCGCACCGACCGGGCAAAGGTCAACGACGTTGCCCTGAAGCTCGGAGGTCATCGCCTGTTCGAGATAGGTGGTGATCTCGGCATCTTCGCCGCGGCCGATAAGGCCGAGCTCGGCAATGCCGGCGACTTCCGTGGTGAAACGAACGCAGCGCGTGCAGTGGATGCAGCGGTTCATCACTGTCTTGACCAACGGGCCGATATACTTGTCTTCGACGGCGCGCTTGTTTTCCTGGTAGCGCGAACTGTCGATGCCGAAGGCCATCGCCTGGTCCTGCAGGTCGCATTCGCCACCCTGGTCGCAGATCGGGCAATCGAGCGGATGGTTGATCAGCAGGAATTCCATGACGCCTTCGCGCGCCTTCTTGACCATCGGCGTGGTCGTGAAGACTTCGGGCGTTTCGCCGTTCGGGCCGGGGCGAAGATCGCGCACGCCCATGGCGCAGGAGGCGGCGGGCTTGGGTGGCCCTCCCTTCACCTCGATCAGACACATGCGGCAGTTACCGGCGACCGACAGCCGCTCATGGAAACAGAAGCGCGGAACCTCGGCGCCGGCTTCTTCGCACGCCTGAAGCAGCGTGAAATGATCCGGGACCTCGATCTCTTTTCCGTCGACTTTCAGCTTTGCCATCTTCGTACTCAATCCTGTCTTCCATCCGTCCACCTTCAGGCGACGGACAATTCCAACACAGCCATGCTGCTTGCCGGTGGCAACCTCTGCCGGTCACCGCCTCTTATTCTTTTGCGCCTTTCAGCGCCTTTGCCTGCTTTACCCAGTCGTCGCGCAAGATACGTCCGCCAAAGCCCAGCTCGTCGTCGAAACGGGTGATGTCGGCGTCACTCCATGCGGCGATATCAGCGAACCGGCGAACGCCCTTGCCGTTCAGAACCTGCTCGAGCTTCGGGCCGATGCCGGAAATCCGCTTGAGGTCGTCGGCGGCACGGGCCTTGGCCTTTGAAGCCGCCGGCGCCTTGACGGGCTCTGCCAGTTTCTTCTCAGCCTTCGGCTTCGATACCGTGCTCTTCATCGCGACAACGGGCTTCACCGTCTCCGGCAGTCTTGCTTCCGCCTGAACCGGAGCAGCCTTGGCCGGAACGACCTCAGCCGGAACGCCTGCCTGCGTCTGGCCAGCCAAGGCCGAGCCCTTCTGCAACGCTTCGACGGCGCCCTGCATCGCGCCGAGCATGACGCCGGCGATATGGCTCGACAGACCGAAGCCAAGCGCCGTCGCCGCCGCAACGGCTCCTGCCGGATGCGCCATCAGCGGATGCAACGGCACCTGCGGCATGCTCTTCATCCATTCGGCCATGCCGAACGGATCGGCCGGGTCGCCGCCAAACGGACGCGCGGACGAAATGCCGCTCTCGGCCTCTCCCCTCACCTGTCCATTCTTGTCTGCGCCGGCCATGGCCCGTTACTCCGCCGCTTCCAGCACCGCGCCGTGCGACGTCGCGTTGCGGGTATATTCGTCGATGCGCTTCTCGATCTCGGGACGGAAATTGCGGATCAGGCCCTGGATCGGCCAGGCGGCCGCATCACCCAGAGCACAGATCGTGTGACCTTCGATCTGCTTGGTAACGTCGAACAGCATGTCAATCTCGCGCTTCTGGGCGCGGCCCTGCACCATGCGTTCCATCACGCGCCACATCCAGCCGGTGCCTTCGCGGCACGGCGTGCACTGGCCGCAGCTCTCGTGCTTGAAGAAAGCCGAGATGCGGGCGATTGCCTTGATGATGTCGGTGGAGCGGTCCATGACGATGGCAGCAGCGGTGCCGAAGGACGACTTGACTTCGCGAAGTCCGTCGAAATCCATCGGGCAGTCGATGATGTCTTCGGCCTTGACCACCGGGCACGATGCACCGCCGGGGATGACGGCGAGCAGGTTGTCCCAGCCGCCGCGAATGCCGCCGGCATGCTTGTCGACGAGTTCGCGGAAGGTGATGCCCATCGCTTCTTCGACCGTGCACGGCTTGTTGACGTGGCCGGACAGCATGAACAGCTTGGTGCCGACATTGTTCGGGCGGCCGATCGACGAGAACCAGCCTGCGCCGCGGCGCAGGATCGTCGGGGCAACGGCGATCGACTCGACATTGTTGACGGTCGTCGGGCAGCCGTAGAGACCCATGTTCGCCGGGAACGGCGGCTTCAGGCGCGGCTGGCCCTTCTTGCCCTCAAGGCTTTCGAGCAGCGCGGTTTCTTCGCCGCAGATGTAGGCGCCGGCGCCGTGATGGACGAAAATGTCCATGTCCCAGCCGAGCTTGTTGTTCTTGCCGAGCAGGCCGGCGTCGTAGCATTCGTCGATCGCAGCCTGCAGCGCTTCGCGCTCGCGGATATATTCGCCGCGCACGTAGATATAGGCGGTGTGCGCACCCATGGCGAAGCTGGCGATGACGCAACCTTCGATCAGCGTATGCGGATCGTGACGCATGATGTCACGGTCCTTGCAGGTGCCCGGTTCGGATTCGTCGGCGTTGACGACCAGATAGTGCGGGCGCCCGTCGCTTTCCTTCGGCATGAAGGACCACTTGAGACCGGTCGGGAAGCCTGCGCCACCACGGCCACGAAGACCCGAAGCCTTCATCTCGTTGACGATCCAGTCGCGACCCTTTTCAAGGATCTGTTTGGTGCCATCCCAATGGCCGCGGCTCATCGCGCCCTTGAGAGACTTGTCCTTAAGGCCGTAGATATTGGTAAAGATGCGATCTTCATCTCTGAGCATGGTTCACCTCTTTACCGCGGCTTCTTGCCGAAAACTTTGATGTATTCGGCTTCGCCACCCTTGGCGAGCGCCTTGGCCTGCTTGACCCAATCGTCACGTTCGATCCGGCCCTTGAAATTGAGATAGCCGTCGACCCATTCGCGCTCGGCCTTCTTCCACGACGCGACTTGCGCGAACGTGTAGATGCCGAGTTCGTGCAGCGTGCCCTCGATCTTCGGGCCGACACCGGAGATCAGCTTGAGGTCGTCGACAGCAGCCGGCTTGGCGATGCCTGCCGGGCGGTTCTTGTCTTCGAGCGAAGGCTTGCCGGAAACGTCGGCCGCCTTGGCGGGCTTCGACTTGTCGGCGGTGTCGCCTTCGATCTTGGCGTTTGCGGCATTCGACGGCGGAACGCTGACGGTCGGCGCATCGCTGACCTTCTTCGCGCTCGCGGGAGCCTTCTTCGCCAGTGCGTCCGGCGTTGTCAGCGTGGTCGGGCCACCTTCCGGCGCCGAGAAGACGCGATCGATCTGCGGGCCGGTGGCGACTTCTGCGCCCTTGCCTGCATCGAAGCGGTCGATGATCTGCTCGAGCTGCTCGGGCGTCAGATCTTCATAGGTGTCCTTGAAGATCATGACCATCGGCGCGTTCACGCAGGCGCCCTGACATTCCACTTCTTCCCAGGAAAGCGTGCCGCTCTCGTTGAGGGTGAAGGGGTCGTGGGCGATCTTGCTCTTGCAGACCCGGATCAGGTCTTCAGCGCCACGCAGCATGCACGGCGTCGTGCCGCAGACTTGAACGTGGGCGCGCGTTCCGACCGGCTTCAGCTGGAACTGGGTATAGAAGGTCGCGACTTCGAGCACGCGGATATAGGCCATGCCGAGCATGTCGGCGATCGACTCGATCGCGGCCTTCGTTACCCAGCCGTCCTGCTCCTGCGCCCGCATCAACAGCGGAATGACCGCGGACTGCTCGCGGCCTTTCGGATACTTCTGGATTGTCTTTTGTGCCCAAGCGGCGTTTTCGCGATTGAACGCGAATGCGGCCGGCTGGACATTGTCTTCGGCTAGTCGACGAACAGACATTCTTCACGACACCTTATCAGTTAATCGACCCACACCGCGATTTCGTCACCGAAACGAATTCGCAGGCATAGGCTGACTGGTCTTTTTGTAAAAATACGATGTAGCGCGTGCCGTTGGCCACGGCCGCCTTGATCTCGTAGCCCTTGGCCACGAGATCGGCCATCGAGCCCCCACGCATCGCGGCGGACGACGCTTCGCTGTTGACGGAATCCTGGGCGGACGCCGTCGCTGCGAGCGTAAGAAATCCTGCCATAGCCAGGGGCGCGAAACGCATCAGCGATCCACCTCACCGAACACGATATCGATGGAGCCCAGCACGGCCGAAACGTCGGCAAGCTGGTGTCCGCGACAGAGGAAGTCCATCGCCTGCAGATGCGCGTAGCCCGGGGCACGGATCTTGCAACGATAGGGCTTGTTGCTACCGTCGGAGACGAGATAGACGCCGAATTCGCCCTTGGGCGCTTCGACGGCTGCATAAACCTCGCCGGCCGGCACGTGGTAGCCTTCGGTGTAGAGCTTGAAGTGGTGGATCAGCGCTTCCATCGAGCGCTTCATCTCGCCGCGCTTCGGCGGAACGATCTTGCCGTCCATCGACGAGACCGGGCCGACCTTGGCATCGCCGAGCAGACGGTTCACGCATTGGCGCATGATCTTGGCCGACTGGCGCATTTCGATCATGCGGATGAGATAGCGATCGAAGCAGTCGCCGTTCTTGCCGATCGGAATGTCGAATTCCATGTCCGAATAGCATTCGTAGGGCTGCGCACGACGCAGGTCCCAGGCAGCGCCGGAACCGCGAACCATCACGCCCGAAAAGCCCCAGGCCCAGGCATCTTCCAGCTTGACGACGCCGATGTCGACGTTGCGCTGCTTGAAGATGCGGTTGCCGGTCAGAAGCTCGTCGATATCGTCGACGGTCTTCAGGAACGGGTCGATCCACTTGCCGATGTCCTCGACCAGTTCGTGCGGCAGATCCTGATGCACGCCGCCGGGACGGAAATAGGCCGAGTGCATGCGCGCGCCGCAGGCACGCTCATAGAACACCATCAGCTTTTCGCGCTCTTCGAAGCCCCAGAGCGGCGGCGTCAGCGCGCCGACGTCCATGGCCTGCGTCGTCACGTTCAGCAGATGCGACAGGATACGGCCGATCTCCGAATAGAGAACGCGGATCAGCTGGCCGCGGATCGGAACTTCGGTTCCGGTCAGCTTTTCCACGGCAAGCGCAAAAGCATGCTCCTGGTTCATCGGCGCGACATAGTCGAGCCGATCGAAATAGGGAATTGCCTGCAGATAGGTCTTGGTTTCGATCAGCTTTTCGGTGCCGCGATGCAGCAGACCGATATGCGGGTCGACGCGCTCGACGATTTCGCCATCAAGCTCGAGCACCAGACGAAGAACGCCGTGCGCTGCCGGATGCTGCGGGCCAAAGTTGATGTTGAAATTGCGGACGTTATGTTCGGTCATACCGATTGCTCCAGGCCGGACGGCGCCCTCAAAGGGTCGCCGCGGGCCGACTTAGTCTCACCGTGCTTTCGCCTTCTCGTCGCCGGGCAGGACGTATTCCGTCCCTTCCCACGGGGAGAGGAAGTCGAAGTTACGGAATTCCTGCTTCAGTTCGACAGGCTCATAGACGACGCGCTTGGCTTCGTCATCATAGCGAACCTCGACAAACCCGGTAACCGGGAAGTCCTTGCGCAGCGGATGCCCTTCGAAACCGTAGTCCGTCAGGATGCGACGCAGGTCCGGGTGGCCGGTAAACAGAATGCCATACATGTCGTAGGCTTCGCGCTCGAACCAGTCGGCGCCGGGAAAGACGCTGGTGGCCGACGGCACGGGCTCGCCCTCGCCGGTCGCCACCTTGATGCGCACGCGCAGGTTCTGGCGTGGCGACAGCAAGTGATAGACGACGTCGAAACGATCCGGCCGCTGGGGCCAATCGACACCGCAGACATCGACGAAGTTGATGAAGGCGCACTGCACGTCGTCGCGCAGGAACGTCAGCAATTCGATCAGGTTTGCAGCCGTCGTCGTCAGCGTCAGTTCGCCGTATTTGATGGCGGCATCCGAAATCAGCTGGCTGCGCGTCTCGCGCAGATAGGAGGCAAGCTCGTTCAGGGCTTCAGTCATGTTAAGAACCCCCTACCCTTAGCGTTCGATCGTGCCGGTCCGGCGGATCTTCTTCTGCAGCAGAAGCACGCCGTAAAGCAGCGCTTCTGCTGTGGGAGGACAGCCTGGCACATAGATATCAACGGGCACGACACGGTCGCAGCCACGCACGACGGAATAGGAATAGTGATAATAGCCGCCGCCATTGGCGCACGAACCCATCGAGATCACGTAACGCGGCTCCGGCATCTGGTCGTAGACCTTGCGGAGCGCGGGCGCCATCTTGTTGGTCAAGGTGCCGGCAACGATCATCACGTCGGACTGGCGCGGCGAAGCGCGCGGCGCGAAGCCGAAGCGCTCGGCGTCGTAACGCGGCATCGACATCTGCATCATCTCGACAGCGCAGCAGGCAAGACCGAAGGTCATCCACATCAGCGAACCGGTGCGCGCCCAGTTGATGAGCTCATCGGTCGACGTGACCAGAAAACCCTTGTCGGCGAGCTCATTGTTGATCTCGCCGAAGAATGCATCATTGCTGCCGATCGGCTTGCCGGTCGAGGGATCGATGATCCCCTTCGACTTGGGCGCAACGAGCGTGGTGCCGGATGCTAGTTCCATTCCAGCGCTCCCTTCTTCCATTCATAGACAAAGCCGATCGTCAGCACACCAAGGAAGACCATCATGGACCAGAATCCGAACCAGCCCAGCTGGTGGAACGAAACGGCCCATGGGAAGAGGAATGCGACTTCCAGGTCGAAGATGATGAAAAGGATCGACACAAGATAGAAACGAATGTCGAACTTCATGCGCGCATCGTCGAACGCATTGAAACCGCATTCGTAGGCCGACAGCTTTTCCGAATCGGGCGCCTTGAACGCGACAGCGAAGGGAGCAATCAAAAGTGCCAGGCCGATCACAAGTGCGATTCCAATGAAAATCGCGATCGGAACGTAGGAACCGAGAAGTTCAGTCATTGTTATCCGTCCCTGCCTGCGGGAGGGCGCCCGGGGAGCGCCAAAACAACAAATCTCGCAGGCCGAAAAATATGTTGCAACGCCAGAGTGGTTAGCGCAGCCCGCGCCTGCGCGCAAGCCTTCGAGGGCCATTTAAACCGGTTCGCGACACAGGATTGGACGGCATGCCGCGGCAAAGCGCTGATTTGCAGGCATGGGGAGACTTTACCGTAAAAGCGAAGCCCGGAGGGCAGATTGCCGCACTGCAAAAGACGCTATCTGCAGTCATGCTATCTCGGAGGGATATAGCGGTAAATGGCGCGAGTGACGGGGCTCGAACCCGCGACCTCCGGCGTGACAGGCCGGCACTCTAACCGACTGAGCTACACCCGCGCATATGACCACTAGGGTCAGTATTACCACCATCGGCGCTTCGTGAGAATGCCTAGGTCTAACCATATCAAGAATGGCGCGAGTGACGGGGCTCGAACCCGCGACCTCCGGCGTGACAGGCCGGCACTCTAACCGACTGAGCTACACCCGCATCATCTTGAAGTGGCTGGAGCGTTTCCGCCCCGGCACCGAGCGGGCTTGCCCGTTCGATGAGCGGCTAACTAAGCGGTTCGCATTTGGGTGTCAAGCGTGTTTGGAGACAAATCCATGACGGAGCCAATTTTGATCCACAGGCAATGTCAAAGCCGGCTTCTCCCTCCCCCATTACTAGGAAGCCCCTGCCCTTTGCGCAGCGGCGATCGCCGGTCTGGGGGAAGACAACGCACAGATAATGGGCCCGGCCGACAGAATCGGATCAGCGTTGCCGCGACCCCCGTCACCCTTTTCCCCAAGTGCCGCTCTCCGCTTTTTTTCCACAATGGGAAAACCCGACAACTCCTGCACTTCTGTCGGCTCACGCAAAAAAAATCAAAAAAACGACGGAAATGCTCTTGCGGTTTTTTTCGGTTACGCCTAGATCACGGCCACCGACGCGGCGGACACATCCGGTCCGAACGCTGAAGGGCGATTAGCTCAGTTGGTAGAGCGCCTCGTTTACACCGAGGATGTCGGGAGTTCGAGTCTCTCATCGCCCACCATTTTCTTCCCTAGAATTATCGGTGCCTACCCCTGCAGCAACGCTTGCTCCCGCACGTTCGCTTCCAAACGATGGCCAGCCAAAATTCGGCGTTCCATGTCATCAGCAAATCAAAACATCGAACCGTCAGCACCGTGGCCCGAGGCAAACTTGCATCTGGGCGCCCGATAATCGAGCGTGTAACCGCCTTCCGCGTGGTGCAGCCGAACCTGTTGAAAGTGGATCCTTACTCCCGTAGCGCGCTGCGAACACGCGCCGGAAGACCGATTCGTCGTCCGATCGCCAAACTGCGGTCGATGCGCATGAAAATCGTCTAGGCGCCGCGATACTGTTCGTCGGTGACATGCTCCAGCCAGTCGACCGCCTTGCCGTCGAGCGCTTCCTGAATGGCGAGGTGAACCATGGCAGTATCCGGCGCGGCGCCGTGCCAATGTTTTTCGCCAGGCGGAAACCAGACGACGTCTCCTGTGCTTATCTCACGCACCGGGCCGCCCCAGACCTGCGCCAGGCCCCGGCCTGATGTCACTACCAGCGTCTGCCCAAGCGGATGCGTGTGCCATGCTGTCCGCGCGCCGGGCTCGAAAGTCACGTTCACGGCGCGCACACGGGCCGGCTCTGCCGCCTCGATGACGGGATCCTGCCTGACCGTGCCGGTAAAGTACTCGGCCGGGGGTCGTGTCGACGCCCGCGTTCCGCTGGGTATGATTTCCATCTGCCGAGCCTCCCGGTTCCCGTTGCAATAATTCGCCAGCCGAATGCCGACCGCGCAGCCGCATCATAGTCTGTGGATAGTCACTTCCGGACACGCCGTTCGGGCAATATCGCACAGGTGCCCATGGTGCGTCAGGTAGATCACCTGCCCGACGCGGGCCATATCCGCCATCAGCTCGAAGGCGCGACCGGCGCGACCGTCGTCAAACGTCTCCATGATATCGTCGGCGATGAAGGGCAAGGTTTCCCGCGCCGCAGCAACCTCGTGATAGCCCGCGATCCTGAGCGACAGATAGAGCTGGAAGCGCGTCCCCTTGGAAAGATCGCGCGCCAGCTTGGAGCCACCTGCCGCGGCGTTGGCAATCAGGAACTCCTGACCCTTGTCGGCCTGCGCCGACAGGCTGGAATATTCTCCGCCGCTGATGCGGCTGAAAGTCTCCGATGCGCGCCGCATCATGGCACTGCGATGGCGCTCGCGAAAAAGCCGGAGCGCCTGCTCGGCGGCGATGACGCCGGCCTTCAGCTTGAGATAGCCGAGCGCCTTGGCCTCGATCTCCAGAAGCAGCGTGCGGCGGCGCTGGTCGAGCGCTGCAACGGTGTCGTCGCCGGCGATATTGGCGAGTGCTGCTTCCTTCGTCCGCACATCCGCATGCAATTCGCTGACATCGCGGTCGCTCTCTTCAAGGAGCGCCTCGACGCGAGCCAGCTCCAGCCGCACCGTTTCGTCATCAAGCGTAGCCAGCAACGCCTCGGCGTCTTCGCTGCCGGCGACACCGAGGCGGGACGCGAGATCAGCCTCCGATTCGGCGATGCGCTGGCGCAGCCGCTCCTGTTCGCGGGCAGCGTCGAGCCGCAACCCCGCTTCGTCCAATGTCTCGCAGTTGAAGAAATCGAGCACGAGACGTTTGCGAGCGGTGTGGAGATCCTGCTCGGCAGCGATGGTGCGTTTCTCCTCTTCAACGCGGAGAAGTTCCGCCAACAGCGCCGCGCGCCGATCCTCTTGTTTCTCCGCGTCGGCGACACGCGCCCTCATGGCCGCAAAGGTCGCAAGCGTGTCTTCGATGCCCGGCATACCAGCAAGGTCTGCGACCGCCGTCTCAAAGGCCACCTGGTCCTTGCGCATGCCGGCGACGCGGTGATCGAGATCGGCCTTGCGCTGGACCAACTTGTCGAGATCCTGCAAGACCGCGAGCATGGGAGCGACCCGATCCGGCAGAGGCCGCTCCTGCCTGTCGGCAAGCCAGGTGGCTGAGAGCGGATCGTCCCATTGCTCCTGCCAGGAGGACAAGGCGTCCTCGGCTTGCGCCAAGGTCGACTGCCGCTGCTCCAGCATGTCGCCGGCTCGCCGGACCGCCTCGCGCGCAGCCTTGCCGGCAGAGAAAGCCGCCTGCGCCTGCGCGACAGCATTTTCGGCAAACGCCAGCAGATCATCAAGCCGCTTGGGCAAACGCTCGATCACACCGATCTCGGCAAGCGATTCCTTGAGAACATCGCGCGCGTCGTTCTCGTCTGCCTGGGCGCGGGCGAGATCCAGCCGCGTAGAGCGCTGTTGTTCACGAATATCGAGCGCCACAAGCCGCGCTGCAAGCCAGGCCTCCAGTTCCGGCAATTGCGTAACGTTAGGTAATCCACAGACTGCGGCGGCCGTCGTGACCGCTTTTGCCAATGGGGACGATTCCTCGGCGAGGGAGAGCCGCTGTTTCCGAAGTGCGTCAAGGCGGGCCCGGCGCTCGGCGATCGACAAAGCGAGCGACCGCATATCCGCGACCTTTGCCGCCTCGGCAAGCCGCAACGCCGCCGCATCGTCGTCCCGATTCAGTGCGTCTTCAAAGAGCGCCGCAGTCGTCGTGTCCAACCGAGCCCTGTGTTGCTCCCAGGCGTGCTGCCGGTGCTGGCGAAGCTCAGCGGATGCCCTGTCGTCAATGGCGCCGCCCGAGGCAACCAGGGCGGCCAGACGCGCCTCCTCGCCGGCCAGTTGCTCGGTCTCGCTGGCGACACGATCGGCAAGGCGCAGACGCTTTTCGTCCTGTGTTGCAAAATCACGACGCCAGGTCTCGATCGTGCCGGCAGCGGGCACCGGCAGGCCAAGCAGATCATCGGCACTGCCGGAATAGGGCTTCAAAGCCTCCAGCTTGCAGGCCAGCTCCGCATCCAGGCGCTCGAGCGATTGTCTGGCGGCCCGCAGGCGCAGCCCACAATCGTCCTGCCGCAGGCGTCGCAGCCGCTCGGCAAGCGCACCCGAATCGACACACGGACCGCCTTCGGCCTTTAGCCGCGCCAACTCGCTGGCCGCCTCCTGCTCCGCACGTTTTGCCCCATCTGCCTCCTGTCGGGCCGATGCCGCACGCTCCTGCAGCGCGGAATGTTGCCGAGAGAGTTCCTGCAGCCGGGCGTTCGTGGCCGTCGGCAACAGCAGCGATGCCGGATCCCGGTCGCCGGGCTCGCCGAGCCTGATAAGGCAGGCGGCAATCTCCGTTTTCGTCCGCGACAGTTCCTCGATCCGTGCAGGCATATCGCGCGCCGCCGTGACATAGCGCGCATCGAGCGCCACCTCCTGCAGCGCGTTCAAACGCTCCATCAGAATGAGTGCCGCCTCGTCACGCGGCAGGTCCTCAAGCTCCTCCTGCCGACGCCGGGTTTCGTCATCGAGCTGACGAAGCTTCGTTGCGATCTCGACGTCACGCCGACGCAGTGCCGGCAATTCCGTTGCCCACTCGGCAGGAGCAAGCGGCAAGGTAGGCGTCCTGGCCAGATCGGCGCGCAAGCCACAAAGGCGACGGAAGAGCGGCAAGGCATCGATCTGTGCCTTTAGCCGATCACGCTCCACCCGCAGCTCGACACGCCGAGCCATGGCCGCGTCGTGGCGCTCGCGGGCGGCAAACAGCGTCTTGCGCAGCGACGCATATTCGCGAGCATTGACGTCCAACCCGTTGCGCTCGACTTTCAGCGCGTCGAGTTCGGCCTTCAGCTCCGAAAGCTGATGCTTGCGTGCCTGGGGCCGGTAGAAGGCATCCGCCTCGGCGCGCAGGGTAGACAGGATCGCGGCACTGTCCGGCAGACCCGAACTTGCGGAGAAGAGCAGCGAGCCGAGTTCGCCTTCGCTTTTGAGGATCGCCTCTCCTCCCTGCTCGATACTGTCATCGTCGAGCGAGAACATCATGCGATAGGTCGCGCGGTCGATCGAGCCGAGCGAGGCGGAAAACAGATTGTCCGGTAGTGGCTGGTCGTCGGCGCCCACCAGCGTATTGGTCTTGCGTTTTATCCGGAAGGCCTGGTGGGTGCGGCCGGCGGCCTCGATCGTGCCGCCGACCCGCATGGTCTGGTATGGGTGCAGAAAACCGTACGAGCTGTAGTGCTCGATGCCGAAGAGCAGGTCGAGGAAGCCGGAAAACAGCGTCGACTTGCCGGCCTCGTTCGGACCGTAGACGATATGCAGGTCGGGCCTGCCCGCTGTCGCCGGGCCGAAGTCGAGGCGGCGCTCGGTAAACTTGCCGTACCGCACCAGGTCGAGTTCGCGCAGCCGCATCAGCGTGAACCCTCGCCCGCACCGCCATGGAGATGTGCGAGCACCTCTGCCGCGCCGGAAACGCCGGCGTCGAACGCCAGCCTTTCGACCGCCACTTCATCCGGCGCCAGAGCCTGGCGCAGGTCCGGCGGCAACTGCTGCAACAACTCCTCGACGGCGGCGCGCACTTCCTGACGAAAACCATGAGCCGGCAGGACATCGCTGCCGACAAGGGCCGCCAATTCGTCGACCGGATCGGCGATAGCCGTCCCGGTCTCGGCATCCGGACTGCGGCAATCCTGCTCAATTTTCTCAACCCAGCAGCCACCGATGCCGGCAGCGACATTGTCGATCTCCGCCTGGAGCAGGTCGGCATCGCGGCGCAGGCGCCAGGCAAGCGGCGTCGCACCGGTCAAGGTCAGACGGAGAATTACGTTGTCGGCAGCGGTCGTCTCGCGAGACTGCAGGAAGGCGTTCCTGACCGCATCAAGCATATCACCCCAGTCCGAAACATCGGTGAGATCAAGGTTCATTCTCTCGAAGGTGGCAAGCCCGATCGCCCGTTCCTCGATCGACAAACGCCCCTCGTCGGTGACCGTCACCAGCGTCACGCCCTTGGTGCCGGCTTCGTTGATATCGCGCCCCTGCGGCATGCCCGGCATGACGACGAAGGGCTCACTGGCGTGCACCTGGCGCTGATGAACGTGGCCGAGCGCCCAATAGTCGAACCCGTGCGCCTGGAGATCCGCCACGCTGCAGGGCGCATAGAGGTCATGGCCGGCAGCGCCGGCAAGGCTCGTATGCAGCATGCCGATATTGATCGCGTCGGCGGCCGGCGGCTGAAACGACGGCAGCAGGCTTTCCGGTGCATGGGGGCTCGCAAAGCTCATGCCATGAACAAGGACGCCGCGGCCGCTCTCCAGCGTCTTTGCCAGAACGGCCTTGCTGCGGCCCTTGAAGACATGCACCGACGGCGGCAGCGTCAGCTCGTTCGTCACCTGCGATTGGGCATCGTGATTGCCGCGGATGATGAAGACACGGATACCGGCCTCGTCGAGCCGGCGCAGCTCGCCCGCGAGAAACAGCGCGGTATTCATCGAGGTCTGGCTGCCATCATAAAGGTCGCCAGCGACCAGCAGGGCATCGACCTCTTCGGCAAGGCAGAGGTCTACGATCCTGGCAAGCGCTTGCCTCGTTGCGCCGCGCACGATTTCGGCGAGATCGGCATTTCTAAGCGCAAGGCTGCGCAGCGGCGAATCAAGATGAAGGTCGGCGGTGTGAACGAAGCGGAAGGGCATGGCCGACCATGGCCCGCGAAAGCAGCACCCGTCAATGCGCCGGACACCGTCATCCACGCGAACGCGCCTGTCGCTCACCGTTATTTCAGGCCGCCCAAGTAAAGACAGTTCTAAATACGTGCGGGCTGCAGTTTCGACATGAAACGCCCGCCGGAAAATGTGCGCACGCCTATGTGCAAATATCAGATTATACTCACTTTAATCGATTAGCGCTTTTGTAATAACTTGTTGGCTAGGTTTCGCGCGGCTGCATTTTGCGTGCGGCCAAGCACAGGAATGACTCCCTGCTTCGGCATCCGCTCCGTCATGACGATCCAGAGCCGGAACGACTTATTCATGCACAAGCTTTTACGGACGCCGTTCCTCCGGAGTTATTCATGTCGCGCCTAAAGATATCACACACCCTCATTGCCCTCTTCCTGATGGTTGGCCTCATCGTCGCCGTGCTGGCGGTCGCTTCGCTTGGCGGCATCAAGATGATGAACGAACGCAACAACGAGATCGCCACGACCTGGCTGCCACGCGTCTCGCTCTCACGTGCGCTTGAAACCCAGCTTTCGGACACGCGCATGTCGTTTGCCCGGCACCTGATCTCGCTAACGCCCTTCGAGAAGAAGGCGGCCGAGAAGGTCATCGGCGAAACCGTGGATGGCTTCAACAAGCTTTCGGATGAATATGCCGCACTGATGGTCAGCGACGCCGACAGGGCAGCGCTCGAAAAGGTCAAGAGCGCCTACGAGGCCTATCTCTCGGTTTCCGCCGGCATGGTCAAGCTCTCCAACAATCTCGAAAACATGAAGGCGCAGAGCGTGTTCAAGGTCGAGATGCGCGAGACGGAACAGCTGGTCGACCAGGCGATCAAGGAAATGCGCGCGCTTAACCTTGCGGGTGCCGATGCTGCCGTTGCGGCCAGCTCCGCCACGCACGACCAGATTCGCACGATCGAAATCGCTGTCATCGCGGTTGCGGCCCTCATCGTGCTCGGCGCCATTCTTTATGCGATCCGCGGCATCGCCCGTCCGATCCAGATCATCACCCGGTCGATGGCAGGTCTCGCAAATGGCGATACCGCCACCGCCATTCCCTATGGCGTGCGCAAGGATGAGATCGGCGAGATGGCGCGCGCCGTCGAGGTCTTCCGCCAGGCAGCGATCTCCAATCTGCAGCTCGAGGAAGACGCCAAGGTACAGCGCGCTCAGGCAGAGGCCGAGCGCCGGCGCGTGACCGAAGAGGCCGAAGCCGCCGCACAGCTGCGTCTGCAGGAAGCAACCGCGGGCCTTGCAACCGGTCTTCGCCGTCTGGCAGCCGGCGACCTTGCCTTCCAGCTCAACGAACCTTTCGCGCCGGACTTCGAACAGCTGCGTCACGACCTCAACCAGGCCGTTGCCCAGCTGGCCGATACGCTGGCTGCCGTCTCCTCCAGCTCCGGCAGTATCGACAGCGGCGCACGCGAAGTCAGCCAGAGCGCCGACGATCTGTCGCGCCGCACCGAACAGCAGGCCGCGTCGCTCGAAGAAACGGCCGCCGCACTCGACCAGATCACGGTCAATGTCGGAAGCTCGTCCAAACGCACCAATGAAGCCCGCGCCGTCGCCAGCCAGGCAAACGAAAGCGCACACAAGTCCGGCGCCATCGTTTCCGGCGCAATCGACGCCATGGGCCGCATCGAGCATTCGTCGAGCCAGATCTCCAACATCATCGGCGTCATCGACGAAATCGCCTTCCAGACCAACCTGCTGGCGCTCAATGCCGGCGTGGAAGCCGCTCGCGCCGGTGATGCTGGCAAGGGCTTTGCCGTCGTTGCCCAGGAAGTGCGCGAACTGGCACAGCGCTCGGCCAATGCCGCCAAGGAGATCAAGGACCTGATCCGCAATTCGGCCGTCGAAGTGCAGAGCGGCGTCAAGCTCGTCCGCGAAACCGGCGAGGCTCTGCGCACGATCGAAGGCTTCATCGTGACGATCAACCAGCACATGGATGCGATTGCGGTGTCGGCGCAGGAACAGTCCGCCGGGCTTTCCGAGGTCAACACCGCCGTCAACCAGATGGACCAGGTGACCCAGCAGAACGCCGCGATGGTCGAAGAGGCGAACGCCGCAAGCGCGACGCTGGCGCAGGAGGCCGGTCGTCTGCGCGAGCTTATCGCCCGCTTCACCCTGGCCGAGGCTTCGGGCTACGGCTACGCGCCTTCGGCCGGCTCATCGCGCTGGGCGGCATAGTCCGAACGGGCGAAATTCTTGAGCGTACAAGTGAAACGGCCTGCGGAAACGCGGGCCGTTTCTTAGCTGTGGAGGTAGTTCCCGTGAAATTGCAGAGGTTTTAGTCGACAAATGTAGCAATTGTAACTATCAATAATGTTGCTGCCATTTGACATGGCACCTCATAATTTTCCAACGATGATCATGAAGAAGACATTCGAAGTTTCTGACAGGCTGTTTGAGCTTTATCACCGCGTCCACCGGCTGGTGAACGAGTCGATGACCGAGGAAGGCGTTTCGCTGGCGCGAAGCAAGTTCCTGTTCTTCCTGAGCAAGCTCGGTCCCTGTCGTTCGACGGATATCGCCTGTGCCCTGAACTTCGCGCCACGCACGGTCACCGAAGCGATCGACGGCCTCGAGCGCGATCGTCTCGTCATGCGCAAACCGGACCCCGAGGACCGTCGCGCCAAGATCGTCTCAATCACCGACACCGGGCGCGTCATTCTGGAAGCAGCCGAACATCCGCGCAAACAGCTGATCGAGGAAATCTTCTCGGCGCTCGACGACAAGGAACTCGACCAGCTCTTCGATATCGTCGGCAAACTCGTGGACAAGACCGACGAGATCCGCAAGCGCAAGGACGAGGCCGAAGCGGCCGAGATCGCGGTCGTTCGCTAAAGATTGCTCAGTCAATTACCGATAGCTGAAACAGAAAGAGGCCGGGACGTCATGTCCCGGCCTCTGCCGTTTTTCCCCTGGCCCGACGCTTACATCGCGTCGATGGCACCGATGGAGAAGAACAGCGTTTCGCCGGAAGAATCATCGACACCGTCGTTGTCGGTGACGACATAGCCGTTGCCGGCGGCATCGACGGTAAGGCCTTCGACCTTATCGACGACGTAACCGTTCAAAGCCTTCAGATCGGGAACGAGGTCGCGAACCTCTTCCTTCTTGACGACGGGGAGCTCGCTGCCGAGGGCTGCCGGCTTCAGGTCGGCAAGCGCGACACGGTAGAGCTTCTTCAGCTTGGCGGCCTGGCCGATCAGGTTGTCGCGTTCGATGATGTAGGCATAGTCGCCGTGGACCGAGATTTCGGACAGACCGACCCAACCGCCGTCCGCCTTTTCGAGCGGATAGCGGACCGCACCCCATTCCTCGCTCGACGGCTTGTAGGAGACGAGCTTGACGAAGCCCTTCTCGTCATCCTTCCATTCGCGCTGAACGGCCATCCAGAGCACCTGGTCGTCGCCTTCGCCGACGACTGTTACGCCTTCAAAGCCGAAGCGGGTCTCGCCGGCCCGCAGAGCTTCAGGCAGGGCGATCTCCTTTTTGATCTCGCCCTTCTTGTTCACGCGCAGCAGCGCGTGGCTGTAGAGCTTGTCGGAGTTACCCTCCGAAGCGAGCCAGAAGCCCCCTTCCCCATCATTGGCTACGCCTTCGATGTCGAGCTTCTGTGCCGGTGAGCCATCGCGGGTAATGCGAAGCGTTTCGGTGATCAGCGCCGGCTTCTGGGTCGCGTCGATGGTGAAGATCGTCGGCTGCGACGAATGGACTGAATCGTTGACGGCGCGCAGAAAACCGGGCTTGTCGGCAACCGCTGCCAGGCCGGAAAGCGCTCCGAACCCGACAGGCAGACCATCCTTGTCGGCCGAGCGGATCTGCGGATAGGCAGCTTCGCCTTCGCCGCGTTCGTAGATCATCACATGCGAGCGGGCACCGCCGTCTTCACCGAGATCGACTTCGTTGGCGGTGGCAAGCAGATTGCGGGACGGGATCGCGACAGCACCTTCCGGCGAAATGCCTGATGGCAGCAATTGCAGCAGTTCCGGCTCGGCGCCGGTGTCCTTGTAAACGCCGACGACAGATGCGCGTTCAGCAAGCACGAAGAACAGATTGTCGTCGCCGAACTTGGCGGCCTCGAGGCCCTCCGGCTCGACACCCTTGGCCGACGAGCGCTTCTCCGGATAATGGCCGATCGACGCGATCGCGTGCTCGAAGCTCGCGCCCGATTCGAACAGGACCTTACCGGCCGTGTCGAAGATCGTGAAGCCGCGCGAACCACCCTCATAGTCACCTTCGTTGGCAACGACGATGCGATCGTCGTCAAGCCACTTGACGGCGTCAGGTTCGCGCTTGCGGCCCGACTGCTCGTCCTTGAAGGCGATAGCACCGTCGCGCTTGGTGTCGATGTCCTTGAGGTCGGCTGCGCCGGCGGAGAAATGCGTCTTTACCGCCGCGGACTTGGCGTCGATGATGACGATGTGGTTGTTTTCCTGCAGCGTCAGCGCGATCTCGTCCTTGCCGTTGAAGGAGACGAATTCCGGCTCTGGATCGTCGCCAGCAATTTCGGCAAGACCCGTCAGAGTCACGTGCTTGATCGTCGCGCAATCGGCAACGCCGTCCTTCAGAGACAGGATCACCAGATCGCCGGCAGGCATCTGCGGGATCTTGCCGTCGTTGACCTCTTCATCACGCTCATTTTCGATGGCGATCGCGGTAAGCGTGCGGTCCTTGTTGACAGCGACGGAGTCCGGCTGACCGCCGAGATCACAGGTCGCCTCGACCTTCTTCGAGGCAACGTCGACGGTGGCGAGGAAGCCGGAAGGCTTTGTGAAGCTTTCGCGCGTATTGACCGCGACCAGCGCCTTGGCACCGGCGACAGTCACCGATGTCGGCTCTCCCTCGAACGAAACAGTGCCGGCGGCCTTCGGCGCCTTGGCCTCGGTGATGTCGATGAGGCCGATGCGCTTCCCCGGGCTATCGGAATAAATCAGCGTGTTGCCGTCTTCGGTTGCGGCGATGATTTCCGCGGATGTCGCTTCCTTGCGGGCATCACCCTCGGGCAGGTTGTCGGCAACGGCGAAGGACGCAATACGATTGAACACCGGTTCGGCGGCAGCCGGAAAAGCAACGGACGCGAGAAGCATGGCGGCGAGCGCTGTTCTGCATGATGAAATGGTCATGAAATCCCCCATATCGAATATTCAAAAACAAGGGGGTTCTGCGGGATGGCGATGACAGGCGCATGACAACCCCGCGCCTTTGTTGTGCAGCGTTGCGCTACGCGGTCGCGCGCTCGCGTTTCATCTCGTTGCGCATGATAAAAAGCGAGGCGCCGAGGATCAGTACAGCCCCTAGCCAGAGATACCCGCTCGGCGCATAACCGAAAACGATCCAGCCGGCCAACACGTTGAGCGGCAGCTTGAGATCGTCGAAAGGCTGCACATAGGCGGCGTCGGCGACGGTATAGGCCAGCGTCAATAGATATTGCGCCACCACCGTCAGCAGCCCCGCCAGCACCAATAGCGCAAGGATGGTGCCGCTCGGCACGGCAAATCCTGTCGACAGCGCCAGCACGCCGTTGATCGGCGTCAGAAGCACAAGCAACCAGACCGTTATCGTCTCCGGACGCTCGATGCCCGTCAGGCTCTTGGTGATCAACGACGACGCCCCCCAGAGCAGTGCCGAGAGGATGGGCAGCAAGGCTGCCCAGGTGAAGCTTTCCGACCAGGGCTGCAGGATGATCGTGGCGCCAGCAAAGCCGACTGCCGCCGCAGCCCAGCGCGCAGCACCGACGCGTTCGCCGAGGAAGAGGCGCGCACCGAGAATGATGAAGAACGGCGACGTCATCACCAGCGCGATGGCCTGCCAGATCGGAACCGAAGCCAGCCCCGAAACCCAGGCCCCCACACCCAGCGCCGCAAGGGCAACGCGAACGACGTGACGCCAGGGATAATCGGTGCGCATCGCCGACAAGCCGACCCGAAACAGGAACGGCAGGGAGAAGACGAGCGCGAATGCATATTGCCAGAAGGCGGTCGAAGTGGCGGAAAAGCCGAGCTGCATCGTCATCCATTGCGTGACGACATTCAGCAGAGCGAAGGCGACGCCGGCCAGTATCATCCAGGCGGCACCGGCCATGGCGCGGGAGGTGAAAAGTGCTTGGGTAGTCTCGCTCATGTCCTTCATCCGCAAACAGGGACCAACACAAATCAGGACGCATGAGCGCAGGGCGCGACAACGGACAGCGCTGCCCTTCGCACCCACGATCATTCTCTTTCATCCGGACTATGACCGTCGGCTCCGGAGTTGCACCGGATCTGCTACCTTCCGGCGCAAAACCGCCGGAAGCGCTCGCGGGCTTGGGCTTACTGCATAATTTTCTCCTTAAATCGGATCCGATTTAAGGAGAAAATTATGCAGCAACTTTCAAGCGTCACAGCGTCCTTTGGGCGTCATATTTGACGCGTGGCGCTGTTAGCCCTTACCGCCGGTGGGGACTTTCACCCCGCCCTGAGAACAGGCTGAGCCCTAGACCAAAGACCGCCCTGCCGCAAGGCCACCCGAAAAGCAAAAGGGTCCGGCGTGAGCCGAACCCTTCAAGACTTGGACTGCCGGCCTCGTATCCGGCCGTCAAGCAAACTCATCAGCCGTTAACGGCATCCTTCAGGCCTTTGCCGGCCGTGAACTTCGGAACGTTGCGTGCCGGGATGTCAACTTCAGCGCCCGTGGACGGGTTGCGGCCCTTGGAGGCTTCGCGACGCGAAACGGAGAAGTTGCCGAAACCGACGAGGCGAATGTCGCCGCCGTTCTTCAGTTCAGCCTGGATGGTCTCGAAAACTGCATCAACTGCGGAAGATGCGTCGGTCTTGGAAAGTCCGGCCTTCTCAGCAACGGCAGACACGAGCTCATTTTTGTTCATGTTTCCACCCCTTTCAAAATGGTTCGAAACAACTGTGTTTTTAAGCCGCGGCGGCTTGCGCATCGCCCGCGTCTTGCCATTCCCAATTGCGCCTAATCCCTTGGAATGCAAGGCTTGCGGCATGCTTTTACAACAAAAAAGACCGGCCAAAGGCCGGTCTTCCTTGTTTTTCCACCAAATGGGCTGCCGGGGAGCACAATTGCACCCACCCGTGCCTGTCGATCAGTGGGCGATGGAAGCGCCCGCTTCATCCTGCGAATCAACGGCGGCGACTGGTGCCGGCTCATTTGCAGGGTCCCATTCGATCGGCTCCGGGACGCGGACCAGAGCGTGCTCAAGCACTTCACCCATCCGCGAAACGGGGATGATCTCGAGCACGTTCTTCACGTTGTCCGGAATTTCAGCGAGATCCTTGGCGTTCTCCTCAGGGATCAGCACCTTCTTGATGCCGCCGCGAACCGCCGCCAGCAGTTTTTCCTTCAGGCCGCCGATCGGCAGCACGCGGCCGCGAAGGGTGATCTCACCCGTCATCGCCACGTCCTTGGAGATCGGGATGCCGGTCATCACCGACACGATCGCCGTCGCCATGGCAACACCGGCCGACGGGCCATCCTTGGGCGTCGCACCCTCCGGCAGGTGCACGTGGATGTCGCGCTTGTCGAACAGCGGCGGTTCGATGCCGAAGTCGATCGCCCGCGAGCGCACGTAAGACGCCGCCGCCGAAATCGATTCCTTCATCACGTCGCGCAGGTTGCCGGTAACGGTCATCCGGCCCTTGCCGGGCATCATGACGCCTTCGATCGTCAGCAGCTCGCCGCCGACCTCAGTCCAGGCAAGCCCTGTGACCACGCCGACCTGATCGTCGCGTTCGGCTTCGCCGTGACGGTAGCGCGGTACACCCAGGTAATCCGGGATGTTTTCCGCGGTGACTGCCACTGCCTTGGCCTTGCCCTTGATGATCTCGGTTACCGCCTTGCGGGCCAGCTTCATCAGTTCGCGCTCGAAGTTACGAACGCCCGCTTCACGGGTGTAGGTCTGGATGACCGCCATCAGCGCACCGTCGGTGACCGAAAACTCTTTCGGCTGCAGCGCGTGATCGCGGATCGCCTTCGGCAGTAGGTGCCGCTTGGCGATTTCCAGCTTTTCCTCTTCCGTGTAGCCGGCGATGCGGATCACTTCCATGCGGTCCATCAGCGGCGCCGGAATGTTCAGCGTGTTTGCCGTGGTGATGAACATGACGTTGGACAGATCGTATTCGACTTCCAGGTAGTGATCCATGAAGGTCGAGTTCTGTTCCGGATCCAGCACCTCCAGCAGAGCCGAGGACGGGTCGCCACGGAAGTCCTGGCCCATCTTGTCGATCTCGTCGAACAGGAAGAGCGGGTTGGACTTCTTCGCCTTCTTCATCGACTGGACGACCTTGCCGGGCATCGAACCGATGTAGGTGCGGCGGTGACCGCGGATTTCCGCTTCGTCGCGAACGCCGCCCAGCGCCATGCGCACGTATTCGCGGCCGGTCGCCTTGGCGATCGACTTGGCAAGCGACGTCTTGCCGACGCCCGGAGGGCCGACGAGGCACAGGATCGGGCCCTTGATCTTCGTCGAACGCGCCTGGACGGCGAGATACTCAACGATTCGTTCCTTGACCTTGTCGAGGCCGAAATGATCGACGTTGAGCACTTCCTCGGCATGGTTCAGGTCGGTCTTGATCTTGGACTTCTTGCCCCACGGCATGCCAAGCAGCCAATCCAGATAGTTGCGCACGACGGTTGCTTCCGCCGACATCGGGCTCATCTGGCGCAGCTTCTTCAGCTCCGCGTCAGCCTTTTCGCGCGCTTCCTTGGAAAGCTTGGTCTTGGCGATACGCTCTTCGATTTCGGCCATCTCGTCGCGGCCGTCTTCGCCGTCGCCGAGTTCCTTCTGGATCGCCTTCATCTGTTCGTTGAGGTAGTACTCGCGCTGGGTTTTCTCCATCTGGCGCTTGACGCGCGAGCGGATACGCTTTTCCACCTGCAGGACGGAGATCTCGCCTTCCATGAAGCCGAGCGCCTTTTCGAGACGCATCTTCACGCTGGTGGTTTCCAGCATTTCCTGCTTTTCGACGATCTTGATCGACAGATGCGACGCGACGGTGTCGGCGAGCTTCGAATAATCCTCGATCTGGCTCGCGACGCCGACCACTTCCGGAGAAATCTTCTTGTTGAGCTTCACGTAGCTTTCGAACTCGGAGACGACCGAGCGGCTGAGCGCCTCGATCTCGACCGGATCTTCTTCCGGCTCGTCGAGCGCCTGTGCTGTCGCTTCGTAGAATTCCTCGCGCGGCGTGTAGCTGTCAATCTTGGCGCGCGTGCGCCCTTCGACCAACACCTTGACGGTGCCGTCGGGCAACTTCAGCAGCTGCAGAACGTTGGCGATCGTACCCACATGGTAGATCGCGGAGGGTTCCGGATCGTCGTCCGTCGCGTTGATCTGGGTGGCAAGCATGATCTGCTTGTCGGTCCCCATGACTTCTTCCAGCGCACGGATGGACTTTTCACGGCCGACGAAGAGCGGCACGATCATGTGCGGGAAGACTACAATGTCGCGGAGCGGCAAGACCGGATAGGTCGCGCTTTCAGTCGCCGGAGACGTTTTGCTCGTCATGTCATTTCCTTTCCGTCCCGATTTCGGGCCCGTTCCCGGGAGCCACAGCGGCACTCCCGGTTGTCATATTTTCCACATGAAAGTGGAGTGCTAGAGAGTCCTTTTCAAGGCTCGACGCGACATCCACGATCAATGGCCGGGTCCTTCTGACTACGCTTTATTGCTGTTGCGTACCTTGCGACGGAAAACGAGGCTTCAAGGATAGGCAACGGCCGAGGCCCTTTACTGAATCGTCACATCATTGCGTTGTTAAGACACTTTAGCAACAACCGAATTGTTAAATCGCCTGCTGCGGAAGCCATCTCAACAACTAAGTGTAAGGTCATGAAAAAGCCCGCACGAGGCGGGCTTTTCAGATCCGATCTGCGTGCCTCGATCAGGCCGAAACGTTGGTCTTCTCTTCCGAGCGCTCGGAATAGATGTAGAGCGGCCGTGCGGCACCCTTCACGACCTCGTCGGAGATCACGACTTCGCGAACGCCTTCGAGCGTCGGCAGCTCAAACATCGTGTCGAGCAGGATCTTTTCCATGATCGAGCGGAGACCACGGGCGCCGGTCTTGCGCACGATGGCACGACGGGCGATCTCGCGCAGCGCGTCCTCGTGGAAGGTCAGCTCGACGTCTTCCATCTCGAACAGGCGCTGGTACTGCTTGATCAGAGCGTTCTTCGGCTCGGACAGGATCTGGATCAGCGCATCTTCATCGAGGTCTTCGAGCGTCGCCAGAACCGGCAGACGGCCGATGAATTCCGGGATGAGGCCGAACTTGACCAGATCTTCCGGCTCAAGTTCGCGCAGAACCTCGCCGACGCGGCGATCTTCCGGGGAGCGAACCGTTGCACCGAAACCGATCGACGTCTTCTCGCCGCGGGCGGAGATGATCTTGTCGAGGCCGGCGAAGGCGCCGCCGCAGATGAACAGGATGTTGGTGGTATCCACCTGCAGGAATTCCTGCTGCGGATGCTTACGGCCACCCTGAGGCGGCACCGAAGCGACGGTGCCTTCCATGATCTTCAGGAGCGCCTGCTGCACGCCCTCACCCGAAACGTCACGGGTGATCGACGGGTTGTCGGACTTGCGCGAGATCTTGTCGACTTCGTCGATGTAGACGATGCCGCGCTGGGCGCGCTCGACATTGTAGTCGGCAGCCTGGAGCAGCTTCAGGATGATGTTTTCGACGTCTTCACCGACATAGCCGGCTTCCGTCAGGGTCGTCGCATCGGCCATCGTGAAGGGCACGTCGATGATGCGCGCAAGTGTCTGTGCGAGATAGGTCTTGCCGCAACCGGTCGGGCCGACGAGCATGATGTTCGACTTCGCCAGCTCCACATCGCTGCCCTTGGCCGCGTGGGCCAGGCGCTTGTAGTGGTTGTGCACCGCGACCGAAAGAATGCGCTTCGCCTGCTGCTGACCGATGACGTATTCGTCGAGGACCTTGATGATTTCCTGGGGGGTCGGAACACCATCGCGGGACTTGACCATCGAGGTCTTGTTCTCTTCGCGAATGATGTCCATGCAGAGCTCGACGCATTCATCGCAGATGAAAACCGTCGGTCCGGCAATCAGTTTGCGGACTTCGTGCTGGCTCTTGCCGCAAAACGAACAATAAAGCGTATTCTTCGAGTCACCGCCGTTGCTACCGCTGACCTTGCTCATTTCCATTTCCTTCCAGCACGCCGGACACCTTCGGACAGATATCACGGTCCACTCAATTCGCCCCGCGCAAAGACCTGCGCCGCATTAAGAGGGCTTCCGGGAGTACCCACCGTATCAGGGCATTTTGCCCAAGATTCGGCCGCAACGACTCTCCCACCTAACTCTGAACCCTATGCCTTCACAGCTCAACATAGCATTAAGGGTTCATCTTAGCGGCTTTACCCCCTCGATAAAGCCCTTATCACCATTACAATTGTGTCACAATTGCATCTATCGTGACACAAAAGCGCGCTATCACGCCTGCTCTGCAGCCTCGGTCGCTTCGCGCGACGTGATGACCTTGTCGATCAGACCCCAGTCGAGCGCTTCGTCGGAACTCATGAAATGGTCGCGATCGAGCGTCTGTTCAACCTCTTCGTAGGTCCGGCCGCAATGCTTGACGTAAACCTCGTTCAGGCGACGCTTCATCTTGAGGATGTCCTTGGCGTGACGCTCGATATCAGAGGCCTGGCCCTGGAAGCCGCCGGACGGCTGGTGCACCATGATGCGCGAATTCGGAGTAGCGAAACGCATGTCCTTGTGACCTGCAGCCAACAGGAGCGAGCCCATCGAAGCGGCCTGGCCGATGCACAGCGTCGAAACCGCCGGCTTGATGAACTGCATGGTGTCGTAGATCGCCATGCCGGCGGAAACGACACCGCCCGGCGAATTGATGTAGAGCGCGATTTCCTTCTTCGGATTCTCCGCTTCAAGGAAAAGAAGCTGGGCGCAGACGAGCGTTGCCATCTGATCTTCAACCGGGCCGGTCAGGAAGATGATGCGCTCTTTCAGAAGGCGCGAAAAGATGTCGTAGGAACGTTCGCCGCGGTTGGTCTGCTCCACAACCATCGGCACCAGCGCCATGGCGGTATCAACTGGATTTCTCATATCGAACCTTCATCAATCGGGCCCGCAAAACCTTTGCGAACCGGGAATCACAGGATTAGCCTTCTGCCCCTACATAGAGTGTCAACACCCTTCACTTCAAGTCGCCAACGTCCGATAACCTTAATCGGCGGCACCCTTCCGGCCGAAGAACAGCGGTCCTCCACCCTTGATTGCTGATAGAACGTTTTTTCGCCGCCGCCTTTGCCAATGCCCCGGCTTTTGCGCTTTCCGCACAACATTCGCCACCGCTGGGTAAACGGACGGTAAACGGGGGCGCGCGCCGCCACTGACGTCAGAGCTGCGATTCGATCGGCAGAATACGGATGATCCTGGCGATGACGCGCCTCAGCAAGCTGGCGTCGGGCTCGCGCCGCAGCAGCCGCTCGGTCCCGTTGGTTCGGTCGCGCCAGACGAGCCGCGCACCCTCAAGGCTCAGCCGGTAGCTGACGGACGGGGCCGTCTCCTCCTCGAACATCGCGGCGAGTTCGCCGGCAAGTGCTGCATCCGCAAACACGACGCCCATTTCGGTGTTCAACGATGCCGATCGTGGGTCGAAGTTCATCGACCCGACGAAGCCGTTCAGGCCATCGACGACAAAGGCCTTGCTGTGCAGGCTCGCATTGCGCCGGCCAAACAGCGACATGCGATGGCTTTCGCCGGTATCGCCCTGCTCTTTCAGTTCGAAAAGCTCGACACCGGCGCGCACGAGGTTTCGACGATACTTCACATAGCCACCGTGAACGGCCGCGACGTCGGTCGCAGCCAGTGAATTGGTCAGCACCGCGACCCTGGCGCCCTTCTTCACCAGAGCTGTCAGTTCGCGCGTCCCGGCCATGCCGGGAATGAAGTAAGGCGAAATGATGCGCAGATCGTTCTTTGCCGCCTGGATCAGCGGGAAGAGTTCGCGCAGCAGCCAGTTCTGCCGCTTCTGCATCAACGCCTTCTCGGGCGGGTCGGACTCAAGGCGAACGTCGTTGATCCAGTACAGTTTTCTCGAGCCGCTATAGAAGGTTTCTTCGGCCATCGCGTCAGCCACTCGCTCCAGATAGAAACGGGCGGCAGGCGTGCGCGCATGGGCGTCGAGCGTCTCCCTCAGCGCCGGCAGATATTGCTTGCGGGGGGTGCGCAGCTTGGCGATCGGCAGCACGGACGTGCTGTTCCAATAACGATCGAACATTGCCGTCGCCTGATCGACTACCGGCCCGATCATCCAGACATCGAGGTCACGAAAGTTCGAAAGCTCCGCGGCGTCGAAATAGGCATCGCCGATATTGCGGCCACCGGCGATGGCCAGGCGCGCATCGGAAACCCACAGTTTATTGTGCATGCGGCGCGTGGCGCTGAAGGCGCGGATAGCCATCTCGAAACCGCGGCGGATACGATCGGTGCGGGCACGACTTGGATTGAAGAGCCTGACCTCAATGTTCGCATGGGCATCGAGCGCGATACACATCCGGTCGTGGATGCCGGCATTGATATCGTCGAGCAGCAGGCGCACGTGGACGCCGCGGTCCGCTGCCGACAGGATTTCGCGCGTGAGCAAGAGACCGGTCAGGTCATCTTTCCAGTAATAGTACTGCAGGTCGAGGCTGCGGCCGGCCCTGCGGGCCGCATGCGCCCTGACGACGAAAGCTTCGATGTTGTCAGAGATCAGCGATATGCCATTCTTTCCGGAGCGGGTGCGCAGCAGAGGACCTACGGCCCGATCGAGTTCGGTATCGGCGTCGGCGACAGGGAGTGCGGCTGACGGGTCTCCGTGGGGACGCCGACCGAAGCGACCATAGACATAGAAGATCGCTGCGCCGAACGCACCGCCGATGGCGACAACGGCAACAAAGACAAAGGACAACATCACCTGCCCGCCAGAAAGTGTCTCAGGCCGATCCGGCCCGGCTCACTTCAATCCGTTCCTTGTTATGGCCTTCCCGCTTGCCAACCTTCAGATCGATCGATGCCTTGACCGGCAAATGATCGGAAGCGACGCGGGCCAAAGGGGAATCGTGCACGGCCACCGACGTGACCAGGCTGTGCGGATTGCCGAGAACGCGGTCGAGCGGCAACAGCGGAAAGCGGGAGGGAAAGCTCGCGACGGTCGCATGCGACGGATCGAAGATCGGGCTGAGGAAGGACAGGGACGATCGTTTGCCCATGCGCCATTCGTTGAGATCGCCGATTAGCAAAGTCGGCCTTCCGCCCGCGTCGGATGCCGCCTCGATGATCGCCTCGGCCTGCTGGGCGCGGGAATGGCGCAGCAGCCCCAGATGGGCCGCGATTACCCGCAACGGCCCCATCTTGAGGTCCAGATCGACAACAAGCGCGCCGCGCGGCTCGACGCCCGGCAGCCTCAGTTGCTGGACATCAGAAACGGCCCCCTCGCGCAGAAGGAGAACATTGCCGTGCCAGCCATGGCCCTTGGTGGAGAAGCCCGAGATCGGGACGGATACGAGATGCGCTTCACGCCGCAGGTGTTCCAGGTCAAGGAGCCCTGCCCGCTCGCCGAACCGCTGGTCGGCCTCCTGAAGGGCGACGATATCGGCGCCGAGCTCGCCGATCACCTGGGCTGTACGGCCTGGATCGAAGCGGCCATCGGTGCCGACGCATTTGTGGATGTTGTAGGAAGCGATGACGATATCGCCGCGGCTGACCGCCGCCTCCCGGCTGACGACTGTGGGTCGGCGCTTGCGGATTGCCGCCACGATGCCCGCCGATAGACTGCTCTGGTTTTTTGCCATGCCGCTCCCTGCTTGCTGCCGCATCATGCGCAAATAGGTCGCCGGACGCCACTGAAAAAGGTTTCGGACAGAAAGTTGTTCCGCTTGAAATGACGGGAGCGGCATTTCTTGAGGCTCGACACGGGCACTTTTGCGCTCGGGCATCGTGTGGCCAGCGCCGCTCCAAGACGAGCCAACCGCCGCGAATTTCCAACTGTTTCAGGCTAGCACGCGATGGCGGGCAGCAGCCCGCCATCGCACGCGCAATCGTCAATCCGCCGGGCCGGCAAACAGGATCAGATTGCCGTCGGGATCAAGGACGATGAAGTTCCGTGCACCCCACGGCTCGGTGCGCAAGGGATCAGGACATTGACTGGCGGAGAGCCATGTTGTCAACGCGCTGACACGCAACCCGAACGCCTGTTGCGACAACCGCATGGCCGGGCTGTTGATCGGCCAGCCCTGCACGACTTGCGCCCTTGCGGGCGGAAGCCCGACGCCCTTAGAAATAGCTGTCTTAACCGCTTTGCGAAGAGCCAGCACCATGCCGCCCAAGCCCGCCATCACCATCGACAGTGCCGAGCGGCGCGTTTCGATCGACGTGCACAACCCGGATTTCTATCGTTCGCCATCGTCGGCCTACGCAGAGATTCACGCTCACTGCCCGGCATTTTACTGGAGCGAGCGCGAGCAATGGTATTTTGCGGGCTATGATCAGGTGAATGCGTTGCTGCGCGACCGGCGTTTTGGCCGGCAGATCCTGCACGTGGCGACCCGCGAAGAACTCGGCATGCCGGCACCGAAGCCGCATCTGAAGGATTTCGACGCACTCGAGGAGCATTCGCTGCTGGAGCTCGAACCGCCGGCCCACACCAGGCTTCGCACCCTCGTCAACCGCGCCTTCGTCTCAAGGCAGATCGAACAGTTGCGGCCGGACATCGAACGTCTGTCGCACACAGTGATCGACGGTTTCGAGCGCAATGGTGAAGTCGAATTGCTGAAAACCTATGCCGAAACGATCCCAGTCACCATCATCGCCCGCATGCTCGGCATTCCCGTCGAAGCCGCGCCGGACCTTCTCGACTGGTCGCATCGCATGGTGCGAATGTACGTCTTCAATCCAAGCCACGAGACCGAACTCGACGCCAACCAGGCATCCGTCGACTTCGCCGACTACCTGAAGACGATCATCGCCGAGAAGCGCCTTAGGCCGGCTGACGATCTGCTGACGCACATGATCACGTCGGAGAAGGACGGAGAGCGATTGTCAGAGGCAGAGCTTGCCTCCACGGCCGCCCTGCTTCTCAACGCCGGCCACGAGGCGACCGTGCATCAGATCGGCAATGCGGTGCGAACGATCCTGCAGTCGGGCCACGCGCCTGGAGATCTGTTCGCAACCGAGGCGACGACCGAACTTGCGATCGAGGAATGTCTGAGATTTGCGGCACCGCTGCATATCTTTCAGCGGTACGCGCTGTCGGATATAGAGCTCGAGGAAGGGATCACGCTTCGCAAGGGCGACAAGATCGGCTTGCTCCTTGGCGCTGCCAATGTCGATCCCCGAAAGTTCAGCGACCCTTACCGCTTCAAGCCCGCGCGCGACGAAGGCGCCAACGTCTCGTTCGGTGCTGGCCTGCACTTCTGCATCGGGGCGCCGCTCGCCCGGCTCGAACTCAAGCTGTCGCTGCCGATCCTGTTTCAGCGCCTGCCCGGCATGCGGCTGAAACAACAGCCGGAGGTCAAGGACAGTTTCCATTTCCATGGACTGGAGCGGCTGGACCTCGTTTGGTGACGGCGCGCTCTGCCCGGTTTGCGCAAAGCAAAACGGCTTCGACGCCACCGCCGAAGCCGCTTGATCCCAGTTGTGGAGGAGCGCGCGCCTGAGCCTCAGACGGCGGCCGCCGCCCGTTCGATACCGTAGCGAGCCGCCGGTCTGTCATGCGAAAGATTGGGCGCCAGCACGAGGCGCGCCGTGGTGAAGGCTTCCCAGTCGGCAGCGTCGGGCAGTGATGGGATGGTGACCAGTTCTCCCCGGTCGAAACCGGCAAGTGCCGCATCGACGAGATCGGTGGCGTCCATCACCATCGACGGATCGAGCCGGTCGATCGAGCCGCCGGCCCGATCGAAGATTTCGGTGCGGGTCAGCCCGGGCAGCACCGCCTGGACCTTGACGCCCTTGCCCGCCGCTTCCGTGTTGATCGACTGGGTCAGGTTGAGCACGAACGCCTTGGTGGCGTTGTATGTGCCGTGGAACCGCTCGGGCACCAGCGCCACGACAGAGGCGATGTTGATGATCGATCCCTTACCGCGGGCTGCGAATGTCTGGGCGGCGGCGATCGCCAGCCGGTTCACCGCGACGACGTTAAGATCGATCATGGCTTCGAGGTAATCCAGGTCATCGGCGAGCAGCGGCCCCTTCGGGCCGATCCCGGCATTGTTGACGAGGAGTTCAATCGCCGCGTCTTCACGCAGGCGCTTCTCAACGCTCCTAACGTCATCCCGCAGCGTCAAGTCCGCCTTCAGCACATCGACGGCGACGTCATATTGCGCCGACAGCTTGGCAGCGAGGTCGGAAAGACGCTTTTCGTCGCGCGCCACCAGAACCAGGTCATGGCCGCGTTGCGCCAACCGGTCCGCATAGGTCGCGCCGATGCCCGAAGAAGCGCCCGTCACCAGCGCCTTACCCTTTTTCTCCACTGCACTCATTGTCGGTTTCCTTGTTCCGATTTCAATTTAGTGGTATATGCCACTAAATATACAGCAAACTGGACGCTGCGCAAGAGTGGCGCTACCAAAGTCGAAAACGGGTGCCGCAGCCCGACGGAGGAAACGATGGACGACACACCGAAGGGCATCTGGGACTTCTGCACCAACAGCGCGCTGAAACGCGCCTCGCGCCAATTGGGACAGCTCTATGAGGATGTGCTCGCGCCGAGCGGATTGCGCGGAACGCAGTACTCATTGCTGAGTCAGATCGCCCACAGCAAAAATGCGTCGCTGCGTACACTCGCGGATCTGCTGGTTATGGATCTATCGGCACTGGGCCACACGCTGAAACCGCTGATCCGCGACGGTTACGTCGAGCTCGTGCCCGACGCGTCTGACCGGCGGGTGAAGCGCGTTCAGCTGACGCCGTTCGGCGTCAAGAAACAGCAGGAGACGACGGATCTTTGGCGCAAGGCGCAGGCGCGCTTCGAAAATGCCCTCGGCAAACAGGAAGCCGAAGCGCTGCGGCGGGCGCTGAACGGGATCTCGGAAGCCGCGTTCGCCGAAGCGTTCACACGGGCGCCGGACGGCAGCGAGCCGGGCGCAACCGGATAACGGGTCGATCAGAGACGGATGACGTAATCCTTGCGGGTTGTCTCGATGACCTCCCACGTTCCCTTGAAGCCGGGCCTGATGACCATGCTGTCGCCGGCGCGCAGATGCACCGCTGCGCCGCCGTCTTCAGTGACGACCGAGTAGCCGGACAGAATATGGAAGTACTCCCATTCGTCATAGACGATCCGCCATTTGCCCGGCGTGGATTCCCAGACGCCGGCATAAAGCCCGCCATCGGCCTCCTCGACGTTCCAGGTGCGGAACCGGGGCGTGCCCGCGATCAGCCGATCGACCGCGGGTTCGCCGAGTTCGGGCTCGAACGCCGACAGGTCGAATTTCTGCATCTTCACCATAGGTCACAGCTCCGAAGGAGACGGGATTAAGTACCCATCATTTGGATGTCCTAACTACGTGTATTACTTTGGCAGGCCAAGTTGGCACCGACCCGTTTTCGGCGGCCTGGACCTTCTGATCGAGGATCGCTTTCCCAGATGAACACGGTCGCGACACGGCAGACAATGTGATAGCTTGATAAACCTCTTCGTCCGTCATCACATTCCGGTTCGGCTTGAATTGATGGAGCGTCGCTTCTGGCGGCTTCCGAAAGGCGATCTTCTCCATCTCTCAGTAAACTACGGTATTTTACTCTGGCTGCGCCGATACCGGTACTATCCTCGGGCGGTCGTTTTCGCAAGGGAGTGGAGACATGAG
This sequence comes from Ensifer sp. LC163, assembly GCF_001695855.1. Lineage (GTDB taxonomy): Bacteria > Pseudomonadota > Alphaproteobacteria > Rhizobiales > Rhizobiaceae > Ensifer. The sequence goes on from NZ_MBSS01000012.1 coordinate 104,455, forward strand.
CGAAATAAAACAGCCAGGCCCCAACACCCCGGTTCCAAGTGCTGCAGATTTGCGAAAAGCCCTGTTAGAAAAGCAATTGGCCTCGATGGATCGTGAAGACGCGATCAGGTCGCGGCAGCGGGAGGAGCGCGCCAAGTTCGCCGATGAATTCTTCAAGTCGCACGTCAGCGACGAAGAGCGGGCAATTATCCGCAAGGTCGTGATGAGAGCGGTTTCCGACGGGAAGATGGAGGCGCTTGTATACAGTTTCCCATCGGATTTCTGCACAGATAGCGGGCGCGCGATCAACAACAGCCAACCGGATTGGCCCGAGACGCTGCAAGGCAAGGCCAAGGAGCTTTACGACCGCTTCAAACTGGTGGCGCAGCCACAGGGCTACCGACTGAAAGCGATGGTTATCAGTTTTCCCGGCGGCGTACCGGGTGATATCGGCTTCATCCTGAACTGGGAGCAGCCGATCGCCTAGCGCAACGCACAGTGATGGCAGCTGCAGCGCGCAGTCCGACCATCAGCGCTGCGGTCGATTTCTGTTCGTGCATGAAAAGCCGCTGGGAGCGCGAGCATGGACGAGAACCGAACTCGCAATGACGAGGGCATCGATACTGCGAAAGGTACACTCCCAGCGATCGAGACACGGATCACCGATTTTGTCAGGCTGGGCATCGTTGGGTTGTTTGCCTATTGGTCGCTCACGCTCGTAGCGCCGTTTGCCATTATAGCAATCTGGGCCGCCATTCTAACTGTCGCACTCTATCCCGCCTATGCGCGGCTCCGTCTCATGTTGGGCGGTCGCGGCCGGCTTGCAGCGCTCACTATTACCCTGTTCAATCTCGGCATAATCATCGGCCCGTTGGCCGCCATTATCTTCGGCTCGGCGGAAGCGGCACAGGCGCTTTTCACGAAGTTCAAAGACGGCGGCATCGCCGTCCCGCTTCCTGCCGAAAGCGTGCGCCACTGGCCGCTGGTTGGCGAACGTCTCTACGCAAACTGGGTGCTTGCCTCCAGCAACCTCGACGCCCTGATCAAACAACTCGAGCCGTCCCTTCTGCATGTCGGCAGTTCTGCGGTCGGCATCATTGCCAGCATAGGTGTCGGGCTGCTGGGCTTCGTGGCGTCGGTGATCGTAGCCGGTTTTCTGTTTAGGCCTGGGCCCCGCATCGCCAATGTTATCATGACGTTTGCAGACCGGATCGCCGGCCAAAGGGGTCTCGGCTTCATCAAGATGACAACCTCGACAATCCGAAACGTGGCGAGAGGCGTCATCGGCGTTGCTCTAATTCAAACATTTCTCTGCGCGATTGTGCTTCACATATTCGCCGTGCCGTTGCCCGGCCTGATCGCCTTTGCAGTCCTCATCCTCTGTATCGTTCAAATCGGTCCGGCGCCCGTATTGCTGCCGCTGGCGATTTGGGGTTGGTCTACGCTTGACGTGGGCACCGCGCTCGCGTTTACGCTTTTGCTCGTCCCCATCGGATTGATCGACAACATCATGAAGCCAATTCTGGTCGCCCGTGGTCTCTCGACACCGATGCTCGTTATCCTCATCGGCGTGCTTGGCGGCACACTGTCATATGGCCTCATAGGCCTGTTCCTGGGCCCGATCGTACTGAGTGTCTTCTACGATCTGCTACTCGTCTGGTTGCGAGCCGGAAGCGAGACGCAGCAACAAGGGCCCACGGCCTGATCCCGCGCGCTCCTTCAGAGGTGGCGCGGACGGGAAGTCCCACCCCCCAAGGGCTCACTGGCGCGTGTCAAATACGTCGGGCACGTAATTGCGTGGCGTCGTGTCGTCGACCCATCCGTCAGGTCTTTTCTGCCGTTTCCCCAGATCCGGTTTCTGGAATTTGACCTTCTCGTAGGGAATCGACTTCAGAATATGGGTGATGCAGTTGATCCGCGCGCTCTTCTTGTTGTCCGACGGAACCATCCACCAGGGCGCGTGCTGGCTATCCGTCATTCGGATCATGTCATCGTATGCCCGCGTGTAGTCCCACCACCGCTGATAGGATTCAACATCCATCGGGCTCAGTTTCCATTGACGCAACGGGTCTTCAATCCGGCGGCGAAAACGACGCTCCTGCTCGTCCTCGCTAACGGTCAGAAAATACTTGAGTAAGGTCACGCCACTTTCGACAATCGCGGCCTCGAAACGCGAGGCGAGCTCGAGGAACCGGCGCGCCTGCTTGTCGGTGCAAAACCCCATGACGCGCTCGACGCCCGGCCTGTTGTACCAGCTGCGATCCAGGATGAGGACTTCACCCGCAGCCGGCAGCAGTGTGATATAGCGCTGGATGTATATCTGGGTCTTCTCGCGATCGGTCGGCGCCGGCAATGCGACGACGCGAAAGACGCGGGGACTGACGCGCTCGGTGAGACGCCTGATGACGCCACCCTTGCCGGCCGCATCGCGTCCCTCGAAGATGATCACCACCCGCGCGCCCGACTTTTTTACCCAGGCTTGCAGATGCGCGAGCTCGACCTGCAGCCGCTGCATTTCCTTTTCATAGCGCGCCGTATTCTGTTTCTTGCTTTCACCATTTTGGTTCATCGCCTTATCGGCCTTCTTATCCATTTTCATTCCTCCTGATGCTGGCCCCGCACGCCTGCCGCGGCGGTCGCCTCCTGTGGGAAATTCTTCGGATCAAATGCCTGGAAAGCGCGAAAAGCGTCGTCGAGATCAGCGAACACAAATGCCTCGCCGATCTGTTGCAACACGCCGGCTCGTTCCAGCAATTCCTTGACTTCGGCGTGGAGTTCTGCGAGCGCCAGCGTCGTGCCGCGTTTAGCGAGATCATCGCGAACCCCGGCCAGCATCACGGCGGCAGTGCTATCGATCTGAACGATTGCGCTGGCGTCGAGGACAAGCCAACGGGTGTCCGCAGGCAGTTCCTCAAAAATTGTCCGGATGCGTGATTGCACGTAGTCGGCATTGAAAAAGAGAAGGCTGCCTTGGATAAGGCAGACCGCGAAGCCCGGCACGGGGCGCGCGTCGGGCGTGCGATGAAGCTTGTAGAATCCATCGCGCCCGGCAAGCCGGCCAAGCAGCGCATCGCGCGGAAACATCATCTTCAGCAGGAGGTAGATGAGGGTCGCGGCGATCGCGATGACAACCCCGTTCAGAACGCCGAGGCTGATTGCACCCCACATGGTGACAAGTGCGAATGCGAATTCCACACGACTTACGCGCCAGATTTGTCGAAGTTCTCCGACATCGATGAGACTGATGGCCGCTGCCGCCAGAATTGCGCCGAGGGTTGGCGTTGGCAATATGTTCAGAGCGCCGCCCAGATAAAGCAGGGTGATCACGAGTGCGGCGGCCGACACCAGGCCGGCCAGTTGTGACTTGCCGCCCGCCGACAAATTGATGGCGGTCCTGGAGTCGGACATGCTGACCGGGAATGCGCCGAACGCTCCCGCCGCTACGTTGGCAGCACCGATGCCCACAAGTTCCTGGTCTGCGTCCACGTGTTCGCCGGTTCGTGTTGCAAAGCTGCGCGCCGCCACGATGCCTGATCCGAAACTGACAAGGAAAATCGCCCCGGCACCGAGCAGCACCTTGTCCAAGGGAAAGGCCCAAATCGGAGGTAGTGAAAGGCTGGGGATGGAAGAGGGTATATCGCCGACCACCGCAACCCCCATCCCCTTGAGGTCGAGCACAGCCGACAATGCCACCGAAATGACAATTGCGATGACAGGACCGGGGACAGGAAGTCGTAGCGCCGTCGCAATCTGCAAAAGCACGAACATCGAGCCTGCGAGTATCAGTGACGGCCAATGGATGTCGCCGCTCTTTTGCAGAAGCTCGAAGAGCGGCGCGAAAAGCCCGTCAGCCTCGATGGAGAGGCCGGTAAAGCGGCCGATCTGACCCACAAGTATAGAAAGGGAAATCCCGGCGAAGAAGCCGACCAGAATGGGTCGGGAAAGAAATGTCGCCAGCACGCCGAGATGCAAGAGACGCGCGGCAATACAAAATCCGCCAACGGCCAAGGCCAACACGGCCGCGATGGCGACACGGTCGTGCGAGGCAGCCGCCGGCATTGCCGCAATGATCGACGCAATCGCCGCCGCGAGCACCGTCATGCTGGCAGCATCCGGTCCGACGATCATTCGATGCGACGGACCAAAGACAGCATAAGCGGCCGGGGCCGCAATACTGGCATAAAGCCCAACCTCGGGAGGAAGACCGGCAATCGCCGGATACGCAATGGCACTTGGCAGCCCGACCGCCGCTATCGCCAACCCTGCCGAGATATCGTTAGGAAGCCACGCGGCGCGAAAACCACCAAAACCGGAGAAGACCGGCAGGTGAAAGCGATCACTCATTGCGCACTCCCTAACCGGTCAAACGACTTCTGTTCGGTCTTTTGCGCACTCCCCTCCACGCGCCCGTGCACGTTCCTGGCCAAGGAGGTCTCTCCGGTCGATGAAGTCGGCAACACTTTGGGAAGCGTCGTGTCGAACCTTCGCCAAGACCGAGGAGTTTCGCCAACCGGTCAAATATATCGCTCAAACAATAAAAGGGCTTGTAGCATCGTGTAGTATCGGGTGCTCCTGGCCGCATCCTTATCGCAACTTTCGCAGACCTACTCTTCGGGTACTGCCAGCCCTGCCTGGCGTATGCCGTCTATAAATTTCGCCTGGTCGATCGGGCGGGAAACGCGCATGGCAACTTCACGACGGATGTTGCGTACGAGTTCGGGCGCATTGGTGCGAAGCCATTGCAACTCCTGCGCAGCCTCCTCGGCCTGCCCGGAGCGGCCGAGGATCGCGAGCAGTATCAGATGGTAGATCGGATTCGTCTGCATATCGGCCAGCCGGGCCCACCGTTCCGCCGTCCGATAATCGCCCGAGATGTAGGAACAGATCGCCAGGGCCGTTTCGAAGTAGCCAAGCGGTCCGGGGTTCCGCTCGACAGCGCCGCTCACCAGCTCGCAGCCTTCCGGCCATTGACCCGACAAGGCAAGTCGGAACCCATACTCCCCCGCGAGTTCGGTATCGTTCGGGTTGATCGCCATGGCGCGGGCGCCAACCTTCAACGCCGTATCGATTTCCCCACGAAAGAAGAACCCGAGCATTTCCGCCTGGAGCGCCCGAACATTCTGCGGATCCAGTTCAACAGCACGCGCTGCGGTCTCGACGGCACGGTCCAGAGAGACCGGCGACGCTTCGTCGAAACGATAACGAAAGCGAAGCTCATCGATATAGGTCAGGGAAAGGAGCGCCCACGCGGTGGCGTAGTTCGGGAATCTCGCGACTGCTTTCTGCAGGCAAGTCTGTACCGAGGCGTGCGTTTGGGGATCGAGGTCAGCCCGATAGCCATAGTAGGCAAGCGTGCATGCGTATGCCTCCCAATCCTGGGGCGCTGATTGCGTTAGGTTTGTGGCATCGGTCCGAAAAATGATCCCGTAAGGTTGAGCCAACGCCGTCGCAACCGCTCTCGCCACTTCCGCCTCAACTGTGAGGAGGTTGCGAACATCAAACACCTCGTCGTAGTTGCTCGCCCATATGATGGACTGATCCGATCTTTGGACCAGGCGGACGCTCAGTCTCAATTTGGTGCTGTCGACGCGGACAGTTCCTTGCAACGCATAGAGCGGCGGTTTGGAGCCAAATGCCTTCGCAGTTGGCAGGTCGGAGGCACGCCCCGCCACCACCGCTATCTCTTTAAATTTGACGATTTGGCTGATCACCTCATCCGTCAGCCCACGGGCGATTGTGGACGAAAGCTGACCATTCGACAGGTCCTCAAAGGGCTCTACCAATATTCGCGGAATATCCGGCTGGGCTTCGTTCTGCTTGGTAAGCGCATTTCCCTGTCCCGCAGGCAACTCGGTCAGTTGGGGCAATATGGTTACGATGAAGACGATCGACGCCGATGCGGCGACGCCGAGCGCCAGCCACGCCGCAGCGGTCGTTGCGCGTCATCAATCTCGTTATGGCCATTCGCCTCGGCCGGCATACGGCGCGTAAATGTCGGAACATATCCGCCTTTCGGCATCGCTATGATGATCGGATCCTCACGCCCAGCGACCAAGTAGTAGCGTTCGAGGGCGCGGCGCACCCGCCCGGCCTCAATGCGCACGGCCGGATCGGCTTGGGCGTCGAAGGACGTTTCTCTGCCAAGGACGTTTCTCTGCCGAAGACTTCCGTCGCGATCGTGTATGCCTTTATTCGCCCGGACCTGCCTGCGATCGCTTCCTCTATGACATAGCCTAGAAACTTGCGCGCACGTTCAGGCGTGTCAAACTCGGGACTGGACCGGATCCGGTCGAGTTGCGCGCGTATCTCGTGTTCGCTTGGGAGCGTTGTCGGTTCGTCAACGGCACTCGCTCTTATGGCAAGAGTCATGTCCTCCCCCTATGTCCCGATGGGCGCGCAAACGCCAGGGGTCACGTATGCTCCCGTAAATTACGTGCCCCATCGCAAGATAACACAATATAAGAATGCACGTATATATCGTGTCGCCGCTTCGGCCGGAGGACCGAGATGGACAAGAATTTCCGCGAAACAGAGGAGAGGCAGGGCCTGGTGGCGGCAACACGCCGCTTTCCGATGCAGTCGCTGGAAATCAGAAGACGGGTACTTAGAGACGAGAATTTCAGGGGAATCTGTGCAGACCTCGCTGCCGCTGAAAGCGCCTTGGCTTCCGTGGACAGCTTCCCGGCCCATCTGCGTGACGAGCGTCGGGCCGAGTTTGAAGGCATGATCGAAAGCTTGGCGTTGGAGATCGCGCAAAGCTTGAAATAGCCGAAAGCTGTCAAACGGACCAGCCGAGATGAAGGTGAGGACCGCAAATGATCGGCAGGAACGGCATTTGCGCCGATGCAGGTCCATACTGGACGCTGCCGCTGCCCATCAACAAGCTTGAGCTTCACCCCGCTCTGCGTCAGGAAATCGAAGGGCGCAAGGATCGCCGTGCATTCGAGGCCTACCTGCTGATGATCTTCGACGAGACGTCGGCTCCGCCCTCGGGGATTTTGGAAATTGCTCTGAATCGGCGGGCAAAATGCGCTTGCGCCATATACGAAGCCAAACGCGTGAGCCGCCCGCTTTCACGCCGTTTTTCGAATGCAGCCACGAAACCATTGTGGATCAAGGCAAGAACCGCTCAGCATGCGGCGAACATTTTCTACCGGGCGATTGTCGACCAGCGACACGATATTCGATCGCCAGCCTTCGACACCGATAGCCCTGGTGGCGCTGCCGCTGCGAGACCACATGAAAGGGTGAATATGTCGCTTAAAACGATTCTCGTCTTCGTTGACTTTTCGCCATCAGGCGAAGCGCGCACGCGTTACGCAGTAAACTTGTGCCTTCGACACGGCGCTCATCTGATCGGGGTGTATGTCGCACCGGCTGGATGGCGAGGGGACCGGGCAGGATCTTATGTCCGGGGGCAAGATGCCATCCGACAACTGATCAATCAGCATAAGGCCGAGGAGGCGATTGCGTCTGATGCAGCACTGGAGTGTTTCAAGGCGGTAACCAGGCGCGAGGACATCAACTTCGACTTCCGAATTATTCGAGAGAGCGACGCGAACGAGCACGCAAAGCTGCATTCGTTGCACGCCGATCTCATCATCGTGGGCTTCCCGGGACCCGGAGGCCTGCCTGGCAACTGGTCACCGGAAGATATGCTCCTGGCGACAGGAGTGCCGTTGCTCATCGTCCCCGATACATGGAATCCAGATTCGATCGCGGAGCGCATACTTCTTGGCTGGAACGCCAGTCGCGAAGCACGCCGGGCGATAACGGATTCGCTTCCACTGTTGGCCACGGCACAATCGGTTTCTGTCGTCGTGGTGGATTCCGAGAATAACCCGCGTCACGGTGAAGAGCCTGGCGCTGATGTCGCGCTATATCTCAGCAGGCATGGCGCAAAGGTTACCGTGGAACACGCACGATCGGCAGGACATTCAACTGCCGAGGTGCTTCAGATGGCAGCGAAGCGAAATAACAGCGATTTGCTCGTCGTCGGCGCGTACAGCCATTCCCGTTCCAGACAGGCGATCTTTGGTGGGGTGACGCGCGCCCTGCTCGCAAATGTCACAATTCCCCTGCTCATTGCCCACTGAAATCGTCTTCGACCGGGCGATATCATCTTCGCTGTCTTGGCGAAGGGGCGCCTTGCTTCGAATGCGGTCAATGTGGCCACCGTGCAACCTTGCGCAGGAGCCAGGCGCGACCTCGCCTGGCTCCTGTCATGGCCGCAATACATTTATGCAAAGTCGACCGCCGCCTCCGGGCCTATCGTTCTCAGACGTCCGGCGGCGGCCTTTATGAAACGCATCAGATCTTTGCGAGCGACTGCTCGAGATCGGCGATAATATCGGAAACGTCCTCGATGCCGACAGACAGGCGCACGACGTCGGGGCCTGCTCCCGCGGCAACTTGTTGCTCCGGCGTCAACTGGCGATGGGTGGTCGAGGCCGGATGGATGACGAGCGAACGGGTGTCGCCGATATTGGCGAGGTGGGAGAACATCTCGAGTCCTTCGACGAAACGCTTTCCTGCCTCGTAACCGTCCTTGAGACCGAAGGTGAAGACGGCGCCGGCACCCTTCGGGGCATAGCGTTTTTGCAGCCCATTGTTCGGATCGTCCTCAAGCCCGGCATAGTTGACCCAAGACACCTTGTCGTGGCCCTTCAGCCACTTGGCGACGGCAAGCGCATTGTCGCAATGGCGCTGCATGCGCAGCGGCAGCGTCTCGACGCCGGTCAGGATCATGAAGGCGTTGAAAGGCGAAATCGCCGGTCCGAAATCGCGAAGACCCAGGACGCGAGCAGCAATCACAAAGGCGAAATTGCCGAACACCTGATGCAGCACGACACCGGCATATTCCGGACGCGGCTCAGACAGCATCGGATACTTGCCTGACTTCGACCAGTCGAAGGTACCGCCGTCGACAATAACGCCGCCCATCGAATTGCCGTGGCCGCCGATGAATTTGGTGAGCGAATGCACGACGATATCGGCACCGTGCTCCAGCGGACGCAGCAGGTAGGGTGTCGCCATCGTGTTGTCGACGATCAGCGGCAGACCATGCTTGCGTGCGACCTCGGCAATTGCGGCGATATCAACGAACGTGCCGCCCGGGTTGGCCAGGCTTTCGATGAAGATCGCCTTGGTGCGCGCGTCGATCTTGGCCTCAAAGCTCGAAGGATCGCCCGGATCCGCCCAGCGAACCTGCCAATCGAAGGACTTGAAGGCATGGCCGAACTGGTTGACCGAACCGCCGTAAAGCCGGTTGGCGGCGACGAAGTTGTCGCCCGGGCTCATGATCGTGTGGAAGACGAGAAGCTGGGCCGCATGCCCGGAAGCAACCGCAAGTGCAGCCGTGCCGCCTTCCAGTGCTGCGAGGCGCTCTTCCAGCACCGCCTGTGTCGGGTTCATGATGCGGGTGTAGATATTACCGAACTGCTGCAGGCCGAAGAGTGCTGCCGCATGGTCGGTATCGTTGAAGACGAAGCTGGTCGTCTGGTAGATCGGCGTCGCCCGGGCGCCCGTCGTCGGATCTGGTTGCGCTCCGGCGTGGATTGCGAGCGTGCTGAAACCAGGATTGTCTTTCGTCATTCATCCCTCCCTTGACCAGAGCGCCGCACCTCCCGTGGAGGCGCCAAGGGCACCCTATCGCTTTGATTCCAGGCATCTTGCGCGTCGAAGGTCAGCTTCGATTTCGGCCTCATGCGCTGGAGCGGCGGCACTATTCCAGAGCCGCCACGCATGGTCAAAGAAAGATTTTTTCAAAACTGACGGTTGAGCGGAACATCGCTCGCCCTGATACTGTCTCAACCGATCAGGCGTGGATATTCCATCGCCGGACAGCGATCCATGACGACCTTGATGCCGGCTGCCTCCGCCTTGGCGGCGGCCGCGTCATGCCTTACCGAAAGCTGACCCCAGATCACTTTCGGCAAGGCCTCGAGTGCCAGGATCTCGTCGACGAGCGCCGGCAGCGCAGCGGCCGCGCGAAAGACGTCGACCATGTCGATCGGCTCCTTGATGTCGGCGAGCCGGCCCACGACAGGCTGATCGAGGATCGTCTTGCCGACATGACCCGGATTGATGGGGATGACGCGGTAGCCCTTGCGCAGAAGGAAGGCCATGACCCGATGGCTTGGCCGCTCTGCGTTCGGCGATGCGCCGACGAGGGCGATCGTCTTTGTCGAACGCAGGATGTCCGCAAGATAATAATCCGGGTAGGCGTCGTGGTTCATGGTCTGATCCGAACTCATCTGTTAAACACGCGTATAATTTGCGCGGCGGCCGCGTGTGTCAATCGAACGCCCGATCTCGGCAGCGACCCTGCATGGGGCATCATCCGGCCAGTTTCCGGTTGCATTTCCCGTACAGTGGCGCGACAACGCTGGCAACGGCCGCCCCATCGTCCACCGAGGTTTCATCTTGCCCCTTGATGTCATTGCGCTCGTCCTTTTCGGGGCGCTGTTGCACGCGACCTGGAATGCCCTGGTCAAGGCGGGTTCGGAGAAATCGCTCGATGCGGCAATGATTGCGCTCGGCGCGGCCGCCGTTGCCATACCCTTCCTGCCGTTCCTGCCATTGCCGCAGCCGGAAGCCTGGCCGTTCATTCTGGTTTCGGCACTTTTCCAGTTCGCCTATTTCCAGTTGGTCGCGGCCTCCTACCGTGCCGGCGATATCGGCCTCGTCTATCCCCTGATGCGCGGCGTCGCTCCACTGATCGTCGCATCCACCAGCAGCGTCATCATCGGCGAACAGCTGACAACCGGTGCAATGGCGGGCGTGCTGACGATTAGCGTCGGCGTACTGACGCTCGCCTTCGAATCGCGAAAAGGCGGCAAACACGCGATCATCCTTGCGCTGCTCAACGCCTGTGTGATCGCATGCTATACCTTTGTCGACGGCATCGGCGCCCGCGTTTCGGGCAATGCCATCTCCTACACCCTGTGGATGGCGCTTCTTCCGCCGGTGTTGCTGTTTGCCTGGGCCTTTGCCCGGCGGGGCATCAAACCGGTCGCCCGCCACGTCTACAAGCACTGGTGGCGCGGTCTCATCGGTGGCGCCGGCTCGATTGGCGCCTATGGCCTGGCGCTCTGGGCGATGACGAAGGCGCCGGTCGCGAGTGTTGCAGCGTTGCGCGAAACCTCGATCCTGTTTGCCGTCGTCATCTCCGTGGTGTTTCTCAAGGAACGCGTCAGCGTCTGGCGCATTGCCGCCGCCGGCGTGATCGCCCTCGGCGCACTTCTCCTGAAACTGGCCTGACCCCTATTCCCTATCCCATTCCGGCATGCGCTTGCCGAGGAAGGCGCCGATGCCGTTTTCGGCGTCGCCCGCCATCATGTTTTCGACCATGACGCCGACCGCATAATCGTAAGCCTCGGGAAGGCTCATTTCCGCCTGGCGATAAAAGGCTTCCTTGCCGATCTTCAGCGCCTGCGGCGATTTCGAAGCGATCACGGCCGCATATTTGTCGACGACCTGGCGAAGATATTGCTGCGGCACGATGCGATTGACCAGGCCGAAATCCTTGGCGGTCGATGCATCGATGGTCTCGCCCGTCAAAAGCATTTCCATCGCCTGCTTGCGGTGTGCTGCACGCGACAGCGCCACCATCGGCGTCGAGCAGAACAGGCCGATATTGACGCCCGGCGTGCAGAACGTGGAGCTGTCGGTGCAGATCGCCAGATCGCAGCTGGCGACAAGCTGGCAGCCGGCCGCCGTCGCAAGACCGTCGATCTCGGCGATGACCGCCTGCGGCAGTCGCGTGATTTTCATCATCAGGTCCGCAGCAAGGCGGATCGTCGTTTCGAAGAACGCCCTGCCCCCATCGGCATCGGCCCGATGCGCCGTCATTTCCTTGAGGTCATGGCCCGCAGAAAACAGCTTGCCGGATGCCGCCAGCACCACAACCCTGATATCCCTCGAATGGGCAACGGCGTCGAGCGCAGTGTGCAATGCCTCCATCAGCTCGATCGACAGCACGTTGGCCGGCGGATTGTTGAGCGTCAGCCGGAGCACCGGCCCCGAAAGCTCGCGCACAAGCAATCCACTCGGCTCCTCCTTCCGAAATGAAACAACGTCCGCCATGCTTTTCTCCTGCTGTCTTGTCTATCCCAGTAAATGGGCATCCGTGGTACGCCGCCTCTTGCGACCTTTCAAGTCGGCGGTGGGCGCAGCGACTAAGACCTTTTTCCGCCTTGCGCAAAGCACATGTCGACTTCACTAAGTGCCAAAGCTCGCGCAAAGGAAAACCGGCCGATGAAAATCCAACCCATCATGACGGTCGAGGAACTGAACCGGTTTCTCGACACGGACTTCCCCCAGGTCCACACGGACGGCAAGGTGTTCCACGTCACAGCCACCGGCCCTGGATTTGCGACGATGCGGCTCGACCCAAACGAGCGTCATATCCGGCCGGGCGGCACCGTATCGGGCCCGACGCTTTTCGCGCTTGCAGATGTTTCGGCCTATATCGCACTGATCGCCCATATCGGCCCGGTGGCGCTCGCCGTCACCACCAATCTCAACATCAATTTCCTGCGCAAGCCGGAGCCGCAGCCGCTCGAATGCACCTGCCGCATCCTCAAGCTCGGCAAGCGATTGGCCGTTCTCGACGCCTCGGTTGCCATGGTCGGCAGCGACGATCTCGTGGCGCATGCGACGGCGACCTATTCGATTCCGCCGCGCTGAGTTGTGGTATCAACACACCACATAGATAACGTTTTGTTTTTGCATTGTTTTATTTCACGTCGATGAAATTCACGTTGTTGACGCCGGTTTAGCGCTTGCGTATAAGCACCCTCAGATCGCGGTCCCTCTCGGGCCGCTTTCTTCTTTTGGCTGAATTTCAGCCAAAACCAAGCAACAAGAAACGCCCAACGGTTCGCCGTTCGGGTCCAAAGAAAGAGTTTTGTTATGGCAACCTTCGTTCAGAAGCCTGCAGAGGTGGAGAAGAAGTGGATCATCATCGATGCCGAAGGCCTCGTTGTTGGTCGCCTCGCTTCCATCATCGCGAACCGCCTGCGCGGCAAGCACAAAGCCACCTTCACGCCGCATGTTGACGATGGCGACAACGTCATCGTGATCAACGCCGAGAAGGCTGTGCTCACGGGCAAGAAGTACACCGACAAGAAGTACTACTGGCACACCGGCTACCCCGGCGGCATCAAGGAGCGCACCGCGCGCCAGATCATCGAAGGCCGCTTCCCGGAGCGCGTCATCGAGAAGGCCGTCGAGCGCATGGTTCCCCGCGGCCCGCTCGGCCGTCGCCAGATGAAGAACCTGCGCGTTTACGCAGGCACGAACCATCCGCATGAAGCACAGCAGCCGGCCGTCCTCGACGTCGCCAAGCTGAACAGCAAGAACACAAGGAGCGCCTAATGGCCGACCTTTCCGCTCTCAAGGAAATCGCCACGACTGCGGAACCGGCAGCTCCGGTTCACGTCAAGAAGGTCGATGCACAGGGCCGCTCCTACGCGACCGGCAAGCGTAAGAACGCTGTCGCCCGCGTATGGGTCAAGCCCGGCTCGGGCAAGATCACCGTCAACGGCAAGCCGTACCTCGACTACTTCGCTCGTCCGGTTCTGCAGATGATCCTGCAGCAGCCGATCGTCGCAGCTGCCCGTGATGGCCAGTTCGACATCGACGCGACGGTCGCTGGTGGCGGTCTCTCCGGCCAGGCCGGTGCCGTTCGTCACGGCATTTCCAAGGCGCTCACCTACTTCGAACCGGGCCTGCGCTCGGTCCTGAAGAAGGGCGGCTTCCTGACCCGCGACAGCCGTGTCGTTGAACGTAAGAAGTACGGCAAGGCCAAGGCCCGTCGTTCGTTCCAGTTCTCCAAGCGTTAATCGCTGGCAGACACTGCATTTTGGAAGGCCGGGTTCGCCCGGCCTTTTTTTGTGTCAGATCGGCAGCTCAGTCGTCGATTTCAACTCGCGCAGCACGAAGCTCGAAACCACCGTGCGCACATGCGGATTGCGCATGAGATAACGCGTCATGAATGCATCATAGCTGTCGACGTCATTCGCCCGGATCTTCAGCATGTAGTCGAAGGTTCCCGACAGCGCATAGCACTCCATGATCTCCGGTCGGTCACGGACGACCGCCGAGAAGGCCGCGATCGCCTCGTCGTGATGATCCTCGAGCGTCACATGGGCGATGATGCACAGCTTCAGATCCAGCTTCGACGGATCGAGCAGCGCCACCCGCTTGCGGATCACGCCGTCGGCCTCCAATTCCTGCAGGCGGCGCCAGGCCGAGCTTTGCGACATGCCCGCCCTTTCCGCGAGCTCCGACAACGACTGACCGCTATCGGCCTGGATCAACCGCAGCAGCTTGCGCAATGGCTGGGAAGTTTCCTTCAAATCCGACGACATTCCGAAATTTCCTCCCGCAACAGAGCCTTCCACCGGCAACTGTGAAACAAATACTCGCTCCATTCGCGATACAATTGCAACAACTGGATGTTTTGACGAATGAGGAGACGTCATGCCCATGGAAAGCAGCTACACCGCGAAACTGCCCGAGCCGGATGGCAGCTATCACTACACGCCCGAGGAGGACGCGATCTGGGGTGAGCTTTACCAGCGACAGATGAAACTGCTCGCGGACAAGGCCTGCGACGAGTATCTGGAGGGTGCGCGCAAACTCGGCCTTGGCCCTGACCGCGTGCCGCAGTTGCAGGAGGTCAACCACCGCCTGCAGGAAACCACCGGCTTCGGTGTCGAAGGCGTGCCGGCACTGATCCCGCCGTCACGGTTCTACGAACTTCTGTCCCAGGGCAAGTTTCCGCTCGCAACCTTCATGCGCCGGCGTGAACATATCGACTATATCGAAGAGCCTGACATCTTCCACGAGGTCTTCGGCCACTGCCCGCTCCTAACCAACCAGAGCTACGCCAACTTCGTCCGCCGCTTCGGTGAAAAGGCCGTCGCGCTTGGCAAGGGCTATTCCTGGCATATGTTCCGGATCTTCTGGTTCACCGTCGAGTTCGGGCTGATCAATACGCCGCAAGGGCGGCGCTGCTACGGTGCCGGCATCGTGTCGTCGCCGAACGAGACCCGCACTGCGATGGAACCGTCGGCCAGCGAGTTTCGCCCCTTCGACCTGATGACGGTGCTGCGCACGCCCTATCGCATCGATATCGTCCAGCCGATCTACTACGTCATCGACAGCTTCGCGCAGCTCGAGGCCATCATCGAAGAAGACATCGGCGCGCGCATTACCGAGGCCAAGGCGCTCGGCGACTTCGCGCCGACCTTCGAAGCCAAGGCGTCCTGACAGCATTGGAATTCGCCGGCAGGGACTTGCCTTGCCGGCGACGATTGTCCAACGTTCAGCTATACACGGGAGACGGGACATGGCGAACAGGACGATCGATCACGCGCTGACGGCGCGCTCACTCACATCGGCGGCATCGGACCCGACGCATGCCGGTATCCTCTCCTTCATGCGGCGCAAATACTCCAAGCAGCTGAAGGACGTCGATGTCGTCGTCTGGGGCATCCCCTTTGATGCCGCAACTTCCAATCGCCCCGGCGCCCGCTTCGGACCGCAGGCGATCCGCCGCGCGTCGGCGATCTTCGACAACGATCCGCAATATCCGTTCGAGCGCGACCTCTTTGCCGAAATGGCAACGATCGACTACGGCGACTGCCTGCTCGACTACGGCAACCACTCGAAAACGCCGGCGACGATCGAGCGCGAAGCGGCAAAGATCCTGAAGAGCGGCGCCTATCTGCAGACGCTTGGCGGCGATCATTTCGTCACCTATCCGATCCTCAAGGCGCACGCCGCGATCCACGGCCCCCTCGCCCTCGTCCAGTTCGACGCGCATCAGGACACCTGGCCGGACGAACGCGGCCGCATCGACCATGGTTCCTTTGTCGGTCGTGCGGCGCGTGCTGGCCTGATCGACACCGACCGATCGATCCAGATCGGCGTACGCACCCATGCGCCGGAGGACTGCGGCATCCGCATTCTCTATGGCTACGATGTCGAGGAAATGAGCGTCACGGACATTGCCGACGCCATCATCCGGCAGGTCGGGGAGCGCAAGGCCTACCTGACCTTCGACATCGATTGCCTCGATCCGGCCTATGCACCCGGCACCGGCACTCCCGTTGCCGGCGGCCCTTCCAGCGCCAAGATACTTTCGGTCCTGCGCAAGCTTGGAGCCCTGACGGTCGTCGGCAGCGATGTCGTCGAAGTCGCGCCTGCCTATGACCACGCCGACGTCACCGCCATCGCCGGCGCGACTGTCGCCATGTACATGCTGGGGCTGCATGCCGAAAAGCTGGCGGAGCGTTCGACGCTCCGCTGATCACTTGCTCCGTCAATCGAGATTGAGCAGACTCGCGTCCTTGGCTGCAACCGCGAAAGCAGGAACAGCAGTGCGGCGATCGCAAGCGTCACGGCGACGAGAAAGGGCACGAACCGCCAGCACGTATCGAAATAGTGCAAGGCCTGAAGCAACGCCAGGAACGCCAGCGAGATAGGCAGCGGATGCCTGAGCACGCGCCCAGCCTTCTCGATCACGTTCTTCACCCTCTGCTCCCATATGACAGTTTTGTGGCAGAGCCTCTGATGCGGAATTGCCGGCAACAAGGCAACCTCTGGGTTGTAAATCGCAAGTCATGGTTTAGCGTGCCAAGCGCGCCGCGGTGTCGCCGAAACGTTGCTGGCGCGGGCTGCCCGGTTGCGGGCTGCGGCCGCTGCTTATATATGAACACGACCGCGCCACCGGGCGGGCACTGCACGCGCGAACGGAGCGTTGAGAAACTGAATCAAATCTGTGCCAGATTGATTCCGGAATGACTCGTAACCTTCTGGAAGAACGGGAAAATCATGAAACCGAAGATCTTCATCGATGGCGAACACGGCACCACCGGGCTGCAGATCCGCACCCGCATGGCCGGCCGAACCGATCTCGAACTCCTGTCGATACCGGAAGCCGAGCGACGCAACGCCGCGATGCGCGAAGACCTTCTGAACAATGCCGACATCGCAATCCTCTGCCTGCCGGACGACGCATCGCGCGAAGCTGTCTCCATGGTCGCCGGCAACAACCGGGTGCGCATCATCGACACCTCGACCGCGCACCGGATCGCTCCGGACTGGGCCTACGGTTTTGCGGAAATGGACAAGGCACAACCCGCCAAGATCCGCGATGCCCGCCATGTCGCCAATCCCGGCTGCTATCCGACGGGCGCGATCGGCGTCATCCGTCCACTGCGTCAGGCCGGCATCCTGCCCGATGGATACCCGGTCACGGTCAACGCCGTTTCCGGCTACACCGGTGGCGGCAAGCAGATGATCGCGCAGATGGAGGACGAGGCAAACCCGGATCACATCAGTGCGCCGCATTTCCTCTACGGGCTGACACTCAAGCACAAGCATGTGCCCGAAATGAAGATGCACGGCCTTCTCGACCGCGCGCCCGTGTTTGCGCCTTCGGTCGGCAAGTTCCCGCAGGGCATGATCGTCCAGGTACCGCTCTATCTCGACGATCTCGCCGCCGGCGCGACGGTCGAGAGCATTCATGCGGCGCTCGTCGAACATTATGCCGGCCAGTCGATCGTCGAAGTGGTCCCGCTTGCCGCCAGCGAAAAGCTCGGCCGCATTGATGCCACGGAACTCGCCGGTGAAGATACGATGAGACTGTTCGTGTTCGGCACGCCAGGCGGAACTCATGTGAACCTCGTCGCCCTGCTCGACAATCTTGGCAAGGGTGCCTCGGGCGCCGCCGTCCAGAACATGGATTTGATGCTGTCGGCCTGATCGATAGCAGCCGCCCGAAAGAAAAGACCCCGGCGAGATGCTCGCCGGGGTCTTTCTTGTTTATCCTCTTGCCGAATTTAGCTGCGCAACTCGATTGCGGTCGGCTTTGGATACTCGCCGACGAAGCCGCGCCAATGCGCGATTGCGAAGCCGAGTACCACCAGCGCGCCACCCTGATGCAGGACGCCCCAGCCGACCGGCACCTGCAGCAAGAGCGTGGTGATACCAATGACCGCCTGAATGCTGACGAGCGCAAACAGCAACACCGAGCGGCGCGCATGCGTGGATTCCGGCGCCGCCCTGACCGAGGCGATCACGTGCATCAGCGCCAGCGCGAAGAGCACGTAGGCACCGATCCGGTGGATGAACTGCACGGTCTTCGGGTTCTCGAAGACATTGATCCACCAGGGGTGCTGCAGGAAAAGATCGGACGGGATCCATGCGCCATCCATCAGCGGCCAGGTATTGTAGCTGAAACCCGCATCGAGCCCGGCAACCAGCGCGCCGAGATAAATCTGGAACAGGCTCATGATGGCGATGATGGCCGCCATCCTGCGCGAGCGATCCGTCGGCGCCGCATCGTCGGAATGCAGACAAAGGCCGCGCTGGATCCACATGCAGGCTGCAAAGATCAGGCAAGCGATGACGAGGTGGGTCGCCAGCCTGTATTGACTGACATCGGTCCGCTCCGCCAGACCGGAGGAAACCATCCACCAGCCGATAAAGCCCTGGAATCCCCCGAGCGCCAGAATGCCGAGAAGCGGCCAGCGAAGCCGGCGTTCGACCCGACCCGTCAGCCAGAACAAGGCGAGCGGCACCGCGAAGATCACGCCGATGGTGCGGGCCAGCAGCCGGTGGGCCCATTCCCACCAGAAGATCGTCTTGAACTCACCGACCGTCATGCCCTTGTTGATCTGCTGGTATTGCGGGATGCGCTGATAGAGCTGAAACTCTTCTTCCCATTCCTCGGCCGTGAGAGGTGGGATGACGCCGTGGATCGGCTTCCACTCGGTGATCGACAGGCCAGATTCCGTCAGGCGCGTCGCACCACCGACAAGCACCAGCGCGAAAAGCGTGAAGAGAACGACGACGAGCCAGCCGCGGATCTGCCGGCGGTTGCGATCGGTCCTGTCGATCTCGCTTCGGAGCATCTGTTCTGTCGCCAATTCGACGCCTGCCATGGCTTTCCCTCTGGTATCGCGGGGTTGGCGGCAGGGGGATCGAGCGGTTCATCGCCGCGCCTGCCGGAAAGCCGTTGATTTGCACCAGAGCGGCATGCAAAACAAGGCCGAACCCTTTGCGGCATGCCGTCGCGGCCGGATCCAGGGTCAGGACCTGGCGCCATTTGAAAGAAATGAAATGCCCGTACGTCTCAGAAAGCTGATCGGCACGATCCTGATCATCATCCTTGTCATCGTTTATGCGCTTGCCGCCGTTACCTTCGCATCGTTGCTGCTGGGCGCCGCGCCCTGGTGGGTGCATCTGATGTACTTCTTCCTTACCGGCCTGCTCTGGGTGCTGCCGGCCATGCTGATCATCAAGTGGATGGAAAAACCGGCGAAGGACCGCTGAGCCAGAGGGACGCTGATGAAGGTTGCGATCATTTCCGATATCCATGGCAACGACCTTGCGCTCGAGGCGGTGCTTGCCGATATCGACGCGCTGGGGATCACCGACATTGTCAATCTCGGCGACCATGTCAGCGGTCCGCTCAATGCTGCGCGCACCGCCGATATCCTGATGGCACGCAACATCCCGTCGATATCAGGCAATCATGACCGATACCTGCTGACGATCGATCCGGCCGACATGGGACTGTCCGACCGCGCGGCCCATGGGGAATTGCACCCCCGACATCTCGATTGGCTCGCGACACTACCGACCACCCTCGTCTATCGTGATGCGCTCTTTCTTTGCCACGGCACACCTGCAAGCGACGAAACCTACTGGCTCGAAGCGTTGACCGCCGACGGCGTGGTCCATCTGGCAGCGCGCAGCGCCATCGAGGCCTTCGCGACAGGCATCGAACAACCGGTCATTCTCTGCGGACACACGCACATTCCCCGAGCGATCCGCCTGGCGGACGGCCGGCTCGTGGTCAATCCCGGCAGCGTCGGTTGCCCTGGCTATGACGACGACCGCCCGGTCGCGCACAAGGTGGAAGTCGGTTCGCCGGATGCGCGCTACGCCATCATAGAAAGTGCCGGCAATGGCTGGAGCGTCACGTTCCGCACGATCCCCTACGACCATAAGGCGATGTCGAGGCTGGCTGCGGAGCGAAACCGCGTGCAGTGGGCAGAAGCTCTTGCAACAGGTTTTCTCAGCGCGTAGCTGTGCGAGCTTCACGCTTTGCTAACTGCATTCGCCGGTTGTTGCCCGGAGGCCGCCGTCGTATTTCACGAATTAAGCGGATTGTAGAGGAGTTGCCGTTCAATGGCGGCCGCAACCAGCATCCGGACCGCCCTGCCGATGATGAATACAGATCTGACCATCGGCCGATCGGGCCATCGAGACGCACAAGCTGCGTCCCGGTCCGATGCTGCCGCGAGCCGGTTCGAGATCTCCATCCATGACACGATGGCGCCGCTGGAGCAGGAATGGCGATCGCTGGAAGCGCTGCCTTTCAACTCGTTGCACAATGGCTACGACTGGTGCGCGGCATGGGCGCTGGCCCATGACAGCGAGCTGTTGATCGTCCGCGGCACCCTTGATGGCGAACTGCAGTTCATCCTGCCCCTCGAATTCGTGCCTGGCCGCCTGTTCAACACGGCCCGGTTTATCGGTGCGCCCCACAGCAATCTCAATACCGGACTGTTTGCAGCGGATGCGCTGCCCCTTCCCCATACCGATGTTTCTGACCTCCTGGCGCGCGAGCTCAATCACCGTCCGGGCCACAGGGTCGATCTCGTCACGCTCGAAAAGACCCCGCATCACTGGCACGGAACCGCAAGTCCGTTGACGGGTCTGCCCGGCATCAAGAACCAGAATGCCTCGTTTCAACTGCCCCTGTTCGCGAGCTTCGAACGCACGCTGGCGCAGGTCAATGCAAAGCGCCGGCGCAAGAAGATGCGGATCTCCGAGCGGAGGCTCGAGGCTCTCGGGGGCTACGACTACGTCATTGCGCAAAGCCCCGCGGAAGCGCAGGCATTGCTCGACGTCTTCTTGCGACAGAAGGCAATCCGTTTTGCAACTCTTGGTCTTCCCGACGTTTTCCATGAGGCGCCGACGCGGGCGTTCTTTCACGCGCTCGCCGGTCGCTGCGGCGAGACTGGAAATCCGCTGCTCGAACTCAATGCCATCCGTCTGAAAGGTGAACATGGCGGACGGGTCGTCGCTGTCGCCGGTCTTTCGCGAAAGGCCGACCATGTCATCTGCCAGTTCGGGTCTATCGACGAGGAGCTGGCAGGCGATGCCAGTCCCGGCGAGCTCTTGTTCTACAGGATGATCGAGAGGCTCTGTGGCGAAGGTGCGGCGCTGTTTGACTTCGGTGTCGGCGACCAGCCCTACAAGCGCTCGTGGTGCACGATCGAGACACCGCTGAGAGACATTGTCGTGCCGCTAACGGTGCGCGGCCGGTTCGCGGCTGCCTATCACCGGGCACTGGTGCGGGCGAAAGTGGTGATCAAGGCGAACAAGGCCGCCTACGCCTTCTTTCAGCGTGCACGCAGTCGCAAGAAAAACGCCGGTAGAAAGACCGGCGACAGAGACGTCGAATAAGTACCCTCGCGCAGGCAGCGCTTCGCGCGGCATGCTGACGGTATTGCCTCCGCTCATGCCGCGTGACGGTCGGGATAATCTGGGCCGGGTTCACCGCGGCCAGTCATCAGCACGATATCGCGGTAGCCGGCCTCACCGAAGCCGGTCAGGACCTCAACGATTCTTTCGTCGCTGACTGCCGGCGCCGACAGGATGATCTCCGTGCCGTCGCGACGGGCGATCTTGCCGACAGCTCCCTCGTCTGCCGGTCCGCATTCGACCAGCACCAGATCATAGGCATTGGTCAAGGCGTCAATGATCATCTGCAGCCGCTCGATGCCGCGCATCGCGAGCCTCGGATCGGCATCCCCCTGCGGAATGATATGCGCGTCGGAAAAACGATCGGCGTGAATGGTTTCGGTGAATGCCACCTCGCCTGCCAGCAGGTTGGTAATACCGGGCAGTTGCGCCGAGCGCGCCATCAGGCGGGTCGGGCAGGCAGAGCCCGTCAGGTCGATCAGCACGACCTTGCGACCCTCCTCGGCGATCAGGCGCGCCAGCATGACCGTCGCGGTCGATCCCTCGTCGCCACCGGGTGAAACCGAGATTGCGATCCGCACACCACTTTGGCGCAGGTGATCGGCAACCGCCTCGATCGAGAAATCCGGTTCGGGCGCCTCGCCGCTCGGGTCGTCGCGAACATCGTCCGCTTCGGCTGCTGCCAGCGGCGGCAGGTCGATGGCGTCGTTCAATGCGGGCGATATCTCGAGCTTTTCGTCGGGAACATCCACAGCCGCAACGGCGGCGATTGCCGACCGCGAACGGACCGGCGGCCGCTCGGCACCGACTGACACCGGCCTCAACGCGCGACCGCTGAACAACTCCCGAAGCATGATGATGATGCAGGTCAGAAGGAAGGTCGCAAGTGCCGCGACGATGGTAATCGGCATCACTTTGGGGAAGCTGGCGCCCGTCGGGACGACCGCGCTCGAAATGACACGGGCATCGGCGGGGGTTGCATTCTCGACCGTGCGCGACGTCGCTTCGCGGTAGCGCGCCAGATAGGTCTCGAGCAATTGCCGTTGGGCGGTCGCTTCGCGCTCGAGCGCGCGCAGGCCCACCTCTTCTTCGCCCGCCTGGGCCGATTTGGCCTTGAGCGCATTGAGTTGCTGTGTCAGCTGCTGCTCGCGCAATTCGCCGACCTTTGCCTCGTTTTCGAGGCTGCTGAGGATCTTGCGGGTTTCAGAGCGGATCTGCGCCCTGATGCCTTCGAGTTGCGATTTCAGGGCCTTCAGCCGCGGGTGGCCGTCAAGCAGCGTGGTCGAAAGGTCTGCCACCTGCCCTTGCAGATTTGCCTCCGTCTCCTTGAGGCGCTGAATCATCGGCGAACCGACGACGTCGGCGATGGTGTCTGCCTCGCGGCCGCTGGCCAGCGCCTCGCGCACGCCCTCGGCGCGTGCCTCCGCATTGGCCCGCTCGCCACGCACGCGTGCCAGCTCGCTCGATATATCGGTGAGTTGCCGCGTTGCGAAGTTCGTGGTCTCGCCAGTCGGCAGCAGATCGGATGACGAACGGTAGGCCGCCACCTTGGCTTCGGCATCCCTCACCTTCTCGCGCAGATTGGCGATCTCCGGCTCCAGCCAACGGCTCGCCTCGGAATTGGTGTCGAGCTTCGCGCCGCTTTGCAGCGAAAGGAAAACCTTTGCCATTTCGTTCGGGATCGCCGCCGCCAGCTGCCGATCCTTCGAGGTAAAGGCGATCGCGATCACGCGCGACTTCTCGACCTGATAGACCTGCAGCTTCGAAGTGAACTCCTTCAGCACGCGCTCCTCGGGCGGCATCTCCAACGGGTTCTTCTTCAGGCCCAGCATGACCATCAGATCGGAAACCGCCGAAGGATCCGCCGAAGGATCGAACTCCTTCAGTTCATATAGCTTCATGTTGCGCGCGACCTGCTTGATCAGGTCGGCCGAGCGCAGCACCTGAACCTGGCTCAGGATGCCGGATTCGTCGAAAACCCGGTCGGACCCGGTCGGCGCATTCTGGTTGGAGCTGCTGAATTCAGGTTCCCGCGATTCGATGAGAACGCGCGTCTCGCTCTGATAATCCGGCGCGATCATCTTCGCGGCACCGAAAGCAAGCGCTGCAACGCACGCAGTGGCGAGCAATACCTTGACGCGTCGATCCCACACGGCGCGGAACAGCCCGCCGAGATCGATATCCACATCCTGTTGTCCGCTGCCGTTTCCCGACATGCTTCTGGCTCCGAACCCTAAAATCTCGCTGGAGGGTAAATGAACATGGTAACGCAAGGGTTAATGTCAACTCAACCTCTGCGCGACTTCGCCCCTTCCTGCGCTGCAGGCACCCCGTTGAAAATTCCACCGCGAGTTTACCAGCTATTAACCCTAACGGATCGATAACGACGAAAGAGGTGGTCGTTTCCGGAGCCTAAGAGCAGCATGTCAACCGCAGGTATGAAGACGGGTCTCGCTATTACGGTGGCAGCACTGTCGATTTTGCTCGGCGGCTGCACAAGCTATCAGCCGGCACCCAAGGCCTTCAGTGAAGCAACGATCCAGCCTTACCGGCTGGACAGCGGTGACCGGCTGCGCATCAACGTGTTCGAGCAGGCCGGCCTGAGCGGCACCTATACGGTTGACCAGGCAGGCTACGTTGCCTTCCCGCTGATCGGCACCGTCGCCTCGCGCGGCCACACGCTGCCCGAACTCGAAGGCATGATCGCCGCAAAATTGAAACAGGGCTATCTGCGCGATCCGGACGTCACTATCGAAGTCGACCGCTATCGCTCAGTCTTCATCATGGGCGAAGTCGGCCAGGCAGGGCAATATGCCTATGTACCGGGAATGACAATTCAGAACGCGATCGCGGTTGCTGGCGGATTCTCACCGCGCGCCAATCAGGCCAGCGCCGACGTCACGCGCAAAATCAATGGCCGGATCATCACCGGTCGCGTGCCGATCACCGACGCCGTACTGGCTGGAGATACGATTTACATTCGCGAACGGCTGTTCTGATCTCGATGCAGCCGCAGCGTCCCTTGCGCATCATTCATTGCTTCAGGTCGCCGGTCGGCGGCATTTTCCGCCATGTGCGCGATCTGGCGGAAGCGCACGCGGCGGCTGGCCACCAGGTCGGCATTCTCTGCGACAGTACAACCGGCGGGTCCTATGAGGATTCGCTCTTTGACGAAATCCGGCCCTATCTGGCACTGGGTCTCGTGCGCATGCCGATCCATCGCTCGATCGGCCCAAGGGATTTTGCCGCGCTGTGGCGCGGTTACAAGGAAATCAGAAGTTTGCGACCGGATGTGTTGCATGGGCACGGCGCCAAAGGTGGCGCCATCGCCCGCCTCATCGGTTCAGCCTTGCGGGTCAACAGGTATTGCGTAGCCCGCCTCTATTCCCCCCACGGTGGCAGTCTCCACTACAGCCCGAAGTCGGTTGTCGGGCGGGTCGTCTTTCCCTTGGAGCGGTTTCAGGAGCGCCTGACCGACGCGCTCGTCTTCGTCTGCGATTTCGAACGCCAGACCTATTTTTCCAAGGTCGGCGAGCCGCGCGAGCGTTACGAGCTGATCTACAACGGCATCGACGATCGCGAGTTCGAGGCCGTGGAGGCGCGGCCGGATGCGGTCGACTTCCTCTATATCGGCATGATGCGGGACCTGAAGGGTCCCGATCTGTTTGTGGACGCCTTTGCCCGCGCCGAACGGCTCATCGGGCGGCCGCTTTCGGCGCTGATGGTCGGCGATGGCCCGCAGCAGCAGGAATACCGCGACTTCACGCTCGAGCAGGGCCTCGGACGACGGATCACCATGCGTCCGGCCATGAATGCCCGCGAGGCCTTTGCGCTGGCGCGAAACATCGTCATTCCGTCCCGAGCGGAATCCATGCCCTACATCGTTCTCGAAGCCCTGGCGGCGCAGAAGCCGGTGATCGCCAGTCGGGTCGGCGGCATACCCGAAATCCTCGGCAAGCATAACGCCGCCCTTGCCGACCCGGCAGACGCGCAGTCACTTGCCACGATCATGGCCTCGGCAATCGTCGAGAAGGACTGGTCCACCCGCGTCATGCCGGACCCGAAGACATTCAAGTCCCGATTTGCCGCCTCGGTCATGACGGCCGAGGTGCTGCGGCTCTATCGTGATTTGTGTCGAAACCACTCGGCTCCTGCGGGGCCGCAGGCTGCAACGTAAGCGTTTCTTAGTGGCTTTCTGCTATCCCGGCTGAGGACTTCAGTGCCGGAAGGAAGCCATGAACGAGTTTAAGCGGTCGGAAGCCTTCGACACCGAAGCGCTTCGCAAGAAGATTTCGGAGATCCGTACCCGTGCGCCGGACGAAAAGGCCGGCGGCGAAGCGTCGACGGAGCTCAACCCCCTCGCCCGACAAATTGCCGAACAATTCCGCGCCGACACCTATTCGCCCGCCATGATCATGGGCCTGATGCGCCTGTTCGAATTCTGTACCCTTTTCGCCATCGGCTATGCCATCAATGCGCTCTATGTGCAGCCGGGTTTCGATCAGCTGCCGCTTTACCTCGCGATCCTCATCGGCGGCTCTGCGCTCGCGGTTGCCGCCATGCAGATCGCCGACACCTACCAAGTCCCCGCCCTGCGCGCCTGGCTGCGCTTCACCCCACGGATCCTGGCCTCCTGGGCGATCGCATTCGGCGGTATTGCCATCGCGCTGTTCTTTCTCAAGTCCGGTCACCAGTATTCGCGTGTCTGGTTCGGCGGCTGGTTCATTTCCGGGGCGGTGTTCCTCGTCGCGGAACGGGCCTTCATCGCCTATTCCATTCGCCATTGGGCCCGCAACGGCACGATGGAACGCCGTGCCGTCGTCGTCGGCGGCGGCCAGCCGGCCAAGGACCTGATCCGCACGCTCGAACATCAGACCGACAACGACATTCGCATCTGCGGCATCTTCGACGATCGCGACGAACGTCGGTCTCCGAATGTCATTGCCGGCTATCCGAAACTCGGAACCGTCGACGAGCTTGTCGAATTCGCGCGCTTGGCGCGCATCGACATGTTGATCATCTCGCTGCCGCTGACCGCTGAAAAGCGCATCCTGCAGCTACTCAAGAAGCTGTGGGTGCTGCCGGTCGATATCCGTCTGGCCGCCCATGCAAACAACCTGCGCTTCCGGCCGCGCAGCTATTCCCATGTCGGCGAAGTGCCGATGCTCGATATCTTCGACAAACCCATCGCCGATTGGGATTCCGTAGCCAAGCGCGGATTCGACATCTTCTTCAGCATCGTCGCCCTGGTGTTGTTGTGGCCGGTAATGCTGGGCACCGCCATCGCGGTCAAGGCCACATCGCCGGGCCCGATCATCTTCAAGCAGAAGCGCCACGGCTTCAACAACGAGACCATCGAAGTCTACAAGTTCCGCTCGATGTATACGCATATGAGCGACCCGAGCGCACGCAGCGCAGTGACGAAGGGCGACCCTCGCGTCACCCCGGTCGGGCGCTTCATCCGCAAATCCTCGATCGATGAACTACCACAGATCTTCAACGTACTCAAAGGCGAGCTTTCACTTGTCGGCCCGCGCCCGCATGCCGTACTGGCACAGACGCATAACCGCACCTATTCCGACGTCGTCGAAGGCTATTTCGCCCGCCACCGCGTCAAGCCCGGCGTCACCGGTTGGGCACAGATCAACGGCTGGCGTGGCGAGATCGACAATGACGAAAAGATCCGTCTGCGCACGGCCTTCGACCTTCACTACATTGAAAACTGGTCGCTGCTCTTCGACCTGAAGATCTTGTTCCTGACGCCGTTTCGACTGCTCAACACGGAAAATGCCTATTGAGCACCGTCGACACATCACAGCCGATCGTCTTTCGACCCCAGCTCGCCGCGCTTTCTCTCTTCGGTTCGTGGCTGGTCGCGCTTGCTGTGTTTCTGTCGGGTTTCGTCATTGCCGAACCGGCGCCCTATGAGCTGTTCATGGTGGCGCTCATCGGTCTCTGGGCACTCTTCGGCTTGAAGATCTCGCGCTACATCGCGCCGTTGCTTACTCTGCTGACCCTTTTCATCGTCGGCGGCATCCTATCGCTGATGACGATGGTCGATCTGACCAAAGGGCCGATGTACATGGCGGTCTCCGGCTTTCTGGCGCTGTCGGCGGTTTTTTACGCCGCCATCATCGAGGACCGTCACCAACGGCTGAGGCTGATCTTCAATGCCTGGGTCACCGCTGCCGTGCTGACCGCGCTTCTCGGCATTTTTGGCTATTTCGGCGCGATACCGGGCGCTGAAAACTTCACGCTCTATGACCGCGCCAAGGGCGCCTTCCAGGATCCGAACGTCTTCGGCCCGTTCCTGTCGGTCCCTGCGCTCTATCTGATCCACGGACTATTGACGCAACCGATCCACAAGGCGCCGCCGAAGATAGCGGCGCTTCTGGTGCTGGCGCTCGGCGTCTTCCTGTCGTTCTCGCGTGCGGCTTGGGCTCTCAACCTTTTCTGCGTCGTTGCCTTCGTCTTCGTGATGCTGCTCAAGGAACGCAACGGCCTCTTCCGTCTGCGCATCCTCGTCATGGCGTTGGTCGGCGGCGTGTTTGTCGTCGGCGCCCTCTTGGCCGCGCTGCAATCGGAGCAGGTCGCCACGCTTTTCTCCAGCCGCTCACAGTTCGTGCAGGACTATGACGGCGGCCATCTCGGCCGTTTCGACCGTCACCGCATTGGGTTCCTGATGTCGATGGAGAAACCGCTCGGTATCGGTCCGATGGTCTTCAGCACGATCTTTCCCGAAGACGAACATAATGTCTGGCTGAAGTCGCTGACGTCCTATGGCTGGCTCGGTTTCATCAGCTATGCAGCGCTCATCATCTGGACGCTGTCGCTCGGTTTCCGCTTCCTGCTGCTTGAGCGCCCCTGGCAGGTTTATCTGATGATCGCCTGGGTCGCGCTGATCGGTCATGTGGGCGTCGGCAACGTCATCGATACCGATCACTGGCGCCACTTCTACATGCTTCTCGGCATCATCTGGGGATGTGCCGCCCTCGAGTACCGCCATCGTCGAACCGCGCGGGCCGGATGGCGGCAATGAACATGGAATATCCCTTGCCGCAGCGCCCCGCGCCCACGCCACTGCGCTTGCTCGAAGTCCTCGAGCCGAGCGGCGGCGGATCGGGTCGGCATTTCATCGATCTCTGCCGCGGCATGCATCTGCGCGGACATCATGTCGAGGCGGTCTACTCTCCGGTACGCGCCGAGGAAAGTTTCGTTCGCGAACTGAAGGCCGTCGGTCTCCCCGCTGTCCATGCCGTCGATATGAAGCGTGCCCCGGGTCCCGCCGACATCGCAGCCTTCCTGGCGCTGCGTCGGATCATGAGCGATCATGGTCCGTTCGACATCGTTCACGGCCACAGCTCCAAGGCCGGGGCACTGACGCGCCTGCGCCTGCCCGGTCGCCATGCGCCGCGCATCTACACGCCGCACGCGTTCCGCACGCTGGACCCGACGCTCGGACGCGGCGGCCGGCTGATCTATGGCGCGATCGAATGGGGCCTCGCTTGGTTCTATACCGACCACCTCATCTGCGTGTCGGACGACGAGCGTTCCCACGCCCTGTCGTTGCACATGCCGGAAGAGCGGATGTCGGTCATTGTCAATGGCGTTGCCCCGCCCTCGCCCGATATGGCAACGACCATCCGTGCCAGCTTCGGTATTGCGCCGGACGCATTCGTCTTCGGGTTCATCGGCCGACTGACGGCCCAGAAGGCGCCTGAGCGGCTCGTCGCCGCCTTCAGGCACATCGCCGGATCGGTGAAGAACAGCCACCTCGTCATGGTCGGCGCCGGCGAATTGGAGGGCTCTCTACGCCAAGCCATGTCCGAAAGCGGCCTGCAGAACCGGATGCACCTGACATCCGCATTCACCGGCCCGCAAGCTGCCCCTGCCTTCGATGTGCTCGTCATGCCGAGCCGTTACGAGGCAATGTCCTACGTCATGCTGGAAGGAGCAGCAGCGGGCAAGCCAATCATCGCCAGCGATATCGGTGGCGCTCGAACCGTGATCGAAGATGGTCACAACGGTTTCATCGTGCCGAATACAGACGACATCTCCCAGCTCGCAAAGACAATGGCCGCGGCCGCAGCCCCCGCCACCTTGAGGAAACTCACGGCAGCAGCCAATAGCCGCAAGGACCGTTTCACGCTCGATGTGATGCTGGATCACACCGAAATGCTCTATTGGAAGCTGGCTGAGCGACGACGCATCGCGGCAATGGTCTAGACGGACGTCAACGGACAAGCACCGAGCCGGCTGCAGTTCGGCCAGATCGTCCCGTGAAGAGCCGAAATCCGCAACGCGGAGCAGTTCGTCCTCGGCACCTTCAACATCCATGATCGGGACATCGGCCGAGTATTGCGCCATGAAAACGGGAAACTCGTCGCTTTGCGCTTCCACTTTGGCCCCCGACAGATCGAGACGCCAGAAGCGCGACAAGCCCAAGACCCGTTCCACCCCAGAACTTTCGATCCCGGGCAAATCGATAGCCCTCGCTCTACCTAGCAACCGGTGCAGACCATCAGTCCGCCTTCAACTTTGTGCGCACGAACGACAGGCGCTTGGAGGAATGCATCCTCCGCTGTGCCAAGCCGATACCAAGGCCACGCCACGCTATGCGCCCGTCGATGATGGGGATGTTGCTGGGGTTCTCGAATCGCTTTCGAAGAAGCGGAAGGCAAAAAAGGACGAGCAAATGACCTAGGCTCTTCGGGACTAGCTGCGCACTTTGAGTGTCTTTTTTTCCGGTTCAACGCTTGGGGGTGCAACGACTTAGAAACCTAAATCATTGCGCTCAAAGGGAAAAATGGTCGGAGCGGCGGGATTCGAACCCACGACCCCTTGACCCCCAGTCAAGTGCGCTACCGGGCTGCGCTACGCTCCGGACCGAAGAAACCCCTATATAACCAACGCTTAGAGCGCAAGCAGGAATTTCGACCTCGGCACGAAAAAGAATTAAACGGCGTGGATAAGCACGAAGTGTAACGACGAATCCCACGAACCTCTTCGGGACGTTTCGAGTTCGCCGAACTGGAGCTCGCCCTCCACCTGAACACAGCCGTCGACGTCGGACAGCGGTCAGCGCCGAGCGTCCTTGCGCTTCCCTTCGCCGAGCGCGCCGCCTTAGGCGAGGAGCCCGTTGGGCGCACCGCAAAAGGCCAACGGGCGCCTACCGCAGAATTAAGGCGTTGACTTCTCGCCACCATCAGAACATTTGTAGAACAAACCGGAGCTCACATCATGTCAGAGAAGTTTATCATTATGCCTTTCAAGCGCGTTCGCGGTGGATTGGCGCCCGGCGAGATGCGCGCGGCCTCGACCGCGGCCGGCGCAGAGAAGGTTGCAGCGGCCATGGCACCCAGGCATATCGGCGTCGCCGCCTATGCGGTTCAGGTCGACGAGGAGAGCGGAGACATGAGCAGCCCTCGCCTGCTCGTTCAGTTTGGCGAGATTGCCGATCTAAACGCCGCTTGACATGTAAAGCGGCTTGTCATGGCCGCCGATCTTCTGCGGACACCAGGGACTGGCGCAGCTAACCCGCCGCTCCCTATGCCAGTAGCTCACCGTCGTTTTCAGGCGAAGGCTACTGCATAATTCCTTAAATTGGATCCGATTTAAGGATAAAATTATGCAGCAAGTTTAGAGCCTTACAGCGTCCTTTGCGCGTCATACTTGACGCGCGGCGCTGTAGCGGACAGCCATCCGGTAAAACGGCGGTCGGATAAGGATTGCGATTGAGACCATTTGCAGTTGCCGGCGCCCGACGTTGGCTGCGACCACGCCATGGTGAAGCCTGCGGATCACCGCAACTCTATTTTTTGAAACCGGTAGCTCCGGCCTGCAGGCGTCGAAACAAAAGCCGCCGGTTACCGTACCTGATCGAGCAGGCGCTTGCATTCGAGCAGGTCGTAAAGCGCTTCCTGAAGCAGCGCCCGGTCTTCCTTGCCAACCGAGGACGACTTGCCAAGCGAGATTTCCGGAACGTCGTCGTTGCCGCCGCCGAAAGAGAAGAAGCGGCGGCTGGCGGGTGCCTTGGCACGGCCGACGATCTGGTCCTCTTCGGAGAGACCCGCCTTCGGCGGCGGTGGCTCCTCGTTGCTCGAAGCCGCCAATGCCTCGACAGTGGCCAGATCGCCGCTGGCGATCGCCGCCACGAACTTGTTGCCGTTGGCCTTCAGCAGCTTCTGCACGCCCTTGATGGTGTAGCCGTGGTCATAGAGCAGGTGGCGGATGCCTTTCAGCAGGTCGACATCCTCGGGGCGATAATAGCGCCGCCCCCCGCCGCGCTTCATCGGCTTGATCTGCTGGAAACGTGTTTCCCAGAAACGCAAGACATGCTGCGGCAGATCGAGATCGTCGGCGACCTCGCTGATGGTGCGAAAAGCGTCTGGGCTTTTTTCCATTTCGTTCCCATTCCATACACGCGACTCAGGACAAGCCTCAGCCGCAATGAACCGATGTCGCGCGATGATCGCACGAATCGGCTCCATTTCAACGGCTTATGGATGGGTTTTCAACCACATTGTGGTTGCCGGCCTCCGCTTACGATACGGGAGAGGCCGGCTTATGCTTGGCCCTGCGGCTCAGATGCGATTTCAGCACGCGCTGCTTCAGGACGTTGGACGCCTTGAAGGTCATGACCCGCCGCGGCGAAATCGGTACTTCCTCGCCGGTCTTCGGGTTGCGGCCGATGCGCTCGTTCTTATCGCGAACCTGAAAGGTCGCGAAGGAGGACAGCTTCACACTCTCGCCACGCACGATTGCGTTGCATATTTCGTCAATGACGGTTTCCACCAGCTCGGCAGACTCTGTGCGCGACAGACCTACCTTGCGAAAAACCGACTCAGCCAAGTCTGCTCGTGTTACTGTTTTTCCGCTCATCTTCCCCCACCGATGTCTGGCACGCCGATCAGCGACCGAAGACTATTGCCCTTGCCTTTTGTGGTCAAGCGCCTGCGTTGCCTCAGCATTTTTTACCAGCGTATCAGAACGGAGCCCCAAGTGAAGCCACCCCCCATGGCTTCGAGCAGAACGAGATCGCCCTTCTTGATCCGGCCATCGGCCGCCGCGGTGTTCAGAGCCAGCGGAATGGACGCGGCGGAGGTGTTGCCATGGACATCGACTGTCACCACAACCTTGTCGAGCGGGATGCCGAGCTTCTTGGCCGAACCATCGATGATACGGCGGTTGGCCTGGTGCGGCACGAGCCAATCGATGTCCTCGGCCGTCGTTCCGGTCGCCTCGAAGGCGGCCTCGATCACGTCGGTAATCATGCCGACGGCATGCTTGAAGACCTCGCGGCCTTCCATCTTCAGGTGGCCGACAGTACCCGTCGTCGACGGTCCGCCATCGACATAGAGCTTTTCGCGATGCGCGCCATCGGAACGGAGCTTGGCGGTCAGCACGCCGCGATCGGCGATCGTGCCCTCGCCTTCCTGTGCCTCGAGGATGATCGCGCCGGCGCCATCGCCGAAGAGGACGCAGGTCGTGCGATCAGACCAATCGAGAATGCGCGAGAAGGTCTCAGCGCCGATCACCAGCACACGTCTTGCCAGGCCACCGCGAATATAGGCGTCCGCCGTCGTCACCGCATAGATGAAGCCGGAACAGACGGCCTGCAGATCGAAGGCAGCACCATGGTGCATGCCGAGCCGGTTCTGAATGTTGACGGCGGTTGCCGGAAACGTGTTGTCAGGGGTCGACGTCGCCAGGATGATCAGGTCGAGATCAGCGGCGGTCAGGCCGGCACTGTCGAGTGCTGCGCGTGCGGCAGCTTCGCCGAGCGAGGCCGTCGTCTCGCCTTCGCCGGCGATGTGGCGCTGGCGGATGCCGGTGCGCTGGACGATCCACTCGTCTGACGTATCGACCTTGGATTCCAGCTCCTGATTGGTGACAACGCGCTTCGGCAACGCTGCACCGAAGCCGCGGACGACGGAACGGATCATTTATTCAAACCTCATCATTCATGCCGGCGGGAAGCGCGCTCGGCGGCTCTGCGCCGTGGTACTTCGCCAGATCGATTTCGATCTTCGCCTTCAGGCCATTTTTCACCATGTCGTAGCCGACGTCGATCGCAGCCGCAAAGCCCTCGCCATCGGCGCCACCATGGCTCTTGATCACGACACCATTGAGGCCGAGAAAGACACCACCATTGACCTTGCGCGGGTCCATCTTTTCGCGCAGGCGATCGAAGGCACCCTTGGCCAGGATGTAGCCGATCTTGGCCATCAGCGTACGCGACATGGCCGCGCGGAGATATTCGGCAATCTGTCGCGCCGTTCCTTCGGCGGCCTTGAGCGCTATGTTGCCGGAGAAGCCCTCGGTGACCACCACGTCGACGGTGCCGCGCCCGATATCGTCACCTTCGACGAAGCCGTAATAGTCGAAGCCTTCGACATTAGCGTCACGGATGAGACGCCCGGCTTCCTTGACTTCCTCCTGGCCCTTGATCTCTTCGACGCCGACATTGAGCAGTCCGACGGTCGGGCGTTCGATCTCGAACAGCGCTCGCGCCATGGCGCCGCCCATCAGCGCAAAATCCATAAGCTGCTGCGCATCGGCACCGATGGTGGCGCCGACGTCCAGCACGATGCTCTCGCCCTTCAGCGTCGGCCAGATCGCAGCGATTGCCGGGCGCTGGATGCCCTGCATCGTGCGCAGACAGAAAACCGACATGGCCATCAACGCGCCGGTATTGCCGGCCGATACGACGACGTCGGCTTCGCCGGCGTTGATCGCATCGATCGCCCGCCACATGCTCGACTTGCCGCGGCCGCGCCTCAGCGCCTGGCTCGGCTTCTCATCCATGCCGACGGCGACCTCGCAATCGTGGAAGGTGCTGTTGGCCTTGAGCTTGGGATGTTTGGCCAAAATATCAGCGCACTGCGCTTCTATGCCGAACAGGACAAACCTTATGTCCGGATGACGTTCAAGCGCCCGTGCGGCGCCCGGGATGACGACTTCAGGACCATAGTCGCCGCCCATCACGTCAAGAGAAATTCTGA
Organism: Ensifer sp. LC163; assembly: GCF_001695855.1. Lineage (GTDB taxonomy): Bacteria > Pseudomonadota > Alphaproteobacteria > Rhizobiales > Rhizobiaceae > Ensifer. The sequence goes on from NZ_MBSS01000012.1 coordinate 138,951, forward strand.
CCACGCGTGTCTTATCCTTTTTTCCTGCCACACAACACGTGCTGCCGTGGCGCGCGCATTCGAACGCAACGACGATACATATTGCTTCTGACGCTTGAGCCAGGCACGCGGCAGATCGCTGCGGCGGCTCATTTGGCCGGAGTCGCGCCAAAATACTGCTTTTCGCCCGCGTGACAACCGAATTGTAGGGGAGGCTTTGGCAGCCTCAGTCCTTTTTCCAGTCCTTCAGCGCTGCAAACGGGTTCGGCTTCTCGTCGTCCGCCGCCGTGCTTTCGATGCGCGCACCGAAAGTCACGCCCGGTTTACGCGGATAGGGCTCGATCGCCAGCGCCACATGCTCGCTGACGACGACACCGGCATCGATCGTGTCGCCGGTAAAGGTATCGGGGATATCGGGTCCGTCGGGGTTGAGAATCATCTCACCACCATCGTTGCTGGCCTGGCGGGCGAGCCTCGATCCTTCCGGTACGAAGATAGCGTCGACGGGCTCTCGGATATCCGCCTCGACGGGCTCGAGGGTCACGACGCAGGACTGTACGATCCTGGCGGTAACGTCGCCCTTGATCTTGACACCATCCTTCTTCCAGCGGGCGATCTGCAGATCCGCTGAAAGCGAAACGACTTCGCGCACATCCCACAGTTCGGCGAGCGCCCGCCGTTCGCTCTCGTTTGCTGTGAGGTGCACGGTCACGGCATTGGCCGAGATATGCCCGACCTTCACCGGGTAGGAGAATGCCGGCCGGCTTTCGTCTTTCATGGTCAGATCCTTCCTCGCGCGGGCGCCGCTGTCGGCACGCTCTTCGCGGATAGTCCGCGCGCCGGGTTGGCACGCGCGGCATCGATGGCCGTCTATTACTCTCCGGCGGCGGGGATGCGCAACTGGCCCGTTTCGACAACGCCTTCCGGTTCAGCCGCGAGCCGTTCCTCAACGGAGAGGAGATAGGTCGCCAGGCCACCCATCGCCGGCTCCCCGCCATCGCCCTTCGGATAGAAGTTACGCTTCAGTGCCGCAGCAAGTGCGGCCGCGTCCCGGCCTTCGAGCGCCGCCGCATAGGATTCAAGCCGGCCGTAGAACATGCCGGCAAGCTTCTTCATCTTCTTCGGCACGCCCGCGTCACCGACGCCGAGCTCGCGGATCGAATGGTCGACATCCTCGAAGAAGGCGTCGACAATCTCCTGGGCGATCTCCTGGCCGGCGCGCGCCGATCCGCGCGTGCGCCGGAAATAGAGGATCAGCACGGCCGACAGCATCTCGAAACGGCCCATCACCGTGTCGGGCACGTCGAGGTCAGTGTAGAGGTACGGCTGACGCGCCGCCGCGGTCAACAATGCATATTGCCGTTCGACAATCGCAATATTGCCGCTTTTTCTTTTGAACAGTCCAAAAATCATCACAAAGCCCAGCTTTGGCTTTCTCGAAATGCGCGCAAGCGCCCATGACGTTGTTGCATGATAGCTGAAGCTGGTTTACCGAAGCATGCACGAATTGCAATGGCGGATCTGCCATCGTTACTCCAAAGGGAGCTGTCGTTGACGAAGCGGTTTTTCAGAACAAATTTGAAGGTCCTTGGCCGAGCTGCGGCCGTAGCGACTGTTAGCACCATTGCTCTCTCCGCCTGCCAGTCCGCTAATGTCGGTGAAGTTCTCCACCAGGGTTATGTGGTTGATCAGGAAACGCTAAATCTCGTTCCGGTCGGCTCCAGCCGTGAACAGGTCATGCTTTCGCTCGGCACGCCGTCGACGACCGCGACCTTCGACAACGAGGTATTCTACTACATCTCGCAGACCCGCAAACGGCCCGTGGCGTTCATGAAGCCGCAGCTCGTCGACCAGTCGATTCTGGCCGTCTACTTCGACAAGGAAGGCACGGTCAGCCAGCTTGCGCACTACACGCTCAAGGACGGCAAGGTCTTCGACATGCTGACGCGCACGACGCCGACCGGCGGCAAGGAAACGAGCTTCCTCGGCCAGCTTCTCACCGGCCCCGGCGCCGGCAAGGCTGCAGCGACAAATCTCTTCAAGAACTTCGGCGACTAAACCGAGGTTCACTACGACAAAAAAGGCCCGCGGAACTTGCGTCCCGCGGGCCTTTTCGTTTCAGGCGAACGTCAGGCGAGGACGGCCAGGAGCAGCAACGCCACGATGTTGGTGATCTTGATCGCCGGGTTTACCGCCGGGCCGGCCGTATCCTTGTAGGGATCGCCGACGGTGTCGCCGGTCACCGACGCCTTGTGGGCTTCGGAACCCTTGAGATGCCGGGTGCCGTTCCTGTCGACGAAACCGTCCTCGAAGCTCTTTTTGGCGTTGTCCCAGGCACCGCCGCCCGAGGTCATGGAGATCGCCACGAACAGGCCGTTGACGATGACGCCAAGCAACGACGCGCCCAGTGCCGCGAAGGCGGATGCCTTGGAGCCGGACAGCAGCAGCACGCCGAAATAGACGACGAGCGGCGCCAAAACCGGCAGCAGCGAAGGGACAATCATCTCACGGATCGCCGCCTTGGTGAGCAGGTCGACGGCGCGACCGTAATCAGGCTTCTCCGTGCCTGCCATGATGCCGGGCTTTTCTCGGAACTGGCGACGCACTTCCTCGACGATCGACCCTGCCGCACGGCCGACGGCCGTCATCGCGATGCCGCCGAAGAGATATGGAATGAGGCCACCGAAGATCAGTCCGGCAACGACATAGGGGTTCGACAGATCGAAGGAGATCGGACCGACATCGGCGAAGTACGGATATTTGTCGCCATTGGCGGCGAAGTAGCGGAGGTCGTTGGCGTAGGCTGCAAACAGAACCAGTGCGCCGAGGCCGGCCGAGCCGATGGCATAGCCCTTGGTCACGGCCTTCGTAGTGTTGCCGACGGCATCGAGCGCGTCGGTCGACTTGCGTACTTCCGGTGGCAGGTGCGACATCTCCGCGATACCGCCGGCATTATCCGTCACCGGACCGAAGGCGTCGAGTGCCACAATCATGCCGGCAAGGCCAAGCATCGCGGTCACGGCTATACCCGTGCCGAACAGGCCGGCGAGCTGATAGGTCGCAATGATACCGCCGACGATGACGATGGCCGGCAACGCCGTCGACTCCAGCGAGACCGCAAGCCCCTGGATCACGTTCGTGCCGTGGCCTGTGACCGACGCCTGGGCGATGGAGTTCACGGGGCGCTTGTTGGTGCCGGTGTAGTATTCGGTGATGACCACGATCAGCGCCGTGACCACCAGGCCGAGGATACCGCACAGGAACAGGTTCCAGCCGGTGATGTCCTGGCCCGCAACCGTTCCGATCGAGCCCCAGCCGATTGTCAGCGACGTGGCAGCGCCAAGTCCGAAGATCGACAGCGCACCCGTGACGATCAGGCCTCGGTAGAGCGCACCCATGATCGAGTTGTTGCTGCCGAGCTTGACGAAGAAGGTGCCGACGATCGAGGTGATGATGCAGGTCGCGCAAATTGCCAGGGGATAGGCCATGACAGTCGAGAGCACTGGCGTGCCGGCGAAGAAGATCGCAGCCAACACCATCGTTGCCACCACCGAGACGGCGTAGGTCTCGAACAGGTCGGCCGCCATGCCGGCGCAGTCGCCGACGTTGTCGCCGACGTTGTCGGCGATGGTCGCAGGGTTGCGCGGATCATCTTCCGGGATCCCTGCCTCCACCTTGCCGACGAGGTCGCCACCAACGTCAGCACCCTTGGTGAAGATGCCGCCACCGAGACGGGCGAAGATCGAGATCAGCGATGCGCCGAAGCCGAGCGCCACCAGTGCGTCCATCACTTCACGCGAACCGGGCTCGTGACCCAGGCCTGCCGTCAGGATGAGGTAATAGACCGACACGCCGAGAAGGGCGAGGCCCGCGACGAGAAGGCCGGTGATCGCGCCGGATTTGAAGGCGATATCGAGACCGGATGCAAGGCTGACCGAAGCGGCCTGCGCAGTGCGCACGTTCGCGCGAACGGAAACGTGCATGCCGATGAACCCTGCTGCACCCGAAAGCACTGCACCAACGAGAAAGCCGAAAGCGGCTGCGGAAGAAAGAAGAACCCAGGCAGCGATGAAAACGACGACGCCGACGATGGCAATGGTTCTGTATTGACGCGTGAGATAGGCCTGCGCCCCTTCACGAATGTAGCCTGCGATTTCTTGCATGCGGGCGTTCCCCTGGTCGGCGGCCAGCACCGACTGTGTTGCCCAGATGGCATAAGCCACCGCGAGCAACCCGCATGCGATAACGCCCAACAAAATGGTCATTTCGCATTACCCTCCGTTTCAACCCGCGGACTCACTCCCGGCCGCAGGCCCCTCAAATCCGCGAATCACGCACCACCTCCTCAAGCAGCACCCCTCACGGCGCGGCCAGAGTGCGGTTGCAACGATAGATCGTCAAGCCCCGGAAAATGAACTACCGGCGGGCCTGCGCGAACTGACGAATTCGGAGAAAAGCGGCTGCTCAGGCCGCAACGTTGGGGCGAGCGCGCATCAGCAAGAAGAGCAGAATTAGGCAGACGGCCGTCACCGGCCAGACGACGGCGTTCAGCATATCCCAGCCATAGACCGACAGAACCTTGCCGGAGGCAAAGGACGACAGCGCGACAGTGGTAAACAGGATGATGTCGTGGAAGGCCTGAACCTTGTCGGCCTCCTGCGGGCGGTAGCTGCCGGCAACGATGGCGGTCGAGCCGATGAAGCCGAAATTCCACCCCAGACCGAGAAGCACCAGGGCGCCCCAGAAATTCCAGAGTTCCAGGCCCATGTGTGCGACAGCGGCGCAGGCCATGAGCAACAGCAACCCGCAGGCAACAATGCGTTCCGCGCCGAAGCGCGTGATCAGCCATCCCGTAAAGAAGCTTGGCGCGAACATTGCGAGCACATGCCACTGGATGCCGAGCGTCGCAAGCTCGGTGGAGAAGCCGCAGCCGACGACCATGGCCACCGGCGCACCGGTCATCATGAACGTCATCAGCGCGTAGCTCGATATGCCGCAGACCATGCCGGTGATGAAGCGTTGGCTGCGAACGATCTCACCGAGTGAACGGGCGGCCTGACCGTGATGCTCGCTGGCCACGGCCCCCTGCTCCGGCAGACGCAACGGCGCAAAGAAGAATGCGGCCAACAAGCAGATCGGCAGCAAGGCGATGAAGGCGCCGACAAAGGCAACCGGCGCGAAGAAGTCACCGGCGAAAATGACGATCTGTGGGCCGAGCACCGCGGAAACGATGCCCCCGCCCAGGATCCACGATATCGCCTTCGGTTTGTAGAAGGATGGCGAGGCGTCAGCGGCCGCGAAGCGCAGCTTTTGGGTAAAACCGTTGGAGGAGCCGAGCACGGAAAGACCGAAGGCAAAGAGCCAGAAGCTTTCGCGAAAGAGCGCGACTGCGGCGATCGCGGCGCCGACCGCGGCAATCCCGGTACCGACCATGAAGGCAAGGCGGCGACCAATCAAACGCGAGAGCGTCGCCACGAGAATGACGCCGAGCGCCATGCCGACGTTGTAGGCGGTCAGCGGCGCGGTCGCCAGCGACTTGTCGTCTGCAAGCAGCTGATAGCCGGCAACACCGCCGACGGCAAAACAAATCGGGCCGACGACGCCAAGGATCGCCTGCGCCGCCGTCAGAAGGAAGACGTTGCGACGCGCTTCGCCAAGGGCAGAGCCCATGTCATCGACGGCGGCCGCAACCATGGCCGCGCTACTTCTTCGGTTCGCCGCGAACCTGCCGGGCAATCCGGTCAAGAACGGCATTGACCAGCTTCGGCTCGTCGTCTCCGAAGAACGCCTTGGCGATTTCGACATATTCCGTGACGATCACCGGAACAGGCACGTCCTTGCGCTCCAGCATCTCGAAGGTACCGGCGCGCAGGATGGCGCGAACGGTGGAATCGAGCCGTGACAGCGCCCAGTCATCCTGTAGCGCCGAGCCGATCAGCGGGTCGAGCTTGCGCTGGTCGCGCACGACGCCTGCCACGATCGACCGGAACCAGGAGGCATCGGCCTTCAGGTATGTGTCGCCGTCCAGTTCCTGGCCGAGACGGTGTGCCTCGTATTCAGCGACGACTTCCAGCACGCCGGTGCCGCCGATATCCATCTGGTAAAGCGCCTGCACGGCAGCAAGGCGTGCCGCGCCGCGTTGGTTGACCTGCTTCAATGGCTGATCCGAGGGGGTGTTCGTCACTGTTCCGTGCCCAATTTCTTCTTCAGTTCTATCATCGTCAGCGCAGCGCGCGCTGCAAAGCCGCCCTTGTCGCCTTCCGCCCGGCGCGCCCGCGCCCAGGCCTGATCGTCGTTTTCGACCGTCAATATGCCGTTGCCGATGGCAAGGCTTTCACTGACGGCGAGGTCCATGATCGCGCGCGAGGATTCGTTCGCGACAATATCGAAATGATAGGTCTCGCCGCGAATGACCATGCCGAGCGCGACGAAGCCGTCATAAGCGGTGCCGCCATCGTCCGCGCCATCGAGCGCCATGGCGATTGCCGGCGGGATTTCGAGGGCACCGGGAACCGTCACGATATCATAGGTCGCTCCGGCTGCATCCAGCGCATGTTTGGCGCCATCGAGCAATGCGTCGGCCATATCGTCATAGAAGCGTGCTTCCACAATCAGGATGTGGGCAGCCTTGGTCTTCGCCATGGATCACCTGTCTTGAGATTTCCGCGCCGGTGCGACCGGCTGAGGCGGCGGTCAAACCATGACCGGCGCCGAATGGCAAGCAAATTCCGCTGTTGGCGCCCTTTTGCCGCGTGAGGCACCCTTGGCGCCCTACCCGCTCCAGGCGGGGTGGAACGCTTGTGTCACGCTTGAGGGGGTAGCCAGGCGTTGCCGACAATGACAATAATCAGGCCGGATACAACGCCTGGTCGGAGAGAAAGCCGGCCCGGACAATGGAAATCAAGCGAAGGTTGTCCCTAATGCATGATATCGATCCGTCGATGTCTATACGTCTGCCCCGCATGCCTCAGGCCGTCGTCTTCGACATGGACGGCCTGTTGTTCGATACCGAGGCACTCTATCGCGACGCGATGCTTGCGGCTGCAAAGGCGCTCGGGCAGACCATGCCGCTGTCGCTTTATCTCGCGACGATAGGTCTTTCAGGGGAAGCAACGCGACAATCTCTGAGCAAGCACTTCGGAGCAGACTTCGATCTCGACTTGTTCTGGGAACAGGCGGCAGCCGCCTTTCATATTCAGGCAACGACCGAACTGCGGTTGAAACCTGGCGTGGTCGAGCTCATCGGCTCACTGGAAGACCTCGACATTCCCTTTGCGATCGCGACATCGTCCCAGCATCACGATGTCGAGCGAAACCTCGGCCTCCATGGATTGCTCGACCGCTTCCCTGTCGTCGTCGCCCACGGCGACTATCAACTGGGCAAGCCGCATCCCGAGCCTTTCCTGACAGCTGCCCGGCGGCTCGATGTCGCGCCCGAGCTTTGCCTGGCGCTTGAGGACAGCCATAACGGCGTGCGTTCCGCATCATCGGCGGGCATGATGACGATCATGGTGCCGGATCTGCTCGTGGCAACCGAGGAGATCCGCGCTCTTTGCGTCAGCGTCGCCAGCCACCTCGGCGAGGTACGCGACGCCCTCCTACACAATTCGCGAGGCGCCCATGCCCCTGCCTGACGGCAGCATTGTCATGCGCCTCTCCCCATCAGTCGAATGCGAGAGCGCCCGCGGGAGCGAATGGCCGCCGCCGGACACCTGACCGATTGTCGGTTGACCAAAAGTCAGTCGCGCGACACGGATGACCAGCAAAGGTCGCTCCGTGCGACGACGATAGCGCCGGGAGGAATACATGGCGGACACAAACAAACCCATCGTCAACCCAAGGGACCTTGCTCTCGACCATTGGTCCGAAGGCACGTTCTTTGAGTCACGCGACACCTCTTTCGGCAGACAGCTTGGCCTGAAAGATCTCGGCGTCGGATATGGCGAAGTGCCACCGGGAAAGTCCGGTTGCCCCTTCCACAATCACCATGTCGAAGAAGAGCTGTTCATCATCCTCGAGGGCCAAGGCACCTATCGGTTCGGGACGGAGCGTTACGCCGTTGGGCCGGGCGACATCCTCGGTGCCCCAGCGGGCGGGCCGGAGACGGCGCATCACCTGATCAACACCGGAACGGTGCCGCTCAAATATCTCTCGATCTCGACAATGGCCGCGACCGAGATCTGCGAATATCCGGATTCCGGCAAGTTCCTCGCAAAAACACGCACGGCCGCGGGCGAGCGACGCTTCCGGTTCGTCGGGCGGGCCGAGAGTGCCGTCGACTACTGGGACGGCGAGCCCGGTATCTGATCATCCCACCTTCCAAACCAATAGCAGCGGATAAAAGATGCACAGTGTTCCTATCATCGAGACCGAACGCCTGGTCCTGCGTCCCTATCGACGTGACGACTTCTCTGCCTATGCCGCCCTGTTTGCCGACAGCGAGGTCACGCGTTTCGTCGGCGGCGTTCCCTATACACGAGAGCAATCCTGGACGCGCTTCTTGCGCCAGGTCGGCATGTGGCACTATTTCGGCTTCGGCTTCTTCGCCATCCAGGATCGAGCAACCGGCACCTTTCTCGGCGAAGCCGGGTTTCACGACGTGCATCGCCTGATCACGCCGTCGCTCGAAGGAACGATGGAAACCGGCTGGGCGCTCTCTCCGAAGGCGCACGGCCAGGGGCTTGCGACCGAGGCGGTCAGCGCCGCGCTCGAATGGGCCGATCGGCAGTTTCCCAAGCTGCGGAAAACCTGCATCATCGATGTCGGCAACCGCGCCTCGGTCCGTGTCGCCGAAAAGCAGGGCTTCAAGGAATGCTGGCGCACGACCTATCACGGCACGCATGTGATCATGTTCGAGCGACAACGAACGATTGTTGGCGCAGGCAAGGTCCGTTTAGGGCAAATACCGGCGCATTCGGACACGTAAAACAATCCACAATTGTCTTTCTGACGAAAAGCGCCATCGAAACGTCTAGATTGCAGGCAAAATTGCCGAGCGTCGGACGGGGCGAGTTATCGCCTCAAGGCAACACGGCCGACAAGTCGAAGTAATCCAACACTTTTTCCTGCGGGTCGAGCAACCCGTAAATGTAGCCTGCTGGTGGCTGCGATATGCAGCCCCAGGAGGCCCTCCAGAAACCCGCATCGGGGATTGCGTTCGGGTATCAGGTACCGGTCACTGCGCCGCAGACAACCAAGGAGCATGATCATGAACCGCATATCCAAGCTATCAATCATTGCTGCCTTCTCTTCCCTGACATTTGTAGGAATACCCTCCGCCCAAGACGCAAAAATGAACTGGCCGGCCGAGATCGAGCAGACGGTTCGCGACTTCAAGGGCGAAAACGTCACCATCGTCAATGTCGATACGTTGAGTGAACAGAACCAGACGCGCATGTGGATCGACCACGGTACGGCAGAGCAGCGCGCGGCCCTGCAAGCTGCCGTAAACGCCAACTCTGAACTCGCCGCCAAGCTTAAGGGGCAGAATGTGGAAATGGACAATATAGCCGGCGCCGAACAGAGCGCCGACGGCAGCCTGACCATCTACATGCGTTGAAGCGTTGCATACTGCATAATTCCTTAAATCGGAATCGATTTAAGGACAAAATTATGCAGCAACTCAAAGTGTTACAGCGACCTTTGCGCGTCTAAATAGACGCGCGGCGCTGTAGCCAATCGATAGAAGGCGCACCAACTCCACCTCGGAGAGGGTGCGCCTTGTCGAGCCTGGGTGATGGAAAAGTTTACTCGGCCTTCGGCGTGGGAAATTCCGCAAGGCGCGCCGCATAGCGCGCCATCGTATCGACTTCGAAGTTGACGAAATCGCCAGCCTGGCGTTCGCCCCAGGTCGTGACCTCAAGGGAATGCCGGATCAAGAGCACATCGAACTCGGCGCCATCGACCTTGTTGACCGTGAGCGATGTGCCGTCGAGTGCAACGGAGCCCTTGGGTGCAACGAACTTTGCCAGGTGCAAGGGCGCGCGCAGACGGAACCGGACGGCGTCCCCTTCGGATTCGACCGAGAGAACCTCGGCCCTGTCGTCGATATGGCCGGAAACGAGATGGCCACCAAGCTCATCGCCGATCTTCAATGACCGCTCGAGATTGATGCGCGTGCCCTTTTTCCAGCCGGCGATGGTCGTCAGCCGCAAAGCCTCTTCCCACGCCTCGACCTCGAACCAGCGCTCGTTGCTGCCACCATCCGGCAAAGCCGTGACCGTCAGGCAAACGCCGGAATGGGCGATGGAAGCCCCCATATCGATGGTCTTCGGATCGTAGCTGGTGGCGACACGCAGCTTCACGCCTTCCTTCAGCGGCGTAACGGCATCAACGGTACCGATATCAGTGACAATGCCTGTGAACATCAGTTCTCTCTTTCGTATTCTTCGAAACGGTCGTCGCCGTATCGCGCGGAATTGACGAGCGTGAAGCCGGCGGGCACGGACTTCCGATCAAATGGGGACGCGATGCCGTTTTCGCCAATGCTTTGCGGGCCGGTATAGATCTGAATGCGATCGACGAGGCCAGCGTCCAGGAAAGCGCGCGCGGCAACCGCACCGCCTTCGACGAGCAGCGAGGAAATGCCGCGCGAGCCGAGCGCCGTCAGCAGATCGGCAACCGTTCCGGTTTCCAGCACCTCGACGCCGGCGGCCTCGAGCGCCGTACGGCGGGCAGCCCGGTCGCCGGCCGGCTCCAGTTCCGATTGCGCCAACGGCTCGCCTGACACGACAATCACCGGGACCTGCCGTGCCGACTGCGCGAGCTTTGATCCGGGCGAAAGGTCCAGCCGCCGATCGAGGACGATGCGGATGGGCGAGCGGTCCTCCAGTCCAGGCAGACGCACGGTCAATTCCGGGTCATCGGCAGTCGCCGTACCGATGCCCACCAGGATCGCATCGGTTTGCGCCCTGAGGATCTGGACTTGCGCCCTCGAAATCGGGCCGGTGATGCGGACCTGCCCAGCGCCCATACGTCCGATCATGCCGTCGGCGGAAACGGCAAGCTTCAGAGTCACATGCGGGCGCTTGCTGACCTGCCGCATGAGATAGGCTTCGAGCGCGCGATGCCCCTCCTCCTGCAGAACGCCAATATCGACCGTGATTCCGGCATCACGCAAACGCACGACGCCGCGGCCGGCGACGCGTTCGTCAGGGTCGAGGATCGAAATAACGACGCGGGCAACGCCGGAGGCGACCAGCGCATCGGCGCAGGGCGGCGTCTTGCCGTGGTGCGAACAGGGTTCGAGCGTGACATAGGCAGTCGCGCCCCGTGCCCGCTCGCCGGCTTCGGCGAGCGCCTGGGCTTCGGCATGCGGGCGACCGCTTCTGGCGGTCACGGCACGTCCGACGACAAGGCCATCCTGGACGATCAGGCAGGCGACGGAAGGATTGGTGGATGTCTGTCCGAGATGATGGCGAGCCAGCCGCAGCGCCGCCGCCATGAACCTCTCGTCCTCTCGGGTGGGGTTGGCCATGGCGATCCGGGCACTTTCCTATTCGCCGGGGTCGCGCGCAATCTTGGCGCTGATCTCGGCGATGACCTTCTCGAAATCTTCGGCGTGGGAGAAATCCCTATAGACCGATGCGTAACGCACGAACGCAACGTCGTCGAGGCTCTTCAGCGCTTCAAGCACCTGCAGGCCGATCTCTTCCGAAGGGATTTCGGTCTCACCGGAGCTTTCGAGCCGTCGAACGATGCCGGAAACCGCCCGCTCGATGCGGTCGCGATCGACCGGGCGCTTTCTCAGCGCGATCTCGAAAGACCGCAGCAGCTTGTCCCGGTCGAAAGGCACCTTCCGACCGGTCTTCTTGATAATCATCAGCTCACGCAGCTGCACCCGCTCAAAGGTCGTGAAGCGACCGCCGCAATCCGGGCAGATACGGCGACGACGAATGGCATTACCGTCCTCTGCCGGACGGCTGTCCTTCACCTGGCTGTCTTCGGAACCGCAATAGGGGCAGCGCATGATCAGCCGATCACATGTAGCCGTACATCGGGAAGCGGCCGGTGAGCTTCATCACCTTCTCGCGCACACCAGCTTCGACGGCAGCATTGCCTTCGTCGGAGTTGGCGACCTTGAGGCCGTCGAGCACTTCGACGATCAGCTCACCGATTTCCTTGAATTCGGCTTCCTTGAAGCCGCGGGTCGTGCCGGCCGGAGTGCCGAGACGGACACCCGAGGTGACGAACGGCTTTTCGGGATCGAACGGGATGCCGTTCTTGTTGCAGGTGACATAGGCGCGGCCGAGGGCTGCCTCGGCGCGCTTGCCGGTCGCATTCTTCTTGCGCAGATCGACCAGCATCAGGTGGTTGTCGGTGCCGCCGGACACGATGTCGAGACCGTTCGCCTTGAGCGTCTCGGCAAGCGTGCGGGCGTTCTTGACGACCTGGGCCGCATAGTCCTTGAAGGACGGCTGCAGCGCTTCACCGAAGGCAACGGCCTTGGCGGCGATGACATGCATCAACGGGCCGCCCTGGAGACCCGGGAAGACCGCCGAGTTGATCTTCTTGGCGATATCCTCGTCATTGGTCAGGATCATGCCCCCGCGCGGACCGCGCAACGACTTGTGCGTGGTGGTCGTGGCAACGTGGCAATGCGGGACCGGCGACGGATGCTGGTCGCCGGCAACGAGGCCGGCAATGTGAGCCATGTCGACCATCAAATAAGCGCCGATTTCGTCGGCGATCTCGCGGAAGCGCTTCCAGTCCCAGATGCGGGAATAGGCGGTACCACCGGCGATGATCAGCTTCGGCTTATGCTGGCGTGCTTTCTCGGCGACATCGTCCATGTCGAGCAGGTGATCGCTCTCGCGAACGCCGTAGGAAACCACGTTGAACCACTTGCCGGACATGTTGACCGGCGAGCCGTGCGTCAGGTGACCGCCCGAATTGAGGTCGAGGCCCATGAACGTGTCGCCCGGCTGCAGGAGCGCGAGGAACACGGCCTGGTTCATCTGCGAGCCGGAGTTCGGCTGGACGTTGACGTACTTGACGCCGAAGAGCTTCTTGGCGCGTTCGATCGCCAATTCCTCGGCGATATCAACGAACTGGCAGCCGCCGTAATAGCGCTTGCCCGGATAGCCCTCGGCGTATTTGTTGGTCATGATCGAGCCCTGGGCCTCGAGCACGGCGCGCGAAACGATGTTCTCGGACGCGATCAGTTCGATCTCGTGGCGCTGGCGACCCAGCTCCTTTTCGATCGCACCGAAGATTTCCGGATCGCTGTCGGCGAGAGAGCGGGTGAAGAAGGCATCATTGTTCTGTGCAAGCATCGGCGCGAGGCTCCTCTCAAAGGTGGCAGTTCTTTAGCTTCCTCGCACGGCGAGAGCAATATCCGCTGTGCGGTTTGCGTCATTTCCCCCATCTGCCGCGCCTAAACATCGCAGCCGTGGATCAACGAAAAAGCCGCGCTGCCAAGGGAAGCGCGGCTTTTTCAAATTATTGTCCCGACTTTGCTTATTGCGGCAAAGCGTCGGACTCGACCGAGCCGGAGGATTGCTCGAGGCCATAGGGGGTCTGCAGTGCCAGTTCTGTCGCGCCATCGCGCTGATAGATGTCGTCGCGGAACTGGACGACGCCATCCATCGCCGACCAGGCGGTGATGTAGGTGAAGAAGACCGGAACCTCTTCGGCCAGCGTGATCGGCGTGTTGACGCCGGTCTTGATCGTGGCTTCCATCTGCTGGCGCGACCAGCCGGGTGTTTCCTTCAAGAGCCAGCTCGAAAGGTCGCGAACGTTCTGGACGCGGACGCAGCCGGACGATTCGAAACGCATCAGCTTGTTGAACAGGCCCTGCTGCGGCGTGTCGTGCATGTAGACCTGATGCTCGTTGTGGAAGTTGATCTTCGTCGACGACATCGCGTTGATCTTGCCCGGATCCTGACGGAACATCAGGTTCGGTGCCTTCTCGGCATTCCAGTCGACCGTCTCCGGCGACACTTCGCTGCCGCTGCCGTCGAACAGACGAATGGCGTTGCGCTTCAGGTAGGTCGGATCCTTGCGCATCAGCGGCATGATATCCTTCTGGATGATCGAGCGCGGCGCGGTCCAATAGGGGTTGAGGATGACCTCGTAGATCTTGGAGTTGAGGATCGGCGACTGGCGGTCGATCTTGCCGACGATGGCAGTGTGACGCAGCGCAACGCGGCCGTTCTCCACAGCTTCGATGTAGGCGGCCGGAATGTTGACCATCACATAGCGGCGGCCGAGATCGCCGGACATCGACTGCAGGCGCACAAGGTTGGTCTGCAACTGGCCGAGACGGGTGGTCGCCGGAACGTTGATGGCCTTCAGTGTGTATTCGCCGATGACGCCGTCCGCCGGCAGGCCGTGGCGGGCCTGGAAGCGCTTGACCGCGCCGTCGACGTAGGAATCGAAGGACGACGAGATACCGGCAGACTGCGGCAGGTCGCCGGAAACCATCAGGCGCTGGCGCAGCTGCTGCACCGAGGGATCGGTGACGCCGAGTTCGAGCTTGACGCTGGTTGCCACCATCGGCCAACCGCCCGACGAAACGATGTTCTGATAGTCGAAGATCGCCTGCTGGACATGGTTGATCGTCTCCGGGCCGAAGACCGGCGTATTGGAAACGACTGTGGTCGCCGTGCGCGATGCCTTGGCATCATACTGGTCGTCCCAGGAGCCGCGGCGTGGCGAATTGATGATCTCGTTCAGGGCGTCCTGCGCGCTTGCGGCTCCCGCCCAAGCGACGGCACCGAAGGTTGCGGCCGAGCGCAGAAATGCACGGCGCGAGAATGCATCAATTCCATTCTTTTTCGACATATTCCTACCATCCCAATGCGTTGGCACGCGCCCTATGCGCAGGCACGCATGTTGCCGGAGCCCTAACACGATCGTGGTTAACAAAGGTCAACCAACGAGCCACCCTGCCCTCACATGATTTCACGATACCGCGAGCGAGGACCCTCATCCGGCAGGCGTACGCGAAACGAATCCACGTCGATGAAAACACGTGGCCGGCACCTACCGCATGTCTTCGTCGCTGTCACAGCAATATGGCCAATTCGTGTCTCCGACCCCGGCCGAAGCGGTGTGGCACGCCTCTTGCTTTAGGCTGCTGCGGCCTTTCGGCAACATTGCCGCGGCCGAAAAAACGGCAAAGGCCGGACACGCAGGGATTGCGTCCGGCCCTTGAACTGGAGGTATGCTATTTCGATTACAGGCGGTACATGATGCTGTCGTTCCAGAAGCGATCGAGCCGCTGCAGCAGCTTGTTCATCTGGGTGAATTCGTCAGAACCGATGCCGCCGACCTTCTGGATCGAGCCGATGTGACGCTCGTAGAGCTTGGCGACGGTTTCTGCGATTTCCTGGCCGTCTTCCGTCAGGCTGATGCGGACCGAACGACGGTCGACGCGCGAGCGCTGGTGGTTGATGAGGCCGAGATCGACGAGCTTCTTGACGTTGTAGGAGACGTTCGAGCCGAGGTAGTAGCCGCGGGAGCGAAGCTCGCCGGCGGTCAGTTCGGAGTTGCCGATGTTGAAGAGCAATAGAGCCTGGACGGCGTTGACGTCGTCGCGACCCTGGCGGTCGAACTCGTCCTTGATGACGTCGAGCAGGCGGCGGTGCAGACGCTCGACGAGGTGGAGGGATTCCATGTAGAGACCGCGGATGGTTTCTTCCTGAGGGTCTCGGGGCTGAGCCGCCTGCGGCTTCATCTTCGTGTTCATTTGACTGCCTCACTGTTTTGTTTGGCGGTGTCTGTTTGTCTTCCCGCCTTGAGTGAGACCCTATCGAATACGTCTAAAATTCTACTTAAACCGCAGCCTTAACATGAGCTTACCAATCGGCGAGTCTGTCTCAGGGTGAATCAACTCTTACCTGTCTCGCCCGCCGGAAGCGTTGATAGAGCAGCGCGGCCCTGAAAAGAACGAAGGTGACGGCGACGGCAATGTGCAGCGCAACCAGCAGCGGACGGGTGCCGAAACTGACGGGATAGAACTCGTACATCGCGATCTCGATCGCTGCCGCCAGCACCCAGACCACCGGCCCCCAGGACACCAGCAGCCACAGCCCGAGGGCAGCGACCGGGTAAACCACGGCAAGTGCCGTAGCCGCCGCCCGCCACTCCGGCGTCAGCAGATCGAAACGGCCGGCACCCCCATGGGAGAAGCCGATCAGCATCGCCCAATAATTCAGTGCGAACCAGAAGCACGAGGCAGACACCAGCCGCAGGAACAGACCGAAAAGGATCTCGGTCAGCGATGGTTTCGGCACATGGGCAGAATCATGAAGCATGAGCGGCAAGATAGGGCGGGTCGACGCCATCCGCCAGCACGAAGGACGCCCCCTCCCCCGCCGTGGCTCGTCAAAGGGAAGAAATGCCGCAGCCCGGTTGTGCGCGGCGCAGTTCCCAAGCGCGGCCCGCACATGATAAAGCGCATGCCTATTCACAGTTTCCAGGGAAAGGCGCGGCGCGATGAACGACAGGACGAATCTTGTGGACAGGATTACCGGCCACCGCCGCATGCGCCGCAACCGCAAGGCCGACTGGACGCGCCGGCTCGTGCAGGAGAACCGCCTGACGGTCGATGACCTGATCTGGCCGATCTTCATCGTGCCGGGCAGCAACATCGTGCAACCGATCGACGCCATGCCGGGCGTCAACCGCATGAGCATCGACAAGGCAGTGGAAGCGGTGAAGGAAGCTGCCGATCTCGGCATCCCGGCAATCGCCACCTTCCCCAACATAGATCTGTCGCTGCGCGACGAAACCGGCTCCAACAGCCTCGCCGCCGACAATCTCATCAATCAGGCGACACGCGCCTTCAAGAAAGCCGTGCCGAACATCGGCGTCATCACCGACGTGGCGCTCGACCCGTTCACCAGCCATGGTCATGACGGCATCCTGCGCAACGGTGAAATCGTCAACGACGAGACGGTGGAAATGATCTCGAGGGCTGCCGTCGGCCAGGCCGACGCCGGCGCCGACATCATCGCGCCTTCCGACATGATGGATGGCCGCATCGGAGCGATCCGTCAGGCGCTCGACGCCGCGGGCCACCAGAATGTCGGCATCATGGCCTATGCGACGAAATTCGCCTCCGGCTTCTACGGCCCCTACCGCGAGGCGATCGGCACCGGTGGCCTGCTGAAGGGCGACAAGAAGACCTATTATATCGACCCCGCCAACGGCACGGAGGCCATCCGCGACGCCGCTCTCGACGTCGAAGAAGGCGCCGACATGCTGATGGTCAAGCCGGGTCTACCCTATCTCGACATCTGCTGGCGCATGAAAGAGGCCTTTGGCCTGCCGGTTTTCGCCTATCAGGTGTCCGGCGAATACTCGCAGGTCAAGGCCGCGGCCGCCAACGGCTGGATCGACGGCGAGAAGGTGATGCTCGAAACGCTGCTCGCCTTCAAGCGCGCCGGCTGCGATGGCATTCTCAGCTACTTCGCCATCGAAGTCGCAAAGATCCTGGCCAAGGGGCGGTAACGCCCCCACATTTGCAGGCAGCACAGGGCCGAAGATGGAAATCCTTGTTTTGCACGCAATGGCATCCCATATCGAACTTGCAACCATGCGAGGCCCTACGAGATGACCATGCACAACGAAGAACTGCGGCTGCCGAGCAATGACTGGCGCGCCTATCAGGGTGTGCTGTCGCGACGGGTGTTCGCCTTCATTCTCGATTACGTCATCATCGCCCTGTTGTGGATTCCGGCCGCCGTTGTCGTGTTCTTCCTCGGCATCCTGACGCTCGGCCTCGGTTTCCTGCTCTATCCCGTGCTTTTCGCACTGGTGGCGATGATCTATTTCGGCGCGACCGTTGGCGGCCGCGAGCAGGCATCGCCCGGCATGCGGATGATGGGACTGGCGATTGCGCGCACGGACGGGCGGCCGATGGATTTCCTGACGGCGATCGTGCATCTGGTCATCTTCTGGATCGCCAACGCGCTGTTGACGCCGCTGATTCTGCTGATTGGCCTGTTTACGGATCGCAGCCGTCTGCTGCACGATCTGCTGATCGGTACCGTAACGGTCCGTCGCGATACCTACTGATCACTGCCGAAGCCAATCGACAACGAACAATCCACTCGCAAGGGGCAACCGCCCCAAACGTGTGAGTTGACGTTTTCCATTCTTCCGCCATGCTACTGTCATGAACAACCGCGCGAAGAGTGACCGCCGCACTCGATGAACACACAGACCACACCGTCTCCGCAATTCTATCTCACTGCACCGGCAGCCTGCCCATATCTGCCGAACGAGATGGAGCGAAAGGTGTTTACCCACATGGTGGGCGAGCGCGCACCGGAACTTAACGACCTCCTGACCCAGGGCGGTTTCCGCCGCTCGCAGAACATCGCCTATCGGCCCGCCTGCGAAACCTGTCGCGCCTGCATTTCCGTTCGCATTCTCGCCAACGAATTCTCGCCGAGCCGGTCGATGCGCCGCGTGCTTGCGACCAACAGCGACGTGATCTCGTCGGAATACCCGGCCGAACCATCGAGCGAACAGTACAACCTCTTCCGCCGCTACCTTGACCGACGGCATCAAAAAGGCGGCATGTCCGACATGTCGGTTCTCGACTATGCGATGATGGTCGAGGACACGCATGTGCACACGAAGATCATCGAATACCGGCTGAGGGTCGAAGGCGACGGCATCAGCGAGAGGGCCCGCGGGCCGCTGATTGCGACGGCGCTGACCGACCGCATGGGCGATGGGCTTTCGATGGTCTATTCCTTCTTCGACCCGGCACATGAAGACCGCTCGCTCGGCACCTTCATGATTCTCGATCATATCCGGCGCGCCAAGGAGCGCGGCCTCCCGCACGTCTACCTCGGCTATTGGGTCAAGGGTTCGCGCAAGATGGGATACAAGACGAAATTTTTGCCGCAGGAGCACCTTATGCCGCGCGGCTGGGAGCGTTACGATGGCTCTGACGCTGACTCCGAAACACCCCCCACGAAAACGGATTGAAAATTGAGCCCTACCACTGATGCCGCGCTACACCGGCGCGGACTTGCCATCACCGGCCTTGGCGGCCTTGCTCTCTCCTTCGACATTCCGCTCATCCGCTCCGCCGGCGGAGAGGTCTGGTCGCTGCTCGCCGTGCGAAGCCTTTCGACCTTCTTCATCGGGCTTTTGGCATGGTTCGTGATCAATCGGCTGCTTGGCCGCAAGATCTCGCTCATTCCGGGCAAGGCCGGGCTCGTCGTCGGCCTGTTCTACGGCATCAAT
Organism: Ensifer sp. LC163; assembly: GCF_001695855.1. Lineage (GTDB taxonomy): Bacteria > Pseudomonadota > Alphaproteobacteria > Rhizobiales > Rhizobiaceae > Ensifer. The sequence continues at coordinate 158,139 of NZ_MBSS01000012.1, forward strand.
TCGTGCACGTTCCTGCTGGCCGTCTTCAACACGTCGACGGCAAACGTCGTCTTCATTCTTGCCTTCACATCGATGTTCGCCGCGCTGCTCTCCTGGATTTTCCTGAAGGAACGCCCCTCCAACGCAACGCTGGTGACAATGGCAGCCATGGTGATCGGCGTCGGGCTGATCGTGCAGGACGGGCTTGAGAGCGGACATCTCTTCGGTGACGCGATGGCGGCGAGTTCGGCCTTCCTGCTTGCCAGCGCCATCACCATCAGCCGGGCAAGCGGCCGCGACATGGCCTTGGTGCCGCTGGTGACCGCCATTTTCCCGGCGGCAGTCGCGCTTCTGCTCCTGCCGCCCGGCGGCTTCTCGATCGCGGCTCCGGAATATATCCTGTTCAACGGCCTGGTGATGATCCCGCTTGCATTTTTCTGTCTGGCGACAGGGCCACGCTTCCTGTCAGCCCCGGAAGTGGGCATGTTCTATCTGCTCGAGACCATCCTGGCGCCGATCTGGGTCTGGCTCGTCTTCGCCGAAAGCCCGACGACGCAGACGCTTGCCGGCGGCGCAATCCTGATCTTTGCGCTGATCGGCCACTCTCTCTGGCAGGTGCGCAGCCGGGCCGCGCGCGCAGCGTTGCCCTGCCCCGAATAGATCGCGACCGCCTCGGGGTGGCAAAGATATCCGCCAAGCGCGATCGTCAGGTTGGCGTTCTATCGGCCTCCGAAGAACTCGGAACCTGGACGTGCATCGACCAGAGCTCGCGGTTCATGTCGATCCATGCGGCAGCGACATCAAGAGGCGCGGGATTGCCGCATACGGCCTCCCCATCGCGGGCAGGCAGCCGCGAAACCAGGCAGGCCTCCTCAAGGATGCGCAGATGCTGCTCGAGCGCATCAGGCGTGACAGCGACGGCGGCGGCCACCTCGACGACCCGGGTCTCACCGCCGAGCAATATTTCGAATATCCGCCGGCGAACCGGATTTGCGAGCGCGAGGAGAATGTCGTCAAGGGCAGCAGAATTCGGCATCGTCTTCATCCTGTTGGGATGATTATTGATCCACGACCGCACGTTGCTTTCAAGCGCCGAAAACGGGGCATTCGACTAATTTTCAGATCGCTTAGGCAGAATCCGGGTAACAAGCCTGCGCAACCGAGCCGCGCAGGGAGCGATGAATCAGCCGCTGAACTTGCCGCTGCGCGGGAAGCCCTTCGGCACGACGCGGCCGGCAGAGGCACGATCGGCCAGCCACTCGATCAGTTCGTCCTTGCTCTTGGTAAAGACGCGGCCAGCGCTGTCCTCCCAGACGAGACCGTCCGCAATCGCAAAGCAGCGGATGTCGGAGATACCGCCATCCTTGTAGCGCTGCAGTCGGACACCCTTGCCGCGCGCCATTTCCGGAATCTGCACCAGCGGGAAGACGAGCATCTTGCGGTTTTCCCCGACCACCGCGACGTGGTCGCCCTTGACCGGCACGACCAGCTTGGCTTCGTCGGGCATGGCGACGTTCATCACCTGCTTGCCCTTGCGGGTATTGGCAACGATATCGCCCTCGGCAACAACGAAGCCATTGCCCGCCGCCGACGAAACGATGAGCTTTCTCGCCGGATCGTGCACGAACGCCGTCAGCACGTCCTGGTCGTTTTCCATGTCGACGATAATGCGCAAGGGTTCGCCATGACCGCGGCCACCGGGCAGCTTGTCACCGCCGAGCGTGTAGACCTTACCGCCCGTCGTGAAGACGAGGATCTTGTCGGTCGTCTGGGCCGGAAACGCGACCTTCAGCGCATCCCCCTCCTTGAACTGCAGCGTCGAGGTATCGGAGATGTGGCCCTTCAGCGCACGGATCCAGCCCTTTTCGGAGATGACGACAGTGATCGGTTCCTTCTCGATCATCGCCTGCTGGATGGCTTCAATGTCGGCGTCAGGCGCGTCGGCAAAGGTGCTGCGACGCTTGCCGATCTCGGTCGCCTTGGCGAATTTCTTCTTCACCTCGCCGATTTCCCAAGCGACAGTCTGCCATTGCTTCTCCTCGGAGGCGAGCAGTGCCTCGATCTCGGCCTTTTCCTTCGACAGCGCATCGAACTCGGTGCGGATCTCGAATTCTTCCAGCTTGCGCAAAGAGCGCAGCCGCATGTTGAGGATCGACTCGGCCTGGAGGTCCGTGAGCGAAAACCGCTCCATCATCGTGACCTTCGGCTCATCCTCCTCGCGAATGATCCGGATGACCTCGTCGATATTGAGATAGGCGACGAGATATCCGCCGAGGATTTCGAGGCGGCGATCGATCGCAGCCAACCGATGGCGCGAGCGACGCTGCAGCACATCGCGGCGATGGGCGAGCCACTCCGTCAGCACTTCGTTGAGCCCCATGACGCGCGGCACGCGCCCCATCGACAATACGTTCATGTTGAGCGGGATGCGGCTTTCAAGCTCGGTGAGCTTGAAGAGCGATTCCATCAGGATCCCGGCATCGACCGAACGGCTCTTCGGCACCAGCACGATGCGGATATCTTCAGCCGATTCGTCCCTGATATCTTCCAGCAGTGGCAGTTTGCGCGCGACGAGCAGCTCGGCGATCTTCTCGATCAGCCGCGACTTCTGGACCTGATAGGGGATCTCGGTGATGACGATCTGATAGCCGCCGCGACCAAGCTCCTCGGACGCCCAGCGCGCCCTTACGCGAAAGCCGCCGCGACCGGTGCGATAGGACTCGGCCATGCTCGCACGGCTCTCGACGATGATGCCGCCGGTCGGGAAATCCGGCCCCTCGATACCGCCCTTTTGCGGGTTGGCGGGATCGTAGAGAAGATCCTCGACGGTTGCCTCGGGATGACGGATCAGATGCAGCGCCGCATCGCACAGCTCATGGGCGTTGTGCGGCGGGATCGATGTCGCCATGCCGACGGCAATGCCGGTCGCGCCATTGGCAAGCAGGTTCGGGAAGGCGCCGGGAAGCACGGTAGGCTCCTGGTCTTCCTCGTTATAGGTGGGACGAAAGTCCACCGCGTCCTGATCGATACCTTCTAGCAGCAGCGAGGCGACGTCGGTCATCTTCGCTTCGGTGTAGCGCATGGCGGCGGCGTTATCGCCGTCGATATTGCCGAAGTTGCCCTGCCCGTCCACGAGCGGGTATCGGATGGCGAACTCCTGGGAGAGGCGCACCAATGCGTCGTAGATCGAGGCGTCGCCGTGCGGGTGGAACTTACCCATGACGTCGCCGACGATGCGGGCGCATTTCTTGAACGAGGTGTTGGGCCTGAGCCCCATCTCGCTCATGGCGTGAACGATGCGCCGATGCACCGGCTTCAGGCCGTCACGAACGTCCGGAAGCGCACGATGCATGATGGTCGACAAGGCATAGGCAAGGTAACGCTCTTCCAGCGCCGCCTTCAGGTCAACCGGCTGAATATGATCATCCCCGCCAGACGGGGGAGTAAGGCTTTGTCCCATGTGTTCTTGCTAGCGCAACAAACCCGGAACATCAAGGATTTCAGGGGATCGCGCTGTGGAGAACCGCCTGGGGGCGGCGACGCGCTATTGAACGGCGCAGACCGGGCGCTGCCATGTTCGTGCAACGCTTAAACGGTTATGCGATGAGTGAGCGATCGGCGTCGGTAACGTCCTGGAAAGCATCCGGGGGCGGAACCTGTGTGATTTCACCGAGCGAATATAATTTCGCCCTGTTTCGTATTAGGTTCGGCTGCTGTTGATTTGGATGATTTGCGAGGGGGCTATTGCGGGACGCGAACTGGCGGAAGGATGGGGCCGCAGGCATGGCATATTTCGTCTGCCGACACGGCTGTCCGCCTCAGTTGACGCAGCTTGCCGATATGAACCAGATTAGCGACGCCGCATCTTCGAAACAGCTAAACAATCAGATATTTTCACGAAGGAACTCCACAATGATGCATACGCGCAAGATCCGCCTGATGATGGCCAGCGCCGCACTCCTGACCCTCGCCGGCCCGGCCTTCGCGCTGGATGGCGCGGACCTGATGAAGAAGCTTGATGCGGCGACCAGCTCGAACGGCACCACGCTTACCTTCGACAAGGCCGAAGTCAGCGGCGACACGGTCACTGCCTCGGGCGTCCAGATCAAGCTCGCCGGCCAGCCCGGCGATGCGCTGAAGATCGGCGACATTACCTTCGAAGGCGTCGAGGAAACCGAAGGTGGCGGCTACTACGCCGAAACGGTTTCCTTCCCTGACATAAACGTCAAGCAGGACGAAGGCAGCTTCGCCGCCAAGGATATCCTCATTGCAGGCCTTTCGATTCCCGCCAATCCGGCCGGCGGCACGCTCGACGATATCCTGCTCTACGAAAGCGCCAGCACCGGCCCGATCACGCTCAGCGTCAAGGACAAGGAGGTCTTCTCGCTGGAAAGCAGCGAAGCCAACCTCGCCCGCCAGGAAAATGATGCCGGCTTTGACTTCGACGCAACGGCTGCCGGCCTCAAGGCAGATCTTTCCGGCGTCGAGGACTCCAAGTCCAAGGAAGCCATCGAAAAGCTCGGCTTGACCAAGCTCGATGGCGCCGTGACGATGAAGGGCAGCTGGGAGCTCGAAAGCGGCAATGTCGCGCTTGAGGAATATGCCTTCGACTTCAAGAACGTCGGCCGCCTGAACCTCGCCGTCGACATCTCCGGCTACACGCTCGCCTTCATGAAGTCGCTGCAGGAAGCCATGAAGGCCGCCGAAGCCAACCCGAACAAGGAAGAGGCCAACCAGGCGATGGGCCTGGCGATGATGGGGCTGATGCAGCAGCTGACCTTCAACAGTGCCGAGATCCGCTTCGACGACGCCTCGATCACCAAGAAGGCGCTCGACTACGCCGGTTCGCAGCAGGGCGTTACCGGCGACCAGCTGGCGCAGTCGCTGAAGGGCCTGGTGCCGCTGATGATGGCTCAGCTCAACGTGCCGGAACTGCAGAACCAGGTATCGGCCGCGGTCAACACCTACCTCGACGGCCCGAAGAGCCTGACGATCAGCGCCGCACCGGAAAAGCCAGTTCCGTTCCCGATGATCATGGGCGCGGCAATGGGCGCACCGAACACCATCCCGTCGGTGCTCGGCGTCAAGGTGACGGCAAACGATTGATCGTTAAAGCCCTGGCCTGACAATCAGCGCCGGCGACTTCGCAAGACCTTGTTGTCCTCGAAGTCGCCGGCGTTTTACAGCGCCGCGCGTCTATTTAGACGCGCAAAGGTCGCTGTAACACTTTGAGTTGCTGCATAATTCCTTAAATCGATTCCGATTTAAGGAATTATGCAGTAGTATCGGCGCTCGGTGTCGACCTCGCCGGTTGAACGAATGATCAAACTGACACTCCCATGCTGAAGTACATGGCCGTGCAAGTGTCAGGTTCTTGTCGCTCGGTCCTTTTCGGTTGAAAGCCTGCCTTTCTATGGGCCGATTTGTTTCACCTGCCTTGCGTCCCCAGTCTGCGCGGCCACTACTACTCACACGTCTCTCGCGAGCGACTGCATCTTTTTTCAGCATGACGAACAAGCATGAGACTTGAACCGGGTTTTGTCCGGCCATCCCGTACTGCGCGGTTCCCGGCGACCATCGCTGCGCTTTTCCGCGCGCGTGCGTTCCATGTTATGATCGCTCGGCTTGATGCCCGCGAACCGTCGCCTATCTAGATTTGTCTGGAGGAGAGATTCCATCCCACATTCCTGACCGATCACACGGAAGGAGAACGCCATGGGACTGAAACATGCGGATATCACCGCCATTCTTGGCCCGGTCGACGAAACGCTGATGGCCGAGCTGCTGGCCACCGGGGCGACGGCAGCCGAACTCGCGGAAGCGATCGCCTGGGTTAACAACGACGAAGCGCTGATCGGCGAAGGACGACATCTGCCGGCTGGGCGCGTCGCCGCATTGATCGACATCCTGACGCCCGACGAGGGCGAAGAATAGTTTTTTGGGCGCTGGAGCGTCCGAAGAGACAGGTGTGATGACCATCGGTAACGTCAGGGCCATTTCGCGATGGCGGCCACGTGACTGCGAGTTTTGTGTTGAGGGAGGCCGACAATGACAGCCAAGGAAGTCAAGTTCAGTAGCGACGCCCGCGACCGCATGCTGCGCGGCGTGGATATCCTTGCCAATGCCGTGAAAGTGACGCTCGGCCCGAAGGGGCGGAACGTCGTCATCGAAAGATCCTTTGGCGCCCCGCGCATCACCAAAGATGGCGTTTCCGTTGCCAAGGAAATCGAACTCGACGACAAGTTCGAAAACATGGGCGCCCAGATGCTGCGCGTGGTGGCATCGCGCACCAGCGATGTCGCCGGCGACGGCACCACGACGGCAACCGTGCTCGCGCAGGCGATCGTCAAGGAAGGCGTCAAGGCGATCGCCTCCGGCATGAACCCCATGGACCTCAAGCGCGGCATAGACCTCGCGGTGGACGCCATCGTCGCAGAGCTCAAGGTCCGCGCCCGCAAGATCGCCAACAACGAGGAGATCGCGCAGGTCGGCACCATCTCCGCCAATGGCGACACGGAGATCGGACGATATCTCGCCAAGGCGATGGAAAGGGTCGGCAACGAAGGCGTGATCACGGTCGAGGAGGCCAAGACCGCCGAGATCGAGCTCGAAATCGTCGAGGGCATGCAATTCGATCGCGGCTATCTCTCGCCCTATTTCATCACCGACCAGGAGAAGATGCGGGTCGAGTTCGAAGATCCCTACATCCTCATCCACGAGAAGAAGCTCTCCAACCTGCAGGCAATGATCCCGATCCTCGAATCGGTCATCCAGGCGAGCCGCCCGCTGCTGATCATCGCCGAGGACGTCGAAGGCGAGGCACTGGCAACGCTTGTCGTCAACAAGCTGCGTGGCGGCCTCAAGATCGCTGCCGTCAAGGCGCCGGGTTTCGGCGACCGGCGCAAGGCGATCCTCGAGGACATCGCGGTCCTGACCGGCGGCACGGTGGTTTCCGAAGACGTCGGCATCAAGCTTGAGAATGTGACCTTGGAAACGCTGGGCCGCGCCAAACGCGTGATGATCGAAAAGGACAACACCACGATCGTCGATGGCGCGGGCACCAAAGCCGACATCAGCGGCCGCGTCAGCCAACTCAAGGCGCAGATCGAGGAAAGCACCTCCGACTACGACCGGGAGAAACTGCAGGAACGGCTTGCCAAGCTCTCCGGCGGCGTTGCCGTGATCCGTGTCGGCGGCTCGACCGAGGTCGAGGTGAAGGAAAAGAAGGACCGGGTCGATGACGCGCTGCATGCCACACGTGCGGCCGTCGAGGAAGGCATATTGCCTGGCGGCGGCGTCGCCCTGCTTCGAGTCGTCAACACGCTTGATGGTATCAAGACCGCCAATGCCGAACAGCGCGTCGGCGTCGACATCGTCAGGCGCGCAATCGAGGTGCCGGTGCGCCAGATCGCCGAGAACGCCGGCGCCGAGGGGTCGATCATCGTCGGCAAGCTACGTGAGAAAACCGACTTCGCCTATGGCTGGAATGCCCAGACGGGCGAATATGGCGATCTGTTCAAGATGGGCGTCATCGATCCGGCCAAGGTCGTGCGCGCCGCTCTGCAGGACGCCGCCTCCGTCGCCGGGCTCCTGGTGACGACAGAGGCGATGATCGCCGAAAAGCCGAAGAAGGATGGTGCCGCACAACTGCCAACCGGCTCCGGCATGGACTTCTAAACGCCTACTGCATAATTCCTAAATCGGATTCGATTTAAGGACGAAATTATGCAGCAACTCAAAGTGTTACAGCGACCTTTGCGCGTCTAAATAGACGCGCGGCGCTGTAACGCGAGCCTACTGCATATTTCCTTAAATCGGAATCGATTTAAGGATAAATTATGCAGCAAGTTTAAAGTGTTACAGCGTCCTTAGCGCGTCATATTTGACGCGCGGCGCTGTAAAAGCGCAATAGGCTGCCATCTGGCGCGGAACAGACCCAGGAGCCGGGCGGCGTTCGGCTCAGGCGACAGGATGCCGGTGGCGCGCGACCTCGGCGATGGCAAACTCGGCAATCGACAGCAGATCCGCCTCGCCGGCTCCGTCCTGCGCCTGCACGGTCATTCCTTGCAGAATCGCGCCGATGAAGCGGGCAAGTCCAGCCGCGTCCGTATGCCCGCGCAACTCCCCTTCTTCGATCCCGCGACGAAGCCGCGTCTCCAGGGCGGAGAGCGTCTGGTTGCGAAGGGCCGTCACGTGGCGGGCGATCACGTCGTTTTCGACGGCGCAGGTCAAGACGGCGGTCGAGATCATGCAGCCTTTCGGCCGACCGGGCACCGAAAACTCGTGTGCGGAAACCCGAAGCAGCTTGGCAACGACATCGACAACATGCCCCTCCCCATTCAGGCTTCGGCCGGCCGCGGCCCCCTCCTCCTGTCGGTAGCGCTCGAGCGCCTCGCGATAGAGGTCCGCCTTCGACACGAAGGCCGCATAGAGGCTCTGCGGCGTGATACCCATGGCTGCGGTGAGGTCGGCGATCGACGCCCCTTCATAACCGAGCCGCCAGAAGGTTTGACCGGCGGCGGCAAGCGCAACATCCCGGTCGAAAGCGCGCGGACGACCGCGCCGACGAGTAGGAGATTTTAAGGAATTGCTATTTTCCACAATTGTCACTCTAGAATTATGTTCGCACCCGACATATTCAGGAACGGTCATTGTGATTATAAGAGGTTTTCCACGATGAGTCTCCACCTCAAAAGCGTTGCCCTGCTATCGGCGCTGCTCGCCTTTCCCGCGCTCGCAGATGATCCCGGCCAATCGGCGCTCAAAGCCCAGCTCGATCCGGTAATCGACCGCGCAATCGCCGAAAAGCGCATTGTCGGCACGGTCGTTCTCGTCGCCCGCGACGGTGAGCTTGTTTACGCCAGAGCCGCAGGCCTTGCCGACCGCGAGGCAAACCGCACTGCGCGCCAGGACGACATCTTCCGTTTTGCCTCGGTGACGAAGCCGTTGGTGACCGTGGCTGCGATGCGGCTCGTCGAACAGGGGCGCATCAAGCTCGACGATCCGGTCAGCAAATGGCTGCCGGATTTCCGCCCCAGCTTCGAAGGCAAGGAGGTGCCGATCCTGGTGCGCCACCTTCTCAACCATACGGCAGGGCTAGAATACGGCTTCTTCCAGCCTCCTGATGGTTCCTACGCAAAGGCCGGCGTTTCAGACGGGCTCGATCTTTCCGGTATCACCCTAGACGAGAACTTGAAGCGCATCGCCAGTGTGCCGCTCGCATCACGGCCCGGTGAGGCCTGGCGCTATTCCGTGGCGATCGACGTACTCGGCGGCGTTATCGAGAAGGCAAGCGGCAAGACGCTGGACAAGGCCGTCGATGAACTGGTCGTGACGCCCTTGGCTTTGGCCGACACCGGCTTTTCCGTGAAGCCGACGGACAGGTTGACCGCCGCCTACTTCGACGGCTCGCCCGCCCCTGTGCGCATGCAAGGTGACGCTGCCGTGCCCATCGGCGAAGGCAAGCTGACCTTTTCGCCAGACCGCATCCTCGACGATAAAGCATTTCCATCGGGCGGCGCCGGCATGGCCGGCACGGCAAACGATCTGCTGACGTTCCTGGAAACGATCCGCAAAGGCGGCGGCCCGTTGCTCTCGCCCGAGACGGTGAAGACGATGATGCAGGATCAGACAGGCCCCAAGGCGGAGACGCAGGGTCCGGGTTGGGGCTTCGGCTACGGCTGGGCCGTACTCGTCGATCCCTCCACGGCCGGCACGCCGCAGTCGAAGGGCACGATCCAGTGGGGCGGTGCCTATGGCCACAACTGGTTCATCGATCCGGTCAAGAACATCACCGTCGTGGCGCTGACCAACACGGCGTTCGAAGGCATGTGGGGACAGTTTACCAGAGATGTGCGCGACGCCGTCTACGCCAAGCCGTGAGTCCCCGGGCAGTACAAAATGAAAAGACCCGGCGGTGGTTACCGCCGGGTCTTTTGTTTCTCGGCCCCTTGGACCTTAGTCTTTCTTCTGCGGGATCGGGCGAAGTGCCAGCTCGCGCAGCTGGGCCGACGTCGCCTCGGATGGCGCACCCATCAGCAGATCGACGGCCTGCTGATTCATCGGGAAGATCGAGATCTCGCGAAGGTTCTTCGCGCCGACCAGCAGCATGACAATGCGGTCGATACCGAAAGCCATGCCGCCGTGCGGAGGTGCACCATACTGGAACGCGCGGTAGAGACCGCCGAACTGCTCTTCCACTTCCTGCTGCGACTTGCCGGTCAGCTCGAACGCCTTGACCATGACTTCCGGCAGCTGGTTACGGATCGAGCCGGACGCGATTTCGAAGCCGTTGCAGACCATGTCGTACTGGTAGGCCTTGATCGAAAGCGGATCTTCGCCGTTCAGCGCTTCAAGACCGCCCTGCGGCATCGAGAAGGGGTTATGGGCAAAGTCGATCTTCTTTTCGTCTTCAAGCCATTCGTAGAACGGGAAGTCGACGATCCAGCAGAACTCGTAGCGGTCGCGGTCGACGAGGTTCAGTTCCTCGCCTGCCCGCGTGCGGGCTTCGCCTGCGAACTTGTAGAATTTCGTGGGATCGCCAGCGACGAAGAAGCAGGCATCGCCATCATCGAGGCCGAGCTGGGTGCGGATCGCATCGGTGCGCTCCTCTCCGATGTTCTTGGCAAGTGGGCCGGCGCCTTCGAGCTTCTCGCCTTCCTTGCGCCAGAAGATGTAGCCGAGACCCGGCTGGCCCTGGCTCTGGGCCCAGGCGTTCATGCGGTCGCAGAACGCGCGCGAACCACCGGTCTTAGCCGGGATTGCCCAGACTTCCACCTTAGGGTTCGAAGCGATCATGTTGGCGAAGACCTTGAAGCCGGAACCGTCAAAGTGCTCGGTGACCGCCTGCATCTCGATCGGGTTGCGCAGGTCCGGCTTGTCGGAGCCATATTTGCGGATCGCCGTATCGTAAGGAATGCGCGGGAACTTTTCCGTCACCGGCTTGCCATCGGCAAACTCGACGAAGATCTCGCGGATCACCGGCTCCATCGTCGACCAGACGTCTTCCTGCTCGACGAAGCTCATTTCGAGGTCGAGCTGGTAGAATTCGCCCGGCAGGCGGTCGGCACGCGGATCTTCATCGCGGAAGCAGGGCGCGATCTGGAAGTAGCGGTCGAAACCGGCCACCATCAACAGCTGCTTGTACTGCTGCGGTGCCTGCGGCAGGGCGTAGAAGCTACCGGGATGGATGCGCGACGGCACGAGGAAGTCGCGCGCACCTTCCGGCGACGAAGCCGTCAGGATCGGGGTCGTGTATTCCGTGAAGCCGACGTCGCCCATGTGGCGGCGCATCGACGAGATGATCTGCGTGCGCTTGACGATGTTCTTGTGCAGCGTGTCGCGGCGCAGGTCGAGGAAGCGGTACTTTAGGCGAACGTCTTCGGGGTAGTCCGGCTCGCCGAATACCGGCAGCGGCAGTTCCTTGGCGGCCGAGAGAACTTCGATCTCCTGGGCGTAGAGCTCGATTTCGCCAGTCGGCATACCCTTGTTGACGGTGTCGTCCATGCGTGCCTTGACGAGGCCGTCGATACGGACAACCCATTCACCGCGGACAGTCTCGGCGGCCTTGAAGGCGGGGCTATCGGGATCGGCGACGACCTGGGTGATGCCGTAGTGATCGCGCAGGTCGATGAAGAGCAGGCCGCCATGGTCGCGGACGCGGTGGACCCAGCCGGAAAGGCGAACGGTGGAGCCGACATCCGACTTGCGGAGGGCGGCACAGGTGTGGCTGCGGTAGCGGTGCATCGTGTTATCCCGGAATTGCAAAGCGCCGCGCAGGCCGGAACGGCGCGCGGCAACATGATCAAAATCGGGCGGAAAAGCGCATGATGCGCCGGCTTTGTCAAGCCGAGACGTCCGTCGTCCCTTCGCCAGCGCCATCGATTAAGCGCCGAAAACCACGTATCAATACGCGCTGTTCGCGACATGATCTGCCAAACGACGCGAAAAGAACGGTTATCGTCACAATTCGCGACTGTGCGCCACCGGAATGCGTCGCTACACATAATGGATCCGCTTATCCCGACTCGCGAGCATCATTCGGAAGTCGCCTGCCCCATGTCGCAAATTCGTCCGCTCATTCCGCTTCTCGTCACCGCAGGCATCCTCATCGGCGGCAACGGACTGCAGGGCACATTCATCTCGCTGCGGGCACTCGAAGAAGGTTTCTCGACGTCATTGATCGGCGTCATCGGCACCGGCTACAACATCGGCTTCGCGCTCGGCTGCGTCTACGTCACCCGCATCCTGCGCGCCATCGGTCATATCCGCACGTTCTCGGCGATGGCGGCCATCGCGTCGGCGGCGGCGATCGCCATGGTGCTCGTCATCAACCCGCTAATGTGGTTCCTGATGCGGCTTGTCGCCGGCATCTGCTTCGCCTGCCTTTTCGCCACCGTCGAGAGTTGGCTGAATGCCAGTGTCACCAATACGAATCGCGCGCGCACGCTTTCCATCTACCGCCTTGTCGATCTCGGCTCGGTCACCGCGGCGCAATATGTCATTCCCGGCGTCGGCATCGGCGGCTTCGAACTCTTCGCGATCATCTCGATGGCACTGACATTGTCGCTTGTGCCGATTTCCTTTGCCGATCGGTCGAGCCCGGTGGCGCCGGAAGCGATCCGCTTCGACGTCAAGGCGCTCTGGAACATCTCACCGCTCGCGACTGTCGGCTGCATCGTGGTCGGCCTCACCAACGCCGCCTTCCGCTCGCTGGGGCCCATCTACGCGCAGGGGATCGGTCTCTCGGTGACGGCGATCGCCACCTTCATGAGCGCCGGCATCATCGGCGGCGTCGTGCTGCAATATCCGCTCGGTCATTATTCCGACCAGATCGACCGGCGGCTGATCATCCTGATTGCCACCTTCGGGTCGTTGCTCGCCGGACTTTTCCTCGCCTTTGGCGCCGGCAACGACGAGTGGTTCAATTTCGCCGGCATCTTCCTGTTCGGCGCCTTCGCGATGCCGCTCTATTCACTCTGCTCGGCCCATGCCAACGACCACGCGGCGGAAGGTCAGCACGCTCTGGTGTCGGCGGGCATGCTGTTCTTCTGGTCGCTGGGCGCCATCATCGGCCCGCTGTTTGCCTCGTTCCTGCTCGAAATCTTCGGTCCGCAGGCGCTGTTCATCTATACGGCCGCGATCCTCTTCCTCTTCATGCTCTACACGGTCAGACGCATGACGGCGCGTGGCGGCGTTCCCGCAGAAGCACGCGCCATGCCATTCCGCAGCCTGCTGCGGACCTCGTCCTTCTTCAACAAGCTCGCGGGCGGCAACCACACCCGCAAGGACGACTGATACCAACCTGCGTTGATATGAGACGCCTGCGGCAAGATGTGGCTGTGCGAGAGAATTGCTGATTGCGGCGATCAGGTTTAGAACCGACCTGTCGCCCTATCCACTTGCCGAGATTATAAAAAATGCCGCTGATCAGCCGCCGCACATTCCTCCAGGGCTCCGCCGCTTTGGGCGGCGCTTTCGCCTTTGGCGCCGGCATGGCGGCGCGCGCCGGCGCGGCACCGGACCCGCAGATCCTGACGACACAACTGACTGAGGCGCAGATCGCCGCCGATGGCGTGACACCCAAGGTCATGACCTATGGGCTGGGGGATACCGCCAGCAACGGCATGCCGCCTGTCTTGCGGATGCGCATGGGCGAACCCTATGCGGCACGGCTGGTCAACAGGCTCGACGAGCCGACGACCGTGCACTGGCACGGGCTTCGGATTGCCAATGCGATGGACGGCGTGCCGGAGATGACGCAGCCCTATGTCTATCCCGGCGATCCCTTCGACTATGTCTTCACGCCGCCGGATGCCGGCACCTTCTGGTATCACCCCCACTGCAACACGCTGACGCAGATGGGAAGCGGTCTGACCGGCGTCATCGTCGTCGAGAACCCGGATGATCCGACATTCGACGCCGAGATCGTGCTGAACCTGCGCGACTGGCGGCTCGGCAAGGGCGGCGCTTTCATCGACCCGTTCAAGCCCAGGGATGCCGCGCGCGGCGGCACCTATGGCACGGTTCGTACCGCGAACTGGCAGCAGGAGCCGAGCTACGATGCGCCCGCCGGCGGCCTCGTGCGGGTCCGTATCGCGGCGACGGATGTCACACGGATCTATACGCTCGGCCTGGAGGGGGCAGACGCCATGGTCGTCGCGCTTGACGCAAACCCGGTCGACAAACCCTTCCCGCTCGACCGCTACGACGTCGGCCCGGGCCAGCGCATCGACCTCGTCGTGCGGATGCCGGACAGCGAAGGTGCCACGGTGAAGCTCGGCAACCTGCGTGGCTCGCATCCCTGGACGATCGCCAGTTTCCGCGCAACAGGCCCATCCTTGAAGCGCGATATCCGCGATGTTCCCCCCCTTCCCGCCAATCCTATCGCCGAGGCGGACCTTTCGGTTGCCACCCGCGTTCCGATCGAACTGACGGCCACGGCCGAACATAAGGCGACACCGTCGATCTGCGGCTCGCTCGGTTACACCTTCTGGGCGATCAACAAGGTGCCGTGGCCGGGCGACACGCCCGATCCGATCGCACCGATCGAGGAAATGAAGCTCGGCAGGAGCTATGTCCTGCAGATCGCCAACCGGACGCCGCACGCCCATCCGATCCACCTGCACGGCATGAGCTTCCGCATTCTCAACTCGAACAAGCGGACCTTCCTGCCGCCGCCGACGGACACCATCCTGCTTTTGCCCGACGAACAGGCGGAAATCGCGCTCGTTGCCGACAATCCTGGCGATTGGGTGTTCCATTGCCACATCATCGAGCACCAGAAGACCGGTATGACGGGTTATTTCAAGGTCGTTTGAGAATTTCCATTGTGACAGATGGCACGAAGGGCTACACGAAAAACATAGCCGCATTTTTGCCACAGTGATTTAACTCCGATGATTGAAACAACCGCAGATCTCGAGGCCGCCTGCCAGCAGTTGGCCCGCTCAAATTATATTACGATCGACACGGAATTCCTCCGCGAGACCACCTTCTGGCCGGAGCTTTGCCTGATCCAGATGGCGAACCCGGATATGGCGGTCATCGTCGATCCGATGGCCAAGGGCATCGACCTCACGCCGTTCTTCGCGCTGATGGCCAACCCTGATGTGATCAAGGTGTTTCACGCAGCGCGTCAGGATATCGAGATCATTTTCCATCTCGGCAATCTGATCCCGCACCCGATTTTCGACACCCAGGTCGCAGCCATGGTCTGCGGCTTCGGCGACAGCGTCTCCTATGACCAGCTCGTCAACCGCATCAAGGGTGAGCAGATCGACAAGTCCTCGCGCTTCACCGATTGGAGCCGCCGGCCGCTGACGGACAAACAGCTCGATTACGCGCTGGCCGATGTCACGCATCTGCGCGACATCTATCAGTACCTGAACACGCAGCTCGAGCGCGAAGGCCGTTCGCTGTGGCTTTCTGAGGAAATGGCCATCCTCGAAGCGCGCGACACCTACGACCTGCACCCTGATGATGCCTGGCAGCGCCTGAAGATGCGCGTCAAGAAGCCGATCGAGCTCGCGGTCCTCCAGAAGGTCGCCGCCTGGCGTGAGCGCGAGGCGCGCAATCGCAACGTCCCCCGCGGGCGCATCCTCAAGGACGACGCAATCTACGAAGTCGCTCAACAGCAGCCGAAGGACTCCGAGGCGATGGCGCGGCTGCGCACCATCCCGAAGGGCTGGGAACGCTCGAGCGCCGGGGCGGCGCTGATCGAGGCGGTCAACGAGGCGCTTGCCATCCCCAAGACCGAACTGCCAAAGCTGCCGCGGCAGAACCACACGCCCGAAGGTGCGGCCGCCGCCACCGAAATGCTGAAGGTGCTCTTGAAGCTGATTGCCGAGAAGCAGGGCGTGGCTGCCAAGATCATCGCCAACAGCGACGATCTCGACAAGATCGCCGCCGAGGGCGAAAAGGCCGACGTCGGCGCGCTCAAGGGCTGGCGGCGCGAGCTGTTCGGCGATACGGCACTGAAATTGATCAATGGTGAAGTGGCTCTTCGCTTCGTCGACAAGAAGATCGAAGCGATGGAAATCGGCGATTGAAAAACGGCGGGCGGAAACAATTTTCCGCCCGAATCCGGCTCTAGCCAAGGCCCTGCAGCGGGACTGATTCGCAATCGCGGCGAGCAGACATCAGCGCGCTGACGCGTGACGGTACCAGGCAGGTTCGCCGACGCGCTCTTTCTTCGCTGTCCGGTTTCGAGGCTCTTTTCGCATGCGCTGGCGTTTCTCCACGTTCGAAGGAATTTTGCTGCTGCTGATCGTCGGCAGCGCTGGCGCGCTCTATGCCTGGGTCACCTTCGGTGGCGGCGGCCTGATCGGAGCCACCTATGCGGTCTTCATCTGCATGCCGATCCTCGCCTTTGAGCGCCACATCATTTTCCGGCGGCTCTACCGCAAGATCCATTCCTTCTCGACGCCGATCTTCTTTCTTGCGTCCCTTGCCGTCTACTTCATCTTGATCGACGTCGGCTACGCCTTGGCCGGCCTGATCATGCAAATGACGGGGCACCTGCGCGAGGACTGGTTCGACTCCCTGGTGCCATCGAGCACCGTGCTTCTCTTCACCTTCGCGATCGCGGGACCGTTGGTTTTCATTCTTCGCGTGCGGGAGTTGTTGGGCCGGGACGTCTTCCTCAGCCTGTTGACCGGCAGATACCGCAAGCCGATCCAGGAAGAACGCGTGTTCCTCTTTCTCGATCTTGCCGGATCGACGTCCTACGCCGAGCGCAACGGTGATCTGAGAATGCAGGAGTATCTCGGCAAGCTCTTTGCCACGCTTGCCGACCCGGTGCTGCGATACCGTGGCTCTATCGACGACTATGTTGGTGACGCCGCAATCATCACCTGGCCGTTTGACCGCGCCGTCAACAATGCAGCGTGCGTTCACTGCGTCTTTGATATTCTCGACGCCATCGAGGCCGAGAGCCACCGGTGGCGCAAGGAGTTCGGCGAGGTTCCGCGCCTACGGGCAGCGCTGCACGGCGGCACGATCGTTGCGGCCGAAATCGGCGTCGACAAGCACAAGATCACCTATTTCGGCGATACGGTGAACACAACGGCCCGGCTTGAAGGCTTCTGCAAGACGTTGAACCATCAGGTACTGATCTCCACCGACCTCGCCCGCAAGATGCGGCTGCCGCACTATGTCCGGGTGGAAGATCTTGGCGAGCACGCCGTCAAAGGACGCGGACAGAAGCTCGGTGTGCTGGCGCTTCGGGCTGGGGGTACGCCAGCGCCGCAGCTGGCGTCCAGCTAACTTTCAACCGTGCAGCTTCGCCCCCTTGGTAATCTTGTCGACCAGCTTCTTGTCGGCATGAATGGCGATGCCGGCGACCTTCGCTTCGTCAGGCCGCGTTTCGGCGAAGACCGCGCGGTTGGCGCTGTCGTGGCCCGTCGAAAACATGGCATCGACATAGATCGAGGTTCGAATCTCTCTTTCGATCGCGCGGCGTTGAATATTGCCGAGCGTCGCACCATCTGCCGATAACACGATGATCGGCTGAACGCTCAGAGCGTTGTAGACGTTACCGGCACCATCGCGATAGGTTTCACCGATGATCGCCGGTTTCTGCCCGGCGATGCCGGTGGCCAGAAATGCGGTGACGTTCAGTTTCTGCCAGGTGGCCAGATCCTCGCGCAACACGATCGCGAACTTGGTGTCGAACATGACGGGTATCTCCATTTCAGGACATCAGGGCGTGCCCGAAGAGGCCTTAGCCGAGGACGCGGCCATCGATCTTGAACGATTGTGCGGATCGCCCGGCGACGGGATCCGCATCGCCGCTCAGGTGGACGGCATCGAGCGCATCGAGGCGCGGCTGCACGGCAAGGTCTTCGAGCCGCATCGCCACGACACCTATGCGCTCGGCGTCACGCTTGGCGGCATCCAGACCTTCCAGTATCGCGGCGAGAGCCGCTACAGCACGCCCGGGAGCATCATCATCATTCACCCCGACGAGGTGCACGACGGTGGCGCGGGAACGGAGGCGACGCTCCGCTACCGGATGATGTACCTGCAGCCGGAGCGATTGATCGCAGCCCTTGGCGATGGCGGCGGAGCCTTGCCTTTCATCGCCGCACCTGTTGTCGGCGACGTGGCCCTGCGCCAGGCGATCGGCGAGGCCGTGATGGATCTCGACGGCGGCCTAGACGAACTGGCACTCGACGACATTCTCACGTGCATCGCCGAGGGATTGTGCCGCCATGCTGGCACGACAGCTAAACCTGCCGGCAGGTCGGCGAAACGGGCGGTGTTCGAAGCGACGGACTATCTCAGGGCCAACCTCGAGCGCCCGGTCGGCTCGCAGGAACTCGAAGCCGTCAGCGGCCTCGATCGTTTCACGCTCGCCCGCCAATTCCGAAAGGTTCTCGGCACCAGCCCGCACCGCTACCTCCTGATGCGGCGGCTGGAGCAGGCGCGCCGGATGATTGCCACCGGCCACAGCCTGGCGGGGGCGGCGATGGAAACCGGCTTTGCCGACCAGGCCCATTTCACCCGTCATTTCAAGCGTGCCTATGGTGTGACGCCCGGGCGATGGGCAAGCCTGGCGCTTGCGGGCTGACGGCGATGCCCTGTCATCAAAGCTTCACCGCCCTGTAAGCCAAGCATCACCCAACCGTCATCAAAGCCGCCTATCGGGTTCGCGTACTTTGGCATCCAACCCATGGTGACTTTCATGACCAAAACGCTTCTCGCCACTGCGGCGCTCACACTTTTGATGACGACGGCCGTCCTGGCTGAGGAAAAGGCTTTCCCGGCGACGCTTAAGGCACACGCGATCCTGCCGGCAAACACGATCCTGGCAGCCCCGTCCGACGCGCCGGAATATCTGAAAACGTCAGGCAAGTTCACCACCGCAGACCGCAAGCGCGCCGAGGCAATCGGCACCGTGCCCGGCAAGGATGGCGTGCGCCCGACCGGCCTTTCGCTGCCGTTCAACGGCCAGCCGATGCAGGGCTTCTCCGGCATCAAGGCCATGGAAAACGGCACCTTCTGGAGCCTTTCCGACAACGGCTTCGGCAGCAAATTGAACTCGACCGATGCGATGCTGATGCTCCACCATGTGAAGATGGACTGGGACGCCGGCAAGGTCGAAGCGCTGAAAACCCTGTTCCTCACCGATCCGGACCGCAAGGCCCCCTTCCCGATCGTCATGGAAGGCTCCGACAAGCGCTACCTGACCGGTGCCGACTTCGACGTCGAGTCCATCCAGCCAGTCGCCGACGGTTTCTGGGTCGGCGAGGAATTCGGTCCCTACATCCTGAAATTCGATGTCGACGGCAAGCTGACCGACGTCATCGCGACGACCGTCAACGGCAAGCCGGTGATGTCGCCCGACAATCCGACCCTGACGCTGCAGAGCGACCCGTCGAAGAAGACGCCCGCCTTCAACCTGAAACGCTCCGGCGGCTACGAAGGCATGGCGCTGTCGAAGGACGGCACCAAGCTCTACGGCCTGCTCGAAGGCACGATCTGGACCGACAGCGAAACCGTCGAACAGGCCGACGGCCGTCCGGCCCTGCGCGTCATCGAACTGGATGTCGCCAGCAAAGCCTGGACGGGCCGCAGCTGGCTCTACCCGCTGGCCGAAGGCGGTGAGGCGATCGGCGATTTCAACATGCTCGACGACAAGACCGCACTGGTGATCGAGCGCGACAATGGCGCCGGCACGCTCGACAAGGCCTGCGCAGACCCGAAGGATCCGAAGCCGGATTGCTTTGCCGTCGGCTCGAAGGTGAAGCGTGTCTACAAGATTGCCTTCGATGACAGCAATGTCGGCAAGGCCGTGCGCAAGATCGGCTACATCGACCTGTTGAAGATCGCCGACCCGGACAACAAGAAGCGCCAGGGCGGCGGCGACGGCTATTACGACATGCCGTTCGTGACGATCGAAAACGTCGACCGCGTCGATGACACGCACATCATCGTCGGCAACGACGACAACCTGCCGTTCTCGGCCGGCCGTGCGCTTGATAAGGCTGACGACAACGAGTTCGTTCTGCTCGAAGTCGGCGAATTCCTGAAGGCGGAATAATCAAAAAAGGGCGCGCGGGTTTTCGTCCGCGCGCCCTTCGTCAAAGAAAGCATGCGTTCAGCTCTCGAAGCAGAACGCCAATCTCCTGCCCGTCAGCCTGCCCAGCTGCTGCAGGCGCCCGTCGAGGCGCTCGCCGGCAAATTCCGAATAGGCCGCAGGCACGACGATCTCCAGGTCGACATCGGGCAGAGACGATTTGCGGAAGGTCAGATTCTTCGCAACACCCGGCATCGACGCCGAGAACAGATAGGCGACGCGCAGCAGGCCGCCGAGCAGCTTCGCCAGTTCCAGCAGCCGCGGCGTGGTAATGCCGGTCAGCGCGCCGGTCGCGCCATCGTCGCTCAGGCCTTCGAAGCGATAATAATTGGCAAGCGCAATATAGGCACGCCCGGCATGGGTGATGCCGGAGAAGGTCGAGTGGGCGATGATGTTCAGCGCCTGCAGACCGCGATAGTCCGGATGTGCGCGCCAGCTGATATCGGCAAGCAGGCAGGCGGCCTGGCGATAGCGGCTTTCCTCTTCGGTTTCGTCGACACCGAAGAACGGCACCATGCGGCCGGTCCAGTCTGCAAGTTCGCGCGCGTGCTCGGGCGAACGCGCGCGCAGGATGGCGATTTCGCCGGCAGCGGTCAGCAGCGGATCCTGCGCACGCTCGTTCTCGTGCAGCAGCGAGAAGAGGTAGCCTTCGCGCACGCCGAGCGCCGAGAACGAAATCCGCTCCGGCTTCATGATCGACAGTGCCTCCTGCATCGCAATGGCGCCGAAGGGAAGCAGGCTGCGGCGGCTCTTGGAGATCGTCGCGTAGGCTGACGGCTTGATGTTCTTCGGCTCGATGACCTCCGGCAGCAGCGTCATCGCCTCGTCATAGGAAATCTCGTAGCCCTGCATCATGTGCAGCGGATAGTTGCGGATTTCCATGTGCAGCTTGGCGATCGAGCGCCAGGTACCGCCGACGGCATAAAAGGTGCGGCCGGCACCGGTCTTCAGCACCGGCGAGCTCTTCATGAATTTGCGCACCCAGGTGCGGGCCTTCGGCAGCGAACCGCCGCTGTGCTCGAAGAGGCGAATACCCCCGAGCGGCAGCGTAATGCCCTTGCCGATCTTCTTGCCGCTGACCTCGACCAGTTCCAGCGAGCCGCCGCCAAGGTCGCCGACCACCCCATCGGGATCGTGGTAACCGCTGACGATACCCATGGCGGAGAAATAGGCTTCCTCTTCGCCGGTCAGGATGCGGACCTTGTGGCCGAGGATGGCCTCGGCCTTCTCGATGAAAGCCGGTCCGTTGCTCGCCTCGCGGGCGGCCGCAGTTGCCACAACATACATGGAGGTCGCACGCGCCTGCTGCGACAACGCATGAAAGCGATGCAGTGCCCGGAGAGCGCGCTCGACGCTCTCCTCGTCCATGCGTCCGGTGGCATCGATGCCCTTGCCCAGACCGCACATGACCTTCTCGTTGAACAGCATGGCCGGAGCGCGGCTCAGGCCTTCGTAGACGACAAGGCGAATGGAGTTCGAACCGATATCCACAACGGAGACCGGGCGGATGCCGGGCAGACGCCCCTGCGCTTCAGATTCGACCATGCAATTCCAGTTTACTTGCGCCAGCTGCTCTTCCAGCCGGCAATCAGCTTCGGTGCACTGGACTTCAGGGCTTCACCCCGGCCCGAGAGGCTGGGGTTGGTCATGAAATAGTGCTGCGCGTTGAAAGGCTCGGCATCCTTGCCGACTTCCATCCGGCGAGACGTGCCGTCGGGAAGAATTTCGTAGCTCTGCTGGTTGTCGATGAGATTGCCCAGCATGATCTGCGAAAGTACCTGTTCGTGCACAGTCCGGTTGATAAGAGGCACAAGCGTCTCAACCCGCCGGTCCAGATTGCGCGGCATCATATCCGCCGAGCCGATATAGACAAGCGCATTTTCCGATGGAAGGCCGTGACCGTTGCCGAAGCAGAATATGCGGGAATGTTCGAGGAATCTGCCGACGATGGACTTGACGCGAATATTGTCGGAGAGGCCCGGCACCTGCGGCCTCAGGCAGCAGATACCGCGCACCACGAGGTCGACTTCGACGCCTGCACGGCTTGCCTTGTAGAGGGCGTCGATGATTTCGGGATCGACGAGCGAGTTCATCTTCATCCAGATCGCCGCCGGCCGGCCGGCCTTGGCGTGCTCGATCTCCTCATCGATATGCCTAAGGATGCGGGGCCGCAGCGTGTGCGGCGAGACCGCCAGCTTCATGCCGGCTTCCGGCTCGCCGTAGCCGGTGATGAAATTGAAGATGTTCGCCATGTCGTGGGCGATGACCGGGTTGCAGGTGAAGAACGACAGGTCGGTGTAGATCTTCGCCGTGACCGGGTGGTAGTTGCCGGTGCCGAGGTGGCAATAGGTCCGCAACCGGCCCTCCTCGCGGCGCACCACCATCGACATCTTGGCGTGGGTCTTGAGTTCGATGAAGCCGAAGACCACCTGCACGCCGGCACGTTCCAGGTCGCGCGCCCAGCGGATGTTGGCTTCCTCGTCGAAACGGGCCTTGAGCTCGACCAGCGCCGTCACGGACTTTCCGGCTTCGGCTGCATCGACGAGCGCCCGCACGATCGGGCTGTCGTTCGAGGTCCGGTAGAGCGTCTGCTTGATGGCGACCACTTCAGGATCGCGCGCCGCCTGCAGCAGGAACTGCACCACGACGTCGAAGGATTCGTAGGGATGGTGGACCACCATGTCCTTTTCGCGGATCGCGGCAAAACAGTCGCCGGCGTGTTCGCGCACGCGCTCGGGAAAGCGCGGATTGTAGGGCTCGAAGCGCAGATCGTCGCGCGGCGCCTTGGTGATTTCCGACAGCGTGTTCAGCGCCAGCAGCCCCGGCAGGACGGCGACGCGGTTTTCCGGAACGCTCAACTCCTGAACCACGAACTGACGCAGCGAAGCGGGCATTTCCGAATCGAGCTCGATGCGGATCACCGAACCGCGGCGGCGGCGCTTCAGTGCCGTTTCGAAGAAGCGCACGAGATCTTCGGCCTCTTCCTCGACTTCGATATCGCTGTCTCTGATGATGCGGAACGTGCCCGAGCCCTTGACCTCATAGCCCGGGAACAGCCGATCGATAAACTGGCTGACCATGTCTTCGAGCGTGATGTAACGGATGACATTCTTGACGTCGGGAAGACGGATGAAGCGGTCGAGCGCCACCGGAAGGCGCAAGAGCGCCGTCATCGGTTCGCGGCCCGTCTTGCTGACGAGCTGAAGGCCCATCGAGAAGCCGAGGTTCGGGATGAACGGGAACGGGTGCGCCGGATCGATCGACAGCGGCGTCAGCACCGGAAAGATCGACTGGTCAAATTCGTTGGCAAGCCAGCTCTTGTCCTGCGCCGACAAGGATGCCGGACGGACGATCAGGATATCTTCCTTGGCGAGATACTGCTGCAGCACCGCGAGCGACGCCTGCTGTTCCATCTGCAGGTTGTCGATTTCCTTGAGAATGTCTTCGAGCTGCTCGGCCGGCGTCTTGCCGTCCGGCGACCGCATGGCCAGCCCCTGACGCACCTGGCCCTCGAGGCCAGCGACGCGCACCATGAAGAATTCGTCGAGGTTGGCGGCCGAGATCGACAGGAAGCGGACACGCTCCAAGAGCGGATGCGCCGTGTTCAGCGTCTCCTCCAGCACGCGGCGATTGAACTGCAGCCACGAGAATTCGCGATTGATGAACCGCTCCGGGCTGGAGAGCAGATCGACGTCCTCCGCCGGCTGCTTGTTCTCGTTCACCGCAGACGTCGCATTATCCATTGCTGATCAGACCCCATTTCGCCGCAGGCAGGAACTATAACAGTTTGACGACGGAACTGTGACAGTCAATCGGAATGGCGTTGATTTCCAAGCTCTTCCAGGACTTCGGCGGCAAGCGGCCGAGTCAGCTTTACGCCACGCGCAAGCGCCAGCCGATCGATACGCTCGACGATCGTCTGGGCAGCCTCAAGCGAGCGCTCCATGCGCTGGACGATAAAGCCGACGAGCCGTTCATCGATGAAAAGCTGGCGATCGGCAAAGAGCTTGATCAGCACCTGCGTCAACAGTTCGTCATCGGGCTCGCCGATTTCGACGACGGTTGCCGCCTTGAGGCGCGAGCGCAGGTCCGGAAGCGCGACCGGCCAGGACATCGGCCACAGGCGCGAGGTCATCAAGAGACCGGTGCCGTGCTCACGAACGCTGTTGATGACATGAAACAGCGTGGTGTCGTCGAAGCCCTGGCGGTCGGCATCCTCGAACAGGACAGGACCTTCGGCGGCGATCAGTGCGGCGTCCGAGTCCGCTACCGGGTGGATCGTCCGCGCGCCCGCCCTCTCCTTCCAGATGCTGGCGAGATGCGACTTTCCGGAGCCGACCGGGCCGGCGATGATGACGACGGGCGACGGCCAGTCGGGCCAGTGATCGACGATCGCGATCGCCGCGCTCAACCGGTCGGAAACGAGCAGATCCTCACGACCCGTTGCCGGGTCGTGGTCGAATGCCAGAGGCAGTTGTTCGAAGGGACGTTTTGTCATGCTGTACTCGGGACAAGGATGGGACTATCAGCCGGGCTGATCGCCCTTTGCCTTCTTCGCCGCGACCTTTCCGTGTCCATGGTAGAGATCGCTATCAAGGTATCGCTGGATGCCGAAGCGAACAAGCACGCCGATGGCGGCAGCCGCCGGAACGGCAACCAGAAGCCCGACGAAACCGAAGAGCGCGCCGAAGGCAAGCAGGGCGAACATGAGCCAGACCGGGTGCAGGCCGACACTCTTGCCCACAAGCTTGGGCTGCAGGATGTTGCCTTCCAGAAACTGGCCACTGAAGAAGATGGCGGCGACAAGCCCGATCCAGAGATAATCGGGCCAGAACTGCACAAGCGCGACGCCGACGGCCAGGACCAGACCGACCAACGATCCGACATAGGGGATGAAGCTGATCATCCCGGCAAAGAGGCCGATCAGCAGGCCGAAATTGAGGCCGACGAGCGACAGGCCGATGCCATAGTAAAGGCCGAGGATGAGGCAGAGCGAGCCCTGGCCGCGAACGAAGCCGGCGATCGTCGTGTTCATGTCGCGGGCGATCTGGCGGACGACGCCGACATAGTCGCGCGGCACCCAGCTGTCGACCCGGTCGACCATCCGGTCCCAGTCGAGCAGCAGGTAGAAGGCGACGACCGGCGTGATGACGAACAGCGACAGAATGTCGAGCAACGCCATGCCGGAGTTCCAGAGCTGCTGGAAAAGCGTGCCGAGGAAGCTGGCCCCCTGCTCCAGGAGCTTGGCCGAATTCTGCTTGATCGCCGTCATCTGGTCGGCAAGCCAATCCGGCAACAGCGTCGACTGGCTGTCGGTCAATAGCGCCTGCAGCTTGGCGATATAACCGGGCATCTTCTGAATGAAGTCGGCGGCCTGGGTGAAGATTACCGGAATGATGATCATCAGCGACAGGGCGAAGAGCACCACGAAGCCGATCAGGATGACGACGGTCGCCATCAGCCGGCTGAGGCCGAGCCGCTCGAGACGGTCGGCGACCGGATCGAGGAAATAGGCAAGCGCCATGCCCGCAAGGAAAGGAAGCAGGATCGAGCTGAAAACCATCAGGAAGGCGATGAAGGCGGCAAGCACCAGCAGCCAGAAAATCACCTGGCGCTGAAGTCCCGAACCGCTGACTCTTATGTCCATGGTGTTCCCCGTAACACGCCAAGCATGCTTTTGCCGCATCATAATCTGTTTGAGGAGATAGGGGGCTCGCCGCGCGCCGGTCAAGTCCACGTGCTTCCCAGCCCGGTAAATTGAAGCCTCGAGCCGTTTCTTGCCCGTGGGATATGGGCAAAATGATGAAAAAAGGCCGCGAAGGCAGGCTGTCGGCTTGCACTCCCTTGCCCGTCGTGCAATGCGCATCCGCAAAATACCTGTCGCACGACCAGCCTTGGAGAACCAGCATGAGCCAGTCGGGAAAGAACGGCCTCACCTACAGTGACGCAGGCGTGGATATCGATGCCGGCAATCTGATGGTGGAGAAAATCAAGCCGCATGTGCGCTCGACCCGGCGCCCGGGCGCCGACGGCGAGATCGGCGGCTTCGGCGGCCTGTTCGACCTGAAGGCCGCCGGCTTCACCGACCCGGTGCTCGTCGCCGCCAATGACGGCGTCGGCACCAAGCTCAAGATCGCCATCGACGCCAACAAGCACGACACGGTCGGCATCGACCTCGTTGCCATGTGCGTCAACGACCTGGTGGTCCAGGGTGCCGAACCGCTGTTCTTCCTCGACTATTTCGCCACCGGCAAGCTCGATCCCGATCAGGGTGCCGCCATCGTTGCCGGCATAGCCGCCGGCTGCCGCCAGTCCGGCTGCGCGCTGATCGGCGGTGAGACCGCGGAAATGCCGGGCATGTATTCCGGCGGCGACTATGACCTTGCCGGCTTCGCCGTCGGCGCGGCCGAACGCGGTCATTTGCTTCCGGCCGGCGACATCGGCGAAGGCGACGTCATCCTCGGCCTTGCCTCGTCGGGCGTTCATTCCAACGGTTACTCCTTGGTGCGCAAGATCGTGGCGCTGTCGGGTCTTGCCTGGGATGCCCCGGCCCCCTTCGGCGAAGGCACGCTGGCTGACCTCCTGATGACGCCGACCCGCATCTATGTGAAACCGCTCCTGAAGGCGATCCGCGAAACCGGCTCGATCAAGGCACTGGCGCACATCACCGGCGGCGGCTTCCCCGAGAACATTCCGCGCGTGCTGCCGAAGCATCTTGCAGCCGAGATCGATCTCGACGCCATCAAGGCACCGAAGGTCTTCTCCTGGCTTGCTCAGACCGGTGGCGTCGCTGCCAACGAAATGCTGCGCACCTTCAACTGCGGCGTCGGCATGATCGCCGTCGTTCCGGCGGAAAAGGCGCAGGAGGTTGCAGCCGCGCTCGAGGCCGAGGGCGAAACCGTCTTCACGCTCGGCCGCATGGTCGCCCGTGCCGAGGGCGCCCATGGCACGATCTACAAGGGCAGCCTCGCCCTATGATGAACAACGTGACGGCAGGCAGGAAAAAAGTCGTCGTCTTCATCTCGGGCGGCGGCTCCAACATGCTCTCGCTGGCCAAGGCCGCGGCCGAGCCTGGTTTTCCGGCCGAGATCGTCGCAGTGATCGCCGACAAGGCCGATGCCGGAGGCCTTGCCAAGGCTGCGGCGCTCGGCATCCCGACCTATGCGTTCCTGCGCAAGGATTTCGACAGCAAAGACGCGCACGAGGCGGCGATCCTTGCCGAACTCGAGCGGCTGTCCCCCGACATCATCTGCCTTGCTGGCTACATGCGACTGCTGTCGGCGACCTTCATCCAGCGCCACGAAGGCCGGATCATCAACATTCATCCGTCGCTTCTGCCGCTCTTTCCCGGCCTCCACACCCATCAGCGCGCCATCGACGCCGGCATGAAGGTGGCGGGATGTACCGTGCACTTCGTCACCGAAGGCATGGATGATGGCCCGATCGTCGCGCAGGCTGTCGTTCCCATTGTCGACGGCGACACTGCCGAGACACTTGCCGCCCGCGTGCTGACGGTCGAGCACCGGACCTATCCGATGGCGCTGCGGCTGCTGGCGGAAGGCAAGGTCTGGATGGAAGGCGGACGCGCAGTCACGCGCGGCGAGACACAGACACAAGCGCAGCCAATGCTGATCTCACCGGCCGAATAGGCTGGTCACGCCTACTTTGACGCAGCGAGCCGACGATCGAGTGCGTCGAGCACGCGCCGGGTCAGCGCCGGATAGTTTTCGTCGAAATGGTGGCCGCCTTCGATCGCGACGACATCGACACCGGTGCCCTTCAGGTCAGGGCAGGCATCGCCTTCTTCCTCCGTGCCATGGATGCATTGCACCAGAGATGGGTCGATGCGCTTGATGTCGTCGAGTGGATCGCCACCGTCGCCCTGCCCTGCCGCGCCGAGCCAGCCAAGTACCGAGATCTTGTAGTCGACCTGATGCGACAGCGCCATCAGCGTGACCTGCCGCACATGGGCGCGCTCGCCGGGCGAGAGCAGATTGAAGGTGCGCGGCAGGATATCGGCGCCAAAGGAATAGCCGATCAGCAGAACATTGCGCACGTTCCAGCGCTTGCGATAGTAGTCCATCACCTTGGCGAGATCGTCGGCCGTCGCCTGCGGATCGCGCCCGGACCAGAAATAGCGCAGAGAATCGACGCCAACGATAGGAACCCCCTGTTGCTGCAAGACATCGCCGACCTGCTTGTCGATATCACGCCAGCCGCCATCGCCCGAATAGATCACCGCCATGGTATCGCGTGTCGGCTTGGTGTCGAGCACGGTCAGGGGCAAGCCGAACGGATTGTCGGCCGCGGCCTCGCTGTCGATCAGATCAGCGAGATGGCCGGTCAGCGCCGTGTAGGCTTCGTCGTCGCTCTCCTCCTGCGTGATATCAGGGTGTTTTTCGACGAGCGCGGCCAAATGGTTTCTGCCCTCGTCGGATGCCGTCGGCGTAAAGACGACGGAGATCGGATCCGGCAAAGCGCCATCCGTCAGGCCGTAGACCATGTGGTCGCCCTTCCGGGTTTTGTCCGCCGGCGTGCAGAGCTGCTTTGCCAGTGCAATGCCTTCCTCCGGGTCGACCGCGAGCGTCTGGCCGATGGTTGCGGCGGGGGTCTGGGCCGCAATCGCCAGCGCCATGGCCCCGCCAGCCCCGACGCCGGCAACGATCGGCGGCAGATAGGCATCGCTCTTCAGTGATCGCTGGACCTGCTGGCTCAGCGATTCGATATCCGACACCGTGTAGATGCAGTCGCCATCGTCCTTGGCGAGAGCGGCCAGATAGGCATTGAGATCGATGCCGATGACGACCGTCTTGTCGTCGACAAGCGTGCGGGCGACTGCGTCTTCCTTGTCGCTCCAGCCCTCCGCATCGGACAAAAGGACGACAAGGGCGGATGCCGTCTCGTTCGGAATGAGGATGTGCGGCGCCGGGATCATGCCCGTGTCGTAGGTTGCTGGCTTCTCCTTCGCCAAAGCCGGCGCAATCGCCGCCGTCGCCAGAAGGACGGCTCCCGCCAGGGGCTTCCAGATGTTCGCGATCCGCATCATTTCTTCATCACTCCCTTGAGGCCGCCGCCGATGAGGAATGTCGCATCCATCAAGGCAAGGATCGGATTGATGCCGCCGCTCGCCACGAGGTAGCGCGGCTGCCACTGCGGATGGAACTTCGACTTGAAGGCACGAAGACCCTTGAAGTTGTAGAAGCGCTCGCCGTGCTCGAAGAAAGTTCGTGCTGCCCGGTCCCAGACCGGCGCGATCTGGCGTGAAGACATGCCCGACAGCGGCGCCATGCCAAGATTGAAGGTGCGGTATCCCTCAGCCTTCAGATACTCCATCACCTGCGCGAAGAGGAAATCCATCGCTCCCTTGGGGGCGTCCGGCGAGAAGCGCATGAGATCGACGGTGCCTTCCTGTTTGGTTGCCGTCACCAGGATGTTGGCGAAAGCAACGATCCGCCCTTCGTACATGAGGATCGCGACCGGCTGCTCGGCAAGGTACTCGGGGTCGAAGGCGCCGAGGGAAAATCCTTTCTCCTTGGCATTGTGATGGGCAAGCCAGGAATCGGAAATCGCCGTCAACTCGCCCATGATCGCCGGAATGTCAGCCGGCGCCACCATCTTGAACGCCAGCCCGTCCCGCTGGGCGCGGCTGACCTGCTGGCGCAGATTGGCCCATTTGCCGCCCTTCATCTCGAAACGTGCGAGGTCGACATGGGCGAGTTCGCCGAGCCTGAAAGCGCGCAGCCCTGCATCGGCATAGTAGGCCAGCCCGAGCGGAGAAACCTGATAGAAGACCGCGCGGCAACCGCTGGCGCGGGCCTTCTCGATGAACTGCCAGATGAGCTCCGGCCAGGCGTCCACCGGCCCCACCGGATCGAACAGCGCGATCCACGAGCGGGCGCGCTGGCCATACATGATGAAGGCGCGACCATCGGCGGAGAACAGCAGGCTCTTGTCGCCCATGCGCACCAGATTGGCATCGGACATGTCCTGCGCCTCGACGATCGCCAATGCCCGCTCCATCGCGTCGTCGCTCGCCGGCTCGGCACCCGAAGCTGCCGGGCGCATCAGGCTCCAGATCGCAAGCGCGCTGGCGCCGATCGTCACACCCAGAAGCGCACGCAGGCCGCGGGGCGCCTCGGCGGAGAATTCGAACTGCCACCAGAGTTGGTGGCTGTATTCGACGTCGCGATAGACGAACAGCAGGACGACGAGACCGCCCAGGCAGATGACGCCGAGCGCCGTCAACCACGGGAGCGTCAGCGCCTGGCCGAAGAGGGAAGCCGGCCGCACGAACAGGCGGCGGCTGACGACGAGACCGACGAGGAAGAAGGCGAGCATGCCGGCCTCGACCAGCGCGATCGCCTTGATCAGCGAAAGCAGAAGTGCGGCAACGCCGATTGCGATCGACGCCCACCAGGCGCCGTCGAGCCGCTGCGCGAGGCCTCGAGAGACGATGACCAGCGCAAGCCCGAGGAGGCTTGCCAGAAAATGCGCGCCCTCGACGATCGGCAGCGGCAGCAGGCCCTCGAGGAAAGCTAGGTTTTCATCCGGTGTCGGCGTGACGCTCGACAGCACCAGCATGATCGCCAACACGATGCCGAGCGTCGCCAGCAGAAGCGGCGTAATGCGACCGCCGATACGGCGCACGCTGGAAGCGACGGGATGGCCGGAAAGCTGCCGAAGCTCGATACCGATGACCACCGCGATTGCAATCAGGAGCGGCAGGACGTGATAGATGACGCGGTAGAGAACCAGCGCGCCGAGGATGGTATCGACATCGGCACTGTGACCGAGCGTGGCGATGATGATCGTTTCGAACACCCCGAGCCCGGCCGGCACATGGCTGAGCACGCCGATGCCAACGGCAAGCGAATAGATCGCCAGAAAGGCCGGCCAACCGATCGTTCCCGCCGGAAGCAGCACATAGAGCACCGTTGCCGATGCCGCCAGGTCCAGCGCCGTGACGAGGAACTGGCGCGAGGACGTGCGCGAATCCGGCAGGCGCAGCGTGAAGCGCCCGAGGCTGACCTCATGACCGTCGCGCGCCTTGACGAAGACAGCGAGCACGACGCCGAGAATGGCAACCGCGATCATGCGCAGCCAGAAAGGGTCTAGACCCGTCAAGGGCGCCACATATTCGCCGACGGCAAGCAGGCTCAGGCACGTGACCGTCAGGAGCCCAAGGCCGAAGGCGAGCGTCACGAAGGCGACGATCCGGGCGATGTTTTCCGGTTCGATGCCCAGGCGCGAATAGGACCGGTAGCGGATGGCGCCGCCGCTCAGGGCGCCAAAGCCTGCGGTATTGCCGACGGCATAGGCACAGGCCGCCGTCAACGCAACGTCCGCATAGGGCAGCTTGCGCCTGACATAATCGAGCGCGCCGACATCATAGAAAGTGAGCGCAAAGAAGCTCAAGGTGGTGAAGAGGACGGCCGCGGCCACAGAGGTCCAGCTGGTATCGGCAAGCGCCTGGACCACATCGTCATACTGCACTTCGGAGGTCAGGTGGAAAATCGCCAGGCCGAAAAGGGCGATCACCAGCAATGTCGCAAGCGCCTGAAGGTAGCGCCGGTTACGACGCAGGAAGAGGCCCCACCCTGCCTCGACCTGCTGATCGTCGTTGGCTGCACGTTCCGTGAGGGAGGACGTCATGGGTTGCCCATGTCACTGATGAAGACATCAGCGCTGTAGCCTACCGAAGAACGATCAAAAAGTGAAATATCCGTAATGTATTATTTGCTTACAAAACAAGATCTTACACCGTAAGCGAACTACGGTTCAGCTGAGCCCACTGCAGCAGCATGATGGTTTTGGCATCGCATATCTCGCCCGTCGCAATCATGCCGAAGGCTTCATCGAAGGGAATTTCGAGAACCTCGATATCCTCGCCCTCATGCGCCAGGCCGCCGCCATCACCGGCCTTTTCGGTGACATCAATAAGCCCAACGAAAAAGCTGGTGCGCTCGGTGAGCGCGCCAGGGCTCATATAGGCATCGAAGAGGTGGGTGGCTCCATCGACGTGATATCCCGTTTCCTCCAGCGCTTCGCGGCAGATGGCAACCTCCGGGGTATCGTCGTCGAGCAGACCCGCCGGCGCTTCGATCATATAGGCGGGATCGCCCTGTAGCAGCACGGGCACGCGCAGCTGGCGGACGAGCACGACGCTTTGCTGGCGAGGATCGAACAGCAGGATGGTCGCTGCGCTGCCATGGTCGTGCACTTCACGCTTCAGCGTCGCCGTGCCGCCGTCGGACATTTCCTGCTCAAGAGTGATTTCCTCCAGATGAATGAAACCATCCGAGAGCGTGCGTCGTTCGATGATCCTGACACGCTGATCGTGGTGTTTCGTCATGGCAGGGTCCTTGGTCCGGAGGGGAAAGAATGCGGTCGCGGTCGACCGTCAATGAATATGTTCCGAGGGCGCGCAGCTTTCGCGCTCCATCTGCAGCGTTGTGTGGTGCAGGTCGAACTCGTCGCGCAAGCGTTGTTCGATCGCACGGCGCACGGTCTCGCCGTCGGCAAGCTCGGCCAGCACGACGTGGGCCGTCAGCGATGGCTGGCTCTGGGTGATCGCCCAGAGATGTAGATCATGCACCGAGGCGACGTCGGGCACGGTGGTGATCGCCGCATGCACATCCGCCAGGCGCATGCCTGGAGGTACGCCTTCCAGCAGAATGTTGACGCAGTCCTTCAGCAGCACCCAGGTGCGGGGAAAAACCATGAAGCCGATACCGACGGCGAGCAGCGAATCGACCCATTGCCAGCCGGTGAACCAGATGATTGCCGCACCGGCGATCACCGCCACCGAGCCGAGCATGTCCGACCAGACCTCGAGATAGGCACCCTTGACGTTGAGGCTTTCGTCCTTGTGACTGGTCAGAAGCCGCATCGATATCAGGTTGACCACAAGGCCGACGACAGCGATCAGCAGCATGCCGCCGGACTGGATTTCCTGCGGCAGCGACAGGCGCTTCCACGCCTCGTAGAGGATGTAGAAGGCGACGGCGAGCAGCAGCAGGGCGTTGAAGGCAGCGGCAAGAATCTCGAAGCGGGCATAGCCATAGGTACGCAGCAGATCCGACGGCCGGCGACCGACATGGATGGCAACCAGCGCAATCGCCAATGCCGCCGCGTCGGTCAGCATATGCATCGCATCCGAGATCAGCGCCAGGCTGCCGGTCAGAACGCCGCCGACGACCTCGGCCAACATGAACCCACCCGTCAGGCCAAGCGCACCCCAGAGACGCGACACCGGCCTGTTGCTGACATCTGCATGCTGATGGTCGCCGCTCATGAAGGCATCCGTTGGCTAGGGAGCCGGTTTCACCCAGACCCTGTTGTCGTGGAAAGCCGCGCCGCCATAGGGCGCGACGGCATCGGCGCCAGTAAGCACATTGATGCCCTCCCCGTCGAGATGGGCGCCGTTCGGCCACAGGCCTTCGGCGATCACGACGCCGCGTCGCGCGCCGCCACCGACCGCGACGTGCAGGCGCACCTCGCCGCGCTGATTGCCAAGTTTGACGATGTCACCGTCGCCGACGCCGAGCGACGCGGCATCGTCCGCATGCATCATCACCATCGGGCGGACTTCCTTCTGAATCGAGGACGGAGTTTCGGCAAAGGTCGAGTTGAGAAAGGAACGGGCCGGAGACGTCGCAAGGCGGAAGGGATGTTCCGCGTCGGCGACTTCGATCAGGTCGACATGGTCAGGGAACTCCGGCAGTGCCGCATGCGGCCCCTGCAGACCCATCGACTTCGGCGGGCGGTTTGGCGCAGGGGTGCCGGTCCAGTCCGCCTTGAAGCGGAATTTACCGTCGGGGTGGCCGAAGCCCTTGAGATAATGCGCGTCCTCGAATGCCGGCTGACAGTCGAGCCACTTCTCGCGCTTCATTTCGTCATAGCCGATGCCGTAGTTGGCGAGCAGCCGGTCTATATGTTGGCGCTCGGTCAACCCGAAGCCGGCATGATCGGCAACCCCGAGCCGCCTTGCCAGTTCCTCGATGACGAAGAGATTGGTGCGCACCGTCGATGGCGGCTCCACCACCTTCGGCCCGATCAGGATGTGCTGATGGCCGCCGCCCCGATAAAGATCGTCGTGCTCCAGGAACATGGTTGCCGGCAGCACGATATCGGCAAGCTGCGCCGTGTCGGTCATGAACTGTTCATGCACCGCGACAAACAGGTCGTCCCGCAGGAAGCCGCGTTTCACCAGCCGTTGTTCCGGCGCGACATTCACCGGATTGGTGTTCTGGATCAGCATCGCCGTCACCGGGCCGCCATGGCGCAGCGCCTCGGCATCGCCTGTCAGAACCCGGCCGATCTGCGACTGGTCGAGCATGCGCACATCAGGATCGTGGAACGCCGTGCCGACGAGTTCGCGCTTGTCGAGCTTGAAGATGTCGTTGTTCGAATGAAACGCGCCGCCGCCTTCGTGCTTCCACGAGCCGAGCACCGTGGCGATCGAGGCGGCCGCATGGATCGCGACCGCGCCGTTGCGCTGGCGGGTAAAGCCGTAACCGAGGCGGAAATAACTTTTCGGCGTCGTGCCGACGAGTTTCGCGAACGCCTCGATCTCCTCGACGGAAAGGCCGGTGATCGCCGACGCCCATTCCGGCGTGCGCGATTTCAGATGTGTCTCGAGCCCCGCCGGGTCATCGGCGAATTCGGCCATATAGGCGCGGTCGGCAAAACCGTCACGGAAGGCGACATGCATGACGGCGCAGGCAAGCGCCGCGTCCGTGCCCGGTTTCAGCACCAGGCCCATGTCGGCCTGCTTGACCGTGGGGTTGTCGTAAATGTCGATGACGACGATCTTGGCGCCGCGATCCTTGCGGGCCTTCACTGCATGGGTCATGACGTTGACCTGCGTGGCGACCGCGTTGGTTCCCCAGATCACCACGCAGTCGGACTTCGCCATCTCGCGCGGGTCGGGGCCGCGCAGCGAGCCGGTCGCCATCGAAAAGCCGGTCCAGGCCATGTTGGTGCAGATCGAACCGAAGAAGCCGGAATAGCGCTTGGCGTGGCGCAGCCTGTCGATGGAATCGCGCTGCACCTGCCCCATGGTGCCGGCGTAGAAATAGGGCCAGACAGCCTCGGCACCGTACTTCTGCTCGGCCTTGGCGAACTGGTTGGCAATTTCGTCGAGCGCCGCCTCCCAGGAAATCTCCTGCCAGTTGCCGCTGCCCTTTGGCCCGACCCGACGCTGTGGCACCATCAGTCGGCCGGGATGATAGATGCGCTCGGAATAGCGCGCGACCTTGGCGCAGATGACGCCGGCGGTATATGTGTTGGCGGCAGCGCCGCGCACGCGGCCGATCCGGCCTTCAGCGGTCAGATCCACTTCCAGTGCGCAGGCGGAGGGACAGTCGTGCGGACAGACGGAGTGGCCGATCGACTTTTCTGCTTTGATGGGGGTCGCAACGTTCATGGCTTTTCTATATGGCATCGACAATCGGGCTCAAAGAGCCAAACGTCCATCCATCGAAACAATTGATCACAGCCATCGGCGGCCCTCATGAACTATCGGCATATCTATCACGCGGGCAATTTCGCCGATGTTCTCAAGCACGCGGTGCTGGCGCGCCTCGTCACCTATCTCCAGCAGAAGGAGAAGGCGTTCCGGGTTCTCGACACCCACGCCGGCATCGGCCTCTACGATCTGTCAGGCGAAGAAGCCCAGAAGACCGGCGAATGGCGTGACGGCATCGGCCGGTTGCTCGAAGGCGACCTGCCGGCGCCGGTCGCCGCCATCCTTGAGCCCTATCTTGCGACGGTTCGCGAGCTTAATCCCGGCCCCGAGTTGACGCGCTATCCCGGCTCGCCGAAGCTGGTTCGCATGCTTTTTCGCCCGCAGGACCGTCTGTCGGCGATGGAGCTGCACCCGGATGATTACGAGACCCTGCACCGGCTTTTCGATGGTGACTTCCAGAGCCGAATCACCGAGCTCGACGGCTGGCTGGCGCTTGGCGCCCACCTGCCGCCCAAGGAAAAGCGCGGCCTCATCCTGGTCGACCCGCCGTTCGAGATAGAAGGCGAGTACGAACGGCTCGCCGACGGCCTCGCCAAGGGCTATCGCCGTTTTGCCGGCGGCACCTTCTGCCTCTGGTACCCGCTGAAGAAGAATGCGCCGATCAAGGCCTTCCACGAAGCCCTCAAGGCGCTCGAAATCCCCAAGATGCTGTGCGCCGAGCTTTCGGTGCGCAGCGATCGCGAGACCACGGGACTTTCGGGCTCAGGCCTCATCATCGTCAACCCGCCGTTCACGCTCAAGGCCGAACTCGAGGTGCTGCTGCCTTTCCTTAAAACCCGACTGGGGCAAGATCGTTTCGCTTCGGCACGCTGCTTCTGGCTGCGTGGTGAAGAAGCGACAACCCGGGGCCTTGACTGAAAGGCTCAGAAAGCAGCAATCTTGCGGGACGATCCAGGGAGACGCCCATGACTCGCAAGCTCGCCGCAACGCTTCTCGCTTCGCTTTCCCTTACCGCCATGGCGGCGCCTGCCGCCTCGGCTGCCGACTATCTCGGGACCTATCGCG
Organism: Ensifer sp. LC163; assembly: GCF_001695855.1. GTDB lineage: Bacteria > Pseudomonadota > Alphaproteobacteria > Rhizobiales > Rhizobiaceae > Ensifer. The sequence continues at coordinate 194,732 of NZ_MBSS01000012.1, forward strand.
ACCAGCCGACATCCTATAGCGCGGGTGTCTGCGGCGATGCCTCGGTTCTCGGCTTCATCACCTCGCGGTTCGAATACAAGGCGGCGAACTATCTGCACGCCAATCTCTCGATCGCCGAGATCCGCAACATGGGCCAGAACCGGCTGGAACTGCGGGACTATACCCATCGGGTTGAGCGCGAGTATTGCCGCGCGACCGCCGTCATGACCGATGGCGATCAACGGCCGCTCTACTATCTCATCGAGCGCAACTGGGGCTTTGCCGGCATTGGCCGCAACATCGAGTTCTGCGTCGGTGGCCTCGACCCCTGGTATGTCTACGGCGCCTATTGCGCTTCGCTTCGCTGACAATGCCAGAGCATTACCCACAGCGCCGGCTGCTGCCGGCGCTTTTCTTTGCCCTGGCACTTGCCGGCTGCAGCGACGACGGCGCCGAGAAAAAGCCGCTGCCGCCAGCGTCGGACCGTGCAAAATCGGACGTCGTCCTACCCGTCGGCCAGGGCTTTGATTTCTACGTTCTCTCGCTCTCGTGGTCGCCGACCTGGTGCGACGACAACGATCCGTCCGGCAAGACCGGCCAGTGCAAGCTCGGCAGCAATCGCGGGCTGATCGTGCACGGCCTGTGGCCGCAGAATGACCGGGGCTATCCCGATTTCTGCCCGACGCGGCAATCGGATCGCGTGCCGGAGGCGCTCGGCCGCCAATATCTCGATCTCATTCCGTCCATGGGGCTGATCGGCCATCAGTGGCGCAAGCATGGAACCTGCTCGGGCCTGAGCCAACAGGATTATTTCGCCGTCACCCGGGCGGCGCGCGAGCGCGTCGCGTTGCCGGCGGAACTCAGCGCATCACGTCGAGAAAACTCACTGTCCGTCAGCGCAATCGAGGCCGGGTTCGTGGCCAGAAATCCCGGCATGACGACAAACGCCGTCGCTGTTACCTGCGAGGGCAAGCGGCTGGAGGAAATCAGGATCTGCTTCGACAAGGCGCTGAATTTCCGCCCTTGCCCCGAGGTGGATCGCCAAGCCTGCCGAAGGGACACCGTGACGCTGCCACCGGCATCCTAGACCGATGCATGGGCCGACCGCATGTGGCTCGATATTATGAAACTGCGCCCGCTCTTCCGACATTCGCTTTGGAAGTCATGCGCGAAAGAGAAAGATGCTCGATGAAAATACTTTACTCGCCATCGTCCCCCTACTCCAACAAGGTCCGCATGGCTGCGCACTATGCCGGGCTGTCGGCCGAAAGCGTCTTGACCGATACCAACGCCAACTCGCCGGAACTCATCGGCAGCAATCCGCTCGGCAAGATCCCGACGCTGGTTACCGGCGACGGCAAGGCGATCTACGACAGCCGCACCATCATGCATTTCATCGACCGGGAGACGAAGGGCAAGCTCTACCCGAAGAATGCCGGGAAGCGTTTGGATATCGAAATCTTCGAGGCGCTGTGCGACGGCATCTGCGACAGCCTGCTGGCGATCGTCTACGAGAAGCGGTTCCATCCGCCGGAAAAGGTGCATCAGCCCTGGATCGACAGGCAGTGGGAAAAGGTCGAACGGAGCCTCGATCATCTGAATGAGAATCTGCCCAAGACGGGAGCCAAGCTGCATGCGGGGCATTTCGCGCTTGCAGCGCTGCTTCGCTACATCGAGCTGCGCTTCAGCGGCGAATGGCAACGCGGCCGTGCCAAGCTGAAGAACTGGCCGGCAAAATTCGAAAAGCACTTCCCGGATTATTCGAAATTCAAAGCATGAAAAAAGGCCGGGTCTCCCCGGCCTTTTCCTTGATCAGGCAGGTTGCCGATCAGAACTTTACGCCCATACCGACGCGGACGCTGTGCTCATCGTAACCGGAAGACACGTTGGTGCCACCAACGTTGAAGTCCTTCGAGCCGTAGTCCGTGTAACGGTATTCGACGCGTGCCGTGATGTTGTCGGTGACGAAGGTTTCCGCACCGGCACCAGCCGTCCAGCCGATCATGGTGTTCTTGTCGGAACCAGCCGGGGTCGATGCCTTGGCCTGACCAACGGCGAGACCAGCCGTACCGTAGAGCAGGACCGGGTTCAGATCGACACCGACGCGAGCGCGCAGCGAGCCGTTGACGCCCTGCTTCATGCGCAGGTCACCACGGGTGGAATCCTGGCCGGAGTAGCCGACGTCGGCTTCACCGCCGTAAACGATCTGGCCGCTCTGCATGTTGTAGCCGCCGTAAAGACCGCCACCGAAACCAGCCGAAGTGGCGTCGCCGGTCGCATCAGCCTGGCCATGGTGCCAATCAGCGGTACCACCGACATAGGCGCCCGACCAGTTCTTGACTGCCGGTTCGGTGTACTCGGCTGCGGGAGCTGCCGGAACTTCGTCGATCGCGTCTGCAGCCTGGGCGGCCTGGAAGGCGATGAGGGATACGGCCGAAGCCATGAGGGTGGTGGTGAGCGTACGCATAAATATTCTCCTTTACGAACCGATGCCCCGAGGTTTGGGATCCCTCAATGAAACATCGGACAACTTTCAATTAACCCGCCCGGTTGAGCTGAAATTGGCCAGCAAATGAGGATTCACAAGAGCCAAAATGTGAAATTTTGGTGGCACAATCACGTCCAAAATTTGATGTTGCTTTCACGCCACAGGGATTTTATTAACCATCTTTCAAGATTAACGAAAGATATACTATATAACTTCAAAATAATACAATTTACGCGAATTCCATTAATTTTTGCGAAATGAATCGTCAGGGAGAGTTTCAGGGCGGCGTTTCTTGCCTATATCTTCGTCCGCGTGCGCGAAGATTCGAAAAGCGGGATGAAACGTTGAAGAAAGCACTGAAGGCGGCACTCGTAACCGGTGGCGCCAAACGGATCGGCAAGGCTATAGTTGAGGACCTCGCGGCCCATGGCTTCGCGGTCGCAATCCATGCCAATGGCTCGCTTGATGAGGCGAAGTCTATGGCGGCCTCATTGACGGAAAGAGGAGTCGGCGCCGTTGCAGTGAAGGCCGATCTGACCGACACGCAGGAAACCGCGGCACTGATGGCGCAGGTCAATGAGGCGCTCGGTCCGATCGACCTGATCGTCAACAATGCCTCGCTGTTCAAGAAGGATAGCCTCGACGCTTTCGACGAAACCGTATGGGATCGCCATTTCGCGTTGCACGTGAAAGCCCCGTCCCTGCTCGCTCGCGATTTTGCCCGCCAATTGCCGCGCGGCGTCTCGGGCCTCGTCATCAATGTGATCGACCAGCGCGTCTGGTCTCCAAACCCGCGCTTTTATTCCTATATGTTATCCAAGTCCGCGCTGTGGACGGCAACACAAACGATGGCTCAGGCACTTGCGCCGGATATTCGCGTCAACGGCATCGGCCCAGGGCCAACATTGCCGAACGAGCGGCAGGATCCTCGCGATTTCCAGGCACAGGTCGATGCACTTATCCTCAGGCGCGGTCCGGCGCTCGCCGAATTCGGGCGGACGATCCGCTTCCTTTTCGGCACACCGTCGATTACCGGACAGATGATCGCGCTGGACGGCGGCCAGCACCTCGCCTGGGAGACGCCCGACATCAGGGAGATAGTGGAATGAACGGACGCGTGCCGACCGACGGCGGCATCCTCTATGACGGCAATGATGCCGAAGACGACGACGACCTGATCGAGGCGCCCGAAAGTGCGCCCGCAGGCCCGGCTATCGAATGGGCCGAGAATCGCAATGAGGTCGAGGGGCTCAAAGGCGCCGAATTGATCCAGGCCTTCGTGAAACGGCTTCCGAACGGCCCCGGCGTCTATCGCATGTTCAACGACGCCGGCGACGTCCTTTATGTCGGCAAGGCGCGCAGCCTGAAGAAGCGCGTCGGCAACTACGCCCAGGGCCGCGGCCACTCCAACCGCATTTCGCGGATGATTCGCGAAACCGCGAACATGGAGTTCGTCACCACCCGCACCGAGATCGAGGCGCTTCTGCTCGAAGCCAACCTGATCAAGCGCCTTCGGCCGCGCTTCAACGTGCTTCTGCGTGACGACAAATCCTTTCCCTATATTCTGGTCACCGGCGACAGCCGTGCACCCGCCCTTTACAAACATCGCGGCGCGCGCAGCCGAAAGGGCGATTATTTCGGCCCCTTCGCCTCGGCCGGCGCCGTCGGGCGCACGATCAATTCGCTGCAGCGCGCATTCCTTTTAAGAACCTGCACCGACAGCGTCTTCGAGACGCGCACGCGTCCCTGTCTTCTGCATCAGATCAAGCGCTGTTCGGCGCCCTGCACGGGCGAAATCAGCAATGACGGCTATGCCGAGCTGGTGCGCGAAGCCAAGGACTTCCTCTCCGGCAAGAGCCAGGCGGTGAAGGCGACGATCGCGGCGGCAATGGGCGAGGCCTCGGAAAACCTCGACTTCGAACGCGCGGCACTTTATCGCGACCGCCTTGCCGCGCTCAGCCACGTGCAGAGCCACCAGGGCATTAATCCGGCCGGCGTCGAAGAGGCCGACGTCTTTGCGATCCACCACGAAGGCGGCATCTCCTGCATCCAGGTGTTCTTCTTCCGCACCGGACAGAACTGGGGCAACCGCGCCTATTTCCCGAAGGCAGACCCGTCACTGCCGACCGCGGAAGTGCTTTCGGCGTTTCTCGCGCAGTTCTACGACGACAGGCCCTGTCCGCGGCAGATCTTGCTGTGCGAGGCGGTCGAGGAACAGGAACTGCTTGGCCAGGCGCTCAGCGAAAAGTCCGGTTACAAGGTGTCGATCCAGGTGCCGCAACGCGGCGAGAAGAAGGACCTTGTCGACCATGCGCTCGCCAACGCCCGCGAGGCGCACGGCCGCAAGCTGGCGGAAACCGCATCGCAGTCGCGACTGCTCGAAGGCTTTGCAGAAACGTTCAAGCTTGAGCGCGCACCACGCCGGATCGAGATCTACGACAACTCGCACATCATGGGCACCAATGCCGTCGGCGGCATGGTGGTCGCCGGCCCCGAAGGCTTCGTCAAAGGCCAGTACCGCAAGTTCAACATCAAATCGACCGACATCACGCCCGGCGACGACTTCGGCATGATGCGCGAGGTGATGACCCGTCGCTTCTCGCGCCTGCTCAAGGAAGAAGGCAAGCCGGACCGGACAGTCGAGATCGCCGACGACGCCGCCTTCCCGGCCTGGCCTGACGTTATCCTGATCGACGGCGGCCAGGGACAGATGACCGCCGTGCGCGCGATCCTTAGAGAACTTGATGTCGAGGATTGCGTGACGGCGATCGGTGTTGCCAAGGGCGTCGACCGCGATGCCGGGCGCGAGCGTTTCTTTGCGCTCGGGCGCGACAGCTTCACGCTGCCGCCGCGGGACCCGGTGCTCTATTTCATCCAGCGCCTGCGCGACGAAGCGCACCGTTTTGCCATCGGTTCGCACCGCGCCCGACGCAAGAAGGAGATGGTCAAGAACCCACTGGACGAGATCGCCGGCGTCGGGCCGACGCGTAAACGCGCTCTGCTCACCCATTTCGGTACCGCCAAGGCCGTTTCCCGCGCCGGGATGAACGACCTGATGGCGGTCAACGGCATTTCCGAGGCCGTCGCACGGCTGGTCTACGAGCATTTCCATGAGGACGCGGCAAAATGACCCTTGCAGCGCCGCGCGTCGAAGATGACGCGCAAGGGACGCTGTAAAGGTTCAAACTTGCTGCATAATTTCGCCGTTAAATCGATGCCGATTTAAGGAATTACGCGATGGCAATTCACCCGACGTTCAGGTGAGATGCGCCAATTATGACAACCTTCGCACAATGATTTGTTGACCTGAGGGCCGCAAAGTCATTCTGTACCTCCGAGGAAGACAGAGAACCCGAATCCATGCCCAAGCCCGTCGCCTACAGCATCCCCAACCTGCTCACCTATTTCCGAATCCTGATCGTGCCGCTGATCGTGCTTTGCTTCTTCATCGAAGGCCGGCTGCACAGTTCGGATTTCGCACGCTGGACGGCGGTCATTCTCTTTGCCATCGCCTCGATCACCGACTTCTTTGACGGCTATCTCGCCCGCATCTGGAATCAGACCTCGAACATCGGCAAGATGCTCGACCCGATTGCCGACAAGCTCTTGGTCGCCTCGATCCTGCTGCTCGTCGCCGCTGACCAGACGATTGCCGGCTGGTCGATCTGGGCCGCGATCATCATCCTGTGCCGTGAAATCCTGGTATCGGGCCTGCGCGAGTATCTGGCGGCACTCAAGGTCAGCGTTCCCGTCACCCGTATCGCCAAGTGGAAGACGACGATCCAGATGGTGGCGATCGTCTTCCTGCTCGCCGGCCCCGCTGGCGACAAGATCCTGCCCTATACGACAGAGGCCGGTATCGTATTGCTATGGATCGCCGCGGCGATCACGCTCTACAGCGGCTATGACTATTTCCGCGCCGGCCTGAAGCACGTGGTCAACGAATGAGCACCGTCAATCTCGTCTATTTCTCCTGGGTGCGCGAACGCATCGGCAAGGGTGAGGAAACGCTGGAGGTTCCGGCGGCCGTCGTCACCATTGCCGACCTGCTTGCGCATCTGAAGACGCTGGGGGAGGAATACGAGACGGCGCTCGAGCACCAGAACGTCATCCGCGCGGCGATCAACCAGGAACATGTCGAGCATGGCGAACCGATCGCCGGTGCGCGCGAGATCGCCCTCTTCCCGCCGATGACCGGTGGCTGACACCATGGGCGCGCCCGTCACCGTGCGTGTGCAGCGCGAGGATTTCGACCTTTCGGCCGAGGTTTCCAAGCTTTCGTCCGACCGCCCCGACATTGGGGCGGTCGTGACGTTTTCGGGCCTCTGCCGCGACGAAGCGGGCATGCTTGCCGCTCTCGAACTAGAGCATTACCCCGGGATGGCCGAGGCCGAGATCGAACGCATCTGCAACTTGGCGGTCGAACGCTTCGGGCTGCAGGCAGCAACGGCGATCCATCGCTACGGCAGGATCATTCCCGGCGAGAACATCGTGCTCGTGGTCACCGCTTCGCCCCATCGCCAGGCAGCCTTCGATGGCGCCAGCTTCATCATGGACTTCCTCAAGACATCTGCGCCCTTCTGGAAGAAGGAACACTTGACCGATGGCACGGCTGGCAGCTGGGTCAGCGCCAAGGATGCCGACGACACGGCGCGTGATCGCTGGAAGCGCTGACACGCGGGATCGATGCTCCACGCGCGGATTACGGGATGACTTTTTCCTGTCGCGTGACCGCAAGCACGATGACGAGGAAGCCGAAGATCGCAAAATCCCGCCAGAGCATCGGGCCATAGGCCCCCCAGAGTGTTTCGAGAAGGCCGATGGCGGCTGCGCCGAGCGCGGCATAAAGCGGCGATGTCTGGCCGCCGATCGCGGCGATAAACAGCACTTTGACCCCGAACGTGAGCCCGGTGCCGAAATCCATGTTGCCATAGTAGGACGCAGCCAGGATACCGCAGCAGGCGGCGATCAGCGATGCGGCGCCATAGGCGACGATATAGACACGGGCCGCATCGATGCCGCAAAGGGCGGCCGCGCCACGATCCTCCGACACCGCCCGCCACGACCGTCCGGCGCCGCTATGCGTCAGAAACCAGTGACCGGCCGCCACCAGCGCCACCATCAACAGCGTGTTGAGCAACTGGATCACCGTCAGCGTCACCGGGAATTTGGGGTCGGGCCAGAAGACGATGTTGCCGTTCAGAAACGGCGGCAGCCACAGGCTCTTCGTTTCGGAGGCCAGCCGCGCCGTTTCCATCAGCACTAGCAGGGTCCCGAGCGACGCGACGACGACAGTGTTGGCTGACGAGAACGCGAGCGGGCGCATCACGTAACGCCCGGCGACAAGCCCTGCCCCAACACCAAGCGTCAGACCGGCGGCGGCGCCAAGGCCGAGCGCTGCCGGCAGCAGCAGCCACAGCCGGTTCCAGCCGAAATCCGCAAACAGCACGAACATCTGGCCGGAGAAGGCAAAGAGGGCGCCGTAGGTGAGATCGGCCCGGCGGGTCACGGCGAAGGCGATGGCATAGCCGAAGGCCAGCGCCGCATAGAGTGCGGCGATCGGGACGGCATTGGCGATCTGCTGCAGGAAATAGAGCATGGCGCATCCGGAGCGTGACAACATCAATATAACTGGTAAAATCATTTTTGCCAGTTAGGAATAGCTCATGACCTTCACCTGGACCGCACATCGATTTGCCGGCGGCGCGCTGGCGCTGGATGTCGCCAACTCCGTCATTCTGCGCTTTGATGCCGCAAGGCGTATTGATCGCTTCGCCGACGTTGCAGCACTCGACGCCTTTGCCGACGCCGCCAACCGGTTCGGCGCCGAAAGCACACGTTTTGGCACGCTTTCACCCGTTGCCGAGCAGAACCGGGCAGGACTTTTGAGGTTGCGCGAGGCGACGGATCGGCATTTTCGGGCACAGGCGGCTGCCGAGCATCGGGCGGACCTGATGGCCGATCTGCTGGAGGCAATCGCCGCAGTGCTGCGCAGCACCGGCAATGGCGGACGCGCCATCGCGCTCGACACGGCAACGGCGCATTCCGCACTCAGCCTCACCGCCAGTCCCGAACCCGATCGATTGAAGATCTGCCCGAATTGCGGCTGGCTGTTTCTGGACAAGAGCCGCAACCGCAGCCGGACCTGGTGCGACATGGCGGTCTGCGGCAACCGCAGCAAGGCCAAGCGCCACTATCATCGCAGCAAGGAGGAGGCCCAGTCATGACGAGGATGATTGCAACGCTTGCGGCGATGATGGCGGCGATGCTGATGGCGGGCTGCCAGCGGGAGACCGGCCCCGATCCGCTGAAGTTGACCGGCAAGATGTTCGTCTTCAACTATCGGCTCGCCTACGCGGCCTACATAATCACGCTCAGCAAGCTCGAACCGGTACCCGAGGGAAGCATCGTTATTGCGACCTTCGAGAACCCCGCCGGGGGCGAGCCGCTGACCTTGACGCGCAAGCTCTTTCCAAAGCTCGACAGAGTGGTGCTGGAAAGTCCTGATTTGACCTGCGTGAAAAAGGAAAGGCCCTATGCGGTGACGATCGAGGTGAAGGGACCTGCCGGCGAAACGCTGCAGACACTGGAGACCACCGTCACCTCCGATATCGACCAAGATATCCTGCCGGCCAAGCCACTTGTCGAAGGGCCCGCCTACCACAAGAATCCGGAGGTCTTCTGGGGAGGCAAGGCTCCGGAGCGTTTTGAAACCGCGCGCTGCGCGACATGAAAAAGCCGGAGCGTTTCCGCTCCGGCTCAATCGAATCAATTCAAGCCGTTACGGCCCAAAACGCAGAACTTGAATCAGCCGACGATTTCGGTGCCGGAGAACCAGTATGCGATTTCTTCGGCAGCCGTTTCCGGAGCATCCGAACCGTGGACCGAGTTTTCGCCGATCGAAAGCGCGTGAACCTTGCGGATCGTGCCTTCGTCAGCGTTTGCCGGATTGGTGGCGCCCATGATTTCGCGGTTCTTGGCGATGGCGTTTTCGCCTTCGAGAACCTGAACGATGGTCGGGCCGGAGGACATGGACTCGACGAGTTCGCCGAAGAACGGACGTTCCTTGTGAACAGCGTAGAAGCCTTCAGCTTCGCGGCGGCTCATCCAGACGCGCCTGGAAGCGACGACGCGCAGGCCGGCGTCTTCGAGCATCTTGGTGATGGCGCCGGTCAGGTTACGGTTCGTTGCGTCCGGCTTGATCATCGAAAAGGTACGTTCAATCGCCATTGGCTCAATTCCCTTGTTTTCTTGAGAAGTGGCGGTTCATTAGCCGCCAATTCTGCGCAAAACAAGGGGGCTCGCTAACGATTCGCCGCGTCCGTTGCGGGTTTCACGCCGCTGTCACAGAGCGGCCTATGCCACCATGCAGGTCGAGGCAGCGCTCGAACCAGGCTGCGACCGGATCGGCGGGAGAAAGCAGGCGTTGCGGCGACACGATCCGCGCCCATTGCAGCGCGCCGAAGACGATGTAGTCGGCAAAGAGTGGCCGTTCGCCGCCGAGATAGGGCTGAAACTTCAGCATATGGCGCAACGGCTCGAGCTTGTCGGAGAAGGTTGCAAGGGCGGCAGTGCCGGTTTCCGCGACCGCTTCGAGCGACGTGCCGAAACGCGCCTCCCGGCTTTCGCGAAAATACACCCGATCGACCGGATCGAGGCTGTCGTGAATATCCCTAATGATAATGCGGGCAATCGCCGGGTGCAGCGTCGTCTGCGACCAGCCCTCGACGAAGCGGGCCATGGCCATTCCACCCGGTCCGCCAAACAGCGACGGTCGGTCCGGGTAGTTCTCGTCGAGATAGACGGCGATCTCGAAACTGTCCTGTACCAGCCGCTCGCCGTCGCGCAGAAGCGGCACGAGCTTGGTAGCACCCTCCTCCACCTTGGGGATCTCGGTAAAACCGATCGGCACGACGTCGAAGTCGAGCCCCTTGTGCGCAAGCGACAGCTTGGTCTTCCAGACATGCGGCGAGAAAGGTCGGGCCCTGTCGGCACCGCAAAGCGAATAGAGTTTCCTGCTCACGTGATCTCCCGGCGAGAATTAGGTCGTCTCACGCCATTCGACGCCAGACTGGTCGAAGGATCAAATCATTAAATTTCATAGGTGGCATTCGCCACAGGAATGCGGATCTGCGCTAACCTTGCGACCGCTTAGGAGAAACAGATGCTCGATCATTTTCGCATGTTCGCCGATTACAACAACTGGGCCAACCGCCGGCTCTATGCGGCAGCGGCAGAACTTACGGAAAGAGATCTGAGGCAGAGCAAGGGCGCCTTCTTCGGCTCGGTGCTTGCGACGCTCAATCATATCCTCGCCGCGGATCGCATCTGGATGAAGCGCTTTACCGGCGAAGGCGACGCGCCGACGGCACTGGATGCGACGCTCCACGACGATCTCGCCAGCCTTGCCATTGCACGCGAGCGGGAAGATGCGCGGATGATCGCCTGGATCGACGGCCTCGATGATGCGCGGCTTGCAGCCACCTTCACCTACACGCCCCTCAGTACGCCGGTGAGCATCACGCAAAAGCTCGGACCGACGCTGGCCCACGTCTTCAACCACCAGACCCACCATCGCGGCCAGGCGCATGCGACGCTGACGGCCCTTGGCCGCCCGTCAATTGTGCTGGATCTCGCGTTCTTTCTGTGGGCCGAGGGAGAGAAGTGGGCGAGCTAGCGCCGCCCACCGAGCGATCGGCGGCAGATGATCGAGCGACAGCCCGGCTTTCTGCCTTCCGTTCGCAGCCATTTTGAGCAAGTGGCGTTGCGCCAGCCAGGCGGCAAGGCCAAGTCCGATGCCGCCCGCGATCGACACCGTGGAGAAGAGCACGGTTGGCAGATGCGCCTGCAGCGGCGCCATCAACAGTTCCGGGACAAAACGGTGCAGGATGTAGATATGGAAACCGGCGGCCGATAGCGGCAGCACGACTTGTGCCGCCCAGCGTGGAACGCGGACGCGCGGCGCGTAGACGAGAGCGACGAGCACGGCGATCAACAGCAGATACTTGATCTTCGTGCCGATCCAAACGCCCTCGTAAAGGCCGAAGAACAGGAACGCGCCGGTTCCGGCTGCCACCAGCAGCAATCGCTGCCCATGCGTTTCGGCGATCGCCGCGCACCACCCGATCACAGCGAGATAGAAGATCCACGGCAAAGTGAAGATCTGCCGATTGCCGATCGACCACAGCATCGGCAGCGCCAGCCGGGCGACCAGCGCCACGCCGAGCAGCAGCATACCCGTTGCAAAGGGGTGTCGAGCCGCAAACCGCCGGAAGCGCGGGATCGCAAACAGCGACACGAAGACCAGCATCATCTGGCAATAGGCTTCGATGAACCAGTAGAGGTAGGGCACCATGCCGCGGGTCTCCGGATCGGCAAACCCGAAATTGCCGACGAGGAAGACGGAGGCCCAGGGGACCTCGCCCCAAACCGCAGCATAGGCGCCGACGATGAGATAATAGGGCACGAGGATCTGGGTAAGCGGTCGCAGAATAGCAAAGCCACCACCGGCCAGAAGCTGCCCCATCTGGAACCGGGCGAGGCTGAAACCGGCAAGGATGACCATGGCAGCCGACCCGCCCGGCAGCGGCCACAAGGTCTCATGGTGAAGAACGACGAGCAGTATCGCCAAGGCACGGATGATGAGATCCATTCCGATCCGTGTCGTCGTCGCGTCCCGCCTTTCCAGCGCCGCAAGCGTTGCGATCGGCATGGCCTCCCACAGTTCCGGCGCTTGCCCGAGCGCCTTTTCGAGACCGATCGAGAGCTGCACGAAACGCAACGAATCACCGCCGAGCGAGAGGAAACTATCCTCGGGCTTCACCCGTGCGGGATAGAACACCTGTCGGAAAAGGCTTTCGATGCCTTCACGATCGCTGCCGCCGGCGGCGATCGCCTGCTTTGCGGCAAGGTTCAGCGCGCTGTAATCGACTTTGCCTGACGGCAATCTCGGGATTTCCGGCAGGCGCGTGGCCCTGATATGGGCGAGTGTCAGGCCGCTCGCAGCAACAAGCAGGCGGCGAACATCCTCGGGTCGGCCCTCCCCCTGAAAAAAGGCATGCAGCCCGTCGTCATCGCCGACGATCGCCGCCACCAGACCGCGTTGCTCCAAAGCCTGCTCAAGGGCATCGTGGCCGATGCGCAGGCCAGCGATCTTGGACATGCGCTTCATGCGCCCGACGACGCGGAAAAGACCATCGGCTTCGCGGACCGCCAGGTCGCCCGTACGCAGTTCGTCAAGGTCTGCCCCCCGGGCCAGGTCCTGTCGCGACGAGGCGTAGCCCATCATCACATTGGGGCCGCGATAGACGAGTTCGCCGACGATACCGGCACCGGCAACCGCTCGCCCCTGCTCGTCCTCGATCGACAACGCGCCTCCGGGAATGGCGATGCCGATCCGGTCTTCGTTGCCCTCGAGCCGAGCCGGCGGCACATAGGCGATGCGGGCCGTCGCTTCGGTCTGGCCGTACATGACGAAGAAGGCGGCGCCCCGGGCGCGAAGATGCTCGTCATAGACACGAACGCGCTCCGGCGCCAGACGTCCGCCGGCAACCGTCATGAAACGTAAGTGCGGGAACGCGCGATTGCGAAACCCGACCTTTTCCAGGAGCTCATAGGAATAGGGCACACCGGAAAGATTGGTGCAGCCGCTGGCGGCGAGACCGTCAAGGAACCCGGGGTCAAGGATGGAGCCGTTGGGGATAAAAAGGCTGGCGCCGACGCTCAGATGGGCATTCAGCACCGAAAGTCCGTAGGAGTAATGGAGCGGCAGGATCAGGCAGGCGCAATCGTCGGCGCCGAGCTCCAGATACGCGGCAATCGAGCGGGCGTTCGCCGAAATGTTGGTGGTAGAAAGCCGCACCGCCTTGCCGCAACCAGTGCTGCCGGAGGTCGACAGCAACAGGCCAAGGTCCGGATGCAGCGGTTTATCGCTGCACTCCAGATGTTCCGTTCGCCAGCGGCCGTCCATCCGGCGATAGGCACAGTCCGGCTCGAACATGTCGGTCCAGGCCACGGTACCGGCGCCGCGCGGCGCCTGCATGGCAACCACATGTCCGGCCCTCAGTGCCGCAAGATAGGCAATGATTGCATGTTCGGAAGGCTCGGGCTCGAGCGTTACCAGCGCGCGGGTGCGCGGAAAAAGTGTCGCCTGGCGATCGACCCTTTCATGCAATTCGCGATAGGTCACGAGACGCTGGCCGGGAAGAACCAGAGCGGGACGCTCGCCCCACGCCGCCAGATCCGCAATGAAGGAAGGGGGTATGGTCAAACCGTCGCACTGCATTCGAGCCTCCCTCCCAATTTAGCAAGGCGGCATATAATTCCTGACAAGCTCCGTCAACTATAAACATGAATTAAAACAGCAGCTTTCAACGCTCCTGCTCCAACCGGTTGCACCGCCTTCCCCTCCGGTGGGATTTCGGCAACCATACCGGGCAGATCTTGTGTTGCGGCGGGTATCTTCAGACTCCCTTAAACGCCGCGCCGCCATAGTGTTTTCGGATCCCATACAGGCATCGAGGACGACCACGGAATGACCAGGCAAGTTCCCGCGAACACCGGCCGATCGCAGACGAAAAGCACGGCCATCATCTTGAAGGTGGCGCAATCCATGTCTCAGCTTGGCATCGCGGCACTGCCACGCAACTATGAGCTCGTCTATGAAGCCTTGTCCGGCCGGGTGCCGCAGCTCTCGCGCGACCTGGTGACGCTCGGCGCCACGCCGCAACAGGACGCCCTCGACGAGCTTGGTCTCAAACATCACCTGGTGGCTCACGGGGCGCTTGCAGCCGACAGAGCAAGGGCGGCGGCACAGGACGCGCTCAGCGATCTCGCTCTGCAACTGAAGCACAGCCTGGCGCAAAAACATGCCTTCAGAAGCCAACTTGACCGCTTCAAAGACCGTCTGGCCGCCGACCCGGTTGCGGCAATCTCGGAGTTCGCCGATGACGCAGCAAGGCTGCGGGACGCGGCCGGCCTGCTGATGAATGAGGAACAGGTATTTCAAACGGTCTTGCAGGCAAGCGCCGAGCGCTTCGCGGCGCTGGAAGGCGAGTTCGCCGAAAGTCGCAAACCGTTGACCAGAGACCCCGCCACCGGCCTGCCCAATCGCCTGGCTCTGACGGCACGTTTAAAAACACTGCTTGAAGCCGAGGGCAAGGCAGCGCCGGTCGCCCTGCTCGTTGTGTCGGTCGAGGGATTGCGCGGCATCGCCGAGCAGCACGGCGCCGCCACCGCGGAAAAGGCGCTCGGCAAGGTTTCGACGCTGTTTCGCAAGTCGATCAAGAAGAGCGACTTCGTCGCACGCGTCGGCGGCCAGGAATTCGCGTTCCTCTGCAGCGACGTCACTGAGGAGAACGTTGAAGCGATTGCGCAGCGCATTCGGCATTCGGTGGAAGCGTTGCGCGTCGCCCTACCCGGCCGTGCCTTCACAACAGAAACGTTTTCGCTCTCGGCCGGCATCGCGATAGCACAGCCGATGGCGACGCCCACCGATTTCATGCAGCAGGCCGAGCTGGCGCTTGCGGCCGCCAGAACGGGCCCACGGTCAGGCATACAGGCCTATTCGGCAGAGCTTGGCGGCAACCGGGCAAAGATCTATGCGCCGCACGCGGCTTAAAGCGCGTCGCAGTCGCTAGGATTTGCTTGCTGCGCTTTAAGCGTTGTCTTTGCACAGGTCGTTATCACGCGACATGCGTAATCGCGTGCGGGTTTCCCTACGCGGCCTCCGACTGTCGCTCATGGATGGCCATCCGGCTCGCGTCGATTTCGCAAGCCTTCTCGCTGAGCCGACCGAGCAGACGATAAAGATCCGTGCGCTCACCGTCATCAAGCGTCGAGAAAAGCTCCTCGATCATCTGGCGACGTGGCTGGAGAGCCGCTTCGAGGCCGGCCCGTCCAAGATCGGTAATCGAGATGATCTTCGCCCGCCGGTCCTCGGGGTCCGGCTCGCGGATGACCATGCTGTCCCGTTCCAGCCCGTCAATCGCCTCGGTCACGGTTCGCGGGGCAAAGCTGAGTGCCGAAGCGATGTCGGCGCAACGACAGGGCCCGAGTTCGCTGAGATAGAACAGGAACTTGCTGCGCGCGAGCGAGACGCCTTCTTCACTCATGGACGCGTTCACCAGGCGATGGACGCAGTGATAGAGCTCAAAGAGCCTTTCTGCGACTTGGATTTTTTCTGTCATGGCAAATCACCTCATTGGCAACGCCAAAACGAAATAACCCGGCCCCGCTTGGCGGGACCGGGTTATCTGGTCGTCCGTTTGGCGTGGGTTACTGACTGTCCTGGCTGGTCTTGCCGAAGGCCTTCGCGTGGCCATTGGCAATCGCGCCTGTCGCCGTGGCATCGACCGACTTGTTCTCGATGCCGGCGTAGTAATCACCGCCATCGACCGTGCTTGCCGATGCGCCGGCACCGGCCGAAGCGGCCGCGCGACCGGTAAAGAGCGGCGTCGGGCTGACGCCTTCATAGTAGCTGCCGCCGGCAAATGCGGCCGATGTGCCGGCCAACGTCGCCGCTGCAACGAGAAGCGTTGCGATGGACTTGTTCATAGGTCTCTTCCTTGATCGGGATGAAATGTCATGGGGCCGGTGGCCCCATGACCGGCGACGGAATGCGCCTTAGCGGGAGATGCCCTGGTAGTATTCGCCTTCGCCGCCCTGAGCAACCCGCGGCCGGGCGTCGTAATTGTAGACCGAGCCGGTGGAGGTGCGGTCAACATATCCGGCTTCCGAACCACGGATGTTCAGGGTGGAGCTACCGGCTGCCTTGGGAGCGCGTTCGGTAAAGAGCGGGGTCGGGCTGATGCCTTCGTAATAGCTGCCGCCGGCAAATGCC
This sequence comes from Ensifer sp. LC163, assembly GCF_001695855.1. GTDB lineage: Bacteria > Pseudomonadota > Alphaproteobacteria > Rhizobiales > Rhizobiaceae > Ensifer. The sequence continues at coordinate 211,039 of NZ_MBSS01000012.1, forward strand.
GCTGAGGCGCCGCCGAGAACGGCAGTTGCAACGAGAGCTGCGGCGAGTGCGGTGTGGATCGTGGATTTCATCGTCTTTGCTCCTGGGAGGCTCGTTCGCTTGAACGAGGGTTTCATCAAAACTACGTCTGGCCGGATCGGTCTTTGCTGGAACGCGGTGGCCTTGCCGATGGCGTTCAGTCGATCGAGGCGGTCGGAAGAGCCTTTCGCTGCCCTTCGTTTAAACAGATGGTCCCTCACGATGAGGATGTGTAGTATCGATTGTCGGAACGCGTTGTTCATGAATTGATAACAATGGCCCCTTGAAAACCACGAACCAGACCTCCACGCGCCTGGCCGAAACAGCAGTCGCCACGCACCTCTTGCCTTCCGCCTCAAGTCCGGGCAAAAGGCCGCAATGATCCAGATTTCCGGCCTTTCCGCCCGCATCGCGGGCCGTCTCCTCATCGAAAACGCATCCATGACGCTGCCGTCCGGCACGAAGGCCGGGCTTGTGGGACGAAACGGTGCCGGCAAATCGACGCTGTTCCGCATCATTACCGGTGAGTTCGCTTCGGAAGCCGGCACGATTTCGCTGCCCAAGAACGCGCGGATCGGCCAGGTTGCCCAGGAAGCGCCCGGCACCGAGGAGCCGCTGATCGAGATCGTGCTGAAGGCTGACAAGGAGCGCACGGCGCTGGTCGCCGAAGCGGAGACCGCGACCGATCCGCACCGCATAGCCGAAATCCAGACCCGGCTTGCCGATATCGGCGCCCACTCGGCGGAAGCGCGTGCCGCGAGCATTCTCGCCGGTCTCGGTTTCGATCACGAAGCTCAGCTGCGTCCGGCCTCCTCCTTCTCCGGCGGTTGGCGGATGCGGGTGGCGCTCGCAGGCGTGCTCTTTTCCGAGCCGGACCTGCTGCTGCTCGACGAGCCGACCAACTATCTCGACCTTGAAGGTACGCTCTGGCTCGAGGATTACATTCGCCGCTATCCGCACACCGTCATCATCATCAGCCACGACCGCGACCTGCTGAACACGGCGGTCAACGCCATCGTGCATCTGGACCAGAAGAAGCTCACCTTCTATCGCGGGCCCTACGACCAGTTCGAGCGGCAGAAGGCGGAAGCCGACGAGCTGCAGATGAAGGCGAAGGCCAAGAACGACGCCGCACGCAAGCACCTTCAGAGCTTCATCGACCGCTTCAAGGCCAAGGCCACCAAGGCCCGCCAGGCGCAGAGCCGCGTGAAGGCGCTGGAGCGCATGGGCACGATCGCCGCGGTGATCGAGGATCATGTCCAGGGCTTCTCCTTCCCCGATCCGGAGAAGGAAGCCGCGTCACCGATCATCGCCGTCACCGGCGGCACCGTTGGATACGAGCCCGGCAAACCGATTCTCAAGCGCCTGAATCTGCGGATCGACACCGACGATCGCATCGCGCTGCTCGGATCGAACGGCAACGGCAAGTCGACTTTCGCCAAGTTCATTTCCGGACGGCTGGCGCCTGAATCCGGCGAACTGAAGATCGCGCCGAACCTCAAGGTCGGTTTCTTTGCGCAACACCAGCTGGACGATCTGATCCCGACGCAAAGCGCCGTCGAGCACGTGCGTCGCCGGATGCCGGAAGCGCCGGAAGCGAAGGTGCGCGCCCGCGTGGCGCAGATGGGCCTGGCGACCGAAAAGATGGAAACGCCCGCCAAGGATCTCTCGGGCGGCGAGAAGGCGCGCCTGCTGATGGGGCTTGCCGCCTTTGACGCACCCAACCTCCTGATCCTCGACGAACCGACCAACCATTTGGATATCGACAGCCGCAATGCGTTGATCACCGCGCTCAACGACTATTCCGGCGCCGTGATCCTGATTTCGCACGACCGCCACCTGATCGAGGCGACTGCCGACCGGCTGTGGCTCGTGCGGGACGGAACGGTGACGAGCTACGACGGCGACCTGGAAGACTATCGAAGCCTGATCGTTGGCGGCCCGAAGGCGAAGGAAGACAAGCCGAAGGTTACCGGAGCGGACGATTCCCTGTCCAAGGCGGACCAGCGCAAGGCCAATGCGGACAAGCGCGCGTCGCTTGCCCCGTTGAGGAAAAAGATCAACGAAATCGAATCGCTGACAGGAAAACTGGAGAAAGTGATTCAGACGCTCGACACTGAACTCGCCGACCCCGCACTCTACGAAAAGTCGCCGGCGAAAGCCGCACATAAGGCCAAGGAACGCTCCGACGCGGTCGAAAAGCTTGCGCATGCCGAGGAACAATGGCTTGAGCTCTCGGCCGAATACGAAGACGCGATGGCCAGTTGATTCCACGCTTTCGAACTGGCCCTTCCGACAGGTGATCGCCGGTCAACCGAGTTCGAACGTGGTGATGCCGTAGATCCGGGCAAGCGGCAGATCGGGTGCGATGCCGCGATACATCCGCGCCGTTTCGAAAACCGGCTTCATGTTGTAGCGCTCGCACAGTGCCCGCGCCGAGACATTCGGCTCGGGAATGTCGAGATAGACTTCCTCCCCCTTCACCGTCGCGGCCAGCTTGCGAAACACCAGGTCGGCGGTCGTCTCGCTCTCGGAAAAGAGCGGGCCGATCCTGTAGCCCTGCCGGCAGGCGCGCAGCGTGCCATAACCGGCAATCGCGCCGTCCCGAAGCAACACAATGCTTCGACGCGTCCGGCCCTGCCTCAGCCATTCGGTGAGAAAGGCATCGCGCCGGGCCGGCATGAAGCGGCGGTCGTAGTCGATCAGCATCGGCATGTGGACGGGCGCGACCTCCACCAGGTCCGTGCCCGGAGGCTCGACCACGTCGACGATGCCTCCATAGCGAATATTGGCGTGGGCGAGGACAAAGCCGGACCGGCGGTAGTTCTCCTGCTCGGCAACGACACCATCGAGACCGACGATGCGTTGTCCGGCCGCCGCCAGGGCCTGCTGCCACATCTGGCTGCCGATGCCCTGCCGGCGAAAATCCGGTGCCGTTATGTAGAAACCGAGAAAGGCATAGTTCTCATCATCGCGCACCAGCGAAATGGAGGCAGCCAGCTTGCCCTCGCGCTCCGTCACCCAGTATCCTTCCGGGTCCGCCGCCCAGAATGCCGCAGCATCGTCTAGCCCCGGGTTCCAGCCTTCGCGAGCCGCCCAATCGATGATGGCATCGAGCTCGTCGCGACTGGCATGACGGATTTGATGGCGCATAATCTCTCCTCGTTCTGCCGGCTTCCACGCGTGTCGCGTTTGCTGACCATGTGGATCGGCATCATGGATTGTAGAAGCTAGGGCGCAAGAGGCCGGAGAGAATGGGCCCGGTCCCGTTTGTTTGCCGTTCGGCAAACCGGGCTCGCATCTCTTCGGCAGAGCTTGCCCGCGCCGCGCAATCTGCTACAAGAACCGACAATAAATCATACTAATATGAGCGAAACACCATGCCTCCAATTCAAATCGCGCTTGTCGGCGTCGGCAAGATCGTTCGTGACCAACACCTGCCAGCCATTGCCAAGAACGGCGACTACCGGCTGATTGCCGCTGCGAGCCGCCACGGCACCGTCGATGGCATCGATAATTTCAAGTCGATCGAGGCGATGCTGGAGGCGGTTCCCGCAATCGAGGCCGTGTCGCTGTGCATGCCGCCGCAATACCGATACGAGGCGGCGCGCACCGCCCTTGATGCCGGCAAGCACGTCTTCCTCGAAAAACCGCCCGGCGCCACGTTGAGCGAAGTCGCGGATCTGGAAGCCCTGGCTGCTTCCAAGGGGCTGTCGCTGTTTGCAAGCTGGCATTCGCGCTATGCCCCGGCCGTAGGGGCGGCGAAATCGTTTCTCGCGGCAACGACAATCCGCGATGTGAAAATCATCTGGAAGGAAGATGTGCGCCACTGGCACCCGAACCAAGAATGGATCTGGGCGGCGGGTGGCCTCGGCATCTTCGATCCTGGCATCAACGCGCTGTCGATCGTGACGCACATCTTGCCGCGGCCGCTGTTCATTACCGCAGCCACGCTGGAATTCCCGGAAAACCGCGACGCCCCGATCGCTGCCACGATCGCCTTCACCGATGCGAACAAGCTGGCCGTTTCTGCAGAGTTCGACTGGCGCCAGACCGGCAAACAGAGCTGGGACATCGTCGCTGAGACCGATGCCGGAGAAATGGTGCTTTCGGAAGGTGGTGCAAAGCTCTCGCTCGACGGCAAGATCGTGCACGAGGAGCCGGAGCAGGAATATCCGATGCTCTACAAGCGTTTCGCCGAAATCATCAGGGCCAAGACCTCGGACGTCGATCTGGCGCCGCTGCGCCACGTCGCCGATGCGTTCATGCTTGGCCGACGCAAGTTCGTCGAAGCCTTTCACGACTGAGCATTTCCGTCTTAAACAGAGTCATGAAAACGCTCGATCTCTTTGATTTTACGCATTTCCTGACGGAAAACCGTTTCGCACTTTTCCTGGAAAGGCTCTATGGCATAATTCCTTAAATCGGATCCGATTTAAGGATAAAATTATGCCGGAAGTTTAAAGCGCTACAGCGTCCTTTGCGCGTCATGTTTGACGCGCGGCGCTGTAAGCTTCGACGCAGGACCGAGAGAAAAAGCCCGCGATCTTGCCGCGGGCTTTTTCGTCATGAAGCAGTTCGGTTGCGTCGTTCAGGCTTTCTTTTCCCAGCGCCCGTCGCGGTTCTGTTGCCAATAGGTGAGGCTGTGGCCCTCGCCTTTCAGCCGTTTCCAGTGACCGCGGGCGGCTTCGAGCTGCTCCTGGTCGTAGCCGTCGAACATGAAGACAATCCGCTCGTAGGTCTCGACCGGTGGCGGATTGGCACCATCGATGACGAAGCGAACGGTTGCTGCGTTGTGGTTGCCGTCGTCGGCCACGAGCAGAACCGGTTGCTCGGCAGCCAGTTCACCGGCGTCGGTCCCATGCGGCAGGAAGCTTTCGTCCCGGTAAACCCAGAGATGCGTGTCGAGCGCATCGCGCCTCTCGGCATCGACCGTCTGCACCACCACCCTCCAGCCGCGCTCGACGCTCTTGTCGAGCAGCGGCGGAAGCGCATCCTCGAGCTTCGATTCCGTCAGGTGATAGAAAAGGATCTCGGTCATACCGATCTCTCCACGGCCTTCACTACGGCTCGCAATACCGCTCAGGACTCGTAGCTCGCGTGGACCAGCTCATCGAGAAGGCGAACGCCGAAGCCCGAGCCCCAGGACTGATTGACTTCGTCGGTCGGCGAGCCCATGGCGGTGCCGGCGACATCGAGATGCGCCCAGGGCGTATCCCCAACGAAGCGCTTCAGAAACTGCGCCGCCGTAATCGCGCCGCCATGACGTCCGCCGGTGTTTTTCATGTCGGCAAACTTGCTGTCGATCATCTTGTCGTATTCCTTGCCGAGCGGCATGCGCCACAGACGCTCCTGCGTGGCAATGCCGGCGGCCAGCAACTGGCCGGCAAGACGGTCATCATTCGAAAACAGCCCGGCGTGATGGGTCGCAAGGGCGACCATGATGGCGCCCGTCAGCGTCGCCAGGTCGATAATGGCCTGCGGCTTGAAGCGGTCGTTGCAATACCAGAGCGCATCGCATAGAACCAGACGTCCCTCGGCATCGGTGTTGATGACCTCGATCGTCTGTCCGGACATCGAAGTAACGATGTCGCCTGGGCGCTGCGCGCTGCCATCCGGCATGTTTTCCACGAGCCCGATGATGCCGACAACATTGACCTTGGCGTGGCGGGCAGCGAGCACGTGCATCAATCCGGTGACCGCGGCGGCGCCCCCCATGTCGCCCTTCATCTCTTCCATGCCGGCCGCGGGCTTGATCGAGATGCCGCCGCTGTCGAACACGACGCCCTTGCCGACGAAAGCAACCGGGCGACCCTTGGGCTTGCCGCCCTTCCACTGCATCACGACCAGCCGTGGCGGACGCGTCGAGCCCTGGGCAACGCCGAGCAGCGCCCCCATTCCAAGCTTCCTCATTTCCTTTTCGGTGAGGATTTCCACCTCGACGCCGAGCTTTTCCAACTCCTTCGCCTTGGCGGCGAACTCCAGCGGACCGAGGACGTTTGCGGGTTCGTTGACCAGGTCGCGGGCGAGGAAGACGCCCTCGCCGACCGCCTGCGCTGTCGCAAAAGCCTTCTTCGCAGCAATCACCGTGCCGGTAACAATGGTAACCTTCACCGGCTTGCCCGCCGGTTTGGCATCGTCGTCCGCTTTCTTCGTCTTGTAGCCGTCGAAGCTGTAGGCGTTCATTTCCATACCGAGTGCGAAGTCGGCGGCCGCCTTGCCGGTGACGTCGAGATCGGGAACGTCGATGAAGATCGTGGCCTTGTCGGCTCCACGCAACTTCGCCGCTGTGGCACCGCCTGCCTTCAGCCAATCATGATCGGTCAAGGCATCAGCATCACCGAGGCCAAGAACAATGATCCGGTCAGCCGGCGAGCCATGCGGGGCAATGATATCGAGGGTGGAGAACGCCTTGCCGCTGAACTTCTTGACCTTCGTCGCCTTGGCCAGCACGCCTTCCGGATCGGCGACATCGGCGCCCGCTGCCTGGCCTGCGGCAGCTTTCAGGAGGACGGCGACACCACCCGCCGGGCGATGGGACTTGGCGAAGGTGAACTCAAATTTCATAGACATTACAAAACTCCGGGCATTTCTCGGTCTTACTCGACCCACCCTGTTACCGGGCGGTTACAGTGACAAACATTCGCTGCGTCTACCACCGTCAAAGCTGTGGTCCGCACCCTTCTCGGTTTTCAACGGCTTGGCAAGATGCCCGCAGATGTTTACATGCGGTTAACCGAGGTTCTTTGCCTTAGATTATCCCAGTTGCTTTACAATTCGAGCGACGCCGGACGTAAGACGGAAGCTCGGTTCCCGCCGATGGCGGCGGCAGAAACAGGCGTTTCGATGCAGCGGTGCGGCACAGAAACATGAGCAGGGATTTGGACCGGAAACGGACATGAAGCTGATCGAACGCTACATTTTCCGGCGTGCCATGACCATGTTCCTCGCGACACTTTTGCCGTTGCTCGGCATCGTGTGGACGACGCAGGCCCTTACCAACGTCAATCTGGTTACCGATAGCGGGCAATCCGTCTTTGCCTTCCTCAAGCTGGCAACGCTCATTCTGCCTTCGGTCGTACCGATCATTCTGCCTTTCGCCTTGGTGATCGGCGTGACCCAGACGCTGACGACGATGAATACCGATTCGGAGCTGACGGTGCTGAATGCCGCCGGAAGCTCGCGCACGACGATCATCCGGCCGATCATCTATCTCGCCGTCGGCCTTAGCGTCCTCTCCTTCGTGGTCGACAATTTCGTCGAGCCCTATTCGCGCGTCGCCGTGCGCAAGATGCTGGCAACGGCCAATGCAGACCTGCTTTCCTCGGTCGTCCAGGAGAACGCTTTCCGCAAGATCACCGACGGCCTCTATGTCCAGGTTGGCGGCCGGCGCGGCGGCGGCGTGCTTCAGGGGATCTTCGTTGCCGATTCGCGCAACCCGGCTTTCGAGCTCGTTTACTATGCGCGCGAAGGTGCGGTGGACGAGAAGAGCTCGGCGCTGGTGATGAAGGACGGCGAAGTCCAGCGCAAACTGCCGGACGGCGGCGTATCGATCATCAAGTTCGATTCCTATGCCTTCGATCTGACCGACATGACGAAGACGACGCGCGAAGCGACGATCCGCGCCAAGGATCGCGACCTTCCCAATCTTTTCAACCCGGACCCCAATGATCCGGTCTATCAGGGCAACCCACTTGCCTTCACCGCCGAACTGCACCGCCGCCTGACGGAATGGACGTTCCCGCTGCTGTTCGGCCTCATCGCGCTTGTCTTCTGCAGCGATGCACGCTCACACCGCGAGGCGCGCGTCCATCCGATGGTCAGTGCGCTCGGTTCTGCGCTGGTCATTCGGTGGATGACTTTCTATGCGGGCAACAGCGCCGAAGATTCAGTCTGGTTCGTTCCGCTGATGTATATCGTGCCCCTTGCGACCGGCGCACTGGCCATTCACCAGCTCGTCAGCAACCGGCGCCTCGACATTCCGATGACCTGGCAGGAGAAACTGTCCGAGCTGATGGTACGCCTTCGCCTCGTTCGCCCCGCATCTGACGGGAGCAACGCATCGTGATCTTCACTACGCTCGGCCGCTACTTCCTGACCCGCTACGCCGTCACAACCTTCTGGTTTCTGGTCGGAATTTTTTCGCTCGTCTTCATCATCGACTTCAGCGAGCAGGCGAGCCGCCTGTCCAGCCTTCCGCGTTATTCGATCACCGGCGCGTTGCTGATCAGCGCGTTCCGGATCCCGACCATCCTGCAGCAGACGGTGCCCTTCGTCGCGCTCTTCTCGGCGATGGCGGCCCTGATCTCGCTCAACCGGCGCTACGAGTTGGTGGTCACCCGGGCCGCGGGCATTTCGGTGTGGCAATTCCTGCGCCCGTTCGTCCTCGGCGCCTTCCTGTTCGGTGTACTCGCCGTACTCGCGCTCAACCCGCTCGCAGCCTGGGGTGCGAAGAAGGAAGAGGCCCTGCTTGCTGCCCTGGGTTCATCGCGCACCTCGGATGCCGGCTCGATCCCGTGGCTGCGACAGATCTATCAGGGCACCGATACGATCATCGGCGCGCGCTCGGTTCAGGACGGCGGCACCACGCTTCTGAACGTCACCGTCATCCACTTCGATCCACAGGGTTCGATCATTCTGAGACAGGATGCGGCCTCGGCGAAACTCGAAGATGGTTACTGGCTTCTTAACGACGTCACGGAAACGAGCAGTGGACAGCTGCCTCGCCGTCTGCAAACGGCACAACTGCGCACCAATCTGAAGCCTGAGTTTGTTCAGGAAAGGCTTGCAAAGGCTGATTCCATTCAGTTTTTTGACCTCCCGCGGAAGATCGAAGTGGCGCGCTCCTTTGGCTTTTCCACCAACGGCATGGAAACCCAATTCCACTCACTGTTGTCACTACCGCTGCTACTTGTCGCCATGACGCTGATCGCCGCGTGCGTGTCGCTGAAATTTAGCCGGTTCAACCAATCGCGCTCGGTAATTCTCGGTGGAATCCTATCGGGCTTCGTGCTTTATGTCGTCACCGTGCTTGTCAAAGCATTCGGGAGCAGCGGTATTGTGCCTCCTTTCGTTGCAGCCTGGTTGCCAGTTGTTGTAGCGATGGCGCTGGGCTCGACGATTCTTTTAAATCAGGAGGATGGCTAGTGGCGGTAGGCAACCGCAAACGTACAAAGCTGATCAACGCTGCCCTGTTCGCAGGCGTGGCGCTGCAGACACTTGCCATGGGAATGAGTGCGCCCGCGCTCGCACAGCAGACTTCGGAGCGCCTTGATTCGCTGCGCCCGAACATGCCGGAAGATGCCAAGCTGCTTCTGTCCGCCAATGAGCTTGTCTACAACAAGGACGCCGAGAAGGTGATCGTGCGCGGCAACGTGCAGATCGACTACGGCGGCTACAAGATGGTGGCCCGGCAGGTCGAATACGACCAGAAGTCGGGCCGCATTCATGCCACCGGTGAAATCCAGTTGATCGAGCCGGGCGGCAATATCGTCTACGCCGAAAAGATGGACGTCACCGATGACTTCGGCAACGGCTTCGTCGATGCCATGCGCATCGAGACGACCGATCTGACACGGCTTGCCGCAACCAGCGGCGAGCGGCGGAACGGCGAAGAGTTCATCCTCAACGAGGCTGTCTACACCGCGTGCACGCCTTGCACGACGAAGCCCGAACACCGCTCGCTGTGGCACATCAAGGCCCAACGCGTTATCCAGAATGGACGGACGCGGACGATACGGCTGGAAAACGCCCGCTTCGAGCTCTTCGGAAAGCCGATCGCCTATATTCCGGTGATGGAGCTGCCGGACCACACGGTCAAGCGCAAGAGCGGCTTCCTGTTCCCGAAGTTTCAGTACACGCAGAAGCTCGGCGCAGGCGTGGGCGTCCCCTATTATTGGGCGATCTCGCCCTATATGGACGCGACCGCCACCGTGACGGGCCTGAGCCGCCAGGGTTTTCTGCTCGAAGGCGAATTCCGCCAGAGCTTCCATAACGGCCTTCACACCTTGAGTTTCGCCGGCATCAGCCAGCTGGACAAGGGCCGCTTTACGCCCGGCACGGTCGATGCGCTCGAAACGAACCGCGGCATGGTCGCCTCCAAGGGCAAATTCGACATCAACCCGCGCTGGACCTTCGGCTGGGACGTGCTCGTCCAATCCGACAACAATTTCGCCAAGACCTACGAACTGTCGACATTCGACGGGACGACCTACGTCAACCAGGCCTATCTCACCGGGCTTGGCAAGCGGAATTACTTCGACCTGCGCGCCTTCTATTTCGATATCCAGGACGCAGACGCCAACAGCATCGCTGAAAACCAGCAGCCTGCCGCACAGGTTCTGGACTATTCCTACGTGGCTCCGGGACCGGTATTGGGTGGCGAGCTTTCGGCGACGGTGAACCTAACCAACATCAAGCGCAACCGGCTTGATCTTGATACGAGTAACGGCACCGACAGGTTCCGGGGCCTCGAGGGCACGTCGCACCGCCTGACGGCCGAGCTCGAATGGAAGCGGACCTACATCGCTCCGGGCGGGATCGTCCTGACGCCGTTGCTCGCCGCGCGCGGGGATGCGCTCGGCCTGAACATGACGCCTCCGGGTGCCGGCTATACCGGGGACTACGACAACAGTGATGCCGCGACGCGGCGCATGCTGACGGCAGGTCTCGAGGCGCGTTATCCGATCCTGTTCGTCGGCGACGGCAGCAGCCACGTTCTCGAGCCGATCGCCCAGGTCTACGCCCGTCCCGACGAACAACTTGCTGGCGGCCTGCCCAACGAAGATGCGCAGAGCTTTGTCTTCGACGCGACGAACCTGTTCGATCGCGACAAATTCTCCGGCTTCGACCGCATCGAAGGCGGCACACGCGCCAACGTCGGTCTTCGCTATACCGGAACGTTTGACCGCGGCTACGGCTTGCGTGGCATCGTCGGCCAGTCCTACCAACTAGGCGGCTTGAACTCGTTCGCAACGGACGACCTGGTCAAGGCAGGTGCGAATTCCGGTCTGGAAACGACGCGCTCGGACTACGTCGCCATGTTCGGTGTCGATGCGCCATCTGGCCTGATGGCCAGCCTTTCCGGTCGTCTCGATGAAGAGGATCTGGCGCTGCGTCGCGCCGATGCCACCGTGGGTTATCTCGGCCTTACCTGGCAGGCGGCAATGACCTATACGCGCATCGAGGCGCAGCCGCTTTACGGCTCGCTCAGCGACCAGGACGAAATCCAGACCGCGGCAGCCTACAAGTTCCACGATTACTGGTCCGTCTTCGGCGCGATAACCTATGACATCAACAATGATGTCATCTCGCGCAACGGCTTCGGCATCACCTATGACGATCAGGACACGCTGTTCTCGCTCGTCTACAAGCAGGAACGCGATACCGACAGCACGATTGCGAACGACTGGTCGATCGGTGCGCGGATCAGCTTCCGCACCCTCGGCGACGTCAATGTCGGCGATACGAAGTTCGAAGAACTGGACTATTATTGATACATTTCGATCGGAGGGGCATTCGCCAGTTGTTTGCCCCTCTGCCGCTATCGGGCCGGCCAAACGGTCTTGTCATCGTTTGGCCGCATGTATTATGCATTCCCTCCGACAAGATAAAACAACGGCGTGAGCCGGGATGCGGATCGAAGCACCGGGCTTTGGCCGCGCCAAGGACAGGAAAAGATGATGGGCGGGAAAATGTCGATCTTGAGGACGCTTTCGGCGCTGGCTTTGGCCGGCAGCCTGAGCATTGCGGTTTGCGCGAGTGCGCAAGCTGCAAGTCAGGTGAAGGTAACGGTCAACAATACCGTGATCACCTCCGGCGACATTGCCAAGCGTGCCGCTTTCCTCCGCCTGCAACGTCAGGGCGGTGGTGCAGAGGAAGCCAAGAAGCAGCTCGTCGACGAGGTGCTGAAGCGTGCCGAGATCGCGCGGATCGGCCAGTCGGTCAGCACGCAGGACGTGGACGCGGCCTATGCGCGGTTTGCAGCCGGCAACAAGCTTTCGCCGGAGCAGCTCGGCAAGATTCTCGATCAGGCCGGCGTTGGTTCGGACCACTTCAAGCAGTTCATCGCGGTGCAGATGAGCTGGCCGCGCGCCGTCAACTTCCGTTTCGGCAGCGCAAATCGCCTGCAAGGCGCCGATCTCGTCAAGCGGATGATGGAAGGCGGCGGCACCAAGCCCGTCACCACGGAATACTATCTCAAGCAGGTCATCTTCGTCATTCCGGAGAAGAAGCGCGGCGCCATTACCGGCAAGCGTCAAGCGGAAGCCAACGCAGCGCGTGGACAGTTCCCCGGATGCGATACCGCCAAGGTCTTCGCGGCAAACTACCGTGACGTTTCTATCCGTGATCTCGGCCGCATGCTGGCCCAGCAGTTGCCGGACGAATGGAAGCCGCTCGTCGAGAAGGCCGGCGACGGCAACACGACGGGAACGCGCGTAACCGAAAAGGGCGTCGAATTCCTGGCGATTTGCAAGAAGCGCCAGGTCAATGACGACACCGCAGCAGAAGTCGTCTTCCGCGCCGAGGACCTCGGCAAGAAGAAGGCTGGCGGCGAAGATCCGAACAGCGAAAAGTACCTCGAGGAGCTGCGCAAGAAGGCGCAGATCGTCAACAAGTAAGATCAGCGGGCAAAAATGCGTGACACAACCGGCGGGCCCCTCGCCCTGACCATGGGCGATCCAGCCGGGATCGGACTGGACCTTAGTCTGACCACCTGGCTTGGTCGCCGCGAACGCTCGACGCCGCCGTTCATTTTCATCGGCGACCCTACAGTTCTTGCGGCGCGGGCAGCATTGCTCGGCCATACGGTTGCCATCCGCGAGACCGACTGCGCAGCTGCCGTCTCCACGTTTACCGACGCCTTGCCCATTCTGCCGGTGCGCTGCCCTTCTCCCGTCATCGCCGGCGAGCCGGATTCCGCCAATGCTCCGGCTGTAACGGGCTCGATCGACACAGGCGTAAAGCTGGTCATGGATGGCGAAGCTTCGGCTCTCGTCACCAACCCGATCGCCAAGGCCGTGCTCTACGAAGCCGGCTTCCGGTTCCCGGGCCATACCGAATACCTTGCGGATCTCGCGGAGAAGGCTACCGGCGAGACCCTGTTGCCGGTCATGATGCTGGCCGGCCCCAAGCTTCGCGCCGTGCCGGTGACCATCCACATCCCGCTGAAAGACGTGCCCGCCCAATTGACGGCGGATCTGATCTATCGGACCTGTATCATCACCGCGGCGGATCTTCGCACACGCTTCGGCCTATCGAGGCCGAAGCTGGCAATCGCCGGGCTCAATCCCCATGCAGGCGAAGGTGGGGCACTCGGTGCCGAAGATGATGCCGTCATCCGTCCGGTTGTCGAACGGCTGCACTCGGAAGGCATAGACGCGACCGGGCCACTGCCCGCTGACACCATGTTTCACGACCGCGCCCGCACGACCTATGACGTGGCGATCTGCATGTACCACGATCAAGCACTGATCCCTGCCAAGGCACTCGGCTTCGACGACAGCGTCAATGTCACGCTCGGCCTTCCTTTCATCCGCACGTCGCCCGACCATGGTACCGCCTTCAGCCTTGCGGGTAAGGGCATCGCCCGGGACGAGAGCCTGTTTGCAGCTCTGGAGCTCGCAGCTCAGCTTTCTAGGAATACCGCAGGAGTTATCGTCTGATGGCCGCTCTCGATGGGCTCCCGCCGCTGCGGGATGTAATCCAGCGCCATGGCCTCGACGCCAAGAAGGCGCTTGGGCAGAACTTCCTGCTCGACCTCAACCTCACTCAGAAGATCGCCCGGACGGCAGGTCCGCTCGAGGATATGACCGTCATCGAAGTCGGCCCGGGCCCCGGCGGCCTGACGCGGGCGATCCTGGCGCTTGGCGCTAAGAAGGTCGTGGCGATCGAGCGGGATGCCCGCTGCCTGCCGGCGCTTGCCGAAATCTCCGATCACTATCCGAACCGGCTCGACGTGATCGAAGGCGATGCGCTCAAGATCGATTTCGAGGAGATCGGCGGTGACGGCCCCGTCAAGATCATCGCCAACCTACCCTATAATGTCGGCACGCAGCTTCTGGTCAATTGGCTCCTGCCAAAGACTTGGCCACCCTTCTGGCAGTCGCTGACACTGATGTTCCAGCGCGAGGTGGGCTTGAGGATCGTCGCGGACGCCGACGACGATCACTATGGACGCCTGGGGGTCCTCTGCGGCTGGCGAACGAACGCCCGCATGGCCTTCGACGTGCCGCCGCAGGCCTTCACGCCTCCGCCCAAGGTGACCTCCTCAGTGGTGCACCTGGAGCCGGTGGCCAATCCTATCCCGTGCGCGGTGTCGTCGCTGGAGAAAGTGACGCATGCGGCCTTCGGTCAGCGCCGCAAGATGCTCCGCCAGAGCTTGAAGCCGCTCGGTGGCGAAGCGCTGCTGGCAAAAGCCGATATCGATCCGCAGCGGCGCGCTGAAACACTTTCCGTTGAAGAATTCTGCCGGCTGGCAAACTGCCTCTAACGCATGTCGCGCAAAAGTGCGCAGCGGTCTTGCGATAACGACATGCGAAAACACAAGAGCTTACTGAATAATTCCTTAAATCGGAATCGATCTAAGGAATTATTCAGTAAGTTTAAAGTGTTACAGCGTCCTTAGCGCGTCATGTTTGACGCGCGGCGCTGTAAAGCGTCGTAAGCGAATCTGAAGGATCGCGACGCGGTTTAAGACATGTCGCCCGAAGGGGCGCTACGGCTTCGCGGGCGCGACAAGCGTACCGGCAATACCGCTTATCGGCCGTGGCCAGCATTGCCGGCCACGCCTTCTCGTCAGAACGGGTTTTCCGTCAGAAGTCCATTGACGAATTCGAACAGGCCCGGGCGGCGGTCTCGACGCAGGCGCTCGGCCTCGACGATCGCGCGCACCGCCGAGAAGGCACGATCGAGATCGTCGTTGAGAACGATATAGTCGTATTCGCGCCAATGTTCGATTTCAGCGCGCGAATTGGCCAGGCGGGTGGCGATGACTTCCTCGCTGTCTTCGGCCCGACGATGCAGCCGCGATTGCAGCTCGGCCATCGACGGCGGCAGGATGAAGATCGAGACGACATCGCCGGCCATCTTCTCCTGAAGCTGCTGCGCGCCCTGCCAGTCGATATCAAAGAGCATGTCGCGGCCTGCGGCCATCGCAGCTTCGACGGCGTCGCGCGGGGTGCCATAGAAGTTGCCGTGAACCTCGGCCCACTCCAGCAGCGAGTCGGTCGCCCGCATCGCTTCGAACTCGCGAATCGATTTGAAGTGATAGTGCCGTCCATCGATTTCGCTCGGACGGCGCTGACGCGTGGTCACGCTCACCGAGATGCTCATCTCGGGATCGGCTTCGAGCAGGTTGCGCGCGATCGTCGACTTTCCCGCACCCGAGGGTGAGGAGATGACGAGCATCAGCCCGCGGCGGGCGATCTTGATGGGCGAAGGGGTCGCCGATTTCATGCGTTACTCCAGATTCTGAACCTGTTCGCGGAACTGATCGATCACAACCTTCAACTCGATGCCGGCTGCGGATACCGCAGCGGCGTTCGACTTGGAACAGATCGTATTCGATTCGCGGTTAAATTCCTGTGCCAGGAAATCGAGCTTTCGGCCAACCGGCCCGCCCTTTGACAACAGATCGCGGGCAGCGACGACATGGGAACCGAGCCTGTCCAACTCTTCCCTCAGGTCTGCCTTGGTGGCAAGCAGTGCCACTTCGGCATGCAGCCGGTCTCGGTCGAGCGAAGAGCCGTTACCCATCACCAGTGCCACCTGCTGCGCCAGCCTTTCAGCAATTGCCGCAGCGCTGCGCGAGGGATCGGCCTCGACCGTTCCCGTCAGCTTTTCGATGGTGTCGACCTGCGCCAACAGGATTTGACAGAGTGCCCCTCCCTCCTCCTCGCGCATCTCGCGCAGATCGGTCAGAGCGAGCTTGAGGCCCGTCAGAATATCGTCGTCGAGCGCGGCGCGTTGCGCTTCGCTTTCCTCGGGCTCGCGGAAGTCGACAATGCCGCGGATCGCCAGCAGCGTATCGAACTTGAGCGGCGCGGGATCCACGAGGTCGCCGAGCTGCTCGCGCAGGTTCAAGACAGCCGTCAAAGCAGCCTGGTTCACCACCGCTTCGACCGCGCTCTCCACCCCGCTGACGGACAGGCTGATCTGCAGATTTCCACGAGAGAAAAATTCCGCAGCGAGCCGGCGCACGTCCGGCTCGAACCGTTCAACGCCTTGCGGCAGGCGAAGCCTGACATCGAGGCCCTTGCCGTTGACGGAGCGCAGTTCCCAGGCCCAGCGATGGCGGCCGCTGCTGCCTTCTCTCCGGGCAAAGCCGGTCATTGATTGGAGCGGCATCCTCACCTCCGTTACGCTTTCTGGAAAAAGCAATAAGGCGACGGCGCGGCATCCCGCAAGGGATATCCGCGCCGTGATTCGTCCGTCCACAGTGCAGGCGGCTGTTACTGAGGCTGCGCCGTCGTTGCCGCGTCCTGGGCGGCCTTCGCCGCTTCGGCTGCCTTCTCGGCTTCCACCTTGCGCCAGCGGCGAACATTGGCGTTGTGTTCATCCAATGTCGCGGCAAAGACGTGGCCACCCGTGCCATCGGCAACGAAGTAGAGCTCTGGCGTGCGCGACGGATTGGCAACGGCTTCCAGTGCGGCGCGCCCCGGGTTGGCGATCGGCGTCGGCGGCAGGCCCTTGATGATGTAGGTGTTGTAGGGCGTATCCTTGTCCAGGTCCGACTTCAGGATCGGCCGGTCCGCCGGCTTCCCGTCACCGCCGAAAATGCCGTAGATGATCGTCGGATCCGACTGCAGGCGCATGCCTTTATCGAGGCGGTTGATGAAGACAGAGGCAACACGCGGGCGCTCGTCGGCGCGCCCGGTTTCCTTCTCCACGATCGACGCAAGGGTCACGAACTCCTCGACGGTCGAGACGGGGAGGTTCGGATCGCGCTTTTCCCAGATCTGCTCGACCAGCGCCTTCTGTGCAGCCGCCATCTGCTGGACGATTTCGACGCGCTTGGTGCCGCGCGTAAATTTATAGGTGTCCGGCTTCAACGAACCTTCGGCAGGCGGTTCTTGCGGCAGGTCGCCGACGAGAACCTCGTCATCGGCAAGGCGATGGAACATCTGCTTGACCGTCAGACCTTCCGGCAGCGACACGGAATAGAGAATGGACTTGCCGGATTTCAACAGCTGCATGATCTCCTGCATCGAAGAGCCAGCCTTGATCTCGTACTCGCCGGCCTTCAGCGTGTCGTTGTCAAGGTAAGCCTCGGAGACGAACCTGAAGACGCGGCCATCGGTGATGATGTTGCCGCGCTCGAGGCCGCTGGCGATCTCGCTGATACCGGCGCCGCTTCTGACGATGAAGTTCTTGTTGGCTTCCAGCGGGCCTGGTTTTTCGTACTGGTGCATCGCATAATAGACCGCACCTGCCGCTGCGAGCGCGACGAAAACGATCACGGTCATGACGAAATTCAGGAAGATCACGACCTGGCTGCGCGCCTTGCGCGAACGCTTCGGCGGCTGCGGCGCCTTCTCCGGCCGCAAGGCTTCGCTGGCCGATTTCGGAATGATCGGCCCGTTGTTCCCGGTGTCACTGCGGCCGAATTGCGCCGCGCCGTTCTCGTTTGAGTCGCTCACGATTGTCCCGAACCCGAAATTCGCATCCTCATTCTAGCTGCCGCGGTGCGAATTTCGGCCTGGACCGTGGCAGGTATAAATCAAAACGTTTGAGCCGCAGCCATCCCTTGGGGTTGGCAGTGGAATAAATGGTCTCGGCGCACCCGCCGGTCAACGGCGTTTCGCTCGAAGACAGCCAACATGCGCCCGGCAATAGCAATACAACAAACTGTCAGATGTGCCTTGCGCGAACATAGCCGTCAGGCAGCGCCAATCCCTGTGAAAGGCGGCACGTCCTCCTGCTACATGCTTGTAGCGAGCAATGCGGCAAAAAGCAGGATCAACGGGGCGGTGACGCGCATCGCCCCGTTGATAACCTCGGCAATATCAAACGCCGGTGTAGCGGCGCAGAACCAGCGAAGCGTTTGTGCCGCCGAAGCCGAAGGAATTCGACAGCGCGATGTTGATCTCGCGCTTGCGCGCAACATGCGGCACCAGATCGATCTTGGTCTCGACGGAGGGGTTGTCGAGGTTCAGCGTTGGCGGTGCGATGTTGTCGCGGATCGCCAGTACCGAGAAAATCGCTTCCACCGCGCCGGCAGCACCCAGCAGGTGACCGATCGCCGATTTGGTCGACGACATCGAGATCTTCGAGGCATGCTCGCCGACGAGCCGTTCGACGGCGCCGAGCTCGATCGTATCGGCCATGGTCGAGGTGCCGTGGGCGTTGATATAGTCGACATCAGCCGCCGTCAGGCCGGCGCGCTTCAGCGCCATCTGCATGCAGCGGTAGGCACCGTCGCCATCCTCGGACGGCGCTGTGATGTGGAAAGCATCGCCGGAAAGGCCGTAGCCGACGACTTCGGCATAGATCTTCGCGCCGCGCGCCTTGGCGTGCTCCAGCTCTTCCAGGATCACGATGCCGGCGCCCTCGCCCATGACGAAACCGTCGCGGTCGACATCATAGGGACGCGATGCCCTTTGCGGATCATCGTTGTGCTGCGTCGAGAGCGCCTTGCAGGCGGCAAAACCCGCCAGCGAGATACGGCAGATCGGCGATTCGGCGCCGCCGGCCACCATGACGTCGGCATCGCCGAGCGCGATCAGGCGGCTTGCATCGCCGATGGCGTGTGCGCCGGTCGAGCAGGCGGTGACAACCGAGTGATTGGGGCCGCGAAGCTTGTGGCGGATCGAAACCTGACCCGAGGCAAGGTTGATCAGACGGCCGGGGATGAAGAACGGCGAAATGCGCCGAGGACCCTTGTCGCGCAGCGTGTAGCCGCCTTCGACAATGCCTTCGAGACCGCCGATGCCCGAGCCGATCAGGACGCCGGTTGCAATCTGGTCTTCGTCGTTTTCGGGCTTCCAGCCGGCGTCGGCCAGCGCCATGTCGGCAGCCGCCATCGCGTAGACGATGAAAGGATCAACCTTGCGCTGTTCCTTCGGCTCCATCCAGTCGTCGGCATTGAACGTGTTGTTCGAGCCGTCGCCGAACGGAAGGCGGCACGCGACCTTCGCGGGCAGATCTTCGACTTCGAATTCCGTGACCTTGCGCGCAGCATTGTCGCCTGCGATCAGGCGCGCCCAAGTTGCCTCGGTTCCGCAACCCAAAGGAGATACCATGCCGGTACCGGTGATAACGACACGTCTCATAGTCCGCGACCCACCCTGACTGTTCAATTTCAGAGCCGGATCGGACCACGCGTGACGAACCCGATCCGTGCATCCATTTTAAGTTCTTATTGCAACGATCAGAGGGAAATGCGGTCCCGCATTGCTGATCGAGAACCCCGCGCTCAGCGCGAGACAGCCCACTTCCCCTGGGCTGGTACGGGCCGCTGAACGCGGCCCGTCTACGGCTTGGCCGTAAAGGATCAGGCCTGAGCCTTTTCGATGAACTTGACGGCGTCGCCGACAGTCAGGATCGAATCCGCGGCATCATCCGGGATTTCGACGCCGAATTCTTCTTCGAATGCCATGACCAGTTCGACGGTGTCGAGCGAGTCCGCGCCGAGGTCATCGATAAAGCTTGCGCCTTCGCTGACCTTTTCGGCGTCGACGCCAAGATGATCAATAACAATTTTCTTTACGCGTTCTGCGATATCGCTCATGTCGGAGTTCCTCGACCTTCGTTTCTCTGGGCGCCTTTCTGGCACCGGTACTCTCAATAAGCCTGATAGACCAAGACGGTCCAACGGGCAATCCATCCAACCAGAACCGCGGCAAACCCAGGGCAGCCAAGGCTGCCGGACACCTGGCGGGGCCGGTCGACTGCTAACAGTCATGGCCCGATTAACACGGTTTAAGTCTGCCGCAAAGTGCGAAAATGCCTGACAATCGCTTGCTCAACATTGAATTTCAGGCATTTGGCAGGTGGTATGCCGGAGCATTGAAGGCCACGATCACGCCGGTTTCGCGTGCATGGCCTGCGGGCCCCGGACACCCCGTCAGATCATCGCCATGCCGCCGTTGACATGAATGGTCTGACCCGTCACGTAGCCCGCCTCGTTCGAAGCGAGATAGACGACGGCCGACGCAATCTCGGCACCGGTGCCCATGCGCTTCATCGGAATCGCTCCCATGATGCCTTCCTTCTGCTTGTCGTTCAGCTTGCCGGTCATGGCGCTCTCGATGAAGCCGGGCGCGACGCAGTTGACCGTGACGTTGCGGGTCGCGATTTCCTGGGCGAGCGATTTCGAAAGGCCGATCATGCCGGCCTTCGAGGCGCAATAGTTGGCCTGGCCGGGGTTGCCGGTGACGCCGACGATCGACGTGATGTTGACGATGCGGCCGAAGCGGCGGCGCATCATCGGATGGGTCAGCTCGCGGGTCAGGCGGAACACGGCGGTCAGGTTGACCTCCAGAACATTGTCCCAGTCCTCGTCGCTCATACGAACGAAAAGGCCGTCCTTGGTGATGCCGGCATTGTTGACGAGGATGTCGACGCCGCCCAGTTCAGCTTCTGCCTTTTCGCCGAGCGCCTTGACTTCGGCGCGGTCGGACAGGTTGGCCGGGAACAGCTGGACGCGCTCGCCGAGCTCGTTGGCAAGCGCCTCGAGCTTTTCGACGCGCGTGCCGTGAAGGCCGACGATTGCGCCCTGAGCGTGCAGCATGCGGGCGATTTCCTCGCCGATACCACCGGATGCACCGGTTACAAGAGCCTTACGGCCGGAAAGATCGAACATCGGATTGATTCCTTATAACTGGAGCACTCAGGCCAGAAGCGCCGAGAGCGCGGTGTCGATATCGGCAGGCGTGTTGACGGTAATGCCGGTGACTGACTTGTCGATCCGGCGGGCAAGCCCGGTGAGAACCTTGCCGGAGCCCACTTCATAAAGTGTCGCGACGTTGTTGGCGGCGAACCATTCCACCGTCTCGCGCCAGCGAACCTGGCCGGTGACCTGCTCGACGAGAAGACGCGCGATCTCGGTCGCGTCGCTGACCGGAGCGGCCAGGACGTTGGCGATGACAGGCACGGACGGATTGTGCTTCTCGACCTTGGCGAGCGCCTCGCGCATCGCCTCGGCCGCCGGCGCCATCAGGCTCGAATGGAAGGGAGCGGAAACCGGCAGCATCAGGGCGCGCTTGGCGCCTTTTTCCGAGGCTAATGCGGCGGCCTTTTCGACAGCTGCCTTCTCGCCGGAGATCACCAGCTGGCCGCCACCATTGTCGTTGGCAATCTGGCAAGAGCCGAGCGCCGAGGCTTCGCGACAGATGGCATCGACATCCGCATGCTCAAGACCGATGATGGCCGCCATCGCGCCCTTGCCGACGGGTACGGCCGCCTGCATCGCGTTGCCACGGATGCGCAGCAGGCGCGCGGTGTCGGCAATCGAGAAGGTTCCGGCGGCACAGAGCGCCGAGTATTCGCCGAGCGAATGACCGGCCACGAACGAGACCTTGCTCTTGAGGTCGAGACCCTTGGCTTCAAGCACCCGGATCACCGCCATCGATACGGCCATCAGCGCCGGCTGGGCGTTGGCCGTCAGTGTCAGCCTTTCCTCGGGGCCGTTCCACATGGTTTCGGAGAGTTTCTCGCCGAGCGCCTCGTCGACTTCGGCAAACACTGCCGCTGCTTCCGGAAACGCGTCCGCCAGATCCTTGCCCATGCCGACAGCCTGGCTGCCCTGGCCCGGGAACGTGAATGCAATACTCATGGGATTGTCCCTTCCCTAGTTTTCCTCTCCATTCACATTCCTGAACGGCGAGTCAAGCGCGCAGGCCCGGCTTTGCGGGCTTCGCACGGCCTTTTGCCCTTGATCTTCGCCAATCAAGGCGTAAGTTTGCCGCGCATCGCCGCCCTGCCCGATCGACCGTCCCCTGGGCTTGCGGCCTTCACCCAATTCTGCCGCGGGCACCCCTTTCCTCCCGGGTCGAGGCTCGCTTTTCACAAGGACCATCACTGCATGCGTTACAACACGCTTGGCCGAACCGGCATCAAGGTTTCCGAAATCTGCCTCGGCACAATGACCTGGGGCTCCCAGAACTCCGAGACCGAGGCGCACGAACAACTCGACTATGCGTTCGACAAGGGCGTGAACTTCATCGACACCGCCGAACTCTACCCGACGACCCCGCTTTCCGCCGAAACCTACGGCAATACCGAGCGCATCATCGGCGAGTGGCTGTCGAAGCGTGGCCGTCGCGACGACGTCGTTGTCGCCACCAAGGTCGCCGGCTCCGGCCGTCCCTACATCCGCAACGGCGGCCCGATCACCCCGGAAGGCATCGGCGAGGCGGTCGACGCCAGCCTCAAGCGGCTGAAGACGGATTACATCGACCTCTACCAGATTCATTGGCCGAACCGCGGCCATTATCATTTCCGCAATGCCTGGTCCTATGAGCCCGCCAAGCAGGACAAGGCCCATGTCGCCGCCGACCTGAAGGCTATGCTCGAAAAACTCGGCGAAGTGGTGAAGGCGGGCAAGGTCCGCGCGATCGGCCTTTCGAACGACACCGCCTGGGGCACGATGAAGATGATCGACATGGCGGAACGGCACGACCTGCCGCGTGTCGCCTCGATCCAGAACGAATACAATCTTCTCTACCGAGCCTACGACCTCGACCTTGCCGAACTCTCGCATCACGAAGACGTCGGGCTCCTCGCCTATTCGCCGCTTGCCGCCGGTCTGTTGACCGGCAAGTATCTTGACGGCGCCAGGCCGGCGGGGTCGCGCCTTGCGATCAACGGCGATCTCGGCGGCCGCTTCACGCCACACCAGGAACCGGCCGTCGCCGGTTACGTGGCACTTGCCCGCGAACACCGGATCGACCCGTCACAGCTGGCGATCGCCTTCTGCCTCGCCCGCCCGTTCATGGCCTCCGTCATCATCGGCGCAACCTCGATGGAGCAGTTGAAGACGGATCTTGGCGCCGTGGGAATGACGCTGCCTCAGGACGTCATGAACGGCATTCGCCGCCTGCACCGGCTCTACCCCATGCCGATCTGAGCGCGATACAGCAAATGGCCGTGCCCCGGACGAAAGCGGAATTGCTCAGCGCCACCGAGACGGAGTTCGCCAAGCTCGAACGCGAACTCGATGGCATTCCGCCGGAGCGATTCGCCGAGGCATCGCTCGATGGACACGCCAAGGGCACGATGATGAGCGTCGGCGACCTCGTCGCCTACCTCACCGGCTGGGGCGAACTGGTGATCAAATGGATCGAACGGGACGAACAAGGTCTGCCGGTCGACTTTCCGGAGACGGGATACAAGTGGAACGAACTCGGCCGGCTCGCGCAGAAATTCTATAGCGACTGCCGAGCGCTGCCGCCTGCGGAACGCCTGTCGCGCCTCGCCGCCAGCAAGGCGGCATTGATCACCATGATCGAGGCGCGTGACGACCAGACCCTCTACGGGCAGGCGTGGTACGGCAAATGGCCGCTTGGCCGGATGATCCAGTTCAACACCGCCTCTCCCTATGCCAATGCCCACGGACGCTTGCGCAAGTGGAAGAAGGGCAAAGGAGGCACCTAGAAGGCAAAGCGGGGCAAAAACACCGTGCAAGCCTTGCCTTCCGCTGAAAAATGCGTATAAGCGCGCTGTTCGAAATGCCCGGTCTTCTGGCTGGTGGCTGAACGGAGGGCCGGCTTCCTCGAGGGGAGCCGTTAGGATTGCAAGTCTTTCCGGCCTCCCGTGTCTCCGCTCTCGACCGTCTCGATACAACACTTTCTTGCCGGCTGCCTGTCAGCCACTAAGAACAGTCGTTGAGGCTTAGCCGCCGATGTCCGGGCTGATTAACGCAAGAAAGGTAAGCCACAATGGCTCTTTATGAACACGTATTCCTGGCCCGCCAGGACATCACGCCGCAGCAGGTCGACGGTCTCGTCGAGCAGTACAAGGGCGTACTCGAAGCAAACGGCGGCAAGGTCGGTCGCGTCGAGAACTGGGGCCTCAAGTCCCTCACCTACCGCATCAAGAAGAACCGCAAGGCTCACTACGTTCTCATGGACATCGATGCTCCGGCAGCTGCTGTCCACGAAATCGAGCGCCAGATGCGCATCAACGAAGACGTCCTGCGCTACATGACGATCGCCGTCGAGAAGCACGAAGAAGGCCCGTCTGCCATGATGCAGAAGCGCGACCGCGACGACCGTCCGCGCCGCGATGGCGACCGTCCGGAGCGTGGCTTCGGCGACCGTGGTCCGCGTCCGGACCGTGGCGACCGCGAAGACCGCCCGCGTCGTCCGCGCGAAGACCGCGCGTAATCAAGAAGCTTTAGGAGATTAAAGACAATGGCTGAAGTTTCTTCCGCTCCGGTTCGTCGCCCGTTCCACCGTCGCCGCAAGACCTGCCCCTTCTCGGGCGCAAACGCTCCGCGGATCGACTACAAGGACATCCGTCTTCTGCAGCGCTACATTTCCGAGCGCGGCAAGATCGTTCCTTCCCGCATCACGGCCGTTTCCCAGAAGAAGCAGCGCGAACTCGCCCAGGCGATCAAGCGCGCCCGCTTCCTCGGCCTGCTGCCCTACGTCGTTTCGTAACAACGGCTGACCTTCCGTTGGTCGCCTGACTCAACGGAAACCGACTCTGGGGCAAGGCGCGCTCTTTACGTGATCGCCTTGCCCTCTCCCTTCCGCGTTGGGCGCGGATCGGAACTGGCGTGGAAACACGCAGAAATCCCATGTTGGGGCTGGCCCTAGCCATCCCCTAACTGCACGAAGCAGGACAGCGAACGTGAAGAACTTGAACAAGACATCGCTGCTGACCGGCGTTCTCGCCGGCTTTACCGCTGCCCTCCTATCGATGGGCGCGAATACGCAGTCGTCGCTTGCGATCGTTCTCTATGCCGCTTCGGCGCTCCCCATTCTCATTGCCGGCCTCGGCTGGGGCAATGCGGCCGCAATTACCGCTATCGCCAGCGCAGGCATCACTGCTGCCGGTCTGGTCTCGCCCTATTTCGCGCTGCTGATCCTCGTCGTGACGCTGATCCCCGCCGGCTGGCTCAGCCATCTCGCCAATCTGGCACGCCCGGCCACCGAACTCGGCGGCCCGGACGGGGCGCTTGCCTGGTACCCGCTTTCCGACATTCTCAGCCACCTCGCCGGTCTGGTGACCGCGGGCATGATCATCGTCGGCTTCATCGTCGGATATGATTCTGATGTGTCCGACCGCATGGTCGACATCGTCATCCAGGCGGTGAAGGCACAGGAGCCACTCTACAACCCGGACGCCGCAGCAATTGCCCAGATCAAGTCGATCTTCACGCTCGCACTTCCCCTCGTCCAGGGTGCCGTCTGGGTGGTGATGCTGTTTTCCGCCTATTATGTCGCCACCCGCATCGTGCAGATGTCGGGCCGGTCGCTGCGTCCGCGCGAGGACATTCCCTCGACGCTGCGCATGCACCGCAACGCGATCTTCATCTTTCTCGGCGGCCTGGTCCTGACCTTTGTGGGCGGCGCCCCGGCCACCATCGGCGCGCTGGTCTGTGGAACCTTCGGTGCAGGCTTCCTGCTCGCCGGCTTCGCATCTTTCCATTTCCGCACGCGCGGCAAGTCCTGGCGGCTTCCCGTTCTGTGGATCGCATACCTGTCGGTGCTCGTGTTCACGATCCCGGCAATCTTCTTCCTTCTCACGGGCCTGACAGATACGCGACGCACCATCGCGGTCACGCCGGTGGAAAAAAACTGACCAACGAAACCTGAACTCTGAAAGGAAACGAACATGCAAGTCATTCTTCTCGAACGCATCGCAAAGCTCGGCCAGATGGGCGAAACCGTAAAGGTTCGCGACGGCTTCGCACGCAACTACCTGCTGCCGCTCGGCAAGGCACTGCGCGCCAACGCTGCCAACAAGGCCCGTTTCGAAGCTGAGCGCTCGACGCTCGAAGCCCGTAACCTCGAGCGCAAGTCGGAAGCCCAGAAGGTTGCCGAGAAGCTCGACGGCAAGTCCTTCATCATCGTGCGTTCGGCTGGCGAAACCGGCCAGCTCTACGGTTCGGTTGCCGCTCGCGACATCATCGACGTCCTGGCTGCCGAAGGCTTCAACATTGGCCGCAACCAGGTCGACCTGAACCACCCGATCAAGTCGATCGGCCTGCACAACGTCACGCTGCACCTGCATTCGGAAGTCGAAATCGCAGTTGAAGTCAACGTTGCCCGTTCGGCTGAAGAAGCTGAGCGCCAGTCGAAGGGCGAGAGCCTGACCTCGGCCGACGCCATCTACGGCGTTGACGAAGACGCCCTGAAGCCGGAAGACTTCTTCAACCCGGAAGCCGAATTCGAAGGCGAAGAAGAATAAGCCTTACTGACCATTCTGAATGCGAAAGCCCGGATCACGCGATCCGGGCTTTTTCTTTGCCATCGCTTTGGCTTCAGCTGTGGGCAAGCTCTGCCACCGGCGCGGCATCCTTATCCACACGCACGACGACCGACAGACCGGGCGACAACAGATCTGCAAGCGGCTGGCCGGGATCGACGGCGATCCGGACGCCGACGCGCTGGGCGACCTTGGTGAAATTGCCGGTGGCGTTATCAGGGCGGATGATGCTGAACTCGGAGCCGGCGGCCGGCGAGAGGCGCTCGATGTGCCCGGTCAACATGCCCTTTTGCAGTGCGTCAACCGAAATGGTCACCGGCTGCCCGGCCTTCATGCCGTCGAGCTGCGTTTCCTTGAAGTTCGCCAGCACCCAAACTTCATGCGGCACGACGAAGAGCAATTGCGAGCCGGCAGTGACGTATTGGCCGAGGCGCGCCCCGATCTCGCCGAGCTTGCCATCGCGGGGAGCGACGATACGGGTGTTCTCCAGATCGATCCGCGCCAGTTCGACGGCAGCCTCGGCGCCGGCAACGGCTGCCTGCAGACCGGCGCGCGCGCCAAGCGTGGTGGCCAGTGCCTGGCGCGAAACCTCCAACCCCGCCTCGGCCTGGCTGACGGCGGCTTCTGCCTGCTCGAATGCTGCGCGCGACTGATCGGCGTCGCTGCGCGTCGCGATGCCCTTTTCCGCCAGCGGCCGGATCCTGTCCCAGGAAGCACTGGCCCTGTTGAACGCCGCCTTTGCACTGTCCAGCTGCGCTTCACTGGCAGCAATGCCCGCCTTGGCGGACAATTCCTGCCGACGCGAATTGGCGAGCGACGCCTTCTGGGCGGCAAGTGTGGCCTCCGCCTGGGCCAGCTTCTGGGCGTAGATGCGGTCGTCGATCCTGACGAGCAACTGCCCGGCCTTGACCTCCTCGTAGTCGTGCACCGGAACCTCGGCGACATAACCGGAGAGCTGCGGGCTCATGATCGTCAGGTAACCCCTGACATAGGCGTTTTCCGTGATCTCCACGGAACTGTGGAACGGCGGCAGTCGCCAGGCATAGAGAACCAGGGTCAGGCCCAAGAGGCCGGCGAGCAACACGATGATCGTGGTCGGTGAGCGCAAGAATTTCAGCATGGTCATCAACTCTGTTCGTCAAGAGGACAAGGCGGTTGCGGGAGGCGCCATGCGCGCCGCAATCCGCTTGTAAAGGATATGCGCCAGCAGGCCGGCGAGCGCGCAAAGCGCGATGACTGACGCCAGCAGAAAGGCATCGTTGTAGGCGAGAATGTTCGCCTCGCGGATCACCTGCTGCCCCAGCAGCGCGACGCCCTCGCCGTTCAGCAAGGCCCTGTCGCCGATCACCCGGCCATAGCTTGCCGCCAGTTGGCTGATGCGCTGGGCGATGAGCGGGTTGGACATCACGATCTGCTCGGACAGAACATTGGAGTGAAACTTCTCACGCAGGGTGACGAAGCTGCCGAAGGCCGCGGTGCCGATCAGGCCACCGATGCTCTGGGTAAAGAGAAAGATGACGATGAAGTTGAGAATGTAGCTCGGCCCCTTCATCAGCGCCGCCTTGAAGCCGCTGGCCATGGCCGGCGGCAGGAACAGGGCGGTTCCCGCGGCGATCATGGCCTGGCTGATATACATCTGCTCGGGTCGCGTCAGATTGGTCGCCTGGCTGTCGATATAGGCACCGCCAGCCAGGAGGCTGAGCGCCAGAACGTGCACGAACTCGGCGTGATCCGGCCTCATCAGCGCGGCGCACAGGCTGCCGCCGGCGATCGATGCGCCAAGAATGATCCAATAAAGCGTCCCGACCTGCTCGAACTGAAGTCCAAGCAACTGATAGAAGTTTGCCGCGATCGCCGACTGTTCGGAGGCGACCAGGCGAAAGACCAGCAGCACCGCGGTAAAGTGCAGAATTTCCTTCGAGGCAAGCCAGCGAACGTCGATCAGCGGCAGTTCGCGATTAAGCTCGATCAGCACCACGCTGGTCAAGGCCACTATCGCGACGGCCAGAAGCACGCCCAGCCACGGCGCCTCGAACCACCAGTGGAGCCGGCCCATGGTCAGCACGATGGCGATGCAGCCAAAGCCGACAGCCACCAGCAGGTAGCTCAGGATATCGGTGCGCTGGATCACCTTGGCGTGCGGCACCGGCGTCAGCGGCAGCAGGTAGATGATCGGCAGCGCCATCAGCGCCAGAGCCATCTCGAGCGTATAGAGCCCATGCCATTGGCCGTATTCGATCAGCTTCGGCGAAATCAGCCGGGTGATCGGCGCCGAGATGGTCGTGCATGTCAGCGCCAGGGCAAGCCCGACCGTCAGCTTGCGCGCCGGCGGGAAGGCCTCCAGCATATAGAGAAAACCGAGCGTCGACATCGGAGCCGCCGCGATGCCGCTGATGAAGCGAACGACGATCGCCGACTGCAGATCGGAAACGAAGAGGTTCATCAACGAAACGATCACGAAGCCGACGATACCGATTTCGGCAAACCGGCGCAGTCCGTATTGCGCGCGGATTTTGACGAGCGCGATCGAGAGCGAGACATTCGGCGCCATATAGGCGGCCGAGAGCCAGGCTGCCTCCGTAGAGGTCGCAGAAAGCGAGCCCTGAAGCTGCGTGAGATTGGCCAGCGCCAGGTTCATGCCGAGCCCCTGGGTCAGGAACAGCAACGCCGAGCAGACCACGTAGGTCGCCGACCTGGCAGCGCTCATCGACTGCGGCGCGGGCGCCGTCGCCGCCTGGCGTTGTGCGGGCTCGTCTGCGGGCACCTCGGCCTCGTCTTCGACAAGGGCGGTCCTGTTGTCGTTTGCTGCAGCGCTTGCGGCGGCACTCATCGACATCATTCCTTCGCGAGCGATTGGACGTTGTCGGCGATGGTGCGAACGACCTTCAGGGCGGCCGCGACTTCCTCGGCGTCGACGCCCTGCAGCACTTCTGCCCGGATCTCATCGGCAAGCTTCAGGATCTCGTCGGCAATGGTTCGTCCAAGCTCGGTCATGTGGATCTGTTTGGCCCTGCGGTCCGACACCTCGACCCGACGCTCGATGAAACCCTGCTTTTCCATGCCATCCAGCAGCCGGACGATCGTCGGCGTTTCGATGTCGAGTTCGTCGGCCAGTTCGCGCTGGTTCAAGCCGTCCTTCTTGGTCAGGGCAAACAGCGCCCTCGCCCGCGCCAAGGTCAGGCCGCGCTCCTTTGCGCGGGCATCGAAGACAGCCCGCAGCTTGCGATTGACCATCGACAGGGCGTCGAACAATTCGCGATTGACGATGGGCTGATACATAGTACCTTTTCCATATTAGTAGCATGCTAATTATTTTGTTCCTACCTAATCTATCCGGTGGAAATTTTCAAGACGCAGTTTTGAGCGGGGCGGCAAACGGCGCTAGAATTGCCGCAACCGCGGGTCGCAGCGATTCGCAGCGTCAATGTCGTTTTGCATGCGGACGTTATTTTTCGCGCTTTCGCGGCGTCAGCCTGTGGATCAGTCGAACAACGGGCAAAGGCAATGGGCCGTGCCACATGGCCAGCGACTGTGGCACTGCTGCACTTGACCCGCAAAGACGCAGACATCAAACCGGGTGCACACCAGAAAAGGCAGAGACCAACGACCATGAACGACGCAGCGCGAAAGCTCGCCCCTATCGGCAAGGACCAGTCGGACCAGCACTATCGCGAGGCGCCGAACAA
The DNA here is from genome assembly GCF_001695855.1 of Ensifer sp. LC163. GTDB lineage: Bacteria > Pseudomonadota > Alphaproteobacteria > Rhizobiales > Rhizobiaceae > Ensifer. The sequence goes on from NZ_MBSS01000012.1 coordinate 241,119, forward strand.
CCTTGAAGCCGAACAGGCGCTGCTTGGCGCTATCCTCGTCAACAACGACGCTTTCTATCGAGTCTCGGACTTCCTGAAGCCGGTCCACCTGTTTGAACCCCTGCATCGCCGCATCTACGAGGTTGCCGGCGACATCATCCGCATGGGCAAGACCGCCAACCCGGTGACGATCAAGACCTTTCTGAAAGCCGATGAAAAGGTCGGCGACCTGACGGTCGCACAATATCTCGCGCGCCTTGCCGCCGGCGCCGTCTCGATCATCAACGCGGAAGACTACGGCCGCGCAATCTACGACCTGGCGCTGCGCCGTTCGCTGATCACAATCGGCGAGGACATGGTCAACATCGCCTTTGACGCACCGCTCGACATGCCGCCGCAGGGCCAGATCGAGGATGCAGAACGGCGCCTGTTCGAACTCGCCGAAACCGGCCGCTACGACGGCGGCTTCCAGTCCTTCAACGACGCGGTAGCGCTTGCCATCGACATGGCTGGCGCTGCGTTCGAACGCGACGGCAGCCTGTCGGGTATTTCAACCGGCATCCTGTCGCTTGACGCCCGCATGGGCGGCCTGCAGCGCTCGGACTTGATCGTGCTTGCGGGACGCCCCGGCATGGGCAAAACCTCGCTTGCCACCAACATCGCCTACAACATCGCGGCCGCCTACGACCCGGAGGTTCAGGCGGATGGTTCGTTCAAGGCCAAGAATGGCGGCGTCGTCGGCTTCTACTCGCTCGAAATGTCGTCCGAGCAGCTCGCCACGCGTATCATTTCCGAGCAGACCGAAGTCTCCTCCTCGAAGATCCGCCGCGGCGACATCTCCGAAGCCGACTTCGAAAAGCTGGTCGCCTGCTCACAGATGATGCAGAAAGTGCCGCTGTTCATCGACCAGACCGGTGGCATCTCGATTGCCCAGCTTTCAGCCCGTGCGCGCCGCCTCAAGCGCCAGCGCGGCCTCGATTGCCTGGTCGTCGACTATATTCAGCTGATGACCGGCTCGGGCAAGTCGAGCGACAACCGCGTGCAGGAAATCACCCAGATTACCACCGGCCTGAAGGCGCTCGGCAAGGAACTGAACGTGCCGATCATCGCGCTGTCGCAGCTCTCCCGTCAGGTGGAAAGCCGCGAAGACAAGCGCCCTCAGCTTTCCGACCTTCGTGAATCGGGCTCGATCGAGCAGGACGCCGACGTCGTGCTCTTCGTGTTCCGTGAGGAATACTATGTGAAGAACCTCGAGCCCCGCGACGAGTTCGATCCGAAGTATGACGAGTGGAAGATGAAGATGGAGCAGGTAAAGGGCACGGCCGATGTGATCATCGCCAAGCAGCGTCACGGACCGACCGGCACCGTCAAGCTCGCCTTCCAGTCGGAATTCACCCGCTTTACCGATCTGGCCGACCCGTCGTTCACCCAATACGAAGAACACTGAGAAAGTCCGGGGGCGTTTTATGCCCCCAGCGCCATTCTGAGGATGGCCACGGTGACAACGCCGGCAGCCACCGCGGCGAGCAATGGCAACCGCATGGCGACGAGCGCTGTTATCACCGCGGCAATCGTTTCCGCCGGCCCGGTGACCAAAGCCGTCGGCGCGATCACCGCCATCAACACGGCCGGCGGGATCGCCTCCAGGGCTCGCCGCTGCGTCTCTCCGATCGTCACGAACCGAATGAGCACCAGCCCACCCATGCGGGTGGCGATGGTCGCGATTGCCATCGCGGCGATGGCGAGAAGCGTGTTTGGATCGACCGTCATGCGTGCGCCTCCTGGCTGCGGCCGGCAAGAAGCGCAACGACAACCCCAGCGGCAGCGCCTGCAGCGATGTACCAGACACCCGGCAGAAGCTGATGCGTCAGCACGGCGGCCGCGGCACTTGCGGCCAGCACCGCTCCCGTCCCGCGGCCCTTCCAGAAGCCCATCACCAGAACGATGAAAACCGCCGGAAAGGCGAAGTCGAGCCCCGTCACCTTCGGATCACCAAGGAAGGCGCCCAGCAAGGCGCCGGCAAGGCTTGTCGTCACCCAGACGAGATAGAAGGGCACCGCGATGCCTGCGAACCAGGCCGGCGTCAGCTTGCCCTCTTTCGCGCGCATCTCCGCCATCGCCCATATCTCATCGGCAAGCAGCAGCATCGAGGCGTATTTCGCCGGTCCGGAGAACCCTTGAAGCTTGGCTCCGAGCGACGCACTCATCAGCACATGCCTGACATTGACGAGCAAGGCGGAGAAGGCGAGCGCCGCCCAGGAAGCCGGATGCGTCCAGATGTCCATGGCGACGAATTGCGAGCCGCCTGCGAAAACCAGCGCACTCATCAACGTCACCTCCGCGCCCGAAAGCCCCTTGCCGGCGGCAACGGCGCCGAAGACGAGCCCGATCGGCATGACCGCCACGATCAGAGGCGCCATCGCCATGGCCCCAGCTCGAAAATCCCGGATCAATTCCGTGTCGCTCAATGTTCCTGCCTCCCGGTCGATAACGAACGGCCCACATCTAAGCCCAGCTGGGCACGGCGTATTGAACGAAAGTGATCAACCGGCGCGGAAGGCGCCGGGCGTGACGCCGGTTCTGGCCTTGAAGTGCCGGCTGAAATGCGCCTGATCGGCAAAACCGCATTGATAGGCCGTATCGACGGCCGACCAGCCGTGCCGCAGCAGCGTCTTTGCCGCCCGCACGCGCTTGTCGGTCAGGAAGGCATGCGGCGTGATGTGAAATTGCCGCCGGAAGGCCCGGATCAGATGAGCCCGGCTGAGGCCCGCAACCCTCGCCAGTTCCTCCAGGCCGATGTCCTGCGCGTAGTTCTCTGTCAGATAATCGCGCGCCCGCTGCACCGCCGAGTGTTCCTTCGTTTCGACCGGCACGATGATCGTGCTGCCGTGCCGCTCGAACATGGTGGCCAGCACACCGAACATGCGTTCCTCGGCTTCGAGCGCGCCGGTCGCATGCTCCAGCGCCTTGTGCGCGTGATAGAAGGACTGGGCCAGATCCGGATCACGCAGCATGCGCCTGGAAAAGGACGGCGTCCCCTTGAACGGTCGCCCGGTGACATCCTCAAGGATGTTCACCAGCAGTTCGGTGCTGGGATAGACCATGCGATAGCGGTAGCCGCTGCCGCCGGGGTGACCATCGTGGATCTCGTCGGGATTGATGAGGTAGAAGTCGCCGGGGCCTGCTTGCGACCGTTCGCCCCTGATCTTGCTGATCTGCGAGCCGGCCTCGATCGCGCCGATGCTGAAAGTGTCGTGCGCGTGCGGCGCAAACTCGTGCGTGATGAAGGTGGCTGTCAGGCATTCCATGCCATCGAACCGGGGATCCCGCCAGAATCGGGTCCGCTCCGCGCCTTCCAGCGGCATGGCATCGATGGCCTGTTCCTGCGAAATCGTGTGCATGCGTCGATCCTAGCGTCAGCAACGACAAGCGTCTTGCACAAAAGTGCTCTTCGCCCGTCCGGTCCAACCGAATGCCGCGATGCGGCAGCTGGGCATTTGCGGGCAGGTGCAGTTGCCTGTATTGCTCTTTGATCGTCCACGCAGAGTGCCAGGCATGCTCAGTCCAGAATTCCTCTCCGCCTCCAACCGGCTCACGATCGACCTCAACGCATTGGCAGACAATTGGCGCTCGATGAATGCCCGCTCGGGCAAGGCCCGCGCCGCTGCGGTGCTGAAGGCCGATGCCTACGGCCTCGGCATCGACGAGGCAGCACCAGCACTTTATGCCGCCGGCGCCCGCGACTTCTTCGTCGCCAACGCAGAGGAAGGTGCCGATCTGCGGCCGCTGGTGCCCGAAGGCCGGATCTACATTCTGGCCGGCATGTGGCCCGGCAATGAGGCGCTGTTCTTCGACAACGATCTGGTGCCGGTGATCAACTCGGAGGAGCAGCTCGCCGTTTTCATGGCGGCGCTGTCCGAGCGCGGCGACCATCCTTGCGTGCTGCATGTCGATACCGGCATGAACCGCCTGGGGCTTTCGGTCGAGGAAGCCGTCGCTCTTGCCAATGATCCGGCGCGCCCTGCGAGCTTTTCGCCCGTCCTGATCATGAGCCACCTCGCCTGCGCCGACGACCCGGGCAACCCGCTCAATGGTTATCAGCTCCGGCGCTTTCGCGAAGCCACCGCCGCATTCGAAGGCGTTGATGCCAGCCTGGCAAACTCCGGCGGCGTGTTCCTGGGCAACGACTACCATTTCAACCTGACGCGTCCCGGTATCGCCGTTTATGGCGGCGAAGCGGTCAATGACGTCGCCAATCCGATGAAGCCGGTGGTGACGGCCGAAGCCCGCATCATTCAGGTGCGCAACGTCGCGTCCGGCGGTCATGCAAGCTACGGAGCGTCGGCCCGCTTCAACCGCGACAGCCGCATTGCCACGGTCGCCGTCGGTTATGCCGACGGTTATCACCGGTCCGTCTCGGGCGGTGGCGTGACCCTGCGGCAGGCAACGCCTTCGGGCGCATTCGGCTTTCTGCATGGCCAGAAGGTGCCGCATGTCGGCCGGGTGACGATGGACCTCAGCCTCTTCGACGTCACCGACCTTCCGGAAAATGCCGTGCGCCCCGGCGACTATATCGAGCTTTTCGGTCGGCATATCGCCGTGGACGACGTGGCGCGTGCCGGCGGCACGATCGGCTATGAGATGCTGACGAGCCTCGGCCACCGCTACGAACGCCATTATGTCGGCGCCGTCTGAGGCGGCTATCGAAGCGATACTTTACAGTCCGTTGCCGAAAATCACCTTTTGTTCCGCGTTTCGCGGCATTATGTGAAGGCAAAAGTGATTCTCCGATCACCAGCCGTGTCGCCTGATGCGACCCGCTGAAGTCCCGGCACTGTGAAAGTCGTATCCGATGGCGAAAGCCCGCACACAATTCGTCTGCCAGAACTGCGGCACGATTCATACCCGCTGGGCCGGCAAGTGCGAGGGCTGCGGCGAGTGGAACACGATCATCGAGGACGACCCGACCGCCGGCATCGGCGGCGGTCCCTCCCGCGCGCCGAAGAAGGGGCGCCCGGTTGCCCTGACCACGCTTTCCGGTGAAATCGAGGACGCTCCGCGCATTCAGACCGGGATATCCGAGCTCGACCGCGCCACCGGAGGCGGTTTTGTTCGTGGCTCCGCCTTGCTCATCGGCGGCGACCCCGGCATCGGCAAATCGACGGTGCTGATGCAGGCGGCAGCGGCACTTGCCCGGCAGAAGCACCGCGTCATCTACGTCTCGGGCGAAGAGGCGGTGGCCCAGGTGCGACTGCGCGCCCAGCGGCTCGGTGCTGCCGACAGCGACGTGCTGCTCGCAGCCGAAACCAATGTCGAGGATATCCTGGCAACGCTTGCCGAGGGCAAGCGCCCCGACCTCGTCATCATCGACTCGATCCAGACGCTTTGGAGCGACATCGTCGATTCGGCGCCTGGCACGGTCACGCAGGTGCGGACCGGCGTGCAGGCGATGATCCGCTTCGCCAAGCAGACGGGAACCGCCGTCGTGCTCGTCGGCCACGTCACCAAGGAAGGCCAGATCGCCGGCCCCCGTGTCGTCGAGCACATGGTCGATGCCGTGCTCTACTTCGAAGGCGACCGCGGCCACCACTACCGCATCTTGCGAACGGTGAAGAACCGCTTCGGGCCGACGGACGAGATCGGCGTTTTCGAGATGTCGGACAGGGGGCTGCGCGAGGTCGCCAACCCATCGGAGCTGTTCCTCGGCGAGCGCAACGAGAAATCGCCCGGTGCCGCGGTCTTTGCCGGCATGGAGGGAACGCGACCGATCCTGGTCGAGGTGCAGGCGCTGGTGGCGCCAACCTCGCTCGGTACGCCGCGCCGCGCCATCGTCGGCTGGGACAGTGCCCGCCTCTCCATGATCCTGGCGGTGCTTGAAGCCCATTGCGGCGTGCGCCTCGGACAGCACGACGTCTACCTCAACATCGCCGGCGGCTACCGGATTTCGGAGCCTGCCGCCGACTTGGCTGTGGCTTCCGCACTGGTTTCGTCGCTTGCCGGGCTTGCCCTTCCGGCTGATTGCGTCTATTTCGGCGAAGTCAGCTTGTCGGGCGCCATCCGGCCGGTTGCGCATACCGCTCAACGCCTCAAGGAAGCCGAGAAACTCGGTTTCTCACAGGCTGTTCTGCCATCCGCCTCGACCGAATTGCCGAAGAGCGGCAATGGCCGGTGGAGCGAGTTGGAAAGCTTGCCGGATCTGGTGGCGCGCATCGCGGGATCGCGAAACGCCCTGAGGCCGGCAGAGGACGCAGATTGAAGATGCGGGTGCTGCAAGCGGCTCCACGAGACGCCTTGTGAGCAGGCTCATGACAATGCCCTGAACATCAGGCAGGGCCGATGACGGATAGGCTTGAGGAGACCCGGACGAACCGGGTTCGGAGTAAGGACAAAATGCCCATTACAATTCTCGACGGTATCGTTCTCGGCGTCGCACTGTTTTCAGCAATCCTGGCAATGGTCCGAGGCTTCTCACGCGAGGTTCTGTCGGTTGCCAGCTGGATCGGCGCAGCGGCAGCGGCCTACTTCCTCTATCCGCACCTCCTGCCCTATGCCAAGCAGTACACCAGCAGCGACACGGTCGCGCTGATCGGCTCGGCCGCAGTGGTCTTCCTGGTCGCGCTGATCATCATTTCCTTCATCACCATGCGCATCGCCGATTTCATCATCGACAGCCGCATCGGCGCGCTTGACCGCACGCTCGGCTTTCTCTTCGGTGCCGCACGCGGCATCCTGCTCGTGGTCGTCGCCATGCTGTTCTTCAACTGGCTGGTCGCTCCGCAGCAGCAGCCGGGCTGGGTGACGCAGGCGAAGTCCAAGCCGCTTCTCGACAATCTTGGCAACAAGCTGATCGCGCTTTTGCCCGAGGAAGCCGACGCCACCATCCTCGACCGCCTGCGCGGCAAGGATACGACCGGCGAAGGCGAAGGCGAGACCCCGGCCGGCACGCCGGGCCAGGCACCGTCGGGTTCGCCCGACCAGGCGCCGGTTGACGACGCTCCGGCCACCAGCGGTTGAGACATGGAAAAACTGCCGACAAAGCCCGCTGCGCGGGCTTTGTCCTTTTGGGAATAACGCTTGAGTCCGTTTTCAGCTAAGATCGCTTGAAGACGGCGAGCCTGATCACGATATGCGCACCGGCACGGAGCAAAGGCGACTGTGATGACCGATCTGAGATCCACGGAAATCCATGACGAACTCGATGGCGATACCCTGCACGAAGAGTGCGGCGTCTTCGGCATCCTGGGGCACCCGGATGCGGCGGCGCTGACGGCGCTCGGCCTGCATGCGCTCCAGCATCGTGGCCAGGAGGCCGCCGGTATCGTCACCTTCGATGGCAAGCAGTTCTGCACCGAAAAGCGCATGGGCCTCGTCGGCGACCACTACACCGACCCCGCGACGCTGGCGAAGCTCCCGGGCTTCATGTCGATCGGCCACACGCGCTACTCGACGACAGGCGAAGTAGCGCTGCGCAACGTCCAGCCGCTGTTTGCCGAGTTGCATGAAGGCGGCATCGCGATCGCCCATAACGGCAACTTCACCAACGGCCTGACGCTGCGCCGCCAGATCATCACCGATGGTGCCATCTGTCAGTCGACCTCCGATACCGAAGTCGTCCTTCACCTCATCGCCCGCTCGAAGCATGCCTCGACCACCGACCGCTTCGCCGACGCGATCGCGCAGGTCGAAGGCGGCTATTCCATGCTGGCGCTGACCCGCACCAAGCTGATCGCCGCCCGTGACCCGCACGGCATCCGTCCGCTCGTCATGGGCGAACTCGACGGCAAGCCGATCTTCTGCTCGGAAACCTGCGCACTCGACATCATCGGCGCCAAGTTCGTGCGCGACGTCGAGAATGGCGAAATCATCATCTGCGAGATCCAGTCCGACGGCTCGATCTCGATCGACGCCCGCAAGCCGCTCGCCCCGCAGCCGGAGCGGCTCTGCCTGTTCGAATACGTCTATTTCGCCCGTCCGGATTCGGTCGTCGGCGGTCGCAGCATTTATGTCTCGCGCAAGAACATGGGCATCAATCTCGCCAAGGAGTCGCCCGTCGAGGCGGACGTGGTGGTTCCGGTGCCGGACGGCGGTACGCCGGCCGCGCTCGGCTATGCGCAGCAGAGCGGCATTCCCTTCGAATACGGCATCATCCGCAACCACTATGTCGGCCGCACCTTCATCGAGCCGACGCAGCAGATCCGCGCCTTCGGCGTCAAGCTCAAGCACTCCGCCAACCGTGCGATGATCGAAGGCAAGCGGGTCGTGCTCGTCGACGATTCGATCGTGCGCGGCACCACGTCGGTGAAGATCGTGCAGATGATGCGGGACGCGGGCGCGCGCGAAGTGCATGTGCGCGTCGCCAGCCCGATGATCTTCCACCCGGACTTCTACGGCATCGACACGCCGGACCGTGACAAGCTGCTGGCCAACCAGCATGCCGACCTCGCCTCCATGTGCCGCTTCATCGGCGCGGACTCGCTCGAGTTCCTGTCGATCGACGGCCTCTACGAGGCTGTGGGCGGCGTCAAGCGCGATCCCAAGGCGCCGCAGTTCACCGATCACTATTTCACCGGGGACTATCCGACACGCCTTCTCGACCAGGAAGGCGCCAGCAACGTCCGCAAACTCTCGGTTCTCGCCAGCAACGGATAATCAGACAATAAAATGACGATCAATTTGAAAGACCGGGTCGCCGTCGTCACCGGCGCATCGCGCGGTATCGGCTATTTCACGGCCCTCGAACTCGCCAAGGCTGGCGCCCACGTCGTCGCCTGCGCCCGCACCGTCGGCGGCCTCGAAGAATTGGATGACGCCATCAAGGCGGTCGGCGGCTCGGCAACGCTCGTTCCCTTCGATCTCGCCGACATGGCTGCGATCGACAAGCTTGGCGGCGCGATCAACGAACGCTGGGGCAAGCTCGACATCATGGTCGCCAATGCCGGCGTGCTCGGCACCATCTCGCCGATCGGCCATGTCGAGGCCAAGGTGTTCGAGAAGGTGATGAACATCAACGTCAATGCCACCTGGCGCCTGATCCGCACGCTCGAGCCGTTGCTGATCAAGTCCGATGCCGGACGCGCGCTCATTCTTTCCTCGAGCGCTGCGCACAAGTGCAAGCCGTTCTGGGGCCCCTACTCCGCCTCCAAGGCCGCGGTCGAGGCGCTCGCCCGCACCTGGGCCGGCGAGACGCAGCGGCTGCCGCTGCGCATCCTCAGCGTCGATCCGGGCGCAACCCGCACCGCCATGCGCGCCCAGGCCATGCCCGGCGAAGATCCGGAAACCGTGCCGCATCCGGCCGAAGTCGCAGCCCAGTTGCTGCCGCTGGTGGGTCCGGATCAGACCGAGACCGGCAAGCTTTACATCGTTCGCGAAAAGAAGATCGTCGATTATCGCCTGCCGGCGTGACGACGACCACAGAGCTTAAATCAAAAAGGCCACCGTGCTTCCACGGTGGCCTTTGTTATTGCGCTGAAGTTCAGGGTTAAAGCGCGTCGCGATCGTTGGATTCGCTTACCGCACTTTAAGCCCTTGTTTTTGCGCATGTCATTATCGCAAAACCGCTGCGCACTTTTGCGCGACATGCGTCAGTCCTTGTCGCCCGGCAAGCCGTCGCCGCCATCTGCGGGATGGGCCGGCCAGTCGCCGCCATATTTGCGCTGCCAGGAGCGGGCGCCGAACGGCAGCGTGATCAGGTAGCCAAGCGCCGTCACCGCCATCGTCTCCCAGGTATAGGTCATCAGCGTCGCGACATAGAAGACGACCACGAGAATGACCGGCAGGACGAGATCGCGGCGCACGCGGCTGTTTTCCGACTTGCCCGACCAGACCGGCAGACGGCTGACCAGCAGGAAGGCAATCAGCACGGTGTAACCGGATGCGATCAGCGCCATGGTGCGCTCGGGTGCCAAGCCCAGCAGGCCGAGATAGACCGGCAGCAACACCAGCATGGCGCCCGCCGGCGCAGGCACGCCGACGAAATACTCCGACTGCCACGCGGCCTTGGACTGGCGCTCGGCCATGACGTTGAAGCGCGCCAAGCGCAGACCGCAGGCGATCGCGTAGATCAACGCAGCAATCCAGCCGATCGAGCGGGCCTGATCCAGGATGAAGACGTAGAGAACGAGAGCCGGTGCGACACCGAAGTTGATGATATCGGCGAGCGAGTCCATCTGGCCGCCGAAGTTCGACGTCGCCTTCAAGAGGCGGGCGACGCGACCGTCGATAGCGTCGAGAAAGGCCGCAAGCAACACCATGGCAACGGCGAGCTCGATGCGGTTTTCGAAGGCGAGCCGGATGCCGGAGAGACCCGCGCAGATCGCCAGTACGGTGATCATGTTCGGGATCATCAGCCGCAGCGGTATTTCGCGCAGTCGAGGGCCGCGGCCGGTGTCGTTGGAACCATTCGCCTCGCCCGCGACTTTCGGCGGCTCGGCTGGGTTTTCCTGTTGAGGACCTTCCATAGGGGCTCCTTATGCGCGGCGGCTGATGACCGGGCCCTTGGCCGAGCCGAATTCGGCGAGCACGGTTTCCCCGGCAATCGCGGTCTGGCCGAGGCTGACGCGGGGCTCGACACCTTCCGGCAGGAAGACGTCGAGGCGCGAACCAAAGCGGATGAGGCCGAAACGCTCGCCCGCGTCGAGCGAGGCGTTTTCATACTTCCAGCAGATGATGCGACGGGCGACGAGACCGGCGATCTGCACGACGCCGATAGCGCCGTGCTTCGTCTGGATGACGAGGCCGTTGCGCTCGTTCTCATGGCTGGCCTTGTCGAGGTCGGCGTTGACGAACTTGCCGGCGCGGTAGGCGATGCGGCTGATGGTACCGGTCATCGGCGCACGGTTCACATGGCAGTTGAAGACGTTCATGAACACCGAGATGCGCAGCATCGGCTCGGAGCCGAGACCCAGCTCTTCCGGCGGCGTCACCATGGCGATCGACGAAACGCGGCCGTCGGCCGGGCTGATCACCAGATCGTCGTCGATCGGCGTCATGCGCTCGGGATCGCGGAAGAAATAGGCGCACCAGGCGGTGAGCAGGAAGCCGATCCACATCAGCGGCTCCCACAGGAAGCCCAGCACCAGCGACACGACGAAGAAGATCGCGATGAAGCGATAGCCTTCCTTGTGCACCGGAACGAGCGTGTTGCGCACCGTATTGACCAAGCTCATGAACTCTACTCCAGATTTGATGTGGAACGTGACCTAGCGCGAAATGCCGCCCGCGGCAACGCTGGCCGCCCGACAGCGACAAAACGCGTCGCGATCAGCCAAAGGCAGCATCGTCAAACGGCCGGCTCCCCGCGCGTGACGATGCCGAGGTCGTCGCTCTCGCGCACACGCTTCAATTGTTCTTCCGCCTGGGTCGCCTCACGCTGACGGCTCCACATGGAAGCATAAAGTCCGTCGCGCTCGATCAGTTCCCCATGCGTGCCGCGCTCGGCGATGACGCCGTCCTTGAGCACGATGATTTCATCGGCATTGATCACTGTCGAAAGCCGATGGGCTATGACCAGCGTCGTGCGGTTGCGGGAAACGACGTCGAGCGCCGACTGGATTTCCTGTTCCGTGCGAGTGTCGAGCGCCGAGGTTGCCTCGTCGAGGATGAGGATCGGCGGCGCCTTGAGGATCGTGCGGGCGATAGCGACGCGCTGCTTCTCACCGCCCGAAAGCTTCAGCCCGCGCTCTCCGACCATCGCCTGGAAACCTTCGGGAAGCGACTGGATGAAGCTGGCGATCTGCGCTGCTTCAGCCGCCGCCACGACCTCCTCCTCGGTGGCCGAAACGCGTCCGTAGCGGATGTTGTAGGCGATGGTGTCGTTGAACAGCACCGTATCCTGCGGCACCATGCCGATGACCCCGCGCAGGCTCTTCTGCGTCACATCGCGCACGTCCTGCCCGTCGATGGTGATCGTGCCCTGCTGCACGTCGTAGAAGCGATAGAGAAGCCGAGAGAGCGTCGATTTGCCGGCACCTGAGGGGCCGACGACGGCAACCGTCTTGCCGGCCGGCACCTGGAAGCTGATGCCCTTGAGGATCGGCCGCGCCGAATCATAGGCGAAGTGCACGTCCTTGAAGGCAATGGCACCGTTAGCGATGGCAAGCTGTCGCGCACCCGGGCGATCAGCCACTTCTGCTTCGACGTCGAGCAGATCGAACATGTGTTCGATGTCGGTCAGGCCCTGTCGGATTTCGCGATAGACGAAGCCGATGAAATTGAGCGGGATGGCAAGCTGGATCAGCATGGCATTGATGAAGACGAAGTCGCCGAGCGTCTGCTCGCCGCGCTGCACCGCGAGTGCCGACATGACCATCATGACGGCCGTGCCCGCCCCAAAGATCATCGCCTGGCCGAAGTTGAGCCAGCCGAGCGACGTCCAGACTTGGGTCGCCGCCTTCTCATAGCGCTGCATGGATCTGTCGAAGCGCTTGGCTTCCATCTCTTCGTTGCCGAAATATTTGACGGTCTCGAAGTTCAAGAGCGAGTCGATCGCCTTGGTATTGGCGTCGGTGTCGCTGTCGTTCATGGAGCGGCGGATGGCGATGCGCCAGTCGCTCGCCTTGACGGTGAACCAGATATAGAGCCAGACGGTGATGGCCGTGACCAGCAGGTAGCTGAAACCGTAGCCCCACCAGAAGATCACGGCGGTCAGCAGGAATTCGATCAGCGTCGGAACACTGTTCAGAATGGTGAAGCGAACGATGGTCTCGATGCCCTTGGTGCCGCGCTCGATCACCCGAGACAGGCCGCCGGTGCGCCGCTCCAGGTGAAAACGCAACGACATCTGGTGCATGTGCACGAAGGTCTTGTAGGCGAGCTGCCGGACCGCATGCTGCCCGACGCTGGCAAACAGCGCGTCGCGCAGTTGATTGAGCCCCGCCTGCAGCAGGCGCGCGAGGTTATAGGCAAGCACCAGGATGACCGCGCCGGTCAGGAACTGCGGCAGAAAACCCAGCGCGTCGGGCTTGTTGTTGAGCGCGTCCGTCGCCCACTTGAAGAAATAAGGAACGAGGATCAGCACGACCTTGGCAATCACCAGGATGATCGTTGCCCAGACGACCCGTAGCTTCAGATCCGCCCGATCCGAAGGCCACATATAGGGCCACAGGTTGACGATGGTCCGAAACGGGTTGCTCGTATCGGCGGAGATCGTCTTCGTCTGGTTTGCAGGTGCCACGTCTTGATCCGCCTTCACTCTTTCGCAAGCCCAGGCGGATGGTCATGCCAATCCACCGGGTCGCGCAATTACGGCTCAACGCCTCGGACCTTGGACAAGGACATCGGGGCACATCGTCGCCATCCAATGAAAAGCGGCGTCTCGTTGAAGACGCCGCCTTATTTGACAGATAGGTCTCCGTCGACACCACCGCAATGCGATTGAGGTCGATGAGCAGCCTATTGTTCGTGTTTCATGTGCTTCTTGTGAATTTCCCGCGACTCTTCGTCGGAAAGCGCCTGATCCGGAACGCCGAACACCTGGCCCGGACGGATCCGGTCGGGGTTTTCGATCTGGGCCTGGTTGGCGAGGTAGATCGTGGTGTAACGAACGCCCGCGCCATAGACACGCCGTGAAATTTGCCAGAGCGTATCGCCGCGACGGATGATGACCGAGCTCTTGCTTTCCTTCAGCGGCGCCTGCTCCACCGTTTCCGGCTGCGCCTGGGTTTTCGCCGAGGCCACGGAAGGCTGCGCGGCCGCGACATCATTGACGATCGAGCTGCCGGCACCCTTGACCTTCGATGCGCCGGAAGCCTCGGCGACCTCGCCCGATGCGGCGGGCTGCGCCTTGGCGGCAACCGCCGGCGTCACGCTGCCGCGTTCGGCGAGAATGGCCCCGACCGATGCCTCGACCTTGGTCAAGGCCGTGGCGACGCTCGAGGGATCCTGCGACGCCTCTTTCAGCACGGCCAGCGCATCAGCTGCAGCCTTCGACGTCCGGGCCGCTTCGTCAGCCAACGCCTGGTCGGAATTGTCCGTCAGCCTGAAGTCGGCCAGTGACTTCAGCGCAAACTCGCTTGCGGAGCGTGCTGCCGCGAGTTGCTCGCCCGTCGGCACCTTGCCGTTGGAGAAGAGCCCCTTCAGCAGCGCGAGCGCCTTGCCTGCTTCGGCGCGCAGCCCGTCGAGGCCGGCCGTTGCGGCCGCAGAAACCGGGCCGGCAATGGCCGCGACCTGGCTACCTGCCGGACGGTCGAACGGAACCGATGCACGCATCACGACTTTGCTTGCGTCGTCGCTCAGCATGTCGGCGCGGATGATGTGGCTGCCGACCGAAAGGTCGATCTGGCCGTCGACGACGAAGTGGCCCTTGTCGTCGGCCTTGATTTCGCCGAGCAGCTTGTCGTCCGCATAGATGCGAACCAAGGCGCCGGGCTTTGCGCTACCGGCGACGAACATCTTCGCGCCCTCGATCTCGACGGCGGTCACCTGCAGCCCGGCAGCGGCACTTGGCTTTGCCGCCGTTGCATCGCTCGTCGTCTGCGCCGTTGCAGACGCCACGTCGGCGGAAGTTCCCGCAGCTGGCTGCGACGCTGATGCGTCGGCTGTCTGCGCCGCGCCGGCCAGGGCGTCGGGCGTGGTGAGCAGCCGGCTGGCCGCGCCCGGCTTGGAGACCATGGCAAGCAGTTGTCCCGTCGGGTCCTTCGGCACGGAAACCGTCGCGACCTCATGCGAATTCTTGGCAACGCCATCTTCGCCGACGGCGCGCAGGGTCAGCTGATAGTCTCCGGCCGGAAGCGGCTTGTCGAAGACAGCGGCGAAATCGCCGGTCACGCCGACATCCGCCGTTCCGACGACGGTGGTGCCGTTGAGGATCTCGAGCTTGGAGCCCGGTGCGGCATGACCGGCAACGACGGTCGAACCATCGGGCTCGACGCGCAGGACGTCGAAGCCGGGAATGGACGGGTCTTCTGCCGGCGCTTTCGCATCGGTGGCGCTTGCCGCAGCCTCGTTGCTTGCGCCCGCACTGGGCTGAGGCCCGCCATTCGACGATGCCGCATCAGTGGTTTGGGCAGGGCCGTTTGCCGCGCCATCGACTGAGGCTTCCTTGCCGCCACGCAAATTCGGTTGAACTACAAAAATCATCAACGCTGTTGCTGCCGCAAGGACAGTAAGGGCCACCCAGCCGGCCTTGTTCTTGATCATGCCACTCTCCACAGGAGCGGAGCGACGCTCCGCGCATGCCCTCTCATCGGCCTACGGCGCGGGGCTTGTACTATCATTATAGCGCAACTGCGAGCTACCCGCCCGATTTCTTCAATCGATCCCTGAAATTGCTAGCGTTTCCGGGAGTAGCAGACAAGCAGCCGCCCTTGCTGCAAGCGCCGTGAACCAAGCTTTCCCCTCATTTTTCTTGACCCTTGCTGCGCTGCAATGTTTTTTGGCCGGATGAACACTGAAGCCAGCACGATTCGATCCATCTGCGTCTACTGCGGCTCGCAGCCCGGACGTGACCCGATTTACATGGAAGCCGGCCGCGCACTCGGCCGCTCGATCGCCGACCACGGCCTGCGATTGGTCTATGGCGGCGGCACCCGCGGCATCATGGGAGCGGTCGCAAGCGGCGTGCTTTCCAATGGCGGCGAAGTCACCGGCATCATCCCCGAATTCCTGATGGACAAGGAAGCGACGCGCCATTCGCTCGGCCAGCTGAACGAACTGATCGTCACCGCCGACATGCATGAGCGCAAGCACACGATGTTCGAGCGCGCCGACGCCTTCGTCGCGCTGCCGGGTGGTATCGGCACTCTGGAAGAGATCGTCGAGATCATGACCTGGGCGCAGCTCGGGCGCCACCGCAAACCAATGGTCTTCGGCAACATGAACAATTTCTGGAAGCCGATGCTGGATCTGCTGCAGCACATGCGCGGCGAAGGCTTCGTCCACACCGCCCATCTCGTCCAGCCGCTCGTCGTCGACAAGGCCGAGGACATCGTGCCGGCAATCCTTGCAGCCGCCAAGGGTGCGGACGGCCGCGAAGGCGAAGCCGAGATCATCTCGCGCCTCTAGTCGCCGACTGCCTCCCAAGAATCGGAAAAGGCGCGCCGGACGGTCGCGCCTTTTTTCATTTTCTGCATGGTCGCTTATTCGGCCGGGCTGACCTGTTCCGCGCGTCGCGCGCGGCTCTGCGCCAGCATGGCGCCGGAATAAATGACCAGCGCCGCCCAGATCAGTGCGAAAGCGATCAGCTTTGCCGTACCGAAGGGCTCGTGGAAGACGAAGACGGCGATTAGGAAGATCATCGTCGGCGCGATGTACTGCATGATGCCGATGGTCGAGAGCCGCAGCAGCTTGGCGCCGTTGGCATAGATCATCAGCGGGATGGCAGTGACGATGCCGCAGGACATCAGCCACAGCACATCGGCCATGCCGGTGTCGCCGAAGTGCCCCTGGCCGGTGGCTTCGAGCCAGATGATGTAGCCGATCGCCGGGATGCTGAGCAGCAGCACTTCGAGGAAGAAGCCCTGGTTCGGTCCGATCGGCAGCGTCTTGCGGAAGAAGGCATAAAAGCCCCAGGAAAGGCAGAGCCCGATCGACACCCAGGGCAGACCACCGGCGTCGAAAGCGAGCACCGCAACGGCGGCAGCAGCCAGCGCGATCGCCACCATCTGTGCCGGGCTCGGCTTTTCCTTCAGCAACAGAGCGCCGAGGAAAATCGAAAACAGCGGATTGATATAGTAGCCGAGCGCCGTCTCGATCGCCCGGCCCGCGCCGATCGCCCAGACATAGATGCCCCAGTTGATGGTGATGAGCACGGCCGTAAGGGCCGCCATGCGCAACATGCGCGGCGAACGAAGCGCGACTTTGACGTCTTCCGTGCGCCCGAGCCAGACCAGCACGAGGCCCGCGAGCGGAACCGACCAGACGATCCGGTGCGCCACCACTTCCGGTGCCGGGATATGGGCGATCGCCTTCATGAAGAAAGGCAGGAACCCCCAAAGCAGATAGGCCGCGAGCGCAAAGGCGAAGCCCTTGGCGGAATCGGTGTTTTCTGCGGGTAGTTTCGCGTTCGGCTCGGCCATGACACTTTTCCTGATGTATTCGCCGGAGGCTATCGCGGCTATGACGCCCGCTCCGGCCCTAGAGGATTTCCGTTTTGGACGGAGCCGCAGAAACGCTCTATCTCTTTGTTTTTACGCATTTCCTGACGAAAAACCGCTCCGCACTTACCTGGAAATGCTCTAGTCGAAGGCGCAGCCTTGCCGGCCGACGACCCCTTCCATGGGGCGTCCTACTCCAATGGCCATCAATGCACCAATTCATTTCCGTGAACGGATGGTGAATTTTGCTCATACCTTACAGCGCCGCGCGTCAAACATGACGCGCTAAGGACGCTGTAACACGTTAAATTTGCTGCATAATTTTTTCCTTAAATCGATTCCGATTTAAGGAATTATGCAGTAGGCAGGGGAAGCGGCACCCCAGCGGGCGCCCCTGCTCTCTGAACCAGGCGTTTATTCGGCCGCAATCAGCCCGACATGGTCGCGGTTCTTCAACAGCTTGAAAATGATACTGTCCATCAGCGCCTGGAAGGAGGCATCGATAATGTTGTCGGAGACGCCCACCGTCCACCAACGCGCGCCCGTGCCATCGGTCGATTCGATCAGAACGCGCGTGATCGCCTCGGTCCCGCCGTTGAGAATACGGACCTTGTAGTCCGCAAGCTCAAGGTCTTCGATCTCGGACTGGTATTTTCCGAGATCCTTGCGCAGAGCCAGGTCGAGCGCGTTGACGGGGCCGTGGCCCTCGGCGACCGACATCATGGTCTCGCCATCGACGACGACCTTGACGACCGCCTCCGACACGGTCTTCAGATGGCCGTTGGCGTCGAAGCGGCGCTCGACCATCACGCGGAAGCTTTCGACGTGGAAGAAATCCGGCACCGTTCCGAGGATGCGGCTTGCCAGAAGCGCGAAACTCGCGTCGGCACCCTCATAGGCATAGCCGGTCGCTTCGCGTTCTTTGACGATCGCGATCAGCTTGTCGAGCTTGGGATCGTCCTTGCCAACGACGATGCCGCGACGCTTCAGGGCGTTGATGAAGTTGGCCTTGCCGCCCTGGTCCGACACCATGACCTTGCGCAGATTGCCGACGCTTTCCGGCGCGACATGCTCGTAGGTGCGCGGATCCTTCAGAAGCGCCGAGGCGTGAATGCCGGCCTTGGTGGCAAAGGCCGAGGCACCGACATAGGGCGCCTGCATGTCGGGCGAGCGGTTCAAAAGCTCGTCGAAGGCGTGGGACAGCTTCGTCAGTTCCTGCAGGCGATCGGCATCGATCGCCGTTTCGAACCGGCTGGAATAGATCTCCTTCAGTGCCAGGGTGGGAATCAGCGTCACCAGATTGGCGTTGCCGCACCGCTCGCCGATACCGTTCAGCGTCCCCTGTATCTGGCGGACGCCGGCCTCGACGGCGGCGAGCGTATTGGCGATGGCCTGCCCCGTGTCGTTATGGGCGTGAATGCCGAGATTGGCGCCCGGCACGCCGGCAGCGATGACCGCCGACACGATCTCGCGCACCTCATGCGGCTGCGTGCCGCCATTGGTATCGCAAAGCACGATCCAGCGCGCGCCGGCTTCGAAGGCGGCCTTGGCGCAGGCAAGCGCATAGGCGGGGTTCGCCTTGTAGCCGTCGAAGAAATGCTCGCAGTCGACCATCGCCTCGCGGCCGGCACCGACGACAGCGGCGACCGAAGCCCGGATATTCTCGAGGTTTTCCTCGTTGGAACAGCCGAGCGCCACCGCCACGTGGTAATCCCAGCTCTTGGCCACGAGACAGATCGCATCGCTCTTTGCCTCGAGCAAGGCTGCAAGGCCCGGATCGTTCGAAGCGGAAACGCCGGCGCGCTTGGTCATGCCGAAGGCGACGAAGGACGCCTTGTTCGTGCGCTTGCGCTTGAAGAAGTCGGTATCGGTCGGATTGGCGCCGGGGTAACCGCCTTCGACATAGTCCATGCCGAAATCGTCGAGCAGGCTGGTAATCGCGATCTTGTCCTCGACGGAAAAGTCGATGCCGGGCGTCTGCTGCCCGTCCCGTAGCGTCGTGTCGAAGAGATAGATGCGTTCCCTGGTCATGGCTCGTTTCCAATAATACTCAGTCGTTATTCGGTCTTGCCTGCGAATTTATCCGTGGCGCGGATCAGCTGGTCGAGGATACCGGGCTCGGAATAGGCGTGCCCTGCCCCCTCGATCAGGTGGAAGTCGGCCTCGGGCCAGGCCTTGTGCAATTGCCAGGCATATTTGGCCGGGCATGGCATGTCGTAGCGGCCCTGGACGATCACGCCGGGGATGCCACGCAGACGATGGGCATCCCGCAGCAATTGTCCGTCGTCCATCCAGCCGGCATTGACGAAGAAGTGGTTCTCGATGCGCGCAAAGGCATCGGCAAACTCGTCCTCCTCGAAGCGGCCGCTGGTCGACAGTTCCGGAAGCAGCGTAATCGTCTCGCCTTCCCAGATGCTCCAGCTTTTGGCGGCAGCGAGCCGCGTCGCCCTGTTGTCGCTGGTCAGGCGCCGGTGATAGGCATTCATCATCTCGTGGCGCTCGTTCTCGGGGATAGGCGCGATGAAACGCTCCCATTTGTCCGGAAACATCTCCGAGACGCCGAACTGATAGTACCAGTCAAGCTCCGCCTTGGTCAGCGTATAAATGCCGCGCAGCACCAGCTCGGTGACCCGGTCCGGGTGTTTTTCCGCATAGGCGAGCGCCAGCGTCGATCCCCAGGACCCGCCGAACACCTGCCATTTTTCGGCCCCTGCCATCTCACGCAGGCGTTCGATATCGGCGACGAGGTGCCAGGTGGTGTTGGCTTCGATCTCCGCATGCGGCGCCGACTTGCCGCAGCCGCGCTGGTCGAACAGCGTCACGTCGTAAAGCACGGGGTCGAACAGCCGGCGATGGTTCGGCGAGATCGTGCCGCCGGGCCCGCCATGCAGGAACACCGCCGGCTTGGCCCCCGGCGTTCCCACCCGTTCCCAATAGACGGAGTGACCGTCGCCGACGTCGAGGTGGCCCGACGCATAGGGTTCGATTTCCGGGTAGAGCGTGCGCAGTGCAGCCGTCATTATAAGTCTCTCATGGGTGGCCAGTGCACCGTATCGTAGTCGGGATGCTGGCGGTTCGTTTCGAGCACGAGCAAGTGTCGGGTGGCCGACAGTTCGCTGCCGTCGTCGGTTTGCCTTTCGGGCAGTTTCGCCAGCCGCGCGAACCACACCATGCGCGACTCCACACCCGACTGATAAACCGGCGGCAGATCGTCCGGGTCGTCGAGCGAGCCGAGCACGATGTTGAGGAAGTCCTCGTCCGGCATGTCATAGAACAGCGGCGTCCCGCAATCGTGGCAGAAGGCGCGGCGCACCAGATGCGACGAGCGAAACCATGAGGGCTGCCCGCGGGTAATGTCGAAATTGTCGCGGGCGATATTGGCAAGCGGCATGAAATAGTTGCCGGCGGCCTTCTGGCACATGCGACAGTGACAGATATGCGCATCCGCCAGCACGCCTTCGGCGCGGTAGCGGACCGCTCCGCACTGGCATCCGCCGGTAAAGATGCGCGAAATCGTCATCTGAACACTCCCGGTTCGTGCCACTGCTCGGTCTCGTGATCGGGATGCTGGAAGGAGATGATGCTCTCCTGCCTGCCATAGAAATCCGGATCCGTCAGCACCGGCTGGTCGAAGATGGTCTCGACCCAGGGGAGCCGCGAGGCATAATTGACCTGTATCTGCGGTGCCAGATCGCTGCGATCGTCGAAGGTCCCGATGGCAATCTCCATGCCGCCGGGATGGCGGTAGATCATCGGCGTGCCGCATTTCGGGCAGAAACCGCGATCGATATTGACCGAAGACTGGAAATAGCTCGGTTCGTCGCGCGTCCACTCGATGCCATCCTTCGGCGCCGTCACCAGCGCAGAGAAGAAGGAGCCGAACTGCTTCTGGCACATGCGGCAATGGCAGATCGACGGACGGCCGAGCTGTCCGCGAATGCGGAAACGAACCGCGCCGCATTGGCATCCGCCTGTTCTAACCGTGTCGGTCATTTCATGTCCTCCGGGGGCCAGGTTTCGGTGTCATGGTCGGGGTGCTGATAGGATACAAGATCGGCAAGAAAGGACGCGGCGTCGGCATCGGCCATCGTCTCCTCGCCCGGAAGCGCAGGCACTTGGTCGACATAGGGCAACTTGCCCTCAATGCCCCACTGGATTGTCGGCACGATCCCCTGCGGTTCGTCGAAGGCGGCGATCGCCAGTGCCATGCCATCGGGCGCCTCATAGGTCAGCGGCGTGCCGCAATCGCCGCAAAAACCACGCCAGCCGAAGTTGGATGACTGGAAGCGTTTGCGCTCGCCGCGCGTCCAGGTGACATGCGCACCCCGCACCGACACCAGGGGCAGGTAGAAGTTTCCGCTCGCCTTCTGGCACATGCGGCAATGGCAGACGGACGCGTTACCAAGAACGCCCTCGACGCGGAAGCGCACGGCACCGCATTGGCAGCCGCCGGTATGATACGGCTTGTTGTCAAGGCTCATCGCGACGTCTCCTCAAGCCGGCGCATGGCAGACCGCCTCGATATTGTTGCCGTCGGGATCGAAGACGAAGGCGGCATAATAATCCGGATGGTAGTGCGGCCGCAGCCCCGGCTTGCCATTGTCGCGTCCGCCGGCAGACAGGGCCGCGTCGTAGAAGGCGTCGACTTCGCTGCGGCTGCGTGCGGTGAAAGCATAATGTCGCCCCGGACCTGCGACGGCCTCGTGCAGCCAGAAGACCGGACGTTCACGACCGTAGCCGCCGACCTTGACGCCGCCGGTATGCTCCGCCGGCACCATCATCAGGAGCGACGCTCCGAGCGGGGCGAATGCCTTGTCGTAGAACGACTTCGACTTGTCGAAGTCCGCAACCGAAATGCCCGTATGATCGATCATTGCATGAACTCCTCCTTCACGCGCCCCTCCTCATGCCGCCAAGCCGCGACCGCCGTCCCCTGCCCGGACGCCACTGGCCCTCAGGCCAATCGGGAACGGCAGGCAGCTTCACCGCTTCACTTCCCAGGTCGTCACGCGCTCGCCCGTGACCGGGTCCTTGCCGTCCTTGAGCTGGATGCCCTGGGCCAGCAGATCGTCGCGGATCCTGTCGCCGGCAGCGAAATCCTTGGCTTTGAGCAATTCGAGACGTGTCCGCACGCGGCCATCGACTTCGTGCACGACGGCCTCGTCGAGTTCAACGGCCTGCGGCACGATACCGAGCAACGACGCGCTTGCGGCAAAGCTGCCCCTCAGGCTCGGATCGCTCACGGCCTTCTGCGCCAGCACATGCAGCGCCTGGACGGCCGCCACCGTGTTCAGGTCGTCGGACAGCGCCGTGACGATCGCCGGATCGACCTCGCCCTTTGCCTCGCCCGGGACCGGCCATTTGGACAGCAGGTGCTCGGCCTCTTCCAGCCGCTTGATCGAGAAATCGATCGGCTCGCGGTAGTGAGTCATCAACATGGCAAGGCGCAGCACGTCGCCCGGCCATTTGCGGCCGCCGAACTTTTCGGTGTGCAGCAGTTCGTAGATGGTGACGAAGTTGCCTTCGGACTTCGACATCTTGCGGCCTTCGACCTGCAGGAAGCCGTTGTGCATCCAGACATTCGCCATCACGTCCGTGCCGTGGGCGCAACGTGACTGGGCAATCTCGTTCTCGTGGTGCGGGAAGATGAGGTCGAGCCCGCCGCCGTGGATATCGAAGACTTCGCCGAGATAGCGGCCGCTCATGGCAGAGCACTCGATGTGCCAACCGGGACGACCCCTGCCCCATGGGCTTTCCCAGCCGGGCTCGTGATCGGCCGAGAGCTTCCACAGCACGAAATCGCCCGGGTGCTTCTTGTGCACCTCGACGGCGACGCGGGCGCCGGCCTGCTGCTCGTCGAGATTGCGCTTGGAAAGCTGCCCGTAGTCCGGCATCGACTTGGTATCGAACAGCACCTCGCCGCCGGCCTTGTAGGCATGGCCCTTGGCGATCAGCTTGTCGATGATGTCGATCATCTGCGGAATGTTGTCGGTCGCGCGAGGCTGCACGTCAGGATCGAGGCAGCCGAGCGACTTGGCGTCTTCGAGAAACTGCGTCTCGGTCTTCTCGGTCACATGCCGGATCGCCTCGTTGAGCGGCAGGCCGGGATAATCGCGCAAGGCGCGCGCGTTGATCTTGTCGTCGACGTCGGTGATGTTGCGAACATAGGTCACCTTCGGCGCGCCATAGACATGGCGCAGCAGTCGGAAAAGAATATCGAAGACGATGACCGGACGCGCATTGCCGATATGGGCATAGTCGTAGACGGTCGGGCCGCAGACATACGTGCGGACATTGTCGGGATCGATGGGCCGGAAATCGACCTTCTCCCGCGTCAGCGTGTTGTACAGCTTAAGTGTCGGCACTCCGCCCATTCCAAATCTCCAATACGCATGCGACCGTCAGAAATACGGCGCCCGGGAGGCCCGCGCGTTTGTCATCTTGGATTTCGGGAGACGAAAACGGCCAGGCCAGCGAAGCGCTAGCGAATAATCTTCCGGCAGATAATGCAGGTAACCGTTTTCATGGCCACACTTATCGCGCTTCGCATGGCGCCGGTCAAGTGGTCAGCCGCATGCGAAGCACAGCCGGCTATCCAAGCGTAGGCATGGTCATGGATTTGTCATGATTTGGCTTATCTGGGATCGCGACGCGGGAAAGAGATTCGCGGTGCAGCTTGGCCCTACACCGCAGTTCCTGTCTCCGGAGAAACTGAGGAGGAGCGTCGTTGTCGCCTATGCAAGCGACAACGAGGAGTTTCCGGTCCAGGGAAAGCATCAAGGAGTGCATGCAAGTGAAGGCCGCCAAGACCACCGACATCGCCAAGACATCCGCCGATCTGGTTCAGCAGTACCGCCCGCTCGGCCTCAAGGCCGTGCTGGCCGCTGCCCTGCAGGTCAAGGCAAAGCCCGCCGGCAAGCTGAAGAAGCAGCCGGCATAGACACATCCGCGGATCAGAACAGGGACATCTGCCCGTCGTCGGGCTTGTCCCCGTTCCTGTCGTCCTTCGCCTGTGCTTTCGGCGCCAGCTGTGGGACGATCGCCTCCTGGATATCGGGGCCTGCATTGGCAACCTTGTTGACCTTGTCGGATACCGGGATCGCTTCGAAGTAGTCCTGCGACGCCGGCGCCATCAGATCGGCGACGTCGCGCGGCTCCTGCGTCTTGCAGTCCAGCCAGCGGGCAAAATCTTCCGGCTGGATCACGACCGGCATGCGATCGTGTATGGGCGCGATCGCAGGATTGGCGCTGGTGGTGAGGACCGCGGCGGTGTCGACTTCTGAGCCGTCTGCGGAAGACCAGGTTTCCATCAGGCCGGCAAAAGCGACGATGCCGCCTTTGCGCGGGCGGATCCAATAGGCCTGCGAGGCCTCGCCACTGCCCTTTGCGGGGCGATGCCACTCATAGAAGCCCGACGCCGGCACCAGCACGCGACGATGGCGCATCGCAGCGCGAAACGACGCCTTTTCGATCGCCGTCTCGGCGCGGGCATTGATCAGTAGCGGAAAATCCCGCGGGTCCTTGACCCAGCCAGGCGTGAAACCCCAGCGAACGAGAAGGGCCTTGCGCTCCGGCAGGTTGCTCCCCGGCCCGCCACCATCTGCAGCGACGACGACGATGATCGGCTGCGTCGGCGCAATATTGAAGCGCGCCGGAAAGTCATCGCTCTCCAGCAGGCCGAACAGCTCTATCAATTCTTCCGGGGTCGCCGTCAGCGCAAAACGTCCGCACATGACATGGATGTGGCACTTCACGTAGGATGGGTCAACGATAGCGATCGAAATTGATTCCACCATGCCGAAACAGCCCGAACTCGCCTCTTCCGTCATTCTCGAACGCGATGGCCGCTACCTCTTGGTGCGACGCGCCAATCCGCCGTCGGCCGATATGTACGCTTTTCCGGGCGGACGCGCCGAGCCGGGAGAAACGCCGGAGCAGACGGCCTTGCGCGAATTGCAGGAAGAGACCGGCATTCGCGCCCGTAGCCCGGTGCTGTTCGAAACCTACGATCTGCCAGGCAAGGAATCGGAAGGACTGCATTTCTTCCTCTCCGTCTTCAGGGCGCAGGCGGACGCGACGGCCGTCGCCGTTGCCAGCGACGATGCGGCCGGCCTCGGCTGGTTCACGCCGGACGAGATCTTTGCGCTTCCCATTCCCGACAGCGTTCGCGAATGCGTGGAAAAACTGGCAGCTCAGGCTGCAGCAAACGCAAAGACGGGCGGACGCCTTGAAACAGCCGCCGATTCGGACTTGATGGGATGATGACATTCGGCCCGACCATCACCCGCCTGATCGTGACAACCCTGCTGCTCGCGACGGCGACCACCGCTGTGGCGCAGAAGGCGGCGGCACCGCCGCAGGGCAAGACGGAGACACAAGCGCCCGCCCCTGTCGTCGTCGAGGAAAAACCGACGCCCTACGACCAGAGACTGATTCGCCTCGCCGAGGTTCTCGGCTCCGTCCACTATTTGCGCAATCTCTGCGTCAAGGAGCCCGAGGATGTCTGGCGGCGCTCGATGCAGGAGCTGATCGACAAGGAAACGGCCAACGAGGAAAAACGGCGCGAGCGTATGACCGCCGCCTTCAACCGGGGGTATCGCACCTTTGCCTCCGTTTACACGACCTGCACGCAGCAGGCGATCGTCGCCGAGCAGCGATATCGTGCCGAAGGAGCAACACTTGCGTCAGAAATCGTCGCCCGCTTTGGAAATTAGCAATAAATTAACCTCTTTTCTCACGACCCCGTGTCGTTTCGGGAAAAGGCTGCTAAGTTCGTTAAGAGAGTGGTAAGAAGTGACAACCGGGTCACGGTCGTTCAGTTGAAGTTCAGCCGGACGACGTTAAAGTGAGCCACTTGCAGCAATGGAAGTCGCATGGAACGAATGATGGAACCAAGCCTGACCGACATCGATGACATGATCGTCCACGAGAAAATGCAGGCAGCGCTGGAACACCAGAACGAGGCCTGGGCGGACGGCATGGCTGATGGCATCGAGCCAGAAATCATCGCCGATGCGGCCATCGCTCTAGCCATGCGGGAAACCGTTCGGCTTCATGGTGAAGACGGTGCGGAAGCGATGCTCAATTCGCTTCGCGAGCGCATGCTCGCCGGTGAATTTTCGCCCCAACGCTCGCTTCAGTAATATCAGGACTGCCCTTATGAGCCGGAACCATGCAAACCGGACCTCTCCGGTTCGCCTTGTTACGCTGCTTCTGGCCGGTGTCGCGCTGAGCGTTCCGGTTATGACGTCGCCCGCATTTGCGCTCAGCGAATTGCAAGAGGCGCCCAATGCAATCGCGAGCGACCAGAACGCCACCCCTCCGTCAGCCGCGCCTGTGGATGACGAACCGGATCAGGAAGAAAAGATCCCGCTCGAAATCCCGATGCCGGACCCGCTGATCAACAAGTCGGCGACAGCGACGAAGGACGAACCGGCCGCCGAAGAGCCGAAGACGGTCGACCCCATCGAAGTGCTGAGCGACGTTTCCAAGATACCGGCGCCCGTGGCGCGCATGCGCGAGTTGATCGTCGAGGCGGCCGCCTCCGGCGACATCGAGCGGCTGCGGCCGCTTCTCGGCAAAGGCCCGACACAGACCCAGGTCACCGGTGTCAGCGCCGACGAGGATCCGATCGCAGCCCTGAAAAGCCTGTCGGGCGACCAGGACGGCGTCGAGATCCTGGCGATCCTGCTCGACGTGCTTTCGACCGGCTTCGTGCAGGTCGACAAGGGTACGCCGCAGGAAGCCTATGTCTGGCCCTATTTCGCCGAAAAGCCGCTGTCCTCGCTGACCGCCCCCGAAAAAGTGGACCTCTTCCGACTGGTGACGGCGGGCGATTTCGCCGACATGGAAGAATTCGGCAGCTACAACTTCTATCGCGTCGGCATCATGCCCGACGGGAAGTGGAAATTTTTCATCGCCGGCGACTGAGCGGCGGCGATACGCTTGCCGTTCATCCCTGAACATCCTACCTGTTCGGCAATGTGAACAGGATTCGAGCCATGCCCAGAGTTCGCCTCGACGACCGCGCGATCGTCTCCGTTTCCGGCAAGGATGCGGAAGATCTTCTCCAGGGGTTGATCACCACCGATCTCGATGCCCTCGCCCCTGACGAGGCTAGGCCCGGCGCGCTGCTGACGCCGCAGGGCAAGATCCTGTTCGATTTCATGATTTCCCGTGACGGCGAAGGCTTGCGGCTGGAAACCGCTGCCGACCAGGCCGAGGCCCTCCTGAAGCGGCTGACGATGTACAAGCTGCGCTCTGCCGTGGTCCTGTCGCTCGACACCTCGACCCCCACCATCATCGCCTTCGACGAACCGCAGGCCGACGGTTACCGCGATCACCGCTTCGCGAAGGCCGGTGCTACGGTGTTGCGTTCCTATGGAGGGACCGAAGCGGACACGACGTCGGCTGCCGACCTCGAGCAACTGCGCATTGCCTCCGGCATTGCCGTTTCCGGTCCCGACTACGCACTGCAGGACGCCTTCCCGCATGATGTGCTGATGGACAAGAATGATGCGCTGTCCTTCCGCAAGGGCTGCTATGTCGGCCAGGAAGTCGTCTCGCGCATGCAGCATCGCGGCACGCCGCGCCGCCGCGTGGTGATCGTCGCCGGTGCAGCGGCGCTCCCCCCAACCGGCACGGCGATAACGGCAGACGGCAAGCCGATCGGCACGCTCGGCACGGTGCGTGACACGTCGGCCTTGGCGATCGTGCGTATCGACAAGGCCGGCGAAGCGATGGCCAACGGCGTCGACCTTCTCGCAGGCGACGTGCCCGTGACGTTGACGCTACCGGAGTGGACCGGGCTTGCCTTCCCAACCACCGCCGACGAGGCAAGCGCGTGACCTCGGCGCGTGCCTGGCAACGCATGCTTTCCGGACGGCGGCTCGATCTGCTCGACCCGTCGCCGCTCGATGTCGAGATCAGCGACATCGCCCACGGTCTTGCCCGCGTCGCTCGGTGGAACGGCCAGACGGCCGGCGACCACGCCTTCTCCGTCGCCCAGCACAGCCTCATCGTCGAGGATATCTTTCGCCGGAGCTACAAGTGCAACGCCGACGATTGCCTGATGGCGCTGCTGCACGATGCACCGGAATATGTGATCGGCGACATGATCTCTCCCTTCAAGGCCGTGGTCGGCGGTGGCTACAAGCTGGTCGAGAAACGGTTGGAAAGCGCCATCCATTTGCGCTTCGGTCTGCCTGCCCATTGCTCGAAGGAACTGAAGGACCGGATCAAGAAGGCAGACCATATCGCCGCCTATTTCGAAGCGACAGCGCTTGCCGGCTTCGCGACAGAAGAAGCGCGAAAGTTTTTCGGGCAGCCGCGCGGCATCACCCGCGACAGCCTGCTGATCGACCCCTTGCCGGCAATCGAGGCCCAGCGTCTGTTTACCGAGCGTTTTGCTAAGCTCGAGGCGGAACGCGCCGCTGCGAAGGTGGATGCCTGAGATGCCGCGGATCGTCGTATCGCCCCTTGCCCGCATCGCCGAAATGGCCGTTCGCCACGGCTGCACGGAAATGCTGAGCCTTGTCGCCAAGGGCCAGGATTTCCACCGCCCGGCGGTCATCTCCAAGGCACGGCACCTGACACTGGGGATGAACGATATCAGCTTTGCCGGCACCGGCGGGCTCATCGCCCCGCAGGAAGAGCACGTCCAGCAGATCATCGATTTCGCCAAGGGCTGGGACCGCACGCGGCCGATGCTCGTTCATTGCTGGATGGGCGTTTCCCGGTCGCCGGCCGCTGCCCTGATCGCCGCGCTTGCGGTGGAACCCGAGCAGGACGACCGGCAACTGGTGGAGCGGTTGAGGCTGGCCTCGCCCTATGCGACGCCGAACACACGGCTTGTCGAAATCGGTGACGCCGTCTTATCCCGTGGCGGGCGGCTCGTCGCTGCCGTGCGCTCGATCGGCCGCGGCGCCGATACCGACGGCAATGTTCCGTTCATGCTGCCGCTTGTTGCCGAAGGAGCCCATGTTGGCGACTGAGATGCAGGCGGTCACCGTCGAAATCGGTCTCAACGCGGCCATCGTTGCCGTCGTCAACCGCAGCCCGCGCATTCTGGCGATCAACGAGGCTGATGGCGACGCACGGGACAGCCTGCCCTTCGGCCCCTTCGATCCCGCACGCCACCGCACCTTCGAGACCAGCCTGCGCGACCGCGTGGAAAAGCGCACGGCGCTCAAGCTCGGCTATATCGAGCAGCTCTACACCTTCGGCGACCGTGGACGGCAGCGGCTGCCGAGCGAAGAGGGCAAGCACATGGTCTCGGTCGGCTATCTCGCCTTGACGCGAACCGATACCGAAAACACCGAGCGGCTGGCCGAAGCCGGTGCACATTGGCGCGACTGGTACGGTTACCTGCCGTGGGAGGACTGGCGCCAGGGCCGGCCCGTCATCCTCGACCAGATGATTTTACCGGCGCTGTCGCGGTGGGAGCTTGGCACATCCGATGACGAACGCATGGCGCCAGGCGCCCAGCGACGCGCGCGCATCCGTCTTGCCTTCGGTCTCGGCGATTTCCCGTGGGACGAGGAGCGGGTGCTGGAGCGCTACGAACTGCTCTACGAGGCCGGTCTCGTGCACGAAGCGGTTATCGACGGCCGCAGCCGGGAGCAGGACAGCCCCGCCGCCGGGCAGGCGATGCGCCACGACCACCGCCGCATCGTCGCAACTGCGATCGCCCGGCTGCGCGGCAAGATCAAATATAGGCCGGTCATCTTCGAACTGATGCCGCCCGAATTCACCCTCACCGATCTGCAGGCGACGGTAGAGGCCATTTCCGGCCGACACCTGCACAAACAGAATTTCAGACGGCTTGTCGAAGGTGCGGAGCTGGTCGAGCCGACCGGCATGACGCTGGCGTCGACCGGCGGAAGGCCAGCCGCACTCTTCCGCTTCCGTCGCCAGATCCTTGACGAACGGCCGGCACCCGGCCTCAAGGTGGGCGGCCGCTCATCTTCTGCATAAAACGCTTCAGCGGGAGCGATCAGAGCGCTATGCTGGCGATCGAATGGCTGGCGCGGTTTAAAGTGCGGGTTCACGCCTAACATTTCGACACATACGCGCTACATTGCTTCGATTGGATAGCGTGCCGGCTATGTTCCGGCCAGGGTGAAAGAGAGTCATAGAAAAGCTCTAACCCCTTGTTTTCACGCATTTCCCGACGGAAGAACGCTCCGCACTTTTCCTGGAAATGCTCGAAGGAAGAACACATGCTGCTTGCGCTTGCGCTGCTCACCAGCCTGCTGACCGAACAGCCTCTCGTGCCGAACCCACAGGGGAACAAGGCGATTCCCGACTATTTCAAAAACAGCCCGACTGGCGGCGGCCAGCCCGGGGTGACGATCTGCAACCTCAATGGCGAGGATAGGCGAGGACAGTTCAAGATCTGTCGCTATGACTGCGGCACGGAGATCACCATCGACCAGCGCGTCGTCTGCCCCTTCATCCAGCAACGCTAGCGCCGGTTTCGGCTGCGCGGGCGGTCACTGGACAATGCCTTAAACCGGAATCGATTCATGGATTTGCCCGGGGCGCTTCAAGCTTTGCCGCGGGACTTTAGCGTTTGATCGCAACGTCCAACCCGATGTCGAGCGTCGGCGCAGCCATGGTGATCTTGGAGGTCGAGATATAGTCGACGCCGGTCTCGGCGATGGCGCGGACCGTGTCGATCTTGACGTTGCCGGAGGCTTCGAGGCGCGTGCGCCGTGGATCGGCGGCGTAGGCATCGCTGCCAAGCTGCCAATGGGCGGCATTGACCGCCACGGCTTCGCGCAGGCGCTCCGGCCCCATGTTGTCGAGCAGGATGACGTCGGGTGCAGCGGTCAGCGCCTCGCGCATCTGGTTGAGACCATCGACTTCGATCTCGATCTTGACCAGATGACCGCAATAGGCGCGGGCCGCGTGCACGGCGCCGGCAACGCCGCCGGAGACGGCGATGTGGTTGTCCTTGATCAGCACCGCGTCGTCGAGGCCGTAGCGATGGTTGGAGCCACCGCCGAGGCGCACGGCGTATTTCTCCAGCGCACGCAGTCCCGGGATCGTCTTGCGGGTGCAGCAGATCTTCGCGCGCGTATGGGCGATTTCGTCGGCGAACTTCGCCGTATAGGTGGCAATGCCCGAGAGATGCATGAGGAAGTTCAGGCCGACGCGCTCGGCCGAGAGCAACCCGCGGGCACGACCGGAGATACGGGCAATCGCGGTTCCCGGCGCCACACGGTCGCCGTCGGTGACCAGAGCCTCGAAGACGATGGACGGATCGACGAGCCGGAACGCCGTGCGCGCGAGTTCGAGCCCGGCAATCACCCCGGGATCGCGCGCGTTCATGCCGGCTGTTGCCGTCAATTCCGGCCCGATCGTCGACAGGGTCGTAATGTCGCCGGCGCGGCCGAGATCTTCGAGCAAAGCGGCGCGCACCTGATCCTCGACCATCAGGGCGGGCAGTTCGGGGCGAAGGGCTGCAGTCATCTGGTCGTTGTTCCTGTTTGTATTCTCAACTGCGGCGGCCATGACGACGTCACGGTCAGGCCGTTTCGGTTTCCGTGAGTTCAGCCGCCACGCGGTTCGCCTCGGAAAGCGTCAGGTAGGTGCGGCGACGCCATTCCGGCTGCTCCGACGGGCAATCGGCGCGGTAGTGGCCGCCGCGGCTCTCGGCGCGGCGAAGGGCGCCAACCGCGATCAGCTTGGCGGTGGTGAGGATGTTGGTGAAGCGCATGCGCGCATTGTCGCGCTCGAGCGCCGAGATTTCGCGGATCGCCCGCTGCAGGCTTTCGCGCGTCCTGATGACGCCGACGCATTCGCTCATCAGCCCACGCAGGACCGTGAGCTGCGGGCTGTCTTCGACCGTAACCGGGTCGTCGTTTTCGCCGGCATTGTCGCCCCATTGGGTGAGCTGCGGCGTCGGCAGGGTACCCTTGATGTTTTCCGCGATGCGGGCCGCAAAGACCACCGCTTCAAGCAGCGAATTGGAAGCGAGGCGATTGGCGCCGTGCACGCCGGTCGACGTCACTTCGCCCCCTGCCCAAAGGCCGTCGATCGAGGTGCGGCCCTCGGCATCGGTGAGGACGCCGCCCATATGGTAGTGCACCGCCGGCACGACCGGGATCGGTTGCGTTACCGGATTGATGCCGGCACCGATGCAGGAGGCGTAGACCGTCGGGAACATCTCCGGGAAATGCTTGCCGACCGCCTTGGTGCAATCAAGAAACGCGCCGCGCCCGGCCTGAACCTCGGCGAACACGCCGCGCGAAACGATGTCGCGCGGGGCAAGCTCGCCGTCCGGGTGAATGTCGAGCATGAAGCGGCGCCCGGCCGCATTGATGAGCAGGGCGCCATCGCCGCGCAATGCCTCGGTCGCAAGCGGCGCCGGGTCCTTGCCGATGTTGATGGCGGTCGGGTGGAACTGGACGAATTCCGGATCGGCGATGATCGCCCCTGCCCGTGCCGCCATGCCGAGACCCTGGCCGCAGGCTTCCCAAGGGTTGGTCGTCACCGCATAGAGGTGGCCGATGCCACCGGAGCACAGAACCACGGCCCGCGCCGGGAACGAAACGCGCTTCTTCGACTGGCCGGCATCCGGCCTGGCGATGACGCCGGAGATGAAGCGACCTTCACGCACCAGCTCTTCGACCACATAGCCTTCGATCACGCGGATCGACGGGGTGTTGCGCACGGCCGTAATCAGCGCTTCCATGATCGCCTTGCCGGCCATGTCGCCCTTGACGCGCACGATGCGGCGCTCGGAATGGGCGGCTTCGCGCGACAGGATCAACTTGCCTTCGAGGTCGCGGTCGAAGGGAACGCCATATTCCAGCAGGTCATGGATGCGCGCCGGGCCTTCGGCCACCATCATGCGCGTCATCTTCTCGTCGACGATGCCGGCGCCCGCCGTCAACGTGTCGGCGACATGCTTTTCGAAGGTGTCGCCTGGGCTCATCGCCGCGGCGATACCGCCCTGCGCCCAGGCGGACGAGGCGCCGTGGCCGATCGGCGCGGCGGCGAGAATGGTAACCGGCCGGGGGCTGAGCTTCAGCGCGCAGAAGAGGCCTGCAAGGCCGCCGCCGACGATGACGATATCGTCAATCCCATTGAAGGATTGCGGGCGAAAATGATCTCTCAGCATGGTGCGGCTCTCCTCCAGCGCATGCTTGTATGCCGGGCCTTTCGGCCGGCAGGTGTTATTGCTTGAGGTTGACCATGCGTTCGACTGCAAGGCGGGCCCGATCGGCGATCGCCGGATCGACCAGAACCTCTTCCGTCATGCTGAGCAGGCTGTCGAGGATCTTCGGCAGCGTGATGCGCTTCATATGCGGACAGAGGTTGCAGGGCTTGACGAACTCGACGCCCTCGATCTCGGCCTGGATGTTCGACGCCATCGAGCATTCGGTGACGAGCAGCACCTTCGAGGGGCGATTGTCCTTGACGTAGTTGATCATGCCGGATGTCGAGCCGGCGAAATCGCAGACGGCGATCACATCCGGGTGGCACTCGGGATGGCCGATGATTTCGATGCCCGGATTGGCTTCCTTGTAGGCCAGCAGTTCGGCGGCCGTGAAGCGCTCGTGCACCTCGCAGTGCCCCTTCCAGGTCAGGATCTTCTTGTTGGTCTGGCGCGCGACATTCATGGCCAGATATTCGTCCGGGATGCACAGCACCGTGTCCGATGCGAAGCTCTCAACGACCGCAAGCACGTTCGAAGAAGTGCAGCAGATGTCCGTCTCGGCCTTCACGTCGGCGGAGGTGTTGACATAGGTAACGACGGGAACACCGGGGTAGCGCTGCTTCAGCAACCGCACGTCCGCCCCGGTGATCGATTCCGACAGCGAGCAGCCGGCCTTGCCGTCCGGGATCAGCACCGTCTTTTCCGGGCTCAACAGCTTGGAGGTCTCGGCCATGAAGTGAACGCCGCACTGGATGATGATCTCGGCATCGACCTTGCTGGCGTCACGCGCAAGCTGCAGCGAGTCGCCGACGATGTCGGCGACGCAATGGAAGATATCCGGGGTCTGGTAGTTGTGCGCGAGGATGACGGCGTTGCGTTCTTTCTTCAGCCGGTTGACGGCGTGAACGTAAGGCGCATAGACCGGCCACTCGATCGCCGGGATGAAGTCCTTCACCTTCTCGTAGAGGTGCTCGGTCTCGCTCGCGACCGCCGGCGTAAAGGCAAGTTCGGGTCTTTCGATGATGCCGAAGCGCTGGGCTGCGCTTGCAAGAACCGGGTTCGCCACGGCTTGCGTGCGGGAATCAAGGCGCGTCATCGAGATCTCCTCTCCGCCCCTCTCTCGGGCGACTCATCAATTATGCTCAAATTGAGCATAATTGAACCAAAACAAAAGCGGCAACGCCGCATGGGTTGATTTAGAAAGTTTTGTGACAGATTTCAAGAACGGAACGTCGCATTTCCCGACGTTCCGTTCTTGAATTGACTTCAGGCCATGGCCGGCCGGGGAACGGCTTTCTCTTCGATCGGCCAATGAACGACGGCGGCAAACAGGCCGAGCGCCACGCCCAGCCACCACACCGGATCATAGGAGCCGAAGTGGTCGTAGAGGTAGCCACCCATCCAGACGCCCAGGAACGAGCCCACCTGGTGCGAGAGAAAGACGATGCCGCCGAGCAGGCCAAGATGGCGCGTGCCGAACATGACGACAACGAGCGCGTTGGTCGGCGGCACGGTCGAAAGCCAGAGCAAGCCCATGACGATCGCAAAGATAATGACCGAGGTCGGCGATTGCGGCAGCAGCAGGAATGCGGTGACGGCGACCGACCGGGCAATGTAGATCAGTGCCAGGAAATAGGGCTTGGAATAATGCTGGCCAATGAAGCCGGCCGACAGCGAGCCGATGATGTTGAAGAACCCGATCAGCGCCAGCGCGATCACCGCATAACGGGCGTCGATGCCGATGTCGCCGATATAGGCGGGAAAATGCGCGGTGATGAAGGCCACCTGATAGCCGCAGACGAAAAAGCCCGAGACCAGCAGGAGATAGCTCTTGTGACCAAGCGCTTCCTTCAGCGCCTCGCCGATCGACTGCTTGTACTGCGCTTCGGACTGGATGCCGGAGGACGAGTTTCCACGCAACGGAATGGCAAAGAGCGGCACGAGCAACATCAGCACGCCGAGATAGACAAGGCTGTCGGACCAGCCATAGGCGGAGATCAGCCCCTGGCTCAGCGGCGCAAACAGGAACATGCCGGCCGAACCCGCCGCCGTACAGATGCCGAAGGCCATGGAGCGCTGATGCGGCGTGACGTTGCGGGCGAATGCGGACAGCAGAATGCCGAACGAGCCGGAGCCGACGGCCATGCCGATCAGGACACCTCCGCCGACGTGCAACCAGATCGGCGCATTGGCATGCGCCATGATGAACAGGCCCGAGGCGTAGAGAAGCCCCGACATGGTCAGTACGCGCCAGGTGCCGAATTTGTCTGCGATCGCGCCGAAGAAGGGCTGGCTCAGCCCCCAGCAGAGGTTCTGCAACGCCATTGCCAGACCGAAGGTCGTGCGGTCCCAGCCGGTCTCAGCCAGCATCGGCAACTGGAAGAAGCCCATCGCCGAGCGCGGACCGAAGGTGAGCATCGCAACGATCGAGCCTGCCGCAATGATCAACCAGGGCATTTCCCGGCGGGCGCTCGACGGTGCGGCTGCACCGGATACAACGGACATGGATCTTCTCCAATTGAGGTGCGGCGATCCTACGCGGCAGCTAAAACAGATAAAAGCCAATTAAATTGACGACGCGATCACCGGAATTGATAGGGCGGGAAGCCCCTCATCTGGCCCTGAGAAACCGTTGGCGAAACTGGCGTGGGGTCATACTTTTCTGGGCCTTGAACTGGCGGTTGAAATTGGCGATCGAGCGAAGAGCGCGTGCGGCTCTGGCGGGAGCTCGACCATCCGAAACGCGACGCTTTTCCCGGCGACCCGCGCGAATGGGAGAAGCACAACGCCACACCCGCCAACCTGTCAGACCTCGGGGCGAAGCTGCTCGGCGTCACGCCCTGGTTCTGAGACAGAGACTATAAGCGGCTTCCGCCTTCTCAGGCGGAGGCGCGCACCTTCATCGGCCAACGCTCCTGGCGCCGGCCAATAATCCGGGCCTCGTCGCCGAGCTTCAATGTGCCCTCGCCGCGCGGCACGACATTCCAACCGAACAGTACGCCCGCCACGCGACGGTCGGCCGACATGCGCTTTTCAGCTAGGCCCTGGATCGGATTGCCGCCGATGCGCTCGCCGGTAATCTGGTCCTGGGTGGTCATGATGCAGCGGGCGCAGGGCTTGACGAAATCGAAGCGGATGCCGCCGATCTCCAGGCTCTCCCAGAAATCCTCGTCCCAAGCCTCGTCGCAATCGAGCAGGATGTTAGTGCGGAAACGGTCCATTCCGACGGGCTCCTGCCCTTTCTCCACCAGCGTACGATTTAGATCGGCAAGGGAGCCTGTGGTGGTGATCAGCAGCGGAAAGCCATCGGCAAAACCGACGGGCGCTGCCGTTCCGGCCCATTCGGCACCGACGAAGCGCTCCGCCGACGCGTCCATATGGGCAAGCTTGACGGGCCGGCCGAACCAGCCCGACAGCGTCTCGTTTGCCACATCGTCGGCCACCGCCGCATCGACGTCGCTTGCCCAGACCCGAACGTCGAGCCGCTGGTCGGGATCGAAGCGCACCGAAAGCGCCTTGTCACCCATCGTCAGACGCACACCGCCATCGATGTCGCTTGCCTCGACCTGCGCCAGCACCTGCAGTTCGCGCTGGGTGATGAAGCGCCCATCCGGCTCAACGAGCATGAAACGACGGTCGCCCTCGAAGCCATCAAGGTTGACGGTGATCGTTTCAAGCGGGATCGCTCGGCCGCTCTTCAGCGGATGAATGTTCAGTCCGGTCACCTTCATCGAAACGCTCCCCGTTCAGAAATTGATTCAGGCCGTTGGCGATCTGATTCACCGGACGGCGGCAATGGATTGAAATGCTTATACCAACCTGCGCTGGTATTAGATTTCATCCAGCATCATGGCAAGCACATCGCGCAGCCGTTGCTGGCGTTCGAGCGCCAGCCTGCGACCGGCAGCCGTCTGAAATCCATCGGCCAGCTTGAACAGCTTGGTCTCGAAATGATCGATGGCAAAGGCCTTGTCGTCGAGTTCCCGATCCTCGGCCAGCGGGTCGAGCGGATCGTAGAGGCCGCTGCCCATGCGCCCGGCGATATAGAAGCAGCGGGCAGCCCCGACCATACCGATTGCATCCAGCCGGTCGGCATCCTGCAGAATCCTCGCCTCGATCGTCTCAGGCGCGATGTTGGCGGAAAAGCTGTGAGTGAGGATCGCATGGGCCACGGACGATATGTCTCCCGCCGACCAACCGAGATCCCGCAGGATGCCGGCCGCTTTCTCGGCCGCAAGCCTGGAGGCCTGTGTGCGATGCGGCGAGTTCTTTTCGACAGAAACACAATCATGCAGCAGCACGGCCGCGGCAAGCACGTCTTCGTCGCCGCCCTCTTCGGCATGGATCCGGGCGGCGTTCTTCCAGACGCGTATCAGGTGGGATGCATCGTGTGAACCGTCGTCCGCCGCAAAAGCGTGCGGCAGGAGAACGCCGGCGAGTTCGCCGTGCGGCGCGAATGCCGCCGCCAGTGCAGAATTACGAGTCATGATCGGTTCCTAATGCGGCTGGGTCGGCGCGGCAGGCGGCTGCCGCGTCACGCCGACGCCCGAAAGGATCTTCTGGTAGAACAGCCCGATGCCGATCAAGACGCCGCCGAGCCCGATGAAGGAGAGCGCACGCAGGAAGCCTTCGAGATTGGACATGTCGATCAGGAAGACCTTCAGGACGGCGATGAAGACGAGCACGGCCGAGGCGATGCGAATGCTCTTGGCATTGAAGCGCGAGCCAAGCACCAGCAACAGGACGCCGAGCACCAGCCAGACGACCGAATAGGTGTAGGTCTCGCCCTGCAGGAAGCCTTTCCAGTCCACGACGTTCTCCCCCTGCCAGAGGCGGCGGACCGAAAGCGTTGCCCATGCGAAAGCGAGGATCGCGCCGCTGACGGCGAGCGCCATGACATAGGGCAGCGGGCGCTTGCCGCGCGCATACCAGGCCAGGCCGGCATAGCCGATGCCTGGCAGCAGATAGCCGATCAGAAGCAGGTCGAAGAACGGGATGGCCCCCAAGAGCTCGCCACTGAAGTAGGGATTGAGCCCGAAGAGATGCGCTGAGAGAACCGAGAGCATCGACAACACGCCGAGCCCCATGCCGCCATAGCGGAAGACAGGGCTTGGCGACTTCATGTCGAGCGTCATGAACACACCCGAAGCGCCGATCGCCAGCAACGTATAGATCGACTGCTCGCCAAGCGTCGGCACGGCACCGTCGAGCACGCCGCCGTTCATGGCATGGCGAACGAGGATCGCCAGCGTCAACAGCACGAAGAGGCTCGCCAGGGCCTGCAGCAGGTTGCGCACGCGCACATCCGGCCAGGATCGGACGAGATAGGCGGCAGCGACAAGCAGCAGGGCGGGAATGCCATAGCCCGGCAACAGCGCGTTAAATACCGGCGTGGTGCCGAGGCTTTCCGCACCGACGATCGTCGGCTCCCAGCCGACGCGGCCGAGAACGACGATCGCCGCAGCACCCGTCATCCAGGGCAGGATCGGCCAAGCCCGAACGCGGGTCGCTGCGGCATAGGCGGTTCCAAGCAGCGCGATCGCCAGAGTGGTGACGAGACCATCGGTCCAGGCGTGCAAGGCAATGACGAAGAGCGCGAAGGAACCGCCGACGAGAAGGCTCGCGGCGATATCCAGACCTTGCGTTTCGCCATCACGGCGATAGAGCCAATCGGCAAGTGCCAGCAGACCACCACCGACGACGAGCGCGAAAAGGCCGTGCGGCAGATCGAAGGCGTAGTTGCCGGTCATCAGGAACGACATCGTGGTGAGAGCAACCGGGACGACGGCGGCAATGCCGGCCCAGAGGATGGCGAACTGCGGGTGTTCTCGCAGGCGGCGGGCGAGCACGAACGCACCGAACAGCACGAACAGCGTTGCCAGCAGCAACGCCGTCAGTGTCGCGGTCCGGCTCGGCAGACCGATCTCGGGCGCAACGCCGGAGAGCGAGGAATCGAGATAGGCAAGCACACCGCTCAGCGCCGTCAGGCTGGCGATGCCGGCGATCGCGCCGAGGGCAGACAGCAGGGCCGGATAGACGGCATTGGTCCGCCATGCGCCGAGCGCGGCCAGGGCCGCGACCACGACGAAAAACTCCTTGACGGGGTAGTTCACCGCGCTGACGGCCGGGCTGATGAAGATCAGCGCAAGCACGGTCGCGGCGATGGCGGCGGAAACGCTGATCGCGGCATAGGCCGGCGTGAAGAGTTTCTCCCAGGGGCCTGCGACGGCAAGCGGGCGTGTCATCTCAGGCAACGGTTCTTCGGGCATATCCGTGTCCGCCGCACCCGGCCAGACCAACCCGACGCCCAGGATCATCACCAGCAGCGCAAAGGCGACCGGCAGCGCGTCGAAGGGCGATACGGCGGTGACATAGGCAAGCCCCCAAAGACCGATGCCGACATTGGCGAGCGTCGGCACCACCATCCAACGCCGCAACCGCGACGCCAGCAGCGTCGCCAGCCAGACGACCGACAGGAAGCCGAAGAGAACCCAGGGGCGCGGCTCATCGCTCGATACCAGCAACGGCGTGATCAGCGAGGCGAGCAGGCCGAGACCAGCCAGCGCCTGCCCATGCAGGAGCGACAGGCCGACGGTTGCAAGCGAAATCATCGCCAACAGCACGAAGGCCGTCGCCGTGCCGATGAAGCCATAGATGTCATAGGCCGCGTAGGCGACGCCGAAGAGCGTGACGGCGCCGGCGGCAGTCAGAATGCCGGGGATCATCGCATTCTGGAATTCGTTGGCGATAACAGGCACCGCGCGGCGGCGAATGACCTCGCCGGCAACGGCCAAGAGCAGGCCGAAGAACGCCGCCAGCGTCAGCCGGACGGCGGGGCTCAGAAGGCCGGCGTCGATCGAGTACTTGACCATGAATACGCCACCGAGCGCCAGCGCGACGCCACCGACCCAGACTGCCCAGCGAGCGCCGAGACGGCTTTCCAGACTTTCAGCCTGCCGCGGCTGTCTCGTGTCGGCGGTGGTCGCCTCGACGCTCGCCGCCACATCAGATGCGGTTTCGGCCCCAGCCGGTTCGGCATCGCCGAAGATCCTCGCCCCTTCGCGAGCACTCGCCGACAGCCCTTCGACGCCTTCGTCATCGTCGATCGCCGCATCGGCGGACCGTTCAGCAATGCCGGCAGCCCGCTCCGACGCGACATCGCCTTCCGGCGGTGCGAGGCCGACCGTCGCGGTCAACCGCGCGATCTCCTTCTTGAGCGCGGCGACTTCGCTGTCCAACCGCTCTGCTGTCTTCCTGCCGCCGAAAAAGGCGGAGAGCGCCAGAGCAAAAGCGACTAAGGCAATAACTTCAATCATGTTTTCCCCTGGCGGCAATATTCGCAGGCCGACCGCGACCATACAGATTTTTGCGCGACCACCCAATGCATAGACGGTTGAGAACCGCGATCTCTTCGCGGAAATGTATAACTTTCATTCGCGCAATGCGCAGGCATCGCGACAGGCGAGCATGGGCGGCCGACGATCGTTGTCGTGTCGAAGGAAGGGCGGTGCGACCGGTCGTTATCGGCGCAGATTGTCGATCGGGAAAATCGCACAGGTCTCCGTTCCATGCGCCAGAAGCTTGCCGCCAGCATCGCGCAACCAGGCCTCCGATGTGGCGATGGTTCGGCCACGGTGAACGATCTTGCCCTCGCAGAAGACTTCGCCCATGCCGGGCAGCAAGGGCCGCACCAGGTGCACCTTGAATTCGACGGTGGTATAGGCTTCGCCCGGCTTCAGCATAGTGAAGACCGCGCACCCGAGCGCCGAATCCATCACCGTCGCCGTCCAGCCGCCATGCACGGTTCCGAGCGGATTGAGATGCTCATCGGTCGGCAGCCCCTTGAAGACCACCCGGCCCTCCTCGACCTCGGTCAGGCCGAACTTGAGCGTCGCCGACATCGGCGGCGCCGGCAGGTCGCCCTTCAACAGATCCTGCATGACCTTGAGCCCGCCATCGCGCGCGACCCGATCCAGCGGAAGCACACCGATGCTGGATACGGGCATGCCTGGGAAAAGCTCTTGAAACATAGAAAACTCCTTTGGGGTGTCACAGCTCCCTTTACGCGCCCCATTGGACGCGCTGCGCTGCAGATCATGCAGCGGAAGAGGAAGGCCTCAATGCCTTCAGTGCCGCGTTGACGAAACCATCACGCGCGGACGAAACCTTGAGGCCGCGCGGTTCATAGACATGGCGGTTGAGAAAGAAGGCCGTCAGACGGAAGGCTGCGGCAAGGCTGTCATAGTCGGCCGCACTTCGTGCCTCGACGGCGAGAAATTCCGGCAGCACGAGCATGCGGTCGGCATAGGCCATTCCCGCCGCGCGGCAGACAGCGCGGCCAGACTTCGGCGAGACATAGGCCAGATCGTCGCGCGCGCCGGTCGCCGCGCATTCGGTGAGATCGAGCCCAAAGCCGAGATCGTTCAACACCGCCAGCTCGAAGCGCACGAACAGCTCACCAGCGTCGGCCGGATCTTCCAGGTGATCGACGATGACGGCCAGCGCCTCATAGAGATGGGGATACGGATCGCGCTCCGGCAGCAGGCGCAGCAACGCGCCAAGCGCCTGGATGCCATAGACTGATGTAGCCGTCTCCATCAGCCGCGCCGCCCGGAGCTCGAGCGGTTCGATGCGAAACTCGCCCATATGCTCATCAAGCCGTGCCCGCCAGGTCAGTTCGACGGTATTTCCCGGCTGAAGGACAGGCTGCATGGCCCGCGAACGGCCGGACCGCACCATGCCGAGATGCCGACCCCGGGACGCAGTCATGACTTCGGCGATGGCCGAGCTTTCGCCGTGCCGCCTGATCCCGAGAATGATGCCCTGATCGCTCCATTGCATGAAAAAGGCATACACCCGCGACGGAAAGCGGATCAAGCGATGATGCCCACACGGCATCGGGATGAAGCGCTTTCGTGCCGTCATGCGAACTGTCGCCTTTCGGCTACACTCGCCGATTGCCTCAATTTCGCCATGCTCGCGCCTCCCCGGGGCCATGTTCGGCGTTAGAACGGCGATACACGGCGGCAACGTCCGCTCCTTCCCGAAATGCAATCAGCAGGAACATTGACCCGATTATGTGTGTGTCCCGGAACAGCGCCGGTCGCTTGGCGCAGCTCTTCGCCCTTCTTCTTGCCACGTCCACGCTCGCAGGCTGCGTGACCAGCGGCGGACCGGCGAAGCCGAAGGGACCCGATCCCTACTATGTCGCGATCTACGGGCCGAAGCCGGAAGAAAAGTTTCCGCTCGACGCCATCGATATCAGCAAGGTCGACCAGCGCTATCTGCGCCAGCAGGTCGCTTACGCGACCCACGAGCCGCCGGGCACGATCGTGATCGACACGCAGAATCGTTTCCTCTACCTAGTCCAGGACAGCGGCATGGCGATGCGCTACGGCATCGGCGTCGGCAAGGCCGGCCTGGAGTTCGAAGGCGAAGCCCGGATCGGCCGCAAGGCCGAATGGCCGCGCTGGACACCGACCTCCAGCATGGTCGCGCGCGAACCGGAGCGCTACGGCCCGCTCGCCGGCGGCATGGAGCCGGGCGTGCGCAATCCGCTTGGGCCCCGGGCGCTCTATCTCTTCCAGGGCGATCGCGACACCTTGTTCCGCATCCACGGCACCACCGAGGCCTGGTCGATCGGCAAGGCGGTTTCGAGCGGCTGCATCCGGCTCTTCAACCCAGATATCATCGACCTTTACAGCCGCGTGCCGACGGATTCGCGCGTCGTCGTGCTGCAGGCGGAAGCGCCGATGAGCGCGACGCTCGCCCCGATGTCGACGCCGGCAAACGCCGGCGAGCCGCTGGCCTACTGACCCGGCGCCGGGCGCCTACCAGGCGTCCGGCGTACGCACCATGTGCACGATGTTGGCCGGATTCATGATCCAGCCGCCGCGAAAAC
Organism: Ensifer sp. LC163; assembly: GCF_001695855.1. Lineage (GTDB taxonomy): Bacteria > Pseudomonadota > Alphaproteobacteria > Rhizobiales > Rhizobiaceae > Ensifer. The sequence continues at coordinate 284,197 of NZ_MBSS01000012.1, forward strand.
CTTCACCGAGATCTTCGACCGCGTCGCAGCGCACGACGCCTTTTTCGGCAAGCCCGCCGAGTGCCGCCTCATGGTCGTCGGTGAAGAGTTCGAGCCACACCTCCGCCTGGCTGTAATTCGGCGCCTCGTCGATCCACAGCCTGTTGGGGCCGAGGATGAAACCCTTGGCCGGCGCCTTCTTGTCGAAAGGCTCGAGCCCGACGGTGTCGCGGTAGAAGGCGACGACCGCCTCATACTGATGTGACGGAACCTTCATCGCGATATTGATACCGCCCGTGATGGTCATGGCATGAACTCCCTTAGAGTTGCGGTTCCGTCGCCGGCTGGCCGGACAATTCGCTGACATAATAGCCCTGGCGCAGATTGATTCCGTATTCGAGCCAGGCCTTCATGCAGGCCAGCATCTGCGACCAACCCTCGCAATTCATGTACGAGCTCTTCTGTCCCCGCGCGTTCTCGCGCCAGCCGGTCTCGGCGATCGTCACCATGGTTGCGCCATCGTCGAGAGACTTGAAGCGCATCTCGACCTTGGTGCGATAGGGCTCCTCCCCTTTCTCCACCATCGCATCCCAGCGAAGGACGATAAGCTCGGGGGGCTCCACCGCCTCGACCTCAATCGGCACATTGCCCCACCAGGTGACGGTTGTGCCAGCAACGAGCGGCCCGCTGACCCCACCAAGGGTGACGAAGTATTTGCTGATCTGGTCCGGATTGACGACCGCATCGAAAACCTCGGCGACAGGCCGGTCGATGCGTCCATTCACACGAAATTCGAAAGACATGATCTCTCCTCCCATTGTGCTGCCACAGCATATGTTATAAAAATATAACATGTCAACCGATTCGAAAGACGACTTGATTTTCAAGGCGCTTGCCAACAACCTGCGCCGGCAGATCCTCGACGCCCTCAGGGATGAGCCGAAGACGACCGGCATGCTATGTGAACAGTTTTCCAGCCTAGATCGCTGCACCGTCATGCAGCACCTGAAGGTTCTCGAAGAGGCCGACCTGGTGCTCGTCCAGCGCGAAGGCCGCGAGCGCTGGAACCACCTCAACGCCATGCCGATCCAGGCTATCCACAATCGCTGGATCAGCCAGTATGCCGGTCACGCGATGTCGGTGCTTTCCGCCTTGCAGCAGGGGCTCGGCGGTCCCTCGGAGTGACGGTTTCGGCTTTCCATTGCCCTGCTTTCTTCGTATGAACGCGCGACAACGCAATCTGGGGATATCGTCTTGCGCTACCTCATCACCGGCACGGCCGGTTTCATCGGTTTTCATCTTGCAAAGCGATTGATCGACGAGGGGCATTTCGTCGTCGGCTTCGACGGCATGACGCCCTACTACGATGTGGCGCTCAAGGAACAGCGGCACGCCATCCTCGCCCGCTCGAACGGCTTCAAGGCGGTCGTCGGCATGCTGGAAGACCGGGATGCGCTGAACCACGCCGCAGATTTGGCCGAGCCGGAAGTCATTATCCACCTGGCAGCGCAGGCGGGCGTTCGCTACAGCCTGGAAAACCCCAAAGCCTATGTCGATTCCAACCTCATCGGCTCCTGGAACATGCTGGAGCTGGCACGCGAGATCGGCCCAAAGCACCTGATGCTGGCCTCGACCTCATCGATCTACGGCGCCAATGAAAAAGTCCCGTTCGCCGAGACGGACCGGGCCGACGAGCCGATGACGATCTACGCAGCGACGAAGAAATCGATGGAGCTGATGGCGCACAGCTATGCCCATCTCTACAAGGTGCCGACGACGGCGTTCCGTTTCTTCACGGTCTATGGCCCCTGGGGTCGGCCCGACATGGCGCTGTTCAAGTTCATCGACGCCATCCACAACGACCGGCCGATCGACATTTACGGCGAAGGTCGCATGAGCCGTGACTTCACCTATATCGACGATCTCGTCGAAGGCATCCTCAGGCTTTCCCATGTCGTTCCCTCGGAGGAAAACCGGGTACCGCCCGAAAAGGCCGAGGACACGCTGTCGCGGCAGGCGCCGTTCCGTGTCGTCAACATTGGCGGCGGCCAGCCGGTGGAGCTGATGACCTTCATCGAGACGATCGAAAAGGCCGTCGGCCGCCCGGCACTTCGCAACCTGCTGCCGATGCAGCAGGGCGACGTGCCTCGCACCTACGCTTCTCCGGAACTGCTCGAGGCGCTCACCGATTTCAAGCCGTCGATTTCGGTGGAAGACGGCGTTACGCGCTTTGCGGCATGGTACGACGAATATTACGGTCCCCCAGAAAGGGCTGGCTCACCAGCCTTGCAAGACTGAGGCGCAGGCTGCATCCGGCAACGACCGCCGCAGCCGCACTTCTCCATAAGCGAAGCTCTCGCAACAAAAGGAAGAGCAGATGAAAGTCACGATGATCGGCGCCGGTTATGTCGGCCTTGTTTCCGGTGTGTGTTTTGCCGATTTCGGCCATGACGTGGTCTGTCTCGACAAGGACGAAAGCAAGATCGACGCCCTGATGCAGGGGCGCATCCCGATCTTCGAACCCGGTCTCGACCATCTTGTTGCGAGCAATGTCCAATCCGGCCGCCTGACGTTCACGACGGATCTCGTTGCGGCGGTCGCCGACAGCGACGTGATCTTCATCGCCGTCGGCACGCCGTCGCGGCGCGGCGACGGCCATGCCGATCTCTCCTATGTCTACGCCGCCGCGCGCGAGATCGCCGTCAACCTGAAGGGGTTCACCGTCATCGTGACGAAGTCGACGGTCCCGGTCGGCACCGGCGACGAGGTCGAGCGCATCATCCGCGAAACCAACCCGGACGCCGATTTCGCCGTGGTCTCCAATCCGGAATTCCTGCGCGAAGGTGCGGCCATCGAGGACTTCAAGCGCCCCGATCGCATTGTCATCGGCCTTGCCGACGATGATGTACGCGCGCGCGACGTCATGACCGAGGTCTACCGTCCGCTCTATCTCAACCAGGCGCCGCTGGTCTTCACCTCGCGCCGCACCTCCGAGCTGATCAAATACGCCGGCAATGCCTTCCTGGCGATGAAGATCACCTTCATCAACGAGATGGCCGACCTCTGCGAGAAGGTCGATGCCAACGTCCAGGACGTCGCCCGCGGCATCGGCCTCGACGGCCGCATCGGCGCCAAATTCCTGCACGCCGGCCCGGGTTATGGCGGCTCCTGCTTCCCGAAGGACACGCTGGCGCTGGTCAAGACGGCCCAGGACTTCGACAGCCCCGTTCGTCTGGTCGAAACCACGGTCGCCATCAACGACAACCGCAAGCGCGCCATGGGTCGCAAGGTGATTGCGGCGGCCGGCGGCGATGTGCGCGGGCGCAAGGTTGCCGTTCTCGGCCTCACCTTCAAGCCGAACACCGACGACATGCGCGACAGCCCGGCCATAACAGTGGTCCAGACCCTGCAGGATGCCGGCGCCCATGTCATCGGCTACGATCCGGAAGGCATGGAAAACGCCAAGAAGCTGATCGACGGCATCGACTATGCCAACGACCCCTACGAGGCGGCCACAGAGGCTGACGTGCTGGTGATCGTCACAGAATGGAACGAATTCCGCGCGCTCGACTTCCGCCGGTTGAAAGCCGTGATGAAAGGGCCGGTTCTGGTCGACCTTAGAAACATCTATCGCCCTGAGGAAGTGGCAAAGCATGGCTTTGCCTATGCCAGCGTCGGTCGGCCACATTGAGAGTTAGACGACGAATGATCATGCGCCGGGCACTCCGCCCGGTAGCGGCTATGGGTTAGCCACCTGCTCAAAGCTCGACACCGTCGATGCCTCAAGCCTTCGGTATCGGCAGCGGAGGCAATGCCTCCCAGCTTTTACCGGCGAGGATGACGCAGCTTCGCCCGGTTACATCAGTGACGATCAGGGTCCAGGTGCCGCTGTCGGCGACGTAGATCTCCATTATCGCATGCGGGTTGATCAGTCCGATCCCCGCCGGTTTTTCCTGATACTGGCGCAAGAGAAATTCAATCACTTCGGACCGCTCGGCACAGTTCGCCATCGCTTGCGAACTCGCCGGATTTGGATGTGCCGTCACTGCGGCCGCCAACATGACGGCTCGAGCGAGGCCACGGATCACATTGCGTCCCATGACGCACCTCCTTTCGCCGGGAAACCCGGCGGAAAAGGAGTTTCCGCTGACCTGTTCCGCCGTAGACCGGCATTGTTATGATCGGCACTTGCTCGCGACACGATACAAGTGCCGCCACGAGATCAGTATGGCGGAGCAATCCGTATATTACAATTACCTAATTTATAGATAGAAACCCGGAAGCCGATACGACTTCCGGGCGATGGAGATTACTTTCGCTTCATCGCTTCCATGAGCGCGGCGCCGAACGCGCCTTGCGACGGCTGCTGCGGCTTCTGTGGACGCACCGGCGCGCTGCGGTTGCCGTTGTTCGACGCGGGGGCCCTCGCCTCGCGGCCCGTGTCGGCACCGCCATCCTTGCGCATGGTCAGGCCGATGCGCTTGCGCGGAACGTCCACTTCGGTCACCCGCACCTGAACCACGTCGCCGGCCTTGACCACTTCGTGGGGGTCCTTCACGAACCGGTCGGCCAACTGCGAGACATGGACGAGGCCGTCCTGGTGGACGCCAACATCGACAAAGGCGCCGAAGGCGGCGACATTGGTCACCGTGCCTTCGAGCTGCATGCCGACCTTCAGATCCTTGATGTCATCGATTCCTTCGGCGAAGGTCGCTGTCTTGAAGCTCGGGCGTGGGTCGCGGCCCGGTTTTTCCAGTTCGGCCAGAATGTCCTTGACCGTCGGCAGACCAAAACGGTCGTCGACGAACACACGCGGGTCAAGCTGCTTCAACGTCGCACTGTCACCCATCAGCGTGCGAACGTCGCGCCCGCAGGCCGCAACGATCCTCTTGGCGACACCGTAGGCTTCCGGGTGGACCGAGGAAGCGTCGAGCGGCTCCTTGCCATCAGGAATGCGCAGGAAGCCGGCGCATTGTTCGAAGGTGCGGGCGCCGAGACGCGCCACGTTCAAGAGCTCCTTGCGACTGGCGAACGGTCCGGCGGCATCGCGGTGAGCAACGATCGCTTCTGCCGACGACTTGCCAAGGCCGGAGACACGCGCGAGCAGTGGTGCGGATGCCGTGTTCACATCGACGCCCACGGCGTTCACTGCGTCCTCCACCACCGCATCCAGTGAGCGGCTGAGCTTCGACTGGTCGACGTCATGCTGATATTGGCCGACGCCGATCGACTTCGGCTCGATCTTGACGAGTTCGGCCAGCGGATCCTGCAGGCGCCGGGCGATGGAGACTGCGCCACGCAGCGAGACGTCGAGGCCGGGGAATTCAAGCGCTGCCGTCTCCGAGGCGGAATAGACCGAAGCGCCGGCTTCGGACACGATAACCTTGGTCGGCTTCGGCGCCGGCAATTGTGCGAGCATGTCGGCGACAAGCCTCTCCGTCTCGCGGCTACCAGTACCGTTGCCGATCGCAATCAGCTCGATCTTGTGCTTGCGGATCAGCGAAGCCAGTTCGGCTTGCGTGCCGCGGACGTCGTTCTTCGGCGGGAACGGATAAACGGTCGTCGTTTCCAGGAGCTTGCCGGTACCATCGACGATGGCGACCTTGACGCCGGTGCGAATACCGGGGTCCAGCCCCATCGTGGCGCGCGAGCCGGCGGGAGCGGCCAGCAACAGATCTTTCAGATTACGGGCGAAAACGTGGATCGCTTCCTCTTCCGCCCGCTCGCGCAGCTCGCGCATCAGGTCGAGCGACAGCGACATGGACAGCTTCACCCGCCAGGTCCAGCCGGTGACTTCGGAAAGCCATTTGTCGCCCGGCAGCTGCCCGCCGACATTGTAGGCGGCCGCAATCATGCGCTCCACCGGCTTGACCGGAGACGTATCGTCCTGATCGACGACGATATCGACGGCGAGCACCTCTTCGTTCCAGCCGCGCAGCATGGCAAGCGCCCGGTGACCCGGCGTCGTCGCCCAGCGTTCGGAATGATCGAAATAATCCGAGAACTTGGCGCCGGCCTCCTGCTTGCCGTCGACCACCTTGGCTCGCAGGAACGCCGCCCCCTTCATATGGTTGCGCAGGCGTCCGAGCAGGTCGGCGTTCTCAGTCATGCCTTCGGCAATGATGTCGCGCGCGCCGTCAAGCGCCGCCTTGACATCGGGCACATCCGCCGTCAGAAACGCGCCGGCGCGGTCAGTCGGCGCGATCGTCCGGTCGGCGAGAATGGCCTCGGCAAGCGGTCCGAGGCCACGCTCCCTGGCAATCTCCGCTTTGGTGCGCCGCTTCGGTTTATAGGGCAGATAGATATCCTCAAGCTCGGCCTTGGTTTCGACGGCAACGATCTTGGCTTCGAGTTCGTCGGTCAGCTTGCCCTGTCCGCGGATGGATTCGATGATCGAGCCCCGCCTCGCCTCCAGCTCGCGTAGATAGGTCAGCCGCTCGGCCAGCGTGCGCAGCTGCGTATCGTCCAGCCCGCCGGTTACTTCCTTGCGGTAACGGGCGATGAACGGCACCGTCGCGCCCTCATCGAGCAGCTCCACTGCGGCGGTGACCTGGGAGGTCGTCGCCTTGATCTCGCTGGCAATGATGGCGGCGATGGGTTTTGCTGGGCTGGCCATGGTGGGATCCGTCTTTCCTGTTTTCAGTCGGCGACCATAAAGGCGCAGGTCTTCAAGGCCAAGTGAAGGCCCGGGCCGGAAAACCGGAACTCCACAGAAGACGTACTCCATGCCTCTGTTTTTTAAGTATGTCGGCGCGCCGAAGCCTCGACACACCTTAGGGCGGCAAGCGTTAGATATCGACCGGCTCGAGCGGCGGGCGGGTCTTCTCGAATTCCATCAGCTCCCGTTCCTTCGCCTCGATGTAACCGCGGGCGAAAGGCACGGTGTCGAGCGACGGCGACAGCTGCAGCTGGAAGATGAAATGCTTGTCGTGGAGGAAGGCCGTCTCGGACGCGGCAAGATAGAACTCCCACATGCGGAAGAAGCGTTCGTCGAAGAGTTTTACCGCCTCTTCGCGCCGCGCCAGGAAACGCTCCCGCCACGCCCTCAGCGTCCAGGCGTAGTGCATCGGCAGGATCTCGATATCCTTGACCAGAAGCCGGGTCTTTTCAACGGAAGGCAGAACCTCCGAAAGCGCCGGGATGTAACCGCCGGGGAAAATGTACTTCTCGATCCAGGGATTGGTCGCCCACGGCTTGTAGACCTGCCCGATGGAGTGCAAGAGCATCACGCCCTCCGGCTTCAGCAGCTCCCTGATCTTGCGAAAGAACCGGCCATAATTGCCGATGCCGACATGTTCGAACATGCCGACCGATACGATGCGGTCGAACTGCCGGCCCTGCATCGTCCTGTAATCCTGAAGCTCGAAATGGACGCGATCGGACAGACCGCGCATAACCGCCCGCTCGCGCGAGATTTTCAGCTGCTCCTCACTGAGCGTGATGCCCGTCACCTCGACGCCGGAGGATTCGGCCAGATACATCGCCATGCCGCCCCAGCCGGAGCCGACCTCAAGCACCTTCTGCCCGGGTTCGAGCAACAGCTTGGCGGCGATATGGCGCTTCTTGGCGAGCTGCGCCTCGTCGAGCGAGATGCCTGTCGGCTCGAAGTAGGCGCAGGAATATTGCCAGTCCGGATCGAGGAAAAGATTGAAGAGCTTGCGATCGAGATCGTAGTGATGGGCCACATTGTGCCGGTTGCGGTTGACCGGCATCCGGCTCTTCACCTGCTGGCGCAACACGTGCTGAAGAGCAACCAGGGTGTTTGGAACGGTCGCGGCGTTCTCGAGCCCGTTTTCCTTTACGATCGAGAGCACGTCGAAAATATCGCCGTCTTCGACGACGACGCGCCCGTCCATATAGAGTTCACCGAAACGAAGACCCGGGTCGCGCGCTATCGCCTTTTCGGCCTCCGCATCGACGATGCGGATCGTTGCCGGTTTTCCCGAGCCATCGCCCAGAATGACCTGCTCACCCGCGGAGAAGAACACCGTCAGGTTGCCCTTGCGCACCAGACGGCGAAGCAAATTCAACAATGCCGCATTCATACCCAACCCCTGCCAGACCGACACATATGTCCTGGCGCACAGGCGCGGCGACGGCGCCGGTTCTATCGGGGCTTCCGGAGGGCGTCGTAGCCCGCATGACGCGAAACGCATGGGCGTGACGCAAAGCACGTCCGGAAGCGGCGAAAACCGGCTCGGGCGTGGCCAAACGGCATCCGGCAAACATGCTGCGCTGCTCACGCGCGCGTAACCGGAAATTCGTCAGGCCAGCCGCCATCTGGCTCCTATCCATCAGAACTTCCACTAACTTAGTAGGCTTCAATCGATTGGCAATGGGCTTTTATGCCCCCTCAAAGATTTGTTTGCTTAGTAAATCGGCCGAAGCGGCATCAGCGCCGACGACCCCTCGACCCGGCAGAGAACGCCGGTCATGTGGGCGGGAGAAATCGAGCAGGGGACCGGCGGGCACTATACGGGTCGGATTGACGTGGGCGATGCCGTAGTAGCCACGCTTGATGTGATCGATGCGCACCGTTTCGGCGATACCGGGCCATTGGTAGATTTCACGCAGATAATTGGAAAGCGCCGGATAGTCTTCGATCCGGCGAAGGTTGCACTTGAAGACGCCGTGGTAGGCCGCGTCGAAACGGATCAATGTGACGAACAGACGGATATCGGCCTCCGTCAGATATTCGCCCGCGACGTAGCGATTGGCCGTCAGGTGGCGCTCGAGCTCATCAAGCATCCCGAACAGGCTCGTGACGGCTTCGTCATAGGCGGCTTGCGTCTTGGCAAAACCGGCGCGATAGACGCCGTTGTTGACGCGCTCGTAAATCGGATCGTTCCAGCGATCGATCTTCGCACGCAGCGCTTGAGGGTAGAAATCGAGGCGATTGCCGGTCAGGTCGTCGAAAGCCGAATTCAGAATGCGGATGATGTCAGCGGATTCGTTGTTGACGATGCGCCCTTCCTTCATGTCCCAGAGGACGGGGACCGAGACCTTGCCGGTGTAGCCGGCGTCACTCGCCGTATAGAGCTCATGATGGAATCGGATCATGCCGACGCGTGGACCGGCATCGACAGGTTCGTCATAGACCCAGCCGTCCTCGCCCAAAAGCGGGCTGGAGACGGTAAGCCCGACCACGTCCTGAAGCCCCTTGAGATTGCGAAAGGCGATCGTGCGCGACGCCCAGGGGCAGAGATAGGAAACGAACAGGCGATAGCGCCCGGCTTCCGCGGGAAGACTTGACTGCCCCTGCGGGCCGGGGCCAGCATCGGCCGTGATCCAGCTGCGGAAACGGGTTGGCTCGCGATGAAAGGCGCCGCCCTTCATTTCGCTCGCAGCAACGTCGCCCTTGACCCATTTTCCATCGACGAGCTGCGGCATGAATTCTCTCCTGATCTTGCGGGAACGTCATTTCCCTCTCACGCGTGCGCGTGCAGGTCAATTCGGCGGCCGGTTGACAGATCGTTCGCAATACGCAGGCCACACGTCCAGCGCGACGCAACACGGTGACGCCGCATTGTCGAGCAGTCCCGGCGCCTGCTCGGCCCCTATGCGCGCGGCGACTTCAGCACCGGTATCGATAGCGCGGAAGATCTTGAATTGGTGCCGGAGAGCTTCTCGGGCTACGTCTGGACCAACCGCGCGGAGACGATCGGACCGATGCTGGCAAAAAGGCAACCGGCGTCGTGACGGTGCATATCTGCTCGCGATTGTCTTGAAGGAAACAGTGCGGTCGAGGCACAGGCGCTTTGACCTACAGCGCCGCGCGTCTTATCAGACGCGCAAAGGTCGCTGTAGCACTTTGAATTGCTGCATGTTTTTGTCCTTAAACCGGATACGATTTAAGGAAACATGCAGTAAGTGCGGAGACAAGTCCCGCCAGCAGGCTTTTGCGGAGCCACTGAAGGTCCGCGCCTTGTAAGAAGCCGCTCGCCAGCAGGCTGGCGCGCGGCGCTATTGCATATTGGGGACTTGCCGATCAGCGTGGGAATTCAAGACCCATTTCGCGGAAGCGCTCGGGGTCATCGCCCCAGTTTTCACGCACCTTGACGAACAGGAAGAGGTGCACCGGCTGCTCGAGAATCTCGGAGATTTCCTTGCGCGACGCGGTGGAGATCGCCTTGATCGCGTCGCCGTTCTTGCCGAGCGCGATCTTCTTCTGGCTTTCGCGCTCGACGTAGATCACCTGTTCGATGCGAACGGATCCGTCCTTGCGCTCTTCCCACTTCTCGGTTTCGACATGCGAGGCGTAGGGAAGCTCCTGATGCAGGCGCAAGAACAGCTTCTCGCGGGTGATTTCGGCCGCGAGCTGGCGCATCGGCAGGTCGGAAATCTGGTCCTCGGGGTAATACCAGGGACCTTCCGGGAGCGTCTCGGCAAGATAATCCATCAGGTCCTTGCAGCCCGATCCGGTCAGCGCGGAGATCATGAAGGTGCGCTCGAACTTGATCGTCTCGTTGGCCGTTGCCGCGAGCTTCAACAGATCCTCCGGCCGCACCTGGTCGATCTTGTTCAGAACCAGGATCTTCGGCTGGTGGACTTCCTTCAAACCCTGAAGGATCGTTTCCGCGTCACCTTTCAGGCCGCGCTCGCTGTCGATCAAAAGCATGATGACGTCGGCGTCCTTGGCTCCGCCCCAGGCCGTCGTCACCATAGCCCGGTCGAGCCGGCGCCGCGGCTTGAAGATGCCGGGCGTGTCCATGAACACGATCTGTGCGTTATCGTGGATGGCGATGCCGCGCACGATCGCCCGTGTCGTCTGAACCTTGTGGCTGACGATCGAAACCTTGGCGCCGACTAGGCGGTTGACCAAGGTCGACTTGCCGGCATTGGTGGCGCCGATCAGCGCCACGAAACCCGAGTGGGTCGGCGCGCTTTCGGCGGCCGTATCTTTTTCCATATCCGTCATGTTTTCCGTCAATTTCCGGCGGAGATTTTCCGCCACACGCCTTCGCGTTCCAACAATTTCGTCGCGGCCACCTGCTCGGCGCCGCGCTTGGATCGATCCGTCCCCGTCTCGGGCGCTACGCCCGCAACCTCCACGGTCACGGTGAAACGCGGATCGTGGTCGGGGCCGGAACGGTCATCCGTCCGGTACGTCGGCGCGATGCCAAACTTGGCATGCGCCCATTCCTGCAATTCGGTCTTGGCATCGCGACGGGCGCCGTCGGCGCGGGTCGCCCGCTCTTTCCAGTGTAGCAGCACGAATTTGCGCGCCGCCTCCAGCCCGCCGTCGAGATAGATGGCGGCGATGAGCGACTCTACCACATCGGCGCGCACATTCATCATCGCCTTGCCGGTGATTTTCTTCACGTCGGAACCAGTGCGGATAAACTGGTGCAGCGCCAGATCGTCGGCGACCAGGGCACAGCTCTCGGCGCTGACGAGCTGGTTCAGCCGCACAGAAAGCTCGCCTTCGTTGGCATCACGAAACGTCTGGAACAGAAGCTCGGAGACACAAAGCCCCAGCACCCGGTCTCCGAGGAATTCGAGCCGCTGATAGTTCGATCCCCTGGCATTGCGGGCGCTGGAATGGGTCAGCGCCCGATCGAGCCGCTCCTTCTCGCTGAACTGATAGCCAATCACGGCCTCGAGCTTGGCCCGATCCTCCGCGCTTAGCGACCGCGCCTTCATCATTCGACCGCCTTGAACAGGCGGTCGTAGCGCAGGTTCGCCGGCCACTTCCAGATTTCGCGGAACGAGGTGTCGTTGCCGAGCGAGAAGAAGATCAGGCTTGCGCGGCCGACAAGGTTCTCGGCGGGCACGAAGCCGACATCGAAGCGGCTGTCGGCCGAGTTGTCGCGGTTGTCGCCCATCATGAAGTAATGACCTTCGGGCACGATGAACTCGCGCGTGTTATCGCCGCGCGAGTCCGGGAACTGATCGAGCGTGTCATAGGAAACGCCGTTGTCCATGGTTTCGCGGTAGACCGGCACGTCGCCGCCGGTGTCGTACTGATCGTCGGCACGGAAGGCGCCGTCAGGCGCGCGATCGACCGGCTTGTCGTTGACGTAGAGAATGCTGTTGCGCACCTGGATGCGATCGCCGGGCAGGCCGACCAGACGCTTGATGTAGTCGATGTCCGGGTTCGGCGGGAAGCGGAAGACGACGATGTCGCCGCGCTCCGGCTCGCTGGCGAAGATGCGACCCGAGAACAGATCCGGCGAGAACGGCAGCGAATACTTGGAGTAGCCGTAGGCGAACTTGTTGACGAAGATGTAGTCGCCGACAAGCAGGGTCGGCATCATCGAGCCCGACGGAATGGTGAAAGGCTGAAAGAAGACGGTGCGAATGACCACGGCCAGGAGCAGCGCCTGGATGATGACCTTCACATTCTCCCAGAGACCGCTCTGCTTCGCTTCTGTCTTTTCTGCCACGCTGCTGTCTTCCTTTGTCATCGGCGCGCTCTACAAGCGTGCCGCTCAATCAACTGTCGTTCGCGCTTTCGGTTTCCAGCCTCAAAGGCGGATGCGCAATTTTGTATCCGGCAAGGGCACCCTGCCCCCGCAATCGGGCACGCCCGGATTTCTCAACGGAATGCTCTAAACCGTTCCCTCTGGCGGGGCAACGGGGAGCGCCTCGATAATCACGAAGGCCTGCGCCAGCGGGAAATCGTCGGTAATCGTCAGATGGATTGCCGCGCGATGCCCCTTGGGCACCATCGCCTGAAGCCGTTCGGCAGCACCACCGCTCAAATGCATCGTGGGCTTGCCACCGGGCATATTGATGACGCCCATGTCTTTCCAGAAGACGCCCTGCGCCATTCCGGTGCCGAGCGCCTTGGAGCAGGCCTCCTTGGCGGCAAAGCGTTTGGCGTAGGAGGCGGCGCGGTTCTTGCGGCCTTCGGACTTGGCGATCTCCACCTCGGTGAAGCAGCGATTGACGAAACGCTCGCCGAAACGCGAGAGCGAGTTTTCGATGCGCCTGATGTCGATGAGATCGCTGCCGATGCCGATGATCATGATGTGGACCTTGCACCGGACGACCGTGCGCGTCGGCGGCGGGACTGGAAAAGATGGGCCGTTTGATAGGCCAGCGGGTAGAAGATCAGGGCGCCGGCAGCGGCAAGCGGAGCCGATCCGATCAGCATCGGCTTGAACACGGGGCCCCAAAGGCCCGAGAATTCGAGGTGCTCGACCATATGCGCGACGTCCGCGCCGGTTGCGGCACCTGACGCCTGCGGCCCGATGATGACCGTTCCAAGCTCGTAGGACGCTGTCAGGATCATCGGGATCGTCACCGGATTGGCCAGCGCCGTGGTGATCGCTGCGGCAAGCAGATTGCCGGAGAACACGGAAGCGAGCGCGACTGCGATGATGATATGGAGCCCGAAGAAGGGCGTGAATGAGGAGGCGGCACCCGCAGCGACCCCGATCGCGATCGAGTGCGGTGACGACGACAGGCGCAGGATACGCAGCGCCATGTAGCGGGGGCCACGCCGAAAGCCCTTGCGCGGCCAAACAAGCGCGCGAAGCCTTTCGGAAATCGTGACCGGTTTTCTACGTCTGAATAACATTATGCCGTCATGACCGCATCTTGAAACCGCCAGTCGGCACAAGACGGCGTGTCCGCCTGTTTACCGGCCGCAAGATAGGCGTCATGCCCGTTGCTTGCAACCCGCTGGCGTGTGGTGCAGCGATCACGAATGAGCCATTCGCCTGGCGCATGGCTCGCTATTCCCGCCATCATGCAGGAACAGGCAGCAGCTTAGTAGCCGTTGCGGAACAGGCCGCGATCGATCTGGCGTTGGCGGTATTCGAGATCGATGCGATCGACCGAACCGTTGAGATAGGCGAGCTCGCGCTCTTCCTGAGTGGCGACGCGCAGCGCGCGGGTGATCTTCTTCAACTGATTAAACATGGCAAACCTCTTCGTTTACCTCCCGATGCAGAAGATAGTTTAGAGGTCACTGTTCCACCAGAGCCAGGAAAAGACAGCAGCCATGCGCGACAAGCATGCCTTGCCACTTTTCAGACCTCGACCTGCCTGAATTCAAGGCAACTGCGCAAAACAAACGCGCAATGGCCATGCTCTCGCGGCCGGCGACAGGTGTCGCCGGGCTTAACAAACGGCGAGACAGGCGCAGGCGAGAAGAGAAAACGTCTGGCCATCATCCGCGCCCCGGGCAGGAACCATTGCCCCCGCGACGGGTGAAGAGAACAATGGTGCCGATGATGACGGCGTGGCAGCCTATACGAAGGCCGAGCGGCGCCCCCTCACTCGAAGAGGCGCTTGACCGTGGAAATGCTGGGCAGTTCCTTCAGCTGCGTGATCAGATGGTTCAGTTGGCGTAGATCCCAGACCTCGAGATCGAAGTGCAACTCGCTGAAGTCGGCAGCCACCCGCCCCATGGAAAGCGAGCGAATGTTGACATCGCTCGTCGCAATTGACTGGGCAACCTCCGCCAGCGTGCCCGGTTCGTTCAAGGCACTGATGGCGATGCGCGCCATGAAACGACTGCTGTTGGCCTCGTCCAGATCCCAGCGCACGTCGATCCACCGTTCCGGCTCGTCGTCGAACTTCTGCAGGATCGGCGACTGGATGGGATAGATGGTGATCCCCTTGTCCTTCTCCATGATGCCGACGATACGATCGCCGGGAACGGCACCGGCGGCGCTGAAATGCACGCCGGCATTGCCCGAGAGCCCTCGGATCGGCAGCGCTTCCGGACCTTCCGCCTGTGCCGGCTCGCCTGCCTCCTTGGATCGGCCAGGCAACTTGAACACCATGCCGGCAGCACTGCGCATGTTGAACCAGCCATCATCGGCGTTGGGCTTGACGGTTACGCGCTCGTCCTGGTGGTCGGGGAACACCGCCCGCAGCACGTCGAGCGACGACAGTTCACCGCGGCCGACCGACGCGATCGCATCCTCGACTTCTTTCTGTCCAAGCCGATGCAGCGCGGGCTTCAGCGCCTCGCGCGAAAACGTCTTGCCGGCGCGCTCGAAGGTTCGCTCCAGAATGCGGTAACCAAGGCCGGCATATTGCTTGCGGATGGCCGCGCGCGTCGCGCGCCGGATGGCAGAGCGCGCCTTGCCGGTGACGACGATCTCTTCCCACGCCGGCGGCGGCACCTGGATGCCCGAGCGGATGATCTCCACTTCGTCGCCATTGTTGAGGCGCGTCACCAGCGGCATGATGCGGCCGTTGATCTTGGCGCCGACGCAGGTATCGCCGATGTTGGTGTGCACCGCATAGGCGAAGTCGATCGGCGTCGCGCCACGCGGAAGCGCGATCAGCTGGCCCTTTGGCGTGAAGCAGAACACCTGGTCCTGGAACAGTTCGAGTTTGGTGTGTTCGAGAAACTCTTCAGGATTGTCGCCTTCGGCCAGCGACTCGATCGTGCGCCGCAGCCAGGAATAGGCATTCGACGTCGGCGACAGCGCGGTTTCGGTCGAGACCCCCTCGCCGTCCTTGTAGAGCGAGTGGGCGGCGATACCGTATTCGGCGATGTCGTTCATCCGTCGCGTGCGGATCTGCAGCTCGATGCGCTGACGTGAAGGGCCGACGATGGTCGTGTGGATCGACTGGTAGTCGTTCTGCTTCGGGGTCGAGATGTAATCCTTGAAGCGACCAGGCACGACGCGCCAGCGCGTGTGCACGATGCCGAGTGCGCGATAGCACGACGGGATATCGTCGACGACGATGCGGAAGCCCCAGACGTCGGAAAGCTGCTCGAAGGACAATGACTTCGACTGCATCTTGCGGAAGACCGAATAGGGTTTCTTCTGCCGCCCCTTGACCTGGGCGCCTTTCAACCCTTCGGTCTGAAGCAGCTCGGTCAATTCATCTTCGATCTTCTTGATCAGACCTTCATTGCGCTCCGACAATTCTTCCAGACGTCGGGTGACGGTTTCGAATGCCTCGGGATTGATGTGGCGGAACGAGAGGTTTTCGAGCTCCTCGCGCATATCCTGCATGCCCATGCGCCCGGCGAGCGGCGCATAGATGTCCATCGTCTCTTCGGAGATGCGTGCCCGCTTTTCAGCCGTCATATGATCGAGCGTGCGCATGTTGTGCAGCCGATCGGCAAGCTTGACCAGGAGGACGCGCACGTCGTCGGAGATCGCCAGCAACAGCTTGCGCAGGTTTTCTGCCTGCTTGGCTTTCTTAGTAACGAGATCGAGCTTCTTGATCTTGGTCAGGCCCTCGACGAGGGCGCCGATATCCTCGCCGAAGAGATCGTCGATCTCTTGCCGGGTGGCCGTCGTATCCTCGATCGTGTCGTGCAGGAGCGCGACCGCGATCGTCGATTCGTCGAGATGCATTTCCGTGAGGATCGCTGCCACTTCCAGCGGGTGGGAAATATAGGGGTCGCCGCTTGCCCGCTTCTGCTGCCCATGTTTCTGCATGGCGTAGACGTAAGCCTTGTTCAACAGGGCTTCATTGACGTCGGGCTTGTATTTCTGAACGCGCTCAACGAGCTCGTATTGGCGCATCATCCGCTGGCGGCTCCGTGGGAAAAGACAATAAAAAAAGTGCGCCAATCATACGAGTGGCGCACTGCTTTGAAAACACGCGGGAACGTTTGTTCCGTTACGGATCTCAGTAGTCGTCGCTCTTTTCCGGGGGCACGAGGCCCTCGATGCCGGCCAGCAGCTCTTCTTCCGACATACGGTCGAACGTGATTGCTTCCGGCTGATCCTCGTCTTCCGCCGTCTCGGCAAAAGTCGTGTCGGCATCGGCCTGGACCAGCGAAGCCGGATCGGGCTCGGGCTCGTCCACTTCGACATGCTTCTGCAGCGAATGGATCAGGTCTTCCTTAAGGTCGCCGGGCGAGAGCGTCTCGTCGGCGATTTCGCGCAGCGCCACGACGGGGTTCTTGTCATTGTCGCGATCGATGGTGATCGCTGCGCCCTGCGAGATCAGGCGGGCGCGGTGGCTGGCGAGCAGCACGAGTTCGAAACGGTTGTCGACCTTGTCAATGCAATCTTCGACGGTGACGCGGGCCATTGCCTGTCCTTTTGGGCTCAAAGCGCGGCGATCATCGCCGCTGCACGGATTAACGACACGAGACCGGAACGGCCGCCGGATGACGGCCTCGTCGGCTCCGATTTCTGGAATTAGCCGCCCGGATACAATCAAAATAGCACAAGTTCAAGTTTTTCCTGCACGGAGCGTTCACATCACCCTGTGTTGGCCAATAAAATGCCATGCGGACGGGCTGGAATTCGCGCGCGCTCCCCCTAGTTGCACATTTTAATGCAAACCGGAAACGCCTGGTAGAAATTGCAGACTTCCTATGTGGACGAGCTGCAGCAACTGCTAAAACTAGCTATATTCGCAGGGAGCCGCTTGGAATAATGCAAGTGGTTAACTACATTATTTGCAATATCAGCAATTATTAATGTAATGGCCGTATTTTCGCGCATCCGCCGATGGGCGGTTTACCCGAACGCGTTGCGCACCAAAAAGGAATAACGATGTTTGACCCTCGCGAGAAAATCGCTCTTTTTATCGACGGCGCAAATCTATACGCCGCATCGAAGAGCCTCGGTTTCGACATCGACTACCGCAAACTGCTCAAGGCATTCCAGAAGCGCGGCTACCTGCTGCGCGCCTACTACTATACGGCTCTCATCGAAGACCAGGAATACTCGTCGATCCGTCCGCTGATCGACTGGCTGGACTACAACGGTTACAAGGTCGTGACCAAGCCGGCGAAGGAATTCACGGACTCGCTCGGCCGCCGCAAGATCAAGGGCAACATGGACATCGAACTCGCGATCGACGCCATGGAACAATCGGAAACCGTCGATCATCTGGTGATCTTTTCCGGCGATGGCGATTTCACCACGCTCGTCGAAGCGCTGCAGCGCAAGGGCCGAAAGGTTTCGGTGGTATCGACGATGTCGACCCAGCCGCCGATGATCGCCGATGACCTGCGCCGCCAGGCAGATCACTTCATCGACCTCGTCACGCTGCGCGCCGAAATCGGCCGTGACCCATCCGAGCGCGCTCCCCGGCAGCATGTAGAGCCGGTGGCTGACCCCGTCGAGATCTGAGCGAACCAATCACTTGCCCATCAACGGAAGAGATAGCAGAGGCTAAGCTGCGCTACAGCGCCGCGCGTCAAATATGACGCGCTAAGGACGCCGTAACACCCTAAACTTGCTGCATAATTTCCTCCTTAAATCGATTCCGATTCAAGGAATTATGCAGTAGGCCGTGGAGGGAGTGCGGCTGCGCTCAGCCGCGATCCTTGAGCAGCCGGCTCTTCTGCCTGTTCCAATCGCGCTCCTTGGCGCTTTCGCGCTTGTCGTGCAGCTTCTTGCCCTTGCCGAGCGCCAGCTCGAGCTTGGCGCGGCCCTGATCGTTGAAATAGATCTTGAGCGGAATGAGCGACATGCCTTCGCGGTTGACGGCACCCTGCAGCCGGTTGACCTCGCGCTTGGACAGCAACAGCTTGCGGCGACGACGGGTCTCGTGGTTGAAGCGGTTCGCCTGCAGGTATTCCGGCAGATAGGAATTGATCAGCCAGATCTCGCCGCCCTCGTCAGTGGCGTAGGATTCGGCGATGTTTGCCTTGCCTTCGCGCAGCGACTTTACCTCGGTGCCGGTCAGAACCAGACCGGCCTCGTAGGTATCGACGATCTCGTAATTGAAGCGGGCCTTTCGGTTTTCCGCGACAATCTTCTTGACCGTGCGCTGGCTTCCCTTGGGTGCCATCAGTTCATCAATCCTGCATGTCTGAGCGCTGCATCGATGGCGGCTTCCGTTGCCGGCTCGAGTGTCGAAAGCAGTGGCGAGCGCACCGCACGGCTCATGCGGCCGAGACGGTTCAGCGCGTATTTGGCGCCACACAGGCCAGGCTCGATGAAGATCGCCTTATGCAGCGGCATCAGCTTATCCTGATATTCCAACGCCTTGGCATAGTCGCCGGCAAGCGTGGCCTCCTGGAATTCGGCGCAGAGCCGCGGCGCGACGTTTGCCGTGACCGAAATGCAGCCGACGCCGCCATGGGCGTTGAAGCCAAGCGCCGTCGCGTCCTCGCCGGAAAGCTGAACGAAATCCTTGCCGCAGGCCATGCGCTGCTCGGACACGCGTTCGATCTTACCGGTGGCATCCTTGACACCGACGATCGTCGGGTGGGCCTTGGCGAGCGCGGCCATCGTCTCGACGCTCATGTCAACAACGGAGCGGCCGGGGATGTTGTAAATGACGATCGGCAGCTTCACGCTTTCGGCGATCGCCGAATAGTGGGCGAACAGGCCCTTCTGCGTCGGCTTGTTGTAGTATGGCGTGACGACGAGTACGGCATCCGCGCCCGCCTTTTCGGCGTGTTGCGCAAGCTCGATGGCCTCGGTCGTATTGTTGGAGCCGGCACCTGCAATCACCGGCACACGGCCGGCGGCTGCCTTGATGCAGAGCTCGACGACCTGCTTGTGCTCCGCATGCGAAAGGGTTGGCGATTCACCTGTCGTGCCGACGGGCACGAGACCGGAGCTGCCCTCATTTATCTGCCATTCCACATGCGCGACGAAACCTTCCGCATCCACCGCGCCGGTGGCCGTGAACGGTGTTACGAGAGCGGGAATGGAACCCTTGAACATGCACAACTCCTGACGGCTCAAAAACGCAAATACACTCACGCTTTGGCCGTAATCGACGGTTAGAAAACTGCCGCACCATAATCATGTGAGGGGGCTGCGGCAAGCGCCGTGACACGGCATTTCATGCCGGTTTTCACGTAAAAGCTTGACGTGCAAGCCGCATAATCCTTGAGGCTCGCCATCCGGTGCGGAGGTGGCGACGGTGCGATTGCTATGATCGATAGGCCCCGGTAACCTTTCGTTAGGCAACCCGGCGGCAAATGAATGTGAGACACGGGGAAACACGGGGCTCTTGATGCGCGGATCAATCTTTCTGCCTGTCGCCGCCATGATCGGCGCAGCGCTGCTGGCCTCGTCGGCCAACTCCTCGGAAGCCCCGAACAAAGTGCCGGTACCGGGCAGCAAACCGGCAATCTCCGACAAGGCCGGCCGCGTTTCGGGTAAGGACATTACCGGCGCGATCCCGGCGACGGTATCGCCCATCCAAGGCGACTTGAAGGTCGGTCTGGATGCACTTTCCGACAAGAACCCCGGCAAAGCGATCACCGTTCGAAACGGCATGCGCGAAGGCACGCTCGACCGTCATATTCTGACCTGGGCAATCGCCGTCTCGGGACAACGTGGCATTCCCTCCTACGAAATCGCAGACGCCCAGCGCGAACTGCAGGGATGGCCGGGCCTCAAATCGCTCCGCGCCCATTCAGAGCGCGCGCTCTATCGCGAAGACCCGCCAGCTGCCGATATACTTGCCGCTTTCGGACAGACGCAGCCCGAGACCACTGAAGGGACGATCATCCTTGCCCGCGCGCTGGTGGCCCAGGGGCAGAGTGCGACGGCAGCAACGCGGCTGCGCGCACTCTGGTTCAAGCAAGGGCTCGACAAGGATTTGGAAACGCAGATCCTCTCGGAGTTTTCTGGCCTTTTGACTGTTGCAGACCATCGGCAGCGGATGACGATGCTGCTTTATCGCAATCGCATCGAGCAGGCCGAACGCTTCAGCGATCTCGGCAAGGCGCAGTCGCTCTACCGCGCCTGGGCGGCCGTCAGCCGCGGCACTGCCGATGCTCCTGCCCTGATATCGTCGGTGGGTCCCTCTTGGCATAGTGACCCAGCCTACCTGTTCATCCGCGTCAAAAGCCTGCGCAAGCAGGACAAATATGCGGAGGCCGCCAAGCTGCTGGCCACGATGCCGAAAGACCAGGACGCGCTGGTCAATCCCGGTGAGTGGTGGACCGAACAACGGATCGTCAGCCGCGGCCTATTGGACAAGGGGGATTTCCGCGGCGCTTACCGGGTTGCCGCCAACCACAAGGCGAGCGAGGCGACCGATATCGTCGACGCGGAGTTTCACGCCGGCTGGTACGCGCTGCGCGGCATGGAAGATCCGGCCGCGGCATCGCGGCATTTCCGGCGGATCCTTGATGTTTCGAACCGGCCGCTTTCGGCGTCGCGGGCCTGGTACTGGCTTGGACGATCGGCGGAAGCGGGCGGACCGGGCAACGCCAAGGATTATTTCACCAACGCGGCCCGCTTTCCCGGCACCTTCTACGGCCAGCTTGCTGCAGCACGGCTCGGCCGCAAGGCACTCAATGTCACCTATCCGGCTCCGTCATCGGAGGATCGTGCCCGTTTCGAAAGCCGCGAGGCGGTTCGCGCGATCGCACGGCTCGACGCTGCCGGCCACGGCTGGCGCGCCGACAGCATCTATCGGGCGCTCGCGGAAGAACTGACGAGCCCCGGCGAGCTGGCGATCCTTTCGGCACGCGCCGAAAAAACCCGCAATCACCAGCTTTCCCTCCAGATCGGTAAGACCGCCTTTGGCCGTGGCATCGATGTTGCCGCACTCGCCTTCCCTGTCGGTGTCATCCCGCCGACGGCCAACATCGATGGCTCGGGCAAGGCGCTCGCCTATGCGATCGCGCGGCAGGAAAGCGCCTTCAACCCTGCGGCGGTGTCCACAGCCAACGCCCGGGGCCTGCTGCAACTCCTGCCCGGAACAGCCAAAGGCGTGGCGAGCCGCTACGGCCTTGCCTATTCCAAGGACCGCCTGACGAGCGATGCCGGATACAACGCCACTCTCGGCGCACACTATCTCGGTGAGCAGATCAACAGCTTCGGCGGCTCCTACATTCTCACCTTCATCGCCTACAACGCCGGTCCGCGTCGTGTCCCGGACTGGCTCAGCCGATATGGTGATCCCCGCGGCAAACCGATCGACGACGTCGTCGACTGGATCGAACGCATCCCGTTCCAGGAAACGCGGAACTACGTCCAGCGTGTGATGGAAAACTATCAGGTCTATAAAGTCAGGCTCGGTCAAAGCACCGACATAGTCGCAGACCTTAGAATGGGACGACAATTGCCTTAAAGCAATTCCGGGGATTTTCCGTCAGGAAATGCGTAAAACAAAGAGATAACGCGTTTCCACGGGGCCGTGCCAACGGGAAAAGCCAGGTTCAGATTGATTGCTCGTCGTGATCGTTGACGGACGGCGATGATCAAATAATCGTGATAGCCGGAGGCGGCACAAAGTACGATCTCAAGCATTTCCTTTCTTGAAGGTTCCATCTTTCCCGAAGGAAATGGTGAAGGCAATGAAGACGTTAACAGTTATCGCCCTGTCGGTGGTGACGGCAATGAGCAGCGTTCCACCTGCACAGGCATTTCCGGTCGCCCCGAGGATCGCGTCTCAAGCCACCGATGTCCAACCGGCGCAATTCCCGTACGAGCGCGGTGAAGCGCGGAAGAGCGGTAGCGGGTGTAGTTTCCCCTATTGCGGCCGTGGCTATCGGTACGACCGGCACGATTACGACCGCGACCGACACGGCTATTATCGCGATGGTTACCGCCGATACTATCGGGACCGCGATAATGATGTCGGCGCGTTCATCGGCGGACTTGCAGCCGGCGCAATCATTGGCGGCTTGTTGAGCCAGCCAAGATACTACAACGGTCCGAGAGTTGCCGGCGGCAGCCCACATACACGCTGGTGCTACGCGCGGTACCGGTCCTATCGAGCCTGGGACAACACGTACCAGCCCTACTATGGTTCGCGGCGGCAGTGCTATTCGCCCTACTGACAAACAGGATGAGGCGGCGGCCGCTCGCAACCACTCCGATGTTTCCGCTGCTCAGGTATCGGCGCGAAAACGTGGTTTCAATCCGTGATGCCTGTGACCGGCAATCTCGCGACGCCAAAAGGTAGCGCGAGCGACAAGCGTCGTTTGCCGGACCGCCTGCTTGCCGTTTCCGTTTCAACGGCTACGATCCGACCGGGTGCTGACATGGAGGGCGAGCATGGGGCAAGGCGCGTTTCGGGAACATCGCTTCCACGGGGTTGGCGGATTGCAACTCTACGCGCGGGCATACGGACCTGAGCCTCGGTTAGGGGCGGCAACGCCGGTCATCTGCCTGCCAGGACTTACGCGCAACAGCCGAGATTTTCACGAGCTTGCCACCTTTCTCGCATCTTCGTCGGGAGGCGGACATCCCGTCATCTCATTGGACTACCGTGGCCGCGGGAATTCGGAACGCGACGACGATAAGAGCCGCTATACGGTTGCAATTGAAACGTCCGACGTCATCACCGCTTGCGCGTATTTCGCTATTGAAAAGGCAATTTTTATCGGCACCTCACGTGGGGGGCTGATCCTGCATCTGCTCGCGCAGCAGATGCCTTCCTTGATCGCTGCGGTGATACTGAACGATATCGGCCCGGTGATCGAACGCGAAGGATTGCTGGCAATCCGAGACTATCTCAACAACAGCGACAAGCCTCGGAGCTGGGAGGATGCGCCGGCCCACCTCAAGACCTTGCACGGTGCCGAGTTCACGGCCCTTGGCGAAGCAGACTGGCGCGAGATGGCAACCGCCATCTACCGCGATGAAAACGGATATCCGGTCCCCGATTTCGACCAAGCGATAGCCAAGCAGTTGTTATCACTCGACGGTGACACCACCCTGCCCGATCTCTGGCAACCGTTCCAGGCGCTCTGCCAATACCCTCTGCTGCTGATCCGCGGGGAGAACTCGAGATTGCTGACAGAAAAGACAGTCGCCGAAATGCATCGCCGGCATTGTACAATGGCGTCGGCCATAGCAGCGGATCAAGGGCACGCGCCATTGCTGCATATCGGCGGTCTCAGAAGCGACATCGCCGTATTTTTGCAGACTGCGGCGAACGGCCTTTAAACAGCGAGCTGTGGACTTCATCGCGAAGAAGCCGGTTCGGTCTCAATCTTCCTGCGCCAAAACGGAAAAAGCCCGGCTCGAAAGCCGGGCTTCTCTAAGCTGACCGAGGTCAGATCAGATTAGAAGTCGCGCTGCAGGCGGACGAAGCCGAAAACCTGATCGTCGCCGTTGTCTTCATCTTCGTACTGAACCGAGACGCGGGTCGCGAGGCCTTCTACGATCTTGTAGTCAACCGTTACGCCTGCGCGCCATGCATCGTCGTTGCCGAAGCTGGTGAGCGTGTCCTGCAGGCCACCGAAGTACTGGAAGCCGGGGGTGATGGCGAGCTTGTCGGTGGCGTTGTAGCGGTACGAAGTAGCAACGCTCCACTCGGATTGAGTCCAGTAAGTGTTCGGGTTCGAAGCCCAGACACCAGCAAGCTGGAAGACACCCGGACCGAGGTCAGCCGAGAGCAAGCCGCGGATCGCGCCTTCTTCCCACTCGGTGTCGTAGCCGCCGAGCAGGTCGAAGGATACGCCGCCGAGCGAAGCCGAAACGATGCCGGAGATGCCAACGCCGTTTGCCTTGGTGGACCAGCCTTCGAGCTCGTCAACCGAGAGACCAGCCTGGAACGAACCACCGTCATAGAGGTAGGCGACCGAGTTGAATTCGGTGACGTTGCCGAGCGAATCGGTTTCGCCGTTGATGCCCTTATCCCACCAGTTGTAGAAGAAACCAGCCTTGAGGCCGCCGAGCTGGATGTAGGCTTCATCGATGTCGATGAAGTCGCTGTCGCCAGAGTCGGTGTCGTTATCAGCGTTTGCTTCGAGAGCGAAGAAGCCTGTGAGCGTACCGTACTCGGTGTCGCTCTTGGCGTCGAACGAGATATAAGCGCGCGAGAAGGCATCCCAGTCCGAAGTGGACTGATCGTCTACGCCGTTATCGTCGAAGTCAAAGTCTTCTTGGTTGTAACGGCTGGTAGAAGCATCACGACCGAACGAGCCCTGAACGCGGAGGAAGCCGCCGATCTTGAGGCAGGTTTCCGTGCCCGGGATGTAGAAGTAGCCAGTGCCGAAAGCGTCGCAAACGCGAACGTATTCCATGGGCTCCGGCTCGGCTGCGACGATTGCGTCGGCTGCCTGTGCGCCGGATACTGCTGCGAGAGCTGCAGCGGAGCCGAGAAGAAGGCTCTTGATGTTCATTTCTGACCTCCAGTCAAAAGTTTCAAACGGGTCTGGGTATTTTGCTGAAGGACAGCGTTCCCTGCCCCATCCCCAACGTTCAAGAAGTCGGACGATCAACCGCCCTTGCTTCCGGATTTGAAAATACAAGACGCGGTCATCGGCGCAACGTCCAACTGGCGAGATCACGTGCTTTGCGTCGCCCTTCGCCGAACCCTGTTGCTGAAACGACACAAAATCGCCGCATGCGGCCCGAGAAAATTAATAAAGGATTAAGAAAAGCCTTTATTCCTGAGGGCTTAGCATAAGAGCCAAGGGTGCAGCCTGTTTCAGAAAGAGGCAGAAAGCGGCCCAAAATGCGGGGAAAAGCCGATCCGGCCAGCCAATTTCCTGGGAAGAGCAAGATGCGGCGCCGCCACATTTCACGGAATCGACATTGCCCACTGCCGCTCCGACCACCGGAATCATCAGAATCAATTCGCGAGATTCGCAGTTGATCGTTGGCGGCGTCTGATTCTGTGTGGAGAAGATTGCTGACCGAAGCCAAGGAGGTTCATCGACATTGGCGCCGATGGCGCCGGGAATGCATTGGCTCACAGCTGGGCCGATGTCATCTGGATTGAGGAGCGGCACATCGGCCGACTGACATACGATGAGTGGGAAAAATCAACCATCAGAAGGTGATGGCGGAGAAGAAGGGATTCGAACCCTCGATACCCTTCCGGGTATACTCCCTTAGCAGGGGAGCGCCTTCGACCACTCGGCCACCTCTCCGTTGAGGTCTCACTATGGCGACGGGCCTTTGATTGCAAGGCTTATTTGCAGGAAATCGACAAACAGCTGGTTTTTTTCAACAACGGCGGCGTGACGTGAACAGACGCGAACATCAGGCCGGTTTGCGCCGCGCCTCGCAAAAAACTCGCAAAATTTGTTCACGTATCGTTCTTGTTGTGGCCGCCGCCTATATATAAGGAGTGGCGTTAGGCGTAGGCGGACGCCGTTTCACGACATGCGGCTTATTGAAACCTCGATCGAGGAAGAAAGCGCATGTCCGACAATAGCTACCTAGAATCATCAATCTGCATTCGCCTCGCGACCATCCATCAGCCCACGAAAAAAGGCTTTGCCGGAACGGGGCAATCGCGACGGCGGGAGAAATCGAGCGCCGCCGCGATCGCCAAGTCCATCGTGGCCGGGGTGCGCGTCAATCATCGCATTGAGCGTGCTGGTGTTTCCATCGACGATGCTGAGCTCATCAAGCTCTTGGCGACTGCGCTATGGAATGTGCCGGAAGGACTAGCGACGGACATGGTCGGTATCGACGCCAACAAGAGAGAAGCTGCGCGGGAAGCAATTGCGCGAACCTTGTTCGTCGCTCTGACCGACAACTACACGTGCACCTTTTTCCAGCCGGAACATCATGGCATGAAGGAATCGCTTGCGAACGTGCCAGGCTCCGCTTTCTATTCGCGCCGAAGCTGAGCAACGATGCAGAGATCGAGGACGTCAGCGTGTCCGCCAGCTCGCGCAGACCCGTGAACGATGGATGTCGGAGCTTTCCGTCCTCCGTCCATGCGCGATATGCCGCCGCGCAAACACCGCGCCCTTTCGCTTTAGCGACACTGCCGGCTGATCGGTCCTGATCTGATCGAGCAGCTTGACCGTTTCCTGATTGCTCCAGCCGCCCCGCAGCCATCGACGTAAACTAGCCCTCGCCTTTGCGTGCTGCCAGCAGCAGACGACCGATTGCGCCAGGGATGGTCAATAATGTTGTCCAACAGAAGCCTGAGGCTCGATGGCCGCCCACGCCCATCATCTGCGTTTTCAGACAATCGTTGCCAACCAGATACAGACGCCTTGCGCAATTTGCGTTAGGCGGCGGGGAACAATGCAGTGTTGCAGGGGGCATATCGTGCACTATAGAGCTGAGGTTGATGGCCTGCGCGCATTGGCGGTCATCCCGGTGGTCTTGTTCCACGCGGGCATCGCTTCCTTTTCTGGCGGCTTCATAGGAGTAGACATCTTTTTTGTGATCAGCGGCTACCTGATCACCGCGAAGATCTATTCCGATCTCGAACGCGGGACGTTCGATCTCTGGGACTTCTACGAACGCCGAGCACGCCGAATTTTGCCGCTGTTGATCGTGGTTCTCGCGGTGTCGATACCGGTCTTCCACCTTATTCTTGTTCCCAGCGATTATTCCCGCTTCGTCAGAAGTGCCATCTCGTCACTGCAACTGACATCGGACATCTTTTTCCGGCAGTCCGGGGGGTACTTTGATGCCGTTGATCATCCCAGACCTCTGCTCCATACGTGGAGCTTGTCGATCGAAGAAAAATACTACATCGCGTTTCCCCTGATTTTCGCGCTGGTCTTTCGGAAGCATCGCAGCCAGCTTGCTCGCACAATGCTGGCGGCCGCGGCCATTTTCTTCGCAGTCTCTATTTTCTTCACCGTCACGAAGCCGACGGGCGCCTACTACATGTTCTTCGCCCGCATCTGGGAGATACTGGCGGGCGCGGCTATTGTCGTTGTCGGGGCTGACGCTCGTTTTTCGGCGTCCTGCAGGATGCTGAAGGAACTCGCCGGGTGGATGTCCATCGCTGCGATATCGGTGGCGTTTTGGGCTTACGACGAGCACCTTGTTTATCCTGGCATGTACGCGCTGGTGCCGGTTCTAGGAACCTGTGCGCTAATAGTTTCGGCGACGCCAGGCACATCGCTCCACGCACTATTCACCTGGCGTCCATTGGTGTTCATAGGGATGTTGAGCTACAGCATCTACATGTGGCACCAGCCTGTCATCGTGGCTGCCGAAGAGCGCGGCTTGTTCGATGGATGGGCCCAAATCGCTGTGCTTCTAGTGATTCTGGCCCTTTCAGTCGCGTCGTGGGCATTCGTTGAACAACCCTTCCGCCGAAAGTCATCGGTTGGAAGGAAGCCGTTTTTTGTCGCAAGCGTTTTCTCGCTGGTCGCTGTAGTTTCGGCGGCGAAGTACACAGGATCGCTTTCAGAAGAACGCGTCGCAGGACTGATGCCGCGCGAAACGACCGAACTTCAGATGGGCGATAAATGTTTTCTTTTGGACGCGAAAAACTCGGTATTCTCTGAGACCTGTAGGCTCACAACCGACACCCGGCCGCGTGTCCTGCTCGTTGGGGACTCTCACTCAGCAAGCATCTTTCCGGCATTGAAATCGTATGCCGATAAGGCAGGTTTCGAACTAAAACTAATGTCTGCAGCATATTGCTTGCCGCTCGCGACAGCGTTTCCGGAGAATCGATCCGAGACAGCGACACCTAGATGCGCGGAGATCAATAGGCAGATCATCACAGAAATTGAGGCCAAGAAACCTGATTTGGTGGTGCTGGCGGCTTACATGTTCCAGTGGTCGGCGAAGGCTGGCGTTGCACAAGTAGATGAGCGCTGGACGTACGAGGGCTACTATCACGATTTCCTCATGTCACTCGCCGATCTTGCACGGTCTACACCGGTCCTAGTCATCGGACAGTTGCCAATTTGGAAGAAGTCGCTTCCTGATCTGGTTGCACTCGATGCGGGTGTCCGAAACATACCACTCTCAGATCTAACTCAGTACGATAGCGCCGGTCTCGCTTCCGGGTTGCTCCCCTTCGACGCCACTTACCGGCGCGATGTCACCAATGGTGGAGCGCGATATGTTTCCGTTATCGATGGCATCTGCAGATCCGGTAAGTGTCCTCGCTACACCAAGGCGAGCGATGGGAAGCTCGAGCTAACCACATTCGACTACGGCCACCTTTCGGAAGCAGGCGGTGACCTGACTGTATCGGCGGTGATAGCGCCAGCAATACAAGAAACCTTCAACGTTAAACTCACCGCCTCCGAAGACTAGAATTTTGGGCCGTGCATCGAAAGCGCCAGCGAACACATTTGCCCCAACCCAATGTCGCGTTACTCGGCCCCTTCTGCAGGGGCCGTTTCTTTTGGGTAGAACGAGATCGCGTCAATCAGTTACAGGCGTCACCTCGGTCGGGAATATCTCAGTTATCGATTTTGCCGCGGGCAGCTTCTCATTGAATATTTCAATGATTTCAGATTCTCGCCGTCCGTACCAAGGCGCCATAATTGAAATGAATGGGCGAGCCTCGCCCTTGTGGTAAGGTTCAAATTCACCACCGCTCTTTCGCTTCTTGCGGTAGAAGAATTCGCGATAGCGGCGTGGTGTGATGCCAAAAAATGGAACAAACTCAACAGCAGGGTACGTGGAATATTTGCCGCGGGAGGTGCCCTCAATGCTTACAGCGTCAGAATGAAGATCCGATGTTAGGCTCTTGGGATAAGGCTCTAGGAAAACGAGCTTCCGCAGCCCACTCGCGACAATGTGTTTTGAACACATATGGCAGGGAAAAGTCGTGCAATACAAAGTCCCCCCCGCCACACTTATCCCCAATCTAGCGGCATCGCTTAGCGCTGACATCTCTGCATGCACTATTCTGCCGTACTCAAGCGCATCCATGAACTGACTGGCGTCTAGCTGCTTTTTCGTATCGGGCTTGAGCTCGAATTCTTTCCCTAAAACGATCTCAAGCACCTCATTCAACAGCTCCGTTTTTCGAGCGTCGTTACTGTCGCTTCCTAATTTGAACTCGCGGGCATCGAATGGATCGTCACACCAGTATGTACCGCCACCGGCTTTTGGAACTTCGTTTGCACCTAAGCTGGCGACTTCCCCGCTCGCACGAAAAATCGCGGCTCCAACCTGACGGGATAGGTCTAGACTTCGAAGCGCTGCAGAGTGAGCGAGGTACATGCCGTATTCTAGGCGGTTGGGCGAATACCCATTGTTCTGAAAGAGAAGCTCCACAAATCTCTCAACCTGCAGAGGCACGTTGTTCAGGTCATCAAAGATATCAGCATTGATGACTACGTCGGCAAGCTGGAATATTTTCCCGACTTTTTGACCGTGCTGAACTGCTAGCTCGTCCTCGTCGATAACGACGAGTTTCTCCGCCCTATCCCTGTAGGAGTTCTTGTCTCGTTTTTTTTCATCGCGTGCCATGACTTGCGATAAGTGATCGACCCGAATGTCCCGCGCGGAGTAAATAGACAGCTGCAGGAAGCAGGCACCGTAAACTTCGCGGAGCAGCTCAAGCTCATCCTCGGTCTTCAACTGGTCGACAATATATGCCTTCTGGGAAAATTGCTGATCGCCAGATTGACGGAAAAACGCAATCTCAGAAATGGCTAGCGCAGCCAGAAAAGCGTTTCCAAACGTTTTCCTAAGATAGTCACCGAAGCTGATGTATGTGCTCACTCGATCGAAACGAGAAGCAGATCTAAGGCCGGAATATTGGAGCCGTCGAGCGAGTTCCTGGAACCGATCTGAAATCTTTATATGGCAGACATCGTAGCCTTTTGCAGTCAGCTGGCCTTTCAGCTCTGCAATGGTTGCAGCAATATTTGTGCCCACCGGTGACACAATCCCAAAGACAATTTCTGGATATTTAATTTCAGTACGCGGAAACGAGTGGGTGGTCATATCGTTATCGTTTTGTTAATGATTGGAGCGTGAGATACGGACTCACGATGGCACCAAAAATCAGGGAAGACAATGCAACCGAAGCCGGAGAAACAAGCTTCCGCCCAAGAAGTTCGTCAGGATAAGTCGTTGCTAGATCAGCTTGGCACGCTCGCGAAGCAGAACAAAGCAGCTTATGAGAACGCTTTGGATGATTTTCGCAGTTCCTATGCGCTTCAGCATACGATCAGTTTTTCGGATAAATGAGTAAGGTCCGTCTGAGATACCAAAGAACCCCGCTTCGGCGGGGTTTTTAGTTTGTGCAATTAATTGCAAGAATTGTCTGGCGACTCATATTCTTCCGAGAAGCGCGAACCCGACGCGCCGGATCGCCTCGGCGAAGCTCACACCGAGTGCCGTTGCAGCAATGCCGGTCACCCCGAGCGCACCGATACCCATCAATTTCCAGCGCCTCACTTCCTCTGTCACTGGCTTCATTTCGACGACATCCGCAACGACGGCGGCAGTGGACGATTCGAGAAGACCGACCCGGCCCACAAGCTCGTCCATGCGGCGGTGAACAGTCGCACGACTTTCGGTCGCCCTGTCCTCCGCGCGGTCGGCGCCCTCCTCGATTCGGCGCATTGTGTCCTGCAAGGCGCGCATTCCTGCTGCCAATTCGCCTAGCTGGCGATGGACCGCCGCCGCTGTTTCAATAGCTGCCATTATTGCCCCTCCCCGTGCCTCAGGCATTCCGCATTCGTCCAGACGCCGCCGGCGCAAAGGCCGACGACTGTCCGGTCTATTTTCCGCTGATCTGCCTGCGTCGCCCCTCGCGCGCCGACCAGGTCAGTGCCGACCACCCTCCGGAGCCCGTCGACACTTGCCGGCGCCGAACTTCCACACGCCGCCCCGAGCGATACATAGGTCATAACTAGAGCGAGCATCGCCCGCGGAATGTGCCGCCGCATTGTTCTGCCTTTCGATTGCGTTGGTTACCGAGCGGGCGCCGCCCGCCCGAAGTTCGAGGACGGTCCAGGTGACGGCGGCGAGCACGAGCGCGCCGCCGAGGATCTTCGGCCAGGCGATCATGCTGGATCGAGCCGATTGCGGATGAAGAGGAAGGCGCCGATGGCGAAGGCGACGACGAGGATCGCGGCCAGCGCCCACTGCAGCGGACCATTGCCGGTGAACGCGAAGGCGACCGTCGAGAGGATGCCCGCCGCCCAACTGACGTTTTCCTTCGTCACGACTTCCGGCGCCTTCGGTGTGGCCGGCTGCGTGTTGGTGGAAACGAACTCGCCCTGCGCCCAAAGGCCTGCCTCGGCCGATCGACGGTTGACGAGGCCCTTGATGCGCCTGCCGCCGGCATTGACCCACTTCATCAGTTCGGCCGGCACGGCGTCATAGTCGCCGGCGTTCAACTTTTTCAGCAGGGTCGACGAGTGTAGCTTGCCGGTGTTGAAATCAAAGGAGACAAGCACCGCGTGCTGGTTGTCCGTCAGCGGCACTTTGACCAGGCGCGAGACCCGCTCTTCGAACGTGGCAAGATCCGCCAGCAGGATCGGTTCGGCCTCTGCCTCGGTGATGACCATGTTCGGCTTTACGGTCGGCGCGCCTGCAGCACTGGTGTGGCCATAGCCGACGGTCCAGATGCCGCCGACATCCCTGTAGGCCTTCGTCTTAAAGCCTTCCCACTGCTTGACGAGCGCAAGCCCCGCCGCGTTGATGCGTCGATTCATAATTGTCACCTAATTGTTTGATTGGAATTAGAGATTGACCGCAGCGAGCCACATGGCGTCGATCTGGGTATCATTCAGGCCGAGCGCGGCGCCAACGGTCGCGATCAGCGGGTGCATGCGATTGAAGGTCGTCGCATATTCCCATTCGATTTTGGCGGTCTCTTTCGCTGTACCATCGGGCATGGTGTCGATCGCCTGTGTCACCTGTGCTGGCGCGTATCCGCCGGCGACCAGGCCGAGGCGGAATTGCCTTGCCGTGAGCGACGGCATGTGCTTACGAATTTCTTCGGGGGTTGGTGGGGTGTAAGGCCCGATAGGAAAGCTGGGGTTATCAGCCAACCACTGCCGAATGGTCGGGTTCAGTCCAAAATCGTCGTCCGGCCGTGAGTAGTATTCACAGTCATACCTGTCGCCGTGCATATCAGTGATGTTGCAAGTCACCATGTAAACACCCTGCTCGGGTGTCGCGGTGACGCTGTGAATTTCATTGAGTGCAAGTGTCATCATGCTGTCCTCTGCATCAAGGCGTAGTTTCCACTTTCTGTGCCCCGTGTACGCCATGTGCCAGCCAAAGCAGCGCCACTAGCATAGTTCAGATATTGCCAGTTTGATCCACTATCGATCCATACACCCTGTGCGACGTTACGCGCACCCGCAGCGGCGTTCGACCACGCCAACACAAGATGCCCGATCGGGAAGTTGGTCTCCGCCGCGTTGCTGCCGGTGTAGACCTGCGCGAATGCGCTGGCGTGATAACCATCAACCGTATCGGCGTTGCCCGCGCCAGTTGCGTAGTTCACGTTGAAGTTGGATGGGTTGTAGACGTACATATTGACGCCGTCGTTCCCGCCCCAGAGCCAAGACGGCTGACCGCCTTGACCGGACCAGTTCATGTTGAGATCACCCCCGCCAACCCGACGCGGATACGCCCGCCCATCGGTAGTGATCTTGCTGTTGAGAACGTTACTGAGATAGTTCCCAGCCCAAGGCATGTAGACGTTGCCGTCACCTTGGTAGATGGCGCCGCCAGTGATGGTTAGATTGCCGCCGATACCGAGACCGGCCGCCGGCATGCTGTAATTGGCACCGTCGTAGTGTAGATACCGCGAGCCCCCTCCAAGGAAAATGACGCCCGTCCCGTTCCCACGGCTGGCGGTGACGTCTCCTGTTGTCAATCCTGTGCTTGCAATCGGGCCAGCGACATCAAGCAAGCCATCGCTTTCTCTGAAAGTCACCGCCCTGACGAACGCCCCGGAGGAATTGTAGAGATTGAGCCTTAGGGAGTTGTCGGTCACCTCGTTGTAGAGGAGCGCTCTATTTGTGCCGGCGGCGTTTCTAAACCAGATGTGCTTGTTGGAGTTATTATTGAAGACCAATTCTTGTCCTGAAGTCACGTAGCTTCCAGAAAGCTCAATTCTAGTCCCGACAACGGTCCCCGTGAACGTCTTCGCCGTCTGCGTCGTTGGCAAGCGAGCGTCCGCGATCGTACCTGTTGTCAGGTTGGTCGCGTTGTTCGCTCCGAGCGTCGCACGTGCCGCTGCCGCGTCCACGTCATCCAGCAGCGTTCGAGCAAATGGCGTCAGTGCGGTTGTGGCGTACACGTCCAACGCGGTCGTGTAGATAATCTGGTCAGCGACGGTCACCAGACCGGCG
Organism: Ensifer sp. LC163; assembly: GCF_001695855.1. Lineage (GTDB taxonomy): Bacteria > Pseudomonadota > Alphaproteobacteria > Rhizobiales > Rhizobiaceae > Ensifer. The sequence goes on from NZ_MBSS01000012.1 coordinate 317,984, forward strand.
ATCGACTGCAGGCCAGCGTCGTAAGCCTGGACATTGGTACCGACTTCGACGCCGAGCGCGGTTCGGGCGCCACTCGCCGACGTCGCACCGGTACCACCTGCCGTGACAGGACGGGCCGCATTGGCATCGGCCGCCAGATCGTCGATCAGTGTGTTGTAAGGCACGCTCTGGATTGTCGTATTCGGCACGCCTTTCGTGCCGGCCGGAGGGGTGTAGACACCGCCAGTTCTGGGCATGGGCATTTCTCCATAGAAAAAGGCCCGGGCGATGAGCCCAGGCCTTGAAGATTTCCGATGATGGAAGTGGATTAGGAGGCGCGAGAAAGCGCCCGCTCTATGTCCTTGTCACTCGCATGATTGATTGTTTGGATGAACTCACGATACCGAGCTCGGCTTTCGCGAATGATCAGATCCCGATCAGCCTGTTCCGGACGTTGAGCAGCGGTGGTCTTAGCAGTCTCACCATCCTTTGCAGGCCGTGTTGCTGTAGTCTGCCAACTCATTGCACTCTCCCAAGTCTGCTACGAATGCTTTGCTGCTTGGCGCAGCGTAAACCTTGAATTGATGTCTGAGTTGAAGAAATGCTTCCGTTTAACCCAGACCAAACCCTCGTGCTTGGTGATGATGGCCACATCCACCGGGCCGCCGACTGTGGCCGACGGCTTCGTCACCTTCTCTTTCAACGATTGAAGAGTGATTAAGGTTTCCGCCAACTCGGCCATTTCGTCTACCGGCAACACGCTCAAGACACTTCGGAGCGGCAAAGAATGCTCTTTCCACGCTTTGTCAAGCACCGCATCTCCGATATTACTCGTCGCAGCTTGCATCAGGCCTTCTAGATCGTCAATTGCGTCAATTTTTCCGCCGCTTTTGTCGGCCACTTGGTGAGCAAATTCCGCGAGGTTCTCCGTCACTGTTACCATCAATTGACCATACATCGGAACACTGAGGCCGAGATTGAACGTGTCGGTCATCTCAGTTTGTGCGAAAGCTGACAGCCATGCTGGGTTGTCATGATCCAGGCGCTTGTCCGTTTTGCGGAGATGCAGGTGCTTCCCTCCGACTACTCCGCAAGACACATACTCGACCATCGACGGGAATATCTCATGGTCACCAAATCCCGTTATGACCAGCCCAGTCGTACCCAGATTATCCTCTGGATGCTTCAAAATCTGCAAGAACGCGGTTTCCACTGCATGGGCCAAGTCTGATGGGGGCTCACACTGCATATATTCAGCGAACTCAGCGATCGTCTGAAGAATCGCTTCGCGATAATCGGCGACAATCTTGTCGACCAATTCTTGCTTCAAGCAGGGCGCTAACGGCACATCAACTAGTTCTGCGCGCTGCGCTTCGATCAGCGCATCAAGCCGCTCGCGTTGCAGGCCGTCTTCATCGTCAGATTTCGAAGCTGCCATCCAACCGAAAATTTGGGCGCGAACGGGCCGGAGCAATTGGTCGGCTTGCACGCTCTCCGGAAAAAACCGCGGGTTGTCATCCAGGAACGAAAACAATTCCTCGGCATACTCTTCCACCGTGTTGAACGGCTTTTTGTCGAGATGCGTGCGGAAGCATTTCACGACGGTTTCCCACGGCACCTGAAGGATGTCGGCTGAATCGAAAATCATCAGGCCAACCGGATGATGGTCGGAAAGCTGGAAAATCTTATTGGCGCCCTTAAAGTACCGCTCTTCCTTCTTTCCATCGACCCAGCGCGAAACCGTAGTCGCTGAATCCGCTGCCAGCACCACGGCCAAGCGGTTCATCATGCACACTTCAGCCGTCATTTGCTCCCCCTTGCAATTACAAGATGAGAGCATGATTCGCCTCGAACGCCCAGACCGCCCGCTATCCGGGAGCTTGCATGTTCACCGAGATTTCGCTTTCATGCACGCATTCAACGAGGGGTGGTTTCGGTGGAACTCGACGAAGAGATTGAGCGCGGCGTTCGGCGGTTCATGGCCGAATATGGCGTCAGCCGCGAGGAGGCAATCAAGCGCATCCTTCGCGACTGGCTGATCGGCAACCGCTATCTGGCTTTTGTCGACGAGGATTGAGCAAAACCCGTTCTCGTGTATGTTGCTGCGATGCAGATTGATCACGACCCAGACGAGCCGAAGATTGACCGCGGGCCGGGCCCTTGGCGCTGGGTGTTTCCGATACTTGCAGTCGGCTGGGCGGGCTATCTGCACGCCTTCACCTTCGATTGGACGTCGATAGCCCTAGGCGCGGGAACCGGCGCAGTTATTATGGCATGGGCGATCGAGATCACTGGCAACAAGGTGCCTGAATCATGGCGCACCAAACCGCCCGGCTCCGGCCGCCTCTGAACTGATCATCGAAGCGATCAAGCGGGCTCGCATCTGGTCGGCCCGCGACAACCGGCTGAGACCGCCGCTCAGTAGCTGCCGCGCAACTTCCGGCCTCGTCTCCATCAGAACCTGAGAAACCTGCTCGATGACGCGCGGTGGCATGCCTTGCGCTTCGCCGAGCAACCGGCGTCCGCCTTCCATGATCGCCCCTGGGACATCGCCACGAAACAGCTTTGACATAAGGCCCGGGTCAAATTTCGACATCTCTGCCGCGTCCGCGAGGTTGTCGGCCGTTCGCGACCCCCCGAGTGCCTGATTGGCGGTTTCGAACATGCGCTGTTCCCGCATGATTCGAGCGGCGAGCTGATCTGCGCGCCCAGGCCCAGCGAAGGCCGGAAACTCCGCGCCTGTCTTTGGCGTGACCAAGCCGCGCGCCTTGTTCGTGGTCGGCGACATCGAGGCGTTTTCGACCCGGGCGATCAGCGGGTCGACATAGCCCGCCCGGAATCCTGATTGTTCTTCACCGGACATGCGATTGAAGGCCGGCACCGTATCATCGGCGCGCATGCGGCCAGACGCGGCGTTGCGGCCGGCATCGACTGCGTCGATAGCGCGGCTCTGCTGACGGAAGGTGTCGTTCGCCGCCCGGTACCCGGAGGACGAGTTCTCAAGCGCTTGGTCGAGCGCATTGTAAACGCCGCGCATGTCGTTTGCGACCTGCGGGTTCCGCTGCATCTGTTGGAACAGATCCGACTTGATGTTTAGGACCCGGTCAAAATCGACGAGCTGCTCGCCATCACGCTGCAGCTGGTCTCGAAGAGCCTGCAGACGCGGCCCGAGCGGCCCAACGCTTAGCGCGGTGTCTCCGAGAATCGGGTCGCGGCCGAGCAGGTTGTCGATTTCGTCGATCGCACCGTTGAGGTTGACAGCCCCCGCACCCTCTCTGGCCGCCGTATAGTTGGTGTTTCCTGTGGCAGTCCGCTGCGCAGTGAGTAATGCTGCCCGCTGCGCGGCGGTATCCGGTGCATCGAAGCCGTGGGCGAGGAAGTTCGACAGTCGATCGCCTTGCCCCGCTTGGCGCGCCTGCAGGGTCTCAACGACGGCCTGTCGTTCGTTGTTCGGCGTGCGCGCGACCGTCGACAGCATGCGCTGACCTGAGTTGCCCATGGCGTCCGCAACAGCATACATGCCCTGATCGTCAGCCTGCGAGCGGCCGAGCGCCGCGGCGATATCATCGACCGTCATGCCCGATCTACGCACGCCTTCGCCGATGGCTCGCTCGGCATATCGCTCTGGGAAAACACGCGCCATGAGCGGCGCCGCGAAGGGGGAAGCGACGCGCGAAACACCAGCAACGGCGGCCGGCGTCAGAGCACCGAGCGCAAGGCCCGTCGCAAGCCCGGTAACACCCGACTTTACCCGACCCTCTGCGCCCTCACCGCTTCCAACGCCATGCAGGCCGCCCAGTACAGCGCCCTCGCCCGCAGAGGCAAGCGATACCCGGCCAAGCCCCGCCCCGCTATTGATCGCGTTCGCCGTCGGCGAGAGGCCACCCCGCATAAGCCTTGACCCCATCCAGAGGGCACCCGTAAGGTTGCCGGCAAGGTTTGCGCCAGGATTTTCCGCCGCAACAGCTTTGTCCTCGCCCCGAACCTCTTTCAGCGCCTCATTATAGGTGACGTCCGACTGCCACGGCAGCAGTTTGCCGCCGAGCCAGCGAGCGCCGGCTCCGACTTCATCCGCGAAACCAAACGAGGCCGTGTTCGCGATACCACGGCCGTAGGCATCGACGGCCCCGGTGACGCCACCGTAAGCCGGTGAAGACGCCGATTGTGTCAACTCAGAAAGAGCCTGCCGCCCGTCAATCGACTGCTGGCTCTCCGGCGTGTTGTTCGCTTCAGCTTCGCGACGACGACGCGCGCGTGCAATGGCAAGCGCTTTCTGCTGTTCTGGTGTCATTGGAAGAGTTTCCTTTCTTCCGGCGTCATGTATTTCCAGTCTTCCGGATCGACACCAGCGGGCGCCTGGTCTGAGGATCTTGCGGCCGCATTGGGGCTTGGTCGCTGGACGTCAGGCTGCCCCGCGCCCTTGCCGATCTGCGTGCCAAGAGCCTGAATATCGCGCTCCTTCTGCTGGATGAAGGCACGCAGCAGAGCGGATTTCTCGGTCGGAGATTTATCGGCGTCACCAAGGGTTCGCGCCAGGCGAAGTCCTTCTTCGTTCGTGAACTGAGCTCCGAACGTGTCGCGAAGCAGGGGTAGGATCTGGTTGTCCACGATGGCGGTGTATTCAGCCCGGGCCACCGCTGCATCCCGCGGTTCCATGCCAAGTTGCCCGATACCGTAGTCAAGGGCACGGCCCGCCATCGTGTAGGTCGCGCCCTCGGCAAGCTGAGAAAGCCGATCTACGACGCTATAAAGTCCCGGCATCTTGCTCGTGATGCTGTCGTACTCGGCTTGCTTCTCCGCCTGTACCTTGCCTTCCCCCGAGCCGATCGCCTTGTCCCTCTCGGCCTCACGATTTTGCTTCGGCGTCCGAGAGATCACATTCCCGGCCTGGTCCATCAGGATGGTTTCGGTTCCAGTATCAACGGTCCTCGTCGGGGGCGCAAAACTCTGCCCCTCACCGAGTTTGATAGGGCGGAACGTGCCCTTGTTTCCGATCTGGCCGTAGGCGATGGAGCCGTCTTCGTTCTGCACGGCGACCGGGTTACCAAAGAAGTTCTCTCCGCCCGTTTCGGCCTCGCGGTTCAACTTCTCGATCTGAGCGCGCCGGTAATCCAGGTCCATCTGATAGTTTGGGTCGCTCTGCTTCAAGCGCTGCTCGTAATCCTGCCGCTGGCGCCACTGCCGCTCCTCAAGCATCATCTGGGCCGTGGCCTTCTGCTCCGGCGACGAAAACGGATGCGTCAGGATCTGATAGAGCGTTGCCGGGTCTGGCCCCTCATCAAGCGGGGGCTGCGCCTGGGCCACTTGCACCGGCCCGGGTTGAGCTTCGGGCTGATTGGCCTGCTCTTGGCCGGGGAAACGAGCGGCATACTCCGGCGTCCGTTCGTAGGCGGCCACTTCGTCGGAGAGAGATTGCGGCGCGAATGGGGATGCCGAGGCGATGGCACCGCTACCGGCGCCGGCCATCGTCTGCGAGTTGACTGGCTGCAGCGAGCCGCCCTGCCCCATCGCGGTAACAGCTCCGGCGGCCGTGTTCGGCATGCCGATCGACGGATCGAGGCTCGCGACCTCGCGCGGCTGCTGCTGCCCCTGAAAACTCGGCAGGTAGGCGTTCGCCGACGCCATGCGGTTCGCAGCCTCGCCGCCGGGGCGATTATAGCCGGCGAACTTCCAGGCATTATTCATTAACTGCTGGGCTTCCTCGACGGACTTCGCGTTGTTCAAGGCGGTGATGAGGGCCGGGTTTTCCTGAAGGAAGAATTCGGCCTGAGTCGTCGGGCTGATCGCGCCTTGCTTTTCGCCCTTCTTCCCAGCGAAGGAATAGAGGTTGTTGAGGCGATCATCGCGCCACGACATGATGCCGCCGGCAGTGCCCGCCTTGCCGCTTTCGCTCGGGTCACTCCATGCACGGTTGGCGTTCTGGGGCGAAAACCGGCTTTCAGCGTTGGCGGTCGAGGCCACAGCGGCGAGGCCATAAGGGTTTGTAACCCCGCCGCGCACCGTGTCCATGAAGGGTGAATAGACGTCACCACTGGTCGTGACAGGACCAGCCGCAACCGAACCGCCACCACTGCCAGACGACGGGGGCGACCCCATGATCTTGCTCGCCAGTTGACCGCGCAAACCGCTGCTGAACAGCGAATCAGCGCTCGCGCGCCCTTCCCTCTCCGCCTTATCGGCGCGGCGGTTCATAAAGCCGGCGGTGATCCCGGCGCCGAGTGCCGTCAGGCCCTCGCCTACCGTCTTAGGTGCGCCTTGCGCGCCCATGATCGCCATGGCGAGCTCGCGCTTGCGCTTCAACGTTTCAGGGGTCTCGCCGGTATTGCCACCGAACAGGTATCCGACCATCAGAAAAGACCTCCATTGCGGTTGCCGGTGAGGAAATTGGCGAGACCAGTGCCGAGAGACAGTTTCGCGCCGCCGGGGGCCGCCGGGAAAGCGGCGTTCCGATTGGTAAGCCCTGCCGCGATGCCGGCGCCGAGCATGCCCGCGCCGCCGCCGATCGTCTGAGGCAGTGGCTGGCCGAGGATTTGAGCCCGAAGACGCGCCGCAAGCTGTTCGCGCTGGTCGCCGCCCGCCTGGGCGCCCTGATAGCCGGTGTATCCGTTCATTTCTTCCTCCCGGCCAGAAACAAGGCGCCGTAGTTGACCTGCCTCATGCCATCAGAGCGGCGAGAGACGGCATCAGGACGCTTTTTCTCAACGTCCTGGGCCATGACGCCGATATGGCGCTTCCCGTCGTCGTGCTTGCCTCGATAGGCGTACTCGTAGAGGCCGTGTCCCTTGAGTTCCCCGACCTTCTTAACGTCCTTTTTCGCGCGTTTGTCCGACAGGCTGGCGAGTTGGCCGCCGAAGCCGAGCAAGCCGCCAATTAGACCGCCCGATTGCGCCTGCTTCTGTTGGTATGCGCCCAACCGGTTCTGGTAGTCCTGATTGACCAAGCCGGCATAATCGACGGTCGGGATACTCTGCCCCTGCGTCGGCACGAAATTAGGATTGCTGACCTGCGCACCAGAAAGCAGGCTCGAAATCTCGTTGATCGGCTGGTTTCGCAGCGCGTACTGCTCATTGAGATACTGCGACCGCGCCTGGTCCTGGGCCGCAAGCTGGGCCTGCTGCGCATTGAATGTCTGGTCTTTGAGCGCGTTGTTCGCCGCTGTCTGGGTCTGGTTGTTCTGGTGCATCTGCTGGTTGGCGGAGTTCCCGAACGTCGCCGAGGCCAGGCCCTGATCGAACTTCTGCTGCTGCGCGGTGTTGTTCGCCTGCAGCTGTGCCTGGTTCTGGCCAAACTGCTGCTGCTGCGCGGCATTTGAGAACTGACCGCTCGACAGCATCTGATTGTAGGCCTGCTGCTGGGCGTTGTTCCGGAAACCAGCCTGATCACGAGCGAGGCCGGCGAGACGAGATTGCTCCTGTCCTGCATTCAGGATCGCACCGAACCGGGCGTCATTCTCCTGCCGCGTCGCCGCATCTATCGCGCGATTATAGGCCTCCGACCCGGGCTGCAGGCCCTGGTTTGCCAACTGCGTTTCAAGCGCGGATCGGCTCTGGGCAAGCTGCGGGTTCATCCGCTCCATCAGCGCGTTTTCATAGCGTGAGGTGTCGGCGCTGTAGTCGTACGTCTTGGTGATGTCTCCCGCGTTCCCCAATGACGTCTGGATCTTTCCGGCGTCAGCAATCGTGCTCTGCACGTTACCGGCATTGCCGAGGCTGGTTTGCAGGTTCGGTCCCGGTCCGTACTGCGAATATTGCGGCAGTCCGATTTTGGACGGGTCACCGGCTGCCGGCGCGCCGTCCAGATTGAACGGCTTGCCCAGCAGATCCTGCAACCGTCCCGACTGCGAGTTCGCGAGCTTCGACAGATTGAGCTCTGCGGCATCATTTTCCGTTTTGATGGCCTGCTGCCCTGGGGAAAGTGTCTGTGTCGCCGTCCATGTCGGCAGATCGTAGACGGCTCCGCTCATCGGGTCGGTCCACTTGTTGGTGCCGGTCTGCGAATAGGTCAGGCTGCCGTCGGGCGTCACCTGGTTGACGTTGCCAAGATAGCCATTGGCAATTGCCGTGCCGATGTTCGTTGACGTCTGAGCCGCCGCCGTTTCGCGCGGATCGGGAGCCTTCGGTGCTTTGCTTTTGCCCATAGTTTACCTCCGATTGACGGGATGCGCCCGCCAGTCGTCATCTGTCAGAGTGAACAGGATTTCCGCCTCGTCGCGACCGCGCAGGCGAGGAATGCGATAGGACTTGAAGCCGAAGCGCTCGGCGATTGCGATCATGCAGGTATTGCGCTCGGAGACCCGCAAAACGACCATCTGGCAACCGATCTGATCGAAGGGATAGCCGAACATGGCTTTGAGCATCGGCCGAGTCAGCCAGCGCCGGCAGATTGAAGCCGACGAAAGCTCGATGACGCCGGCCTCGGGCGCGTAATTGTGGAACACGACACCGGCCACCAGGCGCTCATCATCGATGAGCCCCAGCGTCGTGAAATTCTCCCAACCGCGTTCACAGCCCGGAATTTGACTGGCGACGAACGAAGCGACGGCTTGGTTGATCTCGGGAGCGTGCTCCCCTCCCCAGACCAACGTCATGCACTCGCCTCGCCGACAGAGACTTGCAGGGTGGCAAGATCGACCTCCACATCAAGCCTAACCGGGCCACCGGAGGTGATGACGCAGCCGACGGCGAGCATGTCGCCGCTCGCCCTGACGTTCTGGCGGAAATCATACCTGTTCTGGTCGGACACGCCGTCCCAGAGGGCAACGTCCCAGAGACCGGCGTCCCATTCCGACGAGGTCGTATCGCCCGACGTTACACCGCTGAAAGTGGGCGCGGTCCGGTCATAATCTGCCTTGGCGAACAGCAGCACTTTCGGTTTCGTCTTCGCCCGGAAATACATGTGCGCCATCGTTCCCGTAGCGCGTTGCCCAAACTGGCCTGCAGGCGCGAATTGCGACAGGTAGGTCGCACCGAAGGTCATGCCATCGTCGGTACCGGTGATGTCGCCCTGCCAGCAATAACCGTCGAGCGCTCCGAAGAAGAGGCCGCCTTGCAGCGTCGCATAGCAGAGCGCTCGCCAGTTGCTGATCGTCGACCACCGGCCGGTGAGCACGTTCAAAACGAAGGTCGTATCGGCAACGACGGAGTTTTCGGGAAAGGTCACGAAAACGAGGTTCTGCTCTGGCCACTGAGTCAGCGTCCAGCCGCCGCCGGTGGCGTTTGCTGCCTTGCGCCAATCGTCTTCGATCGGCCGGGAAACCGAGACGAGGCTCAATGCCTGCCTGTCACGTTGGAACACCTGCGAAATCGGCGTGAGGCCGTCGCTCGTGGCGACGAGGATATCGCCCCCTGCCCTGATCCATGCGTTCTTTCCGAGCGGCTTGCCGATCTGATAGACGCCCTTCAGCCCGAAGTTGTTCGCGTCGCTCGGATCAGATCCCGCATAAACCGCGACCTCCCCCTCGGTAGAGACGAACACGCACATGTCGGAGAGGCCGTCGCCGCTTTCGAGTGACCAGGAAAATCCGGTCATTAACGAACCGCCCTTCTTCATGACGCCGCCGAGCGGGAAGACAGCGGACGCGCCGCCCATCGCATTGACCGGCAAATAGTAGGCGTCGAGCGTTGCGTTCTTCAGAAAGAACTGACGGTTCTTAAAGAGCCAACCGTAGTTAAGCTGCGACATCGTCGTCGAATCGGGAAACGTGATCGCTGGCGAGCTCCAGGTCGTGCCGTTGAACAGCCGGCGATCATCGGCACCGTTCAAACAGACGAGGTTGGAAACACCAGCGTTCGTATGCTGGAACGCGCACCAATTGCCACCCGAAAGCCCGCTGACCGATGCGGCCGTCGTTGCCGGGGGCACCGCGGGCGACGTCATGTCGTAAATACCCGTCGCCGTCGCCATAAACAGCTTTTCGGTCGCGCCGTATTTGTACTTGAAAGCGCTTACCAGATCGCCGCCACCGGCCGCCAGGCCGCGCTTCGTCGATCCGCCGCGGATCCTGCAGCCCTTGATCGTCGGGAAGAAATTGCGCAGCACCGTTGCCGAGCCCGGTTGTTGAGAAGCCATGTCCATCGTGGTCACAAGCCCATTTTTCGGGGCTGGAAACGTCAGTGGCTGCGATATCGTGGCGGTCTGTTCGCCCGACGGTCGGCCGCGATTGCTTTGCCCGATCCGCCCGGGCTGAACGGTCATCTTCATGAGGCGCCTCGGTCTGCGTTGAGCTCCTGCCCGAGGTCAGCCTCGAACTCGGCGACGTTGTCGTCGAACGGCAAACCTTTCTGACGCTTCCACCGCCACAGGATGCCCTTTACGAGAAGACGCTCAGGAAACAGCGTCTGGTCGTCATCAGCCGACAGTACGGCGGCAGGGCCTTCCGGATCGCGCAGCACCCAGTTTTTCGACACGTAGTCGACGATGGCGCCAGTGCCGGCCGATGGCGGCGAAAACAGCACCTGGTTACCCTTGACGAAGAAATACGGCTGCGCGGACGGAATGCCGACGATGACGGCCCATTGACCGCTGTTCGTGATCGGGCGCGCGAACGTACCCGCCGAGGTCCGGACGGAGCCGCCAGGCGTCAATCGCTCGAAATCCGATGGCAGGTTGAGAGGCGATGCGACGGCCGTTGCCTGCAACAGCATCTGCTGCCAATCACCGCGACGCGCGATTTCGTCGCCGGCCTCCTGGGCAAGCGCAACCATGGTTTGGGCATTCGGGTTCACCGATCCATAGACGCTGTCGAACCGATCGAGCGAAACGACGTCGCAAACCTCGTTGATGGATGACAGCAGCGTCATGGCGTTGGGCCTCCGACAACGACTTGAGCGTTGCCCCAGCGGGCGCGCTCATCTCCGATCTTGATGCCAGAGAGAGCCAACATCTTCAGTTGCACGGCGGCGCCCGCCTTCGTGACGTCGCTTCCCCAGATCGCGATTTCTTCGACGAGCGCGTAAAGGTAGGCGTCGTACGCCTTTTCAAGCAGCCAGTTCGTGGGGTTGGCGGGAGTGAGCGGCGGGAGCTTCCCGTAATAGGTGATGGTCAGGTTGCCGTCGCCGACTGGGCGAACATTGATCGTGTCCCCGACGATGGCGTAGCCGGTCGGGATGCCCGATCGGCCCATATAGCTTTCCGACAACTGCTGCAGTGCTACAGCGCGGATAGGCAGGCCATTGGCGTTTTTCACTTCGCGCGCCTCGAGAAAATCCGGCGGCACGGTCCCGGCACCGTTCGTGACCGCAACGGTGCTTGTTACCTCCATGTCCGCCACGCGCAGGAATCGGTTGAGCTTCAACTCTGCGAGGCCGAGGAAACGCGGGAAAAGGTGCGCGATATCGTTGCGGCCGCTGTACTCGCCGGCATCGACGAGCAGCGTGGCATAATCGGAGATAGGGCTCACAGGGGAACCTTCCGTGCACGCTCGGCGTCGGCATGCATGCGGGACCGATCGATGAGGCGGGAAATGCGCTCGTTCGCTTCCTTGTGGCCCTCCGGGTCCTGCTCGGCGCTGGGCCGGCTCGCCTCGATGGCCTTCACCTGCGATTTGATGCGCTTAAACTCGACACTCATAGGTGCCCTTCCTTCGTCCGCCAGGCGCGGTTGTCGGAACTATTAAGGAACCGCTTCACAAAGCGATCGTCGCCCTCGCTGTGGGCCTGCACCAGGCCGCTATCGTGGGCGATGTTCAGCGGGATCGAAGCGACCCGGTGCCAGTCGCCGCGCCAAGCCTTTTCGGCACTGTTGCGGACTTCCAGATTTTCGCTGATGAGATTGTCGACGGGGTAGTCGACGCGAAAAACGTCTTTCTCCCCATCGAACAGATGCCAGACCGATCGGCCCGTCACCGCGTCGTGATCGTAGAGCGTCCAAGCTCCATCACGAATGATCATGCGAAATCACCCGGGAGCGGGTCGGCGCGCTCGGCTTTGCCGGCCTCGATCAGATCCTTGGCGATTTTGACCGGGACCAAAAGCTCGGTTCCCGCCGGCACTCGCTGTTCGTCCTCTGCCCAGACATCGTAGAGCAGGCGAATGGGAACACCGCTCGTTTCGGGCCTGTCTGTATCCGGCGAGGTCGGCGAGGTCGTTGCGGGCTTGTTGGGGTCTGCCATTTCCGTTTCTCCTAAAAAGGAAAAGGCGAGCCGAAGCCCGCCCTTTCAATGAACGCTGTTGAAACCGTCGCGATTAGCTCGCGGCGGTCAGGCCGAAGAGGTCGGCGGCGACGCCGAGGCCCTTCTCGTTGTGGACCTTCAGCGTGCCCTCACCGATGATGACACCCTTGTCGGCGTCGCCCGTCTTCGCGACCGCCTTGTCTTCCTGGATCTTGCGGAGCCAGAGGAAGGACAACATTTCGGGGTCGATGAAGAAGGCATTCCGGGCCTGCTGGGCACCGGTCGCTTGCACACGGTTCGGATGGATCATCACCGTGCCGAACGGGCCTTCGTAGTAGTCGGCCGTGGCAACGATGGTGTTGCGCTCGCCGCCCTTGGAGACGGCATAGCGGAACGGAGCAACGTTGCTGTCCGACATGAAGGTGACGAACACGCTCTTGACGTAGGGCGACACCGAAACGTGACGGAAATTCGCCCCGTTCTGGTAGCCCTGCTGCATGACGCTGTCCAAGATGGGCTTGGTGAACGCACGCTGGGTGCCGTCGGTCGGCGCGACCGTGAGGCCGGTACCGGAGTTGAAGCCGCCGTTGGCGCCGGTGGCACCGCGGGAGACGTTCGAGGTGATCCAGGTGTTGAGAGAGCCGAACTCGCGGGTAGCGCCACCAACTGATGCGTTGGTGTCGACGATGGCGAATTCGACGTCCTTTCGGATCTCGACGCCCTTCTTCAGCTTCTGGTACTTCCGCTTTTCGGCGTTGCCCGCGTTTTCGACGGCCTCCTGGGTTGCCGAGATGATCCAGTCCTTGCGCAGGATCTGGGTGTAGTTGCCGAGGCGAGCCGGCGGGTTGATGGCGCCGAATGTGTATTCGTCACCTTCAGGCTTGATGTTCGCGGCCGGAGCGGCGAGCTCGTCAGTTTCCCACTCGGGATGCACACCCTTGGTGGTGCCTTTCTCGATCAGGGAGTAGATCGGGGTATCTTCCGGCGTGATGCGCGACACCACGTCGGAAAGCTGCTCACGATTGCCCGTGGCGTTCGTGGTCTGGAAGGTGTTAGCCAGTGCGGCCATGTTCGTGTTCCTTCGAAGCTGGGGTTAATCGAAGTCGATGGACATCGCGTCCTTCATCGACCCGGTTTTCGACAACCGCTGCATCGCGTCCTTGCTCTGCCGAACCTGCTGGTTGGCGACACCGTTCGGACGAGGGTTCGGCGTGGCCGGAGGGGCCGCCGTGACCTTAGTCAGCGCCTTGTTCTTCGCCTGTTCGGCGGCGAGGCCGATCCGGGCGTAGTGGGCGAGCTTGAACATCCGGTGATCGGTGATGCCGGCCATCTCCTCATTGGAGAAACCGAGTTGGCGGGCGGTGTCGAAGGCTTCATTGAAGAACTTCGTTCGTCCGTCATCGGTTTTCGTCTGGGGGAAGGCCTCGGCAAGCAGCGTGCTTTCCGTCGACAACAGCTCATCGCTGGCGCCGGCTGAAAGCTCCTCTGCAACCTTCTTCGGTTCGGCTGCCATGTCGATCAGGCGGTTAACCTGACTGAGCGCGGCGTCGTAAACGGCCTTCTGGCGCGTGAACTCTGCCGGGTTGTTGACAGCCAACTGATACGTGGGTTCCTGGGGGAGCTGCTGGAAAAGGAAGTCTGCGACAGCGTTCACGGTGTTCGCGACGCGGGTTGTCATAGCCTCAAGAGTTCGGCCTTTATTGGCGGTCTCCTGAGTTTTGTAACGGTAATCGCGCTCCCGCATGTAACCGAGCTTCAGCTCGGAAAACGGTACCTGCTCGCCGCCCTTCAGGGTGATGAGATGGTTGTCGGCTACGTTGGCTGCCTGGCCATTCTCGGCACCGGCTGGCTCGTCGCCTTCGGCGTTCTCTGCGGTCTCGCCGGCCTCTTGACCTTCAATGGTTTCAGCCGTCTCGCCTTCGATCCCTGCCGTTCCTTGTTCCGAGTTGGCCGGCTTCTCTTCGTCGCCTGGCTCCCAGAAGTTCAGATTGTCCGGGTTGTCGATGTCGGTCGAGGGTGTAACGGTTTCGTTCCCGGCGGTTGCCAGGTTGACGCTCTCGTTCATGGTGTGGTGCCTCTAAGGTTTGGCCCGGGCCCTATGCCGGGGCGTCCTTCCCGTCAGCATTGGCTTGCCCCTCGGCGAGGAACTTGAGCTTACTGCGGAAATTTCGGACAGCCCGCGCTTCGGCCGCATAGGCGGCGCGGGCTTCGTCGTCTTTCAGAGGGGCGGCGATGCAGCCGTTGATGGCTGATGCTTCCAGATCGTCCATGACGAGGTGAAAGAGCGGATTGTCGAGCATCGCCCGGGCGGCGGCGCGTTTCTCGTCCGGCTTCATCCTGGCACTCCACCGATCTGGGTTTGCGGGATGCGCTGCCCGACCATGGCTTGCGCCATGGCCTGGTCACGCTTGAGAGCGATTTCCTGGTCGATCTGATGGCGCTTCAAGGCGGCATCGCTTTCGATCTTCGCCATGTCGACCTTGGTTTGCTCGGCGAGCTTCTCGCGATCCAGTTGGCTTTGAAGCTTCGCCTTCTCCATGTCGGCTTGCGCCTGCATCTGGATCTTCTGCATTTCCGGATCCGGCTTCTCGGCGTCGGCCGCCATGCGCTTCTTAAGCTCCTCGGCGTCGGGCTTGGTGAAATACAGGTCCGGTGACTTCAGGCCCGCCGCCTCAACCGTCTTGGCGATCGAGTTATAGAGGTTGTCGGGCGTCACGTACGGGTTTTTGACCGGACCGAGTGACGCGAGCAACTTCTCCTGCAACTGCTGGATCATCTGCACCATCATCATGTCGCGCTCACGCGTACCCGCGCCGAGGCCGGTGTTCACGGTGGCATCCATGCCTGCATTCCAGTGCCGGGGATCGAAGGTCACCCACTCTCCCCGCAACCGGACAGCGCGCGGCTTGTCCTGGTGCTTGATCGTGAGCCGCAACAACCCCTGAAACACCCGCTTCAGGCCCTGCGCAAACGTGCGAACCATCAGTTCGGTTTGGCCGATGCCCGCGGCCTCGATCATCGCCGAGGCCTTCGCCGTCATGTTCTGCAACGCGTCCGGTGCCATGCCGCTCGATGCGTCGGAAATGCCGGTGCGGTCAGTCGCCTCCTGGTCGAGATAGGAAAGCATCGCATAGGACTTGTCCGCGACCATCGGAACAACGTTGTAACCGACGGCGGCGCGGACGTCCGTTCCTTGGCTCACCCGGATCGGCTGACCGAACTTCGGGTTCAAGACGGCTTCCGGGTTCTCGATCGTGCCTTCTTGAACGATGGGCTGCTGGTTGTTCTGCCAATAGAGGTTGTCGAGCGTCTGGCGAAGCAGCACCGTCTTGATGCGCTGGATTTCCGCCATGTCGTCGGTGATCGAATTGCCTTCGCGCTGGTGCGGCCGGCGCTCGGTGATCAAGTCGGCGAAAGGCACCTCGTCCCATTCCTCATTTTCGAGGAGGTTTTTCTCCGCGGTCCCGCCGGCAAAGACCATGCGGCGCAACTCGGCGATTCCGTCGTCGTCAGCGTCGATCCGGACATACAGCTCATAGTAATCGACCTCCTGCGAAGCCTTGTCGGCCTGGTCGTCTGCATTGACGACATCACGGCGACGGGCGAACTCCTCCGTTTCCGCCTCGTCGTCATTGGTCGTGGTTGGCAGGCTGTCAATCACGGCCCGGTCATAGCCCATCGCGACGAGGTCGGACCGGCGCATCTTCATGCCGATGCCGGTGCAAAGGCTGTCGTCGATCGACATCGCATCGGGATGGATGAGGAACTCCTCAAGCGGCACCGCGGCAAGCCTGGTGCAGCCCTTCTCGATCACACGCCGAATCTTCAGATCGTAGACGGGGACCTGCTGCGGACCCTGTTCGGTCTCGACCATTTCGACCGACTGCGCCTGCTCAAGCACCTCGACGTTGTCATCGGCGACGAGCTGCACCATGGCAGCCTCATCAAGGCCAGTGTGGCGCGAGGTCTCGACGACCCGCTTCTTGTCGTACCACCAGCGAATGACGCCGTTGCGCAGCTTCAGCGCGTCGTGCGCGGCATCCTGCACCGCGTCGTATCCATCGCTTTCCGGGAACACGATGTAGTTGATGTAGTCGGTTGCCTGCTCGGCGCCGGCCTCGTCGCCTTGGTTCACCGGCTCGTATTCGACGACCTTGTCGTTGCCGAGGATCGTCCGGATGATCGAGGGCAGAACCTTCTTGATCGCAGCGCGAACGTCGCGCGAAACCACTTTGGAGCGGTTCGGGTCGGCCGGCACGTCCTTCATGGTGCCATCGTAATACTCCATGGCCTTGATGCGGTCGGCCGAAAGCTGGTCGCGGAAGCTCTCGCAGTCCTTCACCAGTTGCGTCACCTGCGACGCGACCTGTCCATTCGTCAGTGCTGACATCAAACAACCTTCCGATCAGTGAACGCCCATGCGGTGTTGGATGGCTTCACTTTGGCAAAGCGCTTCATCATCAGCGCGTAGCGAGACGCTGAAATCACGTCGTCGCGCTCTTTCACGATTTTCCCGTCTTTCCGGTGATAGAGCCGGAACTCTTCGAAGAACTCGCGGCAGGTCGAAAAGACCTTGAACCGGCCCGTCTGCATCCGCTGCAGCATGTCCGAGATACCGGCCTCAACACCGTTGGTGCCATCATCAAACGTCGCCCGCTCCGGCAGCATGTTCAGGCCCTGGCCTCGATACTGCGCGGCAAGCTGTTCGCCGCTGCCCTTGTCGTGCTGCAAACCGTCATGCGGCCACGACCACGGCAGCCAGGCGCCCCAAGGCTTCAGCGCGGCCGAATGAATAATCGGCGTCGCTTCGCGCTCCCGATAGACCTTCGTCACATAGAAGGTGTCGCTGTCACGGTCCCAGGCGCAACCAGCGGCGCCGAACGGATGATCCCAGCCGAAGTCGAGACCGCCGACCTGGACCCAGTGTTTCGGGATCTCGAACGGGGCGACCGTGATGCTCGCTTCCGAGACGGGGAAGATGCGTCCGGAGCCGAGCGACGGGATACCCTTCGTTCGAGCCTCGCGTTCGTGCGCCGGATAGCTGGCGATGATGCGAGCTCGCTCCTCTGGGCTATAGTGCTCGGCATCGTCGATCGTCATCGTGATGACGGTGCGGTATTTGGCACCCTCGTCGTCACCCGGCATGATGAACCTCGCAACGACCGTGCTCATGCCCTTCAAGGGGGTGAACGTGACGGCCACAGAGCCGCCGGTCGCGTTGGTGCGGGTGATACCCTCTAGATAAACGTCCTCGGGCGGTTCCTCATCGAACCAGACGAAATCAACCGTGTTCGCCTGCCACTTGCTGCGGCCCTGGTCATAACCTTTGAGCAAGACCGTCGATGCGCCGCCTGATGCATGCCGAACTGTGACCGTATCGAGCGCGCCAGAGACACCGCCGCGGCGCGTGGTGCCCAAAATTGCGGCTTTCGGAATATAACCAGTGCCCCAATCCTCTTCGCTCATCGGCGGCCCGATCAAGAGTCGCTGCACGCCGTCGCGCGTCAGTTCGTAGGATTCAGAGCCGGCCAGCATCGTAATAGGCCGATCCCAGCGCCGGCCTGGCCACCAATCCGGATACTCCCCCGTCAGGTGCATCGCTGCTTCGGCAGCACCAGACAGCGTTTTGCCGAGCTGGTTACCCGCCATGAATAGACGTTCGCGATAGGCCGCACCCGCCTTATGAAATTCGATCTGCTTTTTGTACGGCCTATACGTCGCCAACCGGTTCTGACGGTTCCTGCGATCCTGTTCCGCCAGCAGCGCCGCCAACTCCTGCTTTTCCGAGTAGCTGAGCGATTCGAGCATTCAAACGCTCCTCGGGCATCGTTTCGAGGCTGCCGGACACGTTGAGGTCGAGCTTTTCGCCGTACTTCTTCGGCCGGAGCTTGCCCGCCATCCATTTCCGCGCTTCGACGCGAAGCTGTGAGCGCCTGACGGCCTCGCCGTTCTCGCGCCAGCCAATGCTTTCGCCTTCGGCGCTGACCTTCTCCATCCAGTCATTGCGGCCATCGTCGGCGATCGAAAGGATTTCATCAAACAGCGCATCAGCCTGAGCTTCGCGTGCGCGGGCGTATCTCTCCGAAAAGTCCGGCTTCTCACTCAACCACTTGAAGACGGTGGACTGCGCCGGCATGTCGTCGGCTTCGCAAATCGCTTTGAGGCTTGCGCCGGTCGCGATCCGCTCGCAGATCGTGTCAACCAGTTCGTCCGAGAAGCTACTAGGCCTCCCCATGATCTCTGGCTTCTTATCTTCGCTCATTGAGGTCAACCAATCAGAGGCGTTAGGTTGTGGGCGCGTCAATTCACCACTTGCCTCTGTATCCTTCCTCTGCTGATCATCCGAGGGTTCGCCTGCTTAGTAAGCGGGGAACTCAATAACAGAAGAGGAATGACGGAATGAAACCAGGCAGCATAGTGAAATTGAAATCCGGCGGACCGAGCATGACGGTCAGGTGGATCGATGATGGTGACGCTTATTGCGAGTGGTTCAGCGAAGTTAAGGGAGCTCACGAAAACAAAGGGGCTTCATTTCCGCTTACGTCATTGGAAGTGCTACAGGCCTGATCGTTACATCAGAAAATGAAAAGCCGCCCGGTGACAAATCGGGCGGCTATTTTTTCCACGGTTTCCGTGGTTTTTGCTTGCGTTACCACGGAAACCGTGGGATAACAATCTTACCGAAGCAATCCCGCTTCGGCAGGACTAGGAGCCTACCATGAGCCTCAAGCTCAGCTTCCAAGTCCGGATCGGCAAGTGGAGACTGACTATCTCCATTAGCCGGTAACCGGGGGCCGGAGGGGTCTAGCCACCTCTCCGGTTCCCCCAAATGTAGCAAACCGTAGGAGAACCTACAATGACGACAACTGTCGCAGGCGAAAACATCTTGAAATATTGGCGTACCGGAGCGGGACTAACTCAGGCAGCCTTTGCAGCGGCGATGGGTGTCCCCTTGCGGACATACGAAGATCTGGAAAGCGGCAAGTCGGCTATCCGACCTGTCCATATCAATGCTGCAGGCTGGGCCATGATAACGCTGGCATCGGAGAGCCCTTTGAAAATGGGTTTCTTGCCGCTCGAATTGGCCGCCGTTGTGCAAAAGTTTGTGCCCAGCCCACAAGGGCTGTAGCCTGCATCGATACAAAACTGGTTGCGGGGGACGGAACGTCGCATTCGGCGCAATTCACGACTATATTTTTCCTATAGCATTCTCGTGTCCCGAGGGAAATAGCAATCAAGCCGTTCTGCGCAATTTTCCGGTGTTTTCGTAGCCGAAATGCACGGCCAACGCCGTCAGACCTTGCTTTAGGATTTCTATATAGGCCCGCTGAAGGTTCTTGCTCTGCGTCATGTCCGAAATAGGCCGCCCCTCGCCGGCAATCTTGACCATGACGTCATAGCCGATACCGAGAATCCGGCGGCAATCGGCGAGATCGATGCCGGCCTGTATCTGGCTATCGGACAGCGCCGAGCGCGGACCACCGCCGTCGACCGGCTCGCGGCTGTAGTCGAACGAACCGGCGCCGGAGCCGCCGAGTGCCTCCCAGATGCGGCGGAACTTTTCGCCGGCCTTGACCTGGGCGTCATTGATCAGCCGGCGCTGTTCGAGCACGACAAGCGCACTCTCCTTCACGTTGACGGCGACAAGGATCTTCTTTGGGTTCCATGTCTCGCCGTCGTGGGCGGCGTTGTGCAGTGGGTTGTCTACCTGCTTCAATTCGGCGTGCGCCTGGGCCGAACCGATCGTCGGCAGAGAAATCGGGCTCGATTTTGCCTTGCGGCCTCGCTTTGCCATTTAGCGCTTGGCCTCCGTTTTATGGACTGCGTGCAGGATGGTGGTGTGGTCTCGCCGGAAGACGCGGCCGAGCATCGGAAGTGAAAGGTCTTTCCGCTCTTCGTAAACTGCGGCCATGCAACGATGACGAGGTTCAATCAGTCGCTTTTCGCGGCGAACGCTGGTGATGTCTTCCCATGTGACACCGGGATACAAAACCAGCACTTCCTGGACGATGTCGCGCACTGGCCGGCGAACGCCTACACCTTCTGACGAATCTGCGTGTTGACACAGCGTCTTCGCCTGTTCGAGGATACGCGCCTGCGCATCCGCCAGCGCTAATTGGAGCGACAGTATCAGCTTGGATTGTTCATCGTTCTGGCTGGCCAAACGCTTCGCCCGCCGTTCGAGGAGGAGGATTCGATCGGCCTGTTCGAGTGTGCCAGGCGGCAGTTTTGGTTGCGGGTTCATTGGAAGCTCCTTTCGGATCGGCGCCGCTCGGCGGCGAGGTATTCCTCCCGGGTCTGCCCGGGCTTCGCTGCGGACGAGAACGACGGCGGCGAGCGGGAGCTCGGGCCGCTCGTCCGAGCATTGCGGATCCAGTTGCGCCAGGTCGCCGGCCAATCGAGCTTGACGGCGTCCTTCCCCGCTTTGGCGGTCCAGTAATCCCGAAACTTGTCGAACTCGATCAGGGCTCGGGAATGGTCAACGCCGATCGAGGCCGCGAATTCCAAGTCGGGTTTGAAATCTGCTGAAAGCCTTGACCCGCGTTTTTTGGAAGAGCCGACAGGTTCTTCTTTTTCTATTCTGGCATCTGGCTTCTGGTTAGCATTGCCTTCGCTATGCACTCGTAATGCGTCCGCATCGTTTCCAACGTCGTTTTCATTACCCTTTTTACCCCAACGTGCGCGGGCTGCTTTCGATCCTACCTCTGACTTTTCCGAGAGGTAGACTTGCTCTTTTTCGACACGATCGTTCCAGAGACCACCGTCGACACGATTGATTTTCCCCTCGTCGACCAGAGTTTCGAGCGCCTTTTTGAACGCCGAATTTGATGCTCCGCAGAGCCGCGCCAGGCGCGCATGATCTTCCGGAATTGGCTCGCCGCGTTCGTACATGGTAGAGATGAGGGTGATATAGATACCGGTCTCAACCGCGCTCATGCCGCGCGTGCCTGCGAGCCAGTCAGAGGGGAAGAACCGTATCCATGGCATCTTGCTCATACGCCGCTCCATTCGGAAATGAGCCGTGCGCCCTTGCTGAGATTGCAATCGCGACATGCCACTGTGAGGTTTTCCGGGTCATTGCTGCCGCCCAGAGCGACAGGAAGGATGTGGTCGACGTGAAACGGGCCTTCGGTCGTGCCGCAATAGCGGCATCTCTCGCCGTCACGCTCGAAGATGGCGGCTTTCGCGCTCTGCGACATCGAGATGCGTGACGTAAGGCCATACCCTCGCCGGTCGATCTTCCCATGGGTGATTTCATCGGCCGCGACGTCGAAGAAGGCCAGCAGATCATCCTTGATCGCAAGCCACTTCTTGACGCTCATCCGCACCACGCGGGCCAGCTTCGCATCATCGTTCGGCAGCCTGCCCCCGGCATTCCACATAGCCATCAGCAGCAGCATGTAAGCCCCGATCTGCTCGGTGCTCAAATGCAGGGTGTCGCCGATGAAATCGGAGACGTACAGCTGCATGAAGGGGCGTTCGCTCACTCTGCCGCCTCCGCTGCGCAAAGAAGGCCGCATTCGGCGTCATGTTCCTCTTCGAACACCGGGTCGAAAAGATCTGGCGCCCGCCTAATTTCACCGACCAGGTCAGCGATCATGTCGCGCCGATCGAAGGAACCGCCGGTCAAATCCTCCTGTTCAGCCCACCAGTTAGCGCGGGCGGGGTTTTGCCGAATGATGCGCTTGCGAATGCCTCTGCCTTTCATGAAACAGAGGTCACAGTTCCCTTCCCATGGCTGCAGCTTCAGGTCGAAGGGCTGCCGCGACCAGAAAGTCATGATGTCGGCCTTGCATACTTTCGCCCTGGCGAGAGGATAGACGACACGACGCCCCGTCTTTTCCGCATCCTCAAGCCCGCGGAAAATTCTCATGCCTTCGTCATCGCGCAGTCCGATGATCTCGCTGTATTGTCCAGGAGCAAAGCCGAGATGCTCGGCGAGAGCTTGCAAGGGTGTCACTTTGAGATACTGGCTGCACCAGCGCTCTTGCCAGTTTGGGAGACGCTTCTTTTTCCTGATCAAAGCCGAGAATGGCTCACCCTTTCGAGCGGCGCTGTTATAGCCGACGCGCTCGAACCCTTCCGCCGCGTCACGGAACTCCACCCAATATATTGGGACATCCCAGCGGGACTCGCACTCGTGAACGAAGCGCAATGTCTCTTCGCGCTCCCTGCCGGTGTTGGCAAACGCCACAACGACATCGGCTGGAAGCGCGCCATTGTGCGCTTCAAGGATCTTGTGAAGCATGTAGGCCGAGGTACGACCGCCCGAGAAGGAAATCAGCGCTGGGCCGATGATGAAGTATGAACTGGTCACGCGTCGCCTCCCCGGGCGCGCTTGGCGTCTGCCTCGGCTGATCTCTGATAGTCCTCTCGGATGTCGCGCAGCATCTTGAGTTTGGCGCGCTGGACAGAGTTGCCACAATCGCCGATGCGGGTGCGCAGGCCTTTGATTTCACCATCGAGAAACGCGATCTTCTGTGGGATCATAGCGACCATCGGCTCACCCTTCCTTCGTCACCGAAATCGGGATTTCCACTGCCTCGAACAGCCGGCAGGCCTTTGCGGAATGAGGGATGAGGCGGTTGGCTTTGTTCAAGATCGGGCGATTGCAGAAAGCCTTTTTCAGTTCGCAGGGCGCTTTCTTGTGACGCTTGCCGTAATAGCCAGGGTCTGCCGGCACCTTCTCGATACTTCCGCCTGCCACCTTCCGCGACTTCCAGATGTGCCAGAATATGCACTCGCGGCAGGTTTTACCCTCAGGCCCCGTTCCGGCGATGTGTGCCTGGCCGAGATACGTTTCCGCGATCGGTCTATGGACTTCCTTCGCGGTAAGATGCTCGCTGAAAAGAAGGTGCTCGGCCATCGCTATGCCTCCAACGATTGAACGTTGGCGAGCGGGTCCGCTACCATTCGCAGAAACTTCTGCCGGTTCTCGATGCGATACCCGGTGCCCCAAATGGTGCGAATGGCGATGCCGCGCTGGCTCAGTTTCTTCCGAAGCTTGTGCACCCAGACCTGAGGGGTGGCCTCGCAACTGTCCTCATGCCACCCGCGGGCGGCCAGAATGATTGCATCCTTCGACACGATGTCACGAGAGGCCAGGCAACGAAGAACGCGCTGCTCGGTCGGGGTCAGCATCCAATCAAGCGGAAACCGCAGCTTCGGAGGCATCAACTCTTTTTCGAGTTGGCGAATGCGCTCCTTAAGAACCTCGTTTTCCTCACTGACGGCTATCATGGCATTCATTCGGCATCCTCCGGCTGGGTTTCGCGCTTCGTCCCCACTTCGTCGCGGAGTTCAGGCGCTATGGCGAAAGCCAAGGACCGAGCGAACCGCAGCAACGATCGAGCGAACGAGATGCGCATCCTCGCCGCCCAGGAGAGCGGTGGCCTCGGCAATTGCGTCTTCATTTTTCTGCACCTCCTGGCGTGCCTCATAGACAAGCCCGCTCAGGTCCTCGACGCGGCGGAGCTCATGTCCTCTGATGGAAATTCTGGGGTCCGCGTACCAAGCGTCACGGGTTCGGGTGTACGACCAACCGAGGTGCCTCGCTGCGGTCGCAATTCGTATCTGCACGCTGCCGACGTTCTTCGGCGCGATTTTGGTCTGTAGTGCCTTCTGACAAAACGTGGCCGTAGTCATTTCTGATTTCTCCGACGACTTTTCGGACATTTCCGACAACTCCTGTGCGATCTCTGATCTCGTTGAAGGAGACGTTGATGCGCACAGGCATTACTTCCGAAGGAGAGGACGGCGCCGCGCCAACGGCTGCCGGTCCCTTCCAGGTCATTCCATTCCGCAGAGCCGCCGCCGCACACGAAGGCTCTGCTGCCGGTGACGATCCGCTGTCGTCACCGGCCATTCCCTTGGGAGCCGCAGTTCAAGCCGTGGTTTTGAAGCTGGCGAACAAGCGGATCCGGTTGAGGGTTGCTCGCGCCGACCGAGAGGAGGAGGAGGAGAGCCGGCGCGAGCGATGATCGCGGGGGAAGAGGGAAAACCGCGATCAATCCTTGGGCTTGAAGCCGTTCCAGCGAAATTCGAGCTCGGAAAAGAGCGCGACACCGCCGAGGAGCATTGCCGTGACGATGGTTCCGGCGAGCGCAGCGGCGATGAACATCAGGCCGCCCTCTTCTCTTCCGGCTTCGCCAGGGTCGTGAACCTGTTCGGAGCCGTGCGAACGTCTTTGACTTCGCCTTCAATGAAGCGCTGAACCATTGCGTCGAGGCCGGATGAAATCTTCTTCATGCCAACTCCCTTTCCTTAGCTCGCAGGCACGTGCCGCAGTGAGTTCGGCCATAGCCGCCGCAGTTCTCTGGACGCTGGCAATTCGGGCGCAGCGGAGAAGGCAGCTTGGCTGGGAATGTGGTTGCCCGTTCAGCCTCCGGGCCAGAGGGTTCGAGGTCGGGGCTACCCCCTTCGGCCTGGTCATCCTCTTGGTTGGCGCCTCCATCGTTGGTTTCGGGAATAGCCTGATCGGACGGCGACGGATCAACGCCAGCGGCGTTCGCCAGTCGGGTATCTCCCTTCACTGCAGCGATTGCGCCGCCGTCCGAACCCGGAAATTCATCAATGTTTTCTCGTGTACGCGCAGGTGCACGTGCGCGGGACTTGCTCAGGATCGAAACGTAGTCGTCGACCCGGTCGCCCTTCTCTTCCCGCTTCACCTTCTTCTCCTCGTCGAGACGCATCTCGGCGATGGCACCCTTCAGCGCTGCGACTTCCTTGGAGACGTTCTGACCAACCCAACCGAGAGCTTTGAGCTCTTCGCGCAGGTCGCCATAGATCGTCTTGAGGTCGTCAGCCGCCTGCTCGCGCATGTTCTCGGCCTCATTGATGAGGCGCGCCGTGCGCTGGGCAATCTCGTCGGGGATGGTAAGGGCTTCGGTCACTGGACCAACTCCCTTTCAGGTCTCGTAACCGTCGCGGGCCAGTCGGCACCCGCCGGCCAGTTGACCGAGAACCAGGCGACCACCTCATCGTATTTCTTCGCCGTGAAGGTCTTTCCCTGCCGTATCCGGGAGAAGAACCGACCGTCTGCGGCGCACTGCTTGCCAACGGTTGATTCCGTGAGTTTGCGCGCCGCGCTGTACCGCTCGGCCAAAGTGAATAGATTTGAGGTGAGTTCGTTTTCCATGTCCCAATGGATAGTTGAAAATCTCCCACTCTGCAAGGGGATATTTTCAACTCGCACATTGAAGAGGTTTTTTCCTACAATCAGGCCATGACAGATCTAAAAACCATCGTCGAAAAGCGACTTGAGGAATTGAACCTCAGCCCGATCGAGGCCGCGACCCGCGCCGGCCTGGAACGCACTTTCTTGCGCGACATCATTGTCGGCCGGAAGAAGTCAGTTCGCGCCGACAAGATGGGGGAGCTTGCCAAAGCCTTGAGGCTTGACCCCGGCGCGCTTGCTCGCAATGAAATGGTCCCTGTGGATATCGTCGGGCAGCCGGCGCGCCCTACCCCCAACGCAACTTTCCCACCGCGGTGGCAAGCCTTCCCCGCGGACGTCCGAATTCCACTTCGGGGACACATCGCCGCTGGCGCCAATGGTCGCTTCATCCTGAATGGGCAAGATATCGCACACGTATTCTGCCCTCCCGGCCTTGAAGGCGTCGAAGGAGCTTATGCTGTCCAGATTGAAGGGACGTCGGGAGAGCCGCGCTTTTACCACGGCGAAACGGCGTGGGTGAACCCTCACACAAAGGTTCGACAGGGCGATGATGTAATCGTGCAGGTCCTTGGCGAAGGCGATGACGACGAGGTTTCAAGCTACCTGAAGCGCTTTGTTTCGCGCTCTGGGGACGTCCTTCGCCTCTACCAGTACAATCCTGGCAAGGGCGAAGAACACGAGCTTGAATTCCCCGCTGACAAGGTATTCAGCGTTCACAAGGTCGTTTTTCACGCCATGCTTTGAAGCAGATCAGCGCCCCGCCATGAGGGCCTGATGGTCAAGTTGCGGAACGCTGTCGGCATCTTGGGGCATTCACTGCACCGGATCTTCCTGCAAAGCTGCATGTAGTTGTGCACGCCCAGGTCGGCGGCCTTCTGAAGGTTCGCCAGGTGGAGCACACGCGAGTGCCCACAATCATCACAAGCCACATAAACGCTTTCGAGCTCGACGACCAAACGAAGGGCGTCGGGATGATCGACGGGAGCACTACGCGACATTCTTCTCTCCTGTGTTCCTATTTTGTTCTCATCAAAACAGCAGGAATGAAACCGAAAGTCGAGTCGACTTTCTGAAATAATTCGCTCGCCACAACCCTTAGTCACGCCCGCGCCGTCAGCCGCGAAGTCTGGCGCTTGGCGGCATCCGTGACCATGACCGATTCTCTCCGTTCAACGCCCCTTCCCACAAAAGTAGGAAACTTTCTATTTTCTGATTGCAAAGTTGGAAATCTCCAACTATCTTCAACTTCAACAGCAAGGCGCTGATGAAGAGGACAGAACGATGAGCATCAAGGGCATCACACAAGACATCGTAATGAACGCAAAGGGCTTGGCGTTCGCCATGTCGTGCGACCCGTCCGACGCCACCGCGCAAGCCGCCCTCATGGAATTTCTTCAAAAGACCTATTGCGACCTCGCATCGCTCGCTTGGCAACTCGGCGCCGACGGCGATGTCTTTCAGCGCGAAGCGGTCCCGGCATCCGAACTCGCCGGTGAAGCCTATTTCGAGCTCAACCGCGAGAGGGAATTCGAGGCGCCGGCTCGCCGCCAGACGTATTCGACGCTGAACCACCGCCAGCAGTTCGGCTCGCCAGTCGTGGGAGCAACACTCTGATGGGCAAGGTCAACACTCAACTCCCGGTCATGTGCGGCGCTTGCAAGAACTTCTTCGCGAATGAAAAGGCCGCCACCGACCACATTAACGCGAAGCATCAGGGCCGGCGCGTCGGTGTCTATAGCCGAACCAAATTTGTCGACCTTCGCGAAGATGACGAGCCGTCCATGGCAGACCGGCAGATCGCCGCGATGCTGGCCGTCTCCATGGGCGAATACACCGACGACGAATGGCTGCTGCCATGACCCGCCCCGTTTCCTACGCCTGCGACCCGTCGCAGCGGCACTGCGAGTGCGGCCACTGCGCCCTACCGCCGGCACGCAACATCGATCTGGACGCGGTGACCGACTTCAACCGCGCCGCCTATTCCACCGCCATGTTCCTGATCCTGCTTTCCGCCGTCCTCGCCTTAGTGGCGATCGGCACTTGGAACACGGAACAGGCCCACCGTGAAATCGTAGAAGCCAGGAGCGTCTGATGGCCGCCACCGATGTCGAACACAAGATGCGCCGCCAGACTGAAGCGGCAAAGTCGTTGCTGTTGAGTTTGCGCGAACAAGGCGTCGACGATGACGCCGAACTGGTCGCCGACACGATCGAGGGCGAAACCAACCTGCTTGAGGCGATCGGCGCCGCCCTTGCCCAGATCGACGAATGCGACGTGCAGACCATTGGCCTCAGCGCGAAGATCGAAGCATTCGAGGGCCGGAAGAAGACGAGCGAGGCCCGGGCCGAGCGCCTACGGGCGTTGATCGAGCAGGCTATGCTGGCGACCGACCAGGACAAGCTCAAACTGCCGACGGCAACGCTGTCGCTCACCAAGCGCGCGCCTGGGCTCGTCGTCGTCAACGAGGCAGATATCCCGGTCAAGTTCTGGATCGAGCAGGAACGGCCAGCGCCGAAGCTCGACAAGAAAGCCCTCACCGCCGCTCTGCGCGAGGAGAACGCCAGCATTCCCGGCGCGACGCTCGACAACGGTTCGTTTTCGCTCTCGGTCCGGAGGAAGTGACCATGAACGCCATCACAGTTTTCGACATGACCCCGCGCCAGGTTGCGCTGGTCAAGCACACGATTGCCAAGGACTGCAACGACGACGAGTTCAACCTCTACATGGAAGTCGCGAAAGCGAAGCGCCTGGACCCGTTCCTGAAGCAGATCATCCCTATGGTCTTCTCCAAGAGCAGCGCCACCAAGCGCAACATGACGATCATCATCAGCCGCGACGGCCAGCGTGTCATTGCGCAGCGATGCGGTGACTACCGGCCGGCAAGCAAGCCCCCGCTCTACGAGTTTGACCCGGCGCTGAAAGGCCCGCTGAACCCCCTTGGCATCGTGTCCGCAACCGTTTTCCTTTGGAAGCAGGACCCAAAGTCGGGCGAATGGTACGAGGTCGCCGGCCAGTCATTCTGGGATGAGTTCGCGCCGATCAAAGACGTGTGGGCGGAGAACGAGCAGACCGGGAAGAGCTACAAGACCGGCAAGCAGACGCTCGACGACAGCGGCAATTGGTGCCGGATGCCGCGACTGATGATCGCAAAATGTGCTGAAATGCAGGCACTGCGCGCCGGCTGGCCGGAACAGTTCACCGGCCTTTATGACGAGGCCGAAATGGACCGCGCCAAGGTTCTCGATCTGACCGCTTCTGAGATCGTTCTGAAGGAGCGCGAAGACAACCGCTTGCGGGCCGTTGGCGCTGACAATTCGATCACCGTCACTTGGGGTGACAATTGGGCGCTGCAAAACGTACCCATCGGCAAGTTCTTCGACGAGGTGGTCAAGTTCATCACCGAGGCGACGCCCGAAACCGTTGCTAGATGGCAGGACGCCAACCGGGAACCGCTGCAGCGTTATTGGGCCCAGCAGCCGGGTGACGCACTGGAACTGCGCAAGCGCATCGAAGCCGCGATCGCTCGCAAACCATCTCGGCCGGCGAACGACGAACGTCTCG
The DNA here is from genome assembly GCF_001695855.1 of Ensifer sp. LC163. Lineage (GTDB taxonomy): Bacteria > Pseudomonadota > Alphaproteobacteria > Rhizobiales > Rhizobiaceae > Ensifer. Next base: position 346,810 of record NZ_MBSS01000012.1, read on the forward strand.
GCCACCCCCTGATGGCGGGCTGACCATGGCGAAGAAGGAAAAGCCCCCGCACATCGAAGCCGTGATGACGCCCCGCGGTCTTCGCGCGCACACGGCCGACGACGCCGAGAAGATGGCCGGCATTCCACAAGGGAAGGTTTTTGAACTCGTGCCGGTGTCGCAGCGCTCGAACAAGCAGTTGCGCACCTACTGGAAAGCCCTTGGCCTGGTGGTCAAGGTCACCGGCAAGTGGCCTTCTCCTGAAAACCTTCACCGGGACGTCAAAATGACGCTCGGTTACCGGGAGCAGACCATCAATCTCCGGACCGGCGAAATCACTCTCGTTCCCGACAGCATCGCCCTCGACAAGATGGATCACGACGAGTTCTGCGCCTTCATGAACCAGGCGATGGAGCTACTTGCCGATCATGTCGGGTTCGATCCGCTCGCGTTCCTGCAGGAGGCAGCATGATGGACACGGAAACCAAGCTCAATAAAGCCGGCGAAGCAATCGCGTATCTGCTCAACCGGTCCCGCCGCGACGACAAGCTCTACTACCAGATCGGCTTTGGCACCGAGGCTTTCCGCCTGCTCACCGAAGCGCACGCTGCGCTTACCGGCGAGGACGTTGCGGCCGTAGAGAAGAGGTATGGAGCATGACCGATCTACCAAACAAAGCAGATTTCATCGCTGACGAGCGCCCCGGCGAGTATGAGGCGACATTCGAGGTGCGCGGCACGATCCGAGTAACGATCAAAGCGGAAAGTTTGCAGGAAGCCGAAGCGAAGGCCGAGGTCATGGCCGAAGACGACGAATTCGGCTTGGAGCTCGATGAGGCAGATGAGGTTTCTGTCAATTGGGTTAGCAGACCGCTCCCGATGTTCCTGGTGACCCGCGACGGGCGGAAGATGAAGGTTAGCCGCCTTCAGCCTGGGGACGTTCCTCGTCAACCTGATGAGCGGGGGTTCTGACATGACAGATCGCCCTATCCTCTTCTCCGGGCCGATGGTCCGCGCATTGCTCGACGGTCGGAAGACCCAGACCCGCCGCCTGGTCAACTTCCCCGGCGCAGACAAGGTTATGGATTTCGTGAAGGTCGCGACCGACAAGGAGGGTCGTTTCGTCTACGAGATGAAGAACGGCGCTGGCAATTTTCTGTCTCGCCCCGCCGGCAAGGATCTCGTCGACTATAATTTTTCGCCCCGCATCGGGGTTGGCTACCGGCTCTGGGTTCGGGAAACGTGGCAGGGGCTGACGTTCGGCGATTACCAGCCTACGAAAAGCAGCCAGTGCGAAGTGCGGTACGCCGCCACCGATGCCCTTGCCGACTTGTCTAGCGAAGATCGTGGATACCCCTGGCGCCCCTCGATCTTCATGCCCCGCTGGGCGTCGCGCATGACGCTGATCGTCACCGACGTTCGCGTCGAGAGGTTGCAGGATATCAGTGAGGCCTATGCCATCGCCGAGGGCGCCGCACAGTATTCGAGCTCGACGAAGCTTTCGCGCGCTTTCAACCCTGATTGGAAGGGCGTCTATCGGGAAGGCTACGCCGAGCTTTGGAACGAGATCAACGGCGCCGGCTCCTGGGAGGCGAACCCGTGGGTTGCCGCCTACACCTTCCGCGTCATCAAGGAGAACATCGATCAGATCAAGGAGGCTGCGTAGTGGCATCCCGCATCGCAAATTTCATCCGCCCCGACCCGACGCCGAAGCGCAAGCCGACGAAGAGCAAAGACTATCTCGCGTTCATCCACGAGCTGCCTTGCTGCGTGACCGGCCGGTATGGCGTCGAGGCTGCGCATCTATCGTTCGCCTCCCCGCGCTACGGTCACTATGGCCGCGGCAAGGGCAGCAAGGTTTCCGACCGCTGGGTGTTGCCGCTCCATCCTGGCGAGCACCGCCGCCAGCACGGTATGAGCGAGGAGCGCTTCTGGTCGGCGATCGGGATCGACCCGCACCTTCTGGCGCTCGTCATCCACGGCATCTGGTCCGACCTCGGCGAAGACGCCGTGCCGTTTGCGACCGCCATCATCAACCAGACGCTGGCCGACGCCGGCGCGCTCCGTTCGAGGGACGAGGCATGAGCGCCCGCCACAGTTCAATACGCCGCGACCACATCGAATACAGCTTCTGGCTCGTTTTCACAGACGACGGCGGCATGCGTTTTGCTCGGGCTGAGCCAACGACAAGCAGAGGCGAGCGCGCCATGAAATGCGGCGCCACTCTGCCGATCGCGCTTTTCCGGACCCCAGAGCTCAGAGCCACCATTGCAATTAGCGAGGGCGTGCCGGCTTCATATCAGATCGATGTCGAAGCTGCCGGCGAAGCCCTGCGCCATGCGCTCGGCGTGGATATCGACCTGCAAGTGAAAGGCGGTGACGCGTGACCGGGATCGATCTGTTCTCGAAAGAGCCGACGTCTTCGGCAATCATTTCAAGTTGCGGGGAATATCGCTACCGCCTTGAGCGTCGATGGGATGCGGACAAACCGAAAGTCGCATTCCTCATGCTCAACCCGTCTACGGCTGATGCTGATCATGACGACCCGACTATTCGTCGATGCGTTGCATTCGCGAAGTCGTGGGGCTTTGGCTGCCTGATCGTTGGGAACCTATTCGCCCTGCGCTCCACCGATCCGAAAGCACTTTACAGCCATCCTAGCCCGATCGGGCCCGACAACGACCGGCACTTGTTCGCGATAGCACAGAGCGCCCGCAAAATCATTTGCGCATGGGGCACACATGGGGCGCTCCATGATCGGGGTCGGAGAGTCGCCGAGCAGTTCGAATTCTTCCCGCTCGCTGCGCTCAAGGTGACGGCAGACGGCCATCCCGGCCACCCCCTCTATGTCGCCGCCAGCACGCAGCCGCAGGAGTATTTCGCCCGCCAGGCTCGCGGAGAAGGCGAGGACAGATGAACGTCACCCCCATCCCCCTCGATCAAGCCGCCGCCATGCTCGGCATTACCGAGCAGGACGTCGGCAACCCTGTACGCCTCGTGCGCGAGTTAATCCGCCGTCACGAGATACCCTTTGTGCGCTGCGGACGATCGGTTAAGCTTCGGCTCGATCAGGTGCGGCTTCTTGCTGAGAAGATGGTTCAATGCCCCTCAAGATCTCCCGACACGACAACGGAGTTTACTATGTCTCCGGTACCGTCACTGTCTGGCGAGATGGAAAACCTCATCCAATTGAGGTCCGCCGCTCCACAAAGTCGCGAGACGCTGAACAAGCGGACGCTATCAAGCGGCAAATCGAAAACGAGGTCGCGGAGCGCAATATCACCGGTAAAGAACCCGCTGTCACGTTCCGCCAGGCCGCAAAAAGATACGTAGACCATGGCGGCGAGGCCCGTTTCCTTCAGGCCTCGAAAGATGGAATGTTCGAGCTGCATTCTCGTTTCAACAGGTTCGCAAAGAAGCCGGTCGACGAGATCACCCAAGAGTTGATCGACGACGAGGGGCTGAAAGCCTACCCGAACCCCGCCACGCGCCGCCGGCAGTTCCACGCTCCGGTTATCGCCGTGCTTCGCAAAAGCGGCGTGAAACAGCAGTTCGAGCGCCCGGAAGACAGCCAGAAGCGAACGGACTTCCTTCGGCCAGTACAAGCGGTCCAGATCCTCGGCCGAATCATGGACGCTCGCTATCCTAATCCCTGGGCGCCGGCCTTCGTGACTTTCTTGTTCGGCCAGGGCTCGCGCGTCAGCGAAACCCTCTCGATCGATGGCCGCGACGACATCAGCCTCGAACATCGCTATGCGATCCTACGCGACACGAAGAGCGGCAAGGAACGGCTGGTCAATCTCTGCCCGCGCGTCATCGCCGCGTGCTCGACCTTGCCGAACATAGGCGAGCCCGGGCCCCTCTTCCTGCGCTACGACGGGCGCCCCTACACGAAGAAAAAGGATACTGGCTATCGGTTCGGATTTTGGAGCCGAGCCGTGACAGAATCGGGCCTCGACCCCGAAACCTACACTCCGCACACCGCGCGGCATTCATGGGCCACCTGGTTCTATAGCCAGACCAAAGACGTCGTCCGTCTGAAGGCTGAAGGCGGTTGGGATTCGTCTGAGTGGGAGCGATACGTGAAGCTCGCGGCGCCGAGCCTTGGGGCAGAAGCCATCAAACACAGCTTCGATTTTCGCCACTTTCAGGAAAGCGATGGGCGGAACAAAAAATCCGCAAACAGGCGTTTTCAGCGCTGATCACGAAGCATCATAAACAATTGATTTTAAAATGAAAAACACGCTTGCAGCGATATCGAAGTGTTTCCCTTAGCAGGGGAGCGCCTTCGACCACTCGGCCACCTCTCCGTTAGCGCCTGACTAGTGTCAGACCGCAGGCAATGCAAGATTTTTTTGTCGGTTTCCAGCAAATCGGCGCATTTTCATGTGGGCGCCGGAGCAACCGAGCCTGTCATGCCGCTGAAGACCTGCAGGAAGCAGCAGTTCGACTTGGTGTAGAGCGGCGAGAACGCGAGGCAAACAGGACCGGATCTGGTTGTCGCCTGCCCGCTCTATGACTTTCGCGAGAGCCTATCGATCGCATCGAGCGTCGCGGCGCCAAAATCTCCATCGACCGGACCACTATAAAAGCCGCGATCCTTCAGCAGCACCTGCATCTCCTTGCGGAAGGCCGGCGTAAAGTTGCTCGGCTGGGTCTTGAGTTCCTGAAGCTTGGCCGGGTCACCACCCTCGACGCTGGCTGCCGCCCAGCGCACAGCCTCCTTCGCATCCGCCTTGGTGCCGAGGCCATAGTCATAAAGACGGCTCAGATTTCCCATGGCGTAGGCGCTGCCGGCATTTGCCGCCATCTCGTACCAGGTGCGGGCCTGGGCATAGTCCTGGGCGACGCCGGTGCCGACATCGTAGAACCAGCCGAGCAATGCCATGGAATAGGAATCGCCGACATTGGCCGCCTTTTCGTACCAGGTCTTGGCTTCGGCATAGTTCTGCTCGGTGCCAAGCCCGTTCTGGTAGGCCCAGCCGAGAGACGACATGGCGTTGACGTCGCCTCCTTCGGCCGCCTTCTTGTACCACGACAGCGACTGCGCCAGGTCCTTGGGCAGGCCAAGCCCCTCTCGATAGAACCAGCCCACGGTGGCCATGGCGTTGGCATAACCCTGACCGGCGGCCAGCTGATACCACCTGGCGGCTTCATCATAGTCCTGGGCGATGCCGCCATAACCTTCGCGATAGAGCCAGCCGAGCGATGCCTGACCATAGGCATTGCCGGCCTTGGCCGCCTGCTCGAACATGCGCTTGCCCTGGTCGACATCGACGGCACCATCGGTGCCGTAGACGGAGAACCAGGCCAGATTCGTCAACGCGTACATATTGCCGCCGTCGGCTGCCTTTTGATAATTGTGGCGCGCCTCGACATAGTCGCGTCCGGCATCCTGTGCCCGGCCCAGCATATTGACGAGCATCATGTCGTCGGGGTTCTCGTTGACCGCCTGGGCGCAGGCCGTCAGCGCCCGGGCGGAATCAAGCTTCAGGAAGTTGACGCCGACGAAGCCGGGCATGGACTGCGGCTCGCCTGCCAGCAGATAGCAATCGCGCGAAGCCTGGGTGTCCTTGCCGGTCTGCGAGATGTTGAGACCCTTCTGCGGTTCGAGCGCGGCAATCTGCTGCTCCGCCTCCGCCTTGTGCTTGCTGTCGGGATAACGCTCGAGGAACCGCGTGAGCGCGGCGGCGTCGGTCGACTGCTTCAGGGCGTCCCAGGCAAGCTCGTCGGGCGTCGCGCTCGACGTCTGCTCAGCCTCGGCCAGAAGCTTCAGCTTCTTTTCCGCCAGCATCTTATAGACAGGATCGGATCCATGCTTGGCGAGGAAGGCAGCGATCAGATCCTTGTCGGCGAGATCGCGGATGTTCTGCCAATCGGCAGCAGCGGCCGATTGGCTGTTTGGCGAGAGCTGCTCACCGTTGTTGGTGATGTTGATGTTCACTTCCTTTATGTTCAGGAAGATCTGGGCGCCACCGAGCGATCCATAGACAAAGGGCTCCTGGCCGCGGTTTGTAACCGAAACCACCTCGTCACGCACCTTGCCCAGGGCGATGCGCACGTCGACGCCCGGCTCAGTGAGGTACTTCGCAAGTGCTGTGGCAAAAGGGCTGTTCCTGCCCTCGCCATCGAGCGCAACGGTTCCGGCCTTGGACGCGAAGGCGACCAGCAGGTCGGCCGATTCGGGCTCAACACGCGCGAGCCCGCGGGAGACGGCGCGCGTCGAGATCGACCGCGTCATGCTCTGCTCAAACGGATTGTTGCGGCAGGCGTCGAGAATCACCAGCTTGAGCTTGGTTGCGCCTTCGAGCGACCGCTGAACCCGGTCAAGGCCGATCGCCTCGTCCTCGATATCCTTGTCCGTCTTTAATTGCACATCGGTCGGCAAAAGGAAGTTCTGGCCGTTCATTTCCATGCCGTGGCCGGAGTAATAGACAATCGCCACCTCGGCGCCGGTTGCCAGATCTTCAAAATCGCGCAGCGCCTTCACCATGTCCTGGCGCCCGACGTCATGAACCGTGGTGACGGAATCGAAGCCCGCATCCTCGAACGAGGCCTTCATCAGTTCGACGTCATTGGCGGGATTGTTGAGTTGAGAGGTCGCCTCGTACTTCTCGTTGCCGATCAAAAGGGCGACACGCTTCGCGGCCAAGACATCGGCTGGCGCAAACGCCAGCACCGCCACGAAAAGAATGACGAACGGCCGCCAACGCGACGAATGCCCCGTAAACATGCTCTTCCTTCCGGCGCCACCCCTTATCCCCTGGCTCACCGGGAGCAGGAGACGGGAGGCGCTCAACCCCATGAACGGCACTTCGGGACGATGCCACCGCCCCAAAACCATGCCCTGATGAAACTATTACGTATGAGCCAGGGGCTTTCAATGTCTCGGTTCGCCATATTTTTTTGAGGCAGTTCGTCTTCAGCGCTCCCGCAAGGTCGAAGCAAGTCGGCGATCTTAACTCAGACGCCGCATCGCTCGGGCCGGGGTGATTCCGCCAGGTCCCGATGCGCCTCCTGCGCCAATGAAAGGCCATGCGTTCTCGGAGCTTGCCATGTCGATGAAAATGCACGTCGCGGAAGCGAAGCCAGGGCAACTGGCAACGACGTATCAACATTACTTCATTGAGCGTCCCTGCCGGTTACTGATCATCGGCCAGCACCTCAAGGCAAAGACCAAATACCAGTGCCTGCTGCGTCACATCTCGATCGCCGGCGCCATGCTCGACTTCAATGCCGCACTCATGGTGCCGAAACACTTCTTTCTGGAGATCGACGGATTCAAGGAAGAGATCGGCTGCTCTCAAGTTCATCGCAGCGGCGCGGAGCTCGGCGTGCGCTTCAACATGCTGCTCGCTCCCGACTTCGTCAGCCGGCTCATCCGCATGCAATTTTCAAGCGGTGGCTTTTGACCGCGGCCGGGTTCCGCCTAGGGAAAATGACCGATGTTAGATTTTTATCGATCTCCTTCAGCGGATTGCAAACTTCTGCACCGAGACTGCACTCAACTTGCCTCGGCATTCACGCGAGGATTAAGCGTGGGCGAATGAATTGCCCACGGGCCGAGCTTGGCAAAGATCGCATTTCGCGATCCGGCGTTGACGGAGAATGACAGATGCAGCAGACGATGTATTCCTGCGTGCCCTCGCCGTTCTACGAACGTCGCTACGAGCGCTTTTCCATCGGCCATGCCGCCACCCTGACGACCGTACAGCCGGGGCTTGGCAGCGTATCGGTCAGAACCTGTCGGATGATCGACATCTCCCGCGGTGGCGCCAGCTTTGCCGTGCAGACCACCATCGGCCTGCCTCAGCATTATTATCTTCATATCATCGGCACTTCGCTTCGCATCGGTTGCGCCGAGGTCTATCGCAATGGCGATCGCATCGGGGTGCAGTTCATCAAGCCGATCGAGCAGACCCTACTGCGCGAGATCATCCGGCAGGAGTTCTTCACCGGCCAGGACGCCAAGGCGCCCAAGCGCCGCTAATGCCCATGCGGCCTGTGCAACAGGCCGTCAAAACCCAACAACTCGCGACGGCTTTTTCTCATCAAGGCGATTCCGCATTGCCAAAGCATGCGTTACAGCGCCGCGCGTCTGTTTAGACGCGCAAAGGTCGCTGTAACACTCTGAGTTGCTGCATAATTTTGCCCTTAAATCGATTCCGATTTAAGGAATTATGCAGTAAGTTCCGCGAACTTTGTTCGAACGGGGCCTTATATAAAGCATGTCCGCATTCTCTCGCTTCACGCCGCTCATCCAATCCCTGCCCTCCACGATCCCCTTCGTTGGACCCGAGGCCATCGAGCGCCAGCGTGGGCGCGCCATTGCTGCCCGCATCGGCGCTAACGAAAGCGGGTTTGGGCCTGCTGAAAGCGTCGTGCAAGCGATGCGAGAGGCGGCAACGGGAACGTGGAAATATGCGGACCCGGAAAACCATGATCTGAAGCAGGCGCTGGCGGCCCGGCTCGGCGTCTCTGCCGCCAACATTGCGATCGGCGAAGGCATCGACGGACTGCTGGGGCAGATCGTGCGGATGGTGATCGAGCCCGGCATGCCGGTCGTCACTTCGCTCGGCGCATATCCGACGTTCAACTATCACGTCGTCGGCCACGGCGGCCGGCTGGTGACGGTGCCCTATGTCGGCGATCACGAAGATCTCGACGGGTTGCTAGCAGCAGTCAAGCAAGAGAATGCCCCGCTCGTCTATTTCGCCAATCCCGACAACCCGATGGGAAGCTGGTGGAACGCCGAACGCGTTGTCGAATTCGCCAAGGCCCTGCCCGAAACCACGCTCTTCATCCTCGACGAAGCCTATTGCGAAACCGCTCCGGCAGGGGCCTTGCCCGCGATCGCCGCGTTGATAGGCATGCCCAATGTCGTCAGGACGCGGACTTTCTCCAAGGCCTATGGCCTTGCCGGCTCGCGGGTCGGTTATGTCATCACCACGCCCGGGACCGCCCAGGCGTTCGACAAGATCCGCAATCATTTCGGTATGAATCGGATCGGCGTGGCGGCGGCAGTCGCAGCGCTTGCGGATCAGGACTATCTAGGTTCGGTAACGGCAAAAATTGCGCATTCGCGCGAGCGGATTGCTGAGATCGCCAAAAGCAATGGCTTGTCGCCGCTCGAATCGGCGACCAATTTCGTCGCGATCGATTGTGGAAAGGACGCGGTCTATGCGCGCGCGATCGTCGATACGCTGATGAGCGACCACGGCATCTTCATCCGCATGCCCGGCGTCGCCCCGCTCAACCGCTGCATTCGCGTCAGCACCGGGCCAGAGGCGGAGATGGACCTGCTTGAAGCCGCCCTGCCGAAGGTTCTGGAGAAACTGGCAGGCGGCCAATAGGCCCTCATATCCGGCGCCTGCTCGCTGGCGGGCGCCGCCGGACGGGAGCTTACTCCCGCCTTGGCGTTCAGTGAACGGTCATCCATTCGCGGGCCGCGCGAAGCGCTGCTGCAAGGTCGGCCTTGCTCATCGTCATCGAAAGGTCGGCGCGCAGATCGACGGCGCGGTCGCAACCCTTGATCGCGGCAATGTTCAGCCATTTATGGGCGGCTACCAGGTCGACCGGACGACCACGGCCCGTCGCATAGGCCAGACCCATTTCGCAAAAGACGTCCGCCTGGCTTTCACCACCCATCGCGGTATTCGAAGCAACCTGCATATCAAAGCGTGCCATTGTCTTGTCCCTGTTTTGCCTGGTTGGTTTTCCGAAGCGGCCCGCCCTTTAGAGGCGGACCATGCTCCAGATCAGCATTTGTTTTTTGGTCCCTGTTCGACCGTGCCTCTTTGTGGGCCTTTCCGAACCGCGCCATCTTTGCAGCGTCGTCTTCGGTCATTTGGCGGGGTGAATTTCTCCGCTCGTCTTATGGGTCTTACTATGCAGCACGGCCTTCAATACGCGCTTAAAATGCATGATTAATTTGAGACAAACAAAGTTCAAACACTTGGTAAACTTGAGTTTTTGTTAAACATCGAAAGGCCGGAAATCTGGCGCATTCGCATAAAAATTTACGAAATATTCAACCGCCGACCTCAACCAAACGGTAACCACGAAAAGGGTGTCCGACCTGCCAGTCCTGGATTTCCTCGATTTTTCTCGGCCGAAAACCGGCAGATAAAAAGCACAAACAGGCGCACTCGAACCAGTTTACCTTTACGTGCGCGTAAGCTACCTTGCCGGCGGCGGTGAGGAGACTGCCTTTCAAACGAGGATATCTGAAGAGGTGCCGGCGAAGCGGACCGCGCCGGCGGCTTTTATCTGGAGGAATGAATGATTCGTACCCTGTTCATGACCGCGGCTCTCGCTTTTGGCGTCGCCGGAACGGCCGTTGCCGCCGAACCGATCGTCGGCAACTGGAAGACCGCAACCGGCGCGACGGCCGAGATTGCACCTTGCGGCGGCGCCTTCTGCGTGACGCTGAAGACCGGCAAACACGCCGGCAAGCGGATCGGCAATCTGTCCGGCACGGATGGCAGCTATTCCGGGGAAATCACCGATCCCGAAACCGACAAGACCTATAGCGGTTCGGGCGCGGTCAACGGCAACTCGCTGAAGATGAAGGGCTGCGTGCTCAAGATTCTCTGCAAATCACAAACCTGGTCGCGCCTCTAGGATCAATCGCGTACAAAAAGGGCGGCCCTCGGGTCGCCCATTTTTTGCGCCTGATAGGCGCGTTCTTCCTTATCGACTTCGACGGCCTTCTTGACTGCGGGCCGCCTCCGATGATCGCTGGCATGCGGTTATTCGGCACGAACTGCTCGCCTGCCGATGTCGAGGTGTCTACCTCATAGGGAGCACCCAGTTCCTCCAGCATGACGGTGACTTCCAGCCGTTCACCGCACGCCAGTAACAAAGCACGATCTGTGCAGTCACTATTCTCTCCTGATGCATTGGGATCAAACACCTAGGCACACCTCTGCCCGCGAGAACGGCAGCGACATCAATCACAAGATGAACGCCAGATGAACGGCCATATCAGCAAGAGTTCAGTTTGGTTATGCGAAAACACACTCAATCGATTTGAACCGCCTCCAGACCAACGGACAGAACCATGGACATTCTTGCTCGGCGCCTCACCATTATCAGCCTTCTGATGGTTGTTTTTGCGATGACCCTTGCTGCCGCAGTCAGCGCAGATACCGAACGTCGCCGCAGCAACACCTATCTCGGCTCGCTGACGGATTGCACCGCGCACACGGCGCAATACTGCCAAGCCAAGCTCTAACGGAGAGACTGATATGCTGGCCGCCCTTTCCACATCCGCCTTTCTCTCGCTGCGTGTCCTTGCACTTGCCAGCCTGCTGATGGCGCCGGTTGGGGCGCTTGCCTATAGCAAGGCCAATGGCCTGAGCATCGGCAAGCAGGGGGCCGGCCTCGTTCTCTTCGTGACGCTGCAGCGTCAATCGATGAGCTGACCGAAGGCGCCATCGGCGCCTTTAATTTTTCAGTCTCTCTTGCATCGCTGCGCGCCTTACTGTCCTTTCACCGTTGAAAGGACCCGCCACTGATGCCAGCCTATGCCGTCTATTCCCTTGCCGCCCTTGCCGAGATCGCCGGATGCTTCGCCTTCTGGGCGTGGCTGAAACTTGACAGGCCGATCTGGTGGCTGATCCCGGGCATGGCGTCGCTGGCACTGTTTGCCTGGCTGCTGACCTTGATTGACAGCGCGGCGGCCGGCCGCGCCTATGCAGCCTATGGCGGGGTCTATATCGCCGCCTCGCTCATCTGGCTGTGGCTTGCCGAAGGCGTGCGGCCTGACCGTTGGGATCTGACCGGAATGGCCGTCGCCCTCGTCGGCAGCGCCATCATCCTCGCTGGACCGCGCTAGGGGCAGCTACTGCATAATCCCTTAAATCGAAAACGATTTATGGCGAAAATTATTCAGAAAATTCAAAGCATTACAGCGTCAGTTGCGCGACATACCTGACGCGCGGCGCTGCAAAGCTGTGCTGACCGACGTGGTTGTGCATGCCCGCATCTTGTCGTTTGCTTGTCAGAAGCCTCAGCCTATAATGCGACATGAACAAGCGAATCTCTTCACACTCCGTCCTTTCCGTCTCCACGCCCGAGCCGTTCGAGCCGCAGTTCTTCGAAGATCCGGCGGCCGCAGTCGATTGCCTGGAGGCGCTTTACGATCGCAATACCCGGTTCCTCACAGAGGCTTTCGAGGGGCTGGGCAAGAATGGCGTTCTGCTCACGCGCTACCGCGCCTGCTATCCGCAGGTCAGCATCGAGACCAGCAGCTTCGGCCATGTCGATTCCCGCCTGTCCTTCGGTTATGTCAGTGCGCCAGGCGTCTACACCACGACGATCACGCGGCCGAAACTGTTCCGGCATTATCTGAAGGAACAGCTGGGGCACCTGATGCGCAATCACGGCCTCGGCGTCACCGTCTCCGAATCCTCGACCCCGATCCCGCTGCATTTCGCCTTCGGGGAAGGCGCCCATGTCGAAGCATCGGCCGGCGATTCCATCGATATTCCGCTGCGCGACCTGTTCGATGCACCCGATCTGACGACGACCGACGACGAGATCGCCAACGGTTCCTATGAGCCGGGCCCGGGCGAGCCCTCGCCGCTGGCGCCGTTTACCGCCCAGCGCATCGACTATTCACTTGCCCGTCTCAGCCACTACACGGCCACGAGTGCGAACCATTTCCAGAACTTCGTGCTGTTCACCAACTACCAGTTCTACATGGACGAGTTCTGCGCCTGGGCGCGCCAGCAGATGGCGGAAGGCGGCAACGGCTACACGGCCTTCGTCGAGCCCGGCAACATCGTCACCCCGGCCGGCGCCGACAAGCCGGAAACCGACTATACGCTCGCCCGCCTGCCGCAGATGCCGGCCTACCACCTGAAGAAGAAGGGCCACGGCGGCATCACTATGGTCAATATCGGCGTCGGCCCGTCCAACGCCAAGACGATCACCGACCATATCGCCGTGCTGCGCCCGCATGTCTGGCTGATGCTCGGGCACTGCGCCGGGCTCAGGAACAGCCAACGGCTTGGCGACTATGTGCTCGCCCATGCCTATATGCGCGAGGATCATGTGCTGGACGACGACCTGCCTGTCTGGATCCCCCTGCCCGCGCTTGCCGAAGTGCAGGTGGCGTTGCAGGACGCCGTCGCCGAGGTCACCGGCTATCGCGACTACGATCTCAAGCAGATCATGCGCACCGGCACCGTCGCCACCATCGACAACCGCAACTGGGAACTGCGCGACCAGCGCGGGCCGGTCAAGCGCCTGTCGCAGGCGCGCGCCATCGCGCTCGACATGGAATCGGCAACGATCGCCGCCAACGGCTTCCGCTTCCGGGTGCCCTACGGCACGCTGCTTTGCGTTTCCGACAAGCCGCTTCACGGCGAGCTGAAGCTTCCAGGCATGGCCACTGCCTTCTATCGGACGCAGGTCAGCCAGCATCTGAAGATCGGCATTCTCGCCCTTCAGAAACTCGCGGCGATGCCTCCGGAGAAGCTGCATTCCCGCAAGCTCAGAAGCTTCTACGAGACGTCGTTCCAGTAGCCCCTCGGCCGGCAGCGAAGCTCAAGGCTTTCTCTGCAGAAGCATCGACAGCGTCGTGCCCGCGGCAACGGACACGATGATCAGCAGATGGGCGTTGACACCGGCCCCGGCCAACTGCTCCAGCGCCGCGCGGCCCGCCCCTGCTCCGACAGAAACGGCACCGGCGGCGATCGCCGCCGGTGCCGACGCCCGCAGGCGCATGCATCGGCAGCACCGAGGAGAACTCGCCACCGAGCGCCCCGCCGAAACAGGCAGCAAGCGGCGCAATACCCGTGAACGCCAGCACCCAGGCGAGAACAGCGACCTTGACCGCCCAATTCGTCTCTCCGGCGCGAAAAGGCAGCATGACATTCAGGAGGTTACCGTTACGCCTTCGGCTACCTCTGGGTCATGGACTGACCCGGGGTCACGAACTAGCCCGGTCAGCGCCGACGAGCAGCTTGAGCTCACCGGGATGGATCCGCAACGCGACGTCGCGGCCCATCGGTAGAAGTTCGCCGTCGATCACGCAGTTGATCTTCCGGTCGACCTTGGGGAAATGCAGATCCAGCGCATGGCCGCTCATCTCGGTAATAACCGGATTGTCGCGGAACTTGCCGCGCAGCACGTCGAGCGCAAGCTTGGCAACGCCGGGCGGGCTCAAGGGGGGCGCCGTGTAGAAGCCGAGATGGCCGGCGGTCACATCGTCCGCATACATCAGCGTATCGCGTCCGAACGGGTTGTTCGACACGGACACGGCCGAGACGTGGCGACTTTCGTGGTGACCATCCACGTCGAATTCGATCTCGAAATCCGGCGGATTGAGGATGACCCCGACGGCGGCCCGGGTGCTCGCCGTGATCTTGCCCAGCCGCGACCGGAAACTGAACGATTCGCGGTAGCGCACCATGCGAGCGTGCAGGCCCATCGAGAACTGGTGCACGAAGGCTCGGCCATCGGCACTGCCGATATCACCGTCGATGATCGTGCCCTGCGCCAGAACCTCCGGCGCCTTCCAGATGTCGAGCGGTAATTTCAGCGTGCGCGCAAAAAGGTTCATCGTCCCGGCGGGCACGACGCCAAGCGGCATACCGGTCTTCCAGGCAACGCCGGCGGCTGCCGAAATCGTACCGTCGCCACCGCCAGCCACGATCGCATCGAGATCTTGGCGCCGGCAGGTCTTTTCCAGGGTCTCCTGCATCTCAGCGCCTGAGACGGTCGCGATCTCGATCTGATGACCGGCGTCGCGAAAGATCGCCTCAACCCTGGTGCCATAGGCCGTCATATCCGTCGTTCGGAAGGTCCCACCGTCCCGATTGAAGATAGCTTTGATTTTCATGAAAGGCTTACTGGCTCCATTGCCGTGGCAAAGTGCGTCCACTGCGATGAGATAATCGCAATCGGCGCCGTTTCCAGAGCCTTACAAAAACTTAACGTTGATCCCATGCCGGACGAGCGCTCGGCTTCATCGCCGCTGCGTGCCCCTGTTTGCGGCGCGGCAGCACCACCAACGTGCCTGGGCGTCACTCCGGCAGCTTGAGGGGACCACCCGTCTTGATCGAGCGGATGGCGAAGTTGGAGCGGATGTCGGTCACCCCAGGCATGGCCAGCAACGTCTCCGTCAGCAGCGTCTCATAGGCCGAGAGGTCTTCGACCACGACCTCGGCGAGAAAATCGGCGTTGCCGGAGATCAGGAAGCAGGAGACAACCTCGGGAATGGCAAGCAGGGCCTCTTGCTGACGCTGGGCATTCTCGCGGCTGTGCTGGCCGACCTTGATTTCCACGAAGACGGTCAATCCGAGCCCGACCTCCTTGCGGTCGATATCGGCCCGATAGCCGCGCAGGATCCCCGATTTCTCCAGATTGCGGATACGTCGCAGGCATGGCGATGGCGACAGATTGACACGTTCGGCAATCTCCACATTCGTTGCCCGCGCGTCCTCCTGTAGGATCTTGAGAATCGCGAGATCGAATTTATCCAGATTTGGCATAATTGATAATCCACTGAGGCGGTATTGGCACATGATTGCGCATCATAGGCCATTGTAAGCACAAATCGCAAGGACATGCCCTGCCCGTTGGCAGTAATCTTCTTCCCAGGCCCAAACAATTGCGGGCATTCAAATCGGGAAGGAAAATCAGATGGTTGCGCTCACACTCGGTCGCGGCAGCGCCGCACCGGTCGCCACCGGCTATGCCGGTGCCCTGGTCACCGTGCTGATCTGGGCCGGGTGGATTCTTGCTACACGACACACTGCCGGCACCGCGCTCGGCACGATCGACCTTGGCCTCATCCGCTACGGCATCCCGGCGCTGGTCCTCGCGCCGGTCTGGCTGAGGACCGGGCTTCTGCCGCGCAAGCTGCCGATCCACTTGCTTCTCCCGATGGTCGCGGGCTCCGGCGCGCTGTTCTTCCAGGTCGCAGCCTTTGCCATTCACGCCACGCCCGCCTCCTCGGTCGGCGTGCTGCTCGGCGGCTCCATGCCGCTGGCAACCGCCCTGATTGGCATCACCATCTTCGGCGAGCGGCCCGACCGCATGCGTGTTGCCGGTTTTGCCGCCATCGTTGCCGGCGTCGCCCTACTGCTCGCGCGCAGCCTTGCCGGCACCACGGGCACCGGCTGGACCGGTTACGCCCTTCTTCCGGCAGCGGCCACACTCTGGGCGATCTATACTCACGCCTTCCGGCGCTCCGGCCTCAGCCCGCTCGAAGGCAGTGCGCTGATCGCCATCTGGTCGTTCCTCATCCACCTGCTGCTTGCCGGCATCTTCGGCAGCACGCTTGCCAGCGTGCCCCTCAAGGAGATCGCCTTGCAGATCACCAGCCAGGGTCTTCTCTCGGGCCTCGTGGCAATGGTCGCCTATGGCGTGGCAGTCCGCAGCCTCGGCGGAACCCAGGCCGCCGCCTTCACCGCGCTCACCCCCGTGCTTGCAATGGTCGGCGGCGCGATGCTTCTCGGCGAGCGGATCGGCCCGTTCGAGATTGTCGCCGCGGTCATCACCGCTGCTGGCGTAGCGCTCTCGACCGGCATCCTTTCACCGCGCAGGGCGTGAAGGGCAAGAACAAAAAATGGCCCGGAAACGACAGTTTCCGGGCCATTTCGCTTGTGGGCTCAGCCGTGGATGATCTCGCGATGTTTCTGCAGCCGGTGGCCATAGGCCTGGCTGACGCGATCGAAGATGATCGCGATGCCGACGATCGCAAGACCGTTGAAGATGCCGAGCGTGAAATACTGATTGGCGATCGCCTTCAGCACCGGCTGTCCCAATCCCTGAACCCCGATCATCGAGGCAATAACCACCATGGCCAGCGCCATCATGATCGTCTGGTTGATGCCGGCCATGATCGTCGGCAATGCCAAAGGCATTTGCACGTTCTTGAGCTTCTGCCAGCCCGACGAGCCGAACGCGTCGGCCGCCTCCAGCACATCCTTGTCGACCAGGCGGATGCCGAGATTGGTGAGGCGGATCATCGGCGGGATCGCATAGATCACCACTGCTATCAGCCCCGGCACCTTGCCGATGCCGAGCAGCATCACCACCGGGATCAGATAGACGAAGCTCGGCATGGTCTGCATCACGTCGAGAATCGGATTGACGACATTCTGGAACCGGTCCGAACGCGACATGACGATGCCGATCGGTATGCCGATGGCGATCGACAGCACGGTACAGACGAAGATCATCGAGATCGTCTTCATCGTGTCGTCCCACATGTCGAAATAGCCGATGAGGAGCAACGTGCCGACGCAGCCAGCGACGATCTTCCAGTTCCGGCTCGCAAACCAGGCGAGAACCGCAATCAGCAGGATGATGATCGGCCAGGGTGTGCGCGTCATGAAGCGCTCCGACTGGATCAGAAAGAACTGCAACGGTTCGAAAAACGCTTCGATGCCGTCGCCATAGGCGCGCGTGAAGGTACGGAAGCCTTCGTCAATCGCCTTCTTCAACGCCCGCAGGCGATCATCATCCATATGCGGAAACTGGGTCAGCCATTCCATTCCATTTCCCCTTCACTATTCCCCGGCGGCGACCTTGTTCTTGTTTTGCGTCCGCCAACCATCAACCAATGGGCGGCGCACGGAACAGTGCGCCGCTCAATTTCGTCAGTCGATGGCAATCAAAGCGCGGCCTTGACCTTTTCGGCAACGTCCGGCGAGACCCAGGTGGTCCAGATATCAGGGTTTTCCTGGAGGAAGTGTTTCGCACCTTCCTCGCCGCTTGCCTGGTTGTCGGTCATCCAGGCCATCAGCTTGTTGACGGTGTCGTTGGTCCAGGCGCGCTTGTTCAAGTAATCCATGGCCGGACCGGCGCGATCGGCAAACGTCTTGGTCACCAGCGTCTGCACCTTATCCTTCGGCCAGTCGTTCTTCTTCGGGTCCGCGCAATCGGCAACCGTGTTGCAGCGCTTCCATTCCGCAGCATCCGCCTCGACGCCATGGCCGAGCTTTACCATCTCGTACTTGCCGAGCAGTGCCGTCGGCGCCCAGTAGTAGCCGACCCAGCCCTGCTTGCGCTCGTAAGCCTTGGCAATCGAGCCATCGAGACCGGCCGCCGAGCCGGTATCGACCAGCGTGAAGCCGGCTGCCTCGCCGCCATAGGCCTTGTAGAGCTGAGTCGTGACAACAGTGCCGCCCCAGCCCTGCGGGCCGTTGAAGACGGCGCCCTTGCTCGCGTCCTCCGGATCCGGGAACAGTTCCTTGTGCTTCAGCACATCGTCGATCGTCTTGATGTCGGGGTTGGCATCTACGATGTATTTCGGCACCCACCAGCCCTGGACGGCGCCATCGGAAAGCGCGACGGCGGCACCGACCAGCTTGCCCTCTTCAAGGCCGCGGTTGACGACATCGGGCAGAAGATCCACCCAGCCTTCCGGCGCGATATCGGGCTGGCCCTTCTCGATCATCGAGGTGATCGTCGGCACGGTATCGCCGACGACGAGCTCGGCGTTGCAGCCATAGCCTTCCGTCAGAATGATCTTGTCGACACTCGCCAGAACCTCGGCGCTCTGCCAGTTCATGTTGGCGATCGTCACGTCGCCGCATTCGGCTGCCGAGGCCGTGCCGGCAAGGCCAAGAAGGCCGGCGGCCAGGCAAGTCGTTGCAAGAAGCTTGTTCATTTCTGTTCCCTCTGTTCTGGCGGTACGTCCCGTCGGACGACCGATCTCACCGCAGTGATCAGTCGCGTGTCAACAGGCTCGGGCCCTACTCAAGAACAACAGGGACCGAACGGCCTGCAGATCCGCCGGAGCGCTTCACGAACCGACGGCACCCTCAAAGCTATAGGGTCTTTCCGGCAAGGACTTTCCCATTTGCGTCAACGATTGCCTTTCCTAATGTTCAGGCACCTGCCGACGCGCGGGAGAGGCAGGCTCATTGCTGATCAGGGTGAGTCGTTGCGCCGGTGGTATCGCGCGGCACACGGATCCGGTCGCCTGCTTGAAATGAAAGAGGCGCCGAGCAAGGGCTCGGCGCCTCCAAATGTTCCCTATTGCGCAGATCACGCAAAGGCCAGTCACATGTTGGGATAGACCGGTCCCTCACCGGCCTTATCCACGGAGGTCCGTGCGGCCAGACCCCCGAACATTACATGTTCGGATAGACCGGGCCTTCGCCGCCCTGTGGCGGCACCCAGTTGATGTTCTGGTTCGGGTCCTTGATGTCGCAGGTCTTGCAGTGCACGCAGTTCTGGGCGTTGATGACGAAGACCGGCTTGCCGTCCTTCTCCACCCATTCATAGACCCCGGCGGGACAGTAGCGCGTCGACGGGCCGGCAAAGACGTCCAGTTCCGAGGTGCGCTGCAGCTCCGGGTCCTTCACCTGCAGGTGGATCGGCTGGTCTTCCTCGTGGTTGGTGTTCGACAGGAACACCGACGACAGCCGATCGAAGGTCAAAACCCCGTCGGGTTTCGGGTAGTCGATCTTCTTATGCTTGGCCGCCGGCTCCAGCGACTGTGCGTCGGTCTTGCCGTGTTTCAGCGTGCCGAAGAAGGAGAAGCCGAACAGCTGGTTGGTCCACATGTCGAGGCCGCCGAGCGCCACGCCGATCGCGGTGCCGAACTTCGACCACAGCGGCTTGACGTTCCTCACCCGCTTCAGGTCGCGGCCGATATCGGTCTGGCGCCATTCGTTCTCGATCTCGACCGGCTCGTCATTGGCGCGGCCCGAGGCGATCGCCTCGGCCAGCTTGTCGGCGGCGAGCATGCCCGACAGCACCGCATTGTGACTGCCCTTGATGCGCGGCACGTTGACGAACCCGGCCGAACAGCCGATCAGCGCGCCGCCAGGGAACGACAGTTTCGGCACCGACTGGTAACCGCCCTCGGTGATCGCGCGGGCGCCGTAGGACAGCCGCTTGCCGCCCTCGAAGGTGCCGCGAATGGCCGGATGGGTCTTGAAGCGCTGGAACTCCTCGAACGGGAAGAGATAGGGGTTCTTGTAGTTGAGGTGCACGACGAAGCCGACGGCGACCAGGTTGTCTTCGAGATGGTAGAGGAACGAACCGCCGCCGGTCTTCATGCCGAGCGGCCAGCCGAACGAGTGCTGCACCAGGCCCGGCCTGTGGTTCTCCGGCTTGACCTGCCACAGCTCCTTCAGGCCGATGCCGAATTTTTGGACGTCGCGGTCCTTCGAGAGATCGAATTTTGCAATCAGTTGTTTGGCCAGCGAGCCGCGCACGCCCTCGCCGATCAGCGTGTACTTGCCCAAGAGCGCCATGCCGCGGGCGAAATTCGGGCCCGGCTCGCCGTTGCGCTCGATGCCCATGTCGCCGGTGGCGACACCGATGACGGCACCGGCGTCGTTGTAGAGCACTTCGGTGGCGGCAAAACCCGGATAGATCTCGACGCCGAGCGCTTCGGCATGGCTTGCCAGCCAGCGACAGACAAGCCCAAGCGAGACGATGTAGTTGCCGTGATTGTTCATCAGCGGCGGCATGGCGAAGTTCGGCAGGCGGATCGAGCCGGCCGGGCCGAGGAACAGGAACTGGTCGTCGGTGACCTCGGTCTTGAACGGATGATCGACCTCGTCGCGCCAGCCCGGCAGCAGCCGGTCGATGCCGATGGGATCGACGACGGCGCCCGACAGGATATGCGCGCCGACTTCGGCACCCTTTTCCAGCACCACGACGGAGAGCTCGGCATTGATCTGCTTCAGCCGGATCGCCGCCGCCAGACCCGCAGGTCCCGCGCCGACGATCACCACGTCGAACTCCATGCTCTCGCGCTCGGGCAGCTCTTGTCGCTCGCTCATACCGTCTCTCCAGTCTCGCCGGTCTTCTGCCAGCTCAGTTCCCAGGCCATATCATGTCGTCATGGCAAATGCCGTTTGGCTTGTCGAGCCGGGATGCGACAGACGATGCCCGCTTTTGCGCATGAGGTCATGAGTTTAGCACAAATGTCTATATGACGTGAACGTAAACGTAAATACGTGATTTCTCCAATGTCATGTGGGCCGTCCGCCTTCCAGCCTTGCTTTTGCCGAATAGCCATGTCAGGAGGCCGGGCATTCGACTTTCCGGCGGAAGACGCCGGCAATCCCATCCGCAACCGGCATTTCGGCAAGGCGCCCCACGGCGCCGGAACGGCATGTCTTTCGCTTCATTCCGGGCATCGCCGACCTCCCCGGCGCCAGCCCGGAAAGCGGCGCGCGGAACAGAGCCGTGACGCCTTGCGAAGCCCGGAAGGGCGCGTGGCGCAGCGACACCAAAACACAGACGTCAGGAGACATCACATGGCCAGAGCACTGGGCTTCGACTTCGGCACCACCAACTCGGTCCTCGCGGTTTCGGCAGGCGACACCACCCACTCGATGAACTTCGACAGCCTGGCCGGCACCACCGATGCGATGCGCACGGCACTCTCCTTCATGAAGGATCCGAACCTCGGCGCGTCCGCCCTGAAGGTGGAAGCCGGACAGGCGGCAATCCGCTCGTTCATCGACAACCCCGGCGACTGTCGCTTCCTGCAGTCGATCAAGACCTTCGCCGCAAGCCCGCTGTTCCAGGGCACCCAGATCTATGCCAAGCGCCATAGTTTCGAAGACCTGATGCGGGTGTTCCTGACGAAGCTGCGGGAATATGCCGGTGACGATTGGGCGAGCCAGTATAGCCGCATCGTCGTCGGGAGACCCGTTCGCTTCGCCGGTTCCAGCCCCGACCCGGCATTGGCGCTCGATCGCTACAGTGCAGCCCTTTCGGAATTCGGCTTTCCCGAGATCCACTATGTCTACGAGCCGGTGGCGGCCGCATTCTACTTTGCCCAAAACCTCAAGCGCGACGCCACGGTGCTGGTTGCCGATTTCGGCGGCGGCACCACCGACTATTCGCTGATCCGTTTCGAAACCAAGGCGGGACGCCTGACGGCGACGCCGATCGGGCATTCAGGCGTGGGCATTGCCGGTGACCATTTCGACTTCCGCATCATCGACAACGTTATCTCGCCGCTCATCGGAAAGGGGAGTCTGTTCAAGAGCTTCGACAAGCTGCTTGAAGTGCCGTCGAATTACTACGCGAATTTTGGCCGCTGGAATCAGCTTTCCATCTTCAAGACATTGAAAGACTTCACGGACCTGAAGAAATTGGTGCGCCAGAGCCTGGAGCCGGAAAAGCTCGAGGCCTTCGTCGACCTGATCGAGCACGACGAGGGTTATCCGCTCTATCAGGCGATCTCCGCGACGAAGATGCGGCTGTCGCAGGAGGAGGAGACCGAGTTTTACTTCTCCCCGCTCGGCGAGATGTCGCGCCGCACCGTGCGCCGCGCCGACTTCGAAAGCTGGATTGCACCGGAACTTGCGCGCATCGAAGAGGCGCTCGACGAGGTGCTGCACACGACGGAAACGCCGCCGACAAGCATCGACAAGGTCTTCCTCACCGGCGGCACTTCCTTCGTGCCCGCTGTGCGCAATCTGTTCGAGCGTCGCTTCGAAAAGGACCGGATCGAAAGCGGCGGCGAACTGCTGTCGATCGCGCATGGTCTGGCGCTGATCGGCGAACATGAGGATATCGGCCACTGGACGGCGAATGCCGCATGAAGCCATTGGACCGCATTTTCTGACGTGCTAGGTTGGCGCCCATGATTTCTGCCGACAACCTCTCCCCCGGCCAACTCGCCGCCCTGCTCGCATTCCATGCGGATGCGGGTGTCGAGTGGCTGATGGAGGAGGAGCCGGTCGATCGCTTCGCCGAGTTCGAGGCGATGAAGGCGGCACGTTCCGACTTGCGGCAACAGGCCGATTCGCGCCAACAGGCGAGCGCAAGCCAGCCGGCAGGCCGCTCGGAGGCCTCGCCCGCAACGCGGCAGCCGGCCAGCCCGGCCGCTGGCCAAGCCCGCGCGCCAGCACCCGTTGCAAACGCGCCGGCGGTGGCCATCCCCGACGCCCAAGCCGTCAAGGAGGCGCAGTTTGCCGCCGATTCGGCGCGATCGCTCGCCGAGTTACGATTGGCAATGGAAGGCTTCGTCGGCTGCAACCTCAGAAACAGCGCCCGCAATCTCGTCTTTGCCGAAGGCGATCCGTCCAACGGCATCATGATCGTCGGCCCCATGCCCTATGCCGATGACGATCGTGACGGCCAGCCCTTCTCGGGCAGGCTGGGCGACATGCTCAACCGCATGCTCGCCGGCATCGGCCTGTCGCGCGAGGGTGTCCTGCTCAGCAACGTCGTACCATGGCGTCCGCCGGGCAACCGCGTGCCGACCGCCCGAGAAGCCGATATCTGCCGCCCCTTCATCGAGCGCCAGGTTGCCCTGGCCGAGCCCAAGCACCTGTTGCTGCTCGGCAATTTTACGGCCCGCTTCTTCTTCGGCGGCAGCGACACCATCCACCAGCTGCGCGGCGAATGGCGTGATCTTCAAATCGGCGGACACACGGTTCAGACCCTTGCAACCCTGCACCCGCAAGACCTGGTGACGGCGCCGATCAGCAAGCGCTTCGCCTGGCAGGATATGCTTGCCTTCAAGGCCCGCATCAGCGGCTGAAAGCCGGCTGCCCGGTTCATGAACAAAGTGTGAAAAAAGCCATGCGGTTTGCGCATATCTGCGCAGCGTTCTAATGCATTGCAAAATCTATGTTGCAGCGCAATATATCGACACGGGAGGAATGGAATAAGGAACAAGAACCATGACTGCCCGCTTTCGCCCGATCCACAGCAGCTTTGAGACGCTCCGTCACACCGACGCTGCCCGGCGGACGCCGTTCAACCGCTTCGGCACGGCAGCCAACGAGCAGATGACTGCAATCGGCCTTGCCCGGACCACCCGTCCGTCGCAGCTCTTCGCCGACTTCATCCAGCGCTGATCCCCACGCGGTGCGCCGAAGGGCGCGTCGCGCGAATGAGACGACATAAGACAAGGAACAAGATCATGACCAAGCCCATCGCAAGCCTCAAGGTCCTGTTCGATTCGATCGCCGATATCGGCACTGCCGTCCGGGCCTCGCGCGAATACACCGCGCTCAGCACCACCAAGGACGCCCGCCGCGCCCATCGCTCGGCGATCAGCCCGCTGCTGCCGAACTGATCGCCCCTCGCGACAGACCGTTACCGTCTTTTTGTTATCGGCTGTCGCAATCGACAGCGCTTTTGAAACTGGATAGAGCCACAGTCGTTTTCGACTTCGAAGCGACAGGTCTATCCGGCATCTTCGCCTGACTGCCCTCGCTCCGCATCGCGCCTTCGTTGCCAGCCACCCGGCTGGTCGACACGGCACGCATTTGTTTTCAGGAGCGCCGATGCTGGCCAGTCTCGCTTCCGTCCTCAGCCTGATGCTGTCCACTCTTTTGATGATGGTGGCCTTCGGCCTTCAGAGCTACGTGATCCCGGTTCGGTCCGTCGCCGAGAACTGGTCGACGATGACGGTGTCGGTCATCGCCACCGGCTACACGGTCGGCTTCACGCTTTCCTGCATCGTGACGCCGAAATTCGTGCTGCGGGTCGGCCACGTCCGCGTCTTCACGGCACTCATCACCCTGCTTTCGATCGCCATCCTGCTTTGCGGGCT
The DNA here is from genome assembly GCF_001695855.1 of Ensifer sp. LC163. Lineage (GTDB taxonomy): Bacteria > Pseudomonadota > Alphaproteobacteria > Rhizobiales > Rhizobiaceae > Ensifer. The sequence continues at coordinate 371,293 of NZ_MBSS01000012.1, forward strand.
TATCGTCGACTGGCGCGCCTGGATCGCTTTTCGCGCCATATCCGGCTTCGCGATCTCCGGCAGCTATCTCGTCATCGAAAGCTGGCTGAACGAACGGGTGACCAACGACAACCGCGGCATGCTGTTTTCGCTTTATCTGATCACCACGATGGTCGGCACCATCGGCGGGCAATACATGGTGCCGCTTGGAGACCCGACCAACACATCGCTCTTCATCCTCTGCGGCGTCCTGTTCTCGCTGGCGCTGCTGCCGACGGCACTCTCTTCGTCGCCGATGCCGGCGCCGCCGGCGCAGGCGCGATTCGACATTCCCGGGCTGTTTCGCCGCTCTCCCGTTGCCGTGGTCGGCGGCTTTCTCGCCGGCGCGCTGTCGGGCGCCTGGTTGAACCTTGGCGGCGTGTTCACGCAGAAGATCGGCCTTTCGACCGGCGAAGGCGCAACATTGCTTGCCTCGCTCCTGACCGGCAGCGCCATCTCGCAGATCCCGATCGGTCGCGCCTCCGATCGCACCGATCGGCGCATCATCATGGCCGGCTGCGGTATTGTCGGCGTGATCTCCTGCCTGGTCATGTCCGCGTCGATCGGCAGCAGCCCGACGGTGCTCTACGCGATCGCCGCCTGTGTCGGCTCGGTCCTGTTTCCGATCTATGCGCTGAACGTCGCCCACGCCAACGACCTCGCCAAACCCGACGAATATGTCGAAATCTCCTCGGGCCTGATGATCACTTACGGCCTTGGCACGATCTCCGGCCCGCTGATGGTCGGTCCTGTCATGGATCGGTTCGGGCCGGCGGCGCTGTTCCTCGTGCTTGCCGTCTATTTCGCGCTCTACGGCGGTTATGCGGCCTGGCGCATCCTGAGACGCGATCAACACCAGGGCCTGGTCGCCAAGACCGACTTCCAGGCGACGACGGTGCTGCCCACACCAGGGCCCGACGTCACCAGCCCGATGGCACTGCAGGCGGCCCAAGATGGATTGATCGAGGACGACACGGTGCCTGCCTGGGAAAGGCAACCGGACTAGAACCGGACGTCAGCCCTGCGGCGTGACGTGCTTGCGCGCGCCTTTACGTTCCAGGCCAAGCCGATGTTCGCGAAAGATGATGAAGATGCCGGCACCGACGACAATGGCGGTCCCGATCAGCATCGTAGCCGTCGGGACGTCATCAAACAGAAAATAGCCGATGATCAGGCCGAGCACGATCGACGTGTATTCGAACGGCGCAATCGTCGACATGTCCGCGTGGCGGTAACTTTCGGTCAAGAGGATCTGCGCCACACCGCCGCAGAAGCCGGCCACCATCAGCAGCAGGAAGGCTTCGCGCGAAATGCTCGGCCAGCCGAACGGCAAGGTGGCAAGCGAAAAGACCGAGGCCGAGAGGGAGAAATAGAGCACAATCGTGTGCGTGCGCTCGGCCTTGACCAGCTTGCGCACCAGCACCATGGCGATCGCGCCGAGGGCCGCCGACAACAAAACCGCCGCCGCCCCGAGTGCCTCGGACGAGCCGAGACCGCCTTCGCGGAACAGTGTCAGCCGCGGCCAGGTGATGATCATGACGCCGACCAGACCGATGACCACGGCCGACCAGCGGTAGAGCCGGACGGTCTCGCCGAGAAAGATTGCTGCAAAGGCAACGGCGATCAGCGGCATCGCATAACCGATGGCGATGGCTTCGGGGAGCGGCAAATGCACGAGACCGTAGAAGCCGAAGCTCATCGCCAGGATGCCGACGAAGCCGCGTGCGATGTGGCCACCGAGATCCTTCGTCTTGAAAGCATCGCGCATTTGCCCGCGAAGGGCGAGGTAGCCGAGGATTGGCACCATGGCGAAGGCGGACCGGTAGAAGGTGATCTGGCCGGTGGCGATCTCACTTCCCGCCGCTTTGATCAAGGTCGACATGCACACGAAAATGACCACCGAAAGGACCTTGAGCAGGATCCCCTTCATCGGGTTTTCGACTTCGGCATCCATGGAAAGCACTTTTCGGACCTGAGCGGATAAGAACCGCAGCGGCGACAGCTTGGGAGATTTGGGCGAGAGGCTCGCCGGAGAACCATGTCACTCTAGCTGCGCCGCCTGCGAAAGTCGGATCAAACTTCTTGATGGCTTGTGTTTTTTCTTGATGAGTTCATCGAAGCAAAGGCAATCGCCATAATTCTTTAGCGAGGTCGAAAAAAACCTTTCCGATTTATTTCTTGTTAGTGCCACTTCGATACACGTCAAAACGATAAGGGAGCGGGAAGAATACCGGACGCCATGTCTTTTCTGCCGGAAGCGCGGTCGCCGGCATCACAATCGTGTGGCATATCCGGCTTTTCGCCCTTTGGCCTTTTCACCATCACAAGCGCCCTCTACAAATCCACCAGTAGCAAGGCGCGAGCGGGACTGACCATGCGGACAAATACTGGCCAGATCATTCATCTGGAAGACTACCGGCCGACCGACTTCGTTCTTGAAAGAGTGGATCTGACCTTCGAGCTTGACCCGAAGGAAACCAAGGTCGAAGCGCGGCTGATCCTGCATCGGCGGGAAGGCGTGGACGCATCGGCGCCTCTGGTGCTTGACGGCGACGAGCTCGTCATGACCGGCCTGCTCCTCGACCAGGAAGAGCTTGCAGCCTCACTCTACGACGCTGCCGACGACACGCTGACGATCCGCGGTCTGCCCGAGGCCGCACCGTTCGAAGTCACCATCACCACGATGCTCTCGCCAGAGACGAACACCAAGCTGATGGGTCTCTATCGCACCAACAATGTCTATTGCACGCAGTGCGAGGCGGAAGGCTTCCGCCGCATCACCTACTTCCCGGACCGTCCCGACGTTCTTGCCGTCTATACGGTCAACATCATCGCCGACAAGACATCCGCGCCGCTGCTGCTTTCCAACGGCAACTATCTCGGCGGCGCCGACATGGGCGATGGCCGGCATTTCGCCGCCTGGTTCGATCCGCACCCGAAGCCGAGTTATCTCTTCGCGCTGGTTGCCGGCGATCTCGGCGTGGTCGAAGACACGTTCACCACCATGTCCGGCCGCGAGGTCGCGCTGAAGATCTATATCGAACACGGCAAGGAGCCGCGCGCGTCCTACGCCATGGATGCGCTGAAGCGCTCGATGAAGTGGGACGAGGAGGCGTTCGGCCGCGAATACGATCTGGATATCTTCATGATCGTCGCCGTCTCCGACTTCAACATGGGCGCCATGGAGAACAAGGGGCTCAACGTCTTCAATGACAAATACGTGCTGGCTGATCCGGAAACGGCAACCGACGCCGACTATGCCAATATCGAAGCGATCATCGCGCACGAATACTTCCACAACTGGACCGGCAACCGCATCACCTGCCGCGACTGGTTCCAGCTCTGCCTCAAGGAAGGCTTGACGGTCTATCGCGACCACGAGTTTTCCGCCGACATGCGTTCGCGTGCCGTCAAGCGCATCGCCGAAGTGCGGCACCTGAAATCAGAACAGTTTCCGGAGGATACCGGCCCCCTCGCCCACCCGGTCCGGCCGACGAAATATCGAGAAATCAACAACTTCTACACGACCACGGTCTATGAGAAGGGCTCCGAAGTCACCCGGATGATCGCAACCGTTCTCGGTCGCGACCTGTTCAAGAAGGGCATGGATCTCTACTTCGAGCGCCACGACGGCCAGGCTGTGACGATCGAGGATTTCATCGCCTGCTTCGCCGATGTCAGCGGCCGCAATCTCAGCCAGTTTTCGCTCTGGTATCACCAGGCGGGAACGCCGCTGGTGACAGCCTCCGGCGCCTATGACGCAGCCAAGCAGACCTTCACCTTGTCGCTGGAACAGACCGTGCCGCCAACGCCGGGACAAAGCGCCAAGGAGCCGATGCACATTCCGCTGCGCATGGGCCTGCTGCTGGAAAGCGGCCGCGAAGCAGACCTTTCGAGCGTCTCCGGCGCCGACATCACCGGCGATGTGCTGCATCTCACCGACCGCAAGCAGACGGTGGTTTTCTCCGGTATCACCTCGCGCCCGGTACCGTCGTTCAACCGCAGCTTTTCCGCCCCGATCAACCTGCATATCGAGCAGACCGACGACGATCTAGCGCTGATCGCGCGGCACGAAAGCGATCTCTTCGCCCGCTGGCAGGCGCTCAACGCCATTGCGCTTGCCAATCTGGTATCGGCGACAGCCAACGTTCGCGCGGGTAAACCCGTTACGTGCGAAAAGGCGCTCATCGACGGCCTTATCGCTGCGACGGCCGACGACAAGCTGGAGCCGGCGTTCCGGTCGCAGGCGCTGTCACTGCCGAGCGAAGCCGACATCGCCCGCGAGATCGGCGCCGACAACGATCCGGATGCCATCCATGCCGCCCGCCAGCAGATCCTCACGGCGATCGCGGTCGCCGGCCGCGAGACCTTTCTTCGACTGGCGGGCGAAATGACGTCGACGGGTTCGTTCAGCCCCGATGCGGAAAGTGCCGGACGTCGCGCGCTGCACAACGCAGCACTCACCTATCTCGTCCAGGGCGAGGACGATCCGAAGCGGGCGGCCGAAGTCTTCGCAGCCGCTGACAACATGACCGATCTCAGCCATGCGCTGGCATTGCTCGCGCACCGGTTCCCGGACGCTTCCGAGACCGCTCAGGCATTGGCGGCCTTCCGCAAGCGCTTCGCCGATAACGCGCTGGTCATCGACAAGTGGTTCGCGGTTCAGGCGACGATCCCGGGATCCGGCACGCTCGAGCGCGTCAAGGCGCTGATGACCGAGCCGCTTTTCAACGGCAACAATCCCAATCGCGTCCGGTCTCTGATTGGCAGCTATGCCTTCGCCAATCCGACAGGCTTCAACCGCGCCGATGGCGAGGGCTATCGTTTCCTGGCGAAGCAGATCCTCGACATCGATCCGCGCAATCCGCAACTGGCAGCACGCATCCTGACATCGATGCGCTCCTGGCGCTCGCTCGAAGACGCGCGCGCCCAACATGCCCGCAATGCCCTGAAGGAAATCGCAGGCGCGACCAAGCTTTCGGCCGACGTCAGCGACATCGTCGAGCGCATGCTCAAAGCCTGAAAAGGCTACTGCATGTTTCCTTAGATCCTATCCGATTTAAGGATAAAAACATGCAGCGATTGAAGTGCTGCAGCGACCTTTGCGCGTCCGATAAGACGCGCGGCGCTGTAGGGAATGTGGGCATTTTTCAAGGGCCGGGCCGCCTGCGCGACCCGGCCTATTATTTTCCAACGATAAGAAATGGTTAAGAAATCTTTACCATTGCCTCTGGACAAGGCGAATCGCCCTGTGATTCATTGAGTCAGATTCGGGCGAGCGGCGCGCCGAATCATCAGAGGGTTTCATATTGGGTAAGATGGCGGACGCGCGACCAGCGAGCGCAGCCGACGGGCGGTTGCGACTCAAGTTTCCAGGCTTTTCCGGCCTGGAACGCGAGTTCATCTCGCAGGCGAAGATTTTCGCCGAGCCGACGTCGCAGCGTCTTGCGAGCGCGGAGCCTATTCTCAAGCGCTCCATCCCCATCCTCATCATCGCATTCCTGATCATCGTCGCGGTATCGCGCATGTCCGGCATCATGGGTGAACACGCCCGGATGGAGGACAACTCGCGCCAGACCGTCGGGCTCGCAGCGGCAACGGCCGTCGCCGCGTTCCAGGCCGACGGCATGACGCTGTTCGACGAGGGCCGACGCTGGGACGCCGAACGGCGGCTGACCCAATACCTGCCCACCGGCATGCTCGACCCGGGCATGTTCCTTTTGACCGTGCGCAAGGATGGCCGGATCTTCGCCAGCACGCCGGACGGCGTGCCGCTGATCGGCCGTACGCTTGCCTCGGTCGCGCCGGATATCGCCACGCTGCAGTATTACGGCGAACATTCCAGTATCATGAAGACGGCCCTCAACGGCGTCGACCATATCGTCGCCCTGGCACAGTTGCCCGACGCGGCCGGCGTCATCCTGGCGGCAACGCCGGTGACCCAGCTCGAAACGGCGTGGCGCGATGAGGTCTCGCTGAACGTGACGCTGTTTGCCGGCATCTCGGCGATCCTGCTGGTGGTGCTTTACGCCTATTACATCCAGGCCAAGCGCGCCCGCGACGCCGACTCGGTGTTTGCGGAATCGAACCTGCGGGTCGAAACCGCGCTGTCGCGTGGCCGATGCGGCCTCTGGGATTTCGATCTTGCCAACCGGCGGCTGTTCTGGTCGCGGTCGATGTATGAAATGCTGGGCATGCCCGGCGAAAGCAGCGTGCTTTCCTTCGGTGATGCCGCGCGGCTGATGCATCCGGACGATCGCGGCATCTATGGCGTTGCGCGCACGATCGCTCGCGGCGATGCGCGTCAGATCGACCAGGTGTTCCGCATGCGTCATGCGGACGGCCACTATGTCTGGCTGCGCGCCCGCGCCGAGATCATCCAGACCGTTTCAGGCCGCGCCCATCTCATCGGCATCGCCATGGATGTCACCGAGCAGCATCGCCTGGCCCAACGCTATGCGGAGGCAGATCAGCGCCTGGCCGACGCCATCGAATGTACGTCCGAGGCCTTCGTCCTCTGGGACAAGCAGGACCGCTTGGTCATGTGCAACACGCACTACCAGGAAGCCTACAAGCTTCCGGACCATGTGCTGGTTCCGGGCACGGAACGCATCGCCGTTCACGCCGCGGCCGCGCGCCCTGTGGTGGAGCGCCGCATCGCGGATCCGGACCGCAGCAACCACTCGCAAACGACAGAGGTGCAGCTTGCCGACGAGCGTTGGCTGCAGATCAACGAACGACGCACGCGCGACGGCGGCCTCGTTTCGGTCGGCACCGACATCACGCTGCTGAAGCGCCACCAGGTGCGACTGCGCGAATCCGAGCGCCGGTTGATGGCGACGATCGGCGACCTCTCGGCCTCGCGCATGACCCTGGAGCGACAGAAGACCGAGCTGTCGATCGCCAATGCCAACTACCAGGCGGAAAAGGAACGTGCCGAGGCGGCGAACCGCGCCAAGTCGGAATTCCTGGCCAACATGTCCCATGAGCTGAGAACGCCGCTCAACGCCATTCTCGGCTTTTCGGAGATCCTGCAGAACCAGATGTTCGGGCCGCTCGGTTCGGAAAAATACGATGAATATTCGCGGGACATCCACGAGAGCGGCAAGCACCTGCTGAACGTCATCAACGACATTCTCGACATGTCGAAGATCGAAGCCGGGCATATGCGCATCAGCCGCGAGACGATCGATCTCGCGCCCCTGATCGAGGAGACGTTGCGCTTCACCACGATCCCGGCGCAGCAGAAGAACATCCATGTCGTGCAGCATATCGCCTCGGGCCTCACCGTGGTCGCGGATCGGCGCGCAATGAAGCAGGTGCTGCTCAACCTCTTGTCCAACGCGGTCAAGTTCACCAATGAAGGCGGGCGCATTTCGTTGCGCGCCCGCAAGGTCACGGGTGCCGTGACGCTGACGATCGCCGACTCCGGCATCGGCATTCCGCGCGACGCCCTGCAGAAAATCGGCCAGCCGTTCGAGCAGGTTCAGAGCCAGTATGCCAAGAGCAAGGGCGGCTCCGGCCTCGGGCTTGCGATCTCCCGGTCGCTGACGCGCCTTCACGGCGGAACGATGAAGATCCATTCCGCCGAGAATGTCGGCACCATCATTTCATTGCGCATGCCCGATCGCGACGGCGACGTGCGCCCCTATCCCGAAACCACCGACTGAAAGATGCGCCGAACGGCCTTCGACAACCGCTTGATATCGGCCTCCAGCGACTTCAAGTCGGGATAGTCCCCTGCCCGGCAGACGAGATCGACGAGACCGGCAGGCGCCTCCTTCGGGTCGAATTCTCCCTCGATGCACAGGCGCACGATCTGCGACAGCTCGGTAAAGAGGCTCAACGCCTCCATCGTCGTATCGAGATCATTGGGGTTCATCATCGCGCCGCCGAGAACCTTCAGGGCGTCGGCCGTGTGGGCGCCGGCATCAAGCGGCGGTACGCCCTTGGCGGGCGCGATCAGCGCCAGGTACTGCGCGATGAACTCGATATCGACGAGGCCGCCGGGGATGAGCTTGAAGTCCCAGATGTCGCTTGGCGGCTTCTCGCTGTCGATCATCTCTCGCATCGAGATCACGTCGGCGCCGATCTTGGCGACATCACGCTTCTGGTCCAGCACTTCGGCGAAGATGGCATCGGCTTGCGCCTTCAGGCTGTCGTCGCCGCAGATGCAGCGCGCCCGCGTCAGGGCCAGATGCTCCCAGGTCCAGGCCTCTTCGCGCTGGTACCTGGCAAAAGCGTTGATGCGGGTGGCGACCGGTCCCTTGTTGCCGGACGGCCTCAGCCGCATGTCGACCTCATAAAGCACACCTTCGGCCGTCGGCGCCGAGAGCGCGGCAATCAGACGCTGCGTCAGCCGGGTAAAATAGCGCACGGGATCGAGAGGCTTACCGCCGTCCGATTCCGCAGCCGTGTCGTCATAGTCGTAGAGCAGGATCAGGTCGACGTCGGAACCCGCCGTCAGCTCGTGGCTGCCGAGCTTGCCCATGCCGACGACGACAATGCGTCCACCCGGGAAATCGCCATGGACCGAACGCACTTCCGCCAGCACCGCGTCCACCGCGGCAGCGATGATCAGGTCGGCGAGATCGGTAAAGGCACGGCCCGCCTGCAAACCCGAGATTGAGCCGGTCAACAGGCGAATGCCGATCAGAAACCGCTGCTCGGCGGCGATGATGCGCAGCCGGTCGAGGACCTCTTCGTAGTGGCGGGCGCCAGCGACGAAGTTGGCGATGCGCGGCGCCAGATAGTCTCTGGTCGGCAGTTCCGCCAGGAGGCCCGGATCGAGCATGCCGTCGAACACATGCGGCCGCGCCGCGATGATTTCGGCAAGCCGTGGCGCCGAGGACATGATGTTGACGATCAGGGACAAAAGCCGCGGATTATTGCCGAGCAGCGAGAACAGCTGGATGCCGGCGGGCAGGCCCGAGATGAAATGATCGAAGCGCAGGAGTGCCTCGTCGGCGCGCCGGCTTTCGCCGAAGACACGCAAAAGCTCCGGCGTCAGTTCCGTCAGCCTCTCGCGTGCCTCGACCGACTGCGTCGCTCGGTAGCGGCCGTAATGCCAGGTCCGGATCGTATGCGAGATGTCGGACGGCCGCTGGAACCCGAGCTCTCTCAAGGTCTCAAGCGTATCCGGATCGTCGCGCTGGCCGGTGAAGACGAGATTGCCCGTCTCGCTCGAAAGCTTCGCTTCCTGCTCAAAGAGCTGGGCGTAACGCCGCTCGACCGTGCGCAGGACCTTCGACAGCGCCTTGGAAAAAGTGGACGTATCCTCGAAGCCGAGCATGAAGGCGATGCGCTTCAGCTCCGCCTCGGTCTCCGGCAGCACATGGGTCTGTTCGTCGCGCACCATCTGAATGCGGTGCTCGACATCGCGCAGGAACCAGTAGGCTTCGACCAGTTCGTCTGCCGTCGTCTCGTCGATCCAGCCGGCCTTCACCAACGCGCGCAGCATCGGCTCCGTCGCCTTCAGCCGCAGTTCGGGCATGCGCCCGCCGGCGATCAGTTGCTGCGTCTGAACGAAGAACTCGATCTCGCGGATGCCGCCGCGGCCGAGCTTGATATTGTGACCTTTGACCGCAATCTCGCCATGGCCCTTGTGGGCGTGGATCTGCCGCTTGATCGAATGAATGTCGGCGATTGCCGCATAGTCGAGGTATTTGCGAAAGACGAACGGCGTTAGTTCCTTCAAAAACGCATCGCCTGCGGCGATATCGCCGGCAACGGGGCGTGCCTTGATGAAGGCTGCGCGCTCCCAGTTCTGCCCCCTGCCCTCGTAATAAAGCATGGCCGCCTCGACCGGGATTGCGAGCGGTGTCGAGCCCGGATCCGGGCGAAGCCGAAGGTCGGTGCGGAAGACGTAACCGTCGCCGGTGCGCTCCTGGAGAATACGAATGAGGCGGCGCAGCAACCGGCCGAAGGTCTCGGATGCGTCATCGCGATCGACGATGATGCCGGACTGCGGGTCATAAAACACCACGAGATCAATGTCGGAGGAATAGTTGAGCTCGAAGGCGCCGAGCTTGCCCATGCCGAGCACCACGACGCCCGAACCAATGCTGGGTGCGGTCACGTCCTTGAGCAACAGCTTACCGCCCTGGTGGCCGCTCAGCAGAAGGTGGTCGATCGTTGCCGAAACAGCAGCACCGGCGAATTCGCTCAGCCAGCGCGTCGTCTCGCGACCGTCGAAATGCCGGGAGAGGTCCGCAAGTGCTACGGCAAAGGCAAGCTCGCGCTTGGCCTTTCGAAGCCGTGTCATGATCTCGGTATCGGCCAGCGCGACGCCGAGCTCCGCCGGTGTCCAGGCATCCCGCGCCAGCCGGACCCGTTCGGTGAGAAATTCCAGCAGCGGTTCTGACAGGATCTGTTCGAGTATGCCGGGCTGACTGCCACCGGTGTCACGCAGGAACGGCGACAAGGCGAAGGCGGCAACGATGAAGGCCTTGAACGGTGTTTCGGACGCCAGCAGGCGGCTGATCTGGTCATGGCCCTTGGCCATGTCCTTCAGCACCGACAGCGCGGATTTGGCATCGGCCTGGCTTGCCGGTTTGATCGGCGCCGTTTCCATGCCCCACCAGTGCCCTGCCATCGTGTCCTGCATGCCGTTCCCCCTTGTTCTCCGCAAACCGGTCTATCAGGTCGCGGACGCCGGGAAAACCATGCGTACCGTCAATCCCTTGCCGCTACCGGCGTCCTCGGGCTTCGTTGCAACCAGCTCCAATGCACCATGGTGCATTTCCATGACCGCTTCCACGAGCGATAGGCCAAGACCCGTGCCGGGCTTGGAGCGGCTCTCATCCAGCCGAACGAAACGTTTGACAACGTCGTCGCGCTTTTCCTCGGGAATGCCCGGGCCACGGTCGGCAACCGAGAGGACAACCTTGCCGTCGCGCCTGCCGAGCCCAACCTTGATCAGTGGCTCGTCTGAGCCTTCAGCGTATTTGATCGCGTTGTCGAGCAGATTGCCGAGCGCCTGGCCGACAAGCTCGCGATTGCCCGAAATCGCCACGGCGGGAGCCACATCCGCTGTCAGCCGCAGGCCGACGTCTTCCGCGACCGGCTCATAGAGTTCGACGCAATCGGACACGATCTGGGAAAGGTCGACCTCGCTCATCTCGGCGGCAGCCGAGCCCGCTTCGACGCGCGAAATCATGAGGAGCGCATTGAAGGTGCGGATCAGCTGATCCGACTCGCCGATGATTTCTTCAAGCGCACCGCGCTGGCTTGTGCCCTTGCGCGCAAGTGCGGCTTCCGCCTTGTTTCGCAGCCGCGTCAACGGCGTCTTCAGGTCATGGGCGATGTTGTCGGAGACCTGACGCAGGCCTTCGTTCAGCTTCTCGATGCGTCCGAGCATCGCATTGAGGGATTCGGAAAGCCGATCAAACTCGTCGCCGGAACCACTCGTCGGCAGACGCTGCGACAGATCGCCCGCCATGATCTTGGTGCTCGCCTCCGACATGCGGTCAATGCGCTTCAGCGCATTGCGGCCGATTGCAAACCAGATGATCAGCGCACCGAGGCCCATGATGCCAAGCGCTACCATCAGCGCCTGGCGCACCAGGGCGCGAAACTTCTGCGGCTCCTGCAGATCGCGGCCGACAAGAATGCGCAGGCCGTTGTCGAGCATCAGCACATGGGCAAGTGCGACATGGCTGTCCTTGCGGGTCTCATCGGTATAGCGCTGGTAGGCGAAGGGCCGCTCCGTCCAGCCCTCGCGATCGAGCAGTCCGGGTTCCAGGCTCGCCACATTGCCGGCAAGGATTTCGCCACTCGGCCCGGCGATTACATAGAGATTGGCGCCCGGTTGCCGTGCACGTCGTTCAAGCGAACGCAGCAGGCCATTGATCCCGGCACGGGTATAGACCTGCTCGATCTGGGTCACCTCTGCGGTCACCGCGTCGCGCGTCTGCTGCTGGAGCAGGCGTTCAGACATGCCGGTGACGTAGAAGACGAGAAAGGCGGCGCAGAGCGAGAAGAGGATCAGATAGAGCGCGGACAACCGAACGGCGGTTGTCCTGAACAGGACGCCGAGTTTGCTCATGCGTTGGCGGTCCGGTCGTCCTTGATCATATAGCCGGCGCCACGCACTGTGCGAAGCAGCGGCAGATCGAAGTCCTTCTCGATCTTCGAGCGCAACCGCGAGACATGCACGTCGATGACATTGGTCTGCGGGTCGAAGTGATAGTCCCAGACGTTTTCGAGCAGCATCGTGCGGGTCACGACCTGACCGGCATTTTTCATGAGATATTCGAGCAGCCGGAACTCGCGCGGCTGCAGCGGGATTTCCTTGCCCTGGCGGCGAACCGAATGCGACAGGCGGTCGAGCTCGAGGTCGCCGACCCGATAGACCATGTCCTGTTCCGGCGTACCCTTGCGGCGGCCGAGCACTTCGACACGGGCGAGAAGCTCGTTGAAGGCATAGGGTTTCGGCAGATAGTCGTCGCCGCCGGCGCGCAAGCCCGTCACCCGGTCGTCGACCTGGCCGAGCGCCGACAGAATGAGCACCGGTGTGTGGATATCCTTGCGGCGCAATTCCGAGATTACCGACAGGCCATCGCGACGCGGCAACATGCGGTCGACCACGAGAACGTCGTAGCTGTTTTCACTGGCCATGAAGAGGCCGCTTTCGCCGTCGCTGGCATGGTCGCAGACGATGCCGGCCTCGCGGAACGCCTTTGCGAGATAGGCCGCTGCCTCGATATCGTCTTCAATAATAAGAATCTTCATACGCGTGACCATAATCCCGGACCCCTGTCTGTCTCAACCGGTTTCGGTCTCTCCGGCAACCGGCATGGCGATCATTTCGCCCCAAACGGTGAGCGCCGCGAAATCGCTCAGATGTCGCGGCGCCCTGGTCATTCATTCGCTGCCGCGATCAACCCTGGTCGATGGGAAGCGCCACGAAGCGGCTGCCGTTCTCGGCTTCGATCTGGAAGAGTGCCTTGCTGCGGCCGTCCTTCTTGGCAAGGTTGATCACCTTGAGGATATCGTCCGCCGACTTCACTTCCTGATTGTTGACGGAAACGATCTTCTCGCCTTGCTTCAGGCCACGATCGCTGGCATCCGAATCTTCGTCAACCGAGGCAATCGTCACGCCCTTGCCGTCGTCGGAAGGCACGACCGTCATGCCGAGGTCGGCCAAGGCCTGCTCGCTCGACGGCTGGGTCTCCTCGGACTGAGTGCCCTGATCCTTGGCCGCTTCCTTGTCCTCCTTCGGCAGCGTGCCGATCTCAAGCTTGACGCTCTCGGACTTGCCATTGCGCCACAGCGTGACATCGACCGTGGTGCCCGGGCGCATGCCTGCGACCCTGCGGGCGAGATCACGCGGATCCTTGATCGTGTCGCCGTTGAGTGCGGTGACGACGTCGCCCTTCTTGATGCCGGCCTTTTCGCCCGGCGAACCGGCCTGAGGCTCGACGACGAGCGCGCCGCTTGCCTCGGAGAGACCGAGCGATTCGGCGATATCCTTGCTCACCGGCTGGATCTGAACACCGAGCCAGCCGCGCGATACCGAGCCATCCTTGATGAGGTCGGCAACGACGTCCCTGGCGACGGATGCCGGAATGGCGAAGGCGATGCCGACATTGCCGCCCGACGGCGAGAAGATCGCGGTGTTGATGCCGACCACTTCGCCCGAGAGGTTGAAGGTCGGGCCGCCGGAGTTGCCGCGGTTCACGGCTGCGTCGACCTGCAGATAATCGTCATAGGGGCCGGAGCCGATGTCGCGGCCACGGGCCGAGATGATGCCGGAGGTCACGGTGCCGCCGAGACCGAACGGGTTGCCGACGGCAACGACCCAGTCGCCGACGCGCACCTTGTTGTCGTCAGCCCAGCTGACATAGGTGAACTTGCGCTTGTCATCGACCTTGAGCACGGCGAGGTCGGTGCGGCTGTCCTTGCCGATCAGCTTGGCGTCAAGCTCGGTGCCATCGTTGAGGATCACCGTAAACGCCGAACCGTCGGAAACGACGTGGTTGTTGGTGACGAGGTAGCCGTCTTCGGAGATGAAGAAGCCGGAGCCTTGCGAAGTCGGGCGCAGGCGGCCTTCGCCGTGCGGGCCACGACGGCCGGGGCCGCGTTCGGCGCGATCATCGCCGCGCGGGCCGCCGAATTCCTTGAAGAAGCGCTTCAGCGGGTGATCGTCGGGGAGCTCATCCAGACCGCGACCGCCAAAATCGAAGGTGAAGTCGCTGCCCTCGTCGGAAACGGGGTTGGCGCGCGACTGGACGCGGACGGAGACGACGGCCGGGGAAACGGCGTCGACGACATCGGCAAAGCTCGGCACCGAGGGCGCATCGACCTTGACGGCTTCGGCGAAGGATTGGGTGACCGTTGCCGGCAGACCGGAGGTCAGCATGACGGCCGCAAGACCCGCAACCGTCGAAGTCTTCAGGACAGTCTTGAGGGAGGGACGCAGGAATTTGGTCGTAAACATCCGTTTTGCCTTTTCTCTTCCTTGAAGCCGCTGGCAAGCAGCTTCGACATCGTGGTTTCGAGCACCGCCGCGGGGGTGGCGATCTCGCTATTGGCTGACTGGAGGAACAGCCGATGACGAAAGGTGTAACGGATGGGACCTTACTGAGTTCTGTCCGGAAGATGAATTTTTGGTAATGTTGGCGAAGGTTGCCGGAAACGACGCGTTGCGCCTACAGCGCCCTGCGTCTTTTCAGACGCATAAAGGTCGCTGTAGCACTTTGAATTGCTGCATGTTTTCTCCTTGAATCGGCTACGATTTAAGGAAACATGCAGTAGATTCTAGGGCTGAAGCAGCTTCTTCAGCTTTTCCTTCTCGTCGTCGGAAAGCGGCGTGCCGCGGGATTGTCGACCGCGCCTGAGTGCCGCCACCAGCAGGGTCACGGCGCCGATGAGCAGAAGCAGGACCGGCATGCCCCAGAGGATCATGGTCTTGGTTTCGAACCGCGGCTTCAGCAGCACGAACTCGCCGTAGCGGGAGACAACATAGTCGATCACCGCTTCGTCGCTGTCTCCATTTGCCAGCCGCTCGCGCACCAGAACCCTGAGATCCTTGGCAAGCTCGGCGTTGGAATCGTCGATCGACTGGTTCTGGCAGACCATGCAGCGAAGCTCGGCCGAGATCGCCCGCGCCCGCGCTTCAAGTGCGGGGTCGGGCAAGACCTCATCCGGATTGACCGCGAAGCTCGGGCCGAGCGACGCCAGAAACAGAAAAAAGGCAAGCAGCAAACGGTTCATTCGGCCGCCCCCACCGCGATCGTCTTCGGCCGCTTGGCGCGTGTCGGCGCGCCGACACGCAGGCGACGATCGCTGAGCGAGACGAAACCACCCGCCATCATGAACAGCGTTCCGCCCCAGATGCACAGGATCATCGGTTTCCACCAGATGCGCACGACGATGCCACCCTCGCTGATCTGGTCACCAAGAGAGACATAGAGCTGGCTCAGGCCGAACGTGCGGATGCCGGCTTCCGTCGTCGGCATGCGCCGGGCCTGGTACAGCCGCTTCGACGACCAGATGTCGGTGACGACGACGCCACCGCTGCTGATGGTGAAATGCCCGGATTCCTCGGAGTAATTCGGGCCACTGCCATTGCGCATGCCATCGAAGCGCAGGGTATAGCCTCCGGCGTCCACCGTCATGCCCGGTTTCATCTCGACGACGGTCTCGGTCTCGAAAGCGGTGACGGCGACGATGCCGATCAGCGTGATGCCAAGACCGATATGCGCAAGGGCAGTGCCGAAGGCCGAGCGCGGCAGGCCGGAGAACCGCCTCCAGGCGACGTTGCCCGCAACCTTGCCGAGCCCCGACCGTAGCGCCAGATCGGTCAGCGAGCCGGCGATCAGATAGACGCCCAACGCAATGCCGAACAAAGCGAGGATGGGCCCGCCGTTCATCGCATAATAATAGCCGCTGCCGACGACGAGACCGACGGCAACCGCCGCAAACAGCCGCTGGGCGACACCGATGAGATCGCCGCGCTTCCACGCAAGCAGCGGACCGAACGGCACCGCGAACAGAAGCGGCAGCATCAACAGCCCGAAGGTCATGTTGAAGAAGGGCGGCCCGACCGAAATCTTGTCGCCGGTCAGCGCTTCGAGCACCAGCGGATAGAGCGTGCCCGTCAGCACGGTTGCGGTCGCCGTCGTCAGGATGAGGTTGTTGAAGACGAGAGCGCCTTCCCTCGAAATCGGCGCGAAGATGCCGCCGGCCTTTAGCCGCGACGCGCGGAAGGCAAACAGCGAAAAGGCGCCGCCGATGAAAAAGACCAGGATGGCAAGGATGAAGATGCCGCGGGTCGGGTCGGTGGCGAAGGCGTGAACCGAGGTCAGCACGCCGGAGCGGACGAGGAAGGTGCCGAGCAGCGACAGCGAAAAGGTCATGATCGCGAGCAGCACGGTCCAGATCTTCAGCGCCTCGCGCTTCTCCATCACCAGGGCGGAGTGCAGCAGCGCAGTGCCGGCAAGCCAAGGCATGAAGGAGGCATTTTCGACCGGATCCCAGAACCACCAGCCACCCCAGCCAAGCTCGTAGTAGGCCCAGTAGGAGCCCATGGAGATGCCGGCGGTGAGGAATGTCCAGGCGGCAAGGGTCCAGGGGCGCACCCAGCGCGCCCAGGCCGCGTCAATGCGACCTTCTATCAGGGCAGCGATGGCGAAGGAGAAGCACACGGAAAAGCCGACATAGCCCAGATAGAGCAAGGGCGGATGGATGGCGAGACCGACGTCCTGCAGGATCGGGTTCAAGTCTTTGCCCTCGCCCGGCGCCGGGATCAGGCGGGCGAAAGGGTTGGAGGTCAGGAGGATGAACAGCGTGAACGCGAACGCAATCCAGGCCTGGACGGCGAGCACGTTCGCCTTCAGCGTTTCCGGCAGATTGCGGCCGAAGGTGGCGACCAGCGCCGAAAAGAACACCAGGATCAAGAGCCAGAGCAGCATCGATCCTTCATGGTTCCCCCAGACGCCGGAGATCTTGTAGATCAGCGGCTTCAGCGAATGCGAATTTTCCCAGACGTTGCGGACCGAGAAATCCGACGTCACGTAGGCGAAGGTCAGAACCGCGAAGGCGAAGGCGACGAGCAGGAAGCAGGCAACCGCTGCGCTGGAGGCGAGTTCCATCAGGGCGCGATCGTTGCGCCTGGCGCCGAGGATCGGCAAGGCGGCCTGCACGAAGGCAGTCGCCAGCGCCAGAACCAGCGCATAATGTCCAAGTTCGATGATCATCGAACGGTTTCCTTCCCGCTGAGTTCGACACCCTGCGCCTTCAAGCGGTCGGCGACATCCTTGGGCATATAGGTCTCATCATGCTTGGCGAGCACGGAATCCGCAACGAAGACGGAGCTGCCGGCAACGAAAGTGCCCTCGGTGACAACGCCCTGCCCCTCGCGGAACAGGTCCGGCAGGATGCCGGTATAGGTCACAGGCACTTGGCCCAGCGTATCGGTGACGGTGAAGGTCACCGTCTTGCCGTCGCCGCGCTTGACCGAGCCGGCCTCGACCAGGCCGCCAAGACGGATGCGCGTTCCCGGCGGCACGTCGGCCTTGGCGAGATCGCTCGGCACGTAGAAATAGGCGATCGCCTGGCTGAAGGCGAACATCACCAGGAGAACGGCAAGCGTCAGAAAGCCGACGCCCCCGCCGATGATCGCCAGTCGCTTCTGTTTGCGCGTCATTGCGTCTCTCCGTCGGTCTCAATCCCGAGTTCACGGGCGAGCGCAAGCAGCTGTTTTCCCTGTTCGCCGTCCGCCGGGAAGGTTTTCTGACTTTCCTTTAGGGCGGCGGCCGCCTGATCTCTTTGATCAAGCACAACATGCGAACGGATCAACCGCGCCCAGCCTTCGGCATTGGCAGGATCTTCCTTGAGACGCCTCGCCAGGCTTTCGACCATGCCGCGGATCATCTCCTCGCGGTCGCCGGCGCTCATGTCCTGCGCCGCGGCGATATCGTCCGCGCTCGGATTTCCCGGTGCAGCACCCGCAGCATTTCCGGCAGCGCCACCCGAGAGCTCGGCCACATGCTGTTTGACCAGCGGCACCCACGGCGCATCCGCCGGGGAACCGGCGATGAGCCGGTTGAAGGCTGCCAGCGCCTCGTCCTTCTTGCCTTCCTGCTTCAGGCCGAGGGCAAGATAGAATTCGGAACGCGGATCGTTCGGGTCGATGGCGAGGGATCGGCGCAGCGCCGACTGCGCCTCGGTGGTCACCAGTCCGCCCGACAGCGTAATCAGCGCTTCGGCATAGCCACCCAGCCGTGCCGGCGTCGGGCCCAGCAGGCGCACAGCGCTGTCATAGGCGGTGACCGCTTCTTCGACGCGACCGTTGCGCATGTAGATCGGCGCCAGCACCTCCCAGCCGGCACCATCGTTCGGGTTCTGCGCCAGGTGGTTTTCGGCCCGCGCAATCAGAATGTTGATATCGGCGCCGGGATCGGCAAGGCGTGCCGCCAGCGGCTGCGCCGGAACACCCGGGCTGCCTGTGAACAGGTAAAGACAGAGCCCGATGGCGGGAAGACAGAGCAGCACGAAGGCCTGCGCCAGGATGTTGAAGCCGCGGCGCGTCGTTGCGACCGGTTCCGCGGTACGATCGATCTCGCCGGCCGCAAGCAATCGGCGGGCGACCTCGGCGCGGGCGAGCTCGGCATCGTCGCCGCTGATCAGACCGCTCTCCTGATCGCGCGTCAGCTCGTCGAGCTGGTCGCGATAGACTTCGATATCATGACTATGCGGAGACGATGCGGGCGCTGCCGCCCGCAACAGCGGGAGGATGAGCACGGCAGCCACAGCCGCCGTCAGGGTCGCGACGAGGATCCAGAACAACATGGATGCTCAATACTATGGCACCCATGCCATTCCAACTCGAAAACCTGCAATGACAGAGATTTGAGGCGTTTCGCCGCAACCGGAAATCCGGTCAGCTCAGCGGTGTCCAGCTACCGTCGGAATTCCGGCAGGCAGCACCGCGCGCCGTGGTCGGCTGTCCCTTGACGGTCACGGTGTGGCTGTACTGGCGGCAGTTCTGCGAACCGACCTGATAGGGTGCGGCGGCGACGACCGAACCGGTGACGCTGCGCCCCTGCCAGTTGACCGGCTGACCGCCCGGAGCGGCCTCCAGCGCACGGTACTCGGCCTCGAGCGCACGCTGGCGGTCCGACGTTCCGATATCGAGATTGCTGAGCCGACCGATAACACCACCCTGAAGCGCCGCGATGTAAGTCGTCGAAGACACGCTGCGGGTCGCGGTTGCGCCCAGCCCCGCCGCCGCGGTCTGCCCGCCCGAGGTGGTGCTGCAGCCGGCAAGAGCCACCGCCGACGCGATCACCGCGATCCTGCCGCTGACGACAATCGTTCGTGTCATTTCTGCCTGGTTCCTCATGATCCGCGACATGTACTCTCTACTGCGGGGCTCCGACTGCGCCGACTGGCCGGGCCGAGCGGAGACTTCCCTTTGATTTTCTTTTGGCATTCCCTGTTGACAGAGGCAACCGGAAGGGCCGTCGGCGCGATACTTTCGCGCGCCACTGTGACACCTAAACCGCAGCCGGCAGCACGAGCTCGGCGCGCAGTCCGCCCTCATCGCGGCGCGACAGCGTCAGAGTGCCCTGATATTCCCGTACTATTTCACTGACGATCGAAAGACCGAGGCCCGTTCCCGGCTTGCTCTCATCCAATCGCTTGCCGCGCTTCATCGCCAGCGCGATCTGATCGGGGTCGAGGCCCGCTCCGTCATCGTCCACGTCGAGCACGATCCATTGCCGCCCGGTTTCCTTGGCATGCTCTTCGTTCGTGGCCGGACGAACATTCAGCCAGACCTCGCCCTTGGCGTGGCGGGCAGCGTTTTCGAGCAGGTTGCCGACGGTTTCCTCGACATCCTGCAGTTCCATCGCAAGCACCAGACCCGGCGGGTTGATCGACAGATGAACCTCTTTTTCCGGATTGAGCTTTCGCATCACGCGCACCAGCCGCTCCAGCGCCGGCTGCGCTTCCGTGCGGGCGAGAACGGACTCGCGCTGGGCAGCGATCCGCGCGCGGCTGAGATAAGATTGGACCTGCATCTGCATCGCATCGACCTGGGTTCTTACGAGTTCGCCATGTGACGCCTCAAGCACGCGGGCCTCGTTGAGGAGGACCGCGATCGGCGTTTTCAACGAGTGTGCGAGATTGCCGACCTGCATGCGGGCGCGCTCGACGATGCGGCGGTTGCTGTCGATCAGCGCATTCACTTCGTTTGCCAGCGGCTGGATCTCGCGTGGAAAGGCACCGTCGAGCCTTTCGCTTTCGCCGGCCCGGATCTTCTCCAGCGAGCGGCGAACCTGATCGAGGGGCCTCAGACCGAAGAGAATGGTCAGAGCGTTCATGCCGAGCCCGCCGAGGCCGAAGATGGAAAGCGCGATCGTCAGATTGCGGGTGAAACGGTTGACGTCCGCCTCCAGCACGTCACGATTGCCGGCAACGCGGAAACGCGCGGTGTGGCCCTGAATATCGAGAACGACTTCGGTCTCGGCCACTTCGACCTCGTTCCCGAAGGGG
This sequence comes from Ensifer sp. LC163, assembly GCF_001695855.1. Classification (GTDB taxonomy): domain Bacteria; phylum Pseudomonadota; class Alphaproteobacteria; order Rhizobiales; family Rhizobiaceae; genus Ensifer. The sequence goes on from NZ_MBSS01000012.1 coordinate 391,813, forward strand.
TCCTTGGTGGTGTAGAAGCGGACATAGCCGGTATCGAAGGGCACTTCGTCAACGCTCGCGATCGGCAGCTTCGCGTTGCCGAGCGAGGTCGAGATCAGTGGCGGCGTGTCAAACTCGCCGATCGGATCGACGATCCAGTACCAGCCGGTCTGCGGCTGGGAAAAGCGCAGGTCGCCGAGCTGGGGACTGCCGGCCAGCACCGTCTTCTCATTGACCGAAATCGAATTGACGACGTTGAAAAGCTGGGCGCGCAGGAGGTCCTTGAAGCCACGCTCCGAGCCCTGCCGATAGAGAGCCGAAATGACCACCCCGATCACCACCAGGGCGACGACGGCCCAGACGGTCGAAACCGCCAATACCCGGGCCGTGAGAGATCTAATTGCCATTGCCGGGTGCTTGCATGCGGTATCCCAGGCCCCGCACCGTCTCGATCAGGTCGTTGCCGATCTTCTTGCGCAGCCGACCGACGAAGACTTCGATCGTGTTGGAATCGCGATCGAAGTCCTGGTCGTACATATGCTCGACCAGTTCCGTCCGGGACACGACCTGGCCCATGTGGTGCATGAGGTAGGAGAGCAGGCGGAACTCGTGTGACGTCAGCTTCAGCGCCGTCCCGTCGACGGTTGCCTTCGATCCCTTGGTGTCGAGCCGCACCGGGCCGCAGACGATTTCCGAGCTTGCATGGCCCGCCGCCCGGCGGATCAGCGCGCGGATGCGGGCAAGCACTTCCTCGACGTGGAACGGCTTGGCGACATAATCGTCGGCGCCGGCATCGATGCCGGCCACCTTGTCGCTCCAGCGATCGCGCGCCGTCAGGATCAGGACCGGCATGGTCTTGCCACCGCCGCGCCACTTTTCCAGAACGGTGATGCCGTCCATCTCGGGCAGGCCGATGTCGAGGATCACCGCGTCATAGGGCTCGGCGTCGCCGAGATAGTGCCCCTCTTCGCCGTCATAGGCCTGATCGACGACGTAGCCAGCCTCCTTCAGCACTTCGGCGAGCTGCCGGTTCAGGTTGACGTCGTCCTCGACTATCAGAATGCGCATTCGTAACCACTTCCCCTCTTTCGCAGCGTCTTCACGAGCGAATTACATCGGCACCCTTACGGTCACCTTCTTCGGTCGCCCGCCGTTGCCCGGCACGAGCACCGTGATCACGCACTGGCCATCGGAGGTCGGTTGTGCCGACAGCAGTTCGCCGCCGGTTTCCGAAACGACTTGCTGGGCAGCGGCGCTGCAATCGCCGGCCACACGGACGACAGGGTCCGACGGTACGCTGATCTCAGGCGGAGCAAATCCCGCAAGGCCTGCGGCAAGCGCGGCTATGATCACTGGTGAAGACATGAACGCACTTTCAACTTGGGAAGCATCATGGAAAAAGCAATAACCGATAGAGGCTGAATGGCAAATGAATGTCGGCCGCCCAGCCCTGCGAACAGCAATCAGTGAAGGCGCACATTCACTGTGACCCGACCGCAGATTGCAACGATTCCCTCGACGGCGAAACCCAACAGCAGAAAACCATCTCCTGGCAAGCGCCCGTGCTGAGCGCTGAACCGCGGCAAGCGGAAGCAACGCACATCAAGAAAGCGCGCCGATGTTAGCGGCTATCCATGTCGGTTGTTTTGTCGGTTGTTTTCAACGTCGATCACCAAAAGGCAATCGACCTGGGCTGCGTTGCTTTCGCACGAGCAGCCATTTGTTAAGCCCTTTTTGCTATCGTCCGGTAATCGGTCGAGGCCCTGATTGGCGCAGGCTCCGTCGGCCGTCTTGCGGCAGGACTTGAAGTGGGCTCGAATATCCGAGTCCTTTGAATCCCTTGGCCGCACATCTTCCAAAGTTGAGTCCGGATCTTGCGGGGTTGAGTGGGCACGCTCGGACGAAGAGTCCGATCCGCCATCTAACCACCTGCATTGTTTGGTGCTGCCGCGACCGCTCCAGGAATTCCGGCCGCTTCGAGGGGCCACCTTTGTCTCATCTGACATCCTTACCGCGATCATCGGAACGCCACGCCCGAGAGAACTTGCTCCCTTGCCGGCAGCAATAGCGGTCACTCGCCAGCGCCGCTTGGCCAAAAGAGCGCTTTCCCGACTCACATGGCGTCGAAATTAGCCCGCGGCTCGAAGCCGCTCGAATGCAGCTGTGGATCACCTGAAAATTAATCGATTTAAATATTTTTCAATCGTTTAGATGATTTAAGTCACTGATTTACAAAGCGTTTACGATGTGAAATTGTCCGCCCATCAACTTGTCAGAAATTTGCAACAGGCCCGGGAGGATCGGATGCAGACGCTCGTAAACAACCAGCCAGCATCTCAGCAGTCCAAGGTACCGCAGTCGCTGCTGGACCGTTTCGAAAGCGAATGGCGCGAAATGCGCACTGCCAGTCAGACGACGCCGAAGCCCGTTCAGCCGGCCGAATAGGCCCGCGCTGGCGATAAGCGTAAGCTCGTCGACAATACTATGCCGATCGACCTTGAAGCCGCCCGCGGTCAATGCCGCGAGCGGCTTTCGTTTGTCTCCGCCCCGTGAAGCGCAGCCAGCCCTTACTTTCCGAGGGGCGTTCTCTTTCTCAGTGTGTCATCCGGCCGCATACTGCTGGCGGGCGAGACATTGCCTTCGCTAGCGCCCTCAGTGATTAGAAAGTCGCCGATTTTATCGCCGGGACGCCGTGTCGAACCGACCTTTTCGGCGCCGCCATGTGGCGAATTCGTGCCTTTTGGCCAATCGGAGAAACCGTGCTACTCTTTTTTCCATGCTATCCGACGAGATTGAAAAACTGGCGCTGAGCCTGCCGGGAACGGAAGAAAATGCCCATTTCGGCACGCGGGATTTCCGCGTGGGCAAGCGTATCTTCATGTCCCTGCCCGAGGCAGGACGTGCGGTCTTCAAGTTCACGCCGGACCAGCAGCGCATGCTGCTTGAGATGGAGCCGGGCGTCTGCGCCGCGGTGCCCGGCGGTTGGGGCGACAAGGGCTGGACCTCGCTCTATTTTGTCGAAGCCGACGAAGATCTCATCCGCCAATCGATGGAAACAGCCTGGCGCAACGTCGCCCCTAAGAGCCTGGTGAAGAAGAACGGCCATCACTGACGCGACCTGCGTCGCCGTCTCGAGGGCCGGCTGCAGGTTACCTTCTGCCCGCAGGCAATCGTCTCAGAGAATATAGTCGAAAAGCGTGACGGGCTTGTCGTGGTATTCCGTCTGCGCGAAGGGCCGCATTCCGAGCTTCTCGACGATCCGGATCGACGCCAGATTGGCCGGGCTGACGATAGCGGTCACGCGGCGTCCGGCGTGATGTTCCCGCGCCCAGCCGAATGCCGCTTGCGCCGCCTCGCTGGCATAGCCGCGTCCCTGCACGTCGGGCGCGATCGTCCAGCCGGTTTCCATCGTCCCGGTCAAGGCAGGAGAAATCTCGCGGCGCAGTTCCTGGAAGCCGACCTGCCCGACGAAACGCCCGGACCTTCTCTCTTCGATCACGAAATAGCCGAAACCGAAGAACTGCCAGCCGCCCTCCTGGCGCAAAAACCGCGTCCACATCTGCTCGCCGGAGAAGGGAGCCGGTGCGATATGACGCAGGATGTCGGGATCGGACCACATCTGCTGATAGGGTTCAAAATCCTCAAGCAGCGGTCTGCGGAGAATGAGGCGGTCGGTGCTGATCATCGGAATGCCTGAGAACGTGGAATACCGCCGATCTCTAGCCGCTCTTCGCGACGCCTGCAACGGCGCCGCCTTGCGAAACCGATTCCGCCAGAACGGCTAGCTCCCTGTTAACGTACGCTTTTCTCGCCAACTTCCAGCGGCCAGGTCACGAGGTAATCCTCGTAGTCCTCGATGTCGATGCCGTCTTCTGCAACGGTCCGGCCGCGCACGGAAATGCCGGCGGCGTGCACCGTCTCGGAATCGCCCGACAGCAGCGGATGCCACCAATAGAGGTCTCGGCCCTCCGCCACCAGCCGGTAGCCGCAGGTCGGCGGCAGCCAGGTAATCTCACGCACCGCATCCGGGGTCAGCTGAATGCAATCCGGCACCGTTGCCTGGCGGTTCGGATAGTCCTTGCACCGACAGCTCTCGCCGTCGAGCAGCGTACAGCGGATCGAGGTCCAGGCGATCTCTGCCGTCTCCCAATCCTCAAGCTTGTTGAGGCAACAGAGCCCGCAGCCGTCGCAGAGGCTTTCCCACTCCGCATCGTTCATGTCGTCAAGGCTCTTCGCCTTCCAGAAAGGCATTTCGCCCATCGCCATCACACTTTCGTCAAATCGGTCGCGCTACTGCGCCGCACGTCTTATCAGACGTGCAAGGGTCGCAGTAGCGATTTGAGTTCCTGCATGTTTCGTCCTTTAATCGGCGACGATCAAAGCAAACGTGCAGGAGAGAAATTTCGCAGAAAATTGCCGGTTTTTTAAGGCCACCGGCGCGATATGCAAGTAGAGTGAAATTTGGCGCCATGCAAATATCGCGCGGCGCCGGCATGATGCCAAAAGCCTTCAGGACGCTGAGACCGTGCGGGAACCGAGGAAAGACGATAACCGGCCGAAGAAACGGCACATCTTTCTGAGAATCGATTCCTGGATCGATTCGACAGTCTGGAATGCCGGGTTCAAACTCTCGCAATGGTGGGAAGACGCCACGATTTTCTTCCGCCGTTTCCGCGTCACCGGCTGGAAGAAGGCGGTCTTCGAGGTGCTCGGCGAGGGCATGACCTGGGGTACGGCCGCCGCGGTGCTGATGCTGGCGCTCGCTCTTCCGGCCTTCGAGGAAACCAAGGGCAACTGGCGGGCGCAGAGCGATTTCGCCGTCACCTTCCTTGACCGCTACGGCAATGAAATCGGCCATCGCGGCATCATTCACGAAGATTCCGTGCCGATCGACGAGTTGCCGGATCACCTGATCAAGGCTGTCCTTGCGACGGAAGACCGGCGCTTCTTCGACCATTACGGCATCGATTTTCTCGGGCTTGCCCGCGCGATGACCGAGAACGCGCGCGCCGGCGGCGTCGTCCAGGGTGGCTCGACGCTGACGCAGCAACTCGCCAAGAACCTGTTCCTGTCGAACGAGCGCACCATCGAGCGCAAGATCAAGGAAGCTTTTCTGGCCGTCTGGCTCGAATCCAACCTGTCGAAGAAAGAGATCCTGCGGCTCTACCTCGACCGCGCCTATATGGGCGGCGGCACGTTTGGCGCAGCGGCCGCCGCACAGTTCTATTTCGGCAAGGCGATCACCGACGTCAACCTGGCGGAATCCGCCATGCTCGCGGGCCTCTTCAAGGCGCCGGCGCGCTACGCCCCGCACGTCAACCTGCCGGCCGCCCGCGGCCGCGCCAACGAGGTGCTGACGAACCTGGTCCAGGGCGGGCTGATGACCGAAGGACAGGTGATCGCCGCGCGTCTCAACCCGGCGACGGTCATCGATCGCGCCCAGGTGAAGGCCCCCGACTTCTTCCTCGACTGGGCCTTCGACGAAGTGCAGCGCATCGCCCGACCGTTTGCCCAGCATTCGCTGATCGTGCGCACCACCATCGACATGGGGCTGCAGAACGCGGCCGAAGATTCGGTCGAGTCCAGCCTTCGGCAATATGGCGAGAGCTTCCATGTGAAGCAGGGCGCACTGGTCATGGTCGAAAACGGCGGCCCCGTCAGAGCGATGGTCGGTGGTCGCGACTATGGCGAGAGCCAGTTCAACCGCGCCACGCGGGCGCTGCGCCAGCCGGGGTCCTCCTTCAAGGTCTACACCTATGCGGCGGCCATGGAAAAAGGCATGACGCCGGAGACCGTCGTCGTCGATGCGCCGATCACCTGGCGTGGCTGGTCGCCGCAGAATTATGGCCGCAGCTACGCCGGCCGCATCACCATCCTGACGGCGATCGCCAAATCGATCAACACGATCCCTGTGCGTCTCGCCAAGGACAAGCTCGGCACGGAACTGATCGCGCAGACCGCCAAGAACATGGGCATCGAGACGCCGCTGCGCACCGACAAGACGATGCCGCTCGGCACCTCCGAGGTGACCGTGCTCGACCAGGCAACGGCCTATGCGGTTTTCCCGGCCGGCGGCGTACAATCGCGCCGCCACGGCATCAGCCAGATCCTGAATTACGACGGCGACATCCTCTACGACTTTTCCCGCGATGAGCCTCCGGCCAAGCGCATCCTTTCCGAGCAGGCCAACGCCTCGATGAACTCGATGCTGACGCAGATCCCCGTGATCGGCACCGCACGCAAGGCTGCACTCGACCACGGCATCGTCACCGGCGGCAAGACCGGCACCACCCAGGCCTATCGCGATGCCTGGTTCGTCGGCTTTACCGGCGACTACACGACGGCCGTCTGGTTCGGAAACGACGACTATACCTCGACCGACAATATGACCGGCGGTTCGCTGCCGGCAATGACCTTCAAGCGGCTGATGGATTATGCCGAACAGGGGATCGAGCACCGCCAGATTCCGGGGATAACCAACCCCGTGCCTGCCCCGAGCAAGCAGCCGCAGGTCGCCAATGCCAAGCCGGATGAAAATGCCCTGCCTCCATTGGTGCGGCCACGGTCGCTATCGGCAGACGTCACACGGCTCCTGCGTTCGGTGGGCGAAACTTTCGAACAGGCACCCGCTTTGAAGGCGCCGGACAAGAATGGCGGCAAAGTCGCCGTTCTCGGCGCTGCCGACGCCGGCTCCTCCCAACAGGTTCTCCCGAATGCCGCCAGAAATTGAACAGGCTCGAGACCGCGAATTGAAGGACCGGATCGATGCCGGCCGCGGGGCCAGCGCAATGATCGCCGTTGCGTCGCGCGCCCGTTTGGGCGAGACATGGGCTGCGCTGCGCCCTGCGCCGGTGCTTAACCGTATTCGATAGAGCCGCCCTTGTTCCGAATTCCCCTCCTCGTCGCCCTTACCCTTGCCATTGCCTTCGGCGGCGGCATCGCGTCGGCCGTCTGGGCGCTGAAGGCGACCGTCGGTTTCGGCTCGATCTCGATCGGCCCGTGGGTCGCTTTCCCCGAAGCGCAGACCGAGAATGCCGACCCCTATGCCAAGGCGCACCGCGCCCGCGCCGGCGAACTGCTCTACGGCGGCGCTGAAGGGCTGACGTTTACCGCGCAGACCGACGACAAGGGCGAAAAACTCTCCGCCGCTTGCTCCTACGATGTCTCCGGCCTCACACCGCAGGCTCGTTTCTGGACGCTTTACGCCGCAAACGCCGACGGCCTGCCGTTACGCCCCGGCTCGGACCTGCCCTCGGCGATCAACTCGTGGACAGTGCTGCGCGCCGAAGACAGTTCCTTCACCATCCATGCCTCGCCGATCGCCAAGCCGGACAACTGGCTTGCGTTGCGACACTCCGGGACGTTCCGGCTCGTGCTGACGCTGCTCGATACACCGACGGCAGGCTCCTCCGGCCTCATCGATCTCGCCATGCCGAAGGTGGTCAAGACGGGATGCGGCGATGCGTAGTGTTCTTTTCGCCACCATCCTCGGCCTGGTGGGCGCGGCGATGCTGCATATCATCATCGTTCTGGTGCTGCCGCAGTTTACCGGTCGCGACGCCTATACGCGCGTGCTCGGCCTTCTCGAGATGGACAGCTTCTTCTCTTTGACGAGCACCCCGGGGCCGACAGGGCTCAGCAATGACGATCCTTATCTGCGCACCGCTGTCTGCAGTTTTTCGATTGCAGACGGTCCGGCGCGTTTCCTCGCCAGAGGTGCCGTGCCTTTCTGGTCGCTTGCAGTTTTCGACAGCGCATCGAATGAAGTCTTCAGCATGAACGACCATACGGCCGTCAACGGCGGGCTGGACCTCGTGGTTGCGACGCCGATCCAGCTGGTGGAACTGCGCAAGACGCCGCCGGAAGCTCTGGCACAATCGATCATGGTGGAGATGAAGGAAGAGGATGGCTATGCGGTGCTGCGCGCCATGGCGCCGCTTGACAGCTTCGAGGATCAGGTCCGGAATTTCCTGGCGGAATCAAGCTGCGAGCCGTTCCGTCGTTAGTCACAAGGCGCTTGGCGCAGGATACCCACCCTTCAGCCTTGCCGTTCCTATCTAGATAGTGTGGAGAAGATAAACGCGACCGCACGGACGGAGCGTTGTTGGCACGAGCAAAGCCGTGCTCAGCCGGGCACACGCGGCCGGCACATGGCGGTGCCTACGGGTCTACTGCTTCTTGATCCGACGTCCGTCGGGCGCGGTTGGCTGCGGATCGCGGCCATCAAGACGCTCGTAGCGGATTCCGGTAAACAGAAGCACTTTAGCTCCGCCCGATATGGCCGGAGGCCTGCGTGGTGGCATTTGGACCTTGTGGTCCTGCATTCTGATCACGTCTGCCATGCTCGTCTCCATATCGGCTTGAGACGGATGAACTACCGTACAGATTTCACCCTGCCCGTTCGGGGCCAGCGCATTTTTCCAGGCAATGCCCGGACAGGCGCGCTTTTCTCATCTTCTCCTTCTTCCGGTCGCCCGGACGTTGCTGCTTGCTCAAGTGGTGCAGACCAATCATAGACGGTCCGCCTCGATTGAGCCATAGGCTGGTTAACAGATGGTTAACGCTGCATCTGCACCCTAACCTGTAGGCAGTATGTCCCCCGGAATTGCAAAACACTGTACCCGGGGTAACAGCTTCGGGCGGAACGGGGAAAGGCTAGCGCCTGGACAACAGGCCGAAGAGGAAGGAAACGCCGGCAACCGTCAAAAGCGTCGAAATCGGCTCTTCACGGACACGCTCTCGCACACGCTCCGTCATCAACTCCGCTTCGCTGTGAACAACCGCTTTGGCACCAGTCCCGATCGCCGCCACGCTGTCGGTCAGCCGGGCAATCTCGGCGCGCAACTCAGCAATCTGTGCTTCCAGCTCGACGCGAGCAGCCGATGCTTCCACTTCATTCTCTCCCGCATCACGCACCGCCTGCAGTTTCTTTTCTACCATTGCAACGCTCCTTCTCTTGCCCGGTTTCAACGCACCGCGACGGCAATGGTTCCGAACCTGGGCCGCGAAAATCCGAACGAATACGAAAACGGGCGACCCAAGGGCCGCCCGTCCGAAAGCTGGGGCGAATTGCTCGCCGCTCTTTATCTCACGCGCATTACTCTACGCAGGATGGATCCATCGCCTGGCATCGAATGAATGGGGCCGGGCGAACGCCGCCGCCGTAACCATCTTCGAAATCCTCGCGCACCCGTACGCCGTCTCGATCCCGGCGACGTTCCCAGTCGCGGCGGTCGTCGCCGCCTGCCTGATCGTCCCAGCGCTCGCCGTATCTCCGATCGCGCTCCCAATTCTGGCGATCGCGGTCCCGTTCCCAGTCCCGGCGATCGCGGTCGCGCTGGCGTTCCCAATCCCGGGGCCGGCGATTATCGTCGGCCCAATCCGGTCCACGGCGCCAGCGGTCGCGATCGCGATAGAAGTCTCGGCCACGATAGTTGCGATCCCAATAACGATCGAACTGGAAGACGACCGTCGGGATGCCCAGCGGACGATAATACTGCGGTTCGACAAAGACCCTGTTGCGGCGATAGTCCGCCTGCACATAGCGCCCCGCGACCCAGCCGCGGCCGCCATAGAAGGAAACGTCGCACCAGGGCAGATCGGCAAGGCAGCCGTGGATTTCAACGGATTCGCCGACCGGGATCATCGAGACTGCCGGATAGCGTGTGCTTGGACCGGACCGCATATTGACATTGGCGGTGGCAAATCCCTCTGCAGCCTCGGCAATTGCCGGTGCCAGGAAAAGCGCGCATATGGCCGCCGCGCGCAACACCATTTTCTTCACAGTAAGCATTCTCCCATCGGAAGGCCCCTCTTCACCAGGCCTTCTTACATCGGCGGGCGTCCGGAACCCTTCACCGTCACCGCGATCACTTAAAGCCGCTTGTGGATTTTTTAAGGCTGGATCGGCAGAGCGCACAGCAAGCCGGGCTTTGCGGCCGAAAGCGCACAAAATTATCGGCCGCTTGCGCGCCGCAAGCCTGAATAAAGCCCCAACGTCCATAGTTAACAGTACGCTAACGCTTTTCTTTTATTTTTAGTGACGTGTGCCGTTCCGGATCGCCGGCAATGGCGATCATGTTTTGCGTGCAAGGATTTATCGTGACGGATCGCTTTCGTGAGTTGGAAAGGCCTCAGACGGGCCGCTTGAAGGACGTCGTCCTGATGGCAACCGTCAGCGGTTTCGAAAGCCTGCGGATCCCTCGCAAGTCCGACATGAAGCAATTCGCCGAATTGTTCGAGCCATTGTTCCTCGGCTCCAGCAGCGAAGCGCGCCGTCAGGCCGCCGCCGCCCTGTCGCAGTGCCCGCATGTTCCAGAGCCGGTCGCAGCCTTGATCGGCAGCATGCCGATCTCGATCGCCGCCATTTTCCTGACCCGCTCGCAAGCCCTGTCGGACCGGACGCTTATCGGCATCATTCGCCAGCAGACCGCGGCTCATGCCAGTGCAATCGCCCGCCGTGCGGCCCTGTCGCCGTCCGTGATCGATGCCCTGGTCGAACACCACAACCCCGCCGGCCTTTCCGCCCGACCGGACGTGCGGCAACGACCGGTCACGGAACCTCCAGCTCCGGCCAAGCCGGATGCTGACGCCGAGGCAGCTCGAAACGCGCGCGAAGAAACCTTGCGTGCCGAGATCAAGGCACTTGCCCGCGCCGGCGCGCACGAGGCAGCTGCGGCTGCATCCACCATCATACCGATCACCGCCACGCTGAGCGCCCTCCTGGTGCGCTTTGCCCGCAGCGGCGAGATCATCCTGTTCTCGCGTGCACTGGCGACCGCACTCGATGCCGGCGGGCCCCTGGTCGAGCGCATCCTCCTCGACGTCTCCGGTCAGCAGCTGGCAACGAGCCTGATCGCCCTGTCGATGCCGACCGACGATCTCATCTTCGTGCTGCAATCGCTTTATCCACATCTCGCGGAATGCATCGGCGGCGCCAGCGGCGCAGAAGCCTTGACCGGTGCCATGGACCCGACGTCGAGCCGCGAACGGCTCGACGCATGGCTGCAATCGGAGGCGCGGGACGGCGCGCCCGCCGCGCGGCACCAGACCTATCTTGCGGACGACCATGCCAATGATGCGCGGCAACCGGCCATCCGCAAGGTCGCCAAGACTGCCGGCGGCGCCAAGTCGCAGCGCGTCTTCGGTCGCGGATAGGTCCCGGCAACGACTGAGCCTTGTCCGAGCAGAAGCGAAGACGTCTGACGGCGATGCCGGAGAGTCTGGAAGGTTCGCCGATTGAGTAGATCTGATCGTCCACGCGAGCGTCCAACGGCCTCCACCAGGTGGAGAGTCAAGCAGCTCTCACACATGGTTCAAGAGAGGTTTGCACCATCTTCCGCTACGACGTCGAACAGGTCGGAGTGATCATCCAACTCGATCTCGACGATCCAGCAATCCGGATCGAAACGGATCTCACTGGCGAGTGCGCCATCCACCTCGTCGCCATCGCGATCCTTCAGGCGGATCTCGAATTTGCGACCGGTGTCGGCGCCGTCATCGAAGAAGTTCTGCGGTGCCGGCGCAAAAAGCGTCTCGGTACCCATTCGCGTGCGGTGGCGGATGAAGATCGCGCCGGCGTCCTCCGCTCCCTTGCGCAAGACAGCTGCGTAACCACCGAGCGCGAAGGCCCGGCGCAACAATGCGGAAACGAAGATGTGAGACTTGAGACGCATGGAGAGCCTGTATACGGGCAGAGCCGGGCTTGCAAATCTGCTGCCGTGGTAAAGAACACGTTCTGGTTTTCGCGGTGGTCGCTGCCGGCATTGCGCAGCCGCGGGTCAACATGGCGTGTCAGCGATGCTGCAATGCCTTAACCTGGCTGGACGGCTGCTTAAGTCGATGCGGCTTTGAGGAGTTATCCGGCAGGCAAATCGCCTTTACGACATCGGAGACGAAACCGTGAGAACGTGCCTCAAAGGGCGCCGATCTCCCTGAGTTTTTTCAACACTTTCGCATTGGGCTCGCCGGTCTGCGGCAGGCGATAGTGCTTCTCGAAATGGCGGATGGCCGCGCGCGTCTGGTCTCCCACGACGCCGTCGACGACGATGTCGGCATAGGCGAGATTGCTCAAGCCCTTCTGGATGTTCAAAACCAGCTCACTCGATACCGGGATTTCCGCACGCGGAATGAACATCTTGTCGGTCTCGGCCGAGCGGATAGCGGCGGCAACCGGATCGGCATCGGCAACGGCCCGTTTCGGGTCGGCGTAGGGTCGGCTTGCCGGCATTGCCGCGGCCATCTTCTGGCCGGACGTAGCCCTCAGCGTGCGCAGCAACTCGGCGCTCGCGGTCCCCGTCTCAGTGCGCCCGGCCTGCTTCTCAAACCGCAGGATCGCGGCTGATGTGCGTGGGCCCGAGCGCCCATCCGGCACGCCATCGTAAAGGCCGATGCGGTTTAGTTCCTTCTGGATGTCGGCGACCAACGCCAGAGTGGACGTGACCGGCAGCGAGGCGACACGTTCGGGTGACGGTTTTTCGGCAGGCGCCTCGGACGGTGCGGCTGCGATCACGTCCTCGACGCTTTCCGTGCCCTTGTCGTCCTCGCGCTTGATGACGAAGGTAGTGACGTTGCGCGGTTCGATCTCGGCGCCCTTGGCGGCGGCAATGCGCTCGGCCGTCTCCGGGCTGACAAGCGGCACGCGGGTGCGGAGCAGAGGTGATGGATGCGCGCCGTGCTGATACCACATGGCGTTGGCGGCGACGAACGAGAAGACCACGGCAAAGGCAGCCGAACCGCCGGCGCTCAAGGGATGGCGGGCCACCAGCCGGCCAGCAAGCGCAACACCGCGGCCGGCGAGAGCCAACCCACGCATGGCAAGGCCTGGCGCAGAACGCGCCGCCTTCTTGCGTTCAGGCTGTTTTCGCTTGCGCGGCGCCATATCCCCGTTCCTCGTTCAAACCCGTCCTTTCGAATCGGTCACCATCGGCAACCACCTGCGTGTCGTTATCTCTCAGCCGCGGCGGAAATTCGACGGTGACGGCCGAGCGTGGCTCCTCACGATTGGCCTCGACGATGCCAGACCCGTCGGCAGGCAGCGTAACGGTGATCACCGTGCCCTCGCGCTCGCGGCTGCGGATCGCGATCTCGCCGCCGTGAAGCGCAACAAGGCCCTTGACCAACGAGAGACCGAGACCGGTGCCCTCGTAGCGGCGGGTATAATCGTTCTGGATCTGGACGAAGGGTTGCCCCAGCATCTGCAATTTGTCGGCCGCGATGCCGATGCCGGTGTCGCTGACGGTCAGCTTCAAGAACGGGCCGTCGAGTTCGGCGTCGATCGTGACCATGCCGCCTTGGTCGGTGAACTTGATGGCATTTCCGACAAGGTTGATCAGAACCTGCTGGAGGGCACGCTGGTCGGCATTGATCTCGCCGACGCCGCGGGTCACGCGGCTGGCAAGCTTGACGCCCTTCTCCTGCGCCTGATGCGACAGCATCGCTTCGCAGGCGGCGACGGCTTCCGCCACGCGGAAGGGTTCGGGAACCAGTTCGTAGCGGCCCGCTTCGATCTTGCTCATGTCGAGCATCGTGTTGACGACCGACAGCAGGTGTTCGCCCGACTTGTGGATCAGGCTGACATATTCGCGCTGGCGGTCGTTTTCGAGCCGGCCGAAATACTCGCCGGACAAGACGTCGGAGAAGCCGAGGATGGCGTTGAGCGGCGTGCGCAGTTCATGGCTGACGGCCGCAAGGAAACGGGTCTTGGCATCGTTGGCCGATTCCGCTTCCGCCGTTCTCGCCGCAGCTTCGGCGCGCAGCCGTGCTTCCCGCGAGACATCGCGCGACTGCGCCAGAATCGCCGTCAGACGGCCGTTGCGGTCGAGCAGCGGCGCCAGTTCGCAGCACATATGGACGAACTGTTCGCCTTCCGCCGGCAGCAACTGGCGTTCGATGCGAATATCGACGGTTGCCCGCTCACCGCCCTGGCGCAGCACGTCGATCGCGCTCAGGAACGTGATGCGGTCGGAGACGTGGATCTGCTCGATGAAGCCGCGGCCACCCGGGTCGCGCATCAGGGTCAGGTGCTCCGCCGCGTCGCGGCCGTGAATGGAGAGAACGTTGCCGCGCAGATCGTGCACGGTCACGAGACCGGCGAAAAGGTCGTAGGCGGCCGAAAGATCCGGAAGGTCAGGTGCTGCCGGCTCAGGCGTTTCTGCAACCTGGCTGCCGCGTCCGCGAGCAATGGCAGCAGCAGCGGCCAGCAGCGAGGCGGACGCCCACAGAGCGGTGCCGAGCGGCAATGCGGAGGAAACGGGCATGGCGAGCGCGAGTGCCAGCGGTACTGCCGGAAGCGCGGTCAAGGAGACTGCTGCAACGGTACGCAGACGCTTGAGGTCGCGACGGCCGATGGCGGAGCCGGCCTCGCGGCGAGGCAACCACAGGGCAGCGGCCTCGTCCACGCGGGACGTCCATCTGCCAGCCATGTCACGCAATACGCTCACGCCTTACCCTGCCACATTTGTTGTTCTTGCGAGGCTGTGAGTGACCGGTTTCCGCTTCATGCGGACCGCCATTCGAACTGCCTCGTGACATGTCGGAATCTCGCATCCCCGGCTTAATGAAAGAATAAACGGGAGTGTCCCGGAATGGCGCTAAACGCCTGAAAAATCCCGTTTTGAGGCAATTCGGACGACCTTCATTTCTTGTGGTTAACGGGGCGTAAGCAACGGATTTCCGTGCATTTTCCGCCTCTCGTTAAGGATTTGGGCAAGGCGCCCCGGTGCCGTTGCCCACGCTTTCGGGCTTTGCCGGCGGCCCGCCGCCACGAACCTTAACGGCAAAAGCTAAAATGCGACACAAATGCCCGGCAATTCCTGAAAATCGGGAATTTCATTAAAATTCGAAACAAATGCTGCGGGTTTTTGAAAAGCCGTCTTGTGATTCCCCGCCTAATGTCGGTCTCAACAAAGGGCCGGGCGACGAAAGACGGCGGTCCTCATGGAAACGACGGTGGGCGTGAACGGGTATCAGGGGATACTGCGGCGCTCCAGGATGCCGAAAGCGGAAAAACCGGCTAGAAGACCGGCGGGCGCGGCAGCCGAATACAGGATGGGCAGAACATGTGGTTTCTCATCAAGGCGACATTCTGGTTTTCGATGGTGCTGGTGCTGCTGCCGTTCCTCGATCCATCGAGCGCAGAGAAGCTGGAGCACGGACCGAAGGTCGAGCTCGGCGATACCTTCTCGGCCGCCAATGAGGCTTTCCAGTATATCAGCGCGATCTGCATCCAGAAGCCCGAGGTCTGCGAAAAGGGTGCTGAAACCTTCGTCGCTCTCGGCCACCGGGCCCGTGAAGGCGCTCGCATCGCCTATGAATTCCTTGACACCCAGTTTGCTGAAACCGATGCGATCAAGCCCGACGCCAAGGTGACGACCGGCACTGTCGGCCAGGCGGCCGATGCCGCCACCCAGCTGGTCGCGCCGATCGAACAGACCGCTGCAGAGACCGCTCCGGTGTTCAAGCGCACCCCGGTTCCGGAAAAGCGCCTCGACCCTAAGGCATCTCTCACCCAGTAA
The DNA here is from genome assembly GCF_001695855.1 of Ensifer sp. LC163. Lineage (GTDB taxonomy): Bacteria > Pseudomonadota > Alphaproteobacteria > Rhizobiales > Rhizobiaceae > Ensifer. The sequence goes on from NZ_MBSS01000012.1 coordinate 407,307, forward strand.
ACATTTCTTGCCGTTGCAACACGTCCGCTGCCATCGACGGCCAACATTTGACACTGCCTGACTTGCCGCCTTCTTGCGGCCGCCGCGAGGATCCCATCCCCTCGCGGCGTTTTTCTTTTTCGGCCTGCAACCGAGGGGTTGTCCAACAACAGGCTCGCACAAGACATGGCTGTTTAGGTCCCCGCACATTCTGCGGAGGCTGCCCCGATGCAGATATACGGGTTCTTTTCCAACGCCAGCGCGGTGCGTGCGACCACAGTCGGATCGCCGGCCGGCATTGATGCGGCACCGCTGGCGCAAAGAAACGGATCTTCCCTTCTCAATCTCCTGCGCGCAGACGATGAAACCACCGCCAATCGCAAGGCCGTGGCCAAGAAGAAGCTGGACGAACTGAAGGAACAACTGCAGATGCTGCGGTTCTGGGCCTCGGACCCGGAGACGCTTGCACGGCTTGCAAAACAGTTGGCCCAGCAGCTTGGCGCAGCCGCACAGCAATTCTCCGGCGGTGGCTCGGCTGGCATGGAAGGAGGCGGCGACGCCGCGGCCGGTGCAGCGTCTGCAACAGCAACGGCGGCCTCGGCGATGATGCAGGTAAGTGCCGACGAGACGGCAAATGCCGGTGGCAAAGACGGCAAGGACAGCGACACGACCGGGCCATCGTCCTTTGCCGAGCGCGCCTACCGCGAATTCAGCTCCAATAGTTCGGAGGATCACTCCGATGCAAGCACAAGCGCGGAGTTCAAGGCGCTTGCCGAGCAGCTCAAACAACTGCTGAGGAAGGCGGAGCAGGATCTGCGTGCCAAGGGCGCCGCCAGCGACGCGGACGACGCGAGGAAGGCGGGCGCGGCGCTCACCACCTCGATTGCATCTCTCGACGCACCCGGGACAGCCGGCGCGATTGCCGCTGCCATCGCAATCCCCACAAGCGTTTCGATCTGATGCCGCTTGCGCGGCCGAATTGAGCGCTGATGCGACTGGTACCAACCTGCGCTGATATTGACCGCTTGCCTGGGACCGTGTGCGGTCATCCGGGAAGGAGCGGACCTCAGAGCGATGCCTTGGCATCGGTCGAGGATTGCGATGCTGCGGGTGGCCGACAGACGACCCACCCGAAGGGCCGGGCGCAATAGGTCAATATCAGCGCAGGTTGGTTTGAGTGGTGATTCGCAGTTCTCATCCGTGCTACCATCACCTATATGAAAGTCACGACGATCCCGGCACCTTAAACACTGCTGTGGATCGCGGCACAGGCATCGATCTCGGGCGGCGACGGGCGCCGCCGGACGGTGTCGATAATCGGACCGGACCATGACCACGCTTGACCAGATCATCGACGACTTCATCTTCCTCGACGAATGGGAAGATCGCTACCGCTATGTGATCGAACTCGGCAAGGCCCTGCCCGAGATGCCCGATGCCAAGCGCACCAGTGAGAACAAGGTGCAGGGCTGTGCCAGCCAGGTCTGGCTCGCCACCCAGGTGACGGGCGACCCGGAGGATCCGATTTTGGTCTTCGAAGGCGAATCCGACGCACACATCGTGCGCGGACTGGTCGCCATCGCGCTTGCGATCTATTCCGGCAAGCATGCTTCCGAGATCTCCAGGCTCGATGCCATCGATACATTCAGCAAGATCGGGCTGATCGAGCATCTGTCGACACAGCGCGCGAACGGCCTGCGCTCGATGATCCGGCGCATCAAGAACGAAGCCGAGACCCGCCTCGCCGCCTGATACCAACCTGCGCTGATATTGGCCATTTTCCCAAACTGAAAACACAAAGGCCGGGCAAACGCCCGGCCTTTGTGTTCAATGCCTCTCCAACCATCAAGCCAGACCGGTGCCGAGCGCGGTCAAGGCAATGGTCGTCAGGTCGACTTACTTGCCGCGACGCTTGCGGCGCTGGCCGAGGCCCATTTCCTTGGCGAGGCGTGACCGTGCTTCGGCATAGGCGGGCGCAACCATCGGGTAGTCGGTCGGCAGGTCCCACTTCTCGCGATACTCTTCCGGCGACAGGCTGTGATGCGTCATCAGGTGGCGCTTCAGCGACTTGAAGGTACCGCCACATTCGAGGCAGGTGATCTGGTCGTCCTGAACGGACTTGCGCACCGACACGGCCGGCTTCGGCTTTTCAACGGGAACCACGACCGGCGCAGGTGCAGCCGTGTTGTTGAGAGCCGAATGGACGTCGGCGATCAGCGTCGAGAGCTCGGCGGCCGGAACGACATGGTTGCTGACATAAGCGGAAACGATCTCAGCCGTCAGTTCAACCAGAAGTTCATGGCTCGCGCCAAGCGTTGTTTCAGTCATTTCATTCTCCTATCGGAATTCAGCACAAACCCGAAACATGTTTCAGGAAGAGGAATACATGCAAATGCCGCCGGGAAGCCTTCGCTGCCTTGGGACAGACCATCAATCGCGCAGCAAGGACAAATTCTTGCCGCAATATCAAGAGTTGGAATTTTGATCACGAAACCTATTGCCGAGTCGCTGGATCAACCAGCCTCTCAAAGCAACAGCCAATATTCACAACTCAAGCTGGAATTTCAGCTCTAAGTATTTTCCACGACGACACTTTACATTTACTCGATTAACATCGATCTGCGAAAATTCCAAACATAAATTTGGGCGACGGCAGCAACTTTATTTCGCAATTGCTAACGCGGCCGCGATCTATCGCGATGTGCTGAAATACAGAATCAGAAACGTTGCCGTTCAATGCCGGCGCGGCTCTTCCTTTTGCGGAAGCTGATCTATGACCGATTGTTTCGTCAGCCTGTAACCCGCCTGATGAGCGGCCTTTGCCAAGAGATGAGCGGAAATGGGGGCCGTCAGTACGAAGAAAAAGAAACCTGCCAATGCCCGAAACAGTATTGCGATATCGAGCGAGTGCAGTCCCGCGGCCAAAAGCAGCAGGCCCGAACCAACGGTGCCAGCCTTGGAGGCGGCGTGCATACGGGTGTAGAGGTCGGGAAAACGTACGATACCGATCGCCGCCAGCAAGGAAAACATGGCGCCACCGACAAGCAGGACAGCAACACAAAGCGCAATGATGGCCTCGAACATCGGTCCCATCAGCGTCCTCCCTTGCGTTTGTGCCGGGCAGTCTTGGCTTGCTGCGGACGACCCCGCTTCCCGGCAGCGGGCGCTGCCTGCTGCGGGCTCGCCCTCTCCGGTGAGAGACCGCGTGCCAGAACGAAGCGGGCAAAGGCGACGGTTGCGAGGAAGCCGACCAAGCCAAGGGCAATGGCGATATCGATATAAAGATTGAAGCCGGTGCGGATGGCAACGACCGCGATAAGCCCGATGGCAATGGCCACGAGCATATCGAGGCCCAGGACCCGGTCGGGCAGCGTCGGGCCGCGGATGATGCGCCACACGGTCACCAGCAGCGCCGTGGACAGCAGCACGAGTGCAAAGCCGGTGGCGGCCGAAAGAATCTGATCCGGAATCGTCATTCGAAAGCCTCCCGGATGCGGCGTTCGAAGCCATTGGCGATATCGCGCCTGAGGCCCCCTGGGTCCGCACAATCAAGCGCGTGAACGTAGAGGGTCTTGCGGTCCTCCGAGACGTCGACCGAAAGCGTGCCCGGCGTCAGCGTGATCAGGTTGGCAAGCAGCGCAATCTCGAAGTCGCTCTTGACCGTCAGCGGGTAGGAGAAGATCCCCGGCTTCAGTCGCATTTTCGGTTGGACGACCATGAGAGCGACCTTGGTCGCAGAGACTGCCAGCTCTTTGAAGAACAATGCCGTCAGCAGGAGGATCTTCAGCGGCCGAACCGGATAGGCGACAGGCTGCAGTTCGCGCCGGATCAGCCATAGGGATAGCGCGCCCATGGCAAAGCCAAGCAAGAGGTTCGGCACGCTGAGGCTGCCGCTGATTGCGGCCCAGATCGCGGTGAAGATCAGATTGATCCAGAGCAGCTTGATCATCGGGCGGCTCCCGGGAAGACCGAGTTCAGATAGCTCGACGGCTCGGAAAGCCCGGCTGCGGCATTCTGGATCGTTGAAAGCAGCCGCTCGGGATAGAGGCCGATCGTGAGCGTCAGCACAGTCAGCGCCGCCAGCGGCAGAAGAATGGCAGCGGGGATCTGCGCCTCGGCCGTTGCCCCCCGCCCTTCGGCCGCGTCCCGCCAATAGGCAAGCAGGAAGAAACGGCCGGTGGCGATCGTGGTCAGGAAACCGGTGACGAGCAGCGCCGCGGCAAGCCACCAGGCGCCGATGTCGAGCGCGGCCTTGACCAGCATGACCTTGGGCCAGAATCCCGAGAACGGCGGCAGGCCGGACACCGCAAAGGCGAGCATCAGACTAATGGCGGCGAAGCCGACATGGCGGCGATAAAGGCCGGCAAGCGACAACAGCGAGAAGCTGCCGCCAAGCTTCGCTGCGACGCCGGAAGCAAAGTAAAGTGCCGTCATCACAAGCATCGAATGCAGGGCATAGAAGATCGCGCCGCCGATGCCGCCCGGCCCGCCGACGGCGACGCCAGCGAGGATCGAGCCGATACCGGAGATCACGAGATAGCCGAGCATGCGGCGGAAATCCGACTGTGCCAATGCGCCGAAGACGCCAACCAGCATCGTCAGAGCGCCGACAGCCGCCATGACGAAGCTGAGCTCCTCCCGCTCCAGCGGCAACAGCATCACAGTGACGCGGATCAGCGCGTAGATCCCGACCTTGGTCAGCAGCCCTGCAAAGAGCGCCGACACGACAACGCGCGGCGTATGATAGGACGCCGGCAGCCAGAAATTGACGGGGAATGCCGCCGCCTTCATCCCGAAGGCCAGCACGAACAACGCCGTCAGTGTCATCAACGGCGCGGTGCCGCGCAGGCCTTCCGCCTTGCGAGCAATGTCGGCCATGTTGAGCGTGCCGAAGCTCGCATAGAGATAGCCGGTCGCAATCAGGAACAGAGTCGTCGCGACGAGATTGAGGAAACCGTATTTCACCGCGCCGTCGATCTGCTCGCGCTCGGAGCCGAGCACGATCAGGCCGAAGGACGAGATCAGCAGCACCTCGAACCAGACGTAGAGGTTGAAGATGTCGCCGGTCAGAAACGCACCCGAGACGCCGGCCATCAGCAGCATCAGGAAGGGATAGAAACCGTATCGCCGGCCACTGTCATTGATGTCGGCAAGCGAGTAGATGCCGCCGGCAAGCGCAACGATGGAGGCCGCGAGCGCAAAGAGCGCGCCGGTCAGGTCGACGGTGAAAGCGATGCCGAAAGGCGGCAGCCAGCGCCCCATCACCATCGTCATCGGACCGCTAGCGATCACTTGCTGCAGCAGCAGCCCGTCGATCACCACCAGGCCGGCGAGCCCCGCGACCGCGATGAACGGATGCAGGCCGATCGGGCGGCGCAGCATGACGAGCAGCGCCCCGAACGCCAGGCACCAGGCGACCGGTAGGATCACCAGCCAATCGGCAGCCGCAACCGGCTCGATAACGAGGGCTGCGGAAAGATCGGCGGGGGGTGAAGTCGAAACGGCCATGGGTCGGTCAGTATCCAAGCGGCTGAGCCGGCTCTTCTTCCGGCTCGGCGACGCGCATCTCGTCGGTATTGTCGGTCGAAAGATCCTCGTAGGCGCGCCAGGCCAGAACCAGCAGGAAAGCGAAGAAGGAGAAGGAGATGACGATCGCCGTCAGGATGAGGGCCTGCGGCAGCGCATTCGCCGCCCGCCCGGCGAGCGTATCGGCGCCCTCCGGAACAACGGGCGGGACGCCGCGCGTCAGCCGACCGCCGGTGAAGATCAAAAGGTTGACGGCATTACCCAGGATCGCGACGCCTAGCAGAACGCGAATGATGTACTTCGACAGCAGCAGATAGATCGCAACGGTAAAGAAGATGCCGACGAGCAGCGCGAACCACGCCTCCATCATTCACCTCCCCGCTCTTCGAGCGACAGGGCGATCGAGCTGATGGCGCCGACGACGACGAGATAGACGCCACAGTCGAACAGCATCACCGTCGATAGCGGCACCTCTACGCCAAACAGGGATGGATAGACCCAAAGCCCGGTCATGAAGGGCACGCGCGCGGCTACCGAAATCAAGCCGGCGATGGTGGCAGCGAAGAGGCCGGCGCCCGCGATCGCCATCGGATGGAAGTAGATGGCGCGACGCACGGTCTCCACGCCGCAGGCGATACCGTAGATCGCCAGCGCCGACACGGCGATCAGCCCGCCGATGAAGCCGCCACCCGGCTCGTTGTGGCCGCGCAACAGCACGAAGATCGAAAACAGCACCATCAGGCTGGTCAGAAACGGCGCGACGGCACGGAAAATCACCGATCTCATGCGCGATCCTCCGCATCCGGGTCATTGTCGGCAATGCGCCGCAGCGAGCCGGCCCTGAGGCGAACGAGAGACAGGATGGCGAGACCCGTCACCATGACGACGGCAATCTCTCCGAGCGTGTCCGTGCCGCGGAAATCGACGATGATGACGTTGACGACATTGGCGCCATGCGCAACCGTCTTCGAATAGAGATTGAAGAAGTCCGTCAACGAGGCGTCAAAGGGCACGCCGGTAACCTTCAGCAGCATCAGCCCGAAACCGAGGCCGCAGGCGAGCGCAATGGCCACATCAGGCACTTTCTGGATGAGCGGCCGGTGGTCGGAGGGCGAGAGCCTCAACCGCGTCATCACCAGCGCCAGCACCACAACCGACAGGGTCTCGATCATGAACTGGGTGAAGGCGAGATCCGGCGCACCATAGAGCAGGAAGATGACGGCGACGGCAAAGCCCTGAATGCCGAGCGAGACGATCGCAGTCAGCCGGTCGGCCGCGCGCACGACGGCGAAGAGCCCGATGACGGCGATCGCCATGATCGCAAGCTCGTGCAGCGGCACGTTGCCAGCAAAGAACGGCGCACGCGGCAGTTCGCCGTAGTAAAGCGGCGCGCCCAGCAATACGGCGGCGACCAGCACGAATGTCGCCGTCATGTAGACGTCAAGACGACCGGATTGCAGCCGGCGCGTCAGCGCGACGGAAAAGCGGACGAGGCCGCGCATGAACTGATCGAAACCGCGATCCGGCCCCCAGCCGATGTCGGCAAGAATCGTTGCGATGAAGGCGCGCAGACGGGCGAGGTTGAGATAGAAGACGACGCCCAGAACGACGGTCGCAAGAGACAACACCAGCGGCATGCCGATATGCGGAACCACCGAGATTGTGACCTGCCTGCGCTCGCCGGCAATCGCGGTCGCCATCGGCGCCGACACAAGCTCGTGGGTGAGATTGGACAGTAGCGCTGCCGAAAGCCCTTTGACCGCCAAAAGCGCCGGGCCGAGCCAGAGAAGCAGCGGCGCCTCGTGTGCGCACTTCGGCGTTTTTACCGTTGGGCCGATAAAGGGCTTGAGCCCGACGGCGAACGCGACGGCAAACATCAGCGCATTGCCGACGATGGCAAGGGCAGCGAACACCATCGCGCGCCGGTCGAAGCCGGAGAGCGCGTAATAGATCTCTTCCTTGGCGAGGAAGCCAAAGAACGGAGGCAGGCCGCCCATGGAAAGCGCCGAGGCGAGCGCGATCACGAATGTCAGCGGCATGGCGGAACGCAGTCCGCCGAGCTTCGTCACATCGCGCGCGCCGGTCTCGTGGTCGATGATGCCGGCGACCATGAACAGCGCGCCCTTGAACAGCGAATGCGCAACGAGATAAAGCGCCGCCGCCTCGATGGCATGCGGGAAACCGAGGCCGGTCAACATCACAAGGAGACCGAGGGATGCCATGGTGGTGTAGGCGAGCATCAGCTTGAGGTCGGTCTGGCGGCAGGCGAGAACGGCGCCGATCACCAGCGTGGCGCCGCCGAACAGCGGCAGCAAAATCTGCCATTCCGGCGTTCCGCCGAGCACCGGGTTCAGGCGCATCAGCAGATAGACGCCAGCCTTCACCATCGTCGCGGAATGCAGGTAGGCCGAGACGGGTGTCGGCGCCTCCATCGCGTTGGGCAGCCAGAAATGGAAGGGAAACTGGGCGGACTTGGTGAAGGCGCCGCCGAGCACCAGCAGCAGTGCCGCGAGATAGAACGGGCTCTCGCGCATTTCCGGACCAAAGGACGTGAGCAGCGAAAGCTGCGTGACGCCGGTGACGTTCCAGATGATCAGCAGGCCCGCAAGCAGGAAAAGCCCACCTCCCCCGGTGACCACCAGCGCCTGAAGGGCCGCGCGCCGGGCCGCCTCGCGCGAATGGTCGAAGCCGATCAGCAGAAACGAGGTGATCGAGGTCAGCTCCCAGAAAACGAACAGCATCAGGAAGCTGTCGGACACCACGAGCCCGAGCATCGATCCCATGAACATCAGGATGAACGAGAAGAACCGCCCCTGTTGCGGGTGCCCCTTCAAGTAGCCGCCGGAATAGAGCACGATCAGCGTGCCGATACCGGCGATCAGAAGCGCGAAGGTCAGCGACAGGCCATCGATCAGCCAGGAGAAGCTGACATTGAAAGATGGGATCCATTCATAGCCGCCAGTGACGGTTTCGCCGCGAGAGACCTCTGGCCAAAAGCGCATGAAGTGCAGGACGATCGCCGCAGGAAAAAGCGCAAGGATCCAGGCCGCATTGTGCCCCAGGAGTCGGGTCAGGAGCGGCGCGACAAGTGCCGCGACGAAAGGGAGGGCCAAGGCCAGCAATGTCAGGGCCGCAACATCCATCGTCCGGGCGCGCTCCTTTGCGATTTGATTGTCGGATCAAACGAATACCCGACATAAAAGATGGGTGGAGGCGCCTCAAGTGCGAATCGGGTAAAATCGACGTTATGCCCTGTTAACTCCGGCAAATGCCCGGAAGATCTCCGGTTTTCTTGTGAGATTGGCGGTTATGCTTGGCGGCCAGGGCAAATCATCCGATGTGGCATCGCCTTAACATTCACGCCCGCTCGGTGCGGGTCATCGCCGCCGATCAGCCGGCGTACGCGATTAAAGTGTTGTTAGCAACGTGCGGTGCTATCTGTCGCGCAGCACCCGCTGTGTCTGGTATTTCGTTGCGAATGGATGGTATTTCGGGCGTGCGAGATGCGGTAGGGTCGGCTCCCTTCGCCCGAGAATTTGAAAAATCGTCAAGTATTTGAATTTTCAGGAATTGCGACTGTATTTCATGCCTTCTGACGGGCGCGACATGAGATCGTTCGCTACCGCCGTTTGGCTGAGGCACGGAACTGTACAGCGTTTCTCTTGAACCCGCGAGGTCTGGCTTGGAACGGTCTCACATTGTGGCGGTGACCAGTGTACTGGCGGCGCTCGGCGCCATCCTTCCGATCGTCGCCGCGTTCTATCTCTCGTGGTCGGTCGCCACCAGCAGGGAAGAGAGCCGCCTCGCTCGCCTTGCCGAATATGCGATCATGCGCGCCGATATGGCGTTCGGCGAAGCAACGTCGGCGCTCAAGGCTGCGGACGGGTTCAGGTTCACGCCCTGCTCGCAGGAGCATATCGCGGCGATGCGCACTCTTGTCGTCACCACGCGCTCCATCGAGGATATCGGCTACTTTGAGAACGATGAGCTGAAGTGCACCTCCTGGGGCAAGCCGGAAACGACGATCGCCCGCCAACAAGTCGACTTCACCACAGCCAACGGCATCGGCGTGACGGCGCGGGTTCACCCGACGATCAGCAACGGTCGGGCGATGCTGGGATTCCGGTACCGATCCTACAGCGCGCTGACCGATCCGGCTCGGCTCGTCGACGTGCTCGCCTCCCCGGATACGCGCCTTGCGATCGCCAGCGACACCGGCACCCTCGTTGGCGCGTTGAACGACCCGGATGCGTCGCTGATCAAGCGGCTGATAGAGCATCCGCAGACCGGCAGCGATGCGGACAATCTGTTTGCCGCCTCGACCGGATACGGCTGGATTGCCATTGCGACATCGTCACGGGCGTCGCTGCTGGACGATCTCGGCCGCGAACGACTGCTGCTCCTGCCGCTCGGCGCGATTGTCGCTGCATTGATGGTCGGCCTCGTCTTCTGGCTGTCGCGGCGACGCCTGTCGCCGCTCGGCGAACTCTCGATCGCCGTGCAACGCCGCGAATTCATCGTGCACTACCAGCCGCTCATCGAGATGAAGACCGGCATCTGCGTCGGCGCGGAAGCGCTGGTGCGCTGGCGCAGGCCTGACGGCTCGCTGGTCAGGCCTGATACCTTCATCCCGCTTGCAGAAGAAAACGGCCTGATCCAGGCCATTACCGATCAGGTTATCGACGGGGTCATCAAAGATCTTGGGCCCGTCCTTGTCGCCGACCGTTCGCTGCACATCGCCATCAACCTCTCGGCCGACGACATCAAGTCGGGCCGCATCCTGCCTGTCATCCAGGCCGCGCTCGCGAACTCTGGTGTCCTGACCGAGCAGATCTGGCTTGAGGCCACCGAACGCGGCTTCATGGACGTGAAATCCGCCCGGGCAACAATCGAGGAAGCCCGCCGGCTCGGCCATTCCGTGGCGATCGACGATTTCGGCACCGGCTATTCCAGCCTGCAGTATCTCCAGGACCTGCCGCTCGACGCATTGAAGATCGACAAATCCTTTGTCGATACGGTGGGTCTCGTCTCGGCGACGAGCGCCGTTACCCCGCATATCATCGACATCGCCAAATCGCTGAACCTCTACATCGTCGCCGAAGGCATCGAACGACAGGAGCAGGCAGACTATCTGCTGGAGCGCGGCGTGCATTACGGCCAGGGCTGGCTCTATTCCAGGGCCCTGCCCGCGCCTGAGTTCATCGCATTCTACAACGACAGCAAACGCGTTCGCGGTGCCGGCCCGACCGTGATCCGGCGAGACATTCCCGAGGTATCGCCGGCCGTCGGCGGCGATTGAAAACCACACCCCGCATCACGTCGATCGAGCTGCAGTTTCACTGCCGGCCACAGCCCCGGCACACAGCAGCCTCCCGGCGCGCGAGCATGATTTGCGGCACGTCGCCGGCGATCCTATATAGTCGTCGAAAATCACAGGGAGATCTTCGATGAGAGACGCAAGGGCGCCGAAAGTGATCAAGACCGATGCGGAGTGGCGCGCGCAGTTGTCGCCCGAACAATTCCGCATCACCCGCGAACACGGCACCGAGCGCCCCTTCACCGGCCCGTTCCTCGCCAACAAGAAAGCGGGCACCTACGAATGTGTCTGCTGCAGCCGGGCGCTGTTTCGCTCCGATACCAAGTTCGATTCCGGCTGCGGCTGGCCAAGCTATTTCGCGGCGATCGACGCCGAGGCGATCCGCGAGATCGAGGACCGTTCGCATTTCATGGTGCGCACCGAAATCCGTTGCGCCGACTGCGATGCCCATCTCGGACACGTCTTTCCCGACGGCCCGCCGCCGACTGGCCTGCGCTACTGCCTCAACGGCCACGCGATGACGTTTACCGAGGATTGACACAAACAGACGGAAGCATTGGCAGTCCTGGCGCTGTTCCAATAGAAACAGCGATCCGTACACGGATGTGCTATTCATAATGAAGCCGTCGAAGCAAGCCTGGAGGAGGTCCGCGTGCGTCGCATTCTGACTGCATTCGTTCTTCTGCTTTCGGCTGCCTTTCCGGCCGCGGCGGACAATGACTGGCACGCCTACACCGATCCCCGCTTCGGCTATATCCTCGACATTCCGCCCGGTTTCGAACTGCAGGGTGAAGCCGACAATGGCGATGGCGTCAGCTTCCACGCCAATGACAACGGCGCCACGCTCGCCGTTTTCGGCAGCGAGCTCGTCGACGGCGATTTCGAGATCGATGTCAACGACCGCATGGCGAGCGAACGGGAAGACCAATGGCGGATTTCCTATTCGCGCGTGACGGCAGCCTGGGCAAGTTTCTCCGGCGTGCGCGGCGAAGAGGTGTTTTACACGCGGGCGATCGCACTTTGCGACGGCAGTGCCGCCTATTTCCGGCTGCAGTATCGCAAGAGCCGGTTGACCAGCTTCGATGGTGTCATCTCACGGATGGCCGAGGCTCTCAGGCCTTCGGAAGGCTGCCAGCAGACGCCGGTGGCGGCAGCGCCCGTCGCGGCGCCGAACTGAACAATCGGCGTTTTCGCTTGCAGATCAGGAAATCGCCTGGCCGCTCAGGCAGTTGAGCACGGCCGAATAATGCACGGCGGCGCCGGTGACGACGAAGGCATGCCAAATGGCATTCTGGAAGCGAAGCCTCTCCCAGACATGGAAGATCACGCCGGCGGAATAGATGATGCCGCCGATGAGGATCAGCACCAGCGTTGTCGTCGACAACGCCGACAATAGCGGCCCCACCGCAAGCACGCCGCTCCAGCCCATGGCGAGGTAGAGCAGGATCGCCAGCCGGTCGAAGCGACCGGGGAAAAGACACTTGATCACCACACCGAGGGCGGCAATCGCCCAGATGCCGATCAGCATCGCAAACAGGAACGGATCCTCCCAGCCGCGCTGGAGGAAGGGCGTATAGGTGGCGGCGATCAGCACGAAAATGGAAGAGTGGTCGAAGCGGCGCAGAAACCATTTTGTCCGCGAAACCGGATAGAGATTGTAGAGAAACGAAATCGACAAGGTCGCCAGCAGTCCGGCGCCGTAGATCGCGGCGGCGGCAAGCTGGCCGGTCGTGCCAAAAAGCATCGCGTAGAAGATCAGAGCAGTCACGCCGACGAGTGCAGCCGCAAGGCCGACACCATGCACGATCCCATCGGCGATCAGTTCCGATCGATCGTAGTTCCATTTGACGCCGGCGAACTCCACACTTCCCCACTTCCGACCTTCATCGCCCCCAGGCACCGGCCGTTTTCTTATGAAGTCCTATCCTGCCACAGCGAGCTGCCACAGCAAAGTGCTCGGCGATGGCGAAAGCATCAACTTTTGCAACGCATTACAACAGAGCCATGACGTGTTTGCGAAGACCGACATCCCTGGTCTGCGGCCTGCAGAGCAACCACATTGGCGACGGAAACGGGCAAACGACGCGCACGGGGAGGACATCGATGACAACGCTGCGCACGCCGGAGCCGGAACAGGCCGAAATCCTGACGGAGCTTTGCCTACGGTCAAAGGCCGTCTGGGGTTATGGCGAGCTTTGCGCGTCTAAATAGACGCGCGGCGCTGTAGCTGGCTGAAAGCCGCAACGAGGACATGCATCGCAAGCAATCCGTGCCTCGGGGACGTCTGATGCCCCCCTCACGGCGGACAACATCTTCACTTCGCGCCGGCCGCGACCTCGGCGGCGCATTCCTGACAGAGCGGCGCATGGGGCACGGCATCGAGCCGTTCTGGGGAAATCGACAGGCCGCAGCGGACGCAAGTTCCGAAGGTGCCGGCCGCGATGCGATCGAGCGCCGCGTCGATTGCGCGGATTTCCTCCTGGCCGGCAAGGCCGAGGCCCTCCAGCACTTCGTCGTTCTCCCGTTCGGTTACCCGATCCGGCACATCGGCATTCATTGGCTGATCGAGGTCATGCTCGATCTTCACCAGTCGGCCGTAGAGTTCGTGTTTGCGGCTGCTCAGCCGTTCATGAAAGTCGTCAAGCGCAAGCTTGTCCATAGGAAGACTCCTTGAAGTCGTGGCACTTCAGGCGCGCCACGCTCCTGTTCTTGATTGTTGGCGGCTCACCGGTCGACGAGAACGGCACAGGGGCAATGGCTGACGACCCGGCTGGCGGTCGACCCGATGAAATAGTCGATCAAGCCCGGCCGATGCGAGGCAATGATGACCAGGTCGGCGTTTTCTTCCCTAGCGAGCGCATTGATCGTGCCGGCGGCGCCGCCGGTACGGATCTCGATGCGTCCCTTGATCCCGTGCTTGGCCTTCATCGCTTCCAGCGTCTTCAATGCATGCCTGCGCGATTCCTCGACCATTTCCAGCGGGAAATCGACGATCATGTAGCCTTGGGCATAGGCGTTCAGATCCTCGACGACATTGAGCAGGACTATCTCGCCCCCTTCATCGATCAGCTTTTCGGCGATGCCGAGCACGGACTCACCATGCTCCAGTTGATCCATGGCAATAGGGACGATGATCTTCTTGTACATACTGCACTCCTTTGCGTTGCCTACCCGGATCGCCGGCGCCGAAACGCGGGGAAATCCCTCGCCTTCGAGACTGAGCCCAGACGACTCTTCCGGCATTGATTGAAATCAAATCGAAAGCGCCGCGACTGCATTGCCCTGTACAATTGAGCTAGGGCGACAACGGCCACTGTCAACGCTCATCGAACACAACATCAAGCGACTGGCGGTCTTTCGTGAACGCCGACTTCGGCCCATATTCAGGGGACAGTTTCAACGAAACTGAGGCCCGACAAGGCCAGTGGTTTCGGCGCCGAAGGAGGCAACAGATGACGTCCACCCAGAGCACGCCGCTTATCGACATTGCTGCCGATCACGCATTGGCCATGCCGGCGCATGTCGATCATTCGCATCTGGTGGTGGAGGATCTACCGACGGTGTCGCAGTGGTATCAGCGCATCATGGGACTGAAGCCGCTTGAAACGAGCACCAGCGGCGTGACGCTGGGTGTCGGCGGCCGCCCGCTGTTGACGCTGACCACGGCCGGCAACGCGGCCAGAGCGCCACGAAACGCACCCGGTCTCTTCCATACGGCCTTCCTCGTTCCGAACCGCCAGGAACTCGGACGTTGGCTCGCCCATGCCGCCCACAACGATGTCCGCCTGCAAGGCGCATCCGACCATCTCGTCAGCGAAGCGATCTATCTCGCTGACCCGGAAGGAAACGGCATCGAGGTCTATCGTGACCGGCCGCGGAACGAATGGAACTTCAAGCCGGACGGCACGGTCGGCATGGATACGCTGCCGCTCAACCTGCAGGCGCTTTATGACGAGGCGCCGAAGGACGACTGGAATGGCCTTGCCGACGGTACGGGCATCGGCCACATCCATCTGCAGGTGTCCGATATCCCCGAGGCAGACGCCTTCTTCCGGGACATACTGGGGCTCGGGTTGATGGCGCGGTATCCGGGCGCGAGCTTCTTCGGCTCGGGCAAGTATCACCACCATGTCGCCGCCAACATCTGGAACTCGCGCGGCGCGCCCAAACGTCAGGCCAATATGACCGGCCTCTCCGATTACACGATCCAGTTCAAGGATTCTGCAGAGCTTGCGAAAGCGGTTGGCAAGCTCGACGGGATGGGCATCCTGGTGAACCGAAACGGCACGACATACAGCCTCGTCGACCCCTGGGGGATCGGCCTCAGGCTTGCAGCCTGACGCCCTGCTGCTCACGCCCCTCCCGTATCACCCGCAGGCCAAACGCCGCGTCGCGCTCAGTCCGCGGCGCGGTCGTATTTCTGCTGGGCGGCCAGCACCGTCTCGATATTGTCTTCGGCCCAGCGGCGCAAAGCGTCGACGGTGGCGGTCAGCGTTCGCCCGAGCGGTGTGATCGCATATTCGACCGTCACCGGAACCGTGGCAAAAACCTTGCGGCTGACCAGCCCATCACGTTCCAGCTTCTTCAACACCTGCGACAGCACTTTTTGCGAGATGCCATCGATCTCGCGTTTCAACTGGTTGAACCGCACGGGTTTGTCATCGAGGCGGCCAAGCACCAGAACCGCCCATTTATCAGCCAGGCGATCCAGAACCATTCGCGTCGGACAAGTCTGGATATAGACGTCGTATTCCATCGGGCGCATGCTCCAACTGGCGGTTTCCAGGAGGAAACCATGTCACCGGAAAGTGCCTCCTTTACAGCATTTCCCGGCACTTATATCTAGTTTCCGTTATTAACATGGTTTCATATCGATACCAAGGAGACGGATATGGCAGGCAAGATTCTGGTACTCGCAGCAAACGGTACCGTCGGTCGCAAGGTCATCGGCGCATTGGTCGCGAAGGGAGAACGCGTCAAGGCCGCGACGCGCAAGGCAACGCCGATCGCAGGCGCCGAGGCCGTCGCCTTCGACTATCGCGACAGCTCGACCTATGGCTACGCGCTCGACGGCGTCGATCGGATGTTCGTGCTGACCCCGGGCGGACACCTCGATCCGGTCGGGCTGCTGACGCCGATCATCACGGCCGCGGCGGCGCGCGGCGTCAAGATCGTGCTGATGACCGTCATCGGCGTCGATGCCGACGACAGCATTCCCTATCGCCAGGTCGAACTGCTGGTCGAAAAGACCGGCGTACCGTTCGTCATCCTCAGGCCGAACTGGTTCTCCGACAATTTTCAGAACTACTGGATCGAAGGCATTCGCCATGGCGCGATCGCGGTCCCGGCGGCAGACGGCAAGACGAGCTTTATCGACACGCGTGACATCGCCGAAAGCGCGGCTGCCGCACTGACCAGCAATGCATTCAACAACCGTGCCTTCAACCTGACTGGCCCCGAGGCGCTCAGCTACGGCGAAGCGGCGGCGATCCTGTCGCGCGTCATCGGCAAGCCGATCACCTACACGCCAATCGATGACGAGACCTTTGTTGGAATCCTGACCGGTGCCGGCGTGCCCGAAAACTATGCGCGCTTCCTTGCCTCGATTTTCCATCCGGTGCGTGAGGGCTGGACGGCGGCACCGACCGGCGACGTCAAGACGCTGACCGGCCACGAACCCCGCAGCCTCGAAACCTACGCCCGGGACAATGCCGCAACGCTTGCCTCCTGACCGCACGTATCAGGCCTGAACTCAAACCCTCGCCTGTTCGACCGACGGGCGGGGCTTTTCGAATTCACGGCCGAACCCCTGCCAGATGAATGGCTGTGTCAGCGCAGATGCGTTCTCCGATTACCGCCAGGATTGTGAACTCAGTAGCACTGATGCACCCTGCGGCATCACGCCGCTGGAAAAATATGGGATAATCGATCAATAAACTTGAGTAAAACAGTCGTATAATTTAACCGCATCGCCAAGGGCGCCCAACGCCCGGTGAATGCGGAGTTAATAACATGAAATATAAGACTATTTTAGCGCTTGCGCTCGCAAGCGGCACCACTCTTTCGTCCCCGGCCCTGGCGGTGGACTTCAGGCCGCAAGCCGAAATCGAAGGCGGTTTCTTCAGCGGCGGCTCGGCTGCCAGTGGCGGCTTTTTCCTGCCTTTCGTGCTCGACTCCGGCAATGCCATTTTCATCGATACACGCGGAACGATAGAAAACGATAAGGTCCGACAGGGCTCGATCGGCGCCGGCTACCGCTTCCGCGCCAACGACCAATGGGTCATCGGCGCCTATGGCTATTACGACTACCTGAAGAGCGAGTACGCCAACCCGTTCGGCCAGGTGTCCTTCGGCCTCGAAGCGCTCAGCGGCGATCTCGAAATGCGCAGCAATCTCTATCTGCCGCTCTCCGGCGCCAAGACGCTGAGCGCGTTCAATGCCGCCTATGTTCGCGACCATGTGCTCGTTTTCCAGGAAGGCAAGGAGCGCGGTCGACGCGGCCTCGACGCTGAAATCGGCGGACGTCTTCCGGTCTTCGACGAAGGATCCGACGTCCAGCTGAAAGTCTTCGGCGGCAGCTACTGGTATGGCGGCAAGAACCTCGGCGACATGTTCGGCGCCAAGCTGCGGGCGGAACTGACCTTCGCGGATCTGCCAGGGCTTTCCGCGGGTTCGACCGTCTCGCTCGGCGTTACCGGCACCTACGACAATGAGGACAAGCTCAAAGGCGCCGTCATGGCGCGCCTGCGTATTCCGTTCGGCGCGACGGCTAAGGCAAGCGATGCCTTCGACCCGATGGTTCAACGTGTCGAGCGCTCAGCCAAGATCCGCACGCACGCCGGCGCGACCGGCGATGTCGAGGCGGCGCAGTTCGTTTACGACGGCTTCACGCCTGGCAAAGTGATCAACGTATCGGCCGCAAACGGCAACGCCGCGACCATCAACCAAATGCTTGCTGATGCGGGTGCGGGCGCGCTCATTCTTGTGGACGGCAATCTCGGCCTTGAGCAGTCGCTGAGCCTTGGCTTCAGACAGACGCTGCTTGGCGGTGGCGGCATGCTTGCAGTGCGTGGCGCAAGCAGTGGCGCGACTGCCAACTTCGTCAACAGCGGCACCGCGACGACGTTGACCGGTTTCGACCCCGCTCAGGACGTTGTCACCATGGCATCCCTCAGCACTGTCTCTTCCCTTGCCATTCGCGGCGGCCGCGCGGGGATCGGCAGCACCGAAACCGAGGGCCTGTGGATCGACAATGTCGATATCGCAAGGACCAGCCACGACGGCATCCGCCTGACGCGCGTGGTTGGCGCTGAGATTGAAGACACCCGCATCCACGATCTCTCCATTTGCGAGAACAACACGCAATGCGAGTTCACGGTGTATAAGCCCAACGAGGCGCCTTACGCCGCCATCAGCGCGCTTGGAACCAGCAGCCTGACGATCCGCAACACGGATATTGACAAGGTAACCTACGGCATCTTCAGCGGCAGCGAGATCGACGAAAGCGATTGGCCACCGGTCATCGCCAACGAGGCGAGCAGAATCCACCTCGACAACGTCACGGTCAGCAATTCGAGGCGCGAGGGACTGCTGATGGTTGCCGCGAACAATGTGCTGATCGAAAACTTCACGATCGACAACTCGAGACAAGACCGCGACATGGATCTTGTCGTGCTCCAGGGCACGTCCAATGTCGAGATCAACAACATGACTCTGAAGGGCGGCATCAACGGCCTGATGATGGTCTCGGCGTCCACCTTGCCAACCAAGACCACGGACATTGTCGTCAATGGCCTGAATATCGATGGCACGCGGAATGCGGGCATCTTCCTCAATCCCGTCTCCGATATTACCTTCAACGGCGTGAACATCACGAATGCCGGCAGCTACGGCGCGTTCATCTACGGTAGCGATTACGAGTTCCTGGGCGGGCCCGTCAGCGATATCAAGTTCAACGGCGTGAAGATCGACGAGGCAGCCAAGGCCGGGCTCTATTTCATGGGGCCGTCGATCGATGTGAAAGGCGATATTACGACAACCAACACGCCGAAGGATTGCATCGCCGACGCCGGTTGGACTGCTGGCTCACTGACACAATCGCCAGGTTCGGTGCTGACCCTCAACGGCAAGCAGCTCGACCAGTCGAATTTCGCCGCGCGCTGCCGCTAACAGCGCTGCCACGCCCCCCTTTCGCCGGGGCGTGGCTCTTTTTTCTGTCCTGCGAGGCGTCGAAGCCGTTGACGTCAAGGCCGGCTTCAAGCAGCGGGATCAGCGCTCGACCGTTGCCAACGGCCGGTTCCAGTATCGGTCCGAGACATCCGCTCAAGCACTCGCGATAATATTCGACATCGCCAAAGGACTTCCAAATATATTTGTCTAAATTATAAACAAGAGAGGCAATCTTGCCGTAGGTATTGTTCATCACGCATTCGTCCATACTCGGAATAAAGCGAAACGCCTATCTTATACAGCAGTATGCTCCGACGAGGTGTCGTTCAATTGCCACGCCGATCGCTTTTGTCATGCGACGGGGTTCGCGCATCGCACCGTCCGCCAGACACGTGTAGGAGAGCGCTCAGAAGCGTGCAGGCCGAATGAACTTGCCGTAGACCCAGCCTTCCTGCCACCGGCCGTTCTGCTGCGGATCGTGCCAGATCTGGCACCATGTGGCGCGCACGGCATTGCTCTGCCGTTGCGCCGACCAGCGGGCTATCCGCTGGAGGTCGACGCCGTTCATGCAACGGCCGGTCATCTGCAGCCTGGTGCCGTTGGGATAGCCGGCTCGAATGGCCGACGAAGACGATGGCCAGGCACGCGCATTGAGCACATCGTTCCAGGCTACACCGGCAACCTCCCAGGCGACGAAGGTGCTGGCGGATGCGCCTTCCACCTTCGAGGAAAGCCCGACAGCTACCATCGCCAGCGAAATCAGTACGCTTCGAAAACCGATCATCACGAACCCCTCCCAGGAACCACGATCTCAGCATATTAGCACAAGGCTGAATTGTGGCTGAACGGGTACTTCACCTGGGGCAAGCAGGAAAGGATGCCTCTCATGCCCTTCCAACCCCAATCCCTCGCAAACCAGCGAAGAGACCTGAATTCCGATACAACGGCCGCCCCGGCAACCCGGGACGGACCGGCTGGCTCAGCCGGGCATGCGGCAGACGGCGCCGACGAGCTTCAGCACGAAGGGGCGGATCGACAGCACGCAAAGAAAAGCGACCGGCATCGCCAGCGCATAGGTCCTGAGCACACGGGCGGGGTAGCCGGCGTCGACGCCGGTGTTGACGCCGACAATGACACAGCACATCAGGAACGCCATGATTGCCGACATGAAGAAGGCAAAGGCAATCGGCACCGCACGCGGCGGCAGCTTGCGGCTGCGCGCGATCCGTGGCGGGGGTATCGTATCCTCCATGATGAAGATCTCCATAACTTGCCCGCAGGGACCGTCCCAGCGGCATGACCGGCACTATACGGATGACGTCGCGCGCCGGTAGGCCATTGCAGCCTTGCTCAGAGTTAGGCAAAACTATCGAATCAATGTGATAGTTCGATGGATATCATTATGGATACATTGCGCGGCATCGAGAGTTTCGTCAGGAGCGTCGAGGAAGGCAGTATCGCGGCGGCGGCGCGCAAACTCGGCATCACGCCGGCCTCTGCGAGCCAGAATATCGCCCGGCTGGAGCGGGCCCTCGGGACACGATTGCTTAGCCGAACGACGCGGCAATTGGGCCTGACGGAAAGCGGCCGGGTCTATTTCGACCGCGTGCGCAGCGTGGTCCACGATCTCGAACTCGCGGCCGTTGCGGTCGCATCGCTGAGCCCTGAGCCACGGGGATCACTGAAGATCGCATCCTCCGTCGCCTTCGGCCGCCATGTCGTGGCGCCGCTGGTGCCATCCTTTGCCGAGCGACATCCGGAGGTCTCGATCGAACTCGTCGTAACCGATCGGGAGATCGATCACATCGGCGAAGGCATCGATATCAGCGTGCGCTTCGGCCTGCAGCTGGAGCCGGGGCTGATTGCCCGCAAGCTTGCCTCGGTGCCTATGATCATCTGCGCAGCGCCATCCTATATCGAACGGCGCGGCCGGCCCAAGCAGCCGGAAGACCTGATCCAACATCATTGCCTCGTCTACCGCTACGCCGGGCACGGACGGATCTTTCGCTGGGCTTTCGTGCGCGACGGCCTGCGCTTCGAGCCGGAACTGAAGGCTACGATCGTCAGCAACGACATCGACACGCTTGCCGAGATGGCGATCGCTGGCGCCGGCATTACGCGGCTCGGTGCATTTATCGCGACTGATTTGATCGAGCGTGGGTTGCTTGTGCCGCTGTTCGGCGGCGCACCATGCGAAGGCATCGCCAACACCGACCACGAGCCCTTCGACTTCTATGCCTGCTTCGTCGACCGACAGGCGGAAACGCCGAAGGTCCGCGCCTTCATCGAGCATGCGGTGCAGTCGCTCAAGGGCCGATGGTAGCCGTCACAATCGGCCCTCGGCCCGCCGTCAGGCGAGCGATGGCTGCGCCGCATTCCCTACGGCAGCTTCCTCTGCGAGCTTCGCTTCGCGGCGAAGCTTGAGCTTGTGACCAACCTCGACGATCGCATGGATTGCCGGGACGAACTCCTGGCCGAGGTCGCTCAACCGGTATTCGACCGATGGCGGTGACGTCGGCACGATCCGGCGTTCGATCGCTCCCTTCTCCTCCATCTCCTTCAGGCGCGTGCTCAACACCTTCGCCGAAATGCCGGGGATGTCGATCTTGAGCTCGCTGAAGCGGCGCGGACCGCCGCTCAGATACCAGATGATGTTGGGTGCCCAGGCGCCACCGAGCATCACCATGCACTCCCCGACCGGGCAGGTCGGCGGCAATGCGGCAGCCTTATTCTTTCGAATTTTCAAGCTCATGGGCAAAATTCTCCAGTTACCCCAGGGAAACCGGAAACGTCGGTAACATAAAGTTATCTCATATACAAAAGTTATCGCTTCAGTTTAGGTTCCGCCGTCTTCGACAGGAGACTTCCATTACAAAGGGAATTTGGCCATGAAGCTTTATTATGCCCCCGGCGCCTGCTCGCTCTCGCCCCATATCAGCCTGCGCGAAGCCGGCGTCGAGTTCGAGATCGTCAAGGTCGACACCGCAACGCACCTCACCGCAAGCGGCGCCGATTTCAAGGCGATCAACCCCAAGGGTTATGTGCCGGCGCTGGTGCTGGAAACCGGCGATGTCGTCACCGAAGGTGCTGCCGTCGTCCAATATATTGCCGACCGCTTTCCGAATGCCGGACTGGCGCCCGCGAACGGCACGCTGGAGCGCACGCGCCTGCAGGAGCAGTTGAACTTCATCGCCTCCGAACTGCACAAGGCGTTCTCACCGCTGTTCAGCAAGACCGCAAGCGTGGACGCCAAGGATGCCGCCGCAGCACAGGTTGGCAAACGCCTCGGCAACGTCGAAACGCTGCTATCCGACGGGCGCGCCCATGTGCTCGGAGACGCCTTCTCCGTTGCCGACGCCTATCTCTTCACCGTCGTCAACTGGACCAGCGTCACGGGAATTTCGCTTGCTCCCTGGCCCCACTTGACGGCCTATATGCAGCGGGTCGGGCAGCGCCCGTCCGTGCAGGCAGCCATGAAGGCAGAAGGGCTGATCGCGGCATGAGCGGCACCCACAACGATCCGCGCTTTGCCGCCGTCACCGATGTGCTCGGCCGCTACTTCGACGGGCTCTACCACAGCGACACGACGATCCTGCGCGAAGTCTTTCATCCGAAAGCCCATTACGCCACGGCGACCGAGGGAGAGCTGCTCGAACTCGACATGAACAGGCATTTTCCGATCGTCGACAAGCGCCCCTCGCCGGCAAGCCGCGGCGAACAGCGCACCGACAGGATCGTCTCGATCGAATTTGCCGGGCCGGTGACAGCCCTCGCCAAGGTACAATGCGCCATCGGCGAGAAGGCGTTTACCGATTTCCTGTCGCTGATCTTCGTCGACGCACGCTGGCAGATCATCGCCAAGGTCTTTCACTACGATATCCGACAACCAGGCTAAGGAGCCAGCAATGCCCTATGTGAACATCAAGATCACCCGCGAAGGCGCAACCCGCGAACAGAAGGCCGCCCTCATCAAGGGCGTCACCGACCTGCTCGTCACCGTTCTCGACAAGAACCCGGCCACCACCTTCGTCGTTATCGACGAGGTGGCCTTCGAAGACTGGGGCGTCGGCGGCCTGCCGGTCGAGGAATACCGCAAGCAGCTGAAGGCGAAGGGGTAGTCACAGCCCGACGACCTTCGTCGGTCGAGCGAACGATCGAACATTTTGCCCGGTCGCCCTGCTCTGCCTTCTCCCCGCCGTTGGGGAGAAGGTCCCGCCTGATGGCGAAGACCTTTCCGCTTGATCGTCGCAGCCGGGCTCTCTATCTCATTGTCTCCCGCCGCATAAATCCCGGAGACATGCCTTGTCCGTTTTCAAGAACCTGCCCGAAGCTCCCGTTGCCGCGAAAAAGCCGGTGACCGACACGCGCCACGGCATCACCCGCACCGACGACTACGCCTGGCTGCGGGCCGACAATTGGCAGGCTATGTTCAAGGATCCTTCGATCCTCGACCCCGAAATCCGCAAGCATCTCGAGGCCGAGAACGCCTATATGAATGCGGCGATGGACGACACCAAGGCGCTGCAGAAGACGCTGTTTGCCGAGATGCGCGGCCGCATCAAGGAAGACGACAGCTCGGTGCCGGTCAAGGACGGACCCTTTGCCTATGGCAGCCTCTACGTCACCGGAGGCGAGCAGCCCCGTTATTTCCGGATCCCACGCGACGCCGACAGCAAGGACGAGACGATCCGGCACGTCCTGCTCGACGGCGACAAGGAAGGCGAAGGCAAATCCTATTTCCGCCTTGCGGGCCTCGACCACTCGAGCGATCACAGCCGGGGCCTGTGGGGCTATGACGACAAGGGATCGGAATATTTCACACTGAAGGTTCGCGATCTCTCGACCGGCGAAGATCTGGCCGACGTGATCGAGAACACCGGCGGCGGCGGCGCCTGGGCGCCGGATGGCAAGAGCTTCTTCTACACCGTACTCGACGACAATCACCGTCCGTCGAAGATCTTTCACCACGTGCTCGGCACGCCCCAGGCCGACGACCGGCTGGTCTACGAGGAGAAGGACCCGGGCTTCTTCATGTCGGTCGGCGGCTCGCTCATCGACGACTTCATCTACATCGACATCCACGACCACGAGACCAGCGAGTACCGGCTGCTCTCGACCAAGGAGCTAACGGCCGAACCGAAGCTCGTCGCCGGGCGCGTCATCGGCCTCGAATATGAGATGACCGAAGGCGGCGATGTCTTCTACATCCTCACCAATGCCGACGGCGCCAAGGATTTCAAGATCATGGAAGCGCCGGTGGAAGCACCGGGCAAGGAGAACTGGCGTGAGGTCGTGCCGCATAAGCCGGGCACGCTGATCCTCAGCCACATGGCCTATGCCCGCCATCTCGTCTGGCTGCAGCGCCGCGAAGGCCTGCCGGAAATCGTCATCCGCGACCGCAAGACCGGCGAGGAACATGCGATCGCCTTTGCCGAGGAGGCCTATGCACTTGGGCTCTCCGGCGCTGCCGAGTATGAAACCGACATCATTCGCTTCTCCTATTCCTCGATGACGACGCCGTCGCAGCTTTTCGACTACGACATGGCGACGCGCGAGCGCACGCTGCTGAAGACGCAGGAAGTGCCGTCCGGGCACAATCCCGACGACTATGTCACCCGCCGCATCTTCGCGCCGTCCTGGGACGGCACCAAGGTGCCGGTGACCCTGCTTTATCGCAAAGATACACCGCTCGACGGCTCGGCACCGTGCCTGCTCTATGGCTACGGCGCCTATGGCATCACCATTCCTGCCGGCTTCAACACCAACTGCCTGTCGCTCGCCGACCGCGGCTTCGTCTATGCCATCGCCCATATCCGCGGCGGCAAGGACCGGGGTTTCTCCTGGTACGAAGACGGCAAGATGGCCAAGAAGACCAACACCTTCAAGGACTTCATCGCCGCCGTTGACTATCTGAATCAGGAAAAGTTCACGTCCTACGCAAACATCGTCGCCGAAGGCGGATCGGCCGGCGGCATGCTGATGGGCGCAATCGCCAACATGGCGCCGGAAAAATTCACCGGCATCATCGCCGCGGTCCCCTTCGTCGACGTGCTCAACACCATGCTCGACGACACGCTGCCGCTGACGCCGCCGGAATGGCCGGAATGGGGCAACCCGATCGACAGCCGCGAGTTCTACGACATCATCGCCGGCTACTCGCCCTACGACAATATCGAGGCAAAATCCTACCCGGCGATCCTGGCGCTCGGTGGCCTGACCGACCCGCGCGTCACCTATTGGGAACCGGCGAAATGGGTCGCCCGCCTGCGCGAAAAGACCACCGGCAACGAGCCGATCCTGATGAAGACCAATATGGACGCCGGTCACGGCGGCGCCTCCGGTCGCTTCCAGCGCCTGGAGGAGATCGCCTTCGAATATGCCTTCGCCATCAAGGTCGCCGGCAGGATGTAAGATCGGGAGAAGCACCATGCCCATTCACGTTGCTCTGCTTCGCGCCATCAATGTCGGCGGGGCCGGCATGCTGGCGATGGCCGACCTCAGGGCGATCTGCGAAGGGCTCGGCTTTAGCGACGTGAAGACCTATATCCAGAGCGGCAACGTGCTGTTCCGCTCCGACCTGCCGGCGCCGGAAGCGGCGGCAAAACTCGACGCGGCCCTTGGCGAGAAACTCGGCAAGGCGCCCGGGGTTATGATCCGGGACGCCAGGCAATTGCAGGCAATTGCCGAGAATGCCCCCTTCCCCGATGCCAAGAGCAATCTGCTGCATGTGGTCTTCTTGCCGGATGCGGCGCCGGCGGATGCGCTCGACAGGCTCGTCGCGCCCGACGGCGAAGAAGTGCAGGTCGCCGGGCACGAGATCTATGTGCACTATCCTGATGGCTCCGGGCGATCGAAGCTGAAGCTGCCGGCGCTGAAACCGGGGACCGCGCGCAACCTCAACACCGTGCGCAAGCTCGCCGAACTGGCGCAGGCGATGGAAGAAGGTTACAGCGCCGCGCGTCGAACATGACGCGCAAAGGACGCTGTAGCACTTTAGAAGTGGTGCATAATTTTCTCCTTCAATCGAAACCGATTTAGGGAATTATGCAGTAAGACTGACGCTCACGCGGCTGAGGGCTGGAACAGCAGCCGGACAAAGGTTCGGAAGACCAGCAACTGTTCAGGCAGGTTCTTCGGCTCCTTCAGCGCCTTTGACAGGATGATGCCACCCTCGATCACCGTCGAGACCATGTCGGCAAGTTGGTCGACGTCCAGCGGCTCGCGTGGCCGGTAGACCCGCATGATGTCGCGAAACATCGCGCCGAAACGCCGTCGCCACATCAGCGCCGCCTGTCGGTTGATCTCCTGGATATCGCGATCAAAGGCACGCTCGTGGCTACAGACCACCGCGACCAGGCAGCCGGGATGGCCGTTGGGAAGATCGGAGAGCAGTTCCGACAGGAGTTTGAGGCCGAGCAGAAACGCCTGGAGCGGATCATCCGCAAGCTCGCGCGCCCGGCTGAAGATCTCGTCATAGATCCGCTCGTCGTTCTCGACGTAGCGTTCGAGCAGCGCCTTTGCCAGCTCGTTCTTGTCGCGAAAATGGTAGAAGAAACCGCTTTTGGTGATGCCGGTCTCGGCGATCAGTTCATCGATCGAGGTTCCGCCGAATCCTTTCGCCAGCACCGAGATTTCGGCCGCGTCTAGGATTTTGGCGCGCGTTTCCTCACCCTTTCGCATTAGCCGTTTCCCTACCGTTGGTACAGTTTCCGCCTATGACCTGACGACCAGCGAGCGATGCCGCGGCAAAACGCAACCAGCAACCTTATGATTTTACTGAGATATTTATGTGTATTAGCAATAGTATACCGCAAGTCGTCTAGTTTAGAAGATGATAAAAAGGCAGAAATTCAGCCATCCTTGCGGGAATGGGAGCGCTCCGCCGGGATCCAACGAGACCAAAACGGCTGGAGACCGACATGGCCAAATACCGACGCAGCCTGCCGCTCATGAAGGGTGGAACCTTTCTCAGCGACGGCGGCCTGGAAACGACGCTGATTTTTCACGAAGGCGTCGAGCTTCCGCACTTTGCCTCCTTCGTCCTCTTGTCGACGTCCGAAGGGCGGCGGCGGCTTTTGAACTACTACACGCGCTACCTCGATATCGCGCAGCACCACGGCACCGGCTTCGTTCTCGACTCGGCGACGTGGCGTGCAAGCGCCGACTGGGGCGTCAAGCTTGGCTATGATGCCCGGGCCCTGGCCGAACTGAACCAGGACGCCGTCTATCTGCTGACGGAACTGCGCGCCGAATACGAGCGGCCGCAGGCACCGATCGTGCTTAGCGGCGCGATCGGGCCGCGTGGCGACGGCTATAGGGCGAGCCGCATGAGCCCCGACGAAGCCGAGGACTATCATGCCGCGCAGGTCGCTGCCTTTGCCGTCAGCGACGCCGATATGATCTGCGCCTATACGATCACCAATATCGACGAGGCGATCGGCATCGCCCGCTCGGCGCAAAGCCACGGCATGCCCTGCGCCATCTCGTTTACGGTGGAGACCGATGGGCGATTGCCGAACGGCCGCACGCTCAAGGACGCGATCGAGATCGTCGATGCGGCAACCGGCCGGTTTCCGCAATACTACATGATCAACTGCGCCCATCCGGACCATTTCGAGGCCAGCCTCGATACCGGCAGCGCCTGGGTCCACAGGATCGGCGGCATCCGCGCCAATGCCTCGATCAAAAGCCACAGCGAACTCGACGAGAGCGAGACGCTCGATGCCGGCGATCCGGCGGACCTCGGGCAGCGGTATCGGATGCTGACGCATCGTTTGCCGCGACTGCGCGTCCTCGGTGGCTGCTGCGGCACCGACCATCGCCATATCGCGGCAATTTGCGAGGCCTGCCTTTCGCCAACGGCACTTAGCGCCTGAGACGAAGACGGCACTCGCCCTCCCGGCCCTCCCGCGAAAGACCTCTCGCGGGAGGGCGCCGCCTCGCCGGCTAACCCTCGCGAAACGAGCACAGCTCATGTAGACTTGGCTCGAAAGGGCGGTGGCCGGAATGTCCCGGCGGGAGCCGCTGACCACAGAACCATGAACTACGTGCCTCCTTCGCCGACCGCCGAAACCGACGCCTTTCGCTTCGACAACAGTTTTGCGCGGTTGCCGCAGCAGTTCTTCGCCCGTGTCGACCCGACACCGGTCGCCGAGCCCTGGCTGATCAAGCTCAACCGACCGCTTGCCGAAGAACTCGGCCTCGACCTCGACAGTCTCGAGCGCGACGGTGCGCAGATCTTTTCCGGCAACAGCGTGCCTGCCGGGGCCGCGCCGCTCGCCATGGCCTATGCCGGCCACCAGTTCGGCACCTTCGTGCCGCAGCTCGGTGACGGCCGTGCGATCCTTCTGGGCGAAGTCATCGACCGGAACGGGCAGCGGCGCGACATTCAACTGAAGGGACCAGGACAGACGCCCTTCTCGCGCCGCGGCGACGGACGGGCCGCCCTCGGGCCGGTGCTGCGCGAATACATCGTCAGCGAAGCGATGTTTGCGCTCGGCATCCCGACGACGCGGGCGCTTGCGGCTGTCGTAACCGGCCAGCCGGTCTATCGCGAGCAGATCCTGCCCGGTGCCATCTTTACTCGTGTGGCGGCAAGCCACATCCGCGTCGGCACCTTCCAGTTCTTTGCAGCGCGCGGCGATATGGCTTCGGTCCAGGCGCTGGCCGACTATGCGATCAGTCGCCACTATCCGGAGGTCAGGAATGACGAGCGCCCCTATCTCGCCTTCTTCAAGGCGGTGGTGGCGCGACAGGCGGCATTGATCGCTCGTTGGCTGCATATCGGCTTCATCCACGGCGTCATGAACACCGACAACATGACGATCTCCGGTGAGACGATCGACTTCGGCCCTTGCGCCTTCATGGACGCCTATGATCCGAGGAAGGTGTTTTCCTCGATCGATCAGTTCGGGCGCTACGCCTATGCCAGCCAGCCGGCAATCGGCCAGTGGAACCTCACCCGCCTTGCCGAGACGCTGGTGCCGCTCTTTGATCCGGTGGCAGGAACGGCGGTCGATCTCGCCAACGAAGTGCTCGGCGAGTACGGCGCGATCTTCCAGCGGCACTGGCTTGATGGCATGCGCCGCAAAATCGGGCTCGTCGGCGAGGAGGAAGGCGACCTTGATCTCGTCCAGGCGCTGCTGACGGCGATGCATCGGGGTGATGCCGATTTCACCCTCACCTTCCGCAGGCTTTGCGAGTGTGCTGCCGATCCGGCCGCGGATGCCGCCTTGATTTCCCTGTTCGCCGATCCGGCCGGCGTCACGTCCTGGCTCGCGGACTGGCGAAAGCGTCTGGAGCAGGAACCGGGAACGGCAGGCGAACGCGCCGTGGCGATGAGGGCGGTGAACCCGGCCTATATCCCGCGCAACCACCGTATCGAACAGGCGATTGTAGCGGCGACGGAAGAGGCAGACTTCTCGTTGTTCGAAGCGCTCGTCGATGTGACGTCAAAGCCCTACGAGGACCAGCCGCGTTTTGCCGCCTATGCCGATCCGCCGCAGCCGGACGAAGAAGTGCAACAAACCTTTTGCGGTACGTGAGGGCAAACCGACAAGCGCTTCGCGCCTGCGGGTCGATAGGCCTTGCCTATCGCTTTCGGCCATAGGCCGAGAGGAATATCCGCACGCTTTCCTTGGTATGCGCGCGAAGAGCGTCGGCATTGGGAATTGCCTGATCGCCGAGCAACATGGCGTCGTTGACGGGCTCGCCCATCACCAACCAGTTGAAGAAGGATGCGGCTGCGCGCAGATCCTCCGCCTCGACATCGCCGCTCTCGCGGTAGTGGGCAAGGGCTTTCCTGAGCCTGTCGATCGAACGACGCGGGCCCTTCGCATGCAGTCTCTTGCCCAGTTCCGGAAAACGTTCAGCCTCGCCGATCACCAGGCGCCGCAGCTGCATCAGCCGCGGCGTCATGACGATCGCGAGCTGCTGCTCGGCGAAATCCAGCAGAAAATCCTCGATCGGGCGTCCATCGAAGGGATCGGCGACCTGCTCCTCCAGTTCGTCGCCGGCCACGCCCGTCATGCCGGTGACGATACCGAGGAACAGCGCCTCCTTGGTTCCGAAATGGGCATAGACGGTCTGCTTCGACACGTCGGCCATCGCCGCCACCTCATCCATGTTCGTCGCGAGGAAACCGCGCTGCAGGAACAGTTCGGTGGCGGCAGCCAGGATGGACTGGCGCTTTCTCGTCATTCGCGTCCCGACGGCGTTCGTCATTCTCAACCACGACCTCTCATGTGAGCGCGCGATAGCACAAGTTCCGGAGTAGCACGACCACATTGACAAATCAAACTGGACGGTACAGTCTGATTACGCGTGAATGGCGGAGATGGCGGTGACCGGGAGCGAAAGCAGGACGTTGAACGCGCGCTGCACCTGCGGGCAGGTGCAACTGCGAGCCACCGGCAGACCGATCGTGGCGGCCGCCTGCTATTGCGCGAGTTGCCGGAAAGCAGGCGGACTGTTCGAGGCGCTGCCCGGCGCTGCGCCGGTGCTCAACAGCGACGGGTCCACGGATTTCGTTCTCTTCCGCAAAGATCGGATAGACTGTGTGCGTGGTGCCGATCAGCTTCGCGAACATCGGCTGACGCCCACGTCGAAAACCCGCCGCGTTGTCGCGATCTGCTGCAATGCGCCGATGTTTCTCGAGTTCACCGGTGGCCATTGGCTGACGCTCTACCGGCAGCGTCTCGACCAGGAAGCCCGGCCACCTCTGGAGATGCGGGTGATGACGCGGGACCGACGGGCGGGTGTCAGCGTCAAGGACGACCTGCCGAGCTACTCCGGACATTCCGGAAAGTTCATGCTGAAGCTCATCGGCGCCTGGGCGGCAATGGCTTTCCGGACCCCGAAAATCGACTATGTGAAAGGTGAGCTTGATGGCCACGGAACGTGAAAAGATCGAGATCGAAAACATCGTTTCTCCCGGGCACGTCACGCGTGTCGACAAGATCAAGTATGATGCAATGAAGGACGCGCTACTCACCGCCCTATCCCGTGAGCCGACCGCCCTCACGGTCGCGGAAGCAAAACAGAAGCTGCTGCCATTGCTGCCGGACGACCTCTTTCCAGACGGTGCAAAGGCCGGGTGGTGGCTGAAGGCCGTCCAGCTCGATCTCGAGGCCAAGGGCGTGCTGCGCCGCGAAAACACCAAACCCTTGCGCCTTCGGCTCGCTTAAAGCGCGTCGCGATCTCTAGGATTCGCTTGCGGCGCTTTAAGCACTTGTTTTTACGCATGTCGTTATCGCAAAACCGCGGCACACTTTTGCGCGACATGCTTTAGTCAACCGCACGCCGGTTCTTTCGGACCACGTCGGGAGCCCGCGACAGCGGCGGGCTGCTGCGCGGCCGTCATGCAACAAGAGCAGCAAAGCGTCGTGCGATGTCTCGGCGTGCAACTTCATTGCGGCCACCTTAATTTCTTGCGCTGCGGAATCATGGCTATTGAAAGGCAGAACCGGCGCGTTAGGTGCTAAGGGGCAGGCGGTCGTACGACTTGCCCAAGCCCGATCTGACGGCCGCGGCATTCCTCGCGACCGCCGACCCCGAAACCGATTTTTTCCCGCGCGGCTTTTCGTCCTGGCCGCCCCAATGAAAAAGCCGTGCCGCGGCGCCGTTCATCAATTCGGGAGTTCCCACCATGCTCATTCTGACGGCCATCGTCTTCGCGCTCATCGGTCTTGTGCTCGGCGGCGGCGGAGCCAAGCTCCTAGTGCTTGGCGGCAGTCCCTATTATCTCATTGCCGGTATCGGCTTCCTGCTGACGGCGATCCTCCTCTTCATGCGCAAGGCGGCGGCCATCTGGCTTTATGCCCTGGTGATCCTCGGCTCGCTCGCCTGGGCAGTCTGGGAGGTCGGCTTCGACTGGTGGCAACTCGGGCCCCGTGGCGGCATCATCGTGTTGCTCGGCCTGTGGCTGATGTTGCCGGCGGTCCGGCGTCCGCTCGGGTTTGAGAGCCCGACGGGCGAACGCTATGCCGCCGGCGCCTGGCCGCTGGCGCTGGCCGTACTCGTTTCGATCGGCATTGCCGGATACGCGATGACCCAGGACCCCCACGACATCCGCGGTGACCTGCCGAGCGACGTGGTCGCCACCAATCCACCGCTCGGCGGCAATATGCCTCCCGGCGAATGGCATCAATACGGGCGCACCCCCTTTGGCCAGCGCTATGCGCCGCTCGATCAGATCACCCCGGAAAATGTCGCCAGCCTCAAGGTCGCCTGGCAATATCAGACAGGCGACATCAAACGCCCCGACGACGTGGGCGAGACCACTTATCAGGTAACGCCGATCAAGGTGAAGGACACGCTCTTTGCCTGCACGCCGCACAACTGGGCGATCGCGCTCGACGCTGCGACCGGCGAGGAGAAATGGAAATATGACAGCAACTCCGGCATGAACCCGGACCGGCAGCACCAGACCTGCCGGGGCGTCACCTATTGGGCCGATCCGGCGGCAGCCGCCGGCAGCGTCTGCGCCGAACGGGTCTACCTGCCGACATCGGACGCGCGGCTGATCGCACTCGACGCGGCAACAGGTTCGGTCTGCACCAGCTTTGCCGACAACGGCGTGCTGCAGCTCGAAAAAGGCATGAAGTACAATCCGGCCGGCTATTACTATTCGACCTCGCCGCCGGTTGCCGTTGCCGGAAAGGTGATCATCGGCGGCGCGGTCAACGACAACTATTCCACCCAGGAACAATCCGGCGTCATCCGCGCCTTCGACATCAACACCGGTGCCCTGCTCTGGAACTGGGACAGCGGCAATCCCGACGTGACGACGCCGATTGCCGAGGGTCAGACCTACATCACCAACTCGCCCAACAGCTGGTCGGTGTTCAGCTATGACGAGGGACTTGGCCTCGTCTATATCCCCATGGGCAACCAGGTGCCGGACCAACTCGGCATGGGGCGCAGCGAACATGTGGAGAAGTACTCCTCCTCGATCGTCGCGCTCGACATCAATTCCGGTGCGGTGCGCTGGGTACGCCAGACCGTGCATCATGATCTCTGGGACATGGACGTGCCGGCACAGCCGGCGCTGCTCGACATCACGAAGGAAGACGGCACCGTCGTGCCGGCGCTCGTCGGTCCGACGAAACAGGGCGATATCTACGTGCTCGATCGCAGGAGCGGCGAGCCGATCATCCCGATCGAGGAAGTCGCGGCCCCGAAGGGCGCGATCCCGGAGGACTTTACCGCACCGACCCAGCCGGTCTCCGGCCTGACGTTCATGCCAGCGCCCCTTCAGGAGCGGAACATGTGGGGCGTGACCATGTTCGATCAGCTCGCCTGCCGTATCGAGCTTCGTTCGCTGAAATACGAAGGCCGCTATACACCGCCGTCGCTTGAAGGAACGCTCGTCTACCCCGGCAATTTCGGCACGTTCAACTGGGGCTCGGTCGCGGTCGACCCGGAACGGCAGGTGATGTTCGGCATGCCGACCTACCTCGCCTTCACCTCGCGCCTCGTTCCGCGCGACCAGATCCCGCCGAAGGGCCAGGGCGAAAAGGGATCCGAGCAAGGCCTCAACCGCAATGACGGCGCCCCCTACGGCGTCTTCATGGGCCCGTTCCTAGGCCCGCTGAAGGTCCCCTGCCAGGCGCCGCCATGGGGTTATGTCGCCGGGGCCGATCTCAGAACCGGCAAGATCGTCTACAAGCACAAAAACGGCACCGTCGAGGACATGACGCCTTTGCCGCTACCCTTCAAGGTCGGCGTTCCCGGCATCGGCGGACCGATGATCACCAAGGGCGGCGTCGCCTTCCTCGGGGCGGCGGTCGACGACTATCTGCGCGCCTACGACGTGACGACGGGCGAACAGCTCTGGGAGGCGCGCCTTCCGGCCGGCGGCCAGTCGACGCCGATGAGCTACACGGTGGGCGAGAAGCAATATGTGCTGATTGTCGCGGGCGGCCATGGCTCGGTCGGCACCAAGCCCGGAGACTACGTCATCGCCTATACCCTGCCTTAATACGCGAGAGCGCATCCCTAATTCTCGCTACGGCATAATTCCTTAAATCGGAATCGATTTAAGGGCAAAATTATGCAGCAACTCAAAGTGTTACAGCGGCCTTTGCGCGTCTAAATAGACGCGCAAAGGCCGCTGTAGTGGGTTGCATCGACAAGCCCCACACAAGCCACCGGAAGCAGCCTCCCCCGGACAGAAGATTCCGGGGGATTCCCATGAAAATCGACAACAGCGTCTCGAACTACTACTTCTCGCAGCGCCGCGCCCAGTCGGGAACCGTCGCCCCGCTCGAAGAGAATGGCGGCGGTGACGCGCGTCCGCGGCTTTCGCCGACCATCGCGCCGGCATCCACGTCGGCCTCGCTGTCGAGCGCCTTCTGGATCAGTGCGACCAGAGAAGAGGAAGCCAAGCCGTCGATCGGAACCGGGCAAGAGACGGCCTCCGGAGACTCGGTCAGCGACGAGTTCCTGAAACGCGCCAAGATGAGCCTGGCGGAACAGATCCGCGCACAAATTCTGGAAGCGCACGGCATCACCGAAGACGAACTCAAGGCGATGGATCCGAAGCAGCGCGAGGCGATCGAGGAAGAAATCCGCAAGGCGGTCGAACGCGCGACGGGCATCGACCAGCAGCGCAATGATACCGCATCCGATATCGCCGACGGAAGCGCCGCAGCCTAAAGCAGCATCGCCTGCAATCCTCGATTTCCCCTGAAATCGGGCTCGACCGGCTCGCCATGCCGGTGCTGCTGGCACTCGGACAATCCGATTACCTCGTTGCGCCGGCCGAAACTTGGGACGCCTATCGCAAGGGTTTTCCGGATCTGACCGTTCGCATGTTCGAGAAAAGCGGCCACACACCGCAACTGGAGGAAAGCTATCTCTTCGACGAGACGCTGCTTTCCTTCCTCGCACGGTAACCGGTGGAGCCAAGGGAAGGCCCGATCGGGCCCTTCCTCGCAGCCTCACATTGACGGTTTCCGGAAAGCGATTATCTAATGCTCCAGAAGCTATAGGTTTGGAGCATAGGCATGTATTCCATCGGCGATCTCTCCCGCCGCACGGGCGTAAAAATTCCGACGATCCGCTATTACGAGCAGATGGGGCTGATTGCCGCTCCTGAACGCTCGGAAGGCAACCAGCGGCGCTACGAGAAGCCCGAACTCGAACGTCTCGCCTTCATCCGCCATGCGCGCGATCTGGGACTTTCGATCGAATCGATCCGCGATCTGCTGGCACTGAGCCGGCATCCGGAGCGCCCCTGCGGCGAAGCGGACCGCATCGCCAAGGAACATCTGATCACCGTACGCGAAAAAATCGCCCAGCTGCAAAAGCTGGAGCGCGAACTTGAGCGCATCGTCGCCTGCAACGGCGACCACACGATCGGCGACTGCTACGTCATCCGTGCGCTTGCAGACCATTCGATGTGCGGCGGCGACCATTGAGCGCTGCGGCGGCAGACTGGAGCCGACTTCGAACAGAGGTCGCCACCCCTGCCCCCAGCCCTGCGCAAAATCCCGGTTGACAAAAATTCGGAAACGGACAATCTACGCACATGATCAAGAACGCACCCATCTGCCGCGCGTATTTTTGGCTGTTCCCATAGGAGCGGCCTGCTGATCATATTCAACAAGGCCGCCATCAGGCGGCTTTTGTTTTTCACGGCACCTGATGGCGAAAGAACCATGAGGAGCCGACAATGCTACAGACCGCCATCCCCCCTCTCCATCCGCTGCCATCGACGCGCCCGCCGATGGTGACGATCCGCTGCGCCAAGCAGCGTGACCTTCCCGAGCTGCGCGAAATGATCGCCGAACTCGCCGCCCATCACGGCGACGCTGCCCCGATCACCCCCGAGCAGCTCGAGCGCGACCTCTTCGGCCGGAGCCCCTGGATCACGGCGCTTGTCGCCGAGGCCGGCAACCGGCTGATCGGATACGCGATCCTCGTCCCGGCCTACCGGGCAGCGGAAGGCGCCCGCGGCATGGAATTGCACCACCTCTTCGTGCGTCCCGACAACCGCGGCACCGGCATCGGCCGACACCTCGTCGCCAAGGCCCGCGAACAGGCAAAAATGGCCGGTTGCGATTACCTCTCGGTCAGCGCCGCGACCGGCAATTTCAAGGCGCACGACTTCTACGAATCCGAGCGTTTCGTACCTCGCCCCGTGACGGGCATGCGCTATATGCAGAAACTTGGCTGAGGATGAGGCGATGCGGCTTGCAATCGTGCTTCACGAAGGGTTTGCGGATTGGGAATGCGCGCTGTTGATGGCGGCGGCGCGCACTCACCTCGGCGTCGATATCGACGTCGCCACCTTGGACGGCGCGCCGGTGACGTCGATGGGCGGCCTCGACGTCTCCGCGCATCTGTCGATCGACGCGCTCGACCCTGCGGGCTTCGACGGCCTGGTGATCTGTGGCGGTGCGATCTGGGGAACCGCCGACGCCCCCAACCTCTCCGCCACGATCCGTTCCTTTCATCGGCAGGAACGGCTGGTCGCCGCAATCTGCGGCGGCGTCGATGCACTGGCATCGAGCGGAATTCTCGACGCCACCGATCACACCGGAAACAGTGCGGACAGCCTTGCGTCGCTCGCTGGCTATCGCGGCCACGGCCATTATCGCGATCAGCCGCAGGCTCTTAGCCGCGACCACATTGTCACGGCCGCCGGCACGGCACCGGTCACCTTTGCGGTCGAGATCTTTCGCGCCCTCGGCCTCGGCTCGCCTGAACTCGACGGCTATGCCGCGCTCTATGGCCGCGAGCATGCGGCCGTCACGACGGCCGCATGAGCAAACCACTGCATAATTCCTTAAATCGGAATCGATTTAAGGACAAAATTATGCAGCGACTCAAAGTGTTACAGCGACCTTTGCGCGTCCAAATAGACGCGCGGCGCTGTAAAGCGCATCGTCAGAGCGTGGGAATGGCCTTGAGATAGGCGGCAATCGCCTCGCGATCGGCAGCGGTCAGCTTCGCCATGTTCTTCTGAACCTCGACCATGGAGCCACCGACGGAATCGAATTCCGGGGTGAAACCGGTTTCGAGATAGGAGGCAATGTCGGAAGCGCTCCAGCCGCCGATGCTCTTCGAGCCGGATGTGATATTGGGGATGCGCCCCTCGCCTTCCGGGTTTGGTGCGCCTGCCAGCCATTGGCCTGGCTCGAAGCCGCCAAGGGCGTTTCGCGGCGTATGGCACTCGCCGCAATGGCCGGGCCCTTCGACCAGATATTGTCCGCGCGTCAGTTTCGGATCAGCGGCATCGATGGCAACGCGCGGCGTGTCGGTGAGGAACAGCAGCTTCCAGCCGCCGAGCGCCAATCGCATACTGTAGGGGAACGGCAACTCGTGGCCCGGCGCGACATCGCTCGCCTTCGGCAGCGTCTTCATGTAGCCCCAGAGGTCGTTGACGTCCTTTGGCGCCATCCTGATGTAGGAGGCGTAGGGGAAGGACGGGTAGAGATGCTCGCCGTTTCGGCCGACGCCCCGCGTCATGGCGTTGCCGAACTCCGCGAGCGTCCACGCACCGATGCCGGCCGTTTCATCAGGCGAGATGTTGGGCGCGTGGAAAGTGCCAAACGGGCTTTTCAGTGGCGGCCCGCCGGCAAGAACGAGCCGGGCGTCGCCCTCGCTGCCGCGCTTCGCATGACAACTGACGCAGCCGCCGGCCCAGAAGATCTTCTCGCCATTGACGAGATCCGGTTCGCCCAAGCCTTCCCAATGATCGGCCGGCCAGGGCGCCGGCTTGGTCAGCCACCAAAAGGCCGCACCGCCGACAAGGCCCACAAACACCAGACCCGAGACAAGCTTTCTAATCCGTCGGCCCATCAAGCTGCCTTTCAACTGCGCAACCTTAACCCGAGAGCTTCGCTCACACTCAAAATAACGCGGCAAACCGCGACGAGTGTGACGTCCCTGCCGTCACAACAACAGCCTCAATGCGCCGGCGAAAGCCGGCGCATTGAGGCAATTCTCTGGGAAGTAGACCTATTGTCAGTTCTTCTTCAGGCGATACGTCTCATGACAGCTGCCGCAGTCCTTGCCGAGTATGCCCATGGCAGCGCCGACACCGGCCTGATCGGCCGGAAGCTGGGCGAGCACGGCGTCGGTATCAGAACCAAGCTTCGCAGCCTTGGCTTTGAAATCGTCCATGTTCTCCCAGATCTTCGGGCTTGCTTCCGTCTCCGAACCGGTTTCGGAGCCGGTGGGGAAATGGTCCGGGAATACCTTGACCGTCTCGGAGATGGTTGTCAGCGACACCTTGACGATCTCGGCGTCATAGGGCTTTTCGCCCTTGGCAATACCACCGAGCGCACCAGCAGCCTGACCAACCTTCTTCATCAGAGCCTGACGAACCGCCTGCGGTTCATCAGCAGCAGTCACGGCTGTAACGCCAAGCCCAGCGAGGGCGGCGGCAAGCATAAGAGCGCGTATCTTCATCGTGATCTCCCGGTCATTCGAATCCGCCTCTGCGGCCTTCGTGTTGAATGCGCCGGCATGATGTCATTTTAGCTAGTCGACGGAAGTAACATTTTTTTGATGTCCTTGCCACAACAGCACAATTTGGCGCGGCTGAGCGATTCTCGACCACCTCGGCCCGCACGTTCCTATAACATGATTGCAGTAATCATGTTTATACTCTGAGACCTATCTCGCGCCGGCCCAGCCCTGCCAGACGGTGAGGGCTGCTACCAGCACCAGGACGATGCCGGCAATGCGGCCGATCAGAACGGTCGCACCCGGGCTGCCGACGAGAAAATCGCGACCGCGACCGGCGGCCAGCGCCAAACCGCCATAGACGGCGAGCTGGGTAGTGGCGATCATCAACGCCATGATCACCGCCTGCGACCATACCGGCCCGAATTGCGGCTTCAGAAACTGCGGATAGACCGCCAGCATGAAGAGATAGGCCTTGGGGTTCATCAGGCTGGTGAGAGCGCCCTGGCGAAAGCTCGCCCAACGCGAGAGCCGCCCGGTGCCGTCGATACCGCCGATGGTGATCGAACTGCGGATAAGGGAATAGCCAATCCAGGCGATATAGGCGGCACCGCCGACGAGCAGGACGTTGAAGAGCTGCGGCACCAGATGAAGGATGACGCTGACCCCGAGCGCCGCATAGAGAGTATGCAGCACGCCGCCAGCCATGATGCCGGCCGTCGCCGACAGGCCGGAGGCTCGACCTCCGGTCAGCGAGTTCGCCAGCACGAAGATCATATCCATCCCCGGCACGATGATGATGCCGAAGAGAAGGGTGAAGAAAAGCCAGAGATTTTCCGAGTAGCTCATGTCAGTTGTCCGAGGTCCGTTCGATCGTTGCCTGAGCGGATTGCTTATTTTTCAATCCGTTGCTGGATGTTATAAGCGCCTGCAACTGACAGGGTCTTGTCAGGAGCGTTTGAAGCAGCGGAGTTTTTTCGATGCGCAAGGCCTCGCGGCTGTTCGAGATCATCCAGATCCTCCGGCTCGCCCGGAAACCGGTGACGGCGGCCGATATGGCCGAAACGCTGGAGGTGACGCCGCGCTCGATCTACCGCGATATCGCTGCCCTTCAGGCCATGCGCGTGCCGATCGAAGGCGGCCGCGGCATCGGATACATTCTCCGCCCGGGCTTCGACCTGCCGCCGCTGATGTTCTCGATCGAGGAAACCGAGGCGATCGTGCTGGCGCTGGCGCTGCTTGCGCGCACCGGAGACGAGGAGCTGAAGGCAGCGGCCGGCCGCGTCAACCAGAAGATCACCGGCGCCGTGCCCCAACCGCTGCGGCTCGCCTTTCGCAGCCAAGCGCTGCACGCCTGGGGAACCGTGGCCCCCTCGCCCGCCGGCGTCGATCTGGCGCTGGTGCGCCGGGCAATCCGGGACGAACGCAAGCTCGGCATCGACTATCGCGACGAACTCGGCCGCGCCACCGAGCGGATGATCCGGCCGATCGCGCTGATCTATTACTCCGAAACCGCCAACATCGTCGCCTGGTGCGAACTGCGCCAGGCGATCCGCAACTTTCGCGCCGATCGGGTCGAACACTGCGAAGCGACCGACGACTTTTTCCCGGGCGAAGGGGAAGGTCTGAGGGACCTCTGGATCAGCGGATGGCGGACGCAGCCAGGCGGGGCGTGACCGCTGTCAGTTGGAGTGTGCGGTCTGTCTCTCGCCCATAGCCGCGGATTTCCATTCTGCCCGCATGGACCTCGACGATCGCATAGGCTGTCGTATCCGGTGTTTCGACCATGCCCTTGATTCGGTTCCACGGCGGCATATTGCGGGTCGGCGATGACGCCGAAGCGGAGGAGAGGCTGTGTGTCTGCGTGCATGGCGCCTCTGCCTAGCGCCGGGCGATGACACTTTGGTGACGGCGGACCAGCCATGTCCAATGCCACCGCAAACGAAAAGACCCGGCGCAAGCGCCGGGTCTCGAAGTCGATTGTTGCGAAGGCTTACTTGGAAGCCGCTTCGTACATTTCGAGCACGTAATCCCAGTTGATCAGGCTATCGACGAACGCTTCGAGGTACTTCGGACGCGCGTTGCGATAGTCGATGTAGTAGGAGTGTTCCCAGACGTCGACGCCGAGGATCGGCGAAGCGCCGTGAACGAGCGGGTTCTCGCCGTTCGGGGTCTTGGAGATTTCGAGCTTGCCGTTCTTGACCGAAAGCCATGCCCAGCCCGAACCGAACTGGCCGGTGCCGGCCGCGATGAAATCGGCACGGAACTTGTCGTAGCTGCCGAGGTCCGACTTGATGGCTGCGTCGAGCTTGCCCGGCAGGCTGGTGCCGCCGCCGCCCTTCTTCATCCACTTCCAGAAGTGGATGTGGTTGTAATGCTGGCCGGCATTGTTGAACAGCGGCTGGTTGGTGCCGTAGGACTTCTTGACGACTTCCTCGAGCGAGAGGTCGGAGAGGCCGGCTTCCTCGGCAAGCTTGTTGCCGTTGGTCACGTAAGCGAGGTGGTGCTTGTCGTGGTGGTATTCGAGCGTCTCGCGCGACATGTAGGGCGCCAGCGCATCGTAGTCATAGGGAAGGTTCGGCAATTCGAAAGCCATGTGGGCATCTCCTCTTGGCATGGGATTTCGTCAGGGAAATCTGTGAGCGGGAACATAGGCACCGGCCTTGAAGGAGGCAACCGATGCAATGCCAATTTTTCCTCAACCCACGGAATATACTTTCAACATCATTTTGAAAGCGCGCGCCCCCCGAGCACATTCGCGCCACGTTTCGCGGGCAGCGTGAAGGTCAATGCAACCGTTTGAGAATAAGGACTGTCCATGCCGCATCGCCCGATCCTGACCCTTGCCCTTGTCGCTGCAACCGGATTTGTCGCGACCGGCGCCCATGCATCCTCCGGCGATGCCTGGGAAGAATTCCGGGCCGACGTTTCGGAGAAATGCATCTCGGCCGCCCCTTCGCTCGATAAGCCGATCGTTGTCGTCGACCCGTTCGGCTCCGAGAGCTTCGGGCTGGCGCTGGTCTCCGGCAAGCCGAAGGGCGCGGAAAATGCCGTGACCCAGATCTGCGTCTACGACAAGCAGAAGAAGACGGTGGAAATCGGCGGCGAGCTGGCGCCCGACACGGTCACGGTTGTGGCACCGGCAACGGACCAGTAGCCCAGCCGCGTGTCGACGATCGCAGATCGTCGACACGCGCGAGCCTTCGCGTACAAACGGTTTCCGGCTCCTGTCATCGAGCAATCGGCCGGAAACCATTCCACCCAGCGCCACAATGGGTTGCGAATCACAGCCGACCTGGGCCGCGACCGTGGCGCGGGCACCATGACCCGCACCGAGCGTTGACCTCCTCAGCCGTCCTGGCTGGAATGTGCCCAATCCATGTAGAGATCGCGCGCCTTGGCGGCGATCGGCCCGGCCTGCAGGTCGCGCTCGTCAAGGCGAGTGACCGGCAAGACCTTGGAGTAGTTGCCGGAGGTGAAGATCTCGTCGGCAGCTTCAAAATCGGCCATCGACAATGTCGCTTCGACAACTTCGAAACCGGCCTCGCGCAACAGCGTCATGACGCGGAAGCGGGTGATGCCGGCCAGGAAGGTGCGGTTAGCCGCCGGCGTGAACACGACGCCATCCTTGACCAGAAAGACGTTGGAGGAGCCGGTTTCGGCGATGTTGCCGAGCATGTCGCGCACCAGCGCATTGTCGAAGCCGCGCGACCGCGCCTCGGTCAGGATGCGGGCGTTGTTGGGATAAAGGCAGCCGGCCTTGGCATCGGTCGGCATGGATTCGAGCGTGGGCCTCCGGAACGGCGACAGCGTCAGCGATGAACCGCCATGGCCGTTGCCCATCGGCGCCTCGAACAGGCACAGCGCGAAGCGGGTCGATTCCGGATCGATCGCAACGACGCCGGCCGCGCCATGCTCGGCCCAGTACATCGGCTTGACGTAGAGTGCCGTCTGGCCGTCGAATTTCTTGGCGCCTTCCCAGCTCAGGGCCTCGATCTCTTCCGGCTTCATGGTCGGCTTCAGCCCGAGCGCCGTTGCCGAGCGGTTGACGCGCTGGCAATGCAGGTCGAGGTCCGGCGCGACGCCGTCGAAGAAGCGGGCACCGTCGAATACGGTCGAACCCAGCCACATGGCATGGGAGGTCGGACCGATCAGCGGCGGATTGCCGGACAGCCATTCGCCGTCGACAAAGGTCCAGGTCACTGAGCGGGGGGATGTATCGACGGCCATCGGCGTCTCCTTCACGTTTTGTCTTCCGTATCTGCCGCCATAGCTCGAAAAAGCAGCATGGGGGTGAATGGGTACATCAAAAAATGTCATGGCGTCCATTCTGGCACCGCAACGGCCTCTCGCGTAGTCTGTCGCGCAAGGGAAAAGGGGCAGACGTGCGCACCATCAGGCATCTTGATCAGGACGACGTGGAAATCTTCCGCCGCATACGGCTGGAGGCGCTGCACCGCGAGCCGCAGGCCTTCGCTTCCACCGCGGCGGATTGGGCGCGGCTTTCGACGGCGGAATGGCAGGCAAGGCTTGCCGCAAACACCGTCTTCGTCGCGCTCGACGGGCATGAGCCTGTCGGCATCATGGGGCTCATGCGGCAGCGCTCCAGCCGGATGGCGCACCGTGCCACCATCATCATGGTCTATGTGCGCCGCGAGGCGCGCGGTTCCGGCGTGGCGCGCGAGCTTCTCGCACATCTGACCGACCATGCCCGCTCGGCCGGCATCCGGATGCTGGAGCTCGTCGCCCGCGCCGACAATGAGACGGCCATCCGTTTCTACGAGCGCGAAGAGTTCCGCGAAATCGGGCGCGTTCCGGGCGGCCTCCTCGACGGCGAGGAAGAGGTCGACGAAATTCTGATGGCGCGGCACATAGACGGCCGCGCCGCACCGGCTCAGACATCGCAAGGAGTGCCCCGATGAAAGCCATGTACTACGACGCCTTCGAGAAGACGCCCGAGATCCGCACGCTTCCCGATCCGACGCCGACCGAAAACGGCGTGGTCGTCAAGGTCGAAGCGACGGGCCTGTGCCGCTCCGACTGGCATGGCTGGATGGGGCACGACGCCGATATTCGCCTGCCGCACGTGCCGGGCCATGAGCTCGCCGGCATCGTGACCGCCACCGGCCGCGGCGTGGTGCGCTACAAGGTCGGCGACCGGGTGACGGTACCCTTCGTTTCCGGATGCGGCCGCTGCGGCGAATGCCGCTCGGGCAACCAGCAGGTCTGCGAGGTGCAGTTCCAGCCGGGCTTCACGCATTGGGGCTCCTTTGCCGAATATGTTGCGCTCGATTTCGCCGACCAGAACCTGGTGCACCTGCCGGAAAACATGGACTTCAAGACGGCCGCCAGCCTCGGTTGCCGGTTTGCCACTTCGTTTCGCGCCGTCGCCGACCAGGCACGGGTCAAGGGCGGCGAGTGGGTCGCCGTCCACGGCTGCGGCGGTGTCGGCCTATCGGCAATCATGATTGCCGCCGCGCTCGGCGCGCATCCGATCGCGATCGACATTGCCGAAGACAAGCTCGCATTCGCCAAAAAACTCGGCGCGGTCGCCACGGTCAACGGCCGCGACACGGACGATGTCGCCGGCGCAGTCAAAGAAATTACCGGCGGCGGCGCCCATGTCTCGATCGATGCGCTCGGCCATCCCGTCACCTGCTTCAACTCGATCAAGAACCTGCGCCGGCGCGGCCGCCACGTGCAGGTCGGCCTGATGCTCGGCGACCATGCCACGCCTGAAATCCCGATGGCACAGGTGATCGGCCATGAGCTCGAAATCTACGGCAGCCACGGCATGCAGGCATGGCGATACGACGCCATGCTGTCGATGATCGCCAACGGCAAGCTGCAACCGCAGCAGTTGATCGGCCGCGAAGTCTCGCTCCAAGAGGCGATCCCTGCCCTTGTCTCAATGGACCGCGCGACCGACCTTGGCATCAGTGTGATTACCCGGTTCTGAACGGGCACGTCTCAAAGGCTGTTTGCTTTTGGTGGCGGATGCGATTTTGCCCTTAAGCCGGAACCGCTTTCAGGGCAAAATCATCACAGGAAGAATCACGACGAGGTCCTGTCATGGCGCTAGCGGCAGCTGCCACCGGGGAAGAACTCTACAGCCCTGCTCTCAATGCCAATCCGGCCCATCCGAACGGCTGGCCCATCCGGATGATCATCAGCTCTCAAACGGAAGCCCGGCACAATCGGGCGCTCTGGGCACCGACGCACCTGATCTCGATGCGGGCGCCGGCGAGCCGGTTGCTGTCGATGATCGAACTGCCACCGGAAAGGCACCTCGAACTCTATTTCGGCGACGCCACCGACCCCGATGCACCCGACGCCGCGCGGCCGGACGCGATCGAGGCAGCCTTCAATTTTGTCGACAGCCTGCCTGAGGACGCACATCTGCTGGTCCATTGTCTGCGCGGCATCGGTCGTGCGACGGCGCTGAGCCTCGGCAT
This sequence comes from Ensifer sp. LC163, assembly GCF_001695855.1. Lineage (GTDB taxonomy): Bacteria > Pseudomonadota > Alphaproteobacteria > Rhizobiales > Rhizobiaceae > Ensifer. The sequence continues at coordinate 452,169 of NZ_MBSS01000012.1, forward strand.
TCTTGCCCGATACATGTCGCCCGAAGAGGCGGCCGCCGCGTTGCATGCGCTGCGACCGGAGGCGAAGCCAAACCGGCATGTGGTCGGGCTCTGCGACACGGCCCTTGGGCTCAAGGGAAAGCTTGCCAGGCAGGCCCTGCGCTTCCCCGCGAAGGTCTGGAAACCCGGCAAAGGCTGACGGCTGACAGCGCAATGTCGTTGTGCAATGCACAAATCTTTGCCATGATCACGCAAAAGAACGGTGTTCGCGGCGTGCCTCCGCCGGCACAATGCGGTAAGTCTTTGTTTTCGGCCACGCTTTGACGAGATAAGATATCTTGTCCCGCCGTGCGGCCGGAGATGATGGACGGGAGGAAAGAATGTCCCACGCGGCTTATGTGTTCGATGCCTACGGCACACTTTTCGACGTGCATGCGGCGGTTCGGCGCCATGCTGCCGAGATCGGCCCGGACGGACAGGCCTTCTCCGAGCTCTGGCGGGCCAAGCAGCTCGAATATTCCTGGGTGCGTTCCCTGATGGGCGCCTATCAGGATTTCTGGCAGCTGACCGAGCAGTCGCTAGACTATGCCTTTTCCCGGTTCCCGTCCGCTGACCGCAAGCTGAGGAAACCACTGCTCGATGCCTATTGGACGCTCGATTGCTACCCCGAAGTCCCCGCCGTTCTGAAAGGGCTGAAGGAGCGCGGAGCGCGGCTCGCCATCCTTTCCAACGGTTCTCCTGATATGCTGGCCGCGGCCGTGCACAATGCAGCGCTCGAAATCGTCATTGACGACGTCTTCTCCGTCGACACGGTCAAGACCTACAAGGCGGCACCTGCGGTCTATGATATCGTCACCACCCGCTACCGGCTTTACCCGCATGCGGTTTCCTTCCAGTCGTCAAACCGCTGGGACATTGCAGGCGCGACGAAGTTCGGCTTCCGCACGGTCTGGATCAATCGGGCGGACATGCCCGACGAATATCGCGACCAGGGCCCGGCGTTGATCCTACCTTCGCTCGAAAGTCTGCAATTCGGTATCTGAGGGTTTGTCTCGATGGCTTGGTCGGCGTCGCAATACCTGAAATTCGAAGACGAGCGCACGCGGCCGGCCCGCGACCTGCTGGCGCAGGTTCCGGACCTGCCGTCGGGTCCTGCCTTCGACCTTGGCTGCGGTCCGGGAAATTCGACCGAACTGATCCATCAGCGATTTCCGGACGCGCCGCTTTCCGGCCTCGACAGCGACGAGAACATGCTGCTGGCCGCCGCCAAGCGGCTGCCGGGCCTGACCTTCGAGAAGGCCGATCTGGCGACCTGGGCACCGCCCAAGGGCGCCTCGCTGTTCTTCGCCAATGCCGTCTTCCAGTGGCTGCCCGGTCACCTCGCCGTCCTGGAAAGGCTGACCGCATCCCTTGCCGCCGGCGGCACGCTTGCGGTGCAGTTGCCCGACAATCTCGACCAGCCGACCCATCTGCTGATGGAAGAAACGGCCCGCAGCGCCAAGTTCGCCGACGCCTTCGAAGGCCGGACGATCCGCCGCAATCCGTTGCCGGCGCCGTCAGTCTATGTCGAGCGCCTGTCGCAGCATGCAGCCCAAATCGAGGTCTGGCATACCATCTACTATCACCGGCTGGCGAACGCCGAAGCGATCGTCGAATGGGTGAAGGGTACGGGACTCCGCCCCTATCTCGATGCGCTGCCGCCGGAGCGACGCGACGCCTTTTCCGCGGCCTATACCGACCGGATTCGTGACGCCTATCCGGCCCTGAGCGATGGCCGGGTGCTTTTGCGCTTTCCCAGATTCTTCGTCGTCGCCGTCAAGGCCGACTAAGACAGGTCAGACAGGATAGCGCCAGCGAAATTCGGGAGACAGGCATCAGATCCGTTCGACCAGGAAGTCGATGAAAGCACGGATGCGGGCAGCGAGATGTTCGTGGCCGGCATAGACGGCATAGACCGTTTCGATCTCGTCGGGCCGATAATCCTCCAGCAATGCGACCAGCCGACCCGCGGCCAGATCCGGCTCGGCGTGGAAGCGACCGATCCGGCCGATGCCGACACCGGCGAGACAGAGCTGCTGGACGATCGCGCCGCTCGAGACCTGCAGGTTTCCGAAGACGGACAGAAGCTCGACCGAGGCTTGCCCTGGCGCACGAAAGGCCCACTCGTCGACGCTGCGGCGGAAGTTGAAGCGAATGCAATTGTGATTTTCCAGGTCGGCCGGCGTCTGCGGCACGCCATGTCTGGCGAGATAGGCCGGGGACGCGATCACCACCGGCCGACTTTCCATCAGCTTGCGGGCCTTCAACGACGAATCGCGCAAGGGACCGGTCCGGATCGCCACGTCGGCCCGTTCGCCGACCACGTCGATCAAGCTGTCCGTCAGGGTCAGATCGAGGCGCACCTCCGGATAGCGCTCGAGAAACTCAGGCGCGAGCGGCAGGATGTAGCGTTCGCCGAAGCCGACCGATGCGTTGACGCGCAGAAGCCCGCGGGGAGAGAGCCGGCCACCGGCGGCAACCAGTTGCTCGGTCTCGGCGATCTCGGTCAGGATGCGCTGGGCGCGTTGTAGATAGACTTCGCCCTCCGGCGTCAATTGCAGGGTCCGGGTCGAGCGCACCAGCAGGCGCGTGCCCAGCCGATCCTCGATCCGGGTGACCAGCTTGCTGACGGCGGACGGCGATAGTCTCAGCCGCCGGCCGGCGGCAGAGAAGCTGCGCGTTTCGCAGACAGCAACAAAGACCTCCATCTCACCGGCGCGGTTGTCCATCATTCACCTTTGAATTTGGTTCACAGTCGTTTGTCCGATTATACGGATTATCGCGCAAGCTCTCCACCCTCATATTCCCCTCGAACACATCAACACCAAAACGCCCGGTTGCTCCCAACCAGGCGGGAAAGGGTCTTGTCATGCCCATTGCGCTCTTTGCACTGACGGTCGCGGCCTACGCGATCGGAACCACCGAATTCGTCATCGTCGGCCTTCTGCCGACGGTCGCGAGCGACCTCCACATCACCCTGCCGCTTGCCGGCCTCATCGTCAGCGTCTACGCGCTCGGCGTCACCTTCGGCGCGCCGATCCTGACCGCTCTTACCGGCCGGATCGAACGCAAGCCGCTGCTGGTCGGCCTGATGGCGCTGTTCATCGTCGGCAACGCCGCGGCGGCGCTGTCGCCAAGCTACGAGCCACTGCTGATTGCCCGCGTCATCTCCGCCTTCGCCCACGGCGTCTTCTTCTCCGTCGGCTCGACCATCGCCGCCGACCTCGTGCCCGAGGACCGTCGCGCCTCGGCGATCGCCATGATGTTCATGGGCCTGACGGTGGCGATCGTCACCGGCGTGCCGCTCGGTACCTGGATCGGCCAGACTTTTGGCTGGCGCGCCACCTTCTGGGCCGTCACCGGGCTTGGCGTCATCGCTCTTGCCGCGATTGCAGCTCTGCTGCCGAACACGCTGACCAAGGCGCCGCCGGCACGGCTGATCGACCAGGTGCGCGTTCTCGGCTCCGGCCGGCTGCTGATCGTCTTCGCCATGACCACCCTCGGCTACGGCGGCACCTTCGTCGCCTTCACCTTCCTGGCGCCGATCCTGCAGGAAATCACCGGCTTTTCCGAGGGTGCCGTCAGCCTGATCCTGGTGCTCTACGGCGTCGCGATCGCGATCGGCAACATCGCCGGCGGCAAGATCGCCAACCGCGATCCGGTGAAGGCTCTGGTTGGTCTGTTCCTTGCTCAAGCCATCGTCCTTGTGCTCTTCACCTTCACGGCTACTTCACAAGCCCTGACGCTGGTGACGTTGGCCACCCTCGGCTTCCTGTCCTTTGCCACCGTGCCCGGCCTGCAGCTCTATGTCGTGCAGCTTGCCAAACAGCATCGGCCGGGTGCCGTCGACGTCGCCTCGGCGCTCAACATTGCCGCCTTCAACCTCGGCATTGCCATCGGTGCCTGGCTCGGTGGCGTCATCGTCGCCTCGTCGCTCGGCCTCGGCATGACGCCGGTCGTCGGTTCCGTTCTGGTGGTGGGCGCCCTGCTGCTCACACTTCTGAGCGGCGCACTTGACCGCAAGGCAGAAACCGTCGCCCAACCGGCTTGAAGAAGCGCCTGTCAGGCCCACCTATATCCTCGTCTCTTTCCCGCCCGGCCGATGGCCGGGCGCTCTGCAAAAACAAGGAGTTCCCACATGCATTCGGTCAATTCCAACGGCGCCAACATCCCGGCGCTCGGCTTCGGTACCTTCCGCATGCCCGGTGCCGATGTGCTGCGCGTGCTGCCGGAAGCGTTGAAGCTCGGCTTCCACCACGTTGACACCGCCCAGATCTACGGCAACGAGGCCGAGGTCGGCGAGGCCATCCACAAATCAGGCATCGCGCGCGCGGACATCTTCCTCACCACCAAGGTCTGGGTCGACAAATATGCCCATCGCGACTTTCTCGCCTCGGTCGACGAAAGCCTGACGAAGCTCAAGACCGATCACGTCGACCTGCTCCTCCTGCATTGGCCGGGCGGTAGCGACGTGCCAATGGCCGAGCGCATCGGCGCGTTGAACGAAGTCCATAAGGCCGGCAAGGTTCGCCATATCGGCGTCAGCAACTTCAACACCGCGCAGATGGAAGCGGCGGCGAAGCTCAGCGACGCGCCGATCGCCACGAACCAGGTGGAATATCACCCCTATCTCGACCAGACGAGGGTGCTCGGCACCGCCCGCAAGCACGGCATGTCCATCACCGCCTACTACGCCATGGCCAACGGTAAGATCCCGAACGATCCGTTGCTCAAGGATATCGGCGCGCGCCACGGCAAGACGGCGGCGCAAGTGGCGTTGCGCTGGCTGGTGCAGCAGAAGGATGTGATCACCCTGTCGAAGACAGCGACGATCGAGCGACTGAAGGAAAACTTCGACATCTTCGACTTCGCGCTTGGCGACGGCGAGATGGCAGCGATTCATGCGCTTGCCCGTCCGGACGGCCGCATCGTCAGCCCCGAAGACCTGTCGCCGGTTTGGGACAAGGCCGCCTGACAATAGTTTGCCGATCCGCCGCCGGTCGAGTTCCAAACCGGCGGCGGATAATCTAAGCAGATCCCCAGGGGGATCGATGCCGATCTCCCGAGGGGACGCACTGTCGAAGGGAGGGGTCGATGACGTCGAAAACCGTTGAGGTGGGCGACATCGCTCCGGACTGGCCGGCCATCATTGCCGTCGTGCTTGGCGTTACCGCCTTTTCCGTCGCACAGGGCCTCACCTATCCCTTGATTTCGCTCTCACTCGAGGGCCGCGGCGTCTCGGCCGCCACGATCGGCCTCAACGCCATGGGCTTTGCTGCCGGCCTTGCCGCAGCGACCCTGCTGCTCGGGCACCTGACGCGGTGTGCCACTGCTGACAAGCTGATCATCGCCAGCCTCTGCGGCTGTTCGCTCTGCCTCGCAACGCTTGCAGCCACGTCCTCGCTGCCGATCTGGTTTGTCGCCCGCTTCGCGCTCGGCTTCTTCGTCAGCATGGTCTTCATGCTGGGCGAGGCCTGGCTCAATACCGCCTGTCCGGACCGGCTGCGTGGTAGGGTTTCCGGCCTATACGGCGCCGGCATGTGCGGCGGCTTTGCCGCCGGACCGCTGGCAATCCCGCTTCTCGGCACCAGCGGTGGCCTCGGCTTTGCACTGCTGGCGATCTATATCGCGCTCGTCGCCTTCCTGACCGGTCTTCTGACGATGGGCGCGCGGACCCGGCCGGAGCCATCATCGACGCGCGATCTCTTCGCCTTTTTCCGGCACGCGCCGATCCTGATCCTGATGGTTCTGATGTTCGGCTTTGCCGATATTGCGGCAATCTCGGCGATGCCGGTCTATTTCGTCAAGTCGGGTCATTCCCAGGCCTTTGCAGCGTTGAGCGTCACGGCGCTCGCGGTGCCGACGGCACTGGCGCAGCCCTTTATCGGCGTATTGCTCGACAAATTGCCCCGTCGACGGGTGGCGATCTCGGCAGCGGCGGTGGCGGCAACCGGCTATCTGCCATTCCGCTGGTTATATCGGCGCCGCTGCTGCTGGCGCTGTTCGCGCTGATCGGCGCTGCCAGCTTCGCGCTCTATACAGCGGCGCTGACCATGCTCGGCGAACAATATCGCGGCAGCATGCTGGTGGCTGGAAGTGCCGCCTTCTCGCTCGCCTATGCCGCCGGCAGCGTGGCCGGATCGGGCGCCACCGGGTTTCTCATGGCATTGATCAATCCCACCGCCGGTCCGCTTGGCGTCGGCATGGTGCTGGTCGTCTTCACGCTGATTTTCGCCGTCGCCGGTCGGCGATAGGCGCCGCCGTCAGCGCCCGCAAAGCCGAGCGAGCGCATCGCCAAAAACACGCGCCCAGGCCCGATAGCGCCCTATCGTCGCTCCAGGGCATGACGCCCGGACAACAAAAAACCCACCGGGCACAAGCGCCGGTGGGTTTTCTTTAAACGCGTCCGAAAGCGATCAGACGAACTGGCTGAGGCCCGGGACCGAGGCGACGACTTCGTCGACCACGTCGGCGCCAGCCTTTTCCTTGGCGAAAGCGATGGTTTCCTTGGCGAGCGAGGTGATCTCGCCCATGCCCAGGCCCTGGCTCATAAGCTGCTGACCGAGCGCCATGACACCGCCGCCGCCGATCGCCGCCATCAGGCCGCCGAGCAGACCGCCGCCGCCCGTGCCCTCGCCGTTGTACTGCGCGATCAGGTCGGTTGCGCCCGGGATCGATTCGATCATCTGGGCGACCGGGCCGTCGGCCGCTTCGCGCTGCAGGAAGCCGAGGATCATGCCGACAGCCTTTTCGGCCGTCGCAGGCTCAAGGCCGACATTCTCCGCTACGCGCGTGACCAGTTCATTCATGGAAAACTCCCTCGTTGAATTTTGACGTTGACGTCAAGGTAAATGATCGCTTGCGAAATAACAAGCGACTACGGATGGAATGCCGGGCAATCCACCAGCTTTCGGGCAGCCCGTCGTCCGTCTCATCGCAACCACGGCTCAGAACAATCGTTTCACGCTCGTGACCGGTTGGCAATGCGACCGATCGGCCGCCGCCAGCACCGCTGGTTTCGCGGTTGCGCGCCACAATCGCCTTGTTGCCGGGTGGAGCGGCACCGCCTATAACAGGGTCGAGCCACATTTCGATGGCGGGCCCCGGCAGCCAAGCCGCGAACCGCCCGCTTTCATTGATGAAACGGAGATGAAGCCCACATGGTGGAAGAAGGCAAGCTCTTTATCGGCGCCAGCCGCAAGCCGGACGACTCGATCAACAAAGGCGAATATCTCGAGCTGAAATTCGGCAACCGCCACGGGCTCATCACCGGCGCCACCGGCACCGGCAAGACCATCACCCTGCAGATCCTCGCCGAAGGGTTTTCGAATGCCGGCGTTCCAGTGTTCTGCGCCGACGTCAAGGGCGACCTCTCGGGCATCGGCGCGATCGGCGAGACCAAGGACTTCATCCTCAAGCGCGCCGAACAGATCGGCCTGCCGACCAACCCTTACGAGTTCCAGGAATTTCCCGTGATCTTCTGGGATCTCTACGGGGAAAAGGGCCACCGCGTCCGCACCACCATGTCGGAAATGGGTCCCCTCCTCCTGTCGCGGCTGATGAACGCGACGGATGCCCAGGAAGGCGTGCTCAACATCGCCTTCAAGATTGCCGACCAGGGCGGCCTGCCGTTGCTCGATCTGAAGGACCTGCAGGCGCTGCTCAACTACATGGGCGAGAACGCCACCCAGCTTTCCAACCAGTTCGGTTTCATCTCCAAGGCCTCGGTCGGCTCGATCCAGCGCGAACTGCTGATCCTGGAGCAGCAGGGCGCCGAACATTTCTTCGGCGAACCGGCGCTGAAGATCACCGATATCATGCGCACGACCAATGACGGCCGCGGCGCGATCTCGGTGCTTGCCGCCGACAAGCTGATGATGAACCCGCGCCTCTACGCGACCTTCCTTCTCTGGCTTTTGTCCGAGCTGTTCGAGGAGCTGCCCGAAGTCGGCGACCCCGAGAAGCCGAAGCTGGTGTTCTTCTTCGACGAGGCGCATCTGCTGTTCAACGATGCGCCAAAAGTGCTGACAGAGCGCGTCGAACAGGTCGTGCGCCTCATCCGCTCCAAGGGCGTCGGCGTCTATTTCGTGACACAAAATCCGCTCGACGTGCCGGAAACGATCCTCGGCCAACTTGGCAACCGCGTCCAGCATGCACTGCGCGCCTATACGCCGCGCGACCAGAAGGCGGTGAAGACCGCCGCCGACACCTTCCGTCCGAACCCGGAGTTCGACTGCGCCACCGTCATCACCAATCTCGGCACCGGCGAGGCCCTGGTCTCGACGCTTGAAGGCAAGGGTGCGCCGACGATGGTGGAGCGCACCTTGGTGCGCCCGCCGCAGTCCCGCGTCGGCCCGCTGACGGCGGACGAGCGGCAGAAGGTCATGGATGTCAGTCCCGTTCGTGGCCAGTACGACGAAGATTTCGACCGTGATTCGGCCTATGAAATGCTGACGGCACGGGCCAGGAAAGCGGCGGAAGCGCAGCAGCAAGCCGAGCAGGAACCGGTGGAGGCCAATACTGGCGGGAGCCGCTGGACGCTTCCGGGCTTCGGCGACGACGAGCCGGTGGCGCCTGCCGGAAAGCAGGCCCGTCCACGTTCCTCCGGATATCAACGGGAGACCGTGGTGGAGGCGGCGATGAAATCGGTTGCCCGCACCGTTGCGACCCAGGTTGGTCGCGCTTTGGTTCGCGGCATCCTCGGCAGCCTCAGCAGGCGCTAAAGTATTTCCAGGAAAGGTGCGAAGCGGTTTTCCGTCAGGAAATACGTAAAACCAAGAGATGGAGCGTTTCCGTGAGTCCGTCTAAAGCGGAAACGCTCTAACGCAAAGAGGCGGACTTGATCCGCCAAGACGATACGAATGACGATTTCTGCACGTCCTGATCCACCGGATCGGGGCGTGCCCTGCGTCTTGAAAGGAACAGTCCATGGACGTGAAAGATTCGAACGGCGCCATCCTCAACGACGGCGACAACGTGACCCTGATCAAGGACCTGAAGGTCAAGGGCACGTCGACGACGCTGAAGCGCGGCACGGTGGTCAAGGGCATCCGCCTCACCGACAACCCCGATGAAGTCGAGTGCAGGGTCGAAAAGATCAAGGGCCTGGTGCTTCGTACCGAGTTCTTGAAGAAAGCCTGATGCTGCCGCGGGCAGGCGCAGAAACTGCCTTCGCCGTCAATGGCACTACATCTCACGATGAAGACAAACAAAAGCCCGGCGGGAGCCATCTCGCCGGGCTTTCTTGTTTCCTGAGGAAGATAGGATTTTCAGGCGACCGTCAGCGTGACGTCGATATTGCCCTTGGTCGCATGGCTGTAGGGGCAAACGATATGCGCCTTCTGGACAAGATCTTCGAGAACCGCCTTGTCGACGCCTGGCGACGAGATTTCGAGCGCGGCGTCGATGCCGAAGCCCGTGCCGTCATCACGCGGGCCGATGCCGACCGTGCCCGTCACCTTGGTGTCTTCGGGAAGCTTTACCTTCTCCTTGCCGGCGACGAACTTGAGCGCACCAAGGAAGCAGGCGGAATAGCCAGCTGCGAAAAGCTGCTCGGGATTGGTGCCGCGGGCGCCGTCACCGCCCAGTTCCTTCGGCACGGTCAGCGTGACGTCGAGAACGCCATCGGTGCTCTTGGCCTGGCCTGCGCGGCCACCGGTTGCGGATGCAGTGGTACGATAGAGAATGGGCATTGGCGGGGTCTCCTTTGCGGTTTCGATGTCAATGCAGATTACATATTGCAAAATTAAATTGCATGCAAATTAATTTTGCAAATTGCATTTTCGACCTAAATTTGCAACAATGCCGGAATGACGACCAAAGCGGCACAATTCGACATGCTCCCGGACGAGGCGCTGACGCTCGGCAAACAACTCTGTTTCGCCGTCTACTCTGCTGCGCATGCCTTCAACCGCGCGTACAAGCCGCTGCTCGATCGTTTCGGCCTCACCTACCCGCAATATCTCGTGCTGCTGGCGCTCTGGCAACAGGACGGCATGACGGTCAAGCGTATCGGCGAGGAAATCGGGCTCGATTCGGGAACGCTGTCCCCTCTCTTGAAGCGGTTGGAGGCGGGAGGCTATGTCGGTCGCCAACGCGATCCCGGCGACGAACGGCAGGTGATCGTCAGTCTGACCGCGAAAGGTCGCGACCTCAAGACAGAGGCCTTCGGCATTCTTTCAGATATCGGCAAGGCGTCGGGATGCAGCCTGGAGGAAGCCGGTGAAATCAGGGAAACCCTGCACCAGTTGACGCGACGGCTCTCCTCGGGCGAGAGCGAAAGCTGATCGTCGCCGTCGCACCGACGGCAACGTCGAAACTTCAACACGTGAGAAGCTTGCCGAGCGCGCAGTGACCGCGCCGATTTGCGCGGAACAAGAACCGGGCGCCATGGTGCGGGCACGCGGACTATTTAGACGCGCAAAGGTCGCTGTAACACTTTGAGTTGCTGCATAATTTTGTCCATAAATCGATTCCGATTTAAGGAATTATGCAGTAAGGCAGGTCAGACGACGAGGATCGGCGCCTTGCCGCGCACACGGTCATAGAGATCCATGACATCCTGGTTGAGCATGCGCACGCAACCCGACGAAACAGCCTTGCCGATCGACTTCCACTCGGGCGAGCCATGGACGCGGTAAAGCGTATCCTGCCCGTTCTGGAAGATGTAGAGCGCGCGGGCGCCCAGCGGGTTATCGATACCAGGTGCCATACCGCCATTGCCGGCGGAATACTTCGCCAGTTGCGGCTGACGTGCGATCATCGAATCGGGCGGCGTCCAGCGCGGCCACTTCTTCTTCCACTGAATGACGCCGCGGCCGGACCAGGCAAAGCCCTCGCGGCCGAGACCGACGCCGTAGCGCAGTGCGCTGCCACCGGGCTGGATCAGATAGAGGAACCGGTCGCCGGTATCGACGACGATCGTACCTGGGCGCTCGCCAAAGGGATCGCTGACTTCCTGGCGATAGAAACGCGCGTCGATCTGACGGTAGGGCACCGCCGGAATCTGATAACCGCCATCGTCGATAGCAGCGTAAATGTCGCCGTAATAGGCACTCTGCGGCGGCAGGCCCGTCGGCAGCGGCCCTTCATCAATGGGGCCCTCCAGAATGCCCTCGGCACGCGGATCGACCCAACGCCCTTCAAGAGCAGGATTACGGAAGACCGGCGCGGTTTCCATGCGGAAACGGTCGGTGTTCATCGAGGACGTGCAGCTTGCAAGGCCTGCCGAGGCAAGCGCAATGCCTGATGTGCGCAGGAACTGGCGGCGGGAGAAAATGACTGAAGAGGACATCGAACTCTGAAAGGCTTGAGTGCGGCGACGAACTGGAGTGCTGCACGAAATTGATTAATGAAACGATTCGCGCAGACCCGCTCAATTTGAGAATGCTGGCATCTACGGCTGGAACGAGGCTTGTGCCAATAAACGTCGGATCACATTTCCGACAGCCTGATACTGCATGTTTCCTTAAATCGCATCCGATTTAAGGAAACATGCAGTAATTTAAAGTGCTACATCGACCTTTGCGCGTCTGATAAGACGCGCGGCGCTGTAGCGGATGCGACGGCACAAATCAGATGCCGTCGGCGTTCAGCCCGGGCTGGCGCAACAGCGCAGCGAAATCCGCGGACGCGAGCGGCCGGCTGAAGAAGTAGCCCTGGATCTCGTTGCAACCACTGTGCCGCAGGAATTCCACTTGCGCCTGGGTTTCGACCCCTTCGGCAATCACCCTCAGGCCGAGATTCTGCGCCAGCGATATGATCGCCGCGGTGATGGCCTTATCGTCGACACTGGCCGGAATGTCCTCGACGAAGGAGCGGTCGATCTTCAGGCGACGCACGGGAAACCGCTTCAATGCACTGAGGCTCGAATATCCCGTGCCGAAATCGTCGATCGCCAGGTGCACACCGATCGCCTCCAGCTCGTGCATGGTCGCCAATGCGCCAGGCACATCCTGCATGATCAGGCTCTCCGTCAGCTCCAGCTCCAGGTACTGCGGATCGAGTCCGATCTCCGCGAGAACGGCAGCGACATGCGCTGCCCAGTTTCGCTCACGGAACTGCCGTGCGGAAACATTGACGCTGACGATCAGCAACGGCAGCCCGGCCTCATGCCAGGCCTTGCACTGTCGGCAGGCGGCACGCAGCACCCAGTCGCCGATCGGCACGATCAGCCCGGTCTCCTCGGCCAGCGGAATGAAATCCGCCGGCGAAACCATGCCGCGCTCGGGATGGCGCCAGCGAAGCAGCGCTTCGGCGGCAAAGACCCGGCCGGTTTCAAGATTCATCTGCGCCTGGAAATGCAGCAGGAATTCCTCGCGAGAGATCGCTTCCCGCAACTCCGCCTGTTTCAGCAGCTTTTCGTGTGCCTTGCCGGCCATCTCCTCGGTAAAGACCTGCAGATTGTTGCGACCGAGTTCCTTGGCCCGATACATCGCCATGTCGGCATTGGCGAGCAACTCGCCGACGGTCTTGCCCTGGTTGGGGAAACAGGCAACGCCCATGCTGCAGGATATCTGCAGGCTGCGGCCGTTGATCTGCATGGGAGCAGCGATAGCCGCGCGAATATCCTCGAGACGGGCGAGCACGACATCGCGCTCGCAGGGCAGGCCGTTCAGAAGAAGGATGAATTCGTCGCCGCCGACGCGGACGACCATGTCGGACTTGCGCACCGATGCGCGCATGCGCGTGGCGGTCATCTTGAGCAGTTCGTCGCCCGCCGCATGGCCGAGCGTGTCGTTGACGAGCTTGAAGTTGTCGAGATCGAGGAAAGCGAGCACCGCCCAATGCCCCGTCCCGCGTAACGCCTCCAGGGCTTCGGCGACCTGCTCTTCGAACAGGGCCCGGTTCGGCAGGCCGGTCAGCGGGTCGTGGTGAGCCATGAAGCTGATGCGGTCTTCAGCCTGCTTGCGCTCGATCGCAATGCCCGCCAGATGAGCGGCCATGGCGATCAGTTCTTTCTGGGGCTCGTCAGGAACGCACACCGCCTCGGAATAGAGGGCAAAGGTGCCGAGTACCTTTCGTTCCCGAGAGTGGATCGGCGTCGACCAACAGGCCCTGAACTCGTAGGGCCGAACGATCTCGCGATGATCCTCCCAGAGCGGATCGGTGAAGATATCGGCAACGATCACCTGTTCGCCCCGCCAGGCAGCCGTCCCGCAGGAGCCGGCCTTCGGCCCGATCTCGACGCCATGGATGATACCGCAATAGCTTTCGTCGAGGCTCGGGGCCGCTCCATGCAGCAGGTGACGGCCATCGGCCGACAGCAGCAGGATCGAGCCGCGGATCCGCGGCACCAGCGCCTCGATCAGCAGGATCAGTTCGCGAAAAAACTCTTCGAGTGGCCGGCCGTTGGCGATCATCTCCAGAAGATGCGCCTGCCCTTCAAGCAATCGTTCGGCCGCCTTTCGGTCGGAGATGTCGCGCGACACGCCGACGATGCCGACAATCTTGCCGCACTTGTTGCGCAATGGCACCTTGGATGTCATCAGCCAGCGATCGCGGCCCTTGGTGACCATCGCGCGCTCTTCGATGCCGAAGATCGGTTCGCCCGTCTCGATCACGCGGCGTTCCACGTCGGCGATGACTTTGGCCAGATGCCGTGGATGCAGGTCGAAATCGGTCTTGCCGATGATGTCGCCAAGCGATTCCAGCCCGTTGTCGGCGACAGTGACCTGGTTGGCGATGAGGAAACGGCCCTCGATATCCTTGGCGTAGATATAGTCGGGAACGTGGTTGATGATCGTTTCCAACCAGTAATGCCGGTCGGCAATGTCAGGGTCGGCCGGAAAAATCCGGCTCATCTCTTCGGCCAGACGATTGCTCGCGTCGATCAGGCGGCGCGTATCCTCGTTGCCACCCGCATTGAGGGCCGCATAACGCGGATTGCAGGACGTGTTCTTCGCCAAGCAAGGCCTCCGGAAGCACAGTGTCGAGATCGGTCTGACTTTCCCCAACCCAAGATAGGCGACCAAAAGTTAGCCTTCCCTAAATAAGACAGGGAAAATCGTGCAGAGGTTGCATTTTGGTGTCCAGTATAGCCGGAAAGATGGGGCAGCGCGAGCCGCCCCATGCCAAATCAGGACAGAACCCTGCGCAATGGCGGAACCAGCATCAGTGCCTGGTCCGCGACGATCATCACGACGATCGCGATACCGGTCAGCGGAAAGGCCAGCCCGAACAGCAACGCCATCAGCCACAACCCCGCATAGATGCTGCGGCGCGGCGGCATCGGCGGCACGCCGACGCGTCCGGCCGGACGCCGCTTCCACCACATCACGACCGCCGAAACCGACACGAGCATGATCGCCGCGCAGGTCGCGAGCATCAGGAGCTGGTTGAGCAGCCCCCATTCCTGTCCTTTATGAACGTTGATGCTCCATTCGATCGCCTTGCCGAGCGGCGGGTACTGGCCAAAGGCGATGTCGACCAGCGGCTCGCCGGAATATTGATCGATGTGCATCGTGCGTTCGCGTGAAAGGTCGGCCGGAAAGATCGCCGCGGTGTAGACGCCGGTCGTATCACCGGGCAGTGCCAGCTCATAGCCCGGCAACATGCCGGCCCTGTCGGCAATCGCGACGGCCCTGTCGACCCCTATGGACGGAACCGATCCACCATCCCTGGACGATGTCGGAACCGGCGCGTTCTCCACCAGCCAGCCGGCCTTCGTGAGCACGTCGGTCGACACCTGTGTCGAGGTCGGCACATCGTCCCAGAGTTCGGCCGGGTAGCCCATGCCGGCAGCCGTCAGCTTGCCATTGACGGTCGAACCCCAATAGCCGGACCAAAGCAGGCCGGAAAAGGCGAGAAAGACGATGAGCAGCGCCGAGGCGATGCCTGTAACCGCATGCAGGTCGCGCCAGAACACTCGCCGCGCCGGCGTACCCCGAACCGTGATGACGCCGCCAGTCTGCTGTCGCGGCCACCAGAGATAAATGCCGGTGAAGACGAGCAGGATCGCAAACCCCGCGACGATCTCGATGATCGTTTCGACACGCTTGCCGAAATAGTCGAGGCTGTGCAGGTCCTCGACCACCTGGTTGAACTCCTCATTGGGAGCGACCATGTCGAGAATGTCGGCGGTATAGGGGTCGACGTAGACCATCAGGCGCCCTGCGCCTACGCCCACCGTCACGCGTGCCGATCGATTGGCGCCGGCCGGCGTGCGATAGGCGACTGCCGCGCTGCCCGGCACCGCCTCGACGGCATTGGCAACGATTGCAGAGGGCTGCAGCCGCGCTTCTCCGACTGGAACGATATTGCGGTAGGCAAAGAGCGTGTCGTCGATCTCGTCGTTGAAGAGATAAAGCCCACCGGTCACGGCCAGGCTGATCATGAATGGAATGACCAGAAGCCCGGCGAAGAAGTGCCAGCGCCATATGGCGCGGTAAAGCGAAATGCCGCGCGCGGCGACATCAGGCAGTCGCGCCGCGCCGGAAAGAGATGCAGTCGTCATGGGTGTCCCCCGCGGGAAAAGCCCGGCGATGATCAGCCGGCGGCTTACCCTTGCTTGAAGTCTGGATGTCGTGGTTGTGCCGGGTCTCGAAGTGAACGTGCCGGCCGAGACGCTCTCGTCGGCGGTCTCCCCCGCTCTGGCATTCAACCCTTAGCGGCAGATCAGGCGGCAAGCCGCGGAGGCGCGCGGGGTCCGGAGCCGGTCAAAAGGACCGGGCGGGCAAGCAGGAGCTCCGCTGCGGGCGACGAGAGCGCCAGGAAAGCGGGCGAAGTCTTGGTGTGAACCGCCTGTGGCGCAGGCAGCACTACCGGCCCTGCAAGGCAGCAGGACTGGCATCCATGCGCTTTCGTGCCGCCCTTGCCATCCGGATCGTCATGACCGGTCAGGCAGAGGTCGGAAAGCGAGCCGTCGGGCAGGACATAGGCTGCCATCTCCGGCGAGGCCCGCATCGCGGCGCCGGCAGGCAGTTGCACCAGGGCGAAAACGGCAAATGCCAGCGCGCAAAAAATGCGCACTGCCAGGTCCAGCCTGCTCCGTTCTCGCCGCCGTCGCGCCAATCAAGCCCCCAAATCGATGCTGGGATTGCTAGAGTGCGAAGGCTTGAAAGACAAGCGGCCTTGCCGTCGCAGCGATTGTTTCATCAAAAGATTTCATGCGGGGTATCAACGCGCGCCACTTCTTGTACGCCCCGTGATTGCCTATGACGAGGACACGCAAATCGCAGGAGGAAGCCGGACATGCTGACGATCTATGGCGTCTATCGCTCGCGCGCATCGCGCAATTACTGGATGGCGGGAGAACTCGGCATTCCCTTCACATCCGTACCTGTCATCCAGGCGAGGCGGCTGGCGGATCCGTTGGCAGACGACGCCCCTATCAACACCAAGTCGGCAAGTTTCCTCGCCGTCAATCCGATGGGCTTGATCCCGGCGATCGAAGACGATGGTCTCGTTCTGACGGAATCGCTTGCCAACAATCTCTATCTCGCCCGCAAATATGGCGGACCGCTTGCACCGAGCGACGTCCGCGAAGAGGGCATGATGAGCAATTGGACGATGTGGGCAGCCACGGAAGTCGAGCCGCACGCCGCGCGCATCATTCTCACCTATGACGCCGGCACCGAAAACACCGATGAGGGCAAGGCCAAGATCGCGGCCGCCGTCGCGGCATTGGGCAAGGCCTTTGCCCATCTCGAAAAGCATCTCGCCAGCCGTGACCACATCGTCGGAGATCGTTTCACCGTTGCCGATCTCAACCTGGCGGAAGTTTTCCGCTATGCCATGAGCCAGGCGGAACTGTTCGACCGGCATCAGAAGGTCAAGGCGTGGCTTGCACGCTGCCAGTCGCGTCCGGCTTTCAAGGCGATGATGGAGGTGCGGTCGAAGGAAGCCGAATAGGTTTTTGCCATCGAACGCAGGACCGCCGAGGCGACACTACTGCATAATTCCTTAAATCGGATCCGATTTAGGGACAAAATTATGCAGCAAGTTTAATGCGTTACAGCGTCCTTTGCGCGTCATATTTGACGCGCGGCGCTGTAGTCGCTCGCGAGCGATGGCTTGAAACGGGTGCGTGGCGCTTTGAGGTCGAGCAGCCGCATGCCCTCTTCGACCTCGTCGCGAACCCAACGTTTGAAGGCTGTCGTGGCTTTGCTCTCCCGCCTTGCGGGCGAACTGACGAAGTAGTGGCCGTAGCCGGTTCTTGCACGGATACCGAAGGGTACGACGAGACCGCCCTCGGTCACGGCAAAACCGGCAAGCGTCTGCCAGGCGAGCATCACGCCCTGGCCGGCAATCGCGGCATCGAGCACGAGCGAGGCCTCGTTGAAGGTATGGCGCACGCCCAATTCGGCGCCGGAAAGCCCGACCTCGCGCAGCCAGACCTCCCAGGTGAACATGGAATGGCCGTCGATCACCGCCGGCATCTTTAGAATATCTGCAGGCTCACGCAGGTTTTCAGCCATCGCCGGCGAGCAGACGGGGAAAACCTCCTGCTCCAGCAACAGTTCCGATTTAACGCCCGGCCAACGCCCCTCGCCAACGCGAATGCCGACGTCGACATCCGAAGTATCGAGATTGACGAGCCGGGTGGTCGCGTCGATGCGCAGCCTGATGTCCGGATGGCGCTCGGCGAAACGGTTGAGCCTATAGACCAGCCAGCGGGCGGCAAAGACCGGGGCGACGGAGATCGTCAGGACCGATTCATCCCGCCGGCGCGCCGAGGCAACCGCCTCGGCCAGCTCGCCAAACGCATTGCTCAGCCGCGCCAGGAACAGCCGGCCGAAATCCGTGGCCACCAATCCGCGCGATGTGCGCTCGAACAGGATGCGGCCGAGCTGCGCCTCGGCCTTGGCGATCTGCTGGCTGACCGCGCCAGGTGTCACCCCCAGCTCGCCGGAAGCCGCCGCCAGCGAGCCAAGGCGACCGACCGCCTCAACCGCCCGCAAGCCGTTCAGGTGAATGGCGTTCAAATCTCTCATATAGTTTTTCTAAACCTGCCGTTCGGCAATCTCAATTGAAATCGTGACCAAACAGGCAGATGCTCTCAAGCATCGAAAGGATGGTCCGCCATGCTGAAGATTTTCTCCTTGCTGAAGCCGACACGATCTCTGACAGACGCCCGGCAGGACGCCTCGCTCTCCTGGGCGCGCGACCCGCTGCAGCATCCCGATCTCGAACGGATGGACGGGCGCGAACTCGGCGACCTGCCTTTCCCCGGCTGGCCGTGGCCGAAGGCGGCCGAGTGCGGCTGCGATTGCTTGCCGGCAGGTGGGCGATGAACCACCCGCCGGCCGCACATAGCGACCGCTCAAGCGAAGACCTCGACGGCCGTTTTGCCCGCGTCGTGAAGCTGACTGACGCCGCCGGCCTGCCGGAGGTTTCGCTCGGCACTTCCTATGGTACGCCGGCGCTGCTGGTGAAGGGCAAGAGCTTCGCGCGCATGAAGGATGCCGAAACCCTGGTGGTGATGTGTGCGCTTGAAGAAAAGGAAATGCTGCTGGAACTCGACCCGGCACTCTTCTTCGAAACCGATCACTACAAGGGATGGCCGGCGATGCTGGTGCGTCTTGGCGCGATCGACGACGCCAGCCTGACCCAAAGGCTGATCGCCGCCTGGCGCGAGAAGGCGCCGAGGAAGCTGTCGGCCGGCTTTTCGGTGTAAGGACGCTCGCGATCGGCAACACCGACCTGTGCTGCTCGAACCACGGCGGGCAGTTCAATCAATTGCCGACGCTGTACACGAGACTGACAGTGCCGTCCGGGCGCGACCTCGCTTCGTTGAGTTGGAGACGATGCCGCTGCGCGATCGTTGCAAACAGCGCCTTGCCCTCCCCCACCACCAGGGGGTGGATTGTCAGGCGCAGTTCATCGATGAAACCCCGGTCGAGCAGGCCGGAAACCGTCTGCGCGCCACCGACGATATAGATCGTCTTGCCCGGTCGCTGCCGCAAAGCGTCGACTCCCGCTGCGTCGCGCAGCACCGTCGTATTTGCCCAGCGTACGCCGTCGAGCTTCTTGGACAGCAGATAATGCGGCGTGTTCAGGGCAAAGTCGGCGTATTCGATTTCCTCCGCAGTCGGCAGTTTGCCGCTCAATTCGAGCGGGCTATGCGGGTCGGCCTTGATCGCGCTCCAATATTGCTCGTAGCCCGAATACATGCCGCTTCCGAGCACGCAGGCATCTATTTCGGGCAACAGGTCGAACGTATCCGACCAGGAATCCACCCAGTCGGCATATCCATCGGGACCATCGATCTTGCCATCGATGGACATTTGCATGCCAGCAACAACCTTGCGCATTTCCGTCTCCTCTTCGATCCTCTCATCAAGGACGAGCGGGACGCCCGCGTGCCGACAGGCTGTCTGAAATATTGTCGGGGGCCGGTGCAGCCGCGCCGATCGCGATAACGACGGGCGGCGGGCAGACCACCGACTCCCATGGCCGGTTGTACCGCGGGGGCGGATCAGAACGCTGATCGCCATCGCGCGCTCTTCCAATTTTCGCGCCCCGCCTATACCGATGCTAAATCCTTGCCGCACAGGTAGCCGTCGATGATCGTTCGTGACCGCCCCAGCCTTCTCAAGCTCTTCTTCATCCTGCGCGGCTCGGTCATCCAGCGGATCTTTCCACAAGTGCTGTTCGTCTTCGCCCTGTCTGGAGGCGTCGTCTGGGCCCACCAGGCCTTTCCCGCGATGGTGCCGAGCGTCAACAGCGGGCCGTTCGCGCTGCTGGGCATCGCCCTTTCCGTGTTTCTCGGCTTTCGCAATAACGCCTGCTACGACCGCTGGTGGGAGGCCCGCAAGGATTGGGGACAGCTGATTTTCGTCTCCCGCGATTTTGCCCGCCAGACGTTGATCCTCGGCGCGAGTGGTGCGGAGGGCATGGACAACGCGCGCGCACGCCTGCTCAATCTGGTGATCACCTTTGCACAGACCTTGGTCTGCCACCTGCGGCCGGGCAGTCAGCAAGACAAGGCCTTGCGGAGATTGCCGGTAGATCTTCTGCCGGCCTACAAGGTCAGCCGCAATGCCCCCGACCTGCTGCTGCGCGAAATCGGCGCCACGCTTGCCAGCCTGCGTGCCGCCGACAGGATCAGCGATATTCAGTACATGATGCTGGACGGCACCGTCGGGCGGATGTCGGCGGTGCTTGCCGCCTGCGAGCGCATCCGCAACACGCCGGTTCCGTTCGGCTACACGCTGCTGCTGCACCGCACCGCCTATCTCTTCTGCTTCCTCCTGCCCTTTGGCTTTGCCGACGCGCTGGGGTGGGCGACGCCGTTCGTAACCGCGCTCGTCGCCTACACCTTCTTCGGCCTCGACGCGCTGGGCGACGAACTGGAGGAACCGTTCGGTACCCTGCCGAACGACCTGCCGATCGTGGCGCTCGCCGATACGATCGAGATCAACCTGCGCGAGGCGCTCGGGGAGACGGACCTGCCTCAGCTGCCGCAACCGCAGAACTACATACTGATGTAGCCGCGCGGCTCAGACTTATCGGTGCGGCCGGCGGAGACCCCGGCCGACGACTGCTTGCCTGACGCACGGGCGCTTGAGCCGGTGCCGAACCTAGGCCTTCAGAACCGCCAGAACCCGGGCGACCGCTGGCCGCTGCGCCATGCGGTTGCGGTGGTCCAGAATTCTGGGAAAGCGTGTCGGGTCGACGCCATCGGGCTCGAGCCAGCCAGCGATGGTGAAGAGGTAGGGGTCGGCGATCGAATAGGTATCGCCCGTGACGAAAGGACCGGCGAGCATCCTGGTTTCGATCAGCTCGAAGCAATCCGCCATGTTCGAAGCAACCTTGGCTCTCATTGCCTCGTGTGCGGCCGGGTCGTCAGCCCAACGCGAACCGCGCCGGCCGTGGGCATGGGCGACATGCACGGTCGAGCAGAGGTAGCTCAGAAATGACTGGATCCGTGCAAACTCGAAGGCATCGTCGAGCGGTGCCAACTTGGCCTGCGGAACGCTTTGGGCGATGTAGGTGAGGATCGCCGGCGTCTCCGTAATGGTGCCGCGATCGGTAACGAGTGCCGGGACACGTCCCTTCGGGTTGACCGCGAGATAGTCAGGTTTGGTCTGTTCCGCCTTGGAAAAATCGACCCGTACGGCCGTGTAATCGACGCCTGCCTCCTCCAGCGCGATGTGCGAGGCCAGCGAGCAGGTTCCCGGGGTGTAGAACAATTTCAGCACGTTACTCTCCTTGCCATTCAAGGGCGGCGCTGGCGCCGCCTTTCGGGCCGCAGAAGAAATGAAGTCTCCACGATTGACAAGCCAAATCCATATTCAATACAACGTGAACGTTACGTTATAACATATTTTCGGAGTCACGCATGAAAACCTTCATTTCCTCCCTGCTTGCCGCCGGTCTGCTGGCCACCGCAGCCACGCCGGCATCTGCGCATGGCGCCTGGATCGGCGAGCGCTGGGGCGACCTTGCCGTGATCTACGGCCATGGCCCCGCCGACGAGGCCTATGATCCGGCAAAGGTGAAATCCGTTTCGGCACTCGGCGAGGATGGTAAGGCACTGCCTGTCACGATCAAACCGGCCGGCACCCATGCGCTGCTGAAGCTTGATGGTGAGCCGGCGCTGCTCGCGCTCGAATTCGACAATGGCTACTGGACCGAAGGCGCCGACGGCAAATGGGTGAACAAGCCGAAGAGCGAGGTCCCCGATGCCAAGCAGGCGAGCCACTCGGTGAAGTACAGCATCGCGCTTGTCCATGTGCATGGCGACATGCCTGCTTTTCCGGCCCAGCCACTGCAGATCGTGCCACTCGACAATCCGATCGGGCTGAAGCCCGGCGAGAAGTTTCGCGTCCGCGTGCTGCTTGATGGAAAGCCGCTCGAAGGCAAGGAAATCACCATCGACTACACCGGACTGCCGGAACTCATTTCCGAAAAAACGGACGCGAAGGGCGAAGCCGAAGTGACCCTGCGCAATGCCGGCGTCAACATTCTTGCCGTCAGCCATGCAATTCCGCTCGAGAACGACACCGCTGCCGACAAGAAGGGCCTGACGGCAACGCTGACCTTCGTCGCCGAGCCGCACGTGCACGAGTAAGGTCACGCCTTTTCGCGCAGCGGAACGGGCATGACCAAGGTGTACAGAGGCATGCTTCGCGGCATGCCGCCAGCGATCGACAGCCCCGGCGGACCATACCCGCCGGGGCTGCTTTGGCTCAGGCGACCCGCGCCTGGCCGCAGCCGGGCACATCTTCGAGGTTGTAATAGACCGGTATGCCGCGCTCCCGGGCGATGCGCACATCGTTGTCCGCTCCCTTGCTGTCGCCCGGCAGCCGCAGCACGGCGTCGCAAAGCGCCAGCAAGCGGCCGGCGACGGGATGGAAGATCTCCTCGTAGAGCTCGTCGCCGATCTTGGCGCCGCCGGCCGCATGCCAGACCGGTAGCGCCACCCACTCCCCAATCATCGGCACATGACCTGCCCTGAACAGGGCATAGGACGGCTCTTCCAACCGCTTCAGATTTGCTGCCATCTTGGCTGGATCGTCGCCAGTACCCGAGCGATAGGGACCCGCAATCAGGATCAGCATGATTCTCTCCTTATTATTGCACGATATATCCAGATTATACTGGAGTACTCACGATATTTCGTGCAATATCTTGAAGAGTCAAGGAGCAAAATTATGCTGACCACACAGAGACGGGCGTTGATCTCGGCACGGCTAAGCCGCGATGGCGAGATCATCGCCAAGCGTCTGGCGGGTGAATTGGAGCTTTCCGAAGACACGATCCGCCGAGATCTCAGGGAAATGGCGGCCGAGGGTCTGCTGCAGCGGGTGCATGGCGGTGCGCTGCCGCTCGTGCCTCCTCTACCGGATTTTGCCGCACGGCAGGAGATTGCCGGTGACGTCAAGCGCAGGCTCGGACGCAAGGCGGCCGGGCTTGTCATTCCCGGGCAGACGATCTTTCTCGACGGCGGCACAAGCAACGCCGAAATCGCCAGAGCGCTTCCGCGCGAAATGCGGCTGACGATCGTGACCCACAGCCCGACCATTGCGGCGGAACTCGAAAGGCATGAGGCGGATGTGATCCTGATCGGCGGTCGACTTTACAAGCACTCGATGGTGGCAACGGGCTCCGCTGCAGTGGCGGCCATTGCAGGCATCCGCGTCGACATCTTCTTCCTTGGCGTCACCGCAATCCATCCGGTTCACGGATTTTCGACCGGCGACTACGAGGAGGCTGCCGTCAAGCGGGCGATCCTCGGCCAGGCGGCGGACACTTTCGTCGTCGCCACGGCCGAAAAGTTCGGTGCCACCTCGCCGCATCACGTCGCCGACGCCGACGAC
Organism: Ensifer sp. LC163; assembly: GCF_001695855.1. Classification (GTDB taxonomy): domain Bacteria; phylum Pseudomonadota; class Alphaproteobacteria; order Rhizobiales; family Rhizobiaceae; genus Ensifer. Next base: position 475,451 of record NZ_MBSS01000012.1, read on the forward strand.
ATTGCCGGCCTCATCGTGCCCGAGGACATGAACGGCTATGCTCTCGGCCCCTATCGCGATAAGGGCATGACGCTCCTCTCCGCCTGAGGAAGCGGAACCGATCGATGCAAGCGTCTTCAAAAGCGCGGGCCGGATTCCGGCCCGCGCGTTCTTCCGATGATATCAGGCGGTGAAGGCTTCCGTCACCCTGATGTCGCCGACCGGGATGCCGTTCCAGTTCTTCATCGTGTGGTTCGCCTGTGCCATCAGGGCCGCGTGCACATCAGGCTCGTCCCGGAAGAAGCGGGCAAGTGTGGCGGTGACCATCGCCTCGGCGGCACGGGTGGCGCCATCTTCGCACTTGACGGCAATGGCGATGCCCTTTTCCGGGATCGCCGCGCAGAACACGCCTTCGGCGCCGGTCTTGGCAAAGATCCGGCCAGGTGCCGTTTCCATCAGCCGGGTGCAGCCGCGCTTCGTGCCGGCGACGTAAAAGGGCTCGGCCATGCAGGCCTCGACCAGCCGCTTCGACGCCCGGGCGCGCTCCGGCGCGAGACCGACGCCGGTCGCCATTTTGGCAAAGCCATGTGCCAAGCCCTTGAGCGGCACCGCATAGGTCGGGATCGAGCAGCCATCGACGCCGCAATTGTCGCGGCCGAGGATCGCGCCGGTGAGGCTCTCCATGGCACCGCGGATTTCCTGCTGCAGCGGGTGGTCATAGCCGACATAGCCCTTCACCTCGGTGCCGGAATGGCAGCAGGCGCAAATGAAGCCGGAATGCTTGCCGGAACAATTGTTGTGAAGCGCGCTCGGCGCCTCCATCGACCGGGCCTGAGCGATCAGCGTCTTCTGGTCGGACGACCAGTGGGCGCCGCATTCGAGCGCCGAAACGTCGCGGCCGGCAGCAGCCAGCATCTTTGTGGCAAGCGCGACATGCTCCGGCTCGCCCGAATGGGAGGAGCAGGCGAGCGCCAGTTCCTTGTTGCCGAAGCCGTAAGCATCGGCCGCGCCGCTTTCCATCAGCGGCAGCGCCTGCATCGCCTTGCAGGCCGATCGCGGGAACACACCGCTGTCGGTATCGCCCAACGAAAAGATCGTCCGGCCTTCGCCGTCGACGGCAACAACCATGCCGCGGTGACGGCTTTCGACCAGATTGCCGCGCGTGACTTCGACGAGAACGGGATTCGACATGCCTTGCCCTCAAATTTCCTAGATTGGTGCATGCATTTAGCAGGAATCGGACAACAGGAAACCGGCACTTTCATGAAATTCATCCGCAGGCTCGTTGCCGCCTTTCTGGTCATCTACCTCTTGCCGGCTCTGGCCTCTGCCGGATGGTGGTACGTGAAGGAGCGCCCCGAGAGCTGGCGCGATGCCGATTGGTCATCGGCGGGCATCCTGCCAAAGCCGGCGCAAAGCCCGGATGCGGCCGTCTACATCTTTTCCGCCACGACGGGCGGCATGAAAGGTGCCGTCGCGAGCCACGCCTGGATCGTCACCAAGGAAAAGGGCGCCCAGGCCTATAATCGCTACGACAAGGTCGGCTGGGGCAAGCCGATCCGCAGGAACGCCTATCAGGCGGACGCCCGCTGGTATTCGAACGAGCCGCGGCTGGTCGCGACCGTCAGCGGTGCTGAGGCAAGCAGACTGATCCCGAAGATCGAAGCGGCGATCGCTGCCTATCCCTATTCCGCGGCCGGCGGCTACCGGATCTGGCCGGGGCCGAACTCCAATACTTTCGTTGCCCATGTGCTGCGCTCGGTGCCGGAACTCGATGCGGTGTTGCCGCCGGATGCGGTCGGGCGTGACTATCTGCCGGAGGGAAAACTGTTTCAGGTCGACGCTGATGGGCGCGACCTGCATGCGACGCTCTATGGCCTGGCGGGCATTTCCGCAGGGGTGCGCAGCGGCCTGGAGCTGCATTTCTTCGGCCTCGTCGCCGGTTTCGATATCGCCAATCCGGGCATCAAGATTCCGGCGATCGGGCGTTTCGGTATTTGACGTGAGCCAGTCATCATGGAGCGACAGCGAACGCTAATGCATAATTTAAAGTGTTACAGCGACCTTGGCGCGTCTTAAAAGACGCGCGGCGCTGTAGAAAATCAGGCGGGGTAAAAATCGAAAAGGGCCGCACGAGGCGACCCTTCCCATGAGTTCTAGCCAAGTGGCCGGCCCGGGCTTGGGACCCGAAGGAAGGCGGGGATCAGGCCGAAGGTTGCCTCGACGTGTTCACCTCTCCCATGCCTGTCACGACGACCGAAATCTCATTAGACATTGGATCACCTTCCTTCCTGTTCGTTACCGATCGTTCGAAGGTAGGTGTTTTTCCTGATATTGCAAGGCCGACGAAGGTCGTAGCTCACGCCATCTTCACGATGAATTTCGCGTGGTCACGACGATCTTGCCGATGTGGTCGCCCTCTTCCATCATCCGATGTCCGTCTGCCACCCGCTCGAACGGCAGCACCGCGTGGATGACCGGAGCCACTTTTCCCGCCTCGAGCAAGGGCCAGGCAGTTGCCAGCAGCCCGTCACGGATGGCCTGCTTCTCCGCCGCGGTGCGCGGGCGGAGTGCCGAACCCATGACATGCAGGCGCTTCGACAGGATCGGGGCGATGTTGGCTGCCTCGACCCTGGTACCGCCGAGAAAGGCGATGATCGAGAGCCGGCCATCCTTGGCAAGCGAACCGATATTGCGGTCGAAGTAGCGGCCGCCAACCATGTCGAGGATGACGTCAACGCCACGGCCGCCGGTTTCCTCAAGCACGACCGACTTGAAGTCCTCGTCGCGATAGTTGATCGCCCGTTTCGCGCCGAGCGCCTCGCAGGCCCAGCACTTCTCAGTGCTGCCGGCGGTAACGAATACCTCTGCGCCCAGCGCTTTTGCCAGCTGGATTGCCGTCGTGCCGATGCCGCTCGATCCGCCGTGGATGAGGATCGTCTCCCCGGTCTTCAGCCCCGCCATGTCGAAGACATTGGCCCAGACGGTAAAAAACGTCTCCGGCAGCGCTGCCGCTTTCACCGCGTCATAACCTTTCGGCCAGCCAAGCGCCTGCGTCGCCGGCACTGCCGCATACTCGGCATAACCGCCGCCGTTGGCGAGCGCGCAGACCTTGTCGCCGATCGAAAAACCTTGCGCCCCTTCGCCGAGCGCCACCACTTCGCCGGCAACCTCCAGCCCGAGAATGGGGCTGGCACCGGGCGGCGGCGGGTAGTCCCCCTTGCGCTGGAGCACATCGGGCCGATTGATGCCTGCCGCTTCGACGCGCACCAGAATGTCGCCCGGCTTGAGCGTCGGCAACGGCCCCTTCGACAGCACCATATTTTCCGCACCGCCCGGGGACGGAAGATCGATGAAGGTCATTTCAACGGGAAGGGACATGGCTTTACCTCAAGGACTCTCAAGCGCCATACCTAGCGCCGTACCCGTTCCTCGAAAAGACCATTCTAGAGCCTGGCTGCGTCGCGCCGCCCGTCAGCGACTGGGCGCCGGGCGGTCAGACGCCCAGTGCCTCCAGAACAAGGCCGCTGGCGCTGGTCTTGGCACGAGACTTGATCTCGGCGATGCGGGCGCTGACGGCCTGGGTATCGGAGAAGACGAAGCCTTCCGGCAACCCGAGAACGGCGATCGAGCAGCGCATCAGCGGAAAATCCTTGGCCGTGCCATCGCGGCCATGACCGCTGATGCGCCCCTCTGCCTGATGCTCCGGCAGATAGAGCTGGCGGACATCGGAGGCGAAATCGTCAAGCAGACGGTGAAGAACGATCTGCAGCTCATCGACGGTGCAGCCGCTGATGCCGACAAAAAAATCGTCGCCGCCGACATGACCGAGGAACTTCTCTTCGCCGATGAAATGCCGCCGCAGCAATGCCGCGAAAAGCGAGATCGCCAGATCGCCTTTCTGGAAACCGTAGGTATCGTTGAACGGCTTGAAATTGTCGAAGTCGCAGTAGCAGAAATAACGCGGCTGGTCGCCGTCGAGGATGGCGTCCTGAACGTAGTCGCGGATGGCGCGATTGCCGGGCAGCCCGGTCAACGGGTTCTGCTCCTGCGCCGTCTTCAGCTGCTTCTCGTTGATGATCTTTAGGAGGGAGGATGCCGACAGGATGCCGGCGTAACGCATATTCTCGGTCAGGATCACGCAGTCGCTGCCGTCCATGCCGGCAAAGATCTTCAACATCTCGTCGGCCGGCGTATCGAGATCGGCGATCGGTGCCGGGCTTGCGAAATGCGAGATGCGGCGCTGGTAGAGCCGGTTCTTGAGCAGATCGCGGCCGAAGGGATGATAGATCATCTCCTTGAGGTGGTATTCGTGCAGAATGCCGCGCGGCTCACCATTGGCGTTGAGCACCGGAAAGAAGGCCTGGCGTGGGTTGAGCCGGAAGAGATCGAACACGGATTCGAGCTCGTCGCTTTCGCGCACCGCCGGCAACTGTTCGATCTGCTTGCGGATAAGAATGCTGTCGAGCGTCGCTGAAGACCGGTGACCGCCGCTATTCACGGCCAGGTGCGGATAGGCCGGCTGCAACTCGCTCAGATGCGTCGTCGGCCGGGCGATGAAATAGCCCTGCACGAGGTCACAGCCGAGATCGCGACAGGTCTGGAACTCCGCCTCGGTCTCGACGCCTTCGGCGATGACCCGGGTGCCGAGCACATGGGCGGTGTTGACGGTATGGCGAACGAGGTGGCGCTTGCGCGCATCGGCGTCGATGCCGGAAATGAAGTGCCGGTCGATCTTCACATAATCGACGGGCTGATCGCAGAGCAGCTTGAGGCCGTTGAAGCCGGCGCCGAAATCATCGATGGCCAGCTTGAAGCCGGCCAGCCGGAGTTCGCGGACGAGCGCAGAGAAATCCGGCATCTTGCCGCTGTCGAAGCGCTCGGACAGCTCGAAACACAGCGAGGACGGCGCGATGTTGGCGCGTTTCAGGTGGTTGACGAGGCGCTCGACGATCGTGTTTTCGCCGCCGACGAGGCGGGAATCGAAATTCAGGAACAGCGTGCGGGTGGAGAACTCCGGCAACGTCGCGAATGCGGCGACGGCGCGGCTGTTGACCATATGCTCGAGCGCCAGAAGCTGGCCGGCCTCCTCGGCCTTGTCGAGCAATTCCAGCGGTGAGGCAAAGCCCAGCTTTTGAAAGCCGCGCATCAGCGACTCGTAGCCGAAGACGGCACCGGTTGCCGCTTCGACGATCGGCTGGAAGGCGCTTTCGATCACAAGCTTTGCAAGCGTTACGATCTGGTCGTCGCCGAACCGGCGAAGCGAGAGAATTTCGGCGGGGGCGGCGGACATGCCGGGCTCCAGAAACTTGAGAACGGACGATCGGACGGCCACAGGATGGCGGCCAAGAGTCAACGAAGTCTTTCCCCTGTATGAAGCTTTGATGAAAGCTATATGACAGCTCCGCCCGCGCTGATCACTGTCGAACTTTCTAATAAAATCAGCAGTTTCATCTAATTTTTCGAAACTGCGGATAATGTGTCGCTGCAGGTTCAGGCGAGAGCAAGAACGAGGACATAGCCGATACCGATAACCAGGCACAAAGGCCCATAGAAACGCCGGTCGAGAGTGGCGAAAGGCTGCTGCGGATGGCGGCCACGGAAAATCGGTGTGAACGCAAGGACGCCGCGGACAAGAAAGATAGCGGCGAGCAGCACCATTCCCATCCACACCAAGCTCGCCGGCAAGATCGATGGCACACCAGAAACGAATATCAGTGGCAACAGGCCTGCAACGAAGATCAGGATTGCGACCAACACCGTCAAGCCGGCGGGCGGCATGGTTTCCAAGCCGGAGGCGCCGACGACGGTTTTCGCCAGGGACGCTTCATCGTGACCCGGCCAGAGGCCACCCCAAGCCCAATAGGCGTGAAGGACGGCAATCACCGAAAGAACAAGGCAAATTGCCGAAGCAGACACAAGTGATACCAACTTATCCTCCGTCGCAAGGTTCTGGCCGCTGCGCTCACGCGGCCAACTTGCGCAGCTTCAAAGGCGTTGAACGCGACCCCACCAGAGCCAGAGCGGAGATCAGCAGGAACACGATCCATTGCGGCGTCTGCCAGAGGGTGCCGACATAGACGAGCCCGTAGCCGATAAAGAGGCCGGCATAGGCGAGATACTGCGCCACCACGGCACCGACGAGCGCCTGCCGATGCCGGTGGGCGGCCGATGCCCAAAGCAAGGCGACGCTGTAGACGGCAAGGACGGCGGTCGTCGCATGCCAAAGCAGCGACACATAGACCTTGAGGACGGGCGAAATGTCAGCCGCAAGCAACGGATCGTGCACGTCGGGCCCACCTGCCAGCACATGAATGCCTGTGGTCAAAAATGAAAGTGCCGCTGCCGAAAGGAGCCAAAGGTTCATGGTCTCATCTCCAAAACTCACCATACGGTAGCGTATGTACGCACACCTGTTGCGTGAGTCAATACGGTGGCGTATGGATGCGACATGGCGACGAAAACCTCACTTTCGAGTGATGACTGGATCAAGGCGGCCTTCCGTGCGCTGTCGAGCGGAGGCGTGCAGGCAATCAGGGCCGAAGCGATCGCGCGCGACCTGAAGGTCAGCAAGGGGTCGTTCTACTGGCATTTCAAGGATGTGCCGGATCTCAAGGCGCAGATGCTCGCGCATTGGTCCAGCCAAGCCACGGATGCGATCATCGCGGCTATCGAAGCGAACGACGGGTCGGGGCGCGAACAGCTGAGGCTGCTGGTTGAGGCTGCCACCGACGATCGCAACCTCGCCTATGGTGGCGTCCGTACGGAAGGTGCAATCCGCGAATGGGCGCGTTACGACAGCGCCGCTGCAGCGGCGCTCAAGGCGGTCGACCAGCGGCGGCTCGCCTATGTCGCCGAACTGTTTGAGCGATGCGGCTTTTGCACCGCCTTTAGCCGAAGCGGCGCAAACATTCTCTATGGCGCCCTGATCGGGCTGGAGGCGCTCGCCTCAGGCGAGCTCGCCGATCTGCGCGCTGACATGCTTGCGCTGCTGGCAGCACTTCTCCAGGGTGGCGACAGCTCACAAGCCTAGCGGCTCAGCCCTTCGCCAAAACCCCGAAGGCGATCAGCGACAGTCCCTGCATCACCAGATCGACCGCCAGGAACAGGCCGAGGATCCACAGGCTGTTGACCGGCCAACCGGCAGCAATGATCAGGCCGGCGGCGAGCGTGACCAGACCGCCGAGCGCGACCCATCCCCAGCCCTGGATCGGCCGCAGCTTGAAGCTGACCCAGATGCGGAAGCAACCGGCAACGATCAGCGCGATGGCCATCAGGAAGGTGAGGACGGACGAGGCCAGCACCGGATTGATGAAGGCGAAAAGCCCGGCAACGGCGTAGCAGGCGCCGCTCAGCACCCAATAGAGCACGCTATCCCAGCCTTTGACCTGGAAGGCATGGGCAAGATTGAACAGGCCGCCGATCAGCATGATCAGCCCGACATAATAGACCGAGGCCACCGTCGCCATCAGCAGGTTGCCGAAGGCAAGACCGCCGCACATGATCAAGAGCACGCCGAGCGCGACGAACCATCCCCATTTGCCGGCAACCGCCGCCTTGCCAGCCGGATCGAATGCATCGGTCATTTCAACCTCCAGTCCTTCGAGTATCCAGAACGCTACCAGCGGATTGAGCCGGATTTCTCTGCAAAAAGAAAGAGAAAACATCGCATATTTTTATTGATTGATGAGTCAATCAAAAATAAACTGATCATCGTCAAGGGAGAGACGGATGCCCAAGGTCGGAATGGAACCCGTGCGTCGCAAGGCGCTGGTGGATGCGGCGCTGCGCGTGATCGGCGATCAGGGCACGCTGGCCGTCACCATGTCCGAGATTGCCCGCAGTGCCGGCGTCTCCCCGGCGCTTGCCCATCACTATTTCGGCAGCAAGGAGCAATTGCTGATCGAGACAGTCCGCAGCCTTCTAAGACAGCTGCGCGACGACACGGTGACGGCGCTGAGCGTAGCGGCAACACCGCGCGAGAAGCTTAGCGCATTGATCCGCGTCTCGTTCCAGGCAAGCCAGTTTGCGCCCGATACCATCGCCGCGTGGCTTGCCTTCTATTCCGAAGCGCAGCGCTCAGAAGACGTGCGCCGCTTCCTCGTCGTCTATGCCCGCCGGCTACGCTCCAACCTGATGGCGAGCCTCAAGGCGCTTTGCCCTGTCGATGACGCGGAACGCATCGCGGAAGGCGCAGCTGCGATGATCGACGGGCTCTACATCCGCCAGAGTCTGCGCTCCGCGCCGATCGGCATCGAGGCCTCGATCGCGTTGACGGAAGACTACGTCACCTCGCATCTTGACCAGCTCCACCGCCAAGGACGGGCCATATGACCGCCAGACCGAATATCCTGATCATCATGGTCGATCAGCTGAACGGAAAGCTCTTTCCCGACGGCCCGGCGGAATTCCTGCATGCGCCGAACCTGAAGAACCTTGCCGCCCGCTCCGCCCGCTTTCGCAACAACTACACCTCGTCGCCGCTCTGCGCGCCGGCCCGCGCCTCGTTCATGGCCGGTCAGTTGCCGAGCCGCACCCGCGTCTACGACAATGCCGCCGAATACCAGTCCTCGATCCCGACTTACGCGCACCATCTGCGCCGCGCCGGCTATTACACGGCGCTGTCGGGCAAGATGCATTTCGTCGGCCCGGACCAATTGCACGGCTTCGAGGAGCGCCTGACCACCGACATCTATCCCGCCGATTTCGGCTGGACGCCGGATTATCGCAAGCCGGGCGAGCGCATCGACTGGTGGTACCACAATCTCGGATCGGTCACAGGCGCCGGCGTTGCCGAGATCACCAACCAGATGGAGTATGACGACGAGGTCGCCTTCCTCGCCAACCAGAAGCTCTACCAGCTGTCGCGCGAGAACGACGATGACAGCCGCCGCCCCTGGTGCCTGACCGTGTCCTTCACTCACCCGCACGACCCCTATGTCGCACGCAAGATATTTTGGGACCTGTACGAAAATTGCGAGCATCTGCTCCCCGAAGTCGGCATGTTGCCGGACGAAGAGCAGGACCCGCATTCCAAACGCATCATGCATTCCTGTGACTACGTCAATTTCGACCTCACGGAAGACAACATCCGCCGCTCGCGTCGCGCCTATTTCGCCAATATTTCCTACCTCGACGAGAAGGTCGGCGAACTCATTGACACGCTGACGCGCACCCGGATGCTCGACAACACGCTGATCCTCTTCTGCTCAGACCATGGCGACATGCTCGGCGAGCGCGGCCTGTGGTTCAAGATGAACTTCTTCGAAGGCTCGGCGCGCGTGCCCCTGATGGTCGCCGGCCCCGGCGTCGCGCCCGGCCTGCACTTGGCACCGACATCGAACCTCGACGTGACGCCGTCGCTTTGCGACCTTGCCGGCATCTCGATGGACGAGGTGAAGCCCTGGACGGACGGCATCAGCCTCGTGCCTGTCATCAACGGCGAGGAGCGCTCGGAACCGGTGTTGATGGAGTATGCGGCGGAAGCCTCCTACGCGCCACTGGTCGCCATTCGCGAGGGGAAATGGAAATTTATCCACTGCGCGCTCGACCCGGATCAGCTCTATGATCTCGAAACCGATCCGCTGGAGCTGAAGAACCTGGCCGCTAGCCCAGAAACGCCGGTGCTGGCGGCGACGCTCAATGCGTTTCGCGACATGTGCGCCGCCCACTGGGACATGGAGGCCTTCGATGCCGCCGTGCGTGAAAACCAGGCACGGCGCTGGGTGGTCTACGAGGCGCTGCGGAACGGCGCCTACTATCCGTGGGACCACCAGCCGCTGCAAAAGGCATCCGAGCGCTACATGCGCAACCACATGAACCTCGACAATCTCGAGGAATCGAAACGCTATCCGCGGGGAGAATGACATGAGAGCCCAACCGCAAGCCTCGCACTTCATCGACGGCGAGTATGTCGAGGACATCGCCGGCACCGTCATCGAGAGCATCTATCCGGCAACCGGCGAGGTGATCGCCCGGCTGCACGCGGCAACGCCCGCCATCGTCGAAAGGGCGATCGCCGCTGCCAAGCGCGCACAGCCGGAGTGGGCCGCCATGAGCCCGACCGCCCGTGGTCGCATCTTGAAGCGTGCCGCCGAGATCATGCGCGAGCGCAACCGCGAGCTTTCCGAGCTTGAGACGCTCGACACCGGCAAGCCGATCCAGGAGACCATCGTCGCCGACCCAACCTCAGGCGCCGACTCGTTCGAGTTCTTCGGCGGCGTCATCGCCACCGCGCTCAACGGCGACTACATCCCGCTCGGCGGCGACTTCGCCTATACCAAGCGGGTGGCCCTCGGCGTCTGCGTCGGTATCGGCGCCTGGAACTATCCGCAGCAGATCGCCTGCTGGAAGGGCGCACCGGCGCTTGCTGCCGGCAATGCCATGGTCTTCAAGCCATCGGAAAACACCCCGCTCGGCGCCCTGAAGATCGCCGAGATCCTGATCGAGGCCGGTCTTCCCAAGGGTCTCTACAACGTCATCCAGGGCGATCGGACGACCGGTCCGCTGCTCGTCAATCACCCTGACGTCGCCAAGGTCTCGCTTACCGGCTCGGTGCCGACCGGCCGCAAGGTCTACGAGGCCGCCGCTGCCGGCCTTCGCCACGTGACGATGGAGCTTGGCGGCAAGTCGCCGCTGATCGTCTTCGACGACGCCGACCTCGAAAGCGCCATCGGCGGCGCCATGCTCGGTAACTTCTATTCCACCGGCCAGGTCTGCTCGAATGGCACCCGCGTTTTCGTGCAGAAGGGCATCAAGGATCAATTCCTTGATCGCCTTAAGGCGCGCACCGAAGCGATCGTCATCGGCGATCCGATGGACGAGGCAACCCAGCTCGGTCCGATGGTGTCAGGAGCGCAACGCGACAAGGTCTTCTCCTATATCGAAAAGGGCAAGTCAGAGGGTGCGCGTCTCGTCACCGGCGGCGGCATTCCGAATGCGGTCAGCGCCGACGGCACCTATATCCAGCCGACGGTCTTTGCCGACGTCACCGACGACATGACCATCGCGCGCGAAGAAATCTTCGGCCCCGTCATGTGCGTACTCGACTTCGAAGACGAGGCGGACGTCGTCGCGCGCGCCAATGCCACCGAGTTCGGCCTGTCGGCCGGCGTCTTCACCGCCGACATCACCCGCGCCCACCGTGTGGTCGACCAACTCGAAGCCGGCACGCTGTGGATCAATACCTATAACCTCGCTCCTGTCGAAATTCCCTTTGGCGGCTCGAAGCAATCCGGCTTCGGACGCGAGAATTCCGTGGCTGCGCTCAACCACTATAGCGAATTGAAGACCGTCTATGTCGGCATGAGCCCGGTGCAGGCGCCGTATTGAGACAGGGCTGCCCCTCACCCTAGCCCTCTCCCCGCGCGCGGGGAGAGGGGACGTGGCCGATCGATACGCCCGGCCGGGACGCCAGAGAGGGAACGGGCGTGACTACAAAGTCCCTTCTCCCCGCACGCGGGGAGAAGGTGGCGGCAGCCGGATGAGGGGCATGCCGAGGGCATTCAGCTAGAAGAAAGACCACGCTTATGCAGGCAGATTACATCATCATCGGCTCCGGCTCCGCCGGTTCGGCGCTCGCCTACCGCCTCTCCGAAGACGGCAAGCACACGGTGCTGGTGCTGGAGTTCGGTGGATCGGATATCGGCCCCTTCATCCAGATGCCGGCGGCACTTGCCTGGCCGATGAGCATGAAGCGTTACAACTGGGGCTATCTGTCCGAACCAGAGGCGAACCTCAACAACCGGCGCATCACCGCGCCGCGCGGCAAGGTGATCGGCGGCTCGTCGTCGATCAACGGCCTCGTCTATGTGCGCGGCCATGCGGAAGACTTCAACCGCTGGGAGGAACTCGGCGCGCGCGGCTGGGCCTATGCGGACGTCCTTCCCTATTTCAAGCGCATGGAACATTCGCATGGCGGCGAGGCCGGCTGGCGCGGCACTGACGGGCCGCTGCACGTCAAGCGCGGCCCGGTTCACAACCCGCTGTTCCACGCCTTCATCGAAGCGGGCAAGCAGGCGGGCTTCGAACTTACCGACGACTACAACGGTTCGAAGCAGGAAGGCTTCGGGCTGATGGAGCAGACCGTCTGGCAGGGCCGGCGCTGGTCGGCGGCCAACGCCTATCTGAAGCCGGCGCTCAAACGCCGGAACGTCTCGCTCACGCGCTGTTTCGCCCGCCGCATCATCATCGAGAACGGCCGGGCGACCGGCGTCGAGATCGAGCGCGGCGGCAAGATCGAGATCGTCAAGGCGAATCGCGAGGTGATCGTCTCGGCTTCGTCGTTCAACTCGCCGAAGCTCCTGATGCTCTCCGGCATCGGCCCGGCCCAGCACTTGAAGGACATGGGTATAGAGGTCAAGGTCGACCGACCGGGCGTCGGGCAGAACCTGCAGGACCATATGGAATTCTACTTCCAGCAGATCTCGACCAAGCCCGTCTCGCTCTATTCCTGGCTGCCCTGGTTCTGGCAGGGGGTCGCCGGCGCGCAGTGGCTGATCTTCAAGAAGGGCCTCGGCATCTCCAACCAGTTCGAGGCCTGCGCCTTCCTGCGCTCCGCACCCGGCGTCAAGCAACCGGATATCCAGTACCATTTCCTGCCGGTGGCGATCAGCTATGACGGCAAGGCGGCCGCCAACACGCACGGTTTCCAGGTGCATGTCGGCTACAATCTCTCGAAGTCGCGCGGCAACGTCACGCTGCGCTCCTCCGACCCGATGGTCGATCCGGCCATCCGCTTCAACTATATGAGCCACCCGGAGGACTGGGAGAAGTTCCGTCACTGCGTGCGCCTCACCCGCGAGATCTTCGGCCAGAAGGCCTTCGATCACTATCGCGGCCCGGAAATCCAGCCGGGTGAAAATGTCCAGAGCGACGACCAGATCGACGAATTCCTGCGCGAGCATCTCGAAAGCGCCTACCATCCCTGCGGCACCTGCAAGATGGGCGCGAAGGACGATCCGATGGCGGTCGTCGATCCGGAAACCCGTGTCATCGGCGTCGACGGCCTTCGCGTCGCCGATAGCTCGATCTTCCCGCACGTGACCTACGGCAACTTGAACAGCCCCTCGATCATGACCGGCGAAAAGGCGGCCGACCACATTCTCGGCAAGCAACCCCTCGCCCGATCGAACCAGGAACCGTGGATCAACCCGCGCTGGCAGGTCAGCGACAGATAGAGTCGCCTGATAGCCCCGCCAGCTTGACGACGATCGGAAGACGCCGGGCTGCCGTTGGTACATGGTGGGACCGGCAGAGCAAGGACGCGTGATTGCAGAACATCGAGGTGCAGACGACGGCCAGCGGCAGTTTCAGAGGAAGCCGATCCAGCGCCCGGCCAGAACCGCGCTCGGCCACACGATGAGGGAGACGCCGGCTGACAGCCGGACAGAGTTTGCCACCGGGCCGCCGCGCGCGACGGCCCGCCAGGCGCCGCCCATATGCACACTGGCGGCGTTGGCGGCGCCGATCCCAAGCAGACCAATCTTTGCGAGGAAGGCAGCATTCGTGACATAGGCCGACGGCCGCACGCTGAAGAGGCAGAAACCGGTCACGATCGCCAGGGCCAGACCGACCGCGGCTGCGCGCGAAAGAAACGGCGCGAGCACCTCAAGCGACGTGTTGCCGAAGAAACCGAGCAGCCGCAGATCCAGAGGCACGATCGCGCCAACCAGAAGGCCAATCGCCAGAATATGGGTCGCGTTGACGACGAGGTAGAAGGTCGCAGATCGCCGCATGGCCGAAGCTACGGGCCAGGCGGCGAGCCACTCCAGCAGCTCCGCCGCGCTCATCCACCGGTCCGGATACGGTCCGGATAGATGTCGAATGTCTTGCCGGCCACCGTGACGCGAACCGCCTTCATGCGCTTCTCGTTCGGATCGAGCGAGCGATTGCCGAGAGCCACGATCCGATCGCCGACCTTGGCGACACCTTCGACAAAGCCGGACCGCTCCGTCTGTCTGGGATTGCCCAGCTCGACGCGCCAGAGCCCGTCCTTTTCGGTTTCGACCTGAAGCGTTGGATGTGGCGGCGCCATCGAAATCTCGCGGATCGTGCCGGCAAGTTCGATCTGGTCCGCCTCGGCCCAGGACCACCCGTGATGGGCATAGGCGCCAGTGACCAGAAGCATTGCAACCATGCTTCCGGCAAAAGCGCGGCGAGGAAAGGACGCGAACATCTTCCACTCCTTCATTTGCCTTGGAGCCCGCAGATTGAACTCGAAGCGCCGGATGGGAAAGCGTCTGCCATTCAACAATTCTTGAGCAACCCCGGTCATCAGACAATTGACGCGCCGTCATTTTCCGCAGCTCTCGAACTGAAGGTTGCATTATTCTTGTTCAGCAGCTTAAAATTTAGCCATTTTTAATCTCCGGTTGTTATGTCTATATGAGACGGAGCGAACGCTTGGCGAATGTGCCATGACGGCAATTTGCTGCATGTTTTTGCGTGCTCCATCGGACCATCGTCATCTCCCTTGCCAAGGCAAGCACGCCAACTGATGTCCTCGCGGCGCGTCCGCAGTCATCGGACGCGGACGAATTTGCCTTGCGGGCAACCGAAGAGCGTTCCCATGACAATCAAATCGCGCCTGCTCGTGTGTTTGTCGCTGCTCGCCGTGGCCATGCTGGTCATGATCGTCACGGCATTCAATGCGATGACTTCGATTTCCAAACGCACGGAATCCATCGTTGCCGATCGGTTGGTACCGGTCGACCAGTTGAAGACGGTGTCGGACATGTATGCCGTCGAAATCGTCGATTCGACCCACAAGGTGCGAAGCGCCGCCCTCGGTTGGGCGGCGGGCAAGGAGGCGATCACTGCTGCGCTTTCCACTATAGACACGCAATGGCGCGCCTACGAGGCGACCAGATTGACGCCTGAGGAGAAGGAGCTCGCGGAGAGCTTCGACAGCGCTCGCGCGGCCAGCGATGCTTCGATCCGCGATCTCATGCAGATCCTGGATCGCCAGGACAAGGCGGAACTCGAGCGCTTCGTCGATACCCGGCTCTACGCCGCGGTCGATCCCCTCGCCGTACCGATCAGCGAGTTGATCAAGCTGCAGCTTTCCGAAGCGAACAACGAACTCAAGGCTGCCAAGGCCGAAAAGGACAATCTGACCCTCTGGCAAACCGTCATCGCCGGATTCGCACTGGCAATACTCGCGGCAACGGTGTGGTTCGTCATCTCGGGCCTTTTCCGGCCGTTGACAAACCTGCGCGAGGCCATGCGCCAGCTGGCCGCCGGCAATCTCAAGGCGGCGATATCAGGTGAAGGGCGCCGGGACGAGATCGGCCAGATGGCCGGCGCCGTCGCCGTCTTCCGCGACAACGGGCTTGAACGGCAAAGACTGGAGCAGGAAGCGGAGGCAAACCGCTTGCTTTCGGAGCGCGAACGCGAACAGCGCGAGGCACAAAAGGCCCGGGAAACAGCAGAAGTCCAGGCGGCCGTCGAAGCGCTGGCCTTCGGCCTAGGTCGCCTTGCCGAAGGCGACCTTACCTATCGCATCGGCGCAGCACTTGCCGATCGGCTGGACGCGCTTCGCACCAACTTCAACAGTTCGGTCGCCAATCTCGAGGATGCCCTGCGCTCCGTCGGCGACAACGCCCGCAGCATCAATGCCGGCGCCGGCGAGATCCGCTCGGCGGCAGGCGACCTGTCGAAACGGACCGAACAGCAGGCGGCCTCCGTCGAAGAGACGGCCGCAGCACTCGACCAGATCGCAACGACCGTGGCGGATGCCAGCCGGCGCGCGCAGGAGGCCGGAAGCCTGGTGGCCAGAACCCGCGGCGCGGCGGAAAAATCCGGCGAAATCGTCGGCAATGCCGTCACCGCCATGAGCGGGATCGAGGCCTCCTCCCGTGAGATCTCCGGCATCATCGGCGTCATCGACGACATTGCCTTCCAGACCAACCTGCTGGCGCTCAATGCCGGCGTCGAAGCGGCCCGCGCCGGTGAGGCCGGCAAAGGGTTTGCCGTTGTTGCGCAGGAGGTGCGCGAACTCGCCCAACGCTCCGCGCAGGCCGCCAAGGAGATCAAGGTCCTCATTGCCACCTCCGGCGCCCAGGTCAAATCCGGCGTCAGCCTGGTTCGCGAGACCGGAGCGGCGCTTGAGGGCATCATTGCCGAGGTGCAGGAAATCAGCGCGCATGTGACGGCCATCGTCGAAAGCGCCCGCGAACAGGCGGCCGGCATCCAGCAGATCAACACGGCCGTCAATTCGATCGACCAGGGCACCCAGCAGAATGCGGCGATGGTGGAGCAGTCGACGGCGGCAAGCCACAGCCTCGCCCGCGAGGCCGGTGCGCTCAACGATCTGCTGATGCGCTTCAAGACCGGCAGCGAGCGCCAGGCACCCACGTCTGTCACAGCCACCACGACCATGCGGGAGGCCGCGCACTCCCCTGTCCATGCTCTCGGCCGTAAACTGGCGGGCACCTTCGGCGGCAAGGTGCAGCAGGCCGCCAACTGGACCGAATTCTGAGTGCTACCCCGGGGGCGCCGAGCAAGCGCGTCCCCGGGGTAGAGCTGCAAATGACAGCGGATGCGGCTCAAAGGCTGGACATCAGCGACCGCGAATTGAAGTATAAAATCTAGTATTTTACTAGCTTATCTTGTGTTTTTCACCGCTTTTCGATCTGAGAGGCAGATTTGCTCCAAACGCGCAGCATTAGAAACCGCTATTTCTGTTCCTTGTCACACGCGGCTGCGATATTCCGGTGAAGTTGGAACAGGACGCAGCCATGACCACGTCACCCCTCGACGCCACCGCAAAAGCTCTGAACGAAGCGCTTGAACGCCTGGATCTCGCAGGGCGTCTGGCGCTCGTTGCCGGCCTTGAAGGTCGCACCGTCTTTACGACGTCGCTCGGCATCGAAGATCAGGTGATCACGGCCGTCATCGGCAAGAACAAGCTGGCGGTCGATGTTGCCACGCTTCAAACCGGTCGCCTCTTCAATGAGACCGTGGCGCTGATCGACGAGACGGAAGAGACCTACGGCATCCTGATCAAGCGTTACCATCCGGAAAAGGCCGACGTCGACGCCTATGCGGCGCAGTATGGCCTCAACGGCTTTTACGACAGCGTCGAGGCCAGGCATGCCTGTTGTGACGTGCGCAAGCTGAAGCCGCTTGCGCGCGCACTCGAGGGTGCCAGCTACTGGGTGACGGGACTTCGCCGCGGCCAGTCCGGCAACCGGGCAGCGACCCCCTTTGCCGAAGCGGATACTGAGCGCGGCCTGATCAAGATCAATCCGCTGGCCGACTGGGACATCGAAACCATTCGCACCTACGTCGCCGCCAACGCGGTCCCGGTAAACCCGCTGCATGCGCGCGGTTACCCCTCGATCGGCTGCGAGCCCTGTACCCGCGCCATCAAGCCGGGCGAGCCCGAACGGGCCGGCCGCTGGTGGTGGGAAAACGACGAGAAGCGCGAATGCGGGCTTCACGTCCCGGAGACTGCCAGCTCCACCATCCCGACTTCGAGCAGCGCCGCCTGAGGGCTGGCGCGCTCCTCCCAAGACAAAGATCCTCCCGGAGACTGAAATGCCTCATACCCATCCGGAAACGGAACTGCACAATCCGCAGAGCACCAAGCCGCCGCTTGACCCGCATCTGAAGGCGCTCGAAAACGAAGCGATCCACATCTTCCGCGAAGTGGCCGCCGAGTTCGAGAGGCCGGTGATGCTTTATTCGATCGGCAAGGATTCCTCGGTGCTGCTGCATCTGGCACGCAAGGCCTTCTATCCCGGCCGCGTCCCCTTTCCGCTGCTGCACGTCAACACCGGCTGGAAATTTGCCGAGATGATCGCGTTTCGCGACGAGATCGTGAAGCGCTACGACCTCGACCTGATCGAGCACGTCAACCCGCGCGGTGCCGCCGAGAGCGTCACGCCATTCAGCCACGGTTCGGCGCTCTATACCGACATCATGAAGACCGAGGCGCTGCGCCAGGCGCTCGACGCCGGCCAGTACGACGCTGCCTTCGGCGGCGCGCGCCGCGACGAAGAGGCCTCGCGCGCCAAGGAGCGCATCTACTCCTTCCGCACCCCCGACCATCGCTGGGATCCGCGCAACCAGCGCCCGGAGCTTTGGAACGTCTATAACGGCATGGTGCGCAAGGGCGAGAGCGTGCGCGCCTTCCCGCTGTCGAACTGGACCGAAGTCGACATCTGGCGTTACATCCAGGCCGAAGACATTCCGATCGTGCCGCTTTATTTCGCCAAGAAGCGCCCGGTCGTCGAGCGCGACGGCATGATGATCCTTGCCGAAGATCAGCGTCTCGAACTGCTGCCGGGTGAAACCAAGCGCGACGAAGTGATCCGCTTCCGCACGCTCGGATGCTTCCCGCTGACCGGCGCCATCCGCTCCGGCGCCACGTCGCTCGACGACATCATCTCCGAACTTGAAACCGCGACCGTATCCGAACGCCAGGGCCGCGCCATCGACCGCGACCAATCCGGCTCGATGGAAAAGAAGAAACGCGAAGGATATTTCTGATGACCGCACCAGCAACCGCGAATGCCGTTCAGGATGACGCAGCCGGCCAGCTTCTGGCGTTTCCGGCCCCCGAAACGGCACGCGCAACGCGCGACAGCCGCCCCCTTCGCCTCATCACCTGCGGTTCGGTCGACGACGGGAAATCGACGCTGATCGGCCGGCTGCTTTGGGACACCAAGGCGGTCAAGGAAGACCAGGCGGCCACGCTGCGGCGTGATTCCAGCGGCAAGCAGAACGATCTGGGTCTGCCGGATTTTGCACTTCTGCTCGACGGCCTCCAGGCCGAGCGCGAACAGGGCATCACCATCGACGTCGCCTATCGCTATTTCTCCACTGACAAGCGCTCCTTCATCGTCGCCGACACGCCCGGCCACGAGCAGTACACGCGCAACATGGCAACCGGCGCCTCAACGGCCGACCTCGCGGTGTTGCTGGTCGACGCCCGCGTCGGCCTGCTCGAACAGACCCGGCGGCACGCCACGATCGCGACCCTGATGGGCATCAAGCAGTTCGTTCTGGCGGTCAACAAGATCGATCTGACGGACTACGACCGCGCCCGGTTCGAGCAGATCAGTCACGAGTTTCGCGAACTGGCGCTGTCGCTCGGCGTGCGCCAGGTGACGGCAATTCCGCTTTCGGCGCTGAAGGGCGAGAACGTCGTTTATGACGGCCGCGCTTCGATGCCCTGGTACGATGGCCCGACACTGGTCGAGGTGCTTGAGCTGGCGACGACACGCTCCGCCCAGACCGTCGGCTTCCGCCTGCCGGTGCAGCGCGTCTCGCGCCCGGGCGAAAGCTTCCGCGGCTACCAGGGAACGGTTGCCGGCGGCTCGGTCAAGCCGGGCGACAGCGTGGTGATCCTGCCCTCGGGCATGGTCGCCAACGTCACCAAGATCGTTACCTTCGACCTCGTGCGCAACGCGGCGGTTGCCGGCGATGCCATCACGCTGGTGCTCGACCGCCAGGTCGACGTTTCGCGCGGCGACATGATCGTCGCCATCGACAGCCAGCCGCTGACGGGCCTTGCCTTCGACGCGCAGATCGTTGCGCTGCAGCCGGACGGCATCCAGCCGGGCAAGCGCTACTGGCTGAAGAGCGGCAGCCGCCGCCAGCGTGTCCAGGTGCAGCCGGCAAGCCAGCTGGACCTGAAGACGGGCAAATGGGAACACGCCGAGCAGTTGTCGATGAACGCGATCGGCAAGGTTCACCTTGCCTTCGACGAACAGGCGATTTTCGATCCCTACGAGCAGAACCGGACGACGGGCGCCTTCATCCTGATCGACCCCGACACCAACAACACGGTGGCCGGCGGCATGATCACGGCCAAGCGCTCAGCGCTCGGCGGCATCCATACGGAAGACGCCCGCGTGATCCTGTCGCTGCCGGCCGATCTCGCCGATCAGCTGATGGCGACCGAACTGTTTGCAGGTCGTCGCGAGGACGCCGAAGTGCGTCGCGTCAGCGCCGGCAAGGCGAGCGAGATCATCGACACGATCGACGGCTGACCCCCGGTCAACCAAGATCAGAAAAGGGCCCCTTCGGGCCCTTTTCCGTTTCTGCATCTCTATTCGACCCCTCGCCAAATTACTCCGACGCATCTTTCCGAAACAGCCTGCCGCGCTATTTCGCAAGGACCGGGAAGGAGGAGCAGCCACGATGCTGGACCATGAACGGGAAGAGGTGCCGCGCCGAGGCTTTCTTGGGCGCGCCGTGACGATCGAGGCCTTCGCACGAAAGTATCGGCTCGACGCGGAGGAGACAGAACGGCTTCAGAGCCAGTTTGGCCCCACGGCCGGCGAGATCGAGTTGCTGCAGGCCGCGCGGCGTAACGGAATGCCGGAGGAGTAACATCACCTGCGCCGAAATGCCTTTACAGTGCTGCGCGCCAGATATGACGCGCAGCACTGTAGAACTTTGATCTTGCTGCATAATTTTCCGCTTAAATCGATTTCGATTTAAGGAATAATGCAGTAAATCACGACCGCTGCTCGATGCTCGGAAGCACCATCGTCAGCGGAGCGGGATCTGCGTGCTGCCAAAGCTGGTAGCCGACCACGCTGCCAAGGATAGCAGACCATATGGCGATCTCGCGAAATGTGAATATCGGTTCCTTCAACATCTGAGCCTCACGGGGAGAACGATTGTTGAATGCAATATCGCCTTTATTGTTCACCCCGATAAGACATCACCCAGTGAACAGGCCGTTTCAAATTGAACAATAACGGAGCGTAACGCGTTGGGCGCACATGCGCTTCCCCTACGCCGCCGTCGCGTCACCGGCTACAGCCTCGATACCCCGAACGCGCGGCTTGAATTTGTCGATCTGCATCCGCAGGGATCAGACGCCGGCACGGCGAGCGCTTCGGATGCAGGGATGGAGACTGCCCCTCACCCAAGGCTTCCGCCGCCGCGATAACGATCGGGAGATCGCAGTCCTCGCGATGACGAAAGCGGGATTGTCCCGAAATGGGACGCCTCCCGAAATTGCTTCACCTTGATCGGTGGTCGCGAAATACGTGCCTTCAAATTCGCGGACGTATTTGTAAGTTGGCGCGTCGATCATGATGATCGATAGGGCTGTTTCATCGTTTCCGAACGTCTGGGACAGTCCGCCTGACCATAAATCCGCCCAGGCTCCGGCTACAGCGCCGCGCGTCTTTAAGACGCGCCAAGGTCGCTGTAACACTTTGAATTGCTGGATATTTTTGTCCTTAAATCGATTCCGATTTAAGGAATTATGCATTAGGCAACAAGAAAGGGCCCTTGCGAGCCCTCTCCTGCCATCTACTGTACAATTCTCGATCAGCGCGTACTGACGCCGGCTCGGCGCCTTGGCCTGCCGCATCGACATGCCCAAAAAGCGGCCGGATGTCCCGAACTTGTGCCGGTCAAGCCATCACAAACCAGATGCATATGGACATCAGCCGCATCATGCGGATATCAGGCAGTTCTCACGCGACGACGCGCAGCATCTCAGGGAGACGAAGATGACCACGGACAAAAAACCGGAAACGACCGTGACCGTCGAGAAACGACTGAACGGCAAATGGTGCTTTGTCGTCAAGTATCGCGGCGTCACACACCCGGCACAGGGAAACTTTTCCTCGATGCTGCAGGCGCAGGCAATCGGCCAATCCTTCCTGAAGGCTCTGGAAAAACAGGGCTGAGAATGCCGGCCGGTCGAGGCGGCCACATACAGCGCCGCGCGTCAAACGTGACGCGCTAAGGACGCTGTAACGCTTTAAACTTGCTGCATAATTTATCCTTGAATCGATTCCGATTTAAGGAATTATGCAATAGCCGCGCTGACCGGGGCCCTTCGCTTGCCGCCCCATCAGGTTGCACGACGGCAGCGAGCCGTCCACCGTGCAATTCTGCCTCCACCATCTCGAATGAATTTGAGGACCATTTCGCAATCGGGCAGCCAGCGATACTGCCTGACGACTATTCCGTCGCCGAGCGGATGATGTTGCAGAGACCGTCGCGCACGATGTCCTTGGAGGTCATTTGCCCGGCCTGGATATCAAAGATGGCATCGACGCGCGTGCTGGAGCCGCGCTCGCGGGCGACGACGCGCAACGTCTGGATCCGGCCCGAACCCGTCGTTTCCTGAAATGCGTCAACTGTGCCGAGCGACTTGTTGACCTTGATGCCCGAGAACCCTTCGGCGGCAACGCCCTGGGCAAGTCGCTGCAACGCGGTTTCAGGTTTCAGCATGGCGAATTCCTGCCAGGTCTTGTAGCTGATGGCGCGCTGGAGGGAATTGGACGACCACTATGGGACTTGAAGAAGACGTTGAACCAGAGAGCGATCGGCGGCCTGTCCCGAATCTGGAGCAAGCCTATCGGCGTGAGAGACGGGCTTTTTACAAAGCACGGCCTGCGTGCGCTGAAAACGTCCGCAATCGGTCCGCATCAAGATACGGGCCGAACAGAATATGAATTAAGGGATTGATTTAGCTGGTCGGAGTGAGAGGATTCGAACCTCCGACCCCCACGTCCCGAACGTGGTGCGCTACCAGACTGCGCTACACTCCGTGACCAGCGGCGCCTCTATAGAACAGGCTTTTGGATTGCACAAGCGCCTATTGCGAAAAACTTCTCGGCCTCGCCAAAAAAACTGGAGCAGTGGAAAACCAAGGCAGGAATCGGGGCCGGCTCCCTCGCCTGCACAGTTGTCGGCAGCACAAGCAACCAGCCTCGTCGACGCCGTTGCCAACGGCCGTCCCTCGACAGAACGATTCGCATCGATATGTGGAACGGTTTCCCATGCCCGTAGCGGCGGCTGATCAGATCGAAATCCGCCCCAACGGATCACGTTGCGGTGAGCTTGCCGGGCCAAATAGGGACTTTCTGCAACGCTTCGCATTTTCCTGAAACAGAATGCAGACGGCGGATTTTCTTTGCCGGCTTTTGGCGCTAGAGGCTCAACGGAAAGCGCGCAAACCCAGGGGATTGGGGCCGGCGCGCCACGCCTATTTCAGAACGAGAGCCAAAGGGACGAAAACATGAACTTCCGCATGATGACGGTGGCAGGCCTCGCGCTTGCGCTCGCAGGCTGCACCACGACGACGGCGATTTCCAGAAACGCGGTTGAATCGCGTTGGCTCGGCCAGCCGGCCGGCGGCTTCTTCGCCCAGTATGGTCCCCCGCTTTCCGACGTCGAAAGCGGCAGCTCCACCGTCTACAACTGGAAGGGCGGCTACAAAACCCGCAAGGTTGCGGCCCAATACGAAACCGGCAAGGACGGCAAGCGCGGCAAGCGTATCTCCCCGGCCCGCACGGAATATCTGAGCTGCTCGGTGCAGCTGACCGTCTCTTCCGACTACGTCATCCGCTCGATCCGCCTGGTCGGCGACCACAAGCGCGCCAACGGCCCGAGCTGGTGCGAAGAATTCCTCGGCAGCGCCAAGGCGGAGAAGCCGGCAGCACAGGCAAGCTGACAACCGGCGCATCGCGAGACACTCCAGACCCCGCCAATATCAATTGGCGGGGTCTTCGTTTGCGCGCCGGCCAGACGCGAAGCGAGCGGCGTCCGCCACAGCAGCCCGCGCGCGGATGGAGACGGCCCAAAAAGCTCGTGGCCCGATTGATCGATACTGACGCCAACTGGCGGCTACCTGCCCCGAGAACTTCAACAAGCACCAGGGGCCCAGATCATGCGCGGATAGCGCCGACATCCATCGTTACGGGCAAGTCCCGACGGGGTATTCCGAGACGAGACAGGAGACAGAAAGTTTCCGAAGGGAAAAATGTGGCTGGGGCGCCTGGATTCGAACCAGGGGATGGCGGTACCAAAAACCGCTGCCTTACCGCTTGGCTACGCCCCAACGGAGCTGGCGGGAAATAATCTCGCCAAATCGAGCGCCTGATTAGCAAAGCTCGTGCCGCGTCACAATGATTAAGTTTGCGGTTTGAGCGGTTTTGCCGGGTTTGTTCACCCGCATTCGCTTTGCCCCCGGCCAAACGCCGGTGCCTGGCACCACGCCGCCCTTCCCTTCGCGACTGTCACCTCCTATTCTCCGGCGCGAATGGAGACCCCCATGAGCCAGTTTCGTGCCCGTCCGCCCGCAGTGCCCAGCATTCTTGTTGACGATGCGGTGGTGCGCATTACCCGATGGGACTTCGAGCCCGGCGCCGATACCGGCCATCATGTCCATGGCCTCGGCTATGTGGTCGTGCCGATGACCGATTGCCAGTTCCTGCTGGAGGAAGAAGGCGGCAGCCGGCGGGTGGACATCGCCAAGGGGGCGGCCTACCGGCGCGAGGCCGGCATGGCGCACAATGTCGTCAATGCCGGCAGCCGGCCGATGTCGTTCATCGAGATCGAATACAAGTGAAGGCCAGGAAAAGACGCATGCAAAGCCCCGACTTCGACCTCGATTTCAAGCCGGCGTATGGCGAGGCCGTGACGGTTGCCGACGGCGTTCAGCGCATCACGGTCAACAATCCCGGCCCTTTCACCTTTCACGGCACCAACAGCTACATCGTCGGCAATCGCTCGGTGGCGGTGATCGATCCAGGCCCGGACGATGAAGCGCATTTTCAGGCGTTGATGGCGGCGCTCAAAGGCCGGGAGGTAACCCACATCGCCGTCAGCCACACCCACCGCGATCACTCGCCACTGGCGCGGCGGCTGAAGGCCGCGACTGGGGCACCGATCGTCGGCGAAGGGCCACACCGCGCCGCCAGACCTTTGCATGAAGGCGAGATCAACCCCTTCGCCGAGAGTTCCGATATGGAATTTTCGCCCGACATCGTTCTTGCCGATGGCGGGCGGATCGAAGGTGACGGCTGGGCGCTGACGGGGCTTGCCACCCCCGGCCACACCGCCAACCATATGGCGTTTGCGCTCGATGGCACCGGCACCGTGTTTTCCGCCGATCACGTCATGGCCTGGGCGACGACGATCGTCGCTCCGCCGGATGGCGCCATGGCGGACTACATGGCCTCGCTGGAGAAGCTGCTAACGCGCGACGACCGGCTGTATCTGCCCGGTCATGGCGGGCCTGTCATCGAGCCGGCATCGTTTCTCCGGGGGCTGCGCGCTCATCGCCGCATGCGGGAGCGCGCCGTGCTCGAACGCGTCCGGGCCGGCGACAGCAAGATCCCCGACATGGTCAAGGTGATCTATGCCTCGACCGACATCCGGCTGCATGGCGCGGCGGCCCTCTCCGTGCTCGCGCATCTTGAGGACCTGCTCGAACAGGGGCGCGTTGAGACCGATGGGCCGCCTTCCCTTTTCGGCGACTATCGCCTGGCGCCGGGAGGAGCCGGCTGAACATGCGGCAGCGAGCCCACAGCTACCGCGACGACCCGACGGTGCCGCACTTTCCCGACGACCGCCCGGTGATCGTCTTTGACGGCGAATGCATCTTCTGCTCGGGCTGGGTGCGTTTCATGCTGCAGCATGACCGGCAGGCGCGCTATCGCTACCTGACGGCGCAGTCGCCGCTCGGCCGGGCGCTCTACAGGCATTACGGCCTCGATACGGACAACTATGAAAGCAACATCCTGATCGAGAACGGCATTGCGCGTTTCAAGTCGGACGGATCGATCCGCACGCTTGCAGGGTTAGGCCTGCCATGGTCGCTGGTGAATATCTGCCGCATCCTGCCTGCAGCCCTTCGCGACCCGCTCTACGATCTCGTCGCGAAAAACCGCTATCGCATCGCCGGACGCCGCCAGACCTGCATGGTGCCGACCGCGGAAGAACGCGGGCGCTTCATCGCCTGAGACGCACGGCGCCTTGCTCGATCAATCGCCCGCGATGCCGAGCAGCTCCGCATCGAGCGCCCGCAGAAACTGATCGGCGAAGGCGGCGCCGATACCGAGATCGTGCCGACCGTAGCGAGACGCGACACGCAGGTCGACGAAAGTCGTTTCCGCTTCTTCGCGCAGACGGATCAGCACATCGAAACGAAAACCGGCAATCAGCGTGCGCCACTCTCCCTGAAGCACGACATCGCTGGAACGCCGCCCAGGGATTGCTCCCTCGAGCGCCATTTCCGGCCGGGATTCCGGCACGGGTATATTCTCCGGCTCGGTGGCGGCATCCGCCCCGGCATTCGGCCGGACCGCCAGATCCTCGAGATCGGCGCGCGTATTTTCAACGCCGAGTTCCTGCGTGATGCCGACGCGCGTCTTCTCGACAACATTGCGCACCCCCTGGAACACGCGGTCGAGCGCGCCGTCGTAACGGCGCCCGGTCAGGCCGGGATAGGCAACGATCTGCGCTTCGCGATCCTCGGGCGTCACCGCCGGATTGCGCTTCAGCCAGCTCTCTTCCGTCTGCGGAACTTTCAGCCACGGCGGCGGCGTCACCGTGTCGGTGCTGACATCGTAGATCACCGGTCGGGTCAGATACTGCGCGACACCGAAACCGATGAAACCGAGCGGCGGCGCGGCATAGACAAGGGCCGAGGCGGAGGCGATGCCGCCGATCGCAGCAACCTGCCAAAGTCGAGCGAGCCCCACCACGGCAAGCAGGACGCCGAGCAGCGCAAAGGCACCGGAAAGCCCGACCAGTCCAAGGAAATGCGGCGTCGTCAACGGGCCGAACCGGTGCGCAAGCAGGGACAGTGCGAAGATCGCAAAGGCGATGCGGGCAAAGCGGCGCGCCCAATGGGCGGCATAGGAATAGGGGCGCTCGTACCGGACTATCATGTAACGGAATCAATCCCCTGCATCGAAACAGACCTGCATTCTTAGACCATGGCCGGGGCCGTGAAAACAGGCAATAGGGTGCGGCTGGAGACATGGGTTGAACGCAAGGCAAGCCTTGCCGCAAAATCGCCATTCTCGTTAACCACCTATCAGACATCAGGAATATGCCCGCACGGCGGCAAAGACCGCGGTGGATCATCAACCGGAGGCAATGGCCGACGCCTGGGAACGGATCCAGCACGGCAAGACGGAGAGACATCATGGTCGCATCGCAAGCAGCCGTGGCAACCGCCACCCACGCCGCACCGCCCCCACCGGCTGACGCCGGCATACCGATGGCACTGCTTGAGCTGGAGCTCTCCCTCGACAGCTTCTCCGGAAGCAAGGACGATTTCACCGCCTTCATCCGAACGATGGCCGACAATGTTGGCGGCGAATTTCTCTTTGCCTTGCCGGCTTCCGGCTTGATCGAGGACTGCCTGAGCATCGCCGTCCTTCGCCTCGGCGAGACCGAAGGCGACGCCGCGCCAATCCTGTTCGTTTGCCTTGAGGAAGAAGGCTCGACGATCCGGCTCGAGCACCCGGGCGAGAGTACCCAGGACCTGAAAAGCTTTGCCGAATCCTTTGTAGGCGTGCTCGAGCGCATGTGATTATCGGGGCGTGCGGAAACGGATTGACTGCTGGCTGCCGGCAGGCCCATCATGCCTCCATGCGATTGAATCGTGAATGCAAAATCCGTGTGGTGCGCCCCTGCCCGAGGCCCGGAATTCGGCTTGTGGCTGCGCCCAGACCTCGACCGGCGATTGCACGATTCGCCACGCCGGTCTTCCCGGCGATACCCGAAAAAATCAGGGTGGACACGACAGCCCTTCATGCGGCAGAGCTCTGTCCTGCAGGCGGCGGCAAAGACCTGAGCGACGCGGTGTGCCCGACCTCCTGACAAGGACGAGTTTCGAGCACAAGCAAAGACGATCTTTCGCCGAGCCGATCTGCATCCGCTCAGGAGGCATGAATACGATGAAAACCAAACTGCTGACCCTTGCCGCCGTCGGGCTGCTGCTTGCGGCCTGCCAGACGATGACGCCGGAAGAGCGGCGCGCCGCCGACGGCAACACCTGCGCCTCCTACGGCTTCCGCCGAGGCACCGATGCGTTCGCCACTTGCCTGCAACGCATCGAACTCGACCGCCGCGCCGAGGCGCGCAGCTTCCGCTACGACAATGATACGATGATGTGGGGCTGGAACCGCCCGGTCGTGATTGCGCGCCCGGTTATCGTGCAGGCAAACTGAAGCATGTCGCGCAAATGTGCGCAGCGGTTTTGCGATAACGACACACGCAAAAATGAGAGCTTAAAGCGCAGTAAGCGAATCCTACTGCATGTTTCCTTAAATCGTATTCGATTTAAGGATAAAAACATGCAGTAATTCAAAGTGCTACAGCGACCTTTGCGCGTCTGATAAGACGCGCGGCGCTGTAGAGATCGCGACGCGCTCTAAGTCTGAAACTGTATACCAACGCCCGGGGCACCGCGCTCCCGGGCGTTGACCTTGTAAGGGGCGTCGATGACGCCTCACGCCTTGCCGTTGATCGCCGCCTGCGCGGCGGCCAGCCGGGCGATCGGCACGCGGAAGGGCGAACAGGAGACATAGTCGAGACCTGTTTCTTCGCAGAAGCGGATCGAGGCCGGATCGCCGCCATGCTCGCCGCAGATGCCGAGCTTCAGTCCGTTCTTGGTCCGACGCCCACGCTCCGCAGCAATCTGGATCAGTTCGCCGACGCCATCGAAGTCGAGCGAGACGAAGGGGTCCTGCTCGATGATGCCCCTCTGCTGGTACGTCGCCAGAAACTGCGAGGCGTCGTCCCGCGAAATGCCGAACGTCGTCTGCGTCAGATCGTTGGTACCAAACGAGAAGAAGTCGGCAGCTTCGGCGATCACATGGGCGCGCAGGGCAGCGCGCGGCAGCTCGATCATCGTACCGACGAGATAGTCGATTTCGATGCCGGCTTCGCCGATTACCGCCTTTGCCACCGCATCGATGCGCTCCTTGACGTAGTCGAGTTCGGCGCGCAGGCCGACGAGCGGCACCATGATTTCAGGCACGACAGGAGCACCGGTTTCGCGCGCGGCTTCGACCGCCGCCTCGAAGATGGCGCGGGCCTGCATCTCGGCGATCTCCGGATAGGAGATCGCCAATCGGCAGCCGCGGTGGCCGAGCATCGGGTTGAACTCGTGCAACTGGTCGACGCGCTGACGCAGGGCTGACGGATCGAGCGACAAGACGCCGGCAACGTCGGCGATCTCCTCGTCGGTCTTCGGCAGGAATTCGTGCAGCGGCGGGTCGAGCAGGCGGATCGTCACCGGCAGCCCGTGCATGATGGAGAAGAGTTCTACGAAGTCCGAGCGCTGCATCGGCAGCAGCTTGGCAAGCGCCAACCGTCGGCCTGCCTCGTCTTCCGCCAGGATCATCTCGCGCATGACATTGATCCGGCCGTCCTCGAAGAACATGTGCTCGGTACGGCAAAGGCCGATGCCCTCGGCACCGAAGGAGCGGGCGGCACGCGCATCGGCCGGCGTTTCGGCGTTGGTGCGCACGGTCATGCGGCGGCTGGCGTCCGCCCAGGCCATGATCTTTCCAAAGTCGCCCGACAGTTCCGGCTGAAGCATGGCGATTGCACCTTTCAGCACCTGGCCGGATGAGCCGTCGATCGTGATGATATCGCCCTTCTTCAGGGTCACGCTGGGGGTGATCAGCAACTCGTTGCGCAGATCGACGCGGATGCTGCCGGCACCGGAGACACAAGGGGTGCCCATGCCGCGCGCCACCACCGCGGCGTGGCTGGTCATACCGCCGCGCGTGGTGAGGATGCCTTCGGCGGCGTGCATGCCGTGGATGTCTTCCGGACTGGTCTCGATGCGCACGAGAATGACCTTGCGGCCTTCCTTGTCTGCCTGAACGGCTTCTTCCGAGGTGAACACGATCTCGCCGGTCGCAGCTCCCGGCGAAGCCGGCAGGCCGGAACCGATGATATCGCGGCGCGCATGCGGATCGATCGTCGGGTGCAGCAACTGGTCGAGCGAAGCCGGATCGATGCGGGCGACCGCCTCGTCCTTCGAGACCAGTCCCTCCTCCGCCATGTCGACGGCTATCCTCAGAGCGGCCTTGGCCGTGCGCTTGCCCGAGCGTGTCTGCAGCATCCAGAGGGTGCCGCGCTCGATGGTGAATTCGAGATCCTGCATGTCGCGATAGTGGTGCTCGAGCTTGTCGCAGATCGCGCGGAATTCGGCGAAGGCCTCCGGCATCAACTTTTCGAGCGACGGCTTGTCGGAGCCGGACGCAATACGGGCGGCCTCGGTGATGTTTTGCGGCGTGCGGATGCCGGCAACGACATCCTCGCCCTGCGCATTGACGAGGAACTCGCCGTAAAGCTCGTTTTCTCCTGTCGACGGGTTGCGGGTAAACGCGACGCCGGTCGCTGACGAATTGCCGAGATTGCCGAAGACCATCGCCTGGACGTTGACCGCCGTGCCCCAGCCCGCCGGGA
Source organism: Ensifer sp. LC163 (assembly GCF_001695855.1). GTDB lineage: Bacteria > Pseudomonadota > Alphaproteobacteria > Rhizobiales > Rhizobiaceae > Ensifer. The sequence continues at coordinate 505,634 of NZ_MBSS01000012.1, forward strand.
TGCTGTGCAGATGGCGGTAGGTGATGGCGCGCGGGTTCATCCAGCTGGAGAAGACGGCGCCGATGGCACCCCAGAGCTGAATTTCCGGATCCTGCGGAAACGGCTCGCCGAGCGCTTCCTCGATCGCTTCCTTGTAGCGGCTGATGACATGCTGCCATTCGACCGCGGAGAGCTCGGTATCCTGCTCGTGGCCGAGGCGGGCCTTCTCGTCTTCCAGGATCTCCTCGAACACATCATGGTCGACGCCCATGACGACGTCGCCATACATCTGGATGAAACGGCGGTAGCTATCCCAGGCAAAGCGCGCATCGCCGGCGTCGTGGCCGAGCGCATGCACCGACTGGTCGTTGAGGCCGAGGTTCAAGACCGTGTCCATCATGCCGGGCATCGAGGCACGGGCACCGGAGCGCACGGAAAGTAGCAGCGGGCGCTTGATGTCGCCGAAGATCCGGCCGGTGACCTCCTCCATCCGGCGAATGCCGTCGCGGACCTGATCGTGCAGGCCCTCGGGTATTTCACGGCCATTGTCGAAATAGCTGTTGCAGGCATCGGTGATGATGGTCAGTCCCGGCGGCACCGGCAGACCGAGACTGCACATTTCGGCAAGGTTCGCACCCTTGCCGCCCAGCCGGTCACGATCACCCGCACGCCCTTCGGCCTTGCCCCCACCGAAGGTATAAACCCATTTCCTCATGCCTGCTCTCCACCCAGAAACAGTCTTTTATGACGATTTACAGTATATGCTTCGGCCTGGAAATGCACCCGCCGAAGTTTTATGCTGCAGCGCATCATTTTTTCGCAACTGTCGCGCGCACCGTGGGTGGAAGGCGAGGCTCAGCGGATCGTGGCACGCACCATCTCTCCGTTGATGCGAACTTGTGGTTTGGCACCGGGGATCGCCGTTCGCGAACTGTCGACCCAGGAGGCCGTGGCCGCCACCTGATAATCGATGAAACTTGCCGTATCGAAGCCAAGATGAATGTCGAGCACCTTTCCGGAGATCTCCACGGTCTCGGATTGCTGCGTCTTTTCATAGATCAGCCGCGCCCGCAGGGCGTCTACATCGAGCCTGGCCTGTCCGACATGGCCCTCGATCGAAACGTCTGCCGCCTTGCCCTTGAGGGCAACCGCCGAAAATTCACCGTCAAGCCTCGCCTGGAATGCCGGTTGCTCGATCGAGACCGTTGCGCCTTTTTTCAGGTTGGCGTGAAGCTCGACCTTGCAGTCCTCCAGTTCTGGCCAGGACGGCGCCGCCACATCGATGTAAAGGGTGGAACCTTCGACGCGCATCCGGCTGTCCGATACGCAGTCGCTATAGAACCAGCTGGAATAGAAGGGTGCAAACCAACCGGAACGGCGGCTGCGGGCAGAGGCCCTGTAGGGCAAAGCCTCATTGCTGGTGAGTTCGATTGCACTTGCCTCCCCCTTCGCGACAACTGCCGTGACGCCGGCGATATCGATCTCGGTCGCCGATGTCTCGGCATTGCGCGTCGTGGCGACGAGAAGGATGGGGGCAAGGACCATTGCTGGCAGTGCGATCAACATGTAACGCTCCATTCGTTCGATCCGGCACCATCGCCGGACCGGAATAGCTCGCCCGACATCGAACGTAGCGGCGACCTTGATCGCGTTTTGGGTCGACCGTGAACGCGATCAAGGGCATCATCGCCTGGATCTGTCGTCTCCACCGTCCCCTCCGAAGAATCCATCCGCTCATGCTGTTCGTGCCACTACCCTTCGTCGTTTCCCTGCTGCTGCTCATCGTGATCGTCCGCATGCTCTCGCAACGAGACGAGACCATGACATTCGAGCAGCGCCTGTTCCTGCTGCTCGTGTGTGCCTATGCGCTGCAATCCGTGCTGATCGGCATCCGGTGGGGCTACGATTTTCGCGCCATTCTGCCGGCACAGGCGATGCTTGCGACCTTCAACGCGGCCTTGGCGTGGGTATGTTTCAGCAGCCTGGCAAGCGACAGCCAGCCACGCCTGGGGCCGATCGCCTGGCACCTCCTGCCCGCGCTTATCATCGGCATTATGATGTTTGCCTGGCGCGATGCGGTCGGCACCGCAATCATCCTGTTCTTTTTCGGCTACGGCATTGCCTTGCTCTGGCTTGCGCGGCTGGGACCGAATGGACTGGTCACATCGCGCCTCGACGGCGTGCTTCGATCATACCGCTCGCTGCAGATCACGGGATGGGCGCTCGTTGCGTCAGCCCTCAGCGACGTCGCCATCGGCTTCGACCAGATGCGCAATGGTGGCGCCTATTCCGGCGCGATCGTGGCGGCCGGCAACGTGCTCGCTCTGCTCATACTCGGCACCGCGGCGTCGATCGCAAGCTTCGACACATCCACCGACTGCGAACGCCAGGAGACGACACCTTCGCCGCAAGAGCGCGCCGCAACGGAAGAAGATGCCGAAGTCGTCAACGCAGTCCAGGAACTGATGCGCAAGAAGGCACTCTACAAGGATCTCGAACTCAATCTCTCGCGGATCGCCCGCAAGCTCGGCGTGCCGGCACGGCGGATTTCCAACGCCATAAACCGGATCCACGGCATCAGCGTCTCGCAATACGTCAACAACTACCGGGTGGAGGAAGCCTGCCGGCTGCTTCTGACGACCGACGAGGCGATCACGCAGATCGCTTTCGAGGCTGGTTTCCTGACCAAATCGAACTTCAACCGCGAGTTCCTGCGCGTCACCGGCAAGAGCCCTTCCTCCTGGCGCGAGCAACAGCGCATTCCCGATCTTCGGGAAGCGGCATAGAGCGCAGCCACACTTTTGCGCGATATGCGTTAGACCACTTCCCTCAACCGCTCTGCCGTCTGCAGGTCGACCGAAACGAGCTGGGACACACCCTGCTCCGCCATGGTGACGCCGAACAGGCGGTTCATGCGAGCCATGGTGATAGGATTGTGGGTGATGATGACGAAGCGGGTCTCGGTCGAAGCCGCCATCTCGTCCATCAGGTTGCAATAGCGCTCGACATTGTGGTCGTCGAGTGGTGCATCGACTTCGTCGAGAACGCAGATCGGCGCCGGATTGGTCAGGAAGACGGCAAAGATCAGCGCCATCGCCGTCAGCGCCTGTTCGCCGCCCGACAGCAACGTCATGGTCTGTGGCTTCTTGCCTGGCGGGCGAGCGAGGATTTCAAGTCCCGCTTCAAGCGGGTCGTCGCTCTCGATCAGTTGCAGCTCGGCCGTGCCGCCGCCGAAGAGATGGGTGAAGAGGCGCTGGAACTGGGCGTTGACCACGTCGAAGGCGACGATCAGCCGCTCGCGACCCTCGCGGTTGAGGTTCTGGATGGCGCTGCGCAATTTGCGGATCGCTTCGATGACGTCGTCCCGCTCCTTCAACAGGAGCGCCAGCCGCTCGGAGAGCTCCTTCTGTTCCTCTTCGGCCCGAAGGTTGACGGCGCCAAGACGCTCGCGCTCGATCTTCAGCCGCTCCAGTTCGCGTTCGACATTGCGCATGTCCGGCAGCGCCTCGTCAACGGCAAGCCCGGTCAGCCGCATCACCTCATGCGGGGCGCAGGAAAGCGCTTCGTGGATGCGGGCCTCGATCTCGACGCGGCGCTCGCGGCTCGACACCAGCCGTTCCTCGGCGCGACCGCGCTTTTCGCGCGATTCCGCCAGTTCAGAAAGCGCGGTTGCGGCCATGCGGTCGGCCTCGCGCTGGCGGCCCTCGGCCTCGGCCAGGATATCGGCGGCCTCGCGGCGCGAAGCCTCGGCCTTCTGCAATTCGTTCATCAGCGCGCGCCGCTTGTCCTCGAACTCGTCGGGCGCGTCCATCAGTTCTTCCACCTCATCGCGCGCTTCCGCCTCGCGATCCCTGAGGGTGGCGATATGCTCCTCGGCGCTGGCCGCCCGAGCCTTCCAGGTCTGGCGCTCGCCTGATATCGCCGTGATCCGCCGCTGGCGCGCCTCGTTCTCACGCGCAAGTCCGTCATGGGCCGCACGCCTTTCGGCAACCGCAGCGCGGTCGGCCGCGACATCTGCCGTTTGCGCGCGCAGTTTCAGCTCGAGTTCTGAGAGATCGGGCGCGTCGGCAAGAGCGTCGTTGGCCGTCTCGATCTGCTCGGCAACCTCTTCGAGCTGGCTTTCGAGCTGGCTCTTGGTTTCAGCAACAACCGCACGGCGGCGCGAGAGATCGCCGGATGCGCGCTCGGCCGCCGCCAGCGCATCGCGGGCTTCGCCGAGCTGGCGTGTGATCATGCGCTGGGTATCGCGCGCAAGCCTCAACCGCTCGTCCTCGGCACGGATACGCGATCCGGCTGCGGCAAGATCGGCCTCGGCACGGCGGAGCGCCTCGCCGGCGTCGTCCGCCTCCGCGTCGAGTTCGGCAAGACGGTTTTTCTGGGCCAGCCTCAATGCTGCAGCACTTGGCGCTTCGGAACCAGTGACATGCCCGTCCCAGCGCCAAACGGAGCCCTGCTTCGTCACCAGGCTTTGGCCGGGTTTCAACAGCGGCATCAGCCGCTCGGCCTCCGCCTCGCCGTCGACGATGCCGATCTGGCTCAAGGCACGCGTTAGCGCCTGTGGCGCGCGAACATGATCGATCAGCGAGCGCGCGCCTTGCGGCAAGGCGGCATCGCCGGAATGGTCGCCCGGTGTGCGCCAGTGGGCTGGGGCCGCGCTATCGAGCGGCGAATCGAGATCATCGCCAAGCGCTGCTCCCAGCGCCGTCTCGAAGCCGCGATCGACCTTCATCTCTTCGACAACAGCCGGATAGGCGCCGCCGCCGGCGGCTTCGAGCATGCGACGGATCGTGCGCGCCTCGGTCTCGATGCCGTTCAGGACGGCCCGTGCCCGATCGACCGGCGGGCGGGCGTCAGCCTCGGCGCGGCGGGTCTCGGCAAGGGCTTCCTCGATGTCAGCGACATTCGCCTCGGCCTCGTCGAGTGCGGCCTCGGCCACTTCCACCTGGCCCTGCTTTTCGTGCGGGTCGGGCAGCGTCGCCATCTGCCAGTCAAGTTCGTCAAGATCGCGGGCCTGATCGGAAAGCTGGCGGGCAAGTCGTGCCTGTCGCTCCGAGAGATCGCGCAGCGCGCGCTCCAGCTGGTTGCGACCGGCCTGCGCCTCGGCGCGCTCGGCGGTCAGTCGGCCCAGATCGGTCTCGCTCACGACAAGCTTTTCGTTCGCTTCTTCGAGCCGTTCCCGGGCTTCACTTGCCCGATCGTCAGCCTCGGCGAGCAGCTCGCGCAGTTCCTCGTCTTCTTCGTCGAGACGGGCGAGAAAGCCGGCGTTGTCGGCAACCAGCCGCTCTTCGCGGGCGATATCCTCGGCCAGTTGCGCCAGGCGGCGCTGCAGCTCGTCGCGGCGGCGCAGGATGCGGCCGGCATCTTCCTCAAGCTGCGACCGGGCGATCTGCAGGCGCTGCAATGCGGCGGCCAGTTTCGCCTCGTTCTCGCGCAGCTCCGGCAGTTTCAGGCTGGAAATCGCCTGATCCTTGGCGGCCTGCATCTGGGCCTGTGCCTTTTCGGCGACGAGTGCCGTCACCTGGTTGAGCTGGCTGGTCGCCTCGGCTTCGGCTTCCTTGGCCTGAACCCAGCGGATGTGGAACAGGATCGCCTCATGCTTGCGGATATCGGCAGACAGCATCTTGAAGCGATTGGCCTGGCGCGCTTGCCGTTTCAGGCTCTCGATCTGGCTTTCGAGCTGAGAGGTGACGTCGTCCAGACGCTCAAGGTTGGTTTCAGCCGCCTTCAGCCGCAGCTCCGCCTCGTGCCGGCGCGAATGCAGGCCGGAAATGCCGGCCGCCTCTTCAAGAAGCTGGCGTCGGGCCTGCGGCTTTGCCGCAATCAGTTCGCCGATGCGGCCCTGACCGACCATCGACGGCGAGCGGGCGCCGGTGGATGCGTCGGCAAACAGCAGCTGCACATCCTTGGCGCGCGCTTCCTTGCCGTTGATCCTGTAGACCGAGCCCTGCTCGCGCTCGATGCGGCGCGTTACCTGGATTTCGTCGCTGTCATTGAAGGCGGCAGGCGCCGTGCGATCGCTGTTGTCGAGATAGAGGCCGACTTCGGCGGTGTTGCGCGCCGGGCGATTGCCGGACCCCGAGAAGATCACGTCATCCATGCCGGACGCGCGCATGTTCTTGTAGGAGTTTTCCCCCATCACCCAGCGTAGTGCCTCGACAAGGTTCGACTTGCCGCAACCGTTCGGGCCGACGATGCCGGTCAGACCGCGCTCGATGATGAATTCGCTGGGTTCGACGAAGGATTTGAAGCCGAGCAGACGAAGCCTGTTGAACTTCATGCGGCGGACGCTGGCGCAGAACGCCCCTCTTCACCCAACCGCCGAGCATAAAAAACGGGCGCACGGCTGCTGCCGTCGCCCGTTTTCAGGAAAAGCGAAGGATCAGAGCTTGCTGTCGATGAGGGCCGACATAACGTCAACCGACATATCCCCAGAATAGTGCTCTCCATTGACGAAGAAGGTCGGCGTCGATTGCACGCCAAAGTCCTTTGCGCCCCTCTGCATAACTGCGTTCACATCATCCAGAAGTTTTTGGTTCGTCAAGCAGGACTCGAAGGTCTCCTGTGTAAAACCGGCAAGTTTGGACATCTGCAGCAATGCATCGCGACCATTCGGCGCGGCAGCCCACTGCTGCTGCTGCTTGAACAGCATCGAGATCATCGGGAAATACTGGCCCTCGGGGGCGCAACGCGCCAGCATGAAGGCGGCAGCGGCGCGCGGATCGAACGGGAATTCGCGCAGGACGAAACGAACCTTGCCGCTGTCGATGTACTTCGTCTTGATTGCTTCGAAAGTGTTGTTGTGGAAGGCGGCGCAATGCGGGCAGGTCATCGACATGTATTCGACGATCGTTACCGGGGCGTTGGCATCGCCGATCGCCATTTCCGGCAACGCGCCGGGTTCGAGCAGCTTGGCCATGTCGACGGAGCCTTCCGAGCTCGGCAGCTCGACCTTTGCCGGAGCGGCAGTCGACTGGGCAACTTCGGTGCCGGCGGGCTTGGCTTCCGTGGTCGTTGTCGGAGCAGCCGTCGTCGAAGCGGTCGTCGTCGCGTCCGCCGGCTTGGCGTCGGCAGGCTTAGCATCGGCTTTGGCGGCCGTTTCCGTGGTTTCGGTCGGGCTCGCCGAAGCCTGCTCCTTCTTCTCGTCGCTGCAGGCGGCAAGCACAAGAGCGACGGTCGCGATGGCAACACCGCTGAGCAGGCGTTTCGAAAGGTTCAGTGCGGAAGCGGACATGAATTTTACCCGTGTTCGGAGGGAATTGCAGTGCGGATTCGATATCTTGCCGCGCGCAGGGCGGCAAGGGGAAGCGTTTCAACAGAATTCAAAGAATTGTGACCGGCTGATGGTGCTGCCTGATGCATGTCGCGCAAAGGTGTGCAGCGGCTTTGCGATAACGACATGCACAAAAACAGGAGCGTAAAGTGCGGCAAGCGGACCTGAAAGATCGCGACGCGCTTCAGCGCCGGCGTGGCGACATGACCGCGGTCCCGAGCCGCCGCAGCGCCGCCTTCAGTTCTTCGCTCTCGATACCCTCGACCATGGTTTCGAGCCGGCGGGCCGGTTCGCCGGAAAGCGGGCGTGGCGTGCGATTGCGTCTGGGCGGCGGCGATACCGGCTTTTGCACGATCCGCAGTTGGCCGATCGCGTAAAAGCCGAAGAAGCCGTTGATGCGCTGGATCAGCTCGCCCTGGGCGTGAGTGAGAAACAGTGCACGCGCGCCTTCGCAGGCAACGGTGAGGACGCCGGGTTGATGACCGCCCTCGCCGGCAATTTCGGAGGCACGGCGCGGCCAGGCGATCTTTTCCGGCCGGGTGCAGTCGGCGAAATCAGCGCCGGCGATCTCGTCCCAGGAGCCGAGCAGCATGGTGTTGATGCCGGCGCGCTTGGCGAGCACCGGATCAATCAGGCCGTTGGCGACCTCGGCGATCTGGATCACACCCCTGCGGGACTTCTGTTCACTCACGAACGCGACTTTCTGTATGCAATGTCGATTGAGCCTTGATGCGCCGGCTCGCCTTCGCCAAGTATAAGCCGGAAAAGGAACCTCCGGCAAATCATGGCAAATACGATCACGGCGGCGAAGGCCGCCCCGCTTCTTCTTGAATGGTACGACCGGCACCACCGCGAACTTCCGTGGCGGGTTTCACCGTCGATGGCGCGTCAGGGTGTGGTCGCCAATCCGTACCATATCTGGATGTCGGAGGTCATGCTGCAGCAGACGACCGTGCAGGCGGTGAAGGCCTATTTCGAGAAGTTCCTGACGTTGTGGCCAGCGGTCGAAGATCTCGCCGTCGCCGACAACGAGGACGTGATGAAGGCCTGGGCCGGGCTCGGCTACTACGCAAGGGCGCGCAATCTGAAGAAATGCGCCGAGGCGGTGGCGCGCGATCATGGCGGCCGCTTCCCCGACACGGAGGAAGGGCTGAAGGCCCTGCCCGGCATCGGCGACTATACCGCAGCGGCCGTCGCCGCCATCGCCTTCAACCGCCAAAGTGCTGTGCTTGACGGCAATGTCGAGCGGGTGATCTCACGGCTCTATGCCATCGAAACGCCGCTGCCGGCGGCCAAGCCGGAAATGCGCGGGCTCGTCGCGGCCTTGACGCCCGCCGACAGGCCCGGCGATTTCGCCCAAGCGATGATGGATCTCGGCGCGACGATCTGCACGCCGAAGCGCCCCGCCTGCTCGCTCTGTCCGTTCCGGCCGCACTGTCTGGCGCTTTCCGTCGCCGATCCCGAGACCTTTCCGCGCAAGGCGAAGAAGAAGGACAAGCCGCTGAGGCTCGGCGCCGCCTTCGTGGCGATCGATGCCCGCGACACCGTCTATCTGCGCAAGCGCGGCGAAACCGGCCTTCTCGGCGGCATGACCGAAGTGCCTGGCACCGCGTGGACGGCACGGCACGACGGCGAGACTTCGGTGGAGTCGCAGCCCTTTGCAGCCGCCTGGGAAGACTGCGGCACCATTACCCATGTGTTTACGCATTTCGAGTTGCGCCTGTCGGTCTACCGGGCCAATGTCGCGCGCGCCGAGACTGGAAACGACGGCTGGTGGGAACCGGTCTCTTCGCTGAAAGCGCAAGCGTTGCCGACGGTTATGAAAAAAGCGATCGCCCGGGCGATACCGGATGCCTTCAAAGGCGAGCGCTGAGAGTATCGAACGAGGAACAGTTCATGAGCAGCATCGAAATCCGCCACATCGTCTTCGACATCGGCAGGGTGCTGATCCACTACGACCCGAACCTGCCCTTCAGCCGCATCATTCCCGACGAAGCGGAGCGGCAATGGTTCTTCGCCAATGTCTGCACCCACGACTGGAATATCGAGCAGGACCGTGGCCGCTCCTGGGAAGAAGCCGAGGCTCTGCTGATCAAGGATCATCCTGAACGGGAAGAGCATATCCGCGCCTTCCGCAAACATTGGCATGAGATGGTGCCGCACGCCTATGTCGAAACGGTTTCTTTGATGGAAAACCTGATTGCCGAGGGCCGCGACGTGACGATGCTGACCAACTTCGCTTCCGATACGTTCCGCGAGGCGCAGCAGCTCTATCCGTTCCTGACCCTGCCGCGCGGCGTCACCGTGTCGGGCGATGTCGGCCTGATCAAGCCGGATGTCGCGATCTACGAGACCCACGCCCGCACATTCGACCTCGATCCACCGGCAACACTGTTCATCGATGACAGCATGCCCAATGTCGAGGGCGCACGCCTGGCCGGCTGGCACGCGGTGCATTTCACCGACCCGGAAAAGCTGAAGGCCGATCTCGCCGCCTATGGCATCCAGCGTTGATCGGGTGCCGCAATGCCCGGCGATCCCTCAGCGCTGACCGCGCGCTACCATGCCGCGATCAACGCGCTCGACTTCCCGGCGATAACCGACGCCTTCTCCGAGGATGCACGCTATATCTCAAATGGCGTCGGCGTACTTGCCGGACGGGCCGCAATCGTCTCCGCCTTTCGCGACTATTTTCTGATTTATCCGGACCAGGTGGCCGAAGACAGCTTGATCGAAACGCTTTCGCCGTCTTCGGCGCGAGCCAAGTGGCACCTGGTGGCAACGAATGCAAAGACCGGCCAGCGGCTCAAACGATCGGGTGTCGAATTTCTTCATTTCGACGCGGAAGGACGGATCGTCGCGATCGAGGTTTTTGACGACGATTGACAATTCCGGAAATACAAACGCCCGGAAGCCTTGCGGGTTCCGGGCGTTTAAAGCTCTCCTTCCGGGACTGAAGGCACAAAAACCGGGCAGAGCGCTTTTCGAAGGACCTGGCGGAACTGGTTGATCAGTTCAGTTTTGCCAGGTCATTTCGAATGACGGTTCTGAGTTCGTCGATGGGCTTCAGGGTGTTCCCTTCTTCGAAGTGCCAGAATGTCCATCCGTTGCAGGCATCGAGACCCTGGACCTTGGCGCCCAGGCGATGAATGGAGCCGGCCTCGCCACCGCAGGCAAGCGTGCCGTCGGCGCGCACGATCGCGCTGTGACGTCGCCTGGCGTCGGTCAAGACGGTGCCGGGCTTGATCAATCCGCTTTCGATCAGTGCATTGAATGCCACACGCGGTTCGGCCTTCTTGCCGGTCATGACCGACAGCATGGCCTTGCCGAGCGGCTCGACGGCGTCAATGCGCGCCGATGCCGCGTCGATATAATCCTGTTCGCGCTCGATGCCGACGAAGTGACGGCCGAGGCGCTTGGCAACGGCGCCGGTGGTGCCGGAGCCGAAGAAGGGGTCGAGGATGACGTCGCCTGGCTTCGTCGATGCCATCATGATTCGGGCAAGCAGCGCTTCCGGCTTCTGCGTCGGGTGCACCTTCTTGCCGTCGTCGCCCTTCAGGCGCTCGTGACCCGAGCAGATCGGGAACAGCCAATCGGAGCGCATCTGCACGTCGTCATTGGCCGCCTTCATCGCATCGTAGTTGAAGGTGTAACCCTTGGCGTTGGCGTTCGGCGTCGCCCAGATCAGCGTTTCATGGGCGTTCTGGAACCGGCGGCCCTTGAAGTTCGGCATCGGGTTGGTCTTGCGCCAGATGATGTCGTTGAGGATCCAGAAATGCAGGTCCTGCAGGATCGCGCCGACGCGGAAGATGTTGTGGTAGGAGCCGATGACCCAGAGCGTTCCGGTCGGCTTCAGCACGCGGCGGCAGGCCAGCAGCCAGGCGCGAGTGAAGGCGTCATAGGCTTCGAAGGAAGCGAACTGGTCCCACTCGTCATCGACGGCGTCGACAACCGACTGGTCGGGGCGGGTCAGCATGCCGCCAAGCTGCAGGTTGTAGGGCGGATCGGCGAAAACGACATCGACCGAATTGTCGGGAAGCGCATTGAGCGCTGCGACGCAGTCACCCTTGATGATGGAATCGAGCCAGCCCAGCGGACGGGCGGAACGGGAGACTTCGGCAAGCGAAACAACTGAAGACATGGACAACTCGCAAATACGCTTACTCGGGGCGGACTATGGAGCTTATGGTTACCGAAGATGGTTACCAAAGCCTGAAGGCCATCAGGAAAATTTCGTATTAACGATGCAGCGCCAATCGGTTCGCCTGCCGATGGCCGTCAAGCCTCGTGAAAAGCGCGGCTGTCGACCGGCGCCTGATGCCGCTCGTTCAAGCCATAGTCGCGCACGACCGACGCGATGCGCAGCCGGTAGTCGGCAAAGACGCCGTGGCGACCGGCATCCTGGGCGGCGCGGTGCTCGGCGCCGTTGCGCCACTCCTTAACGGCAGCCTCATCGCGCCAGAACGACAGTGACAGGACCTTGTTCGGATCGGCGAGGCTTTGAAAACGCTCGATCGAAATGAACCCGTCGATGCCGTCGAGCAGCGGACGCAGGTCGGCGGCAATACCCAAATAGGTGTCGCGGCGGCCTTCGGCCGGCAGCACTTCGAAAATAACGGCGATCATGAGCTCATTCCCTTCCAGCCGGCGACGAAACGTTTTTCAGGAAGATGCGGTCCTCCTTCAGGATAAACCGTTCCCTGCGCGCGAACGCATAGTTTTCCTTGCCCAAGGGGTCGGCGGCAAGCCGGGCACGATACGCCTCGTAGGCGGCAAGGCTGTCGATATTGTAGACGCCGTAGGCCGTCGTCGCCGAACCTTCGTGCGGCCCGAAGTAACCGATGAGATCGGCGCCACAGCGCGGGATCGCCTCGCCCCAGTTGCGGGAATAGGCGGCGAACTCCTCCTTCTTGAAGGGGTCGATTTCATAGCGGATGAAGCAGGTGATCATCTTCGGCTCCTCGTTTGTGTCTTTCGATGAACCCACTATGCCCGCTTGCCGGTCTTCAATGCTTCGACTACCATCGAAGTATGAAAGAAGGTCCAGACATCGCACTCATCGGTTCGCTGATCGGCGATCCGGCCCGCGCCAACATGCTGACCGCACTGATGGCCGGACGCGCGCTGACGCCGACGGAGCTTGCCACCCATGCCGGCATCACGCTGCAGACGGCGAGTTCGCATCTTTCCAAGCTTGAGGCCGGCGGCCTGCTGACCCAGCGCAAGCAGGGCCGTCACCGCTATTACCAGCTGGCCGAAGACGAGGTCGGCCTGATGCTGGAAAACCTCATGGGGTTTGCCGCCAGCCGCGGCATGAACCGGCATCGACCCGGGCCCAAGGATCCGGCGCTGCGCAAGGCCCGCGTCTGCTACAACCACCTGGCTGGCGACTATGGCGTGCGCATGCTCGACAGCCTGATCGCGGCAAAACAGATCGAGGTTGCGGGCGACGATCTCGCCTTGACCGATGCGGGCCAGATCCGCATCGAGGCACTCGGCATAGACTACGCATCGCTCAAGAAATCCCGCCGGCCGATCTGCCGAACCTGCCTCGACTGGAGCGAGCGCCGCTCGCATCTCGCCGGCTCGCTCGGCGAGGCGCTGCTGACGCTTTTCCTCGACAAGGGCTGGGCAAAACGCGAGAACAACAGCCGCGCCATCCGCTTCACCGATAGCGGCGAGAAGGCCTTTTCAGACCTCTTCCCGCAGTGAACACGGGTCGGGGCCTGCACGCACGAGGACATCCCTAAAACCGCTATGCGCAATGCGGCCGCAGAGGCCGGCAGCTGCGTTCAAACGCCTATCCGACGATGGAAAACGCCTCTCGCGTCTCGCCGGCAGCGGTCTTGACTGGCGTCTTGCCGATCCAGCCAACATGGCGCTCGAGGATTTTTGCCGCCTCGTCGCCTCGCCCTTCCCGCAGGGCAGTCAGGATCGCACGATGGTCGTGGTCAGTGCGGGCTTCCCAGCTGGTCCGCCAGGCTGAAAACAGAAAACGGGCGCTGGCCGCATGCAGGTCGTCGATCGAGGCCAGCAGCCGCGGCATGGCGCAGGGCTCAAGGATCAGCCGGTGGAAAGCGCGATTGGCAGCCTCCCAGGAGCGAACGTCACGCGACGTGTCCGCGGCGACCGTTGCCGCTTCGGCGCGATCGAGGATGGCAGCGGTCAGATGCGGGATCGCATGACGGAGCGCCAGCACCTCGAGAACCGCGCGCATCTCGGCAACCTCGCGCACTTCCTTGAGGTCGAACGCTGCAACGCGGACGCCGCGACGCGGTTCGCTAACGGCGAGCCCCTGGGCCTCCAAGAGCCTGAACGCCTCGCGCACTGGCACATGGCTGGCGCCGAACTCCTCGGCAATGTGATCCTGACGCAAGCGCTCGCCCGGCGTCAGCACACCCGAGATGATCCTCTCGGCCAGTGCCCGGCTGATGCGGCTTGCGATGGTATCGTCCCGTTGCTTGTCCATCCGCTACAGATAGAGGTGCTGGCAGGGCCTGTCGAGCAAGCGGCGACGGCCTTTCGACGATTTCCAAAGGTTGAGATTTCGGCCGCCATCGTATAAACCTTCGGCGTACAAAAGCACGCGCCGCGAAAGAGACCCTCCCCCTGCCTGCGGCGCCTCCTTCTCCCAGGGAACTGACCCAAATGAACGATATCGACCTCATCATTTTCGATTGCGACGGCGTTCTCGTCGATTCGGAGATCATCGCCTCGGAAGTCGAGGCGGCTCTGCTGACCGAAGCCGGCTACCCGATCAGCGTCGAGGAGATGGCCGAACGCTTTGCCGGCATGACCTGGCAGAACACGCTGCTGCAGATCGAAAAGGAAGCGAGCATCCCGCTTTCGGCCTCGCTCATCAGCAAGGTCGACACGATCCTCGACGAGCGCCTTGCGCGCGACCTCAAAATCATCGAGGGCGTCAAGCCGATGCTGGCGCAGCTGACGCTGCCGCACTGCATCTGCTCCAACTCGACCTCGGCGCGGCTTGCCATGATGCTCGGCAAGGTCGGTATCAAGGACCACTTCGGCCGCCATATCTATTCGGCCCGCGACCTTGGAGCGGACCGCGTCAAGCCGAAGCCGGATATCTTCCTGCACGGCGCCAAGCAGATGGGCGTCGCCCCTTCTCGCGTCCTGGTCATCGAGGATTCCGTGCACGGCATCCATGGCGCGCGCGCGGCCGGCATGCGCGTCGTCGGCTTTACCGGCGGCTCGCACACCCATCCCTCGCATGCCGACCAGCTGACCGACGCGGGTGCCGAAACGGTGATTTCGCGCATGTCGGCGCTGCCGGGCGTGATCGCCGCTCTTTCCGAGTGGTCGGAATCGATGACGGCCTGATCCGGGAAAGCCGGGCTCAAGCCGCCTGCAGACCCCTTTCGCCCCGGCCGTTTACCGGGGCGGGAAAAAGCTCTCGGCCACCACGGCGGGCGTCCGATTAGGCGCCGAGGGACACGATGTCACATTGATGTGCCATGGCTGTCCCTCCGAAGATCTCCCCGGTTTTCGCACCGCGCACGAGGGCCATATCAAGCAAGCCCCACAGGGGTATTTCTAGGAGGAAACACTATGCGTCTTTCACTGTTGACGGGCCTGACCCTGGCAGCCAGCGTCGCCTTCGGGCCGCTCGCCTTTGCCGATATCACCGTTGGTGTCATCACGCCGCTCACCGGCCCGGTCGCGGCCTATGGCGAGCAGGTAAAGAACGGCGCGGAAACGGCCGCGGAAGAGATCAACAAGGCTGGAGGCATCAACGGCGAGAAGATCGTGCTGAAGATGCTCGACGATGCCGGCGACCCGAAGCAGGCCGTGTCGGTCGCAAACCAGGCGGCCGGTGAAGGCATCCGCTTCGTCGTCGGCCCGGTATTGTCCGGCACCTCGATGGCGGCTTCCGACGTGCTCGCCGAAAACGGCATCCTTATGGTGACGCCGACGGCAACCACGCCTGATCTGACCACCCGCGGCCTCTGGAACGTGCTGCGCACCTGCGGCCGTGACGACCAGCAGGCCGAGGTCGCTGCAGCCCATGTGGTCAAGAACCTCAAGGACAAGCGCGTCGCCGTCCTGCACGACAAGGCTCCCTATGGCAAGGGCCTCGCCGACGGCTTCAAGAAGGGGATCAACGCCGGCGGCATCACCGAAGTCGTCTACGAAGGCCTTAATCCGGGCGACAAGGACTTCAGCGCCATCGTCACCCGTCTGAAGGCGGAGAAGGTCGATGTCGTCTACTTCGGCGGTTATCATCCGGAAGGCGGTCTGCTGGCACGTCAGATGCGCGACCAGGGCGTGACGGCGCAGATCTTCGGCGGCGACGGCCTGTCAAACACCGAGTTCTGGGCAATCGGCGGCGAAGCTGCGACGGGCACGACCTATACCAACGCCAGCGACGCGACCCGCAACCCGGCGTCGGCTCCGGCCGTCGAGGCGCTGAAGGCGAAGAGCATTCCGGCTGAGGCCTTCACCCTTAACGCCTATGCGGCGGTACAGGTCCTGAAGGCCGGCATCGAGAAGGCCGGCTCCGCCGAGGATGCGACCGCGGTTGCGACCGCTATCAAGTCCGGCGAGCCGATCGACACGGTGCTCGGCAAGCTGACCTACGGCGAAGCCGGCGACCTCACCTCGCAGGCTTTCTCGCTCTACAAGTGGGAAGGCGGCAAGAGCGTCGCTGCCGAGTAGTTTCTTATAGTCACCAAATGAGAACGCCGGGGCTTGCCCCGGCGTTTTTCGTTTCAGGCTGCCGTTGCAGCCGCTTATACCAACCCTGCGCTGATCTTACTTCTTGCGCTTGGCCGGCGGACCTTCGTCGAAGCCGACGAAGACCTTGGCGTTGGACCCTGCGCCGGCCGGCAGCGTGACGTCTGCCTTGGTGAAGACGAACTGCGTCGAGCCGTTTGCCGGGATCTCAACGGCGTGCTGGGTCAGCTCGGAATAGAGCGTCTTTTCTTCGTCCGTTGCGGCGACGCGGATCGGCATGGTGATCTTGCCGGGACCGCCCGCGGGACCGCTGACGACACGGCCCTGAACCACGACGGTGATCGTCAGGGCGGTTTCGCTCTGAACGCATTGCCGCGTCGTGTCGGCCAGCGACGCCTGATAGATGACCTTGGTCGGATCGTCCTTGCCGCCCTTGGCATAGGTGCGGAACGACGAGGTGCCGTCTCTCAAGACCACCTGCGGGCATGCTGCCTGGACGACGGCCGGCGTAGGTGCTGCGGCACTGCCACCCGCATCGATCGCTCCGCCGGATTGCGTCTTGTTACAGCCGGCGAGGACCGCGAGAAAGGATATTGCGAGGACAGGCCGGGATACTTTGCCAAACACGTTGAACAACCTCTGCTGAACCGGTTGAAACTCCTTGACCGAAATCTCGGCCGGAAGGCCTTTCATGGCCTTCGGGCATCGTCTATAGCAGCGGCGAATTGAAAAATCGATTGGGTCAGCCACCTCGATCGGAATTTTCCGAAACGACGCTGAGGCCGGAAATTGCACTGGTGACAAGAATGCGTGGGGACTTTGTCAAGGACTGACGCAATAAGACAGACGCGCCGCGGCCGGTTCGCATAGGGTCGCCGCGATCCGAAGGCAAGACGAAGGACTAGGATGGTGAAGTATATCTCGACGCGCGGCGAGGCCGCTCCTCTCGGCTTCTGCGATGCGCTGCTTGCGGGCCTTGCGCGCGACGGCGGTCTCTACCTTCCCAAGGAATGGCCGACGCTGTCGAAAAAGGAGATCCGGGCGCTACGCGGCAAATCCTATCAGGACATCGCCTTCGCCGTACTCGAGCCCTTCATCCACGGCGAGATCCCCTCGGCAAAGTTTCGCGAGATGATCGACGAGGCCTATGCCACGTTCCGTCACCCGGCCATCGCCCCGCTGGTCCAGACCGGCCCCAATGCCTTCGTCATGGAGTTGTTCCATGGCTCGACGCTCGCCTTCAAGGACGTGGCGATGCAGTTGCTGGCCCGGCTGATGGACTATGTGCTCGCCGAGCGCGACGAACGGGCAACCATCGTCGGCGCGACCTCGGGCGATACCGGTGGCGCTGCCATCGACGCCTTTGCCGGGCGCGAGCGCACCGACATCTTCATCCTCTTCCCGTATGGCAAGGTCTCTGCCGTGCAGCAGCGCCAGATGACGACGCCGAAGGCCGGCAACGTTCACGCCATCGCCGTCAAGGGCAATTTCGACGATTGCCAGAACCTCGTCAAAGGCATGTTCAACGACGCGGCCTTCCGCGATCGCGTCAAGCTGTCGGGTGTCAACTCGATCAACTGGGCGCGGATCATGGCCCAGATCGTCTACTATTTCACGACCGCGATCGCGCTCGGTGGGCCGGACCGGAAGATTTCCTTCACCGTGCCGACCGGCAATTTCGGCGATATCTTCGCCGGCTACGTCGCCAAGCGCATGGGCCTGCCGATCGACAAGCTGATCGTCGCCACCAACGAAAATGACATTCTCGCCCGCACGCTGAAGACCGGCCGCTACGAAATGCGCGAGGTCAAGGCGACCACTTCGCCGTCGATGGATATCCAAATCTCGTCCAACTTCGAACGGCTGCTGTTCGAAGCCAACGATCGCGACCCGGCCGAAGTGCGCTCCGCCATGGACAGCCTCAAGCAGTCCGGCTCTTTTGCCATCCGCGAAAAGGCGCTGAAGGCGATCCGCAAGGAGTTCCGTGCCGGGCGCGCTTCGGAGAAAGATGTCGCCAAGACCATTGCCAAAACCCTGGAAGAGACCGGCTATCTGCTCGATCCGCACAGCGCCATCGGCGTCTTCGTGGCGGCCAAGCACGAGAAGCCTTCCGCCCCGATGGTCACGCTTGCAACCGCCCATCCCGCAAAATTCCCCGGCGCCGTAAAATCGGCAAGTGGTATTGACCCGGCGCTTCCGACGTGGCTTGCTGACTTGATGAACAGGGAGGAGCGTTTCGATATCCTGGATGCGGACCTGAAGAGCGTCGAGACCTTTATCGGCGACCGTGCCCGTGTCCGGGGGTAAGAACGAGAAGAAACGTATGATGAAAGTTGAGTGCACCCGGCTCCCTTCCGGGTTGACGGTGGTAACCGAGCAGATGCCGCATCTCGAAAGCGTGGCGCTCGGCGTGTGGATCAAATCCGGTTCACGCAACGAAACCGTGGGCGAACATGGCATCGCCCATCTGCTTGAGCACATGGCTTTCAAAGGCACCGGACGGCGCACCGCCCGCCAGATCGCCGAGGAAATCGAGAATGTCGGCGGCGAAGTCAACGCCGCGACCTCGACCGAAACGACATCCTACTACGCACGCGTCCTCAAGGATCATGTGCCGCTGGCCGTCGACATCCTTGCCGACATTCTGACAGAGTCGAGTTTCGACGAGGAGGAACTGCGCCGCGAAAAGCAGGTGATCCTGCAGGAGATCGGCGCCGCCGACGACACGCCTGACGACGTCGTCTTCGACCGCTTCGCCGAAACCGCCTACCGCAACCAGACGGTTGGACGCCCGATCCTCGGCACGCCAGAGACGGTGATGTCGTTCTCCGCCGACCAGATCCGCCAGTATCTCGGCCGCAACTACACCACCGACCGGATGTTCGTCGTCGCCGCCGGCGCCGTCGAGCACGAAGCTTTCGTGCGCCAGGTCGAGGAACGCTTCTCGACACTGCCACGCACTCCGCTTGCAACGCCGGTTCTCGAAACCGCGATCTACACTGGCGGCGAAAGCCGCGAAACGCGCGACCTGATGGATGCACAGATCCTGCTCGGGTTCGAAGGCAAGGCCTATCACGCCCGCGACTTCTACTGTTCGCAGATCCTCGCCAACATTCTCGGTGGAGGCATGTCTTCGCGCCTCTTCCAGGAAGTGCGCGAGCACCGCGGCCTCTGCTACTCGGTCTATGCCTTCCATTGGGGCTTCTCCGACACCGGCATCTTCGGCGTGCATGCGGCCACCGGCGGTGAAAACCTGCCGGAGCTGATGCCCGTCATCGTCGACGAACTGCGCAAGTCGTCGATGAACATCGAACAGCAGGAAATCGAGCGTGCCCGCGCCCAGATCCGCGCCCAGCTGCTGATGGGCCAGGAAAGCCCGGCCGCACGTGCAGGCCAGATCGCCCGCCAGATGATGCTCTACGGTCGCCCGATCCCGAACGAGGAGCTGATGGAGCGCCTGTCGGGCATCACCATCGAGCGCCTGACCGATCTGGCAGGTCGCCTGTTCTTCGACACCAGTCCGACGCTGTCGGCGATCGGACCGCTGGAACAGCTGGCGCCGATGAACGACATCCTGTCGTCGCTCACCGGAAAAACCGTCGTCGCACACGCCGTCGCAAGCTGATCCGGAACACCTGATTTCGGCCGGGCCCGTCATGGCGCCCGGTCGGCGAAGTGTTTGCGGCTTTTCGTAAAATCGGATTCGATTTGTGCGCAAAGTTGTGCAACGCTTGGACTTGCGATGGCGCAAAGGGCGCTGTCCGCCGGGCGGTTAAGGATCTTCCGCGCGTTCAACTGGAAGGCCTCGGAGGCACATATGACACGATCGGTTTTTCGGTTCCTGTCGCGGCAGCCCGAGACGATCGAGATCGCCAATCAGGATTACCTGCTCCGCCTTCCCCGCTACGCCGATTATCGTCAATGGTACGAGCTTCGAAGCGAGAGCCGCAGCTTTCTGGAGCCGTGGGAACCGACCTGGCGCGCCGACGAAATGACGGAGAGCGCCTTTCGCGGCCGCGTCATCCGCAACGAGCAGGAATTCGCGTCCGGCCAGGCCGTGCCGCTTTTTCTTTTCCACAAGCCTGCAGAGACCCTGCTCGGAGGGCTCACCATCGGCCATATCCGCCGTGGAGCCGGGCAAAACTGCATGATCGGCTACTGGATGGGCGAGCGCCATGCCGGCCACGGCCACATGTTCGCCGCCCTCAAGCTCGCGATTCCCTACATCTTTTCGAGCCTTGAGTTGCACCGTATTGAAGCAGCCTGTATTCCGGAGAACTCAAGAAGCATCCGGCTCCTTGAAAAGGCCGGTTTTGAGCGTGAAGGCTACTTAAGACAGTACTTGAGGATAAACGGGCAATGGCGTGACCATGTGCTGTTCTCTCTCCTGTCCGATGATGCCGTACCGAACAGGAAATTGCCCCTTTGATGCCTCTAACCCGCTCGCCCTTCGCATGGTCAGCCTCGAAGCTGGCAGCGTTTCTGATCGCTCTCACAACGCTTTTCTGCGCGTTTGGCGGCATTGCCCATGCTCTTGAGCCGGTCAAGATTTCGCGCGAAGACACCGCACTCGACCTGACCGCGACGACCGAGATCTACAGCGGCCGCAGCGAGGCCTTCCAGGTATCGACAGCGCCGGGTGCCGACGGCATCGTCCGTCGTATCGAGGTGCGCTCCAGCACCGAGAACCATCAGGGCGACTGGGCGGTTTTCGCGCTTGCCAACGTCTCCGGCGAGCAGCTCGATCGGGTGATCGTCGCGCCGCATTTCCGCCTGGTGAATTCCAAGCTCTTCTGGCCCGACCTCGGGTCGCAGCGCATGCTGTCGATCACACCGAGCGAGGGTTTCGCGCTCGAACGGCTGCCAAGCGACGATTCGGACGTCTTCCAGATCACGCTCAACCCGGGCGCCGTCATCACCTTTGTCGCCGAGCTGGCGACCCCGGAGCTGCCGCAGATCTACCTCTGGCAGCCGGACGCCTACAAGGACACAGTCAACGCCTTCACGCTCTATCGCGGCATCGTGCTCGGCATCGCCGGCCTCCTCGCCGTGTTCCTGACGATCCTGTTCGTGGTCAAGGGAACGTCGATGCTGCCGGCGACGGCGGCGCTCGCCTGGGCGGTGCTGGCCTATATCTGCGTCGATTTCGGCTTTCTGTCCAAGCTCATCAGCGTCACGGCCGGCGACGAGCGAATATGGCGAGCGGGCACCGAGGTCTTCCTGGCGGCGGGTCTCGTGATCTTCCTGTTCACCTATCTCAACCTCAATCGCTGGCACCAGCACCTGGGTTACGCAACGCTCGCCTGGATCCTCGGCCTCGGCCTGCTCTTCGGCGTTGCGGTCTATGATCCGGCAATCGCATCGGGTATCGCCCGCCTCTCCTTCGCGCTCACGGCAACGGTCGGCATCGTGCTGATCGCCTATCTCGGCTTCAACCGCTACGACCGCGCCATCCTGCTGGTCCCTGCTTGGCTGCTCATTCTGGTCTGGCTGTTCGGCGCCTGGCTGACCGTCACTGGCCAGCTGGCCAACGACATCGTCCAGCCGGCGCTCGGCGGTGGTCTCGTGCTGATCGTGCTGCTGATCGGTTTCACCGTCATGCAGCACGCCTTTGCCGGCGGCGCCTACCAGCAGGGCCTGTTTTCCGATCTGGAGCGCCAGTCGCTGGCGCTGACGGGCTCCGGCGATACGGTCTGGGACTGGGACGTGGCGCGTGACCGCGTCGTCACCATTCCCGACATCTCGCTGCAGCTCGGCCTGTCGATGGGCTCGATGCACGGCCCCTTGCGCAACTGGCTGCCGCGCCTGCACCCGGATGACCGCGATCGCTTTCGCGCTACCCTCGATGTCCTGCTCGAACACCGCCGCGGCAAGCTCAACCACGAGTTCCGCGTGCGTGCGGAGGATGGCCATTATCACTGGCTGTCTATCCGCGCGCGCCCGGTGCTTGGCGCCAATGGCGAGATCATCCGCTGCGTCGGCACGATCATCGACATCACCGAGCAGCGCAATTCGGTCGAGCGGTTGCTGCACAATGCGCTGCACGACAATCTGACCGGCCTTCCCAACCGACAGGTCTTCCTCGACCGCCTGCAGGCCATTCTGCTGATGGCCGACAGCTCAACGACGGCACGCCCGACCGTGCTTGCGATCGACATCGACCGCTACAAGCAGGTCAACGACCTGCTCGGCATTGCTGCCGGCGACAACATCCTGATCGCACTGACGCGCCGGCTGCGCCGGCTGCTGCGTCCGCAGGATACGCTGGCACGCCTCGGCGGCGACCAATTCGGGTTAATCCTGATGTCGGAACGCGACCCGGCCAAGGTTGCCGATTTCGCCGACGCGGTCAGCAAGGCGATCATGGTTCCGCTCAACTACGGTAACCGCGAGATCAACCTCACCGCATCCATCGGCCTCGTTTCCTGGCTCGAGCAGGAACAGAGCGCTGCCGGCCTGATCGACGATGCGGAGCTGGCGATGTTCCGCGCCAAGAAGGAAGGCGGCAATCGCGTCGAGCCCTTCCGGCCGGCGTTTAGAACCTCCGGTTCGGATCGCATGCAGCTCGAAGCCGATCTCAAGCGCGCCATCGAGCGCAAGGAACTGTCGCTGGTCTATCAGCCGATCGTCCGGCTCAGCGACGCCGAGATTGCCGGGTTCGAAGCGCTGATGCGCTGGGACCACCCCAAGCGCGGCAACGTCTCGCCGACCGAGTTCATCCCGATCGCCGAGAATTCCGAGCTGATCAATCAGCTCGGCATGTTCGCCTTCGACAAGGCGACCAGCGACCTCACGGAGTGGCAGATCCAGACCGGCGACCTGCCGATCTTCGTGTCGATCAATCTCTCCAGCGCACAGCTTCTCAACAACGAGCTGTATGACGACGTTCGGGCGGTTCTCAACAAGAACCGTTGCGATCCGGCCAAGGTGAAGATGGAGCTGACGGAATCTCTCGTAATGGAGAACCCGGAGCAGGCCCGGCTCGTTCTCGAGAAACTGAAGGAAGCCGGGCTGAAGCTGGCGCTCGACGACTTCGGCACGGGCCACTCGTCGCTCTCTTATCTCACCCGCTTCCCCTTCGATACGATCAAGATCGACAAGGCGCTGGTGCGCGACCCGAGCGACAAACGCGGCATCCTGCTGCGCTCGGTGATCACCATGGCGCGCGAACTCGACATGCAGGTCGTGGCCGAAGGGATTGAATCCGAGGAAGACGCGATCCAGCTTTCGCAGATGGGCTGCGATTACGGCCAGAGCTTCCTGTTCGGCCCGCCGATCGGCTCGGAGTCGATCCTGCGGCTGTTGAAAGAGCGATTTCCGCTGATGAAACGGGCTTAACCAAGCGGAACAGGCCAATGCAACGCGGCGAGCACAGCCGCGGTCTCATACCGTAGAACTCAGTGAGCCTCGGTGTCTTGAGGTGGATTGCCCGGGTTTTCGGCGTCCGCGATCAGGCGTGGCCGGCGTCGATCGACAGCATCGCCGGGCTAACGCCCATCAAAGCAAGGGCGCGGTCGTATTTGTCGCCGAGGGCCTTGTCGAAGATCAGTTCCTCGTGCGCCGGGCAGGTCAGCCAGCCGTTCTGCGTGATTTCCGCCTCGAGCTGGCCGGGACCCCAGCCCGCATAACCCAGCATCATCGTCGCCCGATGCGGCCCCTCCCCGCGCGAGATCGCGCGGACGATGTCGAGCGTGGCGGTCAGGCAAATGTCATCGCTGACCGGAATGCTGGAATCGCTCAAATAGTCGTCGGAATGCAGCACGAAACCACGCCCGGTCTCGACCGGTCCGCCAGTCTGAATCTGGAAGTCGCGCGTCATCGCCGGCAGACGGATCGCTTCGTCCTCGTCGAGAATCTCAAGGTGCATCAGAACGTCGGCGAAGGTGAGTTGCTGCGGCCGATTGAGGATGAACCCCATGGCGCCGTCATCCGAATGGGCGCAGATGAAGATGACGGTGCGGGCAAAATTCGTGTCAAACATCCCAGGCATGGCGATCAGGAACTGACCGTCAAGGAAACCGCGTTCCCGTTTCTTCTGTGCCATGGTTATTGCCATAATGCAGACAGCCTACCAATTCGCCGCGAAATGAAAAGCGCTTCAACGTCGCGACTGCCAAATAATGCACGTACCGCGTTTGCCGTGCCCTGCCTGATCAAACATTTATGATCTCCGCGCCCAATGGGGCGTCTGGAGCGCTGCCGGCAAAAGCGATATTGCTTTAGTCATGATCCAACGCCCCACATATAAGAACATGGCCCAGCGCATCGGCACGGCAAGCCTTCTCGTCGCATTTTTTCTGCCTACCGGCGCTCAAGCCGCGACCAGCGAATGGATGACGTCGGCCGGCGGCATGATCCGACTTGTCGCTGCTCCGCCGCAGCAGGACGGCACAATCCCCGCAACGCTCGAGGTTAAGCTGAACCCCGGCTGGAAGACCTATTGGCGCGAGCCCGGCGCCAGCGGCATTCCCCCGCAGATCACGCTCGATCCGGCCGCGGGCGTCGTTCTTGAGAAGATCGGCTTTCCCGTTCCCAAGACCTTCGACGACGGTGTCGTACGCTATGTCGGCTACGACAAGTCGGTTGCCTTCCCGCTCACCCTGAAACGCCTGCACGGTGAGGGAGACGTGAAAATCCGCGCCTCGGTGTTTCTCGGGATCTGCGAGGACATCTGCATTCCGGTGCAGGGCGAATTGGACCTGACGCTCAAGCACGGCGACTTCGACAACCCGCTCGATGCCGCCCGCATCGATGACGCAGTCGCTGCCCTGCCGGAACCTCCCTCCGAAGATTTCAAGGTGACGACAGCCACCTATGACGAGCAGAAGGCAGCGGTGCACCTCTCGTTGCGGCTGCCGCCGGATACCGGCAAGGATCACCGCGAACTGTTCCTTGCCGGCGCCTCCGGCCTCTCCTTCGGCAAGCCGGTGATCACCAAGACGGACGGCGCGGAGCTCCAGGCGGAGATCCCCGTTCGGCTCTCCGGCAAGGACAAGAGCCTGAAGGGAAAGCCGGTCATCGTCACCGTGCGTGCGGACGGGCGCAGCATGGAAACGACCCTTGCCTTTGATTGATGCGTCTCTATAGTCCAGCCGGTTTCAGGCGATGGCGTCCAAGGACGCCAGCAGGAGACGCCCGGACGCAAGACAACTCAAGCCGCGACAACGCCCTGCCGGAACGCCGGTCTGGCCACGCGCGCAACGCAAGGAGAATGCCGTGACCATTGCCGTCGGAGACAAGCTGCCTGCCGCAACCTTCAAGGAAAAGACCGCCGATGGTCCGGTGGAAGTGACGACCGAACAGCTTTTCAAGGGCAAGCGTGTTGTGCTCTTCGCCGTTCCCGGCGCGTTCACGCCAACCTGCTCGCTCAACCATCTTCCCGGCTATCTCGAAAACCGTGACGCGATCCTGTCGCGTGGCATCGATGATATTGCCGTGGTTGCCGTCAACGACCTGCATGTCATGGGCGCGTGGGCGACGTCGTCAGGCGGCATGGGCAAGATCCATTTCCTCTCGGACTGGAATGCCGCCTTCACCAAGGCGCTTGGCATGGATATCGATCTTTCCGCCGGCACGCTCGGCATCCGCTCGAAGCGCTATTCCATGCTCGTCGAAGACGGCGTGGTGAAGACACTCAACCTCGAGGAAAGCCCGGGTCAGGCAACCGTATCGGGCGCCGCCGCGATGCTGGAACAGCTCTGAGCACTGACATCAATCAATAAAAAACGGGCCCTTACGGCCCGTTTTTTATTGAGAGAGGATCCGGACGGCGCCCTTTCTTGTAGGGCTCCATGCCCTTGCGGGCGAGTTCATCGGCGCGTTCGTTTTCCGGATGGCCGGCATGGCCCTTGACCCAATGCCAGGTCACCTTGTGGCGCCGGTTCGCCTCGTCCAGTGCCTGCCAGAGTTCGCCGTTTTTCACCGGCTTCTTGTCCGCGGTCTTCCAGCCGTTCTTCTTCCAACCGTGGATCCACTTGGAGATGCCGTCCATCACATATTTGCTGTCGGTATGCAGGTCGACCTCGCAGGCGCTCTTCAGCGCATCGAGCGCCGAGATCGCAGCCAGAAGCTCCATGCGGTTGTTGGTCGTTTCCGCCTCGCCGCCACACATATCCTTTTCCACCTCGCCGTAGCGCAGCACCGCGCCCCAGCCGCCCGGCCCGGGATTGCCCGAGCAGGCACCGTCGGTGAAGATGTCCACGTGTTTCATGCCGAAGCCTCTTCGAGCCGGAGGCCATACTCGGCGCTGGAAACGATCGCCCGATGGAAACGGATCTTCGTCAGGTATTCCAGCGGATCCTTCTTGACGACCAGGGCGCCGGCCGGCGTCATCAACCAGTCGTAGAGGCGCGTCAGGAAGAACCGCAGCGCCGAACCGCGGCAGAGCAGCGGCAGGGCTTCGACCTCGTCCGCCGTCAGCTTGCGCACGCCCTCATAGCCCGAAAGCAGCGCCATGCCCTTGGTGATATTGTAGGAGCCGTTCTTCTCGAAGCACCACGAGTTGAGGCAGATGGCCACATCGTAGGCGAGATAATCGTTGCAGGCGAAGTAGAAGTCGATCAGGCCGGAAAGCTGGTCGCCGAGGAAGAAGACATTGTCGGGGAACAGATCGGCATGGATGACGCCATCCGGCAACGACTTCGGCCAGTTGCGCTCGAGATGCTCGAGTTCGGCGGAAATCTCGTCCTTGAGACCGGTCTGCACCTCGTCGGCGCGCGCCTCGGAATTGACCCATAGCGGCCGCCAGCCGCCGACCGAAAGCGCATTGGCGCGCGCCAGGCCAAAGCCCTGACCTGCGACATGCATCTCTGCCAGCGCCCTACCGACCTCGCGGCAATGCTTGGCCTCGGGCTTGCGAAGCCACATGCCTTCGAGGAAAGAGATCACCGCGGCCGGACGGCCGGACAATTCGCCCAGGAGCTCGCCATCCGCGCGCGGCAAAGGCAGCGGGCAGGAAAGCCCGCCATCGGCCAGGTGATGCATCAGCCCCAGGAAGAACGGCAGGTCATCCGCGTTCACGCGCTTCTCGTAGAGCGTCAGGATGTAGGCGCCCTTCGTCGTGTGCAGCAGGAAGTTGGAGTTTTCGACGCCCTCGGCGATGCCCTTGTAGGAGGTCAGCTGGCCGACGTCATAGGCCTCGAGGAAAGCGCTCAGGTCGTCTTCCGTGATATCGGTGTAAACTGCCACGGTTGTTCACTTTCAAGATATGCGGGCAAGATATGCGGGTTATTCGCCGTTGACGAAGGCCATGTCGGCGGCGGTCAGCGGCACATGCCGGATCTCGCGATTGACGAGGAAGTTCTCGTTTTCCTCGACGGTGTCGGCAAGTTCAACGACGGCGTCGTAACGCTCGCGGAACGCCTCGATGATCTCGTTGACGATCACCTCAGGCGCCGATGCGCCGGCAGACAGACCGACGGTGGAGATATCGCCGATCGAATCCCAGTCGATTTCGGCTGCCCGCTGCACGAGAACGGACTTCGTCGCGCCGGCCTTCAGCGCGACTTCGACGAGGCGCTTGGAATTCGACGAATTCGGCGCACCGACGACCAGGAACAGATCGCAGCCGGGTGCCGCCTGCTTGACCGCTTCCTGCCGGTTGGTGGTGGCATAGCAGATCGAGTCCGCAGCCGGCGCCGTCAGGTTGGGGAAGCGCTCGTGCAGCCGCTTGATGACGCCGGCGGTGTCGTCGACGGAAAGCGTGGTCTGGGTGACGAAACCGAGATTGTCCGGATCGGGCGGCATGTAGACATCCGCATCCTCGATTGTCTCGACCAGCGAAACAGCACCTTCCGGGAGCTGCCCCATCGTGCCAATGACTTCCGGATGGCCGGCATGGCCGATCAGCACCACGTGGCGGCCCAGCCGGTTGTGGCGCATCGCCTGCTTGTGGACCTTGGAGACCAGCGGACATGTGGCGTCGAGGTAGAAGAGATTGCGCGTATCGGCATCCGCAGGCACCGATTTCGGCACGCCATGGGCGGAAAACACCACCGGCTGCTTGCGATGCTCCGGCGGGATCTCGTCGAGTTCCTCGACGAAAATCGCGCCCTTGGCCTCAAGTCCTTCCACGACATAACGATTATGCACGATCTCGTGGCGCACATAGACCGGCGCACCGAATTCCTTCAGCGCCAGGACGACGATCTGGATCGCCCGGTCGACGCCGGCGCAAAAGCCGCGCGGCCCGCAAAGGCGAATGGTGATCGGAGATTTTGCCGCGGATGATGCCATGGATCAGGATGCCAGTAGAACGAAAACAAGGGCTGCAATCGCCGAGCCGCCCTGGATCAACAGGATACGCGGCTTGACGGACCACGCGCCATATATAGCGGCAACGATCACGCACACAAGGAAGAACACCTTCAACTCGACGGCAAATGATGCATCCGGCTGCAGGAGGGACCAGAAAAGGCCGGCCGCGAGAAAGCCGTTGTAAAGCCCCTGATTGGCGGCCAGCACCCGGGTCGCTTCCGCCTGCTCGACCGACATGCGGAAAACCGAACGCCCCTGCGGCTTGGTCCACAAAAACATCTCCAGCACGAGAAAGCCGAGATGCAAAAGCGCTGTCAGCGCGATCAGGATCGTCGATATCAAGCCCATTACCCATGCCCCCCAACTGCGTCGGTCAGGGATAGCACGGCGTCGGCGAGCCGCCTATGGCCTGCGCCGCATGACAAAGACGCCGCTGACAACGACCAGGGCCGCGGCAAGGCCGTACCAGGTCAGCGCGTATTGCAGGTGACTGTTCGGCAGGTCGAACTGGGTAACACCACCGATCGGAAGTCCGCCCGGATTGGGCGACGCATCGGCATCGACAAAGAACGGCACGACCTTGTCGGCGGGAAGCCCGACCGACGATGCCATCGCATCGAGGTCCTTCCAGTAGAAGATGTTCTTTACGAGATCATTGTCGGGAACGATTGACGACGGCTTTTCGCTAAGCTTCGGTCTTGCGAGGCCGTGGATCGCCGCGGAAGCCGGAAGCTCGCCTGCCAGACGGGTCGAGGAATCCTTCTGTTCGAAGGGCACGAAACCGCGATTGACGAACAAGGAGCGACCGTCCTCAATCGTCAAGGGCGTAAAGATGTAGTAGCCGGTGCGGCCATTGTAGGTGGCAAAAAAGTGTCGCTCCTTGCTGTGGTCGAAACCGCCGGGAACCGTGACGGTGCGGTAATCGATGTCGGCACCTGCCGCGAGCATCTTCTCGATCTCGGCAAGCGTCACCGGTGGCGCCGAACGGCGCTCGGCAATTGCCTGAAGCAGGCCTTCCTTCCAGTGCAGGCGCTGCATCTGCCAGGTGCCGAGCGAGACAAGGATGGCGAAGACGATAGCGAGCAGGACGAATGCGCCGAGGCGCCCGACAAGGCCGCCCTTCTTCTTGACCTCGATCTCAGCCACGATCGATCTCGCCGGGCCGCGCATTGTTACGATACTGCAGGTTGATCAGGATGCCCTTCAGCACGCGCGTCAGGCCGAGGCTGAGTACGATCGCCAGCGGTATCCAGAGCAGGAAATGCAGCCAGAGCGGCGGATTGAGGTTGACCTCCATCCAGAGCGCCGCGCCGACGACGATGAAGCCGACAATCAGGATGACGAAGACAACCGGACCATCACCGGAATCGGCGAAGCGATAGTCGAGATCGCAGTTGGCGCAGGCGGGCTTTACCGTCAGGAACCCGTCGAACAGCTTGCCCTGGCCACATCGCGGGCACAGGCCCTTGATGCCTGTCATGACCGGGTCGACCGGCGGATAGAGAGCTTTGTCGTCACTCACGGATTGATCTCGATCGGGGTGTTGTTGGGAACCATGTCCCAGATTTCATCCATTTCGGTATTCGTAACCGCAATGCAGCCATCCGTCCAATCGAACATCTGCGTCATAAACGCCAGCCAGCCGAAATAGTTGCGTTGACCGTGGATCATGATCATGCCGCCGGGATCGACGCCCTTGGCTGCCGCTGCCTTGATATCCGCGGGTGTCGGATAGGAGACGTGCATCGACAGGTGATAACCGCTCTGGTCATTACGCCAGTCCAGGACATAGAGACCTTCCGGCGTTCGCCGGTCGCCCTCGCGCTGCTTGTGGCCGATCGGATTGCCACCAAGGGCGATCGTATATTGGCGCAACATCTCACCGCCGCGGAAGAGTTGCAGGATCCGCTTTTCCTTGTGCACCACCACGCGGTCGGCCAGATCGCCGGCAAAGGCAGAAAAGCATCCGGCCAGAAGCCATGCCGTCGTGACCGCAGCCACGCGTATTTTCATGTCGGCTCGCCCCATCGATACCACCGCAAGACAAACAAAAAAATAAGGCGGCTGCATGGTCGCAGCCGCCTTGTCGAGAAGAGCTTGAGCTCAAATCCTCTTACATGTGAGCGACAGGCGCGCCCCAACCACCCCAGATGTAGATGGAGAAGAAGAGGAACAGCCAGACGACGTCAACGAAGTGCCAGTACCAGGCGGCCGCTTCGAAGCCGAAGTGCTGCTTCGGCGTGAAGTCGCCACGCAGCGCGCGCAGCAGGCAGACGAGCAGGAAGATCGTGCCGACCAGGACGTGGAAGCCGTGGAAGCCGGTCGCCATGAAGAAGGTCGCGCCGTAGATCGAGTCCTTGAAGGCGAACGGAGCGTGAGCGTATTCATAGCCCTGGACGTAGGAGAACAGCACGCCAAGCAGGACGGTCAGCGTCAGGCCGTAGACGAGGCCCTTGCGGTCGTTGTGCAGCAGCGCGTGGTGCGCCCAGGTTACCGTCGTGCCGGAAAGCAGCAGGATGACGGTGTTGTAGAGGGGCAGGTGCCAGGGATCGAGAACCTCGATGCCCTTCGGCGGCCAGACGCCGCCGGTAAAGGCCGTGCGGGTCGCCTGGATTGCTTCGCCGGGGAAGAGGCTGGCGTCGAAATAAGCCCAGAACCAGGCGACGAAGAACATCACTTCCGAGGCGATGAACATGATCATGCCGTAGCGCAGGTGCAGCGAGACGACGCGGGTGTGGTGACCCTCGTGCGCTTCCTTCACCGTGTCCGACCACCAGCCGTACATGGTGTAGAGGATGACGGCGAGACCGATGAAGAAGACCCACGGATTGGCGAGCTCTGCGCCGAACAGCTTGAAGGAGCCGCCCGAGAGATAGCGCATGTAGCCGACACCGCCGAACGCCATGACGAATGCGCCGATCGAGGCAAGCAACGGCCAGGGGCTCGGGTCGATGATGTGGTAGTCGTGATTCTTCTGATGCGCATCGGCCATGTCAGTAATCCCCGATAGGTCTTTCTCTTGTCGCCCTTTCGGCATAGCCGAAACGGGCCTCCAGTCAAAGTTTGTTCTCAGTTTCGCCCGTCTTCACCTGTGCGACCGGCTTCGACGGCTCGCGCGGGTAGAAGGTGTAGGAAAGTGTCAGTGTCTTGATGTCCTTGGTCTCGACCGCCTTGACCATGTCCGGATCGACGAAGAATACCACCGGCATCTCCATCTCCTCTCCCGGCTGCAGGGTCGTCTCGGTAAAGCAGAAGCATTGAACCTTGTTGAAGTAGGCGCCGGCCTGCATCGGCGTGACGTTGAACGTCGCCTGCCCGGTCGTCGGCTTCGACGAAAGGTTCTTGGCACGGTACATCACCTGCACGGTCTCGCCGATCCTGACGTCGATGTCGCGCTGAACCGGCTTGAACTCCCAAGGCAGGCCGCCAGAGGTATTGGCGTCGAAGGTGACCTTGACCTTTTCGTCAAGAATGACGTCCGATGCCTGCTCGACGCGCTGCGTCGTGCCGTTATAGCCGGTGACGCGGCAGAACATGTCGTAGAGTGGCACTGCCGCGTAGGCCATGCCCGTCATGCCGACAACGAAGGCGAGGCAGGTGCCGACGATGACGCCGTTGGAACGCTGCTTCTGCTCGGAATTCTGGGAGGTCGTCATATCACGTCTCCCTCAGTTGACCATGCCGTTGCCGAACTTGATCAGCGTGACGACGTAGAACAGGACGACCAGACCAGCCAGCACGATACCGAGCGCAATGTTGCGGCCGCGGCGCGACTTCTTCTGGGCTTCGTTCAGCTTGACGGTTTCCATCAGGCAACACTCCCGGCATTCAACCAGATATTGACGATCAGGTGATCCGCCATCAGAGCGGAGAAGATCACGAACAGATACATGATCGAGAAGGCAAAAAGCTTCTTGGCGGGCAGCATGCGCTCATCCGTCTCAGGCATGCGCAGCACGCCGATCGAATACCAGATGAAGCCGAGACCAAGCGCTGCTGCAACCGCCCCGTATCCGATGCTCGCGAAACCGAGCAAGGTGGGACAGATGCCGATCAGGGCAGTCAGCACGGCATAGATGACGATCTGCTTCTTGGTGGTTGCCTGGCCGCAGACATTGGGCAGCATCGGCACACCGACGGAGCCGTAGTCGCCCATCTTGAACAGTGCGAGCGCCCAGAAATGCGCCGGCGTCCACAGGAAGGTGATAAGGAACAGGATGATGCTTTCGACGGATACGCCGCCGGTGACACAGGCCCAGCCGATCATGGGCGGGAAGGCACCGGCAGCACCGCCGATGACGATGTTCTGCGGCGTCGAGCGCTTGAGCCACATCGTATAGATGACGGCGTAGAAGAAGATGGTGAAGGCGAGCAACCCGGCTGCGAGCCAATTGACGGCGAGCCCGAGGATGATCACGGAAAAAGCGGAGAGCGTCAGACCGAAGGCCAGCGCTTCCTCGGGCAGGATCTTGCCGGCCGGGATCGGGCGCTTGGCCGTGCGGGTCATGACCGCGTCGATATCGGCGTCATACCACATGTTGAGCGCGCCGGAGGCGCCTGCACCGACTGCGATGCACAGGATGGCGATGAAACCGATGAAGGGATTGATGTGTCCGGGCGCGAGCACGAGGCCGGCAAGCGCCGTGAACACGACGAGCGACATGACGCGGGGCTTCAGAAGCTCGAAGTAATCGCGTGCAGAGGCCTCGGACAGGCGCGGTGCACCATCCATGCCAACTGCTTCGTGATTGTCGATGACCGTCATGTCTCGTCCTTGATCGTCTTTTGCCCATACGGGCCGTCTTTTGCCGGTTCTCCGGCGGGGTGAAGCCGCCGGAACCGGCGGCTTCTGTTTCTTTCCCATCACTTGATGCGCGGGAGCTGTTCCCACTGGTGGAACGGGGGCGGCGAAGACAGCTGCCATTCCAACGTGTTCGCACCCTCGCCCCACGGATTGTCGCCAGCGACGCGCTTCTTGGCGAAGGCTTCGGCAACGCAGAAGAGGAAGATCAGCACGCCGACGGCCGCGATGTACGAGCCGTAGGACGACACCATGTTCCAGCCGGCATAGGCATCCGGATAGTCGATGTAGCGGCGCGGCATGCCGGCGAGGCCCAGGAAGTGCTGCGGGAAGAAGATCAGGTTCACGCCGATGAACATGACCCAGAAGTGCAGCTTGCCGAGGAACTCGGAGTACATGTAGCCGGTCATCTTCGGGAACCAGTAGTACCAGGCGGCGAAGATCGCGAACACGGCGCCGAGCGACAGAACGTAGTGGAAGTGAGCAACCACGTAGTAGGTGTCGTGTAGCGAACGGTCGAGGCCGGCATTGGCGAGCTGGACGCCCGTGACGCCACCGACGGTGAACAGGAAGATGAAGCCGATCGCCCAGACCATCGGGGTCGTGAAGCGGATCGAACCACCCCACATCGTCGCGATCCACGAGAAGATCTTAACGCCCGTCGGAACAGCGATGACCATCGTCGCGAAGACGAAGTAGCGCTGCGTGTCGAGCGACATGCCGACGGTGTACATGTGGTGCGCCCACACGATGAAGCCGACGGCGCCGATCGCGACCATGGCGTAGGCCATGCCGAGGTAGCCGAAGATCGGCTTGCGCGAGAAGGTGGAAACGATGTGG
Organism: Ensifer sp. LC163; assembly: GCF_001695855.1. Classification (GTDB taxonomy): domain Bacteria; phylum Pseudomonadota; class Alphaproteobacteria; order Rhizobiales; family Rhizobiaceae; genus Ensifer. The sequence goes on from NZ_MBSS01000012.1 coordinate 539,476, forward strand.
CTGACGATGCCGAAGCCCGGCAGGATCAGGATGTACACTTCCGGGTGACCGAAGAACCAGAACAGGTGCTGGAACAGGATCGGGTCGCCGCCGCCCTCAGGCGCGAAGAAGGCCGTGCCGAAGTTGCGGTCCGTCAAGAGCATGGTGATGCCGCCTGCCAGAACCGGCAGCGAGAGCAGAAGCAGGAAGGCGGTGATCAGAACCGACCAGGCAAACAGCGGCATCTTGTGCAGCGTCATGCCGGGAGCGCGCATGTTCAGGATCGTGGTGATGAAGTTGATCGCACCGAGGATCGACGACGCGCCGGCAATGTGCAGGCCGAGGATCACAAGATCCATCGCCGGCCCAGGCATGCCCGACGTCGAGAACGGTGGATAGATCGTCCATCCGCCCCCAGCGCCATAGGCGCCCGCCGGACCTTCGACGAACATCGAAAGCAGGACCAGCAGGAAGGCCGGAATGATCAGCCAGAAGGAGATGTTGTTCATGCGCGGGAACGCCATGTCAGGCGCACCGATCATGATCGGAACCATCCAGTTGGCGAAGCCACCGATCAGCGCTGGCATGACCATGAAGAAGATCATGATGAGCGCGTGCGCGGTCGTGAACACGTTGAACATGTGCTTGCCGCCGTCGATGGCAGCGTCGCCCTCGAAGCCGTAGACCATCTGCGCCAGGCCGTGGAAGATCTGGATGCCCGGCTCCTGCAGCTCGGCGCGCATGAACACCGACAGCGTGCCGCCGATGATGCCCGCGATGATCGCGAAGATCAGGTAGAGCGTGCCGATGTCCTTGTGGTTGGTCGACAGAAACCAGCGCTGAAAGAAGGTCAGCGGCTTGTGCGCGTGGTCTGCGTGGCCATGATCGGAGTGATCATGGCGTTGGTCGTGATGAACGGCTGTTCCAGCCATGGGTCGAGCTCCCCTTCCGATTACTGTGCGGCGTTGGCGGCGACGTCAACGGCCTTGGCCGCGCCGTCGATGGACGCCATGAGCGCCTTGTTCGCGTCGCCGATGTTGGTTGCGGCGGCAGCGAGCCAGGCGTCGTATTTTTCCTGCGAAACAACGCGGATGGCGATCGGCATATAGGCGTGGTCCTTGCCGCAAAGCTCGGAACACTGGCCGTAGTAGAGGCCTTCGCGGTCAGCCTTGAACCAGGTCTCGTTCAGGCGGCCGGGAACGGCATCGATCTTAACGCCGAAGGCGGGCATTGCGAAGGCGTGGATGACATCGGCAGCGGTGACGAGCAGACGAACGGTCTTGCCGACCGGAACGACGACTTCGTTGTCGACGGCGAGAAGGCGCGGATACTCGACCTTGTCTTCCTTGCCGAGGCTTGCGCGATCTTCTTCCTTCATCAGCAGACTGTCGAAGGAGAGCGGGCTTTCGCCGACTTCATATTCATAGGACCAGTACCACTGGTTGCCCGTCGCCTTGACCGTCAGATCAGGATTGGCCGGCGGCGTCAGCTGCGCCGTCAGAAGCTGGAAGGACGGGATTGCCAGGAACAGCAGGATGATGACCGGACCGACGGTCCAGACAACTTCGATAGCGGTGTTGTGGCTGGTCTTGGAGGGAACCGGGTTGGCGCTCTCACGGAATTTGACCACCACGACAATCAGCAGCAGGAGGACAAAGAGAGTGATCGGAATGATGAACCACAGGGTATAGTGCTCAAACCACGTGATTTCTTCCATAATGCCCGTCGCAGCCGTCTGAAAGTTCGTCTGCCAATCGACAGGCTTGTCAGCAAAGGCGCTCGAAGCAAAAAGCAGACAGGCAAGCGCTGCCATAACTGCATAAGCCTTGTTTTTCACAATATGTCTCCCCAATGCGCTTGATCAGGATCAAACCGAAACGCAGAATCCCTGCGATACTGCAGCGCTTCAAACCACAGTTTGCCCAGCGCCGCAACATCTGTGCAATCAACCCCATGCGGCATTTTTGCACAAATGCGACTTTTCTCACAGGCACCCCTCGGAACCCCAGGCGAATCGACTTATATGCCTCGTTCTGCGCCGCCGACGGCGCTATCACGCCACGTCAGCGCGACAATGGCGCTCCGCGAGCCCAATTTCCGCCATATGGCGCTGGAATGTACCCCACAGGGCTTTTCATTTCTCCCTGCGCGCTTCAAGAATAGCCCTGATGATTCGACGTTTTGAGGTTTACATGGGCCTGCCCCTTTTCTCCCGACTGTCGGCTCTTGCCGCTCTCGGATTTGCCGTTCTCGCCCTTCCCACGGCGAGTGCTGCCCAACAACCCGCTGGCGCGCCCGGAACGGTCAAGTCCAACCATGGTGCATGGTCAATCGTCTGCGATCAGCCGGCAGGTGCATCGGCCGACCAATGCGCCCTGATGCAGAACGTCATCGCCGAAGACCGGCCGGAAGTCGGCCTCTCGGTCGTCGTGCTCAAGACCGCCGACCGCAAGGCGAAGATCCTGCGCGTTCTGGCGCCGCTCGGCGTACTGCTTCCGAACGGCCTCGGCCTCAATGTCGACGGCAAGGATATCGGCCGCGCCTATTTCGTGCGCTGCTTCTCCGACGGCTGCTATGCCGAGGTCGTGCTTGAAGACGAACTGTTGAAGACCTTCCGCTCCGGCGCGACGGCGACCTTCATCGTCTTCCAGTCGCCGGAAGAAGGCATCGGCATTCCGGTCGATCTCAAAGGTTTCGGCGAAGGCTACGACGCCCTGCCGTAAAGGCAGCCATTACAAACCGCTTTCGAAGCCGCGTCTCGTGCGCGGCTTTTTCATTTCCGCCGCGAAGAAGCAGGCAAAACAAAGAAGCCCGGACTTTCGTCCGGGCTTCATCGATCGGAATGATGGAAAACGGGTTAGATAATGTCGGTCGCGGCAATCTTGATGCCGAAGCCTTCGAGGCCGACATAGTGGCGCTCGCGCGAGGCGATCAGACGGATGGAGCTGATGCCGAGATCCTTCAGGATCTGCGCGCCGAGGCCGATCTCCAGCCATTCGCTTTCACGGGCCTGCGCCTCGTCATGGGCTTCGCGATCATGTTTACCCTTGCGGGCGGTCTGCGACACGCCGACGCCGACCGAACCTTCGCGCAGATAGACGATGACGCCCCTGCCCTCTTCGGCCATGCGCTTCATGATCCGGTCGATCTGGCAGTCCTTGCCGAACACGTCGGCGCCGACATTTTCAAGGTGCAGGCGAACCGGAATATCGACACCGTCACGGATGTCGCCGAAGACGACGGCAAGATGCTGCATCGGATCCCAGGGCAACGAATAGGAATGTCCCTTGGCCTCGCCGTACGGTGTCTCGATGTCGAACGAGCCGCCTTGCTCAATCAGCGTTTCCTTGCGCTGGCGGTAGGCGATCAGGTCGGCGACCGAGACCTGCTTCAAACCATGCTTTTCGGCAAAGGCGCTGACCTGCGGGCCGCGCGTGACGGTACCGTCATCATTGACCAGTTCGCAGATGACGCCGATCGGCGGCAGGCTTGCGAGCTTGCAGAGATCGACGGCGGCCTCCGTGTGGCCCGAACGCATCAGAACGCCGCCTTCGCGGGCGACCAGCGGGAAGATATGGCCCGGACGCACGAAATCGGTCGGCCCGACATTGGGGTTGGCGAGGTTGCGCACCGTCAGCGTCCGATCGTCGGCTGAGATGCCGGTGGTCGTGCCGTGCTTGAAGTCGACCGACACGGTAAAGGCGGTGGTGTGCGCCGAGTCGTTCTCCGCCACCATGGCGTTGAGGTTGAGGCGTTTTGCCTCCTCGCGCGGCATCGGCGTGCAGACGATGCCCGAGGTGTGGCGCACGATGAAGGCCATCTTCTCCGGCGTGCAATGGACAGCGGCAACGATCAGGTCGCCTTCGTTCTCGCGGCCGCCATCGTCGGTGACGACGACAATCTCGCCGGCTTCGAAGGCACGGATGGCATCAACGACACGCTTCTGGTCATAGGACATCTTTTTCTTCCCGAATTACTTACAGCGCCGCGCGTCCATTTAGACGCGCAAAGGTCGCTGTAACACTTTGAGTTGCTGCATAATTTTGTCCTTAAATCGGTTCCGATTTAAGGAATTATGCAGTAAGCCGGCCGGTCTGGCCACGGTCACGCAGGTAGTGGTCCGCAATCGTGCAGGCAACCATCGCCTCGCCGATCGGCACGGCGCGAATGCCGACGCAAGGGTCATGACGCCCCTTGGTGCGCACATCCACCTCGTTACCGTCACTGTCGATCGAACGACGCTCGGTGAGGATAGAGGAGGTCGGCTTGATCGCAAAGCGGGCGATGACAGGCTGGCCGGTTGAAATGCCACCAAGAATACCGCCGGCATTGTTGGAGAGGAAGACCGGCTTGCCGTCGTCACCGATGCGCATCTCGTCGGCATTTTCCTCGCCGGTGATTTCGGCGGCACCGAAACCGTTGCCAATCTCGACGCCCTTGACGGCGTTGATCGACATCAGGTTTGCGGCAATGTCCTGGTCCAGCTTGGCATAGATCGGCGCTCCGATGCCGGCCGGCACGCCCTCGGCCACGACCTCGACGACGGCGCCGATGGACGACCCGGACTGGCGGATACCATCGAGATATTCCTCCCAGACGGGCACGATCGCCGGATCCGGCGCGAAGAACGGGTTATTGTTGACCTCGGTCCAATCCCAGTTGGCGCGGTCGATCTTGTGTTTGCCGATCTGAACCAGCGCGGCGCGCACGACGAGACCCGGCACCACCTTGCGGGCGATACCACCGGCAGCAACGCGCGCTGCCGTTTCGCGCGCCGACGATCGGCCGCCGCCGCGGTAGTCGCGAATGCCGTATTTGACGTCGTAGGTGTAGTCGGCATGCCCCGGTCGATAGCGCTTGGAGATCTCCGAATAATCCTTCGAGCGCTGGTCGGTGTTTTCGATCAGCATCGAGATCGGCGTGCCGGTGGAGATCATCGTCTCGCCGTCCTCATCCAGCATCACGCCGGAAAGAACCTTGACGAGATCGTCCTCACGGCGCTGCGTGACGAACCGCGACTGGCCGGGCTTACGCTTGTCGAGCCAGGCCTGCAGTTCGGCCAGCGTGAAACGAATGCCGGGCGGGCAACCATCCACCACGCAGCCGAGCGCCGGGCCGTGGCTTTCCCCCCAGGTGGTGACGCGGAAGAGGTGACCGAAAGTATTGTGAGACATGAGGCAACCGAACTCTGAGAAGCAACGGACGTACATGTTTCATGTACGGACACCACTCTCTTAGTGGAAAGCCGGGACAGGGGAAAGTCTTTCCGATCACCGCTAAAGCGCGTCGCGATCTCTAGGATTCGCTTGTCGCGCGTCGGCCCCTGTTCTTATGCATGTCCCGCAACACCGCCACAGGCTTTTGCGGGACATCCACTCTGCCTTTGCGCCCGCCTCAGGAGGCGAGCCTGAGCCCCCGCTCCGTCGCGAATGCCAAGAAGCTCTCCGCGCTCAGCGGCTTGGAGAAGGCATAGCCCTGCAGCAGATCGCAGCCGAGAATGCCGATCATTTCGGCATGAGCCATGGTCTCCACCCCCTCGGCCACAGTCTCGATGCCGAGCGAACGGGCAATGTCGATGATCGACCGGATCAGCGCCTGTTCGGTACGGGCGCTGAGCACCGGAATCACGAGCTGCCGGTCGATCTTCAGTCGCTTCGGCTTGATCTTGAGCAGGCTGACGATCGACGTATGGCCGGTGCCGAAGTCGTCGATCTCGATGTCGATGCCGAGCTTCTTGATGCCCTCGATGTTGGCGGTGACGATATCGTCGCTTTCATCGAGGAAGATGGATTCCACCAGTTCGAAGGAAAGCTGCCCCGGCACGATGCTCAGGCCCTCGAGCGAGGCGAGCAGCCGCTCGTCCTGCAGGCGCTTGGCCGACACATTGACGGAAATCTTCGGAACCCGCAGGCCGGCGGCCGCCCATCGCATCTGGTCGGCCAGCGATTTCTCCAGGACGAGGCGGTCGAGGGCCGCGGTGACGTTCAGTTCATCGGCGATCGCCAGGAACTTGTCCGGCGTCAGAATGCCCTGGCGCGGATGGCGCCAGCGGATGAGCGCCTCAACGCCGGAGAGCGCCAATGTCGAGGCATCGAATTGCGGCTGGTACCAGGGCACGAACTCGTCGCGCTCGATGCCCTCGAGGATTTCATCGGCTACGCGCTTGGCGGTGACGACTTCGGCTTGGAGGATCTGGGTGAAGAACTGATAGCGGTTGCGGCCGTTCTCCTTCGCGCGATAGAGCGCCATGTCGGCATTGACGAGAAGCTTGCGCGCGTCGGCGTGCGCCTGGCGCGCCACGGCAACGCCGATGCTGACCCCGAAGCGACAGGGAAACCCGTTGTAATCGACGGGTTGGCGCATTTCCGCGATGATCCGGTCGCACAGCGCCGCAAGTGCCGCATCGCCCGGCGCGCCGGTTACGACGACGACGAATTCGTCGCCGCCGATGCGCGCCACGATATCAGCAGGCGCAATGTTGGAGCGCAGGATCTCTGACGCATGAACAAGCATCGCATCGCCGGCCGCGTGGCCGAGCGTGTCGTTGATCTGCTTGAAACGATCAAGGTCGATGTGAAGGATGGCGATACTCTGGGGCGCATCGGCGCTCTGGCCGGTCAGGCGCTCAAGCGCCTTGTCCAGCATGCGGCGATTGCCGAGGCCGGTCAGCGGATCGTGCAGCGAATTGTGTTCGATGCGGATCCGCGCCTGTTCGAGCTCGGCATTTTTGGCGTCGGCCATCGCCTTGGCGGCGCGCAATTGTTCGGTCATCACCACGTCGTCGGTGACATCAAGCGCGATGCCGACCAGCTTCCTGCGCCCCTCCGGCGAGACATGCAACTTGCCGACCGAGCGGATGTGGCGAACGGCCCCTTCCGCCAGAACCACGCGGGACTGGTGGACATAGGTTTCGCGGGCACCGATCGCAGTATTGACGGCTGATAGTGCGGATCCGCGATCGTCCGGATGCAACGCATTGAGCCAGGTTTCTTCGGTGGTGGCGCCATCGGTATAGACCAGCCCGTAGAGCTGGTGCATACGCTCGTCCCAATAGGTGACGTTGCTGTCGAGATCGGCCTCCCACATGCCGCAACGATAGGAATCGAGCGCCAGGTCGAGCCGACGCGACAGTTTCTCAAGATCCTGCTCGCGCTCGTAAAGCCCCTTCAGGGCCTGCTCGAGTTCCAGGTTCTGCTGGTCAACCTGGGCCTTGGCAGCCCCCAACCTTTCGCTCTTCAAAACGTCATCGGTCACGTCCCAGCTGATGCCGGTGATCTTCGAGCGACCGTCGACCCCCTGATGGCCCGAACCGACGTTGCGGATATGGCGTATGTTGCCGTCAGCTACCACCACCCGATACTGGGACCGGTACTCCAGGCCCTCATCGAGGCTGCGGAAGAGCGCGTTGGCGGCGATCCCGGCATCATCCGGGTGCACGGTCGAGCGCCATTCATCGTAGGTCGGCTCATCATCATGGACGCTAAGCCCATGCAGATGGAACATGCGCTCGTCCCAGGAGCGCTCCTGCGTTGCCTGGTCGATTTCCCATATACCGATCTTGGAGGCCTCGAGCGCCAGGTTGAGGCGATGCGAAAGCGTCATCACTTCGCCTTCACGCGCCCTGAGCTTGGCGATGTTGCGCTGGCGCTCGTTGACCAGGCCGCCCGTCAGCAGGATGGGAATGACGACGACGGCGAGCGCTGCCGCAATCGCCAGCCGCAGGTCTTTGCTGTTTTCGGGCAACTGTTCCCAGCCACCGATCGGTGTTGCCGCCAACTCCCAGACGCCGCCAGGCAGAACGAGTTGGCGCTTGGCCGGCGCCGCTCGAAAGACACCGTCATCGCCGAAGAAGGCATCCTGGATGCGCTCCGGCTCCGAAACGTCGCGAATCGCGAGATGTACATCGACATGGCGGTGGTTACCGGTGAACTCCGGCGTTTCGACAACTTCCTCAAGCAGGCGGGCGGATCGATAAAGGGCTCTTTCATCGATGATTGCTTCGACATAGCCCCATCGTTCCATGCGGCCCTGGATCTTGGCGAAGACGGGCAGGAAAAGTTCAAAGCCGTTGCGTCCGCTCGGCAGTCGGATAGGACCGATCATGACCGGCTTCACCGTGGATGACGCCCTTTCTACCGCCCGGCGGGTCGCCCCGAACTTGCTGAAGTCGGTGCCGACGAACCATTGCTGGCTTTCGCGGGGAAAGGCGATGCGAACGACGCCGCCAGGGGCCGCCGACGCGCGCACCATCTGCGGGTTCTGCAGCAAGAGCTTGGTCGACATGATCGTGAAATCGTCGGCGGTCATCTCAGGATGAACGCCGATGCTGTTGGCGAAACCGTTGAGGGCAGCGATGTTGGTGTTGACCTCCGCCTGGAGCCGATTGGCAATGAGGTTCAGTTCATTCTCGACGTCGATCCTCAGATCGCTTCGGAAGTTTTCGCGGTTTTGGCGCTCATAGACGTGGCCGCCGCTGAAGACGACGATACCGGCAATGGCAGCCGGTATCAGCGACGGTTTCGCAAATCTGGCTGCCGCCCGAATGCGTTGGCGCAGAACGTCAACAATCTTCACTCTATTCCCCTCGATCCCCAACCGAAGGTAGCGATCGAGTCTTAAGATTGGCTTTCGTCACATTTCTTTGGAAAACCCTACAATTCATGGGGATACAATACGGAAGCACCGCCGGCGCCACCGGCAGAACGCTTGAAAACTGCACGTTTGGCGTTCAGTCTCCCTCGACCGGCCGGGCAGCCCCAAAAACGGGGGAAATGCCTGTCAAAAGCTACGGTGCAAGGCAATTTTTGCCACAATCGGGGATCAAAGGGTGATGACAAGAAGAATCGCAGATACATTGAAGAGGGCAAGAAAGATGCGTTTTGTCATTGCCGCGCTCATGGCCACCGCCGGCTTGCTTTCGCCTTTGTCGGCCCTTGCCGAAAGTGCCGACGTGGAGGCTGTCATCACCGGCGTCGATACCGATCGCCTCAGCCTCCAGCTCGACGACGGCAAGAGCTACCAGGCGCCTGAAGAATTCAACTTCGAAGGTCTCACCGCCGGCGTAAAGGTTCTCGTGTTCTATACCGAGGTCGACGGCAAGCGCGTGATCAACGACCTGGAAATCGTCCAGTAGGACCATTTAAGAGCCAAGTCCCGCCCCTCGAGGGGCGGGGGTGTACTGACCCGGCACGCCGAAGCCTCAGATCCAGCCGATCGTGTTCCCGGCAATGCGCAACAGACGATCTTGCGGGATGGCAGCGGTTGCCGCCTCATCTTCGTCCATCTCACCAAAAAGCTTGAACAGCGCCCGGATGACGCCGCCGTGGCTGACACAGACCGTCGGCTTGTTCACGCCCTTGAGCCATGCGGCAACCCGCCAGGACAGGATCTCGTAGCTTTCGGCGTCATCGCCGGGCGGGATGAAATCCCATTTCACCTTGCGTCGCTCGGCAATGCGCTCCGGCACGGACCGCTTCAACTCCGGCAGCGTGAAGCCTTCCCAATCGCCGAAGGAGACTTCCTTCAGCCGGTCATCGGTGCGGTAGGCGGTGGGGTCGAGATCCATGGCCCGGCGAAGGCGTTCCATGGTTTCACGGGTGCGACCGAGCGGGCTGGCGACAAAGTCGAACTGCGCGGCGTCGGCCCCGAGGATCGCGCCAAGCGCAATCCCGTTTCCGGTCGCCTGCTGGCGACCGGTGTCGTTGAGGGGGATGTCCTTCTGCCCCTGGAGGCGGCTTTCCGCATTCCAGTCCGTTTGTCCGTGACGGATCACATAGATCAGCACAACATCTCGCTCCGGGCAGGAGGCTGTTCGGGCCGGTGGGCGGCGCCGATCAATCCTTGATGACGGAGATATCCGGAGCGTCGACAGCCTTCATACCGACGACATGGTAGCCGCTGTCGGCGTGGTGGACTTCACCCGTGACCGAGCGCGACAGGTCGGACAGCATGTAGAGGCCGACATCGCCCACTTCCTCGATGGTGACGGTGCGACGCAGCGGTGCGTTGTACTCGTTCCACTTCAGGATATAGCGGAAATCGCCAATACCGGAGGCGGCCAGCGTCTTGATCGGGCCGGCAGAGATCGCGTTGACGCGAATGTTCTTCGGACCGAGGTCGACCGCCAAATACTTGACGCTCGCTTCGAGCGCAGCCTTGGCGACACCCATGACGTTGTAGTTCGGCATGACCTTCTCGGCGCCGTAGTAGGTCAGCGTCAGCATCGAGCCACCGTCCGTCATCAGCTTTTCAGCGCGACGGGCAACCGAGGTGAAGGAATAGACCGAGATCTGCATCGTCTTGGCGAAGTTTTCCGGCGACGTGTCGACGTAGCGTCCGGTCAATTCGTCCTTGTCGGAGAAGCCGATCGCGTGAACGACGAAGTCGATCTTGCCCCAATGCTTTTCAAGCGTAGAGAAAACCTCATCGATGGAGGCTTCGTCGCTGACGTCGCAGTGGCCCGCCATGAAGCCGTCGATTTCCGCCAAGAGCGGCTCGACGCGCTTCTTCAGTGCATCGCCCTGATAGGTAAGCGCAACTTCGCCGCCTTGGGCATGGATGGCCTTTGCGATCCCCCATGCGATCGAACGATTATTCGCGACGCCCATGATGACGCCACGCTTGCCCTTCATCAAACCCGATGCCTGAGCCATGCATTGTCCCCAATACTGTCTGCCGGCATCGACGACGGCCGACGCCAGACTTCACAAAATTCAAAAACGCCAGACCGGCGCTGTCGGCGCACGTGCGGCAAATTGTCGAGAATTGCCTATGGCATAGCCGCCCCGGTGGTTCAAGCGCGGCCGAGATCAGGAACTGTTAGTCCCCGTAATATTGGTTCAGCGTGTCAACAATCCGTCACAAATAAAGGCCGTCGCGCAGCGATTTCATCAGGTCGGTGACCTTGTCGTCCGGCGTGTCGCGCAAGACGAGCCGCAATTCGACCAGCAGATCGCCGCGCGCGCCATAGGCACCCGGCAGCCCGAAGCCTTCGATGCGGATGACCTTGTCGGAGCCGGACCAGGCCGGGACCACGACCGTCACCTCGCCGACCGGCGTGGCGATGACATGCTCGCAGCCCAGGACGGCGCTCTGCAGATCGACGGGCAACGTCGTCAACAGGTCCAGCCCATTGGTGCGGAAGGAACCGCTCTGGTCGACACGCAGGGTGACGACGACATCGCCGCGCGTCATGCCGGTGACGCGGTACCCCTGCTCTGCCAGGCGGACCGTCTGTCCGTCGACGGCACCCGGCGGTATCTGGACCTTGACGGTTTCACCATCGGGCAATTCCAGGGACAGGCGTTGACGATCGATCAGATCCTGGATGGTCACAGTCAGATCGACAGAGAGATCAGGAACCTTATCGGCGGTCTTGGCCGCCCGGCCACGAATACGCCTGACGATGGCAGCGACGAGTTCCGCGGCCGGTGCTGCGGCGCGCTGCATCAGCGGCGGCTCCGTCTTGGCGACCGCCTCCTGCTTCGGCTCGCTGGCGGGTTCAGGCTTCGGCTCGGGAGCCACAGCGGGTCTTTCCGGGGCCTTCGTCGCAGCCGGCTTCGGGGCAGGCTTGGCGGTTCTTGCACGCGTCTCCGTGCCAAAAATCTGCGAGACCGCCTCCTCGGCGGTTTCCGCGTCGACCGGCTGCTCCTCCGGCTCTGAGCCGCGCAGCTTCGCCTTCATCGCCTCCATGCGGCGCAGCTCGGCTTCACGCCGGGCATAGTCGTAGCGGCTTCTCAGCTTCGGGTCGCGCAGCAGCTCATAGGCCTTGCCGGCCTCGGCGAAGCGTTCGGCGGCTGTCGGGTCGTCCTGGTTGTGGTCGGGATGGATCGCCTTGGCGACCGAGCGCCACGCCGCCTTGATTTCGTCCTGACCGGCCGTGCGCCGGACGCCGAGGATTGCATAGGGATCACGCATGGCTTGCTACCATTTTCTCTGATCGGCGGCCTCTCCCGGATGCCCGCCTTATGCCTCAAAACCGGGGACCAAGCGTAAGGATGGCATGTCCCGTTCACGGGCGAGGATGGGCAGAACTTGCTAAATATCGGTTAGCCGAGAGGAACGGCGGACCAGTTCAAAACGCAGATCGAGCCGTTCCTGCTGTGGTTTGCCGAAATGTGGTTAACACAGGATTTCAGGCACGCGGGCCGAAGCTGGTGAGGTACCACTCTCCATCGCCGAGCTGGCAGGTGCTGCCGTCGAACTTGGCGATGCCCTCATAGGAGTGGCGGGTCGTGGTGAACCGGCGGCAAAGCATGCCGCTGGCATTGTCTTCCTGAATGCTGCTGATGACGCCGGCGCTGCCGGAAGACGAATTGGCCCAGGGAATAGGGTTGAGCGACCCCTGCCCGAGTTCGGCTGAGGTGACCGCGTTGCGAACCAGGACCGCATCGGAAAGGCCATCGGAGGTCTTGGCAACGGGAACGGTGCCTGTCGAAACCGTGCGATCGACGCCGCTGCCGAACATGTCGAAGCCGGCTCCCATGCAACCAGACAGGATGAGCACTGGCAGGCAAATTGCCGCGCCACGCATCACTGAGAAGGAATACCCCTTCTTGCCATCGATCCACTTTGCTATGTCTTGCACGGCAATCCTGTCAGACTCGCAAGAGCCGCACGTTTCCCGAGGAAGTCAACAAGCAGGCTCTGACATTTTCGATGCGGAAACACCGATCGGGCTCATCCCGAAGCGTTTCCGCGCCAGACATCACGGCGTTAGAAGGCAATATGGCGGTGAATGAGTTAACAAGCGGTGACTTCACGGAAGCAAATGAGCCCTTTTCCCTTTTCGGCACATGGCTGAAAGACGCGGAAGGCAGCGAGATCAACGACCCGAACGCCGTGGCGCTGGCGACCGTCGACCCCGATGGACTGCCGAATGTGCGCATGGTTCTGCTCAAGGATTTCGACGAACGCGGCTTCGTCTTCTACACCAATTTCGAGAGCCAGAAGGGCCGCGAAATTCTCAGCTCCCGGAAGGCCGCCATGTGTTTTCACTGGAAGTCGCTCCGGCGCCAGGTGCGGGTGCGCGGACCCGTCGAAATCGTCTCGGAGGCCGAGGCGGACGAGTATTTCAAGTCGCGCCCACGCGGCAGCCGCATCGGCGCCTGGGCGTCGAAACAGTCCCGCCCGCTCGAAAGCCGCTTCGCGCTCGAAAAGGCGGTTGCCGAATTTACCGCCCGCCATGCGCTCGGCGAAATCCCCCGTCCGGAATACTGGTCCGGCTTTCGCATCCGTCCGACCTCGATCGAGTTCTGGCACGACCGGCCGTTCCGGCTGCACGACCGCCTGGAGTTTCGCCGCGATGTACCCGAAGGCGGCTGGGAAAAGGTGCGGATGTACCCCTGACGGGCGATCCCCCCGCTGTGGCTAACCGCGGGCGAGCCGAAACGGAATCCCCGAGGCGAGCGCCGAGACATAACGGGCGCGCTGGAAGTGGCCGTTGAGCGAAATGCGCGGCAAGGCATGCAACGCCGCCGCCTCCGCTATTGTGCCCGGCATGGTGGTGACGGCGATCGTAAACCCCAGATCGGCGACAAGCCTGTGATCGCGCGGCGAGACAGCCGGGCGATCACCGTAGGGATAGGCAAAGCTGCGCGGTCTCTTGCCCGCAATCGCTTCGATGCGGGCGGCGGACGCCTCGATCTCTTGGACGGCATGATCTTCGCTGAGCCGCGCGACCGCGCGGTGACTGATCGTGTGCGCCCCGAGGCTGGCGAGCGGACTTTCACTGAGGCAACGGAGACCGGTTTCATCAAGCGTCAGCGCTTTGGCGATCGCCGCAGCATCGATCCCATGCTCCAGTGCCGACGCGTCGAGCGCGGCGACGGCAGAGCTTTCATCACGGCTGTGGATATAGCCGGCCATGCGGCCAAACACCGCCTGCTTGTCCGCGGCGCTTTCAACCTCCAGCACCTCTACGCCGCTACCGAAATCGAACCGGAACCGGCTTGTTGCTGACAGCAGGTCGGCCAGCGTTTCCCACCAGAGCGTATGTGTGCGGTCGACGAACCCGCCGGTCACGAAAACGGTGAACGGTATGCCGTGCCGCGTGAAGACTGGCAGGGCATGGTCGAGATTGTTGCGGTAACCGTCGTCGAGGGTGAAGCAGGCGAAGGGCGCATTGTCCTTGTCGACAAGCGCCGTCGGCAGGTCGTCGAGCGCGATGAAGCGATAGCCGCCCCGCTTCAACTGGGCGATCGCCGTATCGAGAAACTCCGGGGTGATTTCGAGATGAGCGTTCGGATCAAAAGCACGAGCAACCGGCGGCCGGACGTGATGCAGGGTGAAGATGGCGCCGCGTCCGCGCGCATCCGCCATCAGGCCGGCGCGGCTTAGACCGCCTGCCAGCTCGAGCCCGCCGGCGATCGCCGCGCGTCGCGTCCTCGTCTTGATGCCTGCCGTGATACCGCCCGCCATATCAGTCCATTCAATCCAGCCCTATCGGCTGCTGCACAAGTCTCTTGATCAACATTGCTTCAAGGGAAAGGTGTTGCAGCGTCCTTTGCGCGTCAGATCTGGCGCGCCACCATGGAGGTTAACGGCGCGAGCGTTAAACCTTGCTGAAGGACGGTGGCGTTAATTTTTGGTTTACCACCCCGACGAAAGTCGCAGGGAAAAAGCGCATTCTGCCTCAAAGTTGCAGCAAAGACACGGCCTTGTCGCAAAACGACACAGCTGTGGGCCTGCCCGACGGCGCATTTCGATGGGGACCGACATGAAAACTATCCGCCGCCTCCTGCTGGCGATGTGCGCCCTCGCGTTGGGGTCTGCGACGGCATTTGCCGGGAGCGCTTCGTTGGTGCTCGATGCACGCACGGGCAAGGTCCTGTCGTCGGAAAATGCGGATACGCTGAACCACCCGGCATCGCTCACCAAGATGATGACGCTGTATCTCACCTTCGAGGCGCTTCGGCGCGGCGAGATCAGCTGGGACAGCAAGATCAAGGTGTCGAAGGCGGCGGCCGCCAAGCCGCCGATGAAGCTGGGCTTGAAGCCTGGCAGCACGATCACCGTGCGCGAGGCGGTCTATGGCATGATCGTTCGTTCGGCCAACGACGCAGCCGCCGCGATGAGCGAAAAGCTCGGCGGTTCGGAGCAGAACTTCGCCAGGAAAATGACCGCCAAGGCCCGCCAGCTGGGCATGAGCCGCACGGTGTTCATCAACGCATCCGGTCTGCCCGCAAGCAAGCAGGTGACGACCGCACGCGATATGTCGACGCTGGCGGTGGCGCTGATGCGCGACTACCCTAGGGAATACCGGCTGTTTTCCACGCCGAGCTTTACGTTCCGCGGTCGCAAGATCCGCGGGCACAACAATCTGATGTACCGCTATGACGGCATGGACGGGATCAAGACCGGCTACACCAATGCCTCGGGCTTCAATCTGGTCAGCGCCGTCAGGGACGGCAACCGCCGCGTCATCGGCGTCGTGATGGGCGGGCGCACGGCGCGCAGCCGCGACGACAAGATGGCGGCCCTGCTGAACCGCCATGTCGGCAAGGCGTCCAACGGCCGCCAGTTCGTGGCCGCATCCAAGACGCGCAGCACGACTGCAGTCGAGGTCGTGTCCGCCGCAACGATGTCGGACGTACCGCTACCCTATACGGCGCCGCATCGCGCCAAAGGCGACAGCGTTGCGGCATTGATTGCAGCGTCATCAGCAGCGATCGTCCCGGCCGAGCGGCCGACGGCCATGGTCGAAGTCGAAACCAGCGCCGCCGTTCCAGCCGCCGGCCGCTGGCAGATCCAGATCTCGGCGGCACCATCGGCCGAGGCCGCCCGTGCGCTACTGGCACAGGCGCAAATGGTCGGTGGTGACATGCTGGCGGAAGCCTCTCCCTATACGGAAGCGGTCGGCAAAGGTGCCGGCACCGTCTATCGCGCCCGCTTCGTCGGCTTCAGCAGCCGCGACGCGGCAGCCTCCGCCTGCGAGAGGCTGAAGAAGCGTTCCTACGACTGCATGCTGCTGCCCGCGCGAGGCTAACGGAGGGCCACGCGGAGAACGCCATCGGCGTTAGGCCTGCGTGCCGCCCACGGTGATCTGGTCCATGCGCAGATGCGGCTGGCCGACGCCGACCGGCACCCACTGCCCGGCCTTGCCGCAATTGCCGATGCCGGTGTCGAGCTTGGTGTCGTTGCCGACCATCGTCACGCGCTTCATTGCATCGGGGCCATTGCCGATCAGCATCGCGCCCTTGACCGGCGCGCCGATCTTGCCGTTCTCGATTATGTAGGCCTCGGTGCAGCCGAAGACGAACTTGCCGGAGGTGATGTCCACCTGGCCGCCGCCGAAGGAGACGGCATAGATGCCTCTTTTCACCGAGGCGATGATTTCCTCAGGCGTCCGGTCGCCGGACAGCATGTAGGTGTTGGTCATGCGCGGCATCGGCACGTGGGCATAACCCTGGCGCCGGCCGTTGCCGGTCGGCTGCATGCCCATCAGGCGGGCGTTCTGGCGATCCTGCATGTAGCCGACGAGCTTGCCGTCCTCGATCAGCACGTTGTAGCCCGATGGCGTGCCCTCATCGTCGATCGAGATCGAGCCGCGACGCGCCTCGATCGTGCCGTCGTCGACGACGGTGACGCCCCTTGCAGCGACCTGTTCGCCGAGCAAACCGGCAAAGGCCGAGGTCTTCTTGCGGTTGAAGTCGCCTTCAAGGCCGTGGCCGACGGCTTCGTGCAGCATCACGCCCGGCCAGCCCGAGGCCAGCACCACGTCCATGGTGCCGGCCGGCGCGTCGATCGCATCCAGATTGACGAGCGCCTGGCGCAGCGCCTCGTCGGCGCCCTTCTTCCAGTTTTCCTCGGTGATGAAGTCGCCGAAGCCGCGACGCCCGCCGATGCCGTAGGAGCCGCTTTCCTGGCGGTCGCCATCGCCGGCGACCACCGAGATGTTGATGCGCGTCATCGGCCTGATGTCCTGAACCCGGTGGCCGTCGGCGCGCAGGATATCGACGAGCTGCCAGCTCGCGGCGATCGAGGCCGTCACCTGCCGGACCTTGGGGTCGCTCGCGCGCAGATAGGCGTCGATTTCCTGCAGGAGCGCGACCTTCGCCTCGAAGCTCGGCGCGCCGATCGGGTTCTCGTCGCCATAGAGCTTCTTGTTGGTGCGTTGCGGCGCCGCCGCATAGGAGCCTGCATGACCGCGCGTCACCTGGCCGACAGCATCCGCCGCACGGCGAAGTGCGGCCAACGACAATTCGCCGGCGTGCGCATAGCCGACAGATTCGCCCGCAACGGCGCGCAGCCCAAACCCCTGATCGGTGTTGAAGCTGCCGCCCTTCAGGCGGCCGTTGTCGAAGGAGAGCACTTCGGCCTGGGCATGCTCGAGAAACAGTTCGCCATCGTCGGCGCCGGCAAGCGTCTCCGACAGAACCTTGCGGATCGCCGCCTCGTCGGCATCGAAGAGGCTCATCAGATCGGTGTTCATGGTCGTGCGCTCCCGCGTCATAAAATTCGTTGGCCTTCATTTAGGAAGGCCAGGGGTTCAAGCCAAGGGAAATCTCGATCAGGCGAGCGAAGCGTTCCAGCCATCGAGGCGTTCGATACGCTCGACGCCGGCGAAGCGGGCGACGCGTTCGAGTTCCGCGTCGATCCGCTCCATGCGACCGGACGACGGCTTGATCCCGCGCTCGAGCCAGAGCCGACGCACGTCGAGGCTGCCACGCTTGCGATCGGCCTTCATGTCGATGCGGCCGATCAGGCGGTCGCCCTCGATCAGCGGGAAGACATAATAGCCATATTCCCGCTTCGGCTCGGGCACGAAGATCTCGATGCGATAGAAGAAACCGAACAGCCGCTCGGTGCGATTGCGGTCACGCAGCAAAGGATCGAACGGGCTCAGAACACGCACGCGGCCCGGCGGGTCGGGAATGTCGCCAAGTCCGTCGGGAGGGCCGGCAAGCGTATAGGACGACCGTGGCTTGCCGCCGTCGATCGGCTCGATCGACACATCGATCAGTTCGTCGCGATGTTCCGCCACCCAGCTCTTCGCCTCGTCCGGAGAGACCAGATCCCAGAAGGCAGCGATCTCGCCATGGGTAGCAAAGCCGAGACGCTCGAGCGCGCTGCGGCAGGCCCAGTCGATGAACTCGTGATGCTCCACCTCGCCATCCCAGTGATGCGGCGGGATCACCCGCTCGGTCAGGTCGTAGACCTTCTGGAAATTCTCGCGCCGGGCAATGGCTAGTCTGCCGGTGCGCCACAGCACCTCAAGCGCAGTCTTCGACGGATGCCAGTTCCACCAGCCGCCGGACTCGTGCTCGGCTTCCTTGAGATCGCGGGCAAGCACCGGCCCGCCCTTGGCGATGCGCTCATAGGTTTCGTCGCAGCCTTTCTCAAAGCCTTCGCCACGCCATTTGCTCCAGCGGTCGACGATGGTCTCGCCTTCCCATTTGAAGCGGTGTTTCCAGTAGCGAAAGAAGCTGCTGGGGATGATGGAGGCGTCATGGGTCCAGTGCTCGAACAGCTCGCGATCGTCTTCGAGCAGCGATGTCAGATGTTCGCGACGATAGGTCTGGTTGCGCGCGAACAGGATCTGGTGATGGGCGCGTTCCACCGTGGCGATGCTGTCGACCTGGACGAAGCCGATGTCGTGGATCAGCTTCAGCAGACCATCCTTGCCTAGCGCGCGGTGCGGCGCGCCGGAAAGCCCCTGCTTTGCGAGAAAGATGCGCCGGGCATCGCTATTGGAAAGCCGAATCGTCATGACGGAAAGAATAGGCTTTTATTCCCATATTTCAAACTGAAGCTTGATTCAAACTGCATTGCCCTTGTCCGCCGACTTGGCCTATAGAGCAAACCGCAAACCGCGAGGGACGGGATGGACATCCGCTTTACCGATTGCTCGGTCCGCTTCGGCGAACGGGTGGCTCTGCAGCCGCTGACGCTGACGATCACCGAAAGGCGCGTCGGCATCATCGGCCTCAACGGCTCCGGCAAGACGACCTTCGCCCGGCTGATCAACGGCCTCGTCAAACCCTCGCTCGGCAGCGTTACCGTCAACGGCCTCGATACGGTCAAGGACGAGCGTGCCGTGCTTTCCGAAGCCGGCTTCATCTTCCAGAATCCGCAGCACCAGCTGATCATGCCCGTCGTTGCCGACGACATCGGCTTCGGCCTGAAGAATCGCGGCCTCAAGGGCGAGGAGATCGAGAAGCGGACGCAAGCCGTGCTGTTGCGCTTTGGCGTCGAGCACCTGGCGCGGCGGCGCGTGCACGAACTCTCCGGCGGCGAGACCCAGCTGATCGCCATGGCCAGCGTCGTCGTCACGGATCCGAAGATCCTGATCCTCGACGAACCGACCAACCAGCTCGACCTGCGCAATCGGCGGCGCGTCGCCGACAAGATCGCGACGCTGGACGAAGATACGCTCGTCATCACTCACGACCTGCCGCTGGTCGAGAATGTCGAGCGCCTGCTGCTCTTCCACGAGGGGCGGCTTGCCGCGGATGGCGCGCCGCAAGAAACGATCCGCCATTATCATGAGATCGCCGGATGCTGACGAGCCTGCACATCGAGGGCAACAGCTGGCTGCACCGCCTTCCGGTGCGCGCGAAGCTTTTGGCACTGGTGGCGCTCAGCATTCTGCTTTTCCTCAGCGGCTCGCTCCTTGTGCAACTGACGGCGTTTGTGATTTCGGGTGGGCTCTATCTCTCGGCCGGCCTTTCCTGGCGCGAGGCGCTGAAACGCGTCGGCTTCGTCTTCTTCACGATCTTCTTCCTCGCGGCCGTGAACCTCTTCCTCCTCCCCTTGAGCGAAGTGGCCGTGCTGACCCTGCGGCTGATGGCGCTGGTGCTTTTTGCAGCAGCGGTAACGGCGACGACGACCATCGGCGCTTTCATGGACGAGATCACGGTGCTGCTGACGCCTTTCGAACGCCTGGGATGGGTGCGTGCCGCCGATGTCAGCCTGGCGCTCGGGCTCGTGCTGCGCTTTGTGCCCGACATTTTTTCGCGCTACCAGGCCATTCGCGAAGCGCACCGGGCGCGCGGGCTGCCGGTGCGGCCGTTGACGATCATCGGGCCGCTGATCATCCTGACGCTCAAAGATGCGGATACGATCGCTGCAGCGATTGACGCCCGTGGTTTTCGCCGTCAATAAATTCGCACACCCTAATAAACAAGGAACAGGAACAGCATGAACACCAGAGACCTCGTCCTTATCGCTCTCTTTGCCGCGATCGTCGTCGTGCTCGGCCTCATTCCGCCGATCACGCTCGGCTTCATTCCCGTGCCGATCACCGCACAGTCCATGGGCGTTATGCTCGCCGGCTGCATTCTCGGCGCCAAGCGCGGCGCTTTCGCCTTCCTCCTGTTCCTTCTGCTCGTCGCCATCGGCCTGCCGGTGCTATCAGGCGGTCGTGGCGGTCTTGCCGTGTTTGCCGGCCCGTCCGGCGGCTTTATCCTCGGCTGGGTCGTTGCCACTTTCGTCACCGGCCTGATTGCGCAGCGCTTCGTCCGTGAGGGCCAGCCGGAAGTCCGCCAGTTCGTCGGCTTCTTCCTCGCCTCCGTCATCGGCGGCATCATCGTGCTTTACGCGATCGGCATGCCCTGGGTATCGGCCGTCACCGGAGCGCCACTCCTGACCGTCGCCACCGGTTCGCTCGCTTTCCTTCCCGGCGACCTGCTGAAGGCCGCGATCGCGACGCTTGCCGCACGGGCCGTCTTCGCCGGCTATCCGCTGCTGCCGGTTCGCGCCTGAACCGATGCCCTTTGCCGCCGCCCTTGCGCGCCACGCGGAACAAAATCCACATGCCCCGGCCTTCCGCATGGAGGGCCGGGTTTTCACATTCCGGGAGCTTATGCATTGCGCGGGCCAGCTCGTTTCCGCCTTCGGGAGGCTGACGGCAAATACCCGGAATAAAAGCGTGCTGCCTGGCACCACCACGCTGATCGCTCTGGAGATCGGCAACCATCCCCTTTTCGCCGCAGCATTCGTCGCTGCAACATCAGGCGGTCATTGCGTGGCTTTGATCGATCCGCACCTGCCGGACGCAACGCGTCAAGCCATGCGTGAGTTGCTGCGGCCCGACATCGTCGTTCGCGCCGACGGCGGCGGGCTGCGGCTCGACGCCACCGCTGCCGGCCAAGGCATGTTTTTCACCGCCGTATCAAGCGAAGACATTGCGCCGATCGCCATCGGCGCCGATGACGAGCCGTTTCTCGTCGTCTTCACCTCCGGCACCACGGGCATGCCGAAAGCGATCGTCCGCGATCGCGGATCCTGGCGACGCAGCCTGAAGACCGGGCAGGACTTTTTTAGCCTCGACAGTGACACGTGCACCTTTGCTCCCGGCCCGCTGGCCCACGGGCTGACTCTCTATGCGCTTGCCGAAACGCTGGTTGTCGGCGCCGAGTTCGTCGGCATGGCGCATTTCGATGCGGCACGCGCGTCCGAGATCATCGCCTCGCAGGACGTCAGGCGGCTCATACTCGTGCCGACGATGCTGAGACGGTTCTCTGCATTACCTTCGCATAACGCACTGACGTCGGTGCAGAAGATCACCGTTGCCGGTGCCAAGCTGACACCGGCCGATCGCGCAGCAGCGGCAAGAACATTTCCCCAGACTGACATTATCGAATATTACGGTGCCTCTGAACTCGGTTTCATCAGCGTCGCCGGCGCTGGCGACACCGCGTCGGCGACCGCCGTCGGACGCGCCTTTCCCGGCGTCGGCCTCACCGTGCTCGACGAGAGCGGAACGATGCTGCCACCAGGCGAAACCGGCACGATCTTCGTCGACAGCGACCTGATTTCGAACGGCTATATCGGTGCCGGGGATGGTGCGGGGCTCAGGCGCGTCGGCAGGCTCGCAACCGTCGGCGACCTCGGGTTCCTCGATGCCGATGGCACATTGCATCTCGTCGGTCGCTCCGGCGGCATGGTGCTTTCCGGCAGCAACAACATCTACCCGCAGGAGGTCGAGGCGACGCTCGCCGGGCATGCCGATGTGCATGCGGCCTTTGTTCTCGGGCTTGATCATCCCGACCTCGGCAGCGAGCTCGTCGCCGTTATCGAACCGAATGCTGCTACAATCGACCGTGCCGCACTCGACCGTCATCTGGATAACCATCTGCCGCGCTATAAACATCCCCGTCGAATCTGGCTTTGTCGCACCTTGCCGATGACACAATCTGGTAAGGTGGCGGCCGGCACCCTCAAGCAATGGATTGTGGACGGACATGACGCCCTTGAGCCCTTCGTCTGACCCATCGCGCATCCCGGTGATCGTCGCGGCCCTGCGCACGCCTGTTGGACGCGTGCGCGGCGTGCTCGCGGAAATCGAACCGGCACGGCTCGCGGCACCACTGATCAGCCGGATCCTTAGGGATGTCGACCTGGCGGCGGATGCGATCGATGACGTCATCCTCGGCAACGCCGCCAACTGCGCCGGCAATCTCGGGCGGCTCGCAGCGCTCGAAGCCAGGCTTCCGGTATCGACGCCCGGCCTTACCATCGACAGGCAATGCGGTGCCGGTCTCGAAGCCATCACGCTTGCCGCCAGGCTCATTCAGTCGGGCGCCGGACGCTTCTACCTCGCCGGCGGAACCGAGAGCGCCAGCCGCGCCCATATTCGCCTGAGGCCGCCGACGACCCCCGGTGAAGACCCTCAACCGATCAAGCGCTCACGCATGGCGCCGGACGAGATCGGCGACCCTGACATGGGCGTTGCCGCTGAAAATGTCGCCACAGCCTGCGGCATTTCCCGCGAAAGACAGGATGCGTTTGCACTCGAAAGCCAGCGCCGCGCCGTCGCCGCCCAGCTCGCCGGGCGGTTCTCGCGCGAAATCGTGCCGATCGAAACCACGGCCGGCACCATCGACTCGGACGAATGCCCGCGCGCCAATGCCTCCCTCGAAACTCTGCAGCGGCTGAAACCCGTCTTCGTCAAGGACGGCACGGTGACGGCCGGCAATGCCTGCCCGATCAATGACGGTGCGGCGATGGTTCTGGTGACCAGCCTTGCCGAAGCGCGCCGCCTGGGGCTTTCCTTCGCGCTCGAATTCGTCGACGCGGCGACCGCGGGCGTGCACCCAGATCTGCTCGGGCTCGGTCCGGTTCCGGCGATGGACAAGCTGAAGGCGCGCAATCCGGCGCTCGATGTCGACGCGATCGACTTCATCGAGTTCAATGAAGCCTTTGCCTCGCAGGTGCTCGGCAGTCTCGATCAACTCGACATTTCACCGGAGCGGGTCAATCTCGATGGCGGCGCCATTGCGCTCGGCCACCCCTATGGCGCGTCCGGCGCGATCCTCGTGGTGCGGCTTTTTACGCAGATGCTGGTTGTCCCGCAGGAAACGCAGGCCCTTGCGATGATGGGCATCGGCGGCGGCATGGGCAGCGTGGCGCTGTTCCGCAGCCTGCGGCTCAGCGAATAGTTTCCTGGTGGTTCAGAGAATGTAGCTGCCGAGCCATTCTCGGGTTGCAGCCGGCACCGGCAGCGGCGTGTGCCGCTCGCGATCGACGGCGACCCAGACGATCTCGAGCTCGGCCGCAAGCTGCCCGGCCGCCTCGACGCGCACGGCAAAGCTGACCGAGCTTCCGCCAATCTTGGCGACAGTGACGATGAAGCGCGCCGGCTCATCATAGCGCAAGCCCCGATGGAAGACGCAGGCCGAGCGGCGAACGAGATAGGCAGGCTCATGCACGACCGACGGTCGATGCCGCCAGAGGTGGGAAAGTGCCGCTTCGGCATGGGCATAGTAGGCGGCATTGTGCATGTGGCCATGCATGTCTATATCGCGAAACGGAATGCGGATTTCCGTGACGTTGTCCCTCTCCCTGCCGTCCATGCGAGGTCCTCTTAGAATGCGCTCCACCCTCGTTAGCCAGTTCGGCGATCCGCGACAAGTGATTGCGCTCGTCGATGCCGAGCGCGTTCCGCCCGGGCCCGGCGAGGTCGAGGTCGCCCTTTCCTTTTCGGCCATCAATCCCTCCGACCTCATTCCGGTCACCGGTGCCTACAGTGCCCGCACCACCCTGCCCTTCGTGCCCGGCTTCGAAGGCGTCGGCACAATTGCCCGCGTCGGCACCGGCGTCGAGACCTTGAAGCCCGGCGATCGGGTGATCCCGATCGGCGCGAGCGGCCTTTGGCAGGAATATCTGGTGCGCCCTGCCGAATGGTGCTTTGCGGTGCCTGACGATGTCGACGACCGGCAGGCGGCAACCAGCTACGTCAATCCGCTGACGGCAATTCGGCTCATCGAAGCGCTCAGGGCCCATTTCGGATCGATGGCCGGTCGCAGGATCGGCGTGACCGCCGCGGGCTCGGCCATAGGCGGCATGCTGATGAAGCTCTTAGCAGGCGAAGGCGCAAGGCCGGTCGGGATCGTTCGCAGCGAACGCAGCGCCGTGCGGCTGGCTTCCGACGCCGTGGGCGAAATCGTCGTCGCCGATGCGGGGCATGTCCCTTCGACCCTTGCCTTCGACGCCATTCTCGACGCAGTCGGCGGCCGGTTTGCCGGCGACCTCATCGGCCAAACGCTCCTGCCCGGCGCTGCGTTCATCCAGTATGGCGCCTTGAGCGGCGTGCCCGTGCCGATACCGGCGATCCAGGCGCGGCCGGATGTGCGCTTCTCCTTCCTGTGGTTGAGAACCTGGGTGCACGCCGCCGGACGGCAGGCCATCGAAGAGGCCTTCGCGCAGAGTTTTGCCGGTTTTCGCTCCGGTATTTTTTCGAGCCGCATTGCGCTGATCTATCCGCTCAGCCGCCTCGATGAGGCCCTGGCGCATCAAGAGGACCCGCATCGCGACGGCAAGCTGCTCATCGATACGCGCTGTTGAAAATCGGCACTTTCCCTTCGACGCGCCATGGACCTTGGCAGGCTGGAGCACTAGTTTCCGGGCATGACCACGCTGCTCTATGAAAATCCGGTCTTCCTGGAACACGAGGTTCCGGAAGGTCATCCCGAACGGCCGGACCGGCTGAAGGCGCTGAACCTTGCGCTCGAACATCCTAATTTCGCCGGCCTCCAGCGCATAAAGGCGACGAAGGCAAGCGAAGACCTCGTGCTGCTGGTGCATCCGGAGGAGCATCTTCGCATCGTCAAGCGCGCCATCCCCGAAGAAGGCATCAACGATCTCGAAGCCGACACCTACGCCAGTCCCTTGAGCCTCGAGGCGGCACTGACCGGCATCGGCGGTGCGGTCGAGGCGGTGGACGCGGTCTTCACGGGCAAGGCCGACAACGCTTTCGTCGCCGCGCGTCCGCCCGGCCACCACGCCGAGAAGAACAAGGCCATGGGCTTCTGTTTTTTCAACACCGTTGCGATCGCCGCCCGCCACGCACAGGTGGCGCATGGGGCCGAGCGCGTCGCGATCGTCGATTGGGACGTGCACCATGGCAACGGCACGCAGGACATTTTCTGGGACGATCCGTCGGTGCTTTTCTGCTCCACCCACCAGATGCCGCTTTATCCCGGCACCGGTGCCAAGGACGAAACCGGCGTGAAGGGCAATGTCGTCAACGCGCCGCTCTCGCCTAACACCGGCAGCGAGCATTTCCGCGAGGCATTCCGTTCCCGCGTCCTGCCGGCGCTGACCAACTTCCGGCCGGACTTCATCCTGATCTCGGCCGGCTTCGATGCCCACCACCGCGATCCGCTGGCGCAGATCAACCTTGTCGCCGAGGATTTCGACTGGGCGACCGGCCGCCTGCACGAGATCGCCGACCGCAGCGCCGGCAACCGCATGGTCAGCCTGCTCGAGGGCGGCTATGACCTGCAGGGGCTCGCCGAGTCGGCCGGCATGCATATTCTAAGACTGATGAGAGGGTAACCATGACCACCACCACGCAACCGGACGTTTCGGCCCTCTCCTTCGAGCAAGCCGTCGAAGAACTGGAGCGCATCGTCTCGGCGCTGGAACGCGGCGACGTCGCGCTCGACAAGTCGATCGAGATCTATGAGCGCGGCGAAGCTCTGAAGAAGCACTGCGAGGCGCTCTTGAAGGCTGCCGAGGACCGGATCGAAAAGATCAGGCTCGACCGCGCTGGCAAGCCGCAGGGCGTGGAACCGCTCGACGCGGAGTAACCGGCCCCGGGATTGGTCAACGTCCGGAAACGCTGCGTCTTCGCCTAGCGCCTACCCGCAACCTGCGTCAGGCGCTAGGGTCGTTCAAGACCACATGAACAACGGGAGCGTGCACCATGTCCTTCTTTCCAGGCCCCGACCCGCTCGCCGGCGACAAGCCCGCCTGCGATGCCATCGAACACCTGATCATCCCGCGCACCAGCGACATCGGCGGCCTGCAGGTTCGCCGCGCGCTGCCGACCGCCAAGCGGCGGCTCGTCGGGCCGTTCATCTTCTTCGACCGCATGGGTCCGGCCCTCTTGCGCGCGGGAGAGGCGATCGACGTTCGGCCGCATCCGCATATCGGCCTTTCGACCGTCACCTATCTGTTCGACGGCGAGATCAAGCACCGCGACAGCCTCGGCACCGAAATGGTCATCCGCCCCGGCGACGTGAACCTGATGACCGCTGGCCGCGGCATCGTTCACTCGGAGCGCTCGCCGGAAAATCAACGCGGGCACGAACGCTCGATTTCAGGACTGCAGACCTGGCTGGCGTTGCCAGACCACAAGGAAGAGATCGATCCGATCTTCGACCACACGGAACGGCACGTGCTGCCGCAGCTCAGCGACGGCGGCATCGACGCCAGGGTCGTGATCGGCAGCTTCGAAGGACAGAAGTCGCCGGTCGCCGTCTTCACCGATACGATTTATGTCGACCTCAACATCGCGCCCGGCAAGAGCGCACCGTTTGCCGCCAATTGGGAAGAGCGTGCGCTCTACATCCTGTCCGGCGATGCGATCATTGCCGGCGATCACTTCGCCGACAACCAGCTGCTGGTCTTTCGCCCGGGCGACGAAATCACCGTCACCGCCGGTCCGCTCGGCTGTCATGTCATGCTGTTCGGCGGCGCGGCACTCGGCTCGGCCCGCCACATCTGGTGGAATTTCGTGTCGTCGTCGAAGGACCGCATCGAAAAGGCCAAGGAAGAGTGGCGCACCGGCCGCTTCGACATCGTGCCCGGCGACGAGGAGGAATTCGTGCCCCTGCCGGCCGGTTGAGGACATGGGATAATGGCGACAGGTTGCCGCTTCCAGTTGCCGCATCTTTCCTTAAATCGATTTCGATTCAGGGAATCATGCGGTAGTCTCTTGGACGACGACGCAGGAAAGCCTAATTTTGCATTCAGCGACAATTGCGTCTAAAGAGCCGCTTTAACGGTACCACCAACTATCGCGCACCCGATCCGTGCGGTGCGCATGAGGCATGCAGCGTGACACAACTGCCAACCACCCCGATGCCGGCAACCCCCCTGCTCGACAAGGTGACCTTTCCCGACGATCTGAAGAAGATCGACGACAGGGATCTGCCGGAGCTTGCCGGCGAAGTTCGTGCAGAGATGATCGATGCGGTCTCGCGCACCGGCGGCCACCTCGGCGCGGGCTTGGGCGTCGTCGAGTTGACGATCGCCATCCACAAGATATTCAACACGCCGCATGACCGGCTGATCTTCGACGTCGGTCATCAGTGCTACCCGCACAAGATCCTGACCGGCCGTCGCGATCGCATCCGCACCCTGCGCCAGGAAGGCGGCCTTTCCGGCTTCACCCGTCGCGCCGAAAGCGAATACGATCCCTTCGGTGCCGCCCACTCCTCGACCTCGATTTCCGCCGGCCTCGGCATGGCCGTTGCCGCCGACCTCGACGGCAAGAACCGCAATGTCATCGCCATCATCGGCGACGGTGCGCTTTCCGCCGGCATGGCCTATGAGGCGCTCAACAATGCCGGCGCGCTCGATGCGCGCCTGATCGTCATCCTCAACGACAACGACATGTCGATCGCACCGCCGACCGGCGCGATGAGCGCCTATCTGGCACGCCTCGCCTCCGGCCGCACCTATATGGGCATCCGCGAAGTCGGCAAGAAGCTGACGGCCTACCTCGGCAAGACGGTCGACCGGGCGATCACCCGCGCCGTCGAGCACGCGCGCGGCTATGTCACCGGCGGCACGTTGTTCGAGGAGATGGGCTTCTACCATATCGGCCCAATCGACGGTCATTCGTTCGAGCACCTGTTGCCCGTGCTGCGCAATGTGCGCGACAACGCCAAGGGGCCGGTGCTGATCCATGTGGTGACGCAGAAAGGCAAGGGCTATCCACCCGCCGAAGCCGCTGCCGACAAATACCATGGCGTCAACAAGTTTGATGTCATCACCGGCGCGCAGGCCAAGGCAAAGCCGAACGCCCCCGCCTACACAACGGTTTTTGCCGAAGCCCTGACGCAGGAAGCCGGTTTCGACGACAAGATCGTCGCGATCACGGCCGCCATGCCGTCCGGCACCGGACTCGACAAGTTTGCGCTTGCCCATCCCTCGCGCTGCTTTGATGTCGGGATCGCCGAACAGCATGCGGTGACCTTTGCGGCGGGCCTTGCCTCGGAGGGCTACAAGCCGTTTGCGGCTCTCTACTCGACCTTCCTGCAGCGCGGTTACGACCAGGTGGTCCACGACGTCGCGATCCAGGGCCTTCCGGTGCGTTTCCCGATCGACCGTGCCGGCTTCGTCGGCGCCGATGGGCCGACCCATGCGGGCTCCTTCGACACCACCTATCTCGCCAC
The DNA here is from genome assembly GCF_001695855.1 of Ensifer sp. LC163. Taxonomy (GTDB): domain Bacteria; phylum Pseudomonadota; class Alphaproteobacteria; order Rhizobiales; family Rhizobiaceae; genus Ensifer. Next base: position 568,083 of record NZ_MBSS01000012.1, read on the forward strand.
CCTGCCCGGCTTCGTCGTCATGGCGGCCGCCGACGAGGCAGAGCTGAAACATATGGTGCGCACGGCTGCAGCCTATGATGCCGGCCCGATCTCGTTCCGCTATCCGCGCGGCGAAGGCGTGGGCGTCGAAATGCCGGAGCGCGGCCAGATCCTGGAAATCGGCAAGGGCCGCGTGGTCAAGCAGGGCTCCAAGGTGGCGCTGCTTTCCTTCGGCACCCGGTTGGCCGACTGTTTGATGGCCGCCGAAGATCTCGACGCGGCGGGCCTTTCGACGACGGTTGCCGACGCGCGCTTTGCCAAGCCGCTCGACCACAACCTCATCCGCCAGCTTGCGCGCCATCACGAAGTCCTGATCACCATCGAGGAAGGCGCCGTCGGTGGCTTCGCCAGCCACGTGCTGCAGTTCCTCGCCGAAGACGGCCTGCTCGACGGCGGCCTGAAGGTCCGCCCGATGGTCATGCCCGATATCTGGATGGAGCAGGCCAAGCCTGAAGCGATGTACGCCGCCGCCGGCCTCGACCGCGCCGGCATCGTCTCGACGGTGTTCAAGGCGCTCGGCCAGAAGCAGGATATCGGCATCGGCGCGGCTAGCTAAGGCTGCGCGTCCGAAGGAAGATCCGCGGATTCCGAGACAGTAAAAAACCCCGGCGATCAACCGGGGTTTTCTTGTTTCTTTCCAATGGCGATCAGAATTCCTGCCAATCGTCCTGCACCAAAGCCGCATTGCCATGCGACATGGGACGGGCGGCACTTGCCGTGCGCATCGGCGCCGGCGGCGCCGCCATCGTGCGTGCCATGGCGCGCAAATCGCTCGCGGCGACCGCGCCATTCGGGCGGCCCGGCAAGGTGAAGCGGGCGATCAGTTCACGCAGGCGGCCGGCCTCGCTGGCAAGCTGGGCACTGGCGGCATTGGCCTCTTCGACCATCGCCGCATTCTTCTGCGTCACCTGGTCCATCTGGTTGACGGCAGTGTTAACTTCGCTCAAGCCCACCGACTGTTCGCGCGCCGAAATGGCGATCGCGTCCATGTGCTGGTTGATGGTGGCCACGTGACCACCGATCGCTCTCAGCGCCTCGCCGGTATCGCGTACCAGCTTGACCCCACCTTCGACCTCGACGCTGGAATTGCGGATCAGGTCCTTGATTTCCTTGGCAGCCTTTGCCGAGCGCTGGGCAAGCTCGCGCACCTCCTGGGCAACGACGGCGAAGCCCTTGCCGGCCTCGCCCGCGCGCGCCGCTTCGACGCCGGCATTCAGTGCCAGCAGGTTCGTCTGGAAGGCGATCTCGTCGATGACGCCGATGATGTTGGAGATCTGGCCGGAAGAGCTTTCGATCCGGCGCATCGCCTCGACGGCACTTGCGACCACGACACCGGATTTGGCAGCGCTTGAATTTGCCTCGCCCGCCACGATGCGCGCCTCTTCGGCACGCCGGGTCGAGCTCGTGACGTTGGCGGTGATCTCGTCGAGGGCGGCCGCGGTCTGCTCAAGCGATGCGGCCTGCTGTTCCGTGCGCCGCGACAGGTCGTCGGCACTTTCGCTGATTTCGCGCGAGCCGCCGTCGATCGAGCCGCTGGAATCGGCGACCGCCGCCAGCGCATCGCCGAGCCGTGACACGGCCGAATTCAGATCATGACGCAGTTGCTCGAAATCCGGCGCAAAGGGCTCGGTCAGTTGAAAGGCGAGATCTCCGGCCGCCAGGCGCTGCAGGCCCCCGGCAAGACCGGAGGTTGCCTGGCGAAGGCGCGCCTGTGCCGCGGCTTCGGCTTCCTCCTGCAGGCGCGCCCGCTCTGCATCGGCACGCGTGCGGTTTTCCGCGGCTTCCGCCTCCAGCCTCTGGTTGGCGATCGCCGCCTGCCTGAAGATTTCGACGGCGCCGGCCATTTCGCCGATTTCATCCTTCCGGCCGGCATAGGGAATGGCAGATGCGGTATCGCCATCGGCGAGGCGCGTCATCGAACGGGTAGTCGCCACGATCGGCTTGGAAATCGTCCGGCCGACGAGGAAGACCGTTGCGGCGATGATGGCGATGGCCGCCAGGACCGCGCCAAGCGCGATTTTCTCGGCGAAATGCTGCATCGCTGCACTTTCGGTCTCGGCCTCAGCCTTCTCGGCCCCGATCGCCGTCGCCATCTGCTCGAAGATCGGTTCGACGGTCGAAAAGGTCTCCGACATCCGCGTGCGCAACGCAGTCTCGCTTTCAGCCAGCGCGGCGTAGTCCGCAAAGGCGACGCTGTAATCCTCCAATGCCGCCAAGATCTTGGCCTGGTTTTCCTTGCCGCCGAACGTCTCGGCTGGGAAACCCGCGAAGGCCTTCACCTCTTCGACATGCTTCTCGACGTATTTGTGATCGCGCCGCATGATGAAGTCTTTCTCGTGGCGCCGCATCGTCAGCATGCTGGCCTGCAGTCCCTTGTCCGAAACGGACTTCAGCGCCTCCTCAATCGAGTGAACGGCAGCACGCATCACGCCCTCCTTGCCGGCTGACGGCTCGAGGCCGAGCGTGCGGTTGGCGTCGGCCACCGCCACGAACTCGCCGAGGTAGCGCTCGTAGCCCTCGGAGATCAGCTTGAGTTGCGACAGCGTCGACTGGCTGGACAGTAGCTTGCCGAGAGCGGCGATCGTCTCACTCGCCTTGGCGGCGATTTCCTGATGCGAGGCAGCGTATTTCTCCTGCCGCCGCAGCAAGAAGTCCTTCTCTGCGCGACGGTTCTGCAGGAGCTGGCTTTCAAGCACCAGGAGTGTGCGATCCGCGTCCCTATGGGCCTGCACCTGCCGGCGGTAGTCCTCCTCTATGCTCCGCTCCACGAGGAAGATGGCGACGATGGCGAGAATGCCGGCGACAGCGATGGGCACGAGCAGGCCGATGCGGTGCGAAAGCCTGAGATGGAAGCGGGACATGCGGGAAACTCCTTGCGCCGGGCGGCGTCAGGTCGGGGATGATCAGATGTGTCGGGAGGTCCGATTTGGAGCGGAGGGCCCACATCATGCAGGCTGCGACATTGGGCCAAAGTGCCACGCATCATTTAAGGACACGTGAATATTCATCTATGTCCTTAGGGGTCTTGCCACCATGTCTTTGCCGCCGTTCCGAGCCGTCCCGCAGCGAAGGGGCTTGCCATAAGGCCGGCAAGGCTCCATGAGAAACACATGTCAGAAGAACGCCAGAATGAAGAACACAAGAACAGAGTCCGTCTCGACCAGCTGCTGCTCAACACAGGACTGGTCGCCAGCCGCGCCCGCGCCCGCGACGCGATCCAGCGCGGCACGGTCAAGGTCGACGGCCGCACGGTCACCAAGCCGTCGTTGGCCTTTGCCGAGAGCGTGACCATCACCATCGATGACCCGGCGCAGGACTATGTCTCGCGCGCAGCGCTGAAGCTTGCCGCAGCGCTCGATCATTTCGCACTCGATCCCGCCGGTGAAAGCTGCGTCGATATCGGCGCCTCCACCGGCGGCTTCACCGAAGTGCTTCTGAAGCGCGGCGCCGAGCATGTGGTCGCCATCGATGTCGGCCATGGTCAGATCCATCCGCGCATCTCCGGCGATCCGCGCGTCACCAGCATCGAGGGCCTCAACGCCCGCGCGATGACCGAGGACGACATCGAGAACCGCGACGTCACCTTCATCGTTTCCGACGTTTCCTTCATTTCGCTGAAGCTTGCCTTGCCGCCGGCGCTTGAGATGGCGCTTCCCGGCGCGCATTGCATCCTGCTGGTCAAGCCGCAGTTCGAAGCCGGTCGCGATGCCATCAGCAAGGCTGGCCTGCTGAAGGATCCCGATAGCGCGCCGGCGGTCGCCGCCGAGCTCGAGCGCTGGCTGGTCGAAGACATGGGCTGGCAGAGCCTCGGCCTGATTCCCTCGCCGATATCAGGCGGCGACGGCAATGTCGAATTCCTGCTGGCCGGGAAAAAGCCATGAGCACCCAGACCCTGACCATCGCCCGCCTGGGCGCGCAGGGCGACGGCATCGCCGAGACCGAGGCCGGCCCCGTCTATGCGCCTTTCACGCTGCCGGGCGAAAGCGTGGCGCTTGCCGTCAACAAGTCTCAAGGCACACTGATCTCGCTGCGCGAAGCATCCCCGGACCGCGTCGAGCCCCGCTGTCGCCACTTCGGCCCGGACGGTCAGAACGGCACCTGCGGCGGCTGCACGCTGCAGCATGCCGCCGATGGTCTTTACCAGACCTTCAAGCGCGGTCTCGTGATCAGCGCCTTGAAGTCGAAGGGGTTGAAGCCTGATGTCGCGCCACTGATCGTCGCCCATCCCGGCGAGCGCCGCCGCGCCGTCTTCACGGCCCGCAAGACCGAGAAGGACCTGCTTCTCGGCTTCAACCAGGCGGAAAGCCATCACATCGTCGCGATTTCGGAATGTCCCGTCGCGAGCCCGGGCATCGTCTCGCGGCTCGCCACCATCGGCAAGATCGGCGCGGCCATGGCCGTCAATGCCGAACCGTTCCGCATCACTGTTCTCGAAACGCTTTCGGGCCTCGACCTCTCCGTCGATGGCATCAAGGGATTTGGCGACCGCGAACGCCGGCGCACCGTCGAAACGGTTCTCGGCGAACGTGGCATCGCCCGCGTCAGCCTCAATGGCGAGATCATCGTCGAACCGACGAAGCCGGTGATCGAATTCGGTGGCGTCGCCGTCTCGCCGCCGCCCGGCGGCTTCACCCAGGCAACGCTTGCCGCAGAAGAGGCGATGGCGGCGCTGGTGCTCGATCATATCGGCAAGGCCAAGCGCGTTGCCGACCTGTTTGCCGGCAGCGGCACATTCGCGCTGCGCATCGCCCGCAAGGCGCGGGTGCACGCGGTCGAAGGCGATGACAAAGCGCTGAAGGCGCTCGACTTTTCCGCCCGCAACACGCAAGGGCTGAAGCCGGTGACGATCGAGAAGCGCGATCTCTTCCGCCGCCCCGTCATGGCGCAGGAACTCAAGGTCTACGACGCCATCGTGTTCGATCCGCCCCGCGCGGGCGCCGAAGTGCAGTGCCAGGAGATCGCCCGCTCCGGCGTCAAGAAGGTCGTCGCCGTCTCCTGCAATCCGATAACGCTTGCCCGCGATCTCGCGATCCTCGTTGCCGCCGGTTACCGCATCACGTCGGTCACGCCGATCGACCAGTTCCTCTGGTCGGCCCATGTCGAGGCCGTCGCAACGCTCGAGAAATAGGAAGGGCCCGGGAGACGGGGCGTGAGATTGCCGACCTACACAGGGTCACCGCTGATCCACATCGCCTTCCCCCCGTCATGCTCGGGCTTGACCCGAGCATCCAGACCAGCGCCTCGAATGCCATGCACGTTTCTCCACGGGAACTGGATCCTCGGGTCGAACCCGAGGATGACGAGATGAGAGGTTGGCGTCCGACGTCAGCACTACCAGCAAACAAAAGGCCCGGTTTCCCGGGCCTTTTGTTTGCGTTGGGTTTGAAGCGGCTGCCATACTGAATCATGGCAACGCCTTATCCCTCTGTTTTTGCGTCATTCTGCCAGCGGCGCGAGAACTGCGCTAGGTTCAAGCCGCGCGACGGCGACCACCGTTCCCGGCGTAAGCACCTTGCGCATTGCCGAGGTTGAACTGGGCGAGAAGCGCATTGAGCGAGGCGGCTTCCGAAGCCAAGCCGTGGCTTGCCGCTGTCTGCTCTTCCACCATCGCCGCGTTCTGCTGCGTGCCCTGGTCCATCGTGTTGACCGCCGTGTTGATCTCCTGAAGCCCCGTCGACTGTTCGCGCGTCGCCGTGACGATCGCGCTCACATGCTTGTTGATCTCCTGCACTTCGGCGACGATCGTTTCCAGCGCCTTGCCGGTATCGCCGACCAGCGTCACGCCGCTGCGCACCTGGTTGCCCGAGGTCGTGATCAGCGCCTTGATCTCCTTGGCCGCATTGGCCGAGCGCTGGGCAAGCTCACGCACTTCCTGGGCAACGACAGCAAAGCCCTTGCCGGCCTCACCGGCACGGGCCGCCTCGACGCCGGCGTTCAGCGCCAGAAGGTTGGTCTGGAAGGCGATGTCGTCGATGACGCCGATAATGTTGGAGATTTCGCCCGACGACTTTTCGATCGCATGCATTGCCTCGACGGCATTGGCTACGACCTCGCCGGACTTCTCGGCGCCAGTACGGGTGCGGGCGACCAGCGCACCGACTTCCTCCGCGCGGCGGGCGGAATCCTTGACGGTGGTGGTGATCTCTTCGAGGGCCGCTGCCGTCTCTTCGACCGAGGCTGCCTGCTGTTCGGTGCGGCGGGCCAGATCGTCGGCGGCCGAACGGATTTCCGTTGCACCGGCATCGATGCCGCGGGCGTTCGCCCCGACGGCGCAGAGCGTGTCGTGCAGCTTGGCGACCGAGTTGTTGAAGTCGGCGCGCAGCCGGTCGAGACGATCGGCAAACGGATTGTCGATGCGGTAGGCGAGATCGCCCTCGGCCAGGCGGCCAAGACCAGTTGCCAGACCATCGACCGCCTGCTGCACTTCGGCCGCATCACGGGCATCGCGGGCCTGGCGCTCCAGACGCTCGCGCTCCGACAGCGAACGGTTTGCATCAGCCTCGTCTTCGAGACGGGCGCGCTCGACCGCATTGGCGCGGAAGACGGCAACGGCGGCGGCCATCGAGCCGATCTGGTCGCGGCGGTCTTCGCCGGGGATTTCGACCTCGAGGTTGCCGGCCGCAAGCCTCTCCATCGCGCCGGTCATGTCGGTGACCGGGCGGATGACCAGGCGGTTGAGGAAGGTTGCAAGGAAGACGAGCATGACGCCGACGGCGAGAATGGTCGCGACCGTCGCGGCAATGCGGAACTGGTCGATGGCGGAATAGGCGACATCGGCGTCGATGACGAAGCCGACATACCACTCGACCGAAGGCAGACCCTGAACCGGGACGAAGCTGACGATCATCGGCTTGCCGTCGAGTTCGGTGTTCATGATGCCGGAGCCGATCGTCGGCGTGTCGTTCGGGAAGGCATCGGAGAGCGTCTTGGTGACGAGCTTGGAATCCGGATGGACGAGGATCTGGCCGTCCTTGTTGGCGAGGAAGGCAAAGCCCTCACCGCCGACGTCGATGCCCTTGACCATCGATACCAGCGTTTCCAGCGAGAAGTCGCTGCCGGTGACGCCGTAAAGCTTGCCGTCGCGCTTGACCGGAACGGCAGCGCTGATGATGAGGTCGCCGGTCGAGGCGTCGACATAGGGCTCGGTGAGAACGCGTGCGTCGGCCTTGACGGCCTGCTGGTACCACGGGCGCTGGCGCGGATCGTAGCCGGCGGGCATCGGATTGTCCGGCCAGGTGATGAACTTGCCGCTCTCGTTGCCGACATAGGTCGAGATGAACTCGTTCGTCAGTACGTCGTTCTTGAGGATCGGCTGGACGCCGTTGTCGTCGGTCGCACGACCGGCGGCGTCGGCCACCATCGCCGTCAATGTAACGCGGCCGTTCAGCCACTTGGCAACGCTCTGTGCCGCCTGGACGCCGGAGGACGCGATGTTTTCTTCGACCGCCTTGGTGGTGGTATCGTGCTGAAGCGTGTCGATATAGACGGAAAAGCCGGCAAACGCGGTGACAACGACACAGGACGCGGCGACAAGAATGCGCGTCATGAGGTTCGATCGCTTGGACAAGATGGGCTCCTAACAGGGGCCGGCGTGCTTCGCCGGACATGAGCTCTCGATGATTTTCGCGCGCAGCATCGCTCAACCGCCGGAATGGTGGTTGGTCAAGCCTCGGGAAAACGTTGAACATGCCAAAAAGGCGGGGCCAGCCATGCCTCATGCGGCCGGGGCCACCCTCATGAGGGTAGGCCTATCGCGCCGCACGCTAGCGATCGCTATTTAAGAAGCGATTAAAATTGACATATGCAAGTTCGGGATGCCGGCAGCAACGCGATCTTCACAATGGGGCGGCTAAAAGGCCGCCCCGACTTTGCTTGTCCCAACGTGGGGAAACGGCGCCGCAAAACGTCCGAAAGCATGCAGCGATCGCTGCAGCGCCGCGCGTCAAATATGACGCGCAAAGGACGCTGTAACGCTTGAATCCTGCTGCATAATTTTCTCCTTAAATCGATTCCGATTTAAGGAATTATGCAGTAGGCTTCGACTATTGCGCTTTAAGCTCTTGTTTTTCTTGCGCATGTCGTTGTCGCAAAACCGCTGCGCACTTTTGCGCGCCATGCTTCAGCGACGCATGAATGCCTCGAAGGCCGCCCTTGCCTCGGCACTTTTCAGCTGCGCCGCGAAATGCTTCGCCTCTTCGTCGATGCGCGCAATCACGTCGCTGCGATCACCACGGACGAGATCGCGGGCGATCCGCAGGGCCTCCGGCGGCTTCTTGGCAAGGCGCGCGGCGAGTGACAGCGTCTCTTCCTCGACAGCATCCTGGCCGACGATCTTCCAGATCAGCCCGGCCTCGAGCGCATCGCGCGCCTCCAGCGGCTCGCCGGCGGCAAGCAGCGCGAAGGCGCGCTGATGCCCCATGATACGCGGCGCGATCAGGCTCGATGCCGCTTCCGGCACCAGGGCCAGATCGACGAAGGGCGTCTTGAAGACCGAGCGGGCGGAAGAGATCGTCAGGTCGCAATGCAGGTGGATCGTCGTGCCGATGCCGATCGCGAGCCCGTCGACACCGGAGACGACCGGCTTGGCCGCGCTCGCCAGCGCTTTCAGAAAATCGATGACCTCCGTGCCCATGCTGCCCCCCATGGCAAACGCCAGAAAGTCGGCCATGTCGTTGCCGGCGGAAAAGCACCCATCGGTGCCAAGAAACGCGGTAACGCGAACGGCGGGATCGCTACCGGCGACGGTCAGTGCGTTGGTCATCTTCGCGTACATGTCGCGCGTGATGGCGTTCTTCTTTTCCGGCCGGTTGAGGCGGATGACCTGGACACCCGGATAGGCATCCGGACGTTCGACAAGCACCTGGTCGGTCATGATCTTTCCTCTCAACCCAAGACGGCGCGCGCGGCAGCGAGGCTGTCGGCGCCGGTAACGACACGATCCTTCAAGGCGGAAGTTTCCGCCAGCATGTTTTCCGCGGCAAAGCGGCTGAGAGCGATGCGCTGCTCGTCCTTGCCGTCGGACGCTTCGGCGAGACCGCCCTTGGCGAGATAGACGCCGGTCAAGGCGAGGCCGAACAGGCGCTGATAGGCGGTAGCGCCGGCGAGCGCTTCGGTGAGCTTGCCGGCCGAAACAGCCGCAAGCAGCCATTCGGTCGCGTCGGAGAGATCGTCGAGCGCAGCATCGAGCCGGGCTGCCGTGTCGCCGAAACCGCCCCGGTTCGACGCGCGGACCGCCGTCCCGATCTCGCGCAATTCGGCAATAAACCCGCGGACATGCTCGCCGCCCGAAAGCGGCAGTTTGCGGGTGACGAGGTCGATCGCCTGGATACCGTTGGTGCCCTCATAGATCGGGGCGATGCGCGCGTCGCGCAGGTAACGGGCGGCACCGGTCTCCTCGATGAAGCCCATGCCGCCGTGCACCTGGATGCCGAGCGAGGCGACATCGACGCCGGCATCGGTGGCGAACGACTTGGCAATCGGCGTCAACAGGCTGGAGCGCTCCTGCCAATGCCTGGCCTTGTCGCCGTCTGTCGCATGGCCCATGTCCACCGCATGGGCACAGGCATAGGCGATGGCGCGCGACCCTTGCGTCAGGGCCTTCATCGTCAGCAGCATGCGGGCGACATCGGGGTGCTCGATGATTGGGCTCATGCCCTGGCCGGACCAGCCGGGAGCCTTGCCCTGCGTGCGTTCCTTGGCAAAGGCGATCGCCTTCTGGGTGGCAGCGTCTGCGATCGCGACGCCCTGCATGCCGACGGCAAGCCGGGCGTTGTTCATCATCGTGAACATACAGGCAAGGCCGCGGTTCTCCTCGCCGATGAGGTAGCCGATAGCACCTTTCTCGGCGCCGAATTTGCCGTCGCCATAGATCATCGTGCAGGTCGGCGAGCCGTGGATGCCGAGCTTGTGCTCGAGCGAGTGGCAGAACAGATCGTTGCGTTCGCCGAGCGAGCCGTCGGCGTTCACCAGGAACTTCGGCACGAGGAACAGCGAAATGCCCCTGGTGCCCGCAGGCGCGTCCGGCAGCCGCGCCAGAACGAGATGGACGATATTGTCGGTGAAGTCGTGTTCACCCCAGGTGATGAAGATCTTCTGGCCGAAAATGCGATAGGTGCCGTCGTCGCGGCGCTCGGCCCGCGTCTTGAGAACACCGAGATCGGAGCCGGCATGCGGCTCCGTCAGGTTCATGGTGCCGGTCCATTCGCCGGACACCATCTTCGGCAGGTAGGTCGCCTTCAGCGCCTCCGAGCCGTGCTTCTCCAGCGCGTCGACAGCGCCCATGGTCAGCGTAGGGCCGAGCGCGAAAGCCATCGAGCCGGCGTTCCACATTTCCATGGCCGCGACATGCAGCATATGCGGCAGGTTCTGGCCGCCGAATTCTTCCGGCGCCGTCAACCCGTTCCAGCCGCCGCCGATCCAGTTGTGATAGAGATCACGCCAACCGTCCGGCGTCTGAACCTTGCCATCGACCAGGCGCGAACCCTGCCTGTCGCCGACGTCGCCGAGCGGCGCCACTTCCTCCGTCGCGAAACGGCCGGCTTCTGACAGGATCGCATCCACGAGATCCTCCCCGAGGTCGCCAAGGGCGCCGCTTTCCAGCGCGCCGGCCATGCCGGCCACGTGCTTCAGCGTGAATGCAATCTCGTCAACGGGTGCCTTGTACATGATGATCCTCCCAGATACCGGAGCGCTTTCGCAGCTTCCGGCGCATCTTCGTTTGGCCGAACACTATTGATTTTTACGTAAACGTCAACGTCAATTCAGCCCCTGTGGCGATGGCTGCCGGCCAAGACAGCCCTGTAACAAAACTGTCATCAACGACGCATAGAAGCCAGTAACGATGGCCCTCGCCAAGGCGTTCAAATGAACCTGATTTCCCCTGAGATACCCGGCCTCGTCTGGGCTTACCGCTTTCTGCCGGGCGAAAGCCGATGCCAGCGCATCGCCAACGATGCCTCGATTGACGGCCTGCTCAAGGGCGACGGCTGGATCTGGCTGCATCTGGCACTTTCGGACGCCCGCACGCCGGCGCTCATCGAGCGGATCGGCAACCTGCCGCCAACCGCCGTAACGACGCTGACCAGCCACGACACCCAGGCCGCCATCACCGTTTCCGACGACATCGTGCACGGAACGCTGGTCGATTTCGAACGCACCTTCGATGCGGTGACGAAGACGATCGGCTGGCTGCATTTTGCCGTCAGCGACAGGGTGATCATCACCACCCGGCTGCATCCGCTGCGCAGCATCGACCGGGTGAAGGCCGCGGTCGAAAAGAGCACCAAATGCGCCCGGCCGATAGACCTCTTCGAGATGCTCGTCGTCGAGTTCCAGCGGACGCTGATCTCGCTGGTGCTCGAACTGACCGAAGAACTGAACGTCATCGAAGATCATGTCTATGGTGAGGCCGGTCACCGGCAGCAGCCGGGCCTTGCGCCCTTGCGCCGGACGGTGGTTCGCCTTCACCGGCATCTGCGCACGATCCTTGCTTTGCTTCGCCGCGCCGGCGCTTCGGAGGAGGACGAGGTGCCGCCCGGTTTCATCGACGTCACCGAGCGCCTCTCCGATCGGCTCGAGGCCGTCGACCGCGACGTCTTCGCGCTCCAGGAGCGCGCTAGGTTGCTGCACGAGGAGATCGACAGCAAGATTTCGTCCGAAACCAACCGGCACCTCTACATTCTGTCGCTGATGACGGCCTTCCTGTTGCCGCCGACGCTGGTCACCGGTTTCTTCGGCATGAATACGGGTGCCCTTCCCTTCGCCGATGGCAGCGGCACGCTGTATGCGGCGCTGTTCATCGCGCTTTCCATAGGCCTTGCCTGGTGGATCCTCAGGCGGATCGGCATTCTTTAGCCGCTCCCGGAATGACAAAGGCCGGGGTCACGCCCCGGCCTTCTCCAACATCCCGCCTTAGCTATAGGGCGAGTAGCACTGCCGGCGCGGGGCGCCATAGGGCTGATAGGTGTTGTCGTAAGCCCTGTACGAGCGATAGCGGTCGTAGCACCACTGAACATGGCGATTGGGGTAATTTGTCGGCGGTCTAGCGATCGCGCCACCGATGATCACGCCGGCTCCGAAAGCAGCCATCGGATACCACCAGCCATTGTAGTAACGATAGCCCGGGCGGCGATAGTTGTAGCCGCGATAGCCATTGTAATAGTAATACCCGCCGCGACGCTCCATGCCGGGACGACGATACTGAATCTCAGTGGCATCCGTCTGTCGCTCAACACGTGGCGGCGTCGGCATGAAGGCCTGCGACGGTGCGGCCGAGGTCACCAAGACCGCAACGGCGATCACTGCGGAGAACCACTTGCCTGTCATTGTCTTCATCAAATCCTCCATAAAGGGCTCCGTGCGTCGCTCCTGACGCGTGCGGATCGGCATGACAACTCCACTTTTGCGCGATTTCATCCCCGTGTCGATACCGATCCGGGGACATTCCTCAGCCGTGCCCCAACTGGTAAAAACCGAAATCGCCTCACAACGCATAAGTGACGGGTTTTGTTCCATGTTCGGCATCCGGGCCAACCCTTGCGCCCGCGCCGGCGCACGCTTGAGCCAAGACGCGATCGAGCGCGTGGAAGCTGTAAAAAAGTGGCGCATCGACCGGCCAAATGCGCCGACAACCGTCCGAAAGAAGCTCCTGATATACAGCCGTAGGTCTGTATACATTCGCACCCGTCTCAAGCACAGTCGCCATGGGGACTGGGATTTACGATCAATTAACTGTCAATTAACTGTAGTGTCGGCAATCTCATTGAATGGCTAAGCGGTATATCTCCACCTTAAGGATGATTCTGCGCCTCGCGACCCTTCTGGGTCTGGCTTTCGCGGCGGCGAATGCACGCGCCGGCGAGCTGGAGCCCTGGAAATCGAAATCAAACGCCATCATCGTCGATGCCTATGAGATGAACAGCATCGACTGGGAGGCAATGCTGGCGGACAAGCGCATCTCCGGCTTCATCGCCAAGGCCTCCGACGGCTTGCCGGAAAGCTTCTCGTGCACCGGCGACCATGGCGGCGACACGGTCGCCCACTGCAAGACGATGTGGCGAAAGTACGCGGTCAGCCGCGAGCTCTACCAGACACGGCGGATGCTCGCCCGCTCCCATGGCTTGCTGTGGGGCGCCTATCATCTCGCCCGCCCGGGCAATCCGGTCGATCAGGCCAATCACTTTCTCGACTATGCCGATCCGCGCGACGACGAGTTGATGGTGCTCGACCTCGAGGGTATCGATCACGAAAAATACATGTCGCTCGAAGATGCAGCGATCTTTGCCGGACACATCAAGACCCGCACCGGCCGCTACCCGATGCTTTACACCAACCACGTCACGGCGAAGTACATCGCGGCAAACCGCTCCAAACATCGCCTGCTGTCGCGGCTTCCGCTCTGGTATGCCCGCTACAAGCCGGATATCCGTCAGGTTTTCCCGATGGGCAACTGGAACAGCTATGCGCTGTGGCAGTTCTCGTCGGGGATCAATTGCGGCAAACGCCGCTGTCCCTACCGCGTGCCCGGCACGCTCGACGACATCGACGTCAATGTCGCGGCGATGAACAGGACCGCGTTGCGATCGATCTGGGCCGGTGGGACGTTGCTGCCCGAAAAGCCAATGCCGTTGATTTTCGTAGCCATGGCCGATGAGGGGGCCGGCACATCCAGCGCTGCCGAGGCAGCGGCTACAATCGAAAGCCAACCCTTGCTCGTCAGCCGTGCCCAAGCTGTGAGCGCAGCCGGTGAAGGCGTCGACATGATGGCGACCGGATCGATCGATTTCGGCCGACACGACCGCGCGGTGCGGCTGGCGGCCAGCCGCTGATGGGCCGGCCGCGGGGAATACGCCCCCCGCGACCGTCACCACTGTCAGGCTTCGATCTGCACGTCTCCGAGCGGCCGGGAGCAGCAGGCAAGGATGTAGCCCTCGTCGATTTCGTCGTCGAGAATGCCGCCATTGTGGTTCATCTCGACCTCGCCGGCGACCTTCATCACCCGGCAGGTTCCGCAGATGCCGCCTTCGCAGGCCGCACCGATCCTGACGCCATTGGCCCGCGCCGCCTGCAGGATGGTCTGGCCGGGCCTGGCCTCGATCTCCTTGCCGCTCATGGTGAAGACCACCTTGGCACCTTGCGCGTCGGCGTCGGCTGCCGCCCCTGCCCTGACTGCGATCTCCTCGGCTGCCGGTGCTGCGGCCGGCTGGAAGCTTTCCTCGTGGTAGCGGCTCATGTCGAAGCCGGCCGCCTTCAAGAGCTCGCGCACGCCGCGCATGAACGGTTCCGGACCGCAGCAGAAAACCGTACGCTCCATGAAATCGGGCGCAAGCAGCGGCAGCTTGGCGCCGTCGATGCGACCGCGCAGCCCGTGCCATCCGTGCCGGGCCTCATGCCCCTCGACCACAAATCCGAGGTTCAGGCCGGACATCTGGCGCGCCAGCACTTCGAGCTCCGAGCGAAACAGAAGATCGTCCGGCCGTCGGGCGCAGGAAATGAAGGTGACGTCGGTCTCGGGAATGCAGTCCGCCATCCACCGCGTCATCGACATCATCGGCGTGACGCCGGAACCCGCCGATATGAAGAGATATTTTTCGCCGGGATGCCGCACGAAGCTGAAATCGCCGAGCGGGCCGAAGGCTTTCAGCCGCATGCCGGGCTTCAGATGATCAAACATCCAGCGCGTGCCGATGCTGTCAGCCTGTGCCTTGACGGTGACAGCGATCGACAGCGGCCGGGAGGGCGTCGACGACAGGGTGTAGGTCCGCATCACCGGATCGTCGCCAGCGACCGGTAGTTCGAGCGTGACGAACTGCCCGGGCAGATAGCGGAACCAGGCCGGCTTCTCGGGCCGGAAGGTAAAGGTCATCACATCGGCGGTCTCGACGACCGCCGATGTGCATTCGAGCATATGCTGCCTGTCGATCCAGACATGAAGCTCATCGAAGTGATGAAACGAGGATGCCATCTGCATGTCAGGCGACCCGGAAGAGCGGTGCAGCGGCGCCCTGCAGGCGCTGTTCCATGAACTTGCAGTACCACTCGACGAACTGCATCACGCCGCCTTCGTGATCGGGCGAATAGGGGCCGGGCTGGTAGGCCGGAGAACGGATGCCGAAGGCGTTCTCCTCGACGATCTGCCGGTCCTGGTCGTTGGTCTCGGTCCAGACATGCGTCAGTTCCTCGAGATTGTAGTCGACACCTTCGACGGCGTCCTTGTTGACCAGCCACTTCGTCGTCACCTGCGTCAGCTCGGGCCCGAGCGGCAGGACGCGGAAGGTAATGGCATGGTCGGCCAGCACATGGTTCCAGGTCGACGGATAATGGAAGAGCAGGAGCGTGCCGATATGCTTCTGGCTGACGTCTGCAGACAGCTGCCGCCGCACGGCGCGGGCACCGGACAGGGTGTAGCTCTCGGCATCATCGATCAAGGGCATGCGCGCCGAGCGGAACTGGCCGGTATCCGACATGCGGAACTCGCTCGGCAGACCGGCCGCTTCGCACTTCGCCCAGTGCGCGGCAATGACCGGATCATCCTTGGCGCCCTGCACACCGGTCGCCGTCGGCGCTTCAGGATAGGTGCGGCAGAGTTCGGGATGATTTGCGGCGCAATGGTAGCACTCGCGGTTGTTTTCCCAGACGAGCTTCCAGTTGCCCTTCTCGATGATCGTGCTTTCGAAGGCGACCTTGGTTTCGCCGAGACGATGCGGGGCGAGATAGGGCGCGACCATGTCGCGGAACGGGGCGAAATCCATCGGCTGTTCGGACAGATTGATGAAGATGTAGCCGCCGACCGTCTCGCAGTGGATCGGCTTCAGGCCGTGGGCGGCCTTGTCGAAATCCTCACCCATCTGACGGGCGAAGAGCAGCGTACCATCAAGCTCGTAGGTCCACTGGTGATAGGGACAGACGAGCTTGGCCGAGGAGCCCTTGTGCTGCGAGCAGACGCGAGAGCCGCGATGGCGGCAGGAGTTGTGCAAAGCGCGGATCGTACCCTGCCGGTCACGGACGATAACGACGGGATAGTCGCCGACCTGGACGGTGAAATAGTTGCCGGCGCGTGGGATCTCGCAGTCATGGCCGATGAACAGCCAGTCCTTGTACCAGATGCTTTCGAGATCCTGCCTGTAGTAGTCGGGGTCGGTATAGAAGGCCCGGTCGAGGCTGTAGCCGTCGCGTCGACCCTTCAGCTTGCGGAGCATATCGCCCTTGATGTCCATGTCCTGTCCTCGTTCGCCTTGTTTCGGAGAGGCAGGACTGGAACCCGCGCAGGCGCATTGCCTGTGCGATCACGGCTCCGATCCGGCTGCCCGCCGCAACCCGTTACGGTCTATTCGCGTCAAGGCTGGTTTCCGGGCTCAGGAGCCGTCCGCAAGGACCAGCCCGGCGCCTTCCCGGACGATACCGTCCAGTGGCTTTGTGCCGAGGCTTTCGCTCCACCACCGTTGCGGGGGCAGCGCCGGGATTTGACCGGCTTCCCAATTCTCCGCCCTCCCTAAAAGGCGGCACCTTGAGTAGGGATATCTAATCGCGGAGCCCGCCGTCGCAACTGCCGATTAACGACATCCGATTCCAGAAAGACGACACCGCCCATCGAGTGTCCGAAACGCCTCATGCTTGATCATTTTTCATTGTAAACAATGGGATAGATCAAGGATTGGGCAATTGTCGCTTTTTCCGGCAAGGCTTGCGTGAAAGCGCGTGACCTTCGCCAGTTTGCGACATGCCTTCTCGTTTCGCTGAGGCGGATCCCCACACGTGCGTGAAATCTTCCATTAACCATAATGCATTAGCGTCGCCTGACGGAGAAACCGGCCGAACCGGCAAACAGCGCATTGAAGTTCATGGCAAAGCTCAAATACTACGACGCCGCAGCCGAGAAGCTGCCCACGATCGCTCCGAAAGTGGCGGCCCATACGGAATTCCTGCGCACCGGCCGGATCGATCGACGCCAATGGTCGCAGCGCGAACGGCGTTATCTGAGCTATGACGAGGTTGCCGCGCGCACCGGCCACAAGCTGACGACCGCTGGCGAAACGACGCACAAGCGGATCAACGGCTTCCATACCTCGATCCAGTTTCCGAAGATGATCTTCCACCGCACGCTCGCCGGCCGGCCGCATCTGGGCTATTGCCATGTGACGGCGGCCAGGACGCATCTCGCCCAATCCAAGGACGTCACCTGGTCGTTCTATTTTGCCAACTTCTTCTGCGACCTCGGCGACGAAAAACACTTCTTCGAACGCATCCAGACGGGCTATTCCCGGATGTATTTCGCCGTCGCCATCGAACCCGATGCGCAGGAGGGTCAGATGACCATCAATCGCAGCGTCCGCGACAACGGGTTGATCTTTCGCACCGACGACCCGAAGGTTGCGCTCAAGAATGTCCTGATGCTCGGCGCGCGCGACGAGGCACTGAGGCGCATCATCCGCAGTCTTTGAACAGCCGACCCGCATCCCTTGAAGAAAATCGTTCTGTTTTCGACGTGGCTCCTTTAAGGAAGCCTCGGAAAGGGAAACGGAAACGACATGGCCGAAATCATCGATACACGGACCGAGCCGGAACGGGCGATCGAGCGTGCCTGCACCGTGCTTGCCGAAGGCGAGCCCGTCGCCATCCCCACCGAGACGGTCTACGGCCTGGCAGCGGATGCCACCAATCCGGATGCAATCAGCCGCATCTATGAAATGAAGGGGCGTCCGCGCTTCAACCCGCTGATATCGCACGTGTCCGATATTGCGATGGCCGAAGCCCATGTGACATTCGACCCATTGTCCCGGCGTCTGGCCGAAGCCTTCTGGCCTGGACCGCTGACATTGATCCTGCCCCAGCGCGCTGCAAGCTCCGTGCATGCGCTCGCCTCGGCCGGCCTCGACACGCTCGGCATCCGCATGCCGGACGGTTTCTCCCGTCGGGTGATCGCCCGTTTCGGCCGCCCGCTCGCCGCCCCGAGTGCCAATACCTCGGGCAAGATCAGCCCGACCAGTGCTGCCCATGTTGACGCCGATCTCGGCCCACGCCTCAAGCTCATTCTCGACGCCGGCTCGGCGGAGATCGGCCTTGAATCGACGATCATCAAGGTTGAGGACGGGGCGCTGCATCTGCTGCGTCCGGGCGGTCTCGACGTCTGCGAAATCGAAAAATTGACGGGCCTTGCCGTCTCGAGGCCCGAGAGCGCCGGAGCGACGATCGAGGCGCCTGGCATGCTCGCCTCGCATTACGCGCCGGGTGCGGCGGTACGGCTTGCGGTCGGCGACGTGCGCCCGGGAGAAGCCCTGATCCGCTTCGGCAATGCAGCGCTGCCGGGCGAAGAACACGCCGCGATCGTGCTGGACCTCAGCCCGGCAGGCAGCCTGCGCGAGGCGGCTGCCAATCTTTTCGACTATATGAAGAGGGCGGACGCCAGCGGTGCCGCAACCATCGCCTTCGGCCCGATCCCTTCCGAAGGGTTGGGCGAGGCGATCCTCGACCGGCTGCAGCGTGCGGCCGCCCCCAGAGACTGATCGACCGACACTGAAGCGCCGGCGGGCGCATTTGCGAAGGCAGGGCCATGACGACGACGCTCCCCTCTCCCGAACTGATCGCCTCCTTCATCGACATCGTCGGCAGCGCCAATGCGCTGACGAACCCGGGAGACCTTGCGCCCTATCTCATCGAATCCCGCGGGCTCTATAAGGGCACCACCCCCATGGTGCTTCGCCCCGGTTCCGTCGAGGAAGTGTCGCGCATCATGAAGCTTGCAACCGTGACCCGAACGGCAATCGTTCCGCAGGGCGGCAACACCGGCCATGTGGCGGGTCAGATCCCGCGCGAAGGCAAGGCCGATATCGTCCTGTCGCTGCAAAGGCTGAACCGGATTCGCGATCTCGACCCCGTCGGCAATGTCATCGTTGCCGATGCCGGCTGCATCCTCGCCGACATTCAAAAGGCGGCCGACGACAACGACAGGCTGTTTCCGCTTTCGCTCGGGTCGGAAGGCTCGGCCCGCATCGGCGGCAACCTATCGACCAATGCCGGCGGCACGGCAGTGCTTGCCTATGGCAACATGCGCCAGCTTTGCCTGGGCCTTGAGGTGGTGCTACCGACTGGCGAAATCTGGGACGGGCTGCGGCGGCTGAAGAAAGACAATACGGGCTACGACCTGCGCGATCTGTTTATCGGTGCCGAAGGCACGCTTGGCGTGATCACCGGCGCGGTGCTTAAGATGTTTCCGAAGCCCCTTGGCCATCAGGTAGCCTTTGCCGGCGTCGGCAGCGTCGAGCATGCGCTGGCTCTCTTCGACAAGGCGTCAAGCCTCTGCGGGACCGCGCTCACCGGTTTCGAACTGATGCCGCGGCTTGGTGTCGAGTTCACGACGAAGCACATTCCTGATGTGCGCGATCCGATGGAAACCGTTCACCCGTGGTATGTGCTCATCGACATTTCCACCTCCGACTCCGCCGAAAGCGCCGAACGCATGGTGCATGAACTGCTGGAGCAGGGCATCGTCGCCGGTCTTGTCGAAAATGCGGTGATTGCGACCAGCGAAGAACAGCGCAAGGCCCTGTGGCACATGCGCGAAAGCATGTCGCCGGCGCAGAAGCCGGAAGGCGGCTCGATCAAGCATGACGTTTCCGTTCCCGTTTCGAGCATTCCGGCCTTCATGAAAGAGGCCGATACTGCCGTCATGCGGGCGATGCCGGGCGCGCGCATCTGCTCCTTCGGCCATATGGGCGACGGCAACATTCACTACAACATCTCGCAGCCCGTCGACGCCGACAAACAGGCCTTTCTCGATCGCTGGCGGGAAATGAACGCCATCGTTCACGGCATCGTGCTGAAATACAACGGCTCGATCTCGGCCGAACACGGTATCGGGCAGTTGAAGCGCGACGAACTCGCCGCCGTTCGCCCAGAGATCGAGATCGAGCTGATGCGCCGCATCAAGCACGCCTTCGACCCGGCGGGCATCATGAACCCCGATAAGGTGCTGCGGGCGGACTGACGGCGCTGTTTACCGGCCGCCGGCTCTGAGTTGTGCCAGCGAAAACAATGCGTCGGCGCTGATGCCGCCGCCGCTGCCGCCCGTCAGGATGGCAAGCCCCGGATTGACGTCGGTGTTGTTCTCGACGTCGTAAAGCGCGGTGAAGCGCTTCAGCAGCTTTTCGAGCTCCTGCGGATCCTGTAGGTCCTTGATGTCCATCAGGCGTTCGATGTAGGCGGCCTGCATCTCGATCTTGGCGCTCGCCAAGCCCTCGGGCATGCTATAGGCGGTTCGAATGACCTGCATCAGCGCGTTGTCGGCGAGCAGGTCGTAGGGCGTGGTGATTTCCGGTGCCTTGCGCTTGAAATAAAGCGCCAGCCGAACGCCGGCATTGTCCTCGCCCTCGCTCTCCTCAAGCGTCTGGTTGAGGTAGAGGTCGAACGTCATGGTGAGCCCACGCCGCGTCTGTATCTGCCCGGCTTCGCCAGTGACGATCTTTCCGTCCTTGTCGAAGTTGAAGCCGGAAACGACCTCGCGATATTTCAAGCCGTTCGGATCGGTATTGATGAAGCTCTTGCGATCGTTGAGGTCGGAGGTGAACATCTGCTTGAGGTAATCGGTGTTGACACCTTCCGGGTCGATGCCAGCGCCAATCAGCACGATATCGACGAGCCGCTTGTCCTTGAGCAAATCGTCGAGCGTCTCGATTTTCTGGATCTGCGTCGTATAGTACTTGCTTTCCTCTTCCGCTTTCGTCTTGGCGACCTTCTTTTCGTCCTCCGTGCCGAAGCGCGATTTCTCGACGATGTATGCCTTGGCAGTATTGACGATGTCGGCCTCGTTCTGCACCAGCTTGGGTGAGCCGAGCGTACCGTCCGCGTTGAAATTGAAAGCCTTCACCAGCTTGATATAGCGTTCGTCGCGCAAGGAATTGGCGTAGCTTGCCGGATTGTTGAGATCGCTCGTCAGAATCTGCTTCAGCTCGCGCGGCGTCAGATCTTCGTTTTCAAGGCCAAAGGCACTGAGCACGAAGGACCGCAATTCGCTGTTGCCCACGAGGTCATCTACCTTGGTCATGGACTTGATCTGCAACTTGTAGCGACTGATCTTGCCTTCGTCCGCTGCGTCGTCAGCGTCGTTGTAGTGGACCATGTAACCATTGGTGGTCGTACTGGTCTGTTCGGCCGTCTGTGCCTTGGTGCCCGCCGGCAGCGTGCCGTCGGGCTGGAAGTTGAATGCCGCGAGCAGAGCCTTGTAGGCCTTGTTGTACTCACCGCCGAACTTGTTCACGTAGCTGTTCGGATCGTTGATGTCGCTGGTGAGAATGTTCTCGATCGTCGCGTTCACGGTCGTGGTGGGCAGGCCGAAAGCGTTTCGGACGTAGTCCGCGAGGCGCGGGTCGGCCACAAGCTCGGCGACGGTCGTGATGGAACCGATCTTCTGTTCGAAGTAATCGCGGTTGAGGATGGCTCCGGAAGGGGTCAGGCGTGGACTGCTGAAGATGTGCGCGTCGTTCAGCATCTTCTTCTTTTCGTCGGTGATCGCCTTGCCGCCCGCAGGAACGCTGCCATCGGCTTCGAAGTTGAAGGCCCCGTTTATCTGCCGATAGGCGTCGAGCATGCTGATCTGCCTGTTCAACATGCTTACTTCGGTCGAAAGCTCGTTCGCCAATGCGGTCGTTTCGCTACCGACCGGCGGCAGCTTGGTGTTGAGGTCAGCGACGATGGCGTTCTTCGCGTCGATCTGGGCCTGGATCGCCGGCTTGTCAGCCTCCGCAGCAGCGGCGAGCTGAGCCGTCAGCGTGTCGATGTCCTGCATTGCAGTTGCACGCGTCTCGAGGTCGGTCAGCGTCTTCATGGCTTCGGTGCGCCGGGTCTGCGCCGCGGTCTGGGAGTTGGCCAGATCCGCCGGCTCGCTGGTCAACGCGTACCTGACCTGATCATAGGAATAGTTACGCGTGTCGATGCCAAAGATGTTGAATGCATATGAACGCAGCCGTTCATTTCCAAGGAATTGATCGACGTTGGTGACGAGATCCATCGCCGCATTGAAATATGCGTTGTCTCCTTTGAGAACAGTGTCGAGATTGGCGACCCGTTCGTTATAGAGACCGATCAGTGCATCCTGCTGCGCCGTCGTCTGTGCGGCGGCCGACGATGTGCTGAAGCTGAACGCCTCGGCAAAGTTGCGATAACGATCATCCGTCAGGCGGTTGGCAAAGCTGTCCTTGTCCTTGAGGTCGCTTTCAAGCACCTTGCGCATGAAGGCCTTGGCATAGGCCATGTCTTCGAGACCGTGTGCCTTCATGGCATAGGAATAGAGACGGTAGTCGTCGAGGAACTCGTCGACCGTTTTCACGTTGCCGATATTCTCCTTGTAGTACTCGGCCTCGCGGGCGACCAGCGGCCGGTCGGCAACACGATTGAGACTGGTTCTCAAGTCGCTCGTGATCCGGCTGTAGTTGAGATAGGTCGAAACCATGCCTGCTGCCCCGTCGCTTACCCAGGGGCGGGTCGCACCAATCCCCCGAAACAGAATTCTGACGCGACATGATTGCACGACAGGCTTGTGTGTGGCTTTTCGCCGGCCACCGCCCGGCCAATGCCAAAAATGCGAGCCCCCGCGTTGACGAAACGGAAACCTTGGCCGCTCGGCTTTTGCTAACCATCGAAAAACGCAAAGTTTTCTTAACCGCGATTTTTAAGTCGGCCGGAAGGGGAGCCGCCTATTCTCCAGCCCATAGAGGACGAAAAGTCCCGAAGAGAAGACCGGAAATCGGCTCTCAAGGAAAAACAAGGGCGATTGAAATGCGCAATACACTCTCTCAACCCGCATGGGTCGAAAACACGCTCCGGCTCGATCCGAAGCGTTTTCCTCAGCAGGCAAGCTACGTCCTGCGTGGCCATACAGGCAATGTCACGATCAGCCTGGACGAGCGTGGCGCGGTTCTGCGCAAGGTGCTACCATCAAGCGGCCTGCCGCTTTCGATCGCACTGCCGGCGCGGGCATTCAAAGGGGTCGCGGCACGCGCGATCGACCACGGCGACGGAGACGTTACAGTGACGCTTGAACTTCATCATGACGATCCGGACCTTTGCGTTCCGCTGCTCGTTGCACACGATCTTTCCGATATCGCCGCCGATTGGCGCGCCTGGGCCGAAGCCTATCGCATTCCGATGCTGATGGTCGAAGCCGATGGCGTTGCCCGCGCGCTGGAAGAGCACCTCGGCGAGGTTCGCACCGCGCCGCTCAAGCCGCGGCGCCGCCATTCCTTCTTTGCCGACCGCCGGCCGCGCTTCCTCGTGCGCCGCTCCACCGGCCGGCTTGGCGTCGCCATGAAGATCGACGGACGCGAAATCATCGCCCGTAGCTGACACCAACCGAAATTCCTCCAGTGCAAAAACCGGTCGTTCCCTGCGACCGGTTTTTGTTTGCGGCTACGGCATAATCCCTTAAATCGGATTCGATTTAAGGAGAAAATTATGCAGCAAGTCCAAAGTGCTACAGCGCCCTTAGCGCGTCATACTTGACGCGCGGCGCCGTAACGTCAAAACGTTCACGGCCAAATCGAGGTGTTCCTTTGGAAACAGCCGCTTCGCCTTCTTCATGCCATATCGGGCTCATAGCCAAGGTCACGAAAGAAGGAGACACCCGATGCGCAAGCACCTCGCCGCAGCCGTTGCCGCAGTCGCCGCCATTTTGCGTGCACGTGCCAAGGCAAAGAAGCGCAAGGCTGTCACGGAAGTAAGCTGGGCCTGACGTGCTCCAGCCTTTGCCGACGCATCGGTAAATACGCAAGACGTGCATCGAGCAATTTGGATAAACGGCCGGATCCTCCGCCAAGACGGAGGATTTTTCACATCAGCCGAACAAAAAGGGCCGTGACGAGCCCGGCGAAGATGATCAGCCCTACGACACTATTGAACTTGAACAATGCAAGGCATTGCAAGGGGTCGTGAATGTTCAGCACCAGGATCTGATAGATCAGCAACACGGCGGCGACAAGCAAACCGAGATAGGCAAACAGCCCCGCTCCGGCTACGAGAAACGACAACAGCATAAGCACGATGGCAAGCCCGTAGAGCCCGATCAGCCAGGGGCGTGGATTGTCGCCGAAGCGGCGAGCCGTCGACCGCACGCCGATAAGTTCGTCGTCTTCCCGGTCCTGGTAGGCGTAGATCGTGTCGTAGCCGATCGTCCAGGCAATCGCAGCGCCGTAGAGAAAAAGGGGAGCGAGCGAAAGCGACCCGAACTCGGCCGTCCAGCCCATGATCGCACCCCAGGAAAACGCAAGGCCGAGGAAGAACTGCGGCCAGTCGGTAAAGCGCTTGGCAAAGGGATAGATTGCCACAAGTCCCAACGACAGCACGCCGAGCAAAATTGTGAAGGCGTTAAGCTGAAGAAGAACCACGAGCCCGACGAGCGCCTGCAGCACCATGAAGACCTTTGCCTGAAAGCGGGAAACCCGGCCCGACGGCAATGGGCGCGAACGGGTTCGCGCGACTTCCATGTCGATGTCATGATCGACGATGTCGTTGAAGGTGCAGCCCGCTCCACGCATGGCAATGGCGCCGGCGATGAAGAGGAAGCTGTGAAAAACGAACCGGCCAAGCGAAAATTGCCCCGCTGCCGCCGCTGCACCCGAGGCCAGGGCGATCGACCACAGGCATGGCCACATCAGCAATTGCCAACCGATCGGGCGGTCCCAGCGAGCAAGTTGCGCATAGGGCCAGAGCGCGCGCGGCAGCACGCGGTAGACCCAGTTGTTCGACGGGGCGTCGTGGACGCGTCCGGAATCGGCGGAGAACGTGTTCATGCTCCCTGTTTGACGCCGCGCGCCGGGACGGTCAAGCGGTTCGATGCCGCATCGTCCCGACGCTTGCCGGCATCGTTCAGGGAAGCGTGAAGTCGAAGCGGTAAGTGGCCGACAGGCCGACGAGGAACTGGTTGCGGCTGCCGCGCTCGCGCACGAGGCTGGAGTCGGCCGCCGAACCCAACAGGCGGCGATACTCGGCGTAGGCGCCGGTTTCGAGCTTTTCCGTTGCCTGCCAGTTGATCGCCGCGCCAACACCGGCGGAATGCATGCCGCCGTGCGGATTATAGGTGCTGAGGTCGGATGCTGCCGACTCGGCATCGTTCACGCCGTAATAGGCGCTGAAATAGTCGCTGGTGGCAGCCGTCATACGTGGGCCGGCGGAAATGCGAACATTGCTGCTGATATCGATAAAGGCGTCCGCAGTGACATCGGCGACGATGCCATGATGACTGCGAATGCCCTGGCGGACTTCCGCGCGCACGCGCAACCAATCGGTCGGGTAGACTTCGGCGAAACCACCGAGCTCACCACCGAACTTGACTGGGGCGAGCCCCTTGAGGTCGCTGGAGGTGCCCGCGTCGCGTTCGAAAATCAGCTTGCCGGCGACACCAGCGCGGAAACCGCCCTGGTCGAGCAGCGCATAGGACATGTTGTCGTTGCGCGACGAGAAGCGAACGGTGCTGCCGGCCTTGCCAAGCGAGACCAGCGGCGCGGCCTGGAACATGCGCGTGGAGGCGCCCTCGTATTTCGGGCCGAGAAAGCCGGTGGCGCCGACCTTCAAGTACCAGTCGCTGGACCAGAAATACTGGCCGTCACCAGCCGAGGCCGTGCCTGCGGACAACAAAAGGGTTCCAGAAAGGAGGAGAAGAGAACGGATACGCAAGGAACAACTCCGGAAGAATCATTCGCCGGGGCGAAGTTTGAACCGTGTCCCGGGCGCCGGCCAGTGGCGCAATCTGAGAGGACACGGCGCGACATATTGACCTTTGTTCCTACGATTCCGTTAACCAGATCAATTCAGCTCGCGTTTGCCATGCCGGCCACGGCGCCTACCGGCCCTGGTACATTTTCAGGTAGTGACTGGGGGCGCTTCCAAGCATGCGCCGAAACATTGTGGTGAAGGCTGCAACGTTCTCGTAGCCGGCATCGAGCGCGACATTGGTGATCGGCTCGCCGTCCGCAAGGCGCGGCAGCGATGCGAAGATGCAGGCCTGCTGGCGCCAGGTGACGAAACTGACCCCTGTCTCGTTGCGGAACATCCGTGTGAATGTCCGCCGGCTCAAACCCAGGCGATCGGCCCACTGGTCGATACTGGCCGTGGCCGATGGCGCCTCCAGGAACTGCCGGCAGAGAAGCGCCAGCTTCTGCTCGCGCGGGAAAGGCAGGCCGAGCGGCCGCTCATGCAGAAGAGCGATCTCCTCCAAGAGCAGATCCATGATCAGTTGTTCGCGCCGCTCCGACATCGTTTCGCTCTCGACGCTGACCAGCGCATCGACCAGGCTGCCCGCAAGCGGGGTGATCTCCATCACCATCGGCCGTTCGGCACGCAGCAGCGACGGGGTGAAGTAGATCGAGTGCATGCGCACATCGCTGATCATCTCGGTCGAATGCTCGACGCCTGCCGGGATGAGAAGCGCGTGCCCCGGTGGGACGAGCCAACGCCCGTGGGCCGTGCGCAAAAGAACGACACCCTGGCGCGCCCACCACAACTGCGTGCGCGTGTGGCTGTGGAGCGGAACGGTCAGGCCCGCGCCATAATCGCGGCCAAGGGCGAGCACGGCGGAGTTTCCGGCCTCGATCCAGTCCAGGTTCCTGAAGTGGTCGGCGTCGGCCAGTTCGGGCAAGGTTACTCGATGGATCGGCATTGGCCCACTCACGAAAGAACTCGACCACATCACAAAAGCAGGCCATGGGCAACATCAGTAGAGATAATCGTCGCCGCAAACAACCATCGAGACGGCAAGGAACCATCCATGGCAACGGTTACTTCAACGGGCGGTATAACCCCGGAAAAGACGGCATTCTCCGTCATCCTGGCAGTCAGCTTCTGCCATATGCTGAACGACATCATGCAATCGCTGCTGACGGCGCTCTATCCCTTGCTCAAGGCGAACTATTCGCTCGATTTCGTCCAGATCGGGCTTCTGACCTTCACCTTTCAGCTGACCGCCTCGATGCTGCAGCCGGCTGTCGGCATCATCACCGACCGTTGGGCGCTGCCCTATTCGCTGCCGATGGCGATGCTTTCCACCTGCTCCGGGCTGATCCTGCTCGCGAACGCCCATGATTTTTCGATGCTGCTGCTCGCTGCAAGCCTGATCGGCGTCGGTTCGGCGATCTTCCATCCGGAATCTTCGCGCATCGCTCGCCTTGCCTCGGGTGGACGGCACGGCCTGGCGCAATCGCTGTTCCAGGTCGGCGGCAATGCCGGCAGCGCCATGGGGCCGCTGCTCGCCGCCTTCATTGTCATCCCCTTCGGCCAGGGGAGCCTCAGCTGGTTCTCGATCGTGGCGATCATCGGCTTCCTCGTGCTCTCCTGGGTCAGCACCTGGTACGTGCGCCACCGCCGCTCGTCGATGAGCAGGCCGGCGCCGAGCCGCGCGCTGCCGCTGCCGAAGAACCGCGTGATCTGGGCCGTTGCCGTCCTGGTGCTGCTGACCGCCACCAAGAACGTCTACATGGCCAGCATCTCCAGCTACTTCACCTTCTTCGTCATCGAGAAATTCAGCGTTTCCGTGCAGCAGGCGCAGCTGATGCTCTTCCTGTTCCTGGGTGCGGCCGCCGCAGGCACCTTCCTCGGCGGTCCGATCGGCGACCGGTATGGTGCGCGCTTCGTCATCTGGTTCTCGATCCTCGGCGTCATCCCCTTCGCGCTGATGCTGCCCTATGCCAACCTCTTCTGGACCGGTGTGCTGTCGATCATCATCGGCTTCATCTTCTCCTCCGCGTTTTCGGCGATCGTCGTTTTCGCGCAGGAACTGGTGCCGGGTCGCGTGGGGTTGATTGCCGGTGTCTTCTTCGGCTTCGCCTTCGGATTCGGCGGCATGGGTGCAGCCCTTCTCGGCATTTTTGCCGACCGGCAGGGCATCGAATTCGTCTACACCATCTGCTCCTATCTGCCGCTGCTCGGCATTCTGACGATCCTTCTGCCCAGGATGTCCGCGCGGCATTAGGCAGGCATCGTACGGCAGGCTTTTCAACGGGCGCCGCCATGTGGCGCCCGTTCTGTTTTTTCCGCCCGGTAATGCCTTGCTCCAGTCCTGCTATTTCCCGCAGCCCTGCGTAATCATTCATCAATTTTTGCGCGCTACGGTCGCTGGATGGGGCTTGGGCAGGGGTAGACAATGCGAGGGCGATCGGCGATTCCTGCCTTTTTAACGACGTTGCTTCTGGCAACGGCGGGGCAAGCCGAAACGCTCAACCTGCTCATCTGGGAATCCTATATCGATCAGGCGATCCTCGACCGCTGGACGGCGATAACCGGCGTCGGAATACACCAGGTCTATTACGACAGCGGCGATACCCGCGACGAAGTGCTGGCCGACCCGAACAGCATTGTCGACCTGGTGCTGACCGGGGAAAACGGGGCAGCGATCTTCGGGCGCAAAGGCGTCCTGGAGAAGGTCGACGAGGCGAATGTCGCCTCGCTTCGGGACTATGACGAAAGCTGGCGCAAGCGCTGCTCGAACCATGGCCTGCCCTATCTCTGGGGCACGATGGGCATTCTCTACCGATCGGACATGCTGCCTGAAGCGCCGACGTCCTGGCGTGACCTGATGCAGCCGGCTCCGGCGCTCACCAAACATGTCGCCATGTATGACGACCACAACGAGGCTTTTGTCGCACCCCTCATGCTGCTCGGCGAGTCGATCAACACCAACGAGCCGGCAACGCTGAAGACCGCATTCAACATGATGAAGGAACAGGCGCCGGCCGTCCTGACCTATGAATACGTCATCAGCTCGATCCAGAACCAGGCGATCGGCAAAAGCATCCACATGGCGCTCGGCTACAGCGGCGACCAGCACGTCCTGAACGACAAGGCCGGCACACCGGGCGTCTGGCGCTATGTCGTACCCAAGGAAGGCACGCTTTCCTGGCTCGACTGCATGTCGGTCGTCGCCAAGTCGCCAAACAAGGCGCGAGCGCTCGCCTTCCTCGACTATATCGGCTCGCCCGGAAGTGCCGCCGCAAACGCGCAGGCGCTGAACATGCCGACGCCCAGCAAAGCCGCCTTTGCGCTCCTGCCGGAGGCGATGCGCTCGGACCAGGCGATCTATCCGTCATCAGACATTCTGGCCAAGAGCCAGTACCAGCAAGAACTGTCAACGACGTCGGTGCAGCTGCGCCGGCGCATCATCAGCACATTGGCGAATTTCCAGTGACCCTCGGCAAGCGCGCACTCATCCTGATCTTTCCCGTGGTGCTCGCCGGCTACCTGCTGGCGGCGGTGTCGGTCCATGTCACCCAGAGCCGCTCGATCCGGGCGCTCGAACATGCCAAACTGTCCCAGCGGCTGGAACACGCCGCCGCTGTCTTCCAGAACGAAATCGGCCGCAGCAAGGGCTTCCTCAATGCGCTCCTGAACAGCAACGCGCTGCGCCAGTACATCTCGGAAACCGACAAAAGCTATCGGGCCAATGCGCTCGGCGTCCGGCTGCAGGAAAGTGTCAAGTCGCTTTCCGACGACCCGATGGGCTACGTGTCGCTGGCGATCCTGACATCGAACCTGCAGTCCGAATACTATTTCGAAAACAGCTGGGATCCCTTCGCCGAAATCGACGAGGCACAGCTCAATCTGGCACGGCGGCTGGTGCGCGAAGAAAAACTCGCCGACTGGACCTATCTCTACGACGCCGGACAGAAAGCCCGGATCGTCTATTCGTACTTCCTCGATCCCGTCACGTTCACGCGGCCGCTGCCGAGCAAGAAATCGGGTGCGCTGCTTATCCAGGTGGCAATCCAGCCGGATCGTTTCCTCGACATGCAGGAGACGCTGAAGCAAGAATATGGCGCCGACGTCGTGCTTCAGCCGTGGCCGCTGGCGGTCACCGACGACCTTTCGGCAAGCGTGCATCTCGGGCCATCGCTCTATGCGACGCTGACGGTTTCCAACAATCATTTCGACCGGTTGATGGCCCAACAGAAACTGCTGCTGGCGCTTGGCGCCGTGGCAATGAGCCTGTTTTCGATCTGGCTGATCATCGTTCTCATCCGGCGGTTCATCACCGACCCGATTGCCACGCTCGACGCCAACGTCATGGCCGTCATGGTCGGCGCCCATGACGAGATCCGCAACATGGACGAAAAGGGCGAGATCGGGCGCCTGACGGAGAACATCAGAGAGCTGCATCGCCAGTCGGAACAGTCGCTCAAACTGGTGCAGCGCAGCTCCTGGACCGACACGCTGACCGGGATCAGCAATCGCGGCCACTTCAACGCCGTTGCCGCCGGCATCGTTCGCGAGGCCATTGTCTCGGGTGAAAAATGCAGCCTGCTGTTCATCGACATCGACAACTTCAAGTTCGTCAATGACAAGCATGGCCATGAGATTGGCGACGAACTCCTGAAGACCCTGGCAACGCGCATCGCCGAGAATGTCGAAGCGATCACCGAGCGACGCGGTCAGAAGCCGGCGATCCTGGCGCGGCTCTCGGGCGACGAATTCGCGGTGCTGGTCCGCTCCCGGCCGGGCGACGGCACCGTACGGGAAGTTTCCGCGGCAATCCTGGCACTGTTCGAAGACGGTTTCGAAGTCTCCGACAAGAGCTATCCGGTCACAGCCAGCATCGGCGCTGCCATCTGCCCCGATGATGCGACCAATCTTGCCGAGTTGATCTCAAATGCCGACGCAGCAATGTATCAGGCAAAGACCAGCGGCAAGAACCGCTCGTCCCGGTTCTCGCGCGCCCTGCACGACAAGCGCACGCGCCTGCGCCAGATCCAGGACGAGTTGCGCTCGCTCGATCCGGATGAACAGTTCCACCTTGTCTACATGCCGATCGTCGATACCGATGGCCGGGTGGCCGGTTGCGAGGCGCTGTTGCGCTGGTACTCACCGGTGCTTGGCAACGTGACGCCGGACGAATTCGTACCGATCGCCGAAAGCTCCGGCCTCTTTACCAAGATCGACTGGTGGGTGATCAACAAGGCGATGTCCGACTGCGGGCAGCTGAAAGCGCTGTTTGGTCCCGATACGATCCTGGCAATCAACATTTCCTCGGCCGAACTGCATTCGAAGGCGATCGCCGACTATTTCTCCGATTGCCTCAACCGCCAC
Source organism: Ensifer sp. LC163 (assembly GCF_001695855.1). GTDB lineage: Bacteria > Pseudomonadota > Alphaproteobacteria > Rhizobiales > Rhizobiaceae > Ensifer. Next base: position 599,178 of record NZ_MBSS01000012.1, read on the forward strand.
GGGCTTCAGCCGCAATCGATCGAAATCGAACTGACGGAGACCTTCGCGGTCAAGTTCAGCGACCAGCTCCGCCGCAACATCGATGAGCTTCGCCAAAAGGGCTTTCGTCTATCGATCGACGATTTCGGAGCGGGTTACACCTCCGTCCAGCAAATCATCGAATATACCGCCGATACGATCAAACTTGACCGGGCGCTTGTTTCGAACCTCACGGCATCGCAATCGCTGCCGGTTCTGAGGGCGTTGATCGCGCTGTGCCACGCCAAGGACGTCGCCGTCGTCGGCGAAGGCGTCGATACGCCGGAGAAACTCTCGATGCTGACCGCTGCAGGCTGCGACCTCTTCCAGGGCTACCTCATCAGCAAGCCGCTGCCGCTCGAGGATCTCGGCATCTGGGCACTGACGCGCACCGCGCGCTATGGCAACGAGCAGCGTGATCGCAAGAACCAGCAGGCAATTGCCTGAGCGCAGGTTAGCGCCCCCTACCCCACGGCACCCCGGGAAATGCCTTCCGCGCGGGAATCGTGCCTCAAGACCCCCTGCCCCCTTGACCTGACAGCCGCGCCGCCTTAACCGCAACGCAACAATTTCGGCATGTCGGGGGCAGGCAATGAAGGTTCTTCTGATCGGATCGGGTGGACGCGAACATGCGCTGGCATGGAAGATCGCGCAGTCGCCGAAATTGACCAAGCTCTATGCCGCGCCCGGCAATCCCGGGATTGCCGAGGAAGCGACCCTCGTTGCGCTCGACACCGACAACCATGCTGCGGTCGTTGATTTCTGTCTGAAAGAGGCGATCGACTTCGTCGTGGTCGGGCCGGAAGGTCCGCTCGTCGCGGGCCTCGCAGACGTGCTCCGCGCTGCCGATATCGCCGTTTTCGGTCCTTCCGCCGCTGCCGCCCAGCTCGAAGGGTCCAAGGGCTTCACCAAGGACCTCTGCGCCAGATACGACATCCCGACCGGCGCCTATGGCCGCTTCACCGATGCCGAAACCGCCAAGGCCTATGCGCGCGACCAGGGCGCGCCGATCGTCATCAAGGCCGATGGGCTTGCCGCCGGCAAGGGCGTGACCGTCGCCATGGAACTCGACGAAGCGCTTGCTGCGGTCGATGACTGTTTCGACGGCGCCTTCGGTGCGGCCGGCGCAGAAGTGGTCGTGGAGGCCTATCTCGACGGCGAAGAGGCAAGCTTCTTCTGCCTTAGCGACGGCAGGACCGCGCTCGCGCTTGCCTCGGCGCAGGACCACAAGCGCGTCGGCGATGGCGACACCGGTCCGAACACCGGCGGCATGGGCGCCTATTCGCCGGCGCCTGTGATGACACCGGAGATGATCGAGCGCACGATGAAGGAGATCATCGAACCGACGATGCGCGGCATGGCGGAGAGCGGACATCCCTTCTCCGGCGTGTTCTTTGCCGGGCTGATGATCACCGCCAAGGGGCCGGAACTGATCGAGTACAATGTGCGTTTCGGCGACCCGGAATGCCAGGTGCTGATGATGCGAATGAAGAGCGACCTGCTGCCGCTGCTCTATGCCGCCGCAACCGGCACGCTTGCTGGCATGGAAGCCGAGTGGCGCGACGAGACGGCACTGACCGTCGTCATGGCGTCGAAGGGATATCCGGGCAGCTACGACAAGAACACGCCTATCGTTACGCTTCCGGCAGCCTCGCCGCAGACCAAGGTGTTTCATGCCGGCACAGCGATGAAGGACGGCAGCCTGGTTGCAACGGGCGGCCGGGTGCTGAACATCACGGCAATCGGCGAAAGTGCGAGCGCTGCCAAGGACCGCGCCTATTCGGCAGTCGACGGCGTTTCCTGGGACAACGGCTTTTATCGCCACGATATCGGCTGGCGCGCGGTTGCTCGCGAAAAGGCCTGACCGTCGTCGGCAAATACGCCGGATCATTCAATTTTTACCAAATCTCCTGACGGGAAAGTAAGAGGGAACGCATATTCTCGCCGAGAACAAACTCGGGGAGAAGACCGATGCGCCTGCTGCTGATCACCACCGCCGTTGCGCTTGCAGCCGGCAGCGCCTGGGCATCGTCGATCGAAGCGGTCGTTTCCGGGGACGCGGTCAATTCCAGCGTGGCAACGGTCTCCTGCTCACATTGCCCGCCGCTGCAGATCAAGAAGAAGGTCACCTACATCGTTCCGGAGATCGCCGTCGGCAGCGAGAAGGTCGAGCTCAAGCAGATCAACGGCGAGATGAAGCTCGTGCGCACCGAAGCCTGGCTCGGCGGCTCGCCCGTTGTCTTCGTCAGCAAACCGTCTGAGGACGTCCTCAAGGCGGCCGCGGGCGGAACCGACCAGGCTGATATGGCAACCGCCGCTGCCGGTACCGACGCCAGCAACCCGGGCAATCCTGACATGGCTGCGTCGTTGATCGACGAGACAGCCACCACTGCGGCGGTTCAGACCATCAAGCAGGCAGAGCAGGCGGTCTCGGCGTCGGCCGCCGCCGAAAGCTCACGGCAATTTGATCCGTCGGGTCTCGAACTTCGGCTAAACTAACGACCTAATCGGGAAAGTTCCCTGCCCCGCTCAGCCGCCCCTGCATTCAGGGCTGACGGGCGATTCGCTGAAACAGCGAGAGATTGCGTCCCTGAGAGAAGCAGGGGCGCAATCTTTTTATCGCGGCTCGCGCCGGCCATCGATCCGCGCGACCAAGGCTTCGATCTCTCTGTCGGAATAGACCTCGATACCGTTCTTGATGAGAAGCGCGGCGGTCACGCCCTGCCCCGCATGGCGGGCGCCCGAAAACGTTCCGTCATAGACAAAACCCGAACCGCAGGATGGGCTGCCGTCGATCAAAAGCGCGAAACGACAGTCCGTTTCGCGTGCGAGCGCAAGTGCATTCTCGGCAGCATCCAGGAATTCGCCGGTGACATCGCGGCCGGTGTTCTCGACGACAATCGCCTCGCCATTGAGCACGTCCACTCCGGACATACCGGACGCGATCTCGGCCGGCGGGCGCGGCACCGGCATGCCGGCCGACATTTCCGGACAGATGGTGACGAGCCGGCCTTCTTCGCGCCAGCGGTCGATGGCCGGGTGGATAAGCGGCTTCGACGCGCCGTCGTAGCGCACCGAATGGCCCATGAGGCAGGCGCTGACGAGGATCTTCGCCGTCATGCGCCCCTCCCCGTCATCCCGCAATCTTGGAGAAATCGGCAACCGTGCCGGTCGCCGAACGGATGAGACCGAGCAGCGCCAGGCGATTTGCCCGGATCGACGCGTCGTCGTCATTGACGAGAACGTCATTGAAGAACTGGTCAACCGGCTCGCGCAGCTTCGCCAGGGCCTGCATGGCGGAACGGAAGTCCTCCTTGGCGATCGCCTCGCGTGCCTCGCCGGAGCCCAGCTGAACTGCGGAGTGCAGCGCTTTTTCGGCATCGAGACGGAAGAGACCAGCGTCGACCGCGTCAGCCACCGCCGTGCCCTTCTTCTCTTCGGCCGCCAGGATCTGCGTCGCGCGCTTGGTACCGGCCAGCAGGTTCCTGCCCTCTTCGTCGGTGATGAAGGCCGTCAGCGCCTCGACGCGGCGGGCGATCATCAGAAGATCGTCCACATCCGGCGTCAGTACCGCATCGATCAGGTCGTGGCGGGCGCCGAGATCGCGCAGATAGACCTTGAGACGGTCATGGAAGAAGGACAGCAGGTCCGCCGACACGTCGCTCGTCAGCCCCGGCTTCTGCACTCGCAAAGCGGTCAGCGCGATCTCGAAGAACGGCGTGAGCGGCAGGCGCGCCTTACCTTCGAGGATGAGGCGGATAACACCGAGAGCAGCGCGGCGCAGAGCATAGGGATCCTTGGAGCCGGTCGGCTTTTCATCGATCGCCCAGAAACCGACGAGCGTGTCGAGCTTGTCGGCAAGCGCCACGGTTACGGCGACGGCATCGGTCGGTGCGCGGTCCGAAGGGCCATTCGGCTTCCAGTGATCTTCGATCGCAGCTGCCACCGAGTTGTCCTCGCCCTGAAGCAGCGCATATTTGCGGCCCATGATGCCCTGAAGTTCGGGGAACTCGCCCACGGCTTCGGTGCGCAGGTCGGCCTTTGCCAACACCACGGCACGGTCGACCAACTTGGCGTCGGCGCCGGTCACCTTGGCAAGCTCGGCGGCAAGCGCCCGGATGCGGGCAACGCGTTCGCCCTGCGTGCCGAGCTTGGCATGGAAGGTGACGTTCAGCGCGTCGAGCTTCGCCATGCGCTGGTCGAGCGGCTTCTTCAGGTCGAGGTCGAACTTTTCAGCCGACGGCTTCAAAGTCTCCAGGTCCGGCAGGCTGCCCTGGTCGCGGTGCCAGAAGTGGGCGGCGTCCGACAGGCGGGCGCGCACGACCTTGCCGTTGCCGTGAACGATCTCCTTGCCGCCGTCCTTCGCCTCGATGTTGGAGACGAGGATGAACTTGTTGGAGAGCGTCTCGGCACCCGGCGCACGGGTCACGAAACACTTCTGGTTGGTCTTGATCGTCAGGCGGATGATTTCCGAGGGAATCTCGAGATAGCTCTCTTCAAAGCTTCCCATCAGAACCTGCGGCCACTCGACGAGGCCGGAGACCTCCTCGAGCAGGCCCTCGTCCTCGACGAGCTCGAGCCCGTTGGCAAAGGCGACATTATGCGCGTCGGCGGAGATCATCTGCTTGCGGCGTTCGCCGTCGAGCACGACCTTCGCGCGCTCCAGCTTCTCGGCATAATCGGCAAAGCGGCGCACGGTGATCGCTTCAGGCGCATGGAAGCGGTGGCCATAGGTGACGTTGGAGGCGACGATGCCGTCGACCTCGAAGGCGATCACATGGGTTTCGTCGGTTTCCGAGCCGAAGGTGCAGACGATCGACTGCAGCGGGCGAACCCAGCGCAAGGCGCCCGGCTTGGCCGAGGCGGCACCGGAGCGCATCGGCTTCGGCCAGGGAAAGTTGCGGATGATCTCCGGCATCGCCTCGGCGACGACCTCTTCGGCCGGACGGCCCGGCTTGACGATATGGGCGACGTAGAAATCACCCTTCTTCGGATCGCTGTGGACATGGGCCTCGCTGATCGAGGACAGGCCGGCGCCGCGCAGAAAGCCCTCGATCGCCTTTTCGTTGGCGTCGGTGCGCGGGCCCTTGCGGTCTTCGCGCACATCGGCGGACCGGGCATTGAGGCCACGGATGTCGAGCGTCAGCCGGCGCGGCGTCCAGTATTCGCGTGCGCCCTCATAGGTCAGGCCCGCTTCCACCAGCGCATCGGTCAGCAGCTTCTTGAGGTCGCCAGCCGCCTTGCGCTGCAGGCGGGCAGGAATTTCCTCGGAGCGGAGTTCGATAAGAAGATCGGGCATAGGAGATGACTTTTTCTGTTCCGGACGGTTGCGGCCGACTTAGCAAGCTCTGGCGAAAATGTCACCAAGCCCGACGATGAATTTGACCTACACGCAGGAGGGGCGCGGCGCGATCACCAGCCACCACCGCCGCCCCCGCCGCCACCGCCACCGGAAAAGCCGCCGCCGGTGGAAAAACCTGACGACGAGGATTTCGGCGGGGGCGGCAAGGAGGAGGTCATGGTGTCGGCCATAGAGCCAGCAAAGCCGCCGATCCGATCGCCGAACGACGTCGAGCCGAAGCCGTCGCCATGGTACCAGGCCGGCTGGTAGGCGGCAGCGGCCGCAGCCCCCGCAGCGGCGGCCAGCAGCCAGCGATCGAAGGTTTGCGTCCACGGCTTTTCCACCCCGAGCGCGACGGCATAGGGCAGCAGCGTCTCGAAGTGCAGGGGCGACATCTCGGGCACCCCTTGCATGTTCATCCGGTCCTTCTCGGCAAGCGTCATGTATTGCCGGAGGCCATCGATGCCATCCATCATCCGGGTGCCGAGCGGCGTCGGCGCCCCCATCAGGAAGAAGAACAGCACGTTGACGAGCACGATGCCGCCGATTGCAAACAGAAGCGGCAGTTCGTCGGTCTCGGCGGCGGAGTAGAAGACCACCGCCAGGACGCTCGAAAAGATGGTGAAGGCGACGAAGCCGATGAAGGCGATGACCACGATCGACATGATCCGGCTCATCAGGCTCTTTTCGCGCCGCAGGGATTTGCCGAAGGAAACGGCGAAGATCGAAACGAAAAAGGCGATGAAGACGGGGACGATCACCAGCGGGATGCTGTCCTCGCTCAAATCGCCGAACAGGAACACGGCGGCGACCGCCAGAACCGACAGCAACACGCCGGCGATGATGTAGCCGGTGTTGGCCAGATAGTATTTGCCGCGGTGCTCGCGTTCCATGGCATTGCGGAAGTCGGCCCCTGTTGCCTGCACCTTCGTGCCGTTGACCCTGTCGATCTTCAGCTTGCCGCCGGCGGCATTGACGGCCTTCATCAGGCTCGCCTCGCCGGTCGGCAGCTTCTCGCTACTGCCCTTGCCGGTTGCGGCTATGACGATGGCGCTCTTCAGATCTTCGAGGACGACATGGCCCTTGACCGCGAGACTGAGCGCAGACGCCGACAGAGCCGTCCAGCCCTCGCCGGAAAAGCCCCTGTTGTCGATGTAGTTGACGAGCGCCGGGGAAATGCCGTCGGGGGCGTCCCAGCGCGGCACCATGACGCCGCGCGCCGGATCCCGCCCCACCTTCAGCCAGGCACGACCATAATAGAGCACCACCACCACAAGTCCCGCTCCAGCGATCAGAAGCGCGATATGATCGCGCAGCCACCAGGTGTTTTCCTGGCTCGTGGACGGCCGGTCGATGCTGCCCTTCGGCATCTTGATCGCGATGGTCAGCCCCTCCTTCGGCTCAAGCCGCCGGGTGGTTGCAAAGAAGATCTCGCTGCCTTCCTCGGACGCGCGCGCGTCCTTGCCGGTCGCGCCGTAGCCGCCGGTGAAAACGTCGAGCGCCTCGGCCCGCACGCCTTCCGGCAGATTGACGGTTGCACTTGCCGCATCGATCGGGAAAGCCCATTCGGTGCCCGTCACGCCCCAATAGAGTTCGTCGTGATCATCGAAGAACCGGATCTGCCGGCTCGTCTCATAGGTGAACTGGAACGTATGCTCGCCGTGCGGCAGAAAGACCTCCGCGGATCCGGTGTAGATGCGGATGCCGCCCGAGATCGATTCGGTTCGGTAGGGCTCCTCCTCACCGTCGCGCTCGACCGACAGCAGCTTGAAATCGACCCTGCTGCGGCGGCCCTTGGCATCGGTGAAGGTCAGCGGCAGGTCGCGAAAGATGCCTCGCCGGATCTGGTTGCCCTCGGCATTGGCCGTGATCGTTTCGGTGACCGTCAGCGTCCCGTCCTTGGCGACATCGATCACCGAATTATAGGACGAGAACACCTCGTCCGCCCGCCCGGCGCCCGCCGTCGCCATCAGGAAGAACAACATGCCGAGCAGGGCGACGAAACGGGTCATGCGGTCTCAGACCTTCCGATCGATCTCGAGCGTTTCCATTTTGCACGGAGTCATGGAAACACTCTATTTCTTTGGTTTTCGCATTTCCTGGCGGAAAACCGCTTCGCCCTTTTCCTGGAAAAGCTGGAGGAGCGGTTTCATTCGGCGCGATATCAAGGACGATCACCCGTGAAGGCAACGCCGAGCGATGCAAGCGCATCCCAATAGGCCGGATAGGTCTTGGCGACGCAGCCGGGGTCCTCGATGGCAATGCCGTGGATCTTTAGCCCGGCAAGGGCGAAGCTCATGGCGATGCGATGGTCGGCAAATGTGTCGATCGAGGCCGGCAATGTCTGCCCGGCAAGTCCCGGATCCGAGGAGACGATGAGATCGTCGCCCTCTTCGTGGGCAAGCCCCGGGCGGATGGCGGTCAGGCCCAGCGACAGGGCGCGGACGCGGTCGCATTCCTTCACGCGCAGATTGGCAAGTCCGACAAAGCGCACCGGCGTCTCGTTGAAGGCGGCAAGTACCGCGATCGTCGGCACCGCGTCCTGCATCTGCGACCCGTCGATGACGGCGGGAAGATTCGGGAAGGTGGAGATGACGGCGTGGGCGCGCGCATCGGGCTGCGAAAACACGGAAGCCGGCACGCCGAGGTCGATGGCTCCTCCGGTCAACACTTCGGCGGCCCAGAGATAGGTCGCGGCCGACGCGTCCGGCTCGATTGCGAAGTCGGCGGCGCGATAGCCCGTCGGCGCAACCTGCCAGACGGATGGGCTCAGCTGCTCCACTTCGGCGCCGAAGGCGCGCATCGCTGCGACCGTCAGATCGATGTAACCGCGCGCGCCAATGTCGTCGCCGGCAAGTTCGATACGGACAGGGCCCTTGGCGCCCGGGGCTGCCATCAGCAGAGCCGAGACGTATTGGCTGGAAAGACCGGCGTCGATTTCGATACGGCCGGCAGGGAAGCCGCGCTTGCCATTGACGGTCACCGGCGGGCACCCGGTTTCCGACGTGACCTCGACACCAAGCGTGCGCAGCGCATCGACAAGCGGCTTGATCGGCCGCTTGCGCATGTGCTGGTCACCATCGACGACCACCGGGCCGTCGACCAGCGCTGCCGCGGCCGTCAGGAAGCGCGTCGCGGTTCCCGCATTGCCGAGGAACAGCGGAGCAGACGGCGACGCGAGCCGACCGGTTCCAGTCACGACGAATGTGGTTTCGTCCGGCTCGCTGACCTCGACGCCCATTGCCCGCAAGGCATCGGCCATATAGCGCGTGTCGTCGCTCTTCAGCGCGCCCGTCAGCCGGCTCGTGCCCTTGGCTAGCCCCGCAAGAAGCAGCGCCCGATTGGTGATCGACTTCGAACCCGGCGGGCGGACGTGACCGCGCAAGGGGTGGTCGGTCGGCAGGATGGTCAGCTTCTTCACGGTATCACTCATGCTCGGGTCTCTTTATGCAACTGGCGGCGAGGCTTTCAGCCTCGCAGGCGTGTCTCTTATCATTGGATGGCGTGATCGGGTAACGTCCTCGATCAGAATTTGACTTGCGGCACCGCACGATCCGCCTCGTTGGCAATCTCGAAATAGCCGGCCTTCACGAAGCGGAAAGCGTTGGCGATGAGGTTCGACGGAAAACTCTCGACCTTGACGTTCAGGTCGCGCGCCGCGCCGTTGTAGTAGCGGCGCGACATCTGGATCTCGCCCTCGATCGTTTCCAGCGAGCGCTGCAACTCTGCGAAATTCTCGTTGGCCTTGAGATCCGGATAGGCTTCAGCAAGGGCAAAGAGTTTGCCGAGCGCCTGCGACAGGGCGCCTTCCGCAGCGGCCCGCCCCTCGACATCGCCAGCCGGAACGGCCTGGGCGCGATTGCGCATCGCGATGACTTCCTCGAGCGTCGACTTCTCGTGGGCGGCGTAGCCCTTCACCGTCTCGATCAGGTTGGGGATGAGATCGGCGCGTCGCTTCAGCTGCACGTCGATGCCCGACCAGGCTTCCTCGGCGATCTGCCGCGCCTTGACGAGGCCGTTGTAAACGAAAACCAGATACAGGATCACGACGACGCCGATGGCCAGACCGATCATGGGATACCCTCCAAAAAAGCTCGGCAGAGATTAGCACCGGCTTTCCAGCTTCAAAGACCTTTCTGCAGCATCCGGGCGGAGAAACGCACTCCTCCCCAAATGCAAGCCGAAGGCTGTGAACACACTGTTCACCGCTACGGCACATCCGCACGCCAAAACACCTCGATTCCTGTTCCATCGGGAACCGCAGAGAGCCGGACGATGGGCGATAGTCGCCCCATCGAACAACCCCAGATACGAAGTGAAGACCATGAAAACGCTCGCAACCCTCATCAACGTGATCGCCTTTACGGCGCTCTTCGTTGCCTATGCGAGCGTCGGTTCGGCCGAAATGCCAACCGGTGTCCGCCGGGCGCTGCAGACCTACTCCGGTCAGGCTTACACCGGCACTTACCCCACGCTGAAGCCAACTTGGAAGATCAGCGTCGATGCCAGCGACACGATCTGAGATCTAGCCCCGGGCCATCCGCGTCGCAATCCCGCTGGCGGCTTCATCGGCGCCGAGATTGGTGACGTCGAGTTCGATCAGCTGATCGCATTTTCCTCTCAACAGAGCGTGCCGGCTTCTGAGATCGATCAACACTTGCGGATCGGTCAGCTTGTGGGCCCTGGAACGACCCGCACGCATCAACCGCTTCAGGTTCTCCTCGATCGCGCAATCGAGAACGACAGCGACGAAACGGGCGCCGCGATCGGCGGCCAGTGTCGCAAAGTCTTCGAACGCGCGACTGTCCAATGCATCATCCGAAAGCGCGTCGGTGAAAAGGAAGGATTGCGAAGCGTCGGCCCGGCGTACATGGTCGAGCACCGCCGTTCTGATCGTTGCCCGCAGCGAGCGATAGAGCGGCGTGCCCCCGGCAAACAGCGCCTCGGCCGGATTGATCAGGGTGTGATTGTCGGCAAGCCTCGCGCCGAGATGTTCGGCGAGATGGCGTGCGATGGTCAGCTTTCCGGTGCCCGGCTAGCCATTGATGTGAACGATGAGGCTGGCGGGCCCGGCGATCAAGCAGCGTCCCGGTTGAGGTTCGCGCCGCCGGCATCGGTCAGCAGGAACGCTTCGCCGCAGGCCTTTGCCAGCGTGCGGACACGCAGGATGTAGCTTTGCCGCTCAGTGACCGAAATCACCCCGCGCGCATCGAGCAGGTTGAAGACGTGGCTTGCCTTGATGCACTGGTCGTAGGCCGGGAAGACGCACTTGTGCAGCTGGTTGTTGGTACTGTCCGCAGGTGCGCCGGCCGCCAGCAGAGCCTGGCATTCTGCCTCGGCATCGATGAAGTGCTGGTGCAGCATTGCGGTATTGGCGTATTCGAAGTTGTACCTCGAATATTCCTGCTCCGCCTGCAGGAAGACGTCGCCATAGCTGATCTTCTCGGCGCCTTCGCGGCCGTTGAAGTTCAGATCATAGACATTGTCGACGCCCTGGACATACATTGCCAGACGCTCGAGACCGTAGGTCAGCTCGCCGGAGACCGGCGAGCATTCGATGCCGCAGACCTGCTGGAAATAGGTGAACTGCGACACTTCCATACCGTCGCACCAGCATTCCCAGCCAAGGCCCCAGGCGCCCAGCGTCGGGCTTTCCCAATCGTCCTCGACGAAACGGATATCGTGCAGCAACGGATCGAGGCCGATCGCCTCCAGCGAGCCGAGATAAAGCTCCTGCAGGTTGGACGGGTTCGGCTTCAGGATCACCTGATATTGATAATAGTGCTGCAGACGGTTCGGGTTCTCGCCATAGCGGCCGTCGGTCGGGCGACGGGAGGGCTGGACATAGGCCGCACGCCATGGACGGGGACCGAGCGCACGCAATGTCGTTGCCGGATGGAACGTACCGGCGCCGACTTCCATGTCGTAGGGCTGCAGCACCGCGCAACCCTTGTCGGCCCAATAGTTGTGCAGCGTCAGGATCAGGGCCTGGAACGAGCGCTTGGGGTTCATGTGGTCGGGCAGCGAGGCGGTGGTCATGGGGAACGTCCGAATTCTTCACGAAATGAGAGCCGGACAGGTGCCACGCCGGGCGACAGGGGTCAAGCGCCCAGGCGGATCTGCGTGCACGCAAAGACGCACGGAAAATCTCAGTCGTCTTCGCGCTTGAGCCGGTATTCGCCGGTCTCGGGATCCTTGACGAGAGTCCCGCTGGCGCCGGTCTGCTGCTCTCGGCGCGTTTGATCGCGCTGACGCGTCAGTTTCTTGGCATCCGCAATGAACTTGCGGTAGCCGATCCATAGAACGATGCCTGCGATCAGGAGCAGGATAAGCTGCGGCATTTTTCCTCCCTACTGCATACTTTTATCCTCAAATCGAGTTCGATTTGAGGATAAAAATATGAAGCCATTCAAAGTGCTACAGCGACCTTTGCGCGTCTAATAAGATGCGCGGCGCTGTAGGCCCGTCGCGCCGGTCGCGGTTCAAAGCCCGAAACGCGCCCACAATGCCCTTTCCTCTACTGCTTCGGCAAGACCTGCCATCGCAGAAGCCGCGATCGGCGCGGCGATATCGCCGGCAATCGATGCACCGGTCTGGCGGCGCCCGAAGAGACTGCGCACCGGCTGGATCAGTTCGAGCCGCGCCTTCTCGCCATACCGCTTCTTCACCTCGCCGCGCAGATCGCCAAGGCCGTCGATCAGACCGAGCTCCAATCCGCGCCGCCCCGTCCAGAAAAGACCGGAAAAGACGTCGGGATGGTCGGCCAGCAATTGCCCGCGGCGGGCCTTCACCATCTGAATGAAGGTATCATGGATATCGAGCTGCAGGCTTTTCAGAAACTCGATGTCGCGTTCCTTTTCCGGCTGGAACGGGTCGAGCATGACCTTGTTCTCGCCGGCCGTATAGACGCGCCGCTCGACGCCGATCTTCTTCAACAGTTCCGGGAAACCGAAGCCACCGGACACCACCCCGATCGAACCGACGATCGAGGTCGGATCGGCGATGATCTCGTCGCCGGCAAGCGCGATCATGTAGCCGCCGGAAGCGGCCACGTCCTCGACGAAGACGAGCACGCGCTTCTTCTTTTCCTCGGCGAGATCGCGGATGCGCTGGTAGATCAGCCGCGACTGCACCGGCGAGCCGCCGGGCGAGTTGATCGAAATCGCAACGGCCGGGGCTTCCTTCATCGCGAAGGCCTTCTCCAGCAAGGGAGCGGCCGAAGCCAGATTGAGCGTCGGACGAAACTGACCGCCGCCGGCCATGATTGCGCCGTGAAGCCGTACGACGGGGATCGCAACGCCATCCCGCCGAAAACGCTTCGGCATCAGCCTTTTGAAGAACCCGGCCATTTCAACTCCTGCAATACGAACTCTTGCCCTTGCATGTATGCACTGGTCGTCCAAACGCAATGCCGCATACGGTAAATCAACGGCGCCGATAGGCAGCGCGCCCGTTGTTGAGATCGTCGACATCTTGAGAAAAGCGATGGGTGCCCTCCTCGTGCATGATCAGCGGCGCTCTCAGCACCAGCCGCTTGCGGCTCTGCTTGATCGCGGTGACGAGGATGCGCACGGCATTCTCGCCGATGCGCGGATGCAGTGGCGTAATCTCGATGCCGCCGAAGCGGCGGCCGCAGGCCGCAATGATATCGGCGATCGATTCCGGCCGGGCGATCAGCGACAATTGCCCGCCCGGCTTCATGATCGCGCCCGCCGTCTTGATCCAGATCTCGAACAGGTTGTCGCTCATCGCGTGCGCCTCGGCCTTCAGGCCGTCCGGCGTGCGCCGGTCGGAGGCATCGTTGAAAGGCGGGTTCATGATCACATGGTCGAAGGCATCGTCGGGCAGCCCGGCGGCGCGGCGCGCCCTGCCGGCAAGCGAGACGTCGGCCTCGATCACCGACACCCGCGCGGCGAAACGTTCGTTTTCGGGAAGCGCCAGGCTTCGGCGCGCAAACGCCGCCATGGTCGGCGAGCGCTCCACCAGAACGACCTCGGCCAGATCAAGCCGCGAGGCGACCGCCATGCCGGCAGCACCGGCGCCTGCGCCAAGATCGGCCACGCGGCAGGCGCGGTCGGCGGCAACCAGCGAAGCCAGCAGCATCGCATCCATGCCGGAGCGATGCCCCTGCCCCAGCGGCTGCACGACATGGAACCTGCCGCGGTGAAACGCATCGACCGTTTCGGTCTGGGCACGCGTCATAGGTCGTTCGCTCATGGCCGATCCTCACCTGCGGCGGCAGACGAACCGGCGATCATGCCCGCAACTCCGCTTCCAGCCCGGCCTCGATCAGAATGCGGCGCGCGGCATCGGCATCGTCATCAGGCACGAGGAAGCGGCGCGGCAGCAGGCCCAGCGACCCCTCCAGAATGCTCATGCCCTGATCGGCGATCAGGCAGTTGATACCGGCGTCCTTCATCAGGCTTTCCGCAAAAGAGAGCAGAACGACGTCGTTGGTGCGGATCAATTCCTTCATCCAGCGGTTTTTCCTGTCCTATTTCAGCAAGCGGGACAATTCGCCTCTTGCCGCACGTGCCCCCCCTTCCTATTGTCGAAAGCGACAATGAAAACAGGAGTCCCGGTGTTGGGCGTAGTGATACCGCTGGAAGACAGCAAAAACAAACAGGCGTCCGTGAAGCCGCTCGTTGACTTGACGTCGCCCGACATGGAACGCGTCAACCAGCTCATCCTGTCGAAGGCCGGCTCCGACGTCCAGATGATTCCTGAGGTTGCCAACCACCTGATCTCGTCGGGTGGCAAACGCCTGCGCCCGATGCTGACGCTCGCCTCCGCGGCGATGTTCGGCTATGAGGGCGACGCTCACGTCAAGCTCGCCACCAGCGTCGAGTTCATGCATACGGCAACGCTTTTGCATGACGATGTCGTGGACGAAAGCGATCTGCGCCGCGGCAAATCCACCGCCCGCACCATCTGGGGCAACCAGGCAAGCGTGCTCGTCGGCGACTTCCTGCTCGGCCAGGCCTTCCGCATGATGGTCGATGTCGGCTCGCTCGATGCGCTCGACGTGCTTTCGACCGCAGCGTCGGTGATCGCCGAAGGCGAGGTGCTGCAGCTTTCCGTCGCCAAGAACATGGAGACGACCGAGGACGACTATCTCCAGGTCATCCGCGCCAAGACCGCAGCGCTTTTCGCCGCTGCCGCCGAAGTCGGCCCGATCGTCGCCCAGACCAGCAAATCCGACCGCAACGCGCTGAAATCCTATGGCATGAATCTCGGCCTCGCCTTCCAGCTCGTCGACGACGTGCTCGACTATGGCGGCTCGGCCAGCGATCTCGGCAAGAATGTCGGCGACGATTTCCGCGAAGGCAAGATCACCCTTCCGGTCATTCTGTCCTATCGCCGCGGCACGGCGGAAGACCGCGCCTTCTGGCGCCAGGCGATCGAGGGCGGCGACAGCAGCGATGCCAACCTCGAAAAGGCGCTCGGCCTGATCAAGCGATATGGCGGCCTGAACGACACCATCGCCCGTGCGCAGCACTATGGAACGATTGCGCGCGATGCGCTGGCACCGCTCCCGGTTTCGCCCTGGAAATCGGCGCTGGTCGAGGTCATCGACTTCTGCATCGACCGGGTCAGCTGACGCGACGCTGCGGCCGCACCAGGACCTCCAAGAGGAATTTCTTGCCGCGTTGCGCCAAAAAAGCCATTCTGTTCCTCAAGAGTTGTACCGGGCAACACGTGGCTGATTCCAAGACAACCCTCAGTCGTGCGCAAGGCCGAGAGATCGGCAATGAAAGGTTTGACATGCGGCAAAAGACGATCCTCCGCCTTCTCAGCGGCGCTGCACTGCTGGCTCTTGCCTCGGTCAGCACCAGCTACCAGGCTTTCGCCGAGGAAAAGGCCGCCGTCGAGGAGACCGAGCCTTTCGACATCACGTCCGTCAACACCTTTGCCGGCGCGTTCCTCGCTGCCCGCACCGCCGACACGGACCGTGACTTTGCCGCGGCCAACGAACTCTACCGCATTGCGCTGCAGTTCGAGCCTAACAACAACGAAGTCAAGCAGCGGCTGATGATCACGCTGCTGATGGCCGGCAAGTTCGACGACGGCGCCAAAATCGCCGAACAATTGAAGTCCGACCCGGCCGTCGAGCGCATCACCACCGTCATCCGTGCGATCGAGGCGATCCGCAAGCGGGAATACCGCAACGCGCAGAAGCTCTTGAATTATGAGGGGCCGAACGATCTCGACCGGCTGATGAACGGCCTGCTTTCCGCCTGGGCTAAATTCGGCCAGGGCAAGCCCAAGGAAGCGCTGGCGCAGGTCAACGGCCTTGAAGGGCCGGACTGGTTCCGTGTGTTCAAGAACTACCATGCCGGCGCAATCGCCATCGCTTCCGGCGACAAGACCACCGCGCGCGCCAAGCTCAACGACGCGATCCTCGATCGCGAAGGCGGCAGTGCTGCGCCCGACACGTTCATGCGTGCGGTCGAGGCCTTGGCACGCTTCGAGGCGCGCGAAGGCAACAAGCAGAAGGCGCTCGACACGATCGCCGTCGGCGAGAACATGGTCAACAACTACACTCCGCTCGAAGCGCTTCGGAAGAACATCGAGACCGGCATACCCCAGGAGCAGCAAGTCAAGAACGCATCGCAGGGTGCGGCAGCCGTGCTGTTTTCCATCGGCGGCGCGCTCAACCGCGACGGCGCCGAAGACATCGTCTCGCTCTATCTCCAGACGGCACGCCGTCTCGATCCGGAAAGTGCCGATATCCTCGTGATGCTGGCCGGTATTGCCGAAAACCTGAAGAAGCCGAAGGAAGCGATCGAGCTTTACCAGAGCGTGCCCGAGGCCTCGCCGATGCGCAGGCTCTCGGAACTGCAGCTTGGTCTCAGCCTTGCCAGCATCGGCAAGGTGGATGAAGCCAAGAAGCACCTCAAGGCGCTGATCGACGTCGATCCCAAGAACATCCGCAACTATCTCGCCTATGGCAGCGTGCTGTCCGATGCCAAGGAGTACAAGGAGATGGGTGAGCTCTACGACCGGGCAGTCGACGCGATCGGCCCGGTGCCGAAGCGCGGCGACTGGACCGTATTCTTCCAGCGCGGCATCGCTTACGAGCGTCAGAAACTCTGGGACAAGGCTGAGCCGAGCTTTCGCAAGGCTCTCGAGCTCAATCCCGACCAGCCGCAGGTGCTGAACTATCTCGGCTATTCCTGGGTCGACATGAACATCAACCTGGAAGAAGGCCTCGACATGATCCGCAAGGCGGTCGAGCTCAAGCCCGATGACGGCTACATCGTCGATTCGCTCGGCTGGGCCTATTTCCGCATGAACCGCTTCGACGATGCGGTGGTCGAGCTTGAAAAGGCTGCCGAGCTAATGGCCGGCGATCCGACCATCAACGACCACCTCGGCGATGCCTATTGGCGTGTCGGCCGCAAGCTGGAAGCCGTGTTCCAATGGACGCAGACGCTTGAGCTGAAGCCCGAGGAGGCCGAGATCCCGAAGATCAAGGCCAAGATCGAAAACGGCCTGCCGCCGCTGAAGGAAGTGGTTCCAGCGTCTGCCGACGCCAAGGAAACCGTGCCGAAGAAGGTTACCCCGGAGGCGCCTGCGCCGGACAAGAAGTCCTGATCGCAGCATGCTTGAAGGCGAGATTGCGGGCTTCGCGCTGACACGGACGGCGCCCGCCAAGATCAATCTGGCACTGCATGTCGTCGGCCAACGGGCCGACGGCCACCACCTCCTCGAAAGTCTTGTCACCTTTGCCGACCGCGGAGACCGGGTCGGCCTGACGCCGTCGGACGAAGACCGTTTCACCCTATCCGGACCATTCGCCGCCGAATTATCGACGACAGGCGCAGACCAGGGGGGCAATCTCGTGCTCAAGGCGCGGGACCTTCTGCGCCAGGCCCTGGCTTCGCAGGGTATCGACACCCCGCCGGTCCATATTCATCTCGAAAAGAACCTGCCCGTTGCCTCGGGCATCGGTGGCGGGTCCGCCGATGCGGCCGCTACGCTGCGCGGGCTTCTCGACCTCTGGCGAACCAGCATCGAACCGGGATCGCTCGCAGCCTTGGCGCTCGAGCTCGGCGCCGACGTGCCTATGTGCCTTGACGGCAGGCCGCTTGTTGCTCGCGGCATCGGCGAGAAGATCACGCCGGCTGAAGAGCTTCCCTCGTTCCCGATCGTGCTGGTCAATCCCCTGGTCGCCGTCTCGACACCGGTGATCTTCCGGACACTGGAAAAGAAGATCAATCCGCCGCTTGCCATGCCCGTCGGCCTCATATCCCCTGCGGCCTGGCTTGCGGCCATGGCAGCGATGCGCAACGACCTGGAGCCGCCAGCGCGCTTGCTGCAGCCGATCATCGGCGGCGTTTCAGACGCGCTGACAACAACCGGAGCGGCGCTGGTGCGCATGTCCGGTTCAGGCGCCACCTGCTTCGGCCTGTTCGACAGCGACGAAAGCGCGCAGCGCGCAGCGCACACCCTTTCTGCCGCCCATCCCGAATGGTACGTTCTTGCCGGCAGAACCGTAGGCAAGGGGAAATAAAATGGCCGGGATCAACGACAATCGCCCCTTCATTCCCGTCGGCATCGCCATTCTGACGGTCTCCGATACGCGCACGCTGGCTGACGACAAGTCCGGCGACACGCTTCAGGCGCGGGTGCTTGGCGCCGGCCATCGTCTCGAAGCGCGCGCGATCGTGCCCGACGACAAGCAAAGGATCCGCGACCAGGTGGAGGCCTGGACGCTGAACGACACAATCGACGTGGTGATCACCACCGGCGGAACCGGCTTTACCGGCCGCGACGTCACGCCTGAGGCGCTCGAGCCGCTGTTCGAAAAGCGCATGGATGGCTTCTCCGAGGTTTTCCACCGGATCTCCTACGAGAAGATCGGCACGTCGACGATCCAGTCGCGTGCAACGGGTGGCGTCGCCAACGCCACCTTCATCTTCGTCCTGCCGGGTTCACCCGGGGCCTGCAAGGACGCATGGGACGGCATTCTCAAGCCGCAACTCGACTACCGGCACATGCCGTGCAACTTCGTCGAGATCATGCCGCGGCTCGACGAGCATCTGAAACGGGGCTGAGCGGGCCTGTCCCGACATGCATCCTGGAAATTGCCGCTGCCGACACGGCGCGGCGACCGCACAAATGTATGACGCACCCGGCCTGTTCCCTAGGGAACTGCGCAGCTCCTATCCGTCTGCTAGGGGTTCGCTGGTCAGCCCACATGAGGGATCGCAACGAGACCCGAGCAAGTCCCTCAAACGGAGCAAAGACGAGCTCATTGCCGATGTCCCCCGGCGAAGGGAACAAGAACATACGACGCGCGGCTCGCCCGGTCGCTCGGACAGGAATTTGCTAGCAAGGATATTTGGTAGCCGCTTGGAGGTGCCGTCCGCAGGACAGGCACCTTTTTTGTTGGCGCCAGCCGATAATCTACGCGCCCTGCCTGCTGTCGAGTGCAACCCAGGCCGGGACCAGCTCGGTCGCAAGCTTTCGTACAGCGCGGATATTCGTCATCTCGCTCAGCTGCATCTTCCCGCGCGCAACTGCCAAAGCGTCGCGCTTGCGCACGAGGAACCCGGCCTCCAGCGGCTTTACTCGCCGCCCAAGGCGATGCAACAACGGCTTGCGGTGGAGCCGTGACGGTGAGAAACGGGCTGGGCCCTTGTGAAGCGACACATATTCGACAAGCTCATCCACCCAACGTCCGATCGGCCGCGCGCCGGGCTCAAGCAGCATCAGCCATTCGCCACGCGCGGAGCGCACAATTTCGCCCAGATCCCAATCGACGCAGAAGCGGCAGCCAGCGGCATCGGCCACCCGCACCGACCCGTCCTTGGAGCCATGATCGAGGATGATGACATCGCTGACCAATCCCTCCACGGCGCCTGCCACGAGCACGGATAGCGTCTGCGCCAGTTCCGCTTCGTTGTCGCGTGTTTCCATGATGATCGTCAGCATAGCTGTTCCTACCGCATTGCAGCGTAAAATGCTACATCCGCTTGGCGCGGCCGCTCTCGCTCCTCTGTCCCATTTCCAGTTCGAGCCTGTCGCGATCATTTTAGTCCGCATGATTTTTTGTTCTTGAATTGTTCTTGTTTCCACGATAGGAAAATAATCAGAACAAAACGGGATCAAACAAGTGATCCCCCGGAGATTCCGATGAACGAGCTGTCTCAGATCAGGCAGGGTGCGCTTGCACCCGCCAACACGGCAGAGGTTGCCGAAGCATTGATGAGCGGAACCGGTCTCAGGATCGAGGTTGATCGTCGCCGCGGACGGGGTGCCGGACTGAACATGTCGGGCCGCTTCGAGCCGCAGGCGCGTGAGGCTTTCGACGATGGTTGGGAGAGTCTTGAAGACCTGCCGCCCTTCAAGACCGAGGTGCAGGTGGAGAAGCCGCGCTCGGTGATCAGCCGCAACGATTCTCCGGATATTTCCTTCGATCGCTCGATCAACCCTTATCGTGGCTGCGAACACGGATGCATCTATTGTTTCGCCCGTCCGACGCATGCCTATATGGGGCTTTCGGCCGGCCTCGATTTCGAGGCGAAGCTCTTTGCCAAGCCGGACGCTCCGCGCCTGCTGGAGCGCGAGCTTGCCCGCTCGGACTACAAGGTGAGGCCGATCGCCATCGGCACCAACACCGATCCCTATCAGCCGATCGAGAAGGAATGGCGGATCATGCGCCAGATCCTCGAAGTGCTGCAGGCCGCCAACCATCCGGTGATGATCGTGACGAAGTCGGCGATGGTGACGCGCGACATCGATCTGCTTGCGCCGATGGCCGAAAAGGGGCTCGCCCGTGTCGGCATTTCGGTAACGACGCTCGACCGAAAGCTCGCCCGCACGATGGAGCCACGGGCTTCGACCCCTTCCAAGCGACTGGAGGCGATACGCTCCCTCTCCGAGGCCGGCATTCCGGCCGGCGTCCTGGTGTCGCCGATCATCCCGGCATTGAACGATCATGAGATCGAAAGGGTGCTGGAAGCCTCCCGGGCGGCGGGAGCGCTGGAAGCCACCTACGTGCTGTTGCGTCTGCCGCTCGAGGTCAGCCCGCTCTTCCGCGACTGGCTGCTTCGGAACTATCCGGACCGCTATCGGCACGTGATGTCGCTCATCCGATCGATGCGTGGCGGCAAGGACTACGATGCCGAGTTCGGCAAACGAATGAAGGGCGCTGGTCCCTATGCCTGGCAGATCGGCCGTCGGTTCGAACTTGCGGCCAAACGCCTCGGCCTCAATCTCAATCGCCGACAGTTGCGGGATGACATCTTCGTTCCGCCGCTCGGGACCGGCGTGCAGCTTTCGCTGCTCTAGCGGCAACAGGTGCTGCGTATGTCGCAGGAGGTGCGGAGTTTCCGGCCGCTCAGGTGATGGAATGAAACGTTCAGCCGGGAGATCTCATGATCTCAATGGCTGGCCGGAAGATGCCGGCAGGTATCGGCCTTGGAACTTCTGCCTGGTTCCCTAAGTCGACATCGATTTGGGAAGCAGGTCATGCACCAAGCTCAGGTGAACAGCATCCATTGCGCGTCATATTTGCCGCGCAACGACAGAATTGAATTCCGGCGTCTCCTCCGTGCCTCAGGATGACGCTGGCATACCCCCCGGCTGCCGCCGCACTCAGATCGGGGGACTTGAAGAGAATCGGTCGATCATGCGAGTTTCGCCGCATGTCACATCGCAGATCGATCGATTCTCCCCTTTTCCCGGATATTCTCCTTAAGCCTGATTTCAGCTTTGAGCTGGCTGCCAGAAAGGACGGCGCATGGCCGGTCGCCGGCGCCGACGAAGCGGGACGCGGACCGCTTGCCGGACCCGTCGTTGCGGCCGCCGTCATTCTCGATCCGGACGCCATCCCTGAAGGCCTGAACGACAGCAAAAAATTGACCGCCGCGGCGCGTGAACGGCTGTTCGACGAAATCCTGGCAACCGCGACCGTTTCCATCGCCTCTTCCTCGGCTGCGACCATCGATATGATCGACATCCGCAAGGCGAGCCTCGAGGCAATGCGCCGGGCCGTCGACGGCCTGTCCCTGGCCGCCCGCTTCGTGCTGGTCGATGGCCGTGATGTGCCGCCCGGCCTTGGCTGCCACGCCAAGGCGGTGGTCAAGGGTGACGCCCGCTCGCTTTCGATCGCCGCCGCATCGATCGTCGCCAAGGTGACCCGAGACCGCATGATGGAACGTGCCGATATCGCTCACCCCGGCTACGGCTTTGCGGTCCATGCCGGCTACGCCACAGCGGTGCATCGCAAGGCGATCGACACCAAAGGCCCCTGCCCGCTGCACCGCATGAGCTTCCGTCCGCTGCGCAAGGACTGACGCCCCGCAAGCCTTGACGCTCGGCATTGTCGAAACCTGGCCGTCTGGACGGGCACGACCCGACGCCGATGGCGCGCTGCGCCGTGAGGTGCCTGCGACGGCTCAGCGTGTCACCGAGGCGCGGATCAATGAGCGCTGCCACGGCAGCCCTTGCGCCTGTGCGCGCGGTGTCGAGCGCCTACGGGCACGCATCAGGGTGCAATTTGGCAGCGGCCCCGGCCGATCCGTATGCACCCCGCGAGTGCTTTCCCCTCGATCGACCCCGAAACGGGATTGACTGAACTTACCGGAAGGCATCCCAGACAGGCGCTCGCACGCCTCACCCAAGGTTATCCCAAAACGCAAAAAGCCCCGCGCAAGGCGGGGCTTTCAAATCGTATCTTGCAGCGCGTGCTTAGTTCAGGCGCGACTTGACTTCGCCAAGTGCCCTCTTGAACAGCTCGCTCTGGGCGCCGGCGTCGGCCTTGGCAGCAACCACCTTTTCGGCAGCGCTGATCGCCAGATCGACGGCGGCTGAACGAACGGCGTTGATCGCGTCGCTCTCGGCCTGCTTGATCTTCTGTTCCGACAGCGCGGTCCGGCGGGCGACGAATTCTTCCGTCTTCTGCTTGGCTTCGGCGGTCAGCATTTCGGCTTCGCGCTGAGCGGCGGCAACGATACCGGCAGCTTCCGCTTCGGCATCCTTGCGCTTGCGCTGGTACTCGGCAACGAGGCTCTGGGCTTCTTCGCGCAGGCGCTTGGCTTCCGCCAGCTCGTTGCTGATCTTGTCGGCGCGTCCGTCGAGCGCCTTGCCGATCATGCCCGGAACCTTGAGATAGGCGATCAGGACGAAGAACAGGATCAAGCCGACGAGGGCATAGAAGGTCGCATCAAGATGCATGGTTCAGTGCTCCTCAGTTACCGGCCGATGCCTTGACGGCAGCGACGATCTCAGCCTTGGTGACGGTGCCACCAATCAGCTGCTTGACGACAGCGGTCGCAGTTTCCTCGGCGATCACGCCGACGTCAGCGAGTGCCTTGGTCTTGATGTCGGCGATGCGGTCTTCCGCAGCGGCGATCTTCTTGGAAAGATCGGCTTCGACAGCGTTGCGGTCGGCGACAGCCTTGGACTTGGCAGCTTCGCGCGCGCCGTCGGCGATCTGATGACCCTTGGCCTTGGCAGTTGCCAATTCCTGCTCATAGGATGCGATGGCGGCGTCAGCTTCGCCCTTCAGGCGCGACGCTTCGTCGAGATCCTGAGCGATCCGGTCGTGACGGGTTTCAAGAATTCCGCCGATGCGCGGAATGATGACCTTCGACATCAAGAGATAGAAGAGGCCGAACGTGATCGCGAGCCACAGCAGCTGCGATGCGAAATGGGTCGAATCAAAGGGCGGGAACACGCCGGAGCCAGCCTCGCCTTCGTGGGCCACACCCGTTTCGGTGTGCACCTCACCGGCCGCAGCGGCATCGTGTGCTTCGGCGCCTTCAGTGGTGGTTGACTGCTGGGCATAGGCCGCGGTCACAAACATGCTCACCTCCAGGTGCACTCAAGAATATGCGCGGCCGCGACCCTTTGACGGGTCGCGGCCGAAACTCCAGCCGTTATTAGACAGCGAAGAGGAGGAGCAGGGCTACGAGCAGCGAGAAGATGCCCAGAGCTTCCGTAACGGCGAAGCCGAATACGAGGCGGCCGAACTGGCCGTCAGCAGCCGACGGGTTGCGCAGCGCGCCAGAGAGGTAGCTGCCGAAGATGTTGCCGAGGCCGAGAGCCGTGCCGGCCATACCGAGGCAAGCCAGACCTGCGCCGATGTACTTTGCTGCTTCCGCTTCCATGATTGAACTCCTTCGAATGGTGTTGCGGCTTAGGATTGCGCTTCCGGCGGAGGACCGGCCGGAAGCAAGCGACTGTATTCCTTAGTGGCTTCCGGGATGGACAGCGTCGTTGAGGTACATGCAGGTCAGTACCGCGAAGACATAGGCCTGGAGGAAGCAGACGAGGAATTCAAGACCGGTGATAGCGACGGTCATGATGAGCGGCAGGATCGCGCCACCGATGCCGAGCGCACCGAGGGCGCTCAAGGAGGTGACGAAGCCCGCGAAAACCTTCAGCGTGATGTGGCCGGCCAGCATGTTGGCGAAGAGACGGACCGAAAGGCTGATGGGACGGGAAAGGAACGAGATGATTTCGATCGACACGACCAGCGGCAGCAATACGCCCGGCACGCCTTGTGGCACAAAAAGCTTCAGGAAGCCGAAGCCATGCTTGTAGAAACCATAGAACAGCACCGTACCGATGACGAACAGCGCCAAGGCGAAGGTGACGATGATCTGGCTGGTGATGGTGAAGAAGTAAGGGAACATGCCGAGCAGGTTCGCCGTCAGGATAAACATGAACAGCGAGAACACCATCGGGAAGAACTTCATGCCGCCGTTGCCGGCGCCTTCGCGCAGCATCGAAGCGATGAACTCATAGGACATTTCCGAAACCGACTGCAGGCGCGTCGGGATCAGCCCGCGCTGCGATGTGGTCAGGTAAAGGAAACCGGCAGCGGCACCCACGGTCGCAACCATGAACAGCGATGCATTGGTGAAGGAAAAGTCAATTCCGCCAATTTCGATCGGGACAATCTTGTTGACCAGGAACTGGTGGGTCGGATCGTTTGACACCGCGCTTCTCTTTCGTTCTGCCCGCCTTTAGAGCGGATACCGTGTTTTCCGGGCGACGCCTCAGGCGCCATCTCCGTCCGTCTTGTCATTCCCAGAACTACGCTTTTCCGGATCGAGTGTTGCCACCATCCCCGCCGAACGCAGTACATTCAACACACCGGCGCAAAAGCCAAGGAGCAAGAAAATGATCATGCCCCACGGCCCTGTACCCGCAAAGTGGTCCAAAAGATAGCCCAGAAACGCCCCAACAACGATGCCAGCGATGAACTCGCTGGAGAGCTTCATTGCCGCCGCATAGCCTTTGCGGCTTTCGGCGGCCCGGGCCTCGGCTGCGTCAGGCGAACTGGGCCTTTTGGCCTCAATCTTGTCGCCGAGCTGCTTGAGCCTCGTTTCCAGACTTTCCTCGGGTTTCTCCGTCACGTGGCTCTCCCTTGTTGTCCCACACGGTCACGACCGTGATTCGGTCACACAAAGGGCTGCTGTTCAAGCCACGTTTCAGCCCCATTTGAAGTCGCGCGCAACATAGTTTTAGGCATCCGCATAGTCAAGGCGTGCACAGCGCTTCGGCGTGGACAATATTTTTCAATGATTTCATTGGCTTGACCACATCCCGCGCCGACGATCGACGGACAAAGGCGGGAATCGGCAGATCGCAAGCCGGAATCTCCGACCCGCGATCGATGCTTGTGAGCCAGGGGGTCGGCAGCAGAAATGCGTCAGCTCCAGCCACCGCCATAGGTTCGATAGAAGATGTGCAGGCCGATCTTGCCGACACGCTTCATCGTCTTTGCCCAGGCCGGGTTTACATAGGTAGCGTGATAGTGCGTGGCTGAGCCGACTTCGGGCAACCAGATCTTGCCGGCGGTTACCGCCATGGCAACGTCCCTTGCTTCCTTCCAGTGCGAACGGGAATAGATCAAATCGCGGATCATGTCGCAGGCGAAGGAGAACTGGCAACGGTTGCGCCACGCCTTGTTCTGATAAACGACGCCGCAGATCGTCTTCGGATAGGTCGGATTGCGCACCCGATTGAGAATCACTTGCGCGACGGCCGCCTGCCCCTTCAAGGGTTCGCTGCGTGCCTCGAAATAGATGCCTTCGGCAAGGCAGGTCTGTTCTTCCTTGCTGAAGACGCCAGCCGGCAGCGGGGTCGCGGCCCAGGCGTGATCCTCCGGCGAAATGTCGGGGATGAAACGTCCAGCGTTCGTGTCCTCACGCAGGATCGAATCGAAGGGCGATTCACGCGCATAGTCCGGCTCGGGCCGGACATAGGCAGTCGCAAGGATGTCGGGCTTGTCGTTGGTGACGAGCTTGGCCAGCATCGGCGAGACGCCGGGATCCGTCTTCGGCGGCTTCTTCTTGTAGAAGGCCGTGGCGATCTCGATCTCCTTGCCTTTGATCTTCGGCTTGGCGAAGACCATCTTTTCGCCCCCCTCGAAACCCGGCTCCATCAGCGAGCTCGTGCGCTGCAGGATCGAGCCGGCGGTAAAATCCTTAGGCGGGGTGACGGGGGTCACGGCGACGATACGGCCCTTCTTGCCCCGGCGGTTGACACGATCCTCATCCGGCGTGCCGGCGTGTTTGCTTTCGGCGGTCAGGGCGACACGGCTGCCATCGGGAAGATTGACACCGGCACCGCCATCAAGCGCGCTCGTCGTGATCGGGTCGGCAAAGACCATCTCGACCTCGTGGATCGAACCGGCCGGCGACGGCGTCATGTACATCCGCCAGCGTTCGCCGCCGCGATTGATGCCGGACAGGAAGGTCGCCAGGTCCGAATAGGCCGCGACCGTGGGAAAACCGATATAGACCGCAAGGCCGATGATTGCCGGTGCCAGCCAGGCGGAGAAGTTAACACGAGATTCGCGACGCAGTTTCCGACTCTTACGCACCAACCCACTCCACGCAACGCTTGTCGAAGGCACGGCTCCGCCCTCGCCGGCGATGAGCCAGCGGACAGGTTCCGCGCGGGACGCTAGAAAAATGAAGCCGCCGGACGCCTGCCGACGATGCTTCGTTCGAGCCTTGAAAATGAAGCATTAACCTTGATGTTTGGTTAATGCGCCTTCACTGAAAGACAGGAAGGGCAGGCCTTTCGGCCCGCCAGCCGCCTTGGCAGCCTGCGTCGTCAGATGATGACGTGCGAGCCGAGTTCGACGACACGGTTCGTGGGCAGGCGGAAGTAATCGGAAGGATCGATCGCGGCATTGGCGAGCGCGATGAACAGGCGGTCCTGCCAATGCGGCATGCCGGATTGGGCGTCCGGCACCAGTTTACGCCGGCCGAGATAGAACGACGTCGACATGATATCGAACTTCAAGCCCGACTTGCGGAAGAGCCCCAGCGCCTGTGAGACGTTCTGCGTCTCCATGAAGCCGAAGCGCATTTCGAGCAGGGTGAAGCGTTCGGAGAGCGGCTGCACGCTGACACGTTCCGCCTTCGGCACCTTCGGCGTATTGGCGGTGCGGATCGTCAGGATGAAATTCTGCTGATGCAGCACGTGATTGTGCTTGATGTTGTGCAGCAGGGCGGCGGGCGTCGATTCTGGGTCGCTCGTCAGGAACACCGCCGTGCCTGGCACGGCAACCGGTGCATGTTCGCTCTTGCGCTCGATCGACTTGACGAAGCTCGCCAACGGAATGTCGATATGGCGCGTCTTGGCATGGAGGATCTCCGTGCCGCGCTTCCAGGTCCACATGATGACGATGAAGGTGACGGCGATCAGCACCGGCACATAGCCGCCGTCATGCATCTTCAGCATGTTGGCGCCGAGGAAGACGAATTCCAGCGCAAACAGCGGCAGCAGCGCGGCGCCGGCCCAAAGCGCCGACCAGTTCCAGCGCACGCGCAGAAACTCGAAGGAGAGAACGGTGGTAACGACCATCGCGCCGGTGACCGAGATGCCATAGGCGGTGGCGAGCGATTCCGACGAGCCGAAAACCAACACCAGTGCCATGACGCCGAACATCAGCAGCGTGTTGACGTTGGGCAGATAGATCTGGCCCGTGTGGGTTTCCGAGGTGTGGAAGATAGCCATGCGCGGCAGGAAGCCGAGATGGATCGCCTGCCGCGTCAAGGAGAATGCGCCGGTTATGACAGCCTGGCTGGCGATGATCGTGGCAAACGTCGCCAGGATGACGACCGGCAGCAGTGCCCATTTCGGGAACATCAGGAAGAACGGGTCCGACATCGCCTCGGGGTTCTTCAGGATGAACGCGCCCTGGCCGAGATAGTTGAGCGTCAGCGCGGGAAAGACGACGAGAAACCAGGCCCATTGGATCGGGCGACGGCCGAAATGGCCGAGGTCGGCGTAGAGTGCCTCCGCGCCGGTCACCGTCAGGAACACGGCGCCGAGCACGATGATGCCGACATAGCCCTCGTTGAACATGAAGCTGGCGGCATAATAGGGATTGAAGGCCTTGAAGATCGCCATGTCGTCGGAAATGTGGACGAGGCCGATGCCGCCCATCACCAGGAACCAGACCAGGGTGATCGGTCCGAAGAAGTTGGAGACCGCTGCCGTGCCCTTGGACTGCACCGCAAACATCAGGAGCAGAATGACCACGGCAATGGGAACGACATACTCCGACAGCGCCGGGGTCACGAGCTTCAGACCCTCGACGGCCGAAAGCACGGATAGCGCCGGCGTGATCATCGCATCGCCGATGAACAGCGCGGCACCGGCGATGCCCATGAAGAACAGGATCGCCGTGTGGCCATTTCCCGTCTTCATCAACAGCGCCAGCAGCGAGAGCGTACCACCCTCCCCCTGGTTGTCGGCGCGCAGCAGAAACAGCACGTACTTGAGCGTGACGATGATCGTCAGCGTCCAGAGCATCAGCGAGATCAGGCCGATGATCTCCACATCGGTCACGCCGTCGTGGGAGACCGGGCGCAGCGCTTCGCGAAACGCGTAGAGCGGGCTGGTGCCGATGTCGCCGTAGACGACGCCAATGGAGCCGAGGCCGAGGACGAGCAGCCGGCGCAGGTCTTTCGACTCGTGTGTGGAAGGGGCATGCGATTGGGTCATGCGTGTCCTACTGGCTGTTACAGCCAGCCTTTCCAGCGAAAGAAGAAAAAGGGTATCACGGCGGATATCACCATGGCGGCAAGCGCCCAGGGATAGCCGAACTGCCATTCGAGTTCCGGCATCACGCGAAAGTTCATGCCGTAGACGGAAGCGACCAGCGTCGGCGGCAATAACACCACCGCAGCGATCGAGAAAATCTTGATGATGGCATTCTGCTCGACATTGATGAGGCCGAGGGAGGCGTCGAGCAGGAAGGTGATGTTGCCCGAGATGAACGAGGCATGCTCCGATAACGTCTGGATGTCGCGCGAGATCGAGCGGCAAAGCTCGCGGCTGTCCTTGTCCGCCTGGACGTCTGGAACCGTGTAGACGAAGGTCAACAGGCGCGAAAGTGACGCGAGACTGTCGCGGGTCTTGGCAACCAGCCGGTGATGGCCGGCGACATCGCGCAGGCGCGCTTCCAAAAAATGCGGCGGCCGACGTTTGACGACAGCCCTGTCGCCAAAAACCTGCAGCGACAGATCGTCGATCTTGCCCACGGCCTGCTCGAGAATTTCGGCGGTGCGGTCGGCGATCGTTTCGAGCAGCCGGGTCAGCATCACGACGCCGTTCGGGCAGCCGCCCGGAATCCGGTGCATCGCCGCCTTGAAAAGCGCGAAGGCCCGCGGCTCGGCGTAACGAATGGTCACCACCCGCCCGCCATGCAGGATGAAGGCAACGTCGGTAAGATCGGGAATATCGGTTTCCGAGCGGTAGACCAGCGACGCCGTCATGAACACGGCATCGGCCTCGGTATAAAGCCGGCTTGATGGCTCGATGTCCTTCAGGTCTTCCCGTGTCGGGATGGAAATGCCCAGAAGCTTCTCCATCATCAGATCCTCGGCCTTGCTCGGCTCGACGAGGTCGACCCAGACGATGTCGGGACGCAGGGTAACGGGCTCATCCGCCACCGACAGGGTGACGGTCTCTCCGTTGGAGCAATAGCCCGTAATCATTCAGAGGCCCCTCCCACTGGTGCGGCCCCGGGCGGAGGTGCGAGCCGGAGCGAAAGTGAGCAACCGCATCGGCGCCACATTATTCCCACAATCGAAATCCATCGGATGAAGCGTTCCGCCAGTCAGGACAAAATCCTCAACTCGGTCATCGCGGGAGGACAAGATCTCCGGCGAGAGCGCGCTAAGTTGGGCACCTTCGCAAGTGCGGCACGGCATATGGCGCAACACAGACGCAAAATCAATGCCCCCTCGATACATGACACAGACGCCGTCCATCGTTCCGGCGCCACCCTACTGCATGTTTCTCCGAATCGAAATCGGGTCGCGGACAAAATTGTGCCGTCATTTACAGCGCCGCGCGTCTATTTAGACGCGCAAAGGTCGCTGTAACACTTTGAGTTGCTGCATAATTTCGTCCTTAAACCGATTCCGATTTAAGGAATTATGCTGTAGGGGCTGCGGCAGACGACCTCCGCGTCGGCTTGCCACCGCAGCGATGGCATCCGACGAAGCTGTGGATGAAGGTCTACTCGAAGACAATGCTCGGCATTGCACGGCTCTTGTCTTCGCGGGCTGCCGAAACCTCGGCCCAGACCCTGGTGGCGATGTCGCGATAGATGCGCGCGATCTCGCCGTCCGCATCGGAAACGACCAAAGGTGTGCCCGCGTCCGAGGTTTCCCGGATACCCATGGTCAACGGCACCTCGCCGAGGAAAGGTACGCCGATGCGTTCGGCCTCCTTGCGTGCCCCGCCGTGGCCGAAAATATCGTAGCGATTGCCGGTGTCCGGCGCAACGAAGTAGCTCATGTTCTCGATGATGCCGAGCACCGGCACCTCGACCTTGCGGAACATCGTCAGCCCCTTGCGGGCATCGACCAGAGCCAGATCCTGCGGCGTCGAGACGATGACCGCGCCGGCAAGCGGAACTTGCTGTGCCATCGTCAACTGCGCATCGCCGGTGCCCGGCGGCATGTCGACCACCAGCACGTCGAGATCGCCCCAGGCCACTTCGCGCAGCATCTGCAGCAATGCCGACTGGATCATCGGGCCGCGCCAGATCATCGCCACTTCCTCGTCGACGAGGAAGCCCATGGACATGACCTTGATGCCGTAGTTTTCCATCGGGCGGATCATCCGGCCTTCGATCTGCTGCGGCCGGCCGGAAATCTTCAGGAGGCGCGGCATCGACGGGCCATAGATGTCGGCGTCGAGCAGGCCGACCTTCAGGCCGTTGGCCTTCAGCGCCAACGCCAGGTTGACCGACGTGGTCGATTTGCCGACACCACCCTTGCCGGAGGCGACGGCGATGATTGCGCCGACGCCGGGAATGCCCGCCTTGGCGGGCGCGCCCCCGGCCGGACGCTGGCCGTGGGCATGGCCGGCATGGGCTCCGGCTGGTTGCGGGCGCTGCACCGGGGCAGCCGCAGGGGCGGCTTTGCGATCGGCCGTCAGGGCGACCATGGCTGCGCTGATACCGGGGATTTCCCGCACCACGCGCTCTGCCGCGGCGCGCATCGGCTCCAGTTCCTTGGCCCGGTCGGCCGGCACGGTGATCGAGAAATAGGCCTTGCCATCCGAGATGAACACATCCGACACGAGCCCGAGCTCGACGATGTTGCCTTCCATATCAGGACCGCGCACGGTTCGCAGCTTATCAAGAACCACGTCTCTGGTGACTTCCGGCATCGCGCCCTCTCATTCTTTGTTATCTCTTAGATAATCGAGGCCGGGCGCTTCGCCAATGCGACATAACGGAAAAAACAGAGCCGCCACTCACCCTGGTGTCCGTACATCCGGGATCACACGGGGTTGGGTGGCGGCCCTATTTGTCGCGACCTTCTTGGGCGCTGTCTTGTTTTTAGTCCCCTCTGGACATGTCTCTACCAATGCAGGATGCGTGCCAGATTCCAGGCAAGACGAAAAAGCGAACATTTTCAGCGAAATAGATCGAAAGTCTCTCACCCGGGGCACCGAGAGCATCTGCCCAGTTTATGGGCAATGGTCTCAAATCCGCACAGGATCGGTGCATTTTACGCCTGCGCCACCTAGCTGCATAATTCCTTAAATCGGATCCGATTTAAGGAGAAAATCATGCAGCAAGTTTAAAGCACGACAACGTCCTTTGCGCGTCATGTTTGACGCGCGGCACTTAGGGGGGAGACGGGTTCGAGCAGCTCCAACCTGGCGCTGCAGAGCGACGGCTAGCTGATGTAGCCCTTCTTCATCGCCTTGACGACGGCCTGCGTCCGGTTCACCGCGTCGAGCTTCTTGGTGACGTGGTTGAGGTAGTGGTTCACCGTGTGCTCGGAGAGGCCAAGAATGCCGGCAATCTCGGCGCTGGTCTTTCCCGCCGCCGTCCAGCTCAGGCACTGAATCTCGCGCTCTGAGAGCGACGCACTGCTGTTCTTCCATACCGAGCCGATCTCGGCCAACCGGTTGTAGACATGGATTGCGATCATCTGCAGTTCCATGGTCACGGTCATCGGCAGTTCTGCTTCCGGCCCCATCAGGATGACAGCGCCGCGGCCGCCTTCGGCGTCATGCACCGGGAAGTAGCTGGCCTGGAAGATGCCGTTCTCGCGCAGCATCGCGATGTATTCGCGGGCTGAATCGGGCTTGCCGCCTTCGCTTTCCCAGGCATCGAGCGTCACCTGGAACGGCGTCGTCGTTTCCCGCAGCCGCTTGACGCCGGTGCTGAAGCGCAGCATCGACAGGCTGTCATATTTGTTGAGCAGTTCGGCAGGCATATTGGAGATGACCGTGGTTGCGGCCAGGCGTTCGACATCGATGGAAGGGATCGAGCAGATGAGAAAGGTTTTGAAGCCAAACATCTGCGTGATCCGCCGCATATAGCGGATGATATCGAACTGAGTCTCCAGCTTGGCGATCTCGGACGCGAAATCACCGCCCCGGGGCAGATCTGCGTCAGTCGTCCCGGTGGTCATCGTATCCTGCATTCGCGCGTTCCATGGCATTCATCAATTATCAAATAGACTGACCTGCAGGCCATGCCAACAGATGATCGAGATTCCCTGCCCTACGCGCCCAAAAGCCTGTGTATTTCCCTACAAGCGAACCGCGCCATGCCGCAGCATCCAGCTTTGATGTGCAGAAAGTGCCAATTCTCAGTTGATCAAACCGGCGCGCATGGCCTTGGCGACCGTCTGCACGCGGTTGACCGAATCCAGCTTTCGCGTCGCTCGGTTGAGATAGTGGTTCACCGTATACTCCGATAGCGCCAGGATCCGCGCCATCTCGCTCGTGGTCTTGCCGGCAGCGGCCCAGCGCAGGCATTCGACCTCGCGGCGCGACAGGCTTCCCGAGCCGCGTCGCTCGCGCCCACGCACCTCGGCCAGCTTGCTGTACAGAATGCCGGCCCACAGATTGAGTTCCTGCATCTCGTCGTTCGACGCCACGGGGCGGTCGCCGCCAAAGGCAATGGCGGCCCGGTGGCCGCCGGCGTCGTGCACCGGCAGATAAATGCCGCGTGGCATGCCCGCCTGTTCGAAGACGCAGATCGCCGCGTCGCCCTTGCCGTCGGCGCGGCGGCGAGCCAACTGATGAGCGTCATAGGTGAAGGGTATGGTGCTGCGGCGCAGACGCTGGATGACAGGGCTGCCATTGATCAGGCCAGCGCTGTCGTAGCCCTTCAAGAATTCAACCGGATAGGTCGTCATGATGGCATTGGCCTCAAGGCTGCTGCAGCCGGTATCCGGAACGGCGAGCACCAGGAAACCGCGGAAGCCGTAAGCGTCCGCAACCTGCCCGATCACCCGTCTAATGTCGTCTTCGCAGCAGATCGGCCCCCTCACGGACCGTCCGTCAGGAAGCATCAACGACGCCATATTCGCGCTGAAATCGATCATCTTCCGCCCTTCTCCACATCCGGCTCCGGGGAGGAGCACGGCCGCTGACGCCGCATGAAGATCACGTCAAAATTACTATCAATGTCAAAATCAAACCGACTCGCGTACAACCGCAAAGCGATCCTGATATATTAACGTTATCGAGCTTGGAACGCCACGTCCAGTCGAAGTTCCTAATTTATCGTAAAGTGAACTCAAGGTCCACCGCGGCCCGGGCCGAGGCGAATCGCGGCCTCCTCCCCGATCGCCGCCGCCGCCGTCCGCACCGCCCCCGACCAGGCGATCAACTGCTCCATGCTCACCCGATAGGCCGGTCCGGTAACCGAGATTCCAGCCGTCAGATCGCTGCCCGAAACACGGATCGGCGCAGCCACGCACCGGATCTCTATCTCATGTTCTTCCCGATCGAAAGCGTGTCCGTCGCGGCGAATCTCTGCAATCTCCGCCAGCAGTGATTCGGCCGAGCGATGGGTATGCGGCGTGAACGCATGGAACGCCATCCCTGCCACGAGACGCTCCAGTTCCGGTTGCGGCAGCAACGACAGCGCCGCCTTGCCGATGCCGGTGCAATAGGCGGGCGAGGCCTTGCCGATCTGCGAACTCATGCGCACCGTCTGCCGGCTTTCGACCTTGTCGACATAGACGATCTCGGTTTCGCGCAGGATGCCGAGATGCACCGTTTCTCCGGTCAACTCGTGCAGGCTGCGAAGATGTGGTTCGGCAACGTCGCGGAAGCGATTGCCGGACCATGAGCGATAGGCAAGCGTCAGCAGGCGGAGACCCGGCTCGTAGCAGAGATCGCGCCGCTGCACGAGCAGCCCCTCCTCGACGAGGTGGCTGAGCAGCCGATGCAAAGTGCCGCGTGGCTGCCCCGACCTTGCAAGGATGTCGGTGAAACGTTGCGGCCCGTCCGCCATGACCACCGCCTCAAGGACGGCCATGGCCTTGCCCAGCGTGCCTGTGCCCGCCGCCTCGCCATCCGCTATCACTGTCGGTTCTTCGCTCATGTCGCCCGCTTCATTTCGGCCCCATACAGGTCCAAGGTTCGCCATCCGATCTTGACAAAATAACCGTCTTCGCCCGATAATTCCATATAATAAAATCAAGTTCCACATACCGGAACAAAGAAATTTGCAAGCGTGCCGAAGCGGCGCGAATGGGGAGTGCCGGACCGATGCCCTTGCCTGCGGCCCAGTTTCATGACCTGAGGGATCGCCGTGTGCTTGTAACCGGCGGCGGCGCCGGCATCGGTGCAGCACTCGTCGAAGGCTTCGTTCGTCAGGGGGCGCAGGTCGCCTT
Source organism: Ensifer sp. LC163 (assembly GCF_001695855.1). GTDB lineage: Bacteria > Pseudomonadota > Alphaproteobacteria > Rhizobiales > Rhizobiaceae > Ensifer. Next base: position 633,684 of record NZ_MBSS01000012.1, read on the forward strand.
CGTCGACATCGACGAGGCCACGAGCTTGGAGCTTGCCGACAGGCTCGTAGCCGGGACCGGGCAAAGGCCGCTGTTCATTCATGCCGATCTGCGCGATATCGACGCAGTGAGGACAGCCGCCGAAACGGCCGCGGCAACACTCGGCGCGATCCACGTGCTCGTCAACAATGCCGCCCGCGACGACCGGCAGCAGCTCGAAAGCGTCACCGAAGAGAGCTGGGACGAAAGCCAGGCGGTCAATCTCAGGCACCTGTTCTTCATGAGCCAGGCGGTGGCGCCGCACATGAGGCGGGCCGGCGGCGGATCGATCGTCAATTTCTCGTCGATCGCCTTCCTGCTCAACATGGCGGAAATCCCGGCCTATGCGACGGCCAAGGCGGGTATCATCGGATTGACCAAGTCGCTCGCCGGCAAGCTCGGCCCCGACAATATCCGCGTCAACGCAATCCTGCCCGGCATGATCGTTACAGAGCGCCAAAAGAAACTCTGGCTCGACGAAACGGCGATCGCGGCGATGCTGGAGAAGCAGTGCCTGAAGCGGAGCCTGACCGCTGAGGACCTGGTGGGACCATGCCTCTACCTGGCTTCGAACTGTTCCATGGGCATGACAGCCCAAACGATGATCATTGACGGAGGCGCACTTTGATGACCGCAGCCTATTATGCCGCAGTCGACTGGGGAACCACGAGCTTTCGGCTCTGGATCATTGCCGAGGACGGCACGGTGCTTGCCGAGCGGCGCAGCGGCGAAGGCATGACGACGGCCGCCAAAACAGGCTTTTCAACCGTCCTGGAGGCGCATCTGGCGGCAACGGCCGCGCCGACGCACCTGCCGGTGATCATCTGCGGCATGGCGGGCGCCAAACAGGGCTGGCTGGAGGCCGGGTATCTCGATACGCCCGCCGCCCTCTCGACCATTGCCATGGGCGCCGTCGCGGTGCCCGACGTCGGGCGCGACATCCGTATTCTTCCGGGTCTCGCCCAGCGCGATCCGCAGCACCCCGACGTGATGCGCGGCGAGGAAACCCAATTGCTCGGCGCCGCCGGAAGCCTCGGCGACGGCCGGCACCTCGTCTGCATGCCTGGAACCCACAGCAAATGGGTGCGCCTTGATGGCGGCAAGGTCACCGGCTTCTCCACCTTCATGACCGGTGAATTGTTCGACGTGATCTCCCGGCACTCCATCCTCAGCCACTCGGTCGCGGATGCGCAGGTCTTTTCCGGCGACCATCCGTCGTTCCTCGCCGCGGTCACCGCTGCGTGCGCCAACCCCGCGCTCGCCACCAACCTGCCGTTCGGCGTGCGCGCCGGCCAACTCCTCCACGGTGCCAGCGCCACCGACGCCAAGGCGACGCTTTCGGGCACGCTGATCGGGCTTGAGATCGCCGGGGCATTGGCGGCCGCCGGCACAGTCGACAGCGTCTGCCTCGTAGCCTCCGGCTCCCTCGGCGCGCTCTACCGCGCCGCGCTCGCAAGCCTCAACCTTAGCCCGCGGGTCGTCGACGCCGACGAGGCCGTGCGCGCCGGCCTTTCGACTGCCGCTCAGGCAATCTGGCCCCTCTGACCGAAAGACTATTGCTATGACCCGTATCCCCTTCCCGCCGATGAAATACCCGCTGGTCGCCATCCTGCGCGGCCTCAAGCCCGAGGAAACCGAAGGCGTCGTCGGCACGCTGATCGAAGCGGGCTTTACCGCGATCGAGATCCCGCTCAATTCGCCCGACCCGTTCCGATCGATCGAAACCGCCGTGAAGATGGCACCGAAAGGCTGCCTGATCGGCGCCGGCACCGTCCTGACGACGGCACAGGTCGAACAGCTTGCCGATGTCGGCGGCCGACTGATGGTCAGCCCGAATGTCGAGCCGGCGGTGATCCGGCTGGCGGCGGAAAAGGGCATGGTGACCATGCCCGGCGTCTTCACCCCGACGGAAGCACTTGCAGCCGCCGCGGCAGGCGCAACCGGCCTCAAGTTCTTCCCGGCAAGCGTGCTCGGCCCGTCTGGCATCGCTGCGATCCGCACCGTGCTGCCGACCGATGTCGAAGTGGCGGCTGTCGGCGGCGTGTCGGAGGAGAACTTCGCCGACTATGCCAAGATCGGTATCAGAAGCTTCGGGCTCGGCTCAAGCCTCTACAAGCCGGGCATGAGTGCCTCCGACGTCGGCAAGCGCGCCGTCGCGACAGTCAAGGCCTACGACGCCGTCTACGGAGCGCGATGATGAGCGATACCATTCCCTTTTCCGGCAGCATCCTTTGCGAATCGACCTCGATCCTCGGGGAAGGCCCGACTTACGACCCCGGCAGCGGCACCGCCTGGTGGTTCAACATCAAGGGCCAGCAGCTGCACGAGCTGCATCTCGAAACCGGCCGCAAGGCCGTGCACGAGCTTCCGTTCCTGGGCAGCGTGCTTGCCGTCATCGATCCGTTGCGGCAACTGATCGCTTCCGACCAGGGGCTTTTCCTCAGGGATACGCAGACAGGCGCCTTCAGCCTCGTGACGACGCTGGAAGACAAGCCAGGCAATCGCTCGAACGACGGCCGCGTTCATGCTTCCGGTTCGCTGTGGATCGGCACCATGGGCCGCAGCGCCGAGAAGGAAGCGGGCGCGATCTATCACGTCGCCGGCACAAGGGTGACCAAGCTCTATGACCGGATCACCATTCCCAACAGTATCTGCTTTTCGCCGGATGGGACCGTTGCCTATTTCGTCGACACCGACATCAACCACCTGATGCGCGTCGACGTCGATGCCGAAACCGGCCTGCCGAAGGGCGAACCCAGCCTGCTCGTCGACGGCAGCGGCGAGGCCGGCGGCATTGACGGCTCGGTCTGCGATGCCGACGGTCTGATCTGGAATGCCCGCTGGGGCAGCGGCACGGTCGACGTCTATCGGCCCGACGGCGTGCGGATCGCGCGCTATGCGATGCCGACGACGCAGCCGAGCTGCACGGCCTTCATCGGACCGAGGGCCGACCGCATGCTGGTGACGTCGGCTTGGCAGGACCTGGACGAAGCGGCGCGCGCAGCCGATCCGCATGCCGGCAAGACCTTCGATCTCGGCGTCAGCGTCAAGGGCCGGTTCGAACCGTCGTTCCATCTCTGATCGGAAGCTCTTGGCGAAACGCCAATAAAAAGTCATACAATTCTTCCACGCGATCAATCGCATGGTGAGGAGGAAGTTCGCATGAGCGACAAGAAGAAAGAACTGCGCAGCCGTCACTGGTACGGCGGCACCCATAAGGATGGTTTCATCCATCGCTCCTGGATGAAGAACCAGGGATTTCCGGACCATGTTTTCGACGGGCGTCCGATCATCGGCATCTGCAACACCTGGTCGGAACTGACCCCGTGCAACAGCCACCTGCGCATTCTGGCAGAGGGCGTGAAGCGCGGTGTCTGGGAGGCCGGCGGCTTTCCGCTCGAGTTTCCGGTTTCCTCGCTCGGCGAAACGCAGATGCGACCGACGGCCATGCTGTTTCGCAACCTGCTCGCGATGGACGTGGAGGAGGCGATCCGCGCCTATGGCATCGACGGCGTCGTGCTGCTCGGCGGTTGCGACAAGACGACACCCGGCCAGTTGATGGGTGCAGCGTCGGTGGACCTGCCGACGATCGTCGTTTCCTCCGGACCGATGCTGAACGGCAAGTGGAAGGGCAAGGACATCGGCTCGGGCACCGACGTCTGGAAGTTTTCCGAAGCCGTGCGCGCCGGCGAGATGAGCGTTCAGGAGTTCATGGCGGCCGAGAGCGGCATGTCGCGCTCGCCGGGCGTCTGCATGACCATGGGCACGGCCACCACCATGGCTTCGATCGTCGAGGCGATGGGCCTGTCGCTTCCGACCAACGCCGCCCTTCCCGCCGTCGACGCGCGCCGCATGGCGCTGGCGCACATGACGGGCAAGCGCATCGTCGAAATGGTGCATGAGGACCTGCGCCTGTCGAAGATCCTGACCAAGAAGAACTTCGAGAACGGCATCATCGCCAACGCTGCGGTCGGCGGATCGACCAATGCGGTCGTGCATATGCTGGCGATCGCCGGTCGTGCCGGCGTCGATCTCTGTCTCGAGGACTTCGACCGCGTCGGCGGTCAGGTGCCCTGCATCGTCAACTGCATGCCATCCGGCAAATACCTGATCGAGGATCTCGCCTATGCCGGCGGCCTGCCAGCCGTGATGAACCGCATCCAGCATCTGCTGCATGCGGATGCGCCAACAGTCTTCGGCATGCCGATCAGCCGATACTGGGAAGACGCCGAAGTCTACAACGACGACGTCATCCGTCCGCTCGACAACCCGCTGCGGGCGGCAGCCGGCATTCGCGTGCTCAAGGGCAACCTGGCGCCGAACGGCGCGGTCATCAAGCCGTCGGCCGCCAGCGAACATCTGCTGGCGCATGAGGGCCCGGCCTATGTCTTCGAGACGATCGAAGATCTGAAGGCCAAGATCGACGATCCGGATCTGCCGGTGACAGAGGACACGATTCTCGTGCTCAAGGGCTGTGGCCCCAAGGGTTATCCCGGCATGGCGGAGGTCGGCAACATGCCGATCCCGCGCCGGCTGGTCGAAAAGGGCGTGCGCGACATGGTGCGCGTTTCGGACGCCCGCATGTCGGGCACGGCCTTCGGAACCGTCGTGCTGCATGTCAGCCCGGAATCGAACGCCGGCGGACCGCTGGCGATCGTGAGAACCGGCGACCGAATTCGGCTCGACGCAATGAAGGGCGAGCTCAACCTGATGATCAGCGAGGAAGAGTTTGCAGCCCGCATGGCTGCCTGGCAGCCGCCGGAGCAGAAGTGGACGCGCGGCTACTACAAGCTCTACCAGGACACGGTGCTGCAGGCCGACAAGGGCGCCGACTTGGACTTCCTCGTCGGCGGAAGCGGCAGCGAGGTTCTGCGCGAAAGCCACTGAAGACAGCCGTTGCTACGGCTGAGCTGTCCGACGTTCCTACTGCATAATTCCTTAAATCGGAATCGATCTAAGGACAAAATTATGCAGCAACTCAAAGTGTTACAGCGACCTTTGCGCGTCTAAATAGACGCGCGGCGCTGTAAAGGAACCCCGCCACTTCGGCGGGGTTTTCTTCTATCCTGCCATCGATCGGCGACCGATCCGCAACTCGTTAGAGCGTTTCCGGTCTGGATCGAGCTGCAGAAACACTCTCTAATTTTGCTTCTACGCATTTCCTGACGGAAAGCCGCTTCGCACTTTTCCGGGAAAAGCTCTTGCCGGCGCCGTCGAACGCAGACGCGACCAGGTCTCATAGCCATAGATGGCGAGGCCAACGGCAATGAAGAGTTCCTTATATTCGGTCGGATCCCAGATGCGCACGAGTTCGTGTGCCTGCAGCACGAACAGTTCCTGGATCGCGACGATCAGGATGGCGGCGCCGGTCAGCACGCTGAACTCCCGCCACAGCCCGCTCCGCAGCGCGAGATCGGCAATCACCAAGAGGATGATCACGGTCATCATCACCATCATCTGGGTCGGCAGCATGCTCCAATTGTCGCTGTTGAACGCCGCCATCGGTGCGCTTGCCGAAAGCACCAGAACGCTGGGCGCGAAGGCTTCGAGCCGTCCGAGCGCAAAGCCCTTGCGAAGGTAAAGCCAGATAAAGGGCGCGAGCGTCAACAGCAGGAAGCTGCCGGTATAATAAAGCAGCTCTGAAAAGCCTGTGGAGATGTTGTGCAGGTTCAATTCCTGCTGCTTGTTGAGGCCAAGCAATGCGTCCGGCGTGGAAATGCTGAACACGCGTTGCATCCAGGATATCTCTTCCATGCCGACGATGAAAAGGACAAGACTAAAGAACCCTGCAGCGCAGGCCGCGAGCCATGCGATGCGACCGGCTCCATCGTACGCGCAGCGAAACTGACCGATCGCCGCCAATGCGAAAAAGACACTTGAGGCAAAGATCAACAGGGCGGAAAGCCATTCGAAGATATTGTCCTCGCGGGCCAGGGCGCTGAAGGTCGCGGGATCGACGGTAAAAAGCAGGCCGGCCGCTGCCGAAAGGACCAACATGGCGAGGGAGATCCAGAGTTCGCGGCGCGAAGCCAGCCGTAGGACAGGCGTGCCCAACCAGGACGCATCACGCGTGAACCCCTGGATGGCCGCAAGCGACAGGCTGAGCGCCACCCATGCATGCCAAAGGTTGTAGGGCTCGACCTGTGGCATTCGCTCCGAAAAGTAGCGCACGCCGAACAGGCTGCGCTCAATCCCGACAAGGCAGACCATCACCAAAACGGAAAGCAGGGAAACGGAGAGAAATCGTCGTGGCAGAAACATGGGGGAACCGTCCAGATCAACAGGATGGATTATCCATGATAAGATCCCTGTCCTGCCTTCAGTAAGTATCGGCAAGAACACTCAAGATTTTGTGAATGTAATGAAGCAATCAATAAATCGCTAAAATACAAAGATGGGGCGATGGCGGGCGGACATCTGGCAAAAAATGCGCCACGGCCGTCGGCGATGTTGATCGACGACCATCGGAAACCGGCGCATGACTTCCCGATTCCCGGCGCGATCATTTCAAAATTTTCTGGAACCGTTTCTGTCGTCGGGCGTTGCTTTGATATCACCGGTGCGGTGGAAACCTGGCGACAATCAGGACCGCGCCTTGATCGACAACGTCAAGGAAAGGCAGTTTGACATGACCAAGAAACTTGTATCTTCCGTTGCGGCCGGTGCGCTTATCGCGAGTGTTGCGTTCGCGCCGATGACCTTCGCTCAGGACGCCACCCAGCCTAAGCCGGCCGAGCCGCAGACGATGGAAATCCAGCCGGTTCCGGGTGCCGAAGCACCTGCCGACATGGCCAAGTCTGACGGGACTTACCTGACCGAGCAGGCCAGCGACCAGATCGCGACCAGCACCTATGTCGGCCAGACCGTCTACAATGCCGGCGACGAAAAGGTCGGCGAAATTAACGACCTGATCATCAAGAAGGACGGCGGCGTCGAAGCCGCGGTGATCGGTGTCGGCGGCTTCCTGGGCCTCGGCGAGAAGAACGTGGCGGTCCCGTTCGATCGCATTCAGATCTCCGAGCAGCCCAATACGGATGCCTTGAAGCTTACGACGACAGAAACCGCTGAAACCTTGAAGGCGGCTCCGGAGTTCAAGACCAAGGCGCAGCAGGTCGCCGAACAGAACGCCAACCAGCCGGTTGACACATCGACGACCTCCTCGACCACCGGAACGGTACCGGCAACCACGATGCAGCCGGCGCCGGCTGAGGGTACCCAGCAGTAAGCTGGATCGATAGACGGCCAGGACTGGACCGATAGACGGCCAGGACTGGACCGATAGACGGCCAGGACTGGACCGATAGACGGCCAGGAGATGGAGCGGCGGCGTTTGCACTGCCGCTCTTTTATTCAGACCAGCACGCCGTAGCGCAGCGCATCATAGATGCCGGCATGGATGTTGCGGCTGGCGACGGCATCGCCGATGCGGAACATGTCGAAGCTCCCGCCCGGATTGCGAGGCTTAATCGGGTTTTCGCCCCGAAGCAGCGCCTTGTAGTCGACGGCGCCCAGATTGCGGGAAACCGGCTTCAGCTCGCGATAGAGATCGTCCATCGGCACGGTGCCGTGTTCGACCACCACCTGAGCCACGCGCCGTTCGCTTGATGCCGTATCGGAAAAATCGGAACCAAGCGTCACCACAAGGCCATTGCCCTCCCGTCGAACCGATCTCAGGCGGGTATTGATCGTCACCCGGACATTGTGGTCGGCAAACGTCTTGGCGTAGTGCACATGGTTCATGCCGCCGACTTCGGGCGCGAACATGCGTTCGGGCGAAACGATTTCCAACTCGACGCCAGCATGCGCAATCAATTCGGCCGCAGTCATGCCGCTATGGGCGCCGTTGTCGTCATAAAGCAGCACCGGTCCCTCCGGCTTGACCGTACCGGCAATGATATCCCAGCTCGACACGACCAGATCGCCCCCCGCCTCCAGAACAGGGTTTTGCGCGATGCCGCCTGTGGCGACGACGACAAGATCGGGGGAGCGCTCCAGAACATCGTCGGCACCGGCAAAGACGTTGTAGTGGATCGGCACGCCGAGCCTTTCCAGCTCCGACAGCCGCCAGTCGACGATGCCGATCAGTTCCTTACGCCGCGGATTGCGCTGGGCAAGCAGGATCTGTCCGCCCGCTTGGCCGGTTGCCTCCAGGATTTCGACGGAATGGCCGCGCTCGGCAAGCACGCGCGCCGCCTCGAGGCCGGCCGGGCCGGCACCGACGACGACGGCCTTTCGCTTCGGCCCGCCGCTTTTGGAGATGACGTGCGGCACGATCGCCTCGCGCCCGGTCGCCGCATTGTGAATGCAGAGCGCACCTCCGCCCTCGTAGATGCGGTCGAGACAGTAGGTGGCGCCGACGCAGGGGCGTATCTGAGCCTCCCGGCCCTCTTCGATTTTCCTGACGATATGCGGGTCAGCGATATGGGCGCGGGTCATGCCGACCATGTCGAGCTTGCCCTCGGCGATTGCGTGGCGTGCCGTTGCGACATCGGCGATGCGGGCCGCATGGAAAACCGGAAATTTCGTGGCCTCCCGCACTTCACCGGCAAAATCGAGATGCGGCGACGCGGCCATGCCCTGGATCGGGATGACCTTGGTCAGCGGCGCATCATGATCGATGTGCCCGCGGATGATGTTGAGGAAATCGACCTTGCCGGAGTTTGCCAGGCGGCGGGCGATCTCGATGCCCTCCTGCTTCGACAGCCCCTTGTCCCAATCCTCGTCTGCCACCATGCGCATGCCGACGATGAAGTCCGGCCCGACGGATTTGCGGATCGCATCGAGCACCATGTCGGTAAAGCGCAGGCGGTTGTCGAGCGAACCGCCGAAGTCATCGTCGCGATGGTTTGTCGCCGGCGACCAGAAGCCGTCCATCAGATGGCCGTAGGCCTCAAGCTCGATGCCATCAAGGCCTGCGGCCTGCATGCGGGCGGCGGCTGACGCATAGTCGCCGACAATGCGTTCAATGTCCCAATCCTCGATCTCCTTCGGAAAGGAGCGGTGTGCCGCTTCGCGCACCGGCGAGGCGGAGAGAACCGGCAGCCAGTCGCCCTTGTTCCAGCCGGTGCGACGGCCGAGATGGGTGAGTTGGATCATCACCGCGGTATCGTGCTCGTGACAGTCGTCGGCGATCTTCTTCAGCCAGGGCACGATCTCGTCGGAATAGGCGTGGAGATTGCCGAAGGCGGGTGGCGAATCCTCCGAGACGATGGCAGATCCCGCCGTCATCGTCAGCGCCATGCCGCCCTTGGCCTTCTCAAGGTGATAGAGGCGGTAGCGATCCTTCGGCATGCCATCTTCGGAATAGGCCGGCTCGTGCGAAGTCGACATGATCCGGTTCTTGAGCGTCAGATGTTTGAGGCGATAGGGCTGGAGCAGCGGGTCTTTCGGCAGCGTCATTTCTGTTCCCTTGAGCACCGCTTGTCCGCTGAAGTGGACCGGGGCACTCCATCATTCTTGTTCTGCACATCCCCAGTGAGGGGGTGGCGTCGGCTCAGTACCAGGCGTCCGCCATGCCGTTCTTGCGGCGAGAGACATAGTCGATCAAAGCATCGTCGATCGCCACGTCCAGCGGCGGCGCTTCGTATTCGGCCAGCGTCTTCTTCCAGCTCCGGTTGGCCCGCACCGCCATATCGGTTCCGCCCTCTTCCGCCCATTTCTCGAAAGGCTCGTTGTCGGACAGGGCCGAATCCCAAAAGGCGGTCTGGTAGTTGCGCATGGTGTGGTCGCAGCCGAGGAAATGGCTGCCCGGCCCGACCTGCAGGAAGGCGTCCATGGCCAGCGTGTTGTCGTCGACGACGACGCCGGCGAGATAGGAATGCAACGCGCCGCAGAAATCCGTATCCATGACGAATTTTTCGTAGGACATCGCCAGCAACCCATCGACGAAGCCGGCCGAGTGCAAAATGAAATTAGCGCCGCAATGCACCGCCGACAGCATCGACATGACGCCTTCCTGCATCGCTTGCGCATCCGGCAGTTTCGCGTTGGAAAAATTGCCGGCACAGCGCAGCGGCAGACCGAGCCGGCGCGCGAGTTGCCCGACGACCATGCTGCCGATCGCCGGCTCCGGCGTGCCGAAGGTCGGCGAGCCCGAGCGCAACGACATGGACGACAGGAAGTTGCCGAAGATAACCGGCGCGCCCTTGCGCTCGAGCTGGGTCAAAGCGCATCCGGCCAGCGTTTCGGCATAGGACTGGGCGATGGCGCCGGCATTGGTGACCGGCCCCATGGCACCGCCGAGGATGAAGGGCACGATGACCGCCGCCTGATTTGCCCGTGCATAGGCCCGCAACGACTTCGTCATGGTGCCGTCCCAGACGAGCGGCGAGTTGACGTTGACGTTGCCGAGGATGACGCAATTGGCATCGACGAAATCGCGGCCGAAGAGGATGCGCGCCATCTCGATCGAATCTTCGGCGCGATCCTCCGCGGTGATCGAACCCATGAAGGCCCGGTCGGAATATTTGATGTGGCTGTAGACCATATCGAGGTGGCGTTTGTTCACCGGCACATCGACCGGCTCGCAGATCGTTCCGCCAGAATGGTGCAGCCAGGGGCTCGACTGCGCCAGCTTGATCAGATTGCGGAAGTCCTCGATCGTGCCGTAACGCCGGCCGTTGTCGAGATCGGTGACGAAGGGCGAGCCGTAGGCCGGCGAGAACACGACATTGTTGCCGCCGATTTCGATGCTGCGGGCGGGATTGCGAGCATGCTGGGTAAACTGGCGCGGCGCCGAGCGCACGAGCTCCTTCAGCATTCCAGGTTCGAACGTCACCCGGACCCCATCCAGCTTGGCGCCGGCGCGTTTCCAGTGATCGAGAGATGCCGGATCGTCGCGAAATTCGATGCCGACTTCGGCAAGGATGCGATCGGCGACCTTCTCGATGCGGGTCAGGCTTTCCTCACCCAGGATATCGTAGGTGGGGATGTTGCGAGTGATGTAGGGGACGCCAAGGCTCTTGGCGCTGACGCCGCCGCGCTGCGGCCTTGAGCCTCTTGTCCGTCTGGGCGCTTCGCCCGCTGTCACAGTCGTCATTTCCATCGACGTCCTCCCATCATTCAAGGTGATGGTATTGGTGAAAAATCACGTTGTAACGCTGGAAAAAATTGAGCCATGCGATAAGCATAAGTTATGGAAAACCTGCGTCGCCTGCTCCCGTCTGCAGCCAGCCTCATCGTGTTCGAGGCGGCCGGCCGCCATCAGAATTTTACCCGCGCCGCCAGCGAGCTCGGCATGACGCAGGCCGCCGTCTCCTACGCCATTCGCGGATTGGAAGAACAATTGGGCGTGCCGCTCTTCCACCGCGTGCATCGCGCCGTCGAACTAACGGAGGCGGGCGAGAAATTCCACGCCGACGTTTCCGTCGGGCTCTCGCGAATTCAGAAGTCGGCGGAAGACATCCGCTCCAAGGGGCGCGAGACCAATGTGACGCTTGCGGCATCGACCGCTTTTGCCTCGATGTGGATGCTGCCGCGCCTCAACCGGATGCGCGAGGATCTGCCGGAGATCGATCTCAGGATCCAGACGAGCGTGCGCGATCTCGACCTCGACGAGGAGCCGATCCCGCTTGGCATCCGCGGCGGCGATCCGAGCCATTGGCCGCGTTACCATGCCGCCCTTCTTGCCGAGGAGGTCGTCAATGCGGTGGCGACACCTGCCTATATCGAGCAGCATGGGCTGCCGAGCACGCCGGCCGACCTGCTGCGCCACAACCTCATTCATCTGGAGGAACCGGTCCGGCGCGCCTGCGACTGGACCGAATGGTTTTCCAGCGCCGGCCTCCCCTACCCACCTCAGGCGCGGCGCCTTGCCATCAACGACTATGTCCTGGTGATCCAGGCGGTGCTTGCTGGCGAAGGCGTGGCGCTCGGCTGGGAGCACCTGACCGATCCGCAGGTTCGCTCCGGCGCCCTGGTCCCCGTCGGCGGCCATGTGCTGAAGACCGGGCTGGCGTTTTACGTCGTCTGGCCGCGCTCGCGCGAGCTGAACAACCAGGCGCGCCGGGTGAGGGATTGGTTGCTGGCGGAAGGCACGAGAAACCGGGCGGAGGGCGCCAAGGACTGACGCCTGGCCTAGGGCAACACCTAGAGCTGAGCTGCGACGTCGCGATAGCGGTCCGAGAGGTAGCGCATTGTCGCGACAGCATCAGCCGGCTTGCCGTAGAAGTAGCCCTGGCCCATGCCGCAGCCGAGCGCCTTCAGCTTCAACGCCTCGGAAAAATCCTCGATGCCTTCGGCGACGACCTCAAGCTCCAGACCTTCGCACATCGAGACGATGGCCTTGATGATATGTTCAGAGGCCCGGTCGGCCGAAATCCGCGACACGAAGGCCCGATCGATCTTGACCTTGTCGAAGGAGAAGTCGCGAAGGCGTCCAAGGCTCGACTGGCCCGTGCCGAAATCGTCGAGGGAGACGCGAACGCCCGCCGCCCGCAACTCGGTCACGATCTTCTGGGCGGTCTCGGCATCGGCCATCACGGCCGTCTCGGTGATCTCCAGTTCCAGCCGCCGCGGATCGAGGCCGATCTGGTTGATAATCGTCAACAGCCGGTGGCTGGTGGCCGGATCCATCAACTGCGCCGACGACAGGTTGAACGACAGGAAGAGCTCCTTCGGCCAGGAAAGTGCCGCGTGCGCCGCCTTGCGCAGCAGCGTCTCGGCCAGCGATTCGATGAAACCGCGCTCCTCCGCCAAAGGCACGAAGACGGCCGGCGAGACATAACCGAGATCGGCATCGCACCACCGCGCCAAGGCCTCGAAGCCGACGACCGCGTCGTTACGCAGATCGACGATCGGCTGGAAATGCACATCCACCTCGTTGGCGATGATCGCATTGCGCAGCGCCTGTTCGAGCTGCGTCGCGCGCTTCATCTCCTGCGCAATTTCCTGGGAATAGACGGTGATCTGGCCGCGACCGCGGCGCTTGGAACGATAGAGCGCCGTGTCGGCGCTTTTCAGCAGATCTTCGAACACTTCGCCGGCGAAGGGATAGACGGCAAAACCGAAAGAAGCCGAAAGACGGACGTTGCGGTCGCCGAGATCGAAGGGCGCCGACAGCACCTCTTTCAGCATCAGGCCGACTTTCTCCGCGCCCTTGCGCTCGAAGACGAGCGGCAGGACGAAGGCGAACTCGTCGTTCTCGGAGCGGATGATCGTTGCGCCCTCTGGCGCGCAGGCTTGCAGCCGATGGGCGACCTGGCAGAGGATCTCGTCGCCGGCGCGTGGGCCGAAAAGATCGTTGATCGGCTTGAAGCCATCGATATTGGCAAGGCCAATGGTAAAGGGAGCGGGATCGCTGGCGCGCTCTTCGGCCAGATCGCAAACGGTCTTGCGGAGCTGGCGCGCATTGCCGAGCCCGGTCAACGGATCGATCGAGCCGTCCACGACCAGAGGCTCCCTGCCGATGCGGTGATAGGGAGTTTCCCCCGACATCATCGGCCAAGTCCCCGGATCTGAAGTGAGCCCGGCCGTCCACGCCCGGTAGCCGACAAGGTAGGCCGGCCCGCGGAGCGGCGGCGCGCTTCCGGCAAGGTTCCGACGTTGACGGCTGAGGGGTTGCGATGCATTCCTGCGGGGCTCTACACTTTTTGGCAATACGCTGCAGACGATCGCAATCGGCGGTTAACAATCCGATATCGCCTCGCTCCAAGATCTGCCATCGACATCCCCAATTCTAGCGAGTTGACACGATTTTCGATCAACCTGTCGTTCGCATCGCCTTTGCCGGCATGAATTTTCGCAGCACGGCCTCGATCATGTCGGGGCTGACCGGCTTCATGATGTGATCATCCATACCCGATGCCTTGCACTGTTGCAGGTCGATGTCGAGGGCCTGGGCGGTCACGGCGATGATCGGTGTTCTCACGCCTTTCACTTTTTCCGCGGTTCGAATGGCAACTGCCGCCTCGAAGCCGTTCATGACAGGCATGGACACGTCCATGAGCACCAGCGCCGGCTGAAGTTCATGCCAGAGTTCGACGGCTTCGCGGCCATTGGCGGCAATGCGGTGCGAGACACCGAGCCCTTCGAGGATCTGGGTAAAGACGAACTGGTTGATCTGGTTGTCCTCGGCAACGAGGACATCGACCTGTGAAACCGGAACGGCTGAAGCAGCTTCGTCCTCGAAGGAGAGCGACCAGTCCGATTGCAGGAGTGGCGAGGCTTGCGGGCGCTCGGCGCAAACACGGAATACCTCCGCAAGCACCGCCGCAGCATCCTGATCGGCTTCGACGGTAACGACGGGGCAGTTGCGCCAGGCCGTCGCGATATGCTCACCATCCGGAAAGGCGCCGTCGAGGAGCAGAACGTCGAGCTTCAGGCCGGCGCTGTCGGACGCCCTACCGAAGGCGGTCAATTCGTCGACGTTGCGCACTGCGCAGGCCTCGAGGCCCGAGCCGCGCAGGCGCGTCACCAGCCGTTCTTCCGTCAGCCGATCGGCAGTCGCAAGCAGAACGCGCAGGCCACGCGCTGGAAGCGTCTCGATCATCGATCCCGCTCCGACCAGTTGCTGCACGTTCAGCGCGCGAAACGGATCATAGAAATTCTGGGCCGGCGCAAAAATGCTGTAGTCGTTGATCTGGAGACCGCCGGAGGGGGCAGACCCATCCTCGGAGCCATTGTACCAGCCGGCGATATCAGTCACGTCGTTCATGCAACTGACGACGAAATGGCGGCCGGGCATGCCGACGCGATATTTGCGGGTGAGAACCCAGAGATCGCTGCCATCGGCGCGCACGATATGTTCCGCTTCCGAATGCGGCTTGCCGGTTTCAAGCACGCGCCGATCGGACTGCTCGAAACGTTCGGCAAGATCGCTTTCAACCAGATCCCAGGCCGAACGTCCGAGGATCGCCTCCTGGGAAAGGTCGTGGATGAGGCAGAACGCCTTGTTGACGGCGATATAGTTGAGGTTGCGATCCTTGACGCAGATCGGATTGGGCTGAGCGTCGAGGATTTCCTCGGTCAACTCGACCCGCTCGAGATCCGTCTGCAGCTGCTCGTCGCGCTTCCTCTGGTCGGAAACGTCAGTGATCGACAGGATGCCGATACCGCTGGAGAGGCGGCGCTTGCGCATCGACACCCATCGGGTTCGGCCGGAACGCTCGACATTCTCGTAGCGCTCGCGCCAGTGCAGCGCCATATGCTCGGCAATCCAGTCCTCGCGGTTCGTCCGCCGGCGGCTGTTTTCGGGAACGGTGCCGGGGCGAACGCCGGTGTCGTAGACGGCGCCGAGAAAATCGCGCAGGCGGGTTCCCGGCAGCAGCATCTCGGCAGGTACGGGGAAATATTGCAGCATGGTGCGACTGGCAAAGAGGATGGTGTCGTCCCGGCCGCAGACGAGCATCGCAAAGCCGAGCGCATCGCAGCTCGACTCGAGAATGATCCTGTTGATGTCCGCGCCGTTCGGCGCCCCATCGTTCATTGCACTGTCCTCACTCGCCTACTGCATGTTTCCTTAGATCGTCTCCCGATTTAAGGAAACATGCAGCCATTCAAAGTGCCACAGCGACCTTGACGCGTCGAATAAGACGCGCGGCGCTGTTGCGGCGGTTTCATTTCGGGACATGCTGGGATGGCCTTGGAAGGCGTCTCTTCGAGCGGGGTGACACGACGTCCAGCAACGCCGCAGTGCTCCAAAGACAAAACCCGTGATCATTCAGGTTGTTGTGGAAAATCGCAGCAGAATGTTAAGGGGCAATTAAATCCTCGTCTCATTTTTTGGTGCACCAATGGGCTGCACAACCAGAATTTGGTGATCGGAGATGCCAGACGGGGACAGACCCGTATTTCCGCTTCCGTTCCGTCGCCGAATCCGGGAAAATAGAGCATGGCCATCAAGCAGCTCTCCGAGACCCTCATCAATCAGATCGCCGCCGGCGAAGTCATCGAACGTCCCGCCAGTGCCGCCAAGGAACTGATCGAGAACGCGCTCGACGCCGGCGCGACCAGGATCGAAATCGCCACCGCCGGCGGCGGCAAGACGCTGCTGCGCGTAACCGACAACGGCGCCGGCATGCAGCCGACCGACCTGGAGCTGGCGGTCAAGCGCCACTGCACGTCAAAACTCGACGACAACCTGTTCGACATCCGCACGCTCGGTTTTCGCGGCGAGGCCCTGCCCTCGATCGGATCGGTTTCCCGGCTTTCGATCACCACCCGGACGGCTGGTGCCACCGAGGGCGCCGTCATCACCATTGCCGGCGGCAGGACGGATTCCGTTCGCCCTTCGCCCGCCAATACCGGTACGGTCGTCGAGGTCCGCGACCTGTTCTTTGCGACCCCTGCCCGGCTCAAGTTCATGAAGTCGGAAAAGGCCGAGGCATCGGCAATTTCGGATGTGGTGCGCCGTATGGCGATTGCCTTTCCGAAGGTGCGTTTCGTACTGTCCGGATCGGATCGAACGACGTTGGAGTTTCCGGCGACGGGCGACGACCGGCTCGCCCGCATGGCGCAGGTGCTTGGCAAGGAGTTTCGCGACAACGCCATAGAGATCGATGCCGAGCGCGAGGACATCCAGCTGACCGGCTTTGCCGGGGTGCCGACCTACAACCGCGGCAACTCGCTGCAGCAATATGTCTTCGTCAACGGTCGTCCGGTCCAGGACAAGCAACTGTTGTCCGCCATTCGCGCGGCCTATTCCGAAACGATCCCGCATGGCCGCTATCCCGTGGCGGTGCTGTCGATCACGCTCGACCCGGCACTCGTCGACGTCAACGTGCATCCCGCGAAATCGGACGTTCGCTTCCGCGATCCGGGCCTCATTCGCGGGCTGATCATCGGTGCCATCCGTCAAGCTCTGGCGCGGGAGGGCGACCGGGCGTCGACGACGGGCGCGAGCGGGATGATGCAGGCGTTCCGCACCGAACCGTTCCGGCCGCGCCAGCCATGGAGCGCGGAAAGCTCGCCCTACCGGCCGACGCATTTCGAGACGATGGATCGCGGCCTGTCCGAGACGCCGCAGGCAAGCTTCGCCGCCTTCACCGCGCCCTCGGCCCGGACGGCAGCGCCTTTGCCCGAGCCTGAGCGGGCGATCGCAGACGCGCCGGCACCACAATCCTTTCCGCTCGGTGCCGTGCGCGCGCAACTTCACGAAAACTACATCGTCGCGCAGACGCAGGATGGCCTCGTCATCGTCGACCAGCATGCCGCCCATGAACGCCTCGTCTTCGAAACCATGCGAACGGCGCTGCATTCGAAGCCCGTCGCCGCCCAGGCTTTGCTGATCCCGGAAATCGTCGACCTTTCCGAAGACGATTGCGACCGGCTGATGACGCATGCGGACGAACTGGGTCGCCTCGGCCTTGGCATCGAGCGCTTCGGACCCGGCGCCATCGCGGTGCGGGAAACGCCGGCGATGCTGGGCGAAATGGATGCCGCGGGGCTGGTGCGCCAGCTCGCGGACGAAATTGCCGAATGGGACACGGCCAACGGGCTTGCCAGCCGGCTTGAATATCTCGCCGCAACGATGGCCTGCCATGGATCGGTTCGTTCCGGCCGCCGGATGCGCACCGAGGAAATGAACGCTCTTCTGCGCCAGATGGAAGCAACGCCGGGCTCCGGCCAGTGCAATCATGGCCGGCCGACCTACATCGAGCTGAAGCTCTCCGACATCGAGCGGCTGTTCGGCAGGAGCTGACACCGTGAACGGGTCTGCAACGGCGAAATGCGCTGGCATTTTACCGGGCGCCGGGCTAGATCAGAGAACCGACCAAGAAGACGAAACAGGCCTTGAAGATGATGAACCGGTTTGAAGGAAGCGCCTCGCGCGAAGCGAAGATCCGTTATCTCGACGGTGACTTTCAGATCGTTCTTGCCGGTTCGCATGTGATCTGCGCGATGACGGGCAAAACCATCCCGGTCGACGAACTGCGCTACTGGAGCGTTGCCCGCCAGGAGCCCTATGTCGACGCGGAAGCCTCTCTCGAAGCGGAGAAGCGCGCGGGCGCCCTGCCCAACCAGCGCCGCTAAAGCCTTTCCAGGGAAAGCGCGAAACGAAGTGATAGAGCGTGTCCAGGTCTCCGTTTAAGACGGAAACGCTCTGCCGCGCCGATCGAACGTTATTTCTGCTCCGCTTCCCGCAGCTTGCGGGCGCGTGCCGCCGACAGCGCGGCTGTCACGATCTTCGCGGGCGCCGACGGATCGTCGAAGTGCACGTCGATTTCAATCACCCGGCTTGCCCCAGCCAATTCCGCTGCCCTACCATGACCGGGCTCCAGGCGAACCATGTCCTTGGCCGTGGTCACGAGGACGCAGCCGAGTGCTGAGGCGCGGTCGAGGAGGTCCGATATCTCGTCCTCTGAAAAATGATGATGGTCGGGGAAGCTGCGCGTTTCCTCAATTACGGCTCCGGTCTCACGCACGGTGCGATAGAATTTTTCCGGATCGGCGATACCGGCCCAGGCCAGCACCTTGACTCCGTTCAGCGAGCCGTCGTCGAGGCGCACGACTTCCGCCTCGTAGATCTGCTTGCCCGCCCGTGCGGCACGGCGGATCAGGGCGTCGGCCTCTACCCCGTCACCGATCTTCAACAGCGCCGTTGCGTGGCGCAACTGATTTGAAAGCGGCGCACGCACGGGACCTGACGGCACGAGGTAACCGTTGCCGATACCACGACGGGAATCGATGACGAGTAGCGCGAAGTCGAAGGCGAGCCGCGCGCTCTGGAAACCATCGTCCATGATGATGATATCCGCACCTTCGGCCACCAATCGGCGAGCTCCGTCGACGCGGCGCCGACACACCACCGTCAGCGCCTCGCGCGCCAGCAACAACGGCTCGTCGCCGACGTCACGCGCCCTGTGGTGCTCCAGATCGACGATCGTCGTCACGTCGAGCGACCCACCATAGCCGCGGCTGAGGAACCCCGGCTTCAGACCCTTGGCCCTGACGGCGCGTGCAAGCGCGATCGCCGTCGGCGTCTTGCCGGCACCGCCGACCGTGAAGTTGCCGATGCAGATGATCGGGACCGACACGGACGCCCGGTGGCCGCGATCCATGCGCAGGCCGGCAATACGCCCATAGATCCAGGAAAACGGCCACAAAGCACGGGCACGCCAATCCGCCTTGGTCCACCAGAACGGCGGCGCTTCCGATACCATCTTTGTTTCCGCAGCCCCCGGCCGTCTTTGTCCTTCTCGGAAGGACGGTGCATATCTTGCCTGCCGCTGCCCGAAAAACCGTCGGCGGCATGCCTGCCGACAAAAAACGTCAGAACGCGGAAAAAGGCAAGCGGCACAAGACAATGCGGAGTTCCGTACACTTCCTTGGAAGCTTAGGCGGCGCTTTCGACCGCAAGGCCGGCCGCCTTCCAATCCGGAAATCCGCTCTCGAGCCGGCGGACGGCAAGGCCTTTATCCTGCAGTACCGTCACGGCATCGGCTGTCGGCGTTGGTTTTATCGATCCTCTGGTGATCAGAGGACCACGTTCGTAGCCCTTGAGAGTGGCCGCGAAAGAAATGCGGCTCAGCGAAAAACCTAGAGGACGGCTTCGAGTTCGGTGATATCGGCCAGGCAATGGTCGGAGGCATCGGCCAGCGACTGGCGCGAGCCGGTGCCCGTCAGGACAGCGACGGTCATGCCCACGCCGGCGCTGCGGCCCATATGCATGTCATGATTGTTGTCGCCGACGACCACGACCTGTTGCGGATCGAGCCCCGTGGCCGCGCAGAAGCCGAGCACCATGCCAGGCTGCGGCTTGACACCGTAGCCGCTGTCGTAGCCGGCGACATAATGCAGATAGCCGTCGAAGCCGAAGCGCCTGGCGGTTTCGCGGATAGAGCGCTCATTGTCGCTGGATGCCACACCGAGGCGATAACCCTTGGCATGCAGACCGGCAAAGAACGAACCGAGGTCGGTGACCGGCACCGCATATTCGGCCGAACGGGCAAACAACCCGTCAAACAGCGTCGTCAACGCCTCCACGGTAAACGGCGCGCCGGCAGCGACGAAGCCGGTTGCGATCTCGACCGTGTTTCCGGCGGCAAGCAGGCTGTCGGGCAGCACATGGCCGGTGTCCGGATCCATGCCGCCCGCCTTGAGCAGCATGCGGGCCAGGGCTTCGTCGCCCTTGGCCGCTATCTTCGCCAGCTCGTAGTTCACCGGCACCCAGCTCTTGGCATAGTCGAGAAGCGTTCCGTCCTTGTCGAACAGGATACCGGCGATGGCTGTCGGTGCGCTCATGGTGATCTTACGTCTCCCGATGCGGTCAGAGGTCGTTGCGCGGTTCAAGCCGCGCCTTGACGACGAGCGGATTGATATAGGGCTCGAGCCCCTTCATCGTCGCCGACAGCGCTCCGCGCATCTCTTGCACGGTTTCAAGGCCGGCATCGATCATCGAACGACGCATATCGTCGTTGGCGAGCAGATAGTTGACGCCCTTGGCCAGCATCTCGACGTCGCGGACGATCTTGGCGCTGCCGTTCTTGGCAAGCATCTGATAGGTCTCGCGAAAGTTCTGGACGTTGCCGCCCGAAAGAACGGCGCAGCCAAGCATTGCCGGCTCCAGCGGGTTCTGACCGCCTTCGGCAAACAGCGAGCGGCCGACGAAGGCAACCTCGGTCAGGCGCAGATAGAGCCCCATCTCGCCGATCGTGTCGCCAAGGAAGACATCGACGTCCGATGTCAGCGGATCGCGACGGGTGCGGCGCGCGACCTTCAGGCCCTTGGCCGTCAGCGCCGCCTCGATCGCGTCGCTGCGCTCGGGGTGGCGCGGGACGATGATGGTCAACAGGCCGGTGCGCTCCTTGAGGGCACGATGCACGACCCCGGCAGCACTTTCTTCGCCGTCGAAGGTCGAGATCGCCGCCCAGGTCTTGCGGGTGCCGATCTGCTGACGATACTCCTTCAGCGCCTGCGGGTCGTGCGGCGGCGCGTCGGTATCGACCTTCAGGTTGCCCGACACCATCACCGGCAGGGCGCCCAGCGTGCGAAAGCGCTCGGCGTCGACATCCGATTGGGCGATGACGAGCGCCAGGTTCTCAAACAGCGCGTCTGCAAGCGCCGGCCGCTTCTTCCAGCGCGCAAACGTACGGTCGGAAAGGCGGCCGTTGACCAGAACCTGGGGAATGTGGCGTCGCCCAAGCTCGAGGATGGTCATCGGCCAGATCTCGGATTCGGCGATGATGGCCAGATCCGGCTGCCAGTATTCGAGGAAGCGGTTGACCGCCGGCTTGAAATCGAGCGGCACATACTGGTGAATGACCGCCGAGCCGAGGCGCCCGGCCGCGACCCGCGCCGAGGTCGTCGTGCCGGTCGTCAAGACGACATTGATGCCGCGACGATGGATTTCCTTGATCAGCGGGATGACCGCATTGGTCTCGCCGACACTTGCGGCATGGAACCAGACGAGCGGACCTTGCGGGCGCGGCACGCTGGCATGGCCGTAGCGCTCGCGGCGGCGCGCCGGATCCTCCTTGCCCTTCGCAGCGCGCAGGGCAAGATAGGACCACACGAAGGGATAGATCGCCGAACCGATCCAGCGGTAGCTGGAGAGCGCCAGCCGGGCGCGAAAGCTGCTCATGGCCTCAGTCCCCCGCCCAATGGAACGATCGGGCGACGGTCAGATGCAGCGCGCGCGCGGGAGCGCGCCACGCATGCCGACGGCATCGGCATCAATCGTTTTCCGGATCAAGCAGGCGATGCATATGAACGATGAAATAACGCATATGCGCATTGTCGACGGTCATCTGTGCCTTCGACTTCCAGGCAATGTGCGCGCTTTCGTAGTCAGGATAAATGCCGACGATATCGAGTTTGTCCAGGTCACGGAAATGAACATCGGTGAGGGTGGTCAGTTCACCACCAAAGACCAAATGCAGACGTTGTTTCTTCTCGGAGTCGTGAGCCATTGGAGTTCCATTTTCTTATAGGGTATGGGCGTTGGTTTGCGGCATTCGGCTCGAAAGGTCAATGGCCCTCAAGGGTCCTCGACGCAGCGAGCAATCCCGGCAACGCCGCCGTCGACGCCGCGCAAAGAAGGCCATGAACGACATTGGGGCGATTGTAGGACAGGGCTTGAGATTCAAGCGTCTTGAGCCCCCCGCCTGCCCGTTCGAGAATGAGGTCGGCGGCGGCAAGATCCCAATCGTGAGAGTTCTTCTTGACCACCGTGCCGTCGATCCGCCCGTCCGCAACCATTGCCAGCCGGTAGGCGAGCGAAGGCACATGCGGGACCCGCACGATGCCGTTGCGGTAGGACGGCGCCAAGCTCGCGACGATGTCCTCGGCAACCGCCACATGCAGCGCCCCGCCGTCCTGGACGTCGCGCACGCGAATGCTTGCGCCGTTCTTCAGTGCCGGTCCGTCTGCGGTTGCCTGGAAGATCTCGTCCAACGCCGGCGCATAAAGGACGCCGGCGACGGGCGTACCGCGGTGAACGACGGCAACGCTCACGCACCAGAGATCCTTGCCCGCAATGAAGGCGCGGGTGCCGTCGATCGGATCGACGACGAAGACCGTTTCACAGGACAGGCGGCTGCGATCGTCGTCGGTCTCTTCCGAGAGCCAGCCATAGTTCGGCCGGGCGAGAAGCAGACGTTCCTTGAGAATGTCGTTGGCGGCGATATCGGCCGCACTCACCGGTGAGCGCCCCATATTCTTCCAGCGCACGTCGGGCTCGTTTCGGAAGTAACCCAGTGCCGTTTCGCCGGCGGCGATCGCGGCAGCGAGGATCAGATCCAGATCTTCTTTCCACCTCGCGATCGATGTTGCCTTGTCTGACATTCAAATCCTTACGCGCCGGCACATCGCCGAACGCTTTTGTCATGGACGTTTGCGGTTCAGAGACCGGCGAGCGTCATGCCTTCGATGGCGAGCGTCGGTGCGGCAACGCCGAACTTCCTGTCGATGTCGTCGGCCGGCGTGATCGCCATGAACATCTGCTTGAGGTTAGACGCGATCGTGACTTCGGACACGGCAAAGGACAACTCGCCGTTCTCGATCCAGAAACCGGAAGCGCCGCGGCTATATTCGCCAGTCACCATGTTGACGCCCTGGCCGATAAGCTCGGTCACGTAAAAGCCGGTTCCGACACTGCGGATCAGGTCTTCGCGTGAAATCGAACCCGGTTCGAGCGCCAGGTTGGTCGAGGCCGGATTGACCGTCGGACCGCCACGCACGCCGCGGCCGTTGGTCTCAAGGCCAAGTTCGCGCGCTGCCGAGGTCGACAGGAACCAATGGTTCAGCACGCCATCCTCGACCATCGTCAGCTTGGACCCGCTGACGCCTTCGCCGTCGAACGGACGCGAAGACGAGCCCCGGACGATCAACGGGTCGTCGGTTACCGACAGCCCCGCTTTCATGATCTGCTTGCCCATCATGTCGCGCAGAAAACTGGTCTTGCGGGCGACGGATGCACCGTTGATGGCGCCGGCGAGATGTCCGACGAAACCACGCGCCATGCGCGGATCAAAAACGACCGTGACGTTCCTGGCGGTCGGCACCTGGCGGGGGTTGATCCGCGCCACGGCACGCTCGCCCGCCACCCGGCCGATGTCATCGGCGGCGCGCAGATCGTCGAAATAGATGCGGCTGTCGTAATCGTAGTCGCGCTCCATCTTCGTGCCTTCGCCGGCGATCGCGCTTACCGAGCGGCCGAAGCGGGTCGCCATGTAGGAGCCGGAGAAGCCATGAGAGGTCACGAGCACGAGCCCGCCCATGCCAGCGGAAGCACCGGCTCCGCTGGAATTGGTGACGCCCGACACCGCCAGCGCCGCCTGTTCCGCCGCGAGCGCGGCTTCGCTGAGCGCCTCGGTAGATACTTCGCGATCGTCGAACAGTTCCAGATCCGGGTAGGATTTCGCCAATCGATCCGGATCGGCTAGCGAAGCGAAAGGGTCCTCCGGCGAGGCCTTGGCCATCGCCACCGCCCGCTCGGCCAGCACCTTCAGGTCGAAGCCGGGATTGGCCGAAACGCTGGCGACGCGGTTGCCGACGAAGACACGCAGCGAGAAGTCGTCGCTTTCGGACGCCTCGGTGGCTTCGACCTTGCCGAGGCGAACCGAGACGGAACGGGAACGCCCGCGAACGACAACGGCGTCAGCCGCATCGGCGCCCGCCTTGCGGGCAAGGTCCACCAGTTCGGCGGCGCGTTTTTCGAGGGAGGCGGAATCGATCGTTTCTGACATGATGTGGCCTTTCATTCCTGCCCCATTTATTGTGCACTGAAGCATGCATCAAGGGCATTGGCATGATTCCCGCCCATACACTGCCCGATACACTGCAATGATACTCCCGCCGAAACCTCCGTCCGCCCGGGCAGGACGAGGCAATATCGAAAGCCGCACGCATGACGACGACCCCGATCATCTACTCCCAGGCGCTGATGCTGCTCGGTGGCGCCGTGCTTGCTGCACCGTTGTTCAAGCGTCTCGGGCTCGGCACTATCCTCGGCTATCTCGCGGCTGGCATCCTGATCGGCCCGGTTGCCCAGAGGATCACCGAAGGCGAAGAGATCCTGCATGTCTCCGAGCTTGGCGTCGTCTTCCTGCTGTTCATCATCGGGCTGGAACTGAAGCCTTCGCGGCTCTGGCAGATGCGGCGCGATATCTTTGGCCTCGGCACGGCGCAAGTCCTGCTGACCGGCGTGATCCTCTCCTACGGGATCGCCTTGACCGGACTGCTCGATCATGCCGGCAGCATCGTTGCCGGCTTCGGCCTGGCGCTGTCTTCCACGGCCTTCGCCATGCAGATCCTCGACGAAGGCAACGACCGCAACACGCGCTTCGGTCAGCGCGCCTTCTCGATCCTGTTGCTGCAGGATCTGGCGATCGTTCCCCTGCTTGCCCTGATCCCGCTGCTGGCTGCGCAAATGCCGGAGGATACGACGACACCACTCGAAGACTTCGCAATCGCGATCACGGCGGTCGCTATTCTTGTGGCCGCCGGCCGCTATCTGCTCAATCCACTGTTCCAGATCATCGCCCGTACCGGCGCGCGCGACGTGATGATTGCTGCCGCTCTGCTGGTGGTCATGGGCGCGGCAACGCTGATGCAGCTGGCCGGCCTCTCCATGGCCATGGGCGCCTTTCTTGCCGGCGTACTCCTGGCCGAATCCTCCTACCGCCACGAGCTCGAGGCCGACATCGAGCCGTTTCGCGGTATTCTGCAGGCGCTGTTCTTCATGGCCGTTGGCCTGTCGCTGCAGCTCGGCGTCATCATCGACAAATATTTGGTGATCATCGTCGCCGTACCGCTGCTGATGCTGGTGAAAAGCTTCGTGCTCTACTGGCTTAGCCGGCTGGCGCGCTCCCATCACAACGACGCGGTGCGCATCAGCCTGCTGCTGCCGCAGGGCGGAGAGTTCGGTTTCGTGCTGTTCACGGCGGCGGCGGCAGCCGGCGTCTTCTCACAGGGCGACGCCTCGCTGCTCGTCGCTATCGTTACGCTCTCGATGGCGTTGACACCGATCGCCTCCATGCTCGCACCGCGGCTGATGCGCGAACAGGACGAGATGACCGACGAAATGGAAGAGGACTTCGAAGGTGCGGACGCCGACGTGCTGATGATCGGCTTTTCGCGCTTCGGTCAGATCGCCGCGCAAATCCTGCTTGCCGGCGGTCGCGACGTCACGATCATCGACCACTCGGCCGCCCGAGTTCGCCAGGCAGCGACCTTCGGCTTCCGCATCTACTTCGGCGACGGCAATCGGCTCGACGTGCTGCGCGCCGCCGGCATCGAGCGGGCAAAGCTCATCGCCGTCTGCACGCAGAAGAAGGAAACCACCGACAGGATCGTCGATCTGGTCCAGGCCGAGTATCCCGATGCCCGTATCTTCGCTCGCTCCTACGACCGACTGCATACGCTCGAACTGAGGGCAAAAGGCGTCGACTACGAACTGCGCGAAACCTTCGAGTCCGGCCTGCTGTTCGGCCGAAAGACACTGGAGGCACTTGGGGTCGGAGACGACGAGGCGATTGCCATCATGGACGATATCCGCAAGCGCGACGAGGCGCGCCTGGTGCTGCAGGAGGCGGAGGGCATCACCGCCGGCCGCGACATGCTGCATTCGCAGCCCGTGCGTCCCGAGCCGCTGGTCAAGCCCAAGCGCGATGTCGATCATTCCTCGGAAACGGGAGAAAGCATCCTGCCGGATTTGCCGGCCGACGCGCGGGAAAGTGCCTAACCGGGATCGGGACCGGTCGCGACCTCATCCGGAGACGCTGGCTGCCTTCATTCGCTCTTCCAGCGTCCGCTTGAATTGATCCTTGACGACGGCAGTCGCCGCCAACACTTCCTTTGCGCGCAGAAAATCCATGCCCCGGTAGCGACCGACGTCCGGCCGCAGCAGGATATCCGGCGCACCTTCCTTCAGTTTCATGGCGATGATCGACTGCATCATCAGCTGGCTGGCGCCAAACAGGCTGTCGATGCGGCTGGGGATCGTCTTGCCATCGCCGTCCGGGCCACCGACGACGTCGACGGCGACAACGATCTCGGCAAGGCCGCGCAGATGATCGAAGGGAATGGGATTGTAGATGCCGCCATCGATCATCACCCGTCCTGCGATCTTCACCGGCATGAAGACCGCCGGCAGAGCCGCCGTTGCGGCCAGCGCCTTTTGTAGATCGCCTGTCTCGCAGATATGTTCCGTCTGGCCATAATAGTCGGTGACGACAACCTTGAGCGGGATATCCAGTTCTGAAAACGTCGCGGGGATGGCTTCAGGCAGGAACGCCTTCAACACGCGTTCGATGTTGAACTGACCGAAACGAAAGCCGGTGTTCATCGCTTCCGACCAGCTTGCCGGCCGCAGCCGCCACAAACGATTGACGACCTCGCGACGGTGACCGATCGTTGCAAGCGTGTGCTCGCGGATTGCCTCACCGCTGAGGCCCGCCGCCATGCCGGCACCCATGATGGCGCCGATCGACGAACCAGCGATCACGACCGGGCGAATGCCCAACTCGTCGAGGGCCTCGATGACATGGATATGGGCAAGCCCGCGGGCACCGCCGCCGCCGAGCGCCAGCGCGACCGACGGTTCACTCGCACTTGGCGGCGACATATCCGCGGTGGAAACGTCCTGCTTCATCGACCTGCATCCCAGTTCAATCGGCAGTCTAGCTTTGCAAGCGAATCAAAAGTGTGACGTCAGACGCCACGGAAGCGGTAGAAATGCATGCGGGTATCGCCGAACACCCTGACGTCCAACCGTTCGAAAACGGCGGTTGGTGCCGGCTGAACGTCTGCACGCTCCTCCAGCACGACAAGGGCACCGGGAACCAGCCAGTTGCCGAGAGCCGCCGATTCCAGCGCCCTCTCCCCCAATCCCTTTGCATAGGGTGGATCGGCAAAAACCAGATGGAACGGTTCCATCGTGCCGACGGAACCGAGACTGGTGGCGTCCCGACGGAAGACCTTGGCACGTCCCTGAAGACCGAATGCCTCGATATTGTTTTGCAGGAGGCCCCGCCCCTCGACGCCCTGCTCGACGAAGAGTGCCTGGCGGCACCCCCGTGACAGGGCCTCGAGGCCCACGGCCCCGGTGCCGGCAAAGAGATCCAGCACGCGGGTGCCATCGAGAGCCTCCGGATAGGAGTGGCTCAGGATGTTGAACAGGCTTTCGCGCGTCCGATCGGTCGTCGGGCGGATATCATTCGACTTGGGCGTGGCCAGACTGCGGCCACGGAACTCTCCGCCGACGATGCGCACGGCCGCTTAGTTTCCTCTGCCGCGCGGCTTGCCGCCGGCCGGACGTCCACCGCCGCCAGGACGGCCGCCACCACCGGGCCTGCCGCCGCCGCCAGCTGGCTTTCCGCCACCGGGCTTGCCGCCACGCGGAGCGCCCGAGCGTTCACCAAAGGATTTGCCGCCAGACGGCTTGCCGCCGAAGGACTTGCCGCGGGGCTTGTCGCCGAACGGGCGATCACCACCTTCGCGGCGGGGCGGACGATCGCCCTCGGCGCGCGGGGTTCTCGGCTTGTCGGAATAGCTGCGTGGCCCCCCTTCGGCGCGGGCCGGGCGATCGCCACGCGGGCGGTCGCCACCTTCACGGCGCGCGGGCCTGTCGCCTTCGGCGCGCGGAAACCGCGGCTTGTCGGAGTAACTGCGCGGGCCGCCTTCTGAGCGGGCAGGCCGATCGCCGCCTTCGCGGCGCGCAGGACGGTCACCATGATCGCGCGACCTGCGGTCGCCGGCATCGCCCGACTTGCGCCGGCCGAAGCCGCCATCGCGACCTTCATCCTTGCCGCGACGTGCGGGTTCGCTGGCGCTGATCCATTCGCCCTCTTCGTCCCGACGCTTGACCGGTGCGGCGGACGCCGGACGGTCGGCGCGGTCGAAGTCCCTGGATGCGCCGCCCTTGCGGTCCGGATCGAACTTGCCGGATGACTTCGTCGCAAAACCATCCTTCGTGCGGCCGTAGCGCTTGGTCTTCGGAGCGCTTTCGGGGCGCTCGCGACGGGCGGGCTTCGCCGTGGCATCGCCTTCAGCGGATTTCGACTTCTTCTCGGCCAGCGGACGGGCGCCCGGCGCCATCCAGACATTGGCCGTACGGGCGCGCTGCGCCGGCGTGCGCTTCGGCCGATCCTCGAACTTGGCGTCGCCGCGGTCTTCGCGGGGGCCGCCCTTGCCACGGGGGCCCTCCTTGCCGCGACCACTGTCGCGGCGATCGTCACGACGGGTGTCGAGGCGGGAAAGCGCGCGTTCGCGCTTGTCTTCCGGCTTTTCCCAGCGGCCGGCGCGTTCGGGCTTGCGCGTATCGGAGCCTTCGGCCTCCGACGCTTCGCTTGCAACGGTTGCCGACTGATCGTTGTAGAGCGGCGCGTCGAAATTCGCCTTGGCGTCTTCGATCAGACGTGGTCCGAGCTGGTCGCGCAGCGTCCGGCCCCGGATTTCCTGCACGTGGCCTTCCGGCAATTCGCCGAGCTGGAACGGGCCGTAGGAAATACGGATGAGGCGGTTGACGTCGAGGCCGAGCGCGCCGAGCACGTTCTTGATCTCGCGGTTCTTGCCTTCGCGCAGGCCCATCGTGATCCAGACGTTCGAACCCTGCACACGGTCGAGCGTCGCTTCGATGCCGCCGTAGAGCACGCCGTCAACGGCGATGCCTTCCTTCAGCTTGTCCAATTCGTCCTGGTCGATTTCGCCATGGGCACGCACGCGGTAACGGCGCAGCCAGCCGGTCGACGGCAGTTCGAGCACGCGGGCAAGGCCGCCATCATTGGTCAGCAGCAGCAGGCCTTCAGTGTTGATGTCGAGGCGGCCGATCGAAAGAACGCGTGGCAGCTCGCCCGGCAGGTTGTCAAAAACCGTCGGGCGGCCTTCCGGGTCGGCATTGGTGGTCACCAGTCCGGCCGGCTTGTGGTAGAGCCACAGGCGTGTGCGCTCGATGCCACGGATCGGGTTTCCGTCGACTTCGATGTCGTCGGCGAGCGTCGCGTTGACAACCGGCGTATCGAGGATGACACCGTTGAGCTTGACCCGGCCTTCCATGATCATGCGCTCGATATCGCGGCGTGAAGCCACACCGGCGCGCGCCAGGATCTTGGAGATGCGCTGCGGTTCGTCGGCGCTTGCGGCGGCGGGTTTCGGGCCTGCCTTGGGCGGCCGCGAAGCACGGGCCTCAGGCGCTGCCGCCTTCTTGCCAGCGAAATGAGGTTTCTTGTCCCGGCCGGCGGGCTTGCCGCCAGGCCGCGTGGGCTTGTCTTTGGATGTCATTTGTGTTGCCTGCCTTTTGCGGCTGTCCTATCAGGTCGGAGCCCGTGGGTTAAGAGAAATTATTGTTTGAGCGATGACTGATACGACACGCTTCATGGATGCGGCCCTCGAAGAGGCCAAAAAAGCGGGCCAACGCGGCGAAGTGCCGATCGGCGCCGTCATCGTTTTCGATGGCGAAATCATCGCGCGCGCCGGAAACCGTACCCGCGAACTCAACGATATCACCGCTCATGCCGAGGTCGTGGCGATCCGCGAAGCTTCCATGGTGCTCAACGACGAAAGGCTGACGGGCGCCGATCTCTATGTCACCCTGGAGCCATGCACCATGTGCGCGGCGGCAATCTCCTTTGCCCGCATCCGTCGCCTCTATTACGGCGCCGAAGACCCCAAGGGCGGCGCGGTCGACAGCGGCGTGCGCTTTTACGGCTCGCCGACATGCCACCACGTGCCCGATGTCTATTCCGGGCTTGCCGAGCGTGAAGCCGCGGACATTCTCAGGGATTTCTTTGCCGATAAGCGGTGAGACGCCGATTATGCCGTGGCTTCAGCCGGCGGCAAAGGTCTCCAGTGCAGCGCCCGCAAGCCGGTAGCGCGTCCACTCCGACATCGGCTCGGCGCCGACTGCCTCGTAAACGCGGATTGCCGGCTCGTTCCAGTCGAGCACGCTCCACTCGAAGCGGCCACAGCCTTCCTCGACGGCGATCTTGGCGAGATGCTTCAACAACATCTTGCCGGCGCCGGAGCCGCGGCAATCCGGAGTGACATAGAGGTCTTCGAGATAGAGCCCCTTGCGCGCCTGCCAGGTGGAGTAGTTGTAGAACCACATGGCGAAACCGGCCGGCTTTCCGTCCATCTCGCAGATGACCGCGCGGGTGAGCGCGTTCGGGCCAAAAAGCGAGGCCTGCAACTGCTCGACGGTCGCCTCGACTTCGTCGGGGGCCTTCTCGTAGATGGCAAGTTCAGTGATGAAGCGCAGGATGGTTTCCGCGTCTTCCGGTCGCGCGTCGCGAATGCTGATCGTCATGATTTAGAAGGGCCAGTACCACTTAGTGCCGGAATTCTTGACCTGCGCCTCCTTCTTGCGGCGGCGCTCCTTGACCTTCTCCGGTTCGCCCAGGTCAGCCTCGGCGCCGTCCGGCAGGCGGCGGTATTCGAGCGGCGGATCGCTCAGGAAGCGGCGCTTGTCGGCGTAGGCGCCCATCTCGATCTTGCGCGCTTCGCGATAGGCTTCCTGCTGCTCCTTGGCCGAAAGACGGCGACCATTGGCGCTGGCCTTTGCGAGCGGCGAGACATAGTTCGGGTTGTTCTTGTTGGCGTCGGCTTCTTCGCGCAGGCGGTTGCGTGCTTCTTCCGGGGACTCGACCCATTCCGGATTCGCTTCGCGGCTGGCGAGTGACTTCTGCGGCTCCACGAGGGCGGTCTGCTGGCCGGACGGTGGCAGCACCAGGCCGGGGCGCGGCTGATACTTGACCTGGTTGCCCTGCTTCGGAGCAATGCTCACAGCGCCCCCGAGGTCGTCCATCAACTGTTCGCCGGCCGTCTTGTCGGTGCCGTAGGTCGGGCCGCCGATGCAGCCCGAAAGCACCAGGCCGCTCGTCATAATGGCGGCAACGCTAGCAAACAGTCGCAACTCTCGCGTCATTTCCATGAGATTCCTTCTAGCCGGCCACCGTCACGTGCGCGGCCACTCAGCGCCCATGGCGGAGAAATCCGCCAAATTTCGGGCAGGTTTTACCGGATGAATGCGGTAAGCGCAATTCATCCGGTAAATGATCCCTTAAGCCTTGAAGCCAAGTTCCCGCAGTGCGGCGGCATCACGGGCAGACACCTCAGGGTAGAGAGCGTCCGAACCGACGTCGGTCGTGATCCGCCAGGAGCGGGCGCACTTGCGGCCAACGGCGCCCTTCGGCACGACGCTGACCTTGGCGACCTCAGGCAGACGGAAGGCGTCGGCCGGGCCTTCGCCCGCCTCGACAGTGATCGACGAGGTGATGCAGATCTCGGCGAAGTCTTCGCCTTCGAGCGCCTTCAACAGCTCCGGATCGGCGATGGAGACGACGGGCGCCGCCTCCAGCGACGAACCGATGCGCTTCTCGCGACGTTCGATTTCAAGCGCGCCGGTCACGACCGTGCGCACCGCGCGGATCTTTTCCCACTTCGCCTCAAGCGCGTCGTTCTTCCATTCCGTCGGGATCGCCGGGAACTGCTCGAGATGGACCGAGACCGCGTCAGGCTTGCGCGACAACCAGGCCTCTTCGCAGGTGAAGGGCAGCATCGGCGCAAGCCACAGCGCCAGGCAATCAAACAGCTTGCGGATCACGGCAAGCGCCGACCGGCGACGAAGGCTCGACGGTGCGTCGCAGTAGAGCGCATCCTTGCGCACGTCGAAATAGAAGGCGGAGAGTTCGACGTTCGAGAAATCGATCAGCGCGCGCGCGATCCTCTTGAAGTCGAACGCGTCATAGCCTTCGCGAACGACCTGATCGAGTTCGGCCAGGCGATGCAGCATCAGCTTTTCCAGCTCGGGCAAATCGGCGTAGGCGATCTCCTCGCCCTTGTCGTGCGCCAGCGTGCCCAGCATCCAGCGGACGGTGTTGCGCAGCTTGCGATAGGCGTCGATGTTGGTCTGGATGATCGTCTTGCCGAGGCGCTGGTCTTCCCAATAGTCCGTTGTCATGACCCAGAGGCGCAGGATGTCGGCGCCGGCATCCTTCATCACCTCCTGCGGCGTGACGGTGTTGCCCTTCGACTTCGACATCTTCTCGCCCTTCTCATCCATGGTGAAGCCATGGGTGACAACGGCGTTGTAGGGCGCACGACCGCGCGTCGCGCAGGATTCGAGCAGCGACGAGTGGAACCAGCCGCGATGCTGGTCGGAGCCTTCGAGGTAGACGTCGGCCGGCCATTTCAGGTCCGGACGGTCTTCGAGCGTGAAGGTATGGGTCGAGCCTGAGTCAAACCAGACGTCGAGAATGTCCATGACCTGATGCCACTCCTCGTGGTCGTGGTCGTTGCCGAGGAAGCGGTCCTTGGCACCGTCGGCAAACCAGGCATCGGCGCCTTCCTGCTCGAAGGCTTCGAGAATGCGGGCATTGACGGCTTCGTCGACGAGGATCTCGCCCTGGTCGTCGGCAAAGATCGCGATCGGCACGCCCCAGGCGCGCTGGCGCGAGAGCACCCAGTCCGGGCGTCCCTCGATCATCGCACGCAGGCGGTTCTGGCCGGCACCCGGCACGAAGCGGGTGTCGTCGATCGCCGACAGTGCGCGCGAGCGCAGCGTCGTGCCGTCGCCGAAGCCCTTGTCCATGTAGACGAACCATTGCGGCGTGTTGCGGAAGATCACCGGCTTCTTGGAACGCCAGGAGTGCGGATAGGAGTGCTTCAGGCGGCCGCGGGCAAACAGCGCATGCCGGCCGATGAGCGCCTTGATGACGCGATCGTTGGCGTCGCCCTTCTTGCCCTTGTCGTCGAGCACGCGGCCGGCACCACCTTCGGCGTCCGGGCCGAAGCCGTGGGCATCGGCGGTGAAGTAGCCGGCGTCGTCGACGGTAAACGGGATCGCCGACGAGATGCCGCGGGCTTCGAGCGCGCGGGCATTGTCCATCCAGGCGTCAAAGTCCTCGCGGCCGTGGCTGGGCGCCGTATGCACGAAGCCGGTGCCGGCGTCGTCGGTCACGTGGTCACCATCGAGCAGCGGCACCTTGAAGGCGTAGCCGCCACCGAGGCCATGCAGCGGGTGGGCGCAGGTGACGGCCGCCAATTCAGCGCCTTCGATATCGCGAACGAAATTGAAGCTGAGCTTGGCCTTGGCCGCGGACTCGTCAGCCAGACGCTTGGCGAAGATCAGCTTCTCGCCTGGCTGCGGGCCGAAGTCATTCTCGGCGGTCGCAACCTCATAGAGGCCGTAGGCATACCGCGAGGAGAAGGCGATCGCGCGGTTGCCGGGGATGGTCCAGGGCGTGGTCGTCCAGATCACGACGAAGGTGCCGGCAAGGTCGTCCGGACCTTCGGTGACCGGGAACTTCACCCAGATCATGTCGCTCTCGACATCGGCATATTCGACTTCGGCTTCGGCCAGCGCCGTGCGCTCGACGACCGACCACATCACCGGCTTGGAGCCGCGATAGAGCTGGCCCATCTTGGCGATCTTCATCAGTTCGCCGGCGATGCGGGCTTCGGCGTGGAAGTTCATCGTCGTGTAGGGGTTGTCGAAGTCGCCCTCGATGCCGAGGCGCTTGAACTCTTCCGCCTGGATCTGGATCCAGCCGGCGGCGAAGTCGCGGCATTCCTTGCGGAACTCGTTGACCGGAACCTCGTCCTTGTTCTGGCCCTTCTCGCGATACTTCTCCTCGATCTTCCACTCGATCGGCAGACCGTGGCAGTCCCAGCCGGGCACATAGTTGGCGTCGAAACCGCGCATCTGGAACGAGCGGTTGATGACGTCCTTGAGGATCTTGTTCAGCGCGTGGCCGATATGGATGTTGCCGTTGGCATAGGGAGGACCGTCATGCAGCACGAACTTTTCGCGGCCGGCGGCCGAGGCGCGCAGCTTCTTGTAGAGGCCCATCTTCTGCCAGCGAGCAACCGTTTCCGGCTCCTTCTGCGGCAGGCCGGCGCGCATCGGAAACTCCGTCTGCGGCAGGTAGAGGGTGGAGGAATAGTCGATCTTCTCAGCGGTATCTGTCATGGTCTTTGCAATCATCTTTTCCGCGCGGATCGTCGCGCATGCGAAAGGGTGGTATCTGGCGCATGACCCGCAAATCGGGATCGATCTTCGGAAAGGATCATGCGCAGCTTCAAAGTGTTAGAGCGACCTTGGCGCGCTCAGGAGACGCGCGGCGCTCTAGAGATGACTGGGGCGTTGGAAACGCCGAAATCCCGGACCTTCCGGCGGCCTAGTGCGCGCGGAAAGCCGGGCCAATAATTCGCTGATCGATGGTCAATCGACGGTGCCGGGTCATGGTGGCCGGTTGTTTAAGGCGTTTTCGGCCTTTTGAAAAGGTCCGCCGCTTCGACGCGACGGATTTCTTTAGGCAAAGTTGATCCGGCGATCGATGTCGCTCAGGGGCCTGACACCGGAGAGCAGCGCCCTCGCCTCATCTTCGTCCTTGCGGATTTGCGCCACCAGCGGGTCGAGCCCGTCGAACTTCAGCTCGTCGCGCAGGTGGCCGAAGAACGAAACCGAACAGACCTCACCGTAAAGATCGCCGGAAAAATCGAAGACAAACGTTTCGAGCAGGGCCTCGCCGTCACTGTCGACTGTCGGGCGCCGGCCGAAGCTGGCAACGCCATCAAAGAGCGAGCCGTCCGCCCGGCGGAAGCGCACGGCATAAATGCCGGTTCTAAGTTCGACCTCGGCGGGCAGGCGCATATTGGCCGTGGGATAGCCGAGGGAACGTCCGAGCTTCTTGCCGTCGATCACTTCGGCCTCGACCGTGTAGCGATAGCCGAGCAGACCGGCTGCGTGTGAAACGTCGCCCTGCCCGAGTAGCGACCGGATGAAGCTCGACGAGATCACCGAAGCGTTCTCGTCGCGGAAGGCGTCGACCAGAGTGACGCCGAAACCGTTTTCACCACCCGCCGCCATCAGGAAGGCGGGACCGCCTTCGCGCCCCTTGCCGAAATGGAAATCGAAGCCGGTGACGACATGCGAGGCATGCAGCCATTCCAACAGCACCCGATGGATGAAATCGGACGCGGAAAGTTCGGAGAAGGTGCGATCGAACGGATACTCGATAACGGCGCCAAACCCCATGCCTTCGAGGATACGGGCCTTCAGCGGCGCGGGCGTCAGCCGGAACACCGGTGTATCCGGCCGAAAGACTGTGCGAGGGTGCGGCTCGAAAGTCAGCACCAGCGCGGGCACGCCGCGCGCCTTGGCTTCTTCCAGCGCTCGTTCCAGCACCGATTGGTGGCCGCGGTGCACACCGTCGAAATTGCCGATCGCGACAACGCCGCCGCGCAGGCGCTCGGGCAGCGGGTCACGGGTCTCGTTGCGATGAAAAACCGTCATCTCAATCTTCCCGTCAGGCGAGCCTGGGCATCCACCACTTTGGCGAGGCGCCCTCCTTTTTCAGGAAGGCTGCAAGCTTCACCTCGTCGGTCCTGCTTTCGTTCATGTATTCCTGGGCGTGAATGCCGGCACTGATGTAAAGCAGATCGAAGCCGGCATCCTGGGCGCCCTTGACGTCGGTCGGCATGCCGTCGCCGATGGCGATGACACGCGACAGATCGAACGCACCGCGCACCGCCTTGGCTTCGCCGAGCGCCGCCCGATAGATGGCGATATAGGGCTTGCCGGCGATGCGGGCTTCGCCGCCGAGCTCTTCGTAGAGCTTGGCAATGGCGCCGGCGCAGGGGATCAGCCGGTGGCCGCGTTCGACCACCAGGTCAGGATTGGCGCAGATGAACGGGATCTTGCGCTTGGCAAGACCGGTCAGTGTCGCGCGGTAGTGTTCCGGCGTTTCGGTTTCATCATCGTAGAAGCCGGCGCAGACGACGGTCTTGGCATCTTCCGACGACACGATCTCGGTACCAAGGCCCTCGAGCAAGGGCAGGTCGCGCTCAGCACCGATGAAGAAGATCTTCTTGTCGGCAGCAGCGATCAACGCGCGGGTCACATCGCCCGACGTGACGATGCGATCATAGGCTTCATCGGGAACGCCCAGCCCGCGGATCTGCACCTTGACGCTCGGGCTCGGCCGGGGCGAGTTGGTGATGAGAACAACCGTCAATCCTGCGGCACGCGCTTCCGCCAGGGCCTCACAGGCAGACGCAAACGCCTGAACGCCGTTGTGGAGAACACCCCAGACGTCACAGAGCACGACGTCATAGCGCCCTGCGATTTCCCGAAAACTGTTGATCCTTGCGGCCATGCGGGCTTCCTGCAAACTCGGTTTCCGGCTTGCATCGCAAGGAAGGGGCGAGAATACAAGCCTCGGCCCCAGAAAAACGCCGCCATTCCCAAGGATTCGACGGCCGGCTGCCCCTTCCGCCCCGAAGGGACAGCCGGACCTCGACAAGGCACTGCTTGCGCGGCGGAAACCTCGTCGGGCAACAGGACGAAACAAACCTTCAAGACCAAGCTTCGCCCAAATTCCGACTGCTTCGGGCCGCAAGGATGCACGTGCCCACCCCGGCCCGGCAGCCGTTCGTCTCCAGTCATGCCCCGCCGATAACCATATCGCCTGAAATTTTTTGAACGGCCAATCCTTGACTCGCCCAGGACCCAGCCTTATCTCGGCCTCGCTAGCACTCGACAAAAGGGAGTGCTAACACCCATCCATCGGGTCGATGAGCGATCCGTAATGTCATTTGATCGAGGGATTAGACTAATGGCAAGCACCAATTTCCGCCCGCTGCACGACCGCGTTGTCGTCCGCCGCGTCGAGTCTGAGGAAAAGACCAAGGGCGGCATCATCATTCCGGACACCGCTAAGGAAAAGCCGCAGGAAGGCGAAATCGTCGCTGTTGGCTCGGGCGCCCGTGACGAAAGCGGCAAGGTTGTTGCTCTCGATGTCAAGGCTGGCGACCGCGTTCTGTTCGGCAAGTGGTCGGGCACCGAAGTCAAGATCAACGGCGAAGACCTTCTCATCATGAAGGAAGCCGACATCATGGGCATCATCGGCTGATCAGCCGTCGTCCACACCTTTCCATGACAACCAATGGGCAATGAGCCCAGGAGTTTTCTCAAATGGCTGCAAAAGAAATCAAGTTCGGCCGCACCGCGCGCGAAAAGATGCTGCGTGGCGTCGACATCCTCGCTGACGCGGTAAAGGTCACGCTCGGCCCGAAGGGTCGTAACGTCATCATCGACAAGTCCTTCGGCGCTCCGCGCATCACCAAGGACGGCGTATCGGTCGCCAAGGAAATCGAACTCGAAGACAAGTTCGAAAACATGGGCGCCCAGATGGTCCGCGAAGTTGCTTCGAAGACCAACGACATCGCTGGCGACGGCACCACGACTGCAACGGTTCTCGCCCAGGCTATCGTTCGCGAAGGCGCCAAGGCCGTTGCTGCCGGCATGAACCCGATGGACCTGAAGCGCGGTATCGACCTCGCTGTCACCGAAGTCGTCAAGGATCTCCAGGCCAAGGCCAAGAAGATCAACACCTCGGAAGAAGTCGCACAGGTCGGCACGATCTCGGCCAACGGCGAGCGTCAGATCGGCCTCGACATCGCAGAAGCGATGCAGAAGGTCGGCAACGAAGGCGTCATCACGGTTGAAGAAGCCAAGACCGCCGAAACCGAACTCGAAGTCGTCGAAGGCATGCAGTTCGACCGTGGCTACCTCAGCCCCTACTTCGTCACCAACCCGGAAAAGATGGTCGCTGACCTCGACGACGTCTTCGTTCTCCTCCACGAGAAGAAGCTGTCGAACCTCCAGGCCATGCTCCCGGTTCTCGAAGCCGTCGTTCAGACCGGCAAGCCGCTCCTCATCATCGCTGAAGACGTCGAAGGCGAAGCTCTTGCTACGCTCGTCGTCAACAAGCTGCGTGGCGGCCTGAAGATCGCGGCCGTCAAGGCTCCGGGCTTCGGCGATCGCCGCAAGGCCATGCTCGAAGACATCGCCATCCTGACCGGTGGTACCGTGATCTCCGAAGACCTCGGCATCAAGCTCGAAAACGTCACGCTCGACATGCTCGGCCGTGCGAAGAAGGTTTCGATCTCCAAGGAAAACACGACGATCGTCGACGGCGCCGGCCAGAAGAGCGACATCGAAGGCCGCGTTGCGCAGATCAAGGCCCAGATCGAAGAAACCACTTCCGACTACGACCGCGAAAAGCTGCAGGAACGTCTTGCCAAGCTCGCCGGCGGCGTTGCCGTGATCCGCGTTGGCGGTTCGACAGAAGTCGAAGTGAAGGAAAAGAAGGACCGCATCGACGACGCTCTCAACGCGACGCGCGCTGCTGTTCAGGAAGGCATCGTACCGGGCGGCGGCGTTGCCCTGCTGCGTTCTTCCGTCAAGATCACCGTCAAGGGTGTGAACGACGACCAGGAAGCCGGCATCAACATCGTTCGTCGCGCCCTGCAGGCTCCGGCCCGCCAGATCGCTGAGAACGCTGGTGACGAAGCTTCGATCGTTGTCGGCAAGATCCTCGACAAGGACCAGGACAACTTCGGCTACAACGCCCAGACCGGCGAATATGGCGACATGATCTCCATGGGCATCATCGACCCGGTCAAGGTCGTTCGCACCGCCCTTCAGGACGCAGCTTCGGTTGCTGGCCTTCTCGTCACGACGGAAGCCATGATCGCCGAACTGCCGAAGAAGGACGCTCCGGCAATGCCAGGCGGCATGGGCGGCATGGGCGGCATGGACATGATGTGATAGGGCGACAGCCCAATCGCAGCATCGTCCATAAAGCTTCGCCCATGCACTAAGAGCGGTTCAGCGCGCCAAGCGCGCTGAACGGGCGGCATGGACATGATGTGATAGGGCGTCAGCCTTATCGCGGACCTGTTCAAGCAGATCCACGATGATCCATCCGGATCGGAAAGGGCGACCCTCGGGTCGCCCTTTCTTGTTTTTGCAGCAGTGCACCGGTTGCATCTCACGTGCACGTCAAAGCTGTCTGCCGGAAAAATTACCCGGCAGCTGCAGCGGCTCTAAAAAAGCGTTGAAGTCGAAAAAAAACGAACTATAACACCGCCCCAAGTGGACAGAGATTCACGAGAGACTGGATGACAGGCCTAAAGGGAGCGAAAAATCGC
Organism: Ensifer sp. LC163; assembly: GCF_001695855.1. GTDB lineage: Bacteria > Pseudomonadota > Alphaproteobacteria > Rhizobiales > Rhizobiaceae > Ensifer. The sequence goes on from NZ_MBSS01000012.1 coordinate 673,074, forward strand.
TCAAACTTTTCATATTAACTGTGTGTCCAAGCGCTCTTTGAGAACGTCACGCAAAGCATATAAGTATTTAATCGCAAATTAAGCCGGCCTTTCCTGCGAAATCATTTCGCTTGGCGAGCTACGTCACAGTTTTGTGACCTTTCCGTACAGAAAGACGCAAACGACTTATCGTGCGTGTTCTTCCTCCTATGGGTCGATGGCTGGCGAGGGTTGTATATTGGGGATATGCCTGCCTGGTCGGACGACGACATTCGCCAGGGGCCGTGCTGGGGTAGACCGTGTTTAAGATCACGAGAACAAATTCAGTTCCCCTCGGTGTCCCCGGGCAGATGCATGCCGGCCTTCCGCATCAGGAATTCCTGGAGCAGTTCTGCGTCTCCGAGGGCTGGTCTGGCGACCTGTCGACGGGCCTGTTCCGGTTGGGCGAGAAGGCTTCGGCGATTCACGGCCTCAACGAGAGCGAATGCGGTCTGCTCAACTTCGTGCGCTGCTACGACCCTGCCGACCGCAACCACGTGCTCGAGCTTTTCGAGCAGGCGGCAACCAGTTGCTCGTCCTTCTGCTTCTCGACGACGATAAGCCTGGAATCGGGCCACAAGCAGCCGGTGTTCTGCATCGGCGAATCCTCGGGCCTCGAAGAGCGCTATTCAGGCACGATCCACGGCATCTTCTTCTTCCCGCGCTTCCTTGTCGAAGGCGCCGGAAAGATGCTGCTGCGCCAGTAGGCGCAGCCTCGACCTGAACTGATTTTTTTACTCCGCCAGAGACGTGTCGCAGGGGCGTAAAGGCGCGGCGACCCTCAGGCTGCCGCCACCTTCACCTTGCCGGTAACGAGGGTCGAGATCGGTGCCGGCCTGCCGAGCAGGTAACCCTGTGCCTCGTCACATCCTTCCGCCTGCAGGATATCGAGCTGCTTCTGCGTCTCGACGCCTTCGGCGAGGACGGGAACGGAGAGGCTCTGCCCGAGGGCCAGGATGGCGCGGACGATCGCCTTGGCCTGCGGGCTTGCCTCCACCTCCCACATGAAGCTCTTGTCGAGCTTGATCTTGTCGAACGGGAAGGACCGCAGCGTCTCGAGCGACGAATAGCCGGTGCCGAAGTCGTCGATCGCGATGGTGACCCCAAGCTCCTTGATCTGGCGAAGGGTCAGAAGCGCGCGCTCCTTGTCGTCGATGATCGTCGATTCGGTGATTTCGAGTTCCAGCCGCTTCGGGTCGAGCCCGGTTTCGGAAAGCACCTCCTCCACCAGGCTGACGATGTCGCCATTGGCAAGCTGCACCGGCGAAAGATTGACGGCGATCTTGTGGGTGCTTTGCCAACCCGCGGCCTCGCGGCAGGCCTCGCGCAGAACCCATTCGCCGATCGGCAGGATCGCGCCGCATTCCTCTGCAAGCGGAATGAACTCGTTCGGGGGCACCATGCCGCGTTCGGGATGGTGCCAGCGCAGAAGCACTTCATAACCGATGACGTCGCCGGTCATCACCGACTTCTGAACCTGATAATGCAGCGCCAGCTGTTTCTTCTCGATCGCATCCCACAGGTCGTTGGCAAGGCTACGCCTTTGGCGCGCCGCCTCATCCATCGAAACTTCGTAGAAGCAGACAGTCTGGTTCAGCGCAGCCTTGGCGCGGTACATCGCAAGGTCGGCATTGTTGATCAGCGTTTCCGCCGTCTCGGCGTCCTGCGGATAGATGGCGACACCCATGCTTCCGCCGGACTTCAACTCGAAGTCGCCGAACCGCATTTCCTCATGCAGGCTCTTCTCGATGCGGCGGAGGAAGTCGTTAAGTTCGGACAGCTCCTCGAAGCGCTTGACGGCTGCGAACTCATCGCCGCCGAAGCGTGCCACGAATTCGCCTTCCTGCAGCAGCGATTTCATCCGCTGGGCAATCGTCACCAGCACGAAATCGCCGGCGGCATGGCCGTGCAGATCGTTGACTTCCTTGAACTTGTTGAGGTCGAGACCGATCACGGCAACCTTGCGCGAGAACCAGGCGGCCGCATCGAGCTCTTCTTCCAGATAGCTGCTGAACTGCAGCCGGTTCGGCAGGCCCGTCAGGCTGTCGTGGCGCGCGAGGAACGAAATCTGCTCCTCGCTGTCCAGCCGTTCGGTAATGTCCTCGTAGGTGCTGACCCAGCCGCCATCGGCAAGGGTGCGATGCTTGGTCAGGATCGAGCGTCCGTTCGGCAGCTTTTCGACGATGTCGCCACCGCCTTTGCCGACCATGTCGACACGATGCTTCTGATAGAGCTCGTCCGACTTCGCCCGGGCGATTGCCGGGTCGGAATAGGTGCGGGCAAAAACTTCGTCGAGGATCTGGCGGAACGTCAGGCCCTTTCCAGCCAGCGTCTCGGAGAAGCCGAAGATCTCGCGGCAACGCCGGTTCGAAAGCAGCAGATGGTCGCCGCTGTCGAAGAGGCAAATGCCTTGCGACATGTTCTCGAGCGCAATGTCGAGATTCTTGCTCACTTCGGCGATGCGATCCGCATCGACCTTCTCCTTGGTGATATCCTTGGCGATCTTGATGAAGCCCGCATGCGTGCCATCCTCGTGCAGGAAGGGGTCGATCACGACATGCGCCCAGAAGCGCGTGCCATCCTTGCGATAGCGCCAGCCCTCAGACTCGAACTTGCCGTTAGCCCATGCTTCGTCGAGTGCCCGTTGCGGCACGCCCGCCCGCTGCTCTTCGGGCGAATAGAAGCAGGCAAAACTTTTGCCAATGATTTCGTCGGCTGTATAGCCCTTGTTGGCTTCGGCGCCGGCATTCCAGCTCGCGACGTGGCCTTTCACGTCGAGCATGTAGATAGCGTAGTCCTTGACGCTTCGCACGAAGCGGGCGAATTCGCGCTCGGAAGCGGCGGCCGAAAGCTCGGCATAGTGCGCAAAGCCCGCGGCAAGCAAAACCATGGTCAGCAGGAAGAAAGCGGTTCCGGCGATGACGAAGACCAGAAAATGCGGCTGTATCATGCCCTCGGGCGACGCCAACGACAAATCGGCCTCGATCGTCACGGCGCCCATCGCCGTGAAGTGCAAGGCGACGATGCCGAGCGTCATGAACAGCGTCGAAAGAATTTTCGCCTTCAGCGGCCGATCGATGTGGGTGATCGCCCGCAAGGCACCGATATCGAACAGGGAACCGGCGACGACGGAGACGGCGACAAGCGTCCAGTCCCAGCGGATGCTGCCTGGAACATCGAGCGCCGCCATGCCGAGGAAATGCATGCAGGCGACACCGGAGCCGAGAACGATGCCGCCAGCAATCCAGGCGACAGCGCCCTGCGCATAGGTGGCAATCAGCAGCGCCATCGTCGTCAGAACGACCGCGACGCCAAGCGACAGGGCCGTCAGATCGATCTGATAGCCGAGCACGACGCCTGGATCGTAGGCAAGCATGGCGATGAAGTGGGTGGCCCAGATGCCGAAGCCGCTGGCGATCCCGGCAGCCACTGCCCATATCGCCCTCGCCTTGCCCACGGAGGAGCGTCCTCGCTGAAGCAAGGTCACCGCGCCGTAGCTCGAAAGGAAGCAGATGAGGGCGGCGAGCACGACCAGCTTGGGATTATGCTCGACCACGAGGCATGTAAGAACCTTGAACATCGCCAAACGCCTAAATGAAACTTCTGGTCCGGAAAGGGATCTCCCACTTCCGGTTTATCGCTTCTGTTGGCATCGGGCGGTTTAAGGAATGATGAAAGTCAGCGCGCGACTGACGTTTCGAAACAGGACAGCGCTTTCGTCCTTAACGAAGGCTGAAATGCCACCGCCTTGTAGTTGAACATTTCAAACAGGCGCAATGACACCGTGACGGTCGCACCGCTAAGCCTAGGCCAGAAGCGCTTTCAGGTCCGATTGCGGATCGGCTATCACCGCCCTGTCCGGGTGGATGCCCGTCTCCAGAAGCTTCTTGCCGGTGACATAGGCCTTGGCGTCGTTGATCGCGTCGACGGCCAAGAGCTTTCCCTCCCGGAAGTACCAGACGGAAACGCTGCCCTCGCGCTGGCCGGGGCGAACGATGGTTTCGTCGTGACCGAGGCCAAAGCCGGCAATCTGCAGTTTCACGTCGTACTGGTCCGACCAGAACCACGGCTTGGGAGCATAGGGCTCGACCCCGCCGGCAATGACGGCCGCCACCGCCTCGGCCTGATCCACCGCATTCTGAACCGATTCAAGGCGGATGCGCATGTTGTCCCACGGCTGGACGGCGCAATCGCCCATCGCGAAAATTGCCGGATCGGCGGTGCGACCGTGGCTGTCGACAACGATGCCGCCGGCCGTTTCGAGGCCGGCGGCATGCGCCAGGTGATCGTTGGCCGTCACGCCGATGCCGACGATGACGAGGTCGACCGGAAGCACCGCCCCGTCGGACAGCTCGACACCGGTCACGCGATCGTTCTCGCCGACCAGCCGGTTGAGCCCTGTTCCCTCGCGGATATCGACACCGCGCGACTGGTGGATCTCGCGCACGATGCCCGACGTCGCGGCGGACGCTACGCGCTGCAGGATGCGGTCCGCCATCTCGATCACGGTGACCTCAAGCCCGAGCGTGCGCGCAACCGCCGCGGCCTCGAGGCCGATATAGCCGCCGCCGACGACAAGCGCCCGCTTGCCCGGCTTCATCTCTTCGGCCAGCAAGTCGGCATCCCTGAAATCGCGGACGGTGAAAACGCCGGCGAGGTCGCCGCCGACCGAGGCCGGCAAACGACGTGGGGCGGCGCCGGTTGCAAATGCCAGGGTCTCGTAGTCGAGCAAAGCGCCGTCGCTCAGCGTCACGCGCCTGGCAGCGCGGTCGAGCTCCGTCACCGTGGTCGAAAGCCGGATATCGACGTTGTGCTCGCCGTACCAGGCTTCCGGCCGATAGAGCAACCGATCGAGGCTCATCTCACGAAGCAGGTACTTCTTGGAAAGCGGCGGGCGCTGATAGGGCAGGCTTGCCTCGGACGCGACCATGGTGATCGGTCTTTCGTCCTTCAGCGCCCGCAGTTTGGCGACCAACGCAAAGGCGGCCTGACCGCCACCGATAACAACAAGCCTTCCGGACACGCTCTCACCCGTCGTTTATTCGTTTGTACAACAAGGCGTAGCCTTTCCACCCGAGCCACGTCAACTCGCACGAACGGCCACACCGCCGGCCGCTCAGACCCTGGCCGGGATTTCCATCCCTTTTTGAGCCGCCGGGCGCGCCAGCCCGCGGTCGACCCAAGCCATCACATTCGGGAAACTCCTGTAGTCGAGCACGTCGGCGCCGCCGTAGAATCTGCGTGCGCCTTCGACCCACGGATAGGTGGCGATATCGGCGATCGTATACTCGTCGCCCATCAGCCATTGCCGTCCCTGAAGCCGTCCTTCCAGCACTCCGAGCAGCCGCTTCGATTCATCGCGGTAACGCTCGACCGGATAGGAATTGTTGGCAACCTTGTCGGCAGCGAATTTGAAGAAGTGGCCGAATTGCCCGAGCATCGGTCCGACGCCCCCCATCTGAAACATCACCCAGCAGATCATCTCATAACGTCCGGCCGCGTCGGAAGGCAGAAGTCTTCCCGTTTTTTCCGCGAGATAGGTAAGGATGGCGCCAGACTCGAACAGTCCGATCGGCTTGCCGCCCGGACCGTTCGGATCGACGATCGCTGGAATGCGGCCATTGGGATTGAGCGAAAGGAACTCGGGCGATTTCTGCTCATTGCTGTCGAAGGCGACGCGATGCGCCTCATAGGGCAATCCCAGCTCTTCAAGCGCTATGGAGATCTTTACGCCGTTCGGCGTCGGCAGGGAATAGAGCTGGAGAATATCCGGGTTCTTCGCTGGCCAGCGCGTTGTAATCGGAAAGGCGGAAAGATCGGCCATGAAATTCTCCTCGAAGCGAATGGCGGGAACGGTGTCCACCGCCTGCGCGGCGTAGATAAGGTCATTCGCGGGCGTTTGTCAGCGGGTGAGGCAAAATTTACCGCGTTGCGGCAATCGCTGCGCCCGGGAGAGAACGATGCGCCGCGTTCGCCGGCGAGGATCGATGAGGAAGACATGACAGACAAGACCATCCGATGGCTCGCCCTTGTCGCACTGATGGCCCGCGCCCAGCCGCGGGCCACGATCGCGTGCTCGTGATGGACATCGATCGCGAGTGGTACGTGCCCTACTGGACCTCGACCGAAACGCTGTTCAAGGCCATGCGGCGCCCGGCGCCGAAGGACCAGGGCGTGCTCGCCGGCGAGACGGGCGGCCGGGTGCACGTCTCGAAAAACCAACGGTCAGAGCGCCCCGCGCACGGCCGAGATGATCCTGTCGACGACCGGATCGCCATCGTGCGCCGGCTTGCGCGCGCGCACCAGGCAGGCTTCCGACCGCAGGATGACGCCGTCGGCAAGGATCTTCAGGTGGTTGGCGTGCAGGGTCGAGCCGGTCGAGGTGATATCGACGATGATATCGGCGGAGCCGGAGGCCGGCGCGCCCTCGGTCGCCCCAAGGCTCTCGACGATACGGTAGAGCTGGATACCGTGACTGCCCGAGAAATGGTTCTGCGTCAGCCGCCAGTATTTCGTGGCGATCGCCAGCCGCCGGCCATGGCGGGCGCGGAAGTCGGCAGCAACGTCACCGAGGTCTGCCATGGTATCGACGTCGTACCAGATCTCCGGAACCGCGACGACGACATCGGCATGACCGAAGCCGAGGCGGGCGCAGAACTCGACGCGGGCATCGGCATTGGCAAGGCCCTCGCGCACGAGGTCCTCCCCCGTGACGCCGAAATCAATCGAGCCGTTGCCGAGTTCGCGCGAAATCTCCGAGGCCGACAGGAAGGCGATCTCGACATCGTCCCAGCCTTCGACCCGGCCGCGATAGGAGCGGTCATTGCCGACGGCAACGATCTTCATGCCGGCGCGCTCGAAGATCGCGGAGGCGTCGTCCTTCATCCGCCCCTTGGACGGCAGTGCGATGGTGATGGTCATGCGGCACCTCCGCTGGCGGCGATCGCCGCTTCGATCCGGTCGAGCCAGAGCGAGAAGCCGACGGCCGGAATATGTTCCCGCGCGCCAAGCAAGGTCAGGAGCCGATCGAAGCGTCCGCCACCGGCAAGCACGGCCGGTGTCCCCTCGACTTCGACTTCGAAAACGAGGCCGGTATAATAATCGAGCGGGCGGCCGAAGGCGGCGCGGTAGCGAATGACACCGACATCGGCGCCGATATCGGCAAGCGCTGCCACCCGCGCATCAAAGCGCGCCAGCGCTCCATCGAGCGTCAGGCCGGTCTTCTCGGCAAAGCGGAAGAGCGCTGCCGGCGCTTCGCCAAGCGGCATGTCGAGCGCCAGGAATTCACGCACGAGGTCCAGCGTTTCCGGATCGAGCCGGGTATTCGCCAGCTCCATCTTTTCCTTCAGGCGGCGGGCAATGTCCTGCGGGGAGCGGCTGGCATTGGTGGAATAGCCCGTCGCCTCCATGGTTTCGCCGATATGGGCGACAAGCCGCGCCTCGTCATCGAGCATGCCGCTGATCGCCAGCCGCTCGACCTCCGGGCCGAACACGCCGGCGGCCCTTGGATCGGCAAGCTCGGCAAGCAGCTTCTGCAGATGCTTCTGGTCGCCGAAGGCATGGATCAGCCGCTTCTGCCACCCGCCCGGCAGGCCGCAGGCACCGACAACCGCCTCGAAGACCGACTGGTCGCCGAGCGTTACCGCCAGGCGCCGGCCAGGCAGACGATTGGCAACCACGTGCATGGCATTGCCGACCGCACGCGCGTCGGAGGCGGCGATATCGGTATCACCGAGATCCTCGATGCCAGCCTGATAGAATTCGTTGCCGCCTTCGCGGCGCTGGCGGAACACCTCGCCGAGATAGGCATAACGCTTGGGCGTGCCGGTCGCGGTTTCGATGTGGCGCAGGCAGACGGGAATGGTGAACTCCGGCCGCAGGCAGAGGCTCTCGCCGGTCTCGCTCTCGGTCATGAAGATGCGGCGGCGAAGGTCTTCGCCGGCCATGGCGAGAAACGGCTCCGCCGGCTGGATCACCGGCGTATCGACCCTGAGCGTGCCGAGACTTTCGAACTCGGCAAGCAGATCTGCGGAGAAGGCGGGAAGGTTGATCAGAGGCATCGCCGTCAGCCAGCCCTCGCCCGGTCCTCGGCCTGTGCCGCGAGCATTTCACGCACCTTTTCGACAAGGTCGCTGACGGGCACGGAGACCTGCGCGACCCGCGCCTCGCGCCATGCGGCGTTGTCCTCGATTTCGCCCGACAGGCGCTTGCCCTCGATCAGGTCCTTGATCTGCACCAGACCGGCCGCGCGCTCGTCACCGCCCTGGATGATCGCCAGCGGCGCCCCGCGGCGGTCGGCATATTTCAGCTGGTCGCCGAAATTCTTCTTGTTGCCCTGGTACATCTCGGCGCGGATGCCGGCATGGCGAAGCTGCTGCACGAAGCGCTGGTAGTGGCCCATGCTGTCGATGTCGCGGTCCATGACGCAGACGACGACCGGCGCGACCACCTCTGACGAGCCGAGCTTGCCGAGGTTCTTGAGCGCGGTCATCAGGCGCGAGACACCAATCGAGAAACCGGTGGCCGGCACCGGCTGGCCCATGAAGCGCGAGACGAGACCATCGTAACGACCGCCGCCGCCGACCGAACCGAAGACGATTTTTTCGCCCTTTTCGTTGGTCACGGCAAACTGCAGCTCGGCCTCGAAAACCGGGCCGGTATAATATTCGAGACCGCGAACGACCGAGGGGTCGATCTTGATGCGGTCGGCCTCATAGCCGGCGCTCAGCACCAGGCTGCGGATGGTGTTGAGCTCGTCGACGCCCTCGCCGCCCTTGGCCGTGCCGGCAACGAGCGCTGCGAGTTCGGCAGCACTTTCGGCGTAGTCCTTTATGCCGACGAAGAACAGAACCTTGTCGATCTGCTCGGCGGCCAGACCGGCGCCCTTGGTGAAATCGCCGCTCTCGTCCTTGCGACCTTCGCCGAGCAGCAGGCGCACGCCTTCGGCGCCGAACTTGTCGAGCTTGTCGATGGCGCGCAGCACCGTCAGGCGCGCATTCGCCTTGTCGTCGCCGCCAAGCCCGATCGCCTCCATGACACCGTCGAGAACCTTGCGGTTGTTGACCCGGATCACGTAATCGCCGCGCTTGATGCCGAGCGCTTCCATGGTGTCGGCCATCATCATGCACATTTCGGCATCGGCCTGGACACCGGCAGCACCGACCGTATCGGCGTCGAACTGCATGAACTGGCGGAAGCGGCCCGGGCCCGGCTTTTCGTTGCGGAAGACGTAGCCGGCGCGATAGGTGCGGAAGGGAAGCTGGATCTCGTTGAAGTTTTCGGCCACGTGACGGGCGAGCGGCGCGGTCAGATCGTAGCGCAGCGACATCCACTGGTCGTCGTCATCCGTCAGCGAGAACACGCCCTCGTTCGGGCGATCGCTGTCGGGCAGGAACTTTCCGAGCGCATCGGTGTATTCGAACAGCGGCGTTTCGACCGGATCGAAACCATAACGCTCGTAGACTTCGCGGATCTTGACGATCATCTCGTCAGTTGCGCGAATATCGGCAGCCGTTCGATCGACAAAGCCGCGCGGCAGGCGCGCCTTGAGCTTCTGCGGTTTCTTTTGTTTCTCGGTCATGGGAAGCATTCCGGACTATCAGCAGGTTTGGAGCTTTCCCTATCGGATCAAGGCATGGGCGGCAAGGGTTTGCGCGGCGCAAAGCGCCTTCTTGCCGGCACCATTGGCTCTGGCAGCCTTTCTCCCCGAGAGCCGCGCGATCGCATGACCCGGCAGCGGCCGTCGTCCGCGGCTTGGGCAGACAACCCCGATTTAAGAAGCTCAGGCCACTTGAGGCATGGGTCGCGAGAGGCTCAGCCTCAACCCCTCGACCGCGCTCCGGCAATGGCAACCCTCGATATGATCGTTGACGAGGCCCATGGCCTGCATGAAGGCGTAGATCGTCGTCGGGCCGACGAAGGTCCAGCCGCGCTTCTTCAGGTCCTTGGAGATCCGCGTCGAGGTCGGCGTCGTCGGATTGGCGGCGATCACCTCGTAGCTGACCAATGCCGGCCGCTCGCCCGGGCCAGGTTCGTGCGACCAGAAATAGGCGGCAAGCGAACCGAACTCGGCCTGAAGCTCCTGGGCCCGCCTGGCGTTGTTGATGGTCGAGACGATCTTGCCGCGGTGACGCACAATGCCTGTATCGGCAAGGCAGCGTTCGATGTCGGCATCGCCGAACGTCGCGACCTTGTCGAAATCGAAGCCGGCGAAAGCGGCGCGAAAGGCCTCGCGCTTTCTCAAGATCGTCAGCCAGGAGAGGCCGGATTGAAACCCTTCCAGGCAGATCTTCTCGAAAAGGCGCCGGTCATCGGTGACCGGCCGTCCCCATTCCTCGTCGTGATAGCGCTTGTAGTCATCGAGATTGCTCTGCCAGGCGCAGCGCCCAAGGCCGTCATCACCGATCATTATGCCCTTGGTTGTCATCGTCCGCCCCGTTTCTTCCTGTTCTCAAGCATTTACCATTCACAAACCAGATTCCTAAAGCGACGGATAACCCTACCCAAAGCTTTATCGACGCTTCGGGCCTTTCACGGGCTGCCGTTTACCATTCCGTGGCGCCACGATGACACGATCGCGCCATTGCCAAGGCGCATGCCGTCCCTCCGAGCGTCCCGTTCTCCGGCTGGCCGCGCCCCTTTTTGATACGTTTCGGCGAAAGGTAGCGAGTCCGTCCGATGTTGAAAAAATCATTTCTTGTAGCCGCATCCATCCTCACCCTCGTCGCAGGCCAGGTGGAGGCCCAGGACCGGTATCAGAACCGACCGCCGGTGATCGTCAGCCCCGACCTGACCGCCCCATGGGTGATGCAGCTCGGCGGCCAGCCGCAGCAGGCGCGCCGGGTCATCTACCGTCAGCAGATTCCGACCACCACCCGAAAACAGTATTATCAGGGCCAGACCGTACGCCCACAGGCCAAGCGCCGTACTGGCGCGCCGCTGGTGCAACCGGTCAACGCCACGCGCGCCCAGCGCCCCATCAAGTCGAAGTTCGACCCGCAGTACCTGCCGCAGACCGTCGCCTACGACGGCAAGGAAAAGCCGGGCACTGTCGTCATCGATACCAACAACCGTTTCCTCTATCTCGTCACCGGTAACGGCCAGGCACGGCGTTACGGCGTCGGCGTCGGCAAACCGGGGTTCGAGTGGGCCGGCGCGCACAAGGTCACACGCAAGGCGGAGTGGCCGAGCTGGACACCGCCGAAGGAAATGATTTCGCGCGAAGCCGCCAAGGGGCACTACCTGCCGGCACGCATGGACGGCGGTCCTGAAAATCCGCTTGGCGCGCGCGCCATGTATCTCGGTTCGACGCTTTATCGCATACACGGCACCAATGCGCCCTGGACGATCGGCTACGCGGTCTCCTCAGGCTGCATCCGCATGCGCAACGAGGACGTCGTCGATCTCTACGAACGGGTGAATGTCGGCACCAAGGTTATCGTCATATAATTGGCGCATTGCATAGAATATTCCCCTCCGCCCATACGTCTTGCGGTTGCCTGCTCGTGATCTTCAGGCAACAGGCGGGTCTCAAGATACAAAATCCGTCATCACGTTCGATCGATCGGATGTATCCCGGACTTGAACTTCGGGCCGTTTTGCATAGCCTGCCTGCAACGAGGGCTGAGAGGGAATCGTATATGAAACGTCATGCCAGCAATTTGGTCGCGATCGCCATCGCGACCAGCACTATTCTTGCCGCCGCCAGTGCCCAGGCTTTCGCGCCCGCGCCGACATCCGGAACCACTGCCAAGAACAGCGATGTCGTCCTCGTCGCGGCACAGAAAAAGCCGCCGAAACAATTCTGGCGCACCAAGGTTCGCTTCAGCACCGACGAAGCCCCCGGCACGATCATTGTCGATACCAATAACAAGTTTCTCTATTACATCGACGGCCCGAACCGCGCGACCCGATACGGCATCGGCGTCGGCCGCGAAGGCTTCGGCTGGTCCGGCGTGGTGAAGGTGGGACGCAAGGCGGAATGGCCGACCTGGACGCCGCCAGCAGAAATGCGCGTGCGCGAAGCGGCCAAGGGCCGCATCCTGCCGGTCACGCAGGAAGGCGGCATCGACAACCCGCTCGGCGCGCGCGCCATGTATCTCTACAAGGGCGGCCGCGACACCATCTTCCGCATCCATGGCACCAACCAGCCGTGGACGATCGGCCAGAACATGTCATCCGGCTGCATCCGCATGATGAACGCCGATGTCGAGCATCTCTACGACCGGGCCGACGTCGGCACCAAGGTGATCGTCATCGGCCCCGGCAGCAAGACCGGCGACACCTACTTCAACGATCGCGGCGTCGATATCTTCCGCCAGATCTTCGGCGGCTGATACTCTCGCCAGAGATGAAAATGCCGGCGCCTTACTGCATAATTCCTTAAATCGGGATCGATTTAAGGGCAAAATTATGCAGCAACTCAAAGTGTTGCAGCGACCTTTGCGCGTCTAAACAGACGCGCGGCGCTGCAGCGCCGGCATTTTTCGTTTCACAATCCCGCCGGCTTCGCTCCGCCATAGGCCCAATCGAGCAGTTCGACGGTATGGACGATGGGGATCGCCGTGCCGGTGGCGATCTGGGTGATGCAACCGATATTGCCGGTGGCGATCACGTCGGGCTTCGTCGCCGCAAGGTTCTTGACCTTGCGGGCTTTGAGCTTTTGCGAGATCTCCGGCTGCAGGATGTTGTAGGTGCCGGCCGAACCGCAGCAGAGGTGGCCCTCGGCCGGTTCGCGCACGACGAAACCCGCCCGCTTCAACAATTGCTTCGGCGCCATGGTGATCTTCTGGCCATGCTGCATCGAACAGGCGGAATGATAGGTGACGGTGATGCCGCGCGGGTCCTGCACCGGAAGATCGAGCGAGGACAGATACTCGGTAATGTCCTTCGCCATGGCCGAGACCCGTGCTGCCTTTTCCGCATAGGCGGGGTCGAGGCGCAGCATGTGGCCATAGTCCTTGATCGTCGTACCGCAACCGGATGCGGTGATGATGATCGCATCGAGAGACCCCTCATCCGCCACGCTCAGCCAGGCATCGACATTGCGCCGGGCTGCCTCGAGCGCCTGCTCCTCCCGCCCCATGTGGTGTACGAGCGCGCCGCAGCAACCCTCCCCGGCTGAGACGACCACCTCTATGCCGAGACGGGTGAGAAGGCGGATCGTCGCCTCGTTGATCTCCGGCTTCAGCACTGGCTGCGCGCAGCCGTTCAAAAGCGCGACGCGGCCGATGCGCTTGCCGCTGGCGGCATGGGTGCCCGGCGTCGCGGTCGGTGACGGTTCCGGCACCGTCTTCGGCGCCAGATCGAGCATCACGCCGAAGGTCTTGAGGGCCGCCACCCGTTTCAGGATGTTGGCAAAGGGCCGCCCGAGAGCGGCCGCCTTCAAGGCAAGGCGAAACCGCGCGGGATAGGGCAAGACCTGCGCCAGCACCGCGCGGACCAGCCTGTCCTTCAACGGCCGTTTGTAGGTCTTCTCGATATGGACACGGGCATGATCGACCAGATGCATGTAATCGACGCCCGACGGGCACGTGGTCGTGCAGGCGAGACAGGAGAGACAGCGATCGATATGCGTTACCGTTTCCTTGTCGGCCGCCCGTCCATTCTCCAGCATGTCCTTGATGAGGTAGATGCGGCCACGCGGGCTGTCGAGCTCGTCGCCGAGCGTCACATAGGTGGGACAGGTCGCGGTGCAAAAACCGCAATGCACGCATTTGCGCAGGATGGCCTCGGATTCGGCCACATGCGGATCGGCAAGCTGCGCGGGCGTAAAATTGGTCTGCAAACGCTTACTCCAATATCGGGGCTCTGCCCCTGAAGCGCGCCGCGATCTCTAGGGACGGCCTGCGGCACTTCAAGTTCTTGTTTTCGCATGTCGTTATCGCAAACCCGCTGCGCAGTTTTGCGCGAGATGCTTCAGATCATCCAGCTTTCGGGGTTGCTGATCGGTTCCTCGCGCGCGGCGCGCTGCAGGCCGACGATACAGCGCACGACGATCCACACCGCGGTGGCGATAAACCCCAGGAACCCGATCAGCAGCACCATCAGCAGCGTCGAGATGACGCTGAACAACAGCGCGATCCAGAACGTGCGGATTGCCCAGGTATAATGCGTCTGGACCCACACCGCACCCTTGCCGCGGTTGAGATAGGCGAGCACCACCCCGATGATAGCCGTTATCCCCACGGCGAACGCCACGAGATAGAGCACATAGATGACCTGGACGTTGACCTTCCCAGGTTCCAGCCAGCGATCGATCTCCCTGGGAAGCGGAGCCTGCGGACCATTGTCACCCATCGATACCTCCCTCTCTCGTCATTTCCCCGTGTCTCAGGAAACGGCCTGCATCCGGCCGGGATTGAAGATCCGCTGCGGATCGAACTTTTCCCGGACGCGTTCGCTCAAGAGCGCCACGGGCGCGGGTTGCGGTTCAAACGATGGAATAGTCGCACGAAGGCCGTCGCTTGCGCGAACGAGCGTCGCATGGCCGCCGCCAAGCGCCTTGATATAGCGGCGCACCAGCGCCGCCTCGGGATCGGATTCCATGCGCAGCCACACGAGCCCGCCCTGCCAGTCGTAGAAGGCATCGACGCCCGTCTGCAGTCGCAAGGCGGCAACCAGCTGATGGCCGGCCGAGGGCGCGACCGAGACACGCCAGAGCGGCAGATCCGTGCCATCGGCATAGGGTCTCACATCGCGGATCTCCGACCAGAGTGTCGTCGTCTGCGCGGCATCGAGCCGCGATACCGCACCGAACCTGTCGAGCGCCGTCGACAGCTTTTCCGCACGGATCGAGACCGAGGCCAGCAGGCCTTCGAGCCGCAGCACCGTTGCCGCACCGTCCGGCAATCCACCGCCGACGAACCGGCCGCGCACGCTCTCGGCCAGATGGGCCGCGCCGGAAACCTCGACCGTTTGCGCCATGGCTTCCGCCATCACCGCCGCCGCTTCGGCATCGTCTAACCCGGATACCACAACCGTCTCGCTGGCTAGCGGCTTCGGCAGCACGCGGAATGTCACCTCGGTCAGAATTCCGAGCGTTCCGTGAGAGCCCGCCAGCAGTTTTACCAGATCGAGGCCGGTGACATTCTTCATCACTCGGCCGCCGGCCTTGATCGCGTCGCCCCTGCCATTGACGAAACGGACGCCGAGCAGGCTGTCGCGCGCGGCACCGGCGACGATGCGCCTGGGTCCCGAGACGTTCGCTGCGAAGACGCCGCCGATCGTCGGCTCTCCGGTCGTTGCAAAGATCGGGCGGTGGTCCATCGGCTCGAAGGAAAGCATCTGCCGGTTTTCGGCAAGTGCCGCCTCGACCTCGGCAAGCGGCGTGCCGGCGAGCGCGCTGACGGTCATTTCCGCCGGATTGTAGCTGACGATACCGGAGAGGCGACGGGTGGACAGCACCCGGTCGGCGCGCACGGGATTGCCGAGGCCGGATCGCGTGCCGCCGCCGATGACGGCAAGCGACGCCCTTTCGCTGGCCATCGCCCGGACAACGGTCGCGATCCCCTCTTCGCTCGCGGGCTCGAAATGCACGATCATGCGGCGGGGCGTCCTTCGAGCGGAAAGACCTTGGACGGATTCAGGATCCATTGCGGATCGAAGGCGGCGCGCGCCGCCATCTGCTGGTCCAGATCGGTCTGGGTGAACTGATGCAGCATGAGATCGCGCTTCTCGATACCGACGCCATGTTCGCCGGTCAGGCACCCGCCGGCATCGACGCAAAGCTTCAGGATGTCGTTACCGGCGCTTTCGGCACGCGCCGCATCCTCGGGATCGTTGATGTTGTAGAGGATCAGCGGATGCATATTGCCGTCACCGGCATGAAACACATTGGCGACGCGAAGGCCGTAGGCAGCGACGATCTCGCCGGTTCGGCGCAGAACATGGGAAAGTTGGCTGAGCGGCACGGTGCCGTCCATGCAGATATAGTCGGCGATGCGCCCGGTCGCGCCGAACGCCGATTTGCGCCCCTTCCAGATCAGCGCCGCCTCGAGCGCCGACTGGCTTTCCTTGATGGTGGTGACCCCATGGCGGCGGGCAACGTCGATAATGCTTGCCAGCATCGCGTCCATTTCGGCTTCCGAGCCTTCCACCTCGACGATCAGCAAGGCCTCCACATCCAAGGGATAGCCGGCATGGGCAAAGGCTTCGCAGATCTCGATTGCTGGCTTGTCCATGAATTCGATGGCGACCGGAATGATGCCCGAACCGATGACGTCGGCAACGCAGGCGCCAGCGGCCTCGGAGGAGGCAAAGCCGAACAGCACCGGGCGCGCGCCCTCGGGCTTGGCGATCAGCCGCACCGTCGCCTCGGTGACGATGCCGAGCTGTCCCTCGGAGCCGCAGACCAGACCGAGCAGGTCATAGCCGGCCGCATCCAGCGCCTTGCCGCCGAGATCGATGATCGTGCCGTCGAACAGCACCATCTTCACCCCCAGCAGATTGTTGGTGGTGACGCCGTATTTCAAGCAATGGGCGCCGCCGGAGTTCATGCCGATGTTGCCACCGATGGTGCAGGCCAGCTGCGAACTCGGGTCGGGGGCGTAGAAGAAGCCGTCGGCGGAGACGGCCTCGGAAATATTGAGATTGGTCACACCGGCCTGAACCGTCGCGGTGCGGTTGAAGAAATCGACATCGAGGATGCGCGACATCTTCGAAAGGCCGATCACCACAGCGTCTTCCTGCGGGATAGCGCCGCCGGAAAGAGAGGTGCCCGCGCCGCGCGGCACGACGGGAATGCCGTAGCGGCTGCAATATTTGAGCACTGCGGCGACCTGTTCGGTCGTCTCGGGCAGGGCGACGGCGAGCGGCATGCGGCGATAGGCGATGAAGGCATCGGTCTCGAACGGCTTCAATCCGCGCTCGTCGCTGATGAGACACTCGGCCGGCAACAGATCTGCCAGATCCGCGGCGATCTCGCGGCGGCAGGCCATGACGGCTGGCCTTGGTTGCAGAAAGCCGATCGTTTCCGCCATCAAATCCTCCGTCCACATGTCAATTGGTTCATTTTCTTTACCACTAGGATAGCCCCCTCGCAAATGCTATTGAGCTTTTCCATTTCGGAAACAATGGCAACGATTGATGACGAATTTAGGCGATCTTGAGATTTTTGCACGCGTCGTTTCCTCCGGCAGCATGTCGGCCGCCGGGCGGGCGCTCGGATTTTCGCCGGCGGTCATCTCCAAGCGCATCAAGCGGCTGGAGGATCGGCTCGGCACCCGCCTCTTGCAGCGCACCACCCGGCAGATCTCGCTGACCGAGGCGGGCCAGGGCTTTTACGACCGTGTCCTCGGCATTCTGACAGGCATCGAGGAGGCAGAGGCCTATGCTTCGGGACGGTCGTCGCAGGCGCAGGGCGTGCTTCGCATTTCGGCGCCGACCTCCTTTGGCCGCATGCACATCGCGCCGCATCTGACGGGCTTCATGAAGGACCACCTGGACCTCAAGCTGCACATCGTCCTGACCGACGACTTCACCGATATCGTCGCCGAGGGCTTCGACATGGCGGTGCGCATCGGCGAGCTGACCGATTCGAGCCTGGTTGCGCGCAAGCTCGCGCCGGTCCGCCGGCTGCTCTGCGCCTCGCCAGATTACGTTGCCCGCAACGGCGCCCCGAACGAGATCGGCGACCTCGCCAGGCATTTCTGCCTGCCCGCCCACAACAACGACAATTGGAAGCTCGAAGGCCCGGAGGGCTCGCTCGTCTGGCACCCCGAGGGACCGCTTGTGACCAACTCCTCGGAAATCGTGCGGGCGGCGGTGATCGCCGGCGCCGGCATCGCGCTCCGCTCCACCTGGGACATCGGCCCGGAACTGCGCAGCGGCCAGCTGGTGCAGGTGCTGCCGCAATGGGAAGGCTCGAAGAACCTGACGCTTTCGGCCGTCTATCCGAGCCGCCAGTTTCTGCCGGCCAAAGTGCGCCTGTTCATCGATTATCTCGCCGCCCTTTACGGGCCCGTCCCCTATTGGGAGCAATAGGGGCTATTTGTGCTCGCCGTCGCCGTGATGGTGGCGAATGCGGCGAACGATCAGCCAGACGCCGACGACCGCGAAAGGCACGGCAAGTCCGGTCAAAAGGCCGGGATCGATCGGCAGCTCGTGGCTGACCGCCTTGGCGAGATAGCCGAACAGGCCGACGACATAATAGGAGATCGCGGCGACCGATAGGCCCTCGACGGTCTGCTGCAGCCGCAGCTGCAACTTTGCGCGCCGATCCATCGAGTTCAAGAGCGCGCTGTTCTGTCGTTCCAGTTCGACATCGACCCAGCTGCGCAGGAGCGCGGTGGCGCGCGCCAGCTTGCGCGACAGGTTCGCCTGTCGTTCTTCCACCGATTGACAGGTGCGCATCGCCGGCGCCAGACGACGCTCGAGAAAGGTGCCGATCGTCTCATAGCCTGGGAGCGCCGTCTCGGCCAGGGTCCGGATGCGTTCCTGGACGATGCCGTAATAGGCGCGGCTGGCGCCGAAGCGATAGAGGCTGAGTGCCGCACCTGCCTCCAGATCGGCAGCAAGCCGGGTGATCTCCGCCAGCATGTCGTCCGCCTCTTCGCGCACGTTCTCCTTCATGCGCTGGGTGATCGCCGTCAACCCGTCTTCGGTGCGCCTGATCTCCGGCGACAGCGATTGTGCCAGCGGCAGGCCGATCATCGCCAGCGTACGATAGGTTTCGATATCGAGCAGACGCTGGATCAGGGCGCCGGTGCCGGCCTCGGTCATGCCGCGGTCGATCACCAGGATCTGCGTCAGGCCGTCGCCGTTCTGGCGAAAATCGGTGACGAGGATCGCCTGGCCGTTTTTCGTCTCGCTGTAACAGAGGCTGGTCGGATCGAAGGCCTTGATCGCTTCGCGGGTCTCCGGCGAATCGGCGCGGATCTCGAGGCGGATACCCGAGATGAGTGAACCGGGTGGCGAAAAGCCGTCGCCGAACGGGTGGATCGCAACTTCGCCGCCGAACTGCTCCGGCGCCGGCCCATCCCAGAAATAGGTGGAGAACTCGGTGTGCCGCTCCCAACGCAGCGTGCCCTGCCCCCAGGCCATGGCGTGGTGGTTGGCGTCGCGCCCGGGCGGGGCGATGCCGCGCGAACGGGACAATTCCGACAGCACCGCATGGTCGACGATCGAGCCGCCCTCGGTCATGAAGGCGAGCTGAAAGATCACGCGCGGCGTCGCCACCAGGGCATAAGGCCGCGAATGGACCTCCCCCAGTGCCTGCGCTCGCATCGGCGCGACCGGAAATGCAAAACTTCCCTTTGCCATGAAGCGCTTTGTCCCCCTCACGCGTTCATCATGACTTTCTTATCAACCGAACGAGCAAAAGCAAAAGGACGCATTGCCGCAGTTTGACTTTTGTCACGACGGCCGAAGTGGACAAGGAAATTGACCAGTTGGTCGCACATGCCTAGATTGCCCCGCATGGGAGACCCAAG
Organism: Ensifer sp. LC163; assembly: GCF_001695855.1. Taxonomy (GTDB): domain Bacteria; phylum Pseudomonadota; class Alphaproteobacteria; order Rhizobiales; family Rhizobiaceae; genus Ensifer. The sequence goes on from NZ_MBSS01000012.1 coordinate 692,522, forward strand.
CGTGACCGAAGACCAGATCGACCTCTATGCCCGCATCAGCCACAGCCGCACCGCGGACGAGGTGGTCCAGCAGATCGAGCTTCTCATCCTCGAAGGCATCCTGCGCGACGGCGACCGGCTGCCGGGCGAAAGGGAGCTGTCGAAGCGCTTCGACGTGTCGCGACCGATCCTGCGCGAAGCGTTGAAGGAGCTGGAGACGCGCGGTCTCGTCGAGAGCCGCCACGGCGGCGGCACCTTCGTTGCCGATGTCGTCGGAGAAGTCTTCTCCAAGCCGCTGATCGAGCTGATCGGCCGCCATCACAAGGCGACGCAGGATTATCTCGAATATCGCCGCGAACTCGAAGGGTTGACCGCGGAACTGGCTGCGACGCGCGCCACCGATTTCGACCGGGACATCCTCACGCGCATCATCGAGCGCATGCGAACCGCGCACAGTAGTGGCGATTTCAACGACGAGCTGACCTCCGACGTCGAATTGCACCAGGCGATCGGCGAAAGCGCCCACAATATCATCCTGATGCACACGTTGCGCGCCTGCTACCGGCTGCTGACGCAAGGGATCTTCTTTCACCGCAATTCGGTGTTCGATGCCCCGGGCGCACGCGACCGGCTGCTGGCGCAGCACGAAGCGATCTACGACGCGATCATGGCCGGCGACCCGAAAGCGGCCAAGGCGGCAGCCCAAAGCCATATCGATTTTGTCGCCGCCTCCACCCGCGAGGCGGAGCGCACCGGCGAATGGGCGCGCATCGCCCGGCTGCGGCTGCAGCAACGCGACCAGGCGGGCTGAAGCCGGGCCAACGCCCGATTGCCGCCTCACTGGCAATGCCGGCGCGAAGACACCATATTCTGTCGCATAGGGACCACAGTTTGCAGCGAAGCTGACCGCATATCCGGCAGCCGACGAGACGCGACATTTACACGCAACGCGACGCTGGCATACTGGCGGGAACGTCAAACGAATACTGATTCGCTAAGAGGAGAGCAAACGACCTTGAACTTCCTGAACCGGCTCGCATCCGATGTGCAGCTCATGCTGCGGCGACCGGCGCGCATGCAATATGCGGCGCTGTGTTTCCGGGTTCGCAAGAAGTCCAGGGCGCTTGAGATTCTCCTGATCACCAGCCGCGATACCGGCCGCTGGGTCATTCCCAAGGGATGGCCGATGCAGGGCAAACGCGCCCATGAGGTGGCCGAACGCGAAGCCTATGAAGAGGCGGGGGTCAAGGGCCGGGTGCAGAAGGCTCCCGCCGGGTTCTATCTCTACAAGAAACGCATGGATCACGGCCTGGAGATTTCAGTCAAGGTCCAGGTCCACGCCCTGGAGGTCGACGATCTCTGCAAGCACTTCCCGGAAGAAGGCACGCGCAAGCTCGAATGGGCTGGCTACCAGGAAGCGGCGAACCGCGTCGCCGAGCCGACACTGAAGGAGCTTATCCTCGCCTTCGGCAGCCGCATGTCGGCACCGCCTTCGCCAGTGCCCAAAACCGTGAACGGCTAGCCACCAGGGACGATATCTGCCGTTGTCGCTTGCACAGGTTTGCAGACATCATCAATTCCGCTTGAAAGCGTTTCGCGGTGGCAGTAGTGGCCATGGTGAAAAGGGAGATCGCCATTGGCAAAGCCGCGCATGCGCCTTGAAAAGCAGACGCTCGACAAGGACCTCGACAAGTTCAGCCTTGCCGAGGCGGCATCGCAACAGGTGATGCGTAGTCTGGCAGCGCCTGGCCTGGCCCTGCTCTTCCTGCTGCTCAGCATGGCATTTGCCGCAAGCTTCGTCACGAACTCTGCAGCGGCACCTATCATCATCGCCGCTGCCGCGATCGCCGGCTACATGGCGATGAACATCGGCGCCAACGACGTGACCAACAACGTCGGCGCGGCCGTCGGCGCCAAGGCGATGTCGATGGTGACGGCGCTGACGATCGCCGCCGTCTTCGAGATCGCCGGCGCGATGCTGGCCGGCCGTGAGGTGACACTGACCGTCGAGGCCGGCATCATCTATGGCGAGCATATTCTCGGCCCCGAGACGATCGTCTGGGTGATGATGGCGGCTCTCGCCTCATCGGCCGTCTGGATCAACATCGCCACCTATTCCGGCGCACCGGTTTCGACCACGCATTCGATCATCGGCGGCATCGTCGGCGCAGGCATCGCCGCGGCCGGCGTTTCCAGCGTGCAATGGTGGTCGCTTGCCGGCATCACCGCCAGTTGGTCTATTTCTCCGGTTCTCGGCGGTACGATCGCTGCCGCCTTCCTGGCGTTCCTCAAGGAATTCATCATCTACCGCGAGGACAAGATCGCATCGGCGAGACGCTGGATGCCGATCATCCTAGGCGTGACGGCGGGTAGCTTCACGGCCTATCTGGCCGTCATCGCGCTTGTCCAGGTTGCCGCGATCTCGCTGTCAACCGGGCTGGGCCTCGGTCTCGTTGCCGGAATTGCCACTTATTTTCTCACCAAGCCGTGGATCCAACGCCAGTCCATCGGGCTCGACAATCGCAACCAGTCGCTGCGCAAACTGTTTCGCGCACCGCTGATCCTTTCTGCCGCGCTGCTCTCCTTCGCCCACGGCGCCAACGACGTTTCCAACGCCATCGGCCCGCTCGCGGCGATCGTGTCCGCCCTCGACAGTGTCACCACCACAGAGACATCGCCGACGCCACTTTGGGAGCTTGCGATCGGCGCGCTCGGCATTTCGATCGGCCTGCTGCTCTATGGCCCACGGCTGATCCGCGTCGTCGGTCAGGAAATCACCCGCCTCAATCCGATGCGCGCCTTCTGCGTTGCGCTGGCAACCGCGGTAACCGTGTTGCTCGCCTCCGCCTTCGGTCTGCCGATCAGCTCGACCCACACCGCCGTCGGCGCCGTCTTCGGCGTCGGCTTCTTCCGTGAATGGTATACCCGCCACTCGAAACGGCGCCTGGAATATGTCCGTCGGAAGACCGGGCAGGCAGACTTCATGGAGTCGACGGAAACCAACTTTGCCGAAGTGCGCCGCCGGCGCTTGGTGCGCCGCTCGCATTTCCTGACGATCGTCGCCGCCTGGGTCATCACCGTTCCGGCTTCGGCTCTGCTTTCCGCCGTCGTCTATCTCGTTCTTTCCGCCATTTTCATGTGAAGGTATTCCCCATGCGCGCCAATTTTCGCATGCAGCGACTGTTCGTTGAGCATCCTCTTCTGGCCGGCTCCGCGCAGGAGGCGACCAAGGAGCAGTTCAACTATCTGATCAATGTGCTTCGCTACGAGGACGGCGGCTCCATCCTCGTCTTCAACGGTCGCGACGGCGAATGGCGCGCCGAGCTTTCACTTGCGAGCAAGAAGCGCCTGATCCTGACCGCGGTCGAACAGACCCGCCCGCAACCGGCTCCTTGCGATCTCGTCTACCTCTTTGCGCCGCTGAAAGTCGGCCGCCTCGACTATCTCGTGCAGAAGGCGGTCGAGATGGGTGCCGGCGTGCTGCAACCGGTGATGACACAGCACGTGCAGGGCAAGATCGGCAATCTCGATCGCGTGCGCGCCAATGTCGTCGAGGCCGCGGAACAGTGCGGCGTGCTCGGCATTCCCGGCGTCGCGGAGCCCCGCCGGCTTGAAGATCTGCTTCAAGACTGGCCCGTGGATCGTCGCATCATCTTCTGCGACGAAGGCAGCGACAGCCAGAACCCGCTGCCGATTCTGAAGGGCATTGGGGAAAAGAAGCTGGCTCTGCTGATCGGGCCTGAAGGCGGCTTTTCCGACAGCGAACGGGCCCTGCTGCGCAGCCTCGATTTCGTCACTGCCATTCCGCTTGGCCCCCGCATTCTCAGGGCCGATACCGCAGCGGTTGCCGCGATGGCCGTGATACAGGCAACGGTCGGTGATTGGCACTGACCGGTCGCTTGCGCGCAAGCACGGCGCATACTTTTTTTGAACAGATCTTGAAAGAAATTGACTTGCACCGCACCTGATTACGGTTCAAGCAGCCACCATCCACTTCCGCTGACCGGCGGGAACCGCTCAAGCAAAAGAAGACGCTCATGGCCCGAGATACCACCGACCAGACGCCGGTAACCTCTGTCGCTGACCTGACCGCTTATGTCGCGGCGGGCTCGAAACCGGAGGAGCGGTTCCGGATCGGAACGGAGCACGAAAAGTTTGCCTTCTTTAAGGCGGACAACAGCCCTGTCCCCTATTTCGGAGACGCCAGCATCCAGGCGCTGCTCAACGGCATGGCCGCAAAGAGCGGCTGGGAGCCGATCGTCGACGAGGGCAACATCATCGGTCTTGCCGAGCATTCCGGCAACGGAGCGATCTCGCTGGAGCCGGGCGGCCAGTTCGAGCTTTCCGGCGCGCCGCTCGAAAACCTGCATCAGACCTGCAAGGAATCGAACCAGCACCTCGCCGTTCTGCGGGAAGTGGCCGAGCCGCTCGGCATTCGCTTCCTCGGCATCGGCGGCAGCCCGAAATGGACGTTCGACGAAACGCCGCGCATGCCGAAATCGCGCTACGGCATCATGAGCCGCTACATGCCCAAGGTCGGCACCAAGGGCCTCGACATGATGTATCGCACCTGCACGATCCAGGTGAACCTCGATTTCTCCTCGGAAGTGGACATGCGCCGCAAGATGCAGGTGTCCTTAAAGCTCCAGCCGCTGGCGACCGCGCTGTTTGCAAGCTCGCCGTTTACCGACGGCAAGCCGAACGAACTCTTGTCCTGGCGCGGCGATATCTGGCGCGACACCGACAACCAGCGTTCCGGCCTGCTGCCCTCGGCTTTCAAGCCCGACTTCGGCTTCTCGGACTATGTCGAATGGGCGCTCGACGTGCCGATGTATTTCGTCGTTCGCGACGGCCACTACCACGACTGTACCCACGTAACCTTCCGCCAGTTCATGAACGGAGCGCTCAAGGGCGAGATCGCCGAATGGCAGCCGAACATGGGCGACTGGACTAATCACCTTTCGACGCTGTTCCCCGACGTGCGCCTCAAGCGCTTCCTGGAAATGCGCGGCGCCGATGGCGGGCCGTGGCGCCGGATCTGCGCGCTGCCTGCCTTTTGGGTCGGCCTGCTTTACGACAGCGAGGCGCTCGACGCTGCCGAAGCGCTTACCCGCGACTGGACGTTCGAGGAGGTCGGGACCTTACGTGATGCGGTGCCCGCCCAGGCGCTCAACGCAAAATTCCGCGCCGGCAGCCTTTACGACATCGCCCGCGAAGTCGTTTCGATCTCACGCGGCGGCCTGAAGCGACGCAACCGGCTGAACGGCGACGGCATCGACGAAAGCCAGTTCCTGGCGCCGCTCGACGAAGTGCTGGCCAAGAAGGCGACGCTCGCCGAGGATCTGCTGTCGCTCTACAACGGGCGCTGGAACGGTTCTGTCGATCCGGTCTTTGCAGAATACCAATACTGAGCCGGTAAGCCTTCGATTAAAAAGGCGGTTTCCAGCTCCAGATTTCCCGATATAGTGCAACGACATACGTTGCTTGCAGCGCCGCACGTCAGCCTGACGCGCAAACGGCGCTGCCGCGCTTTACACTTGCTGCATAATTTTCCCCTTAAATCGTTCCGATCTAAGGAATTAGGCAGTAGCCGAAGGGAACCGGGGATGGCACCGCTTTTTGACATGTTCATGCAGGCGCAGAACGGACAGGCCACCGAGTTGATGGCCAAACAATTCGGGCTTGCCCAGGAGCAGATGGCAAAGGCCACGGCAGCGCTGCTTCCGGCCTTCTCCGCCGCCTTCAAGCGCAACACGACAAACCCTTACGATTTCGGCGCGCTGCTGACGGCCATGTCCAGCGGCAACTACGCCAAATACTTCGAGGACGTGAGCCAGGCGTTCACGCCGCAAGGCATGGCCGACGGCAACGGTATCCTCGGCCAGCTCTTCGGCTCCAAGGAAATGTCGCGCGCTATCGCAGCCCAGGCAGCCCAGGTCACCGGCATCAGCCAGGAGATCTACAAGCAGTTGCTGCCGGCGATGGCCGATACGCTGATGGGTGGGCTGTTCAAGCAGGCGACGGGCCAGTTCGCGGGGCCGAACGGTGCCTTTGCCAACAATCCGATGGCGACGATGATGCAGCAGTGGATGGAGGCAACCGGCCTTGCCAAGAAGCCGGAGCCACAGGCCAATCCCTTCGACAATCCCTTTACGCAGGCGATGCAGAGCTTCTTCGGCGCCGGCAAGAAGGAAGAAAAGGCCAAGACGCCCGACTTCTTTGCCGACAACCCCTTCATGAAGGCGTTCCAGGACATGATGCAGACAGGCGCCGGCACCACGGCCAAACCGGCTGCAGACAACCCGGCCGTCGCCCAGTTCTCGCAATTGATGAACAGCATGTTCGACAGCGGGCTGGAGATGCAGAAGGAATATCAGAAGAACATCGAGGCGCTGTTCGACAGCTACAAGACCGGTACCGGCGACAAGACCTGAGCTGGTCCGCGGTCGCCCCTTCCCAAGCCGACACCTGCTGAAAAGAAAAAGGCCCGGTACATGTCTTGGTTCATGTACCGGGCCAAGCGGCAGGGTCTATTGGCTCTACCCTGCGGGGAACGTTTGGGCGCGCGATAGAGGCGGCAGCACCGAAACTTCGAAATTCGTAGCATGACCCGCGTTGGCGGCAGCTTGCGCGGATCATGCTCGACCGGCGCATCTCAAGCGGCGGGATGCGCCATGGGGAAATCAGTCGTGACGGATCCCCTTGTAGAAGAGGCTCGCACGGTTTCGCGACGCACGCGTCAGATAGCTGGCGGGATTGTCGAAGAAGGGCGAGGTGATTGCCTCGCGGACATCTTCGCGCCGTAGCCCCATATCGAGGAGATGCCGGTCGTCCAGCTCATTCAGACGCGCGATTTCGCGTCGGTTTCTAAACAGGCGCCATGCGGCCGTCATCACGCCGACAACGCCAGCGGCGCGGGAGGCATAGGCCTGCTTTCCTGCAACGAGGTCGAGATCGAGGACGTGGTCGGTCGTGCGCATGACGGTACTCCTTTTTTCAGGCACGAAGAGACCCATCCCCTGCGCGAGGTCATACGCAGGGGCGGGCCAGGGACGTTGGGATTCGCCGGCAACGCTGCCGGCCGGGGGTCAATGAAATTTGCCCCCGATAGATCGCAAATCCTTATTGATCAGTCCAACGAATGTTTTTAATGATATTCATCAAACAATCTTATGGATGTATCACGGCCATGTCCGCACCGCTTGATATCGATCAGCTGCAAACCTTTGTCGCGATCGCCGACACGGGCAGCTTCACCAAGGCCGCCGACCGGGTTTTCAAGACGCAGTCGGCCGTATCCATGCAGATGCGGCGCCTGGAAGAGCGTATCGGCAAGCCGTTGTTCATGAAGGATGGCCGCGGCAACCGCCTGACCGTCGAGGGCGACCGGCTGCTCAATTTTGCCCGCCGGATGATCCGTCTCAACAACGAGGCGATGGCCTCCTTCGACGACAATCGGCTGGAAGGCACGCTGCGCATCGGTACGCCCGACGACTACGCCGATCGCTACATGCCGGAAATCATCGTGCGGTTTGCGAAGACCCATCCGAACGTCGAACTCTACATCATCTGCGAACCTTCGGTGGATCTGGCGGAGAAGATGGCCAAGGGTGACCTCGACATCGCGCTCGTCACGCACAATCCGCGTGCCCGCGCCTCGGATGTGGTGCGCACCGAGCCGCTCTGTTGGGTAAGCTCGATCAACCATCCGCTGCCGGAAAACGCCCCGATCCCGCTTGCGGTCGGCCGACGCGATTGCCAGTGGCGGCAGGCGGCCTGTGCGGCGCTCGATGCCACCGGCAAGGAATACCAGATCCTGTTCACCAGCTGGTCCTCCACCGTGGTCGCCGCGGCCGTGCTTGCCGGCATGGCGGTTTCGGTCCTGCCGGAATCGGCACTGCGCCCAGGCATGAAGGTGCTGACACTGGCCGACGGCTTCCCCGCGCTTGCTCCCGTGCAGATCGGCATCATGAAGCGCCCGGGGCTGTCGCCGTCTTTGTCGAACGCGATTACCAACCACATCACGGCCTGTCTGGACAACATCACCCCGATCACCGTCAACGACGACATCGATGGCGATATCAAGGGCTTCCCGCGCTATCCGCGCCTGCGGCAAAGCCACATGCTTCCGGGCTGGTAAACACCGTCACATATACAACAAGGCCGCGCATCCAACCGGACGCGCGGCGAAGCAATCCGCGCCCGCATGACATGGAGGCGCTTGCCGGGGCGATCACCGGCTGCGCCCGGGCGATATGCGGGACCGCCGACGCCGCCTGATACGGCTCCGGTCAGGCGAGCTTGGCCTTCAGAAACTCCACGGTGCGGCTCCAGGCGAGGTCGGCTGCGGCCTTGTCGTAACGGGCGGCCGACGTATCGTTGTTGAAGGCGTGGTTGACGCCGTCATAAACATAGATCGTCGCGTCCTTGCCATTGTCCGTGAGCGCCTTGCGATAGGCTTCGATGCCCGCATTGATGCGTTCGTCGCGGCCGGCATAGTGCAGCAAGAGCGCCGCCTTGATCTTCGGCACGTCCTCGGCCTTGGCCTGCGCGCCATAATAGGCAACCCCCGCCTTGAGATCCGGTGAATTGACCGCAAGCCGGTTGACCAGCCCACCACCCCAGCAGAAGCCGATGGCGCCGACCTTGCCTGTCGACTGCGCATGCTGCTCGAGAAATGCGACGGTTGCCACAGCGTCCGCATTGGTTTCGCCGGCATCGAGCGCGCCGATCATCTCGCGCGCCTTGTCCTCGTCCGCAGGCGTGCCGCCCGATGGCGACAGGAAATCCGGTGCGAGCGCGATGAAACCCTCGAGTGCCATGCGACGTGCAACGTCGCGAATATGCGGATTGAGCCCGCGGTTCTCGTGGATGACGATGACGGCCGGCAGCTTTCCGGTCATCTCTGCCGGGCGGACCAGATAGCCCTTCATGTCACCATCGGCGCCGGGATAGGAGATGTCCTCGCCGACGATGCGATTGTCGGTGTCGGCGATCATTTCGGCCTTGGCGCTGCTGGCGGCAAGCAAGGGGGCAATGGTTGCGGCGGCGGCGGCCGAGCCGGCAAGGGTCGTCAGCGTTTCCATGAAACGGCGGCGATCGAGGCTCAAATGAGTGTACTCGTCGTAAGCGTCGATCATTGCCTGCGTGATGACAGGTTTGTTCACGGCGACCTCCTTCGGCTTCCTCTCTGCGGGCAGCAGACGGGCACCGCCCGCGACAGAATAGGTCAGCGGGCGGTGTCCGACATACAAACTTGCGTTACCGCGCGTGCGCGGCGAAGGGCACGCTTCGCGGCAGTCGATCAGCCGTTGAGATCAAGCACGATGCGACCATCGATCTTGCCCTCTTCCATGCGCTCAAAGATGGCGTTGATGTTCTCGATCTTGTCCCAGGTGAAGTGCGAGGCAACCTTGCCCTCGCCGGCAAACTCCAGCGACTCCTCGAGATCCTGCCGGGTCCCGACGATCGAGCCGCGGATGGTGATGCGCTTCAGGACCGTATCGAAGATCGGCACGCACATCTGTCCCGGCGGCAGGCCGACCAGCGCCATCGTTCCCTTGGAACGCAGCATGTTGAAGGCCTGTTCCATCGCCTTGGGTGCTACGGCCGTCACCAGAGCGCCATGCACACCGCCGGTCGCCTTCTGCACCTGCTCGACTGCATCCTTGTCGCGCGCATCGACGACGAGGTCGGCGCCAAGTTTTCTGGCCAGCGCCAGTTTGTCGGGGAAGATATCGACCGCGGCGACATGCATGCCCATGGCCTTGGCATACTGCACCGCCATATGGCCGAGACCACCGATACCGGAGATCAGCGCCCACTCGCCGGGGCGGACTTCCGTTTCCTTGAGACCCTTGTAGACCGTGACACCGGCGCAAAGGATGGGCGCTGCGGGGCCGAACTCAAGCTTATCCGGCAGGCGGCCGACGTAATCCGGATCGGCGAGGCCGTACTCTGCGAACGTGCCGTTGACGGAGTAGCCGGTGTTCTGCTGGCTGCCGCAGAGCGTTTCCCAACCGGTCCGGCACGGCGTGCAACCGCCGCAGGCCGTGTGCAGCCACGGCACGCCGACGCGGTCGCCCTCCTTCAGCCGTTTGACGCCGGAGCCGAGCTCGGCGACATAACCAACGCCCTCGTGGCCCGGGATGAACGGCGGGTTGGGCTTTACCGGCCAGTCGCCGTTCACCGCGTGCAGATCGGTGTGGCAGACGCCGGTGGCTTGAAACTTGATCAGCACCTGGCCGGGGCCGGGCTCCGGTATCGGCATTTCCTCGATCACGAGCGGCTTGCGAAATTCGCGCACCACGGCGGCTTTCATCGTTGCGGTCATATCGATCTCCGATGCTGTCTGTTCAACGTCGGCGCAAAGGCCTATCGCCGGGCGCAAGACGCCAGCGACAAGGCTACGCTAACAACAGCCAGACTATCCGCAAAGTAGTATCGGGCAATTGATACGCATCAAAGCGCGAAGTTCATCGTCGAAAGTGTCGCAGATTTGCGCCAGTCGTGTCGAGGCGACACGAGGCCTACAGCGACCTTTGAATTGCCGCATGTTTTGTCCTGTGATCGGCTGCGATTTAAGGAAACATGCAGTCGTCAGCTCATCGCCATCCAGACGGAGAGCCAGATCCACATCCCACCGAGCGTCGCCCCACCTACCATGAACAGCGGGCGGCGGTAGCGGATGCGGTTGCTGGTGACATGGACGAAGGCATGCAGGTAGCGGGAGGCGACGAACAGCCAGGCGAGCGCCAGCGAGACGATGTTATCCGCCTCGGTGATATAGAGAAGCACGCAGCAGACGTGGAAGAGCACCGGCAGTTCGAACTGGTTGGCGATGCTGTTGCGAACGACCAGGCTTTCGCCGGGTTCATCCCGGTTCTCGCGAAACTGCGAGGCCTGCACCTTGCCGACGCGCACCAGGCCGACGCGGCGGATCGAAAGCAGGACGTAGAGAGCAAAAACGAGCAGCACATGCGCCACCATCGGCCAGAAGATCTCGAAGCCCGTCATCGCTCTTACTCCACTCAACATCACATTGGAAAATCGGGGGCACCGGACGGCGCCCCCGACAAGAGACTTAGTGCGAGCCCGGATAGTTCGGGCTTTCGCGGGTGATGGTGACATCATGCGCATGGCTTTCGCGAAGGCCGGCGCCGGAGATGCGCACGAAGGTCGCGCGCTCCTGATAGTCCTTGATCGTCGCGCCGCCGACATAGCCCATCGACGCCTTGAGGCCGCCGGCGAGCTGATGCAGGACGCCGGAGACGGGACCCTTGTAAGGCACCTGGCCTTCGATACCTTCCGGAACGAGCTTCAGCGTGTCGCGGACTTCGGCCTGGAAGTAACGGTCGGCCGAGCCGCGCGCCATGGCGCCGACGGAACCCATGCCGCGATAGGCCTTGAACGAGCGGCCCTGGTAGAGGAACACTTCGCCCGGGCTTTCGTCGGTACCGGCAAGCAGCGAACCGACCATGACGGCGGAAGCGCCGGCGGCGATCGCCTTGGCAAGGTCGCCGGAGAACTTGATGCCGCCGTCGGCAATCACCGGGATGCCCGACGCCTGAGCAGCTTCGACAGCGGCCATGATCGCGGCCAGCTGCGGAACGCCGACGCCGGCGACGATGCGCGTCGTGCAGATCGAGCCTGGGCCGATGCCGACCTTGACCGCATCGGCGCCGGCGTCGATCAACGCCCTGGTGCCGTCGGCCGTGGCGACGTTGCCGGCCATGATGCGGACCGAGTTCGACAGTGTCTTGACGCGGGTGACCGCGTCCAGAACGCGCTGCGAATGGCCGTGCGCGGTATCGACGACGATGAGGTCGACGCCGGCGTCGATCAGCCGTTCGGCGCGCTCGAAGCCGTCATCGCCAACGGAGATCGCAGCAGCGGCGCGAAGCCGGCCCTGCGCATCCTTGGAAGCGTTGGGGTTGAGCTGCGACTTCTCGATGTCCTTGACGGTGATCAGGCCGACGCAACGGCCGTCGCCGTCGACGACCAACAGCTTTTCGATGCGGTGCATGTGCAGCAGGCGCTTGGCTTCCTGCTGGTCGACGCTTTCCTTGACCGTGATGAGGTTTTCACGCGTCATCAGCTCGTAGATCTTCTGGTTCGGATCCGAGGCGAAGCGCACGTCGCGGTTCGTCAGGATACCAACGAGACGGCCCTGCTTCTGGCCGCCACTGCCGCCGTTTTCGACAACCGGAATGCCCGAGATGCCGTGGATCTTCATGAGGCCGAGGGCGTCCGCCAGCGTGGCGTCGGGGCCGATGGTCACCGGGTTGACCACCATGCCGCTTTCGAACTTCTTGACCTGACGGACCTCTTCGGCCTGCTCGACCGGCGTCAGGTTGCGGTGGATGACGCCGATGCCGCCGGCCTGCGCCATGGCGATCGCCAGGCGTCCTTCGGTCACGGTATCCATGGCCGAGGAAAGGATCGGGAGGTTGAGGTCGATATCCTGCGCGATGCGGGTCGAGATGTTCGTCTGTCCCGGCATGACTTCGGAATGCCCGGGCTGGAGCAGAACGTCGTCGAAGGTCAGAGCCTCCAGACCGGTTGCCGTTTCGATGATACGCGCCATGGCCAATTCCCTTCAATAAACGAAAATCCCCGGGAAACGGGCTGCGATTTGCCCACCGGGTGACTTCAAAGCTTGTCTTGGAAGTTGGCGAGGGCTCGTAACACGGATATGTCAGGATGAAAATAGCAAAGCCCGGGAAATGTCCCGGGCCCGGCCAATTGTTGTTGCAGAGCAACATTTTCCCTGCCGCAAAGCTCAGATATCGAGCTGATAGCTTGCCGGAACGAAGCGATAGCCCTGGTCCTGTGCTTCAACGAAACCGACGGCCGGGAACGGCATGTGATAACCGATGAAAGGCAACCTTTCGCTCGCAATCATGTCGAAAACCTTGCGGCGCGACGCGGCGGCGGCAGCCTTGTCCATATCGAAACGAACCTCCCAGTCCGGCCGCTGCAGCGACAGGACATAGTGATTGGCAGTGTCGGCCGTCAGCATCATCGCCTTGCCGTCCGATTCGAGACGGAACACCATGTGGCCGGGGGAGTGGCCGAAGGCGGCCATTGCCGAAATCCCTGGTGCTACGTCGGCGCCGTCACCGATGAACGTGGCTTTCTCGGCAAGCGGCACCACCTTTTCCAGCACTCCCTTGTGGCCACCTTCCGCCGGCGTGCCGACCCGGGACGGATCCTTCCAGAAGGCATATTCGGTCTCGCCAATGACGTAGCGGGCATTGGCAAAGGCCGGCTTGCCGCCTTCCATCAGCCCGCCGATATGGTCACCGTGCATATGGGTCAGCACCACCACGGAGACGTCATCCGGGGCGTAGCCGGCGGCGCGAAGACCGTCGGCGAGACGGCCAGAACCCGCTCCGCGTCCGGCCTCGCCCAAGCCGGTGTCGAACAGGATCACCTCGGCGCCGGTATCGACAAGGACCGGCGAATAGTTGTTGACCAGCGCGTCCGTCGGAAGAAAATTCTGGACCAGCAGATCGGACACGGCCTGTTCCGACTGGTTCGTACCGTAGGTCTCGTGCGGCTTTGCCATGACGCGCGTGCCGTCGCTGATCACCACGACCTTGAACGCGCCGAGTTTGAGAGCCCGGATGGGCGGCTGTGCTGATTGCATGTCCTGACTGTCCGTCTTTTCCTGCGCTGCGGCAAACCCGGTCATGATTGAGGGCGCCGCCAATACACCAATTGTCCCCGCCGTCATCAAGGTGCGGCGCTTCATCGATATCTCGCTCGTCATCATTTTCTCCCGAAATCACTGCCTCTTGTTATCGCTGGGCCAGAACTAGCGTCTTGACAGCAATGGACAGGCGGGATCACAGGCTTTTGACCCACAATCGTCGGCTTGGTCCCGACAAAGCCATCGGAGGCGCTAGCTTGGAACCAGGCTGACGCCGACCGCGCCCAAGGCAAATTCGCATGAACCGTATCGTCCCGATGATCCTTGCCGTCGCGCTCTTCATGGAGCAGATGGATTCAACCGTCATTTCCACATCGCTGCCAGCCATCGCCCGCGACATCGGCGTCGGGCCGATCACGCTCAAGCTGGCGCTCACCTCCTACATGGTGGCGCTGGCGATCTTCATTCCCCTGAGCGGCTGGATGGCCGATCGTTTCGGCGCCAAGAAGATTTTCCGCGCGGCGATCCTCGTCTTCATCGCCGGCTCGATCCTCTGCGCCATCTCCAACAGCCTCGTCGCCTTCGTGCTGTCGCGGTTCCTGCAGGGCATGGGCGGCGCGATGATGACACCTGTCGCCCGCCTCGTGCTGGTGCGCAGCGCGCCGCGCAGCGAGCTCGTCTCAGCCATGGCGCTCCTAACGATCCCGGCACTGGTCGGGCCGCTCGCCGGGCCGCCGCTCGGCGGCTTCATCACCACCTATTTCTCCTGGCACTGGATCTTCCTGATCAACGTGCCCGTCGGCATCGCCGGCCATATCCTGTCCGGCATCTACCTGCCGGAAATGGAACGGCGCAATCCGCCACCGCTCGACATTCTCGGCTTCCTGCTCGGCGGCATTGCTGCATCCGGCGTCGTCTTCGGCCTGTCGGTCATCAGCCTGCCGGCGCTGCCGCCGATCGTCGGCATCGGTTCGGTCATAACGGGTTTGATCGCCGCCCTGCTCTATATCGTCCATGCACGGCGCCATCCCCACCCGGTGCTCGATCTCAAACTGTTTCAGGACAGCGCGTTTCGCGCCGCCTCGATCGGCGGCACGGTTTTCCGCATTTCGGTCGGTGCCGTGCCCTTCCTGATGCCGCTGATGCTGCAGGTCGGCTTCGGCCTCAACCCGTTTCAGTCCGGCATGATCACCTTCATCGGCGCGGTCGGCGCGATCACCACGAAGTTTTATGCGCGCCGCGTGCTCGCCTTTGCCGGCTTCCGCACGACACTGATCATCGCCGCCATCATTGCTGCGGTCACCACCTTCGCCAACGGCTTCTTCACGCCGGCAACGCCCTATCTCGTCATGATCACTGTTCTGCTGATCGCCGGTTTCGCCCGCTCGTTCTTCTTCACCAGCGTCAATGCACTGTCCTTCGCCGATATCGACGATGCCGATGCCAGCAAGGCGACGTCGATGAGCGCGGTTCTGCAGCAGATCAGCCTGGCGCTCGGCGTTGCCGTCGCCGGTGCGATCCTCGAAATCGAGACGTCGCTCAGCGGCGGACCGCTGCAGCTCGACAACTTCCACACCGCATTCATGATCATCGCGATCGCCAATCTGCTGGCGGCAATCCCGTTCCTGACGATGGCGAAGAATGCCGGCGCCTCGGTCTCCGGGCACAGGCTGCCCGTGCGCGAGATCGAAACGACGGCAGGAAAGTAATACCAACCTGTGCTGAGCGTGGGATCGTCTGCGGGCATCCGGCGAGGACTGTGACGCTGCCGGTAGCCGACAGACGGCCCACCTAAGAGGTCAGTATCAGCGCAGGTGGGTATAGGCGCTATTCCGGCCGCTCGCAGACCGCCGACAGCTTGTTGCCATCCCGGTCACGCACGAAGGCCGCGTAGAAATGTGCATGAAATGGACGTAGGCCCGGCGCGCCCTCGTCGGTGCCGCCATTGGCAAGCGCCGCCGTGTGGAAGGCATCGACCGCCGCGCGCGTCTCGGCTTCAAGCGCTATGGTCACACCATTGCCAAACGTTGCAGCCTTCTGGTTGAACGGCGTCACCACCCAGAACCGGCACCGCACGTCGCCATCGGCGCTGTAGCCGATTTCGGTATTGTCCTGCCGCTGACGGCGATATCCCAGAGTGGCCAGAACCGGGTCGTAGAATGCACCCGCGCCGTCGAGATCGTTGGTGCCGACCGTCACATAGAGCAGCATGGTTTAATCCGCCGCCTCGTCTTCTGCCGGTTCGTCCGTGTCGGCGACACGGCGTCCCTTGAAGCCTTTTGCGAGCAGGAACATTTCCACCGATTCGGCGCGCGAGGAGGCCGGCTTGATGTGAATGACCTGGCGGAAATTCTGCTTGAGCATGTTGAGCAGATCGCGCTCGGTGCCGCCCTGGAAGGTTTTTGCCAGGAAATGCCCACCCTCGGCGAGAACGTCGACGGCGAAATGCGCTGCAACTTCGCAAAGGTGCATGGTGCGGAAATGGTCCGTCTGGCGGTGGCCCGTCGTCGGCGCCGCCATGTCGGAGATGACCAGATCCGGCGTGCCGCCGATCGCCTCCATCAGCTTTTCGGGTGCCTGCGGATCGAGGAAATCCATCTGCAGAATGCGCACGCCGGGCAGCGGATCCATTTCCAGGAAGTCGATCGCCGCAACACGCGGATCGGTATCGGTCGAATTGGTCACCTTGGCGGCGATCTGCGACCAGCTGCCGGGGGCGGCACCCAGGTCGATGATGCGACGGGCGCCGTTGAGAATTTTGTGTTTCTCGTCGATCTCCAGCAGCTTGAAGGCGGCGCGCGCCCGATAACCCTCGAGCTGCGCTCGCTGGACATAGGGGTCGTTGATATGGCGCTCGATCCAGCGGCGGGAGGAAGCCTTGAGCTTGCCCTTCTTGACCTTCTGGCCGAGCTTTCGGCCGCTGCGGTTGCCGCCAACAGGAGGTTTCGTCATGCCTTGTTTCCTTCGTGGCTGCTACTGCAGCACATCCCTTCGGACGTACCAGAGCCATCGTACCTGCAGATGTTTATCGCACAATTGCCTAAATCGTCTTCCGATTGAAGGAATTATGTGGTCGGGCCGCCATTACAGCGCCGCGCGTCGAATAGGACGCGCGGCGCTGTAATGCGTTAAACTTGCTGCATAATTTTATCCCTAGATCGAATCCGATTTAAGGATTTATGCAGTGGAGCTGCGCTGATGCCGGCGCGGCCGTGAGCGCCGCCAAGCGCCGTCGTCCGCCATCATGTCGGTCAGCAGGCCTTCACGCAGCCCGCGATCGGCAACACGCATGCGCGTCGAGGGCCAGCGGCGGCGGATCGCTTCGAGGATCGCGCAGCCGGCAAGCACCAGATCGGCACGATCGGGGCCGATGCAGGGGTTTGCCGCCCGCGCATCAAAGTCCCACGAAAGAAGCCGCGCCTGCATGGCGGAAACCTCGTCATCGGAGAGCCAGAGCCCGTCGACGCGACGGCGGTCGTAGCGCGGCAGATCCAGGTGGACGCCGGCAAGCGTGGTCACCGTGCCAGAGGTGCCGATCAGGTGAAAGCCGCTGCCGGCAATGCCGGTTGCCAGCGCTTCGACGGGTGGGCTGTCGAAACGCGCCAGCATGCCCTCGACCTCCTGAACCATGGCCTCGAAGCTTGCCGGGGTGACATGCTGGCCGCCGTGGCGTTCGGAAAGGGTCACGACGCCGACCGGCAGCGAAGTCCAGTGGGTGATGTGGTTGGCGAGGCGGTTGGACCTGTTGTCGCCGATGCGGATGACGGCGATCTCCGAGGATCCCCCGCCGATATCGAACAGCACGACCGACCTCGTCTCGCGATCGACCAGCGACGAGCAGCCCGACACGGCCAGCCGCGCCTCGGTCTCGCGGTTGATGATCTCAAGCTCAAGCCCGGTTTCCTTGGCCACGCGCTCGAGGAAGCTCTCGCCGTTCTCCGCCGCACGGGCGGCTTCCGTGGCGATCAGCCGGCTGCGGCGAATCATACGCGCACCCAGCTTGGTGGCGCAGACCTTCAGCGCCTCGACGGCACGGTCCATCGCATCGTCGGACAAGCGGCCGCTGGCACCTAGCCCCTCGCCAAGCCTGACGATGCGCGAAAAGGCGTCTACCACCCGGAACTGGCCGGGGCGGGTCGGCTGCGCGATCAGGAGACGGCAATTGTTGGTGCCGAGATCCAGGGCCGCATAAAGCGGTGCCGGCGGCTCGCTGGCGGCAACGAAGGGCGCACGAGGCTGGTCAGCACGCGGGGCAGACGGCCCACCGGACTGAGGCGCTCCGGGCCGGAACGCGGTTGCGCCGTCGTTCGGGCGCGATTGGGTCTGCTGCCGCTCGCCCGAGGTGAGTGGCCGTCCCTGAATGCCACGGCGATGCCGCGCCTTCCTGTTGCGCTTGTGCCCCTTTCTGTCGCCCATTGCCGGGTCGACAAGCTGCACGTCGCGACCACCCGCGGATGCGGGTGCGGCCTGAGGCTGCTGTTTTGCGGATTTCGAACGACGACGCCGTTTGCGCTTGCGCGCCGGTTCCGCATCGTCTGGTCCTGCGGGACGCCCTGCCGTGCCGGCACCGCCGGGTTGGCTGGCAATTGCAGACGACAAAGCAGACGACTTGCGCCGTTTCCGCTTGCCCTTGCCGTTGCGCGGACCCATCTTGTGTCCATCACTACGGCCTGCTGCCGACGCCCCGGATTCGGACGGCTTTTCGCCGTGATCGGGGTCTTTCACTTGTCTCAACCATCGCGCCGCGCAAAGCCTTTCGGCCGCTCAAGGCGCTTTCTCGATTTTTCGTTGAGGCGACTGTACCAGCGCAGCCCCTATTCGCCAAACTTTTTTTGAGAACCGGATTGTGCACAGCAAAGTGGCAAGGCGACTTCCCCCTGCCCGGCGCCCGCAGACAGAACGGGTTTCGAGTTCCCCGGCCTGTTCACATCGCCGCCGAGAACACTACCGTCACCGCATGTGCGATTTTTTTTGCAAAAGGTATTTGCATCGGCCGTCGTTTTGTTTATAAGCCCGCCAACCAACCCGACGGGCTTCGCCCCGACGGCGGCTTTGGGGAATAGGTTAACGGTAGACCCACGGACTCTGACTCCGTTAGTCCTGGTTCGAATCCAGGTTCCCCAGCCAATTCTCGCTAAATCCCCTTAGTTCCTTGATTTTCCAGTCGTGCCGGATATCGTTTTGGCATCATTGGCGACCTGATGCCCAGAACTGTAGCCCACAGGTGATGCCCACGCCGATCGAGCGTGACGGACAAGCCTCGGGGGTAGACAGGGCACTGATCATGGCCGTCCGCCACGAAGTCGAGAATCTGATCCGGCGCGGAAACATCTTCTATTGGCGAGCGCGCATCCCGGCCGTCTTCGTCCATTGCCGCCCAGGCAGCCGCCTTTCACTCAGCCTTCATTGTTCCGATCATAGAAAGGCTCAGATCATCGGCCGGAAGCTGAATACCCGGCTGGCCGAACTGAAGATGAATTCGAAGGAAGTGATGACCACCAAACAGCAGCTCCAGGTCCTGTTCGAGCACGTGCGGGATAGTGAACTCGAGAGGCTCGACGACATCAGCACGATGGCCAAGCGCAATGGGCGCGGCGGCGACGTCGTTGAGATGGAGCTCGATCTTGAGGCTGGCTGGGCCTGTCAACTCCTGGCGAAGTTCGGGACCCGCTCGGAGCTCAGTCTGGAGGGTGGATGCGCTGGTCTCACCTACCTCTTGAAGAACGGCGTCCCTGCCTCGCATGTCGACGTGATCCGGGCAAACTATCTCGCCGAGCTCACGATTGCACGCAGCGTCGGCTTCGAGGATGGAATCAGACGGCTGATCTACCACTTCGAAATTGAAGACACGGCGCCCAATCGCGAGAGGGCGGTATCGAAAATGTTCGAGGGTCGCGCCGCGGCCCTTCTGAATATCGACGAACGCCACGACCTCGTCGACCGGAGCGAGAGCGAGTTTACGGGTCGGGGCAGGACAACCCCGCCCGTTGTCGACGTGAAGCCAACCGAAGTCGCGCCTTCTGCCCTTCCCTCATCGCTGCAGGCCGAAGAGAGCCGGCCGGCCATGGCGACGGCCGTCGCCCAGGGAGAAGCTGAGATCATCTCTCTGGACCTTTCGCCACGCGTGGCGCCGAGGGCCAAAACGGCAACGCCTGAAGCTCGAGGCGCCAATCAGAGAGTCGTTGCCGTCGCAGATTTCGAGCAAGCATGCGAGAAGCTCATCGCAAACATGGGCGATGAATGGGAGCCGGCAACGGCGCGAGACGCAATGGCGCTGGTGCGGATCTTCAAGTCGGTGCTCATGGAACACGGTGTGGAGCATTCCGGACAGATCGAGCAGTATCACATCGGCCTGCTGCGACAGCACTTCAACGACATTCCGACCGACTGGGGCAGAAGCAGCCGGATGAGAATCATGTCGGCGCCGGAACTTCGCGCGGAGGGTGACAAGCTGCGCAGGGCGGCGGAGGTTTCGGGAACCAAGCCGAAGGTTGGCCTGGCTGCCGGGACTATCCGCAAGCACTTCGGAAACCTGCAACATTTCCTGAAGCATCTGAAGGGCCACGGGTTCGAAATCGAGGATTGGACATTCGAAGGTCTGCGTCCGAGAAAGCCCAAAGCCGGCGAGGTCCGCCGCCAGCAATATAAGCCAACACCGGAGGATATCGCCCCGATTTTCTCAAGTCCCGTCTATGTAGGCTCGCACGGTCATCTGCGGGGGAAAAGACGCCAACCGGGCAAGCATGTCTTTCACGATTCGCTCTACTATCTGCCCATCCTGTTCACTTACCTTGGGGCCAGACGCCAAGAGTTTGCAGGGCTGACGGTCGACGACATTGCAAAGGACGCTGAAGGTCACGTTATCATCCTTCGCACGAACAGCATTCGACGGTTGAAGAACGTGCAGTCACAGCGACTGCTACCCATGCCCGAAGAAATGGTTCGGTTGGGCTTCATCGACTATTATCACGCGATCAAGAAGCTGGGATACGTGGCTCTTTTCCCGGATCTGTTCTCGGACAAGACAGACAACGATCCGGGAGATCGTTTCTACGACGCCTTCAAGCCGGTCATGCGCGGCGCGCTCGGTGAAAAAATGTGGGATCGAGCACTTCATGCGCTTCGGCATGGCATGGCGGACACGTTGAAGCAGGCCGGCGTTCCGACTGAAGTCATCGACGACATCTCGGGACGGCTGAGCGAAGGCAGCGAAACCAACACGCGATACACCAATCCGGCCGGTCTTCCCCTGATGCGGAGCGCCTTGCAGCACTACCCCATCATTACTTCGATCGTCGAACGGAAGCCGTTGCAACTCCTCCCATGGATCGAAAACAAGCAACCGCCGCCATGGGCACGTGAAGGCAAGAAGTGAGCAAGCCGGGGCGGAAATGATTTCCGCCCCGGCTTGCCGCAAAACTAGGCGGCTTCCCAAACCTGATTGAGAATGCGTGCGGCCAACGCCGCCTTGTCCTGTGGAAGGAAGCGGCCGTAGTGCTTGGCGACCATGTCCGCGGTATCCTGGATGGCGTAGCTCGCCTGTTCGTATGAGCCGGTCTGCTTCAGGATATGGGTCGCCAGAACATCCCGGACGTTATGCGGGCCATGGGGCAGCAGGCCTTTGATCGCTCCTCGCCCGGTGTATGGATTGTAGATTCCATAGCGTTGGATGGTGAGCCGCCATGCCTCATAGAAGCTCGTGACGTCGTATGCTGCATCGGTGCTTGTCGTCTTGACGGTCTTCACAAAGAATGTTCCAGGATCGGCAACTCCCTTGAGAAGAGTGGAGCGATGGCGATCGACGTAGTCATCGATGTAACGGTAGAGGTCGAGCAGGTCCGGCAGAAGCAGCCGAAACGGCTTGTCTCCGAAAAACGACGAGTGGGCATTTTTGAAAGCCACTGCTGGAATCAAAACCTCCCAGCCACCTTCACGATCACTCCAACGGAGCTCACCACGCTTGAGTTTTTCGAGCACGCGTTCCGGGCGCGGCATCTGTCCGCGTGGGCATAGCATCAATTGCCGAAGGTTTTTCTGGCGAAGTCCGAGATGCAGTCCCAGGCGGAGCATCAGGAATGAACGAACTGCTTCCGCGGCCGGACGCGGATAGCGTTCCTCATCAGGCATCAGCCTGATGATCTCCTCGGTGATCTTCCGATATTCGCCGACCGGACTGTCAGCTTCGAGCACCGGCATGATCGGCTCGAAGGGATCGCGATGGACACGGGCGATACGCTGGATCTCTTTGACCCGGTGGGCTGCGTGTTTGTGGAAATCCTCGCAGGCTCCGTGCCAGTCCTCACGAGCGTAGTCGATCTCGTTTTGTGAAACGAGACCGGGAATGGAATGAACGCGAGCGAGAAGTTCAGGATGCTGTCGAAGCCATCCGGTGCCTTCCTTCGTGATCGCTAAGGCGATCCGGAGCATGTCGACTTCCCAAGCCGTATAGAAGCCCCGCCGGCTTTCACGCCATTGGAGATACCAATCCCAGACGCCCGGGAAAATGAGCAATGCAAAGGTCAGATAACGAACAGGGACGCCGTATCCTCTGATCTCACCCGCCTTGGCCGCAGCAAGCGCCCCGAACATCAAGCCGAGGTGCTCGATTTTCTGGGAAGCCGTTTCCTCGCCCCAGACACCGTTGCGCTGAAAGCCGATCGATGTCAGTGCCGATGTTTTGAAGCGGACGAGGTCGGCCATTTCCATGGCAAGCGCTGGTGGCGCATCGATGACGCCGGACAGCAGATCGGGATCCTCGATCCAGGTTTCCTCGTAGTTCGCCGGTACAGTGATCTTTCCGTCGCGCGGCGCACGTCCGCCATATGATACGCCCGGGAAGCGGATGGCGTAGCGCTGCTTCGCTGCTGCTGCCTGGAATTTGCGGTAATCCGTGGAACCGCTGATGATGACGCGACGGACCCAATCCAGAATCTCCTCGCGCTTGGCGAACGGAAGCGAATTGAAGTCATCGGGTAGATGCCACGCGATCCTCCGTCGCTCCGCAGGCTCGATACCCGAGAGATTGAATCCGGACGCCGATCGCGACTGATGCGGGAGCTTTCCTTTGAAGTATCCCTCCGGAAGCCGATAGCGGCGCTCGATACGACCAAGCACATCGAAGCTGTCTGTGCTTCGCGGCACGCGCCGGCCTTCGATCCAACTCAACAGCGTATTCTTGTCCATGGGCTCGTCAGCCCGCACGACCGATCGATAGAGAACCCAGTAGGTCTCACCGTGGCGACGCATGTGGAGCTGGAGTGCTTCGGCGAAATCCGCGGGGTCATCCCACTCGCGAAACAGAGGTTCCGGAAACTCGACCTTCACGCCAGACTTATGCACCACGGGGGCAGCCTGGGAACGCGCAGTTTTCGGGGGCGCCGACTTGATTGTCGGTTTCGTTTTCTCGGTGCTGGCCTTTTTTGCTCTCGTTGCGCCTCCAGGCTTCCGGGAGCCCTCCTCCGCGTCTCCGGCTGTTTTCCCGTCGTCCCTGTTCCAACGAACGATGGCATCAAACCCGGGGTCGATCAAACGGTGATGCGATGCAAGCGATCGAGCATCGATCCCGGTCATGCGGGCAATGACATCCCATTCGGTGCGGCCTGCCGTTCGCGGTGGCGCACAACGTCTTTCGATGAGCCGCCGCATATAGGCTTTGAGGGCTTCGGCCTCTTCGCCGGAGAAGGCGGTCGAGAGACGCAGTTCGCAATAGGCGTCGATCTTACGTTGGAAGGCTTTGATTACAGTTAGCTTGGTCATTTCACTTCATCATGTTCGTTACTCGGACCCTCTATGCGAGGGGCCGGCCGAGCTAAGCGAAGCGGATTAACGAAGGATTGGAGCCGTCTGCTTCTCCAGAAATCCGATTCAGAATCAAACGGCGTTTTCGGGAGTAATGGGGGGAGAAGTCGTAAAGGAAGCAAACGCCGTTGGGCGTTGATCGGCCTCGTCGAGCAAGCAGATCCGGTAACAACAGACCAAATGGACACGGACGCGCTCAGACCTCCTGGTCGGGGCCGTCGGGATAGATCAGGTGAATTTTCCTGCGAAACGGCGAACCTCCCGTTCGGTACTTGTCGACCAGATCGTCGAACACTGCGTCGGATTCGCGCTCATCGAAACCCTGATCGGTCAGCATCGTGACGATCTTGTTCTGGAACTTCTCAAGCTCCATCTGCTGACCCTTGTCGATCGCCCGCCGGATCAGCCAGAACAGCGCCACTCGGGCCACGTCATCCCTATCAGGCCGCTTCGCCCTTCTGTTGGCGTCGCGAAGCGCCTTCTGTCGCTGCCTTGCTACCTTCCGGTTCATGCTGCTCCTCCAGATCCTCTGCCTCTTCAAATGGTCAGAGGACCGGCCCACCGGCGCAAGCCTTCTTCGGCAGAATCGGAATTTTCGACTTTTGAATCGGCGGCTCAGAACAATGAATCAAATGACCGCAATTTGTTTCGAGTTGCGGGCACGCTATCTCAACTCGAAACAACGTAATCGGCCGCAAACGGCGTTGATGAATCATCGTATTCGAGTTCCGAATCAAAAATCCGGAATTCGGAATCAAATGAGCGCAATTTGTTTCAGGTTGCCGGAGACTTGATGTGAGTTGACGCCAACGTGCCACAACCTCATTTCAAGTCACGCCACATCATCACGATGATGTCCGAGTATCCAGCCTTCCCATTTTCGAACGGCATCGACTGCCGGAATGCCTTCACCCCGCCGGCCGTCGACGACATCGAGCATGCCCAGCAGTCCAACTGCGGCATCGAAACGATCCTCGCCTGCCTTGTCCGAGCCGAAACCATTGTCGATGATCGGCTGAAGCAGCCCGGCACCGAGGTTCGGCCGCGCTTCAAGCCATGGCAATATATTCTGTCCCATCCGTATCCGGTCAGCCTGGCGACGCTTGCTCCAGCCACCTCTGGGCATACCGATCTGAGGATACACGTCGCCAGGATAGGTTTCGGCAACGATGACTGACTTGCTGCGGGCGAGATCAGCCAGGCTTCCATCGAACGGCCACAGTCCAATCTCGTCCAGTCTCGGCACGATGATTTCCCGCCATCCCGAGATCGCGCCTTTGCCAACCTGATTGCCGCCAAGCGTCCAGAACAACATGCAGGCGGCCTGCCGATCGGCGGTTGCCCGTTCGCAGACACGCAGGAGCGACGACGCGTCAGAAATCCCAAGGGCATCGAAGAGATGGGCACGCGCCGTACCACCAGGGCGGACGGGATAGAACGGGCGCTGCAGCGAGATATTGTCGCGGTGATCAGCGACATTATACCAATCCGACCAGACCCCGAAGCCGAATGATGTCAGTGCCTCCCGGAAAGATCCGAGGCCGGCTGCTCGCGCATAGACCTCGGGTAAACCGATCGGGAAGTCGAAGCCGATGAGAAGCGCGCCAGGATCGACGGCGCGATGCTGCAGCCGGTCGAACAAGCTCGAAGTGTCACCGACGAGCTCCGGAGGTTGAACATGCCATTGTCCGCCGCGTTTGATCGCCACTGCCATCCAGCGCTTTTTCTGCTCCATGCTCCAATCGCAATGGGCGACGACCGCGACACTCATCCTGCACTCCGGTTCTCCTCATCGCCCGCATGACTATCAGCTTTAAAGCGTCGGATCACCGTCCGTCAGGATTTGCAGCACTGCCGCTTCATCCATCGCCTGCGCATTGAACAGCGCCTTTGCCAGGGCATGGAAGGTCGGCCGTCGCCTTCTGAGGATTGCCGCCGCCCGGTCGAGTGCCGCTTCCAGCCTGCCATGAACGCGAGCCGCCAGCTCGGGTTCGCGACCGAACACTTCGTCCGGATCGCGATGCGGACGATAGAGCAGCGGATGCTCAGCCCCGAACCCAAGGGTACGTTCCATGTCGAAGGCCATCCGTGTGGCGCGCGCTAGGTCGCTGTCGTCGGCGCCCCCGGAGCCAGCCGATACGCGCTTGAGCATCAGTTGCTCGGCAGCCCGCCCGGCCATGAGCATGGTCAGCATGTTTTCATACCAATCCCGGGTGTCGGTTGCCCAGATATGGAACCCCACAAGATTGTAACCACCCTGCCCGGTATCGATATTGAGTCCTCGGACGGGACCGAGATCGAGGGCATGATGAACGACCGCATGCCCTGCTTCGTGGAACGCGAAGCGCCAGCGCAGATTATAGGGTACCGGCGGGCGATCGCCGCGGATGCCGTCTTCGATATCCTCATACTGGATCGCCCGCTTGCCGCGACGCGCCTTCAACCGCGCTTCCCGGACGATGCGTTCGATATCCGCGCCCGTCAGTCCCATCGCCCGCGTTGCCAGACGCCGCAGGATCGCGTCGACAGGATTGCTCTGCTGCGTGGCGGCCGGCGTTTCCGTCGTGTTGCTGTTCTGCGTCGCGGTCATCGGCCTGCTCCTTTCCGTTCACTCTCTGCTTCTTCCTTCAGATGATCGGCGACGATCTTCCTCAGCGAGAATCCGTCATCGACTTCCGACCGGGCATCTGGCACCGGTTCCCGGATCAGTGACGTCACATCGTCACCGAGATGATGGGCAAGAATTTCCGCGAGGGTGGGCACGTCGGGCTTGGGGATTTCGATATGCGTCTCCAGTCGCCCGGATCGTTTGATCGCCTCGTCGATATCGCCTAGGCGGTTGGTGGCGCCGACGATGATCAGCCCTTCGCTCTTCACGGCGCCGTCGAGCAGTTCCAGCGCCTTGTTGACGACAGCATTCCAATAGTCCGAGTACTCCCGCTCCGCCGGCTGCCGTTTGCCGATGCCGTCGATCTCGTCGATGAACAGGATAGACGGCGCCATGGCCCGCGCCTCGATGAAGGTCTTCGCCATCTTGTCGATCACGTCGTTCAGATGTCCGCCCTGCAGCCAGGTGGAAACGGACGTGACGACCAGCGGGATCTGCAAACTGTTGCACAGTGCCCGGGCAAAGGTCGTCTTGCCGGTTCCGGGCGGACCCGACAGCAGCAGCTTGGTGCTCATCTCCGACCAGGCAAGGACGCTCGCCCGGTAATCGTCGAGGTCCGCCTTCAGATCGAGCGCCCAGTCCTTCGCCCTGCCGTATCCGGATAGTGTTTCGACGGTCACCGGTGACCTGCTGCTGAGTTCGCCGGGTGTCGGCAGAGGTTCCGGCTGGATGACTTCTGCTCCGGACGGCTTGTCCTTCTTCCAGCGGCCGTTGCCTTCATTCTCGGACGTCTTCGGCTTCTCGTCCGATCCTGATGCCTTCTCCGTGGATGTGGTGGAAGGCTTCGATCCGGATCCGTTTGCTCCGGAGCCCGATGCCTTGTCGCCACCCCCGCCGCCCTCGCCATCGCCGTCCTCTCCCTCGAAGTCGCCGCGATTGCGTTCGACAAGCGTGGCAACGACAGTCAGCACGTCTCGAACATGCCGTCCCGGACGGAAGGCAAGAACGAGATCCTCGAGCGACAGCCAGCGCGCATCGGAATCCGACGGCAGGCCCAGCGTCTCGATTGCCGTGTCCGGATAAAGCGCCTCGACCAGATCAGCGACGAACCTCCGATCGAGCTTTCCCGTCTCCAGCGACAGGTCGGCGGAGATGCGCAGCAGGGAGGGAATGTCCGATCGCTTTTCCACAATGGCAAGGATCGGAAAGTCACGAGACAGCGCGCTGATCATCCGCCGGCGCAGGGCGTTGCCCGTGACACGATGCACGCCGGCGCCCGAGAACGTCATAACACGCTTGCGTGCCTCTCCTTCCACGACGTCGAAATGATCGTCGTTGAACATGAGGTCCGACTCGACGATCGCGAACGGGCCGCCGGGCACGAGTCGGGATTTTTCCAGGAGCCGCAGAACCTCCCGCTCGAAGCCTGCAAGTGGCGCATGGAGGGTGACGACCGGCGTCACACCGGTCAGCGCATAAACAATCTCCCGAAGGGATCGCCTTCCACTCTCGGCCGCGCGTGCCAGTGCCAGGGCGGACACAACATGACTGACCAGCGGCGCGGCGGCTGCCCGATCCACAAGGCCGACGGCGTAGGTACGCCGATCGACTCCGTTGCCCAGCACTGCGTCTTGCGCGATGGCGCCACCCCGCTTCCCGGCAAAGGCAGGCAGTGGCGAGGCCAGCGGCGCGTCGATGGTCTCCATCGTCACGGCACCGTCGCCGCCAATGCCGGTGCCTGGCTTGCCCGTCTCCTTCGGTGCGACAAGCCAGGCACCAAAATTCCGCCGGAACCAGGCACCGTCACGGATCGGATCGCCGCTCAGCCTTGAGGTGTCGAAGGCCGGTGTGTAGCGGCAGAGCAGATGGCCATCGATATCGACGATCCTGGCCTCAAGCAGACCGTTGCGCAGCGCGATCCGGCGCGCCTCGCGACGGGCAAGATGCTGGAGCCGGTGAACGAACAGTCGGGCGAGTTTATCCATCGATCCGACCTCCGGTGTCCGCGGCAATAATTGCCGTCCTGGCGTTCTGCACCGGATCGCGCGGCCGCATTCGGCCACGCCGCCGCCCGTCAATGGCACCGGGCCTCGGGATCATCGCCAACACACGCTCGCGCGGCGAACGACGCGGCGGATGCGCGTCAGCCGACGAACCAGTCGAGGCAAACAGACTCAGATGCTCGTTCCGGGACCGACCGAGATCCCGGTTGCGGTTCCTCAGCCAGTCGAGCAGCAGGCGACATGCGGCGTTGCCGCCGTCGGCACCTGTACGCAACCGAAGCATCAGAGACTCTGGCACAAGGCCATCCAGCAGAGGACCTTGCCGGACGAAGGCGAGCGCCAGACCGATCAGAACGGCGGGATCGTCAGCAGAACTCGGATTCTGATGGACTCCAGAGAATACGAGGCAAGGCATATTGGCCAGCCTACTTTGGACGCAGGGCGACGCGGTGATCTCGGTCGTGATCGCTTCGCAATGGAAGCCGGCCACAGACGGGCTGCGGGTATCGATGGACATGACTGTCTCCTCGCCAGAGCGCATCGCATCCGGCGTTCGTGGAATGGATAGGACTGGGGAAAGCCGGCCACGCACTCGGCGCGGCCGCGATCAGTGCCGTTAAGGCTCGTCAGTGCCGGCGCGCACGACGGGCGAAGCCAACCCGGATACGGACCGGTTCCGGCTCGTCGTCCTGATCCTCATCGAAGCAGCCGAGATCGTAGTGACCATCGACCTCGTCCTGCGCGACCATCGCCTGCTCTTCCTCGTAGCTGCGCGCCGGACCGTTCAAGGCGATCAGCGGCTTTCCGGTCCCGGTCGAGGGGCACATCGCATCCGACGCGACCACCGCCATGACACCAAGGGCCTTGCGGGCTTCCGCCTCAAGGAGCTGCTGCACGCGGCGGCCGAAGCGGAGGCGCAGTTCGGCCATGCAGGCCGCAACTCCATCGATCTCCAGCAGATCGTCGATCTCGGACAAAGCCCAAATGCCGGTGGCATGATCGCTCGGGCGGCTGGCGCCATCGACGATGGCAACCTCGACCGTGTCGACCATCAGGCGCTTATGATGCTTGTAGAGCCAGTCCGGCAGCACCATCGCCGACGCCATCATCTTCAGCTTCAACTCCTCGAGACGGCTGGTGTCGCCATAGGAGGCGAGCGAACGCTTGAGGTCGAGGATGTAGGCTGTATGTCGGGCGCGGTTCACAAGGATGAGGTCGGGCGTATAACTGCCCTTGGCCGGCGCCTCGCAGTCGAGCTTCACACCATCGAGGTTCGACCAGTCGTTACCGGACACGGCATCGAGCGCGGCCCTGACCAGCGGCAGCTTCAGCGACTGCGTCAAGACGGTGATATTGGGATTAGCCTTCGCCAGACGCTCGACCGCCTGCTCCAGCAGCTTGCCTTCGCGGAACGAGACGGCGCGAACGAGCGAGGCGATGTGAACGTAATGCCCGAGGATCTCGTCCTCGATCGGTTCACCGTCGGCGATGGCCGCGATGGCGCGATCGATCAGCAGATCGAGATCGGCCTCGACTTCGGCGAAGCGAACGATATACGGATGGCGGCGCAGCGCGGGCGGTTCGCCGATGCCGATCCGAGCGCCGGGGCCGAACGAACGCTGGGAGAACATGGATGCCGCTGCTGCGGTCGAACGGAGAACTTCCCCGGCGGGGACAGAGAGAGTATGCGTGGTCATAGCCCGATTCCTTTTACGCGAAGGCTGAGGGTCAGGCCCTTGTCGATGTTGGTAGCATCGGCTTGGGCCGTTTTGTGTCCGGTCTTCCGAACAGCCACAACCTGACAGGACCGGCGGCTGGGCTCAAGGACCCGGAACGGAAAAAAGGAACAAAGCCGGTACAAGGTTAACAGTGGGCTCACGAGCGTTAGGCCCGGCGAACGCGTCAGTCGATCGGCATTGCCCGTAAGCGCGTCGCCGCTCGCGATCGCTTGCAAAAAGAAAAGGGCCGACGTGCGGCCCCTTCGAGTTTGGAGGGAAGGCCGGGATTCCGGCCGCCCAGTCTTGGGCCAACGCATCAAACGGCGGCGTTCGGTGGCGTTGCGGATTTCGCAACGATGCCCAACTCGGACTTGATCCGGCCGACGATCTCCGCGCGCGTCGGGCGCTTTTCAGGCTTGGCAAGTGCTTCAGCGACGGAAGGGACGTCAACGTCCGATGTGCGCTTGGAATTGGGCGCCTCGATCGTGGCAGTGGCTCCAAAAGCCGCAGCGATAGACTCCATCCTTTTTTCCACCGAGGGGATGCCGGTGACTACCGAATCAGGGCTGCCGCTGACATCCGCAGAAATCGGTCCGTCCGCGCCAACCTCGGCGGCAACGTTCGCGCTCGGCGCCTCACTGGTTTCCACGCCTGGCCAGGCTGAGGCACTTGATTTAGAGGTGGCCCATTCCAGGATCGGCACGACTTCCGCTTCCAACCAGCTCCGAAGCTCGCCTTTGTCCGGCCATGTCGTTTCGCTGCCCATCTTATAGAGCAGCGCGCTGACCGCGGCCCAGCCAGTCTTGCCCGGGAGGGCGGCAGTCGAGATCACGTACACCGCAGTCGGAAAGGGCCCTACAAACTGCGCCAGGCTTTCCAGTTCCCTATGAGCAAGGCGTGCCGTCAGATGTGTCTTTTCAGCGAGGGTCTTCTTGACGATGTTCTTCTTCGGCAACGCCTCACTGACGTGCGTGCGGATCTCCTCCAGGTGTCCGACGAAGGATTTGATGCCATCCCGGACCTTGATCGCAATGATCGCTTTGAGCCCGTCAAGGCCGCCGACATCGTACGGATCGATCTGCGGCCGTGCCTCTGCCTCGTTTTTCGAGCCGGCCACAATCACCGCAACATCCTGCACCCTGAGCTTACCGTTCTGGGCGGCGAAGCCAATAGCCTGCTCGATCTGCTCGGGCTCCGCAGCACTCAGCTTTCCAAGAACCGTCGGGCCGACGGCCAGTTCCACCAGGATGTCCTTGTAGCGAGCCAGGTTGCGAAACACCGCGCGCTGGGTCCGGACGTGGCGCGCGGTATAGCCGCAGCGCTCGACCGCCCACTTTTCCAAGGTTCCTTCCGGGAGCAGCTCCGCTGCGTGTTCAAGGTGCTCGCCGAGCTTGAAGGCCTCTTCAGTGGAACGACGCGAAACGTTGATCAAGAACATGGCCGTCTCTTCGAGCTGGCTCTTGATGTCTTCTGTGACAGCGTTGACTTCGTAGAACGTGTGGGCGGCGGATGGGAAGGCGAGTGCGTTGGCAGTCTTGGTCATGGGTAACTCCATGTAAGAGGAATGATCGTAAAAGCATATCTGCTCTCACCCCTCCATTATCTCAGGTATCTACCTGTGGCGCCACCAATCTAAGGTTTTTGTAAATAAATGTAGCAAAGTAAAACATCGTAATAGTTACTTTTATTACTTAAAAATTGCCCGATTTCGATTCGAAAACAGGGAATCTTGCTTGTTGAAGGCCCAAGTAATGCGCACAATTAATACGTGCGTTCACGTCATGCATCGAGGCCGGAAGGGGTACTCGCTCGGGCTCTTTCACGTCAGCCTGCCACCTGGTAGCAAGTTCAACAGAGTCCTATTTTCCAGTCAGAGAGCACGTCCATCCGATGGCGAAGGCCATACTCACCACCAAGATCGACCCGACGTACGATGACCTACCGGAGCAGCGGTATCACTTCCCGCGCACTTATCTACGTCAGGTCGAAGCCGCTCACCGGGACTGGATCGTCTATTATGAGCCTAGGCGTCCGAGTGGCGATCTGATGAAATCCGGTGGCAAGCAGGCGTATTTCGCGACGGCGCGAATTGCCAACATCATCCCAGACCCATCGAAACCCGATCACTACTACGCGCTAATCGAGGAGTTTCTGCCATTCGATCATGCCGTCCCGTTCAAGGAGACGGACCACTACTACGAAAGCGGCTTGCGCAAGGAAGACGGCTCGACGAACAAAGGCGCGTTCGGCCGCGCTGTCCGAAACATTCCCGACGCCGAATATGACCTTATCCTCGGCGCCGGCTTCGCGCATGTCCTCGGGAAGCGTGACCGCGAACGGCCTGCGCCGGATCCAGCCGAGGAAGCGCGCATCGGATTTGGCGACAACCCGCAGATGCCCTACGAGGCCGACAACATCGATCGCCGCATCGTCACCCAGGTGCTTCAGCGTCCCTTCCGGGACCGCGCTTTCTCCGCAGCCATCAAGACGGCCTACCACGACACCTGCGCCGTCACCGGCCTCAAGCTCATCAACGGCGGCGGACGATCGGAAGTTCAGGCAGCGCACATTCGCCCCGTGGCGGACGGCGGCCCGGACAGCGTGCGAAATGGCATCGCACTCTCCGGCACAGCGCATTGGATGTTCGACCGTGGGCTGATCTCGGTTGATGATGACTACAGCTTGATGATCGCAGGTGGCGGCGTACCCGATACCATCACGCGGCTCATTAATCCGGAACGACGTTTGCTTGTGCCGACACGGGCTGACGAGCGGCCGCACTCGCAGTTCCTGCAATACCACCGGGAGCAAGTGTTCAAAGGGTGAAGGAGCGGAAATGATTTCCGCTATATGGGATCGATAACAAACTGCCAGCTCCGGAGCGACCAAGACACCGTACGTTCTCAGCCATTAAGTGCGTGAGCGCGATGATACGACGGTAGCAAAGCGTTACTTGAAGCCGCAGGCCTGACGAAAGCACGTTCGTGACACGTCATTGCCCGGCAATCAAACAGCAGTGTTTATATTAATCCTTGTAGGAAAATGCGGCACGATGCCATGCCAATTTTTCTCGATGTTTTACGCTCAACGGAAGCGGCCTCTGCCAACGTAACAATGCCCTTGCATCGGGGCCAAGCGAAGGAGAAAAGAGCGGCTTCCCTGCATCATCGAAACTCGCGAGACCACTATCGAATGCAGCATCCCAGAGAGCCGAGAGAAGTAGGCCGTTGTGAACGTCAAGCCGCTCGGCATCGCTGTCGCAATCCTTCCAAGGCTTGATGTGGGAGGCTCGGAGAAGCGCTTCGTCGGCAATACCCGTCAAAGGGCAACGCCCCTGCCAGTATGCCATCAGCCGCTCGCGAAAGATGTTTTGCCCGACCCGTTGAACCACAAGTCGCTCCGCTTCGGTCGTTTTCCGAAGACCCTTCGTCTGGTGAAGGAACTCCTGAAGCGGCGCATCCGGAAGGCTGACAGCGAGCTCGTAAACTCGCGGCATCGCTGCATAAAGCATAACCAAGTCGGCGAACCGAAAGCGCGCGAGGCCCGGTCCCCCACCATTCGGTTCCAGACCGATCTCGGCGATGACGCCGGGGTGATCAATCGCGAGGACCCAGCCGCCGGTATTTTCGCGTGCGAGCCAGAGCGAGCCCTGCGCGGTTGTCGAGGTGTAGTGCCGCCAGCCGTTGAGTTCTCCATGTGACCGCCGGAAACCGTTCTGAAATGCTACCTTGTCGCATTCCTGACGGGAAACAAAGGACTGCGGCGACTCGATCATCAGAAGTCCATCGCGAATAGCCGGGCTTCAGGAGGCGTGGATGAGAGTTGGAGCCGCAATGCTTGATGCTCAAGCGTGTGTTGCGAGGGCGCCGTTGTTGTCGTGACGATGTACTGGAATGGTGGCGGACTTCCCTCTTTCTCCAAACTGAGTGCGAAATCAAAAAGGTTGGCGTAGATGCCAGCGTCGAGGTCTGCTTCGCGTGGACTGTCGTGGATAAGAAGTGACGGCATGTCGGCCTTGCCATTCACAGAAAGGATCATGGCAGCGAGATCGAAGGCTACGATCTTGAACGACTCCACAGCCGCAGTTGAGAGTCCCGCGCCGCGTTCTAGTGAAATCTCCGGATGAAGACCGTTGCCATCGAGCTTCATTTTGCCAGAACAGCCCTTAGGCATCAGTGTAGCGACGAGTTGCCGAAAAAGTGTTGCTAGATCACCTATTGCTGCCGCTGCACGCTCGCGCTCCAACGCCGTCTTTTGCCGTGCCCCTTCTAGTCTTTTGTCGATGAGGGCTAGGCGTTGAGCTATCCCAACACGCTCCTTCAACTGAAGGTCAAACCAAGTTGCCTCTCTCACCAATTCGCTCGCTCGATTGACTGCCTTATTCGTGGCCGACATTTGATGTTCGAGCTGGGCAAATGAATTATCGATATGGGCGATCTCTCGGTCTAGTCGAGCAATCTCTTGGTCGAGTTCGTTGATTTCTCCCGGCAAAGCGCGCTGCTGGCGCTCCAGCTCAGTTACCTGTTGCTCGGTCCGCGCAATTCGCGACCGCACCTGGTCGAGGTCGCAACGCTCCAAAGAGATGCCACATCCGTTGGCCGTCACTTCATCTATGCTGACATGGCAAATTGCACAGCGGACAATGACGCCGGTTTCCAGCCTCGCTTGCTCGGTTCCCTGTTCAGCGCGGGCGGCAGCAATCTGACTAGGAAGGCTATGTAACAGGGCCTTTCTCTCAGCCCTCTCGTCACTGCTTTTGTTCCGTTCGGACTGTAGGATTTGGCGTTTCCCGCGCAGCCCATCGCTTGGTCTCTGACCCTTGGCATGCTCGGTACCTATGGCCTTCGCAAGCTCTTCATTCGCCTTGTCGATGAGCTCCTTGCGGACCATTTCCTCGGTCGGATCACGGCCCTTGGGGAAGGAAAGACTTTCGCAGAGCTCAGAAAACCGTTGGCTTTGAAACCAGTCGAGATGACCGAGCTTCTCACGCAGATTATCCCGCTCACGCGTGAGTACTCTGGCCTCGACAGTGGCTTGAATTTCGTCAACGGAGAGCGCTCCGATCGCAAGGCGTACCACCGTCAGCTTTGCTTCAAGAGACAGCTCCTGTGCAGGTGATCCCGAGCCGGATCGCTTGGAGCGCCAATCAAACACATCATCCAGCCGGCACTCTTGATCGCGGGTGAGCCATGCGAGCAGCACGTCCCAAACTTGTTCTGCCTTCAAGTTGTCGGGAACCTGATCTCGGTAACGGGCGCAAAACCGATCCGAAATCATCGGGGCGATGGTCGGAGGTACGGTGCCGACCAGAAGCTCGTCAAAAGTCTCCTCAATCCGCTCCGCGCGGGAGGCACGTGACGGCAGGTTCATGCCGATAGGACGGGTCACCACCCAGCATTCACCATCTATGATTATCTCCGCCCCGACAAAACCATTGGGCAACTTTTGCTGCATGAGCGGACGCTGCTCTTCATTGGAGAGGTGCCGCTCACCCAGGCAGTATCGGATCAGGCGGCAAAACGTCGTCTTCCCACTGCCGTGAGGTGTTGCGCCGGTCCCGTTCGTCGATAGATCTGGCGACCAGACAATATTGACGCCGCGCCGAAGCGGAATGTCGCGCAGCAAGGTTCCGGGATCCTGCCAGAGCGCTAGGCGTCGAACCCACAAGCGTGGTCCTTGCTGACCTTCCGGCAAGGTGAACTCAATTTCGGCCGGCTGAAACAGATCAGGCTGCAAGACGGCCCTCCCGGATGAATGGCAGGATGACGGCAGGAACCTGCGCTAACTCTTGATCGAGATTAATGCCTTCGAGCCGTGACCAGGCGAAAAGTGCGCGACCGATAGCGGGATCATTCGGATTCAGGGTTGAGCGGTCGAGCCTCTTGCCTGCGCCCCAGCGGGTGCCGTCGGTCGAAACATCCAGCACGGCTGATGAAACGAGGTCGCCGAATGCCGCGCCCCATGCAGCATTTGTTGGCGGAACGAGCTGGGTCACTCTAGTCGGGTGTGCCATGAGACGTTGCCACTCACGACCATCTGCTTCCGAAAGGAACCCATCAAGCAGCCCAGGCTGCAGACAGGCTAGAGCCGCTAGCCGTACGCGGCGAGCGTCAGAAGGCTCAGGCAGGATACCCACCAGGGCGCGAAGCTGGGCGCGCGCCCTGTCACGTTCATTGATACCCTGCGGCCAAGCCCAAACTGCATTCGAGAACTGTTTTAGCTGTGGAAGCTGAATCGGCTGCACAGCGGCAGATGTAGCATCGGCCATACCGAGAACGTCAAACGTCCCCTCATGCTCCATCCGGTCCCAAGCTTCGAGGACGAGGCGGCGGGTGCGGTATTCGCCGTGTTGGCGGATTTCCTTTTCCTTCAGAACGCGAAAAGTTTCCGAGGGGTAGTCGGGGCCCTTTACGTCGGCGGGATCCAGGATGTAGCGCAGTTCGTCGCGAGTCAGGCCGTAAGCGCGGGCGAAGAAGGCGTCGAGCTCGGCGCGGAGGAGCGCGCGGCGATCCTCGTTCCAAGCGAAGGGCGGACCGTCATAGCCCAGATCGCGGGCGAAGGGGGTGAGGCCGTGCGAGGTGTAGGTGAGTTCCAGCGCTCTAGGTGCAACAAACGCCAGACGATGCGCCGTGTAGAAGCTCGGTGGCAGAACTGGAAGTTGGAATAGGAACTGGAACGTAAGATTCGTGCCGCCCAATTTTTGTCTTGCAATAAAATCAAGAACTATAGCTGAGAGATTTGCTACGAAGCCAGCAACTAATTCGGGCTCTTGCTGTGGCAACATAAGTGGAAGCGAGTCCCCCGCTGCGCCGCGTGGTATTAAGCTTGAAATCAGTGTTCGCTCATCTGTGGCACGCGCAATCTTCCGCCAGCCGATTAACCAATTCTTCTCCCATCCCTTGTTGGCAAGCCTACGCACTACTTCGGCCTCTGGGACCCAATATCGGGGAAGGGGTTCGTAGGATGGAGTCGATTTCTGCTCTTTCGACAGGTCTACCGTACTGGCGCCGTCCAATTCGTACGTTGACCATCGATGGTCATACTGGTGGATCATCTTTGCTTCGTAAAGAGGAACGTAGACCGGGTATTTACTTGATTTAACAGTGGATGCGCCACTGTCGTCTCCAGTGATGCTAGAGAACGACAATGTGGATTCACCTTCATGCTTGTCCGCGATCCACTTCGCCATATCAAGCTCAAAGCCGTCGTCATTTAATTCTTTTGCTGTTCGGAACCACTCTGAATCTTCCGCCATGTGCCAAATTCGCGTATAGAATTTGGCATTCCAAGTGTTTCCATCTACGCCTTCACCTTCGTTTAGTAAAACAGGTGCTTGCTGGTATAGTTTTGCCGTAAGTTCAGCGTCCCTTTGCGACCGAAAAACCGGGGCATTTCGGGTGTTTGGATTAATGGTCTCAATCTGCCTCGTCGACAATGTAAAGCTGCGTTCAGAGTCATAGAGCCCTGCAGGAGACCGAAGAAAGAAGGCAAAACGTGCCTGTTTAACGTCACGGCCAAGTGTCAAAAGGCTGAATTTGAAGCTCCTGTGTACCGCTGGAAAGATTGGGACGGAGTTTTCAAAGTCAATAATATCGGAAAGACGTCGTTCAGCTACTATATTAGCGAAAAATGGAGCTGTAGTAACATCGGTAGCGATGCCAGTGGGAACGATCACTCCTGCACGGCCCTTGGGACCGGGAAGGTTTGCGAAGAGTTCTGCGAACAACTGATAAGTGTTTACATCCCCAGTACCGGTAAGTGCAAAGCGCCCACCTTCTTCGCCTGGCACCCGAACAAACTCGCTCGTCGCTTCGGCCTCGCGCTTCGCCGCCGCGAAGGCTTCGAATAGATTGCGATCCGCGCTGCCCGGCGCGGCCTTCTCTAGCGCCTTGATGAGCCGGTCGCGTGCAGCTTTGTTGGGGGCATTGGCGATCTCAGGCGAACGGGCACCAAAGAACTCCTGCTCTTGCAGCTTGATCCGCTCCCAAGGCGGGTTGCCCAGCACCACATCAAAACCACCCCGCTGCATCACATCGGGGAATTCCAGCGGCCAGTGGAAGGCATGGGCGGCGCGGGCCGCCTTCGGCGCATCGGTCATCGCCTGCCGCATCTTGCCCTGATTGAGGGTCATCCACAGTTCCTCGGTCGTCGGCACAGTGCGCGCCGAGGCGCCCGCCGGTGCGCCGCCGACCTTTGGCAGGAGGAAGGCCGAGACGTAGAGGTTCGCCGCCGCCTTGGCGCGGACAAAGGTCTGCTCTTTGCGCAGTTCCTTAAACCGTTCAGCCTTGGCACCGATCTGCTCCACGGTATCCTCGGGCAAATCGCGGAAGCCCGAGAAATCCAGCGCCAGCGGCTTCATCGCCGGCAGCGATGCCAGTCCCGTTCCGAAATCAAACCCACCCTGACCGGATGTCGCGGCGCGGTTGGCCTGCAGGTAGTAGCGCGCAGTATCTTTGTCGTCGCCAGTCAGCGGCTTGTACGCAGCGTCAGGGATGCCGTCCTGGAGCACCTTCAGGTCGAAGACGCCTAGCAAAGCGTCGCCACAGCGGATCTGCGCGTCGAAGAAGCCCAGCGGAAGGCCGGGGTCCACCGTTTCGATCCAGAGCGCGACCTTGGTCAGTTCCACCGCCATCGGGTTGCGATCGACCCCGTGGATGCAGCAGCGCGCCACATCACGCAGGGCATGGCGGAAATCGGCGAGCGAGGGCGTGCCCTCGGCCCGGATGCGGGCTAGCCGCGTAGCTATGCGGCGGGCGGCTGCCAGGAGGAAGTGGCCCGAGCCACAGGCGGGGTCGATGACCGAGAGCTTCATGAGCGCCTTGGCGGGATCCTCCGCCTCCGCCTCAGTCATGTCGAGAACCGGATCAAGCGCGGTATCGAGCAGCGCCTGAACGAGGCTGTCCGGCGTGTAGTATGAGCCGGTGGTTTTGCGTTGGTTGCCCTTCTGCTCGGCCGCCTCGGAGGCGAATACGAGCGTCTTGCCGTCATCGCCCAGTTGCGGCTGGAGCTCGAGGAGGGATTCGTAGACCGAGCCCAATTCCTCAGTCTCCATCGCGCGCCAGTTTACGGGGACCATACCATTTTTGTCCGCCAGCCAAGAGAGACGGTAGAGCGCCTCCATAAAGGCGCGGTTGCGCAGCCGAGCGGTTTCGAGATGAGGTAGCCGGTCTTCGGCAAACAGGCCGCCGAGAGCTGGAAGAGCGAGGGCCGGCTGGCCACTCGTCAGGGCGCGGAAGACGACCTTTACGCCCTCGTAGCGGTCATGGTGTTTGTCCCAGGTAGCAGCGCGATAGCATTGCTTGCGCAGCGACTGCAGCGAATAGCCATCGGCGTAAAGACTGCGGGCCTCGGGCTTTGCCTTGTCCGGGTGGAGCAGGTTGCGATCTTCGGCCACCATGAGGAAGATCAGGCGGTAGACGAGGCGCAGGAGTTCGTTGAACCATTCGGTGAGGTTCACTTCTCCGGAGTGCAGTTTGGCCGCAAGATCGGGATTGGCCTCGAGGAAGCCGGAGCCCAGAAGCTTCAGGGCGAGTTGGACTTGATCTGCCAAGCGATCACGCGCGGCCTCCCCTTCCTTCGAACCCGCGTCGCGCCAGCGTTCCAGAGCGCAATCCGTTGCGGGGGCGTCTGCCGCGCCAAAGCGTGAGCGGTGGATCAGAAGCCAAAGTGCGGCGAACGAAGCTATGTCTTCGTTCGTAAACATCTGGGCGAGATCTGCTTCGATGTAAGCCGGCCTTGTCAGCGAGGCATTGTCGCGCATCAGGCGCAACTGCGTGCCGTTGGTCACGATGCCCCAGAGGGCATCGTCCCTGTCGTTCAGATAATCCTGAAGGGCAAAGGCCGGCGAGCGAGACCGATCCGTCGAGAGCGTCGGGCTGCGGCGATCAAGTTGCTCATGAGGCGGGACAACCACGATGGGCACTCGGCCAGATGCCATCAGAGCGATAGGTGCCGGCACGGCAGTAAGGTCGGTGTAGTCAAAGGTCTCCTTGAAGAAACCGGAGATGAAGCGAACAGTCGCGGCTGGCGACGGATGCTCGATTTTGATGAAGGCGTCGAAATGCGATTGCCCGACACGAAAGGCCGTCGCGATTTCCTCGCGGATCTGGAGCCCCTTGCGAACCGAATAGTCCTCGGGAGACTGCTCCGGAGCCTGGCGCTGATCGATTTTGGCAATCATCGCCGGAGCGATCAAATTGCCTTCCAGGCTCAGCGATGGCCATGCCGACATATCGATGATGGTTTTGCGCGACATGATTACACCTCCCCCGGAACAAGCACGAAGAGGCCAATGACATCAGGGGAAATGATCGGCTCAACACTGACTCGAGACGCCGAACCAGCGGCGGCACGAAGACGCGCGTGATCTTCAACCAGCTCTGCGGCGCGCTTTCGCACAAATTCGGCAATTGGACCGGTCAACAGCTCTGGGAGGGCGGTGCGTGCCGCGTTGATCATGCGATCACGGGCTACAGGCGCGAGGTCGGCGGTCGCGGGTGAGGCAAGAAGCTCACGCGCCTTGCTGCCAGAAGCGATCACAGAGTAGCTATCGAATGCAACAAGCGCGGCCTCCTCCGCTAGCAGCAGGCGCTCGCGCCTTGCATGAACCGTGAGCTTGTAGCGAATGCGCAGGAGCGCGATGCGCGTCATCTGCGAGACGGCGGCACTTGGCCAAGCGCCGACACGACCGATGCCCAAGTCAGGAAGCGCTTCAATGTCAAGCGAGGCCTCCAGGAGACTCTCCGCCAGTGACGACGTCAGCGGGTGTGTTCTTGTCAGAAAGGAAGTCCCCGAAGGCGCCGGCTCCTGCGTTGCCAGTTTGAGAGATCCCTTGAGACCGTGCTGCTCCAGCTTCTCTTTGAGACTTGGTTGAAGAGCATGCACGTGTGCGAGATGCAGAGATTTTTTCTGTTCAAGCGGAACCCCGAACCGTGACATGGCCCGTTCAATGAATTCCAGCGTTTCCGCAGGTGATCCAAGCAGAGATTTCACCTTCTCCCATTCTGGGGCCACCTCATTCGGCTTCATCGCGTTCTGTGCAAATCGAGCACGCGACCGCTTTTCGTTGTCGCTGGCATCGCGCCAACGGGATTCCATCACCTGCATGCCATTACTTAGTTGCAGGTCGAGGGTTAGCTGCTGCTGGCTTCCACCGCCACGGCGAAGCATCATCGCAGCCATCAGTGCATCGGTAACCGGCCCACGCTCATCCGGAAGAGGAACGGTTACGCCAGTCGCCTCGCGGATTTCCGCGGCCTTGCGAAGAATTACTTCGAGCACGGCGCCATCGATCGCGCTATCAGGGGAGAACATCATGATGGAGCGCACAAGCTCGGCGGGTTGTCCGAAGCGATCCACTCGGCCTTCGCGCTGTTGATGGCGTGTAGGATTCCAGGACAAATCGTAGTGGATCACGCTGTCAAACAACTGTTGAAGGTTGATACCCTCCGAAAGGCAGTCTGTCGCGACGAGAATGCGCTGGTCATTGGCGTCACCATCTCCGGCCGCCATTTCGGCAACGCGATCGCGGCGTTCGTCCGGTGTCAGTTCCCCCGTGACCGCTTGCACGTTCAGTTTAGGGAATGCCTTTCGAAGCCCTTCCTTCACATGTTCCGCCGTCGCGAGGTAACGGCAAAACACGACAGGGTTCGCTCCTTCCTTGATCAAAGGTTTGAGGGCCTTGACAAGGGCGTTCAGCTTGGGGTCATCCGCTGACAGAAGCACGCTGGCCCTATCGAGCAGACCTTGGAGGGTGGGGTCGGTGGAGAACACCGTGTTCGGCTCAATATCGACGGCGTCTTCATCGTCCCCATCCTCGTCATAAATCTGCGGCTCCAGACGGTCGTCTTCGTTTGACGCTCTATTCCGCAACGCGCTCAGTGCCGCGGCGGGAGACGATCCGACACAACGCATGAGTGCCAGAGTCCCCCAGAAGGCAAGACGGCGATCCTTCTGCGCGTCGCCCGCGCGAGATACCACTGAGAAGCAATAATCGAGCACTTCTTCTTGGAACCCCCGATGTGCGTCGTTCATGCGATATGAGTATTCGGTGGTCTCGTGCTTGGGGAAGGA
The DNA here is from genome assembly GCF_001695855.1 of Ensifer sp. LC163. Taxonomy (GTDB): domain Bacteria; phylum Pseudomonadota; class Alphaproteobacteria; order Rhizobiales; family Rhizobiaceae; genus Ensifer. Next base: position 734,354 of record NZ_MBSS01000012.1, read on the forward strand.
CCGGTTTTCGTCCCATGCCCCCTCCACGAGGTCGACGCGCCGTCGCTGAACGAAATGTCTGGCAAGGCGCTCTCGGTATTTTGCGTCATCAAAGTTCACGGTACCGAACTCCCTGTCGATCAACGACAGGAGCCTCGCGAAAGCTTCTTCGTCCCCGGAATGCGGAGTTGCTGTCAGCAGGATCAGCCGGCGTTCAGGATCGCGTGAAAGCCCTTGCAGCAAGTCGAAGCGCTGCTGCCTCCCTTTATGCGTCCCAACGCAGGCATGGGCTTCGTCCACGATGACGAAGTCCGGGCACGCCCTAGCGAAACCATCGCGACGCTTTTCAGCTTTGATATAATCGAGACTGACAACCGTGAAAGGGTAAGCATCGAACAGGGTTTGCGCCAAAGGCAGATTTCGCTCCAGACGAGCGGCCGTCCCGGAGGTGACTGCAACGGCGTCGATCCCGAACCTATCCTTTAGTTCGACGAGCCATTGATCCACGAGATGAGGGGGGCAAAGCACCGAAAAAGCATCGACCTCACCACGGTCCATGAGTTCACGAAGGATTAGACCAGCTTCAATTGTTTTGCCGATGCCAACGTCGTCGGCGATCAGGAGGCGTGGCACCTGAAGGCGTAGGGCCATCAGAAGCGGGACAAGTTGGTATGTGCGCGGCTCGAATGCGAGCTGAGCTGCGGACCGAAACGGTCCCGCGCCTCGGCGGAGAGTCAGCCGCAGTGCATCCGCAAGGAGGGCCGCTTTCGACTGTACTGTTTTGCGAGCATCGTCAGGCAGGTCAAAGCGGGCGGCTTCAATAGGTGCAAGCTCGAGGTCCGGTGCAAGGACGACAATGTCGTTTTCATTGCCCGAGAGAGGACGCAGGGCGAGCAGGCCATCTCCGGGTGTCGGCAAGGTCACCCATTCGCGGCCGCGTGCTCTGACGAGATCCCCAGGTGTGAAATTCACAGTCATATCAACCTTCGAAATTCTTGATGAAACTATCCGGCAATCCTTCGGACGGCGCCGCGGGCAAGCCGAACACAACCCAGCCCTTCTTCATCGCATCCGCTTCGGCTTCGGCTGTCACTTTTTCGGTCGTCGCCGCAACCGCAAATGCACGCCACGCGAACTCAAAATCAATGCCGCCGAAACGCGCAGGCATCGTGTCGATTTGCGGAATACCAGCAGCTCCAAATGCCTCAAGCCAAGGTGAAACGACAGCGCCGGGTGCTAACGTTGCCGCAAGTGAAATCTTTCCTCGGCTGAGATTAATCAGAAACTGCGTCACTTCTGGGCTTGAGCGATTGATCAGCTCGTGGTCTGGCTGGTTGAAGTAGGAGAGAAGGCAGCGATAACAGCCACGCACGCAGCTCCCATCCTCTTTCTCTCTAAGCAAATCTGCATCCCCCGCTGCTATCGCCGCATCCACATTTTCGAAGTGCATTAAGTTCAGCGCGGTTTTGGCAACCTCATTAATTGCTTTTCCGTCGTCTATCAGGCGCGTGAGCACGCCGGCTCCGCCTTCCGTTGCCTCATAGGTGAGAATCGCTCTTCGGTTGTCTCTTGCGGGCAGCGGCTCACCCAGGATTTCGCCTTCCTCCAGTTGGAAGACCACTTCGATCCCGCGAAGCAATGCATGCTGGACCGTGGCGATCGTTTCCGGCTCATATTGTTCCGGCTTTTCAAAGCGAAACAGAAGCGCATTCTTTCTGTCGCGAACGATCGGCACAATGCGGACCGGCTTGATGACGTCGGGCGGGACATCCGTGTCGCTATCCTCGTCGTCGGACTTTGCCCAGTAGCCCGATCTAGGGTCGATGTGGAAGCCAAAGACGGTCTGCTCCTTGCGGCGTTTCAAACCCTTGTTCAGACGACTTATTTCGGCGCTATTGGCGTATTGAAGGGCTAGCAGCGAAGTCTCTTCGCAGACGAACTTGGCGTTGGTCACCTGGACCTGGCCGTCCTTTTTCGGCCACGAGAACACCGTTTGGATGTCAAAGCCCTGCCTGACTCGTTCCTCATCGTTTGCCGTGATGCGCTCAGTCGGTGCCGCTTCGACATTGTCGATGCGCAGCGTCTTCTTGATGGGAACTTCTCCTGCCATGTGATTGTTGCACCCATGGCAGCGCTCGACTTCACCTTCATGGGATGCGCCACAGTTGGAGCAAATGTAGATGTCCTTGGTCGCCAATTCCGAGCCGTCGACTTGGCGTACCTCCGGGGGTAGTTTGGCCTTCATGACGCGGTAGGCACGGCCTTCATGGTAAATCAGACTGCGCGGTCCGAATTCGGAAATTGCCAGGAAACGTGCTCTGGAGAGAAATGAGCCATTTTTCCCTTCTCCGGGAACAAATGCATACAGCGGCAGGCGCGGGAAGTTATAGCCGGGCAAGAAGCCTTCAGTTGCCAGATACCGATACGAATAGAAATCGGATCCATAGGACGCCTTGCCCTGTTCAAGGATTGCGATCTGATCCTGAGCTTGCATTTGCGCGGCCTTGATCTTGCGTCGGTCCGCTCCCGATAGGCCAGTAATCTCGGAGCGCTTATTCGCCTCAGCCAACTGCGTTCTGGCGGAACTGTACAGCTCACGCCAACGATCAAATGCCCGATCAAACTCTTTCGGCGCGTTCATAGCGGTGTGGAGAACGAATTCGTCCGGGTCTTCCATCCAGATCGGGGCCTTGCCACCATCAGAAGCCAAGATCTGTTTCAGGACACGTGCCATCGGACCGCGCGCCTGCGAGACAAGAGCCGGCTTGGAAATGACCGCCAGAACCTCCTCCTTCAGCGGGAATTTCTCGCCGTCAAGGTCAAGGATTTCAGGAATATCCGGGGAGAGCGCCAGTTTTGCTTCCGCCAGCCACACTGCATGAAGGTGCGACCGGACCAGCTCTTCATTCGTGATGTCAAGTGCAGGCGGCCGAACGACACCAGCGACCATATCGTTGCGCCGCTCGAAGAAATACTGGTCATGCGGTGATCCCGAAGCGCAGTATGTCACAACGACGGCGGCCTGCCCAGAACGACCGGCTCGACCAGCACGCTGCGCGTAATTCGCAGGCGTGGGCGGGACGTTTCGCAGATACACGGCGTTCAATGCGGAAATGTCGACGCCGAGTTCCATTGTCGGAGAGCAGAATAGCGCTGGTAGGAACCGATCGGTCTCGCCGGTTGCTCGAATTTCGGTGCGGTACTCTGATGTTGCAAGGTGTTCCACGTCGTCCTGTTCGAACCGGAACCGCCATTCACGCCATTCGCGCTGTTTCTGCGAAACTTGGGCCGTGTGTTCGCGACCCTCCAGACCCCAGTAGGAACTACTCCCATCGCTGAGGTCGTAAGCAATCGCGGTGTAAAGGTGATGGAAGTATCGGTTACCGCGTTGACTTTCATCAGAAAGCGCAGGCCCCGGGATGAGCCGGACCGCCGATGGCGATAGGCGCCAGCCTAGCACGTCACTGTCGAGTTCGACGGGCACAAGCAGCCCTTCATCGCTGAGAAAGGAAAGCATCCCCTCCATAAATTCGTAGTACTCATCCTTATTGAGTTTCGTGCCCAGGACGGACTTCCGATTCACTATCCTAGCGATTCTGGAATTGGGGCCGGCCCTAAGAAGCGTTTGTTCTTCACGCAACGTGACTACGTTCTTGCTTCCCGCACGCAGGACCAGCGAAGAACGTGCTCTTGGGTTCTCTTTTTGGTCGATTGCCCAAGGAGCTTGAAGAAGGTTCCGGGATTTCTGTGCCACGCCATCAAGGACAGCAAGGTCCAAGGCCTCTGTCTGCACAGCCAGGCCTTCGAGCATAGCGGACAAAATCGTCTTGAGTATTGCTTGCCGCTGATCGTTGCCAAGATCGCCCAGCGCAGGGTGGATGGTCATAACGCGCTCGCGATCTTGCGCGAGTTCCTCGAGGCCGAGGAAATTCACATCGATCAGGTTAAGGACAGACAGGCTGGGGTTGGTAAAGCGCCATCCGCGACGCAGGTCGGTCCAGACACGATGGGCGAGCACTTTGGCGAGCGAACGCTGTGCGTCTTCACGAATAATGGCGCCAGCATTCGCGTCCAGCAGCCAGTGCTGGCGTGCCTCCTTGTTGGCAGCGGTGAAACCAAGCGCTTTCACCACCTGGAGGCCAAACTCGTCTTCTGCAAGGCCTCCTGAGTCAGCAGACATCACCGCGCGAAGGATAGCACCGCGCAACAAGCTTACGAATAGGAAGTCGTTGAAATGGCCAGACTGCAATGCTGCGTCCTGACGATTGTCTGTGAAACCCAGCAGTTTGCGCTTCGTCTCGGGCACGCCGCTGCCCGGCTTGTTCATCCATTCCAAGGCACTGGCTACGAGCAGTGTTGTCGCAGAGCTCCGCCCTTCACCGGAGAGCCCGGCAAGCTTGCTGCGTTCACGCATCCCTTGTGTGGGTTCATCGTGACAACAGAGGCAGAACGCGAACTTCCCGGGGATGAACCAGAAGTCATTCCCGCCCGCTCCGTGACGGCCATCTGCACCTACCATGTAGGATACCGGCATACGCTTCTTGCGATAGCCTCTCAACCGTTCGATGCCATTCTTCTCTTCCCGCCAGCTCTCGGGGTAACCCTCAAGCTCGCCGGTGAACTGAAAGTCAATATCACCTGGGTCTACCGGGCAGAGATAGCCGGCAATCTCGTCTTCCTCACTATCGAGTGGTGTGTCGTCGATGCTTCGGGGCAAAAAACGCAAATCCCCTTCATCATCGACCTTCGTCACGACATGGTATTCTTGGCCACAGCTTCTGCAGAATCGTGTCGGATAGAGGCGGTTGCCTGGTGCCGCTGGATCCTCGAGCTGTCCATCGAGAAGGATTCGTCGTGGTCTGGCCGCGAGTGTCGTGAAGACCTCGCCTGCGCCGGAGATAAATCGATGGAGCTTAAAGGCGAGAAACGCGCTATCCTTTGTGCCGCCACGCTCATGCTCAGGCAGGCTCACCCGGGTCAGGAACCGCTCGAGATAGTCGCGGCAAGTTTCAGCATCGACCCCACCGGCCAGCGACAGCTTCGCAACGGCCTCTTCAAACGGGATCGGCTTTTTCCTACGAAGTTCAAGTCCGTCGTCCAATCCAAGTTCCAACTCCACCCAAACAGAGAGTGGATGGCGTTTCAAGGTCTCGTCATCGAGTGTCTCTGGGAGAGACTGCGTAAGCACCTTGCTCAAGGACCCAACGACGTGGTCCGTCGTCAACGAGTCATCTGTTGCTCGCTGTAAGGATTCGTCGATGACCGCGTCCGGGCCAATTTCCGAGCCGAATAGCCGTGACGCAACCTTTGCGACAGCAATAGCGCGGCTCTCGTCGGTACCCTCAGATGCCATCGTTGCCGAGGTTCCGATGCAGATCGGTTCTTTGTCAGGAGAGCACCTGTCACGCAAGCGCCGAACGAGGACGGCGACATCGGCCCCTTGGCGTCCGCGGTAGGTGTGCAATTCGTCAAGAATGATGAACTCGAGGCCGGAGGCATTGGCAATTACCTGCGAATCCAATTCGTCCTGCCGCGTCAGCAACAGTTCAGCCATCATATAGTTCGTCAGCAGAATGTCTGGCGGGTTGGCGGCAATGCGCTCACGTTCTTCACGGCTTTCCTGTCCGGTGTAGCGCTTTACCACCGGCTTGAGATCGTCGGGCAAACCAGAACCAGCGATGAACTTGTCGATTTCCTTCATCTGGCTGTTTGCCAAAGCGTTCATGGGATAAACGATGATCGCCGTTGTTCGCCGGGGTTTGCCCCCGCGACGAGCGCGGATAATGGCGTCGACAACCGGCACAAAGAAACACAAAGATTTTCCCGAACCAGTGCCAGTTGTGACGACATAGCTCTTGCCCTGCTTCGCCTTCGCAATTGCTTCGGCCTGGTGTCGATGGAAGCGAAGTGGTGTCTTTCCGAAACGGAAGACCTTTCCCGTGCCCTCATCAAGGTCGCCCGTGGCTACGAGTTCATCGGCCGTCGGTCCGGCCATGAAGCGCGGGTTAAGTGACAGGAGGGCGTCAGGCCAAAATCTTCCGGCGTCGTACTGGGCGTCGATCTCGGACTTCAGGTCGGGAGCCCGAATTGCGCTGAATGAACGCGAGAAATGCTCATATGCGCCAATCAATTGGTGATCAAATTCAAACGCTTTCATCGAGATGCCCAACTACCTGACCGACAAGAAGTATTTCACGATAAACAGCAGGTTGTGAAAACACAATCAGCGATCAGATCATCGTTGAGCCCCGGCAGCAGGCGGCCAGCGCAGCTTGCCGCGCCCAATGCGTCGCGCCTCGATCAGCTTGTCCTCGCCGGTCGACCGCCCTGAAAAAAGGCTCGGCTTGGGATCGGTGGCGAACTTCCGGAAGGGAGCGACGCGCCGGTAGTCTGGCGTCGCCAGCCAAGTGCGTCCGTCTCCTTCATCGGTAAGGATTCGATAGAGGCCGGCCGGCGGCGCTGTCTCGGTCTCGAGTAGCCGGACATAGCGCTCTACCGACCACCTCTGGATGCCGCCGCTGACCGAGCCCAAATCGAGAATAGATGAATTCGTCGGAGCAGACGGCTATCGATTATAGAAGCTGTCGTTGGGAGACCGCTCTGGAGCTCCTCCTTGAAGCCAACTCGTCTTTCTTTAGTCGCTCTGCGGAGGTTTTCTCGCTGTTATCGAGCCGAACCTGTCTTACCAAAGTAGCAATCGGTTCCCCAACCAGTACGAAATCGGGAATGTCGAGTGGAGGAAGCTCCATCAAACGATCCGGTTCGGCTCGGACAATCTCGCGAAGCTCCATCAATAACCGACCCAGTACGTTCCGGCCGGAAAAATGACTGCCATCAGCGACCTTCGCGCCCCAATAGTCATCTTTACTCGAACTCTCGACAATCGGCCGGTCTCCTGTGGCCAGCAAAAGCGCAGAAAATTTGCTCCAGTTATGCAGCAGCTTGGCGCGTAAACACCAGCGCATAATTTTAACGCGCACCTCATCCCAATCGGGTCGGGAGTCGTCGCGATATGGTTTGGAACGCATTTTCGCGGTCATCGGACTCGTCTCCTCGATAATCATCCGCTGTACGTGCGGCAGATGTGGGAAGCGGCACGCCTGATACAGGGCCTCGGACGTGCGAAGATGATATCGCAGAACTCTAATGGGATAGCCCGGCGCCATGTTCGAAAGGCCGCCGAAATCCTCCGACGTCTTGCGGAAGCTGACGACGTGATCGCGGGTATATTCTCGAAAATCGGCTTTGCTCATGGCTTCAGTTGGTCTTCCTCGGAAATAAAGGGTACCATGGATTGCCGGCCCACAACACCAGCGGCGCGTTGTTCGGACAGTTTCTGTATGTGACTATCATGGAGCCGAACCCCGTCGTTCCCATCATGCTGTTTCCCAGCGGCCGCATATAAGCATTCAGATAAGGGCATTGCGCCCGAACCTGAACACCCGAGACGAGAAACTGTTGCTCAAGAAGCGCACGCCCGTTTTCGGATGAGAATAGTTCCAACGCACCTAACTGCCCCGGGGTCCGAAATACCGGTGCGAGATTGAGGCCGGCGACATAGGCGGCTGTAGCGGGATCAGCCGGCACGGCCGTAGGACGCAAGACGTCGGAGTTCGCCATATAGGTCTTGCGATCTTCTAGCTCGAAAACACGCCACCAACTAACCTCGATCTCCTTTCCGGCTTCTTTCGCGGCTTCGGCTATGTCCTTGCCTGTGCGCCATTGGCCGAGGCGATGAAATGCAATTGTGATGATGGCAAGCTTGGCCTTGTTGGGCGCTGCTTCCTTGATCCAGCGCGTAACGTCATGCTTGATTCGACCGCCGGAAAACAGAACATCATCAATATAAACAAAGGTGTTAATCGGCGCTTGGCCACAATTGGCGAGGCTGATACCGCAAGCCTTCTGAAGAGCCGCATCGAAAACCGCGAGCATGTCGCGTTGGCTATTACCGGCGGTTTGGAGGTGTAGGACGCCCGCATTCTTCCAAAAAGCGGTCGGATCACCGCCAGTCAGCTTCTCATTCACCGTAATGGCGGCAAGAAACTGTTCCACGTTTTTCCGCGTGAAGTATGTCTTGCCGAACACGTGCCCAAGTTCCGCCAGTATCGGCTCCTGAATCTCAGGGGAAAACTGCCGAACCCATCGATCCACATGTTCGGCAGTTATAGGAGCGATTTCGCCTTGTCGGTAATCGGCAACATGCTCGACGAGCTTGTCAAGCAACTCTTTCCTGCTCGCCATTCATCTTCCCTTCCCGCGGACATGTATCTTGCTTTCGCCTTGGCGAATCACATCTTTACGACTGTCCATAGTCTGGCATCGCTTTTGCCGGACAACAACTTTTCCGGGTTTGTCGCGTTCTTGATCCTCGCCTTTTCGTCGAGAATGTCTGCTGCGACCTCTCAGCGATTCCCAGAAAGTCGTAAGCGACTTCCCTTTGGGGGACCTCCTCGATTGCACATTCTTTAGCCCAGCGGCGGAAATTATTGCCGCTCACCGAACAAGTTGACTAAGGCTCAGGGCAGAGCACAAAGGCGGCATCCGACGCCACTCCCTGACCATGCGATCTTCTTGTCGGCAACAGCTCATGGCAGCGTTCTGGATGAAGCTTTGTCTTTCCTCCCAACTCGCCCCAACTCCTCGTGAGGCGACACCGTTTGTCGCGCTCGCAAATTGGCACATTATGCAGGCCGCTGGGTCCTAACGTTTTGACTTTGTCGCCCCGACGCCAGCCATGCTGGTCGAAATCTTAGCCTTTCCTATGCAGGCGGGAAAACGTACACAGCTCAGGAAAGCACCATACCGTCCAGATCGTTCAATCAGCCATCCATCCTTGCATTCCGGACATGCCGAATAGCTGGTAGCGCAGGTACACCGAGCCTCGCCCGATCCGTCCAGGCGACGCGGAAGACCCGCACCACAGGACGGACAGGCAGGCAGCAGATTTCCACAGTGCTGGACATGTTCGCAACGATACCAGGTTCGCCCATCCTGGCCCTGTACATCCAGCAACCGTCCGCCGCATTCTCCACATTCGTACGCAGTCTGTTCGCTGCCAGCATCCGCAGCGATGCCGTACTTTGGGTCTTTCTTGAGTTCCGTAACAAATGATGATGGTCTCGAGTTCGAGGCCATGATCGTCAGCGTGCGACGAGCTCGTGTCATCGCGACGTACATGACCCGCCGCTCCTCTGCGTTTTCGAACAGTTCTTCGTCTGGCGACACCAAGGCTAGCAAGGGGTCGTCGACTATCTCAGACGGGAAGCCCATTCGACCGCTGTCCGCGTTCAGGACGATCACATGATCGGCCTCGAGGCCCTTGGACGCATGGATCGTCTTGAAGTTGATGCGCAGACGGGGGAACCGGCGCTGCAGGTCTCTCATGTCTGGCTCAAGAAAGCGATACCGTCCAAGCAATAGCACGCTTGCGGTGCTCGCGGGTTCAATCTTGGCGGATATCTCGGCAAGAGCTTCGCCTAGCTTATTCGCCCCCTCGTTCTTCGACGGCATCACGATCCTGATGGCCGGCTCGGTTGCTTTCCCTGCGGGAACGATCTGCTTGGGGATCTGGGCCGGATTTTTCAGCACAAACGCCCTCGCCGCATATGCGATCTGGTCGATCGATCGGAATGTGCGACCAAGATCGACTGTCCTGTAGAGTCCGGTCTTTCCGTTGAAGCTCCCACCAAATTCTTCGCCGAAGTGGCGCATCAGATGGATGTCCGATCCTGCAAATCGGAAGATCGATTGCCAGTCGTCGCCAACCGCAAAGACACGGACATCCGGGTGCTGAGCTTTCAACGCCTTCACCAGCCGGGCACGGCTCTGTGATATGTCCTGAAACTCGTCCACAAGGATGTGCCGGAACGGACTAACATATCGGCCGGTTTCAGCATACTGGGCGGCTCGCAGGATCATATCTTCGAAATCGATCCGACCGCCCAGTCGTTTCTGATATTCCTCGAAAACTGGCGCAAAGACGGCGAGGAACGCCTTGGCGCGATTGCCCAGCCTCAGTCGCTCGGACTTCTCGTCACAATCGGCTACGCTGTAGCCACCGCTTTTGAACTTGCGCAGGAACGTCCCTAGCAGTTGTGAGAAGGCGTCTACCTGATTCAGCTCAACCACGCGGTCAAAGATCGTGTCGGCAGGGCGAGGTTTGAGTGTCACATGCGGTGAGAGCTTTTCAGCTAGGGCGGTGAGCAGACGCCCCTCTTGCCGCTCGTAGCTATATGTCTCTATGAGCATTGTTTCATGAGCCGCGTGAACCTCGCGCTTCCATTCCATGCCCGCCAGATACTCGTCACGATTGACGAAGGGCGCTGTGATCAGCCGCTCGCTGCCATGGGCCGCTTTTTGCCGCCGCACACCGAAATGTTCGATATACACACCGCTTTCAGTCAGACGGAAGTCCGGGCAATAGTCCCGACGTCCAGTCTCCTGGATCTTGTGCTCGTAGTCCGGCTCATATTCATATTCGACACCGTTCTCGTAGAGCCAGTTGGCAATCTGCAGCTCTTCGTAGCTCTTGACCTTTTCACCCTGCAGGGTGCGGAGATCCTGCTTTTCCATATGGGTGTAGAAATCGTGCTTGGTTTTGAAGTCCCATTCGGTCTTCGGTTCGACCAGGAAGTGCGCGAGGCGAATGCATGCGCGCTAGGACCTCATCGCCTGGCACAACAGACTGCATTTATAACCTTGCTCCATGGGGTGTTCTTTCCGCCGTCACAGGGTCCGCTCCACACGTGGCGATTGAAGCCACACCGAAATCGCACTTAGCTCGGAAGCGGAAACTAGCTCCGCGTACCCTGCTGTTGACTGATGCCCAAAGCTAGGGCACAAAGGTGGCATCCACGATCGCTCGCGGCAGGAAAATATAAAGAAATCAAAGGCAATTTTGTTAAGCCTTTGAAATCATGTGAGAATCCAAGGTCCCCAGGCAGGCCGTTTTTCGGAGCTGTTTCCTCTTTCAGTGATCCTATTCCCCACCAGAAAACGTGGCGTCTTTTCAGCTACTTGGCGCGATTTCCCGTCAATTGGAATGTGACGCTTGACCTGCCACTGCGAATTTCCTCCAGATCTCAAAGAAGCTTAGAGCTCTCAAAATGACGGCTGGGGACCCTGTTCGAGTGCTTCAAATAGTCCGACGGCTTTGGGGCCGTTGAACGAACCCGCTGCGCGGGAGGGCGTCTGCGGTTGAAATAGAGGGCACAGGCTGGAGGTCGCGCCTGGGTTGAACGTCGTCCGGCAAGGGCGGAGCATGACGAGCTTCTTCAACAAGGAGCCTGACCATGCAGTACCCCCATCTCGACACGCCCGTCAGCCCGCTGCGCCAGCGGTTGATCGACGACATGAACATGCGACGTTTCTCACGCGAAACGCAGCGCAACTATCTCCGCGACATCGGTCGTCTGGCGACCTTCCTCGGGCGGTCACCAGACACGGCGACCGCCGACGACCTGCGTCGGTTCCAGATCGAGCAGCAGGAGGATGGCGTTCCCGTTCCGACGATGAACAGCATCGTGTCGGCGCTACGGTTCTTCTTCACCCAGACCCTCGACCGCCCGGACCTGGCGCGCAGGCTCGTCCGGCTGGCGCATCCGCGGAACCTGCCTGTGGTGCTGAGCCGCGATGAGGTTGCCCGGTTACTCAATGCCACCACCTGCCTCAAGCACCAGGCAGCATTGTCGGTCGCCTATGGCGCCGGCCTACGTGTCGCTGAGGTCTCTATGCTGAAGGTCGCCGACGTCGACAGCGAGCGGATGCTGCTGCGCGTCGAGCGTGGCAAAGGCGGGCGCTATCGCAATGCCATGCTTTCAGAAGACCTGCTCACCCTGCTGCGCCAGTGGTGGAAGGTGGGGCGGCAGCAGGGTGTTATGCATCGCGACGGCTGGTTATTCCCTGGCCAGCACGCAATGAAGCCGATCAGCACGCGGCAGCTCTATCGGATCGTCGTTGAGGCGGCCCAGGCCGCCGACATCGCCAAGCGGGTCGGGCCGCATACGCTGCGCCACAGCTTCGCCACCCACCTGCTGGAGGACGGCACGGACATTCGGATAATCCAGGTCCTGCTCGGGCATGCAAAACTCAACAACACCGCCCTCTACGCCAAGGTGGCGACCAGGACGGTCCGCACAGTTACGAGTCCGCTCGACAAGCTCGGCCTGTTCAAGCCGGAAGAGTCCTTTCCCGACGGTTGAACTTGCGTGCCTCGATCGAGGTCGCCGACATCTTCCGTGCTGCCGGGGCGGCGTACCGGCGCGCGCATGCAGGACATCTGAGCCTGCCGCAACTGAAGGTGATGTCGGCGGTCGAGAACTGCCGCACTGCTGCCCTCGGCGGTCACGTCGAGGCCTGCGAGGACTGCGGCCAGCGGCGGATCGCCTACAACTCCTGCCGCAATCGGCATTGCCCAAGGTGCCAGGGCGCAGCGGCACGGACATGGCTTGCCGAACGCGAGGCTGATCTGCTTCCAGTCGGCTACTTCCACGTCGTGTTCACGCTGCCGGCCGAGACCGCCGACATAGCGTTCCAGAACAAGGCGCTCGTCTATGACCTGCTGTTCAAGGCGGCGTCGGAGACGATGCTGACCATCGCGGCCGATCGCAAGCACCTCGGCGCGCGCATCGGCATCACCGCCGTGCTCCACACCTGGGGATCGGCGATGACGCACCATCCGCATGTGCACATGATCGTTCCGGGCGGCGGCATCACGCCAGACGGAAGCCGATGGATATCATCGCGCCCGGCCTTCCTGCTTCCGGTACGCGTACTCAGCAAACTGTTTCGACGACTATTCCTCATCCGGCTGGTCGCTCTGCACGACGCCGGGCGGCTCAGCTTTTTTGGCGCACTTGCTCATCTCGCCGAGCGGCAGGCATTCTTGCGGCATCTATCGCCGGTCCGAAAGAAACGCTGGGTGGTCTATGCGAAGGCGCCGTTCGCGGGTCCTGAGGCGGTTCTTGCCTATCTGTCGCGCTATACCCACCGGGTCGCAATCTCGAACCGCCGCCTGATCACCTTCGACGAAACTGGCGTCACCTTCCGCTATAAGGACTACCGCCGCGACGGCTGCGACCGGCAGCAGATCATGACGCTCGCGGTCGATGAGTTCATCCGCCGTTTCCTGCTCCATGTCTTGCCGCGTGGCTTCCATCGTATCCGGCACTACGGCCTGCTCGCCGGCTCAGCCCGCAAGACCAGCCTCGCGCTCGCGCGCGAACTCCTCCACGTCGCCGCACCGGTCGATGACGGCGTACCAGGCGAACAGGATGACTTCCGCCCGCCATGCCCCTGCTGCGGCGGACGAATGATCGTCATCGAGATGTTCGAACGCTGGAAGCAGCCGCGCGGACCGCCGGATGCGACGGCCACGAACCGGGAGACGGCTTCATGACCCGGCATGGCATGGTCAAGACCTCAGTCGCAGGCGTCACGCCTCCGGCAACCGACCTGCATGCGTCCGTGGCGATCATTGCCGCCGACAGGGTCGCGGCGAGCCTGGGCCAGGCCCGGAAAGCCGCGCGGGTGAGCAAAGAAGCGACCTGCCCGCCATCCATCATTCCACTCCCTGACTGCGATCCTGCTACCGCGCACATGAGCCGCAGATTGAAATCTCCATAGCCTTCGACTGGGGTCCGCGGGTTCCTTCCTCGGGGACTTTCGTACGCCTCGCGGCGCCCGAAACTCTTCACGCTTGCTGCCTGACGGCTCTTAGGAGGCGCAACTGCAAAAGCGGACGATCAAACCATCGACCTTCTCTGTGTATGCGAATGGTTTGGACTGGGCCACTTGCGGCTCGTCCGCTTCCAATCTGAAGTGGCCAAATGCGCGGATATTAGGTGAGGATCGAGCACGCCGGCGCAGATCGCAAGCGCAGTACCGAGTAAAAATGGGTGTGAGGCCGTTGCCGTATGAAGCTTCAGAGCGAACCGAGCCGCTATGACTTTGATTGAATATTGCTTTGCCCATAGTCACCAACTACGTTCGATCAACGCATGAAGAATGGCGGGCAAAACGGGGTTAAGGCGTGGCGGACAGGAGGGAAGATCCGGCGAGTTCGGCGTCGGCGATCGCGATTGCCAAGGCTTCTCGGCCGGTGAGAAAAGCAAGGGTCACATCTTCGCCGGATGTCGTGATTGACGAACCCGACTATGTGCCGCCCGATTATGGTGCCAGCCGGCGCACGCGCATTGGTTCGAGTGTCATCGAACAATTCGTGGCCGGCCACGATGCCGGCGACGTCCTACGCGAGCTCGTTCAAAACGAGTATGACGGCGGTGGTGACAAGCTCACGCTGACGTTCGGGAGCAAATCGGTGGAGGTGATCGGTTCGGGTCGCAATATCGAGCGCAGCGGCTGGGAGCGGCTCTCGGTGATCGTCGGGACCGGCAATGTCATGGGCACTCGCGGCGCAGAAGTCGTCGCGCCGAAGGAAAATGGAATAGGTTCAAAGAATTTCGGGCTGCGGTCGCTCTTCCGCTTCGGGGACGAAATCCACGTCCGATCTTCCGGGCAGGTAGCCCTCCTCGATCTTCAGACGCAGGAGACCGGTCGCGCCCCCGATCCACAATCTCGGGGCGTGAAGGGCGTCCGCCTGTTCGTGCCCTATCGGACGCGATCGACCGAAACCCTGGAGGCGTTCACTGTTGAGCGAGAGGCGCATGCGCTGGAGCTGATGGCGACGAGCATGCCCGATACACTGCTCAAGCTGGCGCATAGCGGGAAGAAGTCAGGCCTTCGCGAGGTCAACGTTCGTTCGATTCGAACCGGGCGCGTCCTGCGCTGGCGACAAGAGGCGTCACCAGATCGCTGCCGTACGTCCGGAGTATCGATGATCTCCCGGCGCGGCCGGATGAGTGATGGCGACGCACGCGTCATCTCTTTCCAGGAAGAGGAGTTCTCGCGAACCGTCGAATTGCCGGCGGAATATGCGGCTCGGCGGTTCCCATCGTACTACAGGGCCGCCGGCGGCAGGGTGAAGATCGCGGTCTCGGTGCCGATCGCGCGACGCAAGATCGATATCGGCCATAACGGCCACTTCTACTATCCATTGAAGGCTCCGGCCTCGCGAACCGGTTGCCCGGTGAGCGTGAGCGCTCCGTTCGACCTCAACCAAGATCGCAGCGGCCTCAACGATCTCCAGTGGAACGACTGGCTGATCGATCAGGCGGTCGAACTGGTGATGGAACTGCTCGTTTCCGACTGGTTCGTGCGATATGGCGCCGATGCCTTCACAATGCTTGCCGGTGCCCGTGCCGGCGCCGCCACGCCCGATCGATTCGCGACGACGTTGGCGGAACGGCTCAGAGAGGATGCGTGCTGGCCAACGCGCGCAAGGGGCGACAAGCGATTTGCCAAAGCGGGTGCGATCGTGCTGCCAAGCGACGACCTATATGCCGGCTTCCTCGGCGACGCGCGCTATCTCGATCCCGAGCTCAGCGCTGACGAGAATCTGTGCAAGCTTGCGGAAAAATGCGGGGCGAAGCCGTTTACCGTCGCATCCCTCGTTCGGCTGCGCTGCGCGGGTAAAAATGAGAAGAGCCTGAAAACCACGATCGAAGGGGCGGCGAACTATCATTTCACCAACTATGTCGATTCGACGCGCGAGCTGGACATGCAAAAGCGCCAAGCAACGGCGCTTTCGGCATTCCCGCGACGGCTCTCAAAGCAGATGCGGTTCGATCTCGGCAACACGGCCTCGACGCTCAGCGCAACAGGCGACCTGAGACCAGCCATTGAGCTGATGATCGTCGACCCGGACCTCTGGGCTGATTGCCCAGAACCCGAGGCGAACCGACTTCACCCCGACCTTGTGCCGTTCAAGGCGATTTCCGGGCACTGCCGCGTCTTCGACGAAGAGCAATGGTTGATCGACGCTTCCAAGCGCGCCGCGGACGCGGCGCCGGACGACCGGGAGCGCGAAACGCTCTACCGAAAGCTGCTCGCACGTGAGGCGCCGATCAGCCGAGCTGCCCTGTCAGCATTGCGCAGCAATCCCGTGGTGAAGAACCAGCGTGGCGACTGGGTCGCCCCGGTGGAGATGGTCAATCTCAAGAAGACGCTCGCCCGTTTCCTTGATCCCGCGATCGACGGACCGTCCAAGGAATTGCTTGCAGCACCAAACCTGATGGCGCGCCTGCGGATTCGTGAAAACCTGAGCGGTGCCGATCTCGTTCGCTTCGCCGGCCTCGTCGAGGATCGGCCGGAGACCGCCGAGCGCTTCGAGAAGCTGCTCGCAGAGAATCTCAAACTGCTGAGCACCGCGATCGTCGAAGAACTGCGCGAGATCGCCTGGCTTAGGACCAGGTCCGGACGACTCGCCGCACCCGAGACTCTCCACCTAGATACTGCGACCAACCGGCTCTGCATCGGTAACGATGACTTGATTGTCGCCGGCACGAATGAGCTTCTTCATCACAAGCTCAAGCTGAAGACCGCGCCGGACAGCGACACGCTGCTCGAGATCATCGAGGCGCATCGCGACCGGACCGAGCCGCTGCCGCGGCCCGACCTCGTTTATCCTGCCCTTGTCGCAGCGATCGGACGCGAACGACGCGCAAAGGCCGAGTTCGCGGACCAAAGCGTCTGCTGGGTACAGGACGACTATCACGCCCCGTCGGATATCTTGGTCGGCCCGCGGATCCCCGCGCTGTTGGCCGAAGCAATCCCGGTCTTTCGGCACTCCGATGATGTCGGACACGCCTATCAGGCCCTCGGCGCGCCGGCGTCGCCAACGGACGAGCATTGGACGCGCTTCTTTGAATTCGTCGATATCGAGTGGGACATCGAGGGACCGGTCGACCAGCGCCGACGTCGTGTACTGCTCGAAGCATATAATCTTCGGGGCCTACTGGGATTGCCGGCCGGCTTGGAGAATGTAAGCTGCTTGCTCGACGATCGTTCTCGCCTGTTCACGCTTGCCCAGCTCCGGGCGGGGCAGCTAGTCGAGCCCGACTTTGCAGCGCTCGAACAGGAATTGCGCGCGACCCATAGCAAGATCGGCATCATCGAGCGCTCAGAGCGATCGCGGGTTTTCTTTACCGCCCTCGGTATTCGACCGCTATCGGCCATCGCCGGAACCGGCAAGCCCGAGCTTGGGTCACCCGGACGACCGCATCTCTGGTATAAGCCAAAGCATAGCGAGCGCGTCCTCGCGATGTTGCATCGGCCGCTATTTGCTCGCGCGCTCTATGAGGTCGCATTCCGCAACCGCCACGGGCATGCGGGGTTCGTTCCGGCGAGCCGCAGCGAGATCGCCGGGCGCTTGGCGACGATCACCGAGATTGCGTTCTTTCAGTCGATGGGACGTCGCTACTCGGTCGGCGGCGCCAGCGTGCTGATACCGGCGCAAGTCGCCATCAGCGAGCAGCGTATCGAATTTGTGGCACCAAAAACCAAGGGTGGCTTCCAGCTATTGCTGGCCGAGGCGCTCGCGGAGATCGCCGGCGCAACCAGCGTGGGAACGATGCGCAGTCTTGCCAATGCCTTCCTTCCATTGGTCCTCGCAGGGACGCTCGAAGAGCTTACCGACTATCTCGATCGCATAGGGATCCCGCGCGGGCGGGAATGGCAACTCGAAGACGACAGTGATGGCGATTTCGAGGAGGAGGATGGTGACGACGACGCGGAGGAGATCGCGCTCCGCCAGGTTTTCGACAATCTCGACACCGATTGGGACAGGAGCGACTCCGAGCCGCCACCGGTCGAGCCCGCACCGCCTCCTCCCCCTAATCCCCTACCGCCACCTACGCCACCGCCTGCGTCGCCACCGTTCAAGCTTCCCGACATCGATGAAGTCGATCTGACGGTCGCGCCTGCAAAGGGAAGTCGGATCGAGCCGCAGCAATCGTCGGGCGGCGGCGGCAGCTCCGGCACGTGGCTGCCGCCGACGCTGGCGGAGGTCGAGCGCGCCGGGCTGCTCGGCAGGCGCGGCGAGGAACTGATCTATCGGATGGAGCTGAAGAAGGTCCGCGAGTTCGGCTACGACGAGCCGGAGCGCTACGTCATCTGGACCTCTTGCGACGAACCCGGTGCCGACCATGATATCCGTTCGATCGACGCGGAAGGGCGTCCGCGATGGCTCGAGGTCAAGGCCACCACTGGGACCGATGGCCGATTTGATTGGCCGCGCAAGGAATTCGAGAAGGCGTTCCGCGAGCGCGATCGTTACGAGCTGTGGCGGGTCTACCGCGTCGCCGATCAGGCGCCGATCGCGAAGTGCTTTCCTAATCCTGCCAAGATGCTCGGTACGCGACAAATACTGCTTGAGCTCGGTTTGCTGCGCGCCAAGATTGAGGATATCGGCTGAGCCAACGTTGTCCGGTCCGCGTCCCGCGTCTAAGAGGCGCAAAAACCGGTGCACTGGTGCGAGAATCCGCGACGCATGCTGAGGCACCTGCTGCTGCAGCGGCAACGGCGCGACCAAGCGGGCCAGCCTTCACAATTCGAAAAGGGCGATCTTGCCGGCCTGAAGGCATTGATTAACCGCGCACGCTACTTGGCGTTCCGCTATGAGGTGGTGATTGTGCAGTCGGGCATCGGGCATGCGAATCTCGTTCCGCAATTCCTAGACGTGCTGGGCGCCACCGAGCTACGGCTACTTTCAGGAAGTAGGCAATCGCGGTTGAGCGCCTGAAATAGCGGAGCAAGGCTGCCGAGCGCTTTATGGCCGCCCCAACGCAAACTTGAGGTCCGAAAGCGGAAATTATTGCCGCTCGCCCGCCCTGTTGACTGATGCCCAAAGCCAGGGCACAAAGGTGGCATCCACGGTCGCTCGCGGCGGGAAAATATAGAGAATTCAAAGACGATTTCGATAAGTCATTGAAATCATGTGATAATCTACGGTCTCCAGGCAAGCTATTTTTGGACATATTCGTCCGCCTAATATCCGGCATTCCCCGCCAGAAAAAGTGATGTCTTTGCAGCTACTTGGCGCAATTTCGAGTCAGAAACTATGTGACGTTCTCCAGATCCCGAGAATGTCCAGAGCTCTGTAAAAGACGGCTGGGGACCGTGTTCGGCTGCCTCAAAAAGGGCCGCGACTGCGTATTCCGATGATGCCGGACGGCTATTCCAATCTGAAGCCGGACAGGTATTCCGATCTCATGCCGGACACGCTTCCGATTTGAAGCCGGACAGTTGCTGTGCCCCTGGGTCGTGTGTTTTTTTGACCTGAACCCGTTCCGCGGTCAAGCCAGGGTTGTTTGGTCGGTGGTCACGGCTTTCTGTTTTCGCATGCTCTCGCCGCTGAGTTCGATGCGATAGGCATTGTGAACAAGGCGATCCAAGACGGCGTCGGCGATCGTTGGATTGCCGATCATGTCGTACCAGTGATCCACGGGCACCTGGCTGGTGACGATCGTCGATCGCCTCTCGTATCGGTCCTCGATGATTTCCAGGAGATCGCGACGCTGCTCGTCGTTGAGCTTCTCCGGGCCCCAGTCGTCGAGAATGAGCAGGTCGGTTCTAGCGAGCGCCTTGAGGACCTTGGGATATCGGCCGTCGCCGCGCGCCAGGGCAAGGGTGGCGAACAGCCTTGGAAGGCGGTGATAGGCGACGGAGAAATCCTCGCGGCATGCCTTGTGTCCGAGCGCGCAGGCAAGCCAGCTCTTTCCGACGCCGGCCGGGCCGATCAACAGCAGGCTGTGGCGCTGACTGATCCAGTCGCAACCGGCGAGCTTCATGAAGAGATTGCGATCCAGGCCGCGGGCGGCGCGGAAGTCAGCGTTCTCGATCTGGGCGTCATGGCGCAGCTTCGCGGCGCGGGCTCTCGCCTCGAAGCGCTTCTGCCGGCGCGTGGTCGTCTCGCGTTCGAGCAGCAGCGCAAGCCATTCGCCATGCTCGAGGCTTCTGGCTTCCGGTTGCGCCTCGAGTTCCTGATAGGCGCTGGCCATGCCGGTCAGGCCGAGTTCGCGCAGCATGTCGATGGTGGGATTGGTCAGCATCGTTCGTTGTCTCCTCAATGAAAGTAGCCGGGGCCACGCAGATTGGTGTGCTCCATGACGGCAGCAGGTTCGGTGGAATGCCTTGCGTCCTTGTGGGTGGCGATGAGCGAGGCAATGGTCTTGCAGGTCAGGCCGCCGATCTCGACGGCGCGCGCCGAAACGGCCTCGGCGCGGTCGCCGGTGATGTCGCGATAAAGGCGCAGGATGCCGAGGCATGTTCTGAAGCCTTGCTCGGGATGCGGCCGGCTGGCGAGGATGGCGGTGATCAACCCCTCGGTTTGCGGACCGATGGACGCGCCCCAGCGCCGGAAGCGCTCCGGCGTCCATTCGGCGTAGCGGCGGTGGGAACTGGGCATGTGCGCGGGGTCTGTTCCATAGCGCGGCCCACCATAGCGGCGCTGATGCACGGCGACGCGTTTGCCGCGATGGAAGATCTCGACCATCCGCACTGTCGCCCGGATATCGACCTGCTGGCGGATGAGGCCATGCGGGACGGAATAGAAGAAGCTCTGGAACTCGACATGATAGTCCGTCGATACCCGCGCAAAACGCCATTCGGCGAACTCGTAATCCTCGGCGGGCAGACTTGCGAGCGCGGCGCGTTCGACCGTCTCGAAGAGATGTCGGCGGCTGACGCCCAGCCGGCGCATGACATGATTGTTGATGCGCTCCAGCACGCCGGCGATCGCGGTATTGGCTTCTGTGAGCGAGAAGAAAGTCTGCTTGCGCAAGCGACCGAGAATGCAGCTCTGGGCGAAGCGCACGCCGTTCTCGACCTTGGCCTTGTCCTTCGGACGCCGTGGCCGCGCCGGCAGAACGCCGACACCGTAGTGGGACGCCATCATGCCGTAACTGCGGTTGATCTCGGGATCGTAGAAGCTGGCGCGGCTGACACCGGACTTCAGATTGTCGGGCACGATCAGGCGGGGCACGCCGCCGAAGAAGGCGAACATGCGCACGTGCGAGCCGATCCAGTCCGGCAAGGTCTGCGACCAGGTCACCTCGGCGAATGTGAAGCTCGACGCGCCGAGCACGCCGAGGAACAGCTCCGCCTCGCGAATCTCGCCGGTCTTGCGATCGACGATCGGCACCTTCTTGCCGGAATAGTCCACGAAGACCTTATCGCCGGCAGCATGCTCCTGGCGCATCGTCGGCGAAAGGCGCTGCTCGAAACCGCGGAATAGCTCGCAGAAACGGGAAGTATGTTCGGCATAACATATTTCCCGTTATGTTGCGGCCGGATTTATGTTGCGGCTGCGGGGGATGAGCCAAGGCTCTCGGTGATTTCCTTGGCCCAAGCGCCACATAAGAAGAACGACGATGGCAGTTGACTACAATGCTTTCAGGAATGCCATCAATGACGGCAGGGATCGTTGCCGTGGGGGCTCTCTCAAGCCGCTGATATCAACCTTGGCCAACGCCTTGGCCTTCATTTCCAGATCCACCTCGGCGTAGATGTGCGTGGTGTCCAACGACACATGGCCGAGCCAGGCGCGGATCGTGTTGATATCGACGCCGGCACGTAGGAGGTGGACGGCTGTCGTATGCCGAATCGTGTGGGGGCTGACGCGCTTCGTGGCCAAGGTCGGCACAGTTTTGCTCGCCATGGCGGCATATTGCGTCACGACGCGGTGTATTCCGAACCGTGTCAAAGGCTCCTTCATTCGCCCCAGAAAGACCGCATCGCTCTTATCCCGATCGGTCACGAGGCGAGCCAGCGATATCGCCGTCGCTGGCCACAATGGGCAGATCCGGATCTTGTTTCCCTTGCCATGAAGGCGCACTGACGGAGACGTGCCCAGCTGAAGACTGCCGATCGTTAATTTTGCTGCCTCATCCGCGCGCGCACCACTGTTGTATAGGAATAACAGCAGGGCATGGTCGCGCACCCCAAGGCTGGTGCGTTTGTCTGGTTGACCGAGAAGCGCATCCATCTCGGCCTTTTCGAGATAGCCGATCGAGGCTTTTGCCGTTTTCTTGAATGGTATTGCCCTTATCTCGGAACACCAGGCCAGGTGGACCGGCGAACGCATGCCGATGAAGCGTGCCAGTGAATGAATAGTCGCAAGTCGTTGATTACGGGTTGCTTCGCTGCATCGGCGATCACGTTCCAGATGGTCCAGGAATTTGCGGACGATTGCCGGCGTCAGCTCTTCCACTGTCATACGATCGATTGCGCAACCTCCCTGCCTGCTTGCAAACGGCAGCAGCAGTGTAAGCGTGTCGCGGTAGCTGGCTTGGGTGTTGCGGGAAAGATTGCGTTCAGCGACCAGGTGCTCCAACAGGAACCGACGGATCCACGGGCCAAGGAGGCTTCTATCCCTCATGATCGGCCCCCATCGCGTACTGTGCAAAGCGCTGGCTGGCTGCATCGAGGAGATCGGGCGTCATGTGCAAATAACGCTGCGTTGAACGTATATCGATATGGCCAAGGTACGTTGCGAGTTGCGGGAGCAACCGTTGTACGTCTTGACCGGAGCGATACCAGGCAATCACCCGGTGCACGGCGGCCGTGTGACGAATATCGTGCAGTCGTGGCAGCCGAAGCTCCCCGATAGGGCAACTGATTCCGGCAGCTCGACGGACATGCTGGAACCAGGAAATGACCCGCACGTAGTGCCACGGCCGGCCATCGCGCGTGGTGAACAACGGGGATTCTTCCCCGTGCGGCAAAGGGAGAAGGTGCCTGCGTTCGATATGCGCAGCCAGCTCGCAGTTGAGCTTTGGTCCGATCGGCACGAGACGCGTTTTGAAGAACTTCGTGTCGCGGACAGTGATGATCTGCTCGGTCAAATCCACATCTTGCAAGACCAAGCGAAGCGCCTCGCCGATGCGCATACCGCTACCGTAAAGCAGTAAGAGAAGGGTGCGGTACATTGCCGGCACCTGAGGGCTGTGCCCAACCTTCAGGATCGAGGTGGCGTCCAGCAGTCGGCGTAGCTCCTCCGTCGAATAAACATACGGTGTTTGTTGCGGCGGCAGCTTCGGCAAGTTTGTCGGTAGTGGTGAGAACGCCGCGTAGCCGCGACTGACGGCGAACCGATAAAAGCCGCTCAGGACCCTGTAGCGCAGCATCCAGGTGGCGCTGAGCGAGCCGCTGCCTTGGAGAAACGCGGCTACCGTCTCTGGGGTAATCTCGCTGATCTCGAGATTGCCCATCACGCGGCAGAACCTGCGCAGCAGCACCTCGGCGGACTCGAAACGCATGCCCAATGACCGCTGCTTGGTCAGATAAGCGTCGACGACATCGGTCAGCATCATTGCAGCGCTCCCAGGTCGAATGCACCAACCTCGCGAAGGGCTGCCAAGTTCACCTTGGCGTAGATACTGGTTGTCGCCGCACTGCGGTGCCCCAAGTGGTCCCCGATCTCCTTTATCGACAGACCTTCTGCAAGAAGCCGAGAGGCGCAGGCATGGCGCAGCGCGTGCCCCCCGCGATGGGCCGCTTCGATTCCAAGTGCGACAAATCTGCGGTTCGCGACATCATAGATGCTGCCCGCCTTCAACGGCCGACGGGGTGCTTGCATGCACAGGAAGACTTCTGGGCACGACGACGACGGCCGTACCGTGTCGATGTAGCGGGCGAGCGCCTCAGCAACAGACGAAACGAGCGGATAGATCTGCGGCTGGCGGCGCTTCAGACGGAAAAGCCTGAGCGTTCGACCGGACCAGTCGATCTGATCGAGGCGCAATGCCACTACTTCCCCGCTGCGCATTCCATAAACCGCAAGCAGCAGCAGGATTGCACGATCGCGGATGTCCCGCGGCTTGTCGGTCTCGGCATCGGCCAACATGCGCTGCACGTCTGACCAGTTCGGGGCGTACGGCAACGACTCCTGGCGGTAAAGCCGCGGACGACAGATCGATCCGGCCAGGCTGTCTGCGCACATTCCCCGCTTTCCGGCGTATCGCAAAAATACCCGCAGGGCGGAAGCGGTATTGGCGACCGACACGCGGGACCATCGTCCCGTTGCCTGGGTAACGAAATAAGCGTCTATGTCGCCGGCCTGAAGATTGCCAAGATGCCGATTTGTCTGATCACACCAGCGCAGGAACCTACCGATCACACGGGTCCATTGCTCGAGTGTCGATGGTGTGAATCCGCGCTCATCGCGCATCCACCTCACATACTCGTCGAGTTGGCTCTGATACTCAAACCCGGCACTCGGTTCACGCCACCAGCCGAGAAATCGAAGCCAAGGTCGTCCGATATCGACAACTCTTCGCGCCGCGGTGACAGCTCCTTGGGCTTGTTCCCTCTCAACGGCAATCCGTCGAAGTGCCTCGATGTCGATGCCCTCCGAAGAAGCATCCGGGCCGAGACGCGTGGCAATCCACAACAGCTCGTTGCGCTTTATCGTCAGCGAAGCAGGAGTCGCCCCGCATTCCGCACAGTGGCGAAGGTAGCGGTCCCGCTCTTCGGCAAACGGCGTGTCATCATGGTAGTGGCCGGCCGAATGGCCGGCATCAGTCGTCAGATCCATAGCAAACCTCCATTGGAAAAGGCTTGCTACCCAGCCACTGAATTATGTTGCGTCAAGAACCCAAAGACGGCCAAGCGCCCGAGCAACAGAGAGGCTTGCGCAACATAAATCCGGCCGCAACATAACGGCTATAGCCATAACCACCGGGATGGACGCTGCGATATTCCTCCCACAGGATCAGCAGCGTCACGCCGGGCTTCTTCAGCTCGATGGAAAGCTCCGCCCAGTTCGGCTCGTGACGTCGCCGCTGGCCCTGTTTGACGCCGGCGCGGATGAAAAGCCGATGCTCCAAAGCATCGTCTGTCAGTTCTCCTGGCAATGGCCAGCTCAATCCGGCGGCCTTAGCCCGATCCAGATTGTCTTGCACCGTACTTCGGGCGATCCCGAGCACCACCGCAATCTCGCGTACGCTTGTCCCGCCGGCAGAGAGCCGAAGCATCTGTCGTATGTGTCGCATGGTCAGCCTTCTCTTCGACGGCATGAAATTCCCCTCGTGGATACTGAGGAGATTCATGCCAAGGTTGCTGACCCAAAGGCATCGTCAGGACGGAAAAACCGTCCGGTAATTGATTGGAATGCTGTCCGGCTTCAGATCGGAACGCTGTCCGGATTTTGATCGGAATCCCGTCCGGTTAATTCCTGGAATCCGCACCGCGACCAACGACAGTGTTGGGGCCGGCAACAGGCTGACGGCTTCCAGTGTTACCGAGCGGGAAGCAGACGTTTAGTCTGTAACCGCAAAGGTCTCAAACGGGCTCAAACCTGATCTTTTGTTATTGTCCACGTGCATGTGCGATGACACCACATCGCACAATGTCAAAATACTGACGTTCGTGACGAGCAAACTATCAGCCGAACACAAGCTCCGGCACAACCACTTCCCAAACATCTCGGTGAAGGTGCACCCGGAACTCTTCCTGATTGTCGGTCTTGCGCCAGCGCACGATGGCGCCGACCTCGCCGCGGAGGAAGTTGAGTCCTTCGGGAGGTGACCAGCTTTTGGCCATGCGTCCGAGAGTTTGTCCCCGAGCATCCTGCATTATCCAAGTGAGGCCATCGCGCACGATCTGAAGTGGGTCTCCTGCCTTTGCCTCCGAGATTGCGACAAGCGAGGGATGACCCGGCCCGAGACGCCCGGCCCACGACAGGTCCACGGTCTTGAGGTTCGGCACTTGGTATAGCGCAGCCGGAAAATCGGCGGCATCAGAGATGGCTGGCGCGGCGCGACGCAGCACATACTCTTCGCCGTGCGGGACGAAAGGATGCTGTCCTTCGGCAATGATGGCAAGGCTACGTCGCGCTCTGGTCATGGCGACATAAAAGAGGCGGCGCGGCGCATCGGGATCCTCGCCCTTAGAGGGCCGGTCCCAACCGCCATTCAGGATGACGACATCGTCGAACTCCAAACCTTTCGATCGATGCGCCGTCAGCAGCAGCAGTGCGCGCTGATCGCTGCGCGCATCATGGGCCCACTCAGCGAACCACTCGACGAGGTCAGGCACGGGCATGGTTTTGTTCGCAAGCTCTTTCGCCAGCGCGGCGATGCCTTCGGCGATCAGGTCCGTCCAGCGGTTGGACGGTATCGCGTTCAGCATGCCCACCAGATCACGGACGCCCAACAAACGTGTAGTATCGCGGCGCAGGACGTCGATGAACTGCTGCATTTCGCGCAGACGCCAGATGCTGGGCAGGCTCTCATTTGCCATTTCCACCGGAATGCCCAGCGTTTCGGCATAAGCGCGCACCGGAGCCAACCGCCGCCAGTCACGAGCGATGACCGCCGCACGTGACCAACTCCACTCCGGATCAAGGCGCGATAGTCGGACGAGTTCATCAACTGCGGTCATCGCCTGCGCCACATCGCCGGATGGGCAATCCAGCACTTGCACCCGCCCACGGGCCACAGGATCGAGCGCCGGCATCTCTCCGACCGTGCTGCGTTTGCGATCGATGGCAATGTCGTGACCGGCTTTCATACGGGCCGCGGCTGGCGCAATGACTGCGTTGGCCGCCGCAATAATATGCCCAGTCGAGCGATAGTTCTCGATCAGGAACACCGGTCGTGCATTATAGTCGGCCTCGAACTGGCGGATGAAGCGGATGGACGCCCCAGCGAACGCGTAGATGTTCTGATCGTCGTCGCCCACCGCAAACAGGCTGAGCCGAAGCTCCTTATCGTCCAGTGAGCGGCCTGCAACGGCGGAGATCAATGCATATTCCTCAGGGCCAATGTCCTGATACTCGTCCACCAGAATCCAACGATAGCCCTGAATTAGCGTATCGCGTTGTGCCTCGGCCTCGGGTTTGCTGAGTCCTTCGCCGTTCAACTGGCGCACTGCTTCCAAGACGATCCCGTCGAAGTCGTGGGACGTCTCGTTCGAAGTTCCGGCAAAGCTCGCGCCCACCAATCGCATCGCGAGGGCGTGGCAAGTGGATATGGTCACCGCATTCGCGTCATCGCCGATCAGGTGCCGCAGCCGGATGCGTATCTCGGCGGCGGCATGGCGGTTGTAGGTCAGCACAAGGATGCCGCGCGGGTCCTCGCGGCGGACACGGATTAGGTAGGCGATGCGGTGCACCAGAACGCGCGTCTTGCCCGAACCCGGTCCTGCCAGGACCAGGACGCTTGTCTGCTCACGGTCGTCGGCGACGATCTCTTGCTGAACTGGATTCTTCAGCACCTCAACGATCGCTTTCCAGGAGCTGCCGGTGGTTTGACGCCGGATCTCACCGCCCTTGCCGGGCATCCAGCGACGCAGAAAGGCGTCGCGCTCCAGCACGAAGTAATCTTCGGACAGCCGCAGCGCCTGATCCATCGCAGAAAGACCCTTTTCGGCATAGGTCGCCATGACATGGGTCTGGATGGTCTGCTCGGCGTAGTGTTCCTCTAGGGGTGTAAAATCCTTCACGGTGAACTGGCCGCCCGAGGGGTTCAAATGGACCGTCATCGCCTGCCGGAAAATCGTCAGTCCTTTGCCCAGCGTTACCACCTCCTGCTCATGCAGCCACAGAAGTGCGCGCTCCATCAGTTTTGTCATGTCCTGAATGCCGCTGCCGCGCAGCAGCGCGTCTCCTGTCAGGGTGGTGAGCAGATCACCCATCGTGGTTTCGACCTGGATGTCCTTGCCGCGGCTGCCCTTTGGCAACCTGCCCAGAAAGTGCCCTAGCAACAGTTCGGCACCCTGCTGCCGCAGGCTTGCGGTCTGTTCCAACGCCTGCCAGGACCGTTGCAGCGTGACCATCAACGTGTTGCGCGAAGCCTTGCGCAGCCGCAGATTGCCCTTGCCACCATCCTGATTGCGCCCGTCGCGGCCCATGCTCCGCAGTAGCTTTTCCACGATGTCGGGTCGCACTGCGCTGTGCCCCTGATTGCGGAGTGCCTGACAGGTTTCGGCCAGATGCAGAGGAATGCCTTCGGCACCTTCGGCATCGGGGGCTGCTTCGCGCATCAGGGCGGTCATCCCCGTTTCAAGCCGCGCAGCCTGCGCCAGACGCTGCTGCGAATGACCCTCGACTGCAACATGGACAAAGATCGTGACCACGACGTCGTTGCGAGCGATTCCGAGCGCCTCGAGATCGGCCAGCGCCTTGTTCAGCATACCCCCTGTTAATCCGCTGATCCCGGCCAGCTCGTCGGTGGAAATGCCCTGATCGGGCAGCGCGTTCATCAAGTGGCGAGTGATATCCAGAAGCTGCTTGCGACGGGTGCCAGTGATCGCGGCTCTAGCCAGGATCGCCTCGACTTCTTCCAGGTTGCGGATCCTGAGGGATGAGGGGAAGACCTGAACCTTGTTCTCCTCGCGGCTCAGCAGCGTGGCCTCCTCCAGCCAGGACACCGCGGTCTTCACCCTGGTGTCGTCGGTGTTGATGTCGCGCTCGAATTCCTGATCGCGTTCAGCTCGCACGACTTCGCCCGAGGTAGCGACCACGGTGCCGGTCTTTTTCGTCCGCTCGTCCAGCCGCCGCAGGGCCTTCAGGATCGCGCCGATTTCGTGCCGGGCCAGACGCGACCGGGCCGAAAGCGAGAACTGGCGCTCGACGTCCTCTTCGGCGAAGAGCAGCACGCAATTGGCATGAGCGCGGTCGCGGCCCGCTCGCCCGGCTTCCTGCAGGTAGTTTTCCAGTGATCCGGGAATGTCGCCATGCACCACCAGTCGGATATCGGGCTTGTCGATCCCCATGCCAAAAGCGTTGGTCGCAGCAATAATCCGTAGTTCGCCGATGCGAAATCGTTCCTGAATGTCGCGCTTCTCCTCGGGCGTGAGTCCGGCGTGGAACCGTTCCGCCGAAAGACCCTGCTGCTTGAGGAACTCGGCGACGCGCAGCGTCTCGCTGCGCGTGGCGCAATAGACCACGGCACCCGAAGCGCCATCGCGTGGCAGCTTGGCCTCGATCACATCGAGGATGTCGGCCAGCTTGGTGCCGCGCTGCGTCGGCCGGACCTCGAAGCTGAGATTGGTGCGCACTGCACCACCGTCCAGCAGCAACAGTTCGCGTCCAAGGCGTGAGTGGAAATGCTCTCGGATGTCACGCACCACTTCGGGCTTGGCGGTGGCGGTTAGGCAGAGCACCTGGGCAGGCGCTTCATCGCCCGAGGTTTCCTTGATGAAGCGGCTGACGTAGCGGTAGTCAGGTCGGAAATCGTGGCCCCATTTCGACACACAATGCGCTTCGTCCAGCACCCACAGCCCGATCTCGCGCTGTGCCAGAACCGATCGGACGGAGTTGCTGCGCAATTGCTCGGGCGAGATCAGCAGCATTGCCGCCTCTCCCATGCGCACACGGTCCAGTGCATCCTGCCGCTC
This sequence comes from Ensifer sp. LC163, assembly GCF_001695855.1. GTDB lineage: Bacteria > Pseudomonadota > Alphaproteobacteria > Rhizobiales > Rhizobiaceae > Ensifer. The sequence continues at coordinate 763,571 of NZ_MBSS01000012.1, forward strand.
GGGCATCGAAAGCATTCCATTGACGGTCACGGCCGAGGAGATTCCTGCCCGCGCCATGCCCTGCACCTGATCGGCCATCAACGCGACCAGCGGCGAGATCACCACCGTCAGCGCTCCGGTCTTGTCGAACTTCGACAGGGCGGGGATCTGATAGCAGACCGATTTGCCGGTGCCGGTCGGCAGAATGCCGAGGACGCTCGACCCGCGCATGGTCTCATCGACGATCCGCTCCTGCAGGGGGCGGCCCATATCATCCACCGGCTGCGCGCGGAAGGCATCGAACCCGAACCAGCGCGACAGCGCGCGGACCGGGTCGTTCTTGTTGCTACACCAGGTGCAATCCGGGCTTTTGCAACTGGCGTCGCGTAGGTGCCGCACGATCAGTGCAGCCTCGCGGAACTGCGCCCGTACCCAGGGCGGCATGACGGAATCCCCGCCCGCGACCAGGATCCAGGACAAAGCATAGGCCATTGGCCAACCGAGCTGCGGGTTCGAAAGGCGGTTCAGCGTCTGCTCGAGCCGCCTCTCGCAGGCGCGCCCCGCCAGAAGTCGGGAAATCGCTTCTTTTGCCACAAGAGGATCGGGCGCAGGAGCTCCGCGAACCTCCCGAAACACCGCGTCGAACCCGCGTGGGTTCTCCATTCTTGTAGTAAGGAAATGAAAGGCTGCAACGGCATCGGGCTGGTCGGCGTTCTGCTGCGTAAAAGCTGTCAGTTGATTGCGCAGCACCTGAAACACCAGTCGCGCATCCAGTTCCGGATCGTTGACATGGCCCGCTTGCAGACGCCCGTCATGGTAGTGCTTGACCAGGTGGTGGTAGGGATTGCGCGGAAATGCGAGCGGATTGAGCCATAGAGTGTCTATTGGTGATCGAAGAGTATTCGCCAACCCAGGACGCACCGCGAACAAATGAGGCAAGTCATGCCGAAGTATGTTGTGGCCGAGTAGATGCGCGCCCCCGGTTGCTTCTGCTTCCAGGCGTTCTAGGGCTGCCACGAGATCGCGTTTTTTTGCCAGGATCGGGGGACGAGCATCATCGCGCACCGCCGCAAAAGCGAAGATGCTGGCGGTTGCAGGATCAACTTCCAGGTCTATCGAAACGCAACGCTGCAGGAAGTGTTGGAGAGGCTCAGCCATATGCAACAAGTTTTATTCACGTGATGAAACGATTAGCGATCATGGTCGTGCCTTTGGTGAAAGGTCAACGTTCAACTTGTACCACACAAGAACTTTGCCGGATGGCCACCTATCCAGCTCAGTTCTACGATGCGACCCTATACCATGGCGACTGTCGACTGCTCCTGATATGCCTCACAGAGGGCATGTGCTTCTGGGTTCTTCGCGCGGCGGCAACCAGTCGCAAAGCAACATCTGCCCCATGCAGCATCCCTGAGGCCCATGGCAATCAGTACTTCGATGCCAAGAGGTGACGCGAAGGGCTGCGGACTCTTAAGACTGGCTTGCAACCGGAGGGTTGAGTGGACATCCGCTTTTGGTCCGGCAAGCACCATGGCTCAAGGTCTGTGTTGAGGGCGCGAAGCTGCCCGACGCACTATGGCCGCCTGACCGCAAACTTGAGGTCCGCAAGCGGAAATTATTGCCGCTCGCTCGGTCCTGTTGACTGATGCCCAAAGCCAGGGCACAAGGGTGGCATCCACGGTCGCTCGCGGCGGGAAAACAGAGGGAATTTCAAGGCTTTTCCTCTAAGCCATTGAAATCATGTGAGAATCCAGGTTCCCCAGCCAAACTCTTTCACAAACAAATTCAGTTGCATGAACGTCTCGGCGAGAGTTGTTTTCGCATGCCCTGCGCCGCTGCCTTGAGGCGCTAACGCGTTCGACCGTCCTACCATGCGCAGCAAATTCAGTGCGCCTTTAGATTGCATTAACGATGTTTGCTTACCCTCTGGTAGGATTTCCAGCGGGGTGGGCAGATGTTTCGGACGAGCGGTTTTCTTGTTTTTCTTTTGTCGAGCGCTTCGCTTGCAGCGGCCGCCGATATGGACGGGCCATTGGTCGGGGCGGACGACTACTATGAGGCGCCGGTCGAACAATCATCGCTGGGCGTGACGGGATACATCGAAGGGGCCTACGGAAGCGTCATCGACTCTCCCGGTGATATCGATGCCGACGCATGGGCGCTGCGTGGCGCCGTCAATTTCGATGCAGGCGCCGGCTTCAATCTACAGGTGGATCTCGGCTACGCCCGCGCCTCGATCGTGGATGCGGACACGAATGCCTACAACGGCGCCCTGCACGGTTATTACCGGGACAAACTCTATGCGGCTGGTGTGTTCGTGCAGGCGTCACGCCTCGACGCAGGCTTCGACAGCCACATCAACGATTATATGGGCGGCATCGAGGGCGCCTATTTCCAGGACACGTGGACCCTCCACGGTGCCGCCGGCTACGGCCAGGCAAGGTGGGAAGGTCTCGACGCCGATCATTACATGGCGGCACTCGGCGCCCGCGTCTATGCGACCGACAATGTGCGCTTCGATCTCGACGGCGCGCTCGAACGCATCTCCGACAGCGGCATCGACTACGATGTCAGCAGCCTGAAGCTGACGGCCAACTATCGCCCGGAAGCCTTCCCGGTCACATTGTTCGGCGGCTACAAATACGCCGACGAGGAAGTTTCCGGCTTCGGCTCGTCGGTGTCGGGCGACAGCAGCACGATCTTCGGCGGCCTGCGGTTCTCCTATGGGTCGAACAGCATCAAGGAAGAGGAGCGCCTGGGACCGATCTGGTCAAACAACAGCCGATCGTTTTGACCGCGAGACGTATCGGCGCAAGGCGCCCGCGTCGCTGCCCATCGACAAATCGGATGCCGAACATCACGGCGATTTTCCGTGGGCACCGGCGGGTCATCTCCTGCGGGCCACGATATAGGGACGGTTGTCGTTACCCTTGGTTGCGTGGCTTTCAGCGGCGAGGATATCGAAGCCTGCGGCATGTATCAGCTGGCTTTGATCCGCTGCCCGAAAGATACCGGCGTAGGGTGCCTTCCCGAGCGCGCGCATCGCAGGCAACAGGGCAAGCCGGATGAGTGGATTCATATCTCCGACGCAGGGCGTCTTGGAAAAATCGCTCGACCAACCATGCAAGCATCAACGGTGGGTGAAGCGGACGTGTAGATTTGAATGAAACCGCCGACACCTTGTCAACGCCGCCTGCAACTGCCACGCTAGTCCTTGCGTGATTCACGGTTACCTATGGGAGGGCACATGGCTCATAAGTTCGAAATCTACAAAGACAAGGCCGGCGAATATCGGGTTCGCTTCAAGTACAACAGCGAAGTGATGTTTTCGACCGAAGGCTATTCAAGCAAGGCAAGCGCTCAGAACGCCATCGATTCGATCAAGAAGAACGGACCGAACGCGCCTGTTGAAGACAACAGCCAAGCTTAAGTACATTCACAGGAGCGGCCCGCTGATGCAGATCGGCGGGCCTCTTCGTTTAAATCGGGCAACTTGCCCAGCGCCCGATCTGGACGCTCATTTCAGGCTGGATGCGCCACCGCCACAGCGAGTTTAAAGCAGGCCACGCCTGGCGAGGTTGCGCATCAGCGCGGCCGTGCCGAACGTCCAGGGTGGGCAATCCGTCGACAGGCGCACAGTATTCGCCAGGCTGCCGAGTTCGGCATTCGAAATCGTCACCACGTCGCCGATCTTGTGCGTGAAGCCCTGCCCCTTTTCGTCGCGGTCTTCGACCGGGGCAAACAAGGTGCCCATGAACAGCATCAGCCCATCGGGATACTGATGGTGCGGCCCGATGGTCTGGGCGACGAGGTCGAGTGGGTCGCGACTGATCTCCGCCATGCTGCTCGTTCCCTTCAGGCGGTAGCCATCGGCGCCTTCGACCAGCAGCTCGAGTTCGGCCCTGCGCACATGGTCGATCGTGTAGGTCTCGTCGAACAGGCGGATGAAGGGACCGATCGCGCACGAGGCATTGTTGTCCTTTGCCTTGCCGAGAAGCAGAGCGGACCGGCCCTCGACGTCGCGCAGGTTGACATCGTTGCCGAGCGTCGCGCCCTTCACACTACCGTTCGAGGCGACGGCCAGCACGATTTCCGGCTCCGGATTGTTCCAGCACGAGATGGGGTGGAGGCCGACATCGGCGCCTGAGCCGACCGATGACAACACCTGCGCCTTGGTGAAAACCTCGGCATCCGGACCGATGCCGACCTCCAGATATTGCGACCAGACGCCCTCCTCGATCAGCGCGGCCTTGACGCGGGCAGCCTCCGGCGAACCGGCCTTCAGGTTTCGCAGGCTGTCGCCGATGACGGCGGTGACGCGCGCGCGTATGGCCTCGGCACGGGCGGCATCGCCGGCCGCCCTCTCTTCGATGACACGTTCGATCATCGAGCGCGCAAAGGTGACGCCGCAGGCCTTCACAGCCTGGAGGTCGCAAGGAGCAAGCAGGCGAAGATTCGACTTTTCGCCCTCCCCGGTCACCAAGTCCGCCACCGAGGCGAGCCGTTCGCCATCCAGCTGACGGATATGAGCGACGGGCTCGGGAAGCTCCGACAGGTCGCGCATGGTGGGCGCCAGTTTCGAGGTGATGTCGACAATCGCGCCATCCCTGACGGTCACGAGCGCCGGCCCATCGATATCGAAACGCCACACCCGCCCGACAAAGGTTCCGGTTCGGTATGCCTCGTGCGTCATGATCGCCTCCCAAAGAGACGACTTTCTTGCAGCGAAAACAGCGGGCTGTAAAGCGTTCGCGATCAGGCCGGTTGTACCCGGTGGAACATTGCAAGTTTTCGCGCGTTTCCTGTTGCAGAGCGCGTCCAGTCGGGCATGCCAGGTTCGCAGCGACCGTTTGCAACCGCACAACCCGGTCCTCTGCCTTTGCCGAGGCCGTTCCGGCCAGGCAGGACCCATAGGCCGAAGGACGCCCAGAAAGGATGTGAACGCGATGAACCAACATGAAGAGTTGAGGGAAAAGCCGCTCATCGACCCGGTAACAGGTCAGCCGACACCGATGCCGACAGACCCGACGCCGGTCCGCGCCAAACGCAGCAGCTGGCCGCTCATCATCATCCTGCTTGCCGGCCTCGTGCTCGCGTTGATCGCCTGGCTTCCAGCAGAACTGACGCGTGATACGACCGAGACAGCAACGCCACCGGCCACGACCGATCAGTCGACAACGGGCCAGACGGCGACACCGCCGGCAGCGGATACGACGACCACTCCGCCGGCCGATACGACCACCGCGCCGTCCGGCGGAACGATGACCGCCCCGGAAACGGCGCCACAGCAAGGCACAACACCGCCTGCAACGGATGGAACGACAACACAGCCGGCACCGGCCCAATAACGGTGCTGTCGCAACGCCTCGCCTTTGCCGGAAGAGAGCTCTTCCGGCAAAGCCTCACTTGCGCAGATCGCGACGAGATAACCGGCCTCGGGACAAATCAAGCGCGAGCGCGCGCCGAGCGCAAGTTGGACGATCTGGATGAATAAGGGCGACGCCCCTAAAGCGGCGTCGCCGCCAGGTTCGCGGTCAGATTTTCCTCGAGGAGGCGTCAACCATCGCGTCCCATCCGGCAGCGCAACAGTCGGCGATCGCCATCAGGGTCTGCCGAGCGGCCCCGTCGCGTGCATGGATCGACATTCCGTGCTGGATCGAGGTGACATAGGCGGCGATTTCGTCACAGGCCGTCCCCGCAGGAAGATCGCCTTCCGCCACGCCGCGCTCGAGCCGGTGCTGCAATGCCGCCTGCTTCTGCAGCCGTCGGGCTTTCAGATCGTCGCACACCGCCGCGTCGCCACCCTCCATCTGCGGGGCCGACAGGACCACCATGCAGCCGCGTGGCTCGGGCCATTGGGTAAAATTCTCAGCCGACCGTCTCAATAGGTCATGCACCGCCTCCTTTGCGGTCGGCGCGCTATCGAGAAATTCCCAGATGCCGGCGCCGTCGGTGCGGCCATAGAGATCGACGGCTTCAAGGAAAAGCTTCGCCTTGCTGCCGAAGGCGGCGTAGAGGCTCGGCGGATTGAGCCCCATCACCCGCGTCAGATCGGCAAGCGAGGTGTTGTCGAACCCCTTGTCCCAGAAGATTTCCATCGCGCTCTTCAGCGCTTCCTCGCGCGAAAAGTTGCGGGGCCGGCCGCGGCTGGACATCGCGTGAACTCCTTTTCTGTATCGATCAATACATAATTGACTTGACAGAACGAGACAAGTCGTTCGGTATATATGTATCGATCACTACAAATACGGAGAATAGGCGTGTCGAACTTGAAGAACAGGATAGCGTTGGTGACGGGCGGCGGACGTGGCATAGGTGCGGCGATCGCCAGGCGGCTGGCGAGCGAAGGCGCCATCGTCGTCATCACCTACGGGCAATCGCAGGCAAAGGCTGATGCCCTGGTTGCCGAGATCGAACAGTCGGGCGGCAAGGCGCTCGCCGTTCGCGCCGACAATCGGGATGCCAAGGCGGTTGAGGCTGCCGTCAAGACGGTCGTCGAGCGACACGGCCGCATCGACATTCTCGTCAACAATGCCGGTATTTATGAAGGAGCCGCCATTACGGACGTCACCGCGGACGATTTCGACCGCACCGTCGACGTCAATGTGAAGGCCGTGGTCCTGGCCACGAGCGCTGCGGCAAAACATATGCCGGAAGGCGGGCGCATCATTTCGATCGGCAGCAATCTGGCGCAGCGCGTTCCGTTTCCGGGCATCAGCCTTTATGCGCTCAGCAAGTCGGCGCTCGTCGGCTTCACCAAGGCGGTCGCGCGCGACCTGGGTCCGAAGGGCATCACGGTCAACATCGTCCATCCCGGCTCAACGAATACCGACATGAACCCGCAGGAGGGCGAGCATGCGGATCCGCAACGCGGCCTGATGGCAATCCCGCGGTTCAACGATGCCAGCGAGGTAGCCGGTCTGGTCGCCTGGCTTGCCGGGCCCGAAGCGCGGGGCGTGACCGGCTCCGAGTTCACCATCGACGGCGGCACGAACGCCTAGAGCTTTTCTAGGAAAAGTGCGAAGCGGTTTTCCGTCAAGAAATGCGTAGAAACAAAGAGAGATAGCGTTTCCGCAACTCCGTCTGAACCGGAAACACTGTAGCAACAAGACCCACGGCAAAGAGGCCGGAAGCGATGCTCCCGGCCTCTTTCGACGATCGGAAAACGATCAGGAGAAGAAACGTTCCGGGCGATAGGGGACGATGTCGATCACCGTCTTCTCGCCGGTCATCGCTTCGGCGAGCGCCCGGCCGGTGACCGGGCCGAGCGTCATGCCGTGATGGGCATGACCGAAGGCGAACCACAGGCCCTGGTGGCGCGGCGCCTTGCCAATAATCGGCATCATGTCGGGCGTGCACGGGCGAGCGCCCATCCACGGTTCTTCGTCGCGGCGTTCGGCCAGCGGGAAGAACTCGCGCGCCACGCGCTCGGCGCGGGTAAGCTGAACCGGCGTCTTCGGATCGTCGCGCCAGGCAAATTCCGCACCCGTCGTCAGGCGGATGCCGCGCAGCATCGGTGCCAGGAAATAACCCTTCTCGGCATCCAGCACCCAGTTGTTGAGTTGGGCGCCCTCCTGCGTGCCGTAGTGCATGTGATAGCCGCGCTTGACGGCAAGCGGGAAATGGTAGCCGAGCTTGCGCGTCACGGTATCGGCCCAGGGGCCGAGCGCGACGACGACTTCATGCGCCTCGAGCGGCCCTTCGGGGGTCGCCACCCGCCAGCCCGGGCCTTCGAGGATGTGTTCCACTGTCGCCGCGTCGCCGGAAACCAGCCGGCCACCGAGCGACTGGAAATAGCTGAGATAGGCCTTGTTGAGGCTGTGCGGATCGCGGATCGACCAGGGATCGCTCCAGCGCAGGCCGCCAACGAGATCGGCCCTGATCGAGGGCTCCATGGTCTTCAACTCGCTGGTCGAGAGCTTCTGGTGATTGACGCCGAAACCGGTCGACAGTTTCTCGGCATCCTTGTAGGCAGCGTCACGCTCCTTCTCGGTGCGGAAGACCTTCATCCAGCCATCCTTGCGGATCAGGTCGCCCGCGCCGGAGGCATTGATCAGATCCTCATGCTCGGCGATCGAATTTTCGATCAGCGGCGCATACATATGGGCGATGCGCTGGTGCTGGGTGAAACCCGAATGCCACCAGTAGCGCGCCAGGAACGGCACCAGCCCTGGCAGGGCGCGAATGTGATAGTGCGCGTCGATCGTATTGTTCAGCGCATAGCGGAACAGTGCTCCGAAATCATGGGGGAAGCCGTAGGGAAACACGCCCTCGCGCTGGATCAGGCCGGCATTGCCGTAGGATGTCTCTTCGCCTGCACCGCGACGATCGAGCAGCACCACCGACTTGCCGCGCCGCGCCAGATGGATGGCCGTCGATATGCCGACAATACCGGCGCCGAGAACCACTACGTCAGTCTTCATGTCCAGGTGCCCCGCTACTTGATCAAGACCACCACAGCGATGCACGCCGCTCGGCCCAAGCTACTTCTTCTTCAATCCATTCATGATCTGCTCGAGATAGCCGAGCGTACCAGCCAGGGCAAGGGATGCAACGGGAGCATCGCGACATGCAAAAGGGACGAAGTCTTTCAACATTCGTCCCTTGTTGATTTCCTAAAGCGGTCAACACCTGGATCAGGTTCTACGCATGAGTCCCGCCACCAGCGAGATCACCAGGAAGGCGAGGAAGAGGAAGAACAGGATCTGTGCAATACCGGCGGAAGCGCCGGCAATACCGCCAAAACCAAGTACACCGGCGATGATGGCCACTACGAGAAAAACGATAGCGTAGTAAAGCATAGGATATCTCCCTGTCTGCGTCGCTGGAGATGAAACGTCATGGCCACCTATTTTGTTCCAGCGCCAACGCAAGATTGGACGAAACCTTTGAATGCAATAGGGGAGGCTGGAAACTAACTATTAACCACGATAATCAAAACAGTCCCGGTTTGGCACAGCCGAGACGAAAATCGCCAGGAACCTTCGAGATAGTCCTACGTTGTTCCCTCAAGGAATGAAGCAGGTTCGACATGAAGATGCCAATGTCACATATCTGGAAGTCCGCGGCTGAAACGGCGCGGCGAAACGCCGAGTTGCCGGACAGCAATCTTCACATCGGTAGAACGATGCGCGATCTCTACGCTCACAACGCAGACAAACCGAGTCAGAACTTAAACAACCTTCTCGAAAAACTGAAAAAGGCCGAGCCCAAGCCGAAGAGATAGTCGCGCTGCACCGTTCTTCAGCCAAGACCTACTGCATAATTCCTTAAATCGGATCCGATTTAAGGATAAAATTATGCAGCAAGTTTAAAGTGTTACAGCGTCCTTTGCGCGTCATATTTGACGCGCGGCGCTGTAAAAAACCAAACGCCGCGGCGGTTGATATCCGCAGCGGCGTTTGCTTTTGGCTTTTCGAGCCGATCAGGCACGCTTCTCAGTGGCGGGAAGCCCACTCGTCGATCTGGCGCTCAGCCTCGTCGCGAGCGATGCCGTAACGGGCCTGGACGCGACCAGCCAACTCCTTGCGCCGACCGTCGATGATGTCGAGATCGTCATCCGTGAGCTTGCCCCATTCGGCCTGGGCCTTGCCCTTCAGCTCGGTCCACTTGCCCTGAATGATATCCCAGTTCATGCGTCGCTCCTTTCAGCACGGCAAAGAGAACAGGCATGACAAGTTCAGTTGCGGAATTTCGGCTTTTCGTCCGTGCGCGCGGCAATGGCGTAGGTGCCGTCGCCGGCAATCACCTTGACTTCAAGCTGGCGCGACGGCGTGATCCGCCACTCGATCGTCGCGTCCTCTACGAACAGGGCCGGATCGACTTCGGCACATTTGCCGTAGGCGCTCTTGAACGTCTTTCCGACCTCTTCGATCGACGGCGAAAGCAACTCATGACATTCCTCGACGGTCTCAAAGCCGACGACCGGTGTCGGAACCTCACGGCAGGCGGCATCGCCCTGCATGCAGCCGACGAGGACCATGATGGCAGCGATATGTTCCATCCGCATGCTCCTTTCATCAAGAACTTGAACAGCAAACGGTTATGGACGGCGTGGAGTTCCACCGAGGTCCATCAAATTTTTGTCGGAAGCGTCGCGGGCTCGCGCGGTGGGCCCGGATTTTTCCGGGGAAGCGGGTGGAGAGAACGCTGAAAACCCGGACGATCCCGCGGTGAGACCCGTGGCGGGTCGAGCGCCGTTGCGGCCGGAAAGCGGCAGGTCTCGGGAAGAATCCGCTCGATGGAACAAATTGCCGTGATCGTCGTTTCCACAGCAATAACAAGCGCCGCACCCGTGGCGATACCACAAGGGAGACATTGATGAGCGGCGCAGGTCCGCCCGTTGCGAGCAATCCAAAGGTGGCTAAGATAGGTCCGAGGCCCGGATCAGGGGCGGCGTCGATAACGGGTGTTCGCCTTTGCGAACGGCCTCATTGTCGTCATTCTGTTCGTCCTCAGTCCCTCGCAACCGGTCTCGGCCAAATGCATCCTTCAATGTTCAACGAAGCAAACCTCGGATAGGAACGCGTCATGAAGAAGATACTTATCGTAGCAAGTCTGATCCTCCCCCTGGCGGCCTGCACGCAAACGGAGAAGGGTGCGGCGATCGGCGCGACCGGCGGCGCGATCATCGGCGGTGCCGCAACGGGCAATGTCAGAGGTGCTGCAGTCGGTGCAGCTATCGGCGGTGTCGCCGGCGCGCTCATCGGCAATGCCAATGAACCGGGACGTTGCATCTATCGCGACCGCTACGGCCGCCGCTATGAGGCCGCCTGCTAAGGCGAAAGCTTCGAAAGATTTCGGGAAACGGGCTTCGGCCCGTTTCTCATGCCTTACGCTTACACCACGGAGCGAACTTTGTCGTCGGTGCGGCTCAGCGCCTCGGCATCATCAAGCTTCTGCAGAAGGTCAATGAAAAGGTCAGGCACCGGCTCCTGTTCGATCGCACGATAGAGCGCCTTCAGCTTCGAACCGATCAAGCCGTTCGGATCTGAACCTCTCGCAGCCCTTGCCGTTTCCTCTTCCCCTACGCCACGCTCGTCCACAGGATCTTTCATCCCCACAATCCCTAAGCCAGACGGCGCTCGAAACACCTCGAGTACGCGTCACTGTTGCCAGCTTCCCATAGGCCGAAAAACGTGTTCAAAACATTCACGTCTTTCGCAGGATGCGCACTGTCCTCAGAAAACAAGCGAATCACTTCAGACCCAAGGAAGTACTTGATGTCACTTTCGACCCGTATTGCACCACACCTTCCCTTTCTTCGCCGTTACTCCCGCGCCGTCACCGGTTCGCAGGCCGCTGGCGACGGTTATGTGGCTGCGGTTCTGGAAGCGTTGATCGACGACATCAATCTTTTCCCGGAGAGCTCCAACGACCGGATCGGCCTCTACAAGCTGTTCTGCTCGCTGTTCGAGAAAGTCTCCATCGACCGGACCGAGAACGCCTCACCCTTTGCCTGGGAACAGCAGGCCGCCGCCAATCTTTCGCTGATCGCGCCTGCGGCGCGGCAGGCGTTTCTGCTCGTGTCGGTCGAAGGATTCTCAATCGCCGATGCCGCCGAGATCATGGGGCAGAGCCAGGCGGCGTTTTCCAAGCTGCTGACCGTCGCTTCGGAAGACATTTCGCGTCAGGTGGCAACAGAAGTTCTGATCATCGAGGATGAACCGCTGATTGCGCTCGATATCGAGGACATGGTGACGAGCCTCGGCCATCGTGTGACCGGCATTGCCCGCACCCACAAGGAAGCGCTGGACCTCTACCGCAAGACGGCGCCGAAGATGGTTCTGGCCGACATCCAGCTCGCCGACGGCAGCTCCGGTATCGACGCGGTCAATGAGATCTTGAAGGATGCGGCGGTGCCGGTGATCTTCATCACCGCCTTCCCCGAGCGCCTGCTGACAGGCAAACGGCCGGAGCCGGCCTTCCTGGTGACCAAGCCTTTCAACCCGGATATGGTCAAGGCGCTGATCAGCCAGGCCTTGTTCTTCGATGAGCACGCTCGCTCGACGCGCGGATAACGCTGACGTTGCGCAGGTGTCAGGCCGGCAGCTGCCGTTCCGGCGGCTGTTCGCGCACCTCTTCGAAGATCGTCATGGCGACCAGCGACAACGGCAGTGCCAGCATGGCACCGACCGCGCCCCACATCCATGTCCAGAAGATGATCGCAACGAAGACGAGGAACGGGTTGACCTCGAGCCTGTTGCCCAGGATCGACGGGATCACCAGGTTTTCCATGACAAGGTGCACCACGAAGAAAGCCGCGGCCGGTGCAAGCGCCAGCAGGATAGGCTCGTGCGTCATCAGCCCGCCGACCAGCAGAGCCAGCGTCATCATGGTCACGCCGAGATAGGGGATGAAGCTGGAGACGAAGGCGAACAGACCCCAGAGCAACGGCATGGCCAAGCCACCGACCAGCGCGATGATCATGGTGACGACGCCGAGCGCCAGATAGATCAGACTGGCGATGGAAAAATATTGCGCCAGCGCGTTCTCGATCGCGTTCATGATCCGGATCGTGCTTAGACGCCGCTCTCGGCTGGTAAAGGCAAGGATGATGGTTCGGCGCAGGTGCAGGCGCCCAAGCAGGAAGAGCCCGAGTGCGGCAAGGAAAATCAACGTCTGTATCAAGGCTGGCGTCAGCCCGCCGGCGACAGCTCCGAGCACTGGGCCTGCATTCTTCATGACGGTGTCAGCGAGCGCGTCGCTTCCCGCCCCTCGTGCCAAGGCCAGCCGCAGCCATTCGAAGCGCTCGATGAACGGCAGCACACGCTCCACGACCCCTTCCGCCAATGCCGGTGCCTTTTGCGCCACGTCCGTCATTGGACCAAGCAGAGCGCTGACCACCGATGCGAGACCAAGGATGAAGAAGAGCGCCAGCAACAGCCCACCCATGATCGGTGGAAGGCCGAACTTTGCCAAGCTGTCGGCGGCACGGCCGAGCACGATGCCGACGACGACCGCCAGCGTGATCGGCATCAGGATGGTTTCCATCTGGTAAATTGCAGCTGAGCCAGCAATGACGAAGACGCCGATGACGCTCCAGGCCACCATCAGGTCGATGCCGTCTCGCTGCGGCTCCGCCGGCAGCGCCGCCTCTACCGATGCCTTCTCCTCCTCGGCAATGCGTTTCAGCTTATAGTAAGCAGCCGTGTGGCCGGATGTGTCCAATGCCGTCCCTCGCCTTCGTTTCGTAACGCGCAATCCTGTTGGGCGGACCGGATCGTTCAATGTCGTTCGGGCGGGAACACAAGCAGGGTGAGCGACAGAAGCCCGAGACCGAGGACGATGACCAGAAGTGTGTACGCGATATCGGTGGCGGTGTCCGGGACGAAGCCAAAACCGATCAGTAGACCGGCAAAAGCGAGCACGCCGATCCGCGGCAGCCAGTAGAGCATCGACTGCCCTCCCATGTTTTTGTGGAACCGGAGGTAAACGTGCAGGCTGGCGAATGGTTCCTGTGCCGCGGCGGAATGCGGTGCGGAGCCGGCAAAAGAAAACGCCGCCGTGCGCTGGGCACGGCGGCGGAAATGCAATGTCGCGTGAAGCCGTTCGGCTTCGCCAGGCCGCCTTAGGCAGCAGCTGCGACGACGATCACTTCGACGAGGTATTCCGGCGTTGCAAGCTTGGCTTCGCCGGTGGCGCGTGCCGGGGTATGGCCCTGCGGTGCCCAGGTATCCCAGACCGAGTTCATCTTCGGGAAATCGGCCATGTCGGCGAGCCAGATGGTGGCCGAGAGGATGCGGGTCTTGTCGGTGCCGGCGAGTGCCAGAAGACGGTCGACTTCGGCAAGCGCCTGCTTCGTCTGGGTCACGACATCGTCACCGGCATTGCCGACCTGGCCGGCGAGGTAGACGGTGTTGTTGTAAACCACGGCCTGGCTCATCCGGGGGCCGGTTTCGAAACGCTTGATTTCCATGATCGTGTTCCTGAAGTTGGGCCGAACGCGATTGGTCCGGCCGAAAAGCGGCTGCCCGCCGCCGGAAGGCGAGAAGTGAATGGCGGCGCGAAAGCTCTACACCATCGGCCTGGCAAGGCCAAGAAGCCGGGGAATTCTTTCCCCGGCCTCGCTCTTATATGACAACGCCGAGAAGGCTTAGGCGGCCTGCTTCTTGGCAAGCCTTGCCTTGATGCTGGCGACGTCGGCGCGCGGCGTCGCTGCAAACAGCGTCTTGGTGTAGCTGTGCTTGGGATCGGCAAAGACTTCGTCGCGGCTGCCGTATTCGACAGCCTCGCCGAAATACATCACCATCACGTCGTCGGCGATGTAACGCACCACCGAAAGATCGTGGCTGATGAAGACGTAGGTCAGCTGGAACTCGTCCTGCAGATCCGCAAGCAGGTTCAGCACCTGCGCCTGAACCGACAGGTCGAGCGCCGAGACCGGCTCGTCCAGCACCAGAAATTTCGGGTTGAGCATCAGCGCGCGCGCAATGGCGATACGCTGGCGCTGGCCGCCCGAGAACATGTGCGGGTAACGATTGTAGTGCCTCTCGTCGAGACCGACCTTCTTCAACATCGCCATCGCCCGTTCGCGACGTTCATCGGCGGGCGTCTTGGTATTGATGATCAGCGGCTCGGTGAGAATGTCGCCGATCTTCTGGCGCGGGTTGAGCGAGCCATAGGGGTTCTGGAAGACGATCTGCACCTTGCGGCGCATCTCCGGCGTCAGGTCGCCCTTGGTGATGTCGATCTTGTTGCCGTCGATCAACAATTCACCTGATGTCGCCGGATCGATCAGCGTCAGGATGCGGCCAAGCGTGGACTTGCCGCAGCCGCTTTCGCCGACGATCGCCAGCGTCTTGCCCTGCTCGACCGAGAAGCTCACGCCCTTAAGCGCATGCACGGTCTTGGCCTTTTTCATCAGGCCGCCGGGAATATGGTAGTCGCGCACCAGATTGCGCGCTTCGAGAACGACGGTCATCGGGCGGCTCCTTGAAGGCTCGGCTCATCCACGAACAGTTCAGAGATGGTCGGCAGCCGGTCACCGGTGGCATTGTCCGGCAAGGCTGCCAGGAGCGCGCGCGTGTAGTTGCTCTTCGGCGATTCGAACAGCGACAGCACGTCGGCCTCTTCCATCTTGCGACCCTTGTACTGCACGACGACGCGGTCGGCAGTCTCGGCAACCACGCCCATATTGTGCGTGATCATGATCAGGCCCATGCCATGCTCGGCCTGCAGCCGCATCAGGAGATCGAGGATCTGTTTCTGGATCGTGACGTCGAGCGCGGTGGTCGGCT
Source organism: Ensifer sp. LC163 (assembly GCF_001695855.1). Taxonomy (GTDB): domain Bacteria; phylum Pseudomonadota; class Alphaproteobacteria; order Rhizobiales; family Rhizobiaceae; genus Ensifer. Next base: position 778,789 of record NZ_MBSS01000012.1, read on the forward strand.
CGTCGGCGATCAGGAGCTTCGGGTTGCAGGCGATGGCGATCGCGATCATCACGCGCTGGCATTGGCCGCCCGACATCTGGTGCGGGAAATGCCCCAGCCGTTCGGCCGGGTCGGGGATGCCGACCGCCTCGAACAGCTCAATGGCGCGCTTGCGCCGTGCCGCCTTGTCGAGACCGAGGTGAATGCGCAGCACTTCCTCGATCTGGAAACCGACCGTGAAGCACGGATTGAGGCTTGCAACCGGTTCCTGGAAGATCATCGAAACGTCCTTGCCGATGATCTTCTTGCGCTCCGCCGGCGACATGCCGAGCAGGTCGCGACCGTTGAACGCCAGCTTGTCGGCTGTGACCTTGGCCGTCCACGGCAGGAGGCCCATGGCCGCCAGCATCGACACGGACTTGCCCGAGCCGGACTCGCCGACGATCGCCAGCACTTCCTTTTCGTGGACCTTCATCGACACGCCGTCGACGGCGCGGAAGGGACCGGTGGCCGTCTGAAATTCGACGACCAGGTTTTCGATTTCGAGAAGCGCCATGTCAGGACCTCTTCAGCTTGGGATCGAGAGCATCGCGCAGGCCGTCACCCATCAGGTTGATCGCCAGCACCGTGACCAGGATTGCAACGCCCGGAAGCGTCACCACCCACCACTTGCTCTGGATGAACTCACGCGCCTCGGCGAGCATCGTGCCCCACTCCGGTGTCGGAGGCTGGGCGCCCATGCCGAGAAAGCCGAGGGCGGCGGCGTCGAGGATTGCGCTCGAGAACGACAGCGTCGCCTGGACGATCAGCGGTGCCATGCAGTTCGGCAGGATCGTCTTGAACATCAGGCGGCCGTGGCCGGCACCTGCGACCTTGGCGGCAACGACATAGTCGCGGCTCTTCTCGCTCATCACCGCAGCGCGCGTCAGGCGCACGAAGTGTGGCTGGAAGACCAGCGCGATGGCGATCATCGCGTTGGTCAGGCCCGGCCCGAGAACAGCGACCAGCACAAGGGCGAGCAGCAGCGACGGGAAGGCCAGGATGATGTCCATCACACGCATGATGACGGTATCGACCCAACCACGGAAATAGCCCGCGATCACGCCGATGAAGATACCACCGACCAGCGAGAGCGTGGTGACGATGACGCCGACGAACAGCGAGAACTGGGTGCCGTAAATCAGGCGCGAGAGCATGTCGCGGCCGACGGCGTCGGTACCGAGCAGGAACTCGGCACGGCCGCCTTCCTGCCAGACCGGCGGGATCAGCACCGCATCGCGATACTGGGCGGTCGGGTCATGCGGCGCGATGATCGGAGCGAAGATCGCCAAGAGGACGAGGAACAGGAAGAACACGAGGCCGATGACGGCGCCGCGGTTCTCGGAGAAATAGTACCAGAATTCGGCCAGTCGCGCCCGGCGGGACGGATCTGTCGAAACGGCGCTCGTTGCAGCAGCTTGAGACATATCGCCCTCCTTAGTGCCGGATACGGGGGTTGATGAGACCGTAGAGCAGGTCGACGGCAAGGTTCACCAGCATGATGATGCCGGCGATGACCAGCAGGCCACCCTGAATGACGGCGTAGTCGCGCCGGAAGACGGAATCGACCATCCACTTGCCGATGCCCGGCCAGGAGAAGATCGTCTCGGTCAGGATCGCGCCGGCGAGCATGACGCCCACCTGCAGGCCGATCGTGGTGATCACCGGGATCATCGCGTTTCGAAGCGCGTGGACGCCGACGACACGGAAGGTCGAGAGGCCCTTGGCGCGCGCCGTGCGCACATAGTCTTCCGAAAGCACTTCAAGCATCGCCGACCGGGTCTGGCGCGCAATCACGGCCAGCGGAATGGTGCCAAGCACGATCGTCGGCAGGATGAGATGGCTCACCGCAGACTTGAAGGCACCCGCCTGTCCCGACAGCAACGAATCGATCAGCATGAAGCCTGTGACCGGCGGGAAGAAGTACATCAGCGAGATGCGGCCCGAAACCGGCGTCCACTGCAGGATGCCCGAGACCAGCATGATCAAGAGCAGGCCCCACCAGAAGATCGGCATGGAGAAGCCGACGAGTGCGGTGCCCATGATCGTCTGGTCGACGAAGGAGCCGCGCTTGATCGCCGCGATCACGCCGGCGGGAATGCCGAGCACGATCGCGAAGATGATCGCACAGAGCGAGAGCTCCAGCGTCGCCGGGAACAGTTCGAAGAACTGGTCGATCACCGGCTTCTTCGTCACGATCGACATGCCGAAGTCGCCCTGAAGGACGCCCCAGAGATAATCGAAGTACTGGATCACGATCGGCCGGTCGAAACCGAGCGCGTGTGAAATTTCCGCATGCCGCTCCGGCGACATGACACGCTCGCCCGAAAGCAGGGCGACAGGGTCGCCCGGAAGCATGCGAATGAAGGAGAAGGCAATGATGGAGACCCCGATGAAAGTCGGGATCAGGACCGCCAAGCGCCCCAAGAGAAATCGAAACATGTTTTACCCCGCGCCACGTTGCCGCGCCGTTGTTTCCCGGCGCTGGCACCACTGCATGTTTCCTTAAACCCTTCGGATTTGAGGGCAAAAACATGCAGCAATTCAAAGTGCTACAGCGACCTTTGCGCGTCTGACAAGACGCGCGGCGCTGCAGTAGATGCAAAGAGGGGCGTTTGCCCGTGGCAAACGCCCCCTTTCGGATCAGTTCATTAGCTTACTCGACAATATCCACGCCGTCGAAGGCAAAATCGCCGAGCGGGCTCTGGACGAAGCCTTCGACATTCTTGCGCATCGGAACGACCGACAGCGAGTGGTCGAGCGTTGCCCAGGGCGCTTCGCGCTTGAAGACGACCTGCGCCTCTTCGTAGAGCTTGGTGCGCTCTGCCAAGTCGGACGTTTCCTTGGCCTTCTTGACCAGGGCGTCGAATTCCTGGTTGCACCACTGAGCGCGGTTGTTGCCGCCGACAGCGTTGCAGCCGAGAAGGGTGTCGAGGAAGTTGTCCGGATCGCCGTTGTCGCCGGTCCAGCCGAGGATGACGGCACCGTCACGGTCCTTTGCCTTCGACTTGTCGAGATATTCGGCCCATTCGTAGGACACGATCTCGACCTTGACGCCGATCTTGGCGAAGTCAGCCTGCATCAGTTCCGCGGCACGGCGGGCGTTGAGCATGTATGGGCGCGAAACCGGCATCGCCCAGAGCTTCATCGACAGATCCTTGACGCCTGCTTCTTCGAGCATCTTCTTGGCTGCGTCGAGGTCGTAGGTGTCGTCCTGGAGCGTGTCGTTGTACGACCACATCGTCGGCGGGATCGGGTTGGTTGCCGGCTGGGCAGCGCCCTGGAACACGGCGTCAACGATCGCCTGCTTGTTGATCGCCTTGTTCAGCGCCTTGCGGACTTCCGGCTTGTCGAACGGAGCCTGCGTCGTGTTGTAGGCGAGGTAAGCAACGTTCAGACCGGCCTGTTCCATGACCTTCAGGTTCGGATCGGCCTTCATGGCCTGCACGTCGGCCGAGTTCGGATACGGCATCAGGTGGCATTCGCCGGCCTGCAGCTTCTGGAAGCGAACCGAAGCGTCGGTGGTGATCGCGAAGACGAGGTCGTCGATCTTCTGCTTGCCACCCCAGTAGTCCGCGTTTGCCTTGTAGCGGATGACGGCATCCTGCTGGTAGGCGACGAACGCGAACGGACCGGTGCCGAGCGGCATCTGGTTCATCTGGTTCATCTTGCCTTCGGCCTGCAGCTTGTCGGCATACTCCTTCGACAGGATCGAAGCGAACGGCATGGCGATGTTGGCGAGGAACGGTGCTTCCTTGCGCGTCAGGGTGAACTTGACCGTCAGGTCATCGACCTTCTCGACCGACTTGATGACTTCCGGGAAGCCCATGCCGGCTGCGTATTCCCACGAAGCGCCGGTCACGTACTTGTTCCAGGGGTTGTCGGCCTTGAGCTGGCGCTCATACGAGAACACGACGTCGTCAGCGTTCAGCTCGCGAGTGGGAGTGAAGAACTCCGTCGTCTGGAACTTCACGCCCGCACGCAGCTTGAACGTGTATTCAAGACCGTCGTCGGAAATGGTCCAGCTCTCAGCGAGGCCCGGCTCGGTTTCGGTCGTGCCCTTCTTGAACTCGAGCAGGCGGTTGTAGACCGTGTGCGCCGCTGCGTCGAACGTCGTGCCGGCGGTGTAGAGGCCCGGGTCAAAACCCTCAGGCGAACCTTCCGAGCAATAAACGAACGTTTTCGACCAGGCGGAGCCGGCCATCAGCGTGGCAAGCGCCGTCGCTGCGAAGAGAGTAGTGAGCTTTTTCATGAGCTTTGCTTCCCAGATTTGTTCTTGTTCTCGTATTTTCCTGACGCGGAATGACGTTTGCCCCCGGTCAAGGCCGGATGGAACGACATTTGGCGTCGCATTGCAATAAGTCGCCAAACAAATTTGTCTATGCGAAAAATTCCTCCTACGGTGGAGCCGGAAATCTGTCCACTGTTTTAGAACGCCCTGACATTTCTAAGGGCTTTATCGGCCGTTGCCCGGCCGGCGCGCCGCACCGCATCCGGTTCATCGTAGACGGCTTGACTGATGTACGATGATAATCCGATGACAAAAGGCAGGAGCGTGCAACGGGCTGCCTGTAGCCGACCGCCATCCCTCATGCACCCGCCCTGCGTGTGTCGTTACGACCAGGCGATCGGCGATTCGATGAAATCGCGGGAAACGGTCAATCCCAAGATAGTTGGGTAGAAATCACCTGCTCGATTGTGCAATAGAACCTGCAGAAAATCTCGGGGGAGACAATCGACGTGCCAGAACGTCCTTGGGAGGGGGCGGTATCCGCCTCCAGGCGCTTTCAACATCGCGGCGTCGCGGCCGCGAGACGGCCGTGATGATGCCGATCCGCAATTTCGTCACCGGCTTCATGCGGTTGATTGAGCCGGGCTTGCGAGTAGACTGCCGCCTCGCGACAAAGGGATAGCGCACGCGTGGCACGTTTGCTGGAAAATCACAGGCGCTACGATCTCCGCGACGATCTGGAGAAAGCGCTCAACCGCGTCGACTTCTTTCGCATCTTTCACACGATGGCATTGCGGTTCGGCTTCAACCATTTCGGCATTCTGCAGCTCGGCAACGAGAACGATGCGTGCATGCTGTCTACCCGGCTCGTTCTGCACGATCTTCCGTCTGGCCTCGCGGAGGAGTACGACAAGCGTCACCGCTTCGGCGATTCGCTTTTCTACAAGACCCTGCACACGTCGATCATTTCCTCCGTCTGGAGGTCGGACGATCCCGGTTGCGCCAACGGCCAGAACCTGCTGGTCCAGCTCGGCTTCGAGCTGCTCTTGAGCGTGCCGGTGCACGCGGCGGCGACGGGCGCGCGCTACGCCGTCCTGTTTCTGGGCGACGGCAACGATATCGCCCGCTCCGAGCATTTCGAGCTGAGCTATGACGCCGTCTGCGCCTTCGACTATTTCTATCGCATCGCGCTTTCCAACAAGGCCGGCATGGGCCTGACGCCGCGCGAGACGGAGATCCTCAAGTGGATCTCCCATGGAAAGACGGCAAGCGAGATCGCGCTGATCGTATCGGTCTCCGAACACACCGTGAATTCGCATACGGCGACGATCCTGAAGAAGCTGGATGTCGTCAATCGGACTCAAATGGTGGCGAAGGCGATAAGGGAACAGATCATTCAGTGAAGCCGATCGACGGGGCGATTTGAACCTGGCGGCGCCGCAAGGCGCAACCGCCGACAACTGGCGCCGCAAGGCGCAACCGCCGACAACTGGCGCCGCAGAAACGATACAAACTCGCCTCCCCACCCGCTTGCCGATGACAGGCGGGCACAGCAGAATGGCTCCCGGTCACACAGGTACTTGGACGATCATGACACAAAAAGCCCATATCCTGCTCGTTGACGACGACCCTGCAGAGAACCTCATTCTGCGCGGGCTGATCAAGAAGGTCAGCAATATCGAGATCGAATTGCATTATTGTCAGACGATCGAAAGCGCGCTCGAATTCCTTCGTTCGGGCAAACCGGTCTCGATGGTGTTGATGGACAACCGCCTTCAGCCGCAGCGCGACTTCCGCGAAACGGTACCGGCACTCCGGCACCAGGGCTTCATCGGCCCGATCGGTGTGATCTCGGGGTCGCTCGCCGATCCCTATTTCCAGAACCTGGAAGAGTACGGCGCGGACTTCCGGATCGACAAGTCCGAGATCGATCCGACGGCAATAGAGTTCATACTGAGGGAATATCTGGCGCCGAACTGAAGGGACACCGGCCGCCGCTGTGGGCGGCGAAATCGTGAGCGGCTTAAGCAGCGCTCCGGCGCCGAGGGTCATGACTGACACACGGCGCCGCGAAATCCTGATCAGGCCGCGGTCGTCTGCGGGCGCTTGGTCTCTTCGAGGCCGAGCAGGAAGTTGATCTGGGGACGGGCCTTGACCAGATCGTCGATGGTGTAGCCCTGAAGCACTTCGAAGAAGGCATTCAAGGCCTTGCGCAGGGCGGCGTTGAGACCGCAGCTGTCAACCAGCGGGCAATCGATTTCACCAGCCTCAAAGCACTCGGCCATCGCGAAGCTGTCTTCCGTCACCTTGACGACGTCGAACAGGGTGATTGCCGAAGCGGGTTTCGGCAGGCGTACGCCGCCGTTTCGGCCGCGAACGGTTTCAACCAGGCCAGCACGGGTCAGCGGCTGGAGAATCTTGAACAGAAACAGCTCGGAGACGCCATAGGCCCTGGCGATTTCGGGAATGCGGCTGAGCTTCTCGCCGTTTGCAGCGCAGTACATCAACATGCGAACTGCGTAGTTCGTTTGTTTCGTCAGTCGCATCATTCGCTCCGGAATCGAGAGGTTTATCGAACCTTCATATAGGACGGATCGTAGTTTGGAACAATTCCAAATAACCAAAAAAGTCACATCTGCTTGATCGTTAACCGTTTCCCGATTGACTGTTGGGCGGCTGCAGATCAAAAAGATGAGCGATTTTGTTAACTTAGCTCAAACCAAAAAATGGAGGAAGCCATGTCCGTTTCAAGAGCTGCAATGGGCGTATTGTCTCTCACCGCCAGCCTGCTCGCGTCCACTGCGGCCTGGGCCGATGGCGAGGTCAACATCTATTCCTATCGTCAGCCCGACCTGATCAAGCCGCTGCTCGATGCCTTCACCAAGGAAACCGGCATCAAGACAAACGTGCTGTTCCTCGACAAGGGCCTCGTCGAGCGCATCCAGGCCGAAGGCGCCAACTCGCCGGCGGACGTGATCCTCACCGTCGACATCAGCCGCCTCACCGAAGCCAAGGACGCGGGCGTGACGCAGCCGGTCGCCAACGAGACGATCAACAAGGATATCCCGGCACACTTCCGCGACCCGGATGGCAACTGGTTCGGCCTGACGACCCGCGGTCGCGTCGTCTACGCCTCCAAGGACCGCGTCGCCGAAAACGACATCACCTATGAGGACCTCGCCGATCCGAAGTGGAAGGGCAAGATCTGCACCCGTGACGGCCAGCACTCCTACAATATCGGCCTGTTCGCCTCGATGATCGCCCATAACGGCGAAGCCGAGACCGAGAAGTGGCTGACCGGCCTGAAGAACAATCTGGCGAGGAAGCCAGACGGCGGTGATCGCGACCAAGCCAAGGCGATCCTCGCCGGCGAGTGCGACCTCGCACTTGGCAACACCTACTACGTCGGTCTGATGCTGACCAACGAGAAGGAGCCGGAGCAGAAGGAATGGGCAGCAGCCATCAAGGTGCTCTTCCCGAACGCCAAAGACCGCGGCACGCATGTGAACATTTCAGGCATGGCGCTCGCCAAGAACGCTCCGAACAAGGACAACGCGCTGAAGCTGATGGAATTCCTGTCGGAAGGCGAAGCGCAGAAGATCTACGCCGAACAGGTCTATGAATACCCGGTGCTGCCGGGTGCCGAGCCCTCCGACGTGGTCAAGTCCTTCGGCACGATCAAGCCCGACGAACTGCCGCTGGCCGACATTGCCGCCAACCGCAAGAAGGCATCCGAACTGGTCGACAAGGTCGGCTACAACGACGGTCCGCAGGACTGATCTCAACAGTCGCATGAACTGGAAACGGCGGGCCGAGTGCCCGCCGTTTTCGTTTTGATGATGCCGTCGTACCGTGTGTGGCGAAGCCGCTCGGCGGGCCCGGGCACTACTGACCTTGCGCCCTCAGTTCGCCGGCATAGTCGAGGATCGCCTTGCGTCGTTCCGGTGTTCCGGGATGGGTCGCAAGGATGCTGGTATCGGAACTGTCGCCAAGCTCTTTTTCAAGCAGATCGAAGAACCCGGCGATTGCCGTCGGATCACGCCTGGCTTTCAGCATCAGCTCCACCGAGTGCCGATCCGCCGCCGCTTCCGCCGCGCGGGAATAGGAGAGCGACAAGAGACCTGCGCCCTGAACCAGAATGTCCTCCGCACCGGATCCGATGTCGCCGCCAATCATCATGATCAGCCCCGCGACCCCGGCGGCGCGGTAGATCTGCCGCAGGCTATGTTCAAGCTCGACGTGGCCGATCTCGTGCGCCAGCACGCCGACGATCATTTCCGTGTCGTCGCCGGCAAGTTCGACCAGTTCGTCGGTAACGATCAGCGTGCCGTCGGGCAGCGCGAACGCATTCGGGCCAATGGTGCCGCCCTTGCGGAAGTTGAGGGTATAGCCGCCTTCGCCACGATCGGACAGACGCGCGATCGCATTGAACCCGTCGCGGATCTTCTGCTGGCGCTCGGCTGCCAGCGCGGACGTGTCGAGCAGCGTGCGGTCCATCGTCTCCAGGGTGCTCGCCGACATGATCTTGGGCACGATCGGCGGCGTCACCAGCACGGCGACTTCGACGAGCGCCGGCACGGCATAACGATAGATGGCCATGCCGCAGAGCACAGTCGCCAGGACAACCGCGATCAGGCGCGGATGGAAACGCTCCCATTCGTGGACGAGACTGGTTTTTCCCTTGCCTTTCAAGAAACGGTCGATGGCATCGTTGTCGGTGGTCTCGAACAGCGAACCGTCGGGAAATTCCGCGCGACGCGGAATGGCACCGACACGCGCTGAGAAATCGACGGCGGCAAACGCACCGGCTGCGAGTTCGCCGCCGGCCTCGTCGAGAGCCTTGAGCTCGCCGCCGTCTTCGATCAGCCGCGAGGGCACCGACCGGCTCGAACCGGCCGGATGCCACTCGCCAACAGCAATCTCGGTGCCGTTAGAAGCCAAAGTCGAACCCTTCAAAGTCCATGAACTCCGAACCGACGGCGGAACCTTCCTCTGCTATCCGGTCGAATATCTCGCCGACATTGCCTTCGAAGTGGACGCCCGTATGTTCATTGACGTAACGCGCCATGCGCACCGCTGCCCAGGGACGCATCAGACCGAGCGTGAAGATGGTGACGATCAGGTTGGTGATCGCGATCCAGGTGTAACGGCCCCGCGACAGGTCGCTCGTCAATTGATGCTTGCCGTCGAAGGTCGTTGCCGACCAGGCGACGTTGCGCACGCCGGCACGATAGAACAGCGCCGCGACCCCGAAGATCGAGAGGAATGCGATGTAGCCGATGACGGCCAACACAATCATCGAAAACTGCATTCCCGGCGTTGCCTCATAGGAACCGTCGAACAGCGACAGGATCACCGCCAGGTTGAGGAAGCCGATAAAGGCAATGATCAGCAGACCGGCGACGATGATGGCTGCCGACAGGAACCAGGACTTGTAGATCGCGCCGACGGAAGGATCCGTCGCGAAAGTCCGTTGCCCGTAACGCAGGTTGCTGCCGATATAGCGGTAGGACCAGCGGCTGGCGAGCGGCGTCAGGATGCCGAGCGTCAGGACCGAGATGACCGGACCCACGATGAAGGCGAGAAACGCACCGCCGACGCCGCCGACGAAATCGAACCGCACATTGCGATAACTGGTGACGCGGGCACTGAAGCGCAGGCCCCTGACGACCAGCCACGGTACGAAGGCCACCAGTAGCAGGGCAAGAATGATGCCGGCGATCGGCACGACGGTCAGCATGACGTTGTAGAAGATCAGGTAGGCGAACACGATCACCCGGCCGATCAGGATCTGCTTGCCCTTCGCATGATATTCGAAGGCACGCCCGAGAAGCACCGTATTGCCGTAGAAATAGCGGTTGCGGCGGACTTTTGCCCAGGCGGAATAGATGCCGAGCGTGATGATCGTCAGCAACACGTTGACGATCCAGATGCCAAAATACTCTTTTCCGCTACCGGTAAACGACAGGCGGTGGAAATTGTCCGGTACCCTCTGCGTCAACGCCCCTTGCATCGACGCCGTTTCGGCCACGACCATGATAAAACCTCTCTCAATGAAATCAGCTTGCGGCGGCCCGCTGACAGACAGGCGCCGCGTTGCGACAGGGTGACGTCATTTGTGAACCCAGCGAACTGTGGCTATCCCCCCGGATGAGCCTTCCATGCAAAAGAACGGTCGAAATGCCTGCAATATTCGACCGAGGCGCGAATCAACTTTCCGCCGCCTCGGGCATATCAAATTAGTTGCAGTGCAACACGACATGCAACACCCCCCGAAGGAGCTCCCGGGCATGCAACAAAAAAGGGCCTCCCGAAGGAGGCCCCGAGACGGGAGGATATCTTGTCCCGTTACTTCATCGTCGGGATGGAGAATTCGGCACCATCCTTGATGCCCGACGGCCAGCGCTCAGTGATCGTCTTGGTCTTGGTCCAGAACTTGATCGAATCCGTGCCGTGCTGGTTGAGGTCGCCGAAGGACGAGGACTTCCAGCCGCCGAAGGAGTGGTAGGCGAGCGGAACCGGGATCGGAACGTTGACGCCGACCATGCCGATGTTGATGCGCGAGGCGAAATCACGGGCAGCATCGCCGTCGCGGGTGTAGATCGCGACGCCATTGCCGTATTCGTGCTTCATCGGCAGGTCGAGGGCTTCCTCGTAGTTCTTGGCGCGAACGACCGAAAGAACCGGTCCGAAGATTTCGGTCTTGTAGATGTCCATGTCGGGGGTGACGTGGTCGAACAGGCAACCGCCGATGAAATGACCGTCCTCATAGCCCTGGAGCTTGAAGTCGCGGCCGTCGACGACGAGCTTCGCACCCTGCTCGACGCCGCTGTCGATCAGGCTCCGGATGCGCTGCTCGGCCTCCTTGGTGACGACAGGGCCCATGTCGGCCTTGTCGTCGGTATAGGGACCGATGCGCAGGCTTTCGACCATCGGCGTCAGCTTGGCGATCAGGCGGTTGGCGGTCTCTTCACCGACCGGAACAGCAACGGAAATCGCCATGCAGCGCTCGCCGGCCGAGCCGTAGCCGGCGCCCATCAGCGCGTTGGCGGCCTGATCCATATCGGCGTCCGGCATGATGATCATGTGGTTCTTGGCGCCGCCGAAGCACTGGGCGCGCTTGCCGTTCATGGCAGCCGTGCCATAGACGTAACGGGCGATCGGCGTCGAGCCGACGAAGGACACGGCCGAAATGTCCGGGTTGGTCAGGATCGCGTCGACCGCGCCCTTGTCACCGTTGACGACGTTGAGGATGCCGGCCGGCAGACCTGCCTCGATCATCAGTTCGGCAAGGCGGACCGGAACGGACGGGTCACGCTCGGACGGCTTCAGGATGAAGGCGTTGCCGCAGGCGATTGCCGGGGCGAACATCCACATCGGGATCATGGCGGGGAAGTTGAACGGCGTGATGCCGGCGCCGATGCCGACGGCCTGGCGGATCGAATACATGTCGATGCCGGGGCCGGCACCTTCGGTGAATTCGCTCTTCTGCAGGTGCGGAATGCCGGTGACGAATTCGCAGACTTCCAGGCCGCGGACGAGATCGCCCTTGGCGTCTTCAATCGTCTTGCCATGCTCGCGCGAGAGGATCTCGGCAAGTTCGTTCATGTGGGCGTTCAGGAGTTCAACGAACTTCATGAAAACGCGGGCGCGGCGCTGCGGGTTGGTGGCGGCCCACTTGGGCTGTGCGGCCTTGGCGCTGGCGACGGCGGCGGCGAGTTCCGCGTCGCTTGCCAGTGCCACGGTGCCCTGCACTTCGCCCGTTGCCGGGTTGAAGATGTTGCTTACGCGTCCGCTGGTGCCGGCGACGCGCTTGCCATCGATGAAATGACCGAGTTCGTACATGGATGCCTCCTCCTGATCTTGATTGTGGCGGCATGATCGCACTACGATTTGAACAAATCAATTTCCGATATTCAGCAACCGTTGTGCGCAAATTGAAGCCCATAGGGATAGGCAACATGAACTGGGACGATGTGAGAATGTTTCTGGCGGTCGCGCGCACCGGGCAGATCCTTGCCGCCTCCAAACGGCTTGGCCTCAACCATGCGACGCTTAGCCGGCGGGTCACAGCGCTGGAGGAAACGCTGAAGACGCGGCTGTTGGTGCGCCGGCCGAACGGCTGCGAACTGACGGCCGAAGGCGAGATCTTCCTGGCGGCGGCCGAGCGCATGGAAACGGAGATGCTGGCGGCGCAGTCACAGATCGGCCGCATCGACACGGCGATCGCCGGCACCGTGCGCATCGGCGCACCCGATGGATTTGGCGTCTCTTTCCTCGCACCGCGCCTCGGCCGGCTGACGGCGCGTTATCCGGAACTGAAGCTGCAGCTCGTGCCGGTTCCCCGCTCCTTCTCGCTGTCGCAGCGCGAAGCCGATATCGCCATCACCATCGAAAGGCCGGAACAGGGGCGCCTGGTCTCCTCCAAACTCACCGACTACACGCTTGGGCTCTACGCCTCATCGACCTATCTCGAACAGCACGGCACACCGCAAACGATCGACGACCTCAAGCACCATCGCCGCATCGGCTATGTCGAGGACCTGATCTTCACGCCGTCGCTGAATTTTTCCGCCGAGATCATGCGCAGCTGGGACGCCTCCTTCGAGATCTCGAGCGCCACCGGCCAGACGGAGGCCGTGCGCTCCAGCGCTGGAATCGGCATCCTGCACAACTACATCGCCCGGCACACGCCGGAACTCGAGCGCATTCTGCCGGAGACCACCATCCGGCGTGCCTATTGGACCACCTACCACGAAAGCGCGCGCGAACTGGTGCGCGTGCGGACCGTAGTGGCGTTTCTGCAGGAACTGGTGACGGCAGAACATCAGATGTTCGCCTGACCGCGCAACAGAGCCGGAGAGATCCGGGGCAATCGCGCGCCGGCGAATGTCTCTACCCACAGAATCCAACGCGGCGGTTTCGCCGAGCGCGTTTTTCGCTGTCAATGTGCGACTTGTAAAGCTGCCGACATCAATTCTTCGGAGTTCAGCGCTTGGCACATATTTCGGCCCTGGTCCTCAACTTCCGTGAAGCTCCAGCGCACCACACCTTCTCGATCGAGCAGGAACTGGCCGACGAGCTGCATATGGCCGGGTATCCTCACCTGCTGATCGGCTTCCGTGATTTCGTACCCATCCTGCTTGCTGAGAAGGTCGCCCGCGGTCGCCGGATCCATCGGTTCAGGCAATTCACCCGGCCGATCGACCCGCATCGTCATGATCACGTCCATTCCGACCTTGCGTGGCCAGTCGGTCTCATTCTCCGTGAACTCAAGGAGGGGTAAGCCGAAGGCGCGGTGTGAAGCTCGCTCCGGGTCCGATGCAGCAAGAAGACCGGGTATCGGATGATAGCGGAAATAGAGTCGCGCACGCTCGACCGGAGTGTTGACCACCGCTAGAGAATCGACGCCTTTTTCGCGCAGGGCCGCGTTGAACTGTGCCATCGCCGCGACATGGCGTCGGCAGAACGGACACAGCAGGCCTCGAAACAAACCGACCAACAACGGGCGACGGCCGCGAAAATCATCAAGTGCGATCTTCCCCTCGCGTGAGATCGCATCCAGCACAAAGTTCGGAGCCTGGTCGCCCGGTCGTAACGGATGGTCCAGATAATGCGCAGGCATGGTCAACCTCCTCGCCCGAAGGACCAGTGAAGAAGAGGCAGCACAACAAGTGTTTCGAGGTCGAGCCCCTACTGGGCGCAAACGCCCTGCTCCAGCGCAGAAAGTTCTCGACTTCCGCCATGTTGCCGAGGTCGAGATTAAGCGCCGCATGGCCTGATCTCTCGTCTTAGCGTACAGCCAGGATCGACCTGAGAATGGCCTCACATTGGCCCACGAGCAAGCAGTAAACAACGAATCGTCATCCGTGCCACGGGACGGCACGGCGGCGAGGTCGAATGGACCTCCTGACACACGCCTTCCCTGGTTAGATGGACACTCCGGCCTCGCGGAGTCCGTCCGCCAGTCGATCGAGTACATTGGGATCCCGGTAGGGCAAGGCCCGCCTGAGGTGATCGATGGAAAAGTTCGGGTTAACCTCGAATACCTCGTGCCAGTAGCGGCGCGCTTCCTCGTGGCGCCCGGTGCGACCATAGAGGCAGGCGAGATAAAAGCGCGTCATGTCCGATCGCGGCGCAAGCGCCAGGCGGCGCTTGAAGGCGATCTCGGCCTCGCCGAAACGGCCGAGGTTCAACAACGTCCGCCCCAGGAAATGCAGCGACAGGTCGAATTGCGGATCAAGCCGATGGGCCCGTGTGTAGAATGGCAGCGCGTCTTCGTACCGACCTTGGAAATCCCGTATCGTGCCAAGTGCGGTATGGCAGCTCGCGGAATTGGGATCGAGTTCGATCGCCCTTTGAGCGGCACGCTCCGCTTCGTCGAAGCACCGCATCCAGCAGAGCCCGAGCGAGAGAGCGTGATGGCCATGCGGCTCGTTATCGTCGATGTCGACGGCCCTTCGTGCCAGCTCCAAAGCGCGTTCAAGATCGTCGGCAGTCCCGCCGTTCCACCGATTGATGAAATCGGTCAAGACGATGATCGCGAGAGAAGCGTAGGCAGCCGCAAGCCCCGGATCGATGGCGATGGCACGCTCGAGCATGCTGCGCGCCTCGGCGGACGATACGGCGTTGAACCGCAGAATGGCCTGGCGGGAACGGACGAGCAGATCATAGGCTTCCGGATCGACCTTGCCGAGGCTCTCGCGTCGCTCTTCCTCGTCAGTTGTTAGCTTCACCTTGAGCGCGGTGACGATGGTGCGGGTCACTTCGTCCTGAACCGCGAAGATATCTTCAATTCCCCGATCGTAGCGCTCGGCCCATAGATGACCGCCGGTCGTGCCATCGATCATCTGGGCATTGATGCGGATTCGATCAGCTGCCCGGCGCACGCTGCCTTCCAGGACATAGCGGACGCCAAGTTCCCGGCTCACCTTGCGGATATCCGGCGCCTTGCCCTTGTAGGCGAAAGAGGAGTTGCGGGCGATCACGAACAGACCGGAAACCTTTGAGAGATCCGTGATGATGTCCTCGGTGATGCCGTCGGCGAAATAACCCTGCTCCGGGTCGCCGGACATGTTGTCAAACGGCAGAACGGCTATCGATGGCTTCTTTGGAAGCTGCGGCGGGGCTTCGGTGGTAATCTTGACGGGATCGTTCGTGCGGTCGTCCGGCGACCACGTCCAGATGTGCACCGGGCGTTCGATGTTCTTGACCTCGTGATGACCGCTGTCGACGAAGTCGAGGTCGATGCGACCATGCACATATTCATGAACGCCACCCGAAATGGCCACGCTGCCAGGCCTGGCAAGCGCCTCGATACGGGCCGCCACATTGACCCCATCGCCGTAGAGATCGCTGTCAGCGACCATGATGTCGCCCAAGTTGACGCCGACGCGAAGCACGATCGCCAGGTCTGGCGGCACGTCCTTGTTGGCGGCTGCCATGGCCCGCTGAAGTGCTGCGGCGCATTCGACGGCGTTGACGGCGCTGGAGAACTCGACGAGCACGCCGTCGCCGGTCCTCTTGAAGACACGGCCCTGATGTGTAGCGACGAGCGGCTCCAACACCTCTTTCCATCGCGCCATGAGCTGCGTGTAGGTGCTTTTCTCGTCACGCTCCATGAGCCGGCTGTAGCCGACTACGTCAGCCGCCAAAATGGCGGCAAGCCGCCGTGTGATGGGTTCGTTGGCCATGGACAATGGCGCCTTCCTGGGGCGCCTTCCTAGCGCCCATTGGCGAAATTTTACTGGCGTCTTGCTCCCATGTCCATTCGGCTTGAAGCTGGTTGGCCGATATCCAACATCGTTGCAGGGCGCGCCAACCTCCACTTGTGTGGCGCGCTGATGCGGTTCCAAAGAATGTCGGCTTCAGGGTGCGATCCGGCCCTCAGGAACGACCGGTTCGGGTCGATGGCGGAGATGGACACAGCGACGTTTGGAACTCCGCTCCTGCCTCAAAGCGGATTTTAGCGTTGGCACGACCAACCCGCACCGCCGATTGTGGTGCATTTGTCGTGCAAATATCCGGAGAACGTCGATAGAGACGGAAGCGGGTGCGCGAACAGCGTTTAATATCAGACAGATATAAAGAGAATGGTACGGTTGGGGGGTCTCGAACCTCCGACCTCAGGTGCCACAAACCTGCGCTCTAACCAACTGAGCTACAACCGCACATACAAGCGACATCAGTCGCTTGGCGGCTCACATACGGAGACTTCCGTCGCTTTGCAAGCCTAAATTTGAGATTATCCTGCAAAAAGACCGGATGGCAAGCCACCCGGTCCCATTCAAGTCCAGCGCGGCCAGGGGCCGGCGCGGATCAGACCTTCTTGAAGGAAGACATCGCCTTTTCAGCGGCTTCCTTGCCGGGCTTTGCGACATTCTCGGCAACCTTCTTGGTTGCTTCCTGCATCGACTTGGTCTGTTCGACGGCAAGCTCAGCCTGCTTGCGGAAGAACGAGGTCTGCAGTTCGACGAATTCGGACAGCGACTTCACGCCGAGCAGCGCTTCCATGTGCGAAAGCGAGTTTTCGGCATTGGTGCGCAGGGCGTCGATGGCCTTGAGGCCGAGCTCAACGCTACCGGTCTGGGCGCTTTCAAGCGTCGCTTCGACGGTCTTGCTGGCTTCCTCGGCAGCGGTCTTCATCTTGGAATAGGCGTCCTTCGACTGGGCGGCGCCCTTTTCCGCGAAGTCGCGGAAGCTGTCGGCAACCTTTGCCGGATCGAAAGAGGAGAAGGAAAATGCGTCGTCGGTCTTCTTGGTAGCCATGAAAGCGCTCCTTGGTGTCAGGGCCCTCTTTTGAGGCGCCGTTGATTGATGCACGCTATATAATCGATCCGCTTGTGCATTGCAATAAAATTGTGCAGTGCACAAAACTACCTGCGTTAACCCTTCGCACTGAAAGGGGTGAGCGAGGGCCGCCGATTGCTGGACCCTCAGCCTCTCGGCGGGTATTAATAGAGTGTTAACGTACCAGCGATCCGTCAATAGGCCCGTCCATGCCCGCAAGACAGTACCCCTTCATCGACATTGCCGTGCATGAGCGGGTGCGCGAACATTTTGCGCGCGGTGATGCGGCGATCCTGTTTTCGAGGGATCTCAGCCGCGTTCTCTGGGCCAACGATCAGGGTGCCGCGTTCTTCGGCGTCGGTTCCATCTACGACTTCATCGACACAGGCCCCAATCCGAACGACTTGTCGGCGCGCCAGTTGAAGGCGGCTGCGACGCAGCTCGTTTCGGTCGGCGACCGTCGTCAGCTTTTGATGCGCATTGCCTCAGGCTTTCGAAGCGTGCCGCTGAACACGGCGGTGGAACTGATCCGTGTTCGGCCAGACGAACTCGGCGTCCTCTTCACCGCGCCCCATTCCGGAAAACCGCTTTCGACGGAAGATCGGGCTGCGCGCATGATCGCCGGGCTCGACGGCCCGGACACGCACATGGCCGTGCTCGACGCCGACGGCGCGATCGTCGCACAGTCACCGGGTTTTGCCAATCTCGGCATGTCCGACGAGACGCGGCGCCAGCTCGTCTTGGCCGTTGCCCGCGACCACGACTGGCTGATCAAGCGGCCGGTCGCCACGGCAAAGGGACACCTGCCCGCCGCCATCGGCAAGATTGCCGACGCACCGGCGCTTCATCTTCTTTTTGCGGTGGAAACCATCCTTGGAAACCTCGACCCGGATGAAGCACCGGCCGAGCCTTTGCAGCCGGCGGCACCGGTTCAGGATATCACCGAAACCGATGTTGCTACCGAGGTCGGGCCGGCTGCCGTCGAACCGGACGCCGCCATGGCTGCCGACGCCATGGAAACAGTCTACGAGCAATCGGTTCCCGGTGACCTGGGATCAACGGATGGGCAGATCGTCACCGAAGACGAAATCGAGCAGCCGCTTGCAGAGGCGGACGATATCGTCTCATCGACCGAGATCGAGGAAGCTTCGCGCGACCTCACCATCGACGCCGATGTCGAGACGCCGTTGGAAATGACGACGGCCGAAACAGCGGATGAGGCCCCAGGGCAGACAGACGCCACCGACGGCGACGCGGAGCAATTGCCGACCGCCGAGCCAGCCCCCGTCGCCGACCTGGTGCCGGCGGAAACGTCCGAGCACGGCGACGCGGCCACTGACGCTCAATCCGACTTCGCCTTTGCCACCGGCGGGCGGGCGGTGCGGTTCGTCTGGAAGATCGACGCGGAAGGCCAGTTCAGCGAAATCTCGGAGGAATTTGCCTCGGCCGTCGGGCCGAAGGCCGCCGACGTGATCGGCGTCAGCTTCGCCTCCCTCGCCGCGCGCTACGGCCTCGACCCCGACAACAAGATCAACGCGCTCTTGCACCGCCGCGACACCTGGTCCGGCAAGACGATCTTCTGGCCGGTGGAAGGCACGAGCCTCAAGGTCCCGGTCGACCTTGCCGCCTTGCCTACCTACTCGCGCTCGCGGGAATTCGATGGCTTCCGCGGTTTCGGCATCGTGCGCGTTGCGGACGCCGTCGAAGACGAAAACGCCAGCGGCCTTTCACTCGATCGTGACGGGGGTGCGATAGAGGATGTGGTCGTCCCGGCTTCGGCTGACGACCTGCCAGCGGCTAACGAGATCCGCGCCGACGGCGAGCGTGAGACCGAGGAGCCCTTGCTTTTTTCTGACGAGCCGCAGTCGACCGAGGCAGTAACGGCCGACCAGCCTGCGGTGCCGGCCGATCCATTCCTCGGCGAACGCCCGGCGCTTCGCATCGTCGAGACGCCTGGACGGCGGGCTTCCGACAAGATCATCCAACTCGAGCAACACCGCCCGGCCGGCTCGAGCGCGCTCACCCGCGGCGAACAGGCGGCGTTTCGCGAAATCGCGCGACAGCTCGGCGAGAATTTTGTGGCGCGCGCAGACGCGCAAGCTCCCCAATCTGACGAGGCTTCCAACGACGCCATCCAAGGCGAAACGGAACAGCAGGTATCCGAACCCGTCGACGAAGCAGCTCCTGAGGCCGCGCCAATCGCGACCAACGAGCCCGAGCTTGTGACGCCAGAGGCTTCGATCGAGGTGGCCGCAGCCGAACCTCGGTCCGACGACCTGGCCGAGGCGGGCATGGATCCGGCTGCGATCGCGACCGTTGGCTTCAGCGGTGAGATCCTTGATAGCCTGCCTGTCGGCCTGCTCGTGCATCTCGGCGACGACTTGCTGCACGCCAATCCGGAATTCCTGCGACTGACGGGCTACGACACTCTCGATGATTTCAAGCAGGAAGGCGGCATTGACGCGCTCTTTGCCAATGACGAAGAGATCGGCGACACTGAGCCCGACGGCACGATGACGCTGATCCGCAAGACCGGTCAGCTCGTTGCGGTGACGGCGCACCTGCATTCGATCCGCTGGGACGGCAAGAGCGCGCTGATGCTGGCGCTGGCATCGACCGAAGTCTCGCAACCCCATGACAGCGAAGCCGGCCAGGCTGAAGTTAGCCAGACGCCCGTCGCCGATGAACAGGTCGGCAAGCTCAAGACCGAAATCGACGAGTTGCGCTCGATCCTCGAAACGGCGACCGACGGTGTCGTCATTCTCGGACATGACGGCGATATCCGCTCGATCAACCGCTCGGCGAGCGCCCTCTTCAACTACGATGAGAGCGAAATCCGCGGCAAACCGTTTGCGGCGCTCTTTGCCCATGAGAGCCAGAAGGCCGTCATCGACTACCTGCAGGGCCTGTCCGGCCACGGTGTTGCCAGCGTGCTCAACGACGGCCGCGAGGTAATCGGCCGCGAGGCGGCAGGCGGTTTCCTGCCGCTGTTCATGACCATCGGCCGCCTTTCCGCCTCCAACGGCTATTGCGCCGTCATCCGCGACATCACCCAGTGGAAGCGGACCGAGGAAGAGTTGCGCAGCGCCAAGCGCGCGGCGGAGACGGCAAACGCCCACAAGACCGAGTTCCTGGCGCGCGTCAGCCACGAGATCCGCACGCCTCTCAATGCGATCATCGGCTTTTCCGACATGATGGCGAGCGAGCATTTCGGCCCTGTCGGCCATCCGCGCTATATCGAATATGCCGGCGACATCGGCCGCTCCGGCCGCCATGTGCTCGACATCGTCAACGACCTGCTCGATATCTCGAAGATCGAGGCGGGCGAGATGGATCTCGACTTCGGCTCCGTCGAAATCAACGACGCGGTTTCCGAAGCGGTGTCGCTGGTGCAGCCGCAGGCAAACAGCCAGCGCGTCATCATCCGCACGTCGTTTTCGGCAGCGGTGCCGAGCGTGGTTGCCGACAGCCGCTCGATCAAGCAGATCGCGCTCAATATCCTGGCAAATGCCATCCGCTTCACACCATCCGGCGGCCAGATCGTGGTGTCGACCTCCTATGAGGCGAACGGCAGCGTGATCCTGCGCATCCGTGATACCGGCGTGGGCATGACGCGCGGAGAACTGGACCAGGCGATGAAGCCCTTCCGGCAGGTGACCACCGGAGGCCGCAAGCGTGGCGACGGTACCGGGCTCGGTCTTCCGCTGACCAAGGCCATGGCCGAGGCCAACCGCGCCCAGTTTGCCATCACCTCCGCACCGAACGAGGGCACGCTGGTGGAAATCTCCTTCCCGTCACAACGCGTCTTGGCGAACTGACGACAGATGCTGTAAGGAAATGTTGACTTGAGGAAGCCAGTTTGTTGGCATCCTCACAGCTTTCCTTGCCGTTTCGCTCCGGATTCGATCGATTGCAGTCCACGTCACAAAGTCTCAAGCGGCGCCGCAACGGCGCGAGAACCGGTCTTTCCCATCCGTTGCTCGCCTTGTGGGCCGGAGGCGCTTCGTTGATCGTGCTGATGCCGATCCTCGCCATCACATGGCTTGCGATTTCGGGGGGTGGCTCAGACTGGCCGCATCTCATGCAAAACGTCATCCCGCGCGCCACGATCCGCACGTTGCTGCTGATCGGGTTGACCGGTGCGGTCACCGCCGTCGTCGGCATCCTGACGGCATGGCTGGTGGCGAGCTGTGAGTTTCCGCTGCGCCGACTGCTGTCTGCGGCCTTGGTGCTGCCGCTTGCCATTCCCGCTTACCTCGCGGCCTATGCGTTCGGCGAACTGTTCACCTTCACCGGGCCGCTGCAGGGGCTGATCCGCGCCATCTTCGGTTTCAAGACCAGCCGCGACTACTGGTTCCCCGACATCCGCTCGCTCGGCGGCGCGGTCCTGGTGCTGAGTTCCGTGCTCTATCCCTATATCTATCTCGCCTGCCGCTCGATGTTCCTGATGCAGGGGCGCGCAGCGGCCGACGTTGCCCGCACGCTCGGCGCCGGGCCACTCAAGGTGTTCTTCCGCATCCAGATCCCGATGGCACGACCGGCGATCATGATCGGCCTGACGCTGGTGGCGATGGAGACGCTGAACGACATCGGCGCAGTCGAATTCCTCGGCGTGCAAACGCTGACCTTCTCGATCTTCGACACCTGGCTCAACCGCGGCAGCCTTGCCGGCGCCGCGCAGATCGCCTGCATCATGCTCGTCTTCGTCATCGGATTGATGATGATCGAGCGCGCGGCGCGGCGCAGGCAGCGCTTCTCCAGCCAGAAGACGACATCGGCAGTGCACGATGCCACCAGGCTGTCGCTCTCCGGTTGGAAGAAGTGGGCCGCGACGATCGCCTGCCTGCTTCCGGTTCTCTCCGGCTTTGCTGTGCCGTTCCTGATCCTCGGCAATTACGCGCTGAAGCGGCTCGATCAATTCATCGAGCCACGGCTGCTGAACGCACTCTTCCATAGCATCCTGGTTTCCGGTGCCACGGCGCTGGTTACGGTGCTGCTCGGCTTCGTGCTTGCCTATGCCGCCCGCACCGGACGTTCGCGCTTTACCGACACGGCCGGCCGCCTCGCCTCTTTCGGCTACGGCGTGCCCGGCACGGTTCTGGCGATCGGCGTGCTCTTCCCGCTGGCCGCGCTCGACAATATGGTCGACGCCGGCTTTCGCAGCATCCTCGGCATATCCACGGGTCTCCTGATGACGGGAACGGGCTTTGCCATCATCTATGCCTGCACCGTGCGCTTCCTCACCATGGCCGAAGGCACGCTGGAGGCCGGCTTCCAGAAACTGTCGCCGCACCTCGACATGGCCGCACGCGCGCTCGGCCGCACCGGCGGGCAGACGCTGCGCACCGTGCTTCTGCCGATGATGCGCCCAGCCGTCTTGACCGCAGCACTTCTCGTCTTCATCGAGACCATGAAGGAACTGTCGGCGACGATCATGCTGCGCCCGTTCAACTTCAACACCCTGGCAACGCTCGTCTATGAGGACGCATCGCGTGCCAAGGTCGAGGATGCATCGGTGGCCGCGATGATCATCGTCGTTGCCGGCATGATCCCCGTGATCCTGGTTTCGAGATCGATGGAACGCCGCCCCTAGAGCATGTCGCGCAAAAGTGCGCAGCGGTTTTCCGAAAGTAAATGCTTAAAAAATATAGGATAGCGCGTCTCCGCAACGGCGCCCGAAACGCTTTAACGCTGCCACCCTCAAGGCAAAAAAAGAGGTGGCTGGGAGGCCACCTCGATAATTGAATGCTAAACCAACAAATGCTCGAGAAGTAATGACATCATGTCTGCGGCGGCATCGCTGCCAGGCGCCGACCACTCATCGGCCGGCCTCAAGTTGGCATGACCATGCGCCCGCAATCGTAAACAAGACCTTACCAGCCGATCCGACAATTTTAGGGATTTATCAGCAAGTCTGAAGCCTTGGTTAATTCCAAAAGCGCGAACAAGTTAACGCCCCTCAATTTTTGAGGGCATCGAGCCCGGCAAAAAGATCGAGCGCTTCCGGGTTGGCGAGGGCCTCCTTGTTCTTGACCGGGCGTCCATGCACGACGTCGCGCACCGCCAGTTCGACGATCTTGCCGGATTTCGTGCGCGGAATATCCGCGACCGCGATGATCTTCGCCGGCACGTGGCGCGGCGATGCGCCGGTGCGGATGCGGTTCCTGATCGCCTTCTCCAACGGCTCATCGAGCGAGACGCCGGATGCCATGCGCACGAACAGCACGACGCGCACGTCGTCCTCCCAATCCTGTCCGATGCAGAGTGCTTCGGCGACCTCTTCCATCTGTTCGACCTGGTTATAGATCTCTGCCGTGCCGATGCGCACGCCGCCTGGATTGAGCGTCGCATCCGAGCGGCCATGGATGACGATGCCGCCATGCGACGTCCATTCGGCGAAATCGCCGTGGCACCAGACATTGTCGAAACGTTCGAAATAGGCGGCGCGGTATTTGACGCCTTCGGGATCGTTCCAGAACATCACCGGCATCGACGGGAACGCCTTGGTGCAGACCAGTTCGCCCTTTTCGCCGCGCACGGAGCGGCCCTCGTCGTCCCAGACGTCGATCGCCAGTCCGAGGCCCGGGCCCTGGATCTCGCCGCGCCAGACCGGCTTCAGCGGATTGCCGAGCACGAAGCACGAGACGATGTCGGTGCCGCCGGAAATCGAGGCAAGCTGGACGTCCGACTTGATGCCCTCATAGACGAAGGAGAAGCCTTCGGGCGATAGCGGCGAGCCGGTCGAGGTCAGCAGGCGCAGGCTTGAAAGGTCGTGGGTCTTTGCCGGCTCAAAACCGCCCTTGCGGACCGCGTCGATGTATTTTGCCGATGTGCCGAAGACGGCAAAGGTTTCTTCCGCCGCATAATCGAAGAGGACGTTGCCGTCCGGATAGAACGGCGAGCCATCAAACAGGCAAAGCGTCGCGCCGACGGCCAGACCGGAAGCGAGCCAGTTCCACATCATCCAGCCGCAGGTGGTGAAATAGAAGAGCTTCTCGCCGTCGCCCAGCCCGCAGTGGAAGCGATGCTCCTTCAAGTGCTGCAGCAGCGTGCCGCCGGCCGAATGAACGATGCACTTCGGAACACCCGTGGTGCCCGAGGAGAACAGCACATAGAGCGGATGGCTGAACGGCAAGCGCTCGAAGGTGAGCGCCTTGGCTGCAAACGGAGCGGTGAAATCGTCGAGCGTCACGCCTTCGGCGATCGATGCCGCCAGCACCCTCGCTTCGCCCGCATAGGGAACGATGAGCGTCGGCACGCCCAGAACTGCCGAGACCGCCCGAACCTTGGCGTCGACGTCCTGGCGTTTGCCGTTGTACCAATAGCCATCGCAGGCGACGAACAGTTTCGGGGCGATCTGACCGAAGCGGTCAAGAACGCCCTGCTCGCCGAAATCGGGAGAACAGGACGACCAGATCGCACCGATCGAGGCCGTGGCCAGCATGAGCGCGATCGTTTCGGGCATGTTGGGCATCATGGCGGCGACACGGTCGCCCTTGCCGATGCCGCGCGCCTTCAGCGCCTGCTGCAGCCGCGAGACCAGTGCGCGCAGATCGTCCCAGGAAAGCCGGTAGCTGACCTTGTCCTCGCCGCGGAAAACGAGCGCATCGTCGCTGCCGGCCCGCCGCAGCAGGTTCTCGGCAAAATTCAGCGCCGCCTCGGGGAAGAACCGGGCGTCGAGCATGCGATCGCCATTGACCAGAGCCGTCGCGCCGCGATCGCCGATGACTTCGCAATGCTCCCAGACCGCCGTCCAGAAATCGCCGCGCTCAGCAACGGACCACGCGTGAAACGCGTCGTAATCGGCAAAGTTCGTGCTGAAGCGTTCGCCGCACCAGGCGATGAACTGCGCCATCGGGCTGTGCTCGCGGATCTCTGGACCGGGAACCCACAAAGGTTGCTCAGACTGCATGCTTTCCTCCACTCCTACTCCACGCTCTCTATACCATGCTGCAACGCAAAATAAACAGCAGGAGTACCTGCTCCGGCGTCGCATTGGCGACATTTCCGTGTCGACCGCATTTGATTTATGCGGGCCGAAAGCCTATCCAAGCTGCGTGATCCCAAGCGATGGGCAAACCGGCGGAAATGACAAGAAAAATCCTGCATATGATGGGTGATTCACGCCCGTGGTCGCGGCTTCGCCGTCGCCATTTCCTCTGGCCGGCGGCGATCGGCATCGTCCTGGCCGTCGGATACAACGCGGCCCTGCCGCTCGTCATCTCGACGACGGACGTGCGGCCGACGATGGAGCGCATGCTCGACGCCTGGTCGGGCGGAAAAAGCAGGATAACCGGCGAGCCGGACATCCGCTTCTGGCCGAACCCGACGCTGACATTGTACGGAGCCACGATCGAGACGACCGATGGCAATCCCCGCACCCTCGCTCGGATCGGCAGCATCACCGCGGCCTTCAGCCTGCTTTCCGCGCTTCGCGGCGAGCCGGCGCTGGAAGACATCCGCCTGATCGAGCCGGTGGTGACGCTGGAGCGCGGCATCGACGGCACGCTGAATTGGGAGCGACCGCGCTGGCTTGCACCGCGCGAGCCCACCGCCGACAGCGACGACACGCCCTTCGGCGACATCACCATCGAGAATGGCCGTCTGCAGGTCTTCGACCGGGCGACCAACTATGCGCGTGAATTTCCCGGCATATCCGGCACCGTGAAGTGGCCCTCCTTCGCCGGACGGCTGAATGCGCAACTGTCGACCATGATCGGCGGGCAGGCCGTGACCTGGTCGCTTGCCTGCGACGAACCGCTGACGCTTTTGGCCGGCCGCAACACGACGCTGAAGACGTCGCTGACTTCCGCCCCCCTCAATTTCTCCTTCGAAGGCGTCGGCAATCTGTCGATGAAACCCTTCGCCTCCGGCCGTCTTCAGGTTTCCACCGCATCATTGCCGGCGCTTGCCGCCTGGTTCGAGGGCAAGGCGCACGAAGGGCTGCCCGAGAGCAGCTTCAATCTCAATGCCAATGTCACGACCGGGGACGCGACGCTGAAGCTGGACGACCTGCGCCTGGCGCTCGGCGGCGCGAACGCAACCGGTGTGCTTGACGTTGCCGTTCCTGCCGACGACACGCCACGCGTGGAGGGCACGCTCGCCTTCGACCGGATCGATCTCAACGGGCTGCAACCGCTCTTCGCGCAGCTCCCTGTCGATCCCGAAGAACTTGCCAGGCACATGACGGACGCTTTCGCCCGCACATGGCGCGTCGACGTGCGCCTTTCGACGCAGGAAGCGGCGATCGGCCCGCTGCGGCTAACCGACGTGGCGGCCGGCGTCATGATCGATCACGGGCGTGCGTCGCTCGATATCGGCGACAGCACCTATGCCAACGGCAGGCTCAGCGGCCGCCTCGTACTGTCGGAAGCCGGCTTGACGCGCGGCGGCAAGCTGGAGCTGGTTCTGAAGGACGCGGATCTTGCGGCGGCCGTCGCTGACTTCGGCTTCACCGGCCCGGTGCCGACGGGACGCGGCAACGTCAATCTCGATCTCGCGATCGACCATCCGTTCTGGACGCCGCAGGCAACCGATGCATCCGGACGCCTGACATTGTCGCTTGCCAACGGAAAACTATCCGAATTCGACGCCAACGCCTTCTCCGACCTGGTCCGCAAGGGTGAGTTCTTCTCGTTGTCGCAGGCCGGCAGCGGCACCTTCGATTTCCAGCGGGCCGACATCGAGGCGCGCTTCAGCGACGGATCGGCCCGGTTGAACCGCGCAACTTTTACCGGGCCTACGGGAAGCCTGTCGATCAACGGCGTCGTCCCCTATCGCAGCGGCAGCCTGGCCCTCGCCGGGACCTTTACCGACGCGAGCAATGCAGCGCAGCGATTGCGGTTCTTCGTCGGCGGCTCCTGGCCGAATGCGGTGATCTCGCCGCTTTCCGTTCTCGGCGAGCCCAACTAAAACGGCCGGCGCTTGCACGCCGGCCGTCCTCTTCAAAAACCGACCTGAGCGCTACTGCGCAAAAGCGGCGCGCTCGTCCTTCTCGCGTTGTGCTTCACGCTGCTTGGTGACGATCGAGGCGACGACGACGCCGATCGCGACAATACCGATGAGGATCGTGCAGATCGCGTTGATTTCAGGCGTCACCCCCAGGCGAACCTGGCTGTAGATCTTCATCGGCAGCGTGGTGGCACCGGGCCCCGTGGTGAAGCTCGAGATCACGAGATCGTCGAGCGACAGCGTGAAGGCCAGTACCCAACCGGAAAAGACGGCCGGCGCGATCACCGGCAGGGTGATCGCAAAGAAGGTCCTGACCGGGGTCGCACCTAGATCCAGCGCTGCCTCCTCGATCGACTGGTCGAAGCTTAGGAGCCGTGACTGCACGACGACGGCAACGAAGCACATGGTGAAGGTGATGTGCGCAAGGGTGATCGTCCAGAAACCGCGATCGAGCCCGATGGCGACGAACAGCAGCAGCAGCGACAGGCCGGTGATCACCTCGGGCATGACGAGCGGCGCATAGACCATGCCGGAAAACAGCATGCGGCCGCGAAAGCGCGTGTAGCGCACCAGCGCCAAAGCCGCGAGCGTTCCGAGCACCGTCGCGCAGGTGGCCGAGAGCAGCGCGACGCGGATGGTGACCCAGGCCGCGTCAAGAAGCGCCTGATTGTGCCAGAGTTGCGCGTACCACTTGGTCGAAAACCCGGCCCAGACGGTGACGAGTTTCGATTCGTTGAACGAGAAGATCACCAGCAGCACGATCGGCAGGTAGAGGAAGCCGAAGCCGAGCACGATGGAGGCGATGTTGAAGCGTGACCAACTGCCCATGACCTACCTCCCCTCGCCGTCGGCTTTGGCCTGCGCGTTCTGGAAGAACACGATCGGTATCACCAGAATCAAGAGCAGGATCGTTGCCACCGCCGAGGAAACCGGCCAATCGCGGTTGGCGTTGAACTCGTTCCAGAGCGTCTTGCCGATCATCAGCGTTTCCGATCCGCCGAGCAGATCCGGGATGACGAACTCGCCGACCGCCGGAATGAAGACAAGCAGGCAGCCGGCAACGACGCCGGCCAGCGACAGCGGGAAGGTGACGCGCCAGAAGGCCGAGAAAGGCGTGCAGCCGAGATCCAGCGCCGCCTCCGTCAGGGTGTGATCCATCTTCTCGAGCGACGAGTAGATCGGCAACACCATGAAGGGCAGATAGGAATAGACGATGCCGATATAGATCGCCCAATTGGTGTTGAGGATGATCAGCGGCTGGTCGATGACGTTGATGCTCATCAGGAACTGATTGAGCAGCCCCTCCGGCTTCAGGATAGCGATCCACGCGTAGACGCGGATCAGGAAGCTGGTCCAGAACGGCAGGATCACCAGCATCAGAAGCGTCGGGCGGATCGATTTCGGCGCCTTCGCCATGCCGTAGGCGATGGGGTAGGCGATCATCAGCGTCAGGATCGTCGAAATGCCGGCAATGATGACGCTCGACACATAGGCGTTGAAATAGAGAACGTCCTCGGTCAGCCAGACATAGTTGTCGAGCGAGAACTCCCGCGCCTTCTCCATGATGCCGGAAAGGCCGCCGAAGAGATCGAAGACCGGCCTATAGGGCGGCATCGCCACCGCAGTCTGCGACAACGAAATGCGAAAGACGATGAAGAAGGGAATGAGAAAGAAGAACAGCAGCCAGGCATAGGGGATGATGATGACCAGGCGGCTGAAGAGGGCTGATGCAACTCTCTCCATGGCCTCAATCCTTCAAGACGACGCCGGCGTCTTCGCCGAACGAGATCCAGACCTGTTGGTCGTAACCGAAGGGGTCTTCGACAGCGCGCACTGCGTTGAGCGAGGACGCCTTGACCACCCTTCCATCTTTCAGCCTGACGTGAAAGACGGTCATGTCGCCGAGATAGCCGACGTCCCAGATCTCACCCTCGACGGCATTGACAGGCGCATGCGCCGGCGGCTGCCGGCTGACACGGATCTTTTCCGGGCGAATGGCGACCGCAGCCTTGGCCCCGATGGCCAGCTTCTCCGGCGATGCCATGCGGACGGGAAAGCCGTTGCCGGTTTCAATGCTGAGATAGCCGCTTTCGGCGGCAGCGACGGTTCCGTCGAAGATATTCACGTCACCGATGAAGTCGGCGACGAAACGCGAGTTCGGCGCCTCGTAGATTTCGGCCGGTGTTGCCACCTGCGCGACCTTGCCGTGGCTCATGACCGCAATGCGATCGGCCATCGTCATTGCCTCCTCCTGGTCGTGCGTGACCACGACGAAGGTCAGGCCGAGCTCCTGCTGCAGGTCCATCAGCTCGAACTGGGTTTCCTCGCGCAGTTTCTTGTCGAGCGCCCCGAGCGGCTCGTCGAGCAGCAACACCTTCGGCCGCTTGGCGAGCGAGCGCGCCAGCGCGACGCGCTGACGCTGGCCACCGGAAAGCTGGTGCGGCTTGCGCTTGGCAAACTTTTCGAGCTTCACCAGCTTGAGCATCTGGCCGACACGCTCGGCGATGTCGGCCTTCGGCATGCCGTCCTGCTTCAAGCCGAAGGCGATATTGGTCTCCACGGTCATATGCGGAAACAGCGCATAGGACTGGAACATCATGTTGACGGGCCGCCGGTAGGGCGGAATACCGGCAAGGCTCTGGCCGTCGAGGATGATTTCGCCCGAGGTCGGCTGCTCGAAACCGGCCAGCATGCGCAGGAGCGTCGACTTTCCGCAGCCCGAGGCCCCCAGGAGCGCAAAGAATTCGCGCGTATAGATGTTGAGCGAAAGGTCATCGACGGCGGTGAAATCGCCGAACTTCTTGGTGACGTTCTTGACGGAAATGAATGGCTTGGACGCAGGATCCGCCCAGGGGGCGAAAGAGCGCCTGATACTGCCGAGTGACTTCATCATCTATCCCCGAATGATACAGCCGATGGGCACTCTCGTTTTCTGCGGTGCCCCCTTTAAGAAAATTGCCCGGATTTTGAGGTCCGGGCAATTCGTTTCGGTCTTACTGGCCGGTGACGACCTTTGTCCAGAGCCGGGTCAGCACCCTCTGCTCCTTCGCCTCGAACGGCGTGACAGTGAACAGTTTCTGCATCACATCATCAGTGGGATAGATGGCGGTGTCTTCGAGAACCGCCTTGTCGAGGAACTGCTGCGAGGCCTTGTTGCCGTTGGCGTAGAAGACATAATTCGACGCCTTGGCGACGACCTCCGGCTTCATCAAATAGTTGAGGAACTCATGCGCTTCAGCGACATGCGAAGCGTCTGCCGGAATGGAGAGCATGTCGAACCACATCTGCGCGCCCTGCGAGGGGATCGCATAATCGACCGTCACGCCGGCCTTGGCTTCGGCCGCACGGTCGCGGGCCTGAAAGACGTCGCCGGAAAAGCCGACTGCGAGGCAGATGTCACCGTTGGCAAGCGCGTTGATATATTCCGACGAATGAAACTTGCGGATATTGGGACGAACGCTGGCAAGCAGTTCAGCCGCCTTTTCGAGGTCCGCCGCTTCGTGGCTATCCGGATTGAGACCGAGATAAGCGAGCGCCGACGGCATCACATCCGTCGGGGAATCGAGAACATGGATGCCGCAATCCTTGAACTTGGCGGCCAGTTCCGGCTTGAAGATGACATCCCAGTTGGGCTTCTCGTCGGTGCCGAGAATTTCCTTCATCTTGTCGACGTTGTAGCCGATGCCGGTGGTGCCCCACATATAGTCGACGGCGTATTCGTTGCCCGGATCGTACTTGGCCGTACGCTCCATGATCACGTCCCACATGTTGGCAAGGTTCGGAAGCTTGGACTTGTCGAGCTTCTGGAACACGCCCGCCGCGATCTGGCGCTGCAGGAAGGTCGCCGTCGGGACGACGACGTCATAGCCCGAGCCGCCTGCGAGCAATTTGGTTTCAAGGATCTCGTTGGAATCGAAGACGTCGTAGACGACCTTGATGCCGGTTTCCTTGGTAAAGTCTTCCAGAATGCTGCTGTCGATGTAATCCGACCAGTTATAGACGTTGACCACCCGCTCCTGCGCCGAAGCGAGCATGGTCGAGCCGGCCAGCATGATCGTCGTCATGGTTGTAACGATGAATTTGGACATACAGTTCCCTCGTTATTATCGGTCCGGACAAGGCCGCCCCGTGACACGGATCCAGGCCCATTCTGGATCGCTCCGGAGGCGAGGTTAGGCATGTTTCTCGACAACCTCAAGCGCTTTCGTGCCGGAAGGAAGCGGACATGTTTGCCGCCCTTGTTTTTGCAAGCCAAGGAAAATCGGGCACTTATGACGAAGGAAGCGCGACCTGCGCCGATCGGCGGAGCCAGGGCTGATATTGACGATGGCAACAACCAACTCGCGCACGCCCCGTTTGCGATTGATTAACCATAACGGGCATGCGATTTTTCCTCAAGTTGTGCATCAGGGTCTGGGCAGCGTCATGAGTGAACGGAACCGCAGGATCGATCCGAAGGAACTGAAGCGGCTTTCGATACTCGAGCCACAGAAATCGCTCGGCGCAATAGCCGTCGACTGGGCGACCATCGCCGCCGCCATCGTCGTTAGCGAGTATACCGGCAATGTTGTCATCTACCTGCTGGCCGTGATCCTGATTGCCGGACGCATGCATGCCTTCGGTTGCCTCGTTCACGAGGCGGCACACTACCGCATCATCAAGAACCGCAAGCTCAGCGACTGGATGAGCGATCTGTTGCTTGCCTGGCCGATGCTGGCGACCGTCGACGGCTATCGGCAGAACCACCTGGCACACCATCAACATGCCAACACGGACGACGACCCGGACTGGACGGCCAAGCTCGGCATGACACAGTTCACCTTTCCTCAAAAGGTGGCGCGCGGCGTGATGCAGCTGCTCGGCTATCTCATCGCCGTCAACTCCATCCGCGACATGGTGCACATGGCCAAGCGCATGTCGAAGAACGACCGGTCGACGCGAAGCTACAAGATGCTGCGCCTCGGCTTCTATGTCGCTGCGGCCGCCATCATCAGCCTGCTCGGCATCTGGCGCGAATTCGCGCTCTACTGGCTGGTGCCGTTCTTCACCTTCTTCTGCCTCTTCCTTTATGTGCGCAGCGTGGCCGAGCATTTTGGCAGCATGGACTATAGCGACGAGCTGACCAGTTCACGCACGGTCTATCCGCATACCTGGGAAAAGCTGTTCTTTGCTCCGCACAACATCAACTACCATCTCGAACACCATCTTTATCCCGGCGTGCCGTTCTACAATCTGCCGGAACTGCACGCGATCCTGATGCGCGACGAGGCCTATGCGGACAAGGCGCACATCACCCGCGGCTATACGACCGGGCTGCCGGCGGAATGCTTCTCCGCCAACGCGCCGCTGCTGCCGAGCGAGCATCCGATCAGCTACTGAAAATCAAAAACGCTGAGGCCCGTCGCCATCTCGTCGAGCCCAAGCGGGCGTGTGACGGGTGGCTCGGCGCGCGCAAGGCAGCCCTGCCGCTCGCAGAGACGGCAGGCCGCCCCGATGGCGATCGCGGGTGAACGCACCGCGCCATAGACCACCTCGTCGGCAAAGGAAGCCTCGCAACCGATCAGCAAGGCGGTGCGGCGAACCCGCTCTTCAAAGCCCGCCTGCGGACCATCGAGCGTGCGCGACACGGTGAGGAACGCCAACCCTTCAGTCGTCTCCACACGATCCACCAGGATCTGCCCCGGCACGGAGAAAGCGGCATGGATATTGAGCTTCGGACAGCCGCCGCCGAACCTGGCCTGTGGGAAGCCCGATGCGCCGGAACGACGGAGCCGGTGCCCGGCATTGTCGATCTCCATCAGGAAAAACGGAACGCCGGCCGCGCCGGGCCGCTGCAGCATGGTCAGTCGGTTGGCGACCTGCTCGAACGACACCTGGAAGCGCGCCCGCAGGATGTCGATATCGTATTTCGCCCGCTGGGCAGCAGCATGGAACGCCCCATAGGGCATCATCAGCGCGTGGGCGGCATAGCGGGCGAGTTCGAAGCGGCCGATGCGGCGCGCTTCGGCAGTCGAGAAGCGCAGCGGCTCAAGCTCCTGGACGATCGCCTCGTGACAGGCGATCGAGGCTGCCTCCATGGCAATCTCGCGCAGCTGGTCATAGGGCGACAGGCGCTCGGAGATAAACAGCCGCATGGAATGGCGATCGAACCGGCGGCGCAGATTGGGCATCGCGTGCACCGGCAGATTGCGCACGACCAGGCCGTGCTCCTTCTTCAGCCAGACCTTCAGCGCACTGATCAGATCGTCGCCGGGCGCAAGGGCGTCATAAAAGGCCTCTGCGGCCTCCTCGATCCGGACAAAATGATTGGGCCGCGCCTCCAGCGTCTCGCGCACCTCGTCCATCGGCAGACGCGTTCCCGACAACGCCTCCATATGACCCTGTCCGGCCAGGAGATCGGCGAGGTCCTTCAGCCGCGCCGCCTGCTCGCGATAGGCACGGTAAAGCTTGACAACACCGCCGGCGGCGTTCGGTGCCGCTTCGGCAACTTCGATCAACTCCTGATCCCCCGGCAACTCCGCCGCCAGCAGCGGATCGGCGAAGACTTCGCGCAATTGTGCCAGCCCACCGCCCGTCTCGCCCTGCAGCTCCTCCAGATCGACCTTGTAGACCGATGCGAGCTTCAGGAGCAGCTGGACAGTCAATGGCCGTTGATTGCGCTCGATCAGGTTGAGGTAGGACGGCGAGATGCCAAGCGCATCCGCCATGGCCGTCTGCGTCAGCGAGAGCCCGTTGCGGATCCGCCGCACACGCGGGCCGGCAAAGATCTTGTTCTCAGCCATTTGTCACTACCTTTACAAGTCTCGCGCCGATTGCGCATTTACATATTTTACAAATTTACTGCGCGCGCCTGTCAAAGGCAAGACAAGATAACCCTTTTGAAAGGCGCGTAGCTTCAATTCTTGTGGCTCTGTTGCGCAGCGCAATGTAAAAACTGTCACATCAACTCAAGACGAAGAAAGCCATACGACAAAAAGTCGAATGGCGGATGAGTTCCAGCAGGAGGAAGTAATGACTGATTTTTACAAGCTCGTTCCAAGTGCCCAACAAGGCCGCTTTGATGGCATCGAACGCCCCTACACCACAGAGACCGTGAAGCGGCTGCGTGGCTCGGTCGAGATCCGTTACTCGCTGGCCGAAATGGGCGCCAACCGCTTGTGGAAGCTCATTCACGAAGAGGACTTCGTCAACGCGCTCGGCGCGCTCTCGGGCAACCAGGCCATGCAGATGGTTCGCGCCGGCCTGAAGGCGATCTATCTCTCCGGCTGGCAGGTCGCCGCCGACGCCAACACCGCGTCCGCGATGTATCCCGACCAGTCGCTCTATCCGGCGAACGCCGCGCCGGAACTGGCAAAGCGCATCAATCGCACGCTGCAGCGCGCCGACCAGATCGAGACCTCGGAAGGCAAAGGGCTTTCGGTCGACACCTGGTTCGCACCGATCGTTGCCGACGCCGAAGCCGGTTTCGGCGGCCCGCTCAACGCCTTCGAGATCATGAAGGCCTTCATCGAGGCCGGTGCGGCAGGCGTCCATTATGAGGACCAGCTCGCGTCCGAAAAGAAGTGCGGCCATCTCGGCGGCAAGGTTCTGATCCCGACGGCAGCGCATATCCGCAATCTCAACGCGGCGCGGCTTGCGGCCGACGTCATGGGCACGCCGACACTCGTTATCGCCCGCACCGATGCGGAGGCCGCCAAGCTGTTGACCTCCGATATCGACGAGCGCGATCGTCCCTTCGTCGATTACGACGCCGGACGCACGGTCGAAGGTTTCTACCAGGTGAAGAACGGCATCGAGCCGTGCATCGCACGCGCCATTGCCTATGCACCACATTGCGATCTCATCTGGTGCGAAACCTCCAAGCCGGACCTGGAGCAGGCCCGCAAGTTCGCTGAAGGTGTGCACAAGGCGTATCCGGGCAAGCTGCTCGCCTACAACTGCTCGCCGTCGTTCAACTGGAAAAAGAACCTCGACGACGCGACGATCGCCAAGTTTCAGCGGGAACTCGGTGCGATGGGCTACAAGTTCCAGTTCATCACGCTTGCCGGTTTCCACCAGCTGAACTTCGGCATGTTCGAACTCGCCCGTGGCTACAAGGCCCGGCAGATGGCGGCCTATTCGGAGCTGCAGGAGGCGGAGTTCGCCGCCGAGGTCAACGGCTACACCGCAACCAAGCACCAGCGCGAAGTCGGCACCGGCTATTTCGATGCGGTATCGCTGGCCATCACCGGCGGCCAGTCATCGACGACCGCCATGAAGGAATCGACCGAGCACGACCAGTTCCGCCCGGCCGCAGAATGAAGGATCGGGGAGCGTGGCAATCCCTGCCCGCCACGCTCCCCGGGCAACCGACCAGAAACCTTTGAGCTCAAGGAGAACTCCAATGACAGTTCAGACACGCGTCAAGGAACGGGCCGAGGAACAGTCTTCGGCCATGACCCCGGACCAGCAGGCTGCCATCCGCATGGTCGCAAACGACCTGCACCGCCTCAACCAGGCCGTCATGAAAGCGGTCGATGCCGGCGTATCGGTCGAGCTCGTACGCTCGGCCCGCCACCACGGCGGCGAAGGCAACTGGGGCGACCTGTTGATCCCCGTCATCGTGACCCAGGGCAGATCATGACCATCCTTGCGATAACGGTTGCGATGGCGCTGCTTTCATCCAGCCTGCTTCGCCCAGGGGCAGTGGTCAGAGCCAGATACGCAATCTTTAGTTGTCGCCATCAAAGCCGCGAGGGAGAGCCGCGGTGAGTAAGTCCAGCATGGCCGGCCATAGTGCCGGCCATGCTGCGTTGGCTGGGGAGGATCGTATACAAACGACCGCCGTCATCCTGCTATTTCAAGTTGATTGAATCAGCGGCAGCCGGTTATATTAGCCAAATCTATCTCAGGTAGAGGCACGCATGTATCGATCGACGAAAGCTGCCGATACGGCCGAACTGACAGAGCTGATCTACGGCGCCGCCTTCGGCGACTGCGGCTGGCAGGACTTTTTGGATCGGCTGACGACGACGATGCCCAACGGGCGCTCCGCCCTTCACTACCACGATCTCTCCTCCCCCACGACCTACGTGCCCTATGTGTCCGGCTTCGCTGCCGAAGACATCGATCAGTTCAACAATCACTTCGCGGCCATCAATCCCTGGATACCGAAGTCGGTGCTCGTGCCGGTGGGGCACGGCCTTGCCGGCGAGCACATCGTTGCGCGCAAGGATCTGGTCAAGTCGGAATTCTACAACGACTGGCTGAAGCGCCGGACCGGGTGCGAGACCACCGTCGGCGTGACCATCGTGCGCAGTGCGACGCGAACCTTGCTCGTATCCACCTGCACCTCGTCGACGGACGAGGAACTCAATCAGCATGCCGCCGATCAATATACCCAACTGGCGCCCCATCTCAGGCGCGCCTTCGATTTTCTACGCCGGCGCGACCTGACGACGGTCGAACAACACGAAGGCCCGACCTTGCTCGACACGATCGGCGTCGGCCTCGTCTATGTCGGCGACAATCTTCGCATCCGCTCCATGAACGAATGCGCGCAGCGGATGACGGCGAATGGCTCGCCATTCCGCATTAGCGTCAACGGGCGCTTGTTCATGGATGAACCGGGGACGAATGCGACGCTGCAGCTTCTGGCCTTGCCGCCTGGCAGCCCGACGCAACCTCAAGTCCGTATTGTAAGGACCGCCGAGGACAGCGCCTTTCGCATTACGCTCGTCAGACGAAGCTCCAGCATCTTCACGGAACTCCTCGATGGACCAACGGTGGCCGTGCTGATCGAGCCCGCCACGTCTGTGGTGGGCGAACAGCATCTAAACCATCTGAAGGAGAGTTACGGCCTGACCCCGGCAGAAATCCGTATCGCTTCCGGCATTGCTGCGGGCCTGACGCTGAAGGAGATGTCCAGCGCCAACGGCGTGAGCTACGAGACGATCCGCACGCAGCTCAAGAGCATTTATAGCAAAACCCGGGTCAATTCGCAGGCTGGCCTCGTCAAGCTGCTGCTGCGCTGAACCTTGCGGCACCGGGCGTCCAACTTGGAGGCACAGGATCGCTGCAGCAGGTTGATGTGTGCATTTCGGTCGCGGACCGGCTACGCACTTTTGCGGGGATTGCCTTAGCCCCGCCGAGGCCGCTTGCCGGCAAAGATATCCGCGTGGCTGCGCAGCAGCTTCGTCATGCGGTCGACCACCGAGCGGATCTCCCTTCGGTGCCTGTCCTCATTGTTCATCACGATCCATTGTCGGTGCCTGAGCGCCGGGAGCTCGTCACCCGCTCGTTCCAGCATCGGATCGAGGTCGCCGACGAAACACGGGAGCACCGCGCAACCGGCACCGGCCCGGGCGAGATCCAAGAGCGAGCGCGGCCGCGTGACCGTGGCGACGATCCGCCCCTCTACCTGCTCATGCGGCCAACGCAGATAGGCCGAGATCGCCTCTTCCTCGCCGACCGCCACCCACCGCCCGTTGGCGGCCGGTGGTGCGTTTTTCTGGCGATAGGCGGCATAGGCGACGTCGCCGACCGGACTGGCTGCCAGATAGCTTTCCTCGGGCTCGAAGGCGCGGATGCCGATATCCGTCTCGCGATAGGCGAGGCTGGCGCGCGTCTCGCCGATGGTGATCGCCAGGCTGAAGCCGTCCCTTTCGGTGCAAAGTGCGGGAAAGTTCTCCGCGAGCAGCCAGGCGATCCAGGTTCCGACGGTGATGCGGACGGTCGCGCCCTCGCCCTCGCGCCGCCAGCTCTCGACCCGGCGCGCTGCCGCTTCCATCTCCTGAAGCTGCTCGAAAAGAAGCTCGCCGTCGCCGGTAAGCTGGTAGCCGGTTTGGCTGCGCAGGAACAGCACGCGTCCGGTTCGCTCCTCGAGCTCGAGCATCCGTCGTCCGACGGTGGCCGGACTTGAGCCCAGTGCCTGTGCGGCGCCGGTCAGGCCGCCCGTGCGCGCCACGCTCATGAAGCAACGGTAGATATCCCAATCCATGTCTTTCATCGATGAAAAACATAGGCCGATATCTTGTGTATGTAAAACAGCTTTTGCTGCATAGAAGAGGAGATGCCACCGAATGAGGAGCATCACCATGGACATGATGGCAATGGCCTATATGGCCGATATGGCAATGAAGAGCCGCCGCTGGGACGAACACTTCGACCCCAAGCCGCCGGGACTTTTGCGGCGGACGTTTCGCCGCTGCATTGCAGCACTTGCGGCACGCAGAAAGCTGAAAACCGTCGAGCAGCCCGCACAAACAAGATGCGCCGCGCAACCGGTCGATCGCGCGGCGCTGTGCTACAGCGCCGCGCGTCAAATATGACGCGCTAAGGACGCTGTAACACCCTAAACTTGCTGCATAATTTTCTCCTTAAATCGATTCCGATTTAAGGAATTATGCAGTACAGGGACGAAACCGTCGTGGTGCTGGCCAATCAGGCCGCGCGGTAAGCGTGGATATCGGACGCTTCCGGTTCCAGCCGGAACTGCTCGACCAGCATCATCAGCGTATCGGCCTGGTTGGACAGCGCCAGGCTCGTGGCCGTTGCCTCTTCAACCATCGAGGCGTTCTGCTGGGTCATCTGATCCATCTGGTTGACCGATCCGTTGACTTCGTTGAGCGCCACCGCCTGGTCGCGGCTGGCCGTCGCGATCATTTCGACATGCTGGCTGACGGTGACGATCTGGGCGCTGATCGAGGCGAGCACCGCGCCGGTCTCCTTGACCAGGTGCGAACCGGAATTGACCTCGTCGGTCGACTTGTTGATGAGGCCCTTGATCTCACGGGCGGCCTCGGCCGAGCGCTGCGCCAGTTCGCGCACTTCCTGTGCCACCACCGCGAAGCCCTTGCCGGCTTCGCCGGCACGCGCTGCTTCGATGCCGGCGTTGAGTGCCAGCAGGTTGGTCTGGAAGGCGATGTCGTCGATCACTTCGATGATCTGCTCGATCTGGCGTGATGCCTCTTCGATGCGGCCCATGGCGGCGATCGCGTTGGTGACGACCGTTGCCGAGCTGTCGGCGCTCTTCTTGGTTTGCGTCACGGCGACATTGGCCTCGTTCGCACGCTCCGCCGAAGAACGGACGGTCACGGTGATCTGGTCGACCGCCGCAGCCGTCTCCTCGAGCGAGGCTGCCTGGGCTTCCGTGCGCTTCGATAGTGAATCCGCCGCATGGTGCATGTCCGAACCACTCTGCTGGATCGCCTGCGCATTGGCGCGGATCTGCGCCAACGTGTCCTGCAGGCGGATCAGCGAGCCGTTGAAGTCCATGCGCAGCTGTTCGAGGCGGCCATGGAACGGAATGTCGATCTGGCGCGACAGGTCGCCCTGTGCCAAGCGGCCGAGGCCGGCGGCAAGTTCGCTGACCGCAAGGTCGATCTGACGATCGAGCTCCTGTTTTTCCGCATCGTTGCGGGTCCGTTCGAGCTCGGCGCGGGCACGCTGTTCTTCGCTTTCGGTCTCGATGCGCACCTTGGAGAGGGCGTTTTCCTTGAAGACGCCAAGGGCGCGAGCCATGTCGCCGATCTCGTCCTGACGGGCGTCGCCGTCGATGGAGGTATCGAGGCGGCCGTCTGCCAGGCGACGCATGGCGGCGGTGATCTGGCCGATCGGCTTCTTCAGCGTCAGCGTGAGCGCGATGCCGGCAAGCAAGGCGATGACGACGCCTGCAACGGTCGCGGCCACGGAGATCTGGTTTGCTTCCTGGCGCTCGGTGCCGGCGGCAACCTTCTGCTGCTCGGCAAAACCGGTCAGATCGCTCCAGATCTGGTTGATCGACTGGCCGGCGGCATCGAAATCGGCGGTCCGTTTCACGGTGATTTCGACCAGCGACGCCGCATCCTTCTTCATCACGGTGATGATCGGCATCAGCGTGTCGGCGATCGCATCGAAGGATGCGCCTTCGCTTGCAACACCGCGCAGCGTTGCCATGTTCTGCTGAACCGCGAGGAACTTATCGAGCAGCTTCTGGCGATTGCCTTCCGTGGTCGCTCCCATGAAAGTCGCGGCGGAGATCTGGATATCGGTGATCGAGGTTGAAAGCCGGCGCGTCGCCGTCAGAACGGATTCGGTGCTGACGATAAGCTGATCGAGCTCGGCGAAGATCCGCGTGGCATCTCGCATCTTGCCGACCGAGGCCGCTTCCAGACGGAAACTTGCGGTGCGGAAACGGTCGACATGTTTCGAGATGCCGGCAAGCGTCTCAGGACCGGCAGGCGCCTTCAAAAGCGCGCCGACCTCGCTCGATGCGGAGGTGATGGTCTCGGTCAGCGACTTCTCGTCCTTCGGCAGCAGACGGAAGATGTCACGCTCGGTGCGGCCGATCATCGGGAACCGTTCCTTGACGGCCTTGAGCTTCTCGTCGATCGTCGTCGCCTTGCTGACCTCCGTGCCGAACTCGTTGAAGAAGCGGCTGGCGCGCATCAGCTTTTCGGCTTCGCGCAGCATGGTCTTGGCGGCGTTCTCGTTCTTGCGCACGGCATATTGCAGCCGGTTCGACTCGTCATTGATCTTGGCGCGCTCCACCAGCAGCGCATCGAGGTTCGCCGTCATCGTGGCGCGCATTTCCTGCTCGCCGACATGCAGCTGCCAGAGCCCGTCGATGCGGGCTTCGATGTCGTTGGTTGCGGCGATCGCAGCCGTCAGCTCGCCCTGGCCGCTCTGGCCGGCCACCTGCGCAGCGGTCTCTGCCAGGATCTCCTTCTGTGCGGAAATCTTGCCCTGCAAGGCGTCGCGGGTTTCCTCAGTGGTCGAGTGCAGGAAGTTGTTCATCCCCGCATAGACGTCCTTGAAGCCGCTCAGCGTCTGCAGGACGCTGTTTGAAATCTCCATCCGGCCCTGCAGCAGGCCGGACGCGTAAAGGCCGGTAATGCCGACGGCACAGATGCTGACGACGAAGGGCAGAATGAAAAACAGCACCTTCGTCTGGATCTTGAAGCGGGCAAGAATTCTGTCAATGAACATGGAAAACACCTTGGCTCGCAGCTCGCATTCGCCTCCCCCGGCGGCTCGAAGCATGTTTCACCTTCCGCGCAACGGCAGAAAGGACGAAACGATCGAGAGCCACCCGATGCGCAAACAGGCTGATGTTTTTCGGAAAATCATGCGGCGCAACACCGCCAGTCCGTCAGCAATCATTGCGGGACCGCGCCACCTCCCCGGTAGCGAAGTCCTGACGGAACTCACTTCGTCGCAATATTCATTTTGAACGATTAAAAATTGTATAAGCGCCGAGCACTCGCCGACGTATTTCCGAAGGCGCTCGCGCGCTAACGACGGGATCGAGGTCCGGCCGAAAGCGGCCGGCGGGCAGCATCAGAGCCAGTAGGCCGGAAGCGTTGCGAGGGCAGCAACGGCAAAGAATGCGATCAGAGCAATGCGGGTCAACGCCATTCTCTGGGCGCGGCTCTCGTCGGTGCGAGCGATCGCGATGGCGCGGGGACGACGGCGTGGCTGGTTCATGGCATCCTGTCCTTCTCACTGACCGGCAACGATCGGCCCGGATGAACCGGCTTGCCAGTCGAGTTCATATTGCAGCCATGCCGTGGCAGAGAAAAGCCCTAAAAATGGAAACAGTGTTATTTCCGTTTGCGGAACAGTTCTTATCTCGCCAACCGCCGGCTGTGCCGACATCAGATGAGGTTCGGACATATCCGTTAACAATGGCTGAAGCCAAGCGCCACAAAACCGGGATCAGACGTCCTGGCCGGCCGCAAAGCCCGATGCCCAGGCCCATTGGAAATTGTAGCCGCCGAGCCAGCCGGTCACATCGACGCATTCGCCGACGAAATAGAGGCCGGGAACAGTCTTCGCCTGCATCGTCTTTGAATCGAGGCCGTTGGTGTCGACGCCGCCGAGCGTCACCTCGGCGGTGCGGTAGCCTTCGGAACCGGCCGGCTTGATCGTCCAGGCCTGGATCGAGGTCGACAGCGCATCGATGGCCTTGTCCGAGAGGTCGGCGAGTTGCCTGCCCGTGAGCTTGGCGCCGTCGGCAAAGAACTGCGCCAGCCGGCGCGGCAGAATATCGCCGAGCGCCGTCTGCACGGCCTGCTTGCCGTTGGTGCGGCGCAAGCCCTTGAGGATCGAGGAGATGTCGATATCGGGCATCAGCCTCAAGACGATATCCTGCCCCTCGCGCCAATAGGACGAGATCTGCAGGATCGCCGGGCCGCTTAAGCCCCGATGGGTGATCAGCACCGCCTCGCGGAACGCCGTCTTGCCGGAACGCGCCTCGGCGTCGGCGGCGACGCCGGCCAATTCGCCGATCGTCTCAAGCTGCGCCGGATCGAGCGTCAGAGGCACAAGGCCCGGACGGGCTTCGACAAGCGCCAATCCGAACTGCTCTGCGATCCTATAGGCAAGCCCTGTCGCGCCCATTTTCGGAATGGACTTGCCGCCGCTGGCAACAACCAGCGACTGAGCATCGACCGGTCCGTCGTCGGTCATCACCCGGAAGCCGGCGCCATGACGCTCGACACTCTCGACCGTCGTCTCCAGCCGAAGCTCTGCACCGACCTCGCGCATCTCGGACAGCAACATCCGGATGATGTCCTTGGCCGAATGATCGCAGAACAATTGCCCGAGCGTCTTTTCGTGCCAGGCGATGCCGTGTTTTTCGACCAATGCCAGGAAATCGCGCGCGCCGTAGCGCGCCAGCGCCGATTTGCAGAAATGCGGGTTGGCCGAGATAAAGTTCTTCGGCCCCGCGTGAATGTTGGTGAAGTTGCAGCGGCCGCCACCGGAGATGCGGATCTTTTCGCCCGGCGCCCTGGCATGGTCGATGACGAGCACCCGTCGGCCGCGCTTGCCGGCTTCGATGGCGCACATCATGCCGGCGGCACCGGCGCCAATGATCACCACATCCTTCTTCTCAGCCACGAAACACCTTTGAGTTCTTTGCGCATTCCATTCCGGTCACGGAGGCGAAAGTCAATCGTCACGCTCTAGCCAATTGCCAATCTGCGGTTATGATGCGCAATCCGAAGCCAAAACCGGTGATTTATGCCCTCCAAGAGAAGTGCTGCCCAACAAACAACGAAAATCAGCAAAACCTCGAAAATACCCGCTGCCCTGCATTCCCTCCGAGGCGTCAAGACCTGGAAGGAAGCAACGGACTGGCTGAAGATCCGCGGTATCGAAGACGTCGAGTGCATCACCCCCGACCTTGCCGGCGTTCCGCGCGGCAAGATGATGCCGACCTCCAAATTCACCTCCAACACCTCGTTGGCGCTGCCTTCGGCGATCTACCGTCACACGATCTCCGGCGAATATCCCGATGAAACCGGGCAGTTCCGCTACGATTCGCGCGACAGCGACATCAAGCTCGTTCCCGACCTTTCGACGCTTTCGGTCGTCCCCTGGGAGAGCGATCCGACGGCGCAGGTGATCTGCGACATCGTCGGTTCGCAGGGCGAGCAGATCAGCTACACGCCGCGCAACGTCTTGAAGCGCGTGGTCGATCTCTATCGTCAGAAGGGTTGGAAGCCGGTCGTCGCACCTGAGATCGAATTCTACCTCGTCGCCACGAACGACGACCCCGACTATCCGCTGCATCCGCCGAAGGGCCGCTCCGGCCGCTCGATCCTCGGCGGCCAGGGCTATTCGATCGCCGGCATCAACGAGTTCGACGAACTGATCGACGACATCTACCATTTCTCGGAAAAGCAGGGTCTCGAGATCGACACGCTGATCCACGAGGAAGGACCGGCACAGCTCGAAATCAACCTGCGCCATGGCGATCCGATCGAGCTTGCCGACCAGGTCTTCCTGTTCAAGCGCACCATCCGCGAGGCGGCGCTGAAGCACGGCATCTACGCAACCTTCATGGCCAAGCCGATGCAGGGGCAGCCGGGTTCGGCCATGCACATCCACCAGTCGGTGGTCGAGATCAACACCGGCCGCAATCTGTTCTCCAATCCGGACGGCTCTCCCTCCAAGGAGTTCTTCAACTTCATCGGCGGCATGCAGCATTATGTGCCGCGCACGCTGGTGATGATGGCACCTTACGTAAACTCCTACCGCCGGTTGACGCCGGACATGTCTGCGCCGGTGAATACGGCCTGGGGCTACGACAACCGCACGACCGCCTTCCGCATCCCGGTTTCCGAGCCCGTCGCTCGCCGGATCGAGAACCGGCTGCCGAGTTCGGACGCCAACCCCTATCTGGCGCTCGCCGCCTCGCTTGCCTGCGGCTATCTCGGCATCATCGAAGGCCGCGATCCGACGGCACCGACGGAAGATACGGCCAACGAAGGCGAAATCGATCTGCCGCGCGGGCTGCTCGAGGCGGTCGCGCTGCTGGAATCCGCCCCGTCGCTCGCCGAAGTGCTGAGCCCCGAATTCATCGCCATCTATGCCGGGGTGAAGCGCGGCGAGTTCGAAACCTTCATGCAGGTCATCAGTCCCTGGGAACGCGAGTTCCTGCTGCTGAACGTCTGACCTGAAAGGCCGTCCAATGCCCTGGCAAAGCCCGATCTCGCCCGGTTTCTCCTGGTATGAGGCAACCGTTCCGGATCGACCCGAATACCCGCAAATGCCGGGATCGAGGAAGGCGGATGTCGCCATCATCGGCGGCGGCTATACCGGACTTCAGGCAGCCTACAATCTTGCCGGCCAGGGCGTCGATGTCACCCTCATCGACGCCTGCCGCTTCGGCGATGGCGCGTCCGGGCGCAACGGCGGCCAATTCGGCACCGGCCAGCGCGCCTGGGCCGACGAAACCGAGGAAACGCTTGGCCAC
Source organism: Ensifer sp. LC163 (assembly GCF_001695855.1). Classification (GTDB taxonomy): domain Bacteria; phylum Pseudomonadota; class Alphaproteobacteria; order Rhizobiales; family Rhizobiaceae; genus Ensifer. Next base: position 823,500 of record NZ_MBSS01000012.1, read on the forward strand.
GAGCGCGCGCAGCTGCTCTTCAACATGGCCGAAAATGCCAAGAGGCACGTGCTCGACTTTGCTGGCGAACACGGCATAGACATCGAGTTCATGCCGGGCCAGCTCTCGGTCGGCCACAAGAAAGGCCTGGAGAAAGACTATCGCGACCACGTCGAAGCGATGGCGACCCGCTTCGGCTATCCGCATCTCTCGTTCATGGAGCGGGAGGAGACGGCAAGTCGCGTCGGATCGTCCCGCTACCACTTCGGCATCCGCGACACCGGCACCGGTCATATCCATCCGATGAAACTGCTGGTCGGGCTGACGAAGCAAGCCGCACGCGCTGGCGCCAATCTGTTCGAGCAGACGAAGGCGCAGAAGATCGAGCGCAAGGGAACGGCTGTTGTCATCACCACCGATCGCGGCACGATCACCGCCGACCGGGTGCTTGTCGCCTGCAATGCCTATGTCGGCAATCTCGAGCCGGTGAGCGCCAGCCATGTCATGCCCATCCGCTCCTTCATCGGTGCGACCGAGGTTCTCTCCGCCTACCCCAATGTGCTGCCCGGCGGCGAATCGGTCGACGATTCGCGCTTTGTCGTGCGCTATTTTCGCAAATCGCGGGATGGACGGCTGCTGTTTGGCGGACGCGAAGCCTACACCGCCGACAATCCGCGCGACATTTCCACCCATATCCGCCGGCAGATCAGCGAGATCTACCCGGAGCTCGGCAACGTCGCGATCACCCATGCCTGGGGCGGCTCCGTCGGCATCACCATGCCGCGCACGCCCTTCTGTCGCGAGGTCATGCCGGGCGTCACTTCGATCGGCGGCTATTCCGGCCACGGCGTCATGCTTTCCAACTATTGCGGCAAGCTTTACGCCGACCTGGCGCTTGGCAAACCGACCGAACTCGACCTGTTGAAAGCCTTGAAAATACCGGCTTTTCCAGGCGGAACACGCTTCCGCTCGGCGCTTCTGTTCCTGGCGCTCAGCTGGTACGCTTTGCGCGACAGGCTCTAGGAAGTGCTTTGAGGGGCATTTTATTGCATTGCACCCTAGCGCCTTTAAATCGATTAGATTATATGTGTCCCTGACCTGAACAAGATCGAGATTATCCCATGAGCAGCCAGATCATTCCCGTCGAACCGTTTGACTATGTCGTGTTCGGGGGCACCGGCGATCTCGCGGAGCGCAAGCTGCTGCCAGCGCTCTATCACCGCCAGATGGAAGGCCAGATTTCCGAGCCGACCCGGATCATCGGCGCCTCGCGCGCCGCGTTGACGCATGAAGAGTATCGCAAGTTCGCCGCCGATGCGCTGAAGGAACACCTGAAGCCGGCCGAATACAACGAAGAGGAAGTCGCGAAGTTCACGGCGCGCCTCTTCTACGTCTCCGTCGACGCCAAGTCCGACCAGGGCTGGGATGCGCTGAAGAAGATCCTCGAGGAGGGCAAGGACCGCATCCGCGCCTTCTATCTCGCCGTCGGGCCGGCGATCTTCGGCGATATTTCCGAGAAGATCCGCGACCACAAGCTGATCACCAAGACCACCCGCATCGTCGTCGAAAAACCGATCGGACGCGACCTGGCCTCGGCGACCGAGCTCAACGACACGATCGGCAAGGTCTTCCGCGAAGAGCAGATCTTCCGCATCGACCACTATCTCGGCAAGGAGACGGTGCAGAACCTGATGGCGCTGCGCTTCGCGAATGCGCTCTATGAGCCGCTTTGGAACTCCGCGCATATCGACCACGTGCAGATCACCGTTTCGGAAGCCGTCGGCCTCGAGAACCGCGCCGGCTACTACGACAAGGCCGGTGCGTTGCGCGACATGGTGCAGAATCACATCCTGCAGCTCGTCTGCTTCGTCGCGATGGAAGCGCCGACCTCGATGGACGCGGAAGCCGTGCGCGACGAAAAGCTCAAGGTGCTGCGCGCGCTGAAGCCGGTCAACGCATCCAATGTCGAGCAGGTGACGGTGCGCGGCCAGTACCGTGCAGGCGCCTCTGCCGGCGGCCCGGTCAAGGGTTACCTGGAAGAACTCGAAGGCGGCGTTTCGAACACCGAGACCTTCGTCGCGATCAAGGCGGAGGTCAGCAACTGGCGCTGGGCCGGCGTGCCGTTCTACATCCGCACGGGCAAGCGGCTTGCCGGGCGCATGTCAGAAATCGTCATTACCTTCAAGCAGATCCCGCACTCGATCTTCGACAACAGTGCCGGTCGCATTTCGGCCAACCAGCTCGTCATCCGCCTGCAGCCGAACGAAGGCGTCAAGCAGTCGCTGATGATCAAGGACCCCGGCCCGGGCGGCATGCGCCTTCGCAATGTTTCGCTGGACATGAGCTTCGCCGAGGCCTTCGACGTGCGCAATGCCGATGCCTATGAGCGCCTGCTCTTCGACGTCGTGCGCAACAACCAGACGCTGTTCGTGCGCCGCGACGAGGTCGAGGCCGCGTGGAAGTGGATCGATCCGATCCTGAAAGCCTGGGAAGAGACCGGGCAGCAGGTTCAGGGCTACACCGCCGGCACCTGGGGCCCGAGCCAATCGATCGCGCTCATCGAGCGTGACGGCCGCACCTGGCACGACGCGATATAGGCAAGGCAATGAGCACGACGCTTCACACATTCGACAATGGCTCCGCCCTGGCCGAGGGTCTGGCCGACGCAGTCAGCGCAGCACTTGCTGCCGGCATTGCCACCCGCGGTGCGGCGAGCATCGCCGTTTCCGGCGGCTCCACGCCCAAGGCATTCTTCCAGGCGCTCGCCAAGAAGGATATCGCCTGGGACAAGGTCACGGTCACGCTGGTGGACGAACGTTTCGTCCCGCCGGAAAGCGATCGCTCCAACCACGCCCTGGTCGCGGCCAACCTGCTGCGAGGCCCTGCAGCGAAAGCGCATTTCCTTCCGCTTTACCACGCCGCCGCTTCGGCAGAAGATGCAGCTTTGCTGGCGAGCAAGGAGACGGCACGGATCGGTGCGCCCTTCGACGTCGTCGTACTCGGCATGGGAACGGATGGCCATACCGCATCGTTCTTCCCGGGCGGCACACAGCTTTCAAGAGCGATCGACGCGACGACGCCGCGCGGCGTGATCACCATGGAAGCGGAAGGCGCCGGCGAACCGCGGCTGACCTTCACCTTCTCCAGCCTCCACGATGCCAGGCTGCTGGTCCTGCACATCGAAGGCGACGGCAAGAAGGTGGTGCTTGCCAAGGCGGAAGGCCCCGGCGACGAGGCCGAGATGCCGATCCGCACCATGCTGCGCCGGGCAGCCTCGCCGCTGCAGATATACTGGGCGCCATAACGGCCGGATAGCCGGCCGGTTCAGAACACTTTCAGCCGGTGGCGCCCCACCGGAATGCGAAAGTGTTGAAAGAGCTCATACCGGGGCGTGGCCTGCACGTTCTCCCAGGCACGTTACGCTCCGGACCGATGACTGGATGAAGATGAGGAGTCCCAAGACTCCGGAACAGGATTTGCCATGTCCGCCGATTCCCGCATTGCCGCAATCACCGCCCGCATCGTCGAGCGCTCGAAACCGCACCGAGAGCGTTATCTCGATCGGGTGCGCCGTGCCGCGTCCAGCGGACCGCATCGCAGCGTCCTTGGCTGCGGCAATCTCGCTCACGGCTTTGCCGTCTGTTCCCCCGCCGAGAAGGTGGCGCTCGCCGGTGATCGCGTCCCCAACCTCGGCATCATCACCTCCTATAACGACATGCTTTCAGCGCACCAGCCGTTCGAGACCTATCCGGCGCTGATCCGCGAAACGGCGCACGAGGCAGGCGGCGTCGCCCAGGTTGCCGGCGGCGTGCCGGCCATGTGCGACGGCGTCACTCAGGGTCAGCCGGGAATGGAACTGTCGCTGTTTTCGCGCGATCTGATCGCCATGGCCGCCGGCGTCGGCCTATCGCACAACATGTTCGATTCGACCGTCTATCTCGGCGTCTGCGACAAGATCGTGCCGGGCCTTGTCATCGCCGCGCTGACCTTCGGCCACCTACCTGCAGTCTTCGTGCCGGCAGGACCGATGACGACGGGCCTGCCGAACGACGAGAAGGCGCGCGTGCGCCAACTCTTCGCGGAAGGCAAGGTCGGTCGCGACGAGCTGCTCGCTGCCGAATCCAAGTCCTACCACGGCCCCGGCACCTGCACCTTCTATGGCACGGCCAACTCCAACCAGATGCTGATGGAGATCATGGGCTTCCACCTGCCCGGTGCCTCCTTCATCAATCCGGGCACGCCGCTGCGCGACGCGCTGACGAAAGAGGCGACGAAGCGGGCGCTGGCGATTACCGCCATGGGCAACGAGTTCACGCCGGCCGGCGAAATGATCGATGAGCGCTCGATCGTCAACGGCGTCGTCGGACTGCATGCCACGGGCGGCTCCACCAATCACACCATGCATCTGGTCGCCATGGCCCGCGCCGCTGGCATCCTGCTGACGTGGCAGGACATTTCCGAGCTGTCGGATATCGTGCCGCTGCTGGCCCGCGTCTATCCGAACGGCCTTGCCGACGTGAACCACTTCCATGCCGCCGGCGGCATGGGCTTCCTGATCAGCCAGTTGCTTCGGGGCGGCCTGCTGCACGACGATGTGCGCACCGTCGTCGGCCAGGGTCTCGACGCCTACAAGATCGACGTTCGGCTCGGCGCCGATGGCGGCGTCGAACGCGTGCCGACGCCGGCCGAAAGCGCCGATCCGAAGGTGCTTGCGACGTTAGACCACCCGTTCCAGCACTCGGGCGGCCTCAAGATGCTGACTGGCAATCTCGGCAAGGCGGTCATCAAGATCTCCGCCGTCAAGCCGGACCGCCACGTCATCGAAGCACCGGCGAAGATCTTCCATGACCAGGCCGAGCTGAATGCCGCCTTCAAGGCCGGCAAGCTCGAAGGAGACTTCGTCGCCGTCGTGCGCTTCCAGGGCCCGAAGGCGAACGGCATGCCGGAACTGCACAAGCTGACGACCGTGCTCGGCATCCTGCAGGACCGCGGCCAGCGCGTGGCAATCCTCACCGACGGCCGCATGTCCGGCGCCTCGGGCAAGGTTCCAGCCGCCATTCACGTGACGCCCGAGGCCAAGGACGGCGGGCCGATCGCACGCATCCAGGAAGGCGACATCGTGCGCATCGACGCCGTCACCGGCACGATCGAAGTGCTGGTCGAGGACATCGCGCTGAAGACGCGCATTCCCGCCCATACCGATCTCTCGGACAACGAGTTCGGGATGGGGCGCGAGCTGTTCGCGCCGTTCCGCGCGATTGCCGGCTCGGCCGACCATGGTGCAAGTGTGCTGTTCAACTGAACGAAGCCTCGGCGCCACCGCCGGGGTCCTGCCCTCCATCGCGGGCGATCTCTGCCGGCCACTCGCGCCGGCAGCGGGCACACCTTCCGAAGAAGAGGCACATTCCAAGTCAAGCCTTGCGTGGCAACAGCCGATTTGGTGCAACGATGCATCGCCCGCCAGCCATTTCGGCCGAGTGGGCAGGCTTGCAAATGCCTTTCCCGTTCAGCGATAGATGTCGAGCGTGCGGTTCCGGTGGTTCGGATGCGTGCTGTAGACGAAGATGCGATTGAGATCGCGGTCGGTCAGAAGCCGCAGGAAGCGTGCTTCGATGAAGTTGTCGGCGTGCACGCGCTTGAGCAGGCAGCCGACCATCTGGATCCGGGCGCTTGGAATGTCGAGGTAGAAATTCTGCGGCAGCTGGTACTTGGTCAGGATACCGATGACCGCGCCGCTTTTCGACAGCTTGATGATCTCGCAGCGACGGGAACTCAGCTGCGTCACGCCTTTTTCCGTGTATTCGATGCGCGCCTCGTTCCTCGTGTCCTCCATCGGGAACGTGGTTTCGCGATCGTACATGAAAGATTCTTCCTTGTTCAGGAAGTGTTGCTGCATCACCGGTGCCGCGGTCGTCATTCAACAGGCCTCTTAATATCCCCTACCCGTCAGGCTAGAGGAAGAAATTTAACAGAGGGTAGATTGAGGGCCTTGGCATGGAAAAACCCGCCCGAAAATCGGGCGGGTTCATAGGGAGGGCAAACGATGGTTGTCTTCGTCAGGCGCGATAGCTCTTGCCGTCGGCGTCGAACAGATGCAGCTTGGTCTTGTCGGCGGTAAAGCGGACTTTCTCGCCGCGATGAACAGGCAGAATGCCCGGGATCTTGGCGATGATCGGCTCGTTCTCGACCAGTCCTTCGATATAGAGCAGCGTCACTTCACCAAGCGCCTCGACAATCGAGACCGTGCCTTCGAAGAGGAAGTCCTCGCCCGTGGCCGTCTGAAGATCTTCGGGACGCACGCCGAAGCTCGCCGTCTTGCCGTTCTCAGACGCGTTCGTGGCGATATCGAGCGTCACCGACTTGCCGCCGGCCAGCTTCACCGTCGTCTGCGGCCCGGTGGCGGTGATCGTCGCGGGAATGACATTCATCGCCGGCGAGCCGATGAAGCGGGCGACGAACAGGTTCGCCGGGCGCTCGTAAAGCTCGAGCGGCGGGCCGACCTGCTCGATATGGCCGGCCGACAGCACGACGATACGATCGGCAAGCGTCATCGCCTCGACCTGGTCGTGGGTGACATAGATCATCGTGGTGTCGGCCATCTGCTCGTTGAGCTTGGCGATTTCGATGCGGGTGGCGACGCGCAGCGCCGCGTCGAGGTTCGACAGCGGCTCGTCGAACAGGAAGACCTTGGGATCTCGGCAGATCGCCCGGCCGATCGCCACGCGCTGGCGTTGACCGCCCGAAAGCGCCTTCGGCAGACGATCGAGGTATTTGGTAAGCTGCAGGATATCGGCTGCCGCGCGCACGCGCCGGTCGATCTCCTCCTTCGTCTCCTTGGCAATCCGCATGCCGAAGGCCATGTTGTCGTAGACGGTCATATGCGGATAGAGCGCATAGGACTGGAACACCATGGCAATGCCGCGCTTGGAAGGCGGCACATCATTGACGCGCTCGCCGTCGATGAACATGTCGCCGCCGGTGATCTCCTCCAGCCCCGCGATCATGCGCAGCAATGTCGACTTGCCGCAGCCGGACGGACCGACAAACACGACGAACTCGCCTTGCTTGATGTCGAGATTGATGCCGTGAATGACATCGACCGCACCATAGGACTTGCGGATATCTTTAAGCAGCAGACCTGTCATCGCATCCTCCCCTTCGTCTCTTTTTACCTGTCACTCTTCTTCGCTCGCGCCATAGCACGTCTCAGACCAGGCGCGCGAAAAATGCGCTCCAGGCCGGAAGATTGACCTTGTTGTCCTTGATCTCGGCGGCAAAGCCGTGACCCTCGAGCGCTTCTACCGGCTCCTTAGGCAGGTCGGCAACCGCAGCCACACCGCTCATGTTGAAGGCGCAGAAAAGCTTTTCGTTGCCGTGGCTGCGCACGAAGGCCAGAACCGGAGCATCGGTGCTGCGGAACTCGATCTCGCCCTTGGCAAAGGCCGGGTGCGCCCTGCGGAACTGCAGGAAGCGGCGATAGTGCTCCATAACGGAGGCCTCATCGCCCTTCTGGGCGGAGACGGCCCGTTTCAGGTGCTCGGCCGGTACCGGCAGCCACGGCTTGGCATCGCCGAAGCCGCCATTGACCGCAGCGCTGTCCCAGACCATCGGCGTACGGCAGCCGTCGCGCCCCTTGAAGTCCGGCCAGAACTGAATGCCATAGGGATCCTTCAGATCCTCGTAGGCAAGCTCGGCTTCGGTGAGTGCCAGTTCCTCGCCCTGATAGATGCAGACTGAGCCGCGCAGCGACATCAAAAGGCTCGCGAGCAGCTTGGCATGCGCGTCGTGATCGGCAACGCCATCGCCCCAGCGACTGACATGGCGCACGACGTCGTGGTTGGAAAACGCCCAGCAGGCCCAGCCTTCAGGCGCGGCCTTCTGGAAATTATGCAGCACCTCGGCGACACCAGCCGGCGTCAGAGCGTCGGGCGCCAGGAACTCAAAGGCGTAGCACATGTGCATCTTGTCGCCGCCGGAAGTGTACTCGCCGGCGATCTCGAGACCACGCTGGCTGTCGCCGACTTCGCCGACCGCCGCGATTGCCGGAAACTCGTCCATGACGGCACGGAACCGCTTCAGGAACGCCAGGTTTTCCGGCTGGTTCTTGTCGTAGAGATGTTCCTGATAGTTGTACGGATTGACCGCCGGCGCAGTCTGGGCGTTGCGGCGCTCCGGCGCCAGCGCCGGATTGTCGCGCAGTTGCTTGTCGTGAAAATAGAAATTGATGGTGTCGAGGCGGAAGCCATCGACGCCGCGCTCCAGCCAGAAACGTTCGACGCCCAAAAGCGCCTCCTGCACTTCACGATTGTGCAGGTTGAGGTCCGGCTGCGAGGTCAGGAAGTTGTGCAGGTAATATTGCAGGCGCGTCGGATCCCAGGCCCAGGCCGAGCCGCCGAAGATCGACAGCCAGTTGTTCGGCGGCGTTCCGTCCGGCTTGGAGTCCGCCCAGACATACCAATCCGCCTTGGCGTTCGTCCGGCTGGCGCGGCTTTCGACGAACCAGGGATGCTGGTCCGAAGTGTGCGACAGGACGAGGTCGATCATCACCCGGATTCCGAGCCGATGCGCCTCGGCGATCAGCGCATCGAAATCGGCGAGACTGCCGAAGATCCCGTCGACGTCGGTATAGTTCGAAACGTCGTAGCCGAAATCCTTCATCGGCGAGGTGAAGAAGGGCGAGATCCAGATCGCATCGGCGCCGAGCGAGGCGACATGCGACAGGCGGGCGGTGATGCCCTTCAGATCGCCGATGCCGTCACCGTTGGAGTCCTGGTAGGAGCGCGGATAGATCTGATAGATCACCGCGCCGCGCCACCAGTCCTTGTCAACCTGCAGGATGGATTCGCTCATTTCAGTCATGCTCATTCCGTTCAGAAGTCCGTGTGAGGTCAACCGCCCTTGACCGATCCCGCCAGCAGGCCGCGCACGAGATAGCGCTGCAGGCTGAAGAACACGATCAGGGGGACGACGATGGTGATGAAGGCGGAGGCGGTCAGGATTTCCCAGTTGCCGCCGCGTGAACCCAAGAGATTGACCAGTCGCCCGGTCAGGACGAGCTCATCCTGGCCAGCGCCGAGGAAGACGATGGCGACCAGCAGGTCGTTCCAGGTCCACAGGAACTGGAAGATCGCAAAGGACGCCAGTGCCGGGAACGACAGCGGCAGGATGATCTTGACGAAGATGTCGAAGTCGCTGGCGCCGTCGACGCGCGCGGATTCCATGATCTCGCGCGGCAGGCCGGCCATGTAGTTGCGCAGGAGATAGATCGCCAGCGGCAGACCGAAACCGGTATGGGCGAGCCAGATGCCGACATAGGTCTTGGCCGGCACGCCGAAGAAGGCGCCGACGCCGTTATAGAGCTTCAAAAGCGGGATCAACGACATCTGCAGCGGTACGACGAGCAGGCCGACAACGACTGCGATCAGGATCGCGCGCCCCGGAAACGGCATCCAGGCGAGCGCATAGGCAGCGAAGGCCGCAATCAGGATCGGGATGACCGTCGACGGGATGGCGACCGTCAGCGAGTTGATGAAGGAGGCGCCGATGCCTTCGGCGCTCAGAACCTCGACGTAGTTGTCGAAGGTGAAGCGCGGCGGAACGGCAGCGGTGAAGAAGATGCGCTGGCCGCGCGCGCCTTCCATCTTCGTGTCCGAGACGATCTCGAAGCTGCCATCGGCCTGTACGGTCAGTTTCTCGCCGTCGTTGAGTTCAGCGGTTTCGCCGGCCTTGAACGCCGTCGGCTCGCGGCTCGAAAAGCCGAAGGCGGAAACCTCGCCGGCGGCGGTGCCTTCGAGCACGTCGCCGGAGATCACGAACTTGCCGTCCCGTTCGACCTGGGTATCGGCCCCAGGTGCGCGGGCGACAATATTCTGGGTCGAGGTCGACAGTGCCGTCCACCAGCCGGAGACCGCGAGCTGATCCTTGTCGCGCAACGACGAGATCAGCAGGCCCGCGGTCGGCAAGGTCCAGAGAGCGACCAGGAGAAGAACCGACAGATGTACGGCCCAGGTGAGAGGGGAGCGCGTCGCCGGGTTCATCTCAGTGCCCCTTCATTTCTTTGGCCGCATTGCGGATGTTCCAGACCATGATCGGGATGACGAGGACCATGATGACGACGGCGATCGCCGCGCCGCGACCGAAGTCGCCGCCACCACGGAACATCCAGTCGAACATCAGGTTGGCGAGCACCTGGCTCTGCCACTGGCCATTGGTCATCGCCAGAACGATATCGAACACCTTGAGGACCAGGATGGTGATCGTCGTCCAGACGACGGCGATCGTGCCCCATATCTGCGGCACCATGATCTTGAAGAAGATCTGCCAGCCATTGGCGCCATCGATCACGGCAGCCTCGACCGTCTCCTCCGGAATGCCGCGGAGCGCGGCCGACAGGATGACCATGGCAAAGCCGGTCTGGATCCAGACCAGAATGGCCATCAGGAAGAAGTTGTTCCAGAAGGGCAGCGTGATCCAGGCCTGCGGGTCGCCGCCGAAGGCGACGACGATCGCGTTCAGGAGGCCGATCTGCTCGGTGCCCTCGGCGCGATAATCGTAGATGAATTTCCAGATGACGGCAGCGCCGACGAAGGAGATCGCCATCGGCATGAAGATCAGCGTCTTGGCGATGTTGCCCCACCAGATACGATCGGTCAAAGCGGCGATGACCAGCCCGAAGAAGGTCGCGAGTGCCGGCACCACCAGCAGCCAGAGGAAGTTGTTGAAGATCGACTGGCGAAACTCGCCGTCGTTCAGCATCCAGACGTAGTTGCTGGCGCCGACGAAGCTTTGTCCGGCGCGGTCATGCAGGCTGAACCAGACCGACATGGCCACGGGGTAAATGAGGTAGATCGTCAACGCAAACAGCGCCGGGGCGAGAAACAACCATGGCCGGATGGCATTGGTGATGCGCAGGTTGCGCGACGCTTCGACACCGGATCGCCCCTTCGACGGGAAGATCAGATCGAGAATGAAGCTGGTTCCCCAGAAGTAGGCGGCGCAGCCGAGAACCCCGGCCAGCATCGTTCCTACCGCAAAGACGAGCTGTTGCATGACATGTCCCTCCCCTGAAATGCACTTTGCGTGCAGGGCATGGCGATTGTCGCCGTTCTCGTTGAGGCCTCGCAGCGCCGAGCGTTCAGCGGACCCATAGGACAGGACGGGCGACGCAATCGCCGCCCGTCGTCCATCGTTCTTTACTTGATTGCGTCCCAGGCCTTCTGAACGCTGTCGGCGACGTCGGAGGCGGACTTGCCACCGACGAAATCGACCATGCCGGTCCAGAAGGCGCCCGCGCCGATCTTGCCGGGCATCAGGTCGGAGCCATCGAAACGGAAGGTCGTCGCATTGAGCAGGATCTCGCCCTGCTTCTTCAGCGGCGGATTGCCATAGGCATCGACATTCACGCTCTTGTAAGGCGTCAGGAAGCTCGTCTGCGCCATCCAGACTTCATGTGCGATCGGCGTCTTCAGGAACTCGATGAAGGCGCGCGCCGCGGGCGTATCCTTGGTGATCATCGCCAGCGTGCCGGCGCCGAGAACAGGATTGCCGAGATCCTTCTTGCTCTCGTAAGGCGGCATGTAGAAGAAGTCGGCATCCTCGCCGATCACGGTGCCTTCCGGGAAGAAGGACGGAATGAACGAAGCCTGGTGATGCAGGTAGCACTTCGGCGGCGATGCGAAGAGGCCCTTCGGGCTGTCGCGGAAGTCGGAAGACGCAACCGCTGCCGCGCCGCCATCGACGAACTTGTCGTTCTTGGCAAACCAGCCGAACTCGTCGATCGCACCGACGACCGCCGGATCGCTGAACGGGATCTCGTTCTTCACCCACTTGTCGTAGACATCGGCCGACTGCGTGCGCAGCATCATGTCTTCCACCCAGTCGGTGGCCGGCCAGCCGGTCGCGCCACCCGAGCCGAGACCGATGCACCAAGGCTTCTGACCATCGGCGGCGATCTTCTCGGTGAGCGCCTTCAGCTCTTCCATGGTCTTCGGCACTTCGTAGCCCGCGTCTTCGAAGTTTTCCGGCGAATACCAGACCAGCGATTTTACGTCGATCTTGTAGGGGAATGCGTAAAGGGCGGCGTTGCCGTCCTTGCCCTTGTAGGTCGAAAGATCGACCCACGACTGGCCAGCCGCATAATTGTCGAGCAGCCACTTCTGGCTTTCGTCACCGAGCGGCGTCAGATAGCCCTTGGACGCCAGATCGCCGATCAGACCCGGCTGCGGCAGAATGGAAATATCGGACGGGCTGCCGGCCTGGGTGTCGATGACGATCTGCTGCTCGTAGTTTTCAGAGGACGAATATTTGATCTCGACCCCGGTCGCCTCGACGAAATAGGCATAGACGCTCTTGAAGAGCGCCTCGTCCTCGCCGCGCCAGGGGCCGAAGATCGTCAGCGTCTGACCCTTGAGGTCGTGCCCCTTCTTGAATTCCTCGAAGCTCGCCCAGTTGAATTTGGAATCTTCGCCAGGCTTGAACTTCAGATCCGCAGCGCCGGCAGCGCCCGCAAACAGCGCCAGCGCAGCCACGCTCAACAGAAATGATCTCTTCACGTTGTTCTCCTCCCAAGATGAACCCGGATCCCGCCGGGCAGATCATCAACGCGCAAAATTCAAAGCGCTTTGAGTTTGCTAACAAACCATTGCGACACTCCACGAGTCAAGAGCTTTCGATTCATCGGCCTCGATGCGACAGCATTTTGCTCTGCGGCAACTTTTTGCAGCGCAAAGCCGGCTATTTCCGCTTTGTATGATGAAAAACGAGTGCTACAGAAATCCAAGGCGCTGGATGAAACCACAAAAATCAAACGGATATCCAAAGCGCTTTGGGAGGAAAGTTGACCATGGCGGTCAATCTCAAGCAGCTCGCGGAACTGCTCGGCCTGTCGCAGACGACAGTCAGCCGGGCGTTGAACGGCTATCCGGAAGTCAATGCGGAAACCCGCCAACGGGTGCTGCAGGCCGTGCGTGAGACGGGCTATCGGCCGAACCGGGCAGCCCAACGGCTCGCCACCGGCAAGGCCTACTCGATCGGTATGGTGATGCCGATTGCGGCCGGCATCGATTCCGATGTGCATTTCGGTGAATTCCTGGCGGGCCTTGGCGAGGAAGCCGTCAAGCATGATTTCCATTTCGTGCTCAATCCGAGTGCGCCGGAGGACGAAGAGGCGACCTTCCAGCGCCTGGCCGCCAGCGGCAATGTCGATGCGCTGTTCCTTGCCTATATGCGCGCCAACGATCCGCGCATCGCGATGCTGAAATCGCTCTCCATCCCCTTTGTCGTGCACGGACGCTCGATCGGCGAGACGCGGGACTATCCATTCCTCGACATCGACAACACCGGCGCCTTCTACGATGCGACACGGCTGCTGATCCAGCTCGGCCATCAGCGGATCGCGCTCATTAACGGACCGGACTACCTGACCTTTTCCATCCGCCGGATGAAAGGCATGGCCCGGGCGCTGGTGGAGCACGGCCTCAACCTCGACGAGGCGCTCGTCCATCACTCGCTGATGACCGACGAGCACGGCTATCGCAGCATGCAACGCTTCCTGCAGCATCCCGACGCACCGACCGCCGTTCTGTGTTCGAGCACGGTGCTGGCGCTCGGCGCCGTCAGGGCCATCAACCAGGCGGGACTGGCAATCGGTCGCGACATCTCGCTGATTGCGCATGACGATGTGTTGCCGATGCTGAAACCCGAAAATTTCAGCGTGCCGCTGACGACGACACGGTCGTCACTGAGGGCTGCCGGCGGGCGCATCGCAACCCGGCTGATCGCCGGCATCCTGAAGAGCGGCGATTATCCCGACCAGGAACTCTGGCGCGCCGAATTGATCGTTCGCGCCTCAACCGGTCCGGCTCCGCAGAAATGAAAACGCGCCTCACCGCATAATTCCTCAAATCGGAATTGATTTGAGGAATTATGCCGTAGATTTAAAGCCTTACAGCGTCCTTAGCGCGTCATGTTTTGCGCGACCCTTTGCCGATCAGAAGCGCGGCGGCTTGCGGCCAGCCTTGCGATAGGCTGCAATCACGGTGTTTGCCATCAGCATGGCGATGGTCATCGGGCCGACGCCACCCGGCACCGGGGTGATAACGCCCGCAACCTTTTCCACTTCGCCAAAGGCGACGTCGCCGACGAGCTTGAATTTACCTTCGCCCTTTTCCGGCGCCGGGACGCGGTTGATGCCGACATCGATAACGGTCGCGCCGGGCTTGACCCAATCCGCCTTGACCATCTCCGCACGACCGACGGCCGCCACCAGAATATCGGCATTGCGGCAGACAGCCGGCAGATCCCTGGTGCGCGAATGCGCCGTCGTCACCGTCGCGTTGGCGGCAACAAGCAAAGTCGCCATCGGCTTGCCGAAAAGGTTCGAGCGGCCGATCACCACCGCATTTAGGCCCGAAAGATCCTCGCCATGGGTCTGACGCACGAACACCATCGCACCGGCGGGCGTGCAGGAGACCAGACCGCCGTCGAGATCGCCGGTCGCCAGCTTTCCCGCATTGACGACATGCAGGCCGTCCACGTCCTTTTCCGGCAGGATCGACTGGATGATCGGCTCGGAGTTCAGATGCTTCGGCAGCGGGAGCTGCACAAGAATGCCGTGAATGGCTGGATCGGCGTTGAGGGCCGCAACCAGTGCCGCGAGATCTTCCTGGGTCGTTTCCTCAGGCAGGGTGTGCTGGATCGACTGGAAGCCGCATTCCTTGGCCATCTTGCTCTTCGAGGAGACATAGGCATGGCTTGCCGGATCGTTGCCAACGATCACCACCGCCAGACCCGGGCGAACGCCTGCATCCGCTTCGAGCGTTTGCGTCGCGGATTTCACGGCCTCAATGACCGAAGCGGCGACCTGCTTGCCATCAATCACAGTCGTCACGGCATTCCTCCTGGCTTCCTGTTCGCGGCACACTCTAATTCGCCTCGGGAAAGGCGATTGCCTCAAAGCGCCCTATGCTGTCCCAAACGCATAAATGCAAGGGGTCGGCATGGCCAGACGCACGTTTGCTGTGCGGGCCGCGACATTTCCTCTCATCGCTGAAAGGCTGCCTCGATCGCTCCCGCAAATCCTGAGGCTCAGCGACGCGCGACTTTCTGCCGGGAGTAGCTCTCGACCCGAGACCGGAGCGCGCGAAGATCGTCCTGCACCCTGGCGATGCCGAGATCTTCCTCCGGTTCAATGCTCCGGGACGAAAGTCTTGCGGGAGGAGCCTGCTTCGCCAGCTCGCGCGAGGCGAGATAGGCGGCTGCCAGCGACTGCGCATGATGGGCGGCCGGGGAGAATGGTGGCGGCAGGTCTGCTTCGCGCACCTTCTGTTCCTGCTCACTGCGCGTGCCGGGCATCGGATCAGGATCGGTGCCTGGCTCCGGTGGATCCGGGTCGACAGTTTCGGGCGGCACGCCCCTCGGGCTGACAAACAGCCCATTCAGACTGCGGTAGATCCCGAGCAGGATGCCGAGACCGAAACCGGCAAGGAAGCCCGCCAGTGTCGCGCCAATGACGATGATCTTGCGCGACGGCCCCTTGGGCTGCAGCGCAGGCTCTGCCCGCGAAACGACACGGATGTTCTTCGCCGTCAGCTTTTCTTCCTCGCGCGTTTCGCTGGCGCGCTTGAGGAAGGATTCGTAGATTTCACGGGTCGCGGCGGCGTTTCTCTCCAGCTCGCGCAGTTCGACCATCTCACCGGACGAATTGATCTGGCGTGCCTTCTGCGCCGCGAACTGCCGCACCAGATCCTGCTCCGCACTCTCGGCCCGGTCGAGTTCGGTCTGCGCGGTGGCCGCGATGCGCCGCAATTCGTTGGCGATCTCGGCGCGAGAGGATTCGAGCGATTGTACGGCGGCGATGCGCTGCGGGTGACGGGGACCAAGGCTTGCATCGAGGGAGCTCAGTTGCGCCCTGGTCGCGGCATGCTGCTTACGCAACTCGGCGAGCGCCATCGAGCCGACTTCCTCGGGAAAGGCGCCGGTCAGCACGTCATCGAGCCGGACCTTGCCGGAGACGTCGGCCTTCGCCTTTGCTTCGGCAATACGGTTGCGCGCCGCAGCTACCTGGTCGCTGAGGCTGAGCAGTTGTTTGTCGGCGATAAGCTCACCGCCGGCGCCGACGATATCGTTGCGCGCCTTGTATTCTTCGATGGCCTTTTCCGCAGTATCAAGTTCGGCCTTCAGCTCTGCAATGCGCTGATCGAGCGCCGCCGTGGTCTTCTGGAAAAAGCCGGACTGTGCCGCGGTCTCCTCGCCCAGAAAGGTTTCGACCAAGCTGTTTACGATCAGCGCGGATCTCTCCGGGTTCCTGCTTTGCGCTTCGACGATGACGATGAATGTCTTGGGGTCGCGCCAGACGCGAATGGCGTCGCTCAGTTTCTGCAGGGTGCGGGGCGAAAGTTCGCCTGCCGCCGCACCGGTTCCAGAGAATTCGGCATCGCTCTGCAGATCGAGATCGCGCGCGACCTTCTCCATCACGGTGCGGGAGCGCAGAACCTCAAGCTGACTGTCGACAAGCGCAAGAATGCCTTCGGTCGCAAGCGACTGCTTGGAGAGATCGGAATCCGTCAGCCGCACCTCGCGCGGGTCGATATAGAGCCTGCTCTCCGAGAGGTAGATGCTGGGTGTCGACAGGGCAATCGCAACGCCGGCGGCAGCGCCGAGTATCGTCGTCACGGCAATGACGAAGCGAACCTGCCAGACGGAGCGAAGCACGGCCTTGATGTCGACGAGTGGCCTATCACCTGGCGGCAGCGCGTCGCCACGCGAACTATAGGACGCGTCATCTGCGTCCCGGTCAGCCAGCCACCGCGCAATCTTGCCGTCTGCGCCGCCGAGGCCGCGCTTCGACTGCGGCATGGCAGCCGCACCGCTCAATGCCGATGGTGTCTTGGGTTGGGGTGTCGGACGAGCTGCATGCCGCGGCGCGGCATGACCCCCTTGCGCAGCTGTTTGATCGGCCTCGACAAAGCGGTCGAGCAACGACGAGCGGGAGGATCCGCGGCCTTTGGCATCAGGCTTTTGCGCGCGCGCCGAAACCCGCGGGCCCCCTGCTGCGATATCGAGCAACGATGCACGCGGAACCGGGCGTTTTTCGTCGTCGACGTTGAACATGACTTATCCCGCGGCTGCCGAGATGGCGAATTCCGAATAGTGAATTCAACCTAAGGAAACAGGGAAAACAAATGGTTAATTTTGAAGAAAGAACCAGCCGCAGAAACGGCGATCTCACGCCTTATTAAGCTTTCCCGCCTATGACGAGAGTGACTACTGGAAGTTCGATCGTGCTCGACCGCATCAAAGCGCTTTATCTTCGCCACAGGGCGCTTGTTCACGCCTATCTCTCGATGACGGGAGGCTCGGCGGGGCGGCTCGTGTTGTCGCTTGCCTATTTTATCGCTGTCGCCAACACGCTCTCCATCTCCGATTTCGGTCTCTTTGCCACGGCGTCGGCCGCCGGCATCATGATCTCGCGGGCACTCGCCTTCGGCTTCATGTCGCCGCTCTATCGTGTCGCGACGGTCAAGCCGCTACTCGTCGGCACCTACAGTGCCGGGTTTCTCGTCGGAGCGTTGCTTTCCCTGCCGTTGATCGCGCTGATCTGCGCCGGCACCTTCCTCGCGCTCTTTTCACGCGACATGTCGGCCGGCACCTTCGCAGCCTTCATGGCCGCTGAAATCATCTGCTGGCGCGGGCTCGAAACGGCGGTCATCGTTCTCAACGGCCTCGGACGCTTCGGCCGCGGCGCTCTGCTCGTCGTCGTCGCCACGGCGATCCGCACGGCAGCGGCGCTGCTGTTTGCGGCTCTACAGGTCAAGACGCTTGGCGCCTGGTCGCAATTCTATCTCGCCGCCAACGCCATCAGTCTCATCGTCGCACTCGTGATGTTTTACCCAAGGGTGCGTCTTCGCTGGCAGCCACGGCTCTATTTTCGCCGCTGGGCCGATTCGGTCTCGGTCGCCGGCGCCGAAATCCTCTTCTACATCCAATCGGAGTTCGACAAGATCGCGGTGCTGGCGATCGGCGGGCCCGCCGTTTCCGGCATTTACGCGATCCTGATGCGGCTTGCCGACCTGACCGCCCTGCCAGTGCGCTCGTTCAACACGCTGCTCGTCCAGCGGATCATGCGCACCCCCGATGCGATCGCTCGCTGGCCCGTTCGCCTGTCGATCGAATTTGCCGTGGCCGCGGCCTCGTTTGTCGCCATCGCGGCAATGGCCACCTATCTCTTCGTTTTCCCGAACGGCCTTGGCCGCAATGTCTCGGCCGCCGCGCCGATCGTCGCGATGATCCTGCTGGTGCCATCGTTCCGCAACCTGATCGAGTATCATTCGGAACTGCTCTACGCGACCGGACGCACGGTCCGCCGCATGGCCAACCTGCTGGTCGCCGGCGTGGTGAAAGTGGGGTTGCTTGCGCTGCTGCTGACGACGACCACGGATGTCGCAGAATGGGCGCCATTGCTCAACCTGATCTTCCTGGTTTTGTACGTGCTATCCTTCGGCCTGACCTATACGGCGCTCAGCAAGCCGGCCAGCCGGGTCATCTGACCTTCAGGCCGCGCGTTCGACGACCGCCTTGCGGATATCGTCCAGATCGTGGCCGACGAACGACTGCACGCCGATGCCGATCTGGTGCGGCGCCATATCCCTAAGGAAGTCCCGGAGGCCGGCAATGCCCTGCCGATAGCTGTCGTCGAACCAGAGCACGTGGCAGAGTGCATCGGGTGACGGCTTGTGCCCCTGCCCGCCCAGCACCTCATCGACGAAGCGGCCATAGATCGTGCATTCGGAGAAGGCGCGGGTCCTGGTGATTGCACGCACCCAGTTGCGGCCGTGCAGCGCTTCGACATGGTCGACAAGCTTGCGGCATGTGTCACTGCGCCAGGCGATCAAGGTATTGATGTAGTCGTTGGCGGGCAGCGTGCAGGGGTCGATGCCGAGAAGCCGATCGGAATGCGCAAGCCATGCGAGATGGTTGGAGCGCATATTTGCGTCAATCGCCGCATCCTTGCGGTAAAGCGTCAGCCGGTCGCCCTGCCAAAGCGTGGCGGGGTCGAAATCGCGAAGAAACACCACATCGGAATCGACCGCGAACATAGCTGCCTCATCGATGTGGCGGGCAAGCGCCAGACGCCGAAGCTGCTGAACGTGCCAGCCGCGAAGCGGCAGGCCAAAGGGGCTGAGCCAGATCTTGCGACGCCCACCCGAGAGCGGGTCGGCGACAGGGCGCAGCCACCAGGGCAAAAGATCGCGCTCGCTGATGACCTGCCGCCGCGCGCCTTCGAGCTGCCGGAACAGCGCTACATCGAAATCTGCGACGAGCAGGTAGTGCACCCAATCGCCCTGCAAGCGGCGGTCCATGCTTTCGCACATCAGCCGACAGCGCTCGAAATCATTGGCGTAGGACGCCGTGACAATTGCGGTTCGCAAGGAAGTCCCGGTCAGCATTTTCGCGCTCCGAGGCTTGCACTACCGACGCTTTTTCGAGCGCGGCCCGTCAGCTTGTGGAGAAAGACATGCAGCAGGAACAAGGGGTTGCCGAGGACATAGCGGCGCCACATGCGTTTCGGCTCCATTGCCAGCCGGTAGAACCATTCGAGCCTCAGTCTGCGCAGAAGCTTCGGCGCACGCGGGAATTCCTGCGCGACGAAATCGAACAGCGCGCCGACGGTAATCACCAGCCGAGCGTCCTGCGGGCCGACATAGGCATCGACCCATTTCTCCTGCATCGGGCTGCCCATTGCCACAAGAAGAATATCAGCCTTCTGAGCCCGCACGTCGGCCAGAACCTCGCGCGACCGGCGGCGATCGAAGAAACCGTCCGAAACGGGCAGGAACTCATGCCAAGGCGCATGCTTACGAAAATTCTCGGCCGCGCGCGCCAACACGTCCGGCCGCGCGCCGATCATCGCGACCCGCATCGGCGGCTCGATGTAGGTCAGCAGGGCCGGAACGAAATCGGTGCCGTTCAGATTGGCGGGAAACATGCATCCATGGAACAGATAGGAGGCAATATCGACGCCGTGACCATCGGGAAATACGATCTGCCTGCGCAGCACCTCCCGGTATTCGGCGTCCTTCATCATCAGGTTGGCGTTGTTCGCATTGAGGAAAGCAAGCCTGACCTGGCCACTCCCGCGAGAAACGGCTTCGCTGGCAAAAGCAAAGGCATTCGCCCAGCCGAGATCGACGACCGGCATGCCCAAGATCAGGCGCTGCGATACGGCGCTGCTCGAAGCGGCGGCAGATGCAGATCTGGTCACGACCGTCCTCCGCCATGGATCTTCAATCGTGGTTGCACCTGCAACCGCTCCTCAGTGCTTGCACCATTTGCGGCAAGCCTGGGCAGCACATCGTGCATGACCTGCATCATCCTGGCCTTCTGAGCCTGGTGGAACACCGCTCCGTCCAGGCGCTGTGAAAGGCCGGCACGCGCGCGACCAACTTTTTCAACCAGCAGGCGGGCAAACTCCCGGGAATCATCGGTTGGTGCACAATTTTCCGGGATCGTTTCGATGCCTCGCAACGAAGCGTGCGCGGCAACCGACGGCATGCCGAGCTCGAATGTCTCGATGCTTTTCAGCTGCACGCCTGTGCCGCCGCGGCTGACGAGCGGTACGACGGCGCTGGCTGTAACGAACGCGCGGGCGTCCGGGACGCGACCGACGAACCGAATCCCGGGATGCGAAACCACGGGCGTTCCATCCAATTGTCCGGCGATCGCGATCGACATATCCTTGGGAAGATGGGGCACGACCTGATCCAGGAACCAGTCCAGCCCGAGCCGGTTCGGCCGCCAGCTCCAGGTGCCGATCAGGCCGAGGTCGTGCTGACGCTCCGTTTGCGGGAGAACCGGCGCGTCCCAACCGGTGACCAGCGGCAGAACGAATGCACGATCGGAAACGGAACGTCCGAAACCGAGCCGATCCGCCTCGGCGAAGGTCCACAGCGCGACGGCGTTTTGCGCCAGTTGCTGCTCGTAGCGCTCGAGATACGATGCCTCGCGCCGAAACAGGAACCGTTCGATCGCGCCCTTGGCGCGCTCGGCATTCTCCAGAGCCGAATCGGCTTCGACGTTGTGGGCGACGTAGATCGAGGGATAGGGACGGAAGATCTGCGCGAAGGCCGCGGGCAGCTGCACGGAGTTGAGCACGACGCCGTCGAAAGGTGCGAGACCGTCGAGGATCGACTGGACCCGACCTGCCGACACACCAAGCATCTTGGCTGACGACACCGACGTGCGATTGAGAAACGCCGCCGCGAGCCAGTTCAGCTTTTGCAGGCGACCGACTTTGGCATTGGTGACTTCAAGCTCGCCAAGCAGGTGCATCTCGCAGCCGGGTGCAGGCCTGTGTCGGGGCTGCAGAAAGCCGACGACACTGACCCGATGGCCAAGCGCGAGCAGACCGTCAAGCACTGCACGATTGGCGATATCGAAGCCGGAGGCGGGATTGTCTACGGGTACGAGCGAGGAGACCAGGACCAGATGCATATTGCCACACGTCACGGATGGAGCATTGCCCTCTTCTTTAGCAGCATGGGGTGAAGGACCACTTAAAGCACTCTTTCAAAAGTCACTTTCACGGTTCAGTATCTGTTTAGGAAGATTTGCTTTAGTGCTTGCCAGCAATCCGCTTGCACAGGTCTCACGATGACGTCTACCGGCCAGGATATTTCCGTCTATTTCCGGACCGAGTTGGAAGACGCCGGTGACATAGAACTCGTCGTGGTGCTGCCGACCTTTCGGCGGCCGGAACATGTCATCAAGACGCTGAAAACCATTGTCTCCCAACGGCCTGACGTTGCCTTTGCCACCATCGTCGTCGAGAACGACGATGAGGGCCTGGCAGGTGCGGCAGCCGCTAAGGACTTCTTTCTCGGACACCCGTCCGACTCCCTCGTCATCATCGCCCACCGGCGCGGAAACTGCTACGCCTACAATGCCGGCTGGGCGACTGCGCTTGAAAACTATCCCAACCTGCATGCCATTGCCATCATTGACGACGACGAGATCGCCGCGCCCGAATGGCTCGATTGCCTCATTGCGACACAGGAAGCAACCGAGGCAGCCATGGTTGGTGGCCCGCAGTTGCCGGTTTTCGAGGATATGACCGGGCAGAAGTGGAAGCGGCACCCGGTGTTTACGCCTCACTATGAGACGACCGGGCCGGTACCGATCCTCTATTCCTCGGGCAACGTGCTGGTGACGCGCCGCGTTCTCGACGCCATGCCGCGGCCGTTTCTGGACCCGGCCTTCAACTTCATCGGCGGCGGTGACGCCGACTTCTACAGCCGATGCAAGGAGAAGGGATTCTCGTTCGCCTGGGCCAAGGAGGCGTGGGTAGCAGAAACTGTGCCGGCGCGGCGCACGAGTGCATCATGGATTCGCGCGCGAAGCCTTAGAAATGGAGCGATTTCGACGATGCTCGAACACCGTCGGGATCCAAGCGCCGCTGGGCGGTTGAGAACCTTCTGCAAGTCGCTTGCGTTGCTTGGCACCGCCATCCCGCGCGGTGTCAAACTATGGAGAAGGACCGGTCTTGCCGCCGCGGGGCTCTACCATTTCTATGTGGCAGTGGGCCGGCTGATGGCGGAGTTCGGCTTGGTCAACGAGCAATATCGCAACCCGGAAAAGAACTGAGACTACAGCGCCGCGCGTCAAATATGACGCGCTACTGCATGTTTCGTTAAATCGGTTCCGATTTAACGAAACATGCAGTAGCGATCGGCGATCAGTGGGCGCTGTTCGCGTTGACGCCGCCTTCCGGCAGCTTGTCGTTGGCAACGTTGCCGTTCTTGTCGACGATGGCGACCGGCTTCTGCCGCGGCACGTTCTGGCTATTGGCCACGCGCTTGACGTCGTCCTTGGTGAGATATTCGAGCTGTTCGACGAGGACTTCCGTGATCACTTCGCCGCCGAGCTTCTTGTTGAGCCCGTCCTTGACCGTGGACTTGAAGGTCGAAAGGTCGAACGTGCCGGTGTCGCTGACATTGATGAACCGCGAACCGACCAGTATGTCGTAAAGCTCGTCGGTGACCATCTGGCGAAGCGGCGCCCGCAGATTGTTGATGCCTTCCTTCGTTGCGGAGAAGGAAAGCTTGGTCAGGAAATAGCCTTGCACGGCCCCGTCCTTGATGACGGGGACCGTGATCATTTCTCCCGGAACATATTGCTCCGATGCACGCCGCACTGCTTCCGCATCCGAGACGACGGGCGCCGAGGCGCTCTGCATGGAATAATAGACGGATCCGAGCGTGACAGCGCAGACCCAAACCCCGGTGAGAACGAGCTTAAGCATCAGAAATCGCTATAGCGGAACTGCGCTTCGGAATAGATGCCGTCGGCATCGGCGTCCTGAGCTGCGGCCTTCAGCAGATCGACGACGGATCGCACGGCGTCGAGATGGGCTTCGACCTTCTGCGAATTGATCTCGAGCTTGTCGCGCAGGTGACGGGTCTGCGACGCGAAGGCCGGCGAAAACTCGCCCGGCAGCGTATCGCGGTGCAGCATCGTCAGTTCGTAGAGGCAACGGCTCTTGTGCGCGTTCGACGTCTTGATATCGAATTCCGGATCGACACCAATGCGGCTGTTCTCATTGTCGATGATCATTTCCAGCCGGCCGAGCACGTTCTGGATCCGGACGTCGTTGGATGCCACAGCTTCCATAAATGAACTCCCAATTAAGCTTGTTTGTTTTTATCGTCTTCAGTCGTATAGCCGGTGAGCGTTTTGCGCTCGTATTCCTGCACGAGGCTTGCGGCCAGGTTTCGGCTGTTGCCATCGAGCGAGGCATTGACGCGCTCGCGCGCATCGCCCGCGGCCAGCTGGTCGGCGATGCCGATGCCGCCGCTCTTGGAAATGACATCGCCGATCTGCTCGGCCATCATGCTTTTCCAGATGTCGCCGGATGTACCCTTGCCGAAAACGTTCTCGCTGTCGTTCGGAAGCATGGATTTCACGAAATTCTGCAAGATCATCGCTTCGAACTTGCGGTAGGTCTCGGGGACCTTCTTCTGTTCGACCCGGTTGTTGATGTCGCCGAGGCCACTCGATCCCTCCGAAGAGTTGAGAACGTTGACGGCGGCTGCGAAACCGTTGCCGTTTTCCGCCAGGCTCGTCGCCTGGAAGGCGGCGCGATTGGCCTTCAGCCGGGCCTGGGCTTCCTGCACCTCGGCCGGATCGGCCGCGCGAACGACGTCCATCACCAGATCGCTGGGCGGAGAGATAGCCATGACAAATCCTCTCGACAACGGCACTGCCGCGACCCCGACCGGGGCCGGTGCAAGCGCGCGTTCAACATCTCGACCGAACGTCCCACCGCAAGGGCGAGCGTTCCGGATGTCGCACTATCGCCCCTCAACCTTACCGGAAGCTGGCGCTTGCCCGGCAACATGTTGATCGATCAGGTCATAGATGGAATTGTCGGCCTCTTCCCGGTCTTCCGATTGCCGGGCGTCCTTCATGTTTTCCTCGAGCCGGTCGGCTTTGGCCCGCTCCTTCAGCATGCGCGCTTCGTGCGTCTGCTGGATGCCGAACAGCATCTGGTCCTTCTGCACAAGGCGCCCGACCTGCGAGGAATAGTGGCCGGAAAACATGCGATGCATCGGATGCGCCGAGCCCATGGCGTCGACGACCACGTCGATCGTCTCGGCCAGGATGTCGCGCTGTCGCACCATCTCGACGAAGTCGGCCTCCGCCATCTGCTCGAGATGACGCTGAACGGCGACCAGGCGCTTGAGTTTCTGCGACCGCGTCTTCACTTGGCTATCCCCCCTGCATGACCGGCGCAAAGCCGTCGCCGAACAGGCGCAACATCGCGGCGATACCGAGATAGAGCAGGAACATGCCGCCCATGATCAGATAGGGCTGCGAGATGAAGTAGATCGGGATCTGCGGCGCCAGCTTGTTGACCATGCCGATCGCGACGTTGAACAAGAGCCCGTAGATCAGGAAGGGGCTGGCGAGCCTCAGCATGATCATGAAGGTCTGCTCGAGCGAATCCGTCAGGGTGATGAGCACGCCCTGCGGGTCGAAGACGCTGCCGACCGGCATGACCCGATAGGACTGGGCAATCGCCTCGAACATCACGTGATGGAAGTCGAGCATGAACAGGATCATCAGCCCGGCAAAACTGATCATGCTGGTGAGCTGGTTTTCCGCCGTGTCTTCGATCACGTCCGACGACGGCGGCGGGCTGAAGCCCATCAGCATCGTTATCGTCGTGCCGGCGAATTGAAGGCCGAGCACGTAGTAGCGCGCAACCAGGCCGATGACCGCACCGACGGCGGTTTCGGCAGCGATCAGGTAGATATAGGTGTGCCCCTTGCCGGTCACCTGCGGATAGATATCGGTCCACATGACGGGCAGGATGGCCATGGAGATGGCGACCGCGATAAACAGCCGGATCTGCATGGGAATGCGCGCGGTCGAGAACCCCGGCATGATCATGATGCACGCCCCGATCCGGCAGAATGCCGCAAACAGCGCGAGCACCGTGCCCTCGGGGTCGGTTATCATGAAATCGAGCCGATGATCTTGATCTCAAGTCCCTTGGCAAGCTCGACATGCGAGAGCACGGGCAAAGTGGCAAAAAGACGCTCGATGATCATGCGGACATAAGAACGGGATTCGGGCGAACTTACCAGTACGAAGGGCATGCCGCGATCGAGATGTTCACGGATAACTTTCGTCGCCTGCTCGCTGAACTCTTCGAGATGCCGCGGGTCGATGTCGAACTCGACGACTTCCCCCTTCGCATCACGCTTCAGCGCCTGGTGGAACACCATGTCCCATTTGTTGCCGAGGCGCAGGACGCGCAGGATGCCGTTGTCGGCAAGGTCGCCGCACAGCTGCTGCGACATGCGCACGCGCACGTGCTCGACGATCTGTTCGGTCTTGCGGACATGCGGCGCGAGTTCGGCCACCGCTTCGAGGATCAGGTGCAGGTTGCGGATCGATACCCGCTCCGCCAGCAGCAGCTTCAAGACCGCCTGCAACCCGGAATAGGACATGTGCGAGGTGCAGATTTCGTCGGCGAGCTTGCGGTATTCCGGATCCAGCCGATCGATCAGCACCTTCACGTCCTTGTAGGAGAGAAGGTGCGGCAGGTTGTTGCGGATGACTTCCGAAAGATGCGTCAGCACGACCGAGACGTTGTCGATCGGATGGAAGCCTTCGCGCTTCAGGTCTTCGGTGAATGTCTCGAGGATCGACACAGCCGGCATGCCGAAGGCGGGTTCGCGGATCTCGTCTCCCGGCACGCTCGGACGCCGTCCGCCGCCGGTGACCACCAGAACTTCGCCGACACGCACGGTATTGGACGCAATCGTCGTGCCGTGGATGCGCACGTGATACGCCTTGTCCGGGATGCTGATGTCGTCGGAAACCTTGATTTCCGGAATGACGAGGCCGTATTGGCCGGCGAACTTGCGGCGCATCTTGCCGACGCGGAACGCCAGTTCCTGGTGGGCACCGAGCAGGCGGGTCGACACCTGCTTGCCGAGCAGCAATTCGATCTCGGCCGTCTTCAGCACCGACTTGACCGAGTCCGCCTCGCCGTCCTTGGTCTGTTGGGCCGTGGCGGCCTCCTGCATCCGGCGCGCCGCATTCTCCGCCTCGATCTGCCGCGGCACGAGCCAGCTCAGGAATGCCATGCCGCCGCCAAGAACAGCAAAAGGCAGGAACGGCAGGCCCGGAACCAGCGCAAGCAGGATGATCAGTCCGGAGGCGACCATCAGCGCGCGGGGATAGCCGCCGAGCTGCCCGACAACGGCCTGGTCGGTCGAGCCGGCGGTTCCGCCACGCGACACGAGCAGGCCGGCGGCAAGCGAAACGATGAGCGCCGGAATCTGCGAAACGAGACCGTCACCGACGGAAAGCTTGACGAAGACGTCGGCGGCTTCGCCGATCGGCATGTCATGGCGCAGATAGCCGATGATGATGCCGCCGAAGATGTTGATGGCGGTAATGATCAGACCCGCGATCGCATCGCCGCGCACGAACTTCGAGGCGCCGTCCATTGCGCCGAAGAACGAGCTTTCCTGCTCCAGCTCGCGACGGCGATGCTGCGCCTCCTTCTCGTCGATCAGGCCGGCCGAAAGGTCGGCGTCGATCGCCATCTGCTTGCCGGGAATGGCATCGAGGGTGAAACGGGCTCCGACTTCGGCGATACGCGTCGCACCTTTTGTGATGACGATGAAGTTCACCGTGATCAGAATCAGGAAGACGATCAGACCGATGACGAAATCGCCGGACATGACGAGGCTGGCGAAGCCGGAGATGACGCCGCCGGCCGCTCCGTGGCCTTCATGACCGTGGGAGAGGATGACGCGCGTCGTTGCGATGTTCAACGCCAAGCGAACCATGGTCGAAATCAAAAGGATCGTCGGAAAGGACGAGAATTCGAGCGGCCGCTGGATCCATAGCGCCACCATCAGGATCAGAACCGAGAAGGCGATCGAGAAAGCCAGCCCCATATCGATCAGGAACGGCGGGATCGGCAGGAAGAGAATTGCCAGGATCATGACGATCCCGAGAGCAAAGCCGATGTCCCGGCCCCTTGGTGCTACTTTCGGGATGATCAACGCTGCTTGCTGTGCCATGTCTCTTCCGTCTCTTCATGAGAGGTCGGGCAGCATTCTCACGCGCTGCCCCAATCTAGGACTGGAGATAGAGGCTCAAGCTTGCGCGAAGGTGGTAGCGCTACAGCGCCGCGCGTCAAATGTGACGCGCAGAGGACGCTGTAACGCTTTAAGCTTGCGCATAATTTCATCCTTAAATCGGACCCGATTTAAGGAATTATGCAGTAAGGTGCGCTCAGAAACCGGACTGAATTCGGGAGAAGACGATGTCGGTGAAGATCGAGATCTGCGCGCCGATGAAGGGCGCTGAAACGGCGACCGTGATCATCACGGCCAGGATCTTGGGAACGAAGGTCAGCGTCATTTCCTGAACCTGCGTCAGCGCCTGAATGAAGGCGATGACGACGCCGACGACCATCGCGGCAAGAACGGCGGGCCCCGAGGCCACGATCACGGTCCAGATCGCAGCCTGCACGATATCGAGGGCATCCGCCTCATTCATTAGAGTATCACTTTACCTTGACGCCTGGGCCGATAACGAGCTCCTTGCCGCTATCGAGCACTGCAATGATTCCGTCAGAGTATAGTTTGACTTCCTTGACGACGCCAGTGACCGTACCGTCCGCATTGGTGACAGTTTTGCCGATCACCGCATCCGCCTCGCTGAGCGAGGTGCGTTGCAGCAGGCTCTCGAGATTCTTGTTGGTCTTGATCGTCTGTTCGACCTGCGAGAAGGTCGCGAGCTGCGCGATCTGCTGAGTGGCGTCCATCGGCTGCGTCGGATCCTGATTCTTCATCTGGGCGACGAGCAGCTTGAGGAAGCTCTCATAGTTCAGCGACGCCTTGCTGGCGTCGTTGCCGGAGTCAGCACCCGAGACGATCGGGGTGTAGTCGTTGTTGCTGACGCCACTTACCGCCATGGTGCGATCTCCTTGCGAATCTGCTCGACCGTCGCCGGCGTGATTTCCTGCGTGTTGAGGATGCGGTCTTCGATCGCGTAGAGCCCGCGGATCGCCTTCAGCGCCTCGAAGGCGCGGCCGTTGGTGACCAGGCCGTCGACCCGCTTCAGCTCAGCCAGGATCTCTTCGTTCTTGAAGCAGTTGAGCAGCATGACGACCGACTTGCGGAACATGGCGGTCGACTGCTCGGCGCCTTCCGGGTTGATCAGGATCATCTGGGCGATGAAGTAGAGCTGCTTCAGCGGCGTCGTTGCATCTTCCGGCTGAAGCACGTGGTTTTCCAGAAGGAAGGTCACGTCATTCAGGAATTCGACGGCGACCTTGCGGTCAACGCGAAGCACCGCGCCGTTTACAAAAATTCTTTCGCCCGACTTCAGCGAGATACGCAGTGTGCTCTTCATTTCAGTCCATCCCTGATGATGGTGGTAATGTCAATTATGCCCTGGAAGTTGGAGGATTCGCGTTTGCGGATCTTTTCCGTCTCGTTGAGTATCCAGATGGCGATCGAAATCAGATTGGCGCGCAGCTCTTCATTGAGCTGGTTTTCCGGAGCGCGAAGATCCTCGATGAAGCGGATCCAGACGCGCCGGGTAAAATAGATCGCCTCTATGGCTTCTCGCGAATACCCGTTCTGCTGCCTTGCGGCTTCGAGGAGCGCAATCGAGCGATCGAGTACCTGCCGCTCTCGATTCTTGGAGTCGGCAACGCCATCCTCCATGATCTCGGCATAGGAAAATTGGTACATTCAGACATCCTTCATGTTTGTCCGGTCGCCTCTTCTCAGAGGTAGTTGAGCAAGCTCATCTGCTGCAGTCTCGACGTCAGCGCGTAGGATGTATCGAGCTGGGTCTTCAACATGTTCACGCGCGTCGCCGTTTCTTCCGGATCGATGCCATTGATGTCCGTGATATGGGTCTTGACGAGCTTCTCCTGCGCCTCCAGCGAAGTCGTCGCCTTCTTGACGCGCGACTCGGAGATACCGAGCGAGCTGCGTTCGCCGTTCAGTCCGGAAATAGCCTGCTCCATGTAGCCGAAGGCGGCGTTGTTGAGCGTGCTGCGAACCTGCGAATTGACGTTCTTGTCCATCAGCTCCGTGGAAATAACGCTCGCCAGCGCGAACATCCGGAAGCTCTTGGTGTTGGCGTTGGTCGAGCTTTCGATGACCTCGCTGGCGCTGATGCGGCTTGTCATGTTCTGGTTCGACGCATCAGACCAGTTGGCATCCCAATCCGTGCCCATGAACATCGGTTCGAGCTTGGTCGTGATGAAGTCCTGCATTTGCGTCGGCGTAAACTGGCTCATGTCGGTGAGGCTGTTTGCCGACATGTAGCTGCTGAGCGCCGCATCGAATGCGACCTTGGCCGCTGACGGGGGCACGGAGTTGTAATCGGCCAGCGGCTTGACGTCGGTGTTGATACCCGAGAACAGGAACTCGCCGTTGAAGGAGGTGTTGGCCGCTGACGTGAAGATCTGCAGCGCACCGTTCACTTCGGACTTCAGGATCTTCATCGCGTCGACACTGTCGTTGCCCTTGTAGGTGACAAGCGTATCGCGCACCTTTTCGGCGGCCTTCTGCATCGTCTCAAGCGCGCCCTGGGAGGCGGAAAGCCTCTGCGTCACCACGGCGTTGGTGCCCTTCAGGGCGCCCATTCTGTCCAGCTCGCGCTGCAGGTTGAGCGATCGCGACGTCGACGCGCCAAGCGTCAGGCCGATGTCGTAGTGAATGCCGCTCGTGCTCTCCTGGGTACGGCGCAGCAACTCGGCTTGAGTCTGCTGAATCGTCAGGCGCATGGCGGTCTGAATCGCCAGGTTTGAAACGAAGGATGTCTTCATGATTACCTCACAGCTTCCATAAGGGCCGCCATCATGGCGTCCACGGTGCTGACCAGCTTGGCCGATGCTTTGTAGGATTGTTCGAGATCGAGCAGCAGCGACAGTTCTTCGTCGATGCTGACGCCGGTCTGCTTGCTCAGAGCTTCGGCGGTGCGCGACAGCAGCGCCGACTTGCTGTCGTCGGCCGTCGATGCCGTCTTGCGGAACTGCTCCAGCCAACCGACCGAACTGGTGGCGAAATTCAGAATGCTGCTGTTGCTGTCGAGGCCGGACGATGGGTCGAACGCCATGTTCTCACCCATCTTGTTGATGAAGCCGTCCAGCAGGTCGGTATAACCCGCATTGCCGGTGGGGTTGTTCGACGTGCCGTCGAAGCCACCGTCGCGCAGCATCAGCGGGTTTGCCTTGGCAGCCGCGTTGACCGTGATCTTCGATGCCATGCCGGGCACGATGCCGACGGCCGGAATACCGGGACTTCCCCAGGTAAACAGACCCGGCTGGCCGCCTTCCTGGAACAACGTCACCAGGCCTCGAGCGATCTCGTCGAGTTGCGACTGGAACTTCGGTCCGACATCGTCGCGCAATTGCACGAGTGCTGCAAGCTTGCCCTTGGCCGTCGTGTCGGCGCCGGTGCCCGCGGCGATCGGCACGCCGTCGACGTAGATCTTGTTGCCGACGGTCGAAGCGTCATAAACGTTTTGCGGGGCAAAGGTCACCGAGCGCGGGATGGTCTCGAACAGAACGGTACCATCCGTGGTGAAGATCACGGTGTCGTTGTTGCCGCGCGTGGTCGTCGAAATGCCGACGATCTCGGAGACCTGCTTCAGGATCTTGTCGCGCTGATCAAGCGCGTCGTTCGGGTCGGTACCCTGGGCCGTTGCCGCCTTGACGGCGTTGTTGGCCTTTTCGAACTCCGCCAGCAAGCCATTCAGCTTGTCGACTTCCAGCGTGATTTCCTTATCGGCATTCTCGCGCATGTCCTGGACGGACTTGGAGGCCTTGTTCAGCGAATCCGCCAGATCCCCGGCGTCGGAAACCGCCGTGGCGGCGATCGTCTTGTTGCCGGGGGTCGCGGCGAAGGTCTGGAGGCTGTTGCGGAAATCGGCGAGCAGCTTGGAAGGCGCCGTCTCGTAGCTGTTGCCACCGAGCGCCGACTTCATCAATTCCAGCCCTTCTCGCAACCTTGCCTGGCCGGAGGCCTCGCCCATGCCGGCGATGCTCTGTCTGAGCAGCGCCTCGTTCTGGGCGCGGTAGATGGATACGACCTGCGCTCCGTTCGCCGTGCTCCCAAGCAGAGCAAGCCGACGCGAGTAGTCCGCGTTGCCCGCGTTCGCGATGTTCTTCGACACGGTTGCGGTTTGCTGCGCCGTGTTGCTGAAGGCCTGTTGTGCGATGGATATTGCGGAGGACAGCGACATGACGCGGACCGTATCTCTTTCAATTACCGTTTCAGGTTGACCAGAACTTCAAGCAGATCCGATGCGGTCTGGAACACCTTGGAATTTGCCGTGTAGTTACGCTGCGCCTCGATCATCGATGTCAGCTCGTTGGCGATATCGACGTTGGAGTTTTCGAGCGCCTTGGACTGGATGTTGCCGAAGGCGCCGGAGCCGGCAAAACCGGTGACGATGACACCGGAATCGGTGCCCTGCGAATATACGTTGCCCGACTGCGGCAGGAGCTTGTCCGGGCTTTGCACGGTGGCGAGCGCAATGCGGAACTTCGGAATGAGGTTGCCGTCGCCGTACTTGACGTAGACGATGCCTTCCTTGTCGATCTCGAAACCGGACATCTTGCTCGGTTTGCTGCCGTCGATGCCACCGCCGCTGCTGGTGAAGTCGCCGCCAAGCTGCGTCGTCTTTGTCGTGTCGATCGTCAGGGCGCCCAGGTTGGCGCCCGTGCCAGGAAGACCGGTCATGGCGGTCGTCGTCAGCGTCGCGGGGACGGCGCCGATGCGCTTGCCAGCCGCGTCGAAAGTCATGGTCTGCGAACCGATATTGGTGCCCGACGCGCGATCGACGACGTTGAGGCTCCAGGCGTTCGGACCTGTTTTCTGGTAGGTGAAATCAAGAATTCGGGTATTGCCTTGACTGTCGTAAACGACCATCGAGGTCTTCGATTGATCGCCGACTGCCGCGCCCGACGGAAGGTTCGCATCCATCGCGCCCTTGGTGGAGCCAGCGGCGACCAGGCCTTCGTCCTTGAGCTTGACTTCGGTCAGGCCGTCAAAGCCGTTGACGACGACGGTCGGGTCGGCGCCGGCCTTGTATTCGTAGCCCATCAGCTTGAAGCCGGCGGTGTTGACGAGGTTGCCGTCCTTGTCGGGAACGAAGGAGCCGGCACGCGTCAGGAAATTCTCACCGCCATTGCCCTGCACGATGAAGAAGCCGCCGCCGTTGATCGCAAGGTCGCTCGCCGACGTGGTGTAGCTCGTGCCGCCCTGCTGCGAGATGCTGTAGCGCACCTGAGTCTCGACGCCGCCGGAATTGTAATTGCCGCCGCCCGAAGGCAGGATCATCGATGAGAATTCTGTCGAGGCCCGCTTGTAGCCGGTCGTGTTCGAATTCGCGATGTTTTCAGCCACAGTGCCGAGACGGTTCGACTGAGCGTTCATCCCGGAGACGCCCGTTCTCATGCTGCCATAGAGACTCATATCGGATCCTCATTTCCACGTTGCAGCGACACTAGGAAGCGGGCCTTGCGTGAACCTGTCTTAGGTGCCACCTTCGCCCGCCCGAACGCGCCTTAGTTCCAGTCGATGCAGTAGCCAAGGAAACGCTTGGAATCGATCGGGTCGAAGCCGAGCTTCTTGCGCAGTTTCTTGCGCAGCTTGCTGATGTGGCTTTCGACGACGTTCTCCTCGACGTCTTCATCGAAGATGCCGTAAATCGCGTTGAAAATCTGAGACTTGGACACCCGGCGCCCGCGGTTGGCGACCAGGTATTCGAGAATGCGGCGCTCGCGGCGCGGCAATGCGAACACGTCGCCGTTGATCTCGGGATCACGGCCATCCGCAAAGACGCGGATCGGACCGATGTCGGTGTAGTTGTTGATGGCCTTCAGACGGCGGCGGATCGCCGCCACCCGGGCCAGGATCTCGCGGGGGTGGACCGGCTTGCGAACGACGTCGTCGACGCCGCAGTCAAACAAGGCCAGCGTGTTTTCGAGAGAGGGCGTATCGCTGACGGCGATGACGGGCGCCATCGACCGATCGCGGATCGCGCGCGGCAAGGCAAAGGTGCTGTCGCCCTGGCCGATCAGAAACGCTTCGACCGCGTCGATATCCGAGTCTGCCGCCGCATTCACCCACTCGCCGAACTCCTTGGGATCGAAGCCCGTCGAGGGAATTCCTTCACGCCCGAAAAGCGACGTATAGCCGTCCTTTACGAGTTCTCTATCGTCAACCACTACGATCATTCGTCCGCCTCCGAATCAGTATGGCACCGCACTGATCGAGAGGTACGAATCGAGGGATTCATGAACAACTAGAGGAAGTTAATGGGTGGAATTAATAATTGATTAACCATGTCGCACCGATTTGATCTACATCTAGTGGCTAGACGTTAACGGTCATACTAAAATAATGTGGAAAAGTTAACGGTTTGCAACAAAACCACTTGCCGTCACATTCTCCACGCATTGTCGCCACAATGCGGAATGACCTGCGATTAAGCAATCAATGGTTGTTTATTGACAGAACTGCGTGGCGCTGGGCGTCCACTTGCCGTAGCCGGTCGCGACCAGATTCGCGATCACCCGACAGACATATTTCTTCTGCGCCGGGTCGTTGTTCGGGCCGGCGTGATACCGCGCGACGGCCATCGTCCAGCTCTCGTGCTTTGCGCGAAGGTTGGACAGGAAGCGCGCGGCATATTCGACATTCTTGCGTGGGTCAAGCATCTCGGTCGGCGATGCGAACTGATCGCCATGGAAGTAGTAATTGATCTGCATGCAGCCGAGATCGATGAGCTTGGCACCCTGCGCCTGGGCGTTGGCAAATCGAACGAGAACGTCCTGCGTGCTGGTGCCGAAATACGCCTTGCCCTCGATATTCATCGCGTAGGGCTGCAGCGATCCCTTGCGACCGGTTTCCGTCAGTCCGACGGAATAGAGGATCCCGGCGGGGATGCCGTATTTCGACGCTGCCGAGATGATTTCACGCTCGCAGATGCCAGAGCCAGCGTTGGCGAATGCGCTACATGTAGACGTGACCAGTGCGAGAACGCTCAGTGCCGGCAACCGCATCATCCGTACCGCCATTGCCAACCCGCCTCTCCGCCACTGAACCTTGGCTGTCGCCATCCTGCCGCTGCCGCCCCTGCCCGCCATCATCCTCGGCGCGTTCGCGGCCCTGCTGGCCCGCCTGGGCCTGCTGTTGCTGCTGGGAACTGCCACCGGTTGAGGTATCGCTGCCCGAATTGAACACGACGTTGATCTGATCGACCGCGAAGCCTTGGGCTCGCAACGCCTTGACCATTTCGCTCTGGTCGTCGCGCAGCTGGCGGAAAGCTTCGCCGTTTTCCACCTTCAGTTCGACCTGCAGCTCGTCGTCTTTCAACCGCAACGTTGCGGTGACGAGACCGAGCTCGATCGGATGCATCTGGATCTTGAGCGTGTTCAAGGTCTTGCCGGCCTGCGCCCAGGCGCCCGGCTGGCCGAGAGCGGCGCTCGGCTGCAGCGATTGGGTAAAACCGGCGTCGCCAGCGATCGCATTGGTGACATTGGTGGAATTGGTGTTCATCGAAATGCCGAGATAACGGCGAGCTTCGAGCACGGTGACGTTTTCGGCCTTGGCCGACGACCGAGCCGCGTCGACAGTCGCGCGTTCGCCATCCTTCGATATGCTCATCGAGATCGCCTGGCCCTTGCCGTCGGCGCGGGCAAAGCGGAACAGCCGGTCGGTTCCCTGCTCGCCATCAGTACCCCCAGCGTCTGCACCATGGGCCTCGATCATCTCGCCATGCGCGATGCCCTTCGCTCCGCGTTCACCGAGTGCATGAACGCCAGCCGAGCCACCTTGGGCGTCCGCACGCGTCGACGGCATCGCGTTGCCGCCGAGCAACGTCAGCAGATCGTCCACGCTGGCGCTTGGCGAGGTTTTCGCACCAGAACCTGCGGCCACATCGGTTGGCTCGCCGTTGCCTTCAACGCCCTGCGCGCCGCTCGCCTGCGTCTTGTTCAACCCGCGCGACAAAGCCGCCATGCGCGCGGCCAGGTCGGCCGTTTCACCCGCGGCGTCCGATGCACCCGCATGTTCTCGCGCCTGTGCCGCCTTGGCGGAAGCAAGACGCTTGGCGTCCCTTTCACGCTCGGCGAGCGAGAACCGTTCCTTCTGAGCATTGTGATTTTCGAGCGATGGATCTTCGAGATCTCCAGGCGCGCGATTGTGCGCCGGCTTGGTGATCGAAACCTTGGCTTCTCCGCCTTTGATGCTGCCGTTGCCGATCAAGCCCGCCGCTCCCGAATTCTCGCCGTCGGCCGCATTGCCGTTACCCTCGCTCGAACCTTGTGCACCCTGGCCGTTCGCCTTCTGGCGCCCAGCGGTTGCAACGGCATCCTCGAAGGCGCCAGGGGCCTGCTCCTTGCCGCCCGCGCGTGCGCCCGCCTTGCCCGTCTGGGACTGAGGCGGTGCACGCAGGCTTTCGTCGAGAGCTCTCATTTGCCTTCTCCCCTTAGCAGCGCATCGATCTCCTCGACCTTGGACCGGCCCTTTGCGACGAAACCGTCATGGGATGGGTCGGAGGTGGCGGCAGTCTCGGCGCCGGCTTGCGTCGTCTCCCCAGCCCTCGGGGTGCCGGCCTGCGCCGCCGGTTCACCGAACGGGCTCATGCCGCTTCCCGTTTCCGCGCCTTCGACTTCACCGTCGGGCGTGGCTGGTCTGACCGGTCTAGCGGAGAACGCTTGCGTGAGGCTTTCATCGTCCGGTGGTCTGACAACGGCATCTGCAACCGCCTTGGCCGCGTCACGCAGGGCGCGATCGCGCGGAGAAAGTTCTGCGTCCGGGATCGCCACGATGCTTTGGGTCGCGGCGAAGACGTCAGACGATGGTACCGACGCCAGCCCGGCGTAGAAATTGGCGAGCACGCGCGGCTCGGAGGCGCCATCGGCTGCGAGTTGCTCTGCCCGCTCCGAGGCAAGCTTTGCCAGGGTTTGCTTGCCGCTGATGGCCGCACGCCGCGCGACGCGCAGATAGACCTCCCGCTGACGCGGAGCATCCATGAAGGTCAGGATTTCGGAAATCCGCTCGTGCGCCGCCTCGTCGAAATGCCCCACGGCCAGCTCGACGAAGACATCGGCGAATTGGCTCGCATAGGGCGAGGTCAGGTAGCGGCGGGCGTAATTCAGCGCGTAGCGAAAACCCTTGTCAGGCAGGTTCGCCTGCACCGCGAGGAAGACCGAACGACGCAGCGCTGCCTCTTCGATGATCGTTCCCGGTGCGGTCAACCGCGCCCAGTCGTAGAACTTCATGGCCCCGACCGGGTCCTGCTGCGATGTGGCATTGCCGAGGATCAGGAACAGGTAGGGACCGACACGGGAGTTCCGGTACTCGGGCGCGGCTTTCGACAGGCTCTCGACGATCAGGCCACCCTTGCCGCCGAGATACTGCCTCATCGCATCGGTGACGCGCGAATCGAAATTGCCGGCGACATCATGATCGGCGAGATAGTTGAGCGTCTCCGGGTTGCCCCCGCTCATGGCGTAGACAAGCGCCGCATCGACGTTGCGCGGGTCGCTGAACACGGACGCATCCGCAGCCCTCAGCCGCTTGTCGATCGCGCCGAGCATGAAGCGCTGCATCTCGATGGCCGAATGATCGCCGAGCACCACCGAGTCCTGCACATATTGCAGCGACCGGATCATCTTGAATGGTGCAAGCTCCTCGAGGTCGTTGGCCTGAGCCATTCCCGCCGAAAGCGGAATGGCGAGCACCGACATCATCAAGGTGGATCGCAAGCGTCGCAGCATCGGTTCTAGCCCTTTGCCGACTGCAGCAGGATTTCGATGCGGCGGTTGCCGGGCGCATAGGGATCGCCAGGGATCTGCAGCCGTCGGTCGGCAAAGCCGCTGATCTGGCTGACGCGATCTTCCTTCAGACCACCGCGAACGAGCATGTAATAGGCGCTCTGGGCGCGCGCAGCCGACAGACGCCAGTTGTCATAGGTGCCGTCCTTGAACGGACGACCATCGGTGTGGCCACGGATGGCGACGGCGCCCTGGCGCTGGGACAGCAGCCGGCCGATCTTCTCCATGGCCCTGACCAGTTCCTTCTGCGGCACGGCCGAGCCGACGGCAAACATCTGGGAATCGGTCTGCTCGCTGATCGTCACCAACAGACCGCCTTCAGCCGGCGTCACGGCGAGGCCCTCGGCCAGTTTCCCGGCGTCGCCGCCGAGTTCCTTCTTGATCTCGGCCTTCAACTCCTCGGCCTGGGCCGAGGCATCCTGCTTCGAAAGCTCGGTCTTTTCAGCATCGGTCTTGCCGGCATCAGCAGGCTTCGCAGCCTCTTCGGCCTTTTGTTCTTCGGCAGCCTTCTGCAGTGGCGCCGCACCGCTTTCCATTGCAGCCTTCGAGGCCAAGGCGACGTCCTTCTCGGTCGTG
Organism: Ensifer sp. LC163; assembly: GCF_001695855.1. Lineage (GTDB taxonomy): Bacteria > Pseudomonadota > Alphaproteobacteria > Rhizobiales > Rhizobiaceae > Ensifer. The sequence goes on from NZ_MBSS01000012.1 coordinate 861,448, forward strand.
TTGCCGGCATCCTTGACTTCGACCTGCTTGGTCCAGAAATCCGGGTCGAACGGATCGCGATAGGCCTCGCCGCCTTCCGCGCCGGTCGACGGACCGGATTGCGCCGCGCCGCCGTCACCCTTGGCGCTGATGTTCGCCTGCTGACCGACCTCCTGCGCGATCTCGGAAAGCACCGAGTAAGGATTCTCGAAGAAATCGGCGTCGGAGTATTTCGTTTCCTCGCCCGAGGTCGCCGTCAGCTGATCGCCTGTTTTGGCCGAGCCGCCCGACTTTTCCTGCTCGCCGTCGACTTTCGATCGCTGCTGCGTTTCCTCGCCCTGCGCATCCTTGGCAGGATCCTTCAGGCCACGCTCGGCGGGCTTCTGGTCGGTCAACTGCACCGGGTTGAAATAGGAGGCGATCGCAGCTTTGGTTTCTTCGTTGGCGGCATTGATCAGCCACATGACGAGAAAAAAGGCCATCATCGCCGTCATGAAGTCGGCATAGGCGATCTTCCACCCGCCGCCGTGATGACCATCATGACCGCCACTAACTCGTTTGACGATGATGATTTCGTTCTTGCCGTTATGGTGGCTTTCGTCGCTCATGCGAGAACCTTCCGGACAGTGTCGGCCCAAGCCGCCATTCTTGTGACGAGGATCGTCTCGTCCATTTCGATGGCGAGGTCGATGTCGTTGGTTTCAACGTGGCGGAACACCGGCATGTCTTCGCCGAGGCTGCTCTTCAAGGCTTCGAACAGAGGAAGCGGACCCTTGATGGTGATCGCGCACCCTTCCCCGGCGATAATCCCCTGCCGGATCATCTGCGCCATATCGGCAACGGCGCGCTGCAGCAGCGCCTCCTCCATGACAGGTGCAAGCACGCGCGCGGTCTGGTCGCCCAGAGACACGGCCAGCTGATCCGTCATTTCCTGAAAGCGTCCGGCCATGCGGCTGGCGGCCTCATCCTCGAAGCGCCTGGTCAGGGCATCGATTTCGGCCGCATGGGCCGCCTGGAGGTCGGCGATCTGATTGCCGTGCTCGAAGGCAAGCTCGGCCGTGGCTTCGGCGCGCCCCTGCTCGAAAGCCTCGCGCCGCTCGGCCTCGACATCGACCGGCGGCGCAACCGACCGCGGAGTGAGCCGGTCGCCATCGGAGTAGTCGACATCCAGGTCGGGGAAATACTTCGGCGGCATCATCGACAGTTCGACTTTCGGCGCGCTGAAATCCTTGAGATAGCGGGACAGCATCGCGCTCATGACTGGAACCTCGATGCGCGCAGGACGATAGAAGGCGATCCCCGTCTGCCTGACAGGCGCCGCCTTACGGCGCAGAATTCCCATGATCCTGACACTGCTGAAATGTCTCCCTCGGGTCCGGTCGCCGATAGCGGCGAACCCAGCATTCTTGGACTTACAACGGCCGCGCACGGGAATTTTCATTCCGGCGGCAGACCGATGCAGGCGGCGGCGCAAATCTCATATTGGCCGGCAGTCATACGGACAGGACTGCGAGGGAAGGCTATTCGGTCAAACTTGTGCGAAAATGAATGTGTTGGACCGCGCCAGGGCAATTAGCGCGGTCCAACCGTTTCCACCGGGTGCCGTGACCGACGACGTGGCAGAACTCAAATCGGCACGGATCCACCTTCTTGGCGGATGCGGCCGGGTGGTCCCAAACCGGCGACACCAATGCGCCGCCGGCTGGAAAACCTTACTGCTGGAAGAGGCGCAGGATGTTCTCGGAGTTGGTATTGGCGATCGACAGCGCCTGAATGCCGAGTTGCTGCTGCGTCTGCAGCGCCTTCAACCGCGTCGATTCCTCATTCATGTCGGCATCGACCAGGCGACCAACGCCCTTGTCGATCGTATCCATCAGGTTGGCGACGAAGCTTCCCTGCATGTCGATGCGCTTGGTAATCGCGCCAAGCGTCGAGCCGGCGTCTGTCAACTGCCCGAGGATCTTGTCGACGACGCGGATCATCGCGTCCATATCAGCCGGCGCGGTCGTCGCAGTCAGCTTGATTTCGGTGCCGGTCGGCGGCGCTGCCGGCGGAGCGGCGATCAGGTAGTACGGATCGGCGGTGCCGGTCGGCGTCTGCAGCAGCGCGTCGGCATCATAGCCCCTGGTCAGCAGGCCGCGCGCCGAGCTGCCCGTGTCGATCAGCATCGATTGCGCCGTGTCGAAGTCGAGCGTCGTGATCGAAACGTTGCCGTTGCCATCGCGGTTGAAGGAGGCAACGACCGACTTTGTGCCGACGGCAGCAGTATTGGTATTGTAGAGCCAGTTCTCGCTCGAGAACGACGCCGATTGCGCAGCGGACATGAGCTGGTTCTTCAGCTCGGTGATTTCCTTGTTGATCTTGAGCTTATCGACACCGGGCTCGCGCGCGGCGACGAGCTTGGTCTTGATTTCGGTGACGACATCGATGGATGCCTTCATCGCCGCATAGGCGGTATCGACCTTCGCTGCACCGAGGCCGAGCGCGTCCTGAACGGTGGAAAGCGCGGCGTTGTCCGAGCGCATGGTGGTCGCGATCGACCAGTAGGCGGCGTTGTCGGCTGCGGTCTGAACGCGGTAGCCGGACGAGATCCGGTCCTGCACTTCGGCCATGTTGGTGTTGATCGAGCGCAACGTCTGGAGTGCGGCCATGGCGGCCGTGTTGGTCATGATGCTGGTCATTGGTCACTTGCCCCGAAAGATTTCTGAGAACATTCCGGAGTGAATGACCGGCAGCGACGGGACCAGCGTCATGCGAACCGCCCCTGTTTTGCCCTGGGGGCGACCCTTCGCTCTTAACGAAGGTGTAACGATTGTTTGGTTAACAAACAGTTAACGCCATTCATAAGTCGGTAACAAAGATAAACAGAAATAAGGGAATATGAAGCAGGCGTTAATCGCGAAAGGCGGCACTTGGCAAACAAAAAACCGCGCCGTCCTGTTCGGGCGACGCGGTTTTCTGGATATGACAAGCTGACAGGCGAACATGCGCCCGTCATGCTCCATGCGCCGATTAACGGAACAGCGACAGGATGTTCTGCGAGTTGGTGTTGGCGATCGTCAGCGCCTGGATACCGAGCTGCTGCTGCGTCTGCAGAGCCTTCAGACGGGTCGACTCTTCGTTCATGTCGGCATCAACCAGCTTGCCGACACCCGATTCGATCGAGTCCATCAGGTTGTCGACGAAGTCCTTCTGGAGGTCGACGCGCTTGTTGACGGCACCGAGGTCCGCAGCGGAGTCGGTCATGCTCTTCAGGACGGTGTCGACACCGCTGAGGTAGTTGGCCAGTGTCGTTGCCGTTACCCCAGTGCTGATGTCGAGGGTCAGAACGCTGACGCCGGTGATGGCCGTGCCAG
>NZ_MBSS01000013.1 GCF_001695855.1 Ensifer sp. LC163
GGCACCAGACTGTCGAGCGTCACCATCTCGAGCGCCGTCTGTTCGGGAACGGGTTTCTTCAACATGTCCCAATGAATCATAAACCCCTGGACGGTGCCAGGGGTTTGTCAGCGGTCTGAGCCGGGGCTCGTCCCCGGCTTTTTCCGTTTTATATCCCTCTGATCCCATTGGCATTGCCGCCGCGTCGACCCATGATGGCGGCAACAAGCAAAAAAGGGTCAGATCATGGTGAAACTCCTCGGCATATCCGGAAGCCTCAGGAAGGCGTCGTTCAACACCGGCCTGATGATGGCTGCCGCTGCCGGTGCGCCCGATGGTGTCGAATTCGAAACCGCGACGCTGCACGGCATTCCGCTCTATGACGGCGATTTGGAAGCCAGGGACGGAATCCCAGAGGCTGTCACCGCGCTGAAACAAAAGATCATGGCGGCTGATGGCGTGATCCTGTTCACACCGGAATACAACAATTCGATGCCGGGTGTTTTCAAGAATGCGATTGATTGGTTGAGCCGGCCCTCCGCCGATATCGCCAAGGTGTTTCGTGGCCGGCACTTTGCGCTGGCGGGCGCGTCGCCGGGCAATTTCGGCACGATCCTCAGCCAGAACGCCTGGCTTCCGGTGATGCGCACGCTCGGCGCTGAACTCTGGTCGGGCAAGCGGCTGATGCTGCCGCGTGCGGAAACCCTGTTTAATCAGGATGGGGTGCTGACGGACGCTGAGGCGGGCGACCGCCTGCGCGCCTTCGTCAAGGCTTTCGCCGATTTTGCCGGGGCGCAGAGCGGCAGGTAGGGGCTCCAGTCCTGAGGGCCGCTTTAGGTGGGGCCACGGCAACAAGCCATCTCCTGCTTTTTACGCACTGACGGAAACCGCTTCGCTTTTTTTGCTAGAAATGCTCTCACGAAAGACTGAATTTTGTCATCCTCGGGCTTGACCCGAGGATCCACAATGGTTGTGGGCAAGGACCCGTTTTGCGCTCAGAGCCCGGGGGCACGGATGCTCGGGTCAAGCCCGAGCATGACGCAGAGAACGGGTCGCCGTCTATCGGTCTGCACTGAACCGAACCGCCGACGGCCCGCAAGCGCTCAAGCGCCGCTTTCTGCCAGCCATTGCTGGATGGCAGCGATGTCGGGGGCACCGATTTCGTGACCCATGTCGAGATCGATGGCGGTGAGCTTGGCACCGGTCTTCTCCAGCTCGGCTTTCAGGCGCGGCGCAAACTCACCGTAGCTGTCGCTGCGGCCGGTCAGGAGCAGAATATCCGTGCCAGTGAGATCCGGCGTCGGCATATCGTCGAGCACGATCATCGAGCGCATCAGCACCACGTGCCGGATCAGCCCCGGATGTAGCGTCATCAATGCGACCAGCAGATTGGCGCCGTTGGAATAGCCGATGAACACGGCCTTCGCGAGATCGATGCCGTAGCCGTCGCGCGCGCCTTCGAGAAAGGCGGCAAAGGCGTCGGCCTCGGTGCGGGCGTCCTTCTGGTCGAAGGTGGTCGAGGAATAGCGCCGGAACCAGCGCGGCGAGCCTTCTTCGGTGGAACGGCCGCGAACCCCGAGCAGCGTTGCCCGGCCGTCCACCTGATGGCCGAGGTGAAGGAGTTGCGTCTCGTTGCCGCCGCTGCCGTGCAGGAGCACGAAGGTGCGCTCGTCGGGCGTATCAGGATGATAGAAGCGGTGAACGAAGGGAAGATCCCGTTCCGTCAGGCGCGGCTCGCCCGGTAGCGCGAACTGCGGCAGGCTGACCAGCGTTTCCGCGGTCCGGTCCGCAAAATGGGCAGGGATGAACAGCTGCGTGCCGAGCGTCTCCTTGGGCTCGTCGATGGTAAAGCCGGGCTTGTCGGTTGCAAACTCATAGAGCGAGCCACCGGGTTCGCGGACATAAAGCGAGAAGAAGTACTTGCGATCATGGGCGTTGATGGCGCCGGCATCGTCGTGCTTCAGGTCGTCGCGGACCTTCAGCACGGTGTCCTTGTCCGGGGCGCGAAAGGCAATGTGGTCGATCGTGCCGGTTCCGGGTGCCGAGGTCCAGAAACCGGTGGCGTCGCGCACGTCGATGATGTCGCCCGATTGGGAGGTGAAGCGGCGGATCGTGTCGGTGGCGCCGGTTTCGACATAGCCGAAATGCGTGGCGAGGAAACGGGCGGATTCGGTCGGCTGCTCGGTCAGGATCGTGGCGCCGCGCAGGCGCCGGATCGCGTCCGCCTCGGGAATATCGCGCGTGCTCCAGGGTGCGGCAGCGGGCAGCGCGTCGGTGCCCACGAGCTTGACGATGACGCCATCGGGGTCCTTGAGCCGCAGCACCGGTTCGCCGAATTCTTGGGCGGGACCGGAAATCTTGATGTTGTACTGGAGCGCCCGCGTCAGCCAGAAGCCGATGCTTTCCGGCGCAATGGCAAAGGCGATCTCGCTCGGCTGGCCGTGGCCGACACGTCCGGGCGCGCCGTCTTCCCACATCAGGAAGGTTACGAGCGAGCCGGGCGAACCCTCGGCGTCGCCATAGAAGAGATGAAGCTGGGTGGCATCCTCGTAGCCGCCGGTTCGCTTCACCAGGCGCAGGCCGAGGAAGCCGACGTAAAAGTCGACATTTGCCTGCACCTTGCGGGCGATCAGCGTGATGTGGTGGATGCCGCTCGTCATTTTTCGTCTCCCGATATCATGCCTCACAAACCACATGCGGGTCAGCCGCGCCAGAACCGCGCCGGCGAACGCTGTGTCAACGTGGGCGGAAAAGTCAGCTCCGGTCCTTGGCGAGGAAGGCCTTGAAGGCATCGGCATAATCCGGATGCCAGCGCGACAGCGGCGGCCGGTTCTCGACGATATCGCCGGCGGCCCACAGAATGCGCTTCTCGTCGGTCGACCTGATGACGTCGTTGTCGGGGCAGAGGATGTAGAAGTCGCCGCGCTCAAGGCTTTCCATCATGAAGTCGACGGTCTGATCCGGCGTCCAGGCGCCCTCAGGCTTTTCCGTGCGGCCACTTGCCGTGAGCGACGTATAGACGAAGCCGGGGATCAGCAGATGGGCGTGGACCTGTCCGCCCGCAATGTTGCGCAATTCATGCTCCAGCGCCTCGGTGAACGCTTTCACGCCGGCTTTGGAGACATTGTAGGCGGCGTCGCCGGGCGGTGTGGTGATACCCTGCTTCGAGCCGGTGTTGATGATAACCGCCGGCTGGCCGTGGGCGGTCATGGGCGGTGCGAAGACGCGCGAACCGTTGATAACGCCCCAGAGATTGACCGCGAGCACGGCCTCCCAGTTTGCCTGTGGGCCAAACATCGCGCTGCCTGGCTGAATGCCGGCGTTGTTCATCAGCACATGGACAGGCCCGAAGCGCTCGTGGACGGCGCGCTCCAGCGCCTCGATGTTCTCCAGGCGAGAGACGTCGGCAGGGATGGCTGCAACGTAGTCCGCGCCATGCGGCGAAAGGTCAGCAACCTCCACTGCGGCTTGCGTCAGGCGCTCACCCTCGAGATCGGCAAGCACGACACGCATGCCGAGCCGCGCGAAGCGGCAGGCGGCGGCAAGGCCAATGCCGGAAGCGGCACCGGTGACGACGGCAAGGTGATCGGGGGCAAAGGCGGGATGAGACATGGCGGTGGCTCCAGCGGGCAGGATCGAATGCAAGAGATAGGGCGCGATGCGACGGCTGTCCATCGCCGCGAGCAGTTGCCGGAAGCGATGAAGCACCTGAAATCTATCCGTTTTTGGCAGGGAAACCTTGCCGCCCCGGCCGTGCACGCTAGTTCCAATCAGGACCATGGTCGCCAAAGCGGCCTGCCGCAACAGGTATCGGATGGATTGATGCAGGAACGGCAACCCGCAACGACAAACGCATCCCATGCGAAGGCTTCGGCATGTGTTTCAGCTTTGCCAGCGGTTACGGCGATGCTGAGATCTTCCCGGCACATCTGCGTGGCATCCCGAGGATCGAGAAACCCTTCAACGAGAGCTCGGTGGGAAACCTGATCGCTAAAGCTGCCAAGCGCGAAGGCGCATAACGCCGTCGCCTTGTTACTCTTCATAGTGTGTGTCGCGTGGCGCTGCCACCATCGGTCGCAGCGCCGTTTGCCACTGCGGGACTTCCAGACGACGGCCAAGTATGCGACTTTATTGGCATCCTCGCGATGAACGCGGTGTGCATCTTGCATATTGAGGGATCACGATAACAGCCCCGATTAATGCCTAAGCCGGGTGGAGCGTATGAAGCAATTCACATGCAGGGTGCGGCAATGTGGTTGGGGCGTCATGCTCGCTTCCACCGTCTTGCTGGCGTCGTGCCAGAAGCAGGAAGCAGAGGCCAAAAGGCCGGAAACGACCGTCCGGATCGTCGAAGCACAACTCACCGATTACCAGCAGACTGTCACCTTGACCGGCGAAGTCGTGGCACATGTGCAGGCGAACCTTGCCTTTCGCGTCAGCGGTCAGGTCACGCAGTGGTTTGCCGATGTCGGCGCCCATGTCGATGAAGGCGAGCTGCTGGCGAAGATCGACCCGCGCGAGCAGGAAGCCGATGTTCAGGCGTCCGAGGCGGCGGTGAAGGCCGCAGAAGCGCAGTTGCGGCAGGCTTCGGCCACGTTGACCCGACAAAACACTCTGATGACGCAAGGCTTTACGACGCGGCGGGATCTCGTTCAGGCGGAGACCGCCGAACGCACCGCTGCAAGTGCGCTCGATGCCGCCAAGGCAGAACTCGGCGCGGCCCGCACGGCCCTTTCCTATACCGAGTTGCGTTCGAGCGCCGCCGGCATCGTGACGGCGCGACATGCCGAAGCGGGGCAGGTGGTGCAGGCGGCGCAAACCATGTTCTCCGTTGCCAAGGACGGGCCGCGTGACGCCATCTTCAACGTTCACGAGGGCCTGTTGTTCATGAAGCCGGCGAGCCAGGACGTGACGTTGGCGTTGGTCAGCGATCCCTCGGTCACGGCGATCGCCCGGGTGAGCGAGATCTCGCCTACCATCGACGCCAAGGCCGGTACGGTGCGGGTGAAGCTGGCGATGCTACAGACGCCGGAGCGCATGACGCTCGGCTCGTCGGTGACGGGCGTCGCCCGCTTCGAACCCGCCAAGGTCATCGCGCTGCCGTGGACGGCGCTCACCGCCGTCGACGGCAAGCCGGCGGTCTGGATCGTCGATCCCAAGGACAGCACGGTCGGTCTCAAGCCGATCGAGGTGAAGACCTATGAGAGCGGCCGGGTACTGGTCGCCTCCGGGCTTTCGGTCGGAGACAGGGTCGTGGCGGAGGGGGCTAAGTTCCTGCGCCCGGGCCTGGCGGTGCATGCGGTGGCAGAGGAGCAGGCGAAATGAGCTGGTCGACATTCAATCGTCTGGTCGTGCCGGTTGCTGTCCTTCTGCTGGCCGGTTGCCAGAAGGAAGAGGAGCAGGCGACCGGCGTCGTTCGTCCGGTGCTGTCGATGGTGGTCAGCCAGCGCGTCGACGCGGCCGCGAGCTTTGCCGGAACGGTGCAGCCGAAGGTGCAGACGGAGCTTGGCTTCCGGGTGATCGGTCGGCTGGTCGCTCGCGATGTTACGGTCGGGGATGAGGTGGTCGCCGGGGCCGAGCTTGCGGCGCTCGACCCGACCGCTTTCGAACTGGCGCTGCGGTCCGCCAAGGCCGATCTGGCGAGTGCGGAAGCAACGCTTGCCAACGCGGCGGCGGCCGAAGAACGCCTGACCGCCCTCTTGAAGACCGACACTGAATCGCAAGCCACCGTCGATAGCGCCCAGCAAGCCCGCGAGGCGGCACAGGCTTCGCTGATACGCGCGACGGCGGGGCTCTCGAAGTCCGAGGAGCAGCTCTCCTATACCAAGCTGAAGTCCAATTTCGACGGCATCGTTACCGCGACCGGGGCAGAGGTCGGCCAGGTGGTGTCGGCAGGCGAGATGGTGGTGACCGTCGCCAGGCCGGGCGAGCGCGACGCGGTCGTCGACGTACCCGACGGCATCGCGCTGTTTCCGATCGGCACGCCGTTTTCGGTGGCGCTGCAGATCAATCCGGACCTGCGGGTCAACGGCACGGTGCGTGAGGTCGCGCCGGCGGCCGACCCTGTCACCCGGACGCGACGCGTAAAGATCGCGCTCGACGACCCGCCGGTCGGGTTCAGGCTGGGAACGACCATCACCGCGACGCGCCAGGGCTCCGAGCACGAACTTATGCTCGTTCCTTCAACCGCCGTGTTCGAGCGGGAGGGCAAGAACTTCGTCTGGATCGTCAACGAACAAGGCGGCGATGTCGCGGCGCGCGAAGTCGACGTCGGGGCCGATGTCGGCGGCTTGAGGCCGGTCAACGCCGGGCTCAAACCGGGGGAGCGGATCGCCACGGCGGGCGCGCACAGCCTCGAAGAAGGCCAGAAGGTGAAGATTTCCGACGGAGCGCGTTCATGAAGAAGTTCAACCTTTCGGACTGGGCGCTCGATCACAGCTCCATGGTCTGGTACTTCATGATCGTCTTCGTCGTGCTCGGCATCACCTCCTATGTGGAGCTCGGCCGCGAGGAGGATCCGTCCTTCACCATCAAGACGATGACGATCTCGGCCGCCTGGCCGGGCGCTTCGGTCGAGGAAACGACGCTGCAGGTCACCGAGCGCATCGAGCGCAAGCTCGAGGAACTGGAGTCGCTCGACTACACCAGGAGCATGACGACGCCGGGCCAGACGCTGGTCTTCGTCAACCTGAAACCGGAGACGAAGGCGCGCAATGTGGCGGCGACTTGGGTCACGGTTCGCAACATGATCAACGACATTCGCGGGGAGTTCCCTTCCGGCGTCGTCGGCCCTGCCTTCAACGACCGCTTCGGCGACGTCTTCGGCAATATCTACGCGTTCACCGGCGACGGGCTGACCCAGCGCCAGCTGCGCGACTATGTCGAGGATGCGCGCCGCGATATCCTGACGGTGCCGAATATCGGCAAGGTCGATTTGATCGGCGCGCAGGACGAGGTGATCTACCTCGAGTTTTCGCCGCGCCAGCTCGCGGCACTCGGCATCAACCAGCAGCAGGTGATCGAGACGCTGCAGGCCCAGAACGCCGTATCGCCATCGGGCGTCATCCAGACCGAAGGCGAACGTGTCAGCATCCGCGTCGGCGGCCAGTTTTCATCGGAAGAGAGCATCCGTTCCGTTAACCTGCAGGTCAACGACCGCTTCTTTCGCCTGAGCGACATCGCCACGATCAGCCGCGGCTATGTCGATCCGCCGTCCGCCTTGTTCCGCTTCGAGGGCAAACCGGCGATCGGCTTGGCGATCGGCATGAAGCAGGGCTCGAACCTGCTCGATTTCGGCAAGGCGGTCGAAGAGAAGATCGCGCTCCTGGAAGAGAGGCTGCCGGTCGGCGTCGACATTCATCTCGTGTCCGACCAGCCGCTCGTGGTCGAAGAGGCTGTCTCCGGCTTCACGCAGGCGCTGTTCGAAGCGGTGATCATCGTCCTTGCGGTCAGCTTCGTCAGCCTCGGCATGCGCGCCGGCCTTGTCGTGGCGCTTTCCATCCCGCTGACGCTGGCGATTACCTTCGTCTTCATGTCCTATTGGGGCATCTCGCTGCAGCGCGTTTCGCTCGGGGCGCTGATCATCGCGCTGGGCCTGCTTGTCGATGATGCGATGATCGCGGTGGAAATGATGGTGGCGCGGCTTGAGGTCGGCGATTCGCTGCGCAAGGCGGCGACCTACGTCTATACCTCGACCGCCTTTCCGATGCTGACGGGCACGCTCGTCACCGTTGCCGGTTTCATTCCGATCGGCCTCAACAACAGCGCCGCCGGGGAGTTCACCTTCACGCTGTTCGTCGTCATCGCGATTTCGCTGCTCGTTTCGTGGATCGTGGCGGTGATCTTCGCGCCGCTGCTGGGCGTTACGATCCTGCCGAAGACGATGAAGCAGCATGCCGGCGAAAAGGGTCGGATCGGGCGACTGTTTTCCAGGCTGCTCGACCTCTGCATGCACTGGCGCTGGACGACGATCATCGCCACGGTCGCGGTCTTCTGCCTTTCGGTCTTCGGCATGGGCTTCGTCCAGCAGCAATTCTTTCCGTCCTCCGACCGACCCGAGATCATTGTCGACTGGTCGCTGCCGCAGAATTCCTCGATCGAGAAGACCAATGCGCAGATGGCGAAGTTCGAGAAGGAGAAGCTCGCCGGCAACCAGGATGTGCTGCGCTGGTCGAGCTATGTCGGCGAGGGGGCGGTGCGTTTCGTGCTGTCCTTCGACGTGCAGCCGCCGCATCCGTCGTTCGGGCAGATGATCATCGTCACCAAGGGGCTCGACGTCCGCGACAAGGTGCGCGCCGATCTGCAGGCCTATCTCAAGCAGACGTTCCCGGGAACGGATGCCTATGTGAAGCTGCTCGACATCGGCCCGCCGGTCGGGCGTCCGATCCAGTATCGCGTCAGCGGGCCGGATATCGATCAGGTGCGCAAACATGCGCTCGAGCTCAGCACCGTTCTCGGACGCAATCCGCTGCTCGGCGAGATCGTCTACGACTGGAACGAGCCGGCACGCATGATCAAGGTCGATGTGCTGCAGGACAAGGCGCGCCAACTCGGCGTCACCTCGCAGGATATCGCAACGGCGCTCAACGGCATCGTCGGCGGTACGACCGTCACCCAGGTGCGCGACGACATCTACCTGATCGACGTCGTCGGCCGGGCGCGTGAATCCGAGCGGCAGTCGATCGAGACGCTACGCGATCTCCAGCTTCCCGGCGCCAGCGGCAATTCCGTGCCCTTGGCCGCCGTTGCCAACTTCCGCTACGAGATGGAGCAGCCGGTCGTCTGGCGCCGTTCGCGCCTGCCGACGATCACGGTCAAGGCGGCGATCAACGGCTCGGCGCAGCCGTCGACGGTTTCGGCGCAGCTGGAAAAGGAGGTGGCGGCGTTTGGCGCCGGCCTTCCCGACGGCTACAGAATAGAAATCGGCGGCACGATCGAGGAAAGCGCCAAGAGCCAGGCGCCGATTGCCGCCGTCGTGCCCTTGATGCTGTTCACCATGGCGACGATCCTGATGATCCAGCTTCAGAGTTTCTCGCGTCTGGTCCTCGTCTTTGCGGTGGCACCACTGGCGCTGATCGGTGTCGTCGCGGCGCTGCTGCCGAGTGGCGCACCGCTCGGCTTCGTCGCCATCCTCGGCGTGCTGGCGCTGATCGGCATTCTCATTCGCAACTCGGTCATCCTCGTCGTGCAGATCGAGGATCTGCGAAGGGAAGGGGTGGCCGCCTGGGATGCGGTGCGGGAGGCGACCGAACATCGCATGCGGCCGATCATGCTGACGGCAGCCGCCGCAAGCCTCGGGCTGATCCCGATTGCGAGGGAAATCTTCTGGGGGCCGATGGCCTATGCGATGATGGGCGGCATCATCGTCGGAACGGTGCTGACGCTTCTGTTCCTGCCGGCGCTTTATCTCGCCTGGTTCCGTATCAAGCCACCGGCCGAGAACCGCGCTGCCGATGGGGCGACGACGTCGAGTGACGGCGAGGCGGTGCCGGTCTGATCCCGGCTCCGCCGGTTCAGGCTGACGGCGGTCTCAGATCTTCCCGCGCGAGACGAACCAGGGATTGGCGAAATCGCTGTCGCTTTTCTGGTTGCGCTTGCCATAGGTGAGCGGCGTGCCTTCCATCGTCAGCGTCTCGCCGCCTGCCGCACGCAGGATGGCATCGCCGGCGGCCGTGTCCCATTCCATCGTACGGCTGAAGCGCGGATAGACGTCGGCAAGCCCTTCGGCCAGCAGACAAAATTTGAGCGAGGAGCCGACGGCCTCGTAGTCGGTGACCCCATGTTCGGCGAGATAGGCGATGGTCTCGGCGCTGTTGTGCGAACGGCTCGCCAGCGCCACCAGCCGATCGCCGCGACTGCGGCAGCCGATCACGGTTTCCGGCTGGACCTGGAAGGTTTCGGAGACCACTACCTTCAACGCCTTGCCGCCGGCCGCGGCGTAGAGGATACCGAGTGCTGGCGCATAGACGACGCCGGCAACCGGCGCGCCGTTTTCGATGAGCGCGATGTTGACGGTGAAGTCGTTGTGGCGGCCGATGAATTCCTTGGTGCCGTCGAGCGGATCGACGAGGAAGAACGATTTGCCTGAGATCTCGGGGATGGAACCGGCCGCAACCGATTCCTCGGCCACGACCGGAATCTCCGGAAAAGCGGCGGCAAGATCGGCCAGGATGATGCGCTCGGCACATTCGTCGGCATCCGTCACCGGCGAACAGTCGGGCTTGTAGGTCACTGCCGGACCGGAATTGTAAATGTCGAGGATTGCGCGCCCGGCGGCGAGCGCGGTCTTTTGCAGAATGTGCAGCATTGCTTGTCGTCTTTCAGGTCTTCATCGGCGCCATACCACACTCGGCGACGGAAGTTGCCCATAGTTTTCGACGGTTCCGGCAAAATGTCTTCTCGCCAAGCGCCAGTGTGGCGAATTTTCCGGCCTTGCGGCAAAACGGCAGCTTGATTTTTGCACCTGCGAGAAGCTTGCATCTTTGCTCCTCGCGTCGGCTGTGCAAATGTGGCGACGCAACTGAACTGGATGCCTTCATGCGTTATTCCGCATTCTCGATCGTCAGGAACGCCCTTTCCGGAAACCTGAACTGGAAACCGCAATGGCGGCAGCCGCAGCCGAAATCCCATTATGACGTGATCATTGTCGGCGGTGGCGGCCATGGTCTTTCGACCGCTTATTACCTCGCCAAGGAATTCGGCGTGAAGAACGTCGCGGTGCTCGAGAAGGGCTATCTCGGATCGGGCAATGTCGGCCGCAACACGACGATCGTGCGCTCCAACTACATGCTGCCGGGCAACGAATCCTTCTACGAATTCTCGATGAAACTCTGGGAAGGGCTGGAGCAGGACCTGAACTACAACGTCATGCTGTCGCAGCGCGGCGTCATCATGCTTTACCACAGCGACGCCCAGCGCGACGCCTATGTCAGGCGCGGCAATACGATGTGGATGGAAGGGGTCTCGGCCGAGCTCATCGAGCGCGAACAGCTGAAGAAGATGATCCCCTTCCTCAATTACGATCATGCGCGCTACCCGATTCTCGGCGGCCTTCTGCAGCGCCGTGCGGGTACCGCCCGCCACGATGCCGTCGCCTGGGGTTATGCCCGCGGGGCCGACCAGCACGGCGTCGACATCATCGAGCATTGCGAAGTCACCGGCATTCGCCGCGAGAACGGCGTCGTCACCGGGGTGGAGACGTCGAAGGGTTTCATCGGCTGCGGCAAGCTGGCGCTGGCGGCGGCCGGCAATTCTTCGCGCGTCGGCGAGATGGCCGACCTGAAGCTGCCGCTCGAAAGCCATGTATTGCAAGCTTTTGTGACCGAGGGGCTGAAGCCGTGCATCGATCACGTGATCGTCTATGGCGGCGGACATTTCTACATCTCGCAGTCGGACAAGGGCGGACTGGTCTTCGGCGCGGAGATCGACGGTTATTCCTCCTATGCCCAGCGCGGCAATCTGGCGACAGCCGAGCATGTGATGGAGGAGGGGGTGTCGATGATCCCCGGCCTGTCGCGCGTTCGGGTGTTGCGCGCCTGGGGCGGCGTCATGGACATGAGCATGGACGGCTCGCCAATCATCGATCGCACCTCGATCGACAACCTCTACCTCAACTGCGGCTGGTGCTACGGCGGCTTCAAGGCGACGCCGGCGTCTGGCTACTGTTTCGCGCATCTGATCGCCAGGAACGACACCCACCCGGTGGCGCGCGCCCTGCGGCTCGATCGTTTCGCGCGCGGTTATGCGGTCGACGAGGCAGGGGCCGGGCCGCAGCCCAATCTGCACTAGATCGGCGCAAGCCGGATGACGACACATCCGGCTGACCAGGAATATTGAGGGAGCCAGGTTGAGGCTCCAGGATACGGAAGACAATGGCAAGCCTGATCACCTGCCCCCATTGCGGGGTCCGCCCGAAGGAAGAGTTCGCAATCCGCGGCGATGCCTCGCTCATTCGGCCCGCGCCCACGGCGTCGGATGAAGCCTGGCATGACTATGTCTATGTGCGCGCCAACCCGCGGGGCCGGACGCTGGAACATTGGCATCATGTTGCCGGCTGTCGCCGTTTCCTGGTCGTCGAGCGCGACACGGTCACCCATGAGGTCTATTCGGCCGTCGACGGCGTAGTCGCCGCGCGGGAGGCCCAGCGATGACGGCCTATCGCCTGTCCTCCGGCGGTCTTGCCGATCGCAGCAAGGCACTGAGCTTCACCTTCGACGGTCGGCCGCTGCGCGGCTTTGCCGGCGACACGCTCGCGTCCGCCCTGCTTGCCAACGACCAGTTGCTGGTCGGCCGCAGCTTCAAATACCACCGGCCGCGCGGCATCGTCAGCGCCGGGCCATCTGAGCCGAACGCGCTTGTGACCCTCGGTTCGGGTGTCCGCAGCGACCCGAACACGAAGGCGACGGTCGTCGAGCTTTATGCCGGCTTGACGGCGAAGAGCCAGAACCGCTGGCCCTCGCTCGGTTTCGATGTCGGTGCGGTCAACGGCCTGCTTTCGCCGTTTCTCGGTGCCGGCTTTTACTACAAGACCTTCATGTGGCCGCGGCAGCTCTGGGAAAAGCTCTATGAGCCGGTGATCCGGCGGGCAGCAGGTCTCGGGCGGGCGGTGCTCGAACGCGATCCTGAAAGCTACGAAAAATCCTGGGCCTTCTGCGATCTGCTTGTCGTCGGTGGTGGCCCTGCGGGTTTGATGGCGGCCCTGATGGCCGGCCGCGCCGGGCTTCGCGTTATCCTTGCGGACGAGGATTTTCGCCTCGGCGGATCGCTGCTCTCGGAAACCGAAACGGTCGACGGCGCGTCGGCGCCGGCGTTTGCGGAGCGGATCGTCGCCGAACTGCAGTCGCTCGAAAACGTCACCCTGCTTTCGCGCACCACGGTCTTCGGCTGGTATGACGACAATGTCTTCGGGGCCGTTGAGCGGGTGCAGAAGCACGTGGCCGAACCATCGGCCAAGCTGCCCACCGAGCGCGTGTGGCGCATCGCCGCCAAGCGTGCATTGCTGGCGACCGGTGCCGAAGAGCGGCCGCTGGTGTTTGGCGGCAATGATCGCCCCGGCGTGATGATGGCCGGAGCGATTGGCACCTACGCCCATCGCCATGGCGTTTCTGCCGGCAAGTCGGTCGCGATCTTCACCAGCGGCAGCAGCGGCTATCGCACGGCGCGGGGCCTGTCGGCGAAGGGTGTGACCGTTTCGGCGATCATCGACAGTCGGCCGGAGGCCAGCGACGCAGCGCCCGATGGCGTGCGCGTGATCCGTTCGGGCGCGATCGTCGACACCAAGGGTCGGCAACGGCTGTCGGGCATCGTCGTCGAGCGCTCGGGTTTCGAGGAACTCGTTGCCTGCGATGCGCTCGGCATGTCCGGAGGGTGGAGCCCGGTCGTTCATCTCGCCTGCCAGCGGGGCGCGCGGCCGGTGTGGTCGGATGCGTTGAAGGCATTCGCAGCACCCGATGTCGGCGACACCCTTCGCGTCGTCGGCGCGGCCAATGGTGTCTACACGCTTGCCGGTTGCCTGCGCGATGGCGCCGAGACGGCGACGGCGATGGCCGCGGAACTGGGCTTCAACGCCGCCGCGGCGCCGCTGCCGGTCACCGAGACTGAGGCGGACCCTTCGTTTGCAGCCCTCTGGTATGTGCCGGGCGCCAAGTCGAAAGCCTTCGTCGATTTCCAGAACGATGTGCATGCCAAGGATCTCGGCCTCGCGCTGCGCGAGGGTTTCGGTCATGTCGAGCACGCCAAACGCTATACCACCAGCGGCATGGCCACCGACCAGGGCAAACTTTCCAACATCAATGCGGTCGGCATTCTCGCCGGCATGCGCGGGGTGAGCCCGGCCGAGGTCGGCACGACCACGTTCCGGCCGTTCTACACGCCGGTCTCCTTCGGTGCGCTGGCGGGGACAGCCCGCGACAGCCACGCGACACCGACCCGCAAGTCGCCCTTGCATGAATGGGCGAAGAAGCACGGTGCGACCTTCGTTGATTCCGGGCTCTGGTTCCGCTCGGCCTGGTTCCCGCGCGCCGGCGAAAAGACCTGGCGGGAAAGCGTCGATCGGGAGGTTCTCAACGTCCGTGCCAATGTCGGGCTTTGCGATGTGTCGACGCTCGGCAAGATCGAGGTTTTCGGGCCCGATGCGGCGGAGTTTCTCAACCGCCTCTACTGCAACGCCATGCTGAAGCTGCCGGTCGGCAAGGCCCGTTACGGGCTGATGCTGCGCGAGGACGGCTTCGTCTTCGACGACGGTACGGTGAGCCGGCTTTCGGACGACCATTTCTTCGTGACGACGACCACTGCCATGGCCGGCGCCGTCATGTCCCACATGGATTATTGCGCGCAGGTGCTGTGGCCCGACCTCAAGGTGCGGTTCTGCTCGTCCAGCGATCAATGGGCGCAGATGGCCATTGCCGGCCCGAAGGCGCGCGAGGTGCTGCAGCAACTGGTCGACGAGGACATTTCGGAAACGGCGTTCCCGTTCCTGTCGGCACGGGCAATGGCTCTTCGCGGCGGCATCAATGCCCGGCTGTTCCGCATTTCCTTTTCCGGTGAACTCGCCTTCGAGCTCGCGGTTCCCGCCGGTTATGGCGAAGCGGTTGCTGACCAGATCATGGAGGCGGGAAGGGCGCACAATGTCTGCGCCTATGGCGTCGAGGCATTGAACGTGCTGCGGCTGGAGAAAGGTCTGCTGACCCACGCCGAATTCGACGGTCGCGTGACGCCCGACGATGCCGGGCTTGGGCGCATGTTTTCGGCGCAGAAGCCCGACTTCATCGGCAAGCACCTGTCGGCGCGCTACGGCCTGACGGCGGCAGACCGCATGCAGCTTGTCGGGCTGAAGCCGGTGGACAAGGACAAGGACATACGCGCGGGCGCCCATCTTCTCAAGGAAGGCATGAAACCGTCGACCCTCAACGATCAGGGCTGGGTCAGCTCCGCCGGCTACTCACCGGTTCTGGGGCACCACATCGCGCTCGCCTTCCTCAAATCCGGGCGCGAACGTTATGGCGAGAAGGTCGTCGTCTGGGACAAGCTGCGCGATCACGAGGTCATCGCCGAGGTCTGCGACCCGGTGTTCGTCGATCCCCAGAACACGAAGCTGAAAGCCTGAGGAGGCGGTGATGGTTCGCGACTACAACAACCGCCATGCGCTCGACCAGAAGCTGCGGGGCACGCCGAAGCCCGTAAATGCGGATCACCTTGAGGTCGGCCATTGGCAGGCGATCGCGACAGTGCTTGCCCAGGTCGGGCTTGAAGCGGCCGTACAGCGGGCGCTTTCGTCGACGCCGGAGCTGTCATTGCGCTATTGCGGACCCGGCGAGTGGCTGGTCGTATCCGAGGTCGACACACCGATCGGCCTCATGCGCCGTCTCGACATGCTTTGCGGTACGCAGGCGCATGTCGTCGACCAGAGCGACGGCCGCGTTCTTATGCGTCTGTCCGGGCCGTGCGCGCGGCGGGTCCTTGCCAAGGGCGTCGGCGTCGATCTCCACCCCGGCGCCTTTGCGCTCGGTGGCAGCACCAATGTGCTTTGCGGCCATATCGCCATCAACCTGGCGCGTACCGGCGAGGATATCTTCGAACTGATCGTTTCGCGCAGCTTTGCCGAATCGCTGTTCGACGACCTGATGACGATGGGCCGCGCGTTCGACCTATCGGCCGCTTTTTCCGACTAAAAACAAATGCGGCATCGAATGCCGCATTTGGGTCGCCGATCCGCCAGCAGATGGCGGAAACGGACAAGCCTCCTTCGCAGCCACGTCTTTATCGCGGCCGTCTTTCTGACTAGGCTTTCCCCGTTCGCCACTTGCCGTTCCCCGTGCCGGAACAGACATGGGCGGGCGGCAGTCGTGCCTGATCCTTTTCCCCTAGAAACTGAGCCGCGCTTCGTCAGGATGCCCGGGAAAGCGGAGTGCGCGCATGAAAAGCCATGCCAGAGTCGTCGTGATCGGTGGCGGTGTTGTCGGTTGCTCGATCCTCTACCACCTCACGAAGTTCGGCTGGACCGACGTGGTGCTTGTCGAGCGATCGGAGCTGACCTCCGGCTCGACCTGGCACGCAGCCGGCGGCATGCACACGATCAATGGCGACCCCAACGTCGCCAAGCTGCAGAAATACACCGTCGAGCTCTACAAGGAGATCGAGGAATATTCCGGTCAGGACATCGGCCTGCACATGACGTCGGGCATGATGCTGGCTGCGACCAAGGAGCGTTTCGACTGGATGAAGTCGATCCTCGCCAAGGGCCGCTACATGGGGCTCGAGGCCGAGCTGTTGACGCCAAAGGAAGCGCACGATCTGATGCCGCTTTTGGATCCGGATCAGTTCGTCGGCGCGGTGTTCGATCCGGTCGAGGGGCATCTCGACCCCTATGGCACGACGCATGCCTATGCCAAATCTGCCAAGAAGAATGGCGCCGAGATCTATCTGCACACGAAGGTCGAGGATCTGGTGCAGCGCGAGGACGGGTCGTGGCGCGTCATCACCAATCAGGGTGAAATCATTGCCGAGCATGTGGTCAATGCCGCGGGCCTGTGGGCGCGCGAGGTTGGTCGCATGGTCGGCCTGGAACTGCCTGTTCTGGCGATGGAGCATATGTATCTCATCACCGAGGATATGCCCGAGGTCATCGAGTTCAACCAGACGCGCGGCAAGGAGCTGATGCATTGCGTCGATTTCGACGGCGAGATCTATCTGCGCCAGGAGCGCAACGGCATGCTGATGGGCACCTATGAAAAGGCCTGCCGCCCCTGGTCGCCGGTGACGACACCGTGGGATTTCGGCCACGAACTGCTGGCGGAAGACATCGACCGCATCTCGCCTGAGCTTGAGGTCGGCTTCCGACATTTCCCGGCCTTCAACAAGGCGGGCATCAGGAGGGTCATCAACGGTCCCTTCACCTTCTCGCCGGACGGAAACCCGCTGGTCGGGCCGGTGCGGGGCTTGCGCAATTTCTGGTCGGCCTGCGCCGTCATGGCCGGCTTCAGCCAGGGCGGCGGCGTCGGCCTGGCGCTCGCCAACTGGATGATCGAGGGCGATCCCGGCTTCGACGTCTTTGCCATGGACGTGGCGCGCTATGGGGATTTCGCCACGCTCGCCTATACCAACGCCAAGGTGCGCGAGAACTATTCGCGTCGCTTCTCGATCCGCTACCCCAACGAGGAGCTGCCGGCGGCACGACCGCTGCTGACGACGCCGATCTATGACAGGCTGAAGGCGGCCGGTGCCGTGTTCGGCGCTTCCTATGGCCTGGAAACGCCGCTGTGGTTTGCGCCTCCCGGTGTCGAGGATCACTTCTCCTGGCGCCGCTCGACCGACTTCGACACTGTCGGCGATGAAGCCCGCGCGGTGCGCGCCGCCGTCGGGCTGATGGAGACCTCCGGCTTTGCCAAATACGAGATCAAGGGGGCGGGGGCGGAAGCCTGGCTCGACCGGATGCTCGCCTGCCGCATTCCGGCGACGGGTCGGATGGCGCTGGCGCCGATGCTGAAGGGTGACGGCAAGCTGATCGGCGACTTCACCCTCGCCAAACTCGGCGAGCAGGATTTCCTCCTGATCGGATCCGGCATCGCCGAGGATTATCATATGCGCTGGTTCGAGACGCACCTGCCGTCGGACGGCTCGGTCTCGATCCGTCCGTTGAAGCTGGAACTGGTCGGCCTGTCGATCGCCGGTCCGAGGGCGCGCGACGTGCTGGCGGCGCTGACACATCTCGATGTCGGTGATTCGGCCTTTGCCTTCATGGATATTCGCCGGATGGATCTCGGCATGGCGCCAGCGATCGTCGGTCGCGTCAGTTATACCGGCGATCTCGGCTACGAGATCTGGATGAAGCCGGAATACCAGCGCTATCTTTTCGATCTGATCCTGGAGAAGGGAGCGGCGTTCGGTATCAGGCTGTTTGGCCTTCGCGCCCTCAATGCGCTCAGGGTCGAAAAGCCCTTCGGCAGCTGGTCGCGTGAGTTTCGGCCGCTCTACGGTCCGCTGGAGGCCGGCCTCGGCCGGTTCGTGGCGCTCGGAAAACCGGCGGATTTCATTGGAAAGGCGGCAGCGATCCGCGAGAAAGCAGAGGGCGGGCAGCTTCGACTGCGCACCTTCCTGCTGGAGACGAGCGATGCCGATGTCATCGGCGACGAGCCGATCTATTTCGACGGCGCCGTGCGCGGATGGGTGACATCAGGCGGATACGCCCATGCCAGCGGCGTGTCGGTGGCCCTGGGTTACGTGCCCAAGGAGATCGCCGATGAAGCGGAAGGCTGGGCGATCGAGCTGCTTGGCGAGATCCTGCCGGCGCGGTTGCAGCCCTACCCATTGTTCGACGCAAACGGTGAGCGCATGCGCGCCTGAAACGGCCGAACCGGCAAGCTGGTCTTGTTGCTTGCCGATTCATCCACGGCCCGGATGGCTCGCCGTTTTAGACTAAAGTTGACTATCCCGCAGGCGAGGCGTGCATTTTTTTTGTTTTTTCTGACTTCAAAAGCGTCAAATCGATTTTATCGGCGAAGATTTTGCCGGTCCCACGTTTTTTAGCTTTTCTTTTCGTTTGAAAGAGGTATGGAATCGATCAAACAGAACGCTCAACAATGAGCTCAAAAAACAAGAGACCGGACCTTATGGATCTGGTCCAGGGGAAGATTGATGGAGTATTTCGTCCAGCAGCTCGTCAACGGGCTGACTCTTGGGTCTATTTATGGTATGATCGCAATTGGTTATACCATGGTCTACGGCATCATTGGCATGATCAACTTCGCCCACGGCGATATCTTCATGCTCGGCGGTTTTGCCGCTTTGGTTGTCTTTCTGCTTCTCACTTCATTTATAGCAGGCGTGCCGGTTGTACTTGCGCTTTTGCTGATGATGGTCGTGGCTATGCTCGCGGCGTCGCTGTGGAACTGGACGATCGAGCGGGTGGCTTACCGGCCGCTGCGCGGCTCGTTCCGGCTGGCGCCGCTGATTACCGCGATCGGCATGTCGATCGTCTTGTCGAACTTCATCCAGGTGACGCAGGGCCCGCGCAACAAGCCGATTCCGCCGCTCGTTTCCTCGGTTTATGAGCTCTTCGGCATCACGATTTCGCTGAAGCAGATCATCATCATCATCATTACGGCGATCCTCTTGTCCGTCTTCTGGTACATCGTCAACAAGACGCCGCTCGGGCGCGCCCAGCGCGCCACCGAGCAGGATCGCAAGATGGCGGCGCTGCTCGGTGTCGATGTCGACCGTACCATCTCGGTAACCTTCATCATGGGCGCAGCGCTCGCTGCTGTCGCCGGCACCATGTACTTGATGTATTATGGTGTGGTCGTCTTCACCGACGGATTTGTTCCGGGGGTCAAGGCCTTTACTGCGGCTGTTCTTGGCGGCATCGGCTCCTTGCCGGGCGCTGTTCTCGGCGGACTGCTGATCGGTCTCATCGAGTCCCTCTGGTCCGCTTATTTCACCATCGACTACAAGGATGTTGCGACGTTCTCCATTCTCGCAATCGTCCTGATCTTCAAGCCGTCTGGCATACTCGGACGACCGGAAGTCGAGAAGGTATAATTCAATGGCAAACATTGCTTCTACATCTGCAAGCGCCGGCAGTGACCTGACGGCGCGGGCCCTACGCGAGTCTGTCTTCGCGGGGCTCATCACGCTCGGACTGTTCGTCCTCTTCGTCGGCCTCAAGACCGACCAGAACATCCGCAACGAACTGATTCTCACCGAGCGTTGGGGGCTCTTGGCGATCTTCGTGATCACTGCCATGGTTGGCCGCTTCCTCATGGTCGCCTATGTCCAGCCCCGGCTTGCCCAGCGAAAGGCCGCGAAGGCGGCGGCACCGGAAATCGCTAAGGAAGAAAACTTCTTCAGTCGCAATTTCTCGATAATCGCAATCGTTGCCTTGATCCTCTATCCGCCAGTCATCCTCGCCCTCACCGGTGTTCAGGGCTCGTTGAAATGGGTTGACAATTTCGGTGTCCAGATTCTGATCTATGTGATGCTCGCCTGGGGCCTCAACATCGTCGTCGGGCTCGCTGGTCTGCTTGATCTCGGATACGTTGCCTTCTATGCGGTCGGCGCCTATAGCTATGCGCTGCTGTCGACCTATTTCGGCCTGTCCTTCTGGGTGCTGCTGCCGGTGGCCGGTCTTCTATCCGCCTGCTGGGGTTTGGTCCTCGGCTTCCCGGTGCTGCGCCTGCGGGGCGACTATCTGGCGATCGTCACGCTCGCCTTCGGCGAAATCATCCGCCTCGTCCTGATCAACTGGACCGAGGTGACCAAGGGTACCTTCGGCGTATCGGGCATTGCCAAGGCAACGCTGTTCGGCATCAAGTTCGATGCGTCCAAGGATGGCTTTGCCGCACTGATGGGTCTGCCGATCTCGTCGGCCTACTACAAGATCTTCCTGTTCTACTTGATCCTCGGCCTTTGCATGCTGACGGCCTTCGTCACGATCCGCATGCGTCGCATGCCGATCGGGCGTGCCTGGGAAGCTCTGCGCGAAGATGAGATCGCCTGCAAGTCGCTCGGCATCAACACGGTTACCACCAAGCTGACCGCCTTCGCCATGGGCGCCATGTTCGGCGGCATCGCCGGGTCCTTCTTCGCCGTACGCCAGGGCTTCGTGTCGCCGGAATCCTTCGTGTTCCTCGAATCCGCGGTGATCCTCGCAATTGTCGTTCTGGGCGGCATGGGATCGCTGACCGGCATTGCGATCGCAGCGATCGTCATGATCGGCGGCACCGAAATCCTGCGCGAGCTCACCTTCCTGAAGGCCGTCTTCGGGCCGAACTTTACGCCGGAACTCTACCGAATGCTGATCTTTGGCCTGGCCATGGTCGTCGTCATGGTCTGGAAGCCGCGCGGCTTCGTCGGATCGCGTGAGCCGACCGCGTTTCTGCGCGAACGCAAGGCCGTCTCCGGCAGCTTTACCAAGGAAGGGCATGGCTGATGGCCCTCGAGACCACGACGATGACAATGACACAAGACCCCATTCTCAAGGTTGAGCACCTGTCGATGCGCTTCGGCGGTCTGATGGCCATCAACGACTTCTCCTTCGAGGCCCATCGCGGCGAAATCACCGCGCTGATTGGCCCGAACGGTGCCGGCAAGACCACGGTATTCAACTGCATCACCGGCTTCTACAAGCCGACGATGGGCATGATCACCATGAAGCAGCGGTCCGGAAAGGAGTATCTCCTGGAGCGGCTGCCGGACTTCGAGATCACCAAACATGCCAAGGTGGCACGCACGTTCCAGAACATCCGGATGTTCTCGGGCATGACTGTGCTCGAGAACCTGCTGGTTGCGCAGCACAACAAACTGATGCTGGCGTCCGGCTATACGGTGCTCGGGCTAATTGGATTTCCTGCCTATCGGCAGGCCGCGAAGGAGGCGACGGAACTCGCCAAGCATTGGCTCGAAAAGGCGTCGCTGATCGACCGGGCTGACGACCCGGCCGGGGATCTGCCTTATGGCGCACAGCGACGGCTGGAGATTGCCCGTGCCATGTGCACGGAACCGGAGTTGTTGTGCCTCGATGAGCCTGCAGCCGGCCTCAACCCGCGCGAGTCGCATGCTCTCAATGAACTGTTGCAGAGCATTCGCCGTGACACCGGCACCTCCATCCTGCTGATCGAGCACGATATGTCCGTGGTCATGGAGATCTCGGACCATGTCGTCGTGCTCGAATATGGTCAGAAGATTTCCGACGGCACCCCGGATTTCGTGAAGAACGATCCAAAGGTCATCGCGGCCTATCTGGGTGTCGAGGATGAAGAGGTTGAACAGGTGATCGAGCAAATCGAGCAAATCGAAGGCGGGCAGGGAGGCACCAAGCAATGACTGCGCCGCTGCTGCAAGTGAGAGCCGTCGAAACCTACTACGGCAACATTCGGGCGCTGAGCGGCGTCGATGTCGAGGTCCATCGCGGAGAAATCGTTTCCCTGATCGGCGCCAACGGCGCGGGCAAGTCGACATTGATGATGACGATCTGCGGTAGCCCGCAGGCACGCACCGGCACGGTGATGTTCGACGGTCATGACATCACGCGCCTGCCGACCCACGAAATCGCGCGTATGAGAATTGCGCAGTCGCCGGAAGGCCGCCGCATCTTCCCGCGCATGACGGTTTTCGAGAACCTGCAGATGGGTGCGAGTCTCGACAATCTGAAACATTTCGCTGAGGACGTGGAAAAGATCTTCCGGCTGTTTCCGCGGCTCAAGGAGCGGCAGGCACAGCGTGGCGGAACGCTGTCCGGCGGTGAGCAGCAGATGCTGTCGATCGGCCGCGCGCTGATGGCTCGACCGAAGCTGTTGCTTCTCGACGAGCCGTCGCTGGGTCTCGCACCGCTGATCGTCAAGGGCATCTTCGAGGCGATCAAGAAACTCAACAAGGAGGAAGGCCTGACGGTCTTCCTCGTCGAGCAGAACGCTTTCGGCGCGCTCAAGCTCTCGGACCGCGGCTACGTGATGGTCAACGGGCGGGTGACGATGAGCGGCACCGGCAAGGACCTGCTCGCCAATCCGGAAGTTCGCGCGGCCTATCTCGAAGGCGGCCGTCATTGACGGTTTGCATCTGGAGCAAGTGACATGCAGGGAATTCTCTACGAAGAAGTGTCGATCTGGCAGTTTCTTTTCATAAGCTGCGTGCTTGGCGGTTGGACTGCCTGGCGCACGGGCAAGAGCGTCGCCGAAAGCTGGCAGGGCATGCAGCGCCTGCTTCTCTACGTGGCGTTGTTAGGGTTGGGGATCCGTTTCATCCACCATGCCCTCTTCGGCGGCACGATGTTCAGCCTGCAATACTATATCGTGGACACGGTCGTGCTTTTGTTGTTTGCTACCGTAGGTTTCCGGTACTACCGGACCAAGCAAATGACCAATAACTATTACTGGCTCTACGAGAAGGTCTCGCCCTTCTCCTGGAGAACCAAGTAAAGGGAACAGCGCGTGCCGGCCGCCGCGGCCGGTGCGAAAGAAACACCGGCGCAAATTATGGTGGGCATTGCGCAGGTTCATAACGAGACCCGCTCGGATAATTGGGAGTAACAAGATGAAAAAGTCTCTTCTGTCGGCCGTTGCGCTGACGGCAATGGTCGCTTTCAGCGGCACCGCATGGGCTGATATTCTCGTTGGTGTCGCTGGCCCGCTGACCGGCCCGAACGCCGCCTTCGGCGCACAGTTGCAGAAAGGCGCCGAACAGGCCGCTGCCGACATCAATGCTGCCGGCGGTATCAATGGGGAACAGATCAAGGTTGTGCTCGGCGACGACGTTTCGGACGCCAAGCAGGGCGTTTCGGTCGCCAACAAGTTCGTTGCTGACGGCGTGAAGTTCGTTGTCGGCCACTTCAACTCGGGCGTGTCCATCCCGGCTTCGGAAGTCTACGCCGAGAACGGCATCCTGCAGATCACGCCGGCTTCGACTAACCCGCAGTTCACCGAGCGCGGCCTGTGGAACACCTTCCGCACTTGCGGTCGTGACGACCAGCAGGGCGCAGTTGCCGGCGCCTTCCTCGCCGCTAACCACAAGGACGCGAAGATCGCCGTCATCCACGACAAGACGCCTTATGGCCAGGGCCTTGCCGACGAAACCAAGAAGGGCATGAACGAAGCCGGTCTCACCGAAGCCCTCTATGAAGGCATCAACACCGGCGACAAGGACTTCTCGGCACTCATCGCCAAGATGAAGGAAGCCGGCGTCTCGATCGTCTACTACGGCGGTCTGCACACCGAAGCCGGCCTGATCATGCGCCAGATGAAGGACCAGGGCCTCAAGGCTACCCTGATGTCGGGGGACGGTATCGTTTCGAACGAACTGGCTTCGATCGCAGGCGATGCCGTTGACGGCACGCTGATGACGTTCGCTCCGGATCCGCGCAAGAACCCGGCCGCCAAGGAACTCGTCGAGAAGTTCCGCGCTGCCGGCTTCGAACCGGAAGCCTACACGCTCTACGCCTACGCTGCTCTGCAGGTTGTCGCCGAAGCTGCCAAGGCTGGCGGCACGACCGATCCGCAGGCCGTTGCCGAAGCGGTCAAGGCCAAGGGCCCGTTCAAGACCGCAATCGGCGAACTCGGCTATGACGAAAAGGGCGACATCACCCGTCCGGACTACGTCATGTACACCTGGAAGAAGGGTGAAGACGGCAAGTACAGCTACTTCGAAAACGAGTAAGTCTCGCTTCGGGTTCGCTGAACCACGTCAGAACTTCGAAGGCCCGGCGAGTGATCGCCGGGCTTTTCGTTTCGGGGTGGGAGTTCTCGGCGGGTGAGGATGGTTCTTCACCCCCGTTCCGTCTCGGCAAAGTCATTGCTCAGGCCTTCATTCGTCGGCGCGCAGCAGGCTGTCCGTCGCCGTGATTTCGTGCACTATCGCCGAACGATTCTGTTTCGGAGGTTGCCCCATGAGTTCCAAGCCGCGCATTCTCGTCACCCGCCGTTGGCCCGAAGCGGTGGAGCGCGTGCTGGCCGACCGTTTCGATGTCGTGCTGAACGAGCAAGACGTGGCGATGTCGGGCGATCAGATGGCGCAGGCGCTGCGCGATTTTGATGCCGTGCTGCCGACGGTTTCCGACCGTCTGCCGGCAAGCCTGTTCGACGGCGGCGGCATCAGGGCAAGGATCCTCGGCAACTACGGTGTCGGTTACAACCACATCGACGTTGCCGCCGCCAAGGCAGCCAATATCGTCGTCACCAACACGCCTGGCGTTCTGACCGATTGCACCGCCGATATCGCCATGACGCTGCTGCTTGCCGTGGCGCGGCGCGCGGGCGAGGGGGAGCGCCAGATCAGGGCGGGCGAATGGACCGGCTGGCGACCGACCCACATGATCGGCGGCAAGGTGACCGGCAAGACGCTCGGCATCATCGGCTTCGGCCGGATCGGCAAGGCGATGGCAAAGCGCTGTCATTTCGGGTTCGACATGGAGGTGGTGTTCTACAACCGCTCGCCTATCGATGCGGCCGAAGCCGCACGCTACGGCGCACGCCAGCTCGATACCGTCGATGAGGTGCTGAAGGTCGCCGACTTCGTCTCGCTGCACTGCCCGGGTGGTGGTGAGAACCGGCATCTCATCAATGCCGAGCGGCTGGCGATGATGAAAAAAGGCGCCCACCTCGTCAACACGGCGCGCGGCGATGTGGTGGATGAGCCGGCGCTGATCGAGGCGCTGAAGAACGGTGTCATCAGAGGCGCCGGCCTCGACGTCTTCGAGGCGGAACCGAATGTCCCGGCCGGCCTGCGAGCGCTCGAGAACGTCGTTCTGCTGCCGCATCTCGGCAGTGCGACCGAGGAAACACGCGTCGCGATGGGCATGAAGGTGGTCGACAACATCACCGCCTTCTTCGACGGGCGGGAGCCACCGGATCGGGTGGCGTAAGGACTTGGCCGTTCGTTGGGCATTGACTGCTCATAAAGCGGTCACTTTGATGATTTTCTTTGCAAAACAATAGCTTGACTTGACGCCTCCAGATGCCGACGATGGCGGCGGATGAACATGAGCATTGCGGCAATCATCGCCCCGCAGCGGGCGTTTGGAAAAGGACGGCTGGTGGCCAAGGCGGCCGTCGGTCGAACGGGCATTGCCGAGCTTTACCAGGAAGGCTGCGCCAAGATCCGGCTGCCGAAAACCTTCGACAGCTCCATGGAGGCCGTGTTGATCAACTCGTCGGGCGGGCTGACCGGCGGTGATCGCATGCTCTGGGAGATCGAAGCCGGTGCGGCGACCGAGCTGACCATCACCACGCAGGCCTGCGAGAAGATCTACAAGGCCAGCGCCGGCACGGTCGATGTCACGACACGCATTGACGTGGCAGCGGGGGCGCGGGTCGAGTGGCTGCCGCAGGAGACGATCCTGTTCGATCGCGCCTCGCTGTCGCGCTCACTGGACGTCGAGCTTGACGACGGCGCGACATTTCTTGGCGTCGAAGCCGTGCTGCTCGGCCGCAGGGCCATGGGCGAAGCGGTGCACTCAGGGCTCTTCCGCGATCGCTGGCGCATTCGCGTCGATGGCCGGCTGCTGCACGCTGAGAACCTGACCTTCGCCGACGATATTGCCGCCCTTGCGGTGCGCGCTTCGGTCCTCGGTGACAATGTGGCCTTTGCGACGTTGTTTTATGCCGGACCCGATTGCGAATTGCTGCTGCCGCGACTGCGCGCGCAGCTTGAAACGCAAGCGGGGGCGGGCGTCAGCCATGTCCAGGTCGGTGGTCGCGACAAGCTGGTTGCGCGTTTTGTAGCAGCGGACGGCTTCTCGCTCAGAAAAATCCTCATCCCGGTCATTTCGCACTTGCGCAAGCAAACGACAGTGCCGAAAGTCTGGGTCCTCTAATCCGCAATCAAACCGGTGGCGACGCATGAATCTTACCCCGCGCGAAAAGGACAAGCTGTTGATTTCCATGGCCGCGATGGTTGCCCGCCGCCGCCTGGAGCGCGGCGTCAAGCTCAACCATCCCGAGGCGATCGCGCTGATTACCGATTTCGTCGTCGAAGGTGCGCGTGACGGTCGATCGGTCGCCGAACTGATGGAAGCGGGCGCCCATGTGATCACCCGCGCGCAGGTGATGGAGGGGATCGCGGAGATGATCCACGACATCCAGGTCGAGGCGACCTTCCCGGATGGCACCAAGCTTGTCACCGTGCACGAACCGATCCGCTGAGGAGGCTGAGAGATGCTGGCACTGCGCCCGAACTGCGAATGCTGCGACAAGGATCTGCCGCCCGACAGCCGCGAAGCGATGATCTGCACCTTCGAGTGCACGTTCTGCGTCGATTGTGTCGAAGGCACGCTCGGTGGCACCTGCCCCAACTGCGGCGGCGAGTTTACCCGGCGCCCGGTGCGCCCGGCCGCGCTGCTGGCGAAGTATCCGGCATCGACCGAACGGGTGCTGAAGCCGCAAGGCTGCGCCGACGCCAACGCGGCCTGACAGGGGAGAGGGAACAGATGATCCCAGGGGAAATCATTGCCGCAAGCGGCGAGATCGAGCTCAACCACGGCGTCGAGACGGTGGCGATCGAGGTCTCCAACACCGGCGATCGGCCGGTGCAGGTCGGCAGCCACTATCATTTTGCCGAAACCAATGCCGGGCTCGACTTCGACCGCAGTGCGGCCCACGGCAAACGGCTCGATATTCCCGCGGGCACCGCTGTCCGCTTCGAGCCCGGACAGAAAAGACTGGTCACGCTCATTCCGCTTTCGGGCAAGCGCGAGGTTTACGGCTTCCGCCAGCAGGTCATGGGAAAGCTATAGGGATGAGGATGCGAACGACGCTGATCGTGGGCGCCTGGCTGCTGGTAGCCATACCGGCCCTGGCGCAGGAGGACGATGTCGATTGCGCCAATACGATGACGCAGGCGGACATGAACATCTGCTCGAACAAGGACTATGAGACGGCGGACGCCGAACTCAACAAGGTCTACAAGCAGACCGTTGCGGCGATGAAGGCCAAGGACAAGGAACTTGCCGACATCAGCGCCGACTATGTCGGTGCGGAGGAGGCGCTGAAAAAGGCGCAGCGCGCCTGGATCGGCTACCGTGACGGCCAGTGCGAGCTTGCCGGCTTCGAGGCGCGCGGCGGATCGATGGAGCCGATGCTGGTGTCCGGTTGCCTGGCGCAACTGACCACGGCACGCACCAAGGAACTCAAAGAGCTGCTCGAGCCCACGGAAAACTGACCCTGATGTCTGGTCGCACCATCATGATCGTGGGGAACGGAGAGGTGCCGGAAGGTGCTGCCGCGACCATTGATGCGGCCGATATCGTCATCCGCTTCAACGATTGTCGTTCCGTCGGCGCCGGCGGGATGAGGACCGATATCGTCGCCGTCTGCAACACGGGCCGGCCGGCGTTTGCCATGCTCGGCGGCGGGCGCTGGAAGAACAGCGCCCCGGTGCGGCAGGCGCGCGAGATCTGGAGCGTGCGATCGGCTAGGAAATTTGCTGGCCTGCGCGCGGCATTGGCCGAAACACACCCGGACCTCGATGATTTCTGCGACGATTATACCGCCGGTTTCGAGAGTTTTGCGGCGTCGACCGGGCGGGCGCATCGGGTCATCGCCAGCGCGTCTCATGAGCGGTTGGACCGGGATTTGTCCCGGTTTGCGCCCGGGCCTTATGTGGTGCCGTCGAGCGGCATGGTGGTGATCGCCGACGTGCTGTCCGGTTTTGCGGCAGCTGATGATGATGTCGTTCTTGCCGGTTTCGGCCATGTCGGCTGGGCGTTGCATCCCTTCGCTGCCGAGCGGCAGTTCGTCGACGCCCTTGTTGCCGAAGGCCGTCTTCGTCGTCTTTCCCCTTCTTCTTCAGACTTGTCCCAAGGAGCCTGAGCCCATGCCCTACAAGATGTCGCGCGCGGCCTATGCCAACATGTTCGGCCCGACGGTCGGCGACAAGGTTCGGCTCGCCGACACGGAGCTGTTCATCGAGGTGGAGAAGGACTTCACCACCTATGGCGAGGAGGTGAAATTCGGCGGCGGCAAGGTTATCCGCGACGGCATGGGGCAAAGCCAGGTGACGCGCGCGGCGGGTGCCGTCGACACGGTGATCACCAACGCGCTGATCGTCGACCACTGGGGCATCGTCAAGGCGGATATCGGGCTGAGGGGCGGGCGCATCGCGGCGATCGGCAAGGCCGGCAATCCCGATATGCAGCCTGGTGTGACGATCATCGTCGGCCCCGGCACCGAGGTGATTGCCGGGGAGGGCAAGATCGTTACGGCCGGCGGCATGGACAGCCACATCCACTTCATCTGCCCGCAGCAGATCGAGGAAGCACTGATGAGCGGGCTCACCTGTATGCTCGGCGGCGGCACGGGACCTGCGCATGGGACGCTCGCAACCACCTGCACGCCCGGCCCCTGGCATCTTGCCCGCATGATCGAGGCGGCGGACGCCTTCCCGATGAACCTTGCCTTTGCCGGCAAAGGCAATGCCTCGTTGCCGGGCGCGCTTGTCGAGATGGTGCTTGCGGGCGCGACGTCGCTGAAGCTGCATGAGGACTGGGGCTCGACACCGGCTGCCGTCGACTGCTGCCTTGGTGTTGCCGACGAATACGACGTGCAGGTGATGATCCACACCGATACGCTGAACGAGAGCGGTTCCGTCGAGGACACGATCGCGGCGATCAAGGGCCGCACGATTCATGCCTTCCACACGGAAGGTGCAGGTGGAGGCCATGCGCCCGACATCATCAAGATCTGCGGCCAGCCGAACGTCATTCCGTCGTCGACCAACCCGACACGGCCCTACACCAAGAACACGCTGGCCGAACACCTCGACATGCTGATGGTCTGCCATCACCTGTCGCCATCGATCCCCGAGGATATCGCTTTCGCCGAAAGCCGGATCCGCAAGGAGACGATCGCCGCCGAAGACATCCTGCATGACATCGGCGCCTTCTCGATCATCTCGTCGGACAGCCAGGCGATGGGGCGCGTCGGCGAGGTGGCGATCCGCACCTGGCAGACGGCCGACAAGATGAAGCGCCAGCGCGGCGCACTGCCGCAGGAAACCGGCGACAACGACAATTTCCGGGTCAAGCGCTATATCGCCAAATACACCATCAACCCGGCGATCGCCCATGGCCTCAGCCATGAGATCGGTTCGCTCGAAGTCGGCAAGCGAGCCGACCTTGTCATCTGGAACCCGGCCTTCTTCGGCGTGAAGCCCGACATGGTGCTGATCGGCGGAACGATCGCCGCGGCACCGATGGGCGATCCCAACGCCTCCATCCCGACGCCGCAGCCGGTGCACTACCGGCCAATGTTCGGCGCCTATGGCAAGAGCCGCACGAATTCCTCCGTCACCTTCGTATCGCAGGCCTCGCTCGATGCAGGTTTGGCCGCCAAGCTCGGCGTCGCCAAGCAACTCGTTGCCGTCAAGAACACCCGGGGCGGTATCGGCAAGGCGTCGATGATCCACAACAACCTGACCCCGCATGTGGAGGTCGATCCGGAGACCTACGAAGTGCGCGCCGACGGCGAGCTTCTCACCTGCGAGCCGGCGACGGTTCTGCCGATGGCGCAGCGCTATTTCCTGTTCTGAGCCGCAAACGACATTGTCTCGAAAAAGCGGGATCTGGCGGGTCCTCAAGTGGACCGCGTATGGCGTGTCGGCACTTATCCTGGCTGCCGTTCTCGGGACGGTCGTCCCGCGACCGCTGCTGCCGAACACGGCCACGGCCGCGGCGGTTGTGTCGGCTGCCGCCGGCGAGCGTATCCTGATCCTTTCCGGTCCGATCCACACCGATATCGCCATTCCGCTCAATGAAGAGACCCGTGCTCGGTTCGCCTTCGCAGGCGAGGCGGGCGTGCCGCTTGATCATCCGGAGGCGCGATGGCTGATCTTCGGCTGGGGCGGCCGTTCGTTCTATCTGGAAACGCCGACATGGTCGGAACTGAAGCCGATGCCGGTCGTAAGGGCGCTGACGCTCGACCGCTCGGTCATGCATGTGGATATCGCCGGGGCGATCGTCGAACCCCAGCCTTCGGTCGAAAGCGTCGATCTCGAGCGTGCCGAGTTCGAGAAGCTCATGACGTTCATCTCTGAAAGCTTTGCCAGGAACGGCAGCGCCGTCGTTCCGGTCGAGGGCTTTTCCTATGGCTATGCCGACCGCTTCTTTGAGGCGGAGGGCACGTTCAATGCGCTGTTCGGATGCAACACCTGGACGGCGCAGGCTCTGAGAGAAGCCGGATTGCAGACGGGGTTCTGGAGCCCTTTACCTTCCACCCTCGGCCTGTCCTTGCTGCTCCACAACTGAGACATTGTCGAGCTTGATGCGACACTATCACAGGCATGCGTCGGCCGCATGCCTGCCATGCGCGGGCGTGAATCGAAGCCTTTCGTGCTGCACCGCAGCGGAATTTCCGGTAGGAAGCGGGCTGATATTTCCGATCACGACTGTTCTCCCAAGACCGCTCGCGATCGAGTGCCTGCACTGAAGGAGATGACCATGCTCGGCAGAAAAGTACCCTCCGTAACGTTCCGCACCCGCGTTCGCGATGAAGCCGTCGGCGGCTCCAACCCGTTCCGTTGGCAGGACGTTTCCTCCGACGACTATTTCGCCGGCAAGCGCGTCGTGCTGTTCTCGCTTCCGGGCGCCTTCACGCCCACCTGCTCGACCTTCCAGCTGCCCGACTTCGAAAAGCTGACGGCCGAATTCCGCGCCGAAGGTGTTGACGAAATCTATTGCATCTCGGTCAACGACGCCTTCGTGATGAACGCCTGGGGCAAGTCGCAGAACCTCGCAAACGTCAAACTGATCCCGGATGGTTCGGGCGAGTTCACCCGCAAGATGGGCATGCTCGTTGCCAAGGACAATCTCGGTTTCGGCATGCGCTCCTGGCGCTACGCTGCCGTCGTCAACAACGGTGTCGTCGAGCAGTGGTTCGAGGAAGAAGGCTATTCCGACAATTGCGACAGCGATCCCTACGGCGTTTCCTCGCCGCAGAACATTCTCGAAACGCTGAAGTCGCAGAAGCTCGCAGCCTGATCAGGCCGACGGACGGATCGTTTTTTGAAACCCCGGTGCTAGCGCCGGGGTTTTTTCTTGCTACACTGCCTGATGAAAAAGATGTCGAGGGTTCAATGGTTTACATTATCGCATATCTGACGGCTCACCCGGGCAAGGGCGCCGAGGTCGTGTCGCTCGCAGGTCCGTTGATCGAGGCGACGCGACGGGAATCGGGCTGCATCAGCTACGATCTCTATCAGAAGCCAGCCGAGCCCGATGCTTTGGTGTTCGTTGAAACCTGGAAGGACAAGGAAGCAGTCGACGCCCATTTCGCCGAGCCGCATCTGAAGGCTTTCCAGGCGGCAATGGCGGACCTGCTGGTCGAGGCGCGCATCGAGCTCGTTCACCCGGAAAAGATCGAGGTGCTCTGACATGCCCTATCGTTCGACCGAGGTGCTTTCGCCGGGACCCAAGGACAAGGCGCCATTGCACAGCGTCGCCTTGGCCCATGATGCACGGCATCTGCGCCGCAAGCTACTGCATCTCGAGAACGACGATGTGGTCATGCTTGATCTGAAGGAAGCGGTAATGCTGGCCGACGGCGACCTGCTGGTGCTGGAAGGCGGCGGCTATATCGGCATCGTCGCGGCACCCGAAGCGCTTTACGAGATCCGCCCGCGCGATCCACTGCATCTCGTCGAACTGGCCTGGCATTTGGGCAACCGCCACTTGCCCGCACAGATCGAGCCGAACCGCATTCTGATCACCCGCGATCCGGTCATTCGGGCGATGCTCGAGGGGCTGGGCGCCACGGTCGTCGATGTCTCCGAGCCGTTCCATCCGCTGCGCGGCGCCTATCACGCGGCCGCCGGTCACGATCACGGCCATCACCACCATCACCATGGCTGAACGGGTCGATACGCAAGCGCTGCTTCGCCTCGTGACCTGGCTGTCGCCGGCCTTCCCCGTCGGTGCCTTCTCCTATTCGAACGGGTTGGAACAGGCGGTTCACGACGGCCATGTCCCCGATGCCGAAAGCCTGCGACTGTGGCTGGAGACGCTTCTTTGCCACGGCTCCGGCTGGAACGATGCGGTGCTGCTTGGCGAAGCCTATCGAGCCTTCGATGAGCCAGCGCGGCTTCAATCCGTCATCGAGCTTGCCGAGGCGATGGCGGCAAGCCGTGAGCGGCACATGGAAACCATGTTGCAGGGCGAGGCTTTTCTCGCAGCAGCGCGGCATTGGCCGCATCCTGTCTTCGAAGCACTCGGAGACACCGTCGCCTATCCCGTCGCAGTTGGTGCAGTCGCGGGTGCGCACTGCACAGGCCTCGAGCCGGCGATCGCCGCCTATCTCAATGCATCCGTTTCGAATGCGGTATCGGTGGCGATCCGCTGCGGCGTCACCGGCCAGCGCGACGGGGTCGGTTTGATCGCAGGACTTGAACCGACGATTGCTGCAGTGGCGCGCGAAGCGGAGGCTGCATCGCTGGAAAACCTTGGCTCGGCCACGATAACAGCCGATATTTCATCTCTCAGGCACGAGACCCTGCATTCACGGCTTTTCCGCTCCTGAGCGTGAGCGCCGCCTCGAAAGGAACGTCACATGGCATCGAAAAATGGTCCCCTGCGCGTCGGCATCGGCGGGCCTGTCGGTTCCGGCAAGACAGCGCTGACGGAGAAGCTGTGCAAGGCGATGCGGGGGAAATACTCGGTCGCAGTCGTTACCAACGACATCTACACCAAGGAGGATGCCGAAGCGCTGGTGCGCATGCAGGCGCTGCCATCGGACCGCATCGTCGGCGTGGAGACCGGCGGTTGCCCGCACACGGCGATCCGCGAGGACGCGACGATCAACCTGCAGGCGATCGCCGACCTCAACCGCCGTTTTCCCGATCTCGATGTCGTCTTCATCGAATCCGGCGGCGACAATCTGGCTGCCACCTTCTCCCCGGATCTGGCCGACCTGACCATCTATGTCATCTCCGTCTGCCAGGGGGAGGAGATCCCGCGCAAGGGCGGGCCGGGCATCACCAAGTCCGACCTGCTTGTCATCAACAAGCGGGATCTTGCGCCCTATGTCGGCGCCGACCTTGACGTCATGGATCGCGACGCAACCCGGATGCGGGCGGGCAAGCCCTTTGTCTTCACCGACATGAAGCGCGGCGACGGCGTCAACCGGATCGTCGATTTCCTGACGCTGCATGGTGGGCTTTGAGGCCGCGCGCCGACAGGCTTGAACCGAGACCACTGTGAGGAATTCTCGTCCACCGTTGTCACACGGGATTACGACCCGCTTCGGTGCTACTGC
Organism: Ensifer sp. LC163; assembly: GCF_001695855.1. Classification (GTDB taxonomy): domain Bacteria; phylum Pseudomonadota; class Alphaproteobacteria; order Rhizobiales; family Rhizobiaceae; genus Ensifer. The sequence goes on from NZ_MBSS01000013.1 coordinate 33,702, forward strand.
ATAATTCCTTAAATCGGAATCGATTTAAGGACAAAATTATGCAGCAACTCAAAGTGTTACAGCGACCTTTGCGCGTCTAAATAGATGCGCGGCGCTATAGGGCATGTCCAGGAAAAGTGCGAAGCGGCTTTCCGTCAGGAAGTGCGTAAAAACAAAGAGATAGAGCGTTTCTGCGACTCCGTCTAAGGCGGAAGCGCTCCAGGTCCGGTTGCGGCCGCTAGAAGCGCTCCAGGGCCTGGCGGTCGTGGATCTCGATCATGCGGCCCTTGACGGTGACGCCCGAGCGGCGAAGGGCAGAAAAGGCGCGCGAAAGTGCCTCGGGTGCCAGGCCCAGCTTGCCGGCCAGCACGTTCTTCTGGAACGGCAGCCTGAACGAGAAGGTTGTCGAGCCATCGGGGCAGTGGCCGAGTATGTAGCTCGCGACGCGCTGCGGCGCTGTCAGGAGACGGTCCTCGGCCAGGCAATCCTCGGCCATCTGGCCGTGACGGCAGAGCAGTTCCATCAGCGCCTGGGCGATATCCGGATGCTGCTCGGCAAGCCTGCGCAGGTTCCGGCTGTCGAGCCGGGCAATCATCGAGGACCCGATCGCTTGCGCATTGGCGGTGGCGCGGTTGCCGAGGAACATCGCGTTCTCGCCGAAAATCTCACCCCTGGGAAAGACGGCGATGTCGGCTTCGCGCCCATCCTTGCCGAGCCGATAGACGCGCGCGAGGCCGGACAACACGCAGAAGACACTGTCCACTGGCTCATCCTGGTGAAACAGAATATCGTGTTCCTCGTGGTTGGAAACGACCGCGCCTTCGAGAATGGCATCGGATGCCGCTGCCGACAGCTTCTCAAAAAAGCGAGAGCCCAGCAGAACCGCTTTGTCATTCGAGTTCAATCGCAAGGTCTTCATCACACCGGCCCTGAGTAAACGTCTAGTCTCAGGATAACCGGGCTTTTGAAACGTAAATTGACCTCGATCAAACAATTCCTACAAAAAAAGCCCGCACCGGTGGGTGCGGGCCGATTGTCAGGTGATTTGTGCCGGTTACTCGGCAGCAAGCGCCGGATGATTGATCACCTTGCCCGCTTGCTTGCCTTTCGACTGGCCGTCCTCGATCGTCTTCAAGCGCTCTTCCAGGTCTTCGATCGTCTTGCCCTGATCGTTGACGAGCTCCGTCAGCGCCTCGCGGTCGAGAGGCAGGTTTTCCTCGTCCTTCTTGCCGACGAAGCGACCGAAGATCCGGGCGAGCAAGCGCGACAGGTCGTCCATGATCAGGAAGAAGGACGGCACGACGACGAGGCTCAGGATGGTCGAGACAATGATGCCGCCGATCACCGCGATCGCCATCGGCGCGCGGAACGAGCCGCCTTCGCCGACGCCGAGCGCGGAGGGTAGCATGCCTGCAGACATGGCGATCGAGGTCATGACGATCGGGCGGGCGCGCTTGCGGCCGGCTTCGATCATCGACAGCGTCCGGTCCATGCCGTGATGCATCATCTCGATACCGAAATCGACAAGCAGGATCGCGTTCTTGGTGACGATACCCATCAGCATCAGGATACCGATCAACACCGGCATCGACAGCGCGTTCTGGGTGAGGATCAGCGCACCTGCCACGCCGCCGATGGCAAGCGGCAGCGAGAACAGGATGGTGAAGGGCTGGATCACGTCCTTGAACAACAGGATCAGCACCACCAGCACCAGCATCAGGCCGAGCAGCATGGCGTTGCCGAAGCTCTGCTGCATCTCCGCCTGCACCTCGGCGTCGCCGCTTTCTAGGAACTGCACCGAAGACGGAAGCTCGGCGCCATCGGCGATCTGCTTGAAGCGTTCCGACGCGGTGTTGAGGGCGACTCCGATCGGCAGATCGGCGCCCAGCGTGACCACGCGATTGCGGTCATAGCGTTTGATCGAGCTTGGGCCCTCGGAGTAATTAATGTCGGCAACGCTCGACAACGGCACCGTCGACCCCGAGGCCGTCTGGACCTTCAGATTGCGGATTGCGGCGATATCCGTGCGGAAGTCGCGGCTGATCTGGACCCGGATCGGGATGAGCCGACCATCGAGCGCAATCTTCGTAAGCGCAGCATCGATATCGCCGATGGTCGCCACACGGACCACTTCGGAAATCTGGGCAGTCGTGATGCCGAGGCGCGACATCTGTTCGTCACGCGGACGGATCTGCAGCTCCGGACGCGGCAGGGCGCCATCGGGACTGACATTGGCCAGCAGCGGATCGCTGCGCAGCTTCGATTCGAGTGTCGCAACGGCCTTGTCGAGATCGGCCTCATTGTTGGAAAGCAGGTTGAACGACAGGTCACGCTCGCCGCGGTCGTTGAGCTTGATGACCCGGACATCCGGGATCGAGCCGACCCGTGCGAAGATTTCCTTCTCGATCTGCGACTGCGGAATGATGCGCCCAGTGGGCGGCAGCTTCGGCAGGTACTGGCCGATGACCGGCAGGCCGCCAATGACGTCGTTGACGAGCTTGTTGAGCAGCGAGTGGTCGAGCTTTTTCAGAAGCACGGTGACCGTAGCGCGGCGCAGTTCGAGGTCGCCCTTCGGTGATGCGCCGCCAAGCACGAAGACACTTTCGACGCCTTCGAGGTCTTTGACCCGTTCGTAGATCTCGGCGGTCGTCCGGTCGGTATCCTCGAGCATCGCGTCCGGCGGCAGTTCGATCGACAGGCTGACGCGCGAGGCGTCTTCCGGCGGCAGGAAGCTGCCGGGCACCTGGAACAGGAAGTAGACCGAGATCACCAGGCTGGCGATGGCGGCGAGCAGCGTCGTATAGCGCCAGCGCGTCGTCACTCGGATCAGCCCGGTGTAGAGCTTCATCAAACCGGTATCTTCGTCGCCGTGATGCTTGCCGACATCCGATGCTCGCATCAGGTAAGCGGCCATCACCGGGGTGATCAGGCGGGCAACGAGAAGCGAGAAGAACACCGACACGGCGACGGTCAGGCCGAACTGAATGAAGTACTGGCCCGGTATGCCCGGCATGAACGACACGGGCACGAACACGGCGATGATGGTGAAGGTGGTGGCGATGACGGCGAGGCCGATCTCATCCGCCGCTTCGATCGCCGCTCGATAGGGCGATTTGCCCATGCGGATGTGGCGCTCGATATTCTCGATCTCGACGATCGCATCGTCGACGAGAATGCCGGTTGCGAGCGTCAGGGCCAGGAAGCTGACGAGGTTCAGCGAGAAGCCAAGCATATCCATGATCCAGAAGGTCGGGATCGCGGAGAGGGGCAGGGCGACGGCTGAGATCAGCGTGGCGCGCCAGTTGCGCAGGAACAGCATGACGACGATGACGGCGAGCAGCGCGCCTTCCATCAGCGTATGCAGCGCCGCCTCGTAGTTGCCGTAGGTGAAGTAGACGGAATCGTCGACCATCTCGATGGTGACGTCTGGGTTCGCCGCGCGGATCTTTTCCAGCGACTTGGCGACCGTCTCTGCAACGCTCACCTCGCTGGCGCCCTTGGCGCGGAAAACCGCAAAGGTCACGCCGGGATTGCCGTTGAAGCGCGAGAAGGAGCGGGGTTCCTCATAGGTATCGGTGACGGTGCCGAGTTCGGAAAGGCGGACGAAGCGGCCGCTTGGAACCGAGATCATCGTGTTGGCGAGCTGGTCGACATTGCGGGCGTCGCCGAGCGTGCGGATCGCCTGCTCGCTGCCGCCGACCTGGCCGCGGCCGGAGCCGAGGTCCATGTTCATGCGGCGAAGTTGGCCGTTGACGTCGGCGGCCGTGATGCCGAGCGAATTCAGCCTGTCCTCGTTGAGCTCGACGCGGACTTCACGGTCGGCGCCGCCGTAGCGGTCGACCCGGCCGATGCCGCTCTTGCCCTGAATTTCACGTTTGATCGTGTCGTCGACGAACCAGGAAAGCTCTTCCAGCGTCATGCCGGGCGAGGAGACCGCAAAGGTCTGGATCGCCTGGCCCTCGACATCGACCTTGGAAACGATCGGTTCTTCGATCGAGGTCGGCAGATCGCCGCGAATGCGGTCGATCGCGTCCTTGACGTCCTGCACTGCCTGGGTCGTCGGCACTTCCATGCGGAAGATCACGGCCGTGGTAGACGTGCCATCGTTGATCGTCGATTGGATGTGGTCGACGCCGGTGATGCTGGCGACCGCGTCCTCGATTTCCTTGGTGACCTGGGTTTCGAGTTCAGCCGGCGAGGCGCCGCTCTGTGCGACGTTGATCGAGACGATCGGCACGTCGATATTGGGGAAGCGGGTGATCGGCAGGCTGACGAACGACTGGTAGCCGAGTACCAGCAGCACGAAAAAGGCGAGGATCGGAGCGATCGGATTTCGGATGGACCAGGCTGAGAAGTTCATGGTCACGGTTCCTGTCAGTTGGTCGCTGGTTGCGCTGATTTGACGGGGTTGATGCGGTCGCCGTCGCGCACATAGGCGCCGGCCCTTGCCACGACCTGCTCGCCGGCCTTCAACCCGTCAACAACCTCGACGAACTTGCCGTCGGAGATACCCGTTATCACCGGCACGATGTTCACCACACCATTGTCGACCTTGCGGACGATGGTTTTGCCGTTCTCATTGGTGACCGCCGTTTGCGGCAGAACGACAGCCTGCTTCTGTTCGGTGGTGATGACGGCGTTGGCATACATGCCCGAGCGTGCCTTGGTGGTGTCCTTGAGACTGATGAAGACGGTGCCGAGACGAGACACGGGATCGACCGTCGGTGCGATCAGTCGAATGGCGCCTTCGACCTTGGTGTTGCCGCCCGCAAGAGTGATCGTCGCCGGTTGGCCGACCGCAAGCTTGATGATGTCGGCTTCGGCAACGTCGGCCTTCATCTCGATCGCGCCGTCGCGGATCATCGCAAAGAGCGGCTCGCCGCTGCCATTGGCGATCGCGCCGATCTTGGCGTTCTTGGCGGAAATGACACCGGCGACCGGGGCTTTGACCTCGGTGCGGGTGAGGCGAAGATCGATGTCATCGATCTGGGCTTGCGCCACCTTGATATCGGCACTGGAGACGGCAACGGCCTGTTCGGCCGAGCGGACGCGGGCACGGGTGGCTGCGGCAAGAGCGCGGACACGATCGGCTTCAGCCGTCGAGACCGTGCCGTTCTTGGCAAGCTCTGCGTTGCGATCGCTGACGCGTGTCGCTTCCTCGGAATTGGCCTTGGCTTCACTGAGCTGGGCGTTGAGTTGTGCGAGGCCGGCTTCCGCCTTGGCGAGTGCCGCTTCGAGCTGGCTCTTTTCAAGCCGCAGGGCGTCGTCGTTGAGAACGACGAGTACGCTACCTTCTTCGACCTTGTCGCCGATATCGACGTTCAGCGCGCGGATCGACAATCCCTCGACCTGCGGCGCGACATAGACCTGCTCCACGGCCTGTATCGTCCCGGTTGCAACGACGCGATCGCTGATCGACTGATCGACGGCCTCGGTGACGACGATCGACGGCAGGCTCTGCGCCGGCTGGACCTTGGTCGCTTCTTCGGCAGATGCACTTGAATACGGAGCAATGATCATCGCAGCGCAAACGCTGAGAACAGGTAATACTTTCTGAGCCATCGGCTTTACAATCCTGGCAACGGAAACGACGTAAAAGCGGATCTGTGCCTTCCAAGGCCGGATCCCGGTACAATCAAGCGATTTTCAGTTTCGCCGACGCCTTGTTTTCGCGAACCAGGCGAAACAATGCATAGGCGCACGGCCATCGTATTCATGCGCCGCTCACACGGTATCAGACCGTGAGCGCGGGCAGGACGGGGATAGACTTCCTCAAGCAAACCGTTCGGAAAATGAACTCCTCCGTGTTGCTTGCCTCCAACAAACATCCGCGCCTATGTAATCTTCACATCATGTGCTTACAAGTGCGGTGAAGTGATGGTTCCTCAATATTTCTTCTGTTCTGCAGTCTTGGTTGCAATCTCGACACGATCTTGACAATCGGGGTGCATCACCGGCCCGTTGACCTCGAATTGCCACCCCCACGCCCGGAAATTCGCGGCAACCCTACTGCATCATTCCTTAAATCGGAATCGATTTAAGGAGAAAATTATGCAGCAGATTTAAGGTGTTACAGCGTCCTTTGCGCGTCATATTTGACGCGCGGCGTTGTAGTGGGCCATGAATGGCCTGCACAGAAACGGAAGAGGGCCGCGCGATTGCCGTCGCGCGACCCTTTCCTGTCGTTCAGCCCGGTTCTTCTTACTTCAGCGCTGCGTCGGTGATCTCGTGCGTCCAGGCGCCTTCCGGCTCCTTGGAGATGACCGGATCGGAACCGCCCGAAAGCAGCGACTGCACGGTGCGCTTGTAGTCGGCTTCATCCAGAGCGCCGTTCGAACCGGCGGTCAGCTTGGCCACTTCGCCCATCATGCGTTTCTGGTGTTTTTCCGTCTGGGCGCCGGTCGAGTCATTTTCGAGAACGATGCCGGCGGCTTCATCCGGGTTTTCCTCGGCGTATTTCCAGCCCTTCATCGAGGCGCGCACGAACTTGACCATCTTCTCCTTGAAGGCCGCGTCCTTGAGCTTGTCTTCGAGCACGTAGAGGCCGTCTTCGAGCGTCGCCACACCCTGGTCTTCATACTGGAAGGTCACGAGATCGTCCGGCTTGATGCCGGCGTCGATGACCTGCCAGTACTCGTTGTAGGTCATGGTCGAGATGCAGGCCGCCTGCTTCTGGATCAGCGGGTCGACGTTAAAGCCCTGCTTCAGAACCGTCACGCCTTCCGGCCCGCCATCGGTCGGGATCTTCAGGTGCGACATCCAGGACAGGAACGGATATTCGTTGCCGAAGAACCAGACGCCAAGGGTGTGTCCCTTGAACTTGTCGGGGCTGGTGACGCCGCTCTCCTTGAGGCAGGTCAACATCATGCCCGATTTCTTGAACGGCTGGGCGATGTTGACGAGCGGCACGCCCTTTTCGCGGGTGGCAAGGGCCGAAGGCATCCAGTCGACGACGACGTCGGCGCCGCCACCGGCAATCACCTGCGCAGGCGCGATGTCCGGGCCGCCGGGCTTGATGTCGACGTCGAGCCCTTCTTCCTCGTAAAAGCCCTTGTCCTTGGCGACGTAGTAACCGGCGAACTGGGCCTGCGTGACCCATTTCAGCTGCAGCGTCACCTTGTCGGCGGCTTCGGCCTGGAACGCTGTAAGCGAAAAGACGCCTGCGGCGAGGAGCGATGCAAGTCTCTTGTTCATGTCAGTTCCCTCTTGTTTTTGCTTCATTTTCTTTGAACCAAGCCATTCCGGGAAAACCGTTCGATGCCTTTCCTGGAATTGCGTCTTTCTCAGGCGCGCCCTCCGCGGACGGAGGGATGCCAGAAGGTGACGGCGCGCTCGATGAGTGCCACCACCCCGTAAAAAGCCGAACCTGCCACCGCCGCGACGGCGATTTCGGCCCAGACCATGTCGACGTTCATGCGGCCCACTTCCGTGGAGATCCGGAACCCCATGCCGACAATGGGTGTCCCGAAGAATTCGGCGACGATGGCGCCGATCAGCGCCAGGGTGGAATTGATCTTGAGCGCGTTGAAGATGAACGGCCAGGCGGCCGGCAGGCGCAGCTTGACGAGCGTCTGCCACCAGGAGGCGGCATAGGTGCGCATCAGGTCGCGCTCCATGTGGCTGGCCGCCGCCAGGCCGGCGATGGTGTTCACCAGCATCGGGAAGAACGTCATGATGACGACGACGGCGACCTTGGACTGCCAGTCGAAGCCGAACCACATGACCATGATGGGGGCGACGCCGATGACCGGCAGCGCCGAGACGAAGTTGCCGAGCGGCAGCAGTCCCTTCTGCAGGAAGGGCGAACGATCGATGAGGATGGCAACGACGAAGCCGAGGCCGCAACCGAGCGCATAGCCCGTCAGCACCGCCTTCAGGAAGGTCTGGCGGAAGTCTGCCGCCAGCGTCGGCAGCGAGTTGATCAGGCGCTGCCAGATCATCGACGGTGCCGGCAGCAGGACCGAAGGCACGGAAAAGCCCCGCACGATGCCCTCCCAAAGCACCAGAAGGGTGATGCCGAAGAGGAGCGGTACGGCGAAGCGTGCAGCGCTGTTGGCGACATCGCTTTCAAAACGCTGGCGCACCAGCCATTCGTTGAAGGCCCAGGCGGCAAGCCAGAAGACGATGGCGCCAATCAGGATCGGAAGGTTCATGGCTTGGCCCCCATGCGCTTCAGGACGGCGGTGTGTGCAAAGCCGACGATCATCACCAGGACGGCAGCCAGCGCTGCCGCCATGAATAGAGCCGACCAGATCTGCACGGTCTGGCCGTAATAGGAGCCGGCCAGCAGGCGGGCGCCGAGGCCGGCCACGGCGCCGGTCGGCAGTTCGCCGACAATGGCGCCGACGAGCGAAATGGCGACGGCAACCTTCAGCGAGGTGAAGAGATAGGGCATCGACGACGGCCAGCGCAGTTTCCAGAAGGTCTGTGCCTGCGAGGCGTTGTAGGTGTGCATAAGGTCAAGCTGGATCGCCTCGGGACTGCGCAGGCCCTTCACCATGCCGACGACCACGGGGAAGAAGGAGAGGTAGGTCGAGATCAGCGCCTTCGGCAGCAGGCCGGAGATACCAATCGCGTTCAGGACGACGATGATCATCGGCGCGACGGCGAGGATCGGGATCGTCTGGCTGGCGATCACCCAGGGCATCAGCGATCGGTCCATGGCGCGGTTGTGGACGATGCCGACGGCCAGGAGGATGCCGAGCACAGCGCCGATGCCGAAACCGAGCAGGGTGGCCGAGAGCGTGATCCAGGCGTGATAGACCAGGCTGCGTTTCGAGGTGATCGGCTTGTTGAACGTCGTGTCCCAGATCTCGGCAATAACCTGATGCGGTGCCGGCAGCACCGGCCGTTCCTGCGCCATGGTGTTGTGAACGATCTGCGAGAAACTGATCTCGGTGCCGGCGCGGGCGGCGGTGTCGCGCTCGAAGGGCGCGTTCAGGAAGACGACAGCGATGTACCAGACCACGATCAGCAGCGCGACAACGGTGCCGACGGGCAAGAGTTTGTCCCTGAGAAAGCTTTCCTCGCGCATGGTCATGCCTTTCCGCTTGCCGGCAGCAACATCAGGCCCATGGCGGCGATGCCGAGCATGACGCCGGCCGCCTGGGTGAGGCTGAGCCTTTCGCCGAACACAGCAAAGGCGATGATGTTGACGAGAACCAGTTGGACTATGGCCGACAGCGAGATCGCAAGGCCAAGCCCGCCATCACGCATCAGTTTTACCATGATGATGTTGCCGATCATGTAGAGCCCGAGTGCCACGACCAGCACGCCGATATGGCTGTTGGAGACATAGGCGCGCGAAGCCGTCGCGCCGCCGAGAAAGATGGTCGTGGCAAGCAGTAGCCAGAGGACATAGGCAAGGTTCATGGCCGCCCCTCCGCTCCGCGCCAATGGTAGAGAATGTCAGGCAGGCTTTCCTCGTTGTCGCCATCGGTGCGGCGAACGGCCGAAAAACCCTGTCGTTCATAGAAGCGCTGGGCTTTGCCGTTTGCCTCAAAGGTCCAAAGGTTCAATTCGCTTGCGGACAGCGATTTGGCGGTCTTGAGCAGATCGCTGCCGACGCCTATGCCGCGGCAGGCGTCGTCGACATAAAGCGCCGTCACATAATGATTGCTGGAGAGTGCCATGAAACCCGCGACCCGGTCGTCCCGCTCGGCGACGACCACCGTCCGTTCGACAAAAACCGTCTCGACATAAAACCGCTCGACGTCGGCATGGTCGTGTATCCGCGGCATCCACGGGGTCGCGTCGATCCAGCGGTTCAGAATGTCGGCGCAGGCGCTCATGTCGGCCCGTGCTGCAGCACGGCAGATGGTCGAAGACGCCCCGCTATTCCTCATAGCTGTGCCCCGCTCTCAGGCCTTCGCGCACGCGATGGGCAACCTCGAGAAATTCGGGCGTTTCGCGAATGCCGAGCGGGCGTTCGCGCGGCAGAGGCGATTCGATGATGTCGGTGACGCGGCCGGGCCGCGGGCTCATCACCACGATCTTGGTCGAGAGATAAACCGCTTCGGGAATGGAATGGGTGACGAAACAGATGGTCTTGTTGGTGCGAGCCCAGAGCTTCAGGAGCTGCTCGTTCAGGTGGTCGCGGACGATCTCGTCGAGCGCGCCGAAGGGCTCGTCCATCAAGAGAAGATCGGCGTCGAAGGCAAGCGCACGGGCGATCGATGCGCGCTGCTGCATGCCGCCGGAGAGCTGCCATGGGTATTTTTTGCCGAAGCCGGCGAGGTTGACGAGGTCCAGCGTGCGGTCGATGCGCGCCTTCTGCTCCTGCCTCGAATAGCCCATGATCTCCAGCGGTAGGGCGATGTTCTTCTCGATCGTGCGCCAGGGATAGAGCGCCGCCGCCTGGAAGACATAACCATAGGCGCGCTGGCGCCGGGCTTCTTCGGGCGTCATGCCGTTGACGGTGATCGTGCCGGAGGTCGCCTTTTCCAGATCGGCGATGACGCGCAGGAACGTCGTCTTGCCGCAGCCGGAGGGGCCGATGAAGGAAACGAAATCGCCCTTGGCGACATCAAGATTGACGCCGGTCAGCGCGTTGACCGGGCCGTCGGCGGTCTCGAAAGTCAGGCAGAGGTTCCGGGCCGAAACCACGGATGCGGTATTGGACGTCATCGGCGAATACTCATTCTGGCTTGGCTGTGTCAGACTGCTATCCGGACCGGCAACATGCAATCGCGGATTTGTAAGCGGAGCCGTTTGCTGCTGGTTTTTCAGGGAATTCTGGAGAACAGTCATGTCTCGATCATCCAATCCTGGCTGTCGCGTGGTTCGCCCCGGCAACGGATATGCCGGAATGCAGGGGCTCAGCTATTTCGAGGGCATCGCGGCGGAAACCGTCGGCGCGACCGGCATCTGCATGCATCTGCTGACGATCCCACCCGGCGCCCGTGCGAAGGCGCACCTGCACGAGGGTCATGAGACGGCGATCTATGTGCTGTCGGGGGAGGCGCACACCTGGTTCGGCGAGCGGCTCGAGGAGCATGTCGTCGTGCGCGCCGGCGAGATGTTCTACATTCCGGCCGGCGTGCCGCATCTGCCGGCGAACCTGTCCGACGCGCCATGTTCGGCGGTGATCGCCCGCACCGACCCCAAGGGGCAGGAAAGCGTCGTCCTCTTGCCGGAGCTCGACGCTCTCGTGCCTGGATGACGCGACCTGCAACCGCACCGAAGCGTCCCGCCGGTTCGGCGGGACATGTCCGGTGGGACAGAGCGGTGTGAAGACGTGCAGGCCGCGAAACACCAAGGTTACACCCCGGTTGCCGGGATCCCGCTGCGCTGGACGGCGCGCGGAGCGGTGACTTCCTTCCAGGTGGAGAGCGCGGTGCTGACCGCCGGGAACGGATCGCGGCGGACGAATTCGCCATGACCCTCGCGGGTCTTGATCGTGCTTTCCTCGATGGCGACGATCCCGCGCGTCAGCGTGTAACGCGGCAGGCCCTTCACCTCCTTGCCCTCGAAGACGTTGTAGTCGATTGCAGACTGCTGGGTCGTGGCGGAGATCGTCTTCGTGCGCTTCGGATCCCAGACGACGATATCGGCGTCGGCGCCGACAAGAATGGCGCCCTTCTTCGGGTAGATATTGAGGATCTTGGCGATGTTCGTCGAGGTGACGGCCACGAACTCGTTCATGGTGATGCGGCCGGTGTTGACGCCGTGGGTCCACAGCATCGGCATGCGGTCTTCGAGCCCGCCGGTGCCGTTGGGGATTTTGGTGAAGTCACCGACGCCAGAACGCTTCTGCGCGCTCGTAAAGGCACAATGGTCGGTCGCGACCACCTGCAGCGAACCGGACGCAAGGCCGGCCCAGAGTGAGTCCTGGTGCTGCTTGTTGCGGAACGGCGGCGACATCACGCGGCGGGCGGCGTGGTCCCAGTCCTTGTTGAAATATTCGGTTTCGTCGAGCGTCAGGTGCTGGATCAGCGGTTCGCCGAAGACGCGCATGCCCTTGGCGCGGGCGCGGCGGATCGCTTCGTGCGCCTGCTCGCACGAAGTGTGGACGATATAGACCGGGCTGCCGGCCATGTCGGCGATCATGATCGCGCGGTTGGTGGCCTCGCCCTCGACTTCGGCCGGCCGCGAATAGGCGTGCGCTTCCGGCCCGTTGTTGCCTTCCGCCAGCAGCTTCGCCTGCAGCTGGGCGACCACGTCGCCGTTCTCCGCATGGACGAGCGGCAAAGCGCCGAGCGCAGCGCAGCGCTGGAACGACGAGAACATCTCGTCGTCGTCGACCATCAGCGCGCCCTTATAGGCCATGAAGTGCTTGAAGGTATTGATGCCCTTGTCTTTGACGATGGTCTCCATCTCGTTGAAGACCTGCTCGCTCCACCAGGTGATCGCCATGTGGAAGGAATAGTCGCAATTGGCGCGAGTGGACTTGTTGTCCCACATATTAAGCGCTTCGAGCAGCGACTGGTTGGGCGAGGGCAGGGCGAAATCCACCACCATGGTCGTGCCACCGGCGAGCGCGGCCCGTGTGCCGCTTTCGAAATCGTCTGAGGAGTAGGTGCCCATGAAGGGCATTTCGAGATGGGTGTGCGGGTCGATGCCGCCCGGCATGACGAAACAGCCGCTGGCGTCGAGCGTTTCGTCGCCGGAAAGATTGGGTCCGATCTCGACGATCGTGCCGCCTTCGATCTTCACGTCCGCCTTGTAGGTCAGGTCGGCCGTGACGATGGTTCCACCCTTGATGACAGTGCTCATTGATTTTCATCCTCGCGATTGTGCTTCCGGTGGCCCGCTGGCCGCCACGAAAAAGGGCGGAACTTTCGTCCCGCCCGCAAACTCATTCGACGATTTCGGCCGTTTCGACGACGGCGTGGAAGAGGACGTCAGCGCCGGCGCCGGCCCACTCCCTGGAGATATCCTCCGCCTCGTTGTGGCTGAGGCCTCCGACGCAGGGGCACATGACCATGGTCGTGGGGGCGACCTTGGCCGCCCAGCAGGCATCGTGTCCGGCACCGGAAATAAGGTTCATGTGGCTGTAGCCGAGCCTTTCGGCGGCGTTGCGCACGGCGGTGACGAGTTTCGGATCGAACGTCACCGGCTCGAAGTGGCCGATGGCCTCGACGGAACAGCCGACACCCAGGGCATCCGCGATCTTCGGCGCTTCCGCCTCGATCCTGGCGCGCATGCGGTCGAGCTTGGCCTTGTCGGGCGAGCGGATATCGACGGTGAAGACGACCTTGCCCGGCAGCACGTTGCGGGAGTTGGGCGAGAAGACCACCTGGCCGACGCCGCCGACGGCGCCCGGCTGGTTTTCCATCGCCACGCCCTGAACCATTTCGATGATGCGGGACATGGCAAGGCCGGCGTTGACGCGCATGTTCATCGGGGTCGAGCCGGTATGGGCCTCGCGCCCGGTCAGCGTGAACTCCAGCCACCACAGGCCCTGACAGTGGGTGACGACGCCGATGTCCTTGTTTTCAGCCTCGAGGATCGGGCCCTGCTCGATGTGGTATTCGAAATAGGCGTGCATCTTGCGGGCGCCGACTTCTTCGTCGCCGACCCAGCCGATGCGCTTCAGTTCGTCGCCGAAGGCCTTTCCTTCCGGGTCCTTGCGGCCATAGGCAAAGTCCTGGCTGTGGACGCCGGCAAAAACGCCGGAGGCGAGCATCGCCGGCGCGAACCGCGCCCCTTCCTCGTTGGTCCAGTTGGTGACGACAATCGGGTGCTTGGTCTTGATGCCGAGATCGTTCATCGAACGCACGACCTCAAGGCCCGAAAGCACGCCGAGCACGCCGTCGAACTTGCCGCCGGTCGGCTGCGTGTCGAGATGGGAGCCGACATATACCGGAAGGGCGTCGGGGTCGGTGCCGGGCCGGGTGAAGAACATGTTGCCCATGGTGTCGACACCCATGGTCAGGCCCGCCTGCTCGCACCAGGACTGGAAGAGCTTGCGGCCTTCGCCATCCTCGTCGGTGAGCGTCTGGCGGTTGTTGCCGCCGGCGATGCCCGGGCCGATCTTGGCCATGTCCATTAACGTATCCCACAGGCGGTCGGCATTGACACGCATGTTCTCGCCAGGTGCTGCCACGGCGGTCTCCTCATTCTTTTTGGCGGCACCTTGGGTGGTGCATGCCCTTCATGTTCCCTTGGTCAAATCCAGGCTTGGTTTTTTCTGGTGCCCTTCGATCAGTCGTTGCCTTTGCTGGCGAACTGGCTGATAATTTGACCGGTTGGTAAACATTACAACTTCCGTTGCGGCACTCAAGCCGGAAAAACAAAAAAACGAAGTTGTTGCCCGAAAAGATGGCGGCGCCGAAATTTGGGCAGATACCGCCTGTGCGGATGGACGCGCAGGCACCGGCAGGGGGCGAAATGGTACTTCCGAGAGCGGCCAAGACCCAGAGGCGTACACGCATCCAGGAGGAGAAGGAAGAGCGGATTCTGGAGGCGGCGCTGGAGGTGTTTTCGGCGCACGGCTTTCGCGGCGCGACCGTCGATCAGATCGCCGATGTGGCCGGCATGTCGAAGCCCAACCTGCTCTATTATTTCCGCACCAAGGAAGCGATGCACCGGGCGCTGATCGATCGCGTGCTGGATACGTGGCTCGACCCGTTGCGCGCGTTCGACGCCGAGGGAAACCCGGTTGCCGAAATCCGCAGCTACATCAGGCGCAAGCTGGAGATGGCGCGGGATTTCCCGCGCGAAAGCCGGCTCTTCGCCAATGAGGTGCTGCAGGGCGCGCCGCATATCGAAGACGAACTGAAGGGGCCGCTCAAGGAACTCGTCGACGAGAAGGCGGAGGTCATCCGCGCCTGGACGAAAGCCGGCAAGATCGCCAAATGCGACCCCTACCACCTGATCTTCGCGATCTGGTCGACGACGCAGCATTATGCCGACTTCGACGTGCAGGTGAGGGCCGTGCTCGGGCAGGGCAGTTCCGGCGAGGGGCGGTTCGAGGACGCGGCGCGTTTTCTCGAACGCCTGTTCGTCGACGGGCTGCAGGTGAGCGAACAGCCGATCTCCTGAATGCTGTCGCGATCAGTCGGGCAGCAACGCCATCAGCGCCAGCCCGCAGGCCGTCGTCAGCGCGCCGGCGAGAACCGGCAGGCTGACCCAGCCGTGGCCGAGAATGCCTTCAAGCAGAATGATGAAGCTGGGCGTCAGATAGCCGTAGCCGAGCACCTTGGACGACGGCAGGCGTAGCGACGCGTACTGCAGCAAGAGGAAGGTGATCGCTGTCGTCACGACGGCGAGATAGGCGACGGCGATCCAGACGATTGCCGGCAGGCTCGTGAAGTCGGTGGTGGCAAGGCCGGCGGCGCCGGGAACCAGGAGCCAGGGCACGGTGAAGGCCGCGACCCAGAAGCCGAAGGCGAAGGGGTTCTCCTTGCGGTCGAACTTGCGGATGAGCGGCACGTAGATCGCGTGGCAGATGACGCCGACGAAGAAGATCAGCTCGCCCTGGCCGATATCGAAGGCGAGGATCGCCTGGATATTGGCGCGAAAAATCACCCAGACGGCGCCAAGCGCTGCGATGACGAGGCCCGCGAGCACGCCTGGGCGGGTGTGCTGGCCGAGCAGCAGGAAGGCAAAGCCTGCGCTCAATAGCGGCATCAGCGTGAAGACCGCGCCCGTCGATACGGGGTCGGTAAACTCCAGAGCCTTGAACATCGTCAGCATGTAGACGGCGATCAACCCGCCGAGGATGAGGAAGCGCCACAACTGCTTGGGAACATGAAACGGCACCCTGGCATAGCCGAAGGTCAGCGCACCCAGCACGACGACGGTCAGCAGGTAGCGCCAGAGCGTCAGCGGGCCGGCTCCCATATGTTGCGCCGCCAATCCGCCGAAGGAGAAGGAACCGGCGATCAGCGCCGAAAAGGTCAGCATCGCCAGATGCGCCTTGAGCTTTTCGACGCCGGTGGCGTGGCTCTGGTGCGCCGTTTTCGGCGAGACGTCCTGTTTCATGCTTGCTTCCGGAACTGGAGGTGGCGGGGGCGCATGTGCGCCCGCGCACCTAAGCCGGAGCCGCTGACGGTTGCAAGGCCTTGGCGATATCGCCGGCGTCCTCGACGATCCAGGTTTCGAGCGTCGCCTGGCGCCCGCGAAGGCTGATGTCGAGCCGTTTGTGTGCCTCCATCACCACGCCGGCGCGGTTGACGAGCTCGGCCGAGACGGCAAGCTGGGCGTCATGCTCCTTGGCAAGGCCTTCCAGCCGGCTTGCCGTATTGATCGTGTCGCCGACGGCAGTCAGCGACGTTGCCTGGCCGTAGCCGATCTCGCCGATGATGGCGGGGCCGGCATGCATGCCGATCGCGATCCGCAGCGGCTCGTCGAGCTCGCCGTGGAAGGTCTGGTTGAGGGCATCGATGCCCTTGGAGATGCGCGCGGCGGCGGCAAGCGATTGCTGGCAGGCTTCGGTAAAGGAGTTCTTCAGGCCAAAGATGGCGAGCGCACCGTCGCCGATGAACTTGTCGATGACGCCGCCCGAGTCTTCCACCGCTTCGCCGACCATCTCGAAATAGCGGTTCAGGAGGAAGACGGTATCGAAGGGCAGCTTGTGCTCGGCGATGCTGGTAAAGCCGCGCAGGTCGCAGAAGAGCACGGCGATGCGCCGCTCGCGGCCTTCGCCATCCTGGCGTACCAGCTGCTTCTTGATGCCGATGCTGTCGGTATCGAGGATAGGAACGACGGTGACGTTGTGGATCGGGCGGAACTGGCAGGCAAGGCGGACATTGTCGGGGGCGCCGATCCGCGTCAGCGTCGTCAGCTCGGCATCTTCGGGCTCCGGCTGGCCTTCGAGGCCCTGGATCACGCGGACACGGCAGGTGGAGCAGCGGCCGCGGCCGCCGCAGACCGAGACATGCGGGATGCCGGCGGCGCGGCTTGCCTCCAGCACGCTGAAGCCGAGATTGACGGTCGCAACGCGGCCATCGGGATAACGCACGCGGATGCGGCCCCCCTTGGGTAGGACACGCAAGGCAAAGGTGCCGGCGATCAGGCCGGCAAAGCCGAGATAAAGACCGAGCCGGATATTTTCGAGTAGGTCGACGTCGTAGGGTGGCTTGACCTGAGCGGTGTCGCCATAGCCGCCATGCTCCGCATAGACGCGCTCGAGCGAGCGGGCGCCGCTGAAGAAGCCGAGAAGCGCGAAGATCGGCACCAGGATCGCGATCGTATAGAGCAGGATCTCGTAGCGCGGAAACCAGGTCCGTCCGCGCATCCAGAACCAGGCACCGAGACAGCCATGGCTCCAGGCGAGCAGCAAGGCGAGTGACTGGCGGGTGGCGTTGGTCCAGCTGGACCAGAGCGCCCGCAGCATGCTGGGATAATCGGCCTCCACACCGGTGAGCAGCGGTTCGATCCGCGCGGCGGTCACGTGGCCCATCAGCAGGAACGGCAGGCTGAGGCCGAAGACGATTTTGAGCGCCTCTCGCATCGGCATGCGCAGTGTCTGGCGGCGATAGAGGCTATCGAGCGCCATGGCGAAATGCGCCAGCAGCGCGCCATAGAGCAGGACCGTGCCGGGCACGCTGTGCCAGACGGCGTTGAAGACCTTGCGGCCGGCCTCCATGGCCTCGATGGAGATCAGCCCGAGCGAATGGTTGAGAAAATGGGCAAGGATGAATGTGCCAAGCACTGCCCCGGAAACGAGGTGTATGCGCTTGCGTCTATGGGCGGAAATGATCGTCAAATAGCGAGCCCAGCTCTGCCGGCGAAACACCGGCTTCGGTTATTTCCCCCTTTATTATCCAGATCGCATACGCCGACAACTTACCTTTTCTACACAATCTGTTTCGTTTTCGTGTCTTGCGCGTCATCTGCTGCCGGCGCTATTCGGCGGGGTTCGGCTGCCAGAGCTCGATCGGGTTGCCCTCGGGGTCGTGAAGCCTGGCGAAGCGGCCATTCGGATAGGTTTGCGGGTCGATCGTCACCGCGATGCCCCCGGCGCGAAGTTGCTCCGTCATGGCGTCGAGATCGTCGACACGAAAGTTCAACATCCACATCTGCTCACTGCGGCCGAAATAGTCGCTGTCGCGCTTGAACGGGGCGAAGACCGTGCTGCCGGCGCGCTGCTGCCAGCAGGTGTCGTCGTAGCTCGACGGCACGCGGTCGATGCCGAGATGGGTTTGGTACCAGGCGGCCAGCCCGTCCGGATCGTCGCTGCGGAAGAAGAGCCCGCCGATGCCTGCCACTTTCTGCATGTCGATTGCCTCCCTGACTTAAGCGTTGGTCGGCCACGCTCACAACGGAGGCAGCCGTTAGGGTCATTCCATCATGGGCGGCAGGTGTGCGGCAAGCGTATCGATGAGCAGGCGCAGCTTTGGCGGCATGTACTGGGTTTTCGGCCAGACGACATAGGTGCCATAGGAGAGGGCGGGCGCATCGGCCAGTATGCGGACGAGCGAGCCGGAGGCGATGCGGTTGCCCACAAGCCAGCAGGGTAGCCAGGCGATGCCAAAACCGTCGGTCGCCGCGTCGGCGATCGACGTCAGGTCGTCGAGCCGCAGTCGCGACGGCGGCGTGATGGCCTGCGTCTGGCCGGCTTTTGCCGGAAAGGACCAGGCGAGCGGCTGCCCGCTGCGCCGATAGAGGATCGCCTGATGTCTCATCAGATCTTCGATCGTCTCCGGCGCCCCGTTCGCCTCGATATAGGCGGGAGAGGCGCACACGGTCATGCGCTGGTCGGCGATCTTGCGCATCATAAGTTCGGGCTCACCCCGAAGCGGGCCGGTGCGGATGGCGAGATCGAAGCCGTCCTCGACGAGGTCGACATTGCGATCGCTGAAGTTGAGGTCGAACTCCAGCCGCGGATGCTGGGAGAGTAGCTCCGACAGCAGCGGCATGACGCATTGACGGCCGAAATGCACGGGCATCGACAGGCGCAGACGTCCCTGGATTTCCTGCTTGCCGGACTCCAGCAGCGCCTCGCCGGCCCTGATTTCGCTGAGCGCCCTCAGGCAGTTTTCGTAGAACAACTGACCCTCGTCGGTCAGACTCTGGGTGCGGGTGGTGCGATGAAACAGGCGAACGCCCAGCCTTTGTTCCAGCTTGGCAACCGTCTTGCCGACGGCGGAGCGCGACAGGTTGAGCCTCTCGGCAGCTGCGGAAAAACCGCCCGCGTCGGCCGCCTCCACGAATACCGAAACGCCGTTCAGGTAGCTCATATTTGTATCCTTCAGGGAACCAATATGACGAAATCATATCGCAACTGGAGAGATAATTTCAACGCTATGCTTTCTTCATCAGATCAATCCGATGAAAGGAAAGACCGTGGCAAGACTGATGAAGGAATGGACGATCGATACATTCGGCGCACAGAACCTGAAGCTTAACGAGCGGCCCGTTCCGCAGGCGGGGCCGGGCGAGGTGCTGGTTCGCACGACCGCCGTGTCGCTCAACTTTCGCGACAAGCTGGTGCTGGAAGACGGCATGGGCATGCCGCTCGTCTTCCCCTTCGTGCCGGGTTCCGACATGGCGGGCGTGGTCGAGGCGGTCGGCAGCGACGTGACGCGTTTCCAGCCTGGCGATCGCGTCATTTCCGTCTTCGACCCCTCCTGGATCGACGGTCAAAAACCGGGGACTGCCCGCCGGCCAACGTCGTTTGCACTCGGCGGCCTCAACCCGGGTGTCGCTTCCGAATATGTCGCATTCCCTGAGGACTGGTTCGTGCAGGCGCCAAAGAGCCTCGACGACGGGGAGGCGAGCACGTTGCCCTGCGCCGGTGTGACGGCCTGGTTTGCGCTGGTCGAGAAGGGACGCCCGAAGGCGGGTGACCGCGTCGTCGTGCAGGGGACGGGCGGTGTCTCGCTGTTCGGGCTGCAGATCGCCAAGGCGCATGGGGCCGAAGTCATCGTGACGTCGGCAAGCCGCGACAAGCTCAAGCGCGCCCTCGAACTCGGCGCCGACCATGGCATCGACCGCGTCAACGAAGACTGGGTGGAGCGTGTTCTTGAGATCACCGACGATCACGGCGCCGATCATATCCTGGAGCTCGCCGGTGGCGCCAATCTCGGCCGGTCGTTGCAGGCGGTGGCGGTGCAGGGCCGGATCTCGGTCATCGGCGTGCTCGAAGGCGCCGAAATCTCGGCGCCGGTGCCGCCGGTGCTGTTGAAGTCGCCTGTCATTCAGGGCATCGGCGTCGGCCATCGCCGGGCGCTTGAGGATCTGGTGGCGGCTGTCGATCAAACCGGTCTGAAGCCGGTGGTCGATGCGCGCTACCGGTTCGAGGATTTCCCCGTGGCGCTGGCGCATCTCGATCGTGGCGCCTTCGGCAAGGTGGTGGTCGAGGTCTGATCGGGCATCATTTCGAACCGCCGCCGCCGGACAACAATCCGGCGGCGTCGGTTTTGGTCATTCCGCGGCCTGGCGGGCCATCGGGTTGTTGGGATGGGTCGTCCAGTTGGCGTAGTTCGGATCGACCGGCTTGCCGGTGCGCTGGTCCATGGCACCTGCCGGCAGCTCTTCCATGGTGATGCAGTTCTCGACGGGACAGACGCTGACGCAGAGATTGCAGCCGACGCACTCGTCGTCCATCACCTCGAAGTGGCGCACGCCGTTGACGAACTGGGTGATCGCCTGGTGCGAGGTGTCCTCGCAGGCGATGTGACAGCGGCCGCACTTGATGCAGGAATCCTGATCGATCTTGGCCTTGGCGACGTAGTTGAGGTTGAGGTACTGCCAGTCGGTGACATTCGGCACGGCGCGGCCGGTGATGTCGTCGAGGTTGCGGTGACCCTTGGCATCCATCCAGTCCGACAGGCCGGAGATCATTTCCTGGACGATCTTGAAGCCGTAGGTCATCGCCGCGGTGCAGACCTGCACGTTGCCGGCGCCAAGCACCAGGAACTCGGCCGCATCGCGCCAGGTGGTGATGCCACCGATGCCGGAGATCGGCAGGCCGTAGGTCTCCGGATCGCGGGCAATCTCTGCGACCATGTTGAGCGCGATCGGCTTGACCGCCGGGCCGCAATAGCCACCATGGGTGCCCTTGCCGCCGACCGTCGGGTTCGGGGCGAAGTTGTCGAGATCGACGGAGACGATCGAATTGATCGTGTTGATCAGCGACACGGCGTCGGTGCCGCCCGCTTTGGCTGCGCGCGCCGGCTTACGGATGTCGGTAATGTTGGGCGTCAGCTTGGTGATGACGGGCATGCGCGTGTACTGCTTGCACCAGCGCACGACCATCTCGATATATTCCGGCACCTGTCCGACGGCAGCACCCATGCCGCGCTCGGACATGCCATGCGGACAGCCGAAGTTGAGCTCGATGCCGTCGGCGCCGGTTTCTTCCACCAGTGGCAGGATCGACTTCCACGCCTCTTCCTCGCAGGGCACCATGATCGAGGCGATCAGGGCCCGGTCCGGCCAGTTCATCTTGACCTGCTTCATTTCCCGCAGGTTCACATAAAGATCGCGGTCGGTGATGAGCTCGATGTTGTTGAGACCGAGCAGCCGGCGGTCGGCGCCCCAGATCGCGCCGTAGCGCGGCCCGTTGACGTTGACGACAGGCGGCCCTTCCTCGCCGAGCGTCTTCCAGACGACGCCGCCCCAGCCCGCCTTGAAGGCACGCTCGACGTTATAGGCCTTGTCCGTGGGCGGCGCGGACGCCAGCCAGAACGGGTTCGGGGATTTGATGCCGACAAAATTGTTGCGAAGATCAGCCATTGTTCCGTCCTCCCGATCCGTTATGCAACGGCACTCGCGCGCGGCATGGCCGCGGCGAAAGCCCGGTTGATCGCTTCTGCGGCATCGCGACCCATGGCGACGGCGGAAACCGTCAGGTCCTCGCCGCCCAGCACGCAGTCGCCGCCGGCCCAGACATTGGCAGCTGAGGTCTTGCCTTCGGCATCGGTGACGATGCGGCCGGCTTCGAACGCAAGCGATCCGAGGCCGGACGCCTCGAAGGTCTGACCGATCGCCTTGAAGATCTGGTCGGCGGCAATGATACCCGTTTCCCCCGTCGTGGTCAGCTTTTCATCTACGAGCGTGGTGTATTCGAGCTCGATGCCGGCGACCTTGCCGTCCTTGAGCGCGATGCGCTTGGGCTGCAGCCAATGGCGGATGGTTACGCCCTTGGACGTCGCCAGATCCTGCTCGAATTCGGAAGCGTTCATGTGCTCCTTGCCGCGGCGGTAACAGATCGTCACTTCCTCGGCGCCGAGCAGCTTGGCCTGGACGGCGGCGTCGATGGCGGTCATGCCGCCGCCGAGAACGACGACCCGGCGACCGACGGGAATGTCGGCCTTGGTCTTCGACTGGCGAAGGGCGGCGATGAAGTCGACGGCGTCGTCGAGCCCTTCCGCGTTTTCGCCTTCGATGCGCAGCGCGTTGACGCCGGCAAGGCCGAGGCCGAGGAACACGGCGTCATATTGCTCGGTCAGATCGCCAAGCGAGAAGTCGCGGCCGAGCGCCTGGCCGTGGCGGACTTCGATGCCGCCGATCGACAGCACGTAGTCGACTTCGCTCTGCGCGAAATCATCGACGGATTTGTAGGCGGCGATGCCGTATTCGTTGAGGCCGCCGGATTTCTCGCGGGCGTCGTAGATCACGACTTCGTGGCCCTTGACCGCGAGACGGTGGGCGCAGGCAAGCCCGGCCGGGCCGGCGCCGACGACGGCGACCCTCCGGCCGGAGGTCGCAGCGCGGGTGTAGAACTGCTTGTTCTCCTTCATCGCGATGTCGGTCGCGTAGCGCTGCAGGCGGCCGATCTCGACCGGACGCTCCTCGGCCGTGTTGCGCACGCAGGCCTGTTCGCAGAGCGTTTCGGTGGGACAGACGCGGGCGCACATGCCGCCCAGAATGTTCTGGTCGAAGATCGTCTTGGCCGAGCCGATCGGGTTGCCCGTCGATATCTGCCGAATGAACAGCGGGATATCGATGGAAGTGGGACAGGCCGTCATGCAGGGTGCATCATGACAGAAGTAACAGCGGTCGGATGCGACCAATGCCTCGTGCCTGTCGAGGGCTGGATGGAGGTCGGAGAAATTGGTTTCGTAGTCCGCGAGCGGCAGGCGGCCGCCGAGTATCCCAGATTGCGTCGTTCCCATTTTTGGCTCCCAATGTTTTCTCAGGATGATGGAACGGTAACACGCTTTATTTTTTTATCAAACGGTAAAAGTTTGGCGTCGAAATAACCGGAAAGCCTTGCGATCCCGGACTTTGCGGCAGACCTGCCAAGCCATTGTTCTTGGGTGCTGTTTGACAGGGCAGGGCAAATAGTGGCAGCAAATTGGAGCGGGATGAGGAAAAGTGTGTGCGGTTTTCTGCCCGCATCCCGCTCTAGCTTTAAGGGAAGCGATTGCGATGTTTTTGGGCTGATTCGACCCAAAAACATCGCAATCGCGGGGGGAATGGAGAATAGGCATGGCGCGCAGGGCTGAGGCGAACAACAGGCTGGACGATGCTGCCCGCGCGGGTTGGCTCTACTATGTCGCCGGCCGCACCCAGGACGAGATCGCCACGGTCATGGGCATCTCGCGCCAATCGGCGCAACGGCTCGTTTCACTTGCCATGGCCGAACGCCTGATCAAGGTCCGGCTCGACCACCCGATCGCCGCATGTCTGGAGGCCGCCGAAAGGCTTCGCGAGAAATACGACCTGAAGCATGTCGACGTTGTCCCGAGCGATCCCGGATCGAGTTCGACCACGGTCGGTATCGCCGAGGCCGGCGCGGCCGAGATCGAGCGCTGGCTCAAGTCACCGGAGCCCCAGGTGCTGGCGATCGGCACAGGCCGCACCCTGAAGGCAGCGATCGACCAGCTGCCGGCGATGGAATGTCCGCAGCACCGCATCGTCTCCTTGACCGGCAATATCAGGCTCGACGGCTCGGCCGCCTATTACAACGTCATCTTCAGCATGGCCGATGCGGTCAAGGCACGGCATTTTCCGATGCCGCTGCCGGTGCTTGCCTCGTCGCCGGAAGAACGCGCGGTGCTGCACAGCCAGAGCCTCGTTCAGGTGGCGCTGAAGCTCGGGGCGCAGGCCAATGTCGCCTTCGTGGGCGTCGGCGAGCTCGGCCCCGAGGCGCCGCTTTGCCAGGATGGATTTCTGTCACAGGACGAAATGGGGGAACTGACGAGGTCCGGCGCCGCCGGGGAAATCTGCGGCTGGATGTTCGACCACGACGGCGCATTGCTGGCCGGCAGCTTCAACGACCGCGTCGCCTCGGTTCCGCTACCCTCTCGCGACAATGCGTCGGTGATCGGTTTCGCCAAGGGACGGCGCAAATACGAGGCGCTGAGGGCCGCGCTCAAGGGGCGGATCATCAACGGCATTATCACCGACGAGGCGACCGCCGCCTATCTGCTCAACGCCTGATCGCAGCGATTAAGCTTGGGAAGGGCCGGCCATGCGCCGGCCTTTTGGCGTTCATATGGCCACTTGCTGATAAAAAATCGACAATCAAAACAGCTTCGTAACGTCTCTGGTTGCAGCGCAGCAACGAAAGCGGATTGACATTCTTTCGCGATAGGTGAGTAATTGCCCATGAGCAAGGCAAATGCTCAATTTCTTCTGGGAGGAAGTCGATGAATTTGAGAACTTTCCTGCTGGGCACATGCTCGGCAGTCGCTCTGGCAGGTCTGGCCCAAGCAGAAACGCTGACCATTGCGACCGTGAACAACGGCGACATGATCCGGATGCAGAAGCTGACGGATGCTTTTACGTCCAAGAATCCGGACATCCAGCTCGAGTGGGTAACGCTCGAGGAAAACGTGCTGCGCCAGCGCGTGACGACGGATATCGCCACCAAAGGCGGCCAGTACGACATCATGACCATCGGCACCTATGAAGTGCCGATCTGGGCCAAGCAGGGCTGGCTGTTGCCGCTCGACAATCTCGGCGCCGACTATGATGTCGACGACCTGCTGCCGGCGATCCGCTCGGGCCTCACCATCGACGACAAGCTTTATGCCGCACCATTCTACGGCGAAAGCTCGATGGTGATGTACCGCAAGGACCTGTTTGAGAAGGCGGGGCTCACCATGCCCGACGCGCCGACCTGGGACTTCATCGCCGACGCGGCGCGCAAGATCACCGACAAGGGCAACGAAGTCTACGGCATCTGCCTGCGCGGCAAGGCGGGCTGGGGCGAGAACATGGCCTTCCTGACCGCAACCGCGAACGCCTTCGGCGCCCGCTGGTTCGACGAGAACTGGAAGCCGCAGTTCGACCAGCCGGAATGGAAGAATGCGCTCGACTTCTACGTCAAGCTGATGAACGACGCCGGACCGCCCGGCGCATCCTCGAACGGCTTCAACGAAAACCTGTCGCTGTTCCAGACCGGCAAGTGCGGCATGTGGATCGACGCAACGGTTGCGGCCTCGTTCGTCACCAACCCGAAGGAATCAACGGTCGCCGACAAGGTGGGCTTCGCGCTTGCACCCGATACCGGCCTAGGCAAACGCGGTAACTGGCTCTGGGCCTGGAACCTCGCCATCCCCGCCGGTTCGCAGAAGGTGGCCGCGGCCGAGAAGTTCATCGCCTGGGCAACCGGCAAGGACTATCTGACGCTCGTTGCCGACAAGGAAGGCTGGGCCAACGTTCCTCCGGGCACGCGCACCTCGCTCTACGCGAACCCTGAGTACCAGAAGGCGGCGCCATTCGCGAAGATGACGCTCGACTCGATCAACGCTGCCGACCCGAAGAACCCGGCCGTCAAGCCGGTACCCTATGTCGGCGTGCAGTTCGTGGCGATCCCGGAATTCCAGGGTCTCGGCACGGCCGTCGGGCAGCAGTTCTCGGCGGCGCTTGCCGGCCAGATGAGCGTCGACGAGGCGCTTGCCAGCGCCCAGAAGCTGACCGAGCGCGAAATGACCAAGGCCGGTTACATCAAATAGCGCTCCCAAGGGCCCGGGGTGCCGGCCGCAAATGGCTGGCGCCCCGGTAATTCCCGGAGGTAGCCAAGGGGCTCGCGCGCACGAACGCGCCGACCCAACCCGATCTCGAAACAGCATTGAATTCCGTCATTTGGGGGACGCCATGGCGACCTTGCACACCCGCTCCGCCGCGCGTCTGATGATCGCGCCCTCGGTGCTTCTGCTTCTGGCCTGGATGATCGTTCCGCTGGCCATGACAATCTATTTCTCGTTCCTGCGCTACAACCTTTTGATGCCGGGGATGGAAGAGTTCGCGGGCTTTTCGAACTACAGTTACTTCCTCACCGACCCCGCTTTCTTCCAGGCGATCTTCAACACGCTCGCCATCGTGCTCGGCGTGCTCTTTATCACCGTCGTCGGCGGCATCGCGCTGGCGCTTCTTCTGGACCAGCCGATGTTCGGGCAGGGGATCGTGCGCATCCTGGTGATCGCGCCGTTCCTGATCATGCCGACGGTCGCCGCGCTGGTGTGGAAGAACATGTTCATGAACCCGGTCAACGGGCTGTTTGCCTGGGTGGCCAAGCTCTTCGGGCTGCAGCCCTTCGACTTTCTCGCCAATGCACCCTTGATGTCGGTGATCCTCATCGTCGCCTGGCAATGGCTGCCCTTTGCGACGCTGATCCTTTTGACGGCGCTGCAATCGCTCGATGAGGAGCAGAAGGAAGCAGCCCAGATGGACGGCGCCAGCGCCTGGAGCCGCTTCATCTATCTGACCCTGCCGCATCTCTCCCGCGCGATCACGGTCGTCATCCTCATTCAGACGATCTTCCTGCTCTCGGTCTTTGCGGAAATCCTGGTGACGACCAATGGCGGGCCGGGCACGCAGAGCACCAACCTGACCTTCCTCGTCTATGCGCAGGCGCTCCTGCAGTTCGACGTGGGCGGCGCGTCCGCTGGGGGCATCATCGCAGTCATCCTCGCCAACATCGTCGCATTCTTCCTGATGCGCATGATCGGCAAGACGCTGGAGGCTTGAGAACCATGGCACGCAATGTCTCCACCCAACGCAAACTGGTCATCACCGTCGTCGCCTGGACGATCGGGATCCTGATCTTCTTTCCGATCCTCTGGACGTTCCTGACGAGCTTCAAGACCGAGGCCGAGGCGATTGCCTCGCCGCCGTCCTTGCTCTTCTTCGAGTGGACGACGGAGAACTACTTCGAAGTGCAGAGCCGCTCGAACTACTTCCGCCACTTCATGAACTCGGTCGTCGTCTCCTTCGGCTCGACGCTGATCGGCCTCGTCATCGCCATTCCGTCCGCCTGGGCGATGGCGTTCTCGCCGACCAAGCGCACCAAGGACGTGCTGATGTGGATGCTCTCCACCAAGATGATGCCATCGGTCGGCGTACTGGTGCCGATGTACCTGTTGTTCCGCAACACCGGGCTGCTTGATACCCGCACCGGGCTGGTGATCGTGCTGACGCTGATCAATCTGCCGATCATCATCTGGATGCTCTACACCTACTTCAAGGAGATCCCCGGCGAGATCCTCGAGGCGGCACGCATGGACGGCGCCTCGCTCGCCAAGGAGATCATCTATGTGCTGACGCCGATGGCGATCCCCGGCATCGCCTCGACGCTTTTGCTCAACATCATCCTCGCCTGGAACGAGGCGTTCTGGACGCTGAACCTCAGCGCCGCGAAAGCGGCGCCGCTGACGGCCTTCATCGCCTCCTATTCGAGCCCCGAAGGCCTGTTCTACGCCAAGCTTTCGGCGGCCTCGACCATGGCCATCGCCCCCATCCTCATACTCGGCTGGTTCTCGCAGAAGCAGCTCGTGCGCGGCCTCACCTTCGGCGCGGTCAAATAAGGGATACGACAATGGGAAACATTACACTCAGAAACGTCTCGAAGGTCTTCGGCGCCCATGCCGTCATCCCGTCGATCGACCTCAACATCAACGATGGCGAGTTCGTGGTCTTCGTCGGCCCGTCGGGCTGCGGAAAATCGACGCTGCTGCGGCTGATCGCCGGGCTTGAGGATGTCAGCGACGGCGAGATCGTCATCGACGGCAAGAACGCCACCGAACTGCCGCCGGCGCAACGTGGCCTGTCGATGGTGTTCCAGTCCTATGCGCTCTATCCGCATATGAGCGTTCGCTCGAACATAGCCTTTCCGCTGAAGATGGCGAACGAGGACAAGGCCGCCATCGACAGGAAGGTCTCGGACGCCGCCCGCGTGCTCAACCTGACCGACTATCTCGATCGCAAGCCCCGCCAGCTCTCCGGCGGCCAGCGCCAGCGCGTCGCCATCGGCCGCGCGATCGTGCGCCAGCCGAAGGCGTTCCTGTTCGACGAGCCGTTGTCGAACCTCGACGCAGCCCTGCGCGTCAACATGCGGCTGGAGATCAGCCAGTTGCACCAGGACCTGAAGACGACCATGGTCTACGTCACCCACGACCAGGTCGAGGCGATGACCATGGCCGATAAGATCGTGGTGCTCAATCGCGGGCGCATCGAGCAGGTCGGCTCGCCACTCGACCTCTACCACAAGCCGGACAATCTCTTCGTCGCAGGCTTTATCGGTTCACCGCGCATGAACTTCGTTTCCGGTGCGCCGGCCGCCGCCTACCAGGCGCACACGATGGGCATCCGGCCCGAGCATCTGCTGCTTTCCAAGGAAAGTGGCACCTGGAGCGGCACAGTCGGCGTTGCCGAGCATCTCGGCTCTGACACCTTCCTGCATGTCAATGTCGACAATATCGGCACGGTGACCGCGCGTGTCAGCGGCGATTTCGCCGTCACCCATGGCGACCGGGTGTTCCTGACGCCCGATGCCCAGCGTGTCCACAGGTTCGACGACAAGGGGCTGGCAGTTCGATGAAACGTCTTCACGGGAAAAGCGCGCTGATCACCGGATCCGCGCGGGGTATCGGTCGCGCCTTCGCCGAAGCCTATGTGCGCGAAGGCGCCAGGGTGGCAATTGCCGACATCAATGTGACGCGGGCGCGTGAGACCGCATCGGAAATCGGCCCAAGCGCCTATGCCGTCGAGATGGACGTGACGCAGCAAGGCTCGATCGATGCGGCGATCGCATCGGTCGTCGCCGAGGCTGGGGGGCTCGATATTCTCGTCAACAATGCGGCGCTCTTCGATCTCGCACCGATCGTCGAGATCACCCGCGAAAGCTATGACCGGCTGTTTGCAATCAATGTTTCGGGAACGCTGTTCACGATGCAGGCTGCCGCCAGGCAGATGATCGCGCAGGGCCGGGGCGGCAAGATCATCAATATGGCAAGTCAGGCAGGCCGGCGCGGCGAGGCGCTGGTCGCCGTCTATTGCGCCACCAAGGCAGCGGTCATCAGCCTGACCCAGTCGGCCGGGCTGAACCTGATCAAGCATCGCATCAACGTCAACGCCATCGCGCCCGGTGTGGTCGACGGCGAGCACTGGGACGGCGTCGACGCGCTGTTTGCCAAATACGAGAACCGTCCGCGCGGCGAGAAGAAGAGGCTTGCGGGCGCGGAAGTGCCCTATGGGCGCATGGGAACGGCCGAGGATCTCACCGGCATGGCGATCTTCCTCGCCTCGGCCGAGAGCGATTACGTCGTTTCGCAGACCTACAACGTCGATGGCGGCAACTGGATGAGCTGAGGCCAGTCTTCGGACGGTGCCTCGATAAGGAAACGGGACCATGACGACCAAACTCTCTCTTGCGGCGCTCGACGCAGTGAAGGCCAGGGCCGGCGTGCCAAGCTACGACCGTGCCGGGCTGAAAGCCGGCATTGTGCATTTCGGTGTCGGCAATTTTCACCGTGCCCATCAGGCCGTCTATCTCGACGATCTCTTCAATGCCGGGCACGACCACGACTGGGCGATCATCGGCGCAGGTGTGCTGCCCTCCGACGAACAGATGCGAGCCAAGCTTGAGGCACAGGATTTCCTCACGACGGTGGTCGAACAGGACAACAACCGCACCGGCGCGCATGTGACCGGCGCGATGATCGACTACCTGAAGCCCGGGGATGTCGCCGGCATCGTTGCGAAGCTTGCCGATCCGGCGATCCGCATCGTTTCGCTGACGATCACCGAGGGCGGCTATTTCATCGACCCGGCCTCCGGCGTCTTCAATCCGACCCACCCAGCCATCGTCGACGACGCCCAAAATCCGGCTTCGCCGAAGACGGTTTTCGGCCTGATCGTCGCCGGGATGAAGGCCCGTCGCGACAGCCAGGTCCCGCCGTTCACGGTGATGTCCTGCGACAACATTCCGGGCAATGGCGAGGTGACGCACGCGGCGGTGTCTGGCCTTGCGCGGCTCTTCGACCCTGATTTCGCCGACTGGATCGATGCCAATGTCGCCTTCCCCAACGGCATGGTGGATCGCATCACGCCGGCCACCGGCGCACGCGAAATCGGCATCGTGGCTGCGGACTACGAGATCGAGGACGCCTGGCCGGTGTTCTGCGAAGAATTCAAGCAATGGGTGCTGGAAGATCATTTTCCGCAAGGACGCCCGGCGCTCGAGAAGGTCGGCGTGCAGTTCGTGCCCGATGTCGCGCCCTACGAGCACATGAAGATCCGTATCCTCAATGGCGGCCATGCGGCGATCGCCTATCCCGCTGCCTTGCTCGACATCCATTTCGTCCACGAGGCGATGGAGGAGCCGCTGATCCGTGCCTTCCTCGCCAAACTTGAACATGACGAGATCATTCCCGTCATTCCGCCGGTGCCGGACACCGATCTCGGCGATTATTACAGGCTGATCGAGACGCGTTTCTCCAACCCGAAGATCGGCGATACGATCCCGCGGCTGGCGCAGGACGGCTCCAACCGGCAGCCGAAATTCATCCTGCCGTCGACAGCGGACCGGCTGGCGCGCGGCGAAGATGTCGTCGGCCTGGCGCTTGTGTCGGCGCTTTGGTGCCGCTACTCCGCCGGCACGACCGACAGCGGCAGGCAGATCGTCTTCAACGACCAGAACGCCGATAGGCTTCAGGCGGCAGCCGTTGCCGCCAAACAGGATCCGATGGCCTTTCTGGCGCTGTCGGACATTTTTGGCGCGGTCGCGCAGTCCGATCTTTTCCGCAGGCGTTTCGCCCAAGTATTGAAAACCCTTTGGGAAAAGGGTACGCGCGCTACGCTCCAGCTTTATCTGGACGGTAAGCTCGGGGGCTAGGGTGTTATGGCGGACGGCGCGTCCAGGCTGGTGATTTTCGATTGCGACGGCGTGCTGGTCGACAGTGAACCGATCTCGCTCGAAGTCCTGGTGGACGTGCTGGCTGCAGCCGGCGTGTCGATGACGACGGAGGAGGCGACCGAAAGGTTTCTCGGGCGCAGCCTGAAAAGCATGTCTGCCATTCTTCACGACGAGTATGGCCTGGCGACTGACGACGCCTTTCTCGAAGATATGCGCACGCGGCTGTACCAGCGTTTCCGCACGGAGCTGCAGCCGATCGCCGGCATCCGCCAGGCGGTCGAAGGGCTTGGTGTCGCCTGTTGCGTCGCCTCGTCCAGCCAGCCGGAACGCATCCGGCTGTCGCTGACCGTCACCGGCCTGATCGATCTTTTCGAGCCGAATATCTTCTCTGCAACGATGGTCAAACATGGCAAGCCGGCGCCCGACCTGTTTCTGCTGGCAAGCCGGGAGATGGGCTACGCGCCCAAGGACTGTATCGTCGTCGAAGACAGTCCGGCCGGCATCGAGGCGGCGCATGCCGCCGGCATGCGGGCTTTTGCCTTCGCCGGTGGCGGACATGCGCGCAGCGACCGTCACCGACAGACACTGGCCGACCTCGGCCCCGACGTGCTGTTTGACGACATGGGCGAATTGTTACAGTTTGTCCGCCAATAACAGGGACGGGGACCTCCATTGATGCGTGAATTCGTCGTTGCGGTCGATGTCGGCACCGGCAGCGCCCGCGCCGGTATCTTCGACCGGAATGGCAGGCTGTTGGCGCGCGCCGACCTGCCGATCGCCATGAACCGGCCGGAGGAAAATCATGCCGAACACGATTCGGAAGATATCTGGAGGGCTGTCTGCGGCTCGGTGAAGGCCGCAAGAGACAAGGCCGGCATCGCCCCCGAAAGCGTTGCCTCCATCGGTTTCGACGCGACCTGTTCGCTCGTGGTTCGCGACCGGGACGGTGCGCCGCTTTCCGTCAATCGAAAGGGCGAGGCGCGCTGGGACACGATCGTCTGGCTCGATCATCGGGCGCTGGCGGAAGCCGATTTCTGCACCGCCACCGAACACCCGGTTCTCGATTTCTCCGGCCGCGTCATGTCGCCGGAGATGGAGATGCCGAAGCTGATGTGGCTGAAGCGGAACCTGCCGGCGCAGTGGGAGAAGGCGGGCTTTTTCTTCGATCTTGCCGACTATTTGTCCTGGCGGGCGACGGGTAGTGCGGCGCGCTCGCGCTGCACGCTGACCGCGAAATGGAATTATCTCGCCCATGAACAGCGCGGCTGGCAGGCGGACTATCTTGTGCGGATCGGCCTTGAAGATCTGCTGACGCGGGGCGGATTGCCGGAGGAAACGCTGCCGGTCGCAAGCTCGGTCGGCGGCCTGTCCGCGAAGGCTGCCGCAGAGCTCGGCCTTGATACCGGTTGCCAGGTGGCGCCGGGATTGATCGATGCCTATGCCGGCGCGCTCGGCGTGCTCGGCGGCTTTGCCGGAAAACCGGAAAAGCTCGAGCGGCAGCTCGCGCTGATCGCCGGAACCTCCAGCTGCATCGTCGCCTTCTCCAAGGACATGAAGCCTGGCTTCGGCATGTGGGGGCCGTATTTCGAAGCGGTGCTGCCCGGGGCCTGGCTGATCGAGGGAGGCCAATCGGCAACCGGCGCCCTGCTCGATCACATCGTGCGCATTCATGGCGGCGGATTGGAGCCGACGACCGAGACCCACGGCCGGATCATTGCACGTGTCCAGGAATTGCGCGCCCTGCACGGCGCGCAATTTGCCGAGCGGCTGCATGTGTTGCCGGATTTCCATGGCAATCGTTCGCCGCTTGCCGATCCGCACGGGCTCGGTGTCATCAGCGGTCTGCCGCTCGATTCGTCGTTCGATGCGCTGTGCCGGCTCTATTGGCGCACCTGCGTGGCGATCGCGCTCGGTATCCGCCATATCCTCGAGACGATGCGTGAGGTCGGCTACGAACTCGACACGCTTCACGTCACCGGCGGCCACGTTCGCAATGCGCTTCTGATGGAGCTTTATTGCGATGTCACGGGGTGCCGGGTCGTTGCGCCCGATGCGCCTGACGCTGTGCTGCTCGGCACGGCGATGGCGGCGGCGGTTTCCGGTCAGGTTCACGTCGATCTCGGTGCGGCCGGCGCTGCCATGGCGTCCGGCGGGCGAGAGCAGTTGCCGAACGCCGCCATGCGCGAAATCTACGACGGTGACTACCGCCGCTTCCTTGCACTTTATCGTCATCGGGACGAGCTCGACGCACTCCAATAAAAAATCGAACGCAACGCAGACTGCCGGGAACCTTTGCCTGCGTCACGCATTTTATTGGAGACCGGACGGTGGCGCGCATCGCCCCCAATGTGGCGCCGGAGGCAAGCCGCCGGTCTACAACTCACTTCCCCGGTGAGTTGAAAAATGTCAGCCAGTGCCTTCCCTCGGCACTGGCTGTTTTGTTTTTTAGCCCTTTCATTGCCGGGTGTGCCGGCTGAAACAAGCAGTCAGCAGACAAACGAAAGCCGGCGACCGAGGCCGCCGGCGATAAAGGCTGTGTCGATGATCAGGCTGCGGCCTTCGTCGACTCGTTGAAGAACAGCGCCTGGCTGATCAGTGCCTTCACCATGTCAGGATTGAAAGGCTTGGTGACCAGGAAGGTCGGCTCGGGACGTTCGCCGGTCAGCAACCTCTCGGGGAATGCGGTGATGAAGATCACCGGGATAGCGCTGGTCTTCAGAATGTCGTTGACCGCGTCGATGCCGGAGCTGCCGTCGGCAAGCTGGATATCGGCAAGCACCATGCTCGGCCGGGTCTTCTTGTAAAGCGCAATCGCCTCGTCGTGGGTGCGGGCGATGCCGGTGACACGGTGGCCGAGGCTCTCGACCATGTTTTCGATATCGATGGCAATCAGCGGTTCGTCCTCGATGATCATGATATCTGTTGCGACCTGTCGCGAGATTTCCTGAGAGGCGCGGTTGAGAAGGGCGCCGACCTTGTCGTCGCTGACGTCAAGGATTTCGCTGGCTTCCTCGGGCCGGAAACCTTCGACCGAGACGAGAAGGAAAGCCTGCCGGGCAAGCGGCGACACGTTTGCCAGATTGACCGAGGCGCGCTGCTCCCAGGCAAAGGGCGAAACCGGTTCGGGAACCAGCACCGAAGAGGAGCCGAAGAGCGACGTATAGAGGCGGAACAGCGAGACCCGGTCATTGCGGGCCTCCGGGAAAATGGAGGTATCGGCAATCAGGGCCTCAAGCACGGCGGCCACATAGGCGTCGCCGGATGTCTGCGAGCCGGTCAATGCGCGCGAGTAGCGGCGCAGATAGGGCAGCAGCGGCGCGATCCGTGTGGACAATGTCATTGGGCACTCCCTCGAGAATATTTCTTGCAGTGACGTCGCCAAAACGTTTCACGCAAAAAAAAGTTCCGGGAGGGAACATTTCATTTTTCAGACGCGTTAAGGCGGTAATGAACACCACAAGGCGACATATTGACAATGAAGTATAAAACAGGGGCGGGGCGCACTTCCGGTACGACCTCATGGACCGAAGACCCGAACGCGCAGATTGCGGCCAAGCTGAAGGCGCTCTACCAGTCCGTCCAGGAAGAAGCGATACCCTCACGTTTTCTCGATCTTCTGGAGAAACTCGACGCAGCCGAGCAGCAGGCGGTTCTGCAGGGAAGGGAGTGAACGCCGGAATGTCGTCGGAAAAGAATGATTTCAAGCGAGAGATGCTCGCCGCTCTGCCGAGCCTTCGTGCCTTTGCCATGTCCCTCATCGGTCGCCATGACCGGGCCGACGATCTTGTCCAGGACACGATCATGAAAGCCTGGGCCAAGCAGGACCATTTCCAGATGGGCACCAACATGAAGGCTTGGCTGTTCACGATCCTGCGCAACGAGCTTTACAGCCAGATGCGCAAGCGCGGACGCGAGGTGCAGGACAGCGACGGCCATTTCACCGAATCGCTGGCCCACCATCCGGAGCAATATGGTTCACTCGATCTGCAGGATTTCCGGCGGGCGCTGGAGATGCTGCCGCCGGATCAGCGCGAGGCGATCATTCTCGTCGGTGCGTCGGGCTTTTCCTACGAGGAGGCGGCGACGATCTGCGGCTGCGCCCTCGGTACGATCAAGAGCCGGGTGAACCGCGCCCGCCAGCGCCTTCAGGATATCCTCCAGGTGCAGGGTGAGAACGACTACGGTCCGGACGAGACGTCCGCCCCCATTACGTCACGGGCATTCGTTTCCTGATCCGAAAGCGTTTTTGGCTGCCAGGGCGTTGCAAATCGAGAGCAGCCCTGCTTTCACTGGCGGCCTGAACGCCTCCGCAGACAAGCGCCGTGCGCAGATAGCAATCGGCGCCGGCCGACGGATGCGGCAGTTTGGAGTTGAGGCGGGATGCGCGAAAAAAGAGAAGAAAAAACCGCCCCGCCGGCCACATCGTTGCTCGACGCCCCTGAGCGCCTGAGTGTGCTGCATGCGACGGTGCCCGACATGGCGGTGCCCGACGCGGACTTCGACGGCATTGCCAAAATCGCCGCAGACCTCTTCGACGCGCCGATCGCGCTCGTGAGCCTTCTCGATCGAGAGTGGCAATGGTTCAAGGCTGCCGTCGGCACAACGGAGACGCGGGCGTCGTCGGAAGATTCGTTCTGCATACACGCCGCCGCCGATGCTGACAGCGTCGGCCTTGTTGTTCTCGACGCCTCCGTCGATCTGCGCTTTCGCAATCGGCCGCGGCCCGCCGGCGCGCCCTTCCTGCGCTTTTACGCCGGCGCGTCGATCATTCTCGATGGCCAGCCGATCGGCACGGTTTGCGTGCTGGATGTCGTGCCGCGCAAGGAGATCGCGCCGTATCTGATGGAACAATTGCGCCGGCTGGCCGATCTGGCCGCCACGCTTTTCAAGTTGAAAGACGAGGCCCGCCGCCGTGCGATCAAGGAGGCGGCGCTTTCCCGCGAGGAACAGCGCCACGCGATGGCGCTGGAAGCGGCCAACATCGGCAGCTGGCTCTGGGACGTCCGGTCTGGCATGATCGCCGGCAACAGCGCCATGATGCGCATGTTCGGATTGCCCGCGGAGCGGCCGTTCGGCGCCAGGGAAGTGTTCGGCGCCATTCATTCCGATGACCGTGGCGCGACCTTCGCCAAGCTTCGCCAGGCAATGAAGGCGGATGAGGAGTATGACGGCATGTTCCGGGTCGGTAACACCGGCCGCTGGCTGCTTGGTCGCGGGCGAGTGCATGATCGGGACAGCAAAGGAAATCCGCTGACCTTCATCGGCGTCACCATCGATGTCACCGACCAGCAGGCATCGGTTCAGCGGACGCGGCTGTTGCTCAAGGAACTCAATCACCGGGTCAAGAATACGCTGGCGATGCTGCAGTCTCTCGCCCGCCAGACCCTGCGCCAGACCAGCGATCCCGCCGAATTCATGACCGCTTTTGCCGGAAGACTTCAGGCAATCTCGGAGGCGCATGGTCTGCTTTCCGACCACGAGTGGGGCACGATCCGGCTTGCGGACCTGATTTCCAAGCAACTGATGCCACATGTCAGCGTCTATGCGGACCAGATCGAATTGCACAAGGACGAAGTGCTGCTCGGCCCCGACCAGGCCGTCGGCCTGGGGCTCGTGCTGCACGAACTTGCGACCAATGCCGTGAAATACGGCTCGCTGTCGGTACTGAACGGCAAGGTGGTGCTGACGGCACGCAACGTCGTCGAGGAAGGCGAGGCGGTGTTGCATCTGACCTGGACTGAGGTTGGCGGGCCGCCAGTGCGCGAACCGAAGCGTCGCGGCTTCGGCTCCATTCTGATCGAGCGCAGCCTCGACAAGGTTCTCGGCAGTTCGGTGAAGGTGGAATACATGGCGGCCGGGGTGACTGCCCTGATCCGCCTGCCGCTTTAGGGTTCCCGCCGCGGCCTGCGTTTCTTGCCTGCGCCGAGCAAGGCGCCGATGGCAAGGGCGGTGCCGACCGCGAGCAGCGGCTGTTTGCGCAGAATGCTGGCCGCGGCCAGCATGGTCAGATTGGTTTGCATCATCGACCGCCGCCGACGCTCTTCGGCGAGCCGCCTATCCCGCCCTTGCAGGGCGATCATCACGATGATCAGCACCAGGGCTGTCAGGATGAGGGCTGCGGCTATCGACGCCGCTGCGACGACCGGCGAATAGGCGGCGCTGAGATAAAGCGCGATTGCGATCAGTGCGAAGATGTAGGCGGTGACAAGCAGCGCGGCGACAACGGCGCACAAGACTGCGTTGCGTTTGAAACGTGATGCGGTGGCGCCGATGTCGGCGGCCAGCAAGGCGGACAGGGCAGCCCCGAGTGGTCCCATGCGCTTTTTACTCCTGGTAACACGTCAAAACGGGTGGGACGCTGCTGGCGTTCCCACCCCGTTCCATGATTGCCTGCCGTGCACCTAGCGCCGCAGAAGTGCTGCGGCGATCAGGCCGATGAGAGCCGCCGTGCCAAGTGTTGCGAACGGGTGTTCGCGCACCGCGTTGCGAAGCTGCTTTTCCGTGCCCGCGTAACGATCGCGCAGGTCGCCCAACAATTCCTCGCCGCTTGCGAGCAGGTCCTGAAGGCCGGCTTCCGCCTGGTCGCGCGCATCATGTGCCTTGCTGCGTGCCTGTTTCGACGCGTCGGCACTGCGGTCGGCAAGCAACGCGACGAGTGCCGCCATGTCGCTGCGCAGTTCGCTGAGCTGGTCTTCGATCGAAATGTCCTTGAGCGCGCCGTTGCGCTTGCTCGACCGGGAACTGGAACCTGAGAAGAGGCCTGAAGCCATGATTGGTCTCCCTTTCGCTGCAACGCCGGCCAAGGGCGACCGGCGTGATCTGCTCGAACCGGCGTGGCAAGCTCATCGCCACGGCCGGCACTTCAGGAAGGACAACGCACGAGTGCGCAAATTGTTTCGATAAATCTTGAAGTTGGCGCGATTTGCCGCCGTCGCCGCTAGAGCGTCGCCGTCTGCGGCAACACGAAGGGCACGCCGGCGGCCGGCATGGCGCTGACCTGCATGCGGCAGCCGAACACCGCTTCCATCGTCTCGTCGGTGAGCACATCGCGCGGAGCGCCGCTTGCTCGGATCTTGCCGGCTTTCATCATGATCATCCGGTCGGCGAACATCGCCGTCAGGTTGAGGTCATGCATGACGGCGATGACGCCGCCGCCCCGCTCGCAGAATCGGCGCGCAAGCTGCATGATCGTCAGCTGATGGCGGATATCGAGGCTCGAGACTGGCTCGTCGAGTAAGAGGTAACGCGGTTCGCCATCGGCGACCGGGTCGGAAATCTGACAGAGGACGCGGGCAAGTTGGACGCGCTGCTGTTCGCCGCCCGAAAGCTCCTGATAGAAGCGCCCGGCAAAGCCGCCGAGATCGACAGCCTCGAGCGCATCGGCGGCAATGCGGTCATTGGCCTTGGCATCGGAGGTCGCGCCCGAGGCCAGGCCAAGCCGCACCACTTCGCGCACCGTGAAAGGAAACGAAATCACGGTGGATTGCGGCAGCACCCCGCGTTTCAGCGCGAGCTCCCAGGGTTTCAGGCCCATGAGATTGCGGCCGTTGATGCTGATCGAACCGCCTTCTGGCGGCAGCTCGCCGGAAATCGCCTTCAACGTCGTGGTCTTACCACAGCCGTTCGGCCCGACGATCGCGGTCAGCGCACCTGGCACTGCTTCAAGCGAAACGCCATGGATGACCTGACGTCCGCCAAGCCGGACGGAGAGGTTGGATACCTTGATCATGGTCTCGTCTCACAGTCCCATATTCGTGCGACCGCGCAGCAGGATCCAGAGGAAGAACGGCGCGCCGATGAAGGCGGTGACGATGCCGATCGGCAGCTCTGCCGGCGAGGCGATGGTGCGGGCGATCATATCGGCCAGGATCAGCAAGGTTCCGCCGAGCAGCGCCGATGCCGGCAGGAGGTAGCGGTGATCCGGGCCGATAACGAGGCGCAGCAAATGCGGCACGACGATGCCGACGAAACCGATGCCGCCGCTGACCGCCACCGACGCGCCGGTTGCCGCGGCGACGCTGACTATGGCGATGTTCTTCATGCGCTGCACTGGAATGCCCATGTGGAACGCGGCCGCTTCGCCGAGCGTGATGGCGTTGAGACCGCGTGACAGGAAGGGCGTGACGGCCAGCGACAGAAGGATGATCGGTGCTGCCGCGGCGATCTTCGTCCAATTGGCGCCGGCAAGCGAGCCGAGGCCCCAGAAGGTGACGTCGCGCAGCTGCTTGTCGTCGGCCATGAAGATCAGCACGCCGGTGAATGCGCCGGTCAGTGCACCGAGCGCGATGCCCGCGAGAAGCAGCGTCGCAACCGACGTCTGGCCGCCGCGCGTGGCGATCCGGTAGAGGAGCAGGGTGGTCACGAGGCCGCCGATGAAGGCCGCAACCGGCAAGGCATAAAAGCCGAAGAGCGCAAACAACGGTCCGAACACCGCAGAGCCGAGCACGATCAGCAGGACGGCGCCAAGACTTGCACCGGAGGAAACGCCGACAAGGCCGGGATCGGCCAGCGGATTGCGGAACAGCCCCTGCATGACGACGCCGGAGACGGCGAGCGATGCGCCAACGAGCATGCCGAGCACGGCGCGCGGCAGCCGGATGTCGAGAATGATGATACGGTCGCGAACGGTCAGGACCTGGTCCGCGTCGTTGGTGCCCAGGAGCCAGCGCACGACGTTGGACAGCGAAGCATCGGCAGCGCCGGTCATGATCGAACCGACGAAGGTTGCCGCCGCAAAAACGACGAGCAGCGCAATGATGACGCGGGCCAGCCGCGCACGATTGCCGGACCGCCATTCGGCCCGGATATCGGCGGCGAGGGCCGTCAGGCGCATGCCCCGGTCCAATGCCTCACTGCGAGGCATTGGTCTTCTTTCCGTAGATTGCGGCATTGAGCTCGCGGATGGCGCCTGCCGTGCGCGGGCCGAAACCGAGCAGGTGCAGGCCGTCCATGCGGATCAGCGCCTTGTTTTTGGCGGCAGGCGTCAGGCTCAGCGACGGCAGGGCGAAAAGTTCGTCCGCCTTGGCGCTGTGCTCGCCGCCGCGATCCATCATCAGGATGACGTCGGGCTTGGCTTCGATGATCGCCTCGTCGGTCAGGGCCTTGTAGCCGGGGAACTTTCCGGCGGCGTTGATCGCGCCGGAAAGCTCGATGATGCCGTTGGCGGCGGTGCCGGTGCCCGAAGCCATGATCTTGCCGCCCTGGGTGCTGAGCACGAAAAGAACGCGTTTGCGTTCGCTTTCCGGACGCTTGGCGCCATCGGCGATGGCCGCGGCAAGATCGGCTTCCACCGATTTTGCCAGCGCTTCGGCCTTGTCAGGTACATTGAGAAAGGCGCCGACCGAGCGGATCTTGGCCGGGATGCTGTCCTTGTCGAAGGTTTCCGGCACGCTGGTAAAGGCGATGTTGGCCTCCTTCAGGACGGCAAGCGCCTCCGGTGGGCCGCTGCCTTCGATGGCGATGATGGCGCTCGGATTGACCGCGATGATGCCTTCCGGAGCGAGCTGGCGCATGTAGCCGATATCAGGCAGCTTGGTTGCCGCTTCCGGATAGGTGCTCGTCGAGTCGCGGCCGACCAATCGGCCTTCCTCGCCAAGCGCGTAGATGATCTCGGTAATCGCGCCGCCGACCGAAACGACGCGCGAGACGTCCGGCTGCTCTATGCTCTGCGCCATTGCCGGACGGATGAACGACGGCGCCCCCGGCGCCACGGCGGGCAGCAGGAAAGGAGCCGAAACCGCAAATGCGGCCAGGGCCAGCTCCCAGCGGCGAAGGCGGCGGAAGTCGAGACCGTTGATCATCACACTGTCCTTAAGCTGCGACGGTGGTGTTGAGGCGCGCCAGGCCTTCGGCGATATCGCGCCATTCGGGACGCTCGGCAAAACCTTCCTTACGCTTGCCGAAGAACTGGATGATCATCTCGCCCTTGGCATCGAGCGCCTCGATCGAGGTGACGTGACCATCGACCGTCGGCTTGCGCACGGCCCAAAGCTCGGCAATGTGATCGGTGCGCAGGTGAAGATGGAAGGTCGGGTCCATGACGTTGAGCCAAGGGCCCATCGGAGCGATCTTGGCGATCGGGCCGGAATGGATCTGGATCATGCCGCGGTTGCCGACGAAGCACATGATCGGCAGTTCGATCTCGGCGCTGGTGCGCATCATCGTCTCGACGCTTGACGGCTCGAGACGCCATGCAAAGTCGTCACCAATATGCTGCAGCGCCTGACGGCGACCGATCTTCAGCTTGCGCAGCAGGCCGTGGAACTGATGCGTGTCGGTCATCTTGGCCCAGCGGTCGCGTAGTTCGGTAACGTCGACGACACTTTCCTGCTTGTCATCGGCAGCCGGTGCGCTGGCGTCGGCGACGAAGGTCTGCGACTGGTCGTCGAGACGGAAGTCTTCGACGATCTTGTCGTAGGCGGCGAGATTCGACGTCGGGCGCAGGTGCAGCTTGTGCACGGCATTGCCCCATTTGTCGAAGAACTGCAGGCTCTTGCGTGCTTCACCGCTGTCGTCGGTCTTGGTCACGGCAAAGGCATGCGCCCATGCGCTCGGGAAGACGCGCAGGTCGATCTGCTCGCCGAGCACGATGCTGGCCATCTCGCCGGTCGTGATCTTTTCGTAGACGCCGATCTTTTCGTGAACGGCGCTCTCGTTGCGGGTCAGCGCCATGACCTCGCCCAGCTCCTCGGCGCGCAGCAGGAAGCGGTTGGCATCCGCGTCGATGCGCACCGCGGTCAAACCACATTCTGCGGCCACGAGGGCTGCTTCCGAAACGCCAAGCTGAGCCGCGATGTCGCGCTCGCGCATTTTCGGGTTTTCAGCGCGGTAGGCACGGATTTCGGACGGGGTAGGGCGGAGGCTCTCGGTCATTGTCATTTGCCTATTTGTTCAGGATCAGTTTGCCTTGGCGGGTGATCTTCATGCGGTAGATCGCCCCGTCGTGGGAAATGAGGATCTCGCTTTCGCCGCGAAAAAGGTCGCGGCTCTCGACGATCCGCTGGACACGCTGCGCTAAGGCCGCAGGTTGCGAAAGTCGCGCATGATCGGTGTCGTCGGCTGCCACGGTTCAGTCGTCTCTAGATGGCGGGAGGCGGTGTCTTTCCCGCATTTCCTGCCGTGCAATTCGTTTACTATCTTGACTTCATTACTCATATTTCTTTATGGACGCAATACCGGATCGCCACACTCAACTTAAGATGCTCCGCGCTTGTGGATAGATGGCGACGACTTCAACGCTCCGAGCCTCGGAGCGCCGATCGTGAGTGGTATTAGAATGATGCACCTTTCCCGTATGGTTGTTCCCGTGGCCTTCGCATTGGCGCTTGCAGCAAGCGGTGCCGGCGCTCAGGACGCTGCGTCCGCCGGCGCGCTCAACATCGAGCTCAACGAGATCGCGCCGTCGCAGAAGGGTTGCAAGCTGACATTCGTCGCTGGAAACGAATTCGCTCAGTCGTTGAGCAAGGTTTCCTTCGAGTTCGTAATCTTCGACCAGAAGGGACTGGTCGAGCGCATGGCGGTGCTCGACTTCCGCGATCTGCCCGCAGGCAAGACCAAGGTTCGGCAATTCGATCTTCCCGGCACGAATTGCGAAGCGGTGAAGAGCCTGCTGATCAATGACGCGCCCGCCTGCGTCGGCGACGGCGTCCAGGGCGATGCCTGCATGAAGGGCCTGAAGACCGGCTCGAAGTCCGCGGTCGAACTCAAGGGCTGAGATCGGTTTTCGCGTTGGGTACTGCGTTTGCGTCGCGGCTCGCGGCGAAAGTTAGGCTAGGATGAAGCACACCATCAAATGGATCGGCGCGATCGCGTTCTCCCTCGTGGCGCATGCCAGCGGGGCTATGTTGTTTGCACCGTCCGAACCGAAAGACGAGCCGGCCTTCGTGATGGGCGGCGTGGCGACGGAAGTCGCCCTTCTCGGCGATGCCTTCGACGAAACGCTGCAGGCCGGGGACCCTTCCGAAATCGTTGAGCCGACCGAAGACACGCCCGACGAGCTGAAGCCGGAGGAGATAGAGCCGGTCGAGGAGGTGACGTCGA
Source organism: Ensifer sp. LC163 (assembly GCF_001695855.1). GTDB lineage: Bacteria > Pseudomonadota > Alphaproteobacteria > Rhizobiales > Rhizobiaceae > Ensifer. Next base: position 76,699 of record NZ_MBSS01000013.1, read on the forward strand.
CCACGCCCGAGATCGTGGCCGAGCAGCCGCACGACCTGGTCGCCACGGAAGCAGACGTGATCCTGCCGGCGGAAGAGGTTCCCACGCTGCAGGTTGCAGAAGCGATGGTCACGGCCAGCGTTGCCCCGATCGAGACCGTCGTGCCGGAAGAGAAGCCGGAGATCCAGGAGCCGAAGAAGGAGAAGGTCGAAAAGCCCGAACCGAAGAAGGATCCGGTCAAGAAGAAGAAGGTTACCCGCAAGAAGTCGGGCGACAAGGGCGAGCAAGCGCAAAGCCAGGTCAAGGGCAAGGCCGACGGCGTGGAAAACGCCAAGGCTGCAACGGCTTCCGGGCAGGGCAAGGTGGCGAGCGCCGAGGGCAATGCGTCCTTCGACAATTACAAGGGCAAGGTTCGCAACAAGATCAGCAAGAAGCGCAAGTATCCTTCCCAGGCGCGGCGCCAGGGGGTAACCGGCGTTGCAACCGTAAGCTTTGTTGTCCAGGCCGATGGTGGGCTTTCCGGCCTGCGGCTGAGTGGAAGTTCCGGGTCGTCGATTCTCGACGAGGCGGCGCTCGACACCGTGCGCCGCGCGGCACCGTTCCCTTCGATCCCTGCCAGCATCGGCAAGAGCAGCATATCGTTCAATCTCCCGATCGATTACACGCCGGGTTGAGGCTTTCCAAGGCCGCTTCATCGCCGTGTGTGATGGCCGGCGTCTCTCGCCGGGTGGCCTCCGGAACGCTTGAAATAAATATGATTATAAAACTCATGTTTATACTTTACTCTGATAGTCAAGTTTAATAAGTTGCCGCCGTGACGCAACCGAACGGTGTGTGTCGAGATCATATCCCGATGCGATCGGTTGCCATGAGGGCCGTCGACGCAGCAATGAGGCGGAGAAGATTGCATGCGCGGCAAGCGTCACCATAATGCGGCCAAGAACGGCAAGGGTCGTTCCGGTTCCGAACGGGTCGAGGTCCGCGAAGAGGTCGCCAAGACGACCCTCGAAGGCCGCAGCTTCCTCTATGTCGGCGGACGTGACTGCCAGGTTGCGCATCTGCGCGAAATCGCCAGCTCCTTTGGCGCCGAGCTGCTGCACCACGATGGCGGCCTGCGCGAGGCGGTGTCGCGCATCGACCGCGTTCTTCCCTCCGTCGACTGTGTCTTCTGCCCGATCGATTGCATCAGTCACGATGCGTGTCTTCGGGTGAAGACCGGCTGCAAGAAGTGGGGCAAGGCCTTCGTGCCCCTGCGCAACGGCTCGAAGTCGAGCCTTGAGCGGGCGCTGCAGGACCTGACCAACAGCCGCAACGACTAGGACAAGCCAAAGTTATGACGTGCGGCGACGGCGAGCGGCCGCCCGCGCGCATGGAGATTTTTTCGAGATGAATGATGACCGCCCGGACCAGTGCATGATGATCGGCCTGCACAAATTGGCAGCGCAGAATGGCGACGGGCTCGTGCCCGAGCTCTACGAATTGCTGACGCGGCGTTCCCGCATGCTCGAGGAAAACCCCAACGTCACCGAGTTCCCGTCCTGGGAAACGCGTCGGCCCGGCCGGGATCCTTTCGGACTTGCAGAGCCGCAGGAGGGCACTATTGTTGCCTTCCCGAGGGCCGCAAACGAGCCGGCTCGCAAGAAAGACAGCGCATAAGAGGCAGACCATGTTCTTTGCAATGAACCGTTTTCGTATCGCCATCGGCCAGGAAGAGGCGTTCGAAGCCGTCTGGAAAGGGCGTGATTCAAGCCTTGCGGACATGCCGGGTTTTGTCTCGTTCCACCTTCTGAGGGGCGAAAGCGTGCCGGAAGAGGGCTACACGCTCTTCGTTTCGAACTCGACCTGGAAGGACAAGGATGCCTTTTCCGCCTGGACGAAGTCGGAGAACTTCCGGGCTGCACACAAGAATGCCGGCGATAACCGCTCGATGTATCTCGGCCCGCCGAAGTTCGAAGGCTTTTCCGTCGTCGAAGGCGCCTGATCCCAGGCGCCCTAGACTGGCGCGGTAAGCGTCAAGGCGCCTTTCGCGGCAGGAAGGCGCCGACCGAAACGGCAAGCCAGCCGGCCATGATCGTCGTGCCGCCGAGCGGCGCGGACATCGGAAACAGCCCGTGTCCCGTGGCGTGACGCATGGCCAGATCGGCGGAAAACAACGCCGTGCCAAAGGCGATCAGCAGGGCTGCGACCGGAGCGGTGCGGAAGCTCGGCCAGGCCGCATAAAGCGCGACGAGCGCCGGCGCATGCGCCAGGCACATGGCCGAGATCCCGGCGAGCAGCCTGGGGTCGGTGCCATGCGAGGCGGCTGCAGCACTGACCACCCCGGCAATCCCCATCAACCCGGCAACAAAGAGCGTCGTTGCGCGCAATCCACTTGAAGGCATGGTCAGGTCATTCCTTGTTCTGCATATGCAAGGCGAGGCGGGTGATCGGATCGAGAATGATCTGCCGCAGTTTCGGGTGGGCAACGGTTTCTTCCAGTGCGCGGGTAAAGCAGAGCAGCCACTCGTCGCGCTCTTCCGGCCCGATCTCGGCGACGAAATGCCGGCGCCGCAGCATGGGATGGCCGCGCTTTTCCACATAGATCGGCGGACCACCGAGCCAACCGGTCAGATACTCGTAGAATTTTTCCTCGCTGCCGGAGAGATCCGCTGGATGAACCGCACGGCAGCGCGCCGCTTCGGGCAGCGTGTCCATCAATTCGTAAAAGCGACGGGTGAGCGCACGCACCGTCGGGTCGCCGCCGATCGCTTCGTAGAGTGTCGTCGTTTCCGGTTCTGCCATCGCCGTTTCCTTCGTCCCCGAAGTCCTAGCCCGCGAAGCCCTTACGGACAACGGCTTTCCATTCTCGTCTTTGCGGCGTTTCGGCGCGGTTCAACACATTGACCTTGACAAACCGTCCAGACGGTATCTTTATTGAGGCATGACAGAAGCCCATCGCCGCAAGAAGCAACCCGAACAGGTCCGCCAGCAATTGCTGGAGGTGGCCGCACGCCTTTCGCATGAGCAGGGCGTGGCTGGCATCACGCTCGACGCGGTGTCGCACGCGGCAGGCGTCAGCAAGGGCGGGCTGCTGCATCATTTCCCCAACAAGTCGGCGCTGCTCGATGGATTGTTCGACGATCTGATCGCCCGCTTCGATGCGGCGATCGAGGCGGCGATGGCTGACGATCCGGATGCACAGGGGCGCTTTACCCGCGCCTATGTCGATGTCTGCTCGAAGCTCGATCCGGAGACCGACGTTCCGGGCTGGCGCATGCTGACGATCGCGCTGATTGCCGAACCAAACCTGAAAATCCGCTGGCGCGAATGGGTCAACCGCCGTGCCGCGGAGTTTGCGGAAACCGATGGGTCGCCCAACTGCGTGCTCGCCCGTTTTGCCGCCGACGGCCTTTGGCTCGCCGACCTGATGCAGAGCCATGAACTCGATGCCGAAGCCCGTGCCGCATTGGCTGACAATCTCAAAGCGCTTTCGGCGCGATAGGCCGGACGGAGATCAAGATGAACCCCGCCATGCTCTATGCCGTCCTGGTCGTAGCGATCGTCTTCGAGGTGCTTGGCACCTCGGCGATGCAGGCCGCACAGCATTTTACCCGGCTGGTGCCGACCGCAACGATGGTTGTTTGCTACGCCGTCGCCTTCTTCTTTCTGTCCTATACGCTGCGCTACATTCCGGTCGGCATTGCTTACGCAGTCTGGAGCGGCCTCGGCATTGTTTTGATTTCGTTCGTCGGATACTTCGCCTTCGGCCAGAAGCTGGATCTCGCCGCCATGCTCGGGCTCGGGCTCATCATTGCCGGCGTCGTCGTCCTCAACGTCTTCTCGAAATCCACCTTCCACTGACGGCAGGAGAGGGCAAAAAGCTCTTGCAAAGGCGCAGCCGCCTCACTAGTTCTATAAATTGAAACCGCTTTCAATTTTAACAGCTGCGCATAAACGGGAGTTTGCCGATGCCAATCCGCACAGTCGTCTGGGGTGAGAACATCCATGAGCAGACCAATGAGGTCGTCAGAAGCATCTATCCGAACGGAATGCACAACACGATCGCGGCGGCGCTGAACACGGACGTTTCGATCGAGGCGTCGACGGCGACGCTGCAGGAGCCGGAACATGGCCTGACCGAGGAGCGGCTGGCCAAGACAGATGTGCTTCTGTGGTGGGGGCACAAGGATCATGGTGCGGTCAGTGACGAGGTGGTCGAGCGCGTGGCAAAACGCGTTTGGGAAGGCATGGGCCTGATCGTTCTGCATTCCGGCCACTTCTCCAAGATCTTCAAGCGGCTGATGGGCACGCCCTGTGCACTCAAGTGGCGCGAGGCCGGCGAGCGCGAGCGTCTCTGGGCGATCAATCCCCGCCACCCGATCGCCGAGGGGATCGGCGAGAACTTCGTTCTCGAGAACGAGGAGATGTATGGCGAGCAGTTTTCCGTGCCGGAACCGCTGGAGACAGTGTTCATCTCCTGGTTCGCCGGTGGCGAAGTGTTTCGTTCGGGCCTGACCTGGCGCCGTGGCGCCGGCAACATCTTCTATTTCCGCCCGGGCCACGAGACCTATCCGACCTACCATGACGCCAATGTCCAGAAGGTGCTGCGCAACTCGGTAAAATGGGCCTACAACGCCGACAATCGCTACACGGCGATCCATGATGCACCGAACGTGCCGGTCGAAAAGGCGCTGGAGCCGATCGTCGAGCGTGGGCCGAAGCTGCACCAGGCCGGCGAAGCGGGTTACAGGTGAGCGCCATGCGTCTTCTCGTTGTTGGAACCGGCGGCATGGCCAACAGCCATGCCGAAGCCTTCGCCCGGATCGAAGGTGTGGAAATGGTGGGGGCGGTCGACGTCGACCCCAAGCGCGCCAGCGGCTTTGCCGAGAGACACGGCATTGCCAATACATTCACGTCGCTGGACGAGGCGATCGCCTGGGGCAAGTTCGATGCGGCGGCGAACGTGACGCCCGACAAGGCGCATCACCCGACGACGCTGGCGCTTCTTGCCGCCGGCAAGCATGTGCTGTGCGAAAAACCGCTTGCGGAGAACTATGCCAAGGCTGCAGAAATGGCCGACGCAGCTGAACAATCCGGGCTGGTGACCATGGTCAACCTGACCTATCGCAACGTCGCGCCGCTGCAGAAGGCGAGGGCGATGGTGCTGGCCGGCGACATCGGCAAGCTGCGTCATCTCGAGGCCTCCTATCTGCAGAGTTGGCTGGTCTCAAAGGCATGGGGCGACTGGGCGACGGAATCGCAATGGCTCTGGCGGCTGTCCACGAAACACGGCTCGAACGGCGTTCTGGGCGATGTCGGCATCCATATTCTCGACTTTGCGGGCTACGGGGCCGGCACCGATGCCGAGCGGATCTTCGCGCGGCTGAAGACCTTCGACAAGGCGCCGGGAAACCGCATCGGCGAATATGACCTCGACGCCAATGACAGCTTCGTCATGACCGCCGAGTTCGGCAACGGCGCCATGGGCGTGATCCATGCCAGCCGCTGGGCGACCGGCCACCTCAACGAGTTGCGGCTGCGCCTTCATGGCGACAAGGGCGCGCTCGAGGTGGTGCATACACCTGACGGCTCGACGCTTCGCGCCTGCCTCGGCGTCGATGTCGAGACGGCGACCTGGCGCGATGTCGATGCCGGCACGGTGCCGACCAACTACCAGCATTTTGCGGCCGCCGTCAGCGAGCGCAAGACGGTCGAGCCCGGCTTCCGCCATGCGGCGAACCTGCAGAAGGTACTCGATCTGGCGATGGAGACAGAGGCCGAAAGGCGCGAACTCTCGGTCTGATGGAAAGTCTCAGCCGGCGGGCGGCGCGGTGGAGTTGCGCATGACCAGTTCCACCGGCCAGACCTCGCTGAGGTCGGCCGCCGGCGTGCCCTGAAGAAGATCCAGAACCATCTCGGCGATCCGCGTTCCCGCAGCGCGGATCGATGAGCGTGTGGTGGTGAGCGTCGGGATCAGGTTCTCGGGGCTCAGATAGGGAAAGACGTCGTCGTGGGCGATCAGCGAAATGTGTTCGCCGACCGTCAGGCCGGCACTGCGGATCGCCCGCATGGCACCGAGCGCCGACATCATCGAGCCCGCCAGCACCGCCGTCGGCCGGCTTTCCTGCGCCAGAAAACCCTGCATCAGGCGAAAGCCCATCTCATCGGTGAAATCGCCATTGCCAAGCAGATTGGGATCGATGTCGATGCCGCAGGCGCCAAGCGCCGCCGCGTAGCCATCTTGCCGATGTTCGGTAAAGGTATAGCCGCGATGCCCGTTGACCAGCGCGATGCGGCGATGACCGAGTGCGGTCAGCAGATCGGTCGCCTGGCGGATCGCGCCGAAATTGTCGATGTCGAGAAAGGCGAAATCGCCTGCCGCCTCGGTGCGCCCATGCAGCACGAAGGGCAGTCGCAGGTCGGAAAGCAAGGCGATGCGCGGATCGTCGACCGCAGGCGAATGCAGGATCACCGCATCGACGCGCTTGCTGGCGGCTAACCGGCGATAGGTCGCAAGCTCCGCTTCCCGCGTGTCGACGGTCGAAAGCAGGATATCGACGTCTGCCTGTTGCAGCCGGCTGCCGAGCCCACCCATGAATTCGCTGGTGTGCGGGCCGAAATCGCCGCCGCCGCGAAAGACGATGCCGATGGTGCCGACGCGTCCGGTCGCAAGCCCGAGCGCGCTGGTGTTTGGTCGGTAGCCAAGCTCGGCCGCCGCCTTCAGCACCCGCTCACGCGTTGCCTTCTTGACTTCCGGATAGCCGCTGAGCGCACGGCTGACCGTCGTTTGAGACAGCCCCAGCCGGCCTGCGAACTCCTTGAGATTCATTTCATTTTCTCGTTGACCCTAGAGATCATAGCCTGCCGGGCTTTGCCTGCGCAACAAGGTCTGACGTCAGGGGGTAACCGCCGAGCCGACGGTGTTTTCCATCGATTGCCCGAGGCGGCGAACCTGATTGTCGTAGTTGGCGCGGGTGCGCGGGTCGAAGATCATGATCGGTGTGGATACCGCGATGCTCGCAGCACTACCGACGGTCTGGGCGGTGCCGAGCGCCACCGCGCCGACGCGCTCTCCGAGACCGACATCGGAATCGGTCACCGTCTGCCCGGCGATCAGGCGGTTGCCGAGCAATTGCACGACCTCAGGGCTTTCGGCGAATTTTCCGTGGTTCAGTTTGTCGCCGCCTTTCAGCGCCGTCAGGTCGAGAACGGTGATGCCGGCCGTTTCCAGCTGGGTCCGATAGGGCTCGACCGTCGGGTCGATCTGCCCAAGCCGGTCGATATTGCCGGAGATCCGGCGCGAGAGGTTGAGCGCGCGGTCGTCGCGCGACACGAACAGCGTGAATTTCGGTCGCGCCTTGCCCATGGCCTGGATCTGCTTGCCGAAGACGTCGACGTCGAGGTCCGGGGACGCGAGAATGACATCGGTAATCTTCGGCGCAATGCGACCGTCGCGGATTGCCATCTGCCGCAGCGCTTCGACGGTGACCCACGATCCCATCGAGTGGGCCATGACGGTGATTTCGCCGACCTTCGGGTCGCGCGCTGCGCGGTGCAGCAGATCTTCCAGCGCATCGCGGGAATAGTTGGTGCTTTCCTTGTCGTAGTTATAGTCGAAGATGCTGGCGCGTGACGGCCAGGTGAAGATCACCGGCGCGACATCCGTTCCTGAATCGTGGACGATCTGGGCATAACGATAGACCGCGTCCTCATAGCGGTTGTTGAAACCGTGAACAAAGATCAGCACGCGCCGGCTTTTCGGCAGATTGCCCTTCAACCAGGACTGGGCATCATCCTTGCCCTTCAACGGCGTCACGCTGACCGTTGAAAACTCGCGTTCGGGATTGGCCGGCAGCTTCTTCGGCCATTGAACCTGGCCCACCACGCGGTTCTTGGCGGGCGGGATCGAGACGACGATTTCCGTCAGAGAGAGTTCGTCAGAGCGCTCACCGCTGAAAAGCACGCCCGGCTCAGTAGAAGGCGCACGGGTGGTGGCGACCAGCAGGTCGACTTCCGAAGCGCCGCCGGCTGTCCCGGACGGGACGAGCACACCGACGGGTCGGCTGGCGCAGGCTGCGAGAACGGATGCCAGGACCAGCATGGTGGCGACGCGGCTGATTTGGCCCGGTCGGCCAGCCAGAGAAAACAAACGCTGCAACAAAACCCCCAATGCCGCATCATGCGGCGCGCCGATCGTCATCGGGACCAGGCAATTCTCTTGCCCTAGAAATGGCAGAATTTCTGCCCTCCGGATAGCTTTTCGGCCTGTTCGCGCCCTTTCTGACGTCGCACGTGCGGCAAACATGCAACATTTCGCGACAGCCGGCCCTGGGTAAAACCCCTCGATATTCATTGAAAAGGTATCGGCCTTTCAATAGCATCCGACCAACCCTCCGCGGGTGCGGCGTCGAATGCCTCACCCGATCTCCCTGAAATCATGAGGAAATCCGGAATGCAGGCGGTTTTCGATGGCCATAATGACGTGCTTCTGCGGTTGTGGCAGAACGCGCGCAAGGGAAGTGACCCGGTTCGTGAGTTCGTCGACGGTACCGATCAGGGGCATATCGATGCGCCGCGTTCGAAGACCGGCGGTCTGGTCGGTGGCCTGTGTGCGATCTACGTGCCGTCCGGCGATCTGGTTCTGAAGGCCCCGGACGAGAATGGCCACTACGTCACGCCGCTCTCGGCACCGCTCGAGCATTTGCCGTCGCTTGGTGTCGCCATCGAGATGGCCGATATCGCCGTTCGTCTCGATCGGGCCGGTGCCTGGAAGCTCTGCCGGTCGACGGCAGAGATCCGCGAAGCCGTCGGGCAGGGCACTTTTGCATCCGTTCTGCACATGGAGGGCTGCGAAGCCATCGGTGCTGATCTGTCCGCACTTGAAACCTTCTATGCCGCCGGCCTGCGTTCGCTTGGGCCGGTCTGGAGCCGCCACAACGCGTTTGCGTACGGCGTGCCCTTTGCCTTCCCGATGTCGCCCGACACGGCGCCGGGCCTGACCGACGCCGGCTTCGAGCTGGTCAAGGCCTGCAACCGCCTCGGCATTCTCATCGATCTCGCCCATATCACCGAGAAGGGCTTCTGGGACGTCGCCAGGACGAGCGACCAGCCGCTGGTCGTCAGCCATTCGAACGCCCATGCGCTGACGGCGGTTGCGCGCAACCTCACCGACAAGCAGCTCGATGCCGTCAGCGAGAGCAAGGGCCTCGTTGGCCTGAACTATGCAACGACGATGCTGCGCGCCGATGCGCAGGAAAATGCCGCGACGCCGCTTTCCGACATGGTCCGCCACATCGACTATATGGTCGAGCGCATGGGGATCGATTGCGTCGGGCTCGGTTCGGACTTCGATGGTGCGACGATACCGGAAGACATCGCCGACGCGGCGGGCAGTCAGAAGCTCGTTGCCGCACTTAGGGGCGCTGGATATGGTGACGCCGAACTGGCAAAGATATGCCGGGAGAACTGGCTGAGAGTTCTGGGGCAGGCTTGGCACGAGGCCGCCTGATCCATGAAGAAGAGCCCCAAAAGGGCACAAACGAGGGAACTGCAAAAAATGATGCACAAGCTCAATGGACGTCTTCGTCTTCTGACCGCTTCGGCAGCGCTGGCCATGGTGATGGCAGCGACCGCACCGGCCTTTGCCGAAACGCCGAAGGACACGCTGGTCGAAGCCTTTGCAATCGACGACGTCATCACCATGGATCCGGGCGAAGCCTTCGAGCTGACCGCTGCCGAAATCACCGGCAACACCTACAGCATGCTGGTGCGCCTCGACATCAACGACACCACCAAGATTGTCGGTGACCTGGCAGACAGCTGGACGGTTTCCGACGATGGCCTGACCTACACGTTCAAGCTGAAGTCTGGCCTGAAGTTTGCCTCCGGCAACCCGGTCACCGCCGAGGATGTCGCCTGGTCGTTTGAACGCGCCGTCAAGCTCGACAAGAGCCCCGCCTTCATCCTCACACAGTTCGGCCTCAACGGCGATAACGTGACGGAAAAGGCCAAGGCCGCTGATGAAACGACCTTCGTCTTCACGGTCGATCAGCCCTACGCGCCGAGCTTCGTGCTCAACTGCCTGACGGCGACCGTTGCTGCCGTGCTCGACAAGAAGCTGGTGCTCGACAACGTCAAGCCGGTCACGCCGACGGACGACTACAAGTACGACAACGACTTCGGCAATGAGTGGTTGAAGACCGGCTATGCCGGTTCGGGTCCGTTCAAGCTGCGCGAATGGCGCGCCAACGAAGTCATCGTTCTCGAGCGCAACGACAACTACTATGGCGAACAGGCAAAGCTCGCCCGCGTCATCTATCGTCACATGAAGGAAAGCTCGGGCCAGCGCCTGGCGCTCGAAGCCGGCGACATCGACGTCGCGCGCAACCTGGAGCCGGGCGACCTGGACGCCGTTTCGAAGAATGCGGATCTCGGCACGACGAATGCTCCGAAGGGCACGGTCTATTACATCAGCCTCAACCAGAAGAACGCCAATCTCGCCAAGCCCGAGGTGCGCGAAGCCTTCAAGTATCTGGTCGACTACGATGCGATCGGCTCGACGATCATCAAGGGTATCGGCGAGATCCACCAGAGCTTCCTGCCGAAGGGCGTTTTGGGTGCCCTCGACGAGAACCCCTACAAGTTCGACGTCGCCAAGGCGAAGGAATTGCTGGCCAAGGCCGGCCTGACCGACGGCTTCACCGTCACCATGGACGTGCGCAACGGCCAACCGGTCACCGGCCTTGCCGAATCCTTCCAGCAGACGCTCGGCCAGGCCGGCGTGAAGCTGGAGATCATCCCCGGCGACGGCAAGCAGACGCTGACGAAGTATCGTGCCCGTAACCACGACATGTATATCGGTCAGTGGGGTATGGACTATTTCGACCCGAACTCGAACGCCGAAACCTTCACCAGCAACCCTGACAACTCCGACGAAGGCAAGAACAAGACGCTTGCCTGGCGCAATGCCTGGGACGTTCCGGAGCTGACGAAGAAGACCAAGGATGCCCTGCTCGAGCGCGACAGCGCCAAGCGTGCGGAAACCTACAAGGAACTGCAGAAGACGGTTCTCGGCGAAAGCCCGTTCGTGATCATCTTCCAGCAGACCGAAGTCGCCGGCTACCGCGGCAACGTCAAGGGCCTGAAGCTCGGCCCGAGCTTCGACACCAACTTCGTTGCTGGCATCTCGAAGGAATAACCCGAAAGGATAGTTCCCTTGAGCATGAGCGGAACAGAACGGATGGGCGGGCGCCGACGCGCCCGTCCGGCGAAGATCATGGGCGCCGTATTGCGCTTCCTCGTGATCGTCGTCACCACCTATCTCGGCCTTCTGGCCGTCACCTTCTTCATCGGCCGGGTGATCCCGATCGACCCGGTGCTCGCCGTCCTCGGCGACCGGGCGCCGTCGCATGTCGTCGAAAGGACGCGCGAGGCGATGGGGCTGAACCTGCCCCTCTATCAACAATTCTTCATCTATGTCCGCCAGGCGCTGACCGGCGACTTCGGGATTTCGGTCCTGACGACCAATCCCGTGATGACCGATATCCGCCGCGTCTTCCCGGCGACCATGGAGCTTGCGACGCTCGGCACCCTGATCGGCGCCGTCTTCGGCGTGCCGCTCGGCGTACTCGCGGCCGTCAAGCGCGGCAGCATCGCCGACCAGATCGTGCGCGTCATCGGCCTTGTCGGCTATTCCGTGCCGATCTTCTGGCTGGCGCTCCTGTCGCTGCTGGTTTTCTACGCCCGGCTGAAGTGGGTCGCCTATCCCGGCCGCATCGACATCGTCTTCGAATATACGTTTACGCCGATCACTGGCTTCTACCTGTTTGATGCCCTCTGGCAGTGGCAGTGGGACGTGCTCTGGGACGTCTTCCGCCACATCATCCTGCCGGCGTCGCTGCTCGGCTATTTCTCGCTCGCCTATATCAGCCGCATGACGCGCAGCTTCATGCTCAACGAGCTGCAGCAGGAATATATCGTTGCCGCCCGCGCCAAGGGGCTTTCGGAAACTCGCATCATCTGGGGCCATGCGCTGCGCAATGCCGCCGTGCCGCTCGTCACCGTGATCGCGCTTTCCTATGCCGGTCTGCTCGAAGGTTCGGTCCTGACCGAAACCGTCTTCGCCTGGCCGGGCCTTGGCCTCTACATCACCAACTCGCTGCAGAATGCCGACATGAATGCCGTTCTCGGTGGCACCATCGTCATCGGTTCGGTGTTCATCGGCATCAATCTCCTGTCCGACCTTCTCTATCGGACGCTTGACCCGAGGACGCGCCAGCGATGAGCACCGTCACTGAAACACGCCCAATGACACGCCGGGAATGGCTGCTGTCCGACCGGCCGCAGTCGCGCACGCAGGCGCGTCTCGGCCGCGCCTACATGACCTGGCGGCGCTTTTCCGGCAACAAGCTGGCCGTGCTCGGCCTGTTGATCCTCCTGGCGCTGGTGTTCGTGGCGGCCTTTGCCGGCGTGCTCGCGCCACATTCGCCCTATATCGGCGATCTTGCCAATGCCCGCCTGCTGCCGCCCGGCAGCGAGGGCCATCTGCTCGGCACCGACGATCTCGGGCGAGACATTCTCTCCCGGCTGATCCACGGCTCGCGGCTGACGCTTGCGGTGGTGTTGCTGGTTGCGATCATCGCCGCGCCCGTCGGCCTTATCGTCGGCGCGGTCGCTGGCTATGCCGGCGGATGGGTCGACGCGGTGCTGATGCGGATCACCGACATCTTCCTCGCCTTTCCGAAGCTGGTTCTGGCGCTTGCATTCGTCGCAGCGCTCGGCCCGGGCATCGAGAATGCCGTCATCGCCATCGCCATTACCTCCTGGCCGCCCTATGCGCGCATTGCCAGGGCGGAAACGCTGACGGTGCGCAATTCCGACTACATCGCCGCCGTGCAATTGATGGGCGCTTCGCCGGCGCGCATCGTCTTCCGGCATGTGATGCCGATGTGCATGTCGTCGTTGATCGTGCGCGTCACGCTCGACATGGCGGGCATCATCCTGACGGCCGCCGGTCTCGGCTTCCTCGGCCTTGGCGCACAGCCGCCTCTGCCGGAATGGGGTGCGATGATCGCCTCCGGTCGCCGCTTCATCCTCGATCAGTGGTGGGTTGCGACCATGCCCGGCGTCGCGATCCTGATCGTCAGCCTCGGCTTCAACCTGCTTGGTGACGGCCTGCGCGACGCGCTCGACCCGCGGGAGAGCGGACAATGAAGCCGCTTTTGACCGTTGACGACCTCAAGGTTTCGTTTCCGACCCGCACCGGGCTGATCGAAGCCGTTCGCGGGGTCTCCTTCACGCTCGGCCGCGAGCGCCTGGGCATTGTCGGCGAGAGTGGTTCCGGCAAGTCGCAAACCGGGCGGGCTATCATGGGACTGACGCCGGCGCATGCGCAGGTAACAGCCAAGACGCTTTCCTTCGAAGGCATCGACCTGCTTTCTGCTTCGCCGAGAGTGCGGCGGGACCTGAGGGGAAAGCGGATCGCGATGATCCTGCAGGACCCGAAATACTCGCTGAACCCCGTCATGAGCATCGGGCGGCAGATCGTCGAAACGCTCAAGCGGCATGAGAGCGTCAGTCGCTCAGAAGCGCGCGAGCGGGCGCTCGACATGCTGGCGGCGGTACAGATCCGCGACCCCAAGCGCGTCTACGATCTCTATCCGCACGAAGTTTCAGGCGGAATGGGGCAGCGCGCGATGATCGCGATGATGCTGGTGGCGGGCCCGGAGCTTCTGATCGCCGACGAACCGACGTCGGCGCTCGATGTGACGGTTCAACTCGAGGTGCTGTCGATCCTCGACAAGCTGGTCGCAGACCGCGGCATGGGTCTGATCTTCGTTTCGCACGACCTGCGGCTGGTGTCGTCGTTCTGCGACCGCGTTATCGTCATGTATGCCGGCAAGATCGTCGAAGAGCTTGCCGCTTCAGACCTTGCCAATGCCCGCCATCCCTATACCCAGGGCCTGTTGAACTGCATGCCGGCGATCGGTTCCGATCGCCATCCCCTGCCGGTTCTTGATCGCAAACCGGAGTGGGCACTATGACGACCGCCACCGTAACCGTCGAAAATCTTGTCGTCACCTATGACGAGTTCAAGGCGCTGGACGATGTCAGCATCGATGTCGCACCCGGCGAATCCTTCGGGCTCGTCGGCGAGTCCGGCTCTGGCAAGTCGACCTTGCTTCGGGCGGTCGCCGGTCTTGCGCCGGTGACATCGGGCAAGATCCGTGTGCATGACCGGGTTCTGACCGGCAATCGTCGCGACAAGGCATTTTATCGCGATGTGCAGATGGTGTTCCAGGACCCCTATGGTTCGCTGCATCCGCGCCAGACGATCGACCGGCAGTTGCTCGAACCTCTCGCGATTCACGGCGTTGCCGATGGCGAGCGGCGCATTCTCAAGGCGCTCGATGAGGTCGGCCTCGGCTCGGGTTTTCGCTTCCGCTACCCGCACCAGCTATCCGGCGGCCAGCGCCAGCGCATCGCGATTGCCCGGGCACTGATCCTCGAGCCGTCGATCCTGCTTCTCGACGAGCCGACTTCGGCGCTCGATGCGTCGGTGCAGGCGGAGGTCCTGAACCTGCTCGAACAGGTCCGGCGCGACCGCAAGCTCACCTTCATCATGGTCAGCCACGACCTCGGCGTCGTCACCCATATGTGTGATCGCCTGGCGGTGATGCAGAACGGGCGGGTGGTCGAGCGGCTGTCCTCGGCGGATCTCGTGGCGGGGCGGATCGGCGAAGAGTACACGCGCAATCTTATGATTGCGAGCAAGGGCTTCCAGCGCAAGGGTGCTGCCGCCTGACGTTGAGGATCCGGTCGTCGAGTTGAAACAGGCTCGACGGCCGAGAAATCCGCGTTCGTTGCGAGAGGTGCGCGGGCGCCGCCGGTCGCTCAGGCCCGAGGCCAGAGGGTTTGCGGTCTAGATGGAGCCGCCCCCGACCGCTTCGGTTTGATGCATTTCCGAAAAACCACCCTGCACCGTTTCTGGAACTGCCTTAGCTGTTTTCTTCCCAGGTCGAGGTGGAGTTGGTGATCACCTTGCGGATGTTGCGCTGCTCGCGCCATTCCCGTCCCATGTCGCGGATGACGGGCTTTGCTTCCGGCGAGAAGATGTAGTTGCGGTATCCGGCGACATAGGCTTCCATGGCCGGGTTGACGCCCGAATAGAACTGCTTTTCCGGATCGCGCGTAAGGTCCATCAGCCCCGCACAATGACGCGCGAAACTGCCGCGCAGGATCGACGGCGACGTGGTGAACTTCGGGAAGGTCCGAAACAGCGGGATCTTGATGCCGAGCAGCCGGGCATACTCGTTGCGCTGATGGAAATGGCCCTTGCGGGCGATATCCCAGTTCTGGTCGGCGGTGTGAAACGACACCTGCATGATCGAGGGATCGGCAAAGGGGGCGAGCAGTTCCTCGCCCATGTCTCTGAGCGAAATCCAGTCGTCTTCCAGATGGAAGACATAATCCGACGTGCTTGCCGACCACACTCTCGCGACCGCAGCACAAAAACCCGGTTGCTCCGGCTCGAAAATCACTGCATCGGGGAAACGGCCGCGAACGATCTCGACGCAGGCGGCATGGTCTTCCGGGGAGCCGAAGACCGGATCGAGATTAAGATACGCCGACCCCATAGCCAGATGGCTCAGCACCTTCCCACGAAAGCTGGCAAGGGTTTGGGCAAGCAATTCGGGGCGTCTGGTGGCGACGATGCAAAGGTCAATCCGGGGCATTGCTCTTCCTGCTTGTTGCGGCGGCTTGCTGCCTGCCTTTCGCGCGATAGCTCCCGGCGGCGGAGTTCTCGGGAGGTTCCAAGGCGCTGGTAGGGCGTGCCACAACGGCCACAGTATCGCTGCCAATGAAGGTCTTCGCTTAGACCAAGCCACGATTTTGCGCAATTGCGGAGCCCCAGACTTCCATGCGATATCATCGAAGGTTCGGCTGTGCCGGTGATGCCTTGTAAGGGTCAACTTGCCGTCGCGTACGGCGGGCGCCGTTTCTGAGGACGATCGTGCGGGCCGCGCCCCAACGCTGTGCACTCAATCCGTCCTGAAGCGGATAACATGAATCCGGCGATACCCGGGTTGGGACTGCGGTGACGGATTGACAAATTCGCGCCAATTGGCACAGAAACCTTATGAAACGTGATGATTAAGTGACCAAGGGATGATCGATAAAGTGAAGGATACTGAGCTCGAGATTGTCGTGGTCAATCTGGAACGTTCTGTTGAGCGACGCCAGAACATGGTGCGTCTGCTTGAACCACTGGGATTGCCCTACAGCTTTTTCGATGCGGTCGACGGGCGCAAGGAGCGGCATTCGTCTTTTGACCATTTTGACGAGCGTCTTGCTGAAGTTCGCAGAGGGTTCATTCTCAACGCAGGTGAACTTGGGTGCTTCGCCAGCCACTATCTCCTTTGGGAGCGAAGCGTGCGAGAGAACAAACCGCTTCTCATCTTTGAAGATGATGTTGTTCTCAACGACAAATTTGTAGAAGCCTATCATTTCGCCGCCCGCAAGATCGAGCGCTATGGACTCTTGCGTTTTTCCGGGCACAAGCGTCGCCATTGGGCGACGTGCGAGCGCCTGGACCACTCGATGCGCATTGTCCGGTTCGAGCGCGGACCGCACGGGACGTCATGCTATGCGGTGTCGCCGAAGGCTGCGTCCAAGCTGTTGGCCAAGGCCGCGATCTGGTTCGAGCCCGTCGATTGCCACTTGGACCGGTTCTGGACCCATGGGGTCGGCTCCTACGGTATTTCGCCGTTGCCTGTCACTCATGCGGCAGAAACGGCCGAGCAATCGGAGATTTGGCAAGGGGGCCAGCGTGAGAAGAAGTCGCGGCGTTTCCGGCGATTGCGGGCGATTTACCGCGCTCGTGACGATATCGGTCGCTTCCTGAGCAATCTGCCATATGTGGGGCGATGGAAAGAGCCGAACGAGGCGTGACGGCCCTTGGCGAGACCGGTCAGAACCTGCTGAAGCAACCCAACAATCGAAGGTAAACTCTTGATAATTACGCGTATCCTTGGTGGTCTCGGCAACCAGATGTTTCAGTATGCGGCTGGCCGGTCGCTCGCGTCTGCAAGCGGACAAACGCTGAAGCTGGATCTGACGGAAATGCAAAGCTACAAGACTTGGGCTTTTGGGTTGGAGCAGTTTGCGATTCAAGCGGAGAGCGCTCGCGCGGAAGAAGTGCCGGCGAGGCCGGGCAAGGGGCTTTTCAACAAGGTGAAGTCGCGGCTGCTGCCCACGGCACCGGCCTGCATCGTCGCCAAGGAGCGAGCCAATACTTTCGACGCGACGATCCTCGACTTGCGTGGCCCAGTGCACCTCCAAGGGTATTGGCAGACCGAGAAGTACTTTGCTTCGGTGGCAGGTGTCGTTCGTCAGGAGTTCCAGCTCAAGGCGCCGTTCAGCGCCTCGAGGCACGAGGTCTTGCAGCAGGTGCGCGCTGCCGATGCGCCCATCTCCGTCCATGTTCGCCGCGGTGACTATGTCAGCAATCCCTCGGCCAACGCCGTTCACGGGACCTGCGAACCGGAGTGGTATGCCGAGGCGATGCGCCAGATGGCTGCGCGTTTGGACAACCCGTCCTTTTTTGTGTTTTCCGATGATCCGGCCTGGGCGCGCGCCAACTTGCCGTCCTCGGCGTCCATGGTCGTTGTGGAGCCTCAGGCTGATGGCAAGGACGGCGAGGACATGCACCTGATGGCGGCGTGCCGGGCACACATTATCGCCAACAGCACATTCAGTTGGTGGGGGGCGTGGCTCAATCCGAGAGCGGACAAGCACGTGATCGCGCCGACACAGTGGTTCCGCTCAAGGGAGCACGACGCAAGCGATATCCTGCCTTCCACGTGGCAACGCTTGTAAGTGCCGCAACCCGAGAAGCCGCGGGTGGCGCTGGACAGCGAGCCAGACTGCGGGTGGTATAGAGAACTTTCTGTTAAGAGCGGCCGCCGGCGACGATTTTTCCGGAGATAAGCTCTGGAAAATCCTGTTTAGCATACCGAATAAAATCGGCGGGAGCGCACGTTGTTTTTCCTCGATAGGCAAGAGGCTCTGGATTAGGCTATGTCAACTGCGAATGAGCAATCAAGGAAAAGGCAAAATTTCTTTGCCAGGAAGTACGGAAAGATCTCCCGGAAGATTAAGGGCTTCTATCGAGTATGGGTGCTGGGGGATGTCTTTCCAAGAGAAGTGCGCCGATGGTTTAAAGACAAAGGCGATGAGACGCTTCGTCTCCAATACGATCTAGGTCCCGATTCTGTCGTCTTCGACGTCGGCGGCTACAAGGGCGATTTTGCCGAGAGAATATCCGGCATATATGGGTGTTACGTCTACATCTTCGAGCCCAGCAAAGATTTCTACGAGATCTGCTTGAATAGATTTCAAGGCAATGAGAAAATTCGCTGTTTCAACTTCGGATTGAGCGACGTTGACGGCTCCTTTATCCTTTCTGATGACGCTGACGGCTCATCCGTGAAGCAGGACAATACGGATGGACAGGGGACCGTTGTGCGTGTTCGCCGTTTCTCCGACGTAGTCCGTGAACTCGATGTCAAAAAGATCGACCTGATCAAGATCAATATAGAGGGTGGCGAGTACGATCTTCTTCCTCATATTATTGAGGAAGGGCTTGTTGGCAATATAGGCAATATTCAAGTCCAGTTTCATACCTTCATCAAGGATGCGAAGCGTATGAGGGCAAGAATAATCAAGATGCTGGAAAGCACGCATAAATGCGATTGGTGCTACGTGTTCGTGTGGGAAAATTGGAGTTTGAAGTAGCAGGAAGCTTGCGCGCTCTCCGGGTAGCGTCGGTGGTGCGATCATCCGGTTTCTCGGCAATCATGGGCCTGAGTGCCGCCGGTGCAGAAGCATCAACGCTTGATGCCGGAAGCTGATGTGCCTAGCCTCCGGTGACCCACTTGACAAGCTTCCGTGTTTTTTGGCGGATTCGCTTCGATAGCCGGGCGTGGTTTGGATCGAAGGCTCTTTCCCACCGCAGCCCTGCGGCTGAAGGCGGCCTGCTTCTGTCTTGATGTTTCAGCTGTCTGGCCAGCTTTGCCAGGATGGCAAAGAGGTTGTGATCATAAAGGACCCGCCGGCGGGCTGCCTCGAGTTCCGGCAGGGCGGTTTCTGCAAGATCAGACTCGATGACCGCCTTGATCGTGCGAATTGCGTTGCTGAAATCGTAAATATCGATCTGGGTGAGGGCGCCCGGAGAGAAGTACTGCTCAATGTTGGGGCAGCCGTGATAGATCGGATAAGTGAGCGTCAGGAATGGGTCTGCCAGCTTTTCTGTCCAATAATCAGCGTAGCTACAGTTCTCCAGCGCAATATGATAGCGATAATCGGACAAGACTTCGTTCTTGTCGCCAAATCCATTGATGTTCCGACCGAAGACATCAATTTCGGCGCCAAAATAATCCTTCAGCTTCTTTACAAAATTCAGTCGTTCCCGGTGTTCCTGTGTGAATGCCTTGTTTGATGCAACGACGGACACCAGTTTCGTCTTGGGCGGGTGGAAGTTCTCGAATTCGGTAAAACCAAGGGGCGTGTCTAGGAGTTCGCCGCTGTGGCTCCATGCACCGACATGCCAAGGCAGCCCAACCTGGCTGAAAATCGTCTGTGGGTGAGTGGTGGCTTTGTCTGTCGTCAGAACGCTGTCGAACTGCGACAAAAAGCCGGGCAAGTAGGATTTTACGTTTGCCGGCTCCGAAGCCACGAATACGGCTAGCCGCGGGTTCAGCCTGCCGGATAGATCTTCGGGGATCCCGTCGAATACGAATACGACATCACAGGATTCAAGATCGCCGGCGAATTGGAACAGAACATCATCCCATACAGGAACAGGTTGAGGAAATTGTCTAATCCAGTGCCACGTCGGAATGTTTGAAACGAATCCGGCTTTTATCAAGAGAGAAACCCTCGCATATAGGCGGAGGCGCGCGGCAGGTGGTCTGCTGCCGGCACCGCTCGCATTGGGGCCAGTCGAATGAACTGGTTCCCGTCATGAGCGCGGCAAGGGGCAAGAGCCCCGCGCTGTCGCTACTTCCAATTCGTCCTATCGAAGACCGAGCGCAGCAGTTCGAACTCCTGCTCAAGCGGGTAGTGGTGGTTGCCGATGAAGAAGCCGGATTTGTCGACCGTATCGGCGTTGACCAGGTCGCCGGCAATGGAATAGTCAAACCACTTCAGAACTTCGTTCTTGGCAAAATTACCCGCCACGATTGGCCGGACATCGACCTGTGCCTCGGTGAGCAACTGGAGCATGCTTTCCCGCGTCACGCCCGAGTCGGGTTCGACAATCAGGCTGAAGCCAAACCAACTGCTTTCGCCTACTTCGCGCTGGACCCGCAGGAACGGATAGTCGCGCACCAACCTGAGGAATTTTTCGGCGTTTTTCCGGCGCTCTTCGACGATACTGGGCAGCTTGCGAAGCTGGGCCAATCCCAGCGCGCCGCTCATTTCCAGGGGGCGCAGATTGTAGCCGGGAAGCACGAACCGGAACGACTCCGTAAACGGGTCAGCGCTTTTCTCGGTCGTCACCCGGTTTACTTTCGGCAGGTTCCTTGTCCAGCCGTGGGCGCGCAAGGACAACATGACATGGAACAGTTCCTCGTCGTCGGTCACGACAAGCCCACCTTCCATAGTGGATATGTGATGGCTGAAGAAGGAACTGAAGGACCCCATCAGTCCGAAAGTGCCGGCCTGCTTGCCTTCATACAAAGCGCCCATCGACTCGCAATTGTCTTCGATGAGGGTGATGTCGCGATCGCCGATAATGGCCTTGATGCGGGCAAAATCATTGGGATTGCCGAGCAGGTTCACGGCCATGATCGCTTTTGTATCCGGCGTTATTGCCTGAGACAATTGCTCGAGGTCGTAGTTCAGTGTCTGTGCGTCGATGTCCACAAAACGGAGCTTCAGCCCATACTGATGAAGCGGGTAGTAGGTCGTGCTCCACGACACTGCAGGAACAATGACTTCCGCCCCCGGTAGCAGAGGCGACGCCGAGCGATACCGCAGCGCGGCGATCATCAGGAGGTTGGCGGAGGAACCGGAGTTGACCATGACGCAATACTTGCTGCCGACATAGTCTGCAAAGGCTCTCTCGAACTGCGAAACCTTCTCGCCCATCGTAAACATGCCAGACTTTATCACTGTCTGGAGGGCTTCATATTCTTCTTCATCCCAAGTGGAATTGGCTAACGGATAAGGCATATCAGGCTTCCATTGAAAGGTAGTATTCGTAGGTTTCGCGGATACCGTCGCGAAGCGTCGTGCGTGGCGCCCACCCCAGCATTGTCTGTTTTGTCACGTCCAGCAGCTTGCGTTTCATTCCGACCGGTTTTGAGATGTCATGCGCAAAGGTGCCGTCATAGCCGATAACATCCGCGGCAACCTGGTAGTATTCGTTCACAGTAAAATCGTCGCCCAGGCCGATGTTCAGCAAACTCGGCATGGAATCGAAGTTGGCGATGGCGAAGACGATCGCATCCGCGAGATCTCCAGCGAACATGAATTCGCGCCGTGCCGACCCATCCCCCCAAATCTCGACTGATTTCTCGCCGCGCAGCTTGGCGACATGCAGCTTGTGAATGATCGCGGGTATGAGATGCGAAACGCCCGGATCGAATTTGTCAAATGGGCCATACAAATTGCAAGGTATTATCGTCTTGTAGTTGTATTGCGGAGTCTCTCTCGTCACGTATTCGCATAAGCGCGCAACGGCGCATTTGGCCAGAGCGTATCCTTCATTCGTCGGCTCGAGCGTCCCGCTCAGAACCTGGTCCTCTCGCAACGGGTCTTCGCTGTTTCGAGGATACATGCAAGAGCTCCCTAAATTGAGCAACCGCGCCACTCCGGCCGATCGGGCCGCAAGGACGATGTTGTTTCCCATGATCCAGTTGTCGGAGAGGAACCGCACCGGGTGGTTGATGTTGGCATGGATGCCGCCGACGACGCCTGCGGCATGTATCACCAGATCGGGGCTCAATTGCTTCAGGACATTCTGTGTTTGGTCAAAGTCCAGCAGGTCAAGCTCGCCTCGGCCAGGGGCGGCAATGTCGATCCCGACATTGCGACACAGCGATACGAGGTTGCGCCCAACCATACCGCCTCCACCTGTGAGCAGAATTTTCGTCACTCTCGTATCTCGCTTTGCAGTTCGTGCAGGGGCACAGCAGGGTTACTGGCTTTCCATTTCGCGGAGGTCGTGTTCCACCATCTCCCTGACGAGATCTCTGACGCCGATCTCATGCGACCAGCCCAGTTTCTCCAGGGCCTTGGATGGATCGCCGATCAACAGGTCGACCTCGGTTGGCCGGAAATAGCGTGGATCCACTTCGACGAGCACCTGGCCGGTCGCATCATCGATTCCTGTTTCCTCCACACCGCTGCCTTGCCAGCGCAGGTTGATGCCAACATCGGCGAAAGCCCATTCGACGAACGTCCGCACCTCGGTGGTTTTCCCCGTGGCGAGCACGTAGTCGTCGGCCTTGTCCTGTTGCAGCATAAGCCACATTCCACGAACATACTCGCGCGCGTGGCCCCAGTCTCGTTTGGCGTCGAGATTGCCGAGGTAGAGTTTGTCTTGTTTGCCGAGCTTAATGGCCGCGGCCGCGCGGGTTATCTTCCTCGTAACAAAGGTCTCTCCGCGCAACGGGCTTTCGTGGTTGAAGAGAATCCCGTTCGAAGCGTGCATTCCGTATGCTTCGCGATAGTTTACGACAATCCAGTAAGCGTAGAGCTTTGCGGCGGCATAGGGGCTTCGGGGATAGAACGGCGTTGTTTCGCGCTGAGGGACTTCCTGGACCAGGCCATAGAGTTCGGACGTCGATGCCTGGTAGAACCGTGCCTTGTCGGTCAGCCCCAGGATGCGAATGGCTTCCAGCAACCGCAAAGTGCCGAGGGCATCCGAATTAGCGGTGTATTCCGGCGTTTCGAACGAGACCTGAACATGGCTTTGTGCGGCCAGGTTGTAAATTTCGTCCGGCTGAGTTTCCTGCATGATCCGAATGAGGTTTGTGGCATCCGTCATGTCGCCATAATGCAGGAAGAAGCGCGCATTCTTCTCGTGAGGATCCTGGTAGATATGGTCGATCCTGCCGGTATTGAAAGACGAAGACCGCCGTTTGATGCCGTGTACGATGTAACCCTTGTCCAGCAGGAATTGTGCAAGGTAGGCGCCATCCTGTCCCGTCACGCCAGTGACGAGGGCGACCTTAGATTTCTCAGCCATACGAACTTGTCCCATGGTTAGCTATAAACTTATGCCAGCGAATTAGAGCCACGCGGAACGGCGCCGTTTCTGTCGTTCGAATCTCGACCGTCAAATCTGCACACTCCACACGTCGCAGGCTGTATATGAAAACAACGGCTCAATAAACCATTTGGCTGCAGCTCTACCAGCCTTCTCGTAACTTCGACCCGGCACGTTATAGATGACGAAGAAGAAATGATGAAGTTAGCACGCAGGCCGGCCCTCACGCGTCGCCCAGATGTCGGCGCGCGACGAGGCGTTCCCTCTTTTGTGAAGCTAACGCTAAAATAGCGATTGCTGTCTGGTCCGCTGCATTATGCTATCCTCCCGTGCTGACAATCGAGTTGGTCGGCGAAGGCGATGGAGATGCAGCGCAAGCTGGTTGCGATCATGGTGGCGGATTTCGTCGGGTCGACTGCGGCGATGGAAGCCCATGAGGAAGAGGCTGTGGAATGCGTCTCCGCGTGCCTGAGGGCGGTGGGCGACACGGTCGCGCGCCACGATGGCCGGGTTTTTAACACCGCCGGCGATGCGGTGCTTGCGGAGTTCACGAGCCCGGTCAACGCTCTTCGCGCGGCCATGGAGGCGCGCAGCTCGCTGGCGGCTATCCCCGATGCCACGCCGAACGACATGCGCTTCGGGCTGCATCTCGCCGATGTGCTTGCCGTCGGCGACGACCTCCGGGGAAATGGTGTCAATCTTGCCGCCCGGCTGCAATCGAGCGCTGCCGCCGGCGAGATCGAGGTGTCCGAGGCACTGTATGAGCAGGTCCGCAGGGTCTCGCCCTGCGCCTTCGAAGAGATCGGCGAGCGTCGGTTCAAGGGTGTCACCGAACCGATGCGTGTCTACCGGGTCGGGACGACGATCGACAGGCATCGGTTTCTCTCGGCGCCAACGCGCGAGGCGCCGCCGGCCTCAATGCGTCCGAACTCGGTGATCGTCACGCCCTTCGTTGCCTTCGCGGCCGGACAGGAGGACCAGTCGTTCCTGACCGAAGGGTTGACCGATGACCTCACATTGGAACTCGGCCGGCTGAAGGGCCTGTTCGTCAGTTCGCGGTCTGCCTCCGTGGTGCTTTCCATCCGCGATCCAGTCGAGGTGGGCAGGGCGCTTGGTGTGCGTTATGTCGTTTCGGGCTCCGTGCGCAAGCTGGGCGGCCTCGTGCGCCTCAACGTGTCGCTGTGCGAGACCGCCCACGGGCATGTCGTCTGGTCCGACCGGATCGAGCGGCCGTTCGAGGAGTTGCTTGCCGTCATCGACGAGGTAACCGCCCGCATCGCCGCGACGGTGGCGGGGCGGATAGAGCAGGCGGAACTGGTCGCCGCGCGGCTGAAGCGGCCGGAAAACATGTCGGCCTACGAATATTACCTGCTTGGCCTCGACCACCATCGCCTGATCGGCGTCGCCGATCGGCACATCGGTGAAGCCATGCGCTGGTTCGAGCGCTCCATGGATGCGGACCCGACCTTCGGGCGGCCGGTCGCCATGCATGTGTGCGCCTGGAGCAACCTGCCGGATTTCGACCTTTCGGCCGGTGAGCGGCAGGTCGCGCACGCACTCGACCTCGATCCAACCGACCCGGACTCCCATCGCATCATGGGTGCGATCAAGTGCATGGAGGGGGACTTCGGGGCGTCACGGCATCACCATGAGCGGGCGATGGAGCTTGCGCCCAACGATGCCTATATCGCCGGCCGTTGTGCGGCCTTCTACACCTATGCGAACGAGGCGGAACGGGCGCTCGAGCTGCTCGACCGGGCCGAGATGCTGGATCCGTTCCTGCCGGTTTGGATCGTGGAGGAGCGCGTCGCCTCGCTTTATGTGCTCGGCCGGCACGACGAGCTTTTTGCCGTGGCGCGGGCGCTGCCTTATCAGACCCGGCGCACGCTGATCTATCGGATCGCCGCGCGGATGGCGCGCGGCGATACCGATCGGGCCCGGCAACTGGTGGCGCAGATCCAGGCTCTCGATCCGAAGCTTTCGGCCGGCTACATCCGCACCCAGGAGTTCTTTAAGGATCGGGCGATCACCGAAGCGCTCATCGACAGCGTGCATGCCGCAGGCTTGCCGCTCGTCTGACAGTTGCCGTCGGGAAACGGGGCTTTTGCCGTTTCGCATCCGTCGAAAACCTTGGCGCCGTGCCACCGCGCGCCGCGCTGGTCGGCGCCAGCGGCTTTCAGCTAGCGCGCGCCAAAGCCACGGCATCGGCTCCGGCCGGGAAATGCAGCTGTTCCGACAGATCGTTGGCAGCGTGCCAGATTGTTTCCGCAACGTCCGTCTCCCTGGTGATCAGAGCCGGGTTGGCGAAAGCGGCGAAGATCGGCTGCGCGAACGCAGCATAGGTCTCCGGGATCAGGTCTTCGATGCGCACGCCGGTGTTCTGCGAAAACCGCGTGCTCGGAGCGTAGCCGGGCTCGACCAGTTTGGCGCGCACGCCGAAGGCGCGAAGCTCGTGGGCGAGCGACCCTGTGAACCCCTCGATCGCCGTCTTGCTCGCGGTATAGGCGGCCGCCAGCGGCATGGCGGCGAGCGTCACGCTGGAGGTGACGTTGACCACGACGCCCGACCGCCTGCCGCGCAACTGCGGGATCACCGCCTGCGTCATCGCCATGACGCCGAACGTGTTGGTCTCGAAGATCTTGCGCACGTGCGACATCGGCGTTGCCTCGAAGGCGCCGACCACGCCGATGCCGGCATTGTTGACGAGCGCATCGATCGGACCGCTTGCCTCCAGGGCCGCCGAAATGCTTTCGGGATCGGTCACATCCAGTTGCACGACGCGCATGCGCTCCGATCGGGGCAGAATATCCTCGCGCGGCGTGCGCATGGTCGCCACCACGTTCCAGCCCTTGGCGTGAAAAAGCCGGGCCGTTTCGAGGCCGTAGCCCGAGGAGCAGCCGGTGATCAATACGGTTTTCATGACGATTTCCTTGTTGGTTTCAATGACGCCATGCTACCGAATGAAATCCGGACGATATATAATTGAAAGTCCGCATTTGATTTGTGGTAGTCCGGAAATGATCGATCCGCTCTCTGAAATCATCACGCTGCTGCGACCACGTGCCGTGTTTACGAAAAGCATCAGCGGTGCCGGCCGCTGGGGCGTGCGCTATTCCGACTTCGGCCATCCCGGCTTCTGCACCGTTCTCGAAGGGGCCTGCCGTCTGGCAGTCGACGGTCAGGCCCCGCTGGCACTGGAAGCGGGGGACTTCGTCCTCTTGCCGACAACGCCCGGCTTCACAATGTCGGGCTTCGAGCCCGTCACCCCGACATTCATCGATCCCAAGGCACCGCCGGTACCGGGCGACGAAGTTCGCCACGGCGATCCCGATGGCCCGGCGAGTGTGCGGCTGCTCGGTGGCTACTTCGTCTTTGAAACGGAGGATGCCGGATTGCTGGTGTCGCTGCTGCCAGCGCAGGTGCATGTGCGCGGCGCCGAACGGCTTTTGATCCTGGTTCGGCTGTTGACAGAAGAGGCGACTGAGCAGCGCCCCGGCCGCGATCTGGTGCTTCAGCGCTTCGTCGAAGTGCTGCTCATTGAGGCGCTGCGGCTGACCCAGCGGCCGGACGCCCCGCCGGGCTTGCTGCGCGGGCTCGCCGATCCGCGGCTGGCGGAAGCGATAAGGGCGATGCACGGCAACCCGGCGCGGTCCTGGACAGTGGCCGAGCTGGCGAAAGCGGCCGGGCTTTCCCGCTCCGCTTTGTTCGAAAGGTTCACGCGCAACGTCGGCCTGCCGCCGATGGAATACCTGCTCGCCTGGCGCATGGCGATGGCAAAGGACCTGCTGCGCAGCCACAACGTCGAGATCGCCGATGTCGCCGAACGGGTCGGTTACGGCTCGGCCAGCACCTTCAGCACCGCCTTCAGCCGGCACGTGGGCCAGGCGCCGGGGCGGTACGCGCGGGCAGTGGCGGTGGTGGAGGGTTAGGGGCAGGCGTGTTGCGCTGCCCCTCAGGGGTCGATGGACAAGCGATAGGTCCTGTCGACCATCGCCACGATGATCTCGTAGAGTTCGTCCCGCGCCTGCTCGGCCGTGATTTCTGCCAGCTGAAGTCAAACATCGACCGACGCGGCAGACGGGGCCAGTCAGGACCCAGGCTTGTAGATCTTCGCCTCAACCGCCAAGCGGCACCAATTTGGGTCCCCAATCTCTTTTTCGCACTCATTCACTTTTTGTTGTAGTTGTGCCTCAGCCTGCTCGCGTGCCGCGGCTTCCGCAGCTACTTCCTCAGCTATCTTTCGCTCGTGCTCAGATTTCGTGTAGATGTAAGCAGCTTTGACTTTACGCCCACATAACTCCTCGACCCGATTGGGCAGGGCATCGCTAATTGGGTACAGCCACCGTGGATCGTAGCCCCGATCCTGTGCAGCCAACAGAATCTTATCCGTCTCTGTAGTGCAGATGATTGCAGTATCGATGCAGCCAGCCGTTCGCAGATGTTGATAAATGGCATCCTCTTTGACTTTGTCGTAGCGGCCGGGCGAAATAGCGTCAAAACCGTCTTTTCTTTCTCCACTGGCACATGCCCGTGTCATCTTCCGAAAATCGCGATACTCGATAGCATTCTCCAGTGCGCTCGCGTCGAAGAGATTCTCGGCAAGGGCTTTCGTGTTCTCTGCTGTTCGATCTGTATTCTCCGCCGTTGCTAACGTGTTATCTGCCGTTTCAGCCGTATTCTTGGCGATAGCCTCAACGTTTTTCTCGAGGCCAAGAAGCTTTGACTGAAACTCTGCGATTAGCTGGCTCCTCTCGGCGGCTGCGCCGTTGTCTCCGCCCTGGGTGATGGACCACGTCCCCATAGCCGTGAGCATGATTCCAAAAACTGCGGTAGACTTCGCCAGGTCGCTATCCCACCCAATCCGACGGATGAGCGGCAACGTAGCGATCAGCAGCAACACGCCAATCAACAACGTCCAATAACGAAAGTTTCCAATCGGTGCTCCAAGATCACTCGCCAAGCCGATAGCACCGCTGATCAGGCCGAATTCACAGAGTTTTCCCGCACCAGACAAGGTGCTCTTGATACGATTGAGCAACACCATCTCCTTTTTTCTCGGAGATATAGGTTCGCTATTTAAGGTTCAGCAAAAGGGTAAAGTTAATGAACTGCGCGACAGCTTTCATGGCTTTCGCAGAGTCGCCGATATTAGGTCGATGTCTGTGAGTGCTGGCTGGAGTAATGGCAATTCGACGTTTGCCTTTGCACGACCTCTACCGCGATGTGGAGAATTTACCTGCCGGCTCAAACGATGCTCACAGTGTTACAACAGCACAGTGATCGGTTCGGCTGGAGAAGTGTCCAATTGCATGACGTTATAGCTATCGTTGTGGGTGTCTGTGAAATCCGTGAACATCGCTCCAGTAGAGGTGCGACCGGGAGAACGGTCTCGCCTCCTCAGGAGGAAGTCCACAAACTGCGCCGATTTTTGCCAGACCTTTCTTCTAATCGCAGGCTCAGCATAGTCGAACCCGAGCACACTCTTTGGAATAATGGTTCCCAGCGGCGAAGTCTGCCTAAGCCAGACGGCGTTGTCGTGATAGCTCACCAGGATCCGCCAGATTTGCTCATTGGGGAGGGTTAGAAAATCCCGCCAAAGCGTCAGAGAACGCGCATGGCTATGTCTAAGTTGTTCGCTGATCATGTGCCGCGCCGCGAACAGATAGGAAGGATCAGAGCGCAACACCCGAACAAAGAGGCGGTGCATCAGGAGCCGCGTCATTTCGTTTATCCTATCGGTGCGGGAGATGATGTCGCCGGCCATGTTCCTTTTCCTAAACAATGCCAATGTTTTGGTGAGTCCAAAAAAAACTATCCGCAAGGTCCACGAAATTTAAGGGTTCCGAAACGCCTGCGCCAGCTACTTCCATCACATGCGAGGACAAGGGAAGGCTGATAAATCAATGATTTCAAGGAGGAAAATGGCGCACCCGACAGGATTCGAACCTGTGACCTTTGGAATCGGAATCCAACACTCTATCCAGCTGAGCTACGGGTGCATCCGTTTGCAGCGAGGCCGCCGAAGCGGGCTGTGAGCGGTTCATAGCTTAGCTTGCGCGTCGCTTCAATGGTGAAATGACGGAGTTTGCAGGGGAATTTGCGAAGGGCTGCAAATTGATAGTCACGCCAGCCGGCGGCTGGGCCCCTGAAATATGTCTGAGGAGGCCTCGGGCGGGAGGACTTGAGGCTTGCCATGCGTGCCGCGCATGGGGGGCGGGCACGGCGATCGCTTGGAATTCGCGTCTGCCAAGGCGAGGCCTTGCGCCAAGGCCCTGAAACGCATGGCCCGGCGATTGCCGGGCCATGCTTTGTCGTTGATTATGCGGTCTGCATGGCGCCGGGGCCGGGGATCGCCTTGGGCGGGACCTTGCCCATGATGATCATGCCGAGCACTTCATCCTTGGTCACGTCCTCGGTGCGGGCCTGGCCGACGACCTGGCCGTTCTTCATCACCGAGACACGGTCGGCGAGGTCGAAGACGTCGTGGATGTCGTGGCTGATCAGGAAGATGCCGATGCCTTCGCGCTTCAGCTGCTTGATCAACTCGCCGACCTGGGCGGTTTCCTGGGGCCCGAGGGCTGCCGTCGGTTCGTCCATGATCAGGATGCGGGCGTCGAACAGGATGGCGCGGGCGATTGCCACCGATTGCCGCTGACCGCCCGAAAGCGCCTTCACCGGTTCCTTGAAACGCTGGAAGTTGGGGTTGAGGCGCCCCATCACTTCGCGGGCCTTGGCCTCCATCGCCACATCGTCGAGCGTGCCCCAGGGGGTGCGCAGCTCGCGGCCGAGATAGAGGTTGGCGGCGGCATCGACGTTATCGGCGACGGCCAGCGTCTGGTAGATCGTCTCGATGCCGTATTTCTTGGCGTCGCGCGGATTGCTGATGTCGGCGGCTTCGCCATTGATCAGAATCTCGCCGGCGTCGCGTTTGTAGGCGCCCGACAGGATCTTGATCAGCGTCGACTTGCCGGCGCCGTTATGGCCGAGAAGCGCCACCACCTCGCCGGGATAGAGGTCGACGGAGGCGTTGTCGACCGCATGGATGCCGCCGAAGGAGATGGAAATGTTCTTCATTTCCACGAGCGGAGTGCGTTGGTCTTTCATTGGTCGGACTCCTTCTTACTTGGCACGGGCGCGGTAGATGGTGTCGAGCCATACGGCCACGACCAGAACCACGCCGACGACGATGCGCTGGAACGGCGAGTCTATCCCCAGCAGCACCATGCCCGACTGCAGCGATTGCATGACGAGTGCACCGATCATCGCGCCGGCGATCGTGCCGACACCGCCGGCAAGCGACGTGCCGCCGATGACCGCGGCCGCGATCGTGTAGAGCTCGTCGAGCTCGCCCTGCGCATTGGTCGCGGCATTGAGGCGGGCCGTCGAGATCGCCGCAGCGATGGCGCAGAGTACGCCCATCAGCATGAAGATCTTGACGGTGACCCAGCGGGTCTTGATGCCGGCGAGTTCAGCGGCCTCCGGGTTGCCGCCAAGCGCAAAGACGTAGCGGCCGAAGCGTAGGCGGGTGGCGATGAAGGTCATGACGATGCCGACGGCGATGGCGACCAGCACGGGAATGGCGATGCCGTGCGAAATCAACAGGCCGCCGTCCGGCCAGGCGATGCCGTTGGCGTCGGCGTATTTGCGGGCGATGTTGACCGGCCAGTAATAGCGGTTGGCGATCGAGATCGCGCCCATCACCAGGATGCAGCCAAGGATACCGAGGAAATACTCGGCCCAGACCGGCCGCAGCGGAAAGCCGAAACGCTTGCGCTGCTTGCGCGAGTTGAGGATGGCCCCGACGATGGCGATACAGGCGATGATGCCGACGATCCAGCTGGCCGTCGCTCCGATCGACCCCTCGGTGCCGCCGCCCATCAGGCGGAAGGTGGCGTTCATCGGTGCCACGGTCTGTCCGCTGGTGACGAACCATGTGGCGCCCCGCCAGACGAGCAGGCCGCCGAGTGTGACGATGAAGGCCGGCACGTTGAGGAAGGCGATGATCGAGCCCTGGAGTGCGCCGATCGCTGCGCCGACGGCAATGCCGCAGGCAAGCGTGATGATCCAGATGGCGGGATGCTCGAGCCCGAGATATTGCGGCAGGACCTTGACCTGCATGACCCCCATGATCATGCCGCAGAAGCCAAGCACGGAGCCGACCGACAGGTCGATGTTGCGGGTGACGATGATCAGCACCATGCCGGTCGCCATCACGGCGACGGAAGAAGTCTGAACCGTCAGGTTCCAAAGGTTGCGCGGCGTCAGGAACAGGCCGCCGGTCATGATCTCGAAGCCGAGCCAGATGATGGCCAGCGCGCCGACCATGCCGAGCAAGCGGGTGTCGATCTCGGTGGCGCGGAAAAAGCGCTTCACCGGGTTCTCGTCCGCGTTGCGGGCTCGGTTGGCCTGGGTGCTCTGTGTCTGGTTGCCCTGTGTGATGTCGGCCATGGACGTGCCTTCCCCCCACTTTCTGTTGATGTCACCGCGTCCGCCGGCGCGAAACCGCCGGAATGGGACGCGACAAGTCTGATGATGAAGACAGCAGTCGAGCGCTTCTCTCGTTCGTGCCAATGCGTGCCGAAGGCTTACAGCGCCGCGTGTCAAATTTGACGCGCTAAGGACGCTGTAAAACTTCAAGCCTGCTGCGTGACCTTCTCCTTAAATCGGTTCCGATTTAAGGGATTATGCAGCAGGCATTGTCCGCCCCCGTCACACCTTGCGCAAGCGCCGCAACGGATGCGTTGCGGCGCTTGTCGAAGGTTAGAGCTCAACCCTGTCCGGGCGGCTTACTTGCACGCAGCGACGTCGCCGTTGACGCCCTGGCAAGCTTCGTCCTTGGAGATCCAGCCGGCGTCGATGACGACGTTCAGGTTGTCCTTGGTGATCGGAAGCGGTGCGAGGAAGACCGACTGCATGGCGACGCCCTTGGGGCCGCCATTGAAGGCCATCACGCCGGCGATTTCTTCCATCTTCTTGCCGCCGGCAAGTTCGGCGGCGATTTCGGCCGCACGCTTGCCGAGTTCACGCGAGTCCTTCCAGACCGAAACGGTCTGGGTGCCGAGTGCTACGCGGTTGAGGGCTGCCTTGTCGGCGTCCTGGCCGGAAACCGGAACAGAACCGGCCAGCCCCTGGGCGTCGAGGGCTGCGACCGCGCCACCGGCGGTGCCGTCGTTGGAGGCGACGACCGCGTCGACCTTGTTGTCGTTGGCGGTCAGGAACTGCTCCATGTTCTTCTGGGCATTTTCCGGCTTCCAGCCGTCGGTGTAGGCTTCCCCGACATTCTTGATCTTGCCGGCGTCGACGGCTTCCTTCAGCACTTCCATCTGTCCGGAGAAGAGGAAGTCGGCGTTCGGGTCGGCAGACGAGCCCTTGATGAAGACATAGTTGCCTTCCGGCTTGACCTTGAACACTTCGCGAGCCTGCATGCGGCCCACTTCCTTGTTGTCGAAGGTGATGTAGAAGGCGGCCGGATTTTCGATCAGGCGGTCGTAGCCGACGACAGGAATACCTTCGGCGGCGGCCTTTTCGATGGCCGGGGCGATGGCGTCGCTGTCCTGGGCAAGCACGATCAGAGCGTTGGCGCCCTGGGCGATCAGTGCCTCGATGTCGGTCAGCTGCTTGGCAGCGGAAGACTGGGCGTCTGCGGAAATGTATTTGTCGCCGGATGCCTCAAGTGCTGCCTTGATGGCGGCTTCGTCGGTTTTCCAACGCTCTTCCTGGAAGTTGGACCAGGAAACGCCGACCACCAGGTCCTTAGCGATGGCGGCGGAATGCATCGACGCGATGATGGCAGCCCCTGCCATCAGCTTCAAAACGGATTTCATTTCATCCTCCCGAGTGGCGGCCGGCTGAGCGTGCGAACCTCCCGCACCATCCTCGACCAGCCTTGCAACGCTGTCGAAATGCCACCGTAACATCGTCCGGTTTTATTTTCTCGACAGTCGAGAAAATGAATGTCAGAGAATCCGGGGGCTGTCAACACGGCCAAATCGGCAGCGTTCGACACCGCGACACATCCTTTTCCCGTGTTTTCAATCGGGTTTCACGAGAGCGTCGGCGATCCTTGTCACGGTTGGGTGGGGGATTGTTATGTCATTTCAACGGTCACGGTCACCAAACCTGTGTCGGGCGCCGGATGCTTTGCCTGCTGCGTCAACGGATCTTGACCGGCTGCCGTGCCGTTCACCCCTGGTCACCACCTTCCCGGCCGACGCCGAGCAGGGGCATCGCCGTTCCACGGCGCCCGAAATGGCCTGTGGATTATTTCTCGACAGTCGAGAAAATCAGTGGCAGAGATTGGCAAGGCTGTCGACAAGGCCGTCCGCGCCTTGCCTCGCCGTTCAACAGATGCTTTGGGAGGGCATGTGTTCGAAGGATCCGCCACCGGCAAGGACGTATGATGCTGACCAAGTCCAGCACTGAGCTCGTGCGTCAGCAGAACAGCACTCTGGTTCTTGCCGCGCTGAGGCGCGCCCGAAATCTCTCCCATACCGAAATTTCTGCCGCCACCGGGCTGGCGTCGGCGACGGTTTCGGCGATCACCGCCGAGCTCGAGCGGGCAGGCGTGATCGCCAAGGCGGAGCAGCATGTGCAGGGCGGGCGGGGTCGCCCGCGCGTGCTGTTCACGCCGCGCCGCGACTGCGGCTATGTCATCGTCGCGCGCATCTCGTCGGATGTCGTGCAATATTCGCTGACAGACTATGGCGGCACGCTGCTCGACCGCTTCGAGGAGAGCCGCAATCACGACCAGCGCGGCACTGCCGCCTTCGCGCAAACATTTGTCGATGCGCTGGAGCGCTTGCTGCAACGCTCGCGCCTGACGCGCGATCGGGTGCTTGCCGTCTCCATCAGCAGCAAAGGGCTGGTCGACGCGGATACCGGCGCGGCACGGCTGCTCTGGTCTCCCGTCTTCGGCAGCGAGCAACTCGACTTTGCCGCGCTGCTTGCGCCGGGCTGGCGGGCGAAGGTGATGCTCAACAACGAGACGCTGCTGGTGGCGCAGGCGCTGGCGGCCGAAGCGGAGCGCGCGCCGGAGGGCGGCTTCCGGTCGCTCGCCGCCATCTCGCTCGGCCACAGCATTGGCCTCGGGGTTGCCCGCAAGGGCAGGTTCGGCGAGATCGACGTGACGGCGCCGAATTTCGGGCACATGCTGCATGCGCCGTCGGCGGGACTGTGCCGATGCGGCGCCTATGGCTGCATCGAGGCGGCGGCCGGGTTCTACGGCATCCTGCGGGCAGCCTTCGAAGTGCCGCCCGACACGATCCCGGCCAAGTTCGTGCCGATCGCCGAGATGGACAAGATTGCAGCGAGTGCGCGCCAGGGCCATCGAATGGCCGGCTACGCCTTTCGCCAGGCCGGCCTCGCGCTCGGCAACGGTATCTCGCGCATGCTCAGTCTTTACGAGCGCATGCCGATCCATGTCACCGGTCCCGGCACACGCTACTTCGATCTGCTGCGCGGCGGGTTGGAGGAGGGCGTGTCCCAGTCGCTCCAGCTCCGGCTTCAGGGAGCGCCGGAAATATCGGTCGTGCTCGACGAGCAGCGGCTCGTTTTCGACGGACATCTGGAGCGTGCCTTGGGCGTGATCGACGGCGATATCGCGGCCGCCGGGCAGGCCTGAAAGGGCCATTGCCTCGATTGTGCGAGCTTTCAACCATTTTTGGGGTTGTGCCGAAGGCGAGCAATCATAGTAATACAATTTACAGTTATTTAGCGACTCCTTGTCAAGGTATCGTTGACGCGGGAGACGGTCATGTTTTCAGTGATTGCATGCATACGCGATGACCACGATTGGCGCCTGGTTCTGGTGGCCGCCGTGGTTTGCCTGGCCGGTTGCGTCGCGACCATGCTGTTGCTGTTGCGTGCGCAGCGAAGCGAAGGCAACCAGCGCGGCCTCTGGACCGCGGCCAGTGGTTTTGCCTGCGGTATCGGCGTCTGGTCGACCCATTTCATTGCCATGCTTGCCTATGATGGCGGGATGACGGTTTCCTACGGCGCCTGGGGAACGACGCTGTCGATCGTACTCGCGATCTCGGCGGCGTGGGTTGCTTTCACGGTCGGGCTTGGTGCGCGCTCGCATTACGCACTGGCATCAAGCGGTGTCATACTGGGCATCGGCATTGCCGCTATGCATTTTACCGGCATGCAGGCGCTCGAGATGCCGAGACACGTTGTCCACGACGCAAGGTTCACGGTTTTCGCCATCGTCGTCGGCACCTTGCTGTCGATCGCTGCGCTTCATGCGTTTCATGTGCTGCGCAATACCCGCCGGCTCGTCGTCTCGACCCTGCTGCTCGTCGTTGCCATCTGCGTCCTGCACTTCACGGCAATGAGTGGTGTCACGCTGGTGCCGGCGCCGGATATTCCGACGGCCGATGTCATCCATCCCGCCTGGCTTGCCGGCGGGGTTATTGCTGCCTCGACCATGTTGATCATCCTGGCTTTCGGCGCCTTGTTCGTCGACCGCCATCTGACCGATCTGCGTGGACTTGCCAATGCGTCACTGGAAGGCATGGCCATCGTGCACGAGGGCTGCATCATCGACGCCAACGAGCGTTTTGCGCGCCTGGCGGGGTGGAAGGTCTCCGAACTCGTCGGCAGAGATCCGGCGGAGATTTTTGCCTTCGGCACGGAGGGATTGGCGCGCCAGCGTCGAGGCGACGGCCCGGCGGAGATCGATCTGGTCAATACGGTCGGCCAGTCCGTACCCGTCGAGTTCATGTGCCGGACCATCGAATACCGCGGGCGCGAATGCGAAGTGATCTTCGTGCGCGACCTCAGCGCGCGCAAGGAGGCCGAACGCACCATCGAGCATCTGGCGCATCACGATGCGCTGACCGATCTTCCCAATCGCGGTTTTTTCGACCGTCGCCTCGCCCAGGCCATGGCGGCTGCGGCGGCGAAGAATGAGCAGCTTGCGATCCTTTGTCTTGATCTCGATCGCTTCAAGGCGGTCAACGATATCTTTGGTCATGGCGAGGGCGATCGCATCCTCATGAAGGTTGCCGACATCCTGCGCAAGGCGACCGGCGAGGGGGATACCGTCGCCCGGCTGGGTGGTGACGAATTTGCCATTCTTCAGGTGGGAGGCATACAGCCGGAGGCGGCGCGTCACTTATCGGATCGCATCCTGACGTATTTTGCCGCGGAGATGGATACGAACCGCGATCCGACGGCGGTCGGCGTCAGCATCGGTGCTGCAATCTACCCGACCGATGGCGACACCGCCGACCGGCTGCGCAACAATGCCGACACGGCCCTCTACCGCGCCAAGCAATCGGGCAAGGGGATTGCCTGCTTCTTCGATACGGAGATGGACGAGGCGGTGCGCACGCGCCGACAGATCGAAAACGACCTGCGTCACGCCGTGCTGCGCCGGCAGCTCTTCCTTGAGTATCAACCGCTCGTCGATCTGCGCGGCGACCGGATTCTGGGCTACGAGGCGCTCTTGCGCTGGATGCATCCGGAACGCGGCCTGATCAGTCCCGATGTCTTCATCCCGATCGCCGAGCAAAGCGGTTCGATCATCCAGATCGGCGAGTGGGTGCTGGAGCAGGCCTGCAGGGAGGCGGCGAAATGGAACGAGCCCTTGCCGGTTTCGGTCAATATCTCGCCGGTGCAGTTCCTGCTTCCCAATCTGTTCGACCAGATCTTCAACACCCTGCGACGCACGGGTCTCGAGCCGCGCAGGCTGGAGCTGGAGATCACCGAGGCGGCGCTCCTGCACAATCGCGAAGACGTTCTCGCCACCCTCGGACGGCTGCGAATTCATGGGGTCCGCATCGTCATGGATGATTTCGGCACCGGGCATTCCTCGCTCAGCAACCTGCAGACCTTCCCGTTCGACAAGCTGAAGATCGATTGCAGCTTCACCGCCGTGCTCGACAAGGACCCTTCAGCGCACGCGATCGTGCGGGCGATCATCGCGCTCGGCAACAGCCTCAACCTGCCTGTCGTGACCGAGGGCGTGGAAACGGAGCGACAGAAGCAGATCCTGGTCGACGAGGGCTGCTTGCAGGTCCAGGGGTTCCTCACCGGCAGGCCGGGCGTCGCGCCGAGCACGGGGCAGGAAGAGCAGGCGAGCGAATGGGCGAATGCGCCGCTGCGCGCCGACGGCTGAAGCGATAGTTCTGGAAATGCAGACGGCCGAGCGCGGTGCGCCCGGCCGTCTCTTTCGGACTCCGCCTTGCGTGTCAGCCGACGCTGACCTGACGCTTTTCCACGACCGACTTGACGGCCGCGTCGGCCAGCGCCAGTGCTGCCAGGCCATCCTTGCCCGACGGGGTGATTTCCGCGCCCTTTTCGATCGCGGCGATGAAGCTTTCGATCTCGTTGGCATAGGCTTCGGTATAGCGGGTCATGAAGAAATCGTGCAGCGGCGGGCGGGTATAGCCTTCGCCATTGGCGATCTCGATCGACACCGGGCGCTGGTTTTCGGCCGAGACGACACCCTTGGAGCCGTGCACCTCGATGCGCTGGTCGTAGCCATAGGTGGCGCGGCGCGAATTGGAGATGATCGCCTGCTTGCCGGACGCGGTCTGGAGGATGACGGAAACGCTGTCGTAGTCGCCGGCTTCACCGATTGCCTTGTCGACCAGAACGGCGGCGGTCGCGGTGACCGATACCGGCTCTTCGCCGAGCAGGAAGCGCGCCATGTCGAAGTCATGGATCGTCATGTCACGGAAGATGCCGCCCGAACGCTTGATGTAATCGACCGGCGGCGCGCCAGGATCGCGCGAGGTGATCGTCACCATTTCGACGTCGC
This sequence comes from Ensifer sp. LC163, assembly GCF_001695855.1. GTDB lineage: Bacteria > Pseudomonadota > Alphaproteobacteria > Rhizobiales > Rhizobiaceae > Ensifer. Next base: position 114,696 of record NZ_MBSS01000013.1, read on the forward strand.
CGATCTTGCCGGCGTCGATGGCCTTGCGAACGGCCATGAAATGCGGATCGAAGCGGCGGTTGAAGCCGACCATCAGCTTGCCCTTGGTCTCGGCCACCACCTTCATGCAGGCCCTGACGCGATCGACATCGAGATCGATGGGTTTCTCGCAGAAGATCGCCTTGCCGGCGCGGGCGAAACGCTCAATCAGGTCGGCATGGGTGTCGGTCGGCGTGCAGACGACGACCGCGTCGATATCGGCCGAATTTTCGATCGCCTCGATGCTGCGGACCTCGCAGCCATAGGCCTTGGCGATGGCATCGGCGGCGGCCGGAAAGGCATCGGCCACGGCGACGAGCACGGCATCGGGATTGCCGCTGACGGCCTTTGCATGAACCTTGCCGATACGTCCGGCGCCCAGAAGACCAAATCTCACTGTCATCTCTGTCTCTCTCGAAATCCGGCCCTCGACCGGGAAGGTGCGCGATGATCGGCGCTCATCGCGCAAAGGCGCCGCGGAAGGGCAATTCCGCGAATCGGTTGGAAGATGGTTGTCGGCCATGTGTCGCGGACGCCGCGCGCTTTCCTCTCCCTCGCTCGACCTTCTCGACCGCGCGGCGCCGAGCGCCGTTTGTTCGGAATGAAATGGCCGATGAAATCATTTTCGGAATTTTTATTCTATTTTTGCAGCGCTCGTCAAGTGTGCGGCGCGGTCGCGGGCTTGCGGCGGCAGGTGGATTTCCCCTACAAGAAATCCTTTGCCGATCACGAGTGCAAGACAGCCAGAGGACAAGATGATCAAACTCATCGACCCGGACCACGCCTTTTACCGTCCCCTGTGGCGCCGGCTCCTGATCTTCTTCGTCTGTGCCGGCTGGGCGGTGCTCGAATTCTATCACGACCAGCCGTTCTTCAGCATCATCGCTCTGGCGATCGCCGCCTATGTCGGCTCTTCGCTGCTGCTTTTCTACAAGTCGACCGACAAGGCCGCAGGCGGCGAGAGTGCGGCGTCAAAAGACGAAGCGCCCAAACCTGACAACGACGCGTGAGCTAGGTCCTGACCTAGGCTGCCTGCAACTGGCGCGACGCTTCGTCGATGAGCATGTTGGCGAGTTTCATCCGTACCGTCGCATTGGTGCGGTAGTCCTGCGGCAGGCGGTCCGGATGATTGGTGGCGGCGAAGCTTCGTCGCTTGGCAGCGAGCGTCGCGAGCGTCTCCCTTTCGCCAAGGGCGAGTTCTTCTGCGACTTCGGCAAGGCTGATGCGATTGAGAAACTCCGGCATCGGCTCTACCGGCGGAGGCTCGACGAAAGACGCATCGAAATAGGCGCGCTCGACGGCGCTGCGTGCAGCCGACGCGCGATCGGCGCCGCCGGCGACGAACGCGAACGAAGACGCGCGTGACGCCGCGGAAATCTCCGTCGCCGCGGTCTCTTCTTCAGCTTCTTCCGTCTTCAGCCGCTCGAGCACGGACTGAAACACCGACATTCCAAACATGGAGCCTCCGCTATCCCGGCACAAAATGCCGGATGGAGATTATCCCAGGCTGATCAACCAACGTTGATCATGCCGGGCTGATCAGTTCGCCTGATCATGCCGGGCTGATCAGTTCGCCTGATCATGCCGGGCTGATCAGGGGGCCTGATTGATCATGCTCGCCCCTGCTTGAGAATGAGATCGTAGAGCAGCTTGGCGCTCGGCGGCAGCGCGCGCCCCTCGGCGGTGATCAATCCGTAGGGTTTGATGCGGATCGGGACCTCGGTCTTCAGGATACGGATTTCGCCGGCCGGCGTGCCGTTGTCGGCGATCAGGTTGGCGACATCGAGCGCCACCGGCGCAATTGCGTTGGTGTTGCGTACGATCGACAGCGTCAGGATGATCGACGAGGTGTTGATCACAGTCGCCGGCAGGCGCACGCCGGCGGACATGAAGCTGTCTTCGACCGCGCGCCGAAGCAGCGTTCCCGGCGGCTGGAACACCCAGTCGTAGGCGGGGAGATCTTCGGCGCCGGCGATGGGCTTATCGAGCAGGGGATGGCCGTCGCGCACGATCAGGCAGACCTCCTCGTAGCCGATCTCGACCATGTTGAAGAGCCGCGGGCTGAGATCGTCCGGAATGCGGCCGACGACGAAGTCATGGCGGGCGGCGAGCAGCTCGCGCGTCAGCACATTGCTGTTTTCAATCTGGATGTTGATCTCGATGCCGGGATAGGCGGTAATGACCTGGCGGATCGCCGGAACGGCGAGATTGAGCGCCGGCCCGGTCACAGAGCCGATCGACACCGAGCCGCCGCTGCCGGTCTTCAATTCGCTGATCTCGCGCGATGCTTCCCGCAGTTCCAGAAAGATCGTGCGCGCGCGCCGCGCCAGCGCCTGGCCGTAGCGCGTCAGCTCCACGCCGCGCGCGACTCGCTCGCAGATCGGCGCCTTCAGGATCGTCTCGATCTCGGCCAGCATGCGCGATGCGGCGGGCTGGGAGATCCCGAGCGTCTCGGCAGCAGCGCTGATACGACGATGATCATCGATCGCAAGGATCAGCCTGAGGTGATTGATCTTCAGGCCTGAACGAAAGAGCCCGGTGTCGAATTGTTCGCCGGCAACCCCTGTCGTGCCGGGCTTTCCATCCTTCATCATCGCAGAAATCCGGTTTTCAGAATGTTTCAAAAATCACACTGTTGCCTGCTATTATATCAATAATGGTATGGTGGCAAAGCGATATTGTATTTGACAGTTATGGCTTTTGATTCCAGTTTTTCCCCATGTGCCAGTGCATGTGGGAGCATGCGGGCGGGGAGGACTTTCCTTCACCTGGATCCACCGCCGGAGACGCGATCTCCGGGTCGGTGGATCGCTGCGCATAGCACGGGGAGGCTGCGGGCCTGCCGGCTTCAACACTTTTGGGAGAGACCTGATGAAATTGATTACTTCGCTTCTCGCAGCGGCCGCGATCTCTGTCGCGTCGTTTGCTGCGCCGGCCTTCGCACAGGACAAAGGCACGGTCGGCATTTCCATGCCGACGAAGACCTCGACCCGTTGGATCTCCGATGGCGAGACCATGGAGAAGCTATTCAAGGAAGCCGGTTACACGCCGGACCTGCAGTTTGCCGACGATGATATTCCAAACCAGCTCGCCCAGATCGAAAACATGGTGACCAAGGGTGCCAAGGTTCTCGTCATCGGCGCCATCGACGGCACGACGCTGTCCGACATCCTGCAGAAAGCCCACGACGCCGGCGTCAAGGTCATCGCCTATGACCGCCTGATCCGCGATAGCGGCAATGTCGACTACTACGCCACCTTCGACAACTTCCAGGTCGGCGTGCAGCAGGCAACCTCGCTGGTACAGGGCCTGAAGCTCGACGGCGCGACCGAGGCAAAGAACATCGAACTCTTCGGTGGTTCGCCGGATGATAACAACGCCTTCTTCTTCTACGATGGCGCGATGTCGGTCCTGCAGCCGCTGATCGACAGCAACAAGATCGTCGTCAAGTCCGGCCAGAAGGGCATGGACCAGGTCGGCACGCTGCGCTGGGACGGTGCCGTCGCGCAGGCCCGCATGGAAAACCTGCTGTCCTCCAACTACACCGACGCCAAGGTCGATGGCGTTCTGTCGCCCTATGATGGCCTGTCCATCGGTATCATCTCGGCGCTGAAGGGTGTCGGCTACGGCTCCGGCGACATGGCGATGCCTGCCGTCACCGGCCAGGACGCCGAACTGCCTTCGGTCAAGTCGATCCTTGCCGGCGAACAGTATTCGTCGATCTTCAAGGACACGCGCGAACTCGCCAAGGTCACCGTCGGCATGGTCAACGCGATCATGGAAGGCAAGGAGCCTGAAGTGAACGACACCAAGACCTACGACAACGGCGTCAAGGTCGTTCCGTCCTTCCTCCTGAAGCCGGTTGCCGTCGACAAGTCCAACATCAAGGACGTGATGGTCTCTTCCGGTTACTACACCGAAGATCAGATCAACAACTGATCCGGGTAGCACATCGAGGGCCCGCGATCCTTCGCGGGCCCTTTTATCCGGGTGAGGGAGCCTGTACTCTCTCGCCGACTGCCGCTGGAATGACTGAACATGGACAATATCATTCTCGAAATGCGTGGCATCACCAAGACGTTTCCGGGCGTCAAGGCGCTGGACAATGTCAGCTTCAAGGTTCGCGAAGGTGAGATCCACGCGCTGGTTGGTGAAAACGGCGCCGGAAAATCGACGCTGATGAAGGTACTGAGCGGTGTCTATCCCGCTGGTACCTATGAGGGTGAGATCCATTATGACGGCGAGGCCCGCCGCTTTTCGACGATTTCCGACAGCGAAGATCTTGGCATCATCATCATCCACCAGGAACTGGCGCTGGTTCCGCTGTTGTCGATCGCCGAAAACATCTTCCTCGGCAACGAGATCGCCACCAATGGCGTGATCCATTGGCCGCAAACCTTTGCCCGCACGCAGGAACTTTTGAAGAAGGTGGGCCTGAGCGAGCCTCCGGCGACGCTGATCACCGACATCGGCGTCGGCAAGCAGCAACTGGTCGAGATCGCCAAGGCGCTGTCGAAGAAAGTGCGGCTGCTGATCCTCGACGAGCCGACCGCCTCGCTCAACGAAAACGATTCCGATGCGCTGCTGAAGCTCTTGATGGAGTTTCGCACGCAGGGCATGACCTCGATCATCATCTCGCACAAGCTGAACGAGATCCGCAAGGTCGCCGACCAGATCACCATCCTGCGCGATGGCGGCACCGTTGAAACGCTCGACTGTCAGACCGAAGATGTCGGCGAAGACCGGATCATCAAGGGCATGGTCGGCCGCGCCATGGAAGACCGCTATCCGCCGCGCGAGCCCAAGATCGGCGAGACGCTGCTGGAGGTGAAGAACTGGAACGTCTTCCACCAGCATCACCGCGACCGGCAGTTCCTGCACGACGTCAATTTCACGGTGCGCGCCGGCGAAGTCGTCGGCATCGCCGGCCTGATGGGGGCGGGGCGAACCGAAACGGCGATGAGCATCTTCGGCAAGTCCTGGGGCCACAAGATCACCGGCGACGTTCTGATGCGCGGCAAGTCGGTCGATGTCAGCACCATCCCGCGCGCCATCGATGCCGGCCTTGCCTATGTCACCGAGGACCGCAAGCAGTTGGGTCTCGTGCTGATCAACAACATCAAGGAGAACACGACGCTCTCCAACCTGAAGGCGGTGGCGTCAAACGGCGTCATCGACGATCGCAGGGAGGTCAAGGTCGCCTCCGACTATCGTTCGAAGCTGCGCATCCGCTCGCACTCGATCTATCAGGAAACGGTCAATCTTTCCGGCGGCAACCAGCAGAAGGTGGTGCTGTCGAAGTGGCTGTTCACCAATCCGGAAGTCCTCATTCTCGACGAGCCGACACGCGGTATCGACATCGGCGCGAAGTATGAGATCTACACCATCATCAACCAGCTTGCAGCCGAGGGCAAAGGCATCCTGATGATTTCATCGGAAATGCCGGAACTGCTTGGAACCTGCGACCGCATCTACGTCATGAATGAGGGCCGCATCGTCGCCGAGCTTTCGAAGGCGGAGGCGAGCCAGGAATCCATCATGCGTGCCATCATGCGCTCAGGGGAGAAACACTAATGGTCGCCGATACGAGCACCCAACCGAACAAACCCTCGATCGGGGACTATCTCAAGAACAACATCCGCGAATACGGCCTGCTGGTCGCGCTCGTGGTCATCATGCTGTTCTTCCAGTTCGTCACCAATGGCGTGCTGTTCCGCCCGGTCAACATCACCAACCTGGTGCTGCAGAACTCGTTCATCGTCATCATGGCGCTGGGCATGCTCTTGATCATCGTCGCCGGCCACATCGACCTTTCGGTCGGCTCCATCGTTGCCTTCATCGGGGCGATATCGGCGATCATGCTGGTGAAATGGGGCCTGCCGGCCATCGTCGTCATCCCCGCCTGCCTGATCGTCGGCGGCATCATGGGGGCGGCGCAGGGTTACTGGGTCGCCTATCAGAAGATCCCGTCGTTCATCGTGACGCTGGCCGGCATGCTTGTGTTTCGCGGGTTGACGTATGTCGTGCTTGGCGGTCGGCCGATCGGTCCGTTCCCGAAGGAATTCCAGCTGCTTTCGACCGGTTTCGTTCCCGACTTCCTGTCGCTTTCCGATCCGGCGACGAGCCTGATCAAGAACTATGTTGCGCTGTTCGCCGTGTTGGCTCTGGTCGCCTATGCGATCTATGCCGGTTTCCGCAATCGCCGGATCAACGAGCAGCATGGTACGGAAAACGAGCCCTTCATCTTCTTTGCGATCCAGATGGCTGTCATCGCCGTCGTTGCGCTGTTCATCGGTTTCCAGCTTTCGACCTATCGCGGTCTGCCGAACGTGCTGATCGCCATGGCGGTGCTGATTGCGCTCTACACCTTCATCACCACGCGCTCGACGATCGGCCGCCGCATCTATGCGATGGGTGGCAACGTCAAGGCGGCGAAACTCTCGGGCATCAACACCGAGCGGCTGACGTTCTACACCTTCATCAACATGGGCGTACTCGCAGCGCTTGCCGGCATGATCATCACCGCGCGGCTTAATTCGGCGACGCCGAAGGCCGGTGTCGGCTTCGAGCTTGATGTCATTGCGGCCTGTTTCATCGGCGGTGCATCTGCATCCGGTGGCGTCGGCAAGATTACCGGCGCGGTGATCGGCGCCTTCATCATGGGCGTGATGAACAACGGCATGTCGATCATGGGTATCGGCATCGACTACCAGCAGCTGATCAAGGGTCTGGTGCTGCTCGCTGCCGTGTTCTTCGACGTCTACAACAAGAACAAGGGCTGACAAGAGACCGAACAGCCCGGATCGAACCAGTAATATTGAGCAGGCGGCTTCGGCTGCCAGGGGTGACAGCCGAAGCTGTCGGGATTGGGCGGCGCGAGCCACCCGAGGGGCGGCGTTTTGCCTGAGATCAGGCGAGTGCAACGGCCCCGAACGATGCAAGGCCAGAGCGATGCAAGGAAGGACAGGATCGTGCTGATTTCTCAGATCAGGAACGAAGACGGATCGACAACGGTCGCGGTGCGCGCGCCGGGTGAAGCGGCCCGTGCGGTCAACGGCGCGATGAGCGTCTATGCGCTGGCGCTGGAAGCGGCCAATGCCGGGCGCAGCCTCAGGGACACGATCGAGGCCAAGGGTCTTGGTGCGGCGGTCGATCTCGAAAAGGCCTATGCCGAAGGCCGTCTCCTGCCGCCGATCACCCATCCCGATCCGGCGCACCTGCATCTGACCGGAACCGGGCTGACGCATCTGGGCTCTGCCGCAACCCGCGACGCCATGCACAAGAAGACCACCGAGGCGGCAGAGGAGACGCTGACCGACTCGATGAGGATGTTCCGCATGGGGCTCGAAGGCGGCAAACCGCAGCCAGGTGAAACCGGCGTGCAGCCGGAATGGTTCTACAAGGGCAACGGCACCTCGGCTGTGGCGCCCGGTTCGGCGCTCGTCTCTCCGGCCTTTGCCGAAGACGGCGGCGAGGAGCCGGAGATGGCCGGCATCTATGTCATTTCCGACAAGGGTGTGCCGTTCCGCATCGGCTTTGCCGTTGCCAACGAGTTTTCCGACCACAAGACCGAGCGGGTCAACTATCTCTGGCTAGCTCACTCGAAGCTGCGCCAGGCGAGCTTTGGACCGGAAATCCGTGTTGGTGCAGCGCCTGAGGACATCAGAGGCACCTCGCGCATTCTGCGTGGCGGCAAGGTCCTTTGGGAAAAGCCGTTCCTGTCGGGCGAAGCCAACATGTCGCACAGCTTTGCCAACCTCGAACACCACCACTTCAAATACGGCCTGTTTCGCCAGCCGGGCGACGTCCACGTGCACATGTTCGGCACGGCGACGCTGTCCTTCGGCGACGGCATTCGCACGGAAGCGGGAGATGTCTTCGAGATCGAGGCAGCCGAGTTCGGCCTTCCCTTGCGCAACCCGCTCGCAATCGCCGCCGACGAACCGGTCGCCGTACATCAGCTCTGATATATCTGGTATGCCAGCGGCAGGCCGCGCACAATGGCTACCAGCGAAAAGAAGATGAAGGAGGCCGAGGCCCATGACATTGCACCAGAACCTGATTGCCGGCGAGTGGGTTGGCGGTGATGGCGTTGCCAATATCAATCCGTCCGACACCAACGACGTGATCGGGGACTATGCCCGCGCCTCGGCCGAGGATGCGAAGGCGGCGATCGCCGCCGCCAAGGCGGCGTTTCCGGCCTGGTCGCGCTCCGGCATCCTCGAACGCCACGCCATCCTGCGAAAGACCGCCGACGAGATCCTGGCGCGCAAGGACGAACTCGGGCGGCTGTTGTCGCGCGAGGAAGGCAAGACGCTGGCCGAAGGCATCGGCGAGACGGTGCGCGCCGGCCAGATCTTCGACTTCTTCGCCGGCGAGACACTGCGACTGGCCGGCGAGGTCATTCCCTCGGTGCGGCCCAACATCGGCGTCGAGATCAGCCGCGAGCCGGTCGGCGTCGTCGGCATCATCACGCCGTGGAACTTTCCGATCGCCATTCCCGCCTGGAAGATCGCGCCGGCGTTGGCTTACGGCAACACCATCGTCTTCAAGCCGGCCGAACTGGTGCCCGGCTGCTCATGGGCGACCGTCGACATTCTCATGCGCGCCGGCCTGCCGAGGGGCGTGTTGAACCTGGTGATGGGCAAGGGCTCCATCGTCGGCCAGACGATGCTCGACAGCCCCGACATCCAGGCGATCACCTTTACCGGCTCGACCGGCACCGGCAAACGCGTGGCGCTGGCCTCGGTCGAGCACAATCGCAAGTACCAGCTGGAGATGGGCGGC
>NZ_MBSS01000014.1 GCF_001695855.1 Ensifer sp. LC163
CCGGCCAGCGGCCTCTGAAAGCGTCGCACCAAAAGGCCTTACAGAAGACCGCGCTCGATCACTCGTAAATTTAGATCAGAATCTTCTTGCACTCTGGGCGGCAACCACAGAAGCCTTGCCGTTATACTCCGCCCAGCCGATCGGTGGCGCATGATGGTGCGGGTCGCGCGCCATGGCGTTGGCGCCATGATCGAGCAACAGCTTCGCCATTTCGATATGCCCGTGTAATGCCGCCTCGTGCAGCGGGGTGCGCGAGGTCATGCGGTTGACGTCGAAGCCGAGCGACAACATCAGCACCACCTGGGCCTGCTGGTTTTCACCCGCAGCCTCATGCAGGATCGCCGGATGGGCCGCTTGCGTGCGCGAAACGAGTGTCGGATCCGCCGCCGCCAGTGCCTTCGCCAGCTCTTCCTTGCCCTCTCCAATAACCCGCGCCAGGCGGTCGACATCGGTGAGTTCTGCCGCCGTTGCGCCATGAGCAGCCAGATACTCGGCAAGGGACGTGTCCCCGCCGAGCTCGGCCCATTGGTACGGCGTGCGCCCGTTCACGGTGTGGTTGACGTCGGCTCCATGCTCGACGAGCAGCCGAACGCGGGCCGCCATCTTCTTTTCCAGCGCCCAGGCAAGCTGGTAGTCGAAGACCCGCTCGCTGTTTTCGATCAGCTGGCCATCTTCGCGGACAAGCCAGTTGTTCCTGTCCTTCGCACTCAGTCCGTGCCGCAACAGGAGTCCGATGCAGGTGTTGTCGGGCTCGAACATCCGGTTGTAGAGCGCCTGGCTGTCATTGGCCTTGGCGCCGGCCTTGAGCAGAAGTTCGGCAAAGGCGATGCAATCCGGGTGTTCCGGCTGCCGCTCCTTGCCCGCCTCGCCCTGGCCGAAGACGCCCGTCAGAGCGGTAAAGCGAAATTGCCCGTCATCCATCCAGAAGACATTGGCATCGGCACCGCACGCGATAAGCCGCTCGCCCGCAGCAAGCGAAGACCTGCCGGGAACGCGGGCATAGGCCGCGTAAAGCAGAGGCTCCCAATCGTAGGGACCGCCGCGCTTGCCGGCGAGCTTCGGATCCTTATCGAGCCAGCGGTCGATCGCTTTGACATCACCGAGCGCTGCGGCAACATGGATGCTCTCGCCGGCGATTTCAGGATGTTCGTCGAGCAGGGCTTTGGCCTGAGCATATCGCTCCGGGTCGGCAGCGATATCGGCGAAGTAGGACACGGTCGCCAGTGCCAGGAAACGGTTGGCAAGCTGTTCGGTTGCAGGCTTTCCCGGTTGAGCGCGTTCGAGATGCGTTTTCAATCGCGTCCAGCTGGAAAAGCCGAACTCCCGGGCAATGACCAGTTGGGCATCCTGCAGGCCGATCGCGGCCGGGTCAGCGAAATAGGGCAGCGCCCGCTGGCGTGCTGCGGCATCGCCAGCCTTTACGGCCTTCAGAAAAGCCTTGGCCTGTTTGCCGATGGAATCCAGGGTAGCGTTCGCGGGAAGATCGCGCGTGATCATGAAAGACCTCCTTTCATTCACGTCCGGTATCCGCGCCCACAGACTGAAAAGAGGTGTGGCAACCAAGTTCAGTAAAACAGGTGGGTCTGGCCCTTCCCGCGGATCGGGTGCGCCCTGCGAACGACAAAATCGCTACCACGCAGCCCATATTGTTGTCTACAGCGCCGCGCGTCTTATCAGACGCGCAAAGGTCGCTGTAGCACTTTGAATTGCTGCATGTTTTCATCCATAAATCGGATAGGATTTAAGGAAACATGCAGTAGTCTGCTCAGCTTTCCCGCTCGTAGCGAACGAAAGCAAAGCAATCGCCCCTGGGCGACCAGTTCGGCACGTTCATCGTGCCCTGCCCGCCGAAGAGCTCGAACAGCTCGCGCGCATTGCCACCGTCCATGTCCATCAGTCGCAAACGGACGTCCAGGTCTCGCGGATGGTCAAAGACATCGCCGTCATAGGAGAGAACCAGCAGGTGTCGCCCGTCCGGCGACGGATGCGGGAACCAGTCTCCATAGGGGCTGTCGGTAATTCGTTCGACATCGGTGCCGTCCGGCCGAACGCGCCAGATCTGCATGCGGCCGGTGCGGCTGGAGTTGAAGTAGATCCATGCCCCGTCCGGCGACCAGTCGGGCCCGTCGTTTCTGCCCTCGCCCTGCGTCAGCCGCCGCTCCTCGCCGCCCTCGACCGGGATCGTATAGATATCGAAGACCTGGTCACGGATGCCGCAATAGGTGAGCGTCTGGCCATCCGGCGACCAGCCGTGCCAGTAGGACGGAAGGTTCGGGGTCACGAGCCGCGGAATGCCGCCGGTAGCGGGCAGCAGATAGATCGCCGACTTACCGAACTCGGTCTTGTCGCTGATCGCAATCGTGCTGCCATCCGGCGAAATGCCGTGGTCGTTGTTGCAGAGGCGGGCAAAGCCGGTGTCGATCTGGACCGGCGCACCGCCAGCAAGCGCAAGGCGATAGAGTAGCCCATCTGCGTTGATGATAAGAGAGCGCCCGTCCGGCGACCAGTTCGGCGCCTCCGCCAGCCTGTCCGTCTGCCAGACGACGCGAGTCTTGCCGGTCACGATGTCATAGGTTTCGACGGAACTGCGCATGCCCTTCTCCTGCCGCGAGCGCAGCTATTTGCGTTCGTCGCCCGCCGGCAGCATTGCCAGCACTTTGGCGCAGATCGACCGCATCAAGCCGAAAGTGCGCTGGTCGCGCCAGGTCGAGACGAAACCCCAGGCCAGCAGCAGCAGGATGCAGACGAAGGCCACACCGACGATGACGAGGCTGCCGGTCGCAAGACCATAGATCCCGAACACCGCCGGTGTCGCGAAATAGGCGACCTGCGCCGAAACCTGCCCGCCGGCAGAACCATCACTCAACGACCAAAGCCGGATCAGCCGGATTTCCGCGTCCGTGAACTCGGGACGGCTTTCCCTGCCGTCCTGCCCTTCGGAGAAGATGCTCACCGCTAACCCCGGTCGCGGAACCGGTTGGTGATCGGATAGCGCCGATCGCGACCAAAATTCTTCTTGGTGATCTTCACGCCGGGTGCCGACTGCCGGCGCTTGTATTCGGCGATGTAGAGCAGATGCTCGATGCGGTGCACCGTCGCTTCGTCATGACCGCGCGCCACGATCTCCTCCGTGCTCATCTCCTTTTCGACGAGGCATTCGAGAATATCGTCGAGCACCGGATAGGGCGGCAGCGAATCCTGGTCCGTCTGGTTGGGACGAAGTTCGGCCGAAGGCGCCTTGTCGATGATGTTTGGCGGGATGACCACGCCGGACGGACCGAGCGCGCCTGGTGGCACGGTGGTGTTGCGCCAGCGTGAGAGCCCATAGACCTCCATCTTGTAGAGGTCCTTGATCGGATTGAAGCCGCCGTTCATGTCGCCATAGAGCGTGGCATAGCCGACCGACATTTCCGACTTGTTGCCGGTGGTAACCACCATCGAACCGAATTTGTTGGAGACGGCCATGAGAATGGTGCCGCGTGTGCGGCTCTGCAGGTTTTCCTCGGTGATTCCTGATTCCGTGCCTTCGAACATATCCGCCAGCGCGTCCAGAAACCCCTGCACCGGCTCTTCGATCGGCACGATATCGTAGCGACAACCAAGCGCTTCCGCGCAATCCTTGGCGTCTTTCAGCGAATCCTTCGAGGTGTAGTGGTAAGGCAGCATGATCGTGCGCACGCGCTCCTCGCCGAGCGCATCGACGGCAAGTGCTGCGCAGATCGCCGAGTCGATGCCGCCGGACAGGCCGAGCACGACATTCTTGAAGCCGTTCTTGTTGACGTAATCGCGGAAGCCAAGCATGCAGGCGCGATAGTCGGCCTCCTCCCGCTCCGGCATGCGCGACTGCAGACCGCCGGCACAATGCCAGCCATTGTCGCCCTTCTTCCATTCGACGATCGACAGCGCTTCCTCGAACTGGCTCATCTGGAAGGCGAGTGACTTATCCGTGTTGAAGGCGAAGCTCGCGCCGTCGAACACCAGCTCATCCTGGCCGCCGAGCTGGTTGGCATAGATCATCGGCAGGCCCGTCTCGATCACCTGCTTCAGCACGACCTGATGGCGCACGTCCACCTTGCCGCGGTAATAGGGCGAACCGTTCGGCGACAGCAGGATTTCAGCACCGCTTTCCGCCAGCGTCTCGCACACACCGAGATCGCCCCAGATGTCCTCGCAGATCGGAATGCCAATGCGAATGCCGCGGAAATTGACCGGTCCCGGCATCTCGCCCTGGTCGAACACCCGTTTCTCGTCGAACTCGCCATAGTTCGGCAGATCGACCTTGTCGCGCACTGCAATGATCTTACCGCCATCGAGAACGGCCACCGCATTGTGGCGCCCAGTCTTGGCGAGACGCGGAAAACCGATGATGACGCCGGGACCGCCATCGGCGGTCTCCGCCGCCAGCTTTTCCACCGCCTGCAGGCAGGACTTGAGGAAGGCCGGTTTGAGAACCAGATCCTCCGGCGGGTAACCGGAAATGAAAAGCTCGGTGAGAAGCAGGAGATCGGCGCCCTGGCGCGCCGCATCGGCGCGCGCCTCACGCGCTTTCGCCAGGTTTCCGGCAATATCGCCGACCGTTGGATTGAGCTGGGCGATTGCGATACGAAGCAGGGTGGGAGTGGCTTTATGAGCGGTCATGAGCGGGCCTGTCGGTCTGTTCTCGAACGAATGCGTCTGACTTTCGCCCCGATCTTTAGCGCAATCCGCGCCAAAATACCCACAGCCAATCGCCGCGAAGCGAAAAATTCCAAATAATTCTGCCTTTCCGGCTTGTTATCGGCGTAGGCTCGCGCGCCCTGACGTCACGAAAACCTGTTTCCAGACACCCTGAACAAGCCATTCATCCCCTGTTCAAAATGACGGTCGTATGACAGTTACACGACACATTGATGAAATTGGAGAAGATGTTGGCTAGTATTGATTCAGCCGTAGCGAGGAGATCACGAGTCTACGCTGGTAGACCCGGATTTGCCGCGCGGCACGCCAAGACGCTGACCTCCGCGCGCAGTGCATTTTTCTCGCTGGCGATTGCGGCTGCCCTCGTTTTTGCAGTCGAGCTGATCGTGCGCCAGTCCGTGGCTGACACGACCGCCTACTTCCTCGATCCGATGCGCCCCGCCTGGACCACCATCGGCGCATTCTTCCTGATCCTGCTCGCCATCGATGGCGTTTTCGGCCGCGAACACAAGTCCGCCGTGCTCCTTGCGCCGCTGGCGATCATCCCGGCCATCATCTGCCAGCAGAAGCAGGTCTTCCTGTCCGACCCGCTCTATCCCACCGATTTCCTCTTCGGCCGCCAGATCCTCGAGCTGATGCCGGTTCTGGTCAAGGACCGCCCTTGGACCGCCGTCGGCATCGTTGTCGGCCTCATCGCGGCCGTCGCCGCAATCGGCCTGTTGCTGCGCTACGCCTGGCGCAACTTCCCCAAGCTGACGCGCCGCGAGCGCATCGCCCGTGCGGCTTTTGCGCTGCCATTGCTCTTCGCCTTCTGGAACATCATGGACTACAACCAGTTCTCCTGGATCCGTGATCGCCTGAAGGTCATCCCGATCATGTGGGACCAGACCGAAAACTACCGCCACAACGGGTTTGCGCTCGCCTTTGCGATCAACCTGCCGATGGCCAATGTCAGCGCGCCTTCAGGCTACATGGCCGATGCGATCGACCGCATCCCGGTCAAGCCGCTGCCAGCCGGCACCTCCCACCGCGGCAAGCCTGATGTCATCGTGCTGATGAGCGAATCCTTCTGGGATCCGACGCGTCTGCCGAACGTCAAGCTGACGCCCGACCCGATGCCGACGATCCGCGAGATGCAGTCAGGCAACGTGTTCTCGCCCGAGTTCGGCGGCATGACGGCCAATGTCGAATTCGAAGCGCTGACCGGCTTTTCGAACGCCTTCCTGCCCTATGGCAGCATTCCGTACCAGCAGTATATCCGCAACCCGATCCCGTCGCTTGCCACCTTCTTCCGTGGCGAGGGTTACGTTTCACGCGCCATCCATCCGTTCCAGAGCTGGTTCTGGAACCGCACGGCCGTCTACAAGGCCTTCGGCTTCGACACCTTCAAATCGGAGGAAAACATGCCGCCGATGCAGAAGCGCGGCATCTTCGCCTCGGACGAATCCCTGACCAAAGAGATCATCCGCCAGGCGGATGCCATGGACGACCCATTCTTCTTCTTCGCGGTGACGCTGCAGGGCCACGGCCCCTATGAGCCCAACCGCTATGCCAGGAACACCATCAAGGTCGAAGGCAACCTGCCCGAGAGCGACCGCCAGGTGCTTGCCACCTATGCGCAGGGCATCAAGGAAGCCGACGAGAGCCTGAAGAAACTCATGGATTGGGCTGAGGAACGCGACCGCGAAACCATCATTGTCCTCTTTGGCGACCACCTGCCGCCGCTGAACACCGTCTATACCAACACCGGTTTCATGAAGGGCGTGACCGCCGAGCGCAAGGGTCCGAAGGATCAGATGAAGGCCCAGCACGAGACGCCGCTCGTCGTCTGGTCGAACAAGACGGGTCCGAAGAAGAATGTCGGCACGATCAGCCCGGCCTTCCTCTCCTACCAGATCCTGAAGCAGTCCGGTTACGAGCATCCCTATTACACCGGCTTCCTCGGCAAGGTGCATGACCAGTACCGCGTCGTCGACCGCTACATGCTGATCCGCAAGAACGGCAAGGATGTCGCCGAGTGGTCGCGCCAACCGAAGGTGCCGGCGCTGCTGCGCGACTACCGCTTCCTGCAGCACGACATGATGTTCGGCAAGCGCTACTCGACCGACCGCTTCTTCAAGTCGCACGCGGATCTCTACGCCGCAGGTTTCTAATCCAACGTGCTTGAGAAACAGACAGAGCCGGACGGGCGACCGTCCGGCTCTTTTCATTTTCACCTATCCCGTTGATTTCCTGGTCGAAGTGGTGCGCTAAATCCCTCCGCCCCATTTCCGGAGACGACCATGCTGCACTTCAACGACCTTTCTCAGCACCTCTTCGGCAAACGTGCTGCTGCGCGAGATCGCCGATCTGCGTACCGACATCGCCAATCTCAACCGCCAGCTTGCCCAATATCGGCACGCGCCCGACAACGAGTAGTCGACGCGCGAGGAGATAAAATGTGCCAGAATCTGCGCGGTTCCTAATTCAATCACAAATATGCATTTCGCAACAACAGGCTATTTCTGACCATTGAAACAACCTATTCGCGTATCAAAAAATTAACACTTAAGGCGCAGCCTGAAGGTGCAGGGACAGGGAAAAAGCAGTCACGGTTCGGTCGGAGTTGCTGATATGTCCAATACAACGCGCCTGTTCGGCAGCCGCGATGGCGCTGCCGCAATTGAATTTGCGATCATCGCCCCACTCTTCCTTCTATGTCTGCTGACATTGATCGCCTATGGCATCTATCTCAGCGCAGCCCACTCCATTCAGCAGATTGCCGCCGATGCAGCGCGCACCGCCATCGCCGGCCTTTCTCAAAGCGAGCGGGAACGTCTTGCGACGGATTACATCCAACGCACGACGATGGATCAAGCCTTCATCAAGCCATCCCAGATGACGGTCACCGTCAAGGACGACACGAGCAACGCCAGCCAGTTCACGGTAAGGATCAAATACGACGCCGGCGATCTCCCGATCTTCAACATGTTCACCTTTGCGATGCCGAGCGAGCAGATCGAACGCTTCGCGACAATTCGCATGGGAGGCATCTGACATGGTTCTGAAGGTGCTAGGAATGCGGTCCCTCGCACGATCAAGGGATGGCAATATCGGCATATCCGCCGCTCTCGTCATGCCGCTCGTGATCATGTCCATGGGGCTCGGCATCGACTACGGCTACCTCACCGTCCAGAGGCAAGAGATGCAGTCGACGGTCGATCTTGCCGCCATTGCCGCCGCATCGAACGTGTCATCCGCCGAGCAGGCGGTCCTCAAGTACTTCTCCAACAACGGCCTTAATTTCGCGGTTGCGACACCCGCCGGCCTGCTGACGGTCGACGGCAAGGTCCTGCCGCCGGGCGACATCGGCACTGCGAAGGTCGACGGGGTGGCAACGGTCACGCGTGGACGCTATGTGCCCGATCCGAACATCGCCGCGGGCCACCGCTTCATCAAGGACGCGGCCCCCTCAGATGCGGTCCAGGTGCATCTGGAAAAGAAGGGTCTGATCTATCTTGCCTCTGTCTTCAGCGAGCCACCGGATCTCAACGTCATCGGCACGGCGGCCAGTTCGAAAATTGCCGCCTTTTCTGTCGGATCGCGTCTTGCCAGCCTTAATGACGGCCTGCTCAACGCCATTCTCGGCCAGATGCTCGGCACGAACATCTCGTTGAAGGTCATGGACTACAACGCCCTGATCGACGCCGATATCGACATCCAGCCCTTCCTGAAGATCATTGCGACCAAGCTCAGCCTGACCGCCGCCTCTTACGAGGACGTGCTCGACGCCCAGCTGACGATGCCGCAATTGTTGTCGTCGATGCGGCTGTTTCAGGGGCTCTCCGGCACGGTAACCTCAGCTCTCAAGAGCATCGAACTGGCGACGGCCAACAACAGGAAAACCTTCACGTTGGCGCAGATCCTCAATCTCGATCCCAAGAAGGACCTGAGGGTCGACGCCGGGTCGGATTGGGCGATGAAGGTCAGCGCACTGCAGATCGTATCTGCCGCCGCCGCCATTGCCAACGGCGAGAACCAGATTGCACTTAACGCCGTCGCGGGCCTGCCGGGAATAGCCTCGGCCACAGTGAAACTTGCGATCGGCGAACCGCCGGTCGAGACTCCGAGCCACCGGCTCGGCACCCCGGGCGCGGCGGTGCGCACGGCACAGACCCGGCTCGCGGTCGAGGTGGGCGTAGACGGGCTGGCTGCGCTTGCAGGCATTCGCATCCGTCTGCCGATCTATGTCGAGCTGGCCCACGCCGAAGCCAAGCTTTCCGATATCCGCTGCTACGGCGGCAACCCGGAGAACGCGGCAGTCGTTGTCGATGCGGTGCCGGGCGTCGCCGAAATCGCCATCGGCGACGTCAACCCGAAGGTGCTTTCGAGTTTCTCGTCCGACGCTCGGGTCGAACGCGCCCGCATCGTCGATGCGCTGGTGGTCAAAATTGACGCTATCGCGCACGTCGAGGCGCAGAACCTTCAAGCTTCCCGGCTGACATTCAGCCCCACCGAAGTGGCCGCACGCTCGATCAAGACCGTATCGACCAGGGACATCCTGTCATCGACGACGAAGACCCTGCTCAACAATCTGGATCTCAACATTCAGGTGTTGTTCCTCACGCTCGGCAGCCCCACGATCCTGCAGCAGGCGCTGGCCCAGACCCTCGGCGCTGTCACGAAACCGGTGGATGATCTGCTCTACAACCTGTTGCTCCTGGTAGGGGTACGGGTGGGCGAAGCGGATGTCCGTGTCACCGGCGTCAAATGCCAACCGCCGGTTCTCGTGCAGTAACAGCATCCCGACAAACACAAGAGGGCTGGCAACGGAAAAATCCGTTGCCAGCCCTTTCGAACAAAATCGCGGGTTCGCACGTTATGAGCAAGGTACAGCTGCTACAAGCAGTGGAGTTGAGTAGTATCGAAGCAGGCGTGGCGAGGGATCGGCCCCCGAGACATACGCAAGAGATCGTCGGGAGATGTGCACAGCAGATGCATTTGGTGGCAAAACAGGGGGATGCTACACCGGAGAAACCGCTCGCCTTCACAGCGGACGGAATCTTGCGCAATCCGCTGCTGCGCGAGACGCTGCAGATCAGCGCCCGCGATCTGATGGCGGTTTATGATATTTTTCCGCGCGTGGCCCGTCTCGTCGCCTCCCACCAGAAATGGATCTTGAGCCAGGCCGCCTACGCGCTTCATCTTGAGCGCGACCCATCTCACCCTGATTCTGGTGTTACCGCCGCACGGCTTTTGAAGTTCATGCACGAAACCGGTGGTGCCAGCAGAAACACGGCGGCCGCATTCCTGGCTGAACTGCTCGCCTACAAACTGCTGCGCGATGCCAGCGGCGAGCGGACAAACAAGAAGGTTCGCCCACTGGAGCCGACGGAAGTCAGCGAGAACGCGATGATGCGTTGGTTCATGAGCCAGATGGGCACGCTCGACCGCCTTGATGGCAGGCGTCGGCTGGAGCATGTGGAGGCCGATACGTCGGTACTCGGACGCACGCAGCCGATCGCGGCCAGAATGCTCCTTTCCGACAAGAACTGGAGCGAGCCCCCCGAAGGCGTTGCCATCTTCGTCTGGACCGAATGCGGCGGCTTGTTACTCGACGATCTGATGGCGCGTCCCAAAAGTCTGACGCCTGTGGACGGGAAGGTCTGGCTCGAGCTCAATCTGGCTGAACTTGCGACGCATTACACGATTTCCAATACCCATGTCCGCAGACTGTTTACCAGGGCCCAGGACTCCGGCTACATCGGTCGATCGAACGACGGCGCGCGTGGCCGCTTCTGGATGAGTGCCCGGCTCGTGGACGAATATTGTCGCTGGCAGGCCGTCAAGCTCGCCGCATTGGCCAATGCGTATGAGAGAGCCACGGACGGTGCCGTCCGCTTGGCGGAATAGCATCACCTCGCCCCAACCGTGGAGCGTTCCCGGTCCTTCATCAGCAGCTGTGCTGGGTGCCGACGCACGAAATCGGCCATACAGCGCCGCGCGTCAAATCTGACCATCATTCTCTGCCCTGCTAACCAGAGCCCACCGATCGAGGTCGCGCCCTATCCAGACGCCCGGGCCATGAAACCGTCGCCAACTGCCTTGTTTCACCTGACGTTCGGGCGCGCACGAAGGCGTCATCGCGTGGCGGCCGGAAGTGGCCTGCGCGGTCTTACGTCCGCTCTGCATCGAACTTCGGCAGCCCGTCGTCGATCTCGTAGAAGTCGCCCTTGTCGGCACAGAAAATGTGATAGCCGGGTTGGAGGTCCGTCGGCTTGTCGAAGGCGCCGGCCATGATCGAGGTGTAGTCGAGGCCATCCGATTTCCAGAACAGGGCTGAGCCGCAATGGCGGCAAAACCCCCGCTGGGCGCTATTGCTCGAGCGATACCAGGTCACGTCCTCGGCGCCCTCAAGTTCCATGTCGCGATCCAGGACATCGGTCGCGGCGTAGTAGAGACCCGTCTGCTTTCGGCATTGCGTGCAATGGCAAAAGATCAGCTTGCGCAGCTCGCCCCGTGTCTTGAAGCGCACTGCAGCGCACAGGCAGCTGCCGCTATGGATATCCGACATGGTCCCCTCCGACCTCCCTGAAACGAAAAATGCCGGGCTAGCTTCGCGAGCCGGCCCGGCATTGTCAATTTCATAGCGACGGCTCGAGATTCAGAAAAACTGAACCGTGGGCCGGACGTGACGATCAGCCGTTGACGACCAGCTTCTTCTCGTCTCGGCCACCCTTCATGCGCTCGGCAAGCAGGAACGCCAGTTCCAGCGCCTGGTCCGCATTGAGGCGCGGATCGCAATGAGTGTGGTAGCGATCGGCCAGATCGTCGCCCGAAAGCGCGCGGGCGCCGCCGGTGCACTCGGTGACGTCGTTACCGGTCATCTCGATATGAATGCCGCCCGGATGCGAACCTTCCGCACGGTGGATCTGGAAGAAGCTCTCGACTTCCGACAGGATCCGCTCGAACGGCCGGGTCTTGTAGTTGTTGAGCGTGATCGTGTTGCCGTGCATCGGATCGCAGGACCAGACGACCTTCTTGCCTTCACGCTCCACCGCGCGGATGAGGCGCGGCAGGTGCTCGGCAACCTTATCGTGGCCGAAGCGGCAGATCAGCGTCAGGCGGCCGGCTTCGTTGGCCGGGTTGAGCAGGTCGATCAATTCCAGCAGGCCGTCGGCCGTCAACGACGGGCCACACTTGAGGCCGAGCGGGTTCTTGATACCGCGGCAATATTCGATGTGCGCATGGTCGGGTTGGCGGGTGCGGTCGCCGATCCAGATCATGTGGCCCGAAGTCGCGTACCAGTCGCCGGACGTGGAATCGACGCGCGTCAACGCCTGCTCGTAGCCGAGCAGCAGCGCCTCGTGGCTGGTGAAGAAATCGGTCTCGCGCAGGCTCGGATGGTTTTCCGAGGTGATGCCGATCGCCTTCATGAAATCCATCGTCTCGGAGATCCGGTCGGCGAGCTTGCGGTAGCGTTCCGCCTGCGGGCTATCTTTGACGAAGCCGAGCATCCACTGGTGAACGTTGTCCAGGTTGGCATAGCCACCCATCGCAAAAGCGCGCAGCAGGTTGAGCGTCGCGGCTGACTGGCGGTAGGCCATGATCTGCCGTTCCGGGTTCGGCACGCGGTCTTCTTCGGTGAACTCGATGCCGTTGATGATGTCGCCGCGGTAGCTCGGCAGCTCGACGTCGCCCTGCTTCTCGATGTTGGACGAGCGCGGCTTGGCAAACTGGCCGGCGATGCGGCCGACCTTGACCACCGGCTGCTGGGCGCCGAACGTCAGAACGACGGCCATCTGCAGGAAGGCGCGGAAGAAATCGCGGATCGTGTCGGCACCGTGCTCGGCAAAGCTCTCGGCGCAATCGCCGCCCTGCAGCAGAAAGCCGCGGCCCTCGGCAACATTGGCAAGAGCACTTTTCAGACGCCGCGCCTCACCGGCAAACACCAGCGGCGGATACTTCGCGAGCTTCGCTTCCGTTGCCGCAAGAGCTGCAAGGTCCGGATAGTCCGGAACCTGCTGGATGGGTTTCTGCCGCCAGCTATTCGGAGTCCAAGTCTGTGCCATTTCGATCACCTGTTGTCTGCCGCGGACTTCGGTCCGCGCGGGTCGCACCCTGACGGTTTTGACACCGCCCGGTATTCGGAAATTTCACTCTAGTCCGCGTGCCCTGCTCCAGCGCGTGGCCAAGCCCTCGCGCCCGCTCGAAGCCGGTGACTTCGCGGATGCGGGCTTATAGACGTTAAGCGATGGCTTGGAAAGACATCCTACCAGAATTCATGGATTCCGGCGCCAGCAAAGCGACCGCCCTGCTCAGCCGACGCGCTCGCCCTTGCGCAGGCGATAGGTTGGCGCATACATCGTCACGAGCTCCTCCGATCCCGTCGGGTGAACGGCCATGGTGCGGTCGAAGTCGTCCTTGGTGCACCCGGCCTTCAGCGAAATGCCGAGCAACTGCGCCATCTCGCCGGCATCGTGGCCGAGAATGTGGGCGCCCAGCACCTTGCGGTCGGCAGCGTTGACGATCAGCTTCATGATCATCTTTTCCTTGCGGCCGGAAAGCGTCGCCTTCATCGGTCGGAACTCGGCGCGATAGACTTCCAGCTCCTCGAACTGGCGTGCCGCCTGCTCCTCGCTGAGGCCGACGGTGCCGATCTCCGGCTGGGAGAAGACTGCAGTCGCGATCAAGTCGTGGTCGGGCGATACCGGGTTGTTCCCGTATTCGGTCTCGATGAAGCACATAGCCTCGTGAATGGCGACCGGCGTCAGCTGGACGCGGTCGGTTACGTCGCCGAGCGCATAAATGCCGGGCGCGCTCGTGCGCGAGAAGGCGTCGACGACGATCGCGCCGCGCTCGTCCGTGTTCACGCCGGCGCTCTCCAGCCCCAGCCCCTTGGTGTTCGGCACACGACCGAGTGCCAGCATGATCTGATCGACGGCAATTTCGCCGTGTTTCATCGTCTGCGCCACGCGCTTGCCGTCTGCGCCCGTGGCCACCGACTGAATGATGTCCTCGCAAAGGATTCGGATACCCTTTTCCTCCATCGCCTTGTGCAGACCGCGGCGGAGATCCTGGTCGAAGCGCGAGAGGATTTCCTTGCCGCGATAGATCAGCGTCGTCTCGACACCGAGACCATGGAACACATTGGCGAACTCGACCGCGATGTAGCCACCGCCGGCAATCAGGATCGACTTCGGAAGTTCGGGGAGGTCGAAAGCTTCATTTGAAGAGATGCAGAGTTCATGACCCGGCAAAGCGCCATGCGGCGTCGGATGCCCACCTACGGCAATGACGATGCGTTCTGCGGTCACGGTCTTGCCGGTATCGAGCAGGCGAACCGTATTCGGGCCAACAAGCTGCGCCCGCGTGCGCAGGATCTCCGCGCCGGCATTGGCGAGCCCCTTCTCGTAGAGGCCTTCAAGGCGCGTGATCTCCTGTTCCTTGGCCGCCACGAGCTTTTGCCAATCGAACCGGCTTTCACCGACGGTCCAACCGAAGCCGGCCGCATCCTCGAAATGTTCGGAATATTGCGACGCGTACACATAGAGCTTCTTCGGCACGCAGCCACGGATGACGCAGGTGCCGCCATAACGGAACTCTTCGGCGATCGCCACTTTCTTGCCGAGGCTCGCTGCCAACCGAGCGCTTCTGACGCCACCCGAACCGCCGCCGATTACGAAGAGGTCATAGTCGAAAGCGGGCATGGTGAACTCCTGAAGGTCGTGCAGACTGCAATTGGGATGATAGGGACACAATGCTATCGGCGTTTCGCCGACCGCATGCCCCGCCCGGGGTGGGAGCCCCGTCGCAGGCACATATAGGGTTGCACTGCGGAAAAAGAAAAGCCCGGATCGCTCCGGGCTCCTCAAAACGTGATGTGATTGCTCGACTGGCCCGAGGTTATTGGGCGGGCGTCTGGACCGTGCCTTCAACAAGTGCCGGGGCCGACGTGCCGACCTTGGCGTCGAGCGACTTGGTCGCTTCGGTGTTGAGGTCCCGCGAAACGCCGGCTGCCCAGATGTCGGCCGCCTTCAGCAATTCGCGCGAAGCGATCGGGCCATCATTCAGGAGCTTCTTGCCGGCGGTCGAGTTGTAGAACTCCGTGATGGCGTTCAACTCTTCGAGCGTAAAGGTCTTGGCGTAGATCGTCGCCGCCTCATGCTCGAGGTCGGCGCGGCGTGATGCCAAGGACAAAGCCTTTTCATCGACGGTCGCGGTGATCAGTTCCTGGAAGTTCGGCGAGGCCTGGATCAGGGTGTTCTTCAGACGCTCGGCCAGGTTCGGCAGGATGTTGTCGAAGTTGTTGGTCACACCGAGTGCGGCGATGGTCGCGCGAGCGGCCTTGACCTGGTCTTCAGACACGTCCTGAGCCTGGACCGCCGGAATGGATGCAGAAAGGAGAACCGCGGTGACTGCGAATGTGCGTACAAGACCTGCGAGTTTGTTCATTTTTATCCATGCTCCTGTGTTTGTCGCATGCTGCCCGGGCGATTGCCGCCGCCAGGCCCGCATGTGTGGTAACCTGTTTTCTTCACCGTTCCCTGCTCCTGGCGGAGCATTGGAAACCAGCTCAAGACGCGGTCAGAATGCGTGCCTCTTCCGGTCCGGCAATAATTGCCAGCGACGCGATGCCGATGAAAAGCCCATGCTCGACGACACCGGGAATGGCATTCAGCTCTCCCGCGAGCGCATCTGCATCAGGAATACGGCCAAAAGATGCATCAAGAATGAGGTGTCCACCGTCGGTCTTGAATGGCCCGTCACCTGACTTGCGCACGGAGATATCGCCGGAAAGGCCGAGGCGCGAAGCCACCTTTTCGATGGCGATACGCGTCGCCACCTGCCCAAACGGATTGACCTCTATCGGCAGCTTGAACGCGCCGAGCACGTCGACGACTTTGGTTTCGTCGGCGATGACGATCATGCGCTTGGAAGCGGCCGCGACGATCTTCTCGCGCAGCAACGCGCCGCCGCCGCCCTTGATCAGTCGCAACTGGCCATCGACCTCGTCGGCGCCATCGATCGTCAGGTCCAGTTCCGGCAGCTCGTCCAGCGATTTCAGCTGCACGCCGAGCTCCAGGCAAAGACGCGCCGTGCGCTCGGAGGTCGGAACACCTTCGATGCGAAAGCCTGCAGAGACCTTCTCGGCCAAGAGCCGAACGAACTCCTCCGCAGTCGATCCCGTCCCGATGCCGAGCCGCATGCCGTCTTCGACATATTCGAGCGCCGCTGCCGCGGCTTTGATTTTCATTTGGCGGGCGTCCATACGCCAGTCGCTCCCTTTTGTTCACCGGATGTAGCTATGGTGACCCATCTTCTCCATCCGTTTTCCGCACAGACACTTACACGCCCGAAGCTGCAAACAAAAGCCAAAATCAGGGCCCCAGCCCGGATTCCTGGCCCGTTCCCACACACACTTGCCATTGCATTCTGCTGCAACTTCGCCTACCCGAACGGCAACTCTTTCCGGTTATGCGAGGTTCACCTCTTGTCTTCCCCCATTGTCGTCTTTGATCTCGACGGAACCCTTGTCGATACGGCGCCGGATCTGGTGGCGAGCCTCAACCATGCGGTGACCCAGGCGGGTGTCGAGCCGGTCACATACCGCGACCTCACCCACCTTGTCGGCCACGGTGCCCGCGCGATGATCGAGCGCACCTTCGCGCTTCGCAGCAAGCCGCTCGATGAGGATGCCCTCGCCTGGCAGATGAAGGAGTTCGTCGACTTCTACCATGGCTCCATGCCCGGTGATTCCCTGCCCTATCCCGGCATGCTCGACGCGCTCGACCGCCTGTCGGCGGCGGGCTTCAAGCTCGCGGTCTGCACCAACAAGCCGGAGATGCTGGCAAACCGGCTGCTCGAACGCCTCGGCCTCATCGATCGCTTCGCGGCGGTTTCCGGTGGCGACACGTTCGAAATCCGCAAGCCGAATGCCGACCACCTGCTGCGCACGATCGCCAATGCCGGCGGCAGTGCTGCGCATTCGGTGATGATCGGCGACAGCCTCAATGACATTCTGGTGGCCCGCAACGCCGCGATCCCATCGATCGCCGTGCCGTTCGGCTATTCCGACGTTCCGATCGAAAGCCTGGAGCCGACAGTGATCATCCGCCACTTCGACGAACTGACACCGGCGCTGGTCACTGGACTTTTCAACGGCAAGTGACGAATAGCACCCGCCGGGGCGCGTCACCTCCGGACCCGATCATTTTTGATCGACGGCAAGCGCGACGACGGTCGATGATCTTTGCGGAGCAGGTGTCGCAGGACTTCGCACCACCGTCGCCGCTTTCATGACGGCACGCCGGTTTCCCTTCGCGCCACCACAGCCAAAAGACGAAAAGACCCCCGCGGAGATGCTCCACAGGGGTCTTGCATTCTATGACCGAACGCAGCGCCGTTGGTTACTGCCTAATTCCTTAAATCGGATCCGATTTAAGGATAAAATTATGCAGCAAGTTTGAAGCGTTACAGCGTCCCTTGCGCGTCACATTTGACGCGCGGCGCTGTAGCGGCGACATGCCCGGATGTGTCTTACCCCTCGGCCCTGCGGGCGTTGCGGGTCGCGTCGAAGGCGCGGTCCATATACATATCGCGCTCATACACGTCGTCGAAATACTCGATGACACCGTCCTTGTTTGGCCAGGCGGTGAAGTAGGCGACGTAAACCGGAACCTTCTGCGGCACCTGCAGCGCCTTGTTGCTGCCACCGCCGATTTCCTTGCCGACATCCTCGACGCTGGTGCCGAGCACCGCCGCTGCCATCCGGCGCGGATCGGCAAGCCGCACGCAACCATGGCTCAGGGCACGCTGGTCACGCTTGAAGAAGCTCTTCGACGGCGTGTCGTGCATGTAGATGGCGTGCGCATTCGGGAACAGGATCTTCAACTCGCCAAGCGCATTGTCGCTGCTCGGCGGCTGACGTACGGCAACAGAGGCCGTCGATCCATTCCAGTTGACCGAAGATGACGGCACGGAACGGCCGCCGATCTCGACCTGGTAGCCCATCCGGTCGAGATAGCCGGGATCGTTGCGCAGCTTCGGCAGCATCTCATTGATGATGATCGACTGCGGCACGCCCCAGTAAGGATTGACCTCGACGGTCTGAATCTCGTCCTGGAAGAAATAGGTCTGGTTCGCCTTGGAGCCGACGACGACGCGCATGGAAAACTGCTCGGCGCCATTGTCGGTATAGGAGGCGGTAAAGGCCGGCTGGTTGATGAAGACATAGCGGTTGCCCAGACCATCGGGAAGCCAGCGCGCCTGTTCCATGGCGACTTCGAGCTTGTTGATCTTGCTTGCCACGGTATCGCCGCCCGTCAGGATGCGCAGCGACGCCTGCCCGACGACGCCATCGGCCTTCAGACTGTTTTCCTTCTGGAACGCTTCGACCAGCAGAACCAGCTCGGGCGTGTATTCGGGAGTTCCCTGATAGGAGGCGAGCACCGCAGCATAGTCCGCCTTCAGTGTCTCGGAGCCTTTGATGCGGATCCCGGCGACAATATTGGCAAGTTCAGGATTGCTCTGGCCCGGCTTCAACAGCGTGCCCGGCGCGATTTCGACGCGCTGTTCCACACCCTTTTCGGCGCGAAGACGCTCGAGCTCCACCGACAACGCCGCAAACTGCTCGCTCTTCGGGTTCTGATCGTTGAGCAACGTAGCAACATCGGAGCTTGCCGACATCTTGTCGAGGAACGCGCCGAGATCGACGGTCTTACGCTTGAAATCGTGATAGCCCGAGATCTTGTTGGGATCGATGCGGCCACGCACCGTATCCTGGACATAGGAAAGCGTTGCCGCCGACAACGAGATTTCGAACTGAACAAGCTCCTTTCCGCGTGCGATCATATCGCCGCGGTCGAAGTCGTCAGCCGGCACTTGAACGGCATAATCCTGCGGATCGAGACCGACCTTTGCCGCGTCAGCAAGAACGGCGATCGCCGCCTTCGCCCGCGCATTGACCGCGGCGCCGTCGATCCAGACGAAATCCGAACGCGAGCCGTAATGGGTCTCGATGGCTTTTGCCACGTCCGAGCTCGCACGAACCTCAATATCAGGCATGAATTGGCGGGCGTCGGCAAGCGGCCCACGCAGCATCGGCGGCAGCGCGCCGTTGCGCACGGAACCGGTGACGACCGGATCGAGCAGCTTGTCGGTGGCGATCCGACGCAGAGGCTCAGCCTTATAGGTGTAGTAGCGAGGGCCGACCACCTTCGGCAGCGGCTTGGAAACCGTCTTCTGCTGCGGTTGAACCATGGAATCGACGCCAGGCAGCGGCTGGGTGGACTGCATTTCCTGCTGCGGCGTCTTCTTCTTGCCGCCACGGATAAAGTCCATCAACGTGATGGCCTCAGCCGGCCGCACATCGAAGGTTGCAATCGAACAGCCGCTCATGAGCGCTACGATCGCTGCCGTCTTGAAAATTCTCATGTGAAACTACGTCCCCGTATCGCGTTGTCGCCGAACTCGGCTTTAGCCAGATTCTCGCCACGCCCTCGTGCTCCAAAACTTATAGAAAAGGATGGTGAATGAAAAGGAAACGCGCCTGCCCGAACCTGCATGAAAACACCTCTGCGCAGTAAAAAAACCGCTTCATTTTCAGGACGTTCGAGAGCCCATAAAAATTTGATTTGCATCGACATTAATGCGGCAGCGACGCCTCCAGCCAGGCCAAGCCACCGTTGCGCGCGCCCAATGAAGATAACGAATGTGACTGAAACGCCACAAGGATTCCGGACCCGTGCTGCGCACGGCGAATCGCCCGTCACACGGCGACAAAAGCCGCTCTTGGTCGCAGGCCCACCTTTCAAACGATTGTAGCATTGCCACCGCCGGCGCCGCCTCTTTACAAGCCCTGCCAGCCGGGGCAGAGAGAGGCCCGGCACCTTGGGGAAGGGGCAGCCGGTTGCGACCGCGTCCCCTCGCCCAGACTTCATGAACCGCATGACGAAGGCAGGGATCACGATGACATCGACGCGCACGGAAACAGATACGTTCGGCCCCATCGAAGTGGCAAGCGACCGCTACTGGGGCGCCCAGGCCCAGCGATCGCTCGGCAACTTCAAGATCGGCTGGGAAAAGCAGCCGGCTTCGGTCGTCCGCGCGCTCGGCATCGTCAAACAGGCGGCAGCCCGCACCAACATGGCGCTCGGCCGCCTGGATGCGACCGTCGCCGATGCCATCGTGAAGGCATCACAGGAAGTCATCGACGGCAAGCTCAACGACCATTTCCCGCTGGTCGTCTGGCAGACCGGCTCCGGCACCCAATCGAACATGAACGCCAACGAGGTGATCTCCAACCGCGCCATCGAGCTGCTCGGCGGCGTCATGGGCTCGAAGAAGCCGGTGCACCCCAACGACCACGTCAACATGAGCCAGTCGTCGAACGACACCTACCCGACGGCCATGCACATCGCCTGCGCCGAGCGGGTGATCCACGACCTGTTGCCGGCGCTCAAGCACCTGCATCAGGCGCTCGAAGCCAAGGTCAAGGCATTCGATCACATCATCAAGATCGGCCGCACCCACACCCAGGATGCAACCCCGCTGACGCTTGGCCAGGAATTCTCCGGCTATGCCGCGCAGGTCGCCTCCTCGATCAAGCGCATCGAAATGACCCTGCCTGGTCTTTGTGAACTGGCGCAAGGCGGCACGGCTGTCGGTACCGGCCTCAACGCCCCGATCGGCTTTGCCGAAAGGGTCGCCGACGAAATCGCCAAGATCACCGGCATCGCCTTCACCACGGCGCCGAACAAGTTCGAGGCGCTTGCCGCCCACGATTCGATGGTGTTCAGCCACGGCGCGATCAACGCCGCTGCCGCCGCCCTCTTCAAGATCGCCAACGACATCCGCTTCCTCGGCTCCGGACCCCGCTCGGGCCTCGGCGAACTCTCGCTTCCGGAAAACGAGCCGGGCTCGTCGATCATGCCGGGCAAGGTCAACCCGACCCAATGCGAAGCCCTGACCCAGGTCTGCATCCAGGTCTTCGGCAACAACGCCGCACTGACCTTCGCCGGCAGCCAGGGCCATTTCGAACTGAACGTCTTCAACCCGCTGATGGCCTACAACTTCCTGCAGTCGGTGCAACTGCTCGCCGATGCCGCCGTCTCCTTCACCGACAACTGCGTTGTCGGCATCGAAGCCCGCGAAGACAACATCAAGGCGGCGCTCGACCGCTCGCTGATGCTGGTGACGGCACTGGCGCCGAAGATCGGCTACGACAACGCGGCAAAGATCGCCAAGACGGCCCACAAGAACGGTACGACACTGCGCGAAGAGGCCGTCGGCGGCGGCTATGTCACCAATGAAGAGTTCGACGCGGTCGTGCGTCCGGAAACGATGATCAGCCCGGCCTGATCCGGTTATCCCTGCCGCGGCGCCTTAACCGGCGTCGCGGCAAGGCTCTCGCCCCGGATTGACACGACAGCGCTTTGCCTGCCTTAAGTCGAATTGTCCTCTTTCGCAGAACCAATCATTAAGACTTCGCAAATCATTTGCCCCTAAAAATCAGTACCCGTAAGCAATGAGTAATATTGGGGGTTTGCGGATGCAAACGGCCACCTCTGGAAAAACACAAGCTCCTGATATCGCAGCGCAAGTGACCCATGCGATGCGGATGATGGGCGTATCGCCGATACCGCGCAATTACGAGCTCTATTACGAAGCCTATCTGGGTTCCAACCCGCAGCTGTCCAAGGAGCTTGCAGCCCTCGGCAGCCGCGCGACCCAGGAAGAACTCGACGCGATCGGCGCGCAATATTTCAGCCATATCCACCGCTCGACCGGTATCGAGCGCGCGCACACCACCCTTGCCGCCAAGCTGGCCGAGCTGGTCAACCTGTTGAAGGACGAGCAATATGCGCTCGAGAACTACAACAAGGTTCTCGACGAAGCCTATGTCAACATAACCAGCAAGAGCGCCTCCAGCGCCGACATCCTGCGCCATGCCATCAGCATCCTCACGGATGCGACCGCCGACACGATGAGCCAGGGCAAGGAACGCGTGCAGACCGTCGTGCAGAAGTCGTTCGAGATGGAGGTCATCCGCCAGGAACTCGACGAATACAAGCGGATTGCCAATACGGATTCGCTGACGCGGCTCGCCAACCGCCGCGCCTTCGACGACAATCTCGCCGCCGTCTACAACAACGATCACGAGAAGAACTTCACCGGCCTGCTGGTTGCGGATATCGACCATTTCAAGAAGGTGAACGATACCTTCGGCCATCCGGTCGGCGACAAGATCCTGGCGACGGTCGGCAGCGTCATCCGCGCCAATGTCCGGCGCGACGCCTTTGTTGCGCGCACCGGCGGCGAGGAATTCGCCATCATCCTCAACGACAGCAGCCAGGAGGAATGCCTGCAGGTTGCTGATCGCATTCGCACGGTTCTGGCCGGCACGCCCTTCCGAAATTCCAAGACCGGGGTCAACTACGGCCCGATCACCCTATCCGTCGGCGTGTGCATGGCGACCGCCGCCGAGGATGCGGTCGACCTCTACAACAAGGCAGACATCGCGCTCTACTCCGCCAAGAATGCCGGCCGCAACAGGACGATGCTGTTCGAAGACGGCATGCGCAAGGAATCCGGCCGCAACTGGCTGATCTACCGACGCTAGCAAGCAACGGCAATCCCCTCGTGAGATGGCGCCGCATGGGCGCCATTTTCGTTTCAGCACCCCGGTTCCCTTGGAAACAGCCAGATCGATCGATCGGCAAGGCGATGTCGTCCGGCTGCATCTGCATGGCCAACGAGGATGTCGAGCACCTCTACGCCGATGTCCAGATCGGCGCGACGGTTGTCATTCGCGACTGATCGATCAGTCATGGCACGTCCACGGTCAGCGTTACCCTATCGACAGGCGGAAGAACCCGCCTGCCTGGCAATGGCAATCAGTTCCGGCCGGTACTCGAAATGCATGGTGTCGAAATGGTACCAGCGCCCGCCCCAGATGAAACCGTGCTCCTCGAAGATCTCGATGATTTCGAGCGGATAGCGGTTGCGGTAGGGCGCCGTTCCGATCTTGCCCCTGCCCGCCCAGCGCCAGTAATCGGCAAAGCCGGTATTGAGATCGATCGCGGCGCCGAAGCTGTGCACCGAGAGCGTGCGCGCGCCGGCGATATGGCGCCAGTTGAAGGTGCCGGCATTTGGTACGAGGTACCGCTTCAGCTTGGGGCGTGAAGCGAGTTCCGCCTCGACCGCTTGCAGAGCTCTGGCCACACCGTGCCTTCCGGTCACGCTGAGCCGCTCCCCGAACCAGTCTACCGTGACAAGATCGCGCCGGACGCGCGCAGCGCTGTCGCCATAGAGGCGTTTCATCAAGGCTTCGCTGCGGATGCGCCCCGGATCGAAATCAGCAGCCGGCGGCTTGGCACAAGGGCCAAGCGGATAGATCTGAGAAAGACTGTCCTCGATATCGCCCACTTCGAGCTTTTCCACATGGCTCTTCAGCCTGCCGTCATCGATCAGCAGCGCCGCTCCGCCGCCGCGCAGGATCAGCGCCCCGTCGCCGATCTCGGCAATCGCCTCCGGATAGGCCTTGGCAAGCAGCGCAAGTTTCTCGCTCAGCGTCGGCTCGGCGGCCAGGGCGTTGCTGACGCATGCCGAAAGAAGCAACGCGGCCGCACCAAGATATGCGCTCGAAGGTCGACGTCGCATCACATTTCCATCGCTTGGGTTGCGTCGGCTCGGCGAAAGGTCCGCGAACCCGCTCGGCTATATAACCTACCACATGGTCTTGGCGGCGCGCTCGGGCCATTCGCGATCGTAGGTATCCCGGTCGAAATCGGCCTTGGCAGCCTTCAGCAACATGCCGGGTGTGGGAAGCGCCGCTGGGTCGATGAAGCGTTCCGGGTTCCAGATCTGCGATCGCATCAAAGCGCGCGCGCACTGGAAATAGACCTCGCCGATGGTCACGACGATGACGCTGCGCGGGTTCTTGCCGTCGACCTCGAAGGAGCCGGTCAGAGCCGGATCGATGTTGACGACGGCGGTGCCGTTGATGCGCATGGTGGTGTTGGATCCCGGCACCAGGAACATCAGCGCCACGCGCGGATCGCGCACGATGTTGGCAAGCGAATCGACGCGGTTGTTGCCGCGCCAGTCGGGCATTAGAACGGTTTTGTCGTCGGCAATGCGGACGACGCAATCGTCGTCGCCGCGCGGAGAACAGTCGAGCCCTTCCGGACCGACGGTTGCAAGCGCTGCAAAAGGCGAAGCCTCGATCATCTGGCGGTACTCTGCGGTCAGCGCCTCGGTGACCTTTGCCACCGATGCCTCGCTAACGCCGCCGTAAAGTGCGTTCAATTCCTCGATCGAAGTGATGACCGACATGCCGTCCTCCCGCAAGCGCACGATAGCCGCATGTCGAAATCGTTATCCGGATTCATGCAGCCAATCCGATATCAGTAGCGACGCTCGCGCCTCTGGAAAGGCGGGCAGCACCGCAGACCGAAGTAATCCTTTCGACGGATAGCATGACGGGCATATGACGGCATCTGCGAAATTGGCCGAGACCGTATCAGGTGCGAGAACCCAGATGCACTGCAGACTTTTCGAGCCGCATTGCCGCAGCAGCCTTTCGATCCTCGCCATGGACGAAGGCGTTGATCCTGTCGATCACTGGAACTGCCGACACGATGCGGCGATGGCCGTAGCCGTTCGCCCAGTGAAGTTCGACATTGGGTCCGGCAGCGGCATAGCGGCGCGCATGTTCGGCCGAAACCTCCTTGTCGTCTTCCGCATGGATGATCAGTGTCGGCACGGCCCGCACCTCAAGGATCTTGGCCGCATCGAAATCTTCCAGCCGGCGGCCTGACAGCCGTTCAACGACGGCTTCGAAAGCCCTCTGGGTCTTGGACGAGAGTCGAAGAACTTTGCCGAACCCCTTGAAAAGCCAGGTCATCTCGCTCGGGGCACCGATCAGGACGAGTTTCTTCGCCACATGGCTCGGCACGTCGCAAACGACGCCGCCAGCGGCACAGGCAAGGCTTGCGCCGCCAAAGGAATGGCCGACGCTGACGTCGAAGCCGCCGAAATGTCGCCAGGCGGCATCGATGGCCCGAACGGCGGCAGGCATGGTCAGCGTCCGCCCCGGCGAGGCGCCGTGCCCCGGCCAGTCGAGCGTCACCACCTCGGCGCCACCGGCAACCATGCCCTCGATCATGGCGGCGAGATAGTCGCTGCGCGAGCCCCAGCCGTGGACCAGCAGCACGCGCTTGGCGTTGGCGGCATTGCGT
The DNA here is from genome assembly GCF_001695855.1 of Ensifer sp. LC163. Taxonomy (GTDB): domain Bacteria; phylum Pseudomonadota; class Alphaproteobacteria; order Rhizobiales; family Rhizobiaceae; genus Ensifer. The sequence goes on from NZ_MBSS01000014.1 coordinate 24,900, forward strand.
GGGCTCGTGAAATGCCGGGCCATGACCCAACCGCCGGCGTAGGAAAGCGTCACCGGCTTGCCTTTGGCAATGACCGGGACCGCCGCGGCCAGTGCGGCGCGCTCCTTGGCGCTTTTCGGCTTGCGGCCGGGCGTGACGCTGAACAGTTTGAACGCAAGCCGGCCGGCGGCCTCGGGAGAAATGACCGACACGCCGGCAAGCGCATGGCGGATGACCTTGATCGCAAAGGATGCCATAGTGAGAATCTCTTAATATGTTCAATGCTGAACATTATTGTACAACGATGAACAAAAAGCAAGTGACGAACGAACAGCATCATTTCCCCTGGGACCACCCGCGTTTTCGCAGCTGGATTGCCGTTGCGCGCGCCTGTCAGTTGATGCAGCAGACCATGACGCGGTCGCTGGCGCATCTCGACATCAAGCCGCCGCATCTCGACATCCTGATCAACCTCTACCGCTTCGACGGAATCTCGCAGCAGGAGCTTGCCCGCAAGCTGCTGGTGGGACGGTCCAACATGAGCATGCTGCTGCCGCAACTGGAGAAGCGCGGGCTGATCGAGCGGCGCGGCGACGACAAGGACAAGCGCGTGCTTCGGCTGTCCTTGACATCAACCGGGCGCACGCTGACGGAAGAGGCAATGGAGGTTCAGACCGGCCTCATCGAAAAGTCGATGGAGGGCGCGCCGCTCGAGGATTGCATGATCGTGGCGCAATCCATGGAGCGGTTGATCGCGGTTCTGCTGAGGGACGAGAACGAGCTCGCCTGACACCCGTGCCGGGCGTGAGCCAGTTTTAGCTGGTTGTGCTTTCCTGCGCCTCGTGCGCTTCCGCCTCCGCCCGCTCACGCGCCGTTCTCGGGGCGATGAACAGCGGCACGGCAAACACACCGGCAATCAACAGCACGACCACCTGCGTCAGGTCGTTCGCGTTCGATGCGTCGGCCAATCGACCGTCTCCTTTTCAAACGGTTCAGCGTGGCTTTTCGGCCTTGTCGCGCGACATGCCCTTGTCGGCGAGCTCCTGCTCATAGGCGGCAAAAAGCTCTTCGCCCTTCTCGCCGAGTTCGCGCAGATAGGTCCAGGTGAAGATGCCGGTGTCGTGCAAATCGTCGAAGCCGATGCGCACGGCGTAGTTTCCGGTCGGCTGCACCGAGATGATCTGGACGTTGCGCTTGCCCGGTACCGTCACCCGCTGGCCTGGCCCGTGTCCCTGTACTTCGGCAGACGGCGAAAGCACGCGCAGCATCTCCGCCGAAAGATCGAAGGATGCACCGTCGTTGAAGGCGACGACGAGGCGGTGGCGGTCTTTCGATACGCGCAGTTCCGTCGGCCAGAATTCGCTCATGATGTCTGCTCCTGTTTTCAAGCCCACGCCTACAGCGCCGCGCGTCAAATATGACGCGCAAAGGACGCTGTAACACTTTAGGCCCGCTGCATAGTTCCTTAAATCGATTCCGATTTAAGGAACTATGCAGTAGCTGAAGAATCGCTCGCCGAGAATTACCCGGCTTTTCCGATCAACACTTTGCGACATGATGCGCCTTGACGCGACCACGTTTGCTGGCGACATTGAAGGGGCTGGGAGAAAGACGCTTGAACACAGCAGCGATAATGAGAACCGGCGCAACGGCGCTAGAGGATAGAACCGCCCCGATGATCGATCCGTTCGGCCGGGCGATCACCTATCTGCGCGTGTCCGTCACCGATCGCTGCGATTTCCGCTGCACCTACTGCATGGCGGAACACATGACCTTTCTGCCGAAGAAGGACCTTCTGACGCTGGAAGAGCTCCACCGGCTCTGTTCCGCCTTCATCGCCAAGGGTGTGCGTAAGCTAAGGCTGACTGGTGGCGAGCCGCTGGTGCGCAAGAACATCATGTTTCTGGTGCGCGAACTCGGACGCGAGATCGAGGCTGGACGCCTCGATGAGTTGACGCTGACGACAAATGGTTCTCAGCTTGCGAAACATGCCGCAGAACTGGCCGATTGCGGCGTGCGGCGTATCAACGTCTCGCTCGACACGCTCGACCCGGCGAAATTCCACCAGATCACCCGCTGGGGCGATCTCGGCAAGGTGATCGAAGGCATCGACGCCGCTCAGGCGGCCGGCATCAAGGTCAAGATCAATGCCGTCGCGCTCAAGGGTTTCAATGACGCCGAAATCCCCGACCTGATGCGCTGGGCGCATGGTCGCGACATGGATCTGACGCTGATCGAAACCATGCCGATGGGCGAGATCGAGGAAGACCGCACCGATCACTACATGCCGTTGTCTGAAATGCGCCGGCAGCTCGAAGAGCGGTTCACGCTCGCCGACATCGCCTACAAGACCGGCGGGCCCGCCCGTTATGTGGAGGTTGCCGAGACCGGCGGCCGCCTCGGCCTCATCACGCCGATGACCCATAATTTCTGCGAAAGCTGCAATCGCGTCCGGCTGACCTGCACCGGCACGCTTTACATGTGCCTCGGCCAGAACGACGCCGCCGACCTGCGCACCGCACTGCGGGCTTCCGACGACGACACCTATCTCGGCCAGGTGATCGACGAAGCCATCGGGCGCAAGCCCAAGGGCCACGACTTCATCATCGACCGCGAGCACAACCGCCCCGCCGTTGCCCGCCACATGAGCGTTACCGGCGGCTGAGCCGCCATCGAGGTCGCTGATGTCTCCGCCCCTCATCCGCCTGCCGGCACCTTCTCCCCGCCAGCGGGGAGAAGGGAAACTGTAGCAACGCTCTCGCATCCCTTGAGCCTTGAGATGCCTCGCCTTTCGCGCATTGATCAGGTACTGCGCAGACCGAATGAGAGATAGCTACGGCCGAAACGCCAAGCTTGGCCACGGCAATGCACACCATCGAAAACCTATGGCGGGACACGTCCCCTCGCCCCGCCTGCGGGGAGAGGGTTAGGGTAAGGGGCAACCGGCACACTCTGCCGGAGACAACTCAAGCCGCGTAGATCGACCCGTAACCGCGGCCATAGGCTTGGCCGGCGACCGCCGAGGTACCGGTCTTGAAGCGCTCGATCTTTTCGTTGAGCGCCTCGACCTGGCGGCGCAGACCGTGGATCTCGGCGGTGTTTTCCTCCACCATTGCCGCGTTCTGCTGGGTGATCAGCTCGACCTCGTGCACCGCCGAGTTGACCTCGTTGAGGCCGGTATACTGGTCCGCGGCTGCAGCCTCGATGTTGCTGACGAGCTGATGGATGGTGCCGATGTGGTTGTTGATGACGGTGAGCGCATCGCCGGTTTCCTGCACCAGCGCCACGCCGCTTCTGACCTGCGCCGAGCTTTCGGAGATCAGCCCCTTGATCTCGCGTGCGGCGCCGGCGCAACGCTGGGCCAGTTCCCGCACCTCCTGTGCCACGACGGCAAAGCCGCGACCGGCCTCGCCTGCCCGTGCCGCCTCGACGCCGGCGTTGAGCGCCAGAAGGTTCGTCTGAAAGGCGATCTCGTCGATGACGCTGATGATCGTGCTGATCTTCTCGGACGAGCGGTTGATCTCCGCCATCGCGTCGATCGCCTTGGCGACGACCTGACCGGAATGCTTGGCGTAGGAATTGGTCTCATCGACCGAGACGGTGGTCTTGCGGGCGCTCTCTGCCGTCGAGCGGACGATCTCGGTCAACTGGCGCAGGGCGCGCGAGCTTTCCTCAAGCGCGGCCGCCTGCTGTTCCGTCCGCCGCGCCAGGTCGTCGGCCGAAGCCGACAGGTTGCTGGTGCCGCCGGTGATCTCGCCGGTCACCATACGCACGTCGCTGAGCGTGGCGCGCAGCGCCTCGACCGCGTTGTTGTAGGTGCGCGCCATGATCACGTAGTCGGCCGGCAGATCTTCTGCCATGCCTTCTTCGAGGTTGCCGGCGGCAAGCTCAGCCAGAACGTCCGAAAGCGCGTTCAGTGCCTGCATCTGCTCGGCCTCAATCCGAGCGCGCTCTTCGGCCCGACGGGCTTCCTCTTCCGCCGAAAGCGTGCGGGCGGCTTCCGCCTCCCGTCCCAGCCGGACGTTTTCGACGGCGTTGTCGCGGAACACCGCCACCGAGCGCACCATGTCGCCGATCTCGTCGCCGCGGTTGCGGCCTTCGATCGCCACGTCGAGATCGCCGTCGGCGAGCCGCGTCATCGTCTCGGTCACGCGCTTCAGTGGACCACGCAGGGTTTCGACCAGCATCAGGCCGCCGATGATCGCAAGCAGCGTACCGGCCACCATCGCCACGATCGACATATTGGCCGAACGTTGGCTGTCGAGCTTGCCGGCCTCCTGGGCGCTGCTGACGAAGCTTTCGAGCGTCGCGCTCGCGCCGGCAACCAGCGTCGAGGCGGCGGCCTTGGCTTCCTGCCAGCGCCCGCCGACGTCGATCAGGGCCGCCGTGCCCTTGTCGATGTTGTCGAGCGACGGCTTGAGCTTGGCCGGCAGGTCACGCAAGGCAGCATTCTTGCCGCCAAGCTCTGACAGTTTCGCCGCACTGTCGCGAACGGCCTGAATATCGGCCATCACCAGATCGCGGCTTTCCGCGTCGAGCTTGCGGTGCAGTTCGCTGATATGCAGCCGCGTGCTGTCGAGGCCCTTGAAGGTGTCGCCCATCAACGCGATCAGCGTCTTCAGCTGCGAGATCTCGCTGTCCATGCCGACGAAGCGCTTGGCGGCCGTGTCGGAATTCTTGGCCGCTTCCTTGGCGAAATCGGCCTCGTATTTCGAGAACTTGCTGAGGATAGGCACAAGCGCATTCTTCTTCGTCTCGCTGTCTTCAGCGCCGGCAAGGATCCCCTCGACCTTCAGCGCCAGGTCCTTCAGCTCGGCAATCGGCTTCTGAACCTTTTCCGACGCGATCTTTTCGGCCTCCTCGATCTGCTTGATGAGGTGCGGCAGCAGCTTGCCCGCCTGATCGATCTTGGCGTCGGCATTGGCAGCCATCGTCACCGGCAGGCGGAATTTCTTGATTCGCTCGGCGACACCCTGGTAGGCGGCGGCATCGAAGAGCAGCGCCTTGGCAAAAGCTTCCTTCTCACCCGATTCCTTGCGGATGATGTCGATCTGCTTGTAGGCGCTGTTGCCCTGCGCCGTCATGTCGGTCAGCGCCGCCTCGAGCGAAGCCGTCACCTGATCCTGCTCGACCTTGATCGACCAGAGCTTTTCGGTCTGGGCCCGCATTGCTTCACCCAGCGACAGCACGGAGGCGATCTCGGACTTGTCCGCCTCACGTGTCAGCAGGCCGTCGAGGGCGCGAACCCCGCTCTCCTGTTCATCGATCTGGGCACTCAGCGCCCCTCTCGTATCCTCGCTCGGCGCATCGGCAAAAGTCTGGAGCGCGCTGCGCAGCGCCTGGAAATCCGAGAGATTGTTGATGGTTTCGCGCGTCACGGTCATGTGGCCGTTGAGCGTTCGTGCGGTGAAGAAGCCAACGAGACCGATACCCGCGATCAGAGCGACCAGCGGAACCACGAAGAGCAGAACCTTGGTGACGATGCGCAGGCGCTGTAAGAGACGATCGATGAAAGACATTGCGGACCCCAGATTATTCTTATGAGAGACATGTCCGCGCGGTGGCTTCTTCTTGCTGGAAGCATGGGGTGAAATATCGGCGGAAGCACCTCCCAGGCACCGACCGACACTTCTGGAATGGCGCGCCGCCAAGGTTCTGACGCACACCACCCACCGATCGCGTCATGCGATTGGAAGCGGAATCATCGGGACGATAGGCAGCGAAACTTAAGATTCCGCGAATAGAAACCGGTCCGGGAGACCGTGCTTTCTGCGCGGCGAACAGTCTTCATCACGATTGATCTCGCCAACACGCGGAAGTTCTACTTGCGATGGAAGAAAAATCGCCAGCTGGCGGGTTGGTGTTTGCACAAAATGGCGGCCGATGCTTAAACGGTAAACGACGTCCGACAACGGATTCGCCTTTGCCACCGGCCGTCAGGTTCCCGCCCGATTCGGCGCCGCAGGACAGCCAGCATGCAATCCTCCAGCAATTTCCGCGGCATCGTCTTCATGTGTCTGGCAATGGTCGCCTTCTCCTGCAACGACGCATTGGTGAAATCGGTGACCGGGGCGATGAATGTCGGCCAGATCATGTTCGTGCGCGGGCTGCTGACCACCTTGATGGTAATCGTCATTGCCAGGCATTTCCGGGCATTTCGTCCGCTTCGCACCATCATGAAGCCGGTCATCATCCTGCGCATCGTCATGGAGGCGCTGGCATCCATCACCTACATCTCGGCGCTCGGGCAAATTCCCCTCGCCAATGCATCGGCGATCATGCAGGCGCTGCCGCTGGCCGTAACGCTCGGCGCCGCCGTATTCCTCGGCGAACCGGTCGGATGGCGGCGCTGGACCGCCATCTTCGTCGGCTTCATCGGCGTGCTGATCGTGCTTCGCCCGGGCCCCGAAGGCTTTACATCAGCCGCTCTCACCGTCGTTGCCTGCGTCTTCTGCACCGCCACGCGCGATCTCTGCACCCGTCGCATCGACCACGACATCCCCTCGCTCTACATAACGGTGACAACGGCGCTTGTGACGACATTGGTCGGCGCCGCATTGATCGTACCGCTTGGCGGCTGGCAGTCGATGTCCTCGACCACGCTGACCCACGTCGCCGCCGCCAGCCTGCTCCTGATGGTCGGATACCAGACGATCGTGCTTGCCATGCGTGGCGGCGATATCTCAGTTATCGCGCCCTTTCGCTACACCAGCCTGCTGTTTGCGATCGCGATCGGCATTTTCTTCTTCTCGGAAAAGCCGGATGCATGGATGCTGGTTGGTGTTGCGGTCATCATCGGCTCGGGCCTTTACACCTTCTATCGCGAGAGCCGGCGCGGCAGGAAGCCGGTTGCACAAAGCTCCCTGACCGGACCGCTCGAATAGGAACGAAGAAACCTCGATGCCAACAGTCAAGACGTCAGATGCGAGACATCCATTGTGGCCGGCCGTCGTCCTTGCCGGCGGACTTTCGCGTCGCATGGGGCGGCCGAAGTCCGACTTGCTTCTGGACGGAAAGACGATGCTGTGGCGGATCGTCGAGAGGCTCCAGCCTCAGGTCGCCAGCGTCGCCATCAATCTCAACGGCGCCGGCGAGCGGGCGGCGATCGAGGGGCATCCCGTGATTTGCGATACCGTGCCCGGCTTTCTCGGTCCGCTTGCGGGTGTGTTGACGGCGATGCGCCACGCGGCCGCCGCCACGCCGACAGCGACGCATGTCCTCGTCGTGCCGACGGACACGCCCTTCTTCCCGCATGACCTCGCTCAACGCCTGACCGATGCGATGACGGGACGCGAGCAGATTGCCGTTGCGTCATCCGATGGTGCGCTGCATCCGCTCTTTGCGCTCTGGTCCGTCGGGCTCGCCGACGATCTCGAACACTGGCTCACGACGGATCCAAAACGCCGCGTGCGCACCTTCATCGAGCGCCATCCATCCGTCACCGTCGACTTTCCGATGACAACGACGACCAGCGGACTGTTCGATCCCTTCTTCAACATCAACACGCCGGATGATCTGCTGCGGGCAGAGGAATGGCTGGGCATTCTTGGGGAGAACAGCGCATGACTGCGACGAAAATTTTCGGCATCGCGGGCTGGAAGAATTCCGGCAAGACCGGACTAATGGTTCGCCTCGTCACCGAATTGACGCAGCGTGGATATGTCGTATCGACCGTCAAGCACGCCCATCATGACTTCGACATAGACAAGGTCGGGGCCGACAGTTTCCGCCACAGGGAAGCAGGCGCCCACGAAGTCACCATCGTTTCAGGCACACGCTTTGCGATCATGCATGAGTTGCGTGGTGCACCGGAGCCGAGCTTCGAAGGCATCCTCACCCGGCTCGCCCCTTGCGATCTCATTCTGGTCGAAGGCTACAAGCGCGAGCCGATCCCCAAGATCGAGGCCCGTCGGCTCGAATCGGCGAACCGCGAGCCCTTGGCGCCCACCGATCCGCACATCTGTGCCATCGCCGCCGATCACCCGGTCACGGACAGCGACCTGCCGGTCTTCGATCTCGACGACACTGCGACCATCGCCGATTTCGTGGAGAAGGTTACGGGGTTGTTGCCCAAAAGCGACGCTTCCTGACCAGGCTTCAACGCTTCAAGGCGTCGCAATACTCTTTCGGCAACGCGGCGAGCGCCTGTTGCACCTTTACAGCGCTGCGCGCCAAATATGGCGCGCCAAGGACGCTGTAACACTATAAATTTGCTGCATAATTCCTCCTTAGATCGATTCCGATTTAAGGAATTATGCAGTAGCATTCCCTGAGCGGCGGCCTAGCGACACCACCTGACAGCAGCCGCAGCGTCATCAATCCTTCGGCAGCGCATCGATCGCCGGTTGCGCCTCAGTAATGCCCTGCGCAGCGGCCTTGCCGTACCAGCGTGCTGCCGCCAACAGATCCTTGTCGACCCCGAGGGCGTTAGCGTAGGCCACTGCGACGTTGAACTGCGCCTTGCCGTGACCCTGCTCGGCTGCCTTCAGGAACCAGCCGAAGGCCGCTGCCAGGTCACGATCGACGCCGGAGCCGATCGCATAAGCGACGCCAAGATTGTGCTGTGCAAACTCGTAGCCTTGCTCCGCCGAGAGCGTGTAGAGCCGCGCCGCCTCCTTCGCGTCGCGCCCCACGCCTCGGCCATCTTGATACATCACCGCCAGATTGTATTGACCAGCAGCATCGCCTGTATCGGCCACCGTGCGGAACCATTGTGCTGCGGCCGCCTGATCCTCTGCGACACCGATACCGCTGACATACATCAGGCCAACGTTTATCTGCGCAAACTTGTGCCCTTGCTCCGCCGCCTGAATCAAGAGTCCGAACGCCTTTGCCTGATCCTGCGGCACACCCTCGCCCTTACCGTAGATCATACCCAGTCGGAACTGCGCCCGCGGAAAGTTCTGTGCAGCGGAAAGGCGATACCAACGGAGCGCCTCTTCAAGATTTCGCTCGACGCCTTCGCCCCTGAAATACTGCTGTGCCAGCTCGTACTGCGCCATGGCATGCCCGCTCTCAGCGGCCCGCCTGTACCACTTGAAAGCTTCGGTCTCGTTCCGGGCCACACCGCGGCCCTCCATCAGCATTCCCGCCAAATTGTATTGCGCCGGCACGTTGCCGCCTTCGGCGGACTTCTGAAACCAGCGAAACGCTTCAGTATCATCCTGCTTGGCGCCTTGGCCGGTGAAGTAGGACCAGGCGATGAGAAACTGGGCGTAGATGTCCCCTTTCTCCGCTAGCGCTCTGTCTTGATCGGTAGGGATGGGGGGCATTTCCGCCAGCGCGGGGGAAACGGAGAGGCCGAAGGCGAGCGCGGCAACAAGGCCGAAGACGGCGGGTTTCATCCATTCCTCCCGAGGCAAACCGTTCAATACGAACATTAAGCAACGAAAGGTTGATTCGACAACGAATTTCCCCTGTCCGGCGAAACATCGCACTCCATCCTCTCGCGCGCTCATCCTGCCGAATGGCCGAGACAATGCTGACGTTCGCCGCACTCACCCATTGTCGGCCGTCAATTCGTGGCGCCGACCGTCATTTCATCGGGAATATCGTTGAGGCGGACGAAGCTGTAGCCCTTGGCTTTCAGGTCGAGAATACCGCGTGCGACGCCGGCGCCGGCGGTGTGCGTCGGCTGGTTGATGTGAGCGATGATGACGTCACCGTCTTGGGCGTTGCGGATACGCTTCTCGGCCATGGCCGCCCCCAGCAGCGAGCCGCCGTCGCCATTCACGGAATAGCCGGCGATGCGGTAGCCCATCTCGCGGATCTGGCTCATCGAGGAATGGCTGTATTTCGCCGTCGCGCCGCGGAACCAGCGCGGTGCCGCAAGGCCATGCGCCCTGATCGCCGCAGCCCCGTCTTCGACTTCGGCCGCAACGGCCGCGCTCGAGCCGGCGGCAGCCAGCCCATAGACGGAAACCTTGACGTCGATCGGCGGCACATGCATGGCGCCGTGATCTTCGATTTCGAAGAGATCCGGGTGCGCCTTCATCACCTCGACCGCCAGCCCGTTGCGCTTCAGCCAGCGCGCCGTCACGAAGATCGTCGCAGGGATGCGGTTCTCGATCAGGGTGCCGAGGATACGCATGTCGGTCGCGCCGCTGCAGGCGTCGAGCGTCAGCGCCACGCGCGGCGGCTGGTCCTTGCCCGCGGGATTGCTCGGAAGCCGCAGGTCCGGCTCGACAAGCGCCGGCGCCGCATGGGCGGACTGGGCAAGCAGGCCAAGGGAGGCAATGAGAAGAGCGGCGGTTTTCATGGCAATCCGGAAGAAGAAGAAGACTGAAACGGCAACGGCAGAAACCCGCCCTGTGACAGGCGGGTTTCCTAAGCGTTGCACGGGCGGTCGTGCCCGAGGCTTGATCAGCGCTGGGCGACCGGGCGAACCAGCGGCGTGACGCGGCGAATGGTAACGCGGCGGTTCTGCTGCTCGGCTTCCTCAGTGCGAACCTTCAGGAAGCGCTCGCCATAGCCCTGTGTCACCAGGTTTTCGGCAGGAATGCCGTAGACCTCGGTGAGCAGCGAGGCAACCGATTCGGCACGCTGGTCCGAAAGCACCAGGTTCGAGCGGTCCGAGCCGACGGCGTCCGTATGGCCTTCGATGAAGAAGGTTTCACCCGGATCCTTGGCCAGCACCTTTTCCATGGCAGCGGCTACGCCGCGCATGGTCTTTGCCTGCGACATCGACACTTCCGCGCTGCCCGTCGGGAAGGTGATGGTGTCGAGGTCGATGCGGCGGACCTTGTCGCGCAGGCGTGCCGAGTGACGGACCTCGTCGATCGAATAGACGCGCTCGACGCGCTCCACCGGCGGCTCGGCCAGGAAGTCGTAGTAGTCGCGGCCCGGATCGTCCGAAACATCGGCGATATATTCGCGAACCGGGATGCGCAGACGCATCGGCGGCAGCTCGTAACCGACGTCGATGATCGCCGGACGCGGGCCTTCGTCACGCTCAGGCGCGTAGATCATCAGGTACTCGTTGCCGTCACGGTCAATACGCGAACGCTGCAGGATGTCGCCGTAGCGATTGTAGATCGTGACGATCTGGTAGCCGCCGGGGCGAACGATGGTTTCGCGGGTACGGCCACGCGGCAGTTGGTCGTAGTACGTCTCTTCCGCATCGCGACGAAGGCGCGGGCGGTCGTCGCCACGAACGAAGATCTGGTCGCCGACGCCAAGAATGACGCGGTTGTCGATCTCCTGAATCACTTCCACATTGGTGATGTTGTTGGTGACGTTGTTGACCGTCGTGTTGTTGTTGATCACCGTGTTGTTGATGACGGTGTTGTTGACGATGTTGGTCGTCTCCGGCACCACGAATACGGGCGCTTCATCGATGCGTGTGCCTTGCTCGGTCAGGTTCGCCTCGATCTTCTGCGGCAGGTGGGCCTGGATTTCGGCCGGCATCAGCGCCTGCGCTGCGGCGTCATCGGCCGGCGGCGGAGCGCTTTCCTCCTGTGCACGCAGTTCTTCGCGCAATTTCTGGCGGTCTTCGCGAGCCTGGTTGCCGCCGACGTTGTCGGCATCCTTGTCGCTGTCGAGAACGGCCGCACCGTTTTCGACCGGAAGCACGACGGTCTCGTCAGTCGCCGCAGGATCTTCGGCGATCTTCAGCTTTTCTTCCTCGGTGCGGGTATCGACCACTTCCGGTACCGGCTGGACCTGCGGCTGCTGTTCGGCCGTCGCCGGCTGCTCGGTGCCCGGAACTGCCTGCCCCTCGCCCGTCTGCGGTTCGGTCGTCTGCGGCTCGACGGCGGGCGCTACGGCTTCGCCGGCATTCTGCCCATCGGTTACAGGCGGCTCTTCGCCCGCCTTCTGTTCTTCGGTCACCGGCGGTTGCTCGCCGGCATTCTGGCCTCCCGTTGCCGGCTGCTGGCCGGTCGCTTCATCGCCAGCCGGCGGGCAAGCGGTGGAGGCGTCCTGACCTTCCGGAACAACGCACTCGCCTGCCTGAGCCTTCCTGGCTTCTTCGGCTTGACGTGCGGCCTCTGCCTCGGCAGCCTTCTGCTGTTCGGCGGCCTGGCGGGCGGCTTCGTCTTCCGCAGCCTTCTGCTCGTCGGCGGCCTTCTGCTGGGCTTCGCTTTCGGCAGCCTTCTGTTCGTCGGCGGCCTTCTGGGCTTCTGCAGCTTTCTCCTGCTCGGCGGCCTGGCGCGCAGCCTCGTCTTCAGCAGCCTTCTGCTGTTCAGCGGCCTGGCGGGCGGCTTCCTCTTCGGCAGCCTTTTGCTGTTCGGCGGCCTGACGCGCCGCCTCTTCTTCTGCCGCCTTCTGCTGTTCGGCCGCTTGCTGCTCCTGCTGCTGGCGTGCGGCTTCCTCTTCTGCAGCCCGCTGAGCTGCTGCCGCCTTCTCCTGTTCGGCAGCCTGGCGGGCGGCCTCTTCCTCGGCAGCCTTCTGCTGTTCAGCGGCTTGGCGGGCGGCCTCTTCCTCGGCAGCCTTCTGCTGCTCGGCGGCCTGGCGGGCAGCCTCTTCTTCGGCAGCCCTCTGCTGTTCGGCGGCCTGGCGGGCAGCCTCTTCTTCGGCAGCCTTCTGCTGTTCGGCGGCCTGCTGCTCCTGCTGCTGGCGCTGCGCTTTAGCTTCCGCCGCACGCTGCTGCTCTTCGGCCTGGCGCTGCTGCAGCAGCAGAAGCTCTTCGTCCGACGGCTGACCGCTCCCTTCCTGCGCCACCTCGAACGGCTTCATCAGGCTGTCGGCAAGGGCTGGTTGCACCGCAAGCGACACCGAGAGCACCGGCAGCGCCACGGTTGCGAATAGTCTGGATCGAATCGACATTGTCTTCCTTCCTCGTCCTGGGAGGTCCCTGGCCTGCCACTGTTACCCACCGGACAGCCGGTTCGGCAACAGGAGACAAGCGTGAATTCTCAAGGGCCTTGATCCAAGGTTCCGGCTTTTTTGTGTTGCCCGTCAAACGAGCCACCAACGCAACGCCCGAACCTCCAATCGGTTCCCGCAATAGGCGTAGCCGAAGCAAGATTAACCGCCGCTGAACAGGTCGTTCATGTTCGCGCCGATCACGGCCGCAGCAATCTCCGGTAGAAATCCTTTTCCCGGTGGGTGCTTTCGCTTTCCTGTTGATTTTTGCTGGAAAACAGTACGAATATCGCTCCAACCGGCGGCAAGCGCCCCGGTCAAGATAGGCATCCGCAAACAACAAAAACCCGGATGTCGGCCAACAGAGAGGACTATCATGCGTATTTCCAGACGGCTGGCAGCCGCCGCATCGGCTGCCGTTTTCGTGCTCATGGCTGGCTCGGCCATGGCAGATGGCGAAAAGGTCGTTATCGGCACGGAAGGCGCCTACCCGCCCTTCAACAACCTCGAATCCGACGGCACGCTGACCGGCTTCGACGTCGACATCGCGAAGGCCCTTTGCGTCGAGATGAAGGCGGAATGCACGTTCGTGACGCAGGACTGGGACGGCATCATTCCGGCACTGATCGCCAAGAAGTTCGACGCCATCATCGCGTCCATGTCGATCACTGCCGAGCGCAAGGAAAAGGTCGACTTCACCAACAAGTACTACAACACGCCGCCGGCGATCGTGGTGCCGAAGGATTCGCCGATCACCGACGCAACCGAGGCGGCCCTGGCTGGCAAGACGCTCGGCGCGCAGGGCTCGACCACCCACTCCAACTATGCCGAAGCGCATATGAAGGAAGCGGAAATCAAGCTCTATCCGACCGCGGAAGAATACAAGCTCGACATCGTCAATGGCCGCGTCGACGCGGTGATCGACGACGTAGTGGTGCTTTCGGAGTGGCTGAAGTCGGCTGACGGTGCATGCTGCAAACTGCTCGGCACGCTGCCGGTGGACCCCGTCATCAACGGCGAAGGCGCCGGCATCGCCGTGCGCAAGGGCGACGACGCGCTGCGGGAGAAGTTCAACAAGGCGATCGAAGCCATCCGCGCCAACGGCAAGTACAAGGAAATCAACGAAAAGTACTTCCCGTTCGACGTTTATGGCAGCTGATCAACGGCTTCCGGCCTGATTTCCTAGTGAATCATGCCGGAAAAACGTTGGTTCATGAAAAAAATGCAACGGCGGACGGCTTGCCCTTCCGCCGTTTTTGTTTGACAAGAACCTAAAACACAAGCGCGATCCATATGCATAAGAACAGCGCAAAGGGGAATTCTCTGACATGAGCGGGTTATTTGCCGGCTTCTATTCGATCCTAGCCTGGGTCGGCTCCATCGTGGATCCATTGTGCGGCCCGGTCGGCGTATTTCGCTGGCTGGCACCCGGCACGCTGCTGGCCTGCGGCGATGCAGGCTGGGGCGACGAGATCGCCTACGGCTTCGTTGTCACCGCAAGCCTTGCCATCGCGACTTTGCCCGTCGGCCTGCTGATCGGCTTCTTCGTAGCCCTTGGCAAGCAGTCTGAAGAGCGCACTGTCCGGCTCGCGTCGAATATCTACACCACCATCTTCCGCGGCCTGCCGGAACTCTTGACGCTGTTCATCGTCTATTACGGCCTGCAGATCCTGGTACAGCAGCTCCTGGCATCGTTCGGCTACGAGGGACCCGTCGAGATCAACGCCTTCTTTGCCGGCATGATCGCCCTTGGCGTGGTCTTCTCGGCCTATTGCTCCGAGGTTCTGCTGTCAGCCTTCAAGGCGATCCCGCATGGCCAGTACGAGGCGGGTGCTGCCCTCGGGCTTCATCGCAGCCGCACCATGCGGCTGATCATCCTGCCGCAGCTCGTGCGCATCGCCTTGCCCGGCCTCGGCAACCTCTGGATGGCGCTGCTGAAAGACACGGCGCTCGTCTCGGTCGTCGGCCTGCCCGACATCCTGCGCCAGACCGGCATCGCCGCCCGCGTCACCAAGCAGGCGTTCGAGTTCTTCGGCATGGCCTGCATCCTCTTCCTGGTGCTGGCCATGGTTTCGTCGATCATATTCTCGAACCTTGAACGCTGGACCAAACGCGCGGAGATGGGCCGATGAGCTTCGTCGAGACGATGATCCCGCCGCAGGCACCGCCACCGGCGCCGCCCAAGCCTTATACCCTCGCCCGCTTTGTCGGCAGCGTAACGCTCGGCATCTGGCTCGCCCTCGGCGTCGGCATATTCCTCACCGTCGTCAACGGCTGGGACCCGGCGAAATTCACCAAATACGGTCCGAGCTTCCTGTCCGGCCTTGGCGTCACCCTGATGCTGGTGGCCTGCTCGGTCGTGCTCGGCGCCATCCTTTCGCTGCCGGTCGCGCTCGGTCGCATGTCGAAGAACAAGATCTGGTCGTGGCTTGCCTATGCCTATGTCTACTTCTTCCGCGGTACGCCGTTGATCGCCCAGCTCTTTCTGATCTACTACGGCCTCGGCAGCTTCCGCCCGCAACTGGAATCGGTCGGCCTCTGGTGGTTCTTCCGCGAGGCCTGGAATTGCGCGCTCTTTGCCTTCACGCTGAACACCGCCGCCTATCAGGCGGAAATCCTGCGCGGTTCGATCGAGAGCGTGCCGCGCGGCCAGCGCGAAGGTGCAGCCGCCCTTGGCTTGTCGGAACGCATCGCATTCTACAAGATCATTCTGCCGCAGGCGATGATCGTGGCGCTGCGCCCCTACGGCAACGAGATCATCCTGATGATCAAGGGCTCGGCGATCGTCGCGATCGTCACGGTGTTCGACTTGATGGGTGAGACGCGCCGTGCCTTTTCGCGCACCTTCGACTACCAGATGTATGTCTGGGCGGCGATCCTCTATCTGCTGATGGTCGAACTGCTTCGCAACATCTGGGCCTGGCTGGAAAATCGCCTGACGCGGCATCTGAAGCGCTAAAACCTGGCTATCGATCGAGTCATGAATGGCTTGGCAGCACTCCTCAAAGAGTGCTGCCAAGCCATTGTTATTACGCCAAAAGTTTCAGATTGGAGCAAATATTAGAACTTGATTAATAAATCAAGCGTTTCATCATAGAGACCAACCTTTGCGAAAAGTGAGGTTCATATGACGAACGAAATGGAACTGCAGCTGAAGGGCTACGGCGTGACCACGGCCCAGATCCTGTACCGCATGCCGGACCATCCGACGTTTCTGCAGACCTATATCTGGCAGCACTACGACATCGCCCCGGACTTCCCGGAGATGCGCGGCTTCCTGAAGTTCTGGCAGGAAAAACTGGACGGCCCGCTGCATTCTGTACGCTACGTACATCGCAAGCTGGTATCGGCCACCGAATGGCGGGCACTCAAGGGCGAGTTCATCCTGCACTGAACCCGCCCGCGACTGCATGATGCCTTGAACCGGATTCGATCCGGCACGAATATTATGCAGCCAGGTTAAGGCGTTACAGCGTCCTTAGCCTGTCACACTCGACGCACGGCGCTGTAGACAACGACGAAATCAGACCGAGCGGGTAATGCCGCCGTCGATGCGGATGTTCTGGCCGGTGATGTAGGCACCCCGGTCGGTCGCCAGAAGCGCGATCAGTTCCGCCACCTCCTCCGACGTGCCGTAACGCTTCATCGGGATCCGGTTGCGCCGCTCCTCCGTCTCGGGCAGGCTGTCGATGAAGCCGGGAAGCACGTTGTTCATGCGGATATTCTCGGCGGCATACTGATCCGAGAACAGCTTGGTGAAAGCGGCAAGCCCCGAACGGAAAACGCCCGATGTCGGAAACAGCGGATCGGGCTCGAAGGCCGCATAGGTCGAGATGTTGACGATGCTGCCCGACTTCTGCTCGCGCATAATCGGCGTCACCAATCGTGCCGGACGGACTGCGTTGAGGAAATAGACCTCCATGCCCTTGTGCCAATCCTCATCGGTCAGCTCCAGCACCGGCGCGCGCGGGCCGTGGCCGGCCGAATTAATCAGCGCGTCGATACGGCCCCAGGTATCATACGCCTTGTCCACCAGGCGCTTCAGGTCGTCGTTGGACTGGTTCGAGCCGGTGACGCCGAGACCGCCGAGTTCCTTGGCCAGCGCCTCGCCCTTGCCCGACGATGACAGGATCGCCACGCGGTACCCTTCGGCCGCCATCCGTCGCGCCGCGACCGCCCCCATGCCGGAACCGCCCGCCGTGATCACCGCTACTTTTTCGCCAGCCATAGTGTTGCTCCTGTTCGGCTTTTCTTACAGCGCCGCGTGTCAAATATGACGCGCAAAGGACGCTGTAACGCTTTAAACTTGCTGCATAATTTTGTCCTTAAATCGGATCCGATTTAAGGAATTATGCAGTAGCCGGGATAGAAGCAGTCGGCTGCGGCAATCTCAAATGACAAATTCTGAAGACAGCCACAAATGCACACATCCTTGCGGGAGGTATGCAGTGTCAGACGTGGACCTCGCCATGGGCAAGCTCGCCCTCACCCGGTTCCCTGTGCAACGAGCCGTAGAGCACGACGGCGTAGAACAGCACGACCACCAGGATGACAGGCCAGCCCGGCAACGGGCCGAGCGCTGCATTCTCCGCGACATCGGTCCAGGTGCGCACGTGCCCGAAGGGCTCGCCATTGGTCGACATCTTCGGCGACGAGATCTTGAGCGCCCAGGCGAGCAGCAGGATCAGGTACATCCAGCAATAATTGCGCTGCAGCCGACGGCAGAGCGCCTCGCGGTAGCTCATCAGGAATGCCGGCTTGCGCAGGCTCTTGGCGATCGCCGCCGCCCAGTTGAGGTTCGGCGCCCCGTCCGGCGCCAGGATCTGTGCGAAGTATCCACGCTCGAGTTGGCGCACCCGGGCGCGGTAGACGTCGAAGAACCGGTAGCGCCGGGCCTCGATCAGAAGCAGCAGCGTGATCAGCAGCATGGCAAACAGCAGCACGCCATGATGGGAGGAAGGAGTCGACAACGATACCGACAACAGGGCGGCGACCACGGTAATCGCCCAGTTGGACGTGCGGTCGATGCGATCCCGCCAGCCGGCCATTCGCCCCATTTCGCCGCGATAATAATGCACGATGGCGTTAATCTGCTCCTGCGAGGTCTGGGGCAGCGGCGGGCCCTTCAGCTCCTTGATTTCCGTGCCCACAAGCAGCGGACCGAGTTCGGCGGCCATCGGCATTTCCTCCGTCTTTTCTTGTTGTTGCGATCATGAACCCTTTCCCCCCAAGGATAAATCCCGTGCTCGCCGCCCGCCGCCATTTTTTGCTTCTCAGTCGCCCTGACGGCGCAAGGATCCCGGCCGGCCGCGGCTTGCGGCGCATTGCCAAAAGCGGCCTTCGGACGTAAGAAGCGCGCATGACCCAGAACACCACGAAAATCGACGAGGAAGCGCTGGCGGAAGCCTACAACCGCGCCCTCTCCCTGGAAAAATCCGGCAATTTCGATGCCGCGGCCGATGCCTATGCCGAAGTGCTGGCGCTCGATCCCGAGGATCACGGCGGCGCATCCGTGCGGCTCGCCTCGATGGGACGCGGCGAAACGCCTGTGAAGGCGCCGGACGCCTACGTCGCCACCCTCTTCGACCAGCACGCAGACGTGTTCGACAACGTGCTCGTCGAGCAGCTTGGCTATTGCGTTCCTCCGCTCGTGCGCCAGCGTCTGCAGGCGCTTGAACTCGGTCCGTTCAACCGCGTGCTCGACCTTGGCTGCGGCACGGGCCTGACTGGCGGTGCGCTCCGCGACATGGCGGAAGACATCACCGGCATCGACCTCTCCGAAAACATGGTCGAGATCGCCCATGAGAAGGATCTCTACGAGACCCTCTATGTCGCCGAAGCGGTGGACTTTCTCGACGACAACGACGACGAACCCTTCGACCTGATCGTCGCAACCGACGTGCTGCCTTACATGGGCGCGCTCGAGGCACTGTTCTTCGGCGCCGTCGACAATCTCGTGCCCGGCGGCATTTTCATCTTTTCCAGCGAAACGCTGCCGGCCGAGACCTTCGCCGGTCGCCCCTTCCTGGTCGGCCCGCACCAGCGCTTTGCCCATGCGGAGGCCTACCTGCGCGAACGCCTGACGGCGACCGGCTTCGAAGTGATCGAAGTCGGCGACATTACCGTGCGGATGGAAGAAGGCGAACCGATCGCCGGCCACCTCGTGATCGCCCGCTTCAAGCCTTAAGCAACGAAACAAGACCGGAGACGGAGCAAGGTGCCCACCTGTTCCGTCGCCCCTTTCGCGCACCGGCGCCATCGGCTAAACCTCACCCAAAGCAATTGGGAGTGTTTTGGAAATGGCAAAGGTCGCATTCATCGGTCTCGGCGTCATGGGTTACCCCATGGCCGGTCACCTCAGGGTTCGTGGCGGACACGAGCTGACGGTCTATAATCGCACCTTCGCCAAGGCCGAAAAATGGGCTGCCGAGTTCGGTGGACGGGCGGTTAAGACGCCGGCCGAAGCGGCCGATGGCGCCGAATTCGTCTTCGCCTGCGTCGGCAATGACGACGACCTGCGCTCAGTCACCACTGGCAAGGACGGCGCCTTCGAAAAGCTGAAGGCCGAGGCCATCTTCATCGACAACACCACCGCCTCTGCCGAAGTCGCCCGCGAGCTTTATGTGGCGGCCCGCGCCCGCGGCGCCCATTTCGTCGATGCGCCCGTGTCCGGCGGCCAGGCTGGCGCCGAGAACGGTGTGCTGACGGTGATGTGCGGCGGCGACGAGCCCGCCTTCGAGCGCGCCAAGCCGGTGATCGAAGCCTTTGCCCGCATGGTCGGGCTGATGGGGCCTGCCGGCGCCGGCCAGATCACCAAGATGATCAACCAGATCTGCATCGCAGGTCTCGTGCAGGGCCTCGCCGAAGGCATTCACTTCGGCAAGAAGGCCGGCCTCGACATCGAGAAGGTCGTCGACGTCATCTCCAAGGGCGCCGCCGGCTCATGGCAGATGGAGAACCGCCACAAGACGATGAATGCCGGCAAGTATGATTTCGGCTTTGCCGTCGACTGGATGCGTAAGGATCTCGACATCGTCCTGGCGGAAGCCCGCCGCAACGGCGCCAAGCTGCCGGTCACCGCCCTCGTCGACCAGTTCTATGGCGACGTGCAGGCCATGGGCGGAAACCGCTGGGATACCTCCTCGTTGCTCGCCAGGTTGGAAAAATGAGCCTTTCGCCGACCTCGAGCGCCGGCGACATCATCGAGCACCTGCGCGCGCAGCGTTCGCAGGAGAACCTCGCGGGCATGGCACGGTTCGGCATTGTCACCGAGACGGCTCTGGGCCTTTCGAATGTCGAACTCCACCGGATCACGCGACTGGTGAAGGTTGACCACGCCCGTGCGCTTGAGCTCTGGCGATCCGGTATCCGCGAGGCACGCATTCTCGCCGCCTTTACCGCCGACCCGAAGGCATTGACGCTCGACGAGGCACGACGCTGGGCTGAGGATTGCAATTCCTGGGAGGTCGTCGACACCGTCGCCGACGTCTTCGTGACCGCCCGGTTCGAACAGGTCCTGATCCCCGAGTTTGCGGCAGACACGCGCGAATTCGTTCGCCGCACCGCCTTTGCGATGATCGCGACCGCCGCCGTGCATCTGAAGAAGGAGCCGGATGCAAGCCTTCTTGCCTGGCTGCCGCTGATCGAGCGCCACGCCGAAGACGAGCGCAACTTCGTCAAGAAGGCAGTCAACTGGGCGCTGCGCCAGATCGGCAAGCGCAATGCCGCCTGCCATGGACCGGCGCTGGCGCTGGCCGAAAGACTTGCCGCCAGTTCCAACCGCGCGGCGCGATGGGTCGGCAAGGACGCGGTCCGGGAACTGGGCAGCGACAAGGTCCTGGCGAGACTCGGCCTCATGGCGACAGGCCGAGACCAATCGAGGGCCTGACAATGTGCGCCGATCGAAGGAGGCGTCGCGGCCGACAGGCCGAATTTCCTGCACCTTTGACAGCCAGGCGACCAGCGGCGTTGGGACCACCAACGCCGCCCGGATCTCTGCCTCAATCCTCGCTGGATTTCGCCTGATCGATCATCATGTAGTCGAGCGGAAGCTCGGTCGTGTACTTGATCTGCTCCATGGCGAAGGCGGAGGAGACGTCGCGGATCTCGATCTTGGCGATCAGTCGCTTGTAGAAAGCGTCATAGGCGGCGATATCGGGGACGACGACCCGCAGGAGGTAATCGACGTCGCCGCTCATGCGATAGAACTCGACGACCTCGGGGAATTCGCCGACCACTTCCGAGAAACGACGCAGCCATTCGATCGAGTGCGTATTGGTGCGGATCGACACGAACACCGTCACCTTGGTGTTGATCTTGACCGGATCGAGCAGCGCCACCCGGCGGCGGATGACGCCATCCTCTTCCATCTTCTGGATGCGCCGCCAGCAAGGCGTGGTCGACAGGCCTACCTTCTTGGCAAGGTCGGCAACGGCCAAGGTGGAATCCTCCTGCAACAGGCGCAGGATTTTGCGGTCTAGACGATCCATGAATGTCCCTCTCGAATTATTTTTCTTTCTATAGCGCGAAATCGACAAAGATAAAGAATAATTTTTCAGGAAATCAACAACCTGACCCGCTCACGCAAAAACGGCAAAACATCCGCCTCGAACCAGGGATTGCGCTTCAGCCAGCCGGTATTACGCCAGCTCGGATGCGGCAACGGTACGATCGCAGGCACGGCATTGCGCAACGCATAGCGCCGCCAACCGGCAACCGTTTCGGTCATCGATTTCGGACAGTCCGGCCCGATATGCCAGCGCTGCGCATAGTGGCCGATGGCCAGCACCAGCTCGACCTGCGGCATCGCCTGCATTACCCTCATCCGCCAGAAGGGCGCGCATTCCCGCCGTGGTGGCAGGTCGCTGCCATGGGCGTCGTAACCCGGAAAGCAGAATCCCATCGGCACGATCGCCAGCTTGTCCCTGTTGTAGAAGGTTTCCCGATCGATCTCGAGCCACTGCCGCAGCCGGTCGCCGGAGGCGTCATTGAAGGGCAACCCGCTTTCATGCACCCGCAGGCCCGGCGCCTGTCCGGCGATCAGCACCCGCGCGGATCTGGAAATGACCGCAACCGGTCGCGGCTCGTGCGGCAGCCGGTCTTCCGATCCGCGCGCCGGCTGGTCACGACAGATGCGGCAGGCCGCGATAGCGGCGCGAAGCCCTGCAATATCATCCTGCTTCTCATGCATCGCCGATCCTCGCAAACAGCGCCGAGAGCTGTTCGGAAAGCCACAGCCGGATAGCATCGAGCCAACTATCCACGACATGCGGCGCCTCGTCCGCATGGCCGTTGCTGCGGCGCCAGGCTTGTGGCCGGGTGAAATCGCCACCCCAAAGCCCGACGTTCTGCCTTTCCGCCGCTGCTTCTTCTTTCCGATAGCGGCCGTAGCTGACGGCATAGCCGGTCGCGACCATCTCCCGTCCGATGTCTCGCCCATTCGTTTCGCACGTACCGAGATCACGGCCATATTTGTCGCGCCCGTGCAGCCGACAATGCGTCGTGGTGCCCGAAACCATCGCCCTCAGCCGCTGGCGAGCGTCGGCTCCGCAATCCCACTGCGCGCCATCGCGCTCACAGATCTGGCCGATCTCGGGCGCGTCGATGCCGTCGAGGCGTATGCGCCGGCCATCGAGGCGCAGGCTGTCGCCGTCGCTCGCGGTCGCCATCCCAGAGAGCTCACCCGTCACCGTCCGCTCCGGTGGCGGCAGCTGCGAGACGACATAGGCGCCGGCGCAGAGCAGCAGAAGGAAGATCCAGCCGCCGATGGTTCCCATGCGCCCGGCAGGGGCGCCACCCTCAGCACCCCTTCTGCCGCCCGTGAACCGATATCTGGATCTGCCCGATCTCAATTTGCTGCGCCCCGTCCGCTTTGCAACGCCCATTGAAGCCGCAAATCACGATCGCGCCACAATGGTTGTCGAATCCTTCATGTCAGGCAGCAACTTCTTAAGGATTGCTCACTAGACTGCAACCAGCTGTAACCTTTGCATATAAGAGCATGAGTATCGCCGTCAGCACATCGACAGATAAGATCATTGTCGACAAGTCGCGAAGCCATCGAAACAAGGCCGTTTCGAAGACAGTGCGCGCGACGCGCGAACGGCTGCAAACCGGTTCGTCCGCGCCCTCCGGCTTCGAACGCGAAATGCTCAATCTCTATATCGGTTCCGCATTGCATGGCGCCATTGCCATGCCCTTGCTCGTTACCCTCATCACCGCCGTCGGCATCTATCTCTCCGGCAACCTGAGTATCGTCGTCTGGGCGATCATGACGTTGTCAGCCCACGCCGTCACCGTCTTCCTGGCGCGAAAGGCGCGCAAGGAGGACATGGCCGCCGACAAGGTGCCGGTGTGGCGCCGCCGCTTCCTAATCGGGCAACTGCTGATGGGCCTTTGCTGGGCGACGTTCGTGACGCAGGACTGCGCCACCTGCGGCGAGATCCGCTATGGCTTCTTTGAAGGCGCCGGCCTGCTGATGGCACTTGCCGCCACCGCCATGGGCACCTTCCTGCTGCGCAACGCCCTCCTCTACACATTCCTGCCCGTCGTCGCTGCGCTCGCCTTTTCCTCGCTGACCACGGGCGATCCGGTTCATGTCGGCCTGACCGGCGTCATCTCGCTGTCTCTGCTGTTCCTCGTCTTCATGACCGACCGCATGAACCGCGCCAATGTGCATATTCTTTCGATGCAATCGGAGAAGGACGACCTGATCGCCGAGCTCGAAGTGGCAAAATCCATGTCGGACGAAGCGCGTCGGCGCGCGGAGGAAGCAAACCTCGCCAAGTCGCGGTTCCTCGCCTCGATGTCGCACGAGCTGCGCACGCCGCTCAACGCCATCCTCGGCTTCTCCGAGGTCATGTCGACCGAGGTTCTCGGGCCGCTCAACAACCCGACCTACAAGGAATATACCAGCGATATCCACCGCTCGGGTGAACATCTGCTCAACCTGATCAACGAGATCCTCGACCTCTCGCGCATTGAGGCGGGCCGCTATGACCTCAACGAAGAATCCGTCAGCCTCGTCGATATCGCCGACGATTGCATCGGCATGGTCCAGCTTCGCGCCCGTGCCAAGTCGATTAGCATCCATGCACAATTCGAGCAGGGCATGCCCGCCGTCTGGGTCGATGAAAAGGCCATGCGCCAGGTCATCCTCAACCTGTTGTCGAATGCGGTGAAATTCACCAGTTCCAGCGGCGAAATCACGGTCAAGGTGGGCTGGACGGCCGGCGGCGGCCAATATCTCTCGATCAAGGACAATGGCCCGGGCATTCCCGAGGAGGAAATCCCGATCGTGCTCTCCGCCTTCGGCCAGGGTTCCATCGCCATCAAGAGCGCCGAACAGGGCACCGGCCTCGGCCTGCCGATCGTGCAGGCGATCCTTGCCAAGCACAATGGCGAGTTCATCCTGCGCTCAAAGCTGCGCGAAGGCACCGAAGCCATCGCCATCCTGCCGGCCCGCCGCGTGCTTGAAAGCCTGCCCGCCGTCGAAGACGTGCCCGCCCCTGCCCGCCGCCGCAAGAGCTTCGCCTGATCCGTATCCGCTGAAACAGCTCGTGCCGCCACCTGCGGGCAGTGTGCGGTCGCGACCTCCATTGGCGTCGCCAGCATCCCCAAGCGCCAGCGCAATGCAACACCTTAATTCCGGAGCGAATTAAGCGTAAAATTGCGCGATAAAAGTGGGAAACCGCCACGCTTGCATTGCAACCGCGACAGCCGAAGGTCGGACATCCCTTCTGCCCCTCCGACAGGGGCATGTCGCTCGACCGCGTGGCGCGACGGAAGGAGCGCTGTGGCATGAACATATTCACTGAAGAAAGGGAACCGACGAGGCGTGAATTCCTCTATCTTTCGACCGGCATTGCGGGCGCAGTTGGACTGGGTGGTGCTTCGTGGCCGTTCTTGAACCAGATGAATCCTGACGCCTCGACGCTGGCGATGGCCTCGGTCGAGGTCGACGTAGCCTCGCTTGAGGAGGGGGCGTCGATGACGCTCAGGTGGCGCAGCCGCCCGATCTTCATCCGCCACAGGACGCCCAAGGAGATCGAGGCGGCGAAAGCGGTCGCGATGGACGAACTCAAGGACCCGGTGGCTCGTAACGCCAATCTTCCCAGGGACCAGCCGGCCACCGATCTTGCGCGCTCGGCCGGAGCAGGACGGGAGAACTGGCTCGTGATGGTCGGCGTCTGCACCCACCTCGGCTGTATCCCGCTCGGCCAGGCCGGCGAATACGGCGGCTGGTTCTGCCCTTGCCACGGCTCGCACTACGACACGGCCGGCCGCGTCCGTAAGGGTCCTGCCCCGGAGAACCTGGCGATACCGCCGATGGTGTTTATCTCCGATACCGTCATCAAGATCGGTTAGCGCACGTCGTGCGCCCGTTTCGCCGCGAGATGTGTCGTCTCAGTCGATGAGGCCCGCGACAAAAATGACGTAGCCGGCATAGACCGTATTCGCGACGATGAGGCAAAGGCAGGCGAAGGAGCCGAGGTCCTTGGCGTTCTTGCCCATCTCCGAGATTTCCGGCGAGACGCGGTCGACGATCTCTTCGATTGCCGTGTTGATCGCCTCGAAGGCCATCATCAGCAGAAACAGGATCGCCATGGCGACGTATTGGAAGAATGTGGCGCCGGCGATTGTGAACGCGACCATCACCATCGCGAAGGCGATCAGCTCGTGCCGGAACGCAGCCTCGCCGATCAGCCGCTTGGCACCGCCCAGCGAATAGCTCGCGGCAGCGAACAGATGGCGGATTCCGGTCTGCTTTTCGACCGGTCCGGTCTGGCCGCGGCGGGGCGTGGTATTGTTGGCGTCCATTTCATCTCGACTGTCTATAAAACTGCGCTGCTTCGACATCGTCATTGAGGCGAATGCAAGGCGGTCCCGGTTGCGCGGGGCGCCGACAGGTGGCTGCGGCGTGCATATGCGCCTCTGGATAGGCGAGAAGAATGCGGCCATCAAGCCCGCCGCAGACAAGTGTGGTGCCTGCGACAGGCAATCGACAGCAAACGACAGGCCTTCGCGCGAAGGCCCACCGTTTCTTCGTCAGGTCTTGTTGCTGACGCCAGCCTGCGCAAACGTCGCCATGCCGCCGTGGCAGGCGGCAGCAGCCTTGACGATGCCGGCGGCAAGGGCCGCACCCGTGCCTTCGCCAAGGCGCATGCCGAGCGCCAGCAGCGGAGTCTTGCCGAGCTTTTCGATCGCGCGCATATGGCCGGGTTCGCCGGAGACGTGGCCGATCAGGCAATGATCGAGCGCCGACGGGTTGGCCGCCTTGAGGATTGCACCGGCAGCGGTCGCCACGTAACCGTCGATGATGACGGGCACCTGCTGCATGCGGGCCGCCAGGATGGCGCCGGCCATGGCAGCGATCTCACGACCACCGAGGCGGCGCATCAATTCGAGCGGGTCGGACAGATGATTGCGGTGCAGCGCGACCGCCTTTTCGACCGCAGCGATCTTGCGCTTCAGCACCTCGCCTTCCGAGCCTGTGCCCGGTCCGACCCAGTCTTCCGCCGTGCCGCCGTAAAGGCCGAGATTGATCGCAGCAGCGATCGTCGTGTTGCCGATGCCCATCTCGCCGATGCACAACAGATCGGTACCGCCGGCGACAGCTTCCATGCCGAAGGCCATGGTGGCCGCACAGTCGCGCTCGGAAAGTGCCGCCTCCTCGGTGATATCGCCGGTGGGATAATCGAGCGCGAGGTCGAAGACCTTCAGGCCGAGATCGTGGCTGACGCAGATCTGGTTGATCGCGGCGCCGCCGGCGGCAAAGTTCTCGACCATCTGTGCCGTGACCGACGACGGAAATGGCGTGACGCCCTGACGGGTGACGCCGTGATTGCCGGCAAAGATCGCGACGAGCGGCCGATTGACCGCCGGCGGCTTGCCCGTCCAGGCGGCCAGCCAGAAAGCGATCTCCTCAAGACGCCCGAGCGCGCCCGGCGGCTTCGTCAGCTGCGCATCGCGATCGCGCGCGGCAGCCAGCGCGGCCGAATTCGGGCCCGGGAGGTTGCGCAACAATTCGCGGAAATCATCAAACGGCAGGCCGCTGGCACTCATGGGGAGGAATCCTTGCATATCGTGAAGCTCAATCCACGCTCCTCATAGAGGGCGCGCAAATTTCGGGCAACGACATTTGCGCCAATCCGCGTCGCCGGAGCATGATCCGGCGAAAGGGCATCGATTCGGCGCGCCCGGGGGTTGGAGGGGCCATGACCTATCTTCGCGACTTTTGTGACGATCTGGCGCGCTCGGTCGCCTTCCTCAGCCGCATCCATATGCCGCAACGCCATTTCGTCGATTATGACGGCCGGCTGAACCGTGCCGTTCGCGCCTTTCCGTTGGCGGGACTGTTGATCGCCCTGCCCGCAGCCGCCATCGCCTCCTTGCTGATGGCGCTCCAGGTCAGCTCCCTGTTTACGGCCTTCCTGGTCGTCGCCGTGCAGGCGCTGGTGACCGGCTGCCTGCACGAGGATGGGCTGGGCGATACGGCCGACGGCTTCGGCGGCGGGCGCGACCGGGAGGCGGCGCTGGTGATCATGAAGGACAGCCACATCGGTTCCTATGGCGCCATTGCGCTGATCCTCTCCTTCGGCCTTCGCGTATCGGCGCTGGCGTCCTTCCTGCCGTTGTTTACCCCGACCGGCGCCGGGCTCACGATCCTGGGCGCCGCCGCCCTCAGTCGTGCGGCGATGGTCTGGCACTGGTCGCGCCTGCCGCCGGCTCGCCGTGACGGTGTTGCCGCCTCGGCCGGCGAACCCGACCCGGCAGCCACGTCCTTCGCGCTTGGCTCAGGCGTGCTTGCCGCCATGCTGCTTTTCTATTTCGCCAAGGCCCCGGCACTCGCCCTCATTCTCACACTTGTCGCCTTCGTCGCGACCGCTGCCGCCTTTGGCCGTCTCGCCACCCTCAAGATCGGTGGCCACACCGGCGACACCATCGGCGCGACACAGCAACTGACGGAAATCGCCATCCTCGGTGCCCTTGCACTGACGGTTTGAAAAGCCGATATAATCAGTCGAAACAACGACCCACCCCACAACCCAGGACCTTCAGCTCAGGACCATGGAATCTCCCTGCATTCTCGTCTGTTCGATCGACGACAGGACCGGCTACTGTTTCGGCTGCGGTCGCACCCGAAATGAGATCGGCGCCTGGACGCTCTACACCGACGCCGACAGACACGCGATTATGTTGGCCCTGCCGGCAAGGCTTGAAACGATGGAGCGAAAGCCCCGGCGCGAAACGCGCCGCACGCGCATGGCCAGGGAACGTGGCGACGCATGACACGCCTTTTGATTTTGCTCTCGATCCTGGCGATCGGCCTCCTGTTGCTGATCGTCAACCATGACGCCGGCCGCACCTTCGGACTGGCGAATGACGATTTCGGCCAGCTCGTCTCGCTCGGCGCAATTGCCACGCTGTTAAGCGCCGGCATCTGGCAAAGCCGTCGCCGCTTTGGCGTAGGCGCCCGGCAGGCAGCGATCTGGCTGCTCATTTTGCTGGCCCTCGTCTCGGCCTATGTCTATCGCTTCGAGCTACAGGGCTTCGGCAACCGGGTGCTTTCCGGTCTGATACCGGGTCGCGCCACCGTCATGACCGACAGCGAAGGCCGCCAGGAGGTGGTGCTGCAGAAGATGATCAACGGCCATTTCGAGACCAATGCCGCGGTCAACGGCAAAGAGATCAACATGCTGGTCGACACCGGCGCCAGCAGCATTGCGCTGACCTACGAAGATGCCGAGCGCATCGGGCTTGATCCGGCAAAGCTGAGCTACACGATGACGGTGATGACCGCCAACGGTCAGGCGATGGCGGCACCCGTACTGCTTTCCGAGGTCGCCATCGGCCCGATCGTGCGCAACGACGTCAGCGCGACGGTCGCGGCCGAAGGCAAGCTCGACCAGAGCCTGCTCGGCATGAGCTTCCTGTCGACTCTCGACTCCCTGCAGATGCGCACAGACGAGCTCCGGCTGCGCGACTGAACGGGATCTGCGGCAAACGCTTCTTCTTGAACGCACTGGTTCAGGGCCGACCTCAGTCTGTCGACCACACGGGCGGCCCTGCGCGTCGTCTGGACCTTGTTTCAGGCACTGATCGCTATTTTCCTGGTCGGCGCCGCCATCATCTACGGCACGGGTGGCGGCCGTCAGTTCCGCAACCGGTAGCCGGTGCGGAAGATCCAGGCGAGTACCGACAGGCAGATCGTCAGGAACACCACGATCATCGCCGCGCTGACGACCGGATTGACGTCGGACACTTCAAAGAAGCTCCAGCGGAAACCGCTGATGAGATAGAGCACCGGGTTGAAGTGGCTGACCGCCTGCCAGAACGGTGGCAGCATGTCGATCGAGTAGAAGCTGCCGCCAAGGAATACGAGCGGCGGGATGACCAGCATCGGGATCAGGTTCAGCTGCTCGAAGTCCTTGGCCCAGATGCCGATGATGAAGCCGAACAGGCTGAACGAAACGGCGGTCAACACGAAGAAGAAAATCATCGCCAAGGGATGGGCGATCGAAAGATCGACGAACAGCGACGCCGTCAGAAGGATGATCGTGCCGATCATCACCCCCTTGGTCGCCGCCGCCCCGACATAACCGAGCACGATCTCGACCATCGACACCGGCGAGGACAGCACCTCGTAGATCGTGCCGGTGAATTTTGGGAAATAGATGCCGAAGGAGCCGTTGCCGATGCACTGGGTCAGGAGCGTCAGCATGATCAGGCCAGGCGTGATGAAGGCGCCATAGGAGACGCCATCGATCTCCTGGATGCGTGCCCCGATCGCCGCGCCGAAGACGATGAAATAGAGCGAGGTGGAAATGACCGGCGACACCACGCTCTGCAGCAGGGTGCGCCGCGTGCGCGCCATCTCGAAGAAGTAGATCGACTTGATCGCTTCGATGTTCATCGTCCTGCTCCCACGATCTCGACGAAAATATCCTCCAGCGAGCTCTGCCGCGTGGAGATGTCCTTGAGGCGCACGCCGGCTTCGGCGAGCGCCGCCAGCAGCGAGGTTATGCCCGTGCGCTCGGCGCTGGTGTCATAGTCGTAGATCAGACAATGACCATCGCCCTCTAGCGTCAGGTTGTAGGTCGAGAGCGTTTCGGGCACGGCTTCCAACGGATGCGACAGGTCGACACGCAGTTGCTTGCGCCCGAGCTTGCTCATCAGCGCCGTCTTGTCCTCCACCAGCAGGATCTCACCGCCATTGATGACGCCGATGCGGTCGGCGATCTCTTCCGCCTCTTCGATGTAGTGGGTCGTCAGGATGATCGTCACGCCCGAGGCGCGCAGCCGTTCCACGACCTCCCACATGCTCTTGCGCAGGCTGACGTCGACACCGGCGGTCGGCTCGTCGAGGAAGAGCACGCGCGGTTCGTGCGACAGCGCCTTGGCGATCAGCACACGCCGCTTCATGCCGCCGGAAAGCTCGCGCAGCATGTTGTCCTTCTTGTCCCAGAGGGACAGGTCCTTCAGCACCTTCTCGATATGCGCCGGGTTCGGCTTCTTGCCGTGCAGGCCGCGCGAAAAGGTGACGGTGTTCCAGACCGTCTCGAAGGCATCCGTCGTCAGTTCCTGCGGCACCAGGCCGATCATCGACCGCGTCTCGCGAAAATCGCGCACGACGTCATGGCCGCCGACCACCACGGTGCCGCCACTCGGATTGACGATGCCGCAGATGATCGAGATCAGCGTGGTCTTGCCCGCCCCGTTCGGACCAAGCAGCGCCAGGATCTCGCCCTGCTCGATATCGAGGCTGACGCCTTTCAGCGCCTTGAAGCCCGAGGCATAGGTTTTCGAAAGATTGGAAACGGAAACGATAGGCGCCATGAAGCTGATCCGGATGCGGGGAGCGAAGTCGACAGGTCTCGCCTATATGGGCCGATTCATTGCGATTTGCAGCCCGCGGCCCGCAAAAAACAAGGTGACGGAGCGTCAACATCAGGGCAATCGGCCGCTTTCGATCCCGATCCGGTCATTCCCCTGCCCTTGCGCACGAGGCCCCACGCGCGGCAATCGATCGTGCAGCACCATACCGGCAAGCATGGCGACCACAAAAAGGGCCGTCGCCGGCAGGCCGAGCGAAAGGGATGCGAGCGCCGGACCGGGGCAAAGGCCGACCAGACCCCAGCCAACGCCGAAGATCGCCGAGCCGATGATGAGCCGTCGGTCGATCACGCGGTTCGCGGGCAAATGAAAGGCATCGTCGAGCAACGGCCGCTGCATGCGCCGGGTCATGAGGACGCCGAGTGCTGAGACGGCCACCGCGCCGCCGAGCACGAAGGCAAGTGACGGATTCCAGTCGCGCGTGATGTCGAGAAAGGCGCGAACGCGGGCCGGATCCAGCATGCCGGAGAGCGACAGGCCAATTCCGAAGATGACGCCGGAGGCAAGCGTTGCCACCAGGCGCGAGAAGGCGCTGCCGTTCATTGGAGGAAACCTTGGAGATAGACGGTGGCGACGGCCGCGATCATGAAGGTGGCAACCGCCGCGACCGAGCGACGCGAAAGCCGGGCGAGACCGACGACGCCGTGACCGCTGGTGCAGCCTGAGCCCATGCGCGAGCCAAAACCGACAAGCAGCCCGCCAATCACCAACAGCGGCCAGGAGGACGTGACAGTAACCGCTGGCCAAGTGCCGGCGAAAAGACGGTAGATCACGGGACCCGCTATCAGGCCAAGAACAAAGACGATCCCGGTGGTGGCCTGGACCCCTTGCAACAGCCTTCCGGCAATTCCGCTGATACCGGCCACACGACCGTTGGCTACCATCAGGATCGCCGCCGAAAGCCCGATCAGCAGGCCTCCGGCAAGCGCATTCCAGTACTCATTCATGTTTTCTTGCCTTCGCGACAGAAGATTTGACAAAGCGCGCCCACGAGCCGGGCGACCTTATCATGGCTCAGGCGATAGAAAACCTGCTTGGCTTGGCGCCGCGTCGAAACGACGCCCGCATCGCGCAGCACGGTCAGTTGCTGTGACAGCGTCGGTTGGCGGATACCGAGCAATTCCTCCAGTGCCGCCACCGAATGTTCCCCTTCGAGAAGCGTGGTGACGATCAGCAGTCGGTTGCGATTGGCAAGCGTGCGCAGGATCTGTGAAACTTCGGTGGCATGCGCAGTCATGTCGGCGCGCATCCCTGGAAATCGCATTACAGTTCCCATGCCTTCCTCCTGTCGTGCCAAGGAGTGAGTGGAGCCCCGAAAATGACGCGTCCGGGACAAGCCCGGATTCTATCCATGATTGTTATATGAAGTAATATATTATGGTAATACTTATTCGCAAGCCAGACGACACACAAACGCGTTACCACCGACAGTCGGCCCGCACCGACGAGGACGATGAAAATCATATAGTAAATTCAGATTGTTACAATTGTAGGTCATCGGAAAGTAGCGCGCCAAAATTGGGCTAATTTCTGGAATCAACCAAGAGCAAGCGCTAAAACCTACGGTATAAAAACGACTTACACGCATAAGATGTATAAAAGCCATACATCAACCAGAATTTTGAAAATGCCGAATCCGCCTCGAGCTGGCGTCGGTCCATGGCATGGGCCGCCGCCACACCGAGCGGTGCAATCAGCCATATGATCGGAATGATCAGGCCAACGGCGATCGCGTTGATGAAACCGGTTGAAAGCGCCGGCAGGCTGGCGCGCGCCACCCGCTCCAATCGTGACGGTGAGAATCCGGCAAAGGAACGCAATATTGCCGCCGACGCGCCTGTTCTGTCACGAAACGGTGATGCTTTTCAATCAGTTTGGCGTCGCACGCGGCCCACCCGCCACGTGATTTGCACGCATCGCTTTAGTTCCGGAGACCCCTTATCCGGACATCGGCCGGCTCCCCGCCGGCCTCTTTTTTTGCCGGCTCACGATATGCGCGGTTCTGACGGCCCCTCAATCGCAATGGCGGTAGCCGGTCTTGCGTGTCCTCAGGTCGAAGTGGAAATGATCCTTGTGAAAGGGATCGCTGCCCGGGCCGAGGACCGTGTTGAAGTATTTGCAGCTGTCGGTGCGAACAGCCTTCAAAAGCCCCTTCTCGCGAAAGGCGAAGAAGCCCTTCTTGCGCACGTCGATTTCCTTGCCGTTCTTCAACACGAACTTGCCGACATCGATGGCGTTGCCATGCGCATGCTCGGACATCGGGTTGCCCCGGCGCGAGTTCATGGTGCGGCAGGAATAGCCGCCGAGCGGCTTGATCGTCTTGACGCCGGACCAGTAGCGATAGCGCGACGATGGCGCCAGCTCGTATTTCACCCATTTCGCAAAGGCCTCGGTCACTTCGCAGTTGAGCTTGACTGCGGGCTTGACGTCGATGCCGCCGGACAGGCCGCTGAGTTCGATCGGATAGTCGATGCCGCAGGAAGGGCCGTTGCTGATGCGCGGGATATCGCGGAACTCGACGCCGAGCTTGCGCAGGCGCTGGCGGCAGGCAATCTCCGAGCCCGGCATCTGACCGGTATATTGCCTCTCCGGCGTCGATAGCGGATTGCGCGCGCGTGGCAGCATCGCCACCTGCTGCGGTTCCTGGGCTCTCTGCATGGCCCTCTGCCGCTCGAAGGCGCGGGCGCGCTGCGCCTCTTCCGCTGAAATCTGTTCGGCGGTCAATGCAGGCAGATCCGGGTCGCCGCCAAGGCTCGCCTGGGCCTCATCTAAGGTCTGCGGCGGGCTGCCGAGCTGGCGGACATTGTCCTCGCCGATGCCACCGACGACGGGCTGGCTGGCATTGCCCTCGGCAATCTCGCTGCTCTGCTCCTCCGCCAGCCCGACCACCGGCTGCACGCCGAGCATCGCGTCCATGTTGACGCCTTCGGAAGGAATGGCGGTCGAGCCGGTATCGACCTGTTGGGCGCCGGAAAGGCTCGCCTCTTCGCTGTCGATCATCGGCAGGGCGCGGCGTGTCTGCTGGCGCGGCTCAACGGCCATTTCATTGCCACCGCCATTCCTGAAAGTCGAAACCGGCTCTCCGGAGGGATACGCCGCAACCTCCTGCTCCGGCACGGCATCGACCGGAACGGGCCTGATCGCGCCGACGCGTTCGCTGCCGTCGATGCGGGCCGAGGGCGTCAACACATCAGTCGTGCAGGCAACAAGCGAGATCGACAGCACGAACGCCGTCAATGGACGATGGAGAGAGGGAACATACGCCATACCGATTTGCCGCCTTCATCCCGCGTATAGGCCAGAAAATCGGTATCGATTTTCGAAAAGGCTCATACGCTCATTCAAAGTGCTAGAGCGACCTTAGCGCGTCCAAATGGACGCGCAGCGCTCTAGGGCGGTATCGAAGACACCGCCACGCCGCACCCACCCAACATCAAAACGGTGCAGTCCGCCTGTGTCGCGAGCCGGGCACGCCGCCGAAAAAGCCCGTTCTGGGGCGCATTTTAAGCAAACACGGTAAATGAAGCCTTGCGACATGCATCCAACATCCGGCAGGTCGACGGCTTCGCAATGCGCTGACGGCGCACAGCAAAATGGCCTGCGCAGATCGCTCTGCGCAGGCCCGTTTCACTTTTCCCGCTGACGCGTGATTAGCGGCACTCACCGGGGTGCACGATCCGGAAACCGGCGCCACCTGCCTCGCAGGAATTCGGGAAGGTCTGGATCCGGTTGCCGCGTTGGCCGCAGACCGGCGCATACTCGCGGGTGCAGAACTGGCCCTGCGGCGGGCGGTCGTCATCGCGGCGGCATTCGCCGGGCGCAACCACGCGGAAGCCATCAGCCCGCGCCATGCAGGCATTCGAGAACGTCTGCTGCTGGCGGCCGCGCTGGCCGCACACCGGAGCGTATTCACGCGTGCAGGCCTGCGGCTCCCGCTCCGGCGGACGGTAATCCGGCCGGCACTCGCCACGGTGGATGACGTTGAAGCCGTCGGCGCGCGCCTGGCACGAATTCGAGAAGGTGCGCATGCGGCTGCCCCGCGCGCCACAGACCGGCGCATATTCCATCGTGCACATCGGCGGACGGATCGGCCCCGGACCGGGTCTTGGCTCGTCAACCACGACGGTACACGCGGACAGAAATCCGAACGCCAGCAAAATAGCCGCCCCCGCCCGCGTAAAAAGAAGTCTGAGAAGCGCCATGAATATCCCCTCTAGCACAGGCAGACGGGCGACCCGGCGCCATGCCGCGTCATTCCACCTCCCGTTCAGCCGTATCTATCTCCATACACGGATTGGTCAAGCCCGCCCTTCGCCGGAGTGACCAACGGTTGAACGGAAGCCAAATCGTCAACGATTGGAGAAGGCCGAGCCGCCCCAGCGCACACCCGCGCTTCCGATCGGTTAGCTCGCGCCGCCTACTGCGTAATTCCTTAAATCGGATTCGATTTAGGGATAAATTATGCAGCAAGTTTAAAGTGTTACAGCGTCCCCAGCGTGTCATGTTTGACGCGCGGCGCTGTAAGCGCCGAAATGCCGAAAAGCCTGCGTGCTTCCGCACGCAGGCCTTCATTGATCGCCATGGCCGTTGCGTTCAGGCGGCGCGGCCGTAGGCCGTCTGCCGGGCCGTTTCCTGCAGCCGGAACTTCGTCAGCAACATCTTCAGTTCGCGGCTCTCGGCAGCGAGCGTCTGGCTTGCCGCCGTCGTCTCTTCCACCATTGCCGCGTTCTGCTGGGTCATCTGGTCCATGCTGTTGACGGCGGTATTCACTTCCGCCAGACCGGTCGCCTGTTCGCGGGCTGCGGTTGCGATCGAGGCAACCTGTTCGTTGACACGGTTGACCAGGGCTTCGATCTCCGTCAGCGCATCACCGGTCGAGCGGACAAGCTCGACGCCGGCGCCGACTTCGCGCACCGATGTTCCGATCAGTTCCTTGATCTCCTTGGCGGCACCGGCGGAGCGTTGCGCCAGTTCGCGCACCTCCTGTGCGACAACGGCAAAACCACGACCAGCCTCGCCTGCCCGCGCTGCCTCGACGCCGGCGTTCAGCGCCAGAAGATTGGTCTGGAAGGCGATTTCGTCGATCACGCCGATGATCTGGCTGATCCGACTCGACGACGCCTCGATCCGCCCCATGGCGTCGATGGCGTTGCGCACGATGCCGCCGGATTTTGCCGCACTCGCCTTGGTCTCGCTGACCATGCCGCGCGCTTCGTTGGCCCGGTCGGAGGAATGGCGCACCGTCGAGGTGATCTCGTCAAGCGCCGCGGCCGTCTCTTCCAGTGCCGCGGCCTGCTGTTCGGTGCGGCGCGACAGGTTGTTGGCCGCTTCCGAAATGTCGCCGGCGCTGGCGGTGACGATCTCGGTCGAATGCGAGATTGAACCGATGACGTCGCGAAGAGCTGCAACCGCCGTGTTGAAGTCCTGCCGCAGCTTACCGTATTCCGGGGCGATATGGCCGATTTCGGCCGTCAGATCACCGCTTGCGAGCAGCTCGAGCGCAGCGCCCACGATTTCCATCGCGTCGGCCTGTGCGTCAGCCGTTGCCCGCCGGCGCTGTTCGTTGCCGCGCCGCTCGGACTCCAGCCTGTCCTGCTGCTCGGCTTCGCGTGAGCGCAGCTCCAGCCGCTCGCGCACCGAGTCGCGCAGGACGACGAGCACCTTGGCCATCTGGCCGATCTCGTCGCCACGGTCGGTTTCCGGCACGTCGGATGACAGATCCTCATCGGCAATCGACCGCATCGACGCCTTCAGCTTCTCGACCGGTTTGACCACGCTGCGCACGATCGCCAGCGCCGCCATCAGGATCGCCAGCGCTGCAGCGAGAAGAATGCCGGCAACCTGCCAGGCGCGCTCGCGGAACATGGCTGTGAGATCGTCGGAATAGACGCCGGTGCCGACCACCCAGCCCCAGGGCTTGAAGCCGGCGACATGGGAGTATTTCAGCACCGGCTCGTCGGCGCCCGGCTTCGGCCAATAGTAATCGACGAAGCCCTGTCCGCTCTTTTCCACCGTCTTGACGAATTCGACGAAGAGGTGCTTGCCATTCGGATCCTTGTTGGCGGAAAGATCGCGGCCATCCATTTCCGGCTTGATCGGATGCATGATCATCGTCGGATGCATGTCGTTGATCCAGAAATAGCCGCTGCCCTGATAGCGCATCGCCTTGATCGCTTCGAGCGCACGCTTCTGCGCATCCTCGCGCGACAACGTGCCGGCAACCTCCTGTTTGTGGTAGGCGTCGAACACCGCAATGGCGTTCTCGTTCATTGCCGACAGCATCGCCTTGCGTTCGCCGACGAGCTTGTCCTGCGCTTGAAACAGACCGAAGGTCAGCGCCGCCGCCATGGTCAAAAGTGCGAACGCGACGAGCGCGTAAAGCCGCACCGAAATCCTGAATCGTTTCATCCCCTGTCCCCTGCCTCCAGTAGAAGCGTGCAGGATAGGGAGGGCTCTTTGCAAAGCCCCTAACAAACGATCCCTAATTTTGACAATTCTCAAATAATGCCTTCGAAAGGAATGAAGTTTGCGATCGCTGACCTGGCGCGATTTGTCGTCCGGCGCTCTTCCCTGACGAAGCAACCATGCGCTACATCTTTCCCGACACAGGGAGACAGGCCGCATGACCGCAGACAACAAACCGACCGGCGAGCTGACCTTGCGCACGCTCGCCATGCCCGCCGACGCCAATGCCGCCGGCGACATTTTCGGTGGCTGGGTCATGGCGCAGATGGACCTTTCCTGCGGTATTCGTGCTGCCGAGCGGGCCCGCGGCCGCGTGGTAACGGCGGCAGTCAAGGAAATGGCCTTCGCGCTGCCGGTCAAGATCGGCGATACGCTCTGCATCTACACCGATGTCGTCAAGGTCGGCCGGACCTCGATGACACTCAAGGTCGAGGCCTGGGCGCAGCGCTATCTCTCGCATTTGATGGAAAAGGTCACCGACGCGATCTTCGTCATGGTCGCGCTCGACGAGAACGGCAAGCCGAAGGCGGTACCGGACGAATAGGAGCAGCGTTCATGGACCCGACCCAGCCTGACCCGGCGATTTTCTCGCATATTCGCGTCGTCATGGGCATGGTCGTCAGTCTCAGCCTCGCCAGACTCCTGAGCGGGCTCGCGCTCTTCGTACAGCATCCGGGAAAGACCAGGGTGTACTGGATCCACCTCGGCTGGGTCCTGTTCATGTTCGTCTTCCTCGTGCATTTCTGGTGGTGGGAATTCCACCTCCATGCCCTGCCCGTTCTCGACGTGACCGTCTATCTCTTCGTCATCCTCTATTGCTGCGTCTTCTTCTTTCTTTGCGTGCTGCTGTTTCCGACGACACTGGAGGATTACAGCGACTACGAGCACTACTTCATGTCGCGGCGAAGCTGGTTCTTCGCCTTTCTGGCGCTTGCCTTTGCCGTCGACCTCTTCGACACCGCGCTCAAGGGAAAGGCCTATTTCGCGTCCTACGGGCTGGAATACCCGATGCGCAACGTGACCTACATCGTCCTGTGCCTGATCGCGGCCTGGACACCGAACCGGCGCTTTCACGCCGCGTTCCTCATCGGCGCGGTCACCTATCAATTGGTGTGGATGTACCGGGCATTCGACCTCCTGGATTGAGCGCGGTGGCCGAGGCCGGAGGCGTCGCCTACCAGCGCAGCCAGCGCCGCCCGATGAGGTAGCCGATCGTGGTCACCAGCAGCACGGCGATCGAGTACCAAACAGCCAGGAACAGCGGACTATCGTCCGGGCAGTGGAAGGCATAGAGCGAAGCGGCAATGGCGCCGGCGGCAAGACCGGCCGACGCACCGGCGAGACCGGGACTTTCAGGCGCACCGTTTTTCAGCACAAGCAGAAAACCGGCGAGCGGCGCCAGCGACAGGACAGGGATGAAGAACAGGCAGAAGGCGGCGTTCCTGCCGAGCATGCTCGCCGTCCACGCCTCCGAGGGCAGAACGGAAAGCTCGGAAGCGACAGCAATGGCAAGAAACACGAGGGGAACGGCGAGTTGAAGTCCGCGCGCCTTGAGCGACAGCCCCGGCCGGCCGACGATGAAGACCAGGCGGCAGGCGGCAGCGGCGAGAACCAGCGTGAAGCCGATCTTGAACAGGACGCGCGCCGTCTCGATGGCCGCTGCCAGGTTGGGACGCACACCCACTGTCGACAGGAGCACCAGAGCGGACACGACGACGCCGACCAGAAGGGCAATCGCCAGCATGCGGCCAAGCCGCATCCCGACGGGCGCATCCTCTGCCAACAGGCTGATCAAGTCATTCGTCTTCACGTGCATCACTCCGATAAAGGGCTGCCAGTGACTTCAACGCCCTGTGCAGCGCCACGCGCACTGCTCCTTCGCTCATCTTCAGTCGTTCGGCCGTCTCGCGCACCCCGGCACCCTCCAGCGAAATCGAGCGGACAATATCACGCTGCGGATCCTTCAGGCGCTCCAGCATGTGCTGCGCGTCCAGCCGATCCAACCCGTCGCTCTGCTCTTCCGCTTCCAATGTCGCAATCACGTCCTCGATCGGCACATTCACGTGTCGACCCCGCCGACGCAGGCTGTCGATCAGCTTGTTGCGCACGATCGCCGACAGCCATGGGCCGATCGGGCGATCCGGATCCCAGGTACCGCGCTTGAGGTGGACGGCCAGCAGGACCTCCTGCACCACGTCCTCCGCCTCGCTCGCCGGCGCCCCGAACTGGTCGCAGCGCCTGCGCGCCATGGCGCGCAGATGCGGCGTAACGGCGGAGAGAAAGCGGTGATAGGCCTGCGTGTCGCCTTTTATGGCGCTGCGCATCCACTCTGCCCATTCCTGGTCACGCGCCGAATACTTCACCCGACATCATCCTCTACGAACGAGGCACGCATTTTTGTTACCGGCACCGAAGAAATATTTCTGAATCGGCCGGAAGCCTCGCTTCGCCAGCGTTTTCCCCTGCAATCGAACAGACAGCAAGCGCACGGCACGAAAAAAATCGAAAAGCAGGATGTAACGACCAGCCAGCCGCCCGATCACCACAATGAGGATTATCCCCAAGCTGCCTGTCCTGCCGCAAAAGCGTTCCGCAAAGCGCGCCAACAACAAAACAAATAAACTCCATAAATTTTATATTCTTCTTTTACACTGATCCCAGTTCAGCGGACGGCGCCCTTCGCCCTCCAGCAAACAGGAGCGGGACAGATGTTCAAACTGACCAGACGGCTTTTCGGCACCGGCCTCTTCACCGCCGCGGTGCTCGCCTCCTTCGGCGTCATGGCCGAAGACCTTGGGGAATTCCGCATCGGCTTTCAAAAGACCGGCCTCCCCGTCGTCGCCCAGCAACAGAAGGTCATCGAGAAGGCGTTGGAGCCGAAAGGCATCGCCGTTTCCTGGGTAGAGTTCACCGCCGGGCCACCACTGGTCGAGGCCTTGAACGTCGGCTCCATCGATGTCGGTTGGACCGGCGACGCGCCGCCGATCTTCGGCCAGGCGGCCGGCTCCTCGATCGTCTATGCCGCAGCGCTTCCTTCCAACGGCAAGGGCGAGGCGATCTTCGTCAAGCCGGGCTCGCCGATCCAGTCGCTCGCGGACCTGAAGGGCAAGAAGATCGGCGTCGGCAAGGGCACCAGCGCCCACAATCTCGTGGTCGCGGCACTGGAAAAGGCCGGCATCGGCTTTGGCGACGTCACCCCGGTCTATCTGAGCCCCGCCGATGCGGCAGCCGCTTTCGCCAGCGACAAGATCGACGCCTGGGCCGTCTGGGACCCGTTCTTCGCGATCGCAGAAACGCGCTACAAGCCGCGCATTCTGACGACATCGGCCGAGACCTTGGAGGTCAATACCTACTTCCTCGCCAACCGCGACTTCGCGGCCAGCCATGCAGAGACGGTCACCACAACGATTGCAGCCCTGAAGGAGGCCTCCGTCTGGGCTGACGCCAATCGCGACAAGGTGGCGGCCGCCTTGCATGAAGTGACCGGCGTGCCGCTCGAGGCGCAGACGATTGCGGCCAACCGCACCGTCTTTTCGATCGGCCCCATCAACGACGACATCGTCGCCGGCCAGCAGCAGACCGCCGATCGCTTCTTCAAGCTCGGGCTCATCCCCAAGCAGATCACCATCTCCGATGCGGTCTGGAACGCACCGGGCAACTAATCCCTCTCCCTCCCAAGGCGAGAACCGGCCGGCGTCGGGACGGAAGTTTCGGCGCCGGCGCCGCGAAGACAGAAGGCTCTGAGCAAACGAGGACCCAAGTCATGGCGAAGACCGCAACGAACACCATTGCGCGAAACCTCGCGGGCTGGCTGCTGCCCGCCGCTTTGATCCTCGCTTGGGAAGCGGCTTCGCGCAGCGGCTTGATCTCGGAAAGCGTGATGGCGCCGCCCTCGGCCGTGCTTGCCGCCTTTATCCGGCTGCTCGCCTCCGGAGAGCTTGTCGAAAACATCGGCATCAGCACCCTGCGGGCGCTCTCGGGCTTTGCCATCGGCGGCGCGATCGGCTTTGCCTTCGGGCTGGCCAACGGCCTTTCGCGCTTGAGCCGGGACCTGACCGACACGACGCTGCAGATGGTGCGCAACATTCCGCATCTGGCGCTGATTCCACTGGTCATCCTGTGGTTCGGCATCGACGAAGAAGCCAAGCTGTTCCTCGTCGCGCTCGGCGTCTTCTTCCCGATCTATGTCAACACGCTACTCGGCATTCAGGGCGTCGACCCGCAGCTCGTCGAGATGGGCCGGATCTACGGCATGTCGCGGCGTCAGCTCTTCTTCCGCGTCATTCTACCCGGCGCCCTGCCGGCGATCTTCGTCGGCCTTCGCTATGCGCTCGGCATCATGTGGCTGACGCTGATTGTTGCCGAGACGATCGCTGCCTCCTCGGGCCTCGGCTACATGGCGATGCAGGCGCGGGAGTTCCTGCTGATCGATGTCGTCATCCTGTCCATCCTGATCTACGCCCTGCTCGGCAAGCTCGCCGACAGCTTTGCACGCTTGCTCGAGCGACTGACGCTGCAGTGGCACCCGGCCTTCCAGCCGGCTTGATGCAGCTAAACTGGACGAGCCCGATCCCGACGAAAAAAGGAGCAATCCGATGTCCGTCATCGCCCTTCATCCGAAACAGCCACAGGAAGCGAACGGCCCGTCCGCGACCATGCGGACACCTTCACCGGCTTCGCCATCCGCTCCACTCGCCTTCTCCTTACGGGGCATCGCCAAGCGTTTCGGCGAAAAGACCGTGCTCGACGGCATCGATCTCGACGTACCCCAGGGTCAGTTCGTCGCCGTCATCGGCAAGAGCGGCTGCGGCAAGAGCACCTTGCTGCGCATTCTTGCGGGATTGGACAGCCCAACGAGCGGCAGCCTGACTGTTGCCGGCGGCAGCGCGTCGGAGCGGCGCAGCCGCATCATGTTCCAGGAACCACGG
The DNA here is from genome assembly GCF_001695855.1 of Ensifer sp. LC163. Lineage (GTDB taxonomy): Bacteria > Pseudomonadota > Alphaproteobacteria > Rhizobiales > Rhizobiaceae > Ensifer. The sequence goes on from NZ_MBSS01000014.1 coordinate 66,971, forward strand.
CTGCTTCCCTGGGCACGGATCGCCCGCAATGTCGAAATCGGCCTGACCGGTATCGCCAAGGGCGAAGTCGCCCGCGATCTCTCGCTGCAGATCCTGAAGGAGGTCGGCCTTGCCGACCGTGCCGAGGAGTGGCCGTCGGTACTGTCGGGCGGACAGAAGCAGCGCGTGGCGCTTGCCCGGGCGCTCGTCGCCCACCCCTTCATCCTGGCGCTCGACGAGCCGCTCGGCGCGCTGGACGCACTGACGCGCATCGAGATGCAGCAGCTGCTGGAGCGCATCTGGCAGCAACAGAGCTTTACCGCCGTGCTCGTCACCCACGATGTCACTGAGGCCGTGGCGCTTGCCGACCGCGTCGTCGTCATCGATAAAGGCCGCATCGCGCTCGATCTGCCGATCCCGCTCGCGCGCCCTCGCGGTCACGGCAGCGCCGAAACTGCCAGGTTCGAAGGCCAGATCCTGGACCGGCTATTCGGACGGGGATGACGTGCCGCTTCCGATCTTTGTTTGTTGCGCCGTGCATTGACGAACACAACCTTCCATGAAAGCAATGCAATCATGGCATGCATTGAAGGTTGAAACATGAACACTACGGTCGCCGGCACCAACCTCCCACGCTTCTTTTGGCGGCGACTGGCGGCCTTTGTTGTCGACTCCCTCCTATTTTGCGTCGTCGCAGTCGCTATTTCGATCGTCCTCATGTTCGTGCTTCCCTGGGCGCCGCGCTTTTTCATGTCCGCGACGACCATATGCGAACCGGCCGCGCCAAGTGCGTTTGCACAAAGAATCGACCGCGAATGGCCACTGGCGCCCGGTCAATCGCGCGAAAACCAGATCTGCACCACCTCCTTTTGGGGCGTGCCCGACAGCAGGTCGCTTGTTTCAACGGTGATCGACGCTGGCGATATGCCAACGCAACGGTCGATCAGGTTCGAGATCGACGAGGCCGGCAATCCGCTCGAACTTGAAGCGATGCAGGTAGGACGCGCAGTGCTTAGCGAACTAGCGCCGATTCTTCTCTTCTGCCTGTCCGGCGCCGCTCTGATCGCGCGCTTCGGCACCACACCCGGCAAGAGGCTCTTCGCTTTGCGCGTTGTCCAAGACAATGGCGAACCGCTGCCGTTTGCCAAGGCCGCCAAGCGGGAGGTGTTGCGCATGCTGCCGACAATCCTTGCGGCATTTAGCGCTCCGCTATTGCTGCTGTCGCTTGCGATTTTTGGCACCGGTGACATTCTCAGGGATGCGATCGACGCCGTGACCATCTTTGGCGCGCCGGTTCACGTCATCCTGCTTGTCGGCGGCCTGCTCTCCCCCTTGCCCGCAATAATCTGGTGGGTCTTTCCCTTCATGCGCTGGCGCGGCCAGACAATCTACGATCGCCTGACAGGATGCCACGTCATTCGGCGCCCCGTCGTGCGAACGACGGGCCTGGCCCCTTGATCAACGGATGACGCCATCGGGCGGTCTTCGCAGGCAGCTCGACTGTGATCGCAATGATCACTTCGGCCGCATGGTGCCCCACTGCTGCCCGGCTCATCCCTTGAAGATGAACGAGGCACCGATCGCGATCAGGGAGAAGCCGACGAGGTGGTTCCAGCCGATCGACTCCTTCAGCCAGAAGACTGAAAACGCCGCGAACACCAACAGCGTGATCACCTCCTGCATCGTCTTCAGTTGCGCTGCCGAATAGACCTCGTGACCGATGCGGTTTGCCGGCACGGCCAGGCAATATTCGAAGAAGGCGATGCCCCAGCTCGCGACGATCGCCATGTAAAGCGGCGACGAGGTGTACTTCAGGTGCCCATACCAGGCAAATGTCATGAAGACGTTGGAGATCAGGAGCAGCAGGATCGGCCAGAGATAGGTCGGGTTTACGGTAAACGGCATGAGTATCCTCGAAGGCGCGAATCGCTCCGGCAGGATGATCTTGCCGCACGCGCTCTGACAAGCGTGAACATCAGTCGAGGAGCGCAATCGGCGGCGTGCGAAACCTGAATGACTCTCTCAAGGAGCTTCGATAAACTCTTTTAAAGACTTTGTTTTGCGTCGACACGCGGCGTATAGGCGATCATTCCCCAATCCCAAGCAGTCTGGAATCGGACCGTTGCAGCCCCTCGACCAGTGCAGTGCGGTCCTTGCCGTCGGCGACGCAATGCTCGCCGTTAAAGAGGAAGGTCGCCAGCATCCGTGGATCATCGATCGCCCATGCGCCTTGCCTTGCGCCCTCGGCAATCAGCGCCGCCAGCCGGCCCCGGCTTCGGCCGCCTGCGTCAAATCCTGTTCCTTTCCATGGCTTTGCCCGTTCTACCGTATTCGGCCACAGTTGAAAATTGCTGCCTTAATTAGGGCTCGAACATGCGATCAATGGATCGCTGCACCGAAGCCAGCAGCCAGGCAGGACACAAAAATAGTGCACCAAACCCCCGAAAATCGGCGATATATAATCCAAATTGGTTAGGTTGCGCACGAAAATTCGCCTTTTGCGCGCTTTGCCACAATTTTGCTCCAGCCCATAGGCAAAGTCCGCGCACTGTCCGACGGGACAGGCAGGGGAATACCACACTCCGACGGCAATTGCCGTGAAGTTGGCTCCGCGTTTCAGCGCGGTTCGCCGGCGCGCTGATGCTGCGTTCAAGGTGCAACGCGCAGGCGCGAACCGCCGATATCCCCGAACACAATGACCGATGCAGATGAAAAACCGGGGGCAGTGCCGGCGATCGCCAGGCTCATCCGGGATGCACGCACCAAACAACTTGGCAAGGAGACCTGACCATGAAGGTCCTGGCGTTTCTCGCGGCTGCCTATGCCGCGCTTTTGATACCGGATGTGGCCACGGCGGGCATGTTGGCCCAGGCCCAGCAATACAAAGGCCTGCACGAGGTCAAGAACAACAGGCGACTGCGCGCCGCACTCGGCATCAATCCGGCCCGCACCCCCTGGTGCGGGCACTTCATGGGCCTGGTTGCCCGCAAGGCCGGTCGAACCCCGCCACAGAGTTTCGGTATCGCCCGCTCCTGGCTGCGCTTCGGTGCCCCGGTCAAGCTATCCTACGCGCGCCCCGGCGATATCATCGTCGTGCGCACCGGCCGCAGCTATCACGTCGGCATCATCTCCGCCCTGTCGAAATCGACGGCGAAGGTGATGGGCGGCAACCAGTCGGGCCGCGTTACGGTTTCGCAGTTCAACCGCGGTCAGGTCGTCGCCGTCAGACGTTAGCCGGCGAAGGAAACGGATTTGCAGTTTGCTACCTAGGGGATCGTGGGGGCGTTTGACCGCCTGTCGTCGAGCGATAGGCGCATCGCGCAACGTCGATCGGTCGGCAGGCCGTAGGTCGCCTCTTTCGCCAGGATCTGCGCCAGCCGCGCGTCGAGCCCTTCTTCGTCGAGCGTCCGGAACCCGAGCTTGCGATAGAAGCGCTCGTTCCATGCGAGGTCGCGGAAGGTGGTCAGCGTTACCTCGCCAAGCGAGCGGTCGCGCGCATGGGCGATGGCGGCTGCGATCAAGCCACGTCCAAGCCCATGGCCTTGCCGCTCGTGCAGTACCGCCAGTTGCCAGATGTGCAGCGCGCCATCGCTAATCTCGGCGCAGAGAAATCCAAGCGGATGGTCGCGATTATCGACGGTCACCCAGGAGAGGCCGGAGCGAACGAAATCCAGATGCGCATCGACCGATTGCACGTCGTCGTCGGCAATCCAGGCCAGGTCGGAAACGCTGCGAAAAGCCTCTCCCGACGATCTTTCGATATCGGGCAGCACGGGTGTGTCATCTTCACGGGTCAGTCGAATCAAGGCGTTCATGGCGGCATCCTACCGGCGGCAGCGGCTCCGTCGATACAGTCCTGCGATAGGACCGTCAGGTAAGATGTGCGGACAATGCACGACTGGAGCTTTCTACATGAAGACAATCGCTTATCCCAATCTCTTCGCCATCCACACGGGTGTTATGTCGTGATCACAAAACCGCTGCGCACTTTTGGGCGACATGCATCAAGCGAACGATCCTCCCCGCATCGACTCGACCCTGTCAACGCTAATCCGCGATGTCGGCAACCGGATTCCGAAATTTAGACTTTCCTCGTAAACACCTGAATCGACTACCAAACGTCTAATCACCGCGCAACCGGCGCGGCCATCTGCGCGATCCGTTCCAGCGCCGCACTCAAACCGGCTCTCGGGCTCGTCAATGGGCGCGGTCCTCCACGCACGAGGTCCGCCGCACCGGCCATGGAGGCTTGAGCAAGGGCAACGATTGCCGTGCCATCGCCATAGGCGGCGTCGGCAGCAGCGGCGATTGCGGCGAGATAGCCATCGCGGTCACCCGCTCTAAACAAGGCCCAGGCGCCGGCGACGAGGCGTACCTCAAGCGCAACACCCCTTCGCTTCGCGGCCTCGGCAAAAAGCGCGGTGGTCGGCGCCACGGTCGTTTCGACGGCGCAAAGCGCCACCACCTTGCCGCCGACTGCCGATGCCTTTTCGGCAAGCGCCGCATCGGTCCGCAACACCGGCACCGGCGCCTCACGAACATTCGCCATGCTCGGCCCAAGCGTCGAACAGGTAAGAAGTACAGCATCAGCCCGGGCCGCCAGTGCCGTCAGCGCTGCGGCCGTCTCGCGGGCTATGGCGTCCGTGAGCCCGCCTGCCCGTTCCGCAGCCTCGAGCAGGTCCGGCCGCACGGCGTGGCGGAACACCTCCGTTGCAAGGCCGAGCTCGCGCGCAGCAGATTCGAAAACGGCGACGTTGCTATCGGCGGTGTGCAGGCAGGCGATGATCAAGATGTTTTTCCTCACGCTGGTTTTGAGCTTCGCGACCAGTGTCAGTCACCCGCCGTCGACATATCTCGCACGTTACGCCGCTCGGTGAAAACGGCGTTTGAAGAACCCACAACGCAGACTCTTCGTCGTCTCAAGCGCGCAATCCACGGACGAAAGGGCGCTTGGCCCGCAAATGGTCTCAAAATCAGCGCATCAATCGATGCCGACACACGATCGCCGCGCTTTTTCACCCTTCTAGATATTGCTAAATTACGCTACCCTTAATTTCCTCTAGCTGTACGCCACAGGAGGGATTTGCCCCCTTGGAACGGAAGCTCGCAGTCATCCTCGCTGCCGATGTCGCTGGCTATAGTCGCCTCGTCGCGACCGACGAGGAAGGTACGCTTGCGACGCTCGGCACCTATTGCGCCACGATCGGCGACCTCGTCGCCGAGCATGGCGGCCGCATTTTCAGCACTGCCGGCGACAGCGTCGTCGCCGAATTCCACAGCGCCGTCCAGGGGGTACGCGCCGCCGTTGCCATCCAGCGCGCTCTGCAACGTCGCAATGCCGATCTGGCGCCGGAGAAACGCATGGAGTTCCGCATCGGCATCAATCTCGGTGACGTCGTGGTCGAGGGCACGAACCTTTTGGGCGACGGCGTCAACGTCGCGGCACGGCTGCAGCAGGTGGCACGACCGGCCGGCGTCTGCATTTCCGGAACCCTGCATGACCAGATCGAAGGCAAGCTCGACTTCCCCATGGTCAAGCTCGGCGAGCAGACGCTCAAAAACATGCCGCGGCCGGTGCTGGTGCACAGCGTCGACTGGCGCGAAGATCCGACGGTACCCGATCTGCCCGGCATGCCGCTCCGTCTGCCGAACAAGCCGTCGATCGCCGTCCTCCCGTTCGTCAACATGTCGGACGATCCGGGCCAGGACTACTTTGCCGACGGGCTGACCGAGGACATCATCACCGGGCTCTCGCTCTGTCGCTGGTTCTTCGTCATCGCCCGCAACTCATCCTTCGCCTACAAGGGGCATGCAATGGACGTGAAGCAGATCGGCCGTGATCTCGGCGTGCGCTATATCGTCGAGGGCAGTGTGCGCCGGTCGGGAAGCCGCGTGCGTGTCACCGGGCAGCTGATCGAGGCCGAGACCGGCGTGCATCTCTGGGCGCAGCGCTTCGATCGCGAGGTGGCTGACATCTTCGCCATCCAGGACGAACTCACCCAGCACGTGGTCGCCGCCATCGAACCGGAAATCCTCATCGGTGAAAACCGCCGCGCGCTGTTGCGCGGCACCGAAAACCTCGACGCCTACGAATGCCATATGCGCGGCACGCTGCTGCACAATGCCCAGGACACGGCCGCGCATTTTTCCGAGGCGATCGACTGGCATCGCCGCGCCATCGCGCTCGATCCGGACTTCGGCCGCGCCCACATGATGCTCGCGCGTTCGCTGTACGCCCGATGTTTCTTCGGTTTCAGCGACGATATCGACCGCGACAGCACCGAACTGCTCGCCGCAGCCGAGCGCGCCATCGCGCTCGAAGACCGGGATCCTTACTCGCATTACGTCATGTGCCTTGCCAATTTTGCGGCCCACCGCCCGCATGCCGCTGTTGCCGAAGCGCAGCAGGCGATCGACATCAACCCCAATCTCGCACTGGCCTATATGGCACTCGGCTGGGCCCGCATATTCATCGGCCGCTTCGCCGAGGCGCTCGATCCATTGCACAAGGCCTTGCGGTTGAGCCCGCACGATCCGCTGACCTATCTCTTCCTCAATCGGCTCGCGCTTGCCCACTATCATCTCGGCAATTACGAGGAGGCGCAGCACCATGCCGAACGCGGGCTGCTATTGCGGCGCACCTATTTCAATCTGGTGGTGGTGCTCGCCTGTCTCGGCCAGCTTGGACGCACGGCGGATGCCGGCAAGCTCATCGACGAAGCAGTCGCCAACGCCCCGCTGGATCTTCCACGCTACTGGCAGATCTTCACCGCCTACGTCGATCCCGCCGATTACACGCATTTCACCGACGGTCTGCGCAAGGCGGGCCTGCCTGCCGTTCCGTGAGGCGCCATGACACGTGCGCAACCGCTTGGTGTCGTGATCGGTCTGGCTATCGTTTTGGTCCTCACGTTGCTGCGCGCCAGCGACCCGCAGCTTCTGAGGCAGGCGCGCGACGTCACCTTCGATGAATATCAACGGCTGTCGCCACGCGCCTACGAGGCGATGCCGGTCAAGGTCGTCGATATCGACGAGGCCTCGCTGCGCGCCTTCGGACAATGGCCCTGGCCGCGAGACCGACTGGCAAAGCTCACCGACAGGCTCGCGGAGATGGGCGCCTCGGCGATCGCTTTCGACATCCTGTTTGCCGAACCGGACCGGCTGTCGCCGCGCAGCGTATTGCGCGACGTCCCCGAACTCGACCAGTCGCTGCTCGAGCGCCTGCCCGACAATGACGAGATCTTTGCCACGTCGATCGTGGAAAAGCCCGTCGTCCTCGGCTTTGGGCTGACCAACGACGGAAGCTACCTACCACCGGTCAAGGCCGGATTCGCGTTCACCGGCGAAAGCCCGATCGGTGCGCCGCCGCGCATCCGGGCGGCCACGCCGCTGCGGCCGCAACTGGAGAGCAATGCCGCCGGCCTCGGCCATATCAGTCTCAACCCCGGCGGTTCCTCGGCTGTCGTACGCGCGGCACCCCTGTTTCTGAGCGACGGTCAGCAACTCTACCCCAGCCTCGCAATGGAGGCACTGCGCGTGGCGCAAGGCGCTTCGACCTATGTCCTTGCCGGTGCGCCCGATCTGCCGGATACGCTGACAGCCGCCAAGATCGGCGATTTCGTCGTGCCGCTGACCGCCTCCGGCGAACTCTGGCTCTATGTCAGTCCCGATACGACCGAGCGCTATGTCTCCGCCCGGCGCATTCTCGAAGACGATGACATATCCCCCGATGTCAGTGCGGCGATCGCGGGCAGCATCGTGTTCATCGGCACCTCTGCCGCCGGCCTGCAGGACGTGCGCACGACGGCGCTCGGCCAGAACGTGCCCGGCGTCTCGCTGCACGCCCAGATCGTCGAGCAGATCCTCTCCGGCCGCTACCTCTCGCGCCCGGACTGGGCAAATGGCCTGGAAATCCTGGTGATCGCGATTGCCGGCTGCCTGCTCGTGCTGCTGACGACCTTCGTCAGCCCGGTAATGGCGCTCGCCTGCGGTCTGGCGATCACGGCGCTGGGGCTGGTCGCCTCCTGGGTCGCGTTCTCCTATGCAGGCCTGCTCTTCGACCCGCTGGCACCGATCCTTGCGGCGTCGATCACCCACTTCTCCGCGACCGCCTTCCGCTTCCTGGTCACCGACCGCGAGCGCCGCGAGGTCCGCCAGGCCTTCGGCCGCTACCTCTCGCCTTCTCTGCTCTACCGCATCGAGCACAACCGCAACGCCCTGAGGCTCGGCGGCGACGATCGCGAACTCACCGTCATGTTCGTCGACGTGCGCAACTTCACCGAGATCAGCGAGCGCATGGCGCCGACCGATGTCGTTGCCTTTCTCAACACGCTGCTCGACGCCCTGAGCCGGCACGTCATTGCCAACGAGGGCACCCTCGACAAGTTCATCGGCGATTCGATCATGGCCTTCTGGAACGCGCCGGTCGACGTCGCCAACCATCCGCGAAAGGCGCTGCGGGCAGCGCTCGGCATGCGCGAGACCCTGGCGCGGCTCAATGCCGACGATGCCTTCGGATTCGGTGCGGCGCAGGATATCGGCATCGGCATTGGGATTCATACGGGGATCGCTTGCGTCGGCAATATGGGTGCCGAGACGCGCTTCAACTATTCGGCTGTCGGCGATACCGTCAACATCGCCGCCCGCATTGAGGCAGCTTGCAAGGAGGTGAGCTTCGACGTTCTCGTGTCAGAGGCGACGGCGCAGGCCCTGCCCGGTTGCGCGCTGCTGGAAGCAGGCGCCCTGGGGCTGAAGGGAAAGACGACACGAACCCGGCTCTTTGCCGTCGTCGGCGACGAAGGCGTCGCCTCTTCGCCCGACTTCGGCGAACTGCAGCGGCTGCATTCGAGACTGGTCGAAAACCTGCGTGCACGCGCCTCGACCAGCCGCAGCCTTGCCAATGCGGCAAAGCTCAAGGCGGCGGCGATCACGCCCGGCCTCGTGCCGTTCTATGGCAGGATCACCCGCCGCTCCGAACATTTCATCGATATCCCCGCCGATCAGGCCAGCCGCATCGCCGAATAGCGATCAATCGTCGTCGTTGTCGTGATCGCTTCGATCGCGGTCACGTCCACCATGGCGATCGTTGTTTCCGTTGCGATCGGCGCGGTCTCCACCGTTCCCGCCATCGTCATCGCCGCCACCGTACCCGTTGTCGCCGCCGGAGGCGTCATGATCATCGTCGCGGTCCTCATGGTCCCTGTCGTGATGCTCGTGCTCCTTGTCCCGATCCGGCTTGTCGTGGTCGGGTTTGTCGCGATCCGGTTTGTCATGGTGGGGTTTCTCATGATGCGGCTTTTCCGGTCGGGGTTTTTCCGGCTTGGGCTCCTCGCGCACGATCGGCGCCTGCTCCGGCACGATCCGCGCCGGCGGACGCTCTAGATCGTCGCGAACCGCGGCCTGCAGCCCGCAGCCAGCGCCGACCGCGCCTATCGTGCCGGAAAGCCTCTGACCGCCGGAAAGGAAAGGCAGGGCCTGGCTATTGCCAAGGCTGCGCAGCGTGCGCTGGCTGACGCGCGCCGCTTGGCTGACCCCGCCGCCGGGTGTGGCAACGACACAGTCGCAGCGCCGCGTCAACTGCCGGCAACCGCCGGCACCGCAGAAGCTGGCCGCGCCGTTGAGCAGCACGACCGCAGTCGTGCCGTCGCGGCCGACATAGAAATCGAAGGCCGTACCGCGCACGCCGATCGTGCCGGCGGGCGTGACGATTTCATAGGCGGAATGGTTCGATTTGCCGCTGACCCAGCGAAAAGTGCCCTTGGCGGCCATGATCGTCAGCTTTTTCACCGACTTGCTGCCGTCGTAGACGAATTGATCGATCACAACCGACGAGCCCCAGCCGACGGCGAGCTTGGTGCCGTCCTGAAAGACGAACTGGCCAAGGCCGGACTTTGACGTCCGGATCCGTTCGTCCCGGTAGACCGGGTCCCTGACCGCCAGCGGACCGCGCGCGCCGGACACCTCGGTCCTGATCGAGACTGCCTGGCCGACAGGTTCGGCCGCAAAGCTCGAGGCAGGGCAAAGGAGCATGGCACGAAAAGCGATAAGGGCGGCACCACGCAAACACGACATGGTCCCCTCCAAACCTCTATTATTATTACTATTATCATGCTGTTCGGCCGGGTGTCTGCTCGCCCATTCGAGGTAAGCGGCTAGCAATCGGAACTTGCAGTGGCCAATCAACGCCACCCTTAGATGTGAAAACGACGGACAAATCGGTCCCATCGGCGACCGCGCGCCATTGGCCAACCAAAATGCAATAAGCCGGCCCTCGCCACCGGCGAAAATCCGGACATTTCGTTTCCCTTTTGTACTCATTCCCTCTTTATTTTCGCAATGACTCTGTCCATATTCCCGCCATGGCCAAGGATCCGAAGAAGTCTGCAAAAAATCCCCCCAGCAAAAGCACAGTGCCCGGCGGCTTCGAGGAAGCCCCGCAGGCGCCGCTGTCCGGAACGCCGCTGTCAGGCAATGTCTCCGATTGGGTGAAACAGCTCGAAGCGGATGCCGAGGCCTCTGCCTTCGAGAGCCAGCGCGAGGTTGCCTCCAAGGCCGGCAAGCACCGCAAGAAGGTGGAGATCGCGGCTTCCAAATCTGCTCGGGGCACCTCGATGGGCGGCACGACCGACCCGAAGACGCGCGCCGCGGCCGGCCTCAACCCGGTCGCTGGCCTCGACGTGTCGCTGGAGGATGCCGACAAGCTGTCCACTTCGGGCGTCACCGCCACGGTGGAGGCGCTGTCGGCGCTGATCGAGAGCGGCAATCCGCTGTTCAAGGACGGCAAGCTCTGGACGCCGCACCGCCCTGCCCGGCCGCCGAAATCCGAAGGCGGCATCGAGATCCGCATGGTCTCCGACTACGAGCCCGCCGGCGACCAGCCGACGGCGATCGCCGATCTCGTCGAGGGCCTGTCCTCCGGCGAGCGCAGCCAGGTGCTGCTCGGCGTCACCGGCTCCGGCAAGACCTTCACCATGGCCAAGGTGATCGAGGCGACGCAGCGCCCCGCCGTCATCCTCGCGCCCAACAAGACGCTGGCCGCCCAGCTCTATTCCGAGTTCAAGAACTTCTTCCCCGACAACGCGGTCGAGTACTTCGTCTCCTACTACGACTACTACCAGCCGGAAGCCTACGTGCCGCGCTCCGATACCTTCATCGAGAAGGAATCCTCGATCAACGAGCAGATCGACCGCATGCGCCACTCGGCCACGCGCTCGCTGCTCGAGCGCGACGACTGCATCATCGTCGCCTCGGTCTCCTGCATCTACGGTATCGGCTCGGTCGAGACCTATACCGCCATGACCTTCCAGATGAATGTCGGCGACACGCTCGACCAGCGCCAGCTGCTGGCCGATCTGGTGGCACAGCAATACAAGCGCCGCGACATGGATTTCCAGCGCGGCTCGTTTCGCGTGCGCGGCGATACCATCGAGATTTTCCCGGCCCACCTGGAGGATGCCGCCTGGCGCATCTCCATGTTCGGCGATGAGATCGACGCTATCACCGAGTTCGATCCCTTGACCGGCCAGAAGACCGGCGACCTGAAGTCGGTGAAAATCTACGCCAACTCGCACTATGTCACCCCGCGCCCGACGCTGAACGGCGCCATCAAGGCGATCAAGGAAGAACTGAAGCACCGGCTGGCCGAGCTGGAAAAGGGCGGCCGCCTGCTCGAGGCCCAACGGCTGGAGCAGCGCACCCGCTACGACATCGAGATGCTGGAGGCCACCGGCTCCTGCGCCGGCATCGAGAACTATTCGCGCTATCTCACCGGCCGCAATCCCGGTGAGCCGCCGCCGACGCTGTTCGAATATATCCCCGACAACGCGCTGCTGTTCATCGACGAGAGCCACGTCTCCGTCAGCCAGATCGGCGGCATGTATCGCGGCGACTTCCGCCGCAAGGCGACGCTGGCCGAATACGGCTTCCGCCTGCCCTCGTGCATGGACAACCGTCCGCTGCGCTTCGAGGAATGGGACGCCATGCGCCCCGACACGATCGCCGTGTCGGCCACTCCCGGCGGCTGGGAACTGGAGCAGTCCGGCGGCGTCTTTGCCGAACAGGTCATTCGCCCGACCGGCCTGATCGACCCGCCGGTAGAAGTCCGCTCGGCAAAGACCCAGGTCGACGACGTCTTGGGCGAAATCCGCGAGACGGCCGCTGCCGGCTACCGCACGCTGGTAACGGTACTGACCAAGCGCATGGCCGAGGATCTGACCGAATACCTGCATGAACAGGGCATTCGCGTGCGCTACATGCACTCCGACATCGACACGCTGGAGCGCATCGAGATCATCCGCGATCTTCGTCTGGGTGCTTTCGACGTGCTCGTCGGCATCAACCTTCTGCGCGAAGGTCTCGACATTCCCGAATGCGGCTTCGTCGCCATTCTCGATGCCGACAAGGAAGGCTTTTTGCGTTCGGAAACCTCGCTGGTGCAGACCATCGGCCGCGCCGCGCGCAATGTCGACGGCAAGGTCATCCTCTACGCCGACCAGATCACCGGCTCGATGCAGCGCGCCATGGACGAGACCAGCCGCCGCCGCGAAAAGCAGATGGCCTTTAACGAGGCCAACGGCATCACCCCGGAATCGGTGAAGGCAAAGATCTCCGACATCCTCGACTCGGTCTACGAGAAGGACCACGTGCGCGCCGACATCTCCGGCGTCGCCGGCAAGGGTTTTGCCGACGGCGGCCACCTCGTCGGCAACAACCTGCAGGCGCACCTCAATGCGCTGGAAAAGCAGATGCGCGACGCCGCCGCCGACCTCGACTTCGAAAAGGCCGCCCGCCTGCGCGACGAAATCAAGCGCCTGAAGGCCGCCGAACTCGCCGCCATGGACGACCCGATGGCAAGGGAAGAGGCAAAGGCGATTGAGGGCGGAACCGGACGGAAGAAAGAAGCGGTATCCAAGAACGGTCAGGCGTCCGCTTCTCCGTCATCCTCGGGCTCGACCCGAGGATCCATCACCGCCGACGAAAAATCTTTGTTCCAGAAACCGTCACTCGACGAAATGGGCCGCGACGTGGCGACACCGGCTGGCCGCTCATCGGAGCAGTCGCTGTTCCGCAAAAATACCCTTGATGAAATGACCGTCGGCCGCACCGAAAAGCCCGTCATCGGCAAAGTGCCGGACAAGCCCCTCATCCGCGCCAAACCGGGCGTCGGCTCCTACGAGGACCCGGTCGACGAGAAGCGGCAGAAGGGGCGGACGAAGGGCAAGACAGGGCGGCCAGGGCATTAAGCCGTGCACCGCGCGTTGCCCCATGGCGCACCGTTTGGTCAGCTACTGCCTCATGCCCATAAAAGCCTTGACGACGAAATCCCTCGACGGAAAATTGCGCATGCTCTGACATGCATCCTTATAATTGCAATAAACTTCGAGTCAGTTAAGGATGCATACGCTAAGCAGTGCCGCTAAATTGCAAAGGGAAAGCTGGTGGAAGTTAGAAATATCGATCAAAATGAAATTACTTCCTTACTGTCGCTAAATGAAGATCATTTTAACGATGTGAAAAGCAAAAGAATAGCACCAGCAAAAGCTCAAGAAACATTTATTGCATTTGCCAACTCCGACGGAGGGGACTTGTACATTGGGATCGAAGATAAGTCCATTAACGGTGAAAGAATAGACGGATTCCATGAGCAAGAGGAAGCAAACGCGATAATATCTACGCTACTGGAGGAAACACTACCTGCTGTCGAGAATGTGTTGTTGGAGTTTCTACGAGTAGATGGAAAGGGTATGATTCTGCATCTGGGCGTTCCAAAGAGTCCGAAAGTTCACTACGCCGCGTCTGGTGATTGCTTCATCCGCGTCAATGCGCAAAAAAGGAAGATAAAAGGAGAGAGAATTACCCAACTTGGGTATTCAAAGGGAGCAGAACCATATGAAGTGAAAGCTGTTGCTGACGTAGATTTAAAAGACCTTACTGAAAGCTATATTCTCCAAGATTATATGAACCGGGTGCAAACTCACCTCGCAGCGGATGTATTCCTGAGAAAACAAAGACTTTTGAGCTTGAGGAGCGGCGAGCGAGTTCCAAATGTTGGCTGCATCCTCCTGTTCGATGAATCTCCGCAAGCAACACTAGAAACACGATGCGCGGTCAAAGTTTATCGACTGAGGACAACAGATACAGAGTACAAACGAGAACAGCTTGAGGAAATGCCCATAACTATAAATGGAGTAATTGAGCAGGTCATAAAGAAAACAATTGATAAAGCATCAGAGTATATTGATGGAGCATCCTTCCAAGACGATGGAAAGCTCGTAAAGCTACAATACCCCTCAGAAGCACTCAAAGAAATATTGGTTAATGCAGTTATACATCGAGATTACAGCTTAAATGACGACATCCATGTCAGGATATTTGATAATAGAATAGAGGTACAGAGCCCAGGAAAGCTTCCAGGTTATATGAAGATAGAAAACCTCTATGAGGAGAGATTTTCCAGAAATCCAAATGTAGTGAGGATGCTTCACAATCTTCCTAATCCGGTAAATCACGACATAGGCGAAGGCCTCGATACAGCAAAAAATGAGTTGAAAAAGGCCGGTCTGGTAGATCCTGTCTTTCAAGAGAAAGAGAACGCATTTCTTGTTATCATAAAACATCAGAAAATCGCTTCCATCGAAGATGTAATATTAAGCTATATTGATGAAAATCCTACGGCAGAATTGACAAATAAGCTTGTTAGGAAGCTGAGCGGTGAAGATGATATGCAAAAAGTTAAACTAGCTCTACAGAAACTGAGAGGTGCCGGCCGCATCAAACCAGTGAATGAAAATGCATCGGCATTCAATTTCCGCTACATAAAAGCATAGTCTTGGAACACCGGGGTCGATACCAATCGCTCCTCAATTCTGAATTCGTTCGATACAGCCCACTCGGGCGGCCCCATTCGAAGTGGGCCGTCTTGCGCGACCGCACGGACTTCACCCTTCACCGGATCTTGGCTCGCAGCTTCAGCCTCTGCTCGCCAGCGTTCTGGGTTTCTTCGGCCACCGCCCACGCCCATTGCCACCCTCCTCTACACCTTCATCTCCGCCAGCGCCCGATGCAGCGGCGCATCAGAAATCTGGATCGCGCCGCTGAACGGGATGTCCATGTCGAGCACGACATAGACAGAGGCGGCGATGAACATCGCTGAAACCACGAACATGGAAACGACCACGACATTTTGCGGGGCGCGGTAGCCGAAGCTGGCGAAGATCAGTGCCATCCAGGCGATCAGTATGCCGATGACCGGCATGGGGATCGCGCGCTCCGATTGCTCGACGATCGTCCAGCGCTGTTCGACGATGCGGTTGTACTGCTGGCGCGCGTCCGCCAGCATGGATTCATGCAAGCTGTCGGCGGGCTGGATGGCCGCCAGGCTGTTGCCGATGGTGTCAAGCCGTTGCTGACCGGCATTACGCGCCTCGTGCAGTGCGTCGTTGACGCGCTCGGGATTGTCGATCGCGCCTTCGACATAGGCGATCAGATATTGCCGCGCATCGTTGCCGGCGAGGCCGTAGGTCCTGAGGGTGCGGTCGAGCAGGATCAGGTTGATGGCGAAGGAATGCACATTGTCGTCGATGCCCTCGAATGTGTTCTTGGCCGAATTGATCATCAGGCCGAAGACCAGCGACGCCATGACCACGAAGATATTGGCAACGAGCCGCACGACGGTATTGGTATCCTCGTCGCGATGGCGGGCCGGCAGCTTCGGATAGAGATGCATCATGCCGAGCGCCGCCACGCTCAGGCAGAGAAAGGCGGCAACGGCAATCAGGATCGCGCTCATGGATACCGCTCCCATCCCCCCGCTGCATTCTGCCCGTCCTGCAAGGGAACTTTGACGTTCCCGGCGGGCAAAGGCAATCGTTGCCGCAGGCAACGGTAACGGCAACAACCGACATGACCGATGAAAGCCAAGGATCGCGACGCCGCCCTTGAAGGTTGCGCCGTCGTGCTGCCACCTCCTGCATAATTCCTTAAATCGGAATCGATTTAAGGGCAAAATTATGCAGCAACTCAAAGTGTTACAGCGACCTTTGCGCGTCTAAATAGACGCGCGGCGCTGTAGCGCCGCACTTTGAACGCCGGTGGCGGTTGTCGCTTACTTCAGCACGCCAACCAGCGCCTTGCCATCGGTATAATAGGGATCGCCGCCGCCGTTGCGGCCGGTCTTGGTGGCACCGATACCGGGGATGTCATAGGTCGACGAGACCTGCCCGGCCTTTTGCAGGTCGGCGATCACCAGGTTTCTCTCGGCGTCCAGATCCGGGCCGATATGGTGGGTGATCTGCCCGGTGTCGTGACTGAAGCCGACGCCGCGGTCGAAACTTGCCGAAGCGAGCCAGAGCGGCCTGCCATCCGCACCGGTTTGTTTGCTCAGCCAGAAGCGCACGTGGTTGCGCTCGTCGGCGCTGTTACCGACAGGCTTTTCGAACGCCAGATCCTGTTTCCGGCCCTCGAAGAACAAAGGGCTGACCGGCGCATCAAGATCCGGCCGATCGAGCACCACGCTCAAGCCGATATCGACCGAGGAGCGCAGCGTGATCTTGTCGGCCGGATCCCAGCCGGCCGCGGCGAAGGCGCGGATTATCTGCTCCCTGGAGCCGACGAGCCCGACATTGATCGGGTCGCCGGGGATATCCTGCTCGGTGGTGGTGACCATGGAGCTGAAATCGTCGACCCGGCTCCGGTCGCGAAAAATCCAGAGTTCCGGCAGCAGGAAGTAGCTGACCAGCAGATAGGCAACCAGCACGGCCGCCAGAACGCTCAGCAATGCATGAAGTTTCCTGCGACGGGTCATCTGCATTCCCCCCAAGTCCCGGTGCGGCCATATAAGCTAAACCTGACACGGCTTGGAATGCAACGCGTGGCGACAATCGTGCCGATCCTGACCCGCGCCCGCCTCCGATCCGCCATCGTCGCCGCAGACCATTCCTTGCGCTCTGAACCTACTGCATGTTTCCTTAAATCGTATTCGATTTAAGGCGAAAAACATGCAGCAATTCAAAATGTTACAGCGACCTTGGCGCGTCTTAAAAGACGCGCGGCGCTGTAGCGCCTCTCCTGCCGCAAGATGCGAGCTGCCCTACTCCGCCGCGTGCGCCTTTGCCTCCAGCGCCTCCAACTCGTAGGAATAGCCCTCCAGCATTTCATAGGCCTGTTCGATGGTCTTGATCTGCTCTTCGGTCGTCTTGATCGCTTCGGCGATCGAGCGTGAGCGGGCGCGCAGCATCGAGCCAAGCACGTCGGTCTCCGGCCGGCGGCCGAGGCGGTCGAGGTGTTTGCGCACGCGGGCGCGGTGACGCTCCAGCTCCAGGATGTGGAAGCGGCTTTTGACGATATCGTCGGAAAGCTTGCGGCGCATGGCGGCAACGGGGTCGAAGCTGCCGGGTTCGCGCTCGTCGAGGATGAAGTCGTTGACCAGCGTCTCCAGCATCATCAGGCCCTTGAGGTCGCGCGGCTCGGCGAGCTGCGGGTCGTAGCCGGTGTCGTCAAAGACCTTCCGGCGCACCGGGTCCTTCAGGAGATCATAGACCGCCTGCAGCCGGGCAAACTGCTCGGCATCGCCGCCCGAGTCGGGATGAGCCGCCTTGGCTGCCTTGCGATAGGCCGTGCGGATGGTCTGGTCATTCGCGTCGCGGTCCACGCCAAGCATCTCGTAGGGATCGATCACGCTGCCCCCTGTTCGTCTCGCATTCCGATTTCTCCGCCTGACCTAACGCACGCATCCGAAGACCGGAACCAATCACCGGTAAAGCCTGCGCGTTATCCCAAACTTGTTCAAGTGCTGATGCGATGTGATGGCGATCAGCACCGCACGCTGCCGGGTTCGCTGTGTCAACGCCCGCCCGAAGCGGCGCGCACGTTCGGCCGTGGCCGGGACGAAATTGTGGTCAGAACCGGGCCGTCCCCGATTTTTCCATGCGGGGTCGATGGTGGTGAATTCGTGTCGCGGCCCGAGCGGCGATCGCCGATGGGCGTTTTCGACAATGCGGGCAACGCACTCTGGCCCGCCCCCGAAAACCGACTTGCGGTCGGGCCGGCTCCGCGGTCCGCTTGGCCGAGCGGCAGCCCTCGACGCGGACCGAAGTCTAAAACCCCTGAGAATGCTGTGGTTGGCGCCACATTTTCCCGAAATAAGCCGCGCGAATGGCTCTTGCGTTTTTGTGCAAATACTGTCACTGCTGCTACCGTTCGGGCGTTTTCAATCCCGGAGACTGGACTTTCTCTTTTGTGCCCGGCTTGCCGGGCCGGCCGGAAGCGGCAAATGGACGTTCTTTCCCCGTTATCGTGACTACTCGACGCCTATCCGCTTGTATGCGGAAGACGACACACCCACATCCCCCCGGGGGCGCGGGTATAGCTTTAAGACTGAAGGAAAAGGACTTCTTCCATGGCCACTAAGGGCACCGTAAAATTCTTCAACCAGGACAAGGGTTTTGGTTTCATCACGCCGGACGGCGGCGCTAAGGACGTTTTCGTCCACATCTCCGCTGTACAGGCCGCTGGCCTTGCTACGCTGAAGGACGGCCAGGTTGTCACGTTCGACACCGAAGCTGACCGCATGGGCAAGGGCCCGAAGGCCGTCAACATCCAGGCTTCGTAAGCCGGATCGTCCGACTGGACTTTTTGGAAGCGGCGCTCCCCAGGGGGCGCCGTTTTCGTTTGGGCTACTGCATAATTCCTTAAATCGGAATCGATTTAAGGATAAATTATGCAGCAAGTTTAAAGTGTTACAGCGTCCTTAGCGCGTCATGTTTGACGCGCGGCGCTGTAATGGTTCGCGTCGGACGTGCTCCAGCACGCTGGCCGAGCCACCTACAGCGCCAACGAGACCCTTTGGCCTGCACCGGATCTGCCGGGCGGGCATCGATCCTCGGCTCAAGGCCGAGGATGACAGCGAAGATGGCCCCGTCGGAGCTTCCCGTCCTTCACACGCACCGCCACTGTCCCTGTGACAGGCACGGGATGGTGAAGGAACAGCGACTGTTTCCGAGGCGAACTCGGACCTACTCAGCCGCCTGCTTGGCAGCGGCCGCCTCGAACACGGCGTCGAAGGCCGCGTGGATGACCTCCGGCCCCGCGCCTGGCCGGGTGGCGTCGGACGAAAGGATCTGGCGATAGCGCCGCGCACCCGGCCAGCCCTGGAACAGCCCGACCATATGCCGCGTGACATGGGCCAGCCGCCCGCCGGCGGCAATATGGCCGGCAGCATAATCGGCCATCGCGTCGCGCAGTTCTGCCCAGAAGGCGAGGTCGAGCCGGTGGCCGCGTTCTGAAAAATCGGCGCCGTCGCGGATGAGCGCCGGCGCATCGGTCAGCGGATGGGCGAAGAAGCCATCGACCGCCGACAGCATGGCACTGTCATGATAGGCGGCGCGGCCGAGCATCACGCCGTCGAGGTGTTTCAGCTCCGCAAGAGACTGACTCAAAGTCTGAAGTCCGCCATTGAGGCCGATGAAAAGATTGGGATTTTCCGCCTTCAAACGATGCACGAGGTCGTAGTCGAGCGGCGGGATGTCGCGGTTTTCCTTTGGCGACAGCCCCTGCAGCCAGGCCTTGCGGGCATGCACCCAGACGGCGTCCGTGCCGGCGTCGGTCACGCGCGACACCAGATCCCGCAGCGCCACTTCCGGATCCTGCTCGTCGACGCCGATGCGGCATTTTACCGTCACCGGAATCTTGGCCGCTGCCTTCATCGCCGCCACGCATTCCGCCACCACGCCGGGCTCCTGCATCAGGCAGGCGCCGAACGTGCCGGATTGCACCCGGTCCGACGGGCAGCCGACATTCATATTGATCTCGTCATAGCCGCACTCTTCGGCAATGCGCGCGGCTTCCGCCATCTTGCGCGGATCGTTGCCGCCAAGCTGCAGCGCCAGCGGATGCTCCGAGACGTCATGGCCAAGCAGCTTGCCGCGATCACCGCGCAGGATCGCATCGGCAACGATCATCTCGGTATAGAGCAGCGCATGCCGCGTAAGCCGGCGCGCGAAAAAGCGGTAGTGCCGATCGGTCCAATCGATCATAGGCGCCACGGCAAAGACCGGGCTTTTGAAATAGCGGCTGTTGCGCAAAATTTCGGCCATATCAGGCAAGTCTCTCATAACCGATCGGTGCGCGGCGAGCGCGCGAATTCGACCTTCGTGCGGCCGCCCCTGTCAGATAGGTGCAGAGCGGCCGATTTTGTAGCAATCCAGGAGGACGGCATTGAAACGAACGCACCCAATTGGTGTCGGGTCGGGCGCCGCCCGCAGCCCCATAGCACGAGATGGCCGGACTGGCCACCCGGCGCTTGCGACCTCCGCACTATTGAAGCGACGCCGCAAGGCGGCTGACACCGCTCGACGTGCGGCACGGAAACGAATTCACGCGCAGCCGGGCGGCACAAAACGACCGATGTAAATATCACCGGGTTGACAGGCAGCGTCACGGGCGATTAGGCCAGCGTCCCTGTATCGATACAGAAGGCAGGAACAAGGGAAGACGGTATGAAACGCGCGATCGTGGCACTCCTCACTCTCCAGCTCGCGGGTTGCCAGTCGATGGCGCTCGAAGACCAGGAGATCGCAAAGCCGAAGCCCCCCTCCGTGCCGACGCTCTCCGGAGCCGATCTTCAGGCCCTCATCGTCGGCAAGTCGCTGCGCTACACGGTCAATGGCGTCGTCTCCTCCTACTTTGCCGACGGCCGCTATGGCTACCGCGACTACGAAGTGCGCGACGGCGGAACCTACACGATCGCAGGCGACGAGGTCTGCATCACATTCGAGGATGGCGGCAGGCGCTGCGACCAGTTCGCGCAGATCGGACCCGACTATGTCAGGATCGAGGAAGGCGGACGCCAGACCAAGGTGGCAGGCGTCGGACCGGCCTGAGACACCAAAGACGTCGCGGTCCCGGGTGACCCGGCGGGCCAACGCCGGCGCTTTCCGATTCCGACCTGCTCCGGGAACCCCTCATTCCCCAGGGGTTCAATTATAGGGCGTTGTGGCATAGTTCGTCGGGCACCGGGACTTGGGTGCCGGGGGAGACAGACGTGAACCCTTTGCGCTCGACACAATGTATTGCGCTGTCGCAGCCGGACATCGACACGCTGCAGCGCGTTTTCGACAATATCTGCGCCGAACATCACTGGCCACGCGACAGCGAGCACGCCCGCCGGCATGCGCGCATGCTGATCGACGAATATCTGGCAGGCACGACAAATGAGCAGTTGCTGCTCGTCGTTGGCCGCTGGTTCGCCTCACGCCTGCCGGCGGAGACATCGACCTCTTCCTAGAGTCATGAGCTAGAGGTTGCACCGCAGCAACACACACCCTCAAAAGCTGCTTACAAAAGCGTTATCCTGCGTTACATTAGCACGATTGACCGCTTGCCGCGTGGGAGGAGCCCTGTCGCAAGCGGTCGCAATGCCGACATTCATTGAGATGATCTCGAGGAGGAGACGCATGCATCAAATCATCTGGAACCAGCCGATCGAACTCGATCTCGTGACCGGAGACGTTCGCACCGTCAAAGGCCCTTCAGACGCGCTCGCCTGCCTTGCCGACCAGTGGCCGCGCCGCGGACCGAGTTATGTCGCCGCCCGCAGCGCCTGCCGCGCTGCGATCGACGGCCGCCGCACGGTCGAAGAAGCGCGATCGCTGTTTATCTCTGCCGCACGCGAAGCCGAACTGAAAGCCCACTGAGAGGGTTTGCCGCCCGGGCCGGGTGCCTCTGCACTCGCCTCTTGCCGCCAGCATGCGAAGAGCACGCTGGATGTTGTTTCGATTGGCGTCTGGCGCCTTTTGAGAGAAATGACTTGTGGCGGCGCGACCGCGCGCCCGGACAGAGCCTGCACATGGGGTTCGGTGATTGAGGTAGCGCGCCGTTTAGGTGCACCATCTTCAAATCGCTCGCAAATTTCCCGGAAATGGCCCGATTTCTGTCGTGAAGCGTTCATTTCTCTCCGCTATATCGTGAGGTGCCTCATAAAAACCAATTTCGAAGCGCCTCAATTCCATTAAGGGAAAAGCATAATGTCCCGGACAAGGGACAACGAAAACGGGAGAGATATCATGAGCGAGCAGAATCTCTATCGCATCGTTGAAGTCAGTGTGAAGCGCGACGGCGACCGTCGCGATGTCGGCATCATGACCGTGCGACAAGCCCTGGAACTTCAAGTACCAAGCCTAGAATACAGCCATCCGGAACTGAACTCTCGGTCCGACGGCCGGTTTCTCACGCGCGACCAGTTGCAGGCCTACGCCTGCTGCGCCTGAGATAAACCCTTGCAGCACCCGAACAGGGTGTTAACGTCCGGCTGGGATTCGAAACAGCCGGACCATCATGCAAACAATCATTCCACTTTCGCCACCCGTCCTGCTGCCGATCGCCGGCAGCCTCGTGGGTTTTCCGGTGCGCCGGGTTTATTGCGTGGGCCGCAACTATGCGGCCCACGCCATCGAGATGGGTCACGACCCGGACCGCGAGCCGCCGTTCTTCTTCCAGAAGAACCCGGATAATCTGCTGGTGGCCGACAGGGCCTTCCCCTACCCGCCGCGCACGACGGATGTGCATCACGAGGTCGAGCTGGTTGTCGCCTTGAAGCGCGGCGGCGCCGACATCCCGGTCGAACAGGCGCTCGATTGCGTCTATGGCTATGCCGTCGGCATCGACTTCACCCGCCGCGACCTGCAGGCCGAAGCCAAGAAGGCCGGCAAGCCGTGGGCGGCCGCCAAGGCCTTCGAGCATTCGGCCCCCGTTTCCGAAATCGTGCCGGTCGAAGCGATCGGCCACCCCGTCAACGGCAATATCTGGCTGAAGGTCAATGGCGAGCTGCGCCAGCACGGCGATCTCGACCAGATGATCTGGAAGATACCCGAAGTCATCTCGGAGCTTTCGCGGCTGTTTACCCTCGCCCCCGGTGATATCATCATGACCGGGACCCCTTCAGGCGTCGGCCCTGTGGTTCGCGGCGACACGGTGACCTGCGGTGTCGATGGCGTGGCGGCCCTTGCCGTCACCGTTCTCTAAAATCGGAGCGCTTCCGCTTTCGTTCTAGACGGAGTCATGGAAGCGCCCTTTCGCTTGTTTCGATCCATTTCCTACGGAAAACCGCTACGCACTTTTCCTGGAAATGCTCTAACCGCCCTCGACGCATTTCCCCGCGGAAAACCGCTACGCACTTTTCCTGGAAATGCTCTGGCCACAAGGATCGCTCGATGCCGCTCTACGCCCTTGGACCACTGCGCCCACAAACCCCGCCCGAGGGCAGCTACTGGGTGGCGCCAGACGCCAACGTCATCGGCCAGGTCGAGATCGGCGAGGATGTCGGCATCTGGTTTGGCGCGACGCTGCGCGGCGACAACGAGCCGATCCGGCTCGGCGCCCGCACCAACATTCAGGAAAACACCGTGATCCACGTCGACCCCGGCTTTCCCGTGACCATTGGAGAAGGCTGCACCATCGGCCACGGCGCGATTATCCATGGCTGCACCATCGGCGACAACTCGCTGATCGGCATGGGCGCAACGGTGCTGAACGGCGCGAAGATCGGCCGCAACTGCCTGGTCGGCGCCAACGCGCTGGTGACCGAGGGCAAGGAATTCCCCGATAATTCGCTGATCGTCGGTGCGCCCGCCAAGGCGATCCGCGTGCTGGACGATGCCGCGGTCGAAGGCTTGAAACGCTCGGCCAGCCACTACGTCAAGAACTGGCAGCGTTATGCGATGCAGCTGACGAAGCTCGACTGAACGCGCCGCGCGTCAGATGTGACGCTGTTTAAGGGAATATCCAAAGCCGGCCTGCGCGCATGCTCTCGTGCACGCCAAGCCCCTCTGCTCCGCATCAGCGGCCTGTCAGGCGCAGCTCTGGCAATGGCCGCGGATCTCGATGGTGGTCTTTTCCGTCTTGAAATTCTGGGCGCGCGTCAGCGCCGACAACCGCTGCTCGATCGCAGTGTCGTGGAATTCGGTCACCTGCCCGCAACCTTCGCAGATCGTGAAGGCCGTTACCCCGTGGTCTTGCTCATGCTCGTGTGGGCACGTGCAGGCGACGAAGGCGTTGAGGCTTTCGAGCCGGTGCACGAGGCCGTATTCGAGCAGCTTGTCGAGCGCGCGATAGACCTGCAGCGGCGCGCGAAACCCCTGATCGCGCAGCTTGTCAAGAATGGTGTAGGCGCTCATCGGGCCCTCGGAATGGCTGAGCGCATCCATCACCATCGTCTGGTTCTTGGTCAGTTGCGGGGTCGCCATCAGTGATGCCCTCCAGGCGTGGAATGAGACGCTGTCTCCAACCGGCGCCGCCCGATCGGCAGCAGACTCAGGACGAAAAGCGCAAGTGCGGCAACCACGATAGACGGTCCCGATGGCGTATCCCAGTGCAGCGAGCCGAAAAGTCCACCGGTCACGGCAAACGCGCCGATCACCGAGGCCAGAACCGCCATCACCTCGGGGGATGTCGCAAAGCGCCGGGCCGTGGCCGCCGGGATGATCAACAGCGAGGTGATCAGCAGGATGCCGACGATCTTCATGGCGATGGCGATCACCAGCGCCATCAAGAGCATGAAGAACAGCCGCGCCCGCTCCGGCCTCATGCCCTCGGCCTCGGCGAGCTCCGGATTGACCGTGGACGCAAGCAGCGGCCGCCAGAGATAGACGATGGCGAAGATCACGAGGATGCCACCACCCCAGATGATGTCGATGTCGGCCTCCGACACCGCAAGAATGTCGCCGAAGAGAAAGCCGACGAGATCGATACGCACCCAGGTCATGAAGGCGACGATGACGAGGCCGATCGACAGCGCCGAATGCGACAGAATGCCGAGCAGCGCATCGGTCGACAGCGCCCCGCGCCGCTGCAGAAAGAGCAGCAATACCGACACGGCAGCCGCAACGATGAACACCGCCACCATCAGGTTGAGGTCGAGAAGCAAGGACAGGGCGACGCCGAGCAGCGCCGAATGCGCCATGGTATCGCCGAAATAGGCCATGCGCCGCCAGATCACGAAGCAGCCGAGCGGCCCGGCCATGACGGCGATGCCGATGCCGGCGATCAGCGCCCGGACGAAGAAATCGTCAAGCATCGCGCTTCTCCTTCAGTTCAAAGCCATGCAGGCGGGTATGGTGGCCGCAGCCGCAATCCTCGCCATGGTCGTGCACGTTGTCGTCCTCGTCGTGGTGATGGCCGTCGCCGGGGTAGCAATGCTCGGTGATCGAGCCGTCCGCATGCAGCACGCGCCCGTCAGGCAGATGAGTGTGGTCGTGATTGTGGCTGTAGACCGCAAGCGCGCCGGCGGCGCGGCGGCCGAAAAGCTTCTGGTACTCCGGGCTCTGGCTGACCGCCTGCGGCGTGCCGCGGCAGCAGACATGGCCATTGAGGCAGACAACCGTGTCGGTCTCCGCCATCACGATATGCAGATCGTGCGAGATCAGCAGAATGCCGCAGCCGGTGCGATTGCGGATCTGCTTGATCAGTTCGTAGAGCGCGATCTCGCCGCTGAAGTCGACGCCCTGCACCGGCTCGTCGAGCACCAGCAGGTCCGGCTTGCGGGCGATCGCCCGCGCCAAGAGAGCCCGCTGGAATTCGCCGCCCGACAGGTGCTGCACCTCGGCTTTGGCGAGATGCAAAACCCCGGTCGCCGACAACGCCTCCTCGATCTCCCGGCCCTTCAGAGGTCCGGTCAGCGTCATCAGCCGCTCGACCGTCAAGGGCAGCGTCCAGTCGACCGCCAGCTTCTGCGGGACGTAGCCGACCTTCAGGCCTGGTTTGCGCTCAACATAGCCCTCGTCGGCCTTCAGCACGCCGATCGCGGTCTTTGCCGTCGTCGATTTGCCCGAGCCGTTGGGGCCAATCAGGGTGACGATCTCACCGGGGCTGATCGAAAATTCGACGCCGCGCACCAGCCAGCGGCCGTTGCGGCTGACGCCGGCATCGTTCAGCCGGACCAGCGGTGTCGTTTCTGGGGATCGGAAATTCAGCATCAAAAAATTCCGGATTGGCGGTTGCCACTGGCTATCGCACACGTTATAGCATAACGCAATTGATGTAATAACATTACATTAAAACGTCCACACGTTCAACCGGACGTGCACTCGGCGTTTTAGATGTCCGAACTGCGCCTGTCCCTGGCCGAAAAACACATTCGGTTCAGGGGCTTGCGTGACATTCAAGCCCGGAGAAACCGATGAAATCGACTTCCGCCCTGCTCTTTGCCTCCACCATCCTCTTGTCGTCGCCCGTTGCGGCGGCTGGTCCCAATGTGGTGGCTTCGATCAAGCCTGTCCACTCGCTCGTCGCCTCGATCATGCAGGGCGTCGGCGAGCCGTCGCTGATCGTCGAGGGTGCCGCCTCCCCGCATACCTACAACATGAAACCCTCCAATGCCGCAGCACTTCAGGCGGCCAAGGTGGTCTTCTGGGTCGGCCCCGGGCTCGAAGCTTTTCTGGACAAGCCGCTCGATGCGCTCAGCGGCGGCGCCAAGGTGGTGGAGCTCGGCGAGGCGCCTGGACTTGAGAAGCTGAAATTCCGCGAAGGCGGCGCCTTCGAGGCGGATGATCATGGCGACGAAGGCCATGGCGAAGCCCATACCGACGCTGGTCACGGGGAAGAAGGGCACAAGCACACGGAGGGCGAAGCAGAACACGACCATGCCGCAGCACCCGAAGCCGCTACCGCCGATGATCACGCGCACGAGGGGCACGATCATGATCACGACGGCTTCGACATGCACATGTGGCTCGATCCGCAGAACGCCAGGGCGATGGCAGCCGAGATTGAAAAGACGCTCACCGAGGCCGACCCGGACAATGCCGCCGCCTACAAGGCGAACCTCGACAAGTTCAACCAGCGCCTCGACTCGCTCGACAAGAGCCTGACGACCACCCTCGCGCCGGTGAAGGACAAGCCGTTCATCGTCTTCCACGATGCCTACCAGTACTTCGAGCACCGCTACCAGGTGCGGGTTGCCGGCTCGATCACGGTCAGCCCGGAGGTTTTGCCTGGCGCCGAGCGGCTCTCGCAGATTCACGCCAAGATCAAGGAACTGGGCGCAACCTGCGTCTTTGCCGAACCGCAGTTCGAACCGAAGCTGATCAATGTAGTGATCGAAGGCACGCCGGCGAAATCCGGCACGCTAGATCCGGAAGCGGCGACACTCGACGCAGGCCCGGACCTCTACTTCCAGCTGATGGAAAACATCGGCACATCGCTCAAGACCTGCCTCGCCTCGGCAAGCTGATCCGCCCTCCCACGGCGACAAGGCCGTCCTCCCAAGGCGGCAAGGCCGTCCTCCCAATGCGGCTAGGGTGGGCGGCCGTGCTCCCCCTCGCTCGGTCATGCTCGGGCTTGACCCGAGCATCCAGCATGCCTCCTCGTACAGCGCCTCACAGTTGGATCCTCGGGTCAAGCCCGAGGATGACGGGAGGAGAGGTCAAGCCCGAGGATGACGGGAGGAGAGGTCAAGCCCGAGGATGACGGGAGGAGAGGTCAAGCGGGAGGATGACGAAGCGGGAGACCTGACCCGGGAGCGACCAGAGGAGGAGGCAAACCGATGACTGAGACCGGTCGAGGCAGAAACGGCGCCAGATGCCAGAGCCTCCAGGTCAATTGAAACGCCGGCCCCCCAGCTACGGGATTGTCCAGGCGGGCGTTCGCGCTCGCTTTTTAAATTCGACGAATACGTAATGGTATAACATATAGGAACCGATTATGGAAAAGCTTCCCGTTACCGTGCTGTCCGGCTTCCTCGGCGCCGGCAAGACGACGCTGCTCAACCATGTGCTGACCAACCGCGACGGCCTGCGCGTCGCCGTCATCGTCAACGACATGAGCGAGATCAATATCGATGCCGCGCTGATCCGCGACGGCGGCGCCAACCTGTCGCGCACCGAAGAGCAGCTTGTCGAAATGACCAATGGCTGCATCTGTTGCACGCTGCGCGACGATCTCTTGCGCGAAGTCCGTGACCTCGCCGAACAGAACCGGTTCGACTACCTCTTGATCGAATCGAGCGGCATTTCCGAGCCCCTGCCCGTTGCCACCACCTTCGATTTTCGCGATGAGAATGGCGAGAGCCTTGCCGACGTCGCCCGGCTCGATACCATGGTGACGGTGGTCGACGCCGCCAATCTGCTCGCGGACTATTCCTCGCTCGATTTCCTTGCCGATCGCGGCGAGACGGCCGGTGAAGGCGATACGCGCACATTGGTCGACCTGCTGGTTGAACAGATCGAGTTCGCCGATGTCGTTGTGCTCAACAAGATCGGCACGGCCACGCCCGAGCAGCGCGATGCGGCGCTGAAGATCATCGTCGGACTGAACCCGGATGCGCGGCTGATCGAGGCGGATTTCGGCCAGGTTGAGCTGCGCGAGGTGCTCGGCACCGGCCGTTTCGACCTTGCCAGGGCCGAGCAACACCCGCTCTGGTACAAGGAGCTGCATGGCTTCAAGGATCATATTCCGGAAACCGAGGAATACGGCATCCGCTCCTTCGTCTATAAGGCCCGCCGCCCGTTCGACCCCACCCGGTTCCAGGCGTTTCTCAATCGCTCCTGGAAGGGCGTGGTGCGCGCCAAGGGCTTTTTCTGGCTGGCGACGAGGCCCTATCATGTCGGCGAGTTGAGCCAGGCCGGGCCGCTGGTCAGAACCTCGAAGATGGGCCTGTGGTGGGCGGCCGTGCCTAGGGAACAATGGCCACGCGACCCGGGCTTCCTGAAGGCCGTCGGCCCCTATATCGATCCCGTCTGGGGCGACCGCCGCCAGGAGATCGTCTTCATCGGCGCCGACCCGATGGATCAAGCCCTGTTGACGGCCGAACTCGACGCCTGCCTGATCGATGACACCGGCTTCCGGCCGGACCGCTGGCGGGACCTGCCGGATCCCTTCGCGAGCTGGTCGCAGCGGGCGGCCTGATGGCGGCGGCGGGACAAGGGCCGCGTCGGCCGCGCTTCACCTGCATGGGCCTTAACGCGGCCGGCAGGCCGGTGCCGATGTTCGACCCGTTCTTCGACGGACAGGATGAGGTGGAAGAAGTTCTCATGCCGGTCGGTCCGCTGGAGCGACTGCTTTTCGGCGAGCGGGATCGAACCGAAGGCGCGGACGTCTCGCCGATGCGCCGAACGACAGTGTAAGGAACGCCGAAGGGGCAGCCCGAAAGGCTGCCCCAGTCGTGTTTTAGTGCGCGGACACCAGGCCGACGATGACGCCGGTCGCCAGGCTGATCAGCAGAAAGTCGTTGTCGACGCGAACCCACTGCTGGCCGCGCGGCGGCTGGCGCAGCTTGTAGCGGCGATAATCGCGCACCTGCGCCATATGGCGGCGCTCGGCGGGGCTGAGGCGATGGCCGCGGGTCCAGCGTTCCTTCTTCTTGACGATGACGCGCTTTTCGATGGTCACGTGCTTGTTGCCGTGCCGATCCCCGTTCCGGTCCATGTGACGATCGACCGGCCGGCGCTGATAGCGGTCATGGTTCTGCGCTACCTCGAAGGAACCTGCCGGCTGGGCAAAGGCCGCTACCGGCGTGATCAGGAAGGAGCTGGCGACCAGAGCGGTCAGGAGGCGTTTCATCGGGGTATCCTTTCGTTATTTGCACCCCGAAAATAGGCCCGACTTCCTGAACCGAAAATGAAACGCTACATTACAAATGCGTAATGATATTCCATACTTATAAGCGTCTCCTTACAAAATGACGTTCTCACTTCGAAAGGCTGACGTAACGGAATAGGTCGAAGTCGGCCGCCTGTCCCGAGCCTGATGTGTCGAAGGCGAACATGCCGGCGAAGGCGCCGGTGAAGGATCCGTGTTCGCCGCGGCCGCCCTCGTCCGACACCACACCGGCGTCGAGAACCGGGCCGATCGCCTGCCAGCCGCCCACGCCGGCCGGTCGCCAGAAAAACTGCAGGTCATTGTCGCGGACCTCCATGGCAAGCCCGATCGGCCCGTCCGGCACGGCGACGCCGCTTCCGACAGGAAATTGCAGCCGGCCATGCGGGAAGTCGCCCGGGCAGGACAGGATCGTCAGCGCCCGCCCAAGCGTCTCGTGCCAGGTCACGCCCAGCGCATGGAACTTGTGGCGGTTGTAATAGTGCGTCAGCCCGGCCACCTGCTGATAGGTCTCAGGCGCGAATTCGACGGTGGTTTCAGCACGGAAAGAATGATGTTCCTGCCGGCGAGCGACGAGCGCCTGCTCGAACCAGCTGCCGATGCTTTCGCGGCCAAAGAGCCTCAGATGCCCTGCCCGCCTTTCCAGCGAAAAGATCCGCTCCGGCAGCGGCGTGCGCAGCCACTGGAACTCGCCGGGCAACGCCCTTTCATCGAAGTCGGTCTCGACCACCCGCCGCACCGCCACGGCCTCGACCGGGCCCGGGGCTGCAACCGTGATCGCGGGAACCGGCCCACCGTTTTCGAGATAGAGCCAGCCGTCGTCGCGCCAGACGCACTTCTGCAGTGCCGTCTCGCGGCCAAGCGTGCAGCGACGCTGAGGTCGCAGCGGCCGGCCGCAGAGATGCGTGTGATAGGCCTGCCCGTCCGGGGTCTCGACATATTGCCCGTGACCCGCCCGCTGCAACGGCGCATCCGGTTGATCCTTGGACGTGATCAGGTAGGTATCCGGATGCATCTCGTATGGACCGTCGATCGTGCGCGACCGTGCCATGGTCACGGCATGATCGTATCCGGTGCCGCCTTCCGCCGTCGTCAGGTAGTACCAGCCATTGCGCTTGAAGAGGTGCGGTCCTTCGACCAGGCCGAGCGGCGAGCCGGCAAAGATGTTCTTCACCGGTCCGGTGAGCTTGCGCGTGCGCTCGTCCCATTCCTGCAGAAGGATGCCGTCAAAGGCCGGGTGCTTCGGCGAGCCGCCAAAACTCTCGCTGCGATGGTTCCACTGCATGTTGAGGAACCACTTGCGACCGTCGTCGTCATGGAACAGCGACGGGTCGAAGCCCGAGGAATTGACATAGACCGGATCGGACCAGACCGCCTCGACCGCCTCTGCCGTGACGATGTAGTTGTGCGCGTCCTTGAAGTTGCCGTCGAAGCGCTTGACGTCGGTATAGACAAGAAAGAACAGGCCGTCGTCATAGGACAGGCACGGCGCCCAGACGCCGCAGCTGTCGGGGTTGCCGCGCATGTCGAGCTGGCTTGCCCGCTCCAGCGGCCGGCGCACCAGCCGCCAGTTCACCAGGTCGCGCGAATGGCGAATCTGCACGCCCGGGTACCACTCGAATGTGGACGTGGCGATGTAGTAGTCGTCGCCGACCCGGCAGATGGACGGGTCAGGGTTGAAGCCCGGCAGGATCGGGTTGCGAATCAGGGCGGTCATACCGAGGGCTCCTCCGTTTGTCGGCCGCATCCAGCCCCAAACCATCGCCTTTTTCAAGACTGCAACGTTGCAGTCGATGGGCCGACAGCCGCCGCCGCATGCGTGATTCCCGCAGTATCGCCGTCAACGCCCTTTGCGTCTGCAAGTGAAACCGATTGGCGATACTGGGCGATGCCCTGTTGTGCCCAATGTTTGGGCAATCGCCAGACAGCTCTATTCGACTTTAGTCTGGGGTCGCGGAACTAACAGGGAAAACCGGGCCTCGGACTTGAACGCGGGCTTGAAATCGGCACTCTGCCTGTGCTTGGCACAAAAACCAAAACAGCCACTGCGGGGAGGAAATCGATGAAAGCGTTACTCGGCTTCAGCCGACTCATAGACACGATTACCGAGTTCATCGGCAAATCGGTGTCCTGGCTCATTCTGATCGCTGTGCTTGTCAGCGCCGGTAATGCCGTCATCCGGAAAATGTTCAACATGTCGTCGAACGCCTGGCTCGAGGCGCAGTGGTATCTGTTCGGGGCCGCCTTCATGTTCGCGGCCGCCTATACGCTCAGCCAGAACGAACATATCCGCATCGACGTGGTCTACGGCCAGTTCTCGCGCCGCGTACAGCACTGGATCGATCTTCTCGGGCACCTCCTCTTCCTGATGCCCTTCGTCCTGCTGATGCTCTATTACCTCGTCCCCTATGTGACGATGTCCTACGCCTCGGGCGAAGTCTCTTCCAGCGCCGGCGGCCTGATCATCTGGCCGGCAAAGGCCATCCTGCTCTTCGGCTTCCTGCTGCTCGCTTTCCAGGGCGTGTCGGAGATCATCAAGAAAATCGCGATCATGACCGGCAACATGGAGGACCCGACACCTTACGTGCCGACCCATGCGCCGCTTGATGACGTCGTGTCCCCGGAGGCCCGTCCATGATCGAATTCATTGCTGAAAACCTGGCACCGATCATGTTCGTCTCGCTGATCGTGTTCCTGCTCTTGGGCTATCCCGTCGCCTTCTCGCTCGCTGCCAACGGCCTCCTGTTCTTCATCATCGGCGTGGAACTGGCTCCGCTGTCGGATTCGATCAATCTGTCCTGGCCATTGCTCAATGCACTTCCCGACCGGTTCTGGGGGGTGATGTCGAACGACACATTGCTTGCCATCCCCTTCTTCACCTTCATGGGAATCGTGCTCGAAAAATCGGGCATGGCGGAAGACCTGCTCGACACGATCGGCCAGCTCTTCGGCCCGATCCGCGGCGGTCTCGCCTATGCGGTCATCTTCGTCGGTGCGCTGCTTGCAGCCACCACCGGCGTCGTCGCCGCTTCGGTCATCGCCATGGGCCTGATCTCGCTACCGATCATGCTGCGCTACGGCTACGACCGGAAGGTCGCCTCGGGCGTCATCGCCGCATCCGGCACGCTCGCCCAGATCATTCCGCCGTCGCTGGTGCTGATCGTTCTTGCCGACCAGCTCGGCCGCTCGGTCGGCGACATGTATGCCGGCGCTCTCATCCCCGGCCTGGTGCTGACCGGCCTCTACATGATCTATATCCTGATCATGACGGTCCTCAAGCGGGACTCCATGCCGGCCCTGCCGCTGGAGGCGCGCACGCTCGGCTCGGGTGTGACCTCGCTGTTCATTGCCCTCGCCGTCGCGGCGGGCATCGCCTATGCCGCCCATGTCTATCTCTCGCCGACCCAGGGCGAGAACGCCGACATCCTCGGCGGAACAGTGGGTGTGGCCTTCATCTATGTCGTCGCGCTGCTCGATCGCGGGTTCAAGATCAACGCGATGTCGCGGCTGGCCCAGCAGGTCATCATCGTGCTGATCCCGCCGCTGGCCCTGATCTTCCTCGTACTCGGCACCATCTTCCTCGGCATTGCCACGCCGACGGAAGGCGGCGCCATGGGCGCTGTCGGAGCACTGATCATGGCCGCGGCCAAGGGTCGCCTCACCATGGATGTCGTACGCGGCGCGCTGACGGCGACCACCCGGCTTTCAGCTTTCGTGCTGTTCATCCTGATCGGTGCGCGCGTCTTCTCGCTCACCTTCTACGGGGTCAACGGCCACATATGGGTCGAACATCTGCTGACGGCGATGCCGGGCGGCGAGACCGGCTTCCTCATCACCGTCAACGTCCTCGTCTTCTTCCTGGCCTTCTTCCTGGATTTCTTCGAGCTCGCCTTCATCATCGTGCCGCTCTTGGCGCCGGCCGCCGACAAGCTCGGCATCGACCTCATCTGGTTCGGCGTGCTGCTGGGCATCAACATGCAGACGAGCTTCATGCATCCGCCCTTCGGCTTCGCGCTCTTCTATCTGCGCTCGGTCGCAGCCAGGGTGCCCTATCTGGATAAGATCACCGGCAAGAAGATCCAACCGGTGACCACCGGCCAGATCTACTGGGGCGCCGTACCCTTTGTCGGCATCCAGCTCCTGATGGTGGCGCTGACGATCATGTTCCCGCAGATGGTCATGCACTACAAGGGAGGCGGCGAGGTCATCGATCCGAATACGATCAAGATCGAGGTGCCCGGCTTCGGGGCCGGCGGCGGCGGGCTCACCCTGCCCGACAATGGCGGCGGCCTCGGCCTTCCCGGCGGCCTCCAGCTTCCGGGCGGCAGTCCGCTCGACCAGAAGCCCGCGGACCCAAATGGCGGCACGCAAACTCCGCCTGCGAACGATCTCAGTCAGCCACCATCGTTCAAGTGAGACCAGCGCCGGGCGGCCTCACAAAGGGCCGCCCGTTTTTCTTTCCGGCCCCACCCGACCGACAGCGACCATTGAATGGCTGCATGTTTTGTCCCTAAATCGGCGACGATTTAAGGAGACATTCAGTAGGCAGGGCAACCTGCATCAGTCCAGCCGCTTCGCCGGATTGTCGCAATACCAGTCGACGATGGCAGGCATCATTTCCTCAAATGGGCCCCCCACAAAAACGTTGAGCAGGCCCATGCGGGCCGTGCTCTCGTTACGGAAGTCGTGCATGGTTCCGCGCGGGATGACGCAGATCGATCCCTTCGCCATTTGGTGCCAGGCGTCGCCAACCAGGATGCTGGCGGTCCCCTCGATCACGTAGAAGATCTCGTCATTGCCGTCGTGCTTGTGCGCCCCCGGCCCTTCATGCCGCGCCTCGACCCACCATTCGGAGATTGAGAACCGGCCCTGGGTTTCCGGGCCGTCGGCTTTGAAGACGGCCTGTATCGCGCCCATGTCGTAGCGCCGGCCGCCATCCGGCCCGAGCACGATCGATTGGCTTTCGCTCGCCATGGCATCCTCCTGCTCGAGCGTTGAGGCAGCAACCCTACCACGAAAACAAGAGACCGTATCCCGCCGGTAGCAGGAAGCAAAAAGCCGCCCGCAACCGAGGTTGCGGGCGGCTTTCATTTCAGCTTGATGCCGCTTCCCATCAGGGATGGAAAGCACCCTTGGCGGATGCAAGCCTAGAGCTTGCCGCCCCGCTGCTGGATCATCATGAAGGTGTCGTAGTTGTATTCGGCGATCTGGGCGTTCAGGTAGTACTCGCCGCGGAACGCCTTGATCGAGTCCCAGATCTTTTTGAAGTTCGGGTTCGAGTCTTCCATTTCGCCGTAGACTTCGTTCGCCTTGTCGAAGCAGGCCGAAAGGATTTCCGCGCTGAACGGGCTGAGCTTCGCACCGGAGGCGACAAGCCGCTTGATCGCCGACGGGTTCAGGTAGTCGTACTTCTGCAGCATGTTCGCGTCGGTCGCCTGGCAGGCGGTGCGCAGCAGCGACTGGTAGTTCTTCGGCAGGCCGTCGAAGGCCGCCTTGTTGAACATGGCATGGACCGTCGGGCCACCTTCCCACCAGCCGGGATAGTAGTAGTACGGCGCGACTTTGTAGAAGCCGAGCTTCTCGTCGTCATAGGGTCCGACCCATTCGGCCGCGTCGATCGTGCCCTTTTCCAGCGCCGGATAGATGTCGCCGCCGGCGATCTGCTGCGGCACGACGCCCAGCTTTTCGACGACCTTGCCGGCGAAGCCGCCGATGCGCATCTTCAGGCCCTGCATGTCGGCAACCGTCTTGATCTCCTTGCGGAACCAACCGCCCATCTGCACGCCGGTGTTGCCGTTGGGGAAGCCGACGAGGCCCTGGGTTCCGAGGAATTCGTTGAAGAGATCGATGCCGCCGCCATGATAGTGCCAGGCGTTCATGCCGCGCGCATTGAGCGCGAAGGGAACGGCTGCACCGAGCGCCCAGGTCGGGTCCTTGCCCCAGTAGTAGTAGGCGACCGTGTGGCAGGCTTCGACCGTACCGGCCGCAGCCGCGTCAGCGGCCTGCAGGCCGGGCACGATTTCACCGGCAGCAAAGACCTGGATCTGGAAATTGCCGTCGGTCGCTTCGGAGATGTGTTTGGCCAGCACTTCGCCGCCGCCGTAGATCGTGTCGAGCGACTTCGGGAACGACGAGGCGAGGCGCCAGTTGATTTTCGGGTTTGCCTGCGCAATGGCCGGCGAGGCAAGCGCGGATGCGCCGGCCGCAGCCAGACCACCGAGGCTTGCGTTTTTGATGAATGAACGGCGATCCATGGTTCCTCCCTATTTCCGCCGGGGCAGACTCCGGCGCAGCAGACGCTGCGCCGCGTCCAATGAGACCCGCTGCCGCAACGGACAGTCGATTGGTCCCTCTCCTCCTCTTTCCACCGTGGCGAGAGCAGCAAAGCAGCCCCGCAAACCATCGGCAGGAGCGCACCTTACACGCTCGCTGGTCCATGTCCAGAAGGCGCCTTCCGGCGCCTATTCGACTTTTGTCTAATGCGCCGGAAAGCTGTGTTCTTTGCCTAAAATCAAGGCAAATCAATGTTTTCAGCCAAACTCAGCGCTCGGCCGAAGAGGCCCAGAGATTGACGTCGGCCTCGCGCGCATAAAGGTCGATCTCGGCCAGTTCCTCCGCCGTGAACGAGTCATTGTCTAGCGCCTTGACGCAATCGACGATCTGCTCGGAGCGGCTGGCGCCGATCAGCGCCGAGGTGATGCGCCCGCCGCGCAGCACCCAGGCGAGCGCCATCTGCGCCAGCGTCTGGCCGCGCTTTTCGGCAATTCCGTTCAGCTTGCGGATATTGTCGATGATCTCAGGACGGATGAAGTCCTTCTTGAGGAAGTGGTTCTGCGCCGCGCGGCTATCCTGCGGAATGCCACCGAGATACTTCGTCGTCAGCATGCCCTGGGCGAGCGGCGAGAAGACGATCGAGCCGATGCCGAGATCTTCGAGCGTGTGAACGAGGCCGTCGTCCTCGATCCAGCGATTGAGCATGGAATAGCTCGGCTGGTGGATCAGGCAGGGCGTGCCAAGGTCCTTCAGGATCGCGGCCGCCTCGCGGGTGCGCTGCGAGTTGTAGGAGGAGATGCCGACATAAAGCGCCCGGCCGGACCGCACGATATGGTCGAGGGCGCCGCAGGTTTCCTCCAGTGGCGTATCCGGATCGAAGCGGTGCGAGTAGAAGATATCGACATAGTCGAGGCCCATGCGCTTCAGGCTCTGGTCGCAGGACGCGATCAGATACTTGCGGCTGCCCCACTCGCCATAGGGACCCGGCCACATGTCGTAGCCGGCCTTGGACGAGATGATCAGCTCGTCGCGCAGATGCGCGAAGTCCGTGCGCATGATCTCGCCGAAGGCGGTTTCGGCGGATCCCGGAGGCGGGCCATAATTGTTGGCGAGGTCGAAATGGGTGATGCCGAGATCGAAGGCGGTGCGGCACATGTCGATCTTGCGATCATGCGGCGTGTCGCCGCCGAAATTGTGCCATAGCCCGAGCGAGATCGCCGGCAGCTTCAGGCCGGACCGTCCGACGCGGTTGTACTTCATGGTGTCGTAGCGGTTTTCCGCCGGCTGCCAGGTCATCGCAATTCCTCCGCGATCAGGTCCCGATGGCGACAAGTGTCCGCCATCCTGCAAATGAGAAAGGTTTCCGCGGCTGCGGAAACCCCTGTTCACAAACGTCTAAACTGGTCCGGCGCGGCTATGAAGCAGCAGCGGCACGATTTCCCGATATTTCTTCCAGCGGCTCGATGAGCAGCGCCCGCGCCTCCTCGATCCCGAGCGCGGCCGGCTGGGTGCAGGTGGTCGACAGTTCGATGAACCGCCCTTCCTCGCCCGACTTCAGGATCGATACCATCACGTCGACGCCGTGCAGCGCCCGGTCGAGCGAGCAGCGGGCATCGCGGCCTTCGAGAATGGCGATCGCCATGTCGGCAAGGCCGGCAGTGCGGTAGTTCGCCATCGGGCCCTGCGGGTGTTCCTGGTTTTCGACGGCAAAAGGATGATCCCACATTTCGAGCGGCTGGATATCCTTGTCGCGGCCGCTTGCTTCCACCTTGCCGCCGAAGAAGTTGGGATCGGGCACGAAGATCGAGCCTTCCGTACCGTAAAGCTCCATGTTGGCGTGGCGATGCGACCAGACATCCCAGCTCGCCGACAGCGTGATCGTCGCGCCGTTCTGGAACTCCAGCAGCGCATGGATGTTGGTCGGCGTCTTCACCGGAATGACCTCGCCGTTGCGCGGCTCGCTGGTGATGGTGCGCGTCGGGTTGGCCATGGACGACAGCGCCGCGACGCGCTTCACCGGGCCGATGAGGTTGATCAGGTTGGCAATGTAGTAAGGCCCGAGATCGAGGATCGGACCGCCGCCCGGCAGGAAGAAGAAGTCCGGGTTCGGATGCCACATCTCCATGCCCGGGCTGAGCACATGGCAGGTGCCCGACGTGACGCGGCCGATCTTGCCGGCGTCGATGTAGCTGCGGGCAAGCTGGTGCGCACCGCCAAGGAATGTATCGGGGGCGCAACCGACCGTCAGCCCCTTGGCCCTGGCGATAGCGCGCAGCTCCTCGCCCTGGGCGAGCGACAGCACCAGCGGCTTTTCCGAGTAGACGTGTTTGCCGGCCTCGAGAATGCTCTTTGATACCGGGAAATGCGCATCAGGGATGGTCAGGTTGACGACGATGTCGACATCCGGATTTGCCAGAAGCGCCTCGATGCTCTGGGCTTCGACGCCATACTCAGTCGCGCGCGCTTCAGCCGCCGCCGGATTGATGTCCGCGCAGGCAATGACCTTGATGCCCCTGAAAAGGGGAGCAAGCTTGAAATAGGTGGTGGAGATGTTGCCGCATCCGATGATGCCGACGCCAAGTTCCTTGGTCATGGATCTACCTGTTTTTCAGTAGGATTGGATGGAGGCGAGCGAGCGCTTGGCAAAGCGCTGGAAATCGCTCGGGTTGTCGTGTTCGGCGATGAAGTAGCGAGCCTTGGTGCCCGAGAGCGCCTGGAACAGGCCCTTCCAGTCGACCGTGCCTTCGCCGACATCGGCCCAACCGTCCTCGTCCTTCTTCTCACCCGCCGGCGCAATGTCCTTCACGTGCACGGCGGTGATCCGGTCGGCATATTTCCGGATCCAGGCGATCGGGTCGGCGCCGCCGCGGATGATCCAGGCGATATCGGCTTCCCAGGAAAGGTCCGGCCCGCCCGCAAAGATCAGGTCCTGCGGGATGCTGCCATCCGGCAGGGCGAAGAATTCGAAATCGTGGTTGTGCCAGCCGAAGATCAGGCCGGCATCGCGATAAGGCTTGCCGGCCGCCTGCAGTCGCTCTCCGAAAGCGCGCCAGCCGGCAGCGTCGGTCGGGCGATGCTCCGGCAGGAGATAGGGGCAATAGATCGCCCGGATGCCGAGCGCCTTGGCGATTTCCAGCACCCGCGCCGGATCGCTCTCGAGCATATCAAGGCCGAAATGCGCTGTCGGCATCGCCAGGCCATTCTCGTCGAGGCCGTGCTTGAAGCTGACGATCTCCGCATCGCTGAGCGCTGCATAGAGCGCGCCATAGCCTTCGACCTGGCTGTAACCGGCCTCGCCGAGCGCCTTCAGCACATCGGCGAAGGGCGGGAAGTTGCGGGCGCTATAGAGCTGGAAACTGACGTCTTTCATCGAAAATCCTCCTTGGGAAATCATCGTGATCGGTCTGAACGGTAAGGGCGGAACAAGAACCGCCCGCGTTTGTTGTCATCCGGCCCTGAGCCAGCCGTCGTAGTCCGACACCAGCAGATGGACGGGTGCTGCATCCTCCTCGATCGCCGAGAAGCGACCGACGGGTTCGCGGAAGTAGTTGTCGGTCAGGTCGTCGTTGACGGTCGAAACCTCGCCCATCAACACGTCGCCGTCTTCTGCCCAGAAAGCGTGCCAGTTGCCGGGCAGCAACGTCACGCTTTCGCCGGGCAAGAGCTTCAGCAGATCGCCGGCCCTCAGCCTTCTCAGCCGCGCATCGGTCGCCACCTCGACATCGCTTTCCTCGTCGACGGTGCCGTCGGAGCGCGAATTGTACATCTGCAGGACCAGCGTTCCGCCGCCGCGGTTGATGATGTCCTCGGTCTTGACAGCGTGGCGATGCAGCGGATTGACTTGGCCGTTACGGGTAATCATCAGCTTCTCGGCATAGACCATGCCCTGCCCCGTCTTCAGATTGGAAGCATCGCCGTTGCGCAGCGTGAAGAGCACGAGACCGAATTCGTCGAAACGACCCTTGCCGTAATCGGTGATGTCCCAGCCGAGACGGGCATCATAGATCGTCGGGCAATCGGAAGCGACGCGTGACTTCATTTCTTCAGGCGACCAATAGGCAAAGGGCGGAAGCACGAAGCCGAAGCTCTTCATGAAGGCATCGCTGCGGGCGATGATGTCGTTGACGTGGCTGCGTTTCATGGTGGGTCACCCCTTTCCCTGGCAGGATTCGAGATCGAAGGCGGCAAAGCGCGGCAATGTGCCTCCGGCAAGCGGTGTTTTCGGCGTGAAGCGAATGACCTTCGTTTCGCCGGCGGTGAGATCGAAGGCATTGTCGGAGTAGCGCCCGGCGACATCGGCCTCGATCATCACGTGCAGCGCCAGGCCGCTCGCCGTGACCGAAACATCGTAGCTGCCGTCGCCGACCGGCAGGACCTCAAGCGAAAGCCCGGAGGGCTGAAGGTCGAGCGCCTTGTAGGTGCCGGGCACGTGATGCCCCGCGCCGCGCATGCCGTTCGACGCCTCGAAGGACCAGAACAACAGCGCGTTTGCGGGAATGTCGCGCGCCGCGATGCTCACCAGCGTTGCCGCCCGGTCCGGCGGGCAGGTTCCGGCTGCCGCCATCAACGGCGTGCGCACGCCATCGAGCGTGACGACGAAGGCCTGCAGCTCCACCGTCACCGGCGCGGCCGTGTCATTGACCATCGAAAAGGCAATTTCCTTGCCGTCGGCGGATGGGATCGCCGCGACGGAAACAGGCTGGAAGAAGCGCCGCACCATGTAGTGCATCGCCTTCCAGCTGCCGCCGTAATCGAGGCTCGACCAGGAGGCGACCGGCCAGGTGTCGTTGAGCTGCCAGTAGAGCGTGCCCATGCAATGGGGCTTCAGCGAGCGCCAATAGTCGACAGCGGTGCGGATCGCCAGGCCCTGCTGGACCTGGCTGAGATAGACGAAACTCGGGAAATCCTTGGGGAAGCGGAAATAGCGAAACATCGTGCCGGCGATGCGCTCGTTGCCGCCGACATTCTTCTGGTGGCTCTCGATCACGGGCGCGGCGATGTTGAGGTCCTTCTCCGCCGCGAACTGCCGGATCACCGGCATCGAGGTATAGGACTGGAAACCGAACTCCGAGCAGAAGCGCGGGCGCACGGCGCGGTAATTGTCGAAGGATTTGTTCTCGTGCCACACCGACCAGTAGTGCATGTCGCCGGAACCGTCCGAATGCCAGGCATCGCCAAAATCGAGATAGCCCGACGCCGGGCTCGACGGCCACCACAGCGCCTCCGGCAAGGCCGCCTTCAGTGCCACCTCCACCGTGCGGTTCAGCCGGTCGTAGGAAACGAGATAACGGTCGCGGTCCTTGCGCGGCTCGTCGAACCAGGTGAGCGCGCCGACCAGCTCGTTGTCGCCACACCAGAGCGCGATCGACGGGTGGGACGACAGACGTTTGACCTGATAGTCGACCTCGGCTGCGACATTGTCGAGAAAATCGGGCGTCGAGGGGTAGAGGTTGCAGGCGAACATGAAGTCCTGCCAGACCATCAGGCCCAGCCGGT
Source organism: Ensifer sp. LC163 (assembly GCF_001695855.1). Classification (GTDB taxonomy): domain Bacteria; phylum Pseudomonadota; class Alphaproteobacteria; order Rhizobiales; family Rhizobiaceae; genus Ensifer. The sequence goes on from NZ_MBSS01000014.1 coordinate 108,302, forward strand.
CGCAGAGATCGTAGAACCAGTCCGGCTCGTAGAACCCGCCGCCCCAGACGCGGATCATGTTCATGTTGGCGTCGACCGCCGAGGTGAGCAGATCCTCTACGCCCTCCTGCGTCACGCGCGACATCAGCGCATCGGCCGGGATCCAGTTGGCCCCCCGGCAGAAGATCTCGCGGCCGTTGACGCGAAAGGCAAAGCGGCTGCCCGCCTCGTCCCTATCGGTCAGAAGCTCGATTGTGCGGAAACCGATCTGGCGGCTCACCTGCTCCTGCGGCACTTCCACCGTCAGCATCGAAAGGTTCTGTTCGCCGCTACCGGCCGGCCACCAGCGTTTCGGGTCGCTGACGGTAAAGACATGGGTGATGCGGGTCTCGCCGGCACCGACGGCGCAATCGAGCCGCTCCCTCTGACCGTCGAGCGAAAAATGAACCGGGACGATGCCGGGGCCGTCGGCAAAGAGGGTGACAGTTACCTGCAGGTCGACCGAGCCGTCGTCGAGCCAGACCTGCCGTGTCGTCACATGCTCGATGCGGGCGATCTCTAGCCGACGCAGGGCGAGTGTGCCGTAGACGCCGAGCGGCGCGATGGCGATGTTCCAGTCCCAGCCGAAATGGCACTGCGGCTTGCGCAGCATGTTGCCGTTGGCGATCGGCGAATTGCCCGGATGGTAGGGCACGTAGAAGGGTTGCGCCGCCTGCCGGCGCGCGCCCTCTGTTATCGCGGACGGCAGCACGATGCGAATACGGTTCTCACCGGCAACCAGCGCGCGGGAAACGTCGGGGCGATGGCGGCGGAAGCAGTTGTCGGCCTCAAGCACGGGGCGGTCGTTGACGAAGACCGAGGCGACGGTGTCGATGCATTCGAGGTCGAGATACCAGTAGCCGCCGAGATCACCGGCATCGATCGACACCGTGCGCTCGATCACCCAGTCCTTGTGGGCCACCCACTGCACGTCGTCCTCGTTGCGGCCGGCATAGGGATCGTCGATGACGCCGGCCTTCTGCAGCGCCGTGTGCACGTCGCCCGGCAAGACCATGGTGGTCGCGTGGTTTCGATCGCCGGAGGCGAGCTGCCATTCGCCCGCCAGGTTGAGATGGACAGCGGTTCGGTTCAGATCCTCAGAGAGCATTTCCATATTCCGTTGATCGCCGGCGACAGTGCCGGCATGCCAGTGTGTCGAAACGCGCCGGATGATGGAAGCCGGCGCGTTCCCTCGTTGCTCACAGACGGTTTTCGCTGACCGCGTCGAAGATCGAGGCGACCGCCATGTCGAAGGAGAGCGTGACCGCCGTGCCCGGCTTGTAGCGGCGCTGGCCGGCGATGCGCACGGACATCGACTGGCCGGCTAGCTTCAGCCAAAGCAGGTTGTCGGCGCCCATCGGTTCCTCGATATCGACGACCGCCTGGTGCGACAGCTGGCGGCTCAGCGCCTCGTCGACACGCACATGCTCCGGCCTGACACCCAGGACGACCTTCTGCCCGTCCCTGAAAGGTCCGCGCGACGGATAGGCCGACACGTCGAAATCGACACCATTGGCATGCACGAAGGCCCGCTCATCCCTCAACTGCAGCTCGCCACGGAAGAAGTTCATCGACGGCGAACCGATGAAGCCGGCGACGAACAGGTTTTCCGGCGCGTTGTAGATCGTCATCGGGTCGGCAAGCTGCTGGATGACGCCGCTCTTCATGACCGCGATGCGATCGGCGAGCGTCAGCGCCTCGATCTGGTCGTGGGTGACGTAGATCATCGTGTTCTTCAGCGATTGATGCAGCCGCTTGATCTCGACGCGCAGTTCCGAGCGCAGCTTGGCGTCGAGGTTCGACAGCGGCTCGTCGAACAGGAACACGTCGACATCGCGCACCAGCGCCCGGCCGATCGCCACGCGCTGGCGCTGGCCACCGGAAAGTTCGGCCGGCTTGCGCTTCAGCAGCGGCTGAATCTGCAATATTTCGGCGGCACGGCTGACGCGCTTGTCGATCTCGGCCTTTTCCACCTTGGCGACCTTCAGGCCGAAGGACAGGTTCTTCTCCACCGACATCTGCGGATAGAGCGCGTAGGACTGGAACACCATGCCGATGCCGCGGTCCTTCGGCTCCTCCCAGGTGACGTTCTTGTTCTTGATGAAGATCTGGCCCTCGCTGACATCCAGGAGGCCAGCGATGCAGTTGAGCAAGGTCGACTTGCCGCAGCCGGACGAGCCGAGTAGAACCAGGAATTCTCCGTCCTTGATGTCGAGGTTGAGCGTGTCCAGCACCGTGACGGCACCGAAGCTCAACGACAGATCCTTGACCGATACGCTGACGTTTTCCATGCCCTTACCCTTTCACTGCGCCGGCGGCGATGCCGCGGACAAATAGCCGCCCGGAGACGAAGTAGACGATGAGCGGAACGGCACCGGTGAGGATGGTGGCCGCCATGTTGACGTTGTATTCCTTCACGCCCTGCACCGAGTTGACGATGTTGTTGAGCTGGACGGTCATCGGGTAGTATTCCGGCCGGGTGAACACCACGCCGAACAGGAAGTCGTTCCAGATGCCGGTGACCTGCAGGATCATCGCCACGACGAAGATCGGCATCGACATCGGCAGCATGATGCGGAAATAGATGGTCCAGAAGCCCGCGCCGTCGACACGCGCCGCCTTGAACAATTCCTCCGGAAGGCCGGCGAAATAGTTGCGGAACAGAAGCGTCAGGATCGGCATGCCGAAGATGGTGTGCACGATGATCAGGCCGGTCAGCGAGCCATAGACGCCAAGCTCCCTGAGCACGATGACGATCGGATAGATCATTACCTGATAGGGAATGAAGGCGCCGACGATCAGGATGGTGAAGAACAGATCGGCGCCCTTGAAGCGCCAGTTTGCCAGCGCATAGCCATTCACCGAAGCAATCGCGATCGACACGATCGTCGAAGGGACGGTGATGCGCACCGAGTTCCAGAAACCGCGCGAAAGCCCGTCGCAATTGAGGCCGGTGCAGGCGCTCGACCAGGCCTTGGCCCAGGGCTCGAAGGTGATTTCGAGCGGCGGCGCAAAGATGTTGCCGAGCCGGATTTCCGGCATGCCCTTCAGCGACGTCATGACCATCACGTAGAGCGGCAGCAGATAGTAGAGCGCCACGACGATCAGCGTGCCGTAGATAATGATGTTGCGCGGCGAGAGCGCCCGGCGCGGTTTGCGTCCCCAGGGTCCCGATAGGGCAACCGGGTCCTTTTCGGCCTCCGGTTCGATGCCTGCGGCAATAGCGTTGAAAGCGACGATCTCAGGCACGCTTGCGCCCTCCCCCAAATTCGAGATAGGCCCAGGGCACGATGATGATGGCAACAGTCACGAGCATCATGGTCGAGGCCGCGAATCCCTGGCCGAGATTCTGTGCCTGGAACATGTAGTCGTAGACATATTTGGCCGGCACTTCCGAGGCGATGCCCGGGCCGCCGCTCGTCTGCGCCACCACGAGGTCGTACACCTTGACGATGCCGCTTGCGATGATCACCAGCGTGGTGATGAACACGCCGCGCATCATCGGGATGATCACCAAAAGATAGGTCTTCCACATCGGGATGCCGTCGACGCGGGCAGCCTTCCAGATATCCTCGTCGATACCGCGCAAGCCCGCGAGCATCAGGCACATCACAAGGCCGGTTCCCTGCCAAAGGGCCGCAATCAGGATGCCGTAGATGACGATGTTGGAGTTATAGAGCGGATCGAAGGCAAAGCTCGTCCAGCCGAGCGAGCGCACCACCGACTGGATGCCGTATTCCGGATTGAGCAGCCATTGCCACACGAGACCCGTCACGATGAAGGACAGCGCGAAGGGATAGAGCATGATCGTGCGGAAGGTGTTTTCGAAGCGGATCTTCTGATCCATCAGCGCCGCCAGCAGAAAGCCGATCACGAGACTGAAGATCAGCGAGAAAAAGCCGTAGATCACCAGATTCTGGACCGAGATCAGCCATCGTGGCGCCGCCCACAGCCGCTCGTACTGGTCAAGGCCGACGAAGGAAAGCCGCGGCAGCAGCTTGGAATTGGTGAAGGAATAGACCACCGTCCAGACCGTGCCGCCGAGAAAGATGACGACGGCCGTCAGGATCATCGGGATAGAAGCCAGCTTCGCATTCAGGTTCCGCAGCCACTGGTTCGGCCGACCCGAACCGCGTGTGTGACCCGCCATGTTTCGTTCCTCCGGAACTGCATTGGATTTCAGATGGCGGGCAGCATCGACGACGGCGAATGTGCCGCTCCTCGATGAACCACCTCGCCACGTTGAAGCCACTCCCCAGATGCGCGCCCCGCCAGGCGAAGCCGCATCGCTCCGGCACGAGCGTTTCGTGCCGCAAGGGAGCCTTGGCCGGCCCCGCCCCTTGGCGGGACCGACGGAACAAGGAAGGCTCAATCAATCCGCCGAGGCGATGATGTCGGCAAAGCGCTTCTGCGCATCTTCCGGCGTCATGGAGGGGTTCGCGAAGAACTCGGAGAAGAGGTCCTCCTTCTGTTTCTGGCTATCGGCCGACAGAAGCTGGTCGGTGCCCTGGATCACGTTGCCCTTGGCAAGAATATCCAGGCCCTTCTTCATGCAGTCGTTGGCGGCGGCGAGATCGACGTCCCCACGCACCGGCAGCGAACCCTTCTTCAAGTTGAATGCGACCTGCGTCGCCGGATTCAAGAGAGTCGACGCCAGCACTTCCTGCGCCTTGGACTTTTCCTCGTCCTTCAGCAGCGGGAAGTAGAAGGCGTCGCCGCCGGTCGAGATCACCTCGTTGACGCCGAGACCCGGCAGGCAGGTGTAGTCGGTTCCGGCCTTCTGGCCGGCGAGCTGGAACTCGCCCTGCGCCCAGTCGCCCATGATCTGGCCGCCGGCCTTGCCGGTGATAACCATGTTCGTCGCCTGGTTCCAATCCTGGACATTGGTGCCCTTGGACATGCGGCGCGCATCGTCGGCAGCCTTGAAGACCTTGGCGATCTCCGGTCCGGCAGCTGCCTCCTCGTCCTTGTCGCCAAAGACCTTCTGGAAGGTGTCCTTGCCGGCAATCGCCACCATCAGGACGTCGAAAGCGCCGGCTGCCTGCCACGGCTGCCCGCCGACGGCGAGCGGCACGATGCCGGCCTTTTCGAGTGCCGGGGCCGCAGCGACGAACTCATCCCAGTTCTTCGGCACGTCGACGCCCGCCTGTTTGAAGGCGGCGTTCGACAGCCAGAGCCATTGCCAGGAATGGATGTTGACCGGCGCGCAGTAGATCTTGCCGTCGATGGTGCAGGAATCGAGCAGGCTTGCCGGCTTGATGATTTCCGTCCACTTCTCCTTGGTGGCGATATCGGTCAGGTCACGCATCAGCCCGGCCTCGACAAGCTCCTCAGCCTGGCGACCGTGGTTGAACTGCGTGGCTGCCATCGGATCGCCACCGGTGATGCGGCTGACCATGATCGGGCGAGCCGTACCGCCGGAGCCGGCAATCGCACCGTCAACCCAATGGTTTCCGGTTGCGTCGAATGCCTTGGCCAGCTCGGCGACAGCAGCCGCCTCGCCGCCCGATGTCCACCAATGGGTTACTTCAAGATCGGCCGCACTTGCTGCACCAAGCGGCAGCGCAACCGTCACCGCCAATGCGGCTGCGAAAGAACGTAAATTCATGAGTCTCCTCCCTCACTGTAACGTTACCGTAAAAAACTTAGAGGAAACGATCCCGGTCCGCAACTCCCACCCCAATGAATTTAAATAGAAACATTTGTTACAACCCCTGAATGCATAAGAAGACATCGAAGAGGAGCGAGATCTTCACGATAGACCCATGAAAATGAGATATTTCAGGTCTCTATCTCGCTGATTTTGAAGGTTATTGCAGAGATGAAGGCCATTTTGCTGCATATGCTCTCTCGCAAGCGCAAAATGCTAGCCGCTAGGCAGAGCACTCAACCAGAGTGTTTCATTCGCCGCAGCGCAGCAACAAAAACGCTCGACAGCGCTACTGTATCGTTACAGATTTGTATTGGCGCCGCGGGCCCATAGCGGGATAGCTCCCCGTCACATTTCGTATATAAGGCGGTGAAGTGACGCTAAATGGGACGGCTGGCGGCAATGGCAAGGGCGGGCGGGTAAGGCGATGGACAGCAAGACGAAAAACAGACCGCTGACGCCGCCGCCGGATGGCGGCAGGCCGACGCTGAAGACGATCGCCTTCATGACCGGGCTCGGCATCACCACCGTTTCCCGTGCCTTGAAGGATGCGCCCGATATCGGCGCCGAAACCAAGGAGCGCGTGCGCCTCGTCGCCAAGCAGATCGGCTACCAGCCGAACCGCGCCGGCGTGCGCCTGAGAACGGGCAAGACCAACGTCATCAGCCTGGTGCTGACGCTCGATGAAGAGATCATGGGCATCACCAGCCCGATGGTCGTCGGCATTACCGAGGTTCTCGCCGGCACGCCCTATCACCTGGTCGTCACCCCCTATAGCGCCACCAAGGATGCCCTGGCGCCGATCCGCTATATCCTCGATACCGGTGCCGCCGACGGCGTGATCATCTCGCGCACGGAACCGCACGACCCGCGCGTGGCGCTCCTGACGGAGCGCGGCCTGCCCTTCGTTACCCATGGCCGCACCGAAATGGGTGTCGTCCACCCCTATCATGACTTCGACAACGAGCGCTTTGCCTATGAGGCTGTGCGCGAACTGGTGGAGCGCGGCCGCAAACGCCTCGTACTGCTGGAGCCGCCGCCGCATCTGACATTCTACTCCCACATGCGCGCCGGCTTCGAGCGCGGGCTTCGCGACTTCCAGGCGGATGCAGTCAGTTTCCATCATATCAACATCGATCACACGCTGGTCGAGATCCGCGACGCCTTCGAAACGCTGATGCGCTCGGACGATCCGCCAGATGGCATCGTATCGGGCAGCGGCTCGGGCGCGATCGCGCTGATTGCCGGGCTGGAGGCCGCCAACAAGACGCTTGGCAAGGATGCCGACATGGTCTCCAAGGTGCCGAGCGATTTCCTGCGGTGGCTTCGTCCAGAGGTGGTGACCATGTACGAGGACATCCGGGTTGCCGGGCGCGAACTCGCCAAGGCGGTGATCGGCCATATCGACGGCCAGCCATCCGAGACGCTGCAGAGCCTCAGCCAGCCTGAGTTTCAGTCCGCCGTACAGGTGTCGATCAAGCGTTAGCGGTTGGTCGCGCGATGCCGGCTTGTGGTGCTTACGGCACCATCGCAAATCAGTTTGTTGCCCCAGCAGCAACCTGTGGACGCATCGATATCAGCGCGCTAGACGACACCCGTGCGCGCAGCAGGGGGTCCGTGATGAACATCGTCGTCAGAAAAGCCAGAGCCGAAGACGTCGAGGCGATTTTCGACATCCGCACCAGCGTTGTTCAAAACCACCTGTCGCGCGAACAACTGTCGGAGATGGGCATCACACCTACAACACTGGTCGAGATGCTGGCGGCCGACGTCGGCGTCTGGATCGCCGAGGTCGACGGTACCCCCGCCGCATTCTCGTCGATCGACGACGAAGACGGCTGCGTCTTCGCCCTCTTCGTCAACCCTGATTTCGAAGGGCTCGGGCTTGGAAGGCTGCTGCTGCAAGAGGCGGAAACCGCCCTCTTCCACAGTCATGAGACGATCTGGCTCGAAACCGACGGACGCGAGGGCATCCGCGCCAACGGCTTCTACCGCAAGCACGGCTGGATCCACGTCGATACAATGGCAAACGGCGACGTTCGATACGAGAAACGTCGCCCCAAGTAGGCGATGACGGCCCGCATCGAACTCGCGTCCATCGCCCGAACTATCGTGGCGGCAGGCAAGCCTGGGTTTCAGTCCGTTTCCAGCGGCTTGAATGCGGCACGCAGCATCGCCATGGTTTCTGATACGGACGGCCCCTCGCCGGTCGGCGGCACGGCACGTTCGCAAAACTCGCGCCAGACGAAGAGGGTCAGCTCTGCTCCGTCCGTCCCCGCTTCATCCGATGGTTCGGCGAACAGTTCCAGCGACCGATAGCGCGCATCCTGCCAGAACAGACGCTCGACCCAGTCGTATATCGGGATCAGGTGAAAGTGGATGGGATAGCCGGGCGCATGGCCATAACGCCCGATATAGATCCGCACGGGCTGAAACAGCCGCTGCAGCGCCTCCTGGCTTCTTGCGAGCAGCGGCCCGAGGGATGTCAGCGCCTCGACCGGAAGATCGGCCAGATTGTTGGTGTCGATCTTCGAGCCGAGCATCAGATAGCCCGGCAACGCGCTGTCAACCCGGTGAGTAAGGCTCCAGTGTTGCGTCTCGTAGATCGCGAACGCACCGGGAGTTTCCATCCACCAATCCTTTGAGACGAGGGGGCGTCTTCCCCGAGAGATAGAACGGAGCGACGGGGCACCCCGCCGGCGCGCCTCGCCGGCCGACGCGCCGTAGGACGGCGTTTCCGCACCCCAGCAATGCCGGCGACACCACCTGCACTTACAGCGTGTCGAGGAAGCGCTCGACACGGCTCCAGGTGAGGCTTGCCGCCTCGGCATCGTAATCCGGCAGGGAAGCATCCGTATAGAGGTGCCCGACGCCAGGATAGGTGAAGGCTTCGAGCGCAATCGCCGACCGGTCCGCAACCGCCCGCCATGCCGCAACATCCTCCGCCGGCTCGTAAATGTCCGGATCGGCCAGGTGCAGCTGCACCGGAACCCCGTCGCGGGCATTGTCGGGGATTTCGACGATGCTGTGCAGCAGCAGAACGCCGGATGTTTTCGGCCGCTTCGCCCAGAGGTGTGAGGCTATCGCCGCGCCGAAGGAAAATCCGCCGAGCACTGCCGACGCCGGCTGGCCGGCCACCGCCGCTTCCGCGCGTTCGCACAGCGTCCGCCAGCCGATCTTGTCTTTCAGGGCAAAGCCATCGTCGACCGAGCCGGCAACCTGGCCCTCGTAGAGATCGGGCGTGATCACATCGTGGCCATTGGCCCGCAGCCGCGCTGCCGCGTCGCGCTCGAGCGCGCGCAGCCCGTAGATGGAATGAAACAGGATCACTATGGCCATCGATATGCTCCTCGTGCCGGTTGCCGTCGCAGGACCTGAAATACTATGACGTGCAGTTCGAGACAATGCCGGCCGAGGATTACTGCATAATTCCTTAAATCGGAATCGATTTAAGGAGAAAATTATGCAGCAAGTTTAGGCTGTTACAGCGTCCTTAGCGCGTCATATTTGACGCGCGGCGCTGTAATGGCCCTGCACGTCCCTCCGGTGCCGAAGCGACAGCATATACCCCAAACGAAAAGGGGCGACCTAAGCCGCCCCGTTCGAATTTCCGATCTTTGCTCGCTCAGGCGTTGAGGCCGCTGCCCCACGGGCCATGGTGGCTGTCGGCGCCATCGACGCGGTCGAAGCCGTGGGCGCCGAAGAAGTCGCGCTGCGCCTGGATGACGTTCGCCGTGCCGCGGCCGCGGCGGTAGCTGTCGAAATAGCCGAGCGCCGAGGCCAGCGCCGGTGCCGGCAGGCCGCCGAGCGCTGCGGCCGAAACGACGCGGCGCAGTGCCCCATCGGTTTCCTTGACCATGGCGGCAAAGGTCGGCGTGACGATCAGGTTGGCGGCATCGGGCGCCTTGGTGAAGGCGGTGGTGATTTCATCCAGGAACTGCGAGCGGATGATGCAGCCGGCGCGCCAGATCTTGGCAATCGTCGGCATCG
>NZ_MBSS01000015.1 GCF_001695855.1 Ensifer sp. LC163
CTCGTGGTTGGGCTCGCAACCCTCGAAGCGGCACGAATATTTCTGTCGGTGCTCCTTGCTGGCTGCATGACAGCTATCACGCTTCAGGATTGGCGAAGCCTCAGGGTTTCGGATTTTACCAATGCGCTGGTCGCCGTTATCGGCATCACAGCATGGTTCGTTGGCGTCGATCCGGTGGGAGTGGCGACGTCGCGAACTCTCCTTCAGATCGCCCGCGATGCCGCACTGACCGGCGGTCGACGAAAGCAACCAGGCGGCCACCATCGTGCGCGCCGTCCTCGGTCTCGGGCGGGGTCTTGAGCTGCCTGTGCTGGCCGAAGGCGTCGAGACGGCCGGAGAGCACGCATTCCTCGACGCCGAGGCCTGCCAGGAAATACAGGGCTATTTCCTTGGCCGGCCGCAACCGATCGAGGCGTTCCGGCGCGTGACGGGCGGCGATTCGAGCTCCCCGGCCCTGTTGCAAAGCGCGATGGCGGGTGCAGAACGGGCTCCTGGTTGATGCTTCAGGCCGACATTTTTGCAACAGGGTCAGTTTACGAGGTTCTGTCGGAAACCGAGCGGTCAAAAATAGCGGCCTTGCACGCCGGCCGGCAGGGCGAAGGCGCCGATCAGGACGCGACAACCAATGCCAGATCATATTCGATGCGCCCGGGAAGGCCGCCATCCCTTTATAAGGCAGGACCGCGATGCCGCCGCCGACAATCAGGCCCCCGAACCAGCGGGCGTATGCGACGGTTGCGACTGCGGCCGCCAACCGGGCCCTGATTGGCAGGCTGGCACTGATCGGCATGACAGCCGGCCGGATGGGCCTCGTAGACCCCATCTGGCCGGCTGTGGCCATCGCCTTGGCAGGCTCATGGCTCGGGTCCGCCACAACTTGGACGGCCCGCTTGTACCGGATGGCTGGAGTGGTGTCGATCCTCGAACTCGGCTCTTCAGTCGTCCGAATCGGGTTTCAACGCCACCGTGATCTTATCGCAACGGTACGCCAATGCCCACGGTGGGGAATAAAGCAGAGATTGGAGTAGATCTGCCACCCCAAGGGTGTCGACGGCAGAGTAAAAGCCGGCCACGAGGGCGTAACCCGAGCGGGGTCTCCGGCGCGCGGCGATTTTGTTAAGAATTGCTGGTGGCCTTGCGGGCTCGGCTTTGAGCGAGGCGGCAACAAGATGATCCTGCTGCGGCAGGGGCAATCGCCTGCCGTCGCCTCGACGATCCGTTACCACGAAGATAAGGCGTGCAGCGATCTGTTCTCGCATTCCGTAGCAGTGCGGCTAAGGTCTTCACCGAGGTCGGACGTCGCTGGCTTTTCGTGTGGCGTGACAATACATGACAATTGCCAGATTGCTGCGGGTAACAACTGTGATGCGTGAGAAGCCCTTCCCAACGAAATCTCTGCGAGACACCTCCGGCCCGGTGGTGGCACGCGAGAAGGACGTCTTCAAAGCCGCGGCGATCAATGCGCTTCTCACCCGGCCGATCGCCATCCTTCCCGGCAAGGTTAGCGATCCGATCCGGCCATTCGCCCTCGGTCTCTGGAATGACATTCGATGCCTGCTGAAGCCGGAGATCAGCGTCTCGACATTGCGCAAGGCGATCGGAGCCTACGTGTACTCGAGGAGCTATCAGGTTGCGATCGCACGCCCAGGTTCCGTCCGCCATGACGTCAATGGAGCACCCGTCGCCAGTGTCTCGCACGCGGACAGATTGGACGCCCAGCAGAAATATGAAAGTCTGAGAACAGGCGATGGGTCGCGCAACACAAAGGCAGCATCACCTCTTGCTCGCCCAACCTCGCTGTCAAAGGCCGGGATGATCCGCGGCGTGGACACGAAGGAGTGAGTTGCTCAGCCGCGCGCCCTCTGTTTTTGCCGAACCGTACCGGAATCCGGGAAACAGACCTTCCCTTCCCGTCGATTTCATCGATAACTTGTCCCCGTTTCTGTTGGGGCTGTTTTCCCCCGCGTCCAGCGAGCCATCTGGATGCGATCCTCGCCCCGCCTAATCGGCGGGGCTTTTTCTCCGGCACACATCGACCTCGACCGACGCGGGTGACAATTGGCTCACCGAGCGCGCTGGCTCCCCTTTTTGCACTGGCGAAAGGTTGCAGGCGGCCCGGGCTATGAATAAGCTCCGCCGGCGGCGCACAGGCCGCTCAGTTGACGAGGATGAACATGACGACCGGTACCGTTAAGTTTTTCAACCAAGACAAGGGTTTTGGCTTCATCACGCCCGACAATGGCGGGGCAGATGTTTTTGTCCATGTGTCGGCGGTGCAGGACTCCGGACCTCTTCGAGACGGACAGAAAGTCAGCTACGAGCTGGGACAGGACCGCAAGACCGGGAAGTCAAAAGCGGAAAACGTCCGGTCGGTCTGACCTCCAGTTGTCTCACTCCAACATGAACGCTCATGCCGCTGTCTGTTCCAGGTAGCGGCAGCGCTCGCCGCGCAAGGCCTGGCACGTGCGCGCAGCGGCGCATTGAGAATGCAGCACCTGGAGCCGCGCTGCAGCGGGACCATCGCGCGCGAGGCCGCTGCCGCGATCGCCGTTCCGAGGAGGAACTGGCCGGGCGAGAAGGATGTGAGCAGCATCCACATCAACACGAGTGCAGCCGCGGATAGGGTAGCACTCGGCTCATCTGGCACTGCCCCCGGCGTGGTTCGCTCCCAGCGCGCCTCGGATGTAGCTGGATTGATGATGCAGCGAGCGGGCCGCAGGCTCGGTGTAACTGATCTTCGCGCCTCCCTCGACCGGGGCCCGGGTGTCACCGGTCACAGAATTTCCGCACCGGGCAATGATATCGAATTTCGCGTCCGCATTCTCGCCGGCCACATCCTGGACAAAGTTCCGGCATGCGCGATCGCTGACGCCTCGAACTGGATGTCGAAGGCCGCCCTGTCATCCACCCAGCCGCGATATGGGGGTTCGAACGCATGAAAAAGGGGCAGATTACGAACTGGAAACCATTGCAGGGCGACTCTCATATATCAGGGCGGGCTTAGATGAGTCCGACAGATCGGTCGCCACCGCTGCCCTAGCGTCAGTGTCAAGCACCTTCTTCTTGACGACCAGAAGATGGACGGGGGACGTTCGTGCGAGCGTGGTGGCGGTGCTTCCGATCAGCCCTTGCGCCAGGGGGCCGGTCCTTCCTATGCCGATCACAGTCAGTTCGGCCCGCTCCCTGGCCACAGCAGCCAGAATCACGGCCTCTGCCGGCCCCTCCTCCACTACCACCAACGAGCGGAGTCCTTCAGTATAGGCTAGTTCCTTGCGCAGGAGATCCGCAACGTCGAGGTGACCACCTTTGAGGTGCCTGGAAGGCTAAGAGCTTAGAAATCAAGCCTAATCACATTGATCTTCTGTAAGCCGCCCGTTTCTGTTTCCACGGCAATTGCCCGACCCGCTCTCAGGCCGAGCAGCCCCAACCCCAAAAGCGACTCTACTGAGACAGTGTAATTGGGAAAGTCCTGGCTCTCATTCCGGACCACATTGGCTGTTCTCGGAACACCTGCATCGACGCAGAAGGTCACGCGACTGTTTATCGTCACGACATCATCGGGGACATTCCTAGCGGAGCAAATTTCCGCCTGCGCCAGCTTTCTTTTAAGCAATCGGCCGTAGGCGTTGTCGCGAGGCGCCTGATCAAGAATTTCCCTAAGGATCGCATGGTCTTTTGTCGTTAGATAACACTGCGGCCGCTTGGACATGGTATGACTCCTCGGAACGCCTCAGCTCCGGCAAATAAACTGGATCTCAATTCGATTAGTCGATTACCCTGGCCGCTCGGTTCTCTGGTGCCAGGGCTCACGGTCCTGAAATGGAGCTACCGCCTTGAGCCAGAAAACGACGGAGTCGTTGAGAAAGCAGGACGAAATCCGGGTCCTTTGCAGCTATTAGACGATAGACAGCCTGCCAGTCGGAACTTGGATACTGCGTCGGCTCGCGGCATCGTAGCATCCGGACTTCGGGCAAGGCGGACATTGGTTCGCTCCGCAGGTCGACTGCATTTCGATACACTATCAGCGCTGAGTCGCCTCACTAAGGCTTCTTACACTTAATGCAGGCTGGTTAGGATTCTTCACCCCACTACCACTCGCTCAATTTGCGTCATTACCAGTCCTCTCCGGTTCGCTCGAAGACGAGCCACGCGGTTCCCTTTTGCGCGATCCGCGTCCTGCGGGCCTCCTGAACCCGCTCCGCCTGTCGTTTGGTGAAGGGCCCCATTGGCCGGGTCTTCTGTTCGCCGCAACGGACCTGGCAGTACCATTTGTTGCCATCGTGCGAGAAGATATCGACCGAGGTAGACGTCCCGTGCGGCTCGTGCTTGGCGATCTCGTCGATGAAAATGATTGACCTTGAGTAATGCCTGGCGGGCGCGGGCATATGCACGCCGGCAGCCAGATCACGATCGGGCAACGTTGGCATAGTTCAACTCCTCTTCTTCGCTGTGGCGGTGCCCGAGCCTTCGGCGCCTGTCTTGTCGTCAGAAGGCCATTTCATGCTCCATCGCCAGCTCGATCATCAGATTTTCGATGTCACGGGATATCGAAGCGGCAGCCAGTACGCGTCCGTCGCGCTTGAAGCGCAGCAGACAGTCCCTGCCGGCTATGTCGCCTTCGACCATGATTTCGTCCCATCGTTCCGCATGGCCGACATAATTGATGCTGACGTCGTAGTGCTGGCTCCAGAAGAACGGCACGGCTGTAAACTTCTCGCTCCGGCCGAGCATATTGAGCGCCGCGGTCTGCCCTTGCCGTTCGGCCACCACCCAATGTTCGACGCGAATGTTCTCTCCGCTATGGGGATCGGGCCAGCGCGCGATGTCACCGGCCGCGAAGATCCTCTGTTCGCTGGTTTCCAGAAATCCATTCACGACGATGCCGCGGTCCGTTACCAACCCTGCCGTTTCGGCGAGCCCCGTCCGCGGCCGTACGCCGATGCCGGCGACAACGAGGTCGGCGGCCAGCGTGTCGCCGCTGCGAAGCTTCACCTCGCCGCCATTGATGCTGCTTGCAGTCTCCTCGAGGTGGAAAACGACTCCGTTCTTCTCGTGAAGGGTCCGGATGAAGTCGCCCATCTGCGGACCCAGGACCCGCCCCATTGGGTGCTTGTCGGGTGCGACGACATGGACTTCGACGCCGCGAGCGCGCAGGGCCGCGGCGACTTCGAGGCCGATGAAACTCGCTCCAAGCACGACCACCCGGCGGGCCGTCGCGGCCTGCTCGATTATGGCCCGGCAGTCGGCGAGCGAGCGCAGCGTGTGAACATGGGGCTGGTCGGCACCCGGAATCGTCAGGCGAACCGGCTCTGCACCGGTCGCCAGCAGCAATCTGTCATAAGGGACCGAGTATCCGCCTGCGAGGATGACCTCGCGGGTCCGCGGTTCGATGCGAACCGCTTGCGTCCCGAGACGCAGGTCGATCTGGTTCTTGGAATAATAGCTCTCCCCCCGCAGTGGGACCCAGCTCTCCGGCGCCTTGCCGGCAAGGTAGTCCTTGGAAAGGTTCGGCCGGTCGACAGGCGGCGCCTCGTCGTCGCTGAGCATGACGATGCTGCCGGCATATTGCTCTCGCCGCAGCATTTCCGCGGCGGCAAAGCCGGCCGCGCCGCCGCCGACGATGACGATCTTCTCCGGCATTGCCTCGACGGGACGCTCGCTCGTTGCCGCTTCCGCATGCTTGCGCTGGCCGACGACGAAAATATGGCCGTCGCGCTGTTCCACCCACCAGCATGCCAGCGACCTGAAGGCGGGTGCGCGCAGGGCCTCCCCGGTCCTCAAGCTGAAACATGCGTGATGCCATGGGCAGCGGACGGTGTCGCCGGCCACCAGCCCGTCGGCGAGCGGACCGCTGTAGTGCGTACAATGCGCGTCAACGGCGAAAATCTCAGCCCCGCGGCGCACAAGCAGCACCTGCGCATCGCCGCAATGGCCGACCAGCTGGCTGCCGTCAGGAAGATCGGCAAGTCTGATGCCCCGCGCCAGATCAGGCCTAGTCATGCTTCTGTGCTCAGCAGCCATTCGGTTCTCCTTGGCTATCGAGATGGCGCCCGCTGCGAGGGCTGAAAGCTCCTTTGCGGGTCGCGGCCTTTGATCTCGCCAGCCAGTTTGTGGCCGCTGCGTTTGTTAAGCAAACGAATATAATCGTCCATTGCGTGCAGTTTTTCTGCTGGATCGCTCATGACAAGCGGCGAACAGGACATCACTAAAGAATGACTTGCCCCGTCCTGCCCCAGTCGGCGAGGAAGGACGCCAGTCCCTTCTCGGTGAGCGGATGTTTGGCCAGATTCCTAAGTACTCCCGGTGGCACCGTCGCAATATCGGCGCCTGCCATTGCAGCCTGTGTGACATGCAGAGGCGTGCGAATTGAGGACGCCAGAATTTCCGTATTGAAGGACTTGTCGTTGTCGTAGATCGCCCGGATTTCCCGGACGACTTCCATGCCATCGAGGCCGATATCGTCCAGCCGTCCGACGAAAGGCGAGATGTAGGCCGCACCGGCTTTCGCCGCGAGCAAAGCCTGGTTGGCTGAAAAGCAGAGGGTCACATTGATCCTCAGCCCGCGTTCGCTGAGTGCCCGGCAAGCCCTGAACCCATCCCAGGTGGATGGCACCTTGACGGCCACATTGGCAGCTATGCTGGCCAACTGCTTCCCCTCGGCGACCATACCGTCGAACTCAGTCGCGGTGACCTCCGCTGAGACCGGGCCCTCGATCGCCGTGCAGATTTCCTTGATGACCTCCCGGATCGGTCGGCCGGTCTTTGCGATCAACGACGGGTTGGTGGTCACCCCGTCGACAACGCCTGCGGAGGCAAGCCCGCGGATTTCGGCAATATCGGCTGTGTCGACAAAGAACTTCATCGCTTTTCTCCTGGCATAGTCGCGTGATGCGTTGGCAACGCGATTTTCGAGGTGATTTGGTCGTGGCAGATGTGAACGCGCGCCCTATGTCTGCGAAGGCAGGCGAGGGAGCACGGGCATGAGCATCTCCGAGAAGGACGTCAAACTGAAGCGTGCCTATGAGAGTCCGACGGACAGTGACGGCAAGCGTGTCTTGGTTGACCGGCTGTGGCCGCGCGGAGTCAGGAAGACCGATGCGGCAATTGACTATTGGGCGAAGGAACTGGCGCCAAGCACTGAGCTGCGGAAATGGTTCGCTCACGATCCCTCCCGATGGGCGGAATTCCGCCGGCGATACACCGCGGAGATCGAGGCGCATCGCGAAGAATTTGATCGGTTGCGCAGCCTGGCGCTTAACGGCCCGATCACTCTTGTCTACGCGGCGCGCGACGAGAGGCACAACGATGCTGTTGTCCTCAAGGAAATCTTGCTGGAACATCGATAAAACTGCCCTCCCGAAAGTGTCAGGATCGCGACGCGGGTGTCGGCCGTGGCGACCCCGCGCCAACTGGCTCGTCCCGCAATACCTTGGCTGAGTGCTCACTGCCGGCCCAGACGCGCCGGTTGAGTAGCTACGCAGCATGCGGCGCACGACTGGTGGATTTCACCCAAGCTTACGGACCAGCTAGTATCTAGCAAACGAATTTGATTGACATTTAAGCGCAACTTTTATGCTATACTTTGATGGACATTGAGCTCGCCCGGACGTTCTTGGAAATAGTTTCAACGGGAAGTTTTATTCGAGCCGCGGAGCGCTTGAACGTTGCTCAGACGACGGTCAGCGCGCGGATTCGCCACCTCGAACAACTGCTTGGCCGGCCGCTGTTCATTCGGAACAAGGGCGGCGCGTCACTGACGCCGGCGGGCGAGCAGTTCCTGCGCCACGCGCCAATCTTTGTCCAGTTATGGCAGCGCACCCGTCAACAGGTCGCAGTGCCGGCAGGGCGCCGGGCGGTGCTGACGGTCGGCAGCGAAGTCACTCTTGCGCAACCACTGCTGCTGAGCTGGGTCAGATGGATTCGCCGGTTTCTTCCCGATATCGCGCTTCGCGTCCATGTCGACGTGCCCCAGGATCTGATCAATCAGGTCGCCTCGGGAATGGTCGACGTGGCGATCATGTATGCTCCCCAGCATCGCCCCGGACTTAGAATCGACCTGCTGATGGAAGAAAAGCTCGTGCTTGTGACAACCGATCCGGAAGCGAAGCGCCTTGAGGAGACGGGCTACGTCTACATCGATTGGGGGCCAGATTTCGGGCGGCAACACGACATGAATTTCCCAGATGTCGCACCGGACCTCTCTTTCGATCTCGGTCCCCTCGCTCTCGGCTATGTCCTTGCGAGCGGCGGTTCAGGTTATTTCAGGATGAGCGCGGTGGAGCCGCATTTAGCGGTGGGTGAGCTCCATCTCGTACCCGACATGCCGCAATACTCCTATCCGGTTTACTCGGTGAGGTCGGCAAATGCCGATGAGAGTGTCGTGGGACCGGCCCTTGCCGGCTTGCGCGCGATCTCCGACGGCAACATCGAGGCCTAAGCGGCCGCGTCGGTCGATGGAAACAGCAGATCGACCGTGGTTCCGGTCCCTCGCTCGCTGGCAATCTGCAGATGGCCCCCGACCATCTGCATGAAAGTGCGCACCTGCGCTAATCCCATTCCGGTACCGTCCTCGCGGTGTTGTCACATAAACGGGATTTCAGTGGGCGAGGCATAGAACCGGTGGGATGAAGAATTCATTCATCAGTTACAAGCGCCACCGCTTCCCGCAACAGATCATCGCCCATGCGGTCTGGCTGTATTTCAGATTTCCCTTGAGCCTGCGGCTGGTCGAGGAGCTGCTGTTGGAGCGCGGGATCATCGTCTCGTATGAAACGATCCGGCGATGGGGACGGAAATTCGGACCGGCCTATGCAAAGCAACTGCGCCGCAAGCGTCCTTCACGCCAGGACATCTGGCACATGGACGAGGTGGTGATTTCCATCGCCGGCCAAAAGCACTGGCTTTGGCGTGCCGTTGATCAGGATGGCTACGTTCTCGACGAGATCGTCCAAAGCCAACGCAACACCAAGGCTGCAAGGCGATTGCTACTCAGGCTGCTGACGAAGCAGGGCTTGCCGCCCAAGCGGATCATCACCGATAAACTCCGCTCCTATAGTGCGGCCAAACGTGACTTGATGCCGACGGTTGAGCACCGGTCCCACTAGGGCTTGAACAATCGGGCAGAGAATTCTCATCTGCCGCTACGAAAACGGGAGCGAGCTATGCAGGGTTTCCGATCAGCCGGAGGACTGCAACGGTTCATTTCGATCTTTTCGACCCTCCGCAATCTATTCGTTGCCCCGCTTCACAATCGTTCCGCGCTCGCCACTCACATTCATCGCATCCGCGCCATGGCGCATTGGAAAGCCGTGACCGGCGCCGTTGCCTGATCTCGGAAAACCGGCGGGATTGCTCGCTCACCGTTCGATAACGTGACAACTCCGGACATGCCTTCAAAGGGCGTGTAGTCGCAGGCGCCGTGCAGGTCGCGCGCCTGTACCGTTCGTTCCAACTGAGGATCCCAAATAACGAGTATTTACATCTTCCGCTCAGGCGGGGCCAAACCGAGGAAATGCTCGCCGTTCGCGGCATCGGGGTCTCCTCCAGACCGGCACGGAGTGGGCCGGAAAGTTCGGCGGCGAATACGCACGCTGGATCCGATGAATGTCCAAAGCGCCTTCGCCGACACGTGCGATGAGATGGTGGTTATGATCAAGAGAACAAAGCACTGGCTGTGGCAGGCCATCGATGCAGGAGGTTATGGCTCGACACTCTGATGCAGGGCAGAGAGGCGGTGGCACGGTCGGTTCCGGTAGTCGAAACGGCGTCCGCATTCGATCACGAAGCGCGCTATTGAGGGTCTGCCAGCCGGACCTGCATGAGCATATGGGCACCGCGCAACGACCACCGCATGCATTCTTGGTCATTCGCATACCCGACAAGCGAGGCTGACTCGGCCCGGTGGTTGGACACAACCCGGCCCTTACCTGGTCGGTCCTCGACCATTGACAGCCGCCACCCCTACAATAAACTATCCATCTTGTTGGTATTGTCTCCTCGCATTGTCAAGAAGGACGCGAACATGGGCAATTCACAATCGGGGCTGTCTCGGCGCAGTTTTATGGGCAGCGTTGGGGCTGGAAGTCTGGTGCTGGGGGTGGGCCTGAGTAGCGGCGCTAGCGCAACGGAGACCAAACCGATCGATGTTAGTACTGTCACCACCCCGGTCACCGACGTGGAGAAACTGCCAAACGCTTATTATCTGTCCAACGTCCGTCTTGAGACCGGCTTTGTCGAGGAAAAGAAGGCGTGGCTCGATGCACCCGTCGTCACCCATACCAATACCGAGTTGAAGACGCTACGCATCGCCGACGGCAAGATCGCCGAGATCCTCGATGCGAAGGCGGAAGTTCCGGCCGGCGCGGCGGCTTTTGACGCGCAGGGCCAGCTCCTGCTGCCGACCTTCCGTGACATGCACATCCATTTGGACAAGACCTTCTATGGCGGTCCCTGGGAGGCAACGCTTCCCACACAGCATGGCCGGGCGGATCGTGTCGCCCAGGAGCGTGATCTCCTGCCCAAGCTTCTGCCGTCGGCCGAAGAGCGTACGGCTGCGATGATCCGTCTGATGCATTCGCACGGCACCACGGTCTGCCGCACCCATTGCAACGTCGATCCCGTCAGCAAGCTGGGCAATCTCGAGCACCTCAAGGCGTCGCTCGATCGTTTCAAGGATACTCTCGAGTCCAAGATCATCATCTTCCCACAACACGGTCTGCTGGCCTCCGACAGCGTCAGCCTGATGCGCGAGGCGCTAAAATCGGGCGGCGTCAGTTATGTCGGCGGCGTCGACCCCACCTCTTTCGATCATGCGCTGGAAAAGTCCGTTGACACGACGGTTCAGCTCGCCATCGATTTCAACGTCGGGATCGATGTTCATATCCATGAGGCGCGTGAGACGGCCATTCCTGCGTTCAATCGCATCATGGATCACATGGAGAAGAACAAGCAGTTGCAAGGTAATGTGACTTTCAGCCACGCCTATTCGCTGGCCGAACTCTCCAAGGAAGAACTCAACGACATTGCGACCCGCATGAAGGCGCTGGGCGTCACCCTGGCCAGCGCAGTTCCGTTGGGCAAGGGCTCCATGCCGTTGCGCGAACTGCATGAGGCCGGCATCGAGATAATCTGCGGCACCGACAGCGTGATGGACTGGTGGAATTCGTTTGGCAATTGCGACATCCTGCAGAAAGCTAACGAAATCGCCCGACTCCAGTATCGCAGCACGGAGTATGATATCAGCCGCACGCTGGGTTATGCGACTGGCTTCGTCACTCCGCTGAACGACAAGGGCGAGCAGGCGTGGCCGAAGGCCGGCGACGACGCGAGCTTCAACCTCCTGCCGGCGAGTTGCTCGGCTGAAGCGGTTGCGCGCCTGCCTGCCCGCAACGCGGTGTTCCACAAGGGCAAGCTCGCCTACGGTGCCGTCTCCAAGGCCGCATGATGCCGCCGCCCGCGGCCTCGACCGCAATCTCTTCATGAAGCTGGCCGGCTGCGACTGGGTCAGGCAGCGCCACAGCCTGCTGTTGATCGGACCCGCCGGCGTCGGAAAGAGCTGGCTTGCCTGCGCTCTTGGACACAAGGCATGCCGTGGGGACCTCTCCGTTGCCTATCATCGCCTCCCCAGGCTCTTCGCCACACTTGCCCTGGCGCGGCGACGGCAGGTATCCGAAGGTCCTAAAGGCCCTGGCCAGGACCGACCTGCTCATCCTCGACGACTGGGGTCCGGAGAAGCTCAACGACGAGCAGCGTCGCGATCTCCTGGAAATCATCGAGGACCGCTACGAGAAGCGATCCACCATCGTCACAAGCCAGGTTCCCATCGATCACTGGTACGACATGATCGGCAATCCAACCATTGCCGATGCTATCCTCGACCGCCTCGTACACAATGCCTATCGCATCGAGCTCAGCGGCGAGAGTATGCGAAAACAGAAAGCCGTGACCACAGACCAAACAACCCTGGTTTGATCGCGAAATGGGTTCAGGTCAAAAACACACACGACCCAGGGGCACGTCAACTGTCCGGCTTCAGATTGGAATAGCCGTCCGGCATCACCGGAATACGCAGTCAGTTCACTACCGCTATGTCTGGAACGGTGCTCGAATATTTCTACTGTGTGCCTTTGATGACGCAGGCAGAGAGGTCCTGCCGGAAGCCTTGTGTGGCGTGGAGGATGTCTTCGCGGCTTGATCTTAAACCAGGATTTCAGCTGCGCGAAAGGACGCCGAAGTGACCCACGAGTGGCAACAGACTTTGTTGAGCGAGGAAGCTCTCGTGAAACGAGCTACCGCGACCGTGCCAAGAATCTTAGCGCATCCGGCGATCACCCCCGATCAGGTGTCACGTCTCCGCATCGCAAGACTCGATACCTTTGGCGGGCGACATGGCGCTGGCTGGCGCCGACCACGTCTGGATTGAGGCCATAGAGGCTATGCGCAATGTCTAGGAAAGCCTCGCGCTCGCGGCGACTGAGCGGAGCGATCATGCGAGACCGTCCTCCTCGACGTTCGACATGCGCAGGGCAGCAGTGCGGGCGGAAATTTGGGACTCTGACGCTTAATGAAGGTTTCGACCTGTGTCGGTCTTTGCAATAGCAACTTGGTTGAGCCTGTCGCCTTGGAAGCTCTTCGCTCCAAGCCGTTCAGCCACGACCCGAGCCGATCATGGCGTCGATTTGGATACGATCGCGCCGATGCTGTCTCGTCGTGGTGAACGTCGCGCCACAGATCGTACGCTCAAGGCAATCGTCAGCACGCTCAGACCGTTAAGCCGATCAGACCGGTCGCTTCGCGACAGCGGGCGATCACTTCGGCGGTGAAATGGAAAGCGTCGAGGAAGTTTTCCGTTCGGTAGCCCGGGTTCTGGAGACGGATCCGGCCGCATGGGCCCGGGTTTCGCCGATGCGTCCGGCAAGCACGAGGCAATGGGCGGCGATCATCAGTGAGCGCGACACCCAGAACTCTGGAACGTCTGCAACAGCATCGCCCGTAGAAGCTTCCCAGGCGGGATCGATGGCCGCCCGATCGGCGAATAAAGCGCCGCAAACTCTCCCGCAAGCGCAACACAATCAACCGGATCGCCCCGCAACCGATGATTGCGCCGAACCCGCGCTTCGAGATCGACGTAGCCGAAAAGGTTTCCCGTCCGATTATCGCCGCCACGCATCCATCAACTCCGAATCTCTTCCAGGCCAATGAATCATGGCCAATGACGCCAGACCGGATCCTTTTTCAACAGCCTGCTTGAAGGACATAGCGGTGATGATGATGGGCGACTTCAAGCTCGCCGAACTGGACCCCCAGCACCGGAACCTGATGCAAGAACCTTCACCGTCAAGGCCACGTCGCAGATTAACGACCGGTCCTCGCTCCGGAACAATGGCTGCGCGAGCCTTGGGCCGAACGGCTCCTCCTTCCAACCCATGGCCCGCCTCGCCACAGAAAGCAGAGGCGGCCCGCCGGACCGTCCCTGCTGCTTTCGAGTGTAGCGGCGAAAACACCTATGCGGTCGTGACGATCCGGCCCTTCATGTTGGGGTGGAAACGGCAGTAGTAGTTGACGCTGTCATTCGCCGTGACCACTCGCGTCGCCTTCGTTCCGGGCGGAATGGTCACCTCCCAGCCGCCCTTGACGGTCGCGGTATGGGCGAACCGGTCGTTGTTGGTCCATTCGATCGTCTCGCCGACCCGAACCTCGACCTCGGTCGGGACGAAGGCGAGGTTTTCGATGGCGACGTGGACCGTGCCGTTATGGGCGCGGGCCAGCGGGCCGCCCGCGAGAACAGCCGCGCCTGAGAGAAGCAATTGCCGCCGGTTGAGAGTCCCCGTCGTCATTTCAGGCCTGCCGCGACATGTTCGGCATGTTGCTCATGACCCTGGAACAGTTTCAGGCCGGTTTCCAGCAAGCTCTTCAGCTCGGCACTCTGCGCCGAAGGGATCAGCAGTGTCTCCAGCGCCGCATTGACCTGCTTGTGATAGGCGACCTCATTCGCGATATAGGCTTTGTCGAAGGCCGCGCCATCGAGCTTGACGAGTTCGGCGCGCATTTCCTCGGCCGCCTTGGCAAGGGCCTGGCTGGTGGCGTTATCCTGCGGCGTCACCTTCAGCTTCTTGACCAGCGCCAACGCCTGCTCATTCACCGCCTCGTGGTCCTTCTGCATCGACTGCGCGAAGGCTTGCACATCCGGGTTTTTCGTTTTCGACAGGGCGAGCTTGGCCGCCTCCACGTCGATCGCCCCGGCGCTGTAGGCGACATGGGCGATCTGCGGATCGCTCGGCGCGTCGGCGGCGTCCGCAAATGGTGCGGTCATGACGAGGCAAACCGCGCCGAGCGCGGCGGTGAGAAAGGTCTTCATCGGGTATCTCCTTGGCCGGTCGTGTCGCCGGCGCCTGTTTGCATTGACACGACATTGGATGCCGGGCCGCCGGCGAGGTTCCCGCTATTTTTCGAGACCGAGTTTTGCGAGCACCGCTTCGGTTAGGCGATCGCACCGCGTGCCTGCGAAGGGAAAGGCATCGAGCAGTACCGGCCCGATCTGCGCCTCCAACCGGTCCCGGACCAGCCTGCGCGCGCGGTGAAGGCGCGTCTTGACGGTGGCGGACGGCAGGTCGAGCAGTGCCGCCGTTTCCTCGACGCTCAGCCCTTCGATCACCCGGGCGACGAACACGACGCGGAAGGGCTGCGGGAGGTCGTCCGTCACCTGCTCGACGAGATGCAGAAGCTGTCGCTGGGCCATGGTGCGCTCCGGATCGTCGTTGGATACCGGCACGGGAAAGGCAATGATCTGCGCCTCTCCGGCCGCCTGGGCGGAGGGAGCGGTGCGTTTCAGCCGCCTTTGCGACCGCATCCGCGCTAACGCCTCATTGAGCACGATGCGCGACAGCCAGGTGGAGAGGGACGATTCCCCGTGGAAACTCCCCAGACTCGCAAAGGCCCGGAGATAAGCCTCCTGAAGAACCTCCTCCGCATCTGCATTGCTGCGAACCACTGCCCGCGCCAGCCGATACAGGCGTTGATTATGGGCTTTAATGATCTGCCGAACGGCGTCGGCCTCGCCCAGCACGGGCTACGGCCTGGAGCCCGGCTGCGATGCCACCTTCCTTTTGGTGCGAGCCGAAACGCCGGCCGACGCCGTCGCATCCCGCCCCGTGCAACGGGCGGTCTACCGCAAGGGCATTCAGGTCGCAAAGGACGGCACGCTTATTGCCGCCTAAGCAAAAAATACGCATTCAAACATCGGCAAGAGGAGGAGCCAATATGTTGAATAAATTCGGTAAAACAGTCACCACCGCCCTCGGCATCGCGCTGCCGCACCATGTCTTCGTGACCAAGAACTATCTCGGCATCGCCCAAGCCGGCGAGGACGAAGGGATCGAGATCGGCACGACGATGAACCGCGGCACGCAGAGCGACCTCATCACCTTCAAGGACGGCATGGCATCCGTCTGCATGGTGACGCCGCCCGGCCAGAGCGGCTTCATCAGCCCCGCGGGTGAGAAGTCACCGCAATACGACGACCAGTTGAAGCTTTACGAGGCCTTCACCTGCCGCCCGCAGGCGCTGACGCGCAACGAGGTCGAGAGGGTGGCCGTCGAGACCCTGAAGCTGACGGTCGATTGATGCCCGGGCGGAATGGGCCGGTCAGAGCGGTCTGCCGGATGCCGGCACGGCTGACGCATCTGCGTCACGCTTAAACGTCTCGTCGAGATCCCATTGAAAAAGCCTACATTTCAGGGCTGCTCTCGGTGCGCCGCCCTGACATGCTTTTCCGACTGCCTGCCCTTGCGCGGTGGCACATACGCTGACAGTCGCCGATCAAAGGGCCGTTCGGCACTTGCCCAGATTGCGGGCGGCGGACCCGACATCGCCATGGCTGGTCCACCCGAAGCCTCCAAGATCTGTCGGTCCAGGGCAGAACCGTGACGGTGAAGCTTCGGTTGAGCCGCTGGCGGTGTGCGCATCAGCAATGTGAATGACAAACGTTCACCGACCGACTGCCGACGATTGCTTCCCCTTATGCGCGCCGGACAAGGAGGGTTGCGGAGATTGTCGGTCTGCTCGGTCATAGCGCCGGCGGCCGTCCTGGCGAACGCTTGATGCGACGGCTCGGCATGCCGGTTGGCGACGACATGATCCTGCGGCAGATGAAGCGGGATGCCGCCCTAGCTCCCTGCGTCTCCACGATCCGCGTCGTCGGCATAGATGACTGGAGCTGGCGGCGATCGTGGCGCTACGGCACGATGATCGTCGACCTGGAGCGCCGCTCGGCTGTCGACATCCTTGACGATCGGAGCGTGGCGAGTGCGGCGCTATGGCCGGAGCGGCACCCTTCTGTCGAGATCGTGAGCCGAGACCGATGCGGGCTTTACGCGCAGGCTGTTCGCCAGGGTGCGCTGCAGGGCGCGCTACGTCGTTCGGCCCGCCGCCTCAGGCGGAAATGATGGTGCCGCAGCGCACGACCCGGCGGCCGGCGGGGCGGCGGCAGATCGCATCGCCCACATTGACGGCTTCGATCATCACGAAATCGGCGCGGGCGCCAGCATGGAGGCCGTAATTTTCAAGCCCTATGGCGCGGGCGGCGACGTCGGTGGCGCAGGACAGGGCCCGGCGGAAATCCTCGTCACGGTTCCAGTCGAAGCGATAGGCGGTGAGGAAGGCGCGCTCCAGCATGTCGCCATTGCCGAGCGGCGACCAGGAATCGCGAATGCCGTCCGAGCCGCAGCAGATGGTGACGCCGAGTTCCGTCAGCCGCTCGACCGGCGGCACAGCGATATCGGCGGGGGCCGAGGTCATCAGCGATATCTTGAGGTCCGCAAGGCGGCGCCCGATGGCGTCGAGCCGTCGTTCGGAGATCATGCCGAGGCAATAGGCATGGGAAATCATCACCCTGCCGGTGAGGCCCGACGCTTCGGCGTAGTCGGCGATGCGCTCGACCTGCCAGGCGCCGAGATCACCGGTATCGTGCAGGTGGATATCGACGCCCGCGCCCTTTTCCACGGCGAGGTCGAAGACGAAGCGCAGCTGGCCGTCCGGGTCGCCGTCGATGCCGGCCGGATCGAGCCCGCCGACCGTCTCCACGCCCATGTCGATGGCTGCGCGGATCAGCTCCGCCGTGCCCGGCCGCGAAAGCAGGCCCTGCTGCGGGAAGGCGACGAACTTCAGGTCCACCCGGTCGCGCCATTCCTCGCGCACGCGGAACATCGCCTCCACATGGGAGAGCCCCATGTCGGGCGCGACGTCGATATGGGAGCGCACGGCGGTGGTGCCGTGACGCAGCATTTCAGTCAGGATCCGCCCTGCCCGCACCTCCGGCGGCGTCGGGACGGCGGCGAGCACCTTGCGCTCGTTTTCGATGTAGTCGCGCAGGCGCGCGACACGCGGGCCGGGCTGCCACGGCTCGCCCCACAGGATCTTGTCGAGATGGATATGCGGCTCGACAAAGGCCGGCACGACGAGCCTGCCTTCCCCGTCCACCGCATCGAGCGCATCGACGCCGGGGCCGACGGCCTCAATGACGCCGCCGGCGCAGCGGATGCCGATCGCCTGCCCGTCCGGGTCGATGAGGTTGGAATAGGTCGTAACGGTCATATCTGCCTCCTGTCAGCCGGAAGCGCGGCCCCGCAAGGCCGCGCTCGTTCTCGTTTGCGGGCACTCAGCCCTTAAGACGCGTCCAGATGCGGTCGCGGAGTTCACGCGCCTTGCCGGTGCAATCCTGCGTCGGCACGAGGCGCGAGGCGAATGCCTCCGGCATGTTGATCGCGTCCATCTTGCGCCACTGCTCGCTCAGGAACTGGTCGGACTTCGTGGCATTGGCATAGGCGATGGAATTGGAAACGAAGGCGGCATTTTCCGGCGCCATCATCCAGTTGATGAAGATCTTCGCATTTTCCGGGTGGGGCGCGTTGGCCGGCACCGCGAAATTGTCGCGGAACATCGGCGTGCCTTCCTTCGGGTAGATGAAGCGGATCGTGTCACGCTGGGCGGTGGCGCGGGCCGTCGCGCCGTTCCACACATGGTACATCGCCACCTCGCCGGCGGCCATGCGGTCGACCACGCTGTCGGAGGAATAGAGCTTCAGCTTCGGCTTCAGCCCCTTGAGCAGCTTAAGGATGTGGGCGGCGTCCTCGTTGCTCTCGGTGCACTGCGGAATGCCGAGATAGAGCGAGGCGGCGAGGATCTCGTCGCTGCCCGTATCGAGCGCGGCGATCTTGCCCTCCAGCTCCGGCCGCGGCTCGAAATATTCCTTCCAGCTATCCTCTAGCTTACCGCCCTGCACCTGGGCGCTGTCATAGGCGATGCCCGTCACGCCCCAGAGATAGGGCGCGGAATATTCGTGCTTGGGGTCGAAATCCGGGTTTTTGAAGGCGTCCTTCAGCGTCGCGTAGTTCGACATGGAATGGGTGTCGATCTTCATAAGCAGCCCATCCTTGAGGAGGCCGGGGATGACGTAGTCGCTCGGCACGATGACGTCGTAGGACGCACCGCCCGATTGCAGCTTGGCCAGCAGCGTCTCATTGCTGTCGTATCCGTCGAGGATGACCTTGATACCGGTCTCCTTCTCGAACTTCGCCAGCAGCTCGACCGGGTAATAGTCGGTCCAGTTGTAGAAATAGAGGGTCTTTTCCGCATCTTGCGCCGCTGCGGGTTGCACGAAGAGGGTGGCGGCCGCAATGGCCGCCCCGAGGCAGGATTTCAGGTTCATTGCAAGGCTCCTCCAGGGTTATCGGCGCAGGCGGCCGAGGAAAAACGAAAGCGACACGAGCAGGACCGAGACGACGAGCATCACCGCCGAAATGGCGTTGATCTCCGGCGTGATGCCGGCCCGGATCGCGGAGAAAATGTAGACGGGCAGCGTCGTCAGGCCGGGTCCTGCCAGGAAGAACGAGGTCAGGAAGTCATCGAGGCTGGTGACGAAGGCGAGCGTGAAGCCGGCCATGACGCCGGGCCAGAGCAGCGGCATCGTCACCCGGCGGAAGGTGCGGAAGCGATTGGCGTAGAGATCGTGCGCCGCTTCCTCATAGGTGCCGCTGATGCCGTCGAGCCGCGCGCGGATCGGCAGGTAGGCGAAGGGAATGCAGAAGGCGGTATGGGCGGCCACCATCGCGCCGAGGCCGAGCTTCACGCCGAGCGAGACGAAGAGCAGCAGGGTCGCGACCGCCACGGCGATCTCCGGCAGGATCAGCGGCATGTTGAGGATCGCCTCGGAGGCTCCGCAGCCGAGGAAAGCACGCCGGGTGGCGAGAGCCGCGAGAAGCGCGAGGACCGTCGCCGCCGTCGCCGCCGAGACGGCGATGACAAGCGAATTCCACGCCGCCGACTGGATCGACGGGTTGACGAGGATGCGGCCGTACCAGTCGAGGGAGGCGTGGGTCCAGACCGTCGCCGTGCGGTTGGCATTGAACGAATAGGCGATCAGCACCACGACGGGCACATAGAGATAGGCCAGCACGAACAGCGAAGTTTCGCGCGTGAAGGGAAAACGCTGCGGGTTCATGCGGTCCTCCTGTTGCGCCAGAGCGCCATGGCGGTCATGACGACGAGCATGATCGCGAGCAGCACGACGGCGAGCGTCGCGCCGAATGGCCAGTTGCGCGAAGCGCCGAACTGCATCTGGATGATGTTGCCGAGCATCAGCGTCTTGCCGCCGCCGAGCAGGGCGGGCGTGACGAAAGCCCCGAGGCAGGGAATGAAGACGAGCAGCGCGCCCGCCACGATTCCGGGCGTGGCGATGGGCAGCACGACGCGGAGCAGCGCCCGCTTGCGCGTCGCGCCGAGATCGTGCGCGGCCTCCAGCAAGCGCCAGTCGAATTTCTCGAAGACGGTGTAGAGCGGCAGGATGGTGAAGGGCAGGAGGGAATAGGTCAGGCCGATCGCCACCGCCGCATCGTTGTAGAGCAGCTGCACCGGCCAGGGCGAGATCATGTTGACGAACCTGGAGACCCAGCCGTCCTCGCGCAGGATGATCAGCCAGGCGTAGTTGCGCACCAGAAGGTTCGTCCAGAACGGAATGGTGATGAGCAGCAGCATGATGTCGCGGCCGGTGCGCGAGAGGCTCGCCATCCACAGCGCCACCGGCAGGCCGAAGGCGAGGCTGAGCACGGTAGTGACAGCGGCCAGCGACACCGAGCGCAGGAAGATCACCAGATAGCTGGTGTTGAGGATCATCGTGCCGTCGAAATCCTCCTCCCAGGCAAGGCGGACATAGTTGGCGGACGAGGGGGCGGAAGACCAGTCGACGCCCGATGTGCCGCCCTTGTCGAGCAGCGAGACCCAGGCCATCAGGCAGAGCGGCACGCCGATCAGGAAGAGGATGACTGCCAGGGCCGGCGACAGGAGGAAGAAGCGGCGGAGCGCGGCGCTCATCGGTCGAGCACCCGCAGCGCTTCGGCGGGCAGCGCAAGGCCGACGCGGCTTCCCGCTTCGGGCGCGGCCTCCGTCGGATCGGACTGGCGAAGCAGGAACGTGCCGCCGCCGGGAAGATCGAGTTTGTGCAGCATCGCCGTGCCGAGATAGGCCGAGTGCACCACCGTCGCCTCCAGTGCGCCCTCGCCCGCCGGCGCCAGCCGGGCACGCTCGGGGCGGATCGCGACCGTCACCTTGCCGGACGCATTGTGCGGGGCGGACAGCACGGTACCGCCCTCGAGGCGGACACCGCCGCCTGGCAGCGCCTCGCCATCCAGGAGGTTGATATCGCCGATGAAATCGGCGACGAAACGGTGCGTCGGCGTCTCGTAGATCTCGCGCGGCGGTCCCATCTGGAGGATGCGACCCGACTGCATGACGGCGACCCGGTCGGAGAGCGTCAGCGCCTCCTCCTGATCGTGCGTGACGAAGAGGAAGGTGATGCCCGCCTCTTCCTGCAGCATCTTCAGTTCGATCTGCATTTCCTTGCGCAGTTTCAGGTCGAGCGCCGACAGCGGCTCATCGAGCAGGAGGACCCGCGGCCGCGGTGCAAGCGCCCTAGCAAGCGCCACGCGCTGCTGCTGACCACCGGAAAGTTCCGCCGGCTTGCGCTTGGCGAAACTGCCCATTCGCATCATTTCCAGCGCCTCGCCGACACGCTTGCGGATGGCGTCGCGGGCCATGCCCTGCTCTTCCAGCGCAAAGGCGACGTTCTGCTCCACCGTCAGGTGCGGGAACAGGGCGTAGCTTTGGAACACGGTGTTGACCGGGCGGTGGAAGGGTGGGCGGGCGGTAACGTCCTCACCCTCGATGGAGATCGCGCCGCTATCGGCCGTCTCGAACCCCGCGATCAGCCGGAGCAGCGTGGTCTTGCCGCAGCCCGAGGGGCCGAGCAGCGTGAAGAACTCGCGCCGTCCGATATCGAGCGACACATCGTCCAGCACGCGGAAGGCGTAGATGCCCTTCCCGAAACTCTTGGCAACATTTCTGATGGAAACCGCGGGGGGACTGGACGCTTGGGTCATGTTTTCCTCTTGGGCGTTTCACCAAGCGTCATGCATGATATCACAATTGTCAATATTGTATGCAAATTTGAAAAATATTCGGATACAATTTGGTACGCCACGCCATTTGCGTGCGCGCGCATCTGAACCTGTCGGAGGTGGCCCTGCCCTCATTCACGGAATTGCTTCTGGCTCTGCATGGTGCAATATATCTTATTGATTTATAACATCTTCTACAAATTCCGTTTCTCCAATCAGGGAGATCAAAGCCCGCTTCGACCCTCTGGATCGTGAATTCCTTATGCGCATTGCAGCATAAGATCGTATGCGGCGCCTAATTTTTTTCGGGATATTACCTCGGAATATTAGCAAATTATTCCATAAATCCCGCAGTATACGCCGGCAAATTGTATACATTGCAGCGTAGCATTCCGCGCGGCTTAGCGGCCGCCTAATCAACGCTGAACCAAACGCTCATGTCAGCGCTTTTTTCCTTCCACTACACATCGGCAAAGGCTGGCCGCAGGGCTGGCGTTCCGGGGAATGGGAAGGAAAGCGACATGGCAGTGGAAAAAGTGGATACGCTCGTCATCGGCGCCGGCCAGGCGGGCGTCGCGATGAGCGAACATCTCGGCAAGCGCGGCATTCCCCATCTCGTTCTCGAAAAGGCCCGCATCGCCGAGAGCTGGCGCACCGCCCGCTGGGACAGCCTCGTCGCAAACGGCCCCGCCTGGCACGACCGCTTTCCTGGCATGACCTTCCCCGGCCTCGAAGACGACGCCTTCGCCCCCAAGGAGCAGGTGGCAGATTACTTCGCAATCCCGGCCAGATGCCCGAGGGCGCGGTGCTGGTGATCGGCGCCGGATCCTCCGGCACGCAGATCGCCGACGAACTCTTGCGCGCAGGCCGCCGCGTCTACCTTTCCATCGGCCCGCACGACCATCCGCCGCGGCGCTATCGCGGCAAGGATTTCTGCTGGTGGCTCGGCGTGCTCGGCATCTGGGACCTCAAGGTGCCCGCGCCGAACACCGAACACGTCACCATCGCCGTCAGCTTATGGCGGCAACACTGTCGACTTCCGCCGCCTCGGCAACCGCGGGTGGCGTCGCCTTAATTGATTGCGCGGTGCAAGGGAGCCTTCTGCATTGCTTTCAGGCCTCGATCGACAAGGTGACCTCTCTCCAGGTCGTGACGGCATGGGCACGAAGTTGGCGATAATCGGCGGCGGTCAGATGTTTTCGATGAAGATGGAAAAGATTGGCAATCTGGCTATGGGCTGAGACGAAACGTTGGCATTGTCGCGGCGACTTGAAGCGCATCATGCGCCGCTCTCGTCGGCGCACAGGAAGGTGAGAATTCTCAGCACGGTTGTTGAGCCCTTTGTGTGAGCGATGCTCGACGCTCGGAATAAATTCAGCCTTGGCGGCCGAGTAGGAGCGCAGCTTGTCGGTCACCATCACCCGTGGCACGGCGCCCTGGCTTTTCAGCAGCTTGCGCACCAGCCGGAGAGCGGCCTTCCTGTTCCTGTGGCTTTGAAGGAGAGCGTCGAGAATGTAGCCATTGGCATCGACGGCGCGCCACAGCCAATATTTCTTCCCCTTGATGGATACGACCATTTCATCGAGGTGCCACTTGTCGGTAAAGCTGCCCCGCGACCGCCGCCGGAATTGATAAGCGAATTTGAGACCGAACTTTGCGGCCCACTCCGAGACGGTTTGGAACGAGACATCGATGCCGCGTTCGGCAAGCAAGTCTTCGACGTCGCGCAGGCTCAACGGGAACCGATAATAGAGCCATACCGCGTGGGCGATAATCTCGGCAGGAAAGCGATGGCGCCTGTAGCGGGTGATCGGGACTTCGGTCATGGCGCTCGGATACCATTCCAATCAGCACCAATCGGTTAAGGCGACGCCACCGTCTATTGGTCAACGGCAATGGGCGCATCCTGCATTTAGTTAAGGCGACACTACCACAACGGCGATGACGGGCCCCCGACCGTGTCGGGCAGGTCAGCGCTTGCGCACTTTGCGTCAGCGTGTAGTTTTCTGCTTGACGGGAACAGCTGTCAAGAATTCTGCAATTTCCTTGACGATCTCAGCCCGTGCCAACGAAACGTCGACCGGCGCAGCAGTGACGCGCCGCAGGTTCGCCGGGAGCACGTCCCCGCGCTTCAGAATGAGGGCATCAAAGAACGCTGGCG
Organism: Ensifer sp. LC163; assembly: GCF_001695855.1. Lineage (GTDB taxonomy): Bacteria > Pseudomonadota > Alphaproteobacteria > Rhizobiales > Rhizobiaceae > Ensifer. The sequence continues at coordinate 23,608 of NZ_MBSS01000015.1, forward strand.
TGAATTCCGGATGCGGCTGAAAGGTTAGCGCCCGATCGCCATAGCGGAGCATTGCATTGGCGCAGAACGGGGTTGAGCCGATCACCTCCGCGTCTTCAGGCAGATCAACGACCTGATCCTGATGCCAGGCAAGCAGCGTCTGCGAGATGCCAAGATCGTGCCGCCGGTACTCGACCGGGCCGACCGACCACCCGCCCTGGTATTTTTCGACTTTTCCGCCGAGCGCCTGCGCGATGATTTGATGGCCGAAGCAGATGCCGACCATGGGCAGTCGCCGTGCGTAGATCTCACGCACCAGCGTTTCCAGCGGCCCGATCCAGGGATGCGGCTCGTAAACCGCAAACCTGGATCCCGTGATCAGCCACGCATCCGCGGCAGCCGGCCCTTCCGGAAAGACGCCGTCGACGACCGAATAGGTTACGAATTCCGCCTCTTCGCCGGCAAGCAGCTTGACGAAGAAGTCGCTGTAGTCGCCGTACGTTTCGATCAATTCGACCGGCGCATGCCCGGTCTGGAGAATCCCGATTTTCATGTCTTTGTGCCTAGCGTTCCTATCATGTCCGCCCATCGAGCGTGGCGATCGGCCCGTAGAGCTCAGGACGGCGGTCGCGAAACACGCCCCAGGAGCGGCGCTGCCTTTCGACCTCGTCGAGATCGAATGTCGCGGTCAGCACTGCTTCGCCCTGTCGGGCGGCTTCCGCCACTTTCAGACCGGTTTGATCGGCGATGAAGGAAGAACCGTAGAAGGTGATTTCCGTTCCCGCCTTGCCGGGCTCCGTCCCGATCCGATTGGCGGCGACGAGCGGCATCATGTTGGCGGCTGCACTGCCCTGCATCGTCCTTTGCCAGTGGCCGGCGGAATCCATATCCGGAACGTGCGGCTCGGAGCCGATCGCCGTTGGATAGAACAGGATTTCTGCGCCAAGCAAGGCCATCGTACGAGCGGCCTCAGGAAACCATTGATCCCAGCAAATTCCGACGCCGATCGAAGCATAACGCGTTTGCCAGACCTTGAAGCCTGTGTCGCCTGGCGAGAAATAGAACTTCTCGGTGTAGCCGGGTCCGTCCGGTATGTGGCTTTTGCGGTAGACGCCGAGGACGCTGCCATCCGCGTCGAGAATGGCGACGCTGTTGAAGTAGGCCTTACCCTCTCGCTCGAAAACGCTGATTGGAAGCACGACCTCAAGCTCGGCGGCGAGCCTAGCAAAATGTTCGATCAGCGGATTGCCCTCCACCCGGCGGGCAAGATCGAAGAACTCACCGCGCTGGTCCTGACAGAAATAAGGCGTCTCGAAAAGCTCCTGCAGCAGGATAATCTGGGCGCCATCGGCGGCCGCTCGGCGCACCAGCTTTTCCGCGCTGGCAATATTTGCCGCAATGTCCCAGCTGCAGGCCATCTGGGTCGCCGCGATGGTGACGTTACGCATTCCATGTCCCTTCGTATCTGTTGAATCAGAGGCCGAGTTTGTCGCGCAGCTCATACCACCACGCACCGAGCATGGTGAGCGGAACGCGGAAGGTCCTGCCTCCCGGGAAGGGAAGATTCGGCAGTGAACTCCAGACGTCGAAGCGTTCCGCGTGGCCGGCGACCGCCTCGCCGAGGATCTTGCCCAAGAGATGGGTGGTCGTGACCCCATGGCCGCTGTCGCCATGCGAGAAATATACGTTGTGGCTCAATCGGCCCATATGCGGGATGCGCGTCAGCGTCAGCGCGAAATTGCCGCTCCAAGCGAAGTCGATCTTGACCTTGGCGAGTTCGGGGAAAGTCTTCAACATGTTCGGACGAATAACCCCGGTCAGATCCTTCGGATTCTGCCCACCATAGCCGATGCCACCGCCATAGAGCAGGCGATTGTCGGAGGTACGACGGTAGTAGTCGAGAATGTAGTTGGCGTCCTCGACGCAGTAGTTGGCTGGTAGCAGGGCGGCGATCAGCTTCGGGTCGAGCACCTCCGTTGCCATCACCTGGCTCGACACCGGCATCATTCGGCCGCCGATTTCGGGCAAGAGCTTGCCCAGATAGGCGTTACCGCAGACAAGTACATATTTCGCCCGAACCGAGGCTGTGCGCGTTCGCACCAGCGGAGATGCCCCCATCTCGACCGCGATGGCGCGTGAATTCTCGAAGACGCGACCGCCGAGACCTTCGACCGCCGCCGCCTGACCGAGCACCAGGTTGAGTGGATGGATATGGCCGCCGAGCTTGTCGATCATGCCGCCGACATAGCGATCACTGCGCACATATTTACCTACATCGGCCTTGGAAACGATCTCCAGCCCGCTATGGCCGTGGTTCCGCCAATGCGCCCGGAGCGCCTCCATCTCGCGCACCTGCTTGTCGGTGAAGGCGGCAAAGAAGCCGCCCTCAACGAGATCGCAATTGATTGCGTATTTGCTCACGCGATCGCGGATGATCCGCGCGCCCTCAAGCGACATGTCTGCCAGCTTCGCGCCATTTGCGCGACCGTAGCGCTTGGCAATGGTCCCTAGGTCGCGGCTGTAACCGTTGACTATCTGGCCGCCATTGCGTCCCGAAGCGCCGAAGCCGATGCGTTCGCTTTCGAGCACGACGACGGAAAAGCCGCGCTCGGCAAGTTCCAGCGCCGCTGAAATGCCGGTGAATCCGGCGCCGATCACGCAGACGTCTGCCGTGACCTCCCCTTCCAGGGCAGGTCGTATCCGCTTGTCATTGGCCGAAGCCGCATACCAGGAGGGCACGTGGCCGATGTCGATGCCGGTAGTCGAATTGATGTTCATGTCAGACCGTCCTGATGTAGGCATCGTATTCGACGTCCGTTACCCTGAGAGAAAACTCGGAAAGCTCCTGCTGCTTGCAGGCCGTGTAGAGCGCCCGGTATTTCGGGCCGAGCGTCGCATAGGCGAAGCCGGACCGCGCAAAGCTCTGCAAGGCATGGTCCCAGTTGGTCGGCAGCGCCTCGTGGCTAACGGCATGGTCGTCGCCCGTGATGGCGCCGCCTGGCTTCGTCTTCTCCACCATGCCGGCCAGCGCCGCGCCGAGGATCATGGCGAGAACTAGATAAGGGTTCGTATCGGCGCCGGCGACGCGGTGCTCGATCCGGGTAGCCGGCTTGCTCGTCGTGATGACGCGGACGGCCGCCGAACGATTGTCGAACCCCCAGGAAGCATAGGTTGGCGCATGTTCACTCGGCGTGAGCCGCCGGTACGAATTGGCGTGTGGTGCGAAGATGGCCATGCTCTCATGCATGTTCTCCAAGAGGCCGCCGACTGAATGCATCAGAGTTTCGGCGGGCGAATCGTCGCCCACGAAGATGTTGCGACCGTTTTCATCGAGTATCGAGAAATGCACATGCATGCCGGAGCCGGCCTGCGTGCCATAGGGTTTAGCCATGAAAGTGGCATCGAGATCGTGCTTGCGGGCGACGCCCTTTACGATGCGCTTCAATAGTACGGCATAGTCCGCGGCCTGTAGCGCGTCGGGCACATGGTTGAGATTGATCTCATACTGCCCGGGTCCGTTTTCGCGCAGCGTCGTGTCCGCTGCCACGCCCTGTTCGCGGCACGCTGCCGCTATGCCATGGAAGACATCCTCGAAATCCTGCAATTCGGAAATAGATAGCACTTGGGTCTGACCCGTGTGCCAGCGGCCCTCGCGGGTGTTGGGCGGGCGTACCGGATCGAGTGCCGAGCGAACCGGGTCGATCAGGTAGAACTCCAGTTCTGTCGCCACCACCGGCGTCAGCTTCAGCTTGGCATAGCGCTGCAGCACGTCTGCAAGCGCCTGGCGTGGGTCGCCGTAGAAGGCCGTGCCATCGGGATTGCGCATAGCCAGCATGACCTGTGCCGTAGGACGGTTGAGCCAACTCACGCGCGACAGCGTGCCGGGCACCGGAAAACAGAGGCCGTCGGGATCGCCGGTTCCCTCCGCCAGCCCGGCGCCATTGACGTCGCGCCCCCAAACATCGAGCGCGTAGACGGAGCGCGGAATGGCCATGCCCTTGCTCAACACGTCGAGTGCCCGTTCGCGCGGGATCCACTTTCCGCGCGGTACACCGTTTACGTCGATCACAAAGGCTTCAAGCACCTCAACGTCGGGATTGCGCCTTACAAAATCGGCCGATTCATTCTCATCTATCATAGTCCACCAGTTGTATTGTGCCGGCTGATGTTCGCCGCTATCGGCTAGCCGAGCACTTTTTCTGCCATATCAATTGCACGACGCGTGGCCGATGATGCCCTTTACTTCCAGGAAATCATCGAGCCCGAACTCCGCATATTCCCGCCCATTGCCCGATTGCTTGAAGCCCCCGAACGGCGCGCCCGTATCCCAGTCCGGATAGTTGATGTGGACATTGCCCACCCGCAGAAGCCGTGCGACCCGGCGGGCGCGATCGAGATCGCCGGACTGGACGTAGGCCGCCAGCCCGTAAGGGGTATCGTTGGCAATGCGGATTGCCTCGTCCTCGCTACCATAACCCATGATGCAGAGCACCGGTCCGAAGATCTCCTCGCGGGCGATGCACATCTGCGGCTCGACGTCGCCAAACACCGTCGGCTTGACGAAGTAGCCGCGACCGAGCCCTTCGGGTCGTCCCGCGCCACCCGCCACGAGCGTCGCGCCCTCGTCGATTCCCGCTTGGATCAAGGCCTGGATCTTGCCAAACTGCACGTCGCTGACCACGGGTCCGACATCCACGCCGGGCCGATCGGCGGGGCCGACATTCGGCTCCGCGGCGGCCGCGCGCGCCACCTCCAACGCTTCGGCCATCCGATCCGCCGGCACCAGCATGCGGGTTGGCGCGTTGCAGGACTGACCGGAATTGTCGAAACAGTCGAGCACGCCCTGGCGGACGGCAGCTTTCAGGTCGGCGTCGTCGAGGATGATGTTGGCGGACTTGCCGCCAAGTTCCTGATGCACGCGCTTGACGGTGTCGGCCGCGGCCTTTGCCACCAGCACGCCGGCCCGCGTCGAGCCGGTGATCGAGACCATGTCGACATCCGGATGGCGGGCGAGTGCCTCGCCGACGGTCGGTCCGTCACCGTTGACGAGGTTGAATACACCGGCCGGGATCCCCGCCTCATGCATGACCTCGGCGAAGATCATCGCGCTCACCGGCGCGACCTCGCTCGGCTTCAGCACCATGGTGCAACCGGCCGCGAGCGCCGGCCCGACCTTGCAGGTGATCTGGTTCAGCGGCCAGTTCCATGGCGTGATCATCGCGACCACGCCCACGGCCTCCTTGGTGATGAGCGTCGAGCCCTTGAGCCGATCGAAACGGTAGGTCTTGAGCGTCTCGATCATGGTGCGGATGTGCGCAGCCCCGCTACCGACCTGATTGTTGAGCGCCATCCGGCGCGGCGCGCCCATCTCCTGCGAAATCGCCAGCGCAAGGTCTGCCGAGCGCTTCTCGTAGACCGCCAAAACGCGCTGAAGGAGATCGAGGCGTTCCTCGCGGCTGGTCAGCGAAAAGGCCGGAAATGCTTTGCGGGCGGCCACGACGGCACGATCGACATCCGTCGCATTGCCGAGTGCAATGGTGGCGAACGGCTCCTCGGTGGACGGATCGATAACGTCGAGCGCGACCGGATCGACCGGATCGACCCAAGTGCCGTCGATATAGAACTGCGGATAGTTGAGCATCTTGATGCCTGCCTTCATGCCAAATAGTGGAGGTCGGACGGCTCACGCCTCGTAAGTGAAACGTCCATCGCAGATGGTTGCCAGCGGTCTGATCGCCGCGAGCCCTTCATAGGTGGTCGCTTCGACGTCTCCGTCGAGGATGACGACATCGGCGAGATAGCCGGGCTTCAGCACGCCCTTGCGATCTTCCACGAATTCCACCCAGGCGCCGGTGCGGGTGTAGGCGGCGAGCGTTTCCAGAAGGCTGAGCCTCTGGTCCGGCATACCCTCCTTCCAGGTCTTGCGGGTCATGGCGTCCCGAATGCAGCTCATCGGCGCGAGCGGAGAAACCGGCCAATCGGTGGCGAAGACGATCTTCGCGCCGGCATCAGTCAGCGTTCTCCAGGCAAAGGCGTAGGGCCAGCGCGCCTCGCCGATGCGGCTGAGATAGGGCTCAAGCGGCAGGCCGGCGGAACCCGGCGGATGGGTCGGCTGCATCGAGGCGACGGTTCCCAGCTCGGCGAAACGCGGGATGTCGTCCGGATGGACCACTTCGATATGCTCGATGCGGTGGCGGCTGTCGCGCCGGCCGTTGGCGCGCTCCGCGGCCTCGTAACCGTCGAGGACCAGTCGGACGGCGCCGTCACCGATCGCGTGCACGGCAACCTGGAAGCCCAGCCGGTCCGCCTCGATGGCGATTTGTGCGAAATGCTCGCGCGTGAACAGCGGGGCGCCGCGCCAGCCCGGCTCATCGGCATAGTCCTCGACGAAGACCGCAGTTCCGGATTCCGTGACGCCATCGGCGAAGAGCTTGATGAAGTCCGATTTCAGCCGGTCGCTCGAAAAGCGGGCGCGCCAGGCAGCAGCCTTTTCCGTCAAGATATCCAGCGGCATGAAGTTCTTCATATGGAAGGGGATGCGGGCGCGCACCGGCAACCCGCCATCGCGCTCGATCTCTTCGAGCATCTCGAGCTGGTAGAGGTTGCCATCCATGTTCTGGATCGAGGTGATGCCAAGCGACGCGCAATAGTCGAGTCCACGGCGGATGGCGGCAATATCGCCGGAGCGCTCCTCGGCGGTCACCTTATCCGGCTCGCCGCCGGTCCCGATGCCGAGGCCTTCGCGGTCGCCGCTCTCGCTGAGCTCAGCCACCGGCGTAATCGCGTCGGTTTCCTTGAGCTCGCCGGTGGCAAAACCGTCGTCTCCCATGACGATTTCATTGCCGACGCCGACCTCGCGGCCCTCGAGGATACCCGCCGCCTTCAGCGCTGCCGTATTGGCCCAGGCGGTGTGATGATCGGGTGCTATCATGAGGAACGGCCGGTCGGGCAGGATGCGGTCGAGGTGATGGCGCGTCACCCGCTCTGTCTCCGACAGGATCGTGTAGTCAGCATATTGAGCGACGAGCAGTTTCAGGTCCGGATTGGCGGTCGCATAGTCGCGGACGGCCTCCTGCAGGGCGGCAAAGCCGCGCACGCCGAACAGCGAAAGCTGCGTGAGCCCGACGGAGCCGCCGAAAATATGCATATGCGCCTCGTTGAAACCCGGCAGAACCGTACCGCCTGCCGCATCGAAGACCCGGGTCTTCGGTCCTGACAGGGCCATGATCGTGGTCTCGTCACCGGTGGCAACGATCCGGTTGCCGACGATTGCCAGCGCTTCGGCGCGCGGCGCCTCGGTGTCCATCGTCAGAATGCGACCGTTACGGATGATGATGTCGGCAGTGTCGAGCATGAAGGACCTCGTCAGATCGGGTGCGACTGGCGCAGCCGGCACGGAGGGCGCCGGCTGCGGTTTCCATCAATGAGGGGCGCGCATCACTTGCGCAGATTGGTCCAGATCTTGTTGTAGATCTCGACGACCTCGGCCGGGCACGGCTTGACGAATTCGGCGACGACGCCCTGCGGACGCTTGATTTCCGGAGCCCCGGCGAACTCGGCCGGCATGAACTTGTCCGACCCGGTGACGCCGTTGTCGTATTTGTTGTAGTCGGAGTTCATCCCGGCATTCTCCGGATCCATCATGAAGTTCATGAACAGCTTGGCGTTTTCCAGGTTCGGCGCATCCTTCAAGACGACGACGTTGTCCATGAAGCCCTCGATGCCCTCCTTCGGATAGGCGAACTTCATCGTCGGGCGCTCCAGGCGTGCGCGATAGGCGTTGCCGTTCCACATCATCGAGGCATCGACATCGCCCGACGTCATCAGGGACTGGCCGTCATAGCTGAAGGTGCGCCAATGCGGCTTCGCCTTGTTCAGGAGATCGCTGATCTGCTTCAGTTGCGCCTTGTCGCCGGTGCAACGGGGAAAGCCGAGATAACGCTCGGCTGCATGCATGACCGAGTTCATGTCGTCGAGCATGTTGATGCGGCCCTGCAGCTCCGGCGGCGGGTCGAAGAGAATAGCATAGGTATCGATGTCACCCTTGTAGATCGCCGTATCGACAGCGAACGAGGTCAGGCCATGCATCCACGGAATCGAATAATGCCGACCCTCGTCCCAATAGACATCGACCATGTCGGGCCGCAGGTTCTTGAAGTTCGCCATCGACGCCGGCTCGGTCTTCGCCAGCATGTCCTCGTCGACCATGATCTTCACGGTATAGTCGCTCGGCATTGCGACGTCGTAACCGGAGCCGCCCGCGCGGATCTTCGACAGCATGGTTTCGTTGGAATCATAGGCGTCGATCGTGACCTTGACGTCGTATTCCTTGGAGAACTTCTCGATCATCTTGGGGCTGGTATAGTCGCCCCAGTTGTAGATGTGCAACTCGCCGGCGGCGAAGCAGGTGGTCGCCGAAAGCATCACGGCGGCGGCGGTGAGGTACGAGTGTCTGCGCATTTCAAGGACCTTTCCGTTGAGGGGCAAGTGTGAGGTCAGGCACGGCGGCGGTGCGAGAGGATGAAGGAGAGCACGATGAAGGCGAGCGAGATGAGGAGCAGCAAGGTGCACATGGCGTTGAGCTCCGGTGTCAGCGTGCGGCGAATGCGCCCCCAGATGTAGAGCGGCAACGTCGTTTCCCCTGGGCCGGCAATGAGCTGGGTGATGGTGAAGTCATCGAAGGAAACGATGAAGGCAAGTGCGGCACCGGACGAGATGCCGGGAACGAGCAGCGGCATCGTTACGTAGCGGAACGTTTTCCAGGGCGTCGCGTAGAGGTCGGCGGCGGCGTTGTCGAGCGTGGTGTCCATCCCCTCCAACCGCGCCCGGATCGGCAGATAGGCGAAGGGAATGCAAAAGGCCGAGTGCGCCAGAATGAGCTTCCAGATGCCGAGATCGATGCCGGTCACAGTTGAAAGAAACGCGAATAGGGAGAGCAGCGAGATGCCGGTGACGATCTCGGGCACGACGAGTGGCGTCGTGATCGCGAGATAGGCGGACCCCTGGCCGCGCCAAGGGCGCCCGCGCGTCGTGCCAAGCGCCGCCGCGGTCGCCAGCACCGTCGAGATCAATGTCGCCGCGGCGGCAACGATCAGGGACAGGATGGTCGAGTCGTAGAATTCGGTATTTGCCAGAACGACGTTGTACCAGTTCGAGGTAAAGCCGTGCCATTTGGCGCCGAGATTGTTGGCCGAGTTGAAGGAATAGGCGATGACCACTAGCATCGGCAGGTAGAGGACGGCGATGCAGCTTCCCGCAATGAAGGCGAAGCCTGATTGTTTCTTGATATCCGGTGAACGGATGGCGGCGACGTCAGCCATGGCTCACCCCTCCTGCGTTTTTGCGAATCTGGAAAAACAACGCCAGCATGACGAAGGCCATCAGGATCATCGAAAAGGCCGAGCCGAGCGGCCAGTTGCGCGACGAACCGAACTGCAATGCGATCAGGTCGCCGATCATCAGATGGCGGCCGCCGCCGAGCAGAAGCGGCGTGACATAGGCGCCGAAGGAAGGAATGAAGACGAGCAGGCAGCCGGTTGCGATACCCGGCCAGGTCAACGGGATGATGATCCGGGTCAGCACCTGGAAGCGACTGGCGTAGAGGTCGTAGCTCGCTTCGACCAAACGGAAGTCCAGTTTTTCAAGCGACGCGTAGATCGGCAAGATCATGAAGGGCAGGAAACTGTAGAACAGCCCGAGCAGGATCGCGAAATCGGTAAAGATCATCGTCACCGGCTGATCGACAAGACCGAGCGACAGGAGGATGGTGTTGATCAGCCCCTCGTCGCGAATGATGAACATGACCGCGATCGTGCGCACCAGCAGGTTCGACCAGAACGGAATGGTGATCAGCAGCACCCACCAGTTGCGTGTCTGCGGCGGCCGGGTCGCCATGTGATAGGCAGTCGGAAAGCCGATCAGCAGGCAGATCACCGTGGTGGCAATGCCGAACAGGAAGGTCCGCGCGAAGATGAGCAGATATTCCGACGAGAACGTCAGGCTGTCGTCGAAGATGTCCTTCTGGAACAAGAAGCCGACATAGGCCTCGGTCGAGAATTGCCACTCGACGCCGCCATAGGTGGCCGGCTTCATGAAGGAATAGGCGAGCACCACCAGCAACGGCAGGGCGGCGAAGGCCAGGATGAAGAGCACGGCCGGCAGGGTAAGGAATCGGCGGCGGGCGTCATCGAGGCGTTGCATGTCCTTGATCTCAGCCATCGGGTCAATCCTTCAGAACCTGCGCGACGCCATCGGGGATCGAAAGTCCCACTTCGGTTCCAACATCAGGCGGCGCCGTGCCGTCGCGGCGGTTCTGCTGGCGCACGATCACCGGGCTACCATCCTTGAGCCGCAGATGCACATGGGTGTCGGTGCCGAAATAGACGACCGTCTCGACCGTCGCGCAAAGCGCAGCGTCCTTGTCGGCAGCGATCTGCAGGTGCTCCGGGCGCACGACGATGGTGACGTCGCCGCTGGTCGGTAGTCCTTCCGGCATGGCGGCTGCCACATCGGCCCCGGATTTCAGCCGCACGCGCGCCACCCTGCCTTTCGCCTCGACGATCGTGCCTTCAAGGAAATTTGTTTCACCGATGAAGCCGGCGACGAAACGGTCGGCCGGATGCTCGTAGATGTCGCGCGCCGATCCGACCTGCAACACGCGCCCCTTGCTCATCACCGCGATCCGGTCCGACATGGTGAGCGCTTCTTCCTGGTCGTGCGTCACGAAGACGAAGGTGATGCCCGTTTCCGCCTGCAACCGCTTCAGTTCGATCTGCATCGACTGGCGCAGCTTGAGGTCGAGGGCGGATAGCGGCTCGTCGAGCAGAAGCACCTTCGGCCGCGGCGCGAGCGCGCGCGCCAGCGCGACACGCTGCTGCTGTCCGCCGGAAAGCTTGGTCACCGGTCGTTCGCCGGCGCCTTCAAGCCGCACCAATCGCAGCATCTCCTCGACGACGGGAACGATTTCGTTGCGCCGCCGCCCGAGCATCTTCAGGCCGAAGCCGATGTTTTCGGCAACGGTCATGTGCGGGAAAAGCGCGTAATTCTGAAACACCGTGTTGATCGGCCGCCCGTTCGGGAGCAGGCCCGCGATCGAGCGCTTGTCGAGCAGGATTTCGCCGCTCGTCGGCGTTTCGAACCCCGCCATCATCCGCAGCAAAGTTGTCTTGCCGCAGCCGGACGGCCCGAGCAACGTGAAGAATTCGTTTGGCTCGATGTTCAGCGTCACGTGATCGACCGCCTGGAAGTGGCCGAATTCCTTTTTCACGTTCAGCATAGAGATCGCTCCGCCGGCGATCGCCGCGGTTCGCAATTGTTCCATAGGTTCCCCTACTCAAGGTCAATCGGGGCACGGTTTTCGACGGATTTTCGTCGTCGGACCGCGCGTCCATTGGCGTTGACAGACAGTCGTATTCGGATACGATCTTTAATAATTTGATCATAAGAGGTCACAATGTGATCACATTGTAAAGGGGCAAACTTGCGAATTGTCTAATTTTGATCGACGTGCCAGCGGAGCGCTAGGCTGTGGCCAGCCCTTGGGAGGGGCGCCCCTCGCCCGCGACCGCCATTTCCCTGGCGCATCCTTGCTGCGATCGCTTAAATGCACGCAGCCCTCTTCTTGAGATTGGGAGGATCAGTACAGTGAAAGAAACGAACACACTTAGGCTGGTTCCGGACGACCGGCGTCCGTCCGAAACCGTGAAGCAGTGGGTGTATCGCCGGCTGCGCCAGGCGATCATCACCGGCCGGATTCCGCCGGGCCAGCCGGTCACGATCCAGGGCATCGCGGAAATGCTCGACGTCAGCGCGATGCCCGTGCGCGAGGCGCTTCACCGGCTCGTTGCCGACGGCGCGCTTGAAAATCTTGACAACCGCCGTGTTCGGGTGCCTGACATCGACCCGGACAAGTTCGATGAGATCATAACGGTGCGCATCGCGCTCGAGACGATCGCCGCCGAGCGCGCCATGCCGTTCGTCGACTATCTGCGGCTTGCGCGCCTGCAACAGCTCGACGCGGAGACCGACGAGGCTTACACGGTCGGAAATATCGAACTCGGCATCGAGAAGAATTTCGCTTTCCATCGCTGCCTCTACGAGGTCCGCTCCTCGGCGGTACTGCTGCCGCTCATTGAATCGGTGTGGCTGCGCCTTGGTCCATTCATGCGCGAGGCCACGGAAAATCTCGACGAAAGCTACCGCGTCGACCGCCACGCGGAGGCGCTTGCCGCGATTCGCCAGCAAGATGCCGCCGCCCTGAAGGCAGCCATCGCCGCCGACATTCAGGAAGGGGCCGGGCATCTCGGGCATAAGCGGTTTCTCGACGTCGAGCTGAAGCAGGCGAGGTCGGGGAAGCATCGACCAGGGTGGTCACCTGCGAGCCCAATGAAATGATGGCGACAATTCACCCGGGCGAGTGAAATTTGCAGCAGATCCGTGCCGGTGATCATCGCCCTACTCCCTGCTGGCGAAAGTTGAGCGTCCCGTGGCTTGTCTGCTGCGGCGCTTGATCCGGCTCGGCTGCTTCCTCTTCTTGGATTAGCCTGTGGTAACAAGCCTCAATATCCTGAGCGATGCCTTCGGCATCGTAGAGGTAACCATCCGTGCCGCCGTCGGTTTCGATGATCTCGGCAAGCGAGTTCATCACTGCGCGGCCGAGGCGCTGCAGCGCGTCTCGGTGCAGATCGGCGCCGCCGCTCTCGAACGCTCGATTGGCTTCGTCGAGCGCCTGGTGCATGGCCTGGAATGACCCGTCGATGTGGAGCTTCGTGTTCACAGCACCGCCTCCTTACTCCTGGCTTGGTGCAACAGACTCCTCCAATGCAATACTCGTGGACAGGTCCATCCTACTATCGACAGCCCACTAACCGCCACAATTGATTCGCGTATTAGCCGGAACAAACGTAATCTGCCTCCGTTGAATCCGGATTTACCTGGAGAAATCGAAATGGCCGGACGTGCTCTTTGGAAGGGCTTTCTGAAATTTGGCGAGGTCGCCTGCCCCGTCGCGCTGCACAGTGCGGCGTCGACGTCGGAGCGCGTCAGCTTCAACACCTTGAACCGAAAAACAGGCAATCGGGTGAAGCGAGAGTTCGTCGACGCGGTGACCTATGGCGTCGTCGAGCGCGAAGACCAGGTCAAAGGATACGAGGTCGACAACAACCTCTATGTCGTGTTCGCACCGGATGAGATCGCAGCAACAACCCCACAGAGCGACAAGACGCTGCGCGTCCAGACCTATGTGCCGTGCAGCGAAATCGACGACGTCTTCCTTGATAAGCCCTACTACCTGACGCCGGATCGCTTCGGCGCCGAGACGTTCGTCCTGATCAGGGACGCGATGCGACAATCGAAGGTAGCCGCCATCGCGCAGGCCGTGCTCTTCCGCCGGCTTCGCACGGTGCTGGTGCGCGCCCACGGCGACGGCCTGATCGCGACCACCCTCCACTTTGACTACGAGGTTCGATCGGCCAAGGAAGCTTTCGCCGAAATACCCAAGCTCAAGATCGAAGGCGAGATGCTCGACATCGCCAAGCACATCGTCAAGACGAAGACGGGCGAGTTCGATCCGAAGACGTTCGACGACCGCTACGACGCGGCACTCGCCGAGCTGGTGAAAGCGAAGATGGAAGGCCGGACCATCACCCCGAAGAAGGTTTCGAAGCCCGAGCCCGCAACCAACCTGATGGAAGCGCTGCGCATGAGCGCCGGCTTCGGATCCGCTCGGGCGTCGAAGCCCGTCACAAAGCGCGCCGCAGCCGCACAGCAGCCCGCCGCGGCAAAGCCGTCGACCCGCAGAAAGGCTGGCTGATCGATGGCCGTCAAACCCTACTGGAAAGGCTATCTGAAGCTGTCGCTGGTCATGTGCCCGGTCGCCATGTCGCCGGCAACCAGTGAATCCGAAAAGGTGCGCTTTCACACGATGAGCCGCACCACCGGCAACCGTGTTGTCGCCCGATACGTTGACAGCGTCACCGGCAAGGAAGTTGCCGACCGCGACCAGGTGAAGGGTTACGAGCGCGGCGACGGCGATTACGTCATCCTGGAAGACGACGAGATTGCAGCGGTCGGCCTCGAAAGCACGCGAACGATCGACATCAATCTGTTCACCCCACGCGAGTCCATTCAATGGATCTGGCTCGACACGCCTCACTACCTGGTGCCGAACGACAAGGTCGGAGAGGAAGCTTTTGCGGTCATCCGGGAAGCGATGAAAGCCGAAAACATGGTTGGAATATCGCGGCTGGTCTTCGGCCGCCGTGAGCACGCCGTCATGCTCGAGCCGCGCGACGAAGGCATCGTTCTATGGACGCTTCGCTATGGCGATGAGGTGCGACCGGAGACGGAATATTTCTCAGACATCAAGGCGGAGAAACCAGACCTCAGCCTCTTGCCGTTGATGCAGCAGCTCATCAAACAGCACACGCAGACGTGGTCGCCCGACCTCATCACCGATCCGGTGCAGGACCGACTGCTCGAGCTGATTGCCCTCAAGAAGAAGTCGATCAAGAAGTCGGCAAGGGCCAAGACAAAGGAAGCGCCAATCGGCGGAAAGGACAACGTTGTCGATCTGATGGCCGCTCTGAAAAAGAGCCTTGAGGCGAAGAAGCGCGCCCATTAACTGCGGGAACAATGCTGCGCCTTAACGACTATATTAGTGCACGCGCGAAAGCGATCCAGATGATGATCCGTCGGGATCGTGTGCAAGGATGGCTTCCGCCAAGGAGGTCATCCTTTTCGTTGCGCGTCCTGACGACGCTTGAAGGAGCAAGCCCTCCATGAGCACGATTGATCCCACGCTCACTTGAAAAATGGAACTTCTGCGGAAAGCCCAGCCAGGAGTAGGACCTTGGTCCGACACGGACCGGCAAAGGTCGTAGGTGCGTTGTCGAATCTCACGCCCCATGCATACTCGGACAGGCAAAGCGCCCACGGAACAGCGGCCCGCCCCGCCGCCGTGAGTGCGAGTGGTCCCAGAGCGACGCCCCCAAAGCCCCATACCGTACCGCTCTGGGACCCGCCTACCGATGCATCTGACCACGTTCGATACGCCGAACATCTTCTCACGTTCAGGTCTCCAGTCGCTTGATCGCCTCTGCAAGCGGTCGCTGCCCGTCGCAATAATCCTGCCAAGCCGTGGTCGCCTTCAACAGCTTCGGCACGGTTCGGATCGTGAAACGCTTCGGGTCAAGGCCTTGTCTGACCTGTGTCCAGGTAAGCGGCATCGAAACCGTAGCCCCGGGACGGGCCCGCGGAGACAGAGGGGCGACCGCAGTCGACATCCTGTCGTTGCGCAAATAGTCGAGGAAGATGCGGCCCTCGCGCTGATTCTTCGCCATTTTGATCAGGTAGAGTTCCGGATTGTCGCGGGCCATCCGCTCACAGACATCGTGGGCAAAAGCCTTCGCTTCATCCCAACTCAGTTTCTTTCCGCGTGCCGCCGCAAGAGGAGTAACGACATGCAGTCCCTTGCCGCCCGTCGTCTTGCAGAAGCTGGTGAGTCCAA
Source organism: Ensifer sp. LC163 (assembly GCF_001695855.1). GTDB lineage: Bacteria > Pseudomonadota > Alphaproteobacteria > Rhizobiales > Rhizobiaceae > Ensifer. Next base: position 39,092 of record NZ_MBSS01000015.1, read on the forward strand.
GTTCTTCCAGCCGATCGCGAATCTCGCGCGCTGCTTCAATGACGTTGGAGAATTCGACGGCCGGCCCCGGGTCCAGGTCGAACACCAGGCGGCCGGGCACTTCCGGCTGACCGGGCTCGCAGTTCCAGGGATGCAGTTCGACACCACCGATCTGGGCGATGGCCGCAAGGCCCTCGACGCGGTTGATCTGCAGATAGGGCTTCTTGTCTCCAAAAATCTTGACGAACTCCAAGAGGTTGGACGTCCCCGGCATGGCATGGCGCTGGAAGAATTGTTCCCCGCCAATGCCATCTGGCGTTCGCATGATCGAACAAGGGCGCCCCTTGATATGGTCGACCAGCCAGGATCCGACAGCTTCGTAGTAGCGGGCTAGATCCACCTTGGTCACCGGCTTCCCATCGCCGCCATCCGGCCAGAGCGGCTTTTGCGGACTCGAAATCAGCGCGCCCATGACCTCCGCCTTCCCGTCCTTGCGGAAACGATTGGGCGCGGGGTTTGCCGTCGATGGATCGGGCACTTCAACTTTCGCAGGTGCCACCGGCTTTTCCGCCTCGACCTCGGCAGCCGGCTTGTCCTCCCGCAGCCCCTTGAAGGTGGCCTGGCGCACCTGACCGTCGGCCGTCCAGCCCGCGAACTCGATCTCGGCGACAAGCTCCGGCTTCAGCCAGACGACATTCGGATCCTTCTGGGGCGCCCCGATGCCCGTGAAGGGCGACCTAGCTGTCTTCAGCTCCTGCAGCTTTGGCAGCAGGGCTTCGACGGTCTTGGCGCCATAGCCTGTCCCGACCCGGCCGACATAGACGAAATGGTCGCCGTGATTGACGCCAACAAGCAGAGAGCGGAATTTACCGTTGGTCTTGGCATAGGCGCCAATGACGACTTCATGACCCGCCCGGCATTTCGATTTCGCCCAGGTGTCGGTGCGTCCGGACTGGTAAGGCGCATCCAACTTCTTCGAAACGATGCCTTCAAGCGAAAGCCGACAGGCCGAGCGCAAGACGGCATCACCGCCAGTCTCGAAATGCACGACGAAACGCAGGCGCGGATCGTCGCCCGCTTCCGACAGCATCGTTTCCAGCCGGTTCTTTCGTTCCGCCAGCCCAAAGTCACGCAGATCGTCATTGCCGGCATACAGAAGATCGAATGCAAAATAGACCAAGGCGTCGGTCTTGCCTTCAGAAAGCGCTGCCTGAAGTGCTGCGAAATCCGGCATGCCGTTTGCGTCGAGTGCACAGATCTCCCCATCGATGACTGCATCAGGAAGGACTGCTCCTGATCTGGCGATCGCGGAAAATTTAGCGGTCCAGTCGAGACCCTTGCGGGTTTTTAGCGTTACCTTGCCATTCTCGATCCGCAACTGGACGCGATAGCCGTCAAACTTGATCTCATGGATCCAGCCTTCGGCCGCTGGCGGGCGTGCCAACGTTTCGCAAAGCTGCGGCTCGATGAAGTCGGGCATGCCGGATTTCTGGCGCTTGCCGGGTGTCGGCTTTTTCCTGGTCTTGGTTCCTGCCTCACGCGCCTCGGCTGCAAAACCACGATTGCTGTCCCATACGGCGTCCGCATCAACCGCGCCACCCTTTAACATGAAGGGTTTGGGCTTCCTGCCCTTGCCCGATGCGATCACCTGCATTGAGCGTCCGGAGGCGACCGACGTGTCATTCTCCTCAAGGACCGCCGCACCATTCTGCTCTACTGAGAAATCATCGTGATGCTTGATCAGGAGCCAATTGGTCCGTTTGCCACCATCGCGATCGTGCCGCATGCGAACGAGCACGAAGCTGCCTTGCAGCCGCGTTCCCTCCAACGTGAACTTGAAATCACCCTTGGCGAGCGCCTCTTCCGGCGTCCTGTCTCCCTGAGGCTCCCAATATCCGCGATCCCATAGCATCACCGTGCCGCCGCCGTACTGGCCCTTCGGAATGGTGCCTTCGAAGTCGCCATAGTCGAGCGGATGATCCTCGACCTCGACGGCCAGGCGTTTGTCCTGGGGATCGAGTGACGGTCCCCTCGTCACGGCCCAGGATTTGAAGACGCCGCCGAGCTCGAGACGGAGATCGTAGTGAAGCCGCGTGGCGTCATGTTTCTGAATGACGAAGCGCCGCCGATTGGACGGGTTCAGCTTACGCGATCCGCTCGGCTCCTTGGTCAGGCTGAAATCGCGCTTTTGCTTGTACGTCGACAGTCTATCGCTGGCCATTGCCGTCCCCAGTACATCTCCACCAACCCACCGATTTCTTCCGCTGCGGATCGAGCGGGCACCATCGCACTCGACCGCAAAAATCGTCGATCACGATCATAGGCTGCAAAAGGACATCTGTGTTCACCGCCTTGTCACGCTTGGCTGGCGCGGCTCGCGACCTCAGCAGACAAAAGTTTTTCAGACGCATTTGGTTCCTCTCGCGATGCTTGAGATTGCATGGAGGTCGCAGAAAATCGGCGAGCGCTGCAAGCACTTCATCGGTGCCTCTTCGGCGATGTGGTGGCCTCCATGCATTCGCTCGGCGTCTTTGCGACGAGCCGATCTGCGAAGAACCCGACCTTCGAAGAGGTCGGCATTCGCATCTCCTCGCCGTGGGCCTTTCCAAGCGGCCATGGAGCGTTACATATGTGCAATCGTCCTGATCCTGGCCGCCATGGTGATCGCACTCCGCAATCTTAGTAAGTCCTATGAGACTGCCGAAGGGCGGCTTGAAGTGTTGAGAGGGATCGATCTCGATCTCGGGGCGGGAGACAGCGTTGCCCTGACAGGGGAGTCTGGCAGTGGTAAGAGCACCCTGCTGCATCTCGTAGCCGGCCTCGACCGTCCGGACTCAGGCGAGATCGTGGTCGGGGGCCGCGACATCTCCAAGCTGGATGACCGGGGACGCGCCGCCTACAGGCGGACAGAAGTCGGCCTTGTATTTCAGCAGTTCAACCTTGTCCCCTCACTGGACGTGGCGGCGAACCTAGCCTTTCACGCCAAGCTTGCGGGACGCCACGATCCCGCTTGGGAAAATGAACTGGTGGAGCGCCTCGGAATCGGGCCATTGCTGACCAGATATCCCGAGCAGCTTTCCAGCGGACAACAGCAGCGAGTGGCGATCGGACGGACGCTTGCCGCGCGTCCCGGCTTGGTTCTGGCAGACGAACCCACAGGAAATCTGGACGAGACCAACGGAGACGCTGTCCTGGAGCTGATGCTCTCGCTTTCGAAGGGAACCGGATCGACGCTGCTCATGGCGACGCATTCGCAAAGACTGGCGGATAGGCTCGATCGGCAGCTCCATTTGCGGTCCGGGAAAATCACATGACGACTTGGACCCTAGCCACGGCACTCCTGTCCCACTGGCGACGACGGCCGCTGCAGTTCGGTGCTCTCTTGTCGGGCCTGGCGCTGGCGACTGCCCTGTGGTCCGGAGTGCAGGCGATCAACGCAGAAGCCCGCGCGAGCTACGCCCGCGCCGCGATTGCGCTCGACCAGAACGGGTTGGCAAACCTGGTTTCTCCGAACGGCGGCTCGCTTCCCCAGTCCGCCTTCGTGCGGCTCAGAAGGTCGGGCTGGAACGTGTCGCCAGTTTTGGAGGGGGACTATCGGTTCGGAACCACCCGGTTAAGGGTGATCGGCATCGAGCCCCTGACGATGCCAGCGGAGGCGCAGACCGTCGATCTGGGGAATGCCGGGGACTTGCTTTCCTTCATCTCGCCTCCGGGCACGCTGGTTGTCTCTCCTGGAACAGCGGAAAAAATACGAGGGCAGACCGACCTCGCACTGCGTGTTTCGGATCGGATGCTGGACGGGGCCGCCTTCGTCGATATTGGTTTGGCCCAGAGTCTACTAAGAAGAGACGGCGAACTCAGTCGGATTGTGATCGCCGAAAACCAACGTCCCGGTCTGGAGCCGTTTGGAGCGCTTGTCCCGGCGCTCACGGTTCGCGAGCCGAACGCACAAACAGACATCGAGCAACTTACCGAGAGCTTTCATCTCAATTTGACGGCTTTCGGCTTGCTTGCCTTCGCCGTCGGGCTGTTCATCGTGTACTCGACGATCGGCCTCGCCTTCGAGCAACGGCGGCCCACCTTCAGAACCCTTCGCTGTCTTGGCGTGTCGTTGAGGGTGCTTGCGGTTCTGCTGCTCGCCGAGCTGGTCCTTTTCGCCCTCGCCGCCGGGGCGGTCGGAGTCGCTATCGGATATCTGGTCGCGTCACTGCTGCTGCCCGGAGTGGCCGCAACCCTCGAAGGACTTTACGGAGCCAGCGTGCCCGGCACGCTTTCCCTGCGTCCGGAGTGGTGGCTTTCGGGCTTTGCCATCGCAATGGCCGGAACATTGGTTTCGTCGGCACAGAGCCTGTTGCGCTTGATGCGGGTGCCTTTGCTCGCGGTGGCCCAACCCCAGGTATGGGGACGATCGTCCCAAGCGGGGCGGCGGATTCAGGTGCTGGCCGCAGCGGCTTTGCTAGCCCTCTCGGGAGCTCTTCTTCTGTGGGCTGATGGACTCCAGGCGGGCTTTGGCATCCTTGGCTGTCTTCTGCTCGGGGCGTCACTACTTCTCCCCGCCGTGCTCTCCGGATTCCTCACCGTGATGCAGCGGACGTCTTCGGGTGCGCTCGTCACGTGGTTCTGCGCCGACACCCGGCAGCAACTCCCGGGACTTTCCCTTGCCCTCATGGCATTGCTTCTTGCTCTGGCGGCAAACGTAGGCGTCGGAACCATGGTGTCGAGCTTCCGTCTCACGTTCGTCGGCTGGCTCGACCAACGCCTCGCCGCGGAGCTTTACGTCGCCGCCCGGACCGAGCCCGAGGCAGACAGGCTCAGGGCATGGCTCGCAACGAAGGTGGAATCGGTGCTGCCGATCTCCAGCGTAGACGCCGAGATCCGGGGGCAGTCGATGCAGATCTTCGGCGTCGTTGACGATCCGACCTACCGGAAGCACTGGCCCCTGATCGCCGGCTTGCCGGACGTCTGGGATCGGGTGGCTTCCGGGGAAGGGGTGTTGGTCAACGAACAGTTCTGGAGGCGGGAGCGGCTCCGCATCGGCGATCAGCTAGATCTGGCCAACGACTGGAAGTCGACGGTTGTCGGCGTCTATTCGGATTATGGAAACCCAAAGGGCCAAGTCATCGCCGGAATAAACGCCCTGACCTCTCGGTACCCGCAAGTCTCGCGCTTGCGCTACGGTCTGCGGGTCCAGCCTGATCAGGTTGCCGACCTGCGGGCGAGCCTCTCGGGCGAATTCGGGCTACCACCGGATAACATCGTCGATCAGGCGGCACTGAAGGAACAGTCACGGCGGATCTTCGATCGCACATTTTTGGTCACTGGCGCATTGAACATATTCACGCTTGGGGTTGCAGCATTGGCTATGTTCTTAAGCCTCCTCACGCTTTCGGAAATGCGCCTCCCGCAGCTTGCGCCCGTATGGGCCATGGGGGTCACAAGACGCGATCTCGCTCTTCTTGAGCTTCTGAGACCGCTGGTGCTCTGGCTGACGACATTTATTGCCGCTTTGCCACTCGGCCTGGCGCTGGCGTGGGTTCTTCTCGCGGTGGTGAACGTCGAAGCCTTCGGCTGGCGTCTGCCGATGCATATCTTTCCTTACGAGTGGGTCAGGCTCGGTCTCGTCGTGCTCGCCGCTGCGGTCGTTTCCGTATTCATCCCGCTTCGCCGGCTGGCGGGGCTCGCGCCGTCGGAACTTCTGAAGGTATTCGCCAGTGAGCGTTAGATCGATTGCGATCGCCTTGGCGGTGATGACCATGGCCAGCTTGTCCGGAAGCCAAGCGGCCTCCGAGGGTTTTGCTGGCCTCGGCTCGGCGGCCGAAGGGTTTTCGGTTCCGCAGCCCGGCCTGCCGTTCCGTTTCCCCGCCGACCACGGCCCACATACGGACTTCCGGATAGAGTGGTGGTATCTAACGGCCAATCTTGAAGCTCCCGACGGGACGCAATACGGCGCGCAGTGGACCCTTTTCCGGTCAGCGCTTGCTCCAAGGGAGGCGAACGGGTGGTCGAGCCCACAGCTTTGGATGGGTCACGCAGCCGTCACGACTTCCGGAGACCACTTCGTGGCAGAACGTATTTCACGCGGGGGAGTGGGACAGGCTGGCGTTGTCGCGGAGCCTTTCTCGGCCTGGATCGATGACTGGCAGATGAAGGGACTTGCAGCCCCGGGATCGGATCAGCTGGCCGAACTCAACGTGACTGCAGCCGCAAAGGACTTCAGTTACGAACTCCGCCTGTCGGCCACCGGCCCGCTCGTGCCGCATGGCGATAACGGCTATTCGGTGAAATCGGCGAAGGGACAGGCCAGCTACTATTATTCGCAACCGTTCTACGCGGTGACCGGCTCGCTTGCGCTGCCCACCGGGAATGTCGCCGTGACGGGGAAGGCCTGGCTTGACCGCGAGTGGTCGTCACAGCCGCTCGCGGAAGATCAGACGGGTTGGGACTGGTTCTCGCTGCATCTCGATACAGGGGAGAAGCTCATGGGCTTCCGTCTTCGAGACGCTGGAGAGGGATTTACCTCGGCGACCTGGATCACTGCCGAGGGCCGACCGGAGCCCTTACCCGCGGGAACTCTCCAGATCGTTCCCGTCCGGACTGCCAAGGTCGCAGGGCGTCGGATTCCAGTGGCCTGGAACGTACGAATTCCCAGTCGCGGCTTTGATGTCACGACCAGGCCGTTGAACGACCAAGCATGGATGGCAACGTCCACACCGTATTGGGAAGGCCCGATCAGCTTTGGCGGCAACGTCGGCGGGAGGGGGTATCTGGAGATGACTGGGTACTAAACACCTAGATAACCCTTGACCCCAAAATCCTGATGTGAACCCGATCGAACCAAGGATCCGTCGTTCTTTTTCAACCGAACTTCACGCTCTGTTGTTGCGACGCAAGTTATAGGTTGATTTTTAGAAAGCATACGTCAGCCTACAGGCTGATTCCTTCAGATCCTCTCTCAGTTTACAGACTGATCCGATGATCTCTCCAAGACCACCGTCACGGGCGTATGGGTGCTCGTTTCAGCGGTCGCCATCGCGTTCTACTACATCTGGAGCGCTGAACTGACGGACAGTATGGCACCCTTCCGGTAAATGCCCCGGCGGGCTTTGTCGCGATCCCGCCATTGGCTGGTTGGGAAATGGCGAACACCGTCTACGAGACCACCGTTCAGGCGGCATGGACTACCGTCTATCTCGGTGTGATGATCACTGTCGCCGGCCTGCAGATGCCGATCCTGACCGATTGATTGACGACATTGACTATTCCGATACCCACCTTCGCGATTCCAACAATCCGCGGTTCTTCCTCAATTTCTGTGGTTAACAGAGTGTTAGCGCCGCGACTGCTATCTGCGGTGATGCGAGCGCAATTGAAATGGTCACCCGGCCCAGGGGTCAAAGTTCTGGGTATCACCTTTCAAGATGAAGAAAACTGGGTTGTTTCTGCCGCTGCGAAACCTGTCGGTATCTGCCCGGTTTGCGGAACGCGAAGCCGGCATCGGCATGGCTGGCACAACCGCCGCCTCCAGGACTTGCCTGTTCAGGGTCAAGCTGTGAAAATCAAACTCGCGCTGAACCGGTGGCAGTGTAGACACCGGAAATGCGGGCGACGAACCTTCACCGACAGGTTGCCCGAGATTGCTTCACCCTACATGCGAAGAACTGAACGGATGACTGAGATTGTAGGCTTGATTGGCCACAGGATGGGCGGTCGCCCCGGAGAGCACTTGATGCATCGGCTCGGCATGCCGGTCAGCGACGACACGATCTTGCGGCAATTGAAGCGCAAGAATCCGGCGTCCATGCAAAAAGACAATATTCGGGTTGTGGGTATTGATGATTGGAGCTGGCGGCATTCCTCGCGGTACGGCACGATCATGGTCGATCTTGAGCGTCAATCGGTCGTCGATGTTTTGGACGACCGCAGCGTTGAGAGCGCAAGAGCATGGTTGCAAGAACGTCCGACTATCGAGGTTGTTAGCCGAGACCGCTGTGGCCTGTATGCCCAGGCAGCCCGGGAGGGCGCACCGCAGGCCCGCCAGGTGGCTGACCGTTTTCATCTGGTCCAAAATCTCAGGGCGGCGATCAAGGAACAGATGAGCGTTTATGGTCACGCCCATGTGAGACCCATTCTCTCCGAAGATGCTATCGCCAGCGCTACGGCACGACACCGCCGCGCCCGCTTGGCGCACAGACAATCCCGTCAGGAAATATTTGAGACGCTTCAAGCTTTGCGCCAGCAGGGCCTCACCTACAGCGAGATTGCAAGGCGGACCGGATACGAGCGCCGCAGCATCGCGAATTGGCTTACTTCTAACGCACCTCGAGACAGAAACCGGGCAGCATTGAATCCGACATCGCCATTGTATTTTGAAACTTTTCTGGCTGAACGCTGGAAGAATGGAAACCGCATTGGGCGCCATCTGTTTTACGATATCAAGAACCGCGGCTATACGGGCAGCCGTTCCAATCTGGAGCGCTTGTTGAAGGTGTGGCGTGAAGTCGAAAACATCCAACCCGACGACCCGCCTCCCGATGTGGATGTTTCAGAACCCGTCCGCGATCCTGAAACCGGCCATGTGATCTCGTCTGTGGTGGCCGCAGCTTTGTGCATAAAACCGCGCGGTCTGCTGACAGATCGTCAGGCCAGAAAGGTCAATGCATTGAAGCAGGGCTCGACAGCGTTCGCCATAATGCGTGGCTTGGCCATGCGCTTCAACGGCATCTTGCGCAGCAGGAATTCGGAGGCACTGGATAAATGGATCGATGATGCCATTGATACCGAACTCACGGCAATCATGCGTTTCGCCAGCGTTTTGCGCCGGGATATTGATGCCGTCAAAAATGCGATCGAACTCCCGTGGAGCAACGGTCAAGCCGAAGGGCAGATCAACCGCCTCAAGATGCTGAAGCGAGCAATGTACGGTCGCGCCGGCCCAGAACTGATGAGGGCGAGAATGCTGCCGCTGAATCACAGAAATTGAGGATGAACCCATTTACCTGCCAAGCGACACATCCTTTCCCATCGGTTGCTCCTATTCCAATTCTCGCGTGTCATCCTCAAAAGCCAAGAACGACCGCTCCCCCCCGTCAGCCCTGCTCCAGCGGCGGTCTTTTCGGAAAATCCAGCCAGTGCTACGACCTCCGTCCTGCACGGGCCGGCAGAGGTCATAGGTGCACTGTCGAATCTCACCCGCATGCATACTCGGGCAGACAAAGCGCCTACGGAACGCGCTGTGAGCGAATGCGGCGAAATTCCGCGTTTGGGGCACTCAGTGCTCCCCGGCTCCCGCTGCGGAGACCGTCTGCAGCAGCCAGTCTTGGAACGCCGAAACCTTCGGCATTTTGACCTTTTGCGCTGAGGCCACGAACCAGTATCCCCCCGAACTCTGAAGCCGCTCCTTGAACGGGGCGACGAGCAGGCCGGACCGCAGCTCCCGCTCGATCAGCGTCGAGCGTCCGAGTAGGATGCCCTTGCCTTCGATCGCCGCCCGGATCGCCATAATCGACTGATCGAAGGCAGCACCCGCAGTGGTGTCGATGTCCGCGATGCCGGCGTGGGCGAGCCAGGCGTCCCAGTCTTCCGCATAGCCCGGCACATGCAGGAGATCGCTGCCGCAAAGCGCACCGGCGCTCGGGAGCTCGGCCGCAACCTTCGGCGCGCAAACCGGAAAGATCTCGTCGCGCATCAGCAAGACGGCCTCCTGTCTCGGCCAGTTGCCCCAGCCGTAGCGGATCTCGGCATCCACCTTGCCCTGCCCTTGATCAAGCGCCGTCAACCTGAGATCGATGTTGGGGTGCGAAGCACGGAAAAGATCGAGCCTTGGGGCAATCCATTGGCTGGCAAATGATGTCGGCACGTGCACGACAAGCACGTCGCGCGCGCCCCGGTCGTTGAACTTCTGCGTCGCTTCCTCAATCAGCGCGAAGGCGCGCCCCAGATCCTCGGCGTATCGGCGGCCGGGGCCTGTGAGCCTGACACCGTTTGCATGGCGGTCGAACAGGTCCTTCGCAAGACGCTGCTCCAGGACGCGAATATGCTGGCTGATTGCCGACGGCGTCACATGGAGTTCGGCGGCCGCAGCCGCAAAGCTGCCGAGCCGGGCGGCGGCTTCGAAGGCACGGAGCCAGTTCAGGGGAACGCGTTCGGCAGGCATGGCACCCTTAGATTTTCTTGCTCTGACCCAAAGGTATTCGCGTTTGCGCGACGGAACAAGAGGCATGTAGCCTCGCCTCCACTCGACCAAGGTTCTGTTGGAGAGGTGCCGAAATGGATATGTTTTCGACCTATTGTCCTGGGAAGGGGCTGCCGCGCGAGTTCTATCTGAGCGAAGAGATTTTTGCCGCCGAGCAGCAGAAGATCTTCCGCAACAACTGGTTCTTTGCCGGCCACACGGTCGAGTTGCCGAAGCCCGGAGACTATATCACGCTCGATGTCGGTGGTGCGCCCGTCGTCCTCGTGCGAGACCGTAGTGGCAAGGTGCACGCCCATCACAATGTCTGCCGACACCGCGGCTCGATCATCTGCACCAAGGAAAAGGGCACGGCTGCGCGTCTTGTCTGCCCCTACCACTCCTGGTCATACGCCCATGACGGCGCGCTGATCGGCGCACCGATGATGGGCGAAGAATTCGACAAGAGCGCCCACGGGCTGAAGCCGGTTCATGCGGAGGAATCGGATGGACTGATCTTCGTCAATCTCTCCGAGACGCCTTCCCCGTTCAGCGAGTTGCGCGACCACCTTTCGCCAATCCTGAAATCCCAGGGCGTCGCCCGCGCGAAGATAGCGCTCATCCGCGACTATCATCTCGACGTGAACTGGAAGATCGTCGTCGAGAACAACCGCGAGTGCTACCATTGCGAGGCCAACCATCACGGCTACGTCTCGGTTCAGTACGACACCGAGAATGATAATCCGGCGCTCAAAGGCGAGATCGCCGAACGCCTCGCCGATTGCACGATCCGGTGGGAAAAGGCGGGCCTCGACGTCGCCCGGGTCAACACCTCGTCGAACAACACCGCCGAATGGTTCCGTGCTAACCGCACGCCGGTGCGCAAGGGTATGGTCACCGAAAGCCCGGACGGCCAGCTGGTGTGCAACGTGTTGATGGCCGGTTTCGCCGACCCCGACATGGGGACGGCCCGCGCCAACACGAACATCAATTTCTGGTGCCACGCGAACTCCGACTATGCCCATACGGTGCGGATCACTCCGGTCTCGCCGACGAAAACGATCGTGCGCGGCTACTGGCTTGTCGATGAGGCGGCCGTCGAGGGCCGCGACTATGATCCCGAGAAGGTCGCGGCCTTCCACGATCAGGTGATGTCGGAGGACTGGGAGATCTGCCGCCGGCAATGGATCGGCGTCACCTCGCCCGGCTTCGACCCCGGCCCCTATTCGCCGACGAAGGAGCAGAACGTCGATCGCTATATCCGCTGGTATGCCCGGCGGATGAGCGCATGATGCTCCCATGATGGTGCCAGCCATGCTCTCCAGGCCGGAAATCCTGCTGCAAGTCGCCGATATCGAGGCGCTGACTGCGCGAGTCTCGGCCTACAGGTTGGTCTCCCCTTCTGGCGAGCACCTGCCGGCCTGGGACGCGGGCGCTCATCTCAACTTCCACCTGCCAAGCGGCCGCTCGCGTTGTTACTCGCTGTGTGGCGACCCCGCCCGGACGTCCGAATACTGGATCGCCGTCCAGCGCGAGGAACAGGGCGAAGGCGGCTCGCTGGAGGTGGCCAGAACTTTTGCGCGCGGGGTCGTGGTGCGCGCCGACCGGCCGCGCAACGGTTTTGCGCTGGCCGAAGATGCCCGGCGTCATGTCCTGATCGCCGGCGGCATCGGTATCACGCCGATCATCGCGATGATCCATCATCTGCGGCAGGCCGAGGCGGATTATTTCGCCCATGTCTGTGCGCGCGCTCTCGAAGAAACAGCGTTCCGCGCGCTCGTTCTCGACGAAGTCGCCGCCGGCCGCGCAGCGCTCCATCACGACGGCAACGATCCCGCCCGCCGTCCCAACATGGCCGCACTGGTCGGCGAGGCTGCCGCCGGAGCCCATGTCTATGCCTGCGGCCCGGCAGGGTTCCTCAAGGCATTTGGCAAGGCGACCGAAAGCTGGCCGCGTCATCAGATACATGTCGAAAGTTTCGTCCCCAACGAGCGCCTGGGCGACGGCGACCAAGGGTTCGAGGTCGAGATAGCCTCGAGCCGCGAGGTCATTGCAGTGCCGGCCGACAAGACGCTGCTCGCAGCGCTGGCCGAGCGCGGACATGGTATCGCGACGAGCTGCCGGCAGGGGATCTGCGGCTCCTGCATGGTGCGCTACCTCGACGGCATTCCCGATCATCGCGACGAGGCACTCTCCGAAGTCGAACGGCAGGAATACCTCACTGCCTGCTGCTCACGCGCGCTTTCACCAAGGCTCGTCCTCGACCTCTGACGAATTTGCGTTGCGCCGGCGGGAGGCCGTCTCAACGGGCAAACAAACCGGCAATCTCTCGCTGTCGTAAGCTCAATCCGGAAAGGCCGAAAATGTCTAGCAAAGTTCCCGCGCACGCCCGCATCGTCATCGTCGGCGGCGGCGCCATCGGCACCAGTATCGCCTACCATCTTGCCCAAGCGGGAGAGAAGGATGTGCTCCTCCTCGAAAAAACCGCGCTGACCGCAGGCTCCACCTGGCATGCCGCCGGGCTGATGGGGCAGCTGCGCAGCAAGGTCAACCTCACCCGCCTGATGCAGTACAGCGCCGACCTCTGCGCCCGGATCGGCGCCGAGACCGGCCAGGACGTTGGCTGGAAGAACGTCGGCAGCCTCAGGCTTGCCGCCTCCGACGCGCGCTGGGAGGAACTGAAGCGCGCCCATACGGCCGCCAAGAGCTACGGCTTCGACATGGAACTGATCGGCCCCGATGAGATCAGGCGGCTGTTCCCGCTCATCGACACCAAGGGGCTACGCGGTGCGACCTGGATCGCCTCGGACGGCCATGTCGATCCCTATTCGTTGACCCATGCCTATGCCAAGGGTGCGCGCGCCGGCGGTGTGCGCATCGTCGAGGGGGTCACCGTCACCGGTTTCACTATCAAAGACCGCCGCATCACCGCCGTGAAGACGAGTGAAGGCGAGATCGGTTGCGAGATCGTCGTCAACGCTGCGGGCCTCTGGGCGCGCCAGCTCGGCGAACTCGCAGGCATCGATCTACCAATCACCGTGGTCGAGCACGAATACTTCGTCACCGAGAAATCGCCCTTGGTGCCGGACGACCTGCCGACGCTGCGCGACCCCGACGCCAATTTCTACGTCAAGCCCGAGCCGGGCGCGATGGCGATCGGCGGCTGGGAGAAGGAGACGCGCGCCGCCTACGGCCTCGGTAAGTTGCCGATGAGCTTCGGCCAGGAGCTGTTCGCCGACGACCTCGAGCGCATCGCCGAAGTGATCGAAGGCGCCTCGAACCGCATTCCGATGCTCGGCGAACTCGGCGTGCGCTCGGTGGTCAACGGCCCGATCCCGATCTCCGCCGACGGCGAGCCGGTCATGGGCCTTGCCGGCGACTTCGAGAACTTCTTCGTCGCCTGCGGCTTCACTTCCGGAATCGCAGCCTCGGGCGGCGCCGGCCGCGCCATGGCCAACTGGATCCTGGAAGGCGATCCTGGCATGGACCTCTGGGCCTTCGACCTTCGCCGCTTCGGGGGGCCGCACGGCGGACTTGCCTATCTGCGCGACAGCGCCATCGAAGCCTATTCGAAATATTACGCCATCGCCTGGCCGGAAGAGGAACGCTCGGCCTGCAGGCCGCTGCGCCGCTCACCGCTTTATGAGACCCTCACGGCCAAAGGCGCCGTCAACGGCGTAAAGTTCGGCTGGGAGAGACCCAACTATTTCCTGCAATCCGGCGAAGCAAAACCGCCGCTTGAAACCTTCGAGCGCGCACCTTACGCCGAGGTCATCGGCCGCGAGCACAGTGCCGTGCGCCAGCGTGTGGCGCTGGTCGACCAATCGTCCTTCTCCAAATTCGAGGTGACGGGCCCGGGTGCGCTTCGTTACCTGCAGTGGCTGGCGGCCGCCAATGTCGACCGCAGTGAGAACGCCGTGATCTACACGCAACTGCTCAACAGGCGCGGCGGCATTGAGGCCGACCTCACCATCATGCGGCGACGCGAGGATGTCTTCCATGTCGTCACCGGCTCGGCCTTCGGCACGCGCGACGGCGGCTGGATCCGCAGCCACATGCCGCGCGACGGTTCGGTTCAGGTGCAGGAGGTGACCGGCGCCTACGGCGTCATCAACCTGTGCGGCCCGCTTTCGCGCGACGTCCTTGCCAGGGTGAGCGAGGATGACGTCGGCAACCACGCCTTCCCCTACATGACGTGTCGCGACATCCGTATCGGCTGGGCGCCGGTCATGGCCGCGCGCGTCACCTATGTCGGCGAGCTCGGATGGGAGCTACATGTGCCGACCGAATACATGGCTTACGTCTACGAGCTGTTGAAAGAGGCGGGAGCCGCGTTCGACATCGCCGACGTCGGTTACAAGGCGATCTCCAGTCTGCGCATGGAAAAGCGCTACCTCTATTGGGGCGCCGACATCACTCCCGACGACTCGCCCCTGGAGGCGGGACTGGGCTTTGCCGTGTCGATGAAGAAGGGCGATTTCCACGGTCGCGACGCGATCGCCGCGCAGAAGGAGGGGGGCATCGTCCGCAAACTCGCTTGCTTCCGGCTCGATGAGCCTCTGCCGGTATATGGCGGTGAAGCGATGTCGGTGGACGGCCGCGTCGTCGGCATGACCACCAGCGGCGATTTCGGCCACACCGTCGGCGCTTCGCTCGTGTTCGGATATCTCAAGGGGGAGGACATGGCGCTCAGTGAAATCGAAGTAGAGGCGTTCGGCCGCCGCAGCAGAGCAAGGGCCGTCGAGCGCTGCGCCTATGACCCTTCCGGCGAGCGTATCCGCATCTAGCTTCGTCGCAAACGAACCAGTTTCCACAAATTGCAACATTTCTTTGCCCTGGCGAATGATGTTGCCGCATGTCCGACTCGCAAAACCTCGGGCGCTCGCGCCGCGCCGCCACGACGAAATACTAAGGCGCGTCGCGACCGACG
This sequence comes from Ensifer sp. LC163, assembly GCF_001695855.1. Lineage (GTDB taxonomy): Bacteria > Pseudomonadota > Alphaproteobacteria > Rhizobiales > Rhizobiaceae > Ensifer. The sequence goes on from NZ_MBSS01000015.1 coordinate 54,169, forward strand.
GCTCCGTGAGCATCACGGAGCTGGCAACATTCTTCGACGTGTCGCGGGAGACGAAACAATGAAGAGCTACACCAGCGTCAAGACCTATTCGCTGCCATGGCCCTCAACGAGAACGTTACATCATAATCGCGAGGGCGCCGCCTCGGCGCCCTTGCTCCCGTCCATCGGGATCTCCAAGAAAAGTCCGTGCACTTGCACCTATCCCAATGCGCTCGACTCGGCGGCTGATCTTTCACCGCTCCACCCCTCCTGCCCCGGGTTTGGCCCATGTCAACCTTTGCGCTTACCATTGTGCTTGTCGCGGCTTTCCTACATGCGAGTTGGAATGCCTTGGTCAAGGCGGCGACAGACCGCGCCGTCGTGCTTGCGGCGGTTTCCGCCATGCACACCGTGCTCGGCGCGGCACTCGTACTTATTGCCGAGCCGCCGGCGCCAGCCAGTTGGATCTGCATCTTCCTGTCGACGGTCATCCACTACGGCTACTACGTTTTCCTCTTCCACTCCTACGGGATCGGTGACCTGTCGCAGGTCTATCCGATCTCCCGCGGACTCGCACCGGCGCTCGTGGCCGCCAGCTCATTCCTCCTGATTGGCGAGAACCTTTCGCCCACGGGCTGGGCCGGCCTGGCGGCAATTTCGGCCGGCATAGGGTATCTCGCGATCCAGAGGGGAGCCGCCGGGGCCGATCCACGGGCAGTCGGCGTGGCGGCAATCAGCGGCCTGCTGATCGCCGCCTATTCGGTGGTCGACGGCATCGGCGTGAGGCTGAGTGGCAATCCCTTCGGCTATATGGGTTGGCTCTTCCTGCTGGAGCTGCCGGTGTCACTCTGCGTATTCGCCCGCAAATGGCGCGGCTCGGCCACCATAGAGAGCCGCACCGTTGCGCTCGGCCTCGTTGGCGGCGTCGGAGCCGTCACCGCCTATGGCCTCGTCATCTATGCCAAGACGGTCGCTCCGCTCGGAGCGGTATCGGCGGTGCGAGAATCGAGCGTAATCATCGCGGCACTGATCGGGCTTTCCATCTTCGGCGAGAGGCCATGGCTCGGACGAATCGTCTGTGCAGCGATCGTCGCCGGCGGTGTCGTCACCCTCGCGTTTTCTGCATGACGTACGTCCGGACACGCTGCAGAAAGTATAAATTCTACCTTCCATGTTATAAAAATAATAGATTTTACTTATTGACTGCCGGTTTCCAGTATCAAGTCGGACGAGGCGTAATTCCAGGCATCTGCTATGCTCAAATGCCAGTTGAAGCCTCTCCCAAATGCATCGCGCTTAAAGCCGAAAAAGGGGAGCAGATACAAATGCATCAGCAGAAATCTGTCGTACTTGCCGCCTTCGCCGCAACGCTAATGTCGACGGCTGCATTGGCCGAGAATCAGCTAACGGTCTACACTGCCATCGAGGCCGAGGACCTCAAGCGCTACGCCGAAACGTTTAATCAGGACCATCCCGACATCAAGCTCAACTTCGTCAGGGATTCCACCGGCGTCATCACTGCCAAGCTTCTCGCCGAAAAAGACAATCCGCAGGCCGACGTTCTCTGGGGGCTCGCCGCCACCTCGCTCCTCGTCCCGAAGGCCGAAGGCATGCTCGAGCCTTACGCGCCGAAGGGCGCCGAGCTTCTCAAGCCGAAGTTCATCGACAAGGACACGCCGCCAAGCTGGGTCGGCATGGATGCCTGAGCGGCCTCCATCTGTTTCAATACCGTCGAGGGACAAAAGCTTGGCCTGACCGCACCGAAGAGCTGGAAGGATCTCGCGAAGCCGGAGTATAAGGGCCATGTGGTAATGCCCAATCCAGCCTCGTCCGGTACCGGCTACCTCGACGTTTCGAGCTGGCTGCAACTCTTCGGCGAGCAGCGCGGCTGGGCCTACATGGACGAGCTCCACCGGAACATCGCCACCTACACGCACTCCGGCTCCAAACCGTGCAAGATGGCGGCGGCCGGCGAAGTTCCGATCGGCATTTCCTTCGAGTTCCGGGCGGCCAAGTCGAAGGCGGAAGGCGCGCCTCTCGACATCATCATTCCCGAAGAAGGCATTGGCTGGGACATGGAAGCCTCTGCGATCGTCGCCGGCACTGCCAACGAAGAGGCGGCCAAGACGCTCCTCGACTGGTCCGTCAGCAAGAAAGCCAACGAGATGTACAACGTCGGCTACGCCGTTGTGGCGATGCCGGGCGTCGCCAAGCCAGTTCCGCACCTGCCCGCCGACATCGAAGACAAGATGATCGACAACGACTTCGAGTGGGCTGCCAACAATCGCAAGGCGATCCTCGAGGAATGGCAGAAGCGCTACGACAGCAAGTCCGAGCCGAAGGGTTGACACAGTCGACCAGGTGGCGGGGCGTCGTCGCTGTCGGCGCCCCGCCGCGCGCTGAACGCACCCGATCGCCCCAGAAACCGGAGAGCGCCACCAAGATCGGGGCCGAACGCGCTTACCTCAGAATAAACAAGGCCTGGAAAGGCCTCGGCAGTTTCAGAGGCTGAAGAACATCTCGCTTGAAATGAAGGAGCGCGACTTCATCTGCGCCCCTCGGCCCTTTCGGCTGCAAGATCAGCGTTTCTCAGAGCGTTTGCGGGATTCGATGCGCAGGCCGAGACAACCGCCTTCCCGGCGCGATTGCCGCATCGTCTTTCAGCCCTAGGCATATCCGAAGACTGGAATTGAACTGACAGCAACATGAGACAGGAAATCGCCACATCTAAAGAGCGCACATGGACGCCCTTGCCCGCACGAAAACGCTGGGGCCGGACGGCACAGGGAGAAGGCCGATGACGACTGAAACGAACACCCAGCCAAATCCTCGCGAAACCCAATCGTCGCTCGCTGCTCACCTAGCGGAACGCGCGACACGCATCGTGGATCTCATGCGGTCGATCAATGACATCGCCCGATTGAATGCCGGTATCCGCTCCTTGCTACCCGATCCGACATCGCCACCACAGGGCGTTGCCGGATCGTTCGCCCGCCTCAGGCAGAGGATTGGCCAAGGCGTCGATCGTTGGAGGCTGACCGAGAACGACGGGAACGGTCTCACCCCCCCGGCGCGGAGGAGTTTCTGGCCGTTAGACGGTCTTTGATCCACCTGACTTGGCGCGGTCGCAAGGAGATCATCGCCGCGGCCGCGCAGAAGCACTACGCCGAGTCCGAAGGCGGCCCGATCACGATCGGATTGGATTTGGGCCAAGTCGGTCTTCCAGGTTCACGCCGTCACTGGAGACGGACATGTTGCTGTCCGACGTACGTTGCGGCGATCGCAGGTGCTGGAGTTCTTTCGAGGCCTCGGTCCCTGTCTGGTCGGCCTCGAGGCTTGCGGGAGTGCGCATCACTGGGCGAACGCGATCAGCGAAATTGGCCATACCGTGAGGTTGATGCCGCCCGCCTATGTGAAGGCCTATGTCAAACGTAACAAGACCGACGCAGCGGATGCTGAGGCGATCTGCGAGGCCGTAACGCGCCCGACGATGCGCTTTGTGCCCATCAAATCGGCTGAGGAGCAAGCTGGTATGGTCTTAAAGACCCGAGAGTTATTCGTGCGCCAGCGAAGCCAGACGGCGAACGCCATGCGTGCCCACATGGCTGAGCTCGGGATCATCGCCGCGACCGGCATGACCTGCATTGCCAAGCTCGTTGCCATACTGCGCGACGACCAAGACAGGCGTCTACCAGCTCCGGCTCGCGCCGCGCTTCTCGAGATGGCCGAGCAAATTGAAACGCTCACAGAAAGGATCGAGATGCTCGACACCAAAATTGTCGCGGCGGTGAAGGTCGATGATGCGGCCCGCCGCCTGACGACCATTCCCGGTGTTGGTCCTATCATCGCTGCGACCGTCCGGGCCGCCGTCCAAGATCCCGCAGCCTTCCGAACCGGGCGGGATCTGGCCGCCTGGATAGGTATCACACCGCGAGCGAACTCGAGCGGCGGCAAGGAGCGGCTCGGCAAAATATCCAAGCGAGGCAATAAGCAGTTGCGAACTCTGCTCATTGTCGGTGCTACGTCTATCCTGAAGCAGGCTCGCAGAGGCGTAAAGTTACCTGCCTGGATCGGGTCCCTGATGGCACGACAACCCTACAAGGTCGCCGCCGTGGCGCTAGCCAACAAGATGGCGCGCACAATATGGGCCCTTCTCGTCAAGGGTGGCACCTACCAACCACCGTCGACTACGCCGACGGCGTAGAAACAGAATTCCCAGGGCCTCGGCGCTGGGATAAAGCAGCAAGGTGCGAAAGCGTGATGAACCCGAGGGGCGACACCTCGATGCCGATCAGACCGTCTGACTCACTGTGCCTTTGAGCGCGCAAAATTGATTAGGCGATCGGCATCGCGGATCTCATCGTGGCCAGCGGTCGATGACCGCGCTGACAGGCCGGACATATGACTGCACCGTCCGACGGAGAATTACGCGACGACAACCTTGCTAACCGGGCCGTTCCACATATGAGTCAGAGCCAAAATTGGACGCCGATATGGGGTGATTTTTGGACGCCGATTGACATCTCGACGCAGTCGCGTCAGACGGGCATTCTTGTGGATGTTCATTCGGACCCTCCCATGAGTGCTGAAGCTTGGTAACTCCAGTCTCCTCGGTTCGGTCCGAATGGACAACCTACTGAAGGCTCACACCTAGGCGACAACGATTTGCGTTCCGCCCCCCTTCAGCGCCTCAGCGAGGGCCCGGGGCGGCGCATCATCGGTGACAAGCCTGTCGATCCTGGCCCAGGGAGCAACTTCGAAAATGCCGCGTTTGCCGAACTTCGAGGCGTCTGCCAGCACCGTGACAGAATCGACCCGCTCGATCATCGCCTGCGCGACCTCCGTTACCTGCGCATCGAAATCCATCACCGCATTCTCGTCGACCGCGCCGACCGTGAGGAAGGCATGGCGGGCGCGGAACTTGCGGATCTGCTCGACCGCGAACTGGCCGAGCGATTCCCCCGCATCCGCGCCATAAGCACCGCCAATCAGGAAAACCTTGTGATCCGGATTTGCCGACAGAGTGGCGGCAATCCGCCAGGAGTTCGTTACGACGACAAGTGCTGGAAGATCCACCAGCGCCTCGGCGAGGATCAGTGTGGTCGTTCCCGTGTCGATAAAAACGGCATCACCCGGCGCAAGCAGGCTGGCCGCGGCATGGGCAATCTTGCGCTTGGCGGGTAGATTTTCTGCCATGCGCAATGCAAAGGGGCCCTCCACAGCCGGCTCGACCGAAGTGTTGGAACGCACGCGGGCACCGCCGTGAAACTTCTTCAGACGCCCCATCGCATCGAGATTGGCAAGGTCGCGTCGGATCGTTTCGCGCGACGCACCGAGCGTCTGCGCGAGGTCATCGACGCTGACTTCGCCCGCCTTATGCACGAGTTTCACAATTTTTTCGTGGCGATCCGCGGGCCTCACGGCGCCTCCTTCCGATGACGATTTCGAGCAGAAATCCACTCTATTTCCAGAATCTCTCTCCTTGTACCGTGCAATTCGGTCAAGTCAACGACCGAAACATGCCCGTCCGGTCATCACATCGAATTCCACTCGCCGCGGCACATGGCCAGCGGAAGGCCTCTCAGGCCCTACCCTGGCGGCCCTTCGCTTGCCGGCGCGCTTTACATTCGGTCATTTAGTTTATACCGTTCAGTCATTAAGTGACCGAACGGGAGACGATGTTTTGCCTATCCAGTCGCCGACTGCCGACCCTTTCGACGTTGCCATCATTGGCGCGGGCGTCGTCGGCTGCGCGGTCGCCCGCCGGTTTGCGCTTGCAGGGGCAAAGGTGGTGCTTCTCGAAAAGGGCCCTGACATCCTGTCGGGAGCGTCCAAGGCCAACAGCGCCATCCTCCACACGGGCTTCGACGCACCGCCGAACAGCCTTGAGCTGGAACTGGTTCGAGCCGGTCGGCAAGAATATCTCGAGATAAAAGACAGCCTGAACCTGCCGCTGGTAACGACGGGAGCCTTCGTCTGCGCCTGGAACGCGCAGGAGGCGGACAAGCTGGAGGCGATCGCCAGCCAGGCGCGCGACAACGGCACGGCTGATGTCTCGCTGTTCCGGGCCAGGAGGCACGGAGCGCCATGCCCTCGCTCTCCGAGCGTCTTGCCGCCGCGCTGGAGGTGCCGGGCGAACACGTCATCGACCCTTGGTCAGCGCCTCTTGCCTATCTCACCCAGGCGATCGCGCTCGGCGCGCGGTTCGTGCGCGGCGCCGAACTCCTCAAGGGGACGTTCGATGGCGCCTGGCGGCTCGACACAACTGCAGGCGAGATCGTCGCCGACACGGTGATCAACACAGCCGGGCTTTATGGCGACCTCGTCGATGACCGCCTCGGCCTCGGCGCCGGCTTCCGCATCAAGCCGCGCAAGGGTCAGTTCGTCGTGCTCGACAAGGCGGCCTGTCGTCATGTTCCCCGCATCATCCTGCCCGTGCCGACAGAGATCACCAAGGGCATCGTCGTCTGTCCGACCGCCTTCGGCAACGTGCTCGTCGGTCCGACGGCGGAAGAACAGGAAGACCGGGTGCGCGCCACGGTCGAAACCGAAACGCTCGAAACGCTTGTCCGCCGCGCGGCAGAGATCGTTCCCGCCCTTGCCGGCATTCCCGTCACCGCCGTCTATGCCGGGCTTCGGCCGGCGAGCGAAGAAAAGGGCTACCGGGTCTTCGTGCGGCCTGAAAGGCGGGCGATCACGCTCGGGGGCATCCGTTCGACCGGCCTCAGCTCGGCGCTTGGCCTTGCCCAGCATGCCTTGAAGCTTCATGCCGGCTTTGCCGGCGGCTATCGCCCGCCGGAAAACATACCGGCTATCGCGACGCCAAATCTCGCCGAATGCCGCGAACGCGACTGGCAACGCCCTGACCACGGCGAGATCGTCTGTCACTGCGAACTGGTCACGCGTCGGGAAATCGAGGCGACGTTCGAAAGCGCGGTGCCCCCCGGCGATTTCGGCGGGCTTCGCCGGCGCACGCGCGCCGGCATGGGCCGCTGTCAGGGGTTCTACTGCAACGCGCGCCTGGCGGAGATGACCAAGGGCAAGCTCGCCACACCGCTGGCCGTCGAGAAGGAGGGCAAGCAATGAGCGCGTTCGACGCAGATGTCCTCGTCGGCGGCGGCGGGCCTTCCGGCGTAGCGGCGGCAATCGAGCTTCGCCGGCAGGGCACGAAACGCGTCGTCCTGCTCGATCGCGAACCGGCACTCGGCGGCGCCACGCGCCACTGCAGCCATTCGCCCTTCGGCATGATCGAATTCGGACGGGTCTATTTCGGCGCCGCCTACGGCCGCAAGCTGACGCGGGAAGCGGAAAAGGCTGGCATCGAGATCCGTACGGGCCACTCCGTGGTCGAGCTTGCAGACGACGGCTCGCTCCTCGTCGCCTCCGGGCGCTGTCTCGAGCGGCTCACAGCGCAGCGCGTGGTCGTCACCACCGGCGCGCGGGAAAAGCCGCGCTCCGCCCGACTGATTTCCGGCGACCGGCCGATCGGCGTCGTCACCACGGGCACGTTGCAGTCCTATCTCGCCTTTCACGGGTTGCTGCCGTTCCAGCGACCGCTGATCGTCGGCTCGGAGCTCGTCTCGCTCTCGGCGGTGCTGACCTGCCTGACGCACGGCGCAAGGCCCGTTGCGATGATCGAGCCGCGCGCCCATGCGGTAGCCCGTGCACCACTCACCTGGTTCCCGACGGTGATGGGCATCCCCTTTCACCGTGGCGCCGACCTCGTCGACATCATCGGGCGCACCCGGGTCGAAGCCGTGACCATCCGCAAGCATGGCGCAACCGAGACGCTCGCGTGCGACGGCGTCCTGCTCACGGGCCAGTTCACGCCGGAATCCGCGCTGTTCCTCCAGTCGTCGATGGGCGTCGACCAAGGCAGCGCCGGACCGGTCGTCGATCAGTACGGCCGCTCGCTCAACCCGCGCTATTTTGCGGCCGGCAATGTGTTGCGCGCGGTCGAGACCGGCGGCTGGGCGTATCGCGAGGGCCGCGCCATCGCGAAAGCCGTCGCCGACGATCTTCGGCGCGAGCCCGATGCCGGCGCGGCGGTGCCCGTCACCTTCGACGCGCCGATCAAGCTCGTCGTGCCAAACATCCTGCGCCGAGCATCGGCGCCCTCGCCGGCCTTCCGGCACTTCCAACTGCGCGTGCTGCAGCGCGTGCGCGGCCGGCTCTCGCTCGAAGTCGATGGGCAGGCGGTCTGGCAGGCGGGCGGCACCTGGATGCCCGAGCGGCGGGTGCTCGTGCCCATTCCGCCGGCAGCACCACAGGCGCAGCACGTCCATTTTCGTTTCAGGGAGGAAGAGTAAATGCGGGTTGCCGCCATAGACCAGGGCACAACGTCCACCCGTTGCCTCGTCATCGAGGACGGGGGCGGGTGGAGCGTCGCCGGTACGCGCCGTCACGCTCAGCATCATCCGGCGCCGGGCTGGGTGGAGCACGACCCGGAGGAGCTGCTGCGCAATATCGAAGCCGTGCTGGCAAGCGCGGGCGCTGTCGATGCCATAGGCATCTCCAACCAGGGCGAAAGCTGCCTCGCCTGGGACGGCGAGACCGGCAAGCCGCTGTCGCCCGTCATCGTCTGGCAGGATTCGCGCACGACAGCCAATCTCGCCGCGCTGCCGCCGGCGGCGGAGGTACGGTCGAAAGCCGTCTGCGGCCTGCCGCTCGATCCATATTTTTCCGCAAGCAAGCTCGCCTGGCTGGTCAAGCACCTACCCGCCGTCGGCGCTGCCCTTGAGGCCGGCCGCCTGCGGCTCGGCACGACGGACGCCTTTTTTCTCGACCGGCTGTGCGGCACCTTCCGCACCGATCTGGCCACGGCCTCACGTACCGGCCTGCTCGATCTTTCAACCGGCAGCTGGAGCGAGGAGATGTGTGCGCTGCACGGCGTCCCGCGCCAGTGCCTGCCGGAGATTGCCGTCGTCGATGCCGGCTTCGGGCAGATCGACGGAACGCCGGTCAAAGTGTCGATCGTCGACCAGCAGGCGGCCCTCTTCGGCCATGATTGCCGTAAACCCGGCGATTGCACGATCACCTTCGGCACCGGCGCCTTCCTGCTAGCGATCGTAGGCGAACGGCGCCCGCCTCAATCCGATCTGCTGCCGACCATTGCTTGGCACCGCCGGGGCGAAGGGCCGACATTCGCGATCGAAGGCGGCGTCTATGATGCCGGCTCGGCGCTCGAATGGGCGCGCAACATCGGCCTGTTCTCGGCAATGGAGGAACTCGGCAGTTTCGAGGGGCCTTCGGCCCTCAGCCGCGGCATCGTGTTCGTGCCCGCCCTTTCCGGTCTTGCCGCTCCCTATTGGGATCGCCAGGCCGCACCGCTCTTCATCGGCATGGACCACGCGACGGACCGGCGCGACCTCGTGCGCGCGGTGCTCGAAGGAATCGCAATGCTGACGGTCGGCCTCATCGAGGCGGCCGCGAAGGTGGGCGAACTGGGGCCGAGCATCTCCATCGACGGCGGCCTCTCGCAGAGCGCCTATTTCGCCCAATTTCTCGCCTCGGCGAGCAACCGCTCGATCACGGTGGCGCCCATGCACGAGCTGACGGCCCTCGGCCTTGCAGAACTCTGCGGGGTCGATGTCAGGGGTGCGCGCACCGCGGCGAGGACGTTCCGGCCGGACGGCACGGTCGGTGCTGACGATCATCTGCGCTTTGCCCGCGCCATCGAACGGGCGCGGGCCTGGCGGCATTAACGCCGTCGCCACGCCACAAGAACAACATGGAGTTTTACATGCGAAAAATCTTTCTCGCATGCCCCTACGGGCATACGGACAAAGCCGTCGTGGAGCGGCGCTTCGACATCTCGAACGCGGTGGCTGCCCGCATCGTGCGCAACGGCGCCACCGTCTTCAGCCAAGTCTCGATGTCCCATCCGATCAACGGACATCTCGCCCATCTCGACAAGGCGGCGATCGGCACGCTCTGGGCCCCCGTCGACGCCGTGTTCATGGACGCGATGGAGGAATTGATCGTCATCGACGAGCCCGGCTGGAAGGAAAGCGCCGGGGTCGCACGCGAGATCGAGTTCTTCAAGGAGCGCAACCGCCGCGTCAGCCTCTGGAGCGAGGCACAGAGCGATTTTCCGGCGTGACCTGAAATCAACAAACCTGAAACAGGAGGGGAACTATGAACAGCAATACCCAAGCGCGGCCCGCGTCCGGGCCGTCTTCCCATCATGCAAGCCAGCACGACAGGCTGAAGCGCGACGTCACGGCATTCCAATCCTTCGCCGTCGCTTTCGGCTTCGTGTCGATCGCGACCGGCATCTTCACCGCCTATGGCGCGATGCTGTCGACGTCCGGCCCGATGGGCATTTGGACCTGGCCGGTGGTGGTCGTCGGCCAGTTGATGGTCGCCTTCATCCTCGGCTCGCTCGCAGCCCGTATCCCGGTCACAGGCTATGTCTACCAGTGGGCCTCGCGCATCTCCAACCCGGTCTTCGGCTGGATCATGGGCTGGATCAGCTTCACCTTCCTCGCCATCGTCTTGTGCGCGGTGGACTATACGATTGCCTCCACCGTGCTACCGGTCATGTTCGGCTATGAGGGCACACCCACCAACGCCTGGTGGATCACCAGCCTCGTCATCATCGCTCAGGCCGTCATGATCGCCTTCTCGACGAGGTTCACCCAGCGCTTCAACGCGATCGCGGTCACCATCCAGCTCGTCGGCATGATCGGGCTCGTGGTCCTGCTCTTCACCGTCGGCTACATCAACAACGAGCTCGATTTCGCCAACCTCTTCAGCACCGGCAACGTGCCTGGCGACGGCTACTATGCCTTCGGTGAACTGACCAAGGCCGGCCCCTGGATCATGGGAACGCTACTGGGTGCATTCACGATCGTCGGTTTCGAGTCCGCCGCCAATCTCGCCGAGGAAACACAGGAGCCGGCGCGGGTCGTGCCGAGGGCCATGTGGCAGGCGGTGCTCAGCCTCGGCATCATCGGCATGCTGTTCCTGATCGCCATCACCGCCCTTCTCGGAGATCCCACCACCGTCGGCTCTTCGGCAACCCCCATCGCCGACGTCATCTCCCGCGTTCTTGGTCCCATCGTCGGCAATTTCCTGCTCGTGCTGGTCGTCATATCGATCTTCTCGTGCGGCCTCGTCATCCTGTTGAGCGGTACCCGCCTCGTCTGGGCCATGTCGCGCGATGAGCGTTTCCCCGGCTGGCAGCTGTGGCACAAGATCAGCCCGACGCTGCACACGCCGGTCAATGCGACGATCTTCGTCGCCGCCATCGGCGAAATCATCCTCGCCCTGTTCTCGCAGCAGACAGACGCCCTGTTCTCGCTCTTCTCGGCCGCCACACTGCTTCCGGCGATCATCTATGCCGTGACGGTGCTGATGTATGCCGTCAAGCGCCATCAGCTGCCACCGAGCCAGGGCTTTTCGCTGGGCGCCTGGGAACTGCCGGTGCTCGTCCTCGCCATCGCATGGCTCACCTTCGAGCTTGCGATCTTCCGCGATGCGTCCTTCGCAAAGCCCTGGTCCTACGTCGCCATCATGTTCGCGATCGGCGCGCTGTACCTCGGTTACCTACTGGCCTCACGCGGCGCAAGCGGGCTGAAAATGCCGGAACTGATCGCCATCGACGCGATCCTCGACGCGGACCGCGGCGCCGAACTCGCTTCGACACCTGCGGAATAGATTGAGGGTTGATCGGCCGGGGCCAAATGCCATTGGCCGATCACCCGCTTCGAAAAGGGATATGAAAAAACGAAGCGACGCGGGCGAAATCGGAACGGCCGCGCATGTAAAACGCGCCGTCGGGGCATCCGCGTTGTTAACAATTGATGTCGTCTCACGAGATCTGGCAGCAGGGCCGCTCGCTTGCGGTCACGCTCCTGTGGAGGAGCATTCATAGAGGACTTTGCCGGTCGATGCGTCGATGCCTGCCAGGCTCACGTCATATCCCCAAAGCCGGCTTATATGCGCGAGAGTCGCGTCTCGATTGCTTTCCTCCAGCAAAATGCCGTTCTTGATCACGTGCTTCAATCGAAGCTGCCGATCTCCCAGCAGGTCGACATCGACCACCTGTATGTCCGGTCTATGGGCCATCGGGTCATAATTCCGAGCGAGCGCGGCACGCACGGCAGAGTAGCCCCGCTCGTCATGGATGGAAGTGACTTCACAAAATTTGTTGGCCGCGCGGTCAGAGAGACGAAACAGGCGGAATTTTCGGATCAGCGCCGGGCTCAGATATTGCAGAATGAAGGACTCGTCGCGGTGGTTCTCCCAGGCGTCGATCAGCGTGCCCATCCAGTTGCCGTTGCCGGCGATGGTGGGGAACCAGTCTCGATCCTCCTCCGTCGGCATGGTGCAGATGCGTTCGATATCCTGCATCATTGCAAAGCCCAGCGCGTAAGGGTTGAGGCCGGAGAAGCGGGAATCGTCGAAGCCCGGCTGAAAAACAACATTGGCGTGGCTTGCCAGCAACTCCAACATTGCGCCTTCACTGATCTTGCCCTGATCGAACAGTCTATTGATAATGGAATAGTGGACGAAGGTCGCGCATCCCTCGTTCATCACTTTGGTCTGACCTTGCGGGTAGAAATATTGCGCGATAACGCGAATAATCCTCAAGATTTCGCGCTGCCACGGCTCAAGGATCAGACTGTGCTTCTCGAGGAAGTAGAGCAGGTTCTCCTCGGGTAGGCTAAGCACCTTCTTTCGTTCCAAGGCCTCGCGCTTCGCCTCCTCGATACCGGAGCTTCCGCCTGCCGTCGGCAGCGTCCGCCATAAATCGCTATAGGTCTGTTCTTCGTATTCCAGCCGCTCCCGGGCCCGCTCCCTCTCCTTTTCCGATGAGAGCCGGGGGGGACGGCGATAGTGGAATATGCCGTGATCCTGCAGGGCATGCGCCGAATCGAGAATCTCCTCCACCGCGTTGAGACCATGCCGCTCCTCGCATTTGGCGATGTATTTCTTGGCGAAGTCCATGTAGCCGAGGATCGCGCCGGCATCCGTCCACTGGCGGAAGAGATAGTTGTTCTTGAAGAAGTGATTGTGGCCGAAGGCCGCATGCGCGGTGACCAGCGTCTGCATCGGCATCGTGTTTTCTTCCATGAGATAGGTGATGCAGGGATTGGAGTTGATCACGAGTTCATAGGCCAGCCCGCGATAGCCTTTTTGATAGAGTTGGCTTTCGAAAACGAAGCGTTTGCCAAACGACCAGTGCTGATACATCAGCGGCATGCCGATGGACGAATAGGCGTCGAGCATCTGTTCGGAGGAGATGATCTCGATCTGGTTCGGATAGACGTCCAGCCCCATCTCACCGATCGCAATCGCCTCGATCGCATCATAGGCGCGGGAAAGCGTCGCGAAGTTCCATTCGGAACCGTCGAACAGCAGGGTGGAGGCTGGCCGTCTTGCCATTCGATTGTCCCCTCACCTGCGCAGCTGAACGGGTTGATGCCGGGCAAAGAGTTTGCGGAAGACGGGGTAGATGTCGGCGGGCCTTGCAACGCGCGTCATCTGGAAATTCGGTACCGCACTGTCGACCTTGCGGTAGGCGCGCCAGAGCGAGGTGCCGTTGTCCGTCGACCCGAAGATCTCGCTTTCGCGCTCGTCTATGATCTCGACATAGGCGTAATACTGGCACAGACGCATGAGCGATTCCCGCAGAAGCTCGGCGCACCGCTCCGAGTCGCCGTTGGCATTGTCGCCGTCGGAGGCCTGGGCCGCATATATGTTCCAGAGATTGGAGGGATAGCGGTCCTCGATGACCCGCAGCATTTCCTCAAGCGCCGTGGAAACGATCGTGCCGCCGCTCTGCTTGCTGAAAAAAAACGTCTCCTCGTCAACTTCCCGCGCCTCGTCCGTGTGGCGGATGAACACGATGTCGATCCGCTCGTAACGACGCTTGAGAAACAGGTGCAAGAGAACGAAGAAGCGCTTGGCAAGATCCTTCTCGCGCTCACCCATTGAGGCGGAGACGTCCATCAGGCAGAACATCACCGCGCTCGCATTCGGCAAAGGCTGACGTTCGAAACGGTTGAACCGCACGTCGACGGGATCGACATAGGCGATACGCCGCCGCCGCCGTTCGATCACTTCCAGTTCTTCGCGCAGGTGCGAGAGGCTGTGGCGCTGCTGCGGGGATGGCTGCTCCTCCCTTTCCAACGCCGCGATCTCGTCGGCAAGCGCCTGAAATTCCTTCTCGCTCGGGCGACGCAGGGCCATGCGGCGCCCGAAGCTGTTGCGCATCGTTCGTCCGACATTGATGTTGCTGGGCGTGCCCACCGTCGAGAAACCGACGCGATGGGACTTGTAGCTGACGGTTTCCCGCAGGCTCAGCTTCACCATATCCGGAAGCTCCAGATCTTCGAAGAAAAGATCGAGCACTTCCTCGCGCGACAGCGCGAAGAGAAAGTCGTCCGTGTTTTCGCCCCGTCCGGGGCCGGCGCGCCCTCCACCAGCGCCTGTTTCCGGCTTCCTAAGTCGGTCTCCCGGCGAAAAGGTCTCGTTTCCGGGCAGGACATAGTGCCGCTCGCCGCTGGTCCTCGAATGCTGGAAACTGGGCTCGTCCGCACCACGCTTCGGGATCGGAACGCCGTGGGCGGCGTCCACATCGGTGATCCTGTCCGACTTTATCTGATCCCTTATCGTCCGCTTCAATTCCTCATGGACCCGCCTCAAAAAGCGCTGCCTGTTGCCGAGACTCCTGTCCTTAGGGTTAAGCCGGCGATCGATGAAATTCGGCATGTGCCCACCCCCGCTTCCGCATCGTCAACCGGCCTTGTTGACCCGCATGTACCAGTCAACGAGCCGCCGGACCTGACGCTCGGTGTAGCCCCGTTCGGTCATGCGTTCAACGAATTCAGCGTGTTGCTTCTCGGTCGCGCTGTCCTTCTTCGAGCCGAAGCTGATGACCGGTAAAAGGTCCTCGACCTGGCCGAACATGCGCTTCTCGATCACTTCCCGGAGCTTTTCGTAACTTGTCCAGGCGGGGTTGCGCCCGTTGTTCCTGGCGCGGGCACGCAGGGTGAACTTTACGACTTCGTTGCGGAAATCCTTGGGGTTTGCGATCCCGGCAGGCTTTTCGATCTGCGACAGCTCGCTGTCGAGAATCTCGCGATTGAGGATCTGACCCGTATCAGGATCCTTGAAGTCCTGATCCTCGAGCCAGGCATCCGCGTAAGAGATGTAACGGTCGAACAGGTTCTGACCATATTCGCTGTAGGATTCGAGATAGGCCTTCTGGATCTCGTGACCGATGAACTCGGCATAACGGGCGGCGAGTTCCGACCGGATGAAATCGAGATAGTTCGCTTCGGCCTCCTTGGGAAACTGCTCGCGCCGGATAGCCTGTTCCAGGATATACATCAGATGAACCGGATCGGCCGCGACCTCCTTGGTGTCGTAGTTGAAGGTCTCCGACAGCACCTTGAAGGCGAAGCGGGTGCTGACGCCGGTCATGCCCTCATCGACGCCCGCGGCATCGCGGTACTCCTGCAGGGACTTCGTCTTGGGATCGGTATCCTTCAGGTTTTCGCCATCATAGACCCGCATCTTCGTATAGGTCGGAGAGTTCTCGTGCAGGGCGAGGCGCGTCGCCACCGTGAAGCGGCTAAGGTTCTCCAGTACCTCGGGCGCGCAGGGGCTCTCGGCCAATTCGCTCTCGCGAAGCAGCTTTTCATAGATCAGCCGTTCCTCCGTGACACGCAGGCAATAGGGAACCTTGACGACCAGAATCCGGTCGAGAAAGGCCTCGTTGTTCTTGTTGTGCTTGAATTGCAGCCATTCGGACTCGTTGGAATGGGCAAGTACGATGCCGTGGTAGGGGAAGGCGCCGAAGTTCTCCGTGCCGTTGTAGCTTCCTTCCTGCGTGGCGGTGAGCAGTGGATGCAGAACCTTGATCGGCGCCTTGAACATTTCGACGAATTCGAGCAGCCCCTGCGTGGTCCTGTTGAGCCCGCCGCTAAAGGAATAGGCGTCGGGATCGGCCTGGCTGAAATTCTCGAGCTGGCGGATATCGACCTTGCCGACCAGCGCGGAAATGTCCTGGTTGTTCTCGTCGCCCGGTTCCGTCTTGGCGATGGCGATCTGGCGCAGCCGCGAGGGCATGAGCTTGACGACGCTGAATTTCGAAATGTCGCCGCCGATTTCGTCCAGCCGCTTGGTCGCCCAAGGCGATACCAGGTCGGTGAGCCGCCTCTTCGCAATTCCGTATTTGTCTTCGAGCAGATCTCCCATACGGTCGCGGCTGAACAGGCCAAGGGGCGATTCAAAGACGGGGCTTATCTTGCCGTCGATGGCCAACGTGTAGATCGGCTGCTGCTCCATCAGCTTCTTGAGACGTTCGGCAAGCGACGACTTGCCACCACCCACCGGCCCCAAGAGGTAAAGGATCTGCTTGCGTTCCTCGAGCCCCTGAGCGGCATATCGGAAATATCCGACGATCCGCTCGATTGTATCCTCCATTCCATAGAAGTCCGAGAAGGAGGGGTAGATCTTGATGGTGCGGTTAGCGAAAATCCGGCCGAGGCGCTCATCCGCGCTCGTGTCGATCAACTTCGGCTCGCCGATGGCAGCCACCATGCGCTCCGGCGCCGTCGCATACATGTTCCTGTCGTCGCGGCAGGCGAGGAGATATTCCTGTAGACTTAACTCCTCGTGTGCTCCGCTCGCGTAAATTTTTGAAAAAAGGTCGAAAACATCGCCATCACTAACTCTCATGGAACTCTCCCGCAGTCGCCGGAAGTCACGCGCTTCTCCTACGGCCACATCTTTTCAACGAAATTGAGCCGCGTTTGTTCCCTGTATTTTTTCACAAAAGGGCGCGTGCCCAGCATTTTCTGCCGGAGTGCCTTGGTTTTCTGTATGCCGACGCCCATGCGGGCTTCGACAAGCTCTATGAGAGCAATGTGATCACCGGCAAGATGTGTCTGACCCAGGTGGCGTGTTGGGCCTATGCACGCCGCGATCTCGTAACCAATTCCTTCGGAACCGCTCACCGGCAGCCGAAAGGGCATTGGGTCTGAACTCCGACCGGCAAGAGCGAATTCGCCAAGGCGATCCGCTATATGACCTCCCGATGGAGGGCCCTCACGATTTACACCAAAGACGGGCGCCTACAGCGCCGCGCATCTATTTAGACGCGCAAAGGTCGCTGTAACAGTTTGAGTTGCTGCATAATTTTGTCCTTAAATCGATTCCGATTTAAGGAATTATGCAGTGGAGATGAGCGGGCGGTCACCATCGAAAACCTGGTGGAGCAGAAAAGCTTAGCTTGCAAGGCAGCTATCGAAACCGATCTCGAACTCCAGGTTCTAAAGGCGGGAGGAATGATTCCGCTTGTTATAGCTAGGCCGATCTCAACGGAGCCAACAACACCTGGTAAAAATGTTTTCTCTGACGCACCGGGCTTCCTATCGCGATGAAACGGCAATGCGCGCTTCTTGTCTGCTTTGGCCTTCTGGGGGGCAGCACGCCCGCCCAACTTTCTCCATTCGGCGTCGATCTTGAGCTGGTTCTTGCGGTTGATGTCTCCTACTCAATGGACATCGACGAACAACGAACTCAACGTCAGGGCTATGTGAGTGCATTTCTCCAGCCTGAACTCGTCAATGCAATACGGAGCGGACCTGTCGGCAAAATCGCAGTGACATACGTTGAGTGGGGTGGCTCGGCTGTCCAGATCATACCCTGGACGCTAATCGACGGCCCCAGCACCGCGGGTCAATTCGCAGATGCTCTGCGCCAGCAACCGATGAGGAGGATATCGTTCACCTCGATTTCCAACACGCTGGCGTTTTCACGAAGCCTCTTTCTAATTAACCCGTTCCAGGGAATGCGACGCGTGATCGACATATCGGGAGATGGGCCGAACAACGCCGGTGTGCCGGCGCCCGTTGCCCGTAATTCGACTGTCGCCCAAGGCATCGTGATTGATGGACTGCCCATCATGTTGACGCGCCAGGATTCCGCATCGATTCCGGACCTCGACGCTTATTATGAGAATTGTGTGATCGGTGGAGATGGGGCCTTTCTGTTGAAAGTCTCAGATCCTGGCGACTTTGCGGAGGCTATTCTCAGCAAGCTCATCGTCGAGATACTTGGACCGAGCGTGAGCAACCTGAGGCAGTTCGAGCCACTATTGCAACGCGTCGACGACCGAGCAGACTACAATTGCTTTGTGGGCGAAGAAATGCAGGAGCGCCGCATAGGACAATAGCTCTGTGCGCAGAGATGTCTGCTGAGGTTCAAGGGCCGATGTCTCAATCCGCTCGCCTTGACGGGATTCGTACCAAAGTTCTGGTTGCAGAGACCGTTAAATAGACAGTCTCGTTAATTAACAAAAAGACCATTTCGATTAATAATCGCCGAGGCACTCGGCGGCGATCCTGTCGACGATTCAAATGGCAACCCGATTCAAAGCGCGCCTTGGCCATCATACTCGTCACGCAGGCACGCGGATGCGCACTTGGCATCCCTCAATCACAGATTCTCCTTGAGCAGGACCTCAATACGGATTTTTTCCTGTGACGCGATGGGTTCGCGCTCGTCGGTGCGCGCGCGCATGATGCGGATAGCGCTGCGCACTGCGTGCCCGGGGTCCTGTGCGATAATTGTATCGATTTGGTCGTTGCGGAGAGCTTCTTCGCTGAAGGGCGTGCGCTCGTGGACAACAATGACGATCCTTCGCGCGTCAGTATGTTGCCTGATCGCAGTGACAGGCACGCGGCTTTCCGGACTCATGATATACGCCGCGTTGATATCCGGATTATGTTCCAGGACTTGCCGTATGATCGCCGCGGCCCGGCGTTCATCCCCATAAGTCTCAAGCGACGGGAGGTTTGTCAGGCCAGGGAACTGTTGATTAATAATACTGTCAAAGCCGCGACGGCGCTCGATACTGTCCCGCGCCACCATCGTTTCCGCAACGATCATCACCTTGCCGACTTCCCTGCCGAGGAAACGGCCGATAATCTTGCCCGCTGTTGCACCAGCCGCGAAGTTGTCGACACCAACAAAGTCCGCGGTTTCCAACTTTTCCTGCCCGGACAGAAACTGAACCAGGTGAATGCCCCGCAACATCAGCCGGCCGAGCGCGTCGCGAACCTGTGGTGACTCAGGCGCCATGACGGCGACGCCGTCCACCGCTTCGTGTTCGATCGAAGCCAGATGGCGTGAAAGCTGATGCGGATCATCCGTTGGAATTTGATCCACGGTTACTTCTGTCAGCTCGGATTTGAGCGTCTGACTGGCCTCCCGGACACATTGTAGCAACTCCAGAAGATATTGATCGCCTTTGCTTGGGAGAACGAAGCGAAAGCGATAGAGCTTGTTGCGGGCCAGGACAACGGCCGCTGGATTGCGAACGAAGCCAATTCTTTCAATGGCTTCGTGCACTTTTTGCGCGGCTTTAGCACTGACATTCGGCCGTTCGTTCAGCACTCGATCAACAGTCGCCAAACTCACTCCGGCTGCTTCCGCCAGGTCTTTCGCCGTCGGTCGCATCATCTTTCTTCACCATCCCCCTGCTGTCGCCACCGCCTCTTCTCCAACAGCGCAAGCAAAAATGCAAGAAATTGAAGTGCGCACCTCAAAAAAACCTTGCGCTGAGGTGCGCACCTCAATTATATGGCTGACAACACGGTGACAAAGCCGGCCCAATGGCGAAAGTCCCGATGTTGGAGGAGGAGGCGCGCGCCCGAAAAGGCAGACTCTTTGCGCCTATTGTTGCTCATCGAGAGCGTAAGGCACGTGCCGATGGAGGTCGGGCTGCCGCACGGGAGGAGATTGTTTCATGACGCATTGCTATTTCAAATCGGTACTGGGGGCGGGCGTTGCCACTGCGCTGTTAACCCTCGGAGCGACGACGTCAGCGCAAGCAGAAGACCTGACTTTGTGCTGGGCATCCTGGGATCCGGCCAATGCGCTCGTCGCGCTCAGCAAGGATTTCGAAGCCAAGTCCGGCCATAAGATGAGCTTCGAATTCGTGCCCTGGCCCAACTTTGCTGACCGTATGCTCAACGAGCTGAATTCCGGCGGCAAGCTATGCGACCTGATGATCGGTGACAGCCAATGGATCGGCGGCGCAGCGGAAAACGGCCAATACGTTAAGCTCAATGACTTCTTTGACAAGGAAGGCATCAAGATGAGCGATTTCATTCCGGCAACCGTGACAGGCTATGCCGAATGGCCGAAGGGTACGCCGAACTACTGGGCGCTCCCTGCATTCGGCGACGTCGTCGGCTGGAGCTACCGCAAGGACTGGTTCTCGCGCCCCGAACTGCAGACCGAATTCAAGACGAAATACGGCCGCGATCTGACCGTCCCGAGGACGCTTGCGGAACTCAAGGATATTGCCGGATTTTTCCAGGATCGCGAGATCGACGGCAACAAGGTTTACGGCGCTGCGATCTATACCGAACGCGGGTCCGAAGGCATCACAATGGGCGCCATGGACGTGCTCTACAGCTACGGCTTCGAATACCAGAATCCGGCCAAGCCCTATGAGCTCGAAGGATATGTCAATTCAGACAAGTCCGTGAAAGGTCTGGAATTCTACAAGGAACTTTACAATTGCTGCGCTCCTCCCGGATCGTCCGACGCTTACATGTCCGAGAACATCGACGCTTATAAGTCCGGCCAGGTTGCCCTGCAGATGAACTTCGCGTTCACCTGGCCCGGCATCAATGCCGACCCCAAGGTCGGTGGCGACAAGTCTGGTTATTTCGCCAATCCGGCCGGCCCGGGCGGCGCGCAGTTTGCACAGCTGGGCGGCCAGGGTATTTCCGTGGTCGCAGCATCCGACAAGCAGGATGCTGCCCTTGAATATATCAAATGGTTTGCTCAACCCGATATCCAGGCCAAATGGTGGCAGCTGGGTGGCTACTCCGCATTGCGCGCGGTCGTTGAAGACCCCGGCTTTGCCAAGAGCCAGCCTTATGCGCAGACCTTTCTCGATTCCATGGCAATCGTGAAGGACTTCTGGGCGGAGCCGTCCTACGCCTCGCTTCTGCAAGCCTCGCAAAAACGCTTCCACAACTACGTCGTCGCCGGTCAGGGCACGGCCAAGGAAGCGCTTGACGGCCTGGTTGCCGATTGGACCGAGATCTTCGATGACGAAGGCAAATACTAGAGCGTTTCCGGTTTAAACGGAGTCGCAGAAACGCTCTATCTCCTTGTTTCTACGCATTTCCAGACGGAAAACCGCTTCGCACTTTTCCTGGAAATGCTCTAGACACTGACCGCGTACCTCCCTGCGGTTTCAGGTGTCGGTGCGGGACCGGCTCTCTTTGGCCGGTCCCGCGAACCAATCTGCTTATGATTTAGGGGACCACCATGCTCGATTCATCGATCGAACGGGCGGCACGCGCAACGCCGCCTGTCGTTGCCAAACGCATTCAAGGACTCTCGGATCGGGCCATTGCCTGGCTTTTTGTCGCGCCGTCGATCTTCCTGCTGCTCGCCGTCAACATCTTTCCGTTGATATGGACAATCCGGCTGAGTTTTACCAATTTCCGGGTCAACCGACCGAACGCCGAGGTCGGCTTCGTCGGGCTCAAGAATTACATCAATATCCTGACAGACGCGGATATCTGGCAGACGATGCAGGCAACGGCCCATTTCCTGATCTGGACGATCGTCCTCCAGGTTCTGATCGGCTTCACGCTGGCCTATCTGATCAACAAGAAATTTCGCGGCAACGACATGTGGACGACGATCATCGTGCTACCGATGATGCTCAGCCCGGCGGTTGTCGGCAACTTCTGGACATTTCTCTATCAGCCGCAGATCGGCCTGTTCAATTACGCGGTGGGTTTCCTCACCGGAACCGACCCCTCCGCCTTTTCGATGATTGGCGACGTGTCGCTGGCACCGTGGGCCATTGTAATCGTCGATACCTGGATGTGGACGCCTTTCGTCATGCTGATTTGCCTGGCGGGGCTACGGTCCATCCCCGGCAGCATCTATGAAGCGGCGGAATGCGACCGCGCCAGCAAATGGCGGCAGTTCTGGACAATCACAATTCCGATGGTCCTTCCGTTTCTGATGCTGGCGATCCTTTTCCGCGGCATCGAAAACTTCAAGATGTTCGACCTCGTGGTGCAACTGACCGGCGGTGGCCCCGGATCGACCACCGAACTGACATCCATCAACCTGAAACGCGAAGCCTTCGAAAAATGGCGCACGGGTTATGCGTCCGCCTACGCGGTCATCCTCTTCGTGACCGTCTTCGGCCTCGCATCGATCTACGTCAAAGCTCTGAACAAGGTGAAACAGAGATGAGCAGCTACTCCGTAACGGAACCTTCGGGTCGCCAGAAATTGTTCGCGGGAACGCTTGTGATCCTTTACGCCCTGATCACGATCCTGCCGCTTCTGTGGATCATCGGAACAAGCTTCAAGTCACCGTCCGACGCCATCGCCTATCCGCCCAAAACGTTCTTTTCTCCAACCCTTGAAGGGTACGTGAACCTCTTCACCACCCGCACGCGGGCAACGGAAGAGGATGTGAAAGCCCTTGGGGAACCGACGACCTGGTACGACCGCATCGTGCGCAAGGATGGCTTTGTCATCGCCGGCCCGTCGCGCTTCATGGAACGTTTCTCCAATTCGATGATCATTGGCTTCGGTTCGACCGTGCTGTGCATTGTCCTGGGCACTGCGGCGGCCTATGCCTTCTCCCGCTTCAAGGTGCCGCTCAAGGATGACCTGCTATTCTTTATCCTGTCGACGCGCATGATGCCGCCGATCGCCGTGGCGATCCCGATCTTCCTGATGTTCCGCTCGCTTGGCCTCAACGACACCCATCTCGGCATGATCCTGCTTTATACGGCGGTCAACCTGTCGCTGGCGGTCTGGCTGCTTAAGGGTTTCATCGACGAAATCCCGATCGAATACGAGGAAGCGGCGCTGATCGATGGGTACACCCGGTTTCAGGCTTTCTACAAGGTCGTCCTTCCGCAAGCCATGACCGGCATTGCCTCAACAGCGATCTTCTGTCTGATCTTTGCCTGGAACGAATATGCCTTTGCCGTTCTCTTGACCTCTGGCACAGCCCAGACGGCCCCACCCTTCATTCCCACGATCATCGGCGTCGGCGGCCAGGACTGGCCGGCCGTGGCCGCGGGTGCAACATTGTTCCTCGTACCCGTCATGATTTTCACGATTGTCCTTCGCAAGCACCTGCTGCGTGGCATCACATTTGGAGCTGTTCGCAAATGACCTATTTTATCAAAGGGTTGCGCGGGTTCCGGCGCGGCGCATGGGAAATGGTCGCATCGATCCTCATTGCGCTCGGAGTGTTCATGCTGATGCAACCGTTCGTGCTGTCGATGTTTTCCTACTCGTTCATCGTGACCCTGGTGGGCACGGTCATGTTCATCATCGTCAGCCACTTTCCGGAGTAACCCATGGCACAGATCAGAATTGAGAATGTGCGCAAGGAGTTCGGAGCATTCACAGCTGTCCAATCCTCCTCGTTCACGGTCGAAGACGGCGAGTTCTTCATGCTGCTTGGGCCGTCGGGTTGCGGCAAGACGACAACATTGCGAATGATGGCCGGCCTCGAACTGCCGACCAGCGGTGAAATCTACATCGATGGCGAGGAAGTCGGCATGAAGCCGGCAAGCCAGCGCGACATCGCCTTCGTCTTCCAGATGTTCGCACTCTATCCGCATATGAATGTGCGCAAGAACATTTCCTATCCTCTGCTGAGCCAGGGCATGCCGCGGGCCGAGGTCAAGGCACGCGTGGAAGATGTGGCCCGCATTCTCAAGATCGAGACAATCCTTGATCGCCCGGTCGGCGGACTGTCAGGCGGCGACCGCCAGCGTGTCGCCCTCGGCCGCGCCATCGTGCGCCGTCCGAAGGCTTTCTTCATGGACGAACCCCTTGGCGCGCTCGACGCCGAATTTCGCGAGCATATGGCCGAGGAACTGCGTGCACTTCACGACCGCATCGGCGCGACCACCGTCTACGTCACCCACGACCAGCTGGAAGCCATGCAGATGGGCGACAAGATCGTGGTGATGAATCATGGCGTCGTCGAGCAGTTCGGCAAGCCGCAGGAAATCTATGACTGGCCGGCGACCAAATTCGTCGCAAAGTTCATCGGTTCCCCGGCCATGAACTTCTTCGATTTCGATGGCATGATCGATGCCGGCGACACTGTCATCGAGCTTTCGGGAAAGAAGGTCAACGTTCCTTCGTCTCGGCAAGGAGCCAAGGGCAACCTGACAATGGGGGTGAGGCCCGAACATATCGGCTTTTCCGATGCGTCTGAGTATCGCGGCAGAGTGCTTGCCACCGAATATCTCGGCACCACGCAGATCATCACGCTGGCGACACCGAACGGCGAGGTCAAGGCGCGTGCATCCTCGAGGCAGGCCGTCAGAGCCGGCGAGACCATCGGCCTCGAATTCAATCCCGGCACCCTGACGATATTCGAGGGCGAGAATGGGCGGGCGCTTCTGTCCGAAGCCAATGAGGGAGTATTGCGTCATGGCTGACGTCGTTCTTGAAAACGTGACGAAGACGTTTGGCAATCATACAGCGCTCGACAACGTCTCGCTGACGATACCGGACGGTTCCTTCGTCGTTCTCCTCGGGCCGACGGGAGCCGGAAAAACCACGACGCTGCGCATGGTGTCCGGCCTCGATCGCCCCGATAGCGGCAACATTTATTTCGGCGGCCGCTCAGTCGAGGGGCATACACCGGCGCAGCGGAATGTCGCCATGGTGTTTCAGCAATATTCGCTCTATCCGCATCTGACGGTGCGGCAGAACCTCGAATTCCCGTTGAAATCGCCCCTACTGAAGACGCCACGGGAGGCGATTGACCGCAAGGTCAATGCGATCGCCGAGGTCCTGCAGATTTCCCACAAACTCGACAACAAGGCGACGGCGCTGTCCGGCGGCGAGATGCAGCGTGTCTCGATTGGGCGTGCGCTGGTGCGCACGCCGCAGATCTATCTGATGGACGAGCCCTTGAGCTCGCTTGACGCCAAGCTCAGGGCCGACCTGCGCATCGAGCTGAAGAACATCCAGGCCAAATCCGGCGCCACGCTGCTTTATGTCACCCACGACCAGATCGAGGCGATGACAATGGCAACGCATATCGGTGTGCTTCACGAGGGCCGGCTGGTGCAGTTCGGCTCTCCGCGTGAGGTCTATGAGCATCCGGTGAGCATCTATGCGGCAACAAAGCTCGGCCAGCCCCGCATCAACATTATTCCCGCCGACACGTTTCCGGGCGCACCATCCAGGGCCGTGCACATCGGCTTGCGGCCGGAGCATATTACCCAGGGCAGCGGCCAGGAAGCGCTGGTCAGGCGGGTCGAGCATCTCGGCGACCAGACCCGCCTTCACCTGTCCTTCCGGAAGAACGATCTCATCACCGTCACCGACGCCCATACCAGGCTGAAAAGTGGCGATACCGTGAAAATTCAGCCCGACAAGCCGCTCTACTTCGACGCGGCCGGCATGCGCTTAGCTTAGAGGAAAAATACATGGGACAGTTCATTAACAAGAGGGAAGACGTCGTCACCGAGGCGATCGACGGCCTGCTGGCCATGAGCGGCGGTTCGCTGGCGCGTCTGGACGGCTATCCGCATATTCGCGTGGTTCTACGCAACGACTGGGATAAGTCCAAGGTGGCGCTGGTGTCCGGCGGCGGGGCGGGGCACGAGCCAGCCCACGCCGGTTTCGTGGGGGCGGGCATGCTGACCGCGGCCGTTTGTGGTGACGTCTTTGCTTCACCGAGCGTCGATGCGGTGCTTGCCGGCATTCTCGCAGTCACGGGCCCTGCCGGCTGCCTGCTGATCGTCAAGAACTATACCGGCGACCGGCTGAACTTCGGCCTTGCCGCCGAACGCGCCCGTGCCTTCGGCCTCAATGTCAGCATGGTCATCGTCGGCGATGACGTGGCATTGCCCGAATTGCCACAGGCGCGCGGCGTTGCCGGCACTCTCTTCGTTCACAAGATTGCAGGAGCGTTGGCCGAGGCCGGTACGGATCTTGAAACGGTGACGGCTGCTGCCCGGCGCGTTTCGGCCGGGTCGAAGAGCATCGGCATGTCGCTCGATACATGCACGGTTCCCGGATCGCCGAAGGAGGACCGCATTCCGGCCGGCATGGCCGAACTCGGGCTCGGTATCCACGGCGAGGCAGGCGTCGAACAAGTCGAATTCATCGATGCCAGAACGGCCATGGAGGCGGTCGCGAGCAAGCTCGCCGCTGCCATGGAGGACAGGCCACATGTGGCGCTCATCAACAATCTCGGCGGCACCTCCAGCCTGGAAATGTCGGTTTTGGCGCACGAACTTGTCGCGTCTTCGATCGGTGCGCGGATTTCGCATGTGGTCGGTCCCGCGCCGATGATGACATCCCTCGACATGCGCGGCTTTTCGGTTTCCGTCTATCCCGCCGACGAAGCCGATCTCAAGGCGCTCGGCACACCGGTTCCCATGGCGGCATGGCCCGGCCTGTCGGCTGTCAAGCCGGTCATCGTCAGCATGCTGCCCGACGGGTTGACGCCCATTGCCCCCCTGTCGTCCAACCACAGGGAGACGCGCGAGTTCATCATCGATTGCTGCCGGGTCCTGATTGCAGCCGAGCAGGACCTGAACGCACTGGATGCCAAGTCGGGCGATGGCGATACCGGTTCGACACTGGCTGGCGCCGCCCGCGCCCTGATCAATGCGATCGACCGACTGCCGCTGTCCGACCACACCCAGCTTTACCGCGCGATCGGCCAGGAACTCAGCCAGACGATGGGAGGATCGTCGGGGGTGCTGCTGGCGATCTTCTTCGCCGCGGCCGGCGACGCGGCGTCGAGCGGCCTTCCCATGCGGGATGCGCTGAAGGCAGGACTTGCCCGGATGCAGGAAATCGGTGGCGCCCGGCTCGGCGACCGAACCATGGTGGACGCGCTTTCCCCTGCTCTCGACGCGCTCAGCGACGGGGTCCGTTCGGCCGCCCTGGCTGCGCGGGAAGGAGCAAACCTGACGGCAACGCTACTCAAGGCCAGGGCCGGTCGCGCCGCCTACATCAACGCGCGACAACTGGAGGGCCATGTCGATCCGGGTGCGGAGGCCGTCGCCCGGCTGTTCGAGCATCTGGCGGCGTGATGCTTGAGCGCATCTGCGTTGCAGGTTGCGCTCGCCCAGATCCATGCCGAGGCGGTCATCGCATCGCCTCGGCATGCGAGATATCGCCGTTGGTGGCAACCAATCCCGTGTCGGCGGCGTGCCGAGAGACGATTGCCGGAAAGAGTGACCACCCCCCTCACCTTCCCGGCCTAACGAGCGACCTCGCGATATCGATGATGTCATCCTATGGATTACTGCATAATTCCTTAAATCGGAATCGATTTAAGGACAAAATTATGCAGCAACTCAAAGTGTTACAGCGACCTTGGCGCGTCTAAATAGACGCGCGGCGCTGTAATGCCGCTCCAGGTCGTGACCATGAGTTATGGACACTCGGACGCGCAGAGCCTGGAATCTCCGGCACATACGATCTTCGAAGGAGATCTTCAGCCAGCACCTGTTGACTATGGAGCGTCAAAGCATGCAGGTTTCTAGCGATCATTGCATTCGATCTGGAGCCACCACCATGGAGCCGACATGCCAACCGCGGACAGCCTCGTCGTTCGGCGGCCAAAAGCCGCCGCGTCAGAGCGGCCGTGCCAATACCGCACCTCAGGTGGCTAAGCCTGTGGGCGGAGCGGAGAGCAGCTCCTGTTGTCTCGCTACCCCGATTAGCCATTTGTGAAACTTCTGCCCGAACGGTTTTTCGAGAGCAGCCCGATCCCAGGCCAGATAATAGCTTTCGGGTAGTTTCATGCGAATGTCGAAGGGCACAACCAGGCTTCCAGAGGCGATCTCATCCTTGATCATGGAGACTTGCGCAAGAACGAATCCCCTGCCGTTCACGGCCGCGTCGATCGCACTGCTCGACAAGGTGAAGGAGAGGCCGGAGAACTTCTGGCGGCCATCGGCGTGCACCAGCGCCGCCCAGTCATTCCATTGCGGCGAAGCCTTGTAGTCCGCCTCCCATTCCACATGGAGGAGCGGAAATGTCAGGATATCGCGCGGCGTTTCAAGGCTACGTCCGGCGATCAGCATCGGCGAGCAGGCCGGTACGATCCAGTCCGTGAACAGAGTTGCCACGTGCTCATGCACATAGGAGCGCCGGCCGTAGGTAATACGGAAATCCACTTGCTCGGCACCGATGCGAGGCTCCTGCTCCTGCCCGAGAATGCGGACACTCGATTCCGGACAGAGCGTTTGCCAGTCGAAGATCTTGCGATTGACCCACTTGTTGGCGACCGACGTCAGCGCGCTGAGAACGATCCCGGTCTCGTTGCGCGCGCGGGTGAGAACGTTGGCAGCATGGGAGAGCTGCTGGAAGCCTTTCGCGACTTCCCGATAGTACAACCGGCCCCAGGAAGATAGCTCCACACGCCGCCCGCGTCTCTCCAATAGCGTCAGGCCGAGACAGTGCTCCAGGTTTCGTACCAACTGGCTCACCGCGCCGGGCGAGACACCGAGGTCCTCCGCCGCAGCGCTGACAGTGCCACATCGTCCGATCGCCTCAAAGGCCTGCAAGCCGCGCAAGGACGGGTTCGGCATCGTAAAGCACTCCTTCAGCCAGTCGCTCCAATTTAGAAAATCTAAAAAAGAACGCAGGAGCTGGCAACTTGTTGGCACAAAAAAAACGACGGACATTCGCTTAACAAAACGCAAGGAGAGCGAAATGTTTCTCAAGAATGCCTGGTACGTCGCAGCCTGGGATCACGAGGTCGGCCGCGAGCTGAAACCCGTCACGATCCTCGGCGAAAACATCGTTCTTTACCGCAAGCGGGACGGCCAGGCCGCCGCGCTCGAGGATGCCTGTCCCCATCGGAAGCTGCCGCTCTCCATGGGCCGCATCAAGGGTGACGACGTGGAATGCGGCTATCACGGCCTGACCTTCGATTGTTCGGGCATCTGCACGCGGGTTCCGGGCGCCGAGCGCATTCCCCATGTCGCCAAGGTGCGTTCCTACCCAGTCCACGAGCGCTACGGCCTGCTCTGGATCTGGATGGGCGATGCCGAGAAGGCGGACCCGAAGGAAATCTTCGAAGTCGAATATTTCGGCAATCCCGCCTGGGGAATCAATCGCGGCGAGTCCATGACGCTCAACTGCAATTACCTCTACATGACGGACAACCTGCTCGACCCGTCCCATGTCGCCTGGGTCCATCAGTCGTCCTTCGCGAGCTCGGCCTGTGAGGAAACGCCGCTCGAGACGACCGTGAAGGACGACGGCGTCACCGTCTGGCGCTGGATGATCGATTCCGAACCGGCCCCGTTCTACGCGCCCTTCCTGCAATTCGAGGGTAACACCGACCGCAAGCAGCACTACGAGGTGCGCTATCCGAGCAACGCGATCATTAAGGCCATCTTCGCGCCGGCCCACACCGGCGGGGAAGGCCGCGCGCTGCCAGAAAACACCTTCCTCATGGACAGCTACAACTTCATGACGCCGGTCGATGAAAACCGGACCAAATACTATTGGTTCCAGATGCGCAACTTCGCGCCTGACGACGCCAAGGTTTCCGAGAGTTTCGCAAAATCCGTACGGGGCGCCTTCGAGGAGGATCGCGTCGTGCTGGAGGCGGTCCATCACGGAATGGCCAACATGCAGACGTCGAACCTCGACCTGAAGATCGACGTCGGCCCGATGCGCTTTCGCCGCAAGCTGGCCCAGCTGATTGCCGCCGAGGCGAAAGCCGACACGGCCAGCGAAGCGGCTGAATAAGGACCAATTCGGATGCTCGATGCCGCGGCCTCGCGCTTCCGCCCCTTCGAAGTCGTCTCGAAGGTGCGCGAAAGCGCCACCATCACCTCTTTCCGCCTTGCCCCTCTCGAACGCCAGCACTGGCGGCCGTTCGAGGCGGGACAGTTCCTCACGATGCGCGTTCCCGACCGCAAGGGTGGCCATGTCCTGCGCAACTACACGGTCTCCTCGTCCCCGCGCGAGGAAGGCACGTATCGGATCACCGTGAAGCGTGAAGCCGCACCATCGCAGGATGTTCCGGAAGGCCTGAGCTCCTGCTGGCTGCATGACGAGATCGAGCCGGGTGCCGTCATCGAGATCGACCCGCCGCGCGGCGCCTTCAAGCTCGACGGCGCGAGTTCGAGGCCTGTCGTGCTTCTTTCCGGCGGCGTCGGGCTGACGCCGACAGTCTCGATGCTGGATGCGCTGGCAAGGGCAAGC
Organism: Ensifer sp. LC163; assembly: GCF_001695855.1. Lineage (GTDB taxonomy): Bacteria > Pseudomonadota > Alphaproteobacteria > Rhizobiales > Rhizobiaceae > Ensifer. The sequence goes on from NZ_MBSS01000015.1 coordinate 84,384, forward strand.
GACCGCCCCGTCTGGTTCATCCATGCCTGCGACAGCGCGGCCGTCCATGCGTTGCGAGAGGAAGTCGAGCATCTCGCCGCCCTGCGGCCCGGCATCGCCGTACACTTCTGCTACCGTTTCGCCGAGAGCGGCGATCTCGAGGTTGCCCGGTGCCACTCGACGGGCTTCCTGACGCGCACCACGCTCCAGAGCCTTCTGCCGCTCGACGACTACGACATCTACATGTGCGGGCCGCCACCGTTCATGCAGGCCCTCTACGGCATTCTGACCGGCCTCGGAGTGCGGAAGGAACGCATCGCCTACGAATTCTTCGGGCCGGCAAGCCTGTTGTCGGAGGCCGGGCAGACGGCAGCGCGACCCGCAGCGCCGCGCGCCGCCGAGCCCACCACCGAAGGGGATGGCCCCCGCATCGTTCTCCAGAAGTCGGGGCGCAGCCTTGCCTGGGATGGGACGAGCGAATCCATCCTTGCCTTCCTGGAGGCACAGGGCATCGAGCCCGAATTCTCCTGCCGGGCGGGGGTTTGTGGGACCTGCGAACAGGGTCTCGTCTCAGGCGAGGTCGATTATTTCGAGGAGCCGCTCGACGCGATGCCGGACGACCGGGTGCTGTTGTGTTGCACCAGGCCGAAATCCTCGATCGTGCTCGATCTCTGACCGCTCAGAACAAGAGGCTGCGGCCTGAACCAGGGTGTCCAATCCCCGAAGGAGGATCCGTGACGAAACCGTTTCATACCGAAATCCCGCTCAATCCGCATGTGGCCGGCCTGCCGCCGTACAATGCCGGCATGAACATCACCGCCGCACAAAAACACAGCGGTCGGCAGGACATCGCGGCCCTTGCCAGCAATGAAAACCCGGATGGCTGTTCGCCGGATGTCGCCGCGGCGCTCGCCAACCTCAATCCGTCGCGCTATTCCGACCCGGCCTGTACGGTGCTGCGGGCGGCGCTCAGCCATAAGCTCGGCGTCCCCGCTGAACGCATCGTGGCCGGTAACGGCTCGGAGGAGATGATCGCCGCGGTCTGTCGCGCCGTGCTGCGTCCCGGTGCCCTCGCGGCGACGGTCTGTCCCGGCTTCGGGCTGCACGAGATCGAGGCGCTGGCCAATGGCGCCAGGGTCGAGAAGGTCGCCATGCGGACAGATCTGGACTTCGACATACCGGCGATCGTCGCCATGCTCGCCCGGGCGCCGGCGATTTTCTTCCTCTCCTCCCCCTCTAATCCGGTTGGTCCGGCGCTCGACCGCGAGAGCCTCGAGCGCATTGTCGCGGCGGTCACGCCGCAGACGCTTCTCGTTCTGGACGAGGCCTATTTCGAGTTCACGGACGAAGACATGCCCGACGGCCTTGCCGCGCTCTCGGCCACGGACCTGTCCTGGGTGGTGCTGCGAACCTTTTCCAAGGCCTATGGCCTTGCAGGCCTGCGCGTCGGCTACGCCGTGATGTCCGATGCGCGGCTGGCGCGCGCCGTGACCGCCGCCAAGACGCCCTTCAACGTCAATGCCGCCGCGCAGGTCGCCGCCGTCGCAGCGCTGGAGGACGAGGCATGGATGCGCTCTTCGGTTGCCGCATTGAAACGCGAGCGGGCACGTGTGGCCGAGGCCGTTGCCGCCATGGGGCTTTCGGCGGCCCGATCGCAGACGAACTTCCTGTTCATCGACGTGGGCTGGGACAGCCAGGCGGCACTGGATCACTTTCTGTCGAAAGGGATCATCGTCAAACCGTGGAAAGAGGAGGGTTACGAGACCTTCATTCGCGTAACGATCGGCACCCCCTCGGAAAACGACCGCTTTCTCGACGCGCTTCGCGCCCTCGCCGAGCGTGAGGGATGAGGAGACGCCTGCGACGTCCTCTCCAATCCAACACGGAACAAGGGGTCGGACCACGACCCCACGGGAACGAACAATGAGCGCAAACGCACGTCTGCACAAAGCAAACCGGGAGCCCCCTCGCATGTCCCCTTCAACGCCATCCGGTCTTTTCGCCGGTGACTTTTCCGCCCTGCGCGCCCGGTTTCTCGCCGCCGCGCGCACCGCTGGGGCCAGCCTGGTCGAATACCTGCATCCGCTGCACGGACCGAACGGCGAGCGTCTGGCGACGGACGTCGCCTATCTCGGCCGCAACGATGCCGAAAAGCTCGTGATGCTGATTTCCGGCACGCATGGCGTCGAAGGCCCCTTCGGCTCGGCCTGCCAGACCGCCTGGTTTTCGCAGAATTCCCCCTGGCAGCTTCCCGACGATACCGCCGTTCTGGCGATCCACCTCATCAACCCCTGGGGAACGGCCTGGACGCGCCGGGTGAACGAAGACAACGTCGACCTCAACCGCAATTTCATCGACTGGCAGAAGGGCCCGCCGAAGAACGAACGGTATGCCGCGCTGCACGGCGCGCTCGTCTGTCGCGCCTGGGAAGGCCCGGAGCGCGATGCGACCGCTGAGGCCTACGACGCCGCGAAGCGGCGGCTCGGCGGCTATTCCGGCATCGCCCCCATCGTGGAGGCCGGCCAGTACGACTTTCCGGACGGCCTCTTCTATGGCGGCGACGGTCCAGTCTGGTCCAACCGCATCCTCATCGAGATCCTGTCGACATTCGCGCAACAGGCGACTGAGGTCGTCGTCTTCGACCTGCACACGGGCGCAGGCCCCTACGGTTATCCTGCTCTCCTCTCCGTCGCCAAGAGCGAGCACGACGGTTTGGATTGGGGGCGGCGCATCTTCGGCCCCGCGCTTTCGGTCGTCGTCACCGGCGAGAATGCGACGACAGATACCGGCATCGCCGCAACGGCCACCGGCTATGTCTCGGCCGCGGTGCGAGACGCGCTGCCGAAGGCGCGCGTCCTGCCGTTGGTGGTCGAATGCGGAACCCTCGACGGTGCCACCGTCTCGGATGCGGTCCAGGCGGACAACTGGCTTCACCTGTTCGGCAAGATCGATACGCCGCTCGGCGGCAGGATCAAGAAGACCTTGCGCGCCGCCTTCATTCCCGAGGACACGGACTGGCAGCGCACCTGTCTGGCGGCCTCGCTTCGCCACTTCGACCGCGCCTTTGCCGACCTCAAAGCCGTCGGCGGCGCGGGTGTCGAAAAATCCGTTCCTGCCGCAGCGGCCGTTACCGTCGTCGCGCATCCGGAGGCTGCCGGTCCAAGACTTGACGAAAAGCCGGCGATCGAGGTGCACGACATCCACAAGCGCTTCGGCCCCCTCCCCGTGCTCAACGGCGTCAGCATCTCCGCGCAACCTGGCGAGGTCGTCTCGATGATCGGTTCCTCCGGTTCGGGAAAGAGCACCTTCCTGCGCTGCATCAATCTGCTCGAACAGCCGAACGACGGGCGCATCGTTATCGATGGCGAAGAAATCCGCCTGAAGAAAACGCCGGACGGCAGCGCCGCGCCGGCCGACATGCGGCAGGTCGAGCGCATCCGCTCGCGCGTCGGCATGGTGTTCCAGAACTTCAATCTCTGGCCGCACATGACGGTTCTCGAAAACATCATCGAGGCGCCGCTGCATGTCCTGAAGGAGGAGCGGCGGGCGGCTGTCGACCATGCCCATGCGCTCCTGAAGAAAGTCGGCCTCTCCGACAAGCACGCCCAGTATCCCGGCCAGCTGTCGGGCGGCCAGCAGCAGCGCGCCGCCATCGCCCGAACGCTCGCCATGCGCCCCAAGCTCATCCTCCTCGACGAGCCGACCTCCGCGCTAGATCCCGAACTTGTCGGCGAGGTGCTGCGCGTGATCCGGCAACTGGCCGAAGACGGAAATACGATGATCCTCGTGACGCACGAAATGCAGTTCGCGCGCGAGGTCTCGCACAAGATCCTCTTCCTCCACCAGGGAAAGGTGGAGGAGGAGGGTGCCCCGGCGGATGTCTTCACCAACCCGCGCTCCGAACGCATGCGCCAGTTCCTGGCCCGTACGCTCTGACATCCCGCCGCCATCACCCGTCCGGGGATCTCTCCGGACGAGAGCCAACAAGAATGCTCAACATGGGGAACCAAAACATGAAGCTGAAAAGTCTGTTGCTCGCCACGTTCTTCGCCGCCGGCCTCACCGCGGCCCAGGCCGCTGAGGGCGAATTGTCGATCGGGACGGAGGGCGAGTATCCGCCATGGAGCATGGCAGACTCCGCCGGTAACGTGACGGGTTTCGACGCCGATGTCGGGAACCTGCTCTGCGCCAAGCTGGAGATGAAGTGCCATTTCGTCGTGCAGGCCTTCGACGGCCTCATTCCGGCGCTCAAAGCCAAACGTTTCGACATCATCATTTCCGGCATGTCGATCACGGCTGAACGCAAGAAGCAGATCAACTTCTCGGTCGGCTATGCGGAGCTCGCAAACATGTTCGTGGTGAAGAAGGATTCCGATCTTGTCGGCATCAAGGACATCGAGACGCTGCTGAAATCACTCGACGGCCGCACGGTCGGCGTCCAGGCCGGCACGACCCATGCCCATTTCGTCGAAAAGCGCGCCTCCTCCGCCGCCCTGAAGACCTACGACACGCTCGATCAGATGCAGATCGATCTCGCCAGCGGCCGTGTCGAGGCCGCCTTCGCCGATGCCTCCGCCCTTCAGGATTTCCTGGCGCGCCCGGATGGCAAGGACTTCCAGTTCGTCGATGTGAAGGTGCTTAGCACTTTCGATCCGACGCTTGGCGAAGGCATCGGCGTCGGCATTTCGCAGGAGAATACCGAGTTGAAGGCCCGCATCGACAAGGCGCTCTGCGAACTGGTCGCTGACGGCTCGATCGGCAAGGCGAGCCAGACCTGGTTCAAGACGGACATCTCCCGTCCCTGCCAGTAATACCAACACGACGTCTCCCGGGTGAGGAAAGGCCGTCAGGCCGGCCTCTTCTTCCGGGGGACGCAGCATCCGACAGGACAATAGACAGGTTTGGGCTGGTTCGATGGAACTTGGATTATGGCAGGTATGGGAAGGCGGCTGGATCACCGCAATCCTGCGCGGCGCGGCGATCACCATCGCCCTCGGGGTCGCGAGCATGGCCTTCGGCATCGTCATCGGCGTCGCCTGCGGCCTGATCAAGTGGGCACGACTTTTCCCGCTGACGCTTATCGTGGATGTCTACACGTCGATCGTGCGCGGCGTGCCGGAACTTCTGATCATCTACCTCCTCTTTTTTTCCTCTGTGGAATTCGTCGCCCGGATCGCCGCGGCGTTTGGCTACGAGGGACTGGCTGGCAACGGCTACGCCTTCACCATCGCAGTCGTTGCGATCGCAGCCATATCGGGCGCCTATTCGACCGAGGTCGTGCGAGGGGCTCTGGCTGCCATTCCGGGCGGACATATCGAGGCGGCGCGGGCGCTTGGGATTCCAGGCAGGCGCATCTTCCGCCGCATTATCGCCCCGCAGATGCTGCGGATCGCGGTGCCCGGCATGAACAATGTCTGGCAGACCACGATCAAGGACACCGCGCTTGTCTCCGTGGTCGGCTTGCAGGAACTGATGCGCGCCGCCTTCGTCGGGGCGGGTTCGACCCGCCATCCCTTCATCTTTTATCTCATCGCCGCTGTCGTCTACCTCACGATCACGCTGGTCAGCCAGGGTGGATTCGACTGGATCGAACGCCTTTTGCGTTCCCGTACGAGGAAATAGGCCATGGACTTCGAACTCGTTCGCCTCGCAGTTCCGACCCTCGCCAAGGGACTGTGGCTCACCGCCGTCCTGACGGTTGCCTCGATCGCCATCGGCTTCAATCTCGGTCTGGCGCTCGCGGTCATGCGCCTGTCGAAAAACACGGCTCTGAGCGGTTTTGCCAAAGGCTACAGCACCGTCTTCCGCGGCACGCCGCTGCTGGTCCAGCTCTTTCTCTTCTATTATGGCCTCGGCCAGCTTTCCTTCGTGCGGGACAACCCCATACTCTGGTGGATCGTCGGCGATGGCGCCCATTGCGCGGTCATGGCGCTGGCACTCAACACGGCGGCCTATACGTCGGAAATCCTGCGCGGCGGCCTCATGTCCATTCCGGGAGGGCTCGTCGAAGCTGCTCAGGCCTGCGGCATGTCGCGGCTCCTGTGCTTTCGCCGGATCACGTTTCCCCTTGCCATCAGGCAAGCGCTGCCGGCCTACGGCAACGAGCTTGTGCTCGTCGTCAAGGGAACGAGCCTCGCTTCCACCATCACCGTCCTGGAAATCACCGGCCATGCAAAGCGGCTGATGAGCCAGACCTATGCAATCCTCGAAATATTCGCCATCGCCGGTGTGCTCTATCTGCTGATCAATCTGGCGCTGATCACGCTCGTACGGCTCCTGGAAGCCCGTCTTACGCGCTACCTGCCCCGATAGGCCTACCGCCTGAAACGGCCGGAAACTTTGAAAGGAAAGAGAAATGCCCATGGATGTACGCGCCGCCGTTGCCGTTCAGGCCGGCAAGCCGCTGGAAGTGATGACCGTTCAGCTCGAAGGCCCGCGGGCCGGCGAGGTGCTGATCGAGGTCAAGGCGACCGGCATCTGCCACACCGACGATTTCACGCTGTCGGGCGCCGACCCCGAAGGTCTGTTCCCGGCGATCCTCGGCCATGAGGGCGCCGGCGTCGTCGTCGATGTCGGCCAGGGTGTGACCTCGGTCAAGAAGGGCGACCACGTCATCCCGCTCTATACGCCCGAATGCCGCGCCTGCCCGTCGTGCCTGTCGCGCAAGACCAACCTGTGCACGGCGATCCGTTCGACCCAGGGCCAGGGGCTGATGCCGGACGGCACCTCGCGCTTTTCGATCGGCAAGGACAAGATCCATCACTACATGGGCTGCTCCACCTTCGCCAACTACACCGTGCTGCCGGAGATC
>NZ_MBSS01000016.1 GCF_001695855.1 Ensifer sp. LC163
GGCTGGCGGGCGTCTGCCGATCCGGCAGACGCATAGCCCATCGTCGAATTACCACCATTTCTGAGTGTGCGCGCCTGCAGGTCCGCGCTTGTCACCGAGCCAAGGATCGAGTCGACGTCATTTCCCAATCGCCCCTCGTCCTGAGAGACGCAGCCCATGGCCAGCAGACAGACACCGAAAAACAAAGCCGTCCGAAGAACTGTACCGCTAGATCTCATCTCGTCACGACTGATTCTCGCTTCACTCATGTCGAAGCCTAGCATTTCTGTAAGAGACCACTATTATTATCCGCGGCTAATCCACTTCTTCCATCACGGTTCTTGGGGATAACCGCATCCGGTCGCCAAGGCCGGCATGTAACAGTCCTCGATGTCGCCGAGCCGCCAAAGACGGCGGCTGAACGAACGAGGCGGTGCGGTGGCATACGGCGGCGGGACGGATGAATACGGCAAAGACTGTAACGCAATTCATTCGCTATCTATTGACGAGAGAGGACCTGGTCGGACCATCGGAGAGGCTGACCTTGGAGCGCTTTCTCGCGGATACGCCCTCAAATTACGCCGGCCTTTGGGAAACTGGGCTTTTGTCGGGAGAACTGCTTGCCGACGCAATTGCCGAGTTTCATGGCCTGAGCCGGGCCGCATTCGACCACATCGAGTTTCGTCCCGAACTGACTGAAGATTTATCGGCACGTTTCCTGCGCGCCGCATGGGTCGTGCCGGCGCTCGAGGGTGAGTGTCGGTTGCTGGTCGTTGCCGATCCGAGCCGAAGCGACGCGATCGAAGCAGCCTTGGCGGCCCTTGGCCAACAGGTGGAATTGCGGATCGCGACGTTCGAGGAAATGGCGATGCTGTTCGAGCGCATGCTTTCCCAGGAGCAGGTCGAAGACCAAAGGACAGAGCAATCGGCGGCACCTGTTCCTGGCGATCGAAACGAGGAGGATCTCGATCGGCTCCACGATATCGCCAGCGGGGCGCCGATCGTTCGGGCCGTGGACCAGCTCCTTGAAACCGCCCTCAGCCTATCGGCAACGGACATTCACATCGAGCCTCAACCTGACGGCGTAAGGCTGAGGATGCGCGTCGATGGAATGCTGCGGACGATGCAGCCACTTTCGAACGAGATCGCGCGCGGCGTCATCTCACGTATCAAGATCCTGGCAGGGTTGAATATTGCCGAACGCCGGCTGCCGCAAGACGGCCGCGCGCGCATATTGATCAATTCGACTCGTGCCGATTTTCGGGTGGCGACGATGCCGACGCTGCACGGAGAGGCCCTGGTCGTGCGCATCCTCGTCAAAGGTGCCGAAGCCCTCGATCTTTCCCGTCTGGGCATGTCGTCGCGCGACTTCTCCGTTCTTCATAGGCAGCTGGCCGAACCTCACGGCCTCGTTGTCGTGGCCGGCCCGACGGGCTGCGGCAAGACGACCACACTGACGGCGGCATTGTCCAATCTGAACAGCCCCGAACGCAAGATCATGACGATCGAAGATCCGATCGAATATCAGATGGCGGGCGTCAGCCAAACCCAGGTCAAGCCGTCCATAAACCTGACGTTTGCCAATGCGATGCGGTCGTTCCTTCGTCAGGACCCCGACATCATGATGGTGGGTGAGATGCGGGACAGCGAAACCGCCTCGATCAGTCTCCAGGCAGCGTTGACAGGCCACCTGGTCCTAACGACCCTGCACACCAACAGCGCGGCAGACGCCATCATAAGGTTGATGGATCTGGGCGTCGAAACCTTCCTTCTGGCGTCCGCATTGCGTTGCGTCATTGCTCAGCGCTTGGTCAGAAGGTTGTGCGAGCGTTGCAAGGCGCCGATTGAAGACGAAGCGCACGCCACCTCGACATCGGCGGCGCGTCAGCGCTTTGCCGAACGCCCCGGCGACACCTGCTTTCGCGCGGTCGGTTGCTCCTATTGCGGTGACAGCGGCTATCGCGGGCGCGTTGGAATATTTGAGGTCCTGCCTGTCGATGGCGAGATCACCGCATTGATCCGAAAGGATGCGGATCCTCAAAAGATTCAGACCGTCGCCGTCCAGGCGGGCATGACAACCATGCTGGAAGACGGGCTTGCGAAGTACCGGCGCGGCGTCACCTCGATCGAAGAGGTTCTGCGCGTAACGGTCTGATCATTGAATGGGCAGAAACATCTTGTACTCTTGGCTATGCCCACTCTGCTCGAAGGCGACGGTGCGGCTGTCGACAATCGAGAGGTTCCAGTTCCGATATTTCTCGCCGTCCTTGAGGCGATGAATCTGGCCACTTGCAGCATCCTGGAGAAGGGCTTGCCGACTGTCTGTCGTCGATATGATGCCGACGAGCTTGAGCTCCGGCGGGGCGTCCGGCACGGTCTCAACGTCGGCGGCGGCGACCGGCGCCGGCGTATCCACCGTCTCGTCAACAACGGGAGGCTGCCGCGTCGGCGTAAACAAAGGATGCAATCTCGTCGCCTCGAGCCTGTCGAGGGTCGCCCCCTGAAGCCAGGGGGCCTCGTCGGGTGTTGGTGATTGGGACGACGCGGGGCCTGCGAAAAGCAGGACGGCAATGAGCACCGACAAACGCGGATCCGACAGGGCCGTCATCGTTCAGCCCTCCGCCAATAGCCTTCGACGAGCGCCAAAACGCGCAATGTCGGCGATGCATGGGGCGCCTCTTCATCGAGCGCCAGGCTCTCGATGTTGATGGATTTGACAACCAGCGCTGTCGTGTTGGTCTCGGTCGCGAACAGTATCTTTTGCAAGGGTTCGATGGTGGTGTGGAAGAGAATCCGCATTTCGACCGTGCCCCCGGCGGGGTCGGTCTCTTCGGACGCGACAAATTCGAACTGCGAGACCACAGCACCGGTCTGGCCGATGATATCGGTGACGAGCCGCTGAAGCTCGGCGCCTGCAATAGCGGGCGTATCCCCGGGCAAATAGGAGCGTACGCTCGCGCCATCACCAACGCCGCCCACACCGCCGCCAAGCGCAGACAGCCGAGCTTTGAGTGTGTCGACCAGGGCCGTGTCGTTCCTGTTCTCCTCAGCAAGACGCGACACGACTATGGCACTCCACGCAACGACAAGGACCGGCAGCAGCACCAGACAGGAAAGTGCGGCAATCGCCGCTACCCTGACACGTCGTGTGCTGCCGCGTGGGGTTCTCATTGTCTACCCGTTTCCGTAAAGCGCGCCAGGATCTCAAATCGTTCCAGTTTAGTATCATTGTCACGAATGATGGGTGCGGAAAAACCGGCCGCCTCCAACATATCCGAGTTTTCTAAGAGGCTGATTAAATTGGCCGCGTTTGTGGAAAGACCTGTGACCCGGACATCGCGATCGTCTACGTCGAGAGTTGTGAGGTAAGTGGTGTCTGGAACTCGCTTGGAAAGTTCATCGAGCAGCAAGACCATGGGTACGGCGTCCCATTTGCGCGCCAGTTTGAGCCCGGGGTCCTTCGTCGTCTCTGCCTCCTTGCGGGCCACCTCGATGGCGCCACGCAGACTTGCGAGAGAGGCGTCGATGCGGGCTGCCTCCGCGGCGGCACGATTGACGCGCCAGCCGGCGCCTGTCACCAGGATCGCGCCCACGCCCGCCAAGACGCAAAGGCAAAACAGGGAAATGTGCCGTCGCCTCTCGCGCAACGCCGCCTTGGCGCCCGGCAAGAGGTTGATCGTGCTTGGGCTATCCGGCGGGTCCGACGCAAGACCCACAACGACCGGCGTTATGCCGACTGCTTGGTACGGTTCGATGGCGCTGCGCATCGTCGTGAGCGACGTCGCGACAAGCCGCACATGCAACTGGCCGGAAAGCCTGGCGGCCTCGTTCTCCTGGATGTCGTAGTCGTACACCATCTTCTCCGATGGCCACGGCATGATCTGCTCGATCTGATGCCGGATGATCGCCTCGATGTGACCGCGGCTGGCGGCCGGCAGACGCAGAGAGCGCACCACAACCCCGTCACCCGCCAGCCGCAGCTCGACGGGATGTGCTCCGACTATCTTGTTGAGCCAGCCATTCCGCAAATCCGCACGCGCGCCGTCCCCCTTGTGCACCGGTCGGGCGCGGCCGACGCGATAACAGGAGAGCTTCGCCCGTTCATCGACAAGAAGAAATTTACCACGCGCCGCGTGCGGGAGCCCGATCATGGCCTGCCACGACGTCATCTCGTCGAGAAGTGCAGCCATCCCGCGCTTGATGTATGCGACAAGACCACTCATCCAATCCGCCCCGCCATCAACGAGCCGCCCGACCTGCAGGAGCCCATTCGTACACAGCATATCCCTTCGCCTCGTCTTCGGCATCCGCTATGATGGCGTGCGCAGCGCTTGTCCTGCCACTTTCGCTGCGGGCGATCACATTAAGCCGGTATACTTTAGGGCGCTCTTGCGTGACGAATTTGTCATACCGCTGAAACAGCCCTCGCAATTCGCCGTCGTCACTTTCTGCGCCGCCCGTTTCACTGGCGGCCAAGGCCGAGGCATGCCTATCGCTCATCTCAGGGACAGCCATCAAGACACGGCGCGACAAAGCGGCCGGATAGAGCAAGCCCGTGCGGTTGTAGACGGTGACAAACGCTTCCAGGCGCAGATAGTCGGCTTCGCTCAAACCCCTGATGAAGCGCAGTTCGCTCACAGACTGGAACGCAACGTTTGCCGGTAGGCCGTTTGTATCGCTTGCCAGATAGTCCGCGCGCTCGGCGCCGCCCGTCGTTCTTTCATCGTCCTCATCACGCCAGTCGACGACCCGCGCGGCGAATGACTTGGGTGAAAGCGACTGCCCTCTTGCGGCCTTGAACACGCCCTCCAGCAATTCGGGTGGTGACGCGTTCAGATCCACCCGTCCAGTCTCCGCCGAGACATGCAAGGTAACGCTGCCGCTTGGCAGACGAATTGTCCTTCCATCCACCGACGCGGCATCGATATCCGCGATGAAGAGAAGGTATGCAGACGCTGCGACGCCGCTTTCCAGCAGGTTTTCCACCACGAGGTCGTCCGCCCCCAGCCTTGTCAGCACGAGTGCCGGCCGCGACAGCAGCACCAATGTCGATACAATCCCGGCCAGCAGGCCGCTGACGACAAGCACGGCAAGCGTGGCAAATCCGCTATCGCGCCGCATTGCCGCCTCCCCTGCAGACGTCTCCCTCGCCGCAGGCCGAAGGCGAGTCGACGTGCGGTGAAATCATCAGCGTCAGCGGTGCCCGCCGCTCGTCGGACCTGTCCCAAATCTGCAGTCGAACAATGTCCGGAAGCTTGGACTGCGCAACCCAGGATCCGCGCCAGATGGTCCCGCGCTCCGTAATCTCGGCAAAGGAAAAGCGCCAGCGCCACGCCCCCTCGAACAATGCGATCGGCGCGGACGAGCGAGCCCTTTCGAAATCAGCCGCTCCGGGAACCCGCACGGCTGAAGACCTTGTGAGCGCGGGCGGCTTGGACCTCACCGCAATCCACACCGTCTGATCCGCCCCAAACTGCGCCTCGACCCTGATGGCAAACCCGAGCGCCTCGTCGCTGCCATAAAACAGGAGCGGCGCATTGGCTGCCGCGCCTGTCTTGACTGCGGCGATCTGTGAAAAATCTCTTCGCAATGCGGCAAGGCCGGTCGTAAGCTCTTCGAGTGTGGCAGCCCCTCTCGAAGCCGCGGCCGACGAACGTGTCACGAGCGAAACCGCGAGCATGAGTGCGTGCAGGACAAGTGCGCTGAGCAAGAGCACGGCCAGTGCTTCAAGAAGCGCGAAACCTTCGTCCTTCGGTGCCCGCACTCTGTTCATTGGGCAACCCCGACCAAGAGACGGTCAACGGCAAGGACTCGCGAAGCAGATACCTCGACGGAAATTCTTGCTTCAAGCAGCGCGCGGCCGTTGCCTGGCGGCGCATCGGCTACTTCCGCTGGGACAACAACCACACGCCATCGGCGTCCCCGCACCTCACCAGAAAAAACACCGGGCCGTGTTCGCCCGTTTCGCAACTCCCCCGCCAAAACCTCCTCGGCGACCAGCCTGGCCTCAAGCCACGCACGGGAATGACCGATCGACGCGCGGGCAGATACCAGACTGCGAGGAACGACCGAAACCACCGCCGCAAGGATCGCGACCGCAACGAGAACCTCGAGCAGGGTGAAACCCGCGTCGCCACGGCACTTGTCCTTGGCCACCTCTCGACGAACGACGTGCGGGGTCATCGGCGCATACTCAGTACCTCCGACAGCGTGACGCCCGAGGTCAAGGGGTTGACCGCTATGCGGTAGGCGACATTGCTCCCTTCGATCCTCAATACGCCGCCGAGCGCGCGTCCATCCGCTTGAAAGACAAACCCGCGGTGGCCGGCCGCTTGCCGGCGGCCGGAGTTCTCGATCCTCATCGCCGTGCCGTCGGGCAAGACGACCTTTCGACCAGAAGCACCCGAGACCACCGTCCCGCGCTGCGGATCGACGGCAGAAAGGACCGGCCGCCCCTGCTCTATCGCCGTATTTCTGTCATGGCGCAAAAGTGCGGTGATCTCGGCTGACCGCACCCTCAGAGCCAAGGCGCGGTTGGCCTGCGACAGGTGGGGCAACGACATTGCGGCAACCAGTGCCACGATCGCGAGCGCAGCCAGGATCTCAAGCAACGCAAATCCGCTGTCGCATTCCGCATCATTGCTGGATGGTGATATCGGCTGCGCCATCGGTTCCTCCCTCGACACCATCGGCACCATAAGAGATGATCTGAGGTCTCCCCTTGCCACCGATACGGTATTGATATGGATTGCCCCAGGGATCGAGCGGCACGGAGGCCTGCTGGATATAGGGGCCCTTCCAGCGCTTGATCGCCGCACCGTCTACGAGCGCGTCCAGCCCCTCCCGTTCGGTCGGGTAGCGCGCCGTATCGAGATAGAAGAGATCGAACGCCGAAGAGAGAGCCTCGATCTGCAGCTTCGCGGCGCGGACGCGCGCCTCGGAGAGATATCCAAGCACCCGCGGAGCGGCGATGCCGGCGACGAGGCTGAGGATGATCAGGACGACCAGCAACTCAAGCAGCGTGAACCCGCCCTCTCGTTCATCGTGCCCATACCGGCAAGCACTGTGGTCGATTGGCTTTGAGCGACGGGGTGTTTTCATAGGGGTCACAACAGCAGTTCGTTCAGACTGAGCAGGGCAGTGATCACCGAGACGATGATCCAGGCAATGAAGGCGCTGATCGCCAGCAGGACAAGCGGACCCGCTATCGCGGTGGCGCGGGCAATCGATCGGTCGAGTTTCGTTTCATAGTAGCTTGCGACCCGCCATGCCGCCTTGTCGGCCTCTCCCGTTGTCTCGCCCACTCGCATTATCTGCAGGCCATAGGGCGGGAGGAAGTCGATGCGAGCGAGCGCATCGGTAAGGCGGCTCCCGTCGCGAACTTCGGCAAGAACTCCGGCGACGAGGTTGGCGGAGTTCTTGTCTCGCATGAGGTCTCGGATGAGCCGGAGTGCGGTCGGCAGATCGACACCGCTTCTGCTCAGCATCGCGAGCGTCGAACAGAAGACGACAGCGCGCTGCTGCATGAGCAAGGTGTCGAAACCAGGGATATGGCGAAGCATGGAGATTAGCGCCGCTTTCACCGCGTCGCTGCGCGCGGCGAAAACTGCCGCACCGGTCAAAACCGCCGCCGCGTATGCCAAAAGTGCGCGGTGCCCAACGGCAATGCGCGACAGCGTGAATACCAAAGGTTCGGATCCGAGCGACGAGTTGCCCGTTTCGACGAGCGCTTGGTCGAATTGCGGAACCACGACGATAAGCACAAAGAAGAACACGCCGATCGCCGCGAAAATCAGAAAACAGGGATAGGCCAGCGCAGAGGTCAACCGATGCCTCAGTTCGCTCTGGCGCCGTCGATTTTGAGCGATCACTTGCAGCGTGACATCGAGATTGCCGGCGACTTCCGCGACCTCCACCATTTTGACGTAGGTTCGCGGAAAGGCCTTTGGATAAGCCGCTATCGCCTCACCAAGACTGTGGCCCTTCGATATAACTTCCCAGATCGAATAGACGATGCCGGCGAGCGCGCGGCGTTTGGTCGATTGATAAATGATCTGAAGGGCGCGGTCCAAAGCGACGCTGCCGGTGAGCAGGGCTGCAAGATCCTCGGTGAGCGCTGTTACATCTTCGTATGATGGCGTCGGCGCCAGGATTGAAGCGCGTCGCTTCGGGGCGGATCGGTTCACTTCCTCTATGTCTATCGGCAGAAGAGACCGGCGTTCGAGTTCAGTCGTCATCACCGCGCTCGAAGCCGCGTCCAGATACCCCTCTAGTATGTGTCCGGACTGGTCGATAGCCCGATACCGGAAGCTCGGCATAACCATTCACCACCACTGGAGTGCTGCAGACGGGCGAGAACTCAACCCTGGCGATAAAGCCGGATCGAATACTAAGCTCAAGGTAATTATAAAAGAATGTCGGAAATCCTCAACAGAGGAACGTCGCAAAACCGGCGACCGACAACAATTCGTTCGATCTAAGTCGGAATAGTTATAAGACTAAAGTCTGGTCTAATCATTGTGATTGCAAGTGTTGAGGGGTACTATCTGCAGACATACAGATCGGAGGACCATGAACTACATTTGATAGGGGCGGATTAAATGTACATTTCTAACGATGCGTCGCGGGCGCGACAGAGAGAAGCGCGGCTCGCACGGGAAAACCGTGCCGAGATCGCTCGGGCAATCAATCAGGAACAGGTAACACGTCGCGAGTTGTTGCGATGGGGCATCTTCACGGCCAGCGGAATGCTCGCCATGAAAAATGGGCTCAGTCCGTTTGCAAAAAGCGCCTATGCGGCGGTGCCCACCGGGGCGCCGCGTACGCCGCTGTTCGGCATCAAGAAATTCTCGCAACCGATGAATCGTTTGCACCTGCTCAACCCTGTGCCGATGACGCGGACGTCAGAGGGTCATGCCGCATTTCCCGCACAACTGGCTGAAAGGCCGGCGAAGCGATTGTCCTATCACACCGACTTTTCGGCCGATCCGACAAACAGGCAATTCATCAATCCCAGGACCAATCGCGGGCCAATCGAGGGCCGGCCGCCCGGCGAAATCTTCGCGCATCAGCGCTGGGACGAGTTCTTTCCCAAGGTCGGTTACATCATGAGGCTGGGCCAGATTACCCAAGGCGCTACCGGCGGATACTTTCACGATGGTTTTCCGCACCAACAGCCAAACAGCGCCTGGTGCTATGGCGCCGGCAGGGCCGGCGAATGCAGCCTGCCGCCGTTCCTCATCAAGGGCCGTTACGGCGAACCCATCGTCACGCGGATCTACAATGATCTGCCCGTCGACAGGGCGGAGAACAACGGCTTCGGCCGCAACGAGACCCAGCTTCACTTTCACAATGCGCACAATGGCGCCGAAAGCGATGGCGCAGCGAATGTGCACCACTTCCCGGGCACGTTCTACGACTACCGCTGGAGCACGACGCTTGCGCGGCGCGACAAGATCAACACACAGGCCACCGATCGGCGGGCATCAGGACCGGACGATAGTACCGGTCTCATCAATGTCCCCGGAGACTTCCGCGAACTGCAAGGCAGTATGTGGGCGCACGATCACCGCTTCTTTTTCACCGCGGAAAACGTCTACAAGGGCAATTTGGGCGCCATCAACTACTATAGCGGCCCTGACCGCGGCAACGAGGAGCTCTCCGACGGCGTCAATCTGCGGCTGCCCAGCGGCAAACTGCTGGGCTGGGGCAATGTCGATTTCGACGTCAACCTGATCTTTTCCGATTGCGCATGCGACGCGTCGGGCCAGCTGTTCTTCGACATTTTCGACACGGACGGAATGCTCGGCGATGTGCCGCTGGTCAATTTCGGCTATGCGCCATTCTTCGAAGTCCTGCCGCGAAAATATCGCTTCCGCATTCTGAACGCCTGCATGTCACGCTTCCTGAAGCTTGCCCTGGCCGATGCCAAAGGAAATCCTGTCCCGATCAAATTCATCGCCAATGACGGGAACCTGGTGGTCACCCCCCTGACCTTGACCTCCCTTCCCGTGCAGGGGATCGCCGAACGCTACGATTTTATCGTCGACTTTTCCGGCTTCCGCGTCGGCGACAAGATACGGGTGGTCAATCAGATCCTCCATGACGATGGCCGCGGGCCCAAGGAAGAACTCAGCCTGGCAGCGGCCATCAAGGGCCTTTCCAAGGATCCGGTGGTCGGGCCGATGCTTGAGTTTCGGGTGGTCGGCGCAGTCGAAAGCGTCGATGTGCCCGGTGTCATCCACCGCGCCACGGACCCGGACGTCAGCCGCGTTCCGCCCAAATTAACCGAACAAATACCGATCGTTACGCCGGTGCGCACAAGGCTCGTCGAGTTCGGCAGGTCGGGAGATGGGGATTCCCGCGGGCCGGACGGGTGTGTTCCGGATTGTGGCGAAATGGTCAACTTCCCCTGGACGATTCGCATCAATGGCGAAACGTCGCATTCCATGAATGCCAACCGAATTTCCCTGCTGGTTCCGAAAGCCGGCGAGGTGGAGCATTGGACCTATAGGAACGGCGGCGGCGGGTGGGATCACCCTATTCACCTCCACTTCGAGGAGGGCGTCACCATTTCGCGCACCGGAATGAAGCTTGCAGCGACCGAGAACCTCCAGCGGAAGGACGTCTGGCGGCTTGGCGAAAGCGGCAGCGTCACCTTCCAGGTGCAGTTCGGCGAATTCGGCGGCGCCTATGTCAACCATTGCCATAACACCGTGCATGAGGACTTCGCGATGCTGGCGCGCATTCAACTGCTGACCGGTGTGGCCGGCTCACCCCAAAGCGCGGTGACCCCTACTCCAAACCCAACCCCGGACGGCGTCGTTTTCACCACCCCGGAGATCCTGCCCGAAGGCGCGCCCAAGGGCTGGCAGGACAGCCAGCCGATGCAGGCCGCACAGCTTTCAGGCACTGTTGTTCCTTGAACGGTTGGCCGAGCCGAGGCCCGGTCAACCAGGAAGGGATTTGTCCTCGTTATGTGAGCTTGGCGCGCGTGCCGCGCCGGCTTGCCTGCTGTTTGGAGATCCAGATGAAACGATGGTTCGCGGCCGTCGCGGCGGTAACCGCAATTTTTCTATCCAGCCCAGGCGAACCGGCGGCCAAGAGTTCGCGTTGGGGAAAGGACTACTTCCCGAATGTCGACGTCGTTACCCAAAATGGCGACAGGGTTCGGTTCTATGACGATCTGATCAAGGACAGGATCGTCCTCATCAGCTTCATCTTCACCAACTGCACGGACCTTTGCCCGCTGACGACAGCGCGCATCGCCCAGGTGGTGGACAGGTTGAGAGACGAAATCGGCAACGACATTTTTGTACTCTCGATCACGGTCGACCCCGAAAACGACACGCCGGACAAACTGAGAACCTTCGCCAACGCCTTTTACACCGGCCCTGGCTGGACATTCATCACGGGGAAGCCAGCCGACATTCGTGCCATCAATTCAAAGCTTGGCAACAAGAGCGATGTGGCGACCCAGCACCGCAACGAAATCGTTCTTGGCAACGACAAAACTGGCGAATGGACAAGAAACTCGCCGTTCGCGGACATCGAGAACCTCGAGCTTGCCATCCGCGACATGGATCCGGACTGGCGGGATCGTCGTCACGTTCGGCAGGATGCCTTGGCAGCGGACCATGACCCACAGGGCCTGACAATCGGCCGCGAACCGGGGCAGGTCCTGTTCAAGAAGATCTGTGCACCTTGCCACACAGTGGGCGTAACCGATCATATCGGCCCCGATCTGCTCGGCGTCACGGACCGGCGTGACCCCAAGTGGCTGGTGGAAATGATCATGAACCCGGCCGGACTGCGCGCAAATAGAGACCCAATCCTCGCCGACCTCGACGCGAAATACAAAGGCGTCCGCATGCCAAATCTCGGCCTGTCGGCGAGCGACGCATCGGACCTCATCTCGTATCTGGCCAGCAAAACGGCTCAGATAGAGGAGTTGCGGGCCGAGCCCGAGGAATCGCATCTCCACCCCACACAAGGCGGGTCTCATCACCAGCACAAATAGACGACCGCCGCTTCCCACTAAAGTACGGCGCCGCCCGACAGACTGGCTGGCCGTGAGCTTTCGGGAAGTCGCACTTAGCGGGCGGATTCGGGAGCCTGGCGTTGCAGCCTCAAGTTTTCCAGATCGCTCTGAATGAACTTTCACAACAATGCACGCCTGTTGCCTTGAGACGCCAAACGCGGCTGACAGCGATGGCATCATGCCGGCGACCATGAACGCCGGCGCGGTCAGCGAGCAGATCGTCACGATCGAGACAGGCGCTTGAACGCTGGTTCGGATCTATCTCGGTTCATGGAAAGCAAAATTTAACCATACTTGTTCATCTTTTGTCGATCGGTCGTCAAGAAGGGGACAATCCGGGAAATCGCGCAGCGGTGGTCGATCACCGGCCTGAAGGCCTTTGCAGGATTTACTGGCTTGATATGCGTTGTGAGTAAGGTCGTTCGTCCAAAGTCTTTGCACCGTCTGTTACGCCCGCTGCTGATCACGTGCTGCGGCCTCGCCTTTGCCGGCGTGGCTGCGGGGTCGGTCGCCGGCATGGTCGCAATGGGCAGCTTTTTCGCTCATGGTTCGGGCCACTTCCTGCCCAAGCCGCAACTCCATGTGGCAGAGAGAGTAAAGGAGCGCCCGTGGGTCAAGCAGGCCAGGGTCAAACAGACGCCGAGATTGGTCGCCGCCGCGGCTGAGCCAGTCGTGCTCGCAAGCCTTACCAGTGGCCGAGCGAGATCCGCCCACGGCCCCGATGTTCCCGGAGATGCCGAGATGAGCGGCAACGCAGTGCACTTCGACGCCTTGGCGAGGCGGGCCACAGTGACATCCGAGAAACCCGCGAGCAATTTCCGGGCCTCTGGTTCCGCCACGTCGCGCCCCGCGACGGCAAAGGTTGTCGGGCCTGCGCTGGACCGGTTCGGGCCACCGCGCGCCGGTTCGACCGATAAGCCCGAGGCCTCGCTCGCCTATGCCGACCCCTCGCAGAGCGGAGCGAACGGCGTTGCGTTTTCGGCGTTACTGGCGCCGCCGCTGGATGACGACCTCGCCGCCCTGCCAGACTATGAAGATACACCATCCTTCGGCCCTCTGCCGCAGGTCCGTCCCCGTGACAATCAAACCCAAAAGCCTGCTGCTGAAACGGAGAACTCCGAGATCAGGCAGGCCGAAGCCGGGGCAGCGTCGAAGGTCGACGAAACCACGAAGGCCGACGAACGCGAAACGCCGAGGCAGCAAAAGCTGGCTTATGCGCGGCCGGACGATCCGGCGGAGAACAGATCCGGCGGCGGCCTCGGCCAGGCCTTGCGCAGCATGTTCGGCGGTGGAACCAAGGCGGGAAATGGCGTCGCGGTCTACGACATCAGCGCCGCGAAGGTTTACATGCCCGACGGCAGTGTGCTCGAGGCCCATTCCGGCATCGGCAAGATGGCCGACAATCCGCGCTATGTGGATGTCAAGATGACCGGACCGACCCCACCGCACACCTACAATCTCAAGATGCGCGAAACGCGCTTCCATGGTGTCGAAGCGATCCGCATGCTGCCTATCGACGGAAAGAACAAGCACGGCCGCGACGGCTTCTTGACCCACAGCTACCTGCTGCGCGGCGGCCGAGCGGAATCGCATGGCTGCGTCGCCTTCAAGGACTACAGGCGTTTCCTCACCGCCTTCAAGGAGGGCAAGGTCCGGCAGATCGTCGTGGTGCCGAGCGGCGGACGCGCGGCTGGCATGCAAATGGCATCGAACGGAAAGAACACCTGACAGGCTCACCCGGCAGTCGGCTGGTTGAAGCAAGAGATGGCGATCAAGGCTTTCGCCAACGAGGGGTGGGCATTAAGATCTCGCCTTCTACAGCGCCGCGCGTCAAATATGACGCGCAAAGGACGCTGTAACACTTTGAGTTGCTGCATAATTTTGTCCTTAAATCGATTCCGATTTAAGGAATTATGCAGTAGAGAAGCCAGTTTAAAGCGGACCGGGAGCCAGTCATGTGCCGAAACATAAAACCCCTGTTCAATTTCGATCCACCAGCGACTGACGAGGAGATCCATGACGCCGCGGTGCAGTTCGTGCGCAAGCTGAGCGGAACGACCAAACCGTCCAAACGCAATCAGGCGGCCTTCGAGCGCGCGGTCAATTCGATCGCGGCCTGCGCCCGAGAATTGCTCGATACGCTCGATACTTCGCAGCCCCCACGCAACCGCGAAGAAGAAGCAGCCAAGGCGCGCGCTAGATTGGCGATCCGGTTCGCCTGACGAGAGCAGCCATCAGCCTGCCATAAGCCTGGGTCTCCTCCCGCTATCTCGCGATCGATTGCCCCGGCAAACCGCTCCGCTCACGCGAGGATGAAGCCGAGATTGATGTGGCCGTCCTTCAGACCGCGGATGATGTCGTTGGGCGAACCGCTTGATACATGCAGCTCGATATCGGGATACTTGCGGCTACTGCATAATTCCTTAAATCGGAATCGATTTAAGGAGAAAATTATGCAGCAAGTTTAAAGCCTTACAGCGTCCTTTGCGCGTCATATTTGACGCGCGGCGCTGTAATACGCCCCAGGAACGCCGGCAGCACGCCAATCGTCGCGGGATAGATGCGTCCCGGCAAGCCTCGACAGGTGTCGCAGGCCATGGATGCGGCCACGGGCGCCGCATCCATGGCCTCATCCGATATCAGGCCTCGATGAAGGCGATCAGGTCGCCATTGAGGACGTCGGCATTGATCGTCAGCATACCGTGCGAGAAGCCCGGATAGGTTTTCAGCGTGCCGTTCTTCAGGAGCTTGATGGCCTTGAGCGCGGCGTCGGCGATCGGGACGATCTGGTCGTCGTCGCCATGCAGGACCAGTGTCGGCACGCCGATCGCCTTCAGGTCCTCTGTCTGGTCGGTTTCCGAAAAGGCCTTGATGCCCTCGTAATGGGCCTTGGCACCGCCCATCATGCCTTGCCGCCACCAATTCTGGATCACGCCGTCCTGCACTGTCGCGCCGTCGCGATTGAAGCCGTAGAACGGACCGGCGGGGACGTCACGGAAGAACTGCGCCCGATTGGCAGCCAGCGCGGACCGGAAGCCGTCGAAGACTTCAATCGGCAGACCTTCGGGATTTGATGCCGTCTTGAGCATCAGCGGCGGTACGGCGGAGACCAGCACCGCCTTAGCAACGCGGCCTGACGGTTCGCCGTGTTTGGCGACATAGCGGGCAACTTCGCCACCGCCGGTCGAATGGCCGATATGGACGACATTCTTCAGATCGAGCGCTTCGACGACCGCAAAGGCGTCGGCGGCGTAGTGATCCATGTCGTGCCCTTCGGAGACCTGCGCCGAGCGGCCATGACCGCGGCGGTCATGGGCAACCACGCGGTAACCCTTCGACAGGAAGAACAGCATCTGCGCGTCCCAGTCGTCGGATGAGAGCGGCCAGCCATGATGGAACATGATCGGCTGCGCGGCCTTCGGACCCCAGTCCTTGTAGAAGATTTCGGTTCCGTCTGCGGTGGTAACAAAGCCCATGTCTTTCTCCTTTGGCGATCTGGATGGTGGGTTGTTTCGCGGCGTTTCGATTGTCTATGCAGAGATATTGGACCGAGAAGAGAATGCCGACAATTGCAACAATAGTATCGATTGAATTGCGAATTTAGCAATTAAGGGAGGGCGGCTGAAGCCGCCCCCGTTGGTCACGCCGATACCTTACCCGGCCGGTTGATGTTCAGAAAGTGCCTGACGACAGGCTTCTCCGCTCCCGAGTGATAGGCAAGCACCTTGCCCTGCACATCGGCATCAGCCAGCGACACGCGCTTGTGCTGCCTGAGATGTTCCGCCCAGGATTCGACCATGAACCACTCGACCATCCTTTCCGGATCGGCCGAATCCTCGGTTATGCCCCAGCCATAGGCGCCGTCACGGCGTCGTTCGTGCGACAGCTCGTCAAGCGCATGCAGGAATGCGGCACGGTTTTGTCTCTCGACCTGATACTCGATCAGGATCAAAACCGGGCCGCGGTCATGCGGGACCGGTTCTGCGACGAGCGGCTCCGGCCAATGGTTTGACGGGACCAGACCGGCATCACCCGCCGGCAACTTGATACGGTGCATGATCAGTCCAGCCACGAACAATCCGCCCGCTCCGATCAGCAAGGTGCCCGAGACACCGGCAACTTCGCCGACTGCACCCCAACCGAGGCTCCCGGCAGTCATCGCACCGTTGAAGACGGTCAGATAGACGGCGAGCCCGCGTCCCCGGACCCAGTTCGGCAGGATCGCCTGAGCGGCACCATTCAGGGTGGTCAGGGCCGTGATCCATGCAGCACCGAGGAAGAGCAAAATGACGACGGCAAGCCATTGCGGCGGCGCCAGCGACAGCGCTGCCATGACCAGCGCCGTCACGAGCGCAGATCCGAACAACAGGCCATCGGCGCCGAAATGTTGGCGCAGCCTCGGCATGACGAGGGCGCCGCCGATCGCACCGGCCCCAACCGAGCCAAGCAGGATCCCGTAGAAGCTGGCGTCACCGCCGAGCAGCTGGCGCGCCACCAGCGGAAGCAGTGCCCAGACCGCACTGGCGAAGGCGAAGAAGACGGCAGCCCTCAACAGAACGACATGCAGCGGCCGGCTGGCACGGGTGTAACGCAGCCCCGCTCGAAATGCCCCGAAAAAGCCTTCCGAAAGCGCGTCATTCGCATCCTTGGCGCGCGGCCACCAGACCAATGCGGCGACGACGAGCACGTAGGACGCCACGTCGGCGCCGTAAGTAACGGCGGCGCCGAGGGAGGCAAGCAGCAGACCGCCCGCCGCCGGACCGATGGAGCGCGCGATGTTGATGCCCAGCGAATTCAAAGCGACGGCACCCTTCACATCCTCGCGCGGTACGAGTTCGGGAACGATCGCCTGCCACGTCGGCCCCATGAGCGCCGCGCCGATACCGCCCATGAACGTCAGGGCGATCAAGGCGCTGACCGACAACATGCCCATATGAGACAGCGCCATCAGCGTTATGCTGACGCTGGCGAGCAGAAGCTGAACGGCGATGAGGAATTTTCGCCGGTCGAGAATGTCAGAGAGCACGCCGGCCGGAATTGCCAGCAGGAAGATCGGCAACGTGCCGGCCGCCTGTACCATGGCCACGGCCGCAGGCGCTGCAGAGAGATCCGTCATCAGCCAGGAGCTGGCGACATCGCGCATGAAGCTGCCGGTGTTGCCGAGAACCGTTGCTGCCCAGAGGACCGCGAAGACGGGTTGGCGAAGCGGGGCAAAGCTGCCGCCTGAAGATTTTGGGGCGCTCATTTGCCTGCTCCTTTGGTTATATCGATTGCCGCGACGAGGATGAACGCGCCGGCGAGGCCCAGATGCTCGAAGAAGGCATTGGTCGCCATCCCATGCCCGGCGCAATCTCCGAGAAGCGAAGCGCGACGAAGGTCGCGAGAACGGTGAAAGCGGCCAGAGCCAACGCGCCCAGCCAACGCAGGAAACCTGAGAGAATCATGGCCGAGGCAGCAAGCTCGAATGCGATGACGGCAACAGCGAATAGGCCTGCCGGATGAAGGCCGAAATGCTCCATCTCGGCAATCGCGCCGGTGAAGTCGAAGATTTTGGTGAGCGGCCCCTGAATATAGGCCGCACACAGCGCGAGAAGCGCGATGGCGCGCGTGACAGGTGCCGCGGCAGCCCTTTCAAGAAGCCTGCCGGGGCGATTGAAGGAAAAAGAACGATCAGTCATTTCTGCTCCTGCAATCTTCGCCGCTCGGTAAGAGCGACGGTGTGTTCGTCTGATGGAGGCTATGTTGCCCGGGAAGATTGCCGCCAACAATTGCAGCAATAGTTTTGATTTAATTGCGCTTCTTGCAACAATACGGCCGTAAGACGAGGAAGTCGGCTTCCAAGCTACGGCGACATGGGGCTCGGGAAGAACGGGCAGCAACAATCCGCTGCCCGTTCAATGCTTAATGACTTAGCTGCGTTTCACACGGCCCAGCAGGAGCAACCGAGCGCACCGAAGAAACCCTTGAGGTCGGCGATCGGCAGTTTCGACGTCCAGGCGCCGGCATGGTCGTGGCCATGCACGCCGCAGTCGTTGACACAGCCGCATGTCGAGATTGCCGTGCGGCGGAGCGAGCGCTTGCCTGCACCTTCTGGCTCACCCCAAGCGGCGTATCCGCCGAACGCGCGCACCGGCGACCAGTTCGGCATGGCCGGCGGTACGTCGTTTTCATCGAGTGCCTTGAAGGCACCGGCACCGTAGACGATCTTGCCGCCCACCATGGTGAGGTGCGATGTCAGGAAGGAAATCTCGTCTTCGGCGCAGGAAAAGAAATCCTTGTCCGGCACGACGAGATCGGCGAACTGCCCCTTCTCGATGCGGCCTTTCTTGCCCTCTTCATTGGAAAACCAAGTGACCTTTTCCGTCCACATGCGCAGCGCCGTCTCGCGATCGAGGCAATTGGCACGAGGATAGAGTTGCATGCCGCCGACAGTCTTGCCGGTCACCATCCAGGAGAGCGAGACCCAAGGGTTATAGGATGCGACACGCGTCGCATCCGTACCGGCCGAGACGTTGACACCCTTCTCAAGCATGCGCTTGATCGGCGGCGTCGCTTCGGCAACGCCATGACCATAACGCTCGACGAAATACTCCCCCTGGTAGGCCATGCGATGCTGGGTGGCGATGCCGCCGCCCAGAGCTGCGATCCGGTCTATGGAACGATCCGAAATGGTTTCGGCATGGTCGAAGAACCAGTTCAGTCCCTCGAGCGGGATGTCCTTGTCGACCTTTTCGAAGACGTCGAGCGCGCGGCTGATGGTTTCGTCATAGGTGGCGTGAAGGCGCCAGGGCCAGCGGTTCTCGGCCAGCACACGAACGACCTCCTCGAGTTCGCCTTCCATTTCCGGAGCCATCTCCGGCCGGGGTTGGCGGAAGTCTTCGAAGTCCGCAGCGGAGAAGACCAGCATCTCGCCCGCGCCGTTGTGACGGAAGTAGTCATTGCCCTGCTTGTATTTGACCGACTGCGTCCAGTTCAGGAAATCCTGCTTCTCTTCTTTCGGCTTCTGGGTGAAGAGGTTGTAGGCAAGCCGAACGGTCAGCTGATCCTCATCGGAAAGTTTCTGGATGACGGCATAGTCATCGGGATAATTCTGGAAACCGCCCCCGGCATCGATGACGCCGGTGATCCCCAATCGGTTCAGCTCGCGCATGAAATGACGGGTGGAGTTGACCTGATAGTCGAAGGGCAGCTTCGGTCCCTTGGCGAGCGTTGAATAAAGGATCCCCGCATTCGGCTTGGCAAGCAGCAAGCCGGTCGGATTGCCGTTTGCGTCGCGGGTGATCTCGCCGCCCGGCGGGTTCGGCGTGTCTTTGGTGTAGCCGACGGCGCGAAGCGCTGCCCCATTCAACAAAGCACGGTCGTAAAGATGCAAAAGGAACACGGGCGTATCAGGCGCAACCGCGTTGATCTCGTCGATGGTCGGCAGACGCTTTTCGGCAAACTGATGCTCGGTGAAGCCGCCGACGACGCGAACCCATTGCGGTGCGGGCGTGATCGCCACCTGTCGCTTCAGCATGTCCATGGCGTCGGCCAGGCTGCGAACGCCGTCCCAACGCAATTCCATGTTGTAGTTCAGGCCCCCACGCACCACGTGGGTATGGTTGTCGATCAGTCCCGGCAGCACGCGCTTGCCTTTCAGATCGACGATTTTCGTCTCCGGACCCGCCAGGGCCATGATCTCGCCGTCGGTGCCCACCTTCATGAACAGGCCGTCCTTGATGGCGATCGCGGTGGCATTCGGGTTGGCGCGGTCGAGCGTGGTGATCAATCCGCTGTGAAGGATGATATCGGCGTGCATGGGATCGGCTCCGGTCTTGCTGGGATCGGCGGCATTTGCCGGTGAAAACAGGCTGGGAAAGGCGAGGCTCGTCGCTGCGCCCAGAAAGGTTCGGCGCGTCGTCATCAGCTTTTGTCCTGTGGCAAATGTTGGCTGGTGGTGGCTACGTTCA
Source organism: Ensifer sp. LC163 (assembly GCF_001695855.1). Taxonomy (GTDB): domain Bacteria; phylum Pseudomonadota; class Alphaproteobacteria; order Rhizobiales; family Rhizobiaceae; genus Ensifer. The sequence continues at coordinate 19,969 of NZ_MBSS01000016.1, forward strand.
CCGCGTTGACGCCGCCCTTCGGCAAGTGGCCGAACATGTGCGGCTTCACCTGGTGTAACCAGGATAGAGCGGCCGGCTCGCGGGCCCAGAAGCTCTTTGCCAGCGGCACGAGCTGCTCTCCGACAAGGATGCCGAGCAGCCCGATGAGGGCGACGACGGGCGGGGCGGGCGAACGCACGTTAAGCAGGCTGTAGATCGCGCCCACCAGCAGGCCGGCACCGAGTGACAGAAGATAGACTTTCATTGGGGGAGCCTCGCGTGGTGAAAGAGAGGTCGCTCCGGCAGCAAGCGCCCTGCCGGAGGGATCGGCGGTGGTTACTTGGCGGGATTCGGGCCGATCCGCTTGCCGTGGCTGACGCGCTCAGTGCTACCGTGGACATGCGTTACCGCGTAATCGATGCCCATGCCGTAAGCGCCGGAATGCTCCTTCACCAGCGCAGTGACAGCGTCGTAGGTTTCCTTGCGTGCCCAATCGCGTTGCCACTCGAGAACCACCTGCTGCCAGGTGACCGGAACGACGCCGGCCTGCACCATGCGGTCCATCGCATATTTGTGTGCGTCAAGAGACGTGCCGCCCGACGCGTCCGCGACCATGTAGATCTCGTAGTCGGTATCGTGCATGCAGGAGAGCGCGAATGTCGTGTTGCAAACCTCGGTCCACAGGCCCGAGACGACAACCTTCTTGCGCCCGTTTGCAACGTTCTTCGCAAGAGCATCGCGCACATTCTGGTCGTCCCAGGAGTTCATCGAAGTGCGCTCGAGAATGTCGTTCTCGGGGAAGACGCCGAGCAGTTCGGGAAAGGTGTTGCCGGAGAAGCTGTCTGTTTCGACGGTCGTGATCGCCGTCGGGATGCTGAATATCCTTGCAGCCTTGGCGAGGCCGACGACATTGTTCTTCAGGGTCTGACGATCAATCGACTGGACGCCGAAAGCCATCTGCGGCTGCTGGTCGATGAAGATGAGCTGGCTGTTCTGCGGGGTCAGGACTTCGAGTTTGCTGGACATTGGGTCTCTCCTTCGTGAGTTATGTGCCGTTTGGGCGGCGGGCTGGGAACTGAATAGGCTCGGCCGATCGGACGCCGGTGTTTCCACAGTTCGTCCGAAGCCTCAAAGTGGAAGAGAGGCGGACCGCCTGGGGCGGCCCGCGGGAGTTCGTTCGCTACGCTGCAAGCGGAGCGAGGCCTGCCTCAATCCGGTCGCGCAAGGGTTCGTAGCGTACGGGCAGCTTCAGCGCCTCGCCGAGATGTGCGGTATCCTCGTCACGATCGAACCCAGGCTCGTTGGTTGCGATTTCGAACAGAACGCCGCCGGGGCTGCGGAAATAGATCGCCCAGAAGTAGTCGCGGTCGATGACCGGCGTGACCTGATAGCCCGTATCCATCAACGCCTTGCGAACCTCAAGCTGTGCCGCCCGGTCAGCCACGGCAAATGCGATATGGTGTACCGAGCCGGCCCCCTGGCGAGCGAACGGCGTTTGCGGCAGAGCCTCGAGATCGATCGTATCGGCGCCGTTGCCATTGGGGATCACCAAGCGCGTGACGTTGCCTTCCTTTTCTGCTCGCTCATACCCCATGAAACCGAGAAGCTCCTCCATGGCTGCGGTATCGTGCAGGCTCAATCTGGCGCCGGCAAAGCCACGGATCGCAGCACCGGCCGGCACGCCCGCGGCGGTCCAGGGAGAGCGAGCGTCCTCGACCTTTTCGACCAGCGCCAATCCGTCGCCATCCGGGCCGCTGAACCGCAGGCGGTTGGCACCGAAGATCGTGTCGACCTTGATGCCGCCGACACCCTGCGATATCAGCCGGTCCTTCCAATAGGTCAGCGACCCCTCAGGAACCGAAAACTGGGTTTCGCCAACTTCTCCGACGCCGGGGCGGCCGCGCATCATGTGATCGAAAGGGAAGTATGTCATCACCGTTCCGGCTGCGCCCATTTCATCGCCATAGTATAGATGGTAGACGCTCGGCTCGTCGAAATTGACGGTCTTCTTGACCCTTCGCAGACCGAGGGTATTCGTGAAAAACGTGTCGTTCCGCCGGGCGTCCGACGCCATCGACGTCACATGATGAAGTCCTTTGATATCCTTGATCATGACCGTGTTTCCTGCGTTTGTCTGGTGTTGGCTGCTGAAAACAAATCTACGCAGATTGCCGCGACGACGGAATTGCAATATTAATTTCGAATGAATTGCGATTTTTGAAATAATGAGATGAACGACTACAAAGCTCTTCGCACCTTCCTGATGGCCGCCGAAAAGAGGAACTTTGCGCAGGCCGCCCGCGAACTCGACATGACGCCCGCCGCGGTGACCCGAGCGATCGCCGCACTTGAGGCTGATCTTGGCGTTCAATTGTTCGTTCGGACCACCCGGCAAGTGTCGCTCACGACGGACGGTGCGATTTTCGCCGCCCAAATTCAGCCCGCCGTGGAAACGCTCGAGAACGCACGACGCGACGTGATGAACGCCAACAAGGCGGATGAAGGTCGTCTCAGGATCAGTGCTCCGACCTGGCTGGGAAAAACCGTCCTGCCTCCCATCCTGTCGGGATTCAAAGAACTCTATCCCAAGATGGGCTTTGAGATTTCCCTTTCGGACGGGCTCGTGAATATCGTCGACGATGACTATGATCTGGCGATCCGCATCTCCGCGCAGCCTTCCGACAAGTTCACCATCTGGCGAAAGATATGCGCCATACCGCGCATGCTGGTCGCAGCACCTGGCAGTCGGTTCGCAGACCTCAACCACCCCAGCGAACTGATGCCTGACGAGTGCCTCGCTTACAGTGACGAGAGCCGTCGAGAGAGCTGGGTTCTTTCAGACGGTGGTTCATCCGTAACAATATCAGCAGGTCGCGGCTTCAGCGCCAACAGTGGCGAGGTTCTCGCCGACATGGCGGCTGACGGTGCGGGCGTGGCGCTACTTCCGGGCTTTCACATCGCCGAACATCTGCGGACCGGACGGCTGGTGCATGTGTTCAAAGGATGGGCACCACAGGATCTGTGGCTGACCCTCTATTATCCGCCCTATCAGGCGCTGCCGCCACGCATCGTCTCGTTCTCGAAGTTTTTTGAGCAACAGGTTCCGGGATTCATGATTGCAGTTCACTGACCTCCACGGGTCGAATTTTGCGCGGACGAGATCTTGTCCGGTTTTTATGGGGCAACTCCAGTCAATGCGCTGACGCCAATGAAGGCCGCAGCATAATCGAGGCGGAAATCCACTTACAGCGCCGCGCGTCAAATCCGACGCGCAAAGGACGCTGTAACACTTTAAACTTGCTGCATAATTTTATCCTTAAATCGGATCCGATTTAAGGAATTATGCAGTAGCAAAACGCCCCGAACTGTTCAGACAAACCGAGCCAGCTCTGTGGGGACAAGTCGTGCCGGTGTGTTCAGCTATCTGTGAGGATCTGGATCAGTCGCTCGCGCGTCAGCGGCAGATCCCGCAGGCGCACCCCCAGCGCTCGCGACGCCGCGTTTGCGATCGCGGCGGCCACCGGACCTTGCGACGCCTCACCCGCACCAAGTGGCGGACTGCCGCGATCGACGATGAAGCGCGTCTCGATTTGCGGTACGTCGGAGAACCGCAGGATCGGATAGCTTTGCCAGTCGAGCGCTGGCACGCGGTCATTCTCAAGGCTGATCGCCTCCTTCAGCGTCCAGCTGATGGCTTGTATGGCGCCACCTTCAACCTGGTTTCGCGCACCTTCCGGATTGATCAGTAAGCCGGCATCAACGCACAACCAAAGACGCTTCACCCGGACCGCCTCGTCCACCGTCACCTCCGCAACGGCCGCAAGCCATGCGCCCTTGTTCTTGTAGCGCGCAACGCCGATGCCCAGAGCCTGCCCCTCCGCAGCCAGCCGACTACCGGGCCAACCACTGATCTTGGCGGCACCTTCAAGAACCGCGCGGCAGCGTTGATCGCGAAGGTGACGCAGCCGGAACTCAAGTGGGTCGGCTGCGGCGATCTCGGCAAGTTCGTCCATCGCGGATTCGATTGCGAACACGTTGAGGTGCGCTCCCAATGATCGCAGTGACGAGGTCCTAACCGAACTGCTCGTATCGAGGGCGACACACACCTCATGGCTCGGAAAATCATAAATCGCCGCAGCATTGCGCGATGCGCCGCCGCCGGCCACATCCGGCAAATCCTCGACCCGGCCGGGAAGCTTGCGCGCGTCGAGCGCCTCGGCCGAGGTCAGGTTGACATGACCACCGAAACCCGGACGCTGCGCATGGGGCGCGCTGACCACCGACATCCTCCAGGCCGATATGCTTCCCGCGGCATCGAGCGCGGCGCCGATCTCTGCCGACATCGCCGCCCCCAACGGTGCACGGCTGAGTTCGTCCTGGCGCGACCATTGCACGCGAACCGGGATCCCGGCGTGATCGATAGCGATAATCGCTGCATCCAACGCCGCATCATCCGCGCCGTTATGACCATAGCAACCTGCACCATGGGCATGGACGACGCGAACGTTGGCGACGTCGAAGCCGAGACAAGCCGCAATCTGGTCCCGAAGAGCGAAAATTCCCTGGGAATGCGTCCAGACCGACAGTTGCCCATGTTCATAAAACGCGAGACCGCAACTGGGTGCGATCGACCCATGGGCGACATAACCGCGCGAGTAGCGGGCTCTAAGGGCCAGATTTGTCATCGATAGCGGGACTTCGCCATCGCGGATCACCGCACGCATTTCGCCCGCCGTCTGTGCCGGCTGCCAACGCCCGGATTCCTCCGACCAGGTCAGGAACGCGTCGGCATCTGCCTGCGCGGACTGAACATCGAATTCATCGGGCCCGACAAGAGCGACAAAGTCTTGCCTGCATAGCAACTCGACGCCCGGATAGTGTTTCGAAAGCCAGGCCGTGTCGGCGTTGGTCAGCCTGGCAAGGCGAAAGGGCTGCCGGACGACGCGCGCATGCAGCATATTTTCGAGCGCGATGTCGTGAATGTACCCACCGCGTGAAATTTTGACAGCCAGGTCGAGACGCAGCGGGCTGGTACCGACGATCGCGTAATCGGCTGCCGCCCTTACCGCAATCGGCCCTTCGACAGCCTTGGTCCAATCGACATCTGCAGCCACCGTCCAGAAATCGAGCCCGACCGGCTCCACGCCCCTGAAAAACACACCGTCTCTGCAAGACAGGATTTCGGGAGCAGCCTGCAAACGTCTTGAAGCTGTTTGAAACAGCTCAGCGCGCGCATGCGCGGCCACGAGCCGCAACGAGGCGCCCGACATTTCGATCGATTGGCTGCCGGCAGTGATCCCTTCGTCCGGTGAGACGGCAGTGTCTGCCGAGCAAATCTCGATCTGTCCAAGGGACAGGTCCAGTTCCTCGGCAACGATCTGAGCAAGCGCCGTCAGAATGCCTTGTCCAAGCTCGACCTTTCCCGGTCTGATCAGGACCTTTCCGGGTACCTCGAACGAAATCCAGCGGGCAAGGATGGGATTGTCCTTAAGGCTCTTCGGCGTTGAAGCAGCGGTCATCGGCTCGCCTCCGCCAGGCCCTTCGCAGCGCGTTCGACGGCGCGCAGGATGCCGCCGTGGGCGCCGCAGCGACAAAGGTGGCGATCAAGCGCTTCGATCACTGCCTCACGTGTCGGAGAACCGTTCGCTTTCAACAAGGCGAACGCAGACATGACGATACCGGAGAGGCAATATCCACATTGGCCGGCATGCTCGGCGTCAAAGGCTTCGAGCAGAGCACGACCGACCGGATCGTCGGCTAGCCCCTCCGGGGTGACGATCGACGCACCATCCAGAAACGATACGGGCAAGGCGCATGAATAGCGGGCCTGCCCATCGATGCTGAGGACGCAGGCGCCGCATTGTTCCAGGCCGCACCCGAAGTGGCTCGCCTTCAAGCCAAGCCGGTTTCGCAGCGCCAACAGGAGCGGCTCATCGAGGCGCCCCTCGAAGGAGACCTCGGCACCATTGACCTGGCATTGGACCCGATTGGTCATTGCTGCCCGCCCACCATGTCTGCCTTGGCAGCGGCTCGCTGCGACGCACCTGCTTGCGGAAAGGCAGAGGTGGCGGCGGTCGCCCTCACATTGGCCTTTGCCTGCTTGAGTCGATAGGCGGTTGGCGTCATTCCGACGGACTTGCGAAAGGCGCGCAGGAAGTACTTTTCGTCGTTGTAACCGACCGTATAGGCGATCTGGCTGATCGTTTCGTCGGTAAGAACAAGCCGCTCCCTTGCATCCTCGATACGCATCTGCCGAATGAGCGCGTTGAAGCTCGTGCCGGAATATTGTCGGAGCAGTGAGCAGAGCCGGCTTCGCGAAAGCCGCACCGCTTTGGCCGCTTCTTCGAGCGTCGGCCCCCTTAGATAATTGTCGGAAATGAAATCGGCGATCCGACGCATGTTCCCGCTATCGCGACCGATGGCGGGCAAAACAGGCGATAACTCGTTGAATGACGTTTCATAGCTCTGGCTGATGCTTGCCAACATCAGCGCGAGCTCACCCCTGATCATCTCGGTGGCACAAAGGCGTTCGCCGCCGTATTGATCGATCATGGAACGGCAAGCCTGCTCGACGCGCGCCATCTGCGTGCTGTCGAGGTTGAAGTCGATGTGGCCCTGCCAGACGAATGGCGTCAACTCCGGCGCCAATCGAACAAGCTCGGCGGTCGGATAGGTCCGCGTGATGGCCGGCCTCAGGAAGTCGAGATCGAAATAAAGTACGATGCATCGTGTCATCAGGTCGAAGCGGATCTGATGCGGAACCATCGGAGCGATGAAATAGATCGACCCCGCCCGTGGCTTACAAGACGTCAGGCCGATCCGCGCCGTCGGCGCCTCCGTCATGAAGTAAATGATCTGGAAGTAATCGTGCTTGTGTGCGGGATAGAGGCGCTGGGTTTTCTCGACCAATCGAACGTGAAAACGCGGTTCGCCGGATCGCTCCAGAGCATAGGAGCGGAAAGGCGCCGACATGTCGTCGATTCGATCCGAAGCCTCGCCGGTATTATGCTTCTTGACCGCCCGCTTCATGATACCTCCCATCTGCCCGATCACTCACAGTGTTGCGTCCAGTATCTCACTATCCTGCCGGCATGGCCGCCCGAATCTCCGGGACAGCCTCGAAGAGGTCGGCAACCAAGCCATAGTCCGCGACCTGAAATATCGGCGCTTCCGGATCCTTGTTGATGGCGACGATCACCTTCGAATCCTTCATGCCCGCGAGATGCTGAATGGCGCCCGAGATGCCGCAGGCGATGTAGAGGTCGGGAGCGACGATCTTGCCGGTCTGCCCGACCTGGAGATCGTTGGAAACGAAGCCGGCATCCACCGCAGCCCGGCTTGCGCCAAGTGCAGCGCCGAGCGCATCGGCAAGGGGAGCCAGGACCGCCTCAAAATTCTCGGCCGAGCCAAGTCCCCTTCCGCCGGACACAACGATGCGCGCCGAGGTCAGTTCCGGACGATCCGAACGCGCCATGACCTTGGCAACGAATGAGGACAAATGGGGGCCACGCTGAAAGTTTACGGGTTCTATCGGCTTTGCGTGCTCGCTGGGCGCGGGAGAAAATGCCGAGGTTCTGATCGTCAGGACCTTCTTGCTGTCTCTTGACCGCACGGTCTGGATGATGTTGCCTGCATAGATCGGACGGCGGAAGCGATCCGGTGCCTCGACGGCGATCACGTCGGAAATCTGCATCACGTCGAGCAGGGCCGCCACCCGCGGCATCACGCTTTTGCCCGACGTCGTTGCCGGCGCGACGAACGCGTCATAGCGTTCGCCGAGGCCTGCGATCAATCCAGCGAGCGGCTCACAAAGCTGGTCTGCGAGATCGCCATCGTCGGCAATCAGGACTTTCGCGACTCCCGCAAGCATCGCCGCCCTCGCTGCCACGGCGCCGCAGTCCCGTCCGGCGACGAGGACATGGACGTCCGGATCGACAAGAATGGCAGCCGTTACCGCTCGGGCGGTGGCGTCGTCAAGGACTAAGCCGTTGTGTTCGGCAAGAACAAGCACACTCATGACAGGACTCCCGCTTCGCTACGCAACCGTTCGACAAGCTCCGTCGCCGAGCCAACTTTTATGCCGGCTAGACGCCCGGCCGGCTCCTCCAACCGAACGATTTCCAACCGTTGCTCAACGACGATGCCGTAATCTGCCGGCTGCCGTTCCGCGATCGGCTTCTTCTTCGCCTTCATGATATTGGGCAGCGATGCATAGCGCGGTTCATTCAACCGAAGATCGACCGTGATCACCGCGGGCAGGACCAATCGCACGGTCTGCGAACCGCCATCGACCTCACGCGTGACCGTGACCGCATCGCCTTCGACGGCCAGGTTCGAGGCAAAGGTGCCCTGCGCCCAGCCGAGTTGGGCGGCCAGCATCTGACCGGTCTGATTGCAGTCGTCATCGATTGCCTGTTTGCCAAGCAAGATCAGATCCGGCTTTTCTTCAATCGCGGCCGCCCTCAAGAGCTTGGCAACCGACAGCGGCTCGATCGGAGCATCCGTCTTGATGAGAAGGCCGCGGTCGGCTCCCATCGCAAGCGCGGTGCGCAGTGTCTCCGTTGCCTTATCCGGGCCGATGGAGACGACGAGGACCTCGCTCGCAATAGCCAACTCCCTCAACCGGACCGCCTCCTCGACGGCGATCTCGTCGAAGGGGTTCATCGTCATCTTGAGTCCCGTGAGGTCGATGCCGCTTCCATCGGCAAGCAGCCTCACCTTGACGTTGGGGTCGACGACCCGCTTGACCGCAACCATGATCCTCATCTGTCTCCCTCCCATTTGGACAGCGGCTGGAAATGCTAGTTTTCAGGACCAGCGTATTTTCCGGCCGTCGCCGGGAACATCGTCTTGATGATCTTCATCCGGCTGACATCGACGGTCGCATCCATGTGCAGGAAGATCGCCGCGTCGCGGAACAGCTTCTCGATGCCGAACTCCAGCATGGCGCCGTTGCCGCCATGCAGTTCAAGCGCATGGGTGGCGACCTTCATGATTTCCTCGGATGCATAGACCTTGGCCATGTTGCACAACGCATCCATGTCGGGGTGGCCCTCGTCGACGGCGCGCGAGGCGCGCTCAATGAGCGAGCGCACGGCTTCGATGCGCGTCGCCATATCGGCAAGCCGCAGGGCAACCGCCTGATGCTTGATGAGGATGCGGCCGCCCTGGACGTAGTTCTGGACATAGTCCGCGGTGCGCTCGAAGCAAGCAACGCCAACGCCAAGGTTCTTGGCCGCCTGGATGATCTTGCCGGCGCGGAAGTATTTGCCGGCGCTGCCAAGCGCCGTGTTCTGGACGAGCAGGTGGTCGGCGGGAACGCGGCAATCCTCGAAAACCAGTTCGCCGTTGTTCATGAAGCGGCAGCCCATGGTCTCGTTGCATTTGGTAACGGTCAGACCCGGCGTGTCGCGCGGGACGAGAAAGCTCGAGGTGCCTTGCAGCATGCCGACCGAAGTATCGGTGTTGGCGTAGACGACGTAGAGGCTTGCATCAAATCCGTTCGAGATGAACTGCTTGCGCCCGTTGATGACCCAGTGCCCATCCTTCAGCACGGCCTTGGTGTGCATGGCTGCCTCCGGAACATTGTAGGGCAGCCAGCGATCGGACGCGCCACGCGGCTCGGTCAGGCAATGGGCCAGGAGAAATTGCGGATCGGCCAGGAGCCGCGGAAACCACTTGTCCTGCAGATGCTTCGGCGCGAATTCGCGCAGGAGGATCGACACCTTCCAGTTCTGCACGAGCTTGTCGGCTAAGCCGGAATCGCCACGGGCGATTTCCTCGGAGATGAGCGCGAAGGTTCTGACTTCGGTGTCGTGCTCAAGGTCGACGCCGCCATGGGCCTCCGGCACGCCGAGCGTGCGCACGCCGATGGTCTCAGCGCCCTCCAGGATAGACCGTGGCAACCGTTCGCCAGGGCTCATGTCCCACTCGCGCTGCCAGTTCGACCGGATGAAGGGGGTCACCGCATCATCGACGAAGGCGCGGCAACTGTCGCGCATCAATCTCTGTTCCTGGGACAATGAGCCGTCATCGGCGTAGATCATGTTCTCGCTCCCTAAAGTGCAACTTCGGCAGGCATTGAGTGCCTTCCTCCCACCGTTTTATTGCTAGCATCGGCCTTAGAAGTGGATCAGGTCGTGACGTCCTCTTCTGGTGGACTATCGTCCAATTCGACGTGGACTATCAGAGAACACACCTATCGCTTTTGGCCGGAAAACCGGTCGTTCAACCAATCGGCAACGAGCGGGCGGTAGAGCCAGGAGATGTTGTTGCAGACATGATTGCCTTCGGGAAACACGTGGATTTCGGCGCCCCTCGCACAGGCTTCAGCACATTTCCTCGCTTCGGCAGGCGGAAAGATCCGGTCGCGGCCACCATGAAGGATGAGCGCAGGCGCGTCCGGTGCGGCACGGCCACGAAGCGTGAACCGTTCGGCGCTCTCGCGGATGTCCTCACCGCCGAGCGCAAAGCGCATGTTGTCCCGATAGACCTGCGGCAAATCGGGCCAAAAACTGCCGAGATCGAAGAAGCCGTTGATCGAGACGACGCCGACGATATCTGGAAGCGATGCCGCGGCTCGAAGCGCGAGAAAGCCGCCGAACGCCATGCCGACGAGACCGACCTCTCCCGACAATCCTTCTCGCCCTTCGACCACCCTCATCGCCGCGGCAAGGGCGTCAGCGAGATCCGGCCGCAAGGGACCGAACACACGCCCTTCCCCCTGCCCCGGACCGTCTAGCGACAAGGTTGCGATACCGCGTGCATGGAAGTGCCGTTCGAGAGCCGGAAACTCCTCCTTGGTCGAATCCGACCCGGGTACGATCAGCGCGAGCGGATAGCTGCCGCCACCCGGGGGAAGACGCAGGCAGGCCCGCAGCGCGCCGCCCTCGAACGGAATGTCGAGTATTTCGCCTGGCGGATCGAGCAAAGGGGCAGCCAGTCGATAGAGTTCGACCTTTCTTGCAGATGCCTTTTCCTTGGCCGCCAGGTCGTCGAACGCCATGAACTGGCCGAAGTGATAAAACAGGCTGGCGCGAGCGTAAGCTTCGCCCGCCGTTACTCGGCGCCCGACGGCCAGGGCATCAGCGGCCATCTCGGCATGCCGCTCCCCTTCCTCGCTCCACGCAGCAAGCCAGTTCTCCCAGACGCCGGCACGTTCGATGACCGCCCTCGCGGTGGGCGAGGGAATGCCCGCCACCTCAATACGCGGCAGCCAATGCTCGACCACGCTTAGAAGACGGTTCTCTTGCTGGTCCATGTCTCACCTCCTGCACCACTTAAAGTGCAAACGAACCGGGGAATTGTCAGGGTCCGTCGCGGTCGGGGCCAATCGCGCGAAGCTCCTTGGGATATGTCTCGGACTTTGCCCGATACCGCGCCGCGGCCAGCATAAGCTTGCCGGCCGTGTCAGCGTTCAGGGCGCGCACGATCTGGGCTGGGACACCGACGACGAGCGAGCCGTCCGGGACCACCATGCCTTCCCGCACGAGCGAGTTTGCACCGATCAGACACCGGGCACCGATCTGGGCACCGTTCAGCACCGTCGCTCCCATTCCGATCAGGCTGCCCTTGCCGATCCGGCATCCATGGATCGTCGCGTTGTGCCCGACGGTCACGTCCTCGCCGATCTCGACGGGATAGCCGGGGTCCGTGTGGATGACGCATCCATCCTGGATGTTGCTGCCGTCACCAAGGACGATCGGCTCATTGTCGCCTCGCAGCACCGCGTTGAACCAGATGCTGACGTCCCGTCCGATGCGCACGTCACCGATAACGATCGCACCGGGCGCCAGGTAAAAGCGGCCGTCGCCGGGGACGACCGGGGCGAGAGATCCCAGGCGATAAAGGCCCGAACCGTTCATCGCATTTTCCATTGCTCATCCCGCAGAAGTCGCGGGCCTGTGACAGCGGCACTCATGTCGGCATGGCCAAAAGGATGGAGGCCGGCGCGTTGGTGCGATTGACAAGCGCCCGCGCCTCCCCTGGCGCGAGCCGACAGCTGTCGAGGAAGCCGAGCGTCACCGTGTCCGTCGAGGTCTCAACGGTAACCTCTCCGGCAACGACGATGTAGATCTTTTCCACCGCCGCGTCCTTGAGCGACGTGTATCCGCCGGGAAGCAAATGCGACAAACCAACCCAGATCGTGTCGGTCTGCGTCGCCTCCTTGCCCTGAAGACGCAGACAGCGCATGTCGTAATGCTCCGGTGCATCGTAGCGTCGCGCGTCACTGTAGCGTGTAACCTGCACGACCGGCCCTCAAGGCTTGAGAAGAACCCGTTCCGGGGTACCTCGGAGCACCGACGCATAGGCCGTGGCGGCATCTGCAAGACCGTAACAGGTGGCGGGATTTATCGGGAACGGCTTCAGCTTGCCTTCCTCGAATTTCGGCCGCAGCTTGTCGAAAATGCGGGCGCCTTCGACAGAGGAAAGCGCAAGCGTGTCGATGCCGATATACTTGTGCCGCCCCCTGAAGAAATTGAAGATATCGAAAGGCACCGAGCGGTCGAAGGTCGAAATGAACACCTGGCGGGCCTGCTTGGCCATGGCATTGTTGGCAATCTCGAAATAGGGACTGCCGACCGTGTTGAAGACGATGTCGGCACCGTGTCCGCCGGTCTTTTCGCGCACGATCGCGGCTATATCGTCCGTTGCGCTGTTGAGCATCTCAACCGGTGCGTTGGTGTGGGCCAACAGAGGCTGCTCGTTGTATTCGACGGCGAAGACCTTGGCCCCGGCCATGGTGGCAAGCTGGATGACGGCCTGCCCGACCTTGCCGTTGCCGCCACAGACCAGAACGACATCGGTCGGCTGGACGCCGCCGGCCTCGCGCAGTCCCTCGAAGGCGGTGATGAAGGGGACGCCGATCGAGCCTGCCTCTTCCATCGTGAAGTTCGCAGGCTTCGCCCGAACGGCCTTCTGGTCAAGAACCATCCACTTGCCGTGGCTGCCGTCCTGGGTGATGCCGAGTTCGCCGCCACCGCCCCATACTTCCATGCCGATCATGGCGGACGGGCCTTCCCGCACGATCCCGCCGAAATCACGCCCCGGGGTGCGCGGCCAGATAGCATGCGGCATGTGCCCAAGCGATGCCTTGACGTCGCTCGGGTTAACACCGGCCGCGACGATCTCGATCAGGACTTGTCCCGGGCCGTGACGCGGGACGGTCACATCGACGAGATCGATCCGAAGATTGTCCAGATCGGGCGATTTCTCCGTGACTTTCAGGGCCTTGGCTGCCTTGGTGTCCACCTGGATGTTCATTTTTTGCCTCCTTGAATTTTAACGATCTTTTCAGGCAGAAAGCCCGAGCATGGCGCGCGCTTGCGACGGACTGGCAATCTGGCCGCCGAGCTTGACGATCAGGTCCTTGGCGCGCTCGACCAGCTCGCCATTGCCTTTCGCCAGCACGCCCTTGGTGAGGTAGGAATTGTCCTCAAGGCCGACGCGAACGTGGCCGCCCAGCAGATAGGCCTGCATGGCCATCGGAAACGACATTCGCCCAACGCCGAAGCCCGTCCACACCGCATCTCGGGGTAGCATGCGTGCGGCAAGCGCCATCACGTCGGGGGTCGACGGGAAACCGTATTTGACGCCGGTCACGATCGTGAACATCGCCGGCGACTTCAGCACGCCTGCAGACAAGAGATCCTGTGCAAGCAGGATATGACCGGTATCGAAGACCTCGAGTTCCGGCTTCGAGCCGGCGTCGTTGATAATCTCGGCCATGATCTTCACATTGCCGGGCGTATTGATCACCACCTCCGATCCGAAGGTCATGGTGTTCAGATCGAGCGTTGCGATATCAGGCTTCAGGGCAACGATGTGCTCGACGCGCTTTTCCGGCCGCATCAATGTGGTTCGCGGGCCCGCGACGGCAGGGTTCTCCTCGGACGGATGATAACGCCCCCCGGGTCCGGTGGTGACGTTGAGGATCAATGCGTTGTTCTTGGCCCTGATGCGCTCGATTACCTCTCGGTAGTATCGCAGCTCCATGGACGGTTTGCCGGTCTCCGGGTCGCGAACGTGGATATGGGCGATGGCCGCGCCCGCGTCGGCGGCTTCCAGGCATGCGTTTGCGATTTCCTCGGGCGTTACCGGCAAACCCGGATGGTGCTCCCGCGTGGTCAGGTTGCCGGTTACGGCACAGGTGATGATGACGTTTGGCTGCATTACAGATGCCTTCCCCCATCGACGACGATCCTGTCGCCGGTCGAAAACCTTAAGTGTGTGGCGCAGGCAAGGATCGCGTCTGCGACATCGGCCGGAGACGTGATCCGCTTGAGCGGTGTCGTTGAAGCGACCTTGTCATTGAACTCCTTGCCGCGCCCGGGTACGAACTGCGTGTCGACGGCACCCGGCGAAACCGTCAGAACACGAATTTCCGGCGCGAGCGCCCGTCCAAGCGAGTTTGCCATGATGTCGAGGCCCGCCTTGGCGCCGCAGTAGGCAACGTTCGAGCCGATACCGGTGAAGGCGGCGATCGATGACACATTGACGACGAGACCGTCACCGGTAGCACGCAAGGCCGGTGCAAAGGCGCGGATGGTGGCAAACACGCCGCGCCAGTTGTTGATGAATATCTGGTCGATGAGCTCGTCGGTCAGGGCGTCGAGATCGGCATGGGGAACCGGCTTCGTGACGCCGGCAGCATTGACGAGGATGTCCACGCGTCCCGTCGCTTCAAGCGCGCGGTCGCGGAAAGCCTCGATGCTCGCCGTCTGCTCTATCGAGACCGGCAATGCCAGATGCCCGGTCCCTGCCAGGTTGGCGGCCAACTCTTCCGCCCGTTCCTTTCCAGCGCGATAACCGACGACCACGCGGGCGCCGGCCGAAGCTGCCTGCCTGCAGGTCTCCTGGCCAATGCCGCCCGACCCTCCGACGATAATTGCGACCTTGCCTTCAAGGGGCTGGCCCGAACGTGACATCGTGGTCATGCCTTTTTCCCCGAGATCGGAGGGATGGGATAGCTCGGCGTTCCCGCCACGAGCTTGAAGTCATAGCGGCATGTGTAGAACGGTGCCTTCATGCCGGGGAATTCGACATCCGGCCTGTCGTGGCGCACGAAATCGCCGACGATCTGCTGCTTGGCACCGAAGACCACATCGGCAAGCAGGGCGTCTTGGCTGTCGGCGAAAATCTGCGTCACCAGGGTCTTGTGTCCTGGGGCATAAACGATGAAGTGGATGTGGGCAGGCCGCATCGGAGCACGCTGCTGGGCTCGCAGCAGATCGCCGACGGGACCGTCGGTGGGAACCGGATAGCCGGCGGGCTTGACTGATACGAAGTGAAAGCATCCGTCCGCATCGGTCGTGAATTTTCCGCGCAGGTTGAAGTCGCCCTGGCTCTCGTCCTGGTTCTCGTAGAGCCCGACCGGCGATGCCTGCCAGACATCCAGTACAGCGCCTTCGACCGGATAGCCTTGGGCACCGATCACCCGGCCCGTGAACACCAGGCCGGCACCCGGGGTCTCTGATCGCGCGATGCATTCGCCAGAGACGCAATGCGGCGCGTGGCCCCGATAAAACGGTCCGAGCAACGCCGACATGGTCTCGCCTTGCATGCCGTTGTTGTTGATAAGATCGATGAGGGTTGAGACGCCGATGACGTCAGCCGCGAGCACGACCTCGTTGTTGCTCTCGTTGGTGTGATGTCCGAGAGCCGCGATCCAACGCAGACCGAACTCGAACTCCTCCTCCGTCAGGCGCGCCTCCAGGACGAACTGATGCAGGTGCGAAACCAGCGACGTCATGACCTGCTTGAGGCGAGGGTCGCTCGTATTGGCCATCGCCTCAAGCACGACGGGAGTAACGTCCCCTTCCCGTGATATCAGCTTCCGAGCAATGTGCATGTGGTTCATGGTCAGTCTCCAATCGTCATTGCAACGGCGTCAGGCCACGGCCGGCTCGGTGCCCTTTTGTGCGATATTCAGGTGCGGGTATTTTTCGGTGAGCAGCGAGCCGTGGTAGAAGGCCTCGGCATAGGCTGCGGTCGCTTGAAACGCGGCAAGCCAGGCGGCGATTGCCGGATAGGCCCGCCACATGGCGGACAGATTGATGTCGGCCATACGGACAATGACGGGCATGATGGCGATATCGGCAAGCGTCATCTCGCGCCCCATCACCCATGGACCGCCACTGTCTTCAAGCCATCGCGCCATGCGGTCGATGCCGCGTTGCAGCCGTCCCAGAGCCTCATCCATCTCGGCTTCAGGAAACCCGGTCTTGCCCATTTTCATCAGGAATTCGCGCCTGAGCGGCTTGCTGTCGCAAAGCGCCTGAAACTCCGCATCGCTCATCGACTGGAAATGCGGAAGGAAGGCGAGGTTATAGGAAGGAACGCGGATCGCAGGCGTCGGCACCTCGTCTATGAAGCGCATCTTGGCTCGCATCTCCGCGGCGCGAAGTGGTGTCGCCGGGCGAAGGGGGGCGACATCCGGCAGGATGTCTTCGAGATACTCGATGATGACTGCTGAATCCGTGACAGCCATGCCGTCGTGCACCAGCGCTGGCACCACGCCGTTGGGGTTGATGGCGAGATAGTCCGGGCTCAGCTGGTCGCCGCGAAAGAGATCCAACCTTCTTTCTTCGAACGCCTGGCCTTTGGCGTGCAGCACGTACCGGACGCGCTGGCTGCAGGTTGACTGCGGCGCGTTGTAGAGAACGAATTCCGTCATTGTCGTCACTCCCGGAGTTCTAACGGTGATGGTCTCGGTGACCCGCTCTGGTCGTCCTCAGTCCCAGTTGAGGAACCGCGGCAACTTGTCTTTTCGCGCCAGTGTCCCGATGACTCCGAGCGGGAAGAACATCAGGCCGATCGCCATCACCAGACCAGTGCCGAGGATGTTGATCTCGGAAGCCCCCATGGTAGCCACGAAGAGTTCGTTGATAGCGACGATCAGGATCGCACCGATGACCGGACCGGCGATCGTGCCCTTGCCACCCAGGATGCACATGAGCACGAGGTTGGCCGACACCAGAATGATCAGGAAGATGTTGGGACGCAGGTAGGTGAGGTATTCGCCCCACACTGCGCCGGACATTCCCACGAAGAAGGCGGACGAAGCAAAGGCGAGGACCTTGTAGAAGCGCGTATTGATACCAGCGCTTTCGGCCTTGATCTCATCCTTGGAAATCGCGCGCAGACCGAGCCCGAACTTGGAATGCTTGATCCTGTAAGTCGCCCAGACCGTGAAGGCGGCCATCGCGATGAAGGCGTAGTAATAGGGAACTTTCGCCCACAGCACGGACAGGTCGTTGATCGGCAAGGACAGGCCGTTGGCGCCGCCAATGAAGGTCCAGTGATCGAAGAGAATGCGCACGATCATCAACAATGCGATCGAAGAGATGATGAAGCTTGGACCGCGCACTTTCAACGTGATGAGACCAACGAGGTACCCGACGATGGCCGCGACGAGACCGGCGAGCGGCGCGGTCAGGATGGTGGAGATGCCGAGCCGCGCGAGCAGCATGCCGGAGAAATATCCTCCAATCGCAAAGAACACCGCGTGTCCGAGCGAGACGTAGCCCGCAAAACCGCCCAGGATGTTCCACCCCGACGCCATCACGACATAGGAAGCGGTGAACAGGACAAGATGAAGGACATAGTTGTAGTTGCCGGTGAGCTGCACGAGCGGCAGGGCCGCAAGGACCAGGAGCAGGGCGACGGGGAACCAGGTCGCTCGTTTCTGGTCGGCTCTGCGGGCAAGCCGTTCATTGTGGGCGCGGCGCGCGGCGAGCAGGTCGTCGGCATTGGTGTTCTGGAAACTGAGGGCCATTATGCCAACTCCGGTTTTTCGCCGAACAGGCCCTGCGGCCGTACCAGCAGAATGACGAACAGGGCGAGGAAGAAGGTCATCGTCGACCAGGTCGCACCCACCCAGGTCCCGACGAAGGCGGCGATGATCGAAAGCGAGAAGGCCGCGATCACCGTACCGAGGATGCTTCCCATGCCACCGAGCACGACGACGGACATCAGCATCGCAATCCATTCCCATTGCTTGGCGGGGAAGAAGCTGAAGACGAAGCTGACGAGCGATCCGGCGGCCCCGGCAAGTCCGATGCCGATGGCGAATGCGAGGACGCTGATGAAGTTGACGTTGACCCCGAGAAGCTCTGCCGCATCGCGGTTCTGCGTCGTCGCCCGGATGGCATAGCCGAGCCTTGAATACTTCAGGAACAGGCTGAGGCTGGCGATGATGACGATGGAAACGATACCGGCATAGAGCTGCCCCTTCGGAACGAAGACGTCACCGATGAAGAACGCAGCCGTGGCATAGTCTGGCGAGGTGACGCGCTGCGTATTGGTGAACAGCCCACCCAGAAGTCCCTCGACCATCATTGCCAGGGCGAAGGTCAAAAGCACCGTCATTTCCGAGTAGCGCGCGCTTTTTGCCTCCCGTGCAAACATCAGGCGGTAGATGAGGACACCGATTGCCGCCATGATCAGCGAGGCGACCGGCAGCATGACGATCGGATCGACGCCCCAGAGCTTGAAGCCCCAATAGGTGACATAGGCGCCCGCGATGATCAGTGATGGATGTGCGAGATTGACGATGCGCATTACGCCGAACACGAGCGACAGGCCCGAACCCATCAGCGCGATGACGCCGCCGAGCGCCAACCCCAAAATTGTGACTTGTATGATTTCTGACATGTCTTCCCTCCGTCAGGCGGCCTTCTTGCCGCCGAGGTAGAGTTCCTGGATCCTGGGATCGGAAAGAACGTTGGTGGCTGGGCCTTCGAAAAGGGTTTTGCCGAGATCAAGAACGACGCCCCAATCGGAGTTTTTTAGCCCCATCGTCGCGTTCTGCTCGACGAGCAGGACCGTGACGCCTTCCGCAGACATCATCTTCATGATGTCGAACATCTCCTGGACGATCTTTGGCGCGAGGCCGAGTGACGGCTCATCGAGCATGACGATCGCCGGCTTGATGATCAGCGTGCGGGCCATGGCAAGTGTCTGCTGCTGGCCGCCGGACATTGTCCCAGCGTGCTGGTCGGCACGTTCGCGCAGAATGGGAAAGCGCTCGAGAATCGCTTCTATCCGCCGTTCCAGTTCACGCGCGTCATCAAGAATGAAGCCTCCCATCCGCAGGTTTTCGCGAACGGTCATCTTCGGAAAGAGAGCGCGTTCCTGCGGAACGAAGCAGATACCCTTGCGCAGGATCTGGTCGGGACGCAGGCCATTCAGGCGCTCACCCTTGAAGACCACGTCGCCCTTGCGGATCGTCAGCATGCCGCAGATTGCCTTGAGCAGCGTCGATTTGCCGGCGCCATTGGGGCCAATGATGCAGTGGACCTTGCCGGGCTCGACCGTCAGGTGAGCGCCGTCGAGGATGGCCGGGCCGTCGCCATAGCCGGCGGTAATGTTGGTAACCCGGAGAAGTTCGCTCATCACGCCGCCTCCGCCTCGAGCACGCCGCCGAGATAGGCGTCGAGAACGTCCCGATCCTTTCTGACGATCTCGGGCGTTCCCTGGCAGATCACCCTGCCCTGCGCCATGACCACGACCTTGTGCGAGAGGCGCATGATCAGGTCCATGTTGTGCTCGACGATGAGGACGGTCAGCCCCTTTGCGTTCAGCGCGAGGATATGACCGACGATCTCCTCCAACAGCGATGGGTTGACGCCTCCGGCGGGCTCGTCGAGCAGGATGATCTTCGGATCCGACATCAGGAGTGCCGCCAGATCCATCAGCTTTTTCTGACCGTAGGAAAGATTGTGCCCGTCTTCATAGGCAATGCGGGTAATCCCGAGGAAGTCGAGGATTGCCATGGCCTTGTCCTTTTCGCGCGGCGAGACGGCCGGGCTGAACAATCCGCGGATGCCCTCGGCGCGCGATTGCACGATGACATTCTCGAGAACCGTCATATCGGCCAGATTGCGCGAGATCTGAAACGTACGGCTGAGCCCCTTGGAAGTGATTTTATGCGGTCGCAGATGATCGATGCGCTGACCGTCAAGCCAGACTTCGCCGCTGGTCGGGACGACCGTGCGGCTGATGCAATTGAAAGCGGTGGTTTTGCCGGCCCCGTTCGGTCCGATCAGGGCGGTGATCGAGCCCTGCTCGACCTTGAACGTTGCCGCGTCGACGGCTTTGATGCCGCCATAATGCTTACAGAGATTCCTGACTTCGAGCACGGGCTCGGCCTCCTTGCGTGAAAAATGCATAGGAACGGATGGGAACGCCGAGCCGACGGCGTTCCCATTGGCAGGCGGCCTTAAAAGCCCGCCTTCGGATATGCCATCGGGGAAATCCCCTCGAACTCCCCGGTCGGGTAGACAAATCGCATCTGCCCGTCCTGCCACTGGGTCATGATATGAGATTTGCTCTCGGGCAGGCCGATGTCGTCCCAGGAGAACCGCCCAAGCACCGTGCGCACCGGATCATCCTTGGTCCGCGCGTTCAGCCATTCGCCCATCTTGGCGTTGTCGGTGGTGCCAGCCCCGATGATGGCCTGCTCGATCCCCTGGCAGACTGCAAAGGGAATAGCGCTGTCCTCATCCGGTTCGGCCGAATACTCGGCTTCGAATGCCTTGACGAAATCGGCATTATTGAAGGGTTTTCCGGCAATCGTGCTTTCGA
The DNA here is from genome assembly GCF_001695855.1 of Ensifer sp. LC163. GTDB lineage: Bacteria > Pseudomonadota > Alphaproteobacteria > Rhizobiales > Rhizobiaceae > Ensifer. Next base: position 40,534 of record NZ_MBSS01000016.1, read on the forward strand.
ACGGCACGTCCTTATGCCAGGTCGTATGGATAACGACACCTTCAGCGGCTTCCTTACCCACACCCTCGATGTATTCGGTCTGAGCGCCCTGGCTGAGATAGACGAGTTTCGGGGTTGCGCCGACGGTCTTGAGGCTGCGCGTCAGCTGCACCGCCTCTTCTGCCGAGGCGGTCAGTCCGATGATCATCTCGGCGTCCGATCGCTTGATCGAGTTGGCAAGATTGAGCCAGTCGTTGAAGCCTTCTTCAGGCCATTTCTCTTCCATCACGACCTTGATGCCGGCATCCGCGAGATAACCGGGCGCGAGATCGGCGATTTGCTTGTCGTTTGCCGGATCGATCACCTTCTGGCCGAGAAGCCCTGCGGCAATGGCATTTGCAAAGAAGTCGTCGGCGTGAACGATGGCCACGGACTTCGGTGCCTGGTCGGCCGGGATCAGCGCCTTGATCATGCCGACGACGTCCTTGCCGGTGTATTCGGCGGCATTGACCTGGAAATAGAACATGTTCTTGAAGCCCTGGGCGTAAATGCGCAGCGCCCCGCCCGAAGGGATCGGATGGACCATGTTGTACTTGGAGAGCACGCTTCCGACCGGAAACGTCAGCCGACTTGAGAACGTCCCGTATACCGCATCGACCTTGTCGACATTGATGAACCGTTCGTACTGGTTGATGGCGGTCGCCGGATCGGACCGGTTGTCGCTGACGATGAGCTCGACCTGCCGGCCGAGAATGCCGCCGGCCTCATTGATCAGCTTTGTGCAGAGCTCATAGCCCCGCTTATGTTTCTCACCGCTGACGGAAAGCCCGCCGGTAATCGGCAATGATGCGCCGATTCGCAAGGTCTCCGCGTAGGCGGCATTGGACATCAGCATCGCGGCCGTCGCGGCCAAGACAAATTTCAACTTTCCCATTGGTGCTCCTCCCAAAGCAATCGATTGCATACCCTCTTCCGAAAAAACCCCCGAGATTGACCTCAAGGGCACCATTGCCGGTCTGCCAGGCTCCTCAACCCGAAAAACCGCCTGCGTATTCTGGATTGCACTAGCGTTGCGTGCCATTCACGCAATCGATTGCATTCGACATTTGCAAATTTCCGAACCGGCGTCAAGTCAATCTCGCAATCGATTGCATGAAATTTCGTTTGGATGTATGAGATGGTTCGAAAGGTGCGGGCCGTCATGTTGAAGAAGCGAATAACCCTCAAGGACATAGCTCGGGAAACCGGCGTTCACGTCTCGACCGTTTCGCGCGCCCTCGATCCGGTGGAACGCAGAAGCATAACCCCGGAAGTGATCGAGAAGGTGCACGGAGCTGCCGAACGGCTCGGCTATCGGCCGAACCGGATTGCCGCCGGTCTGCGCACCAACCGCACCATGACAGTCGGGGTAATGATCCCTGATATCACCAACGTGATCTTTCCGCCCATTCTCCGTGGGATAGAAAGCGTGCTGGAGCCACTCGGCTACGCCTCGATCATCGTCAACACCGATAGCGAGAAGGAGCGGGAAAGCCGGCTTGTGGATGTGCTGCGCGACCGTGGCGTCGACGGGATCATCCACGCGGCTGCCTTGCGCAGCGATCCTTCGATCGCTCGGGCCGCCGAGGACGGCATGCCTGTCGTTACGCTCAACCGCCGTGTCGAACGCGCCTGCATTCCCTACATCATCAACGACGAGGAAGGCGGCATCCGGCAGATGCTGTCACACCTCAGCGACCTCGGTCATCGTTCGATTGCCCACATCGCCGGACCACAGAATCTTTCGACCGGCCAGTTGCGGCTTGCTGCCTTTCGGGATTGCGTAACCTCCATGAAGCTTTCGCACAACGAGCGGCTGGTGGTCACTGCAACGCGTTTCGACGAGGACGAAGGCATGCGTTGCGTCGACGCCCTCTTGTCGTCGCAAGAGCCGTTTACCGCGATCCTCTGCGCCAACGACCGTCTTGCGCTTGGCGCCATCGAACGCTTGCGCGGGCGCGGCTTGCATTGCCCGACCGACGTATCGGTAAGCGGCTTCAACGACATGCCCTTCCTCAACCTGATCCGCCCGAAGCTGACGACGATCCGCATTGAGCAACACAGCGCTGGGCGGACGGCGGCAACGCTGCTCATGCGGCTGATCAATTCGAACGACCTTGAGTCCGTGCCGATCGAGACAATCCTGCCGGTCGAATTGATCGTCCGGGACAGCACTGGCCCTGCAAAGGACGCCGCGCCGAGGCCGACTGGGCGCTACAGCGCCGCGCGTCATACATGACGCGCTGAGGACGCTGTAACGCTTTAAACTTGCTGCATAATTTATCCTTAAACCGATTCCGATTTAAGGAATTATGCAGTAAGCGGCGCCACTGGTGCGCGGCCTGCCAAATCGATCGATGTTTGCAAACGCAGCCGCCTCGGCTTCTTTCGCCGCGAGGGATGCCTCCCACTTGGATCCCGCCTCCCAGCCGCGACCACAGGTGCTTGAAAAGGCGATCTAATCTTTAACGGCCTACCAAGCGCCGACCACAGCATGCGTCAGGTGCGCATTTTTGCCGACGGCTACCGGTTGCCAAGCGTCGATCGGCAATGCCCCGGCGCTCTGATCAATAGTATGGCGAAATGCACTCCTGGCGTGGCCCATAATAGGGCTGAAACGTGTTGTCGTAGGCCCTGTATGAACGGTAGGTGTTGTAACACCATTCGACGTGGGCTGAACTGGCGTTCGAATAGACCCGACGGGGTGGCGACGCGATCGCACCACCGATGGCTAAGCCTGCTCCGAATGCGGCCAGAGGATACCACCATCCATCATTATGCCGACGGTAGCCGTCCCGTCGGTAACGGTAACCCTGGTAGCCGTTGTAATAGCCGTATCGTGGGCCCGAATTGTAACGATGATTGCTGTATCCGCGTGAGTGCGGCGGACCACCATAATGACCGGGCTTGTGGTGGATCAGCTCTGCAGCCTGGAAATTCGGAGGATTCACCGACATTGGAGACATAGGCAATGCCTGTGCCGACACTGCCGTAAGGGCCGTGGCAACTGCAACTAACACTGCACCTATTTTTTTCATGACATCACCCGACAGTTTTTCGTCAGGTCATTTTCCAGTGAACGCCATGAACACAGCATGAACAGCATTCGGCTCGCCAGAAACTTGCGCCAACAACCGCCAACCTTCACTTTAAGCTGCCATTGAACGGGGACTCCGTTCTGCGCTGCGCCACGAATGTGATGCGCTCGCTTCACGTGCCCATGCCATGCCTTGCGCGGACAAGTGAGCGAGGTGCGGCAAAGGGCCAATGAGACGATCCGGCTCGGGGTCCCATGACGTTTTCGACTTCTGGCACCACCACAAAGGTAGCGCTCACCTCCCTGCCGAACTCGATGGGAGTTAAACACGAATGCGCTTGATGATCGCCGCATGGGCGTTGAGGCACGCCAGAAATACGAGCACAAGCAGGACGAGCCCCGTCGGCGATCTCAGCACAACCGACCAGCTACTGGCGGGAAGCTGAGAGAATGAAGCGCTGGCAAGCCCTGCGCCGTTTCCTGAGATCTGGATCACCGCAAGCCCTGAGGCGATGAGCGCGACATGCGCGTGAACGAAGCGCAGTCGCAGATATCGTTCCGGGCGCACGGCGAGATAGGCACCAACCGCGGCGCCGACGGTGAGCATCGCGACCGCGCCCCAGAATACCGACTCTGGAGCGGAGACGAGGGTAAGCACGAGTCCGCGCGTCGAGGGCACCAAGGCCATATACACGCCCCAGGCGAGTGCGCTGGACGGCGCGTTTGCGACCAGCGCGACGCTGATAAGGGAGAGGGCGGCGGCCCCGTAGACCGCGCAAGGCCCAAGCCGAATGACCGTCATTACTGAGGCTCGCATGTTTCGATTCCTATCCCCCGCACGCGCCGAGCAAGAAAATATAAGATGACGCTTAATTGAGGCTTACCGAGGTGCCGCTACCTCGGATAAGAATCGGTCCATCTGCTTTTATTACTCCCGCCGCCTCGTATTTGTCGTCATCAAGCAGACGGCTATCGTGCTCACAAGACCGGAGCGAAAAACGGACCTTCGAGCTCGTCGTCAGTGTCTCTTTAATGCGACTCGCAATTTCAATTCTTTCTTTATTAGTTATTTTTCAGCAAGATTTTCGATGAGCCCATCTGCAGGCGAGGCTAGGATACCCGAAATTAGGGGGACGAATGGTAATGTCTCGGAGCAAATCAGGACGCGTTGTGCTTTTGATCGTTGGGGGGCTGATACTGGCCGGATGCCAAACGGACGCGCTGGACGATGTGGCCGCCTTCGGCGATAGCGCGAAAACTCTCAACGATGATTCGGCGGCCGCCTTCTACAAGGACGATGAACTGGTGACCACGGGCAAGCTCCAGTTTCAAGAGAAGAACTACGGAAAGTCCTACGCGATCTACAAGCGGGCAGTTGACGTCTTTCCGCGAGACCCTGCCGCATGGTTGGGCTTTGCGGCCTCTTCCGACATGATCGGTCGCTTCGACACGTCCGACCGCGCCTACGCGCAACTCTCCAAAATGATTGGCGGTACGGCCGTCTACTACAACAATATTGGCTATTCCCACTTGCTGCGCGGCGACCTGCCCGGGGCCCGCAAGTACTTCCTGAAAGCATACGAGCTCGATCCGGCGAACGAGACGACGGCCAGGAACCTGGAGCTGATGAAGAACAGCGTCAAATACGCGCAGCGATAAGCCGCGACACCACCCACACGGGTCCGCCGGCGCCAAAACGCCGGCGGTGAGCTTCCTTATGCAGCTTCCGTTCCGAACTGAACAACGGCAGTGCCGCCGGAGCGCTGCTGCATGTTTCCTTAAATCCTAGCCGATTTAAGGAAACATGCAGCAATTCAAAGTCCTACAGCGACCTTTTGCGCGTCTGATAAGACGCGCGGCGCTGTAGAAGACGCACAACGCCAGGCAACAGCCAACCGCTGCCATAGCAACGCTGCGTCGAGCAATTTGCGGGAGAGAATCTATTTCAAGGCAGGTTCGGCCCTACCGCACCTTTCTCAGCACAAGCTTGCCATCCGCCGAGACAGACCGTTCGTAGCGTGGCAAGTTCGCGATGGAACCGCCCTGAGGATCGGCTGCGGCCAGGACATCGTCGACTGCGTTTTCCGGAGCGGAGACCGAATAGGATGATGGCGCCAAGCGCTGGGTCACTTCCTTTCCAGGCGCGCTGATGATCATGCTGCCGCTGGAGGCAAACATGCTCGGGTTCATGCGGTCATCGAGATCGGCGACATCCTTTTGCAGCTCCTCGACAGTCTTTCGAACGGCCGCCATGTCGTCGGCCCTGGCGCCGTTGGCGATGTTCGCGGCCTGTTTGCTAATCTGCTGCTTCAAACCATCGATCGAGCGCTTGAGAGCGGAAAGGCTTTCTCGGCTCTCGCGGACGTCTGCGGCATTCTTGGCCGTGTAGAGCAAAATACCCGTGTTGAGCGGCAGCAGCATAAGGGCCAGTGCGATGATCGGCGTGCTCCGCGAACGGCTTGGCTCCTTGGCGGCGTGCTCGTTACGCCGCAATGCAGCGTCGGGCTTGATGTCGACCTCGACATTCGAAATATGCGTCATCGAATTCCTCCGTCACGAAGCCGGGCCTTAGCCCAACCTCTCTGTGTTTCCCGAAACCCCAGATCCCCTTGGGGCCACGTTCACTTCAGGCGTTCCGCGTTGCCGAGCTCATGATCGTTTGCCTCAGTATTTCAGACATCTCTTAATGACATCCCATTGTCGGCCCACTTTACAGCGCCACGCGTCAAACATGACGCGCAAAGGACGCTGTAACGCTTAAACCTGCTGCATAATTTTCTCCTTAAATCGCTTCCGATTTAAGGAATTATGCAGTAGCCCCCGCTTCAGTCCAATGTGAACACCCCTCCCCAAGCCCGGTCCAGCATCTCCAGCGACGCGACCTTCGGCATGTCGTTGAACTCGCAATAGGAGGAAATGAAATCCAGGAGATATTTGGGATGGTAGCAGGACGCTGGCATATCCCCCTCGTATTTTCGTTCGTAGAACAGGTGCAAATCACTGCTCACCAAGTCTATCGCGGCCTTGCGGGCGTAGGACTCAAAGATACGTAGATATTCATCCCGCGAAGGGTTGTTCACATATATCTTATATTTGAGGCGCCGCAGGCCGGCTTCGTCGGAGAGCTCTCGTGGTGCAATGTTGGTCGAAAAGACGACAAGCTCATCGAACGGCACCTTGAACTTCTTGCCGGTATGCAATGTCAGGAAATCGTAGCCCCGCTCGAGCGGCACGATCCAGCGGTTGATGAGCGCCTGGGGTCGGTCCTGCTGGCGCCCAAAATCGTCGATGATGAAGACTCCGCCTGATGCCTTCAGATGCACCGGGGCTTCGTAGACACGGGAGCCTGGGCTATAAGTCAGGTCGAGCAGATCCAGGGTGAGCTCGCCACCGGTCTTGATGACCGGCCGCCGGCATTCCACCCATCGCTGGTCGGCCTTCGGGTGCGGCCTGACCGCCGGTTCACTCACTGGCTGATGCGTCGCCTCGTCATAGAAGCTGATGACATAACCGCCGACCTCGATGGCATAAGGCACCCAGATCGTCTGCACGAAAAGCTCCGAGGTCCGCTCGGCGATGCTTGTCTTACCATTGCCGGGGGGGCCATAGAGCAGGATGGAAAGGCCCGAATTTACGGCCGGCCCAAGCTTCTCGACCAACGCCGGCGACAGCACCAACCCTTCCAGACTCCGGACTAACCGCTCATAGGTGACGCGTTCGTGGTGAATTGACTGCAAGCCGATCTGGCGACAGAAGGCATCGAGAGACACGGGAGCCGGGCCAATGTATTCTGACTGTCGTGCCGCCGCCTGCGCATAGTCCATGCCCTTCATCGAAAGCGCATAGCGGATGTCGGACTTGACGTCCTCCCCCGCAAGCCCCCTCGCCTCGATATATGCGAGCTTCACCAGCTCCTTGATCAGAAGATTGATCACCACCTTCGGCAGCTTCATCCGGGCCGCCAGGTGCGATGGCGTCACGGTATCCCGTTCCGTCGCGCATTTTGCCGCCAGCCGCAACATGAACGACACATCAAGGCCGGTTTCCTCGAGGCTCATCGGCGCCATCGGCATCCGCGGATCGAGTGCGACGGCGAAGTCTTCGCGATCTTGTTCGGGTGAATACTGCATATAGCCCCCTACGTCCTATCCACCAGGCTTCAGGCCGGTGAGAATGCCGACGACACGCATGACGATGGGCACGAGCACGATAATGAGGCTCACGGGAAACAGGAACGCCCCGAGCGGCAGCAGCATCTTGATCGGCAGGGAATTGGCCTTTTCCTCGGCCCGCACGACACGAAGATCGCGCATTTCCTTACTGTAAACGCGCAGCGTCTGCGTGACGCTCGTTCCCAGCTCCTCCGACTGGCGAAACAGCACCGCGAGCGCTCGCGCTTCGTCAATCCTGAGCCGCGTTGCCAGGTTGGCCAGGGCATCACGCAAGCGACGTCCGCCGCGCACCTCCAGCATCATGATCGAAAGATGCAGGCCGAAATCCTGCCGCTTGTGGACGAATTCTCTCGCGACACGGTTTGCCGCCGCCTCGATGCTCATTCCGGCATCCAGGCAGACGATCAGCATGTCCATGAAATCGGGAAAGAGCCGCCTGTACTCGCGCTCCTTGGCCTGACCGCGCCGATCGATTTGGATGTTGACCAGAACAAAAGTGATGCCGGCGGCAAACATGGCGACGACCACGCCTGCGAGGCGCGACATTTCAGGAATGAAGCGGTCAAGGGCCCAGACGGCTGCAACCAGGACACCAATGCAGATGAGCGCACGGATCAATTGGAACACCGTTACCGCGCCCGCACTGAAATACCCGGCGCGGATCAGCCGGTTCTGTGTCGAGTTGGCATTCCGATCGCGTCGGGTGATCTCGAAATAGCGGCGGATCAATCGGTTTTCGACTTCACCGAAGTCAACAATCGCACCGTCGCCAAGCTGGAGTTCCTCCCCGCCTGCCGTCACCGTCGTTTCCGATATTCGGAGACCGACCTCGCGGCGCCGGAAGACAAATTCGGATGCGGCGCCGGTAAATATCAGCACCGAGAAGAAAACGATGAGATAAATTCCATACTCACCTAGCATGGTGGCCTCAGTACTCGAAGTTAACCATCTTGTAGAGAATGACGTTTCCGACTGCCATGATCGCAAACAGAACCACAACCACGGTTGTGCCGTGGCCGCTATTCCAAACAGGGTCGAAATACGTCGGTGAGAGCGTCTTGATCATTGCATAAAGAAGAAACGGATAGAGTGACATAAAGATCGCGGTGATCCGTCCCTCCGACGAGATCGCCTTGACTTTGGCCTTCAGCATTGAGCGATCACGCAACGTCTTTGAGAGATTCTGAAGGATCTCGACAAGATTGCCGCCGGTCCCTGCCTGAACGCTCAGCGAGATCGCCAACAGATTGAGGTCTTCCGCACCCACGCGATCGCCAAGGTTGGCGAGTGCATCGTCCAACGTGACCCCATAGGTCAGTTCGTCCGATAGAAGACCGAACTCCGTTCCGACCGGATCAGGCATTTCGCGCGCCACCAGGGCAATCGCGGCCGGCAGTGGATGGCCGGCTGCAAGGCTCCGATTGGCAACATCGAGTGCTTCTGGAAGTTTTTGCGTGAATTTTCGAATACGGCTCGCCCTGGCGCGCCAGACGACAAGCACTGGAAGGAGCAGGCAAATCATCAGGAAAACCGGAACCCGGACGATGTTGCTCGGCACCAGAAACTGGACGATCAACCAGATGAAAAGCCCGCCAGCAATTGCATAGAGCACAAATCGCCTTGGGTCGAACTTGATGCCGGACTGCGTGTAGAACTGTCTGATGAACTGCATCAATGGCAGCGAACGCCAATCCTCGTCGGCACCGCGCTCCTTCAGCATATCGCGATAGGTTTTGCGATGGTCATCACTTTCATCAAGCAGGCTCAGGCGATGGTTGACCGCCCGCTGACGCTCCGATTTCGTGAAGTAACTGCGCAGCAAAGCTTCGGCGGAAACCAGCACTGCGATGAACACGGCGGCATAGAGCAGGAGCAGACTCATGGTTCAACGACCCCCGTTTGCAGCGGCTTTCCAGGATCGAAAATCAGCGGGGAGACGGCGATCCCGAGGTCCGCGAACTCCTCGATGAAACGAGGGCGAAGCCCGGTTGCCCGGAATTCCCCGCGAATGCGGCCATCATCCTCTGTGCCGGTCCTCTTGAACCGCATGATCTCCTGCATCTGGACGACCTCGCCCTCCATGCCTGTGATTTCGGAAATCGAGACGACCTTGCGACTACCGTCGCTCAAACGCTGAACTTGCACGATAACCCGTATCGCGGAGGAGATCTGCGAGCGGATACTGAGCTGCGACATGGGCATGCCCGCCATGCCGACCATCTGTTCGAGCCGGCCGACGGCGTCACGCGGCGTGTTGGCGTGAATGGTTGTCATCGATCCCTCGTGACCAGTATTCATCGCCTGCAGCATGTCGAAGGCCTCCTCGCCGCGCACCTCGCCGACGATGATTCGATCGGGACGCATGCGCAGCGCATTCTTCAGCAGCTCGCGCTGCCGAACCTCATTGCGGCCGTCGAGCGTTGGCGGTCTGGTCTCCAATCGCCCGACATGCGGCTGCTGCAGCTGGAGCTCGGCCGCATCCTCGATTGTGATCAGACGTTCCTTCGGCGAGATCTGCGACGACATGGCGTTGAGCAAGGTCGTCTTGCCCGAGCCGGTGCCACCCGAGATGATCATCGACACCTTGCCTTTGACCGCAGCGCTCAGAAGAATGCGCATCGCATCCGCCATGGCGCCGTATTCGACCAGGCGCTCCAGCGTCAGAGGCGAGCGGGTGAATTTGCGGATCGAAACAAGCGGCCCGTCAACCGAGATCGGCCGGATGGCAACGTTGACGCGCGACCCGTCCTTGAGGCGGGCATCGACCAGCGGTGTCGATTCATCGACGCGACGTCCGACAGCTGAGACGATCTTGTTGATCACCCGCAACAGGTGATCCTCGTCCTTGAAGCGAACCGCCGTGCTTTCGAGCCTGCCCCTTCGTTCGACATAGACACTTTTGTAGCCGTTGATGAGAATATCCGCGATCGTATCATCGGCCAGCAGCGGCTCTATGGGCCCGAGCCCGAGCATCTCGTCGGTGATCTCACGGATCAGATCATTGATTTCCTTGGCGTTGAGCGGGAAGTTGTTGCGGCGGATATAATCCTTGACCAGCGGCCTGATCTCGGCGGCGATCTCTTCGTTGTCGAGTGTGTCGAGAATGCCGAGATTGATGCGGTCCAGCAGGTAACGATGCAGGTTGACCCGCTCGGCGACCATATCGAGGCCGAGCGAGGCTTCCAGCCCGACGGTTGCGGCAGCTTCGCCAACATGGGGACTAGGCGCCACCGTGTTCGCAGGCACCTCAGCGGAAAGAAGATCAGCGGGCTCCGCAAGTTCCCCATCACCCGTCTGCGTCTGCTTGTAGAAACGTCCGATGAACCCGGTTGCCATTGACCTTCACCCTGTTCGACTATCTCACAATCACTGTCGCTCCGACTTTCACTCGGTCATAGAGATCGATGATGTCGGCATTGCTCATCCGGAAGCATCCCGAAGACGCGAAGTTCCCGACCGTCGACTGGTCGTTCGTTCCGTGGATGCGGTAAAGCGTGTCGGCGGTTCCGCGGTAGAGATAGATGCCGCGCGCACCGAGCGGGTTGAACGGGCCAGCAGGCACCAATTCCGGAAGCTCAGGCGCACGCGCCTTCATCTCGGCCGGTGGCCGCCATTCGGGCCACTCTGCCTTTCGACCAACCCTGACGACGCCACTCCAACGAAAGCCGTCGCGGCCGACTGCGATCTTGTAACGGATGGCGCGATTGCCGGAGATGATAAGATCGAGCGTCCGATTTTCACTGACGATGACGATCGTGCCGGCCGGATAGTTTTTCTCGACCGTCACCGTGGCGCTCGTCCTCGGTCCAAGGTTTCGCGGCACGAGCCCGCTCGCCAATCCATCGGTGGCGGCGCTTGCAAGTCCAACCGAGACCGCAAACAGCAGGACCCGCACCACTCGGTCGCAAGCTGAAGCATTGCCGTGTCGCCATCTCGGTCCGTCGCTGCGATGCGCGTACACTCTCATCTGACAAGCGCTCCAAGCTTGTTGACGGCGCCGCAGAAGCGCGAGCGCGAGTTTACCTCGATCGGCAGCACGCCACGGTTCACCGCCTCGCTCATCGTGTCCCAGTCATAGGGAATGATATGCGCATGCGTATCCTTGAAGATTTTGTCCACCTGCTCCCGGCGCACGCCAAGGCTGAAAAACTTCGTCCGATACTTGTTGATGACGATCTGGATCGAGTCCGCGTTGCCGCGCAACCGCACCAGATTGAGGAAGAGATCCTTGGCCTGATGGAGGGCGGGGATCGTCATCTCCGTGACGATGCAGATGCTGTTGACCGATCCGAGCACAGCATCCTTCCACGGTGTGTTGTAGTAGGGAATATCGATGACCGTGTGGTCGCTCTCGAAGGCTGCGACATCCAGCATGCGCAACACCAGCTCGGCGCCCTTCGGTGCCAGAAGGACCGACGGTTGTTTGAAGGACAGCAGGGAAAAGCCGCTCGAATGGCGTTTGCGCACGAGATCGATGAATTCGAGGTCGACGCGCGACGGATTGGCCATGACGGGCTTCAGATCGTAGTCGTTGACAAGGTTGAGATAGTAGCCGAGCGAGCCACAAGAAAAATCCAGGTCGAACAGGTCGACGCGCGGCGCCGAGTTCTTCGTCGACTGGGCCAGTACATGGGCGAGTGACGAGGAGATCACACTGGCGCCGGCGCCGCCAACGGCCGAGACGACGGCATGAACCCGGCTATCGCTGGCGCCCGCACCCGGCGCATGCGTGGAGATCATGTCGATCAGCGAGCGCCGCTCGAGCGGCTTCTTCAGCCAATCGTCGCCATTCAGCCGGAAGAGCGGCCGTAGCATCTCGTCCGGCAGATCTTCCGAAACGATCACGAGCGGAATGTTGCGGTGGCTGGTGCGGAATGCAAAGAGGCCGGGGCGGTTCAGCATCTCGCCATTGTCGACATCCAGCACGATCAGGTTGAACTGCGTCGGATCGAACCGCCCCGCATCCGCAAGTGCTGTCAGCGCCATGTGGCGCACTTCGTAGCGCGACAGCGAACCGAACGTATCGAGCATGAAGCTCGCAGCCGCAGCGTCGTCGGAAAGGACAAGGATCTTCGTGGATGCTGCGAAGTTCATATGAGCTGTCATCTCACTATCCCACGCTGTATTTTAAGGAGCCGGGCAGGTTGAACATGTCCGGAGGTCTTCCGAAGTAATCGTCACCGGATGGGCGGGAATGGTGATGTCATTGAGCCCAAGCAGCGCGCCGAGGATGGGCAGGTCGAAGGTGATGTTCTGGCTTGCAAGGCGGATCGTGACCACTGCACCGTCTGGGCGGCCCCAGTAGCCGAGCCCCGAACGCTCATAAGTGACGACCACGTTATTCTTTCGAAACCGCGGATTGATGTGGCACATCCCGGGACGTGCCCCGAGCGCAAGCTCCGGGCAACTCTCCGCCGCGGCGGAACCGTAAACGATACGGTTCAATTGACTGTTGCAGTTGACGCCCTCGCAGGTCCATATGCGCGGAAGGCCGGCTGGAGCGGGTCGGACGCCTGTTCCGACGACCAGGGGATCGGTGGACTCAACAGCCGTAACCGGGTTGAAATTGGAGTTGACGGGATCAGAGACTGCCGCCAGGCGCGCTCCGTATTGCAGTGCCTTGACCGTCTGGTTCCACTGATGCATGGCATAGCCGAACTCGACGAAGGCAGCAAACATCAGAATGACGAGCGGAAAGGTAATCAGCCCTTCGGTGAGGCTGACGCCGCGGGTATCCTGCCAGAAGGCGCCGACTGTGCGGAGGGTCACCATCCAATATACCTCTCTTCATGGGAGGAGTTGATGGTGATGGTGTCGATGCCGAGCCAGCCGAACAGAGGCGAAGTCTGGTAGAGATGCGACGTTTCGACGGTGATCGTGCCGTTGGTGCTGATCGGCGAAATATCGAGTGCCGCCGTACCCGGGCCCCAGCCTGGAACACGCAAGGGTGTTCCCGTGGGCGGAATGGGGCTGCCATAAAACGCGATCTTCCTTGCAATATCTTCAGTGCAGTAAGAGGTGTATGTTGGAGATTGTCGGCAGCGCGACCAATAGCGCCCGGCGTCTCTGAGCCCCGCGTCGATCTGCATCCGTTCCCAAAAGATGTTGCCGAATTCGAGTATGCCCGCCGCAAACAGCGTGACGAAGGGCACCACCACCAGCGCCTCGGCAAGCACAGCGCCCTCCTCCCTCCGCCAGAAGCCGAGACAGAGCCGATGCCGGATCAGGTGTCGGAGCGCCATCATCGGACCAACTCAGCTTCTTCGCGCAGGAACTCATCGAGCGTGCCGCGTCCGCCCTGCCCGGTTATGTCGATGGTTTCGAGCGTCATATAGCGGTCGCTGCCAGAGGATTGGGCAGGTTTGACCAGAAACATCCGTGCGAAGGCCAGCGCCTTGACGCGGTCGTGCCCCGTCGGGTCCTCATGAATGCAGTTCACGATCGCAGCGAAGATCTCCCTCCGGTTGCCGTACACACTGTCCGGATAGGTGGAGAGATCGTAGCCCTTGTGGCATTGCGGAATACCGGTCTCGCCACTCGGCGCCTTGTCCGCCAACAGATTCGCTTTGCCGAGCTCGTAGTTATAGACGTCGTAGGCAGACGGATTGACGCCGGCCGGTGTCGGCCCGCCCGGATAGCTGGAGGAATAGGCCTTGATCTCCGACGCCGGCGCAGCGGGCGGGGTGTAGCTAGGATTGGACTTCAACGGGCTCGGCTTCTTACCCGAATGCGTAATGTCCCAATACATGTTGACGTTCCAATTGTTGCTGGTCGCAATCCTGCCGCCGCCACCACCGATGCCCTGCATCGTCGCGCCATAGCCGAGCGGAACGGCATCATAGGCCTGCTCTTCGGGAGAGTAGGACTTGCAACTATTACCGGACTGCTGCTGCGCCATGCGGACATTGCCTGCAGGCCGGTAGAGCGTGTTGTTAGTCTCGTTGTTGAACGAGCCGCCGTAAAGTCCGAAGCGCGTGTTGAGCCCATCCTCAACCGGCCCGGCCATCACGCCCGTCTTGGTTTCGAGATCTTCCTGCTTGTAGCAGACACCCGGCTTGCCGGAGCCGAGAGCCTCGGCCAACGCGCTAGCTCCATTGCCGAGGGCCGTTCGGAGGAAGCCAAAGTTACCGGGTCCGACGCTGTAACTGCCGCTGTTGTGCAACTCGATCTGCACGCCATAGAGATCACCGGCCGCAAACTTTTGGTGGTAGTCCCGGGCTGAACCCTCCGGGTCGCCCCCAGCCGGATCCTCGAAAGGATTGCAGATATAGATCGGCGTCACGTCGCAGGCGCTCGCCCGGTAGACTGCCACCGCCTCGGCGGAGACGCTGATCGTATCCCTGCTGAAACCCACCGGCAGAGGGAAGATCGTTTGCATCTGTACGCGCTCGTTCGGGACGAAGACCCAGGCGTAGGACGCCTCGTTTGAATTCGTCGTCTCCATCGATCCGGTGATGGGATCGTCATCGTTGGCGGGAATTTCCTTGAGAAATCGGACGTTGACCGTGCCCTTTGCTGGATCCCCGGCGTCGAAGGACACGGGGTCGTATGAGCCGAGCGACATGCCGGTTCCGCCGCCGGCAAAGGCCGCGCTGTTGGTGACCCTCTTGATCGCCGCTTCGGCCCGCTCGATCGCGTCGTCGCGGCCGTCAAGCTCGCGGGCGCCTGCAAGCGCCATCGCGTCGACGGCGTTCTGAAGGTCGGTATGGAGATTGCTGCTGCGCCCGACATCGATGACCAGCAGGGAGAAGCCGAGCAGCAGCGGCATGGCAATCAGCGTCAAAGCAATGACGTAGCCGCGATGATCGTTCCAGAACCGTCCTATAGCCCTGTTCAACATTGGCATGCCCCTCCATCGCGGCGGCGTTGCCGTCGTGACGCGCTGTTTCTACTGCAGTCCTTTCCGGCGCTGCCGCCGTTTCTTAAACGCTGCCTTCTAACATCACTGCCCGGACATCGCTCCGTTGGACGACTGCGCAGGCGCGGGCAGGACCATCGCCGATGGCCCTCCACCGTTCTGATAGCTGCGGACAGCCCTATGGACCACCTTGCCGTCGGCGGCGATGTGGGTGTTCTGTGCCACCCGCGGGAAGGGATCCTGTGTGTGGATGCCTTTGTTCGCTTCCACCGCGTTTCCAAGCCCGAAGGTGATCGTGTCCCTGTGGTTCATGTAGTCGGCGCAGCCGGTGACAAGGCTCGCAACAGCAACGACCAGCAGTGCGCGCCTACTTCTTCGCAACAGCAAGTTCGCCTCCCACATTGAGATCGAGACGGTGGCCATAGGGACCTGTCACGCCTTCGCCATCGCGGAAGCGGCGCAGCATGTCCTTGTCGACCTCCAGGATGCCGAGCGCAAACAGCTCGACATCATTCGACGAGCGCGTCTGGTCGAGCGGAGTGTAAAGGTCCTCGCCGGGTGCTGCCGGTCGCACGATACGCGGCGTGACGACGATGACGAGATCGGATTCCTTTTTCAGAAAGCTGGTCGAGCGGAACAGCGCGCCAATCACGGGAAGTTTCCCCAATCCCGGCAATTGCTGGATGTCCTTGGCGTTGGTCGACTGCAAGAGACCGGCCATTGCGAAGCTCTGGCCGTCGCGCAGCGCCACCGTGGTCTTGGCCGCGCGTGAAATGAAGCCGGGATTGCCGTTGACGTTGATCGATGTGTCGAGCTCGGAAACTTCCGGCTCGACCTTCAAGCTGATCAGTCCGCCGTCGAGCACCACCGGCGTGAAGGACAGCCGCACGCCGAACGGCCGGTAGTCGGTCTGGGTCGCAACCGTCGCACCGTTGGCCACAGTTGTCAGGATCGGCACTTCACCGCCCGCGTGGAAATTTGCGGTCTCACCGCTCATCGCGATCAGGTTCGGCTGCGCCAGGCGGCGCACCAGCCCCTTTTGTTCAAGAGCGTTGATGACGACATCGATTTGGCCGCCGGAAATTTCGAGCACCTTGGCGATCAATTGGCCGAAAGGCTGCATGCCGGTTGCCGCGCCGGCCGCATCCCCCAGCGTACGGACGAGTGCGCCGTCGTCTACCGCGATACCCTGGCTCGTCGTTGCCTTGCCGATGCCGTTCCTGCCCTGCCCCGACCAGCCGATGCCGAGGTCCCGGCCGGTTTGGCGCGAGGCTTCGATCACCCGGACCTCAAGCATCACCTGCTGGGAATCGTTGACGCGCAACTGGTTGAGGACCGGCTGATCGGAATAGGATTGGGCAATTTCCAGCACCCGCTGCAACTCAGTGGCGTCGCGGACGATGCCGGTCAGGCGGATGCGGTCATTCGAGTTGATCACCCGAACCTGCGACCCCGGCGAGGCGGAGCGGATGGCCGAGGCGACTTCGCTGAAATCGCTGGCGATGCGGATATCGATGACACCGACAAGCTTCTTGTCGTCGTCATAGACCGAGATGTTCGTGGCCCCGGTCTTCTTGCCGCGAATGAACAGCGACCTGTCGGAAAGCGGCACCACATCGATCAGCTCGGCGCTGCCTATGACGAGATCCCCGAACGGCTTGGCGGTTCTGATCGTCATCGTCTCATTCGGCGGGAGGTTCACCTGCTGAACGGCCCCCCCGAGGTTGACGAATTTTTCCTGTGCATCGGCGCGTCCGGCCAGGCCGGGGCCTAAGACGCCATAGGCCGAAACTACGGCGACCGTCGCCGCGAGGGCTTTGGCACGTGCCGCCCCCTTCAAGCTTCCCCTCAACATTCCAGCCTTAGCCTCCTCTCGTCGAAGCCCGGCCTGCCCCCCTCAGAGCAGGCCGTATTTCATCTCACTGGATCAGACCCACCCGGTGTTCTTCACGTTTGGTCGTGTTCCAGACACCGACGGTCGCCCACTTGGGTTCCATCGGCAAGATGGGTTCGACCTGACGCTCCACGATTTGCACCTGTTTTTCACGCAGCGGCGTATTCATCCTGCTTTCGACCGAATTCAGTCTGCCTCCGAGGTCGTCGCCAACCTTCCGCACCAGGCGCTCGATCACATCGAAGCGCCCATCGTCAGACTTTTGCGCAATGTCGTTACCAAGTTCGACTGCCATCGGACCTCCACCAAGATCCGCCACGGTGACCGGCCGTGTCTGCTCGACGTCGGCGGACGCGATATTACGCAAGGCCAGCGACAATGTGCCGATATTGGCGCCGAGCGTCAGGCGCTGCGCTTCGTCGGTCGTCACCTCGAAGGTCACGGTCTTGACGACCGAGGGTTCGTCCTTGCGCTCATCGGCCGTCTGGTCCACCGCCAGAACTTTCACGCCCTGGAGCAGAACATCGACGGAGGTCTGTTCGCTGCCATTTTTCTGGTTCTGCACAACCCGGGTCAGAAGGACGTCGACGCGGTCCGAGGGACGCACGAAGCCTGCGACGCCGAGAACGTCGTTGACGCGGATGGAAACGGCCTTCATTCCCTGGTCGAGCGCCGCCGACAAGGTGGCCCGCTCACCGGCACCGGTAATCTTCGAGGAAAGCACCGGCTCACCGGGATCGATCGCCTCCATGGCATAGCGCGGCTCGTCATTGTTTCCAATCACCGCCTCGATCGCCTGGAACGAACCCTCGGGCCGCTCCTCGGACGGCCAGGGAATGGCCTTGAGGTTTTCGGGGCGTACCCGATCGCCGAAGCGCATGGCCTTGGCGGCAACGACAAGCGTTTTTTCCTGGGATGTCTTGGCGCTGGCGGCCGCAAGCCGCGCCTGTTGGTCGGCAAGATAGGTGCGCGTGGCAAAAACCGCAGCGAGGCCAAGCATGAGCGCAATAACAAGACTGATGATCGTCGAAGAACGCATCGTCGGTACTCGCACAATGGATAAAAATACTTCGAAAAGTCGTAACTAAATTAGCGGAGAGGAGTTAACAAACCCCTCTCCTTCTTTTTCGCTCGCCTCGCGCGTATCAACCGCCTGCCGGAGGAGTGGTGGGAGTCGGCGTGTATTGAGTCTGAGTCCAGAAGGTGCCCCAAGTACTCCAAGCTCCTTCCAAGTTGTTGCCGGCTGCTATCACGGTGCCAACAACCCCGCCGACAAGCAGGCCGAGCAGGATCAGATATTCGGTCAGCGCTACGCCGTCTTCTTCCCGCGCGAAAGCGCGTACTTTGGACAAAAGTGCTTTCATCGAGAATTACCTCCAGATTATTTTCTGCGTGCCGCTTGTTCCCCGGCTCGCCCCCGTCATTGAGACCACCTCTCCGACTGCCATGATTAATAATCTCTTAATTATTATATCGTCAACTTCTAATGTGGAGTCATGTCGCACATCTATATTTTATGGTTAAAATCGGAACTTGGAGGAAACTGAATTGACGGGGATATACGCTACCGAAATACGACAGGCCGTAATATTTATTGACAGAGGCCTAACCCAAAAGGATTAGAGATAACTTGGAATTAGTCGAAAGTTGCTGAAATTACGACCACATGACACGAAAGGGGGCAAAACATGACATCGATAATCGACATTATTACTATGATCTCGGTACTGCTTTTTCTCTATGCCGCCTGGAGTGATTTTCGCAGTTGGAAGATACCGAATACCGCCATCCTGGCCCTTCTCGCCCTTTATTCCCTGCGCGCTTTGGCGGAATTGCTGACGAGCGGGGACGTCGGCGCGGCGCTCTTTTCCTCCACCGGGATCGGCGGCGATCTCGCGGCCGGTCTGCTGCTTTTCGTCCTCGGCGTCTGCCTCTGGGCCCTCGGCATGTTCGGCGCCGGCGATGCCAAGCTCTTCCTGCCGATCGGCCTTTTCATCGGCTGGCACGGCATGCTCCCCTTCGTTGCCTTCCTGCTGATCGGCGGTGTTGTGACATTGCTGGCGCTCAAATGGCCGATGCCGCTGCAACTGGCGCATTTTTCGGTTGTTGTGCGCATCGAGGAAATCCGCGCCACGCGCAAGATCCCCTACGGTGTCATCATGGCCTTGGCGGCACTGGCCACGATGGCCGTGTCCTACACCAAGTCCTGACAGTCCGCTGGCGGACCGGATAACCGTGCCTTCTTCCACGGTGCATCCTAAGCTTGACTTTGTACATTATGCGGCAAAGCAAAGCGCCTGTGCCATGCAGATGCGGGAGGTATTTTATGCATTTCCGGGTTCGACGGGCAGTGTCGATAAAGATCGTCGCTCCACAAAACGAGGCGCACAGCAGCGATCGCATCTGTGAATGTGAATTCTGTTTTCTTGTACCATGCGGCGGCGTAAGGGCGCGTGGTTTGGCTAGAAAATCCCCCGCCCACAGCGTCACGAGACTATAGAGCGCCAGGAGCGAAGGCGTCGTGCGGATGATGGCGTTGCCATTCCACTGGCGCTGGGTCTCCACCCCAAGATGGGCGCGTGTTTCGGCGAACGTCACTTCGATCTGCCACCGTCGAACGAAGTAGGCGATGATCTGGGTCGGCTCGAGCTCGGTATTTGTGCTCATGAACGCCTGCGGTTCGCGGCGGCCCGTCGGGTCTCGAACCAGGGTTGCGCGAAACCCGTCTCCAATTCGCGCAGCCACGATGCGTCTTTCAAGTCGTTTGAACAGTTGCTCTTCGCGCATCGGTCGCCGAAACTTCGGGTATTGAAGAGCGCGCAAGTTGCGAAAACACCTTGGTGGTGGGAAAGGTCAATCCAAATTTTTCGATCAGGCTGTCGAGCCGATCACCTTCCGGTTCCTCCGGCTCTATTCCCAATTCTTCAAGGATATAGCGAGCAACGAAATCGAACTCGGAATCAGTGTCGGTCCCCGGCGGATGTTGCCGTCTTCGGACTTGGTAACCCTGACATGGAAGTTTGAACCGCGTTCCATTTGACAACTCTGACGGCTTCTACGCGGCCGGCGCGAAGCGTTTCAGTTCAGCGAGTTGCATGGGAAAAATCCTCGGTGGAGGTCGTATTCGGTCGGTGTTTCGCTGTTCGCGAGATGCACCGCGACGGTCTCCCGCAACGTGTCATCGCTACAAGGCTCAATGGGCATCGGTCACCTCGTGAGGCCGGAGGATAGGTCAATGCACATGCAGAATCGGCGGCCGAAGTCATCGGTCGCCTTCAAGTCGATCAGCGAAGAGGGAAGGATAAGGCGCGGTCGGCGCCTGTCCTGGCACGTATTGCTCCTGCCGCCGAGCAAGTACGACCCGGATGGCAAGGATCGAAGTCACGGCGACAACAGCACCGGCAATAACATCGGTCAAATGGTGGCCACCTTCAGGCAAGGTTCCGACAATCATTATCGAATTCAGAATGGCAGCCGGAGCGGCGGCAGGCCGGATATGTCGCAATGAATAGACGACCATTATTCCGACAGCCGTATGATACGAAGGGAAGGTCACCAACCCTTCGGCTTCTGCAACGAATAGATTGAAGGCCTCCCCAGATCGGAGCCTCAGCAATTCCGAATAATGCCACATCCCGGCCTTTGTCGTGAAAGCGTCAAACGCCTCCGGAGCCGGCTGGAAATGTGCATATGCCCCGGCGGTCGGGAACGACGCCATTAGCGCCGCCGTGAACACCGACGACACGGCCAGCAGCGCCACGAACTCCAACAGCTTATCCGCACGTTGCGCCGCGCTATAGCCCACGAACAGGACGATTATCTGAGCCGTCAGGCTATGATAGGCCACCACGAGCGCGAGTGCGAACACAGGAGAGCCGTTAGCCGTCGCCAGAAATGACGGCCAATGGAACCCGAGCGCGGCATCCACCGCGGCTAGGCTTCCATCGATCAATGGCATGTCGGTCGCGGATGCCAAATACATGAACACCCCAGTGACGAAGCCAAGAGGCAGGAATAGAGCGGATATTGAAACCAGGGCAATCAGGCTGTTTGCGATCCACCGAAGACCGCCGGCCGCTCGGGATGCATCACCACGCACCCGATAGATGACAAATCGGCCGATCAGATAGGCCGCGAGAAACCCGCCCGCGATCTTCGCCAATTGGCTGATGTTTCGCGGATCAAGGCTGACCATCGAAAATGGCAGCCATGCAGCATCGACAGCCGCAAACAACACTGTCACGGCAACTATGACAAAGACTAGTCGGCGATTGTCCCTCATTGGAGCATACAACTATTATATGTCGGCGCCATCAATGCCATTCTTTACTCAAGGTAAACGTCCTGCCTTACGAGCACGGGAAGGCAGATTCCCGCACATCGCAGGGCCACAGCGGCCATATTCCGGCGCAGAGTTGAGGCAACATTCGTCCCGAATGCTACGGTTTGCGCGGCATCGGAAAGCAGATGGCCGAGACTTGAGAAGTTTGTCGACGTTATACAGCCCGGCGGATGCCTCTACTGTTTCCTGCAGCACGTCGTCAGGAGTGGGCATTGGTCACTTCATGGGGAAGGAGAAGGAGGCGCGCTTAGTCCTCGGTGACAGTCGAGGCCGTTGTCAGGCGGGGCGTCACGCCGCTGGAAACGGAGATGTTCGGAGTGACTGTGCCGGAATACAGGAGTTTGCCGGCCAACGTCGCGACAGTGCCGACACCGAAGTGCGTGATGGTGTTCGTGCCGCCGGTAGCAGCCGGGAAATCGATGTTCGCGACCGGGGAGACGGAGTTGTTGGTGACGGTCCAGCCGCCTGTCGTGCGCGCAACGGCGACGCGGGCATAGGAGGTGTAGGTGGCCTCGCGCCGCGAACACACCGGGCGGGATTGGCAGGTAGCCCTCGAGCAACGGCAACGCGACTTCAAGGCCCGAGAGCAGGCCAGCAAGGATCATCAGGCGGATGCTCCAGCCGTACCGGAGCACCGCCCGCCAGTTGGCGATCAGTTTCATGGTGATTGTTCCTGATGGATGGTTTGGATCAGTCGTAGCGAAGCGTGGATGCAAACTGCTGAAGCATTGTGATCACCTCCGCCTTGGAGACATCCCGGACCTTGTAGTCGCCGTCCATCATCTCCCGGCGGATGCTGCCGTCTTCGTTCTTGGTGACGCGGATGTACACCGCGACCGTCTCGCGCAACACATCATCAATGCAAGGCTCAATGGGCATTGGTCACCTCATGGCAGAAAGAAGAGCCAGGCTCGACGGCGGAGCTACACAAGCTTACATTGCACTGATCTAGCGGTAAGCCTTGCTCAAGCATCTGCGAATATTCTGCACGCACCGTTGCAACCCGCCGAAGGAGGAAAGCATATGCGTGCCTTGGTTTTGGTGTTTGTTCGGCTCGGACCGACTTTCGTCTATGCGGCTGGCGCGATATTCGCGGCCAGCATCATCCTTCTGGCTATGTTTCCGTCCAGCCCGTTCACTTGGTGGCTGTACCTGATGATACGGCCGGTGTTGCGACTACCCATGTTTACGTTACTTGGCATTCCGGGCATGGACCCATGGCTTCTTTTGTCCGCCTTGGTATCCCTGGCCGTCGCTGGCGTATTTCTCGCCCGAAATCCGAAGCGCTATCTTAGGGCGCGCTTCGTTCACGCCCATATTGCGCTGCTCGCCTTGATAAGCGCCAATACCTGGGCCAGCAGGGCGGAAGCAAGCAGCCTTGGACCATCCGTCCCTGGTGGCATCGACTGGACGCTTGCCATGCCAGCAACCATGCTCGGAACTGTGCTGATGGCCATCGCTGCGTTGTCCTGCCTCTCCTGCCATTCCGAAATCGTCCGCCGCATTCGCCGCAACGGCAAAGTCGCACGGTTGAAATTTACTAATTTAACAAGTTGCGATTGCCGTTTGCTGCAACCGTGACAAACTGGCCCCCAACTATAACCAGTTGGGGGCACCTATGAGCATCCGATATTTGGCCCTTGCCGACATTCTCGGTAGGATTTTCATCTGTCTCTATTTCATCCCGGCGATGATACCGAAGGTCTTTTACCTTCGGGATACATTCGCGCGCGACGATCTGGCGTCCATCGATTTTGTGATGGTGGCGTCGATTTTCACGTCTCTGCTGTTCCTCGGCATGATCTGCGCGGTCACGATTACTCGCCTCCCGCCGGTCCGCTCAACGGATCACGTAGAGGGCTATGTAACGGCTCTGGCCGGGACTTTTCTCATCGGCGCCCTGGTTGGCTATCTGCCGCAGGAGGATGTATCGACGACGACGAGGATGATCGGCCTAGTCTTAACGATCATTGGTCTGCTGGCATCTATCTATGTTCTGGCCTGCCTTGGCAGGGCTTTCAGCATCATGCCTGACGCGCGAACACTGGTCACGAGCGGCCCTTATTCAGTGGTTCGACACCCGCTGTATCTCACCGAAGAGATCGCGGTCGTTGGCATCATCATTCTCAACCTCTCGGTTTGGTCTGTTGCGCTCGGTGTGGTCCATTGGATGCTACAGCTGAGGCGGATGGCCAACGAGGAGCGCATACTGAGGACCGCTTTCCCACACTACGATGCATACGCCGCAACAGTCCCCCGCATCCTGCCGTTTACGAGCGCGGGTAAGCAGATGCTGGCACGCTGAAGCTGGTGTCCGTGGCGTAGCGGGCGACGCCCTTGGTGACGCGGATATACAGCCCGGCGGATGCCTCTACTGTTTCCTGCAGCACGTCGTCAGGAGTGGGCATTGGTCACCTCATGGGGAAGTGTGGTGTCCGCCGAGTTGTCGTACGGGGATGTTGTTCCTCAGGTCTTTTTGGCCGGAAACGATACTGAGTCCAAAAATCAGGTAGCGGCATTGGTCCGCGAAATCGAATGCGCTCGATATCTAGAGCCCCTGGCTGAGTTGATTATTCAACTGGCCTATGTTCAGGGCCAGGGAACTGTGATCACACCAGTAATTCTGACGGCAAGCGGCGCCACGTCCGGCAGTCATTGAGTTGCGGACGCATCATTCACCAGGACATCACTCGATCTCTATGACCGCGTGCCCGATGATGCGCCGATGTTGTCACGAGCAGATTGTCGTCGGTCGCCGAGCCCCGACAATCGTGTCTATCTTGGCTGGATACGTTGGCGCGGTGAGAGCAACCGGCGGAAACGTGTAGCCTTCATCTACAGCGCCGCGCGTCTTATCAGACGCGCCAAGGTCGCTGTAGCACTTTGAATTGCTGCATGTTTTTATCCTTAAAGCGGATACGATTTAAGGAAACATGCAGCAGCAAACCGCGCGTGACATGAGCGAGGAAGCGGTGAATGGGTCGCATGTGACGGCTTGAAATCGCCTTCCGTAGGCCTACCTACCATTGCATTGCCTACCTTGAAGGAGCGCAGCCATGGAACTCACCGTGGTGCCAATCGTCAAGCCGGACGCCACCAACTTCATTTTTGGCCAGTCGCATTTCATCAAGACTGTGGAGGACCTCCACGAAGCGCTGGTGGGCGCGGTTCCTGGCATCCGCTTCGGGCTGGCCTTCTGCGAGGCCTCCGGTAAGCGGCTGGTGCGCTGGTCGGGTAATGACGAAGCGGTGCTCGCCCTCGCACGGGACAACGCATTGGCCATTGGCGCCGGCCACACTTTCCTGATCTTCCTGGGCGACGGATTCTTTCCCGTCAACGTGCTGGCTGCGGTGCGCGCGGTGCCGGAGGTCTGCCGCATCTACTGCGCGACGGCCAACCCGACACAGGTGATCGTCGCGCAAACTGAGCTGGGCCGCGGCGTACTCGGCGTGGTGGATGGCGCCTCACCGCTGGGTGTCGAAACCGACGCAGACATTGCGTGGCGGAAAGACCTGCTGCGAAAGATCGGCTACAAACTGTAGTGGCTGGATGAAGCCGAAGTCGACGGCCCTCCAGAGAGATTTTCGAGCGAACCACTCTGCCACGGTGCAGGCCGCTATCCACTCCCCATCGGATCTTGCTGGAGCGAAACGGGCGACAGAAGCCCTGCCATACTGCCAGAAACCCGGGAGCTGGGAGGCGCCGACGGCAGCGTCGTTGAGTGCCGGGTCAGCTCCCTGCCCGAAGGCATCAAGGTCTGGCTGTTCTGCGATGTCACCGAACGGCGGCGCGTCGAGGAGCGCTTGAACGAAATCAGAAGGATTGAGAGTCTCGGAAAGATCGCCGGCGAAGTGGCCCATGACTTCGGTAACATCATTTCGACCTTGTCCGGCAATCTGCATTTGCTGGAGACTGCCGGGCCGACCGCCGCGGCAACCTTGCGTCAGAAGATGGGCGCGACGGCAGAGCTTGGCGCAACGCTCGTACAGCGGCTCTTGGCTTTCGCGCGAAATCAGTTGCAAGTATTCGGAGCGATTGGCCGAAGTGGGTATCGAGCCCTCTGGCGGAAGCGTCGGTGAAAGCGACGACAATTCTCTCGCCGAAAGGATCAACGGCCTCTGCAAGGCCGAAGTCATTCATCGGCATGGACCGTGGCGCAGCTTCGAAGCAGTGAATTCGCCGCCATGGAATGGGTTGACTGGTGCAACCATCGACGGCGTCTCGAACCGATCGGCAACATCCCGCCAGCCGAAGCACAGGAGCAATATTACGCCATGCTAGACGCACCAGCGATGGCCGTACAACTCAAAACAAAAGGCATCCGGCAAACCCGGTGCGGTTCGGCGGCGTCAAGAGCAGAGTCGTCACATTCCCAATCCCAGTCCTTTCTTCAGTCCCCGCGTGAGCTCATACTTCCGGCTCAATTCTGCCCCGTGAACCCGATCGACAATGCGTGCGACTTGCTTGATGCGCTCGATCTTCGCTGCGTCGACCAGTCCCAGCCGGTCGAGTTCTTTCTTGAACGCCCGCGGGTCCGAGCTGCCGAAGCGCTGTTCAAGCGCATTGGCAATCTTTTTCGCTTCCTCTAGTGCTTGCCGCCCTTCCGGGGTGCCTGACAGTTGCTCAAGAAATCGCGGTTCCGATCTGGGGCAGAGCGTCGAACTGCTTCAGGACGTTCTCAGTGCGCTTCGTGAGACCAGGGACTTCAACCACGTCTCGTTTTTCCCGCTGCCAAATCTCAGCTTCGCGTGCCGCCTCAAACCGGCGCGTCCAGGTCTCCCCGGCCGACAAAACATGATTGCTGAGCGCCTTTGTCGAGTGTCGGGCAGCTTTGCGCTCCCTGCTCTCACCGAACAGTCCCGTCCTACCCCTCAGCTCCCCGAACTGCTCCGGACGCTTGGCGACGGACCTCGCAAGCTCCTCGGCGCCTGCGCCCTTCTCCAGTATGGCCGAAGCGATCCTGGCCGCCGCACCCTCGGGCTCGACATAGACATGACGGCCGAGCGATCGCACGGTCTCCATCGCGCGATCGAAGTCGGGCTTGGCTTTTTCACGGGCAATGTCATCGGTGCTGCGCGTGTACGAGGTGAGCGCAGGGAGAAGGGGCTCGATCCTCTCGCCTTGCTCGCCAGGCATGGGGGTCGGCGATGCGGCGACGGCTGCGCTCGGGAGTTCTCGATCGCCAGTCGTGTACGACCCAGAGCCTCGCGGGGTCAGATCGTGGGTGGGACCAAGGGCAATGTCACTTCGGATCCCAAGTTGTTCCACCAACCCGCGCCGCGCGGCAAAGGCGCTCGTGTAGTCGAGAGTCGTTTCCTTCGCTCCCGATCGTCCCATGCTGTGGCTCAGCGCCTTCATGTCTTTGAACTCATCGCGGCCAGCATGGAGCCGAACTTCATCACGATGGCGCGTCATCGCGACATAGGCAAGATGCCGGTCCATGGTGGTCGATGCCATGACAAAGGCGCGATCGACCGTTGTCCCTTGGGACTTATGGATGGTGGTCGCATAGCCATGATCAAAGGATTGGTAACTGTTGACTGGTATGGAGATTGAGCGGACGCCCTTATGAGCGCCAGCACCGCCGTCGAGACGTATCTGTAGTGCGTCCGGCTCGACGGCCTCAACGGCACCCAGCATGCCGTTCTTCACGCCGAGATCCCGGTTGTTTTCGAGCAGCACGATCCGGTCACCGCGGGCAAAGGAACGCTGGCCCTCATTCGTTCGATAGACAACTTCACGTCCAAGAGAGCCAAGTTCCTCGGTGCCCTTTGCCAGCCGGCCAGACTGCTGAAGGCCGGCGCGGATCGCGGCATTGATCGCCCTGACATCGACCCGTCGATGGGCGAGCGCGATGCGTGAACCCGCCGGACGCGCCTCGTTGTCTGCGAGGTAATCCCGCACCAACGCGGCTTGGGCTTCATCGCGATTGTCCTGGAACTCAACCGCGCGATGTTCGGCATAAAGCGCAATGCCCTCGCCTGTCCGATGCGTGGCAAATGCGATGGAGGCTTCTCGCTGCCAGGCCTGTTTCTGCCTGCGGATTTCGGAGAGCTCGACCGCACCAACCTGCTCGACGATCGCCCGGAACGGCGAACCGGCGCCGATCGCCTGGAGCTGTTCATGATCACCAACAAGAACAAGCTTGGCACCTGAGGCCTCCGCCTGCCTGACGAAGCTGGCAAGCTGACGGCTTGCGATCATGCCCGCCTCATCGATCACCAGCACATCGTTGCTGCCGAGCACACCCTTGCCGTTCTGCCAACCGTATTCCCATGACGCCAAAGTGCGCGCCGCAATGCCGGATGACTCCTCCAGACCTTCGGCCGCCTTGCCCGCAAGCGCTGCGCCATGAACGCGGTACCCCGCAGCCACCCAGGCTTCCCGTGCCGCTGCAAGCATGGTGGATTTGCCAGCGCCAGCAAAACCAATCACCGCTGCGATTTGTCCGGCTCCCGTGACGTGGTGCACGGCGGCATGCTGCTCTTCGCTGGGACCACCCCGCTCGATCTTCGCCCTGTCGTGATCCGCCGCCGTCATCCTTGCGCGAATGGCGGCATCCTGGATGCTCAGAGCTCGCTCGACATGTCGACGGTGGACTAGGTGCCTTTGCGAATGGCTCATGCGCTCCGCGCTCGCCGCCATGGCGTGCTCGATCTCCACCATCTCGCGCGTCGAGTATCGCGCAAGCTCGGTCTCGGTTTCGGGCTTTAGTTTGACGAGCACCGTCGATGCCATGACCGCAGCAAACGCGTTTCGAAACCGCTCCGGATCGTCGATGTAGCGATGCAATGCCCGCGCCACGTCATGGCGATCGAACACGCTCTTTTCGCCGGTGATGATCGCGAGCACCTGCTCCGGTTTTCTGCGGATCAATTCGGCGTTTTTGCGCGCCGCCTTCCGGTCAATCCGCTCGCGCGACACGTCCAACCCGCGTCGATCCATCTGCGAGGCGTGCACACCCATATGCTCGGTCGGCTCGATCTCAAGACCGCGCTCCAGGTGGGAGCGGTGGTCGACCCGAACATCCAATCCCAGTCGGGCCAGATGCCGGTTGGTATGGTGTTCCCACAGCTGCCGGATATCGCGAAGCTGCATATGCGAGGTCGGCTGATCTTTGTTCAGGAGCCACTTGTTTTCGCGCTCGATCAGCGTCTTCTCGCCCAGCCCCTGCTCGCTCACCACCCGCGTTGTCATCACCACGTGCGCGTGAAAATTCCGGATATCACTTTCAGCCTGTGGCTGGTGAATGGAGAAGTCAACCGCGGCGCCATAACGGTTGGCAAGTTCTCGCGCAAAATCACGCGTCAGCGCCAGTCGACCGCTCGCACTCATCTCATGCGGAAGCGCCACCTCGAACTCGCGCGCAACCCGCGCATCCTTGCGCGTCTCTGCCTGCTCAACCGCATTCCAGAGCGTCGCGCGATCCAACGCCCAGGCGGCTTCGATCCCATCAGGGAGAACGATCTCTGAATGCTCGACGCCTTGCTTGCGGGTGAAGTCGTGCACGATGCCGTCGCGCTCGTTCAGCATTTTCGTCGCCGTGCGATAGGCGATGGCGGCAACGGCACTGCGGCCACCACTTCGAGCGATCGGTTTCATGCTGCAATGGTAGATGGCCAAGCGACACTCTCCAAAGTAGCGCAACCATACCAGGCGCTGAGTTGCACAGCAACTCGTAAGTGCGCCCTTTTAGACTTCGTTCGCTCCGCTCCCTGCGTCCGGGATTGTGCAAGACGCACCGTTCCCATGCCAATTCAGGGTTGCACATCTGGGGGCGCCGTTTAACCTACGAACGCAACGCGCGGTGGCAGAATCTTTGTCGTTCAAGAGCACACGAGGACACCATGGCACGCAAAACGATCGTACAACGCATCGCTGAACTGGAAGCGCGCAAGAAGACACTCAAGGCGCGGTTGGGAAAACAGGAACGCGCCCAGGACACCAGGCGCAAGGTGCTGCTCGGCGCACTCGTCTTGCACCGGCTGGAGCATTCGCGCTTTTCAGACTTCACGCGCCGCCTGGGCGACTGGCTGCGCAAGGAACTGCCCGGCTTCCTCGTTCGCGACGGCGACAAGGCGCTGTTCGACGACGTGCTTGATCAGGCTGAAGCGACCGAAGGCGGCGGGAGGGCGGAATGAACATCGCCGCCGCGGGTTTGCATGAAAGAACGAGCTAGCGTGATGGGCCGAATGCATCTCACCTGGATTGCACTGAAAAACATGATGCGGACTGCGGCGCGAGATCCGGTTTGGGCCATTGTAGCGCTGATCCGACTGCCTTTCCGCGCCCTCATGCCAGCCCTCGGTGCCTTCGTCATCCTGTCCGCGGTGGTCGTCGTTGTCGGACAGGGCGGCGTCTTCACCTTGAAACAGCTGGGCTTTGGGCAAGACAGCATTCCCGTCATGGCGCTGAACCTCTTCTTGCCGCTGCTGCTGCTGTTCATCCTGTTCTGGCTGATCAGCAATCAACTGATCGACCGCATCGGCAGCTTTCCGGACGACAACACCCACGGTTCGGCTCGCTTCGCCACCGCCAGCGAGATCACGCAGCTCGCACGGACCAGCACCGGCGTGCTGGTCGGCCGCGATCTGAAGACGGGAAAGCTTCTGCGCCATGACGGTCCGGCACATCTGCTGACGATGGCGCCGACCAGGTCGGGCAAAGGCGTCGGTACAATCATCCCGAACCTGATCAGTTGCGATCGTTCGGTCATCTGTATTGATCCGAAGGGCGAGAACGCGAGGATCGCCAGCCGAGCGCGAGCGAGATTCGGTCCGGTTCATGTCCTCGATCCCTTTGCCGTCACCGGCAACCCGTCGGCCGCCTTCAACCCGCTCGACATGCTCGATGCCGGCGGCCTCGACGTGGCGGAAGATGCGAGCAGCTTGGCCGACGCGCTCGTCGTCGACGAACCGGGCATGGCCGGAGAGGTGCATTGGAACGAAGAAGCCAAGGCGCTGATCGCCGGAATGATCCTTCATGTCGTCGCCGAGGAGGCTCCCGAGCGGCGAACGCTGACCACGCTTAGAGAGAGGCTTACGCTGGCGCCGGATGCCTTCCTGGCGCTACTCAAGAAGATGCAAATGTCCAGCGCCGCGGCTGGGCTCATCGCCCGGGCCGCCAATCGCCATCTCGCCAAGTCGGATCGTGAAGCCGCCGGCGTGCTCTCGGCCGCGCAGCGCCACACCCATTTCCTCGACAGCCCGCGCATGACGGCCATCCTCAATCGATCCGACTTCCGCTTCGCCGACCTGAAGCGCCATAACGCAACCGTGTTCCTGGTCCTGCCGCCCGATCGGCTGTCGGCCTACTCGCGCTGGTTACGCCTGCTGGTGACACAGAGCCTGATTGACATGGCGCGTGATGCAATCAAACCCGATGTTCCAATCCTGTATCTGCTCGACGAGTTTGCCGCTCTCGGCTATCTGCCGGCGGTCGAACGCGCCATGGGCTTGATAGCCGGCTACGGCGTCCAGCTCTGGCCGATCCTGCAAGACGTCCACCAGTTGCGCGCGACCTATGGCAAGCGCGCGGGCACGTTTCTTTCCAACGCCGGTCTGCTTCAGGTGTTCGGCGTCAACGATCACGACAGCGCTCGTCTGGTTTCCGATCTGCTCGGGCAGGAGACCGTCGTGTTCCAGACGATGAGCCGTGCCCTCGATGCGGAAAAGTCCGGGCTCACCTTCAGCGAGCAACGCGCAGCCCGCGCCCTGCTCACGCCAGACGAGGTCCGCAATCTGCCGGCCGATAAGCAGCTGTTGTTCCTTTCCGGCCAACGCCCCATCGTGGCGGGCAAGCTTGCCTATTACAGCGATAAAGAATTCACCGGCCTGTTCGATCCGGGGCTACCTTGAGGACACCAGGCGAAGGCAACGCCGTGAAGTGTGACGCTGCCCCCCTTCCCGCCACCTCAAAGCATGACCTGACGGACAAAGCCGCGAACAGAAAAGGGCTCAGCTGGCGCCGGCCGCCTTGGCCAACTCCGTCAGCCGCTCCTGGCAGATCGTCTCGACGAGGTCGTGCAGATGCTCCGTCCGCTCGAGAAGCCAGCCGAGCGCCTCCTCGCTGATCTCGAAGTGCTTCGAATACCGCGCCTTGACATAGGCCTCGTTGAGGATGTTGTACCAGGCGGTATAGCGATGCTGATCGCGCGGCCAGGCTTCGACAAGCCGCCGATCCTGATCTTCTGCCAGCCCACGAAGGAATTTCAGATTGTGCGACGGCGG
The DNA here is from genome assembly GCF_001695855.1 of Ensifer sp. LC163. Lineage (GTDB taxonomy): Bacteria > Pseudomonadota > Alphaproteobacteria > Rhizobiales > Rhizobiaceae > Ensifer. Next base: position 72,084 of record NZ_MBSS01000016.1, read on the forward strand.
ACTGTGGTTGGTGACGGTTAGAAGGAACGTCGAGTATGCAGCCTCGATGGCCTGATGCAATTGGAAGGCCGCCAGCCTGAGATTTCCTTTGTCGATAAGAAATTTCGTCGTCTGCACGAAGTCCATTGCATCGGGAAACCGTCTTTCAAAATGTTCCTTCGACACCCTCTGCGCGTCGGCAGGAGAAAGCCGTTTCGGCTGCGCCAGTGGCTGGTCGTCGAGCTCGTAGAGCACGATGCCCTCGCGCAGGATGTCGACGAAGAAATACTGCCCCTCGGTGAGGAACGTGTTGACCTCCCGCCGTCCGTGGACAATCAGCCCGACCGGTGTCGACACGCCCTTGTCCCACATCAGCCGATCGGTCGCCTTGTCCCAATATTCCGGCTGGGCAAGCTTGCGCGTGTTGACGATGACGAGGATATCGTAGTCGGAACGGTAACCCTTCATCGTATGCGGTTCGTCCACCCAGGTTCCGCGGGCATAGGAGCCGAACAGGATGATTTTCAGAATCCGTCCGCGCTTCTTGAAGGGGGCCGTTCCACCCTCGAGCGCATCGGCAAATTCCTCGTGGATGATCTCGACGACGCGGGCAAGCTCGCGCTGCTTCTTCTCCGGCAGATGTTCCAGGCTCGTTCTCATATGCAACCGATAGGATAAAGACGACTCGCCGTCTACCACAGGAATGATGAGGAAAGCGCGCCGGCGATCCGTGTCGCAGATCCGTTTCCTCGGCCAGAAGCAGCCATCATCGTCTTGAATCGATCAGAGCCGATCGATTCTCGCTGGACGAGAAGGTCGGATCCGGTGATTCTGCAACCATGATCACGCAACCCTATCGAAGAAAGCTCCGGCGCGGATATCGGCCGCGGCGTTCGATCCGGTCGACCACGTGAATGGCAGACGCGCGACCTAGGAAGGACCCGCGGCGTTCAACCCGCGGCGAGTTCTGGTACAGTATCGGCGGCGTTGTCGGATTTGCCGGCATTTGGCTGGAGGCCATGCAGATAGGCGACGGCGCGTTCTGCATGGGCTGCCATCTGGAACACGGCGCGCTTGTCGTTCTTCAGGACCTTGAGTTATCCGCAGCAGCCCATAATGTGAAGGAACGCGACCAGATTGGCGGATATCCGGGGTTTCTGGCCACATTCCTCCGCATTATTTCAGAGCGTGTCGAGCCAGGCGAGAACACTCGTATCGCGTTTCCAGGAGGGCTGGCGGCTGGGTGTTTCGGGAGCGCTGACCTTTTCCAATGCCTTGCGCTTTGTTTCGAGGTTGGCTCTGGCGTAGTGGTTCGTCGTATCGAGGCTCACATGACCGAGCCAGCTACGGATGATCGTGATGTCGACGCCCGCCGATATGAGATGCACAGCGGTTGCATGTCGGAAGGCGTGAGGACTCACATGCTTGTCGCGTAGCGTTGGCGTGGTCTCGGCCGCCGCCCTGACATAGGCGGTAAGCTTGAACCGGACCCCCGACGCGCTGAGCGGTTGACCATATCGGTTGACGAACAGCCGCTGGTCTGGCGCCCGCGGCTGCCGTTCGAGCAATTTCCTCAACAACACCACGGTTTCCGGCCAGAGCGGGCAGATACGTTCTTTTCGACCCTTGCCGGTCAGGCGCACGCAGCTTGGACTGTCGAACCTGATTGTATCGGGGCACAGATCGAGCGCTTCCTGTATTCGCGCGCCGCTGTTGTAGAGAAACGAGAGCAAGGCGTGATCGCGCATGCCTTCGAGTGTCGAACGATCAGGCTGAGCCAGGATCGCCGTCACTTCCATTGGGTCCAGATAACAGGGTTCCGATACCGGTCCTCGCTTTATCGGGATATTGAGGATTTCGACGCATTGGGCGATCGAACCGGGATCCCTGGTCGCAACGAAGTTGAAGAAGCTGCGTATCGCTGCAAGCCGGCAGTTGCGCGTGCCGATCGTGCCGCCGCGCTCGTGTTCGGCGTGACCGAGGAACGCGATGACCTCTCTGGCGGTCAGATCGGCCAGTGTGATCATCGCCACCTTCTTCCCTGCGCGTGTTGCAACGAACCGGAGGAAGAGCCGCCAGGCATCGCGATACGACCGCACCGTATGGATGGAGGCATTGCGCTGCTCGACCAGCCATTCGTAGAAGAACGCGCGCATCAGGTGTGGGAAGTGATTGTTCCTGGTCATGCCCGCCCCTCCGGCCCGATGTTGAGGCATGGCACTCCCAGCACGCGGAACCGTTCATTGGCGTGATGCAGCAGGTCCTGCGTAACCGTGATGTAGACCAGGGTCGAGTTGATGTCGCGGTGACCGAGATATGTTGCAAGGAACGGCAGACGATCCTGCGGATTGATGCCCGCCTCGTACCATTCGAGGATCCGGTTCACGACCATGGAGTGCCGCAGGTCGTGCAGGCGAGGTCCTGTTCGCCCTCGAGGCGGCTTCAGCCCGGCACGGCGGATGACGTCAACAAGAAGCCAGGCGACAGCCTCCTTCGTATAGCGGTCACCACGCTGTTCGTGCCAGAACAGGCCGGAGCGCGGATCAAGGGATCCGCCGGCGCGGCGGCGCGCTTCGGTGTATGATCGAAGCTCGTCCAACACGCTGTCGGGAAGCGGCAGTATCCTGGTCTTGTAGAACTTGGTCAGGCGGATCGTGATCGTGCCGCCCTGGAAGTTCACGTCACCAAGATCAAGGCGGGCCAGTTCGCTTCGCCGCAGACCCGCGCAATAGGCGAGCAACAGCATGGTATAGATGCTCGACGGGCGAAGCGGCGCTCGAGGTGAAGGGTAAGAGCGCGCGATGTCGAGCATGCGCCGCACATCGGCGGATGTGTAAATATGCGGTTTTCGCCAATGCCTGGCCACTTCTTTTCCCGGGCGCGGGTCAGGACGGCGGGGCGGGATTGATGGATCTTTATGGCGCAGGATTTTCGCGAGGACCCGCTTCAGCTTTTCGCACTCGTTCGGATGATTGCGCGTCGTCTTGGCTGCGGACCAGTGCTCGAGCATCACCTCAAGCGGCTGATCCTGAAGCTGCGGGTTCAACTGAAGGAAGCGGTCGAGCCGCCATAGCCGCACCGTTTGTGCAGTGTATTTGTAACCCCGGTTGCGCATCAGCGTGACGTGCTCGGCCATCATTTTGCCCAGCACGCTGCCGAACGGCCTGGGCTGGTGTAGTTCGGCAAGAGCGCTGTCCGGATCGCGGGAAGCCAGTGCCCGCCACACCGGCATGCACTGTTTGAGATTGCAAGCGTCTCGCAGATTGGCGACGGGATTGCGTTCGATCGCTCCGATCTCCTCAAGGTGATCGAGGAACCGGTCGATAATCCGGGTGCGGTGCAGCCGTGTCGTCGTGGCCCACCGGCCTGGCGATACATGCAGCCATGCCACCAGCGTGTCCTTGTCGAGCTTGCCATCGCGTTCGGCGACATCCTGGAAGATGTTGAGCGCCTGCCTGTAGTAGATGGGGCTGTTCGTGGTACGCAGGTTGAGGCCTGCGATGTACCGCGCGATCAGTTTGCGTTCAGGGTCGGGCCAGCTCGTCATGACCGCACCTCCCGTCCCGGCACGTCGAGCGCGATGACCCGGAGATCCTCGGTGGCAAGCTTAAGATAGGGGGCCGTGGATTCTGTCGAGCGATGCCCGAGCAGGTCGCCGATCACCTTCTGGGGTACGGCGGCGCGCAGCATTTCGACTGCACGTGCATGGCGGAAGATATGGGAGCCGTTCTTGCCGGCCGGCGTGACGCCGGCGGCTGTAAGTCGCCGCCGCACCATGCTGGCCAGGAGGCCGAGCTTGCGATAGGGCGCGCGTGTGCGGACGAAGATCTCGCGGGCATCTGTCGCAGGCCGCCCCGTCTGCAGATAGGCGAGCACCGCTTCACCCACCGGCGCCATCAATGGCAAGAATGAACATGCCTGGGTCTTGGTATGCCTGATGCGGATCGATTCCGCCCGCCAGTCGATATCCTCGATCCGAAGATTGCAAATTTCGCCCGATCTCAGGCCATAGGTCGCAAGCAATTGCAGGATGGCATGATCCCGCAGGCCCGTCGGCGTCTTGTCCTCCCCCGAGGCCTGCAAAACCGCAGCGACCTGATCGGGTGTAAGGATCGACGGCACACCTTCATAGGCATAGAGCAAAGGGGCGATGACATGCGGCGATAAATCGATGGCGACGCGCCCTGTCCGATGGAGATAGCGGAGCATCGAGCGAAGACGCTCCGCCACATCCTTCACGGACCTGCGCGTCTGATGAGGGCTGCGCGTGTTCATATAGCAGTCGATGTCGCCCACCGTCATCGTCATCAGACTGTCGAGGCCGTGCCGATCAAGCTGCCATGCCAGAAAGTTCCGGCCCTCCCACATCAAGGCGTCGATGCTGGCCACGGCAAGGCCTCGTTCCTCGCGCAGCCAGGTCTCGTACTCGTCACAGATGGCAAAACGCAGTGCGTCGGCAGCGCAGGTCGCTTTCGGCAAGGATGGCCACTGACCCTGTGCGAGCCGCAGCAAGGCATGGATTCCGGAGCGCGGGATAGAGTGCCAGTATGGCCCCGGAGATCGACCATGGCGTTTCCGGAACATCGCTACCGCATGATGCAGGTACCGGACCACCTGCGTCTCGGTCACCTCCCCAATCTGAATGTTCCGCTGCGCAAGGTATTCGACAAACCCGCGCGCATAGGCGCAGTAGTTCCCGATCACCATAGGGCTGTATCGTTGCTTGGTCAGTACAGTTCTAAGGCCGGCAATGAGCTCGTAATCAGCATTCAACATCGTTGGTTCCTCTGCTTGTCAAAACGACAGCAGAAGCTTGCCATCTGAGCGCAGAGGCTTCTCATTGGATTTTTCTGCTAAAAGGAGACCCTCGTCTCCCGACCAATTCCGGCCATTAGGAATGTTGCCGGGGGCGGGGGAGGTGTAAAAATTCATATGGAGCCGGCAAATCAAGAGAGGAGTCGAGTCGATGGACCTCAAGTTCAAGGTGATGATCCATGTTGGACGCCCGGTCGGTGAGGTGTTCGAGGCGGTCGCGGACCCGAAGGAGCTTTCGTCCTATTTCACGACCGGTGGCGCTTCGGCGCGGCTGGAAACCGGCAAGACGGTGATGTGGGATTTCGCTGACTTCCCCGGTGCCTTCCCGGTCGAGGTCGACAAGGTCGTGCCGAACGAAAAGATCGTTCTTCGCTGGGAAGCAGCCGAAGGCGAGCTGGTCTCCGACAAGGGCATCGACATCAAGCCGGCCGGATACCAAACCACGGTCACGATGTGGTTCAAGCCGACCGACGACGGTCGAACCTTGGTCGAAATCGAGGAAAAGGGCTGGCGAGATACGGAATCCGGACTCAAGGGCAGCTATGGGAATTGCATGGGTTGGTCGCAGATGCTCGCCGCGCTGAAGATGTGGGTCGAGCGTGGCATCAACCTGCGCGAAGGCGCTTACAAGTAGGTCAGGCAACTTGGCGCTCGATGCTCAAGGACCCGGCGCGGCGCTAATGACCGCTTTCCACCCCAGTTTTGACATTCCCTGATCGAAGTGAACGCCAAAAAACCGGTCGTTCCATCCTTCAAGTATGGGTGAGCGGTACCGCTGCACATTAATGCTGGTATGGGCGGAAAGCTTCACAACTCATCGTGGTCGTCATCCGGTGAAACTCGCGCGGGCTAAAGCGCCGACCGCCACGCTTGGCTCGACGCGCTCTGAAATAATGCGGAGGAATGTGGTCAAAAATGCCGGACTTAGCTGGTTTCAGCGGGTTCCTTCACATTATGAGCTGCTGCGGATAACTGAAGTTATGACGAGGTGAGCATAACTTGAGCCATGAGGCGATGTAGGCGGCGTGATCCTCGCGCGGCTCGATGGCTAGGCCGAGATCAGCTGACAGGAAGACGCTGCCAAGCTCGGCAACCAGCTCTTCCTTGGCGTAGCCCTCGTCACCCCACTTATCGCGACCATCCAATAGGCCGACTTGTTGCCGCGCTCGGCGGCGGTCAAGGCCCTCGACAAGTTCCGAATGGAGGTACCGCGTCGACCGGAGCTGATCGAGGAATATCAGACCGCCTGCGCCAGCCTTGAAGAGGACGCCAAGCGGTTGCTGGCAAGGCTTACAAACCACCGGTGATGATAAGCTCCGGTCGTGGTCGAGTAGCTATGCCATTCGGCTTAACCCTCACAGATTGCCGCTTCTGTCGACTAAATGCCCGATCAAGGGCAGCATGATCGACATAGCAACGAGGTGAACCGAGTTTGGGCAGCCTGTCTGGCCGCTGCGTTCACCGGTTCGAGGTTTGACATCAGGATTACCCAGCTCTGCGTCCGGACCCTGGCCTCCCCGTACGGGGTCCCCTCGGGCTGGCCCCTTCCCTCCGCACGTCTCGTTTCCTTCGACGGTTTCATGGGTACTATGAACCAGTCCGACTCCCGACCTCGGCTCGGTCGACAACTCTGGCAGTGCCTTGTTGCTGACCTCCGCCAGAGACCAATCTGGCGGACCCGGTCGGGCCTCTCATGTTCCGATAACTACCTTCCATGCGTGATCCGGCATCGACTCCGACGGAGCGGCTTGCCTTTCCAGCGGGCGTTTGCGGGACGGGGCGAAACACTGCCTTAAGCGAAGAGTTGCCCGAGTCCCTATTTGTTGTAGGGTGACGAGAGCAGATCACGATCCCCTGATTGTCGCCAGGCAGGGGCGGAGCGACAGCAGGTCCGCTTTTGGCCATCGTGACCGTTTCGAAGATCCGGGTGGAGACACGATTTGGCGTCGAGGGCAGGCTCTGAATATTGGGCGAGCGCACGGGCGGACATGATGCTGTGAGTGCCACGAAACTCCTGCTGATCGTTCCGCTGGCGGCGGCTTTCGCTTACATTTCGCTTGTCGGCCTGATGTACCTGTCGCAGCGCCCCCTCCTCTACCCCGGCGCAAGCACGGCACGACCTCCAGAACACGCGAGCTGGGGGGAGAACGTCTACATCCGAACGCGAGACGGAGAGACGCTTCATGGACTCTACAGCCAGGGCGAACCCGGCCAGCCGAAGGTGTTGTTCTTTCTTGGAAACGCCGACCGGGTCAGCAACTATGGCTTTCTCGCTCGGGCGCTGGCCGCGCGCGGCATCGGCCTGCTCGCAATTTCCTATCGCGGCTATCCTGGATCAACCGGGACGCCGAGCGAGGACGGGCTACTGACCGACGGCATTGCTGCGTTCGATTGGCTTTCGACTCGCTCCGACGGCGAGATCGTGGTGCTGGGCCAGTCGCTGGGAAGTGGTGTCGCTGTGCATACGGCTGGGGAAAGGCCGGCTTTCGCCGTCATCCTTGTGTCTGCTTTCCAGTCGGTTGTTTCGCTCGCACAGACGCACTACCCGTTCTTTCCGGCCGCCCTTCTCATCAAGGATCCCTTCCGCTCGGATCTAAGAATAACGAAGCTGAGGCAGCCGAAGCTGTTTATCCATGGTCGGCGGGACGCCATCATCCCGCTGTCTTCGGGCGAGGCTCTATATCAAGTCGCTCCCGAGCCCAAGCAGATGCTGGTCTACGACGGCTCTGGACACAACGATCTTTGGGACGGCCGCATGGTTGACGACATCATCCGCTTTTTGGAGTCGCCAGAAAGAGGCGTCCCCCATCTATCGCCCTGATGGGATCGACCGCGGCTTCTGTAATCCAAGAAGCCCAGCAGACATTTTGGCTTGCACGGTGAACACTACAGCTCCCCGCGGCGCGAAAGCCGGCCGGACCTTCAAAAACGCGGTACCTCTTGTGACTGGTACAATCCAGCCACAGCGTCGCGAAGTCTGCAGCCCTGTTTTTCCGCGCTTAGCCCGCGCGAAGCCTGGAGCTCCGTTCCTCACTTCGAGTTCTTAGTCATGGTCGGTTCCGCCCGCGCGCATTTTCGACAAGACCACTTGCTAGCCAGAGAACCGGGTGGCGAGTCCAGCGGTAAGTCCCTTCTGAAACTCATCCAACAACAATTGCTCTCGGCCGAGATAGCGGGGCGAGAAATGCATGGGAACGGATCTGACAGCGCGTGCCGCTGCGGCGATATTTCCCGCCTGAGATGCCGTCAGGTGCCTCTTGGAAGCTGCGATGTCCTCGTCCTCATCAAGGAAGCCGCCCTCGATGAAGAGGTAATCCGACTCTTCTGCTAAGGCAAGCAAACGTGACAGGTTCGGCTCGGTGAATGCTAGGTCTGTTGCGTAGCAGATACGCTCTCCGGGACCGGTGACGAGTACCTTAGCACGAAGAAGATCACCCAGTTTCATGTCGCGGCGACCCGGGATTGTGATGATTGTGCCCGGGTCCGCGTGAGACCGCACGAGCTGCTTGACCCCGGTCAGCCAAGGCCCGACCGGGAGATCAAGCCCATCCAGCCTCGCCTTGTGCACATTCACCCGCAAGCTTTCCTGAAACGCGAATGCTAGGCATGGTATTCCGTGATCGAGCTCAATCGCTTCGACGTGGAAGTCAGGTTCCATGAGGAGACGTCGGGAAGCAAGCGCCTCTACCCCGAGCGTCCCGCGGGCGAATTTATTGCGTGCCTTGAACCGCGACCGCGTCAGCTTGTCTTTGAGATTCCACTCTGCGGCAATGATCGAGAAATCCTCCGAAGTCTCATCGAGAAGATTCCACGTGTAGGATCGCAGCTTTGCCTCGACGGCGTCTGTCAGACCGGGAGGACCGAATATTTGCAGCTCTGCCGTCCGGTTAAGGAGCAAACGGAGTATCCGGTCAAAGCCCGCGAAGTGATCCATATGCATGTGCGACACGAATACCTGCCGGATCTTGGAAATTGTACCAGCCGGAAGGGGGCCTAGGTCGCCGAGATCGAAAAGGATAGCACGCGACGTGAAATTGAAATCAACCAGGAGGCCTGCATCCCCGAAAGGCTCATTGACCAACCTCGGTTGAACAAGAAACACGACATACCACTCCGCAGAATGTGAAGAGCTCCGCCCAAACCTGCCGAATCTCTTCCCCGATGAATCCTCGTGGTCGTGGATTGCCGCGGAACCGCAGTTCATCTCACGCCCACCTGCATGCCTCTGTCAACCGCTCGACGACCGAGCACGGGTGATCTCGCCAATGGCCGCGAATCTGACGCTAGCACCAATCGGCCAGCGCATTGGCCAACTGCAAAGTTTTATTTCTAACTTTGAACTCGGCGAGCGCCGCCTGGAGACAGCCGAGTTCCCCAAGGTGAGTAAAGCATCGGCGCCGATCCCTTTAAAACCATGCGGGAAGCCGAAGCAGATTAAGACCTTACGTCAACCGGCCGGGATCGAGTTCCTTCTGATACATTATGCGATCGCCATGCGAGCGACATGGAATCTTCAAATCTGCCTATTGAGACCGGTGACACATGAAGCTGTTGGCGAGACCGATGGCCGGTGATGGGCGGATACGCGCAACAAGCCCTTACAGGGCTCGTGAGAAAAGTTCCCTTGGCGCCCCTCTGCCTTTTCGCCGCGAAGCCTGAACGGGAATCCCGATCGCTGTCGACTTTCGCCAGCGGCATATCGGACAGCCCCGCGTGTCTGACAAGACGCGCGGCGCTGTAGTCCTCAGTGCGGATGAGACGCAGTGTCAGGCACCGTGAACGCCACTGTTTTTCCGGCGAAGACCTTGTGCTCGGGGCTCGCGAGCTCGATCCGCACTTTGTGCTCCCCGGCGGGTAGCCCGACCACGACGACCGTGCTGGTGTCTCCCGTTTCCGCCCACCGCCACGGTAGGTCGTCGACGGTCACGTGCAGATGCCCGACTCGTGGAGACACTGTGCTCGCGCCCGCTCCAAACACCGATACGATACGGAAATTCTCGGTTCGGTACGGGATAAGCACGGCGCCCCGGGCCAACGCTTCGGGAAGCGGAGGCTCCACGATCAGCTTGGGTGGGGGTTCGTTCTTGATGGGGAAGAACACCGGGGCGGCGCGGACCTCCCCCGTGCCCTGGGCGAAGGCGCCCGTGGCGAGCAAGGTGGCGGCAGCAACTGCGGCGAACGTCTTGATGAGCATGGTCATAGACCTCTCGTGACTGGATGACTGACGGTCACATGAGACGACCTCAATGTATCGCCATTGTTTTGGCGCTCGGCGATTTTGAAAGCTTATGTAGCAATCCAACCGCTTGGAGGTTTAGAGATACAGAACGCTCTGAAGGCTACCGAGCGTGACTCGATGAGGCGGCAAGCGGCAGCGGCAAAAACGAAGTGGATGCCGTCGCCTTCGACGGTCGGCGATTTGAATGAAGCCCTGAGCACCTTGGCAGTTAGAGCGGACGCGGACGGCGGGAGGAAACCGTCCGCGTCCTCCAACTCAGCGCAGCGATCTGAACGCCGCCCTGAGCTCCTGAGCGAAAATCATCGGCTGCTCCCAGGCAGCGAAGTGGCCGCCCTTCTCGGCATGATGATAGTAGATGAGATCGGGATAGGCCTTTTCGGTCCAGCTCCGCGGCGCCTCATGTTGCTCGCCGGGGAAGACGCTCACCGCTACCGGGATTTTGACGCCCTTCGCGTTGAAGAAGCCTCCCTTGTATTCCCAATAGAGGCGCGACGCAGACACGCCCGTATTGGTCAGCCAGTAGAGCGTGATGTTGTCGAGGATCTCGTCCCGCGTTAGCTCGCCGGTCGTGCTCTGACGGCGGCTAAGGGCCTCGGTAACTGCCGATGCGGGCTGGCTGCCGTTGTCGCCATGGTCGAGCATATAAGCAGCGAGGGCGACAGGCGAATCCGCAAGACCGTACAAGGTCTGGGGCCGCTCTGCCATTACCTTGTAAATTGCCACATGCTTGTAGGTGTAGAGGAGCTGCTCGTAGGCGCGCTTTTCCTCGGCCGAGAGGCCGGATGGCGGCGGATCTCCGGCCAGGGTCGCCTTGTCGATGTTGGCTGGAACAACCCCGGGCATGTTGGTATGGATGGCGAGCAACCCCGCAGGCTTTTGCAAGCCCATCTGGTCCACTACAAACGCGCCCCAGTCGCCGCCCTGGGCGACATAGCGCTGATAGCCGAGGCGCTTCATCAGCACGTCCCAGGCCTTAGCCATGCGCTCGGGACCCCAGCCGGTCGCAGTCGGTTTGCCGGAGAAGCCATAGCCCGGCATCGACGGGATCACCACGTCGAACGAATCTTCCGCTTTGCCGCCGTAGGCGACCGGATCCGTTAGTGGCCCGGCCAGCTTGATCTGCTCGATAATCGAGCCCGGCCAGCCATGGTTGATGATCACCGGTAAAGCATTGGGATTCTTCGAACGGACGTGGATGAAGTGAATTTCTTGCCCGTCGATCGTGGTGACGAACTGGGGCAGAGCATTCAGCTTGGCCTCTACCTTGCGCCAGTCATAGTCTTTCGCCCAATATCGGGCGAGCGCCTGCATCGTCGCCAGCGGCACACCTTGCGACGAGTCCGATACGGTCTCCTTCTCAGGCCACTGGGTCGCCAAGATCCGCTTACGAAGGTCGTTGAGCGCCTTCTCCGAATAGTGAATTTTGGGGAACGGACGGATCGAGGCATCTTGGCTGATGGTGGTGGTCGCAGTGGTGGCATAAGCCACCGGAGCGATAGCGGTTGTCGACAGCATGGTCGTTACAGCGGCAACGGCAAGGGTCTTCATAAACTTGGTCATTTCGTTTCTCACTTTCCGGACAAATCGTTGATCACTTCGTCAGTCGTTCGAATGGCGTGAGCGAAGGTGGGTCCATTGAGTTCGTGCGCGGCATGCATGTGCGCGTGGCCGAAGGCGGCGGTCGCGTCCTTCACCAGCGTAACGTGGTAGCCGAGCTCCATCGCGTATTTGGCTGTGGTCTCGATGCAGGTATTGGCGATCAGGCCGACAATGATGACGTGCGTGATGCCATGCTGCTTGAGCTTCATGTCGAGGTCGGTATTGGCGAACCCGCTCTGCCCCCAATGTTCGGAAGCGATGATGTCGCCCGGCTTCGGCGCGAAATCAGGATGGAATTCTCCGCCCCACTCGCCGCGGGCAAAGTGGTGACGGTCCATGATCTTGCGCTGGGTCGGGCTGGGATGGTCCCAACTCTCATAATCCCCGGGTTCCCAGCGCCGGTGCGGAACAATCGCTACCTGGACGCCGGCCGCACGCACGGCCCTGTCCAGCCGGCGGAGGTTGTCGAGCAGCCCGACCTCCTCGGCCACGGGCTTGAGCAGCGGGAAGACCTTCCCGTCCTCATGAAGGAAATCGTTGAACGGATCGACCAGCAGGTAGGCGGTCCGATCGATGGGATAGTTTGTCTGTGCCATGTTTAAGACCTCGGTTGAACTTGCGGATTGTCAGCTGTTGAGCGCGGCGCGCTCGATGCTTGACGCAAACAGCGGCGTTTCGCCCTGGTTATGGGCAATCGACATCGGCTGTCGTTGCCCGCGAAAGACCTCGAAGGGGATGCCCTGACTGTCGAGGAAGGCCTTGAATTCTTCGGTTGCTCTGGAGCGCACGTGGTTCGTGAATTCGCAAGTCCGGTCGTCGATGCGTTTGGCGCTGAGTTCCCAAAGCACATGGATCGTTGTTCGGCCCGTAGGAGTGAATATCTCCGAAACGGATTCGAGGATCAGGTGATGCTTCTCAGCCAATGTCTCGACGTAGTGCTGGACCATCAGACTGCCGCCGATCGTCTCGACGTTGATCGACATGCGCCTGCCGTCCGGAGCCGTCGTGAAACCGGCGGCAATATGAGCCGGAGAGCAGCGCCGGTATTCATCCTCAGGGAGGGTGAAGCACCATTGCGGAATGTCGATCTTCTCGAACGGTGCGTTGATGATTGCGGAAAAACTAGAATCGACGATTTCATGATCGCTCATGGGCGCGCTCCTTCGTTTACTGGACAAGCGTGATATCGCCATCGAAATTGCGTCGCGATCGTCGCGACGCCGCTTGGCCTGTTGCGCTTGTTTCAACGAGCTCTTATATTAGCTATGAAAATCATATCTACAAGTCCCTATGATAAAGAAAGCGACAAGATGGAGAAAATATCTGCTGAAATGACGCTCTGCCCGATCGCCCGCTCCGAGGGTGAAGTCGGCGACCGCTGGACCGTGCTGGTCCTGCGCGAGCTCTTCATGCGCGTTCATCGCTTTGAGGAAATCCAGGCGCAGACCGGCGGGACGCCGCAGATGATCGCAGCGCGGCTGAAGAAGCTGCAGGAGGATGGTCTGGTGGAGCGCCGCCGCTACACCGAGCGGCCGCCACGTTACGAGTATCACCTGACCGAGAAAGGCGAGGCTTTTTACCCTGTCGTCCTGGCGCTGCGGGCATGGGGGGAGAGATGGTGCAAGTCACCGGATGAGGGCCGGGCGGTCAATTACCTGCACTCCACCTGCGGGAAGCCCGCAGGACTTGGGCCAGTTTGCGAAAGCTGCGGCCAACCGCTGCAGCGCAAAGATCTGATTACCGAGCTAAATCCCGCCTATCAAAGCGAACGCGAAGAGCGGGCTGAGGCGTTCAAGGCCAGCCGCTAAATCCTTCATTGTTGGACAGCGCCCTCAGCTTTTAGGAGCACGAACGGCAATCGAATAGACTTGAGGGAGCCAGGCGGGGATGTGGGAGCGTCGTCTTGGGGGATACCAACGGCCCTCTTTTCGCGCGATGTCCGCTGTAGGTCACATTCCCGTCTCAGCGACAGAGGCAGTCGAGCTTCCATCTTCCATCTGAGACAAGCGGAAGCTGGCAACATGGCGCCCAGTCCGGATATCTCCTATCCGTGTTCTTGAACGGGATCGAACCAACCACCTCCATTTTGTTAAGGCAACGCGCTGAACATCCATGATGATGTATTCTATCATGGACGTTCAAAGATGCGGTTGAGTGTTTCCCCTTCGAGCGCGTAGGGCTTCACTTCTTCTTGGCGAAGCCAAATGTTTTGCGCAGGCTGCCATCGACTTTGGCCGGCATGAATCGGCGCAACCGCGCGAGAAGGGTCGCTTCACGCCCCACGGGCCGGCGTAACCTGTAGGGTCCTTCGATGACGTTGGCGATTTTCTCTGCGACGAACTGCGGCGATGGCGCGGACTTTATTTGGGTTTGCACCGTATTGACGGTCGCTTGGAACTGGGTCGCATAGACCCCGAGCGGCGCGGCTGTATGGACGGCATTCACATCCAGTTTCGTATTGGTAAAGGTTGGCTCAAGCAAAACCACTCGTACACCAAATTCCCGGATCTCGTGATCGAGGCTCTCCGACATGCCCTCAAGCGCATGCTTGCTGGCAGCATAAATGCCCATGAATGGGGCCGGCAGAAATCCGAGCACCGAACTGACGTTGATAATGAGGCCGCTCTGTTTAGCTCGCATTGCCGGCAATACCCGACGGGTTAATCGCAACGGGCCAAGGACGTTGGTGTCGAACACCGCGGCCGCCTCTTCGGGCGAGGTGTTCTCGATCGGACCGATCAAAGACACGCCGGCATTGTTGATCAGAACATCAATGCGCCCGGCCTCTGACAAGACCCCGTCGATGAAGCTTGCCACAGAGGCATCATTGGTGACGTCGACCACGCCATATTTCAGTCCGGGTACCGAAGACATTCCCTGCTTACGGGCGCCGCCATAGACGATATGCCCGGCCTTCGCCAAATGGCGGGCGGTCGCTTCGCCGATTCCGGAGGATGCACCTGTAACCACAATCACTTTTTGTCCGGCCACAGCGGCCTCCTCTTCTTCATTGTCTATTCGCGATCAGCGTCGGGCGGTACGGTTGAACGATCCCGTCGGCTTTATAGATGTCACTCGACTTCTATCTTGTATTTAGATGTCAAACTAAATATAAAAAATCAAGCCCTGTCCGACGAATGTTTTTGGATGGGCTGCCACCCTGGAGCCAACCAGGAAATGTCATCGGTCCAGCTTCTCGCCGGCCTTGCAAATCATCAAAAGGAAACTTCATGACGCAGCTTGACGACCCGATTGTCATCGTATCCGCCGTCAGGACACCGCTTGGCCGGTTCCTTGGAGACTTGGCCTCGTTAGAGGCGACCGCACTCGGCGCCGTGGTGATCCGAGCCGCACTACAGCGCGCCCACCTGCCGTTTGAACGTCCTGATGAAGTTATAATGGGCTGCGTGCTTTCGGCGGGCCTGGGACAGGCCCCCACCCGCCGGGCGGCACGTCGCGCAGGCCTACCGGACGGGATCGGCGCCACGACCGTCAACAAGGTCTGCGGATCCGGCATGAAAGCCGCCATGATTGGCCATGACTTGATATGCGCTGGGGCAGCTGAGGTCGTCGTTGCAGGCGGCATGGAATCCATGTCCAACGCGCCTTACTTGCTTGCCAAGGCCCGCGAGGGATATCGAGCCGGCCACGGCAAGATCTTCGACCATATGATGCTGGACGGCCTGGAGGACGCTTATGAGCCCGGACGAGCAATGGGGGATTTTGGTGAGCTCGCCGTGGAAAAGTATCAGTTCACGCGCGACGATCAGGACACCTATGCAATCGAGACGCTCACCCGCGCCCGCGTCGCCATCGAAAACAGGCTCTTCGCCGCCGAAATCGCGCCTGTGTCGGTCACGCTGAAAGCCGGCGAGAGGATTGTCGATACGGACGAACATCCCCTCAAGGTCCATCCGGAGAAGATCCCCGGTCTCCAGGCGGCGTTCCGACCGGACGGCACGATCACGACCGCCAGCGCTTCCGCCAACGCTGACGGAGCCGCCGCACTTGTTTTGACCCGGCTCTCGCTTGCGAGAAAAGAGAACCTTCCCATTCTTGCCCTGATCAGGGCACACGTCACCCACAGCCAATAGCCGGCCTGGTACACGACCGCGCCGATCCCTGCCATCCGAAAACTGCTCGGTAAGGCTGGATGGAGCGTAGACGACGTCGATCTCTTCGAGATCAACGAGGCGTTCGCAGTCGTCGCGATGGCTGCCGCGAAGGAGCTCGGCATCCCGGGCGAGCGCCTGAACGTCAACGGTTGAGCATGCGCGCTCAGCAACCCGATTGGCGCAACCGGCGCCCGACTGATTGTCACCCTTCTACATGCCCTGGCAAACCGCGGCCTGAAGAGAGGCATCGCGTCGCTTTGCATCGGTGGCGGTGAGGCAACCGCAATCGCAATAGAACGCCCGGGTTAGGTATAATCTCGGCCGCCTAAGATAGCGATAACTGTGGACAGGTTCAAACTTCTGCGGCTTACGCGCGGCAGGCGCGACGTCTCGGCAGTTCAAAGCAGAGCGGGCGAAATAGAGCCGCACCCATGGTCTCAAGGTTCTGTGCCGGGATGATGCAGTTACCGTCTCGCCTGTCATCCCTTCGAAATTTCAAGCGCCCGCAGGACAAACCGTACGTGAAGATCCAGATCC
Source organism: Ensifer sp. LC163 (assembly GCF_001695855.1). Lineage (GTDB taxonomy): Bacteria > Pseudomonadota > Alphaproteobacteria > Rhizobiales > Rhizobiaceae > Ensifer. The sequence continues at coordinate 88,368 of NZ_MBSS01000016.1, forward strand.
GCGTCGATATCGCCGCCATCCGAAACCCGTTGCTCGACGAGGACCGGGTGGAGAAAAGAAATCATGGCCGTGATGATGCTTTGCGCGGTTTTGGATGGATCTGCCGCAGGAAGCTCGGATGCCTTTTGGCCATCGTGAATGACGGCTTCGAGATCAGCCGTGAGTTGCTCAAAATAAGAGCGCGTGACCCGCCAATTCTCACCGGCAGCTGCAACAAATAGGGCGTGGATATTTCTCTCTTCCGCCAGATGCCGTCGGATACGATAATGAAGTGTCTCGATGATTGCGACAAGCTTGACCCGAGCCGGTGCAGTGCTTCGCGCGATGTCACGTATGGCCTCGAGCGCCTGTTCAGCAAACCGGGCATAGAGACCATGGTCGATGGCCGCCCTCGTGGGGAAAAAGCGATAGACATTTGCCCGGCTCATGCCGAGCTCGTCAGCGATGTCGGCGACGTTCGTCTTCTGGTGACCGATGTGGCGGATATGTTTCTCCGCCACATCCAGGATTCGTTCACGGACTTCAGCTCTTGCACCGTCGTCTCCTATCACAGTCAGTGTATGGTGTGATGGGGCGATCAGGGGAAACACCGAACGATACCTCCCCGGCTTGCGTAACGGCATCACTCAGCTGCCAAGCGCAAGGGCAGTTTCGGCTCGTCAACCTTGGACTCCTCGTGCTCCTTATCTTCCGTCGGCTTGATCCGGAACCAGGCCGCATAGAGAGCCGGAAGGAAGAGCAGGATCATCACCGTGCCGACCGCCGTGCCACCGATCAATGTGTAGGCCATCGACCCCCAGAACACCGAGTGGGTCAGTGGAATGAAGGCGAGAACAGCTGCCAGTGCCGTCAAGATAACCGGACGTGTTCGTTGCACTGTCGCTTCGATGACGGCGTGATAGTCATCAAGACCTGCCGCTTGGTTCTCCTTGATCTGCTCCGTCAAAATGAGGGTATTGCGCATCAGGATACCGGCAAGGCCAATCAGACCCAGAATGGCGTTGAAGCCGAAGGGCTGATTGAAGAGGAGCAGTGCCGGTACCACGCCGGCAAGGCCGAGCGGTGCTGTCAGCATCACCATGGTCATGGTCGACAGGCTGCGAACCTGCAGCACGATAACGATCAGCGTCGCGGCAATCATCATCGGAAAGATTTTGACGAGGGCGACGTTTGCCTTGAGCGACTCTTCGATATTGCCGCCCATTTCGATCCGATAGCCGACGGGCAGCGAGGCAATCAACGGCTGCAGGGCCTGCATTACCGCTTGCGAAACCTCAGGCGGCTGCGTCGCCTCGTTGATATCCGACCGAATGGTAATGACCGGGGTGCGGTCGCGGCGCTTCATGATCGGCTCCTCGAAGCTGACTTCCGAGTGACCGACCTGATCAAGCGGGATTGCCCTTCCATCTCTGCTGATCAGCGAGAAGTCTGAGAGCCTCGAGGGATCGAGACGGTTTTCTCCACCGCTGCGCGCAACCACCGGGACATTGCGGATATTCTCACGGACCTGGGTGATGGGAACGCCGGTCAGCAGGAGCTGCAGCTGTTGAGCTGCTTCTGCGGGTGAAAGGCCGATGAGGTTGAGCCTTTCCTGGTCCGGGATGAAGCGGACAACGGGCGTGCGATTGCCCCAGTCGCGGTTGGCCTGGCGAACATCCGGGACGGATTTCATGATCGAGAGGGCTTCCTCCGAGATTTGATAGAGCTTCTCGGGATCCGGCCCCATGATGCGAAACTCGACCGGAAACGGGGTGTAGGGGCCGAACACGAGTTGCGTGACACGCACGGATGCTTCCGGCGCAAGGCCGTCGGCGATTGCAGCGCGCATGCGATGCTTCAGCGCTTCACGGCCCTCGGCATCAGGAGTGAGGGCGACGATCTTGGCGAAAGCCGGGTCCGGAAGTTCAGGCGCCATGGCAAAGAAGAAGCGCGGCGCGCCCTGGCCGATATAGCTGGTGACGATCTTGGACTCGGGCTGCTCCTGCAGCCAGCGTTCGAGTTTTGCGACCGTGGCCGTGGTCGTTTTGATGCTCGTGCCTTCGGGCAGTCGAACCTCGACCAGGACTTCGGGGCGGTCCGAGGTCGGGAAGAATTGCTGCTTCACATTGCCCATTCCCACGACGGAAACCCCCATCGCGATGACAACGACGGCGCAGGTCAGAAACTTATGACGGACGGCGAACTTGATAATTGCACGAAGGCGCTGGTAATTCGGTGTGCCGTAGATAGCGCCGTGACCGCCGCTCACGGGCTTGATGTCCGGAAGCATCTTGACGCCGAGATAAGGCGTGAACACCACCGCGATGATCCAGGACACGATCAAAGCGAAGCCCACGACCCAGAAGATGTTACCGGCATATTCGCCGGCTGTTGATTTCGCAAAGCCGACCGGCATCAGACCGATGATGGTGACGAGCGTGCCTGACAGCATAGGGGCCGCCGTATGGCTCCAGGCATAGGCGGCCGCCTTGATGCGATCCATGCCCTCTTCCATCTTCACCACCATAACCTCGATGGCGATGATGGCGTCGTCGACCAGAAGTCCGAGCGCCAGGATCAGAGCGCCGAGTGTGATGCGGTCGAAAAAGCGGCCGGTTTCCAGCATGATCAGGAAGACAACGGCAAGCGTCAGCGGCACAGCAAGCGCAACGACAATGCCGACGCGCCAGCCCAAAGCGATCAGACTCACGAACAGCACGACGCCAAGCGCCATGGCAAACTTCATCATGAATTCGCCGACGGCTTCCTGGATGTTGACCGCCTGGTCGCTGACCTTCGCCAGGCTCATGCCGAGAGGCAACGACTGGCTGATCGTGGCGGATCTTTCTTCAAGCGCCTTGCCGAGATCAAGGCCGTTCCAACCCGACTGCATCACGGCGCCGAGCATGATTGCAGGCTCGCCCTCATGACGGATAATGTAGGTCGCAGGATCTTGGTAGCCGCGGCGGATCTCCGCAAAATCGGAAAGCTTCAGCGTGCGGCCACCCGCCACGATCGGCGTGTCAGCGATTGCCTGGATGTTGTTATAGGCGCCATCGAAGCGGATAAAGACTTGCGGGCCGCGTGTATCTATTGAGCCGGCGGGCGTGACGTTGTTCTGGTTCTGAAGGGCAGACGCAATGTCCTTTGCCGAGACGCCGAGCGTGGCGAGCTTGGCAAAGGAGAACTCGACGAAAATCTGTTCGGGCCGCTCGCCAAGAATATTGATCTTCTTGACGCCCGGGACATGCAGAAGATCCTGTCGGATCGTTTCAGCCTGACGAACAAGATCGCGCATGGGCATGCCCTTGGCTTTCAAGGCATAGAGGGCGAAGCTGACGTCCGAATACTCATCGTTCACGAAAGGCCCGAAGACTCCCGGCGGTAGACTTCTCGCCTCGTCGCCAAGTTTCTTGCGTGCCTGGTAAAACTCCTCCTCGACCGCGCTGGCCGGTGTGCTGTCCTTAAGGGTGACCGTCAAGTATGCGTAGCCAGGACGGGTGGTTGTCTCCACCCGGTCATACCAGGTCAGTTCCTGAATGCGTTTTTCCAGCGGCTCCGCGACGAGATCCTGCATTTCACGGGCTGTTGCGCCCGGCCATACGGCCGTGACGGTCATCGTCTTGATGGTGAAGGACGGATCTTCCGCGCGTCCGAGGCTAAGGAAGGCGTAGACGCCTGCGGCGGCCAAAAGGATGATGAAAAAGAGGGTGACTGCCCGCTCACGAACGGCGAGCGCGGAAAGATTGAAGGTCATCAGTTGGCCGCCTCTGCTTTTTCGACACTGGTCCGGATGCTCGCGCCATCGGTCAGAAGATGCGCGCCAAGTGCAACTACCTCCTCTCCTGGCTTCAGCCCCGAGACGATCGCGTCTTCTTCTCCAAGCCGCTCGACTTTCAATTCCCGGAAGTGAACGCTCGACGATTTATCGTCGACGACCCAAATGCCTGTGCGAGTGCCGTCGTCCAAAAGGGCCCCGACCGGCACCTCGGCATGGGACTGCGCATCCTTATTGGGGATCTTGATCGTAACCGTTGCCCCCAAGGGCGCGGTTGCGGCATCTCCCTGCAGGACCCAACGGGTTTCATAGGTGCGGGTCCGAGGATCCGCGGCGGCTGACATTTGCCTCAGAACCGCCTTTTCCGCCGTGCTGCGGCCGTAGACGGTGGCGTGCGCGACAGCGTCAATCTCAGGTCTGAGAATTTCGGGAAGCCAGACGAGTGCTTCGCGAGGTCCTGCTTTAGCGAGCCTTATGACCGGCTGACCGGCTGCGACGACCTGCCCCGGCTCGCCGAGTGTCTCCACAATGGTGCCATCTGCGTCGGCAACAAGTAGCGTATAGGCGGCCTCGTTTTCGGCGACCTTCGCCTCCGCTTCCGCCGCAGCAAGCTGTGCTGTCGCAGTATCGAGCGCTGCTTTGGACTGTTCATACCTCTGCGGCGTTGCCGCCAAACCATTCTTGACGAGCACGCCATATCGCCTCTCGTCGGCTTGTGCTTGTATGAATGTTGCATTGGCAGCCGCAGCTGCATTGCGTTTGGCGGTCAAGGCCAAACGAAGATCTGTTTCGTCGATCCGCATCAGTGGCTGCCCGGCCTGCACCTCATCACCGAGATCCACGAGCCGTTCAACGATCTTTCCCGCAACACGGAAGCCGAGATCGCTCTGCACGCGTGCGGCAATGGTTCCGGTAAAACTACGAGCCACAGTATCCGGCGTTCGTGCCTTTGTGACGCTCACGAAGGGAACGGCGGTTCGAGGATCAGCAGCTACCGCGACTTTTTCCGTGGGCCAAAAGACAAAAGCTGCAGCCGCAACGCCGGCACTGGCCAGCAGAGCCGCGGAAGAGAGGAGAAAGTTCTTTTTCATGTGCTGACCCTTCTTGACGGTCGAGGTATTCGGAATAGATTGCATTCTAACTCTAAAAGGTATATAGATGTCAACTGAAATCTAAAAGGAGACCCGGATGAGAGTCAGTCGAGCCCAGGCCGAGGCAAACCGAGAAGCCGTGATCAATGCGGCAAGCCGGCTCTTTCGTGAGCACGGTTTTGACGGGATTGGTCTCAAAGATCTGATGAAGGGGGCTGGCCTGACCCAGGGCGGCTTCTACAAGCAATTCGAATCGAAGGACGATCTTGCCGCGCTTGCATCCAGACGCGCGATGGAGAGTGCGACGCGCAGATGGTCGTCCGTTGCAGCCTCAAGCTCGGAGCCGCTGCGCGCGGTCGTCGATCTCTATCTTTCGGCCGGTCACCGCGGAGAAACCGGGGATGGATGCCCTCTGGTCGCGCTCGGCTCGGACGCTGCTCGCCAAAGCCCTGAGGTTCGAACACCCTTCCAGGATGGCATCAAGGCTCACCTGCAGGTGCTGGAGGAATTGATGCCGGAGCAGGGTGAGCCCGACGCCGACGAAAAGGCCATGGTGGTGCTGTCCCTTATGGTCGGTGCGGTCACGCTCTCCCGGATCGTGACCGATGCGGATATGTCGGACCGCCTGCTCGAAGTGGCGGCCAATGAGGTGAAGCGTCTCGCCCCCCTCGACGGAGATTAGGACACGGCCGCCCTGATCCCGCAAAACAGCAATATGTTGGAGTCGTCATGCGTCGTATCGTCGTCACAGGCATGGGAGCGCTTAGCCCGCTCGGTGCCAATGTTTCCAGCTCCTGGACACGGCTTATAGCCGGGAAGTCAGGCATTCGCCGCTTGCCGGATGAGGTTGTCAGTGATCTCCCCGCCAAGGTGGGTGGCGTTGTGCCATCCGTCATCGAGGATGCCGAAGCCGGATTTAATCCCGATCTCGTGCTGCCGCCGAAAGATCAGCGCAAGGTCGATCGCTTCATTCTTTTTGCACTCGCAGCGGCTGAAGAGGCTCTCGCGCAGGCGCGCTGGAGGCCTACCTCGGAAGAGGACCGCCTGCGAACGGCGACGATTATCGCTTCCGGGATCGGCGGCTTTCCTGCCATAACAGACGCGGTCCGGACCGTTGACCAGAAGGGACCGCGACGCTTGTCGCCCTTCACCATTCCATCGTTTCTCGTCAATCTGGCAGCGGGTCAGGTATCAATCAGACATGGGTTCAAAGGCCCTCTCGGCGCGCCTGTGACAGCATGTGCGGCGGGCGTTCAGGCCATCGGAGATGCTGCTCGGCTTATTCGTGCCAACGAGGCTGACATCGCGGTTTGCGGCGGGTCGGAAGCCTGCATGAATATCGTGAGCCTTGGCGGCTTCGCCGCCGCGCGGTCTCTGTCCGCCGGATTCAACGACACCCCTGAACTGGCATCGCGGCCATTCGACATGCTCCGCGACGGCTTCGTCATGGGCGAAGGTGCCGGAGTGCTAGTTATCGAATCCCTCAGCCATGCGCTGGCGCGCGGCGCCGAGCCGCTGGCCGAACTGGTCGGCTATGGCACGACGGCCGATGCCCACCACATCACCTCCGGTCCCGAGGACGGGTCCGGCGCGGCAAGGGCCATGCAGATTGCGATCAAGCAGGCAGGCATCTCCCCGCACGAGATCCAGCACCTGAATGCGCATGCCACCTCAACTCCGGTCGGGGACCGCGGGGAACTAGCGGCAATCAAGACGGTGTTCGGGACGGCGTCAGAGGTAGCAGTGAGCGGCACGAAATCCGCGACCGGTCATCTGCTCGGTGCCGCCGGTGGACTGGAGGCGATCTTTGCGATCATGGCTCTCCGAAACCAGATTGCGCCGCCAACGCTGAACCTGAACGCACCCGACCCCGCCAGCGACGGCATTGACATCGTTGCAAAGGTGGCCCGGCCGATGCCCATGAACTACGCGATCACCAATGGGTTCGGGTTTGGCGGCGTGAATGCCAGTGCTCTGTTCAAGCGCTGGCCCGGGAAAGCGGCATAGGCATACACGAGCAATTACGCACGAGGCTAGGACGGATAATAATGATGCATCCCCTACAGAAAACGGCAGGCTGGAAGCCCAAGATCACCGTAATCGGTGTTGGAGGTGGCGGCGGAAACGCAGTCGACAACATGATCGCGCAGGACTTATCAGGTGTGGATTTTCTGGTTGCCAACACCGACGCTCAGGCGCTCGTTAAGTCGAAGGCGCCGCGGATCGTGCAACTCGGCCTGGAGATTACCGAGGGTCTGGGTGCCGGCTCGCTCCCCGCCATTGGCCGTGCCGCTGCGGAAGAATCGATCGACGAGATCATGGAGCATCTCGCAGGTTACCATATGTGCTTTCTGGCCGCCGGCATGGGCGGCGGCACTGGCACAGGGGCAGCGCCCGTTATCGCCCGTGCCGCACGTCAGGCCGGCATCCTCACGGTCGCCGTCGTCACGGAACCGTTTGTCTTCGAAGGCTCGCACCGTTTGCGCCAAGCCAAGGAAGGTATAGAGCAACTTCTCGAATGCGCCGACACCGTTATCGCCGTTCCAAACCAGAGCCTTTTCCGCCTCTCCAGCCCACATACGACCCTTGCCGCCGCGTTCGCCACGGCTGACGCCGTGCTCTACGCAGGTGTAAGCTCGATCGTCGATCTGATCTTGAAGGAAGGGTTGGTCAATCTCGATTTCGCCGATGTGAAAGCGGTCATGCGGGACATGGGCATGGCCGTGATGGGCACCGGAGAAGCTGCTGGCCCGGGCAGAGCGACTGCCGCCGCGAAAGCAGCCCTGGAAAATCCGCTCTTCGGCGACGCGATGCTCAAAGATGCCAGAGGGGTTCTCGTCTCGATCTCGGCCGGTCGAGATCTGACACTGTTCGAAGTCGACGAAGCGGCCGGCCGGATTCGCGAGGAGGTCGATGAGAATGCCGAGATCATCTTTGGGGCGACGTTCGACGAGACCCTCGGTGACAGGATGCGGGTGTCGGTCGTCGCCACCGGCCTTGGGTTGACGGCCCGAATGCCTTTGCTTGTCGAACAGGTCGCCTGACGTCCGTCATCGCCTCGTCGTGATAGCGCGACCATCGGCCTCCAGAGACAGCGAGCTGCGAAACCTTAAACCAGTGCAGGAGTGACACGATGTTGAAACGCATTCTCGCGAAATGGAGGATCTGGGAGGAAGCCCTCAATGGGATCGATGACCTGCATGGGGATCATCTTATGAACCTGGAGAAACGTGTACTTAGCCTTGAGCGGGAAATGGCGGGAGTGCGGGGAAACCTGCACCCCGAATCCTCGATCGAGCGGGAGTTGTCCCTAGATAACCCCCATACCTGAACCTGGCCAGCGGACCGCTACCGTGCGAAGCGCCCTTGCCAGTGCTAAGACAAGAGATCGAGCGCCGTGGTGACGTCGTTTGTAAGCGACGTCCCACACCCACGTTGCTTGGATGAACTCTTCGCGGTGCTAGAGGCATTGAGCGTTTAGCGCCCGGCTCAATGTGGTCACGTCGATTTTTTTATCTCCAGCCGGTCTCTGCGCATGTAGGCCCAATCAATGAGTTCGGCCATTGCGGGTCCCAGGGCCTTGCCCATCTCGGTCAGCGCGTAATCCACCTTCGGCGGCACCTGAGGATAGACGGTTCGGGTCACTACACCGTCCTTCTCCAGTTCCTTCAGTTGCTGGATAAGCATCTTCTGGTTCACGCCTTCGCAACGTCTTTCGAGTTCGGAAAAACGAAGTGGCTCCTTAGCTCCAAACAACTGGCAGATGATGACGATCTTCCACTTGCCCTCCAGCACGCGCAGGGCGTCCGTGGTTGCTTCCGCCCATTTGAGATGCTGTTGAGGGTCGCCGCACTTCCAGTCCCGATCCTGCGCCATACTTACCTTTTGGTGGGTAGCCCACTTATCCGTCAGTTCTTGTCGATACCGCAGTATCTATTATCTTGGTGGGCGGAACAACAGGAGCATCAGCATGAAAATCGGCATCATCGGCATTGGCAATATCGGCGGCACCCTTGCGCGCAAGCTTGCATCTGCGGGGCATGAGGTCAGGGTAGCCAATTCCAAGGGGGCTGAAGATGTGCGGCCGTTTGCGGAGGAGATTGGAGCCGCGGCGACGGACACGCACGGGGCTGTATCCGGCGCGGATTTGGTCATTATGTCCATTCCGCTTCCCGCTATCGAAAAGCTGCCGAAAGACCTCTTCAAAGACGTGCCCGCAAGCATACCGGTCGTGGATACCAGCAACTACTATCCTGGGCTGCGAGACCCTCAAATCGCCGACCTTGATGCAGGCGAGGTCGAAAGTATCTGGGTATCTAGACAGCTCGGCCGCCCCGTCATCAAGGCGTTCAACAACATCCTTGCGCATTCCCTGTCGGAACTCGATCAGCCGGAAGGCTCGGCCGGTCGGCTGGCAGTCGCGGTCGCTGGGGACGACACGGACGCCAAGCAACTCGTCATGGGCATTGTCGACGACGTTGGCTTCGATCCGGTCGATGGTGGGCCATTGGAGGAATCGTGGCGGCAGCAACCCTCGACGCCAGGGTATTGCTGCGATTACGACGCGGTCACCATGCGCAAGGCACTCAATGCTGCGGTAAAGGGTGAAGCGCCCAGGAAGCGTGACCAGCTCATGAGCAAGATGGGGGCGCTCGGACCGAACCCTACCCACGACGACGTGGTGGCAATGAACCGCTCGCTGAACCCGCTGACCTGACGTGCGCACCATGACAAAAGTCGTGTCCATTGCGGCGCTCTTGCTCGTCGTCGCAGGCGGTAACTACCTTCTGTGGTCTCCGGACGACCTGTGCACGAGGGGCATGTCGAACTCGCCGACGGGTGGGGCATGCCGGTAAGGCTTTCACGCCTTCTTAACCATGAATTGTGAAAATGCGCTCATCCGGTGGGCATGATGCCGACCGTTCGCTTGGGGTAAGGGTGCATGCGTAAGCCGCAAGATCAGAAGCTGTCCTCTGGCGCCATACCGGAGTCCGGCTACGTCCTCTCCCGCCGCGCTGTGCTTTCAGGCCTCGGTGTCATGACCCTGTTTGGCGCCTCCGGCTGCTCGCAGATGCTCGAACTTCCGTCGCTGGGAACAATTGAGCCGTCCAGTAGTATGCCGCCTGTGGGCGTTGATCGCATGCCGACCGGTTCAATTCCACCGGTCAGCATCGACAGCAACATCACCGCCAACAGCACGATGTATGCCTCGCTGATCGACAATGGCTTCGTAATTCCTGCAATCCCATTCCAGAAGGTCAAGCCGGAATTCCGTCGCCAGATCGTTGTCGATCCGACCGGCGAGGCGCCGGGCACGATCGTGGTGAGGCTCAACGAGCGGCATCTCTATTGGGTGCAGGAAGGCGGCGAAGCGATCCGTTACGGCGTCGGCATCGGCAAGGCCGGCTTCGAATGGAATGGCCGTGCAGAGATCCAGTACACAAAAGAGTGGCCGACCTGGACGCCGCCGAAAGAGATGATCGCGCGCAAGCCGGAACTGGTGAAATGGACGGGTGGTCAGCCGGGCGGGCTCGACAACCCGCTCGG
>NZ_MBSS01000017.1 GCF_001695855.1 Ensifer sp. LC163
AGATGGGTGCGACGGCGATCGTCTTCGGCCTCGGCGGCATCGGCCTCAACGTCATCCAGGGCCTGCGGCTTGCCGGCGCCGACATGATCATCGGCGTCGACCTCAACAACGACAAGAAGGAATGGGGGACACGCTTCGGCATGACCCATTTCGTCAATCCGAAGGAGATCGGCGACGACATCGTGCCCTACCTCGTCAACATGACGAAGCGCGGGGCCGACCAGATCGGCGGCGCCGACTATACCTTCGACTGCACCGGCAACACCAAGGTGATGCGTCAGGCGCTCGAGGCCTCGCATCGCGGCTGGGGCAAGTCGGTGGTCATCGGCGTTGCCGGCGCCGGCCAGGAGATCTCCACCCGGCCGTTCCAGCTCGTCACCGGCCGCAGCTGGATGGGCACCGCCTTCGGCGGCGCCCGCGGTCGCACCGACGTTCCCAAGATCGTCGACTGGTACATGGAGGGCAAGATCGAGATCGATCCGATGATCACCCACACCATGGCGCTCGAAGACATCAACAGGGGCTTCGAGCTGATGCATTCCGGCGAGAGCATCCGCAGCGTCGTGGTATACTGAGCGCGGGTTCAAAACCGCATCACGAATGCAATCCGTTCATCGCATCGCCAAGCGTCCGCCTAGCGATGCCAGTGATCGGCCGGGCATAGCGCGCCGGCCATGAAGGAGGAGAAGCCCATGCCAAGCATTGCGATACATCCATCCCTCGATTCCGGTTTCAAGGCGACCGACGCGGCCTTCTCGGGCGGCACACTTGTGTGCAACTGCACGAGCAACGCTGTGAAGGTCCGGATCAAGGGCGACATTGCCCATAACCATGCCTGCGGCTGCACCAAGTGCTGGAAGCCCGATGGTGCTGTCTTCTCGATCGTCGCCGTCGCGCCGACGGACAATGTCGAGATACTCGAAAACGGCGACAAGCTCGCTGTCGTGGATCCGGCCGCTCTTATTCAGCGCCACGCCTGCAAGGACTGCGGCGTGCACATGTACGGCCCCGTCGAACGCGACCATGCGTTCAAGGGGCTTTCCTTCCTGCATCCTGAGCGGTTCCAGGAAACGGGCTGGGCAAAGCCCGGGTTTGCGGCCTTCGTGTCTTCGATCATCGAAAGCGGATACGATCCGGCAAAGATGGATAGCGTGCGTGCCCGCCTGCGAGACCTTGGTATCGAGCCCTATGACTGCCTCAACCCCGGCCTGATGGACTACATCGCCACCTGGACGGCGAAAAAGAGTGGCGCGCTTAGGACGGACACCGCCTGAGCGACTTGCCGCAAGCACCTCATCGTTCTCGATATCCACCAACAGGTAACATCGAATGCATAGCCTGCCCCCCGAATTCAAAGCCGAAGTCCGTAAAATTGTCGGTGAAGGAAACCTCAAGGACGGAGAGGCTATTTCCACGATCGACCACGGAGTTGCGCCTGAAAACCTGGGGGCAGGCGCTGTCGTCCTCCCGAGAACCACCGGGGAGGTTGCCGCCATCGTCAAATGTTGCCTCACCAACGGGGTCTCGCTCGTCACCCATGGAGGACGAACCGGGCTCGTAGGCGGGGCGATGTCTCGGCCGGGCGAACTGGTGCTTTCGACCGCCCACCTCAATCGGATCCTGCATATTTCACCGATCGAGCGCGTTGCAGTCGTGGAGGCTGGCGTGACACTACAGGCGCTGCAAGTGGCGGCCGCGGAGCATCGACTTGAAACAGGGATCGATTTGCCGTCGCGCGGTTCGGCAACTATCGGAGGCATGGCCTCGACGAATGCCGGGGGTATTGCAGCCTTTCGGTTCGGGGTTATGCGGCATCGCATTCTTGGTCTGGAGGCCGTGCTCGCGGATGGCTCGATCTATTCCGACCTTACACGCGTCGTGAAAAACGCCGCCGGCTATGATCTAAAGCATCTTTTCGTGGGGGCCGAAGGTACGCTCGGCATCATAACGCGCATTGCCGTCAAACTCGAACCCCAGCCCCCTGCCACAGCAACAGCCCTCTTTGGCTTACCATCGGTGGATGCCGTGCTCGAGACGGTTCGTCGAGGGCTCGACGCAGAATATGGTCATCTACGCGCGGCGGAGGCGATCTGGAATACCTATTTCCGCCTGACATCCGGCCACCATCGCTGGTCGGCGACGGACTACAATGCCGACCATCCAGTCAACCTGTTGGTCTCGCTCGGCGGGACCGAAGAGGCAGCGTTGCAATCGGAACTCGGCCGTATCTATGAAGACCTCATCGAAGCTCACCCCGACGTCTCGGCCGTGATTGCGTCCTCGGGCACGCAGGAGGCGGATCTCTGGCGGCTACGCGAAGACACGGACCTCATCTACCGAAAGCATCCGAGCGCGCCATCCTACGACGTCTCGGTCCCTCTTTCGGAAGTCGGGAGCTATCTCGATCGCTGCCTTGCGGATCTGAGCGAAGTGGATGCCGCGCTCGATCCCTACGTGTTCGGCCATCTTGCCGACGGAAATCTCCATATCGTCCTCAACGCGGCCGGCCGTGACATTCCGGGCGAAAAGGCGAAAGCCATTGAGAAGGTGGTGTACAGGGACATAGTTACGATCGGCGGGTCGTTCTCTGCCGAGCATGGGATCGGCACCAAGAGAGCGGGGTCACTGTCAGCCACATCGAATCCGGTCAAGCTGGCGCTGATGTATCGGGTCAAGGACGCGCTCGATGCGTCGGCGATCCTCAATCCCGGAAAGGTGTTGTGCGCGGACGCGCTTTACAGCGCCGCGCGTCAAATATGACGCGCAAAGGACGCTGTAGCGCTTTAAACCTGCTGCATAATCTTATCCTTAAATCGGATCCGATTTAAGGAATTATGCAGTAGAGGCTGACCTCCCTTAAAATGTGGCAAGGCGGCCGCTATGTGCAAAGCCAATCTCTGCGACGATTTCAAATGCTCCTGCGTTAAGATTGCCATTCATAACGGAAATATATGATTTTATCTTATTCTTTCATGATTTCGTCCTCTCGACGGCCTTGACTCCAGAATGCGAGCACTGACACATTCAGTTGTCAGACATCTTACATAAAAGGGGATCGTGGCTGACGGATCGAATAGGAGGATCATGTGAGGAAGCTCTTTGTACGATTGGCCGTAGGCGCCGCATTCGTCGCCGCGGCCGCCTCTGCCCATGCCGGGCAGACGCTTGACCGCGTCATCGAAAAGAAGGCGATGGTCGTCGCCACCAACAGCGGCTGGCCGCCCCAGAGTTATCTGGACGACAGCAACGAGATGGTCGGCTTCGATATCGACGTCTCCCGCGAAATCGCCAAGCGCCTGGGCGTCGAGGTGAGCTTCGAGACGCCGGACTGGGCAACGTTGACCGGCGGCCGCTGGCAGGGACGCTACGATCTCGGCGTCGGTTCCGTAACGCCAACCAAAGCGCGCGCGCAGGTCATCGATTTCGTCGGCATCTACTACTACAGCCCCTATGTCTATGTCGTGCACAAGGACAGTGAGGCGAAGTCCGTGACCGACCTCAACGGCAAGGTCATCGGCGTCGAGACCGCGACAACGTCGGAAGACTTCATCAACCGCCGGCTGGAAATCGACGCGCCGGGCTTGCCGCCGATCGAATACAAACTAGAGCCGGGCGAAGTGCGAACCTTTGCCGATTCGATGCTGCCCTTCGACGATCTTCGTCTTGGCAGCGGCGTGCGCCTCGACGCGGTGATCGCGCCTGAGCAGACGGCCCTCAACGCCATCAAAAATGGCTATCCGCTCCGCAGCCTGGAAGGTGAATATGCCTTCCGCGAGCCGCTCGTCGTGATCGCCGAGAAAGTCGATCAGGACTGGACGGCAAAGGTCGGCAGCATCATCGAGGAGATGAAGAAGGACGGCACTCTCAGCACGCTGACCACCAAGTGGTACGGCAAGGACTACAGCACGGACTGACGAGCATAGCGGCGTGGGTCGATCTGGCCCGCGCCGCAACACGCATCTGGGGGAGCCGCACATCATGACCTATCCTGATACCTACTATAAGCGCACCATGGTGGATCAGACAGCGCGCTCTGCTCTGTCTGGCTCGCACGATTGCGACGTCGTGATCGTCGGCGGCGGCCTCGCCGGGCTGTCGACTGCCCTGCAACTGGCGCGTGCCGGCAAAAGCGTCACGGTTCTGGAAGCCGAAAGCGTGGGTTACGGCGCATCCGGCCGAAACGGCGGCTTCGTCAGCCCGGGCTACGCAACGGACGGCGACGAAATCGCACGCGTCACCGGCGAAGAAGCAGCCCGCAGCCTCCATCTGCTGTCGATCGAAGGCACGGAGTTCATCCGTGAAAACATCCGCGCCCTTCAGATCGATGACGCGCAGCCGCAACCCGGCCTGATGAGCGTGCTGCGCTACGACGATGCTGCAAGCCTCAAGGCCTATGCGGAAGACACCAGCCGGCGCTACGGCTACGAACTCGAATTCATGGATCGCGACGCGGTCCGCGCGGTCCTCAAGTCGGACCGCTATTTCCAGGCATTGCGCAACCGCAATGCGTTCCACATGCACCCGCTGAACTATCTACGCGCCATCGCCCGCGAGATCGAACGTCTTGGCGGCCGCATCTGCGAAAGGTCCGCGGTAAAATCCGTGGACCTGGCAGGCGCACAGAAGCGGGTGAAAACGGCTGGTGGAGGCGTGACGGCCCGCGATGTCGTCTTCACGACAGGTGGTTATACCGGATCGCTCAACGGAAAGCTGAAGCGCTCCTTCCTGCCGATCGCAACCTACGTCATGGTCAGCGAGGATGCGCCGGATCTTATCGCATCGGCGATCGCAACGAAGGACGCCGTCGGCGACAACCGCCGCGCGGGCGACTACTACCGCGTGATCGATGGCGGCCGGCGCCTCTTGTGGGGCGGTCGCATAACCACTCGCGCAGCCTCGACGGACGCGCTCGTGCGCGAACTGCGCGCCGAAATGGTCGGCACCTATCCGCAACTCGCCGGGTTGAAGACCGAAATCGCCTGGTCGGGCCTCATGTCCTACGCCCGCCATCTGATGCCCCAGATCGGGCGCATGAGCCCCGGCGTGTGGTATTGCACGGCCTTCGGCGGACATGGCCTCAACACGACGGCGATCGGCGGCAAGGTCATCGCCGAAGGCATTCTCGGTGAGACCGAACGCTACAAGCTCTATGAACCGTTCGGCCTCGTCTGGGCGGGCGGGCTTGCCGGGCTTGCCGTCGCCCAGCTCACTTATTGGAAGCTCCAGGCACAGGATTGGTGGCGCGAGCGCGCCGCCTGAGAAACGGGAAAGGTCTGAACCATGATCGGTCGATTGATACTCATCTATCCCGAAGCCTCGCGCCGTGCCGGCGCGCTGCTGATCCTCACCCTGGTGGTCCTTGCGCTCTACATGCTCGGTGTCAGCTCTGCCTGGATCGGCCATGTCCTGCCCGCCACGGCAGGTTGGCTTGGCGAAAACCCGACCATGGGGCGGCTGGTTTCGTCTCTCCTGATCGCGCTCATCGTTGCCGCCAACTGGAAAGCGTTGCGCCAGCTCTCACAGCGCCAGCAGGTGGTCGGCGTCTGGCTTGAGCTCTTCGTGCTTCTGATGCTCTTCTTCTACTCGTTCGACCTGTCCTTCGCCTTCATCGCCAAGAAGATCGGCTTTCTCGTCTCACAGGGCGTGGTGACGACGCTCTACATTTCCGCGATCTCCATCGTGATCGCGACGGTCATCGCGTTGGCCGGCGCAATCGCCAAATTGTCCAGCAACGGTGTCGTCTACGGCCTCGCCACCTTCTACACCTCGCTGTTTCGCGGCCTGCCGCTCCTGATGCAGATCTACATCATCTATCTCGGCCTGCCGCAGGTCGGCTATGTGATCGGCGCGGTGCCTGCCGGCATCCTGGCGCTTTCGCTGTGCTACGGCGCCTATATGACGGAAATCTTCCGCGCCGGCATCCAGAGCATTTCACGCGGCCAGACGGAAGGCGCCACCGCACTCGGGCTCAGCCCCAACCAGACCCTGGCGCTCGTGATCCTGCCGCAGGCGATGCGGGTCATCATTCCGCCGACCGGAAACCAGTTCATCGCCATGCTGAAGGACTCCTCCCTCGTCTCCGTCGTCGGCGTCTGGGAAATCATGTATCTCGCCCGCACCCAGGGCCAGACCGAGTTCCGCCACATCGAGATGCTGATCACCGCATCGATGATCTACTGGATCCTGTCGATCGGGCTGGAATACGCCCAGTCTCGCATCGAGGAGCGCTTCGGCCGCTTCAATGCCCGTTGACGCGCCCGCCACGGCCCGCGGCGGCGCGTCGATCGTGCCGTCGAACGGCCGTGGCGCCCTTCTCGTTGTTGTCGCCTTCGCGATCTTCTCGGCCACCGATGCCATCGTGAAGGTCATGGCATCGGGCCTGCCGGCGCCACAGGTGACGTTCCTTGTCACCGCTGCCGCCCTCGTTGCACTGTTGATCCAGTCTTTCGCAACCGGCCGAAGCGGGCGGCTGATACCGCGCCAGCCCGGCCTCGCCCTCTGGCGTGCGCTGTTGCTGGCGATCGATACGATGCTGATCCACTACGCCTTCGCCAAGCTGCCGTTGGCGGAGGCCTACCTGATCGCCTTTCTCACGCCGATCCTCGTTGCAGTTCTCGGTTTCGTGTTTCTCCGCGAACGGCTTTCGGCGGTCGGCTGGGTGGGCGTATTGATCGGCTTCGCTGGCGTTACCGTCGCCCTGAAGCCGGGTGTGGCGCCCCTCAATCTCGGCCATGCCGCGGCGCTCGGCTCTGCGGTGTTGTTCGCGCTTTCCCTGATCTTGCTGCGCCGGGCGAAAGTGGCGGAAACGGATGAAGCACTCGTCGGAAGCCTTCTCGTCGTAATGACGCCTGTTGCGCTTGGTGTCGCTGCCGCGTCCGGTGGATTGCTGCCGATCGACCTTGCCGACCTCGGTCTTGCGATTGCCGGCGGCCTCTTGCTTCTCGGCGGCCATGCGCTGCTGGTGCGCGCATTCCGGATCGGCGAGGCCTCGGTGGTCGCACCGTTCCAGTACAGCCAGATCATCTGGGGATGCATCTACGGGGTTCTTCTCTTCTCGACCCCGGTGGAACTGCACATGATCGCCGGGGCTGGAATCATCATGCTTTCGGGCTTGCTCGTTCTGAAATAGTCCCCGGCCCCGTCAGAGCGGCTGCGGCAGCTGCGGAAAACCGCCGACATGCATGCAGGTCAGGGCAGCCCGGTCGCGCCCGGCCGCAAGGCAATCAGGTAGTGGCAGACCCGCAATTCGGGCTGCGAGAAAGCCGGCAATGAAGCTGTCGCCGGCACCGGTCGTGTCGACCACCTCGACCGGCCGGATGCCGATCGAAGCAGTTTGTCTTCCATCGCCGACCATGGCCCCCTTGCTGCCCCGCGTGACGACGGCGAGCGGCACGCCGCATTCCAGCAGGCGGCGCAGCAAGGCTTCCGCCGTCGCGTCGTCGTCGCCGGCGGAAGCGAAGGCGATCGCCAGGCCCTCGGTTCCGAGATTGACCGGATCGGCATTGACGGACACATCCTGCGACACACTGATACCGGCATCGGCGAGCGTGCGGCGCAGAACGCCCCCATCGTCCATCCAGCCGATATGCACATGATCCATGGTCTTCAGGACGGCAATCTCGTCCGCGTCCGGCTCGTAGCCGGCGCAGACGCCGAAATCCTCGAAGGTGAAGACGCGGTCGCCGGAGGCAAGCACGTCGATCTCGGTATAGGCGGTGACGCCGACACGTTCCCGCATATACGTGACGTCGACACCGTTGTCAGCCAGGAGATGCCGCGTTCGCCAGCCGGCCGGATCCGAACCGACGGCGCCGAAATAGTGCGAGACGTGGCCGAGCCGGGCGAGTTGTACCGCAACGTTGACAGCGTTGCCGCCAACAAGCGATTGCGAAAGCGGAGGCTGGAAGCGGTCTATGCAATTGTCGCCGACGGCGGCGAAGCGGAAGGTTTTCATGCGCATCTCGGGATAGGACGCCAAAGCCGCGAACGCGATGATGCGCATTCGCAGCTCCGGATTATCGCGTCAAGCAGCAAATATCAGTAGGCGACGCGCTTGTAGTAGCGCCTTGTCGTGAGCGGGTGGTTGCGCAGGACTTCGAGATGGGCGCTGATGCGCTCCAGCACAGTCGCCAGCAGCACGGGCGACACCAGCGCCCGCACATCGGCCGAAACGCCGGGCAGTGCGAACTCGGCGGTGTCGAGAACGGTCAGCTTGTCTGTGTAGACCGGCGCAAAGTTCTGGACGCGGTCGGCAAGCGGGCGCGCCGCATCCTCGCCCTTGAAGAGAATGACGCTGACGCCCTTTTCGACGAGTTCGAGCGTGCCATGGAAAAAATCGGACGCGTGTACGGGACGGGTGCGGATCCACTGCATCTCCTCGAGGATGCACATGCCGTAGTAGAACGCTTCCGGCCAGACGTTCCCGGCACCGGTAATGATGTGATAATCCGAGCCGGCGAGGATCTTGGCAAAGGCCTCCGCCTTCGGCTCATAGGCCCGCTTCACCTCCAGCAGCAGCGCCGGCATGCGGGAGAGCTGGCTGACGATCTCGGCGTGGTTTTCGATCTCGCCACGATGGTTCAGGATCGCGAGCGCGATGAACAGCGACTGCAGATAGAAGGATTCGCAGGACGTATCGTCCTCGGCAAAATTGACGAAGACGTGGTCTCCCCCCTTGCCGAGCGGCGTCTCCTCGTGGCCGACCAGGGTCACAACTGTCGCGCCGATTTCCTTCAGCCTGGCGAGAAGGGCCACACTTTCCTTCGTCGTGCCGGAAAGCGACGGCATGACGACGATCGACTTGTCCGTCAGGTGGGTCGAGCCGGTGAGCACCAGTTCCGCCGGCATGTCGATGAAGGCAGGAAAGCGCGAGCGCCGCTGCAGCAACTGAGCCGCGGGCTGCATCAGGATCGCCGCGCCGCCGGTGCCGAGGAAGAAGATGTTGTCTGCGCCCGCCGAAAGACAGGAGACGATCACTGTTTCCAGGCGGTTCTGCAGCGCGACTGCGCCGGACTGGATACGGAGGAATCTCTGTTCGTCAAAATTCAGCATGGTTCTGCTCTCGATGTTTGCAGGAAGCGATGACGCTTTAGTTGTAAGACAACTGACATCGTTGGAAATACCTGTCAAGACGGCTTTCCGCTATTTGTGGAAATGCGCACGTGAAGCGAAGCGGACGCGCCCACAAGCCGGGCTTTCGTACACTTGACCGGCAAGGATTTGTCAGACAAGAACGATTAGACGATCAACGACAACACGAGGCATAGAAGTGCAGGAGCCCCTTCGCGACTCGCGCACCCTGGCCATTCAGCTTCGGGACCGGATTGCCGATCTCATCCGGTTGGAGGGGCTGAAACCGGGGGAAAAGCTGCCCACAGAAGCGCAGCTCACGCAGCGCTTCAAGATTTCCCGCCCGGCGCTGCGCGAAGCCCTGAAGCTGCTCGAACAGGACGACGTGATCTATGTCGAGCACGGCCGCGGCCGCTTCGTTTCGGCGCTCTCGGCCGTGCAGGTCGATCGCCCGATCACCGTCTTCGAGAGCGTCACCGACATGGCGCGCCACTACGGTTACACCACCGTCAACAAGGTGCTGTCGATTTCCGAGGAAACACCCGACACGCGCGTCGCCGACAGCTTGCATCTCTCGCCCGCCGGCCGCGTGATCCGCATCGAGCGCATCCGTCTGCATGATGACGAGCCGATCCTCTACTGCATCGACTACGTTCCGCGCAGCATCATCCCGGCGAAGCTCTACGACCTCGACTGGAGCGGATCGTTGATGGACCTGCTCGAGGAATACGGCAGCCGCCCGCGCATGTCCGCCGCCAGCGTATCCTCCGTCATGCTTCCCGATGACGTCATCGAGCGCCATGACCTCAGGGATTTCGGGCCAGCCCTGCTCATCACCGAAACCTGCTTCACCGCAGCCGGCGTCCCGGTGAACTACGCGATTGACTATCACCGCGGCAGCCATTTCTCCTTTAGCCTGACGCGCAAGTAGGCGATTTCCGAAGAACAGGCGTGCTGGACGCGATGTGGGAGCGTCGGCTTAATTTTTCGGGTTTCTGTATAAGTGGGCATGATATTCGAGCGCCTGCGCGTCACGGCCGATGGCCGCGACCGCGACGAGCTTGCCACCTTTCTTGTAGCTGACCAGGCAATCGCGCGCGGCGATGTCGCCATCAACCTCCAGTCTGTCCCAGCCCTCGGCATGGCCGACATAGCGGACCGTGACATCGTAATGCGGGCTCCAGAAGAAGGGCACGTCCCGGAAGGGCTTCCCTGCGCCGAGCATGTTTTCCGCGGCGATCTGTCCCTGGCGTTCGGCGACCACCCAATGCTCGACCCGGCGGGTTTGACCGATCTGGCCGTCGCGCCAGCGCGCCACGTCGCCCGCCGCGAAGATGCCCGGTGCAGCTGTTTCGAGATAATCATCGACGAGGATGCCATGGTCGGTAGCGATACCCGCCGCTTCGGCGAGCGCGGTATTCGGCCGGACGCCCACGCCGATGATCACGAGATCGGCAGGCAGTTCGGCACCACTGCTCAGCGTGACCGCGTCTGCTCCGATCGAAGCAAGCGAAGTGCCCATGTGGAGCCTGACACCATGATTTTCGTGAAGTTCCCGGATGAAGTCGCCGAGTTCGGGGCCGAGCACCTTTTCCAGCGGCCTTGCATCGAGCGAGACCACCTGCACATCCAGCCCGCGTGCTCGTAGCGCGGCCGCTGTTTCCAGGCCGATGAAGCCCGATCCCAGCACCACCGCCGATTTGGCCGATTTCGCCCGTTCGACGATGGCACGACTGTCGGCAAATGAGCGCAGGGTAAAGACATTGGGCTGGTCCGCGCCGGGGATCGGCAACCGCACCGGTTCGGCCCCCGTCGCAATGAGAAGGCGGTCGAAGGGGAAGGTGCGGCCGCCCGTAATCGTGACGACGCGCGCCGACACGTCGATCCCGCTCACTTCAGTCCCAAGCTGGAGATCGATGTTGCTCTTGCCGTAAAAGCCTTCGGACTTGAGCGGCATCCATTCATCCGGCGCGTTGCCTGCCAGGTAGTCCTTCGACAAGTTCGGGCGATCATAGGGCGCATCGGCATCCTGGCTCAGCATGGTGAGCCGCCCCTGGTAGCCGCGCCGACGCAGCATCTCGGCGCAGGAAAATCCCGCCGCGCCGCCACCGATGATGACGATGTCCTGCGGCTGGCCCATTGCCGATCCAGCGCGCTGCGGCTCGGATGTTTTGCGCTCGCGGACCACGATCCGGTCGCCCTCGCGCTCGACCTGCCAGCAAGGCAGCGGATCGAAGGCAGGGGCGCCAAGCGCCTCGCCGGTGCGCAGTGAAAAACAGGCATGGTGCAAGGGACAGCGCACCGTGTCACCGACGACGATACCCTTTTCCAGCGGCCCGCTGTAGTGGGTGCAATTGGCGCCCACCGCCAGGATCTCATCGCCGACACGGACGAGCAGGACCGCCTTCTTGCCCACATGGCCGCGCAGCATCGGCGTGTCGTCGAAATTGGCAAGGGTGACGCCCTCGGTCAGATCGGGGCCGGCATCCTCGTTTGCATGTGAGGCCATGGCATTTCTCCTTCCACGCAACTCATCGTGACGGGGCGCGGCAAGCATTCCCCTGTTGAATGTTCACTCCTCGTCGGAAAGCCCCTCCGCCCTGCCCTTCGCCAGCACGGCGGTGACAATCCGGTCGCAACGGGCGCCATCGAAGCAGAAGGCGTCACCAAGGGCGGAATCCATTTCCTGAGCCAGGCTTTCGCGCAGCAGGCTTCGGGCGCGGAAGAAGCGGGTGCGCACGGTGGCCGCCGGAATTTCCAGCGCCAGCGCCACCTCCTCCACGCTCATCTCCTCGATCGCACGCAGCATGAAGACCGTCCGGAACACCTCGGGAAGCAGGTCGATGCGCGCCTCCATCAGCTTGCGCATCTGTACGCGCATCACCGATTGCTCTGGGCCCCGGCCAGGCTCATCGGTCAGTGCCGCCTGGGTTTCGGGTTCGGAAGAAATCATGGCAACCTCTAATGGGATCACCTGCGCGCTCTTGCGCCGCAACCGCCCAAGCGCCTCATTGGTTGTGATGCGCACCAGCCAGGTCGAGAGTTTGCTCTCGGAACGGTAGCTGGGCAGGGCGCGCCAGGCGCGCAGATAGGCTTCCTGGACGACATCTTCCGCCTCGGCGTCGTTTCCGACAATGCTGCGCGCCGTGCGGAATAGAAGCTGATTGTGGCGGCGCATGATAGCCGCGAAGGCTGCTCCATCGCCGTTGGCGGCGCGCGAGATCAGCTGAGCCTCCGTGGCGTCTTCCGAAGGCCGAGGCGTCACCCGGCGAGATGGGACTTGCATATGTGCCACCGTTCGTTGAATGGACGAAGAGACCGGTGCCGTGTTCTGTCACCGCCCCGATTGTCGGCGTCATGATCGTGAACTGCAATAGTATTGAGGTACATGACAGGCACACCAGTTCATGAGATTAATCTTTGCCTCGGTTCCGCAGGCTCAGAAACTCGCCGCGTAAGGCCGCATCTTCAAGGAAAGCGCCTCGCATGATCGAGTTGGTCAATACGGACCGTTCGTCCTTGACGCCGCGCCAATGCATGCAGGAATGATCCGCTTCCATGATGATCGCCAGCCCGTCGGGCTTGATGCGATGCTCGAGCTCATCCGCAAGCATGACCACAGCCTCCTCCTGGATTTGCGGTCGGCTCATGATCCAGTCGCATAGGCGGGCGTATTTGGACAGCCCGATCAGGTCGGACGCGGCATTCGGCAGGACGCCGATCCAGACCTTTCCCATGATCGGGCACAGGTGGTGCGAGCAGGCGCTCCGCACCTTGACCGGGCCGACGATCATCAGTTCATTGAGCCGCGACACGTTCGAAAACGCCGTGACCGAAGGCGCGGCCTGGTAGCGGCCGGAAAACACCTCACTGATGAACATCTTGGCCACGCGGCGCGCGGTGTCGGCTGTATTATGGTCGTTCTCGATATCGATGACGAGGGCGCGGAGCACCTCCTTCATCCGCTCTTCCACCTCAAGACGCAGCTCATCCAACTCGCCGTCTTCCACGAATCCCCAGGTGTTGTCATTGGCGCGAAAGGTCTGCCCAGCCTTGAGCAGCCTCAGCCGAACCCGGTCG
Organism: Ensifer sp. LC163; assembly: GCF_001695855.1. Taxonomy (GTDB): domain Bacteria; phylum Pseudomonadota; class Alphaproteobacteria; order Rhizobiales; family Rhizobiaceae; genus Ensifer. The sequence continues at coordinate 13,150 of NZ_MBSS01000017.1, forward strand.
GACGCCTTCATTGCAGCGATCTCATTTTCCAAGGCAGGAGCAAGTGCAGTCTTGAGCAACGATAATCTCCGGTCACTTGCGCCCGGCTTCGGAGGCCGGCGCGGCAGTTGGTTGAGCCCGCCCCATCAACGGCTGCTGACGAGCATTACTTGTGCTCATGCCTGGTCACTTCCGACGCCATGGCGATAGACGAGCCGGCCACCGAACCACCCGCCAACGGCAAGAGCGAGAAAGCCGCCCTTATCGAGCAGCACGAGACGATATGCCCCTTCAGCATCTCCCGCACGGTATCCTGCGGCCAGTTCGAATTGGCCTTGGCAAGGAAATCGGCCCGTTCATGCGACGCCGTGTGAGCGTAGGCGGACACAGGGGCGAAAGCGGGCGACGCCGTCAATGCAGCCACGGCCGCAGTGAGAGCGAGGTGATGGCTGATGGCCGGGCGGGAAAACCTAGAAAACGGCATGACAGTCTCCGCGGTCGCACAAATCGCAGGATCGGACATACGTCCGGCCATTTGCCGGCATCTGCCACATCCCTTCCTGCACATTGGATGAGGTGATCGCCCGCCGTGTTCCCAAGTTCAGATGAAATTTTTTTGGATATGGCAAAAGGTAAGAGCTAGGCGACGACAACAAAGCCGGTCAAGGCAGGACTGCCAACAGTCGGCCACCGTGCCGGGATCATCAAGAAGAGGTCTTAAGTCATAGACGACTCGGGCGCGACGGCGCTCTGTCCGAGATAGACGATAGCCCGGCACTGTCGTAAACTGAGGGCCGGCTGGGGCGACCGTCCCTTCGGGAGCGAACGAATGCCTATCTTCATGGACCGGCATGATCTTGCAGGCGTTTCCGCCGCTGATGTCGCCGAAGCACATCTTAAAGATCTCAGCATACAGGACCGGTACGGCGTCAAGTTCCTGACCTACTGGTTTGACCACCGGCGGGGAACGACCTTCTGTCTGATAGATGCGCCGGACGCCGAAACCGCGCAATGCGTTCATCGCGAGGCCCACGGGTTCATTGCCGGCGAAGTCGTGGAGGTGGCGCTCTCAGCTGTCGAGGCATTTCTCGGGCGAATACAAGATCCTGAGGCGGCTGAATCGATCTCGAAAGACATGGACGCCGGTCACCGGGCGATCCTTTTCACCGACATGGTCGGATCTACCGAGATGACATCGCGCCTTGGCGATCGTATGGCCATTGAACTCATCAGAGCTCATGATGCCCTCGTTCGCGGTTGCCTGGGACGATCATCCGGCCGTGAGGTCAAGCACACTGGCGACGGAATAATGGCGGCGTTCGCCTCCACGGTATCTGCAGTCGACTGTGCAATTGAGATCCAACGCGAGTTCCATCACTACAACGCAGGCAATGCCGAGCCAATTCACATCCGCATCGGACTGGATTGTGGCGAACCTGTCGAGGACAGCAATGATCTCTTCGGCACCACGGTGCAGCTGGCAGCAAGGCTTTGCGCTGCCGCCCATAGCGATCAAATCCTGATATCCGAAAACATATACCAAGAGTACGGCAAGGCTGATGTTTTCACCCATGGTGGCCGCCACCGGCTAAAGGGATTTGCAAAGCCAATCCGGGCCTACCGGTGCGAGTGGCTGAATTACAGCGCCGCGCATCAAATATGACGCGCGGCGCTGTAATTCAGCCCCTGCGCCGGCTGCAACGCTGCCAGAACCGGTTCGCACGCCGCTTGACCGGTTAAAAGCGCCGCCTCAGAGGGTTACAGGCTTTACGGTTGACGAACATCCATATATCCAGTAATGCAGATATATGGATAACTCAGAAGCTATCACCGCACTCGGCGCTCTTGCACAGAGCACCCGTCTCGACACGTTCCGCCTGCTCGTCAAGCATGAGCCGGCGGGCCTGCCTGTCGGCGAGTTGGCGAGGATTATCGGCGTGCCGCAAAATACGATGTCGGCACATCTGAAGACGCTGGCTCAGGCTGGGCTAATATCCGGAGAGCGTCAAAGCCGTTCAATCATCTACCGCGCAAACCTCGACGTGTTCCGCGAACTGACGCTGTTCCTGATCAAGGACTGCTGTGGGGGCAACGCGGAGATTTGCATGCCGCTCGTCGCCGAACTCACGCCCTGCTGCCCGCGATGAAGGCGAGTGCATGAGCTTGCGTATTTCTCAAAAGCCGGATCAACACCACTAGGGACAAGGACAATGTCTGACCGTGTTTATAACGTGCTCTTCCTGTGCACGGGCAATTCCGCTCGCTCTATTCTTGGCGAATCCATCCTCAACGGCGAGGGCAAGGGCCGCTTCCGCGCCTATTCCGCTGGCAGCAATCCAAAGGGCGAGGTCAATCCTCACGCCATTAAGGAGCTTGAGGCACTCGGTTATCCATCCACGGGGTTTTCCTCGAAAAGCTGGGACGTCTTCGCTGAGCCAGGCGCACCGCAGATGGACTTCATCTTCACCGTCTGCGACAGCGCGGCGGGCGAAGCATGCCCGGTTTGGATCGGCCATCCCATGACCGCACATTGGGGTATCGAAGACCCGGCGGCCGTCGAAGGGACAGAAGTCGAGGTGCAACAGGCCTTCGCTCAAGCAGCGAGGTTCCTCAAGAACCGTATATCGGCGTTTCTCAGTCTTCCGCATTCCTCTATCGACAAGCTCGCCCTTGAGCAGCATCTGCGCCAGATCGGCAAGATGGAAGGCTCCACGCAGCCCCGGGAGAAGGTAAGCTGATGTCCGCGTTTGAACGATACCTTACCGTCTGGGTGTTTCTCTGCATTCTTGTTGGCATTGCGCTTGGTCATTTCATGCCAGGCGTCTTCCAGGCCATCGGTGCAGCGGAAGTCGCCAAGGTCAATATTCCCGTGGCCATCCTCATCTGGCTGATGGTCATTCCCATGCTGCTGAAGATCGACTTCGGATCCTTGTCCAAGGTCGGTAGCTACTGGCGCGGAATCGGTGTCACCCTGTTCATCAACTGGGCGGTCAAGCCTTTCTCCATGGCACTGCTCGGCTGGCTATTCGTGGGCTACCTGTTTCGCTCGTGGCTGCCCGAAGATCAGATCGACTCCTACATAGCCGGGCTGATCATTCTTGCCGCAGCCCCGTGCACCGCCATGGTCTTTGTCTGGTCCAACCTGACAAAGGGGGAGCCGCATTTCACGCTTTCACAGGTCGCGCTCAATGACGCAATCATGATTGTCGCGTTTGCTCCCATCGTCGGCCTGCTTCTCGGCCTTTCGGCGATCACCGTGCCGTGGGACACGCTGATGATCTCGGTCGCGCTGTACATCCTGATCCCGGTGGCGATCGCGCAGGTCCTTCGGAAAATGTTGATGGCCGATGGCACGACGAAGGCTCTCGATGCGCTGTTGACCAAGCTGCAGCCCCTATCGCTCGTGGCGCTGCTGGCAACGCTGGTCCTATTGTTTGGTTTCCAGGGCGAACAGATCATAGCCCAGCCGACCATCATCGCGCTGCTTGCCGTCCCGATCCTGATCCAGGTCTATTTCAATTCTGGCCTGGCGTATCTGCTGAACCGGATGACTGGCGAACAGCATTGTGTTGCGGGACCGTCCGCACTCATCGGAGCATCAAACTTCTTCGAACTCGCGGTCGCGGCTGCCATCAGTCTGTTCGGCTTCCAATCGGGTGCTGCGCTCGCAACCGTCGTTGGGGTCCTCATCGAGGTGCCGGTGATGCTGTCCGTCGTCTGGATCGTGAACCGCTCCAAGGGCTGGTACGAAGCAAGCCCTTCCGTCGCCAAGAACACCGTCATCGAAAAAACCGTTGCCGAAAGGGCATGATCATGGACGTCACCATCTACCACAATCCCGAATGCGGAACGTCGCGCAACACGCTGGAGATGATCCGCAATGCGGGTATTGAGCCAACTGTCATTGAATACGTGGACACGCCTCCGACGCGCGACCGGCTTGTGCAGATGATTGCCGATGCCGGGCTCACAGTTCGTGAGGCAATTCGCGAAAAAGGCACCCCGTACGCGGAACTCGGCCTCGACAACCCGGAACTGACAGATGAACAGTTGCTCGACGCCATGCTGAAGGACCCGATCCTCATCAATCGGCCGTTCGTCATCACGCCGATGGGGACGCGTCTTTCCCGTCCCTCCGAAGTCGTCCTTGAAATCCTTCCCGACACCCACAAGGGCGCTTTCACCAAGGAAGACGGCGAAAGGGTCCTCGACGAGAAGGGGCAGCGCATTGTCTGAAGCATTGCCTGCCGCCGCCACCGAACACTTCCGCATGCCTGATCTCGATGCGCTGCGTCCTCAGTTCTCGATGCACAAACCACGCATCCTGGTCCTTTACGGTTCGCTTCGGGAAATCTCCTACAGCCGCCTTCTCGCTCACGAAGCTCGTCGTCTCCTGGAGCACTTCGGCTGCGAGGTACGGGTCTTCGATCCGAAGGGCCTGCCGTTGCCCGATGAAGCGCCGGTCAGCCATCCCAAGGTGAAGGAACTGCGCGATCTTTCGGAGTGGTCGGAAGGCCAGGTCTGGGTCAGCCCAGAACGGCATGGCGCGATGACTGGCATCATGAAGGCCCAGATCGACTGGATACCGCTTTCCCTCGGCTCCATCAGGCCGACGCAAGGCAAGACGCTGGCCGTCATGGAAGTCTCCGGCGGCAGCCAGTCCTTCAATGCCGTCAACCAGATGCGCATTCTCGGGCGCTGGATGCGGATGATCACGATCCCGAACCAGTCTTCGGTTGCCAAGGCATGGCAGGAATTCGATGCCGACGGCCGAATGAAACCATCGTCCTTTTACGACCGCGTCGTCGATGTCTGCGAGGAGCTGGTGAAGTTTACCTGGCTGACCCGAGATGCTTCGCCGTACCTCACCGACCGCTACAGCGAGCGGAAAGAGGATGCGGAGAAGCTGGAAAAGCGGGTCCAGCTCAAAGCCATCTGACATGCAGCACCAATTGCGAGACGATCAGGTCGCTCGCCTCGTCGATATTTCGATAATCGTGGAAATAACACTTGACGAGAATGTGGACGGGGCCGTAGCCTATTTCCATGATTATCGAAAAAGCAGCATCCCAACTCGAAGCCCTCGGCAACGTCACACGCCTCCAGATATACCGGGCGCTCGTGCGTGCAGGTGACGATGGCCTGCCGGTCGGGAGGCTCCAAGAAAAGCTGGAAATTCCAGCTTCCACGCTTTCACACCATCTGAAGCGGCTCATCGACACTGGCCTTGTTATCCAGGACCGTCAGGCGACGACGCTGATCTGTACCGCGAACTACAAGCACATGAATGCCCTGATCGGTTACCTCGCGGACGAGTGCTGCGCCGACGCGGGATGCTCGAAGCAAACCCGCGAAACCGTGGCCTGAAGGCGTTTTTTTGCATTCAAATTTCGAAATTTCCAGAAATACGAAAGGAGAAGCACGTGATATTCCCTGAAAGGCTTCCGGTCGCTGTCATTGGCGCTGGTCCCGTTGGACTCGCCTCTGCAGCAAGATTGGTGGAGGCAGGCATCACGCCCCTTATCTTGGAGCGGGGAGCTTCCGTAGGCTCGTCCCTGATCGACTGGGGCCATGTGCGGGTTTTCTCCCCCTGGAAATACAACATCGACGATGCCGCGCGACGATTGCTCGATGATCTCGGCTGGAACGCCCCGCAGCCTGATGGTGTGCCGACGGGCCGGGAAATCGTTGAAAACTATCTTCTGCCGTTGGCGGGTGTCCCCAAGATTGCGGCCAACCTGAAGCTCGGCACAACGGTCACGGCGATTACCCGTCAGGGATTTGACAAGGTCGCATCAAACGGTCGCCAGGATGCGCCTTTCGTAGTCCGATACGACGATATCTGGGGCGAGCACGAAGTTCTGGCACGAGCTGTGATCGATGCCTCCGGCACATGGACGCATCCGAACCCGATGGGGATCAACGGTCTGCCCGTCTTTGGCGAACGCAGTTCCAGCAGGGTTTCCTATGGCATACCTGACGTTGCCGGAATCAGGCGGTCTGACTTCGTCGGCAAGCGAACACTGGTTGTCGGAAGCGGTCATTCAGCAATCAATGTCGCCTTGGCCCTGCTGGAACTTCAGGAAAGTGATCCTGCGACCGAAATCTTCTGGGCGCTCCGCCATCATGGAGTGGCTCGCCTGCTCGGCGGCGGTCTCAATGACCAGCTTCCCGAGCGCCGTGCCCTCGGATTGGCTGCGAAGAGGGCCATGGACGAGGGTCGCCTCAGAATGCTGACGTCCTTCGCCGCCAAGAGCGTGAAATCCGAAGACGAAGGGCTCGTCGTCAAGGCCATGGCAAATGGAGAGCCAGTGACACTGGCGCTAGACCGGGTGGTGGTCACGACTGGCTTCCGGCCCGACCTATCGTTTCTCCGAGAACTCCGCATTGATCTCGATCCTGCCGTCGAGGCCCCGCCAGCCCTGGCGCCTCTCATCGATCCGAACCTTCATTCCTGCGGTACCGTCCCGCCCCACGGCGTCGACGAATTGGCTCATCCGGAAAAGGATTTCTACATTGTCGGCTCGAAGTCATATGGCCGCGCTCCAACATTCCTGATGAAGACCGGCTACGAACAGGTCCGTTCCGTGGTCGCCGAGCTTGCAGGAGATCATGTCACCGCGCGGCGGGTGGAACTGGTTCTTCCTGAAACAGGTGTGTGCTCCGTCGATCTCGCAGTAAACGCCACATCGGGATGCTGCGGCGGACCCGCGCCCGTGGAGGCGGACGCCTGCTGTGCCGCTGATGCGACCGCGAAGGCCGCTGGAAAATCCGGATGCGGCTGTGCCGCACCAGTTGTCGAAAAAGCGCGAGCGTGATGATGGGAGAACGAAAGCTACCCGCATGGGCGCTTGCGGGGCTCGGCGCAACGCAAATCATCGGATACGGCACGCTCTACTATGCCTTCAGTATCCTTGTGCCCGAAATCGCGGAAGATATCGGCAAATCGCAGCAATGGGTGTTTGGAGCCTTCTCGGTGGCTCTGCTCGTTGGCAGCCTTGCTGCACCCCTGTCAGGCTACCTTGCCGACAGGATTGGCGCGGGGCGGTTGATGGCGGCAGGATCGCTGCTGGCGTCCGCAACACTCGCCTTGATGGCCGTGTCCACCGGACCGATCACCTTCGCTGTCGCACTGGCGCTGACCGAGATCGTTTCGGTCGCCGTTCTCTATGCCACCGCGTTCACTGCAATCGTTCAGACCGGGGGACAAAATGCGCAGAAATCCATTGTTCACCTGACGCTGATCGCCGGTTTCGCCTCCTCGGTGTTCTGGCCGCTGACGTCCTGGCTGCATGGTTTTCTGTCCTGGCGGGAAGTCTATCTGCTGTTCGCAGCGTTGAACCTCCTCGTTTGCCTTCCAGTGCACTTGGCGCTTGCCCGGCTGACGACCACAGCAGTGTCAGCCTCCAAGACCAGCACTGTCCCTATTAGCGAACACCGGCCTGTTGCGAACGGAACACTGCTGTTCTCGCTGATGCTGCTCGGCTTTGCCATCGAGGGCTATGCCCTGTCGGCGATCCTGGTTCACATGGTACCGCTGACACAGGCGCTCGGGTTTGGTGCAGCAGGTCTATTGGTTGCTTCCCTGTTCGGTCCAGCCCAGGTTGCAAGCCGCCTGATCAACCTGCTCTTCGGCCGCGAGCTGTCGCAGAAATGGCTGGCCGTCATCGCAACTGGACTTCTACCAATCGGTCTGACGATCCTGCTGATGACGACACCGTGGGTGCCCGGAGCTGTAATGTTCGCAATCTGCTTTGGACTGGGCTCCGGTCTCACAAGCATTGTCGGGGGGACATTGCCGCTCGAATTGTTTGGATCAAAGGGGTACGGCAGCCGCCTCGGCTGGGCCACGTCTGCGAAACAGATGATGTCGGCAATTGCGCCACTCGCCATGTCCATGTCTATGGCGGGGATCGGCGTCGTCGTCTCGATCTGGGTGACGATAGCTATCGGTGTAGCCGGGGCTTTGGCATTCCTTGCGATCGTGTCAGTCGAGCGGCGCCCTGTGGCCCTTCGACAAACGGTGAACGTCAGACGCATGCAGTGATCTCAGAACGCGCTGAGATTCGGATAGCGCCTTGACCTTCCAGGAAGCTGGAGCCGGATATTCTCCTCCTTCTGTTCGCTTGACCTTGCCATCGTTGGAAGCGTTAAGATTCCGTCCAGCATGGAGGTCATCAGGAATGGACCGTCGCGCCGACAAACTAGAAGAGAACATCCTCACTCTGTTCAAACAAGCTTGCCGACAGGGTCGGCTGGACGTCGCCGAGCACCTGCTGCAAGCACTCGAAGCGTCGAGCGAAAAAGGCAGCCGCGCCGGGCTGCCCCGTGGTCGTGAAGCATTGATCAATGCGTATCGCACTGTGGCCAAACTTCGTTACTGCATAACTCCTTAAATCGGATCCGATTTAAGGATGAAATTATGCGGCAAATTTAAAGTGTTACAGCGTCCTTAGCGCGTCATATTTGACGCGCGGGGCTGTAGGAGCGCAGGCGCCGCCCTGAACCGGTCGATAAACCGGGAAATCGCCTCGGAAATCGGAGCCGAGCCCTACCCGCAGGACCCGTGCTGCTGGATCGGCGGGCACTTCACTGAACCGAACGAGCAACACACGCAGCAGTCACCGGGATTTGGGCGTAGCAGGGTTTTGCAATTGAGGCATTCATAGAAGACCTGACAGGCATCCAAGGGCATGGTCTCGCGTTTGGCAAAGCCGCAATGTGGGCAGGTCAGCACGGATTCGAGAATGGACGGGCTGCGGGACTCGCCGGTCGTCATCGTATCAACCCCTTCAATCGTTCCCACAATCCCGGTACCGGATGTCCGTGGGGTTTCTGGGTCTGATTGGTGAGCGCGTTGACGAAGACGACGAGATTGACAGGCTCGAACTTCAGGCCGTGGAAACGGGCGCGCAGGCGGCCGTCCTGATCGATGACGTGGGTGACGATCCCGTGCATCTGCATGCCCTCCTCGCTTTCGGTGAACTTGAGGCCGTAAGCTTCGGCGATCTTGCGGGTACTGTCTTCCGGCTGGCCCGGCACTGCGGTCAGAAACATCCAGTTCACCGGGTCGAGGCCGTGCGCCTGTCCGTACTCGCTGAGCACCGTTCCTTTATCGCGCTTCGGGTCCGTGGTGATGGTGACGAACTCGACCATCGCCTTCATCGGCGTCCGGTTGATCATCGTCTGGAGTTCCGCGATTCGCTCGGCATGCAGGGGACAGACGTCCGGGCAGTTGGTGTAGACGAAGTTTAACACTACGACCTTGCCTCGAAGGTCGGACAGGCTGACGGTGCGGCCCGCCGAATCCTGCAATGTGAATGCGGGCCCTTCGTTGTCGACCGCCTGGAAGTATGTCTCCGTGGCGCGGAGGTCCTGATCGACCTCCTCGAGCGAATGTGCCAGCACCGGGGCGACGCAAGCCACCGTCATTGCGATGACAATCAGGGCTGAATGCAATGCGCGCATGGGTCACCTCTCGACAGCGGTGGCATCGCCGTGCCTGGACGACGAGTACGACCGCGGAACCGCGAGTGAAGCGGAGGCATCGTCGGTTTCCGCCGAAATGGCCGACGACGCCCCATCCGGTGAGCCAACCACGCGGCTCATGCAGAATCCAAGCGCGCACATGGCGACGCAGGGCAGCACGCTCACCAGCAGTGGTGCAACGCCGACGGCGACCAGCCAACTCCAGTTGAGGGCCGCGCCAAGGCCAAGCATGAGGGTGCCCAGCAGAACAAGCCGTCCCCGCCCGCCTCGCAGCGAGCACGGAAGCCTGTGACCAAGCGGCTGCGATTGGGTACGAGATCGAACTTCGGCTGAAATAGGCGCTCTCATAAGATTTCTCCCCTTGCCGAACAGCGCCGACGGAAGCCGCCGCGGATCGCGACTGACGCCCCAGGCAAACACGGCGGCCAGTCGCGCGAATGCGACAGCCGGCAACGCCAGGAGCAACCGACGACTCAAGGCGGATGTCGGCCCGCCCACCGCCTTCGATGTTGCCTCCATGATGATTTCGGTCATGGCGATGACCTCCCGTCCGACCTCACTCCTCCGCATAGACGGAAGGGGCCTTGCCGTCCTTGGGCACGGTGTAGATCACGAACTTCTCGGTCTTGGTGCCGGCCATGCCGGGCGACCCCATCGGCATTCCTGGCAGGGTAATGCCGGCGATCGCCGGCCTCTCGGTGAGAAGCTTGCGGACGACCTTCACCGGCACGTGCCCGTCGACCACATAGCCGTCGATGAACATGGTGTGACAGCCCTGCATTCCCTCAGCCACGCCCGCCTTGCGGCTGATTTCAGCGAGGTCGTTGGTAGGCTTCACGTCGACGTTAAAGCCGTTTTCGCGAAGATAGGCGGCATAGCCCTCGCAGCAGCCGCATTGCGGGTTCTTGTAGAGCGTCGCCTGGAGGGGGTCGGCCAGTGCCGGGGTGGCGAAGACAACGAGAGCGGTGAGACTGGCGAAGCGGATGGTGCGGTTCATTTCGGTTCTCCTTGAGTAGCTCTGTTTGTTTCAGGCGACACGAAGCACGGTCATCAGCCCGGCCATCTGGTGGTCGATCACATGGCAGTGCAGCATCCAGTCGCCGGGATTGTCGGCAACGAAGGCGACTTCGACGACGTCCTTCGGTGCGATCAACACGGTGTCCTGCCATTGGCGATGCAGTACCGGCGTGCCGTTGCGGCTCAGCACCCTCAGGCTATGGCCATGGAAATGCATCGGGTGCCACCAGGCCGTATCGTTGCGCAACACCAGCATGATGCTGCGTCCACGCTGGAACGTGAGGGCAGGTTCCATGCCCGCATGGCCGTCGCCCGTCATCGACATGCCGTTGATCGCCCATGACGGGCCACCGCCCATACCCTTCATCGTGCCGTGCATCATCCCGCCACCCATTATGCCGCCGGTTCCGGTCATCATACCGCTCATCATGCCGCCCTGGATGGTCAGATCCTGTCGCAGTGCTGCAGCAAGGTCTGGCACCGGCAAAGGGTTGCGCGGCAGGCCAAGCGGAGCATCGAGCGGATGCTCGCGGACGGGACGTCTCTCCTCATAGGCGAGCTGCGTCAGTTGGTACGACAGCCCCTCGTAGAAATCGTCGATGACGCCGTAGCGCCGTCCCGGCTCTGCCTGCATGTCCATCATAACGTCGACACGCATGGCCGGGCCGAGCAGGATGCGGCCGCGCTCCGGCTCGTGCGCGTCGCACGGCTGTCCGTCGATCGCCACGATCACAGGCCGGTGCCCTTCGAAACGCAGCGCCATGATCCGCGCGAGGGATCCGTTGACGAGACGCAGGCGGACGCGTTCGCCGGCGCGGACCGCTTCTGCCTCAGAAACCCGGCCATTGAGCGTGACGGTATTGCCGACCCGCCCGGACATCCCCGCCTCCATGCGATTGCCGAAGCCGGAGGCTATCCCACCTTCCTCGTTCAGCCGCCAATCGGTTACGAACCAGAGAAGATCGCGATCGACAGCGGCGGCTTCGCGTTCCTCGACGATCACGGCCCCGGCAAGACCGCGCCCGAGCTGCTCCAGGCTGTTCGCATGCGGGTGGTACCAGAAGGTCCCGGCGTCGGGCGGGGTGAACGTGTAAACGAAGGTCTCGCCAGGCTTGATGGGCGGCTGTGTGAGGCCGGGCACACCGTCCATGGCGTTGGGCAGCCTTATGCCGTGCCAATGGACGGTCGTGTCCTGGTCGAGGCGGTTCTCGACCAGCAGGCGAGCGGGCTCGCCCTGGCGGAGCCGCACGAGCGAGCCGGGCACAGTGCCATTGTAGGCCCAGACATCCGTCTCGGGCTGATTTGCACCGACAAGCCGTGCGCGGGCTGGTGCTGCGACAATCCGGTAACCGTCGGACGATGCAGCCCGTGCCGGGAACGGCGGCAACGCCGTCGCGAACAGAAGGCCCGCTCCGGTCTGGAGCAGGCTCCGACGCGATACGAGGCCGTTGGACTCTCTATTCACGTTCGATCCTTCCAATCATCGAGGATGATGGAACGCGTGGACCTTCAATGCGCACGCGTTCGCTTGTCCGGCTCGGTCGCTTGGGTCGCGATAGCCGGAAATCAGCCGATGTCGGAGGTTCGTGGTGGATCGGGATCGGGCAGCAACGCCCTGCCACTGAGGAGCAGACCGCCGGCCGCGAAGGAAGCCACCGTCTCCCCGATCGGCAGGAGCACCGCGATTGGCAGCGGCGCGACTGCGGGAGCGGCGCAAACATTGCCGCAAGCCATCGTCTTCACGCTGTCGGGGGGCGGCTCAGGACAATCCTGGCAGTCGCCGTGGTCGGGCATGGCCATGTCGGATATCGTCGCCATCCTGGCGGCCATGCCGCTCGCATGGGCGACCGACAGGCTCATCCCCGCGGCGACGAAGACCGCGAGGAGCGAGGTGACAAGCTGTCGGACCGACCAAAGTTTCATCAAGAAAAGAATTACGCCGAACTGCGCCAAAAACAAGCCGCGTCAGCCTCTGTCCGCATTCGGTCGCTCGCTGGGGTGATGGTAGATTACGTCTCGAAATGCTACTCTCACGTGTTCATTTTCCGAAAGACAGGAGGAGAACATGGAACATGTTCAAACGCGGACTGAAATCGATCGGCGGTCAGTACTGATCTTCGGTGCGGCGGGCGTTGCCGCGATCTTCGGAGGAGTTTCGCCCACACTGTCGGACGAGGTGAAAGTGGAGGAACTTGCTCCGGGGGTAACGTTGAAAACGTTCAAAGAGGCCGCACCTGTAGCGCCGATTCCCGGTTTCTCGAAAGCGCTGCTGATGGAAATCACCTTCCAGCCCGGATCAAAATTCGGCCCTGACACATCGAAGACCGTCGATATCTGCGAAATACAGGGTGCGCCCCTCTATGTGGAAATTGAAGGGAAGGAACCTTTCACGTTACAGCCCGGCGACATTTACTTCTGCCCGGTCGGAAACGTAGAAACCGACACGAACAAGAGCGACAAACCCAGTACCATGCGGATTATTGAACTGGTACCCGCCTGATCAAATCGCCCCGACGGGGCCGCAGCTCTATGATCGCCACGGCCCCGGTTGGAACCAGCATGGCGTCCAATGGTCATCCCGCTTTAGTTTCAGCGGAAGAACAGATACTTGATCAGGGCCGAAATCACGAGCGCGATCACAAGCAGCGCGAGGATTCCGACGCCGCCCATACCCCACATCATGCCGCCGCCCATCATATCGTTCATCATGGCATTCTCCCTTCATTCGGCAGCCTCCTTCAGGGCGGCCTGCTCGACCTCAGTTGCGACCGACGGGACGGCTGCTGCAGCCGGCAGCCGCCATCCCTTGACCAGCCCGTAGATCGCCGGGATCACCGCCAGCGTCAGGATCGTCGACGAGATCATGCCGCCGATCATCGGCACGGCGATGCGCTGCATGATTTCCGAGCCGGCGCCCGTGCTCCACAAGATCGGCACAAGGCCCGCCATGATCGCGACGACGGTCATCATCTTCGGCCGTACGCGTTCGACCGCCCCGACCATGATCGCCTGGTGAAGATCGGTTCTCGTCAGGTCCCGATTTTCGGCTTGGCAGGCAGACCGCCGCTCTTTCCAGGCCTGGTCGAGGTAGATGAGCATGATCACCCCGGTCTCGGCCGCGACTCCGGCGAGCGCGATGAAGCCGACGACGACCGCCACGGAGGCGTTGAAGCCGAGCCACCACATCAGCCAGATGCCGCCGACGAGCGCGAACGGCAGCGACAGCATGACGATCAGTGTCTCGGCGAGCGCCTTGAAGTTCAGGTAGAGCAGCAGGAAGATCAACGCGAGCGTCAGCGGAACGACGATCGCCAGCCGCGCTTTCGCCCGTTCGAGATATTCGTACTGGCCGCTCCAGGCGACCGAATATCCGGGCGGCAGCTTGACGCTATCGGCAACCGCCTGCTGTGCTTGCCCGACATAGCCGCCCAGATCGCGTCCGGCGATGTCGACGAAGACGTAGACCGCCAGTTGCCCATTCTCGGTTCGGATCGTCGTCGCGCCCCGCGTCAGCTTCACCTCGGCGACCTCGCCGAGAGGGACTGTTCCACCGCCCGGCAGCGCCACTTGGACGTCGCGGGCGATCGACTGCGGATCGCTTCGCAAGGCGCGCGGATAACGCACCGCTACCCCGTAGCGTTCGCGGCCTTCCACGGTCGACGTGACCACCTCGGAGCCGAGCGCCGTGCCGATGACCTCCTGGACGTCGTCGATGCTCAGGCCGTAACGCCCGAGCGCGATGCGGTCCGCAACGATGTCGAGATAGTATCCGCCGATCACCCGCTCGGCATAGGCGCTCGATGTGCCGGGGATCGTCTTCAGGACGGTTTCGACATCGCGGGCGATCCGCTCCATCTCCTTGAGGTCGGTGCCGTAGACCTTGACGCCGACCGGCGTCCTGATCCCGGTCGAGAGCATGTCGATGCGCGCGCGGATCGGCATCGTCCATGCATTCGAGACCCCTGGGAACTGCAGCGCCTTGTCCATCTCCTGCTTGAGGCTGTCGATCGTCACGCCCGGCCGCCATTCGGACTTCGGCTTCAGGGTGATGATGGTCTCGAACATCTCCGTCGGTGCCGGATCGGTCGCGGTCAGCGCCCTGCCCGCCTTGCCGAATACCGTCTCCACTTCCGGGAAGGATTTGATGATCCGGTCCTGCGTCTGCATCAACTCGGCCGCCTTGGTCACCGACAGACCCGGCAACGTCGTTGGCATGTACATCAGCGTGCCTTCGTTCAGGCTCGGCATGAACTCGCTGCCGATCTGCCGCGCCGGCCATACCGTCACGGCCAGGGCGACCATGGCCAAAAGGATCGTGACCATCTTCGCCCGAAGAACGCCGGATATGACCGGGCGGTAAATCCAGATCAGAAACCGGTTGAGCGGGTTTCTGTGCTCCGGGACGATGTGGCCGCGGACGAAGACAACCATAAGCGCCGGGACCAGCGTGATCGACAGCAGCGCGGCCGCCGCCATGGCAAAAGTCTTGGTGAAGGCGAGCGGCCCGAACAGGCGGCCCTCCTGCGATTCCAGTGTGAAGATCGGCAGGAACGAAACGGTGATGATCAGCAGGCTGAAGAACAGCGCAGGCCCGACCTCGCTCGCGGCCTTGATCAGGACCTCGGTGCGGGACTTGTCGGGCGGCGCGCGTTCGAGGTGCTTGTGGGCGTTCTCGATCATGACGATCGCGGCGTCAATCATCGCGCCGATCGCGATGGCGATGCCGCCGAGACTCATGATGTTCGCCCCGATTCCCAATGCGCGCATCGCGATGAACGATATCAGGATGCCGATCGGCAACATGATGATCGCGACAAGAGCGCTGCGGACATGGAGAAGGAAGGCGATGGTCACCAGCGCAACGACGATCGACTCCTCGACCAGCGTTCCCTTCAGCGTCTCAATCGCGGCATTGATCAGTTCGGAGCGGTCATAGACGGGGAGGATTTCCGTTCCGGCGGGCAGGCTATGCTTGATCGCAGCGAGGCTCTTCTTGGCATTGTCGATGACGGTCAGGGCGTTCGCGCCGAAGCGCTGCAGCACGATGCCGCTCGCGACCTCGCCCTCGCCGTTCAGTTCGGTGATGCCGCGCCGCTCGTCGGGTACGATCTCCACCCGGGCGACATCACCGAGGCGGAGCGGCGTGCCGCCCTCGGTCATCAACACGATGTTCTCGATGTCCTTGATGCCCCGGAGGTATCCTCTACCGCGGACCATGAACTCGAACTCGGAGATTTCGACGGTCCGCCCGCCCACGTCGCGGTTGCTGGCACGCACCGCGTCGGCGATCTGCCTGAGCGTGACGTTCTGGGCCTTCAGCCGCACGGGATCGACGACGACGGAATACTGCTTCACGAAGCCGCCGACGCTTGCGACCTCGGCGACGCCTTCGGATTTGGAAGCCGCGAAGCGGACCACCCAATCCTGAAGCGACCGCAGCTCCGCGAGCGACAGTTCCTTGGCGACGAGCGCATACTGGTAGACCCAGCCGACGCCGGTCGCATCCGGCCCGAGGCTCGGCGAAACGCCGTCGGGGAGACGACTCGAGGCGGCGTTCAGGTATTCGAGCACGCGGCTGCGCGCCCAGTAGGGATCGGTGCCGTCCTCGAAGATCACGTAGACGAAGGAAACGCCGAAGAACGAAAAACCACGAACGACCCTCGAGCGCGGCACCGTCAGCATCGACGTCGTCAACGGATAGGTGACCTGATCCTCGACGACCTGCGGGGCTTGCCCCGGATAGTCGGTGAAGACGATCACTTGCACATCCGAAAGGTCGGGGATCGCATCGAGGGGTAGCGTGCGCAGGGAATAGACGCCCGCCGCGATGGCCAGCGCCGCCGCAATGACGACAAGAACGAGGTTGCGAGCCGACCAGGCGATGACGTTGGCGATCATGGCTTTGCCTCGCTGGTGGCGAGCGCATTCAGCGCCGCGTTGAGGTTGCTTTCGGCGTCGAGCAGGAAGTTCGCCGAAACCACGATCCTGTCACCCGCATCGATCCCGCTGCGAATTTCGGTCTGTTCTTCGCCCCGGATGCCCAGCGACACGTTCCTCGGCTCGAACCGCCCCTCGCCCTTGTCGACGAACACCAACTGGCGGTCGCCCGTGTCGATTATGGCGCTGTTGGGAATGGCAACGACCGCCTCGGCCCCATCCGTGGCGATGTCGACCTCGGCATAGGTGTTGGCGAGCAGCAGGCCTTCGGCGTTCGCAAGCTCGATGCGAACCTTGGCGGTCCGGGTTTGCATCTGCACTTCCGGATAGATCAGGTCGACGATGCCCTTGAAGGTCCTGCCAGGCAGGTTCCGGAGCGTCACCGTCGCCGCCGCGCCCTGCCGGATGGACGCTGCATCGTACTCCGGGACATCCGCGATCACCCAGATCCGCGACGTGTCGGCGATGCGGAACAGGACATCGCCTGCCTCGGCCATCATTCCGGTCGTCGCGCTGCGCTCCAGCACCACTCCGTCGCTCGGCGACAGATAGGCAATGCTCCGTGGCACCGCCCCGGTCCTGGCAATAGCGCTGATCGTTTCGTCCGCGACGCCGAGGTTGCGCAGTTGCAGCGCCGCTCCAACGTTGGCGTTCGCCTTGCCGCCGCTCAGGAGTTCGGTGGCGTACTCGGCTCCGGCTCTCGCTATGTCCTTCGAGTAGAAATGGAAGAGATCGTCACCCTTCCGTACGCGGTCGCCGGTCGTGACATTCGCGACGTCGTCGATGAAGGCGTCCGCCCGCATCGAGACGATCCGGATCAGGCGCTCGTCGAAGGCGATTGTCCCCGGCACGCGCACCTCGCGGGCGATCACGCTGCGCTCCGCGGTGGCGGTCTTCACGCCCGTGCGCTGCAGCTTGCCCAGCGAGACCTTGACGATCGAACTGTCTTCCTCGTCACCGTCGTAGACGGGAATGTAGTCCATGCCCATGGAATCCTTCTTCGGCACCTTCGAGGTGTCCGGCAGGCCCATCGGGTTCCGGTAGTACTGTATCTTCCGGCCGTCGCCGGACGAACCCGCATCCGCGTGGGTCGCGAACGCCTTTGTCGGCTCGAAGCTCACGTCTTCGCTTTGCCGCACGGCCCGGAAGGCCCGCCCGTCCGATGTCGATTTCGCTGTGGCGGAATAGTCCGGCGTTCCGTCCGGGTGCTGGTAGTAGATGATCTTGCCCGTCGCAACAGGCCCGTGACTGACGGTCTCCCCGAGCGCGGACCCGGAGAGAAATGCGTTGAGTTCCGGGGCAAGGCCACGCGTGCCAGCCACGTACCCTCCCCCGCCTGATATGGCGAGGGAGCTGACGAGGAGCAGGAATTTGGACGTATTCACGGCGTCGCCTGCAAAACGAGTTCGCCCTGGACGGTGTCGGTCTCGCCCTGGACCTTGGCCGCCAGCTTGAAGCGCCAGCCACCTTCCATGCTCAGGTTCGTCTTGAACGTGTATACCCCTGGTTCGGGCGACGGCAGCGGCTCGACGGGCGTGGTCATGGCCTCCATGCCTTCCGGAGCCATGTCCATCCGCGTCGTGAAGATGACGGCGTCGGGCACGGGTCTTTCCGTCCTCTTGTCGATGAGGCGGACTGCGACAGTCGCTTCGGGACCTTGGGAGACTTGCGTCTCCACGAGCTGGAACTCGTAATCCGTTGCGGCGGCGAAGGATGTGGTCGTTGCGGCCAGCACAATGGCCAGGGAGCCGAGGATTGCTCTCGGCGAAAGATAATTTGTGGTCATGGAAAATCTCACCCAGGACGGGCACGTCGGGCCCCGCCCTTCAAAAACAGCGATGATCGAACGGACGCGTCCCCGCATAAGGGAAGCGCCGATCCGGTTACTCGGAGGGAGATCAGGCTTTGGGAGGTCGCGCCGGCGGTTCGACGAGGGCCGAGGGCAGATGGCCTTCCTGAAGGAGATCATGCGACAGGCCGCGCCATGCAAGATTGACCTGCCAGCCGTCGGTTTTCGGCTCATGCACCAGGATGCTTGAGGAGCAGATCAACGCTAATGGGCATGCGCTCGCGCAGTCGCTCTTCTGAACGGGTTTCTCTTCTGGACAGCAAGACATGTCGTCGGGATTGTCCATGCCGGGCATGGCCGCCATCTGCATTTCGCTGGAACGCGCCATTGCACTGGCGGCCACGCCGACGCTCACCGGACCGAACACGATCCCGAGCAATGCGAGCGAAAGCAGCAAACGCCGGAGGGCAACGAACAACATGCGTATATGCTTGCATAGGCAAAGTCCGATTGGAAGTCGGTCACGGAAAGTTGCGACGGACGGACGCAGTGGGTCAACAGGTTGTCCAATGAAGATCCTTCTCGAAAAGGACCAATTCTGGTCACGAGAGAACTACGATGAGCCTTGCCTCGTCTTGAACGCTTCGATGAACTCGGCAATGATCGCCTTTATCAATCGTCCGGTAATCCTGTCCTTCTGCCAGAGCGCGGTCATCTCGACCAGCGACGGCGTTTTGTGGTTCCGGAGCTAGCGGACTACTGCATAATTCCTTAAATCGGAATCGATTTAAGGGCAAAATTATGCAGCAACTCAAAGTGTTACAGCGACCTTTGCGCGTCTAAATAGACGCGCGGCGCTGTAAAAGGAGTCGCGGGAGCGCGAGCGCCTGTCCTTCATCAAGCACGCGCGGGAACGAAGTCTGACCATCGAGGCCATCCGGGAACTCATTGACCTCAGCCGCCATCCGGAGAAGCCGTGTGCCGAGGCCGACCGCATCGCCGCCGAACAGCTACAGGCGGTGCGTGGCAAGATCGCCGGCTGAAGAAGCTGGAAACGGAACTGGAGCGCATCGCCACACATTGCCATGGTAGCCAGGTTCGCGACTGCTATGTCATCCAGGCGCTTGCAAACCACGACCTCTGCGAGGCCGATCACGCCTGACCTGCGACACGGCGCGGTGGCGTGGCGCGGGCTAGAAAGGCCTTGAACGCCTCGAGCGTCTCCGCGCTGGCATGATGCTCCATTCCTTCGGCGTCAATGCGCGCCGTCTCGGGCGACACCCCGATGGAGCATAGGAACGATTCAACGATATGGTGCCGCTCGCGGCAAAGCTCCGCGAGCTTGCGCCCGGCCTCCGTTAGGAAAATGCCCCGATAGCGACGCTGCTGGATATAGCCCTCGGTTATCAGCCTTTTCAGCATTTTGGCGACTGTCGGCTGAGCAACCCCCAGGCGCTGGGCGATGTCGACCTGGCGGGCTTCCCCACCATCCTCGATGAGGTCGGCGATGAGTTCGACATAGTCTTCGACGAGTTCGGTACGGCGATTGTTCCGCGTCTGGCGGAAGCTCTCGACCTGCGCGTCGGCATTGATCAGGCTCGATTCCACCTCGGGCCCGATTTTCTCATGCTTCGACAATCCAGTGTTCCTCGTATGAAATTGACGTCTATGAGATAGTATAGCCGTGGCTATTTTTCAATCCGGAACCGAACATTCATTGCGCGCGAGAACGACAGCGGCGCTTAGCATATCCATCGATTTATAGCACTTGCTATAATCCACCTCCTATGCTCTATTTCTTGTCAATCGCTAATTGGGAGCGGAGCCGACATGTTGAGATGGGCGCAGGCGGCATTGAGCAGACGGAGCCTGCTGTTGGGCGGCGGCGCGGCGACCATCGGAGCGACCGCGATCTGCTCGACCAACACGATGGCTCAGGAAAACCACGGCAACCACGCAACGGCAGCCACGGCACAGAGCTCCGCCGCGGCGCCCTCCCATCAGTCCGGGCACGGGGCGATGATTACCGTCGGGACGGTGGACAGCGAACGCAACGGCTTCCATCCTTCAAGCATCCTGACGGACTGGTACACCGGCACGTTGACCGATCTTCCAGACGGGCGAAAGCTCCGGACCTTCGAGATCACCGCCGAGGACAGGGAGATCGAGATTGCGCCCGGCGTGATGTTTCCCGCCTGGACCTACAATGGCCGCGTGCCGGGCCCGGCGCTCCGCGCCACCGAGGGCGAGCGGCTGAGGATAGTCTTCAGGAACTACGCGTCGCATCCCCATTCGATGCACTTCCACGGGATCCACTCGGCGCGCATGGACGGTGTGCCTGGAGCGGGCTTGATCGGACCCGGTGAGGAATTCGTCTACGAGTTCGATGCCAAGCCGTTCGGCTGCCACCTCTATCACTGTCACGCCCTTCCGCTCGCGCGCCACATTCACAAGGGCATGTACGGCCTCTTCGTCATCGACCCCGACCCGGCTCGCCACCCTGACAATGCCGAGGTAGCGAAGTCCCGCCTCTTCGGCTCGCCGGAAAACGCCGAATGGCAGGAACTGGCGATGATCATGAATGCGTTCGACACCAATTTCGATGGCGAGAACGAGTTCTATGCCTGCAACACGATCGCGCACTGCTACGCCAAGGAGCCGATCAGGATCGAAAAACACCGTAAGGTTCGCATCTACCTGGTGAATGTCACCGAGTTCGATCCGATCAACTCGTTCCATCTCCATGGCAACTTCTTCAACTATTTCGACCAGGGAACGACACTCACGCCGACGCTGCGCATGGTCGATCTCGTCATGCAGTGCCAGGCGCAGCGCGGCATCCTCGAGTTTTCCTACGGCGAGCACGAAGCCGGGCTTTACATGTTCCACGCCCACCAGTCCGAATTCACCGAACTCGGCTGGATGGGCATGTTCGATGTTGTGGAGACGCTGTCATGAACGAAAATCCCCGCAACCTCCGCCCGGTCTCTACCGTCGCTTCGAGTGGGGCACAACATCTCCTGTGGCTCGCCTTACCGCTGATCGTGCTGGTCGCCGCGGCGGCTTGGCTGCTGCAGAGCAATCTTCTGAACGGCTTCAACAACGGCGCTCCGCCTGTCGAAAACCTGACGATCGAGCGAACCGTGCTTGACGAGAACGGCCTGAGGCTCAAGGTGCGCGGCGGCGGATCGGAACCGATGACGATCGCGCAGGTGCAGGTCGACGCCGCCTACTGGCAGTTCACTCAGGAACCCGCCGGAACGATCCCGCGCGGCGACACTGCCTGGGTTGCGATCCCATTCCCGTGGGTTCTCGGTGAGGCGCACAATGTCACATTCGTCACCAACACCGGTGCGACTTTCGAACATGAAATTCCGGTGGCCGTCCCTACGCCGAAGGTCAGCGGAAAAGCCCTTGTTTCCCAAGCACTGCTCGGAGCCTTCGTCGGAATCCTGCCAGTGGCGGTCGGTCTGCTGTGCTATCCGGCGCTGCGCGGCGCGGGGCGCAACACCATGACGTTCCTGCTGGCGATGACCGTCGGTCTGCTCGCCTTCCTGTTCGTCGACACCATCCAGGAAGCGTTGGAATTCGCGGCTGAGTCGGCGGCGATTTTCCAGGGCAGCGTGATGGTGATCCTGACAGCAGTGGGCAGCTTCCTGATGCTCGTCGCGATCGGCCGCCGCCAGGGTTCACCGACTGGTCTTGCGCTTGCGACCTATATCGCCCTCGGCATCGGACTGCACAATTTCGGCGAAGGTCTGGCCATCGGTGCGGCGTTTGCGGCGGGCGCGGCGGGGCTCGGGACGTTCCTGGTGCTCGGCTTCACGCTTCACAACATCACCGAGGGGATCGGCATCGCCGCCCCCATCCTGAAAGTCGGCCCGAAGCTCGTTCATTTTCTCGGCCTGACGTTGCTCGCCGGCGGCCCCGCGGTCTTCGGGATCTGGCTCGGAAGCCTCGCCGTCGCGCCGCACTGGACCGCAATTGCTCTGGCGATCGGCGCTGGTGCTATCGCGCAGGTCATACTGGAAGTTACGGGCCTGCTTGCCCGGAGCGACAGCGACCGGGCCAGCTACACTCAGGTTCTGACACCTGCAGCGTTGAGCGGCATGGCGGCCGGGCTGGCGTTCATGTACGCGACCGCCATGCTCGTCAAGATCTGACGTCATCGCCAACAGATGTACCTGCGAGAGCGCCGCGCTGCAGGACATGAGCGACATTCCGGACGTCTTCTCCTCGATCGATCTGCTCTGGTCGGAAGGCGCTGCCTACGACATCGGCTTCACCGACGCGCTTTCATTGCGGAAGGCGGCGCTGCGGACCGGCGGCTTTGCCGTCGTCGGGGTCGTTTGCGGGAGGGGGCGAAATACTACCTTAAGCGATCGGGCGGTTTACACTAGCGACCATGACAACTTTCACACGATAGGGATTTTTGGCGGGTTTCGCCACACAACAGCCGTTGGATAGTCTCCCTGTAGACGGCAAAGTGCGACCCCGAGCGGAAGTTCGTTCGTCGAGGGCGAATTCACGCCGATGACCCGAAGCGGTCGTTGCCGCTGCACAGCGGCAACGACGCGAAAGGCGTGGAGAAGGGTCGTTCGTTGCGGGCAATAATTGAACCGTAGTCGCGCTGCCTGCCGCCGCCCGCCCGCGCGATGTCATCTACCTATGCCTGGGCACATCCGTGCGGGATCAGCGACACTCCGCCATACATTTGTGCTGACAGTCCGCGCGTGCGAAGGTGCTTGCTTCCGCCGGCCTTCCAGTGCCGTCGACGCAACGGCCAGAGCTGGATCGGGAAATTTGGACAGGGTTATAAGTGGAATTTCTGCCTGAACACGGCATAGAAGCCGGGAACAGGAGTCTTCTAAGTGGCGCGATTATTCTTCGATCAGACGCTTCTCTCCCGGGGGAAGCCCCTGCTCGATCAACCTGTCGAGGTAGTCGCAGTAAGGACTGCCTTCATAGAATGGGTGGGCCGCCTCTCGGACGTATTCCGCATTCAGGTTTGGAAACTTCTTCAAAGCATCAGAGATCCAGATCCTCACTTCATCGGTATTGCCCGCCCTGAGGGCGAGCAACGCTGCCCCAATGAATGGATAATAGGTTGTGCGTTCGAAGGACGCGCCTTCCCGTAGATGCATCCGGGCCGTTGAGAGGTCATCGGGCTCGCCTCTCAGCATCAAGCCAATACCGAGTAGTGTCTTGAACGCAAACATAGACGGATCGTGAGGACTGAGATCGATGGCATTTTGTGCGGCTCTAATCGTCGTATCGGCGTCCCTGAGCCGCACGGCTGCCATTCCATGTGCGAAGTGAAGAAACGCGTAGTTGGGATTTAATGCAAGGCCCTGTTCAGCGACAGGCATGGCCTCAGCCGCTCGCCCGTCCACCGTAAGAAGGAGCGACATCATCGCGTACGCGATATCGCTCCGCCTGTCGATTTCTAAGGCCTTCGTGGCGAACGATAGTCCTTCCTTGACAGCGACAGGCACGTCTGCGGCACGCCCCCAAAGGACGAGTGCGTATCGGTGACGAGCTAAATAGGCGTAGGGAAGTGCGAAATTCGGATCGTGTTCGAGCGCTTGTCGAAGCAACTTCTCGGCAGTGGCTTGAGAACCTGCTTCGAAGGAAAGCAATTCAGCAAAGCCGCGGTGACAAAGTTCCCAAGCAGTAAGGTTGTCCGTCGATTTGGCGAGGGCGAGGCCCCGTTCGTGCGCTCCCAGTTCTGGTTCGATGCCCGCGATAATCCGGCGCGTTATCTCGTCCTGCACATCAAAAAAATCGGCGATCGGACGATCCCACCGCTCGGCCCAGATGTGTGCTCCGGACAGCGCGTCGATTAGCTGCACAGTGATCCTCAACCGATCACCGGACCGCCGAACCGATCCTTCCACGACATAGCGCACACCAAGTTCCCGGGCGATCTTGCGTACGTCCTTGGCTGTTCCCTTGTAGGCGAAAGTCGAGTTGCGAGCGATCACGAACAACCATCGAAAGCGACCTAGTTCCGTGATGACGTCTTCGACCAGTCCGTCGACAAAGAAGTCCTGATCGGGCGTGGCAGAAAAATTCTGGAATGGGAGAACCGCGATCGAAGCACGTTCCTGTCCAGAGAGCCGAACCGGGCTGGGCGCCGTGCCGTCCACCTCGACCTGCCACACGTCAATTGGTTCGGGGATGTTCTTAACGGACTGTGGCCCGAGCCACGTCATCCCAGCCTCTATCTTGCCTTGCACATGATCGTAGATTGCACGAGATATGCAGATGCCTCCGGCGGGTGCGATGGTTTCCAAACGCGCAGTGATGTTGACGCAGTCGCCGAGGATGTCGTCCCCATCGATCACCACGTCTCCCATATGAATACCGATCCGAAAACGCAGACGTCGGTCTTCCCCTTGGGGAGACTCGCGCGAGATCAAGTTGCGCTGCATTAGAAGAGCCGCTCTTACCGCCAACACTGGCGATGGGAAATCGACTAGGAGCCCGTCACCCATGGTTTTGACGATGCGGCCACCGCCTTCCATAATCGCCGGGTCAATCACGTAGGTTCGCGCATCGCGCAGCCGCGAAATGGTGCCTTCCTCGTCCGCCGCCATGAGACGAGAATAGCCGACCAAATCGGCAGCCATTATTGTGGTAAGGCGACGTTCCACGCTTGCCCCTCCGCCAAGAAAATACAGTACCGCCTGATAAGCAAATGCGAAAGCGCTCTGGAACCGGGCGAATCAGGATAGGAACGAAAAATCCAGAGCGAATGCGCTGATTCGCACCCGATGGGATCCGCTTCTCTCTTCGGCTTGCCGATGCCGAGCGGGAATGGTGGCAGCTTAGAAAGAGCAGCGACTGTGGCGCGTCCACGTTCATTTAGGAATGTCTGCATTGCCGGTCTCGACCTCCTCACCGCCATCATCATCTATTGGAACACATGGAAGCTCGGCGAAATCGTCGCCGAGCAAATCGCAAGCGGCGAACAGATCGACCTCGGGCTGCTTCCTCACGTCTCACCGCTCGGATGGGAGCATATAACGCTCACCGGGGAATATCGGTGGCCGCCGTTAAGGTAGTATATCGCCCCCTTCCGCAAACGACCCCTCGTCAGCGAGCTCGCTTGGAGAAGCGAGGCTGCGCCAGCCATCGCGCGTGACTTCTTCCGCACCGCATATCCCGACATCAAGCCGACCGCCGACAACATCAAGCTCGCTGACGCGATCGGCTACCGCGTCCTGGGCACGCACACCCTGCCGCCAGTTTGCCTGTGAGGCGCCGGATCGCTGGGGCCACTGTTCGCTTTTTGATCTTGCGCTCGTATACCCATGGCCCTTTAATGTCAGAAGCCTACTGCATAATTCCTTAAATCGGATCCGGTTTAAGGTTCAAATTATGCAGCAAGTTTAAAGTGTTACAGCGTCGTTAGCGCGTCATATTTGACGCGCGGCGCTGTAGCTGGCAGCCAACTGGCTGAGGAGAGCCCGCGCTCATGAAGCCAATGAACGAAAAGCACCTCGCGGTTCTGCGCAGGCACATGGTCGAGGTGATAGCAATCTATGCCGACCTTGAAAGCGAAGAGCTGGGCAAGGCGGCGTTCGATGAAAGGGTGATGGCAGCGATGCTGCGGGTGCCCCGGCATCTCTTCGTGCCCGCACCGGCTGCGCCCTTTGCCTACCAGGACACGCCGCTGCCGATCGGCTTCGATAAAACCGTGTCGCAGCCCTTCATGGTCGCTCTCATGACTGATCTCCTTGCTCCCCAACCGCATGAGGCAGTGCTCGAGATCGGCACCGGCTTGGGCTACCAAACCGCAATCCTCGCGGAACTCGCCGGGCGAGTTTGGAGCGTCGAAATCATCGAGGAATTTGCAAACCATGCCGAGGCTCTGCTGCGGGGCCTCGGCATTTCAAATGTCGGAATTCGTATCGGCGACGGGGCTCGCGGTTGGCCTGAGCGCGCCCCATTCGACAAGATCCTGGTCACGGCGGCGGCCGAGGAGGCGCCGCCGGCTTTGCTTGAGCAGCTCAAGCCAATGGGCCGTCTGGTTCTTCCTGTGGGCTCTGAACAACAGTTGCTGACTGTCATCGATAAGGATTCGGCGGGACAGCTCGAGGTGCGGCAACTCATCCCGGTTCGGTTCAGCCGGCTCGAGACGGTCTGATCAGCGTGTGGACATCTGGCGCAATAGACCCATCACAGACTATTCCGGAGGACCGTTTGCCACGCCCATGCAGACGCTCGGCTGATTGGCAAAATAGACTGCCTCGGACCGAAGTGCTTGTTCATCCCTCGCCTTGAAAGGATTTGAACCGTCGACCTCACAATTGGCGACGCATCTATTTGGCGGGGTCCCACCATATAAACGGATTCGAACCCTAGACCCGCTGAGGGATGCCCCCCGACGGCCCGGTCAACGCGCTGCCTGCTCGGCCGTGAGTGCCCGTTCGCGGGTGCCGGAAACAATGATCTCCAGAATCTCGTGTTCGTCAGTGTGCTTGATATAGCGGTCGCCGACATACTCGCCGCGCTTCAGCACCATCACGCGATCGCCGACGGCAAAGATATCGACCAGCCGATGAGAGATGATAATCTGGGCTACACCCTGTCTCTTCAATTCCAGCATCGTTTCAAGCAGGCGTTCGGTCGCCATCACTGAAAGATTGGCGGTCGGCTCATCGAGGATTACGACCTGCGGCTCGAACGAGATGGCGCGGGCAATCGCCACGGATTGCTGGCGGCCGCCCGACAGGCTTTCGACCTTCTGATAGACGGAGTTGACGTCGACCTTGAGCCGTTTCAGCACTTTGTCGGCTTCCGCATACATCTTCCGCCGATTGACGAACGGGCCTGTGAGCGGCCAGCGGCCCAGAAAGATGTTCTGCCCGACGTCCATGTTCCCGCACAGCGCGAAATCCTGGTAGATCATCTCGATACCGACGTCGCGGCTCTCATGCGGGCTCCTGAAATGCACCGGCTGTCCGGCGACGAAAATCTCGCCAGCATCGCGCTGGTAGGCGCCGGTCAGGATTTTCATCAGCGTCGATTTGCCGGCGGAATTGTCGCCGACGAGACCGAGGATCTCGCCGGGATAGAGTACCAGGTCGACCGAGCGTAGCGCCTGGACGGCACCGAATGCCTTTTCGATGCCCCGCATTTCCACGATCGGTGTGCCTTGGGTATCAGCCGGCATGAGTGGTCTCCGATGCTTGTCCGCGTCGCGCCAGATAGGACCGCATGCGTCCGAAGATGTTGGCCTGGCGCACCCAAATATCGACGAGCACGGCCACGATAAGGATGACGCCGATGAAGACATTGATCCAGTGCTGCGGCATGGTGAACCCCTGGACGTTCAATTGCAGCAGCGCCCGCACGAGCGTGATCGCCGCGGCGCCGGCAAGCGAGCCGATAATGGTGCCGTAACCGCCGAAGATCGATCCGCCGCCGATGATGACCGAGGCGATGGCGTCCAGTTCGCGGAACTGGCCGGCGACGGGGTTGAAACTGCGGAAGTAGGCGACGTTGATGATCCCGGCCATGGAGGCGCAGAGCGCCGACAACAGGAGCGCGACGAAGCGCACGCGGTTCGTGTTGATTCCCGCGTAAGCCGCAGCGCGGAGGTTGCCGCCGGTGGACAGGACCTTCAGTCCGAACGGCGAGTAGGCGAGCACGAGGCCAGCCACCAGGGCGACAAAGAACATCCAGATCGTCTGCACGCTGACGACTTCTGCGACGGTCCGAAGAAAGCCAGGCGGCAGCGAAAAGCCGAAATGCAGGAGGACGTCGTTCGCCTTGCGGCCGAGCAGGTTGTAGCTTTCGGGCCAGCCCGTCAGTTGTTGGCCGGCGACGAACCAGGCGGCAAGACCGCGGGCGATGTAGAACATGCCCAGCGTAGCGATGAAGGCCGGCAGCTTGAAGCCGACCGTGACGGTGGCGTTGACGAGGCCGGCTGCCATTCCGACCAGCAGGCCCATCGCCACGGCGGTCATCGGGTCGGCGCCCAGCACCTTCAGGAAATAGGCCGCGGTGCTGCCGGAAAGCGCAAGCACCGCCCCGACGGAGAGATCGATATCGCCGGCAGCGATGACATAGGTGAGCCCGACCGCGATGAGGGCAAGTTCCGTGTAGTTGAGCAGGATCGCGAACGTATTGGAGAGGTTCCACCAGTAGTCGGGCCTGAGGGCGAGCCCCGTCAACCACAACAGGACGGTCAGGATGATGGCAAGCGCGTCGCGGCGGGAGAGAAACTTGCCGAACCCGGTAGCCGTCAGCGCCAGATCGCCCGCCATCGCTCCCTTGGTCTGGACGCCCTCGAGGGCCACGCCGCCCATCTCATAGGCGGGTGGCGGCGGGCGGCCGCGCAGCCACGCCCAGAACCGGCCCGCGACCTGGCGGCGGATGAGGTAGGGCTCTATCAGCACGGCAGTGACGAGAAGGAGGCCGAGGAAAACCAGCACCGCGCCCGCGGGCAGGGTGAACCTGGCGTTGACCGCAATATTCTCGCCGTCGATGACGACGATGCGCGTGATCGGCCATCCTTCGCGCAAGACCTTGTCGACCAGCACGACGACCGCGGCCCCGAGGCAAGAGCCTAACACGCGACCGCGACCGCCGAGGATCGACGCGCCGCCGATGACCACGGACGCGATGACGGTGAGTTCCCAGCTGACGCCATAAAGGGGGGTTACGCCCTTATCCTGTGCCGCCGACAGGAGAGCCGCAAGGGTCGCGCAGAGCGACGAGATCAGGTAGGCGCGGATGCGCACCCAGCGCGCGGGAATACCGGCGTAGACTGCCGCCTGTTCGTTGCCACCGGTGGCGAGGGTCTCGTAGCCCCAGCGGGTCTTGGCAAGCACAAAGGCTCCGAGCGCGACAACGGAGGCGAAGACGAGGATCTGGTTGTTGAAGCCGAGGACATTGGTTTCGCCCAGGTGGAAGACGCGCGGAAATTCATCCGCCTTGCCGGAATAGTAGATCGCCTGGCCGTGCGTCAGCGCCAGCACGAAACCGCGGCCGATGAAGAGGATCGTCAGCGTCGCGATGAATGCCGGCGCCTTCAGGATGGTCACGAGCACGCCGTTGAGCAACCCGATCGCCGTCCCCAGCAGCAGGCAAAGAATGACCGAGGCCGTGATGTCGAGATCGAGAAAGCTCGGGGAAAAAAGCCGGGCGAACACCACCGCGACGAGACCGTAGGTGGAACCTACCGACAGATCGAGGTCCTTGTTGACGATGACGAATGTCATCCCCACCGCGATGATCCCCACGCGGGAGGTGTCGCGAAGCAGGGCGTGAAGCGCGTCCGTCGAGGCGAAGAAGGTCGGATTGGCGAACACGCCGCCGACATAGAGCAGGACAAGGAACACTAGGAGACCGGCCTCCCAGCCGCCGGCGAGCTGCGGAGGCGCGCGGCCGAGCGATGTCGTCTCCACAGGCGCCATGGGTTTGTCCGGTCGATCTTTGCACTTGTGCGGGCGGCAGGACCGTTCAGCCCTCCCGCCCGCATGTCAGGCGGCTCGAGCGAAATCAGTTCTCGAAGCGCTTGCCGACATTGGCGACGGTCGCCTTCGTCACCAGCTGGGCCCGCGTGTCGAGATTGGCGGCCGAGATGCCGCGGTCGATCTGCAGGTAGAGCTGCATGACCGGCCAAAAACCTTGCAGGAACGGCTGTTGTCCCAGCGAGCCCGTAAGGTTCCCCGCAGCGATGCCCTCTTGCTGCGCCGGCCCCAGGTCGAAGCCAAAGGCGCAGAATTTGCCGGTCCATCCCATTTGCGCGACTGCCTTGACGAGGGGCGGCGTGAACACGTTGTTTGCGGTGAAGGCCCCGACGACGTCACCACGCGACTCGAAGAGCGACACGAGCGCGTTCACGGGATCGTTCGGGTTCGTGTCGATGCCGACATTCTCCGGCCCGGCGTCCACCTTGAAGTTTTCAAGCTTTCCGGCGTCTTTCAGTGTCTTGACGATGGCATTAAAGGCCGAGGTCACCCGATTGTTCACTTCGATATTGCCCATCGCGGTCGAGGACGGCAGCAGGATCGAGCCGCTGGTCTTGCCGCTGTCGAGCACGCATTTGGCAAGTGCTTCGCCGCCGATCGCGGCCGCGGATGCGTCCTGGCCGGTATGACTGATGCTGCTGCGGCTGAGCAGCGTCCCGTCAAAGGAGTTCGTCGTGGCGACCGGAATGCCCTTTGCCTCGGCGGCCTTTACGATGTCGTTGTAGGCGCCGACCTGCGGCGTCGTCATGATGATGCCGTCGATCGTCGGATCCTGAACGATCTGATTAAGGATTTCGATCTCGCGAGCCGGATCGTCCACCGGCGACTCCGAGCCAAGCAGCAGGATCTTGGCGCCGATCATGTTGCCGGCTACCGTGGCGCCAACATAGACGGGATCGAAAAAGCCGTTCCCGGCCGTGTGCGTCACGATACCAAAGGTGAGGTGGCCGTCGGCCGAATGGAAGTCCTTGGTACCGGGCGCCTCTTTTGCGGCGTCCTCGAAACTGTAGCCGCCGACCGCCTTCTCTACACTGCCTGATTGCGCGGATGCATACGAGACGCCAAGCGAGAGCGCCGCGACCGATGCTGCCGCGTGCAACAAAATACGCCTCATGACTGGTCCTCCCTTGAAAGGGGCAGAAGCCGTTCGGGCGCGCTACAGCGCCGCGCGTCAAACATGACGCGCAAAGGACGCTGTAACGCTTGAAATCTGCTGCATAATTTTCTCCTTAAATCGATTCCGATTTAAGGAATTATGCAGTAGTCGAGAGGGCCGAATGCCTTCCTCCCACGACGCAATTTTCCGCGTAATTCCATCGTAAGTAAATGGTTAACGCGTGGTACTGGCGAATTTGTTTGCCGGCGTCGTTAAGTTGTTATCCACCGAAGATGAACCTGGGATGCGAAGGTGCAAAGACGCGGACTCGGCGCGCATTCGACCGCTTGGACTGCTTTGAGGCGTAGGTACTTACGACGACGGCGGCCGGCAATGCCGCCGCCGTCGGTGTTGTCATGCGCATTCAGTCGGTGCAAGAACGTTGGCGTAAACCAACATCGTCAAGCAACGGTGTGCCATCATCAGGCTTTGCCGATGCTGCCGGACACCAGACGTCCCTTGTGGAAGGTGGCGCTACGTGCTGGCACACGGGCCACCGCCTCTGCCGAGCAGCTTGCTCCGACAAGCGTGAATGCGGCATCGTCCCCGACGTTGGGCCAAGACCGTTTGCCCTCATTGTCCAGAGGTAGAATGCCGCCGGTGGCGATGGACATGGCCCGCGACAGATGGAATTCGTCCGAGCCTCGATAAAGCTGCGCGTAGAGGTAGGCCTTTTCCAACATATCTCCGCTGCCAAAGGGCGACCAGTGATCGATGACGCTGTCGGTTCCGGTCATTACAAACACACCCTTCTTGCTCAACTGCGGCAAGGGCATCATCAGACTGCCGATCGGCACCGTCGAAGCGATCGTTATCTGGCGTTCCGCCAGGCGCGAGGCCGTCTCCTCCAGTACCTCCGGAGTGAGTGTGGTCAGGGCGAAGGCGTGACTGATCGTTACCTTGCCTAGCAGGGCAGGATTCTTCTCCACGGTATCGATGATGTAATTCACCGCCGCGACCCCGGCCGGACTGGTTTCATGCAGATGGATGTCCACGCCTTTGCCGGTGTCAAGGGCAATCTGGAACATGGCGTCAAGCGACTTTTCCATGGCACCGTCAACGTTCGTCGGGTCCAACCCGCCCACATACTGTACGCCCATTTGCATCGCTTCACGCATCAGGCCGTCAACCTTGGAGTGCAGCAAACCATGCTGCGGGAAAGCGACGATTTCGCAGACGAATTCGTCCCGATGATTTTCCAACGCGCGTTGCAGATGCTCGAGGCTTTTCAGGCCGCTGACTGGATCGATGTTGCAATGGCTGCGTGCAACGGTGCTTCCCTTGGATTGCAGCAGAGCAATCAGGCCCTCGGCGCGCTGCTGTGAGGTCGGCAGCAATTGGGGAAGCAACTTTTCCTCCAGCGCGATCATATCCATGATGGTTTTTCCCTGGCGCGGTCGCGGAGCTTGCCAGGGGCCGCCATAGAACGTCTTGTCCAGGTGGATGTGCATATCGCGCATCGCTGGCAACAGCAGTTGCCCATGCGCCTGATAACGTGGCACGCCGCCAGGCAGTGTCGAATTCTCCGGATGCAGGGCGGCAATCGTGCCATCCTTGATCTCCAGCGAATACAGCGCGGTGCGGGTGGCGATGACGGTTTCTCCGTCATACTCAAACCCCTCCTCCAGCCGCACGTCGGTCAGTAGGTAGTGGCGATCCGCCAGAACGTTTGTGGTTGTCTCGACGATGCTGTCCCCCGTGTTAGCTGCTGCCTCGTGAACCAGTCCGCCGGACAACCCGGCCACTGTGCAGGCGGTGGTCAGTTTTCCCGCATGGCTGAGAAATGTCCTGCGGCTTTGCGGTAGTGTCTGTTCCAAGATCGTTACCTTATCGTGGATTGGAGTTGCGCTTCGACATTGATCAGCGGCTCCTGCTCCGCCTCGACAAAACCGATGTCGCGGTCAGAACAACCCTGTTCTGCCACAAGTCGTCTCACGCCAGTTTTGGCGTAAGCATCTCAAATCGGTCCCGGATGGTGGAGCAGGTGTCACCGCCGAGCCGTGCGACTGAATCTATGACGTTCGGATCGACATGCAACCCATCATCCACGGCTCCATCGTGATAATGCGCGAAGACAATCTCGCCCATGATGATCTGGCGTGACTTGCCGAGTTCCAGAGTGATGTGCCTGCGGCACTCGAACGCCGCGGGCGCTTCCTTGATCCAGGGCGATGCGATCCTTTCGCCGGGCATGGCCGTCAGGCCCGCCTCCTTGAGCTCATCCGTTCCCCTCGGGTATTTCGCGCCGCAGACATGCATGGCCTCGGCAATCGCGCGGGAAACAATGTTGACCGTGAAGACCTCCGTCATGCGGATATTGTGGCCAGTGTCCTTGAAGGACATGTCGGGCTGGTTCTCGACGCCGATCGCCAGGATCGGCGGATCGGCGGAGAGGCAGTTGAAGAAGCTGAACGGCGCGGCATTGAAACGTCCGTGCTCGTCGACCGTCGTGACGAGCGCGATCGGTCGCGGGATAATCGTGCCGATCATCAGCTTGTAGCGTTCGCGCGCGGTAAGTCGCGTGAAGTCGAAAGCCGTTCTGTTGTCCGTGATACTGTCGTGCATGCGTTTCATCCCCCTGCGTCCACTCACTTGATGCCAAACACGACTTCGTCTCCGCTCAAGGATTCGAACCCCCTCGACGTCAGCACCGATGGCATGCTCGCCCCGACACAGCCGACCCCATCCTCGTAGAGGCACGGGGTGACATGGAAGCACATGCCCTCTTCCAGGATGACGTCGTGGCTGCGGCGGATCGCCATGACACTGTCCTCGCCCCAGCCGGGAGGGAAGGAGCCGCCGATGCTGTAGGCCGGGCGCGTGACCATCCATTCAGCAAAGCCGCGGCGTTCGATTACGCCTTCGAAAATCCGTGCGGCCTCGTGCGAGGTCATGCCGGGGCGAACACGGGCAAAGCCTTCGTCGAGTGCCTCCTTGCAGACGTCGAACAGTCGCAGCACCCGGTCGGAGGGCGGGCCGATCGAATAGAAGCGGAAGATCGGCGTATGATAATCGAAGACGGACGCGGCCGGCTCGATATTGACGAGTTCGCCGCGAGAGATCGGCGCGCCGCACCAGGTGACATGCGCGCGGGCCGTGCGCGGGCCGGCGCAGACATTCGGCATCTTCGCCGGGCGATGGCTCCCGTTGGCGAGCATGCTGTCGCTGACGACCATGGCAAGCTCGGTGTCGGTCATGCCTTCGCGGAGTGCTGCAAAGCCATCCCGGCAGGACCGCGCGGCGATATGGCCGGCCGCGCGCAGGAGGTCGATCTCGGTGGAGCTCTTGATGCGGCGCAGATGCTCGACGAGGCCCGACGCATCGAGGATCGCCTCGTCCTTAGGACGCAACAAACCGGAAAGCGCAGTCTGGACGGTGCCGTATTCGGCGGCGATGACGGGGTTTCCGGGCACGAAATCGGCGATCGTGCGGGTGAGCACGGCGGCATAGTCCTGTCCGTCCGGCACGCCGACGCCATCGTCGGCCCAGATCTTGCCTTTCAGCGCCCGGATATTGCTGAGCTCCGTCAGGCGCATGACCCAGACGGCCATGCCGTCCGCCCGCACGATCAGCGACGTCGCGCCATAGGCAAGCGAGCCGAAGCCGGTGAGGTAATACATGTTCTCGGTCGAGTTCAGCACGCAGGCATCGATGCCGCGCTCGGCCATGAGTTTTCGCAGGGCATCGCGGCGCGCCAGGTATTCTTCCGGCTGGAAGGGCAAACGATCGAAGTCGGTCGACATGGTTTCTGCTCGCATTTTCGGGGAAATCCGGCGGACAACGGCGGTATGTCACCGCTCTCCGCCCTTCGCATCAATTGCTCTTCTTGAGGTTCCAGAAGACCGGCACGTCCTGGGTCACCAGCACGTCGGAAACCTTGTCGGAGAAGGCGACGAAGGTGTTCCACTGGCCGAGCGGCACATGATGGCCCATCTCGAAGGCACGGGTGGAATACTCCGCCGCGACCGTCTTGCGGGCCTCCTGCCCGTCGGCAAGGGCAAACTTCAGGCGCAAGTCCTCAAGCGCCTGGTCGCAGGGCCAGCCGAAGATGCCCTTCTCGCAGGCCGCCGAGAAGGTGATGCTCCAGACCGGGTTGGAGACGACCTGGCCACCGACATAGGAGTGCAGCAGGTTCCAGCCGCCCTTGTCGGCCGGCTCCTTGGAATTGCGCCGCTTCAGCACCGTCGCCCAATCCATGGCCTGCACGTCGACATTCAGCCCGATGTCGCGCAGCGCCTGCACCGTCACCACTGTTTCCGGATGCACGATGCTCTCATCCGTCGGGTCGAGAATGACGATCGGCTTGGAAAAATCCCAGCCGGCTTCCTCAAACAGCGCCTTGGCCTTTTGCGGATCGGGAGCCTTCAAGGCATCGAGCCCGACCTCGGTCTCCATCGGGCTGCCACAGATGAAGAAGGAGGCGCAGGTGCGGTAATAGTCCGGATTGCCGTTGACCGCCTGGAGGTAGGTTTGCTGGTTCGTCAGATAGAACATCGCCTGACGGGCCTTCGGATTGTCGAAGGGCGGCTGGGTGTGGTTGAAGAAGAGCGTACCCTGTGTGCCGGTCTCGTTGACGACCTTGGTCTTCAGGTTACCTGCCGCCTCGATGACGGGAAGCAGGTCGAGCGAGGGGCTCTGCCAGAAGTCGATCTCGCCGCTCATCAACGCCGAAAGCGCCGTCTGCTGGTCCTTGATGATATCCCATTCGACGGTATCGAACTGCGCCACCTTGCCGCCGGCAAAGGCACTCGCCGGCTCCGATCGCGGTACATAATCGGCGAATTTTTCGTAGACCACCTTGCTGCCGGGCACCCATTTGTCCTTGGCGAACTTGTAGGGGCCGGAGCCGATGTATTCGCTGATCTCCTTGAAGGGATCGGTCTCGGCGATGCGCTTCGGCATCATGAACGGGATGTTCGATGCCACCTTGCTCAGCGATTCCAGCACGATCCCGTAGGGTTCGCCGAACTCCAGCTCGAAGGTGCGGTCGTCGACGACCCGCATCTCCTTGAGTTGGCGCGCCATCAATTGCCCGGCGGCGTCGCGCGCCTGCCAGCGCTTCAGCGAGGCCACGCAATCCTCCGCCTTGACGGACTGACCGTCATGCCATTTCAGGCCGTCGCGCAGCGTGAAGCGGTAGGTCTTCTTGTCGTCCGACAGCGTCATGTCCTGAACCATCTGCGGTTGCGGCACGAAATGCTCGTCGAGCGAATAAAGCGTATCGTAGATCATGAAGCCGTGCATCTTCACGATGTCGGCGGTCGAGCCCATCGGGTCGAGCACCTGGAGGTCGGCGCTCGGGACCAATTTGAGCGTGGATTCGGCTGATGCGGCGCCGATGCACGACAGCAGGAATGCCGAGGCAAGCAAGGAGGCTTTCATCTGTTTAAACATTGCCATTCCCCTTTTGATTTTTGGAGCTTTCCGTCAGGCCGGAACCATATGCTCGGCTCTGCCGGGTATCGATGCGAGAAGCTCGCGGGTGTATTGATGAACCGGGGCGGCGAAGATCGACGACACCGGCCCCTGCTCAACCACTTCGCCCCGATGCATAACGATCAGCCGGTCGCAAATCTGCGCGGCGACGCGCAGGTCGTGGGTGATGAAAAGGATTGCGAGGTCGAACCGCTTCTGGATATCGTCGATGAGGCGCAGCACCTGGGCCTGTACCGAAACGTCGAGCGCCGAAACCGCCTCGTCCGCCACCAGGATGTCCGGCTCCATCGCAAGCGCCCGCGCGATTGAGATGCGCTGCCGCTGGCCGCCGGAAAACTGGTGCGGAAAACGATCGACGGCATGAGGCTCCAGACCGACGAGCTTCATCAGCTCGCGTGCCCGCTCCAAAGCCTCCGCCTTGCTCTGTCCGAAGTTCATCGGGCCCTCTATGATCGACTGGCCGACCGTGCGCCGCGGGTTGAGCGAGCGGTAGGGATCCTGGAAGACCATCTGGATGCGCTGGCGGAACGCCCGGCCGTTCTTGGCTGCCGCGAGCGTAACGCTGCCGGATGATGGCTCGATCAGCTGTGTAATACAGCGTGCAAGGGTCGATTTTCCGGAACCGGATTCGCCGATAATCCCGAGCGTCTCGCCGCGCCGTACGGAAAGCGAAGCCCCCTGCAGGGCGTGTACTGTTCGGCGATCGCGGAAAATGCCACCGCTGTGATAGGTTTTTGTCAGCGTATCGACCTTGACGGCGACATCGCCATTGACGACATGGCCGCTTCTCTTCGGCTCCAGCGTCGGAACGGAGGCAATGAGCATGCGGGTATAGTCCGACGTCGGCGCGTCGAGCACCTGAACGGTCGGGCCATGCTCCACTACTTTGCCGGCCTTCATAACGACAACCCGATCCGCGATCTCGCGCACCACGCCGATATCATGGGTTATGAAGAGCACGCCCATGCCGCGCTCGCGCTGCAGGTCACGGATTTGCGACAGGATTTGCGCCTGCGTCGTGACGTCTAGCGCCGTCGTTGGCTCGTCGGCAATGAGGAGCCGAGGCTGGAGAATGAGGGCGGCCGCGATAAGGACACGCTGCCGCTGACCGCCGGAGAGCTGATGAGGAAAGGCATGGTACATCCCTTCCGGATCCGGCAGACGGACCTCGGTCATGGCAGCAATGACACGGGCGAAGCGCTCCGTACGCGACAGCGACAAATGGGTTCTGAGGACCTCGTCGATCTGCTTGCCGACAGCCTGGACAGGGTTCAGAGCCGTCATCGGCTCCTGGAAGATCATCCCGATGCCCCGACCGCGCAGATCCCGCATCTCAGATGGTGTCGCCGCGGTGATATCCTTACCTTCGAACAGGATCCGGCCAGCCGGTTTCGGGAAGACCTTTGGCAACAACCCCATGATGGACTGGGCGGTCACGGATTTGCCGGACCCCGATTCGCCAACAACACAGACGATTTCGCCCGCCGCGACCGAAAACGAAACGTGATCGACAGCAAAGCCGCGGTCGCCACCGCCTGGGAGAGAAATTGCGAGGTCCTGAACTTCGATGACGGGTGGAGGCATCTTCATCAGCATCACTCACATCCGTTTTGCAATTCGGGGGTCGAGCGTATCGCGCAGTCCGTCCCCGAGGAGGTTGATGCCAAGTACGGTCAGCGCCAGGAAGAAGCTCGGCAGGAAAACCAGCCTCGGCGCGACCTGGAAGAAGGTACGCCCTTCCGAAATCATATTGCCCCAGCTTGGAATTTCCGGCGGAAGCCCCGTCCCAAGGAAACTGAGGCCAGCTTCGATCAATATGGCCGAAGCGCAGATATACGTTCCGAGCACCATGAGAGGCGCGTAGGTGCTGGGCAGGATGTGGCGCAGAAGGATCTTTGGTGTTGACGTACCAACGGAGATGGCCGCCTCGACGAACGGCTCCTCGCGCACGGTCAGCACCACGCTTCGTACAAGCCGGACGACGCGCGGGATTTCGGGGATGGTCAGCGCGACGACGACGGTGGCAATGCTGGCGCGGGTCAGCGAAACGAGCGCGATGGCCAGCAGGAATGTCGGGATCGCCATGAGCCCGTCCATGATGCGCATGACGATCGCGTCGACCCAGCGGAAGTAGCCCGTCACGAGGCCGATGGTGATGCCGGTGAGAAGGGCAGTTGTCGCGACGCAAAGACCGATGAAGATGGAGCTGCGCGCACCGTAGACCGCGCGGCTGTAGACGTCGCGGCCGAACAAGTCGGTGCCGAACCAGGCAAGCTCCGACGGTGGCTTCAGCCGCATGGCGGGATCGATACGGGTCGGATCGACCGTGCCGACCAGCGGTGCCGCCGCCGCCATGAGAACGATCGCCGCCACCAGCAGCCCACCTACGAGGACGGACGGGTTGAGGAGAAAGGCCGGGATGCGGGGTTTTGCCGAGACCGACGTGGCAGTGGGGGAAGCAAGGCCGTTCATCAGTAGCGCACCCTTGGATCGAGGAAGGCATAACCGATGTCGATCGCCAGATTGACGAGGACGTAGATGCCGGAGAACAGGAGGATGACGCCCTGAATGACGGGATAGTCGCGCTTCAGGATGGCATCCACGACAAGGCGCCCGACGCCGGGAATGTTGAACACGGTTTCGATCACCACGACGCCGCTGATCAAAAGCGCGACTCCAATGCCGATAACCGTCAGGATCGGAATGGCGGAATTGCGCAACGCATGCCGGGTCACGACAACACGCTCCTTCACGCCCTTGGCGCGGGCAGTGCGAATGAAATCCTCGCCCATCATTTCCAAGACGCTTGCCCGGGTGATCCGCGCGATCAGCACCAGATAGGCAAGCCCAAGGGTCATCGTCGGCAGCGCTATGCTGGACAAAAACGGGCCGACGCCTTCGCGGATGCTTGAAAAGCCCTGAACCGGCAGGACGCGAAGCTGCAGCGAGAAGAAATAGATGAGGCAGTAACCCAGCACGAAAACAGGGATCGAGAAGCCGAGAACGGACACGAGCATCAATGATCGGTCGAGCCAGCTGCCGGCGGTGGCGCCGGCGATCGTTCCAAGGGGAACCGCAATCAGGATCGCGAACACGAGCGTTGTCAGAGCCAGGGACGCCGTTGGCTCGATGCGCTGTAGAATGAGATCCGTCACGGGGATGTTCGAGAAGATCGAAATCCCGAGATCTCCCTGGAGAAGCGATCCTGCCCAGATAAAGAACTGGGTCACCAATGGCTGGCCCAGGCCGAGCGCCGAGCGAATACGCTCAATTGTCGCGGCGTCGGCATTATCGCCCGCGATGATCACGGCAGGGTCGCCCGGACTTAATCGCAACAGCAGAAACACCACGATCGAGACAACGACGATCACGGGAATCACGCTGAGCGTTCTCTTTGCGATGAAGGCGAGCATGCAATTGATCCCGGTTTTATGGCTCGATTATTGTATGCAATTTTGTTGGATTTTCGCATGCATTTATCGTTTCGTAAAGCGCTTTCCTTCACCAGATGCAAACCTTCCTGACGGCCGGGCCGGGTCGACGAATCCCAAATTGCTGATTGCAAGATTGCTGGGACGCACCAAATGGCTGGACATGCAGCCGCTTTGTATGCAATTCGAAGTGAAAATCGCGGAACATTGGAGAGGTCGAAATGGCAAAGAAAGCGAGCGATGCGGGCGGTGGCCGCGCTCAGGCCGTTCATCGCGCCCTGAAGCGAGCAATCCTCGACCAGGCGCTATCGCCCGGGTCAAAATTACCGGAAGACTCGATCGGAGAGCGGCTGGGCGTAAGCAGAACCCTTGTCCACCAGGCCCTGGTTCGCTTGAGCGAGGAGGGATTGGTCGACCTGCGCCCGAACAGGGGCGCGACCGTCGCCCGGCCAACCCTCGAAGAGGGCAGGAATCTCTTTCTGACGCGCATGGCGCTGGAACGCCTCGTCGTGGAAACACTTTCCGGCAAACTGACGCCAGAACAGATTGAGGCGCTTTCCGCTCATATTGCAGCCGAGGAGACCGCTAGAACGGCTCATGCAACATCAATCCGGCTGGCTGGCGAGTTCCATACGATGCTCGCGCAGATGACAAACAACACCAGCCTTATTCGCTATGTGGATGAGCTGGTCGCCCGGAGCTCGCTGATCCTTGCCCTCTACGGCAGACCGCATTCTTCGGAATGCGCCGTATCGGAACATCGAGACCTACTCGACAAGCTGATCGCCGGGAAAACCGAGGAGGCAGCCGCCCTCATGGCACATCATCTCGATTCGATAACGACGCGGGCGCTGCTTCCCAAGGAGGACAGCATGAACATCAAGGACGTGCTTGCCAGCTATGCCGCTGCCGAAGGCCTTGCATAGGATACCGACGCCAAGGTCGGCATCAATCGTCGACTGCGGAATAGGCGAGCTATCCTTTGCCGATTGACGGCTGCACTTCATGCGGATCGCACGAAGCACTTTCCCGAATAACCCATAACGATCGAGCAAGTGCCGGTTCGGCGAGGATCGCGGACGGATCCTCAACTGCGACCGAAAACACAAGAACGAGTTTAAGGTACAAGCATATGCTGCGAAACCGGTCGTCATCAGCGTGTTTCCCGCTTATCGCTGGCGTGGCATTCGTTGGCCTAAACCTGCGACCATTCATCACGAGTGTGGGAACGTTGGCGACGTCAGTGCGCGCGGAAACCGGCCTCAGCTTGCAGGGCATGGCTCTCTTGACGCTCGTGCCGATGCTCTTGATGGGACTTGTCGGTTTCATCGGGCCGTCCCTGCAAGGCGCATTTGGCGCGCGCAGATCGGTGATCGGGGCGCTTGCTCTCCTGTGCGGCGGCTGTTTCCTCCGCCTGTTTGCCTCGACCGGTTGGGCGATGATCGCTACGGCGGCAATAATCGGCTTCGGCGTTGCGATTGTGCAGGCCGTTCTTCCGGGCACCATCAAGCGACAGTTTCCCAAACATGTTGGCGCTATGATGGGCCTCTACTCCTCGATGTTGATGGGCGGCGGCGCTCTCGGGGCGCAGCTATCTCCGATCATCGCCGCCAAAGCGGGAAACTGGCATGTCGGGCTTGCCTGGTTGGCTGCGCCCGCCTTGATCGCCGCCGTGTTGGCGCTTTGCTTCTTGCCTGCCGACATTCGCTCGCAATCTCGCAGGCCCCCAGCAGGGATCTTCCTGAAGCGACCGCGAACATGGCTGCTGATGACGTGCTTCGGTCTCGTCAACGGCGGCTATTCCTCAATCGTTGCTTGGCTGGCGCCCTCTTACCAGGAGCGAGGTTGGAGCGGGCCTGAAAGCGGCGGCTTGCTGGCCGTGCTGGCGGTATGCCAGGCCTTGGCTGCGCTCGTGCTGCCAATGCTTGCCAGCAAGGGCGAAGATCGGCGACCCTGGCTCTGGGCAACCCTGGTGATGCAGGCAGCGGGGTTTGTCGGCCTGGCGTTCGCCCCGGATGCAGTCCCGACGGTTTGGGCCGCGCTCCTTGGCGCAGGATTGGGTGGCTGCTTCGCGCTGTCGATGGTTGTGGCTCTCGATCATCTACCCGCTCCCGAGCAAGCGGGCACCTTGTCGGCGCTGATGCAGGGCGGTGGCTTCCTGATCGCGGCAATACCGCCATGGCTCGTTGCGGTGCTGCACGATGTGACAGGAGCCTACGCGGCCGGGTGGGGATGGCATCTGGTGAGCGTCGCAATCGTCATGGTGCTGACGACGCAGCTGTCACCAAAAGGCTACACGCGCGCCATGTCGTCTCCGGACGGCGAATTCAATCTGGCCTGATGTCAAACTGTTCCGAGAAGAACACCAGGACCAAGGTCGCCGCGGTGATGACGTCCTGCGGCGGCGGCACGCGGCCGATCCCACGGATCAGTAGCCGCGGGCCGGAACCTACTGCATAATTCCTTAAACCGGAATCGATTTAAGGAGAAAATTATCCAGCAAGTTTAGGGTGTTACAGCGTCCTTAGCGCGTCATACTTGACGCGCGGCGCTGTAATCGCCGATGGTGAAAGGTTGGCCCCGGCTTCTTGCGCGTGACAGCACCCGCCATGATGTATTGCATGCAAATACATCACATGATGGAATGCACCACACGCATACATTTTGGGCGAGAAATAATGCGTGGCACGACGAATTGGGGGAAGCGCATGACCTCCATGCCAGGCGAAAAGTCTCCGCGCCGTTGATGAGCCGGTTTCGAATACCGTCGCCCGCGTCCCCTGGAGCCCCGCACGTCGCGCCGATCATCACGGGCCAGATCCTCCGCTTCGCCGACTACCTAGAGGGCGGCAGACACGGCCCTCCATGCCGATGTGATCGACGCCGCGGCGCGCATCGACGGCGCTGTTCAGCGCCCGCGACCACTCCGGAATGAGTGGACTCCCGCACATCTCTCCGTCCAGCACCGGTTCTCCGCTCTCGCGGCATCTTTCCGCTTGTCGCCAATTTTTGGCAACAATTGTCAGCTAATTGACAGAAATATTGTATACGTTATAAAGCTGACATTGCATAAAATCGAGACCCGCTTTTGGCGCGGACCGAGGAGGAGCAGCAATGGCAGAAATACGGTGGCGATCCGTCCCCGGCGGTGGCAGCCTGTCTGCAATCAGGGGACAGGGCTGATGCGGGACCCGTCCTTCGGTGAACTCGTCGGCTTCGGACCAGAGGGTTGGGGTGCGGCCCTCCTGACGGCGACCGGCATGACGCTCGCGGTCGCGATAGGTGGCTTTGCTGCCGGCTCTGTCATCGGCGCCGGCGTCACCAGCGCAAAGCTCTCACGCAACGGCGTGCTGCGCGCTTTCGGCGACGGCTATACAACCGTCCTGCGCGGCATTCCCGATCTTCTGGTCATATACCTGTTCTACTTCGGCGGCAGCGCCGCACTCGGCGCGGCGGGCCGGCTCTTCGGCGCGGAAGGCTTCATCGGCATGCCGGCCTTCATCACCGGCGTGCTCGCCATCGGCGTCGTGTCCGGCGCCTACCAGGCGGAAGTTTTTCGCGGGGCCTTCAACACGATCAGCCGCGGCGAGCTGGAGGCGGCCCGTTCGGTGGGCATGGGGACGTGGCTGCGCTTTCGCCGCATCATCGCGCCGCAGGTGCTGCGCTACGCCATTCCGGGCCTCGGCAACACCTGGCAGCTCGTGCTCAAGGAATCGGCACTGATTTCCGTCACCGGCCTCGTCGAACTGCTGCGCCAGTCGCAGATCGCCGCCGGCTCCACCCACCGGCCCTTCGATTTCTATATCACGGCGGCGCTCCTCTACCTGGTGATCACCGCCGCTTCCTCACACCTCTTTCGCCGGGCGGAAGCCCGGTCGCTGCGCGGCGTCAGGAGGACGTGATGGACTTCACCTTTCTCTGGGAGACCTTCCTGCATCTCCTTTCCGGCGTTCCGCTCACGCTCAACCTGGCGCTCGTTTCCACGGCGCTGGGTGCGATGCTGGCAGTGCTCTTGACGGCGATGCGCATGTCCGCGCTGCCCCCGCTCGGCTGGGCCTCGCAGTTCTATGTCTTTGTCTTTCGCGGCACGCCGCTGCTCGTGCAGATGTTCGTCATTTATTACGGCCTCGGCCAGTTCCGCCCCGTCCTGCAATCCTGGGGGCTGTGGGCGTTCTTCCGCGAGCCCTACTGGTGCGCGATCTTCGCGCTCAGCCTCAATACGGCCGCCTATGCCAGCGAAATCCTGCGCGGCGGCCTGCAGGCCGTCCCGCACCAACAAGTTGAGGCGGCGCGCGCCAGCGGCATGTGGGGCTTCCTGCTCTATCGCCGCATCATCCTTCCCATCGCCATGCGCCAAGCGCTGCCCGCCTATGGCAGCGAGATCATCCTGATGGTCAAGGCGACCTCGCTTGCCTCCGTCATCACCATGCTGGAAGTGACGGGGCTTGCTGCCAAGCTGATCTCGCAATCGTACCGGGCCGTAGAGGTCTTCGTCGTCGCAGGGATCATCTATCTCGCGCTGAACTTCGCCATCACCCGCCTCGTGGCGTTCATCGAATGGTGGATGTCGCCCCATCTGCGCCCCGTTCAAACCGCGTCTTCCGGAGCTGCGTTGCAACATGCTTGAGATCGCATCCACCACGCCAGTCGTTTCCGTCCGCAACCTGCGCAAGAGTTTTGGCGCGCTGGAAGTATTGAAGGGCATTTCCTTCGATGCG
The DNA here is from genome assembly GCF_001695855.1 of Ensifer sp. LC163. GTDB lineage: Bacteria > Pseudomonadota > Alphaproteobacteria > Rhizobiales > Rhizobiaceae > Ensifer. The sequence continues at coordinate 57,588 of NZ_MBSS01000017.1, forward strand.
CAGGGGGGCGAGGTCATCTCCGTGCTCGGCTCCTCCGGTTCCGGCAAATCCACCATGCTCCGCTGCGTCAACATGCTGGAAGTGCCGACCGAGGGCGAGATCCGTATCGAGGGTGAGGCAATCCGGCTGAAGAGTGGTCGCTACGGCCGGCAGCCGGCCGATCCCAAGCAGTTGAGCCGGCTCTGCACCAAGGTCGCCATGGTGTTCCAGAGCTTCAATCTTTGGTCCCACATGACGATCCTCGAAAACGTCATGGAAGCGCCGGTCCATGTGCAGAAGCGGCCAAAGGCGGAATGCCGCGAAGAGGCGCTGGAGCTGCTTGCCAAGGTCGGCATCGCCGACAAGCGCGACTATTACCCGACGCATCTTTCCGGCGGGCAGCAGCAGCGCGCGGCGATCGCCCGGGCGCTCGCCATGCGGCCGAAGGTCATGCTGTTCGACGAGCCGACCTCGGCGCTCGATCCCGAACTCGTCGGCGAGGTGCTGCGCGTCATGCGCGCGTTGGCCGACGAGGGTCGCACCATGCTCGTCGTGACCCACGAAATGGGCTTTGCCCGCGACGTCTCGAACCGCGTCATCTTTTTGCACAAGGGCCAGATCGAGGAGGACGGCGATCCGTCCGACGTCTTCACCGCGCCGCGCTCCGAGCGCTTCCGCAAGTTCATCTCGTCCCATGGCTAATCCGCAAACACGGGCAAGGATGCCGCTATTTCGGGCCGCGGGTATAGCCGACGAAGCTCTCGTAGAGGCCCGCGACGTTGCCCATCCGCTGTTCGACCTCGGGGCCGATATTGGCAAACACGCTGTTGAGCAGGAGCTGCATCAGCGCCCACACCCCGGATGTCGCGTCCCAGAAGAGGTTGAGGTCCGTCGGCACGGCGAAGACCTCGCTGCCGTAGCTGGAGGCCCAGTCGCAATAAAGATCCGTGATGATGGTGATCGGGATGCCGCGCTCGGCAGCTTTGCTCGCGAGCAGGCGCGACTGGTGCGAATAGCGCCGGGCATCGACCAGGACCAGCGTGCAGCCGGCCGGATCCGTCAGGAGCACCTCGGCGAAATTGCCGCCGGCGATATCGACCACCTGCACGCGGTCGCGCAGGTAGCGAAGCATGTGGGCGAAGGCATCCGCCAGCCCTCGTTCGGTCTGGAAGCCGGCGACGAAGACGCGGTCGGCTTCCGCAATACGTTTCGCCGCCTGTTTCCAGGCCTCCGTGTGGGCATATTCGTAGACGCGCACGACAGAGGCAACGGCAAGTTCCAGGCTGCGGGCGAGCGCGGCGTCGCTGGCGCTCTTCTGTTGCAGGTCCTTCAGCCGGTCGCCGAGCAGCCAGGGACTGTCGCTGATGTCGTCCTTCAACCGTTCCTTAAGGTCCTTGAACCCCTCGTAGCCGATCGACCGGCAGAAGCGGCCCACGGTCAGCTCGCTGACGCCCACCTTGTCGGCAACGCTGCGCGAAGTCTCGAAGGGCAGGTCACCGATATTCGCCAGCATGAAATTCGCCAGCGCCTTGCCGGAGGCCGATGCTTCGTTCAGCGCAACCGCAAGCCGCTGCCGCACCGAACTGTTGTCCACCCAAGTCCCATTTCGCATGTCGCCCCGCCTATCGCCCTTCCTTATCCGCTTCCCAACCGATCAGCAGCGCGCGCACGACATTCCACCACAGCGCGGTCTCCTTGGATGGGGGCGGGATTGGCGATGTTATACCATTAACATCGCCACGAAATGAAGTCAGAAAACTATCGTCCCGCGCCAGACCACCGGATTGTCCTTCATGTCAAAAAGAGATTGCCCAGATGCCGACGTGCTGGTCCTCGGTGCCGGTATCATCGGCGTATCGGTAGCGCTGCATCTGCAAAGACGCGGGAAATCCGTGGTGCTCGTCGATCGCCGGGCGCCTGGCGAGGAGACGAGCTATGGCAATGCCGGGCTGATCGAGCGGGCCAGCGTGATCCCCTACGGATTTCCGCGTGAAATCTCAACCCTCCTGAAATATGCGACGAACCGGTCTGCGGATGTGCGGTTCCGCTGGTCTTTCCTGCCGAGGATCTTTCCCTGGATCACCCGTTTCTGGCTCCAATCCTCCGGCCGCCGCCTCCGCCGGGCGGCCCTCGACATGCTGCCGCTCATTGAGCGCTCGGTGGCCGAACACACGGACCTGATGGCCGAGGCCGGCATCCTGCACCGGGCGCGCCGGACCGGCTGGATGGAGGCCTATCGCAGCGAGAAGACCTTTGCAGCCGCCAAGCGGGCGGCCGGGGCACTGGACGAGTTCGGCCTGCGTTACGATTTTCTCGGGCCGAAGGAGCTGCAGCTGCGCGAGCCGCATCTGACCGGCACCTTCATCGGCGCCATCCATTGGCTCGATCCAGCCACCGTCGCCGATCCAGGCAAGCTGGTGAAGGACTATGCCGGGCATTTCGTGCGCAAGGGCGGCGAAGTCCTTCAGGCCGATGCGACCACCCTTTCCCAGAGGGAAGGCGGCTGGAGCCTCAGAACGGCCAGCTCCGTTCTGCGTGCCCACGAGGCCGTGGTGGCGCTCGGCCCTTGGTCGGACGTCGTCTATCGCCGGCTCGGCTACCGTATCCCGCTCGCCGTCAAGCGCGGCTACCACGTGCATATCGAGCCGGCTGGCGACGCCGTACTCCACCACCCCATCGTCGATGTCGAGCGCGGTTATCTGCTGGCGCCGATGGCAAAAGGCATCCGGCTCACCACCGGCATCGAATTCGCCGATCGGGACGATGCGCCCTGCCCCGCGCAGGTCAATCAGACCGAGCCGCATGCCCGGGCGATCTTCCCGCTCGGCCGGCGCGTCGAGCCGGCGCCGTGGATGGGATCGCGGCCCTGCCTGCCGGACATGCGCCCCGTCATCGGTCCGGCGCCACGCCACAAAGGCCTCTGGTTCGCCTTCGGACACAACCACCACGGGCTGACGCTCGGCCCGGCCACCGGACGCCTTCTGGCGGAGATGATGACCGGAGAGACGCCCTTCGCCGACCCGGCGCCCTACACCATGAGCCGTTTCGGCTGAATTTTCGATCCCCTGGAGAACATAGCAATGCGGGAAGAGTTTGTTCTGATCAACGTGCGGCCTAACGGAGAGGCGGCGAAGGACATGGTGATCCGCGATGGGCGGATCGCCGAGATCGTCGCGCATGGCTCCCGGCCCCATGCCGAGGGAACACCGATCGTCGACGGCGAAGGTCTGCTCGTGCTGCCGGGCCTCGTCGACGCGCACACCCACCTCGACAAGACGCTGCTCGGCATGCCCTGGTATCGCAACGATGTCGGCACAGAGCTGACCGACCTCATCGAGAATGAACGCGCGATGAAACGCGTGCTCGGCATCGATCCTGCGCGCCAGTCGGCCACACAGATCGAACTGTCCGTCGCCAATGGCACGAGCCACATCCGCACCCATGTCGACATCGACACGCAATACGGCCTGGCCGGCCTCGAAGGCGTGGTGGCTTCGCGCGAGCGCTACCGCGACATCGTCGACATCGAGATCGTCGCCTTTCCGCAGAGCGGCATGCTGATCCGCCCCGGCACGGAGGCGTTGATGGACCGGGCGATGCGGGAAGGCGCGGACGTGGTGGGCGGCCTCGACCCCTCGGGCGTTGACCGCGACCCCAAGGGGCACCTTGATACGATCTTCGCCATGGCCGAACGCCACGGCAAGCCGGTGGACATCCACCTGCACGAGCCGGATGCGCTCGGCGTCTTCGCCATCGAACTCATCGTGGAACGCACGAAAGCGCTGGCAATGGCGGACCGGGTCACGGTCAGCCATGGCTTCTGCCTCGGCATGCTGGCCGACAAGCCGCTGGCAAGGCTGGGTGGCATGATGGCAGAGGCCGGCGTGCACCTGATGGCCAAGGGCGGGGCTGCAAGCGCCCGCCCGCCCGTACTCGACCTCATGGAAATGGGCATCAACATCTGCTCGGGCAGCGACGGCGTGCGCGACACCTGGCAGCCCTTCGGCAATGCCGACATGCTCGACCGCGCGGCCATCGTCTCGCAGCGCAACGACTTCATCAACGACGTCCACATCGAACTCGCCCTCAGGATGTGCACCTACGGTGGCGCGCGCACCATGGCACTCGAAGGCTACGGGCTTGAGCCCGGCTGCGACGCCACCTTCGTGCTCGTGCGGGCCGAGACGCCCGCGGACGCCGTGGCATCCCGCCCCGTGCGCCGGGCGGTCTACCGGAAAGGCATTGCGGTTGCGAAGGACGGGGCGCTTTTCGCCGCCTGAACAGGCCAACACGTTTCAAACATGGCAAGGAGGAGTAGCCAATATGTTGAATAAAATGGGTAAAACGGTCGTCGCCACCCTCGGCATCCTGCTGGGGGCCTCTGTGGCGCTCGCTGACGAACCGACGCGCACGATCACTGTCGCGACGGAGGGCGCCTATGCCCCGTGGAACTTCACGGAGGCCGGCGGCAAGCTCGCCGGCTTCGAGATCGACATGCTGGAGGATATCTGCCCGCGCATGAAGGTGAAATGCGATATCGTCGTGCAGGACTGGGACGGCCTGATCCCGGCGCTGAATGCCGGCAAGTTCGATGCCATCGTCGCCGGCATGCTGATCACGGAGGAACGCCAGAAGGTCATCACCTTCTCGCGCAACTACGGCACGGGTTCGGCCGCCTTCCTGGTGCGCAAGGATTCGCCGCTCGCAAATATGCCCGTCGGCAAGAAAATCGACATGGGAACGGAGAAGGAGGCGGCCAGGGCCGCGGCCGCCGCGATGCTGCCCTTCATGGAAAGCACGGTAATTGGCGGCCAAGGTTCGACGACGACCGCGCAGATCATGGCTGAGTTGTTCCCCGGCATCGAGTTCCGCGAATACAAGACGACCGAACAGCACGACCTCGACCTCGAAGCCGGCCGCCTCGACGGTGTGTTGGCCTCGCCGGTCGCGCTTGACCGCACGCTCGAAAAGATCGGCACGGATCAGGTGACCTTCGCTGGCACCGAATTCACCGGTGGCCCGCTCGGCGGCGGCCAGGCCGTCGGCCTGCGCCAGTCGGACACCGAACTGAAGAAGCTGTTCGACCACGCAATCAACGCGGCGATCACCGACGGGACGCTGTCGCGTCTCGCGACAAAGTGGTTCAAGCGAGACATCTCGCCGAAGGAGTAAACGGGACACGCCCAGCATGCCCTACCCGTCCTGGACCCCGCTCGCCGCGCGGCCCGGGACGGGTGCCGGTTCGGCGATCAGCTGGCGCCCCCTGCAGCCGAACATCAGGCGAAGCCGTCACAGCCCCTCCTCCTTGGCGTAAGCAGCAAGAAGATCCGGAAAATCCTTCTCCGAATCCTTCGTCAGCAATGCGCGCGTTGTGATGGCGTCGATGTGATGCTCCATCAGCGCGCAGGCTTTTTCCCGGTCGTTTTCAGCGAGAGCGGCGATCAGTTCACGGTGCTCCGACACGGCACAATCCGGTGAATGCGGCCGGCCATAAAGCGACAGGATGAGGGATGAACGCGAAACAAGCTCCGTGACATAGCGCGACAGCACGTCGTTTTCGGTCAGCGTTGCGAGAAGGACATGAAACTCTCCCGCAAGCTGGATCGAAGTTGCCTTATTGTTGACTCTCGCGTTGTCTTCCGCTTCGACATGCGTCTTCAACTGCCGGATCTGCTGTGGCGTCAGTTTGCCGATCAAGCTGTCGACCACCAGTGATTCCAACGCCCGTCGCACGGCGAAAATATTGCGCCCGTCTTCCAAGCTCGGCTGTGCGACACAGGCGCCCTTGCGCGGGCGCAGTTCGATCAAGCCTTCGCCATTCAGTCGGGCCAGAGCCTGCCGGACGATGGTGCGGCTGACGCCGAGCCGTTCTCCGATCGAATCTTCCGGGAGCTTCGTTCCCGCGGCCAGCGCCTGGTCGAGGATGGCGCGCTTCAAGGTGCGATAGACAGCATCGGACTTGGATATCGCGGATTTCTGATTTTTGTCTTCGGGTGCCATGATCGTCCTGAACCAAATCCAAGCATACCGTAAAAAAGCGGCTGCCGAGCCACAAACAACTATCACCGCATCGGCAAGCCGGTAAAGTCGGGCCGCTTTGTCTCGATCTCCGCGGACAACGCTCGCGGCGTCTTCACGGCTTGAACGCCTCATAGCTCGGCGGGAAGATGTCCTCTACCGCAGGATGCCGCCAGGTTCTCTCCGGGTAGCGTCCGATAAGCCGCTCGAGTTGGGCCTGCGCACGCCGATGGGCCGCCTCGAAGTCGAAACCGGGAATCATGCGGTCGGCCATGACGGTTCGCCCGGCGATGATCACCGAGTGGACATCCCGGCCGCTCGCCGAGGTCATCAGACAGGCGATGGGATCGATCACCTGTCCAAGGCGATCGTGCGAAAGGTCGAATACGACGATATCCGCAGTCGCGCCAGGCTGCAGGCGCCCGAGATCGGCACGGCCGAGCGCATCAGCGCCGCCGAGCGTCGCCGCATCATAGAGATCGGCCGATTTCAGCGCTTCCATGTCGGCCGCCATCACGCGGCCGAGCATCAGCCCTATCTGCATGTTGAGGATCATATCCGGCGGCCAGGTGTCTGTGCCCATGCCGATGCGCAGCCCCTGCCGGCGAAGCCCGGAGAAATGATTGAGCGCCGCCCCGTGCCTGGCCATCACCAACGGACAATGCACCACCGTCGCGCCGGAACCGGCGATAATCTCAAGATCCTGACGATCGGCATGAGTTCCATGCGGCAACAAGGCTCTTTCGAAGAGAAAGCCGATATCGTCAAGCCAGCGCGCGGATGACGTGCCGAAGCGGCGTCGGATTGTCTCAACCTCGAATTCCGACTGGCAGCAGTGCAACCGCACCGGAACGTCCAGATCCCGCGCCGCGTCGGCGGTCCTTTTCAGCAGATCAGCGGTCCAGAACTCGACGCGATCCGGGCAGAGCATCGTTCGCACCAGGCCGCCATAGGAACGTTCATGGGTCGCACAAAAGGCGACCGCCTCTTCCAACCCTCGCGCGCCGCGCTGCTCGTCGATCTCGAGGACGAGCGTGCCATTTGCCTCCACGACCGAATGACCGGCGCGGAAGGCCGGCCCGAGATAGACGCGGAGCCCAAGATCGGCGGCGCTTTCGGCCGCCGATGCGAATTCGTCCGGCGTTTCCTGCCAGGCGCGATAAAACAGGGAGGCAATCGGAAGCGCTGTGGTGATGCCGTTGCGGATCAGTTGCGCGAACGCATATCGCTTCTGAAACGCCAACTCCTCGCGGCTCAGCATTTCGACCGGGCCGGCTTCGACGTAGTCACGCGGCCATACCCGCCCCTTCTTCCAGCCCGGCTGGTGGTCGAGGCCGAGGACGCCCGTGTCGAGATCGGACAACGCGTCGAGATCGACGAAGCCCGGGCCGATGAGAGCCATACCGTAGTCGACCCGGCGCGTGACCGGGCCGTCATAGCGATGGCCGACAAACAGAATGCGATCGTTCTCGAAGACGACCTCGCCGTTTTCGTAGAGGACATGACGGCCGTCGCAATGACCGACGACCCAACGCGCGGTTAGCAGCGTCGGTCCCACGCCCTGCTCTGGGCTAGCGCTAGTCGACATGTGGCAGGCCTCCGGCTGGTACGCCGTCGCGGACGAGGATGCGTCCACGACGAACGACGGTCCGCTTCTGCGGGGTCAGCGCGACAGCTTCCGCAAGTGTGCGCGCAGGAACCAGCACGAGATCGCCGTAAGAGCCTTCGGAAAGGCCGTAACCCGCAAGCCCGATGCCTTCCGCGCCACCAAAGGTGCAGACGCGCGCGGTCTCTTCCAGATCAGCATCGTTGGCCATGCCATTACGCTGCGCCAGATATTTCGCCCGTTCGAGCATATCGCCATTGCCCCATGGCTCCCATGTTCCCTGAATTCCATCGGAACCGGAGGCGACAATGACTCCGGACTGGCGCATCAGCCGCAGCGGTAAAGCCGGGGCAGAAGGACTGCCAACCGTCATCACCGCGATCCTTTCGGCCGCGAGCGCCTCGATCAACGACCGCTGGCGCCCTGGCTCCAGCATTCCCAGGCAATAGGCATGGCTGACCATGACGCGCCCTTGCAAAGACAAGGCGCGGGTCCGCTCCAGGATCAGTTCGAGGCAGAAGGCGCCCAGCTCTCCCGCTTCATGCAGGTGAATGTCGATTGGTTTGCCATAGCGTTCCCCCAGTGCGAAGATCGCATCGAGATGGCGCACCGGATCGCGCTCGATGCTGGCGGGGTCGATACCGCCGACGATATCTGCGCCCGCCTTCAGCGCCTCCTCCATCAGCGCCAGCGTGCCATCGCGCATCAACATGCCGCTTTGCGGAAAGGCGACGATCTGCACGTCGACCAGATCTCGCAGGGCGTTGCGGGTTTCAACGACACCCTCGATATTGGCAATGCCGATTTCGGTATCCACGTCGACGTGGCTGCGGATATGCAGAACGCCGAAGGCCAGCGTCTGCATGATCTGGCGGAACGATTGCCTGCGTGCGTCGATGCCGAGTTCCCGCTTGGCTTGCCGGTCAGCCAGAATCCGGTCGTTGCGCGTCGGCCCGACGCCGTTCTCGAACCAGCCCATGCCGACCAGCGTCTTGTCCAGATGCGTGTGCGCCTCGACAAGACCCGGCAGGGCGATCCGACCTTTGCCGTCGATCTCCAGCGCCGCGTCGCTCCGCCGTCGCGCAAAACGACCATCGCGGATGTAAAGGTCGGTCGGCTCACCGCCGAACGGCCTGACGTGACGAATGAGAATGTCTGTGGCCATTTTCTATCTCTCGCTGCTTCTTGTCATCGTCGGTGCGGCATTATGCGAGCTGCGCCCGCTTCATCATCATGCGGAAGGCGCGCTCGGCGCGATCCAGAATCGCGCCCTCGTCGTGGCCGACAATCGTGCGCGAGCGCATGAGGACACGGCCGCCGACGATGGTTGTGTCCACGTCCGCGCCATTGGCGAAGCGCGCCAGCCTCTGCAGCGGATGTACCGGCGGCCAGAGGTGCGGCTGGCGCATGTTGACGAGAATGATGTCGGCGCGCTTGCCCGCCTCCAGCGAGCCGATTTCGTTTTCCATCGACAATGCGCGTGCGCCCTCGATGGTCGCCATTTCCAGAAGCTGCATCGGCGGCAAGACGCTGTCGTCGCGGAAATGCCGCGCATGATAGCGGTGCGCCTGAAACATGTTGCGGAACATGTCGAAGGATCGGTCGGGCGCGGCGGCATCCGTTCCGAGCGATACGGTCACGCCGCCTTCCATCAACTCGGTCGCGGGGCAACGGCCTGAAACCGACATCAAGGCGCTCGGATTGTGGGCGACCTTTGCGCCGGTGCGCTTCAGGACCGCCACATCTTCATCGGTCAGATCGATGCAGTGGGCGAGAAGCGAGCTTTGGTCGAAGAGGCCGAGCCGCGCGTCATTGGCGGCGAGGGAGCCGTCGCGATGCCCGTCCTGAACCAAGGCCACCCCTTTCTCCCGCGCCAGATCACGCGTCTTGCATGACAGATCGTATACGCTTTCGTTCTCCAGTTCGCGCGCGTCGAACACTGGAAGGGAAATGGCAAGCTGCAAGCGATCGTGCCGTCCCGCCCAAGTGTCGATCAGTTCAGCGCAGACGGCGAGTTGCGATTCCGGCGAAACTGCGATTTCGGTATACGATCTTTGGATGTAATTGCGGTATATATGAATGGCAGTAGGCCGGTTGGGGCCGACGGCAAGCACCTCCCGCACGCCAATGTCGGCAATGGCAGCCAGATGCGCCTCGGCAGCTTCCGGCACTTCTGTCCGCATGATGTCGGGCCCGCCGCCAAACAGGAGAGCAGCGGTGGTCGTGCCGCATTTTATCCGTTCGCAGGCGGACAAGGCCGCTTCCGCCGCCCAGAATTCGGGATCGGTCGCCTCTGCATAGATGCGGCCAGTCACGGTCATCCACTCTTCGGAATCGTCGCCCAGCCCCTTCGTCAGCGTGTGTCCGGCGTGAGCATGCGTATCGATGAGGCCGGGCATGACGACCATGCCCGAAGCATCGATGCGCTCCACGTCCGGGCCTGCCGCAAGCGCACCGTCGCCGACAGCAACGATCCGGCCGTCTTCGACCAGCACATGCCCTTTGTCGTGAATGCGCCGGTTCTCGCCCATGGTGACAATCACACCGTTTTCAATCAGCAGGTTCTTGGCCATCGAAATCTCCCCCTCCGGTATACCCAAGCGGCTCTTTTTTACGCATACGACGCAAAAAGTGATCCAGCTATCTTGATCTTGTGTACCACACATGTACAGTAATTTCGGGAACAAACGGTATGCAAAAAATACAACAATATGCATGCCAAACGTGGGAGAACCCTATGAAGACCTACATGAAAACCCTTTTGGCGGGGCTTGCCGTCATGGTGCCGCTGGCAACGCCGTCGCTTGCGAACACGCTGCGCTGGTCCTCGGCCGGCGACGTCATTTCATACGACCCCAACGCGCAAGTGGACAGCTTCACCCAGAGCGTCCATCACATGGTGTTCGACCCGCTGGTGCGCCGTAACAAGGACCTCGTGCTCGAGCCGGCGCTCGCCACATCCTGGGAAGTGATCGAGCCGAACCGCTGGCGCTTCAAGCTGCGCCAGGGCGTCAAGTTCCATGAGGGCCAGCCGTTCAATGCCGACGACGTGGTCGCCACCATCCAGCGCCAGATCGACCCCGGCGCGCGCAACCGCGAAAACCTCTCCACCGTAACCGGTGTCGAGAAGGTGGACGAGTATACCGTCGACCTCATACTGCGCGGCCCCTATCCGCTGCTCCTCAACGACCTCGCCGCCATCTACATGATGAGCAAGCCCTGGATGGAGGAGCACGACGCGCTGAAGCCGGGCAATGCTTCGACCGGCGTTGTCACTTACGCCAGCAACCATGCCAACGGCACCGGTGCCTTCAAACTGAAGAGCTACGAGCCGGATTCCCGCTCGGTCTTCGAGGTCAACAAGGGCTGGTGGGACAAGCCGCAGCACAATCTGGACGAAGTCGAGTTTCGCCCAATTGCCTCGGACGCTACTCGCGTCGCGTCGCTGCTTTCCGGTGAAGTCGACATGATCGCGCCCGTACCGCTGCAGGATGCCGATCGCATCGCCGCCACCGAGGGGCTGAAGGTCGTCGAGAACCCGTCGCTGCGCACCATCTTCCTCGTCTTCAGCTACCGGCCGGAGCTTCATGCGGCCCCCGGCAAGCCCAACCCGCTGCTCGACGTGCGTGTGCGTCAGGCCCTGTGGCACGCCATCGACGCGGACACGATCCAGAAGCGGCTGATGCGCGGCAAGTCACGCACGGCCGCCATGCTCGTCGCGCCGGCGGTGACCGGCTACGACAAATCCATCGACGTGCCGCTGCCCTATGACGTCGACAAGGCCAAGGCACTGCTGGCCGAAGCCGGCTATCCAGATGGCTTCAAGACGGGGCTCGGCTGCCCGAACGACCGCTACATCGCCGACGAACAGATATGCCTTGCGGTTGCCTCCATGTGGGCCAAGGTCGGCGTCCAGGCGGAGCTCAGTGTCGAGAGCAAGACGACCTATTTCCCGCGTACCGACAAGGGCGAGTTCGACAGCTATCTTCTCGGCTGGGCCTCCCTGCCACCGATGGACGGCTTCAGCCCACTGCAGGCGCTGCTGGCGACCAATGACGGCGTTTTCGGTGGTAGCAATGCCGACGGGCTTTCCAATCCCGAGATCGACAAGCTGGCCCGTGCCGCTGCCGTGGAACTCGACGAGGCCAAGCGCGTCGACCTGCTGAAGCAGGCCTTCCGCATCACCCATGACCAGGTGCTCTACCTGCCGCTCCACCAGCAGCCGGTTGCCTGGGCGATGAGCGACAAGGTCGACATGCCGCAGTTCCCCGACGAATACGTTCGCCCCTGGTTCGCGCAGATCCGGAAGTAACGGCTTTCTCCCGAGGAACGATCCCGGCCGGCGAAAGCCGGCCGGGATCGCATCGCAAAACCGGCCCTATCCCTCCGCAGGCCGATGACGGCGCGGAGGAGGCGGAGCGAAGCGGCCGGTTTTCCGCCCCATTCGGGCTCGATCGCTCCCGCGCAAGGACTATCCGATGATCAGACTTCTCTCGGTCAGGTTGCTCCAGGCCGTCCTCGTAATGCTTGCCGTGGCGGCCATTGCCTTCGTCATGTTCCGTTTCGTCGGCGATCCCGTCGCCTCCATGGTGCGCGAGGGGGCGACCCAGGCGGAAAAAGACACGCTGCGCGTGGCGCTCGGCCTCGACAGGCCAGTCCTGGTGCAGTTCGTCAATTTCGTCGGCCAGGTGCTGACCGGCGATCTCGGTACAAGTTTTCGCTACCAGCAACCCGTGACGAGCCTGCTGCTCAGCCGTCTTCCCGCCACGCTGGAACTGGTGGTCGTCGCGACCGTGCTGGCGCTTGCCGTTGGCATTCCGCTCGGCGTGCTCTGCGCGCTGAAGCCGAATTCCTTCCTCTCCCGGCTCACGCAGGCCACGACGCTCGTCGGCATTTCCATGCCCACCTTCGTCACGGGCCTGCTTCTGATCCTCATCTTTGCTGTAAACCTGCGCTGGCTGCCGTCCTCCGGGCGCGGCGATCTCGTCGATCTCGGCCTCTGGCAGACGGGTTTCCTCAGTCTTTCGGGCCTGAAATCGTTGATCCTGCCGTCGATCACGCTGGCGCTCTTCCAGCTTACGCTCATCATGCGGCTGGTGCGCTCGGAAATGATCGACGTGCTGTCGTCGGACTATATCCGCTTCGCCTTCGCCCGCGGCCTTCCGCGCGCCTATATCTACCGGCGGCTCGCACTGCGCAACGCGCTGATGCCGGTCGTCACCGTTACGGGCCTCCAGATCGGCCAGCTCATCGCCTTTGCCATCGTCACCGAAACGGTGTTCCAGTGGCCGGGCATGGGCCTACTCTTCACCAATGCCGTCGGGTATCCCGACGTGCCGGTGCTTGCCGCCTACCTGCTCTTCGTCGGCTTCCTCTTCGTCATGATCAATATGATCGTCGACATTCTCTACACCTTCATCGATCCGCGCCTGAGGACACGATAATGGCTACGCAATCCCTGATGCACCGGCTTCCGCCGGTTTCCGTGATGATCGCCGGCCTGGTGCTCTTCATCATGCTGATCCTCGTCCTCTTTGCCCCGCTGATCGCGCCGATGGACCCGCGCGACGTCTCTTCCTATTCGCTGATCGACATGGAAATCCCCCCGGCCTTCATGGAGGGCGGCGACCCGCGCTTCCTGCTCGGCACCGACAACCAGGGTCGCGACCTCGTCTCGGTCATCCTGTTCGGCCTCAGGATCTCCGTCGTCATCGGCCTCGGCGCGGTGCTCTTCGCCGCCACGCTGGGGGTGATGCTGGGCCTGATCGCCGGCTTCTTCGGCGGCATCGCCGACGGCATCGTGATGCGCATCGCCGATGTGCTCGTCAGTTTCCCGACGATCCTCGTTGCGCTACTCATCAGCGGCATCGCACGGGCGCAGCTCAGTGCCGATACGATGCTCACCTGGGCGCCGCTCGTGCTGATCTTTTCCATCGCCGTCAACGAATGGGTGCAATATGCCCGCACGGTACGCGCCTCGACCATGGTGGAGGTCGCGCGCGACTATGTGCGTGCCGCCAAGGTGATCGGCCTGCCGTCCGGCCGGATCATGGGCCGCCACATCCTGCCGAACGTCATGAGTTCGGTGATGGTCATCGCCACCATCAACCTTGCCGGTGCGATCCTGACGGAGGCAACGCTCTCCTTTCTCGGCGCCGGCATGCCGCCGACCTATCCTTCGCTTGGCACGCTGATCCGCATCGGCAACCAGTTCCTGTTCTCCGGCCTCTGGTGGATCGCCGTGATGCCGGCGGCAGTGCTGGTCATCCTCGTTCTCGCCGTCAACGTGATCGGCGACTATCTGCGCGACCGCTTCAACCCGAAACTGATGGCCCGTTGAGATGACCGACACCGCACCCCCCGTCCTCGACATCCGCAACCTCCGCGTCGAATATCCGCTCGCCAACGGCCACACGCTCACGGCCGTCAAGAACATCGACCTCGTGATCCGCCCCGGCGAGATCCACGCCCTCGTCGGCGAATCCGGCGCCGGCAAGACGACGGTCGGCAATGCGCTGATGGGCCTGTTGCAGGCCCCCGGCAAGATCGTCTCCGGTTCCATCGCCATTGCCGGCAAGCCGATCGACCTGCGCACCGGCCGCACCGAAGGCATCGTGCCCGGCCGCGATGTCGGCGCGATTTTCCAGGACCCGATGACGAGCCTCAACCCGCTGTTCACGGTGGAAAGCCAGCTCTGCGAAGGCATGCTTGCACATCTGAAGCTTTCCTCGAAGGAGACGAAGGCGCGGGCGTTGGACCTGCTGAAGGCCGTCGGCCTCCCGGAACCGGAACGCCGCCTTGGCAGCTATCCGCACCAGCTTTCCGGCGGCCAGCGCCAGCGCGTGGTCATCGCCACCGCGCTTGCCTGCGGCCCGAAGCTCATCGTTGCCGACGAGCCGACGACAGCGCTCGACGTTTCCGTGCAGGCGCAAATCCTCAAACTCATCCGCGATCTGGCGGACGAGCGCGGCGTCGGCGTGCTGCTCGTCACCCACAATATGGGCGTCGTCGCCGAGATCGCCGATCGCGTCACCATCATGCAGAACGGCGCGGTCGTCGAAAGCGGCTCCACGCGCGAGGTGCTGACGACCCCGAGGGCCGCCTACGCCCGCACGCTGATCGCCGCGGTGCCGCCGATCGAAACCCGGCTTGAGCGCCTGCCGGTGCCGAGCGAGGAAACGCAGGTGACGCTTGACGCCCGCGCCGCCGTGCGCCGGAAGAGCACGAAGAGCGAAACCGGCAGCCGCGACGACATCGTGCTCTCCGTGCGCGATCTGGCGGTGGAATATGGCGGCCACTCCCTCATCCCCGGCCGCAAAGCCTCCGTCTTCAAGGCGGTCAAGGGCGTCTCCTTCGATGTCCGGCGCGGCGAGATTCTTGGTCTCGTCGGCGAATCCGGCTGCGGCAAGACAACTGTCGCCAACACCATTGCCGGCCTCGTCACCCAGAGTTCGGGTACGATCGACTTTCTCAGCACGGTGCTCGGCGCAAAGCGCGAAAAATCCGTCCGCAAATCCTTGCAGATGGTGTTTCAGGACCCCTATTCGGCGCTGAACCCGCGCCTGCGCATCAATGCCGCCATCGCCGAACCCATCCTGTTCTACAAGCTCGCTTCCAATGCGGATGAGGCCCGGCAGGACGCCAGGACGCTGCTGGAAGCCGTCGGTCTGCCAGCCGATGCCGGCGCGCGTTTCTCGCACGCCTTTTCCGGCGGCCAGCGCCAGCGCATCGCCATCGCCCGTGCGCTCGGGCCGCGGCCGTCGCTGCTCATCTGCGACGAGCCGACATCGGCGCTCGACGTGTCGGTGCAGGCGCAGCTCCTCAACCTCTTGAAAGACCTGCGCGACCTTGCTGGCCTCTCCATGCTGTTCATCAGCCACGACCTCGCGGTGATCCGCCAGATGTGCGACCGCATCGCGGTGATGAAGGCAGGCGAGATCGTCGAGCTTGCCGATACCGAGGCGCTGTTCACTGCGCCGAAGCACGAATACACGAAGGAGCTGCTGCGGCTTGCGCCCTCGCTCGACCGTATCCTTTCGCGGCAGAGCGCCTCGGAATGATCGCCTGCTGATCGAACGGAGACCGCACGTCCAAGGCCGCCAAGGACGGCACCGTCATCGCAATCGACCCCGAACGGCGCATCATCGCCGACGGGTCGGTTGCCAATGAGCACGCCGGGTCGTTGGCGTGGGGCCGACGGGCAACGTTCGTCTGCTTGAAAGATCTTCCCTGAGAGGAATGCCATCCAACCGGACTGGACGGCGCGTGCACTGAGCACGCGGCAAACTGAGTTGCGGCGCCAGCAAACTTTCCTATCGGTTGCTGCTATTCCAATCCCGCGCGGCATGCATGCCCCGCCTCAAAGGCCCAGAACGACCGCTCCCCCCGTCAGCCCTGCTCCGGCGGCGGTCAACAGCAGCCTTTCTCCCGAAACGAGCGGTTTTTCCTGATGCGCAATCGACAGGGAAAGCGCGATGGTCGCGGCGGAAGAATTCCCATAGTCCTCAATCGTTCGCACGGTTCTCTGCGGGTCGATGCCCAGATTGCCGCAGACGGCGTCGAAAATACGCGCGTTCGCCTGATGCGGCACAAAGCGGCCGACATCCATGGCCCCAAGCCCGGCTTGGGCGAGCGCCCGGCTGCCGCAAGATGTCATCATCGCTACTGCCTGCGTAAACATCTCGCGCCCATCGCGCATCGTCATCAGGAAATCTTCCGTCGCCATGCCCGGCGCGAAGGGCCGGTTGCTGCCGCCGGCGGCGATCGAGATCAGATCGTAGCGGCTACCGTCGGAGGCGAGATCGACCCCGAGCAGGCCTTTTTCGGGGTCATCAGAGGGCGCGAGCACGATCGCGCCGGCCGCATCGGCAAAGAGCACGGCACTCGCCCTTTCCGCCGGGTTGATCCGGCGGCTGAGGATATTGGCCGCGACGACGAGCACCGGTTTTCCCTGCGCACGAACAAAGCCGTCGGCGAGCGCCAGTGCGTAAAGGAAGCCCGAACAGGCACCGGCAAGGTCGAGCGCGCCGGAATTGGGGAGCCCGAGCCGATGCGCAAGCAGCGGTGCCGAAGGCGGCAGCAAGTGATCCGGCGTCGAGGTCGCGAGCAAGGTCAGGGCTATGTCGCCCCGAGCCACGGCCGCATCCTCGAGGGCAGCCTCGCCCGCTTGCGCTGCAAGATCTGTGAGGGTATCCCCCGCCTCGACCCAGTGTCGCGCCCGAATGCCCGTCCGGCGCTCGATCCAACCCGGTTCCAGACCGAGTTTCATTTCAATCTCGGCATTTTCGACGCGCCGCGTCGGCACGGCATGGCCGAAGCCGGCAAGGCGGGAGGAGCGGACGACGGTCATAGGTGCCCCGCCGTAAAGACCGATGCCGCCTCATCGATCGCGTCGTATGCCCGATCGAGATCGGCATCCGTCACGCAATAGGGCGGCATCAGATAAATGACATTGCCGAGCGGGCGGATCAAAAGCTTGCGTTCGCGGAAGAAGGCCCTCAGCCTTGGACCGGCCTCCGACAGGTAGCCGCTCACAGGAACATCGAGATCGAGCGCGGCGATGGTGCCTGCCTGGCGGACATCACGGAACCGGGGATCGGCGGCAAAGCGTGCCAATCGTTCCTGCTGTTTCTCCGTGAGCGCGCCAATACGCTCGCGCACCGGCTCCGTCTTCCAGATCGCAAGGTTGGCGACCGCAGCCGCACACGCGATCGGGTTGGCCGTATAGGAGCTCGAATGGAAGAACGTCTTGCGGCGGTCCTCAGAAAGATGGGCGTCGAAGATTTCGGCCGTGCAAAGGGTCGCCGCCAGCGGCAGTGCACCACCGGTCAATCCTTTCGACGTGCATAGAATATCGGGCACTATTCCCGCCTGCTCACAGGCAAAAAGACTACCCGCCCGCCCCCATCCGGTCATCACTTCGTCAGCGATCAGCAGGCTGCCATGACGTTCGGCGATCCGCTTCAGTTCAGCAAGAACGCTGGCGTGGTACATTTTCATTCCGCCGGCGCCGAGGACCAGCGGCTCGATCAGCAATGCCGCCACCTGACCGGCGACGCAGCACGCCTCGAACGCGTCGAGCGTCTCCTGTTCGCGGCCGGCTTCCGGAAACGGCAGCCGGTCGACGGCAAACAGAAGCGGCTGATAAGCGGCGTTGAAGACGCCGCGCTCTCCGGCCGACATCGTGCCGATCGTGTCGCCGTGGTAACCGTGTTCCATCACGCAGATGCGGCCGCGTGGCGCTCCGGCATTGTGGAAGAAGCCAAGCGCCATTTTCAGCGCGACCTCCACTGCGGTCGAGCCGCTGTCGGAGTAGAATACATATTCAAGTCCGGAGGGCGCGATCTCGATCAGGCCCTTCGCAAGCTCCTCCGCCGGCTCATGGGTATATTCGGCGAAGATGACCTGATCATAGGTTTCCGAGGCGTCGCGGATCGCCTCCATGATCGCCGGGTGCCGGTGCCCGTGGGTGATGACCCACCAGGACGAGATCGCGTCGACGATCCGCGAACCGTCCTCGCCGATGAGATAGGCACCTTCCGTCCTTGCGATGCGCGTCATCGCCAGCTCCAGCGCGTGCTGGGTGAACGGATGCCAAACCGGGGAGTGTTTCATGCCAGCGCCTCACGGAAACAATCCATATCGAAACGGTCGCGAAACGCTTGCCTCAGACCGTCCGGCGTCAGCGGATCGAGCCGCGGCAGCCGGCCCAGCGAGCGGACACGCCCGAGCTGAGCGATGATGTTCTCGGTGTCGGCCTGTGCGTCGCCGATGAAGGCGACACCAAGGATCGGGATCGCGCGGTGACGAAGCGCTTCAAGCGACAGCAGTGTGTGATTGATCGTCCCAAGCCCGGTACGGGCGCACAGGATGACGGGCAACTGCCAGTGCGCGAAGAGATCTGCAAACACCGTCCGTTCCGTCAGCGGCACCAGCAGGCCGCCAGCCCCTTCGATGACGAGCGGCAGGTTCGTCTGGGGCGGCGAAAGCCTTTCTGGAATGATGGAGACGCCATCGATCCTGGCCGACAGGTGCGGCGAGGCGGGCGTCGTTAGCCTGTAGCCCTCCGGCAGGATGCGACCGGGCGGTATTCGGCCGAGCCGTCGCACCGTTTCGCTGTCCGTTTCACCGTCGAGACCGGACTGCACCGGCTTCCAGTAGCAGCCCGCAAGTGCATCGGTGAGTGCTGCGGCAAACACAGTCTTGCCGACACCCGTATCCGTGCCGGTAACCACGAAGCGGGGCATCATGGCCGCTCCTCCGCGATCGCGATCTTGAGCCGCTCAAGCATGGACGAAATGGTCGGCCTGTCGACGTT
Organism: Ensifer sp. LC163; assembly: GCF_001695855.1. Classification (GTDB taxonomy): domain Bacteria; phylum Pseudomonadota; class Alphaproteobacteria; order Rhizobiales; family Rhizobiaceae; genus Ensifer. The sequence continues at coordinate 76,508 of NZ_MBSS01000017.1, forward strand.
GAGCGTGATCGCGAGCCTTAGGCGCGCGGTGCCTTCGGGAACGGTTGGTGGACGGATCGCCCGGATATCGTAACCTTCCGCCCGCATGCGCGCCGCGATCCTGACCGCACGGCCATTGTCGCCGATCATCACCGGCAAGATCTGCGATCCGCTCCCCGCAACGCCGAGCTTTGCGGCAAGCGCCTCATTGGCAAAGGCGCGCAGCTCTTCGAAATCCACCCGGCGCTGCGGTTCGTCCGCCAGCATTCTCAGTGCCTCGCGAACGGCGACGGCCATAAGCGGCGATGGCGCAGTCGAGTAGATGAAGCCGCGTGCGCGGTTAACGAGATAGTCGCAAAGCACCTGGTTCGCGCCAAGCAGGGCGCCGGAAGACCCGAGCGCCTTGCCGCAGGTGTGCACGACAACGACGTTCTCCCGGCCCTCCAGCTCTGCCGAAAAGCCGCGGCCGCCGCGACCGAAAACACCAGTCGCGTGCGCCTCATCGATCACGAGAAAGCCGTCATGGCGATCTGCGAGTTCGGCGAGTTCCGCCAGAGGCGCCCGGTCACCGTCCATCGAATAGAGACTTTCGACAGCAATCCACGGATGCCCCGTTCCGCCGGCACTGCGCCATTGCCGGAGTGCATTCGCGAAGGCGTCGACGTCGTTGTGCCTGACGGCCAGCGCCTGCGCCTTGCTCGCCGCGATGCCCTCATGGGCGCTCGCATGGATCAGTGCGTCGTGAATGATGATGTCGTCGCGCTGTGGCAGGGTGGAGAACAGCGCGGCATTGGCGGCATAGCCGCTGCCGAAATAGAGCACCCGCTCCGTGCCGAAGAAGTCGGCCGCTTCGGCCTCCAGCGCCTCGTGCTCCGCATGGTTGCCGCGCAGCAGCCGCGATCCGCCGGCGCCGACTGGCACGCCGCAGTCAATCGCGGCGGCGACGGCAGCCTTCAGGCGCGGCGAATTGGCAAGCGCGAGATAGTCGTTCGAGGTGAAATCGACGCCGGCCTGGGCCACGAGCCACCGACGACGCCCCTTGCGGTCGAGCCCCGCCAGCGTCCTCTTGTAGCGGCCGAGGGCCTCCGGGATCATTGGGCCGGCTCCAGCTCCATCGGCTTCAATCCAAGGCGGCGGAAAAGCGCCGCATCGTGATCCTCACCGGGGTTGTCGGCGGTCAAAAGCGTCTCCCCGACGAAGATCGAATTAGCCCCGGCGAAGAAACAGAGCGCTTGCATCTCGTCGGTCATGTCGGTGCGACCGGCCGAAAGACGGACATGGGACTGCGGCATCAGGATGCGGGCGAGCGCGATCGTGCGGACGAAATCGATCGGATCGACCGGCGGCGCATCGGCGAGCTTCGATCCAGGGATCGGAATAAGCATGTTGATCGGCACGCTTTCAGGGGCCATGGGAAGATTGGCGAGCGTCACAAGCACGGAGACACGGTCGTCGACGGTTTCGCCCATCCCCAGGATACCCCCGGCGCAGACCTTGATGCCGGCCTCGCGCACATTGGCGAGCGTTTCGAGACGGTCGGCAAAGGTTCGGGTGGTGATGATCTCGCTGTAGAAGCGTTCGGACGTATCGACATTGTGGTTGTAGTAGTCGAGGCCAGCATCTGCGAGCGACGCCGTCTGCGCCGGCGACAGCATGCCGAGCGTCATGCAGGTCTCCATGCCGAGCGCCTTGACGCCGCCCACCATGGCGACGATCGCCTCCATGTCGCGATCCTTCGGGCTGCGCCAGGCTGCCCCCATGCAATAGCGGGTGGCGCCACCCGCCTTGGCTTTACGGGCCTCCGCGATCACCCTTTCGACTTCCATCAATTTCGAGGCCTTGAGCCCGGTCGGATAGTGCGCCGATTGGCTGCAATAGCCGCAATCCTCCGCGCATCCGCCGGTCTTGATCGACAGCAGCCGGCTCATCTGCACGGCATTCGGATCGAAATGCGCGCGATGGACGGTTTGCGCGCGAAAGAGGAGGTCGTTGAAAGGGAGATTATAGATTTTTCTCGCTTTATCGAGATTTGAGCTCTCATCGGCGGTCGGGGAGTTGGCCGGAACTCCCTCGTTCTGCACACCTGCATCCAGCATAAGTTGATCGCCCTCGTTGTTGCATCGGTATTATAGATAGAATCTGATATTATCTATAATTCTTCCTCGGCAACGGAGACGCAACCAACTGAAGGGCGAGGCAGCAGATGACTTCAACCATAGAAGGTATTGGAAGGGGCTGACTGACTGTCGCGGCTGTCCAACCGGAACCCCAAAACGCTTTAAAAAACAGCGTTCCGAGCGCCGTCCGTCAGCAGACGATAGCAAAGGCATTCCGCGTGGAACCGGAGGCGTTTTTGACCGGTTTCTGCCCGATCCACTGGACATGGCGCTCCAGGACTGCGGCCGCATTTTCGATCTTGCCCTGCCGAAGGAAGGCGAGAATTGCTCGGTGGTCATGGTCCGTCCGCACCTCCCATTCCGACCGCCAGGTCGAAAACAGGAAGCGGGCGCTGACAGCATGCAAATCGTCGATCGCGGCAAGCAGACGTGGCATACCGCACGGCGTCAGTAGCAGCCGGTGAAAGCGCCGGTTCGCCTCCTCCCAGGAGCGCACATCGCGGGAATTGTCGGCGGCGACCGTCGCCTCTTCAGCCAGATCGAGGATCGCCGGCGTCAGGTGCGGGGCCGCATGACGCAGCGCCAGAACTTCGAGCGCGGCGCGCATTTGTGCGACCTCGCGAAGCTCCTTGAGATCGAATGAAGCGACGCGCACGCCACGACGCGGTTCGCTAATGGCGAGACCCTGCGCCTCCAGCCTGCGGAAGGCCTCGCGCACGGGCACGTGGCTCGCCCCAAATTCCTCGGCGATATGGTCCTGCCGGAGTTTCGTGCCTGGCTCCAATTGGCCCGTCACGATCCGGTCAGCAAGGATGCGGCTGATGCGGCTGGCAACTGTATCGTCATTGATTGCGGTCATTTTTTATAGATAATTTGCGGCAGCCTTGTTGTCGAGCCAGCTCAAGGAATGTGAGATGGAGGAAAAACAAATGCCCGAGGACGCCGGACCGCGAAAAGTGAACGCCGAATATGCGATTGAGTACCTCCAGGAGCAACCGGAAGCCGGGCTTTGCTGCGAGGATCGGCGCTGGTGGATTACGCCGAACGCAAACGAAACCGATCAGATGGTCCTTAATCTTGATGCGGCTGAGGCTGAGCGGCTCAAGGATGATCCACGCCTGCGACTCGTCTCCGGAATCGCTCATGCGGGCCGGTCGCTCTGGGTCGTTCGAAGAATGACTTAGCTGTGCGCCATGCTCCAACGTCTCTGAGCGCCAGGCTGTGGGTGCATCCACGGCCTGAGCGTTGTTCCTTGCGGCGGCGTTTTCAACCATCATTCTGCTCCAACACTTGACAGAGTGCGGCTATCGTCGTTCAACTCGTTCATTCACCAGGGGAGTCCCGACAAGGGGCTGAGATATTGCTGGGCGGATCGGCTCTTTCGACCGCAGCGCAATGACCCGTTGAACCTGATCCAGTTCATGCTGGCGTAGGGACGGTGGGAACGACGGCAGTCGCGACAGCTCCTTTTTGCGATCGCGTGGACGGGTCTCTATCTTTCCAGCTCCAGGATCTGGGTCTCCAAATGTCAACGTTGGAGCCAGCCAATGGTTTTTTCAGATGCCGTAGACGAGCCAAACTTCGGGCATAGGCAGCTACACTCACGGACGTTAGCGCGCCGGCGCACGGGTGAATGGTGCTGCAGCGCCGGCCAGGCAACGGCTCGAACGGCTGCCAAATGAGGCCGGTGCTGATCAAGGGAGCGGGTGTCGTCGGCCTTGTCACTGCCTACGAGCTGGCACGACGCGGCATTGAGGTCGACGTTGTCGAACAGGCCCAACACATTGGCGCCGGGGCATCCTGGTTTGCCGGCGGCATGCTGGCGCCCTGGTGTGAGCGCGAAAGTGCCGACGAGAAGGTCGAACGCGTCGGTGCGGCAGCCATTGAGTGGTGGAAGGCGGCGCTGCCCGGCAAAGTCGCGCAAGAGGGCACACTCGTCGTCGCCGCCGCGCGTGACACCCGCGAGCTCGATCGCTTCGCGACACGAACCACCGGACACAGATGGCTTGATGCAGAAGAGATAGCCGAACTGGAACCGGATCTCGCCGGGCGTTTCGCGCGTGCGCTCTACTTCCCCAGGGAAGCCCATCTCGATCCGAGAGAAGCGCTGTCGTCGCTCGGTGACACATTGATGGCCATGGGGGTGCGTTTTCACTTCGGCCAGGCGACCGACGCCACCGTCAGCCACCGTTTCGATTGGCGTATCGATTGCAGTGGCCGTGCCAGGCTCCCGGATGATGCCGCCCTGCGGGGCGTGCGCGGCGAGATGCTCTATCTGCGCACCGGCGACATTCAACTGTCGCGCCCAGTGCGCTTCCTGCATCCACGACACCCCCTCTACGTCGTTCCACGCCGCCAGGGTCTCTTCATGGTCGGCGCAACAATGATCGAGAGCGAAACGTGCGGCCCTATTGCTGCACGCTCGCTGATGGAACTCTTGAACGCCGCCTACGCCCTGCACCCAGCCTTCGGCGAGGCGGAGATCACCGAGACCGGGACTGGTGTTCGCCCTGCCTATCCCGACAACCTGCCGAGGATCACGCGAAGCGGCTCGACCTTTTGCGTGAACGGTCTGTATCGACATGGGTTCCTGCTCTCGCCAGCCCTTGCGCACGACGTTGCCGAATGTCTGCTCAGCCCGAACCACCAATCGGAGTTCCATGATGAAGCTTAACGTCAATGGCGACGAGCACGAGATCGCCTGCTCGACGCTCGCCGAACTGATGGCGGCACTCGACTATGAGGGAAGCTGGCTGGCGACCGCCGTTAACGGCGAACTCGTTCACGCGGCCGACCGCGATGGCTGGCGCCTGCGCGACCATGACCGCATCGAAATCCTCTCACCGATGAAAGGTGGCTGAACATGCTGCAAGTCTACGACACGGAAATCACCTCTCGACTGCTCCTGGGCACAGCAGGCTATCCATCGCCAGCCGTGCTTTCGGACGCCGTGCGGGCTTCACAGACACAAATCGTCACGGTCTCCTTGAGGAGGGAAACGGCCGGCGGCAAAGCGGGCGGTGCGTTTTTCGAACTGATCCGTGAGCTCGGGACGAAAATACTGCCGAACACCGCCGGCTGCCACACCGCCAAGGAGGCGGTCCTGACCGCCAAGATGGCGCGCGAGGTGTTCAGGACGAACTGGATCAAGCTCGAAGTGATCGGCAATCACGACACGCTGCAGCCGGATGTGTTCGCGCTGGTCGAGGCCGCACGGATCCTTTCGAACGAGGGCTTCGAGGTTTTTCCCTACACGACCGACGATCTGGTTGTCGCCGAGCGTCTGCTGGAAGCTGGTTGCCGCGTGTTGATGCCCTGGTGCGCCCCGATCGGCAGTGCCATGGGGCCGCAAAATCTGTCCGCCTTGCGGTCGATGCGCGCGCATTTCCCGGATGTGCCGCTGATTGTCGATGCCGGTATCGGCCGCCCTTCGCATGCAGCGACCGTGATGGAGCTCGGCTTCGATGCGGTGCTCTTAAATACCGCGGTGGCTGGTGCGGGAGATCCCGCCCTGATGGCATCGGGTTTTGCCAGGGCGATCGAGGCCGGTCGCCAGGCTTTTGAAGCCGGTGTGCTCGAACCGCGCGACATGGCCGTCCCCTCCACCCCGGTGATCGGAAAGGCGGTCTTCTCATGAGGCTCGATCCCTTCTACCTCATTGTCGACAGCGCTGGGTGGATCGAACGCCTCGTTCCAATCGGGGTCAGGCTTGTCCAGCTTCGCATCAAGGAGAGACCTGACAGCGAGGTTCGTAGCGACATCCGCATCGCCAGGACCATATGCGACAGACACGGTTGCCAACTTGTCGTCAACGACCATTGGCGCCTAGCGATCGACGAGGGCTGCGATTTCGTCCATCTCGGTCAGGAAGATCTGGCGCAAGCCGACGTGGCCGCGATCCGTGGGGCCGGACTGAAGCTCGGCATCAGCACGCATGACGAGGCCGAACTCGATATCGCGCTCACCGTCAGACCCGACTATGTCGCGCTGGGACCGGTCTATCCGACCGTTCTCAAAGAGATGAAGTGGAGGCCGCAGGGCCTTGCCCGCCTCGCCACATGGAAAGAGAAAATCGGATCGACCCCGCTGGTTGCGATCGGTGGACTGAACATTGAACGCATTGATGGCGTCCTCACCCATGGCGCGGATTGCGCCGCGGTCGTGACCGATATCACACGTAGCCAGGATCCCGAGGGCCGAACAAGACAATGGGTCGCAGCAACCTCAAGATGGCGCATGGCGCCCTCGACCGACAGGGTCTTAGGAAAGCCAGACCGGCCTTCTCCTTGTCCGAAGTAGGGTGCCCAGGAAGGTCCTGGGGCCCTGCTCAGGATGTGGTCGACAGGCAGCTCCCCAACGTCGGAAGCGATCTGCGAGGCTAACGCGGTGCTTCCATAATGTTCTCATGCGAGAGACGGAGAAGGGCTTGCAAGCGTTTGCGGTAGGGTTGGCCGGCGGCATGGCTACGGCTGGCATCACCTTGCGCCAAATGCCCGACAGGGCAATTTCACCCGTTAAGACCGCAAGCAACATCGTAAACCCCATGACGACGCGACGTCATATGGCTAGCGCGGCCGCGTCACCATCCGTTCGTGAAATCCTCCCTCATGTCACTGGAGCGATAAACGCCCGCCTTTTGGCGACAGCCGCACCTGCCCGAGCGCGGATCTTGTCACCATGGTCGGCTTAGGTTGCGTGCCCTGCGGGCTTACCTATAGGGGCGCGGCCCCTCTGGCCTCCCCGCCCTCTGTTCCTTGCCATTAATGGCTGAGACATGCCATTAAAGTTTGAGACGCAAAGCAGCCGCAAGGGCCGCTTTGCGGCGCAAGCAGACATTGCAAGATGCGCAGCAGGCGGCATGCTCCGGTTGCCTCTCCGTCAGGCAGGCCCACACACTTCAGGAGAAATCATGTTTGACCACGTCAAATTCGGAGTCAGCGACTATGCAGCGAGCAAAACGTTCTTCCTCAAGGCACTCGAACCGCTCGGCGTAGCCGTTGTCGCGGAGGGGCCGCCGACGTACGGTGTCGAGCTTAGCCCAAAGGGTAAGGCTTCATTGTGCCTTTACCAGACCGAGGAGAAGCCAGCGCATCTTCACTTGGCGTTCACGGCCGAGAATCGCCAGCAAGTCGAAGCTTTCTATCGCGCGGCTCTGGAGGCGGGTGCTAAAGACAATGGTGCTCCTGGTCTGCGCCCGCACTACCACGCAAACTACTATGCAGCTTTCGTCATTGGTCCGGACGGGCACAACATCGAAGTGGTTTGCCACGAATCCGGGGCCTAACCGTTCCATCAAGGGGGCGAGCGGTGCCCTGGGACCCGAAAAGGGAGATATTTCACCAACCTCACAACTCCGACAGCCGCGATGAACATCAGCTGTCCGACTTCCACACCGACCTTGAAGAAAAGCAAGGCGAACGGGATGTCACTTTCTGGAAGCTCGAGATCCGCCAAAGCACCAGACCAGACCAAACGCACGTTAAAGGATAGTGGCGTGCGGGCAGGAGAATTGCCCGCACGCCACGTCGCAAAGAAGCCAGCTTGGGCGCGGACCTCTACCGGTTCCCTTGCGTGGGGAGGATCGTTGCCCGCTCGAACCGGCCTTCGGCATGGCCGCCCATTCAGCGAGAAATGCATCGCGGCTGCGGGCGGCCTCCTCCTCATCAAGCTTAAAGACCTTGATCGAGGAGAGCTCCGGCAGCTTTACGACGTCGGAAATCTTGATGTCGGTGCGGCTCGGACGGCGAAAGGCCACCGTCAACCGCTCGATCTGCGCGCCTGTTGACAGGTAAGCTTTTGCCTCATACGCTACACATGTATACAGGTATAACTGACCTATCAATAACAAGGGGAACTCACATGCTTCGGTCTTATCTCGCAGGCGCGGTTGTCGGCGCTGCCTCCGTTGCGAGCGCATCTCTTGCCCATGCCGGGCCGATTTTCGACGAGGTCGTCTCGTCGGGGAAGCTTATTTGCCTAGTGAGCCCCAGCGCGCCGGGCTTCTCGGTACCCGACAGCGCCGGCGTGTTCCAGGGATTCAACGCCGACTTCTGCCGCATGGCGGCCGCCGCCGTACTTGGCGACGCGGCCAAGGCCGACATTCGTGGTGTCGGCTTCTCCGACTCTCTCAAAAGCCTCGTGTCGCGTCAGGCGCACATGGCGTCCCGCTCGATCACGGAGACCGGCACTCGGTCCGCGGATCCGGGCCTCGCCTTCGTTGCGACAACCTTCTACGACGGCCAGGGTTTCATGGTGTCGAAGACGCTCGGCGTGACGTCGGCCAAAGACCTGAAGGGCGCGACGATTTGCGCGGAGGATGGCTCGACGACGCTGCTCAACATCGCCGACTGGTTCACAGCTGAGAGCCTCGACTACAAGATTGAAAACATCGCCGACAAGACGGCGCGCCTTCAGGCCTTTTTTGCCGGAAAATGCGACGCCTATGCTTCGGATATGACGGCGCTTGCCGCCGATCGCCAGCTCGCAAAAAATCCGGCCGACTACGAAATCCTCCCGGAAATCATCTCCGCCGAACCACTGACCCTGGTGACCCAACCCGACGAAGCACTCGAAAAGGCCGTGCGCTGGGGCTTCGAGGTCATGCTCAATGCCGACGAGCTCGGCATCAATTCGAGCAACGTGGATGCGACGGTCGCCGCTCTCGACAAGCAGCCAAAGGCCGTCCAGCGCCTCTTCGCCAAGGATGGCACGACCGCGGACATGGCCGCCAAGCTGAAGCTGCCCGCCGACTGGGCCTATCAGGTGATCAAGCAGGTGGGCTCCTATGGAGAAGTGTTCGATCGCCACCTCGGTCCTTCGACACCCTTCGGCCTGAAGCGCGAAGGCAGCCAGAACGCGTCCGCCAGGAACGGTGGTCTCATGTACGCCTATCCGATACGGTGAGGCTACGACTTTCCAGGCAAGGGAAACGGACGGTGGGCGGCAGCGGAACAGACGGCGAGATCGAGGATTTCCTGCCCCTCCGGGCCACCATCGACTGTCCCGGCGGCGGGCGGGTGCTGACGCTCGGCGCTCCCGGTCTGGCGATCGATCATCGTGGCCAAAGCTGGATCGAACCGCGGGGCATCGACGAAATGCTTGATGCCCTGGCCGGCCGCGGCGCCTCTCTCTTCCTGCTGCTGATGCGGGATGGAGATTGCCCCGAAGGATATCGACTGATGCTCCGGCAACGGGTCAAACAGGCAGGCATGGCGTTCGCCGCTCTGCCGATTGACGACTTTTCCACGCCGGGAAGGGCATGGATGAGGGCATGGCGACGCGTGAGCGGACAGGCTTTCGCGCAGTTGGCCGCTGATCGCGCGATCGCCCTGTGCTGCAGCTACGGCGCGGGCAGGAGCGGCATGATTGCGGCGTATATTCTGCATCAATTGGGCCTCTCCGTGGAGGGGGCCCTGTTCAAGGTACGCAGCCAGTTTCCGGAATCGGTCGAAAGTCCCGCTCAGGAAGCCTGGCTGCATACGCAATCCAAGGGCGGCCGCAGCGCTGCCAAGACATCGGAAGGAGCGAAAGCGTGAGCTTGCCGCAAATGTCGAGATCCGGCCCACCGCGTATGGAGGACATGTTGCAGGAGTTGCGGCTGCGCATCTGCGCCACGTCTCCCGACACGCCGATGATGCTGCATGAAGGCAAGCTGGCACAGGAATTCGGCGTCAGCCGCACGCCGATCCGCCAAGTCCTGCAACGGCTGTCCTTCGAGCACCTTCTAGAGACGCGCTCGGGCGTCGGTACGGTGGTCAGCACGCTCGAACAGGCGCAGCGCGACCTTCATTTCTCTATGCTGTCGGACATGCTGCGCCTTTGCACGCGCTGCTGCGCTCCAGCCTATGCCATGCAATCGCGTATCCAGATCGCCGCGATCGGAGAGCTGTCGGCCCACGCCGGCGATATGTCCGTCGAGCGCTACTTCGCCCTCCGCGCACAGTTCCTCAATCTCGTCTCGGGCCTGGTGGAAGATCCGATCGCCGCCGAGGCGCATGCGGCGCTGCATTGGCGAGTAATCCGCTGGCGCATGCAGGCTGCGCGCGACAATGCCGCGGCGGCCTTCGGGGCGCTGCGCGGCACGGTCGCTGCGGTTGCCGAGGCTAAGACGCCGTCCGCGCTTCTTATCTGCCTTGCAGGCGAGTCCAGGGAAACGACATGATCCGGACCAGCGATCCTTTCCTGCGCGCCGTCCGCCTGCCGGAGGGCGTGGCAGGCGAACTTTGGCTTGGGCCGATGCCTGGCCGGTTACGCCCGTTTGCAGAAGATCTGGCCGCGCTTGCGGCGCAGGAGATCTCGCGCATCGTCAGCCTCACTCCGCTTGCGGAAATCGAAGAGAAGGCCCCCGCCTATGCCGCAGCACTCGCCGGGGACACTGGCATTGCCATCAGCTGCTTCCCCATTGCGGATTTCGGCGTCCCCGAAGACGAAGCTGGGTTCTTCGCCCTTGCCCGCCAGACGGCGGCAGAGCTGCGCGACGGTGGAACGATTTTCGTACACTGCGCGGCCGGCATAGGCCGCACAGGAACCGTGGCGACATGCATCCTGCTGGTCCTAGGGCTCAACCCTACGGATGCGCTCGAACGGATTGCCGCTGCCGGCTCCGGCCCCGAGACG
>NZ_MBSS01000018.1 GCF_001695855.1 Ensifer sp. LC163
CCTCCCTTGCAACCCGGACCAGCCGGGCGGATCGGGGGCTGACCGTCAGCGCCAGCAGAGGTGTCGAGTGTCGCATTTCTAACTGGCTGGCGGCGCCGCATCTCTAATCAGCTGTGACAGCATGTCCCAGGGGGCGGATTCCATTTTCAAATGCAACAGAGACAAATTGGCCCAGGTTTCAGGAGGATGGATGTGGCCCGCTCTTTTGTGCAGCTGAGTATGGATGAACGCCGCGTCATTTGGCGGATGCATGAGAAGAAGATCAGCCAGGCGGAGATCGCGCGGATCAAGTTTCATCGTTTCATCATGGAGATTGGCACGGATTGTCACAGTCGGATGCTAGCAGATGCCCGGTTTCATTCGTGTCACCGATTGGTTGGCCCATCCTATCTGCAAGGAGCATTTGCAATGAGAATCTCCGCTACTCAGTCCTTTATCGCCGGCCTTCTGGCGGCCACCACCCTCGGTGCCTCGCCGGCTGCGGCCGAAAAGACGAAATTCGAATTCTGGTACGGCCTTTCTGGCGATCTTGGAGAACGGGTCCAGGATGCCTGCAAGAAATTCAACGACAGCCAGGCCGAGTTCGAAATCGTCTGCACCTCCCAAAATGGCTACGACACGACCCTGCAAAACACGATTGCCGCCTACCGTGCCAAGAAACAGCCGGCGATCACGCAGATCTATGATGCCGGCACTCTGGACATGATGCTGTCCGGCGCATTCGTGCCCGCCAAGACGCTGATGGCCGACAATGGCTACACGATCGACTGGAACAACTATTTCGGCGGCATCGCCAACTACTATGCAACCGCCGGCGGCGAATTGAACTCCTTCCCCTTCAATTCCTCGACCGCAATGTTTTATTACAATGCCGACGCCTTCCAGAAGGCTGGCGTGGACTTCAAACCGGATACCTGGGAACAGGTCGACGAAGCAGCCCGCAAGCTGAAGGCTGCCGGGTTCGAGTGCCCGCTCGCCTTCAACTTCGATACCTGGGCGCTCATGGAGCAGTTCTCGGCCATCCACAACCAGCCGATCGCCACCAAGGCGAATGGTTATGAGGGGCTGGATGCCGAACTCGTCGTCAACAAGACCAAGTTCGTCGATCACGTGAAGTTCTTCAAGAAAATGGCCGATGAAAAGCTCTTCGTCGTCAAGACCAAGCAGCTCGGCATGGATATCGTACCTGCCTTCACATCCCAGACCTGCCAGATGATACAGACCTCGATCGCCGACCATGGCACCATCGGCAAGTCTCTTCCCGAGGGTGTGAAGTGGGATGTTGCCATGCTGCCCGTATGGAAGGGCACGGAGCGTCAGAATTCGCTGGTCGGTGGCGCCTCCCTTTGGGTGCTGGCTGGCCGTCCGGAAGCGGAGTACAAGGGTGCAGCCGCGTTCCTCAACTACATCGCGGCACCGGAAATGGCCGAATGGTGGTCGACGGTAACGGGCTACATTCCGGTGACAAAAACCGGTTTCGACGCCATGAAGTCCAACGGGTTCTACGACAAGGCGCCCTATAAGGGGCGTGAGTTCGCCATTCAGAGCCTTTCCTTCACCCCAACGTCGGAAAACACCCGCGGCATTCGCCTGGGCGGGTTCACGCAGATCCGCAAGGAATTCGCGACGGCCCTCGAAGCGATCTTCATGCAGAACGCAGACGTACAGGTTGAACTCGACAAGACGGTCGAGCGCGGCAACGCAGTTCTGCGTCGCTTCGAGAAGACCTACGCCGGACAGACGCTGAACTAAAACCTGATCCGTCCGGAGCCTGCCGCGGTAGTGGCGGGCTCCCATTTTCTGTTCTTACGCATCGGAATTTGTACACATGGACAAGCGTGCGGCCTTTCGGAGCTGGTGGTTGCCCAGCCTATTCGCCCTGCCGCAGATCATCCTGATCCTGCTCTTTTTCTATTGGCCGGCAGTCGCCGTGCTGCGGTGGGCATTCACGCTCGAGCCACCCTTCGGGGGAGCCGCGGAATTCGTCGGCCTTGCCAACTTCCAGGAAGTGTTCGCCGACCCGCTCTATTGGAATTCCGTGGGGGTCAGCCTGGCATTTGCCCTGTGCGGAACCTTGGCCACCATTTTCATCGGCCTTGTCCTTGCTCTTGCGGTCGACCGGCAGCTACCGGGGTCCGCGCCGTTCCGGTTCCTCTACATCCTGCCTTACGCGATTGCCGGGCCCGCCGCTGGCATGGCCTTCCGTTTCATCCTGTCGCCCGAGCGCGGGTTGATGGCATCGGTCAACGCCGCTTTTCCGGACTTCTGGAATCCGGCCAAGTACGGCAGTCACGCCCTTATCCTCGTGATTGTCGTCTTCGCGTGGAAATGGGCGGGCTACACCTTCATCTTCCTTCTCGCCGGCCTGCAATCTGTTCCGCGATCGCTCATCGAGGCGGCCGCGATGGACGGCTGCGGCCCGATACGCCGCGCAGTCGACATCCAGATACCGATGCTGGCGCCAACGCTCTTCTTCCTGCTTGTGATCATGATGACGGAAGGTTTCGTTGGCGCGGACACTTACGGCATCGTCGCACGCACGACCGATGGCGGCCCGAACCACGGCACCGATGTGATGGTGTACCGCATCGTCGAGGAGGCGTTCCGCGGACTGAACTATTCCGGCGCGTCGGCCCAGAGCCTCGTGCTCATCGGCCTCATCATGGTCTTCACGTTCATCCAGTTCCGCTTCATCGAGCGCCAGGTCCATTACAAGTGAGGCTCACATGATTCAGCGGACTCCTTTCGCAAACGCCCTCACCTATGGCGTGATGGTCTTCGGCTTCCTCCTGCTGATAGGTCCCTTCGTCGTCATCATGTCGGGTGCCAGCCAGACATTTCAGCAGGTCAACGCCATACCCTTCAGCTTCCTGCCCCAGGACCGCCTGCTTGAAAACATGAGCGCCGCCTGGACGCGGGCGAGCCTCGGTACGGCGATGCTGAACAGCTTCGTCATGGCCAGTCTGGTGACTGTCGGCAAAGTCGCGCTGTCGGCACTGACGGCCTTTGCCATCGTATTCTTCCGAACCCCGCTCAAGGGCTTCTTTTTCTGGATGGTGTTCATCACCCTGATGTTGCCGCTCGAGGTGCGCGTGGTGCCCACCTACGCGGTTGCCGCCGATCTCTTCCAGCCTGTTCGGCTCCTCATCTCCGCCGTGACCGGCTTCGAGGTTTCGGTCGACTGGAACCTTCTCAACTCCTACGCCGGCCTCACGCTGCCGCTGATCGCCACGGCGACGGGAACATTCCTCTATCGCCAATTCTACCTGACCCTGCCCGATGAACTGGCGGAAGCAGCGCGGATGGACGGATCAGGCCCGATCCGCTTTTTCATCGATATGCTCTTGCCGCTCTCACGCACCAACATGCTGGCGCTGACCACGATCATGTTCGTCTACGGCTGGAACCAGTATCTCTGGCCTCTCCTGATGGTGACGGACCCTGAATACAAGACCACGATGATGTCGCTGGTGGCACTTCTGCCGTCCGACAACGGCACTCCGGACTGGAACGTCACGCTTGCCGGTTCCCTGATCATCATGCTGCCGCCATTGATCGTCGTTGCCGTCCTGCAGCGGTGGTTCGTTCGCGGCCTCGTGGCTACGGAAAAATGAACCCGCTTCCCCAAATCAGCATAAACAAAAAGGTCCACGCTCATGGCTGACATCGCAATTCGCGCCGTGCGTAAATCCTATGGCAAGACCCCCACCTTGCATGGCATCGACCTTGCTTTTGCGTCGGGAGAGTTCGTCGTGATCCTCGGTCCGTCCGGCTGCGGAAAATCCACGCTCTTGAGGATGATCGCGGGGCTGGAGGAAATCACCGCGGGTGAGATCGCCATCAACGGCCGGGTCGTGAACAGGCTCGAGCCACGCGAGCGCGGTTGCGCCATGGTGTTCCAGAATTACGCCCTCTATCCGCACATGACGGTCGCGGGCAACATCGGATATGCCCTGAAGGTGGCTGGCGTACCAAAGGCAGAGCGCCTCCGCCGGATCGAGGAGACAGCCAAGATCGTCGGGCTCGTGGACTATCTCGATCGCAAGCCCGCGGCCCTCTCCGGTGGCCAGCGGCAAAGGGTCGCCATGGCGCGCGCGATCATCCGCGAACCGAACGTATTCCTTTTCGACGAACCACTGTCGAACCTGGATGCCAAGCTGCGCGTCACCATGCGCGCCGAGATCCGCAAGCTCCATCAGCGCCTGTCGGCAACCTCCATTTTCGTCACCCACGATCAGGTGGAAGCGATGACGCTGGCCGACAAGCTGGTCGTCATGAACAAGGGGGTCGTCGAACAGGTGGGCCAGCCGCTCGACATCTACCATCGTCCGGCAAGCATCTTCGTCGCCTCCTTCATCGGTTCGCCGGCGATGAACCTGTTTGACGCTCACATCAGTGTTCACGACGCTTGCCTGGCGTTCGGCGGTACGAAGATGCCGATCGAAAAGGCTCTTGCCGCGCGTCTCGGTGAAAGACACGTGACCGTGGGCATTCGTCCGGAACAGTGTGTCGTTGCGTCTGAAGCAAGAGGCATCGCGATGAAGGTGGACTTCGTCGAGGAGCTCGGATCTGGCCGTGTCATCCATTCGGAATTGGGTGGCCAGCCGTTTGCAGCCTGTATCGATGAAGAAACGCACGTAAGGCCCGGCGATCGGATCGCGCTGGAACTGCCACTGGCGCACTTGCATGTCTTCGACCGGGAGACCGGTCGACGTATCGAGCTTGAATTCGAGCCACGCAGTGGCCGCGGTGCGACCAAGCGGCAAATGCTCGAAGCAGTCTGATCACAACATCGAAGGAACGATGGCAATGAACGAAATCATATCCGCCGTGGGCTTTTGCAATCGGACCGGCAAGGGAGACCTGTCGAGCCTTGACGTTTCCTTGCGGGAAATCGCCGATACGGGCGCCGATGCCTGCGAGATCGGGATCTATGGCGAGGAAATCATAAGCGGAGGTCGGCTCATCGAGGACCGGCTGCAGCGTGTCGCCGACATAACCCGGCACTACCCGTTCAAGAAACTCTCCCTGCACGGCCAGATCGTCTCCAATTTCATGGATCGTGAACATCTCGGGCTGCAGAAGAAGGTCGTGCGGGCGATGCTCGAGCTTTGCAATCGCCTCGAGGCAGGCATTCTCGTGCACCATTCCGGTGCGGCTCGGCTCGCCGACGGAGAGAACGCCGCCGATCTCGACCGGATGGAACGCGAGGCGCTGGCGGAGATGGCGGACATCGCAGGACAATACGGCGTGCGCATCGCCCTTGAGAACATCTTCACGACCGAAAGCGGTCAGTATCGGCAAACACCCAGCCAGGTTGCAGAAACCGTGCGCTCGATCGGTTCGGACAATGTCGTGGCGCTGATCGACTTCTCGCACGCCTATATCGAGGCCACTTACCGGGGGCTGGATTTCCGCGAACAATTGCGCGCGATGGCCCCGGTGACTGGCCATCTGCATGTGCACGACAGTTTCGGACTGCCCTATTCGATGAAGCATTTTTATCACCCGGCCGAGGCGACCGCGTTGGGAATCGGTGATCTGCACCTGCCTATCGGCTGGGGCGACATTCCATGGGAAGACATTTTCTCCGAGCTTACCTTCCTTCCGGATACGACGCTGATCATGGAGATCAACGCCGAACGCTTTGCCGACCAGCAACCGGCTTGCCTGGAGCGTGCGAGGGCGTTGGCCACCGGGCTTGGCTTTCGCGCCGCAGCCTGACGGCCTGGTGCAGCAGGCGTTAGCGTAGCAATTATCAAAGAGACCGCGCACTACTCCGCAGGCGCGGTCTCTCATTCTTGCGGTCGTCTTGGTTCCCGGACTATTTTTGTGATCGCTCCAAAAGGATGCGCATTTCGTCGAACCTCCTTTTTCGCGCCGCGTCCTCCTCCTGGGGCGAATAGCAAGTGTTCGATTGGCAGAACCGAACCAGTGTAAAAGGCGGCTTCGCGTCACGGAATTCACACGCAAACGTGTCCGACATTTCCGATTTTGCCACTCCGGCGCGCGTCGAATAGGTCAGCCGAACACCGGGCGGTTTCAGTTCCGGAAAGGACTGAACGATTCCAAGCTGCAAAACGTCAGTCAGAAGGAAGTTTTTTGCGACCGTCGCACATACCGCCTCCAGATCCCCGGATTGGGCGAAAGCTGGAAATGCGACCAGGTTCAACAAGAGCGCGTAGCGTTTCATGCCGTTCCTCCAAGGCGTTATCTGCTGAATAACTAGAGGACGGACAGCAATATCAATCGGCTAACGAGATGAAATCTCGATTTGGCGGCATCGCGCGCGGGTAACTTGACGATAGGTGTGGGTGGCGATCGACACATCCGACCCCTTCGCCTCGACAACTTTTCGGCGATTTGAGGTGCCCATGCCCGGCGGAAATTCGACTGTCAGAGGGAGCAGGCTGGACGTGCGGCGCCAGAGACCGCCGCAACTCTCAAGGTTTGTCCACGAAGCGCGCTTATCCGATGCGAGGACAGCCTGGCCGATTGGCAAATGCCACCGTAACGAACCGCCCGCGCCGTTCGCCGTCGATGATGATCTGCCTGCGCGTAACGGCCTGGATTTCCGGGTCACGAACTCCGAGTCTCAATGCACGACGAAGGGCTTGGCGCTCGCTACAGCCAGGCCGCTCGTACTCGTCGTCGTAATATCGACGGTCTCGATCTCTATCGCGGAGCTCCAGGCCTGGGCGTCCGTCGGGCCCGATGTAGAGGTCCAGGGACTGCGCCGATGACGTGGATAAAGCGGCTGAGAGGGCGCCGACCGCGACCAGGCTTGCCGCCAGAAAGTTGTGAATGGACTTTTGCATGTTCGCCTCCTCAGTGGAGTTCAGTTGAACCTATTGAAAACTGAACGAGGAAGGCGGACTAAGGTTCCGCCGTATCGACGGCGGTTGCCGCGTGCCTTTTTCGTTCGCCAATCACAATGGCGCGGAAGGGGCGACAACCCGTTGCCGTTTACCGCGTTCCGTCGCGATCGCTACCGGTTGCCGTCACCGCCTTTCTTCTGCCCTTTCCCGCACTAATTTCTTAGACGGAACAATAGCGCCGGCAGGAAATGACCCACTCTGCAGACAGCCCAAATCAGACCGACGGTAAAAGTGCCGACTCTTCGACAATGGGGGCCGAACCAGAAAACCTTCAGGCAGTGGACGAACCGCTTGTAAGCCCCAACGAAAGCGGGGAAGTGATCGCATCGTCACGGCAAGGCGATCCGCAAATGCCCGAGCCGCACCCGCCAGTCTTCACAGAAAGCAAGCGTGCGCTTCGCCATCTTGCATCTGCTTTTCGCCGCGATCTCGGCATGGTCGGGCAGCATTGCTTGGCGGGTTCATCCGCGCTGGTAAAAATGCTCAAACCGGCCGCCAGCGCTTCGCGCGCTTGGATCCCGCACGATTTTATGCTGAAGACGGCATCAACCACAGGCTCGCTTCGCAAATTCATATCCGGTGCAATTAGCGTCATTTCCAGGCCCGCATGGCTTCCTCCCTTGCGACCCGCACCACGGTCATGGAAAGCCGGGATTTTGACGGTGGCGTTGACCTTTGCGATCTTCGTGACCGGAATGCTGATCTGGGCGCTGAAGGATGTCCCGTGGGAAGAAATCGCCGAGGGCTCCCTAAAACCTGTTGTGGTCCTTGAAGCGGCGGACGGCGAGCCAATCGTAAGACAGGGCCCTTTCCAGGGGCCCTATGCCCGATACGAGGAGTTTCCCGGACATTTGGTCGATGCCGTTCTTTCGATAGAGGATCGGCGGTTCATGGTCCATTACGGCGTCGATTTGAAAGGGATCATGCGGGCGGTGCTGAGAAACTTCCAGGCTGGCTCGGTCGTTCAAGGTGGCAGCACCATTACCCAGCAACTGATCAAAGTGCAGTATCTTGAAAGCGATCGCACGCTGAAGCGCAAGCTGCAGGAACTGGTCATCGCATTCTGGCTCGAGTGGAAGCTCGGCAAACGCGAAATCCTCACGCGATACTTGAACTCCGTTTACCTTGGATCCGGCGCGACAGGAATGCCCGCGGCGGCCCGTATCTACTTCAACAAGGACATCGCCGCACTCAACGTTCAGGAGGCCGCGATGCTGGCCGGACTGCTGAAGGCGCCGAGCCAATTGAATCCGATCGACAATTTTGAGGCCGCACGTGAAAGGACGACAACGGTCCTCGACGCGATGGTGGCAAACGGCAAGCTCGAAGCGAAGGATGCGTCCGCCGCCAAGGCAGAGTTTGCCGAGTTGCACCCGACCACCCCGACGCCGCGCTCGGGCAGTTGGTTTGCAGACTGGATCTCGTCCCAGGCCGGCGAAATTGCGGGAGCCTCTCCAGGTTCGACAACCGTGCGCACGACGCTGGTACCACGCCTTCAGCAGCTTGCCGAAGATGTGGTCGCTCGCAATCTTGATAAGGATGGGAAAGCGCTGGGTGCGTCGCAGGCAGCGCTGGTGGCGATGACACCAGATGGAGCAGTCGTCGCCATGGTGGGTGGACGCGACTATAAGACCAGCCAGTTTAATCGCGCCGTCGCCGCCAAGAGACAGCCGGGCTCAACATTCAAGCTATTCGTCTTTTATGCAGCATTGAAGAGCGGACTTACCCTGCGTGATCGGGTCTTCGACGGCCCGATTGAAGTCGACGGTTGGTCGCCGCAAAACTCGACAGGCCGCTATCGCGGTTGGGTGACAATTGCGGAAGCCTTTGCCCGATCTCTCAATGGCGCAACCGTAGCGCTCGCGCAGGAAGTGGGCATCGAGAACGTCGTCGCCGCCGCAAGGGAGCTTGGTATCGACAGCCCACTGAATCTGGTGCCGGCATTGGCGCTCGGATCATCCGAAGTCAGTCTGCTTGACCTGACGGGTGCCTATGCTTCGATCCGCCTTGGCAGATCCCCCGTCGAACCCTGGGGCGTGATCGACTTTCAGGCGTCGACCCAAGCCAAGGCGTTCCGCGTCGGTCCGCTGGTACCCGCTTCGGCCGATCTCTCCTCTTACCAGCAGGATCTGGTGAGCCTCCTGCAGCTCGTGGTCGAGCGTGGTACCGGGCGAGACGCTTCTCCGGGCGCATTTGCAGCCGGAAAGACCGGCACCAGCCAGAACAATCGTGACGCCTGGTTCGTGGGTTTTACGGAAGATCTTGTTGCCGGCGTCTGGGTCGGTAACGATGACGACACGCCCATGAAGGGCGTCACCGGGGGCGCGCTTCCCGCTCGCATTTGGCGGGATTTCATGCAAGCGGCGATGGCGCAACCTGCGCCCCAGATCGATCCAGATACGGGGCTCATGACAAGCCAAGGAACGCCCGCGGCGTCCTGCAATATCAGGGCTTGCGCCGGGAGCTATCGATCGTTTCGAGCTTCCGATTGTACCTACCAGCCATATTGGGGAGAGCGGCGGCTGTGTGAGAGGTAGGTTTGGCCCGCCCAGATAATTCACATTTCCAAGCCGTTTAATTTTGTCGTCCTTGGCCGTCCGCCTCGCAAGTCGAGGGAACAACTGCTCTCGCTATCAAGCTTATGTCAGGCAGCATCAGTCTGCGACTTTACAGCGCCGTGCGTCAAATATGACGCGCTAAGGACGCTGTAACACCCTAAACTTGCTGCATAATTTTCTCCTTAAATCGATTCCGATTTAAGGAATTATGCAGTAATCGTCTGGGGACCGGAAGACGGTTGCATGCCTGCAGAGTCTGGCCAAGATTATTCGTGCGACCTGCCGGATGCACAGCAGTATCTGATCGCCGGTGCCGGTCATTAGCTGCTGGAATCGCACTTTGACGGCGCACAGGCGCGAATTTCTTAGCCGGCTATCCGCATCGGGCCGATGCCGCTGAAACTGCCGGCAATATTCTGGCTGCAGCGGCGTCCACGATCTATGGGGTTTCGTGCCCTTTCGGTTCGTTGCTGCGATCGACCACTTCGGTATCGGGTCGGTCTTCGCCATCGGCGTGTTCCTGACGCCAATTCCCGCTTCCGTCCTGATACTCGATTTCCTCGTCTTTCCCCGCGCTTTGGTGTTCCTGGGCGGCAATGCGGGCCGCCTCAAGAGCCTCGTCATGAGAGGGAAAAGCTTCCGAGAAGACACCGCCCGACTTGTATGCCCAGCCGCCGTCGTGGGGGACAACCTCGTATTTCGTTTTCGCCATTTCCACCTCCGATGCACAAATCCGGTTTTGACGGCGCCAAGCTGATTTCTGCGACACCTCCGGTTCACGCCGAAACTGATGCTCCGTGTTTCAACAGCCGCAGTGAGCGCCTTCGAGCCGGGCACTCATATTTCAGATAGGGCGCCGAGATCGCAATGGTACCATATGCAGAACCTTCACGGGCACACCTTCACCACGGCCGTCCGCCGGGGTGCTGACCAATGCATTGACAAGTCTTCCAATCGTGGTCTTCCCGCCCCGGTGGCTGATTGGAACAATGCGCGCCGGCATCCGTTCTGCGCCCATGAACAGAGACAAATTTGTTGCAGCACTTATAATATTCACGGAACACCCGAGCCTGCGCTCATTGACCAAGTCGGTTCGCACGGCTGCGTCCGCCTTGCAAACTGGGATGTGGAGGAATTGGCCGCAACGGTCAAACCGCGGGTTAGCGTCGAATTCGTGGATTAGTTGCTCACTGCTTGAGCTAAAAACGCGTGCATCGCCTGCTCACGTAGCCGTGGCAAAGAAAACATCGGCAGGCTGCCGCCCGGCGTGGGCAGAGCAGAAATGGTCATCGTGTCAGCGGAAATGCCGCCACACTTGTTACTCCCGTCGTTTGATTTCCGGTGCAAGACTATCTCCTATTCAGCAATGAGCGAACTCGCACCAACGAGGAGGTTGCCATGACGACAACAACGGACAAAAGCGAACACGGAGCCATGCAGAGACCATCGGTCGTCTCGGCGCAGGCGTGGGAAGAAGCCCGCCAGCAACTGCTGGTCAAGGAAAAGGCTCAGACCCGTGCCCGTGACGCCCTGGCGGCAGAGCGTCGGCGAATGCCGTGGATGGAAGTGGACGCCGGTTATGTCTTCGAGGGGCCTTCAGGCAAGGCCAGCCTACTCGAACTCTTCGCTGGTCGGCACCAGTTGATCGTCTATCGGGCCTTCTTCGAGCCGGGGGTATTCGGTTGGCCAGACCACGCCTGCAGAGGGTGCTCCATGGTAGCCGACCAGGTTGCTCACCTTGCCCATCTGAACGCCCGTGACACCACGCTGGTTTTCGTTTCGCGTGCTCCGCAGGCGGACATTGCGCGGCTGAAGGCTCGGATGGGCTGGCAGATGCCCTGGTACACCATTACCGACGGTTTCG
Source organism: Ensifer sp. LC163 (assembly GCF_001695855.1). Classification (GTDB taxonomy): domain Bacteria; phylum Pseudomonadota; class Alphaproteobacteria; order Rhizobiales; family Rhizobiaceae; genus Ensifer. The sequence goes on from NZ_MBSS01000018.1 coordinate 11,301, forward strand.
ACGCCGACTTCGGTGTCGCCGAGTGGCATGGCACCAACGTGTTCTACCGCGACGGCGGGCGCGTGTATCGCACCTACTTCATCAACAACCGCGGCGACGAGCAGATGGGGAGCACGTGGAACTACCTCGACATCACACCGCTCGGCCGCCAGGAAGTCTGGGAAGACTCGCCCAAGGGCTACCCGCAGACGCCGACATACAAATGGTGGAACTGGAACGACAGCTACGTCGCAGACGCCGCACCCGACCAGAAGTGGGTCGAAGTGTCGGAGGCCGGCGAAGCGGCATTCAGGGACAAACAAGCCAACGCGAAGCCCTGAGTACGTCTACGGAGGAAGCGTCTCTTTCCTCTCGGGTCATCTAGCTCCAGTGTACGGTCTGAGGACAGATCGAGCAGACGGCGCCCCGCATAATTGGCAACGCGGTGGGGTGCCCTCTTCGTTTCGCTAGTTGCCTGGAACAATTGCAGGGGCTCCGGCTGGGGCCACCTCTGGTCCCGGCCCAAATGCGAGAATGCTGAGCGCGAGAGCGACCAGTACGCAGATGAGTATGAGGAAGGCGAGACCGGCTTTGTCCATCATCATCAGGCCCTTAGTATCGGATAATCGATGCAAGAGAAATTTACCTGACCCGTCCGGGCTGAGGACTGGTGGCTGGACGTCCCGCGCCAGCGCGACGCCGAATCCGATGATGCTCCAACACCGCCTAGGCTTGGCCCTGCACTGTTCTATTGCAGTGTTGCGATGCTATCTATGGCCAGCGCCTGGTGCGTTCATTTCCCTTCTTTTCTTGAAAAGAGGTGGCGCCGGCCGCTTGCCTTCCGCCGTGCGCGAAGTCGAAAAGAGGGGGCGCCTCTGAGGCGATGACCCTGAGGCTCGACGAACCGAATTTGACATGTCGCTGAGAAGTCTGCGACACCGGGTGTTTCCTTGGGGGCAACTTACCGCTTGGCTATAACTGCGCATTTTTAGGCCCTGCGGTCATACGTTCGCTGGTCTTATGACGCCTGAAGGCCTGGTAAAACTTTACTAAAAGCGATTTCGGAATTCGTGCGGATGTGACATAGTCGCCCGATGACAACAATGGAATGACGGCATGGTCACTATCAAGGAAATCGCCAAAAGCGTTGGCGTGTCGTCGGCCACGGTGTCGCGGGTGCTCAATTACGACCCCGCCTTGTCCATCTCGCCCGCGAAGCGCCAGGCGATCATCGAGACCGCCGAGGCTCTGAACTATGAGACCCCGCGCAATCGCAACAAGGCGAACGGACAGGTTGCCCCCAGCCTTTTGACGAAGCTCGTCATCGTGCACTTTCTCGAGCCTTCGGACGAGATTGCCGACCCCTACTATGTCGGCGTCCGGCTTGGCATCGAAAGCCGCTGCCGTGACTTGAGGGCGGAGATCGTCAAGGTCTTCCATTCCGATGCGCTACCCGAGGCGTCCCTGCTCGAAGGCGCTTCGGGTGTCATCGTCATAGGCAAGCACTCGGACAACGAGATTGAGTGGCTGAACCAGCATGCCCGGCACATCGTTTTTGCCGATTTCGACCCCAGGAGCGACCGGATCGACAGTGTATTTTCCGATGTGGCGCTCGCCACTTGCAAGATCCTCGATGCCTTGAAATCCAGCGGATACAAGCGCATCGGCTTTATCGGAAGCCACGAAAACCTCAATGGTGCCGTGCAGCATTTCGCCGAGCGCCGCTGTGCTGCGTATATCGACTGGCAGAAGAAGAACGGCACCTTCGCACCCGAGCTTTTGGCGCTCGCCGATTGCTCGTCGGGTCAGAGCCTTCGGCTGGATACCGGTTATCGTCTCGCGCGCGAACTGCTTTCGCTCACTGACCGTCCGGATGTGATCGTGACGTCCAACGACAATATGGCGATCGGCACCTATCGGGCGGTCCAGGAGGTCGGCCTGTCGATCCCTGGCGACATTGGCGTCATCTCCTTCAACGACATCCCCGTCGCACAGTTCCTGACGCCGTCGCTGACCACGGTGCGCATTCATGGCGAACATATCGGCGAGACGGCCGTCGACCTGTTGCTCGAGCGTCTTTCCGGTCGCAGCTACGGCAAGCAGGTGCGCATCGCCACGGAACTCGTCTGGCGCGACAGCTGCCGCAAACCCTTGGAATCCCAGTCGTTGTGACGCTGCTCCAGGTGCGAAGTAAATATTTACTAAATCGCCCTTGCGTGTTGCCTGAATTTCGGTAACTCTTGCGCGGACGGCAGGAGAGGAGACCCTGCCCTCAGCAAGTTTCTAGGGAGGAAACAATGTATCGCAAAACGAACCTGTCGCGGGTGGCGGCTGGCGCGCTCGCCGCAGCGAGCCTGCTTGCGTCCACCGCCGCCTTTGCCGGTGAAGTCACGATCTGGTGCTGGGACCCCAACTTCAATGTCGCAATCATGAAGGAAGCCGCGTCGCGCTACAGCGCGAAGCATCCTGAGACGACCTTCAACATCGTCGACTTCGCCAAGGCCGATGTCGAGCAGAAGCTGCAGACGGCGCTGTCCTCCGGCACCACCGATGCCTTGCCGGATATCGTGCTGATCGAGGACTACGGTGCGCAGAAGTACCTTCAGTCCTTCCCCGGCGCTTTCGCCGAGCTTTCCAGCAAGATCGATTTCTCCGGGTTCGCGCCCTACAAGGTTCAACTGATGACGATGGACGGAGCCGTCTACGGCATGCCGTTCGATTCGGGCGTCACAGGTCTCTACTACCGCAAGGATTACCTGGAACAAGCCGGGTTCAAACCCGAAGACATGCAGAATATCACCTGGGACCGTTTCATCGAGATCGGCAAGCAGGTCGAAGCCAAGACCGGCAAGAAGATGCTCGGCCTCGACGTCAATGATGCGGGCTTCGTGCGTATCCTGATGCAGTCCGCCGGTGGCTGGTACTTCGACAAGGATGGCAATCTCTCGATCGAGAACAACGCGGCCTTGAAGGCGGCACTCGAGACCGAGCAGAAGATCCTGCAGGCCAATATCCATAAGCCGGCTGCCGGCTGGACGGAATGGGTGGCGACCTTCACCTCCGGCGACGTCGCCACCGTGACGACGGGTGTGTGGATCACCGGTACGGTCAAGGCTCAGGCCGATCAATCCGGCAAATGGGGTGTTGCGCCCATTCCCAAGCTTGATGTCGAGGGCGCTTCGCATGCCTCCAACCTTGGCGGTTCCAGCTGGTATGTTACCGCAGGCTCCGCCGAGAAGGACGAGGCCATCGATTTTCTCAACGAAGTCTACGCCAAGGACATCGATTTCTACCAGAGGATCCTGACGGAACGCGGTGCCGTCGGCTCGCTCCTGGCTGCCCGCAACGGGCCGGCCTATTCCGAAGCCGACGCCTTCTTTGACGGCGAGAAGGTCTGGCAGAATTTCTCCGACTGGCTGGCGAAGGTTCCGGCGGTCAACTACGGCGTCTTCACCAATGAGGTAGACACGGCGGTCACCGCGCATCTGCCCTCGCTCGGCCAGGGTGCCCCCATCGATGACGTATTGAAAGCGGTCGACAGCCAGGCCCAGGGCCAGATCCAGTAACGGCCCAAAGGCAGGCGGCGACCGCCTGCCTCTTTCGCTGGAGGGTATGCGGCCATCACGTCGCGTGCCTTCCGCAATGTCGTCCCTTTTCGTTGAGAGCATCCCATGGCTGCCGGCAAAACAGGCGGATTGAAGCGCTATTACGATCTGAACGGCTGGTTGTTCGTCGCCCCGTCGTTGCTTCTCATCGCAATCTTCCTCGTCTATCCGATCTTGCGCTCGCTCTACCTGTCGTTCTTCTCGGGCAAGGGCATGATGATGAAGTTTGCCGGCTTCGGAAACGTCGCGCGGCTATGGAATGACCCGGTCTTCCTCCAGGCGCTAACGAATACCGTCACTTTCTTCGTCGTGCAGGTGCCGATCATGATCACGCTGGCGCTTATGCTCGCAGCGGTCCTGAACGACGACAAACTGAAGTTCATCGGCTTTTTCCGCACCGCCATTTTCCTGCCCTGCGTCGCTTCGCTGGTTGCCTATTCCGTGCTCTTCAAAAGCATGTTCTCCGTCGACGGCGTGGTGAACTCCGCACTTCTGGCGGTCGGTCTGATCGCCACGCCGATCGGCTGGCTGACGGAACCCTTCTGGGCCAAGGTGCTCGTCATCCTCGCCATCACCTGGCGCTGGACCGGCTACAACATGATCTTCTACCTTGCGGCGCTGCAGAACATCGACAAGTCGATCTACGAGGCGGCGAGGATCGACGGCGTACCCGCCTGGGCCCGCTTCGTCTACATCACCGTGCCGATGCTGAAGCCGGTGATCCTGTTTACGACGATCATCTCGACCATCGGGACGATCCAGCTGTTCGACGAGGTCTACAACCTGACCGAGGGCCGCGGCGGCCCGGCGAACGCGACGCTGACGCTCTCGCTCTACATCTACAATCTGACCTTCCGCTTCATGCCGAGCTTCGGCTACGCAGCGACCATTTCCTACGTCATCGTGATCATGGTGGCGCTTCTCTCCTTCCTCCAGTTCTATGCGGCGAGGGATCGCTCATGAACGCCTCGCGCCTTTTCACAGCCGCGCTGCAATACGTCTTCCTCGCGACCGCAGCCTTCCTGTCGATTTTCCCGTTCATCTGGATGGTGATCAGTTCGACGAACACGTCGATCGACATCATCAGCGGCCGAACGGGCATCGGCGAGGCTTTCGCCACCAATGTCGGCAACTTCTTCGCACAGGTCGATGTGCCGCTGGTTTTCTGGAACTCCACGAAGCTCGCGGTGCTTGCGACGCTGCTGACGATCGTCGTGTCGTCGCTGGCCGGCTACGGCTTTGAGATGTTCAGGTCCAAGGCGCGCGATCGCATCTACGCGCTGGTGCTTTTGACACTCATGGTGCCGTTTGCGGCGCTGATGATCCCGCTTTTCATGATGATGGCGAAGAGCGGCCTCATCAACACGCATATCGCAATCATGCTGCCGACGATCGCGTCCGCCTTCATCATCTTCTACTTCCGCCAGTCGACGAAGGCCTTTCAGACGGAGCTTCGCGATGCGGCCAAGGTCGACGGCCTCAAGGAGTGGCAGATCTTCCTCTACATCTACGTTCCGGTGATGCGCTCTACCTACGCGGCCGCATTCGTCATCGTCTTCATGACGAACTGGAACAACTACCTCTGGCCGCTCATCGTCCTCCAGTCGAACGAGACCAAGACGATCACCTTGGTCGTCTCCTCGCTCGCGTCCGCCTATTACCCCGACTACGGCGTGGTCATGATCGGCACTATCCTCGCCACCCTCCCCACCCTTTTCGTCTTCTTCGTCATGCAGCGCCAGTTCGTCCAGGGCATGCTCGGCTCAGTGAAATAGGAAAGTCGTCAATGCGTATTACTGAAAACTTCAATGGCAACTGGGTCTTCCGCGACGGCTTCGAGCCGGTGCATGTCCATGCGCTTCAGCCGGGCGAAACCGTGCGCCTGCCGCACAGCGCGGTCGAACTGCCCTACAACTACTTCGACGAGACCGATTACCAGAAGCCGTTCACCTATCAGAAGCGGTTCGACTGGCGCCCGGAATTCGAGGGCCGCGAGGTCTCGCTCGTCTTCGACGCCGCCATGGCCGACAGCGTCGTCTATCTGAACGGCCAAGAGATTATCGCGCACAAGGATGGCTACACGCCCTTCGAGGCGCGATTGACGCCGCATCTTACGCACGGTGAAAACCTGATCACGGTGAAGATCGACGGTTCGGAAAACCCCGAGATCCCGCCCTTTGGCGGCCAGATCGATTATCTCTGTTATGCCGGCATCTACCGCGACGTCTGGCTGAAAGTGGCAAGCCCGGTCTCGATCGCCAACGTCAAGATCGAGACGCCGGATGCGCTCGCTGAGAAGAAGTCCGTCATCGCCCGCGTCTTCCTCGCCAATCCGCAAGGGCAGGCCTTTTCCGGCACACTCACTGCCAAGATCCACCGCAAGGGTGGCGGCGATGTTGCGGCTTCCTCGATCAAGGTCGATGGCAACGAAGTGGCGCTCACCTTCCCCGATCTCACCGATATCGAACTCTGGGATATCGACAATCCGGTGCTCTACGCCCTGTCGCTCAAACTTGAGACCGAACACGGTGAAGACGTGCTGACGCAGCGCTTCGGCTTCCGCACGGCACTTTTCACGCCGGAGGGTTTCCAGCTCAATGGTAGGCCGCTGAAACTGCGCGGGTTGAACCGCCACCAGGCCTTTCCCCACACGGGCTATGCCATGGGTCGGCGCGCGCAGGAAAAAGACGCCGACATCCTGAAATATGAACTCGCCTGCAATGTCGTTCGCACATCGCACTATCCGCAGTCGAAGTGGTTCATCGAGCGCTGCGACGAAATCGGCCTGCTCGTCTTCGAGGAAATTCCCGGTTGGCAGCATATCGGCGGGCAAGCCTGGCAGAAGGAATCGATCGAGAATGTGCGCCGCATGATCGAGCGGGACTGGAACCATCCCTCGATCATCATCTGGGGCGTTCGCATCAACGAAAGCCAGGACAATCACGCCTTCTACACCGAAACGAACCGTCTTGCCCGCGAGCTTGATCCCACCCGTCAGACCGGCGGCGTGCGCTTCATCACCAATTCGGAACTACTGGAAGACGTTTATACGATGAACGACTTCATACTCGGCAACGAGGAGTTGCCGGGCAACAACCGTGGACGCGTGGTGCTGCGCGATCGGGTGGAAACGACGGGCATCAGCCGGCCGATCCCGTATATGATCACCGAATATAACGGTCACATGTATCCCACGAAACGCTTCGACCAGGAGCAGCGTCAGGCCGAGCATGTGACCCGCCATCTCTTGATCCTCAACGCCGTTGCCGGCGACCAGGACATCTCCGGTTCCACCGGTTGGTGCATGTTCGACTACAACACCCACAAGGACTTCGGCGCCGGCGACCGCATCTGCTATCACGGTGTGCTCGACATGTACCGGATCCCGAAACTGGCCGCCTATGCCTATGCCTCGCAAGGAGACCCCAGGGACAATGTCGTGCTTCAGCCGGTAACCTTCTGGGCGCGCGGCGAGCGCAATATCGGCGGCGTGCTGCCGCTGATCGTGCTGACGAACTGCGACTATGTCGAAGTGAAGTTCGGCGAATGGCCGGCAAAACGGATCTATCCGGACAGAGAGAATTACCCGCACCTACCGCATCCGCCCGTCGTCCTCGACCTGCGCAGCGTGACGCCGGAAGAATTCGGCACCTGGGGCCGGGTGTGGCGCGAAGGTACCATTACCGGCTACGTCGACGGCGAGCCCGTCAAGACGCTGACCCTGCCGGCTGACCCGGTGCCGGCGACGCTGGAAGTCATCGCCGACGACTTGGAGCTTCGCGCTTCGGAGAAGGATGCCGTGCGGGTGGTCGTGCGCGCGCTTGATCAATGCGGCAACCTGTTGCCCTATTTCGAGGAGCCCGTCATTCTTTCGCTCGCCGGTCCGGGCCGGATCATCGGTCCCTCCGAACACACACTGAAGGGCGGAGCGACCGGCTTCTGGATCGAGGCCGGTGACGCCAAAGGCAAGCTTGAGCTGACCGTGAAGAGCCGGCGCTTCGACACCCAGTCCATCACCTTCACCGTCAGCTGAGTAACCGCCATGGCCGAAGTCCGTCTCACCGACATTCGCAAGCGCTTCGGCGCGCTCGAAATCATCAAGGGTGTCGATCTGTCGATCGAGGCCGGAGAGTTCGTCGTCTTCGTTGGCCCGTCGGGCTGCGGAAAGTCGACGCTGCTGCGCATGATCGCCGGGCTGGAGGACATCTCCTCCGGCGAGCTCACCATCGGCGGCGCGGTAATGAACGATGTCGATCCTTCCAAGCGCGGCATCGCCATGGTGTTTCAGTCCTATGCGCTCTATCCGCACATGACTGTCCGCGAGAACATGGGCTTCGCGCTTAAATTCGCCGGCATGGCGAGGGAGGAAATCGATAGCCGGGTCAACGACGCGGCACGCATCCTTGAGCTTGAACCGCTCCTTGATCGCAAGCCGAAGGCGCTCTCAGGCGGTCAGCGGCAGCGCGTCGCGATCGGCCGCGCCATCGTGCGCAACCCTCTCGTCTTCCTGTTCGACGAGCCGTTGTCGAACCTGGACGCCGAACTGCGCGTGCATATGCGCGTCGAAATCGCCAAGCTGCACAAGGAACTGAAATCGACCGTCATCTACGTTACGCATGATCAGGTGGAGGCAATGACACTCGCCGACAAGATCGTCGTCCTGCGGTCGGGTGTTGTCGAACAGGTCGGCGCGCCGCTTGAGCTTTACGACGACCCGGCAAACACCTTTGTTGCCGGTTTTATCGGCTCACCGCGGATGAACTTTCTTAAAGGCCGCGTCGCCACCGTCGCGGACGGCCATGTGACCGTGGCACTGACGAGCCAGCCCGAAGTTGCGCTGACCCTTCCCATTGCATCGACGTCGGTCACCACGGGTGACGCCGTCACCCTCGGAATTCGGCCCGAACATTTTCTTGCCCAGGAAAAAGGTGATGCGGAACTCGCCGTCGAGGTCGATGTTGCAGAGCACCTCGGCAATACGAGCTATGTCTATGCTCATGTCTCCGACAGCGAGCGGATCATCATCGAACACGCTGATGTCCGCAAAATCGCAAGTCGCGAGACCTTGACCATCGGCATCGCTGCATCGCGGTCATTCCTGTTCGATGATGATGGTAATCGTATCAGGTAACGGAATTGGGCGCGCTTCGCGCGACCCGCCAATCTCCGGTCTAGCCAATGAGAAGCGACGCCTGCGCGCAATGTGGCGCGTTGCGCGCAGGCTGTCGTCAAAATCCGCAATGGACGAAATCCATTGTTTCAGTTCAAGCGCGCCCCTTGCGCCGAGAAGAGGTGGATCTTCGCCAGATCAGGGGCGATCGCCACCGACTGCCCGGGGCGAACATCGACACGGTCGCGGATGACCAATGTCGTATCTAAAGCGCCAAGCTTGACCACCAGGTGCGTCTCGGCGCCGGTGGGCTCCACCACGCCGACCGTCACTGGAATGCCGCTCTCGGCGATGGCCAGATGCTCGGGGCGGATGCCATAGGTGCGCGCAGCACCGCCGGAGTAGCCGGGCGGCAGCGGAAGCGCCTTGCCGTCATCGGTGACGAACCGCCCATCCACGATCGAGCCGTTGAAAAGGTTCATGGCGGGCGAGCCGATGAACGTGGCGACAAAGGTGTTTACGGGCCGGTCATAGAGGTCCAGCGGCCGGCCAATCTGCTCGACCACGCCGCCACGCATGACGACGATCCGGTCTGCCATTGTCATCGCTTCGATCTGATCATGCGTGACGTAGACCGTCGTTGTCTTCAGCCTTTGGTGCAGATCCTTGATTTCGGCACGCATGGTCACCCGTAGCTTGGCATCGAGGTTCGACAGCGGTTCGTCGAACAGAAACACCTGGGGATGACGGACAATCGCACGGCCCATCGCCACGCGTTGGCGCTGACCGCCGGAAAGCTGCCTGGGCAGGCGGTCGAGCAACGGTCCGAGTGCCAGGATATCGGCCGCCTCCTTTACGCGGTTTTGGATCGCGGCCTTGTCCTGGCCCTTCAGCTTCAGCGCGAATCCCATGTTCTCGGCCACGGTCATATGCGGATAGAGCGCGTAACTTTGAAAAACCATGGCGATATCGCGCTCCTTGGGCGCGATATCGTTGACGACGCGGCCGCCGATGCGGATCTCGCCGCCGCTGATGTCTTCGAGACCGGCAAGCATGCGCAACAATGTCGACTTGCCGCATCCCGAGGGGCCGACAAGTGTGACGAACTCGCCATCGTCGATGTCGATGGAGACATCCTGAATGACAGGAACGGCGCCATATTGCTTTCTAACCTGTTCGATGGTGACAGATGCCATGGTTATTCCTCCCCTTGCGCAATCAGAGTTCGAGTTGCCAGATCGTGGCGGCGGCAATGTTGCCCGCCGGCGCTGACAGGCGTGCCGAGCGCACGCCGGTGAAGCCTGGCAACCGTTTCGTCCCCGTCCAGCGGCCGTTGTCTGCGAAGACCTCAATGGAGCCGACATCGAGGAAGATACGCAGCGTCGACGGCTTCGCACCGACGGCGATGTAGCGCGGCGTCTCCTTGCCGTTCGGCGGGTCGTAGTGGATGACCAGGCCCTCCGGGCCGAGCTGCACGCCGAGGCCGACGGCCGGATGATCAAGCTCGAGATGAAACGCCGCACCCGGCGCCGCGAGTTCGATGATGATCTCGACCGCCCCGTTACCGAGGCTGACAGGCTCCTGCCCCTTGAGTTTGCTGTCATCGATCAGGTCCCGGCGCAGCGTCGCGACTGTTTCGACCGGGGGCGTCAGCAGTGCGCCCTGCTGCAGCAGCAGCTGGCGAGGCAGCGTCATTGCCGTTGGAAAGTCGATCTTTTTTGAGACCTCGGTCCAGTTTGCAAGCCAGGCGATGCCGACCGGCCCGGATCGATCCACGAATGCCTGGAAAGCATAGGCGTCGGTTGCGAAATCCAGCTCCTGCTCGAACTCCTTGACGAACGTGCGGCCATCGAAGCGGCCGACAGTTGCAGCCGTGATGTTCCGGCGCCCCGATTTCGGGTCGCGGCTTGTCAGCAACCCGAAGATGAGAGCCCAGCGCGTTTCCGGATCCTCGGCCGGCCCGTCAAGCGGCACGATGCAAGGGCACTCTGCCGCCGTCATCCCGAACCGGTCCTCCCGGTGCAGAATGCCGATGAAGGTCCAGTCTGAGGCGCCGTCCGGATCGCCGCTTTCATAGAGCAAAACGACGCCGCCGGCCCGGTCGCGGCTGCCGATCAGCATCTGCCAACGACCGTCCGGGCCCTTGAAGACATAGGGATCGCGGAAGTCGAGCGTCAAGTCGAGACCAGCCGGTCGCTCAGGAAGAATGATCTCTTCGGCGCCAGCCGTGATCTGGTCCCGCGACACGGCCGTCAATTGGATCTGCTCCTCGGGCTCCCGATCCTTGACCTGCTCGGTGAAGAAGACCCGGATACCGGGTTCACTTGGCGATAGCGGAATTGCCGAGCCCGAAAACGCCCCGCCGCGACCATCGGCGCGCACCGAAAGGTCCGCCGAGGGAAACAGGAAGATCGGCAGGTGTCGCCAATGAACGTAGTCGTCAGATACCGCATGGCCCCAATGCATGGTGTTCCAGCGCAGGCTGTGCGGATAGTGCTGGTAGAACAGATGGACATGATCGCCGAAGCGGCCAAATCCGTTTGGATCGTTCATCCATCCGAAGGGGGGACGGAAATGATAGCTGCCGGCGACTGTCGGCGCTGCATTTTCCCGACTGCTGTGTAGGATCCGGACGCCTTTGGCAAGGACATCCCGCTGCTGAAAGGCATAGGCAACGGAGACTGCCGTTGTGGTCGGGTCATAGGCGAGGACGGTTCGACCGCCCTCCTCCAGCTGCAGGCTGCGCTGCTCGAACTCGTCAGCGTTGGAAACCACAAGACGGCTGATCTCGTGGCCGGCCACGGACGCCGAGATCTCGGCCGGTGCTCCTGCCCGTGTCGCCTTCAGCCAGATGTGGATCGTGGTCGCATCCGCAAGGACGGCGCTGATCGTCTCGATTTCTCCGGCTTGAGCGGGAGCTGTATTTGCATGCGTTGTCATTGATCAACCTTTCACGGCCGAGCCAACGAAGGAACTGACGAACCAGCGCTGGAAGGCAAGATAGAGGGCGAGGATCGGCAGCATCATCAATACGGACGCAGCCATGGCGCGATCCCAATAGATGCTGTCCTGACCGAAGAACGTGGCGATCGCGACGGCGATCGGCCGTGCGTAATCGGTCTGGGTGACGAGGATCGGCCAGAGATACTGGTTCCAGCTCTCGATCCCCATCAGGATCGAAACGGTGGCAAGTGCCGGGAGGCTGAGCGGCAGGAAAATCGACCGGTAGATGCGGAAGATGGATGCGCCGTCGATCTGCGCCGCTTCGACGAGTTCCTTCGGAAGCTGCGCGAAGAACTGGTAGAAGAGGAAGATATAGAGCGGGCTGGCGATCCAGGGCACGATCTGCACCGCGAATGTATCTGTCATGCCGGCGCGCGACACCATGATGACGAGCGGCATGATGATGCTTTCCTGTGGGATCACGTAGAGAGCAATAACCAGCGACAGGATCAGTGCGCGCCCACGCACGGAGCCCCAGGCAAGAACGAATCCTGCCATGGAATTGACGATCAGGCCCGAACCGACCGTCAGCGCGAGGATGATCAGCGAGTTCAGTAGATAGCGTCCGAAGGCGAGCTCGCCGGAGAAATTGCCGACCTCCGCGAAATTGGCGAATGTCGGATCGGACACCCAGAACGCCCTGAAGCTCCCCATGTCGGCCAGGATCTGAAAACGATCGTCCTTCAGGCTGGCGATCAGCAGCATGAACAAGGGCGACACGATGACGAGCGCGATGACAAGGATGCAGGCCGTCTGGACGATGCGCAGCGAACCGACGGCCGAGTGGGTGCGCGTCATCTGCGCCTGCGGTGTGGAGATTGCAATATCAGACATCGAAACGCCTCAGAAGTTGACGCTGAAGCAGCGCGATAACGAGAACGATGAGAAAGAGAATGACCGATACGGCCGAGGCATAACCGAGCTTCTGCTCCTCGAAGCCGGAGCGGACCATGTAATGGACCACCGTCTCCGTGCTGCTCTTCGGGCCGCCCTGGGTCAGGATGGCAACCTGCGTATAGAGCTTGAACGCCTGGATTGTCGTGATGACCAGCACGAAGACATGGGTCGGCCGCAAGCCCGGCATTGTCACATGCCAGAAGCGCTGCAGCGCGTTTGCGCCATCGATCCTTGCTGCGTCGTAGAGTTCGTCCGGTATAGATTGGAGACCGGCGAGATAGACGATCATCTGGAAGCCATAGGCCTGCCAGGCCGATAGCAGCACGATCGAGAACATCGCCCAGTTGGGGTCCCCGAGCCAGTCGATTGGTTCAATTGTTCCGCCCGACAGAAAGCCGATCACCTGGTTGAAGGGTCCGGTTGGGTACTGAAACAGCGTTCCCCAGATGACGCAGACGACGACCATCGACGTGATCGCAGGCAGGAAAAACAGCCCGCGAAAGAGATTTCGGAACGGCATCTTCTGGTGCAGCAGCAGCGCGGTGGCAAATGCCAGGCCGCATTGCACCGGCAGGATCCAGAAGGTAAAGCGCGAGACGTTCCAGAGCGATGTCCAGAACAGATCATCTCTAAAGATACGCAGGAAGTTGCCGAAGCCGACAAAGCGGATCGGCGTTGGCCGCGGCACCAGCGGCTGGTTGGTCATCGCCGTCCAGAACGACAGTAGGAACGGGACGATCAGGAAAATCGTCAGCAGCGCCACCGCGGGCGCAAGCATGCCGATCTCCTGAAACAGCCGGCTCTTGTCCCGGCGCCAGGCGGGACGCGCTGCAACCGCCGGCTGGGCTGATTGTTGCAATGTCATACTCTCCTCCTCCCTGCATCAATAGGCGGGACCGGTAACGGGCCCGATGGCGGTAGATCTTTTGTGGCCGTCATCGGGGCCCGTCTTCGATTGTTTATTGCTGCTCGTCGAAAGGCGGGTAGCCGTCGTTTTCCTCGATGTCCTCATCGATCTTGGCTGCCGCCGCAGACAATGCCGACTTGGCGTCGCCGCCATTGAAGATCTCATCCACAGCCTGCATGAAGGCAGACGTGATGACGGGATAGGCAGGGTGCGGGGGACGCGCGACGGCGGTCTTGGACGCCTGTTCGAACGCGACGGCGAGCGGACCGCCGGTGTCGTACAGGGGCGATGCCGCCGCGAAGCTCTTCAAGCCAGGATAGCCGGAATCGGCCGTCGCATAATCGCGATAAAGCTTGTCCTTCAGCATGAAGCTGACGAACTTGCCGGCGATATCCGGATGCTCGGAGGCCGTGGTAATGCCCCAGATCCAGGTACCGTTGGGGCTTGCGCCCTTCGGTCCGAACTTCGGCAGCGGCATGACGACGATGTCGTCCTTCATCGAAGCGGCTGCTTCCGCATAGAACCAATGGCCGCCGAGCGCGAGCGCGGCCGGATGGCCTTCGGCGAAGAACTGGTTGGTGCCCGAGGATTGTGGCACGACCCAGCCGTTTTTGACCCAGGTCTGCATCATCGTCAGGGCTTTGACGCACGCGTTGCTGTCGAGGGCGCCGGTCGATTTCCAGGTCGTGCGATCGATCAGGTCGCAGCCTGCCGACTGCAGGATCGGGCCGTAGGCATAGGTGATCCATTCGGTCTTGATGCCGTAGCCGCGAAACGTGTCGATCGGCCACTTGACGCCATCGACCTTGGCGAGTTTTTCGAGATAACCTTCAAATTCTTCTTGCGTCCAGGCATCATCCACCGCCTTCGGGATGCGGGCGCCGATCGCTTCCAGATACTTCCTGTTGCCGTAGAGCACGACCGAGGAATCGGTCAGGCCGATCGCATAGAGATCCTTGTCGATCGGATAGGTGCCCTGGGCGATGTTCGATGCGGTCATGTCATCGAGCACATCCTGATCGACCAGAGGCTTGATCGGCTGCAGATAACCGGACCAGACATAGTTGGCGAGGAAAGGCGCATCGAGCTCCATGACGTCAGGCAGTTGCTTGGACATAACCGCGGCGCTGAATTTTTCATTGTAGGCATCGTGCGGCGCGTAGATCAGCTCGACATCCACATCCGGATTGGCCGCCTCGAAACGTTTGGCGACCTCGCCATAGGTCGAAACCCAGCCCGGATCGCCTTGGTGCATGACATGCAGGACGGTTTTCGCCTCGGCGCTCACGCCCGTAGCCGCAAGGGCCACCGACGCCATCAACATTGAAAGTAAACGTTTACCCATCATTGTCACTCCTCCTCCACAGGGTTTGGTCTTTCAGTATGATCAGACGGATGAGCGCTCCACCAACTGGAACGCGAGTTTGCGCACCTCGCCGGGGGCGGCATTTTCTGCAAGCAGAATGTCTGCCGCCAGGCGGCCCATGGCACGGTGCGGCAGGGCCATGGTCGTCAACGGTGGATCGAGCCTGGAAGCAATGTCCACCTGATTGTCGAAGCTTGCGACGGCAACGTCATCCGGAATCTGCGCGCCGACCCGTCGCAGCGCTGCGTAGACTTCCATCGCGACACGGTCGTTACCGCAAAGGATAGCATCCGGACGCTCCGGGCCATCCATCAGCGCGGTTACATGTGAAAGGACAAGGCTATGGGCCCGGTCGCTGTAGATCGCCCGCCGGACCGCCGGCAGCACGCGGGCACGACCTGCGTCAAGCCCTGCTTCCTCAAGCGCACGCCGGAACCCGGCTTCACGCAACTCTCCCGCCAAAAGCCCCGGCAGGTTGATGAAGGCAATATTCCGGCGGCCAGCCTCGATCAGATAGCTGGTGATCTCGTGGGCCGCGCCGATCTCGTCCGGCACCAGCGACGTCACCTTGTCATTGGCCTCGCGGCAATTGATCATCACGCCGACCGTCTCTGCGAACTCCGCCGGCAGCGATACCGTCTTGTGATACATCGCCGCGTAGGCAATTGCGCGTGGGCGGAAGCGGCGCACTTCCTCAAGCACGGAGGCCACATCGCGACCGCCGCCGAGCGTCATGGCAAAGACCGCCATGTCGGCGGCGCGGGCGGCACCATCCAGTCCACGGATGATCTCGGTGGCAAACGGCGAGGTGATCAGGTCGTCGGCGACGACGCCAATCAGCGGCATCCACCCCTGCCGCATGCCACGCGCGGCGAGGTTGGTGACGTAACCCAGCTCCTCGGCGATCTCCTTGATGCGCAGTCGCGTTTGTTCCGACATCCGCGCCGAACCGCCGTGCAACGCACCCGAAACGGTCTTGATGGATACGCCGGCGCGTTCCGCAATGTCGCTCAACGAAGTTGTCACGGGCAGCCTTTGGGTTAACGGTTACCCATCTCTACCCAATCGGTATCCTCGAGTCAATCCTCGGCGTTGAATGACCTGCAGCAAGGCTCGTGAAAAGACAATCATCCCCTCCCCTGCCCCGGCAAGACATGTCCGCACATTTCTTGTCGGCGCGGCAGGTAAACGAACAAAGGAAAACCCCGAAACTGGGAGGTTCCGGGGCTTCCTCGCCGCGCGGCCGGGAGAAAAAGCTACGCGGCGTGAACTTTCTTGGCACTTCGCGCCCATTCCGGGATCCAGTTGCCGTGCGCGGCGAGCAGGTCGTCGGTAAGGGACCAGATCTGGTCGAGATCGAGCTCGGCGGCGGTGTGGGGATCCATCATCGCTGCATGATAGAGGTGCTCGCGGTTCTCGGTCATCATGGCGGCGACCGTCAGTTCCTGCACGTTGATATTGGTGCGGATCAGTGCGGTGAGCTGCGGCGGGAGATCGCCGATAAAAGTTGGCTGTATGCCGTTCTCGTCGACGAGGCACGGCACTTCCGCCGCGCAATTGTCGGGCAGAGAGGTGATGCAGCCATTGTTGCGCAGGTTGCCGTAGATGACCGAGGGCTCGCCCGTCCAGACGGAATTCATGATCGAGGAGGCATATTCCTTCGATGGCTTGACCTCGATCTTGTCGGTAGATCGATAGGCGGCCGCCTGCCCCTTCCACCGCTCGACCTGCTCGATGCAGCGCTTGGGATATTCGTCGAGCGGGATGCCGAATTTCTCGATCAGATCGTCGCGGCCTTCCTTGATGAAGTAGGGCGTATATTCGGCGAAGTGTTCCGAGCTTTCGGTGACGAAATACCCGAGCCGGGTCATCATCTCATACCGCACCTTGTTCGGGCAGCGCGGGTTCCAGCCGGGCTTGGGCGCGCGACCCTCGCGGTAGGCGCGCAGAAGATCGGGGTAGAGGTTGCGGTAGGATCCATCCGGCTGGCGGTGCTCGAACTTGAGGAAGAACGCCATGTGATTGATGCCGGCCGAGCGGTAGCGGATCTCCTCGTAAGGGATGTTCAGATCCTCGGCGAGCTCCATCGCCGTGCCCTGAACCGAGTGGCAGAGACCGACCTGCTTGATATGAGGGTACTTCTCGGCGATTGCCCAGGTGTTGATCGCCATCGGGTTGACGTATTGAAGCAGGATCGCCTCGGGGCAGACCTCGGTCATATCGGCGCAGATGCTCCACAGATGCGGCACCGTGCGCAGGCCGCGCATGATGCCGCCAACGCCAAGCGTGTCGGCGATCGTCTGACGCAGGCCGTACTTCTTCGGCACCTCGAAATCCGTGACCGTGCACGGCTCGTAGCCGCCGATCTGGAACGCGACGACAACGAAATCGGCGCCGTCGAGAGCCTTGCGCTGGTTGGCGTGCAGCTCGATGGTCGCTTTGACGCCGAGCGTCGAGATCAGCTTACGGACGACGACCTCGCTTTCCTCAAGTCGCTGCGGATTGATGTCCATCAGCGCGATGCGTGCGCCCGACAGGGCCGGACGCTGCAGCACGTCGCCGATGATGTTCTTCATGAACACGGTCGATCCGGCGCCGATGAAGGTGATCTTGGGTTGTCTCGTCATGAAATGCCTCTTTTTTGCTAGGCAGCCACTTCGAACGCGGCTCTGACGAGCCGTTCCGTGTAGGCGGTCTTGGGATGGGAAAGAACGTCTTCGACCGGCCCCTCTTCAACGATCTTGCCGTGCTGCATCACCACCACCCGGTGGCAAAGTGCGCGCACGACCTTCAGATCGTGGGAGATGAAGAGATAGCTCAGTCCCTTCTCGTCCTGCAGCTTGCGCAGCAGTTCGATGATCTGTGCCTGAACCGAGAGATCGAGCGCCGAGGTCGGTTCGTCGAGCAAGATGAACTCGGGCTCCAACGCGATCGCCCGGGCGATCGCGATACGCTGGCGCTGGCCGCCTGAAAACTCGTGCGGGAAACGCGACAGGATATTGTTCGGCAGGCCGGCACTGTTCAACGCGTCGCGGACCCGCTCCAGCCGCTCGCTGCGGGTGGCGCCGAGCCTGTTGACGATCAGCCCTTCCTCGATGATCTGGCCGACCGACATGCGCGGATTGAGCGAGGAGAACGGATCCTGAAAGACGATCTGCATGCGCGAGCGCAACGGCCGCATTTCGTCGCGGCTCTTGTTCTGGATCGGCTCGCCGTCGAACAGGATCTCGCCGCCTTCGGCTCTCAGCAGCTTGACCAGAGCCTGACCGAACGTCGTCTTGCCCGAGCCGGATTCGCCAACGAGGCCCAATGTCTCGTGCCGGTGGAGCTTCAGGCTCAGGCTGTCGACCGCGACCAGCTCCTTGAGCTGCGGCTTGAAGAAACCGCCCGCCCGCAACATGAAGGAAACACGGACCGAGCGGCCTTCCAGAATGGCAGCCGAATCCGGCGGCATCGGGTTGGCGATGCCCTTCGGCTCGGAATTGAGCAGATGGCGGGTGTAGGGGTGCTGCGGGTTTTCAAACAGCGCCGCGGTGGTGTTGTGCTCTTTAACCTCGCCGTTCTGCATGACGTAGACGTAGTCGGAGAACTGCCTGACGACGGTCAGGTCATGCGTGATCAGGATCACCGCCATGCCGAGCGTCTTCTGCAGATCGCGGATGAGGTTGAGGATCTGCGCCTGGACGGTGACGTCGAGTGCCGTCGTCGGCTCGTCGGCAATCAAGACATCGGGATTGTTGGCGAGCGCCATGGCGATCATGATGCGCTGCCGCTGGCCGCCCGACAGCTGGTGCGGGTACTGGTTGAGGCGCGCTTCCGGATCGGGGATCTGGACCTGGCGCAAAAGCTCCAGCGTCCGCTCAATTGCCTGCTTGCGGCTCAGTTTCTGATGCACCCGGATTGCCTCGATGATCTGGGCGCCGATGGTGTAGACCGGATTGAGCGAGCTCATCGGCTCCTGGAAGATCATCGAGATGCGGTTTCCACGGAGCGCCCGGCGCTGACGATCGGAAAGCTTCAGGACATTCCTGCCGTCATAATCGATGCTGGAACGCTCCGACACGCTTGCGCGCTTGGTGAGCAAGCCCATGACGGTGCGGGCCGTGACCGATTTTCCCGAACCGGATTCGCCGACCACCGCGATCGTTTCGCCGCGATAGAGCTGGAAGGAGACATCCTTCACGGCATCGACCAGGCCGCCCTCGACCTTGAACTTTACCGCGACATGACGTGCGTCGATGATCGGGGAGCCGATGGCGGCGGCGTGATCGTGCCGCTGTTCGGGGGCAAGCAAGTTCAAATCCATAAGTGCCATTTGCGCCTCCTCAATAGGGGTCGACGGCGTCGCGCAGGCCATCGCCCAGCGCGTTGAACGCAAAGACGGTGATCAGCACGAAGGCGACGGGCGACAGGATCCAGGGATAGGACCCGATGACGGAATAGGTGGCGGTGTCCTGGAGCATCAGCCCCCAGGACATCAGCGGCGGCTTGACCGCGAAACCGAGGAAGCCGAGGAACGATTCCAGGAGGACCACGTTCGGGATCGCCAGTGTGACGGCAACGATCACGTGGCTCATGACGTTGGGAAAGATGTGCTGGAAGATGATGCGGCGATCGGTGGCGCCGATCGCGATGGCCGCCCGCACATAATCTATTCTGGCGAGTGCCAGCGTCTTGCCCCGCACCTCGCGCGACATCTGCGCCCAGCCGAGTGCCGACATGACGAAGATGACGAAGGCAAGGAAGACGTTGGTCGGTGCCGTCACGGGGATCAGCGACGTCAGCGCCAGGTAGAGCGGCAATTGCGGGAAGGCCAGCACCAGCTCGACGAAACGCTGCATCCAGACATCGAAGCGTCCGCCGAAGTAACCGGACACCATGCCGATCGTGGTGCCGACGACGGTGACGATGAACACCACCGTCAATGCGATCATCAGGGAGACGCGAGAGCCGTGGAAGATGCGCGACAGCACATCGCGGCCGAACTTGTCGGTGCCGAGGAAATTCACCGGCGTGCCGTCGACGGCGCCGAAGAAATGTCGGTCGGTCGGCAAGAGGCCGAAGAGCCGGTAGCTGAAGCCCTTGACGAAGAAGCCGAGGTCCTTCGGATTGGCATAATCCGGCCCGACGATCGGCTGGAAGGTGATCGGGTCGAGCTCGGTGCCCTCGCCGACCTGGTAGGTGCGCGGCCAGACGAGCCTGCCGTCCTGATCGGTGATGCTGATCCTCTGCGGCGGCGCGAAGGCGACGCCGGTGAGCTTCGGATCGACGGGGGAGAAAAACTCCGCGAAGATCGTCATGACCAACAGGAGGCAGACGAGAATGAGGCCGGCCATGCCGGTCCAGGAGCGCTTGAGGCGGCGCCAGACGAGCGCCAGATAGGTTTCGTTGCCGTGATGAGGCGCCGGAATGGGAGCGGCGATGATGTCTTGAACGTCGGCCTTCATGCGTGTGCACCTCCGCCAAGACGCACCCGCGGGTCGAGCATTGCCAGGAGCAGGTCGGCTATGATGTTGCCGATAATGAGCGTTGCCGACAACACCAGCATGAAGGTGGCTGTGACATAGACGTCGCCGACCCACATGGATCCCACGATCGCCGGGCCGACGGTCGGCAGGGCGAAGATGATCGCCGTCTCGATTTCGCCAGTCAGCATGTAGGGCAGAACGACACCCTGATACATGACCAGCGGGTGCAGCGCATTCGGCACGGCATGGCGCATGATGACGGCACCCTCCGAAAGCCCTTTGGCACGGGCGGTCTCGACATATTGGGCGTTGAGCGTATCGAGCAGATTACCCCGCATCACGCGCATGTTGTAGGCGAGGCCGCCGAAGGTGGCGATGGCGATCACCGGCCAGACATGCGTCAGGAGGTCGACGAACTTGTCCCAGGACCAGGGCGCGCCGCCGTAGCGGGCGGAATGGAAACTGTTGATCTCGGTCACGTTGAAATGGAAGACCAGGACATAGACGATGATCAGTGCCATCAGGAAACGTGGCACCGTCATGCCCAGAAAGGAAATGCCCGACAGCAGGCTGTCGATCCAGGAATATTGCCGCGTGGCAGCCAGGATGCCGAAGGTGATGCCGATGATCGATGCGAGGATGTGGCACACGAGCGCCAGAGCCAGCGTGCGCGGCAGCCGTTCGCCGACCACATCCGCCACCGGCTTGTTGTAGAACAGGCTATGGCCGAAGTCGCCGCGCGTCAGGATGCCCGTGATCCAATTGACGTACTGCACCGGCATCGGTTTATCGAGGCCGTTGGCGATCTTGTAGGCCTGGGCCTGGGCGTCGGCTTCCTCAAAGGAGGCGCCGCCCTGGTTGATCAGTTGCGAACGGATATAGTCGCTGTAGTCGCCCGGCGGCGCCTGAATGATCGCAAACGTGACGACGCTCAGCACGAAGAGTACGGGTATGGCGGATGCGATGCGCACAAGCAGAAATCGGAACATGGCTGTTAGCTTCTCTTGTGTGTTTAAGGGATCGTTCCGGCCACGATCGGCTGCGGCCGGAACGAACTCTGTGAGGGTCAGTTGATGGGGCCGCCTTCACCCGGCTTGCCCGGCAACTGCTCGGGGAACAATTCATAGTCCCCCTGCTTGTCGGCAGCGACGAAGACCCTTTCCCGGATGATCGTGTCCTCCGCCCAGTTGAACATGAAGATCGGGGCGCCGCTCGGAATGTTGGAGAAGCGCTTGTTGATGACCAGAGCGCCCGGATACTCCGTCAGGCCGACCGTATCGACATTGCTCGTCGACACCTTCTGATACTGCTTCATCAGGTCTGCCCGCTCGTCATTGTCATTGCTGGCGATGAACTTGTTGACGATATCGACGAGCTCTTGTTCGAACGGCATCAGATCAAGCGCGCCGCTCTCCGGCACGCGGTGATGCCAGCTGGTGCGCGGGCCGGTGGCCGCAAGCTGGGGCGTGTTCTGCACGACGGAGGACAATTCGGCTCCGTTGCGATGAACCATCCAGTCGAAGCGGCCGGCATAGTTCGTTGCGTCCCGCTGCTTGCCGTCCAGCGAGTTCAGGACGATGCGAAGCCCGAGCTTTTCCATTTGCCCGACCACCCCTTCGGCGAGGTTCTTGTCGGTATTGTAGTCGGAGGTCACGAGTAGCACGATCTCGACATCCTTGCCGCCCAGCTTGTCGGCGGGGTAGTTGACGAAGCCGTTGCCGTCCGTGTCCTTCAAGCCGGCCTTTTCGAGCAGTGCCTTGGCGCCTTCGAGATCAAAGGGATAGTAGACCGTCGACTGGCGATCGTAAAAGCTGGTGCCGGACGACAGCCCGCCGGGATAGATCGCGGTGAAAGGCCCTTTGACGAGTGACTCCCCAAGCTTCTTGCGGTCGATCGCCATTGTCACGGCCTTGCGGAAATCCGCGTTGCGATTGAGTTCGCGCACGGCCTTCGCGCGTTCATCCGGATCACCCCAACCGTTACCGGAAAAGTTCATGTGAAGATTGTAGCCGATCAGGCGAGCGCCGAAGGCAAGGCGTGCGGGTGCGGTCTCCGATGCCGCGCGCTTCAACGATTCGACGAAGTTTTCCGGCTGCTCGAGGTTGGAGAAGTCGCCTGACCCGGCGATCGCCTGCACATCCCGGTCGGCCCAGGTCGACAGCTTGTAGTGCATCTCGTTGATGTAGGGCAGCTGGTTGCCCGCCTCGTCGACCTTCCAGTAGTAGGGATTACGACGCAGCACGATGATGTCGTCGGAGCGATACTCGACCGGCACCCACGCGCCCATAACAGGCGTGTTCATGTATTCCGGCGGAAAGCCGTTCTTGTATTGGTCGTAGGTCATATCCTTGTTGTATTTCGGGTGCTTGGTCTTGAGGATATGCGCCGGCCCCGGGCAGAAGGTGCCATAGGCCATGGAATAGAGATGCTGGCGCGGGAACGCCTCCTTGAAGGTCCATTCGACGGTGTTGGCGTCGATGGCCCTCAGCGTCGTGCCCTCCCCGAAGGTTTCCGGCGTCGCTCCATTGAGCGGGGAGACGTTCGGATCGACGACGTTGTCCTCCCAGTAGAACATCACGTCTTCCGACGAAAACGGAACGCCGTCCGACCATTTGGCGCCCTCAATCAGATGCATGGTCAGCTTGTGCCCGTCCGGCGACCACTCCCAGCTTTTCGCTAGGTTCGGCAAGGGTTCCATATCCTTCGCCTCGACCTGAAAAAGCGGCGCGGTGCGGGTCAGGCATTCGAATATTTCGATATCGATGCCGCCCCAGCCTTGCGTCTGCCCGGCCGAATAGTTCCAGCCTTCCGGACGCCCGCCGACGACGTGGCGCATCGTGTCGCCATAGACGCCAATACCGTCAGCCATGTTCCCCGTCTTGAAGACCAGTGGTTCCTTTGGCAGGCGCTCGGCCACCGGCGGCAGCTTGCCGGTTTTCACGAATTTCTCCGTGACCCATTCTGGCTCGCGATATTCCGGCAGCGCCTTGTATTCAAGGATGGAATCGCGTGGCACATAGGTAATCTTGCCCTGTGCGGGGAATGGCGGTTGTTCGGGCACAACAGTTGGCTCCGAGGCCCAGGCCTGCAGGGCAAAGCCCGATACGCCGAGCATCAAGGCCGCTCGCAGTCTAAGATAGCGCATTGCGTTCATCGTTTCTCTCTCCCTCATGCTTCACGCCGGTCCGAAACGGCACGGCTTGCTCCTCAAGCATTTCCTTCATCCGAAGACGCGCATGGGATCCGCGGGGGGCTCTCCCATGGTGCCGCATCCCCTGCCCTCGCCTCGGCCGGTCAGCCGGCCGCGCGCAATTTCGTCGCGTCCATCTCGGCGCGCAATTCCTCGATCGATCGGATTTCGCGGCGGGCAACACCCTTCCACTCGCGGGTCCTGACCGTTGCCTTGCTCAGACGCTCCCTGGCGGCAGGTATTGCGTCGGCGTATTGGGGAAGCCACTCCGCCTGGGCGACGACCATCTCGTCGACCATCTGCCAAACCTCTTCGGGCGTGCAGACGGCCCCGACCAGGGGATCGTGCAGGACTGCAAGCTTCAGAAGGTCGATATCGCCGGAGATCGCCGCATGGACCGACATGCGCTGGACGTTGATCGATGAGATGCAGGTGGCGGCACAAGCCTCGGGAAGCGTGATGCCCGCGACCATGTTGATGCCGAAGCGGTCGACGAAACCTGGCGATTCAATGATCGCATCCGACGGCAGGTTGGTGATCACGCCGTTGTTCTTCACATTGAAGTGGCCGCGGTAGACGCGCCCGGTCTCGAGCGCCTCGAGGATATGGCTGGCGTGCTCGTTGGAGCGGCGGGTCGGGTCGATCGGCTTGGCGGCGGCTTCGAGGAACTGTGGGAACTCGGTCTCAAACCAGTTGCGGGTTTCGGTCGAGTGACGCAGATAGCCGCCGGTCTCACCATGGATCCAATCCGACATGTCGATCCAGCGGGCCACTTCTTCGGGCCGTTTGCGGTACCAGGGCAGGTACTCCGACAGGTGGCCGTTGCTCTCGGTCGAATAGACGCCGAACCGCTTGAGCACGTCGATGCGCAGCTTTTCCTGGGCGGAGAAAACTGGGTGCGCCTCGAAGGCTGCAACCAGTTCGTCCTTGCCGATCCTGCGGCCGCGCAGCCTGACGTCGACGAACCAGGTCTGGTGATTGATGCCCGAGCAGATGAAGTCGAGATCGCCCTCCTTCGCGCCAAGGATCTCGGCGATCTGCTCGCCGCCGTGTTGGACGCCATGGCAAAGGCCGATCGTGTCGACCTTGCCGTACTCGATCGCCGCCCAGGTGTTCATCGCCATCGGATTGGCATAGTTGAGGAATTTCGCGCCCGGTTCGGCCAGTTCGCGGATATCCCTGCAGAAATCCAGGATCACCGGAATGTTGCGCTGCCCATAGAGAATGCCGCCGGCGCAGATCGTATCGCCGACGCACTGGTCAACGCCGTATTTCAGCGGGATCTGGATATCGTCGGCATAGGCGCTGAGCCCGCCGACCCGCACGCAGCTGATGATGTAGCGCGCGCCTGCGATTGCCTCGCGGCGGTCAGTCGTTGCCGTGACCTTGGTCGGCAAGTTGTTCGCCTCGATAACTTTGTCGAGGATCGATTTGATCATGTCGAGATTGTGCGCGCTCAAGTCAGTGAGCGCGAATTCGACGTCGTGGAACTCCGGAACGCAAAGAATATCGGTAAAGAGCTTCTTGGTGAAACCGACGCTGCCGGCGCCAATGATGGCAATCTTGAAGTTGCTCATGCTGTCCTCGTCGCTGTTCGTTCGGCCGCGTGAAGGGGAGTGGGTAAAATTGGTGCGCCGAGAAGGTTGCACTGAAGTGCATTTTCCCTCCCAGATTTCTTCTCCCTGATCGTTCAGAACCGGCCATCTTGCGTTGCTGAAAGGTATTATGCGTATAATGCTTGGCGTCACCAGAGAGGTATTGTGCTTTCATGGGTAATTCTATGCTGAAACGCTTGATCGAGAATGGCCCCGCCATGAAGACTGTCTCGCTACCGCGCGGACGCCAAAGCCTGCACACGATGCCGACCAGTACGGGCTATGAGATCCGCACGGATGCAAGTTACGATTGGGATGGACGCAAGCGTGGCCAGACGCCGTTTACCGTGCTGCAGCATACGATCTCGGGTGCCGGGAACCTGCGCTACGAATCGCGCAACCACCGTGTGCGCGAGGGCGAGACGCTGCTCCTTCTCGTGCCGCACAACCATCGCTATTGGCTCGAGCAGAATGGTCGTTGGGAGTTTTTCTGGATCTCCATGAACGGCGAAGAGGCGCTGCGCATCCACAAGGCCATTCTTTCGACAACCGGTCCCATCCTGAACCTGAAGCCCGAGACGATCGAGCACCTGGCAGACTGCAGCCTGCGGCTCATTTCAGGCGGCGGCGAAGCGCCGGGCAGCGCATCGGCTATCGCCTACGAGGCGGCGATGGCGCTCTATGACGACGTCTTCGGCGCACATCCCGTATTTAGCCAGGAATACCGGACAATGCAGCATGTGATCCAGCACATCATGGCGAACCTGGAGCATCCCCTGCCCGTCGAGAGGCTCGCCGAAGTCTCGGGGCTCAGCCGAGCCCATTTCTCGCGCGTCTTTGCCGCCAGCGAAGGCATGCCGCCCGCGGAGTTCGTGCTGCGCAAGAGATTACAGCGAGCAACGAAGCTCCTGACAAAGGCGGCGCATCTCTCGGTCAAGGAAGTGTCGATCATGTCCGGCTTCGAAGACCCGAACTATTTCGCCAAAGTGTTCCGGCGCTATTTTGGCGCAAGTCCCACGGAGTTCCGCACGACGGGCATGTATTCGAGTGTCGCTGCCAGGAGCCAGGAAGCGGCAAACCTCCCTCCTGCGGGAAATGAGTAGCCGCGGTTGCGACCAGCGCCCGCGAAATTCCGAACGGGCAATCCTCCATGGATCCCCTCCCCGCGCCGGTTCAGTGATCCAGTGCATTGCGTAGCCGCGTGCAACTGACTTGCTGCCTCGCTCCTCTTGGAACGGAGAAGCAACGCAGCCTGTGCATAGCTGCATTGCACAATAAATGTTTTCCAAATGATCAAAAAACGATCATAACGCTCACAGCTGATGCACATGGCGGCTTCTCCTCCCAGTGCCGCCGCAGCAGCTGTTCCCCTCTGGAGGTTTTATGACCTTCACACTTCATGGGCCGCGGTCTCCGCAGGCCCATTTTTTTTGCCATGATTTTTTGGTCGATCTCGTCCGGCGCAATTGCCTGGTACGCTTTCGCGCTCATATCGCCCTGCCGTACGTAATACAGCCGCGCTTGTCTGTTCCGCTTTAGCCCGGGTGTCGATCGGGTTAGCAAGCCGGAGCCGATCGCGTACCGCAAGCGTGAGCAGGATCGCTTACGGTCGACCGCTCTCGGCGACGGGCTCCTCAGCGGGAACAGGTTCTGCTTGCAGATCGGGTTCGACCCTCAGATCCAGCTTCCCCCAGATCGATGTCTTTTGGGTATCGGCCCTCACTCTGCGGGACTGCTTGATCTCAACGATGAACGGCTTTGTCTGCTGACGCATGTATCCTCCAGGCGACGAATCGCATTGGAACGATATCGTCTGGTTCGGCAGACGCAACTGCCACATCAGGTGGGTGCGCCGACGGCCAACCCAACCGTTCTCATTCGAATCAATCGATCGAGTCGCAAAAGTGAGGGCCGTTCGATGGCGATTCTGCCGTTTTCGCCTTGTTGCCGACGTCGATCAGCGCAAGAAACGGTTGACAAAGGCACTTGAAGGACGCGCAAAAGTAAGAGCTCGTCGCGCCGGACGTTGAGGCGTTGGCGCGATCAACATGCTGAGAAATATACGAAAAATGGTGGCGCGAAGCCGGGGTGAGGCCGCCGGCACTACAACTGTTAAGGGTTTGTTAACCCTAAAGCGGCTTGTCGGTTCGAATAGAATCGTGTCTCTACTTCCAGACGGAAACAATGCGTCAGACGCGAAGAAACCGTTTTGAAGAGCCCACGATGTTAAAGCCCGCGAATCCCCAGTTTGAAAACGAGACGACGTCCGAGCGTATCACACGTCAGGCGACCGCGCTTTCGGACCGTCTGCGGGCCGTCGGCGAGATCGCGTTTCCGCCGAAGGCGATGAAGTCGCTCAGGTCGTTCACGTCAGGCGAAGTCGCGCAGATCGTCGGCGTCTCGGACGGCTACCTCAGGCAATTGTCTCTGGACGGTCTGGGGCCGATACCGGAACTGGGCACTGCCGGCCGCCGCTCCTACACACTGCGCCAGATCAACGAGCTTCGCGCCTATCTTGCCGAAGCGCGCCCGAAGGAAGCGCTGAAGTTCTGGCCGCGCCGCCGCGAAGGCGACAAGCTGCAGATCATCAGCGTCGCCAACTTCAAGGGCGGCTCGGCCAAGACGACCTCGTCGCTTTATCTCGCACAGGGTCTGGCGCTGCAGGGTTACCGCGTTCTGGCGATCGACCTCGATCCCCAGGCATCCCTGTCTGCCATGTTCGGCTATCAGCCGGAATTCGACATTGCCGAAAATACCACCCTTTACGGTGCGATCCGCTACGACGACGAGCGGGTCGGCATGCGTTCGGTGATCCGTTCGACCTATTTCGAGGGCATCGACCTGGTCCCGGGCAATCTCGAGCTCATGGAGTTTGAGCACGAAACGCCGCGCGCCATGGGCAAGCGCGCCGGACCAGAGGATCTGTTCTTCCGCCGCGTCGCAGCCGCGATCAATGAAGTCGAGGCGGACTACGACGTCGTTGTCATCGACTGCCCGCCGCAACTCGGCTTCCTGACCATGGGCGCTCTCAATGCCGCAACCGGTATGCTGGTGACGATCCACCCGCAGATGGTTGATGTCGCCTCGATGAGCCAGTTCCTATTGATGACGGCCGATCTTATCGCTGTCATCGAGGACGCCGGCGCACACCTGAACTACGATTTCATGAAGTTCGTCGTGACCAGACACGACCCGCGCGACGTGCCCGAACAGGAGATCGTCGGACTGTTGCGCGACCTCTTCGGAAGCGATGTCCTCAACGCGACGGCCTGGAAGTCGACCGCCATCGCAAATGCGGGCCTCACCAAGCAGTCGCTGTTCGAATTGTCGAAAGGTGCCGTCGGGCGGTCCGTTTATGATCGCGCCATGGAATCCGTCAACGCAGTCAACACCGAGGTGATCGACCTGATTTCGCAGGTATGGCAGCGATGAGTGATTGCGCCTTCCCCGTGCCAGTACTCTTTCCCCTTGGGCGAGCGATGTTGTCTACAGACAACGCCTCGCCTCTATCGAGGAGGTCCTTCCATTGAGCAAGCGCACCCAGTCCATTCGCTCGATGTTTGCCGGGCAGAGCGAGCATGCCATTGACAATGACATCAAGCGGCCGTCGCTGCCACGCGTGAGTTCCGGCGCAGTGCGCTCACTCAAGGATACCTTCTCCGACGTCGAGAAGGAGTATGAAGTGCTTCGCGCGAAGCTTGCTTCGGGCCAGCTCGCCGTGGAGGTCGACCCTTCCCTGATCGATCCCTCGCCTCTTGCCGATCGCTTCAGCGAGCAGGACGCTGTCAGTTTCGAGGCGTTGAAGACTTCGATCCGGGAAAGGGGCCAGGAAATTCCCGTCCTCGTTCGCGAGCACCCTTCGGTCACCGGCCGCTACCAGAGCGCCTATGGGCATCGCCGCATTCGCGCCGCTCGTGCACTCAATATCCCTGTCAAGGCCTATGTGCGCACGCTGACCGATGAAGATCTGGTCGTCGCGCAAGGGGTGGAGAACTCCGCCCGTGAAGATCTGAGCTTCATCGAACGCGCGGTATTTGCCGGTCGTTTGGAGGATGCAGGGTTTGCTCGGGCGCTGATCCAGTCGGCACTTTCCGTTGACCGGGCTGAAGTTTCCAAGCTTGTCGCCGTTGCGCGCGCGCTGCCAGGTGAACTTGTGGACGCCATCGGGCGTGCACCGAAGATTGGTCGCGGCCGTTGGCAGTCGCTGGTCGATGCGATCGGCAACGAGGCGGCATTGAAGCGTGCGCTGGCTGTTGCAACGAAACCCGGCTTTGCGACACGGGAAACGGACGACCGCTTTATGGTGGCGTTTGCGGCGGCAACCAAATCCGAGGAGAGGCCGGCCGCTCAGCTTGCGCCCGAGGTCGTTACCAGCGGATCAGGCGCGGAGATTGGAAAGGTGGCTACGACCGACAAGCAATGGCGCCTGTCGATCCGGCGCGATCGCAATGACGGATTTGCAGATTATCTGACGGCGAAGCTGCCCGAGCTGTTTGAAGCTTACGAGGCGGTGCTTGCGGAAAAGCAGAGCAGCGCCGAATAGGGCGCCGTACTGAAGACTGAAAATTTAGAGGAGCAGCACCGGCAAAAGAAAAAAGGCCCCCGAAACACCGTCTCTGAAGGCCCTTTCTCGTCATTTGGCGATTTCGAGATTCGCACTTCCGGGATTCACAGTCAAGACTCTCTCAAGAGATTTGGCGCCGTTTCGGTGACCGCTATTCCTTTGCCTGAAAGAAGGTAAGGCTGAAATGGACAGGTTATCCGTAACGACGCCATTCGGGCGGCGGCCGATGTCGCTCGCCCTGGTGAAGGGGCAGATCAGATCGTCCGGCGTAAAAGCCGGAAAGACCGTCGACAAGTGGAAGGTCCTTCGCGACGTATGCGAGGCAAGGACGCTTCTTGGTGTCCAGGACCGTGCTCTGGCCGTGCTGAATGCACTGCTGTCGTTCTATCCGCAGGGCGAACTGGCCGAAGGCAAGGACCTCATCGTGTTTCCGTCGAACGCGCAGCTGACCCATCGTGCCAATGGCATCGGTGGCAGCACGCTTCGCCGCAGCCTCGCTGCATTGGTCGAGGCGGGCCTGGTTTCGCGCAAGGACAGCCCGAACGGCAAGAGATACGCGCGCAAGGATGGTGAGGGCGGCATCGAAGAGGCCTATGGCTTCGACCTCGCGCCGCTGTTGGCCCGCTCGGAAGAACTGGCAGGAATGGCGCAGGAAGTTGCGGCCGAACGCCGGCGGTTTCTGATCGCCAAGGAGCGTGTGTCCCTGTGCCGTCGAGACATTCGCAAGCTGATTACTGCCGCGATCGAAGAGGGGGCCGCCGGCGATTGGGCTCATGTCGAAGACATGTTTGTCGCCCTCGTCGCACGAATTCCACGCTCGCCGAGCCTGAAGGACTTGGCGGCCATCGCCGATGAGATGACGCTTCTGCACGAAGAAGTCGTCAACATGCTGGATGATAACGAATTTTCCGAGAATATGACCGGCAATGCTGGTCCATTTGAGCGGCACATACAGAATTCAAAACCCGAATCCTTCCATGAACTTGAACCTAGCTCTGAAAAAGAGCAGGGCGAAAAGCCGAAGGCAGAAACTGGAGCAAAGCCGAAGGGCTTACAGCCATTCCCGTTGGAGATGGTCTTGCGGGCCTGCCCCGAGATCAAACCGTTCGGGCCAAACGGCGAGGTTTCGAGTTGGCGTGACCTCATGATGGCTGCCGTGACGGTCCGCTCGATGCTTGCCGTCAGCCCGTCAGCCTATGAGGAGGCGTGCGAGGTGATGGGGCCGGCAACGGCAGCATCTGTGGTGGCCTGCATCTACGAGCGATCAGGTCACATCAATTCGGCCGGCGGCTATCTCAGAGATCTGACGAACCGAGCGCGGCGCGGTGAGTTCTCGATTGGGCCCATGCTGATGGCACTGCTTCGCGGGGCGCCGGCATCCAATCTGGCTTCCGCATCGTGAGCCGCCCTGGAGATGGGCATACGTGGTTTCGGCTCGAAGCTTCCCTTCGAGAGCGGCGCTGTAACACTTTGAGTTGCTGCATAATTTTGTCCTTAAATCGATTCCGATTTAAGGAATCATGCAGGAGCGAGTGTCTGAAACAGCGAATGCCGGCGCCCCCATAGGGGTTTGCCGCGCCAGGGGGCCGGCCATTTCTCCGGAATGGGTTGGCAGGCCGGTCGCGGTTTCGACGATCGGTTGTCGTCGCCACAGCCCCTGACCTCCCCTCCTCCAATTTCGTCGCGGTAGGGAATGCCGTTAGCGCGATTGCTGCGACACCATCGGAAGATAGACGGTCGGAACTGAGGGCTTCTTGCCAACAAGCTCGCTTCCGACAAGCAGATAGGCCGAAAGCGCGAAGACCAAGATGAGTAATATGCCAACGGGCAGGCCGGCGGAGGCGTGACGTTCTGGCTTCAGGTAGTTTCTTTCATCCAACATAGCGACCTCCATTTGCACGACCGGAACGGGGAAAGGGTGCAGCTGGCTCCCGGGAAACGGGCAGAGCCGAGGGACAGGTTCTTGGAATTTGTGGCTGGCGGCATTCTAGCACCAGGACCGGCCGATCACCTGAGACCGGAGGTAGCATGAGGCCTGGATGTGAGGATTGTTCGCGCCCTGTTCTTAGCTATTTCGGGCGTCATCCAAAGAGGCGAAGCGGAAATGTGTTTAAACAGGCAATTCCGCGTCCTGGCCGTTCAAATGCAGATCCGAAAATCCGCGCGTCGCGTTGCGCTATGCGGAACCGGGTCTTCCGGCTGGAGGTGCCGTGACCCGTCATTCCAAATGGCTGACGAACTCGCGAGCGTCTGTAACTTGCGCGGCGCGCATTTATGAACAAGCCGACGGTTCCCAGCAACTGGCGCGGCTCGTCCGTGTCACATTCGGTTGCCAGGCAATTGGCTGGTGGCTTTAGTCAACCGGCGATCACCGGATCGGTCGCCGCACGGTCCGATGATCCTCGTCACACCAGCGGTGTTGCGCCGGAAGATCTCTTGCCGATGGACGCCGTCATGGTTTCACCATGTCTGCGTATACGACAACCGGGCTGAAAGTGCTTGGCGGTCTCGTTGGCGCTCGCACTACTTGGCCGGTTGATCCCGTGGGTCAGGCTTCCACCGCGACATCGCTGCGAGGCCCGAGGCAAGCCGACGCTTGTCGGCGCTGTTGCAATTATGGGCATCCGAAGCGGCCCTGGTTAGAACTGCGGGAACAGAAGAGCCCGACGATGACAGCAGGGCAATAGGAAAAGTGTCGCTAGAGTTCCGCCGAGATAGACAGGTGTCCTTTCGCCCGCGGATTTGTGGCGATGCATGTAAAAAAATTCCGGTGATGGCGAGGCTAGAGATGCGCCGGCCAGCGCCCGCATCGCAATGAGTTGCAAAGTGTGTCCAGACTTGCCGTGTGAGGTCCATGCCATAGGACCGATCGACCAAGGGTCATCCGCTAATGATCATGATTTCATTGGCAGGCAACCTTGTCGCGGATCCGCAAATGGCCCTCAAGCGTATCTTTCACCTACATCGGTCGCCTCAGTCCCGGCCAGTGGCTATCCTGCGCAGCCGCGATTACGTGCGGGCATGGGAAATGACGGTCTTGATTTCGGCATCGTCGTCCGATCGATCGGGCGCCAGCGCGTCCGCGGCGGCCTCGTTTCCCTTGGTATTAGGTCACCCCATTCGTTCGCGCGACGCGCCAGGTGCTTTGCAGACGGGTCGGCCATGCGTGTCGCAATTCCTTGAAAGTCGCCGCCAACCGGATTGTCGCGGCGCGAAATCTGCTGGCAACCGCTCGGATTTCACCGAGCCATGGGAAAGCGGGATTGGTCATGTTCCTGCGATTTCGGCGCCCAGATATCACGCAAGGACGCTCGGGAGGAGCCCTGTTGTTGTTGGTTGCACAACGTTAACTATATGTTCCTGTGACCAATAAACCGCGTAACGGAAGAAAAGGTGGAATTTACTTCTGCCACACAAACACCGGCGCAGCACGGTTGATATTGTCGCGTTTGGCTATGGCCGGTGATTTCGGGTAAAATGCCGTTGAAATAATGTTCATCGGTAGCAACTTTCGCTTGCTCCATCGCGCAAAATTGCCAGCTTGCGAAGCGCAGGTGCGTCCGTATTGGACGAGCCAAAGTGCGGTTCTCCATGTGCGAAACGGACGGCAGAGTTCGTCGAGCGCTGCCGGCGGGTACCGCCGGGCGAAGGTGCTATTTCACGCATGGGCTTAGCCCGGTGCTGCGACGCGATCGGATGCTCTGGAACATGGTTGAGGCTTGGACAAGAGTGCTCCCGTGGGTCGGTGCGTTTGGTCAGTTGGGAAACGCCGACCTTTTGAACGCCGGCACTCTGATGGTCTGTCAACCCGATGGGCTAATGCAGGATGTGCGATGCATCCCGAGAACGGGAAAGCCTCCGCAAAGGGTGAGCATATTCGAGAGAATATATGTCATTTCCAGCGTCCTCCAATGTGGGTTGGCAGCGATTGAATGGTTTCACGGGATTGCTGTTCGGGCACGTCGCAATTGAGAATTGCAGACATCGCCGTTAGCTACCGGAAGCGGCGCACGCGTTCTATTGAGCGCGACCAGCTGCCCTCTGTTGACATTGACGCGCTGAGTAATGCCCCGGCGGCGGAATTATGCAGCAACTCAAAGTGTTACAGCGACCTTTGCGCGTCTAAATAGACGCGCGGCGCTGTAACGTCATGGCATCCCGTATGTCGCAGTTTCTCCCCTCGCCTTCCCGAGTCCAGATCGGGAAGCTCTGGGGCGACTTTCAAAGGGCCTGATCCGACAGTGTCGGAATGCCGCCGCAACATGCGATGACTTGCGATCGCCCGTCTCACCAGCATCGTGATTGGACAGCGCCACCGACTAGGAACAGGCTGGTGTTGGGCTGGCTTTCGCAACGTCGTTTGATTGGAGGCGACAATGAAGCATCACACCTTGGAGCAGTTGCAGAACATTGCGCAGATAGAGCCATTCTTCGGTGCGCACGAGATGACGCGCCGCCAGCGACTGGAACGTTGGGCAGAGTTGTTGGAGGATATTCGGCATAGGCACCTCGATACGCTTCATGAAACCGAATTCCAGTTCAGTGACGAGCGAGATGCGCTACGTAGCGACTACTCGCCGATAACGGTCGCCTTCCGCGATCCGGTTCTCCATGCGGCCGGCATGGACAACGACACCTATGGCGAGGCGAAACGCTTCTTCGAGATCTGTGACGAAGAGCTGCATGACATCGTCTGCTACTGCCGCTTCGGCACAACGGTCAGCGCGGCCGCCGCGGCGCGCCAGGTCCGCGCTTTACTTTCGGAGCGGCCGAAGAGCTTCTGGTCGGCGGTGGCTGCATTTTTCATCGCCTAGGCTGGCGCTGCGGCCGCGATTTATAACCGATCGGGGTGCTGCTCGAAGGGCGCGACCCCTTTCCGTGTAGGGCGTATTGACCCAGTTTCGCGGCAATGTTGTGCGCTTAAATACATCGTTGGGAACGATCAGCGTAGCCTTGGATGTTGTGTCCTGATCCGGGGGTCGCGGATGCTGGTCTTCCAATAGGCCGCGCGGCCCATTGGAAGGGGTGTTCCCGGATCGGGTCAGGCGCGCAGGTTGTCAGCCGACATCTTGCCTGATTTGCGGTCCTGGACCAGGTCGTAGCTGATCTTCTGGCCGTCGTTCAGACCGCGCATGCCTGCTCGCTCGACGGCGGAAGCATGGACGAAGACGTCTGTACCGCCATCGTCGGGCTGGATGAAGCCGTAGCCCTTCGTCGAGTTAAACCACTTCACGGTACCAGTCGCCATAACTTTCCCCTTTGTAAGCCTTGGAACCAGGGGTTCGCACGGCGTGTGTTGCGCCATCAAAACTAGCCCATCGGGCAGAGAAGGGAAGAGGGTGCTCCAAATTATGTCGTTTGAGCCGGTTTCTTTTTGCGTTGGCATTAACGGCACGGGAGATGGCCAGCAAACCTCCGGATCACGTTGGCATCAAGGACCGATTTGTTGTCTGCAGACAACAGATGATTGGAGGCCACCACCCCCATTTTCGAAGCATGAATGCAGTTGCGTGTACGCTATTGTTCGGAAGGTAGTCCGACCTTGGATGTTGTCTGCAGACAACAAAAGCAAGACCGAGCGGTCGCCGGGCCTAATGGGACGCAAGGTTCGCAGCCATGCCCTGCCCTCTTGGTGTGCATGGTCGCGGGGTGGGAGATCATTGGGCGGGGTCTGTGCTGCGGATTTGGCGAGCGTGTCGGGACGGCCGGCGCGATAACGCTTGTTGGCTGACGCCGTCACCCGACGCTGCTGCTGGAATACGTGCGTTGGCGTGCACGAAGCGGCACTCCGGTCCAGCGGGTCCGATCGCCGTTGGTGGTCGGTCTTGCGCTGATTGGCGGACGCGTAACCCTTGGGTTTTCGAAGGCTTGGATCGCGGCCGGTGTTGTCAGCTGACAACATCGCACGATTCCGATGTTTCCAACGGCAGGCTGAAGACGGGAACTGGTGGTCGGGATTCAGGTATCGCCGTGCGTAGTGCGCATGCCGATGACTGGCATATGCGACGGTCGCAGAGGCGCTCCAGGTGACCGCCCACCATCGATGTTGTCTGCAGACAACAAACCGACCTTCCATCCCTTTAGGCATGCCTTGAGGTGGGCGGGCGATGGCCGTCTCGCGAGCGTTGTTTTGGGTGGCCGTGGACCCCGAGATTCCCGTCTGCTTTGTTTTCAGAGGAAAGGAGGTCTCTAATGCAAGATGGCAAGCTAAAAGCGTCATAGATCGACGCGTCGCAGCATGCAATCAGAAGTATGAGGTTGGCTACTTCGCGAAGGAGCATGATATCAAGGAAGGCGATACCCGAGGCATCATCAAACAGCGTGGTATCGCCCCGCGCACGCAAATGCGCTTCGGTTCGTTGGCGTGCCCCCGACGTCATCGGAGCGTCTTGCAGGGGCCGGTGGTGAGAAGGGCTCTGATGCATGGGGAAAGTCATCTCACGTCGACGCAGTGGTCATTACTCGTCTAGGATCTGGTCGTCGGTGCTTCATTCGACCGCGAGAGCCCCCTGAACCCCCGTCATCAGCCGACTGATGCCGTTCCCTTTGAATTCGCCTATGCTCTGATGTAGGCTTGTTTCGGCGAAACACCTTGATCGGCTCCTCTGGTCAACCGACCGCGACGAGACGAAATCTCAGGCGTGTTGACGAAAGGTTCTGGGCCCGCGCCTGCCAATGGGGCACCGCGCCGCGTCTGTCGTGGCAGTGCAAAACCTGCCCGTGACTGACAAAAATCGAGATCTTGCAAGAGGTTGCGCACCTGGCAGTGGATTTATCCAATCAAGGACAGTTGGGCGCGGTCATCCGGGTGGTGGAAGTGAATATGCCGATTGCTTCCGTATCGGAATATTACCTCGTGAATTCATATCGTTAATAAAGTGTACAACTGCTCAGTCTGCCTTGCAAATCCGTCACCTTTAAACACCCCACGCTTTACCAAGGGTCATCAGAAGCTCACACTGAAATCTGTCTCTTTTTGAACGGTGAAGCTCTGGGGGTCCGGATCGCTGCATTATCCTGCGGGAGATCGGTCGGGCACGGAGCTTGCGGGCTGGCCGCCCGAGAGGCCGGCTACGCTGAAAATCATTGGGCTACCTTCAAGCAGCGGTCCGAGAAGGGCGCGCGCGCCAGCAAGGGGGCAAAGGCCACTCCGGTCATCTGGTTCAAAAAGCTCGAGTGCAAGGGCGACGGCGCCGATGACGAGGATAGCCGCCACGCTCGCTGCGTCCGCCTGAGCTGGGTGTTCAACTCCGCCAGGTCGATGGCTGCCAGCCCGCGAAGGGCGCTCGCCCAAGGACAACCAAATCTCCCCGATTCGAGCTGGCCGATGCGCTGATTGCCGCCAGCCGCGCAAAAATCCGCTACGAGGGCGCGCGGGTGGCCAGATTGTAGCCCGCTTCATTTGCGCGTATCTTCGGCTCGGCCCCGGGAAAGCGGCGAGGAGCAGATTCCGTATGGCGAAGCTCGTCTTTGGCTTGAACCAGTCGCTGGACGGCTACGTCGACCACACGGCGTTTGCGCCCGATCCTACGCTTTTTCGTCATTTCATCGACGACGTGCGCGGCCTAGCCGGCAGTGTGTATGGTCGCCGCATGTACGAGACGATGCGGTATTGGGACGAAGATCACCCCGAGTGGGACGAGGCACAACGTGACTATGCGGTGGCGTGGCGTAGCCAACCCAAGTGGGTTGTGTCGCGCTCGATGAAGTCGGTCGGCCCGAACGCCACTCTTGTCGAGGATGAGGTCGAGGCGGCGATACGCGGGCTGAAAGCTCAACTCGATGGGGTGATTGAAGTCTCCGGACCAGAGTTAGCGAGAAGCCTGACTGATCTAGGCCTTGTCGACGAGTATCAATTGTACATGCATCCCGTTGTGCTCGGCGGCGGTAAGCCGTTCTTCGCCGGCCCGCGGCCGCCACTGCGCCTCGTGGCGAGCGATCGTATCGGCGAGAACGTAATCAGGTTGACATACGTGCCAGCATAGTCAGGGCGATTAGCCGACGGATAGCTGAAGTCGCCGCTTTTGGGATCGGTGACGCCAGTCTTTGATGTCCGCGATGAGGTCGGAAGCTGCCGCAACGCTGGTCAAAAGATATGGCTTCGGCGTCAAGATTGTCGCTCGAACGACATGGAGCACAAGCTTGCCTCCGGTGCGGCAAACTCGCACCGACGATCGTTGAGGGGAATAGCCCGGAAGGGTTTGGGATCGCACTTCATGAGCAGCCGAGCGATTTCGCCCTGCCCGATGCTGGCCCGCATCAATTGGGCGCTTTGCGACGATGGCTCATATCGGCAACAGGGCGTCGGGCGTTACATCTGCCACGGATGCGTAGGTATGGGGGAACACCCTGCCCTGCCGAGAATTCGTTCGACGACGACGTCTGTTGCCGCGACGATCTCGGTGTAGCCATTGACCAGGCACCACTCCATGATGCCGGCAAACATGACCCGGGTGATTTCGTGGAGTGCCCCCTTCCCCCCGCTCGCACACCGCCGTGTCCACGCAGAAGCGCGAGCTTTCGACCATCTGGTGCTTGCGAGTAAGAACATTGTCGCCCAAGTTTTCGGAAAACACGGTCGTGACCATCATCGGCCGGCTTGCCGGCGGCAGGCGCACGCAGGCGACGACCCTGCCAGTGCCGTTCAAGGCGATGATGTAGGCGGGGCGCAGATCGTCGAAGGTATCGCGCTCGCGGCCATCGCGTATTGTCACGTCCCAGCCGAGGCGTTCGGAAAACACGCGGGCCCGCAGTCTGAACATCTGATCGAGATAAGCGTCCGACCTGTCACTGGCGCTGCCTGGCAATGCCGTAATGCTGATCACCCCTGCTTCCTCCTCGTTGCGGCGTTGAGGGGTGCGGCAGATCCATCGGCGGTTCAGGTCGCAGAAATGCAGGCGAGATTTCGTGACAAAGCGCTCGAAGCCGAGGCTCAAGGGAAGAGCCGAATCGGCCTTGCCAAGCCGAGTTCGAAGGTGAGTCGCCCCGATGCCGGTCTTTCGCGCAGGGATTGCCGCTCGTTGCTGCCGGTAGAAGAACGCTCGCCCCCGCAAATCTGCGAGCGGCCTCTGGTAGGGCTGATGCGCTCTAAGGCAAAGGATTCAAAGGACAATTTGCTATTTTGCGTGAGGATATCCGGCACCCTGTGCGAGCAACGTTAATCCTCTGTTAACCCTATATTCCTTGCCAGCAGGGCAAT
Source organism: Ensifer sp. LC163 (assembly GCF_001695855.1). GTDB lineage: Bacteria > Pseudomonadota > Alphaproteobacteria > Rhizobiales > Rhizobiaceae > Ensifer. The sequence continues at coordinate 50,184 of NZ_MBSS01000018.1, forward strand.
TTGACCCCTAATAACGCTTGGGCCGTCTATCCGACCGAAAAACCGTTATTCGAGAGTTACCCTGAAATGAACGCTAATTCGCCCTCCGCGGCGCCTGCGCAGCCAATGCAATTCGAGGATCTGATCCTGGAACAGGGCGACCTGATCTCGAAGAAGCTTCATCTCTTGAGCATGCAGCAGTTCCCCCCGAACGCCAAGAAGCTGCTACGCCAGTTCTCGCTAAATGAAGTCGCGCAGTTTTTGGGTGTGTCGCAGAGCACCCTGAAAAAGCTTCACCTTGAAGGCAAGGGGCCCCTTCCCCAGACGTCGACGTCGGGAAGGCGTTCCTATAGCGCCGAGCAGATGGTGGAACTCCGCCAATATCTCGACCAGCATGGTCGCTCGGAGGCACGCAACTACGTGCCGCAACGGCGGGTCGGCGAAAAACTTCAAATCATTGCAGTCGTCAACTTCAAGGGCGGTTCGGGCAAGACGACGACGGCTGCCCACCTGGCGCAGTACATGGCCCTGACCGGCCACCGGGTGCTGGCCGTCGACCTCGACCCGCAGGCCTCTCTCTCCTCGCTTCACGGCTTCCAGCCTGAGCTCGACATGACGCCGTCGCTTTACGAGGCGATCCGGTACGACGAACAGCGTCGGCCGATTTCCGAGATCATCTTGCCGACGAATTTCCCGGGGCTCGACATCATCCCCGCGAACCTCGAACTGCAGGAATTCGAGTACGACACGCCGCTTGCGATGTCGAACAGGAGTTCGAATGAGGGCAAGACCTTCTTCACGCGCATCTCTCGCGCGCTTGCCGAAGTGGATGACCGATACGACGTCGTCGTGATCGACTGCCCTCCCCAGCTAGGGTATCTGACGATCACGGCGCTGACCGCAGCCACGAGCGTTCTCATTACAATTCATCCGCAGATGCTCGATGTTATGTCGATGGGGCAATTCCTCCTGATGCTCGGCGGCATCTTGAAGCCGATCCGCGATGCGGGTGCCGAGGTGAACCTGGAATGGTATCGCTATCTGATCACCCGGTATGAGCCGACAGACGGACCGCAGGCGCAGATGGTCGGCTTCATGCAGACCCTGTTCCACCAGTTCGTGCTGAAGAACCAGATGCTGAAGTCAACAGCGGTGTCGGACGCCGGGATCACGAAGCAGACGCTTTATGAAGTCGACAAGAGCCAGATGACGCGCTCGACCTATGAGCGCGCCATGGACGCCTTCAACGCTGTCAATGCCGAAATCACCGACCTGGTGCACGCGTCCTGGGGACGCAAGGTCGCCGGCTGACGATCGCCGCGGTATGGGATGACCGCAAATGCGGTACTGACGAATGGAGTAACGAGATGGCGAGAAAGAACCTACTGGCAGGCCTGGTCGACGCAGCCGATATCCCGCAGGGAGACATCGCGCCCGCCTATCCGATGCGCGGTGCATCGAAGAGCATGGTTCGTTCGCTCGATGAACTCTCCCGACAGGCCGACAAGTTTCTCGAGGGTGAGGCGGTCGTTGAACTCGATCCGGGATCGATCGAGCGATCCTTCGTGGCCGACCGCCTGGAGGATGACCGAGACGAATTCGAGGCTCTCAAGCACGCGATCGCTGAACGAGGCCAGGATACGCCGATCCTGGTGCGCCCTCACCCGTCGGTTTCTGGTCGCTATCAGGTGGTGTTCGGACATCGCCGTGCTCGGGCCGCTCGCGAACTCGGCCGCAAGGTCAAGGCCGTCGTCAAGGCGCTGGATGATCGCACGCACGTCATCGCCCAGGGGCAGGAGAATTCCGCGCGTGCCAATCTCTCCTTCATCGAGCGGGCGAGCTTTGCCCATAGCCTGGAGGCGCTTGGATATGACCGCTCGGTGATCTCTGCATCGCTTGCTGCCGACAAGACCGCGATCTCGAAGATGATGACCGTGACCGAACGGATTTCGACTGCGGTCATCGAGAAGATAGGCCCTGCCCCGTCAACCGGACGCGATCGTTGGCTTGAACTCTCGCTCCTTGCCGGCAAGGCCGACAACGCCGAACAGATCGGTGAAGTCCTCGGCCAGGCTTGGTTTGGCTCGCTCGGCAGCGACGAGCGTTTCAATGCGCTCTTCAACGCGCTTGCGACGTCGAAGAAGCCCGTCAGAAAGGCGGTGCCTCAGGTCAAGGATCGCTGGCAGGCCGAAGATAAAGCTGTGCAAGCTCAGTATTCGAACTCCGGCAAGGCATTCGCGCTTTCAATGAAATCGAAGAATGCCGGACAGTTCGGAAAATACCTCGCAGACAACCTCGATCGGCTTTACGCCGAGTTCCTGTCAGCGAAGGATCGAAAAGAAGACTGAACGCGCAGTTGCGAGCGCAGACCGGCAACGCGCGAGGAAGGCGTCATGATTTTGTGAGGCCGTTTGGTGTGGAGTTGCCGGCCGGCAATTGCAGAAAATTACGATGAAAAATCAATATATTGCTCGCATTTTGGAATCAAGCCGAATCGCGTCATAGGTGAATTCGGGCCAGCCGTGCTGCGTCCAGTTCCATGTCATGAGTTATTGAATTCTTTTCTATAACTGTAAGCGGTGCATTGACGCCGTCTGGCGACAGCGGGGGATTGACAACGTATTCGGCGGGTATTGGAGTTATTTCGGGGTTAGCCGCCTGCTGACGGCAATCGCCCGAGCGAGCATTTCTGCGGCCCGCGAGGGCTTGTTGCGCGGATAGGCAATGTGAAATGTGTCCTCGAAGGTCATTCTTTCCGGGGCAAGCAGCCGCAGTCGGCCGAGGCGGACCCATTCGTCGGCGTAGTGATCGGGCAGGAAACCGATATAGGCGCCGGAGAGCAGGAGCAACAGCGTTCCTTCCATATGGGGGGTGGCTGCCGCCCAATTGAAGTTCACCCCGCAGATCGTCTCGTTCAGCATGTAGGTGCGACCGGCGAAGGATTGCGTTTCGAGAAGCGCGTCCGTGAGTTCCGCATCGGGGCGGGGGAAGAGCGGGTGTCCCTCGGCGCAGTAGAGTTTCTGCACCTCGGCAAAGACCGGTTGACTGCGGAAATGCGGCATGACGCTGCCGACCGACGGCATGAGCACGATCTGGTAGGATCCGTTCAGAAGCCCCTGGTGCAGCACCTGAGGGGCGGCGACGTCGATTTCCAGATGCACGCGCGGCGCCTCGGCGTGAAAGGCGGCGAGCGCACCCGGGAGGTTCAGGTCGCGATTGGTGATCATCGCATCGACGGTGCCGAAGGTGAGGCTGCCCATGAGCTCGCCTTGAGCCTCGCCGACGCGGCTTTGGAACTTCTCCAACGAACCGAGGAGTTCCAGCGTGGCCTCATAGACGAGCCGTCCCTCATCCGTCAGCAGGAAGCCGCTACGGCCGCGGCTGCACAGGCGCAGACCCAGGCGATCCTCCAGATGGCGCATATGGGTGGAGATCGTCGCCTGCGTCATGCCGAGCGCGGCCTGGGCGGCGGAGAAGCCGCCACACTGAACGACGGAGGCGAAAACGCGCAGCAGTCGAAGCTCGGCATCGCCGAGCGACAGATTGAGGACGCGGTGGCGGATCTTGTTGATCATGCATTGATTAAGTCACAACTAAACATCCAATCATAGATATTTTTATGTGTATCTGCCTTCTGCACACTCCCTCCATCTGTGGAGGACAGACATGGCCAGCAATTCTTATGAGTCCGGACGTTTGAACCTGCCGTTCGTCGGCATCTGCACCTTCGGCAAATATCCCTATCAGCCGGACTGGGACGCGATCGACGCGGACGTTGCCATTCTCGGAGCGCCGTTCGACTGCGGCACGCAATGGCGGGCGGGAACGCGCTTCGGGCCGCGCGCCATTCGCGAAGCCTCGACGCTGTTTTCCTTCGGCCACGGCGGCGCCTACGATCATGAGGACGACGTCACCTATCTGCCCAGCGGAGAGGTTTCGATCGTCGATATCGGCGATGCCGACATCGTTCATACCGACACGATGAAGAGCCATGCCAATATCGAATTCGGCGTGCGCAAGATCCTTGCCGCCGGTGCGCTGCCGGTGGTGCTGGGTGGCGATCATTCCGTCAACATCCCCTGCGTCAACGCCTTTGCCGAGGACTGTGCCCGTAACGGACCGATCCACATCGTCCAGATCGACGCGCATCTCGATTTCGTCGACGAGCGTCACGGCGTGCGCTACGGCCATGGCAACCCGATGCGCCGCGCAGCGGAAAAGCCCTATGTCAGCGGCCTGTCGCAGCTCGGCATCCGCAACGTCTCCTCCACGGCGAAGGAGGGCTATGAGGATGCCCGCAAGATGGGCTCCGACATTCTGTCGGTACGGCAGATCCGGGCACTCGGCACGGATGCGGTCGTCGAGCGCGTGCCGGCCGGGGCGCGCTACTACGTCACCATCGACATCGACGGTTTCGACCCGTCGATCGCGCCGGGCACCGGCACGCCGTCGCACGGCGGCTTCATCTACTACGAGGTGCTGGAGATCCTGGCGGCGCTGACCAAGCGCGGCACGGTCGTCGGCATCGACCTGGTCGAGGTGGCGCCCGACTACGACCACACCGGCGGCACCTCCATTCTGGCGGCACAGGTGCTGATGAACCTGATCGGTCGCGTCATGCATGACAGAGCAACGCAGCCCTGATCGAAAAACCAGGGGAGGGCGGTGCGGCACTGCCGACATCGCAAAAAACCGGTGCGCGTGGAGCGCCCGGCTGATGAGGAGGAAGAGACATGGACGATAGCGTCCGCAACTATCTGGAACAGTATGGCGTCAGCGACGCGACGCGCCGGTTCCTGGCCAAACCGCAGACGATGTTCATCGGTGGAGCCTGGGTCGACAGTAGCGACGGCGCGACTTTCGACGTCTTCGAGCCCTCCACTGGGGGCCAGATAACCCGAGTTCCCTCGGGCACGACGGACGATCTCGACCGCGCCGTCGCAGCCGCGCGCCGGCAGTTCGACGGTGGGGAGTGGCGCCGCCTCAAGCCACTCGAGCGAGAGCGCCTCCTGCACCGCCTCGCCGATCTTATCGAAATGCACGCTGCAGAATTGGCGGAAATCGAAGCCATCGACATGGGCAAGTCGGTGACGTTTGCCCGCGAGGTAGACGTTCAGGGGACGATCGATACCTTCCGCTATTTCGCCGGCTGGGCTTCCAAGCTGCACGGGCGCACCGTCGAGCCGTCCATTCCCGGCAACTACCTGGCCTATACGCGCAAGGAGCCTCTTGGTGTCGTTGCGGCCATCGTTCCCTGGAACTTTCCGCTCCAGACCATGGCCTGGAAGCTCGCGGCCGCGCTTGCGGTCGGCTGCACGACGGTCGTCAAGCCGGCTGAACTGACGTCGCTTTCGACCCTCCGCTTCGCGGAGTTGGTACAGGAGGCCGGAATCCCGGACGGCGTGGTCAATGTCGTGACCGGCCGGGGTAGTGTGGTCGGTGCGGCCATGTCGTCCCACCCGGGGATCGACAAGGTTACGTTTACCGGTTCTACGCCGGTCGGGCAGGAGGTCGGCCGGACCGCGGTCGGCGAGCTCAAGCACGTCACGCTGGAACTGGGAGGGAAATCACCCGTTCTGGTGCTCGAGGATGCCGACCTGACGAGCGCTGCCCGCGCCGTGGCCAACGGCGTGTTCTTCAACTCCGGGCAGGTCTGCGATGCCGGTACGCGTGTCTATGTCCAGCGATCGGTTCACGATGCCTTCCTCGACGAACTGGTCGCCGTCACCCGCACGCTGAAGATCGCGCCGGGCCTCGACCGCGATTGCTACATCGGACCCCTGGTGTCGGCGCAGCAGAAGAAGGTCGTTTCTGCGTATATCGAGGCTGGCCGCCGCGAAGGCGCCGAACTGATCCATGGGGGCGGCAGCCCCGATCGGCCGGGCCATTTCATCGAGCCCGCCATCTTCGCCCACTGCAAACCCGAAATGAGCATCGTGCGCGAGGAAATCTTCGGGCCTGTGCTGGCCACCGCCGCCTTCGGCAATCTGGACGACGCGGTCGCGCTGGCGAACGACTCCGCTTTCGGCCTCGCCGCCGCCATCTATTCGAACGACCTGTCGCGTGTGCATGGGCTTATTCCGCGCCTGCAGGCCGGCTCGATCTACGTCAACGCCCACAGCACCATCGATCCCTCCATGCCGTTCGGCGGCTTCAAGGCGTCGGGCTTCGGCAAGGATCTGGGGCCGGAGCAGCTGGACTACCTGATGGAGACGAAGGCTGTCTGGATCACGCTGCCATGAGGCCCTGACCCATCGCCCGGCCGCCGCCCATGGGTGGCCCGGTTCCAAAGATCGGCGGCTGATGGAGCCGCAATTTCTCGCGGAAAGACGCCAGAAGGCGCGGTGCGACAAGGGGAACGACCATGGAAGACAACGATATCGCCTGGCAAAACGAGCTGGCGCGCCGCGCCCGCATCTATGAGGATATTGAGGCGGGGCACTGCTTCGAGGGCACGATGACCGCGCTCGACTATACCGGCATGACTGTACTGACGGTCGTGCTCGTCGCCGCCTTCTGGATCTGGGGGGCCTGAGATGACCGATCATGTTGCACACGAGCTTGTCGCCGCCGAAGTCGAGCGGGAGGACGCCAGCCGCAATCGCGCCGCCGCCGAACGCGGTGACGCGCCGCTGCTGCCGTCCGAGCGGCTCTGGGGCTTCTGGGAATTCACCTACGCCAATTCGGCGCTCGCCATCGCCACCTGGGCCTTCCTGATCGGTGGCGCCATCGGCCTTTTCGTCGGGCCGAAGGAGGGCATCGCCGCGATCATTATCGGCAACATCGTTGGCGTGGTTTTGACGGCGCTCGCCACCACCACCATGTCCGGCCGCTACGGCGTCGAGCAGTTCATCGCGCTGCGCAGCCAGTTCGGCTACAACGGCAGCCGCGTCGTCTATGTGCTGGCCGTGGTGCTGCTCACCATGGGCTGGCTTGCGGTACTCGCCATGATGTTCGGCCGCTCGATCGACGGCCTGATGGCGCTCAGCGCCGGGGAGGCCGCCAACCCGACCGGCGTCAAGATGATCATCGCCGCCGTCGGCGCCATCCTCGTCACCTGGTTCATCGTCGCCAAGGGGCCGACCTCGATCAAGTTCTTCAACATGGTCGTCTCGCCCGCGCTGGTGATCCTGATGGTGGTGATGCTCTATCTCATCCTCAGTCACCATTCCCTAGGCGAACTTCTGGCGATGCCGGCGCTCTCGCCTCCCTTCGAGGACAAGACGCTGAACTTCATCGTCGCGGTCGAAGTGAACCTTGCCGCCGGCTTCTCCTGGTGGCCCTATATCGGCAACCTGGCGCGGCTCACCAAGAACGAGCGCACCGCGTTCTGGCCGAACGTCCTCGGCATCTTCGGCGCCGCCGCGCTCGGCGAGATCGTCGGTCTCCTGGCGGCCGTCGCGCTCGGCGAGAGCGATCCGACCATCTGGATGACCAGGATCGCCGGTCCCGTCATCGGCATCATCGCGCTGCTCTTCGTCGCCTTCGCCAACATGACCTCAATGGCGAACATCCTCTACACTTCCATCGTCGGCCTGAGGCAGGTCGGGACGGCCTCGGTGCGCGCCATTTCCTGGGGCACGGTCCTCTTCCTGTTCTGCCTCATCCCGCTCGGCCTCGTGATCTTCTATCCGCAGATGTATGACGGCTTCTTCATCTTCCTCGTCTGGACCTCGGCGCTCAATTCCGCGCTCGCCGGCATCGGCATCGTCGATTACTTCTTCCTGCGCGGCCAGAAGCTCGACATGCGCAGCCTGCACGGGCCGCAGGAAAACGGCCCCTACCGCTTCTGGGCGGGGTTCAACCCCATCGGGCTCTTCGCGCTCGCCGTCGGCTGCATCGTCTATGTCGTCGTCTTCAATCCGCAGACGCTCGCGAGCCTGCCGGCCTTCAAATACCTCACCGCTTCGCTTCCCGCCTGCCTTGCGGCCGGCGCCGTCCACTATGTCCTGACCCGGCTCTTCGCCCGCGGGCGCGGCTGGGGCCTCTATCCGTAACCTTCCGGAACCACCGCCATGACCGATACCTACGACTACATCATCATCGGCGCCGGATCGGCCGGCTGCGTGCTCGCTAACCGGCTTTCGGAAGACCCGGCCACCAAGGTTCTGGTCCTCGAATACGGCGGCAGCGACAAGTCGATCTTCATCCAGATGCCGACGGCGCTGTCCATTCCGATGAACGGCACGAAATACAACTGGAAATACATGACGCTGCCGGAACCCGGCCTCGACGGCCGCCGGGTCCATTGCCCGCGCGGAAAAGTCATCGGTGGCTCCTCCTCGATCAACGGGCTCGTCTACATGCGCGGCCACGCCCGAGATTTCGACGAGTGGGAGGAATTGGGCGCGCGCGGCTGGCGATACGCCAATTGCCTGCCATATTTCCAGCGCGCGGAAAGCTGGCAGGACGGGGGCGACGCCTATCGCGGCGGCGCCGGCCCGCTTGCCACCAATGCCGGCAACAGGATGCAGAACCCGCTCTACCGCGCCTTCGTCGATGCCGGCCGCGAGGCGGGCTACATCGCCACCGACGACCCGAACGGCCATCTGCAGGAAGGTTTCGGACCCATGCATATGACCGTGAAGGACGGCGTGCGCTGGTCGACGGCGAATGCCTACCTCAAGCCGGCGATGAACCGGCCGAACCTCACCGTGATCACCCATGCCATGACGCGGCGCGTGCTGCTGCACGGAAAACGCGCTGTCGGCGTCGAATATGAACTGGGCGGCGAACGCATCGTGGCGAAGGCGAGCCGCGAGGTGCTGATTTCCTCCGGCCCGATCGGCTCGCCGCACCTTCTGCAACGCTCCGGCATCGGCCCGGCGGCGGTGCTGCGTCAGGCGGGCGTTCCCGTTCTGCACGACCTGCCCGGTGTCGGTGAGAACCTGCAGGATCATTCCGAGGTCTATATCCAATATGCCTGCAAGGAGCCGATCACGCTCAACGGCAAGATGGGACTGTTGAGCCGCGCCCTGATCGGCGCCGAATGGCTGCTATTCAAGAAGGGGCTTTCGGTCTCCAACCACTTTGAAAGCGGCGGCTTCATCCGTTCCGACGCCTCGCTTCAATGGCCGGATATCCAGTTCCATTTCCTGCCGGCAGCCATGCGTTACGACGGCAAGAAGCCGCTCGACGGCCATGGCTTCATGGTGCTGACCGGGCCGAACAAACCCAAGAGCCGCGGCCATGTCAGGCTTCGGTCGCCGGAAGCCCATGAGCAGCCCGATATCCTGTTCAACTACCTCGACCGCGAGGAGGATCGCGAAGGCTTCCGCCGCTGCCTGCGGCTGACCCGCGAAATCGTCGCCCAGCCGGCCTTCGACCGCTTCCGCGGCGAGGAGATCGCGCCGGGCGAAAATGTCCGCAGTGACGACGAGATCGACGCTTGGGTGCGCGAAACCATGGAAAGCACCTACCATCCCTGCGGCTCCTGCCGCATGGGCGAGGATGCCATGGCGGTGGTCGACAGCGATCTCAAGGTGCGCGGTCTCGAAGGGCTGCGGGTGATCGACAGTTCCGTCTTCCCCGCCGAACCGAACGCCAACCTCAATGCGCCGACCATCATGCTGGCCGAGCGCGCCTCCGACATCGTGCGCGGCAAGCCCTTGCTTGCCGCCTCGAATGCCGAGGTCGGCGTCGCGCCCGGCGTCGGCGTCACCCAGCGCAGCGGCACGCCGATGCGTGCGGTGCGGCACTAGGAGCAGGGGCATGCTGCGGGGCATAGGATATGTCGTCGCGCGCCGGGATCGCGACGATCCGGAAGAGCCCCACGATTGGGCTCTCTTCATCGAAACGCTTCTCCGCCGGCTGAGGTCCCGCTTCGGCGAAAGGCCTCGCGCGGAAACGGCGGAGCGGCCTCACGGCTGCGAAAGCGCTTCGGCAAGACGGCCGAGATAGGGCTTCATCCGCTCGGCGGGCACACCGGCATAGCCGAGGATGAGCGCGCCCGGCCGTCGGGTCGCGATCGTATAGTCGGACAGTGGATAACATTGCAGCCCGGCGTCGAGCACGGCGCGATGCACTGCCCGGTCGCCGCGGCTGCCTTCCAGCCAGGCGAGCGCGTTGAGCCCGCTTTCGGAGCAATCGACGCGCGCAAGCCCGGCAAGCGCCGTCCGGCCTGCCTCCTGGAAAGCCTCGCGGCGTTCGGCATAGAGGCCGCGCATGCGCCGCAGATGGCTGGCGAAATGGCCGCCACCGATGAATTCGGCAAGGGCGAGCTGGGTTTCCACCGGCACGCTGCGATGGATCAGGCCCGAAAGATTGCGGAAGGCGCCGACGAGCTGCGGCGGCAGCACGAGATAGCCGACGCGGATGCCCGGATAGAGCGCCTTGCTGAAGCTGCCCGCATAGATGATCCGGTCATGGCTGTCGACGGAGCGCATGGAGGGCAGCGGCGCGCCGTCGTAGCGGAATTCGCTGTCGTAATCGTCCTCGATGATCCAGGCATCGTTCGCCCGCGCCCATTCGAGGAGGGCGAGCCGGCGCGGCAGCGAGAGCGTCACCCCGAGCGGGTGGTGGCGCGAGGGCATGACGAAGGCAAGCCGCGCGTCGGGATGGCGCGCCATGGCGCCCGCGACATCCATGCCGTCGGAATCGACATCCACGGGGCAAAGATGCAGCCCGAGCGTGCGGAACAGGTTGCTTGTCGTGACGGGGCCAGGGTCCTCGAACCAGATGCCGTCGCCGGGATCGGCGAGCGCCAGGGCGGCGAGCGTGAAGGCGGCATGCCCGCCGGGCGTGATGACGATCTGTTCCGGATCGCAGGAGTCACGCCGGTGCAGGGCGAGATATTCGGCGATCCTCTGGCGCAGCACCAGTTCGCCCGCGACATCGCCGTAGCCCATGGTGGCCCTGCCGCTGCGCGTCACCGCATTCCAGCATTTGCGCCAGACGGCGAAGGGAAAGCGGTCGAGCGCCGGTTGGTTGGGCAGGAAGGGTTTTTGTTCCATCTGACCGATTTCGGCCGATACGCCGCGCGATAGGGCGCCGATCCGCGACAGGCGCGGCGACGCATCGCTCTCGCCCAGCGTGAAGTGCGGTTTCGGCAACTGGCGGGGCAGGGCTTGGGAAACGAAGGTGCCCGCGCCCTGCCGCGCCTCCAGGTAACCTTCCGCCTTCAGGTTCTCCAGGACCCGCACCAGCGTCTGGCGCGACAGGCCCAGCTCTTCCGCAAGGATGCGGCTTGCCGGTAGGCGCGCGCCGGCGCGCAGGTGCCCGCGCAGGATCGCCATGCGCAACTGGTCCTGCACCTGGCGGAATTTCGGCAGGGCCACCGCCGCGTCGAGGCGAAGGAAGGGCAGGATCGGGCCTTCGAGCTGCTTGGCCAAGGTGTGCCTCCGAAAATTGGTACAGTCGAACACACAATAATGGACGTTTGATTGTTGTCCAATTGTTACATCCTCTCCTTACACGAAGACGCACCGATGCAGCCCCAAAGGACGCAGACAGGTGCAAGGGGAACCGGGCCGGGCGGCAAGGCCGACGACCGGATGCAAGGACCAGAACAGCCATCGCCCACGCGCCGTCGAGAACGGCCAACAGGAGGTATCCATGAACCGCTTCGTATCCCGCGCGGCCAGCCGCGCGTTCGTCTCGACGCTTGCCCTCGTCGTCGCCCTGCCGGGCCTCGCGAGCGCGGAGCCGCCGCAGGATCTCGTGGATGCCGCCACGAAGGAAGCCATGCTGACGGTCATCGCGCTGCCGCATGACTGGTGCAACTACGGCGAGGTCATCGCCGGCTTCAAGGCCAAGTATCCGGGCATCGAGGTCAACGAGCTGAACCCGGACGCGGGCACGGCCGACGAGCTGGAGGCGATCCGCGCCAACAAAGGCAATACGGGTTCGCAGGCCCCAGACGTCGTCGATCTCGGCCTCGCCTTCGCCCCGGCTGCAGCCAAGGAAGGCCTGCTCCAGCCCTACAAGGTGGCGACCTGGGACGAAATCCCTGACAACATCAAGGACGCGGCCGGCTATTGGTACGGCGACTATTACGGCGTCATGGCGTTCGGCGTGAACAAGGACCTGCTGGAGACCGCGCCGGCCGATTGGTCGGATCTCTCCAAGTCCGAATACTCCGGCGCCGTTGCGCTCACCGGCGATCCGCGCTCCTCGGCGCAGGCGATCCTGGCGCTGATGTCGGCCGGCATTTCGCGCGGTGCGACGCCCGGCGCGGACTCCGGCGCCAAGGGGCTGGAACTCTTCGCGGAGCTGAACAAGGCCGGCAATTTCGTGCCCGTGCTCGGCAAGGCCGGCACCATCGCGCAGGGCCAGACGCCGATCGTCGCCGCCTGGGACTACAACCTGCTTGCCTGGCGCGATGCGCTGAACGGCAATCCGCCGATGGAGGTCGTCGTGCCGGCAAGCGGCGTGGTGGCCGGCGTCTATGTGCAGGCGATCTCGGCCTATGCGCCGCATCCGAATGCCGCAAAGCTCTGGATGGAATATCTCTATTCCGACGAGGGCCAGACCGGCTGGCTGAAGGGCTACTGCCATCCCGCACGCTTCAACGCGATGCTGAAGGCCGGGAAATTCCCGCAGGAGCTGCTCGACAGGCTGCCGCCGACCGAGGCCTATGAGAAGGCGATCTTCCCGACCGTCGAGGCGCTGGACGCCAACAAGACTGCCATCGTCGAAGGCTGGGACAAGGTGGTCGGCGCCAACGTCAAGTAAGCCGCGCATCCGGTGCGGAGGCTCCCCTTGGCGGAGCCTCCGGCCGCAGCGCCTTCAGGGAACAATCCGATGACGACAAGCGCCGCATCCCTGCCGTCCGCCTTGCGGCCGCGGCAGGTTCTCAGCTGGTTCGGGGTCGCCCCTTTCTTCCTCTTCGCCCTTCTGTTCCTCATCCTGCCAACGCTCAACATCGTCGTTGGCGCCTTCCGCAATGCGGCGGGTGAGGCGACGCTGGAAAACCTCGGCAAGCTTCTTTCGCCCTCCATCCGGTCGGCCTTCTGGATCTCCATCGAACTCAGCCTGCTGACGGCGGTGCTCGGCTGTCTCTTCGGCTTCCTCATCGCCGCCGCCATCACGCTCGGCGGCCTGCCGCGCCCGCTGCGCAACGCCATCCTCACCTTTTCCGGCGTCGCCTCCAATTTCGCCGGCGTGCCGCTCGCCTTTGCCTTCATCGCCACGCTCGGCCGCCTCGGCTTCGTGACGATGCTTTTGCGCCACTGGTTCGGCATCAATCTCTACGGTTCCGGCTTCAACATCGTCTCGTTTCTCGGCCTGGCGCTCACCTATCTCTATTTCCAGATTCCGCTGATGGTGCTGATCATCACACCGGCGCTGGAAGGCCTGCGGCGTGAATGGCGCGAGGCGGCCGAAAGCTTGGGCGCCAGCGGTTTCCAGTATTGGCGTCTGGTGGCACTGCCGGTGCTGTGGCCCTCGCTGCTTGGCACGCTCGCGCTCTTGTTCGCCAATGCCTTCGGCGCCGTCGCCACCGCCATCGCGCTCACCGGCTCGTCGCTCTCCATCGCGCCCATCGTGCTCTTTGCGCAAATCCGCGGCGACGTTCTGAACGATCCGCATCTCGGCTACGCCATCGCCTTTGCGATGATCGTGCTCACCGCCATCGCCAACGGCATCTACATCCTGCTGCGCATGCGCGCAGAACGGTGGGTCAAATGACGGGAAAACGCCTCTGGTCCTGGCTCGCCGTTGTGCTCGGCGGGCTCTATTTCCTGCTGCCGCTCGCCGGCATGGTTGATTTCTCGCTGCGCATGCAGCGCGACGGCTACAGTTTCGGGGCCTATCGCATCGTGCTGACCGACGCGCAGTTCCAGCAGACCTTCGGCTATTCGGTGGGGCTGGCGCTGCTCACCATCGTGCTCGGCATCCTGATCGTCGTGCCGACGGCCTATTTCGTGCGGCTGCGGTTTCCCGGCCTGCGCCCTATCGTGGAATTCATCACACTGCTGCCGCTGGTCATCCCGCCGATCGTCATCGTCTTTGGCTATATCCGCATCTACAACACCTCCTCGGTGCTGCCGCTGACGGGAAGCTGGTGGGGCACCAACATCCTGGTGCTGTTCGGCTATGCGGTGCTGTCGCTGCCCTACATGTACCGTTCGGTGGATACGGGCCTGCGCACCATCGACATCGCCAGCCTCACCGAGGCGGCACAGTCGCTCGGGGCCGGCTGGGCACGCATCCTCGCCGTCGTCATCCTGCCGAACGTCTTCGTCTCGGTGCTCTCCGGCGCGTTCCTGACCTTCGCGATCGTCATCGGCGAATATGTCTTCGCCGCGCTGCTGAACGTCAATTCCTTCGGTCCCTACATGGTCTGGATGGGCGGCAACCGGGCCTACGAGCCCTCGGCGCTCGCCGTCGTCGCTTTCGCCATCACCTGGGCCTGCATGGGGCTGATCCAGCTTTTCACCCGCTTTTCCAAATTCTCCACCGTGAGGCGCTGACCATGGCCTTTCTCGACATCCATCATCTGGAAAAGTCCTTCGGCGCGATGCGCGTCGTCAAGGATTTCAATCTCGGCATCGAAAAGGGCGAGTTCGTCTCCTTCCTCGGTCCCTCGGGCTGCGGCAAGACGACGGTGCTGCGCATGGTGGCGGGCTTCGAGACGCCAACCTCAGGCGCGATCCGCATCGACGGACAGGACGTTACCGCCACACCCGCAAACCGGCGCAAGATCGGCATGGTGTTCCAGGCCTATGCGCTGTTTCCCAACCTGACGGTGGAGCAAAACATCGGCTTCGGCCTGCGGGTGGCGGGCGAGGGCAAGGCCGAGACCGGCAAACGCGTTGCCGAGATGCTGGAGTTGATCGGCCTGCCGCAACTCGGCAGCCGCTATCCCTTCCAGCTTTCCGGCGGCCAGCAGCAGCGCGTGGCGCTGGCCCGTGCGCTTGCGGTGCGCCCGCAGGTGCTGCTGCTCGACGAGCCGCTCTCGGCGCTCGACGCAAAAATCCGGATCAGCCTGCGCGAGGAGATCCGCCGCATCCAGCGCGATCTCGGCATCACCACCATCTTCGTGACGCACGATCAGGAGGAGGCGCTGTCCATGTCGGATCGCGTGGTGGTCATGCATCAGGGGGTGGCCGATCAGGTCGGCACGCCGTTCGAGATCTACAACCGGCCGGCAACGCGCTTCGTGGCACAGTTCGTCGGTACGCTGAACCTTCTTGACGCTGACCTCATGGATGCCGCCGCCGGCCACATCCGGCTCGGCGACGTGCCGGTGGCGCTGAACCGGACGCTGCCCGGCCGGGTGGGCGACCGCATCAGCCTGGCGCTGCGGCCGGAAACGGTGGCGTTGGGACGCAGGGAGCACGGCAATGTCGTGCTCGCCGGCCATATCGCCGAGGTGCACTTCTTAGGCTCGGTGATCCGCATCCGCGTGACGGTCGCCGGCCAGCTCGTTTCGCTCGATACCTTCAACCAGCCCAACAGGCCGCCGCCCGCGGTCGGCACGCCGGTCGAGGTCAGCGTGTCGGACCGCGACCTGCTGGTTCTGGCCGCCTGACGAAAAACCTTCAACAACCTCGATCGCTTGCGGAGGAGCGGCATCGTGACGGATATGCCATGGAACGCCATGCCCCAAATGGACTGGCGGGCAAAAATAGCAGCCCTTCCCGCGACAAGCCGCGCCCGGCTTGCCACGCGGGCGCGGAGCGCGCCACTGTTTGCCCATGCCTATGCCTTTCATCTCAACATGCGCTTCGGCGGCATGACGCCGTTGCATCTCGCCGAATTCGCCGAGGCGCAGCAACTCTCCGGCGTCAAGATCCATGTGGAGGACGGCGAACAGGCCAGCCTCGCCCGGATGTCCGACGACGCACTGCGCGCCTTCGGCGAGGCGGCGGGACGACTGGGGCTGGAGCTGCACGTCGAGACCAGCACGACGGAAGCCACCGGGGTTTCGGACGCCGTGCGCATCGCGCTTGCCACCGGCGCAACCTCGCTTCGCTGCTATCCGCGCTACGAGGGACATGTTTCCCAGATCATCGACCGAACCATCGCGGACCTGCGCCGCCTTGAGGCCCTCGATCCCGAGGGTCGGCTGCGCTACACGCTGGAACAGCACGAGGATCTGAAATCGGAAGAACTGATTCACATCCTGCAAACCGTCGCCAATCCGCGCCTCGGCCTGCTGTTCGATTTCGGCAACATGATCAACGCCTACGAATTGCCGCTGCCGGCGCTGGCGGCGCAGGCGCCGCATATTACCGAGGTGCACGTAAAGGATTGCCTCGTCCAGCCGGATCGCGGCGGCTGGGCCCATCTTGCCTGCCTGTCCGGCGAAGGGCATCTGCCGATGGCGGCGATGTTCGTGGAATTGCTGCTCTTGGGCGAAGACCGGCCGCAGGTTCTGGCCTTCGGGCTGGAAGAGGAAGAAGGGTATTTCGCGCCCGCCCTGCGGTTGCCTTCGGATGGGCCGGACCCGTTCATTCCCGCCCGCCCGGCGAGCTTCACCGATATCGGGCCCGGCAACCTGACAGCGCGGCTGCGGCAGGAGGCCGCCGCCGCCCAAAGGCAGGTCGAGACCGTCAGAACCATGTTGCGCGAGATTGCGACCGAAGCCGAAAGGAACCAAGCATGACGCCTGCACAAACCTGCCCGCCGGCCTTTCTCGCGCTCGCCCACGCCATGGCGGATGCCGCTGCCGATGTGATCCGTCCGTATTTCCGCCAGCGCCTTGCCATCGACGCCAAGGCCGACGCCAGTCCGGTCACCATCGCCGACCGCGATGCGGAAGCAGCGATGCGGCAAATGATCGAGGCCCACTTCCCCGATCACGGCATCAGGGGCGAGGAGTTCGGTTCCTGCCGGACGGATGCCGACTGGATCTGGGTACTCGATCCCATTGACGGCACGAAATCCTTCGTCTCCGGCTCGCTTGCCTTCGGCACGCAGATCGCGCTCCTCCACCAGGGCGAACCGGTGCTCGGGCTGATCAATCAGCCGATCACGGGCGAACGCTGGCTCGGCACAGGCGCCGTCGCGACCCTCAACGACGTGCCGATCCGCACCAGCGGCAAGACCGCGCTCGACGAAGCGATCCTCTACACATCGGCGCTCGAACAGTTCGACCCTTCTCGCCATGACCGGTTCTCCCCTCTGGCTGCAAAGGTCTGCTTCACCCGGTTCTCGCACGACTGCTACGCCGCCGGCCTCCTCGCGCTGGGCGGCATCGATCTCCTCGTCGAAAGCAACGTTTTCGACTACGACATCCTCCCGCAGATGCCCATCATACAGGCGGCGGGAGGCATCGTGACCGATTGGAACGGACGACCGCTCGCGAATGTTCCGCGATACGACACCGTGCTGATGGCGGCGAACGAAAAAATTCATCGGGCCGCACTGGAGGCTCTTCGTCGAGCGTGATGCTCGAAGGGCGCGTGACGTGCGGAGAACTTCACCTCTGTCTCGATCAATTATTTAGGTGCGCTTAAAGACCCATGCCGATTTTGATGCCTAATCATAGGATGCAACTGGATCTATCCTCTCAACAGTCGAAAAAGTTGAGAAGGGATGGATGCCTTGAGCCCACGGAATCGGTCCGCTACGTCATTGTTAGTTGCAACGGCGATGTTTGCCGCTACAGGCGCCGTAGCCGATCAAAAGGGGAAACCAGAGCCTCTGCTCATCCAGGAGCAGGGCAGTTTCGCGGTCGGCGGAGCAGCCGTGAATACCCCCGGCACCTACGATAACAACAAGCCGAGTGCCGAGGGGCAGAGTTTCCACGGCGACCATCTCTACGCCTTCTATCAGGTGCCGCAGAACCCCAAGGCGCTGCCGATCGTCATGCTTGCGCATGACATCCGCAGAATGGGCGACAAAGCTCAGGCCACTTTCGCAAAAGGCCTGCGGTCAGCCATCGAAGAGGTTAGGAAGCATCTCGGGGAAGATGCCGACGAAGGCAAGGCGGCGGCGATCTACAGCCAGCTTGTGGGCGGACTGATCCTAGCGCGTGCGACTGCGGCGAGTGATCCGGAATTTTCAGAGAAGCTGATGGAGGCTGCTCGCGAAGCAGCGTCGCAGCAAATAGTGGGATCGTCCAACTCCGCTTAGCGACAAAGGCAGCCACCGATTCTTCATTGAGGACCATGAAGCCTTATGGACACGAGGCATTCGAACCAGAATCGGTTCGGATACCTCCTGGGTTCATGCCTTTCAGGGATGTCACCGATTTGTCAGCCACGTCTGTGCCGGAATTCGCTTGGCGAGCTTTGATACTTCTTGCGAAATGCGGTCGCCAGATGGGCTGAATCGGAAAAGCCCGTTTCATGCGCGATTGCGGTGACGGGCAGCACACTGTTGTCCAACAGGAAGCGGACGTAGCGCAGCCGCGTCTCCAGAATGAAGTGCTTCGGCGTCATGCCGATATGTGTTTGGAACAGGCGCGTGAACTGGCGGGGCGACAAGCCGATGGTGGCGGCGATCTGTTCGGGCGATACGTCCCGACCCTTGCGGCCCTCGATCAGCACGACGGCCCTTTGCACGCGGGCGTCCTCGACATGCCGGAACGAGGAGGCTCGTTCGTGGTCGAAGGTGCTCATGTTCTTCTGGTTGCTCAAGGAAAGCTGGTAGACGGCCTTCGCCGCCCGGTCCGGGCCGCAATGGTTGCGGATGAGCTCGGTCATCAGCGACAGGATCGACACGCCGCCCGGCACGGTGATGCGGCCGTCCTCGATGAGAAAGTCGTCGCGGGTGGAAAAGGGCTGCCGCGGAAACGCCACCCGGAAATCTTCCGCATGGAAAGGGTGGATGGCGGCCTTGCGCCCGACGAGCAACCCTTCCTGGGCAAGGACGAAGGAGCCGGTGCAGGCGCCGATGACGGAAACGCCCGCGGAGGCGGCGACGCGAATGTAGTCACGGTGCGAGGCCGGCGCCGCCTGGAGATGCGGAAGCAGGCCGCCGATGGCGACGACATGGTCGAAGTCGGTGGGGTTGATGTAGGGCGCGTCAGCCTGCACGCCGATGCCGCAACTCGCCACGGCCTCGTCGCCGGGCTTGCCCATGATCGACCAGCGGCAGTGGATCGGGCGGGAATTGTCGGCGAAGTCCGCCGCGTGGCGCAAGGGCTCCACCACGCCCGTCAGCGACATCATCGGAAAGGTCGGCCACAGGAGAATACCGACGGAAATGTCAGGCTTGCGGTCGCGCACTGCAAGCAGCCGCTCCGCCCAGAGGCTGTCCAGCCAATGGATATAGTCGGCATCGTTTTGTGCAGCCATGGAGTCCTCCGCCGCGGCACTCTGGCAGGGCCGTGTCATTTTTTCAAAGAAAAAGTCCGTTTTCTAAAATCAAGGGACCGCCTTCGGTGGCACCATGTTCCGCGTTGAATGCAACATCCGGTCGGCAACACGACCGGTTCGGGGAACTAACAACTCTAGGGATCGAACAGATGACACTTTCTCTTTCGAGAAGGCTGGTGGTGTGCGCGCTGCTGGCAGGCGGGAGCTTTTCGGTATTTTCTTCTCCAGCAGCGGCCTTTGAACTGGCCGAGCAGGGAAAGCTGACGGTCGCCTTCACTGGCGATATGCCCGGCTCCGGCTGGCAGGACGGCACGCTGATCGGCTATGACGGCGAAATCATGCAGAAGGTCGCCGAAAAGCTCGGCCTTCAGGTGCAGCCCGCCCTGATGGAATGGTCGGGCACGATCGCCTCGGTCGAGGCAGGTCGCGTCGACGTGATGCTCGGTACGATGGGCTGGACGGAAAAGCGCACTCAGGTCATGAGCCTTTCCGAGCCGATCCACTACTTCAAGAACGGCATCATGCAGTCGTCCAAGACGAACTGGGACAAGCTGTCGGATCTCGAGGGCAAGAAGGTCGGCACGATCACCGGTTTCTCTTTCGTCCCGGAACTGAAGAAGATCGAGGGCCTGGAACTTTCGCTCTACGACACCTCCGACGCTGCCGTGCGCGACCTGATCGCCGGCCGCATCGACGCCGTCATCGGCGATCCGCCGGTCGTCTCCTTTGCGATCAAGCAGAACCCCGACTGGAACATGCATTTCCTCGCCTTTACCGACGCCAACCCCGATTTTCCGCTGCTCACGGGTCTCGGACAGGTGGTCTATGGCTTCAACAAGAAGAACGACGACCTACGCCAGAAGGTGGACGCCATCCTCGCGGAGATGTGGAAGACCTGCGAGATGAAGGCGATTGGCAAGCGCTACGGCCTCTCCGCCGACGTCTGGTACATGCCGGCTGGCGAGAACTTCCGCGCCGGTGTCGACCGCCCGGCGGACTACAAGCTGCCTTCCTGCGCCACCGGCGACTGACACGCAGATCCGGGCGGTTGCCGCTCTGCGGTCACCGCCCAGCGCCGTCGCGATCAAGCAAACAAAACAAAGGGGAATGCCATGAACCCGCTCCTGAGCGTGACGGGACTAACCAAGAGCTATGGCGCGGTCGAGGTCCTGAAGGGCATCGATTTCGACGTGGCGGCGGGCGAAAAGATCGCCTTGATCGGTCCCTCCGGGTCGGGCAAGTCGACCTGTCTGCGGTGCCTGAATTTTCTGGAAAAGCCGAGCGCCGGCGCGATCCATCTCGATGGCGAGCGGATCGGCGTTCGCCTCGGCCGGCCGATGAGCGATCGGCAGCTTGCACCGCAGCGGGCCGAGATGGGCATGGTCTTCCAGCTCTTCAATCTCTGGCCGCATCTCTCCGTCACGGAGAATGTGGCGATAGCCGCGCGCAAGGTGCGAGGCCTGCCGGCGAAGGAAGCACAGGAGCTGGCGCTCGACATGCTGGCAAAGGTGCACATGACCCATCGCGCCGACGCCTCGCCGCTGGAGCTTTCCGGCGGCCAGCAGCAGCGGGTCGCCATTGCCCGGGCGCTTGCCCAGAAACCCAAGCTCATGCTGTTCGATGAGCTGACCTCGGCGCTCGATCCGGAACTGGTGCATGAGGTGCTGAAGGTGATGGAGGAACTCGCCGCGGAAGGGCGCACCATGCTGATCGTGACGCATGAAATCGCCTTTGCCCGTGACATCGCCGACCGCGTGCTGTTTCTCGATGGCGGCCGGATCGTCGAACAGGGGCCGGCGCGCGCGTTGATCCTTTCTCCACGGGAGCCGAGGACCCAGGCCTTTCTCCGACAGATCCGGCATTGAGGGGCGTGTCGTGAGCGGACTTTCGACCTTCACCATGATCCTCGAAGGATTGCTTGCCGGCGCCGGCGTCACGGTCGCCGTCACGCTGGCATCGCTTCTCCTCAGCGTTTCCCTCGGTTTCCTGCTGGCAATTGTGCGGCAGTTCGGCAAGCGCCGCATGCTGCATGCCCTGATCGACGCCTATTGCGAGATCATGCGCAACATTCCGGCGTTGACCCATCTCTTCATCCTCTATTTCGGGCTGGCGAGCATCGGATTCCGGCTCTCGTCCATCTCTGCTGCAATCCTCGGCCTGGGGCTGATCGGCGGCGCCATCACCTGCGACCTTTTCCGCGCGGGTTTTGCTGCCCTGCCGAAAGGACAGGCGGAAGCGGCGCTCGCGGTCGGCTTCACGCCCTACCGGACGATCGTCGACATCCTCACCCCACAAGCCATGCGCATCGCCCTGCCTTCGCTTGGAAACTATGCCGTGCAGCTTCTCAAGGACACGTCGATCGTCTCCGCCATCGCCGCGCCCGAGATCATGTTCTACGCGCGCTCGATGGTGACCTCCTCGTTTCAGACCACGCTGATCTACAGCACAGTCGCGATCCTCTACCTGGCGCTCGCCCTGCCGCTGATGCGGCGATCCGCATGCTCGAAACCCGGTACTCGAGGCTGAAGACATGACCAATTTTATTCAACCCTATGCGGACTATGCCGGAGAGTGGCTGCCGGTGCTTCTGGAAGCGATGGGTACGACGGCCTTGCTTTCGGTCTCGGCCTTCGCCCTGTCGCTGGTGTTCGGGCTTTTGCTGGCGCTTTGCCGCAACACGCGGTGGCGCGCGCTCCGGCGGTGCGTGGCGCTCTACGTCGCGGCCGTTCGCGGGGTGCCGCTCCTGGCCATCCTCTTCCTGCTTTATTTCGGGCTGCCGGGCATCGGCGTCACGTTCGATGCCTTCACCGCCGCCGTGATTGGGTTGGCGCTCGCCTTCGCCGCGCAGGTGGCGGAATTGTTGCGCGCCGGCCTCATGGCCATCCCGGCCGGCCAGCGCGAAGCAGCGTTCGCCGTCGGCTTCACGCCGTACCAGAGTTTTACGCTGATCGTGTTGCCGCAGGTGGTGCGCATCAGTGTCGCGCCGCTCATCGTCACCTTCGTCTCGCTGCTCAAGGATTCCTCCCTCGCATCGCTGATCACCGTGGACGAACTGGTGCTGACGGGCCGTGCCATGGCGACGGAATACTTTCTGCCGCTGCACATCTATCTGGCGGTGGGCGTCTGCTACTTCCTGATCGCCTGGCCGTTCTCACTCCTTTCCAAGCGGCTTGCCCCTCCCGCGGCCCGCTAGCTCCAATCGAGAGACAAGACAATGACGACTGCAAGACAGGACGGCGGCGCGGCACGGCGGCCGGTGATCCTCATGACGCCGGACATCGAGACCGCCGTCGGCGCGCCGACCGAAGCGATGTATGCGGTGCGGGCGAATTATGCCGAGGCGATCGGCGAGGCGGGCGGCACGCCGCTGATCCTGCCCTATGAAGCGCAGGCGCTCGCCGCGGCACTCGATCTGGCCGACGGCGTAATGATCACCGGCACGCTTCCCGGGGTAGAGGCCGGCTCAGAAAGGCGTTCGTTCGAGCAGACGCTCATCGAACATGCGATACGCACCGGAAAGCCGCTTCTCGGCATCTGCCACGGCATGCAGCTGATCGGTGAACGGCTCGGCGGCACCTTCGTCAAAAGCCTGCCCGGCTCGCTCGGTGAAGCCGTCGAACATTTGCCGAGCGCCGTGCCCGACCGCCTCGCCCATCCAATTCAACTGCAGCCGGCAAGCGTGCTCGCCGCAGCTCTCGATGGCCTCGAAACCGATGTGAATAGCCTGCACCGTCATGCCCTGACGGGCACCGGTCGCTTTCGCGTCATCGCCCGCGCCCCGGATGGGGTCATCGAGGCATTCGAGGGGGATACGCCGGGTTTCTGCCTCGGCATTCAATGGCACCCGGAATATCGCCTGAGCGATTTCGACCGGGCGATCTTCCGCATCTTCGTGGAACGGAGCGCCGACGGCGCATCGCGAAGGGATCAACCGGACGGGCCTTGTTCGGTGCGCGCCCGCCTTGCGGCGTTGGGACTTGCCTTGCCGGATGCTTCCGCGCCGCCCGGTGCTTTCGTCAGTGCAATTAGGACCGGCAATACCGTGACGGTCTCCGGGCAGGTGCCCTTGAAAGACAAGACTGCGCTCATGACGGGTCATCTGGGGGGCAGGGTGTCTCTCGAGGAAGGCCGCGAATGCGCCCGGTGGGCTCTACTCAACGCGCTCGCGCAACTGGAGCGCATCGCCGGCGGGCTGGATCGGGTAGCGGGCTTCGTTCGACTTGCGGGCTACGTGGCCGCAACCGCGGACTTCACACAGCACGGTGCGGTGGTCGATGGCGCGTCGGAATTGCTGCGTGAGATCTTTCCCCGGTGCTGGCCGCATGCGCGTATCGCCGTCGGCGTCGGTTCGCTACCGCGGGGCGTGCCGGTGGAGATCGAGTTGACGGCGCTCATCGGCGATGCGGAGGGCTGAGGCAATGCATATCGGCATTATCGGGGCAGGGGTCGTCGGCGTCGCGTCGGCCTATTTTCTGGCGCGGGCCGGACATCGCGTCACGCTGATCGATGCGGAACCAGAGCCGGGAAAGGGCGCGAGCGCCGGCAATGCGGCGCAACTCTCCTGGGCCTACGGCGATGCCATGGCCTCGCCCGCCTTGCTGAAACATCTGCCGGGCATCCTGACCAACCGCGATCCCGCGTTTCGCGTCCGCCTGCGGCTCGATCCGGACTTCCTGCTATGGGGCCTGCGGTTTCTCGCCAACACGCCGTCATGGCGATGGTGGAGCAATACGAAGGATATTCTGAAACTCGCCGATGAATCCCGAAGGGAAATGGCGTTGCTTCTGGCGGAGGTGGATATCGCCTTCGACTACCGCGTTGCCGGCAAGCTGCATCTCTATCCGGACACGGCGAGCCTTTCTGCGGCGCGGCCGATCGTCGAACGCAAAAAGCGGCTCGGTCTCGACCAGCGCATGCTGTCGCGATCGGAAGCCGAGGCAGTGGAGCCGGCCCTGAAAGCCTATCAAGGCGAGATCGCGGGTGCCGTCTATACGCCCGATGATGCGCTCGGTGATGCGGCGGCGTTCTGCCGTCAACTGACGGCCGCCATGGTCAAAAAGTATGGCGTTTCACCATGCTTCGGCAGAAGGGTTGCTGGATTCGAGCAGCCCGGGGGGCGGCTCTTGGCCGTCCGGTTTGCAGATTGTGATCCGCTGCCGGTCGACGCCGCCGTCGTCACGGCCGGACCGTTGATCCGCACCCTTGCCGCCGCCCTCCCGGAAGCGCGGGGGATTCAGCCTGTCGCCGGCTATTCCCTGACCGTGCCGTGGCGGGAGGGAGCTCCCCGCGTCAGCCTGACGGATGTGAAGCGCAAGCTCGCCTTTGCGGCGATCGGCGAACGGTTCCGCGTTGCGGGCCTCGCCGACATCGAGAAGGCCGGCTCCGGCTTCACGTCCGACCGTTTCGCCATGCTGCGGGGGGCGGCCAATGCCGTACTACCCGGCTGCTTCGGGCAGGCGGAGTGGGAGTGGCGCTGGTCGGGCGAGCGCCCGATGACACCATCCTCCCGGCCCCTCATCGTCAGGTCACAGAAAATCCACGGCGTCTACATCAACGCGGGACACGGCATGCTCGGGTGGACGCTCGCGCTCGGATCCGCAGGACGGATTGCAAGCTTGGTGGCTTGACCGTTCCCGAAGCCTGGCTGTCGGCCAAGTGGCGCGCTCGGTCGCCGGCAAGGCGGCTCGCACGATCAAGGTCGGCACCGTCTATCCGGCAACGACCGGCGTATTGCCGGCGTTTCCTTCCTGCATCGGCCGGAAGTTTCCCGATGTCGCCCTGCATGTGACGAGCGGCTCAACCAGCGACATCATCCGCTCGATCTCTACAGCGCCCTGGTCACCACCTGGGTCGCGACCGCGACCAGTAGACTCGCCAAAGCCACGGCGGTCCCAAATCTCGCCGCCGTCATCCGGCGCCAGCGGGCGCCATTCCAATCATAGCCCATCTGCTGCTCCGTCACGGGAAAAACCGCAATCCGGAGAGTTGGATTGCGGTTCCGAGTTGCCGGCGGGGGTCAGGGGGGCGACGGCAACCAACGAGAGCATGCCGTTCACTCGTTAAGTGAAGATTGCAAACTGGCCGCTCCTTTTCGCTACTGAGAATCTACTGGGAATAAAGTGGATGTCAGCGAACCATTCGCGGGCTCACACTAGCCAGCATCTTGATAATGTCGTCCTCCAGTTTCTGGCAGAGATCTTCATACTCTTGCATGGTCTTGGGGACTGGCATCAGTTGCTCGCGCAACTGATCGCGCTTCATAGCGGCACGGCCGTAGGCCTTCAGCAAGTCGTTGATCGCAAGGAAGTGGGCATCGGAAATCTGTTTCCGGTGTCGTGGCAGCCGCATCATCATTCGGCTTCGCCCCACCTTTTCGAAATCCATCACCCGCTCCCCAATCTGTCGGCTGGGAAGATTGTCCTCCACCAAAATGAAAGTAGCAACATGAACATGAACCGACGCATCAACGCGGCGGGCCTGGCGTTCGTCAGGCGGTGGGAAGGCCCCGAAGACGAAGGCCTATCGGGACGTCGCTGGCATCTGGACCATTGGCTACTGCATAATTCCTTAAATCGGAATCGATTTAAGGACAAAATTATGTAGCAACTCAAAGTGTTACAGCGACCTTTGCGCGTCTAGATAGACGCGCGGCGCTGTAGCGGCGTCCTGACGGACACGGAATGCGCGAGGCATGGGGCAGGGCGGTAATGGCGTCCACAGAGACAGAGGCGGCTGTCCATCGCCAGCTTGGCGAACAGGCGGCGAGGATGCGGGCACTGCAAGACTGAATGCGCCGAAGCGGAGGGCGCGCTGACCGAGCGAAAGACAAGGCGACCGAAAGTCGGGTTGCAGTGCATCGCCATATGGATGAGCTTGTCGGTCGTGTCGGTCATTTCGAAACGTCCACGGCCACAATTGTTGCTGACGTGGCGGAGATGAAGCCGGTCGCCGATGACGTGAAACGATGGAAACGGATGGGTATCGGCGCGCTCGGGGTCGCAGGCATTCCCGCCATGGCGCTCGAGGTGAGTTTTGCCGAAGCGATCCGGCGGATCGTGTTCGTCATCATAGGGAAGGTCTGAAAAGAAACGGCCTCCAGCGTATGGAAAGAGGTCAGTTGCAACGGTAGGCGGGTCCCAGAGCGGTGCGGTATGGGGCCTGGGGGGCTTCGCTCTGGGACCACTCGCGCTTACGGCGGCGGGGCGGGCCGTTGTTCCGTAGGCGCTTTGCCAGCCCGAGTATGCATGGGGCGTGAGATTCGACAACGCACCTACGACCTTTGCCGGTCCGTGTCGGACCAAGGTCCTACTACTGGCTGGGTTTTCCGCAGAAGTTCCATTTTCAGGTGAGCGTGGGATCAATCGTGCTCATGGAGGGCTCCTTCGAGCGTCGTCAGGACGCGCAACGAAAAGGATGACCTCCTTGGCGGAGGCCATCCTTGCACACGATCCCGACGGATCATCATCTGGATCGCTTTTGCGCGTGCACTAATATAACCGTTAAAGCGCAGTATTGTTCCCGCAGTTAATGGGCGCGGCTATTGCATGGGCATCCGGTCAGAACGGCGACTTCGCGAGGAAGTCCACCTCAACCTTGCCTATCGCTGGTTCTGCCATCTCGGACTGGACGGCAAGGTACCGAACCATTCCTTCTTCTCGAAGAACCGTCATGGGCGGCCGCTTCAGGAACTGGTCGTGCCGGAATGAATGCGTCCACACGGTGTTGGAGTTGGAGCTCATCGAGGAGTATAATTTGGAGCTACAACACTAGATTACGAGCGGAATACGAGCGGAAAACTGCATTGTCCTTTTCTCCTCCCGCTCGCAAGGCGGGGAGGCCCATGCTTTCGGGAGGAAGAGATGAAACGCAGATCGCAGATCAGGGGAAGCACGTCGCGCCGCAAATTCTTAAGCGGTGCCGCCTTGGCCGGTGCAGCGATGATCGCGTCACCAAGCGTCGTCAAAGCCCAGGGGCCTGTCAACATGCGTTGGCAGAGCACATGGCCCTCCAAGGACATATTTCACGAATTCGCGCTCGATTTCGCCAAGAAGGTCAACGACATGACCGGCGGCGACCTGAAAATCGAGGTGCTGCCGGCGGGCGCCGTCGTGCCCGCCTTCGGCCTGCTCGACGCGGTGTCGCAGGGGACGCTCGACGGGGGGCACGGCGTGGTCGTTTACCACTACGGAAAACAGACGGCGCTAGCGCTGTGGGGCTCTGGTCCCGGCTTCGCGATGGACGCGAACATGCTGCTCGCCTGGCACAAATACGGCGGCGGCAAGGAGCTGCTGGCGAAGCTCTATGACTCTATCGGCGCCAGTGTCGTGTCGTTCCTTTACGGGCCGATGCCGACACAGCCGCTTGGCTGGTTCAAGAAACCCATAGCCAAGGCCGAGGATCTCCAGGGATTGAAATTCCGCACCGTCGGCATCTCGATCGATGTCTTCACCGCGCTCGGTGCCGCGGTTACCGCGCTGCCGGGTGGCGAAATCGTCTCGGCGTTGGACCGTGGCCTGGTTGACGCGGCCGAGTTCAACAACGCGTCGTCCGACCGGGTCCTCGGTTTCCCTGATGTCTCCAAGATTTGCATGCTGCAAAGCTATCACCAGAATGCCGAGCAGTTCGAGATCCTGTTCAACAAGGCGAAGTTTGATGGGCTGCCGGAGCAGATGAGGGCAATCATCACCAATGCGGCCGAGGCGGCTTCGCAGGACATGCACTGGAAAGCGATGGACCGCTATTCAAGAGACTATGTGGAAATGCAGACCACCGACAAGGTCAGGTTCTACAGGACGCCGGAAGCGATCCTCAAGACGCAACTGGAGGCCTACGACGAGGTCGTGAAGAAGAAGGCGGCGGAAAACCCGCTGTTCAAGGAAGTCATCCAGTCCCAAATAGCCTTTGCGGGGCGGGTAACGCGATGGGAACAGGACACCGTCGTCAACCGCCGAATGGCCTTCGAGCACTACTTCGGAAAGGACGGGGCGGCAAAGGATTTCTGACGCCATCACCGGGCAACGGTGATGCTTCTGACCAAGCTAAGGCTATCTGGAGGCACCCGTGGACGTTCAGCAGTTTCTCATCAGGGTCGATGCGATCAGCGTCTGGGTTGGCAAGGCCGCGGCGTGGTTGATCATCGGGCTGATGACGCTGGTCTGCATCGAAGTGTTCAAGCGCTACATCATGAACATGCCGACGGCGTGGATATATGACGCCAGCAACATGTTCTACGGCACCCTGTTCATGCTCGCCGGGGCCTATGCGCTGGCGCAAAATGCCCATGTGCGCGGCGACTTTCTCTACAGCTCGCTCCGCCCTCGCATACAGGCGACGCTCGATCTGGCCCTCTATATCCTCTTCTTCCTGCCCGGTGTCGCTGCCCTCATCTATGCCGGTTACGACTATGCGGCGCTATCCTGGCGGATCGGCGAGCATTCGACCGTGACGGCGGAGGGGCCGCCGATCTACTATTTCAAGACGGTCATTCCGATAGCAGGTGCCCTCGTGATGCTTCAGGGGCTCGCCGAGATCACGCGCTGCATCGTCTGTCTCAGGACTGGAGACTGGCCGAGCCGCCTCAAGGATGTCGAGGAGATTGACGTCGTCGCCGAACAGCTTGCGCACAGCGAGCACATAGACGCGGAGACGCGCGAAGCTGCAATCGAGCGCGCCCAGGATATTGACAGGGCGGCGCGGCAACGAGGCCTGAGGGGAGATATCGAGACGTGAGCGATCCGTTCCTCGGACTGACGATGCTGATCCTCATCGTGATCGTCATCATGATGGGGTTCCCGACAGCGTTCACGTTGATGGGGCTGGGCATGCTCTTCGGCTTTTACGCTTTCTACAATCCGGCCGAGCACTGGATCGACAATCGGGTCTTCGACCTGATGGTTCAGCGCACCTATGGGGCGATGACCAACGACGTGCTGATCTCCATCCCGCTTTTCGTTCTGATGGGCTACGTGATGGAGCGCGGTGCGTTGGTCGACAAGATGTTCTACAGCATCCAGCTTTCCTTCCGGCGGCTGCCTGCGTCGCTTGCCGTTGCGACGCTGATCGTCTGCACCTTCTGGGGTATTGCCAGCGGCCTCGTTGGCGCCGTGGTGGTGCTGATGGGCGTCATCGCGATGAACCCGATGCTGCGCGCCGGCTACGACGTGAAACTCGCGTCGGGCGTCATCACCGCCGGCGGCACGCTGGGCATTCTGATCCCGCCATCGGTGATGATCATCGTCTACGCGGCGGTCGCGGGGCAGTCGGTCGTCAAGCTCTATGCCGCCGCGATGTTCCCCGGCTTTTTCCTCGCGCTCCTCTATCTCGCCTACATTCTCGGCTGGGCGATGATCAATCCGAAAATCGCGCCCGCCTTGCCCGAGGAACAGACAAGAGTTCCGGTGCCCACCTGGATGAGGAGCTTTGAGGCTCTCTATTCGCGCAACATGCCAGCCGGGCTGCTTGTCGCGCTGTTCTCGCCGTCGAGGGCGATGGCGCTCGAGACGGGCGAGGGGCCGCTGACCTATTGGAAGTTGGTCAAGAATGCCTGCGCCGCGCTGGTGCCTTTCTCGCTGACGGCGGTCACCCTGGCTCTCGCGTGGTGGTATGTCGTCATCCACCCGCAGGCATCGGCGGAGATGGAAACGCCGGAAGGACTGGAGCAGCTCGGCGCCTCAGCGGCTGATGCTGGGCCAGCGGCGGTAAACGGGCCTGCGACCGGTTTCTACGTCTCGTTCGCCGTCATTGCCGTGATTGCTGCGGCGGTGCTCGCCCGCTACTACCGCAACATGAGCGCCGATCGGCTTCAGGTCGTGAAGCTTCTGATCTCTTCCGTGATGCCGCTCGGCATTCTTACCGTCGTCGTACTCGCCGTCATCCTGTTCGGGATCACGACGGCAACCGAATCCGCCGCGGTCGGTGCGGCCGGCGCTTTCCTGCTGGCCTTCCAGGCGCGAACACTCAACTGGAAGCGCACCAAGGAAGCGGTGTTCCTGACCGCGAAGACGACGGCAATGGTGTGCTGGCTCTTCGTCGGCTCGGCGCTCTTCTCCGGCGTTTTCGCGCTTCTCGGCGGCCAGGCGCTGATCGAGCAGTGGGTGCTGGCGCTTAATCTTACGCCCCTGCAGTTCATGATCCTGTCGCAGGCGATCATCTTCATTCTCGGTTGGCCGCTGGAATGGACCGAGATCATCATCATCTTCGTGCCGATCTTCCTGCCGATGCTAAGGCACTTCGATATCGATCCGATACTCTGGGGCGTGCTCGTCTTCGTCAATCTGCAGGCGGCGTTTCTTTCGCCGCCGGTGGCAATGTCGGCCTATTATCTCAAAGGCGTCTCGCCACCGAACGTGACCCTCAACCAGATATTCGCCGGCATGATGCCCTACATGCTGATCGTCATCCTCTGCATGCTCATCATGTATCTGTGGCCCGGCATCACGCTCTGGCTGCCGGACTACCTTTACGGCTAGAGACATTGCCGTCTGCGGCGGCCGCTACCGCAACCCTCACGCCAATGCCCTGTGATCTGAGGTTTCTCGGGCGTCATCTGCCGTGCCTACAGCGCCGCGCATTATTTGGCGCACCGGTGCCGTCGGATAGCTGGTGAGCCAAAATCTCGTTTCCACGCTCAGCTGACATCAGTCGCTTTATGAGTCTACAGCCCTAGTAGCCCAACGCCATCCCATCCTTGCGGGGGTCGGACCCTCCGATCAGGACGCCGCGCTCCCAGTCAATCCGGATGGCCTGCGCCCCGCCAATGGCCGACCGGGGCGGCTGAACCTTGAAGCCACGCCGCTCCAACTCGGCGCCGCTGCTCGTGCGGACGGCTTCCTCGGCTTCGACCGTTGCGGTAGCGGGCAGCGGAAAGAGGCGCGGCAGGTCAATGGCGGTCTGAAGATCGAGACCGCAATCGTAGAGCCGGGATAACAGATGAGCATGGCCCATGGCCTGGTAGTGGCCGCCCATCACACCGAACGGCATGACGACGCGTCCACCCTCGGCCGCCATTCCCGGGATTATTGTATGCATCGGACGCTTTCGGGGGCCGACTTCGTTGGGATGCCCTGCCACAAGCGAAAAGCTCTGGCCACGGTTGTGGAACAACACGCCCGAGCGCGGCGCCATCAGCCCGCTGCCATAGGAACTGAATATCGAATTGATAAAGCTGACCGCGTTGCGATCGCGATCCACCACGCAAAGATAGACGGTATCCTTGTGCTCGACCGTGTCGAACGACGGCAGTGGATCCGTGGCCCGATCGAAGGAGATGCTACTGGCGAGGCGATCAGCAAGCGTGCTCGACAGCATGTGCTCGACGGCCCCATCCGATCCAGACGGATCGGCGACCAGCGCGTCGCGCGCGGCGTAGGCGAGCCGTGTTGCCTCGAGGAGGAGATGCAGATCATCAGCGTCGAACGGGTCGTTGGACAGCGAGAAACGTGAGAGAATATTCAGGATCAGAAGGGCGACCACGCCCTGGCCATTCGGCGGGCACTCGTAGATGGTGCGGCCGCGATAGGTCGTGGAGATGGGTGTAACGTAGTGGCCTGCAGCGCTGGCGAAATCGCCGAGGGTATGATGGCCGCCGAGGTCGCGCAGATAGTTCACCATGTCCTCGGCGCCGCCGCCGCGATAGAAGGCGTCCCTGCCGTCGCGAGCGATCGCGTCGAGCGTATCCGCGAGCAAGGGCTGGCGCTGGGTGCAGCCGACCGTCGGCGCCTCTCCCTCAACCAGGAAGGTGGCACGGGTGGTTGGGTCCGCCGCCAGGAGATCGCGTTGCAGACCCAGGTCGGCGGCGACACGGGGCGTCAGTGCGTAGCCCTCCCGTGCCAGTGCGATTGCCGGCTGAAGAACCTCGGCCATCGGCATCCGGCCGAAGTCGCTCAAGAGGCGGCACCAGGCATCGACCGCTCCAGGAACCGTGACCGCATGAGGAGAAGCGCGCTCGATTGCTGTCACACCCTCAGCCCGCAATGTTTCGCGTGTCAGGGCGGCCGGCGTCCGGCCCGAGCCGTTATACGCGCGAATGTCGGTGGACCCTTCCACCGCTATCATTGCGAAACAGTCCCCGCCGACACCCGTCGAACCTGCCTCGACAACAGATTGTACCGCGACGGCCGCCACCGCCGCATCCATAGCGTTGCCTCCTGCCTTCAGGACCTCGATGGCCGTCAGGGTTGAGGCCGGATGTGAGGTTGCCGCCATCCCGTGACGGGCAACGGCCAGCGACCGACCAGGATCTTCGAAGTTGCGCATGACGGTCCCCAAAGCCTTCCCAAGTCATCTAGTTAGACAGTCCCTGGGCGCCAGCGCAAGTGACTTGGCCAGACGTTTCGCATCGAGTGGTGAGTTACAGCGGATCCAGCTGTATCGACTGGACAGCTTGCAGCGCCGGAAGACTGATAGGAGGGTATGGCGTTACGTGCTCGGCTTGTTATTTCTTCCTCCCATGCTATATGTAGGTAATTACCTACATGGAGGTGAGCCGTGAGTATCACTACCCTTTCCAGCCGAGAACTGAACCATGACGTCAGCAGCGCTAAGAAGGCGGCAAGAAGCGGCCCAGTCATCATCACGGATCGCGGCAAGCCTTCCCATGTGCTGATGACGTATGATGAATTCGAGCGTTTGAGCGGGAAGCACCGCAGCCTCGTCGACGCGCTCTCCATGCCCGGCCTGTCGTCGATCGACTTTGACCCGCCTCGCGTTGAAATCAGGCCGCGTGAAGTGGACTTGTCTTGAAGTACTTGCTTGATACTAACGTCGTTTCCGAACTGCGCAAGATCGGTGACGGCAAGGCCGATGCCAATGTGTTGGTGTGGGTAGGAGCCGAAGATGCGGCGCGCTTCTTTCTTTCGGCCATCACGATCCTCGAATTGGAGCGAGGTGTGCTCGGGGTGCACCGCCGGGACGCGGCACAGGGCGCTCGGTTGCGCGCATGGCTCGACAGTCGTGTGCGCCCGGAATTCGCGGGCCGAATCGTGCCGGTTGACGATGCGGTTGCGACGCGCTGCGCGCACCTGCACATCCCCGACCGGCGCAACGAGGCCGACGCGCTGATCGCTGCGACCGCTCTGGTCCACGACATGGTCGTAGTGACCCGCAACATCAGGGATTTCGAAGGCACCGGTGTCGTTGTGGTCGACCCTTGGCAAGGCTGACGGTCTTGCTGCAACGCGAATGCAGCGTAGTCGAGGTGGCCGCGACATCGGCCTGACACCCACCGCCACGCTGGGCGTCGCTGATGCCCGCAAAGTCACGGTCCCGGGACTACCACCAATCCCTACGGACCAACTTCAGTCTGAATTTCTGGTACTCCGACTTCGGCCGGCCGCCCCCCGGGTTGCCAGCCGTCGACCGATCCAGGAGAGGTAGGAGCAGGAGAGAAGGAACCAGAGGCCGACGAACACATAGGCTTCCAGCGCCTGGTTTCCCCACGCAACGTCGCTGAAGGCCATGCGGGCAGTGGCGCTAAGATCGTGCAGGCCAAGGATCACCACGAGGGAGGTGTCTTTGTAAGCGCCGATCGTGCTGTTGACGAGGGCAGGCATGGCACGTTCAATCGACTGCGGCAGGAGGACGAGGCGGACCGTCTGCCAGAAGCCGAGTCCGAGCGCCGAGGCTGCCTCGTGCTGGCCGGCCGGAAGCGACATGAGGCCGCTGCGCACGTCCTCAGCGAAATAGGCGGCATGGAAGAAGACGAGCGCCACGAGGACGGCCGTAATCGGCTCGATGGCCATGCCCTTCGGCAAGGTAAGCGGCAGCACGAAGACGCCGACGAAAAGCAGCGTGACCATCGGCACTCCACGCATAATCTCGACGTAGGCCCCTGACGCCCGGCGAAGTAGTGGGTGACGGGTCTGGTAGCGGGCAAGCGCCAGAAGCACGCCCACCGGCAGCGCCAGCGCCAGCGCGATGGTGGAGAGAATGAGCAGGATCGGAAGGCCGTTCCACCGCGTTGCGTCGACCGGAGCTAGGCCGAAAACGCCACCGCCCATCAAAAGGAAAGAGGCGGCCATGCCGCAAAGCCAGGTGACCGCCAATAGCCGCATATCCGGCCAGCGCCCGCTAACGGCCATACGCCCGGTGGCGACGGAGAGGGCGATGAGGACCAGCGAGGCCAGCAAGGGCCGCCATTGCTGGTCAAAAGGGTAGGTGCCGAACAGGATGAAGCGGGATTTTTCCATCCAGAATGGCCAGCAGGCGCCCGCGGCCCCGGCGCAGGAGGAGGCGGCCGCCCAAGGCGGCGGCGCCGAGAGGAAGAGCCAGTCGAGCACGATCCAGGCGAGGTAGAGAGCCAATGTGGCGCTCGCCAGCGACAGGAGACTCGATCCCGGCCGGGAGGCGTGCCTCCCCAGCCATGCGCGGGCCGCGTTGCGGGAGAGACGTTCGAGGGTCGGCGCCGCGCTCATGTTGCACTTCGCCCTTCGCGGCCACGAATGCGCGCGTTCCAATGGTTGAGTGCGCCCGTGACCATAAGGCAGAGGACGAGATAGATCGACATGGTGATCAGCATGGTTTCCAGCGGCCGGAAGGTCTGGTTGATGGCAGTTCCGGCCACCGACATGAGATCAGAATAGCCGACGGCGATTGAGATCGACGTGTTCTTGAGGAGGTTGGCGAACTGGTTGTTGAGTGGCGGTACGACGGTGCGCAGCACCTGCGGCACAACGATGAGCCGTGTGACCTGGCCGCGCCTGAGACCCAGCGCATTTGCCGCCTCGATCTGCCCATCCGGCACCGCTTCGATGCCGCCACGCAGAACTTCTGCGATCTGGGCACCGTGATAAAGGCCGAGCGAGACCGCAACGGTACAGAACTGGATGGAAAGCGTGATCCCGCCCTCAACGGAAAAGCCCGCGAGGTGTGGCCAGGACAGCGTGAGTGGCGCGTCAAGCACGAAGGCAAGTGCGGCCGGAATGCCAAGGGCGATGGCGAAAGCGACGGCGATGGCAGGGCCGCGCCGGCCGGTGAGCGCCTGGCGCCGCGCGACACGGCGCATCCACAGCCAAAGGAACGGGGGAGCAACCAACAATGAGGCGGTGAGCCAAAGCGTATTGCCCGGATCGTCGGAAAGCCACGGCAAGTAGATCGCCCGGTTCGAGATGGTGAGCGGACCGACGGTGAGCGCTTGGCGGATGGTGGGCAGGCCGTTCACCGCCGCGACAAAGATGACCAGCAGTACGAGAATCTTCGGCAGGTTGCGGAAAAGCTCGACATAGGCAAGTGCAAAGAGGCGCGCGAGTGGTGCGGTGCTGACGCTAAGGAGGCCAATCAGCAGGCCGATGATGCAGGCGATGACCAGGCTCGCCGCGGCGACGGCAATGGTGTTGGCAAGGCCTGCCAGGATCGCCCGCAGGTAGCTGTCCGCAGCATCGTAGGGAATGACGCTTTCGCTAAGGTCGAATCCGGCCTGTTGCGCAAGAAAGCCGAAGCCCGGCCGGATCCCGGCCGCGGTCATGTTGGAGTAGATGTTGAATGCGATGAGCACGAATGCGGCGAGGATCGCAAGTCCGACCCCTGCGTCCATCCAGGAAATGGCGGGCCTGATTTTCGGCGCACCAGCGTTCTTGTCGGCGGGAAACTGCAGCTTCTGGTCCATGGGGGATCTCAAAGGCCGGTTTCGACTGGTTGCTTTATGCGTACGGCGCAGCGGTCGACGAGGCTATTCTGGGCCTCCGTCTCGGGGCCGGAGCCGGCAGCGGCAATCCGTTCGAGCGCATCCGTAGGGTTGAGCCCTAGGACCAGCAGGATGCATGTCGCCACGGTTCCTGTGCGGCCTATGCCGGCCGCGCAGT
>NZ_MBSS01000019.1 GCF_001695855.1 Ensifer sp. LC163
CTCTAAAAGCCGGAAGAAACCATACGTCTACGACAAAGCCCTCTATCGTCGCAGACACAAGGTCGAGAACCTATTCGCCAAACTCAAGGATTGGAGGCGCATCGCAACACGCTATGACCGATGTGCCCACACCTTCTTCTCAGCAATCTGCATCGCAGCCTCGGTTATCTTCTGGCTGTGATTAACGAGTCCTGACCCTAGCCGATGCAGGCCTTCCTCCGTCTTCGCAAAGATGAAGTTCCTTCCTCGGGAAGGTCTTCACCGCCTGGAGAAAGACTGGGTTGGAGGTGTCTGGTCGGCGTGTGATTGGCAATGTGATGTCAGGTGTGCTTCCCGTCTTCGAAGATCTTGCCAGGGCAAAGTGGGATCAGGCTCTCCGACCGTAATCGGCAGCTCGTCAGGACCCTCGATCTGGACTCGCGAAACGTTACCGATGCAGAACAAGCACTGCACGCCCTTGCTGACTTCACGTCGGGCATGACCGATCGATATGCTGTTGGGATTGCGAGGATGCTTACCGGCATCTAGTTGATGACGAGTCGGCATCGCCCGCAGATGCGAATCGAAGGCGATTAAACCGAAACGCCTTAACGACCGCTCTTCTACCTTCCACGCCTAAAAGTGGACCGGTGCTTTCGGCCAAAACGTGGCATTTCAAAAATGACTGGGCAGGGGCGGCTTCTGGCATGACGCGGAAGTTGTCGCCGTAAAGCCGGTTTGAGGCGGAGAATTTACAAGTCTCCATGCAGTCAGGCCCCCGCAACCAGATCAAACAAAGCCCGCAGGACAGCAATGTCCGCGGGCTTTTTGACGTTCTGGAGCCCAATGTCCGCCGGCTTTCCACGTTCCAGATCGAGAGACCGTAAAAAAAGCACATCAGAAAAGCACAAATCTGCCGCTGCGCCGCGGTCATTCCGTCGTCGGGCATTTTCCGAGCCGCTCCATGCTGCTACAGCTTGCCCATCCAACAGGAGAGCCCGGCGATGCTCGGGCCTGCCGCTGCCAGACCACCCTTTCGCAACGACATTGACAGTGTGAGCGCACCCCGATGCAGAGATTCAACCTGGGAACAACTGACTTGGCCGTATCGTCCGCCGTCTTGGGCCTGATGCGAATCGCCGATCTCAGCGACGAGGCGATTCGGCGGCTCTTTAGCAAGGCGCGGGATGTCGGCATCAACGTCTTCGATCACGCCGACATCTATGGTGGCGAAGCGCATGAGTGCGAGCGTCGTTTTGGCGCGGCCTTGCGTCTGACCCCGGGTGAGCGGGAGTCGATTGTGATCCAGAGCAAGTGCGGCATTCGGCCGGGCTATTTTGATTTCTCCAAGGACCATATTCTCCAGGCCGTTGACCGCTCGCTTAAAGCCTTGAAAACCGACTACCTGGATCTCCTTCTGCTGCACCGCCCGGATACACTGGTGGAGCCGGAGGAAGTGGCCGAGGCTTTCGATCGCCTTCACGCTGCGGGTAAGGTTCGGCACTTCGGCGTATCAAACCACACACCGCGGCAAATCGATCTGCTGAAGACCGCCGTGAACCAACCACTTGTCGCCAATCAAATCCAGCTCAGCATTGCCCATGCCCCGTCCGTTGCCTTCGGTCTCGCCGCGAACATGGCTGGTTTGGAGCAGTCGAGCGACCGCGACGGAGAGGTCATCGCCTATTCCCGGATCAACCGGATGACCCTTCAAGCCTGGTCGCCGTTCCAGCAGGGCTTCTTCGGGGGCGTATTCATTGGTGACGAGAAGAATTTTTCGGAACTCAATCGTGTGCTGATCGCGCTATCAAGCAAATACGGGGTATCGCCATCGGCCATCGCCTATGCCTGGATTGCTCGGCATCCCGCAAGGATTCAAGTGGTCTTGGGCACGACCAGCGCGGAGCGTCTCGGCGACATTGCACCCGGCGCCGACATCACCTTGTCGCGCGAGGACTGGTACCTTCTCTTCAGGGCGGCGGGGCATGTGCTCCCGTAGGAGCCGCTTCGGTTGGCTTCCGGACACTGCTGCCGCGCCGGCGCCGGCTGGGCCTCGTCGGCAGTCAGCTGTGCCGTCCGCACGGGCCCGCCGATGACCTTGAAATAGAGAAGGCCCGCCCGAATGAGAGCGGGCCTTTGTCTTGCGGCGCAAGCGCACCTGCCTCTTGAGAGCGATATCAGCTCCGCGGCTTGAGATTCTCTGGGTCGTAGAGCGGCTTGTAACCGACGCCGGCGACTTCGACGGGATAGGTTTCGGCGAAGTATTCGACGTTCAGCTTGCGGCCGACCTGGCAGTGGGACCAGGGCAGATAGGCAAGCGCGATGTTCTTGCCGATGGTCGGGCCGTAGGCGATCGAGGTGGTGTAGGAGCGGCGGCCGAGCTCGTCGACCAGCACCGCGCCGGTTTCCGGGTCCATGACCGGCAGGCTGCCGACCGGGTAACGCTTCACGCCGTTTCTATCGATGTTCTCCGTGAGGATGAGCGTGCAGAGCATGGCCGGCTGGTGCTCGCGGGCCTTGTATTCAAGATGCTTCGCCTTGCCGCGGAAGTCCACGTCCTTGACCTTCGGGCGAGCCAGGTCGGCCTCGATGAGGTTGTACTGGGTGAGAAGATCGGCATTCTGTAGGCGCAGGCTCTTTTCCATACGGCGCGAGTTCGCATAGGTCTCGACGCCGAAGGCCATGACGCCGGTGGCGCGCAGTGCGTCCCAGACGGCGAGACCGTCCTCATACTTCATGTGCAATTCCCAGCCCTGCTCGCCGACATAGGAGATGCGGAAGGCGGTGACGTTCTTGCCGGCGATTTCGATCGGCTTGATCGCGGCGAAAGCGAAGTTCTCGATATCGAGGCCCGCCGGATCGGCAACCACCTTCTTCAGCGTTTCGCGGGCGTTGGGCCCCCAGATGCCGATCGTGATGAACTTCTCCGAAACGTCGGTGATGGTGACGTCAAGGCCGCGATCTTCGGCGACACGGCGCATGTACTGGAAGTCGCGCGGTCCGGCATCGGCGCCATTCACGAGGCGGCAGCGGTCGGCCATGCGGAAGACGGTGAAGTCGGCCCGCACCATGCCCTCGTCATCGAGGAAGTGGGTGTAGATGCCCTTGCCGATATTGCCGTCGCCGCCGATCTTGGCGGCACAAAGCCACTCGAGAAGCTCGACATGGTCAGGACCCGCGATGTCGACCATGTGGAAGTGCGAGAGGTTGACGATACCGCAATCCTCGCTCATCGCCAGATGTTCGGCGTTGGAAACGCGCCAGAAATGGCGGCTGTCCCACTCGTTCTCGCGCACCGGGACGCGGTCGCCGTATCGTTCCAGGAGGTGTTCGTTGGCAGCGTAGCCGTGCGCGCGCTCCCAGCCGCCGAGTTCCATGAAGTAGCCGCCGAGCTCCTTCTCGCGCTCATAGAAGGGCGAGCGCTTGACGTTGCGGCCGCTGGCATAGGGCTCGCGCGTATGCACAGCCGGATAGTAGATCTTCTGCGCTGCCTCGAAGCAGCGACCCTCGATGAATTTTTCCTCGAGCTGGTGCGGGTAGAAGCGGGAATAATCGATCGAGGCGTGGTCGATCTCGGTGCGCCCGTCCGTCATCCAGTCGGCGATCAGCTTGCCGTAGCCGGGGCCGTCCTTCACCCAGATGGCGACGCAGTACCAGAGGCCGCGCACCTTCTGGCTCTCGCCGCAGGAGGGGCCGCCGGCGGCCGCGACCTGCAGCAGGCCGTTGAAGGAATGGCCTTCATTGTAGCCGAGTTCGCCGAGGATCGGCGTCAGTTCCATGGCGCGCTCGAGCGGCTCGATGATCTGCTCCATATCGAGGTCGCGCTGCGAGGGCGACAGGCGCGCTTCGTGCTTTTCAAGAATGTGCCGGGGATGGCAGAGGCGCGGGTTGGTGGTCTCGTAATAGCCCCACTCGATCTGGCCGCCTTCGGTGGTCTTCGGATCCCCGGTGTCGCGCATATAGGCGGAATTGCCCTGGTCGCGCAGGAGTGGAAAGCCGATTTCCTTGCCGGTGCCTTCGAATTCGTTGTACGGGCCGAAGAAGGTGAGCGGATGGTCGACCGGCATGACCGGCAGATCCTCGCCGACCATTTCAGCGATCAGGCGGCCCCATATGCCGGCGCAGACGACGACATGGTCAGCCATGATCGTGCCGCGATGGGTGACAACGCCCTTGATGCGACCGTTCTCGACGATGAGCGACGTTGCCGGCGTGTTGCCGAAGATCTGGAGCTTGCCGGATTTCTCGGCCGCATCGACCAGCTTGCCGGCTACCGTCTGCGAGCGTGGGATGACGAGGCCGGCATCCGGGTCGAACATGCCGCCCATGACCTGATCTTCCTCGATCAGCGGGAACATCTGCTTGATATCCGCCGGCGAGACATAGTGGGCGCGGGTGCCGAAGGCCTTGGCGGAGGAAAGCTTGCGCTTGATCTCTTCCATCCAGACGTCGTCGCCAGTCCGTGCGACTTCCAGGCCGCCGATGCGGGCGTAGTGACCCATCTTCTCGAAGAAATCGATCGAATACTGCGTCGTCCAAACCGAGAGATAGTCGTGGCTGGTGGTGTAGCAGAAGTCCGACGCGTGCGCCGTCGAGCCGATATCGGTCGGGATGCCGGATTTGTCGATGCCGACGATGTCGTCCCAGCCGCGCTCGATCAGGTGATGCGCGATCGAGGCACCAACGATGCCACCCAGCCCGATGATTACGACCTTCGCCTTTTGCGGAAACTCTGCCATTGATTGCGACCCTGATTGAAACTGAAGCCGGATTTTAGGATTTGCGGCGCTGCGACCAGAGCCTGTCTACGACATAATTATCGTGCTGCACGACCAGTGCCTGCACTCTGTAAGCCGGATTACTCCATCACGACCGCGTCGCCGACAAGGGGGCATCTCCGCGAAGGCTTAGTTTTCCTCATCAGCGGCAGCCACGCAGTATCGCATAGAGCGGATCGCGCCTGCCCCAGGTGGTTTTCAAGTCGCTGACGGCCGAAGCCGTCCACGCGCGACGTCGCTCTTTCGTCGCGTCGAACGGCAATCCGGACCGAAAGTTGCGGTCTGAACGCCCGTCTCTCCTGGGGGAAACGCCAAGCTTTTCAGGCAAATAAGAATGTCATCGCCGGCCTCGTCAGGTGGGGCGTCGCGGCAGCCGAACTCGAAGGAGCGCCCGGCGCGCGGTCATGGAGCGTGTGCCTGAAGCACGCTGGGAGCCGTGATTGCGCCTGCCTGCGAACGACCAGGACGGAGGGCGTGCTTTGGAATTTCGGGTTGATCGCCAGTTGGCCTTTTTGGCCGTCGTCAACATCGCCGTGTTGGCGGCAGGGGGCGTGTTGGTTGGCGCCAGCTTCCTGGATATCTACAACCTGCAATCCATGGCGGGCCAAGTGCCCGAACTCGGCCTTCTCGCGCTTGGCGTGATGCTGGCGATGATCTCCGGCAATGGCGGCATCGACCTATCCGGCATCGCGCTTGCGAACCTGTCGGGGGGCGTCGCCTATTTCGTGCTCCGCGATACGGTTTCGCCGGACGATGCACTGCGGTAGCAGACGGGGCTATTGCAGAAGCAACTCCGCCGTCGCGATGTCAGTGACCAGATGGGTGGCGTAGCCGCCGTTCAACGTCGCCCGGATCGCCGTCAGCTTGCTGGCGCCGCCGGCGACGCACAGGCGCCGCGGCACCTGGATCAGCTCGTTCAGCTCGATGCCTACCATGCGGTTGTCGAGATCGCCGCGCACCGGCCGCCCTTCGGCGTCGATGAAGCGGCAGATCAGTACCCCCACAGCGCCCCCGGCCTGGTAGGCGTCGATGTCTTCCTGACCGGTGATGTTCGCCGAGCGGATCAGGGTTTCCGGGCCGATGTCGCCGACGCCGAAGAGGATGATGTTCGACGAGTGGATGAGTTCGAACTGCTTGACCAGCACCTGCTCGGCCAGAAGCGCCTGCTTCAGAGCGGGTGTCGACAGCAGGGCGGGGGCAAGCAGGTTGATGCAGCGGGCGTGGATGCGGCGCGACATCAGCGACGTGCAGAATTCAGGCGCGAAATCCGGATTGGCGATCGAGCTTCCGGAGACTTGCACGACCGTCAATCCCTCCACGGGTTCGGGCAGCGAGATGCTGTCGGCCACGGCCAACACCGTCCGGC
Organism: Ensifer sp. LC163; assembly: GCF_001695855.1. Taxonomy (GTDB): domain Bacteria; phylum Pseudomonadota; class Alphaproteobacteria; order Rhizobiales; family Rhizobiaceae; genus Ensifer. Next base: position 6,124 of record NZ_MBSS01000019.1, read on the forward strand.
CCCAGGCGACGCCGATCGTGTCGCCCGGCTGAACCATATCGGCAAGCAGACGCGCTCCGGCCTCGCCGAGGCGTTGCACCAGCGCGGCGTTGTCGAGGGCAGGAATGACCAGCGCGCCCTCAAGTCCGAATTTGTCCTTCAAGCGCCGGGCTGTCCCGGTGCGGGAACCGACTTCGGTGTTCAGGCGAATGGTGACCAGGCCACGCTCGCGCGCCTCCTGGAGGTAGTTGACAATCGTTGCCCGCGACACGCCGAGCATTTTGGCGATTTCGCTCTGGGTGAGCTGGTCGACGTAGTAGAGCCACGCGGCCCAGACGACGCCGTCGTCGAATTCCGCAGGCAACACTATGCCTTCGCCGACTGCCCGGTTTCCCCGCGGCGTATCCATCATCGTCTGCTCCCCTGGATTGTCATGGCTTCTCCTGAAGCGGAAAAAGTGTCCGCCGTCAAACAAATTTGCCATGCGTGTTGACACATGACACAGCATGGTAGCAATTGTCTCAGCGAAGGTTTTGGGAGACGCCGAGATGGAATGGACGACTATAGGCGCGCGCCAGCGGGTTGGAAACGAACCAATCAGCGAAGTGCTTCGTGGTGTCTTTCGCGCTCCCGCAAACTGGCTGCAGCGCGCTCTTCACGTCGATCGCAACCTCCAAGGCATTCAGCCTCGCCGTGGTGGCGCCGACGCGGGTCTCCGCCTGCAGCCAGCCGGCGGATAGCGTTGCCGTTTTGTCCTCACGGCGCGCAAAAAACGATCCCTCGTTTGGCGCGCGTGCCGGCCATGGGCACCCGGCGACGAGACTTCATTTTCAACCCCCATAGGAAACGCTGCCAAGCGCCGGAAGACAGGAGCCTTTCATGAAATCCAGATGGTCAGAAACCGAATTCGCGCGCGTCGTCGACACTTATGTCAATGCCGGCATCAACCGGGACCTTGCAATCCGCACCTACACGACCCGACTTTTGGGTTCAGACCCCGAACTCGTGCTGCACGGCGGCGGCAACACCTCGGTCAAGACCACCTTCACGGAGATGGATGGTTCCGAGGTTGCCGTTCTGTGCGTCAAGGGCAGCGGCTGGGACATGGGCACGATCGAGCCGGCGGGCCTGCCTGCGGTCAGGCTGGAGCCGCTTCAGGCCATGGTCAAATTCCCAACGCTTAGCGATGACGACATGGTGATGCTGCAGCGCCGGCTGCTGCTCGACCCCGCCGCGCCGAACCCCTCGGTCGAAGCGATCCTGCACGCCAACCTGCCGTTCCGGCATATCGACCACACCCATGCCAATGCCATCGTGTCGCTGACCAACCAGCCGCATGGCGAGGATCTGGTGAGGGAACTGTTCCCGGACTCCATCATCGTTCCCTACGTGATGCCGGGCTTCGATCTCGCCAAGGCCTGCGACGAGGCGTTCCGCGCCAATCCGGGCGCCGACGGCATGATCCTCCTGAAGCATGGCATCTTCACCTGGTCGGAAGATCCGCGTGAATCCTATGAAAAGATGATTGCTGCGATCGACAAGGCCGAACAGCGCATCGCCCGCGGTAACCCGCGTCCCTTCGCGGTCGTCAAGCAGGCGGCATCGCTTGCCACGGCAGCCGAGATCGCGCCGGTTCTGCGTGGCGCCATCGCGATCGACAGCGGCGTCGAGGGTTGCCCCCGCCGCTTCGTGCTGGAGCATCGCTCCGGCCCCGCGGTTCTCGACTTCTGCAATGCCGAGAATGTTTCCGATCTGGTTCACCGCGGCAATGCGACCCCTGAGCATGTCATCCACATCAAGCGCTTTGGCGTGGCGCTGCCCGCTCCTGTTGCGGGCGACATGGCTGCCTGGGCTGAAACGGTGCGCCAAGCCGTCGCCGCCTACAAGGACGAGTATCGCGCCTATTTCGAGCGCAACAACGCGCGTGTCGGCGGTATCAAGCGCATGCTCGATCCGATGCCGCGTGTCTTCTATGTCGCGGGCGTCGGCCTGTTTGCCGCCGGCCCGACGAAAAAGGCCGCCCGAGTCGGCGCCGACGTCGCCGAAGCGACGATCGCTGTGATCCGCAATGCCGAAGGCATCGAGAGCTTCGAGGCTTTGTCGGAGGAGGATCTCTTCGACATCGAATACTGGTCGCTCGAGCAGGTGAAGCTGACGAAGCAGGCCGAGAAGCCGCTCAGCCGACAGGTCGCCGTGATCACCGGCGGCGCCGGTGGCCTCGGGCTGGCAATTGCCGAGGCTTTGCATGCCGAGGGCGCCGAGATCGCGCTGCTCGACCTTGCCGAGGACGCGCTGAAGAAGGAAGCAGCACGGCTCGGCGGTGTCGGCCTCGTCTGCGATGTGACGAAGCCGGAGGCAGTCGACGCGGCGCTTGCCGATGTGGCCAGGCATTTCGGCGGTATCGATATCGTCATCTCGAATGCCGGCGCAGCCTTCCAGGGCGCCCTGCTCGATGTGTCGGAGGAGGTCTTCCAGAAAGCCTTCGCGCTGAACTTCTGGGGACATCATTACATCGCGCGTAGCGCGGTGAAGATCATGAAAGCCCAGCAGACCGGCGGCGCGCTGGTCTTCAATGTCTCGAAACAGGCGGTCAACCCAGGTCCCGACTTCGGCCCTTATGGAACGTCGAAGGCGGCGCTGATGGCGCTGATGCGCCAATATGCCGTTGAGCACGGTGCCGACGGCATCACCTCGAACGCCGTCAATGCCGACCGCATCCGCACCGGGCTGATGACCGACCAGATGATCGAGGAGCGCAGCCAGGCGCGCGGCATTTCGCCGGAAAGCTACATGCGCGGAAACCTGGTTCGACGCGAAGTGACGGCCCGGGACGTTGCGGCCGCTTTCGTCCACCTGGCCAAGGCGCGCACCAGCACGGGTGCGGTGCTCACGGTGGACGGCGGCAATGTCGGCGCGATGATGCGCTGAGTCTAAGGCATTCGCTATTCGATCAAGTAGGAAGTAGCGCAACCCCGGTAAGTCCAACTTTGTCGGGGTTGGGCAAAATCTGCTCTCAAGGGGCGGCTGCGCTCGCCGGCCCATCTTCCCAGCTTCTGCAGTTCCGTGGGGTACAATGATCCATGCGCGGCCTGCAGGGGTGGGGTGAAGTCTTAGCGCTGCTACCAGGGAGGGGCGTCGGCTATATTCCCCTCATCGAAGCGAACGAAGCGCCAAGGACTGGCAGCTAGGCTTCGAAAGCCCGCGGAAAGGGGATCATCATGAACGTAGCACGCTCTTTCAACAACTGGCGCAAGTACCGGCAGACGGTCTCCGAACTGGGCCGCATGTCCGCCCGCGAACTGCGCGACCTCGGCATCGAGCGCGCCGACATCCCGAGCATTGCCCGGGCTGCCTTCGGCCGCTAAACGCGCCTGAGACCACTAACGATTTCATGAAGCGCCCGCTCGGATCCGAGCGGGCGCTTTTGATTCCGACTTACCGTTTGATCTGCCGATGCGCGGCGATCGTATCGATGCCGGTGCCATTCGACGGGCCGGTGCCCTTCGTTCCCTCGCGCTCTCGGCCCGTGGAGTGCCTGCGACACTTGGCGCGTCGACACTGCAGTCGGCAATCCGATTTAGGGAACATGCAGCGATTCAAAGTGCTACAGCGACGCGCGTCAAATAGGACGCGCGTCGCTGTAGATCTCGCCCGGCTGCATGGAAACGATGACGGCGTCGAGACCCAAGCGCTGTCGCACCGGCAAAGGATCTTCATTGACTGCGTCCACAAGACACGATGTCGAGACTGCTCTGTTTCGCAACTATTCGCTGGAGATTACCGGCAAGGATATCGGGCAGATCGAAGCTGCGAGGTCCGAGATTCCCGTTGGTGCTCCAATCAACATCGCCTTCCTCGGGAACGAGACCCATGCGCAGCGCATTGAGGCGGCTGCCCGCATCCGCAAATGGGGGTTCGAACCCGTTCCGATCATTTCGTCCCGACGGCTGAGATCGGTGCAGGACCGGGACGAACTGCTCGGCGGCCTGATCAGCGCAGCGCGTCCCACCCGTTTCATGCTCGTGGGGGGCGATCCGTCGTCACCCGCCGGTCCTTATAAAGATTCGCTCGATCTGATTGCCGGTGGCATCATCGCGGACCACGACATCGTCCATGTCGGGATCGCCGGCTATCCCGAAGGGCACCCGAGGATCGACCGAAGACGCCTGTGGGAGGCCCTCGAGCAGAAGGTCGAACTTCTGAAGACCTGCGGCTGCACGGTGGAGATCACCACGCAGTTCGGCTTTGACGCGGATGCGGTCATCGATTGGATCGTAGAGGTCAGGGCACGCGGTATCGATGTGCCGATCCGCATCGGCGTACCCGGACCTGCCGATGTGAAGCGCCTGCTGCGGTTTGCGGCACAGTTCGGTGTGGCTTCATCGGCGGCGATCGTCGGGAAATACGGGTTCTCGCTGGCCAATCTCGTCAGCAAGGTGGGGCCGGATCGGTTCATGAACCGGCTTCAAGGCGGCATGACGGGCCGGGATCTCGGTGCGGTCCTGCTGCATCTCTACCCCTTCGGCGGCATCGCCGAGACGGTCGCCTGGGCGGCGCGCGCCGCTGGCCGGCAAATAACCGAAAGCGAAGGTGGTGCTCTCGGCCGAGCCCCCTATCCTTGATGGCCCGGCGGCCCGTCAACCGAGCGGCGCCAGGGGCGCGAATGCTGTCGCCTTGATCTCGACCAGGCCACCGTCCGGATTGAGCTCGGCAACGGCAAGCTCGACCGCGGCGGGGTAGGGGGCGGCAAAGAACTCGTCGCGCACCGCGGCGATCGCCGCCAATTGTCCGGCCTTGTCCAATGCCAGGCGGTGACTGCCGAACACATGAAACATCTGGAGTTCGACAACGTCGTCCAGGCGCGCCTGGCATGCACTCAGCAATTGCTCGATCAGCGCGAAGACCCGCCGCAGCTCGCGACGAAATCCTTCGGCGTCCATCGGTTTGGTGGCGGCGTTTGCGGCAACGATGCCGGACAGATAGACAAAATCTCCCGCTCGGCGTGCGGGTGCATAGTGAAACTGCTCCACATCCAGCTGGAGTTCGGCTGGTATGGCGACCTTTCCGGTCCGGGTGGGTACGGCGGTGACGGCCATTTCAATGGGCTGCATCGTAATCTCTCTCAATTCGTTGAGACTGCCGCGTCGGCAGTCGGTGTTCATTGGAGTGCGGCGAGGGACGGTCCGACGAGAGCTTCCAGGCTCTGCCGGGTCGCGCCATCGCGGGCCTGCATGGAGATTGCTTGCATGATGGCGCCGTAATAGCTGGCCAATGTCGGTATGTCGGTCGTTTGCGGCAGATCGCCTTCCGCCACGCCGCGTTGCAACCTTGCGCGCACGCGTCCTACCGTTTCTTTCCTTATGCCCTTGAGCAGATCGTAGAGCGGCCGGGTTTCGGGCTGGCAGTTCATCACGCCGAGGATCAACAGGCAGCCGTTCGATTGCGGTGTCCTCAGTGCGACGTCGATACTGGCAAGGAGCATCGCACGTATCGCCAGTCGTGCCGTTTCGCCCGCATCGAGCTCGTGCATCGGGCCGGACCCCGCGGTCGCGACATAGAGGCTGACCGCCTCGCGAAACGCGGATTGCTTCGACCCGAACGCCGCGTAGAAGCTCGGCGGCGTGATGCCGATGGCCGCCGTCAGATCGTTGAGCTGGGCGGCCTCGTAACCCTTCGCCCAAAACACATCCATGATCTTTTGAAGCGCAAGATCGCGGTCGAAACCACGCGGTCGTCCCCGGATTGCCATGAGTATTCCTTTCTGTAGTTGGATTTATATAAATCCCGAGCACCTTCCGCAAGGTCATCCGCAAAATTATGTAGTAGCGATTACAGAAAGGGTCGCTATACCCCGTTTGTTCAGCTATGGACAATCTTCGGCGCTTGATTACAGTCCTTCGAATGAGAGATTGCGGATCGACGATGGCGGTCGTCGCCGCGCAATCCTCGCGAACAACGGGGGGCAGGCATGGAACAAAGCATCACTTTGGGCGCGCGAAACAACGCATGGCTCTATGCGCTGTTTGTCGTTTGCGCGGTTCTCGCAATCGTCGGCAGCCTGCTGGCCGGCGGCGAAGAATCCGGCTGGCGGTGGCTGCATTACCTCACGAAACCGACAGCGACGGTACTTTTGCTCGTGGCCGTCCTTCGCAACATCAGCCCATCGTCGCGGGCTGATGCGACGGCAATCGTCATCGGGCTTGCCTTCGCGGCGGCCGGCGACTTCTTTCTCATGTTGCCGGGCGATTATTTCCTCGCCGGCCTTGTCTGCTTTCTCCTGACCCACTGCGCCTATATCTGGGCGCTCACCCGGGACAGCCGCTTTGCCGCGGACAAGAGCATATTCGCGCTGTTCGCACTGATCGGCTTTATCGTCATTGCCGGATTGTGGTCGTCCTTGCCCGCCGGCATGCGCATTCCCGTCGTCATCTACGCGCTGGCGCTGGCGGCGATGGCCGCACAGGCCATTTCCCGCGATCGACAGCTTTCAGGCGGAGCGCCGGAGAAATCCGCCGCGCGATTTGCAGCGCTTGGTGGCCTGTTCTTCATGGTCAGCGACACGCTGCTGGCCTACGGGCGGTTCCGCTGGGACATTCCCTACAATGCCATCTGGGTGCTGGGCACGTACTATACGGCACAATGGCTTTTCGCGCGTTCGACCGAAGGCAATGCGCATGCAGGATAGTCATCCGTCTCAGCTGCAGACTAGCTTCGAGCTCCTGCGTGCCGCCTGGCTCGAGCAGCGTCCGTCCTACGAGCAGCGCCGGGACGATCTGAAGCGTCTGCGCCGTCTCTTCCGCGAACGGCTGGATGACATGTCGAAGGCGGTCAGCGCCGATTTCGGCCATCGCTCAGTCCATGAAACGCTTCTCGGCGAGGGCAGCGTGGTCCTTTCGGAGATTGATCACACGCTTGCGAGGCTCAAGGCCTGGATGAAGCCCGAGCGGCGGGCGGCCGGATGGAAGCTCTGGCCGGCAAAGGCAGAAGTCCGGTACGTTCCTCTCGGTGTCGTCGGGATCATTTCGCCGTGGAACTATCCGGTCAATCTGGCGCTGGCACCCTTGGTTGCAGCGATCGGTGCCGGCAATCACGTCATGCTCAAGCCGTCCGAACATACGCCGCGCACGTCGGTGTTCTTGCGCGCGCTCATCGCCGATGTCTTCCCCGACACGCGCGCGACGGTGGTGCTCGGCGGCGCCGACCTCTCGGCCGCCTTTTCCGCCCTGCCTTTCGACCATCTGTTCTTCACCGGCTCCACCGCCGTTGGCCGCAAGGTGATGGCGGCTGCCGCGCAGAATCTGACCCCGGTCACGCTGGAGCTCGGCGGCAAATCCCCGGCCATCGTCGGCGAAACGGCGGATCTGCGGCGGGCGGCGAACCGCATCGCAACGGGCAAGTTCTTCAACGCCGGCCAAACCTGCATCGCGCCGGACTATGTGCTTATCCAGGAGAGCAAGCGTGATGCTTTCGTCACCCTGCTGAAGCAGCAGATGGCCGAGCGCTACGGTGCCGGCAACCGCTATCAGGACTACACCTCGATCATCAACGAGGCCCAGCGCAGCCGCCTCGCCAATCTCGTAGCCGATGCGCAGGCGCGTGGACACGAGCTGGTTTCGCTGTTGGACATGAAACAGGCGCCGCCGTCGCGGGTCCGAATGTTCGAACCCACCGCGGTCCTCGAGCCTGACCGGGGCAGCGCAGTCATGCGCGAGGAAATCTTCGGTCCGATCCTGCCGGTGATCAGCTATCGCACCACGGACGAGGCGATCGGCTATGTGCTCGGGCGCGATCGGCCGCTGGCGCTTTATTGCTTCAGCGCAGACAAGGCAGAGATCGAAGCCATCCTCGCCCGCATCGTTGCGGGCGGCGTTTGCATCAACGATACGCTCTATCAGTTTGCCTGCAACGACATGCCTTTCGGCGGTGTCGGGGCAAGCGGCATGGGCCACTATCACGGCCGGGAGGGGTTCCTGACCTTCTCCAAGTCGATGTCCGTGCTGCGGAAGTATGATCCCGCGCCCAGCGACTTGATCACGCCGCCGTATAAGGGGCTGACGGACAAGCTCGTTCGCTTCATCACCTGGATTCCAGGGCGCTGAAGGTGTCAAGCTGCCCGGGCTTGCGCCGGGCAGCCTTGAAGCATTCTCTGGTGTCGCCAGGCGCTAGAACTTCGCCGTCAGCGTTGCCCGGACGGTTCATCCCGGCGACGGCATCAGGCCCAGTGTCAGCGCGTCCATGTCGTAGACGTCCGTCACGTTGTCGATCGACAGGTCGAAGCTGGCGTTGTCGTTGATCTTGTAGGTGGCGAACAGGTCGACGAGCGCATAGGGCTCCCAGGCGATCGATGCGGTATAGCCACCGCTGCTGGTGCTCTTCGAATCGACCGCGCGTTCGCCCTGACAGGTGACGCGACCGCCAAGCGTGAGCGTCTCGTCGTAGAGCCTCGTCCCGAGCGTCAAGGTTCCACTCATCTTCGGCGGAACATGCAATTTGTTCGCATGGGAAAAACAACGCCGAAAGAAAAAAAACGGCGCCGGCGTCACATGGCGCCGCCGCCAATCGTCATCAAGGTATCGCGCTTGAACGTGCTGTCCTTAACCGGTGGTGATATCGAAAATGACCCAGCTGACCTCGCTTCTTCTGATCAAAGGCGTGCTGCTCTCGGGGCTCGCGCTCTGGCTCGCGGTAATCGTCCTTAACAACGCCGTCGCCTTTCGCAACGGCGTCTTTTCGATCGGTTTGCTGATGGGCATGCAGCTGTTTGATCAGGAGCCCGCGATCCGTACGCCGCTGTTGTCGCGCGCGTCAAGAATGCCCTATGGCATCGCGCGGTCTTCAGCTTCGTTCTGGTGATCGAAGTCGCGGCTATCCTGCTTCTGGCCTGGGCCGCCGTTCTGTTTATCGGCACGCTCTTCGGCGTGGCGGGCGGTGCCGCCGCGATCGTCTGGGCAAACCTCGCTCTCGCCGCCTTCATCGCCCTCGGTCTCATCATGCTTCTCGGTGGCGCCTGGTTTGCCTACTACATTCGCCAGGAAACCATGCAGATCACACATTTTATATTGATTGGTCTCGGAGTGGCCGGCACGCTGTTGGTGAACATGCCGGCTCAGTAGAGCAGTGCCAAACCCTGCGGCTGGCCGGCAGGTCAACCACATTGCCTCTACAGCGCCGCGCGTCTATTTAGACGCGCAAAGGTCGCTGTAACACTTTGAGTTGCTGCATAATTTTGTCCTTAAATCGATTCCGATTTAAGGAATTATGCCGTAAGTCCCGCCCGGGGTCGCGAACGGGCGGCGGCCGGTGCAGCGTTTATACGCTTGCTGGGTTTTAGCGCGGCTTGAGCGTCTTGCTCATATTGGTGCCGGTGACGCGAAACCCCGTCGCCTCATAGACATGCCGGGCACGCCGGTTATCCTCGGCCACGCGCAGTTTGATCTGCTCGAACCCCTTTGCCGAGAGTTCGGCCTCAAGCGCCGCCATGGCGAGCTTGCCAAAGCCTTTTCCCTGGTGGTCGGGCAAAATATGGAAATCGCTGATGAAGGCGGAGCGGCCCTTCGCGTCCGGTCGATACCAGAGATAGCCGACATGCTCTGCACTTGCGGTCTCGATCAGGCACAGCAGGACATTGCCTGGCGTATGGATTCCTTGTGGCAGATCCTCGGCGATTTCGCCGGTTGCCTGGGCAAGGGCGTCTGCATCCGGAAGCCCGTAGTTGGCGGCGATCTCCGCGGCATAATCGGGGATGAAATAGGCGAGATATCCACCATACTCGCTCTCAAGCATCGGTTTGAATGAGATCATGGCTCTTTCGCATGTCTGCAGGATTCGACGAGCGGTCTGGACGCCGCGACGGCTCGTGCCGCGGATTTTGTGAACGGCCACGTGGTCTCGTGGCAGCGAGGTAGACGTCAATCGCCCGCCCGACCCCACCCTAAAACTGATGGCGGTCGCGTTCCCCGGTCTTCTGCCAGACAAAGGCAGCTGAGCGCAACCGATCTGTTCGGATTTTGATGAGGCAGGGGCGATCCCGAAAACAAAAAAGGCCGGCTATGCCGACCTTTTCCCGTTCGCTGCTTTACCCTGCCAGTACATCCGTGGTCAGCGGTTGAGCGCGAACTCTGACCGGAACACATCCGTCTCACCAAGACTGTCTATGCTCAACGATCAATTCGTTGTGCCGCATATGGCGGGCGATTGCGGCTATTTCAAGCCCTGGCAACAACGTCGTCAATAATTGTTTGTCCGGCCCGCCCAGAGATGGGGGCGGCCAAGGTGCTCGCGCCCGGCCACCATTGACGGGCCTCTGGTCGGACCTAAATTCCTGCCGATTGCGAACGGAGGATTTCAGGATGGAACTGCATCGTGGGCGGCTGATCGACCATATTCAGCTCGTGATCAAGGACCTGGGCGCAAGTCGGCGTTTCTATGACGGCGTTTTTCGGGCTCTCGAGGTGCCGATGGGAGGCGAGGGCGAAGATTATTTCTGGGTCGACGAGCTGTTTGTCTCGACTGCCGACAGCGAGGCGGCCCAGGGCAGATTGACCGGGCGCCATCACATCGCCTTCCAGGCCCGCGACCGCGCGATGGTTGACGCCTTTCACAAGGCCGGTCTGGAAAATGGCGGGCAGGACAACGGTCGGCCCGGCGAACGTCCCTATCACCCCGGCTATTACGCCGCGTTCCTGCTTGACCCCGATGGCAACAACATTGAGGCCGTGTTTCACGGGCCGGCCAACCGCAGTGCCAGTTCGGTAAAGATCACGTTCTAGCTGCGGCCGGGGGCCGCGGCGCTGCTCGAGCGCCGCGTGGCGTCGATATCCGGATGCAATGCCTGCGGTGTCCTGCCCGCAGGCTGCTACGGGTGGGGCGGAGCGCAAAGCGTGCCTGCGAACCCGTTCACTTGACATTCTTCTAAAAAGAGAACAAATAGAGAACAGATGTGGAGATGAACCATGACCCGCACTGAAATCATCAATCGCGCACTGGCCGCAGTCGCCGACTCTCGCTTGAAGCGAGAGCGCGACAGTGAGCGCCGTAAGCAGATTTTTGGCCGTATCGACCTCACTGCACCTTTGCCGAAATTGAGCCGAGGCGTGCAACTGAACTTGGATCTGGAGGGCGGCCGGAAACGGTCCGAGCTGACGAGGACAAAGTCCCATTGATCAGAAGAGCCACCGGGATCGGTGGCGGCGCACGGTCCGCGGCCGTCGGCTATGGCGTGTGATCGGCCTTGGCTGATCAGCCTTCGCCGGGAAGGCAGAACCCTGCGAGGCGCGGGCAAGGGTTTGCCGCTTGCGCGTGCGACACCAAGCCTCCGGCGAGCCGGAGAGATCACGGCCCGGCAGGGCATCAACATGTTCTGACGTTCGCTGCCGGCCGGCCTACCCAGCGTCAGAGCGATGCCAATGCTCGTCAGTGGTACCGGCTGATCGCCAGATCCGCCGTCTCGATCTCGGATTTGGTGCCGCTGATCAGATCGCTCAACACGCGGCCCGAGCCGCAGGCCATGGTCCAGCCGAGCGTGCCGTGACCGGAGTTGAGAAACAGGTTGGCGAAGCGGGTGGCGCCGACGACCGGCGTTCCATCCGGCGTCATTGGCCGCAATCCGGACCAGAAGGTTGCTTCCTTCTGGTTGCCCGCGCCGCCGAACAGGTCCTCGACGGAATGCTCGAGCGTCGCGCGACGTGTCTGCGGAAGATCGTTGCTGAAGCCGGCAATCTCCGCCATGCCGCCGACACGAATGCGGTCGCCAAGCCGCGTGATGGCAATCTTGTAGGTCTCGTCCATGATCGTCGATACCGGCGCACGCGTCTCATCGACGATCGGCACGGTGATGGAGTAGCCCTTCACGGGATAGACGGGCAGGCGAAGGCCGAGCGGCTTCAAAAGCGCTGGCGTATAGCTGCCAAGCGCGGCGACGAAGATGTCGGAACGGATCTCGCCTTCTGCCGTTTCGACGGCGACGACGCGGTTGCCCTCCTGTCGAAGCCGGCGGATATCGACGCCGAAGCGGAACTGGACACCGAGGGCTTCGGCGCGCTTCTGCAGCTCGTTGGTGAACTTGAAGCAGTCACCGGTTTCATCATTGGGCAACCGGAGACCGCCGACGATCTTGTCGCGGACCGGTTGGAGGCCCGGCTCTGCGGCCACGCAGCCCGCCGGATCGAGGACCTCGAAGGGGACGCCATCGGCCTTCAGCACCTCAATATCCTTGCCGATGCCGTCGAGCTGCTTGGCGGTCCGAAAGAGTTGCAGGGTGCCCTGTGTGCGGTGGTCATAGGCGATGCCCGTTTCCTCGCGCAGCGCAATCAGGCAATCGCGGCTGTATTCGGCAAGGCGGACCATCCGGCCCTTGTTGACGGCATAACGCGCCGATGTGCAGTTGCGCAGCATCGCCGTCATCCAGCGCCAGGTGGCAGCGTCCACCATCGGGCGGATGATCAAGGGCGCGTGCTTCATGAATAGCCACTTGAGCGCCTTCTGCGGGATGCCGGGTGCCGCCCAGGGGGAGGCATAGCCAGGAGAAATTTCGCCGGCATTGGCGAAGCTTGTCTCCAGCGCAGGACCGGATTGACGATCGAGAACGGTCACCTCGTGGCCCGCCTTGGCGAGATAATATGCCGAGGTCACGCCGATCACGCCGGCGCCCAAAATAGTAATCTTCATCGCATCCTCAGGATCACAGATCGATCGTCAAAAAGGCTGAGGCGCACGCAAGGTGCCTGCTGTTGCCAGCCCACCTCCCGGATCCCCAACACCGGCAGAATTGCGCTAGAACATAGTGAAATAATCGAGCGCGATCATGCGAAGTAGCGCTTGATAATTCGAGCATTCGCTGATTTTAAGAATGATCGGCGGAAAAATGAAAGAATCTGCATGTCCGGTCTTGATGCTATCGATCGCAACATCATTCGTCTGCTGCGCCTCAATGCACGCATGAGCAACACCAAGCTCGCGGCCGAGGTGGGGCTGTCGCCTTCGGCCTGCCTGAGGCGCATCAATCTGCTGGAGCAGGGGGGCGTGATCCGCGGCTATACGGCGCTGGTCGGAAACGCTGACGGCGACAACGCCATCGCGGTGATCATCAACATCACGCTCGAACGCCAGACCGAGGAGCACCTCAATCGCTTCGAAGCGGCGGTGAGGAAACACCCGGAAATCCAGGAGTGCTACCTCATGACCGGCGGTTCCGATTATCTGTTGCGGGTGGAGGTCGAAACTGCCGGCGACTTCGAGCGCATCCACAAGGAAATCCTTGCAAAGCTCCCGGGCGTCCTGCGGATTCATTCGAGCTTTTCGATCCGCAACGTTCTCGTGTCGCGCTCAAGGCGGCGCTAGAGCATGTCGCGCAAAAGTGCGCGGCGGTTTTGCGATAACGACATGCGCAAGAACAAGAGCTTAAAGCGCAGCAAGCGAATCCTAGAGATCGCGACGCGCTTTAGGCCCTGACCCTTGCTCGATCGTGTTGCTATGGCTGAACCGGGTGCTGCTTCCGGCCTTGTGGAAAGCAGCACCCGGTGGCTGACCAAACGAGTTTCGCCGCGCCGCCCGTCAACTGGCCTTGCCGGCGCAGAGGCCGTGTCGGCGTTGCCAGCGCGGATCAGTGAAGCGCGCGCTGCGTTGGTGGCGTTGATTGCAGCCACGGCGGGAACGCCCGGCTCGAAACCAGACGTGCGATCAGGCGCCCGTTTGGACTGAGGACGTCCACGATCGCGCCACGATATTCGTATTCCTCGGCGAGTTCGTCGGCGATGAGCTGCCCGTAAGCGACCGCGCGACCGTCATTGGGGTGCTGTTTGCCGGCCGGATCGCGGCTCGTCACACCGGCCGCATGGATATGGTACATGTAGCGTGGCATAGTCCGCCGCTCCCTTCCGATTTGCATGGGTTTTCAATGCTTCTCGCATCCACAACCGATGGCGGAGGGATGTCAGAGACACGCGATGACGGCATTTTATAACACGGTTTGTGGGGCCGTTCCCGTGACATGGGCGTGACGGGCGAAATCGAAGTCGCTAAAATTCAGATAACAATTTGATAAGATGCCGCTTTTTCGGACCGCTATTGGCCGGTGCATCCGTGTAAGAGGCACCTGCGCGCCGGCATTTCGGCCCTCTCTGCACCCAAGGCGCAAGTGGCTGCTACGCATCGCCTGGCGCGATCGGACATCCGACCGGCGCTGAGCGCATGGCTGGTCTGCGAAGTCAGATCTACGAAATCGGGCGGTTTCTTGTATGGTCAACTCATCGAAGCGATGCATCTCCTCCCGCAGGACTTCGAGTGTGCAGGCGCTTTCTCCTCCTCCCAACGAGCGCTTGCCGGAATGGCGACACTCCTCCTCCCGGTTGCCATTCAATCCATTTAAAAAGCCTGCCGCACCTCCTCCCGCGGCAGGCTTTTTTCTTTGGCGCGGTCTTTGTGCAAGGCAGGGAGCGATCATCGAGAATTTGAGCTGGGCTCGAAAAGCGCGGTGCATCTTGCCCGTGTCGGGGTAAGCGAAGCGCATGGGCGCGCCACCGCAGGAGGCTTCGGACGAGGAGTGACGCGACTGTGAAACAGACAGCAGTCGACCCGGGCGCGTCAGGCGCCCGACCCGTCACAATGGTCTAGCTCGCGCGCTTGGCGAGCCAGTTCTGCCATTCATTCTCGTTGCCGTGGAACACGTTGAGGTCGATCTTGCCTTCGACGCCGTGCGAGAGGCCCGAGCCCGAATACTGCCAGAAGACCCACTTGCGACCTGGATATCTCTTGGAGGGATGAGCTGCCACCGAGCGCAGCCAGAACGGGTAGTCGAGCAGTTCGCCCGTCAGGTTGTCTTGATAGAAATCCGGGGCGGTGTAGATGATCGGGCGCTGGCCGTAATGCGCCTCGAGCTTGTCCATGAAGACCTGCATCTTTTCGAGCACGCGGGCGCGCGACAGGCGCCTCTTGCAGCTCGACTCGCCGTTGTATTCGACATCGATCACCGGCGGCAGTGCTCCAGCTTCTCTCGGAACATTGCGGATGAACCAGTCGGCCTGCTCGCCGGCTGTCCGGCACCAATAGAAGAAGTGATAGGCACCGCGCTTCAGCCCGGCTTCCTTTGCCTTGCGCCAGTTCTTCTTAAACATCGGATCGAGGTGGTCGCCGCCGTCGGTCGCCTTGATATAGGCGAAGTTGGCACCCTGCGTGCGCAGCTTGGCCCAGTCGATATCGCCCTGCCAGCGCGACACGTCGACGCCATGGACGGCAAGTTTGCGTGGCGATGTGCGCCCGAAGTTGATCGGCTTGGCGTCGCGGAAGCGATGTCCATAGATCTGTGTGCGCGTTCCCGGCGTGGTCAGGACCGCGGGTGTTGCCGGCGGGATCACAGCGACGGGCCGCTCCAGCGGCAAGGGCGTCTCGGCCGTCCTTGCCTCCGGCCGGAAGGCTTCGGGTTCCGGCACCGGTCCGGCCCAGGCGAGCATCTTCTGTGGCGGGGCTGCTTGCGCCGCCACGACGCCGACATTGGCCGAAGGCACGGGAGATGAGGGCACGACCGAGCTCGTCGTTTCGCGCGACGGCTGCTGCGGCACGATGGTGTCCAGCGTCGAACTGGACGTGCAGCCTGCCAAAGCCAGGCAGGCAAGGAACATTGCTGGCACAGCTGATAAACGCATGAGCACCCGTACGCAAAACATTGTCGACGGCGAATAACGGTGCCGCCGGGACCCCATTGATGTGAAATTGCTAACGGAAACTTACCGGAAAAGATTAAATACAATCTTTACGATCGATCCCCCTACGGCGAGCCCACCGGAAAACGCTCTGCGGCCTCGGCCTCGTCCTCGATTAATAGCACCCGCATGAAACCGCCTCGCCTTGCACGACGCTCCGACGCACGGCGATCCTGGCGCACTTTCATTGAGTGAACCTGTCATCGCCCGGAAATGAACCATACCCGGTTCAATCAGCGACGAGGCGTGAGCCTCGGCGCATCTCTCAGCTCTGCTCTGTGGGATGACGTGTGCACGATGGCAACCTGTTACCCATGACAGCGCCATAGCGCCTTTCGAAATCCGCGGCGATATCAGAAATGGCGACCTCGCCGAGGCGCGCGAGCAGCAAGGCCTCGGCCTCATCGAGCGTTCGCTCCAGCGCCGAATTGACCGCCTGTTCCACCAGGCATTGCGGTTCGTCGGTTGCGACACCCATGGCGAAGAAGCCGGGACTGCCGATGGTTCGATAGACGTCGAGGAGGGTGATATCGGAAAGTGGGCGCGACAACGTCCAGCCGCCGCCGTGGCCTTTCTCTGAAGACACGTAACCGGCGTCGCGAAGTCCGGCCATCGTCCGGCGCACGACGGCGGAGTTCGTGCCAAGCATCCTGGCGATCGTCTCGGATGTCATCGGGTCCGCATGCTTTTCCATGTGCAGCAACACATGCAGCAGTCGTGAGAGTCGTCCGTCCTGTCGCAATTGCAACCTTCCCTGTTTTGCATCTGATAGCATGGAAAGTGCGGGCCAGGGGAGCCCGCGGTTCGATTGTCGAGCGCGGGATTTCGGGGCAGCGATCGTCCGTCAGTCAAACATCAGCGACCGGTGGGTGGCGGCTCCGGCCATGGCGCCGTCTCCAACCGCCAGCGCGACCGATCCGGTCGGCCTTGCCGCATCACCGCAGGCGAAGACGCCGGGAACCGTCGTTGCCTTCATGGCATCGGTTCGGATGTAGCGTCCGAGCGGGCCGTCGTCGAAGATGCAGCCGAGCTGGTCGGCAAATGGCGCCGAGACCACCGTCCTGGTGGTGGTGAATATGCCGTCCATCGGCAGTATCCGCCCATCCCGCATGACAACGTCGACGCGCTCACCGTCGAGCCTGTCGATCACCCCTCGCTCCACTGTGACATTGCGCCCTTGAAGCTGCTGCAGTTGGTCCGCATCGGGTTCGAATGCGCCGTTGAGAAAGAAGGTGGTTGGACCCCAGTCCGGCAGCATCAGTGCCTGATGCATCGAAAGCGGCGACGTCGCAAGCACGCCGATCCTGCCCTCGTTAAGTTCGTAGCCATGGCAATAGGGGCAGTGGAAGACGCTGCTGCCCCAGCGTTCGGCAAGGCCCGCAAGCTCCGGCAGGACATCGGTGACGCCGGTGGCGAGGACAAGCCGTTTTCCAATGGCGTCGGAGCCATGCCGCAGGGCGACCTTGAAGCCATCCTGCACGCGCTCGGCATTTTTGGCCTCGGTCTGCTGCCATTCGACCGTCCGGTATTCCATCAATTGTGAGCGGGCGTCGGCGGCGATCTGCGCCGGAGTGCTGCCATCCTGGGTCAGAAAGCCGTGCGACGTCCGGGCGAAACGGTTCCTGCGCAAGCCGATGTCGATAACCAGCACCTTGCGGCGCGCGCGGGCGAGTTGAAGGCCGGCGGAAAGCCCGGCGTAGCTGCCGCCAAGGATGATTGCATCGTAGGTCATATCGGGCCTCTTTTTACGAGTTACGCATCTTCATATGTTACATGAATGAGGTCCGCAATATCATGGAACAACAAAAGTTTCGTGATTCGATTCGAAGACGATGATACCGACGCCGCCGATCGACCCCGGCCAGGGGCACAGGTGCCAACCGACAGGCTTGTCAGCGGTCGGGCCAATGGACCCGCACCTAAAGTTGCTCCGTTGCTCTTTCCCGGCAGACAAAAATCCGCCCATTTGGTAGTCGAAAGCATCGCATTGATGCGTGTTCAGCCTCGGTCCCCGGCCTCGGGGATTGGCACGCTTCCCGCCAAGGTCCCATGCGGGACGACCTGATGAACGCCCGGATTTCCCATGCTTCGCAGTTTGTACAATTGGACGATGGACCTCGCTGGCCGGAAGTCGGCCGCCTGGTGGCTTTCCCTTGTCGCCTTCGTCGAAAGCTCCGTCTTCGTCGTTCCTGCCGACGTCCTGTTTCTGCCGATGGTGTTGGCAAAGCCGCATAGAGCCTATCGCTACGCTTTCCTTGCCACCCTTTTTTCGGTGCTTGGCGGCATCGCGGGCTGGTTCCTCGGACATTATGCCTTCGATGCGATCGCCCGTCCGATCCTGCAGTTCTACGGCAAGATCGACGCGTTCGAAGCGATGCGCGCGTCGGTCGATATGGAGGCGATCGTGCTCTTGCTGGTGACGTCAGGGCTGGCGCATGTTCCGCCGATGAAGGTCGTCACGATCCTGTCGGGAGCCGCCAATGTCAGCCTTGGCATGTTCATCGCATCGGCGGTGATCACACGTGGCGCGCGCTTCTTCATCCTCGCCGCGGTTCTTCGTCGGCACGGCGACCCCGTCCGGCATTTCATCGAGAAGCGCCTGGGTTTGATTGCCGCCGTCGGCGCCGCAGCGCTCATCCTGCTTTACGGCGTTTACGTTCTCGCGAAGTAAGAGCCGCAAGCCGGAGCGCGGCCGGAAATCTGCGCACGGCAGGACAATCGCCATGACTGCAACCAGCGTCGGAGTCCCTTCCTCGGCTGCATGCGCAGTTGTATCGGGGAACGGAGACGTGCCGTCGACGCAGGTTGCCGTCTTTTTGATGCTACTCGCAGTCTCGCCCCGCTCGTTGGCGCCCGGCATCTACCGCAAATTGATATCTTGCAAACCGGCGATGAGAGGTGGCCAAATGGGAGAAACCCAGGTCGCGCAGTTAAAGTCTCAGAGAGGCAAGTCTTCATGCGGCTTATCGTTGTCAACGACGTGTCGGAGGCCCTGGGCGGTGCGACCAAGGTTGCGCTCCAATGCGTTGAGGCTGGTGTTGCGGCGGGGCTCGACTGTGCCGTTCTAGTCGGTGACGACGGCGCAGGCATTCGTTCCCGATTCCCGGGCGTGCAGGTGGAAGCGCTGGGCGAGCGCCCTTTGCGCGACGGCGTCCATTTCACAAACCTGTTCGACAGGAATTTCAACGTTCGGGCCTATCGTGCGTTGCGCCGTTTGCTCAAGACCGGGAACGACACGGTCGTTCATGTTCACGGCTGGTCGCAGATCCTGTCGCCCTCGATCTTTCACGCGCTTGCACGCAGTGAAGCCCAGATCATCGTCACCGCGCATGATTTTTTCCTGACCTGTCCGAACGGCGCCTATGTTCACTATGGGAGGGGCGATATCTGCGCTGAAAAACCGCTGTCTGCCGGTTGCCTTGCCAGCGCCTGCGACAAGCGCAACTACCCCCACAAGCTGTGGCGCTTTGCCCGATCGATGACGCAGAGTGCCGCGGGCGCGGCCTTCTGGGCGCGCGTCGGCGTTATTCTGGCACATGAGGGCATGGAGTCATACCTAAGCGAGGGCCCCCTTCGAAACTTCCTGACATTGCGCACCCCGTCGACGCCGCTCACGCAATCCCCGGTCGAGGCCTGGAAAAACGAACGCGCCATGTTTCTTGGCCGCATGTCGGTGGAAAAGGGTGTTCGGACCCTCGCCGAGGCGCTCAACGCCACGGGCAAGGCGGCGACCTTGATCGGGCGAGGGCCGTTGCTCCAAGAGATACAGCGGACTCTTCCGCACTGCCATGTTCCAGGCTGGCTCGATGACGACGAGGTTGCCGCCGTCGCGTCCAGGGCGCGCTATTTCTTCATGCCGTCAAGGATGCCCGAACCCTATGGTCTGGTGGCTGCCGAGGCGCTGATGTCCGGGATACCGGTGATCGCCAGCAGCAACGCCCTAATTGCCACGGAGATCGAGGAGCATCAGGCCGGGCTGGTGTTCGAGAGCGGCAATGCGCGATCTCTCGCCGAGACAATGGCGCTGATGGAGAGCGACGGTCTGGTGCGGCACCTGAGCAGGGGGGCTTTCGCCTATGGCAAGAAGGTCGCGCCCTCGAGAGACGAATGGCGCCAGCGGATAATCGACATCTACTCGGGACGGCTCGAATTCGTGACGCATGACAAGCTGAAAGAGCTAATCGGGCGGCCCGCCCGACAGGAGTTCGAAATGGCCGGTCGGATCTGAAAGGGAGCAGGATGGCGCGCGCATTGGTGACCGGCGGAGCCGGATTTGTAGGACGCCATCTCTGCGGCCGATTGATATCGGAGGGCGTCGATGTCGTCTGCGTCGATTCACTTGCGCGCGGAACCGGGGCAATGCCCCCCGCCGATTGGCCGCACCCGCCAAAGGGCGGCTTCTCCCTCATCGAGGAGGACTGCCGCCGGTATTTCGATCGCACTGACGATCGTTTCGACATGGTGTTTCACCTGGCGGCAGTGGTCGGCGGCCGCGTCATGCTGGAAACCCAGACGCTTCTCGTCGCCGAGGACCTCGCGGTGGATACCGATATGTGGCGCTGGGCTGCGCGCACGCACCCGGGAGTTGTCATATATTTCAGCTCCAGCGCCGCCTATCCCGTGAGCCTGCAGCGCCCGGAAGGATACCGCAAACTCAGCGAAGACATGATCGGTTTCGAACATACGATCGGCGTTCCAGATCTGAGCTATGGCTGGGCGAAGCTCAGCGGCGAATATCTGATGAAGCTTTATGTCGAAAACTATGGTGGACGGGCGGTCGCTTATCGCCCGTTCAGCGGGTACGGCGAGGATCAGGACTTGAGCTATCCGTTTCCGGCGATCTGCAGACGTCTCATCGAAGAGCGCGGAGCGGAAGAGGTTTTCGTCTGGGGCTCCGGCCGGCAATGCCGTGACTTCATCCATATCTCGGACTGCGTCGACTTCGTCTGGAAGACCTTTTCGCGGCTGCAGAACGGTGCATGTCTCAACATCTCCACCGGCATCGCCACTTCCTTCATCGAACTCGCCCGGTTGGTCAGCCGGCGCATCGGTTGGGAGCCGAGAATAAGCGGCCGGTCGGACAAACCCGAGGGTGTGTTCTTTCGCTGCGGCGACACGACGCTGCAGGCGTCCTATGGCCTTGCGCCGCGCATCGATCTCGATACCGGCGTGGCGCGGACGCTCGACCGACTGCGATCGAGCGTGCACTGAGGTACCGGCCGCCGCGGCCTTTCAATACCCCGATGCGGGCGCATTCGCTCCGGCTGGCGACGCAGAGACATATTCGGCAAAGCTCGCCCGCAGGCGGCTGGTCGCTCCCACAAGCAGACTGACATCGTTGCCGACTGCAACGAAGAGCGCGCCGAGTTCGAGGTAGCGTTTGGCGAGTGCGGTGTCCGAGGTCAGGATACCCGCAGCCTTGCCGTGCGACTGGATGCGTGCGAGCGCGGCCTCGACCGCCTCCTGCACTTCCGGCGCGCCCGGCTTGCCGAGGAAGCCCATGTCGGCTGCCAGGTCCGCCGGGCCGATAAAGACGCCATCGACGCCTTCGGTCGAAGCAATGTCGTCAAGTGCCGCCAGCCCCGCACGGCTTTCCACCTGCAGCAGCAGGCAGATCTCGGCGTTGGCGGTCGGCAGATAATCGTCAATGCGGTTGAAGGCGGAGGCGCGCGCCAGTGCTGCACCAACGCCGCGCATGCCGTGGGGCGGATAGCGCACGGCCCTGACCAGAGCGCGAGCCTGTTCACCCGTCTCGACCATCGGCACCAGCAGCGTCTGCGCGCCGATATCGAGAAGCTGCTTGATCAGCCAGGGCTCGCCGATCGGCGGACGGATGATCGCGTGGCTGTTCGAACCGGAGAGCGCCTGCAACTGCGCCATCATCAGCGGCACGTCATTGGGGGCATGTTCGCCGTCGATCAGCAGCCAGTCGAAGCCGGCGCCACCGCAGATTTCGGCAGTGTATGGATTGGCGAGCGCCAGCCAGAGACCGATCTGCGGTCGCCCTTCGGCAAGCGCAAGCTTGAACATATTGCGTGGAGCAGGCATGGGCGCACCCTATTCGAAGAAGCAGCTGACGGTTCCCTGCGGCCCGAAATCGGCGACGATGGTATCGCCGTGGCGGGCCTCGACGGGGCGGATGAACGAGCCGGCAAGCACGATCTGCCCGGCGTCGATGCGGTCGCCATAGCCGGCGAGCCGGTTGGCAAGCCAGGCGATGCCGCGGGCTGGGTCGTTGAGGACGCCGGCGCCAAGCCCGGTCTCTTCGACCTCGGCGTTGCGCGAGACGATGGCGCCCATCCAGCGCATGTCGACGTCCTGCGGCCGCATGGCACGGCCGCCGATGACGATGCCGGCATTGGCGGCGTTGTCGGAAATCGTGTCGACGATGGTGCGGGTCTTCTTCGTTTCCGGATCGGCACGCAGGATGCGCGTGTCGAGGATTTCAAGCGCCGGCGTGACGTAGTCTGTGGCGTTCAGCACGTCGAAGACACTGACATTGGGGCCGGCCAGCGGCGCCTTCATGACGAAGGCGATCTCGGCTTCGATCCGCGGCTGGATGAAGCGATCCCGAGGGATCGTCGCGCCGTCCTCGAACATCATGTCGTCGAACAGCACGCCGGAATCGGGAATATCGATGTTCAGCGCATATTGCATTGCCTTTGACGTAAGCCCGATCTTCCAGCCGATGACCCTGCGGCCACGGGCGATCTTCTGCTTCACCCAGGCCGCTTGCACCGCATAGGCGTCGTCCATGGTCATGCCTGGATGCTTCAGGGAAAACAGGCCGGTCTGGATGCGGCTCGTTTCCGCCTCATCGAGTGCCTTTGCGGCATCGGCGATTTCACTGGCGTTCAGCATGGCTCAGGCCTCGTCGGCAATCGGGTTGCGAAGCAGGCCGATGCCATCGGCCTCGACCTCGACGACGTCGCCGGGTTTCAACCAGATCGGCGGGTCGAAGCGGGCGCCGGCCCCGGTCGGCGTTCCCGTCACGATCACGTCGCCGGGCACCAGCGTCGTGAAGGTCGAGACGTAGTTGATGATCTTGCGGAAGGAGAAGATCATCCGGCTGGTGCGGTCCTGCTGGCGGATTTCGCCGTTGACGCGGGTCTCGAGCTTGATATCGGCGATCTGCGCTTCGTCGGTGAAGGGAACCAGCCATGGCCCGATCGACCCAGTGCGGTCGAAGTTCTTGCCCTGGGTGACGTTGAACTTGGCGTGTCGCACCCAGTCGCGGATCGTGCCTTCGTTAGAGAGCGAAAGTGCTGCGATGTGGTCGAGCGCCGAGGCTTCGGGAATGCGGCGGCCGGCCTTGCCGATGACGATGACGATCTCGCCCTCGTAGTCGAGCTGCGGGCTTTCGGGCGGGCGGATCAGCGGCTGATCGTGACCGGTGAAGGAACGCGGAAAACGGATGAACAGCGACGGGTTGGACGGCGCTGCCTGGCCATCCCGATACTCTTCGTTGCGGTCGGGGAAATTGACGCCAACGCAGATGATCTTTTCCGGCGCGGGGATTGGGATTTCGAAGCGGGTATCGGCCAGCGACAAATCCGGGGTGAGGGCGAAGGACTCGTCTGCCAGTTTCGTGAGGGCGCCGTCGGCGATGACCTCGCGCAGCGTCGGCCATTTCGAGCCGTAGCGCCGAGATAGATCGACGATGCCGTGGTCGGTGACAAGACCATATCCCTTGCCGCGGGCCACGGAAAAGGCGGCGAATTTCGCAAACGTCATTTCAAGCCTCCAGCCTGTTCAGGCGACGCTGACAGACAGACATGTTTGGTCTCATTGAATTTCCTGGTGCCGTGTTTCGAGCGCCATCTTCGCCGCGACCTCCGTTATGACATCGTAGGCGACATCGGCATCGTCCTCGGTCATGTCGAACTGACCGGCCTGGAAGCGGATGGCGACGTGGCCGTCGACCCGTGTCTGGGTCAGGTAGATCCGGCCATCGTCGTTGATGGCATTGACCAGCGCGATGTTGTGGGCGTCGCTATCGGTGCCGCCGCGATGGCGGAACGAGAACAGCGAGAAGCGCGGAGCCGTGACGATTTCGAAGTTGTCGTGCGCACCAAGGCGCTCGGAAAGGTGCTTCGCCCAGGCGACATGGTTGCGGATCATCGTCTTCAATCCGTCTAGCCCGTGGAAGCGCAACAGGAACCATAATTTCAGCGCGCGGAAGCGTCGGCCGAGCGGGATGGTCCATTCGGAATAGTTGATGATGCCGTCGCGGCCGTGGGTCTTCAGATATTCCGGCTGGATCGCCAGCGTGCGGACGAGATCATCAGGATTGCGGATGAAATGGGCGGAGCAGTCGAACTGGGCGCCCAGCCATTTGTGCGGGTTGAAGACGACCGAATCCGCCTCGTCGACGCCGGTCCAGAGCGGCCGGAATTCCTCGCAGATCATCGCCGATCCTGCCCATGCTGCGTCGACATGGACATAGAGGCCGTGCTTGTGGGCGACACGCACGACTTCGGCGATATCATCGCAGGCGCCCGTACTGGTGCCGCCGGTGCAGGCGATGACGCCGGCCGGCAGAAGACCTGCGGCCCTATCCCTCAGAATTGCCGCTTCGAGTGCTTCGCAATCCATGGACTGCAGCGGTCCGGTCGCAAGTATGCGCACGAGGTTTTCCTCGCCGATGCCCGAGACCCAGATCGCCCGGTCGATCGAGGTGTGGACCTGGTCCGAGGAGTAGATGCGCAACGGCGCGTGGACGCTGAGGCCCTGTTTGTTGCCCTTCCAGTTCAAGGCGCGCTCGCGCATGACGAGCACGGCGGACAGCGTGGCAGAGGAGGCCGAATCCTGGATGACGCCGGAAAAGCCGTCGGGAAGGCCGATCGCCTGGCGCAACCAGTCGAGAACCCTGGTTTCAAGCTCGGTGGCAGCGGGGGAGGTCTGCCATAGCATGCATTGGGCGGCCATCGCCGTCACCAGATATTCGGCAATGACGGAAACGGGGGCGGCGTTGGCCGGGAAATAGGCGAAGAAGCGCGGGTGCTGCCAATGGGTCATGCCCGGCAGGATGATGTTTTCGAAGTCCTCGAAGATCGCCTGCATGTCCTCGCCGGTCTGCGGCGGTCTGCTCGGGATCTGGGCGGCGATCGCGCCGGGTGCCGTCTGGGCGCGAACGGGCCTGTCGCGCAACGACGCGCGATAGGTTGATCCCCATTCCGCCGCCTTCTGCGACCATTCTCCAAAAGTCTTCTCGTCCATTCCGTTCCTCCCCTTGCACCAATGCGTGCCGGATGTCTTGCGCCGGCATCCATCTTTTCATGCCTCGATTTACGGGGCGATGATAGGTTGTGCCTTCAGCACTGGTTCCACCGTCTCGGCTCCAGCAAATTGGCTGCCTTCCTCGAACCAGGAGCGTGGCGCAGGCGCGCCCCAGAGCGTCTGGCGCTGCGGGTCCTTGAGATCCCATTTGATCGGCTCGAGGTCGGGATCGACCGTCTGGTAGTCCGAGCAATAGATCTCGATGCGGTGGTTGTCGGGATCGCGGACATAGAGGAAGAAGGCATTGGAAATGCCATGGCGGCCGGGACCGCGCTCGATATTGGCAAGCCATCCCGAGGTCGACATCAGGTCGAGCAGGTCGATGATGTTGAGCGGCGTCGGCACCCAGAAGGCGGTATGGTGCAGGCGCGGACCGCGACCATTGGTAAAGGCGATGTCGTGCACGCCGCCCTTGCGGTGGGTCCAGGCGGCCCAGAGCCGGCCGGTCTCTTCGTCAGCCGTGTACTCGGTAACCCGGAAGCCGATCTCGTTATAGAAGGCGACGGCGTCGTCGACATTGGGCGAGAAGCAGTTGAAATGGTCGATGCGCAGCGGCTTCACACCGCGATAGAGCGCGTATTTCTGATGGATCGGCGGCAGGCGGTCCATCTTCGAATAGAATTCCAATGGAATGCCCTGCGGATCGCGGGTGCGGAACGTGCGCGACTGATAGGGGCGCTCGATCCATTCGACCGGCAGCGCCTTCTGCTTGAAGAAATGCGCGGCCTTGTCGAGGTCCTCGTCGCCGAAGACCTTGAAGCCGAGATCGCGGGCCTCGGCAGTCGCTGCCTTCTTCAGCACGATGCAGTGATGGCCGCGTTCTTCCATGGCGCGCAGGTAGATCGTGTCGGCGGTCTCGTCGGTGACCTGCAGGCCCAGCACGTCGACATAGAAGGCGCGCGATTTGGCAAGATCGGTGACGGCGAGCTCGACATGGCTCAGCCGCACGATGTTGAACGGCGGGTGAAGGTTCGGTTTCGGTAAGGGCATGTTGTCTCCTCCAGTTTGGGCGGCGCGGTTCGTGTCTCGCGCTCAGCCGCCGAGCTTGGCGATCGCATGGGCCGAACTGGCAAACGCGATGTTCTTGGTTTCCATGTAAAAATCGAAGGACCAGTCGCCGCCGTCGCGGCCGATGCCGGAACTTTTGACGCCGCCGAAGGGCGCCGGCAGATGACGGACATTCTCCGAATTGACCCAGATCATCCCGGCTTCGAGGTGATCGGTGAAGCGGAAGGCGCGCGTGAGGTCGGAGGTCCAGAGATAGCCGGTGAGCCCGTATTGAACGTCGTTGGCCAGCGCCAGCGCCTCGGCCTCATCCTTGAACGGAATGGCGGTCAGGACCGGCCCGAAGATTTCCTCCTGCGCGATCCGCATGGAATTGTTTGCGCCGGTAAAGAGCGTCGGCTGGACGTAACAGCCGCCACCGGGACCTTCGAATTTCGCGCCGCCGGCGGCAACCGTCGCACCTTCCCTCTGGCCGATGCCGATATAGTCGAGCACCTTCTTTTCATGCTCCGGGTGGATCAGCGGGCCTACGACGGTTTCAGGATCGAGCGGATGGCCGATCCTGATACGCTTGGCCTTTTCGGCAACCAGCGTAGTGAAGCGATCGTAGATGCTGCCTTCCACCAGCAGGCGCGAAGAGGAGGTGCAGCGTTCGCCGTTCAGCGAATAGATCATGAAGACCGCAGCGTCGGCCGCGCGCTCCAGATCGGCGTCGGCAAAGACGATGACCGGGTTCTTGCCGCCGAGTTCGAAATGCACCCGCTTCAGCGTGTCGGCGCCCTGTTTCATGATCAGCGAGCCCGTCCGGCTTTCGCCGACGAAGCCGATCGCCTTGATGGCGGGATGCTCGGTCAGTGCCTTGCCTGCGTCCTCGCCGAAGCCGTTGACGAGGTTCCAGACTCCCTTGGGAAGGCCCGCTTCCTCGGCGATCTCGACGAGCAGGCGCGCCGTCAGCGGCGAGAATTCGGCCGGCTTATGGACGATGGTACAGCCGGCGGAGAGCGCCGGCGCGATCTTCCACGTCGACAGCATGAACGGCGTGTTCCACGGCGTGATGATGCCGACCGGGCCGATCGGCACGCGCGTGGTCATGTTGATCTGGTTATCGCCGCGAAGCACCTTGCCGTCGCGGGCCTCGGGGGCGCGATCGGCGAAGAAGCGAAAATTCTCCGCTCCGCGCAGAGCGGCCTTGGCCATGAACTTGAGCGACTGTCCGGTGTCCATGCATTCGACGAAGGCGATCTCTTCGGCGCGCGCGACGATGGCGTCGGCGATCTTGTGCAGGAGTTTTTTGCGCGCGTCGCCCGCCGTTGCTGCCCACGCCGGGAAAGCTTCCCTTGCAGCGTGTGCGGCGCGATCGATATCGGTTGCCTTGCCGCGCGCGACCGTGGCAAGCGGCTTGAGGTCGACGGGAGAAATCGTCTCGAAGCTGTCGCCGTCCAACGCCGGTACGGCTTGCCCGTTGATGTGGTTCAAGACCCCATGCGTGCGGAAGCGGGCGAGATAGGCTTCCGCCTTTGCGATGTTCTCATCGAGTCTGGACATGTCATTCTCCAATCGTGGTGCGCTGCCGCTCGTGCGGGCGCAGAAACGTCGTGCCGACTTCTGTCGGTGTCAGTTGCCCTTCTGGCGAAGGCGTGGGTGGATCGCGTTCTTCTTCCAGCTGAGGTCCGGATCGATCTCGCGGATCTCCAGGCTGAGGGCGAAATGGGGCGTGTCGAAAAGGCTGGCGAGCTCTTGTGTGACGGCGTCGAAGATGGCCGCCCCGGTCGCCTGCTTTTCGGCGTCCGAGCGGCCACGGCCAATGCGGAACGACATGTCGATGAAGCTGTTCTGCGGCAAGAGATCGGCAATGGCATAATGGGCGCTGCGGACGGTACGGACGCGCACGGCGCCGATCTCGAAAAGGCCGGTGTCGAGGATGGTCTTGTGGATCGTGCGGCACAGGCGGTCGAAGTCGACGCGCTCGTCGAGATTGGCGGAGTGTTCGATCGTGAAGTGCGGCATTTTTGTCCCCGGTACCCATCGGCTTATTAATTAACACGTTAACAATATGGCGGCCGGTGTCAAGCGGCATTCCTCGTTGTCGAGCCATCGTCGACAATTGCGAAAAGGCGAAAAATCGCCCATAGATCGGGCATGAGCCGTGCGAAAACCCCCACCGAACTTGGGCCGGACGCCCTTCTTCCCCACAATACGCGTCGGTCGCTGCCGATCGCGCTCCTGCGCGCGCGCGAAGCGGTGATGGGGCATTTCCGGCCGATGCTGGCACGTCACGAAATCACCGAGCAGCAATGGCGCGTCATCAGGATCCTTGCCGAATCCGGCAAGGTCGATGCCTCCGAGATGGCCGACAAGGCCTTCATTCTGGCGCCGAGCCTGACGCGCATCATCCGGTCGCTTGAGGAGCGCGGGCTGATCACCAAGCACAAGGACGCCGATGACGGGCGCCGGGTGCTTCTCGAGATCGCGCCCGCCGGCATGCGGGTCATCGCCGACGTCGGCCCGGAGAGCCGGGCGATCTACGACCAACTCGAGGCACGTTACGGCCACGAGCGCGTCGAGGTGCTGCTCGACATGCTGGACGAGCTCGCAACGCTCGGCGACTGAGCGGGAGCCTGCAAACCTCACGCGGGGACCGGTAGCGTTCCCGCAAAGAGCAGGGTTTCGTCCGCGTAGCGACGCAGGCGCGCCTCGGCGCCGGGAAGCTCCGGCCGCGCGGCAAACCAGCCGATGTAAGTGAGGCTCCGAAGCGTCATGAAAAGTGGCAGGGCCGAAAGTGCGGCATCGGGCAACGGACGCCTGCTTCTGTACCCCTCGATCAATGACCTTTCGATCGACGGGTAGGCCGGTTCGTTGCGGTTCTTGAGAAGCGCGGTCGCGATATCGAACAGGCGAAAGCCGAAACCCGCATCGTCGAAGTCGATGAACGCCACGCCGTCGTCACGAACCAGCACGTTCTCGCGCACGAGGTCGGCATGGATTAAGCCGTAGTCGAACGCGCCCGCCGGCACGTTTTCCAGACTGCTCCGAAGGCGATCACGCAGAATGCCGAGGCCACGCCTCTGTTCGGCCGACAGGCCCTCGCAGTCCCAGAAGCGACCCCAGACCGGGCTTTCGCCGAGCAGGCCCTCGGCGTCCCAGGCGGCACGTTTGAAGTCGTGCGGCATCGACCAGCGATCGGCAAGATTGTGCATGTAGGCCATCATGGCGCCAAGCGCATGAAAGATGGCGACCTGCCGCTCGCCGCTATGGGCGAGCGGAACACCGCTTTCACCAAGCGGCGCACCATGCATCCAGCTGACGATATCGGCATGCTGGCCCGCGCAATCGTCGGTCGCGTCGAGACGCACCAGAAGGCGGCCGTCCGGTGCCGCGATCGCGCTCGGCACCGCAAGGCCGCTGTCGCGCAGCGCCGTCATCCACTGCAGTTCCGAGCGCAGCGCGGACTCGTCATGATAACCCGGACGATGCAGTCGAAGCACTGCTGGCTCGCCATCGGCGAGCGTGATCCGGAAGACGGCGTTCTCGCGATATTTCAGCAACATCGGCTTCGCGTTCTCAAGTCCCCAATGGGCGACGGCTTCTCGCGCGCGGGCTTCGAGTGCTTCCAGGAGACGTTGCGGCAGATGCTCGGCCATGGCCTGCTCACAGGCCCGACAAAACGTCGTCGAGGGTCGACAGCATCAGGTCGGCGTTCTCCCGGGAGAACGGCATGGGCGGACGGATCTTCGTCGTGCATTGGTGAATGCCGAGCTTGCCCATCAGCACGCCGCGCTCGCGCATGTCGTTGATAACCTTGGTGGCAAGATCGGCAGCCGGCGCCTTCCGGTCCCGGTCGAGCACAAGCTCTGCCCCGAAAAACAATCCGCTGCCGCGCACGTCGCCGATGATGTCGTGCTTGTCCCTGAGCCTGTCGATGCCTGCCTTGGCATAGGCGCCGACCTCGCGGGCGTTGTCGACCAGCTTTTCCTCGTCGATGACGTCGAGCACGGCCATCGCCGCGGCGCAGGAGACCGGATTGCCGCCGAAGGTGTTGAAGTAGCGGAAGGCCTTGCGAAAGGCGTTCAGTGTCTCGCTGCCGGCAACGACACCGCCGATCGGATGGCCGTTGCCCATCGGCTTACCCAAGGTGACGATATCGGGAACGATGCCGGCCTTCTGGTGGCCCCACATGTGCCCGCCCGTGCGGCCGAAGCCGGGTTGGACCTCGTCGGCGATCACCACGCCACCGGCTTTCCGCACGACCGCAACGGTTGCGTCGAGGAAGCCCTGGGGCAAATCGGGAAAACCTTCATTGGCGAAGAACGGGTCGATGATCAGCGTGGAAAAGCCAAACGGGCTTTCCTGCAGCTCGGCGATCGCCCCTTCCACCTCGGCCGCAAACGCGATCGAAAAGGCCTCGCCGGGAACGCCGCCGAGCGGCCGATAGCTGTCGGGTGCCGGCACGTGCCGCACATGGCCGCCAAACCCGCCGACCGGCGGCATCCGGGTAGAAAGCTGGGAAACGGCGGCGGTATTGCCGTGATAGGTGTGATCGGTTGCGATCACCCCGGTCTTGCCGGTGACCGCCTGAGCCATCCGCAGCGCAATGTCGTTGGCCTCGCTGCCGGTGCAGGTCAGGATAGCCGTGTCGAGGCTATGGTCAAACGTCGCCGTCAGCCGCTCGACATAGTCGAGAATACCTTCATGCAGGTAGCGCGTGTGGGTGTTCAGCGTTGACGCCTGCCGGGCGATCGCCTCGACCACGCGCGGATGGCAGTGGCCGACATGCGGCACATTGTTGTAGCAGTCGAGATAGCGTCTGCCGTCGGCGTCCCAGAGCCAGACGCCTTCCCCCCGCACGATATGCACCGGGTCGCTGTAAAACAGCGACATGTTCTTGCCGAGCAGCCGTTCGCGGCGTGCCAGCAGCGCTGCGGTGTCGCTCATGTTATTTGCCCTCGGCAGCGCTCAGGCCCGAATCCAGGGCCGAAAGAATGCGCGAGACATCCTCGGCGGCGATGACGAGTGGCGGTGACAGGATCACGTTCGGGCCGGATGTGCGGACCATGACGCCTGCCTCATAGGCAACATCCTGGACCTTCTGCACCACGTCCTTCGCAGCGGGCGACTTCTTCTCGCGATCCGATACAAGCTCAAGCGCGCACATCAGGCCCTTGCCGCGCACATCGCCGACGAGCTCGTGACTCGCTTTTAGTGCCTGTAGGCCCGCCATCAGCTCCTCGCCGCGCGCGCCGGCATTGGCCGCGACATCGAGGCGTTTCGTTTCCTTGAGCGTGGCAAGGGCCGCGGCAGCGCCGACCGGATGACCGGAATAGGTGTAGCCATGGCCGATCGAGCCGGCAGCCGTCCTGTTGGTTTCGAAAGCCTCGGCGACCTTGTCCGAGATCATCACCGCGCCGAAGGGGTAATAGCCGTTGGTGATCGCCTTGGCGGTCGACATCAGATCCGGCTTGACGCCCCAGAGGCGCGAACCGGTCCAGGCGCCGGTGCGGCCGAAGGCGGTGATCACCTCGTCGGCAATCAGCAGAATGCCGTGACGGTCGCAGATGTCGCGCATCAGCGGCATGAAGGTTTCGTGCGGTACGATCACGCCGCCGGCACCAAGAACCGGCTCCATGATCAACGCAGCGATGGTGTCGGCGCCCTGGAAGGCGATCTCTTCTTCGAAGAGGCGGGCAATGCCCCTGGTGATTTCGGCGCCGTCCGTCGTCGTGAACGGGTTGCGGTAGGTGTAGGGGGCGGGCAGGTGAAAGACGCCCGGCAGCAGCGGCTCGTAGTTGCGGCGGAAATTGGCGTTGCCGTTGACCGACGCGCCGCCGAAATGCGTGCCGTGATAGCCCTTCTTCAGCGCGACGAACTTCGTGCGTTCCGGCTGGCCGTTGAGCTTGTGGTACTGGCGGGCGAGACGAAGGCAGGTCTCGACCGAATCCGATCCGCCCGAGGTGAAGAACGAGCGACTGAGGCCATCCTCCTTGAACCATTCGGCAAGTTCGTAGGAAAGCTCGATGAGCGGCGAATTGGTGGTGCCGCGGAAGGTCGAGTAATAGGGCAGGTCGTCGAGCTGATCGCGGATCGCCTTCTTCACCGGCTCGCAGGAATAGCCGAGATTGACATTCCACAGGCCGCCGACCGCATCGAGAACCTTCTTGCCGTGGACGTCGACGATCTCCACGCCTTCGCCGGTATTGATGATGCGCGGCGGCGTCGCGTGCATTTCGGCGGGGTGCGCCATCGGATGCCACAGGTGGCGGGCATTGTTCTCGATGAGGAAGTTGGTTTCGCGCATGTCTTGCTCCTGGTCAGTTCAAATGCCGAGCATCC
This sequence comes from Ensifer sp. LC163, assembly GCF_001695855.1. Classification (GTDB taxonomy): domain Bacteria; phylum Pseudomonadota; class Alphaproteobacteria; order Rhizobiales; family Rhizobiaceae; genus Ensifer. Next base: position 38,409 of record NZ_MBSS01000019.1, read on the forward strand.
GGAGGGCTCTGGCGTAGCTTTCTGCGGGTCTGATGACATCGAAATGCACGTTGGGCAGAGACACTGCCTCGGCGCCCTCGATGTTCTTCTTCTGGTCGTCGACGAAGACGCAGGCCTCCCGCGGCAGGTCGAGTTCGGAAAGCACGACTTCGTAGGCCTGCGGATCCGGCTTCAATATTCCGGTGTAGGTGGCATCGACGATGACGTCGAAAAGCTCGATGAGCGGGAAGCGTTTGCGAAACTCCACGCCGTAGAAGAGGTCGAGTTCGTTGGAAAGAATGGCGAGCCTGATGCCGGCATCCTTTGCCCGCAGGATCGCATCGCGCGCTTCCGGGCGCAGCACCAGTTCTGGTTCGGCGCCGCGGGCACGCTGGACGAAGGTCTTCATATCCGTCCAGTCCTCGCCGACGAGGTGCCCGACCTCGCGGGTGCGCTTCGTCCAATAGTCACGTTCGGTAATCTCACGCTTTTGCATCGACACCCAGAGCGGATCGGAAGCCGTGTCGAACGGCCCCCGCCAGGTCAGGCTGCCTGGGGCAAGGCCGAGCGCGCGCTCGGTGACGTCGTGGGTTTCGAACAGCGTGCGGGTGACGACGCCGCCGAAGTCGAGGATGAGGGCGCGATCCGTCACGGGCGGCCTCCCGGGATGATGCCACGTGCGATCCAATCGTCGAAGATGGCGAGCGCCTTTGCCGAGAACTCCGGTGCGTTGATGTGGCTGTCGATCTCGTGAAGGTGGACCGACGCCGGCACGGCGCGGCGCATCTCATCGATGAAGGCGTCGAGCGCCTCCGGTTCGTGCAGCGGCTCTTCCGGCTTGTCCCATTCCTGAATGCCCTTGAGCGGCAGGATGAAGGCGACTTCGGCGCTGGTGTCGGCGAGCTTGCCGCCGATGATGCGGGCGATCTCGCGCCGCCCTTCCGGCGATGTCGTCACCGAACCGAGCAGCCGGTTGTGAGCGTGATAGGGCCGGTCGGCGAAGGCCGCGGGCAGTGCCTGCCATGCGGGCAGGTCCACCATGTCGATCGCTCCTGGTGCTACAAGCTGCGGAATTCCGGCGCGCCCGGCATTTTCCAGCCGGTCGGGCCCGGAGGTGACGACCGTGCCGTGGTGATGGTTGCTGACCTCCTGAATGCAGAAGTCGAAGACGGCGGTAAAGCCGTTCTGTGCAGCGATTGCCTCGAAGGCACGGCCACCCATTCCGGTCGCGTGAAACACCGCGACGTCATAGCCCCGTCGTTCCAGTTCAGGCTTCAGGTACTTCATGTATTTGAGGCAGCTCGACCCGAGCGAGGTCATGCCGATCAGCGGCCGCTCCTTGTCCGGCTTGGTGCCGAAACGGGCCGCGCCGACCACTGCGCCGCAGGCCTGCGACAGCACCGATCGGCAGATGCCGTTGAGGCCGTATAGCCCGCCCGCCCAAAGGATCATCATCAGATCAGGCGCGATGCGCTCCGGCGGCAGCAGGTGCGAATAGGCGATGGTCGAGACGACGAATTTCGGCACGCCGAGCGGCAGGGCTGCCGCGACATCGAGTGCCAGATCGGTGCCCATCGAACCGCCAAGGATGATGACGCCATCTGCCTGCCCTGCGTCATGGAGGGTGCGGGAAAGAGTTGCGGCCCCTTTGGCCATCAGCGCCATCGCGCTGTTTTCGTCGCCGCTCGCGGCAATCGCTACGATCGACGTGCCGGCCGCCTCGGCGATATCGTGACGCGAATACTCCGGCGCATAGGGCGGATCACCGAGGATGCTGACGTCCATCATGACAGGCAGGCCGCCGGCCTCCCGGATGACCGACGCCATGAATTGTAGCTCTTCGCATTTCGTGTCTCCCGTTCCCACCACGAGGATATTGGGTAGACGGTTCATCGCATTCATCAGCCGGCCCTCCTTGCCAGCGGATTGGCAGTCGCTTGCTCCAACCCAAAGAATTTCTCAGAAATGCGTTTGGCGATCGCTGCCGTTGCCGGACCGAGTTCAGCGATCGTCTCCGCATTGGCGCGCACCTGCGGTGCCGCGACGGCGATCGCGCCGATCGGCACGCTGTTCGGCGCGCGGATGGGGGCGGCGACGCTGATGACGCCGCTTTCAAGCCCCTGCTGGCTGATCGAATAGCCGCGGTGCGCCGTCTCCGTGAGCAGACGGCGAAGCTCGGTCCTCGACGTGATCGTGTGCTCGGTGAATGCTTCGAGCGGCATGGACAGCGCATCTTCGACCTGCCTTGCCGGGCAGAAGGCGAGGAAGGCGTGGCCTGATGCTGTCGCGTGGAACGGCAGCGTGCTTCCGACATCGACGATGACCCGATGCGCGCGCGGTGAATCTTCCACGTGAACAGTCGAGAGCCGGCCGGCGACGAATTCCGAGAGATGCACGGTCTCGCCTGATGTGCTGGCAAGCTCCTTTACGAACGGAATGGCGACACTGAGAAAGGGGAACCGTGCCTCCCGGATGCGAGCAAGCCGGACCGGCGCGCCGCCGATGCGATAGCGTTTGGTGTCCGGATCCTGTTCGACGAAGCCATGCCTTTCAAGCTCGACGAGAAAGCGTCGCGCCGTCGCCTTGTCGAGCGCGCAATGCCTGGCGATGTCGCTCAAGCCCACTTCCTTGTCCAGCCGCGAGATCGCGTCCAACAGGGTCAGTGCCTTACCGATGGTGCTCATCCAGTCCTCCGTCGCCGAGCGCCGCTGCCAGTGATCCCGATGCCCGTTCCCTTGATTTCCAGGCGGTTTGACCACCCGTATCGCGTTTTATCCGGCCGAGATACTTAACATGCGAAATAACTTGACAGGTCGCCGTGCCATTTGCAAGTCTATATTTGAAGCAACGGTTTGAATATTGAACCGACTACTGCGCGCGACCAAGAACAAAAAGCAACGTGGCCGGCAGCAGCTTCGCGGAGGACGCCTTTGGAGAGATGGACCTGAGGCAAAAGGCAAACATTGCCAAGAAAAGGGGAGCTAAGAAGCTATGGACAATCATTCGTCGCCCGTGACCGGCGTGAACCAATTGCGCAAGAACGCGCTTGGGGTCGGCGCCGTCACGTTTCTCGTCGTATCGGCTGCCGCACCGCTGACGGCGGTTGCCGGTGGTGTTCCGCTGTCGATGATGCTCGGAAACGGCGCCGGTATTCCCGGCACCTTCCTGCTCGTCACGCTGATCCTGCTGCTGTTTTCCGTCGGTTATGTCGCCATGGCGCGGCACATCCGCAACGCCGGCGCCTTCTACGCCTATACGGCCCAAGGCCTCGGTGGGTTGATGGGTGGTGCCGCGGCGATGATTGCCATCCTTGCCTATAACGCCATGCAGATCGGTGTCTTCGGCCTGTTCGGCGCGGCAACCGCGGGGCTTTTTGCCGGGCTTGGTATCGACCTGCCCTGGTGGGTGTGGACCTTTATCGGCATCGCGATCGTCGGCGTTCTCGGTTATCGCCGCGTCGACCTGTCGGCCAAGGTGCTGACCGTGCTGGTCATTCTCGAATATCTTGTCGTGCTGGTCATCGACGTTGCGATCATCGCCAAGGGTGGCGACAGCGGCCTGACGATGACCTCCTTCACGCCGTCTGCTCTGATGTCCGGTTCTCCCTCGATCGGCATCCTGTTCTGCTTTGCGGCCTTCATCGGCTTTGAAGCGACGACGATCTACAGCGAGGAAGCCCGCGATCCGCACACAACCGTGCCGCGCGCGACCTATATCTCCGTGCTGATCATCGGCGTTTTCTACATGCTGACATCCTGGCTGATGGTGAATGCGGCGGGTGCCGACAAGTTGGTGCCGGAACTGCAGGGTCTTGCCGATCCGACGACCTTCCTCTTCGGCCTGGCGGAGCGTTATGCCGGCGGCTGGCTGCCGCCGATCATGAACGTGCTTTTCGTCACCAGCCTGTTTGCCGGCGTGCTGGCGTTCCACAACGGCGTCGCCCGGTATCTCTATGTCGCCGGCCGCGAGCGCCTGCTGCCGGCCTCGATCGGCGTCACTCATCCCGTCTATCATAGCCCGCATGCCGGCTCGGTCATTCAGACGATCACTGCCGCCCTCGTCGTTGCGCTGTTTGCGGCAACAGGACAGGATCCGGTGCTGGCGCTGTTCTCCTGGCTGACCAATGTCGGCACGCTTGCCGTCATGGTGCTGATGGCGTTTACCGCCTTTGCCATCGTCGCCTTCTTCAATCGCAATCCGGGGCTGGAATCGAACACGCTCGTGACAAAGATCATCCCGGTCATCACCGGCGTCATCCTGATTGCGGTGATCATTGCCATTGCCGTCAACTTCGGCGACCTCGCCGGCGCCACCGGTCTGCTCGCCGTCTTCCTGCCGGGACTCGTGGTGATTGCCGGCGTCATCGGCCTTGCGTTGGCGGCTATGCTCAAATCGGGCCGTCCGCTGGAGTTCGCGCGGCTTGGCGCCGGCCAGGAGATCTGATCCGATAGGGGTGGCCGAGAAATCGGCCGCCCCTCCGCCTGACAAATGGAACGGGGAACATGCAGGAAAAAATCGACCAGTTGCGCCGCAATGTGGTGCCGCCGCAAAAACTCTTCATCGGCGGCAATTGGCGTGAGGCCCGGTCCGGCAGGACGCTCGATGTCATCTCGCCGATCGACGGGACGCGGCTGACGACCATCGCCGATGCCGGCGTTGACGACGTTGATGTCGCTGCGTCTGCAGCCCGGGCGGCCTTCGAGACAGGCAAGTGGTCGAAGGCGGCGCCGGCGGAGCGCAAGAAAGTGCTTCTGCGCGTGGCCGAACTCATCGAGAAGAACGCTCTCGAGCTTGCGGTTCTCGGCGTGCGCGACAATGGTACCGAGATTTCGATGGCGCTGAAGGCGGAGCCGGGCAGCGCCGCCGGCACCTTCCGCTACTATGCCGAGGCGATCGACAAGATCTATGGCGAGATCGCGCCGACCGCAGGCAACGTGCTCGGCCTTGTGCATCGCGAGTCGGTCGGCATCGTCGCCGCCATCGTTCCCTGGAATTTTCCGCTGATGATCGGCGCCTGGAAGATCGCACCGGCGCTTGCCGCCGGAAACTCGGTCATCCTGAAGCCGGCCGAGGGCGCATCGCTGACCCTGTTGCGGCTGGCCGAACTCTGTGCCGAGGCCGGGCTGCCCGAGGGCGTGCTGAACGTCGTGACGGGGAGGGGCGCCATGACAGGCGAGGCGATCGGTCTCCATGCCGATATCGACGTGCTCGCCTTCACCGGTTCGGGCGGCGTCGGGCGTCGGCTGCTGGAATATTCGGCGCGCTCCAACCTCAAACGCGTCTATCTGGAACTGGGTGGCAAGTCGCCCAACATCGTCTTTGCCGATGCGCCGGATTTGGACCAGGCGGCCAAGGTGTCTGCCTATGGCATCTTCCGCAACTCCGGCCAGGTCTGCGTCGCCGGCTCGCGCCTGCTGGTCGAGCGGTCCATCCACGAAGCATTCGCCGAGAAGGTTGCCGCGATCGCGGCAAACATAAAGGTGGGCGATCCTCTGTTGCTGTCGGCGGAAGCCGGCGCGATCTCCAGCCAAATCCAGCTCGAAAAAAACCTCGGCTTCGTCGAGCAGGCAGTCAACGAAGGCGCGCGGCTGAGGACCGGCGGCAAGCGCATCCTCGAAGACACCGGTGGCTTCTACATGCAGCCGACGATCTTCGACGTCGAGCCCGACATGAGCCTCGCCAAAGAAGAAGTCTTCGGCCCGATCCTCTCGATCATCCCCTTCGAAGATGAGGCCGATGCGCTGGGCATCGCCAATGGAACCGTATACGGGCTTGCATCGGCGGTCTGGACCGCGAACCTCTCGCGGGCGCATCGCATGGTGCGCTCCATCCGGGCCGGCGTCGTGCACGTCAACACCTATGGTGGCGCCGACAACACGGTGCCGCTTGGCGGGGTGAAGCAATCGGGCAATGGTCACGACAAGTCCCTGCATGCGCTCGACAAATACACCGACCTGAAGACCGCCTGGATCCAGCTCTGACGGCAACGAACTGCCGTCGTCAAAACGAAACGGGCCGGGGTGCAACCCCGGCCCGTTTCGTCTCCGTCGATCCCTACCCGCCGAAGCTTCCGAGCTGCGTCGGCACGTGTACGTAGTTGCGGTCGAAGTAGAGAAGTGCGTTGCCGTCGCTGCGCGATCGGATGGCGACGACCCGGCCGACCAGGATGTGGTGGGTGCCGAGCAATCTCGCTTCCGCCAGCTCGCAATCGAGCGAGACGATCGCATCCTTCACGGCGAGACTTCCCGATTTCATTTCCACCCAGTCGGCGGCGGCGTAGCGCGCCGCCATGTCCTGCGTCGCGCCGGCGAAATGCCCGGCAAGCTCGGTGTGGTCGTGGCTGAGCACGTTGACGCAGAAGCGGCGGTTGTCGATGAACAGGCCGCATTGCGTCGAGTTGCGGTTCATGCAGACCAGCAGGCTCGGCGGGTCGTCGGTGACCGAGCACATTGCCGTCGCCGTAAACCCGCCGCGCCCGGCGGGTCCGTTGGTGGTGACGACATTGACGGGCGCGCAGACCCGCGCCATCGCGTTGCGGAATTCAGTCTTGGAGACAACCGTTTCCATGGCGATCGCCTCATTCGGCCGCATTGCGGATCGGCGCTTCGGCGCCAAGCGGCGGCAGCCAGGTGTCGCCAGTCCATCCCTGCTCGTCATAGTCGCTCATGCAGGTGTCGACGAGCGCTTCCATTTCCTTCAGGCGTCCACCGCGCTCGGCGCCCTTCAGAACCTGCAGCCGGACTTCTTCGGGGGCGCCGGCATAGTTGAGCTCATAGAGCGCATGGCGCCCGCCGAACTCGGTGCCGGTCGCGTCCCAGAGCAGCTTCATGATCTTGATGCGCTCGATATGCCCCATGTCGTTGGAGCCGCGGACATATTGCGCGAGGTAACGGTCGATCTCGCCATTGCCGAAATCCCTGGCCGACGACGGCAGGTAGATCAGGCCCGAGGCGACGACCCGGCGAATGGTGTCGACCACCCGCGGATAGGCTTCCGACATGAAGGTCCGGTAGGAGAGCGCGGCCTCGAGATTGGGCAGAACCGCCCCATCCGCCCAGGGGGTCGGGTTGTAGGCCATGGCATTGGAGAAACTCCAGAACATGTGCCGGAGCGCGATGACTTCGCCAAGCGCTGCCTGGTTGCCGCGAAAGGCGTCGCCGCCTGTTGCCCGGAGCGCCTTGGCCAGCAGACCGGCCAGGAAGTCGAGCTTGACGGCAAATCGGGTGCACCCCTGAAAGCAGTAGCCGTGCATGAAGCCCGATGCCGGATGAAACGACAGGATCTTCGCAGCATCGCGCAGGACCAGCACGTCTTCCCAGGGCACAAAGACATTGTCGAGCACCAGGATGGCATCGTTTTCGTCGAACCGCGACGACAGGGGGTAGTCGAAGGGGTGCCCGACGGTATTGGCCGTCTGCTCGTAGGAAACGCGGCAGAACATCTTGATGCCCGGCGCATTCATCGGGACGATGAACATGACCGAGAGTGACGGATCCTCGGTCACCGTCGCCGAACTCTGGGCAAGAAAATTGTAGTGCGTCAGCGCCGACGAGGTCGCCACCACCTTGGCGCCCGAGACATAGATGCCGGCATCCGTTTCCCTGGTGATATGAACGAAGACGTCCTTGACCGCATCGGCCGGTTTGTGCCGGTCGATGGGCGGATTGACGATCGCGTGGTTCATGAACAAAGCCGCTTCCTGGGCGCGGCTGTGCCAGGCGAGCGCATTGTCCTTGAAGGGGCCGTACCATGATGCGTTGGCGCCGAGCGTGTTCATCAGCGCGGCCTTGTAGTCGGCCGTCCGTCCCATCCACCCATAGGACATGCGCGCCCATTCGGCGATGGCGCCTTGCTGGGCCGCGAGGTCGGCCGACGATCGGGCGACGCGGAAGTATTTGTGCGTGTAGCCGCCGGAGCCGGTGTCGGTGGGCGCGGTCAGGGCCTCTTTCCTCGCCGGATCGTGCAGCGCATCGTAGAGCCTTGCCAGCGATCGCGCCGAATTGCGCATGGCGGGATGCGCGGTCACATCGTGGATGCGCTCGCCGTTGATATAGACCTCGCGACCGTCACGCAGGCTTTCGATATATTCCGCCCCGGTAAACGGGCGCGCCTTGTCGGCGCGAAAGTCCTCAGCTCTCATGGTTCTCCTCCTTGAATTTCGTCAAGACTAGGCATTGATTGTCGAGGCTGCCATGGACAGAATGACAAAATGACTTGCACTTTTTCGGGTGGTTCATGGCCGACGGCATTCCAAGCTTCTTTGTCTATGGAGAACCGGAACAGCAGCTCGAACCCGGGTTCTTTCACGTCGAGACGGTGATGGCCCGGCGTGGGCTACATCAAGGGCAGGTCAAGGCCCACAAGCATGATCGACTTGCCCAGGTGACCTATTGGTTCCGCGGTCGTGGAACATATTTCATCGAAGACAAGGTATTGGACTTTTCCGCGCCGGCCGTCAGCTTTGTCCCGAGCGGCATCGTGCACGGCTTCTCCGTCGAGCCACAGGAAAGCGACGCCATCGTCATTTCGATTGCCGACGGCCTGATGTTGTCTGTGACGGACCAGACGGTCCTGGCCCTCGATGCACCGATCATGGTCGCGGGCACCAGTAACGACAGGCAATGGCAGCGCCTGTCCCAGTTGATGGATATGATTGCGGACGAGTATGCCGTCGCGGCCTTCGGCACCCAGTCGATGATGGCGTCGCTCGCATCGGCGATCCTGACACAGATCGCCCGCCTTGCCTCGCTTGCGCCGTTACTATCGCGGTCGCCCGATGTTCTGCTCGCAACGCAGCTGCGGCGACTGGTCGACGCGCATTTTCGCGAGAACTGGAGCGTCGCGCGCTACACGGATGCCCTTGCGACCACGCCGCATCTGCTTGCCAAGGCCAGCAATGCGGCATTCGGAATGCCGGTGAAGGAACTGATCAACGAGCGCCGGTTGCTCGAAGCCAAGCGCCTGCTGCTCTTCACCGTTCGGTCGCTCGAGGATGTCGCCTACGAGATCGGCCTCAGGGATGCCGCCTATTTCTCGCGGTTCTTCCGATTGCGCACCGGCCTGGCACCGAGCGACTGGCGCCGGCTGAAGCTGGCAGAGGCGATTGTCCCATCCTGAATACGCCTTTGGCCTTCGAGCTCCGACAATGCGCCCTTCCTTGCTTCATTGTGTGGCGCTGAGAGGAGGAGATGTCGGTTGAATGGTGCTCCCTAGACGGTCTTTGCCGAGCCGACCAAACAATTTCCGGGATAACGATGATTGTGCCTTGAAAACCGGGAGCCGTTGACTATCTAGGGCATCACTACCCGTATCGATGGCGTCCTGCAGCGGCTATGCCCGCGCGTTTGACGTTGTCCGGGTCAAGAAAGGGCGCTCCCCGTCAAGGGTCGAGCGCCTTTTCTATTTCAGGCTCTCCCAGGAGATAGGGCGGTGGCGGCAGGTCCTGCCGGTCGTCGGCGAAGATCAGCGCCGAAGTCGCGAGACGTCTGGTCCGCTGCCCCCAGCATTTCTGGGCGGCGTGCTTCGCTGTGGTGGAACAAATGCGCTTCTGGTGAATTGTTGTTGCGGGAGGTTCCGACATGTCACTCCGTCATCCGAAGACCAGACGCTCCTCCGCGATGCTGTTGCGACCGGCGCAATGGCCACGCCACGCTGCGGCGTCCCAGGCGCGTCGTGCCTGGCTCGATGCGCTCTTGGGCCGGCCGGAGCCCGACGATCGTGCGTTGCGCGAGGCCAAGGTAGCCGATGCGGGCGATGGCCAAATTGCCAGCTCCGGGATCTATTTTGACGAAACGACAACGGCGAGCCGCCAGCCGCGTCCTCACGATTACAGTTCGGCAAAACGGGAGCCCGCATTTGCGGCAACCGCCGACGTCGATGCCACCGGCGGAGCGCTCTGGAACGCGATCCTGGGCGCCGACACAACCCACGGCATGCAGCGCTTTGCCAGGCTGATCGCCCTTTTCATTCTTCTTTCCGGGCTCGCATTCTGGCTGCTGACGCCATGAACGCGTTCGCCGAAAGGGCGTGGCTTGCGGCCGCAGCCCAGATGTCCGGCCGCCGGAAGGCATGGGAGAACGCGCCGTAGCCGCCCGAGCTTTTTCCGAAAACGCCGCGCCGTCCGGTGCCGCCGCAGCCAAAGCGGGTTTCGACCGTCGGAAGCATCTCGTCGATGAGGAAATCTTCCCAGCGGCCGACGACCGTGCTGTTGACATATTGGTTGCCGCCGAGCGAGGTGAAGCAATCGGGAAAGGCGACGACCACCGGCGGCATCAGCCCGGTCGCAATCAGCCGGTCAAGACGTTCCGGGACGTTTTCGACGAAGGCCTTCCATGCGGTGTGCAGCGGGCCGCCTGCGGTAAAGCCGACGAGGCCTTGCAACATTGCAAAGTGGCTGAGACCGGGAATCCTCGAACGTGATCGCGGTTGAGGATTTACGTATCTTTACTTAAAGAGCATTAGACTGCCGTCAAAGGCGACGCGCCTTTGCATGGAACCCTCTCCCCCCCCGCCGACTGAGATGGAACAGTAATGACAGGTCCTTCCGACGCCAACATTTTTGATCTGGCGCCAATCGCGATGTGGATTGAGGATTTCAGTGGGGTCAAAGCGCAGTTCGATCGCTGGCGGGCTGAAGGCGTGGCGGATATCCGTGCCTTTCTCCAGCAAGATCTGACGCGTGTCGCCGCGTGCTCCGGCCAAATTCGCGTGCTTCAGGTCAACCGCCGCACACTGGACCTGTTCGAAGCCAGGGATATCGATCATCTCTCGGTCAACCTGTCGAAGATCTTTCGTGACGAGATGCTGGAAAGCCACGTCAACGAGCTTGCCGAATTGTGGGAAGGAAAGACCGAGTTCAGCAGCAGCGCGGTCAATTACACTCTATCCGGCCGCAGGCTGGACATTCAGCTGCGCGGTTCCGTCCTGCCCGGATACGAAAATACGCTCGGGCGGCTGCTGCTGACGACGGAAGATGTCACGGCGCGCGAGGAGGCGCGGCGCAAGGAACGGGAGAACCGGCGCTATGCGGAAGGCATCTTCGCGCATTCGCCGGTGTCGCTATGGGTGGAGGATTTCAGCCGGATAAAGGTGCTGCTCGAGGACGTCCGTGATCGCGGGATCGTCGATTTTCGCGTCTTCACCGACGTCCATCCGGAGTTCGTGCGGCAATGCATGAGCGAGATCAGGGTCATCGACATCAACCAGGCGACGCTCGACCTGTTCTGCGCGCCCGACCGGAACACGCTGCTGCAGCATCTCGGCGATATCTTCCGCAATGAGATGGAGAAGCATTTCCGCGAGCAACTGATCGAGCTGTGGAACGGCAATCTTCTGCACCACCGCGAGGTGATCAACTATGCACTCGATGGATCCGAGCGCCACGTCCTGCTGCAATTCTCCGTTCTTCCGGGGCATGAAGCCGACTGGTCCCTTGTCCAGGTGGCGTTGACCGATATCACCGCGCGCAAGAAGGCTGAGGCCTATCTCGAATATCTCGGCAAACATGATGTGCTGACCAAGCTGCACAACCGCGCCTTCTACACGGACGAACTGAACAGGCTTGAGCGCAAGTCGCTCCGGCCGGTGTCGGCCATCGTCATCGACCTTGACGGCCTGAAAGCCGCCAACGACCAGCTCGGTCACGATGCCGGCGATGCCCTGTTGCGCCGGCTCGGCGAAGTCTTGAACGGTGCGGTATCGCAGCCCAACCATGCCGCCCGCATCGGCGGCGACGAGTTCGCCATCCTGATGCCCGGCGCTGACCGGCAGGCGGCGGCAACGATGGTCGAGACCATCAACGAGTTGTTGAAGATCAACAACCAGTTCTATTCCAACGCCCCCGTCAGTATATCGCTCGGCGCTGCAACCAGCGAAGCGGGTGAAACGATGGAGGCGCTGGTCAAGCGTGCCGATTTGAGCATGTACGAACAGAAGCGAGCTCGATACGCCGAGCAGGAGAGCCGCGACGTTCAGAGCGGAAAGGCGGCCGTTGAGCGTGGCAGCGCGGCATCGGCGGCCTAGCGCTGCTGTCGCGCAGGCAAGGCGCTAGGAAGAGGGTGGGGCCGCCCGTCTACCAGCTGGCGCCGTCGATCAGCCGGTGCGGAATATCCTCCCAAACGGAGCGATCGAACAGGCGCATGTTGACACCCATGCGTGTCGCATCGGTGCCGATCGGCGACCAGTGCGTGGTGCAGCCGCAGGTGCCGCAATGGTGCATCGTCAAGGTGGCGTCGCCTTGGACATAGCCGACGAGCTTGCCCTGAGGGTCGCTGATCGACACCTCTTCGGCATCATAATAGCCCCAAAGCGTGCCCAGCCGGGAGCACAGCGAACAGTTGCAACTGCCGAGCGTGTCGGGTCGGACACGGACGGAAAGGCGAACTGATTTGCAATGGCAATGGCCCTCGATCATTCGACCTTCTTCCCGTTGATTTTCTTTGCCAGACATCCGGTTTCGGATGTTGCCAGGTCCCAGGATCGGACTGTCACAGCCACGGCCGATCATGGCAATGGTAAAAATTTGGAAGCCGCGACGAGGCGGTCACCGGCAAGCATCTTGGTTTGCCGCGACCAGGTGCTCGCTGCCACAGAGCGGCTACCATTGCTGGCCAACTGTAGGTCGGCCGCGTTCGCATTCGACGTCTTCGCCTGCCACGATGTTCAGCCAGCGATTGCCCGTGCCAGCCGCGCATGTCTATACTCCGGGTAAGGCTTCAATTTCTGAACGGAGCCTGCGCCCGCCCGATGGCCGGATCCTTGCCCGCCGACCGGTGCGCGGTGTCTTCGCGAACTCCGATGCCGCCGCCCTCGATCGAGGGCGTCATTTGCCAGCCAAACCTCTTGTCGCGGGAGAAAAGCATGCGCAGTTCCTGTCTGAATGTCCTGTCCTTCACCCTGATTGCCGCGCTCGGCGCGGTTTCTCCATCGGTTGTCAGGGCCGCGTCGCCGGAGCCCATCAAGGCCGAGCACGGCATGGTCGTCACTGCCCAGCACCTGGCGTCGGATATCGGCGTGGAGGTCCTGAAAAAGGGCGGCAACGCTGTCGATGCGGCCGTTGCCGTCGGCTATGCGCTTGCGGTCGTCTATCCGACCGCCGGCAACATCGGCGGCGGCGGCTTCATGACGATCCGCTTCAAGGACGGCAAGACCACGTTCCTCGATTTTCGCGAGCGGGCGCCTGCTGCGGCGACCAAGACCATGTATCTTGATGACAAGGGGCAACTGGTCGATGGCCTGAGCACCGAGGGCTATCTCGCCGTGGGCGTTCCAGGGCCGGTGGCGGGGTTCGAAGTCGCGCGCAGCCGTTACGGCACGCGATCGCTGAAAGAGCTGATCGCCCCTGCCATCGCGCTTGCCAAGGACGGTTTCCGGCTGGAGCAGGGCGACATCGATTCCTTTGATGGCGAAACCGAAAGGCTGGCCAAGGACCCGGCAGCAGCCGCAATCTTTCTGAAACCCGACGGCAAACCCTTTGCCGTCGGTGATGCACTGGTGCAGGCGGATCTCGCCGCTTCGCTTTCAAGTATTTCCGAGAAGGGTACCGACGCCTTCTACAAGGGGGCAATCGCCGACGCCATCGTCAAGGCAAGTGCGGACAAGGGCGGCATCCTCGCCAAGAAGGATTTCGAGCAATACGCCGTGCGCGAACTGCAGCCGGTCAAGTGCAACTATCGCGGCTACGATATCGTCTCCTCACCGCCGCCGTCTTCCGGCGGCGTCATCATCTGCGAGATCCTCAACATTCTCGAGGGTTATCCGCTCTCCTATCTCGGCTACGGCTCGGCCGAGACCGTGCATGCGATGATCGAGGCCATGCGTCATGCCTACGTCGACCGCAACACGAGGCTTGGGGATCCTGACTTTGTCGAGAACCCGGTCGGCAAGCTGCTCGACAAGGCATACGCGGCCGAAATCCGCGGCAAGATCGACCCGTTCAAAGCCGGCGTTTCGCAGACGCTGATGCCGGAGGGTTTCGGCGAAAGCAAGGAGACGACCCATTATTCGATCATCGACGACGAGGGCAATGCGGTTGCCGTCACCTATACGCTGAACGGATCGTTCGGCGCGGGCGTCGTTGCGCCCGGAACCGGCATTCTGCTCAACAACGAGATGGATGATTTCACGGCCAAGCCGGGTGCTCCCAATCTCTACGGGCTCGTCCAAGGCGAGGCGAACGCGATCGCACCGGGCAAGACACCGCTGTCGTCGATGAGCCCGACCATCGTCTCCAAGGACGGCAAGCCGTTCATGGTGATCGGCAGTCCGGGTGGTGCGCGCATCATCACCATCACGCTTGAGGCGATCCTCAACGTGATCGATCACGGCATGAACATTCAGGAGGCCGTCGACGCGCCGCGCATCCATCATCAGTGGCTGCCGGACAGGGTATTCATGGAGCCCTACGCGCTTTCGCCCGATACCCGCAAGCTTCTCTCGGCTATGGGTCACGACGTGCAGATCGACAAGAACTGGAGCATCTGGGGCCAGGCGACCGGTATTCTCGTCGGCGGCGAAAGCCTTGCCGAAATCGCGGCCGGCGGTGGCGCCCGCTACAACGGCGCGGCCGACAGTCGCATCGATGCGGGGGCGGCCAGAGGTTACTGATCTACGCGTCGAGACGTTGGCGGTCGCCTCGGCGTCAATCCTGCCGAAAATTGCCGAGGTGCTCGACCAGGTCGCGGGCGAGCGGCGAGAGGTCTTCTTCCGACTGCAGGCAGATCGACAGGCGACGTGTCGCCCACTTGTCGGTCAGGTTGAGTTCGGCGATCGCCGCCATGCGACGGCCCCGGCGCGCGGCTGTCTGCGGGACGATGCCGACACCGACATCCTGCGCGGCCAAGCGGCAGACGCCCTCGAAGCTGCGGACCCGCAGACGGAAGTTCAGTCGGCGGCCGATGCGGGCCGCCTGGCCCTCGATATGGTCCTGCAGGGCGCTGCCTTCCGCAAGGCCGACGAACGCGTGATCGAGCAGGTCCGTGAAACCGATTTGCCGGTGGTTTGCCAAGGCATGATCCTTTGAGACCACGGCAAACAGCCGATCTATCGCGAAGGGGATCAGCCGCAAGCCTGTCGCATAGATGGCGTCCGGGATAATGCCGATCTCGGCCAGACCGGCCCGCTTCCGTTTGAGATTGGATCACTGACCGTGAAGCGGACGCGCAGCCGTTGAGACAAGGACCGCCCCAGCGGTCCGCCTAACGCCGGATCGCGGTCCAATCGAAGTCGCTATGCCGCGTCTGTGTTTCTCGAATGCCCTGAGACTTCCGCACCCGCGTCCCGCGGCAGGCCCAGAAAACGGAGGGCCGAGAGAATGCCAATCGTCGCGACGACAAGAAACGCCCAGCGGAAGTCGGCAAGGGCAGACGTTTCGCCGCCGCGCAGCGCCTGCGACAGGTTGAGAACGGCGGCGGCAACGGCAACGCCCATGAGCATCGCCACCTGCTGGAGCATGCTCGACAGGGTCGAAGCCGAACTGCGCTGGCTTGCATTGATGTCGGCAAAGCCAAGGGTGTTGAGCGCGGTAAACTGCATCGAGCGGAAAAGCCCGGCTGCAAACAAAAGCAGAAGCGTCGGCAGCCTGGGCGTATCTGTCGATAGCGCTGCGCAGGCGCCGATCGCCAGCGATGCGAGCAGGCCATTGCCGACAAGCACCGTGCGGAAGCCGAAACGGCGCAGCAACGGCGTCGTCACCGACTTCATCGCGAGATTGCCGGCGAAGTAGGCAAGTACATAAATGCCGGTCTGGATCGGGTCGAGGCCAAACCCGACCTGAAACAGCAGCGGGATCAGAAAAGGCGTCGCATTGATCGCGACCCGGCAGGCGGTGCCGGCCGACAGCGTCGACATCGCAAAGGTCTGAACCTTCAAGGCGGAGAGATCGAGCAGCGGATTGGCGATCGCCTTGAAATGCCGTGTTGCCATGACCCCGGTGGCAGCACCCGTTGCCAGCAGCAGGACGATCGCCAGCGCATTGGCGGTGCCGTGCACGAAGGCTTCGAGGCCGGCCAGCACCAGCGTGAGGCCGGTTGACGACAGCAGGAAGCCCTTGACGTCGAGGCGGCGCGTCGCTTGCTCTCGCTGGTCCGGAACGAAGCGCAGCACAAGCGCAAGGCCGATCAGCCCGATCGGGATGTTGATCAGAAAATTCCAGTGCCAGCTGAACCACGCGGTGATGACGCTGCCGAGAAGCGGGCCGACGACCGGGGCGATCAGCGCCGGCCAGGTGATGAGCGCGATCGCGCCGACAAGCTCCGACTTGCGGGCGTTCTTCAGGACGATGATCCGGCCGACCGGCGTCATCAACGCGCCGCCGATGCCCTGCACGGCGCGTGCGGCGATGAACTGGCCGAGGCTTCCCGACAATCCGCAAAAGAGCGAGGCGAGCGTGAAAATGGCGATTGCGACAAGGAAGACGTTGCGCGCCCCAAAGCGGTCGCCGAGCCAGCCGGAGAGCGGAATGAAGGCTGCCATCGTCAGCATGTAGACGGTGATGCCGATGCTCATGGCGACGGGTTGCACGCCGAAGGAGATCGCCATCTGCGGCAAGGAGGTGATGACGATCGTTCCGTCGAGCATCTGCATGAAGAAGGCGACGGCGACGACGAGCGCGACGATGCGGGAATGGCGGGTCGCAGATGCGCCGGATGCCTGCGTGCCGTTCGGGATCGCGGTCATGTGGTCACCGCCGACCTGCGTTGCAAACAGGGATGCGGCCATCCGGCACGGGGGGAGGCGAGAGCGCGGCTGCAGTGGGGTGCGAAATCATCGGGATGCTTCAGAACTGATCACGGTTTTCCCGACCCGCACCTTGTCAGCGCGGATCGGCGAGAAAAAACGCAAGGCCGCCTTACGGATTGGCGTCGGCGTCCTTGTATGCCTCTCCAAACAGGCTTGTGTCGATCCATTTGTGGTAATCGGCGGAGCCTTCGCGAAGTTTCGTCGTTCGACGATAGCAATGGGACCGCGTCTACCTGCCGCGCGGCAAACCTGACCCTACTGCACACTTCCCTGAATCGGATTCGATTTAGGGACAAAATTGTGCAGCAGATCAAAGTGTTACAGCGACCTTTGCGCGCCTGAACAGGCGCGCGGCGCTGTAGGAATCTACGAGATGCCGTCCACCATTCGGCAGGGCACGCTGTTGCGGTCAGTTCGCAGCGAAGCAGTAAAATAGACCGTCGCCGCCCGTTCCCTTGAAGGCTTCCTGGGTGCAGCCGCCGCGCGTCGCATGCGACGCGTTCCAGGACTTGGCCTCGGCGCTTTCGTTCAGGCCGGTTCGGTCGCTGTGGCCGACGATGGCCGCGCCGTCGGTCCCGCCCAGGGTCCAGTTGCCGCAGGTTTCCGGCGCGGCAGTGCCGTCGGCCTTGGAGCCGGTGAGAATATCGTGACGGTTCGGCGTGTCGCCACGGCCGTTGATGACCTCGCCCTTCTCGTTAAGCGCGGTCTGCTTCGTGAGGTTGTTCTTGTCGCTATGCAGGGAGGCGACATCGTCGGCGATCTTTTCACCCTTGGCGTTGTACCAGGGGCCGGCGCCGATACGGTCCTTAGCGTTTTCCGCGTCGGTGGACAGGTAAGCCTTCCAGGTCTTGCCGGTCGAGCCGCTCGCCGAGGCGAGCGTGTTGCAATAGGCGTCGGCGCCGGCAAGGCCGCCAAGATCGCCGCCCTTGCCCGGATTGGCACTGGTGACGAAGAAACTCATTGTCGTGTCCTGGGCGTACGCCCCGACGACTGAACAGGCCAAAGCGGCCGCGACAAGTATAAGCCTACGTTTCATGGCGTTTCCTCCCGGTGCGATTTGAACCGGATGAAGCCTAGGGGCAGCCAGGATCGGAGTAAAATCGAAATCTTGTGATCCGCCGCGACAGGCGTGTTCGCGATCTCCAAGCGACATTCCGGCCGGAGTGGTCGGCGCCGGCGGCCGCCGCCGAAAATGTATGAAGATAAGGCGCTGTTTGGGCGTAGAAAGGCGCTGGCGCTTGGGTCATGCCGGGCATGTGCCCGGATGACCGGAGGCAGCCTGCGCAAGAGACGGACAACAGCGCCGCGCATCAAATATGATGCGCAAAGGACGCTGTAACGCTTTAAACTTGCTGCATAATTCCTTAAATCGATTCCGATTTAAGGAATTATGCAGCAGAGCGTTTCCGGTTCGCACGGAGCCGCGGAAACGCGCTATCTCTTTGTTCTGCGCATTTCCTGACGGAAAACCGCTTCGCACTTTTCCTGGAAATGCTCTAATAAATCTCGGCTCAGTTCAGCCTGAGGTCGATGCCGGGGTGGAGCTTCTTGAGATTGGGCAGCGACTTCGACTGCCACGGGATCTCGGAGGTTCCGCGTACCGTCAATTGCACGTTCGGCCGGTTGCGGGCCTCGATCGTCAGTTTTGCGAGCAGGTTGATCCCCGACGAGTTCAGGAACTGCAATTCCGCCAGGTCGATCGTCATGCGGTCGGGCTCGGCCTCAAGCACGCCCATGGCGAGCGAGAAGATCGGGGCATAAGCTTCTGTGCCGGGAAGCCGCATGGTTCCCTCGAAGTGGATGTCGTTGCCCTCGGACCAAACGCGGTAGTCCTCGTCCTTGATTTCCATATTCACCTGCTCATCAGTTCGAGATATCGGGGACGGGGATCGAGGCATAGGTCTCGAGCGCAATGCCGCCGCCGTCGCTATTGGGTCCGAAAACCCACGCGAAACGAACGCCATAATCGCTCATGAGTGTTAATAGACCAAGTCCAGATCCGCTCTTGCCGGTGCCGATTGCGTTGGCTTCAATGCGTTCGATCAGGAGATCGCCCGGATCACCCGTGGTGATCTCGGACAGCAGATCCTGGAAACGCGCCGCAGTTTCGCCGTCGACCACGTTCGACACCTTCGCACGGAAATTGCTGTCGTCGATAGAGGCCTCGACGACGATGCCGCCCGCGGCACGGAACTTGACCGCGTTTTCGACCAGCTCATTCGTCAGATAGCCGATGTTGTGGCGGACTTCCTTGTAGGCATTTCGCGAGGCGCGGTAGCGCATGGCGATCAGCTCGGCGACAAAATCCGAGGCGATGGCGCAGTGTTTCCAGCTCAGGTTGAGCTGGCCGTCATAGAGGCGCAGCCGCGTCACGCTTTCGTTGGCACCCCTGGTCAGGTCCGCCGGTCCGTACAAAGTCGTCATCTACTCACCTGTGTCTCATGACCACGAGGGTAATGTCGTCGTGTATCTTCTGCTTACCGATATGCGCCATCAAGTCCTCGATGATACCTGATTTAGCATCCTCGGCGCTGCATCCGTAAAATTGCCGGGCACTGTCGCAAAGCCGGTCGATGCCAAACAGTTCGCCCGCCGCGTTTTCTGCCTCCGTCACACCATCAGTGTGCAGGATAATCATGTCGCCGCGGGCAAAGGCGACTTCGCGGGTGGCGACAAAGCGCGAAATATCCGACTCCAGGCCGATCGGCAGGCCGAGGTCCAGCGTATCGATGCGCTCCACTTCATCGCCGTTGCGAACGACGATCAGCTCCTCATGCTGCCCGGAAAGCGTCAGGCGGGCGCCATCATAGTCGAGGAATGCGAGGGAAAGATGCTTGCCGGTGTTGGTGCGCACGATGTTCTTGTAGATCGCCCGGTTCAGGCGGTTCAGGAACTGGTTGGGATCCATGTCGCCGGCCTCCTGCAAGGCGCGGGCAACCGACTGCACCATCAGCATCAATACGCCGCTTTCAAGGCCGTGGCCGGTGACGTCGCCGATGCCGATCTTCAACCGTGCGCCATCGCGCAGGACATCGTAATAGTCGCCACCCACTTCGTCGGCGGGGCGCATATAGGCGGCAATTTCGAGATCCGCGATCTCGTCAAGCTCGCCCGCCTTCGGCAGCACCATCATCTGGATTTGCCGGGCGACCGCCAGCTCAGCGCCAAGGCGCAGGTTCTCGCTGCGCAGTTGCGCGTTCAGGGCGGAGATCTGCTGGTTGGCCTCTTCGATCTGCTTCGTGCGCTCCTCGACGAGATGCTCGAGGTTCTCGGTGTGGAAGCTGATCTCTTCGGCCATTCGATTGAAAGCTGTGCCGGCTTCGCCCACTTCGTCGCGCGTCGAGATCGGCACCCGGACCGAGTAGTCCTTCGCCTGGATACGCTTGGCGGCACCGGCAAGCGCACTGATGCCGGCGGTCACGCGCTTGGAGATGCCGAACACCGCCGCTGTCACGAAGAGCAAGGACGCAAGCAACGCCAGGATCTGATAGGCGAGGATACGGTTGGTCGCTTCGGAAATACCGGCCTGTGCCGCAAACAGTGAGGCATAGATTTCCCGCTCCGGCACGACGATGCCGATCGACATGGTCTCGCGGCGCACCGGACCGGACACCCAGAAGTTCTCTGGCGCGAGCTGCTTCAGGAGAATGAGATAGGGGACCTTCTCACCGCCCTCGTCGAGCAGCACACGCTGAATGGTGCCGTCGGCGCCGAGTGGGAGGCCCGCGATCGCAGGCTGTACGCTGCGGCGCAGCGAGCGCTCCAACCCGGTGACGCCTTGTCCACCGGTGTCGCTCGACCGCTGCAGGCCGATCGCCTTTTCGCCGGCCGGGTTGATAGCAAGCACGTTACCGTCGGACATCGCCAGAAACCCGAAGCCACTGTCGCCGACTTTGACGCTTTCGACAACCTCGGCCAGCTGATCGAGCGTGATATCGGTTCCGGCCGCTCCGGCGACACCCTTGCGGTCGCGCGACCACAGCGGCTGGAAGAAACTGACGATCAGTTTCCCCGTGGCGGCATCCGTATAAGGTGCCGTCTGGGTGGTATCGGCTGCAACGGGCCTGAGGCTCGGATCCTTCGCCCATCCCTCCCAGGACTCGTAGAGGCCGGGGAAGAAGAAGTTCCAGAAGTTGGCCTCGTTGTGACCGGGGTAGAGACGGTCGAACGTCTGCGCCTGATCGGCATAGGGCGCCATCCGCAAGATCGGCCGCTCCTTTGGTCCGACGTAGTACATCTGCAGTTTGGAGCGGCCGTGCGCAAGCAGGGCGGGAGCAACCAGATCGAGAACGGCGCTGTTCTCGATATCGGTCTGCACCTCGGGTAGCGGCCGGTGGTCGGGGCCAAGGAGATAGCTCCAAACGCTCACGCTCGAGAGCGGTCCCGGAAGGTTCTGGGCCCACCCACCTTTGGGATCGTAAGCCACGGTAACGGATTCCGGTGCGTGCCGCGCCAGTGCCTCTCCGACGTCGGACCTGCGCACGGGGCGGTCGATCTGCGCCTGGAGCACGCCCGCGAGCGTGGCGACGTCGGCGTGAACCTGGCCGAGCAGAAGATCAACCCGCGCGCCCGTCGATTCCGCGTAGGTGAGCATGTAATCTTCGTTTGCCTTTTGCAGGCCCTGTCCGACCTCCGTCGTCGCGTCGCGCGACAATCTTTGAACGTTCCAGAGCGCCAGGCCGCCTGTTACCAGGAGGTCGAAGAGCACGGCGCTGCCGACGACCAGCACGAACTTGGCGCGAAAGGATCTCAAACCGAACCGGGGACGTTGGACATTGCTTTCGCTCATAGTGGTTTGCGCCCGGACGCTGCCCAGATCGGCCAGCCTGCATAGCCCTTCGGATGCAGTGCCGCGAAGATGTGATCCCGGAAGCCCTGGCGAAAACGGTCGATGAATTCGGGTGCTTCGCCGTGTCTCACCGCCATTGCCGCAAACATCTTCTCCCAGCCGGCGATGACGTCGGCGAAATCCTGTGGGTCACCGTCCAGATTGGTGACCATGAAGGATTCGACCAGGATGTCGTCGAAGCCCGCGTCGGCGAGATAGCGCCGGCTCTTCGGCCCGAGCTCCACATCCATTTCGAAATGGCTCAAAAGCCTCGCGAGCTCATTGTAGGTCCATTGGATGCTTTGCGCCCGCGGCTCGCCAAGGCAGTGCGAGTTCTTTTCATTGGTGATGTAGACGCGTCCGCCGGGTTTGCAGATCCGGTAGAGTTCCTTCAAGAGCAGGTCGGGTTCGTTGAATATCTGCAGCGAATGGCGGCAACTCACGAAGTCGAACTGATTGTCTTCGAGCAGCATTTCCGACGCATCGCCGTAGGTGTATTCGATATCGGTGACGCCGAAGTTGGAGGCGACTTCCCGCGCATAAGCAAGGCTGGCCTTGGAGTGGTCGAGGGCGACGATCCGCGCCGGCTGAAACTCCTTCTGTACGAGCACGGAGAAATCGCCGATGCCGCAGCAGATGTCGGCCATGGCGATGCCGGGCCGCATGCCGTGGCGCGGCAGGATGGTGCGCTCGTGGCGCCAGGTCATTTTCGTCTGCGCGCGGAGGATGGGAATGAAGCTCGTATCCTCGACAAAGCTCTGCCCGGGGTAGAAGGTCGAATCGTAGACCTCGACGGTAATCTGCGGTTCGATCTGGTTGAGATGTCCGAACATTCGCGTGGTCCAGCCGACGACGCTCGACGTCACGACAACCACGCGCAAGTCGGCGCGTGCGCGGCACGCATCGAGGGCAACCCGCACGAAACCGTGGAAGGCGGTGTTGTTCATCTGGATCAGGCGTTTCACGTCGACGTAGAGCACGCCGCGCACGTCGTCGATCGCCTGCCTGAGCATGGCAATGCTATCGGCGATCTCGTCGATCGACCTCGGCCGGATGACGCCGGCGAGCGAAAACACCTGGCTGTTGGCGTCGAACGCCACCTTGAAGTTTGGGGAAAGGCTCGCGACGCTCAACTCACCAGCCCTTCCAGCGGCAGGTCGACGATCAGTGTCACTGCAGGCGACGTGTTTTCCTCGATGCGGATGCGCGCATCGAAGTTGATGGCGAGATCAAGAAGGATGGATTCGCGGCTGGGCGCCATGTCGGTGGAGATGGCATCGAGATAGCGGGAATGCGCATCGCTGCGATCGATCTTCGACACGGCCTCGCGGTAGAACGGAACCTGTCCGGGCGGGCAGGGAAACGTGATCTGAACCCGTTCCGTCGGCCCGTTTCGATAAATCGCCAGGCCGATTTGACCGCTGGAGGAGCCGCCGCGGAAGGAAACTTCGAGCAGTTCGTTGAGCGCGGACGAAAAGAAGTTCGAATGACGCACCGGATCAGCCCTGCTGTGGCTGATCATGCGGGCCAGATAAGTAGAGAGATGGTCGCAATGCTGCCACTCTGAAAGAAACGTGCCCATCTCCATTTCAAACTGGAGCAAGGGCTCGAAAATCGCGTCAGCTGGAACACTGTTACCGACATCCATGCTGCTTTTTTCCTCCATCTGTGGAACTTTGCCACGGCCCACAGGCACTTCTAAACTGATTTGCAAGGCACGCAAACTTCGAAGCGGTCCGGGCGGTTCTTGCGCCGGCGGCCGATCCGACCCGGTAGCATCGCTCCCTGCTTTGCTACGAAATTTCCATTGTCGCTGACTGGCGCAAATAATTGTCGATG
Organism: Ensifer sp. LC163; assembly: GCF_001695855.1. Lineage (GTDB taxonomy): Bacteria > Pseudomonadota > Alphaproteobacteria > Rhizobiales > Rhizobiaceae > Ensifer. Next base: position 61,792 of record NZ_MBSS01000019.1, read on the forward strand.
GCGTTGGGCGGCATGGGAACGCCGAGGAAATAACCCTGCAAGCGATCGCAGCCTTCGCGTTCCAGCCACAGGGCCTGGGCACGCGTTTCGACGCCCTCCGCGGTCACAGCCATTCCCAGACCGTGCGCGAGCGCGATGATCGAACGGACGATCACCTGGCTTTTTTCGTCGTTTTCGAGATCCTTGATGAAGTAGCGGTCGATCTTGATCGTGTCGAACGGGAAGTTCTTGAGATAGCTCAGCGACGAGTAATAGGTGCCGAAATCATCGAGTGAAATCTGAATGCCGAGCACATTCAAGGTGTTGAGCGTGTCGAGATTGTTGGTGGTCTTTTCGAGAAGAACCGATTCGGTAATTTCCAGTTCGAGCCGATCTGCCCGCAAGCCCACCATATCAAGTGTCTGCGACACGCGATCGGTGAAACCGTCGTGCAGGAACTGCGCCGGAGACAGGTTGACCGCCACAGTGAAATGCGAGGGCCATGTGGTTGCCTGCCGGCAGGCCTGCTCCAGCACCCATTGGCCGATATCGCTCATCAGCCCATCTGCCTCGGCCATCGGCACGAAGACATTGGGTGGAATGATGCCTACCAGCGGATGACGCCACCGCACCAGAGCCTCGAAGCCGACGATCTCAAAGGGCGGTCTGACCAGCGGCTGGTACTCGATGGAGAACTGGTTTTCCCTGAGTGCGGTGCGCAGGCTCCGGCGCAGCATTTCCCGCTGCTCCAGCACGATCAGCATCGAGCGGCTGAAGGTTTTGGCGCGGCCCCGGCCTTCCTTCTTGGCTGCGTAAAGAGCGATGTCGGCAGCCTTCATCAACTGTTCGCCCTCGTTTCCGTCGGGTGGCGCAATGGCAATGCCAATGCTTGCGCCGACAAAAGCCGAGATGCCGTCGACCGTGAAAGGTTCCTTGAAAGCATTGACCACCGCTTCGGCCAATCGCTCGGCTTCCGCAGGCTGATCGGCGTCGCGCTGGATGATCGCGAACTCGTCACCCGCAAGCCGGTAGGCAACCTCGCCGTCGCGCAAGACGCTGCGGATACGTTCAGCTGCCATCCGGAGCACTGCGTCGCCAGCGCCGTGCCCGAGGGTATCATTGATCGGCTTGAAATCGTCGAGGTCGATCTGCATCAGCGCCGGCTTCTTTTCATGGACTGCCGGCAGCACGCTTCGCAGGTCATCGCTGAACTGGCGACGGTTGGGCAAGCCGGTCAGGGCATCATGGGTGGCCTGATGAAGCAGTAACGCACGTTCGTTCTCGCCCTGGCTCGCGACTTCCCGTCTTACCGATGCCCCATCCGTCTCTATGACGCCGACGCCGTTCCCAGCGCGAAAGACGAGCAGGGTTCGCCGTGAACGATTGGGCCCGTCGATGATTTCGATGCTGCGGGGAACGCCATTGGCAAGAACGGATTCAGCCATGGCCTTCGAGGCCGGTTCCAGCAGTTCGGGGTAGACATGCCAGAGCGTCGCATCGACCAGTCCGGCCACCTCGTAGGCCCGTTGAAGAGCAACCGAGGATCCCACGAGATGAAGAGCCTCGTCATAGACAGAGATGACTTCGTCTGTGTTGCCAAGGACGGTATCGTCCACGGAAGATGCAGCAGACAACGTCGAGTCAGTGCTTGACATCCTACCCTTTCCCTTTCCGTTGCGGTTTCGTTTGAACCGCCCGCGAGCATCGCTCGAGCTATCCAAGTGGCGAGAACGGTGTCGCGCTCTAATTCAGTCGGTCCTCATGCAGAGCTATCGCACAAAGTGTCACCGTCAAGGTTACACGCAAGTGGTGTGGCCGGTCATCAAAGCCAGCGGTTCGAACTGCGTGTACAGGCACCTGCATCTTCCCTGTCCGGTTGCAATTTTGTAGCTCTTTCTATCACTTGCGGGCGACGCAGGCAATTTTCGAGCGACTCGGCGAGCATAGCGATATCTAGCGATCTGATGGCTTTGCTAATCCGTCATGGCTAAAATAGTGTTACCTTGCCAACAGCGGCGATCGCCAGCATTAACCATTTTTGGTTGGACGGGCAGGGCGCCCAAGGGCTTGGCGCATCGATGAGACGCCTGGCACCTCACGCATTCGATCGGCTTCCGCAGAAGGCAGCGAACCACACCTCGCTGAAGGCATAACCCCAGGTTATGCGGCTCTGCAATTTTTGTCGTCTGCCGACCGAGCGCCGAATCGTTATGGTGATCCATAACAAAAGAACGGGAACGACTGTCGTTCGCCTCGCGGCGCACGACAAACATCAAACACATTCAGCGACAGGACGCGGCCTGCCCGGCGCAGGGTCGATCCGTGCCTGCAATGGAGCGAAATCGTCATGGATGGCGCTGTCTTGCACTTGGGGAGTGGCAAACCGACAATGACCGAGGACGATACTCTGGCCGCCAGAGGGGTGCCTTCCGCAAAGGGCCAGGCGCGAAAGCCACTGATCAAGCTCGACAGGCTGAGCAAGCACTACGGCAACCACACGGTGCTCGACGGTATCGACCTTGAGGTGATGCCGGGAGAAGTGCTGGCGATCATCGGGCCGAGCGGATCCGGCAAGAGCACGCTGCTGCGCTGCATCAACTACCTAGAGCCGCCGGATGGCGGGCATGTGTCCATCGGCGACATTTCGCTCAACGCGGCCGCACCCGCCGGGCGATCGGAGCTTTCGACCTTGCGCCGCAGCGTCGGCATGGTCTTCCAGTCCTTCAATCTCTTTCCGCATATGACCGTGCTGCGAAATGTCAGCCTGGCGCAGGAGCGCGTTCTCGGACGCAGCCGCAAGAGCGCCGATGAAAGGTCGATGCAACTGCTGAAGCGCGTCGGCCTGGCCGACAAGGCGGAGCAGTATCCCGGCCGCTGTTCCGGCGGCCAGCAACAGCGCATCGCCATTGCGAGAGCGCTTGCGCTCGACCCGGAAGTCATGCTTTTCGATGAGCCGACCTCCGCCCTTGATCCCGAACTCGGCCTCGAAGTTCTCGCCGTCATGCGGGAACTGGCTGAGACCGGCATGACGATGATCGTCGTCACCCACGAAATGAGCTTTGCCGAGAATGTTTCCGACACGGTGATGATCATGGCCGACGGCAAGATCATCGAGAAGGGGCCGTCGGCTGACGTCATGCGCAATCCGCAGCAGGAGCGCACCAAGCGCTTCCTTCGGGCGGTGCACGACCGATGAGCACAGTAGACCTCTTCGCCATTTTGCGCGGACTTCCCTGGACGGTCGCCTTGACGCTCGGCGCGTTCCTGGCCGGCGCCGTGCTCGGGGTGCCACTGGTGGCGGCCAGGCAGAGCCGCATCCTGCCGCTGCGATTTCTGGCGATGGTGTTCATCCAGATCGTGCGCGGCATTCCGCCGATCCTCTGGCTGTTCATCATCTTCTTCGGCCTGGGAATGAGCGTCTTCCCGATCAGCCCCTTCAACGCGGCGCTGGCCGGGCTGGGGCTGATCGCGGCCGCGAACATGGCGGAAATCTACCGTGGTGCGCTCGCCTCCATACATTTCGGCCAATGGGAGGCGTCGTCGGCGCTGAACCTCGGCCGCTGGCACACGCTGACGGACGTTGTCGCCCCGCAAGCCTTTCGCGTCGCTCTGCCTTCGGCCGCGAGTTACCTGATCGGTCTGATGAAGGAGACGGCCGTGGCCTCGACCATCGGCGTCAGCGAGCTTGCCTTCCAGGGCAACCAGCTGTCGCAGCTGACGTTCCGCGGTCTCGAAGTCTTCGCTCTGGTCGGCATGTTCTACATTCTCTTGAGCCTGCCGGTCGCCTGGCTGTCGCGCGTCGCCGACGGCTATCTGCAAGCAAAGGTGGCCCGCTGATGTTGCCGAGCTACGAAGAACTCTCCGCCTGGCTTCCCGATCTCCTGTCGGGGCTGTCGATCAGCCTGCAGGTCACGGTGCTCAGCCTCTTGATCGGCATTCCGTTCGGGCTGCTGCTGGCGCTTGGCGTGCTCGCCAAGAACCGGCTGACAAAGGTAATCGCCCTGTTCCTGGTCGAGGTCGGCCGTGGCGCGCCGGCGCTGGTACTGCTGCAGTTCATCTATTTCGGCCTGCCGACATCGGGCCTGACGCTCGGTTCCTTCACCGCAGCCGTCATTGCCCTTGCCTGGAACACCGGCGCCTATACCAGCGAGATCATTCGCGCCAGTCTGCAGTCGATCCCGCATGGTCAGCGAGAGGCCGCGGTCGCAATCGGGCTCAATCGACTGGATGCCTTGCGCTACGTCCTGCTGCCGCAGGGGCTGCGTGTCGCGTTGCCGGCGCTGCTCGCCTTCTCGATCCTGATCTTCCAGGGCACGTCGCTCTGCTTCACCATCGCGCTGCCGGAACTCGTCAGCCGCGCCTATGAAATCGGCTCGAACACGTTCCGCTATTTCCCGGCGCTTCTCGCCGCCGGCGTTCTCTACGCCTCGATCTCCATCCCCGCCGCTCTCCTCGTCAGTCATGTCGAGAAGCGCGCCGGCTCCTATGCGCAACGCTGAACCAACACCATGAAAGGGCATTCAGGCATGACTTCGTTCACGACCAAAACCCGCCTTCTTTTGACCGGTATCGCCGGCGTCCTCATTTCGAGCCAAGTGGCGCTTGCCCAGGATTGCACGCCGAAGCACACCTTTGCCACGATCGAACAGGGCACGCTGACGGTTGCCGTCACAACGTACGTCCCGCATTCCTATCTCGACGACAGCGGCAACATGAAGGGCATCGACGGCGATATCGCCGCGGAATTCGCCAAGCGCGAATGCCTGAAGGTGAAGGCGATTGCCGTCGATCCGGCCGCCGCCATCCAGTATGTGCTTTCGGGACAGGCGGATATCGCTACCGGCGACTGGTACCGTACGGCCGAGCGCGCCAAGGTCATGAACCTCTCGGCGCCGCTCTATACCGACCAGATGGCGATCTATTCCAAGGATGGCTTCGCCACCGTCGGCGACCTCGAAGACAAGCAGGTCGGCACGGTGCAGGGCTATCTCTGGGTCACGGACCTGAAGACCATGCTCGGTTCCAAGCTGAAGCTCTATCCGAACTCGGTCAACATGCAGCAGGACCTCTTCTCCGGCCGCATCGACGTGGCAGTGGACGGCTATTCGACCGGCGTCGTCGCTGAAAAGAGCGGCGCGCTCAAGGACGTCAAGGTCAAGGTTGCCGCCTCCGACGATCGGGTCAGGGCCACCAAGGAAGCCGCGCAGGCGGCATTCCCCTATTCCTTCAACGCCAAGGAATTCGGCATTGCCTTGGATGCGCAGATCGAGGCGATGCATGCGGACGGCACCATCGTCAACGTCCTGAAGTCCTACGGCCTCGATGGCACCGCCGCCGAAACCGGCGCGCCACGTCTGGTCCAGTAAGGCCATATACGGGAGCCGCTACAGGCTCCCGTTCCCCTCGGCGGGCATGCCGATTTGAGAACAATTCGATATCGGAGACAAGACGATGACTGTCCACTCAGTCACGCGGAGGACGCAGTCGTGGTACGGAGAGTCGATCGGCATCCTGATCCTCGATGCGGCATATCCTTGCGTGCCCGGCAATGTCGGCAACGCCACGACCTATGATTTTCCGGTCCGCTTTCAGGAGGTCCGTGGCGCCTCCATCGACCGATTGCTCAATCAGCGCGATCCCGCACTTCGCGACGTCTTCATCGAAGCGGCGGTCGAGTTGCAGAACCGCGGCGTCAAGGCGATCACCGGCGCCTGCGGTTTCATGGCCTATTTCCAGGAGGAGGTCGCGGCCGCCGTCGATATTCCGGTGTTTCTGTCGAGCCTGATGCAGATCCCATTCATGCATGCGGCCGCCGGCGGCAGTGTCGGCATCATCACGGCCAACGCCGCGCGGCTGACGCCGCGCCACTTCGAGGCGAGCAACGTGCCGGGACATATCCCGCTCGCCATTGCCGGCATGGAAGGGCAGAAAGAGTTTCGGGAGGCCATTCTCGAAGAGAAGGGCACGCTCGACAGCGCGCAGATCGAGCGGGAGGTCACCGAGGTCGCTTGCAAACTCGTCGAGGATAACCCGGACGTTCGCTCCATTCTGCTCGAATGCAGCGATCTGCCGCCCTATGCTCATGCCGTGCAGGCGGCGACCGGTCTGCCGGTTTTCGACTTCGTAACGATGATCAACCACGTCCAGCAAGGCGTCGCGCGCAGGAGCTATCACGGCCGCATGTGACCGGGGCCGAAGGCCGGACGCGAGACACATCAGGAATAGCCCCCAGGAACCAACCATGTCCATGGACCACTACTACCTTCTCGGCCGTTCGGGGTTGCGGGTCAGCCGGCTCGCGCTCGGAACGATGACCTTTGGCAATGGCGGCATTCGCGGGATCGGCGGCTCGTGGGGGTCGGATGAGGACGCCGCGCGCGCGATCATCAACCGCTACCTGGAGGCCGGCGGCAATTTCATCGATACGGCCGATTCCTACGCGGCGGGTGTCAGCGAGGAACTGATCGGCAAGTTCGTGGCCGAGACAGGCATCCGCGACCGGGTGGTGATCTCGACCAAGTTTTCCAACAGCCTGGAGCCCGGCAACCCGAATGCCGGTGGCAACGGCCGTAAGAACCTGATGCGTGCTGTCGACGCTTCGTTGCGGCGCCTGAAGACGGATTATATCGACCTCTATTTGCTGCACACCTGGGACAGGATCACGCCAGCCGAAGAGGTCATGCGGACGTTCGACGATCTCGTGCGTGCCGGCAAGATCCGCTATGCCGGGCTTTCCGACGTGCCCGGCTGGTATGCTGCGCGCGCGCAGACCTGGGCGGAGGCCCATGCCCTGACGCCGCCGATCTGCCTGCAGCTTCCCTATTCGCTGGCCGAGCGCAGCATCGAAAACGAATTCGTGCCGCTCGCCCAGACGCTCGGCCTCGGCATTACCGCCTGGAGCCCACTCGCCATGGGCTTGCTCTCCGGCAAGTATCGCGCCGGCCAGCAGGCGGCGGGGCGGCTCTCCCTCGACGCTTCGGGCAGTGGGCTCGGCCTCTTTACCGAGCGCAATATGCGCATCGTCGCAGCCCTCGAGGCGGTGGCCGGTGAGACTGGTCGCAGCATGGCGCAAGTCGCCTTGAACTGGGTGGTGACGCAGCCCGGCGTCGGTGCGGCCATCGTCGGGGCGAGCCGGATCGAGCAGCTCGACGACAACCTGGCCGCATTGGATTTTTCGATTCCCGCCGAATTGCGCCAGCAACTGCAGGCGGCAAGCGCGGTTGAAGCCGCCTATCCCTATTCGCTGTTTGCCGACGATTACCAGGCCGGCATCCTCAACGCCGGGGTGGCGATCGGCGAGAAGCCGCGCGGGTATTACAGCGAGACCTTTCTGCCAAAGGTCTCCGATTATGTTTTCGGTCAACCGAAATCCAAGGATTGAAGCTCTCCGATGAGCCGCTTCCGCCACCGCTATCACGAAAGGAAAGAGGCATGACCGTGATGCCCGCAAACCTGACATCTACCGGCACTGCTGCCTCTTTCATTTCGACGCTCGCCTGCGATGACCAGCCCGGTATCGTCGCAGCCGTGACGACCGAGCTTGCGGCGATCGGCGGCAACATCGTCGAAAGCAATCAGTTTCGCGACGTCGAGACCAACTGCTTCTTCATGCGCATTGCCTTTACCGGTCCCGCCGGCATGTCGCGAGACGGCGTCGAGCGCGCGCTGAAGCCGGCGATCGATCGCTTCGGCATGAGGGCGGCGGTTGCCGATGCGACCCGCCGGCCGAAAATCATCGTGATGGTCTCGAGGTTCGACCACGCGATGCTGCATCTGCTCTACCAGATCCGCGTCGGCTGGCTGAATGCCGAGGTGGTCGCCATCGTCTCCAACCATGACGACAGCGCAAGGACCGCCGAGCTCGAAGGCATTCCCTATCACCACTGGAAAGTGACGAAGGACAACAAGGCCGAACAGGAGCAGCGGCTGATTGATCTGGCACGTGAGACCGAGGCCGACCTCGTCGTCCTTGCCCGCTATATGCAGGTCCTCTCCGACAGTCTGTCGAACCGGCTCTATGGCCGGATCATTAACATCCACCACTCGTTCCTGCCGTCCTTCAAGGGCGCCAAGCCCTACCACCAGGCGCATGCGCGCGGCGTCAAGCTGATCGGGGCGACGGCGCACTATGTCACGCCCGACCTCGACGAAGGCCCGATCATCGAGCAGGAGACGGAGCGGGTCAGCCATTCGATGAGTGCCGAGGATTTCGTCGCCACCGGCCGCGATATCGAAAGCCGCGTGCTGGCCCGGGCGGTGAAGATGCATCTGGAAAACCGCGTCATGCTCAACGGCCACAGGACGGTGGTCTTTACACAGTGATGGCGACGTTATCATTGTGATGATTGATGGAAGCTGCGGGAAAGACGAAGCAATATGCCCGCGCGAAGGACTTGAACGATGCTGAACGATCCCCGCTCCCATGGGCTTTGGGAAAAGACCGCCCCGCCGCCGCCGGTCACCGGCCCGCTTGCAGCCGACGCCTCCGCCGACGTGGTGGTTGTCGGCGGTGGCTTCACCGGCATTTCGGCCGCGCTGCATCTGGCGGAAGCCGGCCGCAGCGTCATCCTGCTCGAAGGCGCGGAGATCGGTTTTGGCGGCGCGGGCCGCAATGTCGGCCTGATCAATGCCGGCATATGGGTGATGCCCGACGATATGCCCGGCGAACTGGGTGACGCCCACGGCGAGCGGCTGCTGGGTCTGCTCGGCAACGGGCCGCGCGTGGTGATGGAGCTGATCGATAGGCATGCGATCGCCTGCGAGTTGGAGCGCAACGGCACGCTGCACTGCGCCGTCGGCGATGCCGGCCTGAGGGAGATCGAGGACCGTGCGTCGCAATGGCAAAAGCGTGGCGCGCCGGTGGAACTTCTTGATGCGGCCGAGACGGCCGCACGGATCGGCACGAACGCCTATGCCGGCGCCTTGCTCGACAGGCGGGCAGGCACGCTGCAGCCGCTCGCCTATGTCCGCGGCCTGGCGCACGCGGCCGAGCGTGCCGGCGTCGTCTTGCACACTTCGAGCCGGGTCGTCTCGACCGAACGCATCGGCAGCCGCTGGAAGGTGGCGACGGACAGGGCGTCGGTTACGGCGGACTGGATCATCGTCGCGACCGATGCCTACAGCACCGGTCCATGGGAACGGGTGCGGACCGAACAGGTGTATCTGCCCTATTTCAATCTCGCGACCCGGCCGCTGGCGCCTGACTTGCTGTCGAGCATTCTTCCCAACCGCGAGGGCGTCTGGGACACCAAGGAAATCCTCTCGTCCTTCCGCATGGACAAGGCGGGCAGGCTGGTGTTCGGCAGCGTCGGCGCCTTGCGCAATGGTGGTGCGGCGGTCCATATGGCCTGGGCCCGGCGTTCGCTTGCCCGGCTTTTTCCGCAACTGGGCAGGGTGGATTTCGAGTGCGAATGGTATGGCCAGATCGGCATGACCACCAATGCGCTGCCACGCTTCCACCGGTTCGCGCCGAATGTGGTCGGCTTCTCCGGCTACAACGGCCGCGGCATCGCGCCTGGAACGGTGTTCGGCCGGGTGCTGGCACGGCATATTTTGGGAGAGATTGCCGAGGTGGAGCTTCCATTGCCGCTCAGCGATCCGAGCGATCCGCCGCTGCGGCGTCTCAAGGAGGCCTATTACGAGGCTGGTGCCCAGGTCGCCCACTTTGTGGGCGACCGTTTCTGATCAACCTGCTCGCCGTCAATCCTCGGCGAAGATGTCGGCGTCGGCGTTCTGTTCCATCAGCCAGTCGCGAAAGATCTCGGTGCCACGCTTCGGCGGCCGCTGCGCCGGCATGACGATGTGGATGCCCTGTCCCGAAAGATAGCTCGCCCGGATCGGGCAGACGAGCCGGCCGGCCTTCAGGTGGTCATGCACCAGATGTTTCCAGCCGAGGGCGACCCCTTGCCCGAGCACCGCCGCCTCGATCGAATTCAGCGCATCGGTGAAGACGAAGTCCTGCGTCAACTTTGCGGCCGAGACTTCGTTGCGCTCCAGATATTCCCGCCAACCGACACGTGAGCGATGCCGTTCCTCGAAATGCAGGAGCGTGTGGTTGAGCAGGTCGGCCGGGGCCTCGATCGGCCCATGCTCTTTGAGATAGGCGGGACTGCAGACTGGCCACACTTCCTCGGTGACGAAATGCCAGGCTTGGATGCCCGGCCATTTGCCGGCGCCAAGCCTGGCGGAAAGATCGATATCCTCTTCCAGCAGATCCTGATCGTCGCGGCTGCTTTCGGCAATGCGCAAGGCGATATCCGGATGCTGCGCCTTGAAGGCTTTCAGTCGCGGCAGAAGCCAGAGCTGCACGAAGGATGCGGAGAACGAGACGCGCACGATATCGCGCGAGTGCTTCTGCCGGAGCGACGAGATCACCATGTGCAGGTGATCGAAGGCTTCCTGCGTTTCCTTGTAGAGCCGCTTGCCCTCGGCCGTCAGCTCCAGTCGAGCGTGCTCGCGGCGGAAGAGTTTCAGACCAGTCGCCTCTTCAAGCAGCCGGATCGTCTTGCTGACGGCCGGCTGGCTGACATTCAGCTCTTCTGCTGCGCCGGTAAAGCTCTGCCGCCGGGCGGCGGCCTCGAAGACGAACAGATAGTTGGCGGAGGGGACGAGCGAGCGGAGTCTATGCATAAACTGAGGTTATGCCCCCGGACAATTTTTAGCAAGATTACAAGCGCTCCAGCCGTTTGTAAGTTGCTGAAAATTCCACATAAGGGAACCTCTCCATGCAAACTCATGCTCGGGCCGTGGTCATCGGCGGCGGCTGCGTCGGCGCAGCTATTCTCTACGGTCTGACCAAGCGCGGTTGGACCGATGTCGCTCTGCTCGAACGCACGCAGCTGACCGCCGGCTCGACCTGGCACGCCGCCGGTCTCATTCCGTCCTATGCCCGCAGCATCAATATCGGCCGGATGATCGCCAAGACCATAGAGATCTATGAAGGCCTCGAAGCCGAAACCGGCCAGCATGTCGGCTGGCACAAATGCGGCCAGTTGCGCATTGCCAACACCCGCGACCGCTTTGACGAGTACAAGAGCTACATGAGTGTCGCCGAGGTTCAGGGCATTCGCGCCGAACTCGTTTCGCCCGCAGAGGCCCGCGAACTCTGGCCGCTTCTTGAAAACAACAAGGAAATGCTCGGCGCGCTCTACCACCCTGACGACGGCCACATCGCACCGGCCGACGTGACCCAGGCGATGGCCAAGGGTGCCCGCGATCGCGGCGCCAAGATCTATCTCAACACCGAGGTGCGCGGTTTCGAGCGCATGCCGAGCGGCGAGTGGAAGATCAGGACCAATCAGGGCGAGATCATCTGCGAGCACATCATCTCGGCGACCGGCAATTATGCGCGCCAGACCGGCGCCATGCTCGGCCTCGAAATCCCGGCGATCCCGATCGTTCATCAATACTGGATCACCGATGCCGTTCCGGAGGTAATCGAGCGTAAACGCCAGGGCCTGCCCGAAATGCCGATCCTGCGCGACGAGGGGTTCGAGGGCTATCTTCGCGAAGAGGGTGACGGCCTGATGTTCGGCCCCTACGAGAAGACCGAGCATCTGAAGCTGTTTGCCGAAAACGGCGTGCCGGAATGGTTCGGCGCCGACCTGCTTGAAGAAGACTTCGATTCCGTCTCTTGGAACTGGGAGCGGGCGATGGACCTCGTGCCGGCGCTCGGTCGCGTCGGCATCAAGGCCAATGTCCGCGGCCCCTTCCAGATGACGGCCGACGAGCTGCCTTTGATGGGGCCGGCCTGGGGGCTCGAAAATGTCTGGATCGCCGAAGGGGTGCCGGGCGGCATCCTCTGGGGTGGGGCGATCGGCTACTACCTCTCCGAGCGCATCGTCGAAGGCGGTAACAGCCTCGACACCTCCGAGCTCGACCCGCGCCGCTTCGGCGACTACGCCAACAAGAACTGGACGCGCGAGAAGGTGCGCGAAGCCTGGGGCACCCATGCCGAGCAGCACTATCCCGGTCAGGACATGCCGGCTGCCCGACCGCAGAAGACAGCGCCCTCCTATGATCGCCTGAGCGAGAAGGGTGCCGTCTGGAGCGTTCTCAACGGCTGGGAAATGCCCAATTGGTTCGCGCCTGATGGTGTGGAGGCCAAGGACCAATACAGCTGGCGCTGGACCGAGAAGGGCAAATACGTCGCCGAGGAGGTTCACGCCGTGCGCAACGCCGTCGGCCTTGTCGAGATGACCCCGATGACCAAGTTCGAGGTCAGCGGCCCGGGTGCCGAAGCCTGGCTCGACGGCATTTTGGCCAACCGCCTGCCGAAGAGCGGCCGCGTCAACCTTAGCCACCATCTGACGCCCAAGGGTGGCGTCCAGGCCGAATATGTCGTCGCCCGTCTGGAAGACGGTTTCTTCTATCTGATCTCGACACCGCGGGCCGAGCGCTGGAATTTTGACGATCTGTCGAAGCTGCTGCCTGGGGATGGCAGCGTGCAGCTTCGCAATGTCACCAACGATCGCGGCTGCTTCACCATCGTCGGACCAAAGGCGCGCGACGTGCTGCAATCGCTGACGGAAATCGACCTCTCCAACGAGGCGTTTCCGTGGTTCGGCGTGCAATCGGGCACGGTGGCGCTCGCCAGCGACGTCCGTCTGCTTCGGGTCAACTATGAAGGCGAGCTCGGCTGGGAACTCTATCACCCGCTCTGCTATCAACGGCACCTGCTCGATGCGCTGCTTGCCGCCGGCGAGGCGCATGGCCTGAGGCTGATCGGCCTGCAGGCGCTGGAATCGCTGCGTCTCGAAAAATCCTACCGGGCGATGTACCGCGACATGAACCCGGAACTCAGCGCCTGGGAGAGCAGCCTCGATCGCTTCGTGCACCTCGACAAGGGGGAATTCATCGGCCGCGATGCGCTGGTAAAGGCAAGGGAAGAGGGCGTTGCCCGCCGCTCCTTCACCATCGCGATCGACACCGATGGCGCAAGCTCGCTGATCTATGAGGGTGTCTATCACCAGGGTAAGCTGGTGGGACGCATCACCTCGGGTGGCTATGCCTATACGCTCGGCCACGACGTCGCCTTCGCCCTGCTGCCGGTCGAGCTTGGCGTCCCGGGAACGGAACTCAAAGTCCCAATCCTTGGGGAGCGGCGCAGGGCGCGGGTCATTGCGGAATCGCCCTACGATCCCGAAGCCAAGCGCGGCCGCATGTAACGGTCCTCAAGCAGACAGCGAAAATTGCAGGAAAGGGTTGGTCATGAAAATACTTGTGACGGTCAAGCGGGTGGTTGACTACAACGTCAAGATCCGGGTGAAGGCGGACGGCTCGGGCGTCGAGCTCGCCAATGTGAAGATGTCGATGAACCCGTTCGACG
>NZ_MBSS01000020.1 GCF_001695855.1 Ensifer sp. LC163
CCCCAGCGCCGATGGTACTTCGTCTTAAGACGCGGGAGAGTAGGTCGCTGCCAGGTCTGCAAAGCGCAAGAAAAACAACCGGAAATCAATCTTCTCTTCTTCTTCGGCCCAGCCGAACACGGGCCGCCTCCAAGCGGCCTTTTTGTTTGGATAGACTGAAAAAACAGTGCGTTCCTTACGCGAGACAAATTGCTTCAGCAATTTGCTCGGCACAGACCGCAAATCCCAAGGATTTGCGTTACCGCGACAAATCCCATCGGGATTTGCGCTGACCGGATAAACCGCTCACGCGGTTTACCGAGATGGCGCGGGGTGGAGCAGCCCGGTAGCTCGTCAGGCTCATAACCTGAAGGCCGCAGGTTCAAATCCTGCCCCCGCAACCACTGAGACTTGAATATTTTGCCATTCAAGTCGTTTCACAGAAAGCTCCTCCGCGTAAGCGTCGAGGAGCTTTTTGCGTTTTAACTCCGTGTCCAACTCGCCGGCGCGAAGCTTCTCCAGATAGTCGTGGTGTTTCAGGTCACTTCGACTGCTGGCTAGCTTTGCTCGCCTGCGAGTAACGACCAAAGAATGTAACTAAAGGGAATGCATCCTTGGTGGCATGGCTTCCTACGAGTTGAGCGAGGACCAACTCCCCACGGAAACGAGCCTCCTCAACCGCATCGCCGTGTCCATGGCCGGTATGGCAGCAGAGGCAGTGGTGTTCGGCGATCGGTCAGGCGGATCAGGCGGCGTGATTGGCAGTGATGTCGAGCGGGCCTCGTCTATAGCTCGGCGCATGGTCGGCAGCTACGGACTCGGCTCGAAGCCGGTCTTTATCGCTCCGGTTGAGGAATTAGCCGAGAAAGGACTGCCTGAATGGCTCGAGACGGAAGCGAATGAGATCGTCTGGGCGCAGTATGATCGAGCCCTTAGAATGCTCGCTAACGAAGGGGATCGTATCGTCGCCCTCGCTACAGAGGCAGTCAACCATCGTGCCCTCAAGATCGAACGCGGACGATAGCCAACGAGTGTAGCAGCGGTTTGAAGTTGGCCGGCGCGGCACCTTGGCAATGTGGATCTTCGCCTGAAGTCGCCACGCCCGGAACGCCGACAGGGCATCGATATCGCCACGGTAATCCCGTCGGCTCGCTCGATTGAATCCTTCGATGGCATCGCCCGTAACGGGGTGGAAACCCCTTCCGAATAGAGCGTGTCCTAGATCAAGGATTCAAATGGGAGGGTTCGATGAGTGTGGAGACGGATCTTCGTGATGTGACCGTAGTCATCATTGACGTTGCAGAAATTGCAGCGAAACTCGAGACGGCTTTTACAACGACTGGAGCGACCGTTTGCGTGGTGACCGATCTCGAATCGAGCCGCAGGCTGAGCCCTACCTTTCTTCCAGACGTCGTGGTGATGGACTCTGGGACCATTGCCGATCGTGAGCTGCGGGCGCTCGCGTTTCGTTGGGCCGACGGCGACAGGTGCGTCACGATCTTCTATGACACCCAGTGGCCAGAAGGGCACTACGGTCGCAACGGAATGATCCATAAATCGAGACCCATTGCTGAGGTGGTCGAGGCCGCCGTTTCCGGAATGAGAGGACGCACTCCAGAAGGGACCAAGCAGCTTAGAAGCACATGAGCGCCAGAGATGAACGAGGGAGTGTCTGCTGGGGGGCCGTTCGATACAAATCAGTACTGATCGGGAACGCAAGGCATAACCGGCGCCCGTCCCTTCGATAGCGGTGGCAGATAGGCTGTGGCCACGCACTTGAGACTTGTGGCCACGCTCCCCAACCTCGATCGGAAGTTCGGAGCACATGGACGCCAGAATACTCAAACAGGTTCAAGATGCCCGCAACGCCAGCAGGCAGGACATCGCCAATGGCCTCGTGGAGACGATCACTCAGATCGGTGGCGAGCCCCTAACTGTCAGAATGGCGAAGGACGAACTGAGTGCAGTACTGGGGCAGGCCCGAAACGGCATACCTAAGCTTATCGGCAATCGGAAAAAGACCGAAGACATGACGTTGGTGATCTCTCTGAAGGATCTCGCCGAACTTGCTACCGCTGCAAGGCAGGGAGAGACCGTCGGCGAGGCTCTCGATGCAATCGGCTTCAAACCTCATACGGGCGGCCGCATCATCGTCGGTCAAGGCCGCAAGCGTGAGCCTCTTCAGCGAACCGGTAATGCCGACGGCTCACTGAAATGAAGGTTCGTGCAGCGGGAGTTGTGCCCCCCCGATGCGATTGCGGCTGCTATGAACCGCATCCCCTGGATGCCATCGGAAATCGTGGGCGCATGAGCGAGGCTGTCCGTAACCCCAAGCCGATCGTTCAGAATTATCTGCGCGATCTCTGAGTAGAGGGTGGCGAACGCCTCCAGAGCCTTAAGGATGGCCCGGCAGGATCCGGGGATTGCGCTGCCCCGCCGTTGTCGTCCCGAAACCTGCGCGAGTCAGAGTGTGCAGGGGAGCGTCGAAGATAGCCACTTGAGCTTTCCCCGCCGCGCTATCGTTCGCCAGGACGACAGGTGGTTCGCCTTGAGCCCATAGCGATCCGCCACTCGTTCACTATTACGCCCGTCCGCAGGCTTTCCGAAACGATCCGCGCCTTCGCCTCGTCCCGCCATTGGCGATGCCCCTCACGTCTGGTCTAGCCAGTCGTGAGAACCTCCAACGTAGTCTCCATGGAGAACCTCCTCGTCGGTCTGCCATGGAACCCCGATCACAGAGTTTCAGCGCTCCTCAGGTGCTTTGAGCTGCCGGAACTGCAGCAACAAAAGAAAGTCGTAGGTGATCTTCAGCGTGGCGCAGATGACGAGCGGTAACGACCGATACGAGGCAGCAAAAAGTGCACCTGCGAGGGCGGGGCTTACCGCGGCGGCCAGACTGCGCGGCACGGATGTGACGCTTGCGGCGGCGGCTCGCTCGGCTTCGGTAACAACGGCCATTACATAGGAGGAGCGCGTCGGCACATCCATCTGAGAGAGGGCGGCCCGGATCAGCAGCAGGACAAGCGCCATGGGCAAGGTGGGTGCGAACGCCGCCAGCAGCAGGGCAATGCTCGACGGAATGTGGGTAAACACCATGGTGTTGATGAGGCCAATACGCAGTGACAGCCATGCGGCGACGGGAAACGAGAACGCCGAGAGTACGCCCGACCAGAAGAAGAATACCCCGGCTTGCGCGAGCGATAGATCGAAACGTTCGAACAGCCACAGGGCAAGCAGCGACTGGACGACGAAGCCGCCCGCGAAGGCGTCGAGGCTGAACAGGGCTGCGAGCTTCAAGACGATGGCGCGCGAGGGGCCAAGCGCCGCCGCCTTGGCAGTATCCTGGCTGGCGATACGCTTTGGTATGCGGGCATAAAGGAGGCCGCCGACGATTCCCAGGAGCGCGTAGAGCACGAACATCAGCTTGATTGCGGTCAGTCGTTCAAGCCCCACGGCGATTGGAAAATCCGGCAGGGCGGCCGCGAGCGCGCCGGCGGCGCTTGCGAGCGCTCCGATGAGGCTGTAGCGAGCAAACATCCTCGTCCGCTCCGCATCGGTCACTTCGCGAGTGAGCGCCGCGTGCTCCAGCGGCACGAAGACACTCACGCTGCCGGCCGACGGATTGATCGTGCCGGCAAATGCGACCACCAGCAGCAGCCAGTAGTCCTGCACGATCGACATGGCGACGCCCGTGGCAATCATCAGGCCGGCGGCGGCCAGAAGCGACGAGCGAAGATCGTGGCGCGCACCGAGGAAGCCGACGGCGATCGTCAAAAGCGCGGAGCCTGAGAGCGATGCCGTCGCGATGATGCCGACCTGCAGCGGGGAAAATCCAAGTGCGAGCAGATAGACCGGTAGCAGGATAGCCACGAAGCCGTCGCCGAAGTCGCGCAGAGCGCGCGCTGCGAATAGATAGGTCGCCGGATGGGTGCTTTGCATGGATTTCACTACTCCAGCGGCCTCCTGCGCTCAGCTTTAGCGCTTACGACTTCATCAGCGTCCAGATCATACCGGCGACGGCGCAGGCCAGCAGCGTCGCGATGACAGACGCGCGGAACCGGAAGATTGCGATCCCTGCTGCCACGGTCAGGACGAGCGACGGCAGAACCAATGAGCTCAACACAGGCACGTCGAGAGTGAACCGCCCGAGGTTCCAGGCCGCGACCTCGGAAAACAGCGTGTGCAGGCCGAACCAGACGGCGAGGTTGAGGATCACGCCGACGACGGCAGCAGTGATCGCCGACATCGCGCCTGTCAGCGCCACGTTGTTGCGCAGCCGTTCGATAAACGGCGCGCCAAGGAAGATCCACAGGAAGCAGGGGACGAAGGTCACCCAGGTGGTCAGGATCGCGGCAAGCGTCGCCGCCGTCATCGGGTTCAGCGATCCGGGATCACGATAGGCTCCCATGAAGCCGACGAACTGAACCACCATGATCAGCGGGCCAGGCGTCGTCTCGGCCATGCCGAGCCCGTCGAGCATCTCGCCGGGTTTCAACCAGCCATATTGCTGAACCGCCTCCTGGGCGACATAGGCAAGCACCGCGTAGGCTCCGCCGAAGGTCACGACCGCCATCTGGCTGAAGAACATGCCGATCTGGGTGAAGACGTTGTCCGGCCCCAGGAAAACAAAAAGCAAGGCGAGTGGCACGAGCCACAGCGCAAGGAACACTGCCGAGACTCGCAGCGACCAGGCGAGGTTCGGCCGTGCGTGGATCGGCGTCTCTTCGCCGAGGACCGAGTCCTCGTCCTTGAGGATCGGACCGGTTCCCGCCTTGTGACCGCCGCCGATCTTGAAGAGTGGCGAACCGGTACGGCCGCCGATATAGCCTATGATGCCGGCCGCCAGGATGATCAGTGGAAACGGCACGCGGAAGAAAAAGATAGCGATGAAGGCCGCCGCGGCAATGCCGATCATCAGCCGGTTCTTGAGCGCCCTGCCGCCGATGCGGAAGACCGCCTGGACGACGACGGCGAGCACCGCCGCCTTAAGGCCGAAGAACAAACCTTCGACGACAGTGACATTGCCGAAGGCGGCGTAGATGTAGCTCAAACCCAGGATGGCAAGGAACCCCGGCAGCACGAAGAGCGTGCCGGCAACGAGACCGCCGGCGGTTCGGTGCAGCAGCCAGCCGATATAGACGGCGAGCTGCTGCGCTTCCGGACCGGGCAGCAGCATGCAGTAGTTCAGCGCATGCAGGAAGCGGTGCTCGCCGATCCAGCGCTTCTCGTCGACGAGGATGCGATGCATCACCGCGATCTGCCCGGCCGGACCGCCGAAGCTCAACGCGGCCACTCTCAGCCAGACGCGGACGCCTTCGCTGAAGGGGATGCCGTGGCTGTATGGCTGCCGCGCCGCATCCGGCGCGGCCTTGTCGGCAATCTCGGTCATCTCAGGCATCCTTTTTCGGCGAAGGCCAGTTGTGCGTTTCCTCGGTGGCATCGCGGCACCAGCGATAGAAAGCGTCATAGAGCAACGTCCCCGCTTCGAGCTGCTCGAGATCGTCGGCATACATACGCGACAGGCCGAGCGACGCCGCCAGCAGACCTGATGCTTCCGGCGCGAGATCGAGGCGCGAGGTGTCCGCGCCGCGCACGATGGTCGCGAGCCGCAAGAGTGGCTCCGTCGAAAGACCGAATTCCTCGATCATCACGTCGAAGGTGCAGAGCTCGCCCCTATGGCTCCAGCGGACAGGAGCGTCGATGTCGAAGGGGGTTGCGGCGAAGCGTTCGCCGACCATCTCGACCTCCGGCGGCGACACGAACAGGAAGACCGCCCGTGGGTCGACAAAACGGCGGATCAGCCACGGGCAGGCGATCCGGTCGATCTTCGGCCGCGCCCGGGTTACCCAGACAGTGCGTCCGTTCGTATCCCGCTGCGGTATCGCGGATACGGGCATGGCCGGATGGCCGCGCTCTGCCCAGGCCTCGAAGCCGCCGTCGAGGACGTCGGCGGCAATGCCATGGTGGCGGAGCCAGGCGGCAACACCATAGCTGAGTTTCTTGCCTCGATGGCAGATGACGACGGCGGAGTCACCATCGATCTCTTGAGCCCATTCCTGCACAGCGCGGTAGTCGCGCCGGACCGAGCCCGGTACCAGGCGCGGGTCGGCGTCGAAGTCCTCATCAATGCGGACGTCGATAAGCACAGGGCATTTCGGGGTGCCAATCAGGCGGGCGAGTTTATCGGGAGAAATTTCAAGAAGTGACGACATGGCGCGTCCTCCGGGTGAGCGGTTGAATGGACGCGATGCTTCGGCTGTCGCCTCGTGGGGTGATCGCAACCCCATACACGACGTTTTCTGCTCTTTGACCAGAGCTGTCAAGCGGCTCGACTGCTCAGGTCAACGCAGGATCTCGTGGATCGCAACTGCGACGAGAATGACGCCTGCGATCGCCTCGACCGCCTTCGAGGTCCTGGTCAGCAGTGTCGGTCGCGTGGCGAGCAACCTCTCTATCCGCGTCCGGAAGAGTACCGTCGCAAGCGCTACGCTGGAGAGGGTCAGCGCCACCCCGGTCATCATGACGACCGCGAACATGATACCCGCCTCGGGCACGCCGCGCGACATGGCGAAGGTCATGACAAAGAGCGTCAGCGGGCAGGGGATGAGGCCCGCCATCAAGCCGACGGCGACGTGTTCTCCCTCGCCGTGGAAATGCGGCGGGCGGAACAATGCGCTCCAGAGCATCCAGGCTCCGATCACTCCGAGCAGACCGCGGCTCACGTCCTCCAGCAGCGGCGCCGAACCGGCACTGCCGAGCATGACGGAAACCAGCGGCAGCGAGAACAGCGCGATCAGCACGGCCATGGTGACGTGAGTGACCGACAGCGCGATCGACACCGTCAATCCGCGAGTGATCCCCGCCGATGACCCCGTCAGATAGGTGGCGAGCACGGCCTTGCTGTGCCCAGGCGTTATCGCGTGCACCGCGCCGAAGACGATGCCCATGGGCAGGAATGCGAGGAAAGCGCTCCAGCCGCCGCCATTCGCGAAGGCTTTGATGTGCTCGGCGAAGGTGAGATAGATGTCGCGCTGAAGGTCTACGATTGTCTGCAGCAAAGCCCCTAAGCCCAATTCAGTGCGATGGCGGCCACGGCCAGATAGCGCGTCACCTTGGCGATCGCCACCAGCACAACAAAATGCGTTAGTGGCTCTTTCATGACGCCCGCGACGACGGTGAGCGGATCGCCGACGATCGGCACCCAGCTCAACAGCAGCGACCACTTGCCATAACGATGATACCACTCTCGCGCACGTTCCAACCCGGCGTCACTTGCGGGGAACCACCGCTTGTTCCGGAAACGCTCGATGCCGCGACCGATAAGCCAGTTGAGGACTGAGCCGAGTACGTTGCCGAGACTTGCGACGGTAATGAGTAGCCATGGCGAGAAACCTGAAAGAAGCAGGCCGGCCAGCGCCGCCTCCGACTGCATCGGCAGGATTGTTGCCGCGGCGAGCGCCACCAGGAACAGCCCGGCATAGATAGCGAGCTCGCTCATCGTTTGTACGCGCGGGGCGAGGGATCGGCTCCAGTCGTCATCGTTCGGCCGGCCAATCCGGGTGATGGCGGTCGATCACGAAGACGTGGGTGTGCCGGCGTCCGTTGCCGTCACGGGTGGCGCCGACAACGTGAGGATGGTCATCATCAAGTTCTTCGTGGACGTGTTCGATCTCGTCAGGGTCATGTGCCGGCCAGAGCCGGGTCGCGACGAAGATCGCGGCCGCGGCGATCACCCCGAGCGTCGCGAATGTTGCCGATAGACCGACCGTGGCCCCAAGCCAACCGGCGAGCGGATAGGTGATCAGCCAGCAGGCGTGCGATAGGGCGAACTGCGCGGCAAAAAGTGCCGGCCGATCTTCCGGGTGGGCGGAACGGCGTAGCAGACGGCCGGATGGCGTCTGAGCCAGGGAATAGCCAAGGCCGATCATTGCCCAAAGCGGCAACAGCAGTCCAAAACTTGGCACGAACACGCCGACGAACAATCCGGCGACAAGAACGGCAGTGCCGGCCAACATGGCGGTACGGTCCGGTGTCTTGTCGAGGAGACGCGGCAGCAGCAGGGCGGCAATCATCGACCTCCGCCGAAGGCCGCAAGGGCAAGCGCCGTTGCGCGCTGGGTGAGGCCGAACTCAGCCTGGACGAGGACAACAGTGTTGACAATGACCATCGATCCGGCTGCCGAGACCGCGAGGCTGAGCGCGAGCAGACCGCGGAGGCGCGGGGTCGACAGATAGATGCGCAGGCCCCGCGTCGTGCGATCGTAGATGCCGCGCCGCTCCGCAGCCTTCGGGCTCGGCAGCACGACGGAGACGACGAGGGCAGCCGAAGCGAGGAACCCGACTACGGTTCCCGCAAACAGGCTGTGGAAGCTGACGACGGTCAGAAGGGCGGCCGCCAGCATTGGGCTGGCGACGCTTTCAAGATCGTAGGCAAGCCGCGAAAGCGACAGCGCGCGGGTATATTCCTTTTCGTCCGGCAGCACGTCCGGGATGGTCGCCTGGAAGGTCGGGGTGAACGCGGCCGATGCTAACTGCAACACGAAGATCAGCATATAGACCTGCCAGATCTCGCTGACGAACGGCAGCAGCAGCGCCACGGCGGCGCGAACGAGGTCGAGTGAGACAAGCATCGCGCGCCGCGGCAGTCGCTCGGCGAAAGCGGCCGCGATGGGTGCCACGCCGACATAGGCGATCATCTTGATGGCGAGCGCCGTGCCGAGGACAGCGCCGGCTTGCGTGCCTGCGAGGTCATAGGCCAGAAGTCCGAGTGCGACGGTGGCAAGCCCGGTTCCGATCAGCGCGATGACCTGCGCCAGGTACAGGTAGCGGTAGGTGCGGTTGGCAAGAACTTGCAGCATGATGGCCTCGGCTCATTCAGTCGCGGTGATGGAGGACATTGCGGCTGATCCTTGCGCCGAATGGGCGGATAGGCCGGACCATCCCTGGAAGCCGACATAGAGGCCGACGGCGATGATCAGGATGCTGGAGAAATAGGGAGCGCGCCGCGCGACCGTACCGAACCAGCTCCACCGTTTCGTCGCGTGGCGCACGCTCAACGCCGCGGCTGCGCCGACGGCGACGAGGGTCAGCGCCAGGCCGATCGAGAAGCACAGGACCAGGACGAAGCCCAGCGTGAACTCTTTGAGTTGCAGGCAGAGCAGCAGCACGGTGATGGCGGCCGGACAGGGAATAAGCCCGCCGGTCAATCCGAAGAGCACGATCTGCCCGGTGGTCACGTTCTGGTTGGCAAACCTGCGACGAATGTCGTTGGCATGCGCCAGCTCATGGGCGTCCTGATAGCCGTCCGTCGCGACCTGCAGCCCCCGAAGCTCCTCGTGGATATGATCGTGGCCATGCCCCTCGACGAAAGCTAGATCGTAGGAATGATCGCCTTGGCCGATGCTCACCCGTGCCATGAATTCATGCGGCTCCGGGATCTCCTCGATCGATTCTAGGTAGCCATCAAGGAAGCCGCCTTGCTTGACAAAGCTGAACGTCTGTCGCGATCCGTCCGGACGTTCCGTCACGACGCTGACATCGTGTGCCGAATTCCAGTTTTGGCCGCGTTCGGAGCGAATGCGCCAGCGTGGCGGCACGCCATCCTCGTAGACCTCGACGCTGAAGACGCCGTGTCCGGTATCGATCTTGCGGACGTCGTCGTGACCATGACCATGTGGCTGGCCGTGGGCATGATCGTGGTGCCCGTGATGGTCGTGGCCAGCCGCCGCTTTGGCTCGCTGCTGGTCCTGCCAGGTCCGCCACAGCATCCACAGTGCAATGACGACAATGATGGCTGCGGAGGCGAGCTGGAAATACGGCTCGAAGACCTCGGAATCCACCCCTCGCCAGACGTACATGCCCGCAAACGCAATCCCCCAGACGATGATCGTGTGCGAGACGGTCGCGGCAAGCCCGAGCAGGACCGCCTGCGCGACCGTGCCTCGTATGGCGACGATGAAAGCGGCCATCATGGTCTTCGAGTGGCCAGGCTCGAGCCCATGAAGTGCACCGAGCAGGATGGCGCTCGGAACAAACAACCAGGCATGGGCGGACCCCTGCTGGATCAGGTCGGCGAAAGCGGGCATTGGGACAAACCTCAAAGGTACTTGGTGATCGACTTGAACTCATCGATCGATTGGCGCTGGTCTCGGGGCAAGGCCCCGACCGTCTCTTCGAGGCAATGATCCAGATGGTCCTGGATCAGAGTCCGTTTCGCTTGCGTGATCGCCTTCTCCACCGCATGGAGCTGCTGTGCGATATCGAGGCAGGGTCTTCCCGCCTCGATCATCGCGATGACGCTTTTCAAATGTCCCTCGGCCCGCTTGAGCCGCTTGACGATCTCGGGATGGGTGTCGTGCCGATGTTGTTCCATGACTAGTTCCTATCCCCCTGGAGGGGATATTTCAACTGGGAATCTTGCCGGAATTCGCGAACACGGCTATCAGTGCGCTCATGATGCTTCGCCCGGGACAGAGATTACTGACTGTTCTTGCCGCCTTCGCGGCAAGCATCGCCATGCTGTTATATGCGTTCTCCGCCCCAGGTTCTCACGCACCGCGCCTTCATTCCGCGAGTGTCGAGGTGATGGTTTCCAGTGATCACCAGGATCACGGTGATCATTCGCATGATGAAGGCGATGTCGATGATGCAACGGGGGATGTTGCTGACCACCACCACGCCGATCACACCCACGACAAGGCGGAGTTGGTGGCCTTCGATCACGCGGGAACGCGGGCGCTGCCCGGTGCCACCTATATTGTTCTAAGCCCTGACCTGACGGGTCGGCCGCCCTACGGCATCGATCGCCCGCCTCGCCCCGTGACGTTGACCTGACGATTGCCGCTCCGGCGGCGGGTTTAACGAAATAACGGATTCTACATATGAAGCTAGCACCAGTTGGAGGCGGGCGGCGCAGGATTGCGCCCGGCTCGCATGTCCTCCGGTTCATCCTTGCTGCCTTGTCCCTGCTCGCGTTGGCAGGCACGGCGACTGCCCACGCCGTCGCCGAGGGCGACAAGGGCTATATCCAGGAGATCTCCGGGATCAACATCATCCCGTTCATCTATCTTGGCGCCAAACACATGGTCACGGGATACGACCACATCCTGTTTCTCTTCGGCGTGATCTTCTTCCTCTATCGGCTGAAGCACATCGGTATCTATGTGAGCCTCTTTGCCATCGGCCATTCGACAACGATGCTGCTCGGCGTCTACTTCAACATTGGCATCAACAGCTACATCATCGATGCGATCATAGGGCTTTCGGTGGTCTACAAGGCGCTCGATAATCTCGGTGCCTTCCAGCGATGGCTCGGCTTCCAGCCGAACACCAAGGTCGCGACGCTGGTCTTCGGCTTCTTCCACGGCTTCGGTCTCTCCACCAAGATCATCGAATACGACATTTCTCCCGATGGGCTCGTTCCAAACCTTCTCGCCTTTAATGTCGGCGTGGAGATTGGCCAGCTTATCGCGCTTGGAATGATCCTGATCGCAATGAGCTATTGGCGGAAAACCCCAAGCTTCCTGAAACATGCCTACGCAGCCAACGTGCTGATGATGACCGCCGGCTTCGTGCTGATCGGCTACCAGCTCACCGGCTATTTCGCATCCTAACTCCCAAGAAAGAGACAGAACATGTTCAATTCACAAGCACCGTCGCCCGATGATCTCCCGAGCTCCGCACAGCTTCTCCGTTCGACCGTTTTCGCCGCGCTTGCGGCCGCAGCCATCCTGGTAAGCGTTGTCCTCCCGTCGGAATACGGCATCGACCCGACTGGCGCAGGCTCGGCCCTCGGCCTCACCGAAATGGGCGAGATCAAGACCCAGCTCGCCGAGGAGGCCGAACGCGACAGGCAAGCCAGCGGTGACAACGCCACCTCGCCGGCGATCGATGCTGCGCCCCAGCAGGGCTCCAGTCTGATGGAGCGCATCATCCGCGAATTAGGCATCTCCAGCGCCTATGCGCAGGAAGTTCGCCAGGACGAAATCTCGGTGACGCTGCAGCCGGGTGAGGGTGCCGAGGTCAAACTCGCCATGCTGAAGGGCGCGAAAGCAAACTTCTCCTGGACCGCAAACGGCTCGAAGGTGAACTTCGATGCCCATGGAGATGGGGGTGGCGAAAACATCAGCTACGAAAAAGGGCGCGGTGCTGCGGAGGACAGCGGCGTGCTCGAAGCGGCCTTCGACGGCAATCACGGCTGGTTCTGGCGCAACCGCACCACCGAGCCGGTGACCGTCACCCTCAAGACTGACGGAGCGTATTCGGAAATCAAGCGCATGATGTAGGCGGATAAGCCCGTTGCCGGCGAGAAAAGCCGGCAACGGGTGCCTGCCAGCGGTGTGCCCAAAGGAACCATCGGCAACCGCGGGCGTTGTGTCGAAACGCCCAGTTTCACAAGAACGACGAGTTCCATCGTGCACGGTCGAACTGCCCTTCTCGGGGCCATTCTCATTGCATCCCTGGCGCTGTCGGCAGTAGCCGTCGACGGGTCCGCGGAGGTCTTCGAAGAATTCCACCGTATCTGCCTGGCCGACGGGCCGAACTTTCTGCGAATGAGTGAAGAAGCTCATCGTCGCGAACGGGAGAGCCTCGGGGAAGTCGGCTTTGACGAACTGGCACCAATCGCCAAACGATCGATGGTGCGGGTCTGGCTAACTATCAAGCCGGATGGTCACCTGCCCGCGGGAACCATCATTGGCGTCACCGAGGCATCGCTGGATGGCAGGGCGGTCGATACGTGCACCCTGGCACTGCCTGACACGGACCCGGTTGAATTCCAGAAAGCCCTGTTTGACAAAACAGATGCTGAGAAGATCTCGGAGGATCGCGGCCCGGAACAGATTGCCCGGCTATTTGTTGTCATCGTCCGCGGGCGCCAACAGTGGATAAGGCTTGCGCTTCCGGCGTCAGCATCGTCCGGGAAACCCCTCATTGTCGTCAGCTCGATTGTTCCAGCAGCAACGGCTGAGTCGAAGGGCGGCGCCGAATAGCTCGCTACCCTTATCCATTCGGAAAGCTCAGCGTACGCGCAGAATATCCGCCAGCCGTTCCTGCTTCGCCGCCGCCAGGCCAACATCCAGCCCCGACAGAACGTCTTTGAGGTGGCTTTTCATAAGCGCGGCCGCCCGCGCGCCGTCGCCATCCGCAATCGCCTCGACCAAGGCTTCGTGCGCATGGCTTTCGCATGTGGTCTCACGCTTCTTCCAATAGAGCGCGACGACGAGCGACGAACTGGAAACGAGCTCGCGAACGAAGTTCGTGAGCGCCGTGTGATTGGCGATTTCAGCGATCTCTATGTGAAACTGCGCCGATGCAGCAATCGCATCGCTGGCGTCCCCTGAACCGACGGCCTCGTGCTCCGCTTGCATATGCTTGCGCAGCCTGGAGATATCCGACTTCTTGGCAACTTCGGCTGCGATTGAAGCAACCTTCGGCTCGATCAGGAGCCTCGCCTCAAAAACCTCGCGGGCTTCCTGTTTGGTCGGGCTGGCGATGAAGGTTCCGCGATTTGGCTGAAGTTGCGCAAGTCGGTCATGGGTGAGCGCCTGAAGTGCCGATCGAACGACGGTTCGGCTGACGTCGTAGATCGACGCCAGCTCGTCCTCAGGCAGTTTCGTGCCGGGTGCCAGCCGATGACTGACAATCGCATCGCGCAAAGCGACATAGATCGGCCACCAACTGGTCTGCTTCTCCGCGGATCGGTCGTCCTTGAACATGAAGTTCTCTCGAAACACCTTAAACCCGCGATTTAATATCTTAGTGGTTGTGCGTCTAGCCGGTGCAGACGACTTCGAGCAAAGTATCGTCGATACTTGAGGCATGAGAGCCTCGCTGCGGTCCGTTGGGGTCGAAGCGCCTTACAGGGTGCTTCGACCCGGTGATGTTTACGGCCGGCCGATCTTTCGATCGCGGCTCTCTTCTGACACACCATTCGCCTCAGGAGGCGGCTCTCCATAGCCGGCAGCGATATCGTGGTGGGCGAATTCGTCAGGCTTCGTCAGGACGAACTGGTTGTCGGCGACGATGTAGTTGTTGGCATGCAAGCGGGCGATAGGCTGGTAGACTTCCGGAAGCACGTAGCGGCCACTCGCATCAAGGCATTCGTCGCGGACATACATCTGCACGACTTCGCCGATGACGATTGAGCGGCGGCCGTAATCGAGGATCTGCGACACGCGGCATTCCATGGCGCAGGGTGATTCCTGGATACGCGGCGGTGCGACCTTGACGGAAGGCAAGCTCGTCAGCCCGGAGATTTCAATCTCGTCGACGTCGCTTGGAAAATTGACGCCGGTGACGATCATTTCCTTGGCGATCGCCATGTCCACCATATGAACGACGAACTCGCCCGACCGCCGGATATTGGCGACGGTGTCCTTCGACGTGCCATCTGGCCGCGTCTGCATGCCAAGGATCAGCAGTGGCGGATCATGCGAGAACACGTTGAAGAAACTCATGGGCGCGGCGTTCTTGCAGCCCTGTTCGTCATTGGTGGTGACCAGTGCAATTGGCCGCGGTCCGACAAAGCTGCAAAGCAGGCGGTAGCGGTCCTTTTCCGGCAGTTCGGTAAAATCGAAATCCATGACTAGCTCCGTACGGCTGTTGCGAGCGCTGCGAGGCTGTCGTTTTCGCGCAGTTTGAGGCTGGCCGGGGCGTAGTCGGCGAGCTTTCCGGTGTAGGCTTTCGGCAACGGATAGGCCAGATCCCCGACCTTCGAGGTGCGCAGGCCCATGCCCACAATCGCCTCGGCGAACTTGACGGCGGCGGCAACGCCGTCGATGACGGGAACACCCAGTCGTTGCTGCAAGCGCTCCACTAGGTTCGACATCCCTGCGCAACCGAGCACGATCGCTTCTGCGCGATCTTCAATGAGAGCCTTCTGACACTCCGCCAATATCGCGGCATCTGCTGTCGAATCCGGCTTTTCTAGGTCGAGCACGGGCACATCAGTGGCGCGCACGCGCCGGCAGTGGTTCTGCATCCCGTAGCTGCGGACGAGGTGCTCGGAGATGATCCGAGTCCGCTCAAGAGTCGTTACGATCGAGAAACTCGTCGCCACGAACGTCGCGGCATGCATGGCAGATTCGGCGATGCCCAGGACTGGTGACGCGGTGATTTCGCGGGCGGCGAGCAGGCCGGGATCGCCAAAGCAGCCGATGATGTAAGCGTCCGCTGGTTTCCCTTGCGCAATCTCGTCGATCACCCCCACCACGCTCAAAGCCTCGTCGTAGTGCCCCTCGATCGAGGCAGCACCCGAGCGCGACGTCGCCAGGACTATTTCGCTTCCAGAAGCAGCAACCGTTCGAGCAGTGTCACCCATGAGCTCTGTCATGGTTGAAGTGGTATTCGGATTTATGAGTTTGATCAGCATTCAGTTCCTCCAAGATTGCATACAATAATCATCGATATTGCTGAAAGCGTCGGGCGTCTTAGGTGCCCAGG
The DNA here is from genome assembly GCF_001695855.1 of Ensifer sp. LC163. Lineage (GTDB taxonomy): Bacteria > Pseudomonadota > Alphaproteobacteria > Rhizobiales > Rhizobiaceae > Ensifer. Next base: position 15,420 of record NZ_MBSS01000020.1, read on the forward strand.
ATTCGCGCCTTCAGCGCTTCGTTGCAGGCCCAGCGCGGCGAGAGAGCCAATGGTCGCAGCTCATCTTCCTCTCGACGTTCGTCGATTTCGCATTTTGTCGTCCGAAATGTCGACAATCTAAAATACGATCTTGACGCAATATTGTATGCATGAGACATTCCATATGTCTATACAAAACGGCGTGGAGGCCACTTGTATCGACGGCGCGAGGAGCGCCAAAACGGAGGAGAAAACTCATGTCAGTGAATAGACGTACGTTCCTGCAGGGGGCGGCCGGCGCTATCGGCTTGGCCGTGGCGCAAGGCGCTTTGTCGAAAATTGTCTATGCGCAAGGTGCCGCGGGCACGCTTAGGGTTGCTATCGCCAAACCGGCCGGCAACCTCGATCCGCAAAGCCATTATGCGATCTGGGCTATCCAGGATCTGATGTTTGAGCCGCTCGTGAAATACGGCAAGGGCGGCCAGATCGAGCCGTGCCTTGCGACCGACTGGAAGATCGAGGACGGCGGCAAGACCCTGCATCTGACGTTGCGCCAGGGCGTGACGTTCCAGGACGGCACCAAGTTCGACGCTGCCTCGTGCAAGTGGAATCTCGAGCGCTGGATGGGCCTCGACCAGTTCAGTTGGATGAATTGCTCCAAGCACTTCCAGTCGCTGGAGGTGATCGACGACCACAACATCACCCTGCATTTCAAGGAGCCGGTCCTCGCGCTGATGCAGGAACTTTCCTATACGCGGCCGACGCGCTTCCTGTCGCCCAAATCCGTGGGCGCCGACGGCAAGTTCAAGGACCCGGTCGGAACGGGGCCGTGGCGCCAGATCAGCGCCGACGACACCCAGAGTGTCTTCGAACATCACGAGGGCTACTGGGGTCAGTTGCCGTCCTATGAACGCCTTGAGGCCAAGGTTATTCCCGATGCGCGTTCGCGGGTCGCGGCTCTGCGCGCCGGCGAAATCGACCTCATCGGCGGCTTCTGGATTGCGCCGCTGACGCCGGAAGAAGGCAAGCAACTCGAGGGGGCCGGCTTCAACGTCGTCGTCGATCCGGGCAACGTCACGCTGGTGATGGCGTTCAACCCCGACCGCGCCGAAGCACTTAGGGATGCGCAGGTGCGAAAGGCCATCAGCATCGGCATCGATCGCGCGGCGATCTCCAAGGTGCTCTACCACGGCTACGCCAAGCCTGCCGGCAACATGTTCTCAGGCGCCTTGCCCTATGCCGGGACGCAATATGATGCACCGGTCCGCGACACTGCGGCCGCATCGGCGCTGCTCGAAAAGGCCGGCTGGACCGGAAGTCCCATAAGGTCCAAGGACGGCAAGCCGCTGACGCTCGAACTGGTCGTCAGCCCGGACGCCGTGCCGGGATCGCGCGTGATTGCCGAAGTCATCCAGTCCGAGATGAAGGAGATCGGCATTGATCTGGTGATCCGCTCGGTCGACCATGCCTCCAAGCACACCGATATGCTGGAGCAGAAATACGATCTCGGCTTCTTCCTGACCTACGGCGCACCATACGATCCGTTCGGCTCGATCGTGGCGCTCTGCCTGTCGACTTTCAAGAATGACGTCGAAGGCAAGCTGGTTACGGATCCGGTCAACCTCGATCCGTTGATCAATGCGGCGACGGCCGCGTCCGGGGATCAGATCCAGCCGACCATCCAGAAGGTTTACGACTGGCTCAGGGACAACGACGCGATTGCGCCGCTCGTCTACGTGCCGAGCATCTGGGCGCATTCCAAGCGGCTCCACGGCTTTACTAGCCCGATCACCGAATACGACATGCCCTACGACAACATTCTGCTGGACGAATAGGAGGGTACCTTGATCCACTTCATCAGCAAGCGGCTGAAGCATTCCCTGGTCCTGTTGTTCATGGCGTCCGTGGTTTGCTTCACTCTCGTCGTGTCGGCGCCCGGCAATGTTGCCGTCCTGATTGCCGAACTGCGGGGAGCCGTCGCCACACCCGGTTATGTTGAACAAGTTGAAGAAGAGATAGGACTGAACAAGCCACTGCTGATGCGCTACGTGGATTGGCTGGGGGATGCCGTTCGCGGAGATTTCGGCATCTCCTACCGAACTGGTCAGGACGTCAGTGCGGATCTCGCAAACCGGATGCTCGTGACCGGAATCCTGATTGCGGGCTCGGCGGTGATCGCCACCCTCATCAGTCTGGCGCTTGGGTTCCTCGGTGCCTTCTGGCCCTACAAATTGCCGGACCGCGTTTCGCGCGGTCTGGCGCTCCTCGGTGCATCGACCCCGACCTTCTTCGTCGGTGCGCTGATGATCTACGCCTTCTCCGTCACCTTCCAGCTCCTGCCGTCCTTCGGTTTCGACGGCCCGAAGAGCTGGATCCTGCCATGGCTCACCATCGCGGTTCTCCCGGCGGCCGTTCTCAGTCGCGTCGTGCGGGTGGGACTCGAAGAAGCGATGACCAGCCCCTTCGTTCTGACCGCAAAGAGCAAGGGCCTCGGCCGCACCGCCATCCTCTTCCGCGAGGCGCTGCCCAACATCACGCCCATCTTCATCAACGCGCTTGGCACCCAGGTCGGCCTGATGACGGCGACCGCCATCATCGTCGAGCCGCTGTTCGCCTGGCAGGGTGTGGGCGACTACTTCCTCGCCGGCGTGCGCTTCCGCGACTTCATGGTGGTGCAGGCCTGCCTGCTCATCTTCCTCACGTTCTTCATCGTGGTGAACCTGATCGTCGATCTGGCAGTGCTGCTGACCGATCCGCGCATCCGTCGCCAATGGAGCTGATCATGAACATGCTCAATCCCATCCTGGCCCGATTGAACAAGATGCCGCGCGCGGCACTGATCACCATCGGCCTCTTCGTTGCCCTCGGAACCTTCGCGCCCTGGCTGGCGCCTCAGGACCCGAGCACCCAGAACTTGCTCGATGCCGGTCTCGGCCCTTCTGCTGCGCACTGGCTCGGGACCGACCACCTCGGGCGCGACACTTTCAGTCGCTTGATCATCGCAGCGAACACTTCGCTTGTCAGCGTCGGTTCGGTTCTCGGCGTCGCCATGACCATCGGCATCCTGCTCGGGACGATCGCCGGCTATCATCGGGGTTGGGTCGACGACCTCCTGATGCGCGTCGTCGATGTCGGCCTGTCCGTGCCGAGCCTGATCATCTCGCTGGCGGTTATCGGCATTGTGGGTCCCGGGTACTGGACGATGGTGCTGGCGCTGGCGCTTGCCTGGTGGCCGATGAGCGGCCGCATCAGCCGGGCGGTCGCCGTCAGCATCATGAGCAAGCCGCATATCGAGGCTCTGCGGGTGCTCGGCGCCAGCCCCTGGCGCATTTACTTCGGCCACCTTCTGCCGGGCACCATCGGTTCGGTGATGGTCTATGCGACGGCGGATGCCGGCACGGCCGCACTCGCGGTCGCGACCTTGAGCTTCCTTGGCCTGGGTATCCAGCCGCCGACGCCGGAGTGGGGGCAGATGCTGGTGGATGCGCTGCCCTATCTCGAATCCGACCCGCGTCAGGTTCTGCTGCCGGGCTTTGCTCTCACCATGGCCGTCATCGGCTTCAACACGCTTGGCGAGTCGATCGCGCTCAACCGTATTCCGAAACCGCTCACAAGGCGCATGCTCGCGATGCGTCGCGCCGAGGTCGCAAGCTGGAGCAAGGAGAAATCCGATGCATGACCAACCGCTCCTTGATGTCAGCAACCTGACGGTCAACTTGCTGACCGCGAAATCGGCGGTCCGTCCCGTCGACGGTGTCAGCTATTCGGTCCGACAGGGCGAATGTCTCGCCATCGTCGGCGAAAGCGGCAGTGGCAAGACGGTGATGAACTTCGCGCCGCTCGGCCTGATGCCAACCGGCGTGACGACGATGCTGTCCGGCTCCGTCAAGCTCGAGGGGCGGGAGCTGATCGGCCTGCCCGAGGCCGAGATCCAGAAGCTGCGCGGCAAGTCCGTCGGCTTCATCTTCCAGGACCCGATGAGCGCGCTCAACCCGGTGCGCCGGATCGGCCGGCAGATTGCCGAGATGGCCGAACTGCATCTGAACATGACGTCCAAAGCGGCGGAAGCGCGCGCGCTCGAACTCGTGAAACTCGTCGGCATCTCCGATCCCGCGGCACGGCTTCGGCAATACCCGCATGAGCTCTCCGGCGGTCTGAGACAACGCATCGTCATTGCCATTGCGCTTGCCGGCGAGCCGAAGCTCCTGATCGCCGACGAGCCGACGACCGCGCTCGATGTCACGGTTCAGGCGCAGATCCTGCGGCTGCTGAAGGACGTGCAACGCCGGCTGAACATGGCGATGGTGCTGATCACGCACGACATGGGCGTGGTCGCGGGTGCTGCCGACAACATCGTCGTCATGTATGCGGCGCGTGCCGCAGAATGCGGCCCGGTGGACAAGGTTCTGGTCAGTCCACGTCACCCCTACACCAGGGGTCTGATCAACGCGATCCCGAGGCGAGAGGACCCAATCGGTTTGGAGTTCCGGGGGCTTCCCGGCATCCCGCCGACGCTTGGTGCGCCGATCAAAGGCTGTGCCCTTGCGCCGCGCTGCGAGTTGGCCGTCCCGGCATGCGGCAACAGCCGCCCACCGCTCGTCCGGTCGGACGACAGCGCCGTTCTCGTGGCTTGCCCCGTCGTCAATCAAGGAAAGGCTGCCGCATGACACAAGCACCCGTTCTCAAAGTCGAAAACCTCCAGACGCGCTTCAAGAGCGTTCAGCGGGGCAAGTATGTGCATGCCGTCGACGATGTCTCGATCGAGCTCTATCCGGGCGAAATCGTCGGCCTGGTCGGCGAATCCGGCTGCGGCAAGTCGACCCTCGGCCGCACCATCGTCGGGCTCGAGAAGGCGACGAGCGGCCGCGTGCTGCTCGACGGTGTCGACCTCACCACTCTGTCCGGAGCCGCCCTGCGCGACAGCCGCCGGGCGCTGCAGTACGTCTTCCAGGATCCCTATTCGTCCCTCAACGACCGCCAGACGGTGGGCGAAGCGCTCGACGAAGCGCTGGTGATCGCCGGCACCCGGTCACCCGAGGAGCGCGATCGTCGCACGAAGGAATTGCTGGATCAGGTGGGCCTCGCCTCCGTGGTCAGGGAGCGTCACACGCGCGAGCTTTCGGGCGGTCAGCGTCAGCGCGTGGCGATTGCGCGATCGCTCGCCGTGAACCCGCGGGTGTTGATCTGCGATGAACCGGTGAGCGCGCTCGATCTTTCGATCCGTGCGCAGGTGATGAACCTCTTCCTGCGGCTGCAGAAGGATCTCGGCGTCGCGTGCCTGTTCATTGCCCACGATCTTGCCCTGGTGCGGCAGGCGGCATCGCGCGTCTACGTCATGTATCTCGGCAAGCTCGTCGAGCATGGTCCGTCGCAGGAGCTTTACGACCGCCCGAGCCATCCCTATTCGCAGATGCTCTTGGCTTCGGCGCCCGAGGTGGATCCACGGATCGAAAAGAACCGCCGAGGGCCGTTGATGATCGGAGAGGTGCCGAGCCCGACCAACCCGCCCTCCGGCTGCCGATTCCGAACCCGCTGCCCACTTGCGGTCGACGATTGCGCCAAGGCGTTGCCGCCAGCCCACGTGCTTTCGCCGGGACATACGGCGGCCTGCACCTTCGCAGCGGACCTTCATCGCGGCAAGCGGTCGGCGCTCCTTCAACAGGAGGTGTCGGCTGCCTAGTGTTGGAAGCGCCGGCTCATGGATAGGCAAGGCAACCTCTCGGCGGCGCTTCGCTCGCCCAGGTGGACGCCTTCGCAGAAGCCCCAGATTCCCTCGCATCCTTCAAGCTGGGGATGCGCACCTGCCCCGCCTTCGAGCGGGGCTCTTTTTCAAAGGGTCTGATCTCGCGCTTTTCTACGATATGTTTCCTTAACTCAGAGCCGATTTAAGAACAGGCGATGGGTAAAACTGTGAGCTTAGCAGCTCAAATTGGCCTGGAGCGTCGTTGCGTGACCTCAGCCCCGCTTAACATGCCACGGACCATAGGAGAGTCTTATGAATCCTGCGGTAGAAAAATGCGCGCGCTCAACCACACGTAATGGTCTGGCATCGAATGGATTGCACAAAGTCGAGCTACCCCCAACCGGTCGTCCGGAAGCCAGGTCCGTTTCGAATCGCCCCAGAAATGAATCCTTGCTCGCAATTGTTGACAACGGTGTGCCAATCCTTTCCAAGGATTCATGGACACCACACACGAGATGATGACCGCCCTCAGGGCCGGCCGCGCCCTGCTGGGACTGAGCCAGGGGGAGCTGGCGGCGCTTGCCGGCGTCAGCCGCCAGGTCGTCGTCAGAATCGAGAAGTGCGAGGGCAACGTTCCCTGCCGCTGCCCAAGCTGGATCAGCGCACGGGCGAACGGCCCGTACGGGTACGGTGTGCGCGCTGCCACTGTTGTGTAGGCTTTTATTTCAAGAAAGCCGAAATGCCTCGACCGGGTGGTGTTCGGAAGAACCATCCGCGTTGGCGTAAGGGTGGCAATAGGATTGCCCTTGAGCCCAATGACATCGCGTCGGTGCGGAAGCATCGACCATTCGAAGAAGGTTCGCAGGCGCTTCAGGCACTCCTGTGCCTGCCTCTTTGCACCCCTGCTTTTCATCGCTGTTATCAAGAAGCTCACATCGGCGTCGGTGACATCCGAGATGGGCTTCAACATCCAGGGGTTACGATTGGGGTTGGGAAGGTTCCGCCGGATGTCGCCGACCACCCTTTCTGTGGTTCTGTTCCGTTCCCGGGTCGGCAGCTAGGCTATGTAATCCTCCATGACGGAGGCAAAAGTGCTTCTGCGGCGAAGAACCTCCTCGTCCCGCCTTCTGGCCTCCTCGATAGCCGGATCGACGCCGAGGCGGACCTGCTCGTTCCAGTGGTCAGCTATCGCGCGCGCCTCCGCCGTCGAGACGGTTGGAAACTTGCCGATTGGACGCCGCGAAGGGTTCGGCGATGCGCCGAAGCGGGCCAGCAGGGTGAAGGTCTTGCTCCTGGAGCCGATGCGGATCACAAGGTTCTCGATGGAGGCATCTTTGATCTCGTAGCGATCTTCCGCCGATGCCGCGAAAGGCAGCTTGGCGACGATGGTGTCATTGAGGTGTCGTCTTTTGCATCATTTATCCCCTTTGAACTTGCGGGCAATCAGTCGCCTCGCGCGCTTGCTCTTTATTGCCGTGACCATCGAGGTCACGCCTCGGTCGGTGACCTTCGGAACCGTCATGGACAACCACCTCTCGGAGTTGAGGAACTCCCGCTGGATGTCGCGGACCATCGCGTCCGCAGACCTGTCCCGCTTCCGGGTGGGGAGTCGGGCGAGGTAGTCCTGCATCACGGAGGCGAAGGCGCTTCAGGCCAATGCGGCGATTGCCAAACGCCGTCGCTCACGGACTACAGCGTCCCCGATTTCGAGGTGCGCGCCGGCCCCGTTCCGGCGCATGCCGCCTATCCCGGTTGCCGCCCGAGGTCAGAAGCTGACAGAAAGTTCGATCTTGCCGTCCCACACGTCGAGGTCGTTCTGGCCAAAACTCAGGTAGCCGGCACTCGCCTCCAGTTGCAGCGCCTCGGATAGCAGCATACGGACGCCGGACCGCAGCGAGAAGGACCACGGCGAAGGCGTGGCAAGTGACAGATCGCCAGTGAGTATCCGCCCGTCATTCGGTCTCTCGAACTCGTACTTGGCGCCGACCTCCGCGAAAGCCATGAACGGCGTGCCGTCGGGCGTTTCCATGATGCGGCTGACCTCGGTCGTTGCTTCCAGATAGCCGTAGTTGAAGCTCTCCTCCGGCAGTTCGACGCTGACCGGAAGGCTCAGAATATCCCCGTTGAGATCATAGGCATCATTGACGATGTGGGAGAAGGAGACCGTCGCCTTCGGCCGGATGAAGTATTCGTCCACCTTGTATTGGCCGTGCAGGTTCAGTTGAGCCGAGTACCGATCGGTATCATAGCTGCCGTCGAGGACGCTCAATTCCATATCATTGTTGTAGTGGCCGTAGGTCAGCGACGTATCCACAGCCCACTGCGGTGAAAGCCGAACGGCAACATAGGGCCCAACGCTGAAGCCGTCGGTATCGACCTTCAGGTCGCCGCCGAAACCGTCGCTGTCGCTGGTTTCCAACGAGAATGTAATGCCGGCGACGACATTTTCGCCGAACCGGCGGTCGAGCGAGAACGTCACATTCTGGAGGTTGGTATCGAGGTCGAGGCCATACCGCTCGTCCGAGATGCCAAGAGCGCGGCCTCCCATCCGGAAATTCCAGAGCGCTTGCTGGCCGAACTGACGGCCCTCGGTCAATGGTACCTGGTTTGCCAGCGCCTGACGTTGTTGCTCGAACGCGATCAGGATCTCCTGTGAACAGATCGGCAGGTCGCGTTCCTTCGGCCTATCGCCGGGCGCCGATGATCGTGGATCGATACAATAGTAGACCGGTTGGCCAGCCGCCGTCCGAGCGCCCCTGTGCGCGGCACTCAATTCCGTCCCCGGCCTGACAATGATGATTGGTGGTGGCATTACCACCCCGGGCCCAGGGAGCGTGCCAATGGGTGGCGTTACGCCTCCCGGCAGCGTCCCGATGGGTGGGGTCACGCCGCCTGGCAGTGTGCCGATCGGTGGCGTCACGCCTCCCGGCAACGTCCCGATGGGTGGGGTCACGCCGCCGGGCAGTGTGCCGATGGGCGGGGTCACGCCTCCCGGCAACGTCCCGATGGGCGGGGTCACGCCGCCTGGCAGTGTGCCGATCGGTGGCGTTACACCGCCCGGCAACGTCCCGATGGGCGGGGTCACGCCGCCCGGCAGCGTGCCGATCGGTGGCGTTACGCCACCCGGCAACGTCCCGATGGGCGGGGTCACGCCGCCGGGCAGTGTGCCGATCGGTGGCGTTACACCGCCCGGCAACGTCCCGATGGGCGGGGTCACGCCGCCCGGCAATGTTCCAATCGGCGGTGCGAAATCGGGAAACAGGTTGCCGATCGGCGGAACGACGCGGCCCGGCAGAACGACAGCCGGGTTGCCGGCCAGGGGAGGGAGCCTGAAATCGCGTTCCTGGTTCTGTGTGTCGAGCAGACAGGGCTTGTTGTCGCCCATGCTGTAGAGCTTGTGGGTGCCGCCATTGCCGCTCGAGACAAAGGGCGAGAGTGACAGGTGAAGGCCACGGCGGGTCTTGGACCAGGTGTCGACGGTCTGATTGCCTTGCGCGGCTTCCAGGCTGAACGACCCGGCAGACGTGCCGGAAAGCCACACGGAGTTCGACCCGTTTTTGATGTTGCCCAGGTAGGCAAGGCCGCCATTGGCGTCACAGTTCGCCGCAACGGCAGGCACGGCGCTGCCGAAGAGGCACAAACCAACGAGCAAGGCCCTTGACGTCGGAGCACACAGAAACATGGTCGAATTCCCCACAGTTACCATCCTTTGTCGAGTCGGCAGCCGACACAAAATAGCAGTCTTGCGGAGGGCCAATTGCGCACGGTTGGGCAATTCACGGTTGCGACCCTCCAGATGACGCACATGCCAAGGCAGTATATTTCGTCGCGCCGTAGCGGCCAGCCGATGGCGAAACGCGCTACAACTGAGGTCCTCGCACCTGCGCCGGGCTGACAAATCGGCGCCGATCGCGCCCAGCTCCACAGCACGCGCCGGCCAATCCGTGCAACAGGCATAGATCCAGAAGCGAGCCCATCGCCGGCGATGATAGGGACGGCGTGCAATGCTATTGCCCCCACAACAACCATTGCTCGCAATGGTGGCAGGGGGCATTCGCCCCAGTCAACCGGGCAAAGGTAGGGGAAATTGTTCTTGAGCATGAGATGGGGAAGAGAAACTGGCCCCCGTCGAAAGAAAACGGAGGTTTGTTGAAGAAAGATGTTGCCACGCAAATGCCGGTGAGAAATATAGCTCGGTCTCCACGGGGGGATTGATCGTTGCTCAATGCAAGATACATCGTCATCAACCCTTCATATGACCGCGCTCAAGTGGCGCCGTGTTTCGATCTTGTTTCCCGGAAAGATGTGAATGTTTAACAGGACGCCGCGCAAAGAAGCCTTCCGAGTTGCAAGACGGGGAGGAGCATTGGCCTTGCTCTTCGTTCTGGCCGGCTGCGGTGGACAACCGAAAGGCGTCATGACGCCAGTGGCGCTGGCGAAACCCGGCACCACGTCCGAGGTTGATATGCTGGTGGCAACGACACGCGAGCCTTCCGGCGATCCGGCGACCCTGTTTTCCGGCGAGCGCAGCGCGACGCCGCACCTGACCGACGTGGCGGTGTCGATCCCACAGCGCCGTGAGCCCGGCACCGTGCAATGGCCGCGACGGCTGCCGCCGAATCCGGAGACCGACTTCGCCGTGACGCGTGTGAGCGAAGTGCCCTCGCCGGCGGCGGCCCATGGGTGGTTCCGTCAGCACACGGTCGACGGCCACGTGTTGCTGTTCGTGCACGGCTTCAACAACCGCTATGAGGACTCGGTCTTCCGGCTGGCGCAGATCGTGCATGATTCCGGTGCGCAGACGACGCCGATCCTGTTTACCTGGCCGTCCCGCGCCAGCGTGCTCGCCTACAACTACGACAAGGAAAGCACCAACTACTCGAGGACCGCACTCGAAAACACCTTGCGCACCCTGGCGAATGCGCCGGATGTGAAGGACGTGACCATCCTCGCCCATTCGATGGGAACGTGGCTGACGATGGAATCGCTGCGGCAAATGGGCATTCGCGACGGGCGCATCGCGCCGAAGATCCAGAATGTCATTCTCGCCTCGCCCGATATCGACCTCGACGTCTTCGCCAAACAATGGGTGGACATGGGCAAGAAGCGGCCGAAATTCACGATTTTCGTATCGCAGGACGACCGCGCCTTGGCTGTCTCCAGTCTTATCTCCGGCGATGTCTCGCGCCTGGGAGCGGTCGACCCGTCGGCGGAACCCTATCGCACGCAGCTCGAACGCGCCGGCATCACGGCGATCGACCTCACCAAGGTCAAGACGGAAGACAGCCTGCATCATGGCAAATTCGCCGAGAGCCCGCAGATCGTCCAACTGATCGGTCAGCGCCTCGTGAAGGGTCAGACGCTGACCGATTCGGACGTCTCGCTCGGCGATGGCATCACAGCCGTCGTCGCCGGCGCGGCCAAGAATGTTGGCACGGTCGCAGCGGTCACCATTAGCGCGCCGGTGAAAATTCTCGAACAGCCGACGCTGCATAGGAAAAAGCCGAAGCTGGATGAAACTCTGGCGAGCGGCAGCCAGGCGGACGGTGCCCCGAATTAAGCGCCTTGCATGTTCCGGTTCTAAGGCGACGTACCGGCCGATCGCCGAATGCACCGGAAGCCGATATGGCTCGTCGTCGTATCGATTTCCGGTTGCGAGGAATGCAGCAGGGCTTGGCGGCGGCGTCGGGATGACGCGTCGTCCAGAAGTCCGACGTCCATTCACAGACGCTGCCGCTCATGTCGTAGACCCCGTAGGCATTCGGTGGGAATGCTCGTACCGATGAGTCGCTCGAAGCCGTCGTTTCGTGGTCGACACTGGAGCACACTCGTGTTCAAACCACGCAGTGGGCGAGCGCAGACATCATCACAGCAGCAAGAGTTTCTTCAGGACCGAAAAGACCTCCTTGAAGGGGAGCTTCGTCGCACCGGCGACGGCAAACGGTATGAGAGCGGCGGCTGCCACCGGCACAACTGCCGTCCGGCTGACCAGCATCGATGAGAGCTTGCGTGTCGTTTCGAACAGTTTTGTCGGGTCGGCAATGTCTTCTTCCGGCTCGGGGGTTGCGTCCGTAAGCACATTGCGTCCCAGCACCTTTCGCTCCGCCGCGCGATGAAAGCGCGTGGCCTGGGTGCCAAGCATCAGCAGGCCGGTTTCCTTGAGGCGTGCGAGCGGCTGTGAAAAGGCCGATAGCGGATAGGCAAACAGCGCAAGCACGATCGCCAGCCAGCCGCCCATGATCATGCTGAACGTCGTCATCGAGAGGCTCTCCTGCAGCAGATGCTTGGCGACAGCCGCTGCGATTGCCGAACTCATGCCGAAGACGAAGAACATGTAGGCGTTCGGATATTGCGCGAGAAAGCCGAGGCCGCCCTTTCCGTCCGGATGCGCCGCGACGAGGCGGAGTTCCAATTTGGCGATCTTGCGCAACAATTGCGCCCCGACAAAATGCCGCCAGATGCCGCGCAGCAGCAGAAACACGAAGAGAGGCAGGCTGACGCAGATCGTCCACCATCCCGCCGCCGTGATCGTGTTACCATCCGGCCCATGCAGGACGGCCCAGGAAGAGGCTTGTGTGGTGTGGAGGTTGCCGTACGAAAACAGCGCGGCAGCAAGCGCCAGACTCAGGCAAACCACCTCGGCCGTTCGAGAGTCCCGTTGCCGCAACGCCGAGGCGATCGCGTCGGCGGCCCGGGGGAGCGAAGTCGGTGCGATCAGTGGCGCACGCACGAGCTGCGCGAGCTTAATGCGCAGGCCGCGCTCAACCTGTTGCTCCGCGAGCACGAAGGCGGCGACCGCGATGAAGAACTTTGCCCAGACCCCTGGATCGGTCAGGTAACCGCCCTGACCGTGGTCGAGCGAAAAACTCCGCGGCAATCCCAACAGGAGGGGAACACCCCAGGCGAGCGCCACAAACAGTATCGCCCGCTTGCCGGATTGCAGCGCATTTTCGTGCAACAGCCGCAGCCGGGACTGAAGCTCGTAAAACGGCCCGCCGCGAGACGCGAGAAACTCGGCAATCTTCGCCTGCCGCGCTGCAAGCGCAGTGGCGCCTGCGTCGTTGCCTGTTGCTCCGTCAGCGGGGGCCTCTACACTCATCAGCATCAATCCTCAACGATTTGCCAGTTGTCGTTCGGGTTGAACTGGCGGATGCCTTCGGCGACGCTTTGTGTCTGATCGCCGAGATCAGCCTGATAGACGATGCCGTTGCGGTTGACGACGAAGGTGTGAACGCCCGTGACACCGTACTTCACCGGCCACGCGACGAGTGCGAAGCCGGCAATCATGTTGCCGTTGATCACGTAGTCGTATTTGCCGCCGGCGATGTTCTCGCCTTGGCTGGTGAGCACGCGGTAATGATAGCCGAAATAGCCCTTTCCGGCCCTGGCCTTGGCGACGGCGGCGCCGTCCGCGAGTGCGGCGCCGGCCGGGCTTTCCGGACCGCCGGGGCTCGAGGGCCAAAAGAGGCCGTCCATCGCGCCATCGCTGCTGATCAGCTTCTGGGCATATTCCAGCACGCCGTCGCCGTCGTGGTCCTGCAGCGCATATTCCTGTTGGGCATCGGCATAGGCGCCGACGGTCGCGATCGCCTGAAGTTCATTTTCGCCAACGCGGCGATTGGCGATCTCTTCAAGGCCTGTATAGGTGTCGAAGGCCCATTTGCCGTCGTCGCCCTTGGCGATCGGGAAGGGCAGCGGCCACAGCACGTTGCCGATTTCCAGGATCTTGCGGCTCTCCACGTCCTCGACGACGATCTTCTCCTTCACGCCAGCCTGAATGTCGGCGAAGGTCTCCATCACGCCGTCGCTGGCCTTTGCCTTTGCGACGTCGAGGCCGAGCAGGCCCGCAAGCTTGTCGAAGTCTCCCGCTGTGACGGTGGTCTTGAACGCCTCGATTGCCTGTTCTGCAGTGTCGAACACCGGCGGATCGACGGGGGCAGCATACTCTGCGAGCGGGCTCTCCGCCGACGTGGCGGCGTCCTGCGCCCAGGCGACCGCAAGCGATGCACCGCAAAGAACGGAGCCGGCGAGCGAAGTCAGAAGCACGTTACGAATGTTCTTGGCCATGTTCGTTCTCTCCATCCGGCTCATCTGTGGCGACCGCCGCCGCGCTTGATCTCGCGGTGCGGCTTGCCGCCGCCGCGGTGACCGCCGCCGAGCGCCTGGGCGCCCCGGTTCGAATGAACCTGCGTCGCCTTGCCGCTTTGCACCCGCCCCAGCGCCGACGGCTTGTTTCCGCCGGGTCGCTCGATCTTGCCGCCGGGCTTCGGCCTGCTGATCTGGCGATCGATCTTGGCACTCGGCCTGACATTGCTGACCTTGTTGCCGACGGCAGGCCTGGATTTCACCGCGTCGGCGGGTTTTCTGTTGCCGGCGGCGGCTTTGTTCCGACCGGCATCGATCTGCTGGCGCGCCTCGACCTTGCTTTTGCGCACGTCATCGACCGAGATCCTGTTGGCCTGGTTCCTGACCGAGCCGATGTGATCGGTGCGCACCGTTTTCGCCCGGTTGGCGATGTTGTTGTCTTTCACGGACTTGAAATCGTTCCTGATCGAGGTGCGGTCGATCTTGGCGAACTGGTTCTTGTCGAAGCTGATCTTGTTGCGGTCGACATTCTTCCAATCGACGTCGTTAAAGTTCACCTTGCCGTTGATGTCGACATCATTGAAGCAGCGGTTGCAATCGATATCGATATCGTCGCCATTCCAGCGACCGCCCCAAACACCCCAGTCATCCCAGTCGACGACGGCGCCGAAAACGGCACCGGTAACGAAGCCGGCGAAAAAGGTCGCAGTCGGGTAATAGTAGTTCGGATAGGGGTCGGGATAGTAAGCGATCGGCGCGGGCACGTAGCCCGGAACATAGAGCATTTCCGGTTCATACTGCGGCACATAGATCTTTTCCGGATTGGCCGCCTGGATGACGACGTTGTCGTTGTCCTGGGTCACCGTGATCTTGTCGTCGGATTTGATGACGCCGTCGGCAACGGCCTTGTCGCGAAGCTGCTGGATCGCGACGAGCACGTCCTTCTGCTGATAGGCGAGTGCGTCGCCGAGCGACTGCGTCCAGTCGAGATCATCGCTCATCATCTTGACGATCTCGGGATAGTTCAAAAGCGAGATGATGCTGCCATCCCAACTGTCCTTGGGCTTCAGATCCTTGTTCGCCTTCTGCTGTTCGAGGAAGCGTGCCGCTTCGACGATCTGCAGCGGATAGAGAGAGGCCGAGGTGACGAGTGCGACGAGCTCGTCCGGGTAAAGCGCGATGCGGGCGACCAGAATCTCGAGCTCTTCTTCGCTGAGCGGCTGGGGCGGCGCTTCCGCCGTGCCGGATGCGCCAGCGGCCTGCTCCTGCGCAAACGCGGTCGTGCCAAATGGGGACGACAAGCCTGGCGCAAAGGCAATGGCTGTCGCCAGCATCAGTTTGCCGGTCAATGCAAGGGTATTCGATACGGCTGGTTGCACACGCTGGGAATAAAGACTGACAGACATAGCCTCTCCACTCTCGCCATCGGCGTTGGACACATAAGCGTGACGTAAGATCAGGCTCAGCGATTTGCCTTGCTCAAAGGTCAGCCGGGTTCAATGTAGCAGGATCGCAGAAGATAGATTGCACAAGAGTGGGCAATCTATCTTGCGGTTGCATTCATTCTTCAATGACATGAAGAAAGGCGATATTTCGCGTCGCACGGCATCGTGTTGGCACGTGCGGCAGGCTCAAAAGTCAGTTGGCGGATCGCTCGCCTTCATTGCAGACGCACGCAATGCTTGCTGCGATCCTCGCCGCGCGTCGGCAGGAAAGCTTCGCGCCGCAAGCCAAAGAGCGGCCGCCGTCGCGAGCAGCGAAACCGGGACCAGTATCATGGCGCGATGCAGGCCGATTGCCCTGAACTGTTCGGTCACCTCGATGCCGCCCGCTTCCGCCATTGCGCGCAGGGCATAACTGTCGGAAAGCAGGCCCATCAGCACCGGCCCGCCAGCGCCACCCATGAGCGATGATGCGGCGACGTATATGGCCATCGCGGTGGCTCGATCGCGCGGCGCAACGACATCGTGCATGGCCGGAAGTGCGCAGACCGGGAGCGCGTATTGGGCAAGCCATCCCAGGCCGAACACCAACACGAACAGTTCGGGTTGTTCGGGGCCGAGCAGCAGGCCACACCACGTCGCACACGCAGCGAAGGCAAGGCACACGCTGCCCATCAGCAGCCGGCCGCGCTCTGTGCGTTCATGCAGGCGATCGGCGATCCCGCCGCCGAGGGTGAGGCCCACAAGCCCGGTGAGCCCCACGATCACCCCCGCCGAAATACCAGCCGTCGCCAGCGGCAAGGCAAAATAGCGTTGCAGCAGCGGCACCAGGAACGTGTTCGTCCCGTAGGCCGCGAAGTTGCTGGTGATGCCGGCCAGGACGATCCATCGCAGCGTCGTTATTCCGGTGATCTCGCGGATCGAATTTCCGGTTGCAGCGGCCGGGGTGATCCGGACCGTTTCTGCGGCCCCGCGCTCCGGTTCGCGGATATTGAAGATCAGGGCTGCCAACAGGAGCCCTGGGGCCAGGGCGATGACAAAGGGCGAACGCCAGGAGCCGAAGGTGCTGGCGATCGCCCCAACGACGGAGTAGGCGAGCAGGAGCCCGACGGGCACGCCGAGGGCAAAGGTTCCGATCGCTCGGGAGCGCCTGTTGGCAGGAAAGAGGTCGCCGATCAGGGAACTCGCGGCCGGTACGCAGCTTGCTTCACCGATGGCAACGCCGATGCGGGTCGCCACAAAGGACGCAAAATTCCAGGAGGCAGCGCCAAGTGCGGTGCAGACACTCCAGACGATCAAACCGCAGCCGATGATCATCTTTCGCGATCTGACGTCGGCCAGGCGTCCCAGTGGCACTGCGACGGCTGCGAAGACCACCGTAAAGGTTGCAATGAGGCTTCCAAACTCGAAGTCGGTCAGGTTCCATTCATGGCGTATGGGCTCCGCGACAATGGCGGGGATGGCACGGTCGAAGATGTTCAGAAGGTTAGCAAAAAACAGCAGAGCCAGCACGCGCCATGCATCGGGGGCTTGATGCGGATCCTTCATGCTCAATGGTGATCCTGCTCATATTCATTCACCTGCCGGACGAGCACAGCGGGCTTCAGAAGTTTGAGACGCTTGTAGGCGATTTCGATGACATGCGTTCGTTCAAGCTCACGAAGGATGGTCCCGACGGCGTTTCGGGACAGGTTGGCGAGATGCGCCAGTTCCTCCTGTGCAAGGTCGAGTTCGGGCTCGCTCTCGACAAGGCCCTTGCCGCGCCGATATCCGCCCAGCCGCAACAGGACGGCAAAGCATCGGACATCGGAGTTCCGGATGAGCAGGTCCCGTGCAGCGCCGACAGCGACATCCTGGTTACTGACGATGAGCCGCGCGAAGTGACGCCATGCGTCGCTTCTCATTGAGGGATCGTTGATGATCGCATCGACTTCGCGCAGCGGCAGCACAAACATCTGCAGGGGAACCTGTGCCAACACACGTATCCGCCGGGGCTCGCGCGTGAGGACCGCCGCCGCTCCAAACCAGTCACCGGGCCGCAGGATGTGCGATAGCCTTGGCAGGCCGTCGCGCGTCACCGTCGACACCGCAACGTGACCGGAAACAACGCCCATCATGCTGCCAGGCGGATCGCCGATGTCATAGACGACCTTGCCCGGCGCGAACGACGCCAAATATCCCCTTGCCAGCACCGCATCCTGGAACGATGTCGGCGTGCTGTTCAGCCAGTCGGTCCCCCGCAGGAATTGGTTCTCTGAGCCGTTCGCCATCAGGTGCTTTCCAGACACGGTGCCGTTTGTGCGACTTTGGATATTCATCAAGCAAAACCTCCCGAAACCTGGACAGTTGCATCGACTTTCAACGGCAGATGAAAGCAGAATTGGGCGATCCAGTCCCGGCGGCGGCCATCGGTGCTCAATCTGCCATTGGAATTCCAGATGAATTGCACAACTTTGGGCAGTTGTCTTCCGAAATTGACGCTATCCTCGCGAGAGATGAGGCAATGCGAGAGGGGACGGCATGGCTGCGAGAACACCCACAATACTTCTGGTTCGCGACTCGGCTGGGCGCGGCCGCAAGCGGCCGCGCCGATTTGGGCTGATGCTGGCTGCGATTGCGACTTTGTTATCGCCAGTTGAGGCGGCCCTTGCGCAGGATGCGTCAGGCGCACAGTCGCTCGATCAGGCGGCGAACGACCCGACGGCGTCGATCATGTCGCTGCAATTGGCCGACTGGTACACGCCGACCTATCACCACCTTGACGACAGCGACAACGCCATCGCGCTGCGCGCCGCGATCCCCTTCGAGCTTGGCGGAATCGACAACATTTTCAGAATCACCGCGCCGATCATCACCGATCATCCGGCTTTGGAACCCGGCCTTGGCGACATCACGATCTTCGACCTGATGGTCTTCAATGAAAATTGGGGACGCTGGGGCGTCGGCGCAGTCGCGCTGCTGCCGACAGGTGGTGACCATCGAGGCGCCGACCAGTGGGCGCTCGGTCCCGCGCTCGGCTTCACCGCGCCCGTCTCCGATGATCTGCTGGTTGGCCTCTTCAATCAGAACCTGTTCCATATCGGCGGCGATCAGGCGCTGGGCCAGGCCGATGTCAACGTCAGTACGTTCCAGCCGATCCTGAGCCACAAGCTCGGCGGCGGCTGGTCGGTCGGCTTTTCCGAGATGCAGATCGCCTACGACTGGGAGGACGGCCGTTTTTCCAGCCTTCCGCTCGGCATTCAGGTCTCCAAATTACAGAAATTTGGAGACCTGCCGGTTCAGTTCAGCCTGCAATACGAACATAACTTCGCCGATAGCCAGGTGGCGCCCAGCGATACGATACGCGCGACTGTGAAATTCCTGTTCGCATCGAAGTGATTCGACCGCGGTTTCGACAGGATGGAGTGAGGCAATTGATGCAACGCAGAATGTATTTAAGTGCTGCCGCCGTGCTAGCCGTGTCCGCCGGTTCGGCGAATGCGCTCGAAGGGGGAACAAGCGCCTACCTGCTCGGTAGTCGGGATACGTTTGCCGGGGCTGTTGGCAAGCCGGGCAGTACCATCGTCACGAACAACTTCTTCTATTGGCATGGCGACGCGCCGACGCTCAGTCTCGGTGGTGTTGCGGTCGCCAACCCGGAAGTCGACATTTACCTTTATCGGCTCGATATCGCCCATTTCTTTGACGTCGAAATCTTCGGTGGAACGCCTGGTTTTGTGCTTTCGGTCCCAGCCGGCTCCGGGGCCGTCGACGCCTCCGGCGCCGTCGGGCGGTTTTCCGGCGCGGTGGAGGACGAAAACATCGGCTTCAGCGATCCCATCCTGACCTCGGTGATCGGCTGGCACGCCGGAAACTTCCACTACAGCGCCGGTGTTTCCTTCTTCCTTCCCTGGGGCAAGTACAACTCCGCGACCGTCGATTTGGGACCGCCGCCGGAGATCGACGATTTCCTGAATTTCGGCAAGAACCGGCTGACGATCATGCCGGTTGTCAGCGCTACCTATCTCGACCCCAGCGACGGCCTTGAATTCTCAGGCGCCATGAGCCTTGAATTTCCATTCGAGAACAGCGCAACCGATTGGCGGACGGCACCGATCCTCAATCTCGAAGGGGCGGTGCTCCAGCATCTGCCGAGCGGCTTTGCATTCGGCGTTGCCGGCTACATGTCCCAACAAATCGGCGAGGACAGCGGCGCGGGTGCCGATTCCTTCAAGGCGACGGTTGGCGCGGACAGTTTGAAGGCCCGTGTTTTCGGCATCGGACCCATCCTGACCTACAGCACGAAATTTGACGAAACGCCGGTGAACTTCAAGATGAAATACACGCACGAATTTGCCGCCAAACGCCGGTTTGAGAGCGATGTCGTGAGCCTTTCGGTTAACTTCTCTTTCTAGCCGGAGGCACGCCAAGCGAGTGAAACGCGTCTCGTGGAGAGACGGCCGTCAGCTGCGATTTTGCCATGGTGGAGTTGCCTCCCGATGGTCGATCGCTGCCCGCAGCCGGATGCTTGCGAGCGGTTGAGCACAGCCAGGGCGGGTGCCGAAATGATGTGGTGTCCCCGACCCGCGTGTCGGGGGCAAGGTGTGAAGGTTTCGAACCGAATTTCCCAAGGAGGAAAGCGATGCCACGTTCGTTGAAATCAGGGCGACTACAGTTGCTGAAACATCCGCTTCGGCCAGTCACTCTCTCCCTTGCCCTGTCGCTCGCGGCTCTTGCGCTGCCGGCCTACGGCCAATCTGTGCCGACTGACGGATCGGTGCTGCCGTTTCCGGCAGAACCGATGAAAGGGGCGGCCAAGCCGCGCCTGCAGGACTCCACGATGGAATGGCCGACCGCGCCGCAGCGGCTGCCGGAAAATGCGCCGAACATCCTGATCGTCCTCTTGGATGACGTCGGTTTCGGCATCTCCGAGGCCTTCGGCGGTGAGGTCCGCACCCCAACGCTGACGCGACTTGCCGGTGAAGGCATCAGCTTTACCGGGTTCAATACCACGTCGATCTGCTCGCCGACGCGCGCCTCGCTGCTGACCGGCCGCAACCACACCCGCGTCGGCTCGGGCACAATCGCCGAACGCGCCGTCGCTTTCGACGGCTACACCGGCGTCATCCCGAAGACGGCGGCCACAGTTGCCGAAGTGTTGAAGAACTACGGCTACCACACCTCGGCCTTTGGCAAGTGGCACAATACGCCGGCGACCGAAACGACCGCCATCGGTCCGAAGGACCGCTGGCCGAACGCCTATGGCTTTGAACATTTCTACGGCTTTCTCGGCGGCGAGACCTCGCAGTGGGAGCCGCGCCTGACCGAGAACTACGACGCGGTCGAGCCGCCGCACGATGATCCGAAATATCATCTGACCGAGGACATGGTCGACAAGGCGCTGAAATGGCTGGACGACAGCCGGGCCTTCGATCCGGATAAACCGTTCATGATGTATTGGGCGCCGGGCGGCGTCCACGGGCCGCATCACATCTTTCCGGAATGGGCCGACAAATACAAGGGCAAGTTCGCCGGCGGCTGGGACGCCTATCGCGAACGCACCTACAAGCGCCAACTCGAAAAGGGTATCATTCCAGCCGACACGAAGCTCACCGAGCGCGACCCCACCATGGCGTCCTGGGACAGCATTCCCGAAGCCCAGCGCCCCTTCCAGGAACGGCTGATGGAACTCTTCGCCGGTTTCGTCGAGCATACCGACACGCAGGTCGGCAGGCTCATCGACGGCATGGAGCAACGTGGTCTCAAGGACAACACGCTGATCTTCTACATCTTCGGCGACAACGGTTCGAGCTCCGAAGGCCAGCAGGGCTCGATCAGCGAGCTGCTGGCGCAGAACAATATCGCAAACACCGTCGACCAACAGATCGCCGCCCTTGAAAAGATAGGTGGCCTTTCGGCGCTCGGCACCGGCAGGACCGACAACATGTATCACGCCGGCTGGGCCTGGGCCGGCGGCACGCCGTTCAAGGGTACCAAGCTGATGGCGTCCTATTTCGGCGGTACCCGCAACCCGATGGTCGTCTCCTGGCCCGGCCGCATCAAGCATGACGGCAAGGTCCGCGAGCAATTCCATCACGTCGTCGACATCGCGCCGACGATCTATGACATTCTGAAGATCAAGCCGCCGACAGCGGTCAACGGCTACGAGCAGATGCCTATCGACGGCACGAGCTTGGCCTACACCTTCGGCGATGCCGACGCGCAACCGCAGAAGAAGGAACAGTTCTTCGACAACAACGGTAGCCGTGGTCTTTATCTCGACGGTTGGTTCGCGGGTACTGCCGGGCCATTCATCCCCTGGGATACGCCCGGATCGGCGAAGCGCGTGGCCAACTGGGATTCGGCCAAGGACCAGTGGCAACTCTACGATCTGCGGACCGATTTCTCGCAGGCAACGGACCTGGCTACGCAGAACCCGCAGAAGCTCGAGGAAATGAAGAAGCGCTTCCTCGGGGTCGCCGAAGAGAACAAGGACTTCCCGATCGGCGCGGGCAACTGGCTGCGCCTGCATCCGGAAGATCGCATCAAGTCGGAGTACGACAAGTGGACCTTCAGCCAGACAACGCGCCGCATGCCGGAGTTCGCGGCTCCCGGTGTCGGGCGTGAGAGCAACAGCGTCAAGATCGATGCGGAGTTCGGCGAAAACGCCAATGGCGTGCTTTACGCGGTTGGCGGCGCGGCCGGCGGTCTATCCGTCTACATGGAGGACGGCCGTCTCGTCTACGAATACAACATGATGATCATCGAGAACTATCAGGCCCGGACGGAGAAGATCCCGGCCGGCAAGCACCAGATCGAGATCGTCACCTCGATCCCGAAACCGGCCGGTCCCGCTGAGGTGGTGATCACGGTCGACGGCAAGGAGGCGGCCAGGACGACAGTGGCTCGGACAGTGGCGGCGGCCTTCACCGCGACCGAATCCTTCGACGTCGGCGCCGACCTCGGTTCGCCGGTCTCTCAAGCCTATTTCGACAAGCGCCCGTTCGAGTTCGACGGCAAGATCGGAGAGGTCAAGGTCGAACTGAGCAATTAGTCCGGGGCGGCTTGTCCAAAGGCACGTTATGGACATTTGCCTGCGCCCGATTGTGGGCGCAGGTCCGGGTAAGATTTTCGAACTGAAGTCAGAAGCGGGAGACAGACATGAACTTGAAGAAACTCCGAACCCTTGCTCTGCAGGCGGCGGTGCTTGCAGCGATTCCGAGCCTGACCCTTGCGCAGTCCGTGCTGTCGAAGGCCGAGCGCACCAGCGAAAGCATGGAGCCGGCGCTGGTGCATGCCGATCAGCAGGCCGCCGCGCAACAGAAGCTCGATGCGCTCTATAGCCAAATCGGCAAGCGGCCCAACATCGTCTGGCTGGTCGTCGACGATATGGGCTATGGCGATCCGGGTGCCTATGGCGGTGGCGCGATGATCGGCGCGGCGACCCCGAACATGGATCGCCTGGCGGCCGCAGGGCTGAAACTGACTTCGACCTATTCGCAGCCCACCTGCACGCCGACGCGTTCGGCGATCCTGACGGGCCGGCTTCCGGTCAGGACGGGCCTCACGCGCCCGATTCTCGCCGGGGACCACATCACGAAAAATCCGTGGGCCGACGAGATTTCGCTGCCCAAGCTGCTCGGCGATGCCGGCTACACCACCGTTCTTTCGGGCAAGTGGCACGTCGGCGAAGCCGAAGGCATGCGTCCACACGAAGTCGGCTTCGATGAGTTCTATGGCTACTACCCGGCGCAGAAGGAACTATCGCAGGCCTTCGACAAGCGGCGCTATCCGGACCTCGTGCTCAACCCGGAGCGGCTGGCGATGCTGCAGTCGGAGGGGGGCAGCGAGGCGCTGGTGCACGGTACAAAGGGTGGAGCGACCGAAGAGGTGCAGAAGATCGACAGCATCGAGGACGTCGCCGAGGGCGACCGCATCGTCAAGGAATTCACGGTCAAGAAGATCGCCGATCTCGCCAAGGCCGGCAAGCCGTTCTTCCTCGAACACGCCTTCATGAAGGTGCACGGCGACAACCACGCCTCGAAGGAATTCGAGGGCAAGAGTGGCAGCAAATATCCGTACAAGGACGCGGTCGTCGAGGTCGACGCCTATGTCGGCGAAATCGTCGAGGCGCTCGACAAGGCCGGCGTGCTCGAAAACACCTTCATCTTCGTCACATCGGACAATGGTCCGGATATGGGACAATGGCCCGACAGCGGCTTCACCCCGTTCAAAGGTTCCAAGACTACGCCTTGGGAAGGTGGCGTGCGCGTGCCGGGCATCGCCTACTGGAAGGGGATGATCAAGCCGGGCCGCGAGAGCGAAGGGCTCTTCGACCTCATGGACCTTTACAACACCTCGCTGGCGCTCGCCGGCATCAAGGACAAGATTCCGACTGACCGCTATATCGACGGCATCGACCAGGCGTCGTTCCTGCTCGCCGACGATGGCCAGTCCAACCGCGAGAAGGTCTACATCTGGGCGCAGACCGACCTGATGGCGATGCGGATGTACGAGTACAAGATCCACCTGAAGGTCGTGGAACTGAAGGGCAACTGGCTGTGGACCGACATGTCGACGATCAGCGACGTCGGTTTGGCGCCATGGCTCTTCAACCTCTACATCGACCCGAAGGAGGAATATCCCGTCGGCCACCGCCTGAACGCCTTCCTCGCGCCGATGGCGGCCGAGATGAAGGCGCATGCGGCGACCTTCAAGAAGTACCCGCCGAAGAACATCGGCCTTTGATTGGCTGCTCGCCACAAGGCCTGCAGACGCCGGCAGCATTCGGCTACGACGTCTGCAGAAAAATTCCGCACGACAACAGTTTAGGCACACGAGGGAGAAACAAACATGAAGTGCATGCGCGTCGGCATGGCGACCGGGCTGCTCGTCGGCCTCCTCTTCTCCATTGCCCCGAGTACTCCGGTGAACGCCGCCGACAAACGCACGCCGGCGCCGGAACTTGGGGCATTGCAAGGACGGGAGGCCCAGGCCTTCCAACTCGGCGTGAACGCGGTCATGTGGGGCTACCCGGCCGTGTTCTTCGAAGATCTGATGCGCGGACGCACCCCAGTCGATGCCGAAGAGAAGACCGGCAATCCGCGTGCGCAAGTTAACCAGTTCGGGCTGGTTCGGAACCTGCGCGGGCCGGAGTTCAAGCAGATCGCCACGCCCAACAACGACACGCTCTATGCGCAGGCCTTCTGCGATGTCAGCCGCGAGCCGCTTGTGCTCTCGGTGCCGGCGGTCGAGCCGGACCGCTACTATGTGATGCAGCTCTGGGACGTGAACGGCGACACCTTTGGCCATGTCGGTTCACGTGCAACCGGGCGCGAAGCTGGCCACTATGCGCTGGTCGGTCCCGGCTGGAAGGGTGAACTGCCGGCCGGCGTCAAGCGTATCGACAGTGAATACAACAACTTTGCCATCTGGGGTCGCATCGGGGTAAATGGTCCTGACGACGTCGAAAATGCCAGGGCGATTCAGGACAAGCTCAGGCTGACGCCGCTCAGCCAGTTCGGCAACTCTGAAGAGCAGGTGCCGCCGGATATGGAATTCTCCGCGCAGCGCGTCGCCTATGAGAAACCGGCCGATCTGCCCGAAGGACTGGAGTTCTACGACAAGCTCGCGCATGCGCTGAAGCACACGCCGCCAAAGCCCGCGCAAGACGCGGTCGTGGCCGATAGCCTTGCCTATATCGGCTTCCGGAACGGCAATACGGAGTTCGATTACAAAAGCCTGTCTGAACCGGAAATCACCGGACTGAAGAAGGCTTATCAGTTCGCCCTGCATGTCATGGACGTCAATGCCCAGACTGTCGGCGTTGCCGTCAACAACTGGCGCTGGAACCCGAAGTCCGGGATCATGGGCACGGACTATCTGTTCCGCGCCGCCTGGGCCAAGTGGTACACGGGCGGCAACGCATCCGAGGAAGCGATCTACATGGACGGCCGCACCGACGACAAGGGTGAGCCGTTCGATGGCAGCAGGAAGTACATGATCCGCTTCGAGAAGGGGCAGACGCCCCATGTCAGCGCCTTCTGGTCGCTATCGATGTACCATCTGTCCGACGGCTCCTTCGTTGAAAACCCGATCAAGCGCTACTCGATTGGTGACCGAACGCCGGGCATCACCACCGCCGGGGACGGCTCGCTGACGATTTACATTCAGCACGATGAGCCTACCGACCCGACCCACAAGGCCAACTGGCTGCCGGCGCCGGAGGGCGGCTTCTACATGAACCTGCGCCTCTACGGCCCGGATGACAGCCTGAAGAACGGAACATGGGCACCGCCGCCGGTAACAGTGGCGCAGTAGGTCCGGCTCAACGAACTCGATTGGACGGCCGGCCGGCCGCAATTTCAAGAGGCCGGATCTCAAATGTTTCGAAACCTGAAAGCGAGGGTTCAACATGAAAGTCACTCGGTTAAACTCATTGAAGAAGTCGATGCTTGCGGCTGCGGCGATCGTTGCCGGCGGGTTGGGCCTTGCGGCCGTCCAGGCGCCGTTGGTGCCAGCCGCACAGGCGCAGGATGCGGCAAAGCCCAACATTCTTGTCATCATGGCCGACGACATCGGCTGGATGAACGTCTCGTCCTACAGCGGCGACATCATGGGCGTTAAGACGCCGAACATCGACCGCATCGGCGAGGAGGGGCTGCGGTTGACGTCCTTCTATGCGCAACCGAGTTGCACCGCCGGTCGCGCTGCGTTCCTCACCGGGCAGTTGCCGGTGCGCACCGGCATGACCACCGTGGGTACGCCAGGCTCGCCCGCCGGCCTGCAGGCCGAGGACATCACGATTGCGGAAGTGCTGAAGTCGGCTGGTTATGCGACCGCACAGTTCGGCAAGAACCATCTCGGCGACCTCGACGCACACCTGCCGTGCAACCACGGCTTCGACGAGTATTTCGGTAACCTCTACCACCTTAACGCCAATGAGGATCTCGAGGACCCCGACCGCCCGGAAAATCCAGAGTTCCGGGCAAAATATGATCCGCGCGGTGTCGTTTCCTGCACAGCCGGCGGCCCGGTCAAGGACGAAGGGCCGTTGACGACCAAGCGCATGGAGACGTTCGACGAGGAGGCGCTCGGCAAGTCGATCAAATATCTCGATGACCGGGCGAAGGACGGCAAGCCCTTCTTCCTTTGGCACAATCCGACGCGCATGCATGTCTTCCTGCACATGAAGGACGAGCGCAAAGGGGTTTCGCGCGCCGGTAGCCAGGATGTCTATGGTGACGGCCTTGCCGAACTCGACGATCACGTCGGCCAGCTCCTCGTCGAACTCGACAAGACGGGTCTCTCCAAGAACACAATTGTCGTCTTCACGACCGACAATGGCGCCTACCAATACATGTGGCCGGAGGGCGGAACGACGCCATTCCGCGGCGACAAGGGCACGACCTGGGAAGGCGGCGTGCGCGCGCCCTTCATGGTGCGCTGGCCGGGTGCTTCGGGACGTCGTGTCTCATCCGAGATCGTCGACATGACCGACCTCATGCCGACGATGGCGGCGGCGGCGGGCGTCGATGATCTCGCGCCACGCCTGGCCAAGGGAGCATCCTTCAACGGCAAGGACTACAAGGTCCACCTCGACGGTTTCGACCAGGGCGCCTTTTTCCGCGGCGAGCAGGAGAACTCGAACCGCAAGTTCGTCTTTTACTATGACGAGACGGTGCTGACCGCGATCCGCTACGGCTACTACAAGGTGACCTTCTCGGCCAAGGAAGGCGGCAAGTGGGACAGCCCCCTGCAGAGCTATGGTCGTCCGCTGATCACCAACCTGCGGATGGATCCGTTTGAGCGTCAGGACGGCGACATCAACCGACAGCTCTCCGAGCACAAGACCTGGGCACTGACGCCGATCGTCAATATCGCCGTGCAGCACCTGGCAAGCTTCAAGGAGTTCCCGATCCGCCAACTCGGCATGAGCGCCGACGTCGGCAAGACCATCGAGGGCGTGCAGTCGCAGATCCTGAGGCTTCAGCAGACGCAGTAGTGGCGATGCCGATCGGCTAAGCCAAGCCGACCTGAGGGCGGCTTCGATTTCCCTGGCGCGCTTCGGCGCGCCAGGGCGCACGATCAATGCCCTTTAGGGGGCGCACCACATGGTCTGCTCGATGTCTGCCGGTGGGATGCACGATTGAAATGCGAAGAGGGGATTGAAATGAAGAAACATGCTGGCGCCATTGTCGCTGTCATGATGCTCGCAGCGCCGACAGCGCCGACAGCGACGCAAGCGGCAGAGGGCGGTGCCGGCTTTTACCTGCTCGGGACACGCGGACCCGGCGCGGCCATCCTGCCGCCTGCGGGCTTGTTCTTCCAGAACGACGTCTACTATTACCAGGGCGACCGCAGCCTGCCTCCGGACGGCCGACCTTGACAACGCGAAGCCGTCCCGTCCAGCGGGAGGCTGATCATGAAGCGCCTGCTCCAAAGCATCGAGGAGGAACCCGGCGCAGTTCAAACTTCTCGCCCAAATACGGCGTTCGGGATCGCGTTTCGAACAATTTCTGGGTCCTCGTCATTATGGACTCACATGGACTTCGGTTACAAGTCTCTGTGGCATCAGGCCCCCGCAACCAGATCAAACAAAAAGCCCGCAAGACAGAAATGTCGGCGGGCTTTTTGACGTTCTGGAGCCCGCAAATCCGCGCCCCCAAGTGACCTTGCCCCCAAGTTTTATCCGGTTTTGAGTTCGCTCCAGCGGTTTTTTGGTTGCTGCATTTGCGGCGGTAGCGACGGGTTGCGGTACTGACTTTAGCGACAGCAATGTCTCTGAAGGGAGTATCAAACCGACGGCAAATGGCAGATTCATTCGGATGTCGATCCGCTAAAAAAGTAGAGTGGGCGCAGAGCTCGCACGCTTGCCGCGAGTGCATCGCAGCTATGGAGAACGCTCAAACCAACCATTTCCAAGTGTTCCTGATCCAGCGGCAGCGTATCAAACGTGTGGTCGATCTCAGCGCTATGGGTTGGATCAAGGTCCCCATGAATTCTCAAAGTCCTGAACGTTGAGTTCGGAAGGCATGAACGATCTCGAATCTCATCGATCACACTGTCGGCAGGAGGAAAAGCCTCGAGAACCGCAATGTATCCGAGAAGCATGAGAGGATGATGGTGCTGAAGCCAATAATACTGGCTGCCGACCAAGCGCGCGACTTCGACGGAAGGGGTGATGGATAGAACCCGCCTGGGATCGCACCCTGCAGCCTCAAGGTCCTCGAGTGCCCAGGTATCGTGGTGCAGTTCTTCGGAAGTATGATGGCGATAGTACTCTCCCAGCAAGGCGGCAAGCTTATCGGTTCCTTCCAGTTGATCGCATCTGACCGCGGCGGATTGCATGAGGGGGACCGACGCCCGCATGATCTGATGCAGCAAGACGAGGAAAGCGATCGTCATTTCCCGTTGAGGCTCGGTTCGCCAAAGGTCGCCAAAAGCCGCCTTAAGAGCGGGCATGCAGAGTTCGATTCTACCCCTCACAACGACACTATTCGCTCGTCTTTCAAACATACCCATAGCGACACCAGCCCATGAACAACAAACAAACCCGGGAAATCCTAACTCATTCCAGATGCCTTTCAAGTTCAGAATGGTCAAAATATAAGTAGCTCTTTAGTATTAAAGAGTAGTACTGGACAGATAAGGGGTGGCATCCTATTGTTATTGAGAGGCATCCTCTCCCAAGATCACTGACAGCAATCTAGCAAGCATCGAAAACTACTCAGAGCCTGAGGAGATCACAAATGGCGGACTTCCAGTCAAATTTCGACAGGCTGAAGAATTCGAATGTCATTCCCGATGTGGACGCGAATTTGCTCCCGAAAGCGGTACATGATGCGATCGCAAACCTGGGCGACGCCGAAATGACGGTTCTCGAAAAGATAAGTAGTTCGACTGGGACCCACATATACCTCAACAATAACCATCAGGTCATCTGTGGATTCTGAATTCGTGGTGTCGTCCGCTCTGCTGGACCGGTGGCCGTTGTACGACCGCCGCAATGAGGGGCATAGCGCCTTAGAAGAAGCCAAACACAAGCTGCTCCTCAAATCAACAATCGAGCAAGTCCCGGTAACACGCATAGCCGACATCACACCACTCGACGTCCTGGGCATTCCTGTGTTTGCAGCGGTCACTCCCCTGGCACGAGATTTGACCACCCATCTGGGCAAAGGGGTGGACAAAGAAGCGGCTCGCATCAGTGCCATCATGGAGTCGATCGAGAGGGTTTGCGCAGAGGAGTTCGAGCGCGAGTCTCGATCTTCCACTTATCTTGAGCTTAAAGCTTCCGGTGCCTATGTTGCCGATCCTCTGTCCTTCGATCTTCCCCCTCTGACCAGTTATCGTCCAGATTCGCGGATTGAATGGGTCGAGGGTTGGGAATTCATTCGGGCTCGTCCGATCTGGGTTCCAGCCGACCTGGCGCGGTCTCCTGCAAAGGAAGGTATACTGGATCAGGTCGATACCAATGGCTTGGCCGCCGGGTTCACTTGTGGCCGGGCGGTACGCAGCGCGCTTCTGGAGGTTGTCGAACGGGATGCGGTCAGTCAGCACCACTTCTTTGAACAGTATGGACATGCGGGGGACGCCGGGCCTGCTGGACGCAGGATTGATCTGGATTCACTTCCTCCAATACCCAAGGCGCTTGCCGAGCGCGCCAAGGAATCAAAGCTGAGACTCATCCTGGAAGATCTGACGAGCGACCTTGACATACCAGTCATATCGAGCACGTTGATAGACCCGTCCTTTTGTAGTGCCGCGGGGCCGATGCCGCTGGTCGTTGCGGGGTGGGGCGCTGACCTTCAGGCCGGCGCCGCCGTTACACACGCTATCCTTGAGTCATTCCAATCAAGGCTCGGGGTCATTCACGGTGCCCGTGACTCGTACAACCAAGTCCCCCCTTCGCGGCGGGCCAGCGTATCCAAGCCCGGGATTCCTGTAGCCGAGCATCACTTCTCCACCATTGCCAATGCAAACTTGTCAGATCTTGAGTCAGAAATCGAATTTGTCCTGGAGAGGCTGAAGTCCGTCGGACTTACGCAGGTCATAGTGATTGACATGAGCCGAAAGTCGCTGGGCCTGCCCGTTGTGAGGGTGCGCGTACCCGGTCTATCGCTCTTTACGATCGACCACCGCCGGGTTGGCTGGCGAAGTGCAAGGCACCTGCTGTAATGGGCACGATGCGGATGCCGCCAGTCGTGTTTTTGGGGCCAAGTGCGCCCGCTTCGGACATCATGTCCATATTGCCAGGTGCGATCATAAGACCTCCAGCGAGGCGGGGGGACCTTTATGCTTGTCGCATCTTGAAGCACGAGTTCTTTCTGGTCCTGGACGGCGCATTTGGCAACGTACTTTCCATTTCGCCACGGGAAGTCGTTGACGTTGTCCAGGACGGGGCGGTCGTGGTCGGTGCCTCCAGCATGGGGGCGCTCCGAGCGGCGGATTGCTCTCCTGCAGGTGTGCATGGCGCAGGGATCATATTTCGGCTGTTCAAAGACCGGATAATATCCGCGGAGGACGAGGTGGCAGTCCTGTACCGCGAGGACAGGGCTTATCCGTCGCTTACGGAGCCATTGATCAATATGCGGATCGCGCTGCGGCGGGCCATAAGGAACGGTCTCGTAGAAGCAGCCGAAGCCGAGGAAGTTATCTCGGCAGCTCAATTGCTTCATTTTACTCTCAGGACCTGGCCCAGAGCCTATCAGAAAGCCGGGCGCCACCTCTCGGGCGAACTGCGCGACTTTTTAACGGCGATAGATACGAAGCGCACCGACGCCGTTCAGGCCGCTAACAAGGTCTTGAAATTACTAGAGGTTGATAGAGGTCCGCCCCGCGCATCCAGATCACCTCAGTTGTTTGGCCTTCTGGGCGATGGCAGGGAACGGGCCCCCGATGCGCTGAGTGGCGCGGATCGGCAACAGATTGAAGCCGAGTTCATCGAGTGGCTTTGCTGTTCCGGGCGGGGCTATCCACGGCTCGGCAATGAAATTGACTGGCTCATCGGAGAATTGAAGGTGCCGAATGCGTCGGTTTGGAATATTCTTGACGGCTCGAGCGAACTGCAGGCCGACCTGATGAGGTTCAACGTCTTTTGCAGGGCTGTCGCCGAAGCTCGGCGATGCGGCCTTCGGCCGGAAATGGAGGACTTCCGGCAAGCTGAAAGTCAACTGGCCAACGCCCATCGTGCCGGCTCATGGAATGAGCTCCTCAATTGCAAAGGAAGTGGTTCGTCTTTCTCCAAGCGCCTGAGCATACATTGCACTCAACTTGCTCTGACCAAATGCCTTCGACGGACATCCTTGTTCGGAGCGGCTCTGTCAACGAAGCCGAGAGAGGTTTTGTTATGGCACCCCCGGTAGAAAGCCAGACTCAATCGCCAGGCAACAGCGTTTGCATGCTCTTTACTGACATTGAGGGTTCGACAAACCTGGTGGATTCTTATCCCGACCTCTATGATGAGATGCTCCTTCGGCACAATGAGTTGCTGCGCAACGCCATCCAATCCTATGGTGGCGAGGAAATAAACGTTGTTGGCGACTCTGTTTTCGCACTCTTTCCTGGCTCCGCCCAAGGGGTTCAGGCAGCGATTGACGCCCAACTTGCTCTCAAGAAAGAAGAATGGGCTCAAGGATGCAAGCCATCGGTCCGGATGGGTCTGCATTCCGGAACTGTGAGAAGACATGATGTCACCGTGACCGGAATAGAGGTGCATCGTGCGGCTCGTATCGCATCGGTGGCACATGGAGGTCAGATCGTCATTTCGAACGTCGTCCGCGATGAGCTGGCAGAAGGCCTCATCGGAGCGACCGTAGAAGTGCGCGATCTCGGATTCCATCGCCTCAAGGATCTTCGATATCCTGAAGCGTTGTTCGATCTGGTGGTCCCGGGACTACCAAGCGAATTTGCGCCTATCTCATCGATCGGCGCGAATCGCACCAATCTCCCGTCCGATTTGCCGGTTCTCTACGGTCGGGGCCTGGAATTAGCCCGGTTAAATCAAATACTAGCGGATAAACAGAGCCGTATTATTACGCTGACAGGCGCCGGTGGCGTGGGCAAGACAAGCTTGGCGATCCGCGCTGGCAGATCAGCGCTAAGCTTCTTTTCACGGGGCGTGTTTTTCGTACAGTTGAGAGAAATTGACAACCCGGATCTGATCGGTTCGGAAATCTGCAAGGCCATAGGCCTGCAGGAGGTGCCCGGTATCTCCGCCATCGAAACGGTGTGCAACTCGCTGGGTGGCGCTGAGGTGTTATTGATATTCGACACTTTCGAGCATCTGGTCGAAGCTGCGCCGGTCATAAATGCCATTCGCAAAACATGTCCGGCGACCACCGTTCTGAGCACCAGTCGCGAGCCCCTCAAATTGCGCTCGGAGACGGAATTCGTCGTGCCTCCCCTCAGCGTACCGGACGAAGGGGAGGGCTTCGACCGGATTCTCGAGAATCCATCCGTGCAGCTCTTTGAGAAGTTCGCACGCCGCGAACGACCGGACTTCAGCTTGGGAGATGACACACTGGGGCCGGTATCCAGAATATGCCGGAGACTTGACGGGCTACCACTGGCGCTTGAACTGGCAGCCTCGCATGTAGGGCTCCTCAGTGTAGCGGAGCTGGAGGACCGTCTTCAATACAGTATGCAAGACCTTCGAAGCAGGGCGCGGGATAGTGATCCTCGTCACCGTACCCTTCGTCTGATGATCGGATGGAGCGACCATCTCCTGACGGAAAGCCAGCGCCGGGTTTTTTATGCATCGGCCGTCTTTAACGGCGGCTTCGATCTTCGTGCCGTCGTATCCTTGTTCGAGGACGAGATCGATGTCGTTGACCAGGTAGAAGCTCTTCTGGACAAAAGCCTATTGTTCAGAACGACAGCTCTGGGCCATCCGCGTCTCAACATGCTGGACACGGTTCGCGATTATGCGCTCGACAAGCTGCGCGGGTCGGGCGAGTACGAAACTATCCGTGACCGTCAGGCGGACCATTTTACCGAGCTTGTTCTGTCAGCCGCGCCAAACGTGATGAGGTTCAATCAGCGCGATTCTGTCGAGCACCTGATGCAAGAGTCTGGGAACATTCGGGTGGCACTCGAATGGCGGATGAGGCAATCCAGCGCCCTTCAATCCGCCAAGCTCATCGAGGCGCTGACGTGGCTTTGGATATCGAGGGGCCAGTTTTCGGAAGCGAGAACATGGTCGGACAAAGCTTTGCAACACGCGCGGACCACAGGTGAACCAGAGCCGCGGGCGCGAATTTTGAACTCAGCCGCCTTGATCCGGTACATGTCTGGTGAGCCTGAAACAGCGCGCGAAAGCGGCGTTGAAAGTCACCGTATCTACTCCGAGCTGGGGAACAAGGCCGGAATTGCGAGTGCCGGGATTATTGCCGGCATTGCCAAAGCCACCTCGGGTGACCCTGACGCAGGCGGCGCTTTGATCGTGGAATCACTCGAACTGGCGAAGCTCATCGGCGACGACCATGGAACCGTGCTTGCGCTTATTGCAATTGGGGAAGGAACACGCGCCGAAGGGGACGAGGCTGCTGCCGAAGCCTACTATCTTGATGCCCTCAAACTGCTCGACAAACTGGGTGACACCTATTGGCATGGCCACCTATTGCAGAACCTCGCCCATTTCAGACTGCACAGCAGCGATTGGAGGAACGCTGCGGCGTTCGCCGGCCGGGCCCTGGCTATCGGCGAGAGATATGACTACCCGATGGTAGTGAACCTCGCTGTCGCAGCGATAAGCGGAGTGCTCGCAGCGAAAGAGGATTGGGACGGTGCTGCAGAAATCATCGGGGCAGTGAATGGTCGTCTTGCTCGGCTGGGAGTCCGATTTGAGCCGACAGACGACGCCGATTTTCAAAGGATCGTGTCTGCGGTTCGCAAGGCATCAGGAAACAAACGATTCGCCCGTGTAAGCGGAAAAGGGGCTAAGCGCCAATGGGAGCAAATACTTTCGTCATGCCGCGCTGCCGTTGCAAGTTAGGCGCTATTGTAGGATCGTCTCTCGAATGGCGACACCGTCCGGTCAACTGTTCTAGATGCGGCGCGGAAGTGCAAGTCTCAGTGCTATCAGGCCCCGCAACCAGATCATAAAAAAGCCCGCAGGACAGCAATGTCCGCGGGCTTTTTGACGTTCTGAACCGCTGACCTTGCCCCCAAGTTTTATCCGGTTTTGAGTTCGCTCCAGCGGTTTTTGGTTGCTGCATTTGCGGCGGTAGCGACGGGTTGCGGTGCGGAGCCATTTCGGCTGCGCAGCACCGCATCACGTCGCGGGTTGACGGTCTGAGCGAACTCGGCAGGTGTCAGCCAGCCGAGGCCAGAGTGCGGTCGGTGATCGTTGTAGTCGCTGCGTAACCGGTGTCCCGCCCCCACGTTGTCCTCCCCGCGCTGATCTGTGATCGCCTTTCCATGGACGAGCGATAGGAGTTTCTCCATGGAGACTACATTGGAGGTTCTCACGACCAGGAAGTCTGGACGTGAGGTTCACCGGCACTGGCCGGACGAGGTGAAGGCGCAGATCGTTTCGGAGAGCGCCTTCGGCCCGGCGCGATGGTGAATGAGGTTGCAGAGCGGCATGGCCTGAAGCCGAACCACCTGTCCACCTGGCGAACAATGGCGCGGCAGGGCAAGTTGGTTCGGCCCGCACCCGAGGGCCCCGTGGAGTTCGCAGCGGTGATCGTTGATCCACCCGCTTCGGAGCCGACAATCAAAAAAGCCAGTCGTCCCGAGATCATCGTCGGTTCCGTCACTATCCGTCTGGAAGAAGGCGCGTCTGCCGCCCGGATCGCCGCTGTCGCGCGTGCCTGCGCGGTTCCGGCATGATCTTTCCATCGAACCGGGTTCGGATAATGATAGCGACCAAGCCAGTCGACTTCCGTAAGGGCCACGATGGCTTGGCGGCACTGGTCAGGAACCAGCTACACAAAGACCCGTTTACCGGAACAGTCTTCATATTCCGGTCGCGCAAAGCAGACCGATTGAAGCTGATCTACTGGGATGGCAGCGGTCTGGTGATGGCCTACAAGTGGCTGGAGGAGCACACGTTTACCTGGCCAGGTATCAAGGATGGCCTGATGACCTTGGGCCATGCCCAGTTCGAAGCGCTGTTTGCAGGCCTCGACTGGCGTCGGGTCCGTTCCGTTGAGGCGAGAGCGCCTGACACCATCGAATAGGTGCGTCACGATGACTCGGGCGGCAAATTCCGGCGGTGAGACGAGGCAGAATTTGATAAACTTCGACCATGTTGGACGCCGCCGATCTGCCCGACGACATTACTGCCCTGAAGGCGATGCTGATCGCGGCGCAAGCGCGTGAAGTCCGCAAGGATGAGCGGATCGAAAGGCTGGAGAAGCTGGTTGCCGCTTTCAAGCAGGCGGCCTTCGGTCGCAAATCCGAGACGACCGATCCCGAGCAGTTCGATCTGGCGCTGGAGGACCTTGAGGCGGCCATCGCTGCCATCCAAGCCGAAGAAGAAGCGGATGGCCCTTCTGGAAAGCAGCGCTCCAAATCCCGTGCAGCCAATCGCGGCTTTCTTCCCGCGCATCTTCCACGCATAGATGAGGTCATCGAGCCGGAAAGCCTGATCTGCGCTTGCGGCGGATGCCTGCATCGAATCGGCGAGGACGTGTCCGAGCGGCTGGACGTCGTCCCGGTGCAGTTCCGCGTCATTGTCACCCGTCGTCCTAAATATGCCTGCCGCGCCTGCACCGACGGCATTGCTCAGGCTCCGGCCCCAGCACGACTGATCCAAGCCGGGTTGCCGACGGAGGCGACCATTGCGCATGTGCTGGTGTCCAAATACGCCGATCATTTGCCGCTCTATCGGCAGGCCCAGATCATGAGCCGCCAGGGCATCGATCTCGACCGCTCCACGCTTGCCGATTGGGTTGGTCGGGCAGCTTTCGAACTGCGTCCGGTCTTCGACGCGTTGATTGCCGATCTGAAGCGCTCGACCAAGCTGTTCATGGACGAGACCCGTGCGCCGGTACTTGATCCCGGCTCCCGTAAAACCAAGACCGGATACTTCTGGGCACTTGCTCGTGACGACCGACCATGGGGCGGAGGTGCGCCGCCGGGTGTGGCCTTCACCTATGCTCCAGGTCGCGGCGGGCTACATGCCGAACGAATATTGCAGGGCTTCTCAGGCATTCTGCAGGTCGACGGCTATGCCGGATACAACAGGCTGATCGCACCGGACCGTGTTGGTCCCGACATTCGGCTTGCCTATTGCTGGGCACACGCGCGTCGAAAGCTGGTGGAGATCACCCGCAACGGACCTGCGCCGATTGCCGAAGACGGCGTGAAGCGGATTGGCGAACTGTATCGGATCGAGGCCCACTTGCGTGGTCTTGATCCGCAAACCCGCCTCGCCGCAAGACAGGAGCGATCAGCCGCGCTGGTCACCGACATGGAAACATGGCTCGCCCACCATCGTGCACGTGTGGCAGCCAAGTCCCCACTCGGCGAAGCCCTGAACTACATCGTCAAGTACTGGAACGGTCTGCGGCTATTCCTGACCGACGGCCGCATCGAGCTCGACAACAACAGCGTCGAGCGAACCATCCGACCGATAGCCCTCAATCGGAAGAATGCGCTCTTTGCAGGCCACGACGCCGGGGCCGAAAACTGGGCCGCCATCGCCTCGCTCGTTGAGACCTGCAAGCTCAATGCCGTTGATCCGCAGGTCTACCTGGCCAGCACGCTCACCGCCATCGTCAACGGCCACAAGCAGAGCCGGATCGATGACCTGCTTCCTTGGAATTATCCCGCCAAGGTGTGATCGCTCGCGACGAACTGAAGAGTTTGCTTGGTACTATTTGCCGTTACGTACTAGGCAAAGTTGTCGTCGGCTGTCATTTTCCCCTTTAGCTAACATCTAAGGGACTGCAATGATGAAGTTGGTAGTGGTAATCCTTGCGCTCCTATGTGCTTCCATGCCCGTCCAGGCGCAAGACCTCTCTTCCGACGAGCTTGCCGAGCGGGTGGTGGAGCGCCGCGCCCTCGAGGCGGTCATCTGGGGCATGCCGGCCGTTAACTACGACCTCATGTACCAGGCGATGGTGCGCGATGCCAAAGGCGCCCCCAACCAGATCGTTTACTGGTCGCGCCTTCTGGATTGGAAGAACCAGACACTGACCCCGAACCCGGACGCGATCTACCTCATGCCCTTCTTCAACACGAAGGACGTTGGGCCGGTGGTGCTCGAGATTCCGCCCGCCGGCGACGGGTCGATCACCGGCTCGATCATGGATGGCTGGCAATCGCCGCTCGAAGACGTCGGTCCGGCTGGCGTCGATAAGGGCAAGGGTGGCAAATACCTCATCCTGCCTCCCGGCCACGACGAGAAGGTTCCCGACGGCTACATCGCCCTGCCATCTGAAACCTACGGCGGCTATGCGTTGCTGCGCTCCATTCTCAAGAGCGGCAGCGAGGCTGACATCGCCAAGGCTGTCGCCTACGGCAAGCGCATCAAGCTCTATCCCCTGTCGCAAGCGGCCAATCCGCCGGCGACGACCTATGTCGATGCGATCGATGTCGTGTTCGAAGCCAATATTCCCTATGACCAGCGCTTCTTCCAGTCGCTGGACCGCTTTGTGCAAAGCGAGCCCTGGCTCCTGCGGGACAAGGCGATGATCGATCCGCTCAAGTCGATCGGCATCGAGAAGGGCAAGCCGTTCACCCCCGACGCGAAACGGCAGGACATCCTCAAGCAAGCTGCACAGGAGGCGCGCGCATCGCTCGATGCGCGATACGAAGCGGCCCTTTCGTCACCTTATTTTTCTGGCACCCAATGGGGCCTGCCGGTTGCGACCGGCGTTGTCACGGAACTGGCAGAGTATTTCTCGAAGCCCGACACCTACTCCTGGGATGACCGCGGCTTGCTGTTTTATTTCGTCTTCAGCGGCATCAAGCATCTGGGTGCGGGCCAATTCTACCTGTTTGCCATCAAGGATCGGGACGGCCAGTTCTTCGACGGCGGCAGCACCTACCGCCTGACGGTACCGGCAGACGTGCCGGTAAGGCAGTACTGGTCCGCGGTCGTTTATGACCGCGCGACACATGCGCTTATCCGCAACCTGCCGTCGTCCAGCCACTCCTCCCTGAACCCGGGACTACAGAAGAATGCCGATGGTTCGGTGGACCTCTACTTCGGCCCCGAAGCGCCGGCCGGCAAGGAGTCGAACTGGATACCGACTGGCGCGGGAGGGTCCTTCGAGATCTGCTTCCGCTTCTACGGGCCCGAGAAGCCGTTGTTCGACAAGGCCTGGAAGCTGCCGGACATCGAAAAAGTAAGGTGAACAACCCTCGCCCATAAGGCGAGAGGTTCGAGAGAGGTCGATCTGAAATCGACTATCTCTATGCGAAACGACCAATTGGAGGACCACCATGAAACTTACCGCACTTGCTTCGGTCGCTATCGCATTGATGCCGATAACGCCTGTCGCGGCACAGGACACATCATCCTCAAAGCCGTACGCGTTCGAGCGCGGGTATCCAACGCGCGAGACCGTCCAGAAAGCCTATGACGATGCCGATCTGAACCGCGCCATCCAGGCGTATCGGTTCTTCTATCCGACCATCTCCGCGATCGGAATGGCCAAGGGAATGCAAGAGCAGGGCATCGTCACCAACTCGGTGATTGGGGTGATGCAGGCGACACCGAAACAGATCGCCTATACGCCGAACTCCGATACCCCCTATGCGCCGACCCTTCTCAGCCTCAAGGATGGCCCGATCACGATCGAGATGCCGCCTGGCCCGCTGATTTGCGTTGCAATCGATTTCAACATGCGGTGGGTGGCCGACATGGGAGTGCCTGGCCCCGATGCGGGTAAGGGCGGCAAGCATATTCTCCTGCCACCCGGATATACCGGTGAAGTGCCCTCCGGCTACCACGCCTGGAAGTCCACGACCAACGGCCTGATGATCGTCGTCCGTTCGCTGCCGGTCGGAGGCGACATCAAGGGCTCTGTCGACCGCATCAAAGCGATCAAGATCGAACCCTTGAGCCGGCCAGCGGGCTGGACGCCGCTCAAATGGGTCGACACGGGTGACGTTCCGACGAAAGCCTCGCCTCAGGCGCTGGGTTGGGACGGCAGCTTCAAGTATTGGGAAGTCTTGCACGAAGTCATTGAAAGCGAGCCGGCCTTCGAAAGCTACCGCGCCATGTACGGCGAACTCGCTGTGCTTGGCCTCGTCAAGGGCAAGCCGTTCGCGCCCGATGAGCGCATGAAGCGCATCCTCGAACAAGCCGCCCGGATCGGCGATGCGCAGATGCGTGTCCAGTCCTTCGCCGACCGTCGACCCGACCGTTTCGCCTGGCCGGATCGAAAGTGGGAATGGGCCGCGTTGCGTTCGGAAAACGGCGACTTCGATATGCCGACCTACGTCGATCTGGATGCACGCGAGAAGTGGTTTTATCAGGCGACCGGCGCGTCACCCGCGATGTTCCGGCGATCGGAGGGCGCGGGCTCCCTCTATTGGCTCGGGCTTCGCGACAAGGACGACGCCTTCCTCGACGGGGGCAAGACGTACAAATTGACCGTGCCCTTGCCTGTTCCGAACAAGCTCTTCTGGTCGGTGACGGTCTATGACGCCGAAACGCGAAGCGAGATCGTGACGGACCAGGGCAAGGCCGCACTGCGATCATTGTTCGAACTCAAGGACAAGGCCGGAGAATCTGTCGACCTGTACTTTGGACCGGCAGCGCCGGCTGGTCATGAAAACGAATGGATCAAGACATCGCCGGGCAAGGGCTGGTTCACCTATTTCCGCATCTACGGACCCGAGAAGCCCGCATTTGACGGTAGCTGGAAACCCGGCGACTTCGAAGAGGTGAAATAGTTCGAATTTCGATCCAAAGCGATCCTGCGAGCCGTTGGCATTTTGATTTTCTACTAGCTGGGAAACAGCGGGGCGTCAGCGCTTGCTCAACGTCGATGGAGAGTCTTCAGTGAAAGACCGGTAAGGCAGCGTGACGGTTCAGATGAACGATGACCACTTCTGATGGATAGTAGCCATAGCGCCCGACCGTTGTTGGAATTTTACACCAAGTATCGCATCCGTCTTGCCCAGGTGTGAGTGGCACACCGCTTACGTCGCTGCGCCAGTTTGAAAGCGCTGATCGAGCATGGGCCAGTGACGAGAAGAGGGTTTCATATTTCAACGGGGCAAGGTCAGCCGCAAGTATCCCGATATCGAACTGCATATCTCCAGCGGCCCGACCGGCGACATCATTCGTGGACTGAAAACGGCCAGATCAATCTCGGCTTCATCCGGCCGGTCGAAAACATCGGCTGTTTGCGTTTCTTCTCGATCGCGCACGAGCGTTACCTGCTGGCGGTGGAAAAAGCCAATGCGCTGCTTGCCCGCAGCCGTCCACCGGGCGGCCGCTCACGCTGGCCCTCCTGCGGCAATTTTTTACCCGTCAAGCCGTGCGAGAACAGGCTCTCGCAGCGCGGCTGCCTGAACCTGTTACGCTCATATTTCTTTGGGCGTTTGGCTTGCAGGCCAGTCCATCAAAACTTCGTCTGACCCCATCGGTTCATTGCTCGTGTTACCAAAGGACAGAAGTTGTCGCGCTCGAACGAGATCACGCGGCAACGTCCTCCGAATGCCGAGTTGAAGAATGGACCTTTCGAAAATCAAAACCCTGATCGACTTTGTCGGGCGATCAAACGTCACGGAATTGACCGTGACCGAGAAGGGCATAACCGTCCGGATCTTTCGGGAGCGGGGCAGCGAGAGCGTCTCCGGCCAATCCACCGTTGCCTCTCCTCACGGTGCTCGGCCAGTTGGCGTGGCTGGGGACTCCCAAGCGTCCGGTGCATTGTCCACCGTCACGTCGCCGATCTTCGGAGTGCTCCATGTCGCGCCCTCTCCCGGCGAGGCCGCCTTCATCAAAGAAGGTGACGAAGTCGAAGAGGGCCAGACGCTCTTCATCATCGAGGCGATGAAGGTTTTGAACCGGATCGCTGCGCCCCGTGCCGGCCGTATCACCCGTATCCTAGTGGCGGATGCAACCGAGGTTGAGGCCGGCCAACTGCTTGCGGAGATCGCGTGATGCAGGATCGGCCCGACCAGTCACAACGTCGCTTCGACACGGTTCTCATCGCCAATCGCGGCGAGATCGCGCTCAGGATCCAGCGCGCCTGTCACGCACTCGGGCTTAAGACCGTGGCCGTATGTTCGGAAGCTGACCGCGATGCGCTCTATGGCCAGAGTGCGGACGTGTTGCTTTGTATTGGCCCCGCAGCTGCAACGAAGAGCTATCTCAACAAGGACGCGCTTCTGCTTGCGGCTCGGCTTTCCGGCGCTGGAGCAGTTCACCCGGGTTACGGGTTCCTGTCTGAAAACGCCGCCTTCAGTGCGGCGGTCGAGGAGGCGGGTCTCGTCTTTGTCGGGCCAGATGCATCGGCAATCGCAACGATGGGTGACAAGATCGCGGCAAAAAGCGCGATGATGGCCGCTGGCGTTCCCTGCGTACCCGGTCCTGACCAGGAACTGCCAAACGACCCGGCGGCGATCCGCAAAATCGCGACTGAGATTGGCTACCCCGTGATCATCAAGGCCGCCGGTGGTGGCGGCGGACGCGGCATGCGGGTCGTGGCGAACGAGACGGCGCTCGAGGAAGCCGTCACACTCACGCGCGAAGAGGCGCGCAAGGCTTTCGGTTCGCCGGCGCTTTACATGGAGAAGTTTCTCCAGCATCCAAGGCATATCGAAATCCAGGTGCTGTGCGACACGCATGGCAATGCGGTCTGGCTCGGCCACCGCGATTGCTCCATGCAACGCCGTCACCAGAAGGTAGTGGAGGAGGCGCCGGCACCCGGCATTGCAGACGACCTTATTGATGCGGTCGGCAGCGCCTGCGTCGCGGCTTGCAAACAGATCGGCTACCGTGGCGTCGGAACCTTCGAATTCCTGTACGAGGGTGGCGCGTTCTATTTCATCGAAATGAACACCCGCCTCCAGGTCGAACACCCGGTCACGGAGATGACGAGCGGGGTCGACATCGTTCAGGCGCAGCTCAAGGTGGCGCTCGGCGAGACGCTGACGATTACGCAGGAGAACATCCGCTGCGTTGGCCACTCCATCGAGTGCCGCATTAATGCGGAGGATCCGACGACGTTCATGCCTTCCGCCGGCGTCATCACCGGGCTGAGGCTTCCAAGTGGTGTGGGAATTCGTGTCGATTCGCACGTCTTCGAAGGCTACCGGATCTCACCCTACTACGACTCGCTCGTCGCCAAGCTGATCGTTCACGGCGAAACGCGCGCCGAGGCGATCGCGAGAATGCGCGGGGCGCTTGCCGAGCTAAGCATCGAGGGCATCGCCACCAACCTTCCTTTGCTTCGCACTCTCCTTGAGGATCAAGGCTTCGCGCGCGGTGAAACGGACATCCACTACCTGGAAAAGTGGTTGAAGGAACGGAGCGCGGCATGAGCCAGGTGGATTTCACGGACCCCGCCACGATCGCTGAGCTGACAGCGGCTCTCGAAGCCGCCGGCGTCGACGGTCTTGAGATCGAACGCCCGACCCAAGGTGTTCGTATTCTCCTTGCACGCGGACGGTCGCCTATTGTCGATCGCACGGCCGAAGATCGGTCCGCCGTTGTTCCTGCATCGTTCGTGGCCGTGAAGGCGCCGATGGCGGGTGAATTCCTGTCGCACGACATCTCGCGGTCCGCCGCGCCGGAAGATCACCCGCAAGAGGTGGAGAGCGGCGACGTGATCGGCTTCGTGAAAGTCGGCCCGATCCTGCTTCCGCTTGCCGCACCTGCTTCCGGCCAGATCGTACGGCATGTGGCAGAGCATGGCGCGATCGTCGGCTTCGGCGACCCTCTCTTTGAAATCGAGCCTCGATCATGAACGCTTCGCTTGCCATGCCCACGTCCTCGCCGGCAGCTCTGCAATTGACCCGTGTCGGCGCGCGGGTCTCAGCGATCGGAGCCCGCGCCTTCCTTCTTGAAGCGTTGGGCGAGTTCGACCTCGCGTCGCAGCGTCGCATCTGGGCTTTGTCGCGGGCCGTCGAGGCGTGGGAGGATCTCTCCGAGATCGTTCCGGGGATGACGAATCTTCTCGTGATCTTCAAGGACATCCCCGAGGATCCGGAACCGGTCGTCACACGTATCATGGAAGCCTGGGAGGGTGCTCAGAGCATCGACCTTGACGGCAAGACGATCGAGATCGACGTCTGCTACGGCGGCGAACATGCGACGGATCTTGCCGCACTTTGCGACCGCTCCGGTCTCAGCGACCGGGAAGTCGTCCGCATCCATTACGAGGCGACGTATCGGGTCTTCGCCGTGGGGAGCGCTCCCGGATTCGGCTATCTGCACGGGCTTGACCCCCGCATCTACATGCCACGCAAGACCGTTCCCTCGATCAACATGGCCAGGGGATGTGTGACGATCGGCGGCATGCAGACGGGTGTTGCCGTTTTGACCGGTCCGAACGGCTGGAATTCGATCGGCTTTGCCGAACTGCAGATGTTCGACCCGTCGTCGCCAACGCCGGCCATCATGGCGCCGGGCGATACGGTGCGCTTCGTGCCTGTAAGGGTGGAACTATGATCGAGGTTATCGAGACCGGCCCGTTCAACACCGTCCAGGATCTCGGCCGTCCTGGCTACAGGAAGATCGGGGTCACCGCGAGCGGAGCCATGGATCCCCTAGGCCTCAAGCTTGGTAATCTGCTCGTCGGTAACGCACCCGGGGCTGCCGCCATCGAGGTTCAGACCTTTCCTTTCCGGCTTCGTTTTACCGGTGCGGTCGTTTTCACAGTGGCGGGCGCGGACTGTGGCGCCGGCCTCGACGGGCATCCGCTCCTGGCCTTGTGCACCTATGTTGCCGATAAGGGCCAGGTGCTTGACCTTGGCCAGCCCCGGACTGGGGCACGCGCTTATGTTTGTGTCGCAGGCGGCGTTGATGTCGAACCGGTCATGGGCTCGCGCAGCACGTCGTTGCGCGGTGCGTTCGGCGGCAACGACGGCAGATACCTGCGGGTAGGGGACACGCTCTCACTTTGTGCCGCGACAGATGGACATCGGGCGCGTGCCGGTATTTCCGTCGTGGATCCTGCGTTCGCTCTTTCTGACCACCTGCCGGTTTCCGATGACGGGTCTCTGCTAATCCGTGCATTGCCAGCCGGCGAGCACGATCTCTTTGGAAACGACGCGGACCGTTTCTGGACTGAGACCTGGAAGATCTCTTCGAAGAGCGACCGTACCGGTTATCGCCTCTCCGGAGAGCCGATCAGGCCGACGACGCCCGTCGAGATGCGCTCACATGGCG
Source organism: Ensifer sp. LC163 (assembly GCF_001695855.1). Taxonomy (GTDB): domain Bacteria; phylum Pseudomonadota; class Alphaproteobacteria; order Rhizobiales; family Rhizobiaceae; genus Ensifer. Next base: position 59,896 of record NZ_MBSS01000020.1, read on the forward strand.
TAGTCCCCGGCGTGGTTCAGGTCCCGCCGGGCGGTGAGCCGATCGTTCAGATGAGCGATGCCAATACCGCTGGCGGCTACCCGAAGATCGCCGGCGTCATTGATGCCGATCTCTGGCGTCTGGGTCAGGCGCGTATCGGCAGCCGTTTGAGATTTGTCCGGGCGACGCATCGCGAAGCACTCGATGTCGAAAGGGCGATGGCGCGCTTTCTCGAGGATGTCCGTGTCACTTCGGCGATGGTGACCCGGGCTCTGAACATCATGGCCTGACGACAATCTGTCGGCCAAGAGGAGTGATCAATGAAGATCGATCTGAATTCCGATATGGGCGAAGGCTTCGGGCCCTATCGGCTCTGTGACGACGAAGCGATGATGAAGGTCGTGTCCTCGGCCAACATCGCCTGCGGTTTCCATGGGGGCGATCCGGACACGATGGCGCGCATGGTCCGCCTTGCAAAGGCGAATGGTGTTGGCATCGGAGCACATCCGGGCCTGCCGGATCGCGCGGGCTTCGGCCGCCGCGAGTTGCCGTACCAGGCCGACGAACTGCGTCAGCAGATGCTCTACCAGCTCGGGGCGCTGATCGCGATTGCGCGTAGCGAGGGACAACGCGTGTCCCATTTCAGCTTTCATGCCGCCATGGGCAACATGGTCAGCCGGGATCCTAATCTTGCAGATCTGATGATGGACGCAATCCGGGCGGTGGATAGCGAACTGATCGTCTTTGCCATGCCCGGCAGCGAAATCGAGGCCGCCGCCAAACGAGCCCATTTGAAGACCCTCGCTCTTTTTCTCGCCGACCGCGCCTACGATGCGAGCGGTCGCCTTGTCGCGCGAGGCGAGCCGGGAGCCCTGGTCAAGGAAGAGGCAGCCGTTCGCGTCCGCGTGCGCCGGTTTCTGGTCGAAGGAACCGTGAAGACCATCGACGGTGCCACGATTGCCGTTCCCGCCCGATCGATCCTCGTCCACAGCGACACGCCTGGATCCCTGGAGCTTGCCAGGATCGTCCGCAGCGAAGTCGAGGCCGCCGGCGGCGTGCTCGCACCGGCCGCCGAGGTTGTGTGACAGGCCTGCTCGGCCTCCAGCTCAATTCGTCCACCACTCGAAAGAAGAGATCATGCCTGCTACCGCCGACCGATTGAAGAACGTCGCCGTTTCCGCTTCCGCGGCGATGACCCAGCGCGCAAGAGAGCTTGCCGCCCGTGGAGTGAAGGTCATAAGCCTATCCTCGGGCGAACCTGATTTTCCAACGCCCGATCATGCGATTAAAGCGGCCCATGCCGCCGCCCTTGCCGGCGATACGAAATATCCGCCAATGGACGGCACTGCGGCGCTGAAGGCGGCGATTGCGCGCAAGTTCAAGCGCGACAACAATCTCGACTATGAACCGAGCCAGATCGTGGTTTCCGGCGGCGGCAAGCAGGTGATTTTCAATGCGATCCTCGCCACCTGCAATCCCGGCGACGAAGTGGTCATCCCAACCCCGTCCTGGGTGAGCTACGCCGACATCGTCAAGCTCGCTGGCGGAGTGCCGGTTCCGGTTTCATGCCCGGAACAGACGGGCTTCAAATTGCGCGCCGAGGATCTCAATGCCGCGATCACACCCCGCACCAAGTGGCTCATTCTCAATTTTCCGAACAACCCGACGGGTGCCGCGTGTTCGCGTGACGAAATGGCTGCGATCGCCGAGGTCATGCTGCGCCATCCCCATGTGTGGATCCTGACCGACGACATCTACGAGCATCTCGTCTACGGCGACTTCGAGTTCTGTACCATCGCCGAGGTCGAGCCGCGGCTTTACGATCGTGTGCTGACCATGAACGGTGTCTCCAAGGCCTACGCGATGACCGGCTGGCGGCTTGGCTTCTGCGGCGGGCCGAAAGACCTGATCTCGGCGATCAGCAACGTCAACGGCCAGAACAGCGGTGGCATTTCAACGCTGACGCAGGCAGCGGCGGTCGCAGCACTCGACGGCCCTCAGGACCTTCTTCGCGAGCGGGCAAGAATCTACAGAGCCCGCCGGGATTTCGTTTTGAAGAAGCTTGCGGAGATCGAAGGTCTGCGGTGCCATCAACCGGATGGAGCCTTTTACATCTTTCCGAACATCGCCGGGCTCATCGGCAAGACGACCAAGGGCGGCCGACAGATCGAGACTGACGTGGACTTCGTTACGGCATTGATCGACGAACACCACGTGGCAACGGTCCAGGGTGCGGCCTACGGAATGAGCCCCTATTTCCGCATTTCCTATGCAACGAGCATGGAGCAACTCGCCGAAGGCTGCGCTCGCATCGCCGAGTTCTGCGCCGAGATGAGATAGACGGCAGAAGGGCTATCAGTAACTACGGTTTGAGCCTGGCGGTGAGCTCGAGAAGGATATCCTTCACGGCTGCCGCCGGCTCCGAAAGCGGGGTGTGATCGGAGACGCAGAGCGAAAGCGTCTCCTCGATCCTCGGCGTCACCACGCGGCATATCAACGGTTCACTTGTTTCTTTCACGATCCGGTCAGCGATTGCTTTGGGCATGATTGTTGCCCCAAGGCCTCCGGCAACCGCATGGGCAAGCGTTCGCACGATCTCCACCTCACCGACAACCTTGAGATTGGTGCGCGTCCGAGTGAAGGCCGTGTCGACGGCACGACGCACGAAATTGTACGCAGGCGGCAGCAGGAATGGGAGGCCGTCGAGGGCCGCGACCGGGACCGGCTTGTCGCCATCCTCGATCGCAAAATCCCGGTGAGCGACGAGAAAGAACTCTTCGCTAAGTAACGGCTCGAAGCGGACCCCCTTGATCGGTCCCGTCCCATGCAGGAGCGCCATCTCCAGGCGGCCGTTCATGATCATCTGGCTGTAGGTCTGGCCGACACTTTCGGTCAGATGCAAAAGAATGCCCGGATGACGTTTTCTGGTTTCTGCTAGAAGGTCGCCCGAAAGCGTCGCGGCGCTGCTGAACGGCACGAGGCCGACTGAAACACGGCCGGCGAGAGAGTTGCCCGCGGCCGCCGCGTCGGCTTGGGCCTGCTCCATCTGCCGCAGGATGATCTGAGCGTGGCGATACACCGCATGACCGGCATCGGTCATGCTCACGCCCTGTTGGCTGCGGATCAGGAGCTTCTGTCCGAAGTGATCTTCAAGTGCTGCAAGCTGCTGGCTGAGTGCGGGCTGGGCAACGTGAAGGATGTCAGCGGCGCGCGTGATGCTGCCGCTGTCGACGATGACAATGAAGGATTTGAGGCGCCTGATGTCCATGGCCCGCGCGGATCGTTTCTAAGTTTTTTTAGCATGTTACAAGCTGGATGCCGTTTTGCAACCGCGCGGGCCCGCGGTTTGCCGGTAAGGACGCCGTCACGCGTGAGCGCGGAGGGCGCCAGAGTGCCCGTGAGCAAGGGTCCGTCGGGCTCCATAAGGCTTGCTTATTGCTCCAGAGATAATCGGTCTTAGGCAAGCCCTCAAAGCTTCGCTAGGGTTATCAAAACAAAGGGGAGCGCGATGCCGTTTTCAGATTACAAGACCGCTTTGGTGACAGGAGCATCCTCCGGAATCGGTGCTGCCGTGGTGGAGCGATTTTGCCGTGAAGGTCTCGAGGTCCATGCGGTCGCTCGCAGTCTGGATGCGCTTCAACAGCTCGCTCAACGCACCGGCTGCGTGCCGCATGCCATCGACGTCACCGATCGCGACGCGCTTTCGGCACTTGCCAAGGAGGTCGAATTCGACATCCTCGTCAACAATGCCGGTGTCGATCGCCCCAAGAAGTTCCTGGAGGCCGACGACGGCGACATCGACCTGCTCGTGGATGTGAACCTCCGTGCAGTATTGCACCTTTGCCGAATGGTCGTGCCCGGAATGGTCAAGCGCGATCGCGGCCATGTCATCAATATATCGTCGATTGCGGGCGCCTATAATTTCGGCGGAAACTCGACCTATCATGCCACCAAGGCAGGCGTCAGCATGCTGTCGAACCAGCTGCGCATCGACGCTTTCGGAAGGCGGGTGAGGGTGACGGAGATTTGCCCCGGCCGGGTCGCGACCGACATCTTCGCCCATGTCCACGGCGACGACCCATCTATTCGGGAGCGCTTCATCGATGGCTTCGAACTGCCTCAAGCCACCGACATAGCCGAAGCCATCGCCTTTGCCGTCGCCGCACCTGTGGCCGTCAATGTCGGACACATGGAGATCACGCCCACGCTTCAGGTGATGGGTGGTCTGCAAACCGCAAAGCCGGAAGGGCCCGCTATTCCCGCGAGCCGCGGGAAAGGGACGAAGCCGTGAACGGGTTTGACCTTTCCGTGATCCTGACGAATCCGGAATTCATGTCGATGCTCGCGCACGGCATCGAGGCGACATTCATCATCTATGTCGGCTCCTGGTCGCTCGCGATGTCGCTCGCAATCCTGCTGCTCGGCATACGCTTCTCGCCGCTGCCGTTCGGAAACCGCCTGGTTGCAGCTTACGTTTCCTACCATCGCAATGTTCCGACGCTGGTTCAGCTCATGCTCTGGTACTTCGGCATCTTCACCCTGATGCCGGATTGGCTGACCGGCTGGCTCACCAGCCACAACGCCGAAGTCATCTTCGCGATCATTGGCCTTGGGCTTTGCCAGGCTGCCTATTTCAGCGAGGATTTGCGCTCTGGTCTGAGAGCCGTCAGTCCCGGTCAGATGGAAGCGGCGCAGGCGCTGGGGCATGGTTATCTCTCGGCCATGCGTTTCGTGATCATGCCGCAGGGCGTGCGCAACGCCTTGCCGCCGCTCATCAATCACAGCGTTTCACTCTTCAAGAACAGCAGCCTCGCGCTTGTCATCGGTGCGCCGGAACTGACGCATGCGATCAAGGAGATCGAGAACCTGAGCTTCCGCACCTTCGAAATCTATTTGATCGGGACGCTCATCTACCTCTTCATCTCCCTGCTCATCATGGCGGGCGGCGCCTATCTGTCGATGCGGGCGAACCCGGCGGTAGGAGGGCGCGCATGATCACCGACCTCATCGCCATCATCCGCGACTACTGGCTTCTGCTCCTGATCGGTCAATACCCGAACGGACCTCTGGGTGGCCTTGCAAACACGCTGATCCTTTCGGCGTTGAGCATCGGGTTTGCATTCCCCGTCAGCATCATCTTCGCGCTGGCGCGTCTTTCGAGATGGCCGCTGTTGCGCTGGCCGGTCACCGTGCTGGTCTACGTGACGCGCGGCGTGCCCCTCCTGATGCTGATCCTGTGGTGCTACTTTGTCGTGCCGCTCGTGACGGGTACCGACGTCCCGAGCTTCGTGATCATGCTGACGACGCTCGTGATTTATCAGGGCGCCTTCCTGAGCGAAGTTGTGCGGGCTGGGATTGTCTCGCTCAGCCATGGCCAGATGGATGCGGCGCGAGCGCTTGGGCACAGCTACCTCGGCGCGATGCGTTTCATCATCCTGCCGCAGGCGCTCTACAACATGATCCCGAGTATCATCTCGACCTTCGTGTCGACGATCAAGGACACGACGCTTGGCTACGTGATCAACGTGCCAGACCTGACGTTTGCCGCGAGCCAGGTGAACAACCAACTGCTGACACAGCCGTTCCAGGTGTTCCTCATTCTCGCCCTTGTCTACTACGTGCTCTGCTGGAGCCTGACCTATGTCGCTAACCGGGTGGAACGGCGCATCGCACGCCGCCGGGCGGGTACCGTCAGTGCCGCGATCGCTGAGACCACGCCGGCAACCAAGATCATAACGGAGCAGCCATGAGCACCTCAGTCATCGAGCAACGCGACCCGCAGGCAATCCGCATCTCCAATGTCTGCAAGAGCTATGGCGACTACAAGGTTCTGAAGGACATCAATGCTGAAGTCGGGCGTGGCGAGGTCGTCGTCATCTGTGGCCCGTCCGGCTCGGGAAAGTCGACGCTGATCCGGACCGTGAACCGCCTTGAAGAGATCAACAGCGGATCGATCTCCTTCAACGGCCACGACATTCACGCCTCGATGCGCACCAAGGAACTCAATCTTTTGCGCAGCCGGATCGGTTTCGTGTTCCAGAACTTCAATCTTTTCCCGCATCTGTCCGTCCTCGAAAACGTGGCGATGTCGCCGATCCGCGTGAAAGGCGTCCCAGTGGCGGAGGCGCGCGCCAGGGCTGTCAAGCTGCTCGAGCGCGTCGGTCTCGCCGACAAGCAGACGGCCTATCCGGGCCAACTGTCGGGTGGCCAGCAGCAACGCGTGGCAATTGCCAGGGCACTCGCCATGGAGCCGCCGGTGATGCTGTTTGACGAGCCGACCAGCGCTCTTGATCCAGAAATGGTCGGCGAGGTTCTGAGCGTGATGAAGAGCCTGGCGGCAGAAGGCATGACGATGCTCTGCGTCACCCACGAAATGGGCTTTGCCCGCGATGTTGCAGATCGCATCTGGTTCATCGATGCCGGCCAGATCATTGAAACTGCGACCCCGGACGAGTTTTTCAAGAATCCGCAGCACCCGCGTGCGCAGCGTTTCCTCGCGGACTTGCGGCACTAACCAAATCAACAAAGGAGAACAGCAATGAAATGGAAGTGCATCACGCTGGGCGTTGTCCTTGCCGGAGCGAGTGCCGTTGCGCCCGCGAAAGCTGATCAGCTGGACAACATCATGTCATCCAAAACCCTTCGCTGCGCCACGTTTGCCGACGTGCCGCCATTTGCTGCGCCCGATCCGGCTACCCGTGAAATGGTCGGTTTCGACGTCGATCTCTGCAAGGCGATCGCTGGGGCGATGGGCGTTGCAGCCGAAGTCAAGCCGGTGTCGGTCGAGGCACGCGTACCTGAGGTCAAACTCGGCCGGGTCGACATCACTGTCGCCAATCTGGCTTACACGCTTGGGCGCGCCGAGCAGATCGACTTCAGCGATCCGTACTACCTCGCAAAGGAAATGCTGATCGTGCCGGTCAGCGAAGAAGGCAAGACCAAGGCCGACTTCGCCGGCGTGCGGATTGCGTCAGCGAAAGGTTCGACGTCGGAGCTTTCGATCAAGCTCAACAAGTCCGAGCCGCTGACTTTCCAGGACACTGCCTCCGCATACCTCGCAGTCCAGCAGGGTAAGGCGCGCGGGATGGTGGCCAACACCATGACGACGACGAAGCTCGTCAACGAATCGAAGTCGCGCGGAAAGGAAATGCGGATGATCGAGGAACCGATGCTGTTCCAGCCGATCGGTATCGGCATGCCCAAGGATCAACCAGCGCTCGTCGCCAAGGTCAACGAAGTCCTGCATAAACTCGACGCCGATGGCGAGATCAACAAGATCTGGGAAAAGTGGCTCGGCCAGGGCACCGAATACAAGATGACACGGACCGACAAGGTCGTGCCGCTCAGCGAACTGAAGTTCGATCCGATCCCGTGATTGGATAGCGGCTACCGCGCTTTCTTTCAGACAATTTCGACACTGAGGGCGGTGGGACCACTGCCGCCATCGCACCGTCACGACCTTGAGGCTCTTCATGACCCATATCAAAAACATTGCCGAACGTCCGTCAGCGCGAGACCTCGAGGCGATCTCGAAGTTCTCGCCGGCGACCATCCACGAAGCGCAGGGGCGCCGCGGGGCGCTTTCGTCCCGCCTCAAGCCCGTCGACTATCGCATGAAGCTTTGTGGTCCCGCATTTACCGTCAAATGCGCTCCACGCGACAACATCATGCTCCAGCTTGCGATCAATTACGCCCAGCCCGGCGACATCATCGTCGTGTCGGCCGGCGAATATGAGGAGGCCGGTTCGTTCGGCGACGTGCTCGCCAACGCCTGCCTCGCCAAGGGTATCGGCGGGCTTGTGACCGACACAGGTGTCCGCGACACCCTTCAGCTGCGAGAACTCGGCTTCCCGGTGTTTTCTCTGAGCGTCTGCATCAAGGGAACCGTCAAGGAGACGCTGACAGCGACCAATGACCCGATCATCGTCGGCGGCGAATTGATCAACCCGGGCGACGTCATTGTCGGCGATGCGGACGGCCTGGTCGTGGTGCGCCGGAACGAAGTCAGGGAGGTCGCAAGGCTTTCGCAGGCCCGCGAAGATGCCGAGGCCGGCTACATCGCAGCCTATAAACAAGGCAAATCCGTCATCGAAGTCAGCAACCTCGAGCCGGTTCTTAAGGCGAAGGGCCTGGTCGTCGGTCTATGATGTCAGTGCTCCCGAACAAGCGCGAGGGAGCACGAACGATATCATTCGCAAAAGGAAGCTACGATGGCACATTCATTGTTCAGTCTTGAGGGTAAGCGGGCGCTGATCACCGGTTCCTCCCAGGGCATTGGCTTCGCGCTTGCGCGGGGCCTTGCCGAGCACGGCGCATCGATCGTTCTCAATGGACGTGACCGCGGCAAGCTCGAAGACGCGGCAAAGTCGCTTCGCGCGTTCGGATACGAGGTTGCCGTCAGCGAATTCGATGTCACTGATGCAGATGCGGTCAAGTCCGGCATCGATCTGATCGAACGGGACGTCGGCGCCATCGACATCCTCGTCAACAATGCCGGCATGCAGTTCCGCTCGCCGCTCGAAGACTTTCCCGCCGAGCGTTGGGAACAATTGCTGAAGACGAATGTTTCCAGCGTCTTCTATGTCGGCCAGGCAGTGGCCCGACACATGATCGGCCGCGGCGCGGGCAAGATCATCAATATTGCCTCGGTGCAGAGCGAGCTCGCTCGCCCGTCGATCGCCCCCTACACGGCGACCAAGGGTGCTGTCAGGAACCTCACGCGCGGCATGTGCGCCGACTGGGCGAAATACGGATTGCAGGTGAACGCGATCGCCCCTGGCTACTTCAAGACGCCGTTGAACCAGGCTCTGGTCGACAGTGCGGAGTTTTCCTCCTGGCTGGAAAAACGCACGCCGGCGGCGCGCTGGGGTGAGGTCGAAGAATTGGTGGGTGCGGCCGTCTTCCTGGCGAGCAACGCTTCCTCCTTTGTCAATGGACACACGCTCTATGTCGACGGCGGTATCACAACAAGCCTTTGAGGCCCGCCGCGGCTTCGGTCCGATCGTCGTCATGGGCGTCTCGGGCTGCGGGAAATCGACGGTCGGCGAACGGCTTGCCACCTATCTGGGTGCAAGCTTCATCGAGGGCGACAGCCTGCATTCGGCGGCGAACGTCGAGAAGATGCGCAGCGGTATCCCGCTGACCGATGCCGACCGCTGGCCCTGGCTGGATGAGATCGGTGCACGGCTGGCAAGCCCGACTGCCACCGTCGTGTCGTGCTCGGCCCTGAAGCGATCCTATCGCGAGCGGCTTCGGGAGGGCGCCTGGCAGCCAGTCACCTTCGTCTTTCTGCAGGGTACCAGGGCCATGCTCGCGACACGCCTGGCGGAGCGAAAGGGTCATTACATGCCGCTGTCACTACTCGACAGCCAACTCGCCGTTCTCGAGCTTCCCTCGGGGGAGGTGGACGTCATAACCATCGAAATCGATCAGTCGCTGGAGCGCATCGTTGCGCTGGCGATCAACACGCTGGCGATCCGTGCGGATCGCCTGGCCAGCGACGAAACTACGGGAGTAATACGATGACGAAGCCGGAAATTCTGCTCATGGGTCCCTATCCGGATTGGGACCTGGTGGATCTTGAGGCGCGCTATGCGGTGCACAAGATCTATGAAGCCGAGGATCGCGACGCCTTCCTTGCAGCGCATGGACCACGCATCCGGGCGGTCGCCACCCGAGGCGAGCTTGGTGCGTCGGCGGACCTGATCGGCAAGCTTCCGCAGGTGGAGATCGTGTCCGTCTATGGCGTCGGTTATGACGCCGTCGATCTCGCCGCCTGCCGCGAGCGCGGCATCCGCGTCACCAACACCCCCGATGTGCTGACCAACGACGTTGCCGATCTCGGTGTGGCGATGATGCTCTGCCAATCGCGCGGAATGATCGGCGCAGAAAGCTGGGTAAAGGACGGCAGCTGGGTCGCCAAGGGACTCTATCCGTTGAAGCGGCGTGTCTGGGGCCAGAGGGCCGGCGTGCTCGGCCTTGGGCGCATCGGTTTCGAAGTGGCCAAACGTCTGCGCGGCTTTGATATGGACATCGCCTATAGCGACGTTTCCGAGAGGCCCTATGCCGAAGGTATGACCTTCGTCGCCGATCCGGTCGCGCTTGCCGAGCGCTCCGATGTCCTGTTCGTGACGCTCGCAGCCTCCGCCGCCACACGGCACATCGTCTCGAAGGATGTCATCGAGGCGCTCGGACCCGAGGGCATGCTGATCAACATCTCCCGCGCGTCCAACATCGACGAGGATGCCTTGCTCGATGCATTGGAAAGCGGCGCGCTCGGTTCGGCGGCGCTCGATGTCTTCGAAGGCGAACCGATGCTCAATCCGCGGTTCCTGATGCTCGACAACGTCCTGCTGCAGCCCCACCACGCCTCCGGCACGATCGAAACCCGAAAGGCGATGGGCCGGCTCGTTCGTGAAAACCTCGCAGCGCACTTCTCCGGTGCTGCGCTTGTCACGCCTGTTGTTTGAGGTTCGCCATGAAGGCTGTCGTCATTCACGCCGCCAAGGACTTGCGGATCGAGGAACGGGAAGACCAGGTTCCGGGCCCTGGTCAAATCGAGGTTCAGATCGAGGCCGGCGGTATCTGCGGATCGGATCTCCACTATTACAACCATGGGGGCTTCGGCACGGTGCGCCTGCGCGAGCCGATGATCCTCGGCCATGAGGTCGCAGGCACGATCAGGGCGCTTGGCGAAGGCGTCTCCGGGCTCTCTGTCGGTGACCGGGTGGCCGTGTCGCCGAGCCGTCCCTGCGGGACATGCGACTATTGTCAGCGCGGCCAACAGAATCATTGCCTGAACATGCGCTTTTACGGCAGCGCCATGCCGATGCCGCATATCCAGGGCGCGTTCAGGCAACGTCTGGCTGCCGAAGCGTGGCAGTGCCATAAAGTTGCTGACGGCGTATCGATCAATGAGGCAGCACTTGCCGAGCCTTTCGCCGTCACGTTGCACGCCGTGGCGCGTGCAGGCTCACTGCTCGGAAAAAGGGTGCTCGTTACCGGCTGTGGCCCGATCGGCGCGCTCGCGATCATCGCCGCCCGTGTTCACGGCGCGCGTGAGATCGTTGCGACCGACGTCATGCATGGCGTGCTCGAAAAGGCCGAGTCCATCGGCGCGGACAGGGTGATCAACGTCGCCAGCAATCCCGATCAGCTCGCAGCCTACGCTACCAACAAAGGCTATTTCGACGTCCACTTCGAAGCCTCCGGAAATGCGCAGGCTGTGCGTTCTGGCCTCGAAGTTCTGAAGCCTCGGTCGGTACTGGTGCAACTCGGCCTTGGAGGTGACGTTTCCATCCCGCAGAACCTGGTGGTGGCGAAGGAGATCGAGATGCGAGGGACATTCCGGTTCCATGAGGAGTTTGGCCTGGCCGTTGATCTCATCAATGCGGGACGTGTCGACCTCAAGCCGCTTCTCACTGGCGTCTTCCCGCTCGAGGAGGCGGTGGCTGCCTTTGAGACCGCCGGCGACCGCAATCGCTCCATGAAGGTGCAGTTGAGCTTCTGAGCGATCAGGACAGGAGATTTGCAATGTCACAGGCGGAAATCGGCCTTATCGGTCTCGGCGTCATGGGCTCGAACCTGGCGCTCAACATCGCTGAAAAAGGCAACAAGATCGCGGTGTTCAACCGCACCGTCGAGGCGACGCACAAATTCTACGCGGAAGCCGGCGCGCTTCAGGGCCAGATCGTGCCCTGCGACACGATCGAGGAGTTCGTCGCCGCCATCCGCCCGCCGCGCCCGATCATCATCATGATCAAGGCCGGCGAGCCGGTCGACCAGCAGATGGAAATCCTCAAGCCCTACCTCGCCAAGGGCGACATCATGATCGATGCCGGCAACGCCAACTTCCGCGACACGATGCGCCGCTTCGACGCGCTGAAGGACAGCGGCCTTACCTTCATCGGCATGGGCGTTTCCGGCGGTGAAGAGGGCGCGCGCCATGGCCCGTCGATCATGATCGGCGGCACGGAAGACTCCTACAGGCGCGTCGAGACGGTGCTGACCTCGATCGCCGCCAAATACGACAACGACCCGTGCGTCGCCTGGCTCGGCGAAAACGGCGCCGGCCACTTCGTCAAGACGATCCACAACGGCATCGAATATGCCGACATGCAGATGATCGCCGAAATCTACGGCATCCTGCGCGACGGCCTGAAGATGGCGGCGGGCGAGATCGGCGAAGTGTTCGGCGCCTGGAACAAGGGCCGCCTCAACTCCTACCTGATCGAGATCACCGAGAAGGTGCTGAAGGCCGCCGACCCACTGACCGGCCAGCCGATCGTCGACCTGATCCTCGACAAGGCCGGCCAGAAGGGCACCGGCAAGTGGTCGGTGATCGAAGCGCAGAACATGGGCGTGCCGGCAACGGCGATCGAAGCGGCCGTTGCCGCCCGCAGCATCTCGTCGGCCAAGGCAGAGCGCGAGGCCGCCGAGAAGATCCTTGGCCTGCCCGATGTCGGCGCGTTCACGGTCGCCGACAGGGCCGCCTTCATCAGGGACCTGGAAAACGCGCTGCTCGCCGCCAAGATCGGCGCCTATGCGCAGGGCTTCGCCGTCATGTCCGCCGCCTCGAAGGAATTCAACTGGTCGCTGCCGATGCCGACGATTGCCAAGATCTGGCGCGCCGGCTGCATCATCCGCTCGCAGTTCCTGGATGAAATCACCACCGCCTTCACCAAGGCGCCCGATGCCGCCAACCTGATCGTCACGCCGGCCTTTGCCGCCATGGTCAGGGAAACCGACGCAGCACTGCGCCGCGTCGTTTCGGCGGCAGCCCTTGGCGGCCTGCCGGCACCGGCGCTGGCCTCGGCGCTCGGCTATTTCGACAGCTACCGCCGCGGCCGCGGCACGGCGAACGTCATCCAGGCCCAGCGCGACTTCTTCGGCGCCCACGGCTTCGACCGCGTCGATGGCGCCGACGCGCACCACGGCCCGTGGGGCAGCGGAGGAATCTAGACGATTACCGTTCCGGAGATGAAAGGACGGGTTCGTCGCGGCGCACTGAATTGGAATCAGTTGCTCTGCTCGCGGACGGCTGCGTCGAACAGTTCCATCTTGTCGCTGAAGACTTCATAGATCGAACGCTTGAAAACCTTCGCCTTCGCCGCAACCGTAGCGGTGGTCGTGCGCGTAAACCCCAACTCGACGAACGCCACCATAATGGTGACGATGGTCGACGGCGCGGCCCAGTACATGCCTATGCCCAGCGCTACGACCGCTTCACCAACGAGGTGTGCAGCTTGCCCTTTGGCAGCGGCGCTGCGGAATCCGCGACCTCGGGGATTATCGGGCATTTCAAACGAATGAAACTGTCCGGGAATTGAAGGAGAACGATACTATGCACTTCCGCAGGGATTTTCTGATCATGGGTGCTGGCACCGGGGCGTTGCTTGCGGTCGGCGTATCGGCTTTTGCGCAGGACGGCGGCAACCATACGAAGTCCGCCATAGCGGTCACAAAAGTCTTCGGCGAGGGCGTCAAGCTGATCGCCGTGGTGATCGAATACGAGGCATCGGTTGATGGTGCGTCTCTCTCTGCCGATAGCTTCTCGGTCGAGGGACGGACCGTCACTGAAGTTTTCGCCAGCACTACCGCCGACCCGGCGGATCGGGCCGACGAGGGACCTTTCGTTATCGTCGTCCTTTCAGCCGAGGATGCGAATGCGGCGCTCGTCCAAAAGAGCGGAGAGCAGGGCAGTAGTGGCGGCGGTCCGGGGGGCCGCGGCGGCCCTGGCCATGCAGGCGACGTACCAGTCTATGATACGACCTATCCACCCGCCTCTGCGACGGTTGTGCAGTCCGGGCTGGTCACGCTGGCCGATGGCCAAGTGATCGACGGTGGCGACCGAGCTGTCGAGACGGCGAATGTCGAAAACCTGGTCGTCGACAATTTCCAACAGCTCGAATTCAACGACACGAAGACGGGCAAGCACCTGCGCTACAATCTCTTCGTGCCCAAGGACCACGATCCGGCGCAACGCTATCCGCTGGTGCTGTTCATGCACGATGCGGGGGCGACCAGCGACGTGACACGCACCACGCTGTTCCAGGGGCTCGGCGCGATCTCCTGGGCGAGTCCGGAAGACCAGGCCGAGCGTCCGGCTTTCGTTCTGGCGCCGCAATTCGCCGAAATCATCGCCGACGACGATTCCCGTACTTGCGAAGCGCTCGATGCCACGATCAATCTGATCAATAGGCTAGCCGGGGAATACAGCATCGACACGAACCGCCTCTACAGCACCGGCCAGTCGGGCGGCTGCATGATGTCGATAGCAATGGATATTAAGTATCCCGATTTCTTCGCCGCCTCTTTCCTCGTTGCCGGTCAATGGGATCCGACACTCGTCAAGCCGCTGGCGAAACAGAGGCTCTGGATCCTGGTCTCGCAGGACGATGCCAAGGCCTTCCCCGGACAGAATGCCATCACCGGGGTGCTGGAAGCCGAGGGCGCAAAGATCAGTCGTGCCACCTGGGACGCCCGCTGGTCGGCCGAAGAATTCCGCGCCGCCTTCGATGAGATCGATGCCGAGGCAAGCCCGATCAACTATGTGACCTTTGCCCCGGGGCACAGTCATTCCCGAAGGCGAATCCACCGCCGGGGCCAGCGGCCACCGCAACACATGGCGCGTAGCCTATACGATCGAGCCGATCCGTGCATGGATCTTCCGGCAACGGAGGTAAGCTTTCCATGTCCATTTGCTCGGCGCGCGGCGATTGCAACACCTACTGCATAATTCCTTAAATCGGAATCGATTTAAGGAGGAAATTATGCAGCAAGTTTAAAGCGTTACAGCGTCCTTTGCGGGTCATATTTGACGCGCGGCGCTGTAACGCCTTCCCCAGACCCTGCACTGCGAGCCGGATGGCCATGGGCGGAGACTTTGTCTCAATGATCACGATCGCGCCCGCGCACTTGCGCAGAAAAGCGGATTTGTTGCACTTGAAAAACAGAGCGCGCCTTCCAGTTTGCCTGAGGTTAGCGGGTCACCTGCGCCCAGCTGAGCGAAGCGACGACTATTTGCCGTCTCTCATTTTCGGGAGGTTGCTCAGGAGTGATGCGCATGCCTTCGTGATGTGGCTAACGAGGAGCTCCGATGCCAGCGCCACGTCGCGCTGCCGACAGGCGGCAAGTATTTGCCGATGTTCTCGATCATCCACGCCTGTTCCACCCGACAAAGTCAATTGGATGCGAAGATAGCGTTCAATTCGGTCGTTGACGGACCGGATGAGATTGAGAAGGAAGGGCTTGTCGGCGTCCTCATAGAGACAGGAATGAAACTGCCAAATGAGTTCGGCCCACCGTGCGACATCGGTTTCGCGCGCGAATTCATCGCAATACCCTTCGGCACGTTGGAAGGTGCGCTCGGTCATCCGTGGTATCGAGAGTTTAAGCGCATTTGCCTCGAGCATAGCCCGGACTTCGAAGATCTCGGCGATCTCCGGTTCGGTGATGCTCGTTACCACGGCGCCGCGATTTCGTTGAAACTCGACAAGGCCTTCAGCTTCCAGTCGCTTCAGCGCTTCCCGGACGGGGATTTTGCTGACGTCGAAAAGCTTGGCTATGTCATCCTGTCTGATGGGCTCGTGCTCATCGAGCGCGCCCGTGACTATAGCCTCGCGAATATACTTCGCGATGATGTCCGAGGTCGGCGGCGTGCTGCCGAGGGATGGCAAGCGCGGTCCGGAGAAAAAGGCCGAACTTGCCAAGGCCATTGCCGAAACGCTGGAGCGGGTGGGCGGTATCAAGCCGGAGGCGACGACGGTGATGTTTGTCGAAATTCCTTCCAACGAGTGGTTCGTCGCGGGCGAGCCGCTCGGGAACTCCTCGCACGAGAGCTGAACAGCCTATCCGAAAGTTCCATAATAAAACTCGGGGTACATCGCCGCGATCGTAGCCGAGAGGATCCTGGTGTCGGAACTGCCTTCCGTCTGTATCAGTACGGTCCCCGTGGTACGAGAAAGTCAGCCAAACGCAGTCAATATGAACAGGCTTGCGAGAGGTACTCCGGTTATGGATAGCTCAACTGGATCTTGCAACTCGTTGCGTAGCATCTTCGCAACTTGGCGGCGCGAGTTCTTAAATCCCTGAGCCGTCGAGCTCTCGGTCGTCGTCGCCTTCCCAGGGTGAGGGCATCGAGGTGCGATTGAGATTGGCCGAGGGCATCGGCATCCAGCACTTCAATTCCGGCTCGGCGTATTCGATGATGCGGCCGGGCGAGGAATCAGAGGCGCGCCAGCCTTCTGCACCGAACTGATCGCCATTCGACCAATACGCGAGGTCAACTTCTGCCGCCCCCTGTTCGGACGGGCGGATCGTGACGAGGATCCGACTGCCGTTTTTCGGCGCGCTTGCCATGTGACGCCAGCGGTCTGACTCGGCCATCATTTTTCCTCCTGCCTTGCAGGTTGCAAGTGTCGCCTCGCCATCAAACACGGTCAACTCAAACTTTGCACAACCCATCGTCTATCGATTGACCGTCCGATCAGGATGGACGGCCCGAATTGAGGCGCACCATCGCACCCGGCTGGCAAGTCGTAGTGCTGGAGAGTTCGATCCTATCAAGAGCGAGGAGTTGCAAGTCTCCACGCAATCAGGCCCCCGCAACCAAGCCAAACAAAAGCCGCTCCAAAAGGGTGGCTTTTGTTTGGCTTGCGAGCCGCGCGGAGAGGGGCGCGCGCCGAGCAGCTTCCGGTGGAGTTTTGTGACTTTTGCTTCCGGCGTTTGCTTAAAGCCCTCGGGAGCTGTCGCGCCACGATCGGACCAGCGCAGCCCACTCAGCCGCCGACAATAATCTTGTGAAAAATCCGATACTAGGGCACAATTTATGAACGCATCTGAAGTGCGGCGCTATCTCCAATCCGGCCGTCTCGCCGAGTGACAGTTTGCGCCTGAGGGGCGGCGTCGATGGATCAGGGGTTCTTTCTTCTGTTCGCTACGGTGGCCGTGGTCGCGGCCCTGATGGTCGTCGTGGCGCGGAATCCGGTTCACAGCGCATTGGCGTTGATGGCTTGTTTTCTGCAGATCTCCGCAATCTTCATCATGCTCGGGGCGCCGTTGCTCGCGGTCATCCAGATCTTCGTCTATGTTGGCGCGATCATGGTGCTGTTCCTGTTCGTGATCATGATGATCGATGTGCGGGAAGCCGTCTTGCAGCGGTTCTTGCCGGGCGGTAACCTTCCAACTCTCGTGCTGCTCGTCCTGCTTGGGATCGAGATGCTCGTGCTGGTGCTCCGGAGCGACCGTTTTTCCGTCACCGAGCCCGTCGCGACGCGCGGCGGCGATGCGATCAGACAGCTCAGCACGACGCTTTTTGCCGACTATCTCCTGCCGTTTGAAGCCGCCTCCGTGATCCTGCTGGCGGCCCTGGTGGGCGCCATCGTGCTGGCGCGGAAGGAGTCGGGGTGATGGTTCCGCTCTGGTGGTACATTTTGCTCGGAGTGGTCCTGTTCGTGATTGGAGCGGCTGGCGTCTTGCTCAGACGCAATATTCTGGTCGTGCTGATGTCGCTGGAGCTGCTGCTCAACTCGGTCAACATCAACTTCATCGCTTTCGGTCGTCAGTACGACGATTTCCGCGGGCAGATTTTTGCGATCTTCGTCATCGCAATCACTGCGGCGGAGGTTGCGGTCGCCCTCGGCATCCTGGTCGCCCTTGTGAGGAACAAATCCACCCTCAAGGTCGACGATGTGACGATGATGAAAGGATAGCGGCTTGGACCCGGAGACATCGATCCGGCCGCTGCTTGCCATCGCCGTCCCGGCTCTGGCGGCCCTGGCCGTTGTCCTTCTGAACAACCGCGAGAAACTCCGCGACGTCGTCTCGCCGTTGGCCGCGATCGCCCTGTTTGCGATTGTCGCCTCGATGGCGCCCACAGTGCTGGCGGGCGGGACCGTCGATTTGCGCCTTTTCGAGATACTGCCGGGGATCGACTTCGCTTTCCGCGTCGATGCGCTCGGCATGGTCTTTGCCACGGTCTCGTCACTTCTATGGATCGTGGCCGCGTTCTATTCCATCGGCTACATGCGGCACCTGAACGAGCATGCGCAGACCCGGTTCTTCGCCTGTTTCGCCACCAGCCTCGCAGCGGCCGTCGGGGGCGCCTTCGCGGCCAATCTGTTTACGCTGGTGATCTTCTATGAGGTGCTCAGCCTCGTTACCTATCCGCTCGTCTACCACCACGAGGACGAAGAGGGATGGACGGGCAGCCGCAAGTACCTCGTCTATCTGATGGGCGCGTCGAAAAGCGTGCTGCTCGCCGCGCTGGCGCTAACCTACCACATTGCGGGGTCGCTGGACTTTGTGGCGGGGGGACTGCTGGCGAGGGCCGATGCCTCGGCGGCGCTGCTGACGGTCGTCTATTTCTGCTATCTTTTCGGCTTCGCCAAGGCTGCCGTGATGCCGGTGCACGCATGGCTGCCTGCGGCGATGGTGGCGCCGACACCGGTCAGCGCGCTCTTGCATGCGGTGGCCGTGGTCAAGATGGGCGTCTTCTGCGTTCTGCGCATGTTGTTCCATGTTTTTGGCGTCGAGCTGGTCGGCAAGCTGGGCCTCGGCATAGCCACGGCCTATCTGGTCTCGTTCACCATCCTGATGGCGTCGGTTTACGCCCTGACGCGCGACGACCTGAAGGCCAGGCTCGCCTACTCGACGGTGAGCCAGCTCTCCTATGTCGTGTTGGGTGTGGTTCTGTTGTCGCCGGTCGCGATGGTCGGCGGGATCATCCACATTGCAGCTCATGCCTTCTCAAAGATCACACTCTTTTTCTGCGCCGGGTCGATCTATTGTGCGTCTGGCAAGCGGAACATCAGCGACATGGCCGGTATCGGCCGCAGGTTGCCATGGACGATGGGGGCATTTTTCATCGCTTCACTGAGCATGATCGGGGTGCCGCCGACTGCGGGCTTCGTCAGCAAGTGGTACTTGGCGACAGGGTCGGTGGACGCGGGGCACATCGCGTTCCTCGCCGTGCTCCTGGTGAGTTCGATCCTGAACGCCGCCTATTTCCTGCCGGTCAGCTATACCGCCTTCTTCGAGACGGAAACGCAGGAGAGCCGGACGCCGGTTCGCGAAATTCCGATGATGACGATCCCGCTGGTCGCAACCGCCATCCTGTCGGTGCTGATGGGCATCTTCCCCGGCTATTTTCTCGCTCTGGCGGACGGAGTGGTCAAATGATCAAGCGCGTCGTCGACTTCTTTGGTGACGAGGAATATGCGAGGCAGCGCCGCCGACTGTTCTATCTGGTGCTCGCCCTGATCGTCGTCGCTGACTTTCTGGTTTCCCGCGAACACGCCGAATACCTGTGGGACCGCCTGCCTGGCTGGTCTGCCGTCTACGGCTTCGGCTCCTGCGTGCTTTTGATTTTCGTTTCCAAGTTCCTCGGCCATCAGGGTGGGCTCATGCGGCGCGAGGACTATTATGACTGATCTCATCCATCCGGGCCTGATCTTCATTCTCGGCGCGCTGCCGATCCCGTTGCTCAGTGGGGCGATCCGCAAGGCCTATCTGCTGCTGATTCCGGCGCTGGCGATCCTCGCCGTGCTTGCGATGCAGCCGGGCAGCTATGGCGAGATGCAGTTCATCGGGCAGGAAGTCCTGATCGCCAAGGTCGACAAGCTGAGCATCGTCTTCGCAACCGTTTTCACCATCATGGCGCTGATCGGAACGGTCTACGCGCTGCACCTGCCTCACGCCGGCCAGCATGTCGCTGCGTTCGTCTATGTGGGCAGCGCGCTCGGTGTGGTGTTCGCCGGCGACTACCTGACCCTGTACCTGTTCTGGGAGGGCATGGCATTTGCCTCTGCCTATCTGGTCTTCGCCCAGGGCAGCCGGCAGGCGGTCGCCGCCGGTTTTCGCTATCTCATGGTCCACATCACCGGCGGGGTGGCCCTGCTCGGCGGCGTCGTTCTCCACGGGCTCGCCACCGGCTCGCTGCTCTTCGGCCCGATCGAGGGGGGGATGGGCGTGGGCGCCTACCTGATTCTTGCCGGGTTCCTGCTCAACGCGGCGGTTCCGCCGCTCAACGCCTGGCTGACCGACGCCTATCCGGAGGCGACCGTCACTGGGGCGGTGTTCATGAGCGCTTTCACCACCAAGACCGCCGTCTACGTGCTGGCACGGGCGTTTCCGGGCACCGAGCTTCTGGTCTGGCTCGGCACCGCGATGGCGCTCTACGGCGTCATCTACGCGGTGTTGGAGAACGACTGCCGGCGACTGTTGGCCTATCACATCATCAGTCAGGTGGGCTACATGGTGGCGGGCGTCGGCATCGGGACCGAGATGGCGGTGAACGGAGCTGTCAGTCATGCCTTCGCACATATCCTCTACAAGGCGCTCCTGTTCATGGGGGCGGGGGCGGTGATTTACGTCACCGGGCGGCGCAAGCTCACCGAGCTCGGCGGGCTCTACAGGACCATGCCGCTGACCGTGGTGCTCTATATGGTCGGCGCCGTCGCGATCTCGGCATTTCCGTTCTTCTCGGGCTTCGTCACCAAGTCGATGGTGGTGGCGGCCGCCGGGCAGGATCACCGCGCGCTGGTGGTGCTGGCACTGACGATGGCGTCGTCGGGGACGTTCCTGTCTATCGGGCTCAAGCTCGCGTACCATATGTTCTTCGGCACGGACCGGAGGCTGGAGGCGCGGGAGCCACCCCGCAACATGCTGGTTGCGATGGGCATGGCGGCGGTGTTGTGCATTGCGATCGGGGTGTTGCCCCAGCCGCTTTACGCGCTTCTTCCCCATCCGGTCGACTTCGAACCGTACACCGGCGTCCATGTCACCGAGAGCCTTGGCGTACTGATGTTCACCGCCTTGGGCTTCGTCATGTTGCTCAGGGCGCTCGACCCGCATAACACGATCAGCATCGACACCGATTGGTTCTATCGCAAGGGTGCACGATACTTCATGTGGCTCGCCGAAAAGCCGCTGGCGCGCTACGAGAAGGCGGTGAGCGACGTGTCCGAGACCGCGGCGCTGCCCTTCCTGCATGGGGCGGCACGGGCAGGACTGTCGATCGATCTCACCGGCGTGGACGCCGTCGTGAACGGCGTCGCCCGCTCGATCCTGCGCGGCGGCGCGGCGCTGCGCCGGCTCCAGACCGGCGTCGTGACCCACTACGTGCTGGCGATGATTGTCGGTGTGATCGCAGCCGTCGCCGTCTTCGCCGTGGCGTGGCGGTAGGAGGTGCGATGGGATTCCCGCTACTCAGTCTCATCGTATTCACGCCCGTCGCCGGGGCAGCGGTCCTGATGTTTCTGCGCCGTGACGATGCGGTGCGGTGGACAGCACTGGGTGTCACCATCCTCGACCTCGCTCTCTGCGTAGCCATGCTAGCCAGCTTTGACACCACCACCCATGAGATGCAGTTCACCGAGAGGCGCCCGTGGGTGCCCGCGCTTGGGATCACATATGCGCTCGGCATCGACGGAATAAGCGCACTCTTCGTGTTCCTGACTGCGCTGTTGGGCTGGATCTGCGTGCTTGCCTCATGGGCCGCGATCGACCGCAAGGTGAAGGAGTTCATGGTCAGCCTGCTGGTCATGCAGGCGTTGATGCTGGGCGTGTTCTGCGCGCTCGACCTGTTCTTGTTCTACGTCTTCTGGGAAGCGATGCTGATCCCGATGTATCTGATCATCGGCGTCTGGGGCGGCGACGGCCGGGTCTATGCAGCATTCAAGTTCTTCCTCTACACGCTGGCGGGAAGCCTCCTATTCCTAATCGGTGTCATCGTGCTCTATTTTCACGGCGGCGAGACCTTCGACATCCTCGCCCTGACAGCGCAGGATTTGCCGTTCCAGGTCCAGTCCTGGCTGTTTTTCGCCTTCCTGGTCGCCTTCGCGGTCAAGGTCCCCATGGTCCCGGTCCATACCTGGCTGCCGGATGCCCATGTGCAGGCGCCGACGGCGGGCAGCATCATCCTGGCGGGAGTGCTCCTGAAAATGGGTGCGTACGGATTCCTGCGGTTCTCGCTGCCGATGCTGCCGCAGGCGTCAGTGCACTATTCGACGCTGATGCTGGCACTTTCGGCGCTCGCGATCGTCTATGGCGGGTTGCTTGCGCTGGCACAGGACGACCTGAAGAAGCTGGTGGCCTATTCGAGCATCAGCCACATGGGCTTCGTGACGTTAGGGATTTTTGCGTTGAACCTGCGCGGGCTTGAGGGCGGCATCCTGCAAATGTTCAATCATGGCGTAACGACGGGTGCGTTGTTCCTGTTCGTCGGCCTGATCTACGAGCGGACCCACACTCGCAGCATGGCGGAATATGGCGGGTTGATGAAGGCGGCGCCGGTTTATACCGCGTTTCTTGCGTTGTTCGTCCTGTCGGCGATGGCGCTGCCGGGAACGAATTCGTTCGTGGGAGAGTTGCTCGTGCTGTCGGGCGGGTTTGCGGCCGATCTGGCCATCGGCGCGACCGCCGTCTTGGGCGCATTGCTGGGCGCGGCCTATCTGCTTGGCATGTACAGGAAAGTCGCGCTTGGTCCGGCCAGCGTCGCCCGGTTCAGCATACGCGATGTGAATGCCCGCGAGATGGCCGCAATCCTGCCCCTGGCCGCCTTCGTGCTTTGGGTCGGGCTCTATCCGAAACCCTTTCTCGACATTATCGACGCCTCCGCGAAGCATCTGCTGATGCAGGTGCACGGTGAGGGGAGCGGCCAATGACCGCCGTCGCGCTCTTCCAGTCGGTGCTAGCGAGCCTACCCGAGATCGTGGTGATCACTGGGGCCTGCATCCTGCTGATCCTGGGACAGTTTCTGCGCAAGGGGCAGGAACCGTTCCTTGTCTGGGCTTCCGTCGCGGTCGTGCTGATTGCCGCTTTTGTGACACTCATGCTGGCCGGCGAGGTGCGGCCGGCCTACACGGGCATGTTCATCGCCGACCGCTTCGCTGTCTTCTTCAAGTTTGTGTTCTACCTCGCCACCGTTCTGACATTCCTGCTTTCGCAGCGATATGCCGAGACCGAGGGGATCGGGAGCAGCGAATACTATGTCCTGCTGCTTCTTGCGCTTTCGGGAATGATGATCATGGCCTCGGCGACCGACCTCTTGTCGGTCTATGTCGGCGTCGAACTGATGGCGATCTGCACCTATGTGCTGACCGGCTTCCTGCGCCGAGAGCAGCGGTCGAACGAAGCGGCGCTGAAATATGTGATCCTTGGCTCGGTCTCGACCGGGATTTTCCTTTACGGCGTTTCGCTGGTCTACGGGCTCACCGGCACCACACAACTGGACGCGATGGCTGCGGCGGTGACCGGCGATCCGCCCGATCCCGGATTGCTGCTGGCTGTGGTCTTCATCGTCGCGGGGTTGGTCTTCAAGGTCGGCGCGGTGCCGTTTCACATGTGGATACCGGACGTCTATGAAGGCGCGCCGACGACGATCACCGCCTTCATGTCGGTGGGTCCCAAGGCGGCGGGGTTCGCGGTGATCCTGCGGGTGTTCCTCAACCCGCTGTTCGCGACCTCCGACGTTTGGATTATCGTCGCGGTCATTGCGGTGGTGACGATGGCGCTCGGCAGTTTCGTGGCGCTGGTGCAGGATAATTTCAAGCGCCTGCTGGCCTATTCCAGCATCGCACATGCCGGGTTCGCCATTTTCGGCGTGGTGGCCGGCGGTGCCGACGGGATTGCCAGCGTGATGCTCTACCTGTTGATCTACTCTTTCATGAATCTCGGCATTTTCGGCACCGTCATCATGATGCGGAACGGCGATTTCTCGGGCGAGATTATCGAAGACTACGCGGGTTTCGCCAAGTCGCATCCCGGATTGGCGCTTCTGATGCTGCTCTATCTGTTCTCACTGGCCGGTATTCCGCCGACGGCCGGGTTCTTCGCCAAGTTCTACGTCCTGGTCGCGCTCGTCGAGCGCGGTTTCGTCATGCTGGCGGTGATCGCAGTGCTGCTGAGCGCCGTCGCCGCCTATTTTTACATCCGCATCGTCATGGTGATCTACATGCGGGAGCCGGAGAGGGCGTTCGACCCGGCACTGACGCCCTTGGTCCGCGCCACGCTCGCCTTCACCGCCGTCGGCACCATCGGCATCGGCCTATTCCCGGCGTGGTTTCTGAGGCTTGCCCAGCATTCGGTGTTTGGGGGCTAATCGATTGGATTTGCAATGATCCGCCCGACAGAATAGACTGGGAGTTCAAGAAAGGATAGCCCAAGTCCCTTCCCTGGGCGACGCGTTACCGGTCCTAAATTGGGTCGGTCGCGGCCTGAGGAAAGCCCTCGGCGGGTGAGTGGGGCAACGCGATATGATTGCGATGGAGTTCCTCCCGGTTCTTGTCATGGTCGCCGGAATTGTTGGGGTGGCGGGGGCGACGCTATTTGTCTCTTCGCTGCTGCGTCCGTCCAATCCCTATCCCGCAAAGAACATGCCCTATGAATGCGGCATGGACCCGGCAGGCGAGGCCGCCGGAGGCCGCTTCCGGGTGCAGTTCTTTGTTCTCGCAATCCTGCTGGTCGTCTTCGATGTCGAAACGATGTTCCTCTTTCCCTGGGCTGTCGTGCTGAAAGACATCGGGCTGGTCGGCTATGTCGAGATGTTCGTCTTCATATTGCTGCTTCTTGTGGGCTTCGCCTACGCCTGGTTGAAGGGAGCGCTGGAATGGGAGGCGTAAACAATGGGATCCGCGACAGCGTGCTGTTCACCACCGCCGAGAGCGTTATCAACTGGGGCAGAAAATCGGCGCTGTGGCCCGAGACCTTCGGTATTGCCTGCTGCGCCATCGAGATGATTTCGGCGGGGTGCGCCCGTTATGATCTCGATCGGTTCGGCGTGGTGTTCCGGCCATCACCGCGCCAGTCCGACGTGATGATTATCGCCGGTACCATAACCCGGAAATTCGCGCCCGTCGTACGCCGGCTCTATGATCAGATGCCGGAACCACGCTGGGTTATCGCAATGGGCACCTGCGCTATATCGGGCGGTGTTTACAATACCTACGCCGTGGTGCAGGGGGCGGAGACCTTCGTGCCGGTGGACGTGCATGTTCCCGGCTGCCCGCCACGGCCCGAGGCGCTGATGCATGGCTTCCTCCTGCTTCAGGAGAAGATCAAGAAATCCCGAGCGCTGGCCGGGACTCCTCTGGACCGGGTCGCGGTGCCATGAGCGTGGAGACACCCCTCAACCTCATCCTGATTACGGAGCACTTCGGCAACGCAATCGATGATCTTGGCTTCGCGCATGGTGTTCACGCCTTCGCCGCTCCGCCTCAGATGATCGTCGAGCTTTGCCGGTTTCTGAAGGAACATCCGGCGCTGCGGTTCAATTTCCTGTCGGACATCTGCGGGGTCGATCATTACCCTGAGGTGCCGCGCTACGAGGCCGTGTACCACCTCTACTCGCTGCCGAACAAATGGCGCGTTCGCATCAAATGCCGCCTTGGCGATCCGCCACGGGTCCCAACGGTGACGGGCGTCTGGCGGACCGCCAATTGGCATGAGCGCGAAGCCTGGGACATGTACGGGATAAGGTTCGAGGGCCACCCCGACTTGCGGCGGATCTACATGTGGGAAGGCTTCGAGGGCTTCCCTCAGCGCAAGGACTTTCCGCTTCGCGGCTACAAGGACGAGTTGAACCCGTTTGGCGCCGAAGGCCCGCCGCCGACGCGGCCCGACCTCGCGACCAAGAACATTCCATAAGGGAGGCCGCTCCACGCCCGGAACGTGAGATGACTGAAGTCACGGAACTGAGCAGGCCAGAAGGCGAAGCGCTCGACACCAAGGAGGTGCTCCTCAATCTTGGCCCACAACATCCCAGCACACACGGGGTGCTGCGGCTTGTCCTTGAGCTGGACGGCGAATATGTCGCTCGCGTCGACCCGCATATCGGCTACCTCCACCGCGGCACAGAAAAACTGGCCGAGAGCTTCACCTACACCCAGATTTTTCCGCTGACCGATAGGCTGGATTACCTCTGCCCGCCGTCGAACAACCTGGCTTTCGCGCTCGCGGTGGAGAAACTCCTGGGCATCGAAGCGCCGATCCGCGCGCAATATATCCGCGTGCTGATGGCCGAACTGGCGCGGATCTCCGGTCATCTCCTGATCACCGGCGCGCTGCCGCTGGACCTGGGCGCCATGACCGCGTTGCTCTACGCCATGCGCGAGCGCGAAATGATCATGGACCTTTTAGAGATGATCAGCGGCGCGCGGATGCACACCTCCTTCTGCCGGGTCGGCGGTGTGCGCGAGGACCTGCCCGACGGTTTTTTCCCCAAGATCAGGGAGTTCTGCGACATCTTCCCGAACCGGATCCGCGACTATGAACGGCTGGTCGAGAACAACCGGGTGTTCCTGAAGCGCACGCAGGGAATCGGCGTGATCACCGCCGAAGACGGCATCGATTTGGGCCTGAGTGGCCCGAACCTGCGCGCCTCAGGCGTCGACTGGGACATCCGCCGCGACGAGCCCTACGAGATCTACGACCGGCTCGACTTCAACGTCATCACCCGCAACGAGGGCGATTGCTACGCGCGCTGGCAATGCCGGGTCGAGGAGATGCGCGAGAGTGTGCGCATCATCGAACAATGCCTCGAGCAGATGCCCGAGGGGCCGTTCCAGATCGACATGCCGACGATCGCTTTCCCAGTGGACAAGGACAAGGTGCATTGTTCGATGGAGGCGCTGATCCAGCACTTTGACCTGTCGGCGTATGGCTTCAAGGTGCCGAAGGGCGAAGTCTATTCGGCGATCGAGGCGCCAAAGGGCGAGCTCGGGTTCTACATCATCAGCGACGGGTCGGCAAAACCGTTCCGCATGAAGGTGCGGTCACCGTCGTTCGTCAACCTGCAGGGCCTGTTCGGGACGAGCAATGCCCACTACCTGGCCGACATGATCGCCGTGCTGGGCAGCCTCGACCCGGTGATGGCCGAGGTGGACAAGTAGCGGGAGATTTGGACGCGATGAGCATGCGCGAAAAGATCGAAGTGGCGGCGGCGCGGTATCCGGACCAGCGCTCCGCGATCATGCCCGCGCTTCTGATCGCGCAGAAGGAACATGGGCATCTGCCCGGCCCCGTGCTGGAAGAGGTCGCCGACATCCTCGGTGTCGAGCGGATCTGGGTTTACGAGCTGGCGACGTTCTACACACTCTTCCGCACCGAGCCAGTGGGGGTGTTCCACTTGCAGCTCTGCGACAATGTATCCTGCATGCTGCGTGGATCCGAGGATTTGCTGAGGCATCTGGAGGCAGTGCTGGGGATCGAAAAGGACGGCACGACCCTGGACGGGCTGTTCACGCTTTCGACCGTCGAATGCCTCGGCGCTTGCGAGATGGCCCCCGTGATGCAGGTCGGAGACGACTATCACGGCGGCCTCGACATCGCGCGGATCGACGCGCTGTTGGAAAGGCTGCGGGCGGTGACGGGGCAGGCGATTGGCGCCGATCCCGCCACCACAGCACCGCCGGGAGAGTAGCGCCATGTCAGAACCCGTCCTTCTCAGGAACGTGGACGTGCCGGATGGCCATCTGCTCACGACCTACGAGGCCGGCGGCGGCTACCAGGCACTGGCGAAGGCGGTTCACGAGCACACGCCCGACGAGATCATCGATCTTGTCAAGAAATCCAACCTGCGCGGTCGCGGCGGGGCCGGATTCCCAACCGGCATGAAATGGAGCTTCGTGCCGAAGCGCGCCGGCAAGCCGAAATACCTGTGCTGCAACGCCGATGAGGGCGAGCCGGGCACCTTCAAGGACCGGATCATCATGGAGCGTGACCCGCACCAGCTGATCGAGGGCATGGCTATCAGTGGCTACGCGATCGGGGCCGAAACCGCCTATGTCTATATCCGCGGGGAATACGTGCTGGCGATCCGGCGGCTGGAGCAGGCGCTCGCCGAGGCCCATGCGAAGGGATATCTGGGAAAGCGGATTCTCGGCTCGGATTTCAATTTCACCGTGCATATCCATTGCGGCGCCGGCGCCTACATCTGCGGCGAGGAGACGGCGATGCTCGACTCGCTTGAAGGCAAGCGCGCGCAGCCGCGCTTGAAACCGCCGTTTCCGGCGGTCGAAGGGCTCTACGCCAGCCCGACCGTCATCAACAACGTCGAAACATTGGCCTGCGTTCCGCATATCGTCGCGCGGGGGCCGGAGTGGTTCCGCGGCATCGGCCCGGACAAAAGTCCCGGCCCGAAGCTCTATTGCCTCAGCGGGCAGGTGCGCAAACCGGGCCTTTACGAGCTGCCGATGGGCATACCATTGCGCGAACTGGTAGAGGAGCACGCCGGCGGGCCGCTACCGGGGCGCAAGATCAAGGCCGTGATCCCCGGCGGGGTCTCGGCGCCGCTGATCCCGGAGCGCGGGCTGGACGTTGGAATGGACTTCGACTCGCTGGCCGCCGCCGGTTCGATGCTCGGTTCGGCCGGGGTAATCGTAATCGACGACTCGACCTGCATGGTAAAGGTCGCCACCCGGATCATCGAATTCTTCCACCATGAGTCCTGCGGCAAGTGCACCCCGTGCCGCGAAGGGCTCAATTGGGTTGTAAAAGTGCTGCGCCGGGTCGAGGCGGGGCAAGGGGCGCCGGGCGATCTGGAACAGCTGGAGGCGCTCTGCAAGGGCATTTTCGGCAACACGTTCTGCGCTCTGGGCGACGGTGCAGCCATGGGGCTGCGGGCGGCACTAACGCATTTCGAGCATGAATTCGTCGCCCATATCGAAGCGCGGCGGTGCCCGTTTCACTGAGGAGCGCAAGTAGAAGGCCACAGGAAAGCAATGGTTAGCATCACGATCAACGAACAAACGCTGGAAGTGGAGGCGGGCTCTACCGTGCTGCAGGCTGCCGAGCGTTTGGGGATCGACATCCCGACCTTCTGCTATCTGAAGCGGCTGCCGGCGCTGGCCTCCTGCCGCATGTGCCTGGTGGAGATCGAGGGGCAGCGGCGACTGCAGCCCGCATGCGCGACCGCTGTCACCGACGGCATGGTGGTGCGGGCGAGCACGCCGCTGATCGAGGAAACACGCTCTTCCATGCTCGACATGCTGCTCGCCAACCATCCGCTCGACTGCCCGATCTGCGACAAGGGCGGCGAGTGCGAGCTGCAGGACCTGGTGATGGCCTACGGGCCCCGCGAAAGCCGGTTCCGTGATGCCAAACGCGTCTTCCACTCCAAGGACATCCGCCTCAGCCCGGTCATCATCATGAATGTCAACCGGTGTATCCAGTGCCAGCGCTGCGTCCGGATGTGCGAGGAAGTGGTCGGCGCTGTCGCCTTGGGCACGGTCGAAAAAGGCATGGATACCGCCGTGACCGGCTTTGAAGGCAGTCTCGCGAGTTGCGACCAGTGCGGCAATTGCGTCGAGGTCTGCCCGGTCGGCGCGCTGATGAGCTTTCCTTATCGTTACAAGGCGCGGCCCTGGGATCTGGCCGAGACCGATACGGTCTGCCCGCATTGCGGCACTGGCTGCCAGCTGACCGTCGGCACGCGCAAAGGCGAGTTCATGCGGGTCCGCTCGAAACAGGAGCATGGGGTCAACCGGGAAACGCTTTGCGTGCGGGGACGCTTCGGCCTCGATTTCGTCGAGAGCCGGGACCGGATCAAACGGCCGATGGTCCGTCGTGATGGCGCCCTCGTTCCGGTTTCCTGGGAAGAGGCGGCGGACTATCTGCGACGGCGGCTGTCGGCCGTCGAGGGAAAGGTTGTGGGCGGGCTGGCCTCGCCGCGCCTTCCCAACGAGGTTCTTTATCAGTTCCAGAAAGTGATGCGGACGGTGTTCCGCACCAACAACATAGACTGCGCGTCTCGCTGGTCCACACCTTTCGATGCGCTCGGCCCATTGGTGGCGGACTTCTACACGCGCGCGCCGCTCGAAGAAGTGATCGGCAACGATTGTGTGCTGGTCGTCGGTGGCAACGTGACCGAGGAAAACCCGGTCACCGAATATCTGCTGCGGGACGGCGCGCGGCGACGCCAGACCGGCTTGCTCATGCTCTCGGCGCGGCCATCCCGTCTGGACGCCGATGCCCGGGCGGTCGTTCGCGTTCCGCCGGGTGGTGAGGCGGCGGGCCTTGCTGCGGTGGTGGCCCGTCTCGTTGCGCCGACCAGCCAGGCCTTGGCGGGCGATGTTCCAGTGGATATCGGCGCGCCAAACGGCAAGCAGGGAGCACCCGATGGTGACGACCCGGACCGCCTAGCTGCTGCACTGCTGGACAGCAGGAGCATCACTGTTCTTGTCAGCGTCGATCTCCTGAGGTCGCCACTGGCAAGCACCGCATTACAGCAGATCAACAAGCTGCTGAGGATTCTTCGTGCCCTCGGCAAGGATCTGGCGATGCAATTCCTCTTCGACCGTGCCAACCAGCTGGGCGCCTGGGACATGGGGGTTCTGCCGGCGGCGCTACCGGGACTGCGTGCCGTCGCCGATGATGCTGCGCGCGCAACTTTCGAACGGGCCTGGGGCACCGGGATCCCGTCTGAACCGGGCGCAGATTTCGAGACCATGCTTGCGCTCTGCGACGGCGGGCGGATGGGTGCGCTCTATATCGTTGGGAGCGACCCTCTGATGAGCTATCCCGACCGGAAACTCGTGACGCGGGCGCTTGGCGCCGCCGATCTCCTGATCGTGCAGGACGCATTCCTCACGGATACGGTGGGGCTTGCCGATGTGGTGCTGCCCGCAGCGAGTTACGGCGAAGAATCCGGTATCTTCACCAACAATGAGGGCCGGACCCAGAAAGTCTGCAAGTTCCGCGAAGCCGCCTTCGAGGCGCGCGGCAATCTGGCGGTCCTCGACTTCGTCGCAGCGCTTCGAAACCAGCAGGCGCGGACGTCGACGCAAGGCGAGATCTTCGACGAGATGACCCAACTGGTTCCGGCCTATCAGGGGCTGACGCCAGGCGGGCTTGGTACTGACGGAGCATTTACCAGATCGGTCCCGACACCACCGGCTGATGAGTTCCTCGCGCCGCCGCCAGCCGTTCCGAATGCCGGCGACCGGCTCATGCTGATCACCGGCAACTGCCTGTTCCACAACGGATATCTTTCCGAACGCTCCGCGATCCTGAATACGGTTGCGGCCGACCCATATGTCGAGATGAGCGCGCGCGATGCCGCGCAGCTTGGTCTTTCGGATCGCGATCACGTGGTCGTTCGATCCACTCAGGGCGAACTGAGAGCGCAGCTCAAGGTCAACAGGCACTTTCCCAGGGGGCTCGTGTTCGTGCCGGAAAATTACAGAGACCTGCGTCTCAACAGCCTGATGCGGCAGGGCGAATACCCTTGTCCCGTGGAGGTTGAAAGGGTGCGCGCTGCCTTCGATGCGGCGGCGGGAGCCGGGGCGGCGCCTGAAAATCCCGGCCGAGGCACTGCCGAGCTTCCGGGCAGTCCACCCTAAAGCGCGTCGCGATCTCTACAGCGCCGCGCGTCTTATCAGACGCGCAAGACCGCTGCACACGTTTGCGCGACACGCTTTAATCGACGCGCCCGGTTTGCGCCCTTAGAGCGTTTTCGGTCTAAACGGAATCGCAGAAACGCTATAACTCTTTGTTTTTACGCATTTCCTGACGGAAAACCGCTTCGCACTTTTCCTGGAAATGCTCTAGTGATAAGCCGTCCCGGCAATATATTCGTGCAGCGCCTGCTCATTGCGCAACGCTTCTTCGAGCCGGTGCTTGACCACGTCGCCGATGCTCACCACGCCGACAGGAACGCCGCCGTCCATGACCAACACATGGCGTGTGCGCCAATTGGTCATGATCGCCATCACAAAGGGCAGAAAATCCTCTGTCGAGCACGTCGCCACACTGCGGTTCATGATGTCGGCGACCCGCATGGTGGGCGCCTCTATACCGTATTCGGCCACCGCATTGCAGCAGTCCCGCTCTGACAGCGTGCCCAGGCATTCCCCGGGCGAACGGCTGACAACCACAAAGCCGATGTTGTTTTCCCGAAACAGCCGCAGGACTTCTACCATCGTCTGATCCGGCGTAACCGAGATGAGTCCGGGAGACTTGGTTTTCAAGATTTGGCAGACATGCATCTGAGCCTCCTGTCTACGCGTTCCGGCTTGACGGCGGACGCGTACTCACGTTCGCCGGATATTCCGCCACCAGTTGTACCCTTGCAGTTCACTCGTCTCGACCAGAACGTCGTGTTCGGTGTTCAGGCGCGCCGCGACTACAGCGCCACCGGTCGTCGCCTTGCCCGGCTTACCGAGCAGATCGTCACGCCCGATCACCAGATCACGCGAGGAAAAACTCGAGAATTCGTATTGCTGGCCAAGCGCGATCGCGTCCGCCGGGCACGCGTCCTCGCACAGCCCGCAGAATAGGCACCGGGCCGTGTCGATTTCAAATTTTGCCGGGTGACGGTTGCCCTTTTCGTCCTCGTAGGGGATGACTTCGATGCAGTCGCAGGGACAAATCTTTGCGCAGAGCTCGCAGGCCACGCATTTGATCTCGCCCTCGTCGTCGCGCTTCAGGAAGTGGTGCCCGCGGTAACGGGCGTAAGGCAACCATTTTTCCTTGTCCGGATACTGCATGGTCACGGATCTGGAGAACATGTAGCCGAAGGTCAGAGCCAAAGCGTTCGCTAGATCGGCGAAGAACGCCCAGCCGATCCATGTTCCAACTTTGTCTCCTGCGTGCGACATCGCCGCCCCGCTACGGAGCCGCCGTGGCTCCCAAAAGAACACCGGTTATAATTATGTTCGCCATCGACAGCGGAAGCAAGACTTTCCATCCGATCGCCATCAGTTGGTCGTAGCGATAGCGTGGGAACGTGAAGCGGAACCATATGAATACATAGACGAAGAAGGCGACCTTGAGCACAAACCAGAGAATCGGCGGCAAGGGGAGCAGCACGCCGTTCCAGCCGCCGAAGAACAGGATCACCACCAGGACCGACACCAGCAGCATAATGGCATATTCGCTGACCATGAAGAACGCGAAGCGGATACCGCTGTACTCGGTATGGAACCCGGCCCCCAGATCGCCCTCCGCTTCCGCGAGGTCGAAGGGAATGCGTTGCGCTTCGGCCAGTCCGGCGACGAAGAACACGAAGAAGCCGACTGGTTGGTAGACGATGTTCCAGACATCGGCCTGCGCCCGCACGATCTCGAGCAGACTCATGGACTGCGCCAGCATGACCACGCCGATGACCGCGAACCCCATCGGGATCTCGTAGCTGATCATCTGCGCGCAGGTTCTGAGGCTGCCCAGGACAGCGTATTTGCTGTTGGCGGCCCAGCCGCCGAAGATGACGCCATAGACCTCGATCCCGATGACCGCGAAGACGAAAAGGAGCGCCACATTCATGTTGGAGACGTAGAGCGTAATTTCGGCGCCGAGGACCGAGACGGTTTCGCCGAAGGGGATCGCGACGAACACCACGAAGGGTGGGGCAAGCGCCAGGATCGGCGCCAGTTTGAAGAGGAAGCGATCGGCCTCGGCCGGGATATGGTCCTCTTTGGTTAACAGCTTGATTCCGTCCGCGACCGGCTGCAGCAGCCCGTGCCAACCCACACGCATTGGCCCCATACGCTGCTGGATGTGACCGGCGATCTTGCGTTCCAGCCAGGTCAGCGGCAAGGGCAGCAGTAGCAGGATCGCAATCAGAAACGCGACCTTGAAGACGATCAGGCCAAGAGCGACGATAAGTTCCATGATCAGCGGCTACTTATTCATCGGGTTGAAACGACGCCCGGACTTTGGCTCCAGCTATATGTTGAACGCTACGCTTGCCAGCCTTTACGGTACAGCGACGATGCGTCAGTTGCAAAGCGGAAATCATTTCCGCTTTGCTGTTGGGCGCTTGGCGCAAACGACTTCACTCAGAACTTGAGTTCGGCTGGTTCTCACAAGCCTCCGTGCGATCAGGCCCCCGCAACCAAATCAAAAAAACCGCGAGACAGAAATGTCCGCGGGCTTCTGGCGTTCCAAAACCAACACAAACGTCGGCAGACCACCGATCCGACCGCTCTCCGCTTTGATGTCTTTGCCAGACCAGCGGCAATTCAGCGGAGCGCGTCTGCGAGGCTCGCCGGCTTGCCTGCCGGCCGAGCGAGCTCCAGGCCCGACAGGAGGTCAAGCAGGTGTTCCTTCATCAGGTCGGCGGCCTTAGCGGATTCGCCCGCCTCGATGGCGTCGACCAGCGCATGATGCGCGTGGCTTTCGCAGGTTGTGTCGCGCCGCTTCCAGTAAAGAGCAATAATCAGCGAGGAGTGGGAAACGAGATCACGGACGAAGCCGGTCAGAACGCAATGGCCGGCAATTTCCGCGATACCCACATGAAATCGCGCCGATAACATGATCGCGTCGCTGTCGCGGCCGGCATGCAGCGCCTCATGCTCCTTGTCGAGATGGCGGCGCAGCAGCAATATGTCCTCCGGTTTAGCCACTTCCGCGGCAAGTGCGGCGACTTTGGGTTCGATCAGTGCGCGCGCTTCGAAAACCTCGCGCGCTTCTCTGGTCGACGGCTGAGCGACAAAGGCACCGCGATTAGGTTCTAGTCGTACGAGACGGTCGTGGGCCAGCGCCTGAAGGGCGGCCCGGATCACCGTGCGGCTGACCGCATAGATCGATGCAAGCTCGTCTTCCGGCAGCTTCGTGCCCGGGGCGAGCCGATGTGCGACGATTGCGTCCCGGAGGCCGTGATAGATCGGCGACCAACGCGTGGCCGGCATCCGACTGTGGATTTCCGGATCGAGTATAGGCGACATATTCATCGTTTCTGGCGGGCTCGTCTTTTGTCTCGCTCGCCGACGGACAACGTCCTTGGGCATCCCGATGCATCCTTATTGAAGCTTGCTCAACCCCGACGACAATGGCGCGTAGTGACCGGCAAATTGCTTGACGAGTGGCGCGGCATAACCGCCGACCTTCGAGGTTCTCAGACCCAAAGCGCAGATGGCTTCGGCAAGCTTGACCGCACAGGCCACACCGTCAAGCACCGGCACCCCATATTCGCTCGAAAGCTGGTGCGCCAAATCGGCCATCCCGGCACAACCGAGTACGATCGCCTCTGCTTTGTCTTCGGCGATCGCACGGGCAATTTCAACCGAGATCTTCTGACGCGCTTCAGAACCCGGCTCTTCGAGGTCAAGTACGGCGACATCCGACGCCCTCACCTTGGCGCAGCGAGAGGACAGACCGTATTTCGATAGATTGTGCTCGATCGCCGGCACTGAGCGCGCAAGCGTGGTGACGACGCTGAACTTACCGGCAATCAACGTTGCAAGGTGAAACGCCGCTTCGCCTATTCCAATCACCGGTGCGCTTGTAGCGCAGCGCGCCGCATCGAGACCGGTATCGTCGAAACATGCGATGACATAGGCGTCCATATCGCCTGCCTTGAACATTTCGGCGAGAATGCCAGGCACCACGAAGGCCTCATCGAAATAGCCCTCGATGCTTGGTGGGCCGTCCTCGGGATTGACTGCGATGATCCTGGTTCTGGCCGACGCCGCGATCTTTGCAGCCTTGCCGATCTTGCCGGTCATCGAGGCCGTGGTGTTGGGATTTATGACAAGGATGCGCATGTCCGGTCCTACCTACACTTCGCCGCCGAGATAGAGATGCCTGACACGGTCGTCATTCAGCAACTCGACCGAATTTCCGCTGAGCGCCACCTTGCCGGTCGTCAACGCGTAGGCACGCTGGGAGATCCGCAGCGCCATGCGCGAGTTCTGCTCGACAAGCAGCACGCTGACCTTTTCGTCGCGGTTGATCGCCACGATCGACCGCGCGATGTCCTGGACCAGCTTCGGCGCGACGCCAAGCGACGGTTCGTCGAGCAGCAGCAAACGGGGGCGCGCCATCAGCGCTCGGCCGATCACCAGCATCTGCTGCTCGCCGCCGCTCATCGTCCCCGCCTGCTGCGAATAACGCTCCTTGAGCCGCGGGAAGCGCGTCAACACCATATCCATACTCTGCTGTATCTCGGCCTTGTCGGAGCGCGTGAAGGCACCCATCAGAAGGTTGTCGCGCACCGTCATGAAAGGGAAGACACGACGCGCTTCCGGCACCATGGAGATTCCCATGCGGACGATCTCATCCGGCGCGATGCCGTCAATACGGTTGCCGCGATAGCGGATCTCACCCTTGCGGATCCTTCTGAGGCCGGTGATGGCACGCAGGATCGACGACTTGCCCGCCCCGTTGGCGCCGATCAGCGCCACGGTCTCGCCTTCCTTAACCTCGATCGACACGCCTTTCAGGGCATAGACGTGGTCGTAGTAGAGCTCGACGTCATCGAATTTGAGAAGCGGTTCCATGGCCTACAATCCGATCGATTCGTCTTCGGCACCGAGATAGGCTTCGATGACCTTTGGGTTCTGCTGGATTTCCGCCGGGGTACCCTCGGCGATCTTCTCGCCGAAGTTGAGTACGACGATGCGGTCGGAAATGTTCATGACGGCCGGCATATCGTGTTCAACCAGGAGCACGGTAATGCCGCGTTCGCGCAGCTTACGCACGATTTCGACCGCGCGCCTGGTCTCGTCGTGATTCATGCCCGCGAAGGGCTCATCGAGCAGGATGACGGACGGATCGGTGGCAAGCGCGATGGCAATGCCGAGCGCCCGCAGATGCCCGTGGGGCAGGTTGCTGGCGATCTCGGCCTGCATCGCTCCCAGTCCAAGGAAGGCGAGAATCTCGTCGGCGGATCTGCCGAAGGCGTCCAGATCGCTGCGCGCCGAGGCACTGCCGAAGTAAAAGCCGACGAGGCTGGCGCGGGACCGCAGATGGTGAGCCGTCACGACGTTGTCGCGCACGGTCATGTCCTTGAAGATTGTGGTCTCCTGAAATGTCCGCACCACACCCTTTCGAGCCGTGATGTGCGGCGACAGCCCGGAGATCCGCTCGCCCTTGAACCTCACTTCGCCTTCGGTCGGCCGCAGGAAGGAGGCGATCAGCTTGAACAGGGTCGACTTGCCGGCGCCGTTCGGCCCGATGACTGAAAGGATCTCGCGCTCGCGCACCGAAAAGGAGACGTCGTTGACCGCGACGAGCCCGCCGAAACGTTTGGTAAGGCCGATGACTTCGAGAATGTCGGTCATGGTGCTAGCCGCTCCTCTTGCCGGGCAGGGCTAGGCTCAGCAGGCCGTTGGGTAGGACCAGCATCAGCACGATCAGCACTGTCGAGAAGATCAGGAGTTGGAATTCGCCCGCCTGGAACAGCACGTCCCAACCGAAATAGAGGACAAAGGTTCCAAGCATCGGTCCGAGCACATAGCCAA
Source organism: Ensifer sp. LC163 (assembly GCF_001695855.1). GTDB lineage: Bacteria > Pseudomonadota > Alphaproteobacteria > Rhizobiales > Rhizobiaceae > Ensifer. The sequence continues at coordinate 97,053 of NZ_MBSS01000020.1, forward strand.
GCCCGCCGAGGAAGCAATTGAGCATGAAATTGACCGAGTCGGCGACCGTGAAACTCGACGGATAGATCGATTGGGAGATCGATGCGAACATCGCCCCACCGACGCCGCCGAGGAAAGACGAGAGCGCATAGGCGACCACGCGGAGGTAGGCGATATTGACGCCGATCGACGAGGCGAGCTCCTCGTTCTGCTGCAGCGATTGACAGAGCTGGCCGATGCGCGAATGGGCGAGCCGATAGAGACCGAGGAAGCAAAGCGCCATCAACAATACAGCGACGATGTAGAAGGCAAACCGGGGATTGGCGAGGCTCGCGAAATCCGGAACGAAGGTGATGCCGAAAAGGCTTATGCCGGTCGGCAACGGAATGCTGACAATGCCTTTGGCACCGTTGGTGATCGGCATGGCAAGCGCAAGCAGGCGCGCGACTTCGGTCAGCACCAGCGACACCATGGCAAAATAAACGCCGCGCAGGCGCAGAATCGGCAGACCGATGAGAACGCTTGCAACGGCACAGAACAGGCCCGCCAGAGGCAGGGTCAGCCAGAACGACACGCCATAATTCGTCACCAGGATGGCGGAGACATAGCCGCCCATCAGCGCGTAGGCGCCCTGGCCGATATTGATGCGGCCGATATAGAAGGTGATCCACACGCCCGCGCTGATGATGCTGAGAAGGGCGACCGAGGTCAGCGTGTAATAGAGGTCGCTCCGGCCGGTGGCGCTGATCAGCAGCGGGACGGCCACAAGCAGCGCCAACAGGAACAGGGTGGCGGAGACGATCCTGACGGACGACGATTTGCGCATGACATCAGCCCCACGGTTTGCCCATCAGCCCGTTCGGGCGGATGCTCAGGAAGGCCATCAGCAGCGCGAAGATGACCAGATAGGTGACGTCGCCATATTCGCGCAGCACGGTGAGGCCGACCGATTCCATCATGCCGAGGATGAAACCACCGGCAATTGCGCCGCCAACCACGCCGGCGCCACCGATCATCACCATCAGAAACGCCTTGATCGAAATCGGTCCGCCGATGCCGGAGTTGACGCCGGTGATACTGACGAGCAAGCCGCCGACGACACCGGCGAGCATTGCCCCGAGTGCGAAGCCGATCATGGAATAGCGCTCGACCTTGACACCCATCAGCTGCGCGGCAATGCGATCTTGCGCCAGCGCCCGCATGGCGCGGCCGGGTTTGCTGTATTGCATGTAGAGCATGAAGGCGGCGATCATCAGTATCGCGATCACGCCGACGACGATGCGATCGTAAGGCAAGATCACACTGTCGGAGATGAAAACGCCGCTGACGATCTTCGGCACGCCGCGCTGTTTCTCGCCGAACAGCAGCAATATGAGGGCATCGAGGAAAAATGCGATGGCAGCGGCGAGCAGCATCGTGCTTTCCTCGCGCTTGCTGCGTCGGATGACCGGCCGGAAAAGGAATTTCTCCATCAGCGCGCCGACAATCGCCAGCGATACCCCCGAACAGATCAGCGCAACCACGAAGGGCAGCTTGAGCTGGCCGTAGATCGAGTATGTCACGAAGCCGCCCAGCACGTACATCTGCCCGTGCGCGAAGTTGAGAACGTTCATGAGCGCGAAGATCAGTGTCAGCCCGAGCGCGATCAGCGCATATTGGGCACCCAGATACAGTCCGTTGGCAATGACCTGTTCCATGGCGGAAAATCCGATCGCCGGGGAGGTTCGGGACCGGTCCCGAACCTCGATTGACTTAATCAGGCAACGTCAGTCCACTTCGCCGATGAACAACGTCTTGAACGTGCCGTCCTTGAACTCGGTCACCACCATCGGCACGGAGACCTGGCGCTTCTGGCCGAAGGAGGTCGTGCCGACATATTTCAGCATGCTGTCCTTGGCGTAGGGATTGGGCGCGGAGAAGCTGTCGATGGTCTTCTTGAACTCGGCCACGTCGTCTATCGCCTTGGGGTTCGCCTTGAGCGTTTCGATGATGTATTCGAGCGCGTAGACCTTGGTGTTGGACTCATCGTTGTATTCGCCGAACTTCTTGGTGTAGCGATCGATGAACTCCTCCATCAGTGGCGTGCGGATCTCCGGGGTCGAAGCGCCGCCGACGGAGATGAAGCCGTTGGCGAGTTCACCAGCGCCTTCCTGCAGCACGGTCGCGTCCTGCGCCGTTTCTGCCGAGATCAGGCCCTCATAGCCGAGTTCGCGTGCCGCGCGGATCAACAGCGGCGCGTTGGCGGGGGCCACACCGGACAGGACGAGCAGATCCGGTTTCAACTGGACGATCGGCGTCAGCACCGGTGTGAAGTCGCGTGTGTCGTTCTGGTAGGTATCGGTCTCGGCGACCACTTCCAGCCCGAGTTCCTTGGCGGCAGCGACGCCGCCGTCACGCTGGCTGATCGGGTCGGATTCGTTGGCGGCGATGAAAGCCACCTTCTTCACACTCTTGTTTTCCTTCAGATATTTGTAGATTGCCGGTCCGGACTGATAATTGGCAACCATGCCGAGGACCGCATTCGAGGCCGGTGCGACATAAAGCGATTTCGGGAAGGCGTAGGGGAAATAGATGATCCCCTTGGATTCCGCCACAGGACGAACGGCCGCCGCGCCGTCATCGACATTCGGTCCGACGACATAATGGATGCCTTCCTGGGCCATCTTCTCCATGCCGGCGATGGCCCGCTTGGGATCCTTCTGGTCATCGAAGGTGACGATGGTGATGTTGTAGGTGTCGTCGCCGATCTTCACGCCGCCGGCCTCGTTGAGCCAATCTGCGCGCGTCTGCATCGAGCGGACGTTGGACGTACCCCAGGCCGCGGCGGGACCGCTGGTCACGCCGACGAAGCCAATCTTGAGTTCCTTGTTCTCCGCTTGTGCGGGAAAGGTGCTTGCGACTGCAATTGCCAGGATCGAAACGGCGCCGAGCGCCAACGATTTCAATGTCGAGCGTCTGTTGATCATCTCACTCCCCATTTTTGGCATCCGGCACGAAATGGCGCGGCGGATTACAATAAGGAAGCGCTAAAATAGAATATTGTCAACATAATACGCAAGCATTGTATACGATGTGTGCGTCACGGATGGGCGCCGGCCGAGAGGGAAATGGTCGACTCTGACCGTGCCATCGAGCATGTGCTCGCGGGCTACCCTGAGACGCACGCAGCACGTGTCCCATCCGCAAGGCCGTAGGCGGATCCGTTGGGATCAAGCATCCTTGTCGCGCTTGGTTGCATTTCGAAGAGCGTCCTGCATCCTTGCGCGCCAATCGGTGCCGGATGCTTTGAACCAATCGACCACGTCGGTGTCGACATTGAGCGTGAGTTTCGTCGTGGAACCGTCGGAGGGCAGAGTTTTCTTCTTAAGTGCTCGCGGACGTTCCAGAACCTGCTGCACCAAGTCGTCGGTGGCTCGTGTGGAAACAACTTTAGCCATATGCCAGCCTCATGCTGTTCTGCATGGTCACGCCTCCGCCTAACTGGCTTATCATTTCTTGCCTCGTGCCACCACGTTATTCGACATTCGACCGTCAGTACGCCGAGGACACGAAAGCCGGAGATGTCGACGTCGACGGTGTTGGCGGCGTGTGACACGTGGCCAAATAGGGCATTGAATCGAAGAAGCGGCTGCCCTCTTGCCGCCGTTTCTTCGAGGCGGGACGAACACCCGTTTCGCGGGTTATGTTACGTCCGCATGCAATAGAAACTGGCATCGTCCGTCATCGCGAGATGACTACAGTGTTCGTGCCGCCTGCTCGCTCTCGGCGGCCCGGCAGCGGAGTTACCTCGCCTCCGATATTTGCCCGATACGTTAGCCAGCGGGGACGTATCTTCTCCAGCCATGTTCGCTGCGAAAGCCCAACACTTCACGGGCCTTTCGGTTCGACAGCAGCGTCTCGAATTCGCCGAGTTCCCGCTTGAGCGGCACGCCCGGATAGAAACGGTCGATTAGTTCGCGGGTAGGCAGATCGGAAGAGGTGTCGTCGCTGGCTGCGTTGAAGATCTGGAACCCCAGCCCATCCTTCTCCACCGCACGAAGCGTGATCTGACCGAGGTCGCGCGCATCGATGTAGCTCCAGGCGATGCGCTTGCGGAAGCCCGGATTTGCGAACCATCCGGGAAACAGTTCGTACTCATGCGGCTCAATGACGTTGCCGATGCGCAAGGCGTAGATGTCGATGCCGCTGCGAAGCGCGAAGGCGCGTGCCGTCTGTTCGTTGACGACCTTCGACAAGGCATAGCTGTCCATCGGGTCGACATCGTATTCCTCATCGAGCGGAAAGTATGCGGGCGTGCGGGGCTCGTTGGCAAAGACGAGACCGTAGGTCGTCTCGCTGGATGCGATGACGACCTTGCGGATACCCAGTTTCACGGCCGCTTCGATGACGTTGTAGGTGCCGAGTGCGTTGACGCGGAAAAGCTCGTTGTCGGGCGCGATCATGATGCGCGGAATGGCGGCAAAGTGTACGACGGCGTCGATCGGCTGCGGCCTCAAGGATGGGTCGAATTCGTGCAGCCCGGTGTAGCTCGACAAGGCGTTGAAGACTTGCCCGCTATCGGTGATATCGGTGGTGAGCGTCCTGACTTTCGGGTTATCAAGCGGTCGGGTGTCGAGATTGAGCACCTGGTGATCTCGTTCGACGAGATATTGCACGACGTGGCGGCCGGCTTTGCCGCTGCCGCCGGTGAAGATGATCCTCTTTGTCATTCTGCTCTCCCCGTTGTGATGCGCACGAATTGTCTTCGCCAATGCGCTCAAGGACCTCGAGCCGACGGCTCACATGGGCGGCATGCCAAACCCGGCCGGCAACGCCGCGAAGAATGGTTTCACCGCCGCCGATCAATACGTTCTGATGCTGTCGATGCGTGGCGCTTGCGTCAACGGGGTCGACCTGACACCCCCCGCGCCGGCGGCATGAAGCCGCCATGCGGGCTCGGCCGGAAATAACGACCTTTGTCCGGGCGCCCGCAAACGAGACCCCGGACTATGGCGTCACTTCTGGATGCACGTGTCGACCGTATCCTTGGTGCATTCATCAAGACCGGTGAACACCGGATCTTCCACCGGCTTGCCGGCGATCAGGTCCAGCATGACAGACGGCGCCTTGTAGCCCATTTCGAACGGACGCTGCCCGACGAGAGCCGTCACCAGCCCTTCACGCGCGATGGCCACCTCGTCGCCGATCGTGTCGGCCGCGCCGATGACGAATTCGTTCTTCGCAATCTTGTCCGCTATCGGCTTGAACAGGTCGCGATAGGGCTGCGGTGCACCGAACAGCGGCCAGCCGCCCATGATGCCGAACGCATCGAGGTCCGGGTTGGCGGCGAGAATGTCCGTCATCGCCTGCACGCCCTTGGCCCCGTCGTCATTGGTGAACACCGGGCAGCCTGCGACTTCCGTCCAACCTCCCTCGCCCTTCAGTTCCGCCAGTCCGTCCTGACCGGTCAGCGTGTCGCGCATGCCCTGGGCTCGGCGCAGAATGTTGTCCGCCCCGGGGTTGCCTTCGATCGTGCAGATCTTGCCGCCAGTCGGCTTGGCCTTCTTGATGTACTCACCGATCCGCGCGCCCATCAGGTAGTTGTCGGTCCCCAGATAGGTCTTGCGCAGGGCCGAGTCCTCCTTGGCAAGGTCGGCGTCCAGCGTCATGACGGGGATCGTCGGGTTTGCGGTCTTCAGCGTCTGAGCGATGAGTTTGGCATTGGAGGGCGAAATTGCGATGGCAGCCGTGTCGGCCTTGCCGAGCATGTCCTGAACGATCTGCGCTTCGCCGGCCTCGTCGGATGTCGAGGCAGGCCCGGTGTAAAAGCACTCATATTCGGAATCCGTATTTTCCTTGTTCCATTTCTGGCAACCCTGGTTGATCGCTTCGAAGAATGGGTTGTCGAGGCCTTTCACGACGATGACGAGCTGCTTCTTGGCCAGGGCCTGACCGGCGCAGAGCGCCAGGACGGCAACGGCGGCCAGCAATAATGTCTTTCTCATTCTTTCCTCCCGTTGAACAAGCGGACAGCGTCTGTCCGCGGCACAAATCAACCCGGATACCAGACGACACGAGGATCGTTCGGCTGACGCTCGTATTGCCAGGCCGAGTCGATAAGCTTTTCGAGATCGTAATCAGGGCGCCAGTCCAGAAGGTACTTCGCCTTGCTGTTGTCCATCCAGTTCGAGTGGAAGGCGCTCGGAACGTCGACCGAGTCGAGGTTACGCGTGCGTGCGAGGTAGCGTGCGACCTCGCCATAGTCGACCGGACGGTCCATCGATATGTTGAAGAGCTGCCGTTCGGCGCGCGGGTTGTCGATCGCCTCGAGGATCGCCGAGACCAGGTCGCCGACATGCACGAAATTGCGCTTGAGCGGCCGGCCATCGGCATCACGCAGGAGCGGCACCGTGCCGGCCTCGGCGTATCGCCGCGCTTCTGCGGGCGCAAAAAAGGTCTTCCAGTCGGGGGCACCGAAAACATCGTCGCCGAACGACAATGTCTGTTTGAAGTCGTCCTTCTCCATGATCCACGGCGCGCGCAGGCAGCAAGTGTTGGAGCCGTATTGAACCGCGTACTGCTCGAGCATCACTTCCTCGAGGACCTTCGACAGCGCGTAGCAACCGGGATAGGCGCGGTGCGGCGTCTTCTCCGTCACGGGACCATCGTGGCGGTAGAAGAAATGGCCGACCGCCGCGTCCCCACCGACGAGGATGAACTGGCGTGCGGAAGAACTGGTCCGGAACGCCTCGAGCAGCCAGAACAATCCCTTGACCGTGATGTCCATGACAGCGTCGGGCGTTTCCTTGCAGGTGGCGAGGTGCACGACATGGGTGACGCCCTTCATCGCCGCTTCGGCGACTTCGCGGTCGGCGATCGTCCCGCAGACCACGTCCAGTCGCTCCGACGGATCGAGCAGGCGATTGTGGCAGAGCGCACGGATCAGCGCCCTCGAAAAACGCGGTTGGTCAAGCAGCCCCGCGATGAGGTTCCGCCCGACCTTGCCCGTTGCACCGGTAACAAGGATAAGCATGCTGGTCTCCCACCGACAGCTAATATACAGCGCAACGTCTATTTGTCATACAAAACAGTTGCTCGGCAAAGGACGTCATTGACGCCTTCATAAGGATTTGCGTAAATGCGATGTCGGCCGCTGGGTGAAGTCAGACGAACGATCGCGCCCCTTGGCGTACCGGTGCGCTTCTGGAGGCGAGAAGGCTGGTGGCGGTACTTGAGCTCACCAACATTTCCAAGCACTTCGGCGCCATCCAGGCGGTCAGCGACGTTTCGCTTTCACTGGAAGCGGGGCAGGTGGTCGGCCTCATGGGAGACAACGGCGCCGGCAAGTCGACGCTGGTCAAAATGATTGCCGGGAACTACCGTCCGAGCCAGGGCACGATACGGCTCGACGGTAGCGAAATCGTGCTGCATCGGCCGGTAGAGGCGCGACAGCACGGCATTGAAATCGTTCACCAGGACCTGGCGCTCTGCAACAATCTGACGGCAGCGGCGAACGTTTTCCTTGGGCGCGAACTGAGGCGCGGCGTTGGCCCTTTGCGTGTGCTGGACTACAAGGCGATGTACAGACGCGCCGGAGAAATCTTCAGGGAGCTCCGATCCGAAACCCGCCCCCGCGATCTTGTCAGGCAGATGTCCGGGGGGCAACGGCAGGCGGTCGCGATCGCGCGAACGATGATCTCCGAGGCAAAGATCGTGCTCATGGACGAGCCGACTGCCGCCATCTCAGTGCGCCAGGTCGCCGAGGTGTTGCATCTGATCCGGGAACTGCGTGACCGCGGCATTGCGGTCGTGCTCATCAGCCATCGCATGCCTGATGTCTTCGATGTCGCCGATCGCGTTGTCGTCATGCGGCGTGGCCGAATGGTCGCCGACAAGCCTATCGCGCAGACGTCGCCTGAAGAAGTGACGGGATTGATTACCGGCGCCATCGAAAGGGTATGAGCGCGGGATAGGAGGAATGCGAAGGACAATGGCAACGACGCTCGACCAGACGATTGCTCAGAAACAACGTACGCTGGGTGCTGCAATCCTCTCCAACCAGACGTTCTGGGTGTTGGTCGCCGTCGTTCTGGCCTGCATCTTCCTGTCCTTCGCGACGGATTCATTCGCCACAGCGAAGAACCTCTACAACATCACCCGCAACACCACCTTCGTCGCAATCATTGCCCTCGGCATGACGCTGGTTATCATCACCGGCGGGATCGACCTGTCGGTAGGGTCGGTGTTGTGCCTATGCAGCATGGTCCTCGCGGTGGTCATGCATTCCGGCTACAGCATCGAGGTCGGGATTGCCGCTTCGGTGGCAACTGCGGTCCTCATCGGTGCTTTCAACGGTGTGCTCATTGCCTATGTCGGCTTTCCCCCTTTCGTGGTCACGCTCGGCATGCTTTCGATTGCGCGAAGTCTGGCGATGGTCGCGTCAAACAACACGGTCGTTTTCCAGTTTGGTCCGGATCACGATAAACTGCTCGCTCTTGGCGGTGGGGCATGGCTGTTCGGCATCGCCAACCCGGTGATCTACATGATCGTTCTGGCGCTGCTGACGGGGTTCGTCCTGCGGTGGACGAGGCTGGGCCGCTACATCTACGCTATCGGCGGCAACGAGCAGGCGGCGACTGCCACCGGTATCCCCGTGCGCCCGATCAAGGTCGGTGTCTACATGATTTCCGCCCTTTCGGCCGGCATCGCCGGCATCGTTCAGACCGGCTGGCTCGGCGCGGTTACGACCAACATCGGTGCCGGTATGGAACTGCAGGTCATCGCAGCGGCGGTGATCGGTGGCGCCAATCTGGCTGGCGGGGTCGGCACGGCCTTCGGCGCACTGGTCGGCGCGGCGCTCATCGAGGTGATCCGTAACAGCCTCGGGCTGCTCGGCATCAACGCCTTCTGGCAGGGAACGTTCATCGGCGGCGCCACCATCCTTGCCGTCCTGTTCGACCGCATCCGCAATTTCCGGCAGGCAGAGTAGCTGCCTGTTTCACGGAGACCAATGGCGCAGACCAACGCGTGAAACTCGTAGATCAAGCGCCAATTTGCTCGACCGCGCCGTACGCCTGTTAAAATTTCTCAGTGTGCTCGGTTGGGCTGCCGATCAAGCCATGGACAAGGTTGTATTCCGGGTCCAGCCAGGGCGGGCTTTCCTTGTACATTTCGGCAATCAATTGTTTGACGAGGTCGATATACCGCGAATTGTCGCCGATCCGGTGGCTGAGGATGACCGGTGAGGTTGCGCCTTTTCCCTCGAGCAGCCGATAGTGCACGTCCGAACGCATCTGGCGTGCGGAGGAGGGGATGATGCACACACCTGCTTCGGCGGCGACCAGTCCGAGGGCGGTCTGGATTTCCCGCACTTCCTGAACCTCGGCCGGGCGCGCGTCATGACTTTGCAGCAGGCTCAGCACGTGGTCGGCATAGCCGGGTCGAGGCTCCTTGGGGTAGACGATGACCTTTTGACCGGCAAGGGCGGCGACTGGAAGCGGCGAAGCCTCCTTAGCCAGCGGCGCGTCTTTCGGTATTGCCACGACAAGACGTTCTTCGCGCAACACGATACCGACCACGTTCGGGTCGCTGTGCCGCAGGCGGCCAAAACCCATGTCGATGCGGCCCTCCTTGAGCGCGGGGATTTGCTGGACGGAGACCATTTCCAATAGCTGGATATCCACTTCCGGGGCGTGCTGGCGCAGTTTTCGCACCAGTGACGGCAGCCCGCCGTACAGGGTCGAGGCAACGAAGCCGATCGAGAGGACGCTGTTCTGGTTCAAACCGACCCGGCGGGTTGCCGCTTGCATCTGTTCGACCCGACCGAGGACCTGCAGCGCCTGTTCATAGAACAGACGCCCTGCTTCCGTCAGGCGGACGGGGCGGCTCTTGCGGATGATGAGTGGGACGCCCAGGTCCTCCTCAAGCAACTGGATCTGCCGGCTCAAGGGCGGTTGGGCGATGTGCAGCGTCTGGGCTGCGCGGGTAAAGTTTCGCTCGCGTGCGACGGCTACGAAATAGCGAAGCTGGCGAAGATCCATCATTTTGCTCTCATCCCTTATTCCGGATTCGCAGCTATCGACGATATGCTGCGCTGCGGGAAGTGCAGATAAGGTGGCATTTTTCTGGCTATGATACCAGAAAGGTATCATAGCAGATGCAAATGATGTTGGACGAGGCTTCATACCCGGCGCAAAGTTCGCCCCATGAACACGACCTTGACATCCGTTGTCCCGACCGCAGCAGCGTTCCCCCTCGTAGAACGCGTCGAGACCCTGCTCGTCGATCTGCCGACCATCCGGCCGCACAAGCTCTCGGTGGCGACCATGAACGGCCAGACCCTGATGTTGGTCAAGCTCCATTGCAGCGACGGCATCGTCGGCGTGGGCGAGGGCACGACGATCGCCGGGCTGGCCTATGGGGGCGAAAGCCCGGAAAGCATGAAGCTGGCGGTCGATACCTATTTCAGGCCCGTCATGGTCGGCCAAGATGCGACAGCCGTGCAGACGCTGATGGCGCGCATCGGCAAGATGGTCAAGGAGAACCGTTTCGCCAAATGCGCGATTGAAACCGCGCTGCTCGATGCGCATGGCAAGCGGCTCGGGTTGCCTGTCAGCGAGTTGCTGGGCGGTCGCATGCGCAGCCATCTGCCTGTCGCATGGACGCTGGCGTCCGGTGATACGAAGGCCGACATCGCCGAGGCCGAGAAGATGCTCGACCTGCGCCGGCACAGGATTTTCAAGCTGAAGATCGGGGCAAGGCCCCTGCATCAGGACATCGCCCATGTTGCGGCCATCAAGCGGGCGCTGGGCGAGCGTGGCTCGGTTCGGGTGGATGTGAACATGGCGTGGAGCGAGACAGATGCCGCCTACGGCATGGCCGCCTTGGCGGACGCCGGTTGCGACCTGGTCGAACAGCCGGTCGCCTCGGCTGCGGCACTGGCCCGGCTCGTGCGTCGCTTTCCCGTCGCGCTGATGGCCGATGAATCGCTGCACGGCCCGGAAAGCGCCTTTGAACTCGCGAAAGTCAGCGGTGCGGACGTGTTCGCCGTCAAGATCGAGCAAAGCGGCGGGCTCTTCAATGCCCAGCGGGTCGCGACCATCGCGGACGCAGCCGGCATCGGTCTTTATGGCGGCACGATGCTTGAAGGGGCTTTCGGCACGGTGGCATCGGCGCAGGTGTTCTCCACCTTTACCAACCTTCAATGGGGGACGGAGCTGTTCGGACCGCTGCTGCTGACCGAAGAGATCCTGACGACACCGCTGAACTACAGCGAGTTTGAACTGACCGTGCCCTCAGGACCTGGGCTCGGTATCGAGCTGGACGAAGAGCGTCTGGCCTTCTTCACGCGCGATGGACTGCGCAAGACGGTCAGCATTGCCGGGCAGGGAGGCTGAACATGCTCTTTCATGTGCGCATGGACGTGAACATTCCCAACGATCTGCCAAAGGCGGAGGCGGCCGACATCATCGCCCGGGAAAAGGCCTATTCGCAGGATCTGCAGAAGAGCGGCAAGTGGCGACACATCTGGCGAATAGTCGGCCAGTACGCGAACTACAGCGTCTTTGACGTGAAGGACAACGCGGAACTGCACGAGATACTTTCGGGACTTCCGCTGTTCAAGTTCATGGACCTCGAGGTGACGCCACTCGTGCGGCATCCCTCGGCAGTCCGCGACGACGATAGCTAAGACCGTCTTTGGCGGCGCTCCCGGGAGGATGCGAACCGCGCCAGTTTTCTCAAGTAATCCAAGAGGAGGATGAAAATGAACGTGCAGATCTTCGACAGGCCGGAGATACAGGACTTTCTCAAGGTCCTGAGCGGCCTCGACAACAACGGCGGCAATCCGCGTGTCAAGCAGATCGTCCATCGGATCATGTCCGACCTGTTCAAGGCCATCGACGATCTCGACATCACCCCCGATGAATATTGGACCGGCATCGCCTGGCTCAACGAGATCGGCGCCACCAGCCAGGCCGGTCTGATCTCGCCCGGTCTTGGTCTCGACCATTTCCTCGACGAGCGCCTCGACGCGATCGATGAGGCTCTCGGCATCGACAACCCGACCCCGCGCACCATCGAAGGCCCGCTCTATGTGGCAGGCGCGCCCGTATCGCACGGCTTTGCCCGTCTCGACGACGGCACCGACGAAAACGGCCACACCCTGATCATGCATGGCACCGTTTTTGGCGCCGACGGTAGGCCGCTGCCGGGCGCCGCGGTCGAAGTCTGGCACTGTGACACCCGCGGCTTCTATTCGCACTTCGATCCGACAGGCAAGCAGGCGCCGTTCAATATGCGCCGCACGATCGTCGCGGACGAAAAGGGCTGTTACAAGTTCCGCAGCATCGTGCCGCACGGCTATGGCGTACCACCTGGCAGCCCGACCGAGCGGCTGTTGTCGGCACTCGGCCGCCATGGCCAGCGCCCGGCGCATATCCACCTGTTCATCAGCGCCGACGACCACCGCAAGCTGACGACACAAATCAACATAGAAGGCGATCCGCTGGTCGACGACGATTTCGCCTATGCGACGCGAGACGGCCTGGTTCCGGCCGTCATCGAGCGGACCGACGAGGCCAGCATAAAGGCCAATGGCCTGACCGGCCCCTTTGCGGAGATCAAGTTCGACATTCACCTCACGGCCCTGGTGAACGGTGTCGACAACCAGATCAACGAACAGCGCAAGCGCGCGGCCGCCTGAGCGGCAAAACCGGCGGCCCGGATGGGCCGCCACCCCTGACAATCATCGTCATAAACGACTGTGTTGCAAAGGCTGCGCCCGAAGATGCGCGCTTTGCGGGAGATAGTTCATGTCTGCGATCATCGACAAGGCCCGGGACCTCAATCATCTGCTGGCCACCGCCGTGCAGGACGACAAGGAAGCCGGCATATTCCGTTGCCGCCGCGACATCTTCACCAACGAAGACCTGTTCGAGCTGGAGATGAAGCACATCTTCGAAAGCAACTGGGTCTATCTGGCCCATGAGAGCCAGATTCCTGACAATAACGACTACTACACGACCTATATCGGCCGTCAGCCGGTGGTCGTCACCCGCGACAAGCAAGGCGAACTGCACGCGGTCATCAATGCCTGCGCGCATCGTGGCGCGATGCTGTGCCGCCGCAAGCACGGCAACAAGAGCAGCTTCACCTGTCCCTTCCACGGCTGGACCTTTTCCAACAGCGGCAAGCTGCTCAAGGTCAAGGACGAAAAATCCACACAGTATCCACCGCAATTTGCCAAGGATGGCTCACACGACCTGAAGCGCGTCGCGCGGTTCGAAAGCTATCGCGGCTTCCTGTTCGGCAGCCTCAAGGCGGATGTGCCGGCTCTGGAAGACTACCTCGGCGAGACGAAGGTCATCATCGACCAGATCGTCGACCAGGCACCCGACGGACTTGAAGTGCTGCGGGGCAATTCGTCCTACATCTACGACGGCAACTGGAAACTGCAGATGGAAAACGGCTGCGACGGCTATCACGTCAGCTCCGTGCACTGGAACTATGCCGCCACCATGGGCCGGCGCAACGAGGAGGGCACAAAGGCAGTCGACGCCAACAGCTGGAGCCGATCGGTCGCAGGCGTCTACGGGTTCGAAAACGGCCATATCCTGTTGTGGACCAACACGATGAACCCCGAGGTCCGGCCGGTCTACAACCGCCGGCATGAGATCACGGCGCGCGTCGGTGAGGACAAGGCGGATTTCATCGTCAATCAGACCCGCAATCTCTGCCTCTACCCGAACGTCTTCCTGATGGACCAGTTCAGCACGCAGATCCGCGTGACGCGGCCGATCAGCGTCGACAAGACCGAGATCAGTATCTTCTGCTTCGGGCCGAAAGGCGAAGGCGCCGCAGACCGTGCGCTGCGCATCCGCCAGTACGAGGATTTCTTCAACGTGTCCGGCATGGGCACGTCCGACGACCTGGAGGAGTTTCGCGCCTGCCAACAGGGTTATGCCGGAACCACCGCGCTCTGGAACGACCTGTCGCGCGGCGCGCCGTTGTGGATCGACGGCCCCGACGAAAACGCCAGGCGCATGGGCATCGAGCCGCTCCTGTCTGGAGAGCGCAGCGAGGACGAGGGGCTTTTCGTCCGCCAGCACGAATACTGGGCCAAGGTGATGCGTGATGCGCTTACGGCCGAGAAGAGCGGAGTGGTCGCATGAGCATCTCCTACGACGCCATCTGCGCCTTCCTCTACCGCGAGGCGCGCATTCTGGACGATCGCCAATGGGACGAATGGCTGACCTGCTATGCCCCCGACGTGACCTACTGGATGCCGGCCTGGGACGACGATGATCAACTCACCGAAGACCCGCACTCGCAGATCTCGCTGATCTACTACCCAAGCCGGGACGGGTTGGAAGACCGGGTGTTTCGCATCAAGACCGAGCGCTCCGGCGCCTCCACACCAGAACCGCGCACCAGCCACAACGTGACCAATGTCGAGGTGCTGCAGGATCGGGGCGATGCGGTCGACGTGCGCTACAACTTCCAAACCTTGAACCATCGCTACAAGGTCACCGACCAGTTCTTCGGAACCATGTTCGTCACGCTGCAAAAGAGCGGCGACAGGCTTCTGATCGCGAACAAGAAGATCGTGCTGAAGAACGATTACATCCGCCAGGTCGTCGACGTCTATCACCTCTGACGAGCGTCGTCGGCCGGCACAGGGACTGAACAGGAGGATACCGTGGGCTGCCACAAGATCGCATTGAACTTCGAAGACGGGGTGACCCGTTTCATCGAATGCAAGGACGGCGAGAAAGTGCTCGACGCCGCCTTCCGCAGCAAGATCAACCTGCCGATGGACTGTTCCGACGGCGTGTGCGGCACCTGCAAGTGCCGGGCCGAGAGCGGCAGCTACGACCTCGGCGACGACTTTATCGACGACGCGCTGACGGCGGATGAGGCGGAGAGCGGCCTCGTGCTGACCTGTCAGATGAAGCCGACTTCGGATTGTGTAGTCGCAGTTCCGACGACATCGGCGGCCTGCAAGACAGGGCAGCAGACATTCTCCGCGACGGTGACAAGCATAAGCCCGCACAATGATGCGGCGATCATGCTCGAACTGGAGGTCGACGCAGCACCCGCCTTCCTGCCTGGCCAATACGCCAACATCGACGTGCCGGGCAGCGGCCAGAACCGTTCCTATTCGTTCAGCACGGCGCCAGGGGGAGCGCGCATCGGCTTTCTCATCAAGAAGATACCCGACGGGCTGATGAGCACCTGGCTGGAGCGCGCCGAGGTCGGAACGACGCTTCAGCTGACCGGTCCGCTCGGCAGCTTCTATCTCCGCGATGTTCAGAGGCCGCTGCTGTTTCTCGCCGGCGGCACCGGGCTTGCGCCATTCCTGTCGATGCTCGAAGTGCTCGCCGCCGAAAACTCGGAGCAACGAGTCCATCTGATCTATGGCGTCACGCGTGATCTCGATCTGGTCCTCGTCGAAGAAATCGAAGCCTATGCCAAGCGGCTTGCCAACTTCAGCTTTGCCACTGTTGTGGCCGAGGAAGCCTCCAGCCATCAGCGCAAGGGCTGGGTCACGCAACACATGCCGGCGGAGGTCCTCAATGACGGCGACGTCGATGTCTATCTCTGCGGTCCCCCTGCGATGGTCGATGCCGTCCGCAGACACTTCGACGACAGTGGCGTGGTGCCGAACAGCTTCCACTACGAGAAGTTCACGCCCAATGCGATCGCGAAGGAGGCCGCATGACTGCGCGGCGCTTCAAAGGTCGTTTTGCCGGCAAGGTGCTGATCGTGACCGGCGCCGCGCAAGGGATTGGGCGTGCTGTGGCGATCCGTGCGGCTCAAGAAGACGGGCAGGTGGTGTTCGTCGACCGTGCCGATTTCGTTGCCGACACGGCGGCTGAAGTTCCGGACGCGCAGACAGCGGCTTTCAACGCCGACCTGGAAACCTGGGAGGGCGCGGCTGCCGCCATGCGCTTTGCCGCGGAGACCTTCGGTGGCATCGACATTCTGATCAACACCGTCGGGGGCGCGATCCGCATGCGCCCCTACGGCGAATTCGACCCGCCGCAGATCGATGCCGAGATCCGGCGCTCGCTGATGCCGACGCTCTACTGCTGCCACGCGGTGCTGCCGCATCTGGTCGCGCGTGGCGGCGGCACGATCGTCAACGTCTCGTCGAACGCGACGCGGGGCATCCATCGCGTGCCCTATTCCGCGGCAAAGGGCGGCGTGAACGCCCTCACGCAATCGCTCGCCATGGAGCTCGCCGATCGCAACATCCGCGTTGTCGCCACGGCGCCGGGCGGCACTGAGGCGCCGCCGCGCCGTATTCCGCGCAATGCCGACGGCGATAACGAAGCCGAAAAGGGCTGGATGGGTGAGGTCGTGCGGCAGGTGAAGCAATCCAGCTTGATGAAGCGGTACGGGACCATCGAGGAACAGGTGGCGCCGATCCTGTTCCTGGCCTCGGATGAGGCGTCCTACATCACCGGAAGCGTGCTGCCGGTTGCCGGGGGAGATCTCGGCTGAAGACTTGAGACATGAATGCGTAACGGACTCGGGGAGGAGTGATCATGCGCACCATCGATGTGAATGAAGCGATAGACAACAATCCGTTCGGCGGATTTCAATGGCTCGTGGTTGCGCTCTGCGCCCTGCTGCTGATCGTCGACGGCTACGACGTCTTTGTCGCCGGCACCGTGCTGCCGACGCTGATTGCCGAGTGGGGTTTGACCAAGCCGCAGGCCGGCGCGCTCCAGGCCTGGGCGCTGTTCGGCATGATGTTCGGCGCCCTTTTCTTCGGGCCGCTGGCGGACAGGATCGGTCGCAAGAAAGGGATAGCGATCAGCTTCCTGCTGTTTACGGTATCGACGTTGCTCACCGGCTTTGCCAACTCGCCGGGTGAGTTCAAGATCTTCCGATTCGTCGCTGGTCTCGGTTGTGGCGGACTGATGCCGAATGCGGTGGCACTGATGAACGAATATGCACCCAAGCGCCTTCGCGGCACGATGGTCGCCATCATGTTTTCCGGCTACTCGGTCGGCGGCATGGTCGCGGCGGGTCTCGGCATCGGCCTCATTCCGCAATTCGGCTGGAAGCCGATGTTCTTCGTCGCAGCGCTGCCATTGCTGCTTTTGCCGGTCATTCTGTGGAAGCTGCCGGAATCGCTCGGTTTCCTCATCCGCCAGGGCGAACAGGAGAGGGCGAAACAGATCTATGCGAAGCTCGCCCCTGCCACGCGCCTTGACCGCGACGACAGGCTGGTCTTTTCCGAAACCAAGGGCGCGTCTGCATCGATCGCCGAACTGTTCCGCCACCAGCGCACGTTGCGCACACTCATGTTGTGGACCGCCTTCTTCTGCTGCCTGCTGCTCGTTTATCTGCTGTCGTCTTGGTTGCCGAAGGTGCTGCAGGAAGCCGGTTATGCCGAAAAGGCAAGCCTCTTAAGCCTCTTCTCGCTCAACTTCGGAGGCATGGCCGGCGCGATCGTCGGAGGTTGGCTGGGCGACCGCTTCGGCCTGCCGAAGGTGGTCGTGGGCTTCTTCGTCGCCGCCACGGCATCCATTGCATTGATCGGCCTCAACCCGCCGGCGGGGATCCTGTTCCTGATGGTCTTCGTTGCCGGCGCCACCACCATCGGCACGCAGATCCTGCTCTATGCCAGCGTGGCGCAGCTCTACAACCTCTCGGTCCGTTCCACCGGGCTCGGTTGGGCTTCGGGCGTGGGCCGCATCGGCGCCATCGTCGGCCCGACGCTCGGCGGCGTGCTGCTGGCGCAGGAGTTTCCACTTCAACAGAACTTCCTGATCTTCTCGATCCCGGCGGCGATCGCCGCCTTGGCGATGTTGGTGTTCGCGGTCAGCAACGCCCGTCGGTCCGCCGCCGTTCGCTTAGCCACAGCATGAGGTGGCAGAACGATGACCGGGAGACGCTGACAACTCAATCGCGCGTGGACCCGCGGCCACTCCGGCCGGTGCTGAGCAAGCGGCGGGACCATCAACCATCGGCGCCCAAAACCCTGGCTTCCGACAACTGGAGTATTTGAGCAGTGGCTTATCTTGATCTTCCCAGTCACCGCCTCCACTACCGCATCGACGGAGCCGCGACTGGCGGCTCCGACAAGCCCTGGCTGATGCTCTGCAACTCGCTCGGCACCGACATGCACATGTGGGATGCTCAGGTGGACGCCTTGTCGCGGCAGTATCGCGTGTTGCGTTACGATCGCCGGGGTCACGGCCGGTCGTCTGCACCGCGTCCGCCCTATACTCTCGCCGACCTCGGTGGAGATGCCCTTGCGCTGCTCGACGCGCTGGATATAGAGCGGACGCATTTCTGCGGCTTGTCGATCGGCGGTCTCACGGGACAGTGGCTGGGCATTCATGCCGGGGAGCGCTTGGGCAAGGTCGCCGTATGCGCGACTGCTGCGAAGATCGGCACCGCAGAAAGCTGGGCAGCGCGTATCGAGGCTGTGCGAGCAGAAGGGCTCGGCGCGCTGATCCCTGCTACGGCCGAACGCTGGTTCACACCGCAGTTCAACGTTTCTGAGGCCCGCGATGTCGCCAAGGTGCTCGACAGTTTCGTCGCGACATCGCCCGATGGATATGCGGGTTGCTGCGCCGCCCTGGCCACGGCGGACCTGCGAAAGGACCTTGTGCGGATCGCAAATCCCCTGCTTGCCATCTCAGGCGAGGACGATCCGGTTTGTCCGCCTTCCGATCTGGAAAGCATCGCCGGTCGCGTGCAGCGGGGCCTTCACCTGTCGCTGCCCGGACGGCATATCGCCAACATCGAGTCCGCCTCCTTGTTCAACGCAGTGCTTCTAGAGTTCCTCGGGAGTGAGGCGCAGCTTGCTCGTGTACAGGATTTTCGACGACAGCCGGTTCTCGCCGAGCATACCGAAACCTGATCCACGGACGGCCGCTTTAGCTGCTTTTCGCCCTGCATCAGCCTCACGGCGCCTGTTCGCACGAAAATAGATAGCGAGGGGGAAAGCGTGCGCTACAGTTTCGAGACCGTGGATGCGGCGGAACGCGGTCTCAGCTGGAAGCGCACCAATTCAGCAGCGGGGCTTCGGTTCCCGTGGCGCTTGCTCCGGGTCGCCTCGTCACGGAAGATCTCATGGCACCCCGTGGCGAGGTCTGCGCCAACAAACCCCGACGGCCGCGGGGACTTGAGGGAAGGGCAATGGGGATGGCTATAACCGCCTCTCGCTCAAACCGGGCGACTTGAAATGGTCGCGGCGATGGACTGGCTCACGGAATCGGGTGCATTCCGCCCTGTTGATAACTTCCGTTTGAATTTGTTGTTTATTTTCAAGGTGTTGTTCGATCTTGTCGGTTTTTTGAAATTGTCTGTTGACGTCTGTGAGGATGGGGGTCTATAA
>NZ_MBSS01000021.1 GCF_001695855.1 Ensifer sp. LC163
CGGTCACGGATGAGCTTGGCAGGCACGCCGCCGACGATCGTATAGGGGGCGACGTCCTTGGAGACGACAGCGCCCGCGCCGATCACCGCACCATTGCCAACATTGACCCCGGGCAGCAGGGTTGCGCCGTGGCCGATCCAGACGTCGTGGCCGATGGTGACCCGGTTGGACCGGCGCCAGGCGAAAAGATCGTGATCGAGTTCGGAATCGTCCCAATAGTTCGGGGCGCGGTAGGTGAAGTGGTGCAGGGTCGCGCGCCAGGTCGGATGGTTGGTGGCGTTGATGCGCACCGCGGCGGCGATATTGACGAATTTGCCGACCGACGCGCACCAGATCGAACCGTCCTGCATGATGTAGGAGTAGTCGCCGAACTCGACCTCTTCCAGGCGCGAACGCTCCTGGACTTCGGTGTAACGGCCGAGCGTCGAGTTGTTGACGCTCGCGGTCGGGTGGATGAAGGGCTCGAGCCCGAGTTTCTGGCTCATGCGGCAACCTTTCGCGGCGAGAAGGCCGAGACGTCGAGAATGCGGTCGGCAACCGCGTCGCGGACTTCCTCGTCGTGGAAGATGCCGATCAGTGCCGTTCCCTTCGCTTTCTTCTCGGCGATCATTTCGACGACAACCGCACGGTTTTTCGCGTCGAGCGAGGCCGTCGGCTCGTCGAGGAGCAGGATCTTGTGGTCGGTGATGAAGCCGCGGGCGATGTTGACGCGCTGCTGCTCGCCACCGGAGAAGGTTGCTGGTGGCAACGACCACAATTCCCTGGGCAGGTTGAGCTTCGACAGAAGCTCGGCGGCCCGTGCGCGGGCATCTTCGATGGCGACGCCGCGCGCCTGCAGTGGCTCGGCAACGATGTCGAGTGCGGAGACACGCGGCACGACGCGCAGGAACTGACTGACATATCCGAGCGTTGCGCGCCGGACTTCAAGCACCGTGCGCGGTTCGGCGGTAGCAAGGTTCACCAGCTTGCCGTCGTGCTCCATCAGGATCTGGCCTTCGTCGACGCCGTAATTGCCGTAGAGCATTTTCAGGATCGAGCTTTTGCCGACGCCGGAGGGGCCGCCGAGCACCACGCGTTCGCCTGATTTGACCGAGAACGAGACGTTGGCGACAACAGGAAGGCGGACGCCGTCGCGCAGGTGCATGGTGAAGCTTTTTGCGACTTCGGAAACAACAAGGGGCGTAGCCATGATTCTTACTTTCCTTTGCGCATGATCTTGACCGAAAACCGATTTTCACTTTTCGGGATCATGCGTCATACCTGCAGGATGGAGGAGACGAGGAGTTGGGTATAGGGCTCGCGCGGATCGTCGAGCACGCGGTCGGTCAGGCCCTGCTCGATGACGGCGCCGTCCTTCATCACCATCATGCGGTGGGACAAGAGCCGTGCGACGGCGAGATCGTGGGTGACGATGATGGCGGCAAGGCCAAGATCATGCACAAGGCCGCGCACCAGATCGAGCAGGCGCGCCTGGACCGAAACGTCCAAGCCACCGGTCGGCTCGTCCATGAAGACGAGGCGAGGGGAGGTGACGAGGTTGCGGGCTATCTGCAGGCGCTGGCGCATGCCGCCGGAAAAAGCGCGGGGCTGGTCGTCGATGCGGTCGATGCCGATCTCGACGCGCTCGAGCCAGTCGCTGGCGGCGGTACGGATATTGCCGTAGTGCCGGTCGCCGACGGCCATCAGCCGCTCGCCGACATTGGCGCCGGCCGAGACCGTCATCCTAAGGCCATCGGCCGGGTTCTGGTGGACGAAGCCCCAGTCGGTGCGCATCAGGAAGCGCCGCTCTGCCTCGCCCATGCGCGCGAGGTCCCGGTACTGGCCGTCGCGCATATGGTATTCGACGATGCCCGACGTCGGCATCAGCCGGGTTGAAAGGCAGGACAGAAGCGTCGTCTTGCCCGAGCCGGATTCGCCGACGATCGCCAGCACTTCGCCGGGGAAAAGGTCGAAGGAGACATTCCGGCATCCTATACGGCTGCCGTAGAATTTCGAGACGTCATTGACTTTAAGGAGCGGTACGGCACTCATTCTGCAGCCTCCTGGCGGGCAAGCATGTGTCCAGCATGGCCGCAGTCGCGGCGGTCTTCGCAATGGTCGGTGTCCGAGCAGACGAACATGCGTCCGCCCTTGTCGTCGAGCACCACTTCGTCAAGGTAGACGTTCTCGGCGCCGCAGAGCGCACAGGGCTTGTCGAACTTCTGCACCTCGAAGGGATGATCGTCGAAATCGAGGCTGACGACCTCGGTATAGGGCGGAACCGCATAGATGCGCTTCTCGCGGCCGGCGCCGAAAAGCTGAAGCGCTTCCGACATGTGCATCTTAGGATTGTCGAACTTCGGCGTCGGTGAGGGATCCATGACATAGCGTCCCTCGACCTTCACCGGATAGGCATAGGTGGTGGCGATGTGGCCGTTGCGGGCAATGTCCTCATAGAGCTTCACATGCATCAGCCCGTATTCTTCGAGCGCGTGCATCTTGCGGGTCTCGGTCTCGCGCGGCTCCAGGAAGCGCAAGGGTTCCGGGATCGGCACCTGATAGACGAGCGTCTGGCCCTCTCGCAGGCCTTCCTCGGGAATGCGGTGGCGCGTCTGGATGATCGTCGCCTCCTTGGTCTTCGTCGTCACGGCGACATCGGCGACCTTCTGGAAGAAGGCGCGGATCGACACGGCATTGGTAGTGTCGTCGGCACCCTGGTCGATGACCTTGAGCACATCCTTCGGGCCGAGGATCGAGGCGGTGACCTGCACGCCGCCGGTACCCCAGCCGTAGGGCATCGGCATTTCGCGCGAGGCGAAGGGAACCTGATAGCCGGGGATGGCGATCGCCTTCAGGATGGCGCGGCGGATCATCCGCTTGGTCTGCTCATCCAGATAGGCAAAGTTGTAGGTGGCGAGGTCGGTCATTCGGCGGCCTCCTTCATGCCGTCCTGGCTGCCGGCGCGGGCAGCGTCGTAGTCGCGGCGCATGCGCCGAACGAGGTCGAGTTCAGCCTGGAAATCGACATAGTGCGGCAGTTTCAGGTGCTCGACGAAGCCGGTCGCCTGGACATTGTCCGCATGCGAGATCACGAATTCCTGATCCTGTGCCGGGGCGACGATATCTTCGCTGAATTCGTCGGTGCGCAGCGCCCGGTCGACGAGCGACATCGACATGGCCTTGCGCTCGCTCTGGCCGAAGACGAGGCCGTAGCCGCGGGTGAACTGCGGCGGCTGTTTCGCCGAGCCCATGAACTGGTTGACCATCTGGCATTCGGTCACACGGATGACGCCGAGCGAGACGGCAAAGCCGAGTTCGGGCAGGTCCAACTCGACTTCGACCTCACCGATGCGGACTTCGCCGACAAAGGGATGCGTCCGGCCATAGCCGCGCTGGGTCGAATAGGCGAGCGCCAGCAGGAAACCCTCGTCGCCGCGTGCCAGAGCCTGCAGCCGCAGGTCGCGGGCCATCGGAAACTCCATCGGTTCCCGGGTAAGGTCGCCCATGACGTGGCCCTCAGGCATGCGGCCGTCACCTTCGATCAGGCCTTCGCCGTCGAGAATGTCCGAGACGCGCATCACATGCTCGCCTGGCTCCTTGACGGCTGGCTGTTCGACCGCCGCGTCATCGATCAATGAGGGATCGAGCAGACGATGGGTGTAGTCGAAGGTCGGCCCGAGCAATTGTCCGCCGGGCAAGTCCTTGTAGGTGGCCGAGACACGGCGCTCGACCTTCATGGTCGCGGTATCAACCGGTTCGGAGTAGCCGAAGCGCGGCAAAGTCGTGCGGTAGGCGCGCAGGATGAAAATCGCCTCGATCATGTCGCCGCGCGCCTGGCGTACGGCAAGCGCTGCGAGCTCGCGGTCATAGAGCGAGGCTTCGGCCATGACGCGGTCGACGGCAAGGCCAAGCTGCTCGACGACCTGCTGGATCGTGATCGACGGTAGCGTGCGGTCGCCGCGACGGCGATCGGCAAGGAGGCGGTGGGCGTTGGCAATGGCGGCTTCGCCGCCCTTCACTGCAACATACATGGGTTATGCCTCCTTTCGGACAAGTCTTGATGTGCGCGGCAAGCAGAGGACGCTGTCGCCTGCCGTCAGCACGAGGTCGATGCCGCGCGGGAAGATCGCCCGATTGGTGCTCCAGAAGTCGAGGAAGACTTCAGGCAGTCCACGCACTGCGATGGTCATGTCATCCTTTATGCCCGGTCCGCGAGCGACCAGCGGCTTGCCGCCGGTCAGCGCTTCGATCTCGATGACGAGCGTCGTCGAGCGATCCGGATACTCCTGCGTGCCGAGCGAAAACTGGTCGAAGCCGGGGACCGGCGCGCCTTTTTCGACAAAGGCAAAGCGGGCGTCCGTCTTGCTGTTGGTCACGGTCGCGCCGGTGTGGAAGGCGATCCACTGCGGTACGGCGGATTTGGCAAGGGCCGGCGTCAGCCAGACGGCCGTATCATGATCGCACAGCGTCAGGGCCACGGCCCCGGCAGCCGCGCCCAATGGTGCCGGCGGCATGCTCGACGCCTCCAGGCGGACGATCTGCCCCGGGCGGGCAAACCCGTCCATCAGGCTCTTGAAGACGGACTGGGCGGAAAAGACCGGGTCGGCGAAGGCGCCGGCGTAGATTTGCGATTGGCTGGCCATCAGTCGTCTCCGCGAACCATGGTGAAAAAGTCGACGCGTGTCGCTGCGGTTTCCTCGGCCGTGCGGCGATCCTCCGCCTCAATGCGCGAAGCAATCGCCCGGTGAAGAGCCTGAACGGCGGCGCGGTCGGCTTCACGCTGGAAGAGCGCATCGAAAATGGCGGCAAGGCGCGCACGCTGCTTGTCGGTGCCAAGCAACTGACCATGGCCGATTTCGCCGGTCGAAAGCCGGATCGTTGCGCGCGAGACGGTCGCTTCGCCGAGATTGAAGGCATCGCCGCCGCCGCCGATGCGGCCGCGAACCATGACGAGGCCCGTTTCCGGTCCGCGAACGGGCGAGATATCGGGCTTGTCGGCAAGCGCCTCCCAGGCTGCGTTGAGTTCGTCCGAAGAAGCACGGGCCAGCAGCCGCATGCCTTCCTTGCGCGCCAGGTCCGGCGGACTTTCCTGTTTCAGCTTCGCATCCATCACTTTCACCTCAAATGTCTATTGATCTAGACAAGTGTACATCTTATACTTTTCCATAGCGTCCGCAAATGACAGGCTTGTGACATGGCAATGCGAAAAGTGGTTGAACGGCAGACAGGCGTCGCGCTCTGGCGGCAGATTGCAGATCGGATTCGACTGGCGATCAGCAACGGCGATTACGATGCTGCCGGCATGGTGCCGCCCGAAACGGTCCTTGCGGGCGAGTTCGGCGTCAACCGGCATACGGTCAGAAGTGCGTTGGCAGCCCTTGCCGAGGAGGGGCTGGTTCGCGCCGTGCAGGGCCGCGGCACGATGATCGAGCGCAAGGAAAGGGTGAGCTACCCGATCTCGAAGCGCACGCGCTTCTCACAGGGGCTTGGCCGCCAGGTGAAGGAGATCGGCACCCAGCTTATCGGCCATGCAGAGGTGCCGGCGAGCGGCGAGATCGCCGCGGCTCTCGGCATTTCGCCCGGAGCACGCCTGGTGGAGCTCCGCACCGTCAGCAGCGGCGACGGGCGACCGCTGTCGGTTTCCGCCAGCTATTTTCCCGCCGATCGGTTTCCCCGGATGGCGGAAGAATATGCGCGGCTCGGCTCGGTGACCAAAGCTTTCGCCACCCACGGGCTGGACGATTATGTCCGTGTGACGACCGAGTTGGTGGCGCGGCATGCCGATGCCGACGAGCTCGCCTTGCTGAAGCTCTCACCCGGGGCGATCGTCATGGAGGCGCAGTCGGTCAACGCCGATCTCGAGGGCCGACCGGTCGAATTCTCCCGTACGCGCTTTGCCGCGGACCGAATGAAGCTGAAGATCGAGACATAAGATAGCGCGACAGGTCCGGCGGTAAGCCCAGGACGATGGTCGACGCAATTCCCCAGTGGAAGTCTCATTTCTCTTTCGAGGAAATAAGGCAATATGCCGCATTTCCGACGCGATTTTGCCGCATCACCAAAGCCTGCATCAGGATCCACGCATTGGGAATTCTCCGGGGAGAATGGAAATGGCGACGTGGCGACCCGATCCTTCCTTTTATCCATCACCACGCATGGCGGCCAAGGCTCCAAGGGAAACCGTCGCCTATGTCGCGGCGTTCGATCCCGAGCGAGCGAGGCCGGACGCAATCGCCGTGGTCGATGTCGACCCGACGTCGCCGAGCTATTCGCAAATCGTCGGACAGGTCGACATGCCGAATGTTGGCGACGAGCTCCACCATTTCGGTTGGAATGCCTGCTCCTCCTGTCTTTGCCCCAATGCGCCGCACCCGCATGTCGAGCGTCGCTATCTGGTGGTGCCGGGCTTGAGATCCTCGCGGCTCCACATCATCGACACCAAGCCGGACCCGCGCAGTCCGCAGATCATCCGTGTGATCGAGCCTTCGGAAATTGCCGAAAGGGCGAACTATTCGCGGTTGCACACCGTCCATTGCGGGCCCGAGGGCATCTACGTCAATGCGCTCGCGGACCGCGACGGCAATGCACCCGGCGGCATCTTCCTCTTGGATCACCAGAGTTTCGACGTGCTCGGCCAATGGGAAATGGATCGTGGGCCGCAAAAGCTCGCCTATGATTTCTGGTGGCATCTCGGCCACGACACGATGATCACCAGCGAATGGGGGACGCCGGATACCTTCGAGGACGGGCTGGTTCCGGAGGTGCTGCTCGGCTCGAAATACGGCCGCAGGCTGCATTTCTGGGATCTGCAAAAGCGCAAGCACCTGCAGGAGATCGACTTCGGCGAGGAGCACCAGCTCGTCTTCGAACTGCGCCCGGCCCACGATCCGACCAGGGCCTATGGCTTCGTCGGCTGTGTCATCAGCCTAAAGGACCTCTCCGCGTCGATCTGGACCTGGTATCGCGACAACGACCAATGGGCGGTCAAGAAGGTGATCGAGATCCCGGCGGAGCCCGCCGATCCGGATCTCCTGCCGCCGGTGCTCAAGGGCTTCAGCGCGGTCGCGCCGCTCGTCACCGACATCGACCTGTCGATGGACGATCGGTTCCTGTACGTTTCCTGCTGGGGCACAGGTGACATGATCCAGTATGACGTTTCCGACCCCCTCGCGCCGAAGGAAACGGGCCGGGTACGGATCGGTGGGATCGTCTCGCGCGCGACCCATCCGAAGGCTGCAAACGGAGCGTTAAACGGCGGGCCGCAGATGGTGGAGATCAGCCGGGACGGCAAGCGGGTCTATTTCACCAATTCGCTCTACGGGGCGATCGACCCGCAATTCTATCCCGACGGCATCGACGGGTGGATGGTCAAGCTGGATGTCAATGACGGCGGCGGAATCGCGTTCGACGAGAATTTCTTCGTCGAGTGGCCAAAAGGTCATCGCCCGCATCAGGTTCGCCTCGAAGGCGGGGACTGTTCGTCCGATTCCTACTGTTATCCGTAAGGAGGGTGCGGCCGTGCGGCCCTACCAGGGCGAATGACGACCTTCTGGCCATGGCTTTCGCTTGCGGGGCTTGGCGCCTTTCACGGCTTCAATCCGGCGATGGGCTGGCTCTTCGCCGTGGCGTTGGGGCTTCACCGCCAGAGCCGGCGGATCGTCTGGCTGTCGCTTGTGCCCATTGCGATTGGCCACGCCATTTCCATCGCGACCGTGTTGGCGGTCGTTGTCGCATTCGGCGCGGCCATGGATTTGCACAGCTTCAGGCTTGCCGCCGCCTTGCTCCTTCTCGGCCTCGCCGCTTACGGTGCCCTTTACGGACACAGCCACCGCGTCAGAGTCGGAATGCGAACCGGCATGGCCGGCCTTACGCTCTGGTCCTTCCTGATGGCAACGAGCCACGGGGCGGGTTTGATGCTGGTGCCCGCGGTCCTCAGCCTCTGCCTTGCGGATCACTCCGGCGACCTCGCGATCGCGAGTTCGCTGCCGGTCTCGCTCGCCGCCGTTGCGGTTCATAGCGGGGCAATGCTAGCGGTCACCGCGGCGGTGGCGCTCGCCGTCTTCGAGTGGCTTGGCCTTGCGCCCCTGCGCTCGGCGTGGATCAACTTCGATCGCCTCTGGACACTGGCGCTCGGCGCGACCGGTATCGTCCTTCTTGTTCAATGAACGTAAATCACCGGTCTAGGCGGTCCCTGTCAATTCCTCTTGCCTCTGGGCCTTCACGTAATCGATATAACCGCGAACATCTGCGGCGGGTTCGGAGTAGGCGTTGCCGAGCGATTTCTCGATCGCCGCCATATAGGTCGCCGCCCAGGCCGGCAGGGGATAATCGATCACCGCGAGGAATTCGAGCGTCGCGGCAAGCCTTATGTCGGCAATCGACGGTTTGGTGCCGCCGATGAAGGCTTTCTCGCCCATATAGAACTTGTGGAAGACTTCGAGCGGCTCGGCCAGCGCCTCCGCAGCTTCCTTGCGCGCGTGCTCCTTGGTGTCAGCGTCGGCGTCGCTATAGCCGACTTCGCCCGGATATTGTGGGAACTTGAGCACCGGATAGGTGCCGCGTGCGACATAGGGGTAGAAGGTGCCGATCAGGTAGAACATGGCGCTGTCGATCATCGCACGCGTCTCGGGATCCTTCGGATAGAAGTCGTCGAGCCCGTGTTTGTTGCAGAGATACTGCATGATCGCGCAGCTCTCCCACAGCGCACCCTTGGGCAAATCTGCCGTTTCGATCATCGGCGTCAGGTGCGAAGGTGCCCTCGCCAGATACTCGGCCGAGCGCGTCTGGCCATAGACGTCATGCTCGCTGAAATTGAGGCCTGCGGCGCGAACGAACACACGCGCGGTCAGGTTGTTGACGCTGGGCTTGATGACATTGAGTTTGATTGCAGACATGAGTGATCCTCCCTTTCCGTGCCCGCGCTCAGTACGGATCCCTGGGCGCGCGATCGGTTGACAATGAAGGCCGGCTCCGCGCGATCAGGGCCTCGATCGCATCGGCGAGATGCACTTCGGCAATGGCGTAGTCGCCGCGGGCGACGCGGATCCGGTGTGCGTCCATCAGCACCTCGGCATGTGTGTGGCCGGCCGGCGGCTCGAAGCGATAGGACGCAAGCTCGATCAGCAGGCCAAGCGGGTCTTCGAAATAGATCGAATCCATGAAGCCGCGATCCTTGACGCCGCTGTTGTGGATCTCCCGCTCGTTGAGACGATCGACCGCCTGCTGGAACGTCGCGCGCGAGACGGCGAAGGCGATGTGATGCACGCAGCCGATATCCGTCGATGTCCGCTTCGGATCGGGCTTGCGGGCCTCGTCGGTGAAGACGGTGATCAGGCGGCCATCGCCCGGGTCGAAATAAAGATGGCTTTCCGCCGCCCTGTCGAGGTTCGGTTGCTCGAAGATGAAGGGCATGCCGAGCACGCCCTCCCAGAAGTCGATCGACGTCTGTCGGTCCGCGCCGACGAGCGTGATGTGATGGACCCCTTGCGATTGAAGTTTGCGCATTGCCGTCCTCCCGCAGATTGAACGCCGGCGGCCCTTGGACAACAGTGCGCTCCGCTCGGTTTCAGAAAGCAATATTACACCTGTTTCGACTTCGGCTCTTGCTTGTCGAACACGGGAATGGACTGGAAGGAGCGCTCTTGCGCGCTGCCCCTCCCGTCTTTTGACCAAGGCACCGGCGGAATCCCGGTCGCGATCAGGCTTCAAATGTTCCGCCGCTTGCCTTCGATCAGGTCGAGCACGGCGCGGGCGGCATCGAGCACGTTGGTGCCGGGACCAAAGACGGCGGAAACGCCGTTGTCCATCAGGTATTCGTAATCCTGCCGCGGGATAACACCGCCGCAGATGACGATGATATCTTCGCCACCGCGTTTTTTCAGCGCTTCGGCAAGCTGCGGCATCAGCGTCTTGTGGCCGGCCGCAAGCGACGACACACCGATCACGTTGACCTTGCTGGCAAGTGCCATGTCGGCCGCCTCTTCAGGGGTCTGGAACAGCGGCCCGGCCAGAACGTCGAAGCCGATATCGCCAAAGGCCGAGGCGATCACTTTGGCGCCGCGATCGTGGCCATCCTGGCCGAGTTTCGCCACCATGATTCTGGGCTTGCGGCCGAGTTTTTCCGAGACCTCATCGAGCCGTTCGGTCAGCAACGCAAGTTCAGGCTCGCCCTCATAGGCCTTGCCATAGACCTTGCTGACCACCTTGGGTGTGGCAGCGTGGTCACCGAAGGCCGCGCGCATGGCGTCCGATATCTCGCCGACGGTCGCGCGGGCGCGGGCTGCGTCGACCGCAGCCGCCAGCAGGTTACCTTCGCCGGTACGGGCGAACTCGGTGATTACGGCCAGCGCCTTTGCCACATCCTGCGAATTGCGCCGACGCTTGGTCTCCTCGATCCGGCGGATCTGGGCTGCGCGTACGGCGGTGTTATCGATCTCCAGGATGTCGATCGGTTCTTCGTTGTCGAGCCGGTACTTGTTGACGCCGACGATGACTTCTTCACCCTTGTCGACCGCCGCCTGCCGGCGGGTGGCCGCCTCTTCGATCAGCCGCTTCGGCAGCCCGGCATTGACCGCCTCGGTCATGCCGCCCATCGCCTCGACTTCCTCGATCAGAGCCCAGGCTTTCTCCGCCAGTTCGTTGGTGAGGCTCTCGACATAATAGGAGCCCGCCAGCGGATCGACGACCTTGGTCACGCCCGTCTCATGTTGCAGGATGAGTTGGGTGTTGCGGGCGATGCGCGCCGAAAACTCGGTCGGCAGCGCGATCGCCTCGTCGAAGGAGTTCGTGTGCAGCGACTGGGTGCCGCCAAGGGCTGCCGACATCGCCTCGAAGGCGGTGCGGATGATGTTGTTGTAGGGATCCTGCTCCTGGAGCGAGACGCCTGATGTCTGGCAATGGGTGCGCAGCATCAGCGATGACGGCTTCTTCGGCTCGAACTCGGTCATGATCCGCGTCCACAAGAGCCGGGCTGCCCGAAGCTTGGCGGCTTCCATGAAGAAGTTCATGCCGATGGCGAAGAAGAAGGAAAGGCGGCCGGCGAACTCATCGACGTTCAAGCCCTTAGCAAGTGCGGCGCGCACATATTCGCGGCCGTCGGCCAGCGTGAAGGCGAGTTCCTGCACCAGCGTCGCGCCCGCCTCCTGCATGTGATAGCCGGAGATGGAGATCGAGTTGAACTTCGGCATCTCCTTTGCCGTGTACTCGATGATATCGGCAACGATGCGCATCGAGGGTTCCGGCGGGTAGATGTAGGTGTTGCGGACCATGAACTCCTTGAGGATATCGTTCTGGATGGTCCCCGACAGCCTGTCGCGCGAAACGCCCTGTTCCTCGCCGGCGACGATGAAGGAGGCGAGGATCGGGATCACCGCGCCGTTCATCGTCATCGACACCGACATTTCTTCCAGCGGAATGCCGTCGAACAGGATCGTCATGTCCTCGACCGAATCGATCGCCACACCCGCCTTGCCGACGTCGCCCTCGACACGCGGATGATCGCTGTCGTAACCGCGATGAGTGGCGAGGTCGAAGGCGACCGAAAGGCCCTTCTGGCCGGCTGCGAGGTTCTTGCGATAAAAGGCGTTCGAGGCCTCGGCCGTCGAGAAGCCGGCATATTGCCGGATCGTCCAGGGGCGACCGGCATACATCGTCGCGCGCGGGCCGCGCAGGAACGGTGCGAAACCCGGCAGGGATTCGAGATGACCGATGCCGGCGAGATCATCGGCGGTATAGAGCGGCTTTACGGCGATGCCTTCCGGCGTCTGCCAGGTGAGGCTTTCAGGGCGCGCCTGGAGTTCACGCTCGGCGAGGGTCTCCCAGTCTTTTACGGTCTTATCGCTCATCGGTAACTCCTTGGCCCAAAGGGCTTCTTCCGGACCTCATCCCTGTGACAGGCACGGGGATCCAGCCACGCGAAGTCCTTCGCGTGAAAGAATGGACTTCATGCGCCGCCAACGCGGCGCTGCTGGATTCCTGTGCCAGGCACAGGAATGAGGGCGTGATTGCTCGGCAACCATCATTCGAATTCCATGATCAACTCGTCGACCGCGAGGCTCGCGCCGGCGGCAACGGCGACGCGCTTGACGGTGGCGCGCTTTTCGGCGCGCAGGATGTTTTCCATCTTCATCGCCTCGACGATCGCGAGCGACTGGCCGGCTTCCACCGTGTCGCCGGCCTTGACCGAGACCGAGGTGATGACGCCGGGCATCGGGCAGAGCAGCATCCTGGAGGTGTCCGGCGGCAGCTTCTTCGGCATCAGCTTGGCAAGCTCGGCGACGCGCGGGCTTCTGACCCGGGCGATGACGTCGATGCCGCGCCAGCGCAGTCGGATCGCGGTGCCGGTCAGTTCGACCTTCACGCTCATCGGCTGATTGTCGATGTTGAACGTGGCGAGCGTGCGGCCAAGTGTCCAGTCGCCGGCGATCGAGGCGGACGTGCCGTCTTCGAAGCGGACGTATGCGCCGTCGGCCGATGCACCCGATGTCAGCGGAAAGTCCATGTCGGCCAGAGAGACGACCCAATCGTTGCCGACGATCCGGCGATGATTGCCGATGGTGCCGGAAATCTGGCTGGCGCGCTCCTGCAGGACCTTGTTGATCGAAACGGCGACGGCCGCCAGCTTGCGCGCCGACGCTTCGCCCGGCGTCACGCCATGAAAGCCGTCGGCGAATTCCTCGGCGATATAGGCGGTCGTCAGGCGGCCGTCGCGGAAGCGCTGCTGTTGCATCACGGCGGAGAGGAAGGGCAGGTTGTGACCGATGCCTTCGACCTCGAACTGGTCGAGTGCGCCCGCCATGGCCCCGACCGCTGTCAGCCGGTCCGGTCCCCAGGTGCAGAGCTTGGCGATCATCGGATCGTAGTACATCGAGATCTCGCCCCCCTCGAAGACGCCGGTGTCGTTACGCGTCACCGTGCCGTCGTCATTCGCACCTTCGGCCGGCGGCCGGTAGCGCGTCAGCCTGCCGATCGAGGGCAGGAAGTTGCGATAGGGATCTTCGGCATAGAGGCGGCTCTCGATCGCCCAGCCGTTGAGTTTCACGTCCGCCTGGCCGAAGGCGAGCTTCTCGCCGGCTGCAACGCGGATCATCTGCTCGACAAGATCAAGGCCGGTTACGAGTTCGGTGACCGGGTGTTCGACCTGCAGGCGGGTATTCATCTCGAGGAAATAGAAGTTGCGATTGCCGTCGACGATGAACTCGACCGTGCCGGCCGAGTGGTAACCGACGGCCTTTGCCAGCGCCACGGCCTGCTCGCCCATGGCCTTGCGGGTGGCGGCATCCAGGAACGGCGAGGGGGCTTCCTCGATGACCTTCTGGTTGCGGCGCTGGATCGAGCATTCACGCTCGCCGAGATAAAGCGTGTTGCCGTGCTTGTCGCCAAGCACCTGGATCTCGATATGGCGCGGTTCGGTCACGAATTTTTCGATGAAGATGCGGTCGTCGCCGAACGAGTTCTTTGCCTCGTTCTTCGATGACTGGAAGCCTTCCCGCGCTTCCTGGTCGTTCCAGGCGATGCGCATGCCCTTGCCGCCGCCGCCGGCCGATGCCTTGATCATCACGGGATAACCGATCGAACCCGAGATCTTCACGGCCTCCTCGGCATCGGCGATCAGGCCCATGTGACCGGGCACGGTGGAGACGCCGGCTTGGGCCGCAAGCTTCTTGGAGGTGATCTTGTCGCCCATCGCCTGGATCGCTCCGACCGGCGGGCCGATGAAGGCCACGCCTTCCTTCTCCAGTGCCTCGGCGAAGGCGGCATTTTCCGAGAGGAAGCCATAACCCGGATGGACGGCATCTGCTCCGGTGCTGCGGATCGCCGCGATAATCTTGTCGATGACGATATAGGACTGCGCCGAGGGCGAAGGACCGATATGGACTGCCTCGTCGGCCATGCGCACATGCATGGCGTCGCGGTCGGCGTCGGAATAGACGGCGACGGTGGGGATGCCCAGTTTCTTCGCGCTCTTGATGACGCGGCAGGCGATCTCGCCACGGTTGGCGATGAGGATCTTCGTGAACATGCGTTTCTCTTTTTCAAATCCTTGGTGTCGCGTCAGCGTTTGAATTTGCGCCGGTAGGGCAGGAGCGCGATGGACGATGCCGCAACAGCGCCGCCGAAGAGCAGCGCAAAGGGCACGACGACCATGGCCGTGGCGAGTATGGGGCTGGTGGAGCGGGCGATATGGGTGCCGACGGCGCCGATGTTGAGCCAGATCAGCACGCCGGCGACGGTTGCCCCGGTGGCCATGCCGTAGAGCGCGTTGACCGCCAGGTAACGCAGCATCTCGCGATGGTCGCGTCGGGCCTCCTCCGGTGTCATGATGCGTTCGCGTTCCGGCTCCATGGTTGCCTCCATCACAGCGGGATCGTGTCGTGCTTGCGCCAGCGGAGATCGACCTGCTTGTTGCGAAGCGAGGCGAAGGCGCGGGCGATGCGACGGCGCGAGGAATGCGGCATGATCACCTCATCGATGAAGCCACGTTCCGCGGCGACGAACGGGTTGGCGAAGCGCTCCTCGTATTCCTGCGTGCGCGCCGCGATCTTCTCGGCGTCGCCAAGTTCGGATCGGTAGAGGATTTCGGTTGCCCCCTTGGCGCCCATGACGGCAATTTCTGCGGTCGGCCAGGCATAGTTGACGTCTGCGCCGATATGCTTGGAGGCCATGACGTCATAGGCGCCGCCATAGGCTTTTCGCGTGATCAGCGTCACCATCGGCACGGTTGCCTGGCTATAGGCGAAGAGCAGCTTGGCGCCGTGCTTGATGACGCCGCCATACTCCTGGGCGGTGCCGGGCAGGAAGCCGGGCACGTCGACGAGGGTCAGGATCGGAATCGAAAAGGCATCGCAGAACCGGACGAAGCGGGCTGCCTTGCGCGAACTGTCGATATCGAGGCAGCCGGCAAGCACCATCGGCTGGTTTGCGACGACGCCGACGGTCTGGCCTTCCATGCGGATGAAGCCGGTGACGATGTTGCGCGCGAAACTCTGCTGCAGCTCGAAGAAGTCGCCCTCGTCGGCAAGCGCGAAGATCAGCTCCTTCATGTCGTAGGGCTTGGCCGCGCTGTCGGGGATGAGGCTGTCCAGCCGCCGTTCCAGCCGCGACGGGTCATCGTGGAATGGCCGGACCGGCGGTTTTTCGCGATTGTTGAGCGGCAGGAAATCGAAGAGCAGGCGTACATGCTCCAGCGTCTCGATGTCGTTTTCATAGGCCGCATCGGCGACGGAGGACTTTTTCGTGTGTGTGCCGGCGCCGCCAAGCTCTTCCGCCGTGACGATCTCGTTGGTGACGGTTTTCACCACGTCGGGACCGGTGACGAACATGTAGGATGAGTCGCGCACCATGAAGATGAAGTCGGTCATCGCCGGCGAATAGACGGCGCCGCCGGCGCAGGGGCCCATGATCACCGAGATCTGCGGGATGACGCCCGATGCCTCGGCGTTGCGGCGGAAGACTTCGGCATAGCCGGCGAGCGACGCAACGCCTTCTTGAATACGAGCGCCGCCCGAATCGTTAAGCCCGATCACGGGGGCGCCGTTGCGCACTGCCATGTCCATGATCTTGCAGATTTTCTGGGCGTGGGTTTCAGACAGTGACCCGCCAAGCACGGTGAAGTCCTGGGAGAACACATAGACCTGCCGGCCGTTGATCGTGCCCCAACCGGTGACGACACCGTCGCCGGCAACTTTCTGGCTGTCCATGCCGAAGTCGACGCAGCGATGCGTGACATACATGTCGTACTCTTCGAAGGAATCTTCATCGAGCAGAACCTCGATGCGTTCGCGCGCCGTCAGCTTGCCTTTGCCGTGCTGGGCGTCGATGCGCCGCTGGCCGCCGCCGGCCCTTGCCTCCGCCCGGCGAGCTTCGACCTGTTCAAGTATGGCGCGCATAAATCCCTCCCGGTTTTTCCGTGATTGTGCAGAGGCGTTTGTCGCTTCGCAATAGCGTCGAAGGTCGGATGGCAAAACGCCCGTTCATGTGCAAATGTGAAACAGAGAATATTGCGAAATGTAAATTGCAAAGTTGCGAACATGGCGATCGGCAAACTCTATATCGGCCGCAAGGTCAGGGAACTTCGGGACGCAAACCGGGCAACGCAGGGCCAGTTTGCCGAGCGCATCGGCATCTCCACCAGCTACCTCAACCAGATCGAGAATAACCAGCGGCCCGTCTCGGCTTCGGTTCTTCTGGCGCTTGCCGAAAAGTTTCAGATCGATATCGCCGAACTTTCAACCGGCGAGGGCGACAGGCTGCTCTCCGCCCTGTCGGAAGCGCTGAGCGATCCGCTGTTTGAGACCTATTCGCCGAGCCTGCAGGAATTGAAGCTGATCACCCAGAACGCGCCGGGGCTGGCGCACGCTTTGATCAGCTGCCATCAGGCCTATCGGCGCAACAGCGAGCAGCTTGCCAGTATCGACGATACCATCGGCCGTGGCGGGCCCTCGATGGAAACGACGCCCTATGAAGAAGTTCGCGACTTCTTCCACTTTGTCGACAACTACATCCACGACATCGATCGTCTCGCCGAGCGGCTTGCTGGCGAACTCGGGCTTGGCGAGGGCGACAACCATGCGGCGCTGGCAGCCTATCTCGAGCAGCGCCACGGTGTGCGCGTGTTGCGGGGCGCGGCCGGCGACGAGGCGATCCGCCGCTATGATCCGCGCGCGCGCCTGCTGACGCTGAACCCTTATGCGCCCGCCGCGACGCGCGACTTCCAGATCGCGCTCCAGATCGCCCAGCTCCACGCCCGGGAAGAGATCGACCGGGTTGCCGGCGGCGCTGGTTTCCGCACCGAAGAGGCCTACGAGATCTGTCGCATCGGACTGCAGAATTATTTCGCCGGTGCGCTGATCCTGCCCTACCAGGCCTTTCACAAGGCGGCGCGTGAACTCAGGCATGATATCGAGCTGCTGGCAGCGCGCTTCGGTGCGTCGCTGGAGCAGGTCTGTCACCGCCTGTCGACGCTGCAGCGCCCGGGGCAGAAGGGTGTGCCGATCTTCTTCGCCCGCATCGACCGGGCCGGCAACATCACCAAGCGCCATAGTGCGGCCAAGCTGCAGTTTGCCCGTTTCGGCGCCGCCTGTCCGCTCTGGAATGTGCATCAGGCGTTCGAGACGCCCGGCCGCATCATTCGCCAGCTCGCCGAGACGCCGGATGGCGTGCGCTATCTCTGCCTTGCGACACAGATCACCAAGGGTGGCGGCGGCTTCCGCGCGGCGCAGCCGCGTTATGCCTTGGCACTCGGCTGCGAGATCTCCTATGCCGACGCCTTCGTTTATGCCGACGATCTCGATCTCGGCAACCGCGCAGCGTTTGATCCGATCGGCATTTCCTGCCGGATCTGCGAGCGCACGAAATGCGCCAGCCGCGCCGTGCCACCGTTGAAGCGAAAGCTGATCGTCGATCATGACTTGCGCGGCGCTCTGCCGTATCGTCTGAGTGAGAGCTAATGGAGTTTGGCAGGCTTCTGTTCGTTTTTGAACAGAACCTGTGAGAAGTTGCGCCTGTGCCTGTACGGAATTTGGTGTAACTAGCCCCAATCGTTGAATATGCGGTCAGGGAGGACATGCATATGGATTTTCGCCTGTCTGAGGAACAGGAAGCCATCCGTCAGATGGCGCTCGATTTCGCTCGTGACGAGTTGGCACCCAACGCCATCGAGTGGGACCAGGAAAAGCATTTCCCGGTCGACAAGTTACAAGCGGCAGCCGCACTCGGCATGGCGGGCATCTATGTCCGTGAAGATGTCGGCGGCACCGGTCTGACGCGGCTCGACGCCGCGATCATCATCGAAGCGCTGGCAACCGGCTGCCCGGCGGTCGCCTCTTTCGTTTCCATTCACAATATGTGCGCCGGCATGATCGACCGCTACGGCACCGACGAGCAGCGTCATCGGTTGCTGCCGCAACTGCTGAGCATGGAAACACTGGCGAGCTACTGCCTGACCGAACCGGGATCCGGTTCAGATGCGGCGGCGCTGAAAACCAAGGCGGTCAAGGACGGTGACAGTTACGTCCTCACCGGCCAGAAGCAGTTCATCTCCGGTGCCGGCGTGTCCGGTCTCTATGTAATCATGGCGAGAACCGGCGAGGACGGTCCGAAGGGCATCTCAACCTTCGTGGTGGAAAAGGATGCGCCTGGCCTCACCTTCGGGGCGAACGAGAAGAAGATGGGCTGGCACGTGCAGCCCACCCGCGCCGTGATGCTCGATGGCGTACGGATTCCCGCTGAAAACCGCCTCGGTGCCGAAGGCGACGGCTTCAAGATTGCCATGGGCGGGCTCGACGGTGGCCGGCTGAACATTGCCGCAGCTTCGCTCGGCGGCGCGCAGGCGGCCTTCGACAAGGCCCTTGTCTATGTTCAGGAGCGCCGAGCCTTCGGCAAGGCAATCGGCGAGTTCCAGGCGCTGCAGTTTCGCCTGGCCGACATGGCAACCGACCTTGAGATCGCTCGCACCTTCCTCTGGCGCGCGGCCTCGGCACTTGATGCCGGCGACGTCGAGGCGACGAAACTCTGCGCCATGGCCAAGCGCTTCGTCACCGATCGCTGCTTTGCCATCGCCAACGACGCGCTGCAACTCCATGGCGGCTACGGCTATCTCGCCGACTACGGCGTCGAAAAGATTGTCAGGGACCTGAGGGTGCACCAGATACTCGAGGGCACCAACGAGATCATGCGGCTGATCGTGGCGCGCTCGATCATCGGCCGGAAATAGGAAGGGCTTTTCATGGAAATGCAGGCGGCGGCACCGGAAGTCATCGTTGAAAGCCAGGGCGCGATCGGTCGCATCCGGCTCAATCGCACAAGGGCGCTGAACAGCCTCAATGTTCCGATGATCCGGTTGATCGCCGAAGCGCTGACCGAGTTCGAGAATGATCCTTTGGTCGCGGCCGTCATGGTGACGGGCGAGGGTGAGCGCGGGCTTTGCGCCGGCGGCGACATCCGCATGATTTATGAGAGCGGACGTGAGCGGCCGGCCGAAGGCGCACAGTTCTGGCGCGAGGAGTTCATTGTCAACAGCCGGATTTCCGCTTACCCGAAGCCTTATATCGCCATCATGGACGGCATCGTCATGGGCGGCGGCGTCGGTATTTCGGCGCATGGCAGCCACCGTGTCGTGACCGAACGCACCCGGCTCGCCATGCCGGAAACCGGCATCGGCTATTTCCCGGATGTCGGCGCAACCTGGCTGCTGCCGCATGCCCCCGGCGAGTTCGGCGCCTATCTCGGCCTTACCGGCCGCGATATCGGTGCCACCGACGCGATCCATGCACGTCTTGCCGACCATTACGTCCCGACCGGCAAGCTCGACGATCTGATCCGCGTCCTTGCTGCGTTACCGCCCTCGGCCGAGGCGGCGGATGTCGATGCCGCAATCCGAGGTGTTGCCGAGCAGGCACCGTCGTCGCCGCTTGCGCCACATCTGAAGGCGATCGACCGATGCTTCGCCTTCGATACGATCGAAGAGATCTTTTCGGCGCTGGAGGCGGAAGACAGCGATTTCGGCCGGGAAACGCTGGCCCTGCTTCGCTCGCGCTCGGCTCTGAGCATGAAACTGACGCTCGATCTTTTGCGGGCCGGGCGAAAAAGCGCCTCGCTCAATGAATGCCTCGAGCGCGAATACTCGGCCACGCTCGGCATGCTTTCCAATCCCGATTTCTACGAGGGCGTGCGGGCCGCCGTCATCGACAAGGACCGCAACCCGAAATGGACGGTGGGCTTGTCTGAGGCAACGGAAGAGATGCGCGCGCGATTTGCGAACCGAGATCACCTGCCACTGTTTGTCGCCTGAAGGGAGCCAGCCGCTCCGATCGCGCGGGTCGAATTGCAATCCAGGAGGAGTGAAGATGACGAAGATCGCCTTTATCGGGCTTGGAAACATGGGCGGCCCAATGGCGGCCAATCTGGTGAAGGCAGGCCACGCGGTGACCGGCTTCGACCTGTCGGAGGCATCGCGCAATGCTGCGGCCAAGACGGGTGTTTCGGTTGCGGGTTCGATCGCGCATGCGGTACGTGAGGCCGAATGCGTCATCACCATGCTGCCGGCCGGCGCCCATGTCCTCTATGTCTGGGATGAACTGCTCGGCTTCGTCGATCCCGGCACATTGCTGATCGACAGCTCGACCATCGATGTCGACAGCGCCCGCAAGGCGCATGCGTTTGCCGACAAGGCCGGATGCCCGTCGCTCGACGCGCCGGTCTCCGGCGGAACCGGCGGAGCTGCCGCCGGGACGCTGACGTTCATGGTGGGCGGCGCCGACGATGCCTTTGCCCGCGGAAAGCCGCTGCTCGACGCCATGGGCAAGAAGATCGTTCATTGCGGCGACGTCGGCGCGGGGCAGGCGGCAAAGATCTGCAACAACATGATCCTCGGCATTTCCATGGCCGGGGTCTGCGAGGCCTTTGTGCTCGCCGAGCATCTCGGCCTGTCGCATCAGGCGTTGTTCGACGTTGCGTCGACCTCGTCCGGACAGTGCTGGTCGCTGACGACCTATTGCCCGGTCCCAGGACCGGTGCCGACGTCGCCCGCGAACAACGACTACAAGCCGGGTTTTGCGGCAAGCCTGATGCTGAAGGATCTGAAGCTGTCGCAGCAGGCGGCAAGTACAAGCGGCGCCTCGACGCCCATGGGCGCGCAGGCCGCCCAGCTTTATTCGATGTTCGAAAAGCTCGGGCATGGCGGCGAAGACTTTTCCGCGCTCATTCGTCTGCTGCGCGGTAACGAAGACGCGAAGCCCGGCTGATCCTGCGCGACAGACTTGCGGCGTCGATCCGAACCGACGCCGCATACCCACATTGGCTCAGTCATAAGTGCTGACGTCTAAACCGCAGCTTTGAGCTTGTTGCTGATGTAGCGAAACTCCTGGGTCTTGCCTTCGAAACCATAGGCGGCAGCCGAGACTTCATGCACGAGGATATAGCTTTCCGGATGCACATTGCCGAGCAGCTGCTGGAAGCCGGCGAAGACGGCCTCAAGGTAACTCGCCATCTCCTGCTTGGTGTTGGTGCCGTCCACCACCTTGATATCGAGCCAGAAACTGTTGGCGCCCTGTTCGGCAAGCGAGCGACCGCCGACGAACCAGTGCGCCGGATCGGCGTAGTTGACGACGATGGCCGTAATCGTCGGATCCTTGTGCAGATGCCTAGCGGTCAGTTCGCTGACGGCGGCGGCGATGCGCTGGGACAAGGCGGGGTCGGCTTTGCCGGTGACGGTGATATTGATGATGGGCATGATCGGCTCCTTCGAACGCCGGTTGGTGTTGAGCCAATCTCGCACTCCTCTTAGTGGAGTAAAATCGAATTGTTCTTGATCAATAATTCGATTATCATGAAGTTATGCAAACGCTCGACCCTGACCTGCTGCGGACATTCCTGGCCTTTGCCGAAAGCGGCTCGCTGGCGCATGCCGCCACGGTCGTCGGACGAACCCCTTCTGCCGTCACTTCCCAGATGCAGCGGCTGGAGGCGCTGATCGGGGAAGCGTTGCTGGCACCGTCCGGTCGCGGCCGGGTGCTGACGCCGGCCGGCGAAGATGTGGTCGTTCATGCCCGCAGGATCATCGACGCCCATCGCGACGCGTGGCTCAGCCTTAGGGGTGCGCGGACCGACGGACGCGTGTCGCTCGGCTGCACCCAGGATTTTGCCGACAGTACGTTGCCGGCACTGCTGCAACAGTTTGCGCGCGCCCACCCGCGGGTGCGGCTGGACCTGCGGGTCGGTCGCTCGAAGGAACTGGTGAGCCAATACGACCAGGGCGCGGTCGACGTGATGATCGTCATGCGGCAAGGCACGGCGGTCGACGAAATTGCGGTGCTGCGCGAGCCGATGGTCTGGCTGTGTGCATCGCCTGAAGTCATGCTTGCCGACGAGCAATTGCCGCTTGCCGTCCTCGATCCGCCCTGCGGTTTCCGTTCAGCGGCCGTCGATGCGCTCGAGACAAGTGGTCGGCCCTACCGGATCGCAGCGACAAGCCCGAGCCTCTCCGGCCTGCGGGCCGCAGTTCGCAGCGGCATCGCGTTGACGGCAAGAACCGAACGCTTCATCGGCGAGGGCGTGGCGATCGCACCTGAAAAGCTCGCGCTGCCGACCCTACCCGATGCCGAATTCAGCCTGCGTCTCAAGGGGAATGCGGAAAAGGCTGCGACCACACTTGCGGACCTTCTTGCCGACGGGCTTTCAGAGCCGTACGTTACGCGCTAACGGGCGCAGCGGGCCTTACATCTGAACCGTCATGCCGCCATCGACCGTCAAGGTGACGCCGTTGACGAAGCTTGCGGCCGGCGATGCAAGGAAGACGGCAGCGGGCGCAATCTCCTCCGGTCGGCCCCAACGCTTCAGTGGGATACGGACATCGACGAATTGCTGCAACACGGGATCTGCGGCAAGCGCGGCGTTGGTTTCCGTCGCAAACCAGCCGGGTGCGATGGCATTGACCGTGAGGTTGTCGGAGCCGAGTTCGACCGCAAGCGATCGCGTCAACGCCTCAAGTCCACCCTTTGCTGCGGTATAGGCGGGGTCACCGGCGCGGGCTGCAAAGGCCGCGATTGAGGTGACGAAGATCAGCCGCCCGGCGTCCGATTGCCGGAGATAGGGCAGCGCCGCCTTGGCCATCCTGTAGGCGGCAGTCAGATCGGTGTTGATGAGGGCCGCAAAGCCGGCAGCATCCATATCGTCCGTGCCGCGTCGGTCGCGCTCGCCGACGGCGTGAATCAGAATATCCAGGCTTCCGGTGCTGCGTGCCGCCGTCGCCAGGATCGCTGCAGCATCCGTCGTCACGTCGCCAGGCACGATATCGAGCGTGATGCCTTCGCTCGCGACCTGATCGCGCGCGGCCTCCAACGCCAAGCGATTGCGGCCGTTGATCGCGACCGATGCGCCCGCCTTGGCAAGTGCCTTCGCCATCTCAAGACCCAGTCCACGGCCACCGCCGGTGACCAGTGCGGTCTTTCCTGTCAGATCAAACATATCCTGGCTCGTCTTGGCTGTACGAAGGACTTTGGCCGGATGGGAAGGTGGAGGCAAGCTTCGACGGAAGTTATCGAAGCGACGAGGCCGTCGATATCGGCGGCCCGGTGCCTATTCATTTCGTCCCGAGCATGATCTTGGACCGGCCGTCTAGAACGGCACCGTAGCGAATCCGGTCGGCTCTGCCATTGGCGGCCAGCACGCGCTCGGCAAGGGAGATCCAGGTTGCGAGATCCTCCTGGCCAAGCCAATGGATCGACAAGCAGTCGCCAGGCTCGGGACCATCGACGCCGGTCACGTGGTCGTCGAATCCATCGGCATCGGCACGCCATAGCCATTGCATGCGACGGATGCTGAGGTGGGGAGCGTCGATCGCCCGCTCCAGCATCAGATCGCGCAGGCCTTCGTCTTCGAGCAGTTCGGCGAGCATCAATAGCCAGGCGATTTCGACCGGATCGAGGCGGCCAAGTTCCGGGTCCGATTGGCCCTGGGCATTGCCTCTGCGGCTGAGCCAAAGGGCCGCCTGATCAAGGTCACCCTCGAGAAGCGAGGTGACGCCCAACAGCAGCCAGGGCTCCGCAACATGGCCGATCCAGGTGGTCAGGTCGTGGAGACCTGCTTTGGCTGTGGCGAGGTTTTCTCCCGAGAGGATCGTGTCACGCGCCGACCGCAGCACGGCGGACATCGGGCTGTCGAAGATGACAGCGTCGGCAATCCACGGCGTACCGGGCGTGGCTCGAACATTCTTGAACGGTCCGAACTTGCCTTGCTGTTGCACGACTTCTCCGGGCTGACGACGGATGCGGCATTCGAACCAATCGAGTAAATACGTCCAGGATTGCCGGGTGTAGCGGCTGTGAACGAGGTTGTGGCCCTGCTTGCAGATGTAGGAATAGAGATCGGGGCTGCGGGAGATCGCATTTATCTTGATATAGAGTTCGCGGCCGGAGCCGAGCACGCAATTCTCAAGATCGACGAAACCGTATTCCTTCAATGGTTCCGATTCCGGCGCGACGAGGATCGCGCCGGATGCCGGGATCTCCAGATGTTTGCGAACGACGTAATCCATCCGTGTGGTGTCGGCGATAGAAAAATAGCTCTGTGAAATCAGCTGCGAGTATTTCTCGTCACGCACTTCGAAGGGGGTCTGATGGTTCTTGTCGTAACCGGGATGCGTATAGACCAGTGTCGGAAACAGACGTTGGACCTCTTCCGTCACCTGTGCACGCCAGGGGTAGAAGGTCGGGAACAGATGCCCACTGAAAACCGTGACGGGGATAATCTTGTCGAGTTTGTAATCGTGGAACACGGTGGGATCGATGAATTTCGGCAGTATGAAAGAGGCGATCCGCAGCAGTTCCGGCATATGCTGGATTTGTTCGTTGCCGGTGCAGAAAACCGTGTCGATGCCGTAGTTGTCGAGCATCTGCAGAATGAGCGGCCGCATCGGGTCGTGCGGGTCGCAGTTGAGATACAGCGCACGCGGTACATGCGGATGCGCTTTTGCGTTGGCGATGTTCAACCGGTGAGGTCGCCCCCAATGGACGGAGTCGAAGATCAGGAAATCGGGCTTCAGCTGCTCGTAGACCTCAGCAAAGTCGAAGTCCTGCTCGATGACGCTGACGTCACAATGCAACGCAAGCGTATGTACCCACTCATCGATGACGGTCGCTAGGACCGCTGCGCAGTCCGGGTTCGGTCGCGGCCGTACGCAGAGGACCTTGCGACGCGGTGCTGTCTCAGCCATGGCTCTCTCCGTCAAAAAATGCAAGGACGGCGTCAATGACGCGTTGCTGCTGGTC
The DNA here is from genome assembly GCF_001695855.1 of Ensifer sp. LC163. Classification (GTDB taxonomy): domain Bacteria; phylum Pseudomonadota; class Alphaproteobacteria; order Rhizobiales; family Rhizobiaceae; genus Ensifer. The sequence goes on from NZ_MBSS01000021.1 coordinate 24,743, forward strand.
GGCGCGCATGCCCGCAAACATCGGCAGCGACAGCCCCTGGGCGGCAAAGTCTTCTGCAACGGGGAAGTTCGATTGGCCCGCCGCAAGTTCGAGCAGGCACGGCTGCCGGTGCAGCGGGATCGGGTAGTGCAGACCCGTCTGGATGCCGTGTCCGTCAAGATAGGCCTTCAATTCGTCGCGGCGCTCCGTCCGCACCACATAGAGGTGGTAGACATGGTCGCCGTGCACGATCTCCGGAAGCTTCAGCGGCGCTGTTGCCAGATCGTTCCTGTAACGCGCGGCGATTGCGCGCCGTTGATCCGTCCAGGCGTCGAGGTGGCCGAGCTTGTGGCCAAGGACGAGCGCCTGGAGACCATCCATGCGATAGTTGTAGCCGATCCGCTCGTGCAGGTAACGCTGCGACTGACCATGGTCCCTGAGCGCCCGCAGCGCTTTGGCGTGCTCGTCGTCATTGGTGACGATAAGGCCGCCTTCGCCGGCCCCGCCCAGGTTCTTGCCCGGATAGAAACTGAAGCAACCGAGATCGCCGATCGTCCCGAGGCTGCGGTCGTCGTGGCGTGCGCCGATCGCCTGGGCGACATCCTCAATGACCGTGAGGTTATGGCGGCGAGCAAAATCCATCGTCGCCGACATGTCGGCCGGCTGCCCATAGAGATGCACAGGGATGATGGCTTTGACGCCGTCGTCGAGCCGGCGTTCGGCATCGGCCAGATCGATGGTGCCGGTAGCTGCTTCCACATCGCAGAAGACCGGGATCGCACCTTCGTAGAGAAGGCCCCATACCGTGCCGATGAAGGTGTGCGCAGGCACGAGCACCTTGTCTCCACGGTGAATTCCGGCGGCAATGACGGCGAGATGGAGGGCGGCGCTGCCACTGCTGACGGCCACGGCATGCCGCGCGCCCAGATAGTCGGAGATGCGCTTTTCGAACTCGGTGGCCCATGGTCCCAGGCAAAAGGCATTTGCCTCGAACAGCCGCTCGACGTCGGGCATGACGTCGGCACGGATCTGGTTCCATTGGATCGAGAGATCGACGAAGGGTACGGTGGCGTGCGCGTTCATGCGGATGTCCGTTGCGAAGGGGAAGTTGAGCCGACGATGCGGGCAGGGTTGCCGGCGACGATTGCGTGGTCCGGGACGCTGCGCGTCACGACGGCACCCGCGGCCACCAATGCGTATTGACCGATGACGAGGTCCGGCAGGATCGTTGCGTTGCTGCCGATCGAGGCGCCTTTGGATACACGGGTCGGCAGGCAGGTCCAATCGGCTGCCGATTGCAGGCTGCCGTCGTCATTGATGGCTCGCGGGTAGCGGTCGTTGGTAAACATCACGCCGTGCCCGACGAAGACGCCGTCTTCGATCGTGACGCCTGAGCAGATGAAGCAGTGCGACTGGATTTTGCAGTTGGCGCCGATCTCGACGTCCGACTGAATCTCGACGAACGTGCCGACACGTGTGCCATCGCCGATCTTGCAGCCGTAGAGGTTGGCGAGATCCGGATGGTAGATGACGACGTTTTCACCCAGGACAACAGTGTCGGCAATCGGCATCAATTCAAACCTTGTGTGGAAAGCGACGTCTTCAACGCCTCGACGACGATGGCCTGCTCGTCTTGCGTCATGCCGTTGAACAGCGGAAGAATGAGATGGGTGCGGCTAACCCTCTCCGATCGCTCCAACCCGCCGTGGCGGGCGTTTTGCCAAGGCTTCTCGAGATGGCTCGACATGATCGCGCGACGGGTCGCGATGCCCTTGTCCAGCATCGACTGCATGACGCCGTCCCGGTCCGCAGCCTCCGGCAGGCCGACGCAGTAGCTCTGCCAGTTCGAGCGCGCCCACCCGGGTTCGGCCGGCACGGCGACGCTGTCGATTTCACTGATTTGCTCGGCGTAGCGTCGCGCCAAGGCACGGCGCTCGGCAACGATGCTGTCCAGCCGCTTCAACTGCTCGCGCCCGACCGCTGCCTGCATGTCGGTCATTCGGTAATTGAAGCCGGATTCATCGTAGGTTTCGGTCACGACGCGGTTGGATTTGTGGCGGGCAAGATCCGAAACGCTCATGCCGTGTTGGCGAAGCAGCCGGCAGCGCGCGTCAATTTCGGGGTCGTTCGTCGTAATCATTCCGCCTTCCCCTGTCGTCAGGATCTTGCGGGGATGGAACGAGAAGCAGGCGACATCGGAGAACGTGCCGCCGACCTTGGTCCAGGTGCCGTTGGCCTGGATCTCGGCCCCGCTCGCGCAAGCCGCATCCTCCACCACCCGCAGGCCGTGGGCGCGGGCAACTTCGCATATGGCGGGAAGGTCGCAGGGCATGCCGATCTGGTCGACGCACAGCACGGCCTTCGTGCGCGGGGTGACGAGCGCGGCGATCGCGCTCGCGTCGATGTTGAAACCATCAGGGCCGATGTCGGCAAAGACGGGCGTCGCACCACACATGTGGATGGAATTGGCCGTGGCAATGAAGCTGTGGCTGACGGTGATGACTTCGTCACCCGGTCCGACGCCGACTGCAAGCAACGCCAGATGCAGGGCCGTCGTGCAGTTCGATACGGCGCAGGCATGTGCAGCGCCTGTCATGGCAGCAAACTCGTTTTCGAACGCAAGAACCTGCGGGCCCTGCGTCAACCAGCCGGATGCAATGACCGCGGCAACGGCGTCGGCTTCGGCCTGGCCGACAAGAGGTCGCATCAGCGGGATCATTGCGCTGCCTCCATCGAGAGCGCCCGTTCCTGCTGCCACCAGGCGACAAGATCGGACAGTCCCTGCTCGAGGCTGATCGTCGCTTCGAAGCCGAGCTGTTCCTTTGCCTTGGTCGGGTCGGCGAGCCGCCGCTCGACCGGATTGACGCTTCGAGCCGGCATATACTCGATCGACAAATCGGGGCGCCCCATCGTCTTCAAAAGCGCATCGGCGAGTTGCTTGAGCGATACTTCCTCGCCAGAGGCGACGTTGTACACCTGATCGGACGCCGGGGAGAGTGCCGCTGCGATATTGGCGCGCGCAACGTCGCGGACATCGATGAAGTCCATCGTCTGCAGCCCGTCGCCGAAGATGATCGGTGCCTGTCCGGCGGCGATACGCTCCATCCAGCGGATAAGCACCTCGGTGTAGCGACCGTGGATATCCATGCGCGTGCCATAGACGTTGAAATAGCGTAGGGCGCAGTAGTTGAGGCCGAACATATCGTTGAACGAACGGAGCAGGCTTTCGTTGAGAAGCTTGAGGCCGCCATATAGGGTCCGGTCAGCATAGGGCGCTGCGGCTTCGGTCGTCGGGAACTCCGGTGCAAGGCCGTAGATCGAGGCCGAGGAGGCGGCGATGAGCTTTTCGACGCGGTGCTTCACGCAGGCTTCGATGAGTTCGAATGTCGACTGGCCCATCACTTCGAAGGCGTGCCGCGGTTCGGCAGCGCAATGGGTGATGCGAAGGGCGGCCTGATGGAAAACAACGTCGCTGTTGCCGATCAAGCTGTCGAGCAGGTCACGGTCGCGAATATCCGCGTTGATGACCTCGAGGCGATCGGGGTGGGGAACCGATGCAAGGTTGGCGAACCTGCCGCGCACCATGTTGTCGATGACGACGACCTTTGTCACATCTTGCTGCATCAACTGATCGACGATATGCGAGCCGACAAAACCGGCTCCTCCAGTGACCAAGATGCGCTTGCCATTCAAGGCGTTGACGGTCTTAGGCGATGATGTGTTCTGCATTGGTCTATTCCGCGGCTACAGCGTTGATTGAAGCGGGCATGAACCCACGGACGCGCCGAAGGCTCAGGTCAAGTGCGGCTTGCGCGCGCTCAAGGGTGCGCACGACGCGCAGGCCAAGGCGCCCGTCTGTCCTGCAGGCGACTTGTTTCGTGACGGATTGTCGGAAGTGTTCGACGACATCGACAAGCGGCTCGGACGCTGCAAGCCGGGGCGAGGAAACGGATCCAATCCGGTAGTTCGGCAGGATAAGATCCCGCTCCTGCTTCGAATGGAAGGTGATGCCGGAATCGTAGATTTTCAGCGGCTCGTCTCTATTGAGATCATCCCAGACGACCATCTGCTCGCTGCCGCCGATCGCGACGCGGCGAAGCTTCACCGGGGACATCCAGCTCAGATTGAGGTGAGCCACCATCGAATTGGGATAGTGCAGCGTCAGATAGCTGATATCAGGCGAGCCCTGGTTGACGTGGCAGTAACCGGTCGCCTCGACATCGACCGGTTCGATGCCGAAGAGGAAATCGAGGATCGACAGATCGTGCGGCGCGAGGTCCCAGAGAACGTTCACATCCGGCTGGAAAAGGCCGAGATTGATGCGCTGTGAGTCGAAATAGGAAACATGGCCGAGCGCGCCGGAGTGGACGAGATCCGCCAGCTTCAGGACCGCTGGGTGGAAGAGGAAGGTGTGGTCAACCATCAGCGTCAACCCGTAAGCCTCGGCGCGTGCGACAAGGTCACTCGCCTCGGCGCTCGACGCGCACATCGGCTTCTCGACCATGACATGCTTGCGGGCTTCCAGGGCTGCGCGAGCCAGGTCGTAATGTGAAAACACCGGCGTCGCGATGACCACTGCGTCGATCGTCGGATCGGCCATGACGGCGCAGGCGTCAGCGTGAACCACGATCTGCGGGTGCGATTGGCGGAGCCTGTCTGCGAGCTCCGGTTTCGGATCGACGACGGCGACGAGTTCGATGCCGGGGTTGCTCGACAGCACCCGAAAAAGATTCCGTCCCCAATACCCCATCCCGCAAAGTGCGACCCTGATCATGCTGATTCCTCTCAAGCAACCGCGTAGGTTCATATTGCGAGGAAAGCTTGCTTGGGCCTGACGTGGGTATAACTCTCCGAGCTGGGCACTCTTGCCTGTTGTTTCCACCGAAGGGAATTTAGGGTGCAGGTATTGCGGATTGGTCAGGGGGAGCCTGGTGTTCAATGCTCTAAGAGTGCTGCAAGCGGCCTTGCAGAAGGAGAAGCTCGAAAAGTTCAAACGGCGTGTCTCTCTCGGGGATCTCCTTACCGATCGCTGGGAGAACGCACGTGAGTATGGCTTCGGCGAGGGGACATCCTGTTACGACAATGTTTTGATACTTGGCGACGTCAAAGTCGGCGCCCACACCTGGATCGGCCCGAACACCATTCTTGATGGTTCCGGCGGCCTGGCGATCGGAGACCATTGTTCCATCTCGGCCGGCGTTCAGATCTACTCGCATGACACTGTTCAAAGGAGCGTCACGCTTGGTCGGGCACCGATCGATTATGCTCCGACGACCATTGGCCACGGCGTGTATATCGGTCCGAACGCCATCATCGCCAAGGGTGTGACGATCGGTGATCGCGCTGTCATTGGCGCAATGTCCTTCGTCAACAGCGACATCCCGGCCGGAACGAAGGCGTGGGGAACGCCAGCGCGTATCGCTGGGGACGTCGTGACCGATTGAAGCTGCGGAATGCGTCGAGCAGAAGAGTGGGTCAGCGCACCTGCCGAAGCTGGTCAAGGAAGCACTCGTGTGGAACGGCGAAATTGCCGGTTACGTGTCCGCCGTCGGGAACGTCGCGTGTGACAACGGCTCGCAACGTCACCTTCGCGTTTCGCCCGATCCGCAGGCTCTTCGAAATCGTCGCATTCGGCTCAGTCCGAGCGCCATCCGCGATGACGGTCGAGCCGGCGAGAATATCGGCTGGTATCGTTTCGATGCGGCCGGTGCCCGGGCTCTGATTGGGGAGCGTGGCCGTGCACTCGACAATGTCGTAAGTCTCGCCTGTTGCCTACGGTGCGACTTCGCCGAGGCCGCGGGGAGGACGACAAGGAGTTATGGCTGTTGGTCTGGCGTCCCGGAGCCTGGCTGCGACCGCCCTGGTGGCGGTCGCAGCCGATCCGTCTACTTCATCGTATAGACGTCGACGGTGAAGTACTTGTCGTTGATCTTCTTGTAGGTGCCGTCGGCGCGGATTTCCTCGAGCGCCTTGTTGAGCTTTTCGCGCAGGTCGTTGTCGTCCTGGCGGACCGCGATGCCGACGCCATCGCCGACGAACTTCTTGTCGGTGATCGGTTCGCCGATGATTTCGCAGCAAGCCTTGCCGTCGTCGTTCTTCGTCACCCAATCCAGCAGCGGCAGCATGTCGCCGACCTGCAGGTCGAGACGGCCGTTGACCATGTCGAGATTGGCTTCATCCTGGGTCGGATAGAGCTTGATTTCGGCGTCCGGATAGGTGGCCGCGATGAAGTCCGCCTGCGTGGTGCCCGACTGGGCTCCGATCACCTTGCCCTTGAGGGCGTCGTTGGTGAAGGCGGTGATGCCGGCTCCGTTCGGTGCCACATGCGTCATGGCCGCGAGATAATAGGGATTGGTGAATGCGACCTGCTTCTTGCGCTCTTCGGTGATGAACATCGACGCGATGATGAGATCGTATTTCTTGGCGAGTAGGCCGGGAATGATGCCGTCCCAGTCCTGTGCAACAACCTCGCAGTCCGCCTCCATGCGTTCGCAGAGCGCCAGCCCGATATCGACATCGAAGCCGCCGATCTTGCCGGCGGAATCGACGAAGTTGAAAGGAGGATAGGCGCCTTCGGTGCCGATCTTGATCTTGTCTGCGGCCCCGGCCGACGTTACCGTCGCCATGACGGCCAGCATGATTGCTGCAATCTGCGTCTTCATCCGTGTTCCCCTTGTTGGCGCATCGTTCTTGATGCTTCCGGAGAACACTAAGTCCGGTCCACCTATAAGCGAAATAGATAGTCGCGATAATCGGTATTGTTTCGATTGATTATGATCGCCGTCAGACGATCACTTGTAGCGGCCATGGCGCTGCAACACTTCGATCTTGTAGCCGTCCGGATCGGTGATGAAGAAGAACCGCGCCAGAAGTGCGCCGTCGCGATTGAACTCGACGATCTTGTTCGGGCCAAGCCCGGCCTCGGTCAATCGCTTGTGCTCGCCGTCGAGATCGCTCACCGACAAAGCGAGGTGGCCATAACCGTCGCCGAGCGCATAGGGTTCGGTGCGATTCTTGTTGATTGTCAGCTCGAGTTCGAATTCGCTCTCTTCATTGCTGAGATAGACGAGCGTGAAGGTTTCGAAATCGAGCCGCTCGGCAACGGAAAGCCCGAATGCTGCGCCGTAGAAATCGATGGTTTTCTGCTCGTCGAGAACCCGGATCATCGAATGGATCGCTTTGGCCAAGTGGGCCTCCTTCAGCTTTGAGACGCGTGCGAAGTATCAGAGGGCAAGGGAGGTGGGAACCCTCCTCCCAAGGTTCCGATCGCTTGCCGGCGGCTAGACGCTTCGGCCCCGCTTCTTCAACTGCTGTTCGCGGAAGAAAATAAAGAGGCCCGAAGCGACGATCAGCCCGGCGCCGATGATGACGGTCGGGCGCGGCATGTCGCCGAAGAACCACCAGCCGAAGACGACGGCCCAAAGGAGGAGCGTGTATTGCAGCGGCACCACAGTCGCCGCATCGGCGAGTTTCAGCGCTCGGTTGACCAGAATGTGCGCCAGCATCGCAACGATGCCCAGCATGCCGAGCTGAAGCACGGCCTCGCCATCGACGGGCGCCCAGCCGGCAGGGTTGGCGGCAACGCCGACCAGCGAAAATATGAGCGCGCCGACGACCTGCCAGAAGACCAGTGTCGTATCCGGGGTCGAGCGCAGCGTTCGGCCGAGCATCAGCGCAAAGGCAAAGGCGGCGCTGCCGACAAGGGCAATCAGGGCCGGCAGGCTGAAGGTGTCCTTCGACGGCTCCAGCGCGATCACGACGCCGGCAAAACCGACGAGGATCGCCGTCCATCGCCGCCAGCCGACCTTCTCGCCGAGCAGGAACGGCGAGGCCGCGGCAACATAAATCGGCGCTGCCAGCCAATAGGTCATGGTGTCGGCGAGCGGCATGTAGGCGACGGCGAAATAGAACGCCGATGCATCTACGGCAAAAAGCAGCGAGCGCAGCGCCTGGAGCCAGGGACGTTCGACGCGCAACATCGAGCGCAGCCCGCGTTTCAGGATGAAGGGCGAAAGCACGAGCAATGCCGCGATGCTGCGGATCACCATCAACTGGCTGACGGAATAGGTCGCCACCAGCCATTTGCCCATAACGTCGTTCAGCGAGAACATCAGCATGCCGAGAAGCATGATGATGACACCTGTCCGAGCAGCGTTCGGAGCGGTTGCAGAGGCGGTCAGTATGGTCATGGGAGCGGCTTTCAAACGTGTTCCCGCGCCTTTTACACATTCCAGCGCGCCGATCCATCGCGCTCTTCGTATGGGACGATAAGTTTTACGAATGATTCTCGCCGAGCAGACAACCTTACTGCCATCAAGGCTTTTGCCGAGAGGATGCGAGATCATCTGTGGGCGGTAGTGTTGCCTCTTGACGTAACGCGCGGCGCTGCTACTTAAGGGGTGATCCTGCCGTCCAGACATCGGACCGCGGGATGAACACTGGTGCCGGGCCCCTCTGGCGAGAGTTTTTACGGCGCTCTCGTGATGTCGGTACCGCCAGCAAATTAGCCGGCGGATTAGCTACCATGAAAACTGATCTCATGCCTAACGCATGTGCCCTTTCGGCCGTGCGTGTTTTCGTTTCCAAACCTCACTTTTTCTGCGAACCGGGTGTCGTGCGCGCGAAGGAGGTCCGTCGATGACGCAGCCTCAAACGCACACAACCGCCATTGGTTATTTCAAGTGGGCCTTCATCGTCACGGCGATCGGCCTTGTGCTCGGCGCCTGGCTCGGCTGGCAGTCGACCGGCACGCTCGGCGGCATGGCCACGGTGTTCTTCATCTGCACCGTTCTGGCCGTTCTCGAAATCTCGCTGTCCTTCGACAACGCGATCGTCAATGCTAACAAGCTGAAGGACATGACCCCGCAATGGCAGCACCGCTTCCTGACCTGGGGTATCATCATCGCCGTCTTCGGCATGCGCATCGTCTTTCCGCTGCTCATCGTCGTTATCGCGGCGAGCATCGGGCCGATCGATGCGATCGTTCTGGCAGCGACCAAGCCCGAAGAATATGCCCGCATCATGAATGATGCGCACCTGCCGATCGCCGCCTTCGGCGGCACCTTCCTGATGATGGTGGGCCTCACCTACTTCTTCGACCATGAGAAGGACGTGCACTGGATCACCTGGGTCGAAAGCAAGATGGCGCGTTTCGCCACGATCAAGGGCATCGAAATTGCCTTCGTGCTGGCGCTCATCCTTGGTTTCTCAACCCTGCTCGATCCCGCCGAGGCACATACCTTCGTCTATTCGGGTATCTACGGCCTGTTGACCTTCCTCGCCGTCGAGGTGGTCGGAGGTTTGCTCGACGCGTCGCAGCAGACGATGAGTGCTGCGGCAAAGGGCGGCTTCGGTGCCTTCCTTTACCTGGAAGTGCTTGATGCGAGCTTCTCGTTCGACGGCGTCATCGGCGCCTTCGCCTTGACGCAGAACCTCTTCGTCATCGCGATCGGCCTTGGCATCGGCGCGATGTATGTACGCTCGATGACAATCATGCTGGTGGAGAAGGGCACGCTCAACGAGTACCGCTACCTGGAACACGGCGCGTTCTACGCGATCCTGATCCTCTCGGTGGTGATGTACTTCCAGACGCTGGTGCACATTCCTGAGGTGGTCACCGGCCTCGGCGGCGCTGCCCTGATCGGTATCTCGCTCTGGTCCTCGATCCGCTACAACAAGCGGGAACGCGAGGCAGAACTCAGCGGGGAAGTGAGCCATCAGCGGGCCCACGTCGAGGCATAAGCAGCTCGACCACGCATACTTCTTGAAAGGCCCCGGCGCGATCTGAACTGACCCCCGAAAGTTGGATCTCCAACTTCGGGGGTCAGTTCAGATCGCGCCGGGGCCTTTTTGCAGCCGAAGGCCAGCAACGACGGCCGCCGGCGTTGCCAAACGGCTGTTGTCCCTGGATAACGGGTTATCCAGGGACGACAGGTTATCCAGGGACAACAGGTTGATGATTTCAGGCGATCTGCAGCGGGTTTTGGAAGAGGTTTACCGAGCAGGCGCTCACCGGGTGCCGGCCGATGATATCGATTGGCCGCAGGAGCTTCACGCGGCGGTCTTCCGTGCCTTGAACATGCAGTACATCACAAGACGCGAGATCGGCGGCAGCGTCCGCTTTTCGCTGACACAGGCCGGCTACCGGGCAATCGATGCCGAGGTGCCATGGGGACGCATCCTGCGGCAACGCATGCGCGACTTGGTGCGGGTGGCTACGGGGCGCTACTGCATAATTCCTTAAATCGGAATCGATCTAAGGATAAAATTATCCAGCAAGTTTAAAGCGTTACAGCGTCCTTTGCGCATCATATTTGATGCGCGGCGCTGTAGGCGCAATTGGCCAAAAAAATAACGGCCCGTCCTCTCTCGAGGTCGAGCCGTTTCATCCTTGGGAGGATAAGGCGCCCTGTCGTGACGGGCGCTGGAAATCTCTGTTAGCTGCGGCGTGCGTCCGGGAAGTTGGCCGGATCGATGCCGAGGGTGCGCAAGTCGCTTGCCTTCGGGCGGCGGTGGCCCTCGACAGCAGCGGCAGCGGCGCTAGCGGCGCCGAGAACTGCGAATGCGCGGCCGATGAAACCCTTGCGGTAAGTTGTGGTAGCCATCTCTTTGCTCGCTTTCGTTTTCTCTCTGATGAGCAAAAGATGGGGTTTGCCGGGTTTTTTTGCAATGCACAATTGGACACTCCAGCCATGCAAAGGAAGCAGGCCCGGTCGACTATCGATCGACCGAGCCTGCTAGTTGAGCCTTGGGAGGCTCCTGCATAATTCCCAAGTCGGACTCGATCTAGGGATAAATTATGCAGAAGAACAAAGGTTGCAGCGCGGGGCGCCGACGCAGGCGCGCGGCGCTGCAAGGCTTTTTTAGTCTTCGTTGGCTGCGAGCTGCGCCAGCACTTGGCCGCGTCCGCGCGCCCGCAGGATCAGCGGAACGATTAGCGCAGCCGCAGCGATGGCCAGCAGTACGGCGGCGATCGGCGAGGTGAAGAGCACGCTCACGTCCCCCTGGCTGATTGCCAGTGCCCGGCGGAGCTGCTGCTCAGCGAGCGGCCCAAGGATGAGGCCGACGACGACTGGCGCGATCGGAAAGCCGAACACCCGCATGGCATAGCCGAGCAGACCGAAGGCGAGCAGCATGCCGAGCTCATAGACCGACGGGTTGGCACCGATGGTGCCGAGCGTCGCGAACAGGAGGATGCCTGCATAGAGCCATGGCTTCGGGATGGTCAGCAGCTTAACCCACAGGCCGATCAGCGGCAGGTTCAGGACCAGCAACATGAAGTTGGCAATCAACAGGCTGGCGATCAGACCCCAGACGAGCTGCGGGTTGGTGGCAAACAACAGCGGGCCGGGCTGCAGGCCATATTGCTGGAAACCGGCAAGCATGATCGCTGCGGTCGCGGTCGTCGGCAGGCCGAGCGTCAACAGTGGAACGAGCGTGCCGGCAGCCGATGCATTGTTGGCAGCTTCCGGACCTGCGACGCCTTCGATGGCGCCGTTGCCGAATTCTTCCGGATGCTTCGCCAGGCGCTTTTCTGTCGCATAGGACAGGAAAGTGCCGATTTCAGCGCCACCGGCCGGCATGGCGCCGATCGGAAAACCGATGAAGGTGCCGCGCAGCCAGGGTTTCCACGAGCGTGCCCAGTCGAGTTTGCTCATCCAGACCGAGCCGCGGACGGCCTCGACCTTGTCCGGCCCCTTGTCGCCTTGCGCCGCAATGAACAGCGTTTCGCCGATCGCGAACATGGCGACAGCAAGTGTCGTCACTTCGATACCATCGAGCAATTCCGGGACGCCGAAGGAGAGACGCGTCTGACCGGTCAGCTGGTCGATGCCAACGACGGACAGCGCCAGGCCGACGAAGAGCGACGTCAAGCCGCGAAGGGTAGAGTCGCCAAAAGCCGAGGAAACTGTCACGAAGGCGAGTACCATCAGCGCGAAGTATTCGCGTGGGCCAAAGACCAGGGCCAGCTTGACGATATAGGGCGCGATGAACGCAAGGCCGAGCGTTGCGATCAGTCCGGCAACGAATGAGCCGATGGCGGCGGTCGCAAGCGCAGGTCCGCCACGTCCGGCGCGGGCCATCTTGTTGCCCTCGAGCGCGGTGACGATCGAGGCGCTTTCACCCGGTGTGTTGAGCAGGATCGAGGTGGTCGAGCCGCCATACATGCCGCCATAATAGATGCCGGCGAACATAATCAGCGAACCGGCGGGATCGAGCCGGTAGGTAACGGGCAGCAACAGGGCGACGGTCAGGGCGGGGCCGATGCCGGGAAGCACGCCGACGGCGGTCCCGAGCGTCACGCCGATCAGCGCGTAAAGCAGGTTCATCGGCTGGGCAGCAACCCACAGTCCCTGCAACAGGAATTCAAAAGTAGCCATGGTCGACGGCCCTCTTAGAAGAACAGGTGTTCAAGCGGCCCTGCGGGCAGCGACAACTGCAGAAGCTTGGCGAATATCACCCAGACGGCAAAACAGAGCGCGATGCCGACTGGCAGGGAGAACCAGAGCTTGCGCTTGCCAAACCCGCGCGCGGTGAGCGCAAAGAGAATGCCGGTGGCGATGGAAAAGCCGGCGACGTTCAACAGCAGCATCTGTGCGACAAGGCCAGCGACGATCCAGAATACTGGACCGAACTCCTGACGCTCGCGCTCGGGAAAGTCGTTCCGGAGGGCTTCGAAGACCGTCCAGACCGAAAGGCCGGCGAGACAGAAGGCGATCGCATAGGGGACCGTCGTCGGTCCGACCTGGGAGTAACCGGCAGCGCCTGCCAGGCGCGACACGTCCCAGAAAATGAGGCCAGCGATGGCGGCCAGCACGGCCGCGATGAAGAGCGCCGCCCGATCCGGGCGACGCGTTGTGGTGGAAGGGTTGAGCCCCTTGGTCATTTCACCAGTCCAATGTCCTTGAGGACGCCTTCGGTGGCCGCAACGTCCTTGTCGAGCTGGGCGGCGAATGCGTCGCCTGCAAGGTAGCTATCCTGCCAGCCCTTGGTCTTCAGGACTTCCTGCCAGCCGGCCGACTTGGCAAGCTTTTCGACGTCGGCCGAAACGGCCGCCTTCTGCTCGTCGGTGAGGCCAGGAGCCGCTGCAACCATGCGCCAGTTTTCAACGACGACATCGAGGCCGGATTCCTTCAGCGTCGGAGCGTCGATGCCGGCGATGCGCTCGCCGCTCGAAACCGCGATCAGGCGCAGCGTGCCGGCCTTGACCTGGGCTTCGAACTCGCCGTAGCCGGAGATGCCGGCCGTAACCTGGCTGCCGAGGATGGCTGCAAGGGCTTCGCCGCCGCCGGAGTAGGCGATGTAGTTGATCTTGGTCGGGTCGACGCCGGCTGCCTTGGCGATCAGGCCAACGGCGATGTGGTCGGTACCGCCGGCAGAGCCGCCAGCCCAGGACACAGCACCCGGATCCTTCTTGAGGGCTTCGACGAGGTCAGCCATCGTCTTGATCTCGGAAGCGGCCGGAACGACGATCGCTTCATATTCGCCGGTGAGCCGCGCGATCGGGGTGACATCCTTGAGCGTGACCGGCGACTTGTTGGTCAGGATCGCGCCGACCATGACGTAACCGCCGACGATCAGGGCGTTCGGGTTGCCCTTCTGCTGGCTTGCGAATTGAGCGAGACCGATGGTGCCGCCGGCGCCCGGTACGTTCTGGACCTGAACGTTGCCGGAGATGCCTTCCTGCTGCAGGACGGTCTGGAGCGAGCGGGCCGTCTGGTCCCAGCCGCCGCCCGGATTTGCCGGAGCGATGATGGTGTAGTCAGCCGCATAGGCCGGCAGCGCCATTGCGCCGGCGAGAATGGATGCCAGGAAAAAGTGTTTCAAGGTCAGTCCTCCATGAGGCGCGATTTTCCACGCGCACGTTGTTTCTGCGTGCGAACGGGAAGACGCGACGGTGCCCAAAGGACCCTTGTCGCTGACCGGATTGGTGACTTCCTCCCAGTGCGCAACCGGCGGGCCCGCCTCCACGGGGCGCCAGCGACTGCTAAGCCATCATAGAAAGCTGACATTAAGCTGACATCAAGTCCTCAATGCGAAAATGAAGCGCAGTGTTTACGAAATCTTAGGCTGTTGCTTGCCGCTTGCGGCGCGAATGGCCTCGCCATGGGGCAAGCGCCCCTGCCGTTTCCGTTGGTGCGCGAATCGCGAACGTTCTCGCGTCATTTGCCAACTAAGAAGTGAGCGCCGGCGGTGATGTGGGTCGAGAAGCTCAAATTCTCTTCGTTTTATGGCGCATAGTAAGCCAACTGTTCTGTCTTGTGTTGCTTGAATATTCGGAATAGAATATTCGAATATTCCTTGCTGCATATTCGGTAGAAAGCCATGGCGCTCTATATTCGTGACGATACAGTCGACGATCTCGCTTCCGAGCTCCAGAAACTGTCCAAGGCTCCTAACAAGACAGAGGCCGTTCGGCGCGCCTTGCAGCATGAACTCGATCGCATCCGGCAAGAAGTGCCGTTACGCGAGCGCGTCGCAAAAATTCAAGACAAGTTCAGAGCGCGTATGGGGTCGAACAAGCCCAACTTTGACATGAAGCGCTTCACCGACGAGATGTGGGAACTCTGATGTTTCTGGACGCCTCTGTGATCGTGGCGGTGTTGGCCGGCGAGGAAGATGCTGGTTATCATCTCTCCAAAATCGAGATGTCAAAGACGCCAATCTTTTATTCGTCACTTGCTGTGTTCGAAGCGGTGATCAGCCTGGCACGTATCATTGCCATCTCGCACAACGGCGACCAGGCTCCAACGCCACCGGATATCATCGAACTGGCGCAGGAGAGTGTTGCGCAATTCCTTGAAGCAATCGATGGGCAAGAAATGACTATCAGCGGATCCCTGCACCGCGCAGCAATTGAGGCGGCACGCAACTATGGTCGCTTTGTCGGCCATCCGGCGCGGCTGAATTTCGGCGATTGTTTCGCTTATGCTTGTGCGAAGTCCCAGCATGTGCCGCTTCTGTTCAAAGGCGATGACTTTTCCCGGACAGATATCGATGTTGCCTGAGATCGCCAGCCGGGACGACGCCAAGCCGTAGACAGCTGACCAATACCTTGTCCTGAATAGCAGCCAGCGTCCTGAACCCGGCACCGTCGCCGGAATGCAACGCGGCGTGTGGCCGTTCGGCGCCACAAGGCTGAGGCCGGAGTTCCGTCCGCCAACCGTTTCCCGGTCAGACCGGGAAACGGTTCAATGGCGAAGCGCAAGAGCTAGTGAAGCCGCTTCTGCAAATTTCATCTGCAACGCTGCACGGCTACTCGGCTGCATCTTGCCGATCGATGTGGAGGGCGAAGCCGCGATCACTCGGATTGGCGAGGTCTGGACGGAGCTCAAGGCTGGGGATGAGATAGTCGCCGCCGTTCTGACGCCGGTAGGGGATAGGCGGCGTGGTCGAAAGGGAGCGCATCCGCTCGCGCAGGCGCTCCGCAACCACCTCGAAGCCGGCCGCGTCGATGCGATCGACCCGGTAGGCCACAAAAGGCGGCAGCACATCATATCCCGGATAGTAGAGGATGCCGTGGTTGATGGGGAACAGCAGGTCGTCGATCGGTCCGTTGACCCCGCGGGCGGAGTAGTGCTCCTGCCAGCCGCCGGTGGTGACGATCAACATCGCCCGCTTGCCCTTGAACGCGCCTTCGCCAAACCGGTCGCCCCAATAGGTGTCGTTGTGCTCGCCGACACCATAGGCAAATCCGTAGGCATAGACCCGATCCACCCAGCCCTTCAGGATCGCCGGCATCGTGTACCACCAGAGCGGAAACTGCAGGATGAGTGTGTCCGCCCACAGAAGCTTCTCGTGTTCCGCCTTCACATCCTCGGTCAGCATGCCGGCCACGAAGGCCTCTTTCGATGCGCGACTCGGCTTGAACTGGGTGTCGGCTGCAAGCGAAGGGAAGTCGGCCCGATCGACTTCGGATTTCCATTTGTCGGCATAGAGGTCAGAGACCTGGACTTCGTGGCCCTGGGCCTCGAGTTCGCGGATGGCGACGTCGCGCAGCGCACCGTTCAGCGAACGTGATTCCGGATGGGCGAAAACAAGCAGAACTTTCATGGTCAGCATTCCTGTGATGAGAAACCGACCCCTGATGTAGACAACGGCCAATTGCTTCACTACATCTTGGAAATGCATATGATTGCGCCGAAAAATGGATAAATCCGATATCACGCTCGAACGCATGCGGACATTCGTGCGCGTTGCCGAGCGCGGCAGCCTGTCAGCCGTTGCGCGGGAGCTTGGGGTCGGTCAGTCTACGGTCACGCGGCAATTGCGCGAACTGGAGGAGGCGCTGGGTGTGCCTCTCGTCAGCCGAACGACCCGGCGCGTGACGATGACCGACGAGGGCAACCGTTACTATGCCAACAGCGTCCAGATCCTGCGCTTGGTGGAGCAGGCGGGTGATGAGGCACGCGCCACCGGTGGTGCCTCGGCTGGCACAATCCGGGTCTCCTGCACCGCGGCCCTCGGTGTTCTGCACGCCACGCGACTGATCTTTGCCTTTCAGGAGCGATACCCGGATATCGGCGTCGATCTCAGCCTGACGGACGAGCGCATCGATCTGGTGCGGGAGGGCATCGATATTGCGCTTCGGCTGGGGCCGCTCACCGACAGCTCGATGAAATTGCGGGCACTGGGGCAAAGCCAGCGTCTGCTGGTTGCCGCGCCGGACTATCTCGCCAAGCGAGGAACGCCGATCGTTCCTCGGGACCTCTCGGAGCATGAAGGCGTCCGCATGTCGAACGTGGCGGGCAGCGACCTGCTGGAGCTTCACGGGAAGACCGGTGAGCGACATTTGGTGCCTTTCCACGGGCGTCTACGCGTAGACCACGGGCTGGCGGCACGCGAGGCGCTCGTCGCCGGCCGAGGCATCGCCCCCGCCCACCGATGGCTTGTCGACGACCTGCTTGCCTCCGGCCGGTTAAAGGCGATCTTTCCGGACTATTTCCTGCCAGCCGTGCCGCTGAGCATGCTGATCGTGCCGGAGCGTGCGGGCATTACCCGGGTGAGGTTGCTTGTCGATTTTTTTGCCGAGCGGATCAGCGACATTCCGGGCCTTGAGTGACTGGCGTTGCGCCGATGTGCGACCGGTCATGGTCGTCAGGGACGTTTGAGCGATCCCGCGTCGGCTGAGGCCAGCGAAACACATTTCACCGGGTCGAAACGCTTGATCTAATGGAGCCGCAGAACCTCGTTCCAGCGGGCAATCAGCCTGGATCGCTTGACCTGATCGAGATAGACCATCAGTCCGGGGCTGACGGGCACCGGACGCAGTTGCGCGCCGAGCATTTCCTGCATGGTGTTGGCGGTGTTTTCACCCGCGACTTCAGGGCTGACCGCGGGGATCTGCAGTTGCCGCGCCATGATCGTCTGGCCCTCCTTGGACATGAAAAATTCCAGGTAGCGGCGGCCGAGGTCGGGCGAGGCGGATGCTTGCGGCACGAGGCCGATCCGTGACATCACGACGGTGTAGTCCTTGGGCAGCATGATGCCGACATCCGGGTGTCGGGCTGCCCAATCGGCCGCGTAGGAGCCGAGGATGTTGTAGCCGAGCACGAACCGCCCGTCGGCGACACGCTCCAGAATGGCCTGGCTGGTGGAATAGAGTTTGACGCCGGCAGCACCCATGGCCTGGATGACATCCCAGATGTCGCCGAACTGTTCCTGGTCGCGCGACATGAAGAGAAAGCCAACGCCGGAACGCTCGATGTCATAGGTGCCGATCCGGCCGAAGACATCGGCGCCCTGGCGCTTGAGGTAGGCGACGAATTCGGCGCGCGTCGAAGGCGGTGCTTCCTTGGTAAAGCTCGGCTTGTGATAGACGAAGACCGCCGGCTCGAAGGTCAGCGCATAGGCGGTGTTGCGCCAGTTGGCCCAGGCCGGCCAGCGGCCGCTCATCGGCAGGTCGCTGCGCTGGGCATAACCGTCGTTGCTCAGCTTGACTTGCAGGTCCATGGCAGACGAGAAGGCAAAATCTGCGGTCTTCAAGCCGGCGTCGGTTTCCTTGACGATCCGGTCGTAGATCTCACCCGTCAGCATATCCTCATAGCGCACCGCGACATCCGGATTGGCTTTTTGAAAGCCGAGGATCATCGGCTTGGCGAGCGGTTCGTCGAGCGAGGAATAGACGACGAGCGTCCTGGCGTCGGGGGTGCCCGAAAGAGAGGGGAAAATGACCGGTGCGGCTAGAAGCAGCCGCGGACAGAGGACGAAAAAGAGAAGAGAAATCAAGTACCGCATAAATCCACAATGCCTCAGCGCGTCGCCGTTCACAAGCAAGCCAACGGCGGATAGAGTGGAGCGGGGAGTAGAGACAATTGCGCATTTTGCTTGTTGAAGACAATCAGGTCCTTGCCGAAGGCCTGTCGACCATCCTGCGTGGTAGCGGCTACGCGGTCGACGTCGTCAGTGACGGCGCGTCTGCCCATGCGGTTGCCGCCGCCGAGACGTTTGATCTGGTGATCCTCGACCTGAACTTGCCCGAGATGGACGGGCTCGACGTGCTGAGGGCGATGCGTGCCCGGCAGAACAGCGCGGCGGTGTTGATCCTGACAGCGCGCGGCACGCCGGAGGAGCGCGTGAAAGGCCTCGATCTCGGCGCCGACGATTACATGATCAAGCCGTTCGATATCGGCGAGTTCGAAGCGCGCGTGCGCGTGCTGCTGCGCCGGCAGGCGGGATTGCGGGCGTCGACCGTCAGCTACGGCAACGTCTCGCTCGACCTCAATGCGCGCAGCTTTTCCTCCGCCGGTGCGCCGATTGAAATCCCGGCGCGCGAACTGGGCCTGCTCGAGCTTCTGTTCATGCGCGCTGGCAAGGTGGTTGCGAAGGAGGCGATCATGCAATCGCTGACCGGCTTTGACGACGATCTGAGCCCGAATGCAATCGAACAATATGTCAGCCGCCTCAGAAAGCGATTGGCTCCACATGGCCTGACGGTCAGAACCGCACGCGGTATCGGCTACTATCTCGACAAGACGGCCGGCCCCGAATGAGGGCGGCGGTCTATTCCCTTCGCCGCAGGCTGCTCGGCTGGCTGTTGATCTCAACCGCCGTCATCGGCGTCATCGCGCTGACGGATACCTACCGCGAGGCGGTGGCGACAGCCAATGTCGTGTCGGATCGCGTTCTCGCCGGTTCGGCTCTCGCCATCGCCGAGCGCGTGGTTGTGGCCGAGGACGGTTCGCTCGAGGTCGACATCCCCTATGTGGCGCTCGAGATGCTGACATCGGCGGCACAGGATCGCGTCTTCTACCGTGTCGACGGGCCGCCGGGGCAATTCATCACCGGCTACCAGACCCTGCCTTCCCTTGAGGAAGCCCCCGGCAGCTCGACGAGCTTTGCCGACTCCTCGTTCCGCGGCGAGCCGATCCGGATCGCCGCCCTTCGCCGCTCGGCCTCGACCGGCATCAACTCGGTTCCCTTCGTCGTGACGGTGGCTGAAACGACGATCGCCCGCCGACAACTGGCGCAGACGATTCTGGTCAGATCTGCCCTGCGTCTCGGCCTGATGATCGCCGGTGCGGCCGTCATCGTCTGGATTGCCGTTACCTTTTCGCTTAGGCCGCTCTACCGGTTGGGTGATGCGATCGCGGAGCGGAGCCCCGACGACCTGCATCCGATCGGCGAACGCGTGCCCAACGAAGTCCAGGGCCTTGTCGATACGGTCAACTCGTTCATGGGGCGTCTGCAGTCGGCGCTCGACGCGCTGCGCAATTTTACCGGAAACGCAAGTCACCAGTTGCGCACGCCGCTCGCAATCATCCGCACGCAGCTGGCACTGGCGCAGCGCGCAGGCTCGATCGAGGACACGAAGAAAGCAGTGAAAAAGGCTGACGAGGCCGTGGCGAACGCCGAGCGCATCCTGGCGCAGCTCCTGCTGATGGCGAAGATCGACGCCGCCGGCAAGGATGAGGCGCGAAAATTGGAGCGTATCGATCTGGTCGAATTGACGCGCGGCATCACGGCCGAACATGTTCCCGCCGCCGGAGACGCGGGCATCGATCTGGGGTTCGATGGCGAGGGCGAAGCCTTCGTCCGCGCCGAGCCTTTGCTGATCGGCGAGATGCTGAAGAACCTGATCGGCAACGCGCTGCTCTACGCGGGGCGGGGCGCGGAGGTGACGACGCGGGTGAGCGAAAAGGAAGGCGTCGTATCCCTGGAGGTCGAGGACAGCGGACCAGGCATCAGGCCGGAATTGCGCGAGAGCGTGCTGAGACGTTTTCAGCGCGGCGCCAGCGAGGCTCCAGGAACGGGGCTCGGTCTGCCCATCGTCGAGGAAATTGCTGCCCTTTACGGAGCCCGAACCAGTCTGACCGATGGAGCGGGTGGACGTGGGCTTAAGGTTGCCATCCTGTTTCCGGCCGGATGAGCAAGGCGGGCCGGTCAGTCCTTATCCAGCGCAGACAAAATAGGGCAGGCCGGACAAGGACTGGAATAGCGCTTTAGCGGCTGCGCTGGCCGAAGAGGGAAGCTGTTTCGCGGGTCTGGACCCGAAGCATCGCGTTCCAAAGCTGAAGAACGAAACGCGGCTGGAACTGGCTCGCAAGCTTGCGCTGCGACAACATGATAAATCTCCGATAGTTTTGGATGGCGGACATATAGTCGATCGCAGATGCAATTGCCAGAGCGGTGACGCCGTGGCAGCCCTGCGCGGCAAGCATATGTCGAAATGCTACCGGGGACGGTGAAATGTGTGGGCGCCGACAATAAAATGCCGGGATGATTTTCATCATCCCGGCCAGTTGGCTCATTGGGAGAACAGGTCTTCTTTGGAGGATCAGGCTTTCTTGCGGTTCTTCTGTCGATAGACGTCGATCACGACGGCGGCGACGATGATCAGGCCCTTGACGATCTCCTGATAGTAGGCGTCGATCTGCAGGAAGTTGAAGCCGGATGACGTTGAGAATGCCGGGGATGCCACGGGCAGCGGCGATCAACGCAATGCGCTGGTGAAGCGTCGAAAGGCGGGTGTGCAAGAACGTTGGCTATGCAAGTCGGGCCGGAACATCTGTTCCGGCGCCGCGAGCTTCGTCCACTTTTATCGTGCAAGAACCAAAGCTGGCCCTGGTTCAACGATCCTCGCGGGTATGCCATACGCGCAGAACATAGATTGTCGACTGTTGAATCTCGTAGCGGATCTCATAATGCCCAACGAGGATTCGGCGGACTTCGCGAGGCGCAAACTCTTCGAGCTTCTCTCCAAGTCGCGGCTGTTCAATCAGGCGCGTCGGTGCAGTCGTCAACGATAGAACCGTGCGTGCGGCCGCCCGCCGATTAACAGGAGCGAGAAACTCGAAGAGGCGTGCGAGATCACCGAGGGCCTTGCTTGTCCATTTAGCCTGCATCAGAGCGGAACAGAGAGCGGCTTGTCGTTGTCCAGACTATCGGCCCAGGCTTGCACGGCCTGATGGTCAATGACTTGACCGGCGTCCACGTCCGCGAGCGCCTCAAGTGTGAGCAGGCGTCGTTCATCCTCTTGGTCCACCCAGGCCGTGAGTGCCTGCTTGATGATCCAGCCGCGCGAACGTTCCAGCCGGCTAGCCAGCTGATCTACCCTCTCCGCAAGCGGCAGCGGAACATGCGCTGTCAGTACTTTGGTTTCCATCGAACATCTCCGACCTATCGGACTTAATCATAGTGATTAAATACGATTAAGTCGAGGCGCTGTTCGTCCCTGATGGGGCCAACGGCTTTGCTGGCATCAAGCCGGGGCAGTGTCCGCGAAATTCACCGTGATACACACGTTTGGCAAATGGTTTGCCGATCACTTCTGTCAAACACCAAGAGCGAGGTTGCCTGCCAGCTTCCAAATGGCGCCGGTAGCACCACGGATACAAAAAAGGCCGGGATGATTTTCATCATCCCGGCCAGTTGGCTCACCGGGAGAACAGGTCTTCTTTGGAGGATCAGGCTTTCTTGCGGTTCTTCTGTCGATAGACGTCGATCACGACGGCGGCGACGATGATCAGGCCCTTGACGATTTCCTGGTAGTAGGCGTCCACCCTTAGGAACGTGAAGCCGGAGGTCATGACGCCGAGAATAATGGTGCCGATTACCGTGCCGGTGATACGCCCGACACCACCGGTCAGCGACGTGCCGCCAATGACGGTCGCGGCGATCGCGTCGAGTTCGTACATGACGCCCATGCCGGCCTGTGCGGTCTGTGCGCGAGCGGCAGTGACCACGCCGGCAAGACCTGCCAGCATGCCGGCAATGGCATAGACCTTGATCAGATGGGCCTCGACATTGATGCCCGAGACGCGGGCTGCCTGAACATTGGCGCCGATCGCATAGGTGAACTTGCCGTAGCGGGTGTAGCGCAGGGCAATGTGGAAGATGATCGCGACGACCAGGAAGACGATCACGGGCCAGATGCCGGTGCCGATGAAATTGAACTGGTCGGTGAGGCCGGAAACCGGCTGGCCCTTGGTGTACCACTTCGAGATGCCGCGCGCCGAGACCATCATGCCGAGTGTGGCGATGAAGGGTGGGATCTTGGTTCGGGCGATCAGCTGACCGTTGATGAAGCCGGCAAGTAGGCCGACGCCGACGCCGAGCCCGATCGGCACGATAGCGGGCAGGTCCGTCAGCGACGGATAGAGCGCACGTGGCCAGGTGGAGGCCTGGGCCACGCTTGCCGAGAACATGGCGGTCATTCCGACGACCGAGCCGGAGGACAGATCGATCCCCCCGGTGATGATGACCTGGGTCACGCCGACGGCGATGATGCCGATGACGGCGACCTGCAGGATCATGATGGTCAGGCGCTGCGGGTTCATCAAGAAACTCTGCCCGACGAAGATCCAGCCAAGGATTTCGTATACAAGCGCGATACCGATCAGCACCAGGAAGATGCTGAATTCGGGCGGCATCCGACGCTTCGCACCCGGAAGGGCCGCGCCGGTGCCTTGTGCTGCGACATTGGTTTCCATTGTTCGTTCCTCCCTGTGGTCCGTTCGGTTCGCGCTTAGCTGGCGGCGAGTTCCATGACCTTGATCTGGGTTGCTTCGGCGCGGTCGAGGATGCCTGTGACACGACCTTCGTGCATGACCATGATGCGATCGCTCATGCCCAGTACTTCCGGCATTTCCGAAGAAATCATGATGACGGCGACGCCGTTGCGGGCGAGTTCGGTGACGAGACGGTGGATTTCCGCCTTGGCCCCGACGTCGATGCCGCGTGTCGGCTCGTCGAGGATCAGGATGCGCGGGTTGGTGAGCAGCCAACGGCCAATCAGCACCTTCTGCTGATTGCCACCCGACAGGTTCTCGATGCGCTCCTGCAGATTGGGCGTCTTGACCCGAAGCTTGCGGCTCATCTCTTCGCAGGCGGCGGTGATGTCCCTTTCCGTCACGAAACCGCCCTTGACGAAGCGGTCCTGCAGGACGGCGATCTGCATGTTTTCGAGCACGTCAAGGATCAAGAGACAGCCGGTGTCCTTGCGGTCTTCCGTCAGGAACGCCATCCGGTTGCGGATTGCGGTATTGGGACTGTCGATCGAAACGGTCTTGCCGTCGATGGCGATGGTGCCGGAACTTGCCGGCGTCACGCCAAAGAGCGTCTCGGCGACATTCGAGCGGCCGGAGCCGACCAGCCCGGCGATCCCCAGGATTTCACCGGCGCGCACGTCGAAGGAAACATCGCGGAACACGCCGTCAAGCGTCAGATTGTTGACCGAAAGCATGACGTCGCCGATCGGCACCTCTTCCTTCGGGAACATCTGGGTGATTTCGCGGCCGACCATCATGCGAATGATGTCGTCGCGGGTGACATCGCTCGAGGCATGCGTGCCGATATATTTGCCGTCACGGAAGACCGAGAACTCGTCGGCGATCTCGAACAGCTCGTTCATCTTGTGAGTGATGTAGACGATGCCGATGCCCTGCGAGCGCAGATCGCGGATAATCTCGAACAGGTGCGCGACCTCGCGCTCCGTCAAGGCCGAGGTCGGTTCGTCCATGATCAGCACGTCGGATTCGTAGGAGACCGCCTTGGCGATCTCGACCATCTGGCGGTTGGCGACCGAGAGGTGCCGGACCTCGATATCCGGGTCGAGCTTGATGTTCAGGCGATCGAACAGTCGGGCGGTGATGCGCCGCATCTCGCCATGATCGACGAAGCCGAAGCGGTTCTTCGGTTCGCGCCTGATCCAGATGTTTTCGGCGACCGTCATGAACGGCATCAGGTTCAGTTCCTGATGGATCATGGCGATGCCATTTTCGAGCGCGTCGAGCGGCGACTTCAGTCTGATGTCGGCGCCTTTCAGCCGGACCTCGCCCCTGTCGGGCGTATAGATCCCGGCAAGGATCTTCATCAGTGTCGATTTGCCGGCGCCATTTTCGCCCATAAGCGCATGGACCGTGCCGCGCTTCAGGCGGAAGGACACGTCGTCGAGCGCGACGACGCCCGGAAATTCCTTGCGAATGCCTTCGACGTTGAGAAGGTACTCGGCGTTGGGTACGGCGCCGCTGGCGCGCACGGCGGCCATCGTTGTCGGACTGAGCGTCATTATCATTGCCTCCCCGTCAATTCCGGCTTTCGCGGAAAAGTCCTCGCAACTGGTGGGTCAACCAGCCATTCTCCTCGCAGGCACTCGTCTATGGGATCAGCGCATCTGCAGCGGGACTGTTTTTGAATGGGAGCGCGGGATTATCCCGCGCTCTCGTTGCAACGGATCAGTTCTTTGCCTGATATTCGGCAAGGTTGTCCTTGGTCACGAGTTCGAAGGGGATGTAGACCTTCTTCTCGATGGCTTCGCCCTTGGCGAGCTTCAGCGCCGCGTCGACAGAACCCTTGCCCTGGCCGGCAGCGTTCTGGAACACGGTGACGTCGAGGTCGCCGGCGGCCAGTGCGGCAAGCGCATCCTGGGTGGCATCGATGCCGCCAATAACAACGCTGTCCATCGAGCGGCCAGCCGCCTTCAGTGCCTGGATGGCGCCGATCGCCATTTCGTCGTTGTTGGAAATCACGGCATCGAACTCGAGGCCGGCAGAAAGCCAGTTGGTCAAGAGGTCCGAGCCTTGGGTACGCGACCAGTTGGCGGTCTGCTCTTCGACGATCTCGATGCCCTTGCACGCTTCGGTGGCGAGCACGTCATGGATGTCCTTCGTGCGCATGCGGGCAGCCTGGTTGGAAAGCTCGCCCATCATGACGACGGCTTTGCCCTTGCCGCCCAGCATCTTGCAGACTTCCTGGGTCTGCAGCGTACCGGATTCCTGCTCGTTCGAGGCGACGAAGGCCTGCTTTTCCGGCAGGGTGTCGACGTTAACAGGTTCGCGGTTGACGTAGACCAGCGGAATGCCCGCGTCAGCGGCGATCTTCGACATGGCGGCCGTGGCATCCGTATCGACCGGGTTGACGATGATGGCGGTGACGCCGGCGGCGATGAAGTTCTGGATCTGGCTCTGCTGCTTCGAGACGTCGTTCTGTGCGTCTTCGATCTGCAGATCGACGCCATCGAGCGTCTTTGCATAGTCGGACATGCCGTTACGCAGGACCGTCAGGAAGTTGTCGTCGAACAGCGCCATGGACACGCCGATGGTTTCGGCATGCGCTGCCGTCGACATCATCACGGCCATGGCTGTACCCAGCAGGAACTTTTTCATTGTCTTTCTCCTCCACATTTGGTGCCCGGCCACACCTTCTCCAGCCGGAAACGCTGACCACATCGGGTCGCGCCCATCTCTGATCGGAAGCGGTACTCCCGCTACGCTCCAATCAAAACGGAATAAAAGAACCAGTGATTTGCAATTACGGAATATGTATTCCATTTTATGCGGGCGCCGTCAAGGGTGTCTTTCGACGCCTCGCTTCGTTTTCCAATGCTCGGTCGGCTTTGCCAGTCAGACGTGGGCTTCGACGTAGGCTGTGCTTGATTTGATGGCTGTCGCCGGGTCGGTGAGGCCGTGCACTTCATCGGCAAAGGGCTCGAAGGAGAAGGGGCCGGAATAGCCCGCAGCTCTCAGGTGGCGAATCTGCCCGATATTGTCGAGGGTGTCGTTTTCGTCGACCAGAACACGATGCGAGTCGCGCAGATCGGCGATCGCCACACTGCGGTCGGTAACGCCGGAGATATGCACGAGGCCGGTCATCTCGGGGTAGATCGCCGGCTCGCCGGCGAGATGGTGGTGGAAGGTGTCATGGACAACGCGGAAAGTCGCCTCACCGTCCACGGCCTGAATGCCGTCAACAGCTTCCGTCTTGGAGCGAAGCGAGCAGATCTCGAAGCCGAGCGGCTCGACAAGGCCAATGATGCCGGCAGCATCGAGCATCGGCTTCAGTGCCTTAAGAGCTTGCTTCAGATTGGCCTGGCGTTCGCCATCGGCCTGGCCGCTGCCATCATTGACCGGAACAAGGACGAGCGCCTTGGCGCCGCAGTCTCGCGCGTAGGAAATCAGGTGCGCGGCCTCGGCTGCGCGGGTTTCATTCCATTCATTGAAGCGCTGCAGAGCGTTGATGGAGATGATCGTCACTCCATGCTCCACGGCAAGTGCCGCCACTTCTGCGGCGGGACTGCCGTCCAGGATTGCATTGCCAGTCAGGTCGTTGCGGATCTCGACGGAAGTCATGCCGAGCGATCGTGCAAGGGCAAAGAAAGCGCCGACTGACAAGGCGGGCGTCGTCATGTGATTAAGCGCGAAGGGCAGGGTAGTCATGGGAATGTCTCCTCCAGGTTGGATTTGTTACTAGCTATAAATGGAACGTTCATTCCATTGATAGCTAGCCGGACAAATCGCCCGTGGCTAGGAGGTGGATAATGCGTGTCCCGTCAAAGCACTTGCATTGGTGCAAGATTGTCGTTCTCAGATGATGGAATCCAATCAGATCCCCGGTGGTTTCGGTGCAGATCTACTGTTCGCGTGCGACCGCCTTTGAACTCTTGCTAGGTTGGCCTGGATCGAGAAGGCTGGCTTCTGCGCTCCGTCGGTCTGCGCAAGGATGGAGTATTCCGATCTACCCGGTGCGTCTGTTCCAAAATGACGGCAGCCGTGGAGCATACGCCGTCCAATCGGCTTAGCCGGCGCTTGCCAGCTAGGGTTCGCGCGGGCGCGGAGGGAGTGCGTTTGCGATCTGGCGCCGCCGTGCGAGCCTGTCACCGGTAATCGCCAGGCTAGGGGGAGCTAACTCTCGCAAATATGCGAGTAAAATGAAATGTATCACAATGGCGGCAGACGCCGCCCTGTTTGCAAGCGCTTGGCGCGAGACCAACGCCATACTTTCTTTCATTCGGCGGCAAGGTCAAAGCCGCGCTTGGCACAGAGGCGGCGTTTGCGGGAGACGAGCCCTAACCACGGATGACCCAAGCCCCTAGCACAAGCAGGACAAGGGGTGTGCCTAGCAGCATGCCGCCGAAAAGCAAAGCCGCTTTCTGTACCTCCCTGCCGGCTCGAAGTCTGCTCCCAATCTCGTCCGGCACGACAATGCTCGGGCTTCCAGATGCAGCAGCCCTTTCCCTCATGGCGGCTACCTCTTTCTCGGCTTTCCAGCCGTCGGTGATCACTACCCAGCCCCTGACGAAGATGGAGCCTCCATCTGTCACGTCTCGCCGCCGTCCTTCAATTTCGACGTAGACGACTAGCGTCAGCACCCAAAGTGCAGAGACGATCAGCCACAATCGAAAGAAACCGCGTCGGAAATTCATCTTGCGCCCCCGTCCAATGACGTGAGGATAGCACAGCGGCGTTTAGCGACTAGCCAGCTCGATTCGTCAGACGCCCCAATGCCTGCTCCCGCTGCCAGCGCGCATGATCGTGGCGGCTAAAGCTGCCGGTCCTCATGAGTGATGGTTTCAATGATGACCTTGCGGTGGCTCTGGCAGTCGCCGAGAACAGTGCTCTTTTCGTCTCGGCCTCCAGCTTCTGCGATCGCCTTGATCAGCTCTCCATCATCTCGAAACGATGCTTGGCGGTGGGCGTCGTTGGTCCAGCACCACCGAGCCTGATGATAGTCAAGGAAGAGTGTTAAGGCGCTCCTCGACAAGGTCAGGGAAATCATCCAAGGCAACGCGAGCGTCACTCAGGAGGCGTTGATACAGAAACTGAACCCAGTCATCCGGGGATGGGCTATGTATCACCGTCATGCCGTGGCGAAAGCGAGCTTCTCATCGATAGACGCGCACATCTGGCAAATACTCTGGAAATGGGCAAGTCGGCGTCATCCCATGAAAGGAGCACGGTGGGCGAGATACTGCGTCGGTAAGGGGATTGAACGGTTGGACCGGATATCCGTAGCTTTCATCGATGATTGGGCCTCTGAAATTAAAGGGATCCAAACTTGGGCCCTGGTCTGAGGACCTTGGTCTGAGGACCTTGGTCTAAGCACCTTGGTCCAAGCAATCGCTACACTAAGGACCCTCGCATACAGATGCTCAAGCTTGCATAGTCATCGGCGATTGGTCCGTGGAGGGCCTAACAACTGTCGCAACCATGGCTTCGGCGGCGTGTTCAGCCGGCAGCGCACTTCGTTTGGTGCGAAGGCGAAGCTTTGTCCAAGGTGAAGGCAATCATTGGGAGGGTGGCATGGTACAGTATATTCGCTCGGACCTGGAATTCATCCTGCAGCAAATTCTCCTCGCGGAGGCCCACGCGGCCGGATCTGATCCGAGGACCCTGGTCCCGAACTCGTTCGTCCCCTTCGGTCTGCGGACGGTTGATGGATCATTCAACAATCTTTTTGCGGATCAGAGCGAATTCGGCGCGGCCGACAACATCTTCCCGCGCCTGACGGACCCGGTGTTCCGTGATGCCCAAGCTGGAACCTCATATGCGCAGACAAGTGGCACGGTCATCGACTCGCAGCCGCGAACGATCAGCAATTTGATCGTCGACCAGTCGTTGAACAATCCGGCGGCGATTGCGGCCGCCCTCCAGAATGCCGGATCTGTGGACATTACCGGAGACAGCGCCTCCTTCCTCACTGCCCTCCAGGCTTTGGAGACGGCCAAGGCCAATGCCGGCGGCAATACGTCAGACCCGGCTGTGATAGCCGCCCAGCAGGCGTTCGATCAAACGGTAACGAATCTTGGCCTGAATATCGTTACCAGCCCTGGGCTGGATGGCCAGTTTGGCACGGGCGACGACAAGCCCGTCTTCTTCATTCCCAATAGCACGCCGGATGAAGGCCTGTCCGCACCATTCAATTCCTGGTTCACCTTTTTCGGCCAGTTCTTCGACCATGGTCTCGACCTCGTGACCAAGGGGGGGAATGATGTCGTGTTCATCCCGCTGCAGCCGGATGATCCGCTCTTTGTCGTGGGCAGCCCGACAAACTTCATGGTGCTGACGCGGGCGACCCAGTTTGCCGGGCCGGGCGCCGACGGCATTCTTAACAATGACCCGACGACGGCAGTTGACGAGTCCGCCGACAACACAACCCACGAAGCGATGAATACGACATCGCCGTTTGTCGACCAGAACCAGACCTATTCCTCGCATCCCTCGCATCAGGTTTTCCTGCGCGCCTATGAACTGGATGCCAATGGCAGGCCGGTGCCTACCGGCAAGCTGATCACCAATCGCGACCTCGGAATCGACGGCATATACGGCACGGACGATGACGTAGAAATCGGTGGCATGGCCACCTGGGCCGTCGTGAAGGCGCAGGCGCGCGACATCCTCGGCATCAACCTGACAGACACCGACGCGCTTCGCGTGCCGCTGCTTGCCACGGATGCTTATGGCAACTTCATCAGGGGCCAGAACGGCTTTCCACAACTCGTCGTCGCGGCCGGCCCTCCCCCGGTTCTTGTCGAAGGCAATCCGGCATCGCCGGTCAACGCGTCCCAGGCGATCAGCACAGGACACGGCTTCCTCGATGACATCGCGCATGCCGCCAACCCCTTCGGCGACCATGACGGCAATCCGGCAACCCCCCCTCAGGCATTGACCCCGGACGTCGACCTTGTCGCAGGTGGCACACCTCCGGGACAGGGATTTTACGATGACGAGCTGCTCGACGCGCACTACATCGCCGGCGACGGCCGCGTGAACGAGAATATCGGCCTCACCGCCGTGCATTCGATCTTCCATGCCGAACACAACCGGCTGGCCGATCATACCATGGAAGTCCTTGTCAGCGATGCCCAGGCGCTGCTTGCCGGTGGCGCGACGCAGGCTGAGGCGGTTGCCTTCCTCAATCAATGGCTGGTGGTCGACGTGCTGACGGTCCCGGCGCTTGCGGACATCGCCACGCTCCAGTGGGATGGCGAACGCCTGTTCCAGGCGGCGAAATTCGGCACCGAAATGCAGTACCAGCACCTGGTGTTCGAGGAGTTCGCGCGTAAGATCCAGCCGCAGGTCGATGCGTTTCTTGCGCCTGAAGGTTTCGACACGACGATCGATCCCGCGATTGTTGCCGAGTTCGCACATACGGTCTACCGCTTCGGGCACTCGATGCTGACCGAGACAATCGACCGCCTCGATCCCAATTTCGTATCAAGCGAAATTGGCCTGATCGCGGCCTTCCTCAACCCGCTCGCCTTTGCCGCAAGCGGTCCAACGCCGGAAGAGGCGACCGGCGCCATCGTGCGCGGCGTAACGCGCCAGGCCGGCAACGAGATCGACGAGTTCGTCACGGAAGCGCTGCGCAACAACCTTCTTGGCCTGCCGCTTGATCTGCCGACCATCAACCTTGCGCGTGGTCGTGATACCGGCGTGCCATCGTTGAATGCCGCGCGCCGTGAATTCTACGAAATGACTTCCGACAGTCAGCTCAAGCCTTATACGAGCTGGGTCGACTTGGTGCAGAACCTGAAGCATCCCGAGTCGGTCATCAATTTCATCGCCGCCTACGGCACGCATGCCGCCCTGACGGCGGCCGACGTCGACACGCTTGCGGAAAAACGCGCCATTGCCTCAGCTCTGGTTCTGGGCGGAAGCGCGGTGATCAACGCCGGTAGCATTGCCGAAAGGACATTCATTGCGGACGAGGCCGACCGGCTTGCCTTCCTCAACAGCACCGGCATCTACGCCAACTCCCCGACCGGGGTGACGACCACCGGTGTCGATGCAATCGACCTGTGGGTTGGCGGCCTCGCCGAAAAGCAGATGCCGTTCGGTGGCCTGCTGGGCTCGACCTTCAACTTCGTCTTCGAGACGCAGTTGGAGGCGTTGCAGAATGGCGATCGCTTCTACTACCTTGCCCGCACCGCCGGCATGCATTTCCTCACCGAGCTGGAGAACAACTCCTTCGCCAAATTGATTATGGCCAACACCAATGCCACGCATCTGCCTGCCGACGTGTTCTCGACGCCTACCTTTATTCTTGAGGTCGACCAGACCCGGCAGTTCACCGAACTGAACGAACCCGGGGCCGACGGAATTCAGGGTACGGATGACGATGTCGCCGGCCTGGACGGGATTTCCGGCAATTCTGATCCTCTCGGCGGCACTGCCCTCATTCCGCTCGTCATTCGCGACAACCCGGCGACTGCGGTCGTCGATACGAATTTCCTCCACTACACCGGCGAGGATCACGTGGTTCTCGGCGGCACCGAGGGCGATGACATTATCATTTCGGGCATTGGCGATGACACGCTCCTGGGCGACGGTGGCAATGACCGGATCGAGGGTGGCGACGGTGTCGACAATATCGAAGGCGGCGCCGGCGACGACATCATTACCGACCTGGGCGGCGATGACGTCCTCAAGGGCAATGACGGCGATGACGTCATTCACGGCGGCAATGGCTTCAATCTGATCCTCGGCGGGGGTGGCAGCGACTTCATCATCACCGGCGAGGACGTTTCCGAGACCTTCGGCGGCACCGGCAACGACTTCATCCTGGGCGCCCAGATGAACCTGCCGACATTCGGCAATGAGGGCGATGACTGGATCGAGATCGGCACATCCGATGGCGCGGGCGGCGACAATTTCGACCCGCAGGAGGCGGGCACCGTCATCGGCCACGATGTTTTCATCACCGGCGGCGGCTTCGACGAAGTCGACGGCGAAGGCGGCGACGACATCATGGTCATGTCCGACGGCGAAGACCATTTCGGCGGCGGTGGCGGCTTCGACTGGGCCAGCTACAAGAACGATGCGTTCGGCGTGACCGTCGACCTCAATGTCAACGACTTCATTGAGCCGCCGGTAACGCCCTCCAACCAGGGTATTCTTGACCGGTTCGCCCAGGTGGAGGGCCTGACTGGATCGGCCTTTGGCGACATCCTGCGCGGCGACGATGCCGACGCGGCCGAGATCAACGTTGCCGGGCCACAGAACAGTGCGCTCACCAATATCAGCCTGATCGACGATCTGCAGGCGTTTCTCGACCAGATTCTGTCGACGACGGGCGTCACTTCGTTCGGCGGCGGCAACATCATCCTCGGCGGCAGCGGCAGCGACATTATCGAAGGCCGCGGCGGTGACGACCTCATCGACGGCGACCGCTGGTTGAACGTGCGGATTTCGGTGACCGGCCACACGCCGCAGCCGGGCCAGCCCGTCATCACCAGTGTGGACAGCCTGACAGAGCTTGTGCCCTATATGCTTTCCGGTGAAATCAAGCCAAGCCAGCTCAGTATCGTTCGCGAGATCAACACCGGCGACGCCGACTTCGATACGGCCGTATTCTCCGACAATCGAGCCAACTACACTGTCGTGACCAGCCTGGGCGGTGTTACGACTGTCACGCACAATCTGCTTGATGGAAATGGAGTCGTCATCGGTGTCGACGCAGATGGCGCCGACCGCCTCCTGAACGTCGAGCGGCTGCAATTTGCGGACCAGTCCGTGACGCTCGTGGCCGGTCTCAACAATGATCCGGTTGGCCTGTTGGTGCTTGACGACCTCACGCCTGCCGTCAATCAGGTATTGACGGTTTCGACGGCGGGCGTCACCGACGCCGACAATCCGGGCACGGGAGAAATTACCGGTCCGATCAGCATCATCTGGCAATCGGAAGCCATCGCCGGCTCGGGCATCTTCCAGGATATCGTCGACTTTGGCGGCGGCAACCCCGGCACGGCGCTTGGCAATACGTTCCGCATCACGCCCGATCTCGATGGGCTGAGACTGCGCGCCAAGGCGGTCTATCAGGATGCCAATGGCGTGCTGGAGACGGTTTTCTCCACGCCGACCGTGGCCGTCGCTGCCGGTGCACCGGCGGCGCCGCCTGCGCCGATTCCGGCCGAAACGCCGGTCACCAGCGCCGGCATCCATCTGATCCGCGGCGATCTGCAGTTCATACTTGACCAGATTCTGATCGCTGAAGCGCATTCGGGGGCTTATGGAACCCCGGCACAGGACCTGCGCTCGCTGCTGCCGAACACCAGGCTGCCTTTTGGCCTGCGCACGGTGGACGGTTCGTTGAACAACCTGGTTCAGGGCCAGACCGACTTCGGCGCTGCCGACCAGGATTTCCCGCTCCTGCTGGATCAGCAGTTCCGCAATGACCAGGACGGCGACACGTTCGGCCCGATTACCAATACCAACTACGCCTCCACAACCAACGTCGTCGACGCCGATCCGCGCATCATCTCCAATCTGATCGTCGACCAGACGATCACCAACCCGGTGGCCGTTGAGGCCTTCGTCGCGGCGGGCCTCGGAACGCTCGACGTCAATGGCGTCCTGCTCGATTTGAATGGAGTCCCCATTCCCGCCGGCCAACCGCTATTCATCCCCAACACGGCGCCTGACGAAGGCCTGTCGGCGGGGTTCAATGGCTGGTTCACCTTCTTTGGCCAGTTCTTCGACCATGGCCTCGACCTCGTCAACAAGGGCGGAAACGGCACGATATTTGTCCCGTTGCAGCCTGACGATCCCCTTTATGTGGAGGGTAGCCCGACCAATTTCATGGTGCTGAGCCGGGCCACCAATACGCTCGTCCAGGCAGGCGCCGACGGCGTCCTCGGGACGGCCGACGACATCCACAGGCATAACAACCAGACCACGCCCTTCGTCGATCAGAACCAGACCTATACCTCACATCCCTCGCATCAGGTGTTCCTGCGCGAGTACGCGCTCGATGCGAACAATCACCCGGTCGCGACAGGGCAGTTGCTCGACGGCGCTGACGGCGGCCTGCCGACCTGGGCCAACGTCAAAGCGCAAGCGTTGATGCTTGGCATCACCCTCACGGACGCGGACGTTACCAACCTGCCGATGGTTGCCACTGATCCCTACGGCAAGTTCATTCCGGGCGCGAACGGCCTGGCGCAATTTGTAACCGCAGGCGGACTTGTCGAAGGGGTCGCCGGTGGTCTCGCTGTCCCCGTCGATGTCATCCGGACCAACCATGCCTTCCTCGACGACATCGCGCATAGCGCCAATCCACGCAATTCGGCCGGCGCGCTCCTGACGGCCGACGCCGACACCGGCATTGGCGATGACAACAATCCGGGCACCTACGACAACGAGTTGCTCGATCGCCACTTCATCACTGGCGATGGCCGCGGCAACGAGAACATCGGCCTGACCACCGTGCACCACATCTTCCATTCGGAACACAACCGGATGGTTCAGCACACCAAGGATGTCGTTCTCGCCTCTAACGATCCCGCCTTCATCGCCCAGTGGCAGTTGCCCGATGGCTCGTGGAACGGCGAGCGCCTGTTCCAGGCGGCGCGCTTTGCCACCGAGATGCAGTACCAGCACCTGGTGTTCGAGGAATTCGCGCGCAAGGTCCAGCCGCAGGTCGACGTGTTCCTCGCCGAAGGCCAGGGCTACGACGCCACGATCAATCCCGCGATTGTTGCCGAGTTCGCCCATGTGGTCTATCGCTTCGGCCACTCGATGCTGACGGAAACCGTGAATCGCCTCGACCCCAACTTCCAGTCGAGTGAGATCGGCCTGATCGAGGCCTTCCTCAACCCGGTCGCGTTCAACAATGACGGTGCCTTGACCGCCGAACAGGCGGCCGGCGCCATCGTGCGCGGCATGACCCGCCAAACCGGCAACGAGATCGACGAATTCGTTACCGAAGCGTTGCGCAACAACCTTCTTGGCCTGCCGCTCGATCTACCAAGCATCAACCTGATGCGCGGGCGCGATACGGGCGTGCCGTCGCTCAATGCGGCGCGCCGTGAATTCTACAACGCCACCGGCGACGGACAGCTCAAGCCATATGCGAGTTGGGTCGAGCTTGCGGCCAACCTGAAGCACGAATCCTCGGTGGTCAATTTCATCGCGGCGTATGGCACGCATACCGCCCTGACGGCGGCCGACGTCGACACGCTTGCGGAAAAACGCGCCGTTGCCGCCGCTCTGGTTCTGGGCGGAAGCGCGGTGATCAACGCGGGAGGCGCAGGCGGCGTAGAGAGGACGTTCACCGCGGACGAGGCGGATCGCATCGCCTTCCTCAACAGCACCGGCATCTACGCCAACTCCCCGACCGGGGTGACGACCACCGGTGTCGATGCAATCGACCTGTGGGTTGGCGGCCTCGCCGAGCGGCAGATGCCGTTCGGTGGCCTGCTGGGCTCGACCTTCAACTTCGTCTTCGAGAACCAGATGGAGAAGCTGCAGAATGGCGATCGTTTCTACTACCTGGAGCGTACGGCCGGACTGAACTTCCTCACCGAGCTGGAGAACAACTCCTTCGCCAAATTGATTATGGCCAACACCGACGCCACGCATCTGCCTGGCGACGTGTTCTCGACGCCTGGCTTTATTCTTGAGGTCGACCAGACCAAGCAGTTCACCGAACTGAACGAACCCGGGGCCGACGGAATTCAGGGTACGACTGACGATGTCGCTGGCCCGGACGGGATTTCCGGCAATTCTGATCCGCTTGGCGGCATCCTTCTGACGCCGCTGGTTATTCGGGACAACCCGGCAACGCCAGGTGCCGATACCGACTACCTGCGGTATACCGGCGAGGATCATGTTGTCCTCGGCGGTACGGCCGGTAACGACACGATCATCGCCAGCATCGGCGACGACACGCTCTATGGCGACGCCGGCAACGACAGGCTCGAAGGCGGCGACGGCGTCGATATGATCCTCGGCGGCGCTGGCGACGATATCATCACCGACCTTGGCGGCGACGACAACCTTCAGGGCGGCGATGGTAACGACGCCATCCATGCCGGCAATGGCATCAACCTGATGCTTGGCGGTTTCGGCAACGATTTCATCGTTACCGGCGAGGACAGCAATGAATCCTTCGGCGGCCCTGGTAACGACTTCATCCTGGGCACCCGGGCGGACGAAATGGTGTTCGGCAACGAAGGTGACGACTGGATCGAGCATGGAATGGCCGATGGCAGCGCCGGCGAAAATTTCGACACGCGCGGACTGGATTCAATCATCGGCAACGACGTCTTCATCGGCGACAGTGTCGCAGACCGAATGCTGGGTGAGGGCGGCGATGACATCATGGTCGGCAATGGCGGCCAGGTCGACCGCTACATCGGCGGGTCCGGTTTCGACTGGGCGGTTTTCAAGCACGACTCGTTGGCCGCGAATGTCGACCTCAATCTCCGCGCCTTCGACGAAACGCCCGTGCCAGTGACGGCGGCATCGGCTCTTGCGCGGTTTGAATCGGCTGAAGGCCTGTCGGGATCCTCCCTAAGCGACATTCTGCGCGGCGATGATGCCGACGCAGCCGTGATTGCTTCGTCTGGTTTTACCGGCAGCGTGCTCACCAATTTCGGCCTTGTCGCTGGCCTGCAGCAATTCGTCGGCGCTGCTGCTGCCGGATCGGATGGCATTGTCGGCACCGCCGACGATCAGTTCGGCTCGGGTAACATCATCCTCGGCGGCGACGGCAGCGATCTCATTGAAGGCAGGGGCGGCGACGACCTTATCGACGGCGACCGCTCGCTCAATGTGCGCATCAGCGTGCGCGCGAATGCAAACGGCACCGGCGAGGAACTCTTCAGCGTCGACAGCATGAGTGAACTGACCGGCCGTGTGTTCTCCGGTGAAATCAATCCAGGACAACTCACAATCGTCCGTGAGATCTTGACGGCGGATGGCCCTGGTTTCGACACGGCGGTGTTCTCGGATGTCCTGGCTAACTATCGCTTCAATGGACAGGTCTTTGACCCGGCCAACCTGCCGACGCCTGATATCAACGGCTTCATCACGGTATCGCACATTGTCGGAGGCGTCGCTGGCCCGGACGGAACCGATCGTTTGTCAAACATCGAGAGGCTGCGGTTTGCTGACCAATCGATCGTACTTGGAGGTATCAACAGCGAGCCGGTGGGCCTGCTCTTGATCCGCGACGCGGCAACGGCCACTCCGGACAATACACCGTCCGAGGGTCAACTCCTGGAGGTATCGATCGCGGGTGTGAGCGATGCCGACAACCCTGGCGGCCTGATCACCGGGCCAGTCACATACTTCTGGCAGTTCGAACCGCGCCCCGGCACCGGCATCTTCGAAGACATCATCATTGCCACAGGTCTGGGGGATGTGAGTGCGACCGGCCCAACCTTCACGCCTGGCACGGATTTAGCCGGACTCGCATTGCGCGTGCGTGCTATCTACCAGGACGCCAATGGGGTTTTGGAAGAGGTGTTCTCGGCGCCCACAGTGGGTGTCGGGCTTGAGCCTCCCCCAGCCAACACGGTCGTGGGAACGCGGGGCGACGACACGCTCAACGGCGGTGCAGGCGATGACATCATCAACGCCGACCGC
Source organism: Ensifer sp. LC163 (assembly GCF_001695855.1). GTDB lineage: Bacteria > Pseudomonadota > Alphaproteobacteria > Rhizobiales > Rhizobiaceae > Ensifer. The sequence continues at coordinate 62,308 of NZ_MBSS01000021.1, forward strand.
GGCAACGATACAGTCAACGGCGGCGGCGGCAACGACATCATCGACGCCGGCCGCGGCGACGATACCGTCAATGCCGGCGACGGCAACGACACGATCCTCGCTGATCGTGGCAACGACATCGTCAATGGCGGTCTGGGCGACGATACGATCGACTCCGGTCGCGATGACGACCAGATCAATGGCGGCGCCGGCAACGACAGGATCGCCGCCGACCGAGGCAACGACACCATCACCGTCGTTGCCACCGAAGGACGCGATATCATCGATGGCGGGCGCGATCTCGATATCGTTCGTGTCCTAGGCGACACGACCGCGGAAACCTTCCGCATCTATGCAAGGGCCGACGCCATCGCAGCGGGGATGACGATCGATCCGGCAACCGAAATCGTCGTCACCCGCAATGGAACCGGCAACGCGTCGATTGTCGCGGAACTCAGCACGATTGAGGAGATCGTCATCACTGGTGGCGGTGGCGCCGACAGTTTCGTTACCATCGGCGATTTCGCACCGACAACCCTCTTGCTCAACACCATTACGCTCGAGGGCACGGCCAGCGATGACACAGTCGACATATCGGCGCTGCAGTCCGCCCATCGGATTGTCTTCAAGTCGAATGGCGGTCACGACACCATCATCGGCACATTGCGGCCACAAGACGCGATCGAACTGGCCCCCGGTTCGACACTCGCCAACTACACGCGCTCGAATCTCGCCAACGGCACCACAATCCTGTCGAACGGCAACCATACGATCACGTTCCTTACTCTGCCTGACGGGGCCTCGCCAACCTTTGCGGAGTCGGGTGTCGGGGGCGGCGGAAGTGGCGGTGACGACGGCGATGGCGTCACTGGTGCGTTTGAGCTGACCGATCGTGACGTTTCGGGGCTGATGAACCTGGTCAGGGGCCAAGAGATTCCTGGCAACGACGACTCCGTTCCTGGGGTGCGTGACCTCTCTGGCCACGGCAACAATGTCACCCATCCCGAATTCGGTGCGGCCGACGAACCTTTCATCCGGTTGACGGACGCCCATTTCGGCGCCTTTGATCCGGCGACCGGCAACCACAAGGTCAATCCGATTTTCGCCGGGCTCGACCCGCGCAACATCAGTAACATCCTTGGGACGCAGGAAGCCGACCTGCCGAAGAACGAAAAGGACGCCAACATCTTCTTCATGGCGTTCGGCCAGTACTTCGACCACGGCCTCGATTTCCTCGGCAAGGGCGGCAACGGCACGATCCAGATCGGCGCACCGGGCAACGGCGCACCGGGATCGGGCAATCCGGCCGACCTGACACGTGGCACCGTCGACAGCATCGTCGACGGGGTACCGCAGCACCTGAACAAGACCTCACCCTTCGCTGACCAGAACCAGGCCTATGGCTCGAACGAACTCGTCGGCCAGTTCCTGCGCGAAGGCAACGGGTCCGGCGGACTCGGCTCGCAGCTGCTTCAGGGCGCGACGGATCCGTCCAACAGCAACTTCAAACTGCTGCCGACGCTGCGCGAATTGATCCTGCACCACTGGGAGAACAACACGGTCTTCCACTCGGCGTCATTGCCGGGCGGCCAGGTGGCGTTCCAGACCTATTTTGCCGGTCTGGTCAACAACGGCGTCATCAACCAGGCGATGCTGCCGGCGATGACCTCCAACTTCATGGGCAGCACCCATGCGCTGCTTCTCGACACCAACCCGTTCATCAAGCTGCTCGACCACTACGTGGTCGGTGACGGGCGCGGCAACGAGAACTTCGCGCTGACCTCGATGCATACGATCTGGGCCCGCAACCATAACTTCCATGTGGACGGGCTGGTGGATGCCGGCTTTGAGGGAACGGCGGAAGAACTGTTCCAGGCTGCCAAGATCATCAACGAAGCCGAATACCAGCGCGTCGTCTTCAACGAGTTCGCCGACCACCTTATCGGCGGAATCAGAGGCGACGGCAGTCACGGCCACGGCGAGTACAATCCGAACGCGGATGCAAGGATTTCGCACGAATTTGCCGCTGCGGTCTACCGCGTTGGCCACTCGCTGATCGGTCAGACGATGACCGTTCTCGATGCCAACGGACAGCCGAAGCAGGTGGCCCTGTTCGATGCCTTCCTCAACCCGAGCAACGATCCGGACGTGTTCACCGGTCCATTGCCTCCCGGGTACGTGCCGAAACCCGGCTACGAACAGCTTGGCGTCAACTCCATTCTCGGCGGGATCATAACCCAGCAGGCGGAAGAGGTTGACTTCAACATCGTCGATGCGGTCCGCAACGATCTCGTTCGCATTAACGCCGACCTGTTCGCCTTCAACGTGGCGCGCGGATGGGATGTCGGGCTCGGAACGCTCAACCAGGTCCGCATGGATCTGGCCGCCTCCCAGGATCCTTATGTCTCGGAAGCACGCGGCTTTGCCGGCAACCTCTCGCCTTATACCTCTTGGGAGGATTTCCAGGCGCGCAACGGGCTGAGCCAGGCGGTGATCGACCAGTTCCGCCAGGCCTATCCGGATCTGGTGCTGCAACCCGGCGATATCGCCGCGTTCCAGGCGATCAATCCAGATATCCAGGTGGCGATGCAGGCCAACGGTACCGGCATCGTCAAGGGCATCGACCGCGTCGACCTCTGGGTCGGCGGCCTTGCCGAGAAACACATCAATGAAGGCATGGTCGGCCAGACTTTCTGGGTCGTTCTGCACGAACAGTTCGACCGGCTGCAGGAAGCCGACCGGTTCTACTATCTAGATCGGGTAGACGACTTCGACTTCTACGAGAATTTCGTCGATGGTCAGGAGTTTGCTGACATCGTCGCGCGTAATACCGGCTTGACGGGCCTCCCGGAGCACATCTTCGAAACGCAAGAGCCTGAAGATGACGATGACGATGATGACGGCGATCCCGTTGGCGGCGGCGACGACGATGACGACGACACCGGCGGTCCCGACGATGATGACGACGACGGCTCCGACCCGGACGATGACGGCGATCCCGATGAAGACGATGACGATGACGACGACACCGGCGGCCCCGACGATGATGGGGACGACGATGACGACGACGACAGCTGCGGCTCCGGCGACGGTGATGACGACGGCGATGGCGATGGCGACGGTGGTCAGACGCCGTTGCCGGCTGCGGCGCGCACGCTGATCGGAACATCTGCGGCGGATGTGCTGCTGGGGGGTGTGCTTGCCGACGTGCTGCTGGGCGGCGCTTCCGGCGACATCCTGTCGGGCGATGCCGGCAGCGACGTGCTGCGCGGCGAGGACGGCGAGGATGTGCTGAGTGGTGGTGACGGCGACGACGTTGCCTCGGGCGGCGCGGGCGATGACGAGATCCACGGCGGGACCGGAGCCGACATGCTGTTTGGCAATGGCGGCGACGACCTGATCTACGGCGACGCCGGCAACGACGTCATCGAAGGCGGGGCGGGCTCGGACAAGGCCTGGGGCGGTGCCGGCGCCGACATGGTGCTGGCCACCAAGGGCGACGGCTCCGACAGCTACTGGGGCGGCGACGGCGTCGACACGCTCGACTATTCGGTGGCGACGAGCAAGCTGACGGTCGACATCGGCACCGGCTTCATGGG
>NZ_MBSS01000022.1 GCF_001695855.1 Ensifer sp. LC163
CCCATGAAGCCGGTGCCGATGTCGACCGTCAGCTTGCTCGTCGCCACCGAATAGTCGAGCGTGTCGACGCCGTCGCCGCCCCAGTAGCTGTCGGAGCCGTCGCCCTTGGTGGCCAGCACGCTGTCGGCGCCGGCACCGCCCCAGGCCTTGTCCGAACCCGCCCCGCCTTCGATGACGTCGTTGCCGGCGTCGCCGTAGATCAGGTCGTCGCCGCCATTGCCGAACAGCATGTCGGCGCCGGTGCCGCCGTGGATCTCGTCATCGCCCGAGCCGCCCGAGGCAACGTCGTCGCCGTCACCGCCGGTCAGCACATCCTCGCCGTCCTCGCCGCGCAGCACGTCGCTGCCGCCATCGCCCGACAGGATGTCGCCGGACGCCCCGCCCAGCAGCACGTCGGCAAGCACCCCCCCCAGCAGCACATCCGCCGCAGATGTTCCGATCAGCGTGCGCGCCGCAACCGGCAACGGCGTCTCACCACCGTCGCCATCGCCGTCGCCACTACCGTCGCCATCACCGTCGCCGGAGCCGCAGCTGTCGTCGTCGTCATCATCGTCATCGTCATCATCGCCGTCGTCATCATCGTCGTCATCATCGTCATCGTCGTCTTCAGGCTCTTGCGTTTCGAAGATGTGTTCCGGGAGATCCGTCATGCCGGTATTGCGAGTGACGATGTCGGCGAATTCCTCGCCGTCGACAATGTCTTCGTAGAAGTCGAAGTTGTCGAAGCGGTTGATGTAGTAGAAGCGGTCGGCTTCCTGCAGCCGGTCGAACTGCTCATGCAGGACGACCCAGAAGGTTTGCCCGACCATGCCGCCGTTGACATGCTTTTCGGCAAGGCCGCCGACCCACAGGTCGACGCGGTCGATGCCCTTGACGATGCCGGTGCCATTGGCCTGCATCGCCACCTGGATACCCGGATTTATCGCCTGGAACGCGGCGATATCGCCGGGTTGCAGCACCAGATCCGGATAGGCCTGCCGGAACTGGTTGATCACCGCCTGGCTCAGCCCGTTGCGTGTCTGGAAATCCTCCCAGGAGGTATAAGGCGAGAGGTTGCCGGCAAAGCCGCGTGCTTCCGAGACATAAGGATCCTGGGAGGCCGCCAGATCCATGCGGACCTGGTTGAGTGTTCCGAGCCCAACATCCCATCCGCGCGCCACGTTGAAGGCGAACAGGTCGGCATTGATGCGGACGAGGTCGTTGCGGACTGCGTTGACAATGTTGAAGTCCACCTCTTCGGCCTGCTGGGTTATGATCCCGCCGAGAATGGAGTTGACGCCGAGCTGCTCGTAGCCGGGTTGCGGCACATACCCGGGAGGCAAGGGACCGGTGAACACGCCGGCTTCATTGCTCGGGTTGAGGAAGGCATCGAACAGAGCTACCTGCTTCGGCTGTCCGTTGGCATCGAGAACGGTCATCGTCTGGCCGATCAGCGAGTGCCCCACCCGGTAGACCGCGGCCGCGAACTCATGCGAGATGCCGGCCGTTGCATCCGGGTTGTATTCCTCGAAGCCGTGGGTGCCGTCACCACGCATGCCGCCGAGCAACATGTCGGCGAACTCGTTGAAGACGACCCGCTGGTATTCGGCCTCGTTGATCATCTTGGCAGCCTGGAACAGTTCTTCCGCCGTTCCCTCAAAGCCGGCGGCCTCCAGACCTTCCACATGGAAGTTATGGTTGCGGGCCCAGATCGTATGCATCGAGGTCAGCGCGAAGTTCTCATTGCCGCGCCCGTCGCCGACCACATAGTGGTCGAGCAGCTTGATGAACGGGTTGGTATCGAGAAGCAGCGCATGGGTGCTGCCCATGAAGTTGGAGGTCATCGCCGGCAGCATCGCTTCGTTGATGACGCCGTTGTTGACCAGACCGGCAAAATAGGTCTGGAACGCCACCTGGCCGCCCGGCAGCGACGCCGAGTGGAAGACCGTGTTGTTCTCCCAGTGGTGCAGGATCAATTCGCGCAGCGTCGGCAGCAGTTTGAAGTTGCTGTTCGACGGATCCGCCGCGCCCTGAAGCAGATGCGAGCCGAGTCCGCCGGACCCGTTGCCTTCGCGCAGGAACTGGCCGACAAGCTCGTTCGAGCCATAGGCCTGGTTCTGGTCAGCGAAGGGCGAGGTCTTGTTCAGATGCTGCGGTACCCCGTCGACGATGCTGTCGACGGTGCCACGTGTCAGGTCGGCCGGGTTGCCCGATCCCGGTGCGCCGTTACCCGGTGCGCCGATCTGGATCGTGCCGTTGCCGCCCTTGCCGAGGAAATCCAGGCCGTGGTCGAAGTACTGGCCGAACGCCATGAAGAAGATGTTGGCGTCCTTTTCGTTCTTCGGCAGGTCGGCTTCCTGCGTCCCAAGGATGTTGCTGATGTTGCGCGGGTCGAGGCCGGCGAAGATCGGATTGACCTTGTGGTTGCCGGTCGCCGGATCAAAGGCGCCGAAATGGGCATCGGTGATGCGGATGAACGGGGTGTCGGCCGCGCCCCATGTGGGGTTGTCGATGTTGTTGCCGAAGCCTGACAGCGTCCGCACGCCTTCGAAGCCTTCGGTATCGTCGTCATCCGGAAAAGCCGGCTGACCGTTGACGAGGTTCTTGAGGCCGGCAAGGTCGCTCGCCGTGTAGACGAATGGACCGGCGGCCGGGTCGTCTTCCGACGGCAAGAACTGAGGCGGCACCGCACCGGTGAAGGTGATCGAGTGCGTCCCGTTCGAAAGCGTCTTGCTGCCGTTTCCACTGCCGCTCAGCGTGTAGCCCGAGAGCACCGTGCCGGAGGCCAGTTCCACCACGTCTTGCGGCCGCAGCGTACCAATAATCGTGTCGTCTCCGCCGTTCGAGCGGAAAACGATACGGTGCTGCGAATCGAGCGCCGTGATGTCGATCGTGTCATCGCCAGCGGTACCATCGATGGTGATCGTACTTGGATCAAGGTCCGTCCCCGCAAAATTGCCCGAGACGACGAAGGTGTCGTTGCCTCCGCCACCGTTGACGTCGATCTCATCGATGCCGTTGAGTTCGGCAATCACGGTGGTCGGCCCTACGCCGACGCTGCGCGAAATCACGATGTCGGTAGTTGCCTGCAGGGCGTCAGCCGCGATGCCGGTGCGGCTCAGGTAGTCGGCCCTCGATTCGATGAAGAAAGTCTCGTCCTCTCCGGATCCACGGATCCGCAGGCGGTCTGTGCCGGCGCCGCCCTCAATGATGTCGCGTCCTTCGCCGGCCTCCCAAAGGATCACGTCGTCACCGGCACCGGCGTCGATGGTATCATTTCCGAGGCCACCGACGATGGTATCGTTTCCTCCGAGTGCATTGATCGTATCGTTGCCACCGAGCGCGTCGATATCGTCGTCGCCCGCCGTCCCCACGATGGTGTCGGCGCCCTCCGTCGGTTGTGTCGGCAAGCCGGCGAGCGCCTGCGCAAGGGTGACGGTGACGTCGTCGAACTGGAATGCTTCAATCCCGATGACGGCGTCCTCTTCAGCGACCACCGTGCTTACGACTTCGAGTTGACCTTCCGCGTTGAATTCGAAGGTGTAGTTTTGCCGCGCACCGCTAAAGACGGCAGTGTCCTGTCCGTCGCCACCGTCGAGGATGTCGTTGCCGACGCCGCCGGCCAGCGTGTCGTCACCCAGGCCACCGAAGATTTCGTCGTCCCCCGTGCCGCCGATCAGTTCGTCGGCACCGGCAAGGCCGAAAATCACGTCATTGCCCCCAAGGCCGTCGATCGTGTCGCTCAGCGGGGTCCCGACGAGGACGTCGTCGCCTTCGGTTGCTGCGAGATTGGTCGCGGGGACCAGCGGATCGGTTGGAACGGAGGGAACCGAACTCGGGATGCCGTCGCCATCGGTGTAGCGAACAATTGCGCGGACGCGAACATCCGCTCCCACCGCGAAATCGCCTTCCGTCGATGGTGTAAATGACACGCCGCGGAAACCGGTATCCACGAAGACGCCGGGATCGGTCTCGATCTGCCACTCAACAATGAAGGGCGAGAAGATCGCACCGGATGGGTTGGCACCACTGACGTTGTCGGCGTCGGTCACGCCGAACAGGGAACCGTCCGCGTTCAGCCGCACGGTGAGCACCTGGCCCACTTGCGCCAGGCCGTCGATGACCGGCTGCCCCACCGGCAGCGCGTTCAGCCCGGGAACGAGCTCGACAGTTTCGTCGGCGAACTGCAACCGCTCGATGTTGCTGACCCTGTCGACGCCGTCGCTGACCGCAGTCACGGGATCAACGAGATGGCGAACGATCGTCTGCCCGTCGTTGTCGTCGACGAAATCGATGCCTTCGATCTCGTATTGCGCTCTGTTGCCACGATATACGGCGGTATCGATGCTCTGGGGGGCACTCAGCTCGCCATCGAGGACTTCGCGTACGATATGCAGTTGGTCGGGCACGATTGTGCGCGATATCATCAGATCGAACAGCGACCTGCCGACCCAGGAGGCGGTCGCGGGGTTGCCGCCCACTTCGGCCTGGGTGAACACATGCTTGAGGCTGTCGACGGTTGCAAGCTGGTTACCAGCCGTGTTGGCCTGACCGGCTCCAGTGATGCGGATGCGGACGTTGAGCCAGCGATCGCCATCGATGATGTCGTCGCCGCCGTTGCCTTGTATCAGGTCGCTGCCGCCGCCGCCGAGCAGAATGTTGCCGCTCTCGAAGAAGCCTGTCGTCGGGTTCACGCGGACGATCGCCTCGAGACCGTTGATGCGGTCGAGGCCAGCCTGGTCGAGGCCGTCGTTGAAGAAAATGCCTTCGGTGGTCGCCACCGTGGCATCGGGTCCGACTTCGCCAAAGACGCGCTCATCGCCGATCAGAGTATCGTTGTGCACCCAACCGGACAGCGCCTCGACCTTGTCGAACCGGTTGCGCAGGACATCCTCGGCCTCCGTGGTGAAGATGGGAATGCGCATGTCGGCATAACCGTTGAGTGCCATGCCCTTGAAGATCGCCCAGTCGAAACCGAACATGCCTTCGTTGCGCATGACGCTTTCGCCCTGGACCATGATGTCGTCGCCGGATTCGGCGTCGAAATCCATTTCTTCGTTGCCGGCGAACATGACGTCGTGGCCCTTGATCGCCGAATTGAAGAACAATTCGGAGTTGTCGCCGGCGATCGTATCGAATCCGCCGGCACCTTCGAGCCAGTCATCGCCTTCATTGCCCATCAGCAGGTCGACACCCTCGCCGCCGGCGATGAAGTCGTCACCGGCACCGCCGAACACTTCGGTGTCGTCGACGCCGACGAAGACGACGTCCTTGCCATCGCCACCCATCAGGATGTCGATGCCGTTGGAGTTGGCGATGACGTCGTTGCCTTCCTCGCCCTTGATGAAGTCGCCGGTGTCGCCGCTGTCGGTCAGGATATCGTCGCCACCACCGCCATTGACGAGGTCGACGCCGGCGCCGGATTCGACGCGGTCATTGCCATCGTCGGCCCAGATGGCATCGTCGCCGAAGTCGGTGATGATCGTGTCGGCACCATTGGTGCCACCGACGACGATATGTTCGCCACCGGTGAAGCGCAGATAGTTGGCATCCGGACCCACCGTGCCGGGGTTATTGCGGATCACCTTGCCAAGGCCCATGGCCTCGAGCACCGGATCGTTGCCGGTCGGATCGGCATAAGCCTGGTTGGCCTCATTCACTTCGAGCACGAAGTCATACTTCGCAAAGGAATCGACGCCGATGTGGCGTGTAATGATGTCGTCGGCCGTGCCACGGATGCCGTCGGCGCCAGGCTGCGCCAGCTCCGTATTGGCCATCATCATCTTCGAGAAGGAGTTCTGCTCGAGCTGGTTGAGGAAGTTCTGCCCCTGGGTGCGGGTGAGATAGTAGAACCGGTCACCGTCCTGCAGGTTTTCAAGCTGGGCTTCGAAGATGGCGTTGAAGGTGGAGCCGAGCATGCCGCCGAACGGCATCTTCTTTTCGGCAAGACCGCCGATCCACAGGTCGATGAGGTTCAGGCCCGTTTCGACGCCAGCCCAACTGCCTGTTACCGCCGGATCGTCGGTCCCTGTCAGGAATTCGATGCGGTCGGCCGGCGGAACGAACGTCCGCTCCACCCCGTTGATGGTGACCGTCACGGTTTCGCCAAGCACGATGGCTTGAGCGGCCGCACGCTTGCCGGCGAGGGTCGTTTCCGCTTCGATCGAGTCATGCGTGCCATAGGCCGCAATGAAGTTGATTACCGAAGCCGGGTTCTTGAGGTTGCTGGCGAAGTCTACCCAGTGATCGTAGGGCTTCAGGAAAGTGGAGCCGGACGCCGCATAGAGCTGGGCTCTCGCATCGTTGAGCGACGGCATGCCGGTATCGCGGCCACGGGCGATATTGATGGTTGCCAGGTCGAGCGGCAGGCCGAGCAGGTTGTTGCGCAGCGAGCCGACGATGAACTCGTCGATTTCGTTGCCGTGTTCGATCGTCATGCCGCGAACGATGGCGGCTGCCGCCGCGTCGTGACTGATCGCGCCATCGAGATCGAACTCGACCGGATTGAGGAAAGCCTCGACAAGGCCGACATCCGCATTGATCAGATCACCGTTTTCATCGATACGCGGCATGGCATCGGTGAGCATCGAGTGGCCGAAGCGATAGACAGTGTTGGCGAATTCCGAGAAGATCGCCGGATTGATGTCGGTGACGCTGTTGAAGACGAAGACGTCGATCGCCGGCTGGATCTTGCGGGCGAATTCCTCGAAGACCAGATGCTGGTACTGCATCTCTGTGGCAAAACGGGCGGCCTGGAAGATGCGCTCGCCGTCCCAGGTGAAGGAGTTGAGAAGTGCTTCCCGGGCCACCGGATCGGCCGGGAATGTGGCCGGCAGTGCGTTCAGTTGTGCCTGGGTGATATCGACCGACAGCCATTCGTTGATAAAGGCGAGATCGCCACTTTGCAGAATGGTCATCTTCTGCATGTCCGTCTGGCGATTGTGCTCGGAATGGAAAATGTGGTGCACGGTCGTCAGGCCGATGTTCTCGTTGCCGCGACCGTCGCCGGTGATGTAGTGGCGGTTCAGCAGCTCATCGTCATAGGCCGTCGGGCTCGCGGCCACCTCGGTACCATCGATTATGCCGTTACCGTTCGTGTCGCCATTGATGACGTCATCGCCGTCTGCGGCCTTCATCGTCCCCGTCTGACTGTTGAACGGATTGGCATTGTGAGCGATGTCATCGAGGAACGCATGGCCGATGCGGACTGCGCCGGCGGTGAAGGTATTGACCGGTGCTGCCGGGTTACCTTCGACGACAGCATCGTCGGCAGTATTCGGAATTCCGTCAGGGCCGACGCCGGTGACCAGTTGCGGAAACCCGTTTTCGCCGCGGATGAACTCGCCATAGGCATCGGTGCGTAGCAGCGGGATGTTGAGGGTATCGCCGTCGGTCAGTTCGATACCGAGCACGATGCGGGCCTGATCCTTGATATCCTGCCAGGTTGGAAGACCGTTTGCGCTGCCATCGAGAAGCCGGCCCGTCGCCACCGGCACGCCGCCAATCGTCGCGTATTCGCGCAGGAAAACCTGGTGCGACGCATGCGAGGTATAGGTCTGGTTCTGGTCGACGAAGGGGGTGGTCGTGTTGATTTGTGAATCGCTGCCCGGAACCGGGGTCGCGCGGGTCAGCACCATGAAGCGCAGTTGCGGCGGCAGGTCGTCGGCCGTGCCCAATACCCCATCGGCGCCGAGCACCAGCGGATCGTCGTTCTGCAGCGGAACGAAGACGGTGCCGTTGCCGCCCTTGGCAATCAGGTCGAGGCCATGGTCGAAGAACTGGCCGAAGAAGGTCATCCAGGCGTTGAACGGCGCCGACAGCCCTTCGTCGGGCGCGATATTGGGAATGAGCTTGAGATCGTCATTGGTGATCTCGAGTTCGTTCGGACCGGGCAACTGACCATCCGGCAGCGGCCGGATCGGCGTCATTCCGGGATTGGCTTCCTCCCAGGCGGCAACGGCCAACTCGTTGTTGAACCAGGCTTCGACGGCAGCCGGGTTATTGATGGACATGTCGACGATCAGATTGGAGATAATGCGCGGGTCGGCATCGGCAACGTTTCCGCCCGTGCCATAATCGGTGTTGGTCACCACGCCACCGGGGCCGAGGTTCATCGTGTCGCTGTCGCCGTCATCGCGAAAACTGGCATCGAGCAGGCGCGGCATCGGCTGATCGGCCGAGCCCCAGGTCTCGCGGCCGGACACGATGTTGTTGTAGGTCCCGTCGACTGTGCGCAGGCCGGCGGGAACATGCGGGTCGGGAATGGCAAGCGTCGCGCCCGGCGTGCCCGCAGGAACGACATTGCCGTTCACGTCCACATAGATCGCGGTCAGTTCCTGCGCAGCAGCGCCGGAATGGGCGGTCGAGTTTCCTTCCGCGATCTTGATCTGACGCAGAATGAACATCATGTCCTGAAGATTGAGCTTGAACGCGGCCATTTTTCCCTCCGTCGAGACACAGCGATCCCCCGGAAGGACACATGTCTTTCCGCCCACAGAGGTCGCGCTACTGGTGCTGGCCGCCATTAACGCACCGAAGCCACCGTCGGCGTAGAGAACAAGGTCGCTCTTTCTTTGCGACCAAAGACGCAAACCCGTTTTCAACTTTGGTGCCATGGTTTTCGGACCTAAGTCCGAGAGCAGACACGCCAAAACCTGGATGGCCGAAAGTGCAGAGCGCCCCCGTTGGGTCGGAGGGTTCATTTCCGCTGACACGTGATTCAGCCGCTCGTTCGTGAGGTCGGTAAATTCGCTCACGCAACTCAACCGACGCCTCTGAAAGCGATCTCCGTCGGCGCCGGGATGTCCGCACTGGACCGTCAAAGGGTGCGAGATGATGAACGAAGACCGCCCGGCTTGCTGACTGCGACCATCATGCGCGGGCCCGGTGGAGGCGCCATGGCACATCAGGCATCCATCCCACGCTGCAGATGACGTGATTAATCAATTGTTAACCATGTCGGCGCAGCTTGGAACGCTGATAGAAGATTGTGCCCGATCCAGTGGGATCGTTTCAGTCGGGCGTTTCGAGCCTGGACCAGCCGGGCCTGCCGCGCGGCAAAAGCATTCGTTCATTCCTGAGGGAGTAGAGGCAAGGATGTACGAAATGGCAGATCACATGATGAAAATGCTGATGAGCATCATGGCCGCGCTGTCGCTGGGCTCGCTGCTGTTTCTGATCGCCGTCCTCTAAAGCGCGTCGCGATCTCTACTGCAGTTCCCTTAAATCGTATCCGATCTAGGTGCAAAAACATGCAGCAATTCAAAGTGCTACAGCGACCTTTGCGCGTCAAACAGGACGCGCGGCGCTATAGGATAAGCTTGTCGCACTTTAGAGCGTTTCCGGTCTAAACGGAATCGCAGAAACGCTATAACTCTTTGTTTTTACGCATTTCCTGACGGAAAACCGCTTCGCACTTTTCCTGGAAATGCTCTAGGCTCTTAGTTCTTTCGCATGGCGAAAGGATCGGGGCGTCGTCGTTTGCACCCCTCGTCTGGTCCGTCAGGGATAGAGGTAGAACTCGTCCCAGCTCTCGTGCGGCACAAGCTCGCCGATCTTGTATTCGAAGGACAGGATATCCAGGTGCTCCGCATCGGTGCGGCACTTGAACTTCAGCTTGTACCATTCCCCCTTGCTGCGGAACACCGCACCCGGTGCCTTCATCTTGTCTTCCTTGATGATTGGATCGGCGAAGGTGTAGGCGATCACCTTGTCCGGCCTGAAGCTGGACTTGTCGGCGTTGATGCGCTCCATCGCCTCGGTATCGCAGCGCTGTTCCAGGCGGGTCTGCGGGTCGAGCTTTTCGAACTGGCGCACCAGGGACTGATCCATCGCCAGCGCCGGGGACATCGTGGCGGCGAAGATGAGCGGGTACGCGACTGTCTTCATGCCCGACGGGCTCCTGCTTATGGAAACGGCCGACCCCGGCAAATCACTGCGGGGACGCGATTGCGGTTTCAGTTAAGCTTTGTGGCCATTCCAAGGCACGGATCACGTTTCCGAAACGTTGATTACGTTTCTGAAACGTCGATCCATTCGGCGCCGGTCAATTCGACGATGCGCTCGGGATTGATGTGAACGGCTGCATTGGTCGCGCCGGCAGCGGGAACGACGATGTCGTAGGCTTTAAGCGATGTGTCGCAATAGATGTTGTGCGGCTTGGCAAGCCCGAACGGGCAGACTCCGCCGACTGGATGTCCGGTTTCCGCCTCGACCTCGTCGAAGCCGAGCATGCGAGCCTTGGTACCGAAGCGAGCCTTGTACTTCTTGTTGTCCAGCCGTGCATCGCCGCGGGTGACGATCAGGATCACGTCGCCGCCGACACGGAGCGCCAGGGTCTTGGCGATCTGGGCGGGCTCGACGCCGTGGCCTTCAGCGGCAAGCGCCACCGTTGCCGTGCTCTGTTCGAGTTCGATGACGTCGATATCAGGGGCGTGCTGCGAGAAGAATTGCTTGACTGAAGTGAGGCTCATGATGGGGCTTCAGGCTCTGGAAATGGTTTCGTGATGGACACTGGACTGACGAACGCGTCGGCGGGCGCGAGGCGCCGCAGTCGTTGACGATCGGTGCGACTGTCTCAGTCGTCGTTGGAGGCGTCAAGGTCCTCCGGGCGCATGCCTTCCTGCCCGGGCGGCAGGTAGCCGTGGGTGGTGAACCAGTTTTCGAGGATCGCCGCGATCGCCTGTTCGCGCGTGAGCTTGCCGGGATGGTCGGTCATGAACGCCTTCAATGCCGTTTCGATGTTGTCGGTGTGGAGTTCGCTCATGGTGTCTTCCTTCCGTTGGTCTGGCACGGCCCGCCGGGTGGGCGAGCCATGCGGCATGGGTCGTGGTAATGCGGCGTCACGCCTGTTTGACGATGCGGATCAGCACCAGGAGGATCACAGCGCCGATCGTCGCGTGCAGGATCGCCGAAAGCACGCCCGTTCCAAGGCTGATGCCGATGGCGGGAAAGAGGAAGCCGGCGATGAAGGCGCCGATGATGCCCACGACCATGTTGCCGATCAGGCCGAAGCCGAACCCCTTGACGATCAACCCGGCAAGCCAGCCGGCGATCGCACCGACAATCAGGAATACGAGAATGCTTTCGATGCCCATGAATGGTTCCCTTTCCGTTGGACCTCCCGCATGTCTCCTCAAATCCTAGTCGATTTGTGGATAAAACATGCAGCAATTCAAAGCGCTGCAGCGACCTTTGAGACGCGCGGCGCTATAGAAAGGAAAGATAGATCAGGAATTGAAATCAGATAGGGGGCAATTTCATCGCGCGGCGATTTTTTGGAGGAATCCGGAGCATTTGTGCCCGGCGATCCAGTGCCGCCGTCGAAGAGGGCGCGCAAAGTGCGCCATCACGCTCCCAGCTTGCTTCACCTGAGATCCGAGCCGATCCGCGAAATCATGCCGAGCAGCGGTTGCTGCCCGGCATGTTGCTCTTGGGATGCGATGGAGTGGACATCAGACGATGCCGCCGCCACCGCCGGCAACGGTCGGCCGTTCGCCGGCCACCTTGGCGCGGTAGCCGCTCGCCCGATAGGTCGCAACCGGCGCGATCGCCCCACCGCTCTCGAGACGAGCCATCGCCAGGATCGGCTCGACGTCGGTGCGAAACGCGGTTTTGAGCGTTTCCGTCGCCATCAGCGCGTCGTTGTCCTGCTGGAAGCCGTCGAGCGCCGCGCGGTCGACGATGAGCGCCTGCGCATAGGCGCGGCAGACTTCCATGGCGCTTGTCATCAGGCTTTCGATCGGATCGGTGACATTGTGGCTCTGGTCGAGCATATGGGCCGGATCGAAGCCCTCGGCACCCCGCGCCTCGGCATCGACGAGTTCGTTGAAGACGAGGAACAGGCGATAGGGGTCGATCGAGCCGGTGTCGAGGTCGTCGTCGCCATATTTCGAATCGTTGAAGTGAAAGCCGCCGAGTTTCTTGAACTGGATCAGCCGCGCGACGATCATCTCGATATTGACGTTCGGCGCGTGATGGCCGAGGTCGACCAGGCAGAAGGCTTTGGGGCCAAGCTCCTGGGCGATCAGGTAGTTGGTGCCCCAGTCCTGCACCACGGTCGAATAGAAGGCCGGTTCGAACATCTTGTGTTCGGTGAAGACGCGCCAGTCTTCGGGCAGCGCCGCATAGACCGATTTCATCGCATCGAGGTAGCGCTCGAACGATTTGGTGAAATTGCTCTGGCCGGGAAAGTTGGAGCCGTCGCCGACCCAGACCGTCAGGGCCTTCGAGTCGAGCTGCCGGCCGATATCGATGCATTCGAGATTATGCTCGATGGCCTGGCGCCGCGTCGCCGCGTCGCTGTGCGACAACGATCCGAACTTGTAGGAATGCGTCTGTCCAGGCGCATCCGAGAAGGTGTTGGAATTCATCGCGTCGAAACCGAGGCCGAGGGCTGCACCTTTCTGCTTCAGTTCCTGGAGATCGCTGACCTTGTCCCACGGAATGTGCAGCGAGACGTTGGGCGTTGCGCGCGTCAACTGCTGGATGACGGCGCAGTCCTCCAGCTTGTCGAAGATGTTGCGCGGCTCGCCCTTGCCGGGAAAGCGGGCAAAGCGCGTGCCGCCGGTGCCCACGCCCCAGGAGGGCACGGCGACGCCATAGGCCGCGACCTTGCGCTTGATGACGTCGATGTCGACGCCACGGCGCGCCAAGCTTTCGGCCAGGCTGGCATAGTCCTGGCGGAGTGCCGCCTCGCGACGTTCGTTTTCTGAGTCAACGATGGTTTTGCCGATCATGGTGCTCATCAAAACCTCCGGATCAGCGCGTAAACGACTGGGCATTGCCCGCGTCGACATTGACGATGTTGCCGGTCGATTTCGCCGACATGTCCGAGGCGAGGAAGTAGATTGCTTCGGCGATGTCTTCCGGGAACACGCTGAGCTTCAGCATCGAGCGTTCGCGGTAGTGTGCCTCGAGGTCGTCCACATCCATCTTGTAGGCGGCTGCGCGCTGCTCTTTCCACTCGCCGGTCCAGATCTTTGAGCCACGCAGCACGGCGTCCGGGTTGACGACGTTGACGCGGATCTGGGCTGCAGCCCCCTCAAGCGCCAGGCATCGGGCGAGGTGGATTTCGGCCGCCTTGGCGGTGCAATAGGCCGATGCGCCGGGCGAGGCGGCAAGGCCGTTCTTGGAGGCGACGAAGACGACGTTGCCGCCGGCCTTCTGGTTGCGGAAGATGCGGAAAGCCTCGCGCGAGACGAGGAAGTAGCCCGTCGCGAGGATGTCCATGTTCTTGTTCCAGAGCGCCAGCGTCGTATCCTCGACCGTGGCGGAGGAGGCAAGGCCGGCATTCGACACCAGGATATCGAGGCCGCCGAAGGCAAGCAGCGTACCGCCGAAGCCACCCTCGACGGCAGCCTCGCTGGTCACGTTCATGCTGACCGAGCGCACGAAATCCTTGCCGTGGCGGGCTGCAAGCTCGCTTTCGGCAGCGGCAAGCGCCGCCTCGTCGATATCGGCGATGACGACGCAGGCACCTTCCTGCATCAGCCGGTGGGCTGTTGCCTTGCCGATGCCGCCGGCGCCGCCGGTCACCAGGGCGATGCGTCCGGCAAGGCTCTTCGGTTTCGGCATGCGCTGAAGCTTGGCTTCCTCGAGCAGCCAGTACTCGATGTCGAAGGCTTCCTGTTCCGGCAGGCCGACATAGGTCGAAACCCCGGAGGCACCGCGCATGACATTGATGGCGTTGACATAGAACTCGCCGGAGATACGCGCCGTCGCCTTGTCCTTGGCAAAGGTGATCATGCCGACGCCGGGTACGAGGTAGACGACCGCGTTCGGATCGCGCATGTCAGGGCTGTCTGCGTGCTTGCAGCGCTCATAGTAGGCAGCATAGTCGGCGCGATAGGCGGCGATCGCGTCCGGAAGTCCGGTGAGCGTCTTTTCGATATCCGCGGCGGCAGGATCGAAATCGACGACGAGCGGGCAGATCTTGGTTCTCAAGAAATGATCCGGGCAGCTGGTGCCGAGCGCTGCCAGCGGCTTCAGATCCTTGGCCGTCACGAAGTCGAGCACCGCCTGGCTGTCGTCGAAATGCCCGACCTTGCGCTCGTCTGCGCCGATCAGGCCGCGAATGACCGGCATCAGCCGCTTGGCGATCGCCACCCGCTCGGCGGCATCGAGCGTCGGCTTGGCCACGCCGCCGAAGGCCGGCCCGGTGTTTTCCGTCTCGAACCAGGCAATCGCCTTGTTGATGATTTCGATGGTGGTTTCGTAAGCTTGCCTGGCCGTGTCGCCCCAGGTGAAGAGGCCATGGCTTTCGAGCACGACGCCGCGTGCATCAGGGTTTTCCAGGCAGAACTTTTCCAGCCACAGGCCGAGCTCGTAGCCCGGGCGCTTCCAGGGCAGCCAGCCGATGTCGCTGCCGAAGATCCTGGCGGTCAATTCCCTGCTGTTCCTGGAGGCGGCAATCGCGATGATCGCATCGGGATGCATGTGATCGACGTGTTTCCTCGGCACGTAAGCATGCAACGGCGTGTCGATCGAGGCGGCGCGCGGGTTGAGGTTGTACGTGCAATGCGGGAGATAGCCGACCATCTCGTCTTCGAACGCGACACCGCGGTAGATGCCTTTCAGGGCATTCAGCCTGTCCATGTAAAGCGTGGCGAAGCCGTCCATTTTGATCGTGCCGACGTCGCCGCCGGAGCCCTTGACCCAGAGGACTTCGACCGTGCCGCCGCCAAGCGGATCCTTTTCCATCACCTTGGCCGAGGTGTTGCCGCCGCCGTAGTTGGTGATGCGCTTGTCGGAGCCGAGCAGGTTCGAACGATAGAGAAGACGCTCGGGCTCGGTCATGCCGGCCGCCTTTGTCTCATCCCATAGATTGGCAAGTCGCGCGCCCTGTTGCTTGTCGAGCATCTCGAAAATCCTCCCGGTCCGTTGCCTCGCGGCTTGGCGGCCGCGTGGAGATGTGGTTGGCATCAGATCACATGGCCCGAGAGTCATTGTCAATCAAAAACGATCAAATTCGCGCATATCGCACTGCACAATGAAAAAATATGATTGATTGTGATTGACAATGTTTGGTCGTGATGGAAGCATGCAAATTATCGGAGGAGCGGATGCACGAGAAAGAAAGACATCGGATCATTCTGTCGGCGGTTCAGGAAAAGCCCGTCGTCACGGTGCCGGAACTGGTCGATCTGACCGACAGTTCCGAGGCGACGATCCGGCGCGACATCGCCGCGCTCCACGTGCAGAAGCGGCTGCGGCGCGTGCGCGGCGGCGCGGAGGCGATCAATCCGCCGCAATTCGTCGGGCTCGCCGGCCGGCCGTTCAAGGTCAATGAAGGGCTGCATGCCCGCGAGAAGCAGGCGATCGCCAAGGAAGCCGTGGCGCTCTGCGAAGACGGCGAGCCGATCATCATCAATGGCGGCACGACCACCTTCCAGATGGTGCACTTTCTCAGCAATCGCCGGATGCAGGTGTTCACCAACTCGTTTCCGATCGCCGAGCACCTGCTGAAGCATTCGAAGAATACGGTGATGCTGTCGGGCGGAACCATCTACCGCGAGCAAAACATCATTCTGAGCCCGTTCGACAACGACGTGACGCGCAATTTCTATGCGCGCCGCATGTTCATGGGCGCGCAGGGCCTTGGGCCGCTTGGCCTGATGGAAGCGGATCCGCTGTTGATCCAGGCCGAACAGAAACTGATCGATCAGGCCGACGAGCTTGTCGTGCTGGTCGACTCGTCGAAATTTCACAAGCGCTCCAGCCTCATCCTGTGTGGATTGAAGCGGATCGCCACGGTGATAACGGATTCAGGCATCGAGGACAGGCATGCCGCGATGCTCGAAAATGCCGGCGTGCGCTTGGTGGTCGCCAATGCTAGGTCCGGCACTGACGCGGAGGCTGCATCCTCGACCGCTTGAGACGGCCGAGGGGAGGGGAAGATCGGCATCAGTCGGAAAAGGCTGAGCCGGACTTGAATTGGAGAAGGTCAGTACCGGACGATGCGGTCATCCCGATCGCGTTCCGGTCCATGGGAGGAGTGGAAATGAAGATTCTGAAATCACTGATGGTCACGGCCGCCGTTTCGTTGGCGCTGATGGCCAATGCCGCGCATGCGGAAGACAAGAAGATCGCGCTGGTCGTCAAGGCGCTCGGTATCGGCTTCTTCGAGGCTGCCAACAAGGGCGCGCAGGAAGCCGCCAAGGAACTCGGCGATGTCGAGGTGATCTATACCGGCCCGACCTCGACAACCGCCGAAGGCCAGATCGAGGTGATCAATTCGCTGATCGCGCAGAAGGTCGACGCCATTGCGGTTTCCGCCAATGACACCGACGCCCTGGTTCCGGCGCTGAAGAAGGCGATGGATCGCGGCATCAAGGTCATCTCCTGGGATTCCGGCGTCGCCAAGGACGGTCGCCTGATGCACCTCAACCCGTCTTCGAGCCCGCTGATCGGCAACATGATCATCAAGCTCGCCGCCGACAACCTGCCGGACGGCGGCGATGTCGCCGTGCTTTCCGCTTCGGCGACAGCCACGAACCAGAACACCTGGATCGAGGAAATGAAGAAGGTTCAGAGCAACTACAAGGGCATCAATGTCGTCGCGACCGTTTACGGTGACGACCTGGCCGACAAGTCCTACCGCGAAACGCAGGGCCTCATTCAGTCCCATCCGAACCTGAAGGCGATCATCGCGCCGACGTCGGTCGGCATCGTCGCGGCGGCACAGGCAGTGACGGACGCCGGCAAGATCGGCCAGATCAATGTCACCGGCCTCGGCCTTCCATCGGAGATGGCCGGTCACGTGAAGTCGGGCGCATCCAAGTCCTTCGCGATCTGGAACCCGATCGATCTCGGCTACTCCGCGACGATGATCGCCTATGATCTCGTCAACGGTGCCGAAGCCAAGCCGGGCGCAGAGCTGAAGATGGGCCGCATGGGTGCCGTCAAGCTCGACGACAACAATGAAGGCGCCATGGCCGACCCGTTCGTCTACGACGCTTCGAATGTCGAAGAGTTCGCGAAGATCTTCTGATCGGCGAGGGACGACGTAACCGAATCCGCCCCTCATCCGGCTGCCGGCACCTTCTCCCCGCTCGCGGGGAGAAGGGACATGCGGCGCACTCGACCGTCCCCTCGCACCCAACGAATGGCGGGCTGCGAACGGGTCCCCTCTCCCCGCGAGCGGGGCGAGGGTTAGGGTGAGGGGCAATTTGCAGACGTGGAGCCTTGGCGAGCCCACAAACTCGGCGGAACTGAATTTGCTGCAGGATACGATCACATCGCGGATGAAACCCGCCATCGCGCTCGAAGGCATCTCCAAGTCCTTTCCCGGCGTCAAGGCATTGTCCGACGTTTCGCTGTCGCTCTATCCCGGTTCGGTGACTGCGCTGGTCGGTGAAAACGGTGCGGGCAAGTCGACCCTCGTCAAGATCTTGACCGGTATCTACCAGCCGGACGGCGGCAGCATCCGCGTCGCGGATACGGAAACGACTTTCCCGACCGCCCTTTCCGCCGCGCGCGCCGGCGTGACGGCCATTCACCAGGAGACCGTTCTCTTCGACGAACTGTCCGTCGCCGAGAACATCTTCCTCGGTCATGCCCCGTGCAATCGTTTCGGTCTGATCGACTGGGCGAAACTCAATGCCGATGCGCGCGCGCTTTTGCATCGTGCCGGTGCCGATTTCGATCCGACGATCCGGCTGCGCGATCTCGGCATTGCCAAGAAGCATCTGGTGGCGATCGCCCGGGCGCTGTCGGTCGATGCCCGCGTCGTCATCATGGACGAGCCGACGGCGGCGCTGTCGCACAAGGAAATTCACGAGCTCTATGCGCTTGTCGAACGGCTGAAGGCAGACGGCAAGGCAATCCTCTTCATCAGCCACAAGTTCGATGAGATCTTCCGCATCGCCGATCGCTACACCGTGTTTCGTGACGGAACCATGGTGGGCGAGGGGCTGATCGCCGATGTCAGCCAGGACGATCTCGTGCGCATGATGGTCGGCCGCGCCGTCGGCTCCGTCTACCCGAAGAAAGACGTGGCCATCGGCGAGCCGGTGCTGACCGTCTCCGGCTACCGTCACCCGACCGAATTCGAGGACATCAACTTCGAACTGCGCCGCGGCGAGATCCTCGGCTTCTACGGGTTGGTCGGCGCCGGCCGCTCCGAATTCATGCAGTCGCTGATCGGCATCACTCGCCCGTCGGCAGGCGCCATCAGGCTCGACGGCGAGATCCTGGTGATCCGCAACCCGTCGGAGGCGATCAGGAGCGGTATCGTCTATGTGCCGGAGGAGCGCGGCCGTCAGGGCGCGATCATCGGCTTGCCGATCTTCCAGAATGTGACGCTGCCGTCGCTGTCGCGCACCTCGCGCTCCGGCTTCCTGAAACTTACCAACGAGTTCGCGCTTGCGCGGGAATATACGTCGAGGCTCGATCTGCGGGCCGCTTCCCTCGACCAGGACGTCGGCACGCTTTCCGGCGGAAACCAGCAGAAGGTGGTCATCGCCAAGTGGCTGGCAACCAAGCCGAAGGTGATCATCCTCGACGAGCCGACCAAGGGCATCGACATCGGCTCCAAGGCCGCCGTTCACGCCTTCATGAGCGAGCTTGCCGCCCAGGGTCTCAGCGTCATCATGGTCTCATCGGAAATCCCCGAAATCATGGGCATGTCGGATCGTGTCATCGTCATGCGCGAGGGCCGCATCGCCGGCCGCTTCGAGCGGGCCGAACTGACGGCGGAAAAGCTGGTGCGTGCCGCAGCCGGCATTGTGGAGGCCGCATGATGGGCAAGCTGCTGAAAAACCGTGAACTGCTGCTCGTCGGCGCGATCCTGGTGCTGATCGCCCTGATCGCCTGGCGCTTCCCGCCCTTCATCGCGCCGACCAATCTGGCACGCGTCTACAACGACACCTCGATCCTGATCATCCTGGCGCTCGGCCAGATGGCCGTGATCCTGACCCGCTGCATCGATCTGTCCATGGCGGCGAACCTGGCGCTTTCCGGCATGGTCGCAGCCATGCTGAACGCTGCCTTTCCCGGCTTGCCGATCCCGGTCGTGATCCTGTCGGCAATGGCGCTCGGCGCTATCCTTGGCATGATCAACGGTGCGCTCGTCTGGAAGCTCGACATCCCGCCGATCGTCGTCACGCTCGGCACATTGACCATCTATCGCGGCCTGATCTTCCTCTTGACCAACGGCAAGTGGATCAATGCCCACCAGATGAGCGATGCCTTCAAGAGCTTCCCGCGCACTGATCTTGCCGGCATTCCGGTGCTTTCCTGGCTCTCGCTCGTCATGGTCGTGGCGATCTTCCTGGTGATGAGCCGCACGTCGCTCGGGCGCGCCTTCTTCGCCGTCGGCGGCAATCCGCATGCGGCCGTCTATACCGGCATCGATGTCGGCCGAACCCGCTTCTTTGCCTATTGCCTCTCGGGCACGCTGGCCGGCCTTTCCGGTTATCTCTGGGTGTCGCGTTATGCCGTTGCCTATGTCGATATCGCCGCCGGCTTCGAACTCGACATCATCGCCGCCTGCGTCATCGGCGGCATCTCGATCGCCGGCGGCATCGGCTCGGTGCCGGGCGCGGTGCTCGGCGCGCTGTTCCTCGGCGTGATCAAGAACGCCCTGCCGGTCATCAACATATCGCCCTTCGCCCAGATGGCGATCTCCGGCATGGTCATCATCATCGCCGTTGCCGTCAATGCGCGTGCCGAACGGCGCAAGGGGCGTGTCATCCTCAAAAAGGCGGAGGCTGTCTGATGGCCGAAACGCATCTCTCCCCCCGCAACATTCCCGATCGCCTGGAAGGGCGCGGCGCGCGCCTGCTGAAGAGTTGGGAAAGCCTGCTGCTCGTCGTTGCCTGCGTCATCTTCCTCGGCAACTCGCTGGCTTCGCCCTACTTCCTCGACCCGTGGAACCTGTCCGACGCCACCTTCAACTTCACTGAAAAGGCGATGATCGCCTTTGCCATGGCGCTGGTGATCATTTCAGGCGAGATCGATCTCTCGGTCGCCTCGATCATCGCGCTTGCCTCGACAGCGATGGGGTACGCCGTCCAGCTCGGCTTCGATACGCCGGCTCTGGTGGTTGTCGGGCTTTCGGTCGGGCTGCTGTGCGGTACCGTCAACGGCCTGCTGATCACCGGTCTCGGCCTGCCGTCGATCGTCGTCACCATCGGCACCATGAGCCTGTTTCGCGGCCTCTCGTTCATCATCCTCGGCGATCAGGCCTTCACTGGCTACCCCGACAGTTTTTCCTGGTTTGGGCAGGGCTATGTCTGGTGGGTGTTCTCGTTCGAGTTCACGCTGTTCGTCATCTTGGCGGTCGCCTACGGCGTGGTGCTGCACAAGACCAATTTCGGCCGCGCCGTCTACGCGATCGGCAACAACCAGACGGCGGCGCTGTTCTCAGGCATCCGCGTCGGCCGCGTGAAGTTCATGTTGTTCCTGCTCACCGGCCTGATGGCCGGCCTTGCCTCGATCTGCCTGACCTCGCGCCTCGGCTCCACCCGCCCTTCGATCGCGCTCGGCTGGGAACTGGAAGTCGTGACCATGGTGGTGCTTGGCGGCGTCAGCATTCTCGGTGGGTCCGGCACCATCCCGGGCGTGGTGCTGGCGGCCCTGATCATGGGCATGGTCACTTTCGGCTTCGGGCTTTTGAACGTGCCGGGCATCGTCATGTCGATCTTCATCGGCTTGCTGTTGATCTCGGTCATCGCCTTGCCCATCCTGTGGCGACGCGCCCGCCGCCGTCTTGCCCACTGAGGTTTCCATGGAAAAATACGCCTTCCGCATGCGGCTCAATCCGGGAATGGCCGCCGAATATACCGCGCGTCACGACGCCATCTGGCCGGAACTGGTGACCTTGCTGAAGGAGGCAGGCGTCTCGGACTATTCCATCCATCTCGACGAAGAGAACGATCTGCTTTTCGGTGTCCTCTGGCGAACGGACGATCATGGCATGGCCGATCTGCCCTCCAATCCCGTGATGCAGAAGTGGTGGGCGCATATGGCCGACATCATGGAGACCCGTGGCGATAACGAACCTGTCGCCGTGCCGCTCAAAACCGTCTTTCACATGAGCTGACCTAATGCGGATCGTGGGCGTCATCGACATCGGCAAGACCAATGCCAAGGTCGCAGCGGTCGATCTCGATCGCTTCGAAGAGATTGCCGTGCGCAAGACTGCGAACGGCGTCGTCGAAGGCGATCCCTATCCACATTTCGATGTCGAGCGCCTCTGGGCCTTCGTGCTCGATAGTCTGAAGGCGCTCCAGGCCGAGCATCCCCTGGAGGCAATCTCGATCACCACCCACGGAGCGACGGCGGTCGTTCTCGACGAAGCCGGCGGACTTGCCTTGCCGGTGCTCGACTACGAATTCGGCGGGCCGGGTACACTCTCGGAGGCCTATGAGCGCCTTCGGCCACCTTTTACCGAAACCGGCTCCGCGCGCCTGCCGATGGGCCTGAATGTCGGCGCCCAGCTCTTCTGGCAGCAGCAAACCTTTCCCGACGCCTTCGCCAAGGTCGCGACGATCCTGACCTATGCGCAATACTGGACCTTTCGATTGACCGGCATCCGGGTCAACGAGCTGACTTCGCTCGGCTGCCACACCGATCTCTGGAATCCGAACGCCGGCACCTTCTCATCACTGGTGGACAGCCAGGGCTGGCGGCACCTGTTTGCGCCGGTCCGCAAGGCTGACGAAATCGTCGGCGCGTTGTTGCCGGAACTTTGTGCGGCCACCGGCATCCCAAATGGCACACCTGTCTATTGCGGCATTCACGATTCCAATGCCTCTCTGCTGCCGCATTTGCTGACCCGGCAAGCGCCGTTTTCCGTCGTGTCGACCGGCACCTGGGTCGTGATGCTGGCGGTCGGTGCCGACGAGGTGACGCTCGATGAACATCGAGACACGCTGATCAACGTCAACGCGCTTGGCGATCCCGTTCCATCGGCGCGCTTCATGGGCGGCCGCGCTTTCGCGCTGCTGCTCGGTGATAGTGCCGCATCCTCGTCGTTTGAGGACGAAAGCGCAGTTGTTGCAGCGGAGCACATGCTGTTGCCTTCTCTTCCCGAAGGTTCCGGGCCGTTTCCTTCGGCCAAGGCCTGCTGGACGATGGACGAAGGCACGTTGACGCCCTCGGAGAAGACCGCGGCCGTCTCCTTCTATCTGGCGCTGATGACGGCGACCTGCCTCGATCTCATCGGTGCGCGAGGGGATATCGTGGTCGAGGGGCCGTTTGCCGCAAATGCCGCCTATCTGCGCATGCTTCAGGCGGCAACCGGGCGCCCGGTTTTTGCCGACGCTCACAATGTGACCGGCACGAGCCTCGGGGCCGCGAGCCTTGTCGACGGGCGCCATGTGCGGACCGGGGTGCAGGCGTTTGCCGGTCCCGTTCCTGAAAGTTTTGCGCGTTATGCAGAAAACTGGCGGTCGCTAACGAAAAGCCACGTGCAAAATGGCGCAGGCGATCGGCAATCATAAAATATCTGAAAAGTAACGCCGCCGCATGCGAGGCGCATCGGCGTCAACGATGCTCGTTTTTCTTCTCAGAAAACCGAGCTGCGGTTCGTCGAACGGTTATGCTCGAGATTGAGCACGATCGATACGGCCATCATTGTCAGGATTGCTGTGAGAGCGGCGCCTATACCAAGAACAATCATTGTTCGTTTCCCGTCAGCGCATCGTCATGATGTCGCTTTGCTTGCTGCAAAGGTTTCTTTCGCGCGATCTGCGCCCACTTCACTTTCGCTTCGATACGCGAGCGCGAGTAGAAGTACAATTCTAAACTCTTGTGAGTGAAAACCTGTTGAAGTCCGCCGCTAATAGTGCGGCATTGCTGCGCTGCAAAAACAGTGGTTGAAAACGCCCGGCGAATTTTAGTGAATCCAGTTACAGGGCATCGACCGTTAACCTTCAAGCAAGGAATTAACCATAAACATTGTCCCACACGTCGGAATGGGAAAAGTCACAGTCTCCTCAAGGCATGATGCCGCCCCGCCGTACCGGTTCCGGTCCGGTATCGATTCGTCATCGAATTTACTTGCGGGATGGACGATAGCAGACGCCCGAGCGGCGGGGGCTGATCTCAATGATGTGGCGTGCACGTCCGGTGGACCGTGGACTGTCCTGATCCTCCCCAGGCAAATTCCGAGCATGCAAAGCCGGGGATTGAGCGTTGAGGCAGGAAACATCGTCAGAACAGGCAAGGAAGGGCCAGGCAGGCAGTCTGCTGGAGCGCTTGCGTTTTGCCGGGCTCGACGACGACAGCTGTTGCCGCGTCCGCGATATCAGGCAGAAACTTGTCCCCCGCATCAACATTGCGCTTCGTGATCTCTTCCAGCGCCTGCAGAGCTATCCTGACGCGGCCCGGCACTTCGATAGCGACCGGCAGCTCGAGCGCCTGCAGGACATCCAGTCCTCGCACTGGAATGTGCTGACGGATGCGCGCTTCGACGGCCTCTATGCCGAGCGCGTCAAGGTGCTCGCCGATACCGCGAACCGCATGGGCCTCGATCCGCGCTGGCAGATGGCGAGCCACGCCGTCGTGCTTGAGCACCTGCTGGTCGGCCTCATCGAAGAGGCTTGGCCGAAATCTTTCCTGCCGATGGGCAGGGGGCGTCGCAAGGAGCTCTGCGAACTGGTCGCGGCACTCGTCCGTACCGTTTTCGTCGATACCGAGATCGGCGTCTCGCTTCGCTTCAACGCCCTCCGTCAGCAGCATCAGCGCCAGCTCGCCGATCAGCACAGCGCCGACGAGCAGGCAGTAACGGCCCTCTTCGGTGACTTCGCAAAGAGCTTGAACGAGGGCGACCTCGGCGTGCGCCTGTCGCAGAACGCGCCGGATGCCTACCAGCCGATCGTTGCCAGCTTGAATGCAGCGCTCGAAACGATCCAACAAAGCCTGCAGTCCGTCGACCAACGCGGCCAGGCGGCGGAGACGTCCATCGGGCGTCTTCGCGATGGTGCGGCCGGCTTCGCCGAAAAGGCCGCGGCCGAAGCCGATGCCCTGTCGGGCCAGATTGCAGCACTTGCCGATATGACCGAACGCATGGCGACGGGCTCGAGCCGCATCAGCGCCACCGAGACAAAAGCCAACGAGACGCGGGTCGCCGTCGAGCGCAGCGGCGAGATTGCCGGCCAGGCAATTTCCGCCATGGCCGATATCGAGGCGTCGGCCGAGAAGATCGGCCAGATCATCGGCGTCATCGACGAGATCGCCTTCCAAACCAATCTCCTGGCGCTGAACGCCGGTATCGAGGCGGCAAGGGCTGGCGACAGCGGCCGCGGCTTTGCCGTCGTCGCCCAGGAAGTGCGCGCGCTTGCGCAGCGTTCCGGCGAAGCGGCGCGTGAAATCAAGCAGCTGGTGACGGGCACCAAGGCGCAGGTCGAGACCGGCGTCGAGATCGTCGGTCGCACGCAGGATGCGATCAGCAGCATCGTCCAGCAGGTCACGTCGATTAATGCCGCCGTCTCCGGCATCGCCCGCGAGGCGGAGCAGCAGGTCGGCGATCTCAGGGGCGTTGCATCCGACATCGGAACGATTTCGCAAGCCGTGCAGGCAAGCGCCGCGATGGCGGGCGAGACCGTCCGGTCTTCGGACGATCTGCACAATGTCATCGTCGAGCTTGGCGAGACGATCCGCAGGTTCCACGTCGAACGTCGCCACGCGGCTTCGCCAACATCGACTGCCAGCCAGGGACGCAGCCTCCCGGTTCCTCCTGATGTGGCCGAGGATGAAATGGCGGCGGCATTGTTCGATGACGGTCCGCAACGTCAGTTCGCCGGTTGGCAGCGCTGATCCCGGACACTCAAGAGTTAGCAGTCGAGGAAAACAGGAATGGCCAGCAAGAAGACCGCTCACAAGACGCTCAGCCTCGCTCCGGTGTTGGACCTGAACGAAGCGACCGCGCTGCATGAGAAGCTTTTGGGCCTGAAGGGCAGCGACCTGGTGATCGATGCCTCGGCGGTCGAGCGGGTGGGAACGCTCTGCGTTCAGGTCCTGATGGCCGGCGCCAAGACTTGGGAAGAGGATCATTTGTCTTTCACCTTCAGCAAGGTGTCGGACGCTTTCGAGAAAACGACACAGCTCATCGGGGTCGATATCGACCACCTGATGGCAAAGGAGATTTGAGGAATGAAAAAGCGAGTTCTGACAGTCGACGACTCCCGGACGATCCGGAACATGCTTCTGGTCACGCTGAACAATGCCGGTTTTGAAACGATCCAGGCTGAGGACGGCGTCGAGGGCCTCGAGGTTCTCGAAGAAGCCAATCCGGATGTCATCGTCACCGACATCAACATGCCGCGTCTCGACGGCTTCGGCTTCATCGAAGGCGTGCGCAAGAACGACCGTTACCGCGCTGTGCCGATCCTGGTTCTGACCACGGAAAGCGATGCCGAAAAGAAGAACCGTGCCCGTCAGGCCGGCGCCACCGGCTGGATCGTCAAGCCGTTCGACCCGACCAAACTGATTGATGCAATCGAGCGCGTAACGGCCTGAAGTCCGAGGATAGCCTCCAATGGATATGAACGAAATCAAAGAGATCTTCTTCCAGGAATGCGAGGAGCAGCTCGCGGAGCTGGAATCTGGTCTTCTGAAGCTCAATGACGGCGACCGCGATCCGGAAACGGTCAATGCCGTGTTTCGCGCGGTGCACTCGATCAAGGGTGGCGCCGGCGCCTTCGGGCTCGACGACCTCGTCTCCTTCGCCCATGTCTTTGAGACGACACTTGATTGCGTTCGTTCCAACAGGCTCGACCCCGGTCCCGAGGTTTTGAAGGTAATGTTGAAGTCGGCCGACGTTCTGGCCGACCTGACGAACGCCGCCCGTGATGGCGGTAGCGTCGACGAGGCGCGCAGCCGCCAGTTGATCAAGGAGCTCGAGGCGCTTGCCAATGGCGAAGTGCTGCAGGCATCGGCCGTTGCCGAACCGGTCGTCAAGGCCGCCCCGGCGGTCGCAGCCCCTGTTGTCAATGACGAAGGCTTCCAGCCCGTTGCGTTCTCCTTCGACGATTTCGAGGCGGATGAACCGGCGCTGATGGAGATGCCGACCTACGAGATCGTCTTCAAGCCGAAATCCGATCTCTACGCCAAGGGCAATGAGGCAACGCTGCTTCTGCGCGACCTCTCCCGCCTGGGCGACATGAGCATCCATTGCGACATGGATGCACTTCCGACGCTCGACCGCCTGAGCCCGGAATCCGCCTACTTCTCCTGGAAGGTATCGCTGAAGACGGACAAGGGCGAGGACGCGATCCGCACCGTATTCGAATTCGCCGAGTGGGATTGCGACCTCGAGGTTTCGCTGGTCTCCGACGATGCTGCCGCTCCGAGCGAGGAGCTGCCGATGCAGCCGGTGCCGTTCGACCTCTCGATCCTCGACGACGAGCCGGCTGTTTCGGTCGGCGTGATCGAGGAAGAAGAACAGCTGGCAGCCCAGCAGGCGATCCGCGATGCGGCCGTCTCCGCTGCCGGCACCGCCAGCAACGTGCTGCAGATGGCGCAGTCCGCCACCCGCACGCCCGCTGAAAAATCGGCCGGTGCCGCCGCCAGCGCTGCGGCGCAATCTGCAGCCGCGCAACAGGCAGCAGCGTCCGCCGCGACGCCGACCATCCGCGTCGATCTCGATCGCGTCGACCGCCTGATCAACCTCGTCGGCGAGCTCGTGATCAACCAGGCAATGCTGTCGCAGAGCGTGATCGAAAACGACGCCAACGGCACCTCGTCGATCAACATGGGCCTCGAAGAGCTGCAGCAGCTCACCCGCGAGATCCAGGATTCGGTGATGGCGATCCGCGCGCAGCCGGTAAAGCCGGTGTTCCAGCGCATGTCGCGTATCGTGCGCGAAATCGCCGACATGACCGGCAAGTCGGTCCGCCTCATCACCGAAGGGGAAAACACTGAAGTCGACAAGACGGTCATCGACAAGCTCGCCGAGCCGCTGACGCACATGATCCGCAACGCGGTCGATCATGGCCTCGAAACGCCCGAGAAGCGGCTTGCCGCCGGCAAGAGCGCCGAAGGCACCGTGCGCCTGACGGCCAAGCATCGGTCGGGCCGTATCGTCATCGAACTTGCCGATGACGGTGCCGGCATCAACCGCGAGAAGGTGCGCCAGAAAGCGATCGACAATGATCTGATCGCCGCCGACGCCAATCTCTCTGACGAAGAGATCGACAACCTGATCTTCCACGCCGGCTTCTCCACCGCCGACAAGATCTCCGACATTTCCGGCCGCGGCGTCGGCATGGACGTGGTCAAGCGCTCGATCCAGGCGCTCGGCGGCCGCATCAACATCTCGTCGAAGCCCGGCCATGGCTCGGTCTTCATCATGAGCCTGCCGCTGACGCTGGCCGTGCTTGACGGCATGGTGGTCACCGTCGCCAACCAGACGCTGGTGGTGCCGTTGACGGCGATCGTCGAAACTTTGCAGCCGGAAGCGGCCGCAATCCATTCGTTCGGCTCCAACCAGCGGCTGATTTCGATCCGCAACTCTTTCTGCCCGCTGGTCGATGTCGGTCGCATCCTCAACTTCCGCGCCAGCCAGGCAAACCCGGTCGAAGGCGTAGCGCTTCTGGTGGAATCCGAAGGTGGCGGCCAGCGTGCGCTGATGGTGGACGCCATCCAGGGCCAGCGCCAGGTCGTCATCAAGAGCCTCGAGGCCAACTATACCCACGTGCCGGGCATCGCGGCCGCGACGATCCTCGGCGACGGTCGGGTGGCGCTCATCCTCGACGTCGACACGATCGTGGCCGCCTCGCGTGGCCAGTCGCTGAAGCCTGAAATGTCTCTCGCTGCTGCCGGATGAATGTGATGACCTATGCCGCAAAAAATCTGACCACGGACGGACGGGAGCTGATCGCTTTCCGCGTCGGCGATCAGGAATTCTGCGTGAACGTGATGTCCGTGCGCGAAATCCGCGGATGGACGCCGGCGACATTGATGCCGCATGCGCCGGCCTACATGCTCGGCATCATCAATCTGCGTGGAGCGGTGCTGCCGATCGTCGATCTCTCGGCGCGCCTCGGCATGAAGCCTGCCGAACCGACGGTCCGCCATGTCATCATTGTCGCCCAGGTGAAGAACCAGGTGGTTGGGCTGCTCGTCGACGCCGTCTCCGACATTCTGACGATCACCGACGACAAGATCCAGCCGACGCCTGATGTCATCTCGTCCGAATTCGAGAGGAGCTTCGCCCGTGGCGTGCTCGCGATCGAAGGTCGGCTGATCTGCCTGATCGAACTCCAATCTGTCTTCCCGCAGGAAGAAAGGGAAGCAGCATGAGAAACCAGGCCGTTCTCGAACAGAAGCAGTCACCCGACGAGTGTCTGGCAAGCGGCGAGTATCCGCTGACGCGCCGCGATCTCAGTGAGATCGCAGCGATGATCTACGCTGATGCCGGCATCTACCTCAACGAGACCAAGGCATCCCTGGTCTATTCCCGCCTGTCGAAGCATATCCGCAATCTCGGGCTGAAGGGGTTCCGCGAATACTGCCAGCTGGTCTCCTCGCCGGCAGGCGCTGCCGCCCGCCGCGACATGCTTTCGCATCTGACGACGAATTTCACCCGCTTCTTTCGCGAGAACCATCACTTCGAGCATCTGAAGACGGAGGTTCTGCCGGAACTGATCGCTCGCGCCAACGCCGGCGGTCGCGTGCGCATCTGGTCTGCGGCCTGCTCTGACGGGCAGGAACCCTATTCGATCGCGCTGACGGTGCTGTCGCTGCTGCCGAACGCGGCCGATTACGACTTCCGCATCCTCGCCACCGATATCGATCCGAAGATCCTGGCGCTGGCGCGGGCCGGCGCCTATGACGCCACCGCGCTCGAGACGGTCAATCCGGCCATGCGCAAGCAATGGTTCGACGAGGTCAATGCCGGCGGCCGCTTCAAGTGGCAGATCGATGATCGCGTCAAGCGGCTCATCACCTTCAACGAGCTGAACCTGATGGCGCAATGGCCGTTCAAGGGGCCGTTCGATGTCATCTTCTGCCGCAACGTGGTGATCTATTTCGACGAGTCGACACAGATGAAGATCTGGTCGCGCTTTGCCGGAATGCTCGGCACCAACGGACATCTTTACATCGGTCATTCCGAGCGCGTGTCGGGCGACGCCAAGTCGCAGTTCGACAACATCGGCATCACCACCTACCGCCACACCGGCAAGTTTCATGGAGGACGGGTATGACCGCACCCGCTCGCGTTCTCGTCGTCGACGACTCGGCCACCATGCGTGGCCTGATCACCGCAGTTCTCAATTCCGATCCGGGCGTGACCGTCGTCGGCCAGGCTGCCGATGCGATGGAAGCACGTCAGGCGATCAAGCAGCTCGATCCCGATGTGGTGACGCTCGACATCGAGATGCCGAACATGAACGGCCTCGAATTCCTCGACAAGATCATGCGCCTGCGGCCGATGCCCGTCATCATGGTCTCGACCCTGACCCACAAGGGTGCCGAGGCGACGATCGCAGCACTTGAGATCGGCGCGTTCGATTGTGTCGGAAAGCCCCTTCCGGGGGATCCGAATCCTTTTGCCGGTCTCGTCGACAAGGTGAAGGCGGCCGCGCGCTCGCAGCGCAAGTTCATCATCACCGGCAACAAGGCGGCAGCGCCGGCGGCGGCCAATGCCAATGGCGCCTCCGAATATCGGGCAGGGCGCAAGATCATCGCAATCGGCGCCTCCACCGGCGGCGTCGAGGCTCTGATCACGGTGTTGCAGAAGTTCCCGGCGAACTGCCCGCCGACGGTGATCACGCAGCACATGCCGCACACCTTCACCAAGAGTTTTGCCGAGCGGCTCAATCGCCTGTGCGCGCCCGCGGTGCAGGAAGCAACCGATGGCGCGCGCCTGGAAATCGGCAAGGTCTATCTGGCCCCGGGTGGCGAGCGCCACCTGCAGGTCGTCAATCCGACGGCGCCTTGCTGCCGTCTTGTCGATCGCGATCCGGTCAACGGGCACCGTCCTTCGGTTGACGTGCTGTTCGATTCGGTCGCCGAACTTGCCGGCCGCAATGCGATCGGCGTCATTCTGACTGGCATGGGCCGCGACGGCGCATCCGGTCTCCTGAAAATGCGGCATGCCGGGGCAAAGACCTTCGGACAAAACGAAAAGACATGCGTCGTCTACGGCATGCCGAGAGTTGCATATGAATTGGGTGCCGTCGAAACGCAGCTCCCCCTCGGTTCCATCGGGGAAGAGATACTGAAGACAGCGGCGCTCCGGAAGGAAGGAAGCGAATAATGTCCATCGCCGAAAAAATAAAAGTACTGATCGTTGACGATCAGGTCACGAGCCGCCTGCTTCTGGGCGATGCCTTGCAGCAGCTGGGCTTCAAGCAGATCACGGCCGCCGGTGATGGGGAGCAGGGCATGAAGATCATGGCCCAGAACCCGCATCACCTCGTCATCTCCGACTTCAACATGCCGAAG
This sequence comes from Ensifer sp. LC163, assembly GCF_001695855.1. Taxonomy (GTDB): domain Bacteria; phylum Pseudomonadota; class Alphaproteobacteria; order Rhizobiales; family Rhizobiaceae; genus Ensifer. Next base: position 30,376 of record NZ_MBSS01000022.1, read on the forward strand.
ATGGACGGCCTTGGCCTGCTCCAGGCGGTGCGATCCAACCCGGCCACCAAGAAGGCGGCGTTCATCATCCTGACGGCGCAGGGCGACCGCGCGCTGGTCCAGAAGGCAGCGGCGCTCGGTGCCAACAACGTGCTCGCCAAGCCGTTCACCATCGAAAAGATGAAGGCCGCGATCGAAGCCGTATTTGGGGCATTGAAATGAACATGGAAGCCGTCGGCAAGCGCGTGCATGTCATCCAGGGCGAGTACAAGGTCTTCAACGATCCCAATGTGGTGTTGTCGACCATTCTCGGTTCCTGCGTGGCTGCCTGCATGCGTGATCCCGTGGTCGGAGTCGGCGGCATGAATCATTTCCTGCTGCCGGGGGCGGCGTCCTCGCCTGCTTCCGGCGGTGATGCTACCCGCTACGGGGTCCATCTCATGGAACTGCTGATCAACGGTCTGTTGAAGCAGGGCGCCCGCCGCGATCGGCTCGAGGCCAAGATCTTTGGCGGCGCCAAGACCATCGCACGGTTCTCGAATGTCGGCGAGCAGAATGCCGCCTTTGCCCGGCAGTTCCTGCTCGACGAAGGCATCCGCATTGTCGGCGAGAGCACGGGCGGCGAACACGGCCGGAAGCTCGAATACTGGCCGTCGTCGGGCCGCGCCCGTCAGTACGCACTGACAGGGGTGGAAACCCAGCGCACGGTCCAGCTGGAAGAGCGCCCGGTGGTGGCGCCGCGTCCGGTCGAAAGCTCCATCGAATTCTTCTGATCCTGCGGGGCTTGCTCCGCAGGCGAACCCTACGCCTGCACCATCGCCACAGAAACCACGTGAGAACCGCCAATGCAGACTGACTACCAGGCCCACATGCCGCACGTGGAAGAATCGCTGCCCGAAGTGTTGATGCGCGTCGTCACCGAACTTCACGACGTCGCCTATCTCATCGAACGGATCGAGCCGCAACTGCTCGGCGGTCGGGGCGCCTCGGCACTGGACAATCCCGACGAGATGATGGTGCTGCAGGGCATCGATCTGGCCGTGCAGAAGACCCGCGGCCTTGCCGAGTTCATCGATACGATCACGGCCGCGATCCCCGATACCTGCCTGGTCGACGTGACCACGGCCGTCAATCTGGTCAAGCTCGCCGACATGAAGAAGACGCTGGGCAACGGCATGCTGCGCCACGGCCATTCGCAACCGTTGACGAAGGCAGCGGGCGACTTCGAGGCGTTCTAGAGCACTTCCCAGGAAAAGTGCGACGCGGGTTTCCGTCAGGGAATGCGTAAAAACCAAGAGATCGATCGTCTCCGCGACGCCGTTTAAGACGGAAGCCTTCTAGCCCTTGCGGCTGTACCGGCCGCCGGTACAGCCAGATTTCTCGACAGCCATATCCCCGGAATTCCCCGAGACTGCAGGCGAAAGCCAAGTTCGCGCAAGTTTCGTTTCCTACGGTCCGGATCGGGGCTGATGGATTCGCGTGTATTGGAAGTCGTTACGGGGCGCGCGAAACCCAGAAAACCAAATGTTGGAACTGCGCAGGGCGCTCGTCGGATGACCGGCTCGAATGTCCTGCGATACTGGGTGCGGAAACAGAATGAGTCTGTTGAATCAATTTTCGATGTTCACGAAGAACCTCGCCAGCCTGGGGCAAGGCAAGCTGATAGCGCTGGCCGCTGCCGGCATTATCGCCGTCGGCCTGGTCTTGGGGGCTGGCATCTACGTCAACAGGCCATCGTTCGAGACGCTCTATGTCGGGCTCGAGCGAAGCGATGTCACCCAGATCAGCATTGCACTTGCCGAAGCCAACATCGACTTCAATGTCGGGGCGGATGGCGGCAGCATCCAGGTTCCGGTCGGCATGACCGGCAAGTCCCGTCTGCTGCTCGCCGAGCGCGGCCTGCCGAGCAGCGCCAATGCCGGCTACGAACTCTTCGACAATGTCGGCTCGCTCGGTCTGACCTCCTTCATGCAGGAAGTCACCCGTGTTCGCGCGCTCGAGGGTGAAATCGGTCGCACCATCCAACAGATCTCCGGTATCGCCGCCGCCCGCGTCCACATCGTGATGCCCGAGCGCGGTAGCTTCCGCAAGGCAGACCAGAACCCGACCGCCTCGGTGATGATCCGCGCCAGCGCCACGGTCGGCCGCAATGCCGCCGCTTCCATCCGCCATCTCGTCGCCTCGTCCGTACCGGGGCTCGACGTCGATGACGTCACCATCCTCGATTCGACCGGTCAGCTTCTCGCTTCGGGCGACGATCCGGCCAACAGCGCCCTCAACCAGTCGCTGGGTGTCGTGCAGAACGTCCAGACAGAGCTTGAGAAGAAGATCGACAACGCGCTTGCTCCATTCCTCGGCATGGACAACTTCCGCACCAGCGTTACGGCTCGTCTGAACACCGACACACAGCAGATCCAGGAGACGATGTTCGACCCGGAATCGCGTGTCGAGCGCTCCACCCGCGTGACCAAGGAAGAGCAGAAGTCCAGCCAGCAGCAGCCGGACAATGCCGCAACGGTACAGCAGAACATTCCTCAGGCCGCCCCGAGCGGCGGCGCCGGCCCGCAGTCGAACGATCAGGCCGAGAAGAAGGAAGAACAGACCAACTACGAGATCAACAGCAAGACGATCGCGACCGTGAAAAACAGCTACACGGTCGAGCGCCTGTCGATTGCCGTGGTCGTTAACCGTGGCCGCCTTGCTGCCATGGTCGGCGAGCCCGCCGATCAGGCGAAGATCGATGCTTATCTCCAGGAGATGCAGAAGATCGTGTCGTCGGCCGCCGGCATCGACGCGAACCGTGGCGACGTCGTGACGTTGAACGCGATGGACTTCGTCGAGACGCAATTGCTCGATCAAGCCATTGCCGGCCCGGGCATCATGGAGACGCTGACGCGCAACCTTGGTGGCATCATCAATGCGCTTGCCTTCGTGGCCGTCGCTTTCCTGGTGGTCTGGATGGGCATGCGGCCACTCGCCCGGCAGCTCGGCCTCGGCGGAAACGCCGGCCAACTCGAAAGCGAAGCCGCTGGTCTCGAACTGCCCGACTTCTCTCCTGCGACTGCCGGGGCTGGTGGCGCCCTCATGGACGGCTTCGGTTCGGACTTCGGCTTCGACAGCGGCGACGATCTGCTCAGCATGGGCGAAGACGCCGGCAGCTTCAACCGCCGCGTCAAGGAGGGGCCGGAAAGGCGCCTCGCCCGCATGGTCGAGATCAGCGAAGAGCGCGCCGCAAAGATTCTGCGCAAATGGGCTCTCGAGAAAGCTGCCTGATCACACACAGAAATCGTCTGATAGAGCAAAATCCCGCCGCTCCGGCGGGATTTTTCGTTTCAATGGCGTTGCGGATGCGGGGGATTGCCGCCATGTCCGGTGCAAATATTGTGCGAGTCTCTGCGGCTGCCGGTATCGGCCGCTGAATCCGCGACAAGAAGCGTTGCGTCGGCGCCAGAGTCATGGGTGCGATCCGCGATTGTAATACTTTAACGAGATCTTAATTTTTAGATTCCGCCGTCACCGCCCGGATGCAGCCGGTAGGCCGGTTTACTGTCGCCGCTCTGGTCAATACATAGTTTAATTGGAATATAAATTGGATTATTCGATAATAATCCGTAACGTATTCGAGTTTTATATATTGATAGGCTGCGGTTGTTCGATCGAATAATTGATGCATTTCCGCAACAGGCATCACTCTAAAGTAAAATATGCCTCTATTCGAAGCTTCTCCTGAGTCTGCTGAATGGCGAGATTTGGGCTGGATTTGCGCTCAACGCGGCGCACGGCGCTGCGCGAAGTCGATGCGGCAGCGGAGCAGGGGCGATTCGAGCAGTAAAACTCTCTTAAATATCAATGCTATGTCAAAAGATGCGCTGCGCGAGGCTCGGATTCGGTGATAACGAAGCGACATCTTGGCGAATCGTTTCATGAAAGGGGGGTGAAGTAAATAGCGAGAAGATGGCGGTGGTTTTTTTTGAGGACGGATGTACATTTTTAACAGTTGATTCGCGTCCTGAATTGCGACTGGTGGTGATATTCGGCTTGGGCCGGCTGTTGGCGGCGACAGTGCAAGCGCAGGTTCCAGGGCGGTGAATCCGGCACGGGGGCTGACATCATGGACATTTCGCAAGCAGACATAACTGTCTGGCCTTTGCCGACAGCGTCGACACGCATACGCGGTGGCAGGCTCACGCGTGATCAGTTGTTCCGGCGGCTGCGCGAAATGGCGGGGCGTGCCAATCTGGCGAGCGGGCTTGCGGCGCTGACCGAATATGTCGGAGCGAGCCATCATCTCCTGGCACGGTACGATCTCTCTCAGGACAACGGCCTCGACTTCGTCGTCTGCTCGGACTGGCCGTTCGACATCGTCAGGCGCCTTTCGGGCATCGTTACTGGGCTTCATGCCAAGACAACCGAGCTTGAAAAATGCCTCTCGGTGCTGCAGCCAATGTTCTATGCGCTGCCTGATGACATCGACCTGCCGCGCGGCATCAGCCGCGAATATTGCGCGGTCACCTTCAATGTCGGGCGGCTGCGCTTCTCGTTGATGCTGCTCGTTCCCGAGGATGTGATCCTCTCGCAGGAGAGCCTGCGCGATGTGACCCTGCTTGCCGGATACCTCGCAAGCTTCACCACCCGCGCCGAAGTGCGGCACGATCGCGACTTCGAACTCACCGACCGTGAACTGGAGTGCCTCTTCTGGATCGCCGAGGGCAAGACGAGCGAAGAGATCGCCGTCATTCTCGGGATCTCGCGCAACACGATCAACAACTACATCACCAGCGTCATGCGAAAGACGGCCACGCGAACCCGCTCGGAAGCGATTGCCTATGCCGTCCGCAACAACCTGGTCTGAGAGGCGAGGCCGATGACCCATTTTCTCGCCAATGGACGCAGCGACGACGACCAACGGCACAGCCGCAGCGGCAGGGCGGCGCGCGCGGCGACCCTGATCACGCGATTGCAGGCGATGCAGCGTCAGATCAACGCCAAGCACTTCGCCGTCCTGCGCCTCAACGGCAAGGGCATGGGCGCGGTGCGCATGCTGGCTTGCGTGCTCGACAACTGGGGCATCTCCTCGGAAGCGAATGCGCACGATCTCATAACCGTCTACGGCGAGGAGTTGACGGCGCATCTCGATACGTCACTGCTGCCGGTGCTTTGGGACGGCCTGGGCGAACACCAGGCGGCGGAGATGTCTGAATTCGGACACTTCGCCCACCGTCTGAAAGGGCGCAAGCTGCCCTATTCCGGTATCGCTTTTCCCGTGCGGCTCGGTGCCCAGGGCAACGGATATGTCGTCTTCGCCGGCAGCTACGTCGATGCGACGACCGAACAGGTCGTCGATCTGCATGGCCGCAGCTGCACGATCATGACCGACCTTCTGGCGGCCGACGAGAAGCGCATGGTGCAGGCCGAGACGCTCAGCGACCGTGAGATCGCCTGCCTGCAAATGGCTGGTGACGGTCATATCAGCGAAGAGATCGCCGAACGGATGGGGCTCTCCGTCCACACGGTCAACGCCTATCTCGGCGCCGCGACGACCAAACTCGATTCGGTCAACCGTATCCAGGCGATCGCCAAGGCTATTCGCCTCGGCTACATCAGTTGACGGCCCAACGGTTCAGCTCGCCAGAGGCAGCTGGTACGACGTACTGAACTTCGCTTCCGCGAGGCTCTTTGCAAGAAAGGCCGTGTTCTCGTCCGGATCCGCCGATGGGTTCTGGAAGGCGATGTGGCTGATCTCGATGCCGGCGGTGTCGTTGCCGAGCGAGAGGCGCACGTAAATGGTCACGCCGCGCGGTTTGAGCTCGAGATCGAGCACGATTTCCGGCTCGCTGTCCCAATCCAGGTTGTAGTTGCCGCCGAGACCGAAATTGACCGTTCCGGGCAGGAAATAGAGCTCGGCGGCCGATTCAACGAGGTCAGCGAGGCTGGCGTAGGATTCGAACCGCAGGAGAGCGATGAAGTCCGCAGCGTCGATGAGACGCAACTCGGTCGCCACTGGGCGGATCGCTTCGGCTACTATCTGTTCCCGACTCTCGGAGAATTCGCACTTTTTCATCGGCGTTACGTCATCCGTTTTGGTTGCGATTGCGCATGCACCCTGTGAATGAGTTCGGCAACTGCCTTGTAAAACACGGGTGGAATCACACTATCGACCGAGACTTGTGCAAACATGGAGCGTGCAAGCGGCGGATCCTCGAAGACGGGGATGCCGTTTTTCTCTGCAATCTCGCGGATTTTCAGGGCGACGAGGTCCTGGCCGAGCGCAACGACCACCGGCGCGTCGCTTTCTTCACGGACGTAACGGAGCGCTACGGCATAGTGCGTCGGGTTGGCGATCACCAGCGTCGCCCGTGGCACGGATGAAATCATGCGTTTGCGCGCCCGGTCGCGCTGCATGGAACGCAGGCGCGACTTGACGATCGGGTCACCCTGGGCCTGCTTCATCTCCTCTTTTACTTCCTGCTTGGTCATCATCAGTTCGGTGTACCAATGATGACGCGACCAGAAGAGATCGGCGATCGCCAGCACGGCCGTCGCCAGCATGATGACGATCATCACCTGATTGAGATCGGACGTCATCGCCGAGAAGATAGTCACCGGATCGGAGAACATCAGGTCGAGCGTCGCGAAGTAGTCGTTCCAGAGAACGAGCACCACGAGGATCGACACGATGATGATCTTGAACAGCGACTTTCCGAACTCCACCAGGCCCTGGACGCCGAAGATGCGCTTCAGGCCGGCCATCGGCGAAATCCGGTTCATCTTCGGCTGGATGCGATCGAGCACCGGGCGCGGCAGGTTCTGAAAGATCGATGAGCCGACACCGAAGACGATGAGCAGCACGAAGACGGGAACGAGCAGCGCCGTCGACTTCCAGGCGAGGTGCGTCATCAATGCGACGACATCCGTGGCGTTGTTCAGCCGCCAGGCTTCCGGCTGCTCGAAGATGTCCTTGAGCGCCTCGGCGACCGTGCTGGCACCGTCGGTTAGGAAGAACACGAAGAAGATGTAGATCGCCACCGTCGAGGCAAAGGTGGTCGCCTCGCGAGAGAAGGGCACGTTGCCCTTGTCGGCGGCGTCGGAGATCTTTTTCTCCGACGGGGACTCTGTTTTGCTGTCCTTATCCTGATCGTCCGACATGCGACAGGAAGTCTCCCGACCGGTTTCCGCAAGCCAGCGCTGATCTTGCGCTGCCTGTAGTGAACCCGGAAACCAGGGCAGACAAGGGTCTCGTCGGGGCAATCATGCGGGGTCAACAGGAAATGCGCGCTGTTGATCCCGCCAACGCAGAAACGCGGGCTCTGGGCCCGCGTTATGGTTCTACGACTGGGCTTTGCGCCGGCCTTTAAGAGGTCTCCCGGCGGCCGGGAGGGATCAGGCGGCCTGCGCTTCCTTCTCCTTCAGCTCCAGCTGGCCGCTTGCGGCAAGGCGGATCGCCTCCTGGGTGATCGAGCGGCGGGCAATGGCGATATCGCGCGGGTTAATGCCGGCATCGCCCATGGCAAGATCGGATTCGATCATGCGGCGCTGGCGTGCGCCGATCGAGGCGAGCACCGATTCGCGCAGGTCCGAGGTCGAACCGCGCAGCGCCATGGTGATGATGTCGGTCGAGACATCGTTGAAGAGCTGAACGCGGCTGCGCTGCGGCATGTAGAGAACGTCGTCGAAGAGGAAGATCTTCGGGCGAACCTTCTTGGCCGACTCGGTGCTGAGAGATTCGAGCGAAGCGAGCAGCGTGTCGACCTGCGGCTTGTCGAGCTCGTTCATCACCTCGGCGATCTTGGTCGGGCCGGCGGAATTGCGCTCGGCTTCCATCTCGCCGATCATTTCCATGACGCGGTTCTCGATGATCGACGCAGCCTTGGGGCTGACGTCCTTCATGTTGACCGCACGCTTCAGGATATCCGGCCGCTGCGCTTCGGAGAGCTGCAGCAGCACCTTCGCGCCGAAGCTCGAAGGCATCATCGACAGGACATAGGCAATGGTCTGCGGATGTTCCCTGGCCAGCTGCAGCGCGACCGCAACCGGGTCGCATTCCTGCAGGCGGTCCCAGATATTGGCTTCGTAGGACTGGAAGGTGGCGCGGCGGCCGAGCAGGCCGTCGACTTCATCAGGGGTCAGGCCTTCCTCCAGAATGCTCTCGATGGCCTTGGCATTGTCCATGAGGCCGGCGCCCTCGGTGAAGAGGTCCTCGAACTCGTTGACCAGCGCTTCCAGTTCGTGAGGAGGGATGGCCCGTAGCGACTGCGCGGAGGCGATGATCGCCTGCAATTCGCTCTGGGTGAAGAACTTCAGCAGCTTTCCGGCGACGGACTTGCCCATCGCCAGGAGAACGGCCGCCGCCTTATCCGTCTGGTTGAGAGGCCTGGAAAGTGCCTGCGCCTCAAAACTCTCGAAATCCATCATGGATTCATCCCTCGCCCAATCATCGGGCTCTATGATTTCTTGCTGCCCTTGATCTCGATGAGCTTGACGCCGAACCGGGTGTCGTCGCCTTCGAGAACGGTAATTTCGCCGCGGCCGATGATGCGGCCGTTGACCATGATTTCGACCGGTTCGCCGATCCGCCGGTCCAGCGAAATCGTGGCGCCTTCGGTCAGGTTCATGAGACCCGAGACCTGCATGCGGCTGGTGCCGAGAACGATCTGGACATCGATCGGAATGTCCATGATCAGGTCGAGATTGGCGGTCATGCCGCTGCCGGGCGGCGTATCGATGGCGGGCTCACCGGCATCGAAGGCGGATGCGCCGAAATCGCCTGCGCCGAAGCTGCCGGCACCGAAATCCGTAGCGGCCGGGCTGGCCGACAGGTCGCTGCCGAAGCTGTCCGAACCGAAGTCGCCACCAAAGGCGCCAAGGCCATCGGCAGGAGCGGCGAAGTCGCCGAATTCGGCGGTGCCGCCAAGTGTGTCTTCGCTGCCGAACTCAGCGCCGAAGCCAGCCGGCGCGTCCGTGTCCTTCTTCAGAACACCGCGCAGATCGTCGATCGCCTGGTCGAGTTCCATGTCTCCGACAGCGACTGCGGCCTGTTCGTTGATTGGTGCTTTCTTGGGTGCCATGTGCGAACTATTCCAGTTGAAGCTTGCCTCAGGCCTACTGCCTGGCGACGGCGAGCCGAATTAACTCATGATGTGGCGAAGGATGTCCTGTTCGGAACCGTGGGTGTCCTTGACCCGCACGGTATATTTCGCACCCGATCGACCGAACTCGCAGACATAGAGATCGCGGCCGTTGGCATTCACGTCGACGCGAACGTCCTGGGCATCGTGGAAGGGAATGACGTCGCCGGCCTGGAGGCGACTGATCGTCTCGAGCGTCAGGCTTTCCAGCCGGATCCGCGCCTCGATGGTGACGGCGGAGCGGCGAACCTGCTCCTCCATCTGTTCGGTCCATTCGGACTTCTGCTTGCGGTTCTGTCCGGCGCCTTTTGGAAAGACGATCTGCGTCTTCAGGAGCACGCTTTGCGGCACGATGATCGAGAAGGTCGACAGCACCGGGCCGAAGCCGATCGTCATGTCGATCGCTGCCGCATGAACGTCCTCGACCGCCGGGTCCGGTTTGCCGCGGGCCGCACTGTTGTGCGCGCGGGCAACGATCGGTTCAAAACCGCCCGATGCATTGACGGCCGTGCGCAGCACGTCGGCAATCTTTTCGAAGATCGGTTGGGCGACATCGATTTCGATGGGGGAAAGCACACGCGGCTGCGGCTCTTCGATATCGGTCGGCTCAGCGCCGAGCAGCGCCTCGACCATGGTGATGATGATCGGGCTGTCGCAGCCGATCTGAAAGTCCGGGGACCAGTTGCGCAAGGAGACGTCGCTGATCAGCACGCCGTGGCCGAGCTCGGTGATCAGATTGTTGCGAAGTCCGGTGCGGAAGCCAGCATAGCCGATGGCGATATCGAGGCCGGTTTCCGCTTTGCAGATGTCGGGGAGGAATTCGCCGAACACCTGGCCGAGATCGAGTGCCACTCGACCGATCGCGCGGTCGTCGCCGAGCGCGCCGGTCATGCGCGCCAGCAGTTTCCTGTCGAAGGGATGAACGTTTGTTGTTGTTCCTGACATCATCGGATCAAGCCGCCTTGCTTTCGCTGCCGCCGCCGGGGTTCATCATTTCCTGCTCGACGGCGTCGATCGAGGGACGCTCGTAGGCCGAGATCGTCTTGCGGCCGTATTCGAGCGCAACCTGCGGAACCGAGCCGTTCATGTAGGCAAGCAGCGTCTGCTTGACGATGATGTAGAGCCGGTTCTGCTTCTCGCGGACGGATTTGATGTTGGCGACCAGCGGAGCGACGATCGAGTAGGAAAGGAACACGCCGAGCAATGTGCCGACGAGTGCGGCGGCGATCTTGGCACCGAGAACCTCCGGCGCTTCGCTGATCGCGCCCATCGCCTTGATGACGCCGAGAACCGCCGCGACGATGCCGATCGCCGGGAAGGCGTCGCCCATGATCGTCAGGGCGTGGTAGGACTTCATCTTGTCGTGGGTGATGGTCTGGATTTCCTCATCCATCAGTGCCTCGATCTCGTGCGAGCGGGCGTTGCCGATGATGATCAGGCGGACGTAGTCGCAGATGAAGGCCGTCAGTTCCTTGTTCTTCAGAACGGTCGGCGCCGACTGGAAGATCGAGGATTCCTCGGGGTTGTCGATGTGGCTTTCGATCTCGTTGCGCGACTTCGTCCTGAGATCCCGCATCAGCGAGTAGAGAACGCCGAGCGTATCGAGATATTCCCGCTCCTTGGGAACCTTATGGCGAAAGGCTTCGCCGAGGGCCTTGCCGGTATCCTTCACCACCTTCATGGAGTTGGCCATGATGAAGCCGCCGATACCGGCGCCGCCGATAATCAGCAGTTCGAAAGGCTGGTTGAGGACTTCCATGTGGCCGCCCATGGCCACGTAGCCGCCGAGAATACAGCCGAAAGTCACAAGAAGCCCGATGATGATGTTCATTTTCGATACCCGTCACGATCCCATTTTCGTCTAACGGGATAAGGTTTCTTCCTTGCGTGAGGCTGGCCGTCGAGGCCGCGGAAATCATTGCGTGGAACAGGTTCGCGCAAGCCAATCCGGTCAGGATTTGGTATGGCCGGCTCTCCAGTCGCGCCCGTCTCACTCCGCTAAGGGCGACCGATCGTGACCACGACCTATACGAGCTACAAGCTGATCACAGCCGACTTGAGCAAGTCGCTGGAGCGCGTCGCCAAACAGCCGGACGTCGCCCGCGAGACCGAATATTACCTCTCGAAGATCGGTGATATCAAAACTATCGACCAGTTCTTCGCCGACACGCGCCTCTACGACTACGCGATCAAGGCACACGGCCTTGAAGACATGGGCTACGCCAAGGCCTTCATGCGCAAGGTGCTGACCGAGGGCGTCGACAACGAGGATGCCTTCGCCAATAAGCTGACCGACAGCCGCTACAAGCAACTGGCCGAATCGCTGAATTTCGCCCGCCAAGGTGAGGCTGCCACCTCCTTCGATCGCGCCCAGAAGGGCGTTGTCGACAAATACGCCCGCCAGACGCTGGAGCAGAGTGCCGGCGAGGAGAATGCCGGCGTGCGGCTCGCGCTCTATTTCGCCCGCATGGCGCCGTCGATCACCAGCGGCTACGCCATCATCGCCGACGAGGCGCTGGCGCAGGTGGTGCGCACCACGCTGCAGCTGCCTGACGAATTCGCCGGCACCGAGGTCGATCGTCAGGCGGCCACCTATGAGGCGGCAATCGATCTCAAGGACTTCCAGGATCCGGCCAAGCTGACGGACTTTCTCGATCGCTTTACTGCCCTCTGGGAAATCAACAATTCAACGGACGGTTATGACCCGCTTGCGGTTTTCGGCTCGTCGAGCGGCTACGGCATCTCTTCCGATCTGCTCCTGTCCATCAACAGTCTGAAACTCGGGGGACGCTGAACGTGCAGACCGGTCTTTATGTCGCGATTTCGTCGCAGATGGCGCTTGAAAAGCGCCTCAACACACTTGCCGACAATATCGCAAACTCGGGCACCGTCGGTTTCCGCGGCACGGAAGTGAAGTTCAACCAGATGCTCGGCGATACCAAGCCGACCAAGGTTTCCTACGTCAGCAAGGGCGAAGAGTTCCTCAATACCAGCAACGGTTCGCTGACGCGCACCGGGGCTGCGCTGGATTTCGCCGTCAAGGGCGACGCGTGGTTCCAGATCGACACGCCCTCGGGCCCGGCCCTGACGCGTGACGGTCGCTTCACCCTGACCGAAACCGGCGACCTGGTCACCATTCGCGGCTATCCGGTTCTCGACACCGGCGGCGCGCCGATCCAGCTCAATGGCTCGGCCGGCGACGTGACCGTCGGCGCTGACGGTGCTCTGCACCAGAACGGTGTCGCCGTCGCCTCGCTCGGCCTCTACCAGGCGGACTTCAGCAAGGGCTTCATGCGCCTCGACAACAGCGCCGTACTCCCGGCGGTACAGCCGGAACCGGTCGTCGATCGCTTCGACGTCGGCGTCATGCAGGGGTTCCTCGAGGAATCCAACGTCAACGCCATCGCGGAAATGTCGCAGCTGATCATGGTCACCCGCGCCTTCGACAACATCACCGCGCTGATGCGTGACAGCGAAGGGTCGCTTGACGAAGCGATCAAGACACTCGGTGGCAGCCGCTAAGGCGTGACGGGAAACGGAATGGAACGCGAAGGCCTGAAGACGAGCGCCGCATCGACATCGCTGGCTGCCCTTGCCGGCCTGGTCGAACGCTACGCCAAACCTGAACACTCGATTGCGCCGGGCGGCCACGTCCAGACAATTTCTCCTGGCCACTATACCGTGACCGGCCTGTCGCGACATGTTCGGCTTGGCGATTTCGTCGCACACAAGAGTTCGACTGGAACGCATCTCGGCGAAGTGGTCCGGGTCGAGCCCGAGCGTGTCGTCGTCTGCCCGATCGAGCCGGGCGACCCCATCGGCATCCACGACACTGTCATCCGCAAGGGCGCCTTCCGCATTGCGCCGACCGACCAATGGTGCGGCCGGGCCATCAACGCGCTTGCCGAACCGATCGACGGCCTCGGCCCGCTGCTGCAGGGCGATGTCCGCCGCTCGATCTCCAATACGGCGCCGCCGTCGATGACCCGCAAGCGCGTGGAACAGGGATTCCGCACCGGTGTGCGGGCGATCGACATCTTTTCGCCGCTCTGCCTCGGGCAGCGCCTCGGCATTTTTGCCGGTTCCGGCGTCGGTAAATCGACGCTGCTGTCGATGCTTGCGCGCGCCGATGCCTTCGACAAGGTCGTCATCGCGCTGGTCGGCGAACGCGGCCGCGAAGTGCGCGAATTCATCGAGGACACACTCGGCGACAATCTTTCCAAATCGGTGGCCGTTGTCGCGACCAGCGACGAAAGTCCGATGCTGCGCAAGATGGCGCCGCTGACCGCCGTCACCATCGCTGAGCACTATCGCGACAACGGCGACAACGTGCTGTTGATCGTCGACAGCGTTACCCGTTTTGCCCATGCTATCCGCGAAGTGGCGACCGCGTCCGGCGAACCGCCGATCGCCCGTGGCTACCCGGCTTCGGTCTTCACCGAACTGCCGCGCCTGCTCGAGCGTGCTGGTCCGGGCGCCGAGGGGGCCGGCACCATTACCGCGATCATCTCGATCCTCGTGGACGGCGACAACCACAACGATCCCATCGCCGACTCGACGCGCGGCATTCTCGATGGACACATCGTGCTCGAACGCAGCCTGGCGGAAGAGGGGCGCTATCCGCCGATCAATCCGCTGGCGTCAATCTCCCGTCTGGCGCGCAAGGCCTGGACGCCGGACCAGGAAAAGCTGGTGTCGCGGCTGAAGGCGCTGATCCATCGCTTCGAGGAAACGCGCGACCTGCGCCTGATCGGCGGCTACCGTCCGGGCGGTGACCCCGATCTCGACATGGCGATCAAGCAGGTGCCGGTGATCTACGACGTCCTGACGCAGACGGCGAGCGAGCCGCCCACACAGGATGCATTTTCCGATCTTGCCGGCGCGCTGAAAGCCGCGGCTATGGGCAATCAGCCGGGTGCTGCAGGGATGAGGCCGAGGTGATGGGTGTGACCGACTACGACGCGGACGAAACGATCCGCCAGCGCAAGCGTGATTCCCGCATGCCGATGATCGACAAGGCGCTGGCCGCGACCGGCATCATGCTGGCGGCTCTCGCGACCTTTTTCCCCTGGTATGCCTTCTTCAACCAGGACAAGTTCACGATGCCGCCGCTCTGGCAGGGCTCGACACGCGACCTGCCGGAAAAGCCGGCGCGCAGCGTCCTGTCCGTCTCGCCGTTGGCAATGTCCGACATGGATGGCGAGACCGTCGCGGCGATCGACCAGCTGACGACGGCGACCATTCCAAGCCTTGGAGGCGGTCCGGCCGCCGATGGTGCGGCACCGAAGGAAGACCTTGAGCAGCCGTTCCCGGGCAAGTCCGGCTTCAAGCTGATGCATGTCGCCAACGGCCGCGCTCTGATCGAGGACACGACCGGCATGTACATCGTGCGCATCGGCTCGATCCTGCCGGACAACAGCCGACTGGCGACGCTTGAAGAGCGCGATGGGCGCTGGGTGATGATCACGTCGAGCGGCGACGTCTATCGCGCCGACTGACCCGCCACCCGCATGTCCTGAAAGTCTTTCTCCGCTGCGGGTCCATCGCAACCCGCAGCGGATGATGTCGCGCGCATCCGGACGTGTTCGGGCACCAGCGCCAAGCTTGTTTCCAACGACAAGTCCCACGCAAGATTACCGACCTAGGTTCGCATCACCAAGCATGGAGCTTTTGATGCAACCGATTCAGCTTTTCGAACTCGCGTCCCGGCAGGCCCAGTGGCTGACCGTCCGCCAGAACGTGGTGGCCGGCAACATCGCCAATGCGAATACGCCGCACTACAAGGCCAAGGACGTCAAGCCGTTCGAAAGCGTGTTGGAAAACACCGGCATCCAGATGGCCGCGACCCACAAGGCGCACTTCACCGAAAGCCTCGAAGCCTCGCAGGTGGCCGAGGTCGGCATGCTCGACGGTGTTCAGATCCAGCAATCCGGCAACAGCGTCGCGATCGAGCAGGAAATGATGAAGACCGGTGAGATCAAGCGCGACTACGAGCTCAGTGCCGGGCTCGTCAAAGCGTTTCACCGAATGATGCTCATGACGGTACGGAAGTAACAACCATGGATCCTTTGACTTCGGCCATGAAGGTCTCGGCCTCCGGTCTGCAGGCGGAATCGACCCGCCTGCGCATCGTTTCCGAAAACATTGCCAATGCCCGCTCCTCCGGCGACGTACCCGGCGCCGATCCGTACCGGCGCAAGACCATCAGTTTTGCAGCCGAGGTCGACAGGGCCAGCGGCGCGTCGCTTGTCGAGATCGAGCGGCTCGGCACGGATGATTCGAACTTCACCATCGAGTTCGACCCGGGCAACCCGGCCGCCGACGAGAAGGGCATGGTCAAGATGCCGAACGTCAACATCCTGGTTGAAATGGCCGATATGCGCGAAGCCAACCGCGCCTATGAAGCCAACCTGCAGACGATCAAGCAGTCGCGCGACCTGGTTTCCCAAACAATCGACCTGTTGAGAGCATCACAATAATGATCGACGCAATTAATTCTGTCGGCGCATTTTCGGTCATGAAAGAGGCCGAAGGTACTCGCCTTACGTCCTCTTCGTCGTCGATTTTCGGTGCGGCTGCCACTACCCCGGCGGCTCCGCAATCCCAGAGCTTTGCCTCGGTTCTCGGCGACATGGCGACCGACGCCATCGGCGCCATGAAGAAGGCCGAAGGTGCCTCGCTTGACGGCATCCGCGGCCAGGCGAACACCCGCGAAGTCGTCGATGCGGTGATGAATGCCGAGCAGTCGCTCCAGACCGCAATCGCGATCCGCGACAAGGTGGTGACCGCCTACCTCGAAATCGCGCGCATGCAGATCTGAAGGAACGAGACATGAAGGCCCTTTCCATTGCCGCAACCGGCATGAACGCCCAGCAGCTGAACCTTGAAGTGATCGCGAACAACATCGCGAACATCAACACGACCGGCTACAAGCGTGCCCGCGCAGAGTTTTCCGACCTGCTCTATCAAACCGAGCGCGCCCAGGGCGTGCCGAACCGTTCCAACCAGGCGATCGTTCCGGAAGGCGCGATCATCGGTCTCGGCGTCCAGACGGCCGCCGTGCGCAACCTGCATATCCAGGGCAGCCTCGTCAGCACCGGCAACGACTATGACCTCGCACTGGTCGGTCGCGGCTGGTTCCAGGTCGAAACGCCGGATGGAGAGACGGTCTATACCCGTGCGGGCGCCTTCAACAAGAATGCCCAGGGCCAGCTGGTCACCATCGACGGCTACACCGTCGTGCCGGGCATTACCGTTCCGCAGGACGCCACCGAAATCGCCTTCACCAGCTCCGGCCAGGTCATGGTGCGCATCGGCAACGATCCGGCGATGCAGGAGATCGGCCAGCTGACGATCGCCAACTTCATCAACGAAGCGGGCCTCGAGCCGCAGGGCGAAAACCTCTTCAAGCAGACGCCGGCCTCCGGCGAGCCGATCGTTGGCACGCCGGCAGACCCGGGCTTTGCTCTGATCAAGCAGAAGTATCTCGAAGCGTCGAATGTCGATCCGGTCAAGGAAATCACCGACCTGATCTCGGCCCAGCGCGCCTATGAGATGAACTCCAAGATCATCCAGGCCGCAGACGAAATGGCGGCTACGGTGAGCAAGAACCTCAGGTAACGGAAGAGGGGGCAAACATGACGTTTCGCCGGGCCGCTGAAATGACAGCTCAGAAGGACGGTTCCGCGCCAAGGGCGCGGCACGTGGTGGCGGGCATTTTGTTGGCCGCCGCTTTCCTGTCGCCTTCGGCAGGCCTTGCGGAACGGCTGACGGCGGTCATCCCCAAGCAGACGATCTACCCCGGCGAAGCGATCGACGCGAGCAGGCTCGAGGTCGTCGACGTGACCAACCCCGATCTGACGGACGGCTACGTCAGGACGTTGAGCGAGATCGACGGCAAGGTCAGCAAGCGCACGCTGCTTCCCGGCCGCGTCATCCTGGCCTCCGCGCTGCGCGAGCAATACGCGGTCGAGCGCGGCTCCACGGTCCGTCTGGTCTTCAGCAATGGTGGCCTCACCATCAGCGCTGCCGGTTCGCCCCTTCAGGACGCCGCGATCGGCGATCTGATCCGGGCCCGCAACATTGATACTGGCGTTATCGTTTCCGGAACGGTGATGGCCGACGGCACGATACATGTGGTGGCGAAATGAAAATGCTTGCCTGCAAATGGTTCCTGGCGCTGGCCGTCGCGCTGTCCACAGCGATGACGCCCGCCTTCGGCGCGTCACGAATCAAGGACGTCGCCTCGCTGCAGGCCGGCCGTGACAACCAGCTCATCGGCTACGGCCTCGTTGTCGGTCTTCAGGGAACGGGCGACAGCCTGCGCTCGTCGCCGTTTACCGATCAATCGATGCGCGCCATGCTGCAAAACCTCGGCATTTCGACCCAGGGCGGTGAATCGCGCACGCGCAACGTCGCGGCCGTTCTCGTCACGGCAAACCTGCCGCCCTTCGCCAGTCCCGGCAGCCGCGTCGACGTGACGGTCGGGTCGCTTGGCGATTCCACGTCGCTGCGCGGCGGCACCCTGGTGATGACCTCGCTCTCGGGCGCGGACGGCCAGATTTATGCCGTCGCCCAGGGCTCGGTCGTCGTCACCGGCTTCAATGCGCAAGGGGACGCGGCAACACTCAATCAGGGCGTCACGACTTCCGGTCGCGTGCCGAACGGCGCCATCATCGAGCGTGAACTGCCGTCGAGGTTCAAGGACGGCTTCAATCTTGTGCTGCAGCTGCGTAACCCCGACTTCTCCACCGCGGTCGGCATGGCGGCGGCGATCAACAAATATGCCGCCGGTCAATATGGCGGCCGCATCGCCGAAGCTCGGGACTCGCAGGCCGTTCTCGTCGAAAAGCCGAAGATGGCGGACCTCGCGCGGCTGATGGCGGACATCGAAAACATCGTCATCGAAACCGACGTCCCGGCAAGGGTCGTCATCAACGAGCGAACCGGCACGATCGTCATCGGTCAGGACGTGCGCGTCAACGAGGTGGCCGTCAGCTACGGCACCTTGACCGTGGAGGTTAGTGAAACGCCGACCGTCGTTCAGCCGCTGCCGTTCTCGCGTGGCCAGACGGCGCTGGAGCCGAACACCACCATCCAGGCACAGTCCGATGGTGGCACGGTCGCCATTCTCAACGGCTCGAGCCTCCGATCCCTGGTCGCCGGTCTCAACAATATCGGCGTCAAGCCCGACGGCATCATCGCCATCCTGCAAAGCATCAAAACGGCTGGGGCCCTTCAGGCGGAGCTTGTCCTGCAATGATGAACATCGATCGTCTTCTCGGAAGATCCAGCAATGTCCTGCTCGCCTTGGCTGCCGTCGCTTCGATGCTAGCAATGCCCGGCGCGTTTGCCCAGGACGTCACCGCGCCGCCTGCCAGCAACGCCACCGTCAACGAAATCCAGCAGTTCTGCACCAATATCGCCGATGCCGCCCGCGACCAGCGCTACGTTCTGCAGCGCAAGGAACTGGAAGCGCTTCAGGCGAATGTCGACGACCGGATCGCGACGCTCGAAAAGCGGCGCGAGGAATACGAAGACTGGCTGAAGCGCCGCAACGAGTTCCTCAAGCAGGCCGAGATCGGCCTTGTTGGGATCTACAAGACGATGAAGCCGGATGCTGCCGCGGGCAAGCTTGAAATGGTCAATCCGGAGATTGCGGCCGCGATCGTCATGCGCCTGCCGCCGCGCCAGTCGTCGTTGATCCTCAGCGAAATGAGCGACGAAAAGGCGGCCATCCTCACCAACATCATCTCGAGTGCCATCGATCCGAACACCTCGAAGGAACCATCATGAAAATGCGTCTAACGGCCGTATTGGCCGCAGGCCTCCTCGCGGGATGTCAGAACCAGGCCTTCAACGAGATCGGCCGCGCGCCGGCCATGAGCCCGATCGGCAGCGGTCTGCAATATACCCAGACGCCACAGCTTGCGATGTATCCGAAGGAGCCGCGCCACGTTGCCAACGGCTTCTCGCTCTGGAACGATCAACAGTCGGCGCTGTTCAAGGATGCCCGCGCGCTCAATGTCGGCGACATTCTGACCGTCGAGATCGCCATCAACGACAAGGCGTCGTTCGACAACAAGACCGACCGCAGCCGCAAGAACACCAGCGGTTTCAATATCGGCGCAAGCGGCCAGTCGGAAGCCAGCGACTTCGGTTGGTCGGGTGACCTGGAATACGGCTCGAACACCAAGACCGAGGGCGACGGCTCGACCGAGCGGTCTGAAAAGCTGCAGCTGCTTGTGGCGGCAGTCGTCACCGGCGTGCTCGAAAACGGCAACCTCCTGATCAGCGGTTCGCAGGAAGTGCGCGTCAACCACGAGCTTCGCATCCTCAATGTCGCCGGTATCGTGCGCACGCAGGACGTCGATGCCAACAACGTGATCTCCTACGACCGCATTGCCGAGGCGCGCATTTCCTATGGTGGCCGTGGCCGCCTGACCGAAGTGCAGCAGCCGCCTTACGGCCAGCAGATCATGGACCTGATTTCGCCGATCTGATCGGCAGGGAATGGCAAGATGGAAGAACTCGAAACCGCCGCGCCCGCGAAATCACCGTCGAAGGTGATGACGATCGCCATCGTCGCCGTCCTGACGCTCGTCGCCGGCGGCGGCGGCTGGCTCGTCGGCGGTGCGCTGGCGCCACCGCCGCCCAAGGAACAGGTGGAAGCGACCAAGGACATCGCTCCGAACGCGACAGGCGAGGAGGGCGTGCCGAAGATCGCCACCGAGGCCAACGGCGTCGTCCAGCTCGAGCCGATCACCACGAACCTTGCCTATCCCTCGGAAAACTGGATCCGGATCGAGGTGGCCTTGCAGTTCGACGGCGTTCCCGACCCGGCCATGGCCGAGCAGATCCACCAGGATATCGCCGCCTATCTGAAAACCGTGTCGCTGCAGCAGATTCAGGGCCCGCGCGGCTTCCAATATCTCCGGGATGACATCCAGGAACGGGTTGACCTGCGCTCAGATGGGCGCGTAACCAATGTCATGTTCAGAACCTTCGTCATTCAATGATTCGCTAAATGATCCGGCTCATCGCCTTCATAGTCGCCATGATGGCGATGTCCGGAATCGCCGGCGCCCAGAGTTTTCCCTCTGACATCTTGAACACGCCCATCGACGGCTCGGCCGCGTCCTGGATCATCCGCACGTTCGGCCTTTTGACCGTTCTTTCGGTCGCGCCCGGCATCCTCATCATGGTCACCAGCTTTCCGCGCTTCGTGATCGCCTTTGCCATCCTGCGCACCGGCATGGGCCTGGCAACGACACCGTCGAACATGATCATGGTTTCGCTGGCGCTGTTCATGACCTTCTACGTCATGGCGCCGACTTTTGATCGCGCCTGGCGCGATGGCATCGATCCGCTGATGAAGAACCAGATTACGGAAACGGAAGCGCTGCCGCGTATCGCCGAGCCGTTCCGTGAATTCATGCTTGCCAATACGCGCGACAAGGACCTGCAGCTCTTCATCGACATCGCCAAGGAAAAGGGGCAGACCGTTGTCGTCGACGACAAGGTCGATCTGCGCGCCGTCGTTCCCGCCTTCATGATCTCCGAAATCCGCCGCGGCTTCGAGATCGGCTTCCTCATCATGCTGCCGTTCCTGGTGATCGACCTGATCGTCGCCACCATCACCATGGCGATGGGCATGATGATGCTGCCGCCAACGGCAATCTCTCTGCCCTTCAAGATCCTCTTCTTCGTGCTGATCGACGGCTGGAACCTGCTCGTCGGCAGCCTGGTGCGCTCTTTTAGCTGATCCGCCACCTCGCCGCTTCTCTTCGTTGTTACTCATTGGTTTGCTGCCCCGCGCCGACGTCTGCGTGGGGTTGCCGCCAGCGCAGACGTCCCCAAGTCGACCTCACTTCAAGGAATTATGTGGCACGTTGGGGGCGCCAACCGCGCCGTGATGACGAACGAAAAAACCCCGCCGGGTTGGCGGGGTTTCAGGCGAAGCCTGGGTGCCGACGGTTGATTCCGCCTGCGTTTATTGTGCAAAGGGCGTCGTGCGTGCCGGCAGGGCCGGAACGTCGATGAGCGCGGGCTCCAGTCCGTTCTTGGCGCGCTCGGCCATCATCTCATAAGCCTGCTCGAGGTGGCGGCAGAAGCGCTCTGCGTCGAAGAGCGGCATCTGCAGCCGGTTGTCGTCGAGCCTCCGCTTGTATTCGGCGACCTTGTCGCGGTTTGCGTAGAGAGCGACCGCCTGCTCGATATAGTCGCCGACATCGGCGGTAACGAGTTCCGGCAGTCCGATCGCGCGCAACAGGCTTTCGCTGACGCGCGAGGCGAAGTGCGTGCCCTTCGGCGTCAGCACCGGCAGCCCCATCCACAGCTGCTCTGACGTGGTCGTGTGACCATTGCAGGGGAAGGTGTCGAGGCCGACGTCGGCGGCTAGAATACGCGCCAGGTGTTGTTCGTACTCGACCTTCGTGCAGAAGATGATGCGTTTTGTGATGATACCGTAGCTCTGGAAACGCCGAAGAATATGAGCCTGGGCTTCCGGCTTGGGGCACATCAGCCAGAGAACGCTGTCGGGCGTCCTGCGCAGGATCTCGGCCCATGCCTTCATGGTTTCGACGGTGATCTTGCGGTTGGCGTTGAACGATGCGTAGACGAAAGCGTCTTCCGGTAGGCCCGCTTGCGTACGTGTCATCGCTGCCGGCCGTGGCCGGCCGGCCGGGTCGTTCGGCTGGTAGGTCTCGGGCAACCGGCAGAACCGCTCGTAGTAGTGGTCCTCGCTGCCATCGGGAAGGACATGGCGGTCGCCGATGATGTAGTCGAGGTCGACGTTGACGGTGGTGCCGGGGAAACCGAGCCATGTGGCATGCACAGGTGCGGTCTGGTGGTTGAGGATGGTAACACGACTGTTCATCGTATGGCCCTTGAGATCGACGAGGATATCGATCTGCTCGTCGCGGATCGTCTGGGCGGCCTGCTCGTCGGAAAGGCTTTCGACGCGGACGATTTTGCCCCAAGTCTGACGCCCTTCGCCAGCAACGGCGAGGTGTTTCTCCGGCGTGTAGCAGAAGAGCGTCACGTCGAATTTTTCGCGATCATGCGAGGTCAGCACGGCTTGCAGAAGCTTCATGGTCGCGTGCGGTCCCCAGAAGTCGTTCGAAAGGTAGCCCAGCCGTATCTTCTTGCCCCACACGTGCTGCATCTTGCGGCGTTCCTCGGGCAATGTTGGCGGGAACGGCTGATCAAGCGCAGCGGCCAAGCGGTTCAGTCTTTCATCGCGGCACCAGTGCACATTGTAGAAAGGCGTTTCTGCGCGCAGGAATTTGCGGTTGGTCGCTTGGACCGCACGCTCCAGCGCTTGCGCATAGTTTTCGATTTCGTTGAAGTTGTTCACTTCCTGCATGAAAACGAGATAAGCCGACAGCAGGACCGGGTTCGATGGCGTCCGCCGGAACAGATTGGTGACGATCTCGCGATCATCGTTGTTTCCGACATCAGACGTCAGCAGCTTTGCCGCAAGCACCTGGTGTTCCTGCCGGGCGCTCGCCGAGAGTGTCGATTTGAAAGGGCCGAGAATATCGGCCTGGTCGCGCTTCAGGAACAAGGTCACGATGATGTAGGCAAGTTCGGGATCGGTCTTTGCCTGCTCGAGCAAGGGGCGGCCGAGGCTCAAGGCCTGATCATCGTTGCCGCAGGCGAAATGCAGCTTCATGGCCTCCGCCAGGAAATGCTCGGAACGCAATCCGCCTTCTTCGCCGGCCAACTGATAGGCTTGCGCGGCGTCGCTGCGGAAGCCTAGCTTCAGCAGTACCTTTGCCAAAAGCGCATATGTCTTGGCATCGCGGGTAAGATCCAGCAGCTGATTAAGGGAATCGAGTGCCTCGGTGTACTGGCCTTTTTGATACTGCCGCGAAGCGGAAGAAAAGATGGTGTGGGCGTTCAAGGGAAGCTCCATGGAAAAAGCGCAACCGTTGTCACCGCGCAAGCCTGTGCAACGTCAATGTACCAAGATACCGTTTTGAAGCAGAAACCTTGCCCCAGGCGGGATTGTTGAGCGATTTGCGTATTGTTTCCCAATAAATTCAGTCTCGCTGAAGTCATCCGCGCGAAGCGAGCTGAGGTGAAAGTAACGTGCTGTTAACCATAGGATTTTGCTTCAAAATATCTTGCTGCCTTAATGAAATCGCAAGCATTGGAGGCGATATTCACCGTCACATGACGGGTTTGGTTTCCTTCACTTGCGTGAGCGGAGCCGAGTGGCATGAAGCCGGTCCGTCATTACCGGTAGGCGTTTTCAGTCCGGTATGTCCCCAACCGTGTAACCTTGTAAATTTGAGGGACAGTCTCATGACTTCTATTATGACCAACAACTCGGCAATGGCCGCACTCTCCACGCTGCGTTCGATCAATTCCTCGATGGAAACGACGCAGGACCGTATTTCGTCCGGCTACCGCGTTGGCAACGCTTCCGACAACGCTGCTTACTGGTCGATCGCAACGACCATGCGCTCGGACAACAAGGCCCTCGGCACGGTTCAGGACGCACTCGGCCTCGGCGCTGCCAAGACCGACGTTGCTTACACCGGCATGAAAGCCGCGATCTCGGTCGTTGACGAAATCAAGGCAAAGCTGGTTGCTGCCAGCGAGCCGGGCGTTGACAAGTCCAAGGTCCAGAAGGAAATCACGCAGCTTCAGGAACAGCTGAAGAGCGTCGTCAAGTCCGCTGGCTTCTCCGGCGAAAACTGGCTCTACACCGCTTCCGGCGCGACTGCACCGGGCACGAAGTCGATCGTCGGTTCGTTCAACCGTGACTCCAACAGCAATGTCAGCCTGACGACGCTCGACGTCGACACGACCAAGACCATGCTGATCGACGAAGCAGCAACAGCAAACGGCCTGCTCA
>NZ_MBSS01000023.1 GCF_001695855.1 Ensifer sp. LC163
GGCCACCAGCACATGCACGTCGCCGCCGATTTTACTCGCCGCCGTCAGCGCCTTTGCCGTCTGGTCGGAAAGGTGGCTGCCGTCGTGATCAGCCAGAAGCAGAATAGCCATGGTTTTGTTCTCCAAAATTGTTGGTTCCTGAATCCGTCAGGCCCTGCCGAAAACGGTGAGGCGCGAGAACCGGCGCGCAGCGTACTGAACGTACGTGAGCACCGGAAGCGCAGCGACACGCCGTTTGCTGGCGGGCCTCACGGATTCCTCAAAGCACGCCGGCTTCGACTTTAAGCTTTTCGACCAGTTCGGCCACCGACTTGACCTTGATGCCGGCCTTGCGGCCTTCCGGCTCCTCGGTCTTCAGCACCTTCAGCCGCGCCGTCGTGTCGACGCCGAAATCGGCCGGCGTGTGTCTGTCGAGCGGCTTCTTCTTCGCCTTCATGATGTTGGGCAGCGAGGCGTAACGCGGCTCGTTCAGCCGCAGGTCGGTGGTCACCACCGCCGGCAGCGTGATGGCGATCGTCTGCAGACCGCCATCAACTTCGCGCGTCACGGTTGCCTTGCCATCGCCGATCTCGACCTTGGAGGCAAACGTCCCTTGCGCCCAGCCCAAGAGCGCCGACAGCATCTGGCCGGTCTGGTTGCTGTCGTCATCGATCGCCTGCTTGCCGACGATGATCAGCCCCGGCCGTTCGGCCTCGGCCACGTGCCTGACGATCTTGGCGACGGCGAGCGGCTCGACCGGGTCGTCGGTCTCGACCAGGATGGCGCGGTCGGCACCCATCGCCAGCGCCGTCCTCAGCGTCTCTTCGGCCTTACCAGGACCGACCGACACGACGACGACCTCGTCGGCCTTGCCGGCTTCCTTCAGCCGCAGCGCCTCTTCCACCGAGATCTCGTCGAACGGGTTCATCGACATCTTCACATTGGCCAGCTCGACACCCGAGCCGTCCGCCTTCACCCGGATCTTGACGTTGTAGTCAACCACCCGCTTGACCGTCACAAGTATTTTCAATCTATGCAACTCCTTGATGTTGCTCAGCTCTCACAGGCTGGCGGTCCATAAATCGAACCGCGAACCCGCTCCATCTTCTTGTTTTCACGTATTTCCGGACCGAAAGCCGCTTCGGGCTTTTGCTCTAGGTGGCCGCGCGACTGTCATTGGCGTGCGACGGCGGTGAAGACATCGAGGCAGCTCCGCTTCAACTCGTCGAAATCTTCCTGTGTCATCAGCCCAAGATCGGAGACCGTTTGCGCTATCGTGCGGCCACTTTTCCCGGCTATCGCTGCGACCCTCGCGGCACTCTCGTAGCCGATGCGCGGCACCAGGGCAGTGGCCAGCATCAGGCTGTTGCTCACCAGCTCGTGGCAACGCTCCACATCCGCCTCGATCCCTTCGACGCAACGCTCCGACAGCACGGTGATCGCTCTGGCCAGGATGCGGATCGACTGCAGCACATTGAACAGCATCACAGGTTCCATGGCGTTGAGTTGGAGCTGCCCTGCTTCGGCGGCGAACGTCACCGTCAGATCATTGCCGATCACCTGATAGGCGACCTGATTGACGACCTCAGGAATGACCGGATTGACCTTTCCAGGCATGATCGAAGATCCGGGCTGCACGGCCGGCAGCTTGATTTCCCCGAACCCGGCACGCGGCCCGCTGCTCAGCAGCCGCAGGTCGTTGGCAATCTTCGAAAGCTTCACCGCAATGCGCTTCAGCACGCCCGAGAACGTCACGAATGCGCCGAGGTCCGAGGTGGCCTCGATCAAATCCTTGGCAAGTACCAGCCGCTCGCCACTGATCTGCGAAAGATGAGTGACGGCGACCGGCCCATAGCCCGCCGGCGTGTTGATGCCCGTTCCGATTGCAGTGCCGCCCAGGTTCAGCTCTCTCAACAGCTCACTGAGCTGGTAAATCCGCTCGATATCCTCTTCCACGGTCACCGCGAACGCGGCAAATTCCATGCCGAGCGTCATCGGCACCGCGTCCTGCAGTTGGGTACGCCCGACTTTGGCGATGGTGGCGAACTCGCGCGCCTTGTCCAAAAAGGCGACACGCAGGCGTTCCTGAGCCCGCGTGAGCGCGCCACATTGGCTGAGGACGGCAAGGCGCATCGCCGTCGGATAGACATCGTTGGTCGACTGCGAGCGATTGACGTGGTCGTTCGGATGCAGATGCTGGTAGTCGCCCGGCGCATAGCCGGAGTTCTTTAGGGCGACGTTGGCGATCACCTCGTTGGCGTTCATGTTCGTCGACGTCCCTGCTCCGCCCTGGATCATGTCAACGACGAAAGACTGATGGTGCTGTCCGGCGATGATCTCGTCGCAGGCGGCGACAATGGCCGCGGAGACATCCGCGTCGAGGGCACCACATTCCGCATTGGCAAGGGCGCAGGCCTTCTTCACCTGCGCGAGAGCCACCACGAGTTCCGGGAAGTGGCTGAGCGGCACATCCGTGATCGAAAAATTGGCAACGGCGCGCGCGGTCTGGATGCCGTAAAGGCTTGCGGCGGGCAGCACGATCTCGCCGAGAAAGTCGCGCTCGGTTCTGCAGGGTTCCACGATTTCCAGGCTTTCCAGTTAAATGTCGCGCGTCGCGGCGACGTAGCTCTTGCTGATCCGGTCGGTCACGATCGTCCACAGGACAGGCGTGCCCTTGGCGATGATCCAGCTGTCACCGGGGCCGTAGGAGATCGTGTGGCCGGTTGTCTCGTCGGTCAGCTCCAGCCGTCCCGACAGCAGCGTCGCATGTTCGTGGAACGCATAGACGGCGCGATATTGCCCGCGCGTTGCGACAAAGACACCGCCGAAAACCTCACTCTGCGGCGAACCCAGATCGAAACGGCCTGCGACGCGAACGTCGCCCTCGATCGTCACCGCACCAATGTCCTCCGGCTTCCCCCAGTCGGCGAGCCCGCACTCCTCGTTAACCGGCCTATACAACTTCATCATGCGGTTTTCCTATTTTTGAAGCCTTGGTGGCAGGCGAAGCAGTGGGGCGGCGGCGATCGCCCCACGCCACCATCCTGGCATTCGATGACGGCGCATCGTGTTCGGCCAGGCAAGTCCGGGCACAGGTCGCTTTGCAGCCCTTTCGTAATCTCGTGCCTCTTAGTCTTAGGTCGAACGCGGCGTCAGAAAACAACAGTTTTCTTTTTCCCGGCTTAGGACACTCCTAAACAGCGCGACGCTCCATTCGAATACTTCATGCGATCTTTGAGCATAGACCGAGGGCATCGGCTGGTTTGGCTGGAATGGGTCGTGGGACCAATTGCACAAAGACTTGCATTCGCCCAACTCGACGCGGCAGGGCTCGGCGGCAGCGCCGAAGGTGAGAGCCGGAGCTATCGTTTCACCGTGATGACGACCTTGCCTTTTGCGCGTCCCGTCTCGACGTAGGCCAAGGCATCGCCAGTCTTTTCAAAGGGGAAAACCTTGTCGACGACCGGGCGGATCACGCCCGCTTCAATCAGGGAAGCGATCTCGCTCAACTGTTGACCCTGCGCTTTCATGAACAGGAATGAATAGCGAATGCCGAGGCTTTTTGCTTTTTTCCGCACACCACGGCTCAGCAGGCTCATCACCAGTCTCAGGAACAGGTTCAACCCAAGCTCCTTGGCGAATTCGGGGTCGGGCGGACCCGAAATCGAGATGACCAGGCCGCCTGGTTTCAGCACGCCAAGAGACTTTTCGAGCGTCTTGTTGTCCTGGCTGTTGATGACGAGATCATAGCCGGAAAGGATCTTCTCGAAATCCTGCGTTTTGTAGTCGATAACCACATCGGCGCCGAGGCTTTTTACCAGCTCGGCATTTCTTGCGCTCGTCGTCGTCGCAACCGTCGCGCCGAGGTGTTTCGCAAGCTGGATCGCAAAGGTCCCGACACCGCCGGATCCGGCCTGAATGAAGACTTTCTGGCCGGGTTTCAGCCTGCCGACTTCCACCAGCGCCTGCCAAGCAGTCAGCCCCACCAACGGGATGGAGGCGGCCTCTTCCATGCTGAGGTTCTTGGGCTTCAGCGCCACGTCCGCTTCATTGATGGCAATGAACTCAGCGAATGTTCCCACTCGATGATCGCGCGGCCGCGCATAGACTTCGTCGCCTACCTTGAACCACCGAACTTTCGGACCGATCCGAATGACGGTCCCTGCAATATCGTGACCCAGGACAAACGGTGGGCGATACGGCAGAATAAGCTTGAATTCCCCGTCCCTGACCTTGGAATCCAGCAGGTTCACGGCGGTAGCGTGAATCTCAACCAGGACATCCCCGTCCCGCAACGCCGGCTCTGGCATATCGGCCAAACGCAAAGCGCCCTTCTTCTTGTATTTATCGACAACGAATGCCTTCACGGCGTTTTCTCCAATTTGTATTTCTGTGGCGGCCTCAGGCATCGAGGAAGGACAGGGCCTTCGGCACGAAGTCGGCGTAATTCTGGAAAATCCCGCCATGCCCAGCATCGTCGTAGAGCACCAGTTGCGAGCCCGGGATGCGGCGGGCCATATCGGCGCTGTGCGCGGTCGGCACCATGATGTCATTGTCGCCATTCGCGATCAGGACAGGAATTCGGATGCTGCCGAGATCTTGAGGCGCCTGCTGTCCCCAGGCCTTGATCGCCTTGAGCTGCCGCAGGAAGGCACCGGGCGTGGGTCCTTTGTCGCGATCTGCCTTGCGCTCCTTCAGCCTTTCCAGAAAGGCCTTCGCGGCTCGGCGACCATTGGCCGTTGACGTGAAAAACAGGTAGAATTTTGGGTCTCGCAGCGTCAGCAAACCCTTGATCATCAAAGGCCAGGACACCTGCCCCACCTTGTCGATACCTTTGCCGCCCGCTGGGCCTGTGCCGGTCAGAATGAGTTTGCGCACCAGGTCCGGTGCTTTCAGCGCGATATCCTGCGCCACAAATCCCCCCAGCGAAAAGCCGAGCAGATCGACCTTTTCGAAGCCTAGTGCGCGGATCAGGGCGATCGCATCCCGCGCCATTTCGTCGATGGTGACAGGCGCTTTTCCACCTGACGCACCGATACCGCGATAGTTGGTGGCGATCACACGATGCTTGCTGGCGAGGCCATCGACAATCCGCGGGTCGAAATTGTCCAGAACCGCGCCCCAGTGGTTGAGAAGGATGAGCGGAACGCCGGTCCGGGGGCCGAGGTCGCGATAGGCAAAAGTAGTCCCCCCAACGCTGATCGAGAAATTCGGCGCATCTAGGTAGCGCGCACCCGATCCGAGATAGCGGACAGAACTGGTCATGGTTTTCTCCAATATATGGGCCGGACGGCGGTCTCACGTCCGGGGGGCCGGTCGGCCGGATGCGCCTTCGGTACGGGCTTTGTCTTTGCCTCTTCGCTGCGGGCCGGCGGATGGCGCGGCCCGTGAAGGGCAATGCGGTTCCCACCTGTCAAAATTATTGATGACGTTTATCATCATTAATGTTAGATGATGCTCGTAATCAAAAATGTCAAGCGGATTTTTTGCTGGTTCGAGGACGCGCGACCGTCTTAATGGCCAGAAGTTACATCGCAGGTCGTTCCTGCCAAAGATGGAGTGAGCAGACATGAAGGTGACGCGAGACAAGATGGAGGAGAACCGCCAACAGGTCATAGAGACGGCGGCGCGTCTGCTGCGCGAGTGCGGTTACGACGGGATCGGCCTCGCCGACATCATGAAAAACGCCGGACTGACCCATGGCGGCTTTTATCGAAACTTCGCTTCGAAGGATGATCTGGTGATCAAGGCCAGCGAACGTGCGATCGCGGACACGCAGGCGGTGCTGGAGGATGCGCTAGCCCAAACGCCGCAAGATCCATTTCGCGCGTTGATCGAGGTCTATGTCTCATCGGCACATCGCGACGGCACCGGCTCGGGATGCATTCTGCCAGCACTGGCCGCAGACGCTGCACGGCGCAACGACCCCGCTCTCCGCGCCGCCTTCACGTCCGCTATCCAATATTACGTTGAGCAGATCGCAAAACTTTCGTCCGCCAGCCCGGCGAACAGCCGTCACAGACATCCCGCCGCCATCCTTTCGGAAATGGTTGGGGCGATCATTTTGTCACGGGTGATTTCGGATACCCATCTGCGGGATTCGTTGCTCTCTGCGGTGGTGACAGATTTGGTTGAGAGCGAAGGAAGTCATACTGCTTCGCAACTGGAGCGGGCGTGAGCAGAAGGACCGCGGATAAGGCGGGGCTGGGTCGCCTTGTTCGCGGATCGCAATCTTTCATCCGGCTGGATGAAAAGCTCAGTGTGTAGTATCAGCTGACCTTTCTCACCGACGGTATCGTCCAGGACCCGTCAATGATGGAGGGATTGCCCTCGTTGGGCCAATAAAGGCGCATCATGAGGATAAATTTTCCTTCGGGCGCCGGCAGCCAGTTTGACTCCTTGTCCGCTCCCGGCGACTCGTGCTGGATGAACAGGTCGATCGAGCCATCCGGATTGGCCTTGAGCGGTTGCCGTGCGCTGATCGAGTAGCGGTTCAGCGGATTGTCGACAAAGAAGTACCCCGCATCATACATGGTCAATGACCAGAAACCGGCAACCGGCGGAGTGAGGTCTTTCTTGAACGTCAGTACGTATTTTTCGGAGCCGTTATACGCCCGCTTGATCACCCCGCTGTCGGACTTCATCGACGTTGGGTAGATCGCATCCTGTGGCCGGTTTGCCCCGAGGCCGATCGCTGTGATCAAGGCACGCTGGATATAATTGGTGCCATAGATACCGGCCTTTGTCGTGAAGCCCCAGCCATCGATGTCCTGAATGTCGCCGTCGCTGAATTTGAAATGCATCATGATGCGGGCAAAGCCGACCTGCGGGACGCGCTTCGCAAAAGCGGGATCAAACTTGCTCTTGTCGAAGTCCTGGCCAGGAACAATGCCCAGCTCGGCCAGCTTGGCGACCATCGGCGCATCCGCATCGGTCGGCGGATTACTTTTCAGGAGCTCGGCGAACAGGGTGAAGTATTCGACCGCGTCCATCTTGTTGACTTGCTCGCGAACGGCAGTCTTCATGTCGATTGCCGGATCGACCTTACCCTTGGGTGCCGTCCAGTCCTTGCCCCATGCGCTCAGGGGATAGAGCTTCACCTCATCCTGCAGCTTATGGACTTCGGCGTAGTCCTCCGGGGTACCGGTGCAGTAGATGCGCCCGAGCAGCCAGACGATGCTCGTCGAAGACTTGTATTGCTTTACCCCCTCCGGCAGCGTGCCTTCCCAGCCGGGGCCGGTAACCACGAATGTCTGCGCCCCCGTGCCGGTGGTCCGCTTTCCGGGAACGTCGAACACTGTCGTCCAGCCATCCAGCATCGGAAACAGCGCATAGCGATCTTTCAGATCGGGCAGGCTCACCACCCATGGCTCGTCACCCACATCAAAGAATGCGGTCGTGTAGAGCGTATCGGCGTTGGGCGCCGTCACGTCCCGGAATTTGGCGTCCGGGTATTGGCGCAGCTTGATGACATGCCCCATCGGGCCCCGGGTTCCTTCCGGCTCGACGACGTTGGTGATCACGCGTCTGGTGATCTCCATTGTCACGAGAGGATAGGCATAAATGTAGGCCTCGACCGCCAATGCGAATTCGTCGAGACCCTCGGGCAAGTCCGCGATCAGCCCATCAGCGGCGGTCGCCGGTGAACCGATTGAGCCCGCTGCCATCAGGCCGAGACCGGCCACCGTCAACTCACGTCGTGTAATATTCATGACTATTCCTCCAAAAAAATCCAATTTGTGATGAAATGCGACTGGCCCAGTCGATGTTGCCGACGACATAACGGCCGCCATAAGCTTGGTAATACCCCCCACCACAACGCCACACGATGGCGCGGTGATGCTGGTTCTGACGAAGCCGGCAGGGAACGCGCCACCCTGACTTCAAGATGAAAAACCAATCAGGCCTGCTATTTGACGAGCCCGAGATTGATCAGTTGAACCCGTCGGTTTTCCGCCGCTTTCGGGTTGGCTGGATCGAGCGGCCACTCCTCGCCCACACCAATCGAATACAAACGGTCTGGTTTGATCGCAAACGTGGTCGAAAGGGCCTCGGTTATGGCATTGGCGCGTTGCGCGCTGAGTTCGAGATTGTGGTTGGCGTCGCCCGTCGCGTTCGTGTGGCCGACGACGAGAAACTTATAGCGCCG
Organism: Ensifer sp. LC163; assembly: GCF_001695855.1. Classification (GTDB taxonomy): domain Bacteria; phylum Pseudomonadota; class Alphaproteobacteria; order Rhizobiales; family Rhizobiaceae; genus Ensifer. Next base: position 8,129 of record NZ_MBSS01000023.1, read on the forward strand.
CAGGTTGGGATGATGCAGCGCGTCGGCAATCAGGCCGACCGTGCGGTAGGACTTTGGTTCGATGGCGACGGAATCGTTCTCGAATTCGATCTCGACGATCAGTTGCGACAGCTTGGAGAGTTTCTGCCAGTTCGGGAGGTTGGCGACACCTTTGCCCGCATTTGCCGATGCCTCTTCCACCAGAAGCGCGATGTCGATCGCGGGCGCCGCGCTTTCTATCCGTCCGAGCGTGCGCACGAGTTGCGTGTCGTTGAGCTCCTGTGCCAACGCCTGACCAGAGGACAGTGTGAGGCCGATCGTCAGCAAAGCGCTAAATCCAATGTTTTTCATTGCCTTGTCTCCTGTTCCCAACACGGATCAACGCCATCCGGCGTCGATGATGGCCTGACCGCACTGCCCCTCGTTCACGCGCGTCGCCTTGTTCAGGCAGGAAAGGACATTGCCCTCACCTTTGACGCTTTTGCAGTACTGAGCGATGTCGTGTTTGCAGACCGTCGCGAAGGACGACTGCGCCGCCTCGCGTTGCTTGATTGACGCGATCACGTTCGCCAGTGTCATGGTGCAGGTCGGCGAGACTTTCCCCGCGTGCTGCTCGAGGCAGGCCTGAATGCGGCCGCCGCCGAGGTTGAGGCCTTTGCAGTATTTCTTGATATCCGAACCGCAGTCGTTGGCGAGTGTGCTCACCGCGTCGGCATAACTGATGCTGTCCGCCCGGCTGGCGCTGGTGAGGGCAAAAGCCGCGAGGGCTATCGCTCCTGCGAAAACTGCAAGTCTGTTCGTCATGGCATGTCCGATCGAAAACAGCGTTGAAATCGGCCATCCCCTGGCCGCCGGGCAGGGTGTTGGCCAGCGCCGACATGCTCCACGCGATTTGCCGAAAGGAAAGTAGTTTACAGTAGCTAACGTCCCCACTGGCGCCGTGTTGTCATTTCCGCGGATGTGGAAACTGCACGACGGCAGCGTTGTCGAGGGCCGTCGTTATTTCGTCCCGGAGGACGTCCACGAGCTCCACGTACTCGGCAAGACGCTCGCCCCCATTGGGGCCGGAAGTCTTTTCCAACGATAGCCGCAGATGATCCGCGGTGGCGAAGTCATGGCACAAGTCGCGGAAGTTCTCATCGCGGGCGGCGAGTTCGTCGATCAGACTTGTTCGGGACGGGAAACATCGTTTCGCGAGAGAGACGTCGTATCCCATGAGTGGCTCCCCAAGGCCTGTGCCGCACCAGAGCGACGTCGACGAACTTCCGTCAATGTCGCATGATGCAGCAAGGTTCCACTCTTGCACCGTTTGTTACAGTGGCAACGATGTAGCGCGCGCCATACAAGCCGGTGCCCCACACTGCGCAGGCGACGAACACCGCTCCCTACAGCGAGCCTACCAGATGTTACGGGCGCGCGAGGGCGAGCAGGCGTAGGTTCCGGGCGAAACTTCCATTCAAAGGAGCATCCATGAAGCGCATCTTCACCATCGCTGCCGCCTTGACGCTGGCTACAAGTATCGCTCGCGCAGAAGACCCGATCGTTGGCAACTGGAAGACCGAATTGGGCGATACCGCGGCGATTGCTTCATGTGGCGGAGGCTACTGCATCACCTTGAAATCCGGCAAGCATACGGGCAAGCAGATCGGCACCTTCCACGGCAGCGACGGCAGCTATTCCGGAAAGATAACCGACCCCGATGCCAACAAGACCTATGATGGCTCCCTTACCGTCTCGGGCAACGCACTGAAGATGAAGGGATGCGTCCTGAAGGTCGTCTGCGAATCTCAGACCTGGCCACGCCTCTGAAGGGATAAGCCCCACCTCTCGCACGGGACGACGACAAGCGGATGAGACCTCTGTGTCGAACACTTGACGTTACAACCATCGCCGTCACCCTGGCGCTGGCCGCCCCCCGATCTTCTCCGCGTCGCCTGTTGGGGCCCGCCGCGCTGACGCAGCCTGCGGTCGACACGGCTGCGCGGCGTCGTAATCGTCAGTCCGAACCGCCGCTGGCGGCCGGGCGGTGTAGTTTCGGCAGGCGCGGCCGTCGGCTTCTTGCGGGCGCTGCCACGGCATTGGTCGCCGGGTCGCCGCCACAATCCGGCCATTGCTGGCACTATACGAACCGCGCCCGCACGACGCGGTTCTGGAACGTCTGCCCGAACTGACGGACACGCGTCTTCTGCTGTTCGAAGTTCTTCCCCGGTCGTCATTCGGCGACCTCACCTGCAGGTCACCGTCGACTTATCTTGTGTCGGGCTCCATGGTGCTCCACAGATACACCGACCCACGCTTGGCAGCGGCATGCGCATACCTGCCGTCACGCCCTAACCGGGCGATACGCTTGACCATCCATAATGCGGGCAGACCGCCGATCGCGCAGGATGCCGCGACCCCGCACTCCGCCGCCGGAAGCCTCGAATGCACGACCCTGTCGGGTCATCGCAACGAAATGAGCTGCCCGATCTCCACGCCGACATTGAAAATCAGCGGCGCCAGGGGCACGTCGCCCGCTGGAGGCCCAATCTCGGTCAGCGCTTTGGGCGGGCGCCCCGGATCAAGCCAACAATAACGTTACATTAGACCGGTATGTTTCTGGACGAGCCGGTCCCGTCAGCGTAGGTTACACCAACGGACGCTAACTAAATCTGTGATTGTCACGACTGTGTGCGTATTGGGGAGCAATCGATGGACATATCTGTGGCACACGGCTCGGATGACAGGGAAGGATCGCAAGGATTTTCGCCAAGTGCAGCAGAGATTCGTGAGCAGCTCGCGCGCATCATTTCCAGTTCGGAATTTCCGCGAGCTGGCCGCAGCGCGGCTTTTCTCACTTTCGTCGTCGAGGAGGCCCTGGCGGGGCGCGCACAGCGCCTGAAGGGCTACACGATCGCGATCGAAGTGTTCAAGCGCAGCGAAGACTTCACCCAGGACGATCCTGTCGTCCGCATCGAGGCTGGGCGGCTGAGGCGCACCCTCGAGCGCTACTATCTTGTCGCCGGGCAGCACGATCCCATCAGGATAGACATTCCGAAAGGGCGTTACGCGCCTTCGTTTGTCTGGAGCGACGTTGCATCGACGAACCTCAAGAGCGACGCTGTCGAGGACGGCCCGCGTCTCGGCCGGCTCCGGCTGTCTACCCGATGGCCGATCCTCGCTGGTCTTGTCGGCATAATCGGCGTGGTGGCGCTGACACACTGGGCAGCCGACCTGGTAGTCGCGGTTTCGAAGCAGGCTAGCACCACCGAGGGTCCAGATGAGCCGACGCTGGTGGTCGCACCTTTTGCCAATCTGGGTGACGGGCCGCAGGCGGAGCTCTACACGGTCGGGCTGACCGAAGAGCTGCTCACCGCCCTGCCGCGCTTTAAGGAGCTCAAAGTCTTCGGCCGCGAGACATCGAAGTCGCTTTCCCCAGGGGTCGAAGCTTCTGAAGTTCGTGGGGGGCTGGGCGCTCGTTATCTGCTGGCAGGCGGCGTCAGGGTGTCCGGTTCCAAGGTCCGGGTGACGGCTCGCCTGTTGGACACATCCGACGGAGCAATCCTCTGGTCGCAGAACTACGACGACGACCTGACCAGCCGCGAACTCTTCGCCATCCAATCCGATGTCGCGAGCAAAGTTGCGACGGCTGTTGCCCAGCCTTACGGCATCATCGCACAGGCTGCCACAGCCAGCCCTCCCCCGAACGACCTCGGGATCTACGACTGCACGCTTCGTTTCTATGCATATCGCGCAGAACTGAGCCGGGAGACTCATCTGATCGCCCGAGACTGTCTTGAAAGCGCCGTTGCACGATACCCGGCCTATGCGACCGCATGGGCGATGTCGTCCATCGTGTACCTCGATGAAGACCGCTTCCGCTTCAACCTCAGGCCCGGTCAGCCGACGCCGCTTGACAGGGCGCTGCGCTCGGCACGACGGGCGATTGAACTGGAACCGGGAAACACCCGCGCGCTTCAATCTCAGATGATTGCATTGTTCTTCAACCAACAACTCACGGAGGCGCTTCAAGTCGGCGAAGAGGCACTGGCAACGAACCCGAACGACACCGAGCTGTTGGGTGAGTTCGGAACGCGGCTCGCAATCTGTGGTCAGTGGCAGCGCGGCGCGGATCTTCTTGACCGAGCGCTTGCGCTCAATCCCGGCGGCGCAAGCTTCTATCACGGCGTGCGAGCGCTCGCGGCCTACATGCTGAACGACCGTGATAAAGCCGTGAGCCTCATCCGGAAGACGGATCTGCAGAAGTTCCCGATGTATCACCTGGTAGCAGCCGCCATCTACGCCGACGCCGGATTGCTGGATGATGCGCGGCGCGAGGGAGAGATCTTCATGAAGATGCGTCCGGATTACATCCCGAACATCATCGAAGAACACAGGAAGCGCAATATCCAGCCGAAGGACAACCTCCGGATGATGGCCTCGCTCCGCAAGGCGGGCCTCCCGGTGCCGAGCGCAGCAGAAGTAGAGGCGAAAGCATTGGCCTCCGCAACATCATCGCCCCTGGGGCCTGCGCGGTAAGCAGATTCTACTGTTCGGATCGCACAGAGCCTACAAGAGGTTACGGGTGTTCGGTCTCCGTGGCACTTACAGTTTGCCGGTGATGGCTGCCAGCCGGCGGCTGATGCCTACCACGCACGCACGGAGGCTCCGGTCGATGATCCGCAAGAACACTAGATTTACTCTTTCAGTCGCGGCGTTCGCTCTCATGTCGGGGCTGATGGCGCAAGCAGAAGCCATGGCGGCAGAAGCCGAGGCAAAAAGCCTCCTCAAGGCGATGTCAGACTATCTCGCTTCGCAAAAGGCGATTTCCTTCGCCTACGACTCAAACCTGGAAGTCGTCACGGGAGACCATCAGAAACTGCTGCTGGCGAGTTCCGGCAAGATCGAGCTGGGGCGGCCGGACAAGCTGCGCGCCACACGGTTTGGCGGCTTTGCCAATGTCGAAATGGTCTTCGACGGCAACACCGTGACGCTCTTCGGCAAGGACGCCAACCTTTATACCCAGGTCGAAGTTCCCGGCACGGTCGAGCATCTGGTCGACGCGATGCGCGACAAGCTCGGCAAGCCGGTCCCCGGCGCGGACCTGCTCCTGCCCGACGCCTATGACAAGCTGATGGAGGGCGTAACCGACGTGAAGGACCTCGGCAGTGGCGTGATCGGCGGCGTCGAATGCGACCACCTCGCCTTCCGGGCGAAAGACGTCGACTGGCAGATCTGGATTGCGCAGGGCGAAAACCCCCGTCCCTGCCGCTACGTGATCACCGCCAGTCAAGTTGATCGGGCACCGCAATACAGCATCCAGATTTCCGACTGGAAGACCGGCGTCGATGTCGTTGCGCAGGACTACAGCTTCGTCAACGGGACCGACGCCAAAAAGGTCGACCTGAAGGATCTCGCCGACATCGACGAACTACCCGATCACCTGAACATGGGAGACAACAAATGACCGCGCAGGGAAAACTGAAGGCCGTTCTGTTTATTGCCGCGTTGCTGCTCCCCGCGATTGATGCCGCAGAGCAGGTGTCGACCCGCGGGCTTTACAGTCTTCCGAGGCCCGCCGAGGCGCGTGTCGGCCGTCCGTTGACACCTGTCAGCGTCGCGGGCGTGGCACGGCGAACCGTGCGGCGCTGCGCCGTCGGCGTCTACTACTGCTAGGGCCCGATATCAGGGAAAGTTGGAAGCGTTTTGAGCAATTCATACACCGGCGATGCACGCGTCGCTTCATACTCATGCCGCCTGCGGCGGATGATCCTGTGCCTGACGCTCGTCACCGTTTCCGGATGCGGCGGCCACCCGAAGGGCGTGCTGACGCCCGTCGCCGACACGTCCCCCGATGCAAGGCGGGTGGAGATGCTGATCGCGACCACGCGTGGCCGCTCGGAAATGCCGGGAGAGATGTTCACGGGCGAGCGGGCACGTGCCCCGACGTTTGCGGACATCACCGTATCCATCCCTCCTGTCCGCAAGGTCGGCGATGTCGCTTGGCCGAAGAAGCTGCCTCCCAATCCGGCCACGGACTTCGCGACCCTGAAAGCGGACGAGCTGACGAGGGATGAAGCCAAGACCTGGCTCAATGCCTCGGTCAGGAAGAGCCCCGACCGCAGCGTGCTCGTGTTCATCCACGGGTTCAACAATCGGTTCGAAGACTCGGTCTACCGTTTTGCCCAGATCGTCCATGATTCCGGCGTGAGGAGTGCGCCCGTTCTGGTGACCTGGCCGTCGCGGGGCAGCCTGCTGGCCTATGGCTACGACCGCGAAAGCACGAACTACACCCGCAACGCGCTGGAGTCGCTGTTCCAGTATCTGGCCGCGGACAAGGAAGTGAAGGAGGTGTCGATCCTCGCGCACTCCATGGGAAACTGGCTGACGCTAGAAGCACTTCGCCAGATGGCAATCCGCAACGATCGCCTGCCGGCAAAGTTCAAGAATGTGATGCTCGCAGCCCCCGACGTCGACGTCGATGTGTTCCGCTCGCAGATCGAGGACATGGGAGACCAGCACCCGCAGTTCACCCTCTTCGTGTCGCAGGATGACCGGGCACTGGCCTTTTCGCGCAGGGTCTGGGGTGACATTCCTCGCCTGGGATCGATCGATCCGGAGCAGGCTCCTTACAAGCAGGAGCTGGCGGACAGCGACATTACCGTCATCGATCTGACCAAGGTGAAGGCCGGAGACAGCATGCACCACGGCAAGTTCGCTGAATCGCCCCAAGTTGTCCAACTGATCGGTGCGCGGATTTCCGAAGGCCAGACATTGACGGACAGCAAGATGGGCCTTGGAGATCACCTCATCGCAGGAACGGCAGGCGCGGCGACAGCGGCCGGGAGCGCGGCAGGCCTGATCCTCGCCGCGCCAGTCGCTTTAGTCGACCAAGCGACGCGCGAAAACTACGCTCACCACGTCACCGGGCTAGCGGGCCAGTCGGGCAGCGCGCAGAAGATCGCGGCCAAGGACTGTGGTTCAGAACAAAGCCTGGAACGTGATCCGGCGTGTCGCGCGCACCAAAACTGAAGGGACAGCCAATGAACAGCTACACCAAATTCGGCCTGGCGGCAGCAATCGCGGCGCTGATAGGGGGCAGTGCCGTTGCTGCCGACGTTTCTCCTCTGCTCACACGGGATCAACAGACGATCGAAGGTCCGGATGGTTGGTCGTTCTCGGTTGCGCCATATTTTTGGATGGCAGGGCTGTCGGGTGAAACATCGCAATTCGGTCTACCGACCGTTGATATGGATGCGGACTTCAATGACATCCTCGGCAATCTCGACTTCGCCTTCATGGCCGCAGGAGAGGCGCGAAACGGTCGCTTCAGCGTCATCGGCGACATCATCTACACGAAGCTCGGAGCCGATGGCGACACGCCAGGCGGCATCTTGGCGACCAGCGTCGATGTGACCTCTGAGACGTTCTCGGGTCTATTGGGCGCTGGATACGCAATCGTTGATACACCGCAGGGACATTTGGACGTCGTTGGTGGCGTGAGAATTTGGTCAGTGGACACAACGATTCGCTTCAACGGCGGCATCCTTGGCGGCATTGAAAGGAGCGATGGCGCGACCTGGGTTGACGGCATAGTCGGGTTGCGAGGCAAGTATTCCCTTACCCCGGAAGTCTACCTGACTGGATGGGGACTTGTTGGCGGTGGTGGAGCTGACATCGATTGGGACGTCGCGCTGGGTGTTGGCTACGAGTTCAACGATCGGATTTCGGCGATTGCCGGCTACCGAGCATTGGGTGTCGACTATAGCGACGATGGCTTCCTGTTTGACGCTGTCCAGCAGGGTCCAATTCTCGGGCTAGCCCTGAAATTCTAGACCCGTGTTTGCGGTTTTCAATACGGGGATACTCGACTCAGGCAGTGGATGCCAGTTTATCCATTTGCTCGAGCTTCATGGCTTCGCCTGATTGGCGCGGACGGGTAATTTCCTATCGCCCTTACTTGCTATGCCCTAAGGTTCGGGACGGGACGCTGTTTGCGCGCCTCGTCATTGACGTTCTGGGATCCGATTTGATGGGACAACACCACATGAATGTTCTCGACGGGACGCCGTGGGGCACCGACTGGGCTTGGAGCCTGCCTCTCATTCTCTTGAATGTTATCATCCACGTCTTTGGCTTGGCGTTCATCTACGACGGCTTCACCGTTCTTCTTCGGGAGATAGGCCGCCGGCGCAAATTCATGTTCCGCTTCGCGGTAGCCATGAACGCCGCCGTCTTTCTGATCGTCGCGTTGCACGGGATTGAAGCGATCAGCTGGGCTCTCGCCTATCTCGTGCTCGGCGCAATCCCGGATCCAAAAGCTGCCATGCTCTATTCTCTGGGCGCCATGACGGGTTTTGGGACCGGAAACGTCTCGTTGCCGCCACACTGGCAGATGATGGGCGTGCTGCAGTCGCTGGCCGGTCTGCTGCTGTTCGGCCTCACCACAGCCTTCATGTTTGCGATGTTCCAGGCGGTTTGGCCGTCGCAACAGCAGGCCATAGATGATCAACCTCCCGCCCATTAGGTTGGGCAGTGGATCGTCGCGTCCCGAGCCGCTCCCGTCAGGCAGGTTTTGTCCATTTCCCTCTTCGTGGCTTCGTCGGCCTTAGCCAGGGAAACAGCGCACTCCTCGGCCTTGGATTGATTATCGGGTCACCCGACGCCGACAGATCCATCTGCACTCACGATCCGTCGCCCGTTCCGGTCGATACATTATGCGATCCTAGCAACGCAAAGGGTACATTCTATCACCTTTCACCTGAAGCGCCTGCTCAACGGCGAATGGGGTACAAAAATTACCGTGTGACTCGGCCAAACCGGAAAGGTCTGGCCTTGAATCCAGACAGGTCGCCTTTTCAAATGCAGGCACGCTGCTCATCCACCAGCTTCCACCGGCGTCATGCCTCGGCGGGACTGTCGCTCCGGGCATCCGATCAACCAGCAAAGGCCCGCGTTCAATGGACTTAACCGCGGAGCGCGGCTATGTATTTCTCGAGCACCTTGATAGCCTCAGTTCGGCCGACGCCGCTTAATGCCGCCAGGTCTATTTCGAGCTGGAATCCCTGCTGAACGTGACGAACCATTTCCCCCGGCCTTGAGTGGTCGTCTCGAACGCCGAGCACACGATACGACTGAATCAGCTGCGAAAATCCCTTAATGGTCTGCGGGGGCAGTTCTTCAACCGCAATCTCATCCTTGACGAGCGCGTAGGTCTCCTGCGCCAGAAGAATGCCCCCGAGCTCGGCATGGGCCTGAAGGCGCGAGGCAAGATTCACTTCGCCGCCAATGATTGTGTAGTCCATTCGGTCCTCGCTGCCGAAATTACCAACTGTACAGTAGCCGGTGTTGATGCCGATGCGGAGATGAAACGGTAGCTTGTAACCGGCGTCCGCCCAATCCGCTTGCAGCTCATGCATCCGCCTCTGCATCGCGATTGCCATCCTGACACAGGCGAGCGCATCCTGCTTGGTACCCTTCGACTCCGGGTCGCCGAAAAAAGCCAGAACGGCGTCTCCAATGTATTTGTCGATTGTTGCGCCGTGCTCCAGCGCGATCTTGGCCATCTCCGTGAGGTAATGATTGAGCAACTCAGTCAATTCCTCGGATTCGAGTTTGTCCGTCGTGGCCGTGAAGTCAGCAATGTCTGAGAAAAATATTGTGAGCTTCTTTCTTTTCGAAGAAATCTCAACACTCTGCTTACCGGAGAAGATCGAGGCATAGACCTGTGGGGAAAGGTACTTCGACAGCTTGCTCGACAGGGATTCGAGCGTGCGATTCTGCTCGCCCACGCGCTTGCTCGCGTCTTCGGCTTGACGCTTGGCGGCGTCCGTGGCCGTGTGCAGCCGCGCGTTTTCCAAAGCTATTGAGGCGAGTTGGCCAAAGCGCCTCAATAGCTCGACCTCTTCTTCGCCGAATTCGAGCGCGGAGGCATCATCATACGCAATGCCGAGAACGCCCACGACGGTTTCGCCGGATTTGAGCGGCACGCCCATGATAGTCCGGATGGTGACATCCAACTGGGCCGCGGCGGCAGCCCGCCCCGGCCAATTTGGATAATCATTGATCACGATCGCTTCGCCTGTCTGCCAGACGGTGCCGGCTACGCCCTCGTTCTTGCTGAGCTTCTGGCCTATGTGCGTAGTGTATACGCCAACTCCGACCATCCGCTCGAGAAACTCGCCGGCCTCGTCCACGAGATAGACATAGCCATGCTGGGTGCCGAGCAATTGCGCGGCCCGAGCCGTGAGATCCGACAGGAGCTCGGCGAGATCGAGCCGGGCGATCAGGCCGAGCGAGGTATCGTGCAGTGCACCGAGATACTCGCTTTGTCGGCGGAATCGCCTTGCCAGGTTCTCTTGCTCGTTGCGACGGTTTTCTAAGTCGCCTAGATTCGCCGCCAATTGGCCGGTCATACTGTTGAAGGTCACAGCCAGTTTGCCAATCTCGTCTTCGGACTCGATTCGGGCGCGAGCTGCTAGATCACCTCTGCGCACCCGATCCGCGACATTGGTAAGTCGCTGGACGGGACCGGCAATGTGCTCTCGAAATATCATTCCGAGGAGCAAGCCCAGCAAAACAGCCGCGGCCCCTACGGCAACTATTATACGTTGTGCGTCTACGAGCTGATCCCTGCTGCTACCAAGATCGACCTGTAAACGTCGCTGCTCCTGGGTGGCAATATTGTCCAAAAGCTCAAGCATTTGCTCGGCCAACGGCACTGCTTGCGTGCGAAAAAGATAAAGATCCTCACGCGCGTGTTCGCCTTCCACCGCATCGAACATTCTGGACGGCAGCTCCAGGAAAGCCGCACGGTGTTTGGAGATCTTTTCGACCAAAGCGATCTGGTTGGGCGGCAGAATATTGCTGTTGGCGAGATGAGACCAGGCTGCTTCGTTGATGGTCAGGTTCGTCTCGTATTCGTATCTGAAACTTTTCCTTCCTGTTGTCACATAGCCGCGCAGTCCTGCAACCATTGCGTAAAACGAGCTCTGAAACGACGCGAGATTAACGAGAAGCGCGGTGTTGGCGGGCGTGGCCTCATGATTCTGCTGGGCCAGCATCATTGCCTTTGCCGATGCCACGATCGTTCCGATGAGCGGGTTCGCGTCACTGATGAGGATTTTGAGCGCGGGTTCCCTACGCAACTGATCATTGCGCAATTCGAAGAGTTGATCCGGCAGCGACTGCCACTTTGCCAGCTTTTCGCCGAATTCCTGCATGCCCTGCTCGACATCGCCGGCACCAGTGCTCGCCTGCGGCTCGCCTTTCGCGCGCAAGAGCGCCTCGAGCGCACGCATATCGGCCAGGAATGCACCTTCCGCCAGCCGATAGCCATCTCGATAGGATTCGTCGCCCAAAGCCAAGTAGCCTCTGACTTCGCCCAGCATACGTAAGAGATTTGCTTGCGCGCGCGCGGACGCAACTGCGCTCGGCGCGCTGAGATTTGTGGTTCTGTTGATATTGCGGACGGCTTCTATGCTGCCGAGATAGTTCAATCCAACGACCAGCAGCAAAATGGCAACCAGAATGCCAAAACCGAGCGTCAGCTTGCCACCGATGTTGAGTCTTCGCAAAATCGACGCTGCAGCTTGCGTGAGGATCCGCCAGGGAACGAGGTATGCGGGGCGGCTTTTCGCGAAACCCGGCTCTTCGGATGCCATGCCGCCATCCCCCCTCAGCAATTTACTTCTTGCGGTGCCACGTCGCGATGTTCCAGGTCTCGGAGTCCCAAGGGGTGGGATCATAGCCGGCGATGTCGTTGCGGAGGCCCGAAACGTAGGACCACTCGACGAGCGGAATGACAGCGGCGACGCTGATCAGAAGATCGTTCATGGCCACGAAAAGTCTGCGCCGTTTCTCCGGGTCCATCTCGGTTGCCGAGGCTTGGAATAGCGCGTCGTAATCAGCATTGCAGTATCGGGCCCAATTCGATCCCGACCAATTGTTGACCTTCTGGGCGGCCTCGGCGCAGGTCCACCCAATCATATAGCTACCGGGATCGGGACCCTTGTTTCCGTAAGCAAATTCCTCCAGGTCCGAATAAAAGTGCCGCCTTGAGTTTGTGCTATCTGGAGTTGATCCCAGAAATATACTGGAATCGATCAACTTCTTTTCTACCTTGACGCCGATCGAGGCGAAGTCTGCCTTGATGATGTCCTGCGTTGCCTCCCGCACCGAGTTGAACGAGGTCTGAAAAACCAAGCTAAGCGGAACACCGTTCTTGTCCCGAACGGAGTCGCCGTCGCTGTCGCGCCAGCCAGCCTCATCGAGCAGCGCGCGCGCCTTGTCGCGATTGAATTCCCATCTTGTATTTTGCGAAACAAAGGGTGCCGGTGCAACCAGGAGGTTGGCCGTGGCACGGCCGCTCCTGCCGTAAAGCTCGGCGATCTTCTCGCGGTCGACCGCGACGGCGAGCGCCTGTCGAACGCGCTTGTCGGTCAAGATCGGATGGGGAAACTGGGTGCTTGAGCGTTCACCGTCGGCTGTTTCGCGTCCGGGATCGCTGAAGTTGAGCATGACGCGTTCGACATAGGAGCCCCAGTACAGGGCGACCTTGCCTGTTCCCTTGGTTTCGAGCCTGCGGAGCTCAGCCTCGCCCACCTGGAGGTTCCAGGCATAGTCGACGACCCCTTCGCTCAACACCGCGTTTGCCGCCGTGTTGGCGTCACCGCCGCCTTGGAGGGTGACCTCCTTGAACTTCAAGCTAGCGCGATCGCGATATTCAGGATTTGGCTCGAAAATGATCTTGACCGTGTTGACGACATCTTCGCCAATAAGTAGCACATCTTCAGTTCGGAATTCCCTAAGGCGGTATGCGCCCGTCCCGATCGGTGCCAAATTGGCCGCAGCATTTACGGCGTCCTTATTGTTGTAGGCGGCGAATACGTGTTCCGGAATAATCATGCCTTGGACGCCAACGAAGGGCAGCGACCAGGCGGGATTGACGGTCCTGAAGGTGACCTTCACGGTCAGGTCGTCGAGCGCCACGACCTTCTCGACAGATCTATACGACCCGGTGCTCGACGAACCTACGTCCTCGTTGGTGATGTAGGCGTACGTGAACAGAACGTCTTTAGCCGTGAAGGGAACGCCGTCGGACCACTTCACGTTCGGCCGCAGCTTCCACGTCACCGATCGTCCGTCGGCAGCGACCTGGCCATTCTCCAGGGACGGAATCTCGGCCGCCAAAAATGGCACCAAGTTACCCTCGCTGTCAAAACTCGCCAGCGGCTCATAGACTATGCGGCTGGCAGTCTGATCCTTGATGCCGGGCGCCAGATGGGGGTTGAGGGTGCTCGGCGCTTGCCACAACAACAATCTCAGCGTATCGCGGTCCAACTCGGCCGACTGGGCAGGTTGCGAAAAATTGACAAGCAGTGTCACGACTACCGCCGAGAAGACCGTACTTATCGAACTCAACTTATCCTGCAACGCCAACCGCCATCGCGCAGCTTCTCGCAACGGTTGGACCAACATCATTATACTGTCCCCACGAGTTCTCTCCTCTAGAATATCCAAACTGAGTGGTAGATCAATTCCGGCGCTCTCTAAAGCAACTTGTATCCGCCCATGACCCTCGCAAATTGAACTCAATGCGAACTCTTAGCAACATCTATTGAGGCTCAACCCATTGCCTAATTCGAAAGAAGTACGGCGTCAGATGGAACTTACGGCGTGCTCCAGGATATGAGCAGTGTCGATCGGATCCGTTGGTCAGCGCCGAATAGGCGACCGCTGCTCCCGGAGATGTCGCGCTATTTATACAGTGTTCGGGGAAGTCGAAGGATACAAGCCTTGTGGGCCGCGCGAATTCGTTCTCGTCGGCTTCCGATATAACATCTGTCGCGTACCAGCGGTGCGTCGTCAGAGTTACAAGCCGATCGCGGCTGAGCCCTAACCACGGAATGCCTGGAAACAATCGAGCCATCCGGTAGTATGCCGCCTGTGGGCGTTGATCGCATGCCGACCGGTTCAATTCCACCGGTCAGCATCGACAGCAACATCACCGCCAACAGCACGATGTATGCCTCGCTGATCGACAATGGCTTCGTAATTCCTGCAATCCCATTCCAGAAGGTCAAGCCGGAATTCCGACGTCAGATTGTTATGGATCCGACCGGCGAGGCGCCGGGCACGATCGTGGTGCGGCTCAACGAGCGGCATCTTTATTGGGTGCAGGAAGGTGGCGAAGCGATCCGTTACGGTGTCGGCATCGGCAAAGCCGGCTTCGAATGGAACGGCCGCGCGGAGATCCAGTACACAAAAGAGTGGCCGACCTGGACGCCGCCGAAAGAGATGATCGCGCGCAAGCCGGAACTGGTGAAATGGACGGGTGGTCAGCCGGGCGGGCTCGACAACCCGCTCGGCGCCCGCGCGCACTACATCTACAAGGACGGCCGCGACACTGGCTATCGCGTGCACGGCTCACCCGAATGGTGGACCATCGGCACTCAGGCATCTTCCGGTTGCGTGCGCATGATCAACCAGGACGTCATCGACCTCTACAACCGGGTCAAGGCGGCGCCGACCAAAGTCCCGATTGTGGTAATCGTGATTGGCGCTTCGCCCGAGTGCAACCACGATAGGTAAGTCCGGCTTCTTGCTTTTTCTATCTGCGCCGGAGGCAGGCAGGACGCCCTCAAACAACATCGCCAAGTGACCGGGGCCCGAGTTGTCAACGGAAAACATGCCAAGGTGAAGGTCGTCATCGGCGAGCACGCACGGCCCGGCATCGAGACAGACGAGCCAACTCGCGGCGCTCAAGTACGAACGACGCGAATGAGAGATCGCGTCAATGTCGAGGTCGCGCAGTTTGTCGAGCTTGATCATGGTTACTCCGCCCTATTCGGTCTCCATCTGGTCCTCTCTTTCTAAGAGGGATCCCGTAAGCGGATCCAAGCTCAAGGGGCCAACTTTACCATCACCGGATCTCTCCGGAATGCGGCAAGATGAGTTGAGGCACGCCGCCCCCATCCTCTCGCGTTATGATAGACTAGATGTCGGTATTCAACTCCGATACCACATTGCAACCGAGCAGCGCGACCAGCCCGCCGCGTATGTGGTCGATATGCTCGTACATGAGGCGAGCGCCCTCTTCGAAAGCGCCCTGCTCGCATAAACGAAGAAGTTCCGCATGTTCTCTCACCGCCTTTTCCCGGTCGCCGTGAATAGTCGAGAGCTGGATCCGGGTGTGGCGGTCGCACTCCGCGAGCAAGGTCTGCACTGTCAGGACAATGCGGGGGCTACGCGCATGACGGTAAAGGCACAGGTGGAATTCGGTATTCAGTTCGTTCCAGGCATCCATATCGAGCTTGTCGATCGAATTGGCGTAGCGCGTCTGTATCTGGTGCAGCGCGTTTAAATCGTCTCTCGTCAGCAGCGGAGCGGACCGCTTGAAAAGGAACGGTTCGAGAAGGAGCCGCATGTTGAACAACTCTTCGATTTCATCCGCAGTGAGCTGGACAACGATCGCCCCCCGGTGAGGGAGGATCTTCAAGAGCCCCTCGCTTTCAAGCTGAACCAAGGCCTCACGGATCGGGATACGGCTCATGCCGAGGTCTTCGGCCAGCCCATCCTGTCGCAGCTGAGAGCCGGGAGGATAGTCGCCCGATACGATGCGATTGCGGATTTCCTCGGCCGCGGCAGACGCCATCGTCTTATGCTTGAGGCCTTTTGCGACTGCGGTCATGGCACCGATCCAGATAAACTTTGCTCCTGCGTAACCGGGTTCAGGATTTTATACAATGATTGTCCCGATCCCTCACCCATCCCGATTTCGTCATCTCCTATAACGACTGCCGGCTTGAAGGCACGTCATTTATATTTTATACAATATACAAAATTAAGGAGAACCCAATGAGAATTCTTGGCATCGACGTATACAAATACCAAGTCGGATACGCCCATGGCACGTATGTGATGTCGGGGGACCGCGTTGCCAGTGCCGAGGATGGCACGGTCGTGCGCATCCGGACCGATGAAGGGCTTGTCGGCTGGGGCGAGATCACGACACTCGGCAAGGTCTACCTTCCGACCTTCCCGGAGGGCATTCGCACCGCCTTAAAAGACCTCGGGGAGGCACTGATCGGCGCGGACCCGACCAATATCGGCAAGATCGCGCGCATCATGAACGGCACGCTGATGGGACAGGAATTCGCGAAGAGCCCCCTCGACATCGCTTGCTGGGATATCTTCGGCAAATCGCTGAACCGGCCGATTTCCGCGCTGATTGGCGGCACTCTGAACGAGCGCTTCCCGATCTACGAGGCGGTACCGCTTGATCGCCCGGAAGCCATGGCGGAGTTCATTCAGGAACGCCGGCGAGCCGGGATCAATCGCTTCCAGCTGAAGGTCGGCAACAATCCATTCGACGACATCGCCCGCACGCGAGCCAGCGTGGAAGCGGGCGATACTGAGACGGTGATCGTCGCCGATTCAAACGGTGGGTGGTCGCTTGCGTCTGCCAAGCTGGCGCTCCAAGGGCTGGGCGGTCTTCCCGTCTATGTCGAGCAACCATGCCGCAGCACGGCCGACTGCATTCTTGCCCACCGCGGATCGTCGATCCCGCTGGTGCTCGACGAGTCCATCGTCAACCACGACGAGATCTACCGGGCCAAGTACGAGGCCAATGCGGTATCCATCAATCTTAAGTTCGGAAAGCTCGGCGGCCTGACGAATGTGGTGAAGGCGCGTGACCTCCTCCAGGAACTGAACATGGCAGTATCAATCGAGGACATGTGGGGCGGCGACATCATCACGGCCGCGACGTCGCACGTCGCTGCCACCACTCGCCCCGAGTCCCTGCTCATGACGCCATTTTTCAACGACTGGACGGACGGCCATCTGGCGAACCACACACCTCGCTCCTCCACAGGCTTCGGGTCCGCGCCGACGGCGCCCGGCCTCGGCATTGTGGTCGACGTGTCGCGGTTGGGCGAGCCCATATTTACTGTTGGCGCAAAATAGGCCAAGCCGATTTTTGCGTGAGCGACGCGGAAGCCGTCGACTTGACGGCTCCGCAAACGTCGAGAATGGAAATCCTTAGGGCCTCAAGCGCAAGTCGAAACGCACTTGCGCCATCCGGGCAACAGCCGGAGAGCTCGCAGCCGGGCACCGTGGCGGCCGGCGCTCTGCTTATGCTGCCGATGATGGCTTGTCGCATATTGGTCAGCCCGCCATGCTTAACCCGCTGGCGGAATTTGGCAATTGGGTCGCGTTCCCGACGATACATTATGCGACCTTTTTGGCCCAGAACGTGAACATCCTAGCAATAGCCGTGGACGGCGCTCGTGAAGAACGGCTCCCTTCCATTACTGTTGACTTGGGCTCCGGACGCGATCTAGGAGCCCGAAGTGGACCATCAGTTCGTTACGCGGGGGCGACAGGTTTGCGCTTCGCTCCGGCCAGAAAGGCCGGTGGAGTCACTTCCCAAGAGCATACGTTCCCTCGAGGCGAGTTTCCCGACCCGCGCTACTCGCCTATGCTGGAAAGCAATTCGTCGAGCTGCTCCAACTGCTCCGGCAATGCGGCCGCCGAGCCCTGTAGTGCTTCCTCAAGCGCCTCCTTGGACGGATAGACTTCGTGGAAATTCAGTAATGTCCTCCCGCCTTGGTCCTCGAAGGTCACGGTCGTGATCGCGCCCTCTTCGCCCTCGTCGTTGGTCCAGACGATGCGCTCGTTCGGCACCACCTCGAGATACTTGCCATAGAAGGCCATGGTGTCAGAACCGCCGGCGCCGAATTCCAGCCGATATTTGCCGCCGGTACGGACGTCCATATCGCACGATACGAGCGAAACGCCGGACACCGATTTTGGCACCCACCAGCGCTGGAACAGCTCGGGCTGGCTCCACGCCCTGTAAACCGTGCTCGGCGACGCATTGAATGTCCGTGTTACGACGAGTTCGCGATCCCCTCTGCGCTCGACTGACGTGCGGTTCTGCGCACCACCTGCACTGTTAACCTGCTGAGTCATCGCTTCCCTCCTGTTTCATTTCGCTGATGATTTCGTCCAATGCTTCGAAGCGGGCCTCGAAGAGCTTGCGATGCGCCTCGATCCACTCAGCCTCCGCCTCGAGGCCGCGTTTCCCAAGCTTGCAGGTTCTCACCCGTCCTACCTTCTGCGTGACGACGAGCCCCGCCCGCTCGAGAACCTGGACGTGCTTCTTCATGCCGGTCAGCGTCATCTGGAACTTATCCGCGAGACTGGTGATCGACGCGTCCCCTCGCCCAAGCTGATCGATGATCCCGCGGCGGGTCGCATCGGACAGCGCTGCAAACGAGAGATCGAGGGGAGGATTTAAATACTGAACCATCTAGTTCAGTGTATAGCCTGCTCGCGCAGGAAGCGCAAGCGTCCCGAACTTTCCATGCCGTAAACCAGTCATCCGAGGCCATGTACCGCGGCGGCGGCAGCAAAAAATCGTCTGCTGCGGGTCAAGAGCGGACCTTCGAAGCCGCTGATGAACGAATGTCTGCTTTCAACGCCTGCTCTCCGAAAGCAGTCCGCCGGCTAACGGCCCCATTTTAGTCATCGCCAACCATGTTCGAGATGACCGCTTTTGGCGCATCTCGGCCGACGCTGGCCGCAGTGAGCGACTGCCTGCCTGAAGGTTTTTTGGATGCGCGCCGAGAGGTGACCGTTGCCACTGACTGTGTTTCGGGCCGCGTTGGAAAACCTTGGAAGGGGGAAGCCGCGGAGGCGGTCGATCTATCGCCCATCTGACCGTCGACTGCGCATGCCTCGCCTTGAGCGGGATCGAACCAACGACCTCTAGGGTCAGGACTCGTTAATCACAGCCAGAAGATAACCGAGGCTGCGATGCAGATTGCTGAGAAGAAGGTGTGGGCACATAGGTCATAGCGTGTTGCGATGCGCCTCCAATCCTTGAGTTTGGCGAATAGGTTCTCGACCTTGTGTCTGCGACGATAGAGGGCTTTGTCGTAGACGTATGGTTTCTTCCGGCTTTTAGAGGACGGGATGCAGGGCTCGATGCCCCTTGCGAGGAGCTCTTCGCGGACCCAGGTGCTGTCGTAGCCCTTATCGGCGATGAGGTAATTGGCTTTGGGCAACGCGTTGAGCACGATCCGGGCGCCCTTATGGTCGCTCATCTGGCCTTCAGAGAGCAGCATGATGATTGGCCGGCCGTCATCATCGCAGACGGCATGGAGCTTCGAGTTCAGTCCGCCCTTGGTTCGCCCGATACAACGGGGAACATCCCCTTTTTTAGAAGGCTTGCCGCGGTGCGGTGGGCCTTCAGATGTGTCGCGTCGATCATGATGCGCTCAGGTTGGGGGCCCTCGCCGGCCAAAGCGGCGAAAATCCTGTCGAACACGCCGAGCCGGCTCCAGCGAATGAAGCGGTTGTAGAGCGTCTTATGTGGCCCATACTGCGAAGGTGCATCCTTCCACTGCAGACCATTGCGGATCACATAGATGATACCACTGACGACACGCTGGTCATCGACACGCGCACCCCCATGAGAAAGCGGAAAATGCGCAGATATGCGAGCCATTTGGCGCTCGCTTAGCAGGAACAAATCACCCATCAGAACCCCCTTCAATGGAGACTCTGAATCACATCTCAAACGAAATTAATAGGTCCTGACCCTAGACCATGAAACGCTGTCTCGCTGGCGTGCAATGTTGAGGACCGGAAATCGTCATATTGGCACGATTGGCGGACACCGGACACACGAGAATGCCATGCAGATCGTGTCCGGCCGCCACGACAAGCCTACCATCCATTTTGAAGCTCCACCGTCAACGCGGACATGCTTTCGCCGCCGACAGCCGGAAGGCGCGAATCGTGGCTGCAGTGGCGAGCGGCAAATACGACGTGCCGGGGTCGCTGTAACCTTTGACATTTGCGCACGGCTCCTGCCGCAGCAGGCTGCCGCCCTCGACTGAACTCCGCAAGCCTGCCCAGGCAAACAAGAGTTAGCGGGGCGGTCAGGCGCCGTCCCGCTCACAGATTTGTTACGCGCTTGCGCTCCAGGCAGGACCTAGGCGGCACGGCTCCAGCTTTCGCGCGCTGCCGCGCCTTCGAGCTTGAACTTCGCCAGCATCGTCCTCAGCTGCCGGCTTTCTTCGGCGAGCGTTCCGCTGGCGGCCGTCGTCTCTTCGACCATAGCCGCGTTCTGCTGGGTCATCTGGTCCATATGGTTGACGGAGGTGTTGATCTCCTGCAGCGCGGTTGCCTGTTCGCGCGCGGCGGTGGCGATCGTATTGACATGGCCGCTGACATTGTTGACCAGGGTCTCGATCTCGAGCAGCGCATCACCCGTCGAGCGCACCAGCGACACACCGTTTTCGACTTCGCTTGCCGAGCTGTGGATCAGCGTCTTGATCTCCTTGGCAGCATTCGCCGATCGCTGGGCCAGTTCGCGCACTTCCTGGGCGACGACAGCAAAGCCGCGTCCCGCCTCGCCCGCCCGTGCCGCTTCGACGCCGGCGTTGAGTGCGAGCAGATTGGTCTGGAAGGCGATCTCGTCGATGACGGAAATGATCTGGTTGATCCGGTTCGACGAGTCTTCGATGCGGCCCATGGCGTCGATGGCGCTGCGCACGATCGCGCCTGAGCGTCCGGCGCTGTCCTTGGTGGCACGCACCATTTCATGCGCTTCATTCGCCCGCTCGGAGGCAGTCCGGACGGTCGACGTAATTTCGTCAAGCGCCGCGGCCGTCTCCTCAAGGGCTGCCGCCTGCTGCTCGGTGCGCTTGGACAGGTCGTTTGCCGCCGAACTCAGCTCGGCGGAATTGTCGTTGATCGTACCGGCCGCGGTGCGGACGTTCTGCATCGTCGAGCGCAGGGTCACCATTGTGGCGTTGACATTGGTCTGAAGCTCGGCGAACGCGCCATGGAATTCACCGCGCATCGTCTGGGTCAGGTCGGCCTCTGCGAGTGCAGCCACAACGCGGCGGACTTCGTTGACCGTCAGGTCGACGCTCGACACCAGCTCGTTGACGCTGGCGGCAAAGCGGTTCAGGTCCTCGTTACTGTAGTCCTTGGTGATGCGGCCCGTGAAATCACCGGCAACGGCCGCGGCAACCACGATGCTGATGTTGGACTGGAGATCGCTGCTGCGGGCATGCAGCACCGCCTCCTGGGCCTTCATGTCGCGCATGCTGATGGCGTTCTTGCGGAAGACTTCGACGGCACGGGCCATCTCGCCGATCTCATCGCGGCGCGAAACGTCGGCACCATCGCCATCCAGCTTGCCGTCGGCAAGCTCGCTCATGATCGACGTCAGCGACTGGACCGGGAGCACGATGCCAAGGCGGGCGACGAGCAGGCTGACGGCAACGCCGAAAACGATACAGGCGCCGGCGGCAGCAAGCAGGATCGTCATGGCGACGGAGGACGACTCCAGCGCTTCGGCGCGGGCGGCAGCGAGAGCATCGCCGGAATAGGTGCTGTAGGCCTTGACGGTGGTGGTCACCGTCTTCTGGGCGTCGAGCGCCTTGTCGAGAGCAGCCTTGACGGCGGCACCGTCAGCGCCATTCGACCCGGCGACGGCAACCATCGCCCGGATCTCGTCGAAATAGCTGTTCAGCGTCGTGCGGATATCGTTGAGAAGTTTGTCCTCGGCATCGTCGGCGACCGCCTCGATCTTGGTCAGGCGACCGAGCATTTCCGCGGCACGCGTTTCCGTTTCCGCACCGAACTCCGAAGCCTTACCGGGCGTTGCAGCCAGCTGATAGGTCATGCGGCTGATGGCGATGATATCGACCCGGAGGTCCATCGCTTCGCGCGCCGCTTCTTCGCGGGCGCCAACTTCGACGATCGTCGTTCCGAGCGAGGAGAGCCCGCGCGCGCCGGCAAGCGCAATGAGGGTTGAGGAAATGCCCATGACCACGACCACGAGGCCGACCTTGGTCAATATCGATAAATTCTTGAAGGCCACTGCCGTGACTCCTGTGATGTCGCGATCGCGCTGGTTTGCTGGACATGGTCGGCCAAACCGGTGGGAGGAGACCCGGAATGTTGCGCGCGCTCCGTGGGAGGAGGCGGAGATTTCTGGCGCACCGACCGAGAGATACTTAGTAATTGCGAATTTAAATTAACGTTAAAACAGCAACACCAGGATCGGCCCGGTCAAGACGGCGCCTGTTTCGGCAGCCTTCAAACGCAAAGCGGGCGGACGATTGCTCGCCCGCCCGCAGACCACCGCAGCAGTCTTGGGAGATCAATTCTTGCCGTAGCCGCCGCCGGTTGGCGTGACGACCGTAAAGGCCTCGCCGGCTTCCAGAACCGTATGGGCGCAGCCCGACAGCTCTTCGTTTCGGCCGTCGTTGCGCCGGACGATGTTCTGGCCGAGATTGCCGGGCTCACCGCCCTTGATGCCGAAGGGGGCAACGCGGCGATGACCGGAGAGGATCGCGAAGTCGAGCTTCTCCCGGGCGCGAATGGTGCGCTTCGTGCCGTCGCCGGCCGACCACTTGCCCTTGCCGCCGGAGCCGCGGCGGATGTGGAAGTCCTCCAGCACCACCGGGAAACGGGTCTCGAGGATCTCAGGATCGGTCAGACGCGAATTGGTCATATGCGTGTGGACCGCATCGGCGCCATTATAGCCGGGCCCCGCCGGCGCACCCGAGCAGATCGTCTCGTAATACTGGTAATGCGCGTTGCCGAAGGTCAGATTGTTCATCGTCCCTTGAGCGCCGGCCTGGCTTTGGACCGCACCGAAGAGGCAGTTGGTAACGGCCTGGCTGACCTCGACATTGCCGGCGACGACCGCCGCCGGATAGCGCGGGGTGAGCATCGTGCCTTCCGGGATGACGATGCGGATCGGCCTCAGGCAGCCGGCGTTCATCGGGATGTCGGCTTCGACGAGCACGCGGAAGACATAGAGGACCGCCGCCCGGGTGACCGGCGCCGGCGCGTTGAAGTTGTCCGAACGCTGCACCGACGTACCGGTGAAATCGACAGTAGCTTCGCGCTTGTCGCGATCGACGGTGATCTTCACCACGATCTTGCAGCCCTGGTCCATCTCGTAGGAAAACTCGCCGTTGGGCAGTTGGTCGAGCACCCGTCGCACGCTTTCGGCGGCATTGTCCTGGACGTGGCCCATATAGGCCTCGACGACATCCTCGCCGAACTGCGCGATCATCTTCTTGAGTTCGGCCACACCCTTCTCGTTGGCGGCAACCTGCGCCTTCAGATCGTTGACGTTCTGGACGATGTTGCGCACGGGATAACGTGCACCGTTCAGCAGCGCCTCAAGCTCGGCCTCGCAGAACCGGCCGGCATCGATGAGCTTGAAGTTGTCGATATAGACGCCTTCTTCCTCGATGTTGGTCGCCAGCGGCGACATCGAGCCGGGCGAAATTCCACCGATATCGGCATGATGGCCGCGGCTTGCGACCCAGAAGCGGATCTCCCTGCCCCGGTCGTCGAACACCGGCGTGCAGACCGTCAGGTCGGGCAGATGCGTGCCGCCATTGTAAGGCGCATTGATGAGGAAGACGTCGCCGGGATGAATGACCGGGTTCTCGCGGATCGCGGTCGCGACCGAGGCATCCATGGAGCCGAGATGCACCGGCATGTGCGGCGCGTTGGCGACGAGATTGCCCCTGTTGTCGAACACCGCACAGGAGAAGTCGAGACGCTCCTTGATATTCACGGAATAGGCAGTGTTCTGCAGCGTCACGCCCATCTGCTCGGCGATCGACATGAAGAGGTTGTTGAAGATCTCGAGCATGACCGGATCGGCCTTGGTGCCGATCGCGCTGCGCGCCGGCAGCGCCTTGACGCGGCGAAGCACGATATGGTCCTTGGCCGTCAGTTCCGCCTGCCAGCCGTCCTCGACGATAACAGTCTGGTTCGGCTCGATGATGATCGCCGGACCATCGAGGCGCTGGCCGGGCTTGATCTCGGAGCGAAGCGCCACTGGCGCATCATGAACCTGGCCCTGCGAGTAGAAGCGGGTGCTGCGGCTGAGCGCGGGCGCGCCTTCGGTCGTGGCCTGGCCTTCGCCTTCCATCTGGGCAGCGCCGCCGCCGACGGTTTCGACTTCGACCGCGTCGATGACCAGTGCCTTGTTCTCGGCAACAAAGCCGAAGCGGCGCTTGTGCAACGTCTCGAACTCGGCGCGCAGGCGCGCGATATCGTCATGCTCGGGGAAGGTCGCATCAACCGCCAGAACCGTATCGGTGCCGGCATAGCGGATATGGGCGCGCAGATGCGTGCGGATCTCGTCGCGAGCAATGCCTTGCGCCTCGAGTTCGCCGAGGCATTCGACCTGCAGGTCGGACCCAAGCTCAGCGAGGGCCGCCGGCGCCTTGTCGTCGAGCGCAACGCCGAGCGCCTTCTGGCGCGTCGCGCGAATATCGGCAAGGCCCATGCCATAGGCCGACAGCAGGCCCGACATCGGGTGAACCAGAATGCTCTTCATGCCCAGCTGATCGGCGACAAGGCAGGCGTGCTGGCCGCCGGCACCGCCGAAACAGCTGAGCGCATAGCGCGTCACGTCGTAGCCGCGCTGGACCGAGATCTTCTTGATCGCCTCGACCATGTTGGCCACGGCAATGCGGATGAAGCCGTCAGCAACGTCCTCGGGGCTGCGGCCATCGCCGATTTCCGCGGCCATCGCCGCGAACCGCTCACGCACCGTCTCGACGTCGAGCCGCTCGTTCTGCTCCGGCCCGAACAGCGCCGGGAAAAACTCGGGCATCAGCTTGCCGAGCATCACATTGGCATCGGTGACAGCCAGCGGGCCGCCGTTTCGATAGCAGGCGGGACCGGGATTGGCGCCGGCGGAATCCGGTCCGACGCGGAAGCGCTCGCCGTCAAAATGCAGGATCGAGCCGCCGCCGGCGGCAACCGTGTGGATCAGCATCATCGGCGCGCGCACGCGCACGCCGGCGACTTCGGTTTCGAAGGCACGCTCGTACTCACCGTCGAAATGGGCAACGTCGGTCGACGTGCCCCCCATGTCGAAGCCGATGACGCGGTCGAAGCCGGCTGCTTCACCGGTTTTGGCGAGGCCGACGACACCGCCGGCCGGGCCGGAGAGGATCGCATCCTTGCCCTGGAACATGTCGGCAGCCGTCAGACCGCCCGATGACATCATGAACATAACGCGGGCGCCCGAGCGCTCGATATCGAGCTCGTTCGACACCTGTGCCACATAGCGGCGCAGCACCGGCGAGAGATAGGCGTCGATGACGGTGGTGTCGCCGCGACCGACATACTTGATCAACGGCGAGACTTCGTGGCTCACCGACACCTGTTCGAAGCCCATTTGGCGGGCAAGCCGGGCAACCAGCGCCTCATGCTCCGGATACTTGTAGGCGTGCATGAAGACGATCGCGACGGTGTTGTAGCCCTGGTCGCGAAGTGCTGCCAGCGCCTCGCGTGCTTCGGCTTCGTCGAGCGCCTGCTCGACCGTGCCGTCGGCCAGCACCCGTTCGCCGAGCTCGACGATGTCCTGATAGAGCGCTTCCGGCTTGATGATTTCGGTGGCGAAGATGTTCTTGCGTTCCTGATAGCCGATCCTGAGCGCGTCGCGGAAGCCGCGCGTCGTCACCAGCGCCAGCGGTTCGCCCTTGCGCTCGAGCAGCGCATTGGTCGCGACCGTCGTGCCCATGCGCACTTCGCTGATGAGCCCGGACGGGATCGGCGCGCTGGTCGGCAGGCCCAGATGCAGGCGGATGCCCTGCACCGCCGCATCGCGATAGGCTTCCGGGTTCTCCGACAGCACCTTGCGCGCATGCAGAAGGCCTTGCGGATCCCTGCCGATCACGTCGGTGAAGGTGCCGCCACGGTCGATCCAGAAGTCCCAGCTGCCGGTTTCGCGTGCGCTCATCGTCCATCCTCTCACTCGTATGCCGCCATCTCGGGTCGGCTCCGAAAATCATCAAAGCAGTTCGTTGACAAAATGTCGATAAAATGATGACATAAAATCGTCAAGATGAGGAAGTGCTGAATGACGAAGAAGTCTGAGGAGAGCTTTGAAGGCAGGGAATGGGCGGAGGACGCTCTGCCCGGCCATCTGAAGCCCGTATCCGCGATCGGGCCGATCGTCTCCTCCGCACATCTCGCCGAAGGCGGGTCCCCTGGCCTTTCGGAAGTCGAGTACGGCCTGATCCTCGCCTCGCACGCCTTCCATCGCTGGATGGTGCGGTGCATGGCGGCTGCCGGCGTGCCCGGCCTTTCCTCCATCGAAATCCTGATCCTGCATACGATCCGCCACCGCGATCGCGGCAAGAAGCTTGCCGATATCTGCCTCGTGCTCGACATCGAAGACACCCATGTCGCGACCTATGCCATCCGCAAGCTTGAGGCGGCCGGCCTTGTCACCACGGGCAAGGAAGGCAAGGAAAAGACCATCCAGATCACCGACAAGGGAGCAGAGGCCTGCACCCGTTATGCACAGATCCGCGAGCGCCTGCTCGTGACGTCGACGGCCAATGCCCGCCCTTCCGAAGAAACGCTGTCGGAAATCGCCGCCGTGCTGCGCTTCATGTCGGGTGCCTATGACCAGTCCGCGCGCGCCGCGACCACATTGTGACAAGGAAGATCGCGTGACTGCTGATACGACACCCCCGCTGCTGGCGGTCGAAAACCTATCCGTCGCTTTCAATGGCAATGCCGTCGTCGAAGACCTGAGCTTTTCGGTCACGGCGGGACGCACGCTGGCGATCGTCGGCGAATCGGGCTCCGGCAAATCGGTGACGTCGCTTTCGATCATGCGGCTTGCCGACATGATGGGTGGCCAGTTCCCGACCGGTCGCATCCTGTTCCAGGGTAAGAACGGCGCCGTGGATCTGACGTCGGAACCACAGAAGGCGATGCGCAGCATTCGCGGCAAGGAGATCGCCATGATCTTCCAGGAGCCGATGACCTCTCTCAATCCGGTGTTCACGATCGGCGACCAGATCGCCGAAGTGCTGATGCTGCACGAGAAAATGACGAAAGCGGAAGCGCTCGCCGAGACGCGCCGGTTGCTCGACATGGTGCGGCTGCCCGATTCCGCCGAACTCGTCGGTCGTTACCCGCACCAGCTTTCCGGCGGCATGCGCCAACGCGTGATGATCGCCATGGCGCTGGCCTGTCGTCCGAAGCTCCTGATCGCCGACGAGCCGACGACGGCGCTCGACGTGACCATCCAGGCCCAGATCCTCACCATCATCCGCGACCTCCAGAAGGAGCTCGGCATGGCGGTGATCTTCATCACCCACGACATGGGCGTGGTCGCCGAGATGGCCGACGACGTTGTCGTCATGTGGAAGGGCCGCAAGGTCGAGGAAGGTCCGGTCGCCGAGATCTTCTCCAATCCAAGGCATCCCTATACGCAGACCCTGCTTTCAGCGGTGCCGAAGCTCGGCAGCATGACCAGCGAAGACTTCCCCAAGCGCATGCCGCTGACGATGATGGTCGACGGCGCACCGAAGCTGGTGGGCGAAGAGTTTGTCCAGCGCACCGCCCGCTACGAAACCGCGCCGATCCTGTCGGTACGCGACCTCGTCACCCGTTTCGACGTCAAGAAGAACCTTTTCGGCAAGGCGACGCACCGGGTGCACGCGATCGAAAATGTCAGCTTCGACATCTTCCCGGGGGAGACACTGGCGCTCGTCGGCGAATCCGGCTCCGGCAAGTCGACGATCGGCCGCACGATCCAGCAGCTCCAGAAGGCCACATCCGGCGAGATCCTCTTCGGTGGACGTCCGGTTTCTGCCATGAGCTTTGCCGAGCGCCAGCGGCTGAAGCAGGAAATCCAGTACATCTTCCAGGATCCCTTCGCCTCGCTCGACCCGCGCAAGACCGTCGGCTTCTCGATTGCCGAACCGATCCGCACGCATGGGCTGATCCTTGGCGAAAAGGCGATCGAAAAACGCGTTGACGAATTGCTCGAGCGTGTTGGGCTGACCGCCGCTCACGCCCGGCGCTATCCGCATGAGTTCTCCGGCGGCCAGCGCCAGCGGGTTTGTATCGCCCGGGCGCTCGCATCCCGCCCCAAGCTGATCATCGCCGATGAAGCGTTGTCGGCGCTCGACGTGTCGATTCAGGCCCAGATCATCAATCTGTTCATGGAACTGCAGGAGCAGGAAGGCCTCGCCTATCTCTTCATCAGCCATGACATGGCGGTGGTCGAGCGCATGAGCCACCGTGTCGCCGTGCTCTATCTCGGGCAGGTGATGGAGTTCGGCAACCGCCGTCAGGTGTTCGAAACCCCCACCCATCCCTATACGCGCCGACTTCTTTCGGCTGTTCCGGTCGCCGATCCGGGCAAGGGGCGCGACCGCGGGATGATCGAAGGCGAGATCCCGAGCCCGATCCGGCGTGTCGGAGAAGAACCTGCGGTACTGCCGCGCAAGGAGATCGCGCCGGGCCATTTCGTGGCCATGGACGCGTAAAGCCGCTTTCTCCTTTCAGGGGAAGGCAGTCGAAACAGGAGTGAGTAAAGAATGATCAACAAAAAGGGGATCCACGCCGCCTTCATCGCGCTTGCGCTGACAGGCAGCCTTCTGACGACCGCGCCGGCCTTTGCCGCCGGCACCTTGACGGTCTCGTCGCCGCAGGATCCGGGCAGCTGGGACCCGGTCGACACCTTCCTTGTCAACTGGGCGTCCGTCTCCACCAACATTTTCGACGGCCTGACCTATCGCGGGCCCGACCGCAAGCTGGTTCCGGGCCTTGCGACCGCCTGGGAAGAGCTCGACGGCGGCAAGCGCCTGCGCTTCACGCTGCGCGAAGGCGTCAAGTTCCACAATGGCGAGCCCTTCAACGCCGAAGCCGTGAAGTACACCTTCGATCGCCTGCTCGGCGAAGAAGGCTCCAAGGGGCCGCAGAAGTCCAACTATGCCGTGATCGAGCGTGTCGAGATCATCGACGAGAAGACCGTCGACCTCCACCTGAAGGCGCCGGATCCGGTCCTTTTGACCAAGCTCGCCGGCTACGGCGCGATGATCGTGCCGCCGAAATACATCCAG
The DNA here is from genome assembly GCF_001695855.1 of Ensifer sp. LC163. Classification (GTDB taxonomy): domain Bacteria; phylum Pseudomonadota; class Alphaproteobacteria; order Rhizobiales; family Rhizobiaceae; genus Ensifer. The sequence continues at coordinate 37,024 of NZ_MBSS01000023.1, forward strand.
GAAAAGGGTGAGGACTATTTCAACACCCATCCGGTCGGTACCGGCCCGTTCAAGTTCGTTTCCTACGAGCCGAAGGTGGCGATCAAGCTCGAAGCCTTTGCCGATCATTGGGGCGGCGCACCGAAGCTTTCCAACCTCGACTTCCGCTTCATCGCCGAGCCGGCGACCGCCGTTGCCGAACTGCAGGCCGGCCGCGTCGATCTCGTCATCCCGCCGACCATCCCGATCGGTATGATCCCGACCATTCAGGGCGACGACAAGCTCGAAATCGTCTCGACCCCCGGCCCGACCGTCTATGCGCTGCGCTTCAACACCCGCGACGGCATCACCAAGGATCCGAAGGTTCGCAAGGCGCTGGTCCTCGGCGTCGACCGCGATACGATCATCCAGTCGATCCTCGGCGGACAGGCCGCTCCGATCGCCAGCTTCCAGGGCGAGCTGTCGTTCGGCTTCGACCCGACCATGAAGCCGCTGCCCTACGATCCCGAGCAGGCAAAGGCCCTCCTGAAGGAAGCGGGCGTCGCTCCGGGCGCTTCCGTCCAGATCGACGTGCGCGGCAACGACGCGACCTTCAACGAAGTCGTTCAGGCTGTCGCCAGCTACCTTCAGCTCGTCGGCATCAACGCGACGATCAAGCCGTATGAAACCAACGTTCTCCTGAACGACATCATTCCGGCCGGCAAGACCGGCGCGATGTTCCAGCAGTCCTGGGGCGGCTGGACGCTCGACTACGACAACACGGCCTACTCGATGTATCACTCGGGCGAAAAGTGGAACCCCTACGACACCGACGCCGATCTCGACAAGCTGCTGGAATCCCAGCGCTCGATCACCGATCAGCCCAAGCGCGAGGAAATCCTCAAGCAGATCGCCAACTACGCCGCCGACCGTGCGCTGGAAATGCCGCTCTACAACCTCAACGCCATCTACGGCGTGAGCAAGCGCGTCAAGAACTTCACGCCCGTTCCCGACAGCCGCCTCCGGCTGACGGACGTCACGGTCGAGTAACAATCAGATCCGCCGCTCCTTGCAGCGAGCGGCGGATCGTCTTCATGAAGGGCGGGTAAGTTGGCCGGATTTTTGATCAAACGTGTTCTGCAGGCGGTGTTCGTCGTTTTCGTCGTGACGCTCACCGTCTCCTTTGCCATCCGCCTGACGGGCGACCCGGCACTGATGCTCGCCCAAGGTGCCGGCAGCGTCACGGAAGAGGACCTTGCGCGCATCCGCGAGGCGCTCGGCCTCAACCAGCCGTTCCTGACGCAGTATGTTGCCTTCATCAAAGGCCTCTTCACCTTCGATTTCGGCCGCTCGTTCATGGGCGGAACCCCGGTCTCGCAGTTGATTGCCGCCGCCCTGCCCGCCACGATGATGCTGGCCTTCGCCTCGCTCATCGTTTCGATCATCATTTCGATCCCGCTCGGCATCAGGGCCGCCGTCGCCCGCGGCAAATGGGCCGACCAGGCGATCCGCATTCTCTCGCTCGTCGGCCTGTCCTTCCCGAACTTCTGGTTGGCGATCATGCTGGTGCTGTTGTTTTCGATCACCCTCAAATGGCTGCCGCCGAGCGGCATGGACGGGTTTGCGAGCTTCATCATGCCGGCCGTCACCATGGGTATCATCCTGACGGCGACCAATGTCCGCCTGGTGCGCACGGCGATGCTCGAAACGCTGCAGTCGCAATACATCATGGTCGCCCGCGCCAAGGGCCTCAGCGAACGCAAGGTGCTCTACAAGCATGCGCTTCGTAACTGCGCCATTCCGCTCATCACCTATTTCGGCCTTCAGTTCGGCGGTCTTCTCGGCGGCATCGTCGTCGTGGAGCGCGTGTTCAACTGGCCGGGCATGGGCACCCTTGCCTTCGACGCCGTCGGCGCCCGCGACTATCCCGTGCTGCAGGCCGTCATCACCGTGCTCTCGCTGATGATCGTCGGCGTCAACCTCATCGTCGACATCGCCTATGGCCTCGTCGACCCGCGCATCCGGACGGAGTGAGCCGATGACCGCCAAGGCCGCAAACACCCGTTTTGCCCGTTTCCGCAACCTCGAATTCATCCTCGGCGTGCTACTTGCCGGCGGCATGTGCCTCGCCGTTCTCCTGTCCGGCGTGCTTTTCCCCGGTGGCGCCGACAAGATCGATCTGATGGCGCGGCTGACTGCGCCCTTCGTCAACTGGGCGCATCCCCTCGGCACCGACCCGCTCGGCCGTGACGTGCTTGCGCGCGTCGTTGCCGGCGGCAAGATTTCACTGCTCGTCGGCTTCACCTCGGTTGCCGGCGCCGTCGTTGTCGGCGTGGTGATGGGCCTCGTCTCCGGCTACTACCGCGGCTTCTGGGACATGCTGGTCATGCGCTTTGCCGACGTGCAGCTGGCGCTGCCCTTCATCCTGCTCGCCATCACCTTCATCGCCATCGTCGGCGGCGGGCTCACCAACACGATCGTGCTGCTCATCATCTCGCAATGGGTGCAGTATGCCCGCCTCGTGCGCGGCTCGGTGCTGTCGCTGCGCGAACGGGAGTTCATCCAGTCGGCCCGCGCGATCGGCGTTCGCGACGTGAAGATCCTGTTCCAGCATCTCTTGCCGAACCTGATCGGTCCGGTCATCGTGCTGATGACGCTCAACGTTGCCAACAACATCCTGCTCGAGAGCAGCCTGACCTTCCTCGGCCTCGGCGTCGATCCGCTGATCCCGAGCTGGGGTGGCATGCTTGCCGACGGCCGCACCTACCTGCAGAACGCCTGGTGGGTCAGCGTCTTCCCGGGCCTTGCGATCCTTCTCACCGTCCTTGGCCTCAACCTTCTCGGCGACTGGCTGCGCGACAGTCTCGACCCAACAGGCAGAACCTCACGATGACCACGATTTTCGAAGGGACGTTCGAGCGCTCGCTCGACACCATGCTCGCAACCTATGGCAAGGAGGCTGCACGCGGCACCCGGCTGGAGGCATGGCTCTTCGATGATCGCGAAAGCCGCGAGGCGGCCGAGGAGAAGCTCGCGGGTTTCGGCGTCGAGGCAAGGCTCAGAAGCGCCTACAAGCCGCTGTTGCACTTCTTCCTCGAGGAGATCGACCTCAAGGCGCTGAAGCGCGTCGACATCCGCTATCCGCAGCCCGAAAACTGCCTGGCAAACCGCTTCCTGCTCGAGGCTTATCCGCTGGCAGCGCTCGTCGGCGATGCCGAGATCGCCTTTGTCGGCGGCAGCGATGCGGCACTGACCTACGACGTCGCGCTGACCTTTGCCGACGGACGCACGGAAAGCCACTCGGTGTTTGCGCCCAACCGCCAGCACACCGACTTCATCGGCGAAACACTTCTGTCTCCGACCGGCTGGGTCCGTCTCGACGACAACAGCGGCAACCGGCGCGAATGCCATCTCGAAACCGACTATGAGCGGCTGTTCACCGGGGCCATGCGTGCGATCGCCGAGCACGGCTGGGGCGACAGCGAACCCTATTTCGACGAACTCAACATCCGCGCGACATTGCCGATCAACGATCTTCGGCTGCCGGTCGGCGAAGAGGTCGTCAGCCTCCGCGAGGCGCTGCACGAAGATTTCTACTTCTCGCTGCTCGAAGTTTTTCAGAAGAAGTCGGGCCGCCCGCTTGGCGACCGCGGCCTGAAACCCGGCCAGATCGTGCCCGAGATCGTCTTTGCCGATGGCAAACCCACGGTCCGGGTCGAAACGCGACCGCTGGCGACAGCAGATGCCGACGGCGAGGTCCAGCCGCTCGATACGGCGCAGGCACCTCTCGCAGTTGCGCAGATCCATGCCGAACTGGAGAAGATCGATGGCCAGCCCTTTGAGGCGCATTCGCGCGCCAGCCGCCCCGTCAAGGCGCGCTACCACAAGGGCACCGACGCGGCGGTGATGATCAGCGGCGGCCAGCACCCCAACGAGACCACCGGCATCGTCGGCGCATTGCGCGCGGCCCGGACGCTAGCCGCTCGTCCCGGCGCCCACTTCACGGTATCGCCGCTCGAAAACCCTGATGGTTATGCCGTTCACCAGCGGCTGCGCGCCGACAACCCGCTGCACATGCATCACGCCGCCCGCTACACCGCACTCGGCGACGATCTCGAATACCGCGCCGGCGCCGCGCTCAACGAGCGGGCAATCCGCAACGAAGCCGAAGCGCTCTCGGGCGCCGAGCTTCATGTCAACCTGCACGGCTACCCCTCGCACGAGTGGACACGGCCGCTGTCCGGTTATGTGCCGCGCGGCTTTGCCATGTGGACCCTGCCGAAGGGTTTCTTCCTGATCATGCGCCACCACGCCGATTGGGAGGTGCGGGCCGAGCAACTGATCGAAGCGGTGACGGCCCGCTTGGCCGCGGTCCCCGGCCTGCTCGCCTACAACGACCAGCAGATCGCGCTTTACGAAACCCATGCCGGCGAAACCGGCTTCCGCATCATCAACGGTTTCCCCTGCATGATCTCCGTCGACGATCGCCACAAGGCGCCGCTGACCCTGATCACGGAATATCCCGACGAAACCATCTATGGCGACGCCTTCGTTGCAGGGCACGAGGCGCAACGCGAGACGGTCCTTGCCGCCTACGAGGCGTTCCAGTCGATGATGGCGATCGCCTAGGCTTTTTTGCTCGGCAGGACATTCCCCAAGGACACGACGGCCTTTCAAGGCCGCCGCCCCTGCTCGTGTCGGCGGCCGTCGCGTCCGACGACGGTCCCGCTGCGCGGGTCGCGCGGGCGGCAGCGAGCCAGGCAGTGTGCGTCCCGGTCATTGCGCCGATACTGATCGCTTTGGCGCTTTCTTTCGGCCTCCTGGCCACGCCGATGATGATTGCACCGAGTGCGAGACTGATCGCGCCGGCGGCAAGTCCTCCCTTGAGATCCCTCTTGTCCTGTTTGTCGCGACGCTCGCGCCAGCGGTCTCCGTGCGCCTCCTCGCAGCGCCGATGATAATCCCGGCACCAACGCCAGTCGTTCTCGAAATCATCCGCCAAAGCAGGCGAAGCGCCGGGGATCATCACACTGAGAACGGCGATCAATCAGAGAATTCAAACACACACAGAGCTCTGTCTCCCATATCACTCGGAGCCGTCAGATACCGTAAAGGCTGCCGATGCAGGCTGCGGCTGCATTGCGTGTTAGCAGGCAAATGATGCACTCAGTGCGCGAACCAGCCGCAACTTTGCGGCAATGCTCCTCAATCAAATGTGCCGCTACCGCGCTGACACGTTGGAGAATCGAGACATGCGCCTACTCCTTGTAGAGGACGAACCGGAGATGGCTGCCGCGCTGAGCGTTGCCCTTGGCCGTTATGACATGATCCTTGACCATGCACCGTCGCTCGATCACGCCATTGCCGCCATGGCCAATCAGGTTCACGACGCGATCATTCTCGACCGGCAATTGCCTGATGGGGACGGGCTGACGCTCATTCCTCGCGTTCGCGCATTGAAGTCGGGCATTCCGGTGATCGTGCTGACAGCGCGTGGCGCTGTCTACGAGCGGGTCAAGGGGCTGGACATGGGTGCCGACGACTACCTCGCCAAGCCCTTCGCGATTGAGGAGTTGCTGGCAAGGCCGTGGAGATCCACGGCATTCGCGGGGTCGGGTACCTCCTGAGGCCGATGGAATGAGCCCCAGCGCCAACCACTCCCTGAAGAAGCGGCTCATCTGGCACATCCTCACCTTCCAGGTGCTGTTGCTCATCGCCGTCATTGCCGGCTTCATGGCCCTTTTGATCCGGGCCGATCTTGGCGGCATGATCCTCGATGCCAGTTCGGCTTCGATCGCCGCCGGCGCCGTCGAGGTCGCCCCCGACCGGAAACTGAAACTGAAAGACACGCCCGAGCTGCGGGCCGTGCTCGCCGAGACGCCCGGCTTCTGGTTCATCGTGCGCAACGAACGCGGCGAAACGATCCAAAGCGGGCCGGTGCCCGATGCTTATCGCAGCATCGGCGAGCATCTCGACCGCGTGACCTTTGCCGACATCCGGGACGGCATGGAGCCCTACATGCTTTCGGCCCTCGCCCGCGTGATCGAGACCGAGAGCGGCACCTACACCGTTCTGACCGGTGGCGGACGCCTGTGGAGCGCCTCGTTCGCCGTATTCTTCCTCACGAACCTGCTGCTGCTGCCGATCGTGCTGATCGTCGTTCTCATCCCCGCCTTCGCCATTCCGATCATCGTGCGCCGCGCCTTTTCCAGCCTTGCCGAAGTCGCCGACCACGCCAAAAGCATCGACGTCGACCGCCGGGGCGCCCGCCTGCCTGACGGCCGCGTCCCCGGCGAGGTCCGCCCGCTGGTCGAAGCGGTCAACGGCGCACTGCAGCGATTGGACGAAGGCTACGAGCGCCGGCAGCGCTTCATCATGGATGCCGCCCACGAGCTGAGGACGCCGGTCGCGATCCTGCAGACGCGGCTTGAAGGCATGGACCTCGGCCCGCTGCGCACCCGTCTTCTGGTCGATGCCGCCCGCATCGCTGGCCTTGCCGAACAATTGCTCGATCTCGAGCGCATCGACCGCGATGGTGCCAATTTCGTCCCACTCGACCTGGTCTCGCTCTGCCGCGACGTCGCCGCTGACCTCGCCCCCCTGGCACTTTCGGCCGGCTGCGATATCACCTTTAGCCATGGCCCCGAGCGGGTCGGCGCACGCGGGGACGCAGGCGCCTTGGAGCGTGCCGTCACCAATCTGGTGCGCAACGCGATCGAGCATGCGGGCGGGATGATCTCCATTCACGTCGAGCATGGCGGCATCATCGAGGTCAGCGACGAAGGCCCCGGCATTCCCGAAAGCGAAAGGGAACGGATCTTCGAGCCGTTTCACCGGTTGCAGCCGCGCGACCACGGCGCAGGCCTTGGGCTGCATCTTGTCAGCGAGATTGTCAGCCGCCACAAGGGGCACATATCGGTGGTCTGCGCGCCGACCGGCGGCGCCTGCTTCCGCATCACACTGCCGGCGGCGTGAGACGGTCGACGGCGGCCCCTTCTTTGCCGCGCAGACTAACAAGTAATTAATAATAAAATCAGCAGTTTAATCGCGTGAACATGCGGTTCTGATGTTTTCCACACGATCACAGCGCCGTTGCCCAATCCTCCCTGGGGCGGCGGCGCTCAGATCGGCGTGAAGCAAACAAGCCGATGGCCGGTCCTGGCCCTCGGCTTCACTGTTTCGGCTGTCCGGGCGGTCGGCGGCGAGGTTGTCGGCCCGTCCTTCCGCCGCTAAGCCGCCGCCTCGGAAACCTCGACCTCGGCATTCGAAAGCCGCCGCCAGATCGGCGCCATCGCCTCGGCGATATCCCGATAAAGCTCGTAGCGTCGGGTGTAATGGCGCGCCAGGGCCGCGTTCGGGCGGTAGTGACGCTCCGTCTGCACCATCGCCGCCGCACCTTCCGAGAAATCGGCGAACAGACCTGCTCCGGTACCCGCGGCGATCGCTGCGCCCAGCGCACCGGTTTCTCGCGAACGGGCAACCGACACCGGAACCCCGAGCACGTCGGCAAAGATCTGCGGCCAGATCAGGCTGCGGGATCCGCCGCCCGAAAGCACCGCCTCGTCGAAGGCTGCGCCCGCCGCGCGCATCGTCGCGATATGCTGCCGGTGGCCGAAGGCTACCCCCTCGAGAACCGCGCGAACCAGGTGGGCCTTCGTGTGCCAGCCGGCCACGCCGTAGAACCCGGCACGGGCGTTGCCATCCTGCTGCGCCCCATAAAGGAACGGATGGTAGATCGGGTCGTTCGCGGCAGGTTCGATATCGGATGCAAGCGAGCAGCAGACATCAAACGGCGATCGCCCGTCTTCAACACCGCTCTCGGCAAAGAACTCGCGCACCAGCCATTCCAGATTGGCCGCCGACGTCGCGCTCGATTCGATTGCCATATAGCGTCCACGATCGAAGGTGGACGACATGAAGACCGGACCGGAAAGGTCGGGACCATCGATGATCACCTGATTGATGCTCCAGGTCCCGGCGATGATCGAGGCAGCACCCGTGCGCGTGACGCCCGAGCCGATTGCCGAGGCGACGACGTCGAAAAGGCCGCCGACCACCGGCGTGCCCGCGGCAAGCCCTGTCTGTGCCGCCGCCTCCGGCGTGACCGTGCCGACGACATCGGCACTTTCGGCGAGGTCAGGCAAGAGGCCGGTTGCCTCGCCGAGATCGAAGGCCGCCATCAGATCGCGGTCGTAGCGCCGGTTGACGACGTTCAGCAGACCGCAGCCGGTCATATCCGAGACGTCGCTGACCCGCTTGCCGGTCAAGCGGTTGACGATAAAATCCTTGCACAGAAACACGGTGCCGATCCTGGCAAAGGTTTCCGGCTGGAAGCGCTTGAGCCAGGCGAGCAAGGTCGGTGTCTGCGACGGCCAGGGGCGTTGCCGGCCAATGGCATAGGTGCGGTCGCCGACACCCTGCGCCTTCCATTCCTCAACCAGCCCTGCGGCGCGCGTGTCGAGCGACTGGATGCCGAGAAGCGGCTCGCCACCCTGATCGAGGGCATAAAGGCCGTTGCCGTGGCCGGCGCAACCGATCGCGACGATCTCTTCGGCGCGGATGCCCGCACGCTCGACGCATTGGCGGATGACTGCCCGGGCATGGGTCCACAGCTCTTCGAGCCCGCGTTCGACATGTCCGGGCCGCGGAACCCGGCTGTGCCCCTCCTGCGCAGCCGCCGCGATCTCATTGCCCTCTAGGTCGAAAATCACTGCCTTGATCACGGTGTTTCCGGCGTCGAGTCCCAAAAGATAGTCTGCCATAAAAGAACCCCTCCCAAGGTTCGGATCGTCGTCCTCATACCAGCCTGGGCTGATATTAGCCCTGCTGATACAATGCGAAGGCGGCTTCGCCATCGGCGTCGTCATGCACGATGGCCATCAGTCCGCGGACGACGGCGCTCGGGTTTGCATGTTGGTAGATATTGCGCCCATAGACCATGCCCATCGCGCCCTGCCGCATCAAGGCTGCGGACTTGTCAAACACGGCGCGCAGGTCCTCCTTGCCGCCGCCGCGCACCAGAACCGGGCAGCGCGCCGCCTCCACCACGCGGTGGAAATCTTCGGCATTCGTCGTCGGGTCGGCCTTGACGATGTCGGCACCCATTTCGCGAGCCAGCCTTGTGAGCGTGACGATCTTTTCCGCATCGCCATCGACCATGTAGCCGCCGCGCTCGGTGACCGGCTGCATGACCAGCGGCTCGATCATCAGCGGCATTCCGTACTTTTCGCAATCGGCGCGCACGCGCGAAATGTTCGTGACGCACTGGCGAAAGAGATCCGGCTCGTCAGGCAACATGAACAGGTTGACGACGACGCAGGCGGCATCCATCTCCAGTGCCCCGATCAGCGGCTCGGCCTCGTTCTGCAACACCGCCCACATGTCGCGGTGGCGAATGCGATTGTAGGGATTGCCCATGTCGATGCGCATGACCAGAGCAGGCTTGTCCTTGCCGGGAAGATCCTGGAGCAGATCGGCTTGGCCATAATTCATCTGGATCGCATCAGGCCTGGCGTCGACCAGGGCCTTGACCACGGATTCCATGTTCTCAAGGCCGTCGAGGAAGGACGGCTCGTTGCAGACGCCATGGTCGATGGCCACGTCCAGGCAGCGCCCTGCGCCAAAAAGACGGTTCATCCGGACCTTGCGGTTGTTTCGCATAATGCACTCCTTTGTTCATTCCGTGCGGAAAGCATGTCTTCGTCGACGCCGTGGCGTTCGAGGAGAAGGGTGAGAAAACGGGCGCGTTCTTGCGCCTGACGGGCGGCGGACCAATGCTTTTCAGCCGCCAGCAGCGCGAGAACCGCGTCGGTCATTTCGAGCGAAAGCTCGCCGGTGATCGCCAGCGTCGTGCGGCGAAGCAGAAGGTCGTCAAGGTGCTCCACCTTCTCGCTGCGGATCAGCAACTGGATCTCGCGTGTCGAGTAGCCCGGATGCGGAAGCGGCATGTCGGGCGCGAGGGCGATGAACGCGGCGATGCGCTCGGCGTCCGTTCCATAGCGCTGGAAAAGCGTGGCGACGCGCGTCGGCGAAATGGCTGTCGCCGCGGTCACCCGCGTAATCCAGGCTTCGCGGTCGGCGGGAAAATCCCGGCCCCCGCCGATCGCCCGATCGGCCGTGGCCACGCGACGAGGCCGCGCCAGCCGTTCCAGCACAAAATCGGCCGCCAGCTCGCCGAAGGAGCGGAATGTCGTCCATTTCCCGCCGATCATGCACAGGACCGGCGGCCCCCCATCGGCGGTATCTGCATCGGCAGTCTCGACGAAGGTGCAATAGTGATCGCGCGGAATGCGGCCGGTAAAACTGTCCTTGCTCGCCGGCAACGGCCGCACACCGGAAAACTGGAAGACGATTTCTTCGTGGCGCACCTTGATCGTCGGCAGGACGAAGGCGAGCGACTGCAGGATGTAGTCTCGTTCCTCCGTCTCGCAGCGCACGGTCTCGGGATCATCGACGCGAATGTCGGTGGAGCCGACCAGAACCTTGCCGAGATAGGGAAACAGGATACAGATGCGTCCGTCCTCGTTCTCGTAATAGATCATATGCCCATCGAGGGCGCGCGTCAGATCGTCGTTGTCGATGATGAGATGCGACCCCTTGGTGCCGCCCATTAGCGGCGCTGGCCGAGCCGGCCCTGAAAACAGGCTCTGATTGGCGATATCGATCCAGCCGCCGGTGGCGTTGACGATCAATGTCGGCTCGATCGAAACCTCCATGCCGCCGATAGTGTCCCTCACGGCGTAGCGTCCCGGAGCGGTCAGCTTCAGCTCGGCATAGTTGACGGCGCGCGCATGTGCGCCGGCCGACAGACCGTCCTGAAGCAGTTCGATGCCAAGGCGCTCGGGTTGACTGACCCAGGCGTCATAATAGGTCGCGGAATTCTTGATCGCCGGATTAAGCGCCGGCCATCGGCCGAGCGTCGAGCGCCGCCCGCGAAACTCGTGGCGCGGCATCAAAGCGCGCTTGCGCGTCAGGAAGTCGTAGATCGCGAGACCGGCCTTGATGACGACAGCGCCGCGGCGGCTCGGGCGCCGGCTCAAGCCGAGGAACCGAACGGCGCCGTTGGCGATACCGGAAAACACATCGAAGACGGGAACCGTCGTCGGCAGCGGACCGACATAGTGCGGCGCGTTGCGCAGCAACCGATCGCGCTCGACAAGCGATTCCCGCACCAGGCTGAACTCGCCGTTTTCGAGGTACCGCAGCCCGCCATGAACCATGCGCGACAGCGCGGCGCTGGCACCGGAACAGAAGTCGTGTTTTTCCACGAGCACGACATTGACGCCCTGCAGCGCCAGCTCGCGAAAGACGCTGAGGCCGTTGATGCCGCCGCCGAGGACGCACACGTCCACCTTCGGGCTCTGGCGAAGCCCGTCAAAAATCTCTTCTCGGTTCATGATGGCGGTCCGTTACCTATCCATGTCAGCGAGCTTCGCCGCTATCGCTTCGTCGATCGTCGCGAGATCCTGGTCGTCGAGCCGGATTGTGCCCGCCCGGGCGTTGTCGAGCGCCTGCGCCGGATTGCGTGCACCGCAAAGGGCAAAGGTCACGCCGGGTTGGGCGAGCGTCCAGGCAATGACCGTCTGCGCGATGCTGGCTAAATGCTTCTCTGCGATGGGCCGTATCGCCTCGGCAAAGGCCGTCGCCTTTTCGCGATTACCGACGGAGAAACGCGGGTTGTCGCGGCGCTGATCGTCGCCCGAAAACATCCGGTCCGGACCGACGGTGCCGGAGAGCAGACCCAGGGCCAATGAGGAATAGCTCAGTGTCGCCACGCCGTTTTTCGTGGTCAGCGGCAGGAGCTCCGCCTCGATCTCGCGATCGATCATGCTGAAGCGTTCCTGGATCGCATCGAGGCGGCCGGTCGCGATATAGGCCTCGAGCTCGGAGCGGTCGACATTGCTGGCGCCGATCGCCCGGATTTTTCCGGCACTTTTCAGGTCTTCCAACGCCCGCACCGTTTCCTCGATCGGCGTCGTCGGATCCTGCCAATGGGTGATGTAGAGATCGATATGGTCCGTCGCCAGCCGCCTCAGGCTCTCTTCGACCTCGTGAACGATGGCGTCACGGCCGAGGTAACGATGGACCGGCTTTCCGTCCTGGTCGAAGAAATGGCGTCCCTTCGTCGTGTGCCAGACGAGGCCGCATTTGGTCGCAATCACCGCCTTGTCGCGACGACCGGCCAGCGCCTTGCCGACGATTTCCTCGGAGCGCCCGAGGCCATAGGCGGGTGCCGTGTCGATCAGGGTTACGCCGGCATCGAGCGAGGCCTGGATCGCGGCGATCGACGAGCCTTCGTCCGTACCGCCCCACATCCAGCCACCGATCGCCCAGGTGCCGAGACCGACGGCGGATGCCTTGACACCGGAGCGGCCCATCTCGCGCGTCAACTGTTCACTGCTCATGCCGAAAGTCCCTTTTTGCTTGCCATGGCAAGGATGCGCTCGCCGGTCGCCTCGTCGGTCACGAGTGTATCGAGATGCCTGCCACGCAGGACGCTGAGAATGGGCCCGGCCTTATTCGGCCCGCTCGCGACCCCGATCTTGGTCGGGATCGATGCGAACTCGTCGAGCGTCAGCGAGACGAGCGAGCGGTTGAGGCTGTAGTCGCAGAGCCGGCCCTGGTCGTCGAGCAGGTGCGCGAGCAGTTCGCAGCTTGCGCCCGAGCGCTCGATCGCAGCGCGATCGGTACTGGAGGACGGGTGCAGGTCGTAGTAGCTCGAATCGTCGGAAAGGATCGAACCGATGCCGACGATCGCCACCTTGGCTTCCCTGGCGCGTTTGAACACGTCGGCCACCGAGCGCATGTTGATCAGCATGGCGCGCTCCGCGGCGCTATCGGCAAAGAGCGGCGCATGGATCTGATAGGACCGTCCGCCGAGCCGATCCGCCATCAGGGTCGAGACGTGGTTGACGTCGGTATAGTGCTTGCCCTGCACGCAGCCCGTCGCCGGGACCACCTCGACGTTGAGGCGCCGTGATGGCTGCAGGCCGGCAACAACGGCGCTGACGCCCTTGCCGCCGGTGATGCAGATGGTGTCGCCGTCGCCGATCTCTTCCATCAGCAACCGGGCCGCAGCTTCCCCTACCGCCTGCAGCGCCGTCTGCTGGTTATCGGACACCGTGGGAACGACGACGGCGCGGCTGATGCCGCCGAGAGCCAGCAATTGTTCCTCCATGTCAACGAGCGGTTCGATCGGCGACTTGATCTTGATTTCGACGAGGCCGAGCTGGCGTCCGCGCTTGATCAGACGGTTGACCGTCGGCTGCGAGATGCCGAGCCGGTCGGCAATCTGCGACTGCGTCAGGCCTTCGAGGAAGTGCAGCACCAGTGCCTGGTGCATCTGCCGGGCAACGACGAGTTCTTCGCGCGCGCTGGAGATGATGTTCTGATTGGGATTGGCGATCGGCATGTTCAGATGGCCTTCCGCTTATGCAGAAAATGATCGATGGAGACGGCTGCAAGCAGAATGCAGCCCTTGATCATATCCTGCCAATAGACCGAAACGTCGAGCAGGATCAGCGAACTGGTGACGACCGACAATAGCGCGATGCCGAGGATGGCGCCGAGGATCGTGCCCGAGCCGCCGTTGAGCGACGCCCCGCCGATAACGGCAGCCGCAATGATGTTGAGTTCCATGCCGACGCCGAAAGTGGGCGTGGCGGCGCCGAAGCGCGACATGTAGATGACGCCGGCGACACCGGCGAGCGTCGAGCAGAGCACCGTCACCCAGAACTTCACCTGCTTGGTCTTGATGCCGGAATAGAGCGCCGCCTTCTCGTTGCTGCCGGTGTAGAACACCTTGCGAAAGGCGGTTGCCCGGCGCAGCAGGAAGTCGAAAAGGATCACGACGGCGACGAAGATCAGGATGACATAGGGAATGCCCTGGAACGTACCCTGCCCGACGGCCTTGAACGATGCCGGCAGGGTGAACAGCGACAGCGGCGTGCCCTTGGTGATGACCAGGCAAAGCCCGCGCACGATCACCATCGCCGCCAGCGACGTGATGAAATGGTTGAGCCCGACCACGGTGACGAAGAAGCCCATGATCGCGCCGATGAGGCTGCTTGCGAGGATCCCGAGGAGCGAGGCCGTCCAGGGGTCAAGCCCGGCGAGGAACAGCGACCCTGCCAGCACCATGGCAAAGCAGACGACGGATCCGACTGCCAGGTCGATGCCGCCGACGATCAAGAGGATCGTCATGCCGACGACGACGATGCCTTCGACCGAAAAGCTCATCAGCATCGCGCGCATGTTGCCGAAGGTGAGGAAGTGCGGCGAGGCGAAGCTCATGACGATGCCGAGCGCGAGAATGATGGCGATCAGCCCTGCCTCGCGCATCGTACCGATCCGTCGCCAGGCCGGAACCCGCACCTGCGTTGCAACCACCGTGTCGACTGCCATTTCCGCCTCCCCATTCACTCTGCTTGTCTCAGGCAACATGCTCGGCCGCCCTGATATTTTGTGTATCGCTGCGCTGCCCGACCCCGGATGCGAGGCGGATCACCGCTTCTTCCGTCATCTCGGCTTCGCCGAGCTCGCCGGCGATACCGCCTTCGCGAACCACGAGTACCCGATCGCACAGCCCCAAAAGTTCGGGCAGTTCCGACGAGATGACGACGATGCCGATGCCCGAGCGCGCGAGATCGCGCAACAGGCGGTGAATTTCCGATTTGGCACCGACGTCGATACCGCGTGTCGGTTCGTCCATGAGAATGACCTTCGGCCGCACCGCGAGTTGCTTGGCGATCGCCACCTTCTGCTGGTTGCCGCCCGAAAGCGATGATACCGGCATGGCGATGCCGCCCATGCGCACGCCGAGCCGCCGGGTGAAATCGCGGGCGAGGTCCGCTTCCGCCTTCGCGTTCATCAAGCCGAGCGGCCCGGTCAGCGTCTTCAGATCCAGCACTGAAATGTTCTGGGCGATCGACATGTCGACGAACACGCCGGAGCCCTTGCGATCCTCCGAGAGATAGACGATGCCGGCATCGACAGCGTTCCTGTAGCTACCGATCGCCTGCTTCTTGCCGTGCAGCAGCACGTCACCGCGCACCTTCCTGCGCAGACCGCAGATGGCTTCCGCGATCTCGGTGCGGCCCGAGCCGATCAGCCCGCCTATCCCGAGAATTTCGCCCTTGCGCAGTTCGAAGCCGACGTCATCGATGCGTTCGCCGTCGCCAAGACCGCGCACCGACAGGATGACGTCGCCGGATTGCTCGCCCGGTGCCTGCTTCGGCGGATAAAGTTGCGTGATCTCGCGCCCGACCATGCGGCGAACGACATCATCCGGCGTCACATCCGCAACGCGCTCCGTCGAGACGTGGCGACCGTCGCGAAAGACGGTAACGCGATCGCACAGGCTGAAGATCTCGGCCATGCGATGGCTGATATAGATGATGGAAATACCCGCAGCCTTCAGGTCGCGGATGATGCCGAAAAGCGCCTGCGCCTCGGCCTCCGTCAGCGCTGCCGTCGGCTCATCGAGGATCAGCACCCGGCAATCGAGCGTCAGCGCCTTGGCGATCTCGACCAGCTGCTGGCTGGAAATGGTAAGGTCGGCGACCTTCCGGCGCGCGTCGATCGGCGCCAGCCGGTTCATCACCGCCTGCGCATCGCGGGCAAGCGACGCGTAGTTCATCAGCGGCGAGCGCCGCCGGTTGGTCGCGGCCATGAACATGTTTTCCGCCACCGTCGCGTCCGGGCAGAGCGCGATCTCCTGGTGGACGAGACCGATGCCGAGCGACTGGGCTGCGGCCGGCGAGGAGATCTTCGTCGGCGTGCCGTCGACGAGAATTTCTCCCTCGTTCGGCTGCAGCACGCCGGCGATGATGTTCATGAGGGTGGATTTGCCGGCGCCGTTCTCGCCGCAAAGCGCATGGATTTCGCCCTTTTCGAGGTTGAAATCCACATTGGTCAGTGCCTTCACAGCCCCGAAGTGCTTGGTGACGTTGCGGACCTGAAGGACCGGCTGCGATATCATCGCCTTCTCCACTATCGATCGTTCGACCGGCTATCCGGGTATCCGGATAGCCGTATCAAAACCCTTACTCGTCAATGCCCTTGGTGCCGCGGCGCTTCAGGTACTTGTCCCAGTAGAAGTCGTCCGCATTGGCGGCAGTGACGATGGAGAGACCATTGTCGACGAAGGGAATGCTCATCGGGTTGAAGCCGGAACGTTTGGCGTCGTTCATCGGGTCTATGAGCTCGGGATGCTTGGCGAGCCACAGCAGCATGAAGCCCATATAGCCCTGCATGCCCTGGTTCGGGTTGATCGAGCCGAACACTTCGCCGGCCTTGATCATGTCGAGGATGTTGGCGTTGACGTCCGCGCACATGACGAGAACCTTACCGCCGCTTTCCTTGCTGGCCTGTGCGGCACCGATCGCCGAGTTGGCTTCCGGCATGAAGACCGCGCCGAGGTTCGGGTTGGCCTGGATCAGGCTCATCAGGCCCTGATAGGCCTTGTTCGGATCCTGGTTGGATGCGGCGCGGCCGACGAGTTTCATGTCGGGCCACTTTTCAGCCATGCGGCCGACGAATGCGGCGATGCGCTTGTCGTGGTTGTCCTGGCCGGGGTTTTCCAGAACGGCATATTCGCCCTTGCCGCCCATCTTCTCGGCGATCGCATCGGCGGCGTAAACGCCTTCGCGGGTATTGTCCGAGGTGATGAACGAGATGCGCTTGGAGAGCGGCGAGTCGGCCGCAAACGTGACGACAGCCGTGCCCTGGTCGATCGCCCGATTGATCGGCTCGATGAACGGATCCGAGTTCATCGGATGAACGAGGATGCCGGCCGGGTTCTGCGCCAGCGCCTGATCGAAGGTGGCGATCTGCTTGTTGACGTCATATTCCGGCGTGCCGGTATATTCGGTCTCGCAGCCGAACTGCTGGCCGGCCTGCTTGAACATCTCATAAACCGGGAACCAGTATTCGACGCCTGAAACCATGACGTTCATGACGTATTTTTCGCCGGGTTCGCAGCGAAATGGATTGGCCGTCTCCGCGCTGGCGGGGCCAGCCAGAAACGTCGTTGCAATGACCGCCAGTGCGGTCGAGCTCAAAAAAGTGCGCAAGCGTCCTCCTCGAGGCCGAAGCCCCTCCCAAAACCAATGGTGCCGTCAGAAATGACCGCTGATGTGTGAGTTTGCCGGAACTCCTCCTCGACTTCCGACTATGGTGATTAAAACGGCGAACGATCGGCCTGTCAATATAATTCATACCATGAATAATAATTCACGGCATGGCAATCCAGTCGGTGCACAATCGGTTCAATTTCCTGTCACGGACGTTCGCTAGATACCGGCGATGGCAACCCTTCAGCAAATCGCCTTTCAGGCCGGCTGCTCATTGGCAACGGTGTCGCGCGTCCTCAAGGGAGACGGCCCCGCGAGCGACGAGATGGTCCGCCGCGTGCGGCGAGCGGCGGCCGAACTCGGTTACCGATCAGTTGCATCGAACGGACGCGGCGCCGGACGCAATAGTCCGGTCGTCGGCGTGCTCGTGCCGAGCGTGACGAATCCGGTCTTTGCAGCGTCGCTGGCCGGTATCCAGCACCGCATGCAGGCGGCCGGCCACGGCGTGCTGATTGCCCAGTCCAACTATGATCCGTCGTCCGAGGCAAAAGCGGTAAGCGCATTGCTCGAGCAAAGGCCAACGGGATTGATTGTCACCCTGTGCAATGCACATAGGAGCGAGGCGTTATCGGCGGCCCTTCCGCCGACGGTGTTGCTCAACAACCTGCCGATCGCGCGATTTCAGGCCGCGGTGACGGTCGAAAATCATCGCGCGGGCCGTGACATCACCCAGCATATCCTCCAGCACGGACACAGTCGCATCCTCTATGTCTCCGGCCATTTCGTCTCCTCCGACCGGGCGCGACTGCGATATGAAGGGTATCAGGCGGCGATGAAGGACAGTGGGCTCGATCCGCTCGCCTCCGTTCAGATCCCCTTTGTCGACGGCTATGAGCACCTCGAACTCACCGCCGCGATCGAGCGGCATCGGCCAACGGCGATCATCGCTTCCAACGATCTGCTGGCGCTCGGCGTCATCAGCGCCCTCAGGCGCGAGGGATTGTCGGTGCCGGGCGATGTTTCCGTCGCCGGCTTCGACGGCATCGCTATCGGCCGCCTGATGAACCCGTCGCTGACGACGATGACCATGCCGGATGGCGACATGGGGGTGGCGGCCGCAGCCATGTTGCTCGATATCGCCGAAAACGCCTCGCAATCCCGCCATCTGCGCCTGGGCCATCGGCTCTATGTCGGCGAGACGGTGCAGCAATTGCGCTACAGCACCGCGCGTCAAATATGACGCGCTAAGGACGCTGTAACACCCTAAACTTGCTGCATAATTTTTTCCTTAAATCGATTCCGACTTAAGGAATTATGCAGCAGGCAGAAGGAAGAACACCACCCTGCGAGATTTCGCCGGGTGGTGTCGGTTTCAGCAACGGTGCTGGTCGCTTGGTGCGATTTAGCTGCGCGGCAGCAGGCCCTCCACTTCGGCAGCGGCGTCCTCGAGCGCCTCTTGCGGCGTGGCCGTCTGCTCGACGACACGCGAGAGGTTTTCGACGATCGATTGCGTCACCTTCACCCCGTTGGTACCGGGAAAGGCATACCATGGCATCATGCGCGGCATCTGCTCGAGGCCAGCGCGAAACAGCGGGTTCTCTTTGTAGAAGTTGGCGAGATAGTCCGGCGACGTCGCGGCCAGTTCGTTGTTCGGCACGTAACCGGTGCCGGGCACCACGACCGATGCGCCGTAGGGGCCGGCTGCGAACTTCGCAAACTTCCACGCTGCGTCCTGCTTTTCGGCGTCGCGGGTGAGGATGACCACCGCGTTCCCACCTGTCGGCAGCTTGCCGTTTTCCGGATCGATCAGCGGAATATGCGCGGTGCGCAGGTCGAACTTGCTGCCGACGTTCTTGATGGTGTTGCGAAGGGCGCCTGTAGTCTGGAACGCGAAGCCCACCTTGCCGGCAACGAAAGCCTGCTCACCGGCCTGCTTGGTCAAAACCGGAAGCCCACCCTCCTTGACCATGCGGTCAAGCACAGCGATCGCCTTCTCGCCTTCCGGGCCGTTGAACGCAACCTTGCTCTCGTGTTCGTTGAGCATGTGTCCGCCCGCACCGAAAAGCAGCGCAGAGAACATCCAGTCATCGCCCTGCCAACGGAAGTCGATGCCTTCATTGCCGTCGCCGAGCGCCTTGATCTTGCCGCCGAGCGCAATGACATCGTCCCAGGTCTTGGGCGGGCTGTCCGGGTTTCCGCCGGCTTTGCGAACGAGATCGGCGTTGTAATACATGATCGGATTGGATGTCGCGAAAGCGAGACCGACCTGTTTGCCGCCGACCTGGGCGAGCTTCAGGATGTTGTCCGAAAAGCCCTGCTCGGCCATGTTGCCGTCCTTGGCAATGAACGGGCCGAGGTCGACGGGAATGTCGCGCTCATTGACCATGCGCAGGCGATTGAGGCCGATGAACGTCAGATCAGGCATCTCGGCGGTACCGGCCTGACGCATGATCGTCTGAATGCCTTCCTCATAGGTCGCCGAAGGATTGGCAAAGGTGACCTTGATGTCGGGGTTTTCCTCCATGAACTTCTTGGAGATCGTGTCCATCACGTCCTTGAAGAAGCCCGGCATCGGGTAGTGCACCGTCAGCACCGTTTCGGCATGGGCCGGGACGGTGAAGGTCATCGAGATCGCAGCCGCCGCGAGAAGCTGTTTGAACTGTTGCATGACGTACTCCTGGTTGGACCGGTCAGCCTTTGAGCCCGGTCATGGTGATGCCCTCGACGAAGCGTTTCTGCGCAAGCAGGAAGGCGGTGACGAGAGGAAGGGTAATGATCAGCGTGGCAGCCATCAGCGCGCCGTAGTCGTCGCCGGCTTCCGCCGCACGGAAGTAGAGAAGGCCGAGCGGCGGTGTGGCGTAATCCTGGTTGGTCACGACGATCAACGGCCAGAACAGATCGTTCCAGTGGGCGACGACCGAGAAGATCGCGAAGGCGGTGATCGCCGGCCAGGCATTGGGCACGACCACCCGCACAACGATGCCCGCTTCCGACATGCCGTCGAGCCGGGCGGCCTGGATGAGATCGTCAGGGATGGCGCGGAAGAACTGGAGGAACAGGAAGATCGCGAACACCGATATCGAGAACGGAGCAACCAGCGCCAGATAGCTGTTGAGTACCGACAACCGGTCGAAGGCGACATAGAGCGGCAACGCCGTCGCATGGATCGGCACCAGCAGCCCGATCATGACGAGCACCATCATGGTGCGCGCCGCCTGAAACCTCAGCTTGGCCATGGCATAGGCGCAGGGGATGGCGACCACCACTTGCACGACGAAGATGAGGGCGCAGACGATGACCCCGTTGATGAGCAACGTCGACATGGAGACCCGCGACAGGGCCTTCGAAAAATTCTCGATGTAGGACCATTGCTGCGGGATCAGCCAGAGCGACGACGAGAAGATCTCGCTCTGCGCCTTGCCGGCGGTCGAAATCATGAAGATATAGGGAGCGAGAAAGATGAGCGCCCCGAACGACAGGACGGTGAGCCGCGCGACGCGACCTATGGAAAGGGAGGTCGTGGTCATGCGTAGTGCACCTTCCGGTCGAGGACGCGGTATTGCAGGAACATGAGGGCAACGAGTATGGCAAGGAACACCACTGTCATCGCCGAGGCATAGCCGACACGGAGGTAGACGAAGCCTTCCTGGTAGATGGTGAAGAGCAGCACTTCCGACGCCTTGTTCGGACCGCCTTCAGTCAGGGTTTTCACCGTCTCGAACACCTTGACCGAATTGATGACGCTGATCGTGGTGACAAAGAGCGTCGTCGGCCCAAGCATCGGCCAGGTCACGAGCCGAAAGCGATCGAACCATGACTTGGCGCCATCGATCTGCGCTGCCGCATAAAGCTCCCGCGGGATCGCCGTAAGACCGGCCAGGAACAACACCATGTTGAAGCCGACCGATTGCCAGACGCCGATGATGGCGAGCCCATAGAGAACCGTGCCCGAGGCGCCCAGCCAGTTCGGACCGGCGATGCCGAAGAAAGCGAGGAAGGCGTTTACCGGGCCGATCGTCGGGTGAAACAGGAATTGCCAGACGGTAGCCATGGCGACGAGCAGGGAGGCCACCGGCAGGAAGTAGACAGTGCGGAAGAACGCCCTGCCCCGTGTTTCGGCCTCGATCAGCATGGCGATCGCCAGCGCGAGAATGATCGATGCCGGAGCGACGATGATCGTATAAACGGCGGTATTCCAGAGCGACCGGAGGAAGGTACGATCACCGACAAGCTCGGCATAGTTCTCGAAACCGACAAACCGGAACCCGGCATAGCCGAGTTCGAAATCGGTGAAGCCAAGGACGATGACTGCCAGCGTCGGCAGAAGGATGAAAAGGAACAGCAGGACGATCGCCGGCAGCGCCAGCAGCCAGGCGACGCGTGCCTCGCGTGCCGCCGGCTCGACGGCAAAATGATCCACGGTCGCAACGCTAGCCATTGGCCGTCTCCAGCGCCGTCATCATGCCGATCGGCTTTGCCGCCAACCGCTCTCCGTCCCGACCGAAGAGCATAACGCGCTCCGGTGTAACATCGATGCCGACCGGCATTCCTGTCGACAGAGAGGCAGCCTCGGACGGTGTCGACTTGATCGTGACGGCGCCGCCGATCGCATCGAGGCGTGTATGAACGATGACCTCTGAGCCCAGAAACTCCATCCGTTCGACACGCGCGCGCAGCATCCCGCCATTGTCGGCCCGGACCCGCACAAACTCTGGCCGTACGCCGACCATGACGGGTGTCTCTGCTGCGCTGCGATTTTCCCCGGCGAGCACCAGGCCACCGAAGCGCACGACACCGGATACGTCCATGCGTGTTTCAAGCACATTGATTTTCGGCTGGCCGAGAAAGCGCGCGACTTCGATGTGAGACGGGTTATCGTAGATCTCCCTGGGATCGGCCAGTTGCAGCAGACTTCCCCCGATCATCACAGCGACCCGATCGGCCATGGATAGGGCTTCCGATTGGTCGTGTGTGACGTAAAGCGTCGGCACGCCTGCACGACGATGCAAGTCGACGATTTCGCCGCGCGCGTGAACGCGCAGGTTCGCGTCGAGATTGGACAGCGGCTCGTCCATCAAAAACACGCTCGGTCGCCTGACCATGGCGCGCGCCAGCGCCACGCGCTGCCGCTGACCGCCCGACATCTGTCCGGGCTTGCGCCCAAGCAGGTGATCGATTTTCAGGGACGATGCCATCTCGTCGACCTGGCGCTGGATGTCGGCGCAGATCTGCCGCTGGCCCGGCAACAGGCTGCCGAGAAGCGGCAGGCGCTGCATCGCCGTCAGCCGCCGCATGGCGAGCGGGACCGCAATATTCTGGCCGGCGGTCAAATGCGGATAGAGTGCGTAGGATTGAAAGACCATGGCGATGTTGCGGTCCGCGGCCGGCACCCGCGACACATCGCGGCCGGCGATGGCGATATCGCCATGATCGGCGTGATCCAGTCCCGCCACGATCCGCAGAAGCGTGCTCTTGCCGCATCCTGACGGCCCGACAAGCGCGATGAACTCGCCCGCTTCCGCCTCGAAGCTGATACTCTTCAGGATCGTGTTCCCGCCATAGGACTTGGCGATGCCGCGAAGCGAAAGCACGGTCATTGCACCACCTCCACGGGCGTCTTTGCAGCGCGCGGATAGACCTCCTCAACCACCGGATCAAGGATGTGTGTCGTCAGCCCCGGTACGGCAACGACCTCGCTCGAAACCTGGCGCCCCTCGAAACGATGCACGACGGCACCGACCAGCCGCTCGCCTGGCATCTCGCGCTCGAGGGTGTCGACGATGAAGGATGTCGGCGGAGCCCAAACGAGGGATGTTCCTTCCTGCTCGCCGGTCCAGGCCCAATGAAGATGGCCGCTGGCATGAAGGGCGACGTTGCGGCCGGCCATCAGGTCGAAGAGCCGTTGGCGTTGACGGGGCCTCACGCTCCAGTAACCGGTATCGCCCTCACCCGGATCATCGACGAAAAGCGGTTTGTGCGCGAAGATCGCGACTGGACGGTCCCCGGCGGTCTGCAATTGCTCGGCTAGCCAGGCGAACTGCCGTTCGTCCTCCTCGTCGTCGAAGCCGAAGAGCTGACTGTTCAGACCGATGAAACGCCAATCGCCACGGTCGCAGCACCAGTAGTCCTGCCCCGCATGTGCTCTCCAGCGGGCAAGACGGATGGGGTCGACCGGCTGCACCGAGCCCGGCAGATGCCCGACATCATGATTGCCGGGTACCATCAGCACCGGCGCGGAAAGCTGCGCCATCAGTTCCATTGCAAAGGTGATGTCCTCGAGGCGATCGGCGCCGTCGATGGTCAGGTCGCCGGTATGGATCACCAGATCCGGCGTCATCGCCTCGATCCATTGGAGCAGAGGATTCCAGTTGTCGTTGAAATGCGGCTTCGACGGGCTGAGATGTGTATCGCTGATCTGGATGATCTTCACGGAATTCGGGCCTCCGACCATGGTCATTGCGCATGTCGTCCGGAAGCCGTGTCGCTCCCGTTCGGTGCTTAGGCCGCACTGTTTAGGGAGCTGTCTTGTCAGTTTGGTAACAGACGTTCTCAGCTGTTTTTCAGTTTCTCCATGAAAGCGTCACGTTCCGACGTCCATGCGCGACCACGATGGCAGGTGGAGGAAAACCGGACTGGCCTCTCGCCAAAAGGCGGGCGGTGCCTGTGCTCAAAAATTCACATTATTGTATACAATAATTTGCGCCTATTGACGACAAAAGCTCATTTCGTGAGCAGAAGGTTGTTGCGCCGGATATAGCGGATTCGGCAAAACACCAGATTCCTAAACGAAAATATAGAGTTATCGTCGTCGCACGAGATTGGCACGTTTGATGCATCTTCCCTGTGATCAGGAGAAAGCCATCATGTCGAAAGCCGCCGAGATCGATATCGTATCTGTTTCCAAGATCTACGGCGCGACAACCGCCGTGCATGCCATCAGCCTCAAGATCCCCGCAGGCAGCTATTGCTGTTTTCTGGGGCCGTCGGGGTGCGGGAAGACATCCACATTGCGCATGATTGCCGGCCACGAGAGCATTTCCTCCGGCGACCTCCGTCTCGGCCATGTCGTCGTGACCGATTTCCCGCCGGCCCGCCGCAATACCGCGATGATGTTCCAGTCCTACGCCCTGTTTCCTCATCTCGACCTCGTCGACAATGTTGCCTTCAGCTTGAAGATGAAGGGCGTCGACAAGGAAACGCGCCGGGCCAAGGCGCTGGCCATGTTGAGGCTGATGCAGATGGAGGCCTACGCCGGCCGTCGGCCGGCGCAGCTTTCGGGCGGACAGCAGCAGCGGGTGGCACTCGCACGTGCCTTGATCACCGAACCGGAAGCTCTGCTGCTCGATGAGCCTTTGTCGGCACTCGATCCCTTCCTCAAGATCCGCATGCGGGCAGAACTGAAGAAGCTGCAGAAAACGCTCGGCATCACCTTCGTCCACGTCACGCACAGCCAGGAAGAGGCGATGGCTTTGGCCGACCTGATCGTGGTGATGAACGATGGCCGCATCGAGCAGGCGGCAGCGCCGCGCATCGTCTTCGAGAAGCCGGCAACGGCCTTCGTCGCCCGTTTCATGGGCGACCACAATGTGCTTTCGGGCCGAGTGAGCGCCATCCGTGACGGGATCGTCGAGATGGAGGTGGCCGGTGGCCAGAGTTTTGCCGTTCGCGACATCGCTCAGGAAATCGGTGCGCCAATCGACATCGGCATCCGCACCGACCGCGTTCGCCTCGAACCTGCCTCGGAAAAGACCCTCGGTTTTCAGGCGGTGGTCTCCAACATCGAATATCGCGGCGCTTCAGTGAAGCTGACCGTTAATGGCGCCGGCAGCGACGACTTCACAGTGATCGTCAGCGATGCCGACTATTTCAACAGAACCGTGTCGGTCGGCGACGCGGTGTCCCTGAGCTGGACCCTGGGGGATGTCGTCCCCCTCGGTCGCCTTTCAGCATGAGTGACCAACCATCAAAAAAGGGGAACTGCGCATGACGAATGAAATTACACCGAAGACCTCGAAGGAGGGCCTGTCCCGTCGCACGCTGCTCAAGACCGGCGCCGCGGCCATCGGCGCGATTGCCGGGTCCGGGGCGATCACCGGCTTTCCGACGATCTGGGCGCAAAACCCGATCACGCTGCGCCAGTTCGGCACCGGCGTTTCCAACATCAATGCTATTGCCGAGAAGTGCAAACAGGATCTCGGCATCACACTGGAAATGACTGCGACGGATTCGGACGCCGCAGCCCAGCGGGCAGTGACGCAGCCCGATTCCTACGACATCGCCGACATCGAATACTGGATCGCCAAGAAGGTCTTCCCAGCCGGCGTGATGCAGCCGATGGATGTCTCGAAAATCAAGTACTACGACAAGATCGTCCCGCTGTTCATCGACGGCAAGCTGAAGCCCGAAAGCGTCATCGCCCAAGGCACCGCCCCCCACACGGTCGGCTTTGTCGAAGCGCAGGATTCCAGGACCTTCGCGAAGTTGCCGACCCAGTGGATGACGCTCATTCCGACGATCTACAATGCCGATACCCTCGGCATTCGCCCGGATCTCGTCGGCCGCGACATCACGAGCTGGGCCGACATCATGGATCCGGCCTTCAAGGGCAAGGCCGCCATCCTCAACATCCCGTCAATCGGCATCATGGATGCTGCCATGATCATGGAAGCCTTGGGCAACGTCAAATATGCCGACAAGGGCAACATGACGACGGATGAGATCGACCAGACGATCGACTTCCTCATCAAAGCCAAGCAGGACGGTCAGTTCCGCGCTTTCTGGAAATCCTTCGACGAGAGCGTCAACCTGATGGCCTCCGGTGAAGTGGTGATCCAGTCCATGTGGTCACCGGCCGTCGCCGCCGTCCGCTCGAAGGGCATCGCGTGCAAATACCAGCCGCTCAAGGAAGGCTATCGCGCCTGGGGTGGCGGCCTCGGTCTTGCCGCCCATCTCCAGGGCGCCCAGCTCGACGCGGCCTATGAATACATCAACTGGTACCTGTCGGGCTGGGTCGGCGCCTATCTCAACCGTCAGGGCTACTATTCGGCCGCCATGGACACGGCCAAGGGCTTCATGTCCGAGGACGAGTGGGGCTACTGGGTCGAGGGCAAGCCGGCAATGGGCGATATCCTCTCGCCGGAGGGCAAGGTCATGGAGAAGGCCGGTGCCGTGCGCGATGGCGGCTCCTTCGAAGATCGAATGGGCAAGGTCGCCTGCTGGAACTCGGTCATGGATGAGGACCGCTACATGATCAAGCGCTGGAACGAATTCATCGCGGCTTGAGACAGACGGAATGCCCTCGCTGCGGCGCACCCTCGAATGGGGCCGCCCGCAGCGAGCGGAACCCGGCCAGCAACGCGTGAGGATGAACCATGGCGGTAGTGACGATTTCGCAACCATCGGAGGCCGAGGCCGGTAGACCCAGCAGTGTCCGTGCCTGGATGCAAAGCCTCGGCGCCTATCTGCAGGCGCTACCACTCATCCTCATTCTCGGGTTCTTCTTCGTGCTGCCGATCCTGACCATTCTGGTCGTCAGCTTCTGGGACTACGACTTTGCCGGGCTTTACCCGGACTTCCTGACCATGAACTATGTCGACACGCTCGGTTCGTGGGTGACGTGGAAGACCTATCTCAACACGTTGAAATTCACCGCCCTCGTCTGGTGCCTCACACTCTTGATCGGCTTCTGGGTCGCCTATTTCCTCGCATTCCACGTGCGCACGACGACCATGCAGATGGTGCTCTTCCTAATCTGCACCGTGCCGTTTCTAACCTCCAACATCATCCGCATGATCTCCTGGATCCCGGTGCTTGGACGCAATGGCCTCGTCAATTCGACGCTGATCGACCTCGGCATCATTCCGCAACCGATCGAATGGCTGCTCTATTCCGATTTTGCCGTCGTGCTTGCCATGGTTCACCTCAATACGCTCTTCATGGTGACGCCGATCTTCAACACGCTGATGCGCATCGACCGTTCGCTGATTGAAGCGGCGCGCGACTGCGGCGCCAGCGGCCGGCAAGTGCTCTGGAACGTCATCCTGCCACTCGCCAAGCCCGGTATCGCGATCGGTTCGATCTTCGTCGTGACGCTGGTGATGGCCGATTTTTCGACGGTGCAGGTGATGTCGGGTGGGCAGAGCGCATCGGTCGCGTTGATGATGAAGAACCAGATGTCGCTGCTGCAATACCCGGCGGCGGCGGCGAATGCCGTCGTGCTGCTGATCGTCGTGCTCTTGATGGTCGCTTTGATCCTGCGGGTCGTCGACATCCGGAAGGAGCTCTGACATGGACCGCGAACGGCGCACGATGGGGTTCTACGTTCTTGCGGCTTTCTTCGGATTGTTCGTGCTGTTTCTCTATGGGCCGCTTTCGGCGGTCCTCATCCTGTCCTTTCAAGGGCCAAACGGCGGCCTCACATTTCCGCTGAACGGTTTCTCCCTGCACTGGTTTTACAACCTGTTTGAGCAGCAGGCGGTCGGTGATTTCGGCGCCTCGTTCCGTCGGTCTTTGACACTTGGTCTGATGGTGATGGTCGTCAACGTCGTTGTGGCACTGCTCGCAGGCCTTGCCTTCCGTCATCGCTTCAGAGGTGCGACCGCGCTCTTCTATCTGACCGTCGCCAGCCTGGTCGTGCCATCGATTATCATCTCGCTTGGCATTGGTGTCGTCTTCCAGCAATTCGGCCTAAAACCGGCCTGGTATTCATCCGGCTTCGGGGCACATCTCACTTGGACGCTGCCCTTCGGCGTGCTCATCATGTTCGCCGTCTTCAATCGCTTTTCGCCGGCTTATGAAGAGGCGGCACGCGACCTCGGCGCCACACCGTGGCAGACGTTCCGGCACGTGGTGCTTCCGATGATTGCCCCGAGCCTCATCGGCGTCGGCCTCTTCGGCTTCACGCTCTCCTATGACGAGTTCGCGCGCACGCTGATGACGTCGGGCAGTTACAACACCCTGCCGCTTGAGATCTACGGGATGACCACCAACGTGACGACACCGGTGCTTTATGCGCTTGGCACGGTCACGACACTCTTTTCCTTCACCATCATCCTCATCGCCCTCGCCGTCATTCTCACGCTTCGGCGGCGACACGCAAAAATGAGCTAGGCCCCGATGCGCATTCTGATCGTCAATCCGAACACCACCGCCTCCATGACCGACAAGGCGGCGGCCGCAGCCCGCGCCGTCGCGGAGCAGAGCACGGAGATCATCGCGAGGACGTCCAAATCCGGACCGGCTTCGATCGAAGGCCACTATGACGGCGCGATCGCGCTTCCGGGCCTGCTCACCGAAATCCGGGACGGCGAAGCGGCAGGCGCCAACGCCGCCGTCATCGCATGCTTCGACGATACTGGTCTGGAAGCAGCCCGCGCGCTCGCCCGCATCCCCGTGGTCGGGCTCTGCGAATCCGCTGTGGCGACGGCCGCCATGCTTGCCCAGCGTTTCACCGTCGTGACCACACTCGAGCGGTCGCGGGTGCTTATCGAGAACCTGGTCATACGCTATGGGATGGGTGCCCGGACAAAGGTTCGCGCTGCGGACATCCCGGTGCTGCAGCTTGAGGACCAGGCTTCGCCCGCGCTGGCGAAGCTGCGGTGCGAAATCGAGCTGGCGCTCGTTGAGGACGGCGCCGAGGCGATCGTGCTTGGCTGCGCCGGGATGGCCGATCTTGCGCGCGCACTTCAAGCCGAATACGGCGTTCCGGTCATCGATGGCGTATCGGCAGCCGTCAAGCAGGCCGAGGCGTTGGTGTCGCTAGGACTGACGACCAGCAAGCGCGGCTCCTATGCTCCGCCGCTCAGCAAATCCTATTCAGGTCTTATGAGCGCGCTCGCACCGATGTCGGCTTGAGGCCGTACCGAGGGGAGCGCTCCGGCCACGGCGGCCAGCAGCGCATTCGACGCAGCCGCCTCGGCAATGATCCAGTCGCGAAACGCCTGGATCTTCTTCTGTCGCCGATGGCTTTGCGGATAGACCAGCCAATAGGCACGGCCGTCCCTGACCACATGGTTGAACGGCCGGACGAGTTTTCCGCTGCGAAGCTCCTCGATCAGAAAGGTCGAGACTGCCATGGCAATGCCGTGGTTGAGCAATGTCGTCGCCACATCCATCGCCTGGACGTCGAAGATCAGTTCGGTGCCGTTGCTTGCCGGCGGCTCCACGCCGGTTTCGGTCATCCAGCGCCGCCACCAGTTGGCGTTGCCGAAGCGCCTCACCCTGAGAACGTCGGCCGGATCCTTCAGCTGATGTTTTTCCAGGAACGTCGGCGTGCAGACGGGCATGTATTCGATCGGGAAAAGAGGAAACACGTCATTGCCCGGCCAGTCACCGTTGCCGCTGCGCACCACGAGGTCGATCGCATCGCGCTTGAAGTCGATCAGCTCCGTGGACATGTGCACGCGAATGCTGATGTTTGGATGGGCTGTCTGAAACGAGGCGAGCCTGGAACCAAGCCAACTTGAGACGACGGTCGGAAGCACCGAGATGTGCAGGTGATGTTCGGTCTTGTCGGCAATCTCTGAGAAGGCCGTACCCAGCAGGTCGAGCGCCTCGGTCACCTTCGGCGCAAGTTGCCGCCCGGCAGCCGTCAACCGCACTTCCCGCGGCAGACGGACAAAGAGCGGCGTGCCGGTGCGATCCTCCAGCAGGCGGATCTGGTAGCTGACGGCGGCTTGCGTCATGCCGAGCTCCTGCGCCGCGCGGGTGAAACTCAGGTGCCTGGCTGCGGCCTCAAAGGCGCGCACCGCACTCATGGGGGGAATCTTGCTCATGCCCTGAGATAAGCATTCTTTATGGCAGCATGCGAGAAATCGCTTTGCGCGAAACCATCAAAATCCTCAATTTTCTCGCGAACAAATCACCGTAGAAATGAAGGGGTTAGCAATGCTCAGCGCGCTGCGATCGACCATCCGCCATGTCTTGAGCGCGGCCAGGAGAGCTGCCGACGCCACCACAACCATCGATACATTCAGCGAGTTCCAGCTGAGAGATATCGGTCTCACGCGCGACAATGAAGGTATCCGGGTACGTGCCGGCGACATTGCCGTTCCCTGGCAGCGCGCACCGGCTTCTGATCCGGGCAACGCGCCCTCGTCTCGCGGACCAGATCACGACGTCGCGCCGCATCCCGCCGCCTCAAGCCTCGCAGGCTTACGGGAGAAGCAAAATACAGACATAAGCACTTCCTTGTGCGATTGATCTTGCCGCTTTTGCGGCGGCATTGTCGAAGACGATCGTGCCTGCAACCTATTTCGGCCCAATCGGCGACAACATACCGACGGCGCGGCCGGTCGCCTGGCTGCATGTCGATCTGGTGCGGGCGCCGTCGTTTACTCGCCGTTATCCACACCCGAGAAAATATTGTCCACGCTGACGGACTGCTGCGGCATCGAACCTATTGACGCGATTTTCACAACATATACTATATCTAGTGTTCGAGGTTCTTCCGATTCGCAAGGATTGGGAGCGAAGATGGGAATACGGTGCGTCGTAGCGATCTCGCTTGGCTAAGCCGTGGCTGCCCCCGCAACTGTAAACGGCGAGCGACTGTCCAGCATTCGGCCACTGAAGCATGAAGCTTCGGGAAGGTCAGGACAGAAGCACCGACCCGTGAGCCAGGAGACCTGCCTCGATCGATAAACGTCCACGGGCGGGGTGTCCGGAGGGGTCTGAGGTGTAATTGAGGCAGGATGAACCCTGCCTGATTGTCTCGACGTCTCCCCGGAAGCGCCGTCTTCAACTTCGGGGTGACGTCATGTCCGCGTCATCGAA
Organism: Ensifer sp. LC163; assembly: GCF_001695855.1. Classification (GTDB taxonomy): domain Bacteria; phylum Pseudomonadota; class Alphaproteobacteria; order Rhizobiales; family Rhizobiaceae; genus Ensifer. The sequence goes on from NZ_MBSS01000023.1 coordinate 67,827, forward strand.
TTCCTGTCATTCGCCAATGAAGAGGCGCGGGAACCCGCGCATCTGACAAAGAACTGCGCTGCTCGTTTCGATCCGAGCAGGCCGCAATCATGCCAGCCCTGCATTTCGCCGGATCGCTTCTGCGTATCCGCATGCCTTTTCATGCCCAGCTCCAGCCGACCAAACGAGGAAGAAATGAACGTCACCGTCTACAGCAAGCCCGCCTGCGTCCAGTGCACCGCAACCTATCGCGCGCTTGACCGTCAGGGCGTCAACTACGAGGTGATCGACATCTCGATCGATGAGGACGCGCTCGAGACGGTCAAGGGCCTTGGCTACATGCAGCTTCCCGTCGTCGTCGCCGGTCCGGACCATTGGGCCGGCTTCCGCCCCGACAAGATCAGCACGCTTTCCTAAAGCGAGGCGCGTCGCGATGGGGCTGATCGTCTATTTTTCCAGCCGTTCGGAAAACACCCATCGCTTCGTCGGCAAGCTCGGCCTGCGCGCCAGACGCATTCCCGTCAGCGCGGCTGATGCGCCGCTCGACGTGCAAGAACCCTATGTGCTCGTCGTGCCGACCTATTGCGGCGACGACGGCAAGGGTGCCGTGCCCAAACAGGTGATTCGCTTTCTGAACGATGCGGACAACCGCTCCCACATCCGCGGCGTGATTGCCGCAGGCAACAGCAATTTCGGCGCGACCTATGGGACCGCCGGCGACGTGATCGCGGCCAAGTGCCAGGTGCCCTATCTCTACCGGTTCGAACTCTTGGGCACCGATGAGGACGTCGCCAATGTCAAAAACGGGATGGAACGATTTTGGACGTCTCAACACTCGAACGCTCCTTGAAGGCGACGGAAGCGGCGCTCGATTACCACGCGCTGAACGCGATGCTGAACCTCTATGACGAGGACGGCAGGATACAGCTCGACAAGGACCGGCTGGCGGCAAAGCAGTACTTCCTGCAGCACGTCAACCAGAACACCGTGTTCTTCCATAACCTGCGCGAAAAACTCGACTACCTCGTGGTCGAAGGCTACTACGAGCAGGAGGTTCTCGATCAATATTCGTTCAACTTCGTGCGCGACCTGTTCGATCACGCCTATGCCAGGAAGTTCCGTTTCCCGACCTTCCTCGGCGCCTTCAAATATTACACCAGCTACACGCTGAAGACGTTTGACGGAAAGCGTTATCTCGAGCGCTACGAGGACCGCATCTGCATGGTGGCGCTGACGCTGGCGCGTGGCGACGAGGCCTTAGCGCGCGACATGGTCGACGAGATCATTTCCGGCCGCTTCCAGCCGGCGACGCCGACTTTCCTCAATGCCGGCAAGAAGCAGCGCGGCGAGCTCGTCTCCTGCTTTCTGCTGAGGGTCGAGGACAACATGGAGTCGATCGCGCGCGGCATCAATTCGGCGCTGCAGCTGTCGAAGCGCGGCGGCGGCGTGGCGCTATCGCTCACCAACATCCGCGAGGCGGGTGCGCCGATCAAGCAGATCGAGAACCAGTCGTCGGGCATCATTCCGGTGATGAAGCTGCTGGAGGACGCGTTTTCCTATGCCAACCAGCTCGGCGCCCGCCAGGGCGCGGGTGCCGTCTACCTCAACGCCCACCACCCCGACATCATGCACTTCCTCGACACCAAGCGGGAGAATGCCGACGAAAAGATCCGCATCAAGACGCTGTCGCTCGGCGTCGTCATCCCGGATATCACCTTCGAACTCGCCAGGAACAACGAGGATATGTACCTGTTCTCGCCCTATGACGTGGAGCGCGTCTACGGCGTTGCCTTCACCGACATCTCGGTCACCGAAAAATACCGGGAAATGGTCGCCGACAGCCGCATCCGCAAGAAGAAGATCAGGGCACGCGAGTTCTTCCAGGTGCTGGCCGAGATCCAGTTCGAGTCGGGCTATCCCTACATCATGTTCGAAGACACGGTGAACCGCGCCAACCCGATCGCCGGCCGCATCACCATGAGCAACCTGTGCTCGGAAATCCTGCAGGTCAGCGAAGCCAGCACCTACAACGACGACCTGTCCTACAAGCACATGGGCAAGGACATTTCCTGCAACCTCGGCTCGCTGAACATCGCCGCGGCGATGGACAGCGCCGATTTCGGCAAGACGATCGAGACCTCGATCCGCGCGCTGACGGCGGTGTCCGACATGAGCCACATCGCCGCGGTCCCCTCTATCGAGAAGGGCAATGACGACAGCCACGCGATCGGCCTCGGCCAGATGAACCTGCATGGCTATCTCGCCCGGGAACGTATCTTCTACGGCTCGCAAGAAGGCATCGATTTCACCAATATCTACTTCTACACTGTGACCTACCACGCGCTGCGCGCTTCGAACCGCATCGCGATCGAACGCGGCGAGAGCTTCAAGGGCTTTGAAAACTCGAAATATGCTTCTGGCGAATATTTCGACAAGTACACCGAACAGGAATGGAAGCCGGCAACCGAGCGGGTGCGCGAACTGTTTGAAACCGCCGGTGTCCATATTCCGACGCAGGAGGACTGGCTGGAACTCAAGCAGGCCGTGATGACCTCGGGCCTCTATAATCAGAACCTTCAGGCCGTGCCGCCGACCGGCTCGATCTCCTACATCAACCACTCGACATCCTCGATCCATCCGATCGTCTCGAAGATCGAGATCCGCAAGGAAGGCAAGATCGGCCGCGTCTATTACCCGGCCCCTTATCTCACCAACGACAACCTCGAATACTACCAGGATGCCTACGAGATAGGCCCGGACAAGATCATCGACACCTATGCCGCCGCGACCCAGCACGTCGACCAGGGCCTGTCGTTGACCCTGTTCTTCCGCGATACGGCCACGACCCGCGACATCAACCGCGCGCAGATCAACGCGTGGAAAAAGGGCATCAAGACCATCTACTACGTCCGCCTCCGCCAGATGGCGCTCTCCGGCACCGAGGTGCAGGGCTGCGTCTCGTGCACGCTCTGACATCCGGGAAAACGATAATGAACGTTCAACTCAAGGCGAAAGCCGCCAAACGCCCGGGCCTGGTCCGTGCCATCAACTGGAACCGGATCGAAGACGACAAGGATCTCGAGGTCTGGAACCGCCTCACCGGCAATTTCTGGCTGCCGGAGAAAGTGCCGCTCTCCAACGACATTCCGTCCTGGGAGACCCTCAAGGCGGAAGAGCAGAAGCTGACGATCCGTGTGTTCACCGGTTTGACGCTGCTCGACACCATCCAGAACGCCGTTGGCGCGGTGAAGCTGATGGACGATGCGTCAACGCCGCATGAGGAAGCGGTGCTTTCCAACATTTCCTTCATGGAGGCCGTGCACGCGCGCTCCTATTCCTCGATCTTCTCGACATTGTGCCTGACGCCGGATGTCGACGACGCCTATCGCTGGTCGGAAGAAAACGAATTCCTGCAGCGCAAATCGGCATTGATCCTGGACCAGTACGCCTCGGCGGATCCGCTCAAGAAGAAAGTCGCAAGCGTCTTCCTGGAGAGCTTCCTGTTCTATTCCGGTTTCTATCTGCCGATGTACTGGTCGAGCCGCGCCAAGCTGACCAACACCGCTGACATGATCCGCCTCATCATCCGCGACGAAGCGGTGCATGGCTACTACATCGGCTACAAGTTCCAACGGGGTCTTGAGAAACTGAGTGACGCTCAGAAGCAGGAGATCAAGGATTTCGCCTTCGAACTGCTGCTGGAGCTTTACGACAACGAGACCCGCTATACCGAGGCACTCTACGACAGCGTCGGCCTGACCGAGGACGTGAAGAAGTTTCTGCACTACAACGCCAACAAGGCGCTGATGAACCTCGGCTACGAGGCACTGTTCCCGGCGGACGCCTGCAAGGTCAATCCGGCGATCCTGTCGGCGCTGTCGCCGAACGCCGACGAGAACCACGACTTCTTCTCCGGCTCCGGCTCCTCCTATGTCATCGGCAAGGCGGTCGCGACCGAGGACGAAGACTGGGACTTCTAGATCGGCCGATCACTTTGCTGCCCTGAGGATGTGCCGCCGGCGCCATGCCGGCCGCACCATTGACTGCCGGCCCGCCTTCGACTAGAGAGCGCGCCAATCCGTATTGCCGCGGCTGCTGAACCCAAGGCAACGGAGAAATAAGCAATGTCCACCCGACATAACCCTATCGTCCGGAACGACGTCGTTTCCGGGCATGCGATCAGGTCCGTCGTCGCGATCGACGAACCTGAACACCAACGCGCGCGCGCACTCGGCGATCTCGCCTCGGCACTTCCATCACCGGAGGCTCTGGCGATCCATGATGCCGTGGCGGGACGCATCGTCACGACCCCAGACTTCCACCCGGGAAAACCGGTGCCGGTCGGACTTGTCGCCGACATCGAGAATGCCGTCATTCCGCATCTGATCGGCAACGATATCGGCTGCGGCATGCGCATGATCGTGCTCGACGACATCACCGAGGACGACCTCCGACCGGATCTGGAAAAGCACCTGCGGCATGTGTTCTTCCAGGGTGGGCGCGATATTGCCCTCACCGGCAGAGATCGTCACGCGGCGCTCAGGGACGGCGTGCCGGGCCTGCTCGAAAACCTGGCGGGCAAGCGGCAAGGCCTGCTCGCTCGCCTTGACCTGGCAGCCGCCTGGGCCGATGTCGTGCGCACATCGGATGATGGCTGCTTCCGCTCGGACGCCATCGACCCGGACTTTGCCGACTATGCCGCATCAGATGACCGGCACCGGCATGACGCCATCCTCGGCACCATCGGCGGCGGCAATCACTTTGTCGAATTCGGCGTAGTCGAGCGCATCGTCGATGGCGGTTTTGCCCGCGCCGCCGGGCTGAAGGCCAGGAGTGTGGTTATCGTCGTGCATTCCGGCTCGCTCGACTTCGGCCAGCGGATTGGGACGGCCGCGAGGGAGCGGGCGCGGCAGTGCCGCACGACTGCGCGTGACGACGGCATCATCTCCAGGACCCGCCACGCCGACCTCTACCGACGGTATCTGAACGGCCATGCCAATGCTGCGAACGCCGCCTTCGTCAATCGCTTCCTGATTGGCCTGGTGGCCGTGGAAGCCCTGTCGCGGACCCTCGACCGGCAGGTCGGACACCGGCTCGTTTACGACGCGCCGCACAACACCGTGTGGGACACCGGCAAAACCATTCGGCACCGCAAGGGCGCCTGTCCGGCGCGCGGCCCGGGCGCGCTTAAGGGATCGCCCTACGAATGGACAGGCGAACCGGTTATCCTCCCCGGTTCCATGGGTGATGGCACCTGGTTGCTGCGCGGGCTGGGCGCGGCGGAAGGCATGGAGTCGTCGGCCCATGGCGCCGGGCGCAAGCTCTCGCGCCAGGAGGCACGCACGGCGAAGACGACACTTGCGGGTCTGCGCGTCATCGGCCCGGTCGACACCGCGAGCCCGGCAGTCCGTGGTCGACCGGACATCCTCGCCGAGCTCCAGGGCCGTCTGAAAGAGGAAGCACCCGCCGCTTATCGGCCGATCGACCAGGTCGTCGATCCGATGGTGGCAACCGGCCTGGTTGCCCGGGTCGCCCGCATCAGGCCGGTCCTGACCGTCAAGGGATAGGCCTGCCCGAGAACTGAAACGCCGGGGAAGCAGAACGGGCTTCCCCGGCGTTTCATGCACGCATTCCCTGGATTTGCCGCGTTACTCCGCCGCGACCACGCGGCTGCGGCCGATGGTTGCCTGCGTCAGCAGGAACGCGCTGACCGCGCAGATCGCAATCCCCGCGGCCATCGGAAGGGCGGTTCCGTCGAAGAAGACGGCGGCGAGGATCATGGCGACGGCCGCTGTGACGAAATGCAACGTTCCCATCAGCGCCGATGCCGTACCGGCAATCTCGCCGTGATCCTCGAGCGCCAGCACCGCGAAGGTGGGAATGACCAGACCGAGAGCGCCGTAGCCGACGAAGAGGAATGCAGCCATGACCGGCAACTGGTTGAAGCCGAGGCTCATGACGATGAACATGCTGGCCATGGTCAAGGCGAAGCCGGAGCTCTTGGCCAACCGGCCCAAGCCATCGGGTCACCGCGGTAATTCTTGTCACCGCGAGCTCAACGGCAAGCGCCTGCCCGCAACCGCGTAGCGCCGGTCTTGCCTGTCTTCTAGCCGGTAATCTGGAACCCCTGCACCGGATCGGGCAAGGCGACCGGTTCGGTTTCGACATTGACGACGGCGGCTTCCGCCGGCCCAATCCAGAGCCGCTCGACCATATTTGCAAGCGCGGCATCGGAGCCGACGATCATCGCCGCCACCGATCCGTCGCGCTCGTTGCGCACCCAGCCGGTGACGCCGAGACGCTCCGCCTCCCGGCGGGTCCAGATGCGAAAGCTGACGCCCTGCACCCTTCCGCTGACACGAACCAGCATCGCTTTGCGCTCTCTGATCATGATGGCACCTGTTGCCGATACAGAAGAGAAACTGGCGCGTGGGTCGACAAAAGCAAGTCGCCCAGCAAAGCGGATGCATTCGGCACTACTGCATGCTTCCTTAAATCCTATCCGATGTAAGGATAAAAACATGCAGCAATTCAAAGTGCTGCAGCGACCTTTGCGCGTCTGATAGGACGCGCGGCGCTTTAGGGTTTCGTCACCGAAATGCGGCCCTTCATGTTGGGATGGAAGCGGCAGTAATAATCCACCTGCCCCGACTCTCCCACGACAAAGCTTGCGGTCTTCTTGGCTGGGATCAACACTTCCCCGCCGCCGTTCGAGGTCGCGGTATGGACGAGGATATCCCTGTTGACCCACTCGATCGTGTCGCCCACCCGTGCCTCGATCTCTGCCGGAACAAACGCCATTTTTTCGATCGTCACGCGGATTGTTTCTGCCCGCACATCGACGGCGCCATTGCCGAGCAGGAGCCCGGCAATGGCAATGAGATAAAATCTGGATCGCATGGCCGCGCCCTACTTCAGCGATGCGGCAACATGCTCGGCATGCTGCTGGTGACCCTGAAAAATCTTCAAGCCGGTCTCAAGCAGTGCCTTGAGCTCGGGATTGCTGGCCGACGGAATGAGCAGAGTTTCCAGCGCTCCATTCACCTGCTTGTGGTAGGCGACTTCATTGTCGACATAGGCCTTGTCGAAGCTTGCGCCGTCGAGCTTGGCAAGCTTGGCGCGTTCATCCTCGGCCGCTTTCGCGAGCGCCTTGCTGGTATCATTGTCCTCCGGCGTCACCTTGAGTTTTTTGACAAGATCGAGTGCTTGCGTGTTCACCGCCTCGTGGTCGCGCACCATATCCTCAGCGAACGAAACGACAGCCTCGTTGCTGGATTTCGAAATCGCGAGCTTGGCGTTTTCCACGTCGATCACTCCGGCCGTATAGGCGATATGAGCGATCTGCGGATCGGCCGGCTTGTCTGCCGCCTGTGCCAGGGACGCAAGACCGAGCAGGCAAAGCGTGGCAAGCGCAGTCATTGGTCGCATGTTCATGGGTTTCCTCCCTCATCCGGCGCGCGTGGCGCGGGATCTGTTTGCAGTTGACAGCCATTGGATGCCGCCTGCCCGGAAAGGTTCCCGCAAATCAATTGGAAAGACCAAGTCGCCCCATGACGGATGCCGCCAATCGCGCGCAGCGTCGCCCGGCAAAAGGAAAAGCGTCCAGCAGTACCGGGCCGATCTGTTCATGCAACTGCTTGCGCACAAGATGCCGGGCCCGATGCAGCCGCGTCTTGACGGTCTCCGGGCGCAGGCCAAGCAGGTCGGCCGTCTCCTCGACGCTCAGGCCCTCGATCACCCGCGCAACAAACACGGTTCTGTAGATATCAGGCAGGTTGTCGGTCGCCCGTTCCACCAGGTTGAGGATCTGTCGCTGCGCCATCATACGTTCGGGATCATCGGCGCTTGCCGGCAGAGGAAACTGAATGACCGTCGCGTCGTGGCTGTTACCGATCGGGCGAAGCACGTCGGCCTTGCGGCGCCCCTGGCGCAGCCGGCCGAGCGCCTCGTTAATGACGATGCGCGACAACCAGGTTCCGAGCGACGATTCGCCACGAAAGTTCGCGAGATGCGCGAAGGCAAGCACATAGGCTTCCTGCACGATGTCTTCCGCTTCGCTGTCGTTTCGAATGATACCTCTGGCAATCCGATAGAGGCGTTGGTTGTGGACCTGCATGATCGTCATGAAGGCTTGCCCGTCACGTGCGATCGCCCTTTGCGCCAGTTCCATGTCCGCAGTCGCGTCCGTTATCGCAATCGTGCTTGGTCGAATATGTGCCATGACCGGGCCTCCCGCAGCATTAGATGCACGGTTGCGCCAAAGGTTCCCGTCATTTCTGTCCAATTACAAGCACGTGCCCTCTCCTTGGAAACGTTTTCCGGGAAGGCGGTTGCGCCATTGTAGCAGGCTTTCGCTTCGCGGCCCGACCGCCGAATTCATAGCCGACCACCCAGGCGAGAGGCCACAAATTTCTCTCGCTACCATGTTACGATTTTCATCGCGTATTTTTAAAAGTTGACGCGCGAAAAGTTTTGTGGTTTTTACAGCATCGCCAAGACGGTGATGGGAGGGCCCTCCTGCTTGGCAGCCAAGACCAAAGGCCCACGTCGTTTCCAAGGGAGGAAACCCATGAACATGCCCCGTATTCTCAAGGCGCTTGTCGCCGGCACGGCACTGGCGCTGATTGCATCGGCCGCATCGGCTGAAGGCATCGGCGCCTCGCTCCTGACCCAGCAGCACCCGTTCTACATCGAGCTTGCCGACGCGATGAAAGCCGAGGCGAAGGAGAAGAACGTCACGCTCGAAGTTGCGATCGCCAACCAGGATCTCAACAAACAGCTCGCCGACGTCGAGGATTTCATCGTCAAGGGCGTCGACGTCATCGTCATTTCGCCGGTCGATAGCCAGGGCGTGCGCGCCGCGATCGAAAAGGCCGAGAAGGCCGGCATCAAGGTGATCACCGTCGACGTGCCCGCCAACGGCGCGACCGTCACCTCGCATATCGGCACCGACAACTTCACCGGGGGCGTCAAGGCTGGCGAGCTGATGGCGAAGGTTCTCGGCAACAAGGGCAAGGTTGCCGTCATCGATTACCCGACGGTCCAGTCGGTGGTGAACCGCGTCAACGGCTTCAAGGACGCAATCGCCAAGCATCCGGAGATGGAAATCGTCGCGATCCAGACCGGCATCACCCGCGCCGAAGCGCTTGCCGCCGCCCAGAACATGCTCCAGGCCAACCCTGACATATCAGGCATCTTCGGCTTCGGCGACGACGCAGCACTTGCCGCTGCCGTCGCCGTCAAGGCGGCAGGCCTCGAAGCCCAGGTCAAGGTCATCGGCTTCGACGGCATGAAGGAAGCCCGCGACGCGGTCGACACCAACCCGGTAATGGTCGGCGTCATCCAGCAGTTCCCGGACCAGATGGGCAAGCAGGCGGTCGACACCGCCGTCAAGGTTGCCGCCGGCGAACAGGTTCAGGCCGAACAGCCGATCGTGCCCGGCGTCTATACCGCGAAGTAAGTCCTCCCAGGACAGCCGCCGCCCGAGGGCGGCGGCACCCATACGATGAACGTCTCCGGCCTGCTGCATAAAAGATGCAGCAATTCAAAGTGCTGCAGCGACCTTTGCGCGTCTGATGAGACCCGCGGCGCTGTCGCTCCGGAGCCGCTTCTCGGCGCGATCCAAGGAGGCCGCCATGCATGGTTCGACCACGGACACCGTTCTCAAGATCAGCAATGTCACAAAATCCTTCGGGCAGGTCGCCGCGCTGAAGAATATGCGGCTCGATGTCCGCCGCGGCCGCGTGCATACGCTGCTCGGCGAAAACGGTGCCGGCAAATCGACACTGATGAAAATCCTCGCCGGCGTTCACTCGGCGACGTCGGGCGACATTAGCCTTAACGATCAACCCTATCGACCGGCCAACCCGCAGCAGGCATCAGCCCTGGGGCTCGCGATCGTCTTCCAGGAATTGAGCCTCTGCAACAACCTGACGGTGGCGGAGAACATTCTTGCGACGCGCGAGCCGCGCAAGTTCGGCTTCATCAACGACACGGCGCTCATCGCCAAGGCGAAGGCCATCGTCACTGAGCTCGGCCTGCCGATCGACGTCACCGAAAAGGTCGGCAATCTCTCGATCGCCCAACGTCAGTTGGTCGAGATCGCCAAGGGCCTCAGCCACGACGCCAAGGTCGTCATTCTCGACGAGCCGACCTCGTCGCTCAGCGACAGCGAAGCCGAGATCCTGTTCGACATCATCGGCCGGCTGAAAAGCCGCGGCGTCGCCGTCATCTACATTTCCCACCGCATGGAAGAGATCATGCGGCTCAGCGACGACATCACCGTCATCCGCGATGGCGAGTATGTCTCCACCCATGATCGCGACGACGTCACCATCGAGGCGCTGATCGCGCTGATGGTCGGGCGCCGGATGGAGGAGATCTATCCCCCGGCGATCCATGACCGGTCGACGGCAAGCGCTGCCGATCAGCCCCCGGTGCTTGCGGTCGAACGCCTGACACGCGACGGCGAGTTCGAGGATATTTCCTTTAAGGTCGGCGCCGGCGAGATCCTCGGCTTCTTCGGTTTGGTCGGCTCCGGACGCTCGGAGGTGATGAACGCGCTGTTCGGCATGAAGAACGCCGATGGCACCGTGCGTCTCAACGACCAGGACGTGCGCTTCCGCTCGCCGGCCGAAGCCATCGCCCGCGGCATCGGCTTCGTCACCGAGAACCGCAAGGAAGAGGGCCTGGTGCTCGGGCACAGCGTCGAGTGGAACATCTCCATGGCGGCACTGCCCGATTTCACAGGCCCGTTCGGCTTTACCCGCAGCGGCGCCGAGCGGAAGGCGGCGGCAACCGAAGTCGGCCGGCTTGCCATCAAGACGCGCTCGCTCGACACCCCGTCCGGCGCGCTCAGCGGCGGCAACCAGCAGAAAATCGTGCTCGCCAAATGGCTGCTGACCCGGCCGAAGGTGCTGATCCTTGACGAGCCGACCCGCGGTGTCGACGTCGGTGCGAAATTCGAAATCTACAAGATCATCCGCCAGTTGGCGGCCGAAGGAACGGCAATCCTGCTGATCTCCTCCGAGCTGCCGGAGGTGCTCGGAATGAGCGACCGTGTGGTCGTCATGCATGAGGGCGTGCTCGGCGCGACCCTTGCCGGCACCGACCTCACTCCCGAAACGATCATGGCGCACGCGACAGGTTTCCAATCATGACCCAGCAAACTGCAGCCCAGGCCGCCCTCGTCAGGGCATTGAAGCAATATGGCGGCATCTTCCTCTCGCTGGTGATGCTCTGCATCATCTTTTCCTTCCTCAATCCGCGGTTCATGTCGGTCGTCAACTTCATGAACATCCTGCAGCAGGTGGCTGTGATCGCGATCGCCGCCTTCGGCATGACCTGGGTGATCCTGCTCGGCGAGATCGACCTGTCGGTCGGCTCGATCATCGCGGTGGCCGGCATGGTCGGGGCGCAATGTTTCGCCTTCGGGCTCGGCTTCGGCCCGGCACTCGCCGTGACGCTGGTCGCGGGCGCGCTGATGGGGATGCTGAACGGCGTGTTGACGGCGAAGCTGCTGCTGCCATCGTTCATCGTCACCGTCGCCACCATGGGCATCTATCGCGGCCTCGTCAGCCTACCGACGAACGGCGCGCCGGCGATGATCGACAACGCCACCTGGACCGCCATCGGCACCGAAAGCTTCCTCGGCCTGCCCATCATCATCTGGGTCGTCGCCGTCCTCTTCGTCATCAACCAGATCCTGCTCAGCAAGACGAGCTTCGGGCGCCGTGCCTATCTTACCGGCGGCAACCGCGAAGCGGCGATCTATTCGGGCATCAAGGTCGACCGCCTCAAGATCATCATCTTCATGATCTCGGGCGTCATGGCGGCGATCAGCGGCGTGCTGCTCTCCTCGCGGCTCTTCTCCGCCCAGACCAATGCCGGCATGAGCTATGAACTTGATGCCATTGCCGCGGCCGTTCTCGGCGGAACCTCGCTTGCCGGCGGTGTCGGCACCATGGTCGGCACGCTCATCGGCGCGCTGATCATCGGCGTGATGAACAACGGCATGAACATGCTTTCCGTCCCCTATTTCTACCAGCTCATCGTCAAGGGCCTCGTGATCCTTGTCGCCGTTTGGCTCGACGTTCGCGCCAAGCAGGCAAAGCGCTGACCCGACACGAGTGACAGACCCATGCACAAGATACTGACGATCGGCGAGATTCTCGTCGAGATCATCGCCACCGAAAAGGGCGACGGCTTCCGGCAGCCAACACCACTGATCGGTCCTTTCCCCTCCGGGGCGCCTGCCATCTTCATCGACCAGGTCGGCAAGCTCGGCCAGGCGAGCGCGATCATTTCCCGCGTCGGCGGCGACGATTTCGGTCACGCCAATCTGGCGCGCCTGGAAGCGGACGGCGTCGATATTTCCGGCATCGCGGTCGATGCACTCGCCACAACCGGCAGCGCCTTCGTTCGCTATCGCGATGACGGCAGCCGCGCCTTCGTCTTCAACATCCGCGACAGCGCCTGCGGCACCATTCGCCTGGATGATAAGACGATCGCCCTCGTTCGCAGTTGCAGCCACATGCATGTCATGGGGTCGTCGCTTTACGCGCCGAGCGTGGTCGAAAGCATTCTGGCGGCGATCGACATCATCAAGGCGGCAGGCGGCACGGTCTCCTTCGACCCTAACCTTCGGGCAGAAATCCTCGAAAGCCCCGGCATGCGCGAAGCGCTGAGATCGGTCCTTGCCAAGACCGACGTGTTCCTGCCGAGCGGGGCCGAACTCTTCCTTTTCACCGAGGCAAAGAGCGAGGCGGAGGCCATCGCCGAACTCCTCGCCTCCGGCATCAAGGTCGTCGTCGTCAAGCGCGGCGCCGATGGTGCCAGCTATTTCGATGCGGAAACGGCATTCACCCTCCCCGGCTTTGCGGTCGAAGAGGTCGATCCGACCGGGGCGGGCGACTGCTTCGGCGCCACCTTCGTCACCTGCTGGCTGAATGGTGCTGCACCGCGCGAAGCGCTCGAACTCGCCAATGCCTCCGGCGCCCGCGCCGTGATGATCTCAGGCCCGATGGAAGGCGCCTCGACCAGAGCAGAACTCGAAGCCTTCATCAGCGCGCGAAAGGATTGAGCGTCATGAAACCGAACTATCTGATCGATATCGCCCAGTGGCGCGACCGTCCGGGCCTGCGCGGCATTCCCTCGATCTGCTCGGCGCATCCGCTGGTCATCGAGGCCGCGATGCTGCGTGCCCTGAAGGAGGGCACGCATCTCTTGATCGAGGCGACCTGCAACCAGGTCAACCAGGACGGCGGTTATACCGGCATGACGCCGGCCGACTTCACCGGCTTCGTCGGGCAGATTGCCGCAAAGGCCGGTTTCGCCATGAAAAAGATCATCCTCGGCGGTGATCACCTGGGTCCCAATCCTTGGAAGCATCTGCCGGCCGATGAAGCGATGGCGAAGGCCGAAGCGATGATCCGCGCCTATGCCCAGGCCGGCTTCACCAAGCTGCACCTCGACACCAGCATGGGCTGCGCCGGCGAGCCGATAGCGCTTCCCGACGCAACGACGGCGTCACGCGCCGCGCGGCTTGCCGCTGCCGCCGAAGATTCCATCCGTGGACGCGATGGCATCGCCCCGGTCTATATCATCGGCACCGAAGTACCGGTCCCCGGCGGCGCGCTCGAGGAATTGGACACGCTGGAAGTCACGGCACCGGAAGCAGCCGTCGAGACCGTCGACATTCACCGGCAGGCATTCAGCGATGCCGGTGCCGGCGCGGCCTTCTCCCGGGTTGTCGGCGCCGTCGTCCAACCGGGCGTCGAGTTCGGCAACGAGAACGTCATTGCCTATGACCGGCCGAAGGCCGCTAAGCTCAGCGCTAGCCTGACGAAGCTCGACGGTCTCGTCTTCGAGGCACACTCCACCGACTACCAGACGCAAGAGGCGCTTCGCGACCTGGTGGCCGATGGTTTTGCCATCCTCAAGGTCGGCCCCGGTCTGACCTTTGCCTTACGGGAAGCCCTTTACGGCCTCGACCAGATCGCCGCCTTCCTGTTTCCCGATGCACGGGCCAAGACCCTGGCCGAAGTCACTGAAGAGGTGATGCGCGAGGAGCCCGCGAATTGGGGCAAATATTATCATGGCTCACCCGACGCACTGCGCCTTCAGCGCCATTTCTCCTATAGCGACCGCATCCGTTATTACTGGCCGCACCCGAAGGTCGCCAGCGCCGTGGAAGAGCTTCTTCGCCTGCTCGATGGCGTCACCATCCCCGAGACGCTGATCAGCCAGTATCTCTCGGGCAGTTACGAGCGCGTGCGAGACGGCCAGGTGCCGCCGCAAGCAAAGGCGCTGGCGATCGCCGCCGTCGACGCGGTTCTGGAGGATTATTTCACCGCCTGCAAAGGATAGAGCCGGCCGTTCATTCCGTGAATATTTCGCAGTCGACACTGCCTATCCCTCGGAAATAAATCTATAAACGAAACCCAAAAGAAAAATGGGGGCGCTTCGACCGTGAACAGACAAATCAAGACGATGGAGGATTTTTCGGAGTTCGTCGGTTTGTCGCGCCCCACAGTCTCCAAATATTTCAACGATCCGACTTCGGTTCGCAAGAAGACCCGCGACGCCATCGAGGCCGCCATCAAGCAATCGGGCTTCAGGCCCAACATCTTCGCCGTCAATCTCAACCGGCGGCGAACCAATATTCTTGGCGTCATCGTTCCCAATTCGACCGACCCGTTCTACATGGCGCTGACACGACGGATCGAGCATATCGCCAACCAGGCGGGTTTCCTCGCTTTCGTGCTTTCCTCCGACGGCAAGCCGGAGATGGAAGAGCGCGCCATCGAGACCTTCAAGTCGATGAACGTCGCCGGCGCCATCATCGCCCCGCTCGGCGTCCAGTCGCATCACCAGAAGCTCACCTCTCTCGGCCAGAGCATTCCGCTGATCTATGTCGACTCGCCGCTCGACGGCAGCTCCTCCTTCGTCGGCACGGACAACCGGCAAAGCTTCAAGCTGATGGTCGATTATCTCTGCCGGTCCGGCGAGCCGCCCTGCTATTTCGGCATGCCGCCGGTTAACAACAACGCGTTGGCCCGCCAGCACGCCTATGAGGAGGCGATGCAACAGTTGAAGATGGATCCCGTCATCGTGCCGACGGCGCCGAATGCTTCGTGGGACTTCGAAAAATTCGGCTACGACGAAACGCTGCGCATTCTGGGTGAAGGTGGTTTTCCGACGAAGACGGTGCTCTGCGCCAACGACCGCGTCGCCTTCGGCGTGATTGCCGCGGCCTTCCAGTCCGGCATCAAGGTCGGCCGCGAACTGGACAGCGACCTGCGCGTGGCAGGCCACGACGACCATCCGCTGTCGCGCTACACCTGCCCACCGCTGACGACCGTGGCCCAGAACTACAACGAGATCGGCCGGCTGGCGATCGAGCTTCTGTTGTTCAAGCTTGGCGAAACGGAAAATGCCGACCAGGCCTTTCCCGCCGACGAGCGCATTCTGCTGAGCGCCGAGATCATGCTGCGCGGCTCTGCCTAAGCCAAACCCCAGCGCCTATCGACCGAGGAGATTGGCGTCAGGCAACGGCTTGGCTTGGCAAGCGATGCTGGCGCACGAGAAGCACAAGCAGTGGCGCTGCCAGCGTCGAGACGATCGCGGCACTGAGGAAAAAGGCCGTATAGCCGAAGTGCTCGGCGATCCAGCCGGCCCCAAGGCCGCCGGCCATGCTGATGAGACTGTCCATGCACTGGAACAGGGTGAAGTCGACGCCCGCCTGCCGCGGATCCGCCCAGCCCATGAACTGGGCGTAAAGTGCGACGAAGCCAACGGCCATGACGCCGGACGAACTGGCAGCAGCGGTCGTGATCACCAGCGATCTTGGCAGATCTCCATGAGAGGCGATGAAGGCGAAACCGCCCAGCATGACGACCTGCAGCAGCAGCGCGCCGACCAGTACCGTGCCGGCGCCCCGCAGACGCACCAGCAAACCGCCCAGCAGCGCTCCGCCGAAACCGACCAGCATGCTGCCGAGACCGTTCAAGATGCCGACATCGGCCAGACTGAAACCATAGTCGATCAGGAACGGCCCGAGCATGGCGATCCCCCATTTCTGGGCCGAGACGTAGACCGCGGCCATCAGCAGCCCCTTGCGGACGTCGGGTCGCCTGAGGGCTGCCGCAAGCGACGGGGTATGATTGCGCACTTCATTCGAAACACGCCGACCGGGGCCGAGCAGGAAGGGAAGTCCAAGGGCGAGCACGATCGCGGCCATGATCCAGACGGCAGGCGCCCAGCCGAGCCGTTCGACGAACACGAGAAACAATCCCGCGCCGATCGCCGATCCGACATAGGCGCCGCCCACCTGGGCGGCGTTGCCCCAGCCGTGGTGCTCCTTGGCGAGCGTTTCCACCGCATATCCATCGCAAGCGATGTCGACGGTGGACGTGACAAGGGCAATGAAGACGAGGCAAACAAGCATTAGGCTCAGTCTGTCGGGTCCGAGAATGCCGAGCGCCGCCAGGGCGAGTGCGCAAAGCACGCCGCCGAGGACAACGATGATCGACGATCGGTTACGGCCGGCGGCCGGCAGGCGGAACCGTTCGACGTAGGGCGACCAAAGAAATTTGAGCGCCCAGGGCAGCACGGCCAGGTACACCAGGCCGATCCGGTCGAGCGGCAGCCCTTGCTCCCGCAGGACTGCGGGCAGGCCCAGCATCGTCAGTCCGCCGATCACGCTCTGGGCGACATAAAGGCCGCCGACCGTCAGGAAGACCGCGGCCGGAGACGGTGTCGCGGATGCCCGCTCTCGATGCGCCATCAGAAGCGGTAACGCATGCTGGCGACAACCTTGCGGCCCTCGTCGAAGTAGCAGAAGCCCGTGATGCAGAGCTGCTCGACCTCGTTCAGCAGGTTGGTCGCGTTGAGCTGCAGGCGCACACCCTCAAAGGACGGATTGACTGCGCCGAGATCATAGCGGACCGACGCATCGACGAAGGTGCGCGCCTGGTTGTTGAGAACAGGCGTGTGGACATTGTCGCCGAAGCTCGATCCGACATAGCGGACGCCGGCGCCGACGCCGAGCCCTTCGAGCACGCCGGATTGTACTTCGTAATCAGCCCAGAGCGAGAACATGTGATAGGGCGAGGAGTTCAGCGTGTTGCCGAGCGTCTCTGACGTCAGCTTGGTGATCTCGACGTCGTTGTAGGAGTAGGAGGCGATGAAGCTCCAGCCGTTGTCGAGCGACGCGTTGCCTTCGAGTTCGAAGCCGCGGGATTTGAGGTCGAGCTGGCGCAAAAGGTTCAGGCCCGAAGACGTCTCGTAGACGGTGGCGTTTTCCTGGTCGATGTCGAAGACCCAGGGCCGCGACAGGCGCCCTGTCGATGCACACGGACCGTGTGTTTTGACAATGGATGTTGCACAGCAGCAACGGCCCGACAGCGGCCGCAAGATCGAGCCCAAACGGCATTCAACAACTGGCAGATCCTGGCCGCACCATTATTCGCCGAGGCGTGGCGCCGCCTTGACAGTGTCGATGATGTTGCCGAGCAGCAGATGCAGCGCATCGCGATAGCCGGTGCGTGCCGACGGGCCGCTCTCCTGCGAGGTCATCACCACGGTGAGGTCAAGCGCCGGGACGATATAGAGCATCTGACCGCCATAGCCCCAGGCGAAATGCACGGTCTCACCGGCGATCTGGCGCTGAAACCAGCCGTAGCCGTAGATGTCGCCGGAGAACCGCGAATTGGTGCGCGGTTGCCAGGAAAGCGCGATCCACTGCGCCGGCACCACCTGTCGACTATCGGCGGTTTTGCCGCCGTTGCGGTATGTCTCGCCGAAGGCAAGCAACGATCGCGCGCTCATCGCCATCTGGTTGCCGCCGAGATAGATGCCCTGGGGATCGCGGTCCCAGGCATCGATGCGAAAGCCCTTGATCGGACCGAGCCATTCCCGGGCGAGAGCAAGCGTCGGCTTGCCGCTGACCTTGGTCAGGATTGCCGAGAGCAGATGGGTGGACGCGGTCGAATAGAGCATCGGCCCACCCGGATCATCGTCAAACGGCTGTGCCAGAGCGGAACGAACCCAGTTCCGACTGGACACCCAACGTCCGTAATTGGGGCCGGACATCCGCCCGAGACCCGCCTGCATCGACAGCAGATGGCCGATGGTGATGTCCTCAAGCCGCGGATCCGGCGGAGCCGGCAGCTCCGCCTTGAGGATCGGAGCGATCTTCTGGTCCGGCCCCTCCAATAGGCCCTTGTCGATCGCGATGCCGACCAGGGCCGATACGATCGATTTGGAGGCCGACTTGATGTTGGTGGTGTCCGTCGGGCGGTTCCCCTGGTAGCCGCGTTCGGCAACGACGGAGCCGGCCCTGGCGACAATCACCGTTTTCAATGGCTTCAGGTCGTCGCGCGCCGCAAGTCCGTCCAACAACGCCGGAAGCGATGGCCAATCCAGCGCGACGGCCGAGGAGCACATCACCAGCAAAGAAAAAAATGCAGCAGCAAACCTGATCATGCATTCCGATCTAGGGTGAATGCGCGGCCACGTCATGGCCCCGCGAACAATGTCACGGGGATTTGAAGCCGGGTGACCGGCCTCATCGTGGCGCAATCGACAGGCAGCTTCATCACCCGCGCGGCGCGGAAGCGTCTGCGCCCAGGAAGGACACGAAACGGCGTAGGCTCTGGCTAACGAAATCGGCAACCGGGGTCTGCGGGTCGAAACTCCACCAAAGCAAGGCCCCCTGCCAGTGGGACGCCATCAGGAGACCGATGCCGGGCACCGGCGCCGACGGGCCAGCAAAGCACTCGTCCAACGCCTGGGAAAGCACATCGCGCCACTGCGCACCGCGGGCGCGGAGCGCGGGGTCGCGCAAATCCTCGCGCAGGATCCGAAGGCCGTCGGCATAGGTTTCGATACCGCCATAGTCGCCGGACAGTCCGACGAGCAGATCGACGGCGCCGTCCGGCGTCTTCGGCAGGGTCGCGGAAAGCTCGGCAGTCAAGCGGTCGAGCCCGTCCCAGGCCTGCAGAAGTGCACACTGAATGAGCTTCTGCTTGTTCTCGAACCGCTGGACCAGGGTGGAGGCGGAAAGCCCCGTGCCTGTGGCAAGGGCGGCAAAGGTCAGGCCCTCCGGTCCGCTCGCATGCATGATTGCCAGTGCGGCTGCCAACACGTCTTCATCAGGCATCGTTTTGGGGCGTGGCATCTTGACTCTCGTTAATAACCGAATAATCGTTTATATATCTCATTCTCGCAGCCACAACCAGATGCCGCGGGTCACCGGTGGAGGAAAACATGACGCTTAGGCGAAGAATTGCTTTGGTCGCAGGCGCCACCCGCG
Source organism: Ensifer sp. LC163 (assembly GCF_001695855.1). Lineage (GTDB taxonomy): Bacteria > Pseudomonadota > Alphaproteobacteria > Rhizobiales > Rhizobiaceae > Ensifer. The sequence goes on from NZ_MBSS01000023.1 coordinate 87,121, forward strand.
GCGGCGGACGCGGCATCGCCGCCGAGCTCGGTGCCGCGGGTGCGACCGTCTACGTCACCGGCCGCACCACAAGAAATCAGCAATCGGAATACAAGCGCCCGGAAACGATCGAGGAAACGGCGGAACTCGTCAGCGAACTCGGCGGCGAAGGCATCGCTGTGCAGGTCGATCATCTGCAGTCCGAAGAGGTGAAGGCGCTCGTCGAACGCATCCGCCGGGAGCAGGGCCGGCTCGACATTCTCGTCAACGACGTCTGGGGCGGTGAAAACCTGTTCGAATGGAACAAGCCGGTATGGGACCATGATCTCGACAACGGCTTGAAGCTGCTTCGCCTGGCAATCGACACGCACCTCATCACCGCCCATCACGCCCTGCCCCTGATGATCGAAAATCGCGGCGGGCTGCTTGTCGAGGTGACGGACGGTACCGCCGAGTATAATGCCGAGCACTATCGGCTCTCGCCGTTCTATGACCTCGCCAAGGTCGCGGCCAATCGCATGGCCTGGGCGCACGCCAAGGATCTGGAACCCCACGGCGCCACGGCCGTCTCGATTACCCCGGGCTGGATGCGATCGGAGATGATGCTGGAGCATTTTCAGGCCAAGGAAGAGACTTGGCATGAGGCAACGAAGATCCAGCCGCATTTCGTCATTTCCGAAAGCCCGCGCTTCGTCGGTCGCGCCATCGCGGCGCTTGCCGCGGATCCGCAGAAAGCCCGCTGGAACGGACAGTCGCTGTCGAGCGGCGGTCTTGCCAAGGAATACGGCTTTACCGATATCGACGGCTCGCGTCCCGATTGCTGGCGCTACATGCGCGAGGTGATGGAGCAGGACAAGCCCGCGGACGCGACGGGGTATCGCTGAGACATCTCGCCCGAAAGCGCTCAAGACCTTCTCCGTCAGATCGTCAGCGTCTGGACCGCGCCATCGCCGAACTCGCAATCGAGTTCCCACCCGGTGCCGACTGAGCGGACACGCAAGAACGTCGCCCCATCTCCCGGCGCAGGCCGCGTGGCATTCACGACGCAACGATATGTCCTGGCACCATCAGGAATCGCGATCGTCTCGCTGTCGACGATCTCCTCGTCGATGCCGTTTGCGAAGGGATAGGGCGCAAACATCGCCGCCGTGTGGATCGAGTGGAGACGGGTGATGAGAGAGCCATCCTCATTGCAGAGGTCGACCGTCGCGACGCAGGCCCGGTGTTCGTCGCCCGAGAGAAACACCACATGCTCGATCCGGTTCTCGGCGATATAGGCCAGCACCTCGCGAAGCGTGTTGGGATAACCGTCCCAACCGTCGGAATGCAGCGCGCTCAGGTTTCTCCAGGAGAGGCTGCCGTCGCGCTGTATGGCGCGACGGTGCCGCGGCAGCAACATCGCCGGCGACACGACGAATTTCGGCGCCGGCGCCAACAACAGCCATTGCTTCAAACTCTCCATCGTTGCCGGCGCGACCATCGCAGCCGCCTTCAGGCCGTCGCCGACCTTGCGGTACGTGCGTTGCGTCCGCGTGTCGAGCATGAAGAAATGGAAGCCGTCGAAATCGAACATCTCAAGCTTGGCATGTATGCCGCACTGATATTTCCAATAGGCGTCGATACCGCGCGTCGCCTTGCCGGCATTGTCACAATCGTCGGGCTCGGCGCTCGGTTCCCGATTGTCGGGCTCGGCGATCGGTTCCCAATTGTCGTCGATCTCATGGTCGTCGAGCAGCATGAAGGACGGGATCTGCCTGAGGACGTTGCGCACGCTGCGCTGGCTGAGCCAGGTTTCATAGGGCAGGCGGTAGCGATCATCCCGCCCGGTCGGGTCATAAAGCCCCGCCGTCGGGTCGACGTAGACCTGGTCGCCGACAAAGAGCGCGAACCGCGGCTTTATGCCGGCTTTCGCCTCCAGCCGCTCGCCGATGCGGCCATAAGATTGATAGGCTGCGGCCTCGTCGAGAAAACCAGCCGGATACTGGCACGAAGAGAGCGTAAAACTCGTGCCGCTCGGCGTCGGCTCCAAGGCCGGCAGTAAAGGTGGATCGTAGGGGATGATGCCATCTCTGAGGTCGAAGTCCTGTTCGACAGCGGGCAAACGTGCCGTCTGCCTGCCACCCTGACGCTTTGCGTTCGCAGAAGGAAAGGCGATTGCACGCTCTACCGCGGCCGCCATTTTCTCAAACCGGCCGAAGGCGAATGCAACTGCCTGCCCGTTTGAAACATTGCCCGCCCCTGTCGGATCCAGCCGCCGCATCCGCCTCTGCGCGATATCGGCAACGAAATAGCCGTAGGCAGGTCCTTGCCCGGCGCGACCGGGCTGCGTCAGGCCCCGGTCAAAGTCGAAGGTCGGCAAGGACGGACCTGCTCCAACATTACCGGTCGGCCCAACATCACCGGTCGGGTCGGTCCGAGCGACGGCCTCGCGCAACACGATCACCGGCGTCGGCGCGGCGACGGGTTCAGGGGGTGGCGCTGGCTCCTCGTGGTCGAGGTCAGGTACCGCCAGAAGGGCATCTTCGTCGTAGACCAGCAGGACCAAAAAGGCGTTGCCGCGATTTGCCCCGTTGCCCGGCATGCGGGCCAACAGCGGGACTTCGAACGCGTCCCAACCGTCCTCCTCGAGTTCTTTCGAGGCATAGACCACCAGATGCTCCATGAGATAGCCCGTATCCCAAGGCAGCGCCGCGTCGTCCGGCCGACAGATACGATCGTCGACGAGCTGGATGCGCAGGAGCAGCGCGGCTTCGGCCGCCCGGTGGGACGGCGCCGAACCAAGCCGGATGACGAGCGCCGGGGTCTTCGGGCGCTCTTCTGTGAGGATCGGCCCGATCCATGGCGGATAGACGGCTTTTTCGCTGTCGGCGCTGTGGGCCCGTCCGGGGATGTCTGCGTCGAGGAACTGCTGGATCCGCTGCATCGTCGCGTGGCGCGCCGTTCCGACCAGCGCATCCTGATGGCCGGCACCCGGATTGACGAACGGCGGGGTATAGATCCGACCGGCATCGCCCAGGATCTGTCGCATGCGATCAACAGTCGAGACGTGCGATAGACCGTTTTCTGCGCCATGGACGCTGAAGGTCGGGAACGACCAGTGCCTCTCCAGGTTCTGACGCGACACCAGGCGGTTCCGTCCGTGAAAATCGGTCATCGTCGAACAGCGCACGAAATGCAGGGTGGACGATACCGTCGACAGGCTTAGCGGACCGAAATGCTCGTCAATATGGCGCAGCATCTCGGGCTCCATGTTGCGCACGTTGAAGTCGCGACCGTAGAGCGCGTCCATGCGATGCCGCGTGCGCGTCCATGGCGTTCGCTTCGTTGGCCATAGCGGGTTTTCGACATCGAACTCCTCGACGGGATAGGGCAGCGTCGACAGCAAACGATCGAGAAGATCGTCGGCGAGCGTCGGTTCCTTCGGGCAGAAACTGTAACTGTCCGGCAGGAAATCCATGAGGTACCGTACGACATAGGCACGAAAGATGTTGGCCGGCGCGAAGACGATGAGCGGGCCAACCTGCGTGAACGCTGCGCGATTGACGAGCCCGGTCGCATGACCGTTCAGCACCGCGATGCTGAAGACGACGGTTCCCATGCAATGGGCGATAACGTCGACCGTCCCGTCCGGCGACGTCGCCGCCACCGCCTTCAGCGCTGCCGGTACGTCGACATTGCCGATCTGGTCGAAGCTCCACGCCTCTGTCGCCGTTGGCTGGCCGGCACTGGTTCGCAGATCGGCGATCCATATGTCACGGCCCGTGCACCAGAAATGGCTGGCGAAATTGGGATTGACCGCATGATGGGCAAAGGTCGTGCCGCTGGCACTATAGCCGTGGAACATCACCAGCGGGCGCTTTTTGGTGTTGGGATGGCGATAGCGCGTCAGGCGCACTTCTCCGGGAACATCGTCGCCTCCGCCGTCCGGCCGTTCCCGCGCTATCGCGATGCGATGCAGTTCGGCGGTGATCGATGCGCCGCCCGGCAGGCTCAAAGTGGTCGGTGGCAGGCGGTTGACAACCGCATCCGGTGGCCGCTTGTCTTGGTCTGGCGCACGGAAGCTCCAGATGTGCATGCCAAGCAGAAGCCGCGTCACGAAGCCGAAGAACGTCAGGAGTTCGCCGATGGTGTTGGCGCCATCGCGTTGATTGACGATCCGAAACAGCGGCACGCTGATCCGCGCGAGATAACCGGCGTCGAGCTTCAGGACGCGCTCGCGGCTGTCACCGTTCAGCCCGGGAAACCTGTCGAGCGTCACTTCCATGAGCTGGCGCCAGGGATTACAGCGCCGCTCGTAGGTGAAGGTCTTGGTACCGACGATGCGGTTGTCGCCGAGCGTAATCTTGCCGCCCACGTCCGGTGGTCCGATGGTCAGATCATAACGGAGTGTCCTGATCTCTCCGGAGCGACTGGCGATCGCGAATGCCGATTTGGCCCGCGCCCAGGTCCCGGGTCCACCATCGCCGTCAACACGTGCCTGGTAGCTGTCGCGCAGGCCCCGGTTCAGCACCCACGCCTTGCCGGCGCGCCATACGCGCCCAAGCACCGTGCTCCGCTGTCGCTCGAATATCCGCAGGCTGCCGGAGATCGGCGCGCTGAATTCGACGGCGGCATCGAGTTTCTGCTCCTTCAGATGCAAAGGCAGCCAGGTCTTTTCCAACGCTTCCCAGGTATCCCTTGGGAAAATCCGGATCTGGCTCCGGATGGCACGAGCCGGCACTTCGGTCGCGACACGAATGATCGGGTGGCTGCCATTGTTCGGCGTCAACTGTCCAAGCGTCGTGGGTGTGAACCGCATGGTCAGCTCGACGATCCGGGTTTCCTCGACCCCACCCTTCGGCGTCAGCCGAACGGGGCCGACAAGCCGTTCGATGATCTCCACCTCGCTCGACTGAGCTCGCGCGGCAACGTCGGTGCTGCGAAAGACGGGCCGGACCAGCGGTGCGCCGACGGGCCGGATTTCGGCCGCCGCATAGTCCCATTCGGCCGCCAGCGCCTCTGCCGCGCGCAGCGCAATCGCCGCAATCGTCAACGCGGGGTTCGTCGCAAGCGCTGTCGGAACAATCGACCCGTCAAGGACGACCAGACCATCATGCACCGCATCGGAATCCGTCGACGTGAACACGCGGCCAAGATGATCGACCACACCGTCCGCGCCGGTATCAGCCATCGCGCAGCCGCCAAGCGGATGAACCGTCGCCAGCGGTCCACGTTGATCCCTAAGCAACCAGGCCAGGTCGGCCGGCAACAGCTTCCAGACCGGATTGGGAATGAGGCGACCGCCAGAGTCTTTCGTCAACGCCGCGAGCGCCTCGACCTCCTTGTCGAAGACGGGCAGGCTTTGCAGTTTGTCCCAGCGGATCCGGGCAATGCCATCGCGACCGGCAGCGACTGGATCACCGTCGAGCTCGATCCGGCCCGCCGCGCCATCATCGGCCATGACGGCATAAAGCGCCGAGCGCCCGATACGTTCCGCCGGCACCGCATAGATATCGTCATCCGGAAACCCTTGCCGGTGCCTGGTACCGTCATATCTTGCAAGACCGTGCAGCGTATTGAGCGTGGCAAAAACCTCGGCGAAGGCGATGCGCAAAGCTGCCGGCACCGACATTTCCTCGATCATCACACCGGCGGAGGCACGCAGGTCGATCACGCCAGTGATCGTCGGCCCGATGGCCCGGGTCGATGGCTTGACCGTTTCGTCGGCGACGGTGTTGACGTCGGCGCCGGTGGCATAGTCGGCGACCAGCATGTCGCCATTGGTCGAGCACCGCGTGCCGAGGTTCCTGTCCGCCAACTGCAGGCCTGCGCCTCGCGACCGCATGAGAATTTCGCTCGAGCCGAGCGTACCGGCGGCGAGCACGACCTTGCGTGCCCTTATCGGCACCGGATCGGCGTCGCGCTTGCGGAGCTTCGCGTTGGTGTGAACGGTTCTGATGATCCACCCGGCATCTCCTTCCCTGGCTATGCTGAGCACCGTCGCGCCGCTGAAGATTTCGGCGCCGTATTCATGCGCCCGTACAAGCAAATTGACGTCGAGCGAGTTCTTCGCGCCACCATTGCAGCCGGTCGCGCAATCACCGCAGCGCACGCATTTGTTCAGGCGCACATTGCCCGAGCTGGTGGTGTCACTCATTGCGACCGTGATCGAAGCCGGCCGGAAATTGCCGTCAGGCGCGATGGCGCGCACCGAACGAAACTTTTGTGGCACGCCGTCGACATGATCGGCGATGGTGTTGGGGGCGCCCATGATGGTGCCGCCGAGCAGATCGCGGGCACGATCGAAACAGGACTTCCAGGCCGAGAGATCCTTCAGGGCAGTCGGCCATCCCTTGTGAAATACTTCTGGCAGCGGCGTTTCCATGACACCGGCATTGATCAGCGAACCGCCGCCCACACCATTGGCGACGACGGCAATGACCTCCTCGCCAATTCTGATGTCGATCAGCCCCTCCTTGTTGTTGTCGCCGCGAATATGGCGCGGCAATTCACCGAGCCCTGTCGGAAACGAGCCCGGCAGATATTCACGCCCGCGCTCGAGCACGCCGACGGAGATCGGTCGGCCCCCATGCGTGCGGCCGGCGAAGGTCGACGCGGCGATGGAGCCGCCATAACCGCTGCCGATGATCAGGACATCGAAGTGCACATCGGCAGGCGCCTTGCGAACGCGATCAACCAGCCGTTCGAAGCCCTGCGATATCCAGGCCGTTTTCGATTCCGTGTCGAGGTCGCTCATGCCGACCTCCGCGGCGAGCTGCCGCGGCGCGCGCGGACCGGATATCGCAACGTCTGATCGGCGGCGGCCCCCAATCGGTTGCCGACCTGCCATCTGTCTTTGCCGATGTCGTTTCTCTGCATAGTGTTCTCCACCAGATATGCCGCCACCCTCGGTCGCGGCCGCTTTTCTTCCGGTCTTTCGACGCCTGCAAAATATGGTCGCATCCGTTCCATGCCTCGAAGCCAAGAGATACCGACTTAACCTTGGGTTGCATGCAAGCACAAAGCACCGCATCGGCCCTTCCGACCCGTGCCCTGATTCCGACTGAGGTTGAGAGACCCCTCTTAGCGCCAGGCGAATTATATGCGAAAGTCTGCAGATACGTGAGAGGGGGCACACTAATCCAGAAGTAGTAGGCTCCTCGCCCCATCGTATGAGCAAACTGGGCGCCGGCGCTTCCTTCGTCTTTCTGCAGCCGTGAGAAAGAAGTCATGGGAAAAAACGATCCGCTCCTGGAGGGCTTCCTGCCACTGGAATTGCTCGGCAGGATCCATGGCGCCAACGGCGACCGCCCCGCGGCCGTCGAGTTTCCGGCCGCGGTGTTGTTCGTGGATGTGTCGCGTTACACGGCCCTCGTCGAACAGTTGGCTCGGCGCGGACAGGAAGGCCTGGAGCAGATCCCGAAACTGCTGACGCTTTCCTATGCCCGCTGTGCCGAGCAGATCTGCAGCCGTGGTGGCGAAGTCCTCTATTTCTCCGGCGATTCCCTCCTTGCGTACTGGGCCGCAGGCAATGCCGGCCTTGGCCATGCCGTGCGATCCGCAACCGACTGCGCAGAAGCAATCTGCCGCGACCAAGGCGCTCGACCGGAGGCGGCCACGGGCGAAGTCGGGCCTGGACTTCATGTCGGCGTCGGAGCGGGACAACTATGGGCCGCAGCACTCGGTGGTCAGCCGGTTTGGAACCTGATTGCCGGCGGCGACGCCGTCATGCAGGCAGCAAGTGCGCAGAGCCGGGCCCGTCGCTGGGAGTATGTGCTGTCGGACGGCGCGACAAAGGCGATTTCGCTTGCGGAGACCGCAAGCGGTGAAGATGCGCCTGACGGCGCGCCTTCGGCGCCGCCGACGCTGCGAACCGAATGGTTGGCAGGCTTCCTGCCACCGCAGTTGCAAGACATCGTGCAGGCCACGGAGAATGCCGCTGTCGTGGCCCATTACGGTTTCCCGCATGCCGAAGGCAATGGTCCGAGAGCGGACGTGCGGCTGGACCGGCTTGCCGAGATCCGGCCAATTTCGGCCCTGTTCGCGCGGATCGCCGGGCTCGATCACAGCGACCCGATGGCACTCGCCCGCCACCATGACCTCTGCACCGCGCTGCAAGCCGACCTGCAGAATTCAGGCGGGCCACCCGGCGAACTGCTCTTCGATGACAAGGGCCTCGTCTTCATCGCGGCTTTCGGTGCCCGCGGCACCTTTCACCGCGACGACCCGCAGCGCGCCGTCGATGCGGCACGGGCCATCTGTCGAACTGCCCAACGCTTCGGCCTCGCCGTATCGGTGGGTGTGGCGACGGGCGACGCACTCTTTCGCGTCGTCGGCAGCGCCCGCAGGCGCCAACTGATGGTTCTCGGGCCGCCGGTCAATCGTGCCGCCCGTCTGATGGCGGTCGCTGCGGATGACATTCTCTGCGATGCGCCGACCGAGCGGGCAAGCCGGGCAGCGTTCTCCTTCGAACGGCGTGGCGCGCTGCAACTGGAAGGCCTCGGCGACATGGCGCCGGCGTTCCGGCCCCAGACACGGCGCCCGGCAGCGCCGATGTCGACGGGCCTCATCGGCCGTGAACGTGAGCTGCGGTTCCTGAGAGCCACATTTACCAGCGTCAGTAGCGGCACCAATAGCCTGGTGGTCGTTCTCGGCGAACCGGGCATCGGCAAGACCAGGCTCGTCACAACCTTCACGAACGAATTGCGGGCAAAGGGTGCGGTCGTCGCCGTTGCACCCGCCGAGCGCGATGACCGGCGCACCTCCCTTTGGGCATGGCGGCGGGTCATCGAGACCCTGCTTGGCCTGCCCGCCGACAGCGATGGTACCCGCCTGTTTGAACGCATTCATGACCGCGTCAAGAATGACGCAGCCATTGTCGCGCGGCTTCCCCTGCTTGCCGACGTCCTGGCCGTCGACATCCCCCAGAACGAAAGTACGAAACACCTCGACGGCGCACACCGGGCGGACGCAACCATGCGCCTGATGGGCGACATCATCGCTACTGCTGCTCCGCATCCGCTGACCCTGGTGCTGGAAGACAGCCAATGGCTCGATTCAGCCTCGTGGCGGCTCGTGGAATGGGTGCTCGGTTCGCAATCGTCGCTGCTGGTGATCCTGTGCGTTCGATCCGAGGAGATTCCGGAAGAGGTGAAAAGCCTCAGGCGCAGGGCCGAGTCCGCCCGCCTCGGCGCCGGGACATCGGAGACCGACGATCCGGCGCGCTTTTGTCAGCTCCTGGAGCTTGACGAGCTGAACGATGCCTCGATCTGGAAGCTGGTTGAGCGGACGTTGGGCAAGGCGCCGCCGCATGACGAACTGGCGCATCGGATTTCACAGCTTGCCGGCGGCAATCCGTTCTTTGCCGAGGAAATCGCTTTGACGCTGAAGAGCGAGGGTCTGATCGCCATTCGCGATGGTTTCTGGCGCTCCATCCGACCGCTCGACGACCTCAGATATTTCGAAGGTGTCGAGCGGGTCATTCGCGAGCGTCTCGATCGCCTGACCGGCTCGGCCCAGGACGTCATCAAGGCTGCGGCCGTGGTCGGACGCTCGTTCACCGCCACGGAGCTCAAGTCCCTGCTGGAGCCGGAGTTGGACGGCGAGAGCGTCTATGCTGCGCTCGAGACGCTTGTGGCCGCCCATCTGGTGCGCGCAGAAGAGCAACCGGGAAACTATGCGTTTCGCCACGACCAGACGCGCGACGTCGTCTATGGATCCATTCCGGGGGACCTGCGCAACCGGCTTCACGGCGCGCTCGCAACCTGGATCGAGGCCGGTCGGAAGGTTGCGGTAGGCGCCGACGTCGCCGTCCTCGTTCAACATTTCGAAGCGGCGGGCAACAACGAGAAGGCAGTGAAATATGCCGATCTCGCCGCGACCAACGCACTGCAGATCGGCGCCTTCCGCGAGGTCGAGGCGTTTGTCGGCATCTGCCTCGGTCACGAACCCCGGAAGCAACCGTGGAGTGACGATCAACGGCTGCAGGCCGTCCGTTGGCGCCGGCAGCTCGCCGAAGCCCACTATAGCCGGGGCGATATCCACGCTCAGGGCGTTGCCGTCCGGCGGGCGCTGAAGGCGGCCGGCGCCCCCGTGCCGACCTCGGCGAGCGGGACGCTGGTCGGCCTGATCCTGCGGGGTGCCCGGCTTGCCTACCAACAGGCGTTCCCGCCGTCACCGGACTGGGCTGGAAAACCGAACCGCTTGCGGTGGGAGCGCGAAATGGCCCGTTGCCTCAACCAGGCGGCGATGGTCGACTATTTCGAGCTGCGCTTCTCGCGCGGAATGTGCAATCTCGTCGGCGCCGTCACCCATGCGGAGCGCACTGGCTCTTCCGTCGAAACCGCGGTTGCGTCGGCACAACTGGCCTGCGGCTTCGGCATGATGGGCTGGCGGCGCGTATGCCACCACTTCATGTCGAGGGCCGAAAAGGTCGCGATCGAGATCGCCGATCCCGCAATCCATTCGCATGTCTGCAATCTCGACGCGCTCTGGCGCATCGGCCAGTGCGACTGGGAGATGGTCGATCGCCGCCTCGATCAGTCGCAGGATCTTTGCCTCAGGGCCGGAGACCAGCTGCGCTGGTGCAATGCACAGGGCATGCGCTTCTGGTCGCTTTACTATCGCGGGGACTGGAGCGCGCTGGAGCCGACGGCGCTGACGCTTTTATCTCGGGCCCAGAATGCGGGAAACATCCAGCAGGAAATCTGGGCCCTGCGCTGCAAGGCCCTTTGCGTGCTGCACATGGATCGACCGCGCGAAGCGGTGGAGGTGCTCAGGCTGATCACGTCGGCCATGCTCGGCTCCGTCGATCTTGCCGCGCAGATATCGGCGCGCGGGGCGCTGGCGCTGGCGCTCGCCCGCATCGGCAGACACGGCGAAAGCGTCGAGGCGGCCGTCGATACGCTGCGCCTCCTGCGCGCCATGCGCCGCCCCTCCTCACACAGCACGCTGATCGGCATTTCCGGCGTGGCCGAGGTACTGTTTCGTGGACGGGAGGCCGGCCTGTCGCGCGAGTATGAACAATGGGGTCATTGGGAGCGCCAGGTGCTGCATGAGCTTTCGCGCTATTGCCGGGTATTCCCGGTCGGCACGGCGCAATACGGACTGTGGTGCGGCCTGGCGCACTGGCTGGACGACAGCAAGGACCGCGCGCTGTCGACGTGGAAGCAGGGGCTGGCCGCAGCCAAGCGCCTGTCGCTCAGGCAGGACGAGGCGACCATCGCAGCGGAGATACGGCGTCGGCAGGACAATGTCTGATCGGCAACAGGCGGCCCTCAAGACGGCCTCGGCCTGGCGCTGTTTCGGTGGACGGCCTTGAACGCACCCCTCGCCTCCTATAGTTCGGGTCCCGAGTTGATTTTGGATTGGGACAATCGTGTCGAGAGATCGTTATTCGAGAAAACTGGAATGCTCGAAATGTGGGGCATCCGGCTTTGCCGAGGCCTCGGAAAACGACGATCCGAAAAGCAGGACCCGTGGTTTCCTCATCGATCATATGCCAACCGGCTTTTCAACGGAGCGCCCGTCGAGCGACCCTTCCAAACACATGATGCGGTGCCGCTGCGGCAATATCTTCGCCTTCAAGCAGAAGACGGTCTATGCGCCGAGCGGCGAACCGCGAAATTAAACGCGTTCGCTGCCTGCACCCGCAGGTATCGCAGAAAAGCAATCTACAGCGTTTCCGGCCCAAACGGAGTCGCTGAAACGCTCTATCTCCTTGTTTCCAAGCGTTTCCTGACGGAACCCCGCTTCGCGCTATTCCTGGAAATGCTCTAAGACGCCCGGACCACCAGGCCCATGGCCTCGCAGATCATCACCGACTGCTCGATCGTGATGACGGCGCGCTTCAGCGTCACCGTTTCAGGCTCGATTGAACTTATATCGCTGCCCCGCAGATCACATCCGCTGAAATTGGCACTGTGAAGCCAGGCACCCGACAGGTCGAGGCCATTCATGGTTCCGCCCTCGCACCGCGCGCCGGTGAGGTCGGCCTCGCGCATGATCGTGTCGGCAAAAACGGCGCTGCGAAGGTCCGCGCCCGGCAATCCGACGAAGGACCAGTTCCCACCCTTGACCCTCGTCGCGTCGAACTTGCAGCCGTCAAACATGCTGCCGACGAATTTGCAGTCGTTGAAGATGACGTCGTAGAAATTGCAGCCGACAAAGGTGCAGTTGATGAAGGCGCTGCCCTCATGGCGCGAGCAATTGAACTTGGCGCGGCGGAAGGTGCATTCCTTGAAGACGGCCCCGGCGCTCGTTGCCTCGGTCATATCAAGATCCGAGAAAAGCGTACGGCTGTGGTTGCGGTCGGAGATATCCAAGCCGTACCAGTCTGCACCCGCAACAGTGGTCTCCGTTGCGGGGGCTGCTTCTCCGTGTTTGCGTTCGGCCATCTTCCCCCGCCCTTCCCAAATTCAAGCGTTGTCACCGCGCACGATTGCGGCCACTGCATCGACCTTGACTGCCGTTGCCGGTCTATTGCTGTAGAGCACTCCGTCAGCGCCTTCAACGGCCTGCACCAACCACGCCGCGAAGATTAGCCCGGCCAGCGCCAATCCTGGATTTCAGGCATGTCCTCGCCATATTCGCGGACATAACGATGGTGTTCGTCGAGCTTGGCGTGAAGCTCGGCGACAACGCCCGCCGCCTTTTCCGCAAGCCCCGGAACCCGGGCGATCGCTTCCAGCGCCAGATGAAAACGATCGAGTTCGTTAAGCACCGTCATGTCGAAAGGCGTGGTGGTCGTGCCCTCCTCGATGAAGCCGCGCACGTGGAAGTTCTCGTGGTTGGTGCGCCTATAGGTGAGCCGGTGGATCAGGTACGGATAGCCGTGATAGGCGAAGATCACCGGCCGATCGGTTGTGAAGATCCGGTCGAACGCCTCGTCCGACAGGCCATGCGGATGCTGGTCTCTGGATTGCAGCGCCATCAGATCGACGACATTGACAACGCGGACCTTCAGCGCCGGGATCTTCCGGCGGAGAGAATCGACGGCCGCGAGCGTTTCCATGGTCGGCACATCGCCGGCACAGGCCATCACCACGTCAGGCGCCACCGCGCCGTCTTCGTTTCCGGCCCATTCCCAGATGCCGATGCCGGCCTCGCAGTGCCTGATCGCCTCGTCCATCGTCAGCCATTGCGGCTCGGGCTGCTTGCCCGCGACGATGACGTTGATGCGGTTGTAGGTCTTGAGGCAATGGTCGCCGGTCCACAGCAATGTGTTGGCGTCCGGCGGCAGATAGATGCGCACCACATCGGCCTTCTTGTTGGCGACGAGGTCGACGAAGCCCGGATCCTGGTGGCTGAAGCCGTTGTGGTCCTGGCGCCAGACGTGCGACGTCAGAAGGTAGTTGAGCGACGCAATCGGCTTTCGCCATTCGAGTTCGCGCGACACCTTCAGCCATTTTGCATGCTGGTTGAACATCGAGTCGACGATGTGGATAAAGGCCTCGTAGCAGGAGAAGAAGCCGTGGCGGCCGGTAAGAAGATAACCTTCGAGCCAGCCCTGGCACAGATGTTCGCTGAGAACCTCCATCACCCGTCCGTCGCGCGACAGGTGCACGTCGTAGGGCTCGATCTCCTCCATCCACACCCGGTCGGTCACTTCGAACACACTGCCGAGCCGGTTCGATTCGGTTTCGTCCGGACCGAAGATGCGGAAGTTGCGGTTCTCGGCATTGAGCGTCAGCACGTCCCTGAGGTAGCGTCCGAGCATCTCGGTCGATTGCACCATCAACTGGCCGCGGGCGGCGGGGTCGACAGCCACCGCATGGTCGGCGATCTCAGGCACGGCGAGCTTGCGGCGCAAGAGACCGCCATTGGCATGCGGGTTTGCGCCCATCCGGCGCCTGGCCGTTGGCGCCAGAGCCCGCAGTTCCTCTTTCAGGCGCCCGTCCCGGTCGAACAGGTCTTCGGGATCGTAGCTGCGCATCCAGTCTTCGAGGATCTTGCGGTGGCCCTCGTCACCCCGGCAATTCGACACCGGCACCTGATGCGAACGCCAGAAACCCTCGACCTTCTTGCCGTCGACTTCCTTTGGACCTGTCCAACCCTTGGGGCTTCGAAGCACGATCATCGGCCAGCGTGGGCATCGGCCGGGATCGGCCCGGCCCTGGCGAGCGTCATCCTGAATCGTGCGGATGCGGGCGAAGACGGCATCGAAGGTGGCCGCCATCTGCTGATGCATGTCGGCCGGATCGTGGCCGACGACGAAAAACGGCTCGTAGCCGTAGCCGCTGAACAGCTGCCGCAGGTCCTCGTCGCTGGCGCGGCCCATGATCGTCGGGTTGGCGATCTTGTAGCCGTTGAGGTGAAGGATCGGCAGCACCGCGCCGTCGCGCGCCGGGTTGAGGAATTTGTTCGAATGCCAGCTGGCGGCGATCGGGCCGGTTTCGGCCTCGCCGTCGCCGACCACGCAGGCGACGACGAGGTCCGGATTGTCGAAGGCAGCGCCATAGGCATGCACCAGGGCATAACCGAGCTCGCCGCCCTCATGGATCGAACCCGGCGTTTCCGGCGCCACGTGGCTCGGAATGCCGCCGGGGAAGGAAAACTGCCGGAAAAGCTTGCGCATGCCCTCCGCACTCTCGGCGATATCAGGGTAGACCTCGCTATAGATGCCTTCGAGATAGGTATTGGCGACCATGCCCGGACCGCCATGGCCCGGTCCGCAGACATAGATCATGTCGAGATCGGCCTTGCGGATCATGCGGTTGAGATGGGCGTAGATGAAGTTGAGGCCCGGCGTCGTGCCCCAATGCCCAAGCAGCCGCGGCTTGATGTGCTCGGCCTTGAGCGGCTCGCGCAAGAGCGGATTGTCGAGCAGGTAGATCTGCCCGACCGACAGATAGTTGGCGGCCCGCCAATAGCGGTCGATGAGGGCGAGTTCGCCGGCGTCGAGCGCCTGTGCACCGGATTTCTGGATCGTCTTTTCCATAAGTCTGCTCCCGTTTCGACCGGATGGCGTTCAAACTAGTGCGACCGGATGTGCCGGCCATGCGCTGGATCAATTGCTTGAAAGAATGGCAAGCGCCTCCTTGGCGATGATCTGTTCCTCGTCCGTGGGAATGACGTACGCCCTGATACGGCTTCGCTCGGCGCTGATAACGCTGGCGTTCACGCCATTTTCCTGCCCGTCGATTTCGAGCCCCAGCCATGTCAGCCACGGCGACCGCGCCGTGGCGCATGGGCTATTTCAGGAACGCCCGGAAACGGCGCATGGCGAAGGCAAAGAGAATGGCGCCGATCACCAGCAAGGCAAGAAGCTGCGGCCAGACCACGTCCAACCCCGCATCGCGGAAAAGAACCGCCTGCGCCAGAATGACAAAATGGGTGTTTGGCGCCGCCAGCATGATGTTCTGGATGATTTCGGGTATGCTTTCGCGCGGCGTCATGCCGCCGGACAAAGCCTGCAACGGCAGAAGCACGAGCATCAGCAGCAGGCCGAACTGCGGCATCGAGCCGGCGATCGTCGCAAGCAGGATGCCCATCGACGTCGTTGCGAACAGTTGCAAGGCCGTCGCCAGCAGGAACAGCGCAAACGAGCCCTGCACCGGCACCGCCAGCACCCCCTTGACGACGAAGACGAGCGAAACCGCCGAGGCGAGCAGCACCACCAGCCCCATCGACCAGACCTTGCTGACCATGATTTCGAACGGGGTCACGGGCATGACCAGCAGGTGCTCCACCGTTCCATGCTCGCGCTCGCGGATGAGGGCCGCCCCGGTCAGGACGATCGACAGGATGGTGATATTGGTGATGACGTTCATCACCGCGCCGAACCAGCCCTTGTTCAGTTCGGCATTGAACCTTGCCCGCAGGACGAGGTCGACCGGCAACTTCTGTTCGCTGCGATGGCGGTCGAGGAAGTCCGAGACCTCGCCGATGACGATCTGCTGGATGTAGCCATTGCCGGAGAAGGCCTGGCTCATGCGCGTCGCATCGACATTGAGCTGGATCGTCGGCGAGCGTCCGGCCAGCAGATCCGTCTGGAAATTCGGCGGAATGTCGAGCGCGAAGGTGTCGAGACCCTGATCCATCCGCCGGTCCATTTCCGCCGGCGTGATCATCTGCGGGGGCACGAAGTAAGGCGGATAGAAAGCCGTGGAAATCCGCGTCGAAACCGGCGAGCGATCCTCGTCGACGATGGCGACCGCGGCGCGGTTGAGCGTTTCCGGCATCGCCGTTGAGCCGGTATAGACCGACAGCGTGAAGGAATAGACGATCAGGATCAACAGGATCGGATCGCGCCAGAGCCCCCATAGTTCCTTGATGCCAAGACGGTAGATATGGGACAGGCGCATCGTCACCTCGCCTGCTTCTTGAGGGACAGGGTGCCGATGGCAAGCAGCACCGGCACCGCGATCAGCATCGGCACGAAGGCGCCGGCAAGATCGCCGAAGCCGAGCGCCTTGGAGAAGGTGCCGCGAGCGATCGTCATGAAATGCGTCGTCGGGTAGATCTGACCGATGAAGGCACCCGCCCCTTCCAGCGAGGAGACTGGGTCGATCATGCCGGAATATTGGATGGCCGGGATGAGCGTCAGGATCGCCGTGCCGAAGATCGCGGCTATCTGGCTCGACATGAAGGTGGAGATCACCAGCCCCATCGCCGTTGCCGCCGAGACATAGATCAGTCCAGCGATCGTCCAGGTCAGGAGGCTGCCGGTAAACGGCACGCGGAAGATGAAGATCGCGAACGCCGTCAGCAACACGAAATTGAGCATCGCCAAGGCGATGTAGGGGATCTGCTTGCCGACCAGGAATTCCAGCCGCGTCACTGGCGAAACATAGAGATTGACGATCGACCCCAGTTCCTTCTCGCGCACGACGCTGAGCGCCGACAGCATGGCCGGGATCAGCATCAGCAAGAGCGGGATGACCGCAGGAACCATGGCGACGATGCTCTTGACATCAGGGTTGTAGCGGAAGCGCGTCTCGATCTTGAAGCTGCCGGTGGTTGCGGCGGCCCCGTAGCGTTCGCGGATCTTGCCGGTCAGCCAATGGGCGTGCAGCCCCTGCACGTAGCCCTTGACCGTTTCGGCCCGGCTCGCCATCGCGCCATCGATCCAGGCGGCGATTTCGACCGTGTCGCCACGGGCCGCATCCCGGGCAAAACCCGGCGGGATCTCGATCGCCAGGCTGAGTTCGCCGTTGCGCATGCGTCGGTCGAGGTCGGCATAATCGGTGATCGGGTGTTTCTCGATGAAGTAGCGCGAGCCGGCGATCTCGAGAATGTATTCGCGGCTGGTCGTCGTCTGATCATGATCGAGCACCGCGAAGGTCAGGTCCTCGACATCCATGTTGATGCCGTAGCCGATGACGAACATCAGGATCACGGTGCCGATGGTGGCAAGCGTCGCGCGGATAGGATCCCGGACCAGCTCCAGCGCCTCGCGGCGAGTGTAGCTGAACATGCGACCGATATCGAAAAATCCTGACTTCGAGGACTGCCTCGTCCCGGCCTGTCGCTCGGCTACCGGCTCCAACGGGGCTTTGGCTCGCACCACGGCAGGCGCCGCCTGCTTCGCTCCGGCAATCGCCTCTTCCAGATAGGCGATGAAGGCTTCTTCCAGTGTCGATGCGGAACGGCTCTTCATAATGCCGGCGGGCGTATCGCTGATGAGCACCTTGCCGGCATGCATCAGCGACATGCGATCGCAGCGCATCGCCTCGTTCATGAAGTGGGTGGAGATGAAGATCGTCACCTGCTCGTTGCGGGAGAGTTCGACGAGGATCTGCCAGAAACTGTCGCGCGCCACGGGATCGACGCCCGATGTCGGTTCATCGAGAATGAGGATGTCGGGCGAGTGGATCAGGGCGACCGCGAGCGACAGCCGCTGGCGCACACCGAGCGGCAACGCATCCGGCAAGGCCTCCATCACGCCGGACAGGTCGAAGCGCTCCGCCAGTTCCTCGATTCGATCAGGGATCGTATCCGCCGCCATGCCGAAGAGCTTGGCATGCAGCTCGAGGTTCTGCAGAACCGTCAGCTCCGTATAGAGCGAGAAGGCCTGCGACATGTAACCGACGCGATGGCGCACCTCCATATCGCGCGGGTCGACCTCGCGCCCGAAGAGTTTTGCCGTGCCTTCGCTGGCGGCAAGCAGGCCCGTCAGCATCTTCATCGTCGTCGTCTTGCCGCAGCCGTTGGAACCGAGGAAGCCAAAGATCTCGCCGCGACCGATGCGGAAGCTGACATTGTCGACCGCGACGAAATCGCCGAAGCGCATGGTGAGATTGTTCGCCTCGATGGCGATATCGCCGCTTGCACCTTCCGGACGCGGCGGGATGACGACGTCGTGGTGTTCGCGCCGCAACTCTTCGGGGAGCAAGGCGATGAAGGCGGCATCGAGCGTGTCGACGCCGGTCTTTTCAAGCAGTTCGTCGGGCGTGCCCGTTGCCAGCACCCGGCCCGCGTCCATTGCGACCAACCAGTCGAAACGTGCCGCCTCTTCCATGTAAGCAGTCGCGACGATGACGCTCATGCCCGGCCGCTCAGTGCGGATCTCGTCGATCAGCTCCCAGAACTGTCGGCGCGACAAAGGGTCCACGCCCGTGGTCGGTTCGTCGAGGATCAGGAGATCGGGATCATGGATCAGCGCGCAGCAAAGTCCGAGCTTCTGCTTCATGCCGCCGGAAAGCTTGCCCGCGGGACGTTCGGCAAAGGGGGCAAGGCCCGTGCTTTCGAGCAGGCTGGCGATCCGCCTTTCGCGCTCTTCACGATCATGGCCGAACAGGCGGCCGAAGAAGTCGACATTCTCGAACACCGAGAGCGTCGGATATAGGTTCTTGCCGAGGCCCTGCGGCATATAGGCAATGCGCGGGCAGGTTCGGCGCCGATGGCCGGCATCGGCGATGTCGCCGGCGAGCACCTCGACCCGTCCTGCCTGCACGGCGCGTGCGCCGGCGACAAGAGAGAGCAGGCTCGACTTTCCGACGCCGTCCGGCCCGATCAGGCCGGCCATGCAGCCGGACGGGATGTCGAGCGTCACGTCGTCCAGCCCCTTCGTCTTCCCATAGGAAAGGGTGACGGCATTCAGACGAACCACGGGCTCTGCCGGCGGCAAGCCGGCCCGGTCGGGACCGGTCATCACTGCACCAGCGTGCCGGTCTGGCTTGCCGGCCACTCCGCATTGGGATCGACCTTCACATAGGCAACGCCCGGAAGCCCTGTTTTCACCATGCGGATATATTTCTTCAGCAGTTCCTTCTGCGCCTTGATGCGGAACGTCAGCTTCTGCCGCTCTTCGGCCGTCTCGACCGTTTTCGGCGTGAACTGCGCGACATCGGCGACATAGGACACCTTGGCGGGAATGATGTATTGCGGCGCGGCATCGAGCACGAGCCGGACCTCGCTGTCGATCGACAGGCGGCCGGCCTGATCCGTCGGCAGGAAGAACGTCATGTAGACATCGCCGAGATCGACGAGATTGAGAACGCGGCCGCCGGCCTCCAGCACTTCGCCGGGCTGGACGACGCGATACTGGATGCGGCCATCGCGCGGCGAGACCAGGGTGCTGTCGTTGATGTCGGCGACGATGCTTTCGACCGACGCCTTGGCCGCCTCGACCGAGGCTTCGGCATCGACGACCTGGGATTTGGCCGAGTTGATCGCCGCATTCGAAGCGGCCAGCGAGGCTTCCGCGGCACTGGCAGCAGCTCTTGCACCCTCGGCGGTCGCGCGGTCGTCGTCAAGCACCTGCTGCGAAACGGTGCTTGTCTTGACGAGCTGCTCCGATCGGGCGAGCCGTCGTTCGGCAGCGTCCAGTTGTGCGCGCCGTTGCGCCAGCACGGCATCGGCTGCCGCCTTTTCCGCCTCGCGTTGCGTCACGAGATTCCTTGCCGCCTCGACGCCGATGATGGCGCGCTGCCGCTGTGCTTCGGCCTGGCGCCTATGGGCCTCCAGTTGCACGGTATCCATCTGCGCAAGCACCTGACCGGCGGTGACGAAGTCACCCTCGTCCACCCGGATCTCTTTGATTCTGCCCGGCGTTTTGGTCGAGATATCGATCTCGACGGCCTCGATGCGTCCGTTGCCGCTGGCGATCCCGGCGGGCAGCGCGTTGCGATCCATGTTCTGCCAGGCGTAGTAGCCGCCCGCGAGCGCCAGAACGACCAGACCGATCACGAGCCAATTCTTCCGGGCTTTTTCCATTTCAGCGTCCCACCTTCAAATGCACACCACGACAATAGCCCGCAGCCATCAAAACACAACCGGGAATAGGCCGTGCGCCATGACCCGTCACCGCGGTGTAAACGGATCGCTAAGAGAGGCCCGAAGGACCAGGCCATTGCATTGACTCATGTCAATTCCCCTCAAACCCGCATCGGAACTTGACAAAAGCCGAAACAAAAAATCAAAAGTAAAATCTCAATATTGACATATGTCGATCATTCTGTGATTTTTGTCGAAATCGACAGCGACAAAAATCGCCGTCGCAGCGTGGGAGGACACCATGCAACCGCTTTTGAAGGTTGAAGGACTGAAGAAATCATTCGGGGGCGTCGCCGCATTGCGCGACGGCCGCCTGGAACTTCACGCCGGCTCCGTTCACGCGCTTTGCGGCGGCAATGGCGCCGGAAAGTCGACGTTTCTGTCGATCCTGATGGGCATCCAGCAGCGCGACGGCGGCACGATCTGGCGCCGCGGCAGGCAAGTGCACTACGGCAACCCCGCCGAAGCGCTCGCTTCCGGCATCGCCATCATCGAACAGGAACTGAGCCCCGTCCCGCATATGACGGTGGCAGAAAACATCTATCTCGGCCGCGAGCCGTCCGGGCGCTTCGGCGGCATCGACTTCAAGAAGATGAACCAGGATGCCCAGCAGCTCTTGGATCGGCTCGAATTCGGTATCCGCGCCACCCAGACGATGATGAACCTTTCGGTCGCGCAGATGCAGTTGGTCGAAATCGCCAAGGCCTTCAGCCACGAAGCCGAGGTCATCTTCATGGACGAGCCGACATCGGCCATCGGCGAGAAGGAAGCACAGCATCTGTTTGCCGCCGTCGCGCGCCTCAAGGCCGAAGGCAAGGGCGTTGTCTACGTCTCGCACCGGCTGTCGGAAATCTTCCAGATCGCCGACAGCTACACCGTCTTTCGCGACGGCGGCTATGTCGGCAGCGGCTTGCTCGCCGACACCGACCGTCCGGGCCTGATCAAGATGATCGTCGGACGCGAACTCGGCGAAGAGTATATCAAGACCAACGACCCGACCGACGAGATCGGCCTGGAGGTCACAGGGTTGACGCTGCCGGGCAAGATCGAGGACATCTCGTTTTCGGTGCGCAAGGGCGAGATCTTCGGCATTTACGGGCTGATGGGCTCTGGCCGCACGGAAATCTTCAACTGCCTGTTCGGCCTGGACCGCCCGACGCAAGGCGACATCAGGCTCGACGGCGAGCAGATCACTGTGACCAAGCCGGCCGACGCGATGGCAAGCGGCATCGCCTTCGTCACCGAAGACAGGAAAGTCACCGGCCTCAACCTCGCCGACAGCGTTCGCGGCAACATCTGCCTTGCGAGCCTTCCCGAGATGAGCCCGAGCTTCGTCATGAAGCGCCGGGACGAGGCCGCAGCCAGCGCCGAAATGATTGCCCGCTTCGGCATCAAGGCCGCGCGCGACACCATGCCGGTCTCGGGTCTCTCGGGCGGCAACCAGCAAAAGGTCGTGCTCGGCAAATGGTTCCTGCGCGAGCCAAGATTGCTGCTGCTCGACGAGCCGACCCGCGGCGTCGACGTCGGCGCCAAGCGTGAGATCTACCGCATCATCTGTGACTTCACCGCGTCCGGCGGCACCGTCGTCATGATCTCCTCGGAGATCGACGAGGTGCTTGGAATGTCCGATCGCATCCTCGTCATGCGTCAGGGAAAGTCCGCCGGCATCTACGACCGCCGAGCGACGGACGCCCAGTCGCTCGTCCATCTGTCGACCTGAACCACCCGCGAGATCGACGCCAAAGGCGATTGTCCGACATCAAAGGGGCTTGAGAACCGTGTCCAACATCGAAAACAAATTACCCAGAACCTGGTTCACCGCGGAAAACCGTGGCGCGCTGATCCAGGAATACGGCATCTTTCTCGCCTTCCTGCTGCTGGCGTTCATCCTCTCGCTCTCAAACGAGTATTTCCTGACGCCCGGCAACGTCTCGAACGTGCTTCTGCAGACGTCGATCAACGGCGTGCTCGCGATCGGCATGACTTTCGTCATCCTGACGCGCGGCATCGATCTTTCCGTCGGTTCGGTCGTCGCCCTTGCCGGCATGGTCAGCGCCAGCTTCGCGACGACCTCGGCAACGGCCGGCATCGCCGGCGCGCCCTACCCCTTCTTCGTGGCACTTGCGATCGGCATTCTCGTCGGGGTCGCCTGCGGCATCATCGTCGGTTTCATCGTCTCGCGCTTCTCGGTTCCGGCCTTCGTCGCCACGCTCGGCATGCTGTCTGCCGCCCGCGGCATGACGCTGATCTATGGCGGCGGCAAACCGGTGCCGGCGCTGACGCCTGAGTTCCGCTGGATCGGAACCGGCAGCATCCTCGGCATCCCGATGCCCGTCATCCTGCTTGCGATCGTCTTTCTGGCGTCCTGGTGGGTGCTGACCCGCACGCGCTTCGGCCGCTACATCTACGCCGTCGGCGGCAACCCGCATGCGGCCAAGACCTCCGGCATCAACGTCACCCGCATTCGCTTCCTCGTCTACGTCATCTCCGGCGGTCTCTCGGGCCTTGCAGGCATGATGCTTTCGGCCAGGACGGGATCTGCCCTGCCGCAGGCCGGCATCGCCTATGAACTCGACGCGATCGCCGCGGTCGTGATCGGCGGCACCAGCCTTTCGGGCGGCGTCGGCCGGGTGACGGGAACGCTGATCGGCGCACTGATCATCGGCGTAATGAACAACGGCCTCGATCTGATGGGCATCCAATCCTACTACCAGCAGGTCCTCAAAGGCGCGCTGATCGTCGGCGCCGTGATGCTCGACCAGAAACGCAATCAGGGTCTCTGACCCCGAGAAATGGCCGCTTGGCGGCGGCCGTCAACCAATCCGTGCGCCATGAAGGCGGCGGAAACCACAAAATGGAGGAGTAGCATGAAGAAACTCGTGATCGCCCTGGCTTCCGCCACGGCCCTCTTCGCGTCGTCCGCCGTCGCGCAGGAAAAGCTCAAGATCGGTGCCGCGCCCTACGGCCTCAATGCCGAATTCATGCAGATCTGGTCGGCGGCCCTTGAGGAGCATCCCGCCGTCAAGAGCGGCGAAGTCGAACTGACCGTCTTTGACGGCCGCTACGATGCGCTGGTCCAGCAGGAACAGTTCAACACGATGATCACGCAGAAGTTCAACGCGATCATCTTCGTGCCGATCGACATCGAAGCCGGTGCAACCGCCGTTCAGGCCGCACATGATGCCGGGATCCCGGTCGTCGGTTCCAACACCCGCGTCAACTCCGACCTGCTGACTGCCTATGTCGGCTCCGACGATACCGTGTCCGGCTACATGGAAGCCAAGACCGTGCTCGACAAGATCGGCTGCAAGGGCAATGTCGTCATCATCGAGGGCCCGATCGGCCAGTCGGCGCAGATTTCCCGCCTCGAGGGCAACAAGAAGGCGCTTGCCGAATGCCCTGACGTCAAGGTCCTTGAGCAGCAGACCGCCAACTGGTCACGTGCCGAAGCCCAGACCCTGATGGAAAACTGGCTGACGGCCCATGCCGGCCAGATCAACGGCGTCATCGGCCAGAACGACGAGATGGCGCTCGGCGCGATCGAAGCGATCAAGTCGGCCGGCCTCAAGGTCGACGACTTCGCCATTGCCGGTATCGACGGCGTGACCGATGCTCTGACGGCCGTCAAGGAAGGCACGATGACCTCGATCCTGCAGGATGCCCGCGCGCAGGCGCAGGGCGCGCTGGACATCGCGATCCTCCAGGCCAAGAAGGGTGACTACAAGCCGCAGTCCGACATCTGGGCCCAGTATCCTGACATGCCGTTCAACGACGGCAAGGACAAGGAATACAACGTCCCGTGGACCCCGGTCACGACCGAAAACGTCGACAAGCTGCTCGAAGCGCGAAAGTAACGCCAACATAGGCGGGGCGGCTTGCCCGCCCCGCTTTCAAACCGCCGAGGGAAACACGACATGACCGAGACCACACCCCAGATCGACCTCAATTTCCCACTGACGGGCAAGGTTGCCCTCGTCACCGGCGGCGCTTCCGGTATCGGAGCAGCGATTGCCAGCGCTTTTGCAGCCAAGGGCGCGAAAGTGGCCGTGCTCGACATCAACGAGGACGTCGCACGAGCGAAGGCCGAAGCTCTCGGGGGTGACGCAAAACCCTTCGTCTGCGACGTTTCGGATGCAGCCTCGGTCAATGCGGCCGTGTCGGGCGTCGTCGCCGCCTTCGGCGGCATCGACATCGCCGTCAACAGCGCCGGCGTCGTGTTCCTGGCGCCTGCGGAAGAGCTGTCGCTCGACTATTGGGACAAGACCATCGCCATCAATCTGAAGGGCAGCTTCCTCGTCACCCAGGCCGTCGGCCGGGCGATGATCGCCGCCGGCAAGGGCGGCAAGATCATCAACCTCGCCTCGCAGGCCGGCACCGTCGCGATAGAGGACCATGTCGCCTATTGCGCCTCGAAGTTCGGCGTCATCGGCATGTCGAAAACGTTTGCGGCCGAATGGGGCAAACACGGCATCTCCGTCAACACCATCTCGCCGACCATCGTTCTGACCGAACTCGGCAAGAAGGCCTGGAGCGGCGAAAAGGGCGAAGCCGCGAGGAAGCGCATCCCGGCCGGCCGTTTCGCCTATCCCGAGGAGATCGCGGCCGCCGCCGTGTTCCTGTCGTCGGCGGGAGCCGACATGATCAACGGCGCCGATCTTTTGATCGACGGCGGCTACACCATTCTCTGACGAAGCACGACCCATCTACAGGAGACACCATGCAAAGGTTCATCAACAATCCCGACGAGGTGGTCGAGGACACCGTCAAGGGCTTCGTCAAGGCTCACTCCGACATCGTGCGCCTGGCTGAAAATCCGCGCGTGGTCGTTGCCAGGGCGGCGCCGGTCGCCGGCAAGGTCGGCGTCGTCACCGGCGGCGGTTCCGGTCACGAGCCGGCCTTCATTGGCTACGCCGGCCGCAACATGCTGGACGCTGTCGCAGTCGGCGAGCTGTTCTCGTCGCCGACCGCCAAGAGCTTCCATGATGCCATCCGCGAAGCCGATGGCGGCAAGGGTGTCGTCTGCCTCTACGGCAACTATGCCGGCGACAACATGAACGTGAAGATGGCGATGAAGCTCGCCGCCAAGGACGGCATCGACGTTTTGACCGTCGTTGCCAATGACGACGTCTGCTCGGCACCGCCGGAGGAGCGCGAGAAGCGCCGGGGCGTGGCCGGCGAGATCTTCATGTGGAAGATCGGTGGCGCCAAGGCCGCCCAAGGCGCCAGCCTCGAGGACGTCCGCGCAACCGCGCAGAAAGCGATCGACAATTGCCGTTCGATCGGCGTCGGCCTTGGGCCCTGCACGCTTCCGGCGGTCGGCCATCCGAACTTCCAGATCGAGCCCGGCACGATGGAAGTCGGCATCGGTCACCACGGTGAACCGGGCGTGCGCGTCGAGGCGCTGAAGACCGCCGACGAGGTCGCCAAGGACATGTGCCAGATCGTACTCGACGATCACAACCTCGCTTCGGGAACCGAGGTCGCCGTGCTGGTATCGGGCCTCGGCGCCACGCCGCTCAACGAGCTCTATATACTGAACGACACGATCGGGAAGGAAATCACCGCTCGCGGTCTCCGTATCTACCGGACCTATATCGGCAACTACTTCACCTCGCTGGAGATGGTCGGCGCGACGCTGACCGTGCTGGCGCTCGACGACGAACTCAAGGCGCTCCTCGACGTCGAGGTTCGCTGCACCACCATCCTGTGATGAAAGAGGCGCATCATGCAGACGTTTAGCAATGCCAATGCCGGCGCGATCGTGCTGTCGCTCGCAGAGCGCATCATCGAGAACCGCGCCTACTTAAGCGAAATCGACGGCAAGATCGGCGACGGCGACCACGGCGTCAACATGGCCAAGGGCTTTGGCCTGGCGGCCGACCGGCTGAAGGGCAAGGAAACCACCCTTTCTGAGGCGCTGGACACGCTCGGCACCGTGCTGATGACCGAAATCGGCGGATCCATGGGCCCGCTCTACGGGGTGATGTTCACCGAGTTTGCCGAAAAGCTCGACGGCGTCCCCGCCATCGATGCAGCAGCCTATAGCCGTATGCTGCATGCCGGGCTCGAGGGTATCCAATCGATCGGCTCGGCCAAAGTCGGCGACAAGACGCTGATCGACAGCCTCGTTCCGGCCGTGGAAGCCTTTGATGGCGCGACCGCCAGTGGCAAGCCATTCGGCGAGGCGCTCGACGCGCTGGTCGCGGCAGCCGAAGCCGGACGCGACTCGACGCGCGATCTCGTCGCCAAGATCGGCCGCGCCAGCCGCCTCGGCGAGCGTTCGCTCGGCGTGCTCGACGCAGGCGCGACCTCCTGCGCGATCATCCTGAAAGAGCTTTCGCTCGGCGCGCGCGCGCGTCTGGCGTAAGCGGATACGAAAGCGACGGCACGGGGCCGTGCCTTCGCTACAGCGCCGCGCGTCTTTTAAGACGCGCCAAGGTCGCTGTAACACTTTGAATTGCTGCATAATTTTATCCTTAAATCGTTTCCGATTTAAGAAATTATGCATTAGGCATCGTCGCCTCCCAGGGCCGGTGCGATCCCGCTGGAAACAGCGGGGTCGCGGCCCGCGACGACAGGTATTTCAGCGCGTAAGGCCAGTCTGCCTGCGCAGGGGAATGCGCGGCATTCCAAATCTGCTGTATAAACTGTCGCTTCAACGGGGCCTGGCCGAAGTGGCGGCGCACTAAGGTTGCAAAAGCACGACGTTGCTTCCATGTTCACCATCCAAAACAGGGAACGAACGCAACCAGATGACATCGAAGACATCCTCACCACGCAAGGGCGGCGCGAGCAGGAGCAGCGCGACCGATATGTCGGATGCCATCCCCCTGCGCTATGGTGACGATCCCTATGTCTGGGCCTGCTGGCTCTACTACGAAGATGGCATGACCCAGGGCGAGATCGCCGATGCCATGGGCGTCTCGCGTGCGACTGTTAACAGCTACCTCGCCGAAGCGCGGGAAAAGGGCATCGTCAACATCTCGCTCGAACCGGCGCGGCTTGCGTCGCTGACCATCGCCCAGGAACTCAAGCGCCATTTTGGCCTGGCCGACTGTCTCGTCGTTCCGAGCGACGACAACGCCCGGCCGCTGATCGACCGGCTCGGCGTGGCCGGCGCAATGGCGCTGCAGAAGCTGGTGAAATCCGGCGACACGCTGGCGGTCTCATGGGGGCGAACCGTGATGTCCGTCGGCGAGCATGCGGATGTGCATGCGCTTCAGGATACCACCGTGGTGCAGGCGACCGGCGGCACCACGGCGGCATTCTCCTACACGCCGGAACTCTGCGCCGCTTCGATCGCCCGCGCGATTTCCGCGCGCTGTGTCGGCATCACCGCGCCGGCGATCGTCAAATCGCCGGAACTGCGCCAGATGCTGCTCGACGAGCCCCTGCTGCAGGAACAATTCGTCACGCTGGCGCAAGCCAATCGCATCCTCTTCGGCATTTCGTCGCTGCGCCCCAACTCGACTATCCATACCAGCGGCTTCTTCGAATCCGTCTCGCTGCAACATTATCTCGCCGCCGGCGCGGTCGGCGTCGTCGCCGGGCGCTTCATCGACGAGCGCGGCCGGCCCGTCGCGGGTCCGCTCGACGACAGGACCGTCGGTATTTCGCTCGATATGCTGCGCCGGATCGGCACGCGCATTGCAGTTGCCGGCGGCTTCGACAAGGTGCCGGCCCTGCTTGCGGCACTGCGCGGCGGATACGTCAACGTGTTGATCACCGACGCGGCGACCGGGCACGGCATTCTCAGGGCCGATGGCGTCACCGGCCTCGATACCCGGATCTCGCAGCGGCCGAAGCTTGCCCAGACGCCCAGCTCTTACCGCACCCACGTCAAGAAGTTCCTCAACAACCCCAACGAGGTTGTCGAGGAGATGCTCGACGGCGTCGTCAGGGCACATCGCGACTACATCGAGCCCATCAACGGTTCGCATCGCGCGCTTGTGGCCAAATCCGGGCCCCGTCCGGGCAAGGTCGGCCTCGTCATCGGCGGCGGCACCGGCCACGAACCCTGTTTCCTCGGCTATGTCGGCAAGGGGCTGGCCGACGCCGTGGCTGTCGGCAACATCTTCTCGTCGCCGCCGCCGGACCCGATCGTTCAATGTGCCGTCGCCGCATCGGGTGGTGAAGGCGTACTTTTCGTCTACGGAAACTATGCCGGCGACGTGATGAACTTCGAAATGGCGGCCGAGATCGCCGAGGAAAAGGGCATCAAGGTCCGCACCGTGCTGACCACGGACGATATCGCCTCCTCGCCGGTCGAGGACCGCGAGGGCCGGCGCGGCGTCGCCGGCAATTTCTTCATCTTCAAGATCGCAGGCGCCGCCTGCGATCGGGGCCTTTCGCTCGACGCCTGCGAGGCCGTCACGAGAAAGGCGAACCTTCGAACCTATACGGTCGGCGTTGCGCTCGAACCCTGCTCGATGCCGCAGACGCGGCGCCACAATTTCGAGATCGGCCCCGACGACATGGAAATCGGCATGGGCATCCACGGCGAACCCGGCGTCACACGTGAGCGCATCAAGCCGGCCGACGAGATCACCGATGCCATCATGGACAACATCTTCAAGGAGATGAAAGCGTCGGCCGGCGATCGCGTCGCCGTTCTCATCAATTCGTTCGGCGCGACGCCGCTGATGGAACTCTACATCCTTTACCGGCGCGTCGCTCAGCGCCTTGCCGCCAAGAACATCGAGATTGAAGCCAACTGGATCGGTCACTATTGCACCTCTCTCGACATGGTCGGTGCGTCGATCTCGATCCTCCATCTCGACCAGGAACTGACCGACCTGCTGCATCACCCTTGCGAAACGGCATTCCTGCGTATCAATTAGCATTCCGTCAGGAACCCGTCGGCAGATGGGCACCGGGCGTTCTGGGAGGACAATGATGTCGGAAAATGCGGCACGCCGCTTGGTCAGCATGTTTCAGGCGATTTCCGAGGCCGTCGAAGCCGAGAAGGATCATCTGTCGGAGCTTGACGGCGCCATCGGCGATGCCGACCACGGCACCACGATGTCGCTCGGTTTCCTGGCGGTCAAAGCCGAACTGGCAAAGCTCGACCTCGACCAGGCGCAGATCTCAGACGTCATGGCGACGGCGGCGGGCGCCTTTCTCAATGCCGTGGGCGCCTCGACCGGGCCACTCTATGCGACGGCCTTCCGCCGCGCCGCGCAGGCCGTTGCCGGCAAGGCGGAACTCGATCTCGCCACCTGCGCCGCCATCATCGACGCCATGGGTTCAGGAATGCGCGAGCGCGGCAAGGGACAACGCGGCGACAAGACGATGCTCGACGCCTGGCTTCCGGCAGCCGATGCCGCCGCGGCAGCCCTTGCCGAAAACAAGGAAGCAGATGGTTTCTGGCGCGACGTCGTCGCCTCGGCCGAGGCCGGCGCCAACGCGACGCGCTCGATGATCGCCACCAAGGGACGCGCCGCGCGGGTGCGCGAACGCTCGCTTGGACATGTCGATCCGGGAGCGGCTTCGTCCGTGGTGATCCTGCGCGCCATGGCGTCTTCGCTCAACAGGGCTGCCTAGCTAGCGCGCCGGCCAATTTCCGCAACCGCTGCCCGGCGAGTAACGCCCACGTGATGCCGCCGTTTGGACAAAATTTACCATCACATGCCAAGGCTGGTGAGCAGTGGGGATGTCCGGCGTTCAAGTTTTATTGAATTGCCGACAGACGAAAGCCAGCGGCGAGCGCTTGCAGCTAAAGCCGCGAGAGGTTTTATGGTCCGGTCGCCATTTCAAGGAGCCCGCATGCGGCGCATAACGAGACGTCTTCTTTCCCTGTCGCCCGCAAACGCCGGCGATTTCCTGGGCAGGACGAAACAGGCCCGACGCGCCGCGATTGCCCTGACGGCCGCCATCGCCCTTTCCGGCTGCATGTCGGCCTTCGACGACGTTCGTGCGCCGCCACCGATCCCGGCAAAGCTGATCGGCGCCATGGCCAAGAACGGCTCCAAACCGGAAAGCCCGGTGCTCGTTCGCATCTTCAAGCAGGAAAGCGAACTCGAGATCTGGAAACAGAACAAATCGGGTCAGTATGCGCTGCTCAAGACCTACCCGATGTGCCGCTGGTCGGGAAAGCTCGGGCCGAAGACAAAGGCGGGCGACCGCCAGGCGCCGGAAGGCTTCTATCATGTGTCTGCACGCATGCTTAACCCGAAGTCGCAATATTATCTGTCGTTCAATCTCGGCTATCCCAACCGGCTCGAATCGGCGCTCGGCTATACCGGCGAGGCGCTGATGGTGCACGGCGCCTGCTCGTCATCCGGCTGCTACGCCTTGACGGACCAGGGCGTCGGCGAAATCTATGCGGTAGTCCAGCGCGCGCTTGTCGGCGGTCAGGGACAGTTCCAGGTGCAGGCCTACCCGTTCCGCATGACGGCTGCGAACATGGCGAAGCACAGCAGCGACCCGAACTTCAATTTCTGGAAGAACATCAAACAGGGCTACGACATCTTCGAGGCGACGAAGCGCCAGCCGAAGGTTTCCGTCTGTGGCGGTCGATACGTCTTCAACACCGAATTCGCCGACGGCGAACCGACCGATCCGCTGGCCGCCTGCCCCGCGACCACCGCAACGCCGGACGCCGGGCTGATGGCCAGGCTGCAGACGGAGGATGCCAAGATCACCGGGCTGGTCGCCAATCAGACACCCGCCCCGATGAATGCCTATGTCGACGGCGGCATGCATCCAAGCTTCCGGGCGCTGCTCGAGAAAAACGGCGCGGAGAAGCTGGCCGCAAAGATCTCGGCAACTAAATACCCCATTAGCCGACCGGATGCGGCGCTGGCAGATCCCTATGCCGGCCTGTGATCGTTGGCGGCGGGAGATGAGCGGCAATCAATGCGTCATTCCCCGGTGGTCATCGAACACAGCCAATTGAGGTTCCCCATGCCGCAACGTGACGTCTGTCGCCGATCCTTCCTCAAGCTTTCCGCCGGCATGGCGGCGCTCGGATTGGCTGGGTGCGGCTCGACACGCGAACGGGTTTCGCAGCAATACGCCCCGGCGCCGGAACCGGTGCCGGCCGCCAATACCTTTCTTTCCGAGATGTACGGCGAACGGCCGGCGGAACTCTATCCCCTGCCTGCAATCCCCTACGAGAAGATCGACCCTCGCTACTACCGGCAGATGGTTGCTGATCCGACCGGCGAGCAGCCAGGCACGCTGGTCGTCGATGTCGGCAACCATTTCCTCTATCGGGTCTATGAAAACGGCCAGGCGATGCGCTACGGCGTCGGTCTCGGCCGGGCGGGCTTCGCCTGGGCCGGCCGCGGCGTCATCCAGTACAAGCGGCAGTGGCCGCGTTGGAAACCACCGAACGAAATGGTCGCCCGCCAGCCGGAACTGCAGCAATACAGCATCGAGGCCGGCGGCATGGAGCCGGGGCTGAAAAACCCGCTCGGCGCCCGCGCCATGTACATCTTCCAGAACGGCGAAGACACGCTCTACCGCATCCACGGTTCGCCGGAATGGTGGACCATCGGCCAGTCCGTGTCATCCGGTTGCGTCCGCATGATCAACCAGGACGTCGTCGATCTCTATGATCGCGTGCCGAACGGCACGCCGATCGTGGTGACGGACCTGTCGGGCGGCGGAATGGCGGCACAGGCACCGGACAGTCTCTTGCCCGGCGAAGGCGGCATCCCCGGCGCAGCGCCGCCGGTTTATTAAGACGGGCCGCGCCGGCGTGGGAGCAGCGATCGCTCCCACGCTTGAGAGCCGGCCTCAGATGACGAGCAGCGGCGTCTTTCCCCGGACGCGATTGTAGAGATCAATCGCGTCCTGCTGCAGCATCCGCACGCACCCGGCCGAGGCGTTCTTGCCGATCGAGCGCCACTGCGGCGATCCATGGATGCGATAGAGCGTATCCTTGCCATCCTGGAAGATATACATCGCGCGGGCGCCAAGCGGATTGCCGAGGCCCGGATCCATGCCACCGGCCTCGATGCCATACTTCTTCAGGTGCGGCTGGCGCGCGACCATGTCGTCCGGCACCGTCCAACGTGGCCATTTGCGTTTCCAGTGTACGACGGCCCTGCCCTTCCAGGCGCGCCCCTGCGCGCCGAGGCCGACGCCGTATCGGATCGCCTTGCCACCGGGCAGCACCCAATAGAGGAACATCTTCTGCGTATCGACGACGATCGAATAGGCCGGTTCGTTGGTCGCGTAGTCAACCTCCTGACGGAGGAATTCCGGCTTTATCGCGTCGAATTGCACCGCCGGAACATCATAGCCCTCGTCCTTTACCGGGCCGTAGATCTGGGCGTAATCGAGCTTCGGCGCGGGCTCGTCCTTGCGATCAAGCTCGATCGGCGCCTTCTCCGGTGGGGAGATGGTGCCCTTGTTGGCCTTGTCGGCGGCGTTCGCCTCGAGACCGGGCTTCGGGACCTGGGTGCAGGCGCTCAAAATGGAGCTGGCGACCACCGCAAGCAGTGATCGGCGGGACAATTGAAAAGACACTTTTTCTATTCCGGGTTGGGGACATGCGAGGAGAGAGTTGTGGCTGTTGGTCCAATTCGTGACCGAAATGTGGTGAAAGCCGATCTCTTTGGTGGATGATCCTCGCCAGCCGTTTGCCACCGCCGCGGTGTTGCATAATTCACTCGGTCAGATGCTGGCGGGAGACCATTTGGGTTCCGGAGGCCGGATGCCGAGACGGGAAGTCGCGCTCAGCCCGGCAGCCACATCTCGCCGTCCGTCTACAGCGCCGCGCGTCTTATCAGACGCGCGGCGCTGTAACACTTTGAATTGCTGCATGTTTTTATCCTTAGATCGGATAGGATTTAAGGAAACATGCAGTCAGTAACTGGATCCTTCCGCAGCACGCTTTCGGCCCGCCCCAAGCTCATGTCGAACACTTTTCTGCCGATATCGAAGCCGAAGCCGTTGCGGGCGAATGCGGACAGTTCCTTGGCCTTGCGCTTGTCGTCGAGCTCACCGCGGCGGAAGGGGCCGAAACCGCGCTTTCGGGCAAAGACGACCGCGGCGAACAGATCGTCGGTCGCCTCCAGCGCCACTGCGGCAGTTTCCCTGTCAATGCCCTTCGCCGAAAGCTTCTGGGCAATCGCCCGTTTCGATTTTCCGCTGCGCACCGCAGATTGCGTGCTGAGCTGCGCATAATCGGCGTCATTGAGCGCATTCAGGTCGTAGGCAAACTTGACCGCAAACTCGGCAACGGCCTTCAACTGCTCCTGGCTTATATCCTCGAACTTCTGTCGCGCTTTTCTGGTGATGGCGTCGAACAATTGCTTCTCCGTCATCATCTGACGCTCGAGGCGATAGACCGCCGAGTTGCGCGCCCAGGACAGCATGCGCGCGGTCGGCGTGTCGGAGGGCGGCGGGTCGGAAAGCGGATTATCGGCTTGCGGATCGTTTGATGTCACAGGTTGGGCGGGCTCGTTGAGGTGTGGTTGATGGGCGAGATTTCGCCCACAGAGATAGCCGCAATCACGCGGCTTCGGTAGTCGTTGCAAAGCGGATTGATTGCCATACCGCCAGCCCACCGTGTTTCGCGAACGGAGACCGCTGGAGCACTTTAGTCATTGCCAAAGGGGCCTTTGCAATATGATCCCCGGCTGATATGTTCCTTATTCGTTCCCCGTCGTGAATCGCTCATCTCGAGTGCGGGGATGCCTCGGCATCGCCCGCAGGTCCGGGCAATCGGTCTCGGCACTCGGCGCAAGGGGTAGAATCGGCAGAGACTTACCGGGGACTTCGGCGTGGCGGCGGCCTATCTGGAAAAATTGAATGAGCGACAGCGCGATGCCGTCGAGTTTGGCGTAACCGCACCGGGCGAAACCATTGCGGGGCCGCTGCTGATCATCGCCGGCGCCGGATCGGGCAAGACGAACACGCTCGCCCATCGTGTTGCCCACCTCATCGTCAATGGCGCCGATCCTCGCCGCATTCTGCTGATGACATTTTCGCGCCGCGCTGCATCCGAAATGGCGCGACGGGTCGAGCGCATCTGCGCCCAGGTGCTTGGAACAAACGCCACTGTCGCCACCGACGCGCTCACCTGGGCTGGGACGTTCCACGGCATCGGCGCGAGACTGCTGCGGATCTACGCCGAGCAGATCGGGCTGAATGTCGACTTCACGATCCACGACCGGGAAGACAGTGCCGACCTTATGAACCTCGTCCGGCATGAGCTTGGCCTCTCCAAGACCGAGAGCCGGTTTCCGACCAAGGGCACCTGTCTCTCGATCTACTCGCGGGCGGTCAACTCCGAGACGCCGCTGAGTGAGGTCTTGCGCGCGCACTATCCCTGGGTCTCCGGTTGGGAGGAGCAGCTGAAGCAGCTGTTTTCCCGTTATGTCGAGGCAAAGCAGGCGCAGAACGTGCTCGATTACGACGACCTGCTGCTCTACTGGGCGCAGACTGTCAGCGTCCCGGAACTCGCCGAGGACATCGGCAACCGTTTCGACCATGTGCTGGTCGACGAATATCAGGATACCAACCGCCTGCAATCATCGGTGCTGCTGGCCTTGAAGCCGGGCGGCAGGGGGCTGACGGTCGTCGGCGACGATGCCCAGTCGATCTATTCGTTCCGGGCGGCGACGGTGCGCAACATCCTGGATTTTCCAGGCGAGTTCACCCCGCCGGCGGACGTCATCACCCTCGATCGAAACTACCGTTCCACCCAGACGATCCTCGCCGCCGCCAATGGCGTCATCGATCTCGCCCGCGAACGCTTTACCAAGAACCTCTGGACCGAGCGGCAGTCGGCGGAAAGGCCAAAATTGCTGGCGGTCGTCGATGAAGCCGACCAGGCACGCTATATCGTCGAGAAGGTCTTGGAGAACCGGGAGACAGGCATGACGCTGAAGCAGCAGGCGGTGCTGTTTCGCTCATCGAACCACAGTGGACCGCTCGAGGTGGAACTGACCCGGCGCAATATCCCTTTCGTAAAGTTCGGCGGGCTGAAATTCCTCGACAGCGCCCATGTCAAGGACATGCTGGCGGTGCTGCGGTTTGCCCAAAACCCGCGGGATCGGGTCGCCGGCTTTCGCCTGCTGCACATGATACCGGGTGTCGGCCCGCAGACCGCCGGCAAGATCCTCGACGCAATCGCCGCGGATCCGGAACCGCTGGCAGCACTCGCGGAAATACCCGCACCGCCGCGCTCCGGCGACAACTGGAGCGCTTTCGTGACCCTGATCGAGGGCTTGCGCAAACAGGCGGGCGGCTGGCCGGGCGAAATAGCCCAGGCGCGCGAATGGTACGAGCCGCATCTCGACCGGATCCACGAGGATGCGGACACCAGAAAGGCCGACCTCCTGCAGTTGGAGCAGATCGCCGGCGGCTATTCCAGTCGGGAACGGTTCCTCACCGAACTGACGCTCGACCCACCGGACGCGACCAGCGACCAGGCTGGTGTGCCGCTGCTTGACGAGGACTACCTGATCCTTTCGACCATCCATTCGGCCAAGGGGCAGGAATGGCGCTCGGTTTTCATGCTCAATGTCGTCGACGGCTGCATCCCCTCCGACCTTGGCGTCGGCACCACGCACGAGATCGAAGAGGAACGCCGGCTGCTTTACGTCGGCATGACGCGGGCAAAGGACAGCCTGACGCTGATCACCCCGCAACGGTTCTTCACAAGTGGGCAGCACGCGCAGGGTGATCGCCACGTCTACGCCTCGCGCACGCGTTTCATTCCGGCGACGCTGCTGCAGTTCTTCGAAACGGCATCCTGGCCGGTGGTCAGCGCCGCCGCTTCCGAGCGCAGCGCCAGGCAGATCCGCATCGATGTCGGCGCCCGCATGCGCACCATGTGGAAGTAAGGAGCGACATGTGCCGGACGCCCGCAAATCGCACGCCGACCTGTTTGCTCAGCCAGAGTCCCCATTCCAAGGCGAGCAACCAAGGCCATGCTCTGGCATGCCGTCATGAACGCGGCCGGGCATAGCGCCCCCGTGGCCGAAAGGCAGCCTGCAGCCCATGCGGCAGGAACAGAGCGACAGCGCAAGATCATCCACATCGACATGGATGCCTTCTATGCATCGGTCGAGCAGCGCGACAATCCGGAACTGCGCGGCAAACCGGTGGCCGTGGGCGGTGCGGCAGCGCGTGGCGTCGTCGCCGCGGCAAGCTACGAGGCGCGCAAATACGGGGTCCATTCCGCCTGCCGTCCGTCACGGCAAAGCGAAAATGCCCCGACCTCATCTTCGTCAAGCCGCGCTTCGACGTCTACCGGGCGGTGTCGCACCAGATCCGCGAGATCTTTGCCGAATATACGCCTGTCATCGAACCGCTGTCACTCGACGAGGCCTATCTCGACGTGACCGACAATCTGAAGGGCATGGAAATCGCGACCGAGATCGCCGAGGAGATCAGGGCAAAGATCAAGGCGGCGACGAACCTGACTGCCTCGGCCGGGATCAGCTACAACAAGTTCCTCGCCAAGATGGCGAGCGACCAGCGAAAACCGGACGGCCTGTTCGTCATCACGCCCAAGAACGGGCCGGCCTTCGTGGAAGTGCTTCCGGTGAAGAAATTTCATGGCGTCGGACCGGCGACGGCCGAGCGGATGAAGCGCCTGGGCATCGAAACCGGCCTTGACCTGCGGCAGCAGTCCCTGGCGTTCCTGCAGGAACATTTCGGCAAATCCGGTCCGTACTTCTACGGCATCGCCCGCGGCATCGACGAACGCCGGGTGCAGCCCGACCGGGTGCGCAAATCGGTTGGTGCGGAGGACACCTTTGTCGAGGATATTTTCGAGTTCGAACCGGCTAGCGCCGAATTGCTGCCATTGGTCGACAAGGTCTGGCGCTACTGCGAGGCGCACGGGATGAGCGGCAAGACAGTGACGGTCAAAGTGAAATACTCGGACTTCACCCAGGCGACGCGAAGCAGAACGCTCGGCGCACCGGTCGGCGGGATGCCTGAAATATTGGAGGTGGCAGTTGCGCTGCTCAGATCGGTCCACCCATTCAAGCGCGGCGTGCGCCTGCTTGGCGTCACCCTGTCATCGCTCAACGGCAATGATGAGGAAGCCCGCTCACAACTAGAACTTTCTTTCTGAAGATTGGTCTGTCTTGCAACGAAAAAGCCTGCCGCGGGAGGAGGTGCGGCAGGCTCTTGAACAGACTGAATGGCAACCGGGAGGAGGAGTATCGCCATTCCGACAAGCGCTCGTTGGGAGGAGGAGAAAGCGCCTGCACACTCGAAGTCCTGCGGGAGGAGATGCATCGCTTCGATGAGTTGACCATACAAGAAACCGCCCGATTTCGTAGGTCGAAGTTCGCAGACCAGCCATGCGCTCCGCGCCGGTCGGACGGGCTCATCGGGCCTTGAAGCGCTCGAAAGCCGTCAGCCGCACCATTGGCGGATCGGCCTCGCTCCAGCGGTAGATTTCGGTTCTGAGGTAGCGAAGCTCCTCGTTCAGCCCCTCTTCAGCGATCTCGATCCACCAGGATTTGGGGCGCCCGTCGCTGCCGTCGGACCAGCGGTAACCGCGGCCCTTCAGATGATCCTTCATTTCGAAGGGGCTGTTTTCCGCATAGAGGCGGACGCGCGATCGCTGGCTTGCCGCATAGAGTTCGGCAAACGGTGTCTGCTGCGGCTGATCAGCGGGGCCGGCGATCACCTCAAGCAGGGCAAAGCAATCGTCGACGGCGCGATGGCCGTCATGGAAATATCCCGCCTGTCCGATGAGATAGCCGAGCTTCGTGCCCTCGAAACCGCGGTCGCTCCAGCCGATCTCCGAGACCGAGCAGGCCCAGGCCTTCTTCTCGAAGATCGGCGAGAAGGCCTCGCAAAACGGCCGGTCGAACCCGGCATTGTGGGCGATGATCAGATCGGCGCGTTCGACAATGGCCTGAAGCCGGACAAGGTCGATCGTCTCGCCGGCGACCATTTCGTCTGTGATTCCAGTAATGCGCGTGATTTCGGCAGGAATGGGTCCGCTCGGCTGCCGCAGACCACCATAGACGTCGATCACGTCGCCGATGGCCCCATGAGCGTCGAAGGTGAACGCAATGACGCCGATCTCGATGATCTCGTCCTTGCGATGGTTGAGGCCCGTGGTCTCGGTGTCGAGGATGACGCCGACGAGCGGAAACTCCGCTCGCGGCTCGGCCACGACGGGACGCGCCTCGAGCTTCTGCAGAACGCGGTAGCGACCCGTCGCCTCCAGATGATCGACCATGGCCCCGGCGCTCATGCCGACAGCCGCGCGTTGGGACGCGCGCTTGGAGCGTGTCCCCTTCTCGTCCGGATCGGACAAAACAAACATGTCGTATTGCAATGCCATCAGCCCTTCTCCCGGAACTTTTGGTGAAAGGGAAGACCGAGCGCCCATCGCGCCATCACTTTCCCGCTCTGTCAACAGACCTATGGCGAGAGGGCCGGATTTAGCCTGGGAAAACCTGTCATCGGGCGATCACGCCGCAGCCGATGATCGACGTGGGAGACGGTGCGGACGTGATCCTCATCTGCGATCTGGAACCGGGCCGACCGACGTTCCTACAGGGCGCTGGGCGCGCCCGATTGCCCGGGTGCGGGCGCAACTGCAGTGCGGCGCGACGGTCTGCTCTACCTGCAGCGGCTCGCTGCTACGGAAGCCGGCCTGCTCGACGACAAGGACGCCGCCGCGCACCCCCTCCCGCCTCCGCCGACAGCGCAAGCAGGCACGACAGACTCTCGTTCTCGAAGCGTCGGACGGGCGCCATCCTTGGCGCCCGGTAGGGTCTCAATTAGCCGAGCGCCGCAACAGCCTCGATCTCAAACAGCATGCCATCGAGCGCCAGCCGCGGCACCGGGATCAGCGTGCATGTGGGCTTCGCACCTTGACCCAGCGCCGCTTCCAACTCTGCGCCGAAGACATGCAACCGTTCTTCGGAGTGATCGACGATCAACACCGTCAGCTTGACGATGTCGCTCGCATCAGCGCCGGCCGCGGCAAGGGCAGTACGCAGATTGCCAAGCGCCTGTCTGACTTGTAGCCGGAAATTCGGATCGAGGATCCCGTGCTCGTTCTCTCCTCCCTGGCCGGCGATGAAGACCAGCCGCGTGCCGGCCGAAACCAGGCCAACATGGGAGTAGCCATTGGCCGATGCATCATAGAGCCCGGCAGGATTGAAGAGGCGAATAGACGATTTCGAAGGAATGGACGACATTGTTAGGTTTTCCTTTTGTGATGCGAAGAAACCATCGAAAGCGCCGCGTTTGACGCCGCGGGTCGACGTGGTGGCGTGTTCGGGCTCCATACCGCTTTGACGATCCGGCAGCGGGCTTCGTGACGTGGTCAGTGAAATTGTTTCGAGCGCAAGCGGGCCGCCTGCCGGAAACGCCAAGGCGGCACAGGGCAGATAGCCTCTTGGATAGCCTGACGGCGACCTTGATTGCCATGGCGGCAATGACGTAGCTAGAGGCAGGCGGTTCGACATATCGGTCCAACCGTCTCCGCATCACGGCAAAAGGTGCCCCATGAACGAAGAAGCGAAAATCGTCCTGTCCCCGCTCTCGCAGGAATTCTCCCGCGACGGCATCACTGTCACTGTCGAAATCTCCCGGATCGAGGACGGTAGCGAATGGGCGCTCGAAGTCATCGATACCCAGGGCATGTCGACGCGCTGGGAGGACCTGTTCCCGACGGATGCCGCCGCTCTCGCCGAATTTCTCAGCGCGGTCGAAGAGGACGGCATGTCCGTGTTCGTGATGCCCTCGGCGCTGCACTGACAGGCTTGCGAATTCTCCAGCACCGGGCCGAACAGCACCACGTTTAATCTTGCACTCACGCCAGCCGCT
Organism: Ensifer sp. LC163; assembly: GCF_001695855.1. Classification (GTDB taxonomy): domain Bacteria; phylum Pseudomonadota; class Alphaproteobacteria; order Rhizobiales; family Rhizobiaceae; genus Ensifer. The sequence goes on from NZ_MBSS01000023.1 coordinate 127,066, forward strand.
CGCTCAAGGCAGACGTGCGAAGGCGGGTCGTGTTCAACAGGCCGGCCGCCTGGATCAGCGGGTAAGCGGCGGCCGCTATGTGCGAATTGATCCGGTGCAGGTCGCCGATGACATCGATGAACAGGGCATTGCTTCGCAGATTGATGCCCTTTTCCATGCCCTCGCGGCCGAGATGCTCGTTGATCGCGCGCTCCTCGAGGACGCGGAAGCGATCCTTCTGGGATGCCAGACGCGCCGCCGCACCGATGTCGCGTGACGATAGGGCCGCCGGCACCAGCCGCAACGAGATTGCAACCTCCCCGCAAAGGACATCAAGGGCCTCGCGCTGGCTCGGTGCGAGCTGGATGTCCTGCTTGATCTTTGCCCGGATGCGGTCGGCCAGATTGAGCTTGATCACATCGCCGGCATGCTCGAGATTGCTGGCGAAAAGCATGATCTCGAAGGCGCGGCGGGTATCGCCGCCCGACAGCTCACCCTGGGTCAGCCGGCCGAGATAGGCATGGACCGAGCCCAGGTAGGTACCGAGCTTGAGATCAATGGCGTTGATCTCCTTCAATGCCTCCAGTCGGTTGGAAGACAGTGCCGTCAGCGACGTCAGGAACATGCGCTCCAGGAGCTCACTCATCCGGACTGTCTCCATCGTCGCATTGGAAAGCGCGATGGCGGGCGTCGCCAACGAAACGCTGTCGAGATAGCGCGGCGACGCCAAGGGATCATCGGCGACTTGGGCATTCGGGATCAGCCGGTCGACGAGGCGCACGACGACTGGGGAGATCGGCAGGAACACGGCTGCGACCGCCAGGTTGAATGCGGCGTGCAGCCCGACCGCGACATGCAAGGGATCCATCGGCAGGCGCGCGGCGAGATCGACGATCTGTCGCGCCAATGGCAACAGTGCAATCGCTAACAGGCCGCGGCAGAACAGGTTGGCGACCGGAAGCTTGCGGGCGATGGACGGTTGATCGAGGGTCGTGCTGACGGCAGGCAGGCCGCCGCCGAAATTGACGCCGAGGATCAGGGGCACGGCACCGGCCACCTCAAGACTGCCATTGGTCAAAAGCGAAGCGATCAACAGGATGACCGCGAGCGTCGAATGGCAGAACCAGGCGAGGGTCGCCCCGACGAGAAAACCGAGAACCGGCTCATTGGCGATCGCGGCGAGAACATCGTGAAACAGCGTTGCCTCGCGCAGGGGAGCGGTGGCCGAAACGATGACCTTCAACGCCAGCAGCATGAGGCCGAGTCCCATCATGATGCGGCCGGCGTTTCGCGGGCGAAACTCGCTCGACGCACCGAAGGTGAGATAGCCCGCAAACAGAAAGAGCGGCGCCATTGTCGTTGCCAGCGACGAGCCCGATGCAAAGAGGCCGGAGACGAGCGCCGAGCCGATATCGGCGCCGAGCAGAACCGCAAGGCCCGTCGCCGCCCCGATCGCGCCGGCGCCGGCAAGACCCGCGATGATCAGGGCCATGGCCGTGGCGCTGCCGAGAACGGCGGTGGCGGCGATGCCGCCACCGAATGCGGTCAGCCGGTTGGACAGGTGCTGCTCGACGAACCGCTGCAGCCGATCGCCCCATCCGCGCATGACGCCGGTTCGAACCATCCGCACGCCCCAGAGCAGGAGCGCCACGCCGCCGAGCAGTTCAACAATGACAAACGTTCCGGAATTCATGTCCAGCGCGGCCCTTCCACTCGGAGCGATCAATCGGCGACGGAAATGTCGGGAGCGACAGATCCGATATTGTAGCCTTCGAGCTGTGCTGCAGATCGGTCCGGCACGGGAAAGTTCAGGATGGTTGCCGTTCCGGGCGTAACCGGGACGACACGCGACGGCGGCAGGTCGAGAAACTCGTGGCAGGCCGCGCGGATCACCCCACCATGGGCCACCACCAGCAGGTCGCCGTCCGTCCGCGACATCCAGTCGCGAACCCCATCGGCGACGCGGTTGCGAAAGGCGGTCCAGGTTTCGGCATTGGCAGGCGTAAAGGTACCGGCGCGCCAAGCGGTGTAGTCCTCCGGGCGCTCGGCGATCAGTTCCGGCTTGCGCCGCCCCGTCCACTCGCCCATGTCGAGCTCGCGAAAGCGCTCATCGGACGGCGCGTCCGGATGCCCGATGAGGGCGACGGTCTGGCGCGTCCGGCCGAGGTCGGAGGCGATGATGCGGGCGGGCTGCAGCGCCTTGGCATAGGGGCGAAAACGCCGGACCTGGGCCACGCCGCGTTCGGACAGCAGCGAGTTGTCCTGACCCTGGAGGCGTTGCTCGGCGTTCCACTCGGTTTCGCCATGGCGCATGAGGATCAGCCTCATTGATTTATCCTTTCTCCGCTGACGGCAAAGACCGCGTCAGGTGTCCGTATGAATGACAGTGTGACGGCATCCCCAGGCATTGCGCTGAAGTAACCCTCCGCCATGCCGGTGACGCGGAGGTCGCCGAGCATGGCAGTGACCATCGTGCGTCCGGCGATCGGTGCGGCTTCGGCAAAACGCGCGATTACCGACGGCTTGCCCGGCACCGCGCCGACACAGACATCCTCGGCGCGATAGAGAAGCTGCACCTCCGCATGGCCGGGCGCGATCTCGCCCTTGACCAGTGGCGTATCGTTGAAGACGAACATGTCGGCAACCCGGTGCGTCGGCAAAAGGTTCGCCGGCGGTGTGCCGAGAAACGTGGCGACAAAGGTCGTTGCCGGGTTGCGCAGCAGATCGATCGGCTTGCCGAACTGCTCGACACGACCATTGTTGAGCACCGCGACATGCGTCGCCATGGTCATCGCCTCCACCTGGTCGTGGGTGACATAGACAGATGTGGCGCCCGTGGCTCTGTGGATGCGCATCAGTTCGCTGCGCATCTCGATGCGCAGCTTGGCATCGAGGTTCGACAGGGGTTCGTCGAACAGGAGAATGCTCGGCTCCGGAGCGATCGTGCGGGCGATGGCCACGCGCTGTTGCTGCCCCCCGGAGATTTCCGCCGGATAACGTTCGGCAAGGGCGCCGATCCCGAGCAGGGCAAGGACCTCCTTGACGCGACGATCGCGCCTTTCACGCGGCCAGCGCGCAACCTTCAAGGGCCAGGCGATATTGCCGGCGACCGTCATATGCGGCCAAAGCGCGTAGCTCTGGAAGACGAGGCCGGCGTTGCGGCGGCCGGCATCGGCGATGACGCCGCCGGCGCCACTCGACACCGTCTGGCCGACAAAGGCGATCTCGCCTTCGCTCGGACCCTCCAGCCCCGCCAGCATGCGCAGCAAGGTCGACTTGCCGCAGCCGGAGGGACCGACGAGCACCAGGAACGAACCGGCCGGAACCGAAATGTTGACATCCTTGACCGCCGTGAAGGCGCCAAATCGTTTGACGAGGTTGCGGATCTCGATGGCGTCCGCAGCGCCGGTTGCTGGTGCGTTCATGACTCTTTCCATTTCTGGACGCGGTTCTGGAGGCCGTGGGCCAGAAACGAGGCCGCAAGGCAGACGGTGAGGATGACGAGGGTGATGGCGTTGGCGAACTGCATGAAGCCCTCGGCGGCGTAGCGATAGGCAACCATGCTGAGCACGGGCGACGTCGCCGTGAACAGGAGCACGATCAGCGAGAGATCGCGCACCATCTTGACGAAGACGAGGATTGCTCCGGCGAACAGTCCACGGATCGCAAGCGGGAAGATGATCGCAAACAACCGGCGAAGCAGGCCCGCCCCGGTCAGCCGCGCGCTTTCCTCTATGTCCGCGGAGATCTGGCCGAGAACCGATCGGCCGGACTGCACGGCAAAGGGGAGATTGTGCGCGGACGCCGCGATGACCAACAGCGCGAAGGTACCGTAGAGCGAAGGCAGCGGGCCGATCGGCGCACCGAAGAGGGCGATGTAGGCCGCCGCAAAGGCAATGCTCGGCACCAGAAGCGGAATGAAGGCAAGCTGGCTGAGGATCGTGGCAACCAGGCTGCCGCGCCGCTGGACGATCGTGTAGGCGAGTGCCAGCCCGAGCAGCATCGTCGTCAGCGCGACGACAAGCCCGAGACGGATGGTGTTCCAGATGGCGTCGAGAAGCACCGGATTGCGGAAGATGCCCGCCTGCCCCTGGGCGATCTCGCCGCCGCCCTCACCGATCCAGAAATGCAGCGTCCAGTTCGAGAACAGGGCACCGCTTTGAGGCGCAAGGCTGGAAGCAGCAAGGACCAGAACGGGTGTCACCGTGGTTAGAAGGCCGATGGCAACGGCAATCGCGAAGAGCGGCCAGCGCCACACGCCAAGGGGAAAACGTTTCGTTCGTCCGCCCTTGCCCGTGACCGTGATGAAGGCCTTGCGACCCGAGACGATACGGTCGGACATCCACAGGAACAAAGCCGAGACGGCGATCAGCAACAGGGCAAGCACGAAGCCGCGCTCGTTCTGGCCGGTCTCGATCATGCCGAAGAGGCGGGTCGACAGCGTCTGCATGCGCACCGGCAGCCCGAGAAGCGCAGGTGCTGCGAAGTTGGCAACGGCACCGGCGAAGGTGAGCGAGGCTGCGGCGATCAGCGCCGGCGTGACGACGGGCAGGATGATGCCGAAGAAGATGCGGGGGCGCCTGGCGCCGGCCATCTGGCCCGCTTCGACGAGGTCGGCCCCAACCGAACTCAGGGCAGCGGCGATGATCGTATAGGCCAACGAATAGTAGTGGGCGATCAGCACGACCGCGGTCGGCGCCAGCCCCCAGGCAAGCCAGTCGGGAATGATGAGACCATTGGTTTCGAAGAAACCGGCAGAGCCGCCGAGCCGGGAGTTTCGAAACAATGTCCCCCAGGCAAGCGCCGCGGCGAAGCTCGGGATCATATAGGGCAATGTCGCCATCAGCCCGAGCAGGCGACGTCCCGGCACGTCCGTGAGCACCACCAGCCAGGCCAGAAAACCGCCGAGGATGAGACAGCCGCTGGCAACGCCGAAGCCGAGAACCATGGTGTTGAACAGCGGCCGCCACCACAGATTGAAGGACAGCGGGCTGACGAGCACCGCCTGCCACGCCTCGACGCCCGATGGGGTCAGCGTCGATAGAAGGATGCGAACAAGAGGCGCGACCACCAGAACGGCGACGATGGCAACAAGGATTGCCGGCATGATGAAGCCTGATCGGAGCAGCCGGCTGCCACCCGATGGCGCGAAGGTCGATGTGGATGTCATTTGCGAACCTCGGTGCTTGCCGGCGCGGCCTCAGCTGCGCCGGCAAGCAGCCCGTTACTGAAGCGTGATGATGAGATCGGAGATGCGCCCGCGGGCAGCGGCGGTCTTGGCCGGATCGATGGTCCAGGCCTTCAGCTCATCAAGTCTGACCGAGTCCGGATGGTGGGCGATGGTCGTGCGCGTGGCATAGTCGCCGGGAACGTTGAAGGGTTCGAAGCCGGCGCCTCCCGTCGGCGTGTCGTCGCCGAACATGAAGTCGATCAGCAACCGGGCGGCGGCCGGATGCGGCGCCTTGTCGGCAATGGTCAGGACCGCGGGAAACAGAATGCCGTTGGCCGGCTCGACATTGTTGGCGACCTGCAACGCCCAGCCCTCCTTCTCGTTATCGCGACGGTCCGAATAGGTGCCGAAGCCGACAGGCGGGTTCTTGGCATTGGCATCACCGACCGACTTGTTGAGCACGTCGCTGTTGGGGACGAGGATCAGATCGTTGGCAAAGAGGTCCTTGATGAACTGCTCGCCGGCGCCCTGAAGATCGGCATCGATGGTAATATCCTTGCCGAACTGTGTCTTGTAGGCCGCGGCCATCTCATCCGGATGCAGCGCGATCTCGGTCAGGAGGTCGAGCAATTCGCCGCGCTGGCTCGGATCGACCATCAGCACCTTGCCCTGCCACTCCGGCTGGGTCAGCTGCCACAGGTTGGTCACGGGCGAGCCGCCGGGAAAAACCTTCTCGTTGTACATCAGCACCTTGGTCGACAGGCGCTGGGTGAGCAGCGGTCCCTTGTAGCGATCTTCGATCTGCGTGGCGACGCGCGGCGGCACGTAGTTGACGATGCGCTTGGCTTCGAGAAGCTTGCTGAAGACCACCGGCGTATCGGCGATGTAGAGCACGTCGACGGCGTGCACGCCCGCCTGCTGCTCGGCCTCCAGGCGCGCGATCTGCTTTGTCGAGCTCATGTCGAGCCCGATCAGATCGACGCCCGGATAGGCCTCCTCGAAGGCTTTCTCGATCTTGGCGATGCGGCTCGACAATGAAAAGACGGTGACGCTGCCTTCCTTCTGCGCGAGCGGCAGCAGCTGTTCGGGCGTCATGCTATCCAGATCTGCCGCTATTGCTGCCGTGGGCAGCACGACGCAGGCCGCGAGTGCGGACTTCATCAGTCGCTTCAACATGGTTTCCTCCTCCATTTTCCCCAGTCAATCGAAGTCGTTGAACAGCTCCGATAGTTTCTCCAGCCTGCCGATCACCTCGCGTTCATGCCGCCCGGCGATCGTCAGAACGATGCCGTTGACGATGGCAAACGGGATGGTCGGGGTCTGAAACTCGCTTCCCGAGCGCCCCCGCGGCGCGGCGAGCATCAGGTCAGCAACCGGCTCCATCAGCGGGCCGGCTAGGTCCGAAATCAAAATCGTCCGCGCGCCGACGCGTCGGGCATGCTGCACCAGCGGCGCGTAGCTTTGCGGCTGTTTGCGAAAGGCGAGCGCGATGACGATGTCGCTCTTGTCCATGCTGACCATGCGCTCGGCGATGTCCCGGCCGCGCCCGGTGAGTGAGATCGTCGTCATGCCGAACCGATCGAGCCGCCGCTGCAGGAAACCGGCGACGGACTGCGCATGTCCCTGGCCGAACACGAACACCCGGCGCCCCTCGAAGATCATGTCGGCAGCCAGGTCCACGTCACTTTGCGGTACCGAGCGGACGAGCGTTTCCAGCGCCGAAATCTCCGCGGCAATCAGGTCGGTCAGATAGTCGCCGTGTTCGACCTTGGCGACCGAGCGACGCATGCGGGTCGCGGCATCCTGATCATCAAGCACTTCGCGCTGCAACTGCGCGCGCAGATCGGGAAAGCCCCGGTATCCCAGCTTCTGCGCCAGACGGGTGACCGTCGCCTCGTGAACGCTGGCGCGCTGCGACAGCTGCGGGCCGGACAGAAAGGCGGCCTCCGCCCGGTTCTCGAGCATCGTCGCGATCAGCTTCTGATCCGCCTCGGTCAGCCTTTTCGATTGTGCCTTTATGCGATCGATGAGTGTCATGGCGCTCTACAAGTTTCTTTGCATGACACATCGTTCAAGCAAATCAACTTGCAGTCAAGGCAAGTTTCGCAAGATTCATTGCAAGGTTCTGCAAGGCCCGATCTCACGCCCGAAAAGCAGTCGAATTTCGGAGGTTTTGCGCGATTATCCGCCGAAAAGTGCGCCCAAAATGGTACCGGACTGCCGCTTGCGACAGTGCCTGATGTAACCCAGGAAAAATCTTTGCAAAGGTCCGCAAAGGCACTGGCGCTGTCACGCCTTCAGTGAAGATGCTCCGGGTGAGGTTCTTGACGGATAGGCGTGGTCCTACGGCGCGTCGCCCGGCGCGCTCCCACGGAGAAGACGGATCCAGTCGTCGATGAAGGTGGACCGCTGCAACTGATCCTGGGCAGCAAGCAGCGCCGGACCGATGCGGATCGGCCGGCCGATGCCGGATTCGATCAGCTTCGGTGGTCCGTCGACATTATCAGGAAGCGGTCCCGTCCGCGAAAAGAAGAAGGCTTTCCGCCTTGCGACCTCCTGCCCCCGCTCCGAAAGCAGGTAGTCGAGAAAGCGACCCGCCAGGTCCGGTCGCTTGACGCCCTTCGGGATCAGGACGCCGCGGCTGAGGATCAGCGTATAGTCCCGTGGCAGGACAATGCGCAGCTTCGTGTTCCGCCGCGCCGCCGCATAGGCATAGGATCCGAGAATATTGTAGCCGATATAGACGTTGCCGCTGTCAATTTCGGACAGCACGGCATTGTTGCAGCAGCGCAGCACCGCCTGGACGCGGCTGAGGCTTTCGAGCAGCCGGCCATAGGTCGTAGAGGCCTGCTGCGCATCGAGGAAGGCGAGGAGATAGCCGATGCCGGACTGGCGCAGATCGTAGGTGCCGATGCGGCCACGATAGTAATCCGGCTTGAAGCGCAGCAGGTCCGTCAGCTCGCCGTGGCTATGGGGCACATCTTCCGGCGGTACGAAGTCCTTGTGATAGACCATGACCGACGGCTCGAAGGTGAAGCCGTAGACCTCTTCCCGCCAGTTCGCCCAGTCGGGCACTTCAAGCGTTTCGGCCGAACTATGGGCCACTGCGCAGCCGTCATTAGCAAGTTTGACGAGCTGGTCGACCGAGGACGACAGCAGGATGTCGCCAAAGGCCCGCCCATTGCGGCAGGCGGCATCCGCATCCCGATAAAGGTCGTTGGTCACATAGTCGGTGTAATCGACGGCAACGTCCGTTGCCAGCACCTGGAAATCCCTGACGAGCGGCTCCATCGCCTCGATGTCGGTCGCGCCATGAATGACGAGGCGGCCGCGCTCCTGGTCCACCGCCGGAAAGAAGGCCCTGACACCCTCAACGGCCATCGCCGACGTCACGCCGGAAAGAACGATCGCGCCGGTTAGCGCAGCGAGTTTCCTGTAGGTCATCGCGCGCCCTCGACATATTCAGGCAGATCGAGAACGACCGTGAAGCCGCGCTCACCCCTTTTCTGAAATCCGATCGCGCCTTGATGCGCCGACGCAACTTCGGCGGCGATGGCAAAACCGAGGCCCATGCTGCCCTCCCCTGTCTTCGAGGTCACGAAACGTGCGGTGACGTTGCTCCATTCGCTCGGTGGAATGCCCGGACCGTCGTCCTCGACCTCGACGCGCGCGCGGCCATTGCTGCCAAGCACACGCACGGCAAGGTGCGAGACGGTTCCGTGCCGCAGCGAATTGTCGATGATGTTGGCGATCGCCTCGCGCAGGCTGACGGCATCGCCGAGCACGACGATCGGCTGCGGCGCAGCCTCGAACGAGATGACGATATCAGGATCGACCGTAACGGGGATGGCCGCGCGGAAGGCCTTGCGTGCGACATCGGTTAGGTCCACCGGCTTGAACCGCACCGAGTCAGAGCGGTGGATGACCATGGCATGGCTCAACAATTGATTGGTCAGCCGCGCCAGTTGCCCGACCCGCTTTCGCACCCGGCCGAGATGCCTCCTGCCGATCTCGTCCATCTCGTCTTCATCGAGCATGTCGACCTGCGCCGACAATGCGGTCAGCGGCGTGCGGATCTGATGCGCGGCATCGGCGATGAAGCGCTGCAACAGCGTCACGCGCTCGTCCAGACGCCCCATGAAATGGTTGATCGAGGCCGTGAAGGGGCGCAACTCGCGTGGCACGTCGACGTTCACCGGGGTCAGGTCCTGCGGATCGCGGGCGCGCAAGGCAGCACCGAGCGCGCTGACGGGCAGGAGCGAATACCTGATAGCAAGCACCGTGCCGGCGAGTGCCAGCAGGCTCATGATGCCGACCAGGATCATCGCGCGCGACGTCAATTCGCCGGCCAATGCCCGACGCGCCTCGGTCGTCTGCGCCAGCACCACATAGGACCAGCCGGAGAAAGACGGATCGGAAAGCGCCCGCGCCGCCACGACGATACGCACCGGAACGTCGCGATAGCGCGCCGAGAGGAAGACGGGTGCTGCCCGGGCGGACGTCAGGTCCAGATCCGTCTGCAGATCTTCGTAGCCGGTCAAGGTCCGCATGTCCGGTCCGATCACCCGGTAGAAGATGCGGTCGCGCTCAGCAAGCCCGAGCAGTTCGAAGGCGGAGGTGGGAAGGGCAACGGCCAGGCTGCCGTTGTCGACCGTCATGTTTGCCGTGATCTGGATGGCGGCGCCGAGCAGCAGCCGATCATAGGCATCGTCCGCCGCCGCACGCGCGTAGTACCACGCTGCGACGGCAAGCAGCGTCGCACCGCCACAGAGGACCAGGGCGACCCGAACGACCAGCCGCGAAAACAGCGATGTCTCACGCCGCATCGTCAGCCACCAGTTGATAGCCGAGCCCCCGGATTGTCACGATCCGAACTCTTGAGCCTTCGATCTTCTTGCGAAGGCGGCCGATATAGAGCTCGATGGCGTTCTGGTTGGCGCCGTCCTCGAAACCAAAGAGATGATCAAGCAACTCATCCTTGCCGAACACGCGCCCGGGCCGCGTTGCCAGCACCTCGAGCAGGGTAATCTCCCGCCGCTTCAACTGTACCTCGCGGTTGCCGACACGCACCGAGCGGCTGTTGCGGTCGAGCACGAGGTCGCCGCATTCGATGAGATTGGTCGGATCGCCGGCCCGTCGGCGCAGCAACACCCGCACCCGCGCTTCCAGCTCGCGAAAGTCGAACGGCTTGACGAGGTAGTCGTCGGCGCCGAGATCGAGCGCTCCGACGCGATCTTCGATTTCGGAGCGCGCCGTCAGCACCAGGACCGGCGTCGTCTTTCGGCCGGTACGCAGGTGCCGCAGGATCTCGAACCCGTCGAGCCCCGGCAACATCACGTCGAGGATCACGAGATCATAGTCGGTAAAATCGAGTATGTCGGCGGCGGCCTGCCCGTCCGTTTGCCAATCGACCGTGTGCCCGACCTTCTCCAGACGCCGGCTGATCGCCTCCCCGACATCCCTTGTGTCTTCCACCAGAAGGATGCGCATGACGAAGCAGTGACACGGAAAAATCCGGCGATCAACCCGGCGGATCTGGCCGAAGCCGTGACAGCATGGTGACAGGTTCGAGGCGGAAGAAAGAGAGCCTGCCCGCTGGACTGAGGAGCGGAACGGGCCTGGAGGATTGCCATTTTCGAGGGTTGTGACGGTGGGCGCGCAGTGCTGTCCGCCAACGCCGTGTGGTGCGCTTCCGGTCCCTTCTGCGGGAGGCAGGCGGATTTCATGGAGGATGGGAGAGAGACCATGACCAAAAGCATGTTGAAGACAATTGCCGCGGCCGGCTGCTTCGCCGCGATCGCGTTTCCGGTGGGGGCCGAGCCGGCAAAGCCGGAATGCCTTGCCGGCGCCAAGCCGGGTGGCGGCTTCGACCTCACCTGCCGGCTGGCCGCGAATGCCCTGCTGGAAGCCAAGGTCATCGGCAAGCCGATGACTGTTACCTATATGGAGGGCGGCGTCGGTGCGGTTGCCTACAACCATGTCATCGGCAAGCGCGGCAAGGACGGTAACCTGATCACCGCGGCATCGTCGGGCTCGGCGCTGCTGCTCGCGCAAGGCAAATTCGGACAGTACGATGAAAGCGCCGTGCGCTGGCTCGGCGCGCTCGGCGCCGACTACGGCGTCCTCGTCGTCGCGGCCGACTCGCCCTACAAGAACCTTGGCGAGCTGATCGCGGCCTACAAGGCAAATCCCGCCGACTTCGCAGTCGCCGGCGGTGGTGCCGTCGGCTCGCAGGACTGGATGAAGGGTTCTCTGCTCGCCAAGGCCGCCAGCCAGGAGCCGAAGCAGATGCGTTACGTCGCGCTGGAAGGCGGCGGCGCGGTGCTGACCGCGCTCGAAGGCGGCCACGTCAAGGTCGGCGCTGGCGATGCTGCGGAAATGGCGAAGCACCACGTTGCCGGCAAGGTCCGCGTCCTCGCGGTCATGTCGCCATCGCGGCTCCCCGGCGATCTCGCCGAGGTGCCGACCGCCAAAGAGCAGGGCATCGACATCGAGTGGCCCGTCTGGCGCGGCTACTATGTCGGCAAGGATGTCTCCGACGAGGACTACAAGTGGTGGGTCGATGCCTTCACCAAGCTCGCCGCCACGCCGGAGTTCACCAAAGAGCGCGACGCGCGCGGGCTCTATGAGTACACGCTGATCGGCGATGCCTTCGACGGTCAGGTCAAGGCCGATGTCGCCCGCTTCAAGATCCTCGCGAAGGAAGCCGGTATGTAACCGAAGGACCTGGGGCGGTGCCTTCGCCGCCCCATATTCCCGCGCGGTATCGGCACAACAGGTTCGGTCGCGTTGCGATCGCACGACGAGAACACGCGCCTATCCAAGCCACAGAGAAATATTGGAGTGTCACCATGTCTGACGGCATGTCTTCATCCGCATGGGCGGGCCGAATCGGCGGCGTCTGCCTGCTGTTGCTCGCCCTTGCCTATGGTATCGGCGGCAGCCAGATCGAGTACGCCTTCGCCTCCGACCCGCTCGGTCCGCGGGTCATGCCGGTACTGCTGGCGGTCCTTCTGGCGGTGTTGTGCCTCGTCTACCTCATCCGCCCCGGCGTTTCCGAACGGTTCCCGCGAGGCCGGCTTCTTGCCCGTGTCCTGGCGGTGCCGACCCTGCTGGTCGGATCGGTCCTGCTGCTCGAGCCCGCCGGTTTTGCCATCTCTATCTTCGTTCTGGCAGCGGGCGTCGGTTGGATCTTCGGCGCGCCTTTCCGCCTGGCGATTGCGGGCGCTTTCGGCCAGGCCCTGCTGTGGTGGTTCGTCTTTTCCTATCTTCTCGACGTCTATCTGCCCGTCGGTCATCTGTTCGGCTGAGCCCCCGGCGAAGGAGACATTCCCATGAATTTCGATTATCTCTGGCAGGGCTTTTCCGTCGCCCTCACCATGCAGAACCTGCTGATCGGTCTCGCCGGTTGCTTCATCGGCACCCTCGTCGGTGCCCTGCCAGCCATCGGCCCGATCAACGGCATCGCGCTTTTGATGCCGATCGCCTATACGATGGGCCTGCCGGCGGAAAGCACGATGATCCTGCTCGCCGCCGTCTATTGCGGCGCCGAGTATGGCGGGCGCATTTCATCCATTCTTCTCAACGTGCCCGGTGATGCCGGCGCCGTCATGACGGCGCTCGACGGCTATCCCATGGCAAAACAGGGCCGCGCCGGCGAAGCGCTGATGCTGTCCGGGCTTTCGTCCTTCGTCGGCGGCATGCTGGGCGCACTCGGCCTGGCGCTGTTCGCACCGTTGCTGGCCGGGCTTGCGATCGGCTTCGGCCCGGCGGAATACTTCGTGCTGATGGTGTTTGCCTTCGCGACGCTCGGCTCGATGGTCGGCAGCCAGCCGGTGAAGACGTTGATCGGCTGCGCGCTCGGTCTGATGCTGGCGACCGTCGGCCTCGACGCCACCTCCGGCGCCTACCGCTTTACCTTCAACGAGCCCGAGCTTGGAGACGGCATCGACTTCGTGGTGCTGGTCATCGGCTTGTTCTCGGTGTCCGAGGCGCTGCTGATGCTGGAGCACCAGGCAGGCGGCGTCACCGTCATACGCAAGCTTGGCCGCATGACCGCCCGGCTCGACGACATCCGAAAATCCGTCGGCGCGACCCTGCGCGGCTCGGCGATCGGCTTCGTCGTCGGCGTTCTGCCGGGCACCGGCGCTTCGGTATCGAGCGCCGTATCCTACACCACGGAAAAGCGCATCTCCGACACAGAAGGCACCTTCGGCAAGGGCGATGTGCGCGGCCTTGCAGCGCCGGAAGCGGCCAACAACGCAACCGCTTGCGGCGCCTTCGTGCCGATGCTGACGCTTGGCGTGCCGGGCTCGGGCACCACCGCTGTCATGCTCGGCGCCCTGATGCTCTACAACATTCAGCCCGGCCCGATGCTGATCACCGAGCGACCGGAGGTCGTCGGCGGCCTCGTCGCCTCGCTGTTCATCGGCAACATCCTGCTGCTGCTCCTGAACCTGCCGCTCGTCAACATCTTCGCCCGGGTGCTGACGGTGCCGAACTGGCTGCTCGTTCCCGGCATTCTGGTGCTGTCGATCGTCGGCGTCTATTCCACCCACGCCTCGGTCTTCTCGATCCTCTTGATGCTGGCGATCGGCATGGCCGGGTGGCTGTTGCGGAAAGCCGGCTTCGACATGGCGCCGATCATCCTCGGCTTCGTGCTGGGCCATGTCATGGAAGTAAACCTGCGCAACGCGCTCGCCATCAGCGGCGGCGATATTTCCATCCTGTTCCAGAGCAAGATCTCGATCATTCTCTGGATTCTCGCGATCGCGATGGCCGTGCTGCCGCTTGTCGCGGGACGGCGCTCGAAATCCAGAGCGCTTGCAAAGGCTGTTAGCCCAGAAACATCAGCCTAGACTGCGTGTCACCTGCTGGCCGTCTCTACATGCGACGGCGGCCAGCAGGAATGGGCTTTTGGAAACGAGACCCCGGATGTTCCGTTGCCGGCGCCGGGCGAGAGCAACGCCGACGCCCCTCGCACCGCTCAAGCCTCGAAATCGCCGAACACGTCCTGCAGCCGCGTCAGCATGCCGACACGTTCGCTGACCTCGTCGCCGAGAACGACGATGACGTTGCTGAGCATCAGGTCCATGACGGCAATCGTCGTGGCCGCGCCGTCCCACAAGGGCCCATGTGAACCCGGGACGACAAGGCAGATATCGGACACTTCCGCTGCCCAGGGGCAATATTCGTCGGTGTAGAGGATGACCTTGACGCCGGCCCGGCGTGCCTCCATCGCGAGCGGCTTCGCCTTGGCCGCGAAGCGCCGCACGTCGTGCAGGAAGAGCACGCGGCCCTCTACCGAACCATCGAGCAGCTCCGAATAGGTGCCGTTCACGCCGTCGACGAACTGGACCCGCGGCCGGGTGTAGGACAGCTGGCTGGCAAAATACTGGGCGATGCCGCGCACGTTCTGATAGGCGGCGACATAGACCTCGCTGGCGCCGATCAGCGCATCGATCGCCTGCTGCCATTCCGGCGAGGTGGTCAGCTCGTAGACCATGCCGAGATTGTTGATCTGTTCCTGGATCAGCCCGGCGAGCAGCTTGCCCTCGCGAATATCCTCGCGCAGCCTATCGACGGGTCCCTTCACCTGCCAGGCCGGGTTGGAATTGCCGCGTCGCAGCTCGTGCTTCAGCTGGTCGAGCCCATCGAAGCCCATGCGCCTGAGGTAACGCCCGATGGTCATCGGCGACAGCTCGAGACGGCTCGCGATCGACTTCGCCGTTTCGAACGGGATCTCGGCCAGATTGCGCTCGATGTAATGGGCAATCAGCCTGTCGGATTTCGACCGCCTGAGTTCCTCGCTCTGCACGAGCTTCAGGATTCGTTGTGCCACGTCCCCTCCCCGGAGGTACTCCCGCCCGCTTACAGCGCCGCGCGTCAAACATGACGCGCAAAGGACGCTGTAATGCTTCTAACTTGCTGCATAATTTTATCCGTTAATCGGATCCGATTTCCGGAATTATGCAGTGGGCGGGCGGAATTGCCGATCTTTGCCGCCTTTACTGCGCCGTCTTCACCTTGGTCCAGACGCGATCGAGCTGGCGCACGCCGGAGCCCAGGTCCTCGAAGATCTGGAGCCGTTGCATCGTTTCGGGCGTCGGGTTGATCTCCTTGCTATTCTTGATCTGGTCGGGGGTCAATTGCCGCGCCGGCACGTTGGCGGTGCCGTTGGTCTGCTGGGAGACGTTGAGCGCCGCCACTTCGGGGCGGGTGTAAAACTGCAGAAACTTGATGGCGTTGTCCTTGTTCGGCGCCGTCTTCAAGACGCAGATATCCTCCTGATACATGGTCGCCCCCTCCTCGGGGATCACGTAGCCGAGGTCCTTCTGGTTGGCGAAGACGTCGACCATCGCGCCGACGAAGAAATGCCCGGCGGCCACGTCGCCGGACTGCACCATGGGCCGGGTATCGTAGGTGAAGGCCGCGACGTCAGGTTTCATCGCGATGATCGTATCGGCCGCCTGCTGCAGCTCTGCCGGGTCTGTGGAGTTGACCTTGTGTCCGTTGAGGATTAGCCCGACTGCCAGAACCTCGCGCATGTCGTCGAGGAGGGTGAACTTCAGGCCCTTTTCCTTGACGGTCGCGATCAGGTCCTTCCAGCCGACGACGTCCTTGCCCAGGACCCTGCGGTTGTAGACGATGCCAACGGTTCCGAAGGCGTAGGGCAGGCAATATTCGCCCTTGGGATCGCTCTTTGCCCGCAGGAACGCCGGGTCGATGTTCTTGAAGCCCTCATAGGCATTGATATCGGTCTTCTCCAGCAAGTCGAGCTTGGACATGATGTCCTGCATGTGCACCGACGGGAAGACGACATCGTAGCCGGTCGCACCGCCCTGGATCTTCGCCAGCATCTCCTCGTTGGAAGAGTAGGTTGAAAGATTGACCTTGATCTGGGTCTCTTCCTCGAATTTCTTCAGGACCGCCGGATTGATGTATTCGCCCCAGTTGTAGATGTTGAGCTCGGCCGCATGGCCGAGACCCGTCGTGGCGATCAAGGCGGACAGCGAGAATGCAGCGGCCCGTGCGGAGCCGAAGAGTTTGGCCCTGGTCGCCCGGATGACGCGGCTTGCTTTTGTCATAGATAGTCTCCTCTAGTGGTTCATGGGGCTTGCGACCCCAGGGTCGGACCGTTCCCTGGTCCTTGCCCGGCTCCGGCTTCTGCGGCCGTTGACACCGATGAGCAAATGGTATCCATATATCCAAAACGCACAAGCGTTATTTAAATAACATTTTGGGGAATGACAGATGCAGGATTCCATTGTCCGGCTGGAGGGGGCGAGCAAGGCCTTCGCCACTCCGGAGGGCGGGAACGTGACCGCGCTCGATGCCATCGATCTTCAGGTGCGGCGCAACGAGTTCCTGACGCTTCTCGGGCCATCCGGTTGCGGCAAGACCACGCTGTTGCAGGCGATCAGCGGCTTCGTCGAGCTCGACGGCGGCCGCATCCTGATCGACGGGGAGGACATGACCGACAGGCCACCCTACCGCCGACCCGTCAACACCGTGTTCCAGAACTACGCGCTCTTTCCGCACATGACCGTCGGCGAAAACACCGCCTACGCGCTGGAGGTCGCCGGCGTCGCCAAGGCAAAACGGCGCGAACAGGTGGCAGCGGCACTGAAGATGGTCGGCCTTGCGGACATGGAGGGTCGGCGTCCACGCCAGCTCTCCGGCGGCCAGCAGCAACGCGTCGCGCTTGCCCGTGCCATCATCGCGCGCCCGAAACTGCTTTTGCTCGACGAGCCGCTTTCGGCCCTCGACAAGAACCTGCGCCAGGCCATGCAGATCGAGCTGAAGACGCTGCAGCACGAACTCGGCATCTCCTTCATCTTCGTGACGCACGACCAGCAGGAGGCGCTGACCATGTCGGACCGTGTGGCCGTTCTCTCCGGCGGGCGCATCCAGCAGCTCGACACGCCACGGGCGATCTACGACCGCCCGGTCAACAGCTTCGTCGCAACCTTCATCGGTGCGAGCAATCTCTTCGACGGCCGGATCGATGGCGAGCGGTTGATGACCAGCGACGGCACGCAGATCCGCCATCGTCGATCCCCATCAGCGGCATCGGGTGCAGCGACAGCACTGATCCGGCCCGAGCAATTCTTTCTCGCGGATGGAGATGAACGGTTTCCCACCCTCGACGTCGACCTCGAGGCGATCGTCTTCGTCGGCTCGACCTTCGAATTGTTCGGCCGCACACAGGCAGGCAGAAAGATCGTCGCCGAGATCCCGGCCGGCCGGCGCAGCCTGATCGGCGACATCGAGCGGACGCGCCGCGCCAGGCTCGCCTACGATCCGGCGGCCGTTCACCTGATCCAGCCCTGCGCGGAGGCGTGACATGTCGATCGCCAGTCGCCGTCGTGCCCAGCTCACCGTCCTGCTCGGCCCAGTTTCCCTGTTCCTTGCCGTCTTCTTCCTCGGTCCGCTCGCCATCATGATGGTCACGAGCTTTCTGGCGCCGGGTCTTTACGGCGGCGTCGAGTGGACCTTCTACCCCCACAACTTCGGCCGCATCCTCGGCTTTGCCGATCCGATGTTCGAGGATTTCGATCCCGTCTATATCGCCATCTTCATCCGCTCGGTAAAAATCGCCGCACTGACCGTCATTGCCGCGCTGCTGGTTTGCTATCCCGCAGCCTTCTGCATCGCCCGCCTGTCGGAGCGGTGGAAAAACTTCTGCCTGTTCCTCATCACCCTTCCCTTCTTCACCAGCCTGATCGTTCGCCTCTTCGTCTGGGTGCTGATCCTGCGCCAGACCGGGCTCGTCAACGAGATGCTGCTGTCGAGCGGACTGATCGCCCGACCGCTCGACCTGATCTATACGGATGGCGCCATCATTCTCGGCATGGTCTATGTTTTCATTCCGTTCATGTTCATGCCGGTCTATGCCAGCGTCGAGAAGCTGGACTGGACTCTGGTGCGCGCCTCGCTTGATCTGGGCGCCGGACCGATCCGCACATTCTGGCGCGTCATCCTGCCACTAACGGCGCCCGGCATCGTCGGAGGCGCGATCATCGTCTTCATCCCGGCGCTCGGCAACTTCGTCGTTCCTGCCATTCTCGGCGGCGCCAAGGTGATGATGCTCGGCAATCTCATCGAGCAGCAGTTCCTGGCTGCCCGCAACTGGCCGTTCGGCTCGGCGCTGGCGATGATGGTCATGAGCGTGATGCTGGTGCTGTTGCTCGTCCATGTGCTTGCATCGGGCCGCCGCGGCACCGACGCTGCGCTCAATCGCTGAGGCTACCCATGAAGATCGCTCAATCCCTCTTCCGCGGCAGCCTCCTGGCCTACACCGCCATCTTCTTCGCCTTCATCTACATTCCGCTGGTGCTGATCGCCGTCTATTCGTTCAACGCCAACCCGGTCAACATGATGACCTGGACCGGCTTCACCACCGAATGGTACGCTCAGGTCCTCGGCTTCAAGACGACGATTTCCGAAAACGCGCTCTACATCGAATCGACCGGCCAACTTATTCAGGCGGTGTGGAACAGCCTCGTCATCGCCACCTCCACGACACTGATCGCCACACTCTTCGGCACGGCGATCGCGATCGGCCTCCATCGCTTCAATTTTCTCGGCCAGCGCTTCTACCGGGTGATCATGTTCATGCCGATGCTGATGCCTGACATCGTGCTCGGCATCGCGCTGCTGATCTTCTTCGTCAATTCGGGGATCAACCTCGGCCTGACGACGATCGTCATCGGGCAATGCACCTTCCTGATTTCCTACGTCTTCATCGTCGTCTCGGCGCGGCTGGCCGGCATGGACAGGACACTCGAGAACGCCTCGGCCGACCTTGGCGCCGACGAATGGACGACGTTTCGGCGCGTGGTGCTGCCGCAGCTTCTGCCCGGCATCGTCGGCGGCGCCCTGCTCGCCTTCATCATCTCGATGGATGATCTGGTGATCACCTACTTCATCGCCGGCGTCGACGTGACGACGCTGCCGATGTTCATCTTCGCCATGCTTCGGCGCGGCATCAAACCGGAGATCAATGCGATCGCCGTGATGATGCTGACCTTCTCCTTCGTCGTCGCCTCCCTTGGCCTCTACCTCCGCTCCCGGCAGAAATGATCATGGACAACAAACGCATACCCGCCCCTCAAACCCGCGCCCGAGACCTCGGCCTGCCATTTACGGGCCGCACCGGCCCCTTCAACGCCATCACCGACGTCGCGGGGATAGCCGTTGGCTTCCATACGGTCTCGGAGGACACGCCGCGCCCGGGCCGCAAACGCCCGGTCAGAACGGGGGTCACGGCCATCCTGCCGCATGCGGGCTCGCCCGTGCCCGTTCCGGTCTATGCGGGCGTGCACCGTTTCAACGGCAACGGCGAGATGACCGGCACCCACTGGATCGAGGATGGCGGTTCCTTCCTCGGGCCGGTGATGATCACCAATACCCATGCGGTCGGGATGACCCACCACGCCACGATCAAGTGGATGCTGGAGCGCTACGCCTCCACCTATGACAGCGACGATTTTCTCTGGATCATGCCGGTGGTCGCCGAAACCTATGATGGTGTGTTGAACGACATCAACGGCCAGCCGATCGGCGAGGCGGAGGTCCGGGCAGCGCTCGACACCGCTGTCGGCGGGCCTGTCCAGGAGGGCAATTGCGGCGGCGGCACCGGCATGATCGCCTATGGCTTCAAGGGCGGCACGGGCACCGCCTCGCGGGTCGTCGCGTTCGGCGGGAGGGACTATACGATCGGCACGCTCGTTCAGGCAAACCACGGCCAGCGCGACTGGCTGACGATTTGCGGTGTGCCGGTCGGCGAACACATGCGCGATGGCACGCCGCAGAGCCAGATGCAGGAGCGTGGCTCGATCATCGTCGTGATCGCCACCGATCTGCCGATGGCCCCGCATCAACTCAAGCGCCTCGCCCGCCGGGCGGCGATCGGCATCGGCCGCAACGGCACGCCCGGCGGCAACAATTCCGGCGACATCTTCCTGGCGTTTTCGACTGCCAACCCGCAGCCGATGGCACATCGCGCCCCGCCTCGCCTCGCGCTTGAGGTCGTCAATGACGAAATGCTCGACCCGGTCTATCTGGCAGCGGTCGACAGCGTCGAAGAGGCGGTGGTCAATGCCATGCTTGCGGCCGAAGATTCCGGCGGCACCGCCCATGACCGGTTCAGGATCGACGCCATCAAGCACGGGCCGCTTCTCGAGGTCATGCGGAAGTACGGGCGTTGACGCTATTCCGGCTTTTCCCACTCGCTACCGCATAATTCCTTAAATCGGATCCGATTTAAGGAATTATGTAGCAAGTTTAAAGCGTTACAGCGTCCTTGCGGTCCGTAGCGATGTGATCTGCCGATTTGGAACGTGGCTTGTCTTCCTGGGCAGCTGAGCAACGCAAGGGCAGATTGGGCGTCCTATCCCACCTGCCTGAACGTCCGGCGGCTGCGGCTCAACGCGATCGACTCGGCCGCATCGAGGATGGAGTCGGTATCGATACCGAAATGCGCGTAGAGGTCGGCGATCGTACCCGTCTGCCCGAAATGCTCGACGCCGAGCGATACGGTCCGGTGGCCATGCACCGATCCGAACCAGCCGAGCGCGGCGGGATGACCATCCGTCACCGTAATGATCTCGCACGTATCGGACAGCGGCGCCAGCAGCGCCTCGATGTGGCTTTCCGCACCGTGATGGCCGTTACGGCGGGCACGCTGGGCCGCGGTCCAGCCGGCGTTGAGCCGGTCGGCCGACGTCACCGCCAGCACCGCGACATCGCGATGACGTTCCGCAAGCCGCCCGGCCGCCATCAGCACTTCGGGGGCGACGCAACCTTGATAGGCCAGCACCAGCTGAGTGTTCGGTCGCGGCTCGCGCAGCCAATAGGCGCCGTCGATCACCCCCTGGCGGAAGGCCGCATCCTCGCGGCGCTGCATCTGTTCCAGCGGACGGGTCGTCAACCGGAGATAGACGGAACCGCCCGTCGTATCGCGCAGCCATGTCCGTTCGTCATGCACGGCGTCGCCGTTACGCTGCATATAGTCGAAGGACCAGTCCATGATCACCGAGAGCTCGTCGAGATAGGCGGGCTCGAAGCTGGCAAGCCCGTCCTGGCTCATGCCGATCAGTTGCGATCCGATCGACTGGTGGGCGCCGCCCTCAGGCGCCAACGTGACGCCCGACGGGGTGCCGACAATCATGAACCGCGCATCCTGGTAGCAGGCATAATTCAGGGCATCGAGTCCGCGCGCCACGAACGGATCGTAGACCGTGCCGATCGGTAGCAGGCGCTCGCCGAACACCGAATGGGAAAGACCGGCCGCACCTAAGAGCAGGAAGAGGTTCATCTCGGCAATGCCGAGCTCGATATGCTGTCCACCGGGACCGAAGGCCCATTTCTGCGCCGAGGGAACCTTCTCGTCGCGGAACGTGTCGGCCTGCATTTCTCGGGCGAAAAGGCCGCGCCTGTTGACCCAGGGCCCGAGATTCGTTGAGACGGTCACGTCTGGCGCCATCGTCACGATGCGCGCGGCAAGCGCGTCGTCGCGCTGTGCCAGGGCATCAAGGATCTTGCCGAAACCCGCCTGGGTGGAAAGCTCGCGATCATCAAGGAGAACCGGCCCGGCAGATGCTACCGGTTCCGACTTGAACCGCCGGGTGCCCTTGGCAAAGAACGGCACGCTTTTCAGAAAGGTCTTCGCTGCCTCGGCGTCGGCAACCGCCGCAAACTCCTCCCATTCCTCGCCGGCGCTGACCCCAATCTTCTGCTGGAAATCCTGCATCTGTGCCTTCGTCATCAGGCCGGCATGGTTATCCTTGTGGCCGGCCAGCGGCGTTCCCCAGCCCTTGATCGTATAGGCGAGAAAGACCGTCGGGCGGTCATGGTCGATGCTTGCAAAGGTCTCGGCAAGCGTCTGGATGCAATGGCCGCCGAGATTGCTCATCAGCTCGGACAGCTCGTCGTCGCTGCGCGAAGCGAGCAGCTTGCTGACATTGCCCTGGTCGCCGATCTCGTCCTGCAGCCGCTTGCGCCAGGCACTGCCGCCCTGGAAGGTCAAGGCCGAATAGAGCTGGTTGGGGCAGCGATCGATCCAGGCCCGCAGGGTTTCGCCGCCGGGTTCCTTGAATGCAGCTTCCTGCAAGGCGCCATATTTGACGACCTTCACGTCCCAGCCGAAAGCCGTGAAGATCGCTTCGATCCGTTGCCACAGGCCTTCGCGAACGACACCGTCGAGGCTCTGGCGGTTGTAGTCGATCACCCACCAGGTATTGCGCAGGTCATGCTTCCAACCCTCCTGCAGGCACTCATAGATATTGCCCTCGTCGAGCTCCGCATCGCCGACGAGCGCGATCATGCGGCCGTCGCTGCGCTTTCGTGCCCAAGGCTTCGACGCGATGTAGTCCTGAATGATCGAGGCGAAGGCGGTGATGCCGACACCCAGACCAACGGAGCCGGTCGAAAAATCCACGTCGTCGATATCCTTGGTGCGGCTCGGGTAGGATTGCGCGCCGCCGAAACCGCGGAAATTCTCAAGCTTCTCGCGCGTCTGGTTGCCCATCAGGTACTGGATGGCATGGAAGACTGGTGCCGCATGTGGCTTGACCGCCACGCGATCCTCCGGCCGAAGGATGTGGAAGTACAGCGCCGTCATGATCGAAACGATCGATGCGCAGGACGCCTGATGTCCGCCGACTTTCACCTCGCCTTTTTCCCTGACGTGGTTGGCGTTGTGGATCATCCAGCATGCATGCCAGAGAACCTGCCGCTCCAGATCCTTCAGGCATTTCAGCGTGGCGGTCGGCAAAATCGGATTTTCCATGTCGGCTCCTCCCAGAACCCGGAAACGCTACACCCGACCGCGCGAAATATCCGATCTATCTTTGTTGGAAATTTTGCCGATACCGGCAATACTGACCGATGAAACGCCATTTTGGGAAATTTCATGCCGAAGAAAACGCCGAGCTTTGACGCCGCGACCATCCGCATTCTCGATCTTCTGCAGCAGAACGCCGAGATCAGCACGGCCGAGCTTGCCGATGCAACCGGGCTTTCGGCCTCTCCCTGCTGGCGGCGGGTCAACGAACTCAAGGAGAGCGGCGTCATCAAGGGCTCGGTCGCACTCGTCGACGCATTCGCCCTTGGCCTCGCGGTCAACGTGTTCGTGCACGTGTCGCTCAAGCAGCAGGACCGCGCCTCGCTCGATGTTTTCAGCGCCGCCATCAAGACCAAGCCCGAAATCGTCGAATGTTACCTGATGACGGGCGAGTCGGACTACATGCTGCGCGTCGTCGTCGAGGATCTGATGAAATACCAGGCGCTCGTCGTCGACTTCCTGACGACGATCCCCGGCGTCTCCAGCATCCGCTCGAGCTTCGCGCTCAGCCAGATCAAATATACGACCGCGCTGCCGACCGAGCATCTGCGCAACGGCTGAACGCGATGAGCCGAGCTACTTCTTAGCTCTTGAGGTAGCTCAACACGGCATCGGCGATCAGCCCCTTGTGCCGCTGCATCGTCTCCGGCTCGCAAAGGTCGCGACGGAAGATGGTGCCGAAGGTGTAGCGGTTGGAGACGCGGAAGAAGCAGAACGCGCTGATCAGCATATGCACGTCGATCGGATCGGCCGTGCGGTGGAACACGCCCTCGGCGACGCCGCGTTCCAGAATGCCGGCGATGGTTTCGATGATCGAGACGTTGAGATCGCGGATCGCCTCCGAGCGCATCATGTGGGCGGCGTGATGGATGTTTTCGATGCTGACCAGGCGCACGAATTCCGGGTTGGCCTGATCGTGGTCGAAGGTGGTTGAGATCAGGGTGCGCAGCGCAGCCTCGGGCGCAAGGCTCGACAATTGCAGATCGGCCTCCAGCGTGCGGATCTTGCGGTAGGACCGTTCGAGCACCGAGAGATAGAGCCCCTCCTTGCTCTCGAAATAATAGTAGATCATCCGCTTGGAGGTTCGGGTCTTTTCGGCGATCGCGTCGACGCGGGCGCCGGCGAGACCATGGGTCGCGAACTCGTCCGTCGCGACGATGAGGATGTCCTCCTTCGTGCGCTGTGGATCGTTCTTGCGTCCGTTCTCTGCTCGCGCCGCCATGCCCCGTCGCTTCCTCCACCCTTGATTCTCAAAGCGAAACGGCCGCGACCGTCCCGCTTTGGCCGCGGCTCCACTCCGCATGCTGTCCAAAGTCTTATTGAGGTTGCCCACTTCTTTCAAGAGATGCCGCTTGACATTCGAACTAGTTAGTACATTTTGAAACGGCATCCCGGTCGCTTGGAGGAGAGGTCGGCATGCCAGCCTTGCGCAATTGGGTGTCCTGATCGATGACGGACATCACAGGCCGCAAGACGCGGTTGATCGCCTGGGAGGAGCGAAATGGTCCGGATAATCGAATTCTGCTTCCTGATGCTGAAGGTTGCCATCGCGCTTCTGCTTGCGGGCATGGTCCTGCTCGTCTTCGGCAATGTCGTGCTGCGCTATGCCTTCAATACCGGCATCACCTATTCCGAAGAGCTGTCGCGCATCTTCTTCATCTGGCTGACCTTCCTCGGCGCCGTCATCGCGATGCGGGAACACTCCCATCTCGGCGTCGACTCGCTGCTGCGCCGCTTGCCGCCGCTCGGCGCGAAGGTCGCCATTCTCTGCGGACAGGCGCTGATGCTGGGCGCAACATGGCTGATGATAAGTGGCAGCTGGACGCAGACGCTGATCAATTTGCATGTGGCAGCGCCGGCGACCGGCATTTCCATGGGGTTCTTCTACGGCGCCGGCCTCGCCTTCGGCATTCCCGCCTTCCTGATCATCCTCTGGGACGCGTTTTGCGTGCTGACCGGCCGCATCGATGTGGCGACGGCCGAATTCGTGCGCGACAGCGAGGATCAAGCCGTCCTTGATGACCACCCGGCGCCTTCGCTCGCCCACCCAATCGCAAAGCCCTGAGGAGACGACGATGACCGTTACGATTTTCCTCGGCGCCCTGCTTGGTCCGATGGCCCTTGGCGTGCCGATCGCCTTTGCCCTGATCATCAGCGGCGTCGCGCTGATGATGTATCTCGGCCTCTACGACGCCCAGATCGTCGCCCAGAACGTGCTGAACGGCGCCGACAGCTTCCCGCTGATGGCTGTCCCCTTCTTCATGCTCGCCGGCGAAGTGATGAACACCGGCGGCCTGTCGCGGCGCATCGTCGACCTGGCGATGGCGATGGTCGGCCATATCCGCGGCGGGCTCGGTTTTGTGGCCATCTTTGCCGCCTGCATCATGGCGAGCCTTTCCGGCTCGGCCGTTGCCGATGCGGCGGCGCTCGGTGCCCTTCTGCTGCCGATGATGCTGAAATCCGGCCACGACCCGGCCCGCGCAGGCGGGCTGCTCGCCTCCGCCTCGATCATCGGTCCGATCATTCCGCCGTCGATCGGCTTCATCCTTTACGGTGTCGTCGGTGGCGTCTCGATCACCAAGCTTTTTCTTGCCGGCATTTTCCCCGGCCTGATGATTGCCGCTGCCCTCTGCGTGACCTGGATGATCGTGTCGCGGAAGGAACAACACCAGCTGCCGCCGCGCCAGAGCGGTGCCGTCAGGATGAAGACGTTCATCGACAGCCTTTGGGCGCTCTTCCTGCCTGTTATCATCATCGTCGGCTTGAAGTTCGGCGTGTTCACGCCGACGGAAGCCGGCGTCGTTGCAGCCGTCTACTCGCTGTTCGTGTCGATGGTGATCTATCGCGAGCTGCCGCCGGCCAAGCTGTTCCACGTCTTCGTGGCCGCGGCGAAGATAACGTCCATCGTGATGTTCCTTGTCGCCTGCGCCGCCGTGTCGGCCTGGCTGATCACGGTGGCCGATGTGCCCGGCGACCTCGCCGCCCTCGTCGAGCCGCTGATGGACAACCAGACGCTGTTGCTGCTGGCGATCATGGCCCTCGTCGTCGTCGTCGGCACCGCCATGGATATGACGCCGACCATTCTGATCATGACCCCTGTGCTGATGCCGATCATCAAGCAGGCGGGCATCGACCCGGTCTATTTCGGCGTTCTGTTCATCATCAACAACTCGATCGGCCTGATCACGCCGCCGGTCGGCACGGTGCTCAACGTCATCTGCGGCGTTTCGAAGCTGACGATGGAAGACCTCATGAAGGGCGTCATGCCGTTCCTGATTGCCGAACTGATCGTCCTGTTCCTGCTCGTGCTGTTCCCGCAGCTGGTGACCGTGCCGGTCTCCTGGTTCGGGCGATAGGCGCCGGCAACATCTGTAACGTTCAACCGGCCGGAGGGAGAACCCGGCCAAACCTGGGAGGGAAATATGTTCAACAAACTGATGAAAATGGCGCTCGGACTTGCCGTGCCGGTGGCGCTGATGGCGGCAAGCCCGGCGCTCGCCGAGATCCGCGAACAGCAGCTCAAGTTCGCCGCCGCCAACAACAAGGGCCATCCGCAGGTGATGGGCATGGAGAAGTTCGCCGAACTCGTGAAGGAAAAGAGCGGCGGGAAGATCGAGGTCAAGCTGTTTCCGGGCGGCGTACTCGGTGGCGACGTGCAGACCGTATCGGCGCTGCAGGGCGGGGTGATCGAAATGACGGTCTTGAACGCCGGAATCCTGGCAAGCAACGTCAAGCAGTTCGGCGCCGTCGACCTGCCCTTCCTTTTCAACAACGGCGAAGAGGCCGACAAGGTAATGGACGGCCCGTTCGGCACCAGCCTTGCCAACCTGTTGCCCGACACCGGGCTCGTTGGGCTCGGCTATTGGGAGCTGGGTTTCCGCAATCTCACCAACAATCGCCACCCGGTCACAAAGCTCGAGGACATCAAGGGCCTGAAGATCCGCACGATCCAGTCGCCGATCCCGATCGAGCTTTTCAACAATCTCGGCGCCAATGCCGTGCCGCTGCCCTACACCGAACTTTATACCGCGCTTGAAACCGGCACGGTCGACGGCCAGGAAAACCCGGCCGCCAACATTCTCAACGCCAAATTCTATGAAGTGCAGAAGTACATGACGGTGACCCGTCACCAGTACAATCCGCAGATCGTGCTCATCAGCAAGAAATTCTGGGACGGCCTCAACGACGAAGAGAAGGCGGTGCTGCAGGCATCTGCCACCGAGGCCCGCGACTATCAGCGCCAGGCCTCGCGCGAGTTCGACGCCAAGGCGATCGCCGACATCAAGGCAACCGGCATGGAAGTCAACGAACTGTCGCCGGAGGAAACCCAGAAGCTGCGCGATGCCGTCAAGCCGATGATCGAGAAGTTCAGCGCCGAAATTGGTGCCGATACCGTCGCAGCGCTGTTCAAAGAGCTTCAGATGCTTCGTGGCCAGTAAGCCTGCCGCCGGCCCGCGCTCAAGCGGGTCGGCAACCACCCGACTGATGAAAGCGTCGAGATGACCGAGACCCTTCTCAAACCGCTGAAAGCCGGATTGATCGGCGCCGGCATTCAAGCCTCGCTCACACCGGCCATGCACATGCGCGAAGGTGCGGCACAGGGCCTGACCTATGACTACGAGTTGATCGACCTGAGCCAGCGCGGCGCCAGCCCCGACGACCTGCCGCGGTTGCTGCGGGAGGCCGAATTACGGGGCCTTTGCGGGTTGAACATCACGCATCCATGCAAGCAACTGGTCATCCCGTTCCTCGACGAGCTGTCGGACGAAGCCCGAGATCTCGGCGCCGTGAACACGGTGGTGCTTAAGGCTGGTCGCCGCATCGGCCACAACACCGACTGGTGGGGATTTGCCGAAAGCTTTCGCCGCGGCCTGCCCGATGTGGCGCTGTCGAACGCGGTGCAGCTCGGCGCCGGCGGCGCCGGCGTTGCCACGGCCTATGCGGCCCTATCCTTAGGACTGGCATCGCTCACGGTTTTCGACCGGGAAGTGGAGCGCTCTGAGGCACTGGCGTCCAGTATGTCGGCGCTGTTTCCACAGGCGAACATTGCTGGCGGCACCGACCTTGCATCATCGATGAGAACAGCGGACGGCCTCATCCACGCAACGCCGACCGGCATGGCGAAATATCCCGGAATGCCGCTTCCTGCAGCGTTGCTCGAACCACGCCACTGGGTGGCCGAAGTCGTCTATTTCCCGCTGGAAACCGAACTGCTGGCCGAAGCCAGACGGCGCGGCTGCAGCACGCTCGACGGCGGCGGGATGGCGGTGTTTCAGGCCGTCGGCGCATTTCGCCTGTTTACCGGCCGAGAGCCAGATGCGGCGCGCATGCTCCGCCACTTCAAGGCCCTGACCGCCTGACAACGGAGGAAACCCGGATGAAGACCTCGATCGCGACCGTCTCCTTGAGCGGCGACCTGCGCAGCAAGCTGGAGGCCATAGCGAAGGCCGGTTTTGATGGCGTGGAAATCTTTGAGAACGATTTTCTCGTTTTCGACGAAAGCCCGCGCCAGGTCGGGCAGATGGTGCGCGACCACGGTCTGGAGATTTCTCTCTTCCAGCCGTTTCGCGATTTCGAGGGCATGCCCGAACCACTCAGAAGCCGGACCTTCGATCGGGCGGAGCGTAAGTTCGACCTGATGCAGGAGATGGGAACCGACCTGGTGCTCGTGTGTTCGAACGTCTCTCCCGCCGCAATCGGCGGTCTCGACCGGGCAGCCGCTGATTTTCGCGAGCTTGGCGAACGGGCGGCCAGACGGGCCTTGCGCGTCGGATACGAAGCGCTCGCCTGGGGACGTCACATCAACGATCACCGCGACGCCTGGGAAGTGGTGCGCCGGGCCGACCATCCCAATGTCGGCCTCATTCTCGATAGCTTTCACACGCTCGCGCGCAAGATCGACGTCAACTCCATCCGCTCCATACCGAAGGAGAAGATCTTCATCATCCAACTGGCGGACGCGCCGCTGATCGACATGGATCTGCTCTATTGGAGTCGGCATTTCCGCAACATGCCTGGCGAAGGCGACCTGCCCGTCCTCGAGTTCATGCGGGCCGTGGCGGCCACCGGCTATGACGACTATCTGTCGCTCGAAATCTTCAACGACCAGTTTCGCGGCGGCTCAGCGACGGCGATCTCCATCGACGGCCAGCGCTCGCTGCTCTATCTGGGCGACCAGGTGCGGCGGGCCGAGCCGGACATTGCCCTGCCCGTTCCCGAAATGCCCGCTCGGGCCGGCGTCGAAGGCATTGCCTTCATCGAATTCACCATCGACGAAAGCGAGGCACCTCAACTCGAGGCGCTGATCCAGACGCTCGGCTTCCGCAGGGCCGCGCGCCACAAGACGAAAAGCGTCGTCGTGTTCCAACAGGGTGATATCAGGCTGGTGATCAACACGGAAAACCGCGGCTTTGCCAACTCATCCTACCTCGTGCACGGCACCTCGGCCTATGCGATGGGCCTTCTGGTCGACGATGCACGGGCCGCGCACCGGCGGGCGCTTGCACTTGGCGCCGAGACGTTCGCCCAGCCAGTAGACGAGGGCGAGATCGAGATGCCGGCCGTTCACGGCGTCGGCGGCGGCATCGTCTATTTCCTCGATCGCAACAGCGACCTCGGGACCATATGGAATGTCGAGTTCGACCCTGTGGACGACCCGGCGACGTCCGCCGGACTGTCATCGATCGACCACATCGCCCAGACGATGCAATACGACGAACTCCTGACCTGGCTGCTGTTCTACACCTCGCTGCTGGAGGCCCATAAGACCCCGCTGGTCGACATCATCGACCCCTCCGGCATCGTACGCAGCCAGGTGGTGGAAAACACCGCCGGATCCCTGCGCATCACGATGAACGGCGCCGAGAACCGCAACACGCTTGCCGGACGCTTCATCGCCGAGACCTTCGGCTCCGGCATCCAGCATCTGGCCTTCAAGACGGACGACATCTTCAGGACTGCAGACGCACTTGCGGCGGGCGGCTTTGTCTCGCTGGCGATCTCACCCAATTATTACGACGATCTGGAAGCTCGCTTCGGCCTCGATCCGCATTTCACCGAACGGCTGAAGGCGCACAACATCCTTTACGACAAGGACGAACACGGCGAGTATTTTCAGCTCTACAGTCCGACCTTCTCTGGTGGATTCTTTTTCGAGATCGTCGAGCGCCGCGGATATCGCGGCTATGGCGCGGCGAACGCGATCTTCCGGATCGCCGCGCTTCGCAAGTCTCTGGAACCGGCCGGCATGCCCCGCGCGTGAGCATCAGCGGCACGCCTGTCGGACAGCCACGATCAAAAGCAGGCATTGACCTCGGAATAGGGCGCGGCGAATTCAAAGAGCGGTTCGGATCGACCATCGGCGAGGAAGTTGGCTGCCAATGCCGATGCATGCTCCCAAAGCGTTTGAGAGATCCATGAGCCGACGCTAACCCGACGGACGCCGAGCGTGGCGAGGTCGCTCGCTGGCGGCAGGCCGGGCCAGGCTATGACATTCAGCAACAGCTCGGTGCCTGCTGCAATCTGCGCAATGTCGTCTCGGTTGGTCACGCCGAGCACGAACAAGCCGTTGGCTCCTGCCTCCTGATATTGTCTTGCGCGTGTCAGGACCTCGTTCACGCGTAAGTTTTCAGGGACAAGGTTCCGCGCATAAACGTCAGTGCGCGCGTTGACATAGAGCCCGACACCGAGCCGCTCCGCGGTTTGCCGGATCTGCTCGATCTTCCGGCAGAGGACGTGCGGCGAGGCGGCGCCATCCTGAATATTGAACCCGACCGCGCCGGCCTCGACAAACCGCGCCGCCGTTTCGGCAATGCTGTCGCATTCTTCGATGTAACCGCCTTCGATATCGACGCTCAACGGCACCGTGACGACCCGGGCGATCGCAGCGATCGTTGCGAGATGGCGATCCAGCGGAAGAGCATCACCATCGCGGTAGCCGAGCGACCATGCGACACCGGCGCTTGTCGTTGCAATCGCGCGCGCGCCGAGCCGCTCGATCAGTAGGGCGCTGCCGGCATCCCAGGCGTTTGGCAACCGCAACGGTTCCGGCTGACGATGAAGAGCATTGAAAACTTCGGCTTTGCTGTTGCTGGACAAGATGGCCTCCATTGGAAAGCCTATCTCTCGCAATTGCGATCGCTGAAGATAATAGCTAAAAATTTCCAGAAATCATTCCTGGAGAGACGCAATGGAGGAGCCCGCTCTTCACCTGGTGCAGGCCTTCGTTGCCGTGGTCAAACACCACAGCTTCGCCAAGGCGGCGCAGGAACTCCAAATGACACCCTCGTCCGTGAGCCGGCTGGTCAAGACACTGGAAAGACAGGTTGGTGTCCTGTTGATCAACCGGACGACGAGGGCAATGTCACTGACGGATGCGGGACAACGCTACTTCAGCGATAGCGCGGCGGCGCTGGAGCAATTGCGTCAAGCACACCGGCGGGCGCGCGATGAACAGGACCTGCCGAGCGGCACCCTCAAGCTCAGCGTATCGGTGTCGTTCGGCCGCGATCACGTCGTGCCGCATCTGGCCGCCTTCCTGGCCGCATATCCTCGCCTTCAACTCGACCTGCTGATGACGGATCGATATGTCGATATCGTCGCCGAGGGTGTGGCGGTGGCGATCCGCATCGGAACCCTCCCGGACTCGACGTTGATTGCGCGCAAGCTCCTGAGCAACCGAAGAATCCTGGTGGCGGCGCCACGTTATCTGGAGAAGCGTGGTGTGCCGGCCGGTATCGAGGCGCTTAAACAACATGAGTGCGTCGTATCGACGGCCAACCATGACGGCGAGCTTTGGCGGTTGTTTGGACCGGAAGGCGAGCACACGTTCCGTCCCCAGGGCAGGATGCGCGCGGACAACGGGGACGCCGTCCATCAACTGGCGATCGACGGTCAGGGCATAGCGTTTCACTCCGCCGTGACGATGGCCGAGTCCATGCGCCTGGGCAAACTCGTCCAGATCCTGCCGCAGTGGACCGGGCGAGAAACGGGCGTCTATTGTGTTTTCCCTTCGCGCCACATCGGTCCCGCGGCCAAGGCATTCGTCGATTTCCTGGTGACGCGGTGGAGCGGGGAAACAAGGGCGACCCTGGTCGGCCATTTGGCCGCAGAGGCGCGCTAGCTTGCAGGCGCCACCCGTACCAACCTGAGATCATGCGGGCATGTTCGATCCACGCGCACTGAGGACAGCCGGTCATGGCATACTCGCCTGCAGACGCCGCTTGACGGTTTCGCAAGACAGAACAGAGATTTGGTCTTTAAAGACAGAGAGTTCGTGACTAATGTGCGGTTGAGCAGACGACGCGGGACTGAACCTGGCCTTGCTGCTGAAAGGATGTTGCATGACCGTGCCGAAAGTCGCCTTCTCTGCCTTTTCCTTCCTTCTTGCCGTCGCGCTCAGCGTCTCGGCTGCTTACGCACAGCAGGTACCGGCGGTGGTCGTGGCGCCTGCCAGGGTCGTGGACCTGCGCGAGAGCGTCGACCTGACGGGTCGGGTCGTCGCAACCCAGAAAGTCGATATCCGTGCACGCGTCGCCGGCTTCCTGGAGGCGGTCAATTTTAAGGAAGGGCAGAAGGTAACGTCCGGGACCGTGCTCTATCAGGTCGAGGATGGCGCCTATCGGGCGGCCGTACAGGAAATAGAAGGTTCGATCCAGGCGGCCGAGGCGCAACGGGACCTCGCAGTGCTCGAAAGAGACCGCGCCAAGCAGCTGATCGCAACCAACACGATCTCGCAAGCCAAGGTCGATACCGCAAACGCCGAAGTCAAGAAGGCGGAGGCTGAGCTCGTACGGCTCAAGGGTAGCAAGCAGAGCGCCGACCTCAACCTCTCCTACACGAAAATTACCGCGCCTTTCGACGGCGTGCTCGGCCTGACCACGGCAGATGTCGGCGCGCTGGTCGGCCCGGACACCGGCCCGCTCGTTACCTTGACGAGGCTCGATCCGATCTATGTCGAATTTCCGGTCTCCACCTCGCTGCTTCTGACCTATCGGGAGCGCGTGCAGAAGGGGATGACGCCCGGCGGCGCCAATGTCGGGCTGACCTTGCCCAACGGCACGGAGTACCCCCTGAAAGGCACCATCGATTTCATCGCCAGCAACGTCGCGCAGGGAACCGACACCGTGACGGTGCGCGCGCAGTTCGACAACCCGAACGCGCTGCTGCTCGACGGCACGCTCGTGCGCGTCATCCTCGAACAATCCGAAAAGCAGGACGTTCTGGCTGTACCGCAGCAGGCGGTCCAGCGCGACCAGCAGGGTGCCTTCGTTATGGTGGTCGATGCCGCCTCGAAGGTCGAGCTGCGCCGCATCGACGTTGCCCGCTCCGCTCGCGGCCTCTCGGTGGTTACCGAGGGGCTTAAGGAGGGCGAAAACGTCATCACCGAAGGTGTCGGCAAGGTCAGGCCCGGCATCACCGTGGACGCAGCACCGGCGACGGGTGGCTGAGCATGATCTCCGAAATCTTCATCGATCGCCCGCGCTTTGCCGCAGTCATCTCGATCGTTCTCACGCTGGCCGGCCTGATCGCGCTCACCCGGCTGCCGATCGCGCAGTTCCCCGACATCGTGCCGCCACAGGTGAGCGTCACCGCAAGCTACCCCGGCGCCGGCGCCGAGGTGGTCGAAACGACCGTCGCCCAACCGATCGAAAGCAAGATCGTCGGCGTCGACGACATGCTCTACATGAAATCGACGAGCGGCGCCGACGGCTCCTATACGCTGACCGTCACGTTCGCTGTCGGCACCGACCCCGATATCGCCACCGTGAATGTGCAGAACCGCGTGTCGCTTGCCGAGGCCGGCCTACCGTCCGAGGTGAAGCAGACCGGCGTCAGCGTGCGCAAGAAATCGTCGGCCCTGATGCAGGTGATCACCATCTACGGCAAGGAAGACGCCAGTTTCGATTCGCTGTTTCTTTCGAACTACGCGACGATCAACCTGCTGGACACGGTCAAGCGCGTGCCGGGCGTCGGCGACGCCTCGCTGTTCGGCGCACAAGACTACGCCATGCGCGTCGTGCTCGACATCGACCGCCTGACCAATCTCGGCCTGACGCCGACCGATGTGATCAACGCGCTCAAGGCGCAGAACGTCCAGGCGGCCATCGGCCGGATCGGCGCGCAGCCGATGACAGACGACCCGCTGTTCCAGCTCAATCTCCAGACCCAGGGACGCCTCACCGATCCCTCGCAGTTCGAGAATGTGGTCTTGAGGGCCGAGCCGGACGGCTCCTTCGTGCGCATTCGCGACATCGCGAAGGTCGAGCTGGGCGCGTCGAGCTCCGACTCCAGCGCCCGCTTCAACGGCAAGCCGGTTGCGATGATCGGCACCTATCAGGCGCCGGGGGCCAATGCGCTTGCCGCCGCCGAGGGCGTCAATCAGGCGCTGGAACGGCTTTCCCGGTCGTTTCCCGAGGGCCTGACCTACTCCGTCTCCTACGACACGACCCAGTTCGTCGAGGCGAGCGTCGAGAATGTCGAGCACACGCTGCTCGAAGCCTTTGTGCTCGTCATCATCGTCGTCTTCCTGTTCCTCGGCAATGTCAGGGCAACTTTGATCCCTCTGATCGCCGTGCCCGTCGCACTGATCGGCACCTTCGCGATCATCCTCGCCATGGGTTTTTCGCTGAACACGATATCGCTGCTGGCGATGGTTCTGGCGATCGGCATCGTCGTCGACGATGCGATCGTCGTGGTCGAGAACATCGAACGGGTGATGGAGGAAAACCCCGGCATGCAGGCGCCAGAGGCGGCGCGGCTTGCCATGGGCGAGATCACCGGGGCGATCGTCGCCATCACGCTGGTCCTGCTGTCGGTGTTCGTTCCCGTCGCGTTCATTCCGGGATTGAGCGGCCAACTGTTCCAGCAATTCGCCGTGGCGGTATCCGTGTCGATGGTGATCTCCGCGATCAATGCGCTGACCTTGAGCCCGGCACTCTGCTCCATCCTGCTGAAACCGCATCACGGACCGAAACGCGGCATCCTCGGCTGGATCTCGCGGCGGATCGACAACGGGCGCGATGGCTATGTGCATGTCGCCGGGCATATCGCCCGGCGGGCGATCCTCGGCATCCTGCTTCTGGCCGTCGCGATCGGCGCCAGCGGCTGGCTCTTCCGCATCGTGCCGACCGGCTTCCTGCCGAGCGAAGACCAGGGTGCTTACTTCACCGAAGTACGACTGCCTGAAGGCGCGTCCTACAACCGGACGGACGCGGTCGTGCGCGAAGTTGAAACGATGCTCGGCGGGATCGACGGCGTTGCCAATGTCATTACGGTCACCGGTTACAGCTTCCTCGATGGCCTGTCCAAATCGAACAGCGCCTTTGCCATCGTCACGATGAAGCCGTTCGCCGAGCGCACCAGCACGGCCAGCTCCGTCGATGCGGCGATCGCCACGACCATGGCCAAGGGTGCAGCCATCCGCGGTGCGCAGATCTTCGCCTTCAACCTGCCGCCGATCATGGGCCTCGGCACGGGTTCGGGCTTCGAATACCAGCTGCTCGACCTGCAAGGCCGATCGCCAGCGGATCTGGCGGCAACCGCCGGCGGCCTGATCGTGGCTGCCAATCAGAACCCGCTGCTCGGCCCCACTTTCACCACCTATTCGGCAAGCGCACCGCAGCTCTACCTCGATCTCGATCGAGATCGCCTGCAGGCGCTCGGCGTGTCGGTGAGCGACCTCTTTACCACCCTCCAGGGCACCCTCGGATCCTACTACGTCAACGACTTCAACCTCTTCGGACGCAGCTGGAAGGTCAATCTGCAGGCGGCCGAAGCCGACCGCAGCTCGGTCGACGACATCTCACGCCTGCACGTGCGCAACGCGTCGGGCGGCATGGTGCCTGTCGCTTCCGTCGCCCGCGTCGAGTATGTGATCGGGCCGCAATCGATCGTGCGGTACAACAATTACCGTTCCATCACCCTCAATGGCCAACCCGCGACCGGCGTGTCGTCCGGCGAGGCGCTTGCCGCGATGGAGGCGCTGTCGGCAACCACCCTGCCGCCCGGCTATAGCTACGAGTGGACGGGAACTGCGTTGCAGGAACTTCAAGCGGCAGGACAGACGACGGCCATTCTCGCGCTGGCGGTGCTGTTTGCCTATCTGTTCCTGGTCGCGCTCTACGAAAGTTGGACGATCCCGGTCCCCGTATTGCTGTCGGTGGCGGTCGGCGTCGCCGGCGCCCTTGTCTCGGTTCTCGTGGCGGGCCTGTCGTTCGACATTTACGCCCAGATCGGCCTCGTCGTCCTCATCGCGCTCGCGTCCAAGAATGCGATCCTGATCGTCGAATTCGCCAAGTTCCATCGTGAGAAGGGTGCAGGTATCGTCGAAGCGGCGGTCGAAGGCGCGCGCGCCCGCTTCCGCGCGGTGATGATGACGAGCTTCGCCTTCATCGTCGGCCTCGTCCCCCTGGTGACAGCGCAAGGGGCCGGCATGCTGAGCCGGCGCGCCGTCGGTACGGGGGTCGCGGGCGGCATGCTTGCAGCCTCGCTGATCGGGATCTTCATCATCCCGGCCCTCTATGTCGTGTTTCAATGGTTGCGCGAACGTGGCCATAAGCTTGCCGGCCTTTCATCTGCGGGCGGAGTGCACGCGCCAGCGACAACAGGCGATACCGAGAACAGCGAAGAGGTGCGCCCGGCCGCAGTCGAGCAAAGCGTCCCCTAGGGTCATTCACCAACACGCTGAGATAAAGCATTGCATGCACGGGGCCGCCGATGAAACGGCGGCCTTCGATCCGATAGACACCGTCCAACGGCTTGACAGACCTCGCGAAACAGGGACAAAATCGGGCATGGGGTCGCGATCACCCCACGAGGCGACAGCCGAAGCATCGCGTCCATGCAACCGCTCAGACGGAGGACGCGTTATGCCGTCACTTCTGGAAATTTCACCGGAAAAACTTGCCCGCCTTATCGGCACTCCCAAATGCCCTGCGCTTATCGATGTCAGGATCGACGAGGATTTCGATGCCGATCCGCGCCTGATCCCCGGATCACTGCAGCGTGACTACCGTTTCGTGCAGGACTGGGGCAAAGACTTCGCTGAGCGGTCCGCAGTCATCATCTGCCAGCGCGGCAAGAAGCTGAGCCATGGCGTCGCCGCCTGGCTTCGACACGCCGGAATTCCGGCCGACGTCCTGGAAGGCGGATTTGAGGCATGGGCGGAAGCCGGTTATCCGGCTGTGCCCGCGTCCACGGTGCCAAACCGCCAGACGAGCGGACACACGCTCTGGGTCACGCGCGCTCGCCCGAAAATCGACCGTATTGCCTGTCCTTGGCTCATTCGGCGCTTCGTCGATCCAAATGCCGTTTTCCTGTTTGTCGCACCGGCCGAAGTCGAAGCGGTGGCAGAGCGTTTCGACGCCACGCCTTTTGACATCGACGCCCCGATCCGTTGGAGCCATCGGGGCGACCGCTGCACCTTCGACGTGATGGTGGAGGCGTTCGGGCTGGAAACGGAACCGATGCTGCGGCTGGCAACCATCGTACGAGGCGCAGACACAGCGCGCCTCGACCTTGCCCCCGAGGCTGCCGGCCTGCTTGCGGTTTCGCTCGGGCTCTCGCGCATGTATGCAGACGATCATGAGCAACTGGAGGCAGGTATGCTGCTCTATGACGCCTTCTACCGCTGGTGCCGCGACGCCACCAGCGAAACGCACAACTGGCCCTCGCCGAAGAAGGGCGCATGAAATGACCGATGTTGTTCACACCGCCGACGCCGGCACGGCGTCGGCGCCCCATGGCCATGGCATCTCGTTTGCGGAAGCTTTCTGGGTCTGGGTGCGGATCGCTGCCTTGAGCTTCGGCGGCCCCGCGGGCCAGATCGCGGTGATGCATCGCATCCTCGTCGACGAGAAACGCTGGATCGGCGAACACCGTTTCCTGCACGCGCTCAATTACTGCATGTTGTTGCCCGGTCCCGAGGCACAGCAGCTCGCAATCTACATCGGCTGGCTGCTGCATCGCACTGCCGGCGGCCTCGTCGCCGGCATTTTGTTCGTGCTTCCGGGTTTCCTCGCCATCCTGGGGTTGAGCTACGTCTACGCCGCCTTTGGCAATGTCAGCCTGATCGAGGGGCTATTCTTCGGGTTGAAGGCGGCCGTGCTTGCGGTCGTCGTCCAGGCGGTATTCCGCATTGGCAGCCGGGCGCTGAAAAACAGGCTGATGATCGGCATCGCGGCCGCAGCCTTTGTCGCAATCTTCTTCTTCCGCGTGCCCTTTCCGCTGATCATCCTGACGGCCGGGATCGTCGGCTACATCGGCGGACGCCTGGGCTCGCCGCTCTTTCGGATCGGCGGCGGCCATGGCAAGGCAACCGGACCGGTGCTCAAGGACGAGGATTCGGCGCTCGGCGAACAGACGCCGGCGCATGCCCGCCCCAATCTCTCCTGGTCGCTCAGGGTGTCCGCGGTGTTTCTCGCCCTGTGGCTCGTGCCGCTGGCGCTTCTGTTTACGCTCCTCGGGCCGAACGACGTGTTCACCGAGATCGGATCGTTCTTCAGCAAGATGGCGGTCGTCACCTTCGGGGGTGCCTATGCCGTGCTCGCCTATGTCGCGCAGGAAGCCGTGCAACATTACGGCTGGCTCAAACCGGGCGAAATGCTCGACGGTCTCGGCATGGCGGAAACGACCCCCGGCCCGCTGATCATGGTCGTCCAGTTTGTCGGCTTCATGGGCGCTTATCGCGATCCCGGAACGCTTGCCCCGATGACGGCTGCAACGCTGGGCGCGCTGTTGACGACGTGGGTGACCTTCGTGCCCTGTTTTCTCTGGATCTTCCTCGGCGCGCCCTTCATCGAGAAACTGAGGGGCAATATCGCCCTGACCGGCGCGATGTCGGCCATCACTGCCGCCGTCGTCGGCGTCATCCTCAACCTTGCGGTCTGGTTCGGCCTTCATACGCTGTTTGCGCAGGTCGTCCCGTGGAGCATCGGCGGCCTTACGCTCGATGTGCCGGTCTTGAGTTCGCTGGTATTGCCGTCACTGTTGCTGACGCTTGCGGCGGCGCTGGCGATCTTCCGCTTCAACGCCTCGGTGATTGCAACGCTGCTCGCGTCAGCCTTGGTCGGCATGGCGTGGACGCTGATCGGCGCATGAGGAAGTAGCGTCGTGCGGGGGCCGTGACGCAGTCTTTAGGCTGCAGCGCTCTCCGTCGACGGCATGTTGGCGTCCCCCCAGGTCTTGAGAGCAAGGATGACCGGCTCCAGCGTACGGCCGCGTTCCGAGAAATCATAATCGACCCGGGGCGGGACCTGGGCAAAAACCGTGCGCGTGATCAGGCCGTCGGCCTCGAGCTCGCGCAACTGGTTCGTCAGCATGCGCTGGGTAACGTTCGGCAGCTTCCGGCGGATTTCATTGAAGCGCATGGTGCCGGCCATCAAGTGGTAGAGAACGACGCCCTTCCACTTGCCGTCGATCAGGCTGAGTGTCGCCTCGACGGCACATCCCGGGCTGCAGTCGAAACGATCGTGGCGCGTACGTCCCATCCAATGGTATCCTTTTCGACACTATGGGCTTTATATGTGCGTTCTTGCGATGTAGCAGCATAGTGCGCATCTTGGTTGTGTTCAACCGATGGAGCTATCAATGCGAGCCGTAGCCTACCAAGTCCCCCAGCCGATCGAAGCCGAAACGTCGCTGGTCGATATCGACCTGCCGCGCCCGGAGCCCAAGGGCCGGGACATCCTCGTCGAAGTCAAAGCGGTCTCGGTCAATCCGGTCGACACGAAGATCCGTCGCGGTGCAAAGCCCGAAGCCGGGCAGTGGAAGGTGCTCGGCTGGGATGCCGCCGGCGTCGTCAGCGCCGTCGGACCGGACGCGTCCTTCTTCAAGCCAGGCGACGAGGTCTTCTATGCCGGCGCCATCAACCGCTCCGGCACCAATGCCGAATTTCATCTGGTCGACGAACGTATCGTCGGCAGAAAGCCCAGATCGGTGGACTTTGCCGCCGCTGCCGCCCTGCCGCTGACATCGATCACCGCTTGGGAAATGCTGTTCGACCGCCTCGAAGTCACCCGTCCGGTCGCAGGTGCTGCCAATGCGATCGTCATCATCGGCGGCGCCGGCGGCGTCGGCTCGATCGCCATCCAGATCGCGCGGGCGCTCACCGATCTCACCGTCATCGCCACCGCGTCGCGCCCTGAAACGGTCGAATGGGTGAAGTCGCTCGGCGCCCACCACGTCGTCGACCATCTGCAGCCGCTTGCAGCGCAGATCGAAGCCCTCGGGACAGGTCAGCCCGGTTTCGTGTTCTCGACAACCAACACGGACGACCATCTCGACCAGATCGTCGAACTGATCGCACCCCAGGGACGCTTCGGGCTGATCGATGACCCGAAGCAGCTTGATGCGCTTCCGCTCAAGCGAAAAAGCATCTCGCTGCATTGGGAGCTGATGTTCACGCGCTCGCTGTTTGCAACCGCAGACATCGAGAAACAGAACGCGCTGTTGAACAGCGTGTCGGAGTTGGTCGATGCCGGCAGGATCCAGTCCACGCTCAACGAGAATTTCGGAACGATCAATGCGGCCAATCTCAGGCGCGCGCACGCACTGATCGAGTCCGGCAAGGCCAAGGGCAAGATCGTGCTCGCCGGCTTCTAGGCAAACGGGACGCATTGCGTGACGGGCTGCTTGCCCGCCCTCTGCAACTGGTGTTCCTCAACCAGATTTCACGCTGATCGAAATCGAAGCCTCAGCCTTCCAGAAGCGCCTTGCCAAGCCCGTGGCAAGGCGTTTCTGCATTCGGCAGCGAGCCGATTGATCCTGAGCACCACCGGCAACCGACCCAGCGCAATTGCCCGCCGGCAAGAGACCGGATTGCGCGCTGCTGCCTGTCACGCATCAGTCACGCGCCAAGGGAGCTGCGACGTGTTAATACAACCATACCCGAAGCGGCGCGGGTGTTTGTCGTCAATCGCCGCATGGTTTGAGAGAGATCATGCAACGCTATCTTTTTCACATCCACCTGGCAGGCGATACCAGCCGCGACAAAGTCGGCACGCTGCTTGCCGACGATAGCCAGGCGGTCGAACACGGACGCCAGGTTGCGGACGAGATCGCCGAAGAGGATGAATACCGGGGCGTCATCGTCGCAGTCGAGAATGCCGAGGGCCGCCTGCTGGCACGTTTGACGGCCTCTAGAGCCATGCCTCCCTGGTTGATCGCGAGATCAAAGTTCGAGCATGCCTGGGCGGGACTGAGCATCGACTTCAGCAAACTATAGTCCGAAGAATTTTTCCGGGCCGCACTGGGCTTCCGATGCCAGACAAACTTGCCGGCAAGGTGGAAGAGGCATCGCTACTGCATAATTCCTTAAATCGGAATCGATCTAAGGATAAATTATGCAGCAAGTTTAAAGTGTTACAGCGTCCTTAGCGCGTCATGTTTGACGCGCGGCGCTGTAATGCCTCTTCCGTCAATATCATCTCAGAATGTCGCCTTGGCGCTCAGGATGAAGGAGCGGCCGGGCTCGTAGAGCGGCGTAACGGTGCCGAATTCCTGGCCATAGGTGGCACGCGCGGAATAGGTCTCGTCGAACACGTTCCTGATCTCCGCGCGCAACGTCAGATTGCTGTGGCTCGGCGGTTGATACTCGACGAAGGTGTTGAACACCTTGTAGTCTTCCAGGGTTGGGCTTCCGACTGGGACATCATCATTGTCGAGCGCAATCTCGACATCGCCGCCGACGGTGACGCCCCAATCGATGAAGCTGTGCGCCGCCAAAAGCGTGATGAACTGGCCGGCGGGGGCCGCGAGATAGATCCCGGTGTCGGAATCGGCCGGCTTGCCGTCGATCGACACATCGATATTGGCATACTTGACCTTGAAGTATCCGTCGCCCCAGTCATAGCCAGCGCCGACCTCGAAGCCCTTCGAGCGCACGTCATGGTTCTCGATCGCCTTTGCGACCGCGTATTTGGCGGTGCGCGCGTCGTCGATATCGGTGCGGAAGAGGCTGCCTTCCAGGGTGAAACCGTCATGCTTGGCGACAAGGCCGAAGGCGTAGTTGTCGGCCGTGCTCGGTTCCGGCCCGTCCCCGTAATTCCACCGCGGGTTCATGATGAAGTTTTCGGCAAGCGGAACGCCGGCCCAGACATGGGAATAACCTGCCTTGGCCGTCAGCAGGTCCTCGATGAGATCATATTCGCCCGAGACGTTGCCGCTGAAGCCGGCGTTGTCCCACTTCTCATTTCTGGTGCCGGTGAACCATTGCTGGTCGCCGCGCACACCGAGGGAAAGTCGGGTTCGTTCCCACGGCTCCAGCCGCGCCTGCGCATAGATGCCGACATTGCGGGCGCGCTCGGTCGAAGCGTCGAAAGGATCTTCGAGCTCGGCCTTGTCGTTGTAGAAATCGACACCGGCGGTGATGCTGCCGAGATCGAAGCTGAACTTGTTTTCGAACTTGCCGTTGAAGCTGCCGGTTTCGCCGGCACCGGGATAGGGGACGGATACCGTGCTTGGCGGCACTGGTCGGGGGAAGATCGGGATCTCAAGCCGCGTCGAGCTATAGGCCAGCACGACGGTTGGATCCCACCAGCCCTCAGGCGTGCTGTCGGTATAGGAGAAGACCGTGTTCTGCCGGTCGAGCGTGTAGTCGCGCACGCGCGGTTCCCACGGCGGGCGGCCGCTGATAAAGCCGGTATTGGCGCGGAACGGGCGCGGGGCGTCGTCATAGACGCGCTCGTGGCTGATCTCGAAACGATCGCCGCTCTCGAATTCGTAAGCGGCCTTGCCGAGCCCGCTCAAGAGATCCGTGCGCGTCCCTTCGACGATGCTGCCGTTTCCGGACTTGAACTCGTCGCCCTTGGCGAAATTGAAATAGCCGAGGAATTCGAGCCCTTCCTGCATGCCGTAGGCGGAGATCCCGGTCTGGAAGGTCTTGCCGTTGAAATTGTAGTTGGAACTGATGAAGCCGCCATATCCGTCGCCGTCGAGCAGATCGCGCGCATCCTTCGTCTCGTAGGCAATGGCGCCGCCGAGCGCGCCCGGCCCCGCATCCGCCGGCGCGATGCCTGCATCGACGCGCACAGCCTTCAAGAGACTTGGATCGATGAGGTTGGTCGCGTTGTGATGGAAGACCTTGTTGTTCTGGCGGCCGCCGTCCATGGTGACGGCGAGATTGTTTTCCTCGATGCCGTGGACATAGACTTTCTGCGACATCGGCAGCGAACTGCCAACCTCGATACCCGGCTCGCCGCGGAAGACGTCGGCAATGTTGGCCGGATTGCGCTGCTCGAGATCTTTCTGGCTGATAACGATTTCGCCGACCCCGGTGGCGTCCCCGAACACCGAGATCGGATCAAGCGCCGTGGACCCATCCGCCGGCATCACGGCCGCGCCACCACCGGCCGCCCCGGTGCCGATCACCGCCGTCCTTCCACCGGAGATACGATACTCGATGCCTGTGCCCGAAAGCAGCCGCGCCAAAGCCTCCTCCGGCGCATAGGAACCGACGACGGCCTTGGACATGACCCCACGCGAAACCGAAGCGGCAAGCGTCACCTGCAGGCCCGATTGCCGGCCGAAGGCATTGAGCGCATCGGCAAGCGGTTGGGCGGGCAGGTTGAAGCTGCGCGTCGCACTCGCGTGAGACGGTGCATCCTGCGCAAGTGCCGGGCTGGGCCAGTTCAGCAACGAGGCCAGGCAAATTGCCATTGCCGTCGTTGCCATTAGCCGCCCCATGGGACGCCCGCCGTCGTCGCCCCACGTCAAACGACGGGATCCCTTGCGGCCTTGCGATATGTACATCGTATTCTCATCTCCTTGAACTGCGCTCCGTTGCCGAGCGCTTTCCAACAAAGACGAGGACCTCAGGTCTTTTTCTCAAATAATTTGAATTTTCGTGTCAGGATTTTCAGTATTGCGTCAGGATGCGACCATAGGTCGAAAAGGTGCGGACGCGGCCGCCAAAGGGCTCGAC
Organism: Ensifer sp. LC163; assembly: GCF_001695855.1. Taxonomy (GTDB): domain Bacteria; phylum Pseudomonadota; class Alphaproteobacteria; order Rhizobiales; family Rhizobiaceae; genus Ensifer. The sequence goes on from NZ_MBSS01000023.1 coordinate 170,983, forward strand.
CAGTGCCTTCAAGGCACTGTCCGGATCGTGAAGATCGTAGAGGCCCGTCACCTTGAGACCGGCGAGCTTTCGGTCCGGCACGGCGATCCACGCCGAGTGGTAACGTTGAAGCTGCTCGGCAACCGCGCTGACGGAGGCGTCCTTGACGAATATCCGCCCGCTGCGCCAGGCAGCGATCTGATCTGGCTGGATGGTGTCGCGCGTAATCGCGCCGTCGCTCCTGTTCACGACAGCCATCTCGCCCGGAAGCAGCCTGAAGTCTTGCTTTTGCCTGGCCTCGTCGAGCGAGAGCTGAACGACGCCTCTTTCCAGCTCGACGGTCGTCTCTTCTCCCGCAAGCCGAACGTCGAAAGCGGTACCGACGACCAGGACCTTGACGCCTCCCGCCTCCACCGTAAACGGACGCGCCGGATTGTGCGCGACATCGAAAAACGCTTCGCCGGAAAGCAGGGTGACATGGCGTCCGGCGGCGGACATTTCGGTCTTGATGGCACTGTCGCCGCCAAGTTCGATGACGGTCCCGTCTTCCAGCGCCACTCTGGCATTCTGGCCGGTGGCAGTGATGTGATCCGCCTGAAGGCGGATCAGCAGGGACGGGCCGGCAAGGACGAGAAACAGGGTCGCAGCAATGGCCGCGACGGCGCCCATCGCCGGGCGACGCCAGCGGCCCCTGGTGATCGGAATGACATTGGCGCGCGGCGCGCCTGCCCACAGATGTTCATAGGCCGGAGCCGCTTCGCCCATCAGCTGCCACGTCCGCAGCGCATACTGCCAAGCCCGTTGGTGATCGCCTGACTGATGCAACCACCGCTGGAAATCGGCGGTCAGGTCGGGACAATTGGGCTCAGCCTTCAGCCGCAGAAACCAGTTCATGGCTTCTTCCAGGGTAGCGGCCGCGATTTCCTGATCTTGGGTCAATTACTTCCTACGCCGGTCTCGGCCCCTTCTGAGACACTCTTATCCGAACAATCCCTCTTTTGACAAAGACGAATGACGCGAATTTTTTTCTCAAGGGGTGACCACTTTAAGTCGCGTTGACCAGAAGCGCAGTGGCAATCTTCATCATTGCTGAGCTGACATAGCGATGAGCACTGGCAGTCGATATGCCCAGATGCGCTGCCACTTCTTCAAGCGTGTAGCCGCCGAAGCGATGCATCTCGACGGCAACCCGCGCCTCGACAGGCAATTCGGAGAGTATCTGAGAAATCCTACGAACATCGTCGCACAGCAATGTCGATTGTTCCGGTGTCGGCACATCGGCCGGGACGGACCAGAACGGGGCATCATCCTGGTGATCGATCGCCGAGACCTTCCGACGCCGCAGCACGTCGAGCGAGAGGTTCCTGACCGTGCGGTAGAGATAGGCGAGGAGCTGGCCCTTCGAAACGGATCGGGCGCTGGAGGGCAGGAACCGAACAAACGCATCCTGGACGATATCTTCGGCAGCATCGCGGGAACCGAGCAGGCGGACCGCGTAGGCGATGAGCGCCGGACGGTGGGCAAGAAAGATATCGACACGCGTTTCGGATTGGGTCTCGGTCGTCATGGGATCCTGGCCGGGAGCGGGTTCGTCCGCGGTTATCGCTTTGCGCGAACGGGGCGTAAAATTGAAAACATGTGTGTAATAGTCAAGTTTAAAATTCCGCCTGGCGCCAACTTTTCCCGCGGAAGAAGGAGAGTGTGTCGCAATCGCCGCCACGGTGGACGCTGCCGCGCTTACAGCGCCGCGCGTCAAGTATGACGCGCAAAGGACGCTGTAACGCTTTAAACTTGCTGCATAATCTTATCCTTAAATCGGATCCGATTTAAGGATAAGATTATGCAGCAGGCGCGCGAGACAGCGCGAACGGTGTGAAACCGACCAGATTACCAAATGCAAAGCGGCGGTCACGATCGCCGATGGCCACAATCAAGGTCCTGCGCCGGTGGCGTTTGTGGCAATCCTGAAGGGTCAGAATCTCGTCCCCAGCAGCTTGGCATTGAGGGACGCGCGGTCGCCACGCCTTGCGAAACGCGCTTTCGGCCGGAAACAGCAGGCCGCGATCCCGGCATGATCGCAGCACGAGATGTGACGATTGGTCCAGGCCGGGACTACACCGACGTGGTCGGTATTAGCTGCCAGCCCCCATAACCTTCCGCATGGTCCCGTCGGGGACGGCAGTATCGGAAGCGCCACTGAACGCGAGAACCTTCTTCGCCGCGTCTTCCGCGAGCGCCTCCCAGCTGTTTCTGATGGTTGTTGCCATCTGGATCCAGGATCGGTCGACGCCGTTCTCCTCAAGCGCCACGATCAGTACATCCATCCGCTCGACACACTCGTCGATGTTCACGTGCAGCCGGGATACCTGGTCGAGCGTGATACCGGGATGACCCAGCAGCCTTGGTATGGTTGCAGCCGCCTTTTTGACGAGCTCGTCTTCTTCGATCAACGATCGCTGCCACGCCTCACACATACGCGCCCCCATACTCACACTCCGAACGACAGGATCGGCGCAGGCCCGATAGGGGTCAACTCACCCAAACGGGCATGAAAGCGGCAATACATCCGTCATACGGTGGAACCTTAGTCCCTCTGGACAGGTTGCGCGCTGCGAAAGATCGGGTACAGGTCCAGGCGACGAAAGCGGCACACACTCCGCCGACGGGTCTTTGAACATGGCGCCACGCCGATTGCCATGGCTCAAACGACGGTGATCTGATTGCGACCGTTGCGTTTGGATTGATAAAGGCCCTCGTCGGCCCGCCGCAAAATATCGCCGATCGCCGCGTCCGACCGGGAAATTTCCGTCAGGCCACCCTGATCGTGGAGAGAAGCTCCAGCTTGTTCTGCAGTTCCAACGAGACCTGCTGACGCAGCCTGTCTGCGATCAGCTCGCCCTCGCCGCATGTCGTCGCCGGCATCAGCACAACGAACTCGTCGCCGCCGAGGCGTGCAAGGACGTCGTCCGGCCGCAGCGCCCGCCGGCAGACGGCTGAAATCGTCGCCAGCAGATCGTCGCCAACGGAGTGCCCAAGTTCGTCATTGACTGCCTTGAAGTTGTCGACATCGAACATCAGCAGGCATGTCGGCCGGCAAGTACGCGAGGCCAGATCAAACTCGATCGCAAGCACGTCAAGCAGCTTTCGGCGATTGTAAACTCCGGTCAGGGGATCGGTTTCGCTTTGCAGGCGCAGCTGATGCTCCACTGCATTCTTTTCGGTGATGTTGCTGGCAACCCAGACCACGGCGTCCTCGCCGTCGACGGGGAAATCGAGTGCCTGCACCCGTCCTTCAAACCAGATCGGATGATCGGGGCCGGCAGCTTCCAGGCCCTTAACATCGCATCCTGCAAGACTGTATTCGACGATGTGCAACGCCTGGGACGCAAGCGCCTTTTCGATTTCCAGGGCAAACCACAGCGCCTTGTCATAGGCAAGAACATCAAAAACGCTTTGTCCGACAAGACTGCTGCCGTCATGATAGTAGCGGTGGTCGGCCCCTCCAAACAGGGCCGCATAGCGGCCGCTGCGTGTCAGTATAAACGCCGGGTCGGGCAAGGCGGCAAGAATGAGAGTGAGCTGATCGCGGGAGAACCGCACCTCGTTCTTCACAGGTGCATCCTCAGCGGCGTGACTGGTCGATACGCTCATGACGATGGCATCCAGCATTATCTCCTTCCCTTGTCTCCTCTGCCAGAAACGGAAGAGCAGGCGGCGCAGACTTGGCTCGGAGCGATGCTGTCGCAAAAAACCTTCGAAATATTCAATTTTCCTAAGCCACATCCATCCGCGTGCGTGGGGATCCTCAAGGGCGCATCCGGAGGTGGCGAGGAACGCAAGCCATAAGCGATAATGCCGCATTCGACAGCCGGTAGCCTCATGGTCTATGCACCAGGCTCCGATGACGCCGGAGGCGCATGATGCAAACAGACGAACTGCAACTGAAACCCGTGCGCCCGTTGCCGCCGCTCAATGCGTTACGCGCCTTCGACGCGCTGGCCAGGTGCGGCAGCCTGCGTGCGGCCGCGATCGAGCTCGGCGTCGTGCCCGGTGCCGTGCGCCAGCAGCTTGCAAGCCTTGAGGAGCATTTCGGCTTTCCCCTGCTCGATCGCCAAGGTGGACGCGTGACGCTCAATCCGGCAGGTCGGCGGTTGGCCGATGCCGTCGGTGTCGCCTTCGCCATCGTGTCGCGCGCGGCGGATGAGATATCGTCGAGCGGCAGCACGGTCCGGCTGCGACTTGGCGCGCCGATGCCGATGGCGTCGACCTGGCTCATGCCGCGCTTGCTGGCGTTGCAGCGCGGCGTCGCTGGGCTTGAGGTCGACATCGTTCCGGTTGCCGTCAACCAGTCGCTGACCGATATGCCCGAGATCGATGCCCTGATCGTCGGCGGCGAATACCGACCGCTGCCCGACATCGCTGCAGCCGCTTTCATGGACGATCGGTTCGGCCCGGTGCTTGCGGCCGGGCAACCGTGCCCCGGCAATACGCCCGATCTCGCGGAAATGACCGCGCTGGTCGCCCGCAACGTGCCCTACCTGTGGGACGACTGGTTTCGCGAAAGCGGCAGTGCCCCGGTCCGCTTCCGCAAGCGGATCGAGGTGGACGACCTCACGCTCGCGCTTAGTGCCGCCCGCAGCGGGCTCGGTGTCACCATCGCTCCTGCGGCATCGATCGAGGCGGAACTTCGCGCCGGTGCGCTCGAAGCGCCCTTTGGTTTTGTCAGCCGGCCGACCGGCTATCGGCTCTGCTGCCGCATTGCAGACAGGGATCGCAAGCCGATCGCCGCCCTTCGCGCCTGGCTGCTCGCAGAGGGGCGACGCCTGGAAGGAAAACTGCCCTCCGCCGCAGTTTAATGTCTCTGTCACGGCGCATGTTGCCCGGACTATCCTTGCCGGCACCATCGACAGACAGCCAGGACCATCACCATGAACACCTCCAGCCACCCGTCCCGCATCGAGTGGGTCGGGCAAAGCTGCGCGCTTCTGCGCGCCACCGCCGCCGAGTTTCAGACAACCCGCCCGTTCAAGGGCTTGACGATCGGCACGGCGATCCATCTGGAGCCGAAGACGGTTGCCCTGTTGATGACGCTCAGAGCCGGTGGAGCCGAACTCGTGGTGACCGGCAATCTGAACAGCACCCAGCCGGCGACTGTCGACTATCTGAAAAGCCAGGGCATCGCTGTGATCGGTGGACAGACGACTGATGCGAAGGCGCATTCGGGCTTCATCGATGCGCTGCTCGATCACCAACCCGACCTGCTGCTCGACAATGGCGGCGACCTTTTCGCCCGTGTCGCCGAACGGCCCTATCGGAAACTGCTCGGCGGCACGGAGGAAACCACTTCCGGCCGGACACGGCTGGAGCCGATGCGCGGTGCCATCGGCCTACCGGTGCTGGTGATCAACGACAGCCCCATCAAGCAGTTTGCAGAAAACCGTCATGCGGTCGGCCAGAGCCTGTTCGAAAGCTACATGCGCTTCACCAATCGCTCGACCAATGGCAAGCGCGTAACCGTTTTCGGCTATGGCGCCTGCGGCAAGGGCACCGCCGCCTGCTTCCGCAATGCCTACAGCGCCGTCAGCGTTGTCGACGTCGATCCGGTCGCCGCACTCGAGGCCCATCTCGACGGCTTCTCGACGCCCAGACGCGATGACGCCATACACTCGGCCGACGTGATCATCACGGTCACGGGCTCCGCCAATATTCTGAGGACGTCCGATCTCCCCGCTTTCAAGGACGGCGTGGTCCTTCTCAACGGCGGGCACTTCCCGCGCGAGATCGACGTTGCCGGCATGCGTGCCGACAACGTGGTGGTGGCAGCAGAAACCTACGTCGACGAGGGCATCGAGACGCTCGTCCTTGCCGATGGACGCCGCATCCATATTCTCGGTGCCGGCCACATGGCCAATCTTGCCGGGCCAAGGGCACTTGGCAATTCGGTCGAATCCATGGATCTCGGCTTTGCGCTTCAGGCCCGCTGCCTGGAGCGGGTGGCGAGCCGCACGCTCGACGCCTCGATGTGCGTCGTGCCGGTGCCGAAGGATATCAACGCCCTTGTGGCATCCGCCTATCTCGAACTGCACCGCTGAGGGAACTGATATATGCTGCGCTGGGGAATTCTTGGAACGAGCTTCATCTCCGACACGATGGCCGAGGCCATCTCTGCGAGCGACGGTTCCCGCATCGAGGCCGTGGCCGGGCGCGACCTCCAACGGCTTTCCGATTTTTCCGCCCGGCACGGTATTGCAAAGCACTATTCCGGTTACGACGCGTTGCTCGACGATCCGGCCATCGATGTCGTCTATGTCGGTCTGCCCAACAACATGCATCACGAGGCGGTGCTGCGTGCCGCGAACAAGGGCAAGGCCGTTCTGTCGGAGAAATCGCTGACCACGACGATGGCCGAAGCGGACACCCTGGCGCAGGCCGTGCGCGCCAACGGCACCTTCTTTCTCGAGGGCCTGATGTATCTCTGCCATCCGGTGATGGCCAAGGCTGGCGAAATCCTCCAGTCCGACCGGCTTGGGGCGATCCGGTCGGTATCCGGTCTCTACGCCGCCGATATCTGGAAATTCGTCAACCCGATGGGCAAGGGCACGATCTTCAATCTCGGTTGCTATCCCGCTTCGCTGCTGCATTACGTGATCCAGACGGCCTGCGGACAGGATGTCTTTTCCAGACGAGCAATCACCGCCTTCGGAAACGTCTCGCCGCATGACGGCAATATCTGCGACGCGAGCCTGTCGGTTCGTTTCGACAATGGCGTTCTCGCCACGCTGCAGTCGACCGACAGCTTCGGCATGTCCTTCGCGTTTTCAATCCACGGGGAGCGCGGCACCTTACGGTTCCTTAGCAATCCGTGGCTGCCGGTGGCGGGCGAAAATCGCTTGGAACTCTGCGAATACGGCCACGCCCCCGAGGAAATTGTCGTGTCGTCCGACCATGACGCGTTCGGGCATCAGGTGCGACTGGTGGAGAACGGCCTGAAGGCAGGGTTGAAGGAAGCCCGGCGCCCCGCGCCGCGGCTGGCCGATTCGCTTGAGATCATGTCGCTGCTGTCCGACTGGGACGAGCAGGCGAGAATGTCGTCCGTCAGGAGCAGCGTTGCCCTCCTCTCCCCAAAAAGCTGAGCCGCTCCCGCCCCGTCGCAACCTAATTTCGGCCGCCTGGGCACAAAAGCAGGCGACGCCACCAAAAATGAATGCGAGCGGACCTTGCGCACCGCTTCAAACGTTATGGTTTGCGCGTAACAATTCCGAACCGCGCGAGGGGCGCGCGGCTTCTTTTGGGGGACTTGTGAGAAGATTGTTGCTCGCTGCGGCGCTGTTTCTGGCCGCAGCCGCGGCCGGAAACGCCCAGACCGTAAACGCCGGCAAGTACACCGTCGAAGGCACGAACCTGGATGGCTCCAGCTATTCCGGTACGGCGGAAATCACGCTTGCCAGCGAGACCACCTGCGTCATCGAATGGGACACGGCAGGCGTAAAATCAACCGGCGTCTGCATGCTCAATGGCAACGCCTTCGCCGCCGCCTACGTCCTGGGAGATGTCCTCGGGCTCATCGTCTATAAGGTCAACGGCGACGGTTCGCTGGACGGCACCTGGACGATCACCGGCAAGGACGGAAGCGGCACCGAAACGCTGGCCGAAGCGAAGTAACCTTCGCCACGGCGTGCCCCGCAACAGGCGGGCAAGGTCGAAACCATCGATGATCAAGCAAAACGAATGCGGCAGGCTGGAGCGCGCCGCATTCGTTTTGACGAACAGTGCTGCCGGCGAATGTAAGTCGGCCAACGCTTGCGGCGCGATCGTCAGGCGGGCTCTCGGCGGTCCGTCCGCCATATCCTATCGATGACTTCGAAAGCGAGCGCGACGTTGGGATCGGTGCGTCGGGGCCGAAGACAGACGAAGCCGAGCGTGGTTTCGAGTTTGACCCGGTCGGCAATGACGAGGCCGTTTGCCTGTTGTTCGCTAAGCGCAATCGATTCCCGGCAGAGACTGAGACCAAGGCCGGTGCGAACCATGGCCAGCATCGACGTTTCTTGATCGACGAGGGCAACGACGTTCTGCCTGAGGTTCAGATCACCGAGCTTCCTGGCAAGCAGCCGATGATGAACGGACGCCGGCGGCGTTCCGATCCAGGGCAGTGCCGCAAGCTCGCTCCAGTCCCGCCCGGCGACGATGCCGGCAAAGGCCGGCGGTGCGACGACGCGATAGGTCAACCTCGACAGCGGCTTGACGAAGAACTGCGCCTCGGACTCCTGAACCTGGATATCCGTGCTTGTGCCGAAATCATCGAGGTCGCCGAGAAAGAACCCGACATCGAGTTCGTTGCGCTTCAGACCGATCGCGACTTCACCACTCATTCCCTGGCGTAGGGTGGTTTCAATACCCGGCCCGCTTTCGACCAGGGCCTGGAGAAAGGCGCCGAGCCGGGTGAACTCCGGGTCGATGATCGTGCCGATCCGCAGCTTGCCGCGAAGCTGCGCCGTCAGATGCATCGCCGTCTGCCGGAACTCGGTCACGGACGCCAGCACCTGCTCGCCCTTGGCCGCCAGCAGCGCGCCGTCGCGGGTCAGTTCGAGCCCGCTGGCGGTTCGATGAAACAGCCTGAGGCCGAGTTCCTGGGACAGGCGCTTCACCTGCAGGCTGACGGCAGGCTGGGTCAGATGCAAGAGTTCGGACGCCCGCGTGACGTTACCTTCCCGCGCCACCGTGACGAAGGCCCGCAGCAATCGCAGATCCAGATGATCGGCCATATAAAGCTTCCTTATAATGCTCGGTGCTATTTATCATTGGATTTCACCTTCCGGTAGCCGTTTACTGATCCTCGGAGGATCGCAATGCCGCGATCATCGATGGAAATTATAAAGGCGGATGATTTCGGCCATCGAGCAGCATACGCTGCGGCTCACTCGTCCGCTTGCGCCGTATTGGGAAATGCTTGCGATGAAGTCCGACACCTCGACTGCTGACGCTGCCGTTTTCGACTATGTGGTCGTCGGCGCCGGCTCGGCGGGCTGCCTGCTTGCCAACCGGCTCAGCCACGACCCCGGCAAACGGGTCCTCTTGATCGAAGCGGGGCGGCGCGACAACTATCCCTGGATCCATATCCCCGTCGGCTATCTCTATTGCATCGGCAATCCGCGCACCGACTGGCTCTACCAGACCGAGCCGGAAGCGGGATTGAACGGACGATCGCTGCGCTATCCGCGCGGCAAGACGCTTGGCGGCTGCTCCTCGATCAACGGCATGATCTACATGCGCGGACAATCGCGCGACTATGAGAGCTGGGCAGCCCAGACCAACGACCGCGAATGGTCTTGGGAGAATTCGCTTCAGGATTTCAAGGCGCATGAGGATCACTACCGGCTCGACGCTGGCGCCGATCCCATAACCGGCGACAACAGCCGGTTTTCCGATATGCATGGCCGCGGCGGCGAGTGGCGCATCGAAAAACAGCGGCTGAAATGGGATATCCTGGAATCCTTCGCCGAGGCCGCCGTGCAGGCAGGCATCCCGCGATCGGCCGACTTCAACAGCGGCGACAATGAGGGCGTCGGCTATTTCGAGGTCAATCAGAAGTCAGGCTGGCGATTGAACACCTCCAAGGCCTTTCTGCGGCCGGTGCGCCATCGCCGCAATCTGGTCGTCTGGACGGAAGCAGAGGTTGACAAGCTGCTGATCGAAACCACAGCCGATGGGCGCAAGCGCTGTACCGGCGTCTCGCTTTATCGCGGTCGCGACAAGGCGACCGTGCGGGCGACGGCCGAGGTTGTTCTTTCCGCCGGAGCCATTGGCTCGCCGCAGATCCTGCAGCTCTCAGGCATCGGACCGGCCGCGCTGTCGCGGGCCATGGGCATTTCCGTCGAACACGATGCCCCCGGGGTCGGCGAAAACCTGCAGGACCACTTGCAGATCCGCGCCGTCTTCAAGGTGAGGAATGCCAGAACGCTGAACACACTGGCGAGCAATCTCGCCGGCAAGGCCCGGATCGGGCTCGAATACGTGCTGAAGCGCAGCGGACCGATGAGCATGTCGCCGTCGCAGCTTGGCGCCTTCACCCGCTCCGACCCCGAGCGCGCCCATGCCAACCTGGAATATCACGTGCAACCGCTCAGCCTCGACGCCTTCGGCGAGCCCCTGCACAGCTTTCCGGCTTTCACCGCCAGCGTCTGCAATCTCAACCCGACGAGCCGCGGCCACGTGCGGATCCGGTCGCGCCATCGCGGCGACGCGCCGGCAATCGCTCCGAACTATCTGAGCACGGACGAGGACCGCAAGATCGCCGCCGACAGCATCCGGCAGATCCGGTCGATCGTCAGCCAGCCGGCGCTGGCACGACACGAGCCGGTCGAATGGAAGCCCGGCATCGAGTTCCAGAGCGATGGCGAGCTGGCGAAACTTGCCGGCGATATCGCCAACACCATCTTTCACCCCGTCGGCACCGCCCGGATGGGCGACAAGGACGACGACATGGCCGTTGTCGACAGCCGCCTTCGGGTTCGGGGGATCGAGGGACTGCGCGTGGTCGATGCCAGCGTGATGCCGACCATTACCAGCGGCAACACCAGTGCGCCGACGATGATGATTGCGGAGAAGGCCGCACGCTGGATCATCGGCGACGCGTAGAAGCGGGCGTAGTCAGAGCGCCGTTGCAACGACGCCTGCACGGATCGAACGGCGCACCTCTCCCGATCGGGCAAGATGCGCCGCAGTTTCTATTGGAACATGCCCTTCGGCGTCTCGCCCTTGAAGAAGGGCACGACCAAGGCTTCGAGCAGATCCGGCTGGTTGATGACGGCCGTGTGCGATGTTGCCGGCAGGATGGCGAGCCGCGAGGCCGGCAACGGCTTGCCCATGTCCCCCATGCCGCCGCCGCCGAGCAGCCGGAACATCGCCACGGAATGTTCCAGTGTCGCGACATCGGCATCGCCGGCGATGATCAGCACCGGGGTCTTCAATGCCTTCACGTCCTTTTCCCAGGCCATCGGTTCCTTCTCGAGCACAATCAGCTTGGCGACAAGCGCCGGGAAGCCGTCCGGATTGGCGGCAAGCTTGCGGTAGTCCTCGGCAAACGGCATGCCGACGAACATCTCCACCGTCATCTGCGGGATGAATGCCTTGAACTCCGGTTGCCAGCCTTCTGCATCGTAGCCGACCGAGGCCGCCGCCAGCTTGTTGACCTTGTCCGGATGGCGGATAGCGAGTTGCAGCCCGGCGGCCGCGCCCATGGAGTAGCCGAACACATCAGCCTTCTTGACGCCGACGGCATCCATGAACGCCGCCACGTCGTCTGCCAGGTTTGGGTAGGTAATCGGCCGATCGATGTCGGTCGTGCGTCCATGCCCCTGGAACTCGATCGCATAGACCTTGTTGGTCTCGGCGAGCTTGGGAATGATCGCGCCCATGGACGGAATGTTCATGTAGGCGCCGTGCAGGACGATCAGCGGCTCGCCCTCGCCGGACACTTCGTAGTACATCTTCATGCCATTGACCTCGACCCGCTCGCCAACCGGCTGGCTGTCGGCAAAAGCCGGCCCGGCAATGAGCAGGGCTGCGGCGATAAGGGCAGTGCGGAACATATCTCTTTCCTCGCGGTTTCATGCGTTTTTGCCAACGCTGACAATAAGACGAGCGAACTCCTCGCGAGCCGACATGGCCCTGCAAATATTTTGATCGCGATCGCACGGGAGCCACAAACGGTCCTTTGGCGGGAGCGGATTGGGTTAAGGAAGCATAGTTCGACGGCATGGAAAAGACCTCGCCGTCCCTGGGACAGCGAGGCCACCTTTCCGGTCGTGAAGCTGATCGGCGCTACTTCAGCCGCTCGACGAGCATTTCGCCGACCTGCAAGGCAGAGGCGGGATTCTGCCCGGTGATCAACTCCCGGTCGACCACCACATTTGCCTGCCAGGGCGCCGCATTGCTCTCATATTTTCCACCCGCCGCCTCAAGCGCCGTCTGCGGATAGAACTTCATCGCGCCGCCATCGAGCAGGCCCTTGGCGAGTTCCTCTTCCTGGTTGCTGATGACGGTCATGCGGTAGCCCGAATAAATCCATTTCGGACGATCGGGGTGCTGCGAGGCTTCGAGCTGGTCGGTGAACGTCTTTGCCTCCGCCAGTGTCGAAAGCAGTGCGATCGGGCCGTGGCAAACCAGAGCGGTGACCTTGCCGTTGCCGTGGAAGTGGGCGAGCAACTGCCCAAGCTGCCTGTCGTGCAGCAGATCCTGCATCGGCGCATGGCCGCCAGGGATGTAAACGGCATTGAAGGCCGCATAGCCGATCTGCGCAACCCGGGCGAGGCCGATCACCGGCGACTTTTCCGGCGAGGTGATGGCGAGTTCGTCGAGCAGATCCTGGTAGACTTTCATCTGATCGGCACTGCCGCCGAAATAGGCCGGGTCCACGGATGTCCTGTCGACCGTCGGCACTTGCCCTCCAGGCGTAGCGAAGGTGATCTCGTGGCCGGCCTCGAGCAGGAGCTTCACCGGCTGCATCAACTCATTGAGATAGAAACCGGTCTCGAACACCTTGCCGTCCCTGAGGTCGAGATGATCGGAACCGGAAAGCACGACTAGCACCTTGGCGGCATTCGCATCGGCGGCGGCAAGGGTGAGCGCTAGCGCGGCGGCAAGGCCGCGCAGCCATTTCGTCAAGTTGGCCATGATTTTCACTTTCAAAGATTGCAGAAGCGTCAGTTCGCTGGTCTCGCAGGACTTTATTACCCCCCTCAGAGGCGATAAACGCTCTCAACTTCAATTCATTTGTTCTCAGGAGACAAGGATGGCTCGTCGTTTCGATTATCTTGCCGATGTCGAAGTATTCGTGGCGGTGGCCGAGCACGGATCGTTGACGGCCGGCGCCATCGCCCTTGGAACGACACCCTCCGTCGTCAGCCGCGCCATATCGAGGCTCGAAGCGCGGCTCGGCAGCCAGCTCCTGCGCCGCACCACAAGGCGGATCGGGCTGACCCACGACGGACAGCATTTTCTGGATCAGGCACGCTCCGCCTTCTCGACCATCGACGACGCCGAGCGCGCGATCCAAGGCGGTAGCGGCCAGGTCGCCGGCCGCGTCCGCCTCAGCGTACCGACGACATACGGGCACTTCCGGCTGCCGCCTCAACTCTGCCGGTTCCGAGCCCTTCATCCCAAGGTCGAAGTCGAGCTCAATATCACCAACCGCAACGTCGATCTGGTTGCCGAAGGCTTCGATCTCGCCATCCGCATGGGTTCGTTGCCGGACAGCGGCCTTATTGCCCGCAAGATCGAGGACGGGGCGATGTGCCTTGTCGCCGCGCCCGACTATATCGCCCGTCGCGGGACCCCACAGAGCATCGCCGATCTCGATCGTCACGACTGCGTGCCCTTCGTCATGCCGAGCACCGGCAGGTTCGCGCCCTGGATGTTCCGCGACAATGGTCAGGATCTCGACTGGGTACCCACTTCCGGCGGGCTGCGGGTGAGCGACGACGTTCTCGGCGTCATGTCGATGGCCGAGCACGGTGCGGGCATCTGCCAGACCTACGATTTTGTCGTCGAGCGTGCTGTCCAGCAGGGGAGGCTGGTCGAACTCCTGCCCCAGATGAACGGGCGAACGAGGTCGATCTCGATTGTCTATGCCCCCAACCGCCGGCTTTCCGCCGCGTCCCGCGCGCTGATCGACGTCTTGAGTGAACGGCGGGGTTGATCGGGAGAATGTTCGGCCGCGTGGCGCGGCCCGACGCAATCTATCCGACTGCATCCCCTAAACACACGCAAAGTCACAAAACTGTCACAAACAAAAGGCCGGATCGCCCGCGTTCAGTTCCGATTTGCCAGAACATGCGAGGACGAGACGCCATGAATGCCAAGGCACAGACGCATTCGCCGCCGGTCCGAGCCGGAAGGTGGCATCGATCGGAGGCCAGCTCGATCATCGCCGTCATGCTCGTTTCCGTCGGCATTCTCGCGTCGCTCGTGGTTGCCGACAGGGTCTTCGGCATTGACTACTATGATCTCGTTCGCGACCCGAACGCCATTGCGCACAACCCTGGCTACTTTGGCCTGGTCTCGAATATCGGGATAATCCTGTGGATCTTCGGCGCGGCTGCAGCACTTCAGGCTTTTGCGGCGACAGGCGCCGAAGGAGCCACACCTCTGCGGCGGACACTCCTTGCCGGCGGGCTCTTTGCGGCCCTGATGGGTATCGACGATTTCCTCATGCTGCATGAGGCGGTCGCGACCACGGGCATCCCGGAGGAAATCGTCCTCGTGCCGCACATGCTGGTGCTTTTTACCCTGTGCTACTGCGCCTATGCCGTTCGGGCAGCAACGCCGCGATTGCTGCTCGTCGGCTCGGTCCTGTCGATGGGACTGTCCTTCGCCGCCGACATCGCCCCGATCCATGTCGGCGGGGCGACCTTTGTCGAAGAGGCCTTCAAGCTCGTCGGCATTCTGTTCCTGACCGCCTATCTCGTCGCCATCAGCCACAAGGCGCTGCGACAAGGCGGGGCGTCGCGACGCCCTGCCATCGGATAGGTGCCAGCATGGGCTACAGCGCCGCGCGTCTATTTAGACGGGCAAAGGTCGCTGTAACACTTTGAGTTGCGGCATAATTTCGTCCTTCAATCGATCCCGATTTAAGGGATTGTGCAGTAAGCTGCGTTCATTTCGTCCCGCCGCTCAACGCCTGCTCCAGAAAGACATATTTCATCGCCGTCTGGGCTGCCTGTATCCGGCGGTCGCCGCGCCCGCCATGACCGCCTTCCGTTTCCTCGAAGAACAGCGCGTTCGAATGGCCGGCGGCCTGCAGCCGTGCGGCCATCTTGCGCGCATGGCCGGGATGGACCCGGTCGTCGGCGGTCGACGTCGTCAACAGTACCGGCGGATAACCGGCGTCATCAGCGACGTGTTGGTAGGGCGAATAGGCCGCCAGCCAGCCCGCTTCCTCGGGCTTCGACGGATCGCCATATTCCGCCATCCAGGACGCACCCGGCGGTAATTCGGTATAACGAAGCATGTCAAGCAACGGCACTTCGATGATCACCGCGCCGAAAAGCTCGGGCCGCTGGGTCAGGGAGACACCGGTGAGCAGGCCGCCGTTCGACCCACCTTGAATGCCGAGCATGGCAGGGGTCGATATCCCGCGCCGCACCAGGTCTTCGGCAACGGCGGCAAAGTCATCGAACGCGTTCTGCCGCTTGTCCCTGAGCGCCGCCTGGTGCCATCGCGGGCCGAACTCGCCACCGCCGCGGATGTTGGCCTGGACATAGGCGTAGCCCTTTTCGAGCCAGAGCTTGCCGCGCACGCCGGCATAGGCAGGCAGAAGCGGGACTTCGAAGCCGCCGTAGCCATAGAGCAATGCCGGCATCGGCTCTTGCTGGTCGCGACGCCTCACGACAAAATAGGGAATGAGGGTGCCATCCCTCGAGCGTGCCTCGAACTGTTCCGATATCAGTTCAGCCGCATCGAACCGCGCGGGCTGCGCCTTGACCGTCGCCAGCGTCTCGCCGTCATCGTCAGACCAGATGATCGAACTCGGCGTCAGGAAATCGGTGAAGGAGAACGAGACGCTGGAGCCGAACTGATTGATGTGGCTGATGCCGACATTACCGTTTTCGGGCAGGGCCACGGGAGTGAGCGACCATCCGCGTTCGCCACGCTCTGCAAAGACCACACGGCCACGGACATTGTCCATAAGGCTGATGAACAGACGGTCGCGCGTGTTGGCGACATGCGCGATCGAAACGCGCTCCGCGGGTGGCAGCACCGTTTCGATGGAGCCGATGTCACCCGTTTCGAGCCAGCGCTTGAAATCGAAGGCGTAGAGCCCGTCCGGCAGGCATGTCACGCCACCCGGCGCGGACCAGGCGCCGCGCACGCCGAAGACGATCTGGCCGTTCTGAATGGCAATGTCGACGACATCGTCCGGCAGCGGCAGCCGCCGGTTTTCGCCTGAAGCCAGCCTTACGAAATGATGGCCGGAATAAAAATCGATCGTTCTCGTCAGCAGCAGATATTGCACGTCGCCGTCGAACTCGAGCGAACCGCTGGCGGCCAGATCCTCGACCTGCGCTTCGAAGATCGGTGTCGCCTCGCTCAGGCTCGTGCCCCGCTTCCACAGCTTCACGACGCGAGGATAGCCGGACTGCGTCCGTTCTTGCTCCTCGAAGGCAGCGGCAACGATGACCGTATCGATGTCGAGCCAGCTGAAGTTCGATTTCGAAACGGGCGCCCGAAATCCGTCTTCGACAAAGGCCCCGGTTTCGATGTCGAACTCGCGCATCTCGCTGGCGTCGCCGCCATCGGGCGACAGGCTCATGAGGCAGCGGTCGAACTCCGGATAAAGACGGCGCGCGCCACTGAACACCCATTTGACGCCTTCCTCATGCGAAAGCGCGTCGAAGTCGATGATCGTCTGCCAGTCCGGCTTGTCGCTCTTGTAGGAGGCAACAGTGGTGCGACGCCAGAGGCCGAGCGCGTTGGTCTTGTCCTGCCAGAAGTTGTAGACATGACCGCGCAGTTCATACCCGACGGCGATGTTGTCCTCCGCGGTCATCAGTTCCAGCGCCGTTTCGAACAGCGACCGATAGGAAGGATCACCCTGCAGCCTCTCCTTCGTCAGCGCGTTCTGGCGATGCACCCAGTCGAGCGCGGGCTGCGACGTCCTGTCCTCCAGCCAGAGGAACGGATCTTCGGCAATCGTCGAAAGATTTGGCGAAACGGACTTGGTCATGAAATCTCCAGCGGCAAAATCATCGTGGGCATCGGGAGGTATGGCAGCGGTATATGTTGTCTCGTCACCTGGCTTTGCAATGCCAAAGGTCGATTAACGGCGTGCTCAGGTTGGGCCGGCACGGTCTGCCGATAGGCCGCCCGCAAACCTCCGTCACCCCAACGGCGTCGCGTCGTCCTCGGGCGGCTCGTCCGTTCGCCGATCGGCGAGCTGCGCCAGGCAAACCTCACGGACGCAGGCGCGCAGCCAGCGATGCGCCGGATCGGCATCGAGCCGCGGGTGCCAGAGCATCGAAACCGTAACCTCAGGCACCGAGACCGGCAGAGGGAAACTGTGCATGCCGGCGCGCAGGTTTCCGGTATGCCGCTCGGGCACGCTGGCGATCAAGTCCGATCCGCGGGCGAGAGCCAGCGCCGCCGAGAAGCCCCCGACCGTGGTGACGATCTGCCGCTCCAGGCCGAGCTTCTCCAGGGCCTCGTCGATCGGTCCCCTGTCGAGACCCCGCCGGGAGACGAGCACATGCCGGCCGCGGACATAGCCAGCTGAAGTCACCGGGCCCTGGCTCAAGGGGTGCTCCTTGCGCACCACGCCGATGAAGCAATCCCGGAACAATGCCTGCGTGCGCACTTCGGGGCCGGTTGCCAGCCCGATCACGCCAGTTTCCAGATCGACGCTGCCGTCGCGCAGCGCGCTGCTCTCCTTGTTCGGCTTTGGCAGGAAACGCAGATGAACACCCGGAGCTTCAGCACCGATGCGACGAAGGAGGTCGGGACCGAAATTCTCCACAAACCCCTCGCTCGTCCGCAGCGTGAAGGTGCGGGTGAGCCGGCTGAGGTCAAGCATCTCAGCCGGGCGCAGGACCGCCTCGGCATCGTCGACGAGTTGGCCGACGCGCTCGCGCAGGTCCAGCGCCCGCGGCGTCGGAACGAGACCGCGCCCGGCCCGCACCAGAAGCGGGTCACCCGTCACCTCCCTGAGCCGCGCCAGTGCCCGGCTCATGGCCGAAGGGCTGAGCCGCAGCCGTTCGGCGGCTCGCGCGACGCTGCCTTCCGCAAGCAGGACATCAAGGGTGACCAGCAGATTGAGATCGGGTTTCGACATCTGCTTGGTATAGCGCAGTTTCATCGGGATGAGGCGTGCCATGCATGAATAAAGTGCAAAGCATGCGCGTTCCGCCATGCCAGGCAAGGAGCTAGGCTTCTGACGGCTCCATTTCGGAGTTGCCAGCAGACGGAGTTCGTTTTGAAGCGAGACATTGCAGCGCCCACGGAGCCGACCGTTGAAGGTAGCGAGCGGACGCGTTCCGTCCGACTGGGGCTCGCCGGCCTGTCGCTCTCCATACTGTTATCGGCGCTCGGCACCAGCATCGCCAATGTCGGCCTGCCGACCCTGGCCCACGCTTTCGAGGCGTCATTCCAGGACGTGCAATGGGTGGTGCTGGCCTACCTTCTCGCCATCACCGCGCTGATCGTCGGCGTCGGCCGACTCAGCGACATCGTCGGGCGGCGACGGCTGCTCCTTGCTGGGATCGCAACCTTCACGCTGGCCTCGGGCCTCAGCGGCCTTGCCCCGACACTCTGGCTGCTGATCGTCGCCCGCGCGGCACAGGGCCTGGGCGCGGCGATCATGATGGCGTTGACCATGGCCCTCGTCGCCGAGACGGTGCCGAAGGCACGGACCGGCAGCGCCATGGGGCTGCTGGCAACCATGTCCGCGATCGGCACGGCGCTCGGCCCGTCTCTCGGCGGTGCGTTGATTGCCGGCTTCGGCTGGCCCGCACTTTTCTTCGTCAACGTGCCGCTCGGCATCCTCACCTACGTCCTCGCGCATCGTCATCTGCCTGCCGACAGTCAGGGAACCGCGCGAGCCCCTGCCCGTTTCGACGTTCCCGGGACCATCGTGCTGGCATTGACGCTCGCGGCCTACGCGCTTGCCATGACCATCGGCCGCGGCCATTTCGGCCCGCTCAACATCGTTCTGCTACTGGCGACGGCCCTGGGAAGCGGGCTGTTTGTGCTCGTCGAAGCAAAGGCCGCATCTCCCTTGGTGCGCCTGGCCATGATTCGCGATCCGGCTTTGAGCGCGAGCCTGATCACCAATGGGCTGGTCTGCACGGTGATGATGACGACGCTGGTTGTCGGCCCTTTTTATCTCGCGCGCACCCTGGGGCTCGATGCGGCCATCATCGGGCTGGTTATGTCGGTCGGCCCGGTGGTGGCAGCAATGAGCGGCATACCGGCTGGCCGCTTCGTCGACCGGTTCGGCGCACGGCCGGTGATGATGGTCGGACTTGCGGCAACAGCAGTCGGCGCCGCCGCGCTCTCCATGTTGCCGGCAACACTCGCCATTCCCGGCTACCTCGCGCCGATCGCCGTTGTCACCGCCGGCTATGCCCTCTTCCAGGCGGCCAACAACACCGCCGTCATGGCGGGCATCGGCGCCGATCGCCGCGGTGTCGTTTCCGGCATGCTCAACCTGTCGCGCAACTTGGGGCTCGTCACCGGCGCGTCCGTCATGGGCGCCGTCTTCGCCTTGGCATCGGCCGCGTCCGACATCGCCACGGCCCCGCCCGAGGCCGTGGCGTCGGGCATGCGCGTCACGTTTGCAGTCGCGGCGGGTCTCATTCTTCTGGCCATCGTCGTTGCTCTTGCGGGCCAGGCACGCACGGCGTCCTCGGCGTTGCCTGACGATGGACGATAGCGTTGGCGCGGTGGAAGTCGGCTATTCCAGATCCATCGTGGTGAAGACCCGGCAATTGTTGGGCGCGGGCGTGCCTCGGCAAATCCGCGCATCGACCAGTTGGTCGACCGCGAGCGTGCTCGTCACCAGAAGCGCCTTGAACAATTGCCAATGACCGAGATTACCGTCTTCGTTGCGTGGGCCCTCGACCAGGACCTGATGTCGCACGCCCATCTCGCCGTAATATGCTGCCAGCGTCTTGGTGCCGGCCTCGCTTGCAGCTACGATCGGAATATCCTCGACGGCCGTTCCTTCGCCGGCGAGCCGTCGAACGCCGGCCGCCAGAACCAGGGTGCATGCATGCACGCATCGTCCTTGCGAAACCGCCTCGCCGATATGGTCAGCCCCTCGGTTGTCGTTTGCCGTACAGCTTTCCTGGTCCCGCTGGCATCCGACAAAAACGGTCGTGCCGACGGCCACGCTCAGCCCATTCCTGCGAACGAGGCGGCCGACCGCCATGGCAGCAGCAATGTCCCCACCCGGTGATGCAAGGACCAGCGGCAGCTTGCGGTCACCGAGCGTCCTTAACGTCGTCTTCAGCAAAGTCGGCGTTCTGGGACCGATCATCCCCTCGGCGGAAATCCATTCCGTACATGTCGGCTCGCAACCGGCCTGGTTCGAGCGCACGACAACGAACCGCATCTGCTGTTCTTCCGCCATTGCCGGCTGCTGGATCAAAATGCTTGAAGCAGCCAGACAAATCAGCAGCGCCGCCCGTCGCAGGCGGGGCGAAGTCTTGTCGGCGAAGGCATTCCATCCAGGCATCCCTATCTCCAGCCAAAGTCCGCGGGTCTAGCGCTCCAGGTCCGACATCACGAAGACGCGGCAATTGGCGGCTGCCGGCACCGCCCTGCAAGCCTCGACCGAGGTCAGCAGTTCGACCCCACCCAGCCTGGTCGTCAGCTTCATCTCCAACATCGCGACGGGCTCGATCTTGCGAATGTCGGCAGCGGGCGTGATCTTCATCAGATCGATCACGGCACGGCCGACGCCCATTTCCACGAGATAGGCTGCCAGCTTACGCTCGGTCGCCCTGTTCATCTCATAGGTCTTGTAGCCGCCGACATTCCTGCGACTGACGACCTTCTTGCTGGTCATCTTCTTCTTGCCGTTCACGACATGATATTTCGTGCGATATTGCGTCTCCGTCTGAATGTAGGTCGTGGTGATCTGGTGCACGCCAAGAAACGCCCACTCGCCGACCACGCGCCGGGTGCCGCCGGCAAGCAGCAACGGACAGGCCGAGTTGCAAAAGGCTTCGCCGGAATAGGCGATGCCGATGTGGCGGGCGCCTTTGCGGTCGTTGTCGCTGCAATCCTGCTGCTCGGGCTGACAACCGATGAAGCGGGTCCTGCCGACCGCAACTTCAAGCTTTCGCGCTCTGATCATGCGCCCGATCGCAAGCGCAGCATCGACGTCTCCGCCTGGCGACGTCACCACGATCGGCAGGCGTCGGTTGCCGATGGACTTGAGCAGCTTCTTGAAACGCGCCGGACTTTCGTCGACGATCGTGCCCTCTGCCGATATCCACTCGGGACAGGTCGGCTCGCAGCCCGGCTGGCCGCTGCGAACGACGAAGAACCGCATGTCGCCGCCGTCCGTCTGCGATGCCCGAACCGTCGCGGCCGATAACATGGACCCAACCAACAAACAGACAAAGACCACTGAACGCCAGAACACTTCGCGTGGAAATGCCGTGCCGAGCAATTGAGCGCACCTCCTCCCGCCTGTATCTGCGCCGGAGCTTCAGAGCGGAGCGATCTCCCGACCCTGTCTTGCGCCCCCGTGCTGCGCCGGACTGAACAAATTTCTATGCTGCAAATATGAGTGTCGAAACAAATGGCTCTTGCGCCGCGATCGCTGAGATCGTGCGCAGAAGACGAAATGAGAATGCCGGTTGCACCAGTCAAGAATGAAATCAAAGATAGCACGACTGATAAATATCAGGCAATACTCATATAACTGAAATCGCTCGGCATGCGCGATGCGATCAACCGACATGGTCGTCGGCTCGGCCAACACCCAGCTTCCCGAAGATTCTGGCTTCTTGGAAGGCAAGGCTGCCAGGAGGCGCCACGTCAAAAGGGCTCAAGTCACTGCAGCGGAATGATAATCGGTCGTCCGGCATCGATCAGCGCTCGGGGGGACTAGATACGTCGCCAACGCTTTGACAACATAGGCGCTCAAGGCAGGGTTGGCGATTCGATGACGATATTCTTCAAGGCAGCGATTTCCGAGGACGTGGCATTCGGGATGATCGAGCGGTGTTTTTCCGATCCGGACGACTATGACGGTTATCTCGATATCTTTGGCGATCACACCGAGCAGACCGTTTCGTGGAGCAAGGGCAGGTCGGCAGACGAGTTCAAGGATCAGATCACCGAAGCACTGCGTTCGGCCTGGGAGACAGCGCGTTTCTGGCAGGTTTACGAACGGCGCGAAGACAAGGACGACGCCGGCACCAACGAAATTCGAAGAGCCGCAATCGACCTGACGCGCGCCTATGGCGGCGTGATCGTGATCACGCTGAGCCTGCTCGGCCGGCGCAGCAGCGCAAACGATCTCGAACTGGTGTTCCTTTGCTTCCAGGAGGACGCCCAACGCCGGAATTTTCGCGTGCGTTACGACGGAAAGTTCATCGCCGCCTGAAGGCGGATCCCTGACGAGGCGATGGGGAAGGCCTGCCCGGCGCAAGCACATGGATCATGTCTGCGGCTACGGGCTAGCCCCGTGCGCGCGAAGCGCAGGTCGGTTCAAGACAATGACAGGCCCTAGTGAAGCTTTCGCGAAAGTATCAGCGAAGACGTGATCTCCTCGAGCATGTGAATGTCCTCGCTGAGCGCCGTGCGATGCCTGTGCGACAGGCTGACGAGACAGTCCGCCACTTCGTCCGACGTCCAGCCCGCGGCCTCGGCGCGGTCGACCAGTTCCAGGAAGGCACCTTCAACCGCGCATTCGCAATCAGGCTCCCGATCCGGATGTCCGTGACTGACCAGCGGTACGGCTATTTTGGTCATGAGCGATCCTCCCAGTGTCAGAATAGTGCCGCGTCAATGACATGCAAAGCGACTAAAGTCGTACTTTTGCGGCGACTTTGGTACTCGGCGAGGCTCGTTCTCCGCCCCCGCCCCCTCAAACAACGTCCCCTGCCTTAAGCCAGACCATGAAGGCGGCGTTGTTTGCGTTCATAAACGCCGGCGATCCCTCACCGATCGCTAAATAATCTGACAGCGGCAGCCGCGGCGATGCGTCATCCTGCCATCATCGAAAGCGAATGACGGGAGATGATCCGATGCCGGATACAGCTTCATCCCATGGCAACCTGATCTATGTCTCCGCACGGCTGATCGCCCCGCGGGAGAGATTTGCGGCTTCGGCCGCGCTCGAAACACGCGGTTTTCCCTGGCGGCTGTTTGCGCGGCTTTCCCGCTGGATGGACACGCGGCGCGGGCGTCTGGATCTGCTTGCGCTTTCGGATCATCAACTGAAGGATATTGGCCTGTCGCGCGGGGCCGCCTATAACGATTTCTACAAACGCGACGAATAGGACCGCGATGTCCCAATTTTCGTGCCAGACGCTTCTCGACACCGCCACCGCCTCGCTTCGGGATGTGGTCTGCGACGGCGCGTGCCGTGGCAAAAGCGGCGAGGAATGCAGCCACTGCACAAGCCTCGTCTATCCCTATCGCGGCGTCTTCATGCGGCATGTGGGCAAGGCCGACACCGTGGCTGAATCCAATCAGGTGATCTTCTTCAATCGTGGCGAAGACTATCGCGTCAGCCACCCGATCGAAGGCGGCGACGCCTGCCTTGACGTGCAGGTGGACGAAGCCATCCTCTGCGAACTTGCGCCGAAGGAGCAACTGCGCTCCGGCGCGCTCGTTTCGTTCAAAAGACCGCGCCGGCGCATCGATCCAAGGGCGCAGGCGCTTGTCGCCCTGTTGCGCTACAGCCTTCACCGCAGGATTGCCGAAACGCTGGAGGCAGAGACCCTGGCGCTGACATTGATCAGGCGCTCGCTCGGCGAGAGGACGTCGCACAGCGTGGCTACGACCTATGGCCGCGAAAAACTCGTCGATCGGGCGAAGCTGGTTCTTTCGACCGATCTTGCCCGCCGCTGGACCTTGGCCGAGGTGGCGGCGGAGGTCGGCGTGTCGCCGGTCTACCTCACCCAGGTTTTCCAGCAGGTCGAAGCCATGCCGCTCTATCGCTACCAGTTGCGGCTGCGGCTTGCGCGAGCGCTGGACCTGCTCGGCTCCTACCATGACCTGACGGCACTCGGCCTCGACCTTGGCTTTTCCAGCCACAGCCATTTCAGCGCGTCCTTCAAACAGGCCTACGGCCGCACGCCTGCCGAATTCCAGCGCGCCCTCCATCTTCGCTAGCCTTTCACAAGCGCCCGGCCGAAGGCGTTATCGCTGCGTGCCTCGGCGGCGCCGCGCGCGCGATCCGGCCCTGTTCCATCTGGGCGGCTCATGCGGCCTGAATTTAACTGGACAAAAATAATCATAAAAAATCCGGGATCGGTGAAAAAAAATCCGGAGCCGGTCGTCTTTGTTTGAAAGCGCATGCTGAAGCATCGCGCCGAAAGCCGAGACGGGTGGAAGATGAACTCACCGGAATGCCGTAGCGGACGTCCGCCGTTGGCAGGGGAACGTGGCCACACAGGCTCGTTTCCCTCTGGAATGGTGGCAGCCCGCGCATTTGCGTTCATAGCCGCGCAAGTTGTGGCAAAGACACACATCACTTCCATCCGTATCCACCGCTTAAACGGACATCGTCAATCGCGCCCGTCTGGACCGCCCCCGTTTGTTGCCTGGCCGCCAGCCGGGCGCATCCCGCGCCAATCCCATCCGCCTCCACTGGCGGCTGACAGACCGTGCGTGACAGATGTCGCGCCGACCTAAGCCCGTTCACTAGGAAAATTCGATGCGTTGCGCCTCCCACGCGACGCGATTGCGCGACTTTGCATGTCGCGTGCCGAGGATCGACAGACATGAAATCGTCTAGGCAAATCGCAGAAACTGCGACATTTCAGAGCTTCGCCAACTGCTATCTCAGGGAGGTCAATCCCGGGGTACCAGTGATGCACCGAACTGCTGGCGGATCCTGCGACAGCATCGAATGGTCGCTTGCCCGCCAGCAAATGATGCTGCGCGTGGAGGTCACCTCATCGTCCGTTTGCGGGCCGCTTCACTTCGGCAGGGCCTGGGCGCGCCATGTCTCCGATCCGTCCTGGCGTCCGATCGAGCTGATGTCCGTGCTTCATATGTTGGTCCAGGCCGCCTATCGCCAGGACGATGCGGGGCAGCCAGATGCGTTGCGTAGCTTCGAACTTGAGCTTCTGATCCGGGTGCTCGAAAGCTATCAGCAGACCGCCCTCTACATTGACAAGGCGCCGCCGGATCCGGAGGACGCCGGCGAATTTCTCGAGGCCGAACAGTCGCTTGTCTTCGGGCACTGGCTGCACCCGACGCCCAAGAGCCGGCAGGGCATGACCTATTGGCAGCAGGAGAGCTATGCGCCCGAACTGCGCGGCCAGTTCAAGCTGCATTATTTCGCAGCGAAGGCGGAGCACGTCAGGCACGCTTCCGCCCGCTCGGCACAGGCGCCGGACATCGTCCGCTCGTTGTCGGGGCTCGATGCGGAAGACTTGGGCCTCGCCGGTGACGAGTGCCTGCTGCCGATGCACCCGCTGCAGGCGGAAGCCCTGCTCCTCGACCCCGGCATCCAGGCGATGCAACGGGCGGGCATCCTGCGTCACCTGGGCCCGGCCGGTTCACTCTTCAGCGCAACATCGTCAGTCCGCACGGTCTATGGCGCTGCGGAAGACTGGATGCTCAAGTTTTCGCTGCCGGTGCGCATCACCAATTCCGTCCGTCTGAACCGAAAGCAGGAACTGGAGGCCGGCGTCGCGATGGCCAAGCTGATCGACCGGATCGGCTTGGCCAAGCGCTCGGCAAACTTCCGGATCATCCAGGACCCGGCCTATATCACGCTCGATCGGCCGGGCCACAGCGAGAGCGGCTTTGAAGTCATCCTGCGCGAAAACCCCTTCGCCCATGGCAAGGGACAAGGCGTCATCACCGTAGCGGCCCTGACCGCCGAGCCACTTCCGCAAACGCCGTCGCGGCTCGAAAAGCGCCTGCGCACACTCGCCACCAGGGATCGAGAGCCTCTCGCCGACGTCGGCATCGCCTGGTTCCAACGCTACCTCGCCTGCGCCGTCGAACCGCTGATCCGGCTCTACGACGACTACGGCGTCGCACTCGAAGCGCATCAGCAAAACAGCCTGCTCGATATCAGCGCCGGCTACCCCTCGGTGAGCTACTACCGCGACAACCAGGGTTTCTACCTCTCCGAACGTTATCGCAGCCTGCTGGTGAGCCACGTCCCGGAAACCGAGACGATCCCGTCGCTCTATTTTCCCGAAAGCGAGATCCGCGACCGCTTCGCCTATTACCTCATCGTCAACCAGGTCTTTTCGGTCATCAGCCGCATGGGGCATGACGGGTTGTGCGACGAAGGCACGCTTCTGCGGGTGCTGAGGAACCACCTGGAGCAATGCGCGCTCGGGATGGCTGGCGCTGGACGGGATTTTGCCCGTCACGTCCTGGACCTGCCGACGATCGCGTCGAAGGCCAACCTGACCACCCGGCTGTTCAATGTCGACGAACTGCAATCCGACCACGCGCCGATCCTTTATCGCCCCGTGCCAAACCCTTTGCGCGCACAGGCAGCCCTGACTGTCTCGAGGACAAGCCATGCCATTGCCTCTTGATCTCCAGGGACGCCCCGACGACCGGGTGCTTCGCCAGCTTGTCGCCGCTCTTCTGTTCGAAGGCATCATCGAGGCGCATCAGAGCGACGGCGATGGCGCGACGCATTTTCACTGGACGCTCGGCGGCCGCGATTTTCGGTGCGACGCCGTGGTCGGAGCATTCGGACGAATTCGCCCATTGCCGGGATCGGTGCACATGCGGACGGGCGACGACTGCTGGAGCGAGGCGTCGGTCTCGCTTGTGGTTTCAGCGCTGCCCGGCAGCGGCATCACCCGCGGCAAGCTCTTGAACGAGATGAAGCAGACGATTGCTTTTTCCGAGTGGAACGACCGCCATCTTATCGCCCGTCCCCGGCGGGAGATGTCCTTTGCCGAACTCGAAGGCGCCATTGACGAGGGGCACCCCTACCACCCCTGCTACAAGGCCCGCACCGGCTTCTCTCATGCCGACCATGCTTTCTTCGGTCCGGAAGCCGGTCAGTCGTTCCAGCTCGTCTGGCTGCTCGTCGCGCGCCAGCACCTGCGCCAGGCGTTGCCCGACAGCGAAGAGACGTTCTGGCAGGCCGAACTTGGCGAGGAAACCTGGGCGCACCTTCAAGGCATGCGGCAGCAGCTCGGTCTCTCCGCCGATGATTTCGGGCTCGTACCCCTGCATCCGTGGCAATGGCGCAATCTCAGCGAGACGCTCCTTGCCGGCTGGATCTCGGCCGGGGAAGTCCATTGCCTCGGCCCAGTGGGCGATCGCTACACGGCGACCCAGTCGGTGCGTTCCCTCATCAACCAGGACCGGCCGCTCGCGGCAAGCGTCAAGCTGCCGCTCAACATCGTCAACACGTCCTCTCGGCGCATCCTGGAGCCACATTCGGTCTCAACCGCTCCGGTCATCTCCCGCTGGATCGGCGAGATCGTCGCTTCGGACCCACTGTTCCGCGAACAGTATCCGCTGACCATCCTGCAGGAATATGCCGGGATCATCGCCGATGCGGACGAGCCGCTGGCCGGGCAGGTCGGGGCGATCTGGCGCCAGAGCGCGCAGGCGACGCTCGAAGCCGGAGAAGCCGTCGTTCCCTTCACGGCGCTTATGATGATGGAGATAGACGGGCGGCCCTTTGCCGACGACTGGATCAGGCGCTTCGGCCTTATGCCATGGATCAACCGGCTGCTCGAGGTCGCCGTGCTACCCGTCTGGCATCTGCTCGTCCATCACGGCATCGCCGTCGAGGCACATGGCCAGAACATGCTGCTCGTGCACCGTGGCGGATGGCCGGTACGGCTGATCCTGCGGGACTTCCACGAGAGCATCGAATTCTCGCCGGGCTTTCTGCGCGAACCGGAAAAGGCGCCCGATTTTCCATCGCTGCACCCGCTCTACCGGGACGCCGAGCCGGACCAGTTCTACTGGACGGACAATCTGGATTCGTTGCGCGAACTGGTGATGGACACCCTGTTCGTCTACAACCTGAGCGAGATCAGCCATCTTCTCGACCATTGCTACGATCTGCGCGAGCCGCTGTTCTGGCAGCGGGTCGAGCGCCTGCTGTCGTCCTATCCGCACAGCCGCGCAACGGCGGCTCGGCAGGCACAATTGCGCCACGGCCGGCCCGAAATTCTCACCGAATCCCTGATGACGAGGAAGCTCTTCGCGCGCAAGCCGGAGTACCACCACGTGGTGCCCAACGCCTTGGCCGCGGACCGGCTTCAACGAAGGAGAAAGCCATGATCCGTATCGATGACAGGCACTATGATCGCGCCTATTTCGACGAAACATCCGCACGCCTGGCCGGGCAGATCGGCCTGAAAGACCGCGACGACGGACGCTACGCGGTCTGCTTTGCCGAAACCGTCGATTGGCTGGCGCTGTTCTTTGCCATCCGCAGGGCCGGCGCCAGCGTATTGCCGATCCACCCGGGCACGCCCTATTCGGCCGCGCGAAAGCTTGCGGTCGGGGCCGGCTGCGACCGGCTGTTCTACAACAGCTTAACGGCCGAGGTGTTGGAACGACCCTCGAACGCCTTGCCGGCCGGAACGCTTCTCCAGATGAGCTCGGGCACGACAGGGGCGCCGAAATGCGTGGCGCGAAGCTGGGGGGATATCGACGCCGAGATCGAAAGCTATATCGGCACCTTCCGCGAGCCGGCGGACATGACCCCGGTCATCGCCTGCCCGACGACCCACTCCTATGGCCTGATCTGCGGCATCCTCGTGGCGCTCAGGCGTGGCCAGACGCCGGTGGTCGTCAACACGGCCAATCCGAAATATCTCATGAAGGTTCTGCGCGAGGTCGGGCGGCCGCTGCTCTATTCGTCGCCGGCGATCCTGCACACGCTTGCCCGGCTCCTGCCGGAAGGCAAACAGATCCATGCGACGATGACGTCGGGTACGCTGCTGCCGGATCCCTGGTTCGTCCAGATCAGGGCCAAGAGCCGGCACATGTTCCAGCAATATGGCTGCTCCGAAGCCGGATGCATCGCCATCAATCCGGATGTCACTGCCGCCGGACACATGGGGTTCGTGCTGCCGCATCTTCTCCCGCAAACCGGAAGTAGTGTCGAGGATACGGGCGAGATCGTCGTGACGAAGGACGATGGCATCGCCATCCACACCCGCGATCTCGGCTATCGCCGCGATGACGGGATGTTGGTGTTCGTGTCGCGCATGGACGACATGATCAATGTCTCCGGTCTCAACGTCTATCCCAGGGATGTCGAGGATGCGGTGATGGCGATGGCGGGCGTGAGCGACGCCGTTGCCTTCCGCATGGGCGACCGCTTTGCCGGAGAGCGTGTCGCGCTGCTGTTCAGCGCCAGCGAAACCATCGCGCCGCAGGCGATCCGCGCATGGTGCAGCCTGAACCTCGCCAGCCACCAGCTGCCGATGGACATCCGCCAGGTCGATACCATCCCGCGCCAAGCCAACGGCAAGATCAGCCGCCGCGAGGTTGCCGCCCGGCACGCAACCGGCGAGTTTGCCAAACCGATCGCCGGAGCAGCGTCATGACGAACGACGAAACCCTGCAGGCGATCCACAAGGTCCTCAGCGAACATATGATGCACCCGCATCTCGACGGCTTCGGTCCGCAAGCTCGCCTCAACGAGGACCTCTATCTGGATTCCGTCCTGATCCTGCAGATCTTTCTCAATCTCGAGCTGGAATATGGGCTGAGCGTTCCCGAAGAAGCGATCGCCCGGCAGGATGTCCAGACCGTCGCCGACCTCGCCGCGCTCTATGAACCGAAAGTGGCCGCGGTCGTGCCGTCGTTTCCGCTGACCGGCGGCACAGCCGACGAAGGCGTCCACGGTGAGGCCTATTACGACATCAAGGTCCATTGCTTCGTCAGCTGCGTCTGCGACGGGCTGAAACGCCAGGGCCTGGATCACCGGCCGTTCTATTTCGGTGTCTGGGATGCGAAATTTGCCCTCAGCGATCGTTTCCAGCTTCTCTACCACGCACCCGAGATCAGCCAGGAATTCTTCCGCGGCTGGTTTCAGCGGCTATACGGCGTCACCGTTCGCGAATGGTACGACCCGGATTTGAGCAAGAACGAAAATCTCGCCGTGCTGCTCGATCTCGTTAGCCGGCGCGCAGATACCGGTTCCGTGATGGTCATGCTCGACATGTTCCATCTGCCGGAGCGCGAAAACAAGTTCAACCAGAACCCCTTCCCGCATTACCTCATGCTGCGGGAGACCGCCGATCCCGACACATGGTTCGTGCACGATCCGGATTATCGGTGGGAGGGTGAGATCGCGCGGGACAAAGTGATCTATGCGGTCATGCAGCCGACCGTTGGGGGCGGTTATGTCTTCGACAACGCCGAAGCCCGGCCGCCTGCCGCCGAAGACCTCAAGGCCTATTTCGAGGCTTGCTTCATCGGGGACAATAACCCTCTAGCCGACACCGTTCGTACAATCGTAACGGCTCATCTGGAGGGACGCAGCGGCATCGATCTCGCCGATCTGACCAAAGCCGTGCGCGAGCTGCCCGTCATCACCATCCGCAAATACGCCTACGAGCATGGCTTTGCCTTCTTCTGGCGGGCGTTGAAACTGCCGGCGGCCGAGTTCGAAGGCTGGTGCGAAGAGATCGAGGCCCTCGTCCAGGCGCTGAAAACGCTGCACTACGATTGCATGAAGCTGAGCCAGACCGGCGACCGCGCGTTGGCCGCCCCGGTTTTCGAGCGGCTGGCGGAAGCCGACCGGCTCGAGACGAAGCTGAAAGGCAAGCTGGCAGAGATCTTCGATCTCTGGTGCGACCGGAACATAGCCGCTGACATTCCCATGCTGAAGAGGCCCATGCTGAAAAGGGTTGCGCGATGAACATATCGCTGTGCACGATCACGTTCCGACATCATCTGATTTCGCTCGGCGAAATCGCCGCCTGGGCGCAGTCGAACGATTTCCAGGGCATCGAGCTTTGGGGCGCGCATGCGCGCAACCTGGTGCAACAGCCCGACCGCAATGCCGATTGGCTCGACACCTTTGGGCTGAAGGTGCCGATGATCAGCGACTACCTGCCGCTCGACGGCGATCCGGAGACGCTTAGGCACAAGACTGTCGAACTCTGCAGGCTCGCGCGCCGTTGGCGAACCCGCAAGATCCGCACCTTCGCCGGCAATTGCGGTAGTCTCTCCGTCTCCGACGAAGAGCGGCAGCTGATAGTGGAGCGGCTGAAGGAGATATGCGCAATCACCGCCGGCTATGGCATTCAACTGCTGGCGGAGACGCATCCGAAGACGCTGGCGGATACCGCGGCTTCGACGCTGCGTCTCATCGACGAGGTCGACCATCCCGCCTTTGCGATCAACTTCGATACGCTCCACGTCTGGGAGGGCGGCGACGACCCCATCATCGTGCATCGCCAGATGAAGCCGCACGTCCGCCACTACCACCTGAAGAACATTCATGACCGGTCGGACCTCGCGGTTTTCGAGCCGGCAAACGTCTATGCCGCCGCCGGCCGCCGCGACGGCATGACGCCGTTGTTCGAAGGCACGCTCGATTATGTCGGTTTTCTCCTGGAGATCGCGGGCGACGGCCAGTCCGATGCATCGCTGGAATGGTTCGGCAATGATTGCCTCGATATCCTGCGCCGCGATCGCAGGCAGGTTCGCCGCGTGATCGAGGGGCGTGCGCCCGTTCGCAGAACAGTCAACTTTTAGTGATCGCCTTTGGCGGCGTCATCGGCCCGTGCCGGTGCGCCCCATAAAAAAATGGCCCTAGCTGTACATGCCGGGGCCCATTTTTTGTTTTTGTTTTCGTCTTGCAAATGCCTATCGATATAGTGTCGGAGCACCGAAATACTGCCTCGTTCGCGGCTTAGCTCATTTTTGACTTGAAGCGGACGAGCTGTGCTCTACCCCACCACTTTGGCGATCTTGCAACCGAAAATCAATCAACTTTTATGGGTCTATTTTTGGCTCCGCATCGTGCTGGAGCATGGGAGGTCATCGCGGTGTTTGCGAGCCCCCTTCCCCCTCGGCGAATGACTGAATAAGCATCTGCCGCCACGGCGGCCAGCGGCAAGGATCAAGGCGGACGATGAGTTTAACAGCAGTGTGGTCGGTCAGGCTCGCCAACGAGCGCAACGTCAAATCAAGGGGGCCGGTGCTTGCCGGCGGTGCCGTCTACCAACTGTTCCATTATGACAAGCGCGACTTCTTCGAAAGCAGGTTGATGGCGCTGGCATTGGCCACGGGCGAAGAGCTCTGGAATACGACCGTCGATCATGTCGCCAATCGCCCGGCAATCGGCGCGGACGGCACCGTCTTCCTGAGCAGCTTCGATGGAGCCGTGGCAGCCTATGATCCGAACGGCAACCAGATCTGGCGGTGCGACGCAATCGAGAGCAATATCGGTCCGCCCACGCTGGCAGGCAGCGACCACCTCGTTCTGGCGGAAATCCATGGCAGAGCCCGGCGAACCTGGTGCCTCGACGCCCGCACCGGGGCCGTTCTATGGACGTTCGACAACGGCGGCCACAGCTACACGCTGGCGGCAACGCAAGACGTGGTCGTTCACGCGACCGTCGTCAGC
This sequence comes from Ensifer sp. LC163, assembly GCF_001695855.1. Classification (GTDB taxonomy): domain Bacteria; phylum Pseudomonadota; class Alphaproteobacteria; order Rhizobiales; family Rhizobiaceae; genus Ensifer. The sequence goes on from NZ_MBSS01000023.1 coordinate 203,237, forward strand.
GGCGCGAACTTCGGCGAAAGCACCGTTCGCCTGTTTGCCCTTTCGGCATGGGACGGCTCTGTGCGTTGGTCGGTGACCCATACCGAATACATGTTCGTGCCCGTCATTATCGACGACACGGTCGTCGTCGGCGCCCGCGGCGCGGTGTTGGGCTACGATCTGGCGAGCGGCAAGGAGCGCGCGCGCCTCGCCTTGCCCGAGGGAACAGCCGCCATGCATCTGTTGGCACTCCCGGAAAACAGCATGGCCGCTGCCGACGATGCGACGACGCTCAGGTATCTGGAGCTACAGCGCCAAAGGCGTTTCTTTCGCAGCAATACGAAGCTGATGGAGCGCTGGGCAAGCCCCCTTTCCAACCCGGCTGTCGGCGGGCCGGTCGAACTCGGCGCCTCAGTTTCCATTCTGACGGAGAGCGGGCAGTTGGAGATGTTCGATGCGCGACAGGGTCACAGGACCGGCGCACTGGATCTGCGCACCGGCCATCACCAGTCCGGTGGTGCCGCGCGGTCCGGTGAATTCCTCGCTATTGCCCATGGCCGCACCGTGTGCGCCTACCGATACGGAGGTATCGGCTCGCCACCCTCCGTTGTTCACGTCGATCGCTAAAGAATCTGACAGCGACGCCAGCGTGCAGATGGTCTTCTCTGATGGTCGAAACCACGACCAAGAGGAGACGAAGACGATGAGCCAGAAAACCTGTGCGGCCTGCGACTGTGAGCTCGATCAGAACAGCATCAAGGTCAAGTTGGGCGGCAAGACGGTGGAAGTCTGCTGCGAGGAATGCGCCGCCGCCATCGGCGAAGCGGAAGCCGCAAGGACGGCTGCCACTTCAGCCGGAAAGTAAACGGGAGACCGGCCGTCACGGCGACCGGTCTCCGACCATAAGTCGGCGCCCTGAAGGTCGCCGTAACACTTTGAATTTCTGCATAATTTTTCCCTTGAATCGATTCCGATTTAAGGAATTATGCAGTAGCGCTCAGTGCCCCTTGAGCGCGGCAATTTCGGCCTGAAGCGCCGCGACAATCTCTTCCAATGTCTGCACGCGCTGCTCCAGCTCGGACAATCCGGTCCCGACAAAGGAGGACGTGCCCGGTGCGGCGGCAACCGTCTGATCGACCTCGCCACACAGCAGATGCGCAAACCGGTCCTCGCGCTGGCCGGCGCCACGGCTCAGCTGGACGATGAGCGGAGGCCGGCGCCCGATCATCAGATCGAGGTTGTCCTTGAGATCCTCCACCGATTGGAACCGCGCCATGCGCTCGCTGCGCGACCAGAGCTCGTAGGCGGTCTGCGGGCCGCGCAGCAAAAGCAGACCCAGCACGGCGATCTGCGGCGACGTCAGCGAAAAGCGGTTGGCGGCCAGATGTTCATAACGCTCGACACGCGACGCGAAGGCCTGCCGGACCAATCCCTTCTGGGTGAGCGAATTGAGCGCACGGTGCACCTCCATCTGTTCCAACGCCATGACCGGATCGCGCGCCGTCTTTTGGTTGGCGGCTGAGTGGAGGGAGTTGAGCGTCAGCGGATAGACGTCAGGCGTGGTTTCCTTCTTCTCGATCAAGCAGCCAAGAACGCGGGCTTCGATCGCATTGAGTTCGGGGAAATCGGTGTCTGGATTGGTGTTCATAAGGCTCACTCTTCTCGGCAACGCGTCCAACGGCAATCCGGGGTTCCACGACCGGATTGATCTTGCCCAGATCGTCCAACCGTCTTGGGGCGAACGTTCCGAAATCTCCAGCCAGCCGAACCGCGTCCCTCGATAAACCGTTGCGCGACCAAGGCCAAGTTGCTTTGCGCTTGCTGAGGTCGATATGTGGTCTGCTGTGACCGCCGCCAGGCGACAGGCCGAGGCCCATACGTCGCCTCGTTTTATTTCATCGACCACGGTCGGGGGCGCCCGGTCGATCACGATTGCGCCGCAGTTCGCGTCGATACGGTGCCGGTCAATTTCAAGCTGATTCCACCCACTGCCCTCCCTTGCCTCACGTCGTCACTTGCGCAGCTGTCACTCCATCCGGATCACCGCCGCGTCGATGGCCGACAGCTCTCGAAAACCATCATCACAGAAGCCGCCCATGTCCCGTATCAAAAAGAGGGTCGTACTGCATTTTCCCGGCTTTGAGCCCTTTGACGCCGAGGCACACCGCTTGCGTTACGCACGTTCTGCCCAACAGAGCGCCGAGGTATGGGACTTTAAGTCCGATATCGGGCCCTTGGTGAGCACGGGCGCTGCGGCGCATTTCGATGTCGATTGCGCCGGGTCGGATTGGCAGACGTCAAGCCGCATCCATCTCTTCGATCACGACGTGCTCGTCGACACCCTGAGCCGCCGGTCATTCGTTCGACGGCTGGCCGGGGGTTTTGCGAGCGCGCTGCATGTGGCGTTCAACGGCGGGCTCTGGGGTTACTTTCGCCACGCTTGGCGCTTCGCGCTGTTTTCCCTATTCCCCTTCCTGATGGCGAGCCTGATGACGGCAGCCACCCTCGTGGTCGCGTTCTTGCCAAACTGGCTGAACCTATCCAGCTGGAACCTGCTGTGGAGCCTGCCGCTTGCGGGTCTTCTGATGCAACGGTTCCTGCTGCCACTGGCCAGCAAGTTCCATACGCTGCATCTGTTTGCCGACTGGGAAATGGCCGTCGCGTTGGCGCGGCTGGATCGGCCCGAATTCAACCGCTGGCTCGACAGCTGTGTGAATGCTGCCCGCGAGGCGTTCAACGAAGAGGCGGACGAGTATCTGATCAGCTCGCACAGCATGGGCTCCAGCGTCGCCGCGCATGTCATCGGCATGCTGCTGGAGCGGCAGCCGGATATTCTGGCGGGCAAACGGGTGGTGTTCGCAACACTTGGCGGCGCGATCCTGCAGTGTGCGCTGATGAGGCCGGCGCAGGCTCTTCGCGCCCGCGTCGGGGCAATCGCACGCGCTAGGGAGATCTTCTGGTTCGAGGTCCATTGCCTGACGGATGTCGTCAACTTCTACAAGACGCGTGTCGTAACCCTGTCCGGGCATTCGAGGGAAAAACAGCCGCCCATCGCCTATATCAAGGTGAAATATCTGCTTTCGCCTGACCGCTACCGCAGGATCAGGCGCAACTTCCTGCGCGTTCATCGGCAATATGTGCTCGGCCCGGACGTTCGTGCATCCTTCGATTTTACCCTGATGACCGCAGGCCCGCTGCCGGCCGCGGCATTCGCGGATTTTTCGCGAACAAACATGCCGACGCTTTGATCCGAGGCCGGTGAAGGTCTGCGGCCGGGCGCCTGCAGACCGGATGGGAACGCCGGAAGAGTTCGAAGGCGACCACGATCGGAGGCGCATTGCGGTGGCTGGCAAGAATATCGCCGATCGTGTCGATCGTCCTTGCGGAAGTCTGATCGCGCTTACTGCATAATTCCTTAAATCGGAATCGATTTAAGGACGAAATTATGCAGCAACTCAAAGTGTTACAGCGACCTTTGCGCGTCTAAATAGACGCGCGGCGCTGTAAAGTGCCGCCCGTGCCGGTCATTGCCAAACGACGCCAATTTCCGGGAAACGACGCGATCCAAACCAGTGTCTATGCGGAGTTGATCCGACGCGCGGCGAGAAGTATTCATGGTGTCGACAAAAGGATTCTTGAAAATGACCGATACCGATTCCAGCCCGACACTCGAACGCAAGCGCGGTTCCGGCGTGAAGATGGTCTACGACCTCCTGCGCGACGAGATCCTCGACCTGGTGCTGCCGCCCGGCAGCCCGATCGATGAAGTACAGCTGGCCGAGCGCTTGAAGATGTCGCGCACGCCGATCCGCGAGGCGCTGGTGCGTCTCGCTGGCGAAGGGCTGATCGACACGCTGCCGAACCGCTCGACGATGGTGGCGAACATCGACTTCCTCAACCTGAACCCCTTCTTCGACGCGCTGGTGCTGATGTACCGTGTCACCACCCGGTTGGCAGCACAGAACCACAGGCCGGAAGATCTTTCTGTCATCCGCGGCTTCCATGAGGACTATGCGGCGGCCGTCGTGACGCGCGACGCGCTGGCGATGATCGCCACCAATGCCGCCTTTCACGCGGCCATCGCCGAAGCCGGTCGCAACCCCTATTTCACCAGCCTGTTCCGCCGATTGCTGGACGAAGGGCGCCGAATTCTCCGCCTCTATTATCAGTCCTACGAGGAACAATTCCCGCAGCGCTTCGTTGATGAACACGCCCAAATCATCGCCGCGATCGAGGCCCGCGACGTCGAGACCGCCGACCGTCTTGGCAAGGCACATGCCGAGCAGATCGTCGAGCAGGTGCAGATGCTTTTTGCCCGCAATAGCAAGCTCGACATCGCCCTGTAGCGTCACTTGTATTTTTCTTGTCGACAAATAAAATACAAACAGCTATTGTCCTGATCAAAGGCATGGGAGACGTGCGCTGGCGACAGCGCGCAGGCCTCATGTCCTCGTGACAAGCCAAGAGGAGTTTCAAATGAAGGCGAAGATTTTCTCCGGCGTCATCCCTGCGCTGATGACCCCCTGCAAGGACGACCGCAGCCCCGATTTCGACGCGCTGGTGCGCAAGGGCCAGGAGCTGATTGCCCAGGGCATGTCCGCCGTCGTTTACTGCGGCTCGATGGGTGACTGGCCGCTCCTGACCGATGCGCAGCGCATGGAAGGCGTCGAGCGCCTGGTCAAGGCCGGCATCCCGGTCATCGTCGGTACCGGCGCCGTCAACACCGCTTCCGCCGTCGCCCATGCGGCTCACGCTCAGAAGGTCGGCGCCCAGGGTCTCATGGTCATCCCCCGCGTGCTTTCGCGTGGCTCGGTCGTCGCCGCCCAGAAGAACCACTTCAAGGCCATCCTCTCGGCCGCTCCGGACCTGCCGGCTGTCATCTACAACAGCCCCTACTACGGCTTTGCCACCCGCGCCGACCTGTTCTTCGCCCTGCGCGCCGAACATCCGAACCTCGTCGGCTTCAAGGAATTCGGCGGAGCCGCCGACATGCGCTATGCGGCCGAGAACATCACCAGCCGTGACGATGGCGTCTCGCTGATGATCGGCGTCGACACGGCCGTGTTCCACGGCTTCGTCAACTGCGGCGCGACCGGCGCCATCACCGGCATCGGCTGCGTGCTGCCGAAGGAAGTCATCCACATGTGCAACCTGTCGCGGGCAGCCGCCGAAGGTGATGTCGATGCACGCCTGCGCGCGCTGGAACTGGAACAGGCACTCGCCGTGCTCTCCTCCTTCGACGAAGGCCCGGACCTGGTCCTCTACTTCAAGCACATGATGGTACTGAAGGGCGACAAGGAATACACGTTGCACTTCAACGAGACCGACGTGCTCTCGGATAGCCAGCGCGGCTATGTCGAAGCCCAGTTCAAGCTGTTCAACACCTGGTACGCCGAGTGGAGCAAGCTTCCGGGCGCAGTGCAGGCATACAAGGCCTAACCATCGGTTGACCGCGCGCTAGAAAGTAGGCCCTCCCGTCCGGGAGGTCCTTAGCTAAAGTGTGGAATTTTAGGTGAAGCTCCTGCCGAACCCCCTACGCCGCAAGGACTTAGGGGGTTCTTTTTGCTTAAAATTTTGAAGGAAGCGAGAACCAGCGTCTGTTCGGCCCTAAAGTTCGTGTCCCAGCGACGTCTGAGTTCGAATGATCGACGTTAGCTGCTTGGCACAGATCTTCAAGGGTGTCACGGACTGGGATGCCTTCGCCATCGCCATCGCACCGGAATAGGTTGCCACGACCAGGGTTGCCATAGCCTCAGAATCGAAGTCGCGAACGGGAGCCGCACGAAGGTCGGCCCGCAGCTTTTCGGCGATGGCGGTCCTCCAGCGTATGAAGATCGCCTCGATCGCGGCTTGGAAATCCTCGTCCTCGCGCGACAGTTCAAGTGCGAGATTGTTCAGCGGGCAGCCCGAGACGGCCCCCTTCCGCTCCAGTTCGGAAATGATGGCTGCGAACACCGCCTGGATTCCATCGGCCGTTGTAGTGGCAAGATTGACTGGCGTGATCCACGTCAGCTCGACGGCTTCCGCAACACGATCCTGAATAACAGCAAGACCGAGGGCCTTCTTGGTGGGGAAGTGATGCGCGAGCGCTCCACCGGTGACGCCCGCATCGCGTTTCAGGTCATGCAGGCCACTGGAATGGTAGCCGCGGGTCGAGAATGCCGCGTAGGCCGCATCCACAAGCCGCTGCCTTAGTCCTTCGGGATCGTTCATGCGCCTATGCGACGAGGTAGGTCGTTCCGACATGGGTCCTTCCTTTCCTCCGCGTTATAGCAGGTTGACAAAACAGGACAACTGTCCTGTAGTCAAAACGGGACGGTTGTCCTGTTTTGTAGAGGGGATGCACATGACGTCAATCACAATGGACAAATCAATGCCGCAGGCTGCGCACGATAGAACCAACTCGATCATTGAGCTGCGGCGGTATCGGCTTCGACCGGAAGCCAGGGAGACTTTGATCGACCTGTTCGACCGGGAGTTCGTCGAACCCCAGGAAGCACAGGGAATGAGCGTAATGGGACAATTCCGCGACCTTGATGATCCCAACAGCTTCGTATGGCTCAGAGGCTTTCGCGACATGCCGTCTCGCGCAGCGGCGCTGAACTCGTTCTATACCGGTCCGGTGTGGGCCGCTCACCGCGACCAGGCGAACGGTACGATGATCAATTCGGACAACGTTCTGCTCCTGCGGCCCGCATCGCCCGATGTCGGCTTTGCGCCGTTGCGCACGATGCGCCCCGCGTTTGGCGCGGCGGATGTACGGCACGGTCTTGTGGTTGCGACGATCTGCTATCTCGCGCCACGCACGGACGACGAGTTTGCCGGATTCTTTGAAGCCGTTGTCAAGCCACATCTGCAGCAAGCCTCGGCCACTGTGCTGGCCGCTCTGGTCACCGAGCAGAGCCCGAACACTTTCCCCAGGCTGCCTGTCCGCGAAGGCGAGACAGTCTTCGTCTGGTTCTGCGCTTTTCCCAGTTTGGCTGCGTATGAGACCCACCTGGCCGAACTTGCGCAGTCCGAGACCTGGACGACGGAGGTCGTTTCGGAGATGGAGCAGCGGACGTGGAGGCAGAACGAAGTGCTGCGCCTAACGCCAACGGCGCGATCACTGCTGCCGTGATCGCATTGTGCCGGACAGCGCATTGGCTGGTCTTCTTGCGAGGGTCGTAGAGATCTCCTGGCGGCTGCTACCGGATGCCCGTTCGATAAACCCGAACATCAGCAGAATCTGAAAATGTGGAACCAGAGCAACCTGGTTCCACATTTTGGTCGACGCCAGGCCCTCCGCGAGGGCCTTTCGTTTCGCCGAATGCCAGAAGGGACTGGATGCCCCGGGCTGGATTCTTACGCCACGGCATCCAGCCCAAGCGCGTAGAGCCGGTCGAGCTGCTCCATCTCCGCCTTGTTAAGGACGACGCCCTCGGCTTCCGACTTGGCGCGCGCCACGAAGCGCCGCTGCGAGGGAAGACGGGCGCCCTGGCCGACGATCGCTTCGAACAGCATCTCGGCACGTGCGAACGGGTCGCCCGGCCGTCCGGCGGCGAATTTCGCCGGCGAAAACGCGATTATCAACTCGCCATGGAACGGCGCCAGGGTCGTGGTGCCGAGATAATCGAGCACTTCAGGGCTCGTCAGGTCGCCGATCATGATGCCTGCGAGAAGTTCGACCATCGTACCGATCGCCGAGCCCTTGTGTCCGCCGAACGGCAGCATGGCGCCGGCAAGCGCCGCTTCCGGATCGGTCGTCGGATTACCCTCAGCATCGATCGCCCAGCCCTCCGGCAGCGGCTTGCCTGCGCGGCGGTGCAGCTCGATCTCGCCGCGCGCCGCAACAGAAGTGGCGAAATCGAAGACATAGGGTGGCTTGCCTTCGCGCGGCCAGCCGAAGGCGAAGGGGTTGGTGCCGAGCAGCGGCTTGTTGCCGCCCGTCGGCGCCACGGTTGCATAGCTCGGGCACATCACCAGGCCGGCAAGCCCCTCTCCGGTCAGCCCTTCAACTTCGGGCCAAAGCGCCGAGAAGTGGGTGCAGTCGTTGATGACAAGGGCGGCAATGCCGAGGGAACGCGCCCGTTCGGCGAGCACCGGCAGGCCAAGCTCGAAAGCCGGGTTGGCGAAACCACCCTTGGCGTTCACCTTGACGATGGCCGAACCTTCCTGCCGATCCACTTCAGGCACCGCGTCCGGCTTCACCTTACCGGCCTTCACTGTCCGCAGCGCCCCTTCGATGCGGTAGACGCCGTGCGATTTGCAGGCATCGCGCTCGCCGGCGACGATCACGCGCGCGAGCGCTCCAGCCTGAACGCCATTGAGCCCCGCCTTGCGGAAGATCGCCTCGACGCGCTCATAAAGCGCTCCGATCGTCAAGGTGTTGGTCTCGCTCATCTCTCTCCCTCTCAAAATCCGCGCCTGATCCCGATAGGCCAGTCAGGCGATTGATGTTCTGCATACATATAGTATACAAAGAACCGACAAGTGCAATTCAGCCATGACCCCCTCTGCCACAAAAGGCAATGCGGGATCGAGAGAAAGGATCGGCAGATGACCTTCACCCCCAAAGGAAAACACTTGGTTGCAGGCGAATGGCTCGACGGTGTCGGCACCTTCGCATCGACGCCTGCCCACGGTCCGGTCCATCAGTTTGCCGCCGGGACGGTAGAACTGGTCAATCGCGCTGCCGAAGCCGCCGAAGAGGCTTTCCTGAGCTACGGCTATTCGACGCGGGCCGAGCGCGCCGCATTCCTGCGTGCCATCGCCGACGAGATCGAGGCGCGCGCTGAGGCGATCACCGAGATCGGCAGCCAGGAAACCGGCCTGCCCGAGGCGCGGCTGCAGGGTGAACGCGGTCGCACCACCGGCCAGCTGCGGCTTTTCGCCGACCATATCGAGAAGGGCGAGTATCTCGATCGTCGTTTCGATGCAGCCCTGCCCGAGCGCCAGCCGGCGCCCCGTCCGGAGATCAGGCTGATCCAGCGGCCGATCGGCCCGGTCGCCGTCTTCGGCGCTTCGAACTTCCCGCTCGCCTTCTCGACGGCCGGCGGCGACACGGCAGCGGCGCTCGCCGCCGGCTGCCCGGTAGTGGTCAAGGGCCATTCGGCGCATCCCGGCACCGGTGAGATCGTCGCTGAGGCGATCGAAGCCGCCATTCGCAAGACCGGCGTTCACCCGGGCGTCTTTTCGCTGATCCAGGGCGGCAGCCGTGACGTCGGCCACGCACTGGTCAAGCACCCGCTGATCAAGGCCGTCGGCTTCACCGGCTCGCTGGCCGGCGGACGGGCGCTCTTCGATCTGTGCGCCGCCCGTCCCGAACCGATCCCGTTCTTCGGCGAACTCGGTTCGGTCAACCCGATGTTTCTGCTGCCTGAAGCGCTCGGCGCCCGCGCTGAAACACTGGGCCAGGGCTGGGCCGGATCGCTGACCATGGGCGCCGGCCAGTTCTGCACCAATCCCGGCATCGCCGTTGTCATCGATGGCGCTGCCGCCGACCGCTTCACGGCGGCTGCCGTCGAAGCTTTGGGTAAAGTCGCGCCGCAGACGATGCTGACCGACGGCATCGCCAAGGCCTATCACGACGGACAGGCGCGCTTCGAAAGCCGCAACGCCGTCAAGCCGCTGCTCACCACCCAATCCTCCGGCCGCGCCGTCTCCCCGAACCTGTTCGAGACAACGGGTGAGCAGTTCCTCGCCGATCACGCGCTTGGCGAAGAGGTCTTCGGACCGCTCGGCCTTGTCGTCCGCGTCGGCTCGACGAGCGAAATGGAGCAGCTTGCCCGCGGCTTCGAAGGCCAGCTGACCACCACCATCCACATGGATGAGGGCGATCTCGAAACGGCCCGCGGTCTGCGCCCGATCCTCGAGCGCAAGGCCGGCCGCGTGCTCGTCAACGGCTTCCCGACTGGCGTCGAAGTGGTGGATTCGATGGTTCATGGCGGACCCTATCCGGCCTCGACCAACTTTGGCGCAACCAGCGTCGGGACCCTGTCCATCCGGCGCTTCCTGCGTCCGGTCGCCTACCAGAACATGCCGGAAGCCCTGCTGCCCGAGGATTTCCAGGGCTAAGGACGCGACAGATCGCTTCGCAGGGGACCCGTTTGGCGAAACAAATGGGAACCCTGCGGGCGTTTCGCGTTCGGATGATATACTTTTTGTATACTAATTGTATTTTTCTGTTGATTTACGCTCTCCAACGCGGAATAGTGTGTCAGCCGTCAAACGGCACATCACTTCAGGGAGAGAGATAATGAAAACCTCGATGCTCGCGCTCGGCCTCGTTGCCGCCACCGCTCTGACCAGCCCGGCCCATGCCGACAAGCTGGATGATATCATCGGCTCGGGTACGCTGCGTTGCGCAGTGGTTCTCGACTTCCCGCCGATGGGTTCTCGCGACGAGAACAACAATCCGGTCGGCTTCGACGTCGACTACTGCAACGACCTGGCAAAGGCGCTTGGCGTCACGGCCGAGATCGTCGAGACCCCCTTCCCCGAGCGCATTCCCGCGCTGATGTCCGGACGCGTCGACGTCGGCGTCGCTTCGACCTCCGACACGCTGGAGCGCGCCAAGACCGTCGGCATGACCGTTCCTTACTTCGCCTTCGAAATGGCCGTTACCGCCAATGACAAGACCGGCATCAAGTCCTTCGAGGACATGAAGGGCAAGGTTGTCGGCGCCACCGCCGGCACCTTTGAAGCCATCGCTCTGGAAAAGCAGGTCAAGGAATGGGGTGCGGGCGAATTCCGTCCTTACCAGACGCAGGCTGACGTGTTCCTCGCCCTCAGCCAGGGCCAGATCGACGCAACCGTATCGACCTCGACCGTGGCGCAGGCCAATGTCAAGACCGGCAAGTTCGCCGGCATCTCGGTCGTTGGCAAGGCGCCGTTCGACACCGACTACGTGGCTCTCTTCACCAACCGCGAAGAGTACGGCCTCATCAACTATCTCAACCTCTTCATCAACCAGCAGGTCCGCACCGGCCGCTATGCCGAACTCTACGAAAAGTGGGTCGGCGGCGAGCTGCCTTCGCTGGCGGTGAACGGCGTCTACCGCTAAACTGTCCGTTTCTCTGACGGCGCGAGGCAAACGCCTCGCGCCGTTACTCATTTTCGTAAAGGTGAGACGGCAATGTTCAATTACACCTTCCACTGGAACCAGGCGCTGAAAGCATTGCCGCAAATGCTTGACGGCGCGCTGATCACGCTGCAGATCGCGCTGCTGTCGATGCTCATCGGCGTGGCTTGCGCGCTCGCCCTGACGGGGTTTCGCCTGTCCGGCAACCGCGTCCTCAGCGGCTTTGCCACCACCTGGATCGAGATCGCGCGTAACACGCCCGCGCTGTTCCAGATCTACATGGCCCATTTCGGCCTCGGCAATTTCGGCATCCATCTGAGCCCCTACACGGCGCTGCTCGTCGGCATTGCCTTCAACAATGCGGGTTATCTGGCCGAAAACTTCCGCGGCGCCCTGAAAGCGATACCGGATACGCAGACCCGTGCCGGCCGTTCGCTCGGCATGACGGCGCTGCAGGCCTTCCGGTTCATCGTTCTGCCGCAGATGCTGCGTGTCGCCTTCCTGCCGACGACCAACCAGATGGTCTGGGCAATCCTAATGACCTCGCTCGGCGTCACCGTGGGCATGAACACCGACCTTGCCGGCGTCACCCAGGAACTGAACGCCCGGTCGTTCCGCACCTTCGAATTCTTCGCCCTGGCCGCCGTGATCTACTACGTGATCGCCAAGGCCGTGACCCTAGCTGCCCGAGCAATCGCCTCGCGCATGTTCCGCTACTGAGAGAGGTGAGAGATGTTCAATACCGCCCTCACCTGGAGTGATCTCGCCTTCCTGGCACAGGGTGCGGCGATGACGCTCGCCGTCACCGCCGTCTCCGTTACCGCCGGTACGTTGCTCGGCATCCTCTTTGGGGTGATCCGCGTTCAGGCCAGCACCTATTGGTCCGTGCCGCTGACCTTCGTGCTCGACGTGTTTCGCTCCGTTCCGCTCCTGATCCAGCTCGTGCTGGCCAATGCCTTCCAGTCCATCGCCAAACTGGGCTGGGGTCCGTTTACGACCTCCTGCGTGGTGCTGTCGCTCTACACGGCCGCCTATTGCACCGAGATCGTGCGCGGCGGCATCTCGTCCGTGCCGGCAACCACACGCCGCGCGTCGCGGTCGCTCGGCATGACCTGGTGGCAGGACATGCGTTACATCGTGGCGCCGCTCGCCACCCGCGTTTCGCTTCCGTCCTGGATCGGCCTCACGCTCGGCGTCATGAAGGATTCCGCGCTCGTGCTCTGGCTCGGCCTGATCGAGCTTCTGCGCGCCTCGCAGATCCTCGTCACCCGCCTGCAGGAACCGCTTTTCATTCTTCTGATCTGCGGTGCAATCTATTTCCTCATCAGCTTCCCCATCGCCCGGCTTGGTGGGTATCTCGAAAAACGGTGGTCCCCCAATGATTGAGATTGAAAACGTCCGCAAATCCTTCGGTACGCTGGAAGTTCTGAAAGGCATCGACCTCACCGTGAAGAAGGGTGAAGTCGTCACCGTCATCGGCGGTTCCGGTTCCGGAAAATCGACCCTGCTCACCTGCATCAACGGACTTGAGCCGATCGATTCCGGTCGGATCAAGATCGACGGCACAGAAGTCCATGCCAAGAGCACGGACCTCAACAAGCTGCGTAGCAAGGTCGGTATCGTGTTCCAGCAGTGGAACGCCTTCCCGCACCTGACCGTGCTTGAAAACGTCATGCTCGCTCCGCGCAAGGTGCTTGGCCTGTCCAAGCAGGCTGCCGAGGAGGTCGCCGTCAAGCAGTTGACCCATGTGGGTCTCGGCGAAAAGCTGTCGGTCTATCCCAACCGGATGTCGGGCGGCCAGCAGCAGCGCATGGCGATTGCCCGCGCACTCGCCATGTCGCCGGAATACATGCTGTTCGACGAAGTGACCTCGGCGCTCGACCCGCAGCTCGTCGGCGAAGTGCTCGACACGCTGCGCATGCTCGCCTCCGAAGGCATGACGATGATCTGCGTCACGCACGAGATGAAGTTCGCCCGCGAGGTATCCGACCGTGTGGCCTTCTTCCACAAGGGCGTGATGGCCGAGATCGCCCCGCCGGAGGCGCTATTCGGTGCACCGAAGGATCCGGAACTGCAGAAGTTCCTGGCAGCGACGCATTGAGCCGACCATGAAGGAAGCAGCTCAGCCTGATGTCATCGTCATCGGCGCCGGCGTTGTCGGCCTTTCCGCCGCGATTGCGGCTCAGGCACGGGGGTTTTCGGTCACCGTGCTCGACCGCGAAGGCCCGGCGGCCGGAGCCTCGGCGGGAAATGCCGGGGCCTTCGCCTTCACCGACATCCTGCCGCTCGCTTCGCCCGGCATCCTGAAGAAGGCGCCGAAATGGTTGCTCGATCCGCTCGGGCCGCTGAGCGTCCCGCCCGCCTACGCGCTGCAGATCGCGCCGTGGATGTTCCGCTTCTGGCGCGCCTGCTCGCCGAAGCGGGTGGCGCATTCGACGGCCGCTCAGACTGCGATGATGGACCTCTCCAAGGTCGAGCTGGAGCCGTTCCTTGCCGCAACAGGCACCCTGCCGATGCTGCGCAAGGAGGGCAATCTTCAGGTTTATGAAAGCAACGCCGAGCTCAAGGCTTCGCTGCCCGGATGGAAGGCACGCGCGGAACACGGCATCGCCTTCCAGCATCTCGATGCCGCCGCGATGGCCGAAATCCAGCCGGGTCTCGCGCCGCGCTTCACCCATGGCACGTTTACGCCGGGTTGGTACTCGATCGCCGACCCAAAGTTATACACCCTCGCACTCGCCGAGCATTTCCGCGCCAGAGGCGGCGTGATCGAGCGCGCCGAGGTAACTGCTCTTGCGCCCGTCGATGGCGGCGTCGAGATCCGAACGACAAGCGGCAACACCCGGCGGGCGGCCCAGGTCGTGCTCGCGGCCGGTGCCTTCTCCCACCGGATTGCCAAGTCTCTCGGCGAAAGCATCCCGCTCGAAACCGAGCGCGGCTACAATACCACCCTGCCGGCAGACGCCTTCGACCTGCGCACGCAGGTTACCTTCGGCGGCCATGGCTTCGTCGTCACGCGCCTGTCGACCGGCATCCGTGTCGGCGGCGCGGTGGAGCTCGGCGGGTTGACGCTGCCGCCGAACTACCGCCGGTCCGAGGCCATGCTGCAGAAGGCGCGCGCCTTCCTGCCGGGGCTCAAGCCCGAGGGCGGAGTGCAGTGGATGGGCTTCCGCCCGTCGCTGCCCGACAGCCTTCCGGCAATCGGCCAGGCCCGCGCCACACCGCGGGTGATCTACGCATTCGGTCACGGCCATCTCGGCCTGACCCAATCGGCGGGCACCGCCAGGCTTGTCGCGGATCTGCTGACCAGCCAGGCGCCAACGATTGACATCGCCCCCTTCTCGCCTCAACGGTTCTGACAGAGGTTTCGACCATGGCCACCTACACCTTCTCCTGCATTGACGGGCACACCTGCGGCAATCCCGTCCGCCTCGTTTCCGGCGGCGGTCCTCGTCTGGAGGGCGCCAACATGCTGGAAAAACGCGCCCATTTCCTCAGGGAATTCGATTGGATCCGCACTGGCCTGATGTTCGAGCCGCGCGGGCATGACATGATGTCCGGCTCGATCCTCTATCCCCCGACGCGGCCCGACTGCGATGTCGCCGTGCTGTTCATCGAGACCTCCGGCTGCCTGCCGATGTGCGGCCACGGTACGATCGGCACGATCACCATGGCGATCGAGAACGGCCTGATCACGCCGCGCGAGCCCGGCAAGCTGTCGATCGACGCGCCGGCCGGCAAGGTCGACATCAGCTATCGCCAGGAGGGCCGCTTCGTCGAGGAAGTGCGCCTGACCAACGTTCCCGGCTTCCTCTATGCCGAAGGCCTGAGCGCCGAAGTCGAGGGCCTCGGCGAGATCGTCGTCGACGTCGCCTATGGCGGCAACTTCTACGCCATCGTCGAGCCGCAGAAGAACTTCCGCGACATGGCCGACCACACGGCCGGCGAGCTGATCGGCTGGAGCCCGAAACTGCGCGCCGCCCTGAATGCGAAGTACGAGTTCGTCCATCCCGAGCATCCGGAGATCAAGGGGCTGAGCCACATCCAGTGGACCGGCAAGCCGACGCAGGCAGAGGCGCATGCCCGCAACGCCGTATTCTACGGCGAAAAGGCGATCGACCGCTCGCCCTGCGGCACCGGCACTTCGGCGCGCATGGCGCAGCTCGCCGCCAAGGGCAAGCTGAAGGTCGGCGACGAATTCGTCCATGAATCGATCATCGGCTCGCTGTTCAAGGGCCGGGTCGAGGCCGCGACCAAGGTCGCCGACCGCGATGCCATCATCCCCTCCATCGCCGGATGGGCGCGGATGACCGGCATCAACACGATCTTCATCGACGATCGCGATCCCTTTGCCCATGGCTTCGTCGTAAAATGAAAAATCCGATCTCCGCTCGCAGCATCCTTGGCGGCACGGCCGAGGGGCCGATCGTTGCAGCACCGGAAGCGCTGAGCTTCTGGGGTGGCGTCGATCCGGCTACCGGAGCGGTGATTGATGTCCATCACCCGCTACACGGGACCTGCCTGACAGGCAGCATCCTGATGATACCGTCGAGCCGGGGCTCCTGCACCGGCTCGGGCGTGCTGCTCGATCTGGCGCTGACCGGCCGCGCACCGGCGGCGCTTGTCTTTTCCGAGGCCGAGGACGTGCTGACCCTCGGCGCGCTGATTGCAGCCGAGATGTTCGGCAGACCGCTGCCCATCCTGCGCCTCTCGCCGGATGCCTTCGCAGCACTCGCCAAGGCGAAGACTGCGCGCATAACCGATACGGCGATCGAGGCCGATGGCCTGACGATCCCGATCGCGCCGTTCGCCACCGCGGCGCTCGATCTTGATGAAGCGGACCTCGCCATGCTGAATGGCCGCGACGGCGTTGCGGTCGAGGTCGCCATGCGCATCATCTGCGCCATGGCAGCGCAGCAGGGCGCGACGCGCCTCATCAGCGTGACCCAGGGCCACATCGACGGCTGCATCTACGCAAGCCCCGCCAACCTGACCTTCGCCGAGAAAATGGCTGACATGGGTGCGCGGGTCCGGCTGCCGACGACGATGAATGCCATTTCCGTCGACCGCGCCAACTGGCAGGCGCAGCGTGTGCCGGCTGCTTTCGGCGACCCGGCGGCGCGGCTCGCCGACGCCTATGTCCGCATGGGCTGCCGCCCGACCTTCACCTGTTCGCCCTATCTGCTCGACAGCGCGCCGCAGGCCGGTGAGGCGGTCGCATGGGCGGAATCCAACGCCGTCATCTATGCCAATACGGTGCTCGGCGCCCGCACCGCGAAGCACCCGGATTTCCTTGACCTCTGCATCGCGCTGACCGGTCGCGCCCCTTTATCCGGTGTCTATCTCGACGAACACCGCAAGGCCCGCCGCATCATCGACGTGGATCTGCCTGATGGGGTGGACGACGCTTTCTGGCCGCTGATCGGCTATCTCGCCGGACGTGCCGCGCCCGATCGCATTCCTCTGTTGCGTGGCCTTGCCGCTGCAAAGCCCACGTCCGATGACCTGAAGGCGCTCTGCGCCGCCTTCGGCACCACATCGGCGGCGCCTATGCTGCATATCGAAGGCGTGACCTCGGAGGCCGAAGGTGCGGCGACAACCGAGACTGACACCGTATCAATCACCCGCGCGGAGATGGCCGCCGCCTGGACGGTCTTGAACGAGGGACCGGAGGGCGTGGACCTGGTTGCCATCGGCAGCCCCCATGCGTCGCTCAACGAGTGTCGAGCCTTGGCCGCCGCGTTTGCGGGTCGCACACGGCACAAGGACGTCGCTGTCATCGTCACGGCGGGCCGTGAGGTGATTGCCGCTGCCCGCACCGAAGGCGTACTTGCCGAGCTGGAGGCAAGTGGCATTCAGGTCTTGCCCGACCTCTGTTGGTGCTCGATCTCGGAACCGGTTTTCCCGACGCGAACCCGCGCGCTGATGACCAATTCCGGCAAATATGCCCATTACGGCCCCGGCCTCTCCGGGCGTGTGGTGCGCTTTGGAAACCTTGCGGATTGCGTGACGGCGGCGCTGGCCGGTCGCGTACCTGCGCGGCTGCCGGACTGGCTCTCCCCGGCAGGGCGCCCCACATAATTCCTTAAATCGGAATCGATTTCAGGGCAAAATTATGCAGCAACTCAAAGTGTTACAGCGCTGCGCGTCTAAACAGACGCGCAGCGCTGTAGCGGCAGCCGCGAACACGCGCCTACAGATCAGCGGCGCGATCAACAAGGGTTTGGAACAACACGTTTGCAGCCTCTTGGGGCGTCGAAGCCGCAAACCAGACCGGATCGGTCATCAGGATGGCATGCTCCCTTCTGGAGGCGGTTCCGGATGCCTCGCACTCGTAGACGCCGCA
This sequence comes from Ensifer sp. LC163, assembly GCF_001695855.1. Lineage (GTDB taxonomy): Bacteria > Pseudomonadota > Alphaproteobacteria > Rhizobiales > Rhizobiaceae > Ensifer. The sequence goes on from NZ_MBSS01000023.1 coordinate 220,624, forward strand.
GGCACGGCGCTGCTTGCGATTGAGCGCGATTTCGAGAATGCCCGAAGGCCGCGCACCCGGCGCATCGAAAATCTGCAGGACGTACCCGCGGAATCCGGCTCTGCCACCGTTGAAGTCGATCTCATCGAGAACGGACGGGCAGAGTTCCTCCTGCCCCACCGGAATAGGCCGTGTCCAGAACGGCCCCTGGTCGCCTTGATCTGCGCTCAGCATCTCACTCGCCTTCGTTCCCTCGGGGTCGCAAGCTTAACACTTGATCAGTGCGAGTTCAGCCGACCCAAAATAGAATGAGGCCGGACACTGCGACATGCTGGGTTGCAAGGCGTACCAGTTCAGAGTCAGGATCGGGATAGTGCCGACCCTGCTCCGGCTGCTGCGGGCAGTAGAGTATGCGACAAGCGTCACAAGGCCGATGCGGGCCTATGCGATTGTTTACCGTGCCCCAGCAACATGAGGTTGGAACAATGCGCAGATTGCTCAGCGGACTTTCAGTCATTGCATTCTTGGGATTTACGATCGGCATCGGCGCCATGGATCCCGCCGCAGCGGGAAACACGGCCCAAGAACGGTCAACGCGCAATGCCGATACGTCGGGGAAAACCGCAGTTGCACCCGCAAGAAACAAGCGCTCCACCGCTGTCGTCAACCACCCTCCTCCGAGGAACGGAGCCTATTACAAGGGCATATTCCGCAACTGATGATGGCGCGTTGTGGCCGATGCTTCCTGTGGTCGCGTCAGGCGGCGTCGTTCCCATCGGTCTGCCAAGCTGGCCCTTTGGCGGCCCCGCGTCGCTGATCGGACTGGCGACAAATACCGCTGCGAAACTGCAGGCTTGATTGGCGCAAGTCCCAGCCGAGCGTTTTCCGTCGGGTCGATCGGGGTCGGGGGTGCGGGCTTTCCCCCTGTAACGCAAGCTGGACGCCGCCGCGTTTTTGCGCGGCGACGTCCAGTGAGAAGGCGAGAAGCCGGATGGTCTATCGCGGCGTGACGTCGAAGCCGAACCACTTTTCCGAAAGCGTCTTGATCGTGCCGTCCGCCTTGGCGGCGGCGATCGCTTCGTTGAACAGGGCCTTCAGCTCCGGATCGGTCTTGCGCAGGCCGACGGAACTGCCGCGACCGAGAAAGCCGCCCTGGAACCGCGGTCCGGTGGTGGTCATGTCCTCATTGCCCGGCTTTTCGGCAGCCGTCGTCAGATAGGCCATCGAGGCCATCACCAGGTCGACGCGGCCGGCGGCAAGATCGAGATCGTGTTCCTCGGTGGTCTTGTATTCGCGCACTTCGACCACGCCCTTCAGATATTTGTCGACGAAGGCGGCACCAGTCGAGGCGATCTGGACGCCGATCGTCTTGCCTTCGAGCAGCGGCTTCAGCTTCTCGATCTCGGCGATAGCGCCTGCCTCGTTCGAAGCGAGCGAAAACACCACGCCCTTTTCAGGCAGTGCTGCGAGCGGACCCGACTTCGAGGTTGCGAAGGCCTGGCCTGTCGAGCCGTAGGAGTCGCTGAAGTCGATGACCTGTTCGCGCTTGGCCGTTGCCGACATGCCGGAAATGATCGCATCGAACTTGCCGGCGTTCAGCGCCGGGATCATGCCATCAAAATTCTGGACGTTGATCTCGCATTCGACCTTCATGTGGGCGCAGAGATATTTGCTGAGCTCGATCTCATAGCCGTCAAGCGTGCCGTCGGGCTTGGTGAAATTGTAAGGCTTGAAGCCGCCTTCGGTGGCAATCGTCACATGCGTCCATGCCTTGTTTTCCGCCTGCGCGCCGCTGGCGGCGAACAGCACCGTCGCCAGGCACAAAGCCTTCATTGCCGATTTCGTATAGTTCATGCGTAGTTCCCCTTTTTTGAGTGGTTAGAGCCGGCGGTTCACGCTTTGATGAACCGCCGGAAGCGTTCGGATTTGGCGTTGCCGAAGACTTCGTCCGGTCGACCGTCTTCCTCGATCTGACCCTGGTGAAGAAAAATGACCCGGTTCGAGACATCGCGGGCGAAACCCATCTCATGGGTCACGACCAGCATCGTGCGCCCCTCTTCGGCGAGCGCGCGCATGACGCGCAGCACCTCGCCGACGAGTTCCGGATCAAGCGCGGAAGTCGGCTCGTCAAACAGCATCACGGCCGGACGCATCGCCAGCGCCCGGGCGATTGCCGCGCGCTGTTGCTGGCCGCCGGAGAGGTGCGCCGGATAATGATTGCGCTTGGCCGCGATCCCGACCTTGGCAAGAAGCGCTTCGGCTTCCTCGATGCACTCGGTGCGAGGGCGCTTCTGCACGTGGATCGGCGCCTCGATGACGTTTTCCAGCACCGTCTTGTGAGACCAGAGGTTGAAGCTCTGGAACACCATGCCGAGGCGCGAGCGGATGCGATCCACCTGGGCGCGATCTCTGGGACGGCTCTTGCCGTTTGCGGCCGCAAGCATCTCGATGGTTTCGCCGGCAACCGTAACTTCGCCGCGATCCGGCGTTTCGAGCATGTTGATGCAGCGAAGCAGCGTCGACTTGCCCGAGCCGGACGAGCCGAGAATGGAAACGACCTCGCCTTCGCGCGCATCGAGCGAGATGCCCTTCAGGACCTCGATCGGGCCGAAGCTCTTGTGGATGTCCCGAACGCTGATGGCGACGGGCGCAATGGACGACGCGGGCGAACTCAATGCGCTTCTCCTTGGATGATGGCGGGCAACACCGCGACCGGCTGCCTGAGATGCGGGCTCAGCCGGAACTCGACGAACTGCACCAGGCGGGTGAGCAGAAAGTTGATGGTGAGGTAGATGGCACCGGCGACGACGAACACTTCGATCGCGCGATAGCTCTCGGAGATGATGCGCGCCGCAACGCCGGTCACTTCCATCAGGGTGATGATCGACGCCAATGACGTTGCCTTGACCATCGAGATCATCTCGTTGCCGTAACCGGGCAGTGCCTGCCTGACGCCGAGCGGCAACGTGATGCGCCGGAAGATCATGAAGCGCGACATGCCGCATGCCCTTGCCGCTTCGACCTGGCCGAAGGGCACCGAAAGCAGGCCGCCGCGGATGATCTCGCTGGCATAGGCGGCCGTGTTCAGCGCAAGCGCCAGCACCGCACACCAATATGGCTCCCGGAGCACGGGCCAGAGCAGGCTGTGGCGGATGGCCGGAAACTGGCTGAGGCCATAATAGATGATGAAGATCTGGACGAGCAGTGGCGTGCCGCGGAAGACGAAGACATAGGCCTGCGCCAGCCAGCGCAGCGGAGCGATGGCCGAAAATCGGGCGACGGCGATGCCAACCGCCAGGATCGCGCCAAGGGCGATCGAGTTTGCCGCCAGCAACAGCGTCAGGGGAACAGCCGAAACGAGACTGACGAAGGTCTCCTGAAGGAAGGTCCAGTCCATCAGCTTCTCCTCACGCCGCGGCTGAAATGACGCTCGGCCCGATGCAGGACAGCGCTCGAAACCGTCGAGATCGCGAGATAGATGCCGCCGGCAATCAGGTAGAAATCGAAGGGCAGGCCGGTGGAGCCGGCAGCAATCTGCGCCTGGCGCAGCAATTCGGCCACACCGGTGATCGAGACAAGCGCACTCTCCTTGAGCACGACCTGCCAGACGTTGCCGAGGCCCGGCAATGCGTGCCGAAGGGTCAAGGGCGCGACGATGCGCCTGAAGCGGAGCCACCGCGGCATGCCGCAGGCGATCGCGGCCTCTATCTCTCCGGGATGCACTGCCCTGAACGCGCCACGGAAGACCTCGGTATGCTGCGCGCCGGAGGTGATCCCGACCGCCAGCGTACCGGCAAGGAAGCCGGGAAAGCCGATGAAGCCTTCGGCGCCGAACAGGTGCCCGATGGCCGTGATTGCGGCGGAGCCGCCGAAATAGAGCAGATAGATCACCAGCAGATCGGGAATGCCGCGCAGCACCGTCGTGTAGACGTCGGCAACGAGGCGCGTTCCTGCCCCGCCCCGGACCTTGGCCCAGACGCCGAGCACGCCGATGACGGCACCGGTCGCGTAGCCCGACAGCGCGATCAGGATCGTCATCGTGGCGCCGGCAAGGAGGATATTTCCCCAGCCGCCGGGGCCGAAACTTAAGAGTTCGAAGATACCGGGTTGGGTCACAACGCCTGAACTCCCTGTTCGGCGGACCCGGCCGCGCGCGAAGGAAGAGGCGGGTTCACACCATCAGGAATGGGGTTGACGAAGGGCGTTCCGTCGAGGCGACTGCGATGATCCGCCTTGGCGGCCGCCACCAGCTCCGGATCCGACATCAGATCGATGGCAAGGCTCGCCATGGCCTTGGCCGCATGCGCCATGCCCTTGTGTGCGGCCGGCAGTTTCCCTTGCGCGACCAGTTGCCAGGAATGGCCCGGCGTGCCGATCGCATAGGTCGCACCACGCATCTGCACCGTCGGAACGACCCAGCTCACCGTCCCGACATCGGTGGAGCCGACGATGCTGCCGTCACCGCCATAGAGCGGGTAGATCATGTCGCACAGCGGCTGTCCCTTGCGCTGAGAGAGACCGAAACGCGCATAGGACGCGGCGATATCGTCGGGCGAGTAGGTTGCCTGAAATTTTCGCGCCTTCTCCAGGTCGGCGGCATCGAAGGCGGCCGGCCCAAGATGTTCGAGGCAGGTGTGGAGCCGTGCCTCCAGCGGGCCATTGCCGACGAGATTGGCATCGCCGCTGATCACCTCATGGCGCACGCTGGTCTCCGTCATCAGTGCCGCACCCTCGGCGATCTTCCTGACGCGCCCGATCAGGTCGAGCAACTCCGGCAATGTGCGGGCACGGATGAGATAGCGCACCGTTGCACGGGCCTGCACGACATTCGGCGCATCGCCACCGGCATCGGTGATCGCATAGTGGACGCGGGCGCTCGATGGCATGTGTTCGCGCATGTAGTTGACGCCGACGTTCATCAGCTCGACGGCATCGAGCGCGCTGCGGCCGAGATGCGGCGTCGCCGAGGCGTGAGAGGCGCGACCGGAGAAGTGGAAGTTGATCTCGTTGCAGGCAAGCGAGATCGGATTGTTGACGCCGGAAAAGGCGGCCGGATGCCAGGAAATGGCGATGTCGACATCGTCGAAGGCGCCGGCCCGCACCATGAAGCCCTTCGAGGAGCCGCCCTCTTCGGCCGGGCAGCCATAGTAGCGCACCCGCCCTTTCAGGCCGTTCGCCTTGAGGTAATCCTTGACGGCGGCAGCGGCGAGCATCGAGCCGGAGCCGAGCAGATTGTGGCCGCAACCGTGGCCGTTGCCGCCGGGAACGACCGGCCGCTCTTCGGCAAGGCCGGCGACCTGGCTCAAGCCCGGCAGCGCATCGAATTCGCCGAGGATGGCGATCACCGGGCCGCCTTCGCCTGCCTCACCCATCAGGGCCGTCGGCAAGCCGGCAACATTGCGCTCGATGCGAAATCCCTCCGCCTCGAGCAGGCGGGCATGTTCGCTGGAGGATCGAAACTCCTCGTAATTGGTCTCGGGACTGTCCCAAACGCGGTCGCTGAGTTCGAAGAATGCCGGGCTCTTTTCCTCGACGATCGACCATACGCGTTCCGTATTCTTCATTGGCGTTTAGCGTCCCATGTGCGATAGTTACCAAAATTGGCGCCAATTTAGGATACAAAAATAAATTGCGCAATGGGCGGCGATGGATATTTTCGGTATCCGTCACAGGCTGAAAAACAGACGATCGCGGATGCGAACGAAGCAGGCCCGCAAGACCTGCCGGAAATCGAGCAAACAGGAATGTCCATGACCGAAATGCAAAGCGTGACCGAGACTGCGGCCAAGGAGCGGGATGTTACTGATCTCGTTCTCGAGGATATCCTGACCGGGGTGCTGCCGGCCGGTACCTGGCTCAAGCAAATCGATCTCGAAAAGCGGTACGATTGCACCCGCCCGGAGGTTCGCCGGGCTCTCGACCGGCTGTCGCAAAAGCGGCTGGTCGAACACGTGCCCAACCGCGGCTATCACGTCTATCTGCCGGACGGCCGGCGCGCGCAGGAAGTCAGCGATATCCGCGTCATCCTCGAAACCGCGGTGGCCGACCTGATGGTGGAACGCGCCACGCCCGAAAGCATCGCCAGGCTGCGCGCACTCGCCAACCATTTCGATGAGATGACCATGGTCGGCACCGTGCTGGAGCATTACGAGGCGAACCTCGCCTTCCATCGCGAGTTGCTGCTCCTGTCCGGTAACAACGAGCTTGTGGACCTCGTTTCCGAAATCCGCCAACGCACCTCATCGGCACCGGTCTCGCAATGGCGCACAAGAGCCCGCGTCGAGCGGTCCGCACGCGAACACCATATGATGGTCGATGCGCTCGAAGCCCGCGATATCGCCCGCCTCAAACGCCTGATCGAGGCGCACATCCGTCAGACCGGCGATGTCGCGCCCGCTGAAAGTGCTGCCCGCCAGGCATGACACCCAGTTCCTTCTACAGCGCCGCGCGCCTATTTAGACGCGCAAAGGTCGCTGTAACACTTTGAGTTGCTGCATAATTCTGTCCTTAAATCGATTCTGATTTAAGGAATTATGCAGCAGGGGAAAAACTGCCGAATTCCCCTGATTTCTCAGAGTTGTGACGGAGTCTTGCAGGACCTAAGCTTGAGCCGAAACTGAGGTTCGGCCATGACAGACACACGCAATCCGCCTGTAACCGATATCGTAGAGATGCGTGAGGCACTGACGGAGTGGTGCACCCAGAACAACTGCACCCAATCGGATCCCCCCGCCAACAGGATCGCGCTTCGGATTTTCGACGTCGCGAGCGGGAAGAAGCTCAATCGCGCCGAGATCCTGGCCCTCCTGTCGAACGGCTAGCACGCGTTCAAACCGTCGCCTTCCTGCCCAGCCGCAGCCGCCGATCGTCCACATAAGCGAGAGCCTTTCAGGACTGCGCCATCCTGCTTGCCGTCAGCTTGACGCCTTCGGCTATGCGGTCTCTGCCGATCGACGAGTATCCCATGCGGAAGAAGCGGCAGCTTTCCTCATCGGTCGGGAAGAACGGCGATCCGGACTCGATCAGAACTCCGTCTTCCCGCAGATCGGTCATCAGCTTGTCGGCATCGAGACCGTCGGGGCCCTCGATCCAGAACGAGGTTCCGCCGAACGCCGCCGATCCGGCAATCTTCAATCCATTGGCGTTGAGCGCGTCTGCCATCACCCGATGGCGCAAATGGTACTCTTCGCGCATCCGGTGAAGCACGGCGTCGTAGTGGCCGAGCGCCAGGAAATAAGCTGCCGTCCGCTGCAGGTGCCCGGGTGGGTGGCGCAGCATCAGGGCGCGCAGTGCCCGCGCCTCCCGGATGACCGGCGCCGGCGCGACGAGATAGCCGAGCCGCAGACCGGGGAAAAGCGACTTCGAAAAGCTGCCGATGTAAAACACCCGCCCGTTTCTGTCGAAGGCCTTCAGCGCCGGTGACGGCGGCGCGAGGAAGCTCATTTCGAACTCGTAATCGTCCTCGATGATGACGAAGTCCCTGCTTGACGCGGCTTCGAGCAGCGCGACGCGGCGATCCATGGGCATCGTCGCGCCCGTAGGGGAATGATGGCTCGGCGTCACGAACACGGCATCGACCTGCTCGGGCAGGCTGGCCGGCGGCAGCCCGCCGTCGTCGACATCGAGCACCGTGACCTTTGCGCCGCTCAGCCGCAGCGAGGCGCTCATATCCGGATGGCAGGGATTTTCGCAGACGGCATGGGAGCCACGCCGCAGCAACAATTGAATGACGATCCAGAGCGCATTTTGCGCCCCCACTGTCACCAGGATCTCGTCGGGATTGGCGCGGATACCGCGCCCCGGCAGCGTGCGTGAACAGATGTAGTTCACCAGCTGCACGTCATCCGACGCAGCGAAATCGCCGGCCATCAGCTCAAAATCTTCGCGCGCCAGCGCCCGCCGGGCGCAGTCTCGCCAGGCGGTGAGATCGAAGAGCGACGGATCCATCTGGCCATAGAGGAAAGGATAGGGATAACGCCGCCAATCAAGCGGTTTGTGCATCTGCTTGGCGACGCGAAAGGTCGAGCGCAGCTTCGCCGACCAGTCCACGGCTTCAGCATCCGGCAACGCCACATCCGTGTCGAGCACGTTGAACGGCGGCTTGTCGGCGACGCGGTAGCTGCTGCGGTCGGCCGCGTCGAGATAGCCCTGGGTCGCCAGCTCCTGATAGGCCAGCGTGACGGTGAGGCGCGAGATGTTGAGATAGACTGCAAGCTTGCGGGTCGACGGAAGCTGGGCGCCGGGCGGCAACCGCCCTGACAGCACGGCGGAGACGACCGTCTCCCGGATCTGCGCCTGCAGGCTCGTGCGGCTCGACCGGTCGACGAAGAACACGGTTTCCGGAACAGAGATGCGTGCCAAATCCGATCCCCCACGATCAAAACTGGACTTATCTAACTTTCAATCTGGCTATAAAGCAAACGGGAAAGCTGCTTTATCCCTAATGGTCGAAAATGAGATCGGCATAACAGTCGACAGACCCCGAAAAACGGGGTCGGAACCAGAGGGAAACAAATGTTCTATTCCAACGCCTTGAAAACCATGGCGGGGGCAGCCACGATTGCGGCCGGCCTCCTGACCTCCAGCCTCGCCCGCGCCGAGACCAATGTGATCATCGGCTATCAGCAGATCGTCGGTCCGTTCATTGCCGCCATCGCCGACGGCCGTTTCGACGCGGCCGCAAAAGAGGCGGGCTACCTCGTCGACTGGCGGCAGTTCAGCTCCGGCGGCGACATCTCGACGGCACTTGCATCGGGCAACGTCCCGATCGGCGTCATCGGCTCGACCGGCACAACGGCGGCGGCGACGCGCGGCGTCGACCTCGAATTGTTCTGGATCCTCGACAACATCGGCAAGTCGGAAGCGCTTGTCGCCCGCGAAGGCTCGGGCATCGAGAAGCCGGAAGATCTGGTCGGCCGCTCCGTCGGCGTCCCCTTCGTGTCGACCTCGCATTTCCATCTGCTCGTCGGTCTTGAGCAGGTCTGGAAGGTCGATCCGCGCGAAGTCAACATTCTGAACATGAAGCCGCCGCAGATCGTCGCAGCCTGGCAGCGCGGCGATATCGATGCCGCCTATGTCTGGCCACCGGCCCTGTCGGAACTCTTAAAGACCGGCAAGGTGATCTCCGATTCCGAGGCGATCGGCGCGGCGAGCGTCCCGACCTTCGACGGACTGGTCGTCGACAAGAAATGGGCGGTCGAAAATCCGAAGTTCATGGCCGCCTTCACCAAGGTGCTGGCCGAAGCCTACGCCGACTACAAGGCAAACGGCGCGAGCTGGACGGCGGACTCCGCACCGGTCCAGAACATCGTCAAGCTCATCGGCGGCGATGGTGCCGGCACCGTCGAGGCCCTGAACCTCTTGTCCTTCCCGACGGCTGAGGAGCAGGCCTCCGAAACCTGGCTCGGCGGCGGCGCAGTGCGCGCGCTGTCGGAAAGCGCAAAATTCCTTGCCGACCAGAAGCAGATCGACAAGGCGCTCGACGACTACGCGCCTTACGTCAACAGCGCCTACGCGAAAGAGGCTTCGAAGTAGCCGACGCCCGCTCCTGACCGCCGGTCGGTCAGGAGCGCCGCCAACGCAACTCAACAGCCATTTTTCGAAAGGCCTGCACAATGGAAACTCTGAATGTCAGCAATGTGAGCCTGACCTATCCTGGTCTCTATTCGGACGAGGCGGTCATCGCGCTCAAGGGCGTCAATCTCGAGATCAAGAGCGGCGATTTCGTCGTCGCGCTCGGCGCCTCGGGCTGTGGCAAGACCACGCTGCTCAATCTGATGGCGGGCTTCATGGCCCCGAGCGCCGGTGAAATCACGCTGGGAAGCCGTCGTGTCTCAGGCCCCGGCGCCGATCGTGGGGTCGTGTTCCAGAAGCATGCCCTGCTGCCCTGGCTCAATGTCATCGACAACACCGAGTTCGGACTGAAACTGCGTGGTGTCGACAAGGCGAAACGCCACGAGGTCGCCGCCAGGAACCTCGCCCTCGTCGGCCTGCAGGATTTTCACCGGCACATGATCTACCACCTGTCCGGTGGCATGCAGCAACGTGTCGGCATCGCCCGGGCCCTGAGCTGCGATCCGTCGATGCTGCTGATGGACGAGCCGATGGCAGCCCTCGACGCGCTGACCCGCGAGACCATCCAGGAGCTGCTGCTGAAGGTCTGGCAACTGACCAACAAGATGTTCTTTTTCATCACTCACAGCGTCGAAGAGGCGTTGTTCCTGGGGTCGCGCCTGATCGTCATGTCACCGCGACCGGGACGGATCACCCACACCTACGAGCTCGATTTCAACAAACGGTTCCTGGAAGAAGGCAATGCCCGTGCAATCAAATCCAGTCGCGACTTCATCGACATGCGTGAACAGATCCTCAGCATCATCTACGGCGACGAACGCCAGTCCGGAAACCCGGAGCTCCTCCATGCTTGAGCGCGTGACGAAAGCCAAGCCGGTACGGCCGGGCCGGATCTACGGCGCACCCGGCGAAGGCATGAGCGGGCATATCAGCCTCTTGACCGCGCTAACCCTGGTGGCGCTCTGGCTGCTGGTCACCGAGATGCAATGGGTCCGGCCGCTTTTCCTGCCATCGCCGCTGGCGGTCTGGGACAAGTTCGTGATCGCGCTGACGGAGGGCGTCTCCAACTCGACGCTCGCCCGACACACGCTGGCAAGCCTTGGCCGCGTGCTCGGTGCCTTTGCGCTCGCCCTCGTCACCGCCGTTCCGATCGGCATCCTCATGGGCGTGAACCGGGTGATGCGCGGGCTGTTCGATCCGATCATCGAGTTCTACCGTCCCTTGCCGCCGCTCGCCTACCTGCCGCTGATCATCATCTGGCTCGGCATCGGCGAGTTCCCGAAGGTGTTCCTGATCTACCTCGCGATCTTCGCGCCGATGGCGATTGCCGCCCGTGCCGGCGTCCGGTCCGTCTCGATCGAGCAGATCCATGCGGCCTATGCGATGGGCGCAAGCCGCCGCCAGGTCATCAGCCACGTCATTCTCAAGGCGGCGCTGCCCGAGATCTTCACCGGGATGCGCATCGGCATCGGCGTCGGCTGGACGACGCTTGTCGCGGCCGAAATGGTCGCGGCCCACAGGGGCCTCGGCTTCATGGTCCTGAACGCCGCCGAGTTCCTGGCCAGTGACACCGTGATCATGGGTATCATCGTCATCGGCGTCTTCGCCTTCGCCTTCGATCTCCTGATCCGCCACCTCGAGAAGGCGCTCATTCCCTGGAAGGGCAAGGTGTGACGATACGCCGTTCGCCAAGACCGCGGCCACCGAGCTGATGGCCGCCCGGTCCTAACAGGATCCCGTACCGCACAAACAAGCCGATCTGGCCGGTTCGCCCGGCCACGGCGAAGCCATGCCCGAAACATCGCCTGCAACACTTAGGGAACATAAGCCATGACCGCCCCGATGACCGCCAACGACCTCTCCAACCTCTTCGACGCCTTCAACCGGCACGACATCGACGGCGTCATGTCCTTCTTCGCCAAGGACTGCGTCTTCAACACGGTGGCGGGCAGCGAAGCGCACGGCACCCGCGTCGAGGGAACCGAGCAGATCGCCACCGCCTTCAGCGGCGTCTGGCAGACGATGCCGGATGCCCACTGGGCCCACCACGGCCACTTCGTCCATGGAGACCGGGCCGTGTCGGAATGGACCTTCTCCGGCACGAACGCCGACGGCAGCCGCGTCGAGGCGGAAGGTTGTGACCTCTTCACGCTCCGCGACGGCAAGATCGTCCGCAAGCAGGCCTTTCGCAAGAACCGGCCGCTGATTGCGGCTCCCTTCCGCTACTGAGCTCGAGCCAGGTCAGGAAACCGACATGGAACAGCTTGTCAGAACAGCACGGCCGAGCAAGCCCTTCGATCCGGCATACGATCCCAATCGCGCCGCCAATCCCGGCGACGGCAAGGATTATGCGCCGACCTACTGGATCGCAACGGCCGGACCGCCACCCGCCGACGATGGCCCTATCCTTGGGGATGTCGACGTCGACGTCGCGATCGTCGGCTCGGGATACACCGGCCTCTCCTGCGCCATCCATCTTGCCAGGGAGCACGGCATCAAGGCGACCGTGCTTGAAGCCAACGGCGTCGCCTGGGGCTGCAGCACCCGCAACGGCGGCCAGGCGCAGATTTCCGCCGGCCGGCTCAAGCGCTCGCAGTGGATCGAGCGCTGGGGCGTCGATGTCGCCAAGAAGCTGCACGTCGAAATCAGCGAAGCCTTCGATCTCTTCCGCGATCTCATCGCCTCGCCGGAGATCGCCTGCGACCCGCAGGATGGTGGACACCTTTACATTGCCCATCGCAACAAGGTGATGCCGTCGCTGGAGGCGGAGTCCCGCGTGCTCAACGACGTGTTCGGCTACCGCACGCGCATCCTTGGCCGAGACGAAATCCATCGCGACTTCGTCCGAGACAGCGAGGCGGTGGGCGCCCTCTACGAGCCGGACGGCATGGGCATCCATGCGGCCAAGCTCGCCTTCGGCTATCTCACTTTGGCGCGCAAGCTCGGCGCCCGCGTTCATACCTCCAGCCCGGTTCTTGGCTGTGATCAAAAAGGCGGCGTCTTTCACCTTCGCACCCCCGGCGGGACAGTGCGGGCAAGGGCGGTGTGTTTTGCGACCGCCGGCTACACCTCACCCGGCCTGCATGCGCTGACGAAGCATCGGCTGATGCCGATCCTCTCCAACTCGATCGTCACCCGCGTGCTCACCGACGAAGAGCGGGCGGCGCTGAATTTTCAGACGCACATCCCGCTCACCGACACGCGCACGCTGCGCCACTACTACCGGCTGATGCCGGACGGACGCGTGCAGATCGGCAGCCGCAGCGCGATCACCGGCACGGACGCGGTCAACCCCAAACACCTCGACCGCCTGCTCGAGGGCCTCTACCGCAAGTTCCCGGTGCTCACCGGCATCAAGGTCGACTACTCCTGGTGGGGCTGGGTCGATGTCAGCCACGACATGATGCCGCGGATCTTTCGCCCCGATCCGAAACAGGCGCTGTTCTACGCCATGGGCTATGGCGGCAACGGCGTCATGTATTCGGCCCAGGCCGGACGGCGCATGGCGCAGATGGTCGCCGGCAAGGGCGGCACCCTCGACCTGCCGATCTTCACCTCCCCTCTCCCCAGCCATGGGCTGCTGACGCCGTTCCGGCGCATCGGCCAGTGGGGGATGTACCGCTGGTACTACCTCAAGGACGAGATCCTCTAGCCGCTCGGTCGGCCCCAAAACCAACATGAAAGGAACCAGACAATGAAAATGACGACCGAAGAGGCTTTCGTAAAAGTCCTCCAGATGCACGGCATCGAACATGCCTTCGGGATTATCGGCTCGGCGATGATGCCGGTGTCCGACCTCTTTCCAAGAGCCGGCATCACCTTCTGGGACTGCGCCCATGAAACCAACGCCGCACTGATTGCCGACGGGTACACCCGCGTCACCGGCAACATGTCGATGGCAATCGCCCAGAACGGCCCCGGCGTCACCGGCTTCGTGACGGCGGTCAAGACCGCCTACTGGAACCATACGCCGATGCTTCTCGTCACGCCGCAGGCGGCAAACAAGACGATCGGCCAGGGCGGCTTCCAGGAAGTCGACCAGATGGCGCTGTTCGAGGAGATGGTCTGCTATCAGGAAGAGGTGCGCGACGCGAGCCGCGTTCCCGAAGTGCTCAACCGGGTCATCGAGAAAGCCTGGCGCGGCTGCGCCCCGGCGCAAATCAACATCCCGCGCGATTACTGGACCCAGGTCATCGACGTCGAGTTGCCGAGCATCGTTCGCCTGGAGCGCCCGTCCGGCGGCAAGCAGGCGATTTCCGAAGCAGCAAGATTGCTGTCCGAAGCGAAATTCCCGGTGATCCTCAACGGCGCCGGTGTCGTCATCGGCGGCGCGATCGGTGAATCCATCGCGCTTGCCGAGCGTCTCGACGCCCCGGTCTGCTGCGGATACCAGCATAACGATGCCTTCCCCGGCGGCCATCGCCTGGCGGCAGGCCCGCTTGGCTACAACGGTTCCAAGGCGGCCATGGAACTGATCGCCAAGGCCGACGTGGTGCTGGCGCTCGGCACCCGCCTCAACCCGTTCTCGACGCTCCCGGGCTATGGCATCGACTACTGGCCGAAGAATGCCGCGATCATCCAGGTCGACATCAACTCCGATCGCATCGGCCTGACCAAGAAGGTGTCGGTCGGCATCTGCGGCGATGCCAAGCAGGTGGCAAGCCAGATCCTCGAGCAACTGTCGCCGTCGGCCGGCGATATCGGGCGCGAAGAGCGGAAGGCGCTGATCCACACGACCCGCTCGGCCTGGCTGCAGCAGCTGTCGTCGATGGACCATGAGGACGACGATCCGGGCACCGAATGGAACGCTGCGGCGCGCCGCCGGGAATCCGACCGCATGTCGCCGCGCCAGGCATGGCGCGCGATCCAGGCGGCCTTGCCGAAGGACGCCATCATCTCGACCGACATCGGCAACAATTGCGCCATCGGCAACGCCTATCCGAGCTTCGAACAGGGCCGGAAATACCTCGCCCCCGGCATGTTCGGGCCCTGCGGCTACGGCTTCCCGTCGATCGTCGGCGCCAAGATCGGCTGCCCGGATGTGCCGGTGGTCGGCTTTGCCGGCGATGGCGCCTTCGGCATCTCGATGAACGAGATGACCTCCATCGGCCGTGCCGGCTGGCCGCCGATCACCATGGTGATCTTCCGCAACTTCCAGTGGGGAGCCGAGAAGCGCAACACGACGCTCTGGTACGACAACAACTTCGTCGGAACCGAGCTCAACCCCAACCTCAGCTACGCGAAGGTGGCCGACGGCTGCGGCCTCAAGGGCGTGACGGTCGACACCCAGGCGGACCTGACGGCCGCCCTGCAGCAGGCACTTGAGGACCAGTCACAGGGCGTGACCACTTTCGTCGAAGTCATCCTCAACCAGGAACTGGGAGAGCCCTTCCGCCGCGACGCGATGAAGAAGCCTGTGCAGGTGGCAGGCATCCAGCGCTCCGACATGCGACCGCAGCGGCACATCTGACGTGCAGCCCATGCCCGGCGGCTGGTGTCGCCGGGCATGGGCCTCTGACTTGGCGTTCTCAGACGGGAAATTTGACATGAATGCGGTATCCGAAACGACACGGCGGTTTCAATGGCTGCCCTCGACCCTGTCGACCTATGGTCCTGGCCTGCTGGTGACGGCTGCCGTTGCCATGGCCGCGCAGTTCCTGTCGGATCATTATGGCGCCCCCGCCATGCTGATGGCACTGCTGCTCGGAATCGCGTTCCACTTCCTGTCCGAAGAAGGCCGGTGCGTTGCCGGTATCGAGCTTTCGGCGAAGAAGATCCTCAGGATCGGCGTCGCTTTGCTCGGCATGCGCATCAGCGTCGACCTCTTGATCGGGCTCGGGAGCGGCACCATCCTCCTGCTGGTCGCAGCGATCGCAGCGACGATCCTGTTCGGGCTGGCCGCTGCCCGCATCCTTGGAAGAGGCTGGCGGCTTGCCCTTCTCACCAGCGGCGCGGTCGCGATTTGCGGTGCCTCCGCCGCCATGGCGATTGCCGCTGTCCTGCCGAAGAACGAGTTTTCCGAGCGCAATCTGATCTTCACCGTGCTTTCGGTGACCGTTCTCAGCACGCTCGCAATGATCGGCTATCCGATCCTCGCCCAGTCGCTCGGATTGGACGCACGCGCCACCGGCATCTTCTTCGGCGGCACCATCCATGACGTGGCGCAAGTGGTCGGTGCCGGCTTTTCGGTGTCGCCGGAAGCCGGCGAAACGGCGACGCTCGTCAAGCTCATCCGCGTGACGATGCTGGCGCCGGTTGTGCTTATCTTCTCGATCGCGCTCAGGAACGTTCCGCAGGAGGGGGGGGAGGCCGGAAAGCGACCGCCATTGCTGCCCGGTTTCGTCGTCGCCTTCCTGATCCTTGCCGCCATGAACTCCGGCGGGATCGTCCCGGCCGCAGTCGCCGAACTCGGCATGGAGACGTCGCGCTGGGCGCTGCTGGCGGGCATTGTCGCCGTCGGCATGAAGACATCCCTGCGGCGTGTGCTCGATGTCGGCGGCGATGCGGTCGCGCTCATCGTCGCCGAAACGATCTTCCTCGGCGTCTTCATCCTCGGCGGCATGCATTATCTGGGGCATCTCTAATGAAACCACTCGATCGCATCATCGAAACCGCAAGAAAAACACCGCGCCACATCGTCCTTGCCGAAGGTGAGGACACGCGGGTCGTCGCTGCAGCCGTGCGTGCCCGCGCCGAGGGCCTTGCCGAAATCACGCTCGTCGGCCGGCGCGAGATCATCGCCGAGCGCCTGCGCGATCACGGGGCCGATGAGCATGCCTTCCGGATCGAAAACCCGGCGACGTCAGTGCTGACGGAGCGGTTCGCATCCCGGTATCATGAACTGCGCCGGAGCAAGGGGATCGATCGGGAAGCGGCCGAAAAGGCGGTGCGCGAAGACCTGGTCTTTGCCGCCATGATGGTTCGCGAGAACGAAGCGGACGGCACCATCGGCGGAGCGGTGGCGACCACGGCCGATACCGTACGCACCGCCCTGCAGATCATCGGCCGCGCGCCTGGCGCCAGCCTCGTCTCCAGTTTCTTTCTGATGATGCTGTGTCAGCCGCATCACGCCAAGAAGGGCGCCTTCGTCTTTTCCGACTGCGGCCTCGTCGTCGATCCCGACGCCGCCGGGCTCGCCGATATCGCCCGCATGTCGGCGCAGTCCTACACGTCGTTGCTGGGGGATCGGGCCAAGGTCGCGATGCTCTCCTTCTCAACCAATGGCAGTGCCGCGCACGATCGCGTCTCCAATGTGGTCGAGGCGACGCACATTGCCCGCGCCGCCAATCCCGACCTGCTGATCGACGGCGAATTGCAGTTCGACAGCGCCTTCGTCGAGGCCGTATCGTCGTCCAAGGCGCCCAACTCGACACTGCACGGGCAGGCGAACGTCTTCATCTTTCCCAATCTCGACGCCGCCAATATCGGCTACAAGATCGCCCAGCGCATCGGCGGCGCGACCGCCATCGGCCCGGTGCTTCAGGGGCTCGCCAAGCCCGCCAACGATCTTTCGCGCGGCTGCACGGCCGATGACGTCTTCCACATGATCGCCGTCACCGTGGTCCAGGCCGCGTCGCAATAAAGGTGCTGTCGAACCCGCCTGATGGCCGCATCGGCGGCGATCGGGCCGAACGTCATTACCGTTCCCAAACCGAAAACAACTTCAAATCACCCGCATGCAATGATGCTGCCGATCACGGCCTATAGTTCGAGGCTTGCGTTTTCGACACGCTTTAGGTCGCCGCGAATTATCCAGTAGGCGCCGCCGAGAAATTTCGGCTACGAAGCATCGATTGATGCGGTTGCGTTGCGGAATGCGCCATGGGCGGCACCCCATGGACCATGCGGGAGAGGGCGATGGAAGGACTGTTCGTCATACTGGTCTGTCAACTGATCGGCGAGATCGTTGTCAGAACGCTTGACCTGAGCATGCCAGCTCCCGCACTCGGCATCGTGCTTCTGCTTGTCTATCTCTGGCTTGCCGACAGGAGAGCGGGGTCGGGCGATGGCGTGGCCGACATCCGCGTCAGCGGCGTAGCCGACACTCTCCTCAAGAACCTCGGCGTGCTGTTCGTGCCCCTCGGCGTCGGGGTGATGCAGAACTATCGGTTGATCTACGACTATGCCGGCACGATCGTTATCGCCGTCGTCGTGTCCACCATTGTCACATTGATGGTGACGGTGGGAGCGTTCCTGCTCGCCAGCAGGTTGTTCGGCGCGGAAGGGACTGGCGATGGACACTAGCGGTCGCGTGTTCGAGCTTTGGGTCTACCTCTCGACCAGCCCCCTTACGTGGCTGACCGTGACGATCGGAGCCTATATCGCCGCTCAACGGCTTGCGGCGCTCAGCGGTTTCAACCCCATCGTCAATCCCGTCCTGATTTCCGTCGTCCTGGTGATCTCGATACTGGCGGCAACCGGAACATCCTATTCGACCTATTTCGACGGGGCGCAGTTCGTGCATTTCGCACTGGGGCCGGCGACGGTGGCGCTTGCCGTTCCTCTTTACCGGAACCGGACACTGATCAGGCAGAACTTCGTGCCCGTGATCGTCGCGCTTATCGCAGGCAGCCTGACGGCGATCGTTTGCGCCACGGGTGTCGCCCTCCTGCTCGGCGCACCCGACAGCGTTGCCATATCCCTGGCGCCGAAGTCGGCAACGGCAGGCATCGCCGTCGGCATCTCGCAGCAGCTCGGCGGCGACCCGGCCCTGACCGCACTTTTCGTCATCTTCACCGGCGTGCTAGGGGCGATCATCGTCACGCCGCTGATGAACCTTCTTCGCATCCGCAACTACGCGGCACGTGGGTTCGCGGCAGGCCTGACATCGCACGGCATCGGCACCGCGCGCGCCTTTCAGGTCAACGAGATTGCCGGCACGTTCTCGGGCCTCGCGATGGCGCTCAATGGCATATTGACCTCCGCCATCGCAGCCGTTGTCCTCGGGTTGTTGCTCTGATCGCACCTGGCCGAGCCTATGTCGACGGGAACACGTCTGTAAACCCGGTCACGGCTCGCCCGAACGGACATGGCGCACTTGCATTGTAACTGCTCCGTGCACTAGCATCCCGAGAACAAGACAGGACGCCGGCTGGGGACTGCTTGCACTGCACTGTGACTGGGGGATGTGATGAGCAGGAAAACTGGCGGCGTGAGGTGCAATGCGCCTCTTGAACGAGTTCGAACCGGCGCAATGCTCGGCATACTCGTCTTTGTGCTGGCCGCATGCGGCGGACATCCGAAGGGCGTGCTGACGCCGGTCGCGGACACCGCACCGGATTCGAGCCGGGTCAACATGCTGATCACGACGACACGAAGCCGGTCGGCAAATCCTGGAGAGATGTATAGCGGCGAACGCGCCCAAGCGGCCACCTTCGCCGACATGACCGTCTCCATTCCACCAGACACGGTGCGCAAGGCAGGCGAGGTTGCCTGGCCGAAACGGATGCCGCCCAATCCGGCAACCGATTTTGCGACGCTGAAGGCGGATGATCTGGACATGGCCGGTGCCAAATCATGGTTGAGCGCAAGCGTTCGCAAAACTCCTGACAGAAGCGTCTTGGTGTTCGTGCACGGCTTCAACAACCGCTTCGAAGATTCGGTCTATCGCTTCGCCCAGATCGTCCATGATTCCGGCGTCCGCAGCGCCCCCATTCTCGTGACCTGGCCGTCGCGCGGCAGCCTGCTTGCCTACGGCTACGATCGCGAAAGCACCAACTACACGCGCAATGCGCTGGAAAACCTGTTCCAATACCTTTACCGCGACCCAGAAGTGAAAGAGGTCTCGATCCTTGCGCACTCCATGGGCAACTGGCTGGCGCTGGAGGCGCTGCGCCAGATGGCGATCCGCAACGGCGAGCTGCCCGCAAAATTCAAGAACGTCATGCTGGCGGCACCCGATGTGGACGTCGACGTCTTCCGCCAGCAGATCGACGACATGGGCAAGAAACACCCGAACTTCACGCTGTTCGTCTCCCGCGACGACCGTGCGCTGGCGGTCTCGCGCCGGGTCTGGGGCGACGTATCCCGGCTGGGGGCCATCGACCCGGAGCAGGAGCCGTACAAGAAGGAGCTCGAGGACAACAAGATCATGGTGATCGACCTGACGAAGATCAAGGCGGGCGACCGCCTCAACCACGGCAAGTTCGCGGAATCACCGGAGATCGTTCGCCTCATCGGTTCGCGTATCTCCGACGGCCAGACTTTGACCGACAGTCGGGTCGGCCTCGGCGACCAGATCCTGGTGGCCACGACCGGAACGGCCGCGGCCGTCGGCAACGCGGCAGGCCTGGTTCTTGCAGCGCCAGTGGCCGTCGTCGATCAGAACACCCGCGACAACTATGCCGGCCACCTCGGCGGTTCGGCGGCGAGAACCGGCGGTCGCGCGGCAACGACTGGCGGATGCGACCGGACACGCCCGACAGCGCCGGGATGCCCCCGCTAAAGACATGCGTGAGAAACCGGCACCCCTTCCATATCGCTGTACGGAGTGCCCTATAGAAGCTGAGGTATAGTTGAGGTCGATCCGTCGACGGCAAGATCTCGCATAGACTTTGGTCTTGCAGGGCGGGCACCTACGTCGAAAACCTCGCGGAACCTAAGTCTGTGTCCTGCCGCCTCTGAAAACCCTACCATACGAGAGTTCGAAATCGACCATCCTGGACGGATCGAGCCGACAGCAACGGGCAACCAGGCTGAGGAGGGGGCAATGGACTACGGTGTCTTTTTTACCAACGCCCTGGAGGGACTGCGCCAGGAAGGGCGATATCGCATCTTTGCCGATATTGAACGTATGGCCGGCGCGTTTCCGCATGCAAGGCTCCACGAGGGAGACCGTGCGCGCGAGGTGATCGTCTGGTGTTCGAACGATTACCTCGGGATGGGACAGCACGAAAATGTCCGTCGCGCCATGCACCAGTCGCTGGACCTCTCCGGTGCCGGCGCCGGCGGCACGCGCAACATCGCAGGCACAAACCACGCGCACGTCTTGCTCGAGCGCGAACTGGCGGACCTTCACGGCAAGGAGGCCGCACTGCTGTTTACGTCCGGCTATGTCTCGAACTGGGCGGCGCTATCGACGCTCGCGGCCAAGCTGCCCAATTGCGTCGTTCTGTCCGATGCCGGAAATCACGCTTCGATGATCGAAGGCATCCGCCATTCGCGGGCGGACTACCGGATTTTCAAGCACAACAATCCGGACGATCTCGCCCGCTGCCTGGGGCAAGTGGAGCCGGATCGGCCCAAGTTGGTCGCGTTCGAATCCGTCTACTCGATGGACGGTGACATCGCCCCCATCAAGGAGCTTTGCGACGTTGCCGACGACTACAATGCCATGACCTATCTGGACGAAGTCCATGCGGTGGGGCTCTATGGCCGCCACGGTGCCGGCGTCGCCGAACGCGACGGCGTCATGGATCGCCTGACGATCATTCAAGGCACGCTTGGAAAGGCGTTCGGGGTCGTCGGAGGCTACATTGCCTCCACGGGACCGATCGTCGATTTCGTGCGCTCTTTCGCCTCCGGTTTCATCTTCACGACCGCGCTGCCGCCGATGCTGGCAGCCGGCGCCCTGGCTTCGGTGCAACATCTGAAAAACAGCCAGAGCGAGCGCAGGGCGCAGCAGGACAGGGTGCGTGTGCTGCGCGACAAGCTCGACGCAGCCGGTATCCCGCATATGCACAATCCGAGCCATATCGTTCCGGTCGTCGTCGGCGACGCGGCGAAATGCCGGGCCGTTTCCGATCGGTTGCTCGATGGCTTCGACATCTACATACAGCCGATCAACTACCCAACCGTCCCGCGCGGCACCGAAAGGCTGAGGATCACCCCTTCGCCGCTGCACAGTTACGAGGACATCGACTATCTCGTCGACGCGCTGGATGCGGTCTGGTCGGAGCATCATCTCGCCCGCACCCGGCCGATCGGACCGACTATACCCCGCTGGCGGATTGCAAGCCGGCAGCCTCTGCCCGACCCCGCACCATGCCAGGGCTGTCGAAAGGTGATGGCGCTGATGCCCGCAACGGTGACCGAAGAAGTGGCCGTCCACGAGATGCACCCATAGGCGCAAGAGGTGTCGTCATGATCCGCAGACGACCAACACGTTTCGATGCATCACCGTCAGCCGGAAAGCCCGGAGTGGCGCCGGGGGCGGAACGCGGGCGGCGCCGAAGGGCCAGCTATGTCGCATTCGTCGCCTTTGCGACCCTGCTTGCGGCGGTATGCCCGATGGTTGTCGGCAACCTCTCCTCGACCGCAGGCTCGGCAGTGGCAGTCGCCACGGGATCAACCGGACCGGCCTCGGCCCTCGATGGCGCCGGCGCCGCGGTCATGAGCGTATCGGTCGTCAATGCTTCACCCGGTGCCCTCACGACGACAAGCACCGTTTCCGGCTCGATCGTGGCCCGAGAAGACGTGCTCGTGGGAACGGAAAGCGAGGGCGCCGGCATTCGGTCCATCTTGGTCGAAGAAGGCGATACCGTACAGGAGGGCCAGGTGCTGGCCCTCCTGACGTCCGATCTGGATGAGATCGCCCTGTCGATGAATGACGTCGAGATCGAGCGCGCCAACGCCCTGTTGACCCAAAGCGACAGCGCCATCGCGCTTGCGCAAACGAATCTCGATCTCGCCAGCAAGGCACTGGCGCGCGCCCACCCGCTGTCAAAATCCGGGGTGACGCCCCTCGACGTTCTGGAGCAGCGCGAGGCAGATGTGCTTGTCGCCGAGGCCAAGCTCGCAACCGCGCAACAGGCAAAACGCGTAGCCCTGGCGGAGCGGGCCATCGCGCTGGTCAAACACCGCGAACTGACCACCCATCTCGAGAGAACGCGCGTGCGCGCGCCCACTGCAGGCATCATCGTCGAGCGGTTCGCGCGTGTGGGCGACATTGCCACGGGCAAGGCGCCACTGTTTCGCATCGCCAAGGATGGGCTTTTCGAGCTTGAGGCATTGGTGCCCATGCGCATGGTGGATCGGGTCGGGCCTGCCACGGCGGCGTCCGTTTCAATCTCCGGCATAGAAGAGCCCCTCGCCGGCACCGTCCGGCATCTATCGCCGCGGATCGAGCAGACGACCAGAATGGCGCGGGTCCGCATTGCGCTTCCAGCGGCCGCCACGCCCAGGCTCGGCGCCTTTGCGCGCGCGGAAATCCGGACGACGGAGCAGATGCAGATCGTCCTGCCGCTCAGCGCCGTCCAATCCACCACCGATGGCAGTCAGGTGCTGTTGGTTGCAAACGGAACCGTCGAAACGCGCACTGTCGTCACCGGTCGCAGAACAGCCGAGGCTGTTCAGATCGTGTCCGGGGTGTCCGCTGGCGAGCAGGTCATCCTGCGGCCGGGCGGTCTGGCGCGCGCCGGCATGCGTGTCACGGCAGTTCTGCCCGCCGCCGTCATCGCCTCCAGACTGTGAGGCATCCGATGGCGATCAACGTCTCGAAATGGTCGATCGAGCGTCCCGCCGTCGGTATCGCGCTGTTTCTCGTGTTGACGGCGATGGGGTGGCTGTCTCTGACCTCGCTGCCGATCAACCGCTTCCCGGACATGGAGCTTTCTGTCGTCACCGTCCAGTTGCACCAGCAGGCGGCATCGCCGAGCGACCTCGAAATGCAGGTGGCGCAAAAGGTCGAAGACGCCTTCGAGGACATCGAAGGGCTTGAGCGGCTGGATGCCACGATCGGCGACGGCAGCGTCATGTTGAATGCAGAATTCGCCGCCCATGTTTCGCCCGATGTCGCCCTGGACCGGATACAGGCCGCGATGCTGGCGATCCGGAGCCAGCTGCCGGCGACACTGGACGAGCCTTCGATCGAGCTTTCCAGCATACGCAGGCTGGCAATAGCGACCTATGCTGTGCGCTCCGACCAGTTGTCGCCGCCGGCAATCTCCAGGCGCGTCGATGACCGCATCCGCCCCGCTCTGGAGAAAGTACCGGGTGTCGGCAGGATTGCCCGGGTGGGCGGCAGCGAACGCGAGATCAGGGTCTGGCTGCAGCGAGACGAAATGGTCGCCCGTGGCCTGGCGCCCCAGGACGTCAGTCGGGCGCTGCGCGCGGTGAGCGACAACCAGGCGGCCGGTACGGTGAAGACCGCCGGTTTCGATGAGCCGGTCCGCACCCTGTCGGCACCGGTTTCAATCGAGGATCTCGGGACGTTTCCTGTCAGAAACAGCACCGGCTCCAGCGACCGGCTCTCGGACATAGCCAGGATCGAAGATGCCTGGAGCGAGCCTTCGGGTTTCGCCACGCTCGATGCCGATCCGATCGTCGCCCTGTTGATCTTTGCCGAAAAGCGGGCCAACGAGGTGGAGACGTTCGAGCGGATCAAAGACGCAGTTCAGCGTATCGACGATGCCGACACCATGGTGCAGCTGACGCTGCTCGACGAGAACGCCAGCTACATCAACAACAATTTTACCGGCACGATGCGAACCATGGCTGAAGGCGCACTGTGCACCATCGCGGTCGTCTTTCTGTTCCTGCGAGATCGTCGCTCGACGCTCATAGCAGCCATCGGTCTGCCACTGACCGTGATCCCGACCTTTCTTGCCATGGAAGCGCTCGGCTTCTCTCTCAATCTCGTTTCGCTGCTCGGCCTGACGCTGGCGATCGGTCTTCTGGTCGACGACACCATCGTCGAGATCGAGAACGTGTCGCGCCACCGTGAGATGGGAAAGACAATCTGGCGCGCGGTCATCGATGCGACGGAAGAGATCGGCGGCTCGGTCATCGCCATATCGCTGACGGTTGTCGCGGTTTTCCTGCCGCTTGCGCTGATCGAGGGCTTGCCCGGTCGATACTTCCGGGAGTTCGGAATGACCGTTGCCGTTGCGACGCTTCTCTCGTTGCTGGTCGCACGACTGATCACGCCCTTGCTGGCGGTGACGCTCCTGAAGACTGTGCCGCCCGGCAAGCACGGCGAACCGGGAAACCTCCATAGGCTCTATTCGCGGCTGCTGCGGCTATCGACCCGCCGGCAGATCATCCCATTCGGGCGGCGCGGCATCCATGTCGACATGACGCATGTGACCATCGCGCTCGGCCTGCTTTCGGTCGCGATACCGTTCCTGACGGTGCTGCCGGCCTTGCCGCGCGGGTTCATCCCCACGGAAGACGGCGCGCGCCTGACTTTTGCAATCGACATGGCGGACGGTGCCAGCGCAACGTCGATGATGCAGAAGTCCCTGGAGGTCGCACGCTCGCTGAAGAGCGACCCCGACATTCGGCACGTCTACGCCTACCGTGATGGCTCCAGTGCCGGTCAGGCAAGCCGGCAGTCGTTCGTCATCCAGTTGATGCTGACCCCGCCCGGTGAGCGTATTCGAACCCGCCAGGACGTGGCGGAGGACGTCGCCCGGCGGCTCGCAAGCATTGCCGATATCCGCGGCAGCGAAGTGGGGTTGACCGGCAGCCGCCAGTTTTCGCTGACGCTCCTGGGAAACGAGCCCGGCAGCCTGGAGCAGGCAAGTGACAGCCTAATGTCGGCGATCGCGCAGATGCCTGCATTTCGAACGGTGACGTCTCTTCGCCCCGCCCTTCGGCCGGAACTGCAGATCATGCCCGACCGGGACCTCGTTTCCGAGCTCGGCATCAGTCTCGACGTGCTGTCGGACGCAGTGCGCGTCGCCACCGTCGGAGATATCAGCCGCGAACTTGCACATATCGATCTGCAGGGCCGCCGGGTCCCCGTTCGGGTTCAGGTGGAGGCTGGAGATGGAGGCGACATTTCGCTGCTAGAAAGCATGCCGCTCAGGACGGCCGACGGAAACATCGTGCCGCTGGCCGCAGTCGCGGAGATCGTAGCAGGTTTCGGCCCAGACGAGATCACACGGCGCGACGGGTTGCGGCGCATCGATCTTGTGGCTGACCTGAACGGATCGGCTTCGTCAGGCACTGCCCTATCGGCAGTGATGACCTGGATCGAAAAGAACCCCTTGCCGGAGGGCGTCAATCTGCAGCCAACGGGAGAGACCCTCTCGATGCAGGACTTCTTTTCAAGCTTCGTCCGGGCGGCGATGCTTGGGCTCGCCGCGGTGTTCGCAATCCTGCTGGTGCTCTTCGGCAATCCCTTCCAACCGCTGACAATCCTCTTGTCTCTGCCGCTGGCCCTGTCCGGCGGGATCCTGGCGCTTGCCGTCACCGGAAACGGCGTGACAATGCCGGTTTTGATCGGCGCGCTGATGTTGATGGGCATCGTCGCCAAGAACGCCATCCTGATCGTCGATCTCGCGGGCCGGCTGATCAGGGAGGGCCGCGCCTCCCGCGAGGCTGTGGTTTCTGCGGCCGAACAGCGCGCACGCCCCGTGGTCATGACCACGGCGGCGATGATAGCCGGGATGATCCCCGTATCCCTCGGCATTGGCGACGGCGGTGCGTTCCGCGCACCGATGGCGATCGTCGTCATCGGCGGCCTGCTCGCTTCGACGGCCCTTTCGTTGCTTTTCGTGCCGGCACTCTTCCTGCGCGTTCACGCGCTGCAGGTCCTTTTCGCAAGGCTTGTCAGCGCCACGGCGCGCACGTCCGCCACCCGATCGCGCAGCTGACGGCTGTCTCTCCCCAACGTTCCCTCACCCATTCGGTAGGGATCACGCGCGCAACGACACGCAGCCGGTACTCCGCATGATTGCGCCACCACCAACGAAACAGCTTCACGTATTTCTTGTGAATGAGGAACGCGGAATTCAGCTAGCTTTTCGCCGCGCACCCAACGTTGGAGGACGGCGGGCGTCGCACCGAATGTTTCGAGACATTCGGCGATCGACAAGGAGGAACAATGTCCAAACTTTCAGCGGATCACCGGACGTCGGAATCGCGCACACCGAACCTGCTCGGCACCCCGACCCAGGGCCGACGCGCATGAACATACACAATCCCACCGCCGCGCCGATACGGCCGACCGAACTCGTCCTCGGCCTTGAAGATCGCCCCTCGCCGCCGATCGCCTTTCTAGCAGCATTGCAGCATTTGCTGGCGATCATCGTACCGATCGTCACGCCCGGTCTGCTGATCTGCCAGGCACTCGGCGTCTCCCTTCGCGACACGAACATGATCGTGTCGATGTCATTGGTCATCTCGGGGATCGCGACCTTCGTGCAATGTCGCCGCTTCGGCCCGCTCGGCGCGGGACTGCTGATCGTTCAGGGAACAAGCTTCAACTTCGTCGGCCCGCTGATCGCCGGCGGCGTGTTGATGGTCAAGCAGGGCACGCCGGTCGAAACCGTGATGGCATGCATATTCGGCGTCGTCATCGCCGGATCGTTCATCGAGATGGGCCTTTCGCGCGTGCTGCCCTTCGTCAAACGGCTGATCACCCCTCTCGTCACCGGCATCGTCGTCCTGATGATTGGCCTCACCTTGATCAAGGTCGGCCTGATCAGCATGGGCGGGGGCTTCGCCGCGATGTCGCAGGGCACCTTTGCCAACGGCGAAAACCTGCTGCTCTCGGGTGTCGTGCTGGGCCTTATCATTGCGCTCAACCGCATTCCGATCGTCTGGGTCCGCAGCAGCGCCATCATGCTCGCGCTCGGCGCCGGCTATCTGCTGGCGGCATGGCTGGGTCGCCTCGATTTTGCCGGCGTGCATCAGGCAGCCTGGTTCCAGGCACCGGTACCGTTTCACTTCGGCCTGAACTTCTCGTGGTCGCTGTTTGCGCCGATGGTGGTCATCTATCTCGTCACATCGCTGGAGGCGATCGGCGACATCACCGCAACCAGCAAGATCTCGCGCCAGCCGGTCGAAGGTCCGCTGTGGATGGAAAGGATCAAGGGCGGCGTTCTCGTCAACGGCGTGAACTCGCTGCTGGCGGGTATCTTCAACACCTTCCCAAGCTCGGTGTTTGCGCAGAACAACGGCATCATCCAGCTGACCGGGGTGGCCAGCCGTCACGTCGGGATCTACATCGCCGCGGTCCTGGTGCTGCTGGGGCTGTTCCCGACGGTTGCCGGCGTCATACAGGCCGTGCCCGAACCGGTGCTTGGCGGCGCCGTCATCGTCATGTTCGGCGCGGTGGCAGCCTCCGGCATCAACATCCTTGCCGGCGTCCACCTGGACCGTCGCGCGCTTCTGATTATCGCCATCTCACTGGCCTTGGGCCTCGGCGTCTCGCAGGTTCCCGAGTTCGTCACCCATATGCCACAGGCTCTGGCGGACGTGCTGGAATCGGGTGTGGCAACCGGCGGCATCTGCGCGGTCTTCCTCAACTGGCTTCTGCCCGAACGCCAGGAGGAGGCTATCCACTGACGATCCAAGGGATCGGCGCCCCGACCAGCCGGCTGCCATCAGCGGCAGCCGGCTGGTCGGCCTTCGAAAGGCCAGTGCCTGACCGGCGCGAAGTCAGCCGCTGCACCGTCAATGGCGGAGGCGGCAGCTACAAGACCTATCAAGGGCGAAGGCTCCTGCGAGCTCACGTCGTAAATGCAGGGTGCCGCAAAGACGGCGGCGCCGAGCGCGATGATGATCATCAGCTTCATTGGTCCCTCCGGTGGCGAAGCAAGAGCTTCTGCCGTTTCCTGTTTCAGCTCCGGTCGCAAACATTGCCCGCCGCGACGCGAAACCGTTGAGCGGCGAGCAACGCTCATTGGTTAAGCGATCGTCAGCTCGACATTGATGTTGCCGCGCGTCGCCTTCGAATAGGGGCAGGTCCGGTGCGCCTCTTCGACGAGCGCATGTGCCAGCGCCCGCTCGATACCCGGCATGTTCACCTTCAGCCGCGCCTGCAGCAGATAGGCGCCGTCGGTGGTTGCGAGATCAACCTCGGCAGCCACGGAGAGATCGGTCGGAAGCTTGACGTCGCGCTTTCCCGCCGCCTTGCCAATGGCGCCGATGAAACAGGCGGACCATCCGGCCGCGAAGAGCTGCTCGGGATTGGTCCCGGGGTGCGCGCTTCCCGGTGGCGACAGCTTGACGTCCAGCCGACCATCGTCGCTGCGCGAGGCGCCATCGCGACCGCCGCTGGTGTGCGTCCTGCCGGTGTATAGAACCTTGTCGACCTGTGTCATGGAACACTCCGTTTCTGTGTCGCTCCTGGCGACTGCGTTGACGGAGAAAGATTTGACCTGTCGAGGTATCCGGCATGTTTCCGAAATCGCCGGAAATGTACCAAAGCGTAGCGGTGGCCACGCCTGACACCTGGCGGTACAAACCGCTTACAGCGCCGCGCGTCAAACATGACGCGCGGCGCTGTAACACTTTAAACTTGCTGCCCGCGATGTCAGCGGATGACGACTTCCGCCGCCAAACCGCCGCCGGCGCGATTGTAGAGCCGGACCGAACCGCCGATCGCCGTGGCCAGTTGCTGGGCGATCGCAAGGCCGAGCCCGGTGCCGCCTGTTTCCCGATTGCGGGATTGCTCGAGCCTGAAGAACGGCTGCATCGCAGCCTCGGGCATATCGTCCGGAATGCTAGGGCCGCGGTCCATCACCGTGATGGCGACCGCTCCCTCTTCGCTTCGCTCAACGCTGATCTCGGCAGCCCCGGCGAATTTCAGCGCGTTGTCGATGAAGTTGGACAGGATCCGGCGCAACGCATGCGGCTTGGTGGATATGGTGCCTTCAACGGCGCTGACGACGCTCACGGACTTTCCGGTGTCCTGATAATCGTAGGCCAGGCTGTCGATGAACGAGGCGAGATCGATGCGGGAGGTCTTCTCGACATTGCCGTGCGCGCTCCTGGCATAGGCGATGCCGTCCCGAACCAGGCGTTCGATCTCGCCGAGGTCCTGCACCAGCTTGTCCCTCTCGGGCGTGTCATCCGCCATGTCGGCGCGAAGCCGCATGCGCGTGATCGGCGTCTGGAGATCGTGGGAAATGGCGGCAAGGATCTGTACGCGTTCCTCGAGATAGTGGGCGATCCGATCGCGCATGGCGTTGAAGGCTCGGGCGGCATAGGCGACTTCGCGTGGGCCCGTCTCGCTCAAGGGCGCGGCCTTCCTGTTCGGGTCCAGCGCATCGGCGGCGGCGGCAAGGTCGCTTAAGGGGCGGATGACCTGGCGCACGGCAAACCAGACGCAGAGGAGCAAAAGCGCCATCTGGATCGCCAGCACATAGGGCAGCCATTCGGCGATCGGCATGACGCCCCTTGGCGTCACGTCTATGGTCAGGGGCGCGCCGTCGCTCAGCGTCAGATGCGCCTGCAATCGCTTGTCGTCACCGGGGATCGCCTCCACCCGCAGCGGAAAACGATGCCCTGCCGCCTCCTCGATCTTAGCAGCGACCTCCGCGCCGCGGCTGGACAGATCCGGCACGCCGGGAAGGCCCGGTCCCAGTACGAAACGGTAGCTTCCGCGGCTGAGGCGATCGAGCCAACCCGCCCTCTCCTCCGCCGGCAGCCGATCGAGAATGGCGATCGATGTTGCAATGTCGGTTTCCAGCGTGCCGAGCATGACCGCCTTGGCGGACATGTAGCGTTCAAGAAAGAGAATGCTGAAGGAAAGGCCGTAGGCGATTGCCAGCCCTGCGAGCAAAACGAGGAAAAGCCGGGCCCGCAACGTGCTTGGCCAATACCAACTGGCGTTCGGTGCAACATCCAGGCTCATTGCCTGGGCTCCGAGATCTCGACCGGAACGGAGAAGACATAACCTTCGCTGCGCAGCGTCTTGATATAGGTCGGTTCGCGGGCATCGTCGCCGAGCCGCTGGCGAAGACGGCTGACGAGAAGATCGATCGAGCGGTCGAACAGCTCGGCATCGCGCCCCTGGGTCAGGTTGAGAAGCTGGTCCCGGTTGGGCACCCGTTGCGGATGATCGATGAAGACGCGCAGCAGCCGGTATTCGGCACCGCTCAAGGCAATCTCGGTGCCTTGCCGGTCGAGAAGGCGGCGGCCGACCGTGTCGAGCTGCCAGTCGCCGAAGGTCAGCAATTGGCCAGCCTCGCTGATCTGCAGGTTCGGAGGCAGCATTCGGGTTCGGCGCAGCACCGCCTTGATGCGTGCCAGCAGTTCGCGCGCGGCAAACGGCTTCGGCAGGTAGTCGTCCGCTCCCATTTCCAGCCCGATGATCCTGTCCATCTCATCGCTGCGGGCCGTCAGCATCAGGATCGGCGTTGCCTTGTGCTTGCCGGCGCGCAGTTCCCGGCACAGGACCAACCCGTCGTCGCCGGGCATCATCACATCGAGCACGATCAGGTCGACGGTGTTGGTCTCCAGGAAGGCGCGCATCTGGCGGCCATCGGCGGCAACGGCCGTGCGCAGCCCGTTCTTCCTGAGATAGCCCGACACCAGTTCGCGAATTTCGCGATCGTCGTCGACGATCAGGATGTGATCGACATGCTCCATATCCGACTTCCCACTCCCCTGTGTCTTCAGCGGCAACGCCGCCTGATGCCTTTAGACCCAAGCCCGCTTGCGCGAGGCACGCATCCGCGCACCCTGTTGCCGGCCCATCGTCGGTCTAAAACCGATCGACGTCCATAACCGCCTGTGCGAATGCCTGCGGCGCTTCCTGCGGCAGGTTGTGCCCGATGCCGCCGGTGATGGTGCGGTGTTCGTATTTCCCCGAAAACCTGCCGGCATAGGCGGCGGGCTGCGGATGCGGCGCGCCGTTGGCATCGCCTTCCAGCGTGATGGTGGGAACCGAGATCGTCGGTCGCTCGGCGAGCCGCTTTTCATAGGCGTCGTACTTACGCTCACCTTCGGCCAGACTCAGCCGCCAGCGATAATTGTCGATGACAACGGCGACATGGTCGGGATTGTCGAAGGCTTCAGCCGAACGATCGAAGGTCGCGTCGTCAAATTTCCAGGTGGGCGAAGCGGTCTGCCAGATCAGCTTTGCAAAGGCGCGCCGGTTCTCTTCATAGCCCAGCCGACCGCGCTCGGTGGCGAAATAGAACTGATACCACCAGGCAAGCTCGGCGCTGGGCGATAGCGGCTTCCTGTTGATTTCCTGGCTTCCGATGAGATAGCCGCTCACCGACACCATCGCCTTGCAGCGCTCCGGCCAAAGTGCCGCCATGATGTTGACCGTGCGCGCACCCCAGTCGCAACCGCCAAGCACCGCCTTTTCGATACCCAGCGCATCCATCAGCGCGATAATATCCGCGGCAATGGCTGATTGCTGGCCGTTGCGCGGCGTGTCCGGCGAAAGGAACCGCGTCGTTCCGTAACCGCGCAGGTAGGGCACGATCACGCGGTAGCCGGCTTGAGCGAGCAATGGCGCGACGTCGACATAGGTGTGGATGTCATAGGGCCAGCCGTGCAGCAACAGAACCGCCGGTCCATCGGCGGGACCTGCCTCCGCGTAACCGATATCGAGCGCACCAGCCCGGATCTGTTTCAACGCTGCAAAGGACGTATGCGTGCCGGGCCTGATGTCCGGCAAGGGTGCGGCGGATGCTTGCGCCGACTGGGCCAGTGCGCGCGCCGTCATGCCGAGTTCGACTGCAGCGATGGTCATGGCGGCCACACCGAAAAACCTGCGGCGTTCATGGTTGATTTCGTCAAACATCGGTCTCTCCTTGTAAACTGAGCACGATTTGAGAAGGACAGCCCGCATGTATCCTGCGTGTGCCGCGACCGCTCGATCTTGAATACCAATGTAGCGCCCACCCGCCCGGATACAGTCTGATAC
The DNA here is from genome assembly GCF_001695855.1 of Ensifer sp. LC163. Taxonomy (GTDB): domain Bacteria; phylum Pseudomonadota; class Alphaproteobacteria; order Rhizobiales; family Rhizobiaceae; genus Ensifer. The sequence continues at coordinate 252,731 of NZ_MBSS01000023.1, forward strand.
AATACGCCTTGCAGGCAATCCTCCGCGAGCGGCCGATGCGCATTCGACGGCAGACCGCCGCAAGCCGATTTGTATCCTTCTGTAGCGCGGCCGGCTGCGCCTACATCCCGGTACAATTTCCCACCTGACAGGACACATGCGGGATACGTCGCGCCGACCAGATGCCGGTCCATGCTGGTCAAGGCACATCGCCGTCCAGAGCCCGATCAATCGGTTCAGAGGAAACGATGATGACGCTTCTTATCATAGCCTATCTCGGAGGCGCGCTGACGATCCTCAGCCCCTGCATCCTGCCCATCCTGCCCTTCGTCTTCGCCCGCGCCGAGAAATCCTTCGTTCGAAGCACGCTGCCGATGCTGGCGGGCATAGCGATCACCTTTGCGCTTGTCGCCACGCTTGCGGCGATCGGCGGCAGCTGGGCCATCCAGGCCAATGAATATGGCCGCATTGCCGCGATCGCCTTACTCGCGGCGTTCGGCGTTAGCCTGCTCTCGCCGCGGATCGCCAGCGCGCTCTCGCAGCCGGTCGTCGATTTCGGCAATCGGCTGATGAAGGCGACCGGCCATGCACGCGCGAGCCCCGATGCGGCCGGCTCGTTTGTTCTCGGCGTCGCGACCGGCCTGCTCTGGGCTCCTTGCGCCGGGCCGATCCTCGGCCTTGTCCTGACCGGTGCGGCGCTGCAGGGCGCCAACCTTGCCACGACATTCCTGCTGCTTACCTATGCCGCCGGCGCGACCACCTCGCTTGCTGTCGCGATGCTTGTCGGCGGAAAGGTTTTTGCTGCCATGAAGCGTTCGCTCGGCATCAGCGAGCGCATTCGCCAGGTCCTCGGCGCCGCGGTTCTGGCCGGCGTGGCGGCAATCGCGCTCGGCCTCGACACCGGCCTGCTGGCCCGGCTTTCCTATGCCAGCACTTCGTCGTTCGAGCAGAGCGTGCTCCAAAGGCTTGATACGAAAGCCGCCGGTGGACCACTCTCCGAGGCTGCCGTCAAGGGCGTGGTCGTCGCATCGTCCGACACGAACCGCGCCTTTCAAAGCGACCTGCCCGTGGAAGGCGTTGCGCCATCGCTTGATGGAGCGGTTGAGTGGCTGAACTCGCAGCCGCTCACCGCGGAAGCCTTGCGCGGGAAGGTCGTGCTTGTCGACTTCTGGACCTATTCCTGCATCAACTGCATTCGCACCGTGCCCTATGTCCGCGCCTGGGCGGAAAAATACCGGGATCAAGGCCTTGTCGTCATTGGCGTGCACGCGCCGGAGTTCGCCTTCGAAAAGAAGATCGACAACGTCCGCAAGGCCGTCGGTGATTTCAACATCGGCTATCCCGTCGCCATCGACAACGACTACCGCATCTGGCGCGCCTTCGAAAACAGCTATTGGCCGGCGCATTACCTGATCGATGCCAAGGGGCAGCTTCGTTATCACCATTTCGGCGAGGGCAATCACGCACAGACAGAGAAGGCCATTCAGGACCTCTTGCGCGAAGCCGGCAGCGACATGGATGCAAGCGCGCCGATAGCGCCCGATGCCAAGGGCGCTGACCTCGGCGCCGACCTCCGCAATATCCGCTCCAGCGAGAGCTATATCGGGTACCAGCGCGCAGCGAACTTCGCCTCCAACGAGAGCCTGAGCGCCGATGCGGCGCGCACATATACGGTCGCCGAACCGGGTCTCAACGAATGGGGCCTGTCCGGAACCTGGACCGTCGGCCCGGAACAGGCGACGCTCAATGAGCCGGACGGCGGCATCGCCACGCGCTTCAGCGCCCGCGACCTGCATCTCGTTCTCGGACCGAGCGCCAGCGGAAAGCCGGTCCGCTTTCAGGTGACCATCGACGGCAAGGCGCCGGGCAAGGATCACGGCGCCGATATCGACGCCGACGGAAACGGCACGATTACGGCAACCAGGCTCTACCAGCTGGTGCGCCAGTCCGGCGACGTGTCGGCGCGGACCTTCAACATCCGGTTCCTCGATCCCGGCGTCCAGGCCTATGCCTTCACCTTCGGCTGAGACTTCAAGCCATCTTCAAGCCCACCCACCGACATCAACCCAAGGAGTGAAATCCATGAACCGCCGTCTCTCCACCCTCGCGCTCGCTTTCTTCACCAGCGTGATCGCCTTTGCCGCCCAGGCCGCCGACGTCAAGAACATCGTCATCGTTCACGGCGCATTGGCCGACGGCTCCGGCTGGCGCCAGGCAACGGAAATTCTCGAGAAACGAGGCTATGCCGTCACGATCGTCCAGCAGCCCATCACCTCGCTGGCCGATGACATTGCCGCCACGAACCGCGTGCTCGATCTACAGGATGGCCCGACCTTGCTCGTCGGACACAGCTATGGCGGCATCGTGATCACCGAGGCCGGCAATCGTGCCGATGTCGCAGGTCTCGTCTATGTCGCAGCCTTTCAGCCCGACAGGGGCGAAAGCCTGCTGAGCCTTGCCACCTCCAAACCGTCCGGGGGCATGAACATCAGGGAGACCAAGGACGGGAAATACCTCTATCTCGAACCGAGCGCCTTTGCCGCCGATTTCGCCGCGGACCTTCCGAAGGACGAAGCCGCATTTCTCGCGAAATCGCAGGTGTTTGCCGCCAAGGAGGCTTTTTCGGCCAAGGTCGGCGATCCGGCATGGCGGACCAAGAAGAGCTGGTCGATCGTGGCGACGGAAGATCGTTCCATCAATCCCGATCTCGAGCGGGACATGGCGAAGCGGGCGAGCAGCGACGTGACGGAGATCAAGGCGAGCCATGCGGTCTTTGCCTCCCAACCGGAGATGGTTGCCGACGTCATCGAAAAGGCGGCCAAACAGCTCGGCCAGTAGGTCGATGAGCGGCAGCCGACGTTCAAGGGCATCGGTGGCCGCCATCCATTGAGCCGGTCCCGACTCGGCGCCACTGGCGTCGGCGTTCCTTCACCTGTTTGGGAACCCGAACGCCTCCAGGCCGTTAGTTGGGATCGACAAAGCGAGGGCAAGGACATGAGCATCGATCAACTCGTTCCGGCATCGGATCTCGCAGCCAAGGGCAAGTCGCCCTTTCCCGGCGAAACGGCCGAATACAGGCGGGCGCGACAGGCACTGCTGCGCGAAGAAATCGAGTTCAGACGGCAGATGACGCGGCTGGTTGAGCTGCGGCGATCTTTGCCGGATGGGCCGGCAATCGAAAAGGACTATCGCTTCAAGGACGCCAACGGCAACGACATCGGCCTGCTTGACCTCTTCGGCGACAAGCAAACGCTCGTCACCTATTTCTGGATGTACGGGCCACAGCGCCCGCGCCCCTGCCCGATGTGCACGAACTGGCTCGGCGCCGTCAACGGCAATGCCGCCGATATCAAGCAGCGCGTAGCGCTGAAGATCCTTGGCCGCAGCCCCGTCGAGCGTCAGCTGGCATTTGCGCAGGAACGTGACTGGCGAGACCTCGATTTCGTCCAGACCGTCGGCGACGACTACGCCAACGACCTCGGCCTCATCAATGCCGACGGGAGCGAAAACCCGGCGCTTTCCGTCTTCAAGCGCGACGGCAATACCGTCAGGCTTTTCTGGTCAAGCGAAATGACGATGGAAATGGCCGACCCCGGCCAGGACCCGAGGGATGCACCTGACATCGCCTCGCTCTGGTCGATCCTGGACCTGACGCCGGAGGGCCGCGGTGCGGACTGGTATCCGAAACTCAGCTATTGACCGACGCAGCCATGGGGGGGCGGGCATAGCGAACGCGCCGTAGCCACGGACAACACCTTTCTGCTTGCACCGGCCATCGCCGGCAGACCATTGCGCTTGCCCGGTATATTTAAGCATTGTAGAAAATTGCAGACGGCCAACTGGCTGTCACCCTTGATCGCCCTGGCCGAGCGGGTGCGGCTAACGCTGGCGCGAGGCGGCCGAACGGCCTGCCTTTTCTGCTGCCTGTTTGACGGGAAGGGCGCAGAGGCGGCGATCGTCGGGTGCCAACCGAACAGGCAAGGCCTCTCCCTCCTTCGGTTCTTGAGCTACAATTTGACTTATGTCACTAGCGGTGAATAATGTCAGAAATCGACCATTGAAGGATTCCTATGCCTGTCCGCAACACCGACCAGATCATGCATAAGGCCGCGTGGCTCTACTACAGTCATGGGTTGCGGCAGGACGAAGTCGCGCAGAAGCTGGGGATCTCTCGCGCCTCGGTTGCCACCTATCTCAGGCGGGCACGCGAGACCGGAATCGTCAATATCAGCACGTCGACGGAGCTCTTTACCGACGATGTTCTGGCGCGCGAACTCGAGGACGCGACCGGCGTGACTGCGGCCTGGATCGTGCCGGAGGATCGGCAGGCCATGGACCCTGCCGCGGAAATGCCGGTGCTGGCCGCATCCGTCTTCCTCGAACTCATCAACAAGGGCGACCGCGTCGGCGTCGCCTGGGGACGCACGGTCTACCATATCGCCGATGTCATGCCCTTTGCCGACCTGCGGGGCGTGACGGTGGTGCAGCTTTGTGGCAATCTCGGTGCGCCCTATTCCTATCGGCCGGACCAGTGCACGACGGAGATCGCACGCCGGCTCAACGCCGAAGGCATCAATTTCTATGCGCCACTGGTGCTGTCGTCCGAGCGGCTGGCCGAGGAGCTTCGCGGCGAGCCGGTGATCCGCGAGCAGCTGTCGACGATCGCCGACTGTCATCTGGCGCTTTATTCCGTCGGCGGCATCGAAGACGACAGCCACCTCGTCAAGTGCGGCGCGCTCAGCGCCAGCGAGATGCACCGCATGGGCGAGGAAGGTGCCGTCGGCGTCATTGCCGGACAGTTGATCGACGGGGATGGCCAATGGGTGAACTGCGCCCACAATCGACGCTGCATCTCAGCCGACCTCGATTCGATCCGCGCCATCGGGAAACGCATGCTGGTCGTCCAGGAAGAGAGCAAGTTCGAGCCGCTGATGGCCGCGCTGAAAGGCGGTTTCGCCTCGCATCTCGTCGTCACGACATCGATGGCGCGCCGGGTGATGGAACGCTGGCAGCGGGACGGTCTCGACAAGGTGCATGCCGCGACCACCTAAGCAAATGTGGAAACGCGCCCTGACGCACAAGGGTGGCAGTACACAAGCGGGGCGACCTTTCGGCCGCCCCGCTCTCCTTCAAAATAGCCCCGAAATCAGGGCTTCGGCATCCACGCCGGCATGGCGACATCCGCATGGGCAAATTGCGGCAGCTTCGTGCCGAGTTCTTCCATGTTCTTGATGTCCTGATCGTTCAGGTCCTTCTGTGTGATCAGCGTCGGCGGGACGATGACGCTGCGGCCCGGATCCTCGCCGGCAAGCAGCATGGCAAGTGTTCTGACGGAGACCTGTCCGACCACGGCCGGATTGGTCGCCGCCGTGGCCGCCCAGGCGGAATCCGGCTCGCGCATCGCCGCGATATCGGAGGTCGAGATATCGGCGGAATAGATCTTCACGCTGGACGAAAGGCCGGCTTCGTCGACCGCAATCTTGACGCCCTTGGCGAACTCGTCATAGGGCGCGAACATCACGGTGATATCGGGGTTGGCGGAGATGACGGAACGCGCCTGGTTGGCGACCGAGTTGGCGATCGGGTTGTCCATCGTGCCGAACTGCGAGATCTCGTTGATACCCGAATACTTGCCCTTGAATTCCTTCCAGGTTTCGTCGCGACGGTCGAGCGGCGCGATGCCGGCGACGTAGACGTAGCCAGCCTTGAAGCTCTCGCCGTTGTCCTTGATCGCCTGCTCCAGGGCGAGACGGGCGAGATCGCGGTCGGATTGCTCGACCTGTGGGATCTTCTCGTTTTCGACGTTCACGTCGAAGGCCACGACCTTGATGCCGGCATCGACGGCGCGCTGGGCCGCTTCCTTCATCGATTCCGTCAGGCCGTGCTGGATGATGATCCCCTGCACGCCGAGCGCGATCGCCTGGTCGACCATGTCGGCCTGAAGCGCTGCATCCTGCCGGCTGTCGAGCACCTGAAGCTGAACGCCGAGTGCCTTTGCCTGCGCCTCCACGCCGGCAAGATAGGACTGGAAGAAGTCGCCGGTCGAGAGATAGCGCACCAGCGCGATCTTGACGTCGCCCGGCTTGTCGAACGGCTTCGGCATGTCGGCGGCGAAGGAAGCGGTGGCGAAAGCCACGGTTCCCGCAAGGCCAAGCGCCAGCTTGCCCATTGCTCTGCGTGTAATGTCCATTTCAGTCTCCTCCACTGGTGAACGTTTGTTTTCCGCCGACAGGGCTTTCCCGTCAGCGTTTGCCTCTTTTCGAGAGCGCAAAGGTGAAGATCAGGGCGATGACGAGAACCGCGCCCTTGATGAAATCCTGCGTGTAATAGGGCGCGTTCATCATCGTCAGGCCCTGAAGCAGGATGCCGACGAAGAGCGCGCCGATGGCGGTGCCGAAGGCATTCGGCTTGGCGGCGCCTAGGACCGCGAAGCCGATCAGAGCGGCGGCGACGGCATCGAGCAACAGATTGTTGCCCGAGGCGATGTCGCCGCGGCCGAGGCGCGCGGCGAGCAGAATGCCGCCGATCGAGGCGAAGACGCCCGAGATGACATAGGCCGAGATTTTGTAGGCATTGACCGGGGCGCCCGCCAGGCCGGCGGCACGCTCGTTGGAGCCGACCGCATACATCATGCGTCCGAAGCGGGTGTATTCGAGGAAGAACCAGATCAGCACCGCCAGCACGATCAGCACCACGACGGCCACGGGCACGAGGTTCGGCAGGATCAGATCGAAGCGATGGCGCCCGAGCGCCAGGAAGGCGGGGCTGAAAGCGCCTGTGGCCACCGAGCCGTCGGGAAGCGTCATGCCGGCGGCAATCGATCGGCCCTCGGTCGGTATGCGCTGCAGGCCGAGTAGCAGGAACATCATGCCGAGCGTCGCCAAAAGGTCCGGCACGCGCATATAGACGATGATGACGCCGTTGATCAGCCCGACGAGGACGCCGATCGCCAGGCAGACGAGCGTTGCCGTCAGCGCGTCTCCGCCCATCACCACCATCACATAGGATGACGCCATCATCGCCGTGGTCGCGACCGAGCCGATCGACAGGTCGAAGCCGCCGACGACGAGCGTGGCCGTGACGCCGAGCGCCAGGATGCCGGTGATCGATACGGATTGCAGGATGAAGACGGCGCTCTGCGGCGAGGAAAACCCGTTCGTCACCAGCGAGAAATAGACAACCAGTCCGGCCAGAAGGGCGAGGAAGCCGTATTTGATCGCGATGTCGCGCAGGCTGACCATGGGACTTGGCGGCGGCGCCGACAGCACCGAAGCGGCGGGCGGCGCGGGTTTCATCTGTTCACTGCTCATGAGGCTGTACCTGCTGATGATGTTGACCGGCGATCTCCTGGAGGAGGCGCTCGACGTCGACCGCGGCGTTGCGATGCTCGCCGACGATCGTATGTTCCGACATCACGAGAATGCGGTCGGCGATCTCGAAGGCTTCGTCGAGCTCGGTCAGGAAAACGATGGTTGCGCGGCCGGAGGCCGAGGCGCGCAGCTTGGCGCCGATATCGCGGCGCGCGGCAATGTCGACGCCCTGGAAGGGCTCGTCGAGAATCAGGAGGCGCGAGGGCTCGGAAAGCCAGCGTCCGACCATTACCTTCTGCTGATTGCCGCCGGAAAGCGTCTGCATCTCGTCGCGCTCGCTGCGGCAGACGACGCTAAGCGCGGCGATCTGCGCTCGCGATTTCGCCCGTTCGGCCCGGCGGTTCGATATGCCGAAGCGCGACAGCCGCGTGAGGAACGGCAGGCTGATATTCTCGTAGATGTTGAAATCGGGAACGATGCCGCTGTCGGCTCGATCCTTGGCGACCAGAAACACGCCCTTGGCAATCGCCTGACCGGTGCTCTGCGGACGGTAGGGCGCGCCGTCGAGCGTCATCCGGCCGGCCGCTGCCGACCGAGCCCCGAAAAGCGTCTCGGCCAGCGCCGTCTTGCCGACGCCGACGAGACCGGTGACGGCGACGATTTCGCCATCGCCCAGCTCAAGATCGAACGGTCGCGACGTCTCCGTCAGCCGCAGGCCCTTGACCGAAAAGACCGCTCCATGGGCCTCCCGCACGCTGACCGCACCTGCCGAGACCTTTTGCCCGAGCATCGCGTTGACAGCACCTTCGTAATCCAGATCCGCCCCCTCGAAGCGGCCGGTGATGCGCCCGTCGCGCAGCGTGACAATGCTGTCGGCGAGCCTGCGGATGTCGGACATTCGGTGCGAGATATAGAGGATCGCCACACCGCGGGCTTTCAGCCGGTCGATGAGCTCGAACAGGCGATCGGCCTCAGCACTCGACAGCGACGAGGTCGGCTCATCGAGGATCAGCACCTGCGGTTCATGCGCCATGGCGCGGGCGATGGCGACCATCTGCCGGTCGGCGAGCGTCAGGTCGTTGATATCGGCGGAAAGATCGATGGCCAGGCCCATGCGGGCAGCGACGACGGCGGCCTCGCGCCTTACCCGGCGAGGATTGAAGAAAAGGCGCGCACCGCTGCCGTTCAGGCGATCGAGCGTCAGATTGGTCGCGACGTCGAGATCGGCGACGACGCCGTCATTGATGTTTTGATGGACTGTCACCACGCCGGCCCGGATCGCTTCCGCCGGCGTTGCCGGCGCGAAAGGGAGGTCGTCCAGCCGCATATCCCCGGCATCGCTGACGTAGACGCCGCTGAGGATGCGCACCAGTGTCGACTTTCCAGCGCCGTTGGCCCCCATCAGCACCGTGACGGCACCCTTGCGCAATTCGAGATCGACACCCTTCAGGACCGGTATCGGCCCGAAGGATTTGCGCACGCCCTCGATGCGAAACACTGCTTGTTCGCTCATGCTCTCCTCCCAATGAAGGCAGGTTAGGATGGCTATCCATCAAATGTCAAGGCGATTGACATTTGACAGAATGGCGAATTACCTATGGCCCATGACAGCATGACGAGGAGCGGCCGAGGCCGGTCATGCCGACAAGGAGGACCATATGGACAAGCACGTTTTCGAGGCGCTCAGCGCCGAAACGCTGCCATCAAGGCTGAGCGGCAACTCAGCACTTTGCGACAGGATCGGTGGCGATCATGGCCGCTGGCAGGTCAAGGAGGTCGGCGACGGCAACCTCAATCTCGTCTTCATCGTCACGGGCGAGAAGGGTGCAGCGATCGTCAAGCAGGCGCTCCCCTATGTCAGGCTCGTCGGCGAGCGCTGGCCCTTGCCCCTGAAGCGCTCGTTCTTCGAGTACCACGCCCTCATTCGCCAAGCGGCGCGCGACCCGGGCATGGTGCCGGAGATCCTGTTTTTCGACGCCGAGCAGGCGATGATCATCATGGAATACCTGGCGCCGCACGTGATCCTGCGTCGTGCGCTGATCGAGGGGCGCGCGCTGCCGAAGATCGGCCGCGATCTCGGGCTTTTCGCCGCCCGCACGCTTTTCCGCGGCTCGGATCTTGCGATGCCGACGCGCGACAAGAAGGCCGATCTCGCCCTTTTCGCCGACAATGTCGAGCTCTGCGACATCACCGAAAACCTGGTCTTCTCAGATCCTTACTTCGAGGCGGAGATGAACCGCCACACGACACCGCACCTCGACGGTCTCGTCGGGGAATTGCGCCGCGACCGTGACCTGAAGGTCGAGGCCCAGCGGCTGAAACACATCTTCTCCGCCAAGGCCGAGACGCTCTGCCACGGCGACCTGCACACCGGCTCGGTCATGGTCACCGACGACGAGACACGCGTCATCGACCCGGAATTCGCCTTCTACGGGCCGATCAGCTTCGATGTCGGCATGCTGCTCGCCAATTTCTGGATGAGCTACTTCTCGCAAGGAGGCCATGAGAGCGCTGCCGGCGAACGCGACCAGATGCGCGCCTACCTCCTGGATACCGTCGATACGATCTGGGAAACCTTCTGCGACGAGTTTTCGACGCTCTGGCGCAGCGAGCGCAAGGGCATCCTCTATCAGGCGAGCCTTTTCGAAGACGGTGACGACCCGTTCGGCTCAGAGCAGGCGCTGACCATCGTTCTCGATGAGATCTACCGCGAGATGCTCGGCTTTGCCGGGGTCGAGATCCTGCGCCGCATCCTCGGCCTTGCCCACAATGCCGATTTCGAAACCATCGGCGACCTCAGCCGCCGCGCCGCATGCGAAAGCAAGGCGCTGAAGCTCGGGCGTCATCTTGCCGTCAACCGGGATCGCATTGCGAGCCTCAGGGACATTCGCGCCACCGCGCAACGGCTTCAGCAGGAGACACTTTCGTGAAAGTCGGAGAAAAGCACTACCATACGATCTGGCTCAACGCCGACGGCCGCTCGGTCGACATCATCGACCAGCGCTGGCTACCACACGAGTTCCGGATCGTCACGCTGAAGACGGTCGCCGATGTCGCCGTTGCGATCCGCGACATGTGGGTGCGCGGCGCACCGCTGATCGGCGTCACCGCCGCCTACGGCATTGCCATCGCCATGGCGGACGATCCCTCCGACCGCCACCTCGACGCGGTCTGGGAGGAGCTCAACGAGACGCGGCCGACGGCGATCAACCTGCGCTGGGCGCTTGAGGCCATGCGGCAGTTCCTGCGTCCGCTTTCGGTCGAAGACCGTGCAGACGCCGCCTATCGACGCGCCGCCGAAATCGCCGAGGAAGACGTCCAGCTCAATCGGGCGATCGGCGCCAATGGCCTGAAGATCATCCGCGAGATCGCGGCAAGCAAGAAGCCCGGCGAGCCGGTCAACATCCTGACCCATTGCAATGCCGGCTGGCTGGCAACCGTCGACTATGGAACCGCGACAGCGCCGATCTACATGGCGACCGAGGCGGGCATCCCCGTCCATGTCTATGTCGACGAGACCCGGCCGCGCAACCAGGGTGCGCAGCTGACGGCCTGGGAATTGAACGGTCACGGCGTGCCGCACACACTGATCGTCGACAATGCCGGCGGCCACCTGATGCAGCACGGCGCCGTCGACATGGTGATCGTCGGCACGGACCGCACTACCGCGAACGGCGATGTCTGCAACAAGATCGGCACCTACCTGAAGGCGCTTGCCGCCAGCGACAACGACGTTCCCTTCTATGTCGCACTCCCCTCTCCGACCATCGACTGGACCGTCAAGGACGGCGTCAAGGAAATCCCGATCGAGGAGCGCACTGGCGACGAGGTGAGCTTCGTCCAGGGGCGCGGCCCCGATGGCTCGATCATCTCGGTTCGCGTCTCGCCCGAAGGTAGCCCTTCGGCGAACCCGGCCTTCGACGTGACGCCGGCGCGGCTCATCACCGGCCTAATCACCGAACGCGGCGTGGCCGTGCCTTCACCCGAAGGCCTCAAAGCGCTGTTTCCGGAAAGGAGCTGACCGATGAACCTTACAAACCACAAGACGACCGAAGAGATCGCGCTCGGCATCCGCCGCCGCGTCTTCTTCCACACGATGAAGAACAATGGCGGCTATCTGAGCCAGGCCTGCTCGGCCGCCGAAAGTCTCGCCTTGCTCTACAATGAGATCCTGAAGCTGGGTGAACCGACCTTGCCGAAGGTGCCGCTGCCGTTTCGCGGCGTGCCTTCCGCCGACAATCCCGATGCCTTCACCGGCGCCGGTTATCACGGCCCGGCCGCACCCGAATACGACCGCTTCTTCATCTCGCCGGCGCACTATGCGCTGGTGATCTACTGCGCGCTGATCGAGGTCGACCGCATGGACGATGGTGCGCTCGACCACTTCAACAAGGATGGCAGCTCCGTCGAGATGATCGGCGCCGAGCACAGTCCGGGCATGGAGGTAACGACGGGCTCATTGGCGCAGGGGCTTTCCATGGCCTCCGGCGTCGCCTTCGCACGGCAGAAGCAGAACGAGCCGGGCAAGGTCTGGGTCTACATGTCCGATGGCGAATTCCAGGAAGGCCAGACCTGGGAGTGCCTAGCCGCCATGGCCCACCACCGGATCGACAACATCCGTGTCGTCGTCGACGTCAACCGCCAGCAATGCGATGGCGCCATGTCCTCGGTTCTCGATCTCGGCGACCTTGCCGGCAGGGTCGAAGCCTTTGGGGCCACCTGCCGCTCGATCGACGGCCACGATCTGCAAGCCCTGCGCAATGCTGCCAACAGCGCCGAACCGGGCAAGCCGCTGATCATCCTCGCCAACACCTCGCCCTTCCAGGGAATGAACTTTCTCCAGAAGCGCTTCCCGCGCCTTCATTACGTGCGCTTCAAGAGCGCCGAGGAGAGGCTTGAAATGCAGGCAGCACTTGCTGTCGAACTGGGCGTGAGCCCGAACGAAATGGAAGGGGCCTGACCATGGTCGAAATCGTCAACCGCCCTTATGCCAAAGCTTTCGAGGCTTTCGCTGCGGCCCGTCCGGAAGTGCTTTGCCTTTCGGCCGACCTGACCTCCTCCTGTGAGGTCGACGGCTTCCGCGATCGGCATCCGGAGCAGTTCCTGTCGCTGGGGATGGCCGAGCAGAACATGCTCTCCTTCGCCGGCGGGCTTGCGATGCAGGGTTACCGGCCCTTCATCCACACCTTCTCGGTCTTCCTCTACCGGCGCCCCTACGATCAGCTGATCAATTCGATCGCCTATTCCAATCGCAGGGTGCGTCTGATGGGCTTCCTGCCGGGGATCACCACGCCCGGCGGCATCACCCATCAGGCGATCGAGGACATCGCCGTCATGCGTGCCGTGCCGAACATGACCATTCTGGAAACCGGCGACGCAACCGAGGTCGAAACCGTGCTCGAGGTTGCCGATGCGATCGATGGGCCGGTCTATGTCCGCATCCTTCGCGGCGAAGTCCCCCGGCTCTTCTCGACGCCGTTCACGTTCAACAAACTGCGCACCCTTTCGGAAGGTGACGACATCCTCATCGTCAGTTCCGGGGTCTGCACCGAGGAGGCCTTGCGGGCCACCCGGCCGATCGAAGCACGCGGCATCGGGCTTCATCATCTGCACGCCTCGACGCTGAAACCGTTCGACCGCGACGGGCTGATCAAGGCAGCGCGCGGCAAGAAGGGCGTCGTCACGCTGGAAAACCACACCATCGTCGGTGGGCTTGGTTCGCTGGTGGCCGAGATCATCGCCGAAGAGGGGCTTGGCGTCCGCCTGAGGCGCCTCGGCCTGAAGGACACTTTCGCTCATGGCGCCTCGAAGCCGTACCTGATGAAGAAGTATGGCCTGGACGCCGGCGCGCTGGTGTCGGCGATCGAGGAACTGACCGGCAAGACGCTCGGGATCGGCGAGGACGAGCTGACCGAGGTTCGTCTCGATCATGTGCATTCGGCGCAGAAGGCGGAGGCGCTCTGATGGCCCCACGGTTCACCGTCAGCTATTACGTCAGGGCCGCCGACGAGGCCGAGGCGCGCGCACGGGCGCTGGACATCGCTCTCGAACAGACAGTCGAGATCCCGCGCGACGTCGTGCCCAAGGGCTATGTCGAGGATGAAATCCTCGGCAAACTTGAAACCCTCGAGCGGGATCCCAGCGGCCGTCCCGGCTATCTCGCAACGATCTCCTATAGCGAGGACGATGTCGGTGGCGACTTCCTGCAGTTTCTCAACATCGTCTTCGGCAACAGCTCGATCAAGCCGGGATTGAAGGTCGAGGACATCGGCCTGTCGCCGGGCACCCTCGCGCTTTGCCCGGGCCCGCGGCATGGCATTGCCGGGCTGCGGCAAAGGGCCGGCATCGGGGCTCAGCCGCTGTTGATGTCCGCCATCAAGCCGGTCGGGCTGTCCTCATCCGAACTCGCGCGCCGCGCGCATGATTTCGCGCTCGGCGGCATGCACTACGTCAAGGATGACCATGGGCTGGTCGATCAAAGAACGTCGCCATTTGCCGAGCGGCTGGCGGCCTGCGTCGACGCCGTCGGCGAAGCCAATGCCAAGAGCGGCGGGCGGGCGAGTTTTGTGCCGAATATCACCGCGTCCGCCAAAGACCTGTTCGAGCGGGCGATGATGGCGCAGGAGGCCGGCGCCGGCGGCGTCATGATTTCCCCGGCGCTTGCCGGCTATGACGCGATCCACACGCTGGCGTCCGATCCGGACTTCAGCCTGCCGATCGTTTCGCATCCGGCGTTTTCCGGCGCCAACGTCGTGTCGCCGGATACCGGCTTTTCGCATCGCTGCTTCTACGGCGCCTTGCAGCGGCTGATGGGCGCCGATGCGGCGATCTATCCCAATTTCGGCGGACGTTTCGGCTTTACCCGCGAGGAATGCCAGTCGATCGCTGCCGCCTGCGCCGACGACATGGGTGGCCCGAAGGCGATCGTGCCGGCCCCCGGCGGCGGCATGAATCTCGGCCGCGTGCCGGAGATGCGCGAAGCCTATGGCAACAACGTGATGTACCTGATCGGCGGTGCGTTGCTGCAGGACACGGACATCGTTTCGGCCAGCCGCCGGATCGTCGAGGCGGTCGCAGGCTAAGCGCCCGGCGGTTCAGCTACGAGATAGCCTCCCAAGGCTCTGCCGGGCGCGACGGTGCGCCCGGCAGGTTTGATCACCGTCGCTGCCAGGACACAGCAAGACCGCCGACCCATTCACTGCGGCTCGGCGCAAGGCGCTCTTCCGGGTGCTTGCTCTTTCGCACTGACAACATCGTCGCCGGCCGAAGAGCTTGCCGCAATCCCGGTTCGCCGGATGTCCAGTTGCCTCAGGCCAGGCAGAAACACGGCAAGCAGCGTGGTGGCGGCCAGAGCTGCGGCGCAGCCAAAAAGCAGCCGCTGCGCCCCAAAAATTTCGACGGCGCCACCGGCGAGAACAATGGCCAAGGGGATCGCCGACAGTTCTAACGCATCCGCCGCACCCAGGACGCGCCCGCGCAGCTTGACCGGCACCCGGCGAAGTGCGGCCGTGGCGACGATCGGCCCGATCGGGCCCGTTGCGAACCCGGCCACGGCGCCGGCCGCGATTAGCACCGAAACCGGTGGCGCGAACGCGAGCGCGAGGATCGCCAGCGCCTCGACGGCGCAGCCGAACATGAGGATGCCGCGCCCGGAAAGCCGATGCCCCCAGGCGGCATAGGCAAGCGTGCCGACAATCGCGCCGCCGCCGGTTGCCGACAGGAACAGGCCCAGGCTCATGGCACTTTGCCCCGTTGCCTTGAAGAAAGCCGGCATGACGACGGCTTCCAGCGCACCGAAGATTATGCCGAACAGCGTCCCGAGCATGATGAGGCTGCGTAGCAGCGGATCGCGCAGCAGGAACCGAATGGCTTCCATTGCTCCCGCAATGCCGATCGCGACCTGTTTCGCACCATCGGATTTACGGCGCGTCGGCAGCGAGACGACGTCGAGCACTGCCGCGGCAAGCGAACAGCCGGCGGTCAGCCACAACGTGTCTTCGACACCGACCAGCGCGATCATCACGCCGGCAAGCGCGGGCCCGACCAGAACGCCGGCACTCTCGATCAACTCATCGACGGCCTTGACCCGTTCCAGCCGGAACCCGGCAAGACGCGCCAGTTCCGGATGGCGGCTTTCGGCGGCGATGGACGCAGGACCGTCCATTGCGACGCCGACGGCAATCAGCACCACGAGCGTGCCGATCCCGAGCATATCAAGGTGGTAGAGAAGCGGTACGGCCGCCACCGCCAGCGCGCTTGTGAAATCGCCGGCAAACGCGATCCAGCGCCGGCCGAAGCGATCGACAAGGCCGCCGCCGAACAGCGAGCCGGCGATCATGGGCAGCACGCCTGCGGCAGCGGCAATACCGGTCCACAGCGGGCTTCCCGTCAACTCCAGCACAAACCACGGCAGCGCCACCATGGCGACCGCATTTCCAAGCGTCGAGAATGCGCCTGCCATGACGCTGCCCAGCACCGACAGCCGCCGCCGGATGCGAATGGAACAGTGCATCATGGGCAGGCCATCGGGCGGAAACAGCATCGGAATTGCCTGACAGGGGCGAACATCGGATCACAGTTGGTGTTGGAGGACGGGGGATTGCGCTGGGCCGGGGGATCGAATTGTTAGATATAATTAATCGACTACTTGATCTATTATTTGCACATGCTATTTCTGCCGTCAAGCGGGGCCCTGACCTCACCCGAACGACACGGTTCGTGTCGGCATTGGCCAACCAAATTGAGGTGACTTATGTCTGTGTTTGCACGAGAGATAACCGAGTTCTGGCGGAGAACCTTCCTGAGCGGCGATGTGCTTCGCCGCGATGACGGCTTTATTGTCTCGGTGAACCCCGATTTGAGCGATGAAAACAGGGTGATGGTGCTGGAAGCCATCGACGGCCAGGCGATGGCGGTGCTGACGCCCGCACTCGCCGATCGCCTGGACCTCGCACAACGACCGGACCTCAGCGAGCCGGGCTTTCGTCGGATACTTGCCGAAGCATCGGTCACTCTGAATGGCGCCGACTATCTGTTCTATTTCCCTGAAGCCTGCAGGAATTCGCTGTTGCGAGATAAAGTGACGGGCGACTTGCGCCAGCTGACAGCGCGAGATGAAGCAGTCTTTGGCGCCTTCGAAGATGCCGCGTCGAAGCAGGATCTGGACGACGCCTATGTGGAATTGGACCACTGGGCGGTGTTTGGCGCCTTCGAGCAGGGTCGCCTTGTCTGTGCAGCCAGCATGTACCCCTGGGAGGATGCCCCGATCGCCGACACCGGCGTCCTGACGCTCCCAGCCTTCAGGGGCAAGGGTCATGCGCGTAACGTCGTCCGCGCAATCAGCCGATATGCCTACGAACAGGGCCTCGAACCCCAGTATCGATGCCAGCTCGACAATCAGGCGTCCGGAGCGCTGGCGAAGGCAGCGGGCTTGACGCTGTTTGGAAAGTGGCAGGTGGTCTCGCCCGATTCCGCGAATTGAGCAGCCGCCTTCGCTGAACGGCGACATCGCATCCACGCCACCCCGCCCGTGGGATGTGGCCACCCATCGCGCTCGCGCCTGAGTGCAATTCAGGAGACGTCCTTCCGACGCGGGCGACAGCTCGTCAGTCAGTGTCGCGATCGAACTGGTTGACGATGCGCATGGCGGTCTTCCGCTGCGCGTGGCGCAGCTCGGCATCGCGTTTGCTTGTCAGCATCAGGTGGGCGGCACGCACCGCCGGCAGTGCTACCGGCTTGTAGCCGGGCTCGGTTACGGGAAGGGCTGTCGAGTCAAGCTTGGGCTTACGCATATGTTCACTCCTCATTCGAACCTTGGCCCGTTCGCACCTGCATATCGGCAGGTGTGATCGAGACCGGGCACGGAGGGAGCGTGCCTGCCAATGCAGGCAAGCGTTTGATGAGGTTTTTCAAGATTTGTTGCGGTCTGAAATGACGCCTCGGTCCGATGAGATGAACCAGAGCTTCATTTATCCCGAACCACGCAAAGAAGCAGGAACGTGTCATCTGCCCGCCGGCGCGCGCTAGCGCACGGCGAATGCCACTCGAAACGACAATAAGGACCGCACCTTGACAAGGGCGGTCGCGCTCGGTAAGTTCACTATATAGCACGCGTTCAATATATTGAACAAGGGAAAATCAGCAATGAGCGGCCGCGGCGCGGAAAGAATTTTGGACCTGATCGAGTGGCTGGCGTCACGTAGCGAAGCCGTCGCGCTCGCCGACGTCGTGCAGGCCCTTGCTCTGCCGAAGAGCAGCACCCTGCTTCTCCTGCGCACCCTGGTTGATGCCCGATATGTGGTCCGCCAAACGGACGGGCGCTATCTGCTGATCCGGCTGCCCGGCGAGCCGTCGGAGGCAAACAGCGGCTGGGGCACGATCCTGAGGGTCGCGGAGCCGATCCTTCGTGAAACAGTTGCGGCGGTCGAGGAGACCGGTTTCATTGCCGTGCTGACGGATGACCGGCAGGTCCGCTATCTCAACAAGATCCTGCCCATACGCGAGATCCGCTATGACCGGGACATCGCCACGCAGCGTGTTGCCCACTATGTGGCAAGCGGACTGATGCTGCTTTCCGGCCTCTCGGATCAGGATCTCGAGGCCTATCTGCGGCGCTCCGTCCCTGATGAGGACGACCCCGAAGCCATTGCCGAGCGCGTCAGCGCCGGGCGCCGAGAAGGCTATGTCGCCAATCTCTACGGCCGGGTCGAGGGCGCTGCCGGCGTCGCGGCACCCATCCGCGACCCCGACGGCCGCATTGTCGCCGTTGTCAACATCTCCGGTCCGCGCGAGCGGATCGCCAACAATCTCGATCGCGTCACCGAGGCGACGGTCGAGGCCGCGCGTCGCGCAAGTGAGGAGCTTTCGCGGCGCATCTTCAAAAATGGGAAAACCCACGGGAGGAATTGATGTCCTATTTGAAAAGGGAGCTTGCCGGTTGGCTGTTGGCCACATCGGCCACGCTCTCGACCAGCGCCTTTGCCCAGGAGCCGAAGCTGCCCGATTACTATCCGGCCGACTACGGCCAGATCGTCGAAGCGTCGCGCAAGGAGGCCGGCCTCGTCGTCTACTCCAACATGGCCGACAACAACTGGCAGCCGGTGATCAAGGGCTTCAACGAACTCTATCCCTGGATCAAGATCGAAACGCTCGACCTCGGTTCCGGCACCGTGCACACCCGCTGGGAGGCGGAAGCCGGCAGCGGTGCCCGAACCGCCGATGTCCTGGTCTCGGGCGCAAACGACCGCTGGGCACGTTATGGCAGCGAAGCGCGCATGCTCGACTATCCGAGCCCGGAAACCGAACGCCTGCCGGGCTTCGCCAATCCCTACCCCGGCATCTATGTGATGTCGGCGGACCCGCTCGTCATCACCTATAATGCAGCCCTGCTGCCGGAGGGCCAGCGCCCGACCGGTTTCGCCTCGCTGGTCAAGGCGGCCGCGGCCGACAAGGCGACATTCGACGGCAAGATCACCACCTATGACGCCGCCCGCAATTCCTTCGGGCTGGCTGCCTGGTGGAAGACCCTGCAGGTCAAGGGTGACGACGGCTGGAAGGGCCTGCGCGAAATCGGTCCGATGATCCGTGGCGAAGTCTCCGGCGGCCCGATGAACGAAAAGATCGCCACCGGCGAATATCTCGTCGGCATCGCCGTCTCCGGCATCACCATCTTCCCGCGCCTGGAGCAACCCGGCGGCGAGATTCTCGGCTTTGCCTTCCCCGATGACGGCACCCCGGTCATGCTTCGCGGCCTCGGCATCCCGAGCGAGGCGGCCAACCCGAACTCGGCCAAGCTGTTCGTCGACTACCTGCTCAGCCAGAAGGGCCAGACCCAGGTCGGCAAGGGCGGATTGACCCCTTACCGCGAAGATGTCGACGAAGCCCAGGTGCGCTACACCTATCAGGCGATCGCCGCCAAGGTCGGCATGGAAAACCTGATCGCCGTCGGCTTCGACAAGGCGCTCATCGACGACGCTGCGGGCTTTGCCACCAAGTGGACCGCCGCGATGGCCGGTAACTAGAGCAATTCCAGCACCAGTGCGAAGCGGTCTTGCGTCCGCAATTGCGTAAAAACAAAGGGATAGAGCGTTTCCGCGATTCCGTATGTATCGGAAACGCCCTATCCGGCCCCGGCTTGGGGAGCGCCGGCCGCGACACGGTCGGCCGGCGGTTCCTCTGCCCTCATTGTCAACTCTACGAAGCCTGGCGACCGTCTTTTTCGCGCTTGCGGACGGCTTTCGAGGACTATTGCCATGACCGAGCTCTCAGCAGGGTCGGCACCGAGCGCCACGCGTGACCGGTCGACCATCACCTTCTGGGCCGTAAGCATCCTGACGACGATCCTGGTCATCGGACCGATCGCACCCATCATTCTCCAGGCCTTTCTCGACCGGCCGCTCTACAAGCCCGACGCCGTCGTCACCGCCGGCAATTTCGTTCGCCTGTTTACGGAGGCGGGCATGGGCAAGATCGTGCTCAACACGCTCTTTTTCGCCGTCGTCACCATGGTCGTCGCCCAGCTCTTCGGCTCGGTCATGGCCGTTATCGTCGGCCGCACCAATCTGCCCGGGCGCAAATGGATCGGCGAGATCCTGATCTGGCCGCTGTTCGTCAGCAACCTCGTCATGGCCTTCGGCTGGTTCACCATGTACGGCCCGTCGGGTTACATCACCCTCGCTTTCAAGGCGAGCACCGGGCTCAGCCCATGGAACCTCTATAGCCTGACCGGCATGAGCATCGTCGCCGGGCTTAGCCAGGCGCCGCTCGCCTACCTCATGTGCATCGGCGCCGTCACCAAGGCCGACGCCCAGCTCGAGGACGCCGCCCGCTCGGCCGGAGCCAGCCCCATGCGGGCGCTGATCAGCATTACCGTTCCGATGATGCGGCCGGCGATGGTCTATTCCGCGGTGCTGAACTTCGTGATCGGTATCGAGATGCTGGCGATCCCCCTGGTCTTCGGCGGCCCGAGCGGCATCCATACGGTGACAACCTTCCTCTACGACCAGGGCATCAATGCCGCAGTGCAATCCGACTACGGCATCGTCGGCGCCGGCGCGGTCATGCTGCTTGTCATCGTCGGTCTGCTCGTCTGGCTGCAGGGCCGGCTGATGAAGGACAGCGGTCGCTTCGTGACGGTGCGCGGCAAGGCCTCCCGTCCCTCGCTCGTCGATCTCGGACACTGGCGCTGGGTCGCATTCGCCGCCGTCACAGCCTATGTGCTCTTCACCATCGTCGCCGTCTTTGCCGGCATCTTCATGCGCGCCAGCGTCAGCTTCCTGACGCCGTTGGTTCCTTTCTGGAAACTTTTGACCTTTGCCAACTTCGAGCTGATCTTCAATCAGCCGGGCTATGTCAGAGCCATCCTCAATTCCGTGATCATCTCCTTCCTCGGCGGCATCATCGGAACTGCCTGTGTCGTGCTCATCGCGCTCGTCGCCAAGCGCTCCGAATTCCGCTTCCGTCGTGCGCTGGAATATGTCGCCCTGTTCCCGCGCTCGCTGCCCGGCATCATTGCCGGCCTCGGCTTCTTCTATGCCGTCGTCTGGATCCCGGGCCTCGACATGATCCGCGGAACGATCTGGATCCTGATCGCCGCCTTTGTCGTGCGCTACATTCCGATCGGTTTCGGCGCCATCGCGCCAGCGCTGTCGCAGATCGGCGAAGAACTTGACCGCGCCTCGCGCATTTCCGGCGCCGACTGGTGGACGACGGTGACCCGCATCGTCCTGCCGCTCTTGAAACCGGCGCTGTTTTCAAGCTTCGCGCTGCTCTTCATCCACTTCTTCAAGGAGTATGTGACGGCAGTCTTCCTCTACCAGCCGGGATCCGAAATCATCGGCTCGACCATGCTGCAGCTCTATGCGCAGGGCGACAACGGTCCCGTCTCCGCCCTTGCAACCATCCAAGTCATCATCACGGCCTTGTTCGTCTTCATGGCGCGCCGTCTGCTGGGAGCCAAGATCTATGGCTGATCTCATCCTCGACAATCTCTCCATCAACTACGGTTCCTACAAGGCCGTCAGCGAGGTCTCGCTCACCATTCCGAAGGGTGAATTCCTGACGCTGCTCGGCCCCTCCGGCTGCGGCAAGTCGACGACGCTTTTTGCGATCTCCGGGCTCAACCACGCGACGTCGGGTGCAATCCGCATGGGCGACCGCGTGCTCTTCGACGGCAAGACCGGAACGGTGGTGCCGCCGGAACAGCGCAACATCGGGCTCGTCTTTCAAAGCTACGCGCTTTGGCCGCATATGTCGGTGGCGGAAAACCTCGCCTTCCCGCTGAAACTGCGCAAGATCGGCCGCGCCGAGCAGGACAAGCGCATCAAGGAAGCGCTTGAGCTGGTCGAGATGGCAAAGTTTGCGGAGCGTTATCCTTTCGAGCTTTCCGGCGGCCAGCAGCAGCGCGTGGCGCTCGCCCGGGCACTCGTCTATCGTCCGAGCCTGCTTTTGCTCGACGAACCGCTGTCCAATCTGGATGCGAAGCTGCGCGAACGCGCCCGCGTCTGGTTGCGCGAACTTCAGGAGCGGCTCGGCGTCACGACCGTTTACGTGACGCACGATCAGGCCGAAGCGCTGGCGGTTTCCGACCGCATCGCGGTGATGGACACCGGCCGCATCCGCCAGCTCGGCACGCCAAAGGAGATCTATGAAACGCCGGCCGATGCCTTCGTCGCCGACTTCATCGGCTCCTCGAACTTCCTGACGGGCACCGTGGTCAATCGCGCCGCTGGCACCGCCAATGTCCGCCTCGATGACGGAACGGTGATCAAGGCGAATACGGGCAGGAACGGCGCGGACGAAAAAGTCGTGATTGCCGTGCGTCCCGAACGGCTGCAGATCGTCGGCAGCGCCGGCGAGAACGTCGTCCAGGCGACCGTCCAGGGCGGCTCCTATCTCGGCTCCGTCTATCAGTACGAGCTGACGGGCGCCGGCAGCACCTTCCGCGTCCAGACCGCGCGTGAGGTCGCCGACAAACATGTCTTCGTCTATGTGCCGCCGGAAGCCTCGACGCTGTTTGCCGCACAATCCCGGCCGCAGGCCTGAGCCCGTGAATGCGGAGCACCCCATGACCAGTAAACCCAAAAGCTTCGACACTGACGCGAAAGGGCCGCTTGACGGCATTCGCGTCGTCGATCTGTCGCGCCTGGTCGCCGGCAACATGTTGTCGCTGCAGCTCGGCGATTTCGGCGCCGACGTGATCAAGGTCGAGCCGCCAGTCGGCGATCCCTTGCGCGACTGGCGCGACGGCGGAAGCTCGCTCTACTGGAAGACCTACGGCCGCAACAAGCGTTCGGTCATGCTCAACCTTCGCGAACCGGCGGCAATGGATGCCATGCTGAAGCTGCTCGATACGGCAGATGTCTTCATCGAGAACTTCCGCCCCGGGACACTCGAAGAGATGGGCATGGCGCCGGAGACACTGCTTGCCCGCAATCCCGACCTGATCATCGTGCGCATTTCCGGCTTCGGCCAAACCGGCCCTTACGCAACCCTGCCCGGGTTCGGCACGCTGGTGGAAGCGATGAGTGGTTTTGCCGCCCGCACCGGATTTGCCGATCGCGAGCCGGTGCTACCGCCGCTGGCGCTCGCCGACATGATCGCCGGCATCTACGGATCTTCGGCCGTCAGCATGGCGCTTTTGGCGCGTCAGCGCGGCATCGCACGCGGGCAAGTGATCGACCTGTCGCTGCTGGAGCCGATGTTCTCGGTGCTCGGGCCCGAGGCCGCGATCTACAAGACAACCGGCAAGATCAAGGAACGGGTTGGCAGCGGCTCCAACACGACATCGCCGCGCAACGTCTACCGATGCGCCGACGGCAAATATGTCGCCCTTTCCGGCTCCACCCAGGCGGTCGCCAAGCGCATCTTCGAGATCATCGGTCGCCCCGAAATGATCGCCGATCCGCGGTTCGCCACCAATACCGACCGGGTTCGCAACCGGCCGCTGGTCGATGAGGCTGTCGGCGCCTGGTTTGCGACAAGGGGGCGCGACGACGCACTCGACGTCATGCGCCGGGCCGGCGCGACGGTCGGGCCGGTCTACAACATCGCCGATGCCTTCAGCGACGCGCATTTCATCGAGCGTGAGGTCTTCACCGAAGTGGAGGACCGCGAGCACGGCTCGCTGCCGATGCACAACATCCTGCCGCGAATGTCGGCGACGCCGGGCGTCTGGCGCAACCCGGCGCCGGCGCTTGGTGAAAACACCCGCGACGTGCTCAACGAAGTCGGCCTGTCGGCCGACGAAATCGACCTGATCATGGGAGGCCGAACCGAATGATGCTGCGCTCGCTACTCTATGTTCCCGGCAGCTCGCCCCGTTTTCTGGAAAAGGCCCACCAACGCGGGGCCGACGCCATCATCATCGACCTTGAGGACGCGGTCGCGGTCAACGAAAAGGACGCGGCAAGGGCAGCACTTGCTCGAACGGTGCCGATGGTTGGGCGAGGCGGCGCTCAGGTGATCGTCCGCATCAACACCCATGACGAGATGACGATGCTGGCCGACGCCAGCGCCGCCTGCGAGGCGGGCGCGCGGGCGCTCTACATCCCCAAGGTATCGTCGCCCGAAATTCTCCACAGGCTCGACAGGCATCTCCAACCGTTGGAAGCGGCCGCGAACCGGTCACGGACGTGGTTTGCACCGCTGATCGAGGATCCGGCCGGGCTGTTGAACGCCACTTCGATCGCCGCAGGTCCGCGGGTGTTTGCCCTCTCCGCCGGCGGCGAAGACCTTGCGACCTCCATGGGCGCCCAGCCGACACCCGAAGTTCTGCGCGTGCCGAAACTGATGATCCACTACGCCGCGAAAGCGGCCGGCGTTTTATCCTTCGGGCTGCTGCGCAGCACCGCCGACTATGCCGACAAGGCGGCCCTTTCCGCGGCGATCAGAGAAGCCAAGGATTTCGGCTTCGACGGCGCCACCTGCATTCATCCGAGTGTCGTTCCCCTGCTGAACGACGGCTTTTCACCGTCCGAAGAAGAACTCGACCGTGCCCGCCGCCTGATCACTGCTGCCGATGACGCCGCGCAGGCCGGGATCGGCGCCTTCACCTTTGAGGGCAAGTTCGTCGATCTGCCGATCGTGACGCGCGCCCGCGCATTGCTGGCGCGGTCCACGGGCTGATCCGCTCGCCCGACGTCCCCGCATCTATCCTGGAGAACAGAGTGTCAGACTTTCCCACCGCCGAGAGACATACGGACCGAAAATGGCGCGTCCTCGTCACCCACAACAGGATTGCCGAGAGTGCCGTCGAGCTGCTCAACGCCCATGACTGCGACGTCTTCTTTTCTCCGCCCTACGACGCCTCGGATGTGGTCGCCGCACGCGCGGCCGATCTCGGCGTCGACGCGATCATGGTCCGGCAGGGCCAGATCAACGAGGCCGTCATTACCGCATCGCCGAAGCTGAAGGTCATCGTCAAGCATGGCGTCGGCGTCGACAATGTCGACATCCAGGCAGCAGCCGATCGCGGCATACCGGTGCTGCGCTCGATGGGTTCGAACGCGCGCGCCGTCGCCGAACACACGATCGCGCTTTCGCTGGCGCTGATCAAGGAGATCGGACCGTTGACCGCGGCGGTGAAAGGCGGCCAATGGCCGAAGCCGACCTTCATGGGACGCGACATCGCCGGCACGCTCATGGGCCTCATCGGCTATGGTTCGATCGGCCGCGAAACCGCCGCTATGGCGCGCGCACTCGGCATGGACGTGATTGTCTACGATCCCCATGCCGTAGCCACGCTCGCACAGGAAAACATTGCCGCCATCGACGACGTCGACGAGCTTGTCCGCCGCGCCGACATCGTCAGCCTGCATTGCCCTTTGACGGTAGAGACGCACCACCTGATCGATGCCCGTCGTCTGGCGCTGATGAAGCCGACGTCTTTCATCGTCAACACTGCACGCGGCGGCATCATCGACGAGACGGCGCTCGCCGACGCCCTGCGCGACAGGCGTCTGGCGGGCGCGGCGCTTGACAGCTTCGCCGCCGAACCGCCGGCCGCCGACAACCCGCTATGGGCCTCGCCGCTGGTGCTGGCGACGCCACACATCGGTGGTGTCACGCACGGTTCGTCGAAAGCGATGGCCGAGATTGCCGCGCGCCACATCATCAGCGTCCTCAACGGCCAAGCGCCGGACGCTTTCAGCCTTGCGACACCGCAGAGCCTTGGCCTGCGCAAGGCGATCGCCTGAAGCTTTTCCAGGAAAAGTGCCAAGCGGCTTTCCGTCAGGAAATGCGTAGAAACAATGAGATAGAGCGTTTCCGCGACTCCGTTTGAAACGGAAACGCTCTGGAGCTCCAGAAGGAAAGAAGATATGCCCATCGGTTTCAGAGTGAAGAACAGCATGGAACGCGTCGACGCCTCCTATGTCGAGGCATTCCGCGTCCTGCCGGTCGCCAACGTGTCCGACAGCATGTCGCGGCTCGTCGCCGGCGGTGACCGGCTGCGCCCGATGCATAGTGGCGGCGTGCTTGCCGGTCCGGCGCTAACGGTCAAGACCTGCCCGGGCGACAATCTGATGTTGCACAAGGCGATCGACATGGCGGCACCGGGTGACGTGATCGTCGTCGATGCCGGCGGTGACACCACCAATGCGCTGATGGGCGAACTGATGCTGGCGCACGCAGTCAAGCGCGGCGTCGCCGGTTTCGTCCTCAACGGCGCGATCCGGGACGCCGAGGCCATCCGCGCCCAGAACTTGCCGCTCTACGCGCTTGGCGTCACACATCGCGGCCCTTACCGCACCGGCCCAGGCGAAATCGGCTTCCAGGTTTCCATCGCCGGCATGGTCATCAATCCGGGCGACCTGATGCTTGGCGACATCGATGGCGTTGTCTGCGTTCCGAAGGCGGATGCCGAGGCGGTTCTGAAGGCGACCCAGGCCAAACACGACGCCGAGGCGAAGCAGATGACGGCGACGCTGTCGGGCACGACCGACAGGTCCTGGGTTGATCGCGAGTTGCAGCGGCTGGGCTGCAGCCTGGTCGACTAGGCCGCGACGCGCCTGCGCGTGAGCGCAGAAAGACAATCGATCGGGTGCCTTGGTCGCTTGCCGACGATAAGCACGGGACTGCCGCAAGCGCACAGCGATCGATTTGACCGTCAAGCGGTTGTCGACTAAGTGCCTGTTATCCGGCGTCGGCCAAGAAGCCGACGGCCTCGATGCCGGCGATGGCACAGGCCTCATCATTGTCAGACGTATCCCCCGTGATGCCGACCGCGCCGAGCAGATCGCCATCGGTCGTGCGCACCAGGACACCGCCGGGCACCGGCACGATGCGGCCGCCGGAGACGGCCGAGAGGCCTTGCATGAAGTGCGGCCGCTCGATCGCGGTGTTGTTCAGCCACCGCGAGCCCATGCCGACGGCGAGCGCGCCATAGGCTTTTCCCGACGCGATCTCGAAACGCAGCATCGAGGATCCGTCCTGTTTCTGGAAGGCGACGAGGTGGCCGCCGGCATCGAGCACGGCCACCGAAAGCGGCTTCAGCCGGGCTTTTGCCGCCGCGCCGAATGCGCCGTCGATGATGCCGTTGGCGAGATCAAGGGTCAGTTGAGGCATAACAGTTCCAATCATGTTTTTGCCGACACCAGCCGGCCTGAAGATTTCGGTTCATGGCTCAGAGAGGCTATCGGAATCCATCCGCTTCGTAAGCTATGACAAACGCAACTTGCCCGTCGCCCCGGACACGGTCAACCTGGGCGGCAGGGCAACGCTGCAACGGGCGAAAGCCTTGACTGGTCGGATCGCGGCCAGGTGATCGATCTCATGGTCAGGGATGCCCGCATGATCGCGAGCACCGCGCATCCCCACGACGCGGACCGGATCCGCGCCTTCATCGAGGAGGACTATGATCGCTCGGGCGGCTTCCTCTCCGCCACGAACCACTTCATGCTGCAGGGTGGCGACACCGTCAAAGGCAAGCTCAAATCGCTCGAAGCGCCACTTCTGGTGATCCATGGCACCAGCGACCCGATCTTTTCGGTCGGGCACGGGATGGCGATTGCCGATGCTGTGCCCGGTTCCGAATTCCTTCCGATTGAGGGCGGCGGCCATGAGTTGCACCGGCAGGACTGGGGCACGATCGTCCCAGCCATCGTCAGGCACACGGAATAGGAAGCGTCCGCATCCCGACGTCGCGGTATCCGCATTGAAGCAGGCAGGGCTGATAACAGGCGCTGCGTGCCGCCATTGGTTGGCGGCGAAGAAGTAGCCAGGCGCGCGCCAACGATGCCGTTGACGCCGACAGGCTTCAGCGGGAACGGGCCCTGCTGCGGGCGATGTCTCGTCTGATCTCCTTGAGCGTGTGTCGCAACTCGGTGAGTGTGCCATCATCGCTCAGAGCGGTGCTGGTGCACTCGAGAAAATCGAGCTTGAGCTCCAGTTCGTCGTGCCGTTCGATCAGTCCGGCCAGTATTCGAGACGTGCGCATGCCATACCCACCAAACGTCGGCGCCGCCACACGTGGCGCGGACATCAAGATTGCTTTGCCGTCTCCGATACGCTCCCTGTGCGACAGTTTGTTGAAGCCGTGAGCGCCTTCCACTGGGAGACTGCCCTTGTCCGGCCGAGACAGTTCAAATGATGTTCGGATCGAAGGGCCATTTCGACCGAGAGCTTCTTGCCCAGTTTGTCGAAAGTCTCGAATCCTCGCGTCAACTGAAACCTGCACGCCCGTAGTCTGCGCGCCGATCCGGCCATATAGTCGCGGCGAGGCTCATCCGGCACGCTTTCGACGCTTGCTTGGCCGGGCGAAAACCAAAGACGCGCAAGGGAGATGCTTCATGTATTACGCCATCCTCGCCTATCACGAAGAGGGAGTGGTCGAATCCTGGACGGAGGAGGAGGACGCCGCGTTGATGACCGACCTGCTCAAGGTCAACGATCGCCTCGTGCAAGAAAAATCCTTAGGGCCCGCAGCACGGCTTGGCCCAACCCAAGGCGCGGTGACGCTGAGAGGCAAAGGCGAGGGCACGGTCATCGATGGCCCCTTTGCCGAAACCAAGGAGCAACTGCTCGGCTTCTACGTCGTGGATTTTCCAACGCTGGAGGCAGCGGTGGCGGCAGCCCGCGAATTGCGTCGGGCCAACCCGACGGCAACCTATGAAATCCGGCCGATTTCGCTCTACCTTCCCGGCACGTCATTGGGTTTCAAGGAAGAGTAACTGCTACGCCTCCGGGGGCCCTGCGAAGGATCAAGCCGCCCCGCCTTGCTCTCGACGACACGGTCCCAATCGTCCTGCCGCAGGCGGAAGCACATCCATGGTGACGGCGAACCCGACAGGTCCAGCGTTGCATCATAGACATGTGTCGCACCGAGCTTGGCGGTTGCCTTTTGCGAACGAATGTTCGTGGGCGCGATATGAAACCAGACATCGGGATAGGCGCGAAAGGCATGACCGAGCATCAGCCGTTTCAGCTCAAAATTGGTGCCGCCGCCCCAATAGGCGTTGCTGAGGAAAGTGAAGCCGATCGAGATGCTGTCCGGCATGTCAGGGGCGACGTAATAGCGGGAGCATCCGATGATCTCTTCGGTCTGCCGATCGACAGCCACAAGCGTCGCCCCGCTTTCGAGCAGCAGTGAGAAGTAAGGCTCGAACTTTTCCCGCTTGTAGCGGTCCGTTGCCGGGTGACCCGCCCAGACATCAGGATGGCCTGCTGCAGAATACAGTCCCTCGAGGTCGTTCGGCCGCAAGGGCCTGAGGAGAATGGCCTCGCCGCTCAGTGCCGGCTGTGGATCGAAGTCATGCCTGAACATGCTTTTGTCTCACGATAACGGGGATGGAACGGGGATCATGTCCGCGATGGCGCGGTCAAAGTCGCGAGAACTTTCCGAAAGGCCGTTCTTGACGCCCACTCTGTCCGGTTCGGGGCGGTTCTGGCTCAACTTGCGTTTGCCTGCCAACAGCGTGATCGGCATTCGAATTCCGACGATGCCACGCAATTGCGCTGCGATATACGCCGCGGGCGCATCGCTGACGGCCCACGGTTTCGCGGCTGTCCGCTCATGGAGGTCGGTCAGCCGCTTGACGATATCGAGCAGCCGAGCCGGATCATCGAAGAATTCGACCGGGCCCCTTGCCTGGACGGTGGTGTAGTTCCATGTCGGAACCACCTTTCCATGCTCGGATTTCGCGGCATACCAGGCCGGGGTGATGTAGGCGTCTGGACCCATGAAGACAGCGAGAGCATCGCCGATCACGGGCGTTTGCCACTGCGGATTGGGGCGGGCGAGATGGGCATAAAGCGTACCCCTTTCCCCTTCCTCTGCGTCCAGAAGCATGGGGAGCGGTGTCGCGACTGGTCCCTCCGCCGTCGCGGTGATGAAGTTGGCGATACGGCACGCCCGCATCATAGCGTGGATTTCGCTGGTGTCGTCGACCACAAAAGCTGGCGGCGTGTACATCGAACTCTCCTTGAACTCGGCACAGCATCGGCGTTAACTGGCACAAAATAAATATCCAGTTACGGAGATTTTCATTGGGCCAGCTGGATAGCACGAAATCAAGACGTACGGGCGCTGCCCGCCGCATTTACCTCGATCTGCGCGAGCAGATCGGCGCCGGTGTCTATGCGCCCGGTGACAGACTGCCATCGAGCCGCGCGCTCGCCGAAGAATTGGGCGTGTCACGCACGACAGTGACCTCGGCTTTTGATCAACTCGTCTCCGAGGGATACGTGACCAGCCACCAGGGCTCAGCGTCGATCGTCTCGGATATGGCCGCGCCAGGAACACGGCATGGGCGACCAGCTGAGGATCGCCTGGAATGGCCGATGTCCGATTATGCTGCCCGACTGATGCAGCTTCCGATCCATTATCCGGAGAGCCGGCCGGCACTGGAGTTCGATTTCCGCTACGGCGACATTGCGGCTGCCGACTTTCCGACGCTGCTATGGCGGCGGGCGATGAATGCGGCGCTACTGCGCCGCCGCGACAGCCTTTCCTATGAACATCCGGCAGGCTCCGCCGTCCTGAGGCAGCAACTCCAGGGCTATCTCTGGCGCGTACGCGGCATCCGCTGCGATGCCGATCAGATCGTCGTCGTTTCCGGTTCGCAGCAAGCGCTGGATCTTTGCACCCGCGCACTCGTCGATATCGGCGATCGCGTCATCGTGGAGGAGCCGTGTTATGCCATGGCACGCAATGTTCTGGCCGCCGCCGGCGCTGAAATCGTTGCTGTTTCCTGCGACAATGCCGGCCTTCTCGTGCAGGACCTGCCGCACCACGGAAAATCAGCTCTCGCCTATGTCACGCCGAGCCACCAGTTCCCGCTCGGCGGCGTCTTGCCGCAGAACAGGCGGGATGCGCTGCTGCAATGGGCCTATGCCGTCGGAGCGTATATCATCGAGGACGACTACGATGGCGAGTACCGCTACGACGTGAAGCCGATACCGCCGTTGTTCCAATCGGATCAGGATCGAGTCATTTATGTCGGCACGGTTTCGAAGACGCTCTCACCTGCCCTCAGATTGGGCTATCTCGTCGTTCCCAGGCCGTTGATCGACCTCTTCACCCGATGCAAGCAGCTCGCCGATCGTCATAGCCCCAGCCTCGAGCAGGAGGCGCTCGCCATCCTGCTGGAAGCCGGCTCATACGAGCGACACGTCCGCAAGATGCGTCGGTCCAATGCCGAGCGTCGTGCCGCCCTGATTGGGGCACTGAAATCATCCTTTGGCGAACGGATAGAAATCGTCGGCACATCGGCCGGGCTGCATGTCGTCGTCTGGTTTCGTGAGATCGGCGCGCAGCATGAGGCGCGGCTGATCGAGACCGCCACGGCTGCGGGGATTGGCATCTACCCCGTGTCGCCGCTCTATCTCGAACGCAAGCCGGACCTGGCCGGCATGGTCCTTGGCTATGCGGCGCTTACCCCAGCCGCACTGCGCGGGGGAACAGAATGGCTGGCATCGGCCATTCAAGCCTTGCCGCGTTCTCTTGCAACTCAAGCGACGGCTGAGCTGCGGCCGGGGCTAGGGCCCTGACCCTAGATTTCTGCGACAAGCTTCGCCAACGCCAGAGATGCGGTCAGGCCGGGTGACTCGATGCCGAACAGATTTATCAGTCCGGGTACGCCGTGCACGCTTGGCCCCTGAACGACGAAATCCTGGCTCGCCACTTCGGGCGGCACGATCTTCGGGCGAATACCGGAATAGGCTGGCACGAGCGCGCCGTCCTTCAGGTCAGGAAAATAGCGACGGACACCGGCGTAGAACGATGCAGCCTTCGCCGGATCGACGTCATAATTCAATGCGTCGACCCACTCGATATCGGGGCCGAAGCGCGCCTGGCCGGCCATGTCGACCGTCAGATGGATCCCGAGGCCGCCCTTGACCGGCACGGGGTAGATCAATCGCGAGAACGGCACTTTGCCGACATGCGAGAAATAATCGCCCTTGGCATAGTATTCCTTCGGCACCAGCGCGAGAGGCATGCCCTCAAGTCGGCGCGCCAGCTTCGGTGCGGCGAGGCCGGCGGCGTTCACGAACAGGCGGCAAGCAAGGCTCACCGGTTCGGCGCCGCCGACATCGACGACGATACCGCTATCGGCCACTTTGCCCCGCTCGACGGGACTGTTGAGCGCGAGAACCGCACCGGCATTCTCGGCGTCGCCGAGCAGCGACATCATGTAGGCGTGGCTGTCGATGATGCCGGTCGCCGGCGACAGGAGGGCGCCGGTCGTGGCAAGCGCCGGTTCGAGGATGCGGGCATCCGCGGCCGAGATTTGCCGGAGATCCGGCACACCATTCCTTGCCGCCCGGGCCGCGATATCAGGCAGTTGCTCAAGTTCGCACACCGAGGTCGCCACGATCAGCTTTCCGCACTGCCGGTGGGGGATGCCGCGTTCCCGGCAATAGGCGTAAAGCAATGTCCGGCCCTCGACGCACAAACGTGCCATCAGGCTGCCCGCCGGATAATAGATCCCGGCGTGGATGACTTCGCTGTTGCGGGATGAGGTTTCGCTGCCGATGCGGTCAGCCGCTTCGACAATGATCACCTCGCGGCCCGCCTGTGCAAGCGCGCGCGCGACAGCAAGCCCGATAACGCCGGCTCCCGCGACAATACAGTCCACTTGCTCAAGAGACATGGCGGAGCCCTACAGTGCCGCGCGCCGAATATGACGCGCTACCGACGCTGTAAAATCATGCAGTAGCACAGGATGGCGGGATGCGTCAGGCAGCAGGGCAAGCTGATCCAATCGATCAATACCCCCCCGCTGCCCGATATCACACTGGGGCCAGTTATCAGGCCGCCCGAGCGCCTGCGGCGATCGGGATTTCAATATCGACTTCCAGCGTCGTCACGTGTTCGCCCCGGTCCATCTTGACCGTGACCTTGTCGTCGTCGATCTGAACGTGCTTGGAGATGACCGCAAGGATCTCTTCGCGCAGCAGCGCCACGAGATCCGATTGACCGACGGAGGCCCGCTCATGCGCCAAAAGGACCTGCAGTCGCTCGCGCGCCGTCGGGGCCGAACTCTGCTTTTTGAAGAAACGGAAAATGCTCATGCTGCCCTCCGTCCGAAGATCTTGCCGAACAGACCGCGCTTTTCGCCCGGAATGGTCATCGGCACGGTTTCGCCCGCAAGCCGGCGGGCTGCGTCGAGATAGGCGAGCGCCGGGGCGGACTTGCTGTCGGCGAGCGTCACCGGAGCGCCGATGTTGGATGCCTTGAGCACGTCCATGCTCTCGGGAACGATGCCGAGCAGCGGGATAGACAGGATCTCCAGGACATCGTCGACCTTCAGCATGTCGCCGCGCTCCGCGCGCAGGGCGTCGTAGCGGGTCAGCAGCAGGTGTTTCTCGACCCGTTCTCCCCGCTCCGCCTTCTCCGTCTTGGCGTCGAGCAGGCCGATGATCCGGTCGGAGTCGCGGACCGAGGAGACTTCCGGATTGGTCACGATGACGGCCATGTCGGCATGGCGCATGGCAAGCGTGGCGCCGCGCTCGATCCCGGCCGGGCTATCGCAGATGATCCAGTCGAAATGCTTCTTCAGATCGTTGATGACACGCTCGACGCCTTCCGGCGTCAAGCTGTCCTTGTCACGGGTCTGCGATGCCGGCAACAGGAAGAGCGTGTCCAGGCGCTTGTCGCGGATCAGCGCCTGCGGCAGCTTGGCGTCGCCCTGAATGACGTTGACCATGTCATAGACGACCCGGCGCTCGGCACCCATGACGAGGTCGAGATTGCGCAGGCCGACATCGAAATCGACGACGACGGTCTTCTCGTTGCGCTGCGCGAGCGCCGCGCCGAGAGCAGCGGTCGACGTCGTCTTGCCGACGCCGCCTTTGCCCGATGTAACAACAACTACTTTCGCCATCTTCCGCTCCTGTTTCCTGGCCGGCAGCCGGCTCAGTTAAGTCTCTCTGCCATGATCGAGTCGTCTTCGAGCCAAAGCTGCACCGATTGTCCGCGAAGCTCGGCCGCCATGTCGTCGGCGGTCTTGTAGACACCATCGATGGCCAGCAGTTCCGCCTCGAGCCGGCGGCAGAAGATGCGCGCCGAAGTGTTGCCCACCGACCCCGCCAGCGCCCGCCCCCTGAGCGCTCCGTAGATATGGATCGAACCGCCGGCGATAATTTCCGCACCGGATGCGACCGACCCGATCACGGTGACATCGCCTTCCGGAAAGATCACCGATTGTCCGGAGCGAACGGGTTCCCTGACGATGATCGAAGCTGTCGCTCTGGCCGCCGGCGTTTCCTGGCCGACGACGGAGACAGCCTCAGGTGCCTTTGGCTCTCCGGCGATCAATTCGCCTGCCGCTGCCTCGAAATCCGGCGCCGGTCGGCCGCCTCTCATCGATGGCGGCATGCCCGGCTCGAACAAGGAGGGACGCCCGCCCTCAATGCCCAGGACCCGGACATTCCTCTTGGCGAGTTCGTCGAGCAGGCCCTTCAACTGTGGCCGGTCGATTTCGAGATCGACGATGTCGAGCACCACCGGCCGGCCGAGAAAGAAGCCCGCCGAGCGTGCGGCCAGGTCGTCAAGCCGCGTCAGCCACGAATCGAGCGGTAGCTCCGGCGACAGCGCGAGGCTCAGGAACGAGCGGCCCTTGATACGGATCGAACGAGCGTCTGTTAGCACTTTGATCATCTTCGTTAATTTTTCGTTGCCAGGATCTAGGCGACGGATGGTTAACAAATGGTTAACAAGCACCTGCCGCTTCTCGCAGGCGGGCTTGCGAGCGGGCTCTGTTGGCGGGATGGTGGAGCGCGCCATCTCGGTGGCTATCTCGACGAATGCACCGGCCGCAACGCGCCGGAAGCAGACTGACGGAACGGCTGCGACGGAGACGAAGGGCGACAAGGAGACAGCCAAAGCTCGGGAAAATCTTTCGGCCCGGGGCTTTTCTCTCCGGCCTTCAGCCCAGGTCTCACACGAGACCCTGATTGCGGGTTTCCGCACCGATCAGGAAGACACTCCGTGCCGCAAGCAGCAGCGGGCCCGAAATGACGCCGAGCGCAGTCGTGAAGCTTGTCGCCATGATCGGGCGGATCGACGGCGCGAGCAACCCGCCGACGCGGGCAATCGTGCCGGCTGTTCGATGCTGATGCCTGACTGCATGGGAGCTCTTTATGCCTATGTTTGATGGGTCACGACGCGCGTTTGTTCAGCCGGGTATGTATCTGCGGCCATCGGACCTGGGAGATGCCCGTTGTCGTGAAACCTATCCGGGCCGACGCTCTCTCGCCAGGGTCTCAACCCACTCGCGAGCGGTAAACGATGAAGATGCCCGCCGCGCTCATCAGCGCCAGCACGTACCAGGTTGCCGCATAGACGAGGTGGCTATTGCGAAAGCTGATCACCGTCAGACCGCCAACCGGCAGGCCACCCGGATTGGGCGTGGCGTCGGCATCGATGAAGTAGGGCGCGACATTCGCCAGGCCTTTGGCCTTGGCAATCGCAACGACGTCACGGGAATACCACCGGTCGCCTGTCGGGTCGTTGGAGCGCAGGAAGCCGCCGCCCGGCTCGGACATGCGCAAGAGGCCGGTGACATCGATGATACCGGACGTCTCGCCTTGAGCGCGCCCGGCAGCATCGCGCCGATCCGACGGGACGAAGCCGCGATTGATCAGGATGGTCGAACGGTCCGCCTGGACGATCGGCGTCACCACCCAGAAGCCGGCGCCGCGTTCGGTGACCGCCTGAACCAGCACTTCCCGTTCATGGTCGAAGGTGCCCTGTGCGGTCACGCGACGATATTCGTCCTTTTCCGCGCTGATGCCGGGCCATCCCGGCGGGGGCGGCGCCGGCACCGGTTCGGCATGAACGCGGGCGTCCACACGGGCGATCAGGTCGAGCTTCCAGAAGAGACGCTGCACCTGCCAGGAGCCGAGAGCGATGAAAACCACCGCCAGCGCCGACAGGGCGACGGTGAGAACGAGGCGGGAGCGCGAGGGCCGCGCGCCCGCCTTCATGTCTGCCGCACGCTCGTTCATGGCCACCCCCGTCAACGGGCCGTCATGGCATGTTCTTCATCATCTCGTGCGTCATGGGCATCATGTTGACGTTGAGGTGATGCATGACCCAGAGCGAGCCGGCGAGCGCAATGCCGACGATGATGAGGGTGAAGATCAGCGCCATCATCGTCCAGCCGCCTTCCGAGCGCGGGTTCATGTGCAGGAAAAAGACCATGTGCACGACGATCTGGATGGCACCGAGGCCCATGACGAGCACGGCCGTCATCATCTTGCTGTCGAGCACGCCGCTCATGACCAGACTGAAGGGAATGGCGGTCAGGACGACGGAAAGCACGAAGCCGATCATGTAGCTCTTAAGCGAGCCGTGGCCCGCTTGGTGACCGTGGCTGTGGCCATGATGGGCCTGGCTGGTATCTTCATGGGCGAGGCTGTGTGGCTGTGGGCTCATCCGATGGCTCCGATCAGATAGACGAAGGAGAAGACGCCGATCCAGATGACGTCGAGGAAGTGCCAGAACATCGACAGGCACATCAGCCGGCGGCGGTTCTCGGGGATCAGGCCATGCATCTTGACCTGCACCATCATCGTCACGATCCAGATGATGCCGAAGGTGACGTGCAGGCCGTGCGTGCCGACCAGGGTGAAGAACGACGACAGGAAGGCGCTGCGTGTCGGGCCGGCCCCCTCAAGGATCAGGTGATAGAACTCGTAGAGTTCCACGCCGAGGAACGCCAGGCCGAACACGGCTGTCACGCCGAGCCAGAAGATCGTCTCCATCCTGGCGTTGCGCTCCATCTGGAGCATGGCAAAGCCATAGGTGATCGAGGAGAACAAAAGCATCGCCGTGTTGAAGGCAACAAGCGACAGATCGAACAGATCGGCCGGTGACGGACCGGCCGCATAATTGCGCCCGAGCACGCCGTGGGTGGCAAAGAGGACTGCGAAGATGAGGCAGTCGCTCATCAGATAGATCCAGAAGCCGAGCATGGTGCTGCCTTCGGGATGGTGCTCCTCCTCAAGGTAGAACTGCGGCGCTTCGGTTGCTTCAACTTGGGTCTTGTTGGTCATCTCAGCTCCGCTCCGCCAGAAGTTCGGAACGGGCGTCTTCCGTTGCCGTCACGGTCGCTGCGGGGATGTAGAAATCCCGCTTGTAGTTGAACGTATGCCCGATCGCCACGGCCAGCATGGCAACGAACGAGACGATCGCGAGCCACCAGATGTACCAGATCAGCGCGAAGGCGAGCACGCCGCTGAACCCCGCCAGGATGACGCCGGTTCCGGTGTTCCTTGGCATATGGATCGGCTTGAAGCCGCCGAGCGGGCGCTCGTAGCCGCGGTTCTTCATGTCGTACCAGCTATCGTGATCGTGCACGACCGGGGTGAAGGCGAAGTTGTATTCCGGCGGCGGCGAGGAGGTCGACCACTCCAGCGTCCGGCCGTGCCACGGATCGCCGGTCGTGTCGCGCAGCTGATCGCGCCTGAGGTAGCTGACGATAAGCTGGATGACGAAGGAAGCGATCCCGAGTGCGATCAGGACGGCGCCGAAGGCGGCGATGACGAACCAGATCTGCAGCGAAGGATCCTCGAACTGCGACACGCGGCGGGTGACGCCCATCAGGCCGAGCACGTAGAGCGGCATGAAGGCGAAGAAGAAGCCGATCTGCCAGAACCAGAAGCTCATCTTGCCCCAGAACGGATCCAGCTTGTAGCCGAAGGCCTTCGGCCACCAGTAGACGAGGCCCGCCATCAAGCCGAAGACGACGCCGCCGATGATGACGTTATGGAAGTGGGCAATCAGGAACAGCGAGTTGTGCAGCACGAAATCGGCCGGCGGGATCGCCAGCATGACGCCGGTCATGCCGCCGATGACGAAGGTGACCATGAAGCCGACGGTCCACAGCATCGGCACTTCGTAGCGGATGCGGCCGCGATACATGGTGAACAGCCAGTTGAACATCTTCGCCCCCGTCGGGATCGAGATGATCATCGTGGTGATGCCGAAGAAGGCGTTGACCGATGCGCCCGACCCCATGGTGAAGAAGTGGTGCAACCAGACGAGATAGGACAGGATCATGATCACGCAGGTCGCATAGACCATGGAGGCGTAGCCGAAGAGGCGCTTGCCGCAGAAGGTGGCGACGACCTCCGAGAAGATGCCGAAGGCCGGCAGGATGAGGATATAGACTTCCGGATGGCCCCAGATCCAGATGAGGTTCACATACATCATCGGGTTGCCACCAAGGTCATTGGTGAAGAAATTGGTGCCGGCGTAGCGGTCGAGCGACAGCAAGGCGAGCGTGGCCGTCAGGATCGGGAAGGTTGCAACGATCAGGATGTTGGTGCAGAGCGACGTCCAGGTGAAGACCGGCATCTTCATCAGCGTCATCCCCGGCGCGCGTAATTTGACGATGGTCGCGATCAGGTTGATGCCTGATAACGTCGTGCCGACACCCGCCACTTGCAGGCCCCAGATATAATAGTCGACGCCGACGCCCGGACTGTAATCGGCGCCCGAAAGCGGCGGATAGGCGAGCCATCCGGTGCGGGCGAACTCGCCGACAAACAGCGACATCATGATGATGACGGCACCAGCCGTCGTCATCCAGAACGAGAAATTGTTGAGGAACGGAAAGGAGACGTCGCGGGCGCCGATCTGCAGCGGCACGACATAGTTCATCAGGCCGGTCACGAACGGCATGGCCATGAAGAAGATCATGATCACGCCATGGGCGGTGAAGATCTGGTCGTAATGATGCGGATTGAGATAGCCTTCATTGCCGTTGAAGGCGATCGCCTGCTGCAGCCGCATCATGATCGCGTCGGCAAAGCCGCGCATCAGC
The DNA here is from genome assembly GCF_001695855.1 of Ensifer sp. LC163. Classification (GTDB taxonomy): domain Bacteria; phylum Pseudomonadota; class Alphaproteobacteria; order Rhizobiales; family Rhizobiaceae; genus Ensifer. The sequence continues at coordinate 291,288 of NZ_MBSS01000023.1, forward strand.
ATGACGAGCGCCAGGATCACGTACATGACGCCGATCTTCTTGTGGTCGACGCTGGTGAACCACTCGTTCCAGAGGTAGCCCCAGAGCCTGTATTTGGTGATCAGCGCCAGGATGGCGAGGCCACCGATCGCCACGGCGATGAACGTCGCCACCAGGATCGGCTCGTGATAGGGGATCGCTTCTAAGGTGAGCCGCCCGAAGATGAATTGTGTGAGGTTGGTGTTACCGAACATAGGGCTATCCAAATTCTCTTGAAATGCGGGCGTCAGGGCTTTGTGATGCCGGCGTTGTTCAACTGCGCAGGCACCGGGCCGTCCTGGTTCTCGGCGGGCGCCTTCTGGTCCCCGTGCATGTTGTGCATGTCGCGGTTCATCGACTGCGGCTCGTTGTCGAAGCCTTCGGCCGGCTCTTCGCTCTTTGATGGATTGCCTGTCGCCGGGAAGGTGGCGCCCGGGGCCGCTTCGCCGGCATGGCCCGTTTCCCCCGCATGGCGGTTGTCATGCTCGAGCTTGGCGCGGTTCTCGTGGCTTTCGACGCCTGCACCGCCCATCATGTCGATGTGCATCATGTCGTTCATGCATATCTGGCCGGTGCGCACGCACATGTTGAGCACCGCCTCGTAAAGTCCGTTCTCGACGCTGGCGTAGTAACGGACCGGTTCCTTGGTGCTCGGCTTTTCGAGCTTCAGGTAGCTGTCGCGGTTGAGCATGGTGCCGTTCTGCTTGACCCTTGCGACCCAATCGTCGAAGCCCGCCTGCTCCAGCCCGTGAAACTTGAAGCGCATGTGCGAGAACCCGTCGCCGCTATAGTTGGACGACAGGCCTTCGTATTCGCCTTTCTCGTTGATGACGGCGTGCAGCTTGGTCTGCATGCCGGGCATCGCATAGATCATGCCGGCCAGTGCCGGCACGTAGAAGGAGTTCATGACCGAGGATGATGTGATCTTGAAGTTGATCGGCACATCAACGGGTGCCGCCATCTCGTTGACGGTGGCGATGCCGTAATCCGGATAGAAGAACAGCCACTTCCAGTCGAGCGCCACGACCTCGACCGTCAGAGGCTTTGTATCGGCGGGAACGGGTCGATTGGCATCGAGCCGGTCGAGCGGCCTGTAGGGATCGAGCTTGTGGGTGCTGATCCAGGTGATGGCGCCGAGCGCAATGATGATCGCCAGCGGCGCAGACCAGATGACGACTTCCAAGCCGGTCGAGTGATGCCATTCCGGGTCGTATCTGGCCGCCGTGTTGGACTGGCGGTAGCGCCAGGCGAAGAACAGCGTCAGGAAAAGCACCGGCACGATAATGATCAGCATCAGGATCGTCGAAACGACGATCAGATCTCTCTGCTGCGCCGCAATATCGCCGGAGGGCGACATCACGACCAGGTCGCACCCGGCAAGGGCCAGGGTAGAGAGAAGAACGACCGATCGTCCGGCGAGCTTCAATGGAGTGGGCATTTCGGGCTCCATTTGCGTTTTGTCTAGTCGGCACTAATCGCGTATCGGGCTCGGTGGAATGAGGTTGTTCGTCGCACTGCAGCATTCTGTCGCATCGCAGCAGAGTGGACGGCGACGTCCGCAAAGGCCCAATCTAGGGCATCCTCGCCGGCCGACCATTGGAAGATGCCGATGAGTTCACGTTTTTTTCGCCGCTTTCCTTGATCTCGAACGTTGATTGATCAACATTCCGACGAGGCGGCACAAATCGCCGGGAGGAATTTATGAGCTCGGTCGTCAATCCTACGTCTTCAGGCCTTGAGCGGGACGCCCGTCGCATCCATGACGACAAGCCGCTGTCGCCGGGCAGCATAGCCATTGGCGTGGTCATCGGCCGCATGTCGGAATTCTTCGACTTCTTCGTCTACGGCCTCGGCTCGATCCTGGTTTTTCCAAAACTCATTTTCCCGTTCGCACCCAGCCCGGTTGCTGCCACGCTGATGTCGTTTGCGATCTTTCCGCTCGCCTTTATCGCCCGTCCGGTCGGTTCCCTCGTCTTCATGTGGATCGACCGCAACTACGGGCGCGGCACCAAGCTGACGATCGCCCTGGTGATCCTCGGCGGCTCGACGGCATCGATCGCCTTCCTTCCGGGCTACGAGACGATCGGCTACTGGGCGGTGGCGCTGCTGGCGCTTTTCCGACTGGGACAGGGCTTTGCGCTCGGCGGCGCATGGGACGGGCTTGCATCCTTGCTCAACCTCAACGCGCCCCCGAACCACCGGGGCTGGTATGCGATGATCCCGCAGCTCGGGGCACCCATAGGCTTTGCGCTCGCCAGCATCATCTTCTGCTATTTCGTTGCCAATCTTTCCGAGGATGATTTCCTCTCCTGGGGCTGGCGCTATCCCTTCTTCGTGGCGTTTGCGATCAACGTCGTGGCGCTGTTCGCGCGGCTGCGCATCGTCGCCAGCAAGGAATTCGGCGCGGCGATGGAGGCACAGGAACTGCAGGCCCGGCCGGTGTTCGAGATGCTGAGCAAGCACGCGCTGGACGTGGTGCTCGGCGCCTTCGTGCCCTTGGCGAGCTTTGCGATGTTCCATCTGGTGACGATCTTCCCGCTGAGCTGGGTCATCCTGAACGGCGGACAGTCGGCCGCCCGGTTCCTGCTGGTTCAGGTGGCAGGCGCAGCCGTCGGCACGATCGGCATTGTCGTGTCGGGCGTGATTGCCGACCGCGTCGGCCGCCGCAACGAGCTGATGTTCGGCGCGACGCTGATCGCGATCTTCAGTTTCTCCGCACCCTTCCTTCTTGATGCCGGCGGGGCCGGACAAGACGCCTATATCCTGATCGGCTTCGGCGTCCTCGGCCTCACCTTCGGCCAGGCGTCTGGCGCCGTTTCCTCGCGCTTCACCCAGTATTACCGCTACACCGGAGCAGCGCTGACCTCGGATCTGGCATGGCTCGTCGGCGCCGCCTTCGCGCCGCTGGTGGCGCTTGGACTTGCGACCAGCTTCGGCATCGTCTTCATCGGCGGCTATCTGATCTCCGGGGCAATCTGCACGCTGGTGGCGCTCAGCCTCACACGGGCGCTCGACCAGAACTGAACCGTCCCTTTTTTTTCGGGGGGGAGCGGTTCGACCCGCATCGGACGTCATTGCCCACGCCGCTTGTTCAGGTGATCCCGTTTCGTCGGGATGACGCCGCGATCAAGGCGGACATTTACCCGCAACGATGATGGTACCGTCGTCGTGCCCGCCCGCGAGCCTGCCGAATGCGTGCCCGGGCGCGGTGCTCTGCCTTGCCTGCGCTTCGACGCCGGCAAAGGCGGTAACGCGGGCGATGAGGGCGGTGCTCAGTTTCCAGTGGTTCTTCACGCCCATGACTCCTTCTTGAAAAACGAACCGGCATCTCCCGTCCGAAGGGATAACGGGCGTTATGAAGCTCTATTCCATAGAGAAGCGCTTTCTTCGTTCGATTTGTGGCTGAGCGCGCCTGCAATGATTGGTCATGAAACCGCCGACACCGCTGCCCGGCGCTCACGGCTGGCGATGAGTCCGCCAACGGCGGTGACGATGATGACGGCGGCGTAAATGTCGGTGGTCGCCTGATAGCCCAGCGTCTTTGCAAGAAACCCTGCTGCCATCGCCGGCAGGCTGAAGGCCAGATAGCTCTGGATGTAGAAGGCGGACAGCAACCCGGCGCGCTCCTCCGCCTTGGCGAGCGGCATGATCGACCCCATGATGCCGAGAAAGCTGGTGCCGAAGCCGGCGCCGGTGAGTAGCGTGCCGAGGGTCATGACTGGCACATTCGCCAGGTGAGTGCCGGCAACCACGACCAGCATGCCGGCGGTCGTGGCCGAGACGCCGAAGGTTACGTTTGCCCGAGGACTGTATGCGCGACGCAGGAAGACGCTGAAGGCACCGGCCGCCATCAGCGCGGCAACCACTGCGCCACCGGTCAACGGCGCCCTGCTGCCGGTAACGGACGCGACGAGCGAGGGCATCAGCGAGAGATAGAAGCCGCCAAGGGCCCAGTTGGCGATGTTGATCGGGGTCACCAGCGCGAGCGGCCGCTTGATCTGAGGCGGAATGGCGATCGTCGGCTTGAGCGAGGAGAGCGCGCCGATGCGTTTGCCGCCCGTCTCCGGCGTCAGCCATATCGCCACTGCCTGCAACGCAAAGCCGATCAGAAGCAGCCCGTAGACGAGGTGAAGGGGAAATGGGCCGTATTGAATGAGTGCGCTGGTCCCCAAGGCGCCAACGGCCATGCCGATCAGCGGCGCGAGCGAATTGACGAGCTGGCCCTGGGCGCGATCGACATCAACCAGCGACGCGCCGATCGAGGCGCCGGCGATACCGGTGGCAAGCCCCTGAACAACGCGCGCCGCGATCAGCCAGGACGGTCCGTCGGCAACGACGAAGAGTATCATCGCCACGATTTCGAGAAGCAGCGCACCGAAAATCACCGGCTTCCGGCCGAGGTGGTCGGAGATCGAACCGGCGATCAAAAGCGCGATGAGAAGCGCGAAAGCATAGACCGCGAAGATTCCCGTCATCATGACCGGCGAGGCTGCAAAGCTTTCCTGATAGATGCGGTAAAGCGGCGTGGGTGCGGCCGACGCGCCGAAGAATGTGGCAAGCGTGACCGCGTGGAAGGCGATGGGGTTGGCGGCGGCAGCGCCACTGTCACTGGATTTGGCAGAGGAGAACATCTATATAATCCTTAACGCTAAATCGTTGCGTTTAGTCGATGTAGGAGCGGACAGCCACAAAAGCAAATAATTTGCGTTTATGGTGCTGTGAAAGTTTCTGATCTATATGCTGCAGACGGAAGGAAGAGTTGGAATGGCAGGCAAGGAAGGTCCACGCCCGGGCGGACGAAGCGCCAGGGTACAGGCATCGGTGCACGGGGCCGTGCAGGCTCTGATGACAAGAATGGAGCGCGCGGAGGTCACCATTCCGATGATCGCCGCGGAAGCGGGCGTGACGCCGTCGACCATCTACCGCCGTTGGGGCGACATCCAGGAACTGTTGGCCGATGTCGCAGTCGAGCGGCTGAGACCCGACATGGAGCCGGTCGATACCGGGATTGGCGGCCGAGATCTGCTGGCCTGGGCCGAGCAATATGCGGAGGAGATGTCCTCGAAACCCGGGCGCGCTATGATACGCGATGTGCTGGCGGCGCAGGACGGCAGCGGCGCCTATCAGTGCTGCAACTTCACCAAACAGCAGATCGAAGTGATCGCGGCGCGCGCTGAAGGCCGCGGCGAAGCATTTCCGGATGTCGACGCCGTCATGGACCGCGTCGTCTCGCCCATCATGTACCGCATCCTCTTTGGCGAGGTGCCGGATACGGCTCGTGTCGCGCGCCTGGTGACCGGGGCAATGGAACTGGTTTCGCCTGCGCCCGCGCCCGTCTAATCAAAGCGCGCGCAGTGCAACGGTGCGGCGCTGCCGGAAGCGGCCGAGCATCGCCATGCCCAATACGAGGACGGCACCCAGCGCATAGGCCAGCACATCCCACCAATCCGGCGTCGCCCCGAGCACAATCCTCAAATTGGGGTTGGAAACGCGGACACCGAAATTGGACGCCAGGTACTGTGCAAGTTCGACCGCCACGCCAAGCGAGAATGCGATACCGGCGACCAGTTGGGGTCGAGCCGTCACCACCGATGCGAGCATGCAGTAAACCCACATCACGGCAAGGACATCACCGGAAAAGCCGCGGATCCAGCCCCATCCGGCCCCGACCGTCGCCAGCAGGACGAGGACGACGAACAGCAGGATGGAGAATACGAAGGCGGGGCGGTTGAAGCGGAGTTCCATGGCGAGCGATGTAAAGGGGTGCGACCCGCCTGTCGAGCGGCGAGGCTCGGCCAATGGCGCGATTGCCCGCGAAAACGGGAACGCTGATCAGAGCGGTGATGATGCCGAGCGGGATTTCTCGTGACCCGAGCGTCGGCGATCCGAGGGCAAAGTCATGAGTTTGCTAGTCAGGTTAATGCTGGGTGTCCGGTACAAAATTGGGGGATGAAAGATCGCCGGCGTCACCAGATGCCGGGAACCAGCCTCCATCGAACCCGACGGGAATAGGCTTCATATCCGGAAAGCTCGGCCCGCAGCAGCCGATCTTCCCACGACGTGCGCAGCACGAGCAGCGTCCCCGCCAGCGCTGCGGGAATGAGCGCCCAGAACGAGCCGAGCGCAAGCGCCATGCCGAAGAAGAGGAACAGAGCGGCGATGTAGCCGGGGTGACGGACGAAACGATAGGGGCCGGTATCGATCACGCGGTGATGCCGCTCGGATTGAATCCGCACACCCGGCTCGAAGAACGGATTGACCGCCTGCGCCCAGGCGGTCACCGCGACGCCGGCCAGCATGGCGCCGTAGCCCGACAGCATCGCCCAGGTCGGAACGATCGACCAATGGAACCGCCCGGCATCAAGCGCTGCGACCGGGAGCACCGCAACCATTGCCGGCAGGATGACGGCAAGCAGAGCCATGTCCCAGCTTTTCGTGCCCGCCTGAAACCGGCTGCGCGCGCGGAAGATCACAGGATTGACCCGTGCAAGCACCAGAGCGGAAGCGCCGAAACTCAAGATCAGGACCGCCAGGAACATCCAACCAGGGCGCCAGGCAATCGTGCCGGCCGGCACGAAGATCAACGCCAGCAGCGAAAGCGGCAGGCCGATCGCATAGGCAATGGCCATGCGGCGCGACATCGCGCGCGGCTCCCGCGGCGCTTCGGTCTCTTCCATAGCCTTGGTCCTTCGCGAAATATCTCCGGACTGACTTTTGCTGCCTTGTCCCTACACGAGGCTTGGCACTGACGATCGCAATATCACCATCACCACAGCCACCAACTAGGGCGGCAGGCGCCGGCAGCAACACGATCGGGCCTTTTCGCGCAGATAGAGCAGGCCGCTGGCCCAAGACCGGAAAGCCAGATCACCCGGTGACGGCGCCCTCATTGGCCGGGCGCGCCAGCGCTGCAAACTTTGCCAGTACCCCGCGCTTGTAGCGCGGCTCCGGCTGTCGCCAGTGGGCGCGCCTTCTTGCCAGTTCTTCCGGGCCGACGTCGAGATGCAGCAACTGTCGATGGGCGTCGATAACGATCCGGTCCCCCTCTTGCACCAGCGCGATCGTGCCCCCTTCGAAAGCCTCCGGCGTGACGTGACCAACCACCATGCCCCAGGTTCCGCCCGAGAAGCGGCCGTCGGTGATGAGACCGACGCTGTCGCCCAAGCCCCTGCCGATGATCGCCGAAGTCGGCGCCAGCATCTCGGGCATGCCGGGGCCGCCCTTCGGCCCGAGATAGCGCAGCACGAGGATATCGCCGGGCCTGATCCTATCCGACAATATGGCATCCATCGCCGATTGTTCGTCCTCGAACACCCGCGCAGGCCCGCTCATCACGGGGCTTTTCAAGCCGCTGATCTTGGCAACGGCACCGCCTTCGGCCAGGTTCCCTTTCAGCACAGCGAGGTGGCCCTCGCGGTAGATCGGTCTTTCATACGGCCGGATAACGTCCTGGTCCGAGCGGGGCTGGTCCGGAACGGCTGCAAGCTCTTCCCCGATCGTCCTGCCCGTGATCGTCAGACAGTCGTGGTGCAGAAGGCCCGCATTCAAAAGGATCTTCAACACCTGCGGCACGCCGCCCGCCCGGTGCAGGTCGACGGCCATGTATCTGCCCGATGGCTTGAGATCACAGAGGACGGGGACGTTGCGGCGAACGCGCTCGAAATCGTCCAGTGTCCACTCGACTTCCGCCGCATGCGCGATGGCAAGATAATGCAGCACCGCGTTGGTCGATCCGCCCGTCGCCATGATCAGGGCGACCGCATTTTCGATCGACTTACGCGTGACGATGTCCCTGGGCTTGATGCCCTTCTTGACGGCTTCGACCAGGACATGGGCCGATTGCGCGGCGCTATCCAGCTTTTCCTGGTCAGGATTGGCCATGTTGGAGGAATAAAGAAGCGACATGCCGAGCGCCTCGAAGGACGAACTCATGGTGTTGGCCGTATACATGCCGCCACAAGAGCCGGTCGACGGACATGCATTGCGTTCGATGCCTTCGAAATCCTCTTCGCTCATCCGGCCGGCCATGAAGGCGCCGACGGCTTCGAACGCGGAGACGACCGAAAGGCTCTGCCCCTTCCAGTGGCCGGGTTTGATCGTGCCGCCATAGACATAGATCGCCGGAACATTGGCGCGAAGGATGCCGATCATGCCGCCCGGCATGTTCCTGTCGCAACCGCCGAGGACGAGGACGCCGTCCATCCACTGGCCCTGCACCGAGGTTTCCACGCAGTCGGCGATGACCTCGCGGGACACAAGCGAATACTTCATCCCTTCGGTGCCCATGGACATGCCGTCGGAAATCGTCGGCGTTCCGAAGATCTGCGGATTCGCGCCGGCAGCCTTGATTGCCGCGACAGCGGCGTCGGCCAGCGGTTGCAGCCCGGCATTGCAGGGCGTGATCGTCGAATGACCGTTGGCAATGCCGATCATCGGCTTGGCGAAATCGGCCTTCTCGTAGCCGAGCGCATAGTACATTGCCCGGTTGGGGGACCGTGCGACACCTTGCGTGATGTGTTTCGAGCGTTCGTTGTAGGCCATGACTTGCTCCCTCAGTTGGTTCGAGGTCGAGTGTACTGGCGTTCAAGGCGACTGTGAAATATACTTTTCTCGAACAAATAAGTCGCAGAGAATATCAATCGAGACAGATCATGGATTTGAGGCAACTTCGCCAGTTCGTCGCCGTCGCCGAAGAACTGCATTTCGGCCATGCGGCCTCCCGCCTCAACATGACGCAGCCGCCGCTCAGTCAATCCATCCTCGCATTGGAGAAGGAGCTGAAGGTGCAGCTCTTCAAACGTACCAAGCGGAACGTGGAACTGACATCCGTCGGCAGGCAGTGGCTCGTCCACGTCCGCCAGGTGCTCGACGGGGCGAACGGCCTTGCCGACACCGCAAAAAGGCTGTCACGCGGCGAGATCGGGCACCTGCGTCTGTCCTTCGTCAGCACGGCCGACTATAGCGTATTGCCCGACATCGTCAGCCGCTATCGCGCGGCCTATCCGCATGTGGAACTGACGATGCGCGAAGCCACCAGCGATATCCAGATAGAGGCGCTGCTCGATGAAGAGATCGATGTCGGGCTGATCATTGCCCCCAACCAGGCGTCCCTTCATCCCACCCTTTCCTACCTGCCGCTACTGCGGGAACCGCTGGTTGCCGCGGTGCCCACGGCCTGGATCGAGGAGCAGCGAGTGGGTTTTGCAGGAAGTGTTCTGGAGCCAGCCGACTTCTTCAAGGCGCCCCTCATCGTTTTTCCGCGGCGGGCCGCACCGGCCTTTCACGATATCGTCTCGGGATATTTCGCCGAGCACGGAATGGCATTCTCGACCTACCAGGAAGCCATCCAGATGCAGACGATCGTCGGTCTGGTCGCATCCGGCCTTGGGGTCGCCTTGGTCCCCCGATCGATGACCAACCTTCAGCGGCGCGGCGCGACCTATTTGCCACTGGCCGGCCGTGTACCGGAGGTGGAAACCGGCCTTGTCTGGCGTCGTTCGGACCAGAATCCGGCCCTCGACACCTTTCTTGCGGCGGCGATACCGGTCGGCAACAAATGCTGTGCGCCCTTCGACCCGTAGACTGCGGCGCAACGGCCGCGCTGGAGCACCACGTGCACGTTACCGGGTAAGACCGCGCAGGTCGGGCATGCGGTTGCTGATGATGGTTTCCATCGAGAAGAAACCGGTGACCGTCATCAGGTCGAAATCGGTGATCAGCTTCTGATAAAAGGCGTCATAGCCGGCCATGCCGCGTGTCACCACCTTGATCAGATAATCCCAGTCGCCGCCGATCCGGTACAGATCCGTCACCTCCGGCAGGCGCTCGACATGCTTGCGGAAGCTGTCGGCCCATTCCTTGGAATGGTGGCGGGTGCGGATCATCACGAACACTGTGAGGTCGAAGCCGAGCGCTGCGACGTCGACCGCGGCATGGGTACCAAGCACGAGCCCGCTGGCGTTCAGCCGCTGCAGGCGCCGCCAGCAGGCATTCTGCGACAGGCCGACACGGTCGGCCAAATCACGCTGCGAGATCGTGCCGTCCTTTTGCAGGCAGGATAGGATCCGCATATCAATTTCGTCGATTTTTTCCATTTCAGCGATCATACGACCCGATTGCGGCGCATACAAGCATAAGAATGATGAGGTTTCCATGCAACGGCTCGATTAGACTTATCGTCTGTCCGACCCCGGGAGGAAACGATGACGACGCCGTGCCCACGCCAGCCACACCTTACCGGTCCGCTCGATGCGTTTCGGGAGAGCCTTGCTGGCGATAACGCGATCGCGGCCCTGCGAGCCGGACTGGTCGGCAAGAACACAAAGATCGAGGGGCCGTTCGGCGTCAAGAAGCTCGTCTATGCCGACTATGTCGCTTCGGGCCGAGCATTGATGCAGATCGAGCATTTCATTCTCGAACAGGTGCTACCCTACTACGCTAACAGCCACACCGAGGCTTCCTACTGCGGCGGCTCCATGACCAGGCTGCGCCGCGATGCGCGCGCGGCGATCGCCGCCTGCTGTGGGGCAGGGCCCGAGCACGCCGTCATTTTCGCCGGCTCCGGCGCCACTGCCGGCATCAATCGGCTGGTGAAGCTGCTGGGGGTTGACGACGCGGTCGCCGCCGGCCGGCGCGTTCGCATCCTGATCGGCCCCTATGAGCATCATTCCAACATCCTGCCCTGGCGCGAAAGCGGCGCCGAGGTGGTCGAGATCGCCGAGTGTCCGACTGGCGGACCGGGCCTCGCCGCCCTGGGCGAAGCGCTAAGGCAGCCAGCCGATCTCGTCGTCTGCGCCTTCTCCGCTGCTTCCAATGTCACCGGCATCGTCACCGACGTTGCTGATGTCACCAGGATCGCGAAGGCCGCAGGTGCAAAGATGGTGTGGGACTATGCCGGTGCAGGGCCCTACCTGCCGATCGACATGTCGCCCGATAAAGACACCGCAATCGACGCCGTGGTCATCTCTCCGCACAAGTTCATCGGCGGCCCCGGCACGTCAGGTGTGCTGATCCTGCGACGTGACGCGGCTGTCATCGCCAAGCCATCCTGGCCCGGTGGCGGCACCGTCAAATTCGTTTCGCCGACCGGCCACGACTACAGCAACAGCCTTGAGGCGCGCGAGGAGGCGGGCACGCCGAACGTCGTCGGCGATATCAGAGCCGCCCTCGCCTTCCTCGTCAAGGAGGCGATCGGCGCCGAGGCAATGCAGGCCAGAAATGCCGAGTTGACGCGCCGCGCAATCACCGCATGGCGGGGCGTCGAGCGGCTGGAACTGCTTGGCCCTCTGGAACCAAGGCGGCTGCCGATCTTTTCCTTCCGCGTCAAGGACGACAAGGGCGGTCATGTCCACCAGCAGCTCGTGACCCGCATGCTCAGCGATCGCTTCGGCATTCAGGCGCGCGGCGGCTGCGCCTGCGCCGGGCCCTATGTGCACCGGCTGCTGGGCATCGACGATCACCAGTCGCAGCGCCTGCGCGAGGCCATCCTCGCAGGCCAGGAAATGCTGAAGCCGGGCTTTGTTCGACTGAACTTCAGCGTCCTGCTTGCAGACGAGGAAGTGGCGTTCATCCTCGACGCCGTCGCCGGGCTCGCCGCCGACGCGACCAGCTACGAGCGGCACTATGATTTCGACCCGGCGCGGGCGATCTTCTTCCCGCGCGCCGCACTTGCAGCGGAGGCATGAGGCATGGCCAGGCCCGACATTGCGGCTTTCTTCGACCCGCGAACCTGGTCCGTGCAATATGTGATCAGCGATCCGAAAACGCGGGCCTGTGCGATCATCGATCCGGTGCTCGACTTCGACGAGAAGTCCGGCTCGATAGCGACGGCCAACGCCGACCGGCTGCTCGACTTCGTGCGGGCCCAGGACCTGGACGTCCAATGGATCCTGGACACCCATCCGCATGCAGACCACTTTTCCGCCGCCGCCTATCTGAAGGCTGAGACCGGCGCGCCCACGGCCATCGGCACGCGCATCGTCGATGTCCAGAAACTGTGGGCCGACATCTACAACTGGCCAAACCTGCAAACGGACGGATCGCAATGGGACCGGCTGTTTAATCACGGCGACACATTCCGGATTGGCAGTCTCGAGGCCGGAGTGATGTTCTCTCCAGGCCATACGCTGGCATCGATCACCTATCTCGTCGGTGACGCCGCCTTCGTGCACGACACGGTCTTCATGCCGGACAGCGGAACCGCGCGCACGGATTTCCCCGGCGGCAGCGCCAATGCGCTCTGGGCGAGCATCCGCGACATCATGGCCCTGGCCGACGACACCCGTATCTTCGTCGGCCATGACTATCAGCCCGGTGGACGCGAGCCGCGTTGGGAAAGCACGGTTGCCGGGCAGAAGGCGGACAACATCCATTTGACGCGCTATGGCTGCGAAAGCGAGTTCGTCGCGTTCCGCGAGGAACGGGACCGAACGCTGCCGATGCCCAAGCTCATCCTCCATGCCTTGCAGGTCAACATCAACGGCGGTCGGCCTCCGGAGCCGGAGGAAAACGGCCGGCGCTACCTGAAACTCCCCATCGACGCCCTGCAAGGTGCGGCATGGTCCTGACGCCGCTCCATTCACGAGCACACTCTGCGCCCAGGCCGTCTTCCGGCTTCGGCGCATCGCAGGCGCCATCGTTTCCCCGCCGGCACGGTGCCGAACCATGACGCTGGATCTTGTCCAATACATCCTGGCAGCGCTCTGCGGCGGTCTCGTCGGCTTCAGCCTCGGGCTGTTCGGCGGTGGCGGCTCCATTCTGGCCGTCCCGCTGCTCGTCCATGTCGTCGGCGTCAGCAACGTGCATGTGGCGATCGGGACGAGCGCCGTCGCCGTCGCAGCGAATGCGCTCTCGGGACTGGCGGTGCATGCGCGACACGGCACGGTGAAATGGCGCTGTGCGACAATGTACTGCATCACCGGTATCGGTGGCGCATGGATCGGCGCGACGCTCGGCAAGGCTCTGGAGGGCCAGCGGCTGTTGCTGTTGTTCGCGGCGCTGATGGCCGTTGTCAGCCTCACCATGCTGAAGCGACGCCACCTGGCTGGCGATCCGGCGTCGACCTGCACGCCCAGAAACGCGCCGAAAGTGCTCTCCTTTGGAGCCGGAACCGGCATCATTTCGGGCTTCTTCGGGATCGGTGGCGGCTTCCTGATCGTGCCGGGCCTGATGGTTTCGACCGGCATGCCGACGATCAACGCAATCGCCACGTCGCTGGTCGCCATTTCCGCTTTCGGTCTCACCACGGGTGCAAGCTACACGTTCTCCGGCCTGGTCGATTGGCCACTCGCCTTCTCCTTCGTCGGCGGCGGGGCTCTCGGCGCGCTGGCGGGCTGTCGCGCCGCCCATAGTTTCAGCAAGTACCAATCCACGCTGAACCTGCTGTTCGCCGCACTCACCTTGGCCGTCGCCATTGGCCTGGCGTTCTATGCCTGGCGATAGGATCGCCGGCCCGCGCCGTATGTCTGCTCGGCGACACGCTTCCGCCGGATAAATCGTCCTGCCTGGAAACACTCTTTGTCGCTTACCTCAAGTGCCCGGTGGGAAATGTAGCTAAGCTACATTTATTTTGACAAATGTAGATTCCTTCATTATCACGATGGTCACGCACGGCGAGTGAGACCACGAAGGCCCAGGAAGGGTTCTCGGGAGAGGCCGATGCGATCGTTGGAGGAAATCGATATGTCACGCCGTTTCGCGCTGGCTTCAGCGCTTGTTGCCCTATGCTCAGTTTTCTCGTCCGGTAGCGCCCATGCCGGGGGAATGACCGTCTATTGCCCGATGTCGGAAGACGATTGCGCCTCCGTCCTGAAGGCGTTCAAGGACGACACCGGCATCGAAGCGCAGTTCGTGCGCATCGGCGCTGGTGAAATCCTCGCCCGCATTCGCGCGGAAAAGAGCAATCCCCAGGCTGGGCTCTGGCTGGCAGGCGCTGCCGACAACTTTATCCAGGCCGCCAATGAGGGTCTCCTGGCACCGCACAAGAATGCCGGCATCGACAAGATAGACCAGCGCTACATCGACAAGGAGAGCCGCTGGACCCCCATTTCCATCTCACCGATCGTCTTTGCCTACAGCCAGGCCGTTCTCGATGAAACCGGCGCCAAGCCGCCGACAAGCTGGAAATCCTTCGCGGATCCAGCCTTCCAGCAGAGCGTCGCCCTTGCCCATCCGGCCTCTTCCGGAACGGCTTATGTCGCTCTTGCCTCCATGGTTCAGCTTTTCGGCGAGGAGCCGGCCTTCGAGCTGATGAAGAAAATCGACGAAAATGTCGTTCAGTACACGCGCTCCGGCGTCGCGCCGTCGCGCATGGTCGCCAACAACGAGATCGCGCTTGCCATGGCCTATACCCAGGATATCGAGGCGGCCCTGGCGCAGGGCTACCCGGTCGGCTACGCCTTTCCTGAAGAAGGCACCGGCTTCGAGGTGAATGCAGCGGCGGCCATCGCCAATGCGCCCGAGGAGCAGTCGAAGGCTGCCGCCGCGTTTCTCGACTGGGTGCTGACGGAAAAGGGCCAGGCTGCCATTGGCGCGACGTTCCGCGGGCCAATCGTGCCGGGCTACAAGAACCCGGCGGCCAAGATCGACCTCTCCAACGTGAAGATGATCGATTACAACTTCAGCTGGGCCGGCGAAAATCGCGCGCGCCTCTTGGAGCGCTACGAAAACGACGTGCGCCACAAGGCCGACGCCAAGTAACGCCGGCAAGGAGCCTCGCCATGACCCTCGTCTCGCAAGCGACCCCGTCCGGGCGGACGGGGGCATCGCCGGCCTTCCTGCGCAAGATCGTCGTCGACCCGTGGCTGTTCGGCATTTTCGCCGTCGTCACGCTCTCGGTGCTCGTCTTCGCGGCCTTGCCGATCTTCACCGTTCTGAAGCAGGCTGTCGTCACCGACCGCGGCTTCGATCTCGCAGCCCTCGCCGAGGTGCTGACGAAATCCTTCGTCTGGGAATCGTTGTTCAATACGCTGCTCCTCGGCGCAACCTCGGCCGTGATTGCCACCCTGACCGGCTTCGTGCTTGCCTTCTCGGCCACGCGCACGACCATGCCGGGCAAGACCTTCGTGCATGGCGTGGCGCTGCTGCCGATCATCTCGCCGCCTTTCGTCATGGCGCTCGCGGTGGTGATCCTGTTCGGACGCTCGGGCCTCATCACCCGTGAGCTGCTCGGCATCCGCAACGCCAACGTCTACGGCTTTCACAGCCTGGTCCTGATCCAGTCGCTCGCCTTCACGCCGATCGCCTATCTCAACATCCGCGGCATGCTGCAATCGATCGACAGTGCGCTGGAGGATGCTTCCGCCTCCCTCGGCGCCTCGCGCTGGATCACCTTCTCGCGGGTGACGCTGCCGCTCGTCACGCCGGCGATCCTGAGCTCGGCCTTGCTGGTGTTCGTCAAATCGGTCGAGGATTTCGGCAATCCCATGCTGATCGGCGGCAATTTCAACACGCTCGCCGTCGAAGCCTATTCACAGATGGTCGGCTACTTCGACCTGCATTCCGGCGCGCTGCTCGCAAGCCTCATGCTGGTTCCCTCGATCACCGCCTTCCTTGTCCATCGCTACTGGGTAGCCAAGCGAAGCTATGTGACCGTGACCGGCAAGCCGACGGCTCAGACGATCCGTATTTCCGGCGCGGCCGTGGTGCTGCCGCTTTCGATGCTCTGCTACGCCATCGTCCTTGCGATCTTGCTGTTCTACCTGACGGTCATCTACGTCTCCTTCACCCGGCTGCCGGGCATCGACAACACGCTGACGACCGACCACTACGCAACGGTCTTCACGGCTGGCTTCCAGACGCTCACCAATTCCTTGCTGCTGGCGGGTATCGCCACGCCTGTGACGGCCGTCGCCGGCATGCTGATCGCCTATCTCCTGGTCCGGAAGGCGTTTCCCGGCAGCTTCCTTTTGCGCTGGGGCACGCTGCTCTCCTTCGCCGCGCCGGGCACCATTCTCGGCATCGGCTATGTCAGCACCTTCAACGCGCCGCCGCTGCTCCTGACCGGCACCGCTTTCATTGTGGTCGCCGCCATGGTGGTGAAGAACCTTCAGGTGGGCATCGAAGCGGGCTCAAACCAGCTTCGCCAGATCGACAAGTCGATCGAAGAAGCTTCGATGACGCTCGGCGCATCCAATACGCGGACCTTCTTCCAGATCACCTTGCCGCTGCTCAAGCCGGCGCTGTTCACGTCGCTTTCCTATGCCTTCACGCGGTCGCTGACGACACTGAGCGCGGTGATCTTCCTGGTTTCGGCCAACTGGACGCTGATCACGGTGACCATCCTGTCACAGGTGGAGACGCTCAAGATCGGCGTCGCAGCGGCCTACTGCAGCATCCTCGTCTTCGTCGTGCTCGCCATCCTGGCGCTCATGCAACTTCTCCTGTCGTCGACATCGCCCAAGAGGTAATCCCATGTCGAAAGTCATCTTCTCCAATATCTCCAAGCGTTTCCCCGGTGTTTCCGGTGCGGCCGCGGGCCTGGCGGTCGATCGCCTCAACCTCGTCATCGAAGAAGGTACGCTGGTGACATTGCTTGGCCCCTCGGGCTGCGGCAAGACGACGACGCTGCGCATGCTTGCCGGTTTCGAAACGCCCTCCGAGGGAGCCATTACCATCGGCGGGCGCGATGTCACCAATGTCCCCGTCAATGCCCGCAATGTCGGCATGGTGTTCCAGAGCTACGCTCTCTTCCCGCACATGACGGTGCGCGAAAACGTTGAGTACGGCGTGCGGCTTCTCAACCTGCCGCGGCACGAGATGAAGGACCGGGTCTCCTCTGTTCTTGCGACGATGGCGCTCGAGACCTACGCCGACCGCTCGCCGTCACGGCTCTCGGGCGGCCAGCAGCAGCGCGTCGCCCTTGCCCGCGCCGTCGTCACCCAACCGAAGGTGCTGCTGTTCGACGAGCCGCTCTCCAACCTTGACGCGCAGCTTCGCGAGCGCATGCGCGACGAATTGCGCGCGATCCAGCTTCGCCTCGGCATCACCAGCCTCTACGTCACCCACGACCAGAGCGAGGCCATGGCGATTTCGGACCGGGTGGTGGTGATGCGCAACGGCGTCATCGAGCAGGACGACACGCCGCTTAACGTCTATTCGCGTCCCGGCACCGGCTTCGTCGCCGAATTCATGGGAAAGGCAAACATCCTGCAGGGCCGCGTCGAAAAGCTGGATGAATCCACGGTGTCGATCCGCATTGCCTCCACGGTCGCCTTCACGCTGCCGCGCGGCAACCGTGCGTTCAGGCCCGGCGAACAGGTGCGCTGCGTCGTGCGCCCGGAACATATCCGTGTCGATGCCAACGGCGCGATGCAGGCGAAGGTGCGGCGCGTGGTGTTCCAGGGCGCCTACGTCGAATACCTGACCGACCTGGAGGGCCAGGAATGCGTCTTCCTCGATAGCGATTATTACCGCACGGGCGTGGCCGAAGTCGGCCAGATGCTGCGCCTGTCCGTCGACAGCCAGCCGGTCTGGATCCTGCCGCACAATGAAGCCGCCGACATGGGAAAAGCCGCATGACCATCAACCAACCGATCCTCCGCAATCTCTACGAGACGATCACCAGCGTTGCCAAGGAAGCCGCGCTTGCTGCAGGCGCCGTTGCGCGCAAGGGCTTCATCGAGGCAAGCCCGGAGACGCTGCGGACCGAGCAGAAGGCGGGCTTCTTCGACATCGTCACGGCCTGCGACAAGGCCGCCGAACGGGCCGCCTGCGACATCATCTGGTCGCGGCTGCCGCTATCGCGCATTCTCGGCGAGGAAAGCGGCTGGCAGGGCGAAGGCGAGACGACCTGGATCATCGACCCGATCGACGGCACCAGCAATTTCGCCTCCGGCCTCCCGTTCTTCTGCGTTTCGATCGCGGCCTATCACGCCGGCGAGCCGGTCTGCGGCATCGTCTACGATCCGATGCGGGAAGA
This sequence comes from Ensifer sp. LC163, assembly GCF_001695855.1. Lineage (GTDB taxonomy): Bacteria > Pseudomonadota > Alphaproteobacteria > Rhizobiales > Rhizobiaceae > Ensifer. Next base: position 309,223 of record NZ_MBSS01000023.1, read on the forward strand.
ACTGTTCATGGCGAACGCCGGGCGTCTGACGCTGAATGGCGACGTCGTTTCGCCCTTCCTGCGGGCAAGCAGCGATCGCCACGTCGAAGTCCTGAGCAACGCACCTTATGAGGGCGAGCGGCCGGACCTTGAGGCGCTCGAGGCCTATGCAGATCTCGTCAACTCCTTCCGTGCCGTTCGACGATTGGGCTCCTGCGCGCTCCACCTCGCCTATGTCGCCGTCGGGCGGGTGGCGGTCGCCTACGAGTCCAAGTTCAGCGCCTGGGACATCGCCGCCGGCCTTCAACTGGTTGTGGCAGCCTCCGGTCAGATCATCGCTCAAGACGCAAACGGACAGCGCATCGATCCGAGCGAGCAAGCGCTTGGAGCCGTGAAAAGGCTCGTTGTCGCGCACGCCGGTTTTGACTATCAATCGTCCTGCCTGGCGAAGCTGATGGCAGATGGCAAGTTGTAGTCCAATTGCGAAAGGCGCTTTATGACACGAGCATCCAAGACGTCAGAACGACGGGTTCCATGCTGGATCTGATCAGGCAATCCCTGGCCCAGTTCACGCCCGCCGAGCGCAGGATCGCGGAAGCGATCCTCGACACGCCGAGCACGGCCATCACCTGGTCGATCACCGATGCGGCGCGCGTCGCCAAGGTCAGCGAGCCATCGATCATCCGTTTCTGCCGGCGGCTCGATTGCGACGGATTTCCGGATTTCCGTCTGAAGCTCGCCCAGCAGCTTGCCGTTCGCCAGTCCACGGCAACCGTCGCCGAAAACGGAACCGATCCGTTCTCCGGCATGGTGGACGACATCTTTAATCGCGCGGCAGAGGCATTGCGGGAGGCGCGGCACGACCTCGACCTCGATTCCCTGCGCCGCGCTGTCGATCTTCTGGCGAAGGCTCGCCGGATCGACATCTATGGCTATGGTGGATCCGGCTTTCTGGCAGGAGAGGCCCAGCATCGCATGGCCTCTCTCGGGATCGCCAGCGTCGCCTATGCCGATCCGACCTTGCAGATGGTCTCGGCCGCCCGCCTGTCCCCTTCAGATGTGCTGTTCGTCCTCTCCTTCTCAGGTCGTACCAGCTACCTGATCTCCAACATCGAGATCGCCAAGAAGTCGGGGGCGCGCATCGTTGCCATCTCCCCCGGCGGCTCCATCGTCGCCTCACTGGCCGACGAGAACATCAATCTCAATGCCTACCGCACATCGGCGAGACCGCTCATCGTGCCCACCGGCCGCGCGCCGATGTATGTGATGCTGGACGTGCTCTTTGCCCTGCTGGCGCCTAAGCTTCACGAGACGGGCTGAACCGGAGGGTCATCATCGTCGCTGACCTCGATGCCCCGATAACGATCGCCCGGCGCTGGTATCTATGAGCGCTGCCAGCGCCAGCGCGCAACATTCCGGATCGGCTGGCAGACATGGGTAAAGTTGCACGGAAGGGACAGACCAGCGAGATGAACGGCATTTCCACCACGCTCAACTCCCCCACGAACACCGCCGAGGGGCAGCCTTCCTCCCCGGGCCTTCACGTCTTCACGGATGGTTCGCATGAACCGATCTCCGGCAAAGGCGGATGGGCATTTGTCGTCTATCACGATGGCGCGGAAATAGCGGCCGCGTTTGGTGGCGCGCAAGGCTCCGCCGACAACACAATGGAGCTGACCGCGTTGCTCAAGGCAGCGCTGTGGATCAACAGCAATGCTTCTGGGCAGCCGGCGGTCGTCTGGTCCGACTCTGCCTACACAGTCAAGGGCTGCAACAGCTGGCGTCAGATCTGGAAGAACAACGGCTGGAGAAAGATCGTCCCGAATGCAAAGGCCCGAAGCCGAGCGATAGCCAATCGCGACCTTTGGATGGCAATCGATCTTCAACTATCCCGCGCCCCTCTCCTGACCGTCGCATGGTGCAAGGGCCACTCCGGGATAGTCGGCAACGAACGCGCGGATACACTCGCATCGCATGGACGCCAATCGATCCGGAGCGGCGAACCGGCGCCCTAGAAACGCAGAAACCGTCCTCGAAGGAAGACTGTTGGCACAGCGCGCATTCGTTGACGCTGTCAAAGCCCTTTGCAAGCCAACGAAGGCACCGCCCAGAACGTCTACTGGCGCACCTCCGAAGTGCTGTTCATGACAGCGGTCGCCGCGCGGCCGGACCGCGTTGAAGACAGATGCACAAGATTTATTCCCAATTCGAGGAGCAACTCGGCCGGCTTGAGATCATGTTCTGCAAGGTTGTCCGTGTATCCGCGGATCGTACCCGCCACACATTTCGAGTGGGTGGCGAAGCGCGTGTCGCCCAGATCGTCGGCCTCTTCGGCGATGGCATCGAGCGCACAGGCCACCGTCTCGAGCATGCCGCACCGCTCGCGCAAGCTCATTTCTTCAAGCGTCTTCGGAATCCCGTTCATATCGCCTCCTTCGCGCCCGGCAGGCTCGCTGCGGCGCTGGCATCGCGTTCGACGTCAGGTGTTAGGCAACATATGGAGTTCCGTGCGAACATTAGCAAATCATGTCCGCCATGCGGCTAATGCATGACATGCGCCGGCCAGCTGACGACGCGCCGTGGAATTTAACCGAGAGCCCAGTGTTGGAGAGTAAAGGGTTCGGAATGGCGATCGCATTCGCGCTGCATCCCAGTAGAGCGGGTGACCGTCGGCAGATGACCGTCCAAACGGTGCGCTCGCCTGTTATTTCATTGTCCGGAGTAACGCGCTCGCGGACGGATCATGTGGCCGCTCTCCACCTGCTCCATCGCATGGGCAAGCCAACCGACGGTACGCGAAAGCGCAAAGATCACCAGCGGCGCTTCGTCAGGCAGCCGGAACGTGGCCGCGAGCGACGCCAGTGCGAAATCGATATTGACCGGCTCTCCCAGAAGTTCTTCGCCTGCTTCGGCCAACAGGCCGTAGAGCGGCGGAGCCTCGAAACTTGCCATGATCGCCTTGGCGCGCGGGTCACCGTGGGGATACAGCCGATGGCCGAAGGCGCGAACAGCCCCTTCAGAGGACAGCATGCCGCGTATCGCCTCGCGTGCGCCGACTGCGTTCGTCCGCTCTGCAAGCTGCGTGACGCTGAGCCAGGCACCGCCATGGCGAGGGCCGGTCAATGTCGCCAGCCCGGAAAGAACTGCGGCCGAAAGAGCGGCGCCGGACGAGGCCGTCACGCGCGCCGCAAACGCGGAAACATTGAGTTCGTGCTCCGCCGCCAACACCAGCGCCTTTCGGATAGGCTCCGTCGCTTCTGGCCGCGCCCATCCGAGTGCCAACCGCCGATGCAGCGGCAGCGGTTCCGGCCACGGTGCCAATGCTGCCGCCACTGTCGACAACACATCGGCGGCCTCAATCCTCAAAATAGGCGACGCACGACCAAGAGCGGGCAGGTCCTCGGCCACACGGGCGGCAAGGCTCATCAAAGTCGCCGCCAGCCGCGATCGATCCGCCAAGTCGCAGCCGGCGGCGTGGACAGCGACCACTTGGGTTTGCCAGAGCAGCGCGGCGACCTCCTCCAGCTCGGCCGTGACGGCGAGCTCGACCGCATCATGGCCGCGATAGGATAGCCGTCCGTCGGCAATGCTGGATATCGTCGTCGGCAAGACGGGGTCGCCCCAGCGGATCGCCTCGGCCGCGACGGCCGACGTGCGCGGGCGGCCGGCATGCCGTTCCGCAAGCCGCCTCACGTCGTCGGCGTGATAAAGGCTGCGGCGCGAGTCGAGCGGATCAGGCTTGGCGCGTATGCGCCCGCGGCTCACATTCGCATAAAGCGTCTGCGGTTTGGTGCCGAGCTGGCTGAGCGCCTCCTCAGCGGTTATCCAGAGTGCGTTCATATTGATCAAATTTATCAAGATTGACGTCAATACATCTAAGCTGGACCATTCTCCCGCGTAAAGGAGAAACGCTTATGAAAAACGGACTTGAAGACGTCGTCGCCGCTGAAACGCAGCTCTCCGACGTGGACGGCGAGGCAGGCCGATTGGTTATCCGCGGCGTGTCGCTCGACCATCTTGCCGAATACGCCAGCTATGAGGATGTCGCGGCCCTCTTGCTCGACGGCCTGATCGAAGGAAACCTCGAAAAGGAAAATCTGCGCCGGCGCCTGGGACAAGCACGAACAGAGGTCTTCGCGCACATCCGGGCCATCGACGACGATATGCTGGGATTGCCGCCAGTGGACATCATGCGCGCGCTCACCGCCCGCCTGCCGGACGGTGACGATCTTGAGGCCGCGCTCGGCCTGCTTGCGGCACCGGCCGTCTTTCTGCCGGCAATCCTGCGCCTGAAGAATGGCGACGAGCCGGTTGCTCCATCGCCATCGCTCTCCCAATCGGCGGACATTCTCGCTATGCTTGGGGGGGGGAGACCGAGCAAGGAAAAGGTGAAAGCGCTCGATACCTATCTCGTGACGATTTCGGATCACGGCCTCAACGCTTCGACTTTTGCGTCAAGGGTGATCGCCTCCACCAAAGCCGGCCTTACCTCGTCGGTACTCGGCGCGATCGGCGCCCTGAAAGGGCCGCTCCATGGCGGCGCGCCTGGACCGGTGCTGGACATGCTGGATGCGATAGGAAGTCAGGACAACGCGAAAGCATGGCTCAACCAAGCGCTTGATCGGGGCGAACGCCTGATGGGCTTCGGCCATAGGGTTTACCGCGTCCGGGATCCCCGCGCCGATGCGCTGAGGTATGCTTTGCGGCCCCTGATCGACGCCGATCAAGTCGATCGCGAACGCATCAAGCTTGCAAATGCGGTCGAGCTGGCAGCACTGGCGATCCTGAAGGAGCGCAAGCCGGACCGGCCTCTCGACGTCAATGTTGAATTCTATACGGCACTGTTGCTCGATGCATTGGGCTTCCCGAGAGATGCCTTCACCGGTGTCTTCGCCATCGGTCGCACCATCGGCTGGATCGCCCATGCACGCGAGCAGGCGCTTAGAGGTCGCCTGATCCGTCCGCGCTCGCTCTATGTCGGACCGCTGCCACAGGCGGCCTAGGTCGCATCTGTGTTGACCGCCGCTGGCCGACGGCAGTGGTCTATGCCGGGAGGCCAGGTGGGGCCGCCGACTGCATAATTCCTTAAATCGAAATCGATTTAAGGATAAATTATGCAGCAAGTTTAAAGTGTTACAGCGTCCTTCGCGCATCATATTTGATGCGCGGCGCTGTAGCCAATCGTGCCTTGATCATTCGCGCGTCGGCGCTGCCCTCGGCTCCAGCGGCACATAGCCGTCGGCGGTGAGCCAGTCGAGCGTCGTCTTGCCCACCCCGCGCAAATAGGCCACGGCTTCAATGAGAAGAGGATCGGTCAAGTCTGCCGGGCCGAGCAGACGGCTGGTCTCGCCATCCAGACACGACACTATCGCCGCTCGATCTCCCTCCTCAATGTAGGACCGAACGACATAGGCCTTTCCCCCTTCCGAAAATCGATAGATGTCATACTCGTAGTGATAGTCGTAAAAGCCTTCCGCGTCGGGCGCCGAAGCATCGATATGATGGCTGACGTCAACGCGCATGGCAGCAACCCGCGATGCTTGATTCGGTTCGGCCGTCAATGATCATGCCCGACCTCCCCGAGGGCGGCGGAGCCGGCTGAAGGCAAGCGCGAATTCTGGGCCGAATTCCTGCTTCGATAATGGCTTGGCGGCGCCCCGATGATCTTGCGGAACGCACGGCTGAAAGAAGCTTCCGAATCGTAGCCGAGGCGGCCCGCGACAAGGGCCACCCGCTGCCCTTCCTGCAGCCATTGATGCGCCTGGTGCATCCGCATGCGCGCGACATAGCGGGCCGGCGTCTCGCCCACGGTGTCGACAAAACGCTGGGCGAAACCCGATCGCGACGCCCCCATGAGCTTTGCCAGTTCGGGCACTGTCCAATCCCTTGCAGGTTCGAGATGGATGGCTGCAAGGACACGTCCGAGTTCCGGGTTGCGAACGGCCGCAAGCCAGCCGGTCGCCGTGCCGCAGCCATGCTCCACCCAGGTTCGAATGAGCGTAGCGGTGAGCACATCGGCGAGCCGCGCGAGAATGCCGCCCGAGCCGACGCGCTGCATTTCTGCTTCCCGCATCATGGCATCGAGCAGCGGCGGGATCGACGGTTCGCTCGACGCAAGGTCGCTGGTGCGCATGACGGCGGGCATCAATTGCAGCAGCGGATGCAGACGATCGACATTGAACCGCATCACCGCAAAGAAGATGAGGTTCTTGCTGTCTGTCGATGGGCATTGCACGTCGATGATGCCGTCGCACAGCTGCCGCCTCGGCAGGTCGCTTATCGAAACCGCAGGGATGCCCGGCTTGCTGGCAAGCACATGCGCATCACCCCTGGGCAATAGCACCGCATCGCCCTGGGCGAGCTCGATCCATTCGCCATCCGGTGTCTGAAGATGGGCCGAGCCTGCCGCGAGAAAATGGAAGCGTGCGGGCTCCTGCGCCGGGTAAGCCGTCGCCCAGGGCGCACAGGGTTGGCAACGCCCGTATTCGACGCCGTCGAGCCTCAGCCCGCGCAAAATCTCGGTCAATGCATCGCTCATGGGGCGCTCCGCAAGTTTGGACGAACGGCATAGTCTTTTGGATTTTCTAGCATAGAAACTCCGAACGGTCATGCCTACCTTCGCCATCAACAGTAGCGGAGATAAAAAACATGGATGGCGTCGTGACGAAATCAGGTGCCCCGACTAATGAGCAGAGCAATGCCCGCTGGGGCGCTGTCGTTTCCCTTTCGCTCGGGGTTTTTGGCCTGGTGACGGCAGAATTTCTGCCGGCAAGCCTGCTGACCCCGATGTCGGCGGACCTCGGGGTCAGTGTCGGAGCGGCCGGACAATCGGTGACCACGACTGCGGTCGTCGCGGCGGTCGCCGGCCCGGCGATCGTTGTCTACACGGGACGGTTCGACCGGCGCACGGTTCTTCTGGCCCTGACTGGCCTGCTGGTCGTCTCGAGCCTGATGGCGGGCTTCGCACCGAACCTTCCGTTCCTGCTTGCGGCCCGCGTCTTGCTCGGCGTTGCGCTCGGCGGTTTCTGGGCCATGTCGCTGGCGCTGGCCATGCGGCTGGTTCCGGGCAGGTTGATGCCTCGCGCCATGGCAATCGTGATGTCAGGCGTCTCGATCGCGACGGTTTGCGCCGCACCCGTCGGCGCCTGGATCGGCGCGACGCTCGGCTGGCGTTATGCGTTCCTGCTTGCAGCCGCAGTCGGGGTGATAACCTTTGTCGTCCAGGCCCTGACCGTTCCATCCCTGCCGCCGATCGGGACCACCGGCCTTGGCACGATCGCAAGAGTGCTGAGACGCCCGGCGATCCGGCTTGGGCTTGCCACGATCCTGCTGGTGGTCACCGGCCACTTTGCCGGCTTCACCTACATCCGCCCCTTTCTCGAACAGGTGCCGCGTTTCGACGTCGAAATGATCACCGCGATCCTGCTTGCGTTCGGTATCGGCGGCTTCTTCGGCAATATCGCCGGCGGCTTCCTGGCAGAGCGCAATACGCGCCTGTCCATGACACTGGCGGCCGTTGGCATCGCCGCCACGGCACTCCTGCTCGCCGTAGCCGGCATGCTGCCGGCCATTGCCGCCGCTGCCACGGCAGCCTGGGGCTTCGCCTTCGGTGCGCTTCCGGTCAGCGTCCAGTCCTTCATCAGCCGGGCCGCCGGCGACGAGGCGGAGGGTGCGGGTGCAGCGACATTGACGACATTCCAGATCGCCATCTCGACCGGGGCAATCCTCGGCGGCCTCATTGTCGAGCTCCAGGGCCCCGCCGGCGTCTTCCTGTTCGCGTCACTGGCCGCCTTGCTGGGCGCTTCACTCGTCGCGGTCTCCCGCAGGATGGCGCTCCAAGCCGGCTGAGATGAAGGACCTGCCAGTTGGCGGCCACGACCCAGAGTCTCGGCCGCCAACTGCGCTCCTGATAACAAACCGGCGCCGTTCATGTCGGCGACCGCGCGTCGGCGCAGCGATCGGTTGGGCCATCGAGCATCTGGGCGAGCCACTGTCTCTCGAAAGGCTGGCGGCGCGGGCCGGAATGAGCCTGTGCAGTTTCACCCGGCATGTCAGGAAGGCGACCGGAACCACCTCACGCAACGGCGTCTCAACCAACGGCTGGCGACCGCGCAGCGCCTGCTGGAAACCGGCTCCTGCTCGATCGGCCGCATCGCCGAGATGGCCGGCTTCGGCTCCACGGTATCGCTGCGCCAGCATTTCACCCGGGCCTTCTCGATCTCGCCCGCGAGCTATCGCCGACAGTTCAGGAAGAAGCCCGCCGCCCTGGCGGCTTGGTGAAGAGCTCCAAGGTCAGGTTTGTGACTATTCTACGTGAGCAGATCGGAAACACAGCGTTCGGCCTTCAACGCCTGTCGCCCGAGCCTGTCTTATGCCATCTAGGAGAGTAGCAATGACACATTCTCAGGGCGCTCTCGTGAAGAAAATCGGATTCCTTTCCTTCGGCCATTGGACCCCCTCCTCCCAGTCGCAAACCCGCTCGGCGGGCGATGCGCTGCTGCAGTCCATCGATCTTGCGGTTGCCGCCGAGGAGCTCGGCGCTGATGGCGCCTATTTCCGCGTCCACCACTTTGCCCGGCAGCTGGCTTCCCCGTTCCCGCTGCTGGCCGCCGTCGGTGCCAAGACGAAGCGCATCGAGTTCGGCACGGCGGTCATCGACATGCGCTACGAGAACCCGCTTTACATGGCCGAAGACGCCGGTGCCGCCGACCTGATCTCCGGCTCCCGTTTGCAGCTCGGCCTCAGCCGCGGGTCGCCCGAACAGGTGATCGACGGCTGGCGATATTTCGGCTACCAGCCGCAGGACGGCGCATCGGATGCGGATATGGGCCGCAGCCACACCGAAGTGTTTCTCGAAGCACTGAAAGGCAACGGTTTCGCCCAGCCGAACCCGCGCCCGATGTTCCCGAACCCGCCAGGCCTGCTGCGCCTCGAGCCCCATTCCGAAGGGTTGCGCGACCGCATCTGGTGGGGATCCAGCTCGAACGCCACCGCCGTCTGGGCGGCCAAGCTCGGCATGAACCTGCAGAGTTCGACGCTGAAGGACGACGAGACCGGAGAGCCGTTTCACGTCCAGCAGGCCGCACAGATCCGCGCCTACCGGCAGGCGTGGAAGGAAGCGGGCCACGCGCGCACGCCGAGGGTTTCCGTCAGCCGCAGCATCTTTGCGATCGTCGATGATCGCGACCGCGCTTATTTCGGCCGAAGCGGCAAGGAACAGGATACGATCGGCTTCATCGACGAGAACACGAGGGCGATCTTCGGACGGTCCTATGCGGCCGAGCCTGACGTGCTCGTCAGGCAACTCGCCGGCGACGAAGCCGTGGCCGAGGCGGACACGCTGCTCTTGACCGTCCCCAATCAGCTCGGCGTCGACTACAACGCCCACGTCATCGAAGCTATTCTGAAGAATGTCGCTCCCGCACTGGGTTGGCGGTAAACAGCGAAACCGCCTCATTCGAACGGCGGCTGGATTGTGCCGGCGCGGAAGAGCGCGGACCGGCGACCGCTACGCGCAGGAAAATTATTCCACCTATGGTGGGCCACGTGTCAAAGCATTGCTTATCCCAGGCAGCAAGCTTGACTAGATTGCGCCAGTTGCGGAAGCTCTCTGCGAACGCTCCTCGCCTGCCATCAATCGAGTGTGAATCTTGTCCCAAGCTACTACCAAATCCCCGTCGAAGCCGTTTTTCCTGTCGTTCGGCTTTCAAGTTCTGGCAGCCATGGTCATCGGGCTGCTGCTCGGCCTCATCGCCCGAAATATGGGTGCCGATGCGGCCGGCAACCCCAACTGGCTGACCGTGACGCTCCAGACCATCGGCTCCATCTTCGTGCAGCTTTTGCGCGCCCTGGTCCCACCGCTCGTCTTTACGGCGATCGTCGCGTCCATCGCCAATCTGGCGACGCTCCAGAATGCGGCGAAATTGGTCTGGCAGACGCTCCTCTGGTTCGCGATCACGTCGCTCATTGCGGTTATCATCGGCATCGCGCTCGGCCTTATCATTCAGCCGGGCATCGGCTCGGCCGTGTCGCAGGAGGCTGCCAAGGCGCCATCCTATGCCGGCTCCTGGCTTGATTTCCTCAAGGGCCTGGTGCCCGCCAACATGCTGGGCCTTGAGGCAAGCACCAAGCTGACGGACGGAAGCGCCAGCACATCGCTGAATTTCAACGTGCTGCAGATCCTCGTCGTTTCCATCGCCTTCGGTGCAGCCGCACTGAAGGCGGGCGAAGCGGCCAAGCCCTTCCTCGCCTTCAACCAGTCGCTTCTCGCCATCGTCCGCAAGATCCTGTGGTGGGTCATTCGCCTGACGCCGATCGGCACCATCGGCCTGCTCGGCCGCGCCGTGGCGCAATATGGCTGGGGAACGCTCGCGCAGCTCGGCTGGTATGCCGCGGCAGTCTATATCGGCCTCGCCATCGTGCTCTTTGTCGTCTATCCGGCACTGCTGATCGCGCACGGCCTGAAGCCGTCGCGCTTCTTCGCCGGTGCCTGGCCGGCGATCCAGCTTGCTTTCGTGTCGCGCTCTTCGGTCGGCACCCTGCCCGTCACCGAAACCGTGACGGAAAAGAGCCTCGGCGTGCCGCGCGAGTTTGCGGCCTTTGCAGTCCCGCTCGGTGCAACGACCAAGATGGATGGTTGCGCTGCGATCTACCCGGCGATCTCGGCGATTTTCATCGCCCAGTTCTTCGGCGTGCCGCTTGGGCTGCAGGAATATGTGCTGATCATCTTCGTCTCCGTGCTCGGCTCGGCAGCGACCGCCGGCCTGACCGGGGCGACAGTCATGCTAACGCTCACCTTATCGACGCTTGGCCTTCCGCTCGAGGGTGTGGGCCTGCTGCTTGCCATCGACCCGATCCTCGACATGGGCCGCACCGCCGTCAACGTCGCCGGTCAGGCACTGGTGCCGACGATCGTTTCCAAACGCGAAGGCATTCTCGATGAGACCGTCTACAATGCCGGCAAGTCCATAGAGGACCCGGAACCGGCCGCTGTGCTCCAGACGGCATGATCGCCTTCACATCCAGAGAAAGCCGGCACCTCGCCGGCTTTCTTGCTTCTTTTGCTGGCCATCCGCCGGATGCCTCGGGTTGTTGCAGTTCGGGGACCTGCGCCTCGCATCGGCCTTCCGCGTTTTTGCACTGCTTTCATCGATAGCGTCAGCGAAGCAGGACCGCGAAGGTCGGTAGACCAAAATCATGACCGATCCATTCCGAATGCAAAACTTGCCGGCAGCATTCGCGCTTCAATCAGTGCGTTTCGATTACGACCAGCGATACCGTAGAGTTGTTCTCGGCCCGCGATTGGAATACTGAGTGACTGTGATTTCTGCCTTAACAGCACGTTACGCAGCGGAGCTTGGATGCCGGTCATCTTCCAGCGGATAAATCAGGACCACGCGTTGCAGGCGGCTACCATTATCGTCAAGGCATATAGTGAGCCGCCTTGGAATGAGGAGTGGACGTTTGACAGGGCGGCGGCGCGCATGGGCGAGTTGTCGACCACTCCGGGCTGGCTCGGCGTCGGGGCACTCGAGGATGGCAGGTTGTATGGGTTTGCCATCGGCCTTCCTCATACGTCGGCTTCAGGCCGAGGCCTGTATATACCTGAGATCGCGGTGCTTCCATCTCACCAGGCCAGAGGCATTGGGAAACAGCTGCTCAAACTGCTCGAGGCTGAAGCCCGGAACGCCGGTTTCTCGAGCGCATGGCTTTTGTCGCAAGGTCAGGGCGCCGCTGCAGAATATTACAAGGCAAGCGGCTACGAACAGGCCGCGAGGCTCAGGGTCTATTCAAAATCGCTACAATGACGTTCTGACGCCCTACCCCTCGTAGTGCCCCGATGATGCGGCGGCGGCCGACTTGACGACCAACGCCACGTCCGCACCCTTGATCACGCTCACCCCTGCCGCGCGCAAATCGGCAACTGTCTTCAGTCCGCCTGCCTTCGGTGCTTCAAGTGGCTCGACGCTGCGAGCATCCAGATCGACAACCCAAAGACCCTCTTCGCCTTCGATACCTATGACAACAACTTTGGCCATCCGTTTTCCCCTCTTGCTATGGATTTGCCCGGTTTAAAATCCCGCCCTCTTCAAGCCTTCTCGATAGAGGTCCTTGTGCCATTGTTCCTTGCTGGGAACGGCGGCAAGCCATGTGTCCAGATCGAAATTGGGGTTGGCTTCGCGCACTCGGCGAACGAAGACACGCGCCTTGTCCCGCTGGCCCAACATGGCCCAGTTTGCAGCCGACAGCCTGTCCGCCAGGCTCGGATCGGCCATCCGCCCGATGAAGTCGAGCGAGGTCTCGAATTCGCTGAGCGCGTAGTTCGCTCCCGCAGCGGTCCAAAGATAGGAGTCCGGGCTCAAAGGATTGAGCTCGATCGCGCGTTCGATCTTTTGCAACGCCTTGCCGGGAAGTGAACAATGCACGAGAGTATCGGCATGGTCGGCGATGATATCCGCGTGGTGGGGACCAAGCGTCTCGGCCAGCTCCATCGCTTCGGCGCTTTCATCGAAGCCCCCCTGCAGCAGCTTGGCCACGCCGAACTCGCGATAGCCGTCAGCCAGATTCCGACGGGCATCGATGGCACGCATCGCGAACACCTCGGCCGACTTCAGCAGTTCGATATCGCCACGTGCCGTCAGCAGCCATTCCTTGGAGTAGGTCCTGGCGATCGAACTCAGAGCCGGCGCAAAATCGGCGCTCGCATGCAGCGCGGCCTTCATCTCCTTGCGCGCGCGCCGCAGATCCGGAAGCGTGAGCCGGTTCAAGTGTCGCCTTCCAACGAGATAACTATGATACGCAGCCGGGTTCAGTTCGCGATAGATGCGCGCCGCCTCATGCCGTTCGATCTCGCTTGAAACCGAAAGCGCGATGTTTCGCGCGATCACGTGTCGGGTACCGACAAGGTCCGGATGGTTCAGACTGAACCGTTCCGCCCACACAACCTCGTTGTCAGGAAAGAAGACGAGCTGAACGAACAACGTGCCGTCGCGATCGTGATTGTTGAACCGGCTATCGAGGATATAGCTGAGAGAATGACGCTCGAAGAAATCGGTCCGGCCCTCGAACTGATGACCTATCTGGACGGCAGAATGATGCGCAATCACCTGAAGGCTGTTGAAGGCGCAAAATCCGATCGTGATGTCCTCGATCAAGGCGTTTGCGATGAAACGGCTGTCCGGGTGCCCGGCGTGGTCGCTCGGGGGCAGCAGCACCAGACGAGGAACCGTCTGTTGGCGGACCTCTGCAGATCCGGCCTGGGAGCCGAGTTCCGACATGCTCGCGGGACGAGCGTTCACCCCGGCGCCCGGCGCCGTTTCCCGCATGCTTCTGTTCGCCGTAGCGTTCACGAGATCGACGCCGCGTGCAAGCGCACGGCTTCGCCTCTCGACAATCTTGCTGAGATGATCGACTTGATCTTCGGCGTGAAAGACTTCGACAAGCAATTGCAGCGTGTCCGAATCCGCGTGTTCGACTCCGAGCAGCAGGATCCCCGCGTCCTTCAGAACTTCGGCATCTTCCTCCGACCGCGCCGAGCGCGACGCCTTTCTCAACAAAGCCTTGAGTAGAGCGTTTTGGCGGTCCTTCTGCTCGGCAACCCAGCCATAAAATTCACCGCTCTGACAGCCGACCTGCCCAAGGAAAGAGCGATGCATCAGCGTCGCAAGGTTGCCGAGCTGGGCCAAAGGCTCGGCAACGTCCCCATCGATGGTCCAAACCATATCCGACAATAGGGATACTCGATCAACCAGGATCATACTGTCAGTAAAGGACAGGAACTGCACTCCGAGTTCCTTCTGGCGGAGCCTGATCCTCGAGATCATCTTGCGCATGTTCACGAGAGAAACGGCACTGTCTTCGTTGCCCCACAGGAATGCGGCCATCGCCGTCCGGTGTTCGGCTCCTTCTCTGGTCGTCAGCAAATAAGCGAGAAGTAACAAACCTTTTTCGGGATAGGCGACCTGTCGTCCTTCCGGATCAACAAGCTTCAGACCGCCAAAGGTTTGCAAAAAGAAAGCCATTTGTACCTTTAGGCGGTTGCGCCAATATTGATCAGCGTCCCCCGCGCAGAAAAACTCAACGGCAGCGTCTAAGCCTTTCGGGCGATAGTCGGGAAGCACTTTGGACAAACGATTGCTCGACAGAGTTTGTATCAAGGGCTTCCAGAATTCAACCAGGAATTTACATCGATAGTCGAAACCTGTGATAGTTTACCGACAGATATTCCCCGAGCATTTGCAGCTTATTCTACTTTCAATTGCAGACTTTATTCCAAACGACCCCGCAAAGACTGAAAAACCTCTTCGAATGACACAAGTGCCGTGTGCACCGGGATTGGCACTTCGCTCCGCTCTTCAGATCTGCTGCGGAACCACCCCTGACCTCACGATCCGTTGAACTCGCACGGAGATCAGCTGGGCATCGCCGAAGGACAAGGGGTCGTGACCTCGTACCAGCCTGCACCGGCATGACGCTTGCGCCTGAGAAACGCCATCGTGATTGGACTTCGCAGCCTTGTGGAGTCACGACAAAAAAAAGGGCTGGCGCAAAGCATCTATCGTCTGAATGGAGGCGACAATGAAGCACCGAACGCGCGAGCAACTGCTGGCCGTTGCGCAGGTTGAACAGGACCTGCGGCCAGCAAGCATGTCTCGCAATCAACGTCTTGAACGCTGGGCGGAACGTCTCGAGCTGATACCGCAGCAGCTTCTCTCAACAATCTTCGAAACCGAGTACAGGCCCGTCGAGGTCCGCGCCATGTTGCGCAGCGACAATTCGCCGATCTCGGTCGCGTTCGCGGATGCGGCGCTGCGCTCCGCCGGATTGCAGAGCGACACTTACGGCGAAGCAAAGCGGTTCTTCGAACTGAGCGACGCTCAACTGCACGAGGTCATCTGCTATTGTCACTTCGGAACCACCGTCAGCGCGACAACAGCGGCACGCATCATCCGATCGACGCTGATTGAGTGATCGTCGAGAACGGCGCGCGGCAGGAGACGATAAGGACCAATTGAGTGCGGTGAGCGCTTTTTGCGATATCATCGAGGGCCACCCAGGCGAGGCTTGGGTGCCTGGCGCGGGCAACAGCAGGCACACGTGCGGATCGCAAGGCATGAACCGACGGCGCCGTCCTGCCCTCAATCCAATTTCAATCCGGATCAGATGCGGCCGGCTCATCCGCTGGCAACGGTTCGGACTCCTGATCTCCTGTCACGACATCTCTTGCCAGCACCGCAACCTCTTGCTTCCCCCAGGCTTCGGCTCGATCCATCAGCGAACGCATCTCGGCGTTGAGCGCATGGGAGCGCAGGATGTGATCGGCGTGGCTGGTATTGGTGCGCGGATCGTAAAAGCTGCCGATGTCCTCGCCGGTGACGCGCCTGGCCTGCTCCAGCAACGCACGCAGCGCGGTGAGTTCAGCCTTTGCCACAAAGTATCGTCTCATCACGTCGATGAGTTCGCGATCGCGCGCTTTCGTTTTCATGAATGCCTCCGTCACAATGCAATTTGAGTGATCCCACAAGATGTCAAAATCTGGATCTTCAGCCGGGAGCAGGCGCGTTGCCTGTGGATGATTTGCCGCGGCGTCGGCTTGGAAGCGCAGGGCAAAGCGTCATCGTGATTGGACTTCGCACCCAACAAGAGTCACGCTTTCCCACAGGGAAAAATGGGCTGGCGCAGAGCATCAATCGTCCAAATGGAGGCGACAATGAAGCACCATACACGCGAGCAATTGCAGGTCTTTGCACAGATCGAACCGGACTATCGGCCGCTGAGCATGTCTCGCAGGGAACGTCTTGAGCGCTGGGCGGCGCTTCTTGAGCAGAGCCCGACCCGACATCTGGCGACGCTCTATGAAACCGAGCACCAGCCGGCCACCGTGCGCGATACCCTGCGCAACGACGGCTCGCCAATCTCCGTGGCATTCGACGACCCCATGCTGCGTGCCGCCGGCATGGAAGACGACACCTACGGCGAGGCGCTCCGGTTCTTCGAACTACGCGACTGGCAGCTACACGGCGTGATCTGCTATTGCCACTTCGGTGCAACGGTGAACGCCGAGACGGCAGCTAAGCTCGTCCGGTCAATTCTGACTGGCGAACGCAGCGGCCTGTTTGCCCGGCTGCGCGCGCTGTTTGTCGGCTGACGCGAGCCGCATTTCGTCATGGTGGGAGCGGTGGTGTCAGCGGGATCACGGTTCGCTGAGGGACCGATGATGCCTGGATGAAGCGCGCACGGCCCTGCGGCCGGTTGCGTCAATTCTCCGTCATTCGATCTCAGCGTCGCCGGGGACGGAGGCCAGCAGGGATCGGATCACGTGAAGCCCGCGCTCCAGGTCCTTGAGCGGCGGAGCGGAGATCGCGACCCGCACCGCGTTTGGCGCACGCCCTGGGATGGCACCAAACACGCCAGCAGGCGTGATGGCGACACCTTGCAAAGCGGCGGCCGATACGAACGCCTCGGCATTCCATGCCTCGGGGAGTTCGAGCCAGACATAAAACGCGTTGCTACCTGCCGGCGGCGGCGCGCGGCCGAGGATTCGCGCCGCCAGCAACTGCCGATCGCCCGCGTCCTTCCGCTTCAGGCTGGTGATACGGGCGGCTGTGCCGTCCGAGATCCACGATAACACCAGGCGCATGGATAACGACGACGCCATCCAGCCACCGGCGCGCATCACAGCGGCAATGCGATCCTTGGTCGACGGCGGCGCGACGACCAACCCGACACCGATGCCCGGCCCAAGTCGCTTTTGCATGCTGTTAACATAGATGACCTGCTCCGGCGCATAGGCCGCAAGCGGTGTCGCGTCGGAAAGGAAGGCAAAGGCCGCGTCCTCGATGCAGAAGATCCCGGTCTCTTCAAGCACTTCGGCGAGAGCAGCCCGCCGCGCGTGCGACATCGAGAAGCCGAGCGGGTTATGGATCGTCGGCTGGATGTAGATCGCGTCAAGCGGCTTGGTGCGATGCGCCCTGGCAAGGGCCGCGATATCGACACCGTCATTGTCGACCTCAAGTGCCACGAGCTGCAAGCCGAGCCGCGCCGCCATACGGATGATCGAAGGGTAGGTCAGCGGCTCGACGCCGACGCGATCGCCGGGCTTGCAAAGGGCCGCCATCACGCACGCGATCGCCTGACGCCCACCACCGGCAAAGAGGATGCCATCGGGCCTGGGGGTCCAGTGATCGTGCCCGAGGTAGTGCGAAACGATCGCGCCTGCTCCCTTTGGCCCGAAGGGACCGAGAGCGTCCATGGCGCCAAGGAGCACTGCCGGGTTGGCCAGGCTCTCGAACGCCGGCGCCATCAGGGCCGCCTGCTCCAGGGAACCCGACGTCGCCAGTTGCAAATCGATCGGCGCGTCGGCGATCTCGCTGATCCGCGTGGACTGCGGCCGGTCCGGTGTCCTGACGAAGGTTCCGCGCCCGACTTCGCCGACAACCAGACCGCGGCGGACAAGTTCGGCATAGACGCGGCTCGCGGTCGAGACCGCTATTCCTCTTTGATAGGCAAAGGCTCGCTGCGGCTGAAGTCGCGCACCGGCCGGCAGTTTTCCGGAGGCGATCTCGGCGGCAACGGCGTCGGCGACGGCGCGGTAATCCAGCATCTCAAATGCTCCGAGGGCAATATATCAATTGCACTCTTATGCCATCGGTGCATTTGTAAATCAAATTGCAGCACCGGATCATCTCATGACCTTTCCCGCCTCCTCCGCACCTTCCTTGCCGACGTTGCAAGACGTCGAAGCCGCCGCTCGGCTGATCGGCAGCTACTGCATCGAGACGCCGCTGCTGGAATCGTCCTACCTCAACCGGAAATATGGAGGCCGGTTGCTGCTCAAGGCTGAAAACTTGCAGGTCACCGGTTCGTTCAAGCTGCGTGGGGCGGTCAACAGGGTCGGGTCGCTGACCGACGACGAGCGGCGCCGTGGCGTCGTTGCCCGCTCTTCCGGAAATCACGGCCTTGCGATTGCCTATTGCGCCGGCCTGATGGGCACATCAGCCGTGGTTGTCGTACCTGAGACCGCACCGGCGGCAAAGGTCGAACGGATCGCGGCCTATGGGGCACGCGTCGTCATGGTTCCGATGAAGGACCTCGCCGACGTTGCCGCCAAAATCACCGAACGCGAGAATCGGGTGCTTATTCCGCCGGCCGACGATTTCTGGGTGGTTGCCGGCGCCGGCACCGTCGCGCTTGAAATGGCCAAGCAAGCCGCAAAGCTGAACGCCCGGATCGACGTGCTGCTTACCTGCTGCTCCGGTGGTGGACTGACCGCCGGTTGCCTGCTGGGCCTGAGCAAGATGTCTCCGGCCACCAAGGTCTATGGCGTCGAGGCCGTCGGTTTCGAGAAGATGGCAAAATCGCTCGCCGCCGGCAACCGCATCAACCTGGCACCAGGCGGCCATTCGATCTGCGATGCCATCAGCGGGCTCTATATGGCAGAGATCCCCTTCGAGATCATCAAGCCTGATTTGGCCGGCACGTTCGCTGTCACGGATGACGAGGCAAAGGAGGCGATGCGCGTCGCCTTCAGCGAATTCGGCCTCGCACTAGAGCCGGGAAGCGCCGTGGCGTTGGCGGCCGTGCTCGCCGGCAAGATACCGCTCGAAGGCAGAACATTTGCCGTCACGCTATCCGGCCGGAACGTCGATCTGGACCTTGCGGGCGGGATACTGGCGGGTGATGCGCCAACGGTCGGCAGGGCATGAGCATGTTCAGCCACGTCACGGTCGGCTGCAGCGACCTCGGCCGCGCCACCCTCTTCTATGACGCCGTTCTCGAACCTCTCGGCCTCGTCCAGCGGCCAGTTTCTCCCGATGGCGGGCCGGCATCGTCCTGCTGGATCGCGCCGGGTCAGGCATTGCCCCGCTTTTACGTCTATGAACCGTTCGACAGGAAACCCGCCAGCGTCGGAAACGGCAGCATGGTCGCCTTTCTCGCGCCGGCTTCTGCGGCGGTCGACCGAGCCTACGCTGCGGGCCTCGCTGCCGGCGGTACGGACGAGGGCGCTCCCGGTCCACGCCCGCATTATGGAGACGGCTACTACGGCGCATATCTGCGCGATCCCGATGGCAACAAAATCCATCTCGTCTTTCGAGGCGACCTTCAGCCCGCCTACAGCGCCGCGCGTCAAATATGACGCGCAAAGGACGCTGTAGCACTTTGAACTTGCTGCATAATTTTATCCTTAAGTCGATTCCGACTAAAGGAATTATGCAGTCGTGTCGCAGCCTTATCGGGCAGTCGCTGCAACGACCGCAGCGACCGTCGCCGGGGAAAGCTCCACCTCTGCCAGCACCTCGGCCGTATGCTCCCCAAGCGCCGGCGCCGGGCGCCGGAAGCGCCCCGGTGTTTCGGACATGCGCGGCACGATATTGTGCATCGGCAGCGCCCCGTGCTCCGCATCGTCCAGCGACACGATGACCTCGCGCTCGGCGAAATGCGCGTCGTCAGTGGCGTCGGCAATATTGTAGATTGGCCCGACCGTTGCGCCACTGTCGCGCATGATGGCAAGCGCTTCGTCATGAGAACGGACGGCAAACCAGGCGCCGATCGCCTCATCAACCAGATCGCGGTGTTTGAGGCGCTCGCTGTTGGAGCGGAAGCGTGGATCGTCGTTCATGTCGGCGCGGCCGATGATCTCGAATATCCGCCGGGCGACGGCCGGCGTCGAACCGGAGAGCGCGACGTATTTGCCATCGGCGCATCGGTAGACGTTGCGCGGGCAGGCGGTGTTCGAGGCGCTGCCGATGCGCTCCTTGACCGTGCCGTTGAGCGCATAGATACCGGCCTCGGGGCCAAGCACGGAAAAGATCGGCTCCAGCAGCGACAGGTCGATGACCTGCCCGCGCGCCCTGCCCTGTTGGCGCGCAAAGAGCGCCGTCATCGTCGCCGACATGCCGTAGACACCGGCGATCATGTCGGCGAGCGCCAGCGGCGGCAAGACAGGCTCCCGATCGGGAAAGCCGGTGCGGTACGCATAGCCGCTCATGCCTTCGACGATGGTTCCGAAGCCGGGAAATGCCGCATAGGGCCCGGTCTGGCCGAAGCCGGAAATGCGCACGACGACGAGATCGGGATTGCGCGCCAAGAGCGCCTCCGGGCCAAAACCCATTTGCTCCAAGGTACCCGGGCGAAAATTCTCGATGAGGACGTCGGCACTCGCCACCAGCGCCCAGAGCGCCTCGCGGTCAGCCGTTTCGCGCAGGTTGAGGACCACCGAACGTTTGTTGCGCCCGTAGGTCTTCCAGAACAGCGACAGCCCTTCGTCTTTCCACTCGCGCAGCGGGTCGCCGGCCGGCGGTTCGATCTTGATCACGTCGGCGCCGAAATCGGCAAGCTGCAGCGACAGCATGTTGCCGGCGACCAGACGCGAAAGGTCGAGAACCCTAATCCCTTCGAGAGGGCCTTCGGCGCTCGGGTCCCAGTGTTTTCTGGCAAATTCGCTCATTGGATGCGTCCGCCCGTCTTGTCGTCGAACAGTAGCAAGTTGGCGGTGTCGAAGCCGATCGTCACGTTTGCGCCCGATTGCAACAGCGCGCTTTCGCCGAGAACCATGGTGAAATCGGTGGCCCCAACCCGCAGCATCACCTCCTGCGCCTCCCCGGTCGGCTCGACCAGCACGACCTCGGCGGCGATGCCGCTGTCGGCAGGATGGATATGCTGCGGACGTATCCCATAGACCACCTTGCGACCCTCTGCGAGCCCATGACCGGGCGGCAACGGCAGACGGGCGCCATCGGCAAGCCGCAGCATCTGGCCGTCGATCTCGCCGCGATGCAAGTTGATCTCGGGCGATCCGATGAAACTGGCGACGAACAGGTTCTGAGGATTTCTGTAGAGGTCCAGCGGTGGCCCCATCTGCTCGATCTTGCCGCCGTTCAGAACCACGATCTTGTCGGCCATGGTCATGGCTTCCGTCTGGTCGTGGGTGACATAGATGGTCGTCTTGCCCAGGCGCTGGTGCAGCTTCTTGATCTCGCCGCGCATCTTCACCCGGAGTTTGGCGTCGAGGTTGGAAAGCGGCTCGTCGAAGAGGAAGGCGCGGGGATCGCGGACGATGGCGCGCCCCATGGCCACGCGCTGACGCTGGCCGCCCGACAGCTCGCGCGGAAGCCGTTCGAGCAGATGCTCGAGCCCTAGAATATCGGCGGCCTCGTTGACGCGACGATTGATCTCGGTCTTCGAAACGCCCGCAAGCTTCAGCGCGAAGCTCATGTTGTCGGCGACCTTCATGTGCGGATAGAGCGCGTAGCTCTGGAACACCATCGCAAGGTCGCGCTCCTTGGCCGGCATGTCGTTGACGATGCGGCCACCGATGGTGATTTCGCCGGCGCTGATGTCTTCCAGCCCAGCAATCATCCGCAGCAGCGTCGACTTCCCGCAGCCGGACGGGCCGACCAGGACCACGAATTCGCCGCTGCCCATGTCCAGCGAAATATCATCGAGCACCGACAGGCTGCCGTAGCTCTTGCCCACACTCCGCAGTTCAATCTCGGACATGGTCTCTCCTCCCACTTGATAGGCCGATGCGCTCCTTGCTCGCCCACCGGCCCGTTTCACGGACCGGCAGGCGGGATCAAAGCCGCTCAGGCGGTCTCGACAATCTCGATCGTTCCGACGCTCATGCGACCGAGCGCACCGAGGCGAAGGCCGGCCATGCCATAGGCAAACTGGTCGTCGCTTGCCTCGATCAGCGGCTTGCCGTCGATCGCGAAGGACAAGGCATTGCCCTCAACGGAAAACGCGAAACCGTAGTCCTTTCCGTTCTCGCGCTTGAACGGGGCACGCGCGAGAACGGTGGTGCCGAAATCCTCCTTGAGGATAACCACGTCGTCGCCGTCGAAGCCTGCGGCATAGAACCGGCTCGTGCCCTGCACGCGGGCCGTAACAAGTTGCGACGGGCCGGCGAGCGGCCGGACATCCGCCAGGACCTTGACGTCGCGGGCGTAGTAATGGCCCGTCCACATATCGGCATCATTGGCCGTATGGGCGTGAATATGGCCATCCTGCAGGGTCCAGTGGCCACGGTTCCAGGTAAAGCGCGAGATCGCGCCCCACTCCTGCACTTCCGCCTTGGGATCGATGACGGCCTTGCCCGGGCCTTCCACCTTGAAATCGGCGAGGAACAGGCGGCCGAGGAATTTCAGTCGGCCGAAATATTCGACCTGAATGCCGATCTCGTCGATCGCCTCCACGCCCTCAGGTACGGTAAATCCATAGTCCTGCCAGCCTTCATGATTGGGCAGGTGCCACGCGCCGGTCTCCTCGATCGCGCCAGACATCGCCCGGCGGATATAGGGCGCGACGCGCAGGTTTCCGTCACCGTTCCACGGGTCGAGCCACAGCTTGAACGACACCTTCTGGCCAGCATCGACGAGCGGCGAGAACATCGGGCGATAACGCTCGTCGTCGAAATCGGAGCGGCGATAGAACGGCTTCCAAAAGATCCGTCCGCCCTGGCCGCGCTCGAGCCGATCGAGCTGGATTTCGAGCGAACCGCGCGATCCTTCGGTCTGCCTTTCGCTCGAGCCCTTGAGGCTGATCTGGTTGAAGCCCTCGGTGCGGAAACCATGGGTCGAACCGGGCAGGTCGAAATCGAAACGGACGCCGCGGCGGGTGAAGTCTTCCAGCCAAAGGGCCGGCACGTCGTCGCCGCGCAGTTGCAGCGCAAGCACCGTCAGTTCCCGGGCAAAGGACGGGATGTCGACGATGTTGATCGAGCCGACGATGCCGGAGGCAACGATGAAGTCGTTGATGGGTTTGCGGTATTTGTCCCAGTTCGGCTGGAGCCCCTGGAACGTGCCGACAATGGCGCCCGCATTGCCGGCATTGCAGTCGGTGTCCCAGCCGGCCATGGTCGCGATCTCGGCCGTGCGCGGCAGATCGCCTTCGCCATAGAGGATCGCCATAACCGTGACGCCGGCATTCGGGATGATGTGGCAGACGCCGGGATAGCGGTCATAGCCCCATTCAGCGGTCAGCATGTCGCGGCAGGCCCGCCAGTTGCCGGGGTTGGCCTTGTGGAAGTCGATGACGGCCTGCGCCACGCGGGCATAGGTCGATTTCGCGTCGATGGTCGCCATGGCAGCGGCGATCACCTCGGCGATCGACGTCGCCTCGAATGCCTTGGCGATGGCGGCGGCGCAGAAGCGGGCGCCGTTCAGCCCGTCGCCGTCGTGAGCAACACTTGCCGCGCGGGCGGAGGCGTCGGCCGCCTTTTGCGGCTCGCCCGGATGCACCCAGCCCCAGCTGTCGATGAAGATCTGGCCGCCGATCTGCTCGGCGACCGTCGCGCCGTTCTGAGCGATCGAGCCGGATTGCGGTGCCGGAATGCCGGCGCGCAGGTTGCGATAGGCGGTGTGTTCGGTCGAGACGCCGAAGCCGCCCCACCAGTACATGCCGTGCTCTTCGGCGGCATAGTTCACCCAGGTCTTGCCGACGTCGGCGGCGCTGGCCTTGAGCCCGTAGTCGCGCAGCGCGCGGATGAAATAGACCGGGCCATTGGTGTCGTCGTCTGCGGCGAAATTCTTGAAATCGCGCAGGTACTGAGTGACTTCCCCGTAGGTCTTCTGGATGCGCTCATAGCTCCAGATCGTCGGCTCGACCGGCGCGCCAAGGCGAACGCCAATGGCCTTGCCGATGAAACCGGCATAGATCTTCTCGTAAATCATCTCTTTGCTGAGCTTGGGCATCATGCGTCTTTCGTTATCAATCAAAATGTGAGGGCGGCGCGGAAGCTGGCCCGCCTGTCGGCGGTCGCCTGGTCGGCGGCCAGGATGGCTGTTGCCGTTTCGGTGAACCGATCGGCGGAGACGGTGAGGTCGAGCCTGTTGACCTGGTCGAGCAAGGCGCAGTCGGCAGCGTCGATGACGCCTTCGCCGTGCATCGCGCCGAGGATCGCACCGGCCATGACGCCGATGGAATCCGTATCGCGGCCGGAATTGATGCCGTCCTCGATCGAGCGGCGGAAATCGCCGTCGTTGAACAGGCAAAATCCGAGCGCCAAGGGCAGTTCTTCGATCGAGCCGAGGCGGTTGGGCTGATAGGCGCCAGTCAGCCGTCCGGCCTTGGCAGCGGTGTGGTTGACGTCGTCGCCCATGGGAGAATAGGGCGCGATGGCCGCATGGAAAGCGGCGACAACCGTCGCATAGTCGGCGCCCTGTGCCTTGAGCTTGCGGGCCACTTCGGCGATGTCGGCAATGGCGTTGCGCGTGCCGTCCTTGGCCAGCGCCAGAACGGTACCGATCACGCCTTCGATATCGGTGGCCGGAATGAAGGCGGCGGCAACCGCGGCGGCGAAAACGCCTGCTGCTTCGAGGCCAAAACTTTCCTGGTGGCCGGAGGCGAACGCGATCGCCTCGTCATAGGCAGCCTTCGGATCGCAGGCGTTGACGACACCGATCGGCGCCACATACATCGCCGCGCCGCAATTGACCATGTTGCCGATGCCGCCCTGGCGCGGATCGCAAGATGCCAGCTGATGGCGCTGGAAGATCCATTTTTCCGGATAGAACAGCCGCTCGATCAGCATCGCTTCGCGCTGCAGTTCCGGCACGTAGCGCGACACCCAGGCGATCTGTTTGACCATGCCGTCGGCCATGTCCCAGGCATCGAGATGCCTGCCGACCTCGCCATAGATATCCATCAGGCAGAGCGTCATCAGCGTGTCGTCGGTGACAATGCCGTTGCCGCGCACCCGGCCGTTGCGGGCCGTGGCGTCGAGCGACATCTTGTGCCACTCGGTGTTAAGCGACGTCACCCGCCCATATCGCGCCGCGATCTCGGCGGCCGACAGTTTTTCGACCGGCGCCCCCATGGCGTCGCCGAGAGCGACGCCATGGATGAGCGCGCGGACCCTCCCCTTCAGGGAGAGCCCTTGAACGCTACTTTTCTGCATCTAGAACCGTCCTTGCATAGTCATTGAGACGTTTGCCGCCGGCCGCTTCCCACTCCGCGACATACTGGTCCCACTGATCCATCTTGGCGGCGCCGGAAATGAACTTGTAGACCCAGGACCGATAGACGTTTTCGGTCGCATCGAGATCGGCGGCGTAGTCGGCCGGCCATACGAAGGTGTTGTCCGGCTTGAAGTCTTCCTGGATCGTCGCCAGCGACTGCTGGGCTGCTTGCGACTGCCAGACGACGGGCGGGGTCCAGTTGGCCGCAACCATGAAGCGGGCGTACCAGGTGGCGATCTTGTCGGTGACCTTATAGGCATCGCCGTCCTTGGTGTATTCCTGGCCCTCGAAGCCGAGGCGGTCGAACATCTGGCCTTCGGGACTTGCCATGAAGTCCAGCAGCTTCATCACTTCGGCCTTGTGCTCGGAGATGGTCGAGATCGCCAGGCCGCGCGATTCCTTGGAGACGTCGACGGCGGCGAGGCCCTGGCCTCCCGGTCCCTTCGGCGGCGCCAGAAGCACGAGCTCGGCGCCCGGATGGACCTGGCGCATCTTGCCGCCATAGATGTCGATGACCTCGCCGGAGGAGCCGAAGATCACCCCTGCCTTGCCGGTGTAGAACTTGTCTTCCTTCACGTCGAACTTGGTGGTGATGTACTCTGGATCGTAGAGGCCCTGTTCGCGCAGCGAGGCGTAGAAGGCGATCTTGTCCTTCTCCTCAGCGGTGACGCGCGCATGCACCCACTCGCCGCCTGCGTTCTTCATCCAGGTGCCGGTGATGCCGAATGCCTGGTTGAAGATAGAATCGAGCTCGTTTGTGTTGTCGGCGGTGGTCACGCCGTAGCTGTCGGCGACGCCGTTGCCGTCGAGATCGCCGTCCTTGATGGCCTTGAACAGGGTGACGTAGTCTTCGACGGTTTCAGGCGCCTTGAGGCCGGTCTTTTCCAGCCAGTCCTTGCGGATCACCGGCTGGGGACCACGCACGGGATAGACATAGAGCAGGTAGGGATAGTTCTTCAGCCGCTCGACATTGTGCGGCCACAGCGCGTCTTTGAGATATTTCGTGTCGGCAAGCATCGGGCCGAGGTCTTCAAGCACGCCCTGCTCGACCATCTTGGCGTCGCCGCCCTGGAAATAGATCAGGTCCGGAATGTCGCCCGACAGCAGCATGACCGACAATTTGTCGGCGTAGCCGGAAGACGGCAGGTCGACGAGTTCGATGTCGAGATCGGTGCCCTGCGCCCTGAGCGCGTCCTCAATGCGCTGCAGGTGCTTGACGTCGTCAGGATTGGATGGGGTGAAGTCCTTGGACACCACCCGGATCTTGATCGGTTCGGCCATTGTCGGGGCGGCCGCGCCGAGGCTGAGCGCCAGGGCTGTCGATGCCAGCAGGACCATTTTTCTAAGCATTTCGTCTCCTCCGTTTAGATAGGCTTCTTTGTTTGAATTCCTGTCGTGTTCAGCCCTTGAGCGCGCCGCTCATGGTTCCCTTGGTGAAGAATTTCAGGATCAGCGGGTAGATCGCGAGGATCGGCACGATGGTCAGAAGGATCATGCCGGCCTTGAGCGCGCGCAGGTTGATCTGGCTGGCGCCGGTGTTGTTGCTGGCGTTGTTGGCACCGACGATCGCGACCTTGTCGCCGTCGATGACGAACTGGCGCAGCACCACCTGCAGCGGCCATTTCTCCTGGTCGTTCAGGTAGATCATCGCGCGGAAGAACTCGTTCCAGTGAAAAACGAGGTAGAACAGCGAGATGGTCGCGAGCGCCGGCTTGGCCAGCGGCAGGACCAGATGCCAGAAGACCTGGAAAGGGTTGGCACCATCGAGTTCGGCGGCTTCCAGCAGCTCCTTCGGGATCTCCTCGAAGAAGCGGATGAGGATGATCAGGTACCAGGCATTGACCGCCTTGAAGAGGATCACCGACCAGTAGCTGTCGAGCAGGCCCAAGCGCTTGTTGACGAAGTAATCGGGAATGATGCCCGGCTCGAAGACGATGGTGACGAGTACGAGGATGAACAACGCCTTGCGGCCGGGCAGACCCGGTCGCGAAAGGCCCCAGGCCATCAACGCGGTGCCGACGACGCCGATCACGGTGCTGACGGCGGTGATGAAGATCGAGTTGAAGATGCCACGCTGCACATTGGGGTGCTGCAGCAGAACGCTCCAGACCTCAAACGAAAGCCCGTCCGGCACGATCGTCAAGCCGCTCATGCCCGGCACCTTGCCGGGTTCCGAAAGCGAGATGGCCAGAAGGTTCAGGATCGGCTGGACCGTGACGACGACGAGCAGCAGCAGCGTCGAAACGATGATCGCATATTCGATGCGTTCGAGCGGAGTCTTGCGCGACAGGGCCATTACCAGACTCCCTTTCCGGTCAGGCGCTTGGAGACGAAGTGGGCGATCACGATCATCATCGTGCCGAGCACGGCCTTGAACAGGCCGGCCGCCGTTGCCAGCGAATACTCGCCGGTCTGCAACCCGATGCGGTAGACATAGGTGTCGACGATATCGATCTTGCTGCGCACCACGTCGTTGGAGAGGTTGATCACCTGGTTGAGGTCGGCGTTGAGGAACATGCCGGCATTGAGGATGAACAGCGTCGCAATCGTCGGCACGATGCCCGGCAGGGTGACGTGGCGGATCTTCTGCCAGCGGTTGGCGCCGTCGATCTCGGCGGCATCATAAAGCTGCTGGTCGATGGCGATGATGGCGGCGAGATAGAGCAGGCTGTCCCAACCGGCCGAACGCCAGATTTCGGTAAAAACGAGCACCCAGCGGATGGCGCCGGTATCGGTCATGAACGACCGCGGCGCCATGCCGGCCATGCCCATGAGATTGTTGACGGCACCGTCGGTCGGCGACAGCGCGGCGATGAAGATGCCGGCGATCACCACCCAGGACAGGAAATGCGGCAGGTAAATCGCCGACTGGATGAACTTGCGCAGCGAACCGCCGCGGACCTCGTTCAGCAACAGCGCGACGATGATCGGCACCGGCAGGAAGAACACCATCTTCATCGCCGAGATGATCAGCGTATTGGCCAGCACCTGCCAGAACACCGGCGAGGAGAACAGCACCTGGAAATGCTTGATGCCCACCCAGATGTTGGGCGGGACGATCCTGACCTGTTCGAAGGCGATGCGCGCTTCCCAGATCGGCAGGTAATGGAAGACGAGGAAGAACAGGATGCCCGGCGCCATCATGACGTAATAGGGCCACCAGCGACGCCAGCCATCGGCGGCGAGCGCGAGGCGTCCCAGCCTGCGGCGTGCGCTCGATTTGGGAACGTTCCCAAACTTAGGCGAAATCATCGCCTCCTCGCGATTGGTCATTCCCTTACCCCCTCCCGGAGCTGGCTGCGCGTCTGGGCTGGTTGAGCGACAGATCGGCCAACGAGCCGCGCTCGATAAGCCGGCATGGCATGAACACCCGGCCATGCTCGGGGCGGCCGGCGATTTCGTCGAACAGGCAGTCGACGGCGCGCACGCCGATCTCCCGCCCGGGCTTGGCGACCGTCGTCAGTCCCGGCCAGGAAAACGCCCCGGCGGGAATGCCGTCGAACCCCAGGATCGAGACATCCTCAGGGCAGCGCAACCCGGCTTCGCGCACGGCGACCATGGCGCCGAGCGCCATGAGATCGTTGGCGGCGAATACAGCGAGATGGCCGACCCGGTCGCGTTGCAGGAGCCGCATCATCGCCGTGCGCCCACCTTCAACGGTGTATTCGCCATCCTCCATCGGCAATGCCGCCGGGTCGATGTCGCGATCGACGCAATGCTCATGGAAGGTCCGCAGAAACCGGGCGCGCGCGATGCGCGACTTCGGCCCCAGGATCAGTGCCGGTGCATGATGCCCCTTGGAAACCAAGTGGTCCATGCCGAGCCGTACGGCCTGGGCGATATCGGAACCGACGCTGGAGGTCGCCGGAAAACGCTCGGCACTCGAGCCGATCAGCACGAAGGGCAGCCCGAACCGGTCGAGATCGTCGAAATTGTCGGCGACCGGATTGATGATGGCGCCATCGACCCGCGCCTGCCGCAGGGCCCGGAGATGGCTGGCTTCGCGGCTGTGATCCCAATCGGAAGAAAACACCAGGAGCGAGGTCCCGTTTTCGGCGGCGCGGTCCTGCGCGCCGCGCGCCACCTCGGCCCAGAACGGGTTGGTGATGTCTGGAATGACAAGGCCGAGCAGACCGGTACGGCCGGATCGCATGCCGACGGCGAGATCGTTGCGCTCATAGCCGACGGCACGGGCAGCATCGAGAACCCGCTCTCGCGCCTCATCCGTAACATTGGACGCGCCGGAGAGTGCCCGGCCGGCGGTGCTCTTGGACACCCCTGCCTTGCGCGCGACGTCAATGATCGTCGGTCGCCTCCGCTGCATCAGACACGCTCTCCCATGGCATGAACTCGTGGGAACGTTACCACGGCGATTTCGAGTCCGCAAGTCCGCCCCTTTTCGGGTGTGGTTTTGCCAGCAGTCGAGACGTTGAAAAGAAAAAGGCCACCATTCAGACGGCGGCCTCAAGGTGAGAGGTATAGCCTCCAGAGGGAACATCGCTATCGCAGCCGGGAGGATGGCTGCACATCAAGCGACCCTGATAATGTGACAGCTCCGCGCCCGGTTCTCAATCAATGCAAAACCAGAACCAAAGCCGGAGTGGGATCGCTCTTCCAATATTCGGGTAGCCGCCGGGATTTTTTCCTACTCGGGAAGGCATCGCCTGTGTTGGCTCTGTGGAAGGCGCCCCGGCTTGAAACCGCCTTTGGACCCGGGTGACGGACAGCGCGGGGTTCGCCGTGGTTCCGTTCAATTCGGCGACTGCGCCGCGGTCGGCGATCTTGCTTGGCTGAGCCGAACAGAAGCCGCTGGCACCGACGACGGAAGCACCTGGAGACTGCGACGGCTCAGCGCATCGGGCCCATCGCCTTGACATATGCTCCGTCGCATTTACGATAGTGGCATGCTGATCGTGACTTCATATGCCCTTCGAGAACCCGTGCGCCTCAAAGCGGGATCGTAACCCGGCCGCGGCTTTTGTCGTACGCGTCCGGGGCATGTCACTCCATCCCAGCTATCTCCCTTCTAGCTGAGACGATGAAATCGATTGCCGGCTCGTACCGCCTCCAGCGGACTTCCTGATAGCGAGCAGGCCCTTAGTTCTCGACAGCGTAAATGAAAAATATCCCGCAAACTGACAGCTGGCGCTCGGGCCTGTTCACCGAGTTCGACATCGTAACCGCATTCGGAGAAAGCCGGGCAGCGCTCGGCGAACTGTTCGATTGCGACATGCTGATGAGCGCACGACGCTCGGCCAGCGCGGGCAAACCTGAGCGCTTCGAACTGTGCTCGACGGCGCGTGTCAGCCTCGCCATCATCCACGCCCTCTGGCGCCACGCCGGCCTGACGCTTCGCGTGGCCGAGCAGGCGCTTTCCAACTGGCCGCAAGTCGTCGTGTCGGTCGCCCGCGTTGTCGACTTCGAGCCCGAAGCTTCTCAGGACAATAGCGCAAGCTGGGAACCGGCCCATGCGGATCCCTTCCAGTTCTTCGGGCCGTTTGCCGAAGAAAGTCTGCCCGTCGCCGCGGTCGACGAATATATCGACCTGATCGACGCGCGATTTCTGCTGTGGCGGAAACCGAAGCATGGTTCGCACGGGATCGCGGCCGCGATCCACGCCAGCCAAGAGCGCCTTCTTCTCGACCCGCAGGACGCAGCCGCTCAAGCGCATTTTCTGGAGGCTGCCGGCTTTCTCAGGCGGCCGGCCGAGCACGAGTTGATCTGGTTGGGCTCGACGAGGGACGAGCTGTTCCGCCCGACGTCGGCGTCAAGCGGCCCTCACGCTCCCGAGCGCTTGCCCACGGAAACCCTGATGGCCGAAGCAGGCAGCGCGGCGACATTGGCCACGAACTACCGCTCTAAACGCTCGGTCAATATCTCGCTTGCCGCCCGCGTCATGAAACGGCGGGCGCTCGGGCTGACCGTCAGATAACCCTCCTCCTTTCCACCGACAGCGCAAGCTTTTGAAGACACAAGGCACATCATGATCCAGACCCCCTATTATCTGATCGACAAGGCAAAGCTGCTTCGCAACATGGAGAAGATTGCCTATGTGCGCGAACGATCAGGCGCCAAGGCGCTGCTCGCGCTCAAATGTTTCGCCACCTGGTCGGTGTTCGATCTGATGCGCGAATACATGGATGGCACGACCTCTTCCTCGCTCTACGAGGTGCGGCTCGGGCGCGAGAAATTCGGCGGCGAAACCCACGCCTACAGCGTCGCCTATGGCGACGGCGAAATCGACGAGGTGATCGGCCATGCCGACAAGATCATCTTCAACTCGATCGGCCAGCTCGATCGCTTCACTGACAAGGCATCGGGCATTGCACGCGGCCTGCGCCTCAACCCGGGCATGAGCTCGTCCAGTTTCGACCTCGCCGATCCCGCCCGCCCCTTCAGCCGGCTTGGCGAATGGGATGCGGCCAGGGTCGAGGCGGTCATGGACCGCATCAACGGCTTCATGATCCACAACAATTGCGAGAACAAGGATTTTGGCCTGTTCGACCGGATGCTGTCGGAGATCGAGGAAAAGTTCGGCGCGTTGCTTGCCTGCGCCGAGTGGATCAGCCTCGGCGGCGGCATTCACTTCACCGGCGACGATTATCCGGTCGATGCCTTCTGCGAGCGCCTGAAAGCCTTTTCGGGCCGCCATGGCGTTCAGGTCTACCTCGAGCCGGGCGAAGCCGCGATCACCAGGAGCACGACGCTCGAGACCACCGTTCTCGACACGCTCAACAACGGCAAGGATCTCGCCATCGTCGACAGCTCGATCGAGGCGCACATGCTCGACCTGCTGATCTACCGCGAAAGCGCAAAGGTCGAGCCGAATGCAGGGCCGCACAGCGTCATGATCTGCGGCAAGTCCTGCCTGGCTGGCGATATCTTCGGCGAGTTCCGCTTTCCCGAGCCGCTTGAGGTCGGCGACCGCGTCTCGTTCCAGGACGCGGCCGGCTACACCATGGTCAAGAAGAACTGGTTCAACGGCGTCGGCATGCCTTCGATCGCCATCCGGGACCTTGACGGCAGCGTCAGGCTTGTCCGCGAATTCACCTTCGCCGACTACGAACAGAGCCTCTCCTAGAGCATCCCGCCTTCAAGTGATGCCACTGAAGGCGGACAAGATGCTTTGGAATCAAAGGGCTGGAGCGTCCTTAGTGCGTTCTTCTGAACGCACGGCGCTCCAGGCCCGTCACGTCCCCAAGGGAAAAGGAGAAATCCCCCGAAATGAAAAAGAACGTTCTCATCATCGGCGCCGGTGGCGTGGCTCAGGTCGTGGCGCACAAGTGCGCACAGAACTGCGATGTACTGGGAGACATCCATATCGCATCCAGAACGGTCGAAAAGTGCCGCGCGATCGTCGACTCGATCCGCGAAAAGAAGAGCCTCAAGACCGATGTGACGCTCGAAGCCCAGGCGCTCGACGCCATGGATGTCGAGGCGACAAAGGCGCTGATCGAAAAGACCAAGGCCGGCATCGTCATCAATGTCGGCTCCGCCTTCGTCAACATGTCGGTGCTGCGCGCCTGCATGGATACGGGTGCTGCCTACATGGACACCGCGATCCACGAGGATCCGAAAAAGATCTGCGAGACGCCGCCTTGGTACGGCAACTACGAATGGAAGCGTGCGCAGGAATGCAAGGAGAAGGGCATCACCGCCATTCTCGGCATCGGCTTCGACCCCGGCGTGGTCAACGCCTATGCGCGCCTCGCCAAGGATCAGTATTTCGACAAGGTCACCGCCGTCGACATCGTCGACATCAATGCCGGCAGCCACGGCAAATATTTCGCCACCAACTTCGACCCGGAGATCAACTTCCGCGAATTTACCGGCGTCGTCTATTCCTGGCAGAACGGCCAGTGGCAGACCAATTCGATGTTCGAGATCGGCAAGGAATACGACCTGCCGGTCGTCGGCAAATGCAAGGCCTATATGACCGGCCACGACGAAGTTCATTCGCTGGCCAAGCACATGGACGGCGCCGACGTCCGCTTCTGGATGGGTTTTGGCGATCACTACATCAACGTCTTCACCGTCTTGAAAAACCTCGGCCTGCTGTCGGAACAGCCGGTGAAAACGGCCGAAGGTCTCGAGGTCGTCCCGTTGAAGGTGGTCAAGGCGGTCCTGCCGGATCCGTCTTCGCTGGCGCCGAACTATCAGGGCAAGACCTGCATCGGCGATTTCGTCAAGGGCGTGAAGGACGGCGAGGAACGCGAAGTCTTCATCTACAACGTCGCCGACCACCGGGAAGCCTTCGAAGAAGTGGGTTCGCAGGGCATTTCCTACACCGCCGGCGTGCCGCCGGTCGCCGCCGCCATGCTGATCGCTTCGGGCGAATGGGATGTGAAGCGGATGGTCAACGTCGAGGAGCTGCCGCCGCGCCCGTTCCTCGACATCCTCAACCGGATCGGGCTTCCCACCCGCATCAGGGATGCGGACGGCGACCGCGCGTTGACCTTCTCCTAAGCGAACAGAGCCGACTATCTCAGTAAGCCGTCATATCGAACGGTCTACAGAGGCAGAAGCGAGGCCCAATCATCACGAAGTGATTGGGCTTCCGCCATTTTTTTACAGGCTCCTCGGCGCGGCCGTCGATGAGCACCCAGCTAGCGAAACGCTTCATTAACGCGATTCACTTAGCTGCCCGTACCCCGGCGTCTCGCCGGTTAACCACGTATGAGTTGCAAGTGACATGCCCCCATTGACTGCCCCGGTTCACAGTTTTCATCAAAAGATTGAATCGTTTTGCGAGCTCCGGCTCGCCCGCGCCCTTCCCAAGCACGACTACGAAAACCTCCGTCACTACATGCTGGACTTCGTGACCCGGCGTACGATGCCACCCCAGACCGGCAACAAGCTCGACTGGAAGGAAATCGGCGTCGCCTGCGATCTCGACGACGACAGTCTGCGGATCACGAAACGCCTCGCCAAGCACGGCTTCGAGGCCATCATTCGCTGGCTGAAGGGACCGAGCGCCAGCAGACCCGATAGAAAGCCGCCGACCGGCCAAGGCTGGGTCAAGGCGCCCGCGGCGCCGGCGCGCAGGATCGGTTTGGAACAACGGCGCGTAGGCGCCGCGCGCTAAACATCCCCGCACGGCGTCCCCGGAATCGCTTTTGTTTTAGGGAACTGCGCCTCAGACTAAGCAACGGCAGCGGGCAGGACATCCATGTGCCGCGCCCGCGGCATTCAGGACGCTGACAGCTCGATCTTCGGCCACGTCTTTTGCGCCGACGTCTCGGTTTCGCTCGAAGCCGAATGCCGCTCCCTAAAGGCGGCGGCAAGGGTTTGCAGGGCCTTGCGGGATCGCGCATCGGTCAAGGTCGAATGCAGAACGATCTCCGAGGACGGAAGCGGCGGCAGGCCGAACCGCTTGCTGACTTCGACCGTATCGGAGGGTGCAAGGCGGCATGAGAAGGGGGCAACGGCGAGCCCCGCCGAAACTGCCGCGTTGACGGCAGTCGACACGCCGACGAACACCTCGACCCAGGGAACGCCAGCCGCATCGAGCGCGCGGGTGGCGATATCGCGCACGCCGCAGAGCGGCGCAAGCGCCGCCAAGCGAAGCGGTTCACCCGGCGCGCGTGCGAAGCCCGGTGAAGCGAACCAGCCGAAGTGTTCCGGTCCAAGCGTCTCGCCGTCGCGCCGGTCCTCGTCGCGGCGGATGATGACGGCATCGAGCTCGCCACGATCAAAGGCGCCAAGCAGGTTTCGCGATGTCTCGAGCCTGACCTCGATGCACAATCCCGGGTCATGGGCATAAAGACGCGCCAGCAAGGTCGGCACTTCGGGCCCGGCGACATGGGCGGCGATGCCAAGGCCGAAGCGGCGACGCGTGGACGACAGCCCGGCCAGGGCTCGCTCATGGGCGGCAAGGAATTCGCGCGCGCCCTCGATGAAGACGGCGCCCTGTGCCGAAAGCCGGACCTGTCTCGGCGTCCGCTCGAGCAGCCTGACCCCGAGCCGATCTTCGAGCCGTTTCAACTTGACGCTGATCGCCCCTTGCGTGCTGCCGAGGAACTCCGCCGCGCGGGTAAAACTCTGGAAATCGGCAATCGCGACAAATGCCTGAACCGCGTCCACATCCAGCGTCGTCATTCCAATCATCCGATTTTGTTATCTCTGAAATAGCTACGCATACAATTCAGTTGTGATCAAGGCCCGACTATGGTGCCCCGGTCCCCAAGCGATATCAATTCGGGCGGAGCGTGTCGAAAGGCCTTACCCGGATTTCCACGCGACCCGCCGCAGCATCGAAAGACCATGAGCATGAACGAACCCATAACCCGCCGCAGTGCGCTGGCACTAGCAGCCGTCTGCCTGTCCTCGCTGATGTTCGGCCTGGAGATTTCGAGCATTCCGGCAATCCTGCCGACGCTGGAGCAGGTGCTGGGCGCAGATTTCAAGCAGCTGCAATGGATCATGAACGCCTATACCATCGCCGTCACGGCGGTTCTGATGGCGGCCGGAACACTGGCCGATCGCTACGGCCGCAAGCGCGTCTTCGTCGTTGGTATCATCGCCTTCGGCATCGCCTCGCTGATCTGCGGATTGACCGACAACACCTCGGTATTGATCGTCGCTCGCTTCATCCAGGGCATGGCCGGCGGCGTGATGCTCATCTGCCAGATCGCCGTCCTGTCGCACCAGTTCCAATCCGGCCGCCAGCGCGGGATCGCGTTCAGCTGGTGGGGCATCATCTTCGGCATCGGGCTCGGCTTTGGTCCGATCGTCGGTGGCGCGACCGTCGCGCTGTTAAGCTGGGAATGGGTGTTTCTGGTCCACGTCGTGCTTTCAGGCATCACGATGGCGCTTGCGCTCGCGGGCGTACAGGAGTCGCGTGACCCTGAAGCCGAGAGCCTCGACATCGCCGGCATCGTGACGTTGTCGGCCGCGGTCTTCTGCCTCGCTTATTTTATCACACAAGGCCCTGAACTCGGCTTTACCAGCCCGACCGCACTGTCGATCCTCGGCATTGCCATCGTCAGCCTGATCGGCTTCGTCATTGCCGAAAAAGTCAGCGCCCGGCCGATGTTCGATTTTTCGGCGTTCCGCATCCGCAGCTTCTCCGGCGCGCTGTTCGGTTCGATGGGCATGAACATCAGCTTCTGGCCGTTCATGATCTATCTGCCGATCTGGTTTCAGGCAGGACTCGGCTATGACGGCGTGACCGCGAGCATCGCACTGCTGGCCTACACGCTTCCCCCGCTCGTGGTCCCGCCCTTTGCCGAGCGCCTGATGCTTCGCCTTCGTCCCGGGATCGTCATCCCGGCCGGGCTGTTCACCATCGGTCTCGGCTTCCTCATGATGAAGATCGGCAGCAGCGTCGCCAACGCCAGCTGGCTGACGATGCTGCCGGGATGCGTGGTGGCGGGTATCGGCCTCGGCTTCACCAACACGACAGTCACCAACGCCGCGACCGGCGCGGTCGCCGCTGAGCGCGCCGGCATGGCCTCGGGCATCGACACCAGCGCACGGATGATTTCGCTGGCGATCAACATTGCGCTCATGGGCCTGATCCTGGTCGAAGGCGTCCTGTCTTCGCTGCAAAGCTCGCTTTTCGGGCAGACAGCCGACACCGGGCTGCGCACGCTCGCCGAGAAAATCTCGGCCGGCGGCATGCTGTCGTCCGACGACGGCCTGTCGGAAACCGTCATCCAGACGGCGCTGCGGGACGGTTTTGGCTGGGTCATGCTCTACGGCGCGATCGGCGTCTGGCTCTCGGCCGCAGCAAGCCTGCTCGTCTTCGGCCTGCGCGCCAAGGCGGAAACCGCACTCGAGTGTTCGACCGCAAAATCGTTGTGACCGACGCCGCCAACCAGCGACCGGCGGCTGATAGGCGCATCGCGCCGAACAAGTCAGGTCGATAGGCCCGAATAGCGGTTCCAGCGACCCGATCGACCTCTGCCGCGTCGACAAAACCCGTCGGCGCGGCGAAAAGTCCATTCACGGCGGCACCGGCGAAGGCTATAGCGGGACTATCGTTGACGCAGATATATTGGACGCTTTGCCCATGACCGACACTGTTATCGACCGCTTTCTTCGCTACGTCGTTATCGACACCCAATCGGATGCCAAATCGAAGACCCAGCCCACAACCGAGAAACAGAAGACCCTCGGCCGGCTTCTGGTCGAAGAGCTGCTGGCGATGGGCGTATCGGACGCGCATCTCGACGAATACGGCTATGTCTATGCAACCATTCCGTCAAACGTCGACAAGCCGGTCCCGGTCATCTGCTTCTGCTCGCACATGGACACGGCACCCGATTTTACCGGCACCAATGTCAAGCCGCAGATCGTCAGGAACTACCAGGGCGGCGACATCCGGCTCACCGGCGATCCGCAGCAGGTCATTCGCGTCAGCGAGCACCCGGTTCTGCTCGACCAGATCGGCAATGACATCATCACAACCGACGGCACCACGCTTTTGGGTGCGGACGATAAGGCCGGCGTTGCCGAGATCATGTCGGCGGCACAGTTCCTGATGGACAATCCTGATGT
The DNA here is from genome assembly GCF_001695855.1 of Ensifer sp. LC163. Taxonomy (GTDB): domain Bacteria; phylum Pseudomonadota; class Alphaproteobacteria; order Rhizobiales; family Rhizobiaceae; genus Ensifer. Next base: position 346,659 of record NZ_MBSS01000023.1, read on the forward strand.
CAGGCACGGCACCATCCGTATCCTGTTCACCCCCGACGAAGAAGTCGGTCGCGGCGCCGACACGGTCGACCTCAAGAAGCTCGGCGCCCAGTTCGGCTACACCATCGACGGCGAAACTGCCGGCCATATCGAAGACGAGACCTTCTCCGCCGACGGTGTCGAGATCACCATATCAGGCGTCGCCATCCATCCGGGCTTTGCCAAGGGCAAGATGGAGAACGCCATCAAGATCGCCGGCGCCATCATCGACCGCCTGCCGAGGGACATCGCCCCTGAAAGTACTGAAGGCCGCGAAGGATTCATTCACCCGACCGGCGTGACCGGCACGATGGAAAAAGCCAGCCTCAGCCTGATCGTCCGCGATTTCGAGGACGAGAGCCTGGCGACCAAAGAGGCCATGATCGAGGGCATCGTCAGGCAAGTGATCGCCGCCTATCCCGGCTCTTCCTACACCTTCGAGGTCAAGCAGCAGTATCGCAACATGAAGGCGATCCTTGCCCGCAATCCCGAGATTGCCGACAATGCGCTCGAGGCGGTGCGCCGCGCCGGCATGACGCCGGTGCGCGGCAGCATCCGCGGCGGCACCGACGGCTCGCGCCTGTCGTTCATGGGTCTGCCCTGCCCCAACATCTTCGCCGGCGGCCATGCCTTTCATTCGCCGCTGGAATGGGTGAGCCGCCAGGACATGGAGCGGGCCGTCAAGACGCTGGTCGAGCTGGCGAAGGTCTGGGAAGAGCGCGCCTGACGCCGTTCGCCCGAACCGGCGCTGCCATTTCGGGATAGAGCATCGAAAAACGACAAGAGCCGAAGCACGTGACGTGCTTCGGCTCTTGTCGTTACAGGCATCGGTCGCGGCAGAACCGCGACCGATCGAAATTAGCTGCGCAGGCCCGGCGCCTCCTGGCCGGTGCGCGCGACATATTCGGTATAGCCACCGCCATATTGATGCACGCCGTCGGGCGTCAATTCCAGGACGCGATTGGACAGCGCCGCCAGGAAATGGCGGTCGTGCGAGACGAACAACATCGTGCCTTCGTACTGCGCCAACGCCTTGATCAGCATTTCCTTGGTGTCGAGATCGAGGTGGTTGGTGGGCTCGTCGAGCACCAGCAGGTTCGGCGGATCGAACAGCATCATCGCCATCACCAGCCGCGCCTTCTCGCCGCCCGAAAGCACACGGCAGCGCTTCTCGACGTCGTCGCCGGAAAAGCCGAAGCAGCCGGCAAGCGCCCGGAGCGGCCCCTGGCCTGCCTGCGGGAACGTATCTTCCAGCGACTGGAACACCGTGCGCTCGCCATCGAGCAGATCCATGGCGTGCTGGGCGAAGTAGCCCATCTTCACGCTGGCTCCGAGCGCAACGCTGCCCTCGTCCGGATCGGTCGAGCCCGTCACCAGCTTCAAAAGCGTGGACTTGCCGGCGCCGTTGATGCCCATGATGCACCAGCGCTCGCGGCGGCGTACCATAAAGTCCAGGCCCTCATAGATGCTGCGCTCGCCGTATTTCTTGTGCACGTTCTTGAGGTTGACGACGTCTTCGCCCGACCGCGGCGCCGGCCGGAACTCGAACGACACGGTCTGCCGGCGCTTCGGCGGCTCGACCCGGTCGATCTTTTCGAGTTTCTTGACCCGGCTTTGCACCTGGGCTGCGTGCGAAGCGCGCGCCTTGAAGCGCTCGATGAACTTGATCTCCTTGGCGAGCATCGCCTGCTGGCGTTCGAACTGGGCCAGCTGGTGCTTTTCGTTCTGCGCCCGCTGCTGCTCATAGAACCCGTAGTCGCCGGAATAGCTGTTGAGCGAGCCGCCGTCGATCTCGACCACCTTGGTGATGATCCGGTTCATGAACTCGCGATCGTGCGAGGTCATCAGCAGCGCGCCTTCATAACCCTTGAGGAAGGCTTCAAGCCAGATCAGGCTTTCGAGATCCAGGTGGTTGCTCGGTTCGTCGAGCAGCATCACATCGGGGCGCATCAGCAGGATGCGGGCGAGCGCGACGCGCATCTTCCAGCCGCCCGAAAGCGCGCCGACGTCGCCGTCCATCATCTCCTGGGAGAAGCTCAAGCCAGCCAGCACTTCCCGCGCGCGACCCTCCAGCGCGTAGCCGTCGAGTTCCTCGTAGCGTGCCTGCACCTCGCCGTAGCGCTCGATGATCGCGTCCATCTCATCGAGACGATCGGGATCGACCATGGCGGCTTCAAGCTCGTGCAGTTCGGCGGCAACGGTGCTCACCGGACCGGCACCGTTCATCACCTCAGCCACAGCGCTGCCGCCCGACATCTCGCCGACATCCTGGTTGAAGTAACCGATCGTCACGCCCTTATCGACGGCGACCTGGCCCTCGTCCGGCATCTCTTCCCCGGTGATCATCCGGAAGAGCGACGTCTTGCCCGCACCATTGGGGCCGACAAGGCCGACCTTCTCGCCCTTGTTGAGGGCTGCGGATGCCTCGATGAAGAGAATCCGGTGGCTGAGCTGCTTGCTGATATTCTCGATACGAATCATATTTTAGGGGCCCGAAACGTTGCGGCGCCCTTATGTCACGGGTAGCGGCTCGGCGGCAAACGCTGATTCGCGGCGTCTGCCCACCCAAAAATGCACGGGGAACGAGGCATCAAGTCGCTTTGACGCCCCGTTCAGCCACAGGATTACTGCTCGGAATAGAAGCCGTAGAGAACCGGCATCAGCCCGACCAATGCCTCGAAGCGTTTGAAATTCTTGCGCTCCGGGCGGGTCCAGCCGGTTTCGGCCAGAGCCGACAGCCGCGGGAACACCAGGCGATCGAACACCCCTCGATCGGTCATCGGCTCGGACCAGATGCAGCACTGCAGCCCGCGCAGATGCTTCTTCTGGCTGTCGGTCCAGCCTTCGATCGGATCGAACAGGTACAGTTTTTCCGGATCCGACCACCCCGCCCAGCTGGCGCCGGGCTCGGACCAGGCCGGGCTGTTGGCCATGTCGAGATAGTAGACCTGGCCCGGGCAAACGACGATATCGTAGCCTTCGCCGGCAAGCTCCGCATTGGCCTCGACCGTTCGCCAACCGAAGAGCAGCGATTTTTCCTTGTCGATGACGTTGCCATGGGCGGCCTCCTGCCAGCCGCCGGTAACGCAGCCGCGGCTTGCGAGGAACCCCTGGACACGGGCGAGGAACTCCGCCTGCAGCACCGCCGCCCCCGATCCGTCGATCTCGTCGGCCCCATGGGTGTTGGTGACGACATTCAGCCGTCGAGCGTGGGTCGCCGCCATCTCATCGCCGGCCATGGCGCGCAACCGCTCGAGCGCCTGCGGCGAACCCGACCAGGCGCCGAGCGGCACCTCGTCGGCACCGACATGGATGATCTTCGACGGGAAGAGTTCGATCAGTTCGTCGAAGACGACCTCGAGCACCCGATAGGTTTCTTCGCGCGCCGGGTTGAGGCAATTGTCCGGGAAACCCTGCACGGAATAATAGCTGCCGGCTTCGTTGGGATCGCGCAGCTCGGGAATGGCCTGCAGCATGGCAAAGGAATGTCCGGGGACATCGATCTCCGGCATCACCTCGATGCCGAGGGTCTGCGCCAAGGCGACGATCTCGCGAACGGCAGCCTTGGTGTAGTAGCCGCCAGTGACCTGCGGGCCGGAGCCGAGCAGCGGCGGGATCTTGCGGCCATGACCGCGCCAGGCGCCGATATCGGTCAGCGCCGGATAGGCGTCGATCTCGATCCGCCAGGCTTCGTCATCCGACAGATGCCAGTGGAAGCGGTTGAGTTTGTTCCAGGCCATCAGCCGCAGGAACCGGGAGACCTCGGCAGTGCTGTAGAACTGCCGGGCAACGTCGAGATGGGTGCCGCGCCAGCCGAGCGCGGGCTCGTCCCGGATCTCGCCGCCGGCCGGAAACAGGAATGTGCCGGGGTGAAGCCTCGCGCCGCGCAGGATCTGCCCGAGCGTGATCAGGCCGTAGAGGAGGCCGGTGCGCGTGCCGCCGGTCACCGCCACTCCCGCTGGCGAGAAGCGGATGACATAGGCTTCCTCCGCAAGATCGCCGGAGAGTGAGAGGGTTGCCGGAAGGCCACCTTCCGCCACCGGCCGGACAATGCCTTCGACCGGAAACAGGCTGCCCGTCAGCTCGGCAAAGGCAAGTGCTGCGGCCCCGGCTTCCGCCCCTTCCGGCGCAAGATCGAGCCCGAGCGGCGGTGTCATACGGCCGGAGACGGACACGTCCTGCGGCCAGGGCACGACCGAAACGGCGACGGGTGCGACCTTCGGTACGGGATAGATGACAGCACCGCGTTTCAGTTCGGCATTGTCGCCGTGGGCGCGCGACGGCAAGACCGAGATTGGCGCGGTGCTGCCGTCGGCAAGAACGAGATAGGCGGAGTTGGCGCCATCGGTCCAGTGCTGCGGCTCGAAACTCATTCCATGCGCTTTCACTGTCCACGCGCTGCCCGGCTGAAGCACCAGCTCAGCCGGCGGCGCGAACTCGGAATGGTTGGAAAGCCGGCTCAATAATGTCCCGCCTTCGACGACCGCTGCGGGGTCGATGCGTGCTGGCCCGGAGACGCAAAGGCGAAAACCCTTCAGCGGGCGATCGGAGGCGTTCGTCAGTGTCAGCGAATAAACCGCTTGGGTATCCGTCTTTGCCGGCGTCCAGAGCGTTTCCAGCCGAAATTCCGGTTTGGTGGCGATCGTCATCATCATCTCCAGGAGGTTTAGTCGTCGATCTTGAGCATGCCGGCATAGATGCCGGGCGCGGAATTGGGGATTGGCATGGCGCCGACGGTCCGCTCGTAGAACTCCGACGGTCCGACGTCGCCGATGATGGCATAGGCGTAGCCCATCGTCTTCAAGTCGAACAAAGAAGCAAGCAGCAAAGCATGCCCGATACCTTCGCCGCGGGCCGCTTCATCGACGCCGGTCGGACCGAAGAAGCCTCGCGCGATCGACTCGTGGCAGGCAAAGCCGATGAGGTTTCCGTCGCGCGTGGCGAGAAAGCAGGTTGGCGGCTGGCGGGCGAATGCGACGGCGGTCTCACCGGCCCAACCGGACCCGAATTTCTGCCGCACCCAGCCGGTCACCCGTTCGAACTCGGGCGCCAGAGCGCGCCTGATCGTCACCCCGGCGGCATCCATCCGCTGGTCGAGGTCGGGCTTTGGTCGAAGCAGCGATAGATTGACGAGATAATCCATTGGGAAACCTGTGACGTTGGAACTAGGTGGCCATGATCCCGCCGACAACCTAACCGAAACGCTGCTCAACTGCCGACATCACGACCTCCCCTCCAGGTTTCAATTTCATTAATAAGTCAAGCAACTTGACTTATTAATGTCAAGGATCGAAGGCGTGTCAATCTCCGTCTTTCAACGCCGATTTGTCGCTCACAGGGCGTGGATGATCCGCTCCTTCGCGTTGACCTTCGTCGCGGTCACGGTGCGCCTCGACCTCATCCTGCCCGATTTCCTGCCTGTCCCCATTGAAGACGGATACGGCGCCATCTCCTTTCTTTGCTCCGTTCCCAACTGGATTGTCGCGGAGGTCGCCGTTTATCGCCGCCGTGAAGGCGCCGACGGCCCGGTGTACCGGAAGCCCGCACTATGATGCGAGCCCGGCACCGGGATACTTATGCCGCCGCCTGCCGGCCGAGCTCGCCAAGGCTCGCCTCGACGATATCAAACATCTCGTCGATCTCCGCCGCCGTGATGATCATCGGTGGGCAAAAGGCGATCGAGTCGCCGATATTGCGGCAGATCAGGCCATTCTTCTGCAGGATCGCAGCAGCCCGCGCGCCCGTCGCCCCGGCGGCAGCACCATCCGCCGGCTCGAGTTCGAGCGCGCCGATGAGGCCGACGCCCCGCGCTTCGACCGCAAGCGGATGCCGTTCGAGCGCGTTGAGCCGGCCAAGGAATTGGGGCGCAAGACGGCGGACGTTGCCGACCAGGTCCTTTTCCTCGATGATTTCAAGGTTTTCGAGCGACACGGCAGCGGCGACCGGATGTCCGCTGGCCGTAAATCCATGCCCGAGCGCTCCGATCCGGTTCGCCTCATTGGCGAGCGGCTCATAGACGGTGTCGTTGATGACAAGGGCAGCGATCGGCTGATAGGACGAGGACAGCTGCTTGGAAAGCGTCATGATATCCGGCCGCATGCCGAAGGTCTCAGATCCGAACATGTTGCCGGTGCGCCCGAAACCGCAGATCACTTCGTCGGCAATCAGCAGGATGTCGTATTTCCGCAGCACGTCCTGGATGGCCGCCCAATAGCCCTCCGGCGGAACGATGACGCCGCCGGCGCCCATCACCGGCTCGCCGATGAAGGCAGCGATCGTCTCCGGTCCCTCCTCGAGGATGAGGGCCTCCAGCTCTTCGGCGCAGCAGCGCGAAAAGGCAAGCTCGTCCTGCCCGGGTTCTGCACCGGTGCGGTAGTGCGGGCAGGTCGTGTGCAGGATGTTGGGAAACGGCAGATCGAAGGAGCGATGGTTGTTGGGCAGGCCCGTCAGGCTGGCGCTCAACGCTGTGACACCATGATAGCCCTTGATGCGCGAAATGATCTTTTTCTTCTCCGGCTTGCCAAGCGCGTTGGAACGATACCAGACCAGCTTGATCGCGGTATCGTTCGCTTCGGATCCGGAGTTGGCGAAATAGGCCTTGGACATCGGCACCGGCGCCATGGTGATCAGCTTCTCCGCCAGATCGGCGACCGGCCCGTGCGATTTCTGCGAGAAGGTATGATAGTAGGGCAGCCTCTCCATCTGGCTGCGCGCCGCCTCGACCAGCCGTTTCTCGCCGAAGCCGACCGCCACGCTCCAAAGCCCGGCCATGCCCTCGATATAGCGCTTGCCGCTGCTGTCGAAGACGTGGATGCCCTCACCCCGGTCGATGATCAGCGGCCCCTCTCGCTCCAGCCGCCGCGGGTTGGTATAGGAATGGAGATGGTAGGCCATGTCCCGCGCTTCGGTGGAATTAGGCTGTGCGGTCATCGGCGTCTCCCGGTCTGATGCGTGATCACTCTGATGCGTGCTCACAGGGCAATATCATAAGTCAGCCAATCCGTTCTGGTGGCCAGTTGATCGTAAAGGCCGCGGGCCCTGTAATTGTTGTCGCGCGTGATCCAGCGGATGACGGACCAGCCGCGTTCGCGCCCAATGTCAGCGACGGCGCGGATCAGGGCGGGTGCCGCGCCACTGCCGCGGGCCTCGGGCGCAACGAAGAGATCGTCGAGAAAACCGCCGCGTGCCGCCATCAGTGGCCTTATGTATTCGCGAAAATGGGTCAGCCCGATCGGGCGGCCAGAGCGATCGAACGCCAGCCGGCATTCGAGCTCACCGTCGCGGATCCAGCCCCACACCCGATCCCGCATCTCGTCGGTCTGCTGAACCCCATAGAAGGCGGCAAATCCCGCATGAAGTTCGTTCCATGCGGGCCTGTCCGCTTCTCCCGCGGCGACGATCGTGATGTCTGTCATACCTACCCCCAATTTCGGGTGGGCGAGCCGCCCACCCACCAATCGTTTCCACCCTTACTGCCAGGCGGCGGCCGACCGTTTGCGATACATGTCGCGGAACTGTTCGGTTGACGCGGGCAGCAGGTCGCCCGTGTCCCAGTCGAGGATCACCGCATGGCGGCGCACGGCATCGAGCGCATCGATCTCGCCGGCCTTGAATTTCTCTGAAACCTCAGCCGGATCCGTCTCCAACCACCCCAGGCGCTCGGTTCGGATCTGTCGCCTCAACTCGGCCGTCGCGGCGGCATCGATCTCGTAAGCGCAGATTTCGGGATCGACGGGGTCGATGACGACGCCGTAGTCCTTCGCCGCCCGCTCGACCGAGACGTAATCGTCGATCACATCGGCAAGAACCCGTTGCGGATCGCGCTCGAGCGGATCGCCGAAGCCGCCGCCGCCGGCCGTCGGACGCGAGAAAACGTCCCCGGCTTCGATTGCGACATCGGAGAAGGTGGCGCCGAGCCATTCCTTTTCGCCAGTCTTTTCGCGCGTCAGCGTCAGCCCATGCGGCATGGAGGGCAAGCCGCCCTCGATGCCCCAGACGATGGCGCGCTCTCGATCGCAGATATAGGAAATGACCGTGTTTTCGGCTTCGAGCATGCGGGAGGTCTTGAGCACTCCGGCGCCGCCGCGCCATTTCCCGGGGCCGGCCGAATCCGTCAGCACCTCGAACTCGGTGGTCAGGATCGGGTTTGCGCGCTCCTGCCCCTCGACCGGCTGGGCCATCAAGCCGGTTCCAAAGCAGGCGGTCGTCACGTTGCAGCCGTCCATGCCGTTGCGCCCGCCCCAACCGCCGGGCAGCCAGTCGTAGAACATGAAGATCGGCTTTTCCGCTGCCCGTGCGTCGCGTCCGCCGGTCAAAAGATATTCGAGGTTGAAGGCGCAGGCGATGGCGCGCTCCGGGATGATCTTCGACCAGATCTCGTAGATCGCGTTCATGATCTTCTCGAAGGGCATGAGGAAACCGGTGACGGCGACCGGCCACTTGGCATCGACGATCGAGCCTTCCGGCGCGATGATTTCGAACACCCGGTAGAAGCCGCTGTTGAGCGGCAGGTCGGGAAAGAAGGTCTTCATCCCGGCCGCAACCGCCGAGAAGGTCGCGCCAAAGGCCGAATTGTAGATCGAGCCGATGGTCGGGTGGCTGCCGGTAAAGTCGTAGATCGCCCGGTCGCCCTTGATCGTCAGCTTGACCTTGATCGGGATCATGCCCTCGTTGCCGGCCGGGTCGCGGTCGATGAAGTCCTGCGTCTCCCATTCGCCGTCGGGCAGTGCGGCGATGCGCTGGCGCATGGCCCGCTCGACATAATCCTGCACGGCGCCAAGCCCCTGCTTCACCGTGCCCTCGCCGTATTTTCCGACGAGCCGCAGGATCTCGCGCTCGCAGACCTGGGTCGCCTGCGCCTGGGCGTGAATGTCGCCGATGATCGAGGCGGGGTCGCGGGTGTTGGAGGCGATCAGATGGGCGACGTCCTTGCAGAATCGCCCCTTGTCGTAGAGCCGGATCGGCGTGATGCGCATACCCTCCCTGAACATCTCCTTGGCGGCGACATCGAAGGAGCCGGGCACACTGCCGCCGAGATCCGACCAATGTCCGTTCGACTGGCTGAAGGCAATGATCCTGCCGTCGACGAAAATCGGCCGGATGAGCCGAACGTCGTTGAAATGGGTGCCGCCGGCATAGGGGTCGTTGATCGCGTAGACGTCGCCCGGATGCATATCGCCGTCAAAGGCGCGGATGACGTCCTTGCAGGTGAAATGCAGCGTACCGACATGGACCGCGATATCCTGGTTGCCTTGCGCGGCCGAATTGCCTTCGGCATCGTGAAGGGCGCTGGAGAAGTCTCTGTTGTAGATGACGAAGGAGTAGCAGGTTCTCAGGATCTGCTCGGCCATCTGATCGACGCTGGTGATGAAGGAGTTCTTCAGGACCTCGAAGGTCACCGGGTCAAGGTTTTGCTGTTCAGACATTCGCTTCACCTTCGATACGGATGATGATGTTGAGATAGGTGTCCACCTCCGCGGTCGTTCCCGGCGGAACGACAACGGTGGAATCGAGCTGCTCGACGATGGCGGGTCCCTTGAAGACGAAGCCGGCAGGCAGAGTTTCGCGGGAGTAGACGGGCGTATCGAGCGCCGCGTCGGCTGCAAACCAGACGCTCCGCCGCGTCTTCGGCTCGGGGGTGAGCGCCGTCGGCTCGTGGCGTGCCAGCGACGCCTTCGGCACCATGCCGACCGCCTTCAAGTTGATGCGGAACAGGCTGACCGGCGTCTCGTCGCGACGGAAATTGTATTCACGCTGATGTTCGCGGTGGAAGGCCTCGACCAGCGGCGCGATGTCGGCGACCGGCGCAGGCGCCGAGACGGCCAGAGATCGCCACTGCCCGAGATACATCATGTCGATGCTGCGCTGGAGCACCACGTCCTTGGCCGCGACACCTTCATGGGCAAGCCGCTCGGACGCTTCCTGTTCGAGGCGGAGGAACGCCTCCTCGATCGCCGTCGCGTCGGCGTCGGCGGCCGGCTTCAGGTAGCTTTCCGAGAAGTCGTGCTGCATGTCGACGAGCAGGCAGCCGAGTGCCGAAGTGACGCCGGGGTTCGGCGGAACGATGACGGCGGGGATCGACAGTTCGCGGGCAATCGCCGCGCCATGCAGCGCGCCTGCACCGCCGAAGGCGACGAGCGCGAAGTCGCGCGGATCATAACCACGGCTGATCGAGATCAGCCGCACCGCGTCCGACATGTTGGCATTGGCGACGCGGATGATGGCATCGGCGGCCGCATGCGGCTCGAGCCCGAACGGCTCGGCCACACCCTCGCGCACCGCCTCAAGCGCAAGGCCCGCGTCGAGCGTGATCTTGCCCCCGGCAAGGCTGGTGCCGAGTCGGCCGAGCACGACATTGGCATCAGTATTGGTCGGCTGCCGGTTGCCCTTGGAGTAGCAGGCCGGGCCCGGATTGGCGCCGGCCGATTGCGGCCCGTTGCGCAGCGATCCGGCCTCATCGGTCCAGGCAAGCGACCCGCCGCCGGCGCCGATCGTCAGAACCTCGATCGAGGAGAAACGGATCGGATAGCCGAACTCGATGAACCAGTCCTTGGTGATGCGCGACTGGCCGTCATAGGCGAGCGACACGTCGGTCGACGTGCCGCCCATATCGAGGCCGATGGAATTTTTGAAGCCACAAAGCTCGGCGATATATTTGCTGGCGATCGCGCCGGCGGCGATGCCGGAACCGGCAAGACGGGCGGCAAAGTCCTCGACGCTCTTGGGCGTCATCACCCCGCCGCCGGTGTGCAGCAACAGAAGGTCGCGCTCATAGCCGTCCTGCTGCAGCCGCTTGCCGAGCCGCGATGTATAGTCGACGACGACGGGGCTGAGCGCCGCGTTGGCAACGGTCGTCGAGAAACGCTCATGTTCGAAGATCTCGGGCAGGACTTCGGACGAGGTCGACACCGGCACGCCGGGCATCACCTCCATCAGGATCTCCTTCATCCGGCGCTCGTTCGCTCCGTTCATGAAGGCGTTCATGAAGCAGACGGCGACGGCCGCGACCTTGCGGCGCTTGAGAATGCGCGCGACCTCGCGGGCCTCGTCCTCGTCGAGCGTGGCGACGATCCCGCCTTGCGCATCGACGCGCTCGGAGACCACCAGCCGGTCGCGCCGCGGCACATAGGGCGGCACCACATCCTTGTAGGTATCCCAGAGGTCTTCCTTGTTGGCGCGACGGATCTCGATCACATCGCGGAAGCCGCGGGTACAAACCATCGCCGTGCGCGGCAGGCGCCTTGTGATCAGGGCGTTGGTGGCAACGGTGGTGCCGTGCGAAAACAGCGCCACCTTCGACAGGTCGATACCGGCTTTCTCTACCCCGGACATGATCCCGTCGATCGGGTCGGCGGAGGACGACGTCTTTTCGACCCGGATCCGGCCCGTGGTCTCGTCCATGATGCAGATGTCGGTAAAGGTGCCACCGACATCGACCGCAACGCGAAGGTTCTGCAAAATCCCTCTCCTGTCTTTCATCCGTTGAAAAGCGGGTATCCGTTCAAAATCGGGCAAGGCTTCGCCCTTCGCCCGGACGGGCGTGCGATCACCTGATGTCTGTCTGGAGTTGTCTGTCGCCCGGCTCAGCCGGGTCCGCTCGGGCTCGTCAGATTGTAGCGCTCGCGCGCTTCTGTCGGGCTGTAGCCGAAATGGGCCCTGTAGTGGCGGCTCAACTGCGCATGGTCGCTGAAGCCAAGCGCATAGGCGATTTCCGAAACCAGCTTGCGGCAGGACGGATCGCGCAGCATCTCGTCGCAGCGCAAAAGCCGCTGGACACGGATCCAGTGGCACACGGAAGTGCCCTGCCGCTTCATCAGCTGATGCAGGTAGCGCACCGAGATGCCGCAGGCATCGGCGATCGTCTGCGGCCCGAGATCGGCCCGGGCCAGGTTGGCACGGATGTAACTCTCGACGCGATGCAGGTGGCCGACCTGCACCGAGCCGGCATCCGACGTCAGCATGCGCTCGTCGGAGCTGAGCGACATCGCAAGAATATCGACCAGATGTTTGCCCGTCATGTCGCGGGCGGGAGCATCCATCTCGACGAGCCGCGGCGCGATCAGCCGGATCATATCGACGAACAACGCGCCGGTGCCCCGGGTCGAATCGAAGCTCAGCGACGCGATACGTTCGGGAAGGCCGACACGCGGCCGCAGCGTGGCGATCGGCACCTTCAGCACCCAAAGCGTGTTCTTGGCCGCGTAACTGAATTCGTAAGGCAGATGGCTGCGCTCGACGAGGAAGGCGCCCGGCTTGCAGCGCACTGCCTTGCCGCTCTGCTCGAAACTGATCTCCGCCGTCTCCGGCACCGTGATCAGGTAGCTTTCTTCGCGTTCGTGCAGCAGGTGCCGCTTCTGCCGGCGATAGAGCAGGCCGTCGGATTCAAGCCGCGACAGCGACACCGCGCCGAGATCCCAGACGTTCAGCTCACCGGAGAATTCCGCCGAGTTCTGGAAGCGCAGGTCGAGCGGGAAGTAGGTGCTCGATACCGCTTCGTCCCAATAGCGCTTGCGCTCGAACGCAACCGTGCCTGCCGTGGAATAACTCACGTCCATGCGAAGCTCCCATCCAGTCCGCCGTCCGTTCGCTTCGGCTGTTCCCGTGTTGCCGAGGCGACGGCCGATCGCGGCCCATTTTTCCCGACCGGTCGCCTTGAACGTCGCAGCCTCTTCAGGGCCTTTGCGACCGGCGTTTCCGGAAGGTCGCCGAGCAGTAGACTACGCCTTTCCCGCCTCGGCTAGTCGCAAAGTGCGCTCGCTCTTGTCGGTGGGCGTAGTGTCGGGGCGACCAGCCCTTCAATCGGCACGGACGACCGCTTCCGCCGCAAGCGCCATCGACAAGAGATGCGCGTCGTGATGCGGCTGGGCGGAAAGGAGCAGGCCAACGGGCATGCCGGCGGCCCCGTGGCCGCAGGGCAGCGAGACGCCGCACCAGTCGAGGAAGTTGCCGATCGATGTGTTTCGCAAGGTTTTGGCGTTGGTTTCGACGAACAAAGCATCGTCAGTGAGAAGCGGCGCAGTGGGAGGCGCCACATGCGCGACGGTGGGATAGGCGATAAGCTCGTTTGGCCCGATATTGGCGGCGATCTCGGCGATCAGTGCCTCGCGTAACTCAAGCGTCTCGACATAGTCGGAAAGGCTGATCCCTCGCCCAAGCCGTGCCCGTGCCACGACGCGCTGGTCCATCGATGCGGCCTGCGGGCCTTCCAGCCGCTCGCGATGCAGCGCGAAGGCCTCGGCCGTGACCAGCGGCCCATGCCGCGCCAGGGCCTCGAAGATGCGTTCGAACGCCGGAAACGGCTGGCGGCGCACATGGGCGCCAACCCGTTCCAGCCGACCGAGCGCGGCTTCGAAGCTTGAGACGACACCGTCTTCGGCACCGTCGAAAACCACCGTTGTCGGCACCACGATCGACAGGCAGTCGAGACTGCCGCGTCGGATCTCCGGCGCCGGCAGGCCGCGCATTGCGGCGTCGACCCAGACGGCATCCTGCACCGTCCGGCAGAGCGGGCCGAGCGAATCGAGGCTCTTGGCCAACGGAAAGACACCGCGCATGGAATAGCGACCCCGCGTCGCCTTGTAGCCGACGATGCCGTTGAAGGCGGCAGGGATGCGGATGGACCCGCCCGTATCCGTGCCGATCGACACCGGCACGAGGTCGGCGGCGACAGCAACGCCGGAGCCGGACGACGAGCCGCCCGGCAATCGATCGACATCCTGCGCGCGCGGATTGCGCGGCGTGCCGTAATGCGGGTTGATGCCGAGCCCGGAGAAAGCGAACTCGCTCATGTTGACCCGCCCGACACTGACCATGCCGGCGCTGGCGAGTGCCGCCACTACCGCCGCGTCCGCTTGCGCTACCGGCGCGTCCTTCAGAACCACCGACCCGGCCGTCGTCGGGATGCCTGCGATGGCAAACAGGTCCTTCCAGGCGACGGGAATCCCGTCGAGAAGACCGAGCGGGCGGCCGGCTGCAACACGTTTCGCGGAAGCGTCCGCTTCGCGCATCGCCCGCTCCGGCAGGACCGTGGTGAAGATGACCTGGTCGTCGTGGCTGCGGATCCGCTCAAGCGTCCAGCCTGCCAGATCGCGTGGATCGAGCGCACCGGATTGCACGAGTACCGAAAGCTGCGCGATCGACCGTCCAGCAAGATTCTGCGTCATCCCCGTTTCCCACTATCTCTCGACCAGCTGCATCCAGCGGCGAACCAGGTAATTGTGCTCGTCCATGGTGGTGTTCCAGACCGCGATGCAGTTGGCGCGCTGCCAATAGGAGCCGCCGCTCCTGACCGATCCGGCCCGAATACGCATGGTGCCATCCGGTCCCGGCAGGTCGCATGCCGCAGGCAGGCCGCCATACCAATAGTCCCACTCGGCCACCGACATGAATTGCCGCGAGCGCTCCGGGGTTGAGATGTAATAACCCTGCCGCGCCACGACCGCGCCCGGCCAGCCGGAGATCCACCAGTTGAGATAGTCATAGGCGACGTCGCGCATGCGGCCTGACAGATGCCGCGCCAGACACAACCCGCCATGCCAGGCGCGATAGCCCTCGGCCGGCACCGCTTGTTCCACCGGAACGCCCTGGCCGTTGAGGATGCTGATGCCGGTCGACCACATGCTCTGGATATCGGTCTCGCCGCGCACCATCAACCGCGCCGCATCCTCCGCCGTGCGCCAGAAGGCGCGGAAATAGCCGTTCTTCTTGCGCTCCTCCAAGAGCCCGATCAGCCGGTCGATCTCGTCGACCGTCATGCTGCCGATGTTGTCGAACGACATGAGCCCGGATGCCTGTGCGGCAAGGGCGGCATCGAAGATGCCGATCGCCGGCTCGTCGACGAGGGCCGCGCGCCCGGCCCAGCGCTCGTCGAGCAGCGCCGCCCAGCTGTTCATCGACACCGTATTGGGCGCAACATCGGTTCGATAGGCGAAGCTGTCGAAATTATGCGTCGTCGGCAACATCGAGATCGTGCTTGACGGCGTGTCACCCAGCTCGAGATTGGGCTGCACGAACAGCTTCTTGACCGGCGCATCCCCCTGCCCGAGGCGGGCATTCGGGCCGATATGGCCCGTCTTCGTCAGATCGTTGATCTCGTCCCAAAGCGCGATACGCGCGATATCGATCGGCTGGATCGCCCGCCAGTACCAGACGATATCGAGGTTATGGAAACACTGGTCGTAGATGTCGTAACTATCAGGCTCCTGTGCCGCCTTGTGCTGGGTCGTCAGGAAGTCGTTGTTGTCGAACACGACATCGATGCCGAGATCCGCCTCGGCGCGGACCCGCAACTCTTCGAGCAGCGAGATCGCCGTGCCGAGCACGCGCAGACGTGGGCGACCGGAGAGATGAAGGGACGGTGTCGCTATTGTCGCTTGGTCAGGCTGGTGTTTGCTCATGAAAACGACTGATGTTCCTGCAGACTGCGTTTCGGGACGGCCGCCGTTTCGACTGGCGACTGGTCGAGGGCGAATGCCTCGAACGATCGTTTCAGCAGGCCAACGTCCAGACCGTCAACGATAAACACGATGTGCGAGCGACGATCCTCGTCCGGCCACCGCTCCATGTGCACCGGCGTGTGCACCAGATGCTGAACGCCATGAATGGCGACCGGCCGCTCCTCGCCGGCAATATTGAGAATGCCCTTCACGCGCAGCACCTTTTCGCCGTGGCGGTTCAACAGCATCGTTAGCCAGATACCGAAGGCCGTCCAGTCTATGGCACGCTCCACCGTCATCACGAAGGATGTCACCGCCGACTGATGCGCGGCACCTCCCGCCGTTGCCAGTTGAACCGGCGCCTCACAGTAGAAGCCGCTTGTCGATTGCAGTGCCGCTGCACGCAGGCTGAGGTTCTCATCGACGAGGTCGGCGACAACGAAGGACGGATCGGTCGCCGTCAGAAGCGGCGCATCCGGATTGATGGTGCGCAGTTTCTCGCCAAGACTGGCGATATCGGCCGCGGGCGTCAGATCGGCCTTGGTGACGACCAGCCTATCGGCAACGGCTACCTGGCGGTTGGATTCGACATAGGTGCCGAGTTGGCCGGGCCCGTTGACTGCATCGACGGTGGTGATCACGTTGCCGGGGCGAAAATGGTGGCGCAGAACCGGGTCGGATTTGATCGTCGACAGCACCGGGAACGGGTCGGCAAGTCCGGTGCTTTCGACGACGATGCGGCGAAAGGGCGGGACCAGCCCGCGTTCCCGCTTCGAATGCAGATCCTTGATCGCATCGGCAAGCTCGCCGCGCACCGTGCAGCAGAGACAGCCCGATTGTAAGAGCACCATCGTGTCGTCGATGCGCTCGACCAGATGATGGTCGAGCCCCACTTCCCCGAACTCGTTGATGAGAACGGCGGCGTCCGAAAGCGCGGGATCAGCGAGCAGGCGCGCAAGCAGCGTCGTCTTGCCGGAGCCGAGAAAGCCCGTGAGCAGGTTGATCGGGGTCAACAATGGGACTTGCGGTTCAGTCATCGATCGCGGCCTCCGCGGCGTCAATCAGCGCCGGATCGAGCGGGTCGCAGGCGCGGCCGCAAAGCCGTTCGGCGGCGGGCCAGAGATGGCCCAGATCTTCGATGATCTCGCTTTTTCCCGTACGCGTCGACAACACGAAGGATGCACCCTGCCAATCCGAGATGGTCAGGCCGAAACGCGCCAGCATCGCATTGGCGATCCGCACGCGGTTGGCGCGTTCGCGCCTGCGATCGATGCGCTCGACATTGCGGGTGTAGACACCCGGCCGCGCCACGGCATCGGCCCAGTGTTCGTTGCCTCCAAGGACACCGCAGAGAGAGCACATCGTTCATCCAACCTGTCTGATAGACGGGGCGGTCAAACCGCCCCTGTCGGTGGATCACTTCTTGCGCGGAAAGCGCTTGGCGAAATCGTCGGCTATCTCGTTCATCGTCACGAACTTCACGCCCGGATGCTTGATCATGTGGGCATAGAGCCGCTCCAACATCATCAGCACCTGCGGGCGCCCGGCAACATCAGGGTGGATGGTAATCGGAAACACCGCATAGTCCATCTCGCGATAGACCCAGTCGAACTGGTCGCGCCAGATCTGTTCGATGTCATGCGGATTGACGAAGCCGTGGCTGTTCGGCGACTTCTTGATGAACATCATCGGCGGCAGGTCGTCGAGGTACCAGGAGGCCGGAATTTCGATCAGATCGGTCTCCTTGCCGCGCTGCAGCGGCACCATCCAGTCGGAGGGTTTCTTGGAATAATCGATCTTGGTCCACTTGTCGCCGACGCGGACATAATAGGGCGTGAAGTCGTTGTGCATCAGCGAGTGGTCGTACTTGATCCCGCGCTCGAGCAAGAGCTCGTTGGTGACATTGGAAAACTCCCACCACGGAGCGACATAGCCGGTCGGGCGCTTGCCCGAAAGCTTGGTGACCAGATCGATGCACTTGTCGAGGACCTCCGTTTCCTGCTCGCGTGTCATGGCGATCGGGTTCTCATGGGTATAGCCATGAATGCCGATCTCGTGACCGGCATCGGCGACGGCCTGCATCTGTTCCGGGAAGGTCTCGATCGAATGGCCGGGGATGAACCAGGTGGTCTTGATGCCGAAGCGCTCGAACAGCTTCAGCAAGCGCGGGCTGCCGACCTCGCCGGCAAAAAGGCCGCGCGAAATGTCATCAGGCGAATCCTCGCCCCCATAGGAACCGAGCCAGCCGGCGACCGCGTCGACGTCGATGCCGAAGCTGCAGAGGATTTCCTTGGCCATGTATGTCTCCTTCGTGTTTTCTGCTCATAAGTCAGAGCGGGATGCGGGCGGAAAACCGCACACACTTTTCCTCATCCCGCTCCAGTGATCATGCTGGAATGACGGTGGCTTCGCCCGGCTGCCAGCTGAGAAGAATGTCGGCGCCGACGGGGAAGGCGTCTGGCTGGTACTTGTCGACATGGGCTTCGAGCGAGACGGTGCGCCCGTCGCCAAGCGCCGCCGTCAGGTGGGACACGTGGCCGACGACGTCGAAACGACGCACGCTGGCGCTGACGACATTGCCACCGACCGTCTGTGCAATCTGGTCACGCGACACCCGGGCGGCCGGGTGCACCTCGATCGCTTCGGCCGGAATGACGACATTGACCCGCGACCGCGTGGAAAGCACGCCGTTCGGCCGGCCGCAAAGCTGGCCGAGCGGCGTCGAAACGAGCGTCCGGTCGTCGGAGGCACCATCGACTTCGCCCTGGAAGATCGTGTTGTTGCCGATGAACTGGGCGACGAAGGCGGTGTTCGGCCGGGTGTAGAGCTGGTGCGGCGGACTGATCTGCTCGACCTTGCCCTGGTTCATCACCACGATGCGGTCGGAGAGCGCCAGCGCCTCCGACTGCGCATGGGTCACGAAGACGAAGGTGACGCCGAGCGTTTTCTGCAGCAGTTTCAGCTCGTTCTGGATCGCCTTGCGCAGGTTGGCGTCAAGTGCCCCAAGCGGTTCGTCGAGCAGAAGAATGTCCGGCTCGACGACGAGCCCGCGGGCCAGCGCGATGCGCTGGCGCTGGCCGCCGGAGAGCCTGTCCGGCTTCTTCTCGGCGATGTCCTCGAGCCCGAGCGTCGCCAGGATACGGTCGACCTTGGCGTCGCGCTCGGCTTTCGCCATGCCCTTGACGTCGAGCCCGTAGCCGACATTGCGGCGCACGGTCATATGGGGGAAGAGCGCGTAGCTCTGGAAGATCATCGACGTCGGCCGATGTTCCGGCCGGATGTCGTTCATGCGTTTGCCCTTGATCAGCATCTCGCCGGAGGAGATCGACTCGAAGCCAGCGATCATGCGCAGCGTCGTCGTCTTGCCGCAGCCGGAGGGACCGAGGAACGCGATGAACTCGCCCTTGGAAACCGACAGGTTGAAATCGATCACGGCGGGCGTGCCGTTGTCGTAGACCTTGCCGACATTGTTGAGTTCGAGGTCGAAGATCATCGTGGCTCTCCGGAGCTTGCTGAAATCGCTGGTATCGGGCGCGTGGCCCCGACCGCACGGTCGTTTGTGCAAGGGCCACGCACGATGTCTAAAGATGCCGGGAAGCGCCTGCCTCCCGGCATGTCCGATCAGGCGTTGAGGAATTCGTCCCACTTCTGGATCAGATGGTCGTATTCGTCCGGCCACTGGTGCCAGTAGGCGACGTTCTTGGCGCGCTCTTCGAGCGAGCCGCCGTCGCGCAGGTCGCCCTCCTTGATACCGCGCTCTTCGGCGCCGACCCAGGGCTTGCCCTCATACCAGAAGGCATATTTCTCCGGCGCCATGACGTTCTTGATGTTGGTCGATGGCGAGTAATAGCCCTGCTCGGAAACGGTGATGCCCGGCTCGCCCGAGAGCCAGTAGTCGGCATAGGCGATGACCGCCTCCTTGTTGGCCGTTCCGGCAATCATCGCCGGGCCGATCGCCCAGCCGCGATAGCCTTCCTTCGGCACGGCGTAGCGGCACGGCTTACCCTGCGCCTTGACCGCCATGACGGCCGGCTGCCAGGCATCGCAGACCACCATCTCGCCCGAAGCCATGAGATTGACGAGTTCGCCGAAATCGCCCCAAAGCGCGCGGAACTGGCCCTCTTTCTTCTTGGAAATCAGGAAGGCTGCAGCCTCGTCGATTTCGGCCGCCGTCGCATTGCCGGGGTTCTTGACGTCGGAAAGACCGAGCGAGTTCATCGCCATGATCGCCTGGCCGATCGCGATCAGCGGGTCGGTGTTGATGCCGGACTTGCCCTTCCACTTCGGATCAAAGATCGCGGTCCAGCTGTTGGCTTCCTCGGCCGACAGCACATCCGGATTGTAGCCGATCGAATCGTAGTTATAGACGGCCGGCACCATGTTCAGCGCCGTCTGGCTTTCGTCGGTCCAGATCTGGCCGATGATCTGGGCGCCACGATCCCACTTGTCGCTGGGGGTCGTGAAGGTATCGCGGATGTTGGCCCAGTTCTTCAGCGCCGAGGCCGGGATGGGCTCGACATTGTTGGTCATGACGATCGACGGCAGGCGCTCGGCAATGATTTCCCAGCAATCATAATCCTTGGAGCCGGAGAGGATCTTCGTCTGGGCGTCCGGGAAGGTCGCCGCCGTTCCGGAGGTACCGCCGACGCCGGCAGCCGCCTTGAACTGCTCGAGGATGCGCTCCTGGACGGTGACCGAGAGGCCGATGGTGCGCAACTGCTGGCCCGCGAGATCGGCGACCTGCGCGAAGGCGGCGCGCGACGACAGGAACGGCGTGCCGCCCCCCATTGCAAGCGCCATCATCCCGGCGGACCGTTTGAGGAGGGAGCGGCGATTGAGTTCCAGATTTGGCATTGTCTCTTCTCCAGTTGTTGTTGTTCCCCGGAGCCCGTTTGACACGCGCCCCTTGTTTCTTCGCCGCGTAGTGCAGCTTCAGTACCGCCCCACCAGGAGGCCTCCATCCACGACCAGCACCTGGCCGGTCATGTATCTCGCGCTGTCGGACGCCAGGAACGCGATGACGTCGGCGATGTCCTCCGGCGTCCCGAGCCTTTTCATCGGGATGAAATCGGCAGCCGCCTCGGCACCATCAGGTCCCAGCGAGTTTTCCTTTGAAAGCAATTGCGCCGTGCGGATGTAGCCGGGCGCAACGCCGTTGACGCGAACCCCGTCGCCGGCAAGCTCGACCGCAAGCCCACGCACCAGACCGACCACACCGGACTTGGCGGCGGAGTAGTGCACATGCTCGTCCCAGCCATAGGCAACGCCCATGATCGAGGAGAGCGCGATGATGCTGCCTTCGCCGCGCCGGCGCATGCCGGGCGCGACGGCGCGCGCGAGACGGAAAATGCCCTTGAGGTCGATATCGAAGGTCAGGTCCCATTTGTCGTCGGTCAGCTCGGCAAGCGGCGTGCGATGGGCAATGCCGGCATTGGCGACGACGACGTCGATGTGGCCGTGCCGCTTTTCCAGGTCAGTAACCAGCGCGTCGGTCGCCGACGTCGAGCGGACGTCGTAATAGGCAAACTCGGCAGAGCCGCCGGCCTCTTGGATGGCATCGACCGTGGCTGATGCTTCGCGCTCGAGAATATCGGTGACGACGACATGATCGCCCTTCGCGGCAAAGGCCCTGGCGGTCGCCTGACCGATGCCGATGCCGGCACCGGTGACGATGACAATGCGGGACGTCTTGGGAGGATTTGTCATTTCCATCTTTCCTGTCAGAGCATCACGTCGCCGGAGTTGGGGCCGAGCGTCTGGCCGACGAACAGGCTCGCCGATGGCGAAGCCAGGAATGAAACGGTCGCGGCGATTTCGTCCGGCTCGCCGAAGCGCCCGAGCGGCAGCTGCGCCTTCTTGGCTGCTCGCCAATCCTCGGAAAGCCCCATGACCAGCGGCGTATTGATCGGACCGGGCGCGACCGCATTGACGCGCACGCCGCGGCTCGAAACCTCGCGGGCGAGCGCCTTGGTCATGCCGATGATCGCGGCCTTGGCGGACGAATAATGAACGAGCTCGACGCCGCCGATCTGGCCGAGCTGCGAGGCCATGTTGACGATCACGCCCTCGCCCCGGGCAAGCATGGCCGGCAGCACCGCCTTGGTCATCAGGAAGGTACCGCGCACATGCACCGCAAACATCCGGTCGAAATCGGCGACCTCGAGATTTTCGAACAGCGCCTGATGCGCGATGCCGGCATTGTTGACGAGCAGCACCACGGGGCCACGCAGCTGCGCCGCCCTTTCCGCCGTCGCCTTGACATCGGCTTCGCTCGAAACGTCGCCTGATATCGCTGTTGCCACGCCGCCGGCAGCAGCGATCTCGCCTGCAACCGCCTGGCAGCGTTCCGGCGACAGGTCGTTGACGACGACGGCATAACCATCAGCCGCCAGCCGCAACGCGATGGCCCGGCCGATGCCGGAACCGGCGCCGGTGACGATCGCAGAGCCAAGAGCAGAGCCGGCCATCACGCCTCCTCCTGGATCGCGATGCGCTTGGCACGACGCACGGAAAGCATCATCAGCGCCGCATAGGTGCCAAGCAGCGCAAAGGAGAACAGCGTCGTCAGCACGCCGAAGGCAAAGACGTTCGGATGCACTTCGACGGAGAAGGTGCCGTAGATCGCCAGAGGCAGCGTCAGGTCGCGACCCGAGGCGAAAAGCGTGCGGGAAAACTCGTCATAGGAGAGCGTGAAGGCAAAGAGCATGGCGGAGAGCACGCCGGGGAAGATCAGCGGGAAGGTCACCTTGCGGAAGGTGCGCGCCGGCGTGACGCCGAGCGACCAGGACGCCTCCTCCATGCTGGGGTCGAAGCGGTTGAAGATTGCCAGCATCACCAGGAAGGCAAAGGGGAAGGTGTAGACCACGTGGAGAACGAAGGCGGTGCTCCACCAATGGCGGTCGATGCCGAGCGTGTTGGCAACGAGCGCCATGCCGAGACCGACGAGCACGCCCGGCACCATCATGCCGAGGACGATGAGGTAGAAGACCACACCCGAGCCACGGAACTTGCGGCGGAAGGCTTGCGCTGCCGTGACGCCCAGCACCGTCGAGACGATCATGGTCATCACCGCAAGCCCGAGCGAGCGGACCAGCGCCTGCTCGATCGGCAGCGGCGCGATGCGCGACGGCGGCGTCAGGCCGAAGAGGTGCTTGTACCAATAGGTCGACCACTCGATGATCGGGAACTGCGGCCCGCCTTCCGGCCCCGTCTGGAAGGACAGGATGGCAAGCACGACGAGCGGGCCATAGAGAAAGACGAGGAAGAGCGCGGTATAGGCGCCGAGGCTGAGTTTCATGCCGCTGGCATTCATGATCAGAGCTCCTTCCTGAGATCGACGACCCTCAGGAGTGCGGCTACGACCGCGCCCATCAGGATGGTAAGGACGACGCCCGCGACCGCCGCGAAGGCCCATTTCAGCGAACCGACCTGGGTGACGATGATGTTTCCGAGCAGGTTGACCTTGCGGCCGGAGAGCGCGGCCGAAGTTGCGAATTCACCGAGAACCATGACCGAGACGAAGATCGCACCGACGACCACGCCCGGCATCGACAACGGCAGGATGATCGTGCGGAAAATGCGCCAGAAGCCGGCGCCGAGATCCTGGGCGGCCTCGATGATGGAGGTGTCGATGCGGCCGAGCATGAACGCGATCGGGCCGACCATGAAGACGCAGTAGATCTGGGTCATGCCGATGATGACCGACAGTTCGGAAAACAGCAGCACTTCGATCGGGGCGTCGGTGATGCCGAGGTTCATCAGGATCATGTTGATCGCACCTTCCTTGCCGAGCATCGGCCGCCAGGCAAGGACGCGGATCAGGAACGACGTCCAGAAGGGGATGACGCAAAGCACCAGAAGCACCGTCTGCAGCGCCTTGTTCTTGACGAACAGCCCGACGAAAAGAGCAGCGGGATAGCCGACCAGCACGGTGGCGACGAGAACGATCAGCCAGATGCGCACCGTCGTCCACAAGGCACCCAGATAGGTGTCGCTGGTGAAGAATGTGATCCAGCTTTTCAGCGTCAGTGTCGGTTCGATCGTGAAGGTCGTCTGCGTCCAGAAGGACACGTAGACCATCATCAGGATGGGCAGGACGAGGAAGAGGGTCATCCAGATGACGCCGGGGGCAAGCAGCCAAAGCGCCTTTCCCGGTGATTTCTTCTCGGCGACGGTCTCTGTTTCCGTCTGCTCCGCAACGGCCATCATGCTCATCTCTCATTCTCCGGGCGGGAACGGTGCGGCGCCTTAGCGCCGGGTTTTGCAAAAGCGGTTTCAGGCATAGACAAGGGCATCCTCCCGCTTCCAAACGAGCGCGTAGCGGCCCTGTTCGGCATAGGTCTCGGGCGCTGCGTGGCTGAGATGGCTTTCGACCTCGAAAACCCGGCCGTCATCGAGCGCGAAGAAGGAATTGACCGCGGCACCGGAATATTCGCTGGCGACGAAATTCGCCTCGATCCGGATCTCATCCTCAGTGATGGCGGCGTCGCGCGGCCGGACGGAAACCCGGTCGTAGCGGATCGCATAGGCGGGCGACGCCGAGCGCGCCGTCACCGCGGGGCCAAGCGCAAACCGGCCGACGCCGCCGACGAAGGCGCCGCCTTCGATCCGCCCTGGAAAGAGGTTGTAGCAATTGAGAAAGCGGGCAACGGCCGGCGACGCCGGGCGATTGTAGACGGTGTCGGAATCCGCCGATTGGGCGATGCGGCCGCTTTCCAGCACCAGCACGGTGTCGCCCATGGCCAGCGCCTCGGCCTCGCTGCCGGTGACATGCAGGAAGGTGACGCCGCAGCGCTCCCGGATTGCCCTGAGTTCCGCCCGCATCCGGGCGCGCAGATTGGCGTCGAGCGCGCCGAGCGGCTCATCGAGAAGCACCATGCGCGGTTCGGTAACCAGCGTGCGCGCCAAGGCGACGCGCTGGCGCTGGCCGCCGGAGATCTGGGTGACCGCGCGACCTTCGAGACCGGAAAGGCCGACGAGGCTGATGATGTCGCGCACCTTCGCGTCGATGAGACGCCGGTCGGTCGACGGCTCGACATCCCTGTTTTCCAGGCCGAAGGCGATGTTTTGCGCGACGGAAAGATGCGGGAAAAGCGCGAAGTTCTGGAAGACGAAGCCGATGCCGCGCTTATCCGGCGCCATAGTGTCGATGCGCTTGCCATCAAACAGGATCGCGCCGCCATCCGGTTGTTCGAAACCGGCAATGACCCTTAAGAGCGTCGTCTTGCCGGATCCGCTCGGCCCGAGAAGCGAGATATAGGCGTCGCCGGGCAAAGCGAGATCGATGCCGTTGAGCGCGCGCATGTCGCCGTAGGTTTTGGTGATGTTCTTGAGCTGAAGGACCGTCGACATTGGTTTCCTGCCAGTTTGCCGTCCAGACACCCACCACCCAAAGCTTCGCCTTCGCCGGAGCCGAGGAGGCATCCGAACGGACAGGCGATTGCGTTCGCGCATGGTCATATGCGCGTCGGGGATGAAGGTCCTTTGCGGTTCAAAAAATAAGTTCCACCTGCACGCTTCTTCTGAGCGCTTGCATGTCACGAACAATGACATGAATGATTTTTGTATGCAATAGACTTTTATTCGTCTTTTAGGTCATCGCGAAATGCGCCATCACGCACTCGCGCGCTACTGACGCCGTTCCAGATCACAAAGTATATCCCTTGGTCGGTAACGCCGTGCAATCCGGGGCATCAATCAACTCCACCCTTCCGTGTAGCAGCAGGAGGGCAGCGACCAATTCATCACCGATTCCGTCATCCGACGTTCTGCATTCCGCTCTTCGACACCAAAAGCGATGAACAAACGCACATTTAATTTGCCAACTGGTATGCAAAATGCATTTATTTTCAGCTGTCACATTCCCCGGCAAGTGGCGTAAAGAAAGAGGACAAAATTGCCAGCCAAACGGAAGACGCCCGATCGCATGAGCGAGCCACGCCTCGGCCAGAATACCCAGCGCCGCTACGAAATTGCCGAGGACGTTCTGCGCAGCAATATCGCCGATGGCATTCTGCCGCCCGGACTTGTCCTGCTCGAGGGGCCGATTGCCGAGATCCTGCAGATATCGCGCGCGCCGGTTCAGCGGGCGCTGTTGCAATTGGAAAGCGACGGCCTCGTCCACCGCTTCAAGGGGCGCGGCTATCTCGTCGGGCCGCCGGGCCGCGCGATCGAGCCCAACCGGACCGACATCAAGTCGCTCGGGCTCACCATCCCGCAACATGCCGACGAAGCGCTGCAAAGCCGCTCGTCCTGGGAGCGCATCTACACCGAAATCGAGAACGACGTGGCCGGCTGCGTGATCTTCGGTCAGTACCGCATCATCGAAAACGAACTCGCCAACCACTTCAGCGTCAGCCGCACGGTGGTGCGCGACGTGCTCACCCGGTTGCGCGAGCGCGGGCTGGTGCGCAAGAACCAAAGTTCGCACTGGATTGCCGGCCCGCTGACGGCCCAGACCGTCAAGGACCATTTCATGCTGCGCCGGCTGCTTGAGCCGCAGGCGCTTGCGCTTGGCGCGAGCCGTATCGACCGGGACCGGCTTGCCGCCCTGTTCAACCGGCTCAGCGAGCTCGACAGCGCGCAATCGGCGGACGCCTGGCAAGACCTCGAGGACATCCGCACGCAGTTTACCGAGTGCTGCGTGCTGGCCTTGCCGAACGAACGGCTGCGCGAACTGATCCGCAACAACCTGCTGCCGGTGACGGCGACCGAGCGGCTGCTGCGCCAGCTCGGCCTGCCCGGCGACCCGGCGGTGATTGCGGAAATCCGACTGATCGTGGAGCTGATGACGCGCGGTGCGACCGCGGCGGCGGCAGCGATGCTGGAGAACCACATCGACGCCTCGATGAACCGGACGATCGCGCAGATGAAGATCGTCGCGATCATTCCAGGCCCGAGCGTCACCGCCGCCTATCTGACGCGCGTCGTCGAATAGGTAAAAACGCCCGGCATCGTTGCATAGCCGGCTCAGGTGGCTGAGCGCGGCTGTTGGTCCCTTATCCTTTTGCCCGCGCTTCATCTTGCCCTCCGTTTCCCCGGAACCCGTCAGCTCAGCGATGTGCGCAGCGCTTCCAGCCGGGCGTTTTCCTCAGCCCGCGCCGCCAGCGCCTCATCCATCGTCACCTCGACGAACCGGGTCGGCGTATGCGGCTGCATCTGCCCGATCAGGTCCATGTCGGCAGAAATCACGGTTCCGAGCATGAAGTAGCCGCCGCCCGAAACCGCATCGCGATGCAGGATGATCGGCTCGGTTCCGCCGGGAACCTGGATCGAGCCATAGGGGTAGCAACTGTCGACGATGTTGGACGGGTCGGAACCGGCACCGAACGGCTGCTGGCGCTCGATGAAGGAGAGTTTGCGGCCGCCGCGGAAGCGGTAACCCATGCGATCTGCTTCGGGCGCCACTTTCCATTCGTCGGCAAAGAAGCTCTGCTTTGCCGCGTCGGCCAAGCGATCCCAGTAGAGACCGGGCAGGACACGCAGCGCCACGGGTGCCGCTGGCAGGCGCCGCAGGGGCTCGCCGACCGAGCGGCCCTCACCGGAACCGTTGCCGGCACCGATCGGCAGTTCATCGCCGGCCGCAAGCGGCCGGCCCTTGTAGCCACCGAGCGCGCCGATCGGGTAGGTCGAGCGGCTGCCGAGTGCCACCGGCACATCGATACCGCCTGCAACGGCGATATAGATGCGGGCGCCGGACTTGAGGAAATCGAAGGTCAGGGTCTGCCCGGCGCGAACAGGGAAAGCTGTCCACCCCGGTTGCTCCACCCCATCAACCCTCGCCGGCATATCGGCACCGGTGACGGCAACCACCGTGTCTTCGGTAAATTCGAGCTTGGGCCCGAGGAACACCGCCTCCAGGCCGGCCGCGCCCTCATCGTTTCCAACCAGCAGATTGGCGGCGCGCATCGCGTAGCGATCCATCGCCCCGCCGAGCGGAATGCCGAGATGGAAGTAGCCGGGACGGCCAAGGTCCTGGACGGTGGTCGCAAGACCGTGATGCAGCACCTTAATGGCCATTGATCATGCCCTCCAGCCGGGTGTTGTAGCCAGTGATATCCTTCTGGAATTCACGCAGATCGAAGCTGACCTCGCGGACCGGCGGGCTGAAGCGCCCCTTGTCGACATCCTCGACCGCCTGATCATAGGCATCCCGGTCGATCGGCTTGAACTTGACGACATCGCCCGGCCGGAAGAACACCATGAAATTGCGGAGATAGCTGGTGGTCTGCGTCGGGTCGAAGATCGGCATCGGCGTGATGCCGAACATCTGGTAGCCGCCGGCACCGCGAACGGAATAGATGCAGCCGAAGCAGCCGCCATGGCCGACGGTCAGCCGCGGCGTGTCCGTGCGTGGGCGGAGATATTTCGGCACCTGGATCTGCCGTTGCCGCTCGACCATCTGGTACATGAACGGCAGGCCGGCAACGAATCCGACCATCGATACGAACCAGGGCGATCCGGAATGGGCGGCGACGAAATCGTCGACGTCGACGTAGCCGTTGATCCGGGTGGCATAGTCGAGATCGGTTCCGGACGGTTCCTGGTGGCGCTCGCGAAAACGCATCAGCGTCTCGTGCGTCCAGGGGTCGTTGTAGAAGACCGGGATTTCGACGATGCGGGTGCGGATGACGGGTTCGGCCCGCTCGGCTGCGCCCTCGATCGCCCGGACTTCCCTCAGCACGTCATCCGGCTTGATCAGGTCCGGATCGAACTTGATCTGGAAGGACGCATTGGCCGGGCAGATTTCGGTGATGCCCTTGATGCCGCTCTCCTTGACGCCGTTGGCCATGGAGAGGCTCTTGAAGAAGGCTTCCAACGACATCTCGTCGCTGCATTCGACGAACAGGTGCTCGTCGCCTCCGAACGTATATCGTGTCGGCATCACGCGACCTCCGCGGCACGGCCGCCATCGGCGGCAAATTCAGTTTCAAGCCATGTCTCGAGAAAGCGGGTATGGAAGGCACCCGTGGCGATCTGCCGGTCTGCAGCCAACGCCCGATGCAACGGGATCGTCGTCGGCACGCCTTCGATCTTCAGCTGCGCCAGCGCCTGCGAGAGACGGACCAGACAGGCCGCCCGGTCCTCACCCCAAACGATCAGCTTGCCGAGCAATGAATCGTAGAACGGTGGGATGACGTAGCCCTCGTAGAGCATCGTATCGAAACGGATGCCCTTGCCTTCAGGCACCTCGAGCCGTTCGATCCTGCCCGGCGCCGGCATAAACCCACGCGCAGGATCCTCGGCATTGATCCGGCATTCGATGGCATGGCCCTTGACGGCGATGTCGGCCTGGCGAACCGAGAGCGAGGCGCCGGCGGCAATGCGGAACATCTCCTCGACCAGATCGATGCCGGTGATCATCTCGGTCACCGGGTGCTCCACCTGGATACGGGTGTTGACCTCGATGAAATAGAACTGGCGGGTCTCGTCGTCGTAAAGGTATTCCACCGTGCCCGCCCCGCGGTAGCCGACGGAGCGCGCCAGCGCCACGGCGCTGTCGCAGAGCTTCTGCCGCACTTCAGGCGGAAGCAGGAACGATGGCGCCTCTTCCCAAACCTTCTGCCGGCGCCGCTGCAGCGAGCATTCGCGCTCGAAGCAATGCACGACATTGTTGCCGTCACCGAGAATCTGGACCTCAACGTGGCGGGCGCGGGTGATGACCTTTTCCAGATAGAGGCCGCCATCGCCGAAGGATGCCAGCGCCTCGGCGGACGCCTGGGGAAACTGGGTCTCCAGTTCGGCCGCAGTGTTGACGATGCGGATGCCACGGCCGCCGCCGCCGGCTGCCGCCTTGATCATCACCGGAAAGCCGGTGCGCTCGGTCACCTCAAGTGCGCCGGCAAGGCTGGAGATGCGGCCGTCGCTGCCCGGCACCGTCGGCACGCCGGCCTTCTCGGCGACGGCGCGGGCGGCAACCTTGTCGCCCAACAGGCGGATCGCATCGCCGGACGGGCCGATGAAGATGAGGCCGGCGGCGACCACCGCATCGGCGAAATCGCCGTTCTCCGACAGGAAGCCGTACCCGGGATGAACAGCATCGACATTGGCGCGCTTGGCAACCGAGATCACCGCCGCGATGTCGAGATAGGATTTCTTCGGCGCCGGCGGTCCGATCTCGATCGCCTCGTCGGCGAGCTTGACCGCCAGCATATCGGCGTCGGCGGCACTGTAGACCTGGACAGTGCGGATACCGAGCGCCTTGGCGGCGCGGATGATGCGGACGGCGATTTCGCCGCGATTGGCAACGAGAACCGAACGGATCGTCATTGGTCGACCTCGGCGATCACCTGGCCGGCCATCACGGGCTCTTCGTTGTCGACGAGAAAGCGGATGCCGCCGCCGGCCACGCCGGCCTGGATCTCCTGAAAGGTCTTCATGACTTCGATCAGGCCGATGGCGTCGCTGGAGGAAACGGCATCGCCATCCGTTTTGAACGGCGGGACATCCGGAGCAGACGAGCGATAGAAGGTTCCTGGAAGGGGCGATCGGATTTCGTGCTTGCTCATGGTTGCCTCCGCTATGTTATTTGGTTTTGACCTGAGAGACGGGAGCGATGCGGATACCCTCGGCACTCAGCGCCTCCCGCATGAGGCGCACGATATCGAGCGCGCCCAGCGTATCGGAATGAAAACAGATGGATTCGAACGGGACCTCGACGTCGGCGCCCGTGACCGTGCGCACGCGTCCTTCCCGACAGGCGCGGACGACCTTGCGCGCGATTGCCGTGGCATCCGGCCGGCCGGCATCGCGGGTAAAGACGATCGAGCCGCTATCGTCATAGTCGCGATCGGCATAGAACTCGCGGATAACCGGCTGGCCAACCTCCTCGGCGGCAAGCTCCGTCGCCGAACCGGCCATGCAGAAGACAAAGGCGTTCGGCGCGACCGTTCGCATATATTGCATGAAGATCTGGGAGAGTTCGCGATTGACCGCCATCTCCATGTAGAGCGCACCGTGCGGCTTCACATGTTGCAGGGGCGCGCCGTGACGGCGGGCGAATTCGCGGATTGCGCCGACCTGGTAGACGATATCGTTGACAAGCTCGCGGGCGGTGCCCGCAATCTTGCGGCGGCCGAAACCCTGCAGATCGCGGTAGCCGGGATGGGCGCCGATGCCGACGCCATGTTCGGCCGCGAGCCGAACCGTTTCATCCATCAGGTTGGGATCGCCGCCATGGAAGCCGGCAGCGATATTGGCAGAACTGATCAGCGGCATCAGTGCCGCATCGTCGGTGTCGCCGATGCGCCAGCGGCCGAACGCTTCTCCCATGTCGCAATTGATGTCGACGACGTCGAGCAATGCCTCATCCCTCTGTTGCAGGTCGCTCTCCTGGAGATTGCTCTCCCGGCAACCCTGACCTCCAGAGAACGCTAGGGCGAAACAGAGCATTTGAAAAATTCTATTTTCACATATCACGTATCTGAATTTCAGAATTCGCAGTTGCAAAAAACTCCGGCAAAAATTAGCGTCTTTAGAGTGGTTTACGCTGCAATGCCTGAGGGATGACCAGTTGGCTGCTCAAAGACGCGGCAGACTTTCTGATTTTCTCAGTCAAGGTATAAAAAAATCAGATGGGAGATGCGCTATGTCGATCAGCCTTCGCCAGCTTCGCTATTTCGTCGCAACGGCTGAACTTGGCCAGATATCGCAGGCGGCGGTCGATCTTTCGATCTCCCAGTCGGCGGTGACCACGGCGATCAAGGAGCTGGAGCGCATCGTCGGCACCAATCTGTTCCTGCGCACGCCAAGCGGCATGGACCTGACGATGGCAGGACGGCAGTTCCTGTCGCACGCCTACGAGATCCTGAAGAAGGTGGACGAGGCGACCCACCTGAACGTCGTCAGCAGCGCCGTCGAAGGCACGCTGGCGATCGCCGCCACCTATACCGTCATCGGCTATTTCCTGCCGCAGCACATCGAGCGGCTGCGACGCCTGTTTCCGAAACTCGAGCTGCAGCTGTTCGAACTCAAGCGGGAATCGATCGAGGAAGGCCTGCTCACCAACCGCTACGACATGGCGGTGCTTTTGACCTCGAACATCCTCAACCCGGCACTGACGACCGAAAAGCTGATGAGCTCGACGCGCCGGCTCTGGGTGCCGGCCCAGCATCCGCTGCTTCAGCGCGACAGCGTCGGCTTTCGCGAGATCTCGGAGGAGCCCTACATCATGCTGACGGTCGACGAAGCGGCGCATTCTTCGCTGAAATACTGGAGCACATCGACCTACCAGCCGCGCGTCATTCTCCGAACGTCGTCGGTCGAGGCGGTGCGCTCGCTGGTCGCCAACGGCCAGGGCGTGGCCATTCTGTCCGACATGGTACACCGCCCCTGGTCGCTCGAGGGCCGGCGCATCGAGACGATCAACGTGCGTGACCCCGTCCCGGCCATGGATGTCGGCCTGGCCTGGCGGCGTGGCGCGGAATTCACGCCGCCGATGCAGGCGCTGCGGTCCTATTTCCAGCAGACCTTTCATATTCCGGGTGTGCGCGACGCATCGTTTACCGCGCCCTGACGCTGATACATCTCCGACCGGCGGTCAGCCGGTCGCGGCGAGTTCCAACGCCCGGCGATGCGCAGCCGCGGCGGCCCGCTTCACCAGATCGGCCAAGCCTGGCTCGGCCGTGAGCACTTCGAGGGCAGCAGCCGTGGTGCCGTTCGGGCTGGTCACCTGCTGGCGCAATTCTGCCGGAGAAAACGCGCTTGTCGCCGCGAGAGCGGCGGCGCCATTGACCGTCTGCTTTGCCAGGGCAAGAGCGGTCTCCGCCGGTAGGCCGACAGCAACTCCCGCGTCGGTCAAACACTCGATAAAATGAAAGAGATAGGCCGGCCCCGAACCGGATATCGCCGTTGCCGCATCGACAAGCCTCTCCTCCGCCAGCCAATGAACACTGCCGACGGCCGCCAAGAGATCTGTCACACAGCCTGCTTGCACTTCGCCGGTTTGGACGTTGCCAAAGGCGGCAGTCACCCCCATGCCGATGGACGCCGGCATGTTTGGCATGGCGCGCACGATCGCGGTCGCGCCCAGTGTGGCCTCGAAGGTCGAGATCGGCACGCCGGCGGCGATGCTGACGAACACGGCGGTGCCACTGAGCCGGCGGTAAGTCGCAAGAATCGAGCCGACGATCTGCGGCTTGACGGCGATAATGACGGCGCGTGGCCGTAACGCCTCCGGCAAGCCGGCTGCATCGGCGTAAACCGTGGCGCCACGCGCGGCCGCGCGGCCGCGCAGAGGTTCCGCCGGCTCGACCACGTGAATGCGGCTCGCAGGAAGATCGGCCCGCTCGAGCCAGCCTTCGAGCAGGGCGAAGCCCATGTTGCCGCAGCCGACAAGCAGGATGTCTCCGGACTGTTGCATCTGCGCGTCTCCTCTCATTGGTGACGGTTTATTGCCGCGCCAGCCGATCCCAGCAATCGGTAAGACCGACGGGCAGCCGGTGTTTCATGATGCGCTGGCTCGGCGTGCGTTCGAAGTCGTCGACAACGGCAATGTAGCGCGGGTTCTGGTAGGGCGCGAGCCGATGCGCCAGCCATCCCGACAGGTCGATCGGATCGATGGCGCTGCCCGGCTTGGGCTTGACGAAGAGCTTGATGTCCTGCTCGCCGACATCGGCGGCGACGCCGATCATGGCGCAATCCTCGACCGCCGGGTAGGCGGCGGCAACATGCTCGACCTCCCAGGCGGAAACGTTCTCGCCCTTGCACCGGACGCTGTCGGTCAACCGGCCATGGAACCAGAGATTGCCGTCGGCATCGAAGGAACCGCAATCGCCGGTGTGAAGCGCGCCGCTGCGAAGGGTCTTTTCCGTCGCTTCGGGATTGCGCAGATATCCCTGGAACAGCGCGCCCTTGAGCGAGGAACGCACGACGATCTCGCCCTTGTCGCCAACCGGCACCGGTTCGCCCTTTTCATCGAGGATATCGACCGAGAACCAGGGCATCGGCCGCCCGACGGCGCCGACGACATCGGTGGTGTTGCAGGTGGTGATGCTGGAGGCCTCCGTCATGCCGTAGCATTCGCGCATCTCGACGCCGAAGCGCTCCTTGAACAGCGGCCAAACCTCCTTCGGGCAACCGCCGCCCCAGGCGACACGCACCGGATGCTTGCGGTCGAGCTCGCTTTCCGGCTGCTTCAGCAGGATCTGCAGGATGCCGCCGAGATAGTGGATGTGGGTGGCGCCGTAGCTGCGCACCTGGTCCCAGAAGCGGCTGGCGCTGAACCGGTCGACCATGGCGAGCGACAGGTCCTCGATGATCGGCAGCACGATGAGCTGCGCGCCACCGATATGGTAGAGCGGCTCCCAGACGAAGAAGACATCGCCCGGGCCCGCCACCGAAAGGGTGCGCACCGCCTCGCCGGCGAGCCGGATCATGCCGTGGGTGACCAGCACGCCCTTCGGCCGGCCTGTCGTCCCGGAAGTGTACATGATCGCAAACAGATCGTCGGCGGCGGGCGGCTCTTCGTTGAAGGCGGCACCTGAAGTCAGGATTGTTTCCAGCGACGTCGGGCCGGTTTGTTGACCCGCGAGAATCAACCCGGCCGCAGGCAGAGCGGCACCGCTTTCGGCGATGGTTTCGGCAAGCTCGGCGTCGCAGATGACGGCGCCCGGCTCGCAATGTTCCAGGATGTAGCGCAGGCCCTCGCCGCGCAGTTGCGCATTGAGCGGCACCCAGACGACACCGGCCTTGGCAAGGCCGAACAGGACGGCAAGCGAGAGGCGCGAATTGCGCATCATGACGGCAACGCGATCGCCGGCTTTCAGCCCGCGCTGGCGGAGATCCGCGGCAAGCGCGCCCGACATCGCGTCGAGGGTCGCAAAGGTGATCGGTTCGCCGTTGAAACGGGCGAACACCTGTTCCGGTTTGCGGGCAGCCTTGGTCGTGAAGCTTCCGAGGAAGCCTTCGAGAGATACGGTCATGGGAGGATCTCGGATGGTGTGTCAGGAGGAGCGGCGGAGTTTTTCCGCCGCCAGGAGAAGGGTTGTCACGACGATGAAGACGACGACCGAAACCGCCGCGAGCGTCGGGTTGAGCTGAAGGATCATGTCATCCCACATCTGCTTCGGCAGGGTCGTCTTGACGCCGCCGCTGACGAAAATTGCCACGGTCAGCTCATCGAACGAGGTGATGAAGGCAAAGAGGAACGCCGCCGTCAGGCCGCTCTTGATCAGCGGCACCGTGACGAAGCGCAGCGCCTGGACGCGGTTTGCTCCGAGCGTCGCGGCCGCCTGATCGAGCCGCCAGTCATAGCTCTTCAGGACCGCGGCGATGGCGACGAAGGCGAAGGGCAGCGCCAGCACCGTGTGGCCGATCACCAGACCGACGTCGGTGGCGACCAGTCCCATCTGGGCGAAGAGATAGAACAGGCCGACGGCGATGACGATGCGCGGCACGATCATCGGCGCCAGGAAAAAGGCAAAGATGACGCCCCGCCAGCGCGAGCGCGAGCGGGCAAGCGCCAGCGCCGCAAAGCCACCGATCACCGTTGCAACGATGGCCGTCGCGAAGGCGACGCCGAACGAGCGGATCGTTGCCGCAACCCAGAGATCCGAGGTGAAGTAGGTCCTGAACCATTCCAGGCCATAACCCGGCGGCGGGAACTCGAGGAACTGCGAACTGGTAAAGGCGATCGGCAGGACGACAAGCGTCGGCAGCATCAGAAAGGCGAACATCAGGAGGCTGTAGATGCCGAGCATGCGGCTTGAAACCGCGGCCCCCAGCAGCCGGTGGCTGCCGGCCGAAATGGCGCTGCTGACGCTTGCCACCCGATCGAGGATCGCTAGGCCAAGGGCGCGTAGGAAACCCGTGCCGCCGGCCTTGCCGTCGGACGGTTCGCCCGACAGGCTGGAGAGACCGAACACCCGGTCGTAAAGCCAGCACGTCACCAGTGCCGCCGCCAGCATCATGGCGGCGAGAGCCCCGGCGAAAGCCCAGTTCAGGATCTCCTGAACCTGCACGATGATCAGCTGCGCGAGCATCGTCTGCTGGCGTCCGCCAAGCAGCGCCGGAACGATGAAGAAGCCGAGCGAGGATATGAACGTCAGCAGGCCGGCAGCCGCAGCACCCGGAAGCGAAAGCGGGAAATAGACGAGCCAGAAGCCCTTTGCAGGCGTCGCGCCCAGCGTCCCCGACGCCTGCGTCAGCCGGCGATCGATGCCGGTCATCACGGGCAGCATGGTGAGGATGGCAAGCGGAACCATGGCATGGATCATGCCGATCATCACGCCGAGTTCGTTGTGCAATAGCTCGAGCGGCTGGCTGAGCACGCCGGTTCCAAGACCGATCTGGTTGATGATGCCGGTGCGGCCCAGCACGATGACCCAGGCAAAACTCTTGACGAGGTAGCTCGTCCAGAACGGAACCATGACGAGCAGGATCATGGTGCCGCGCGTCCGGTCCGGCAGGCGCGACAGCCAGTAGGCCAGGGGATAGCCGAGCAGCAGGGAGAAGAGCGTCGTCAGCCCGGCGATGCGGAACGTGATCAACAGGACACGGAAATAGACGTCCGTCTCAAAAATCCTGGAATAGTGGCTGGCGGTCATGGCTCCGGTGTCCGCATCCTCCAGGCTGAGGCCCATCAGCCTTGCGACGGGGACAAGGAAGAAAATCAGGAGAAAGGCGATGCCGGGGGCCGCCAGCCAAAGCGGCCCAAGGCGGAAGCGGTCGGGGCGGTGAGCACGCGTGGTGGTAACAGCCGTGGCGTTCATGGCGTCACCAGAACAGCCGCTTCGGGCGCCCAGCTCAGCGTGATGTTTTCGCCGAGGCTCGGCAGCAGCTTGCCGGGAAGGACACGCACGGTGACCATCTGTTCGGCCGCGATGTCGACGAGCAGGCGGGTTTCCGATCCGGCATAGACGACCTCGGCAACACGACCGCTGATTTCGTTTGCACCGGTCGAGCCGAGCTCGAGATGCTCCGGCCGCACGACCAGTGCCATCTCGGCATTGTTGGAAAGGCTGGCGCCATCGATCCGGTAACGGCCGCTTGCGGTCGAAAGGTGTGCGGCACCGCCCGAGCCGAGCTCGACCCGACCGCGGAAGATGTTGGAGATGCCGATGAAATCGGCGGCAAAGGCGGTGCGCGGCCGGGCGTAGATTTCCTGCGGCGGACCGATCTGCTCGACCATGGCGTGGTTCATAAGGCAGATGCGGTCGGAGAGCGCCAGCGCCTCCTCCTGATCATGCGTCACATAGATGATCGTCGCGCCGGTCTGCCGGTGCAGCCGCTTGATCTCGAACTGCATGTGCTCGCGAAGCTTCTTGTCGAGTGCTCCGAGCGGCTCGTCCATCAGAATAATCGATGGCTGGTAGACGAAGCAGCGGGCAAGCGCCACGCGCTGCTGCTGCCCGCCCGAAAGCTCGCGCGGGAACCGCCCGGCCAGATGGCCGAGCTGAACCATGTCCAGGGCGCCGTTGACCTGCCTGTCGATCTCGGCCGTGCTTTTTCCCCGCATCTTCAGGGGAAAGCCGATGTTCTCGGCCACCGTCAGGTGCGGGAACAGGGCGTAGTGCTGGAACACCAGGCCGATGTCGCGCTTGTGCACCGGCGTGTTCGTCTCGTTGCTGCCGTCGATGAACAGGCGGCCCTCAGTCGGCAGGACCAGCCCGCTGATCATCTGTAGCAATGTGGTCTTGCCGGAACCCGAAGGCCCGAGAAGCGTCAGGAACTCGCCGGTCTGGACGGCGACGTGAGTGGGTTTCAGAGCAACGGTGGCGCCGTAGCTCTTGGCCAATCCATCGACGAGAAGTTTGGGGCGAGTGGCTTGTTCGGGCTTCGCGAGCATCAGATTTCCCCTTAACCCAGGATCCAGGCGTTGAACCGCTCGGTCATTTCGGAACGGTTGGCGCTCCACCAGTCTTCCCGCGCAATGGTCATGACCTTCAGATTGGCCTCGGAAGTCGGGAGAGCCGCGGCGCGTTCTGCCGGGATATGCTCATAGGCCCTCAGGTTCGTCGGACCGTAGGCGAGGAATTCGGTAAAGAGCGCCTGCTGCTTCGGGTCGGCGCAGAACCTGACGAACTGCCGGGCGATGTCGGCGCGCGGCGACCCCTTGGGAATGCCCCATCCCTCGATCGAGTAGAGCCCCTGGTTCCAGCCGATCTTGACCGGCGCACCGCCATCGATGACCGCCTGAGCCCGGGCGTTCCACAGGGCGATCAGGTCGACTTCGCCGCTCTGGATCAACTGGCTCGACTGCGCGCCGCCGGTCCACCAGACATCGACATGCGGCTTGATCTTTTCGAGGCTGGCATAGGCGCGCTCGATGTCGAGCGGGTAGAGTTCGGCGAGCGGCACGCCATCGGCAAGCAGCGCCTGCTCCAACGTATCGATCGGGTTCTTGCGCAGGGCGCGACGGCCGGGGAATTTCTCGACATTCCAGAAATCGGCCCAGGAACTCGGGCCCTTGGCCGCGTCGAAGCGGTCGGTGCGATAGGCCATGATGGTGGAATAGACATCGACGCCGAGCCACAGTTCAGTCAGGGCATCGGGCATCAACCCGGGCACATCGGCTGCCGGCAGGTTGATCGGCTCAAGCAGGTCGCGCTTTTCCAGAATGTCGCGAGCCGAAAGCGTTAGCGTGCAGACGTCCCAGCTATAGGACTGGGTCTCGGCCATCGCCCGGAACTGCGCGGTCGGTTCGGCATCGCGGGCGACATTGATGACCTTGATGCCGGTCGCCTGTTCGAAGGGGTCGTAGAATGCCTTGCGGTAGCCGGGGCTGTAGGGGCCGCCGGGATCGGCGACGGTCAGCGCTTCGGCGGCAAAGGCCGATCGTGTGAACACGGCAGGCGCGGCCAGGGCAACGCCAAGGCCTCCGCCGATTTTCAGCAGGCTGCGGCGGTCAATCAGAATTCGTTTGTTGTTGGTCATTGTTCTACCCTCTTGTTTTGGATTGCATGCCGCCTCCCATAAGCGGCTTGACCTTCGTCAGGCCTTGCTTGCTGCACGCCGTGCGAGAAACTGTTCCATCATCCGCGCCGGTTCGCCGGAGGCGTAGGCTTCGCGCTGGATGCGAGCGCCGGCTTCGAGGCAGTCGCGGAAACCAGCCTCTGTCATCTCCCTGAAGCGCTGTTTGTCAAGCCGCATGGCGACCGGCGGCTTGGCGGCGAGTTCGCGCGCGAGCGAGAGCGCTTCGTCCATGACGCGTTCCTGCGGCACGACGCGGTTGATGATGCCGATGGCGTGGCATTCATCCGACTGCATCAGACGGCCGCTGAGCGTCAGGTCGATGGTGCGGGAAAGGCCGATCATCTCGCGCATCATCCACGGACCCGTGGTGCTGGCGATGCCGGAGTTGATTTCCGGTTGCCCCATGCGCACGCCCGGATGAGCGATGCGGAAATCGCAGAGAAGTGCCACCTGAAACGCGGAACCGGCCGCGACGCCGTTCAGCGCGGCGATCAACGGCTTCGACAGCGCGCGCATCGCATCATAGAGCCGCTCCCATTCGCCCACCCACTCCTGGCCACGGGCGGCGTCGAACGTGCGGGTCTCGTTCAGATCCTGTCCCGCACTAAACGCACGGTCGCCGGCGCCGGTGAGGATAATGGCGCGGACCGCCTCGTCTTCTTCGAAAGTCTTGAAGGCAGCAACCAGTTGCTGGCGCATCGGGCTGTGCCAGGCATTGAGGATTTCGGGGCGGTTCAGCGTGATGACGCCGACCTCGCCACGCCGTTCTGTCAGGATGAAGCGGTCCATGATTTTCTCCGTTGCAATCAAACAACTAT
Organism: Ensifer sp. LC163; assembly: GCF_001695855.1. Taxonomy (GTDB): domain Bacteria; phylum Pseudomonadota; class Alphaproteobacteria; order Rhizobiales; family Rhizobiaceae; genus Ensifer. The sequence continues at coordinate 385,840 of NZ_MBSS01000023.1, forward strand.
TGCAATGCGATAATTGTTATGTCATAGTGTGATTATGTTTATTTTAGCTGTCAAGCACCTTTTCCGATGCTTGGCGATTCTGTTATCGATATGTGGGAAACCGCGGGAATCGGGGATACATGGCGCGCAAGGCGAACAAGGCTGCAGCAGACGAACGCGAAACGTCGGGAGAAGACCGCGATCCCTTGCTGGTGCAATCGGTCGAGAAAGCCTTCAGGGTTCTCAGAGCCTTCGATGGCCGCCGCCCGAACCTCAGCCTGTCACAGATAGCGGAAGAAACGGGGCTCGACATGAGCGCCGCCCAGCGCTTCACGCACACGCTCGCCAAGCTCGGTTATCTCGGCAAGAATCCTGACACCAAGCGCTTTGAGCTGACGGTCAAGGCGCTCGATTTCGGTTACCACTACACGCGCGCCAGCGGCTTCGTCGAACGCGGCATGCCCTATCTCCTGCACTTAAGCAAAGCGACCGAAGAAACGGTCAACCTGACCGTGCTCGACGATACGGACATTGTGTTCGTATCGCGCTTCATGAGCCGTCACGTGCTCAACAACGACGTCATCACCGGCACTCGGCTGCCGGCCTATTGTACGGCGCCGGGCATCGCCATCCTCTCGTGCCTGCCGGAGGACGTCGCGCACGCGATCCTGGAAAAGTCGGATCTCTATCCGTTTACGCCCCATACGACATGGGACATCGACGCGCTGAAGAAAAAGCTGAAGCAATCCGCGACCAAGGGCTACGCCACCGCATTCGAGGAATACTTCCACGGCGACCTGTCGATCGCCGCGCCGGTGCTGGACGCCAACGGCACGCCCTACGGCGCGATCAACATCGCGGTATCCCGCAGCCGCTACACGCCGGAAGAAACCGAAGAACGCTTCGCCTCGCTGGTGACCGCTGCCGCGCGTTCGATCTCGCTGGTTGGCGGCGCGCGCAGATAGCTATCCAGCGTGGGGCCGTGTCTCAGACGACGCTCTTCGCCTCGTGCCCGATGATATCTCCCAACCGGCGGGCACCCGGTCCGGCCCCATCGGGGTCGGGATAGACCAGATACATCGCGCCCCACCGCTCCGCCCCTTCCCGAAGCGGCAGGGGCTTGAGCTGGCCCGCGGCCAGTTCTTCGCGGATCCAGTCTTCCGGATACCAGGCAAAGCCCATGCCCATGCAGGCGGCGCGGATGGATGTCGATTTGTGGCTGACCGTGAGCCTCTGCTCGGTCACGTTCCAGACACTATGGCGCACCCGTTGCAGCCCGCTGTCGCGGATGACGAGATGGCGATGCCCCTTCAGATCTTCCATCGCCAGCTCGCGGCCGATCTGATGCAGCGGATGGAACGGGGCGGCGGCCGCGATCGCCCGATAGCGCATCAGCACCTCGCCCCTATGGCCTGCCGGAAGAGTATCGGCGCAGATGGCAAGGTCGACGGCGCCTGAGAGCAACAGTTCGTCCGTGCCGCCCATGACCGTTTCGAAGAACTCGATGCGCGTCTCCGGGTATTCGGCCCCGAACTGATCCAGACAGCGCAGCAGGAGCCAGGTGGGAAACAGCCCCTCGACCGCGAGGCGGAGTTCCTGCTCCTGACCCTTGGCGAGGTTCCTCGCCGCCCGCTCAAGCCTCAGCGCTTCATCGACGAGCGATTTGCCGCGCCGGTAGAGAACATGGCCCTGGCGCGTGAGCAGGGCCTTGCGGCCCTCGATCTCGAACACCGAAACACCCAGACGCTCCTCAATCTGCCGGATCGCGTAGCTGATCGTCGATTGCGATTTGTGCAGCGCTTCGGCCGCCTGTGCGAAGCCTCCGGCCTCCACGACCGCGACCAGCGCCTTCCATTGATCCAGGGAAATACGTGGCAACATACATCTATCCATTCGATCATTTTGATCGAAAAATCGAACTTTTTTATCGATTCACTGGCTGGTTGTATAGCTGTCATACAGCAGACAGGAGATCGCCATGCATGTTCTCGTCGTAACAGCCGATCCGGGCAACCGCTCCTTCGCAGCGTCACTGGCAGAGCGCTACCTGGCAGGCATGCAAAGCCATGCCACGCCGGCCGTCGAACGAGCCGATCTTTTTGGCGAGGCTTTCGACCCTCGGATGGCGGAAGCAGATCTGGCGCTCTATCGCAGCGAGGGATCGGCCCATCTGCGCAACCTCGCGACCGCCTTACTGCATAATTCCTTAAATCGGATCCGATTTAAGGACAAAATTATGCAGCAAGTTTAAAGCCTTACAGCGTCCTTTGCGCGTCATATTTGACGCGCGGCGCTGTAGAACTCGGGCAAGGGCTCGGCGCAGGATACAGCACCCGCATTCGCACCACGGCTTCCTGATCCTCCTTCCCCAATCAACCTCCCTTACGAAAGGAATGACAATGAGCACCACCACGCGCGAAATCCGCCTGAAGAGCCGGCCGCATGGCCTGCCGACCCCCGATAATTTTGATCTTGTCGAGACGACATTGGCAGCGCCCTCGCCCGGCCAGCTGCTTGTGCGAAACACCTGGATGTCGGTCGACCCCTATATGCGTGGCCGCATGGTCGATCGCGAAACCTATATCCCTCCCTTCAAGCTCGGCGAAGCGCTGGAAGGTGCCGCCGTCGGCGTCGTCGAACGTTCGAACGATCCGGCATTTTCCATTGGTGATCGGGTGGTACATTTCTCCGGCTGGCGCGATCACGCCATCGTCACAGCAAGTGACGCAACCAGGATCACCGGCACGGACATCGCGCCGCAGACCTATCTGAGCGCACTCGGCTTTCCCGGTCTCACCGCCTATGCCGGGCTCATGCGGATCGCCGAGGTCAAGGCGGGCGAAACGATCTTCGTTTCCGCGGCGAGCGGCGCGGTCGGCAGCATCGTCGCCCAGATCGCCAAGAGCAAAGGCTTGCGTGTCGTTGCCTCGGTTGGTTCAGCCGACAAGGCGAAGTGGCTCATCGACGAGGTCGGCGTCGACGCCGTCATCAACTACCGCGAAACGCCGGATCTGGTTGCGGCGCTGGCGCAGGCGGCCCCGGAAGGCATCGACATCTACTTCGACAATGTCGGCGGCAACCATCTGGAAGCCGCGCTAGCGATCGCCAATGTCAATGCGCGGTTTGTGCTCTGCGGAATGATCTCCGGTTACAATGCCGAACAGCCGCAGGCAGGGCCATCGAACATCTTCGCCGCCATCGAAAAACGCATTCGTTTGCAAGGTCTCATCGGCGCCGACCATTTCGACCTGTCGGCGGATTTCAATCGCGATATGATCGGTTGGCTGAAAGCAGGACAGGTCAAGATCCGCGAAACCGTGGCCGATGGCCTCGAAAATGCACCGTCCGCCTTCATCGACCTCTTCAAGGGCGCAAACCACGGCAAGATGCTGGTGCGCCTGACGACGGACGCCGCCTTGTCAAGGTAATGCAAAGTCCGGAGGTTCGCCGCGTTGTCTCCACCGCCTGTCCTCCAGGGCGGTGGAGAACGTCGACCGACCTGCAGGCGGCACCAGCCGCGCTACTGCCTGTTTCCTTAAATCCTATCCGATTTAAGGATGAAAACATGCAGCATTCAAAGTGCTACAGCGACCTTTGCGCGTCTGGTACGACGCGCGGCGCTGTAGCGACGCGAACATCTCCCGTCTTTTGTATTTTAGTAGCTGGACACAGCCGGAGCGCGCCTTCACATTCCCTGCCAATATCAAAGCTCGATCGGCGGCGCGCCGCGGGCAAACTTTCTGCTGTGGGATGTTGGGCATGTTTTTGAATGGTGGCGAACTGGACGAGATCATCACGTTTCGGCGCGAGCTTCACCGCAAGCCGGAGCTTTCGGGCGAAGAGATCGAGACAGCCGCGATGGTGACACGGGCGCTGCAGTCGAGCGAACCGGACGCGATCGTCACCGGCCTGGGCGGGCACGGGGTTGCTGCCATCTATCAGGGAACGGCCGACGGTCCGACGGTGATGATCCGCGCCGAACTCGACGCGTTGCCGATCGAGGAGCTTTCCACCGTACCCCACCGATCCGAAATCGCCGGCAAGGGACATCTCTGCGGACATGACGGCCACACGGCAATCCTGATGGCTCTGGCCAAAGGGCTCGCCCACAAAAGGCCGGCACGCGGACGGACAATCCTGCTTTTCCAACCCGCCGAAGAGAACGGCGCCGGTGCCGCGGCCGTATTGGCTGACGCGAAATTCGCGACGCTGAAGCCTGACTTCGTGTTCTCGCTGCATAACTTTCCCGGCCTGCCGCTCGGTCACGTCGCCTTGGCCGAAGGGCCGGTCAATTGCGCGTCGCGCGGCATGAAGATCACGCTCTCCGGCAAGACGGCACATGCGTCCTGCCCCGAAGACGGCATAGCGCCGACTTTCGCCATGGCCCACCTCCTGGCTGATCTGACCGGGCTTGGCAGCGGTGGCTCACTGGATGCTGATTTCACCCTCGTTACCGTTACCCATGCCCGCCTCGGCGAACCCGCCTTCGGCATCAGCCCCAGCCATGCCGAGATCTGGGCAACACTGCGGACCCTGACCGACGACCGCATGGGCGACCTGATGCAGCGCGCCGAAGTGTTGGTCCACAAACACGCGACCGCAAGTCGGCTCACGCCGTCAATCAGCTACGAAGACATCTTCCATCATTGCAGCAATGCACCGTTGACCGTCGACGAACTGCGTCGCGCCCTTCGCGAGGAAGGGATCAGCCAGGATGCGGGCCCGACGGCGCTGCCGATGAAAGCGTCGGAAGATTTCGGCCTCTTCGGCCGTGTCGCCCCCTCGGCCATGTTCTTTCTCGGGGCAGGTGAGAACCATCCTCGCCTGCACAATCCGGACTATGATTTTCCCGACGCACTGATCGAGGTGGGTGCGCGCGCTTTCATGCGGACGATCCGTAACCTGCTGGGCTACTGCATAATTCCTTAAATCGGAAACGATCTGAGGAGAGAATTATGCAACAGATTTCAAGCGTTACAGCGTCCTTTGCGCGTCATATTTGACGCTCGGCACAGGTTGAGTCGCATCGCCAAGTGGCGCAACGCGCGACGGCGCATTGGCAGCGTATCTGTCAATCGCCTCAGTGCGCGACCGGCTACAATATGCCCCAGCCGCGGTAACGCCCCCTGCCCGTCATTTCCTTGGCCCCGAGTTCCCGAACCAGATTGAGTGCACCCCGTTGGGTGACGCCGACATGGCGTGCCACCAGTCCGGCGGAAACGATCGGCCGGGACAGCAGAAGCTCGATCAGGCTTGGCAGGCTGCTGTTTGAACGACGGTCGCGCACGCGCATTTCCATCTGGGTCTTGGCAAGAAACAGTCGATCCAGTTCCTTGAGGCCGAGTTCGCCAGTCAGAGCCAGGCCCTCCAGAAACGCCCTAAGCCGCACCTCCTGATCCTTCGCTCGACGCCGCTCGTGGCGGATTGTCTTCAGGCCGGTATGGAAGCAGAGCAAATGCGACGTCACCTTGCCGCGCGCGCGCAGGTAGGCGCCAACGAGCAATCCGCCCAGCCAATGCTGCCTGCGAAGCGGCTCGATCTGCTCCCAGGCATCGAAGAGGATCGCGGCACCGAGACAGGCCGGCAGTCGATCCGCCGTCGAGATCAAGGATCGCCACGCGTCGAGCCGCGCGCCCTCGTCCCATTCGTCATCGAAAAGCAACCCCAGTTGCCCCTTGGGCTCTGAGGCGGACGGGCGCTCCAGCCCGCCAAACCCACTGTCGCCGAACTCACCGGTTTGTTCATCCAGCAAACGCTGCGATCGCGCGATCGCCGCGTCGATCTCCGCGAACTCGAGGGAAAGCGGGTTGTCGTCGTCATCGCCGTCAGCGACGACATCGTCCTCATCCGCAGCCCCGGAGGAAACGTCCCGGTCGATCTCCGTGGGTGGTGTGTCTCCACCCCCCTGTTCTCCGCGAAGGACAGCGAGGCCGGCGGTCGACAGCGCCCAATCCGGGTCAGAAAGCCAGATCCTCCGGCGGGCGCGCAAGACTGCGTGCGCAATCGTCAACTCATGCGTCGGCGCACGTGCGTCCATATGCGCGTCATGCAGCACCAGGTCCTCGACATGAACCAACTCGCCGGCGACCCAGAGGGCACCGGCCGCATCGAAGAACTGACCACGCTCGCGAAAGCCCTCGGCAACGGGATGGCGACCGGCGCGCTCATCCAGCCGCGCAAGGCGATCTTCAACTTCGATCGTCGCGGAAAACAGCGTCTGCAGGAGCAAATCCGGGATGTCGTATCGCATTACAATCACACGCTATTTCTGGCAAACGGAAGAAAAAACATGCTTTCCTTCCGACACATGAGAGGTGTCGTTTTAGCGGATACCGCGGTGATTGTCGTCGGGTTTCTGCATCGGTCAATATGGAGGACCAAACTGGCCTTCTCCGCGTGTCAACTGAGCGCAAAATGGGCGCGAATCGACGAAATTGACCACGCCATTGTACGCTCTTGAGGGCCATTCGCAACGCATGAAGGCCGGCGTCACCAACATAGCAACATTTCCTTTCCATTCCGATAACAGGCCGAAAGGCGACCGCGAAGTCTTTTAGACGTCGAAGACCATAGTCAGGCCAGGCAGCATCGCGACCAGGACAACACGTCCTGGAAGAAGCCATAACCCGCATGGCATCGCAGGTCGGATGCCGACCGAGGCCCACGTGTTGACAGCTGTCAACCAGCATCGATGCTGCAATTGGATACTAGCCTTGGCGATGCCACCGCCACGGCACCCCGCCCTCCTCTGGCCGACCGAAGCACAGGCACGACGCCGCCCCGTGACCTGCACTGTCGTCATCGGCCCCGGCGCATATTCATCCCCCGCCTGATCCTTACGCGCAATGCCTCGGTGTGATCGCCGAGGCATTCACCCGATCTGGCAAGAAGCGCGCCACCTGCCTAGCCAAAGAGCCAATGATCGAGATAATCACGGGTCGGTCCCGTGATGCTACCAGCCTCTGACAAACGGGATCAGGGCGCCTCTTACCCGAAGACAGGCATGCCCAACGTTGAGGGGTCGCAGTCGGTAGTGACGGCGCCCAGGTAAGTCGGCAGACCGTATACCGCCAAGAATCGGACATATCGCCCACCATCGCCACCAGCTTGCCTGCGTTCCCGATGCTGAAGACGCTGGCGGAAGCTGCATGGCAGCAATCCTGGCTGTGTCGGCCAACCCCGTAAACTAGGTTGTTACCATATAGCCCGACCGGCGATGTGGCCCATCGAAGCTTGTATCCATGCCTGCTGTTCAATCGAACAGGTGCGCGATTTTCAGGCGCCGCGCAAGATCCCTTCATAAGTTGACAGCTGTCAACATCTCGGTCGTTCGCAGAACGACACACCGCGTGCGCCCAGCCAAGCCTAGAAGGCGACCGAAGAAGGGCATACCCAGGCGCGCTGTCTGTTGACAGCTGTCAACTCAGCACCCGATGCTCCGCATCGCATCGCGCAATTTGACAAGAACAACTCCCACTTTGCATGCATCTGCGGAGAGATGATCGTTCCCTATGAGAGTTGCCCTTCGGCGAAGGTTGCTGGTTAGACGAGGATTAAAACGTCACGCAGTTAAGCCGTTAATTTGTTGTTCTGAGCGGGGAAACGCGGTGGAGGAAATTATTGGCCATTTGGCTTGCACTACATGATTGGCACTCGCCAGGAACAACGGCTTGCCGGGATCACCCTGTCCTCACCACAGGCAGGCAAATCCTATCGTGGTAGTCAACGCTGATCGAGGTGCCGTGCTCAGCTCTCTCCCGGCGGAGCTCGGCATCAGTCCGGCTCGCTGCATCTCACTCGGCCTTGATTGCTGACGGATGCTCGCAGCCAGCCGCAGTTGACAGCTGTCAACGTCCGTCGAAACAGTCGAGTTGTCCTATAGCGCCGCGCGTCTTCTCAGACGCGCAAAGGTCGCTGTAGCACTTTGAATTGCTGCATGTTTTTGTCCATAAATGGACTACGATTTATGGAAACATGCAGTAGGTCAGCTGGCTAACGCAAGATCCCCGGTATTGGCTCGCAACAGCGCCATGATCATGGGTCCAACTGCAAATTCCTGTCGAAGAGACCGCCGTGTCAGATCCCGTAGGTAACCACCGGCGGACGTGATGTACGGCGAGCGCTGCAGAATACATGCGAGCACGGCCGCGGCCACTTCTGGACCGAGTACCCTGCAGGCTTCATCATGCGCTCCCTGGCTGACATTGAGCATCGAGCGGACCACAACGGCAGCCAGCATCAGATCGCGCCAGGACTGCACCTTACCGCCCGGGCCATAATCGACGATGTCAGGGCAAGCTTTCAGCACGGTCGAGAGCGGGAAAGCTTGGGTAGATTGACGCATTTCACCCGGCATCAGCTTCGGCATTTCTGCTCGAGAGGCAGCATCCGTTGTAATTGCCTCCCGATGATTTGGCTGCACAACGGGGACACTGCTGCTCCGGCTCGTGCTCAAACTCGCCACCGCTTCACTTCCAAAGCCCGGTTCAGATTCAGTAGAAGAGTCTGGATGTGAACTCTGTATGTGGCAACCATTTTGGCTATCATTGGTGGCCGTTTTCGAAAGATTTAGCTGTTTTTCCAATTGGTTGAGCACTTCCACGCGCAAGGCGTCGAGCTGCTTGAGCACAGGCTCGATTTCAGCAAGTCCAGGCTTTCTTGGAAGAATGTCGACGGCGAGCAGATAACGACTTTGAAAGTCACTCCAGTCAGAAGTTCCATCGGTTTCGCGCAGCACGTCGATGAGTTTGGTTAGATCGCGACGGCAAAGGCTGAGACGCTCGCGAGCGAGTTGCGCCTCCTGACGGGCCAGTGCGACTGCGGCTGCGGCCGTTTGCAGTTCATGGGCGCGTGCAAGCAGCGGCGACAGATCGAACCCGAAGGCATCGCCGATCGAGCCCTTGCTGTCCCTGCGTGCATAACGCTTGCCATTGGGACTATCCTTGCGAAGGATGAGGCCCGCGTCCACCAATGCTGCCAGATGCCGGCGCAGCGTCGTGCCCGCCATCCCATGGGTGCGCAGCGCGAGTTGGTTGTTTGAAGGGAATACCACCAAACCTTTGCCGGAGGTCAGCTCCACCTTCGGGTAGAAGCTGAGCAGCGCATTCAGCACGGCTAAGGCCCGATCGGACACGCCGACGACAGCCTTTGCTTCGCAGACGGTACGAAACAGTTTCCATTTATCGATCTGCTGATGCGAATCGATTTCGCTCGCGGTGACTTGGCTTGCGAACATGCCAAGCGTCATCGCGCGCCGCCCAAAGGGCGTCGTCACATTTCCACGCTCCATCTCTCTTTACCTTTTCAAAGGCAAAAGAAGTCCGTTCGCCGAAACGACGCTAAAAACGCTTGACAGTGATTCGCGGAAATGGGATTCTCTAGTTGCTACACGAGAGAAGGGTTTCCGCAGCGCTAGTCGTTCGGAAGCCTTTTTCTTTTGCTCTGTTAGTCTCCTGTTTCCTCTTGAAATTCGAGGTACAGAGATTTGAGCCTCTGCCTCACGAAATCTGCAAAACCCGGCGCGGCCTTCTTGCTGAAGGAAAGCGTGGTTTCGCTGTTTGTTTCTCGGATGCGCACGGGGCGCGTATCATCCGGCGCTACCCAAGCGACTGCCTGGCTCCCGGCCTTGACGGTGCTCAGGAAGGAAAACAGCGTCTCAAACCGTTGATCGCTCTCCCGGGCCCGAAATTCGGATCGACGCACAAACTCATGGGCCCCGGCGAGCTTGTCATCGTTTCCCATGAGATCAGCGAGTTCCGTCCAGCGCCGCCGCCCGATGGAGGGTGCGGCGCCGATCGCCTCAATAACGACGACCGGCAGCCGGCGGACAATGGCAATCATCTTCGACAGGGCCGCCTTGTCGACGCCCAGCGCCGACATGATGACATCACGCGAGAATTCGCGGTCTTCGAGACGGGTGGCAAACAGCGACCGCTCGATGAAAGACAAGTCCGTGCGGGCGTTATTTTCCTGCCCTTGCGAGATCACCAGCTGTTCGTCGCTGAGGTCACGAACGACAGCCCTGACTTTGCTGCCAAGCTCACGCGTGGCGGCAAGACGACGGTGACCGTAAGCGACCTGGTAGCGCCCGTCTTCGCTTGGATGGGGTCGAACCAGGATAGGCACCTGTTGTCCGTGATCCCGGATCTGTTGAAGAAGCGACTGCTCGGCGTCGGCTGCGACGCCAAGGCGATCTGCGACGAAGGAAGCATCGACGAGCGCTGGATCGAGCTCGATAATTGCCAGGCCCTCGGCGAGCTGGCGTTCCAGCTCCTGAGCGCGCTCCACTTTCTGCGTAATGTTTGACAGGGATCGAGTGATGCCGCCGATCGGGCTCAATGGCCGTTGGCCGGGATTGAGACCAACGATTGGCCGTCCGGCAAGCGGACGATCATCCTCGCCGTCTGTGGCATGGCTGTCTGAAACACCGATCAGGTTCTTGCGGGCCAAGGCTTACTTCCTTCCCCACACTTTGCGCAGGAGTTCCTCGATCTCGCCATTGACGAGCGTCAGGGAATCCATCGCGCGGTCGTAGGTGCCGCGGACAAATTGCGAGCGTTCCACCTCATAGAGTGTTTGCTTTGTCACGCCGGCGTCGGACACGGCCGTCGATTTGACCATGGCGTTGTGCAGCATGCGATTGCCGAAGATCGACCGCATGAAACCGGTCATCTGGCTTTGCGGGCCGTCATTCGGCTCGAACCGGGTGACGAGGTAGCGCATCCAGTCGTAGCTCGTGCGGCCGCCGGCATTCTCGACGACGCGCATCAACTCGCTGGTCATTGAGAGAAACTGGGACATGGACATGACGTCGAGCATCTGCGGGTGCACGGTGATCAGCACCGATGTCGCCGCGCACAGCGCCGACATGGTGAGAAAGCCGAGCTGCGGCGGGCAATCGATGATGACGATGTCGTAAAAGCTCTCGATATCGGCAAGCACATCGCCGATACGCGCGAAAAACATGGTTTCCGCCGAGCCACTGGTCATGGCCTTCGGCGTTTCGTGCTCGAACTCCATGAGTTCGAGGTTGCCGGGGATCAGATGCAGGTTGGGCAGATGGGTGGAACGGACAATCTCTGCGATCGGTCGCGGGTTTTCGTAGCGAATGGCGCCGTAGAGCGTTTCCGCTTCGCCGACGTCCATCTCTGGCTGATGACCGAACAGGGCCGAAAGCGACGCCTGCGGGTCGAGATCGATCGCCAGCGTCCGGTAGCCTCGAAGCGCGAGATATTGTGCAAGATGCGCCGAGGTCGTCGTCTTCGCCGATCCGCCCTTGAAGTTCATCACCGAGATGACCTGCAGCCTCTCGTCGCCGCGACGATGCGGAATGTATTTTCCCGACTTGCCGCCTTCGTCCAGAACGCGGCGAATGCGCTCGATGTCGGAGATCGCATACATGCGGCGCCCGTTTGACAACGGCTCGGGGCCATGACCCTCCGATGCGATCTGGCGTAAGTAGCCTTCCGCGATCCCGATGAAGGCTGCCGCCTCAGCTGGGCTGAAAAGGCGTAATGTCTTTTGTGCTTGCGGCGGGAAGATTTTCTTCTGATGCTGCTGGAGTTGGTGCGCGAGTTCCAAGGCATCGGCAGCCAGGAGCGTTGGCAAATGCTCCTGCACATCGAGGCCCTGAATTTTCTGCTGCAACATCGAGTTCTCCAAAAACTGCGCAAAAATTGTCATATCGGGGCAATATGCGCAGATGCACTATGATCCGATTCGGCGTGAATGTACAAATGGATAGCCGAACGGCTGTCTTGTCGCCTCGATGAGCGGGGAGGGTGCGCAGCCGGCACCAGTTGTCCGCGGACAACTCATGTGATGGCCGACCAGACTGTTGTCATGGGGATGCGATTCCAACACCAAAAATGTAACGCCTCGCGAGCGGCACGCGTGCTTCTTTTGGAGATGACGCGGCAAAGGACGTTGCCTCGGCTGCCTCGCCCACCGGCTCCAGATGATCACTATTAGAATATGGATTTAGTGTACTATTGACAGGGAGGTGAATTGTGGCAAGATCGTGGTGCAACGACGATGGTGTCGGGCGGACTGGAAGGGATGCAGCATGTTCTATCTCGGCGGGATGACACTTGGTTACCTCGAGCCACCAGCGCCGAAGGCCGTCGTACAGTCGGTTAAGCCGCGCATCGAATTGACGCCTCGTGAGCCGGCGAACGATCTCGAACGGGAGCGCGACCAGGAATGGGCTCGCGCCTTTCTAACGCCTTGGCATCTGTTTTACTGATACGAACGCTGCCGCCAAAGACGCGCGGTGGTTGACGCCACCGCGGCGTATGGTCTGAAGCGAACCTCGCTTCCACGGCAAACGCGTCGCGATCTTTCAGATCACGCTTGCTGCGCATTAAGCTCTTGTTTTTGGACAAGTCGTTATCCCAAAACCGCTGCGCAACTTCGTCCGGCATGCCGTTGGACTTGGCTTAGTTGTGTCTGCTTGGCGTGAAGCAGTGGCCTGTGGCGCCGCTCTTTGCAGCGCGCCGATACGCTGGGCCGTCAACGTTGACAGCTGTCAACTGCCCATACGCGTTTCCTGCTCAAGAACGATCTTGAGCCAGCTCGGCGACGCAACGAACATTCCGCCTCGAAACGAGATTCGAAGCGGAAAAAAATTCCATAAAATACAATGTGTTAGATGGTCGCCGGCAGGCGACGCCCGGCGTGGGACCGCGGAGCAGCCACCGGCCGGTGTCGGGCGGTGGCTGCCGCTGGAGCGAGGTTGGCGGTTGGGTGGAACCCGGCAAGTGCCCTTCACGCGGCCGTCAGGTGCATTGCGAGGACTTGGGTCCGTGGCCACAAGCGCTGGCGCTGATTACGCAAGCGGCGGCGTTCCCGTGGTGATCCGACGGCTGGGAAGCTTTGGTGGAAAAACAGGAAAGGGTGAGGGGAGGGCTGTCGCGAAGCTGGGAAATGTTTAAGCTTGCCGACAACAGCAAACCATTGAGGGTGCCAACATTCCGAGCGATCAGCCAGCCGACGAAACGGGCAACCAGCCTCAGTCGCTTTCGTTGCACCAGAGAATCCTCGGGGATGTGGAAGGTCATATTCTCTCCGGCGCGTGGCCGCCTGGCCACCGTATCCCGTTCGAGCACGAGTTGACCGAGCAATATGGTTGCTCGCGCATGACTGTGAACAAGGCGCTGACGGATTTGGTCAAACGTGGACTGATCGAGCGTCGACGGAAGTCCGGGAGCTACGTCACCTTTCCGCATGTGCAGTCGGCGGTCATGGAAATCCACGATGTCAAACTGGAGGTTCAGTCCCTTGGGCTGGATTACAGTTTCCATCTGGATGAGCGCAGCATCCGCAAGGCCGAGGGAAGGGATGCCGGTCGGCTTGACCTGCCGCCGTCTGCAAGACTGCTTGAGGTCAGCTGCCGGCATTTCGCAGGCGGCCGGCCCTTCTGTTTCGAGGAGCGGCTTATCAGCCTGGCGGCCGTTCCCGAGGCAGAGACGGAGCTTTTCGAGACGTCGGCGCCCGGTTCCTGGCTGCTGGGAAAGGTGCCGTGGAGCACGGCCGAGCATCGCATCCGGGCCGTTTCGGCAGGGCGCAGTGCAGCGCAGGCACTCGACATTTCGACAGGGGCGGCTTGTCTCGTCATCGAGCGGCGCACCTGGAGCGGCCGCGCCCCGGTTACCCATGTCAGATTGACCTATCCGGGTGATCGGCATGAATTGGTGGCGCAATTCGCGCCAAGTCCGCTTGGTTAGATGCATGCGTCGAGCGGTTAGGGGAGGCACGACGACGCGTCGCCGCAAGCCGCCGGATCGGTTTGCCGTTTGTGCTTCTTGCTGAGGGTATTCGAAATCCTCCGGTGAAGCGCGTGCTCCTTGAGGAGTTCTGCAATTTGGTGGCGGTTCGGCCAGAAGGTAGCGAGATGGAGAAGACCATGCTGTTCGATGGGCCACAGAACGCGCCCGTAACCATCTTGCTGGCGCATGGCGCCGGGGCGCCGATGGATTCGGCCTCCATGGCGGCCTCTGCCAAAGCGCTTGCTGCTGAAGGCTTTCGTGTCGCCCGGTTCGAATTCGGCTACATGGCCGCGCGTCGGTCGGGAGGCCGCAAACCGCCACCGCGCGCGGAAACGCTAAATCCTGAGTTCAGGGCCGCGGTGGCGGCCCTTGACGCGACCGGCCCCTTGCTGATCGGCGGCAAATCGATGGGTGGACGCGTCGCCAGCATGATTGCCGACGAGCTCTATGCCGAAGAGAAAATCGTCGGCTTGCTTTGCCTTGGCTATCCCTTCCACCCACCGGGAAAGCCCGACCAGCTGCGCACCAAACATCTCGAGGAACTGAAGACGCCAACGCTGATTTGCCAGGGCACGCGCGACGAATTCGGCACGCGTGGAGAGGTTCCCGGATACCTGTTGTCCGACGCGATAGAACTCCTATGGCTCGAGGATGGCGACCACGATCTCAAACCGCGCAAGACGATCTCCGGCTATTCGGCTGCGGATCATCTCAAAACGATGGCGCAGACCGTCGCGCGCTGGGCGGACGATCGACTGAAGTGAGTGGCTGCGGCCTTCCCAAGGGGAAGGCCGTCCGGTTATCGAGGATCGAGGTCCAATCCGATCATTCCGCCGCCTGCGCGGTGCCCGACGAAAATGCGAAGACCTCGATCGGGTCATCGAGACCCTTCACCGGAAAAGCGCCCAGATGCTCCATGTCGCGCGTGCGTCCCGCCAACTCGACGAAGGCGCGTGACAGCAGCACCGGGCGCTTCGCCTGCTTGGTCAGGTTTTCCAGACGTGAAGCGATGTTGACGGCCGGTCCGATCACCGTGAAGTCGAGTCGACGGCGGGAGCCGATATTGCCGTACATCACATCGCCGACGTTAACGCCGATGCCGTAGCCCAGGGCTTCGCGTCCTCTTGCCAGGTTTTCCTGGTTCAGCGCAGCGATTGCGGCCTCCGCCTCGCCGATTGCCTGCAGCAGGTTTTCGCAGGCCTGCGGATTGCTGAGCGGAAAAATCGCCAGCAGGCCATCGCCCATGAATTTGAGGATCTCGCCGCCATGTCGCTCGATCGGCTCGGACATGGCATCGAAATAGCCGTTGAGTAACTCGATCACATCATCGCGCGGCCAGAGGTCGGACAGCTTGGTAAAGTCGCGAAGGTCGCAGATCAGGATCGCGGCACTGACGGTTACACCGCTCCCACGCGTCGTCGCGCCGGCAAGGATCTGCTCGCTTGCATGCGGCCCGACATAGGTTTCCAGCAGCGTTCGCGCCATCCGGTTCTTCAGCCGGATTTCGCTGACAAGGGCCAGAACCGGCAACAGACCGGTGAGAACCTCGATATGTGCTGCCTCGAAGCCGCCCTTTCGGTCGCTGGCGAAGGTCGCCACATGGCGCTTGCCGAGCGTGTGTTCCAGCGGCAAGGCGATGTAGTCGGTAAGACCGTCGGCGCGCAGCTCGTCATAGAGCGAGTTCGGCACCTCATCGTCGGCTGCCGCCTCGAGGTTCTTGCGAACCTGGCTGGCGCCGTTGTTGACGGCGTATAGCGGGCTATTGAGATACTGCGTCGTGTCTTCGACGCCATAGTCGAACATGCGGATATCGGCCTCGGTCAGGCCCTTGCGCCAAAGGATACGGGCGCCGAGCCACTGCGGGTGATGGATCCGGAAATGCAGGGTGGCTCGTGCAAGCGGAACGCCGGCCTCGACCAGTCGTTCGCACAGATCCACGAAGATATTGTCGATGAAGCGCTGGTCGCGGGTCTCGGTGACCAGCCAGTCGAGAATACCCTTACTTTCGATGGGACGGGCGCCACTGTCATCCAGCGGTCCGGCCATTGCCTCGGATGAAGTCTGCATCGCAATTCTCCACTCTGTTTTGGCGGCCTTGCTGCTCTCGAAGCGGAAGCTCCGGAGAAGCCTGGCCTCGAAACGCCGAGACATATGTGGACCATCGGCCGACCCTTGATAAGGGCCAAGGCGAAAAGTGATCTGAAAAGTTGTTTCAAGCCGCCGGTGTCGGTTCGGCTTTCCACGCGTCGCTCTGCCCTGTTCAGACGTTGGCGGTTAAGAGCGCCGCGGGATGATTTGCGTCGAGCATTGGCAATTGCAGCCGTATCCGCGCGCCGGACCATGAACCGTAAAGGATATCGATGCGGCCGCCATGCAGCCGGGCGATCTCGCGGGCCAGGTTGAGCCCGAGGCCCGCACCGCTCGAACGCGGGCGCAGGCGATAGAAGGGCTCGAAGACACGTTCGCACTCGTCTAGGGGAATGCCGGGGCCCTCGTCATGGATTTCGATCCCGCCGCGGGCGTCGACCAGAACGGTGATCGTTCCGCGGTTGCCGCCATGCTCGACGGCATTGCGCAGGAGGTTGGCGACCGCCTGTTCGACCTGCTGTACATGAATGCTGACCGGCACCGGCCGCGTTGCTTTCGCCTCGAAGGCCAGTTCGTAGCCGGCTTCGAAAGCAAGCGGCGCGAAGTCGGCAGCAAGCGTTTTGGCCAATGCCACGAGGTCAACGACCTCGCGGGTGCCCGCGCCGTGCTCAAGCACCTGACGGTCCAAAAGCTGTTGGGTCAGATGCGACAACCGCTCGATATCCTTACGGAGCCGCGCACTCTGCGGATCTTCCTGCAGCAGTTCGGCACGGGTGCGAAGGATGGCGATCGGCGTACGCAACTCGTGGGCAGCGTCAGTCAGGAACCGATTGCGTTGATCGTAGCCTTCGTCCAAGCGGGAAAGTGCGTTGTTGAAGGCATGGACCATCGGCGCGATTTCGGTCGGAACCTGGGCCGTTTCGAGCTGCACCGCGCGATTGTCGATATCGATCCGCCCCGCCTGGTCTGCCGTTGAAACGAGACCGGCAAGCGACCGTCGCACGACCGCCGGCGTTGTGACCAGCGTGGCGACGCCCATCACCAGAATGATCGGTAGCAGCAGGCAAAGGATAAGCAGCGCCAGGACCGGCAGCACGCGCAGCCATTCGGGATCGCCGTTGGCATCCTTCGCCATCTCGACATCCACGTTGATCTCGACTTCGAGGCCATCGTTCTCGTCGCGTGACGAGATCGAGGAGGCAAGGATCTGCACCCGGCCAACGTCGGTGTCGACATTGGCGAGCGCGGCTTCCGGCCTCCGGTCGCCCTGATCAAACCGCAATGTCGCGCGGCCGATATTCGTCAACAGCTCTCCGCCAGCCGCTTCATAGGCAGCGGGAATGCTGCCATGCCGGACCACATGTCCGTCGGCATCGCGGATGACGAACCAGAGATTGGGGAAATCTTCCCGGAACGCGCGGAGCTCTTCGGTGTCGCGCACGATGAGGTCGCCGTTTGCGGTGCGCGCCACGGCCTCGGACAGGTGCTTTATGGCCGCCTCGTTGTCGATGATCAGCCGAGGCTGGGCAATCGTCAGGATCGCAACCAGCAGGCCGATGAAGGCGACGAAGGTCGCCGCCTGCAGCAGGATGAGGCGGCGGACCAGGACCCATTGAAGCGAACGCGGGCGGGGCTTTCTCATGCCGTGGCGCGCAAGAGATAGCCGAGGTTGCGGATTGCCCTGATCTCGACGCCGGCTGCGACCTCGTCGAGCTTTCGTCTCAGCCGCGAGAGGTGGGAATCGAGCGCGTTGGAATCGATCTCGTCTTCCATGGCGTAGACGGAATCTTCCAGCGTGGCGCGCAGGACCGTGCGGCCCGGCCGCCGCATCAGCGCTTCCAACGCCAGTCTTTCCCGCCGCAACAGGTCGAGCGGCTTGTCGTCGACGACCGCTTCGCGATGGCGGAAATCGTAGGTCAGGCGGCCGATCATGATCTGGTCGGACTTGAGCGTGACGGGGCGACGGCCGAGTGCACGAAGGCGTGCCATCAGCTCCTCGACCGCAAACGGCTTGGCGAGATAGTCGTCGGCGCCGCCATCGAGACCGGCGACGCGGTCGTTGATAGCGCCAAGCGCCGTCAGCATCATGATCGGCGCTTCGACGCGCAACGCACGCAGTTTGGGAATGAGGCTCAGGCCTTCGCCGTCGGGGAGGCGGCGATCGAGCACGATCACGTCGTAGGACCAGAGCTCGACCACGGCCTCGGCATCGGCGAGCGTCGAAACATGATCGACAATCACCTGTCGGCGCTCGAGCGCGGCCTTCAGGGCCGATGCCATTTCGGGCTCGTCCTCTAGCAGCAGGATGCGCATGCCGGTTTCTCCTGAATGCGGTTACGGAAGGCCCGTGACCGCAGTGTCGAATGCATCATTTCTCAAATCAGAGCCAAGTTGAAGCGCTCACTCGCATTCAAGCTTCGGTTGACGGAAGTTCGTGACATACCAGCGGTCGCCCTGCCGGCGGGCGTAGAACGTATAGAAGCATTCCTGCTCCTCGACATAGCCCGGCGTCACGAACTCTTCATAGCGCTGGCCGCGCCGCGTGTCGCGAATCTCGCCGCTCGTCGAACCGGAAACGACGTTGGTGGAGATCTTGCGCCACTGGTAGGCGCGCTGATCCCAGCCGAGGTCAAGCACTGCCGTCGGCGGGCCGTAATCGATGATGACCGATTCCACCGGCTGGCCGATATAGTTCTTCATAGCGGTGGAGGCGCAACCGGTAAGAGCGACGGCTGCGGTGGTGGCGATGACGGCGAAGGCGCCGCGCGTATTGCAGAAGGGCATGGTTGATCCCGGGTTCGAATTGTCTGGCCCGGAGCTAATCTGCCAAGATTACATAGACATTGCGGTCATCTTCGAGCGCCGCGGCCGGCACCGGCCGGTGGTTATCAGGCGGCTCGGTCCGCAGGAGCGACGGAGGTATCGTCGTCGATACTGGCATAGACCAATCCCGGTTGAACGATCCACTCGCCCTTGCGCAGCGACTGTACGTCCGGTCCGCCGGCAGCGTTGCGCGCGGCCACGCCGACGAACCGATATCGAACCCCGCTATCGTCGGTCGCGGTTTCGCGGATCGGCCGCCCGGCGAGGTATCCGACAACCTGTCCTTCGAAACGCACATTCGCCAGGATGAAATACTCGGTCGGTAATCTCCGGCTCTGCTTCGGCGCGAGCTTGAATGCGTTTCTCATCTTCATCGTCTGGTACTCGTCATAGGATGTTGTCGTTTGCTCGTCGCGGCACCGCTTCCGGGCGCAACGCCGGGAAGGAAAGAGGGCGGCGTCTCAAGCCATCCGAAAGCGGCGCAAGCATGGCAGCGGCGTTGGAGCACCGTCTTGGCCGTCGTTTCGCTGGTGTACCGGCAGATCATCCGATTGGTCGCAGCAACACTTAGCCCCAGCGCGCGTAGAAAATCGCTGGGGAAGACGGGGCTCGGGAATAAGGAAACCGTAAGGGGTGGGTCCGGCCACGTGTGTCGGCGAGCCATGCGACCGGGACCGGACGCCGGCATGAAGTGATAAAAGATGAGTATTATGCTCATATTTGTTGTGCGTGCTGCAAGGACGGGTTAATGAACGCCGGCCCCGGACTTTCGCGGGCGCCTTGCCGTCCATCTTCTTCCCGCCGGCCGATCCGGATCGGTCCTGAAAACAGACATGTCAGAGAAATCCGCTTCGCATTTGATACTCGACGACGCGATCGTGACCTACTACGACGAGCTTTGCACGATGACGCGGCGGCGCGGTCACGCGCCGGCAACGGCAAACGATGTCGTTCACGAACTCTATGTTCGTCTGGTGGACCGGCGCACGTCGCTTGAAGGCAAATCCTCGTTGAAGGCCTTCCTGCGCCGCGCCTGCGCCAATCTCGGTATCGACCGGCTGCGGCGCGACCGCTTCGAACTCAAGCTTTTCTCCGGCAGCGAGGCAGAAGCCCTTGCCGTTGCGAGCGATATGGCCGCTCCCGACGCCAACACCGATCTTCGCCGCCGGCTGTCGATCCTGAAGGCCACCATCATGGAGATGTCGCTGCAGCGAAGGCGGGTGTTTCTTGCGAGCCGCATCGGCAACCTCACCTCGAACGAAATCGCCATACGCATCGGTATCAGCCGCAACATGGTCGACCGACATCTGCGCAAGGCCTTCCTGCACTGCCTCGACAGGCTGGAGGACGCGTCGTGACGGCGCTCGACGGACGGCGCGCGCCAAGCGATGGCGCGCCTGAGCGCGGTCGCAAGGCGCTTGAAAAACGGGTGCGCGAACAGGCGGTGGACTGGCTCGTCCGCCTGACCGGAGACCCCGGCGATGAAGAACTGCGGCTCGCCTTCGAGCGGTGGCGAGCCGAAGACCCACTGCATGCCGAGATTTTCGAGCGGGCCCGGCGGGCGGTCGGCGATGCGACGCTGTTGATCAGGCGCGAGCCAGAGTTCGCCCAAAGAGCGGCGAGGGCGCCGGGAAATCGTCGAAAAACCCTGGTCTCGCTCGCAGCCATCGTCGTTGCCGGTGTCGGTAGTTTTCTCGCGCTCGACGGCGCGATGTGGATGCGGGCCGACGTCATCGCCGGCAAAGGCGAAAGACCGATCCTGAGGCTTGACGATGGCTCGACGCTGCAGCTCAACGCCCAATCGGCCGTCGCCTATGAGTTCACCGCGAGCGAGCGGCGGGTCGTGCTGTTGCGCGGGGAGGCGTTCGTTCAGGTCGCAGCTGATAGAAACAGGCCCTTCGTCGTGGAGGCGGGAGCGGGCACAACGACTGCGCTCGGGACGGCATTCGACGTCAATCTGACCGGCGAAGGTACCAGCGTCACGGTGCTTGAACACGCGGTTTCCGTTGCAACAGACGCGGCGACGCTGCCGCGCCGCGTCGAGATCAACGAGCAGGTGAACTACAATCATGACGGCAGGCTTGGTGATGTCAGACCGATCGATCCGCTTTTCGCTGCGGCCTGGCGGGAGGAGCGTCTGGTCTTCGAGGAGCGCACGATCGCGTCCGTCGTTGAGGAAATCGGGCGCTACGTTCCCGGCAAGATCCTGATCGCCGATGCCGCCGTCGGCGCCAGACGGGTGTCCGGCAGCTTCGACCTCTCCGATCCCGTCAGGGCCTTGCAGGGGCTAGCCGAAGCCTTCGACGTCAGAATCACCCGGATCGGACCCTACGTCACGATCCTGCGCTAAAAATTTTCAGGCGAGGTGTCCCTGATACGGCGCCTCGTTCGTCCAGAAACCAGACCCGGCCTCTTCTCGGCCATCTCTCATTGTCTGGGACCATCATGCCATATTCGAATGCGACCGGCGGACGCCGCCACTCCGGAATTTTCAACCTGCTTAGGGCAGGCACGATGTGTGCCCTCGCGACCACCGGTGCCTTCGCCCAGGATGCATCGGTGCATCACATCGACGTACCTGCCGGCAAGCTGACCGCCGCCGTCAACCGCCTGGCGTCGCAACTCAAGCTCCAGGTGGTCTTCGATAGCTCGGTTGCCTCAGGCGTCAGCACGGCCGGTCTTTCCGGCGAGGTGACGGCCGAGGAGGCGCTGTCGCGCTTGCTGAGTGGAACCGGCGTCCGCTACCTCTTTGTCGGTGGCTCGACGGTAAAACTTATGGGCGCCACCGAAGCAGCGGCACCGGTCGAAGGCGATGGCACAAAGCTGGCGCCGATCGTCGTTCGCGGTGATGCCAAGCGCGGCGATCGCGCGCCGAATGTCGCCGTGCTCGATGCCGAGGACATCGAAAAGGCGCAGGCCTCCAGCCTGCCGGAGTTGCTGCAGAAAACCCCTGGCGTGTCGATGGGCGGTGGCGTCCGCATCGAAGGACAGACGCTCGCCATCCGTGGCTTCGCCAGGCAATCCGACGTCAGGATCATTCTCGACGGCGCGCCGAAGAACTTCGAGAAATACGACCAGGGCACCGTCTTTATCGAGCCTGAGCTACTCAAGCGCGTCGAGATCGAAAAAGGCGCGACCTCGGTGCGCTACGGCAATGGCGGTTTCGGCGGCACCGTGTTGATGGAAACCAAGGATGCGGCCGACATGCTGCGGCCGGGCGAAGAATGGGGTATCTGGGCGAAGTCCGGTTTCCAGAGCGCCAACAAGCAGTTCCTGGAAACCGGCGCGCTCTACGGCAAGTCGGATTTCGGCGGTCCGGTCACCTATGACGGCCTTCTGGCGGCGACATGGCGCAAGAGCGATGACATGCGCGTCGGTGGCGGCGAGATCTACAACTATTCCAACTCGAAGCTCACGACCTTGCTTGCCAATGTCGGTGCCGAGTACGACGGGCACGAGATCAGGGGTACGGTCGCCTACGGTCAGAACGACAATTGGGGCCCGGTGGCCGCCATCCGCGGCCAGTCGGCACCGTCGGAGTTCAACATCGCCCGCTATGGCTACAAGGAAGCGATGCGCCGCCTGCTCACCTGGCGCGAGATCGAGGATTTCACCTCGACGCTGAACTACAGCTACACCGGCGACAGCGACCTGGTGAACTACCGCATGATGGCAAGCTTCTCGTCGACCAGCCAGCACGCGACGCGGCCGAATATTCCCGGGCTCAATCCGAGCGCATCGACCGGCGGCTTCGAGAACGATGCGGCCTATACGGACATCAAGTTCGAGGCTGAAAATACATCCAACTTCACGCTGGCTGGCCTGTCGCACAGCCTGAACTATGGCGTCCAGTACTTCGATCATGATCGCGATATCTGGATGTACGATGTCGCCAACCGCACCCAGGCGCAGTACAACTACGGCTACTACGCGCCGTGGTTCATGCCGGAAGGCACCCAGAAGACCTTCGCCGCCTTCGTTCGCGACAGAATCGAGCTGACGGATACCTTGACCGTGACACCGGGCCTGCGTTTTGACCACGTGCGCTCCAAGGGTGTGCCGAACGAAGCACCGCGCTTCAACAACCCACTGGCCGGACACGACTATTCGGCCGTCACGCATCAGGGCGTGACGCCGGCGATCAGCCTGTCCTGGGAAGCAACGCCCTCGATGCGGTTCTTTGCCGATTGGGCCTACGCGATGCGGGTTCCCAACATCGACGAGATCTACTCGACGCAAAGCCTGCAGACCAAGGCCTCCGGCACCAGCCGCGATCTGGACGTCGAGCGCAACAGCACCTTCAACATCGGCGTCGACATGAGCTTCAACGATGTGCTGACGACCGGCGACATGCTCTCGACGCGCATTTCGGCCTACAACAACCACGTCTCCAACCCGGTGACGCGCCGGTTCGGCACAGCCAACCTCGCCGGTGTGACGGGCAACGTCCCGTTCTACTGGAACACACCGTCTTACGACATCCGCGGCATCGAGCTGCAATCGCACTACGAGACCGAGCGCATGTTCGCCGATCTCGGCGTGTCCTGGATGACGGGCGAGCGGACCGGAGCCGTCAACAACATCTGGGGTCCCGATACCTATATCAACGATCTGGCGCCTTTGACCATCATCGCCACCGCCGGCATCAAGGTGCCGGACCAGGACCTCGCTTTCGGCTGGACGGGCACCTTCGTCGACGACCAGAACCGCACGCCCTACAATCAGGGCGGACAGACCTATGCCCGCCCGCCGAGTGCCGGTTACGCGGTGCACGGCCTCTTCCTCGACTGGACACCGACATCGGGCCTCATGCAGGGCGGCGAAGTGCATCTGGCGGTCGACAACATCTTCGACAAATACTACGAGCCCTATCTCAGCGACGGTATTTCGGCGATGCCCGGGCGAAACTTCAAGATTGCCATCAGCCGGAAGTTCTAACCATCCAACCGAATTCGACCGGCCCGTTCGCGGGCCGGTTGCCCGTTTCGATGCGCTGCGTCCTGCCGGCAAGGGCAGCGCGAGGAAGCCAAGCTTTGTTGCTGCGTTCGGTCTGCCAGAATGCGCAAAGTTGCGCACAGGGAGCCGTCTCCTTGTCAATCCTTGCTTGACAGAGGTCTGCTGCCCGTATCTTAATCATGCTCGCGGATTGAGCAGTTCAATCCAGTTCACATGACCCTTATGGTCGACGGGCAGTTTCGCCCCATGATGCCCCATCTCCGATGGGATATGCGTCATGGGGTTTTTGGTTTTTGGCAGGTCCATGCGCGACGCGGTGAAGATCGGTATCCTGTATTCGACGACCGGCCCCTACGGGACGATGGGGCGCGACTGCCGCGATGGCGCCGAGCTGGCCATCGAGGAGATTGCGGCGCGCTACCCCGGGCGCATCGAACCCGTCTTCGTCGATCCCCACGCCAACATCGATCGGTACCTCGAAGGCGCGCGCTCGCTGCTGCGCGACCAAGGCTGCCGGCACATCGTCGGCACGATCACGTCGCTGGCGCGCAAGGAAGTCATTCCGCTCGTCGAGAAGCATGACGGGCTGCTCTGGTACATGTGCCCCTATGAGGGGTTCGAGGCCAATGACAACGTCGTCTATACCGGCGGCTGTCCGAACCAGCATCTGCTGCCGCTGCTCGACTATCTGCTGCCGCGCTTTGGCCTCCGTCCCTATCTCGTCGGGGCCAACTACGTCTGGGGCTGGGAGATGAACCGCCTCGCCCGCGAGCTGATCGAGGAGGCGGGGGGATCGGTACTCGGTGAGCGCTATCTGCCGCTCGAGGAAACCGCGGTCGAGCGCATCGTTGCGGAAATCGAGCAACGGCGGCCGAGCTTCATCCTCAACAATCTCGTCGGCCCGTCGAGTTATGCCTTCCATGCGGCGATCAGGGCGCTCAGTGAACGCGATCCGGCCTTCCGCCCGGAAAACTGCCCGGTGGTCAGCTGCGATCTGCAGGAGTGCGAGCTGACCGATATCGGCCTTGGCGTGGCGACCGGGCAGCTCTGCGCAGCCGCCTATTTCGACACGGTGGCATCCGCCGAAAACGCCGCATTCAAGGCTGAGGTCAGCGCGCGTTTCGGCTCGTCACGCCGGATTTCCAGCGTCTTTGCCAGCGCCTATGCATCGGTCAAGCTCTGCGCCGAGGCGATCATCGATGCCGGCACCGACGACCCGGTGGCGGTCTCCAGCCTGCTTTGCGCGGCACCCCGTTCGACCGTTCTCGGCCCGCTCAGGATCGACCCGGAAACCCGCCATGCAGCACTTCCCTTCCATCTCGGGCGCATCAACGACGAGGGGGGCTTCGATATCATCGCCTCCGAGCCCGCCATCGTCGCGGACCCGTATCTGACAGGCCGGCGGACGCGCAAGCCACCCCAGCTCCGGATCGTCTCATGAGGGAAACACCGAACTTTGCCGGCTGGCGTGCCACGATCCTCCATCGCGAGGACTCAACGACGGAGCGGCTCACCCGCCAGCTGAAGCTCTTCGGCTTTCACGTTCATGTTCAATGGACGCCGCTCGACGCCGACAACCTGCCCGACCTCATTCTCGTCGATGCCGATCAGGGTTGGACCGGGCTGCTGCCCTGGACCGACGAACGGGCGCCGCGCCCCCTCGTTGCCCTGCTCGGGTCCGAAGCCCCTGGCCGGGTGGCCTGGGCGATGGGGCAGGGTGCCTCGGCCATCATCGCCAAACCCCTGGCATCTTCGGCCGTCTATCCCGCGTTGGTTATGGCGCTTGCCATTCATCGCGAGCGCAAGGCAGTGACCGAAAGGATCGCGCATCTGGAAGAGCGGGTTCGCATGCGCCCGCTGGTCCATGCCGCGGTGCAGAAGATCGGCAACGCCCGCAAGCTGGATGAAGAGCAGGCCTATCGGATCCTGCGCAACTGCGCGATGCAGCGCCGGCTGTCGATGGAGCAGGTCGCAGCCTCGATCCTTGGCGGCGCCGAGCCGCTGCCGGAGGCAGGCTGATGCGGGCAGTCAAAGCCATGGTCCGGCAGCCGGCAGCATTGTTCGGCCTGATCGTCGTTGCCCTTGTGGTGTTCCTTGCGGTCGCCGCTCCCTTGATCGCGCCCTACAGCCCGGATGAACAGATGTTCGACGGGTTGACGCTGGAGGGGGCGCCGCTTCCGCCGAGCGCACAGTTCCTTCTCGGCACCGACACGCTCGGGCGCGATCTGTTCTCGCGGCTTCTCTACGGTGCACGGACATCGCTCGTCATCGGCCTTGTCGCCAACGGCATCGCGGTGGCGATCGGGCTTCTGATCGGCATCCTGTCCGGCTACATGCGCGGCATCGTCGGCGGCGCGCTGATGCGCTTTACAGATCTGATGATGGCCTTTCCGGCCCTGCTTTTGGCCATCGTTCTTGCAGCGCTGCTGCGACCGAGCCTCTGGATCGTCGCCATGGTCATTGCGCTCGTCAATTGGGTACAGGTGGCGCGCATCGTCTATACCGAAACGCGCGGGCTGGTGGAGCGCGACTTCATCCTGGCCGAGCGGTCGCTCGGCGCCGGGCATGGTCGCATCCTGTTTCACCATATCCTACCGCATCTGGTGCCGACGGCGATCGTCTGGGGAACGCTCGGCATTGCGACGACCGTGCTGCTCGAAGCGACGCTCTCCTTCCTCGGCATCGGCGTGCAGCCGCCGACACCGTCCTGGGGCAACATCATCTTCGAAAGCCAGAGCTACTTCCAGGCTGCTCCCTGGCTCGTCTTCATTCCCGGTGCCGTCATTCTTCTGACCGCGCTCTCCTTCAATCTGGTCGGCGACGCGCTGCGCGACATTCTCGACCCGACGCAGCGGGGAAGGGGCTGACATGGTTTTCCTGCTCCTTCGCCGTCTGGTGCAGACCGCGCTGATCCTTCTCGGCGTGGCAGTCATCACCTTTCTGCTGCTCTATGCGCTTCCGGCCGACCCCGCCCGCATGATCGCCGGGCGCAGCGCCACAGCGCAGACGGTGGCCAACATCCGGCGCGAACTCGGCCTCGACCAGCCCCTGCTCGCTCAGTTCTGGAATTACCTGCAAGGCCTGTTTCAGGGCGACCTCGGCCGGTCCTACGCGCAGAAGACCGATGTCGGCGCGCTGATTGCCGCGCGGCTGCCGGCAACGCTGATCCTGATGGCGGCCGGAATTGCCGTCGAGGTCGTGCTCGGCGTATTTCTCGGCGTGCTGGCCGCCGTGCGCCGTGGCGGCTTCGTCGATCGCTTCGTCATGATGGCCTCCTTCGTCGGCGTTTCTGCACCGCAGTTCGTGGCGGCACTGCTGCTGCTCTACGTTTTCGCAGTGACGCTCGCCTGGTTCCCGATGAGCGGCTTCGGCACGCCGGCCCATGTGGTGCTGCCCGCCCTGACGCTCGGGGTCCTCGGTGCCGGCTGGTATGCGCGCATGGTGCGCTCGGCGATGATCGACGTGCTCAACCAGGATTATGTCCGCACCGCCCGGGCAAAGGGCCTGTCGTCGGCCCGCATCGTCTTTCGCCATGCGCTGCCCAACGCGCTGCTGCCGATCATCGCCATGATCGGTATCGATATCGGCCAGTTCATGAGCGGCGTCGTCGTGGTCGAGGCCGTCTATGGCTGGCCCGGTATCGGCCAGCTCGCCTGGCAGGCGATCCAGCAGGTCGACATTCCAATCATCATGGGGGTGACGCTCGTCTCGGCGCTCGCGATCGTGCTCGGCAATCTCATTGCCGACATTCTTGCGCCGCTCGTCGATCCGCGCATTCGCGCCCGCTAAACCACACGGCAACCAAAAAGGGGAACAAAAATGTTCAAACGCTGGCTTCGAAACTCAACCGTCGCGACGGCGCTGCTTCTTGCGCCTTTGCCTGCTTTCGCGCAGGACGCGCCGAAACAGGGCGGCGAGATCGTCATCACCTACAAGGACGACATCGCCACGCTCGATCCGGCCATCGGTTACGACTGGGTCAATTGGTCTATGATCAAGAGCCTGTTTTCACGCCTGATGGATTATACGCCCGGCACCACGGAGCTGGTCCCGTCGCTTGCCGAAAGCTACGAGGTTGCGCCCGATGGCCTGACCTACTCGTTCAAGCTTCGCAAGGGCGCGAAGTTCACCAACGGCCGCGAGATCGTCGCCGCGGATGTGAAGTACTCGATCGAGCGCGCGGTCGATCCGAAGACGCAAGGGCCGGGGGCCGGCTTCTTCGGTGCGATCAAGGGATTTGACGATCTGACCGGCGGCAAGACGACGGCGCTCGAGGGCATCGAGGCGCCTGATGCCTCGACAGTCGTCTTCCATCTGTCTCGTCCCGATGCGACCTTCCTGCATGTTCTTGCCGTCAACTTCGCTTCCGTCGTGCCGAAGGAAGCGGTCGAGGCTGCTGCGGGCGATTTCGGCAAGAAACCCGTCGGCTCGGGCACCTTCATCCTTAGGGATTGGACCGTCGGTCAGAGCCTGACCTTCGAGCGCAATCCGGATTACTTCATCAAGGATATGCCGCGTATCGACAAGTTCACGGTCGAGGTCGGCCAGGAGCCGCTGGTTGCATTGCTGCGGCTGCAGAAGGGTGAGGTCGATATTGCCGGCGACGGCATTCCGCCGGCAAAGTTCCTCGAAATCAAGAATTCGCCGGAAGGCGCCGAGATCATCGTCGACGGCCAGCAGTTGCACACCGGCTATCTGACGCTCAACACCAAGGTAAAGCCCTTCGACGACGTCAAGGTGCGCCAGGCGGTCAACATGGCGATCAACAAGGAGCGCATCACCCGCATCCTCAATGGCCGGGCGACGTCGGCCAACCAGCCGCTGCCGCCACTGATGCCGGGCTACGACAAGGGTTTCACCGGCTACGCCTTCGACGTTGAGAAAGCCAAGGCGCTGCTGGCCGAAGCCGGTCATCCCGATGGGTTCGAGACAATTCTCTATTCCACCAACACCGATCCGCAGCCGCGCATCGCCCAGGCGATCCAGCAGGATCTGGCAGCGGTCGGCATCAAGGCGGAGGTTCGCGCGCTGGCCCAGGCCAATGTCATCGCCGCTGGCGGCACCGAAGGCGAAGCGCCGATGATCTGGTCCGGCGGCATGGCCTGGATCGCCGACTTCCCGGATCCGTCGAATTTCTACGGTCCGATCCTCGGTTGCTCGGGCGCGGTCCAGGGCGGCTGGAACTGGTCCTGGTACTGCAATGAAGATCTCGACGCCCGTGCCGTCGCTGCCGATTCCATGTCGGATCCGGCCAAGGCTGCCGAGCGCCAGGCGGCATGGGGCAAGATCTTCACCGACATCATGGCGGACGCGCCCTGGGTGCCGGTGACCAATGAACGCCGCGTCGTTGCCAAGTCGCCGCGCATGGGCGGTGCGGGAGAGATCTACGTCGATCCGACCCGGGTCATCAACTACGACGCGATCTACGTGAAGCAATAAGCGCTTGGGCTCTCCGGGGCTTGTATCCGGAGAGCCCCAAATCATCTGGGGAGAAGAAAATGTGCGTTGCCTGCACCCATACCATCCACCGCGCCAAACACCATTTCGGCTGGAACTGCGACTTTGAACCGACATTGATCGCCAAGCCGGGCGAGACCATTCATTTCGAGTGCCTGGATTCGTCGGGCGGACAATTGGGTGCGGGATCGACGCTCGAGACGCTGGCAGCACTCGATTTCGACAGGATCAATCCGGTGACAGGCCCCGTCTATGTCGAGGGTGCTGCACCCGGCGACGTGCTCAAGGTGACGATCCGCCGCTTCATTCCCTCGGGCGTCGGCTGGACCGCCAACATTCTGGGCTTCGGACTGCTTGCCGATCAGTTCACCGAGCCGGCATTGCACATGTGGTCCTATGACGCCAGCACCATGGCGCCCTCGCTTTATGGCCCCGGCGGACGTGTCCCGTTGAAGCCCTTTGCCGGTACGATCGGCGTGGCTCCAGCCGAACCGGGTCTTCATTCCGTCGTGCCGCCGCGCCGCGTCGGCGGCAATCTCGACATCCGCGACCTGACATCAGGCGTCACGCTCTATCTGCCTGTCGAGGTCGAGGGCGCGCTGTTTTCGATCGGCGATACCCACGCGGCACAAGGCGACGGCGAAGTCTGCGGCACCGCCATCGAGAGCCAGATGGAAGTCGAGGCGACCATCGAGCTGGTCAAGGATGCGCGCCTGCAGAGCCCGCGTTTCACCACGCGCGAACCGGTGACGCGTCATCTCGACGGTGCTGGCTACGAGGTCACCACCGGCATCGGTCCCGATCTGATGACCGGTGCGCGCGAAAGCCTGATGCGGATGATCGACCTGCTCGGTGCCGAGCATGGGTTGAGCCCGGTCGACGCCTATTTGCTCTGCTCGGTCTGTGGCGATCTCAGGATCAGCGAGATCGTCGACGCCCCGAACTGGGTCGTGTCGTTCTATTTCCCGAGGATCGTCTTTTCGTGACAGCATCCCTATCCGCATTCCCGCCGGTTCTCAGTGTCGACAGGCTGTGCGTCGATGCAAGAACGCCCGAAGGGGCCAAGCGTGTGCTCGACGAGGTCAGTTTCGACCTGAAGCTCGGCGAGACGCTGTGTATTGCCGGCGAGAGCGGATCGGGAAAGTCCGTGACGTCGCTGGCAATCATGGGGCTGTTGCCGAAGGCCTCGCTGCGCATCGCTTCCGGCAGCATCCAGCTCGAAGGGCGCGAGCTTTCGCGTCTTTCGAACGCCGCGATGCGCAGCGTGCGCGGTGGCGATGTCGCCATGGTGTTTCAGGAGCCGATGACATCGCTCAATCCTGTCATGTCGATCGGCGCGCAGCTGACCGAGGCGATCCGCGAACACCAGGGATCGGAAGGTGTTTCGGCCGAGGCCGTGGCGCTGCGCATGCTCGATGCCGTGCACATCACCGAGCCGGGACGGCGTTTGGCCCAATATCCGCACGAACTCTCCGGCGGCATGCGCCAGCGCGTGATGATCGCCATGGCACTGTCCTGCCGACCGAAAGTATTGATCGCTGACGAACCAACGACGGCGCTTGACGTCACGGTGCAGGCGCAGATCCTGAAGCTGATGAAGGAGCTGAAGCAGGAATTCGGCGCCTCGATCATTCTCATCACCCATGACATGGGCGTGGTGGCGCAGATGGCCGACCGCGTTGTCATCATGCAGCAGGGACGGGTCGTCGAGCAGGGCGGGGTGCTGCCGATCTTCCAGGCGCCACGGGCACCCTACACCCGTGAGCTTCTGGCAGCGGTGCCGAGGCTTGGCGCCCATGCCGGCACGGATGCCCCACCGCGTGTGGGGGCGGAACCCATGGTTACCGGCGAGAAAGCGACAAGCCCCGTGTTGGCGGTCCGCGGCCTCGAAGTCCATTATGGCAAGAAGGCAAGCTGGTTTTCGAAGGGCAATTCGGGTCAGGCGGCTGTCAGCGATGTGTCCTTCGAGATCCTGCCGGGCCAGACATTGGGGCTCGTCGGCGAAAGCGGATCGGGCAAGTCGACAACCGGCAAGGCGGTGCTCGGCCTCGTGCCATTCAGCGGTGAGGTGCTTGTCGACGGTTGCAACATCGGCCCGCTAGGTCAGCGCCAGATGCGGCCGGTCCGGCGCTCGGCGCAGATGATTTTTCAAGATCCCTATGCCTCGCTCGATCCTCGGATGGCAGTGGGCGCGGCAATCGCCGAGCCGCTCATCATCCACGGTATCGGCAACAGGGGCGAGCGGGAAGACCGGGTTGCCGATCTCCTGCGGCGCGTCGGGCTCGGGCCGGATGCCGCCAGCCGCTATCCGCACGAATTTTCCGGCGGCCAGCGCCAGCGCATCTGCATTGCCCGGGCACTTGCCGTGAACCCGAAACTGATCGTCGCCGACGAAAGCGTTGCCGCGCTCGACGTGTCGGTGCGCGCCCGCGTGCTGGACCTGATGCTGGAACTGCAGGAGACGATGGGGCTCGCATACCTCTTCGTCTCGCACGACATGGCCGTGATCGAGCGCATGTCGCATCACGTCGCCGTCATGCGTGCAGGCCGCATTGTCGAGATGGGCACGCGCCGCGCCGTGTTCGAAGATCCGAAGGACGCTTACACCCGGGCATTGATGGCCGCGGTGCCGATCCCTGATCCGGCGTTGCGGGCGGTTGCGTAACTGGAACACATCGGAAGCTTCGCCCGGACACGGGTCAAGGCGTGTCGCGCAAAAGCGTGCAGCGGTTTTGCGATCAGGACATGCGCAAAAGCAAGAGCTTAAAGCGCAGCAAGCGAATCCTGGAGATCGCGGCGCGCTTTAAGGCTGCTGCAAGCAGAAGATCGCGAAATTGAGAACGAACAGCACGAGAAGCGTCGCGAGAAAGCTTCCGAGGAAGACGAGCATCCTTTCGCCGGCTGGTTTTCCACGGTGCTTTCGGGAGACGATTGTGGCGATCGCAACGCCCAAGGATATGCCGGCAACAGCCAGCATGGACATCAGTTGCATCGTAAATCCTGTTTGACGGTGCGAGGTTTATCGGGCGCGCGCAGTGATGTTGCACTGACCGACAATCATCGAACCTGCGGAGTTCATCGGTTCACTGGCCGGTGGCCCTGCCGCGGATCCGCAGCGCGCCCTCGAGTGCATCCTTGACCTGCATCGCGCGGCGCAGTCCCGGGGACTGTGTCTCGCCCGCGGCTTCGATGGCGTTCTGCGCATGGGAGATGGCGATGTTTATTTCGGCATCGCTGACCGATCGATCGAGGGCCAGCGCTTGCGCGGCAGCCTCATTTTCCATTGACATCATGTCACTCCATCAAATCACCCAGCATCGGGTGAGGAGCGTGTACCTAGGTGAAGCCGTGCGTGTCCCCAAGTCCATCCGATCGACACGTTCAAGCTATGCTTAACGAAACCTTAAGGGGCGCGGTGGGTTGGCGAGACGCTCCTATCCGGCGGTGTGCCGCTCACCGAGATATGGCAGCACGAACATGTAGAGACCGGTGGGAACCAGGATGGCAAGCGGAAACAGCGGCAGGAAATAGACCCATTCGACAGGTTGCTTGCCTATTCCCAAGGCTATGAAGATGGCGGCGACAACCACCGCGAAGACAAGAGACGTCCAGCGGTGAATTTGACGAATCCAGTTGTTCCAGTTCATTGGCACCTCCTCAAAATACCAGCCGGAACGGATCGGGCGATCCGCCTGGCGTGAACTCAAAATATGGGGTTGGTCTTCAGTCCAGCCGGTCCAAAACCTGTTCGAGGGCCGAAAGGAATCTCGGCCATCCAACCGTCGCACCTTGATAGTACGGCTGCTGATCCGGCCGGAAACCGGCCTGCTCCATGCGCAGGCGGGTCCCGGCACCGGTCGGGGTGAGCGTCCAGGTGACGACGCTCTTCAGATCCTTGGTATCCCACTTGTAGCACAGCGATTTGTTGGGTTCGACCGCCTGCACCTGACAGTCGACAGCGCCCCAGTCGGCAGTGAGATTGAAACGGTGCCCCCGATCCGGCCGGAAATCGTTCTTCATCAGCCATTCCTCGATCAGATGCGGTTGGGTGAGAGCCCGCCAGATCTTCTCCGCCGGATAGGGCACTTCCCGTTCGACGACGACGGTGAGCGTTTCGGTTGACGTTTCGATCATTGATCCATCCTTTTGAGCAGATCTTCGAGGTCGTCGAAGCGATGTTGCCAGAACCCGGCCATCTGGTTTGCCCAGCCGATCAGCGGGTCAAGCGCGCCGAGCTGCGCGCTATAGTGCGTCAGGCGACCTTCGTGCCGATCTTGCACCAGGCCGGCGCGCTTCAGGACCCCGAGATGTTTGGAAACGGCCGGTTGCGAGATCCCGGCGTGAGCCGTCAGCGCCCCGACCGTCTGGTCGCCGTCGCGGCATAGCCGCTCGAAAATCGCCCGTCGCGTCGGATCGGCAAGCGTTTTGAACAGAATCTCGTGGGGCTGCGGCGTCACAATTCAATAACTCGTTGGCTATGGATCAAATCAATAACCGCCGAGCTATATGTGAGTCAAGTCCACCAGCTTAGGTCCGATTTGAGCCGTAAATCACCGGGCGACGTCCGGGCGGGAAAGAGCGGCAGCCAGGTGGAATCGGCGTGGGTGCCAATTGCTCCGCGGGCGCAGACAGCGGACGCGGTACAGGAACAATGGCCAGCGTGAAGAAGAACGACAACGGCTGCCGGCGCTGTCGAGGCCTCTGAAAGACTAGCGTCCTCAGGCCCTGCCATCGGTAAACTGCACAAGATCCCAGAGATTGCCATAGAGATCCTTGAAGACCGCGACGATACCGTAGGACGCTTCCTTGGGTTCCCGTGCGAATTCAACGCCTCGCTTCACCAGATTGTTGTAGTCGCGCCAGAAGTCGTCCGTGCGCAGGAAGAGAAAGACCCGTCCACCCGCCTGGTCGCCGACGTAGCTTTCCTGATGGGCAGTAGACGCGCGTGCGAGAAGCAAGGAGGTGTTGCCGTCGCCAACAGGCTTGACGACGACCCAACGCTTGTCCTGCTCAGGTTGATAGGTGTCCTCGACCAGAGCGAAACCCAGCTTGTTTACATAGAAATCAATCGCTTCGTCATAGTCGCGGACAACAATTGCGATGAGTGCGAGCGCCTGGTTCATTTCTGCCCTTCATTCTTCCACGAGAGTACAGCTCCGCTGCCAAACATCTGTCGGCGGGCCGGTTGGCAAATAAGTTCGCCATATCGACGCCCAAGGCAATGACTCATCAGGTAATTGGCCGCGAACGCGGTGTTATCCCAACCAGGTTCTGCTCCGCAATTTGCAGCCGTCAACCTGCGCGGCCGATCGGCAACCCGGCTTCCCACGTCGTTGGGATGGCCGGAAACAGAAGACGCAGAGTTTGACGCCGCCTTCGGCGGTTGTCTCCGTCGCTGCGTATCGAGCAGGTCACGGGCACGACTGGCGTCGTGCCCGTGCTGCAATGGCGGCACAACCGTCTCTTCCCGACGGGCTTGACGGTTGTGCTTTCACCTCAGTTGATCCGAACGGCCGGAGCCCACCGAGGCGATGCCCATACAGCGATCCAGGGATCGTCGGGCGGTTCTCCGGTTTCGGGAAGCCCGATATCGCGGCGCATCCGGTTGGAGAGACCGGTCGTCTGGTTGATCAGTCGGTGCTGCCGCCAGGCTGCCCGAACGAGGCCGATAGTCGTTTTCCAGATGCCGAACGTGCGGCACAGTTCGTCGAGGGCTGCCGGCAGGGTGCCGACGACCGGAAATGATGTTTCACGCATGTGTTCATCCCGACGCTGCGACGCGATCGGGTCCTCTAAATGTTGATTTGGGCTTAGACGCAAATGTGCGCGCCGTGGGCCGGTAACGTTAGGTCAGTTGGGAAATGCCGAGCCGTTGACGCTCAGCGTTTAGGCGCTTTGTGAACCCGATGGGTCAACGCAGGATGCCCGATGCATCCCGAGCACAGCAACGAATCCACCAGGGGTGCGCATGTTCAAGAGAGTATATGTCATCTCACGCCTCCTCCAATGTGGGTTGCCGACAATATAACCTCGCATGAGAGTGTTCTTTCCGCAAGACGCAATTTCGAATTGCATTGATCGGCGAGAATACTGTTGCTCGACGGCAACAGTCTTCTGTGGCCACCATGCCAATAAGCTCATGCGCGTGAGCGGCTATGAATAGATATTACCAGTTTCCAGGGTCGGCAGTGTGGTCGACAATGGCGAACTCGTCTGCCTTTTCCCGATCCAGCGTGAGGGTGGTGATGGTCTTCGCCTCATCGGTGACCGAATAGCGCAATGGCGGCGGTCGCCTTGTCAGTTCCTCATACATGAGCAAAGCCGCTTCCTCGGCGGTATCGGCCTCGATTTCTTCCGTAACGGTGACGATGTACTTGTGCATAGCCTTAGACCCGGTCCGTGCTTGTTTTGACGCCTTGCGATGAACGGCGATTGTAGTGTTTCCCTCCACTTCCGCATACCCATTCCTATGTGTCAGGTACCGGCTCGGTTCGGACCTGAGGTCGGCGATGGAAGCTGCTCGTTGGCCGTTGCAGAACACGTCGGCGACGTGGTTCTCTCGGAATGCGCAGGTGCTGCAGGATAGGTTGCAGACGGTTTCGAGTGAGTTCGATGAGCCTCTTGCGGGGCCGGAGCATCCGCAACCGTAGTGGGGACCTGACGAAATCAAGGGCTATCTCGTCAGCGAGTTTCCAAGCCGGCGATAGCGGCAAAATCGATCAGCGGCTTCCCGTGCCGGTTCGCGGTCAGCCACCACGTCGCGGATGCGCGCCGCAACAATGTTTGAACTTGATGCCGGAGCCGCAAGGGCAAGGGTCATTGCTACGCCGTTGCAGTCGGCCGATCAGCGGCAACATGATTGCGGACGGCAGCCACGCGGCTGCGAACGCCGCCAGTTTGGCGGAGAGGCCCGGCACGACGAGACGTCGCCCCGACTTGAACCCGCGCCAAGCGCGCTCGGCGACGTAGTCCGCGTCGAGCCTCGGCAAAACCTTGAAAAGCGGCACGCGGTCGGCACCCGATCGTTGAAGGAATTCGGTCGATACCGGGCCGGGAGCAACGCATGTCACGGTGACCCCGGTGCGGCGCAGCTCCTGATGAAGCGCTTCCGAAAATGACCGCACGAAACTTTTGCTGGCGTAGTACAACGCCATGTTGGGGCCCGGCATGAAGCCGGCAATGGAGCCAAGGTTGAGCACCCCACCGCGGCCACGCGCGACCATTTCCGGCAGGAAATGGAGGGACAAGTCGGTGAGGGCGCGTATGTTGAGGTCGATGATCCCCAGCTGATCCTGGATGGGGAGTGTCGTTGCCGCACCCCGCAAACCATAGCCGGCGCTGTTGACCAGGACGTCGCAGCACAGGTTGTTCGCTGTTAGAAAGTCCGCCAGACGCGCTGACGCGTCGGCCGAGAACAGATCGAGCTCGAGCATGAATGCTTCGCCGCCGGCCTGGCGAACCTCGTTTGCCGATGTCGCCAGGTCGTCATGAGATCGCGCGACCAGCACGACCGGCCGTTTTTCTCGGGCCGCAACTTTGGCGATTGCCCTGCCGATACCCCGTGAGGCGCCGGCGACCACCACGGCCGGTCGGATTTCGGACTGTGCCATCATTTGGTCTTCCGCGACAACGGGGGCGCCTGAACGGTTTCGCCTTGAGCAAGGTTCAACACTTCGTCG
The DNA here is from genome assembly GCF_001695855.1 of Ensifer sp. LC163. GTDB lineage: Bacteria > Pseudomonadota > Alphaproteobacteria > Rhizobiales > Rhizobiaceae > Ensifer. The sequence goes on from NZ_MBSS01000023.1 coordinate 422,588, forward strand.
GCGACGTCACCGTTCAGGATCGCTTCGAAGCGCTCGAGCGCGCGCGCGACATTGGCTCCATCCATGACCCGGTGGTCGTAATGGATGCGGACGGTGACCGAGCCGCTCTCGGAAATTGGGCCGTAATTGAGGAGCGTGGTCAGAGGTGTCAGCGGGTTGAGCGACTCGGCTCCGAGGCCCGAATAGACAGACAGCTGGAAGGTGCCGAAATAGTGCGCCCGCCGTGACCCCAGATTGAGCCCAAGCCACATGAGCAGCCAGCGGATCGGCCCAGGCATACGGGCAACCTTCAGGGCGCGTCGAAACTCCTTGATCTCCATCACCGGACGCGATCGCGCCGCATCGATCAGGGTGGCCAGTTCCGGGATCGGCAGGCGTTCCGGAGACTTGATCTTGCTCAAAAGGACCGCCCGCTCACCGTCATGCTCGCGCTCGTGGGCGATCGACGCCACGCTTTCCGGATATTCGTAGAGCTGAGGTCTGGGAAGTTTCACGTATGCGCGCCGGAGCTCGGGCGTCTCCCGGCAAAGAAGCGCGTATCCCTTCAGGAACAGCACGGTCCAGGACGGCCTGCTGATTTGGGCGATTCTGGCTCTTTGCAGTGGGTCGAGGTTCATTTGCCGCTGAACGGTAACGCGCGGCACCCCGATCGAAAACCGCATCAGATCGCAGACAAGGCGCCGTGGCGCCGAAAGCTTGATGGCCCGGCCTCGCATCGTGTCACCTCTAGTAAATGTAAGGGACGATCCGCTTGGTCCTCTGCATGTAGTCACGGTACTGCGGACCGAAAATCTCCAACATCATACGCTCCTCCTTGTCCACCCTCAGAAAAAAAAGCACTGCGAACCCAAGCAAACCCGCCAACCCCGCCACCCAATTGGACAGCAGCAAGGCTTGACCGAGGCCCATCAGCATGAAGGACGTGTACATCGGGTGGCGAACGAAGGCATAGGGCCCGCCGCTGATCAGTTCGTGTTTGTCACGAATCTCCAGCGTGATCGACCAGTTCCGGCCGAGCTCTTTGTGAGTCCGGCGAAAAACCCACAGGGCAAAGAAAAAGATGACTGTTCCAGACACAACTGCCCACGCACCAGTGGAATGGTCGGCCGCCTCTGGAATTCCGGTGGCAACGTAAAAACCCGGGATGATCGCAAGGCCAAGGAGGCCGGACGCAAGTCCGAACATGTCCAGAGGCGACCGGCGGTTGCTGACGACACGAGCGCGCTTTGCGCGGCGTTCGAACGGTACGCGGATAAAATACCAGGTGATGATGCCGATCACCCACACGATTTTGCCCAAAGCGGCAGTCGATACGATCACTTCAAGTCACCGGAGCCTTTCTGCGATCTATGATCGATTGGACGCAAAGCTCTGGATTGATCGCCTTTAGCCCGCATTCATCTGCCGAAGTTTGGTAACGAATTGCTGTGGTCTAAGCCAGATGCTGGGCGTCTTATATCCCATGGAACGCGCGATGTCCGCGACGAATGCATTGCAGTTGTAGACCGACGCCTGCCAGAAACGCGATTTGGCCTTAAGCTGCCTGATATAGGCAACGGTCTTGTTGTACTCGGCTTCGGTCAGCATGACGCGCCAGCTGGCCGATCGGTACGCCTCCTCAAGATCACCGTCGCTTGCTCCGGTTTCGGCGGGCACCGGCAGAAAATGTCCGATGACATAGGGTGTGGGGCTGGGCGTTGCCGGTGCCAGCCCTGCAACTTCGGGATCGATCATTCCTCCGGCCTTGTTCGTACGGCCGAAAATGACATAGGTGTGGCCGTAACTCAGGGCGTAACGGGATCGGAATTCGATAAAATAACCGCTTTCTCTGGCTACACCTGCGCTTACTGCAGGTGCGCCGCTGCTACTCGAGACAAAACGCGGTTGGGGCTTCTGATCTTCTGATTGGCAGGCAGCCGTCGCAAACGCGAGCATCACCACTAGCGTTAGTCGACCTCTCATAAGCGGCATCACTGTGAGTTATCTCCTGAACTCCGACGATCGCAGCCCGGCAAGGCTCACAGCTTTAATGCCGGTCCAGCCGGTTGGAATGATGTGGGGAGGGTTTTGGCCTCCCCACTCATCAGAAGCTCAAATTATTTATAGACCGGCGCCGGTTCGGCCGTCTCGGCGGCCGGCGGTGGGGCCTTACCCTTGCCTTTGCCGATAGTATCGCAGCCGCTCAGGCTGACGACGGAAAGCAAGGTAGCGATCACGATTAGATTTCTGCTCATCAAGAAGTCCTCTCCTCATCATGGAATAGGTTTATCGAAGGCAACGCTTATATTAATAGGGCGTTCGTCGCGGACGCCTAGTGCAAAAAGAACACAATTTGTGCCGTTGAACATAAAAGCGCGATCAAATCACGAAAACCTTCGTTCCGACCGGGGTGCGGTTGTACAGATCGACGATATCGTCGTTGGTCAATCGGACACATCCGCTCGATACTGCCTGGCCTATGGTCCAGGGCTCGTTTGTTCCATGCAGCCGGAACATGGTATCCTCCCCGCCGCGGTAGAGATAAAGGGCTGCTGCCCCCAACGGATTGTGTAGGCCGCCGCCGACGCCGCCGGCGTATTGCCGCAGATGCGGCTTGCGCTGCATCATGTTTTCGGTTGGCGTCCACGAAGGCCACTCGGCCTTGCGGCCGATTTTTGCTTCGCCTTTGAGCGTGCGTCCCTGTTCCCCGACGCCGATGCCGTAGCGCATGGCCCGACCGCCACCTTCAACGAGATAGAGGTAACGCTCCGACGTGTTGACGACGATCGTTCCGGGAGGTTCGCTTCCGTCATAACCCACATTCCGGCGTCGATAACGAGAAGACGGCCCTCCTCCGAAGGCAGAAAGAATGGGCTCGCCCAGTCGCTGTGCTGTTGAGGTGCACCCAGATGCCGTTAAAACCAAACTGCCGAGCAGGATCGCCCGCCGGGTAACGCGGTCACTGTTCATATCCACCTACTAGTAATCGGTGAGCACTGTTTCGTCTTTAACACTCATGCGTTCGCCGGCCAAGTCGCTATTCTTCATTTTGTTGCGGAGAAAACTAGTAGTGCAGAAAGCACCAAGACCATTGCACTTCGCGTTTCGCAAGTGCAGGCTGACAAAGCACGTCACAATTGATGAAACTTCTTGCAGCTTCCGTCCGTCTCTGGTCGATTGGGCTCTCGAACAAGGATGCACAGAATGGAGCTTGGCTTCGCCGGCAAAGTCGCGCTTGTAACCGGTGCAGGATCTGGAATAGGTGCTGCCGTTTCCCGCCAGCTCGGCGCCGAGAGAGCGAAAGTCGTCGTAGCGGATATCAATGGCGACGCCGCGCGTGCGGTGGCCGCCGAGATCTGTTCGTCCGGCGGAACGGCTTTCCCCTCGGTGGTCGACGTTGCCAAGGCCGGCGAAGTGGAGAAACTGGTCGAGTCCGTTGTCCGGACACATGGGGGCCTGCATCTGGCGGTCAACAATGCTGGGATCGACGGCGTCCGCAGAGCGACGGCAGACTACCCTCTGGACGACTGGGACAAGCTGATAAACGTCAATCTCAACGGCGTATTCTATTGCATGAAGTACGAAATCGCTGCGATGGCGGCGCAAGGGGGCGGCTCCATCGTCAACATGTCGTCAATTCTGGGCTCCGTCGGCCTGCCGACCGCATCGGCCTATACGGCAGCCAAGCACGGGATTGTCGGCCTGACGAAGGTCGCCGCAATCGAGTATGCAAAGAGGGGTGTCCGTATCAATGCTGTCGGCCCCGGCTTGATCGAAACGCCATTGTTGTCCGAGCAGTCCGAGCTAGCGAGCAACCGCCGCCTGGACGCGCTTCAGCCAATGGGTCGACGCGGTACACCGCAAGAAGTTGCAGCGCTCGTCTGTTTTCTCCTGTCCGAACAGGCAAGCTTTATCTCCGGCAGCTACCATCTGGTGGATGGCGCTTATACCGCTCACTAAGGTATCGCGCAAAAGTTTGCAGCGGTTTTGCGGTCAAGCACTGGCTGGCGGGTGTACGACGCTTCGGCAATGGCGCAAACACTAGATTAGCATCATCAGTAACGTGGCGCCGATGATCAACAATGCCGATGCAATTATCGCGGTAATCAGCAGGGTGTCGCGATTGTCGCGGTGCTCTTCTTCTTCGATATGGCGCATGCTGGTTTCCTCACGTGTGTGAATAAACGTGGGCTGCATCAACTATGTTGGAAGAAACGGGCGGACGCAATGAAATCCGTCGCGGCATGGCAAAACGCGTGATGTCGGCCGTTTCCTTCCGCAGCATGGACACATGATCTTCTCGAATGCAATGTCGAATTTCGCCGCCGAGGCGCGCATGACCCGCAGATAGCCGGTCTTGTCTTCCGTGAACTATCCCGGCGGCAGCGGACCTGGTTTTGACGCCTATGGCGCGCCGCGATCATGGATCGATATCGAGTTCGGGATACCTGCGGAAAATTCCGCTTTCGTTGAAGGCTAACCGTCGCGGCGATGCGAGGTAGGCAGCGATCGTGGGTCTGTTCCTCACCAGCCGGTGCAGGCGCGCAAGGCCGGGATAGCGGAACTCGTGGTCTGTCATCGCCTTGGGGAAGGCATAGAGCAGCCCTTCGATCATCTGAAACATCGACAGGTCGACATAGGTCATGCCGTTGCCGACGAGATGGCCGCCTTGTGCCGGGTTCTGTGTCAGTACGCGTTCGAAGTAGCCGAGGAATTTCGGGAGACGATTCCTGACGAATTCGAATGACCGCGCCTTTGCCTCGTCCTTCTGGTCCTCATAGTATTTTGAGGTTGCGATCGGGTGATGCGTGTCGTGCACTTCCGCGACGAAGTCGGTGATCGTCAGCTGAAGGCCGTTCGCAAACCAGCGCGATGCTTCATCCAATGGGGCAAGGCCAAGCCTCGGGCCGAGATAGAAAAGAATGTTGGCGACGTGCGAGACGAGTTGGTCGCCGTCCCTGAGAAAGGGAGGTGCGAAGGGAATATGCGCCTCTGACGAGCTATTGATGATCTGCATCATTTCGTCAGTCCCGCGGTCCGGCTCCCGCGTGACATCGACATAGTCCGAACCGGTCTCTTCCAGCGCCAGGCGTATGAATTCACCGCGACCCTGGATGCCATCCCAGTAGTAAAGTTCAAATGCCATGCCACCTCCCGAAGCAATCTGAGCCATCGGATTGCCGTCATATCAAGATGCCGTTCGCGGGCTCGCCAATCGGTCGCGCGATGCGATCGTTTTCAAACATCGAGCAGAAGTCGTCGCTTGTCTACCACGTCGTCGATAGCGGGAAGTGCTCTGCATTGTCCGGCTGCGGCTCTTTCGACGAACTGCCGCGGAAAGGGTGTAGCCTTGGTCGTTTTTGGCCCGGCACCATCCGGCACCTGAGGCGGCAATCGACAATGGCTTTGATCCGAGGACGAGCGTGGCCATTTCGGGTCTCATCACTTGGAACGCCCACCAGGTGCGACGTCAGGTCGATGCCAGCGCGGGAACTGCGCTCGTGGCTGGCTTCAACCGACCGGTCAGCATCAAGCTAACGGCGAGGAATGGAATGAGCATGCCCAAGCCGAAACGCATGTCGCTGTGCTCTGCGACGAGCCCGATCATCGGTGGCCCGATCAGAAAGCCGAGGAGCGCCACGAAAGACAGGATGGCGACGCTCGCCGCCGCTGGCCGGTCCTTTTGGTCGGCAGCGGCCGTGACGGCCAGCGGGAAGCCGACCGAGACGCCGAAGCCCATCGCGGCGAAGCCGGCGAGTGCGGCCCAGGCCGCGGGGCTTGCCACCACCAGGAGCAAGCCTGCGATGCTCGCCAGTCCGCATGCCCGAGCCACGGCGATGGGCCCGTAAGTTGCCTTGAGGCGGTCACCGCCAAAACGCCCTGCCGCGACCATGAAGGCGAAGATTGAATAGCCGAAACCGGCAATGGCGCTGGTGAGCCCGAAGACGTCGCGCAGGTAAACTGCCGACCAGTCGGCCACCGCGCCTTCGGTCATGGTGATGCCGAAAACGAAAAAGCAGATGCCAAGCAACGCCCGGCCTGGTCGGCGGCGGCTTGTTTGGGTGGTGTTCGCCTGGTGCGCTTCAGCTGCGTGCAGGTCCGGCAGCGCTCTTGCTGCCAACAGGCTGATCGGCAACATGATCGCCGCTGCGATCAGCACGGCCCATTCCGGCGACACACCGGCGGCGGCAAAACCGATGCCGACCAAGCTGCCGGCCATGATGCCGAGGCTCCAGAAGCCATGGCATGTGCTCATGATCAACTGGCCGGAGCGCTTCTCGATGGCATCAGCTTCGACGTTGAGGCCGAGCTCCAATGTGGCCAATGCCACCCCGACGGCGGCGAGCGTAACAAAAAGCGCCTCGATGTTTGGCGCCCATGTCGGCAGCCAAACCAGCCCGAGGAAGACCACAAAGCCATAGAGGATGGTGGCGCGGCCGCCGATCCAAGCGACGAAGCGTCCGGCGAAAGGCAGAGTGAGCAGGATGCCCGCCGGCATCCCGAGCAGTGCCACCGCCAGTTCCGCCGGTCCGAGACCGAGCTTTTGTTGAATATCGGGAATGCGCGGCAGCCAGGCGCCAAAAGCGATCGGCTGGAGGAAAAAGATCAGCATGATGAGCCGCTGACTGGTCATGCGCATTGCTCCTCGAAATATCGTGCTGTCAACTTGTCCGCATGCCCGTGTCTTGGGGCAGGGATATCCTTGGGTATTCCGGACCATCGCTGAAAATTATTTTCACAATTTGTGTGATAGACGAGCGCGGCTGTCAACGGGGATACTTCGGTGATGTGTCGAATTTCTATGCAGGACGACGCTGTCTCGCCACCGGAATATTAGATTATGCGCAATAAATGCGCCAATCAGCCTTGGAGAGCCAAAGGAAACCGTTAAGCTCTGGCGTGTCGCGGGTCATGGCTACGTGCGCGCACTATGGCGCGGTTTGTGCGCTTAGGGTGATGTGATGAAAAAAATATACATGGAAGCGGGGCGGACACCATCGTGAGGGGCAGGCCCCGGGATTGATCCGGGCATCCGTTCTGGCCATTTGACGGCGATGTGTGGCGAGCGTCTCCGCCTCCACCAGGCCAACGCCGACGTCAATGCACATGACGAAGCTCGCGGCGTTCGGTGGACCGGCCGACTTCAGGCGAAGACGGCCGGTCCGAGATCGGCCGGAAGGCCGAATTGCAACGCGCCAAGAACAGGTGGCGCTGTCAGGCGATTGCGCGCAAGGGCGACATCAGCGCATGCATCTCGCCGGAGATCCCCGCTGCAATGTCGGCGCGCGTCATCGCCATATGCAGATTAGCCGCGACGAAGCCGGCAGGATTTCCGCAGTCGAACGTGCGGCCGCCAAATTCGAAGGCGCGAATTTCCTGGTCTTTCATCAGGGTGATCATGGCGTCGGTCAACTGGATCTCGCCGCCGGCACCTGGCTCCTGGCGTTCGAGGATGTTGAAGATCTCGGGCTGGAGAATATAGCGCCCGGAAATAAACAGGTTGCTTGGCGCCGTGCCCGGTGCCGGTTTTTCCACGAGGCCATCGACCAGAGCGCCCGCAATGGTCTGCTTCAAGGAAACGATGCCGAACTTGTGGGCCTCTTCCGGCAGGCACCGCTCGACCGCCACGACATTGCCGCCGTGCCGCTGGTGAAGGCTCGCCATGGATTTGAGGCAGGGCTCGTGATCGACCATCAGCATATCGGGCAGCAGCACGGCGAAAGGTTCGTCGCCGACGATGTGGCGCGCGGTCCAGACGGCGTGTCCAAGGCCACGGGCCTGTTGCTGGCGCACGAATGAGATGCTTCCGACATCGGGCGTTGCCGTCGCCAGCCGATCAGCAAGCGGGTTCTTGCCCGCCCGCCGAAGCGTCGCGTCGACCTCGAATGCGTGATCGAAGTAATCCTCGATCGCACCCTTCATGCGGCCGGTGACGATGATGACGTGTTCGATGCCTGCGGCAAACGCCTCGCTGACGATGTAATCGAGGATTGGCCGATCGACGATCGGCAGGAGTTCCTTGGGAACGCTTTTCGTCGCCGGCAGCATTCGCGTACCGAATCCGGCGGCCGGGATGATCGCCTTGCGCACTTTGTTCTGCATGTTCGCGTTTTGCATGTTCACACCTCTTCGCTTCAAGCAACTCGGGAGATTTTCGCCGGTGGGGATTTGAGGATATCGTGCATCTTGTGCGCGACACCATTTTCAGTGAGGAAACGGTACATTTCGCCGTAGGTGTGGAACCAGGCACGGTTGTACCTGTCGAAAAGGGCCTGGTCCCAATAGTCCTCGAGGCAGAACTCCGCCTGCCCGAAGATGTCGAAACTGGGGATCTTGAACGTGTCTGAGAATTCGGCCGTCCGGCTGTCATAGGTGCAGTAGATCGACGGGACCCCGTTCGCCAGCGCCATGAGGTTGCCGTGCAGGCGGTAGCCGAGCACCAGGTGCTGGGCGCGGATCAGTCGCTCGTAATCGGCAACCACATCGGAATAGAAAAGCCTTTGCCGATAGAGCCGCAGCATGGCTTCATCGAGATACCACGATGATGTCCAATGGTCGGCCTTCAGCGCGGCGATTGCTTCGTCGCGCTGCGCCTCGTTTCCCAGAACGAGCTTCTTCTCCTCGACCTCGCCTTGCGTCAACAATACGGTCTCGAAGCGCCCGGCCATGGTTTTCACCAGGTCTCGGTGGAAGCCGAGATAACGCTCGATGTCCTTGGCGTAGGCGTCGGAGACTTCCCGCCTGACGGTGACCCCGACGTTGCGGACCCGTTCCAGCGGTGGCAGCGTGATGCGCAGTTCCGGGTCGTTCAGCCGGAAGGCGGTGGGGCACCCGACGATCCGGACGTTGCGGATGCCGAGGCCCCAGAGAACTTCGGCCGAATAGGCCCCGCGTACACCGATCGAGGTCGTCGATTCGGACATCAGGTGGAGGACGGCGCGCGTATCGTCCGAGAGCCTGATTTTGCCGTCCACCGGCGCCTGTGCGCCGATACCGAAGCCGATGACGGGCAGGCCGAGCGCCGTCAGGACCCTCGCTGCGGCCTCCCAGTTCATGGCGTCGTGAATGTAATTGGATCCCCGCAGGAATACGTAATCGTATTCCTCCCGAAGACGGTCGATTTCGCGTGGCCTGAACTCTGATATTTCGAGGACACCGAGCTCTTCGAAACGCAGCAGCTTCAACGACGAGTCGAAGACGAACGCATCACCCATATTGTGGTAGGTGTTGATGTGAGACTGAATGTCGTGATGTTGATACCAGCGAACGCTGTCATGGGCATAGACTTCGCCGGCGGGGATCATGACCAATATGCGTGCCAAAAGCTTATTCCGTCATTGGAATTGCGATGAGAGGCGCATCTCGACGCGCTGTTCGCGCTGCGCGGCATCATCTTTCGCGTGCAGCAGGCTGCGATAGACGCCGAGGTGTTCCCGCGCGCAATCCCTGGAGCTGAAGGGACCGCGCATGGTGCTGCGCAAGCGGTCCCAAACCGTGTCGTCGTTCAGGACTTCGACGATCCGGTCCGCAAGGTGCTGGCCGTTGCCGGCGCGGAAATGCAGGCCATCGGTGCCATCGCGCACTTTCTCGGCCATGCCGCCAATGTCGGAGCAGATGATCGGCCGGCGGTGCAGCAGCGCTTCCTGGATGACGACCGGTGAGTTCTCCCACCAGATCGATGGAAAGATCACCCAGTCGACGGAGCGCATGAGTTTTGGCAGATCCGCGTTCTGGTAGCTGCCGTAGAAGCGCACGCGGCGACCGGCTCGCTCGATCAGCTTCTTCATCCGCTCCTGGAATTCGACCGGCTGGCGCTCGAGATTCGCGCCGAAAATCATCAGGTAGGCGTCGTCTCCCCAAATTTCATCCGGTACGCGGCCAACGGCATCGATCAGCACGTCGACGCCTTTGAACGGCGTCATCTGACCGAAGAAGGCGAAACGATTGCGGGGCGCGTCGCTTCGCGCAAGTTCGCGGGCGGGCGTCGCCTCTTCGCCCATGATCCCGTTTTCGATGACATGAATGCGTTGTCGATCGATGCCCCACTCGGCGTAGCGCTTGGCGAGAAAGGCGCTCGGCGCAACGAACGCATCGACCATGTCGAGGAGCATGGTGCGCACGAGCGCCTCACGCCTGAGGAACCTGGATGCTGGAATATCCGGAAAACAGCTGTTGCAGGCCGTCGGCGAAGCCTGTTCGCAAAGTTGGCCCGTCGGCCGCTTCACCATCTGCCCGTGGTTGTGGCAGATCGGCACGAACTCATGAAGGGTGAGAAGCACGACGGCGTCGGGCAGCGCCGACCGCACCGCATAGAGCGCTTCGAGACCGAAGCCCAGGACGTGATGGAAATGAATGACATCCGGTTTCACATCGCGCACGAACCGCAGGAGGTCGCGCTCGATCGACAAGACGTCCTCATTCGCCAGGTGAAAATGATCATAGGCATCCGTGTGGAACAGCACCTCTTCCTGTGGGAGGCGCGCACTCATCAGCGCGGACGACGCGTGTCTTTGCAGCGGAGGCGATGCCGCCGCCAGATACACGGATTCGACGTTTGCGATCGCATTCAACCCGCGATGCAGGTTGTGCGAGGCGATCTCCGCCCCACCGAGCGAAAACGAGGGGTGCGCATGCGAGATAACCAGGACGCGAAGCTTCTGCTCCCTCATGCGGAAATCCTGTCAAACGATGTTTGGTTTTGGTGGCCGCTTCGCCACCGCGACTTGAGTATTTCCGCATCGATGCGTTCGGCGAGCACGGCAAGCTTGCCGTTTTGCTCTGCCGACGTCGGCTCGTCGCAGCCGAGCAATTGGATCGATGGCAGCAGATAGGCAGCGATGCCTGCCTGGTTGATCCGCAGACCTATCTCGCAGGCTTTTTGTTTTGAGCCGAGATAGACGCCGCAATCGCGCATCGCGTCCTTCAGGGCCTCACGCGGCATGATGCAGCATTCGAGCGAGGCGACGTCGACGCGCGTCAATTGCAGTGCGGCAATCGCCATCAGCGGGTAGCCCGCATAGCGATCGAGCAGCATTTGATCGCCGTCCTCGGAGAGCCAGCTTCCCGCCCATTTCACCGAATGATCGTCATAGGCGAGCATCGGCGAAATCACGCTTCCGACGTGGGCCATTCCGACCGTCGTCAATGCGCCGTACCAACCTTTTCCCGCCGGCACGAGCGACCCCGACATCGTTACGATGGTCTCGCACGAGACCACTTCCGCCCCGACCGCCATCAGATCGAAGCGATCCTGCGCTGCGGCTGCGCAGACCAGTCGGACCGAGAGCCCGTAAAACCGTACCAGCTGCCGTAAACGGACGAGATCCCTCTGGAAGGCGGGCTTGCTGACGACGATCACGAACGGAGCGCAGCACGTCTGCGGATCAAGGGCAAGCAGCGCGAGGAGCGGCCCGACTTCAGCCATGCCGACGGTGGATCCAACGACGATGGGAACGCCGGCGGTTTCATCGAACACGCCGACGTCGATGATCGTTTCCACGCGCGGTGCAGCGCAGGCCGCCGTAGAGAGGAGCGGAACGATCTGATGATCGACAATCGCGGGCAGCGCCCAGTTGGCAGCATCAAACAACGACAATTGCTGGAGTGCGGCCCTTCTTGCGGGCATCCGCTTGGGCGTCAGCGGCAGAAAGGCGCGGCGCCCCTCTCTTAAGGTCAGCTCCAGATAGGGGGTTGCGTCGAGATTGCCGCCAGACAGTCTCGCATGGGCGACAAATCCGTGGGCCTGATCGTCGCCGTCGAGTGATGCCCGGAATGCGGCTTGATCGGCGAAGCTTTGCGAAACGTCGAGTCGATCGAGCCGCGTCCACACGTCGTCGAGCCTGGCCTCCGTGCCGGGTCGCCGCAGTTTGACGGAGGAGACGTGGTGCTCCGGGTCGAGCAGCCAGCCGGAAATCAGCATGTCGCCGTCATCGGTCTCGAAAACCCGGTCGACGTCCATGCGAACCGGCAATGGGAGGCTTGATACCGTGTCCTTGCCGGTAAAGCCGTTTGCTGCCGAACGCAGGCGCAGCATGGCCTCTGGCGTGGCCCGGGCTTCAAGCAGTACGGAGCGGATGTGGTCCGGGATGTCCAGGGCCGCGCTGATCTGCACGCGCGAATGCGCCGGTGTCAGGTGCCAGCCTCCCCCGGCATTGTATATGATGCCTTTGAGAGTGTCGGCGCGCACTCGTCCGCCCGTTTCCAGTACGGCGATGAAGCCAAGTTCGCCCTCCGGTATATCAGGTCGGGCAAAACTGGCGACGAAACAATCGGCGACCACCGTTGCACCAGCGAGAATATAGGCCTGGCAACGGCCGGGAACGAACGCGCGGCTCCAACCCATGATGACGAGGACGCCATCATGGGTCTCTCCGACCAGTTCGATGAAGCCATCGGACGGCTGCAATGCCTTGATCAATGAAAGTCCGGCGGAAACCCTGTCGCGGTTCGTCGGCTGCGCCATGAGTTGATCCGCGAGGCGACCGACGGCGGTGACAGTCTCTCCTGCCGCCGTTTGCGCAATGAGGCTTGCTGCCTCTTCGATCGAAATCTGTCTGGGGGCGACGATGAAACGCTCGCTCATCCTTCCATCGTCAACGTCGATCGTCGAGATGGGCAGCTCGGACTTCGGTTGCGTCAGGAGCGCCGCGAAGCAGTGTGTTGCTGATGGCGACGGTGCCGACAACGCCCAGTTTGCAACAAAAGCGCCGTCCCGCGCGGACCTTGCGCCATCAGCCCTGACCGAAACGGCATGGCCCCTGGTGCGCCCGCTGCCGAGGACAAGCACGGTTTCCTGATCGACCCGACTGAAAAGGGCGCGGCCCTTCCCGAAGCGCAAGGCTGCTCCATCGGTGCGCGAGCCGGTGGGTCTGACGGGCCTTTCGTCGGTCGCTGTCGCCTGCCGCATCATCATCTTGCCAGCAACGCCAGCAGCGCTCCCGCTGCAAATCCCATCAGAACGAAGAGGAGCAGCACGAGTGGCTTGGTGTCGCCGCCCGCGCGCTTCTGAAGTGTGGAAAGGGTCTTTTCCATGCCTGCCACGACGCCATCCATCCGCAGCAGATGCACGTCCAGATCGTCAAGCCGCCGGCTCATCTCGGCACGAAGGCCATCGATGCCGGCGTTCGGATCGTCCGTTCCGTCGGTCGGTGCCGCATCCGCGCCGACTGACGGAACGCGCTGCAGTGAACGTTGAGAAACCTGCAACTGCCGCTGCGCAGCCATGAGCACGTCCAGTTTGTCGAGCACCCTGGTCAACGGTGCCGCGATCAGCGCCTCGGCTGCTTGCTCGTCAGGCTGCGGCACGCGCAGAGGCTGGCCCGCGCCGTCTCCGGTGATTGCCACGACGACGAGATCGCGGCTGCGCTTCTGCACCGCCTCCGGCAGGGCGATCTCGAATGCATGCTTGCCGTCTCCAATCCCGTTTCGCTTGAGGTCCGGGCGATTGCGATCGGCAAGTGCTTCGGCGACGGGTGCGCCATCGAGAAGCACGCGCACCTTGAGCCTTTGGCCCGGCGCGGCGGGGTCGAATGCCCAGCCGAACATGCGTCCGCCATCGATGGCATCGACGCGACCGTTGACAGGTTTTGCGCCTTCGTTTTCGGGCGGCGTGTCGAGTTTCTCTGCGACTTGAGCCATGGTTCCTCTTTAAGCGGCCTGAACCTGCTGGAGATTGAAAAGAGCGAGGTAACGTCCAGCGGTGGTGTCGATATCATCAGGACGAACGGCTCGACCGGAAAGCTGGCGAAGAAGCGTCGGCTTTTCGACGATCTGGCGCATGGCCGCGGCAAGCTGGCGCGGATCGTCGGGTGCGACGGTCAGTCCATTGACGCCGTTCCTGATCAGCTCCGCCATGCCGCCGATATTGCTGGCGATCACCGGGCGGCCTTGAGCCTGCGCCTCCTGGATCACCAGCGGCGCATTTTCCCACCAGATGGAGGGGACGACGGTGCAGTCCACGGCGCCGATGAGGGCCGCGACATCTTCCCGTCGATAGGGTCCACGCCGCTGGACGAAGGGTGCGGTTTCGGAAAACAGGCGGTCGATATCGGCAACGAATTCCTGGGTCTGAAACGGGGCACCGCCATGGACGCGCAGCTCGAAGTCGACGCCATCGGCGATGAGCTGGCGCGCCGCCTCCAGCAGCACCTTGATCCCTTTCCAAGGGTTCAGGTTGCCGAAATAGCCAAAGACGGGGCGGCCGGTCTTGGGCTTGTCTTTGCCGGTTTCGAGCGCGCGGGGCGGCAGGCCGTTGGCAATGACGGAGATGCGGTTTTCGGCAATTCCCCAGTCGACATATCGTCGTTTCAGGAATTCGCTCGGCGCGACAAAACAATCAACCGTGCTCAAGAGCGCCTTGAGATGCTGTTCCCGCAGGGCGAAGCGGTCGGGTTTGATGTCCTTGAAACAGGCATGGCAACGGTCCGGACTTGAGCCGTGGCAGAGCTCCCGTCGGTCGGTTCTTACCATCAGCCCGTCATGATGGCAGATGGGGTAGTAGTCATGCAGCGTCATGACGATCTTGCACGCCGGGAGGGTCCGGCGCACGATATGCGGAAACTCGGCGCCCATCAGCAGGATATGGTGAAGATGCACCACATCAGGCTGGAATTCGCGCAGCAGGTCCGTGAGATCAGGCACGAAACCATAGAGGTCGATCTGGCTCATGAAAAAGCGATCGAAATGACCCGCCCAAAGCAGGATTTCGTCGCCCGTCGGCCCGATGGCCTGGAAACTCGTGCCCGGTCTCGCCTCGCGATGAACCTGGTTGACCGCGCCCAGGAACAGCGCCTCGTGTCCTGCCCGTTGGTAGGCGCGGAAGAGGTCATGCGCGAAGACCTCGGTGCCGCCGGGATGAAGGGCCGGGTGATTGTGGGCCACCACGAGAATGCGCTTGCTCATGCGCGGCTCCGTTGACGCTCACCCACGAGGACATCCTGATAGTGCGTGCCGCCCGGCGCGCGCCAATGGCCGTAGGACTTGAGGGCGACCGAGAGACCGCTACGATTGAACGCGCCTTCCAGAAAGCCGTCATCGAAGCCGACGGCCGCCAGCGGCGGCTGGCCCGGCACGAACCAGCAGGGCCCTTGCCCGGCTCGCTCGAAGGCAAGGCGCGGATCGCGTCGGCCCGTGGCATTTCGCCTGGCGACCTCGTCGACGATGAAGGCGGTCATGAACAATCGACCGCCATCAGCCAGGACCCGGAAGATTTCCGCCAGATAGGTCATCACCTCGTCGGCGGGCAGATGCGTGACGACCGACGTCATGATGATGAAATCGAACTGCGCGTCGGCAAATGGCAGTTTTAGTTCCCGGCCTTTGATCGTTCCGGTCGGATTGTAGAGATCATGGGCGATGTCGAGGCGTTGGAACGCGAAGTTCGGATAGGTCGGCGTCACCGTTGCCCGGCACCAGCGGACGCCGCCCTCTACAGGATCGAGGCCATCGTAGCGGCCGCGGTCGCCATCGAGATATTGGGTGAGCGGCACCGCCATACGGCCGATGCCGCAGCCGATATCGAGAACACGATGATCGGCACGCAAGCCGCCCAGACGAATGAAATGTCCGAGAAACTCCGCACCGATCGCCCGGAAATCGCCGTCGCCGACAAAAATGCTGTTCGGGTCCGGCTGCGGAAGGAACCGGTTGCGCGAGACGCTGTCGGTCAGCCAGCGAAGATGCGCATCGTCCAGCGGTGGTGGTGCGCCGATTTCATCGCGCGGCAGGGCATTGATCATGCATTCGTCCATTCAATTGTGCGATCGGGAGACGCGGTCTTGGGCCCGCTCGGCGAACGATAGTCGCGCGCCATCAGCGCGGCGATGTCATCGTCCCAACGCTGGGTGTGGAGCCAGGAATTGTATTGGCTGGCGACCCCGCGCATGTAGTCCTGGCTGCGCCGGATCGACTGGCGCTCGAAGTGATACAGGCATGCCGACGGCTCATAGCCGATCTCGAAGCCGGCCCGACGGATCTTCAGGCAGAGGTCGCTGTCTTCATAGTCGCCGATGATATAGTCCTCGGTGAAGCCGCCGACGCTCTCGTAGATATCCCTCGAGGTGACCAGGCAGGCGCCGGTAACGCCGGGAACCGTTCGAGCCTGTTGCGCCGGCAGGTAGTCGCTGGGCATGCCTTTGTAGAAGTGGTGGTTCAGCCAGATCCCCCGCTGGTCGCGCCCGAAATAGAGGCCTGCATGTTGCAGCGATCTGTCTTCGAAGATCAGCCTGGGGCCGACGGCGCCGAACGCCCCGCTCGTGATCGGTTGTATCAGGGTCTGCACCCAGCCGGCTTCGCAGGGGACGACATCGGAATTGAGCATGACAAGAATGGAGCCGCGCGCCATGCGAGCCCCGGTATTGCATGCCCGCGCGTAGCCGCCGTTCCGGTTCATCACCACCAGCCGCATGGGCAAACCGTGCAGCAGATGCAGCCCGCCGAGGAGATGCTCGGTCTCGTCCTGAATTTCCGGGGAATCCAGAACGAATACCAGTTCCGCATTTTCCCTGAGCCAGGGGTCGGTGGCCATGCCCGACAGCTGGAAGCGGAGAAAATCGAGGACCTTGTAGAGCGGGATCACGATGGAAACGAGAGGCGCATGCCGTGGCAGGCCATAGTCCCTCGTCCGCTTGACCTCTATCGTCTTGCCCAGACGCTGCTCCACCTCTCTGAGCGCCGGCGCAAGTATCGTGCGGAAGGCGTCATCGATGGCGTGTTGCGGCGGGACAGCGCGCAGGATCTGGTTTCGCTGCAGCACGGGTTCGAAGGGTTGCGGCGGCGGGATGAGGGGCTTCACGGCACCAGAGGCCAACCGTATCTGAAAACGCGGCTGAAGCAGCGGGCCGAGCGATTGATCGAGGGGCAGCCGGGCGACGAAGCCGGTCACATCCGTCTTCGATTTGTCGGCCTGCGTCTGCGCCCATCCGGGAAATTCGTAGATATTGCCGTCCAGCGGCACTGTTTTCCCATCTGCCTGCAGATAGTCGATTCCAGCCAGCATGGATGATGGATCATGATACCAGCCACCGACGATCAGGCTGTCGGAAAGTGCCAGCGCCAGGTCGACCTGCCCGGATGGCTGTTGTGCCGCTCTCTGGACATGACGTTCTTTGAGGGGTGCCCGGATCTGCAGGTCGATCGCGGTAGCCGGTCCACCGTTCGGCCAGGTGGCGAGATGCTGAACGAGCAGTTCGCGCAGTTCGACGGCGTCGCGATTTTCTGCCCACCAGCGCGTCAGGTTTGGACATTGCGCTACGCGCTCGGAAAGCTGCCTTATGGCGACGCCGTTCTTGCTCAGGAGCACAAGCTGGAAAGGTGGGCTGAGGCTTGGCATCTCGGCAATGAAGTGACAGGTCTGCCAGCCTTTCCGCGTGCCGCGGCGTATGATTGCTTTGGGTCGTAACTGGCTGACGTTTGCCGAGCCCACGACATAGATTCCGAGCTTGTCGTCGACCTCCGGATTGATCGTCGTCTCGATCAAAAACCGCCCACGGCCAAGTTCGCAGGCAATGCGCGCCGGCCGGGGCATCGGCGCCAATGTGTTGAGGGCGTCTTCGACGATCAGACAGAAGTACGGATCGCTGGCGACCTTGAATGCGCTTCGCCATGTCGTCAGCAAGGCGCTGAGAAATCTGATGCGCGCTTCCGGCGCGAGTTCCAGGAACAGTTGCTCCATGTCGAGGGGAGGCAGGCTGCTTGCCGGTTCGATGCTGATCGGGACCGCGTTGTCGCCGCCTTCGATAGCAATGGTGGCCGGCATCGGCACCTTCGTCGTCCGCATGGCCCATAGCGTTCGCTGTCGTCCGTCGACGAGCCGGAGGGTTACGCTGACGAGCGGCACGGGCGGCTTTGACATCGTCAGGGCCGCCCGTGTCGGAATTGGCAGCGCCGGCGGCAGGTCCCAGATGAGAACCGCCAGATCCGATCCTAAACGGAACGCCTTTGCGTTCCGTTTAGGATCGGTATTTGGCTGCTTGATATCGCTGAACGGCAAATTCGATCCCTCTTGGAGTGCGCGCCCTGCGGGAGGAATGCAGGGCACGCCTTGTCCACGCTTAGTGAACCGTGAAATAGTTCTCGGGATTTGCCTGAATGTCGTCGACGTCGGCATTGACCAGGGTCAGTGAATCGCCGTGGCCGAGGTCGATGATGACATTGCCGCCGACCTGGGTGACCCGCGAAGCGAGGTCGTCAGGCGTGGTGATATCGAGACCATTGATGCCCTTCGAGATCTGCAGCAGATCTTCGCCGGGCGTGAAGTCGAGGATGACGTCGTTGCCGCCGCCGCCGTCGAAGACGAAGATGTCGTTGCCCGCTCCGCCAACCAGGAGGTCGTTGCCGGCGTCGCCGCTGATGACGTCATTGCCATCACCGCCGAAGAGCATGTCGCTGCCTTTGCCGCCGGACAGGAAGTCGTTGCCCTGACCGCCAAGCAATATGTCGCTGCCTTTGCCGCCGGACAGGAGATCGTCACCCCATCCGCCGCTCAGCGTGTCGTTGCCGTTCTCGCCATAGAGAACGTCGTCGCCTTCGCCGCCAAACAGCCCGTCGTTGCCGTTGCCGCCGAATAGCTGGTCGTCACCTTCGTCGCCGAAAATGATGTCATGTCCGTTGCCGCCGCTCACGAAATCATCACCCGCTCGGGCGTGGATGAAATCGTTGAAGCGAGAGCCGAACAGCGCGTCGTCGTATGCGCCGCCTTCTAGTGTGGCCATCTGCCTCTCCTCTTGGTGGATAAATCGCACTTCCACCGACCAGGTCGATGTTGATGCGCCGGGAGTGTGCATCGGCCTTGAATATATTTCAACAGAGATTCCAGCTTAAATCATGAAATCTTCGCGACATTATTGTCATTTTTCGCGGGAAATCAATACAAAAATTAAACTATGCCTATTATTCGGCAAATAAGTAGCTAGTTTATCCGCAAACTAGTTCAATATTTGTAGTAATTTACTCTGTGTTCCGCTCGACACTGTCAGTTCAATCTTCCCTGAAGGCGCGATTGAAGCTTTCTGTCAGTGGAGATACTAGGTAGTCGATAGCGCGGCGCGCCTTGTGTACGATCAGCACCTCGGCCGGCATGCCCGGATACAGGCGGACATCGGGATCGGCGGCAAGAGACGCCGCATCGATCTTGGCGCGAGCGGTGAAATAGGAGGCGCCCGACTTCTCGTCGACCGATTGGTCTGCGGCAACGTAGGTCACCGCCCCATTGAAGGGCAGGCGCGAGCGCTGACTGTAGGCGGTCAGCCTGATCTGCGTCGGGGAGCCCACCGATATGCTGTCGATGTCGCGCGGGTTCACGCGCACTTCGACGACCAATGGCTCGTCTTCCGGTACGATTTCGAGCAGGGGCTGGCCGGGCGTCACCGCGCTTCCGGGGGTACGCAGCCAGACGTTGCTGACCACGCCTGCCTGCGGAGAGCGGATCTCCATGCGCCGCAGGACATCCTTGGCCGCGACGATCTGTTCTTCGACATCCGTCAGGTCGATGCGCGCCGTTGTGATCTCTCCGGCGATCGTCGATTGAAACTCGCTTTCGATGCCGATCAGTGCGAGCTGGGCGCCAGCCCTTGCCTTTTCCGCCTGCGCCTTGTCGCCTGCCAGTTCGCCGCGTGTTCTGGCGAGCTCGCTCAGGCGCGTGTCGACTTCTATGAGCTTCGCGCGCTGCACGAAGCCTTTCTCGACCAGGCTAGCGATGGCGGTGCGCTGTTCGGTGATGAGGGCGATCTGCCGGTCGGTCGCTTCGAGCTGGGTGAGCAGCGACTTTGTCTGTTCGCCATATTCCTCGATCGTTTTGGTCTGAACGTCGACGCGCCCGGCCTTGGCCTCGTGTCGCTTGTCGAAGAAGACATTCTCCGCCTTGATCGCTTCATCGACCGCGATCCCGCCCGCTTCGCCGAAATTCTTCGGGAAGGCGATGGTCGCCGCGCCGTCCTGTTCGGCCTTGAGCCTGGCGAGCCTCGCGATGAGGCCGATGCGACGGCTGTTGAGCGCATTCAAGTTGGAACGTGCCCGCGTGTCTTCCAACAGGATGAGCGGTTGCCCGACCGTGACCTGTTCGCCCTCCTGAACCAGAAGGCGTCCCATCACGCCTCCTTCGAAATGACTGATCGTCTTGCGTTTGGAGTCGACGATGACGCTGCCATTGGCAACGGTCGCGCTGCTGAGTTCCGTCGATACCGCCCATGTGAAGAAGCCGCCGAAGGATACGATGATCGTCGCAAGCCCAGCGACCATCAGGCGGCGAAGAGCGCGTTCGGCATGCGCATCATCGGCATCGGCCGCGGTCGGTGCTGGCTGAGAGGTTAGTTTTACCGGGAGCTTGACGTCGACCTCGGACGGCTGCGGGCGAAGCGGAAGCATAGGTTTTTCTGTCATGCGGAAGCAACCTCGCGCAACGTTTCGCCAGCCCCTGGCACAGCAGTCAAAATGTCCGGTCGCGGCCCAAACTGGCTGATACGACCATTTTCGAGGACGAGAAGCTTGTCGGCGACCTGCATGATCGATGGTCGATGCGCGATCATGATGACGATGGCGCCCTGGTCGCGCATGCGCTGGATCGCGCGAACCAGAGCGCGTTCCCCGAGCGAATCGAGATTGGCATTGGGTTCATCGAGGACGACGAGGCGCGGGCGATTGTAGAGGCAACGTGCCAGCGCGATGCGCTGCCTCTGTCCGCCGGAAAGCGTAAGATGGCCATCGCCGACGGGCGTGTCGTAGCCGAGCGGCAGACGGCCGATCATCTCGTGCAC
Source organism: Ensifer sp. LC163 (assembly GCF_001695855.1). Taxonomy (GTDB): domain Bacteria; phylum Pseudomonadota; class Alphaproteobacteria; order Rhizobiales; family Rhizobiaceae; genus Ensifer. The sequence continues at coordinate 443,317 of NZ_MBSS01000023.1, forward strand.
CTCCGCCAGCCGCGCGGCCTCGATGACCTTGTAGGGATCGCCATCTTCCATTCTGGCGATGTTTTCCCGGATCGTGCCCTCCAGCAGCGATACCGATTGGGGGAGATAACCGACCGATTCCCCGAAGGACCCGCGCTCCCAGAGATAGGTGTTGTGGCCATCGAGAAAGACGCCGCCCGACGTCGGCTTCAAGATGCCGACCAACAGCCGGGCAAGCGTCGACTTGCCGGCGGCCGATGGGCCGACCACGCCCAATACTTCGCCGGGGGAAAGCGAGAAGGAAATGCCCTTGATGATCGGCACCTCGACGCCGGGGACGGCGTAGACGAGTTTATCCACAATCATGTCGCCGGCCGAATGCGGTGTCGGCGTAGTCTGGCGGATCGCCAGATCTTCGCCGATCGCCGCCTCGATCCGGCGCCAGCCGGCGACGGCAAGCACCCATTGGCGCCAGTTTTCGATGATCGTGTCGAAGGGGATAAGCAGGCGACCGACGAGGATGCTTGAAGCCATCATCGCGCCGGGGGTGATCGCCTGGTCAAGCACCAGCAACGCACCCGCCGCAAGCGTGATGACCTGGATCGAGTACCGCAAGCTGCGCGTCAGCGACGTCATCGCCTTGCTCCTGCTTCCTCCGGCTTCGAGCGCGCCCAAAGCGTGAATTTGCAGGGCGCGCCAGCGCTTGGCGAGCGCCGGCAACATGCCCATCGCCTCGATCGCTTCGGCGTGCCTGAGGGAGCCGGCGATCTTGGAGACCGCTTCGACATTCGCCTGGTTGGCCTCCTTGGTGAGCTGGCGCGTCATCATGTCGTTGACGAGCCCGCAGCAAACGAGCAATGCGATCGACACGACGCCGACGACGCCGAACAGCGGGTGCAGCAGAAACAACGCCCCCAGAAAAATCGGGGACCAGGCGGCGTCGAGCGGCGCGACCACTGCCGATGACGTGAGGAAACTGCGAAGTTCCGACAGGTCGCGAAGGGATTGGGCCGCACGGGTGAGCCCCTGGTTCACCGACGCCTGGACCGCCGATGCCAGAACCGGAGCATTCAGCCTTCGCACGATGGCGCTGCCCATCGCCTGGAAAGCAAGGGCCCGAATGAGATCCAGGACCCCATAGACGACCAATGCGCTGATCGCGAGCAGCGTCAACATGGTGAGCGTATCAAAGCTCTGGCTGTTGAGAACCCTGTCATGAATCTGCAACATGAACAGCGGTATCGTGAGCTGAAGCAGGCTTATGCAGACACTGAGCAGCGCGGCGTAAAGCGATACGGATAGAAACACACGCTTGGCTTGCAGTATTAGCAATCTTGGATTGATAATCTCATCCCGGCGCATAACCCCTAAAATTTGACCGTTGTTTCTCGTCTCGTTCCGAACAGTATCACGCATGGGCGGTTGCCTGAAGTTAACGTTAAAGCCATTCATGGAGGGCGTCTGGCTTACATTTGGGGCGAATAATAGTATTGCTTCGCTATGTGTGGCACAAAAGTAAGCGGTAATGCAAGTTCTGGGGCGTGTGGAGGGGAGTGTGTAGTTCAATTTACTTCAAGATTTGAAGTAAATTTCGAAATGGAGAGTTGGATGAATGAAAGAGTACTCTATCCGTCCACGGGGATCAAAGATGTGTCGTTGCTCCAGCAGGAGGACCAGACATCGAAGGCGGTAGGAGCCCACGATCAAGCCGAAGCCGCAAGCGATTGCCGGCAGCTGACCTATTTCGAGCTTGCGCGCCTGATGGAGAGGGTGAGCAGGCGGTTTTCCGGCTTGGTGCGCGCCGAGCTGACCAAGCTGCGTGTCGACGACATCGGTCCGGCTCAGGCCATGGTCTTGCTGGCAATCGGAGATGCCGAGCTTTCGGTGGCCGAGCTGCTCGATCGCGGACACTATGTCGGCTCGAACGTGTCGTACTATCTGAAGCAGTTGGCGGATGGAGATTACATCGATCGGGTTGCGTCCCAGCGCGACAAGCGTTCGGCGCGCATCAAGCTGACGGAAAAAGGCCGGCTGCTCAGGGCGAACTTGCGCGATGCAGCGATGGCCTATGAGCGGGCGCTCAATCGTGGCCATCAGGATCGCCAGAACCTGGAGACCGCCTTCCAGACCCTGCATCAACTCGAACTCGTCTGGGGCAGCGTGTCACGTTACGACATGTGACCGGGTGGAACTCAATGTGCACGTCATTCAGTTAGCGGATTAGATAGCATGCATGTGGCATTTGTTCATCGGCGCGGCTTCGGCCAGTTCGCCGCGTTAGCGGCTGACCTGGTGCGGTCGGGCAACAACGTCAGCCTGATCACCGAAACCGTGGATCAGAAGATTCCGTCCGTGCGCGTCATTCGGCACCGGGCAGAGCCCGGGCCGCGCGTGTCCGCGGCCATCGCTCGGCATATGGCGGTGCCGGATCACCATGCCAGGATCGGACATCGCGTCGCCGAAACGCTCGATGCGATGGCGCGACAGGACATGACGCCGGATATCGTCGTCGGTCACATCGGCTGGGGCAGCATGATGTTCGTCAAGGATGCCCTTCCTCGTGTTCCGGCCCTTGGCTATTGCGAGTTCTTCTATCGGTCGCAAGGGGCCGACATAGGCTTCGCACCCGACGACGAACCTGATCTCGAAGACCGCAAGAGATTGCGGCTGCGCAACGTCGCGCAGCTGTTGTCGCTGGAATCCATGGATGGCGGCATCAGCCCCACCGAATGGCAAAAGAGCCTTTATCCCGCCGATACGCGGGAGCGCATTGCCGTTTGTCACGAAGGTATCGATACCGCGCAGTTCCGTCCCAACCCTGCCGCGTCGGTAAGGCTCCCGGACGGTCGCGTGCTGAAGGCCAACGATCCGCCGGTAGTCACCTTTGTGGCGCGCGATCTCGAACCCTATCGTGGCTTTCCCCAGGCGCTGCAGGCTGCCGCTCAAGTCGTCAAAAAGCGTCCGGACACGGTTTTCGTCTTCGTCGGAGGTGACGGAACCAGTTACGGGCCTCCTCCTCCCGGCGGTGGTTCGTGGAAATCGCACCTGCTCGCCTCGCTCGAGGTGCCGCCGGACAACATCATTTTTCCAGGCGTCGTCCCGCATCATATTCTTCGCCAGCTTTTCCAGGTCTCCGCGGCGCATGTCTACATGACCTACCCCTTCGTGCTTTCCTGGTCCGTGCTCGAGGCCATGGCATGCGGTGCCCTGGTCATCGGGTCCGACACACCTCCGGTTCGCGAAGTCATCCGCACGGGTCACAACGGTATTCTTGTGCCGTTCTTCGACGCCGACGCGCTCGCCGAAGCAATCCTCGGCGCCGTAAGCAATCCGCAGGCGTCCGTCGGCATGCGGGCGGCAGCGCGAAGGACCATCGAGCGGCGCTTCCGGCTGGAGGATTGCCTGCTGCGCCAGAGGGATCTCATGACGACGATGACGGGGCGGCCGGCAATGGCTTGATAGCGGCCCTAAGTATTACTTCAAATATTGAAGTATATACGAAGTTTATTGTCGCCTACTGCATGTATTTTCCCGTTGTGCGCTGCGAAATTCACTGCTAGGTAATCTGTGTGATGAATAATGCTTCGCTGGTATAGGCGATGCTAATTCAGAAACTCCATCGATATGCGTTATCGTTTCTTCAGAGGGCGTTACGTGCAAGAAGTAAGACAATCCACCCTGGGGCCCCGGCTCGGTTTGAAGAAGCTGTTGCTGGCATCGGATCGCGATCGGGCGATCTTGCAGGGCAGCAATGTTGCCCATCTGGTGGACTACCTGGAAGCTGATGGTGGTTCCTTCGACACGTTGAGGGACGCGTTTCCACTCGCCGCGGTTGCCTTTTCCGACAAAGGTGAGGCGGACCTGAAGAAGGGGCTGGCGCGGCTGTCCGCCTTGCGCACGATCCCGGAGTTGGCGGTCTTGCGTCTTGACCCCGACAATGTGGCTGAGAGCTCGGCTCTCCTGCGTGCGCTGGCCGAAGACGGCGTGGGACGGCTTGCCCGTTATACGGCTTCGATCAGGTCGGAACTCGCCATGCTCAGGCGTGAGCGCGAAGAGCTCTTTGAAAACTATCGCCTTTTGGAAGACGCCTTCCACGCGCGAAACTGGGAGCCGGTTGCCGAAGTTTTTGCCCATGATCCCTTTGCCGATCCCAAGGATGAGGGTGTGGGGCAGTTGCTGAGCAGCGCCTTCATCGAACAGCTTCTGCCCGTCTCCAGTCTCGGCGTCGCCGGGTTCGCCCTTCACCTTCACTCGCTGCCGAAGGGCAGTGGCGAACTGATCGTCACTCTGACCTATCTGGAGAGTGGCGAAGGTGTTGCGGAATGGAATGTTCCCTACGTTGGCCTGGTCTCCGGTTGGAACTTCTTTTCTCTGCCGCGCGCCTGTGGCGGGGCGGCCAGAACCCTTCGTCTGCGTGTATCTGCCAGCGGCTCGGACGCGCTTGGCCTTTCGCTCGGGCACCATATCGCCAGCGAGCGATACTCGGCGCGATCGGAACACGCGCATCCTGATCTCGATCTGCGCCCGCTCGCGTTCCGGGTGTTCACGGGGCTGCCTGGGGTCAAGCCTGCGAGCACGGCGAACATGATTGCCCCCACCAGCTTGCTGGAAGGGCAATTCACCGTCGACTACAGGCTCGGGCTGGAGAAGCTCAGCCAGATCGCCGACGTTTCGGTGACCCCAATCGTCCCGGATTTTCAGACCATCCGGTTCCTGGAACATGAACATGCGATCGTCTGTCACCCTTTGCCGAGCGGTATCTCGGCCGGGGCGATCAATCGCGCCATCGAGCCTGGCACGGTCTCGTTGTCGGCAAGCGCCATTATCGATCATCCCAAAGGCGCGCCGGCGGCCGTCAGCTTTCTCTTGAGCCCGGCCGGTTCGAACGCCCGCTCGGAAGTCGCCGAACTCGCACGCAAGGGGTCGGCAAAACCTTCGACCCTGTTCAGCGGCTGGCGGGAGGTCGGTGCTCAGCAATCCATAAGCATCAGCATGCAGATGGACGAGGCGATCCGCGTTCCAATGGATCTGATCATCCTCAGCCGGGCCGTGGGTGACACCGTCGATTTTTGCTGGCTCAAGTTGTCGAGCTTCCGACTGGTAAAGCAATCGACGGAGGCCCTGAATGCCAGGTAATCCGGAGGCCGATCTCATCGCCATCGCGATGCCGCTCTACGGTCATGCGGCACTTGTCCTGGAAGCCATCGAATCCGCTCTGGCATCCGATCTCAGCACATCCCGGCTTGCGATCGTCGTATCGGTCGATGGAGACCCGTGCCACGAAACGTTCGATCAGTTGTTGCTCTACGCTGCGGCCCATCCTTTCATTCACGTGATATTCGGCCGCAATGCGGGACCAGGTGGTGCCCGCAACCGCGCCATCGACTTCATTGTCGAGCATCTGCCCGAGGCTCGGGCGGTGTATTTCCTCGATGCCGACAATCGCGTTCTGCCCCGCACGATCGAGACGCTCTACGAAAAGCTCAACAGCAGTGCTTGTGGCTGGGTCTATACCAACATCGACACGTTCTCCGTGTCTTGGCGCGCGCATTACGGCAATCAGTATTCGCGGCTGGCTCACTGCATCACGGACAATATTTGCGACACGGGATCCCTGATTTCCATCGACGTTTTCCGCGCCGGCGTGCGCTTCAGCGACGACAGGCAGAACGGATTTGAAGACTGGGAATTCTGGTTGTCCTGCATTGAGAACGGCTTTGTCGGGGTGCCATGCCACGACACGGTCTTTGAGTATCGGTTGCGGGCCGAAAGCCGTTTCAAGGAAGCCAACCGGGAACGCGCCACATCGGTGAGTTATCTGCGAAAACGCCACAAGGCTCTGTATCGACGGCCGATGCTCGTCGATTTCGAGCATGAGGAAGCCCCGCGCTATCTATTCGCCCGCACCGAAAATGCATCGATCTCGCTGTTTACCGATCCGACCAAGGCGCCGACCGTGCTTCGGCTGGATGACATCATACCGGCATTCTGGGCGAATGTCGGCGAACCCGACAATGTGCATTTCCCGCCCTTTCTCGTGGCGGGTAGCGGTTCGGCTTTCGATCTGCTGCTGCGCTCGCGCATGCTTCCAAACATTCTCGCCCATCTGGAGCGGTTGAGCGAAAACACCAATGCGTTGTTCGTGCAGCTTGCGAATGACGGTGTGAAGCGCGGGATTGAGGCGATTGCGCTGCCGGCGGGTTCGCAGAATGTCGGACCGGCTGACCTTGTTTTCCTTCCGACGCCGCTGGTCAGAGACGTGATCCAGAACAATGCGCTGGAGTGGTTCGCATCGATCGGCAACCAGCAGGTCTGGCCGACGGTGACGTTGCTGAAAGTGCGCTTTCCCTTCCCCAAAAGCCTGCCACGCCGATCGCTGATCACGCCGCAGCAGATGATGATCAATTGCATCAATGCCATTGCTTCGAGCCCCTTGCGCCATACGGCGGGCAAGCGGTGGACATGGCGTCCGTCGCGGCTGGTGCCCTATGGGGAGCTATACAGGGAGTTGCGAAGGGAGGTCGGCGGTTCACCGATCCTGCCGCTCGGCCATAGCTCCGGCAAGCGGACCGTCGCCCTCTTGGTGCCGAACGCCTCTTTCGGTGGAGCCGAGAAGGTGATTTATGCGGTCGCGCGAGAACTGAAGCGAACCGGTTTCGAGACGCATCTGTTCGTCCTCGGTAGTGCGAAGATGGATGTCATCGACGAATTCGATTCCAGCTTTGATCACATCCACTTCTGGGACGCCGGCGTTCCCGCGTGGGGTGGTTCGGGCTCGTTCCTCGGGCAGGACTTCATTGCCGAAGAGCATGGGGTCGATTGGCAGGCGTTGAAGGGCCAGCTCTCGGGTTTCGATCTGGTGATCAACAACCATGTCATGGCGGTTCATCCTCTCATTGCCCGGCTGCGCTCCGAGGGCACGCGCACGGCATGCTATCTTCACGTCGTCGACAACACCGCGTTCAAGCGCCCGGCCGGCCAACCGTTTGCCGCTATCGCCCACGAACATTGCTATGACGCGTTCCTGACCTGCTCCGAACAGTTGAAGACCTACCTGCACAGTTTCGGAGTGCCGCACGCAAAGGTCTTTGCGGTCTCCAACAGCGCGGGCTTTTCGGTCCCACCAAAAGTTCAGGCCGATGTTCTCGCCACCCGACGGCAGCCGCGCAGCGATGCGCGCTTGCATGTGCTCTACATGGGGCGGCTTGACCGCCAGAAGGGGATCGACAGGCTGGCCGCGACGCTGGCTGAGCTCAGGGCGAGGAATGTGCCATTCGAGGCGCGCGCCGTTGGCGGCGAAATCCTTGCCGACTCGAGCGTCTCATGGACCGAGCGGCTGAAGGATCTCTCTGTGGACGTCCGTCCACCGGCCTTCGCCAGCAAGGAGCTTATCAAGGCGCTCTCCTGGGCGGATGTGCTCGTCATGCCGTCGCGTTGGGAAGGCGCGCCGCTCGCCATCGCCGAGGCGCAGCAGCTCGGATGCGTTCCCATCGCCACGGCGGTTGGGGCGGTGGACGAACTCATCATCGATGGCGAAGACGGTGTCCTGATCCATGCATCGGCCGATCCCGAAGTCGTCAGGTCGATGGCTGAGGTTATCGAGGCGGTCGCCCGCGACCCGGACCAACTTGCTCCGCTGATCGAGGGCTGCATCAAGACTGCATCCCGTCGTTCGTGGACATCCTCGTTTTCGCAGTTTCTCGCGTGGTGCGATACCTGGGTCGACAATTCGTCCCAGGCAAGAACCGCCGTCTTTCCGTCGGATCCAGCGGTCGACGCTGGCATCCGGGCGGCCGGTTGAGCCCACGCCGGTTTTTCAAGCAGAAAGGTCGATTGCATGCCTGCAAGGATTCTTGTGACCGGTATTCCCGGTCACTACACGCGCCTGGTCAACGGCGCCCACGGTTTGTCCGTCTCCTATGCGGAGCGCCAGAAACAGCCGGAGACGAAAGAGGAGTTTCTGCAGGAGCTGCGCAATATCAGCAACACCGGCAACTACCTCATCGGCGAAGGGGCGCTGCGGGCGCTTTCACCCCACGCCAAGCACGTGCCGTTCTGGCATCTCTACAATTGCGCCAAGAATGGTGTCGGCCTCGAAGAATTCAACGCGAACTTCGATATCTGCGTCTTCACCTGCGCCAATCTGCTGCGCAAGGGGCTTTCGGCTGACGCGGAGGCGGATGTGCTCGAGCAACTCAAGATGCCGATCGTCATGCTCGGCATCGGGCAGCAGAACCGCAAGGACCTGGAGAACAATCTACCGGAGGGCACGAAACGGCTGCTGGCCATTCTCAAGGAGCGTGAGCACTTCTTCCTGACGCGCGGCTTCGAAACCGAAGGTTTTCTCAAGGACCAAGGCTTCAAGTTCGTGCGGCCGACGGGCTGCCCGTCCGTCTACTTCATGCCCGACAATATGCGGAAATCGCTGCGAAAGCTGCCTGAGGTCGACGTCGGCAAGGCGCGGACCATCTTCTCCGGTTACCTCGGCGGTAACCAGGATACGGTCCTGGATGCGAAGGCTCTGCCCGGGGGCAACAGCGTGCCGCAGTACGTCGTGCAGGACGAATTTCTCCACTTCGACATGAGCGTCGAGCCGAATGCGGAGGGGCGCGTCTACGACACGGCGTCGGGCACGATGGTGGGCGACCTCGCTTATCCCGGGGCCGACAGGCTCGGCAAGGCTTTCCAGGTGCGCACCTTCTTCGACACCAACCAGTGGCGAGCCTGGGCTTCGTCGATGGATTTCAATCTGGGTCGCCGTTTTCACGGCTCGATCATTGCCATGCAGGCAGCCGTGCCGAGCCTGATGGTCGCGGTGGACGACCGCATGCGCGAAATGCTCGGTTACACCGGATTGCCGGCGGTCGACATCAACGAGATCGACAGTGCCGAGAACCGCAGCGAATTCGTTGCCGGGCACCTGGCAAAGCTCAATGCATCGGAACTCGTCGACAGATATTCCGATCGCGAGCGCGCGTTCCGTTCGACCTTGCGGGAAATCGGGATCGGTCAGTAAAGCATTTCCAGGAAAAGTGCGAAGCGGTTTTCCGTCAGGAAATGCGTAAAAACAGAGAGATAGAGCGTTTCTGCCACGCCGTTTTAGACTGGAAACGCTCTGGCTGAACCCGGCATCCTCCCCAAGGCTCGTTCAAAGGACAGTTATGCGTATCTTACTTACAGGGATCCCCTCCTATCTGCAGCGCACGATCGGCTCGGTTTCCGGCCTGACGGTGCGCCACCGACCCTTCTTCGACGAGGTAACAGCGAAGAAGGACTTCCTCTCCCAGGTCAGGAGAATTGCCAATACTGGCAACTATCTGATCGGCGAAGGCGCCGCGCAGAGCCTTCGGGCGCATGACGTCACCTATGTGCCCTTCTGGCACCTCGTCAACAACCGCAACTCGGACGATCTTTACGAGCAGGCAAACCGCGAATTCGATATCTGCGTCTTTGCTTCCGCCAACCTGCTGCGGCCCGGATACTCTGCCGATCTCGAAGCCGAGGTTTTCGCCAAGCTGAAAATGCCCGTGGTGGTGATGGGCATCGGCATCCAGCGCAAGGAGGGGCTCAAGGAGTTGCTGCCGGAGGGCACGCTCAAGTTCCTGGACGTGCTCAGGAACAGGGAAAGCTTCTTTCTGACGCGGGGCTATTTTACCGCGGAATTCCTGAGAGAGCAGGGGATGAAATTCGTCAAGCCGACGGGCTGCCCCTCGCTTTATTTCGCGCCGAACGAGATGGTCCGGTCGCTCACGGCGCTCGCCAATCCGGCTTTGGCCGACGCGCAAAGGATCGCCTTCGGTGGCTACCTCGGCAGCGTGGCCGACACGATCGTCGACGCGCACGCATTGCTGGGGCCGAAGTCTGTTGCCAGCTATGTCGTCCAGGACGAGGTCATCGCCTACAATCTCGATCTGCCGGGAGACGACATGTCCCCGGTCTACGATCGTGCAAGCGGACGGATTACCGGGGCGACGCAGTACAAGCACAAGGAGAAGTGGCAGCGCGAACACGAACTTGTCGCCTTCTTCGACACCAACCAATGGCGAGGCTGGACGACGACCAGAGACATGTGCTTCGGCCGCCGGTTCCATGGCTGCATCATCGGCATGCAGGCGGGTGTGCCCGCATTGATGATTGCGGTGGACGACCGTATGCGTGAAATGCTGGAGTTCATCGGCTTTCCCTCTATCGAGGCGGCAACCTGGAACCGCGAGGCAGACAAGCGAACCTATCTCTCGAACTTCCTGTCCAAGATCGACGCAGAGGCAGCCATCGACCGCTATCAGGCCTGCGAGGCCAACTTCAGAAATGTGCTCGGTCAGATCGGCATTTGAGCGCGGACGGTCGAGTGTTGCGGCGCGCAGGGTGCTTCTTTGCGCGCTGCTTTTGCTTCTTGCCTTGGAACCGGGCTCGGCGATCGGACGGGACCGAAACCCGGCCGGTATTGTTGGAATCAATCGGGTCAACCTGGCTTGGCTGACACCGCACGAGCAGGGAAAAATCCTGGGCGACATCGCCGCAAGCGGCGTAACCCACATGCGGCTCTCCCTGTCGGCCCCGGTCGACCGGAGCATCGACGCGGTCGAAATCGCCCATGGCCTCGGGCTGAAGATCCTGCTGGAGATCCAGCTGAGCAACCCGGATTATTATGCGGATGACGTGCGCGCCCGCGCCGGCTTCGGGCGCATATGGGACATTCGCCGGCTTTCCGACCTCGACCCGGCGAGGTACCGCGAAAACCTCAAGGCGGCGCTTCGCCGGATGGACGAGGCCGGTGTCAAGCTCATGGCGGTCGAGCCTGGCAACGAGATCAACTACAGTGCCTATAATGGCGACCTGATCGTCTTTCGAAAGCCTGGTGCTTCGACGCCGCGTCGCGCCTCCGATGTTCGCAACAGCGCAGCCTTCGAGCGTGGTTTGGCAACCTATGTCGAGATTGCCAGAATTACCCGGCAGGAACTGAAGGCGACGATCCATAGCAGCGATGCGGCGGTCATTTCTGCCGGTTTGTCCGACATGAGCGCCGGGGAGGCAGATCAAAGGGGCATGGAACGCCTGGACCCGGAAGAAGTGATTTCGCTCCTTAGACGGCTCGGGCTCGACGAGCATGTCGATGCCTATGGCATTCATGTCTATCCGGGACGCAAGGCAGGGCCGAAGCTTTCCGGCTATATCAGCGAACTCCTTCGTTTCTGCGGGGCGGGGGAGAGGGGCAAGCCCTGCTGGATCACAGAGTGGGGGGTGGCAAACTCCGCCCGCTCCTGTCCGCTTGACGATCGAAAGCGCACCGATGCGGTCGCGGCGATCCGGTCCGCCTTTCGAGCCCTCATGTCGTCGGGGCGATTGACGGCCGCTTTCTACTATGACTGGGACACGCACGCTGGCTATGGCGTCTGGCGGTGCGGCCATCTCAGTTCTGCCGGGCTCAAGGCGATCGCCCCGAACTAGAGTATTTCCAGGAAAAGTGCGAAACGGTTTTCCGTCAGGAAATGCGTGAAAACAAAGAGCTAAAGCGCTTCTGCGACTCCGTCTCAACCGGAAACACTCTACAGCGCCGCGCGTCAAATATGACGCGCTAAGGACGCTGTAACACCCTAAACTTGCTGCATAATTTTCTCCTTAAATCGATTCCGATTTAAGGAATTATGCAGTAGGCCGGCGGCAGCAACTCGAAAATCTTCCGGGCGGGTGTCGTCGACAGGTCGCGCGTTTCGCAACACTTCCAACGCGGTTCTTGATACTGTAAGTTGACTTCGTCACGGGCTTCTGAATACTTCAACTTAGGATCGTGTGGGAATCTGATAGGGGGCGGGCGAGTGGATTCAGGCGGCGAACCACAGTCCACTGCATTCTCCCTGCGGACATTCGGCGGTCTGGAGCTGCTCGATGAGCGAGGGCAGGCCATCCCCTTTTCCGAAAAGGCACTGGTGATCCTTGCCTACCTCATTTCGACCGGGCGGCGGACCGCGACCAGAACGGAAGTCGCCGAACTGCTTTGGGGTAGAGGAGCGCCTTCTACGGCATTTACCAATCTTCGCCGGTTGGTCTTGCGGATCAGGAGCCGTCAATCGGAACTCGATGCGCATTTTCTTGCATTTTCCAGCCGCGAGGTCGAGCTCAAGCCATCCTTGCTCAAATGCGATGTTTCGCTGTTTGCGACGGCCGAACCTCAGGGCTCGTTCGATGAACTCAAAACGCTTGTCGACCGGCTCCGATCGGTGTTTCTGGGCGAAACCGACCTTCGCAATCCCCTGTTTGGTCACTGGGTAGCGCAGCAACGAGAGCGGCAGTCGGCCGCGCTTGAGCACGCCCTGCGCACAATGGCGTCTCTGGCCAAGACAGCCGAGCAACGCGCCGTCGTCCAGCAGGCTGCGCTTCACGTTTTCCTGACGGACTCAAACGACCAGATCGCGCGAAAATTCCTGCTGCAGGCCTACGATGTGCAGGGAGAGGTCGATCATCTTCGACGCACGTTTGAACGGCGCAACGAGATGCTCTCATCCTGGATGAAGGAGAAGCGTCAATCGGTCAAGATCGCCGCCCGCCCAGCAACCGTGGAGGCGATCAATCCGGCCGGACTGGATGAACCTCCAACACCTTGCCTGCCGCGCCTGGCATTGCTGCCACCCAGTAACTACAGCCGCGAACCCGCCGCCGCGATGATCGTGACCTCGCTTCTGGAGGACATCACCATCGGCTTCTGTGTGCTGAACAGCGTTCAGGTGCTAGCACCTTATTCGGCTTTGCAGATAAGCCGCAAGACCGAAGGCCAGCTGGCGATGCTTGAACATCATGGCCTGACCTATGTGCTCGAGACGCGGTTGAGCGGCGTGGATGAGGAACTTTCCTTGTTCTTGCAGCTTGTGTTTCTCCCGACCAGCGAGATCGTTTGGGCCGAGCGGCTCAGCCTCGATGGCGCGCGTTTTGCGCAGAACAGACGCGACATATCCGGGCGCCTGGCCCTCTCGGTGGCAAGCGAAATCGAGCGACACAGGATCACGCGATCCAATTTCGATCGGAATCCGGCCGCCTATCACCGCTATCTTCTGGGACGGCAGTTCTTCGACCGCTTGACGCTGCCCAATTTGCATCGCGCCCGAAAGGAGATGAAGGCGGTTTTGCAGGAAAGCGCCAATTTCGCGCCGGCTCTGAGTTCACTTGCACGAACCTATTCGGAAGAATGGATCCTCACAGCGCGAGGCGAGGCAGATTTGCTGAAGTCGGCGGAAACCTATGCCTTGCAGGCCATTGAGACGAGGAGCGACATGGCGGATGGTTACCGCGAGCTTGGCGTAGCAAAGCTGCTGCAGGGCGCTCTCGACGAGAGTGTCGAAACCCTGCAGTTGGCGGAGACGCTTAGTCCGCATTATGCGGATATCATCGCGGACCATGCCGACGCCCTGGCCCATTGTTCGCGTCTGGATACGGCGTGTCAGACGATCGAGCGCGCCATTGAACTCAACCCCATAAGCCCGGATTCGTACCTGTGGACGGCGGCGGGCGCCTGTTACGGCCTCGGGCGTTTCGAGGCAACCCTGGGCTACATTGATCGAATGGCAGATGGCAGCCTCGCCGACCGGCTGGCGGCCGCGAGCTGGGCCATGCTCGGCCATCGCGACAAGGCACAAACGTTCGTTGCGAGGACGCGCCAGACCCATCCTGAATTTGACGTGGACAACTGGTTGTCCATCGTGCCGATTAAGGAAAATTGGCACAAAGACATCTATCGTGAAGGTCTCAAGAAGGCAGGCTTCTGAGAATGGAAACCAGAGGGGAAGTATGCATGGCAAAAGTCGCTATCTTAGGCCTCGTCGGCGAGGAGGGGCTTTACATTGTTGACCTGGAGGCGGGGACGGTTGCACCGATGACGGTGCCGGTCAAAGGCGCCTTGCAGGCCGTCGTTGACCTTCAGAAAGCCGGAGGCTCGGTTATCAAAGGCGTCAGCGTCGCGATTTCCGTGAAGTCGGCCGAGGATATCTCGAACGGCCGGTTCGACGGGTAAACCGGTTCAGGCGGATGCGTTCACCGCATCTCATGACGGTGCGGAAGGCCGCAGTGGGCAATGGCGCGAGTATTGCCCGCTGCGTTCATGGCGGAAAGCCTATTCTATCGGGAGGTGGTGCACGATCCCTCTGGTGGCGTGCTATATCGCGCTAAGGCCGGCGTTCGACGCCATCGGCTCTTGCCCAGACGTCCTGCGCCCACGCATCGGAGAACAAGGCTGAAGCCAAGCCATCGACTTCAGCCCCGTCGTTTATTCCTGGCCGATAGCCTCCGCCCATTCCTCACAGAACGCTTTGAGCATTTGGTCCGTGAATGGTTTCGTGAGGGATGAGATGGCGGTTCTCTCCTCGGTTCGGTCCGAATGGACAACCTACTGAAAGCTCACATCTAGGCGACCTTGCTCCGGCCACCGTATCCTTTTGTCTGGGCCCGGCTGGCAAGTCCCCGGGTGAAGTCGACACATTCCCGTGCCGCATGCCAGTAACGCGGGTCGAGCTCGATATTGAAGACAACACCTTCAGGAAACACGCACTCCTCAAGGAGCTGCGTCCAGGGAATGTCGCCCCATCCGACCGGCAGATGCAGGTCGCCGTTTCCGTAGGCCAGTCGCTCGCCTTGGGTGTAGACCCAGAGATCGTCTTGCCGGCCGAAGCTGTCGTGAACGTGCAGGTGACGGGCCACCGGCGCCAGTGCCGCAATCTCCTCCACGAAGCTTTCCCTGCGCCCATCGGCATCCAGCTTGATATAGCTGTGGCTGAAATCGATCGTCGCCATGATGTGAGGATGATCGACGATCGCGATCTCCTCCGCCAGCCGTTTCGGGCTGGAGGCGTGCTTCCAGCCGTCGTATTCGAACAGGGTTTCGACGCAGATGATCAGGTTGCGCTCGCGGGCAAGCTCAGCCGCTCGGGTCAGCAGTTCCCGTTGGCGGGCGTAGGCGTCGCCGAGCTTCGCCGGCTCGGTTTCATGTGTCAGGCCGGAATGAAGGACATAGTGAAGGGCGCCAACGGCCTGCGCGACGTCGAGCGATGCTTCAAGCACCTCAAGATGGCGAGGCGCGCGCGCGGGCTCATCCATGAGGTTGATCGCCAACGGACCGTGCACGGAATAGGCTACCGACCGCCCGGCACAGGCGTTTTGCAAGGTTGCGAGTTGGGGCGCCCTGATACGTCCGCCGATCACGAGGTCGTAGTCGAAGGTCGGCAGTTCGATGAGATCGACGCCCAATGCTTCGATCTTGTCGAGCTCGTCGCCAAGGTCCGACAGGTCTCCGGCCCGGTTTCTTGCCGATATGCCGACAGCGAAAGCACCGTGTTTCAACGATCATTCTCCATTATGTCTAAGTGACAGCGATTTGCGCGTCGCGGCCGCCAGGGCTTTGACGCGGTTTCATGAGCGAATGCGGTGCCGACTAACGTCCCGCCCCCGGGGTGCTGCGTTTGCGGTGCCGTACGACTTCCCAGAGCACCGCACCGATAACGGTGGCCACCATCATCATGAGACCGAGCGCATTGATGACCGGGGTCAGGCCTGCGCGAACCTTCGACGCGATGAAGATCGTAAGCGGTGTCTCGGTTCCACGAACGAACAGTGTGGTGTTGTAGTTCTCGAACGATTGCAGCAATGCGATGAAGCAGGCGCCGACGAGCGCCGGCCGCAGGAAGGGCAGCAAGATCCGGCGAAACACATAGACGCGGGACGCGCCGAGCCCGAGTGCCGCGTCTTCCATCGTTCTGTCGAAGCGCTGCAGCCGCGCGGCCACCATCAGCATGACGAACGAGATGATGAAGCTAGACTGGGCGAGAATGCTGAGGGCGACGCCGCCGCCAACGCCCACCTTGCGCCAGAACAACAGCGTGGCGATGCCGATGACGACGCCAGGCGTGAGCAAGGGCGATACCATCATGGCATAGAGGACGCTGCGGGCGCGGCCATGCAGGCTCGTCAGCACCAGGGCGGCGGCCGTTCCGACAGGCAGCGAAATGGCGATGACGCCGGCGGCGATCACCGCGGAACTGCCGAGTGCCTTCAGTATTTCGCCGTCGCGAAACAGCGCAGCGATCCACATGTCCGTCGTCCCGAGCCAGGGAACGATCGTGGGGAAGCTGCTCCTGTTGAACGTTGCTGCTGCCAGGATCAGGAGTGGAAGGAGAAGATAGGTGAGGAAGAACACGAAGTAGAGGCGAAAGGCGAGACGCGGCAGCACGTCCGGCAAACGAGACGCTAAGAACCGATGACGAAGCGGAGATGCAGGCTTGTGTGAATTGGCGGTCGCTATGGGCATATCAGTCATTTGACCGCACTCGTAAGATTGACTTGGAACAACCGCAGCATCCCGAGCACCGCGACAAGGCAAAGCACGAGCAGCGTGACGCCATAGGCGGCGCCGCGGTTCCAGTTTCCGCTTTCGAAGAACCAATCGTAGATCAGCTGCGTGAACCATCGGCTGCCCGGCGCGCCGAGCAGCGCCGGCGCCATGTAGCTTCCGGCGGCCAGCATGAATGTGAAGACGCAACCCGTCGCGATGCCCACCTTGGCATGGGGAAGAACGACCCGGCGATGGATGCGCAATGTCCCGGCGCCAAGGTCGCGGGCCGCGTCGATTTGCGCGTGATCGAGCGTGCTGACGGAGTTGTAGATCGGCAAGAGCATGAACAGCAGATAAGCGTAGGCCATGCCGGCCAGGACGCCGCCGTCGCCATACCACCGGACGGGTTCGCTGAGCAGTCCGAGATGGACAAGCGCCGCATTCAGCGGGCCGTCGAAGGCCAGGATGATGTACCATGCAAGCCCGCGCAGGACCTCGTTCATCAGGTAGGGTACGGTCAAAAGCACAAGCAGAGCGGACGTCTGCCTTGGTGTGGAAACCTGTCCCAGCCAATAGGCGAGGGGATAGCAGATCAGGAACGTCAGCACGGTCACGAGCGCGCTCGACCAGATCGTCTTCAGGAAGATCCAGCCATGCGACGGGTGGTTCCACAGGTAGAGGAAGTTATCGAACGAATAGCCATCCTTCGGCCCGCCGAGTTGCGTTGCAGGCAGGTTCGGTCGAAGGGCGAAGTCGAGCATGGTCAGGTTGGGAACGAGGACGAGGCCGGCCAGCCAAAGCAGTACGAGCAAAATGAAGCAGGCTCCGAGAGGCCTACCGAAGCGCTGGGTGATCTCATTCATGGGCGAGAACGACCGCGTCTTGCCGAGAAAAGCCGGCCACAAAGGACTTGCCGATGTCGGGTGCCTGGCCGAGGTGCTGATGCGGGATTGCCAGCTGGACGCTGAGCGGATCGCTGTCATGCGGAACGACCGCATGCGCCGTGGCGAAGGCGCCTTCGAAGTCGAAGCGCTTGGATATGGCGACCAGACGGTTTTCGGTTTCCTGCCGATCGACCGAAAGCGATTCCGGGCGAACATACAGTCGTGCTTTCATCTGCGGCCGAAGGGTCGCGCTGCGCCGTCCGACAAAGCGCCCATGTGCGCCTTCAAGAACCGCGTAGTCGCCGAAGGTGTCGATGACGGTCCCGGACATGATGTTGTTCTCGCCGACGAATTCGGCGACGAATGCGGTCGCGGGGTTGGTATAGAGTTCAAGCGGCTCGCCCACTTGCTGCAATTCGCCGGCACTCATCACCGCAACGCGGTCGGACATCGCCAGCGCCTCCGATTGATCGTGGGTGATGTAGATGAAGGTGACGCCGGTGCGCTTCTGGAGTTCGCGAAGTTCGGCGCGCATCCGCTGCCGTAGCTTGAGGTCCAGCGCAGATAGCGGCTCATCGAGAAGCAGCACCTTGGGCTCGATCGCCAGTGCGCGGGCGATAGCAACACGCTGTCTTTGTCCGCCTGACAGTTCGTGCGGCATGCGCTCGCCGTAGCCAGGCAGCGCGATAAGCTCCAGCAAGCGTTCGGCTTCCTGGCGTCGGCGGGCCTTGCTCATGCCGCGCACTTCCAGGCCGAACGCGATGTTTTCCCACACCGGCATGAGCGGGAAGAGCGCCAGGGACTGGAAGATCATCGCCGTCGAGCGGCGGTTGGCCGGAACATCGCGCATGTCCTGGCCGTCGATCAGGATCTTGCCCGAGGTCGGCTGGAGGAAGCCCGATATCATCCGCAAGAGCGTGGTCTTGCCGCAGCCCGACGGGCCGAGGATCGAAAAGAACTCCCCCGACCTTACTTCGAGGGACATGCGCCGGATCGCCAGGCTGGCGGCAAAGCGCATTTCGACATCAAGCAGGCTGACGGTATTGGTCATGGCATCAAATATTCCTGGGAATGAGGGGATGGGCGACGCTCGCCTTCAAGGCTTGCGCCGCCAATCGTATGTGCGTCGCGCTCGCGCGCGCTGCCTGACGGAAAAGCGTCAGGCGCTGAGGAAACGGTCCTGGTATTCGGTGCGCAGTTCCACGAACCAGCTTTCCTGCACTGGCCACCACCACAACTTTTCGAGCGCGTCGCCCGGATAGGCCGTTTCGAAGAAGGCCTTGGCGTCGGCAGGCAGCAGCGCTTCTGCACCCTTGGCGGTCGTGTTGACCTTGGCATGGCTGGCGTACATGGCGCCCGCTTCGGGCGTCAGCATCCAGTTGATGAACGCGTAGGCCTGATCGATGTTTTTTGCGCCGACCGGAAGGGAGATGCCCTCCATCCACGCAAGCGCGCCTTCCTTCGGTGCGATATAGCCGATGGGCATGCCTTCCTGCTTCAGGCCGGCCGCCGTCGAATCCCACGTCTGCCCGAGGATGCAGCCGTTGGTGCGGAAGGCACCTTGCGCCTCGTTCTGGCTCGACCAGAACTGTGCAACATTCGCCTTGCGGGCGAGTGCTTCTTCAAGAACCACATCGTAGTTGGCACGCATCGCTTCCGGATCTTTGAAGCTGTCCAGGAAAGGCTTTGGGAGCTTGCCTTCCTGTTCGAGCCACAGCGCCAGGCCGACAAGGGCCGAATGCCCGCGGACCGTGACCTTGCCGGCCATCTCCGGCTTCCACAGATCGCTATAGGAGGCGGTGCCGTATTGCAGCGGCGCCTTTTCCGTGTCGAACGCGATGGCCTCCGTGCCCCAATCGGTCGGCACCTGATAGCGCTTTCCGTCGACCACTGCGCCGAGTGTCTCCGAACTCTTCACCGCGCTTTCGATGCAACGGTCCCATTCGACCCGCTTTTCGTCGATCGGCTGAACGAGCGAGGCTTCGACATAGTTCGGAACACGGTCGAGCGCTGGCCAGATCACATCGAACCCCTCGCCCTGATTGACCTTCATCAGGCTGAGGATTTCATCGTTGGTGCCGTAAGGCGTGTAGCTTGCCTTGATGCCGGTCGCCTTCTCAAATGCCGCGAGCATTTCCGGCGAAATATAGCCGGCCCATGCGCTGATCCGCAGTTCACCGGAACTTGCTTGGGCCGAGGCACTGCGCGCGACGAACGGCGCGCACACCAGCGAGGCAAGTGCGCCGCTCAGAACTGTTCGCCGCTTCATGTGGAAGGAATGTCTCGTTGTCGCCGGTTTATTTTGTACCATGGTGGCACGCTCCTGAATTTGGGTCTCATCCGGCAGAGGCGGGATGAATTTACAGGCGGCGCCTAGCACCCCGATGTAACAGCGAGACGACAGGGGAGGCATGGGACCTGATACCGACAGGCACCCGAAGGAGGCGGAACGCCGCTTCCATGTCTGTTGCCGGAATCGCGCCGCCAATTGGCCGTTTCGCGCGAAGAAGCGCTGTCGGCGCGTCAACAGTTGCGCAGGCGGCGCACCTTGACTTGCTGGCGCCGAGCAATAGACTCCAGCACACGAAGTATCGGGAAAGGGAGGCCATCTATGAACATAGACCTCTCGCGGCGCAGCTTTCTGAAGCTGGCCGGAGCGGGTGTCGTGGCAACTTCCGTCGGAGCAATGGGCTTCGGCGAATCCGAGGCGGCGGAAATCGCGCATGTGCGTGCTTTCAAGCTGAAGACCACGACCGAGACCCGCAACACCTGCCCGTACTGTTCCGTTGCCTGCGGCGTCATCATCTATTCGAAGGGCGATTCTCGAAAAGGCGAGACGGCGGACATCGTCCATATCGAAGGCGACGCTGATCACCCCACGAACCGCGGGACGCTTTGTCCCAAGGGGGCGGCGCTCAAGGACTTCGTCAAATCGCCGACCCGCCTCCAACATCCGATGCTGCGCAAGCCCGGTTCCGACACCTTCGAGCGGATCTCCTGGGACGATGCTCTCGATCGGATTGCCCGCCTGATGAAGGACGATCGCGATGCGAACCTGCTTGCGGCCAACGCCAAGGGCATACCGGTCAACCGCTGGACGACCGTCGGCATGCTGGCGGCATCTGCAACAACCAATGAAACGGCCTGGGCGACCTTCAAGTTCGCCAAGAGCCTGGGAATAGTCGGTTTCGATAATCAGGCACGCGTCTGACACGGCCCTACGGTGGCGAGTCTCGCCCCAACATTTGGCCGTGGAGCAATGACCAACTCCTGGACCGACATCAAGAACACCGACCTCGTCGTCGTCATGGGCGGCAATGCGGCCGAAGCCCATCCCTGTGGCTTTAAATGGGTCACGGAAGCCAAGGCTCATCGCGGCGCGAAGCTGATCGTCGTCGATCCGCGCTACACCCGTACCGCATCGGTCTCGGACTACTACGCGCCCATTCGCCAGGGAACCGACATCGCGTTCCTGAACGGCGTCATGAAGTATTGCATCGACAACGACAGGGTGCAGTGGGAGTACACGAAGGCCTTCACCAACGCAGCCTACCTGGTGAAGGATGGCTTCGGCTACAAGGACGGCCTCTTCACCGGCTACGATGCGGAGAAGCGCGACTACGACCGTTCGACCTGGGACTATGTGATCGGCGACGACGGCTTCGTCGTGACCGACCCGACGCTGCAGCACCCCCGCTGTGTGTGGAACCTGCTCAAGGAGCATCTGGCGCCCTACACGCCTGAAATGGTCGAGCGCATCTGCGGCACGCCGAAGGAGAAATTTCTGAGGGTTGCCGAGATGATCTCGGAGTGTTCGACGCCGACAAAGACGATGACGTCGATGTATGCCCTGGGCTGGACCCAGCATTCGCACGGCTCGCAGAACATCCGCGCCATGGCGATGCTGCAACTGATCCTCGGCAATATCGGCGTGCGCGGCGGCGGTATGAACGCCCTTCGCGGCCACTCCAACATCCAGGGCCTGACCGATCTCGGCCTCATGTCGCACCTGCTCACCGGCTACCTGACGGCGCCGACCGAGAAGGACGAGGACTTCGAAACCTACATGTCGACGCGGCAGTTCAAGCCGCTTCGGCCGGGCCAGACAAGCTACTGGCAGAACTACCGCAAGTTCATGGTCTCGTTCCAGAAGGCCATGTGGGGCGACGCCGCGCGGGCCGACAACGACTGGGCCTTCAACTACCTCGCCAAGCTCGATGTGCCGTCCTACGACGTGCTGCGCGTGTTCGAGCTGATGCATGCCGGCAAGGTCAACGGTTATCTCTGTCAGGGCTTCAACCCGCTGCTCGCCTTCCCCAACCGTGCCAAGAACACCAAGGCTCTCTCGAACCTGAAGTGGCTTGTCACCATGGATCCGCTGGAAACGGAGACGGCGCGGTTCTGGGAAAACCACGGCGATTTCAACCCGGTCGATACGGCCTCGATCCAGACCGAAGTCATTCAGCTGCCGACGACCTGTTTTGCCGAGGAGGATGGGTCGCTGACGAATTCCGGCCGCTGGCTGCAGTGGCACTGGGCTGGCGGGACGCCGCCGGGCGAAGCCAAGCACGATACCTATATCATCGCCCAGATTTTCCTGCGGATGCGCGAACTCTACCGCACGGAGGGTGGCGCCTTCCCCGACCCGATCCTCAACCTGTCATGGGACTATGCCGACGAGAACGAGCCGACGGCCGAAGAACTCGCCAGGGAGATCAACGGGCGAGCATTGAGCGATGTCATGGACCCGGCCGATCCCACCAAGGTTCTCGTGCCGGCCGGAAAGCAGGTGGTGAACTTCTCGCAGCTTCGCGACGACGGCTCGACCATGTCCGGCTGCTGGATCTATTCCGGCTGTTTTAACGAGCAGGGCAACAACATGGCTCGCCGGGACAATCACGACCCCGACGACACCGGAACCTATCTCGGCTGGACCTTTGCCTGGCCGCTCAACCGCCGCACGCTCTACAACCGCGCCTCGGCGGACCTGGAGGGTAAGCCCTGGGATCCGAGCCGCAAGCTGCTCGAATGGGACGGTGCCAAGTGGACAGGCTATGACATTCCCGACATTGCGCCGACGGCCAAGCCCGGAGATGTCGGCCCGTTCATCATGAACCAGGAGGGCACCGCGCGTCTGTTCACCCGCGGAATGATGCGCGATGGCCCGTTCCCCGCGCATATGGAGCCGTTCGAATCGCCGGTTGCCAACGTCTTCAATCTGAAGATGCGCGGCAATCCGGTCAGCCGCATTTTCGAAGATGACGCCAAGCAGCTGGGGCTTTCGGACGAGTTCCCCTATGCGGCCACATCCTACCGGCTCACCGAGCATTTCCACTTCTGGACCAAGCACAACCGCGTCAACGCGGCGCTGCAGCCGGAGTTCTTCGTGGAGATTTCCGAGGAACTGGCGCAGGAGCGGGGCATAACCAATGGCGGCTGGGTCCGGGTCTGGTCGAAGCGCGGCGAGGTCAAGGCCAAGGCAGTGGTGACCAAACGCATCCGGCCGCTCATCTGCGACGGCAAGCCGGTTCACGTGGTCGGCATCCCCTTGCATTGGGGGTTCACCGGTTCTGCGAAAAAGGGTTTCGGCCCCAATTCGCTGGTTCCCTTCGTCGGCGATGCCAACATCGAGACGCCTGAGTCCAAGGCTTTCCTCGTCAATATCGAGCCTTCGACGCCGCCAAAGGACAAGGAGGGCATAGCGTGATGGATAGCCCGCGCACCGCCGTCAGCAACCCGCCGGTCCAGCCGATGGAGAGCAACCTCACGCAGCGCGATCTCGTTCGCCGCTCCGCCACGAGCGAGCTGCCGCCGCCGGACCGGCAGCTGACGCCGGTCGCCAAGCTGATCGACGTTTCCAAATGCATCGGCTGCAAGGCCTGTCAGTCGGCCTGCATCGAGTGGAACGACACGTTTCCGGATATCGAGGAGAATGTCGGGGTCTATACGAACCCGCATGACCTGACCGAAAACATGTTCACGCTGATGCGGTTTACCGAATGGGTGAACCCGGAGACGGACAATCTGGAATGGCTGATCCGCAAGGACGGCTGCATGCACTGCGCCGATCCGGGCTGTCTCAAGGCCTGCCCCTCACCGGGCGCGATCGTGCAATATTCCAACGGCATCGTCGACTTCATCCATGAAAACTGCATCGGTTGCGGCTACTGTGTGAAGGGCTGTCCGTTCAACATTCCCCGCATTTCGAAGGTCGATCACCGCGCCTACAAATGCACGCTCTGTTCCGACCGCGTCGCGATGGGGCAGGGGCCGGCCTGTGCCAAGGCCTGTCCGACGCAAGCGATCGTGTTCGGCACGAAGGACGACATGAAGAAACATGCGGACGAGCGCATCGCCGATCTCAAGTCGCGCGGATACGCCAATGCCGGCCTCTACGATCCGCCCGGCGTCGGCGGGACCCATGTCATGTATGTCCTGCATCACAACGACAAGCCGCATATCTATGCCGACCTGCCGGATGACCCGAAGATTTCCGCTGTCATCGAGGTGTGGAAGGGCGTGACCAAATATACCGGCCTTGCGGCGATGGGGCTGGCGGCTGCGGGCGCGATCCTGCACGGCCTGTTCGGCAAGGCGAACCGGGTCGAGCCTGAGGACGAGGTCAGTGCCGAAAAGCTCGTCGAGGAAGCCGAGGATCTCAGGGAGGGCGCCTGATGCCCAGGTCGAACGATGTGCAGCCCGAAGACACGATCCATCGCGGCCCGCCGGTAACAGTCGGTCGTTACGGACCCGGCAAGCGCCTCAACCATTGGATTACGGCTTCCTGTCTGATCCTGCTTCTGCTGTCCGGCCTCTCCATGTTCCATCCGTCCCTGTTCTTCCTGACGGATCTGTTCGGCGGCGGCCAGAACACGCGCATGCTGCATCCCTGGATCGGGGTCGTTCTGTTCCTGAGTTTTTTCATTTTCTTCGCGCAGCTCTGGCGAGCCAACCTGCCGAACAGGACCGACGCGCAGTGGGTCTCGCAGATCGGCGACGTGGTCAACGGTCATGAGGAACGGCTGCCGGAGATCGGCAAGTACAATGCCGGACAGAAGTTCATCTTCTGGGGCATGGCGTTCTTCATCATCGTGCTGATCGTCAGCGGCATCATCATCTGGGAGCAGTATTTCGGCGAGGCAACGCCCATCGACGTCAGGCGCATTGCTGTGCTGACCCATTCCGTTTCTGCGGTGCTGATCATCCTGCTCTTCATCCTGCATGTCTACGCCGCGATCTGGACCCGCGGTACGCTGCGGGCGATGACGCGGGGCTCGGTCACCGGCGGCTGGGCCTGGCGCCACCATCGCAAGTGGCTGAAGGAACTTGCTGGACGGGGCCGGATCGATCCGGCAGAATAACGACAAAACAGCGGTGGCCGGTCGGCTCGCGAGGTGCAATGTCGATATCGTCCGTGCAGCCCGATCCCGCGATGATCGGTGGAATTCCCAAGGCTCCTTTCGTGTTGATGCACAACCCGACGCGTCTTTTCAGGGATCGCGCCGCGCGTCTCAAAGTGCTGGCGGAAAGCAGCCGCCTTGCGCCCTATTTGCGTTTCCTTGCAGACATCGCAGCGATCCAGGACGACCTCCTGTCCAGCTTGCCGCCGTTGGAGCCGATTTCCGGGGAGCAGCGCGAGCGGGCGCGCGACAATGCGATGCCGCCGATCGATCGCTCGACCATGGGCGCCTCCGCCGATTGCCGGGACACGGTCAGGCAATTCCTTGCGCGGGCGGAGCAACTGGAAATGCCCAAAGCGGCGGTCGAAGCGCTTGCCCAGATCATTGCCACCGACAACGAGACGCTGGGGTGGATGATCGACAATATCTCCGCCGACAATCTGCCGGCGGAGAGCCTTGCACATCATCTCTTCGTTGCCGCGGCAGTGCAGATCCATGCGGTGCGCCTTGCCGCGGGACTCGATCCTGGTCACCTCGTGCCGGTGAGCATCGGCGTCTGTCCCGCCTGCGGCGGCAAGCCCGTCGCTTCGCTGGTGGTCGGTTTCCACGGCGCGGAAGGAACCCGCTATGCCGTGTGCGCCTGCTGCTCCACCAAATGGAACGAAGTCCGGGTCAAATGTCTCTCCTGCGGCTCGACCAAGGGCATCGGGTACCGCGCCGTCGAAACCGGTGACGAGGAGGCCACGGTCAAGGCGGAGGTTTGCGACAGCTGCCACGGCTGGACGAAGATCATGTACCAGAACAGGAACCCGGCGCTCGATGCCGTCGCCGACGATGTCGGCAGTCTCGGCCTCGACGCGCTGATGAAGGATACCGGATACAAACGCGCGGGCTTCAATCCGTTCCTGGTGGGGTACTGACGGAATGGGTGGGCTTGCCGAACTCCGCACCCTGCCGTCCGTCGACCAGATGTTGAAGGCTCCCGCCGTCGCGCCGCTTGTCGAGCGGCATGGCCGGGTGGTGGTGACCGAGGAGCTGCGCCTCGTGCTCGGCGAAATCCGCGAGATGGTTCGCGGCGGCGGCTTGATCCCCGATGCGGACGGCGTCATGGCCTCGCTTGTGAGCCGGCTCGAATACCGGGATCGCTCCAATCTGCGCCCGCTCTTCAATCTCACCGGCACCGTGTTGCACACCAATCTCGGCCGTGCCCTCCTGGCCGAGGAGGCGATTGCCGCTGCCGTCGATGCCATGCGCGAGGCGGCGGCACTGGAGTTCGACCTAGATACGGGTCGGCGCGGCGAGCGCGACAGCCACCTGCGCGACTTGCTTTGCGAGCTGACGGGCGCCGAGGATGCGACGATCGTCAACAACAATGCTGCCGCCGTGCTGATCGCACTGGGCACGGTTGGCGGCGGACGGCAGGCGATCGTCTCGCGCGGCGAACTGATCGAGATCGGCGGCGCGTTCCGCATGCCCGATATCATGGAGCGCGCCGGCGTTGCGCTGGTTGAGGTCGGCACCACGAACCGCACCCATGCCAGGGACTATCGCCGGGCGATCGGGCCCGACACGGCGCTGATCCTCAAGGTTCATACGTCGAACTACCGCATCGAAGGGTTTACGGCCGAAGTCTCCGGAGCCGAACTCGCGGCGATTGCGCACCAAGCCGGCCTGGTCCTCCTCAACGATCTCGGCTCCGGGACGCTCGTCGACCTCTCGAGGTATGGTCTTGGCAAGGAGCCGACGGTGCGCGAAGCCGTGGCCGAGGGCGCGGATCTCGTCACCTTCTCGGGCGACAAGCTGCTGGGCGGACCGCAGGCGGGTTTTATCGTCGGCCGTCGCGATCTGATCGCCGAGATCAACCGGAATCCGTTCAAACGGGCCTTGCGGGTCGACAAGATCCGCATTGCGGCGACGGCGGCGACATTGAAGCTTTACCGCGATCCCGACCGGCTCGCCTCCCGCCTTCCCACGCTGCGCATGCTGGCGCGACCGCAAGGCGAAATCCGTGCCCAGGCGGAACGGCTCGCGCCCGGGGTGGCCAGGCTTCTTGCCTCGATGGGCTATCGGGTGGAGATTTGTCATTGTACGAGCCAGATCGGATCGGGTGCGTTGCCAGTCGACACGATCGCCAGCGCAGGCCTCAGGATCGAGGCTGCGAGCGGCAGCGCGCTCGAAGCGCTCGCGGCGCTTTTCCGCTCCCTGCCGCGCCCGATCCTTGGCCGCTTGCAGGACGGGGCTCTCATCCTCGACCTTCGCTGCCTTTCCGACGAGGCGCAGCTCCTGAAAAGCCTGTCCGAGGGCGTCGGACATGCACTGGCTTGATCGTCTGACAGGGCACAGCCCAGACCCGACCTCGGCAACGGACGAGATGGCGCAAGCCCTGGCTGCAGCCCGGAACGGGGACTACGAGACGGCGCTGCGCCTATGGGAGCCGTTGGCGCGATCGGGTGTCGCGCGGGCACAGAACAATATCGGCGCCTGTTTTGCCGAGGGGCTCGGCGTACCGCAGGACCGGGAGCTGGCGCGGACGTGGCTGCGACTGGCAGCGGACGCGGGCGATCCCGTTGGCGAACGCAACTATGCGGCCTTTCACATGCGGGGCGTCGATGGCGCGGACGGCGACTATGGTATTGCCGCCGACTACTATCGCCGCGCTGCCGAAAAGGGCGACGCGCCGGCGCAGGACATGCTGAGCTGGATGCTGCTGGAAGGCGAAATCATGACGCCCGATCCGGCCGAGGCGCGCCGCTGGGCCGAGCGTGCCGCTGAGGCCGGCATCGCTTCCTCGATGACCCGGCTCGGCATGCTCTATCACAACGCTTCGGGCGTCGAGCGCAACCCTGAAAAGGCCGTCCACTGGTGGCGCAGGGGTGCCATGGCGGGCGATGCCGATGCGCAGGCGATGCTTGGCGCCGCCTGTCATCTGGGGGCCGGCACGGCCCGCGACGGTGTCGCAGCGCTCGCCTGGCTGATCCGCGCGACCACTGGAGGCAGTGCCCTGGCGCAACCTTTCATCGGGCCGGTTCGCGAAAACCTGTCGCCCGTCGAGATAAGCCTGGCCGAGGGACGCGCCCTCCAGCCTCTTGGGGAGGAGCGGCCATGATCGTCGGAACCGCCGGCCATATCGACCACGGCAAGACCAGCCTGGTGAAAGCCCTGACCGGCATCGACACCGATCGCCTCAAGGAGGAGAAGGCGCGCGGCATCACCATCGATCTCGGCTTTGCCTATGCGAAATTTGCCGAAGCGGTTACCGGATTCGTCGATGTCCCGGGCCATGAGCGCTTTATCCATACGATGCTCGCCGGTGCCGGCGGCATCGACTACGCCCTTCTCGTCGTCGCGGCGGATGACGGCATCAAGCCGCAAACCCTCGAGCATCTGGCCATCCTCGATCTGCTCGGCGTCGAAAGGGGATTGGTCGCGATCACTAAGGCCGATCTTGCTGATGCGGAGCGGTTGCAAAGCCTCGGTGCGGAGATCGGCGATATGCTTTCCGCAACGAGCCTTCGCACCGCCGAGATCCTTCCCGTGTCCGCCGCCACGGGCCTTGGTATCGCCGAGTTGAGAGACCGCCTGGCCGAGGCCGAACGCGCCACGGTGAAAGAGAGAGCGGCGGGCCGGTTCCGGCTCACGGTCGATCGCAGTTTCATTCTTTCGGGCGCTGGAACGGTGGTCACCGGAACGGTTCTTTCCGGTTCGGTTGCGGTTGGCGACAACGTGATGATTTCGCCATCCGGGCAGGAAGCCCGCGTGCGCTCGATCCATGCCCAGGACCAGCGGTCGGAGCGCGGGGTCGCCGGTCAGCGCTGCGCGCTCAATCTCGCAGGCGACGGCATCTCCAAGGACAAGGTCGGCCGCGGCGACGTGGTGCTCGACCCCTATCTGCATGCGCCGACCGCCCGCATCGATGCGGAGCTGTTTGTGCTCAAGGGCGAGCCGAAGCCGGTCGGGGAATGGTTTTCCGCACGCCTGCACCATGGTAGTGCCGAAGTCGGGGTCCGCATCGTGCCGCTCCAAAACCCCGTAGGTCCCGGAGAGCGGGCGAAGGTCCAGCTCGTCCTCGATCGGCCGCTCGCTGCCGCGGTCGGTGATCGATACATCCTGCGCGACGTTTCGGCCCGGCGCACCATCGGCGGCGGGCGGCTTCTCGATCTGCGTGCGCCGCTGCGCAAGCGTCGGGCACCCGAGCGGATTGCCTATCTCGATGCGGCAGGCGCCGCGGAAACGAGTCCGGCGCTTTCTGCGCATCTGCATACGCCGCCCCATGTCGTCGATCTTGACGCCTTCGCGCGCGACCGGTCGGTATCGGAGGAAGAACTGCGCGAGGCAATCGACCTTTGCCGCGCCGTCGTGATCGAGGGGGGGCATGTGCGCCATGCCCTGTCCAGGGCGCGATGGGACGACTTGACGAAGGACGTCGGGCGGTTTCTCGCCGACTTCCATGTCGAAAATCCTGACCTGCAGGGGATCGGACGTGAGCGCCTGCGCCTGCAGGTCACGTCGCGATTGCCGATGTCCGCTTTTCTTGTCGTGCTCAGGCAGGAACAGGCCGCCGGGCGCCTTGTGCTCGAGGGAGCCTTCGTTCGCCTGCCGGGTCATGAGGTTCGTCTGAGCGAGGGTGAAGAGGCGTTGTTTGTATGTATCTTGCAGCATCTCGAAAGCGAGGAGCGCTTTCGCCCGCCGCGCGTGCGCGACCTTGCCGACGTGCTTGGCGTCGACGAGCAGGAGATCCGGCGCGTGCTGAAGCTGTGCGCAAGGCTCGGGCGTGTCGACGAGATCAGGCGCGATCATTTCTTCATTCGTTCCTCCACCGCGGAAATGGTTGAAATCATAAGAGATATCGCAGCGAAGACCGAACGGGGCGAATTTGCAGCCGGTCTCTTTCGGGATCGCGTGAACAGCGGTAGAAAGGTGGCGATCGGGATCCTGGAGTTCTTCGATCGCCAGGGAGTGACGCTCCGGCGCGGTGATATCAGGCGCGTCAATCCCCATAGGCTCGACCTTTATGGCGGAGCCACGCCCGAGGTGAAGCAAGGAAGAGATTCGTCCCCGGTGGGGCGTCCGGACTTCAAATCCGGGTGGGGCAGCGAGGCTGTCTTGGGTGGGTTCGACTCCCATTCTCTTCCGCCATCGGGAGATCGTTGATGGCACATGCGCCATGCAATACCGACTTCGATGACTGGATCGTTTCCGCCTATGGCGAGGCGGGCGCCTTCACCATGCTGTTCGTCCTGCTGGCGGTCGGCGAGACCCGGGTCGACCTTCTGCGCTCCGCCTATCTTCATGTCGTCGGCGACGATACCCGATGGCAGGACATGATCGCGCTTCTCGCCGGCGCCGGCGTGCACTGGTCCGGTGTCGTGTTTTACCGCGCCGGCCCGGAAGGGCTCGTCGAAGACCATGTCGCCAAGGGCCGGCTGGCTTCCCTTGTTCGCAATCTCAACGAGGATCGATCGCTGATCCGTGAGGGGGAGTTCTTCAATGCCGACGGATTGCGGCTGTCGATCGAGGAGATCAAGCCGCACTGATCTCCCGTCTTGACTGCTGTCCTGATCGACCGCTCCGGTGCCACTTGCGCTGACACCACCGTGCGATTGCGCTGGTATTCTCCTTCAAGGTTGCTCTACCAACGGGATGCTGCGGCCCGTTGTTCCATCCCTCGCTTTTCTCTCAGGCGCGAACCTCCACTTGCACAGGGCCGGACCGCGTGTGGCCGACGATGGCGGCGAGCGGATAGCCTGCGCCTTGGATCGTCTTGACCAGGCTGTCTGCGCTGGCGGCGTCGCAGGCAACCAGAAGTCCCCCTGATGTTTGCGGGTCCGCAAGCAGAAGACGCTGCCAATCCGGCGGACCGTCGGGCAACCTGACTTCGCCTCCGTAGCTCGCCCAGTTGCGCTCTGAGGCGCCGGTGATGAAGCCTTGACGGGCAAGCGCCTCTGCCTGCGACAGGAAAGGAATGCCTGCGAGGGAAAGAGACACTGTCAAATCGGACGCGCGGGCCATTTCGAGCCCATGACCGAGGATGCCGAAGCCGGTGACATCCGTCAGCGCATGCACATGCGGATCGGCGGCAAGCTCGGAGCCGATCCGGTTGAGAAGGGTCGTCGAGGCGATCATCTCCTCATAGCACGCCTGCGGCAGGGCCTTCTTCTTGAAGGCGGAGGAATAGATGCCGACCCCAATACCCTTGGTGAGGATCAAGGCGTCCCCCGGCTTCGCGCCGCCATTGCGCCGCACCTGTTCCGGGCGACAGATGCCGATGACGGCAAGGCCGTAGATGGGTTCGACCGAATCGATCGAATGCCCGCCGGCGACGGGGATGCCGGCCTGCGCGCAGATCGACGCGCCCCCTTCGAGGATCTTGCCGATGGTCTCGGGGGAAAGCTTGCTGATCGGCATGCCGAGGATCGCAAGCGCCAGGATAGGGGTACCGCCCATGGCGTAGATGTCCGAAATCGCGTTCGTGGCGGCGATGCGCCCGAAATCGTGCGGGTCATCCACCACGGGCATGAAAAAATCGGTAGTGGCGATGATGCAGGTATTGTCGTCAACCTGCCAGACGGCCGCGTCGTCGGCCGTGTCGTTGCCGACGAGCAGTTGGGAGAAGGGCGTCATGGCCGGTTGACTGGCGAGAAGCCGCTGCAGAACCGAGGGCGCGAGCTTGCAGCCGCACCCACCCCCATGGGCAAGTTCCGTCAGACGGGGTTCAAGAGATGTCATGTGTCCTCCCGCGTAAAACACTTTGCTCGCTCAATCCTACACGTTCGCCGGCCGCCGGGCAGAGACCGCTGATCGCGGAGGCGCGGGTAGACGATCCTTGGCAAGTTAGAACGATGTCGCGCGGGAGCAAGGTCGCGTCATCGGTTCTGTGCGATATGTCTGTCCGGCGGGCGGGCTTGTCGCGTTATCGGCAAGGCGCCAGTCAGGGCTGAGCCTCGACCCGGAGGCTTCGGTGGCAGCGTCTTCATTTGCTGCGACGGTTTGACCCGTGGGATCGAAGCCTGCAAAGTTCGGGAATGTTGTGATCTTGGATGACAGGACGTTGAATCCTTGCCTGTATTGGATCATGCCTGCAACTGCCGATCGGCGATAAGCCGGACAGGGAACGGCCCTGGTAACGGTCAATTGGAGTCATGATTTTGTTCTCAAGAGTTTTTCTGCGTGCCCTTGCCGTCCTGGCCGTTTCAAGCCCAGCTGCGGCCCTTGCATCCGACGACGTAGCGGCATTTTATGATGGTGCTCTCTGCAACCCGCCCTACACGATGCAATCGGCAACCGAGCTCTATGACGCTGCCGAGAAGCTTACGAAACCCGACACGTCGTTGCTGACGGCCTATGTCTACAAGCTGCCCTCCGACATAGGGCGCGATGGCTTTAAGACCAACGAGGTTATCTTTGCCGGCAGCTCCGTCGGCGTCCTGATCGAAGGCACGCGGGCGGACGAACTCGCGGCCCGCTACCAGTTGGAGCGGGAAAAAAGCAGCATTCTCGGCACGTCCACCAAGGGCTATGCGCGCGTATTGCCGGACGCCGAACAGCCTGCGACGGAAATGGGGATCGTGTCGATCGTTGCGCGCGAAAGCGAGGCCATACCGGGCAAGACCTTGCTTGCATGCGAGTTCGTGTCGCATGCCGATCTGGAGGCGCTCAAGAACATCGAAGGCGGCAACTAGCACCAAGTGACGGCCCGGTCGACAGGGTCGTCCGGGCGCATTGCGGGATGCAGGCGGAGTTACGAAGATCGGCTGCATCCCGTCTGACTTGCGCGGCCAGAGCATGTTAGGCTGATCGCAATAGCAACAGCGCGAGGCGCGACGCGCCCGAAGGGAGATCATGTCCGGTTCGGATGGCAGTATTTTCGACTATCTCGGGATACTGGCTGTATTTCTGCTTGTTGCCGCCAACGGCTTTTTTGTTGCGGCTGAATTCTCCCTGGTTTCCGTTCGGCGCAGCCGCGTGACCGAGTTAGTGGCGCGGGGGCGAACGAACGCCAGCGCGCTCCAGCATGCCGTCGACAATCTCGATGCCAACCTGGCTGCCACTCAGCTCGGCATCACCATATCGTCGTTGGCGCTCGGCTGGGTGGGTGAGCCGGCTCTGGCGCATCTGATCGAGCCGCTCTTGAGCGGCCTGCCGATGGCATGGGCGTCGTTCGGCTCGCATGCGATTGCAGTCGCGATTTCCTTCATCATCATCACCGCGCTCCACATCGTGCTCGGAGAACTGGCACCGAAGAGCCTGGCGCTCCAACGCAGCGAGGGCACGGCCCTTGCTGTCGTGCGCCCGCTCGCATTTTTCCTGTTTCTGTTGCGTCCGGCCATTCTGGCGCTCAACGGCCTCGGCAATCTCGTTCTTCGACTGGTCGGCCTGCGTCCAGGTACCGGCGAGGCGTCGTTGCATTCGCCCACCGAACTGAAGCTGCTTGTCGCCGAAAGCCAGGAGGCGGGTCTACTCGATGTTGCACAGCAGGAACTGGTCGAGCGGATCTTCAACATCGGCGACCGGCGGATTTCCGACTTCATGACGCCGCGCATGGAAATCGACTGGATCGATGCCGACGACACGCGGGAGGAAATCCTGCGCACCATTAGGGATTGCCACCACGAGCAGCTCCTGATCGGCCGCGGCGGCATCGACTATCCCTTGGGCATGGTGCTGAAGAAGGATCTGCTCGATCAGTTGCTCGACGGCCATACGCTCGATCCGATGAAGGCGATGCGCGAGCCGCTTGTGCTGCATGAATCGGCGCGCGTCTTCCGCGTCCTCGAAACGTTCAAGACCGCGCCCGTTCGCCTGGCGATCATCGTCGATGAATATGGCAGCCTCGAAGGCATCATCACCCAGACCGATCTCCTCGAGGCGATCGCCGGCGACTTGCCGGATACGGAGGCGAACGAGCCGGATATCGTCACCCGTTCGGACGGCTCTTTGCTGATCGAAGGGCTGATGTCGGCGCACGACGCCTTCGAGCGGCTCGGCATTTATCACAGGCCGGAGGGCGACTTCCACACCATTGCCGGCTTCGCGCTGCAGATCCTCGGCCATCTTCCGCACGTTGGCGAAACCTTCGACTTCCAGGACTGGCGCTTTGAAATCATAGACATGGACGGCATGCGCATCGACAAGATCCTGGCATCGCGCAAGGAGTGAAGCGCCTGCCGCTGCGGATACGCCTAACCCCCGTCGGCCAGCGATGGTGGCTCCGTCAGAGGGTCGCTACAGCGCCGCGCGTCAAACATGACGCGCAAAGGACGCTGTAGCACTTTGAACTTACTGCATAATTCCTTAAATCGATTCCGATTTAAGGAATTATGCAGTATCGCTCGGTTCGACCGGTCTCCGCCATTCGCTTCGCGAATCGCGAGCTTATTTTCGAGAGCGATCACGATATCTTCGGCAAAATCGATCTTGTGCAGCGCCTGAATGAACGGCAGGCCCCCGGGGGCCTGAGCCGCACCATCGTCACTTGCCGGTCAGCAGGGCCTCGACGGTGCGGATGAGGTCTCGACTGTTGAACGGCTTGGCGAGGCGGGGAAGGCTGCGATACTGCTCGGGAAGGTCGGACGCGGCGTAACCGGTCAGCAACAGTACCGGAACGCCTCGGGCGAGGAACTCGTCCGCTACGGGGTAGACGAACTCTCCGTTGAGATTGACATCGAGTGTCGCCGCCTGAGGGGTCTCCCGTTTTGCCGCCGCGATCGAACTGCGCAGGCTGGTGAATGGACCGATGACCGCGAAGCCGGCGGCCAACAGATCATCCTGGATCTGGATCGCCAGCAGATACTCGTCCTCGACAACAAAGACGCTGCGTTGTCCGCCATTCATCGTTCAGCACCTGCGGAGTAGGGCATGTTGATCGTGTACCTCAAACCGCTCTTGGCAAAATCCAGTTCGACTTCGCCGCCGAGGTCCGAGCCGACGACGCGTTCGAGCAGCAGCCGGCCAAACCCGTTTCTCGAAGGCGACGCGACGGCGGGTCCCCCGGTTTCGCACCAATCGATATGAAGCGCCTTGTTGGCGGGGTCCAGGCTCCAGCTGACGTCCACATGCCCGCCCTCCACCGAAAGCGCGCCATGTTTCGCCGCGTTGGTTGCAAGCTCGTGGGCGGCCATGCCAAGGGCAAGCGCGTGCCTTGGCGACAGCATGATCGCTGGGCCGCCGAAGGAGACATTGCCGGCATTCTCGTTCTTGTAGGGTGCCAGCTCGTCGCAAAGGATCGTTTCCAAGGAAACCCCGGCCCAGGTCGCCTCCGCAAGCCGGGTATGCGTCTGCGCCAGTGCCTGGATACGGGCATGGAAAGATTGCTCGGCCTCCTTGCGGTCGGGGGTCATGGCGAAGGACTGGCGGGCAATTGAGGTGACCGTCGCCAGCGTGTTCTTGACGCGGTGGCTGAGTTCGGCGACCAGCAGATTGCGTTGAGCCTCGGCGTCCTTTCGTTCGGTGATGTCCATGCAGACACCGGCCAGACGCTGCGACGACGAACCTGCTCTCGGCAGAAAACGCCCGAACGCTTCCAGCCAGCGAATGGAACCGTCGGGGTGGCAGATGCGATAGGATGTGTGGTAGTCCTCCTGCGTGTCGACGGCGGTCTGGATTTCTAGCTCGACCATGGCGAGGTCATCCGGATGGATGTCGGCCTTGAAGTCATGCAGCGTGCCGCCGAAGGTACCCGGTTCCAGTCCGTGAAGGGCTTCCAGGCCCGGCGACCAGGTCACCTTGCCGGTGTCGAAGTTCCATTCCCATGCCCCCATCCGGCCGGCTTCGAGCGCCATCTGCAGCCGCTGTTCGCCGTCGCGCATTGCCTGTTCGGTCTCCTTGCGCTCGGTGATGTCGACGAATGCGGCGACAGCGCCTTGCGGAATCCCCAAAGCATCGATCAGCGGGGTGGCATTGCCGAGGAGATGCCGGGACGTGCCGTCATCAAAGCGGATCTCCTGTTCGAAGTTTCGGACCTCTTCACCGCGGGCAGCGCGCTGGACCGGCAATTCGTCCGGCGACAGCAAACTGCCCTGCGAATAGACCTTGAAGTGCACAGGCCTTTCGCTTGCCGGTGCCGAGAGCGACGGATTGCTGTCGGGCGGAAGCCGCAGCAGTTCGAAAGAACTTCTATTGCCGCTGATGACCCGGCAATCCGCGGTCCTGGCAATCCATATGGGCGCAGGCACCGCTTCCATGAGCGCAAGCACCTCCGTCGCCCTGGCGCGCTCCTTTGCCGCGTTGTGCCGCAGCAGATCTTCGGCTCGCCGTCTTGCCTCTTCTGACCGGATGCGCTGCACGCTGAAGCTCAACTGGCGTGCGATGGTCAGGGCGAGATCGATTTCGGAATCGGCGAAGTGGTGCGCCGTGTCATAGTACGTCATGAACTTGCCGATCAGTCGGCCGACCGCAACCAGCGGAATGAAACCGAGGGCGCCGATGCCTTCGGTTCGAACGGCTGCGCGCAGGTTGTCCGGGATGTCGGCCAGCTCGAGATCTTCGATGAAAATCGGATTGGGGTCCTGTGCCTCAGCGCCCCATGGCGAATGTCCATCGACGGCGAGACGGTAGCTTTCCGAAAGCCCGCGGGAGGCGACAAAATGCATGGTACCGGTCTCGTCGATGAGCAGGATCGATGCCCGGCTGCAGCGCAGCGCCGATTGAATGGCGTCGAGCGCAGCTTCATAGACGGCGGCGATCGACCGTGCGCGGTGTACTCGTTCGGTAAATTGATAAAGCGAAGCCTGCTCGCGCAAGCGCTCGGCGAGTGCCACTTCGGATGCCTTGCGTTCGCTGATATCGCGGGCAATCTTCGACGCGCCGACGATGCGCCCATCGTCATCCATGATCGGCGATATCGTCAGCGATATGTCGACGAATGTGCCGTCCTTGCGTTGCCGCCTGGTTTCATAGTGATCGACGCGTTCGCCCCTGCGGACCCGGTCGAAGATTTGCCTCTCCTCATCCTCATGCCCTTTCGGGATCAGGCGCATGATCGGCGTTCCCACCATCTCCTGCACGCTATAGCCGAACAGCGCCTCGGCGCCCCTGTTCCAACTGGTGACAATGCCGTTCAGATCCTTGCTGACGATCGCGTCGTCGGAGGATTCGACGATTGATGCGAGGTGACGTGCCGACAGCTCGGCAATGCGACGGCACTCGGATTGTCTTTGGCTGTCGGCCAGCAGTCGGGCGTTGTCGATCGCCATTGCCGCATGAGCGGCAATGGCAACTGCGGTGTCCTCGGAATCGCGGGTAAAGACACTCGGTGCGTCATGGCCGAAGAACAGGCCGCCGAGCACCGCCCCGGAGCGGGCGATCACCGGAACGGCGAGGTAGCTGACAACGGGCAAATGCCCTTGTGGCATGCCGAAATGCGGCTCGCTCAGCCCGTAAAGCGGGTCCTTGCGGATATCGTCGCTGCGCACGACCCGTTCACCCTTGAAGGTCGGCGCGAACACGGCCGTGTTGCGGGGCAGGCCGAATATCTCGAAGGCTTCCCGCGGAGCCCCGGACAGGGTGAAGAGCTGGAAATGCTCTCCGGTCTCGTCGAGGACGTTGTAGAAAAACGCCCCGAATTTCGCGCCAGTGAGTTCGGTGGCGCTGTCGGTCACAGTTTGCACGATATGCTCGACATTGAGGTCGCTGGACAGAAGCCTGGCGATGCGATCGAGCGCCTGAATACGGTTGGTCTTGGCGCGCAGTTCCTGTTCCGCTGCCTTGCGCTTGCCGATGTCGATGAGGACGTTGACGGCGCCGATCATCTCGCCTTCGGCATCGAAGATCGGCGTCGGGTAGGGAAGCACCGGCACCATAGTGCCATCGGGTCGCGCGACGATCAGTTCCTCGCCGCGGATGGCGCGCTTTTCTCTCAGCGCATCGGCCATCGGGCATCGTCCGGACGGCAACCGCGTTCCGTCCGGACGATGCAGGCGCCAGCAGACGCACCAGCGGTCGGCATTGAGCCGCGGCTCGCGCCCCGCCAATTCCGCCGCGGCGCGATTGAAATAGGTGACGACCCCGGCTGCATCCGTGGTGTAGATCGCGATGGGAAGGCTGTCGAGAATCGCCCTGGATTCAATCGTCTGCGACCCTGCTGCTCCCGCCAGCGCTGCCGCCAATGCTTCTGCGCGGCTCATAATTCCCTCCGCTAGCGCTTGCTAACGCAGGGCAACGCGGCACAATGCGATTTTGTTCCGCTTGCGTCCTGACCCCAGACCCCGTTGTTCTCAACGGCTTGAGGTTGCTGCACCGAGGATCAGCCGATTGATGAAGTCGAGCTTTTCGACAAC
The DNA here is from genome assembly GCF_001695855.1 of Ensifer sp. LC163. Lineage (GTDB taxonomy): Bacteria > Pseudomonadota > Alphaproteobacteria > Rhizobiales > Rhizobiaceae > Ensifer. The sequence goes on from NZ_MBSS01000023.1 coordinate 481,166, forward strand.
CGGCTGCGATAGGACGAAGGGATAACTGTCGGGCTGGCCCATCGACCGCTGGATGGCGTTGAGAGCGACGCTGAGCGGCACCCACGCCGCGACGATTACTTCTGCGCTCGCTGCACGGTAGGGATCGAAGGCGATCTCGGCTTCGAGCGAACCATGCCCGATCGGGTCGAGATTCATGCCGAAGGCGCGCCCGGTCTCCAGCGCGTCGACGATGTGGAAGAGATGGGCCCAACACTCGGCGAAATCTTCTGACGGATGGGCACTCGCATAGGGGCTGATGAATCGCTCCTGCCAGTCGTCGGGAGGGCCCTGTTGGTAGTGGCGCTCCAGTGCCGCCGCATAGTCCTGCGTTTCATCGCCGAACAGCGTGCGCGCCTCGGCCCGTGTTGCTTCGTCGTCGACGAGCCTCTCCCAATAGAAGTGACCGACCTCATGGCGAAAATGCCCGAGCAAGGAGCGGTAGGGTTCGTTCATCGAAACACGCACGCTTTCGCGCACCACGTCCTCCGCCTCGGAAGCACGCAGGCTGATCAATCCATTCTCGTGACCGGTTCGGGCGGGAATGATGTTGCCGTAGCCGTCGACGGCGTCGGCGAGGAATTCGAACGCCAGCCCGCCTTCCTGATCCTGCTTTCGGGTGGGATGCGGCAATCGCCAACGTAGCAGCGAATAGAACAGGTGGCGCTGCGCCAGGCCTATTCTGCGCCAGCGTGCAAGGCCGACGGCGTCGGTCGTCGGCACGATGGTGTTGTGGCGGCAGGCGGCGCAGTATCGATCGGGCTGATTGGCCGGCACCAGCCAATGGCAGACATCGATGGCGGCGTTGTCGCAGAAACGAAAGGTCCGTGTTCCGTCGCCATGGATCTGCCAGAGCCCGTTGTCGAGCGGCACTAGGGCTCGCATCGACAGATCGCCGGGATCGAACCCCAGGGTGGCCCCGCAACGCATGCAACTCCGGTTTTCAAAGTGAATTGTCTGGCCACAGGCGCCGCACTGGAAGAGCCGCATTTTTTCTCCTTGCAGGAATTTCTTGATCTTCGAAACACGGCGTCAAGAACAACGTTTGCGTGCTTTTATGGCGGCGTCGCTCCATCCGCGAGTGCTCCTGACGTTGTGGTTGCACTGATAGGCAAACGCCTCGTGTCGGCTTTGGTTCATTCATTGCCGCAAAAAGTTGGGGAATACGATGATGCTGCGAGCGTCCGCTCTGTCACACGATCCGCGCTGAAATCCCGTCGCTGCCGCTTGGTGCATGCCTGGGAATGTGGCAGAGATTTGAGCACGCCACGTAGAGGGTGCACGCAATCGGGAGGGACAAACGCATTGAAGGTCATGGGACTTATCGGCGGCATGAGCTGGGAAAGCTCTGCCCAGTATTACCGTATCGTCAATCAGGAAGTCCGGGCGCGCCTGGGCGGCGTGCACTCGGCCAAGAGCCTGATGTGGTCGATGGATTTCGGCGAGATCGAGCGGCTGCAGCATATTGGCGACTGGTCGGCGCTGACATGCGAAATGACCGCCGCGGCCCGGCGCCTTGAAGCCGGCGGCGCAGATTTCCTGGTGATCTGCACCAACACCATGCACCGGATGGCCGACGCGGTATCGGCGGCGGTTGCCATTCCGCTCTTGCATATCGCCGACCCGACGGCGGAGAAGATCAAGGCGCTCGGCCTCAGCCGTGTCGGCCTGCTGGGCACGGCCTTCACCATGGAACAGGATTTCTACAAGGGGCGGCTGATCGAACGGCACGGGCTGGACGTTCTGGTGCCCGGCGACGAGGACCGGAAAACCGTTCACGACATCATCTACAAGGAGCTGGTGGTCGGCCGTGTCGAGGCTGCGTCGCGCGACGCCTATCGGCAGGTCATTCAGCGGCTGGTGGAGCGGGGCGCGCAGGCGATCATCATGGGCTGCACCGAGATCATGCTGCTGATTTCCCAGGCCGACAGCCCGGTTCCGGTTTTCGATACCACTGAGCTGCATGCGCTTGCTGCTGTCGATCTCGCTCTCGGTTGAGACCGCAAGCAAACTGCAGGCGCCGTCGCGTCGCGGGCGCATACAAGGTTTTGGCCACGGCCGGACATTCGGTCGTGGCCCCTTTCGACGCACGGCGGCAGGCAATATCAGCCGTTGCGGAAGGTGTAGCCGTAGCCGTTGAGCGCCGGGGCACCGCCAAGATGGGCGTAGAGAACCTTTGATCCCTCGGGGAAATAGCCCTTGCGAACGAGGTCGATCAGGCCCTGCATCGACTTGCCCTCATAGACGGGGTCGGTGATCATGCCCTCGAGGCGGGCGCAAAGGCGGATCGCCGCCTTGGTCTCGTCGGAGGGCACGCCATAGACGGGATAGGCATAATCTTCGAGCAGCACCACGTCCTCATCGGTAAGCTCGGTGCCGAGTTCGACGAGCTCGGCCGTTCTGCGGGCGATGTCGAGAACCTGTGCTTTCGTTTGCGCCGGTGTGAACGAGGCGTCGATGCCGATGACCTGCCGCTGGCGTCCATCCCTGGCAAAGCCGACCAGCATGCCGGCATGGGTCGAACCGGTGACCGTGCAGACGACGATATAATCGAACTTGAAGCCGAGCTCTTCCTCCTGCGCCCGCACCTCCTCGGCAAAGCCGACATAGCCGAGGAGGCGCCGGCGGGGATGGCGTAGGGCTTGCCGCCATGCGCCTTGACGTCTTCGATCGCCGCTTCCCAGCTGTGGCGGATGCCGATGTCGAAGCCCTCATCGACCATCTGGACGTCGGCCCCCATGATGCGGCTGAGCATGATGTTGCCGACGCGGTCGTAGACGGCATCCTCGTGCGGGACCCAGCTCTCCTGCACGAGCCGGCACTTGAAGCCGATCTTGGCGGCAACGGCGGCGATCATGCGCGTATGGTTCGATTGAACGCCGCCGATGGACACCAGCGTGTCGGCGCCGGAGCGGAGCGCGTCCGGAATGATATACTCCAGCTTGCGCAGCTTGTTGCCGCCGAAGGCGAGGCCGGAATTGCAATCGTCCCTCTTGGCGTAGATCTCGACCTTACCGCCCAGATGGCCCGAGAGCCGGTTGAGTTTCTCGATATGCGTCGGCCCGAAGGTCAGCGGGTAGCGTTCGAATTTTTCCAGCATGTTGTTGCCTCCTTCCGTCTTGAAAGTCAGGAAACGCTACCACCCATCATGTGAAAGGTGCTCTCTAATGTTGCGTCGGGATTTTGTGTTTCTCCGTACAAGTCTTATCCGATAGTAGATTACGTGCAGATTTATCGACAAATAAGGAAGATCCTTTCATGCATGGCGAACTGGATCGTATCGATCTCAAGATGCTGCGTCTGCTGCAGAAGAACGGCCGGCTGACCAATGCGGAATTGGCGCAAATGGTGGATGTCAGCGCCGCGACCTGCCACCGCCGGACGCAGAGGCTGTTCGAGGAAGGCTATATCACCAACGTCCGCGCGCTCGTTGCGCCGCAGAAGGTCGATCGCGGCGCCCTGGTCATGGTCGGCGTCGTTCTCGACCGATCGACTCCGGAGAGTTTTCGCGACTTCGAAAAAGCGGTAGAGAAGCTGAAGTTCATCCTCGACTGCCATCTCGTCGCCGGTGACTTCGACTACTTCCTGAAAATTCGCGTTGGCGACATGGCCGACTTCAACCGCATCCACGGCACGCAGCTGATCGCGCTGCCGGGCGTCCGTCAGACCAGAACGTTCTTCGTCATGAAGGAAGTCGTCGACAATGCCGCTCTCGATTTCTGAGCGACCGGTGCGATCGAAAGCGGCTAGCCCGTGGTGATCAGGATCAGGAGAACGAAGACCGTCGGCACCAGGGCAAGCGCCGGGATGATGATGGCGGGATAGCCGAAGGCAATGATCGCCAGCAGCCAGATCAGCATGCAGTTGATGAGGAACAGCACCTTGGCGGTGCCCGAGCCCTCAGCCGCTTCCTTGAGCATCCAGCCGAACACCGGCACGTGATAGACCATTTTCGCAATCATTGTTTTCAAGCCTTTCTTCGGGCCGGGCGCGAAGCCCGCCGTGATCTGTTGGGAGTAACCGCCTTGGGTGAGGGTCAGTCTCTGCGCATCAACCCTGCCAATGCCCGCAATTGATGTTCGTCGAGAATGCGCACCGTCTTCGGGTGGTTGAAGTCGATCAGGCCGTCGCGCTTGAAACGATTGAGACAGCGGCTGACGGTCTCGACCGTCAGGCCCAGCCAATCCGCAAGATCGGCGCGCGAGAGATAGAGGTTGAAGCTGAACCTGGTCGTGCTGGTGGCGCGACCGCGCCAGGCGAACTGGTCGGCAAGATCGATGAGTGCCGTTGCAACCTTCTCCGTCGCAGTCTTGCGGCCGAGCAGCGTTGCGTGCGCCTGCATCCGGTGCAGCGTTGCCTTGAGTTCGGCGGCGACGCTCGGTTCGTGGCCACCGTCTTCGACTTGGCTGCCGGCGAGGGTCTCTATCCGGGCGAATGTCAGTGTTTCGGCGGTGGCGATATTGCGGCCGTCATGGGTGAAACCAAAGAGGCGCCCGGGGCCGAGCACGTCGGTGATCTGTCGGCGCCCGTCGTCGAGCAATTGCGACAGCGCGACACAGCCGTCGACGACGCGGTAGAGATGGCGATTTCGCCCTCCCTGGAAGAGCAAAGTGGCATGCTCTCCAACGAGACGCTGCCGGTTGGGGGCGAGTTTTGCAGTCGAAAAAACGGCCGGCGGCGGGGGCGGAAGCGTTGTTTCCGCGAAGGTGATCGTATCGGGCATAATGGGCGATCCGTATTGCGATCTCGTCGGGATGGTCGCGCAGCGACGCGCCGGAGATCAGGCATCAGCGTTCAGTCACGATCGGATGTGACGAGGGGCTCAGGCTTGGAACCTTGGCTCTGGCGGACCGCGCGGGCTGGCATTGGGCGGGAGCTGCGATCGAGCGGATGCAATCGGCTGCCCCGGCGGCAGCACCATTTTGGTCTTGCGGACGATCGTGTGCGCCGCATCGGTCGGCGTCGGCAGGACGACCCAGAAGATGCGGCAGGCGCCGCAGAAATGGCTGTGCGAGAGTGGTTTGCCGCTGCTGTCGTCGCCACCGGCCCCGGGCAGGCAGAGATCGGGCAAGGAACCATCAGGCAGTGCGAACTGCGCGCGTTCTGTCGCCGACAGGGCTGCTGCCGCTGCAGGCGCCTGGTGCGCAAAGCCGAGAAGCAGCACGGCCAAAGCGCAAAACAAACGCATGACCTTATGCATTCTGATCCTCGCGCGAGGCTTCATCCGGTTTGCCTATCCCTATGCCAATCTGCTGGCTCAGGGATAGGCGACGTTATTGACAAACCTCAATGTGGCAAACCGCGCAGGGGCAGAATGCCGCATCCTGTCGATCAGTCTTCCTCGACGAAGACCTGCTCGCGCTTGGCCTTGACGCTCGGCAGGAAAACCACCACCAGCACCATGGCTGCGATCAACAGCAGGATCGCGCTGATCGGGCGGGTGACGAAGGTGGTCGGATCGCCGCGCGACAGGATCATCGCCCGCCGCAGGTTTTCTTCCAGCAACGGACCGAGCACGAAGCCGAGCAGGAGCGGGGCGGGCTCGCAGCGCAGCTTCAACAAGAGGTAGCCGACGAGGCCGAAGAAGGCGACGGCATAGAGGTCGTAGACGTTGGAGTTGACGCTGTAGACGCCGATCGAGCAGAACGCCATGATGATCGGGAAGAGCACGTAGTAGGGGATCTTCAACAGCCGCACCCACAGCCCGATCAGAGGCAGGTTCAGCACCACCAGCATCAGGTTGCCGATCCACATCGAGGCGATGATGCCCCAGAAGAGAGCCGGTTGTTCTGCCGCAACGTTGGGCCCGGGCACGATGCCCTGGATGATCATCGCGCCGATCATCAGCGCCATGACAGGGTTTGCCGGAATGCCGAGCGTCAACAGCGGGATGAACGAGGTCTGGGCGCCGGCATTGTTGGCGCTTTCCGGGCCGGCGACACCAGCGATGGCGCCATGGCCGAATTCTTCGGGCCGGTCGGAGACGCGCTTTTCGACGGTATAGGAGGCAAATGCCGCAAGGATCGCACCGCCGCCGGGCAGAATGCCGAGGGCCGAGCCGATCGCCGTGCCGCGCAGAACCGGCCCGACCATGCGCTTGAAGTCGTCGCGCGTCGGCATCAGGTCGGTTACCCTGGCCATCAGAACCTCGCGTGTGCGTTCGTTTTCGAGGTTGCGGAGAATTTCGGCGATGCCGAAGACGCCGACCGCCAGAGCGACGAAATTCAGACCGTCGGCGTACTCACGTATCCCCAGCGTGAAGCGCGGCGTGCCGGTGTAGATGTCGGTACCGACGAGGCCGAGTAGCAGCCCGAGCGCCACCATCGCCAAGGCCTTGACGATCGATCCGTGCGCCAGCGCGATCGACGACACCAGGCCGACGATCATCAGCGAGAAATATTCCGCCGCACCGAACTTCAGCGCGATCTCGGTCAGGGGCGGGGCGAAGACCGCAACGAGGAAGGTCGAGACCGTGCCGGCGAAGAACGAGCCGAGGGCCGCGATTGCCAGCGCCGCACCGGCGCGGCCCTTGCGCGCCATCTGGTAGCCGTCGATCGCCGTCACGGCGGACGAAGATTCGCCCGGCATATTGATGAGGATCGCCGTGGTCGAGCCACCGTATTGCGCGCCGTAATAGATGCCGGCGAGCATGATCAGCGAGGATACCGGCTCGAGCTGAAAGGTGATCGGCAGCAGCATGGCGATGGTCGCCGTCGCGCCGATGCCGGGAAGAACGCCGATCAGCGTGCCGAGCAGAACACCGATCAGGCAGAAGAGCAGGTTTTCGGGCGATGCGGCCGTGGTGAAGCCGAGTGCAAGATTGCTGAAAAGATCCATCATCCGTCTCCTAGAACTGGGTCCAGGGGCCGAAGCGCTGGAAGGGCAAGCCGAGGCCGTAGCTGAAGACCGCGACGGAAAAAGCAGTGAGCGCCAGCGACAGCGCGATGGCGGTCAGCGGTTTCATGCGGCCGGAAGCAAAGCAGGCAATTAGCGCGGTGAAGAACAACGATGGGACGAAGCCAAGACCGCGCACCGTCAGGCCGAAAAAGATCGGCGCCGGCAGGATGAACAGCATGCCGCGCACCGCGATCGCTCCCATCGGCTCTCCCTTAACCCGTGTCGACTGAACGAGGATCACGATACCGAGAAGCGTCAGGATGGTCGCTAGCACCAGCGGGAAGTAGCCCGGACCCATGCGGAACGCGGTGCCGAGCTCGAGACTGAAAGCCTGCCAGGCAAAAAACAGCCCGACGGCTGTCAGGATGCCGCCACAGAGCGCATTGGTGGTGTCGAAGGAGATTGATTTCATCGTGTCCCCATTTGGTTTTTGCGCTGAGCACCAGCCGCGAAAGGCCAAACTCAAGCTCGGACTGCCAGTTGCCAGTGACGTAGTGCGGCGGCGGACGACGGCATGACACCTTGAAGTGTGACCGAAGCCGACTGCCGGCGCGAATGCCCTCCGGCCCTCCCGGATGCGATGTCTCAGGCGACAAACCCGCCACGATCCAGGTCCCTTGGGGTGAAGGATCGTGGCGGGCGGGTGTCTCGTGTTAGTCGGCGTACTGGCCGGCAGCTTCGATCACCGGCTTCCAGCGGGTGATTTCGCCCTCAAGCTTCGCCTTCAGCGCTGCCGGGGTGGCATCGGCTTCGCTCGACGGCTCGGTGCCGAGTTCGCCGAAGCGGGCGACGACGTTCGGGTCCTTCAGCGCCACCTGCAGCGACTTCGACAGGCGTTCGGTCACTTCGGTCGGCGTGCCCTTCGGCGCGTATACGCCGTGCCAGATGCCAACCTGCAGATTGGGAAGCCCGGCTTCCGCCGTCGTCGGCAGATCCGGGAAGACCTTGAGACGCTCGGGCGAGGTAACGGCATAGGCCTTGATGGTGCCGCCCTGGATCTGCTTGGCGGTGTTGGTGGTCTGGTCGCACATGATGTCGACCTGGCCGCCGAGCAGGTCGGTCATCGCCGGGCCGGTACCCTTGTAGGGAACAGTGGTCAGCGGCGTTTCGATGGCGCTCATGAACATCATGCCGCAGAGGTGCGACGCAGCGCCGATACCGGCATTGGCGACCGTGACCGTGTCCTTGTTCGCCTTGGCGTACTCGACGAGGCCCTTGAGATCGGTCGGCTCGAGATCCTTTCGCGCGACGATCGTCATCGGCACCTCGGTGACGAGGCCGACATATTCGAAGGCGTTCAGCGTGTCGTAGGCGAGCTTGCGGTAGAGCGTGGCGCTGGTCGCCATGCCGATGTGGTGGAGCAAGACGGTATAGCCGTCCGGATCGGCCTGGGCGACGCGGCCGGCACCCAACGTGCCGCCGGCGCCGCCAACGTTTTCGACGATGATCTGCTGGCCGAGGTCCTTCGACATGGATTCGGCGACGAGGCGCGCGACGGTATCCGTCGGGCCGCCGGCCGAGAACGGAACGACCATGGTGATCGAACGCTCGGGATAGGTCTGCGCATTGGCGGAAGCGGCAAACAGGGACAGCGCGGCAACGGCGCCAAGAAGCGCATTCAGGGTTTTCATCTTTTCCTCCCGGATGAAATATCGACCAGCCGGCAAGGCTCCTCCCACGCCGATTCTGGTTGACCCATTTGCAAACGCAATCTTAGCACAGACAACGGGTTAGCTGCGCACCGCCGCGCATTTCTGCTGCCGATTGTCTGAATTTGGGTGGATTTGGAAACAAGGGGCTCGCCTGATGGGTGGATTTCCACCCATTGCAAGCGCTGCGCTTCAGACTGGCTTCGGCGGCGCGGCCTCCGACTGGATGCTCAGTGGCTACGATTGTCCCGTACGCTGCCGAAGATACTGCACTTCGTCCACTGTCAGCGGGCGCGTTGCGCCTTTCGCAAGCTTGCCAAGCGCGATGTCGCCGATCGAGACGCGCACGAGCCGCAAGACCTCGAAGCCGAGGACATCGAGCATCCGGCGGATCTGGCGATTGCGCCCTTCATGCAACTCGACCTCGATCCAGCTGTTTTTCCCGCCGCCTCTTAGCTGTTCGGCACGCGCGGCGCGCAAGTGCTCGCCGCCCTCGTCGACACCCTCGACCATTGCAGCAAGCTGGCTGTCGCCGATCTCGCCCGCGACCTGCACGTGGTAGACCTTGCCGAGATGGGTTTCGGGATCGAGCAGCCGCTGGGCAAGCACCGTGTCGTTGGTAAAGAGCAGCAGGCCCTCGCTCGCCTTGTCCAGCCGGCCGACTGGGGAGAGGAATTGCGCGTCGCTGTCGCCCAGGCAATCAAAGACGGTCGGGCGCCCCTCCGGATCGCGCCTTGTCGTCACCAGGCCACGCGGCTTGTTGAGCATCAGGTAGATCTTGTCCTCCGCCTGAACGGCCTTGCCGTCGACGGCGATGCGGTCCTTTTCGATATCGACCCATTGGGCGAGATCGGTGGTCTTGCGGCCGCCGATGCTGACCCGGCCCGCGAGCACAAGCTTTTCCGCCTGCGTTCGCGAGCAGTAACCGAGTTTGGAAAGTGCGCGGGCAATGGTCACGCGTTTGCCGACCTCGCCGGTCATGCGGCCAGAGCCTTCGCCTCGTCCTGCTGTCGGCCGCGTCTGCCTCACTTCGGGTCGTCTCCGTCTATCTCCGGCTGCCGGCGCGCGTCGTGCGGCGTCTCGGAACCGTGGTTCAGCCGATTTTGATATAGTCGATTTGCCGAGCAAGCCAGCAGCCGATCGTCAGGCCGGAGATCGTGCCTCTGTCGTCGCGGTGGATCCGCACGGTCCAGTCCCCCGGCGCCGGCGCGTCCATCGAGCGCTTGCAGCTGAGCAACCAGACATCGTCGGCAAACGGCAGCATCGCATGCATCGCGCCCTTGCCGAGCATGCCGGCGCAGCCGGCAAAGAAGATGCCATTGGTCGAAACGATCTCGATGTCAGCGTCGAGTTCTGCGGAGCGGTAGCGCCCGGCAATATCCGGCTTTGCCTTGCCGGCGACCCTTTCGGCCGTCGTCACAAGGTTCTCGCGCTCCCGTTCCATCTGCAGGCCGGTGCCGCTCACCGTCAGCGAGACCGCGCCGGAACGCGCGACACCGTCCGCTGCGATCTGCAGAGGTTCTCCTGCGGTCGCAAAGCGCAGCTCTAGCCGTCCCGTTCCCAAGGGGCGGGTCGACAGCGCAAGGCCGGTCTCCGGTTCGAGATAGGTGCCGAATTGCTGGCCATCCCAGTCGCCGGCTGCCCTCTCGACATCCTGGTGACCGAGCGCGCCCTTCATCAGGGCCGTTGCGGCGGCATGGGCGTCGGCCTCGTGGTTGAACATCACGACGATCGAGAGGCGTTCGCTTGCGGCGTGAAGGCGGCGGCTGCGAAAGCCGCGCAAGGCGCCGCCGTGGCCGGTGATCGCCACGTCGCCGATCTTTTCGTGGGCAAGGCCGAAGCCGTAAGGTGCTGCCCGCCCATCCGTATAGGACTGCGGTGCGGAGAGCCTGCGGTAGAGGCCGCCTTCGTCGTCGCGCGTCCGATCGATGAAGCATTCCCAAGCCAGCATGTCGTCGAGCGTTGCCGAAATACCGGCGTCACCCGCCCAATAGATCCGGTTCGCCGCCTCGAAATAACCCGTCGTCTCGTTACCCTCGTATCCGACCACGCCGTTCGGCGAGACGCTGGTATCGGGAGTGAGGGCGGCCGTTGTCATGCCGGCCGGATCGAAAGCGCAGCGATCGTAGAGTTCGGCAAGCGACCTGCCGGTATGGTCTTCGACGAGGTCGGCCAGGATACGGAAGTTGCCGTTCGAATAGGAATAGCGCGTGCCAGGCTCGAAATGGGTCGAGCGTGCGCGCGAAAGCAGCGGCCGGGCGTCCTCGCGGCGAAAGACGCCATCGGCCATGGCCCCCTGCAGCACGGTCAAGGCCCAGTAGTCGCGCAGGCCCGACTGGTTGTGGCAGAGATGCGCAACTCCAGGGCGCTTGCCTTCGATGAGCGGCAGGTAGGCATCGAGCGCGCTATCGAGCCTGGCCGGATCGCCAACCGTGTCGAGCAGCACCGCGCAGGTGAAGTGTTTGCTGATCGAGCAGATCGGCAGCAGCGTGCCTGTTGTCATCGGCTTGCGTGCGGCGAGATCGGCATAGCCCCAGACGTGCCTGAGGATGACCTCGCCATCCCTGACGACACCCACGACGCCGCCCGGCCCCTTGTAGTGCTGCGGCAAGGCGAGGACGGCTCGTTCGAGGGCGGGGAGATCCAGAGTGTTCATATCGTGCAATGCCAGTCGGTCGGGAGGAAACCAGCCGCCCGGGCGGGCGGATCGGTTTCGTACGTACCGCTCCGTCCCGGCAGTTGCAACCGCGCTCCGCTTTGCCTCAACGCAATCCGGCCTGGGCGTGATAAAGCCGGCTATAGGTGCCCTTGGCGGCCAGCAGTGTGTCGTGCGGCCCTTGTTCGCTGATGCCGTTGGTGTCGACGACGATGATGCGGTCTGCATCGCGGATCGTCGCCAGGCGATGGGCGATGACCAATGTGGTTCGACCCTCCGAAAGCTCGGCAAGCGATTGCTGGATCGCCTTTTCGGTCTCCGTGTCGAGCGCCGATGTGGCTTCGTCGAGGATCAGGACCGAGGGGTTCTTCAGGAACATCCGGGCGATCGCCAGCCGCTGTTTCTGGCCGCCGGAAAGCTTGACGCCGCGCTCGCCGATGATCGTGTCCATGCCGTCGGGAAGCGTCGCGATCATGCCTTCGAGCTTGGCCCGCCGGGCAGCATCGAGAATGTCGGCTTCGCTTGCGCCTAAGCGTCCATAGGCGATGTTGTCGCGGATCGTGCCCGCAAACAGGAAGACATCCTGCTGCACGATGCCGATCTGTCCGCGAAGCGAGGCAAGCTTGATGTCGCGGATGTCGATGCCGTCGACCGTGATGCTGCCTTCCGCGACCTCATAGAAGCGCGGCAGCAGCGAGCAGATCGTCGTCTTGCCGGCGCCCGAAGGACCGACGAAGGCCACCGTCTCTCCGGCCTTGATCGTCAGGTCGATGTTGGCGATGGTCGGCTTGTCCGAGCTGTAGCCGAAGGAGACGTTGCGATAGCTGATGTCGCCGCGCAGGCCTTTCACGTCGATCGCGCCCGGACGATCCTCGATATCAGGTTCGGTTTCCATCAGTTCGATGAAGCGTTTGAAGCCGGCGATGCCCTTGGGATAGGTCTCGATGACCGAGTTGATCTTCTCGACCGGACGGAAGAAAACGCCGACCAGCAGCAGGAAGCCGATGAAGCCGCCATTGCTCAGTTGTCCCGTCAATACGAAATAGCTGCCGGTGATCATCACGATCAATTGCGTCAGCCGCATGCTCATGTAGCTGAGCGATGTGCTGGCGGCCATGATGCGGTAGGCCTCGAGCTTCGTTTGGCGGTAATTCTGGTTGTCGGTCTCGAACAGGCTGCGCTCATGTTCTTCGTTGGCGAAGGCCTGGACCACGCGGATGCCGCCGACGTTCTCCTCAATGCGGGCATTGAAGTCGCCGACGCGGCCATAAAGGTTGCGGAAGTTGTTGGCCATCCGGCCGCCATAGCGGCTGGTGACCCAGGCGGTGACCGGCACCACGGCCGCCGTGATCAGCGCCAACTGCCAATGCACCGTCAGCATCAGCAGCAAGGCGCCGATGAAGGTCATGATCGCGATGAACAGATCCTCGGGGCCGTGATGCGCGACTTCGCCGATCTCTTCCAGGTCCTTCGTCAGGCGGCCGACGAGATGGCCGGTCTTCTGGTTGTCGAAGAAGCTGAAGGAAAGCTTCTGCAAATGGTCGAAAGCCATGCGCCGCATGTCGGTCTCGATGTTGATGCCGAGCATGTGTCCCCAATAGGTGACCGTCGCCATCAGGCCGGTATTGACGAGATAGACGACGAGAAGACCGACGGAGGCCAGCAGGATCAGCGTCCATTCCTGGCTCGGAAGCAACTGGTCGACGAACAGCTTGACCGCGACCGGGAAGCCGAGTTCCAGCAGCCCGGACAGCACCGCGCAGGTGAAATCGAGAATGAAGAGGCCGCGATAGGGCCGGTAGAACGCGAAGAAGCGCTTCAACATGACAACCGCACTCACATGGGCAGCCGCTTGAGTACGGCCGTAAAATTTGAGTTCAAATGTCATGTTTCTACCCGGAAGCCAACAGATATGCGACCGAAAAAGCGCATCGATGCTGCCACCAGGCGCACCAACCCGGGCGTGTGGTTCCCGGATGAGGCATGACGCGGGGCGGAAGGAAGAAAACGTTAACCATAAGCTCCGTAGAAGAGGGAATCACCAGGGGAGCGAATGAAGCAATGGCAGGCGATCGATCAGATGAAGCAACGGTGTTTGGCGGACGTGACGTCGTCCCGTTTCCGATGGCAAGAAGACTGAGCACCGTTCGCTTCTGCGCCGCCGAACTCGAAGATCTTCATGGCGATGACGCCGTGCAATACTGGCGGCGCGAATGCCGGCTGCTTGCCGACGAATTGCTTGCGATCGGCTGCTCCGAAGCCGAAATGCGGGAGCAGGTCATGGCGTTCCAGGCCGAGGTCCAGGCCGAGCTTTGGCAGCGCCACCAGTCCCGGCTTTCCGCTGGCGCGGTAAGCCAGTAATTCGGCAACTCGCCCCCACATCATTCGGTGATGGGATGGGCGGGAATGTCAGGCAACGCCGCCGTTGGCGCGCAGGACCTGGCCGTTGATCCAGCCGGCATCGGGGCCGGCAAGGAAGGCCACGACACCGGCAATGTCGTCCGGCTGACCGAGCCGCTCAAGCGGCGGCATCTTGGCAAACTGGGCGACAAGCTCCTCGCTCTTGCCCGACAGGAACAGATCGGTCGCGATCGGGCCCGGCGCCACGGCGTTGACGGTGATGTCGCGGCCGCGCAGCTCCTTGGCAAGAACATGCGTCAGAGCTTCGACAGCGGCTTTTGTGGCGTTGTAGACGGCGTAGCCCGGCAGGTTGAGAGCGAGTGTTGTTGAGGAGAAGTTGACGATCCGGCCGCCACTGCGCATGCGCTTTGCGGCTTCGCGCAGGGTGTTGAAGGTGCCCTTGGCGTTGATGGCGAAGTGACGGTCGAACTCTTCGTCGCTGGTTTCGGCGAGCGCCACCGTCTTCAGGATGCCGGCATTGTTGATGAGCACGTCGATGCCGCCGAGGGCCGCCTCGGTGGCGTCGAACATGTGCTTGACCGCATCCGGATTAGCAACGTCGGCCCTGGCGGTCAGGGCGCGGGCGCCCTTTTCCTCGATCCTGCGTGCCAGTTTTTCGGCGGAAGCGGCGTCGCCGGCATAGTTGATGACGACGGTGAAGCCGTCGGCCGCCAGGCGTTCGGCAATCGCCGCGCCGATACCGCGCGAGGCGCCAGTAACGATCGCGACCCTGTCGGTGTGTTGTTGCATGGTCTTTCTCCTTCGTTGTGAAGCGGCTCGGCTTCGTTGGCGAGGAGAAGATGACGCCTTTCACATTCCGGATAATCATGCATAATTCGGCAACATAATCCGGATAGTGCGAACAAATGGACAGGTTCGATGCCATGCGCGTGTTCTCGCGCGTTGTCGAAAGGCGCAGTTTCACTCAGGCCGCGGAGGATCTCGGCCTGCCGCGCTCGACGGTGACCGACGCCGTCAAGCAACTGGAGGCGCGGCTGGGCGTTCGCCTGCTGCAGCGCACGACGCGCCATGTCAGCCCGACGCTGGACGGTGCTGCCTACCACCAGCGCTGCATCTCCATTCTCGACGACATCGAGGATGCCGAGGGCGCCTTTGCCGGCGCCAGGCCCAAGGGCCTGCTGCGCATCGACGTGCATGGAACGCTGGCGCGGCACTTCGTGCTGCCGAGCGTGCCCGCCTTTCTTGCAGCCTACCCGGAGATCGAGCTCTACATGAGCGAGGGCGACCGTCTGGTCGATCTCGTCCGGGAAGGCATCGATTGTGTGCTTCGGGTCGGCGAACCGCAGGACAGCGACATGGTCGGGCGACGCATGACGATGCTGGACGAGGTTACCTGCGCGTCGCCCGCCTACATCGCCTGCCACGGCAGGCCCAAAAGCTTCGACAGCCTGGAAGGACACCGCATGGTCGGCTTCCGCTCGTCGACGACCGGCGTTCCGATGCCGCTCGAATTCCAGGTCGGGGACAAGGTCGAACATGTCGCGCTGCCGGTGACGGTCGCGGTCAACGCCGCCGAAAGCTTCGTTGCCGCCGCAAGGCTGGGGCTCGGGCTCATTCAGGTGCCGCGATACCATGTCGAGAGGGACCTGCATGCGGGTACGCTGGTCGAAGTGCTTGAAAGCTGCCGTCCGACGCCGACGCCGGTTTTTCTGCTCTATCCGCGCAACCGCCAGCTTTCACCGCGCGTCCGCGTCTTCATCGACTGGCTGGCCGGCGTGTTCGCTTCGGGCAACATTCGCTAGCGGATCTTCAATCCGCCGGCAGTTCGGGATCCCAGGTGAACAGTTCCTTGGCCCGGGCGATCCCGCGCAGGGCAAAGCGCCCCAGCGACACAGCGTCTGCCTGAAGCTGAGGCGGGCAGGCCTCAACGAAATCCGCCGACATGATCACCTGCCGTTCGACCGAGCGGCACATCGAGGCGATGCGGCTGACCTCGTTGACCGCCGGGCCGACGACGGTGAAATCGAGGCGGTTCTGGCTGCCGATATTGCCGTAGAAGACCTCGCCGATATGCAGGCCGAGATAAACATCGGTGGTCGGCTTTCCCTCTTCTTCGCGACGAGCATTCAGCACTACCAGCATGCGCCGCAATTGCCGCTCGGCGGCGATCGCGTTGGCGCAGGCGGTCATCGGCTCGTCGGCGTTGAAGATCGCAAGCACGCCGTCGCCGATCAGTTTGAGGACGCTGCCGCCGTGATCGTGAATGGCCGAAATCACCGTCCCCGAATAGTCGTTGAGGAAGGGGATGATGTCCTCCGGGGCGGCCGTGTCGGAGATCCGGGTGTAGTTGCGCAGGTCCGAAAACCACATCACGGTTTCGATCCGCTCGGCCTCTCCGCGCACGATACTGCCTTCGACCACACGACGGCCGGCATCGGCGCCGAGATAGACGTCGGCAAGCGTGCCGATGATCCGGACGCAGGACGTGGTCTTCACCGCAAGGGCAAGGGTCGGCAGAAGAATGCGAAGCGCGGCGATATCCTCGTCGGCAAAGCCGCTTTGCCGACGTGTGGTCCAATAGGAATAGAAACAGTCCATTTCGCCGACGCGGCCCCGGTCGGTGAAATGGTGGATCATGTTGAGGCAGTCGGTATGGCCTTCTTCCTTGAGGCGGTCGAGCACCTGGTATGGCACCGAAGGTTCATCGGCCAGGCGCACGCGCCGCTCCGGTTCGCGCGCCGTCAGCATGTGGTAGAAGATCGAGCGATGCCAGTTCGCCTGCGCTTCTCCTCCCGTGGTCGAGGAATACTGCACGACCTCCGGCGTCACATCACCTTCGCTGTTCCATTGGAACGCCCGTCCCTCGAATTCCGGATGCAGCGTGTCGATCAGTCCTTGCGCCCGGGCAATGTCCATGCCCGCCGCCAGGCAACGCTCGCAAAAGCCGGCGAGCATCTCGGACTCCCCCAGGCCCTTCAGGCCTTCTTCGGACAGCCACAGGATGATGTCGCGGATCTGTTGGTCGTTCATTGCTTGTCCCGCGCTGGAGCTGCCGGTGGTTTTGCGGCTGGCTTAGCCTCACGCATTATCAATAGCCGAGTCCGGCATGAGAACAAGCAATCCCTCAAGGCTCTGTGCGGTTCCAGGGCCTGCCACGGTTCAGGTCTCGAGCAGATAGGATGGTGCAGCCCGCAGCCGGGCAATGTCGCGCAGCGGCGGCGCACCGAAAAGGCGGGCGTATTCGCGCGAAAACTGCGAAGGACTGTCGTAGCCGACGTGATGTCCCGCGGTGGCCGCGTCGATTGCCTGGCCAAGGATCAGCCGACGCGCCTCCTGCAGCCGGAGTTGCTTTTGATATTGCAGCGGGCTCAGCGCCGTCACCACCTTGCCGCGAGGGTCCTGACGCGTCGTCGGGCGATTGATGCAGCGGGCCTAGACGGCCAACTGCAGCCTTCGCCCATCATCCTCGGCCGGCACGGCGCAGCAGATCAGGGCCTCGCCTTGCCTGACCTCGAAGGACGGCTGCTGGGGATAGACGACTTCGCCTTCGAGAACCCGCGTGCTGCAACTGCCGCAACTGCCGTTGCGGCAGCCATATTCCGGCGAAAGACCACGGGCCTCGGCCAGGTCGAGCAATGTGCCTTGGCCCGGTTGCCAACGGGCTTCCTTCCCGGAGGCGGCAAAAATGACGCGGACCGGCGTGCTGGCCTGTGGCTTCGACGATACCTGCAATCCGGCATCGAGGCTGCGGGTCAACGAAGACAGGCCGAATGTCTCCGCGTGGATGCGGGCGTCGGCGACGTTCAGCGCACGCAGCCCGTCATAGAGCGACTGCATGAAAGCCCGCGGGCCACAGAGATAGAAATCGTAGTCGCCGAAGGGCAGGATGGATTGCAGCAGCGGGATGTCGATGCGGCCGGCGGCGTCGTAGTCCTCGCCAATGCGGGCTCCATCCGTCTGGCTGAGCACGCGCGTCAGGTGGATTTTGCCTTGGCCGGTATCGAC
Source organism: Ensifer sp. LC163 (assembly GCF_001695855.1). Lineage (GTDB taxonomy): Bacteria > Pseudomonadota > Alphaproteobacteria > Rhizobiales > Rhizobiaceae > Ensifer. The sequence goes on from NZ_MBSS01000023.1 coordinate 498,752, forward strand.
GAGGGAGGCGATCTCCTGGTCGAAGGCGCGCTCATCGAGACTACGGGCCGATTGGAACAGCCATGTCGGGCGGATTCGCCGTTTGCGCAGCCCCTCATAGAGGATGTCGCGCACCATCGCGATCATCGGAGTGATGCCGACGCCGGCGGCAAGCAGCACTGCGGGTCGCCGCTCCGTCGCGTCGATGACGAAGCTGCCGGCGGGTGCGCGAGCCTCGATGACATCGCCGGGCACGAGGCCGTGGAGGAACGACGAGCCGGCGCCGTCACGCTTGACGCTGATCCGGTAGGCACCGTCGGAGGGGGCGGCCGAAAGCGTGTAGCTGCGAACGACCGGCTTGCCTTCCGAATTGATGCGGAGCGACAGATGCTGGCCGGCGCGAAATGGTACCAATCCCGCATCGTCCGCCGGCTCAAGGTGGAGCGAGCGGATGGTCGTGCTTTCCGCCTGCGTGCGTATGACCCGAAACGGCCGCCATTCTCCGGCGCGCGCTGCGGCGCGCAGGCGATCCTCCGTCTGCTGCCAATCGCCCGTCATCAGCGAATTGGGTGACCGGCCAGCCTCGCCGAACGACCAGCGAAGTGGCGAGCCGTCCGGCCGGTAGACCACCTGCCGAGGCCGAAAGCGCCAGAGGCGTTCGGCGCCCTGGAAGGCGTCGATTTCCGGCGAGGCGAGCACGACTTCGGCCTCGCCCGTCATTTGCAGCATGTCTCCGGTCGTAAAATCGACGAAGAGCAGGCCCGCCTTGGGGTTGAGCATGAAATTGCCAAGCGTGTTGAAAAACAGGTTGCCGGCGAAATCTGGGATCGTCAGCACGCCATCCTCACCGATGCGAACGAAGCCGGTCCTGCCGCCGCGATGCGAGACGTCCACCTGCCGCTCGCCGTTGTCGCGGTCGACATAGGAGGCGACGAAGAAGGTGTCGGCGTTGGCTATGATCTCCTTCGCGCGCGCATCGAGACCGTTGAGGTGAATGGGGCGCGTTTCCGGCGGAGCGTTCGGTTGGCGCACGAATGAAAAATCCCGGAGCTGAATATATTGCGGACAGTTGCCGAAGCTCTGGCCGACGGTGACGGCAAAGCGATCGTCGCCCATCCGTCGGATCGTGCCGTTCAATCGGTTCCGCCGCCGGGTTTCCAGCTGGATGCCGAGCATGGCGATGGCGGCGCCGTCCTCCATGCCGATATCGGCGGGATCGTGCCGGTCGCGTGGCAATTGAACATCGAGAGCATGGGCGTCGGGTGCCTGCATGAAACCCGGTTCGCCCGCCCGCAGGCTGGCCCAGACATCGCCGGCGGGATCGACGGTTCCAAGCACGATGAAGGGCAGCAGCGGATAGAACTGTTGATGTTGTTCGGGCATGAAGGTGCGAACGAAATTGCGGCCGGGCGCGTCCATGCGGTCGACGACGCCGAGGCTGTGTTGAATGGCGAGTTCGCCCTCATGCCATGGTGACGCGGCGCGGGTCGGTTCGATCGTGTCCGGCATCGGTTGCCTCCTTTTTGACGGGAAAGGCCAGGGCGAAGCAATTCGCCCTGGCAAGGGCAATCAGGCAGCAAGGCCTGCAGCCGTTTTCTGGAAGCCGACGAATCCCGGTAAGGCCTCGATGCGCCCGAGCCAGCCCCTGACGTTGGCGTAGCCGCTGAGGTCGACATTGCCTTCGGGCGCACTGGAGACATAGCTGTAGAGGGCGATGTCGGCGACGGTCGGCCGACTGCCCAGCAGGAAGTCGCGGTCGGCAAGCTCGGCCTCGATCAGCTCCAGGATCCGATGCGCTCTCGCGATCACCTCATCGGGTCGAAGACCTGCGCCGAAGACGGTCACGAGCCGTGCGGCGGCCGGGCCATAGGCGATTTCGCCGGCGGCGACCGAAAGCCATTTCTGCGCCTTCGCCGCGCCGACGGCGTCTTCCGGCAGCCAGTCGGTGCGGCCCAGCTTCTTGGCGAGATAGACGAGGATGGCGTTGGAATCGGTGACAATCGTACCGTCGTCGTCGAGAACCGGAACCTGCCCGAAGGAATTGAGCTTGAGGAAATCGGGCGCCTTGTGCGCCCTTGCCATGAGGTCGACATCGACCAGTTCGTGCGGCACGCCAAGCAGAGCCAGGAAGAGTTGTGCGCGGTGCGAGTGACCTGAAAGCGGATGGCGGTAGAGTTTCATTGCAATTTTCCTCTTGGTAGCGAAACCGGATCATCGCAGTACGTGGCGCGGTTTCGGACGGTTCTGAATGAACTGCCTTGGCCAGCAATCTATGCCCTTCCAGATTTTGGCTGTAGAGTGTATTCCTGATATATGGACTCTCGAATATTGGAAGGCAGATGGATCGGCTGGATGCAATGACGGTGCTGCTCGGTGTCGTGGAGGGCGGAAGCCTGTCTGCTGCGTCGCGGCGGCTGCGCATGCCGCTGGCAACGGTCAGCCGCAAGGTATCGGAGCTTGAAGCCCACCTCGGCGCGCAATTGCTCACCCGGACGAACCGCAGGATCCAGCTGACGGAGGCGGGGCGATCCTATGTCGAGGCGGCGCGGGAAATTCTCGCTCGGGTCGACGAGGCGGAGCGGGTGGCGGCCGGCGAATACAGCACGGTAAAGGGTGATCTGACGATGACGGCGCCGATCGTCTTCGGGCGGTTGCACGTCCTGCCCATCGTCGTCGATTTTCTGAAAGCCAACCCTGAGGTCAACATGCGCCTGTCGCTTGGCGATCGGCTCGTCAACCTCATCGACGATCACATCGACGTCGCGCTCAGGATCGGCAACCTGCCCGACAGCAATCTGATCGCCACCAAGCTTGGCACGATACGGCGCGTCGTCTATGCGAGCCCGGGCTATGTCGCCCGCCATGGCGAGCCCGGCCATCCGCACGACCTTGCCGACCATGATTGCATCACCTTCGAAGGCTTGATGTCGAACCGTAGCTGGAGCTTTGCCGACGGGAAGGGCGAGATCGCCGCGCCGATCCGCTCACGCCTTGCCGTCAATACTGCCGAGGCTGCCGTCGACGCGGCGGTAGCTGGCCTCGGCCTGACGCGTGTCCTGTCTTACCAGGCGGCGCGCGCGGTTAAAGACGGCCTGCTCGTGCCGCTGCTGGAACCTTTCGAGCATCCAGCGCTGCCGGTCCAATTGGTCTATCTGCCGCAGGGCCACGTGCCGATGAAACTCAGGGCCTTCGTCGATTTCGCCGTGCCTCGGCTCAGGGCGGTGCTGAAATGACGACCGCCGCAGCTTCCTCTACGGATTTTTGCGCTGATATCACCGGCTGATGCACCGCCGACAGCGGTCGCGGTCGGTGGACGAGCGTGACCAGCACGAAGGACAGGATCATCAACAGATACCAGGCGCCCAGTTTATGCAGCGATACCGGTGTCCAGCCGGCGTGCTGCGAGGGATAGATCCAGGCGCGGGACCAGGTTCCGATGTTTTCGGCAAACCAGATGAACAGGGCGATGAGCAGGAAACCGACCAGCAGCGGCATGCGGTGGCGGAACCGGAAGACGCGATAGTGCACGGTCGTGCGCCAGAACAGGACGGCGATGATGGCAAACAGCAGATAGCGCAGGTCGAAGACGAAGTGGTGCGTAAAGAAATTGGCATAGATGGCGAGAGCCAGTAGCACCGTCGCAGAGCGCGGCGGATAGTGGGTGTAATGCAACTCGAGAATGCGGGTCACGCGCGCCAGATAGGAACCGACGGCCGCATACATGAACCCTGAAAAAAGCGGCACGCCGCCGATGCGAAAGAAGGAGGGCTCCGGGTAGATCCACGAGCCGACGGACGTCTTGAAGATCTCCATCAAAGTGCCGGCGATATGGAAGATCAGGATAACCTTGGCTTCGGCAATGGTCTCGAGCTTGCAGATCAGCATAAGAAGCTGGATGCCGAGTGCAGCCAGGAAAAGGAAATCGTAACGGGCAAGGCCGATCTCGTCCGGCCAGAACAGTTTGGTGGCGATCATGAGCGCCAGCATGGCGCCGCCGAAAAGGCATGCGAAGGCCTGCTTGATGCCGAAGACCAGCAACTCCGTCAGGCCGCCAGGCAAGCCGCCGTCGGGAAGCCGGTCGAGCAGCCGGTGCGCGGCGGCGTCGATGCGCGCTTCGAGCGATGTGAAACGTCTATCGTCCGATCGCCGAGCCACGCGAATCGCCTCCCTGCCAGTGCCGCTGGTGCGATGCCGGGGCAATACGGTCGAATTGTGGATCAGCGCGAGCTCGACGGCTCGGGCTTATCCGTGACTTTGTCCGTGTGAGAGCCGCCGGCTACCGGAACAGGCTCGGCAGCCAGAGGGATAGGCCGGGGATGTAAGTGACGAGCATCAACACGGCGATGCTTGCGCCGAAGAACGGCCAGATGGTGCGCATCGCCTCGCGGATCGAGATCCCGCCGACGGCGCAGCCGACAAAGAGTACGGTGCCGACCGGTGGCGTGTTGAGGCCGATGCCTGCGTTGAGGATCACCACCACGCCGAAATGCACGGGGTCGATGCCGAACGCCTTGATGACAGGCGGAGCCGCCCTCGATCGCACCATTGCCTTGATGCAGAAGGCTTAGGCGCAGTTCGCCATCGGACTTCTCTCGGTCCTCCCCGGGGAAGGCGCTCTCTCGTTTGATTGGGTCGCCAGCCCCGATGCGAACTGGGGAGCGCCGTCCTTGCCGGCGATCCAGACCGCGTTTCGCCCTGCGGCCTTTGCCGCGTAGAGCGCTCGGTCGGCGCAAGACAGGAGCTCGCTTGCCTCCTGTTGCCTGCCGATAAAGGCCACGCCGATGCTGACAGTCGCCGAAAGCGTGGCATTGCCGGCCCTGACCAGCGCCTGCTCGAAGGCGCTGCGGATATCCTCGGCAATTGCGGCAGCCTGCGACCGGCCAACCCCGGGGAAGCAGGCAGCGAATTCTTCGCCGCCCATGCGCGCCAGGAAGGCCTGGCCATCTATCGCCTGCGAGACGACAGCGGCGAACTCGATGAGCACCCTGTCGCCGACGGCGTGGCCATGGCGATCGTTGATCGCCTTGAAGTGGTCGATGTCCATGTACATCAAAGCGCCTTCGCCCGGCGCCGTCGCCATGTAGTCGTCGAGCTTCGACATGAAGGCGCGCCGGTTCTGCACACCGGTGAGAGCGTCGGTTTCCGACGCCAGCTTGTATCTGTATTGCGTTCTTTCCTTGATCAGCGCGAAGAACGAGAACCCGCCCGCAAGGCTGTGAATGAACAGTTCGAAGGTCAGGACCTGATACCACAGCGGCTGCTCCGCGCCCGAAGCCGTGTTGCCGAAAAGCGGCCAGACGAAGATCAACGGAATGCGCGCGAGGTAGAACAGCCCATGCGTCGCGAAGAGAAAGGCGACGATGTAGGAGCTTGGAAGCTTGCGGAAATTGTCGGACCGGAAAATCTCGACCGCGATCATCGCCGAATAGACGAAGATCAGCGCCGAAAACAGCACGATCCTGCTGGTGACACTGTTCTGGACAGTGTCGGAAAAGCCGGTGACCAACAGCCACAACACGGGTCCGGCCAGTGCGGACGCGATCTTGAGCGGCTGATTGTCGAAGGCACGCAAGCCAAGCCAGATGAGCGCCAAGCCCAGGACCGCTAAAGCGTTGCCGAGCGACACCGGGATGAAGGAATAGCCAGGACCTCTGAGTGCCAGCAGGGTAAATCCGAGGGCCGCAACCAGAAATGCACAGGACCACAGCCGCAGTTCCAGGCTGTTGCGCTCCTGGCGTGAGGCGAGCGCGAAGTAAACTGCGAAAACCACCAGCGTCGCGAATGAGCTGATCATGATCGTCGGGGTATGTAGCGCTTCCACCGTCAACTCCTGGATTCTGCAGCACGTTATGCGCCAGAATCTTAAAGGTTTCGCAAATGGCGGTTGCGACGATTAGCAGTGGGGGCATGGGCGCCGAGCCGGTGTTTCGACGCGCGTCCCACATCGGCTGCAGGAAATTTCCAATCCGCTATGACGGCCTGGCTCTTCGCATCGTCAGGTCCGACATCAGCCGCTGCTGGCCGGCCCGGATCACGTCTTGCATCGCATGCCGCGCGCCGTCGGCGTCACCGCGGCGAATTTCCTCGACGATGCGGATATGGGTCACGGCGACGCGGTCGATTTCGCTCCGGTCGGCGGTCGGGTTGGTGAGCTTGAAGACGCCGATGAGCGCCGCTTCGATCAGACTGCCGACCGTGCGCATGAACGGGTTCAGCGACGCCTCGAGCAGGTGCAGGTGGAATTCGAGGTCGGCATGGGCCAGTGTTTCGGCGCTGTGGTCTTCATGGCCCATGGCAACGGCGAGCCGCATCATCTGGGCAATGTCGGCATCAGTGGCGCGCTCGGCGGCCAGTGCTGCCGCAGAGGGTTCGAGCGCCAGCCTGATCTCGCTCAGATGGTTCAGAAAGTCCTCGTCGACGCCGACGCTGAAATGCCAGGAGAGCACGTCGCTGTCGAACAGGTTCCAATACGCCCGCGGCATCACCCGCGTCCCGATGCGTGCACGCGGGAAGACCAGGCCCTTGGCCGCGAGCGTCTTCATCGCCTCCCGCAGCACGGTGCGCGACACCTTGAAACGTGCCGCCAGCTCGACGTCACCAGGCAGAATATCGCCGGCTGCGAACTCGCCGCCGATCACGGCGCGCCCGAGCTCGTCCACAACATGGCCATGGCTCGAGCGTTTCACCGGTTGCTTTGCGAAGGTTCCTGGCAGCATGAGGTGCAACTGGGCCTTTTCCTTGAGCGCTTCCGGCTTAAACGGGATCGCAAAAACGCTCTATCTCTTTGTTTTTACCGCATTTCCTGACGGAAAGCCGCTTCGCACTTTTCCTGGAAATGCTCTACGCATGTCGCCGTTCGCTGCGCGACACGTAGACGATGCCCTTCTGCATCAGGATGAAGGCGAACAGTAGCAGGCCGATCAGGATTTTCGTCCACCAGCTGGAGAGCGAGCCATCGAAAGTGATGTAGGTCTGGATCAATCCCTGGATGAGGATGCCGATGAAGGTTCCGGCCACAAAGCCGGAGCCGCCGGTCAGAAGCGTGCCCCCGATCACCACTGCCGTTATCGCATCGAGCTCGACGCCGACGGCCGCAAGCGAATATCCGGCCGAGGTGTAGAGCGAGAATACGATACCGGAAAGCCCGGCGAGCAGGCCCGACAACGCGTAGATCATGATGGTGGTGCGGCCGACCGGGACACCCATCAGCTTGGCGGTGGCAGTGCCGCCGCCAAGGGCATAGACGTCGGTGCCGAAGCGGGTGCGATGGGCAATGAGGATGCCGATGCCAAAGACGAGCAGCATCAGCCCTCCGATGAGCGTGATCCGGCCACCGCCGGGAAGCTTGTAGTAGAGCCCCTTCAATGTGCCGTAGAACGGATGCTTGATCGCGATGGAATCGATCGACAGCACGAAGGCCATGCCGCGCGCCAGAAACATGCCGGCGAGCGTGACGATGAAGGCTGGCATCTCCAGGTAGTGGATGATGGCGCCCATCACCGCACCGAAAAGCGTCGCGATGAGAAGGGCCACCGCAAAGGCGACGAGCGGATGAATGGCAGCATTCTCCAGCACGACGGCCAGGAACACGCCGGTGAAGGCGATGACCGAGCCGATCGACAGGTCGATGCCACCGGAGAGGATCACGAAGGTCATGCCGACGGCGGCGATGCCGAGGAAGGCGTTGTCGGTCAGCAGGTTGCCGATCACCCGCGTCGACAGGATGTTGGGATATTGCGCCACGCAAAGCGCATAGCTCAGCACGAAGATGACGATGGTGGCGGTCAGCGGCAGGTATTTGGGTTTCATCGCGCTTGCCGCTCCGTCGGTTTTCTGCTGGCGCGCAGGAGCGCGACAAAGGTCAAGGCGTTGCGCGCCGGCGGTGACTGCAGCACGAGAATGAAGACGATGATCGCCGCCTTGATGATCAGGTTAAATTCCGGCGGGAAGCCGGAAAGCAGGATGCCGGTATTGATCGACTGGATGATGATCGCGCCGAGGACGGAGGCGGCGATGCTGAAGCGGCCGCCGAGAAGCGAGGTGCCGCCGATGACCACGGCGAGGATGGCGTCGAGTTCGAGCCAGAGCCCGGCATTGTTGGCGTCGGCGCCCTTGATGTCGGCGGCTGCGATGATGCCGGCAATCGCGGCACAAAGGCCCGACAGCATATAGGCCGCGATCAGCAGCACCGGGGTCAATACGCCGGATAGCGTGCTTGCCTGGCGGTTGACGCCGATCGCCTCGATCAGCATGCCGAGCGCGGTCTTGCGCACGATCAGCGCCACCAGGATGCCGAAGGCCAGCCAGATGAGCACGGGCAGGGGCAACCATGCAAACGAGCCGCTGCCAAGGAAGATCAATCCGGGATCGTTGAAGGTGAGGATCGCGCCTTCGGTGACGAGTTGGGCGATGCCGCGCCCGGCAACCATTAGCACCAGCGTCGCGATGATCGGCTGGATATCGAGCACGGCAACCAGGAAGCCGTTCCAAAGACCGCAGAGAATGCCGGTGCCGAGCGTGATCAGAAGCGTCATCGCCAGCGAGTGGCCCGACGTGATCGACGAGGCGGCGACTGCGCCGCAGATCGCCATCACGGCGCCGACGGAAAGGTCGATGCCCTTGGTGGCGATGACGACAGTCATGCCGATGGCGAGAAGAACCACCGGGGCGCCGCGGTTGAAGATATCGATGAGGCTGCCATAGAGGCGGCCGTTCTGGATTTCGAGGCGGAAGAAACCCGGGAACACGAAGGATACCATCAGGAGAATTGCTGCCAGCGCGATGAGCTGCGGCAGGAGCCTGAGCGCATAGCTCCTTAATATTGCTGTCATGCCGCTCCCCGTTCGTTCGCCGATGCGATGGCTTCGATGATCTGGTCCGCCGTGATCCGCTCGCCTTCGAGTGAGGCCACATGCTGTCGGTCGCGAAGCACGACGATGCGCGTGCTGTAGGCGACAAGCTCTTCAATTTCCGACGATATGACCATCAGCGACATGCCCTTCTCGCGCAGGCCCTCGATCAGCCGGACGATCTCGGCATGCGCGCCGACATCGATGCCGCGTGTCGGCTCGTCGAGGATCAGGAATTCGGGCTCCGTCGCCAGCCAGCGGGCGAGAATGGCCTTCTGCTGGTTGCCGCCGGAAAGCAGCCTGATCGGCTTTTCGCGATCGACCGTGCGAATGTCGAGCGCCCGGATATAGTGGTCCGCCAGGCGGTTCTGCTCGGTGCGGGAGATCGGACGGGTCCAGCCGCGTCGAGCCTGGAGTGCCAACACGATGTTTTCGCGCACCGAGAGATCGCCGACGATGCCCGCGGTCTTGCGGTCCTCGGGGCAGAAGCCGAACCGGTGTACGATCGCCCGGCGCGGCGACGATAGCTGGACGGCCTTGCCGCCCAATTCGGCCGTGCCGCTGTCGGCGCGATGCGCACCGAAGAGGATCTCGGCCGTCTCCGTGCGGCCGGAGCCGAGAAGACCGGCAATGCCGACAACCTCTCCGGCCCTGACGTCGAGGTCGAAGGGAGAGATGTGGCCCTTGCGGCCATAATCTTTGAAGCGATAACGAACCGGCCCGGTGACATCCGGCTCCTTGCGCGCAGAGTGGATCTCCGCCGCAAGCTCGCGGCCGATCATCATCGAGATCAGATCGCGCCGTTCGAGCGTCGCCGTGTCGCGGGTGCCGACCAGTTGACCATTGCGAAGCACGGTGATGCGGTCGGAAATCTCGTACACCTGTTCGAGGAAGTGGGTGATGAAGACAATGCCGAGGCCGCGGGCCTTCAGCCGCCGGACGATGCGAAACAGCATCTCGACCTCATGGGCGTCGAGACTTGCGGTCGGCTCATCGAGGATCAGAACCTTGCCGGAGAGATCGACCGCACGGGCGATCGCCACGACCTGGTGGATGGCGACGGAGTAGCTGTCGAGTGCGCGGGTGACGTCGAGATCGAGCTCGTAGTTTTCAAGTAGCGCGCGCGCCTGATGGTTCATGGCGCGGACATCGACGAAACCGAACCGGCGTGGCTGGCGTCCGAGAAAGAGGTTTTCCGCCACCGTCAGGTTGGGCAGCAGGTTGACCTCCTGATAGACGGTGCCGATGCCGAGCTTCTGCGCATTGAACGTGTCGCGCGGATCGACCTCGACGCCGTCGAGCAGGATCATGCCGCCGTCGCGCCGGTAGGCGCCGGTGAGGCATTTGACCAGCGTCGACTTGCCAGCGCCGTTTTCGCCGAGAAGCGCATGGACTTCACCCCGGCGCAAATGAAAGTCGACCTTGTCCAGCGCCTTTGCGCCGGGAAAGACCTTGTCGATCCGGGTCGCTGAAAGCAGGTTGTCGCCAACGGTCTGCATGATCCCTCCCTGAGTGGAACGTGGGGCGCCCGGTCGGGCGCGCCACATTGCTTCAGTGTGCCGCAACACGTGCCTCGCACTCGGCCCAGCGGCCGAATGCGGCAAGTCGGCGGGCAACCGGCGCCACAGTGCTTGAAAGCTGCCGCATGATTTTCTCCCTGGACTTCACTCGGTTCAGGCAGACATGCGGGGCAAGCGTCCTGCACAGGCGCCGGTCATGTTTGGGATCAGTAGCCCAGGCCCTTTTTCGCTTCGTAGACCTTCTTCGGATCGTCGGCCTGGGTGTAGAGCTTCGATTCCGTCTGGATCCACTTCGGCGGCTTGGTTCCGTCTTTCTGGAACGCGGCAAGCGCGTCGAAGGCGGGGCCGGCCATGTTCGGCGTCAGTTCGACGGTCGCGTTGGCTTCGCCTGCGGCCATCGCCTCGAAGATATCCGGGACGGCATCGATCGAAACAACGAGGATGTCACTGCCCGGCTTCAGGCCGGCTTCCTTGATCGCCTGGATGGCGCCGACGGCCATGTCGTCGTTGTGGGCGTAGAGCGCGCAGATGTTCTTGCCGCCGTCCTCTGCCTTGAGGAAGCTTTCCATGACTTCCTTGCCCTTGGTGCGGGTGAAGTCGCCGGTCTGGCTGCGGACGATCTTGAGGTTGTCGTGGCCGGAAAGGGCCTGTTCGAAGCCCTTCTTGCGGTCGATGGCCGGCGAAGAACCTGTTGTGCCCTGGAGTTCGACGACGTTGCACGGCTTACCGGCAACCGTGTCGGCAAGCCACTTGCCGGCGACGCTGCCCTCATGCACGAGGTCCGAAGTGACAGCAGTCATGTAAAGGTCGTCGGAAGCATCGACGGTCCGGTCGAGCAGGATGACGGGGATCTCGGCGTCCTTGGCTTCCTGTAGGACCTCGTCCCAACCGGTGGCGACGACGGGGGCAAGCAGGATGGCGTTCACGCCCTGGGCAATGAACGAGCGCAGTGCCTTGATCTGGTTTTCCTGCTTCTGCTGGGCATCGGCGAATTTCAGATCGATGCCGCGCTCCTCGGCCTGCTGCTTCGTCAGCGTCGTCTCCGCAGCCCGCCAGCCGGACTCCGAGCCGATCTGCGAAAAACCGACAACGAGATCTGCGGCAGATGCGCTGCCAAACGTGCAGGCAGCAAGGATCGTTGCACTCGCGAGTGCTTTGGCGAATTTCATGATTTCCTCCCAAAGAAAGCTGCTCTCCTCGCAGCGGGCTCAAAAAATCATATAATAATACTTTTGTAAACTCACGTTTGAAGACAAGTGCCCAGGGGGTACCGGAAGATGCTTCGACGTTCAGCCCGGCCTGCGCCCTGACGCACGAGCAAGGTGATGTAAGGCGGGGGCGATATCGCCAGCATGAGGTGTGTGCGCCCAACGCTGGTCATTGGCCGCGAGCGAGGCGTTCGTTGCTCGGCCCAGCGCAAAACGGGGACTTGTCACCAATGAACGCGCGTGCAAATATGCTCGCGTGTGCAAAGGAGTCATGCCCGAATGAACCTCGAACGACCACTCTATTCGAACGATCTTGAGGGTCGGGCAAAGCTCTGCCGGGACGTCATCCTGTCGGCCGGAGCGCTTGTGCTCCGCGGCTTTGAAAACAGCGCGACGCGCGGCTATTCGATGAAGGGTCCGCAGGACTTTCTGACCGAAACGGATGCCGCCTCCGAGGCGCATATCCGCAAGGCGATCGCCGACCACTTTCCTGACGACGCCTTCTTTGGCGAGGAGGGCGGCGGCTCGATCAGCAATCGTCTCTGGGTGGTCGATCCCGTAGACGGTACGGCCAATTTCGCCCGCAGCATTCCGCACTTCTGCATCTCGATCGCCTATATCGAGAACGGTCGGACGGAGATCGGCGCCATCTACAACCCCGCGCTGGACGAGCTCTATTTCGCTGAGCGCGGCGCGGGCGCGACCCGCAATGGTCAACCGATCGCCGTTTCCGCCACCACCGCGTTCGAAACGGCGTCGGTGGAAATGGGCTGGTCCGGTCGCGTGTCGAACGAGATTTATCTCGAAACCATCCGCGATCTGCTGGCGCTCGGCACCAATGTTCGCAGGGCGGGCTCGGGCGCGCTGGCGCTTGCCTATGTCGCCGACGGCCGTTCGGATGCCTATGTCGAACTGCATATGAACTCCTGGGACTGCGTGGCCGGATTGCTGCTCGTTGCCGAGGCCGGCGGCGACGTTTGTCCCTTTATGGAGATCGGTAGCCTTCGCGGTGGTGGACCGGTTCTGGCGTCCGCACCAGGCATCGCCGGTGGAGTAAGCCGGGCATCGCTGATACCGATCGCGTCGGCAGATGGGCCAGTTGCCGAACTGCGGCTCGCCTGAACGGTTGCGCCAAAAGACGCGGAGACTGAGAATCATGGGCATGCCTTTCGGCGCCGCCCGATCTGGAAAGGGAAACGGCATGGACGCACCGGTATATGCGCGCCCGGCGATCAGTCTGATCGCCAAGGGCCTGGGTCCGCACAAATCCAATCTCTATATCGGCGGCAGCGACGGCGCATGCGATCTTGATTTGCTCAAGCGACACGGCATCTCGATCGTCGTCAACTGCGCGATCAATCTTGACATCAACTGGGTGCGTGGGACCGCCGACGACGATCCCGGCGACCTGCGGCCGAGCGGCTACGCCGATATCCGCTACTACAAGCTCGGGTTGATCGACGGCGAAGGCAGCCCGGACACGATGATGCTCGGCGCCTATTACATCCTCGACGGCGCGTTGCGCCAAGCAATGCCGAAGCGCGAAACCTATCCCTTTGCCGATGGCGGCAATGTGCTGGTCAACTGCCGCGGCGGACGCAGCCGATCGGTCTCGCTGGTGGCGCTGTTCCTGCACAAGCAGCAGCCGGAGCTGTTCCCGACGCTCGATGCTGCCGTTACCCATATCCGCGAGTATCGCGAATTGCGTCCGGACGAATGGTTCGAAACGCCCAAGCCGATGCTTTACGAGGCGGCGCGCCGGGCGTCGGGATGGATCGACATGATCGCCGGCAAGACATCCGGGCAGGGCTGATGTTGAAGCGCAGCCAACCCAGCATCGCCGTCATCGCCGATGCGCATTTCCACGATCTTGAAGGCGACTTCGATTTCCCTGGCATGACCATTGACGGTCCGCGGATGATGGTTCGCAGCTGGGCGGAAACACGTCAGTCGACCCGCGTTTTCAACGAAAGCGCCAGGGCACTTTCAGTGGCATTGGACGAGGTCAGAGATCGCGGCATCCGGCACGTCGTCCTGCTCGGTGATTACACGGATGACGGCCAGCGACAGACGACCGCAAGCCTGCGCCGCATCCTTGACCGGCACGCGAACCAACACGGAACCGCGTTTTACGCCCTGCCTGGCAATCACGATATTTTCGGCCCGAGGGGACGCCACCACACCAAGGAATTCCTGGATCAGGATGGCGCCGGCGTCTGGGTAACGAGCGATCCGGCATCGACTGCTGAGGGCGCAATCGTCACCCCACGCATGTATTGCGAGGGATATCCGGCCGGCCTCGACTCGATGGCCGCCTATGGCTATTTTCGCAAGCCCGAATATCTCCATTGGGAGACGCCGTTCGGCCTGTCCGACGATATCGAAAGCCGGCGCTACGAGGTCGACTCGCCGGATGGAAGCAACCGGTACTCGTTGATGGATGCCTCCTATCTGGTGGAGCCGGAGCCGGGCATCTGGCTGCTGATGATCGACGCCAACGTGTTCGAGCCGCGGGACGGCACATTCATAAACGGCGAAGAAGCGGCCTTCGTCGACAGCACCGCCGCCGGCTGGAATGCCATGCTGCGTCTGAAACCCTTCATCGTTTCCTGGATCACGGACGTCTGCGCCCGGGCAAAAGCGCTGGGCAAGACTGTGCTCGCCTTCTCCCATTACCCGGCGCTCGATCCGTTCGACGGCGCGACCGGGGCCGAGCGCGTGCTTTTCGGCGAAACCAATGTCGCCCGGCGCACGCCCCGCCAAGCCGTGACCGACGCCTTGCTTGGCGCCGGGCTGAGCGTGCACTTCAGCGGCCACCTTCATGTCGAGGGCGTGACGCGGCGGGGTCGCGGCGAGCGCCAGCTCACCAATGTCGCAGTGCCGTCGCTGGTCGCCTATCCACCGGCCTTCAAGGTCATCCAGCCGGCGACCGGCGGCATAGTCGTCAATACCGTGGAGCTGTCGGCGACGGCGGTGGATCCGCGCCTGCCGCAGGCCTATCGCCGCGAGACGGAACGGCTCGGTGAAGCAGGCGACGTCGCCTTTGATGCTGTGGATTATGGCGCCTTCCTGCGGGCTCATAAGCTGGCTTTGGTTTACCATCGCTATTTTCCAAAGGAGTGGCCGCAGGATGTCGTGAGCCGCGTCTCAGCCGCCACGCTTGCCGATGTCTGCGTGGAGTTCCTTGGCGCTGCGGCAGTAACGCCGGCGTTGCACGCGCTTGCAAAATCTTCTGGAATGACAGCGGAACAGGTCGCGGCTTGCGGCATGATCGATGTCATCGCCGACTGGTACTGCCTGCGCCAGGCCGGCTTCCTGGCGTTGCCGGCCATATCGCAAGAGCGGCTGCGGCTTTACCGCGCCCTTTCCGACCGGTTCGGCCGGGAACCGGAGGAGGGATGGAACGGCTCTGTCGCCAGTTTTCTGTCGATCTTCCTTGGCGCGTTTGCCGCTTTCCTCGATCGAGCTGAAAACGGTGCGCGGCAGATCGAGATCACCTTGCAGCCAGAAGCGAAGGAGGTTGTTTGACCATGGATCAGCAGTCGTTTGTCGTATCCGGTCGGGGGGCGAAGCCGCCATCGAGCGTTCCGGAGTTGAAGGAGGCGTTTCGCCTTCGGGCCCGCGGGCTGAAAGGCGGGCGGCTCGAAGTCGCCAAGTTCACCCTGTCGCATCCCTACGACGTCGCCTTCGCCAGCGCACGGGAAGTGGCTGAGCGGGCCGGTGTTTCGACCACCACGGTCATGCGGCTGATCAACGACCTGGGCTTCGAGAAATACGCTGCGTTCCAGCAACTCTTCCGCGAGGAGCTGCGGCGCGGTAGGCAGTAAAGCGCTGCCGTCAGCCGCATTAGGCCAAAACGGATCGTCCGAGCGGAGTTGAGTCCATGGAATCGACCATCGTCAGCATCAACCTCTTCGGCGCCGTGGCGCTGCTGCTGTTCGGGCTGACGGAGGTCAAGAACGGCGTGCAGCGTGCCTTTGGCGCCAGGCTGAAGACGGGGTTGGCCGCCGGCACGCGCGATGGTGTGCGATCCTTTCTCGCCGGTCTGGTCGCAACTATCGCGCTGCAGAGCTCGACCGCGACGGCGCTGATGATCGCATCCTTCACGGAGCGCAATCTCGTTGCGCCGGGCATGGCGCAGATCGTGCTTTTGGATGCGAATGTCGGAACCGCGATGACCGCCTGGATCGTATCGCTCGGGACGCCATCAATCTCGAACATATCGGCGACATCATCGAGAAGGACCTGCTTGCCGAACTGGCAAAGAAGATCGCGCTGGGTCTGACGTTTTCGAGGGATGGCCACGAGGAACTGACGCGGCTGTTTGCGATCACGCTCGACAATCTGCGCATGGCGCAGACGGTGTTTGCGACCCGCGATGCGGCTTTGGCCCGGCGGCTGGTGGAGGTGAAGGAAGACGTGCGCCGCCTCGAACGGCAATTGGCCGAACGGCACCTGCAGCGGCTGCGCGATGGCCGGGCGGAAAGCATCGAAACGAGTTCGCTGCACCTCGATATGCTGCGTGACCTCAAGCGCATGAACGCCCATATCGCGTCGGTTGCGCACCCGATCCTCGACGACGGCGGTCTGCTGATCGAAAGTCACATCCGGCAGGTCGGCTGATTTCGAGAGCGCCGCCCGGAGGAAGGGTTAACGCACCGTCTTGCGCTCGATCATCGACACGGGCACCACTTGCAGCCGGGTCGCGGGCTCGTCGGTTTCGAGCGCCGCCAGGACGTTGGCGGTCAGCGCCGACAAGGATTGCTCGATGGTGGTGAGCTCGTAGCTCTTCCAACCCGCCTGCGGAATATCGTCGAAACCGACGATGGACACGTCCTGCGGCACGCGGCGTTGCATCTCGATGCGGGCGGCGTCGAGAAAGCCGAGCGCCAACAGGTCGGTGACGCAGAAGGCACCGTCAATCCTCTTGTCCCTCAAGAGATCGCACCCGGCCTGATAGCCGCTTTCGTAGCTCGTCGGCCCGTCCGACCAGGCGACCACCTCGATGCCGGCGGTCTGCATCCTTTGCGTGAACGCCGTCGCTCGCCGAACCTGGGCCGGCGTCTGGCTGCCGCTGGAGACGACCGCAACCTTGCTGCACTTGGCGGCGATCAACCGGAGCGCGGCCAGATCGGCACCGCGTGAATCGTCGCTCAGCACCATGTTGGTATCGGTGCGGTCGAGCCGTTGATTGACCAGGATCAGCCGCACGCCGTTGGCGATACATTCGTCGACGATCGAGGACGGCGGCTCGCCGGAAAGCACGACGATCGCCTGGGCGCGGAACTCGAACAGCAACTCGATCAGCGGCGCGATATCCTTGCGGGCATCCGCGGCGTTCAACAGCAGGCACTGAAGCCCGCGCCGGAGCAGGCCGATGCTGAGCAGATCAAGCTGCTTGGAAATGAACGGTGCACTGAGGTTGGTACCGACGACGCCGATCAGGTTCGAACGGTCGTTGTTCAATCCCTGAGCCAGCCGGTTGACCCGGTACCCGAGCTCGCGCGCAGCCTTCAGCACCTTGCGCCGGACCGACTGCGAGACGCTGGCGCCCGGCGTGAACGTCCGCGAGACGGCCGAGCGCGAAACACCCGCGCGCTTTGCGACTTCCTCGGCCGTGACGAACCCTCGTGCCATGGTTTCCCTCAAGAATCAGCTCGCGGCTATCTGGGCCACAAAAGCCGGTTCATTCCAACGAAAAAGTGTCGTTTGCCTCGGCTGGCGGTGTCGCGTGAGCGCTGCGCGGCCGCCGGAAATTCGGCTGTTTGGTTCGCCGTTCCGTATGCGGCTGGCGCGTCTTCGTCGACCAGTCGCGTGGCTATGATCACGTGTTCGAAACAAGTCTCGCTGTGACGAAAAAATATAACGTGAAATCAATAAGATATATCACTGCGCACGTGTGCATTTTTTTATTGACAAGTCTGCCCTCTCAATGGATCATGCGTTCCATGGGCGGCTCAGAAA
Source organism: Ensifer sp. LC163 (assembly GCF_001695855.1). GTDB lineage: Bacteria > Pseudomonadota > Alphaproteobacteria > Rhizobiales > Rhizobiaceae > Ensifer. The sequence continues at coordinate 516,272 of NZ_MBSS01000023.1, forward strand.
TGGAATTTTTGTTCCGCCTATGTTCGTGATGATGGCGCCGGCCTCTGAGGAGTGGCTGGCTGCTGTCGGACCCGATCCGATCCGGACAGGATCGTTGATCGGGGTCAGTCGCGAACAGGGAGGATTGGATCGATGACGGCGTATCGCGTTCTCGCGGCAGGTTGCCTTGCTCGACATGGAGCAGGGGCGGCTGCCCGCGCGGCTTTCCCTGACCTCCCCGTTCGCATGTTGGCTCGGCCGCGAGGCGCCCGGCGCATCGCCGGATCGTATTGCGAGGCGAGATCTCAAGGGGACAGAGCATGGCTTTTCTAAGTGATTCAGCGAAGGCGCCGCGGGCGGCGAGCGGTGGGGCCGCTGTGCCTTCGTCCTGGCAGGTTTGGCGGTATCGGTTGAAGGTCGCCTCCCGGGAGCCGACGACATTGATCGGGGTGCTCACCGCGCTGCTCTTCACCTATCTGATCGTCGTGCCGATCATCTCCATCGTGCTCGATTCCGTGCGCGTGCAATTTGGACATGAGCGCCGGCTCGGCAAGGATTTCGGTGACCTGACGCTGTACTATCTCGACCGGACGTTCATGTCCCCCGTCTCCGTCGATCTCTTCTGGCGGCCACTGTTCAACACGCTGTCGGTTGCCGTCGGTGCGATCCTGTTGTCGCTTTTGATCGGAACCATTCTCGCCTGGCTGATCAGCCGCACCGACATGTTCGGGCGGCGCTGGTTCGCGACCGCCCTGATCGTGCCTTACATGCTGCCCGCCTGGACCTTTGCGCTCGCCTGGACCACGCTGTCCAAGAACCGCACGGTCGGCGGCCAGCCCGGCTGGTTCGAGGCTCTGGGCTGGGCGCCACCGGACTGGGTTGCCTATGGCCGCTTTCCGATCACCATCATTCTCGCCCTCCACTACGCGCCTTTCGTCATCCTGCTGTTCGGCTCGGCGCTCCGACGCTTCGATTCCCAGCTGGAAGATTCCGCCCGCATCCTTGGCGCCAAGCGCTACCAGGTGGCAATGCAGATCATCCTGCCCTTGATGCGTCCGGCGCTGATGTCTTCGATGATCCTGATCTTCGCAAAATGCTTGGGCGAGTTCGGTGTGCCGTATGTTCTCGGCCTGCCGGTCAAGTTCGAGGTGCTTTCGACCTCGCTCTTCCGCAGTATCGCCTCCCGGCAGACCGGCGTCGCCGGCGTCGTTGCCGCCTCCATCATGCTGATCGGCATCATCACCCTGATGATCGATGCGCGTCTGGTGCGCGAAGCGCGCCGCTTCGTCACCATCGGCTCCAAGGGCTCGATGAACCGGCAAAGCCGGCTCGGCAAGCTGAGGCTTCCGGCCACGGGTTTTGCCGCGACCATCTTCATGCTCAGCGTCGGCCTGCCGCTTTTGACCCTGTTCCTGTCGACGGTCATGAAGCTGCCGGCACAGTTCACGCTCGACAACTTCACGCTCGACTACTGGATCGGCCAGGACCTTCATACCGTGGCGCTGCAGACCGGCGTGCTCCTGAGCCCCGATCTCTGGGCTGCGGCGAAGAATACGCTGATGATCGTCGGCCTCGCTTCGCTGGCCTCGGGCATTCTCGGCCTGCTTGTCGGTTATGTCGTCATCCGCACGCCGGTCCGGGTCCTGTCGGTCTATCTGCGCCAGGTGACGTTCCTGCCCTATCTGGTGCCGGGGATCGCCTTTGCGGCTGCCTATCTCTCGCTCTTTGCGGTTCCCAGAGGCCCGATGCCGGCGCTCTACGGCACCGTCACCATCCTGGCGCTGGCGCTGATGGCGGACCAGATGCCTTATGCCTCGCGGGCCGGGATCTCGGCGATGACCCAGCTTGGCAAGGATCCGGAAGAGGCGGCCCAGATCGCCGGTGCCGGCTGGTTCCGCCGCATGATGTCGATCGTCATCCCGATCCAGAAAGGCTCGCTCGTCACCGGTGTGCTGCTGCCGTTCATCTCGGGCATCAAGGGCCTCAGCCTGTTTGTCATCCTCGCCGTGCCCAGCACCGACGTGCTCACGACCTATTCGCTGCGGCTCGTCGACTACCACTACACCCAGGCGGCAAACGCGGTCGTGCTGATCATCGCGGCGATCGCCTATCTCGGAACACTGGCAGCCCAGAAGCTGACCAAGACCAATCTTGCAGAAGGACTCGGAAGCTGATGCCCACTATCAATCTGCGCGGCGCCCAGAAGAATTACGGCGTCAACTCCGCCAATGCCGTCTCCAACCTTGATCTGGAAATTCGCGACGGCGAGTTCATGTGCCTGCTCGGGCCCTCGGGCTGCGGCAAGACGACGACATTGCGCATGATCGCGGGCCTGGAAAACCTGTCGGCCGGCGAAATCCGCATCGGCGACCGGGTGGTCGATTCGATCTTCGACGGGGTCTTCGTGCCGCCGGAGAAGCGCGAAATGGGTCTCGTGTTCCAGAGCTACGCGCTCTGGCCGCATCTGACCATCGAGCGCAACACCGACTTCGGCCTGCGGCTGCGCAAGCTGCCGAAGGCCGAGCGCGAGGCCCGCGTCGAAAAGGTCATGCAGGCGCTCGACATCGCCAAATACCGCGACCGCTATCCGTCGCAGCTTTCCGGCGGCCAGCAGCAACGCGTCGCACTCGCCCGCATGCTTGCGGTCAATCCGGGCGTGCTGCTGCTCGACGAGCCGCTGTCGAACCTCGACGCCCGGCTGCGTCTGGAAATGCGTGCCGAACTCAAACGGCTGCACAAGGAATTCAAGACGACGATCGTCTTCGTCACCCACGACCAGTGGGAGGCCATGACGCTGGCGACCACCATTGCGGTGATGAACGAAGGCACGCTGCAGCAGATGGGCACGCCGAACGACATCTATGATCGTCCGGCCAACCGCTTCGTCGCCGAATTCGTCGGCAGCCCGCCGATCAACATCCTGTCCTTCGACAAGAAGGCCAAATCGGATGTTGCCAAGGAGGCGGAAGCTTACCTCTCGAACCGCTACCCTGGCCTGCTCGGTATCGGCTCCGTCGGTATCCGCCCGGAGGCGCTCAGCTACGCCACGCGGAAGGAGGACGTTCCGCCGGGCAGCTTCAGCGGCAAGATGGTCGTCACCGGCATCCTGCCGACCGGCGGCAGCTGGATCCTGGAGTTGAAGAGTGACAACCACACGCTGTTCCTGACGACGCACGCGCTGCCCCGTCTGGAGCTCGGAGAAAAGGTCCGTTTCTGCGCACCGCCGGAGGCGCTGCATGTCTTCGACAAGGACGGCCAGCGCATTGCCGAGGCCGACAAGCTGCTGCGCAGCACGAAGCTGAACTGACGACAATACTGATCACATCAACCGAAAGACGAACACCGCTTACTGAGGAGGAGCAGTCGATGCATTTTCGGAAGAATGGAACGGCAGACAATAAAAGGCGCTGCCTATTGTGGACCACGGCCTTTGCCGGCCTCTTGGCCGGGCAGGCCATGGCTGGGGACGCCTTCGACCTGAACGCCCTGGTCGAGGCGGCCAAGAAGGAGCCGCCGATCACCGTCTATGACAGCACCGGCAAGATCGTCGAGATGGCCAAGGCGTTTTCGGCGAAATATGGCGTCGCCGCCGAGGGGTCGAAGGTCAAGGCGACGGCGCAGCTGGAAATGATCATCCGCGAGGCGCGCGCCAACAACGTCCAGGGCGACGTTTCGATCATCAGCGATGCGCCGGCGGCCATGGCCCAGCTCATTCCGCAGGGTTTTGCCGAGAGCTGGCTGCCGCCGGATCTTGCCGCGAAAATCCCGGAGCAGTACCAGAATCCTCTGACCGTCGTGACCAGCGCCAACGTCTGGGCCTACAACACCGAGATTTTCGACAAGTGCCCGGTCAGCAATATCTGGCAGCTGACCGGTCCTGAGTGGAAGGGCAAGATCGCCATGCAGGACCCGCTCGGTAAGGCGTCCTATGTCGACTGGTTCAACCAGATGGCAAAACACGGCGATGACAAGGTCGCTGCCGCCTACAAGGAGCTCCACGGCAAGGAACTGGAACTGGACGACGGCAGCGCGACGGCGGCCTGGGTGAAGGTGCTTGCAGCCAACGCACCGCTCTTGACCGATGCCGATGCAGCCGCGGCCGACGCCGTCGGTGCGCCCGGCCAGTCGCAGCCATTCATGGGGCTGATGAGCTCGGCAAAATTCCGCGACAATGCGGAGAAGGGCATGAAGCTCGGGCTCTGCAAGGACCTGAAGCCATGGCTCGGCTGGATGTATCCAGGCGTCGGCCTGATCACCAAGGGCACCAACAGCCCGAACGCGGCAAAACTCTTCATCCATTACGTCATGACGGCCGAAGGCATCGCGCCGCAGGCGGCCGACGGCAAGATGTCGACCAATAGCGACGTCGCGCTTCCGGCCGACGAACCCTCCGGCATCGGCAAGGTTCTCGATCAGGTTCTGCCCTACCAGATGGAAACGAGCCTCGACGATTGGGACGCGCGGGAAACCTGGCAGGACTTCTGGCGTGTGAACTACCAGAAGTGATGGCTCGGTCCGGCGGATGCCGACATGGAACGCAGTGCATTGCGCGACCGCCCCATTGTCTGGGCGGTCGCAGGCAGCCTGCCGTTGCGCCCACGTAAATTAGAACGATCGAAGTTCGGAAAGCCGAACACGGCTTCCTTGGGAGGGGAAGAGATGAAGGCAGCAACCAACATACGGCATGGAATGACGATGACGGCGGTCGCGCTTGCGGCCGGCCTGTTTTCTGCGCCTGCCCATGCGGCCGACGACTTCGATCTTGATGCGCTGATTGCGGCGGCAAAGAAGGAAAAGCCGATCAACGTCTATGACAGTACCGGCAAGATCGTCGAAATGGATGTGGCGGCCGCGACCTTGATCCTGAAGAATGCCGACGGCCGTTACGGTCCCCTGACGCTCGGCAAGGTGCCCGCAGACGCGCCCGATTTCATGTGCCCCGGCTATATCGCCACCGGCGCGGGCGGAAACTATCCGACATTGCAGCGCGTGGTGCGGGCGATCTCGGCCACACGCATTGCCGTGTCGGCAAGCTGAAACGACAGCGGGGAGAAAATGTTGGACATAAGCCAGGAAACCGAGACGAAGGGCCAAGCATCGGCCGAACTTGCCAAGCTCAGCCTCGTTTACGAACAGCACCCGCTCTATGGCGTCGATATCTATATCGCCGGCAAGGAGGGGACGAGCGACCTCGATCTTCTCCGACAGAATGGCATCACCACTGTCGTCAACTGCGCCGTCAATCTCGACTTCAATTTCGTACGGCAGGCGCAACTGGTGTCCGATCACGAGGGCAGCGTCTATGGTCCGGGCGAGATCCGCTATTACAAGATTGGGCTAATCGATGGCGGCGGCAATCCCGACACGCAGATGCTGGCGGCGCACTATATCCTGCGCGCGGCATTGGAACAGGTACTGCCGGAAAAGCCGTCCTATCCGCGCCGGGAGATGGGCAACATTCTCATCAACTGCCGCGGCGGCCGCTCGCGTTCGGTCATCGTCGTGTCGCTGTTTTTGCACCTGACCTTGCCAGCCGAGTTCCCGACGCTGGACACAGCGATCGCTTTCGTGCGCAACCGTCGTGGCCTGCCGGAGAACGAATGGTACAAAGCGCCGAAGGCGGTGCTGATCGAGTCCGCTGAGCGCGCCGCAAACTGGGCGAAGACGATAGAAGGCCAGTAGCGCCAACCCTGCACTGCTCACAGCGAAACAGTCTCTTCGCCCGCTGGCGGAGGCCGACGCTGGGCCGATCCGGCGGGCAGACAATCTCTTGGTGGCAGCGCTTGGGCGCAGGAAACGGGTTGAATTCGCCCGCGTTCCGCACGATTTTCATGATCATGTGAAAATGCGAGGGCGGTGCGATGGCGCAGACAGTTCAAAACTATCTTATCTTCGAGACCGCTGCCGGCTTCTGCGGCATCGCCTGGAACGCCGTCGGCATCACGCGCTTTCAACTGCCGACCAAAAAGGCGCAGGACACCGAACGGCTGCTGCTGCGTCGGCTTGTTGCCGGCGAACCGGGCACGCCGACGCCGGAGATTGCCGATGCGGTTGCCGCGGTTCAACGCTACTTCAGCGGTGAACAGGTCGATTTCTCCGATATCAAGCTTGATCTCGAAGGGCAGGATCCGTTCTTCAGACAGATCTATGCCGCTGCCCGCAGGCTCGGATGGGGGCAAACCACCACCTATGGCGCCTTGGCAAAGGAACTCGGCGTCGGCCCCGAGGCCGCGCGGGATGTCGGTCAGGCCATGGCGAAGAACCCGGTGGCGCTGATCATTCCCTGCCACCGGGTGCTGGCCGCCGGCGGCAAGGTCGGCGGCTTTTCGGCTCCAGGCGGCTCGACATCGAAGATCCGCATGCTGGAACTCGAAGGCGTGCGTCTCGGACCGCCGGAACCCGCCCAGCAATCGCTGTTTTGAGCACGGCGGCGTCTGCCGTCGGTTTCAGCGAAACAGCCGGTCGACGTAATCGCGGCCGAGGCCGATCCTCTCGTAGTGATCGCGACAGAGCGCGATATAGTTGTGCACGTCGAAGAAGCCGTCCGGCTCGCCCTGTTCGTCCAGCCAGATCAATGGCCCTTTGACCTGGAAGAACACCTTCATCGGCTGCTCGTGTTCATAGGCAACCAGCGTATGCCCCTCGCCGGGCGTCTCGTAGACGAAATCGCCGGCGGTCGCGGTCCAGTCGTGTTCCAGATAACCCCATTTTCCCGAGATGGTGTAGGCGAAGACCTCATGCGGGTGATAATGCCGGTTCACCAGCCCGGCCTTCTTCGCCATCAGAATGTCGCACCATTTGTTCTGTGTCGGGGAAATCCACAGTGGACGTGAGGAGACCGTTTCGGTGAAGGGCACATAGAAGCGCTCGTCATCGGTTGCGGCGTTCTTGAGATAGACCTCGGGCAGCGCGTCCGGCTGGAACACCTTGGTGATCGGCTTCAGGTCCTTCCAGAATTCGGTCGTTGCAAGCTCAGGCATCGTTTCCTCCGTTCTTGGGCCAGGGTCAGGCGCGCACGTGCACGTTCAGGAGCGCAGCGCCGCGGTTGGTCTCGATGTGGTGGATGGCGCGCTCAAGCGCGGCCTGCAGTTCCTCGCCACGCCAGACCGTTTCGGCGTAGGCGTTGCTCGCCGCGGCGATCTTGGCAAAGTCGGGAACAGGGACAAGCGAGGTCAGCGGCATGCGGTTGGCCTTTGCGGCATAGCCGTCGGGATAGACGCCGAGAACCGACTGCCTGACCGCACCCCACTCGGCGTTGTTGACGATGACGATCAGGATCGGCAGGCCGAGCGCCTCGGCGATCTGGTGGCAGGCGGCCGGGTTCGAGAAGATGTAGGAGCCGTCGCCCATCGTAGCGACCACCAGCCGATCCGGCTCGGCAAGCTGCATGCCGAGGGCGGCGGGAAATGACCAGCCGAGGCCGCCCGAATGCGGTTCCTGATACCAGGCCCGGGCATTGTTAAGACGCATGGGGACAAGCGGGCAACCGAGCTCGGACAGCACTGTCGCCTTGCGGCCAAAAAGCGCCCGGGACAAGGTGAGGCTGACCCACTCCTTGGTCATAGCGTCTCCGGCGCCGGCCGCGGCCTTTGCCTCAATGGCGGTTCTTGACGCCACGCTTGCTGCCGCGATTGCGGCTCGTCGCGCCTCAAGCCCGGCTGGTTTCTCCTGCGCGGCGAGAGCGTCTGCGAGCGCCAGCAGACCGGCCTCGATATCGCAGGCGATGGTCACGTCGGAGCGGAAATAGCGCACCGGAAACCGCTGGAAGAGCGGATCCTGCCCGAGCTGGATGACCTTGCATCCGGGTTTCAACTCGTGAATGTCCGGCGACCAGGGAGCCAGGGCGTCGATGACGAGGATGACGTCCGCATTCTCGAGCAGAGGCCGCGGATCGGCGGGTGCCGCCATCGGATGGTCGGTGGCGATGGCGAGCTGAACCGCCCAATATTGGCAGACCGGGATCGCCCATTCGGAGGCAAGTCTGGAGAGCGCCTCGAAGCCGACCTGAGAGCCGGCGCCGCGTTGCGCGAAAATCACCGGATTGCGCGCCCGGGCAAGCAGCAAGGCGGCTTGCGCGATCGTTGCCGGTTCCGGGCTATGCACGGCCGGCCGCATCGACGGCGGATCGGCCAGACCTTCGGTTGGGCAGGGCCCGCACAGCACCTCGCGCGGCAGGCTCATATAGACAGGACCGCGCGGCGTGGAGGTGGCGATCGCATGCGCCCGGTCGACCATCTGCGGCACGTGTTCGGCAAAGCGCAGTTCGTCGTCCCATTTCACCGCTTCGCGCACCAGTGCCGCCTGGTCGCGCATCTCCTGGCCCCAGCCGATCGGCACGGTGCGCGAGCCAAGATGGCCGCGTTCGCTGACCGGGGTCTTGCCGGAAAAAAGCAGCACCGGGATATGCTCGGTTGCGGCGTTGATTGCGCCGATGGCGCAATTGGCAAGACCGACATTGGTGTGCGCCATGACGGCCTGCGGGCGGCCGGTCGCAAGATAGTAGCCGTGAGCCATTGCCATGGCTGCGCTCTCGTGCGGAATGACGATCGCTTGCGGAAGCGGGATGCCTTTTGCCTCCGCCTCGGCAAGGCCCTCGATAACAGGCGGGAAGTCGGTGCCGGAATTGGCAAAGATATAGTCGACACCGACGGCCTTCAGACGCGCCAGCAGCGCGCCGCCAGCGGTCATCGTTTCGCTCAGCTGGGGCGCTTCGTTGCGATGGTTCATTTTCGCTTCCTCGCTTCAGGCGCTCATGCCGCCATCGACCATCAGCGTCGTGCCGGTCACGAAGCTCGACTGGTCGCTGGCGAGGTAAAGGACGGAGCGGGCGATCTCATCAGGCGTGCCGTGCCGACCGAGTGGGATCATCCGGTTGAAGAAATCCGTGCCGTCAGTGCCGATGGCTGCACCGAGGCCCTGTTCGACGGCCAGCTGAAAGCCGTTGTCGATCGGCCCGGGATGGACAGTGTTGACACGGATCCGGCGCAGGGCCAGTTCCTTGGCAAGGCACCGCATCAGCCCGATCTGCGCGTGTTTGGCGGTGATATAGGCATAGACACCGGGGTCGCCGCGCAGGCCGGCGACCGACGAGGTGATGATGATGGAGCCGCCATCGCGCATGCGGGGAACCACATGTTTGGCGGCGAGAAAGGCGCCTTTGACATGCACAGCCTGTACCGTGTCAAAGACATCCTCGGGATAGATATCGATCGGTGCGACGATGCCGAAATTGCCGGCATTGGAAAACAGCACGTCGATCGGACCGAAGCGCTCCGCTGTCCGTTCGACATAGCGTTTGGCATCGGCCGCCCGCGAAACGTCGGCTTCGATGAGCAGCACGCGATCGCTCGGCAGGGTCTCGGCGGCTTTCTCCAGCGCCGGCATGGCGAGATCGACAAGTGCCACATTGGCGCCTTCGTCAAGAAACAGCTTCGCCGCCGCCAATCCTAGACTGCCGCCGCCGCCTGTGATGATGCAGGTCTTGTTTTCCAGTGCCGCCAAGCTTGCTTGCTCCTCGATGTCGGCCAATCTTTCGGTCACGGTGATCAAGCCGGCTCCCCGCCGCCCTGATTGCCGTTTCGATCGACGGTTACTAGATCGGATAATGGATCGGGCCGTCCTGAATGGTGATCCAGCGAAGTTCAGTGAACTCGGCGATGCCGGCCTTGCCGCCGAAGCGGCCATAGCCGGACTCCTTGACGCCACCGAAGGGCATCTGCGCCTCGTCGTGAACCGTCGGGCCGTTGATGTGGCAAATGCCGGATTCGATCCGACGGGCAACGGCCATCGCCCGATTGATGTCCTTGCCGAAGACGGCGGAGGAAAGACCATACTCCGTGTCGTTGGCGACGCGCACCGCTTCGTCGATGGAGCCGACCCGAACGACCGAAACGACCGGTCCGAAGCTTTCCTCGCCGTAGATCCGCATCGCTGACGTCACCCGGTCGAGCAGCGTGGCGTCGACGATCGTGCCGTCGATGCCGCCGCCGGCTGCCAGTGTCGCGCCCTTGGCAACGGCATCGCGCACCAGCGCGTCGATCCGCTGGGCGGCATGGGCATCGACGACCGAGCCGAGCGGCGTGTCGCCCTTGCGCGGGTCACCGGCCTTCAACGTCTTCACCTTGGCGGCCAGCGCCTCGACGAAGCGGTCGGCGATCGTCTCGTCGACGACGATGCGCTCGGTCGACATGCAGATCTGGCCCTGGTTCATGTACGCGCCGAAGGCGGCGGCGGCGACAGCCTGTTCGAGATCGGCATCGTCGAGCACGACGAAGGGTGCCTTGCCGCCGAGCTCGAGCAAGGCGGGCTTGAGGTGGCGGCCGGCACTTTCGGCGATGATCCGGCCGACACGGGTCGAACCGGTGAAGTTGACGCGCCGCACGGCCGGATGGGCGATCAAGGCCTCGACGATCTCGCCGGCGTCTTCCGGCGCGTTCGACACGGCATTGAGCACGCCTTCCGGCAGGCCCGCCTCGTGCAGCGCGTCAACAATCAAACGGTGGGTACGCGGGCAGATTTCAGAGGTCTTCATGACGACGGTGTTGCCGCAGGCAAGCGGGGTTGCCAGCGAGCGCACGCCGAGAATGACGGGCGCGTTCCAGGGGGCGATCGACAGTACGACGCCTGCCGGTTGCCGGATCGCCATCGCGAGGCTCCCCGGCCGGTTCGACGGGATCACTTCGCCGGCGATCTGGGTGGTCAGCGATGCCGCCTCGCGCAGCATGTCGGCGGCAAGCGCGACATTGAACATCGCCCAGCCGGCGGTCGCTCCGGTTTCGGAAGCCATCGCGGCGACGAACTCGGGCGCCTTTGCCTGTAGGCGGTCGGCGGCCGCCAGCAGCAGCTTGCGCCGCTGGCCGGGGCCGGTCGCCGCCCAGGCCGGGAAGGCCCTTGCCGCAGCATTGACAGCCTGTCGCGCGTCATCGACGGTCGCGGCCGCCACGGTCGACGCCACCTCGCCGGAAATCGGGTTCAGCCGTTCGAAGACGCGGCCATCCGCCGCTTCGACCTCGGCATTGTTGATCTTCAATCCAAGCATGCTCATGATTTCTCCTTGTCTGTTCAGTTGGCGGCGCCGAGGAAGGCGCGCTGCACGGCAGCGTCGCTCATCAATGCCTGTGCGGTGCCTTCACCGGTAATGCGGCCGGCTTCTGCGAGATAGCCGCGATCAGCAATCGAAAGCGTCATTTTCACGTTCTGCTCGACGATCAGCAGCGCCAGGCCGGCCGCCTTGATGCGGGCAAGACTGGCGAACAGCTCACCGACGACGACCGGTGCAAGACCGAGGCTCGGTTCGTCCAGCATGAGAAGATCGGGCTTCGACATCAGCGCCCGACCGATCGCAACCATCTGCTGCTCGCCGCCGGACATGGTGTTGACATATTGGCTTCGCCGATCGCGCAGCTTCGAAAACAGGCTGTAGACGAAATCCTGCCGGTCCCTGGCGCCCTGTCGGGCGCGCTTGGCATAGGCGCCGAGGGCAAGGTTTTCTTCCACCGTCAGATCGCCGAAAACGCCGCGGCCCTCTGGCACCAGCGCGATGCCCGCTTCCAGAACGTCATGCGCGGGTGTCCCGGTGATGACGCGCTTGTCGAAGGATATCAGTGCGCCGGCGTCCGGCTTGGTCAGGCCGGCGATCGATTTCAGCAGCGAGGATTTGCCGGCACCGTTGGCGCCGAGAATAACGACGGTCTCACCCTTGCCGACCTTGAGCGAAAGCTGGTGCAGGGCGATGTGACGGCCGTAGTGGAGCGAGAGATTGCTGACTTCAAGCATGACCATCTCCCAGATAGGCCCTGACCACCTCCGGGTCGCAAAGTGCCTCCGCCGTTGGTGCGTCGGCGATCTTGCGTCCGGCGTTCATGACGATGCAGCGGTCGCAGAGCGCGCGGATGGCATCCATCACGTGTTCGACCAGAAGAATGGTGATGCCGCGGCTGCGAAGGCTACGGATCAGGTCTATTCCCGTCAAAAGCTCAGTTGGGTTGAGACCCGCCAGCCACTCGTCGAGCAGCAGCAGTTCCGGTTCCGCGGCAAGCGCCCGGGCTAGCTCCATTCGCTTCTGATCGATGTAGGTCAGGTCCTTGGCGCTCTGCTGCGCCTTGTGCGCAAGCCCGACCTGTGCGAGGCAGGCGAGCGCCTCGGTGGCCGCGGCCGATCCCCAAAGCGGGCGTTTGCCAAAGGCAAGCGCGGCGATGACGTTTTCAGCAACGGTGAGAGACGGCAGGCCGCGCACCAGCTGGAAGGTTCTGGCGACACCCTTGAGCGCGATGCGGTTGGGCGCCAGCCCGGAAACGACCTGCCTCCGCAGAGCGATCGTGCCGCCGCTTGGGGCCAGATAGCCCGAAACCATATTGAGCACAGTGGTCTTGCCCGACCCGTTCGGTCCGAGCAGCCCGACAATTTCTCCCGGCGCCAGCGAGAACGATACGTCGTTGACGGCGGTCAGGCCGCCGAAGCGTTTGGTGAGATTGGAGACCGTCAGCAGTTCGCTCATTCGGCAGCTCCTTTCCCGGCTCGCGTGTCGTTGCCGCGCAGGCGCGTCCAATGTTCCTCGACAAAGGCGAGCACGCCGCGGGGCAGAACGAAGACGATGGCGATGAACAAGAGGCCGAGGATGATCGAATAGTGGTTCGGGAAATTCGCCGACAGCCATTCGAACAGCAGGAACAGCGGCACGGCACCGAGCATCGGCCCATAGAGCCGGTTTGCTCCGCCGAGCAGCGCCATGATCAGCGTCAGGAAGGAAATGGTCGGGTTGAAGGCGATCGACGGTTCGACATAGGTCCAGCGCGGCGCCTGGATCGCGCCGACAAGGGTGATGATCACCGAACTGACGGCAAAGAGCGCGAGCTTGACCCTGGCGATGTCGATGCCGCAATGGCTCGCCACCACCTCGTCGTCGCCGATCACCTTCAAAGCCAGGCCGATGCGGCTGCGGCCGATCGCCCAGGCGATCACGAAGGTGAGGGCCGCAAGCGCCAGCAGCTGCCAGTAGATGCCTTCCGGCGTGACCGGCAGGAAAATGTAGCGGCCGAGCGTCCCGGTCATGTTGACCTCGTACCAGGTGACGAGCTGGCGTACGAGCTCGGCAAGGCCGAAGGTGAAGATCACGAAGTAGACGCCGGCAAGCCGCAACGTCGCAAGGCCGACGACGACTGCCAGCCCGAGGCCGATCAGTCCGGCGACGACGAGCAGCAAGGGATAGCTCAGGCTCTCGCCGAAGACGGCAACGGTATAGGCGCCGAGGCCGAAGAAGGCGACGGTTGCCAGCGACACATATCGCGTCGGGCCGGAAAACAGCGACCAGGCGGAGGCGAGCGTGACATAGCCGAGCAGGCCGATCATCAGCGTCACACCGTAGGGCCCGGCAAAAACGGGCACGCTGGCGAGCGCTGCTACGACCGCGACGAAGCCGGCGGTGGCAAAAACGATGTCGCGGTTCATCGGGCAATCCTCCCGAACAGTCCGGACGGCCGCCAGAGCAGCACGACGAGAAAGATGGCATAGGTTGCAGCGAGTGTGAGGCCAGGGTCGAGGTAGGTGGCGACGAAGGTCTCGACCACGCCCAGGATCAGGCCTGCCGACAAGGCGCCGAGGATATTGCCGACGCCGCCCATGATGACGACGATCAGCGCCTTCATGGTGAAGACGACGCCGGATGTCGCGGTGAAGGTTTGGTACATCGAGATGACCACCCCACCGGCCGCCGCCAGCGCGCCGCCGAGCGCAAAGGCCATGCGCGCCGCGCGATCGACATCGATGCCGACCAGCGGCGCCGAGCCGGGTGCGACCGAAACCGCACGAAGTGCCGTGCCCCACAGGGTGCGGGTCAGGAGCAGATACAGCCCGCCGGCAAAGACTGCGGCCAGGACGAAGGCAAGCAATCGGTTGGCGGCAAGCGTGGTGCCGAGGACGTTCACTGCGACATTGAGATAGCTGTAGCTGGTGAAATTGGCACCGAAAACCACCAGCAGAACGCCTTGGATGACGAAGAGGAGGCCGAAGGTTGCAAGGATGGAATCGATCTCAAGGCTCGCCTTGTCCCAAGCGCGGGCAACCAGCGGACGCATCATCACGCCGTAGATGACATAGCCGAGCGCGAAGCCGGCGGGGGCTGCGATCAACAGGCCGGCAACCGGGCTGATGCCCCAGGCGGTGAACAGCGTATAGGCCAGAAAGGCCGCGGCGATCACCACTTCGCCATAGGCCAGATTCATGATGCGCGCGATGCCGTACTGCAATGTCAGTCCCATGGCGACCAGCGCGTAAGTTCCTCCGAGCACAAGCCCGGACAACAGGGCCGTGACGAGCATCGGCCTCCTCCTTCATGCGTTATCAGGGGCATGCGCGCCTTGGGCGCCACGCCTTCCTGCCGCCCTTCTCCTGCGATGAAGGGCTGCACTTCAATTTTTCCGCTTCGTGACCACTGTTGGCGAACTCTCGGCGCGGCGGCTTCGTCCCTCTCTCCGTTGAGACAGGGAGAGGGACGGGTGCGCGAGACGTTCGCCTGGGTCAGTTCTGCTTCCACTCCGGCCGCGGCAGGACGACCTTGCTGACGCCGGCCCGATCACCCGGCGCAACGCCGACGAACGTGCCGTTCTGCCATTGGCCGGTCCACCAAAGCGTCCGCAACTGGTTGTCCTCGAACCTGGTTTCGCCGACCACCGTCTGGAAGGTGCCGCTTGCGAGTTCGGCCGAAACGGCTTCGCGATCGAGACCCTTGCGCTTGATTGCCTCCTGCAGCATCTGCAGGCTGGCATAGGTGATGACGCTGCCCCAGTAATCGGGAGCGGTGCCGGTGACGGCTTCGTGGCGCTTGCGGTAGTCGGTATTCGCCTGGTTGTTCGGGTCGATGCCACCAAGGCTCATGATCCCCGTGGCGTTTTCGCCGTTGTTCTTGCCGTAGGCGGGAAAACCGGTGCCGACGCCGAGATAGAGAACCTTGGGATTGAAGCTTGCGACCTGGGCCTGCTGGGTCAAGGCAAACGTGTCCGGGGGGTAGGAGAAGGCAACGAAAGTGTCGGCGCCACTTGCCTTCGCTTCGTTGATCATTGGCGAGAAATCCGAGGTCCCGACCGGATAGGTCTTGTCGTAGACCACCTCGATGCCCGTCTCCTCGAAAGCCGGACGCGCTGCCGTTACCAGATCGATGCCAAAGCCGTCGGCAACGGAAACCATGGCGACCCTGTTGTTGATCGCGCCGGTTTTGCCGGCTTCGGCCAGGATTGCCGCCAGCGCCTTGGCATAGTCGTGACCGCCGCCGAGCATCCAGAAGCTCTTCTTCCAGCGTTGGACGAACTGCGGCGCTTTGTCGGTAACGGCAGACACGGCGAGCTGCGGATAGCCGTAACGGTCAAACAGCGGTGCGACCGCCAGGTTGAAGCCGGTTCCCCACGGCACCAGCATGAAATCCACCTCGTCCTGCGTCGCCAGGCGCTCGACGGCGCGCACCACTTCTTCCGAGGAAGAACGATCGTCATATTCGACGACTTCGATCGGCAGCTTGCTGCCGTCGGGCAGTTCGAGGCCGCCGGCGTCGTTCACGTCTTTGATCCAGAGCTGGTAGTTCGGCAATGTGGTGATGCCCGCACCGCCGGCATTGGGGCCGGTCTTGGAGATTGCGTAGCCGATCTTTACGGATTTCCTGTCCTGCGCACTGGCAGGGTTTGCGATACCGGCAGCCAGCATGATCGCGGCAAGCGCCGTCGTTCGCAGGACCTGCCTGCGTCGAAAGGTTTTCATGATTTTCCTCCCATGTGGCCCTTAAGCTGCGGGCCGTTGCGTCGCGCCGCGCCTGAAGGCTTGTTCTCCTCCACTTCCAGGCTCGCCGATTTCGACATCATCACGCTAGCTGTCGCCCGTCCTAGACGGAATAGACTTTTACAAGAGATACTTGTACTTTTCACGGAAACGGGAGCGACACATTGCCGGGTTCGACCAACAACGCGACGACCGCCACAACAGGCGGTTCCGCACGTCCGCCCGGGCCCACGGAGGCGCGGTTCTTTCGCGCCGCGCTCTCGCCGTCGGAATGGACCTTTCGCGGCACGCGCAACCGTATCTTCCTGCTCCTTTCCGGCGGCGGCCATATCCGCCTGGGTCGCTACGACGTGCCGCTGCAGGGGCCGGCGATCGTCTGGGCACCCGCAGGCGAGACCGGTGCCGTCATCTTTGATGCAGGAGCGGAAGGGGCATCGCTCGCCATTCCCGATGTCGTGCTGGGTTCGGCGATGCCGATGGGGGCAGTTTTTGCGCAGGTTCGTGAAGCGATCGCCAGGCCGATCCTCGGTGCGCGCATTCCGCTGGTCGCGGCCAGGCAGCTTGCGGCGGGTCTGCAGGCAATCGAACAGGAACTGAGGGCCAACGAAGCGGGGGCGCAGGAGGTAATCCGCCATCACCTGGCCTTGACCCTGATTGCCATCTGGCGGCTGGCGGGTACCGGCCACAATCGGCCGCAGCCCTCGCCGCGGGCGATCGTGCGCGGTTTTGTTCATCTGGTGGAACTCCACCTGCGCGACCATTGGGCGCTCGCGGAATATGCGCATCTGCTCGGGGTGACCGCAGATCGGCTCAACACCGCCGTCCGTCGGGCCACCGGCCGCACGCCGATGGAACTCATCCATGCAAGGCTGATGACCGAGGCGGTGATACTGCTCGACAATTCCGGCCTGCAGGTCGCAGAAGTCGCCGAAAGCCTCGGCTTCAGCGATGCGGCCTATTTCAGCCGCTTCTTCAAACGGCTGACCGGAATATCGCCGCGGGCGCACCGGGCTGGCGCGGTGGCGAAAAGAAGCGATCTCAACACCAGTTACGCCGCCTGGCCATAGCGCCGGGCTCGGTAGCAGGTGACCTATGACACTGCGGCGGCTGGGAGAAGGGCCCCGGGGCTAGCGGTAGAGCACTTGCGCCAATGAGGACGCGCAAGACGGGCGTTCGTTGGTGAGGACTGGCGCTTGCGTTTTTATGCCGGTCTGACGAGGTTGGTCGGGCGCAGTTCAGTATCCGCGCTTTTGCGATAGTTCGCAGCGGAAGCGGGGCGGCCGACATGGAAGCCTTGAACATGGTCGATGCGGAACGCCCGCATCAGCGCCATTTGTTCCTCGGTTTCGACACCTTCCACCAGGATCTTGTGGCCGCGGTTCCTGACCAGCCCGATGATATCCTTCAGCATTGCCTTGCCCTTTGGCGTGCCGCAATCGTGAAGGAACGAGCGGTCGATCTTGACCGTATCGAAATCGATCAGACGGAGCCAGGAAAGGCCGGCAAAGCCCGTCCCGAAATCGTCGAGCCAAATCCGAATGCCCAGCGTTTCGAGGTCGCTGATGCAGCGCAGCACGTCCGAGTGCATCTCCATCTCGAGGCCCTCGGTAATTTCGAAGGCGAGCCGGCCGCCGGCCACTCCCGTCTCGCCAAGGATAGCGGCAACGGATGTGGCAAAGCCCGGCGTCTTCAGCTGGATAGGCGAGACATTGACGCTGACGACAGGCACATGATCGTTTGCGAGAAGCTCGCGGCAGACCGTGCGGATTGCCCAGCGCCCCAGGTCGATGATGGCGCCGGTGCGCTCGGCAATGGGGATGAAAAGGCTCGGGGGAACCGCGGTCCCATCCAGCATTTTCAGCCGCATCAGCGCTTCGACGGCCTCGACGCGGCCCGTCGCGACATTCTTGATCGGCTGGTAGACGAGGGAGACGAGATCCTGATCGGTCGCGATCTTCAAGAGCGCGGCGATGTTCTCGCTCTCGTCGCTGGTCTGCGGGTCGTTCGGGTCGAAGACCCTGGCGCAGTTGCGGCCGCTCGCCTTCGCAGCGTAAAGCGCCCGGTCGGCCTCGTGGATGATCCGCTCGAGCTTGGAGCCCGTCTGATGTCTGGTGAAGGCGGCGCCGACACTGACCGTGACGATGGACGTGCCGTCGCGCCGCTGTCCGTGCACCAGTTCGAGGCGCTGCACCGTGCGGCAAATGGCGTCGGCGAGATCGGCTGCTTCCTCGCGCGTGTCCATACGCGCGAGGATGATGAATTCTTCGCCGCCGTAGCGGCCGATGGACGCGTCGAGTTGCTCGATCGATTCCTTCAGCGTGTTGGCCACGAGAATGAGGCAACGGTCGCCTTCCTGGTGACCATAGCAGTCGTTGTATTTCTTGAAGAAGTCGACGTCGATCAGGATCGCTGCGAAGCTGTCGCCGAACTTTTGCCAGTCGCCCCAGTATTCCCTGAGCTTCTGGTCCACGGCTCGGCGATTGTCGAGACCGGTCAGGGAATCGGTGTTGGAGAGCCTGAGCAGCGCCTTGCCGCGCTCGGTCGCCTCCCGCTGTTGCACCCTTGCCTCGAACGCATTGAGGAAGACCTTGTAACGTTCGCGGTTGAGCTTCCAGTTGACGTAGGAGGTGAAGACGAAACAGGAGACGAAAAAGGTGCCGAAGGCCAGCTGGTAGGAGGGGTTCTGCGGCGAGAAATATAAGAGATCGAGGAAAAAGGCGCCAAGGATGATGCTCGACGAGATCACCGAAAGGCGGAACTGGAAGATGAAGAACAGGTTGGCGCCCATCATGAAGATGGCACCGAAGATCATGTAGTAGGACATGTTCTGCGTGTGCGCGGTCATCATTGCCGGAATGAGCCAGCCGAGATAGCCGAAAACAAGCGCGCCGGAACAGGTCCTGTCCAGCCAGTCCGTCTTAACGTTGAAGTGGACCTGGATTTCCAGGACGGCAAGCGCAACCGCGCCTACGACAAAGCGCGAGGCGATCGTGTAGCGTGCGACATCGGAGATCAGCAACAGGTCGGTAATCGAAAACAGGAGATAGACCGCAACGGCGATCCACAGCCCTTTTCTCGTCGCTTCCCTGCGTGTCGTTTCGCCTTCCTGGCGATAGAGTACGCGCAGCTCCGCCGGCAGCGGTCTGAGTGGCTGCTTGTGCAAATCTATCTCAACGACGTCGGCCAGGGTTTGCTTCATGCACCGGTCCAGGGAGTTGCGTCGCGCTCAACGGAAATCTGGTCTCGTTTTTCCATCTCTGGACGTTGCTTCAGACGCTCCACGCTTGCCATTCACTGGGTACCACAACAAGGACAGGCAGGCGTCAACGACATCGTAGAAGACGCCTATTAAATTTTGATAAATTAGCCGAGACTGACGGCCGGTGCAGGGGTGTATCCAAATGGATACTGTCCGCCAGTATTTACCATATACTCTACAAAAACTTGCAATTCGAGACGCAGTTCGCGCATTCTTACCCATATTGTTAACAGAGCATTAACGGATGGGTTTTGCGTGAGCCAGCTTCAAATCGTGTTCGATGGCGAAAGTCTTATTACTCCCCAATCAATCGCAACCGAGTTCGCTTCGTCAAGAAGTGAGTTTTATGACGAGCAGTTTGCAACAGGAAAAGCCGAACTCGCGCTGATTCTCCAAATTGCACAGCAGCAATTTGCCCAGCAACTGGACCCCAGGAAGATAATACATCGATTGGCGGCAGCACTTCACGAGACGCGCGCAAAGTTTCATCCGAGCGTTTGGCAGGAACTGATTCCGATTGCACAAAAGCATCCGGTGTCGGAATTCTTCCTCCAGGACCCTTTTACCCGCTGGTCCTTCGAAAAACCGCGGGGTTACTCCGGCGACGCCCAATTGCTCGACTTCATCTACGGCCACCCCAGCGTTGCCGGTGAGATCGCCAAGGCGTCGCCAATGGGCAAGGCTCTCTATGACTATACCAAGGACGCCTCGTCGTCGGTTGCCGTGCGGGAGCGCCGGGATCTGCTGACGCAGCATGTCGATGAGATCGCGGCCACGCGCGGTGGGGAGGCGGAAATCCTGACGATTGCCGCCGGGCATCTGCGCGAGGCAAACCGTTCGGTTGCTCTGCAGGAAGGGCGCATAAAGCGCTGGGTCGCGCTCGACCAGGACCCGCTCAGTGTCGGATCCATCACCAGGGATTTTCGGGGAACCAGGGTCGAGGCGATCGACGGCTCCGTCCGTGGGATTCTCACCCGGGCGCACAAGCTCGGCAAGTTCGACTTCGTCTACGCGGCAGGGCTTTACGACTACCTGCCCCACAACGTGGCGGTGAAGCTCACACGCCGCTGCCTGCAGATGCTGAAGCCCAACGGCGTCTTCCTCTTCGCCAATTTCGCAACGGACATCGGCGTCGACGGCTATATGGAGACCTTCATGAACTGGGCGCTGCTGCTGCGCTCGCAGTCGGACATGTGGAGCATCGTCAACGAAAGTGTCGACGGCTCCAATTTCGAATCGCACGTGACGTTCGGAGCGAACCGTAACGTTGTCTATGCGACGTTGCAAAAGCGCTCGTAATCGCCACTGAAGTGGGTTACCGCGGCGCGCGTCATCTTTGACGCGCGCCGCTGTCGTTCGGCATAGGCGTGGTGTCGCATTGGCGGGCAGCCTGACACTCTGGACGCTTCCCGCCCTACAGCGCCGTGCGTCAAATATGACGCGCAAAGGACGCTGTAACGCTCTTAACTTGCTGCATAATTTTCTCCTTAAATCGATTCCGATTTAAGGAATTATGCAGTAGCGCCGCTGTCCGCGCGCCACGCGCCGTTCTTAAGTTCTCGATAGGGAAGTGTATCGCCGGTGCGGCGCAGTCGTGCAGGTCCTGCAAGTCTGGCGACCGATCTACCCAGAGCTGTTATGCAATAATTTCATAGCGCTTGAAATTCTATGCATTGGCGAGCCGCTTTCCTTTTCTCTAGCATCCCCAACTGCACAACTTGTGGCCCATGAGAGCGCTGCACCGGGACGGATAACGATCCAGTTTCGGCGCGCTACTGGGGGGCGGGAGACACGGGCTGTGCGGAGGGCCGCGCGTGCAACCAAGCGTGGCTCTGTATTGCAGTGACGGCCGAAGGGGAGGAGCCTTAGATGCCAGCGGGACAGTGTTTTCACGCCGACATGATCGTGCACAACGGCGTGATCTGGTGCGGTCTAGCCGAGGGCGTCGTCGAGGCCCTGGCGATCTGGCAGGGCAAAATCCTGGCGACAGGCACGAGACAGGAAATGGAGGCCTATCGCGGCGACGGCACTGAGCTTCTCGACCTTCAAGGGCAGTTCGCCACGCCTGGTCTCAACGACGCACATCTCCACCTGATTTCGGTCGGCCTGACGTTGAATTGGGTCGACGCGACGCCGCAGGCAGCACCGACCCTCGAAAGCCTGCTGGCTGCAATCAAGCATCAGGCCGAAAGCACGCCCCCCGGCACCTGGATCCGGGCGCGCGGTTACGACCAGACCAAGCTCGATACCGGCCGCCATCCGCTTCGCGCCGAACTCGATGCGGTCGCGCCGCACCACCCCGTCATGGTGGTGCGCGCCTGCGGGCATGTATCGATCTTCAATTCAGAGGCATTCCGTCTTGCCGGCGTCGACGAGAACACGGCCGTGCCGGAAGGCGGTCTGATCGAACAGGCCTCCGGCGCCCTGACGGGTCTGGTCGCAGAAAATGCGCAAGGCCTGGTCCGCGCGGCAATCCCGAAAGCTTCGACCGACGACATGATCGATGCGATCGAGAGCGCCGGCAATCTTCTCCTGTCCTACGGTATCACCAGCATCATGGATGCGGCAGTCGGTCAGGTCGCAGGCTTTGACGAGATCAAGGCCTACAATCTGGCGAAGCTCAGCAACAGGCTGCCGGTGCGCACCTGGCTGGTTCTTCTCGGCGACCCCAAGGTTTCGATCGTGCCGCAGAGCTACGAGGCGGGCCTTGTTTCCGGTGTCGGCGACGACATGCTGAAAGTCGGCGCCGTCAAGATCTTCCTCGACGGATCGGCCGGCGGCCGCACCGCCTGGATGAGCAGCCCCTATCTCGGCGGCGACAACACCGGCGTTCAGATTCTCTCGGATTCGGAACTCGAATCTCTCGTGCTCGACGCGCATGCCAAGGGCTATCAACTGGCCTGCCATGCCATCGGCGACGCAGCGATCGACCAGTTGATCACGGCCTACGAGAAGGCGCTCGAGGCGATCCCGGACGCGGACCGCCGCCATCGGATCGAGCATTGCGGTTTTTCCAGTGACGCGCAGCACCGGCGCATGGTGAAGGCGGGCATATATCCGTGTCCGCAACAGGTGTTCATCTACGATTTCGGCGATGCCTATGTCTCGGTGCTTGGCGAAGAGCGGGCGCTGTCGAGCTATCCCTTGAAGACCTGGAAGGATCTGGGGCTGAGGCCCGCGACCGGCAGCGATGCGCCGGTCTGTCATCCCAATCCGTTCCCCAACATCTACAGCATGCTGACGCGCAAGACAGCCAAGGGCACCGTGATGGATGCTCGCGAGCGGGTCTCCATCGAGGAGGCTCTGCAGGTCTACACCGAATACGGCGCGTTCTCGCAGAAGCTCGAAATGGTCAAGGGACGGCTGGTCCCTGGGCAGCTTGCCGACATCGCCGTGTTCTCCAGGAACATGCTGACGGCCAGCCCCGAAGACATCCTCAACGGTACGCGCTGCACCCTGGCAATCCGGGGCGGCGAGGTGGTCTTCGAGCGACAGAACGCCTGACGAAGGCGAAAGGGAGCAGCAAGGGCGGCTTCATGCATCTCAGCCGATCCGGGAGGTCGGATGAGATCGCGATCTTGTTCATCCATACGCAGAACAACAAGTGGGGAGGAATACCGGAATGATGAAGAAAATAGCATTGCTTTCGACATTGACGGCAGCGCTGCTGGCGGGCGTAGCGTCTGTCCAGGCGGCCGATACGCCGCGGGCGGGCGGAACGGTCAACTTCGTGGCGCCCTATGGCGACAGCTTCTCGACGCTCGACATCCAGGCGTCGCCGCAGACGCAGGACGAATTCTACGCCAAGGCGATCCACCGCACCCTTTATGACTGGGACGCGGACAAGAACGTGCCGGTGCTGGCGCTTGCGACCGATGTCGGCATCTCCGCCGACAAGCTGGTCTATACCTATAAGCTGCGCCAGGACGCCTATTTCCACAACGGCAAGCAGATGACGGCCGACGACATCGTCTCGAGCTTCACCCGCATGGCCGATCCGGCCAAGGCCTATCCACCCTCGCGCTACATCGCCAACATCAAGGGCGGCGCCGACTACATGGCCGGCAAGGCCGAGGCGATTTCGGGCCTGAAGAAGGTCGACGATTTCACGCTGGAAGTGACGCTGACGGATCCAGTTGATCCGGCCTTCCTGTTCATGCGCAACAACACGGCGATCTATCCCGCCGGCGAAGCCGACAAGGAAAGCTTCCAGAGCCATCCGATCGGCCTCGGGCCCTACAAGTTTGCCGAGTATGTGCCCGGCTCGCGCCTGACGGTCGAGAAATGGGAGAAGTACTACGAGAAGGACAAGCCCTACGCCGACAAGATCAACATCCTGATCATGGGCGATGCCTCGGCGCGTGACGTTGCGTTCCGCAACAAGGAGGTCGACGTCTCCGTCCTCGGGCCGTCGCAGTACGTCGCCTATCAGGCCGATCCGGAGCTGTCCAAGGGGCTGCTCGAGGTCGCCGAAGTCTATACGCGCTATGTCGGCTTCAATCTCGATTTCGAGCCGTTCAAGGACAAGCGCGTTCGCCAGGCGTTCAACTATGCGATCAACGCCGACCTGATCATCAAGCGGCTGGCGAAGGACAAGGCCTACCGGGCGAGCGGCTGGCTGCCGACGTCGTCGCCGGCCTATGACCAGGACGCCCAGCCCTATGCCTACGATCCGGAAAAGGCGAAGGCACTGCTCATCGAGGCCGGCTATGCCGACGGCTTCGATGTCGAACTGACGGCGACGCAGAATGAGAGCTGGGGCCTGACGATCGTCGAGGCGATCATCCCGATGCTGGAAAAGGTCGGCATCCGCGTAAAGGCAAAGCCGGTCGAGGCTTCGGTGCTCTCGGAAGTCGTGCCGGCTGGCGATTTCCAGTCGTTCATGTGGTCCTCGGAAAGCGGCCCTGATGCATTGACGGCGATGCAGTGCTTCTACTCCAAGACGTCCCAGGCGGCGTGCAACTACCAGAAGTTCGCCAATGCCGATTTCGACAAGCTGTTCGAAGCGGCCAAGGTCGCCAAGACCGACGAGGAAAAGAACGACTTGCTGCGCAAGGCAAACAACCTTGTTCAGGAAGAAGCACCGGTCTGGTTCTTCAACTACAACAAGGCGGTGATGGCCTACCAGCCCTGGCTGCACGGGTTGCAGCCGAACTCTGCCGAACTGGCGATCCAGTCCTATGAGAAGCTCTGGGTGGACGAAACGGTTCCAGCCGGACGTTGATGAAAGCGCCCCGGCGTCGCCCGTGCGATGTCGGGGCTTTTCCGTTGGTATCTGGCGTGCATTGCTGTCGCCAACGTAAGGCAAGACTTACGATGTGACGGTCCGCCGGAATGATCGGGCCAGACTGGTGTTATCGGTCATTGGCGGGTGCGGGGGGCTATCGCCGGCGCATCCGTTGATGGGCGACGAGGGGGAAATGAATGCTTCAGTTCGTCGTGCGCCGCATTTTGCAGGTGATCCCGACTGTCATCGCGATATCGCTGTTGATCTTTGTGATCTTCAGCGTCGTGCCGGGCAGCATCGCCACCAGCCTGACGGCCAATGGCAAGGGCGGCGGCGACCCGAAGATCGTCGAGAAGATGACGCGGGAGTTCGGCCTCGACCAACCGCTTTACGTGCGGTTCGGCGCGTATCTGTCCGATCTCGCCAGGTTCGATCTCGGAACCTCGTTCCGCAGCCGCCAGCCGGTGGTCCATCTGATCGGCGAGCGCATGTGGCCGACCTTGAAGCTGGCGTTCGCGGCGATGGCGATCGCGATGTTCGTCGGGGTGCCACTCGGCTTCATCGCCGCGTTGAAGCCGGGCAGCGTCATCGACACGCTGACCATGATCGGCGCGATCTCGGGCCTGTCGCTGCCGCAGTTCTGGCTCGGACTACTTGGCATGTATCTGTTTGCGCTGACACTCGGCTGGCTGCCGAGCTTCGGCTACGGTGAAGGCGGACCGATCAACCTCATCCTGCCGGCCTTGACGCTCGGCATTGCGCCGATGGCGCTGTTGGCGCGCACGACGCGCGCCGCGGTGCTCGACGTGATGAACGCCGATTTCATCCGGACCGCCCGCGCCAAGGGCATGAACGGCTTTCGCCTCGTCACATGGCATGTCGTGCGCAACGTGCTGGTGCTGATCATCACCACCATCGGCCTGCAGTTCGGCTCGATGATGGGGCAGGCGGTCGTCGTCGAGAAGCTGTTCTCGTGGCCGGGCCTGGGGTCTCTGCTGGTCGACAGCGTCAGTCTGCGCGACATTCCCGTGGTTCAGGGTGCGATCCTCGTCATCGTTCTCTGGTTCCTGCTCATCAACACCATCGTCGATATTCTTTACGCGGTCATCGATCCGCGCATCAGCCACGGATAGATCCATGAGAATACGGCTCAATCTCCTCATCGGTGGCGTCATCTGTATCGTCATCATCGCCGCGGCGCTGCTGGCACCCTTGATAGCGCCGACCGATCCGGTGCTCGACGCCGACCTGATGAATGCGGAACTGCCGCCGGACGCGCAGTTCTGGTTCGGAACCGATGCGCAAGGGCGCGACGTCCTCAGCCGCATTCTCTATGGCGCTCGCATCTCGCTTGCCGTCGGTATCGGCTCGCAGGTGATCAATACGCTGATCGGCCTGGCACTCGGCATTTCGGCCGGCTATTTCGGCGGCTGGTGGGACGATTTCGTCACCGGGCTCACCAACCTGATGTTGGCGATCCCGAGCCTGATCTTCGCGCTCGCCATCATGGCGATCCTCGGCCCCGGCCTCGTCAGCCTCTTGATCGCGCTCGGGCTCACCAACTGGTCATGGACCTGTCGCATCGCCCGAAGCTCGGCGCTGTCCTTGAAGAAGCAAGGCTATGTGCAGGCGGCCAAGACGCTCGGCTATGGCGATATCCGCATCATGATCACGCAGATCCTGCCCAACATGATCGGCCCGATCCTGGTGATCGGAACGCTGGGCATGGGCGATGCGATCCTTGCGGAGGCAGCACTTTCCTATCTTGGCCTCGGCATCAAGCCGCCATTCCCGAGCTGGGGAAACATGCTGACGGATGCGCGTGAGCTCATCGTCATTGCCCCGTGGGCGGCGATCTTTCCGGGCCTGGCGATCTTCGTCACGGTTCTCGGGCTTAATCTTTTCGGCGACGGCCTGCGCGACTGGTTGGACCCGCATATGAGGGCACGGCAGCTATGACGGACAATTTGCTGGATGTCAGGGACCTCCGCCTCGATATCGTATCGGGCAAGGCGAGCCACAACGTCGTCGACAACGTGTCCTTCTCGATCAGGCGCGGCGAAGCCTATGGTCTGGTGGGTGAATCGGGCTGCGGCAAGAGCATTACCGCGCTTTCGGTCATCGGCCTGTTGCGTAAACCGCTCGCCGTTACCGGCGGTTCGTTGCAGTTCGACGGCCGGGACCTGCGAGAACTTTCGAAGCGCGACCTGCGTCGGCTTCGGGGCGAGCGCATCGCCATGATCTTCCAGGAGCCGATGACCGCGCTCAACCCCTTGTCTCCGGTCGGCCGCCAGATCGCCGAGATGTTTGTCCTGCACAAGGGCGCGACCTGGAAGGAAGCCGAAAAGCTGGCGATCGAGGCACTTGGCAACGTGCAGGTTCCGGCGCCGGAAGAGCGGGTGAGGAACTATCCGCACCAAATGTCCGGCGGCATGCGGCAGCGGGTGATGATCGCCATCGCGCTCGCCTGCAATCCGGACCTGCTGATCGCCGACGAGCCGACCACGGCGCTCGATGTCACGGTGCAGGCCGAGATCCTCAAACTCGTCAAGGAGCTTTGCGCCGCGCGTGGCACGTCCGTCCTGATGATCAGTCACGATCTGGGCGTGATTGCCAACATGTGCAACAGGGTGGGCATCATGTATGCCGGGCGCCTGGTCGAGGAGCGGCCGGTCGCCGACCTGTTCCTCGATCCGGCCCATCCCTACACCGACGGTCTGCTCAGATCGCTGCCGCACCTGGGTTCGCGCCGGCAGGAGGGGCGAAAGCGCCTGCAGGAAATCGAGGGCACGGTTCCCTCCATCGCCAGCTTTTCGCCGGGCTGTCGCTTTCAGCCGCGTTGCCACAAGGCAACGTCCATCTGTACCGCCGAAATTCCACCGCCAACCGGCCTCAGCCATGACGGCTTCGTGAAGTGTTTCAACCATGAGCGATAAGAACGAACCATTGGTCAGGGTCGATAATCTGAGCGTGCACTTCCCGGTGCGCAACGGCATCTTCGGTCGCTCGAGGCGCACTTTGCGTGCGGTGAACGATCTGAGCCTGACGCTGAACCGGGGAGAGTGCCTGTCGATCGTCGGCGAATCCGGTTGCGGCAAGTCGACGCTTGCGCTTTCGATCCTCGGCCTTCAGGAGCCGACCGAGGGCGAGATCTTTTTCGAGGGACGATCGATCACCGGCAAGGCGCGGCCGTCCCGGCTCGAGCGCGCCGGCATGGCGCAGATGGTGTTCCAGGACCCCTACGCGTCGCTCAATCCCCGCCAGACGATCTATACATCGCTGGCAGCGCCGCTCCGGCTGCATGGAGTCTCCGACCGCAAGGAGATCGCGCGCCGCATCGAAAACATGATGCAGATGGTCGGATTGAAGCCGGAGCAAGCCAAGCGCTTCCCGCATGAGTTTTCCGGCGGCCAGCGCCAGCGCATCGGCATTGCCCGCGCACTCATCCTCAACCCAAAGGTCGTGGTGCTGGACGAGCCGGTGTCGGCGCTCGATGTCTCCATCCGCGCCCAGATCATCAACCTTCTGCTGGAGCTCAAGGGACAGCTGGATCTGTCCTACATCATGATCAGCCATGACCTGAGCGTGGTCGAACACATGAGCGACCGTGTGGCGGTGATGTATTTCGGCCAGATCGTCGAGACCGGCAGCTGGGATCGCGTTTTCACCGAACCGCAGCATCCCTATACGCGGCGCCTGATCGGGGCCATCCTCGACCCCGTCACCGAACTGACCGGCCAAAGCCCGGTGGATACGCGCGAAACACCGGAACCGCCGCCGGGCTACGACTACTATCCCAGGGAATTCGGAAAGCACGATGTCTACAGTCTGCCGCCCTCCTCGCAATTGGTTGGGCTGAGGGACGATCACAGCGTCCGTCTGATCGCGCGCGGCTGAGCCGGTTTTCGAGGTGAAGGTTACTCCGCCGGGCTGACCGTGTTCCCCCTGCCGGCGGCGATGGGCCGCAAATGCACTTCACCGGGACGACCGTCGAGAAGGTCGTCGACGAAGATTGCTGTGGAGACCGGCTTCGACGGAGAGCTTATGGTCCCGAGGCTATTCGTGTGACCGAGGCCTGCTCGGCCGCGCGCCACATCGCACGCAGGAAACGGGTGGCGGAGCTCCGCCTTCTCGGCGAAGCTTGTCTGATGCTGCCACTCGTTAGCGCGGTAGTCGTCACTACGATCACGTGGTGCGTTGCGCTCCGGCGTGGTCCGGTTGCTCAATGGCTTCGTTTTCGGATGCAACGCGATCCGGGGAACTCTTCCGACATGAACATCGACCGCCGCCCCCTTCAGAATCGCGTCACTCCCTTCGGTGACATTGTCGCCATCGCGCAGCGCGGTCTGTTCACCGGCAACCGCGGCATCATCCACGACCCCGAGACGAAAACCCTGTCGAGAAGGCGGTGGACGTCCAAGGCGTGGCTGATCTGCACCTGCGATTACGGCGATCGCCGACGCGACGTCATGGCCGGCCGAAGCTGGACCGAGCTTTTCTTTCTCGACGAGGCCGTGGCGCTGGCGGCGGGGCACCGCCCCTGCTTCTTCTGCCGGCGGGAGGCCGCGCTTTCTTTCAGGGCCGCCTGGACCGACGGCGCCAGAGCGTCGCCTTCGGCCCGCGAGCTTGATGCGGTGCTCCACAGCGAGAGACTTTCGGGCGGACGAAAGCGAATTCATCCGCTGTCGTCGCCGCTCGCCGAACTGCCTGATGGAACGATGGTGGTGGCATCCGACTCGGCCTACACGATTGCATCCGGACGCTGTTTTCGCTGGACCGAGGCGGGCTACCTCGGGCCGGAAGCGGGCGTCACCGCCGACGGGATGCTGACGCCGCCCTCGACCGTCAATGCCCTTCGGGCGGGCTACCGTCCGGTCATTCATCCCGACATCGCCAGTTTTCTCACCGGATCGACATTATGAGCGACCTTTTCGCCAAGCTTGCCATCGAACCGTCGCGCGAGAGCATGGCCGAAGGGGCGATACTGCTTCGCGGCTTCGCGCAGCCGCTCGAGGGTCAGATCCTGCCGGCGCTGGGATCGATCATCGCTGAGGCGCCGTTCCGGCATATGGTGACGCCGGGCGGCTACACGATGTCCGTCGCGATGACCAATTGCGGGACCGCCGGATGGGTCACGGACCGGAACGGGTATCGCTATGACAGGCTCGACCCGGAGACCGGCAAGCCATGGCCCGCGCTGCCGTCGTCCTTCCTCGATCTTGCGATCACCGCGGCAACGGAGGCAGGCTATCCGGATTTCAGACCCGATGCCTGCCTGATCAACCGGTATGAACCCGGCGCGCGGCTTTCGCTTCACCAGGACAAGGACGAGCGCGATTTTTCGCACCCCATCGTCTCGGTTTCGCTCGGCCTTCCCGCCACATTCCAGTTTGGCGGACTGAACCGCACCGACCCGGTTCGCAAATACGCGCTGCGTCACGGCGATGTCGCGGTCTGGGGTGGGC
Organism: Ensifer sp. LC163; assembly: GCF_001695855.1. Classification (GTDB taxonomy): domain Bacteria; phylum Pseudomonadota; class Alphaproteobacteria; order Rhizobiales; family Rhizobiaceae; genus Ensifer. The sequence continues at coordinate 545,964 of NZ_MBSS01000023.1, forward strand.
CCTCGCGCTTCTTTTATCACGGGGTAACCGAGTTGAAGGACGGCGAACACGAGACCCTTGGCCGGATGCGCATCAACCTCACCTTCCGGGGTGCCCTTTAAGGGACCATTGATCGCAAGCCTACACTCATCGCCAAGGAGGCAATTCTATGGATCCACGTGTTTCAATCGGACTTCCAGACCCCGTGGGACAAGCCGGAGCGACGCGTGTCGCAGCTTACGATTGGCCGGCGATTTTCGACGATTTGAACGGCTACGGCTGCGCGGTCATGGAAAAGCTTCTGTCGGAGGAGGAGTGCCGACAGATTTCGGCGCTCTATCAGGAGGAAGAGCATTTCCGCAGCCATATCCACATGGCCCGGCATGGTTTTGGAAGGGGGGAATATCGGTACTTCAAATATCCGCTGCCGCGCCTGCTTGGCGGTCTTCGCACCGCGCTCTATCACCGCCTTGCCGAAATTGCCAATGAATGGAACGGCCGGATGGGAATCGAGGGATGGTACCCGACCGAGCACGCGGAGTTCCTGCGGCAATGCCACGATGCGGGCCAGACCCGGCCGACACCGTTGCTGCTGCAATATGTGCCCGGAGATTTCAATTGCCTGCATCAGGATCTCTATGGCGATCTTGCCTTTCCGATCCAGGTTGCGATCCTTCTTTCCGAACCGGGACAGGATTTCACGGGCGGAGAATTCGTGCTGACGGAGCAGCGTCCGCGCATGCAAAGCCGGGCCGAAGTCGTTCCCCTTCGCCAGGGCGACGCCGTGGCCTTTGCCGTTCACAACCGGCCGGTCCAGGGGACGAAGGGCAATTATCGTGTCAACCTTCGCCACGGGGTCAGCCGTGTTCGATCAGGCCTGCGTCACACGGTCGGCATCATCTTTCACGACGCAAGATAGTGCGGTTCGCATCGGCATTTTCGTGGCGCGCGGTAAATGCCCCTCGCTCTCAGGCGAGGCTGCGTATTTGACAACGACCCTCCTCCTATTTGCCAGGCAAGCAGACAGGAGGAATTCGACGTTCAAAACGACCATTCTTGCCGGCTTGCTCGTGGTTGTTTCCTTGGTCAGTTCCTGGGCGGCGGATGCGGGTATGGTGCTCGAAGGGCAAAAGATGCCCAGCAGAATTCTCGGCAAGGATGTCGAACATACCGTCTATCTGCCGCCGAAGTACGACGCCGGGAACCGCTCCTATCCGGTTGTCTATCTCACCACCAAAGCGATCGGCTTCCTGACGTCCGGCTCCTGTGTCAGCGTGCAAACAGGCTGTCGAAATCGGCAAACCCCTTGACCTCGATGGGATTGCCGCTCGGATCGAGGAAGAACATCGTGCGCTGCTCGCCGGGTTCGCCCTCGAAACGCACGACCGGCGGGATATCGAAGCGCACGCCTTTCTGTTCGAGACGTTTGGCCAGCGCGAACCAATCGGCAAGGCGCAGCACCACGCCCAGATGCGGCATCAGCACGAGGTGGTTGCCGACCTTGCCGGTGCGCGTGACTTCGAAAGGCTCGCCGAGATGCAGCGACAGCTGATGGCCGAAGAAATCGAAATCGACCCAAGTGTCCGTGCTGCGTCCTTCCTCACAGCCAAGCACGTCGCCGTAAAACCTGCGGGCGTCGTCGAGATCCCTAACGTGATAGGCGAGATGGAAAAGCGACTTCATGTGTAACCCCCATGTCTTTGATTGACACAGGGATATCGTCTTGAGAGGCTAAGAAAAACTATGTAATTCTTTCGCTGAGAATAAGGATTCATATTGGATATTCGTTTCCTGCAAAGCCTGGTTGCCACAGTGGAAACGGGGTCTATCGCGGCGGCTGCGCGACGGGAGAAGTTGACGCCCGCCGCCATCAGCCAGCGCGTTCAATCGCTCGAACGCGCTCTTGGATGCGTTCTGCTCGCCCGCGGCGCGCATTCGGTCCAGCCGACAGAGGCTTGCCTCTCGCTGTTGCCGCGGGCGCGCCTGCTGATCCGGGAAGCCGAAAACCTGAGATATGACGTTGCCGGTGGCGGGCTTGCCGCTGAGTTGAAAATCGGGGCGATCTCGACAGCATTGACGGGCATTTTCCCGGAGGTTCTGGACGAACTCTCCCGTCGGGCGCCGAGCCTGAAGCTGGTGCTCTGTCCCGGCTCGTCGTTGCAGCTCTACGAACAGTTGTTCTCAGGCGAGCTCGATGCGGCCGTGTTGGTCGAGCCGCCATTCGCGTTGCCGAAGGGATTGACGGCACATGTCATTCGCCGCGAACCGCTTGTTTTCATCAGCAGGGATGCGACGGGTCCTGGCCGCATCCCCGAGCGGATCCGGCAGGCGCCGTTCATCCGCTACGATCCGGGATCGTGGGGTGGGCGGCTTTCCCAGCAGTATCTCGCCGATGCCGGGCTTGATCCGGACATTCGTTGCGACATGGATGCGCTGGAGACTATCGCCATGCTCGTTGCCAATGGCATGGGAAACTCGGTCGTGCCGGCCTGGCAGGGCCTGCGACGCGAAGGGTTTCACTTGACCGAGGTGCCTGACGCTGCTGCCTATGAACGCCGGATCGTCTTCCTGCACCAGAGCGTGCCAAGTCGGCCGACGCCGCTTGCGCTATTGAAAGAGATTCTATCGCAGGAGTTTACCGGCTGAGTGGCGCCGGCCCCAAGAGAATTGTCGCGTTTGCGGGATCCCCGCCCGGTGCCGGGAGGGGCCGAACGGCAGCAACTCAAAGTGTTACAGCGACCTTTGCGCGTCTAAATAGACGCGCAGCGCTGTAGGCAAGGCGCCGTGTCGGAATTGCATCTCGTACGAGTGCGACGACCGCTGCGCCTAGCTGAGCAGGAAGGTGGTGACGGGCAACTGAAGTGCGGCGGCAATCCGCTGGAGTTTGCCGGGATCGGCGTCGGCGCCAAGCTCGATGTTGGTGATTTCGGCGTCGGTCAGCCCGCAGGTGAGCGCAAGTTCGTCGACGCTGTAGCCGACGGCCTGGCGGGAGCGCCTGACGGCGTCGCCGATATCGAAATGGGCCGAAGCGGCGGTGGTGGAGGCATCAAGATTGTTTATTGAAACAGTCATGAAGTGATCCTTCGGTTGTGCGCAAAAAGCGAGGCTTATCGCGTGAAGGCGGCTTGCAGCCGTGAAAAACCCGGCCAGAAAACGGGGCCGAGTGCAGTGCAATATAAGTCCAAAAGATGGCAGCGCAAGGCTTGTTGGCAATCGCGGTCGTGGGGCCGTCTCGATTGGCAACACATGGGTCCATGGTGAGATGGTGGTCACGCCGTCCTGTTAGACGTTTCGCACAAGCCGATCGCCGATATGGAAGGTGACGGCTGCGACCCTTCTTGCTCAACTGGCGAAAACGGACTTACGAGCGCGTCCGCAGTTCGTCGACCAGCACGCGCGTGTTTTCGGAATAGTCGACCGGCACATCGACAAGATGCACGCCGCCGCCGGTAAAGGCGGCTTCCAGGGTCGGCACCAGCGCGTCCGCGCTCGTGACTCGCGAGCCCTTCGCGCCATAAGCTTGCGCGTATCGCACGAAATCCGGATTGCCGAATGTCAGGCCGAAATCCGGGAAATCATCGACGGCCTGCTTCCAGCGGATCATGCCATAGGCACTGTCGTTCAGGATGACGACGACGAGGTTGAGCCCGAGGCGAACGGCGGTTTCCATCTCCTGGGAGTTCATCATGAAGCCGCCGTCTCCGCAGACGGCCATGACGCGGCGCTCGGGATAGAGCATCGCCGCCATCATGGCGGAGGGCAGGCCGGCGCCCATGGTGGCCAGCGCATTGTCGAGCAACAGCGTGTTGGCGACATGGGTGCGGTAGTGCCGGGCAAACCAGATCTTGTACATGCCGTTATCGAGGCAGACGACGCTGTCTTCCGGCATCACCTTGCGCACGTCATGGACGATGCGCTGCGGCGTGATCGGAAACCGGTTCTCCTCGGCGCCTTCGTTGAGCTTGTCGAGGATGGTCTGGCGCAGGCCGAGCAGCAGCGGTTCGGGGTCGAGCTTGCCGCCGAGCCGGTCGGCAAGTGCGGTCACCGTCGTGCCGATGTCGCCGATCACTTCCGCGTCGGGGTGGTAGACCTGTTCGACATTGGCCGAACTGTAGCCGATATGCAGGACCTTCGGCCCGCCTTCGCTGCGCATCAGGAAGGGCGGCTTTTCGACCGTGTCGTGACCGACGGAAATGATCAGGTCCGCCTGATCGATGGCGTCATGCACATAGTCGCGCTCGGAAAGGGCGGCCGTGCCGACATAGAGGTTGGAGCCGCCGTTAACCGCGCCCTTGCCCATCTGGGTGTTGAAGAAGGGGATGCGCATGCGACGAACGAAGGACGATAGCGCGTCGACAAGCCGGGGGCGGCTGCCGGCCGCACCGATCATGATCAGCGGCCGCCTGGCGGCAAGGATGATCTCGACGGCCCGGTCGATGGCTGCGGCCGGCGCCACCGGCCGGTCGAGCGGATGAACGGGAATGATCGGCGCCTGTTCGATGGTCTCGCCGGCGACGTCCTCCGGCAGTTCCAGATGCACGGCGCCCGGCCGCTCTTCCATCGCCACGCGAAAGGCATCGCGAACGGCGGCGGGAATGCTGCCGACGCTGACGATCTGGCGCGTCATCTTGGTCAATGGCCGCATGGAGGCAACGACATCGACGATCTGGAAGCGCGCCTGACGCGCCGTCTTGATCGGCTTCTGCCCCGTGATCAGGATCATCGGCATGGCACCGAGATTGGCATAGGCGGCGCCGGTCGAAAAATTGAGGGCGCCGGGGCCGAGTGTGGCGATGCAGACGCCCGGCTTGCCGGTGAGGCGCCCATGCGTCGCGGCCGTGAAGGCGGCGGCCTGTTCGTGCCGGGTCAAAACGAGCTTGATGCGGGATTTGCGCAGCGACTCCACGACATGCAGGTTCTCTTCTCCGGGCACGCCGAAGATGCAATCGACCCCCTCGTTCTCCAATGCCGCGACCAGAACGTCGGAACCCTTCATCATCTTGCGAACCCTTTCAGCGAGCGTGGCGGTGCGTATCGTTCGTGAGGCAATGCATTGTGCTCTTGATCGTTAGCCCGATGATTGCATGAGGCGGGAGATCGAGATTGCCGCCACCGAACAGTATCGTCCTCGATTGCAGACGCAACCGCATTTCGCGTGGCGTTGAGGCTGGACGGGAGGTCACCGGCGAGCCCGCAGCCCGGCGAGAAATCGTGCGTCATCGGTTTTGAAAATGCTGGTTCGGTTTCATCGGGTGGCGATTTCGCTTCGATTGCTGCGAGAATCCCGGAAACCGGGCACTTTGGCGCGGGTACTTTTGTGCATTCCGCCCTGTTGATAACTTCCGTTTGAATTTGTTGTTTATTTTCAAGGTGTTGTTCGATCTTGTCGGTTTTTTGAAATTGTCTGTTGACGTCTGTGAGGATGGGGGTCTATAA
>NZ_MBSS01000024.1 GCF_001695855.1 Ensifer sp. LC163
CCGGCCATGGCGTGAGCCGGCGCGTCCTTCTTCACCTCCGCCAAAACACGGCCGTCAAAAACAACCCAATCCGCAAAACAAAACCCGCCGAAAAATCGACGGGTTTGTCAGCGGTCTGAGCCGGGGACGAGCCCCGGCTTTCTGTTTTCGATCGTTACTCCAGCGGCTTCAGCCGCGCCTCGATCTGGGCTCGTTTCGGCTCCAGGAACGGCGGCAGCGAAAGGCTTTCGCCCAGCGTCTCCATCGGTTCGTCGACGGCAAAACCCGGTCCGTCGGTGGCGATCTCGAACAGCACGCCGTTCGGCTCGCGGAAATAGAGCGAACGGAAATAGTAGCGCTCGACCTCACCGCTCGACGGCAGGCGGAAGCCCTGCAGGCGCTCCGTCCACGCCGTCAGCGCATGCGTATCCGGCGCGCGGAAGGCGACGTGATGCACGGCGCCGGCCCCTTGGCGGGCGATCGGCAGGCCCGGCTGAACGGCAACATGCAGCTCGGCCGCCGGACCACCCTCGCCCATCGAGAACACATGCACCTGGCCCTCGCCATCCGGCGACGGATAGCGTCTCGCTTCGGTCATGTTCATCACCTGAGTCAGCACCAATTCGGTATTGGTGATGTCAGGCACGCTGATGGTGATAGGCCCAAGACCCTTGATCTGGTGCTCGGCCGGGACCGGGCTTCTCTCCCAGGGGTGCGAAGGCGAAAGACCACCGTCGTCGATCAACCGGAAGCGCTGGCCTTCGCCGTCCTCGAAGTCGAGCGAGGTGCGCCCATCGATTTCGCTCACGTCGCTGGCGGTCACCTTCATCTCGTCGAGGCGACCCTTCCACCAGCGAACGCTGTCGGCGCTGCCGACGCGCAGGCCGGTGCGCGAGATGCTGTGCGTGCCGCGACCTTCGCGCCCGACCGGCCAGTCGAAGAAGGTCAGGTCAGTGCCGGGCGTCGCTTTGCCGTCGGCATAAAAGAGGTGATAGGCGGTGGTATCGTCCTGGTTGACGGTCTTCTTGACCAGGCGCAGGCCGAGAACCTTGGTGTAGAAGCGCAGGTTCTCCGGCGCGTTCGCGGTGATCGCCGTCAGATGGTGAATACCCGTCAGTTGCAAACTCATGATTGCCTCCAATGTGTGGCTTTTCCGTTGAGCACAATATGGGTCGGCGCTGCGATTGCGAAAGTAGACAATGACGAACGGAATGTTCTTCCGGAGTGAACGATCTCCGCCCGTCTCGGAGCATTTCCAGGAAAAGTGCGAAGCTGTTTTCCGTCAGGAAATGCGTAAACAAGGAGATAGAGCGTTTCCACGACTCCGCCCAAACCGGAAACGCTCTAAGCGCGGTTCAGGTCACCCAGGTAGGTATTCTCCATTCGCGAGATCGCGAAGCTCGCCGGATTGATGTCGGCGAAAATCAGCGTTTCGTGACCGGCGTCACCCTTTGCGAGCACCTGTCCGTCCGGCGATGCGATGCGCGACAGGCCGGCAAAGGAAAACAGCGGGTCGGAACCGCAATGGTTGATATAGGCGACGAAGACCTGGTTCTCGAACGCACGCGTCTGGATCATGTGATCGGTGATGAAGGTGCCCGACCATCCGGCCGGCAACGCGGTCGGCACCAGCACGGCTTCGGCGCCTGCCAATGCCAGCCTGCGGACATTCTCCGGAAACTCGACGTCGTAGCAGATCAGCATGCCGCAGGTGACGCCACGATGGACGAACAGCCCTGTCGACGGTTTCTCGGCCGTAAACAGCGTGCGCTCGTAGTTGCCGTAGAGATGCGATTTTCGGTAGACCGTCGGCGTCGCATCGCCATCGACATAGACGGCACTGTTATAGATGTCGTTGCCATCGAGCTCGGCAAAACCGGCGATCAGCGCGATGCCGTTTTCCCGCGATATTTGCGCCAGGCGCTGCACGATCGGCCCGTCCGCCGGCTCGGCGAGATCGCGGATCGCGTCCCCCGCGCCGTAGCCGGTAAGGCCGAGTTCTGGCGTCATCAGCAGCGTCGCCTCTTTCGCTGCCGCCTCCTTCGCCGCTCGCGCAAGGCGGTCGAGATTGGCGGCGACATCGCCGCAGACAGATTGCATCTGGAGAGCGGCGAGTTTCATCATTTTCCGTCCGACGACATGGCGCCCAGCAGCTTCGGCAGGTCACCGAAGCGGGCGACGAGACCGAAGATCACGGCTGCCGTGGTGACGAACAGGATCGTCACCGACGCCATCGTCGGCGTGTAGCCGTAGCGAAGCGCGTTGAAGATCTTGATCGGCAGCGTTTCCATGGTGAAGCCGACGGTCATATAGGCGACGATATATTCGTTGAGCGAGAGCACGAAGGCAAACGCATAGCCCGAGACGATATAGGGCAGGATCAGCGGCAAGACGATGGTGCGGAAGATCGTGCGTTCGTCGGCCCCCATCGTCGCGGCCGCCTCGACCAGCGATCGGTCGATCGAGGTGAAGCCGAGCGACAGCGTCACCAATGGCAGCGTCACGAAGAAGATCGCGTGGCTGACGACCGCCGTCCAGGGTTGGCCGTAGAAGCCGACCGTCGCCCAGAAAGTGAGCAGGCCCAGCGCCGTGATGACGGGCGGCAGCGTGAAGGGGGCGACGCCGAGCAGCTGGAAGATATTGGCCCAGGGCGCGATCCGCCGCCAGAGGAACCAGGCGAGCGGCAGCGCGATCGCAACCGCAAATGCCGCCGACAGCAGTGCCAGCGTGACGGAGGCGAAAAGCGCGCTGCGCCATTCGGGATTGAGGAAGATCTCGCCATACCAGGACAGCGAAAAGCCCTGCGGCGGAAAGGCGAGCGTCTGCTTGGCATTGACCGAGACACCGGCCACGACGATCAGCGGCAGCGCCAGGAAGAGCCCGATCAGGAAGAAATAGGCCTTGCGGAAGATCGTGGTCATGCCGCTTCTCCCTTGCGTCCGGCAATCACGGTCAGCGCCACGAGCCCGAGCGTCACCAGCACCAGGAACACCGCCATGGCCGCCGCGAAAGGCATGTTCGACTGGTAGATCGCCTGGTCGGTGATCAGCACCGACAGCGTCCAATGCTGCGGACGACCGAGCAGTTGCGGCAGCAGGTAGGAGCCGAGCGCAAAGATGAAGACCATGATCAGCGTTGCGGTAATGGTGTTTCTGAGCGCCGGCACGACGACGGTGAAGAAGGCCTTGAGCGGCGATGCGCCGAGCGTCCGGGCCGCTTCCGTCAGCGTTGGGTCAAGCCGCACAAGCGCAGGGAAGAGCACGAGCACCGTATAGGGGAAAGCCTGGTAGACCATGCCGGTCAACACCGCGCCGAAACTCGGCGTCAGCGCCTTCGCCTCGCTCATGATGCCGAGCGCCACCAGAATGTTGGTGATGCCGGCCGTGCGCGAAAACAGCGTCGACCAGGCAAAGCCGATGATGACTTCCGACAGCGACAGGATCGACAAGAGCGCCACCAGCCAGACCACCTGCACCTTTCGTCCCATCCGCGTCAGCATGTAGGTAAACGGCAACGCCAGCACGACGCAGCAGATCGCAACGGTAATCGCCAACAGGAGCGAGAAGCCGAGCACGCCGCCGAAGAAGGCGGAAAGGAAGCGCGCATAATTGTCGAAGACGAAGGCCGGCGTATAGAAGCCGCCCTGCTGGCGCTGGAAGAAGCTGACGGCGATCATGGTGCCGAAGGGCACGACGAAGAAGATGGTCAGCATCGCCGCGGGAAAGAGGAGCGGCGCGTAATCGCCAAGGGTTTGGGGCGGTTCGCGTCTCATTTCTTCAAGACCACGCAAACGTCAGGGGTAAGCGCGATGCCGACCTCCTGGCCGACGGTGACGTCCGGCCGGGCGCGCGGCGTCGAGACCGCGACGATCTGCCGGCCGGCAATGTCGACGAAGGTTTCGATCGTGCCGCCGAGATCGCGCACGAAGGTGACCTTGCCGGTCAATGCGCCGGCACCGGGCGCGGTCAGATGCACATCTTCAGGGCGAACCGACAGCGTGCCCTTGGAAGCGCCAGCCGGCAGAGAGAGACCGGCGATCGGCTGCCCCAGCACTTCGACACGGCCGGCACTGTCGGCCTGCAGTTCGAGAAGATTGGTCTGGCCGATGAAATCGGCGACGAAACTATCGGCCGGGCGACGGTAGATCTCGATCGGCGACGCCGCCTGGCGGATCTCGCCGCCATTCATGACGACGACCGTGTCGGCCATGGTCATCGCCTCGCGCTGATCGTGAGTGACGACAATGGTGGTGATGCCGAGCTTCTGCTGCAGCTGGCGCAGTTCCACCTGCATCGCCTCGCGCAGCTTGGCATCGAGTGCGGAGAGCGGCTCATCGAGAAGGAAAAGCTTGGGCGAGATCGCAAGCGCCCGGGCAATCGCGACACGCTGGCGCTGGCCGCCGGAGAGCTTGGCGACGGGCCTGTCGGCGTAGCCGGACAGGTGGATCATCGACAGCAGCTCGTCGACCCGCTTCTTCTGGTCTTCCTTTGCCGCACCGCGGATGCGCAAGGGATAGGCGATGTTCTCGCCGACGGTCAGATGCGGGAAAAGCGCCAGCGATTGAAACACCATGCCGAGATTGCGCTTGTGCGTCGGCACATGGGTGATGTCGTCGCCGTCGAGCTGGATCGCCCCGCCGGTCGGCAGGTCAAGGCCGGCGATCATGCGCAGAAGCGTGGTCTTGCCGCAGCCGGACGGGCCGAGCATGCAGACGAACGTCCCGTGCGGCACGTTGAGGTCGACATTGTTGACGGCTCTGAAGGATCCGAATTCCTTGACGACGTTTTGAAGGGCAAGTCCGGACATTGTCTCTCCGCGGGATAGGCCCCTCCCGATTGCGGGAGGGGTAGTAAGGGGAGATGAAGGCCATGCCCTCCCCTTCGTTTAAGCTCCGGCCCGCCCCGTGGATGGTGGCGGGCCAACTCTTGTCATCAGCCGACGATCAGCTCGGTCCACTTCTGGTTCAGCCAATCCGACTTGGTCTGGTAGAGGTCGTAGCGCGGCACGATCGGCTCGATGTCCGACGAAACGGATGCGAACTCCTTGTCCGTGAGGTCGGTGACTTCGCGCTGGACGGTCGGCGACGTCCCGACCTTGCGCGACAGCGTCGCCTGGATCGAAGGCTGGCACATGTAGTCGATGAAGATATGGGCTTCCTCGGACTTCTGCGACGCGCGCGACAGCGCCCAGCAACCGGAATCCTGGATGCCGCCTTCCTTCGGGAAGGTCGAGCGCACCGGATTGCCGTCGGCAGCGGCAAGACCGGTCACGTCGTGGTAGTACTGGCCCATCGGGATTTCGCCCGACTTCAGCGACTGCTCGAATTGCGCTTCGTCGCGATACCAGAGCCGAACGTTCGGTTTCACTTCGGCAAGCTTTTCGAAGGCCTTGAGAAGGCCCTCTTCGGTATCGAGCGCATTGGTGCCGCCCATGAAGGTCTTTGCCGTCACTTCGAGCAGGAAGGAGTTGGAGACCAGCGCCAACAGGCCCAGCTTGTCAGCGTTCGCCGGATCCCAGAAGGCGGACCAGGAGGTCGGCGCTTCCTTGTAGACATCGGTATTGGTCACCAGCGTGATGTACCAGGAGACGGCCCCGATACCAGCGATGCGGCCGTCCGGGTACTTGTTGACGAAGCGGTCGAGCAGGTTCGAGCCGTTCTTGATCTTCGCCATATCGATCGGCGTCCACAGATCGGTCGACTGGCCCTTGAGCATTGCCACCTGCGACATCATCGAAACGTCGGCCGGGGCCTGGCCGGCACGAGCGGCCTGCTCCAGCTGGACGAGCCAGGCTTCGCCGGTCGGCTCGGCGATCGATTCGATGGCGATACCCGTCGCCTTGGTGAATTCGGGGAAGATGTTCTTGTCAAACGAGGTTTTGAAATAGCCGCCGTAAACGCCGACCTTCAGCGACTTCTCCTGGGCGCGCAGCACCGAGGGCATGGCCAGCATCGAGGCGCCGGCAAGGCCAGCACCGAGCAGCGTGCGGCGCTTGATGGAAGTGGTGATCATCATCTGTCTCCTTTGTTTCGGCGGTGATCCGCCTTGTTCCCTGTTCTCTTTGATTTCTTGCACATTTTCGGTCTCAGTGCGCGGGCATTTTGCGCTCCAGCGTCCGTGCATATTGCGTCAGTGGATAACACAGCACGAAGAAGATCACCGCGACCAGCCCATAGACCGTGAAAGGTTCGAAGGTTGCATTATTGATCGCATTCGCAGTTCTGAGAAGCTCCTCGAAGCCGATGATCGACGTCAGCGCCGTGCTCTTGATAAGCTGGACGAGAAAGCCGACGGCCGGCGGCCGGGTGATCGCGAACGCCTGCGGCAGGATCACCAGACGCAGTTCCTGCAGGCGGTGCAGCCCGAGGCTGGCGCCGGCATCCCATTGACCGAGTGGCAGCGCTTCGACGCCGCCGCGCCAGATCTCGGCGAGATAGGCGCTGGCATAGAAGGTCAGCCCCAGTGCCGCGGCAGTCCACGGCTCGATGCGAAAGCCGAGCATCGGCAGGCCGAAGAACATCAGGAACAGTTGCATCAGCAGCGGCGTGCCCTGAAAGAGCGCGATGTAGCCCGAGCCGAAACGGCGCAGCCACGTCTGTTTCGATATGCGCGCGAACAGGATCATGAGGCCGACGGCGGCCCCGCCGGCAAAGGCGACGAGGGACAGAAGCAGCGTCCAGCGGGTGGCGAACACCAGGTTGCGCAGGATGTCCCAGAAGGTGAATTCGATCATGACACGCCCGCTCCGAGCATCCGCCGGCCGCTGGCGACGAACAGACGGCGGATCGCCATCGACAGGCCGAGATAGATCAGTGTGACGACGAAATAGGTCTCGAACGAACGGAAGGTTCGCGCCTGCAGCAGGTCGGCCTCATGGGCAAGCTCCCGCACCGCGATCTGCGAAACGACGGCCGATTCCAGCATCATGATGATCACCTGGCTGACGAGCGCCGGAAAAATGACCTTCAGCGCCTGCGGCAGGATGATCTTGACGAACACTTGCCGTCGCCTGAGGCCGAGTGCAAACGCCGCCTCGCTCTGGCCCTTCGGCACGGCGTCGAGGCCGGCACCGACGATCTCCGTGGTGTAGGCCGCCATGTTGAGCGTCATCGCCAGGATCGCGGCGACGATCGGATCGAGCCGGACGCCGATACTCGGCAGACCGAAGAAGATGAAGAACAGCTGCACCAGAAACGGCGTGTTGCGGACCACTTCGACATAGACGGCAACCGCCTTGCGCAGGACGCCGTAGCGGCTGCGGCGGGCGGCGGCAAAGAGAATGCTGATCAAAATGCCGAGCACCGTCGTGCAGGCGATCAGAAAGAGCGTCATCGTGGCGCCATGGGCGATTGCGCCCGCGGCGTCCCGAAGCCACCCGAAATCGAGGCCGTAACCCATCGTCGCAACCTTCCCCCGAAAAGCCCACGGAGACGCATGTCCCCGTGGGCGTCAAGTACTGATTAGTCCTTGAGGTTTTCGGGGTTGAGCGACGTCTTCAGCCAGGTCTCGGAACTGGCGTTCAGCTTGCCGTCGGCAAGCATCTTGGCGACGGCGTCGTTGACGGCCGTCTTCAGGCCCTCCTCGTTCTTGTTGAGGCCGATATGCGAGGGCGAGGTCAAGAGCTGGAACTTCTGCTCCGGCTTCAGCGTTTCCTGGCGGGCAAGCACCTGCGCGCCGACGTCGTTGCCGACGACCATCAGCTGGGTCTGGCCGGAGATGAATGCCTGGATCACGGCATTGTAGTTGTCGAAGCGCTGAATCTCAGCCGTCGACGGCGCCGCCTCGGTCAGCGAGGTATCTTCGAGCGTGCCGCGGTTGACGGCGATCGTCTTGTCGGCCAGGTCATCCTTGCCGGCCACTTTGAGTTCGGCCGGGCCGATGACGGCGATGTAGTAAGGCGCGTAAGCCGCAGCGAAGTCGATCACCTCGGCCCGTTCCTTCGAGAAGCCGACGCTCATCAGGATGTCGACACGCTTGTCGTTGAGATAGGGAATGCGGTTCTGGCCGGTGACGCTGACCAGGTTGAGCTTGACGCCGAGGCCGTCGGCAATCTGCTGGGCGACATCGACGTCATATCCCTTGATGCTCATATCGGCACTGGCCGAGGAGAAGGGCGGGAAGTCCGAGAAGATGCCGACATTGATCTGGCCCGCCGACTTGATGTCGGCCAGCGCGTCGGCACGCGCGATACCGGTTGCCGCGCCCAGCATCAGAGCGGCGGCGAATGCTGCTTTCATCGTCTTGTGAATTGTCATTGTCGTTCCCCTGTCCGGAAGCATTGTTGGTTGTGGCATTTGTTGGCCGGCCGCCGCTTCCAGTCCGGCAGCCGACAATCTTTTTCTCAGGCGTCAGGCGGACTTGCCGGTAACGGCCGGGCTGAAGACCATGAGGCTGAGTATCTCGAACAGAACCTGGGCGCCGGCATGCGCCGTGTTGGTCGTCGAGTCATACTGCGGCGCGACCTCGACGACGTCGCCGCCAACCAGGTTGACGCCCTTGAAGCCGCGGATCAGTTCCAGCACTTCGCGGGTGGTGAGGCCGCCGACCTCAGGCGTGCCGGTGCCCGGCGCAAAGCTCGGATCGAGGCTGTCGATGTCGAAGGAGAGATAGGTCGGGCCGTCGCCGACAATCTTCTTCGCCTTCTCGATGATCGCGGGAATGCCGAGACCGGTCACTTCCTCCGCATGGATGACGGTCATGCCGGACTCGTAGGAGAACTCCCAGAGATATTCGGCCGAGCCGCGGATGCCGATCTGCACCACGCGGGTCGGGTCGAGCACGCCGTCGAGCACCGCGTTGCGGAACGGACCGCCGTGGTGGAACTTGGTGAGGTCATAGGCGCCGCCGGTGTCGCAATGGGCATCGATATGGATCATGCCGACCGGCTTCTTCTTGCCGACGGCCTTCAGGATCGGATGGGTGATCGAATGGTCGCCACCGACCGACAGCGGAATGACGCCGGCATCGACGATCTGGTTAAAGCGCTTTTCGATGTCCTCGTGGCTGAGTTCCAGCCGGTAGCGGCTCTGGAACGGCACGTCGCCGATGTCGGCAACACGCAGTTCGTGAACCGGCGCGCAGCCGAGCACGTGGTTGTAGGGGCCGATGCGCTCGATCGAACGCAACGCCCGCGGTCCGAAGCGCGAACCCGGACGGTTGGTGACGCCGAGATCCATCGGAATGCCGACGATCGCGACCTGCAGATTGCCGAAATCAGGCTCGTCGGCATCGACAGCCATATGCGGCGCGGTCAGGAATGTCGGGATGCCGGAATAGGGCGCAAGGCGCGTGCCGCTCTTGGTGAAGATCTTGTCGGCGACGCGGCGGAAAGTCGGGTCGAACAGTTCGCCGCCATGGCTCTCGCCGTATTTCGCCTTGAGTTCGCCAAGCTTCTTTTCGTCCCAGGCCATCCTTGCAAACCTCCGTCATGTCAGCCGGGGAATGCGCACAAAGGCGCCACAGATCATTATCTGCGGATGGGGCCGGCTCTCTCCGGCGCAATCATGTTCCCCAGGCTTTTTTGCCCTTGTTGACTAGCATTAGGTGACAAATCCTCTGGAAAATCAATTGACATTGTTATAGCGTTTCGTGTGAGAAAAATTCACATAACAACAGCCCGCCGGAACTGACCTCCTTGTCCAGCCGCCTGCCGCCTTTGAACCCCTTGCGCGCCTTCGAGGCAACGGCGCGCCGTGGCTCCGTGTCGGCTGCCGCGCGTGAACTGAACGTGACGCATGGCGCCATCAGCCACCAGATCCGCGCGCTCGAACTGTCGATCAACGCCACGCTGTTCGAGCGCGGCGGCAAGCGGCTGAAACTGACGCCGCAGGGCGCGCTATTGCTACCCGCCGTCACCCACGCCTTTGCCGAGATCGCTGCGGCGACAGCCGCCATGACGCGCCCGACCACCAGCGGCGAGTTGCGCATCACCTGCGTTCCCGCCCTGCTCTCCTTCTGGCTGATCCCGCGTCTGCATCTCTTCACCGAGCAGTTTCCCGACGTGCGCCTGACCCTGATCGCCTCCAATGACGCCGCCTATCTCGATGCGTCCGATGTCGACGTCTGCCTGATCTACGGCGACGGCAACTGGCCTGGCTGCTGGTCGAAGCTCTGGAGCCGGCTGGAACTGTTCCCGGTGGTCAGCCCGACATTGCTGAACATGCGGCCGTTGCGCTCCGTGCGCGACCTGCGCGACCATGTGATGCTGCATGGCGACGACGGCCGCGAATGGAACACCTGGCTGGCGGCAGCCGACGCCAGCGACCTGCAGCGCGGCCGCCAGCATTTCATGAGCGATGCGCGGCTTTCGACCGAAGCGGCGCTGCACAATCAGGGTGTCGCGCTCGGCGACACCATCACCGCCGGCAGCCTGATCGCGCGCGGCGAACTGATCGCGCCTTTCGACCTGACGGTTCCGGCCAACGACGCCTTTTACGTCGCCTGCCGCAACGAGGTACTGGCCGCGCCGATCGTGCGCATTTTCATCGACTGGATGTTCTCGGCGCTGGAAAACGACCCGATGCCGGAACTCCAGACTTCGGCGCGCACGATTATTCGCAGCCGAGCCTCGAAATCCGATCCGACAGACCGTAAATCGGTAAACGACGGTTTTCAGCCGGTTTCAGCCCCGGCCCGTGGCCGGCGGCTGGACCGCCCACAGAAACGCAAGAACAAAGCCTGAGACATAGGAACACCCGCCATGCCGCATTTCAATCCGCTCGTCGAAAAGCTCTCGCCGCCGCCCGTGCCGTCGGTGCTTGCCTGGGCGAAAAGCTATGATGGCGCCCGCGGGCCGCTGATCGACCTGTCGCAGGCGGTGCCCGGCTATCCGGCGCACCCCGACATGCTGGCATGGCTCGGCGAAGCGGCGGCATCGACTGCCTATACCGGCTATGGCGCAATAGAAGGCGAAGCCGTGCTGCGCGAGGCCTATGCCGCGCATGTGGCAGGCCTTTATGGCTCTGCGATCACGGCCGACAACATCCACATCACTTCGGGCTGCAACCAGGCGTTCATCTGTGCCGCAATGGCGATTGCCGCGGCCGGCGATACGATCCTGATGACCAACCCCTACTACTTCAACCAGAAAACGACGCTGGCCATGCTCGGCATCAATGTCGAGCTGGTGCCCTGCGATGCCGGTGCCGGTTTCCTGCCGGAGGTGGACGCAATCACTGCAACGCTGCGCCCGGGTATCCGCGCGCTTGCGCTCGTGTCGCCGAACAATCCGACCGGTGCGATCTATCCGCCCGAGCTTCTGTCGCGCATTCACGACGTCTGCCGCGCCAACGGTACCTGGCTGATTCTCGACGAAACCTACCGCGACTTCCTGCCCGACGCCGCCGCGGCCCCACACGAATTGCTGCAGGCGCAAGGATGGCAGGACAGTTTCATCGGCCTCTACAGCTTCTCGAAATCCTTCTGCATTCCGGGCCATCGTCTCGGCGCGATCACGGCCGGGCCGGCGCTCGTAGAGCAGGTCACCAAGATCATGGACAACCTGCAGATCTGCGCACCCCGCTCGGCCCAGGCCGCGGTCGCCAAAGCTATTCCCGCGCTTGCCGATTGGCGCCTTGGCAATCGCGCCGAAATCGCCACGCGTGCCGATGCGCTGCGCGATGTCATGAGCCGGCTGCCGCAATGGAAGCTGCAGGCGATCGGTGCCTACTTCGCCTATGTCAGGCATCCGTTCCCGGATATCGATTCGCAGTTCGTCGCCGAGAAACTGGCGAAACTCGCCGGCGTCGTCTGCCTGCCGGGGGACTATTTCGGCGAGGGCCAGGAAAATTACCTGCGCTTTGCCTTTGCCAATGCCGACGCCGACACGATCCGCCAGCTGGAAGAGCGGCTCGCCGGCTTCAACCTCCCCGGCCTGTAGTGGCGTCTAACCCCGGCGGGCGATCAGGATGCCGACGAGCACGATCGCCCCGCCGATCGCCTGCATCAGCCCGACAGGCTCGGAAAGCAAGATCCAGGCGAGGATCGCAGCGACGACGGGCTGCAGCAGCAGCGTCAGCGACGAGAAGGCTGGCGGCAGGTAGGCAAGCGCATAAGTGATCGCCACCTGCCCGCCCGCATGGCTGACAAAAGCCAGACCGAACAGCATCGACCAGCCGAAGAGGGTCGGAGGCAACAATGTCGGCTCGGAGAGAAGCACGATCGGCAGCATGCAGATGGCGGCCGATGCCGTGCTCCAGACCATGATCCGGATGGTGCTGAACAGGCTACGCAGCCGGCCGATCGCCAGAATGTAGCCGGCATAAAACATCGCTGCGACGACGGCGACGCCATCACCCAGCAGATCACCGTCGCCAAGCGCCATCGGCCCGCCCTTGAGGATGACCACGCCGGCGACCGCCGTCACGAGGCCGGCGGCGAAGACGCCGCTGATGCGCGCGCGGAAAAGCAGCCAACTTGCGAGCGTCACGAAAACAGGCGCAAGGTTGGCAAGCAGCGTGGCGTTGGCAACCGACGTCTTGGTCAGCGCATAGTGCCAGGCGGCAAGGTCGATCGCGAGGAAGACACCCGGCAGCACCAGCAGCGCATATTCCGAGAGCCGCTCGGGCCGCCGGTCCGATGCCGGCGCCCCGCGAAACCACGACCAGGCGAGCAGAGGAAGCAGCGCCAGCGCCACACGCCAGAAGGCAGTCGCCATCGGCCCGACCTCGGACAGCCGCACGAAGATCGGCGAGCCGCCGATCGCAGCCCCGCCGATCAGGAGAGCGGCCATGGCAAGGCGGTTATGAGACGAAGGGGTTGTTGATGCTGAGGTCACGTCGATGTCCGGCTGTCTGCTGGCGGGCGGGGACGATCATGGCGCCCATGACAACGCAGCTAACAGAAGTGCGGCATCGGCGACAGTCGCAATAAATCGCCCGATGCAACAAAGACGGCCGCCATGCGGAAACACGGCGGCCGCCAGATGGTTCGATTGCGCCTCGCCGGCGCAATGCTTCGTCTCGTCAGGCGGCGTCGGGAATATGCACCGTCTTGACCTCGAGGAAATCCTCAAGGCCGAACATACCCCCTTCACGGCCGTTGCCGGATTGCTTGTAGCCGCCAAACGGGCTGCCGTAACGATGCGGCCCACCATTGATGTGAACCATGCCGGCGCGCAGCCGCGAAGCCACCCGCTCCGCCCGCTTGGGGTCACCGGTCTGCACATAGGCGGCAAGGCCGTAATTGGTGTCGTTGGCGATGGCGATCGCCTCCTCCTCGGTATCGAAGGGGATGATCGCCAGCACCGGCCCGAACACTTCCTCGCGGGCGATGCGCATGGTGTTGTTGACGTCGGCAAAAATGGTCGGCTTGACGAAGTAGCCGGTTTCGAAGCCCTCCGGCTTGCCGGCGCCGCCGACGACAAGACGCGCGCCTTCGGCAATGCCGGCCTCAATCAGCGCCTGGACGCGGCCGAACTGGACGTCGCTCACCAGCGGTCCGATATGGCTGCCCTCCTTGGTCGGATCGCCGACCTCGGCTCCACGACCGACGCGGCCGGCGATCTCGACGACCTTGTCGTAGACGCTGCGCTCGACCAGCATGCGCGTCGGCGCATCGCAGGACTGGCCGGAATTGTTGAAGCATTCGAACACGCTTCCGGCCACCCGGTCTTCGAGGTCGGCATCGGCAAAGACGATGTTCGGCGACTTGCCGCCAAGTTCGAGCGTCACGCGCTTCACCGTTTCGGCCGCATCCTTGCTGACGGCGATGCCGGCGCGGGTTGAACCGGTAAACGACATCATGTCGATATCCCGGTGCTTCGACAGTGCGGCACCGGCATTGATGCCGTCGCCGTTGACGAGGTTGAAGACGCCGGCGGGGAAACCGGCCTCATCGATCATTTCTGCATAGAGCATGGCGTTGAGCGGGGTGAACTCGCTCGGCTTCAGCACGCAGGTAGAGCCGGTCGCAAGTGCCGGGACGACCTTGAGCGCGATCTGGTTGATCGGCCAGTTCCAGGGCGTGATCAGGCCGCAGACGCCGATCGGCTCGCGCAGGATCACGTCGCCGTTCGGCAGCGTGTCGCGCGTCTTCAGCCGCTTCAGCGCATCGATGAAGCCCTGCAGATGACCGACGCCGACGTCCGCCTGCTGCTCACGCGTCATCGTCGTCGGCGCGCCGAGCTCCATGGTAATGGTCGCGACCATCTCGTCGTAGCGGCGCTTGTAGATTGCCAGCAGCTTTTCCAGCAGCGCCAGCCGCTCGTCGACGCTGGTGCGGCTATAGGTGGCGAAGGCCTTTTTCGCGGCGGCGACGGCGCGATCGATGTCCGCAGCGGTCCCCATCGAGATCACCGCAACCGCCTTCTCGGTCGCCGGGTTCAGCACCTCCAGATCGTTCGGCGCGATCGGGTCGACCCATCGGCCATCGATATAAAACTTCCTCTTGTCGAGCATGCGCTCCTCCTTCCCGTCAGATTGTCTTTTCTTTCTTCGCGAGCCAGTCCTTGATGAGCGCGCGGTAGCGCTCGCCTGAAAAGCTCGGAAAATGTCCGCCGTGAACGATACGCGCCGGAATGCGCAGCAACCGTTCCATCGACGCCAGATAGTCGTCGGCATTGGCGTGGTAGGTATCCTCGATCAACGGCCCGTCGTAGAGGATGTCTCCGGAAAAGAGCACGCCGGTCTTCTCTTCCCAAAGAGCGATGCCGCCGGGCGAATGGCCGGGCGTATGGATCACCTCGAAGCGGCGATCGCCGAGATCGATATGGTCGCCATCGGCAAGAACGATGGTCGCCGGCGCAGCCTTCACCGCATAGGTGGTCGAGGCATAGGGCTCGGGCGGCAGCGCCTCGAAGATCTCGTCGGCGACATAGGGATCGGCGAGCGTGTTGGCACGCGTCGGATGCGCCAGCAGTTCGGCCTCCGCCGCATGCACTGCCCGGCAATCGAATTCGTGATGGCAGCCGATATGGTCGAAATGCGTATGGCTGGCGACGGCGGTCAGCTTGCGCTCGGTGACCAGCGGCACCCACTCGCGCAAGGACACGACCCCCATGCCGCTATCGACCAGCATGTCGCGGTCGCGCCCGCGCACATGCCACATGTTGCAGCGGTAGAACTCCTGGATGAAGGGTTCGCAGATGTAGGTGACATCGTCGTCGAGACGTTTCACCGCATACCAGTCTTTCGGAGCAATTCGCCGCATGTTGCTAAAGGGTTCCGCTTGCCGCCGGTAAGGCTACGACGTCGGCAGCCCGCACCGCAAGGGGGATGATCTCGCCGTCGCGCACGTCGGAGGATTGCGGCAGGTGCGCCACCAGCGCATCGCCGTCGGTCGCGCAAGGCTGGAGATGGCAACGGTAGTGGGTGCCGAAGAAGGCGCTGCCGGCGACGCGCGCCTCGCCGAGCGTGAACATCGGGCCATCCGATTTGTCCGCGCCGCGAAAATGCTCCGGCCGGATGGTGAGCGTGATCGCGTCGCCGGCCTTCGGCGCTGCAGCGGTGAAGTTGGCGGCGGGAAGCGCCAGGTTGCCGAGCGATGTTTCGACCTCGGCCGACGATGCGTCGGCGGCCCGCACCCGGCCGGAGACAAAATTGACCTCGCCCATGAAGCCCGCCGAAAACAGCGACCGCGGCCGCATGTAGATCTGCGACGGCGGACCGAAATCCTCGATCCGGCCCTGGTTCATGACGACGATCCGGTCGGCGATCGCCATCGCCTCCTCCTGGTCGTGGGTCACATGGACGAAAGTGGTGCCAACCCGCTTCTGGATCGCCTTCAACTCATCCTGCATCTGCCGGCGAAGCTTCAGATCCAGGGCGCCGAGGGGCTCGTCGAGCAGCAGCACTTCGGGATCGACCGCAAGGGCGCGGGCAAGAGCCACCCGCTGGCGCTGTCCGCCGGAGAGTTCGTGCGGCCGCTTGCCGGCGGACGCCTTGAGGCCGACGAGATCGAGAAAACCGAGCGCCTTTTTGTCCCGCTCGGCCTTGCCGAGACCGCGCATCCGGAGCCCGAAGCCGACATTGTCGACAAGCCGCATATGCGGGAACAGCGCATAGTCCTGAAACATCGTCGTCGTCGGGCGTTTGGCCGGCGTCACGAAGGTCATGTCGCGATCGCCGATCACGACGCGGCCGGAGCTTGGCGACAGGAACCCGCCGAGAATGGAAAGGAGCGTGGTCTTGCCGCAGCCCGACGGGCCGAGCAGAACGATGAACTCTCCTGCTCGGATGTCGAGCGAAACCTTGTCCAGCGCCTTGAAGTGCCCGAACGTCTTGCTGACGTTTTCGATCGAGACGGGAGCGGTCATTGTTTCTTCGTCCTTCCGAACAGGGAAAACTCCAGGATCAGCAGCAGCGCCACCGAGGCAAGAAAGACCAGCGAGCCGATCGCATTGGTCTTGGGGTTGAGGCCGGAGCGCAGCATGCTCCAGATCTCGACGGGCAGGGTCACGTCGAAGCGCGACAGCAGAAAAGCGATGATGAACTCGTCCCAGCTGAAGGTCACCGACAGGAAGAAGGCGGCCAGGATCGAGGGCATCAGCATCGGCGCGGTGACCAGCGTCATGACCTTGAAATCGCTAGCGCCCAGGTCGCGTGCCGCCCGCTCGATGTTGATCTGGTGATCGCCCATCGAGGCATAGATGATCGCAAAGCAGAGCGGCAGGTTGATCACCACGTGACCGATGCCGACCGTCAGAAGCGACAGCGGCATATGCAGCGCGTTGAGCAGCGCCAGCAGCCCGAGCGCGATGATTAGATAGCTGACCGTCATCGGCGCGATCAGCAGGCCCCTTTGCAAGGCCGAGCCCGGCAGCTTGTAGCGCGCCAGCGAATAGGCGGCGAGAAAGCCGAGCACGCAGGAGACCACGGATGAAGAGATCGCGACCAGCATCGAATTGCCGAGCGCCGCCATCAGCTTGCGGTCGACGAAGACCGCCTCGTACCACTGGGTGGAAAAGCCGTTGAACGGCGGCACCGGCAGCCGCCCGTCCTGGAAGGAGAACAGCACGAGCACCGCCACCGGAAGGAAGATGAAGGCGTAGACGAGAGCAAGGTAGGCCCAGGACACACCACTGACGAGAATTCTGCGCAGCATCAGGCCCTCTCGATCTTCAGCCAACGGGCGCACAGCACGTAGGCGGCGGTGACGGCCAGCATCAGAATGATCGACAGCGCCGCTGCCATCGGAAAATCGGCGCGCCGGCCCAGTTGCAGCATGATGATCTGCGGCAGCACCAGCTCGTTGTTGCCGCCGAGGATCTGCGGCGTGACGTAGTCGCCGATGCAGAGCACGAAGGTGAGAAATGCGCCGGTCATGATGCCGGGCAAGGTCAGCGGCAACACCACGTGCCAGAAGGTCTGGAAGGCGTTGGCGCCAAGGTCGGCGGCCGCTCGGCGATAGTTCGGCGAGAGCTGGATCAGGTTCGAATAGATGGTCAGCGTCAAGAGCATGACGAAGAAGTGCACGAAGCCGATCACCGTCGCCGTTCGCGTGCTGGCGATCTCCAGCGGCTCGGCTATCAGCCCCAGACCCGTCAGCATCTGGTTGATGACGCCATTCTTCGACAAGACGAGCAGCCAAGAATACGAGCGGACGACATAGGAAGTCCAGAACGGCAGGATTGCCAGGATCAGAGCCATGCGCTGAAACCCCTTCGGCACGCGCTCGGCAATGATCCAGGCGAGCGGATAGGCAAGCAGCACCGAAAGCACCGTGACGATGACAGTGATTTCCAGCGAATTGACCAGGCCCTGCAACAGGGCGCTCTCGGAGAAGACGCGCAGATAATTGTCGAGATTCCAGACGCGGACGATCTCCCGCCCCTCGCGCTTCCAGAGGCTCATCGCCGCCATGAACAGGAAAGGAACAACGAAGAAGGCGAGCGTCCACAAAAGTGCTGGGGCGGCAAAGCCCCAGGCTTTCCGGCGGTCGGCATCTTCGAGCGTTGTCGCAGTCATGAAAGCTCCAGATTTGAGCGCCCACCATGACAAGGATGATGGGCGCAGTTCAACGTCCCGCCGTCCGGCGGGGCGGCGATCGGGCTGCCCCACGGATGAACGCCTATACGTTCACCGCGCGCGGGGCGTTACTGCTGCAGCATTTCCGTCCAGGCATCCTGGAACTGCTGATCCAGTTCGGTGGACGGGATCGGGTAGAGCTGTGTCTTCTTCAAGTATTCGGCCTGTTGGTTGAAGCGCAGCGCCGCCTTCTGCTGGTCGGTCAGATGCTCGCCCGCCTTGCTGTTTGCCGGCATCGCCCAGTAGCAGGAGGATGTCGCAAGTCGCGCCTGGCCTTCGGGGCTGACGATGTACTGCACGAACTTCAGCGCCAGATCCTGCTTGGACGAATCCTTCATCACGCCGATCGACTGCGCCCAGCGCACCGCCCCCTGCTCCGGGATCGTCCAGTCGAGATTGGGTTTGTCGGCCGAAAGCACCGCGGTGATCCACTCGCCGCCGCCGACCAGAATATCGACCTCGCCCGTCGCCAGCGCCGTCTGCGAGGAGACGACGTCGCTGACCTGCTTCGACACGGCGCGCATCGCCGCCAGCTTTTCCTTGATCGCCGGCATGTCCGCCTCGGTCAGATCAGCGGTCTTCTTGCCAAGCCCGAGACCGACGAGGCCGATCATCGGCAGGTAGTAGTCGTAAAGCGCGATGCGGCCCTTGTACTTGTCCGACCAGATCACCGAGAGATCCTGCATGTCCTTCGGATCGACCTTCGACTTGTCGTAGGAGATGGTGTTGTAGCCGAACTTCTCCGTGACGGCATAGGTCTTGCCGTCCTTCATGTTGTTGGCCTCCATCCGGACCTCGGGGAAGATATCGGCCGTCGGCAGGGCATCGGCCGGCATTTCTGCGAGCAGATCGAGATCGATGGCACGGTGCACGTCGACGCCGTCGATCACCAGCACATCCCAATCGCCCGGACGGGACTGGTCGAGGATCGAGAGCGCGGCACCGGTGCCCTCATAAACCTTCAGGTTGACCTTGACGTCGTTGGCCTTTTCGAACGGCTCGACCAGGGCCGGATCCGTGTGGTCGCACCAGACGAGCGCGTTGAGTTCTTCGGTGGCAAAAGCCGGTGCCGGAACCGAGACGAGCGAGGCGGCGACGATCGCGCTTGCGGCGACCGAGGAGAAAAATCGGCGCAGGTGCGCGCCGTCATGAACTGACTGCATCATGCTGTTGCCCTCTTGTTTTGACGCTCGTTTCGGCGCCTTCAAAAAAAGATTGAATGAATTCATTTTTTAAGTCAATCTCAATTTTGAGGACATTCATAATTCAAGGACATGCATATGACAGGGCTGCGCGCACGGCAGAAAGCCGACCGGAACAGACGTATCCTGGACGCCGCGGCTCTCCTGTTTCGCGAGGTAGGTTACGACAGCGCCCGCATCGAGGACATCGCCGAACGGGCCGAAGTTTCGGTCGGAACCTTCTACAACTACTATGAAAACAAGGGCGACATCCTCGTCGCCACCGTCTCCATGGAAGTGGAGGAAGTTCTCGCCGCCGGGCGGACCATCGTCGACAATCCCCCCTCCTCCGTCGAAGGCGCGCTGGAGGCCCTGATCGGCCAGTACTACGATCACTCGCTCGTCTATCTCAGCAAGGAGATGTGGCGGACGGCTATGGCAATTTCGATCCAGCAGCCGGAAAGCCCCTTCAGCAAGCGCTATACCGAGCTTGACCGCCGGCTTTGCGACCAGGTCTCGACGCTCATTCACAAGCTGCAGGTGAAGGGCCTAGTCTCCCCCGGCACCGACGTTCGCGCGATCGGCGAGATGTTGTTCAACAATCTTAATATGATGTTCATCGAATTCGCCAAGCACGAGGCGCTGCCGCTTGAAGAACTCAAGGCGCGCGTCAGCAGGCAGAACCGGCCGCTCGCAGCGCTGATCGCGGCGCCATAATTCAATCCGGACAATGAAGAGAATCTCGATGCAAGACTCCGAACACACGGTGCTCGCCGCTGCCGATCGACTTGTCGCAGCCTTTGCCCGCCATGACCGCGCGGCCTATTTCTCAGCCTTCGCGCCCAATGCCACGTTCATCTTCCACAATCTCGATCGCCCCTTGCGCAGCCGGGCGGAATACGAGGCCGAATGGGCGCTATGGGAGACCCGCGACAGCTTCCGCGTCCGCGCCTGCCAGTCCAGCGACCGGCACGTGCAAGTGATGGGTAACGTTGCCGTCTTCACGCACGGCGTTCAGACCGAACTTGAGATCGGCGGTGAAGCACTGACGTCGCAGGAAAGAGAAACGATCGTCTTCGAACGGGACGGGACCGGAGCCTGGCTGGCGGTCCACGAGCATCTGTCACCCGCCGGCTAGCAGTCTCGAAGAGCGTTTAGAGGGCGCCGATGACGACGGCGGAAACGAAACAGAACGCGGCCACGAAGGCGATCGCGTGCGGAAACAGGGTGATGGGCGATCGACGCGGCGGGGCTGCCGCGTAAGACGCATATCGGGACTGGATTGTCGGCTTCGCAGCGTTCATCGCGTCTCTCCGTCGTTCAGGCCGGGAACAGGCCGGCAATAGCCATGTTCTCCGATATTCTCGATTGAGTTTATAGATATTAATTTCTCGATTCCACCCCGAAAGTAAAAAATCGTCCGCCGGGCGGCGCCTTCAGTGGCGATTGCGGTCGCGTTCCTGCACGTGCCTCGACCAGCTTTCGCTGAACCATGGCGTCAAAAGTGACACATTGGCATCGCGGTGCGAGCGGCTCAGCCCGCCATCCGCCTCCACGCAGGTCCACACCGTAAACCCAGTCAGCTCGTGTTTTCCAAAGGTCTGGATGAGCGGGATGTCGGCGGCATCGCGGCCACGGGCGACGGCGATGCGCCCCGCCCGGCGCGCATTGTTCTTGGCGTCGAACGTGTACCAGCGGTCGCCGAGAAAAACCTCGAACCAGGCATTGAAATCCATCGGCGCCACCCTTTGCTCGGTTTCGAGGTCGGCCATGTAGCCGTTGACGTATCGCGCCGGCATGTTCATGCAACGGCAAAGCGCGATGGCGAGGTGCGCATAGTCACGGCTGACGCCGAGACGATCCTCATGGGCCTCGAGCGCGGTCCGCATCGCCTGGGCATAGCCATAGCTGAACACCAGGCGTTCGTGCACATAGTCGCAGATCGCCTGCACGCGCGGCCAGCCGGGTGCCACGTCCCCGAAAAGCCTCCAGGCAAGCGTGCCCAGCCGATCGGTTTCGCAATAGCGGCTGGCGGCCAGATAGGGCAGCGTGTTCGGCGGTAGCCTCTCGACGGGCACAGCCTGCGCCAGCGGATCGGAAACATCGGGCCTGCCGTCGTCTTCGATCACAGCATCATAGCTCAGCTTGAAGTCCCCCTCGGGCGCGATCATGCGCAGGCATGCATTGCCGTGCGGGTCGACGATCTCCTCCATCTTGACGATCGGTGAGGTCACGGGGCCGCGCTCGCGCCGGATGTCGCGGCGCTTCTCGGCGACGACGGAAAGGTAAGTCATCATCGGCGTCGGCTGGGGGCAGCGGATGCCGATCTCATAGCCAAAGCGTACGAACATCTCCAACCTCCCTCGTTCGGCAGGAATGTTTCGCGAACCCTTTTGTTCCCTCATATGAGGGCGAAATCAGTGCTGCCTGTGCACGCAAGAAACAACTGAAATTGAGACGCGCCGCAGCCGCGACCAGAGCGCGAAATGTGGATGGCAATGGTCGGCAAAAGACACTTCATCGGGCAGCGCAAACCTCTACTTCGACGAAGCCGGCAGAGCCGTTCATTCCCGCTTTTCCGTGCCCGATCTTATGCCCGAATGCCGCGGGCAACAACCGGCTTCCCTAGAGCCTTTCCAGGAAAAGTCCGAAGCGGTTTTCCGTCAGGAAATGCGTACAAACAAAGAGATAGAGCGTTTCTGCGGCTCCGTCTAAACCGGCAACGCTCTAGCGCCGGCGAGCCGAGAGGAGGCTCCAGAGAGACGGATGCGTTCGGGCGATCGGGCGACAGGAAACGATCCTGCCGCCTTTTTGTTCCAGGCAAACGAAAAATCCGAAGACGGTTTTTACCAGCCAACGGCATCCTTGAACGAATACCACCAGGAGCCGATCGTCGAATATTGCGCACGGAACATCCGCCCGCCCGGGAACGGATACCAGGGCAGCTTTTCGAACATGTCGAAGCGCGTCGCGTCGCCGTCGATCGCCTCGGCGAGCGTGCGTCCGAAAAGGTGGGATCCCGTCACCCCATGGCCGCTATAGCCGTGCGCGAAATAGGTATTCGCACCGATGCGGCCCATCTGCGGTACACGGGTGAAGGAGAGCGCGAAGTTGCCGCTCCAGGCATAGTCGATCTTCACGCCCTTGAGCTTCGGGAAGACCTTTTCCAGATTGGGCTTCAGCTTGGCCACGACGTCGGCCGGATCGGTGCCGCCGTAGACCGTTCCGCCGCCGAAGATCATGCGCTTGTCGGCCGATAGTCTGAAATAATCGAGGATGTAGCGCACATCCTCGACGCACATGTCGCTTGGAATGAGCGAATGGGCGAGTTCCTCGCCGAGCGGCGCCGTGGTGATCATCTGGGTGGAAACCGGCATGACGCGCGAGACGAGCTTCGGTACCGCGTCGCCGAGATAGGCGTTGCCGCAGAGAACGACGATCCGCGCCGACACTTCGCCGTCGGCGGTATAGACCGTCGGCCTCGCCGCCTCATGGTCGACCCGCGTGACCGGCGACTGTTCATAGATCGTGCCGCCGAGGCTTTCGAGGGCGCGTGCCTCGCCAAGCACCAGATTGAGCGGGTGCATGTGCCCGCCCGTCGTATCCAGCATGCCGCCGCAATAGGCATCCGAGTTCACCAGCTTGCTGAGCGCGTCGCGGTCGAGAAGCTGATGGTCGTCCATGCCGTATTTGCGCCAAAGCACCTGCTTGGCTTCCAGTTCCTTCATATGCGCCGGCGTATAGGCCGCATAGATATTGCCCGGCTTCAGGTCGCAGTCGATCTGATACTGGCTGACGAGCCGGCGGATGATCTTGCCGCCCTCCTGCACCAGCCCGCCGACGAAGCGGGCCGCATCCTCGCCGTAGCGGCGCTGGATGGTGGCAAGGCTGGCGTTCAGGCCATTGACGACCTGGCCGCCATTGCGCCCAGATGCGCCCCAGCCGACCTGTGCGCCCTCGACCACAACGACCTTGTAGCCCTTCTCTGCGAGATGAATGGCCGTCGACAGGCCGGAATAGCCGGCGCCGACGACGCAGATATCCGTCTCGACGCGTCCTTTGAGCGACACCGGCGTGCGGATGATGTTGCGGGAGGCGGCGTAGTAGCTCGTGGGGTAGCTGCCGTCGCCGGCGTAGGATTTCTGTTGCGTCGACATCATACGATTTCCAGGTAAGCGCTGAATTCATAGTCCGTCACCTGCTCGGCAAAACCGGCGATCTCCTGTCTCTTGCAGGCGATCAGCATCGAGCGAAGCGTCGGGTCGAAGATTTCGGTGGCAATCGGCCCTGCCTCGAAGGCATCGACCGCCTGCCCCCAATCGGCGGGAATTTTGGGCAGTTTCTCCGCCGCATAGGCCCGGCCGGTCACCGGCGCCGAGGGTTTCCACTTGTTGCGGATGCCGACGAGGGCCGCGCCGAGGATCGCCGCGATGACGAGATAGGGATTGGCATCGGCGCCGGCAACGCGGTGCTCGATACGGCGTGCCGCCGGATTGCCGCCGGGGATGCGGATCGCCGACGTGCGGTTCTCGTAGCCCCAGCACACCGCCGTCGGCGCGTGCGTGTCCGGGCGCAGCCGGCGGTAGGAATTGAAATGCGGCGCAAACAGCAACGTCGTTTCCGACATGCCGCGCAGCAGGCCCGCGACTGCGTTCTTGAGGACCGCCGACCCCTCGTCGCTGCCGTCGTTGAAGACGTTGTTGCCGTCCGCGTCGAGCAGGCTGAAGTGAATGTGCATGCCGTTGCCCGAGCGGGTGCCGTAGGGCTTGGCCATGAAGGTCGCCGCCAGCCCATGCTTGCGGGCAACCCCCTTGACGATGCGCTTGAAGAAGATCGCGTCGTCGGCCGCCTTCAAGGGATCGTCTGTGTGCAAGAGGTTGATTTCGAACTGGCCGATGCCGTTCTCGGCGATCGCCGCATCCGCCGGCACGTTCTGGCGGGCACATTCCTTGTAGACGTCGGAGAAGAATTCGCCGAAATCGTCGAGTTCGTCGATCGACAGGATCGCATCGGAATCGAGCCGCTTGCCGGTATAGGGCGAGATCGGCGGCACCGCACTGTCGGGTTCCGGATCGATCAGATAGAATTCCATTTCGGTCGCGACCACGGGGCGCAAGCCCAGTTCTTCGTATTCGCGCACGATCGCCGCCAGCGCCTGGCGCGGATCGGCGAGGAACGGCTTGCCGTCCTCGAGCAGCAGCCAGAGCGGCACCAGAGCGCTCGGCCGCGAGGTCCAGTTGACCGGCAGCGCCCCGCGCCCGGTGACGGCGCAGATGCCGTCCCTGTCGCCGCTCGCAAACACCTGCTCGCTGTTGATGATGTCCTCGCCCCAGACGTCGACGCCGACGATCGACAGCGGCATGCGGATGCCGCCGCCAAGCACCTTGGAGGCCTGCTCCACCGGCACGCGCTTGCCGCGCATGATGCCGTTCAGGTCGCAGACCACGGCCTGGATGCTTTCGATAGGGCCGTTCTGCTCCAGCCAGGCCTTGAAGGCGCTCGGGTCTTCCGCGTCGAGGGACATATCGCAAATCTCATTTTGTGATCACATTTTCAGAAACTTGACACAATTCAGGAGTTGGAGTCAACCTCGACTGATGCTATCAGCCCGCGACTATTCCCCGTGTGGCAGAAGGAGCCTGCTGATTTGAAGACCCCATCGCTGCCTCTTCTCGAGCGTCCGGAAGGCATGACCACGCATGACTATGCCTTTGCCAGGCTCCGTCAGGCGATCATGGTCGGCAGCTTCCGCCCGGGCACCTCGGTGACGATCAGGGGGCTTGCGGAGGCATTGGAAAGCAGCCCGACGCCGGTGCGCGAAGCGCTGCGGCAACTGACCTCCATCGGCGCGCTGCAGTTCCTCGAAAACCGCCGCATCGTCGTGCCGCGCATTACGCCCGCCCGCTTCGAAGAGCTGATATCGCTTCGCATCGCGCTCGAGAGCCATGCCGCCCGCCGGGCCGTCGCCCATCTCTCCGAGCGGCAGATCGAACGCATCGTCGCGATCGACGACAGCATCGAAGACGAAATCCGCCGCGGCGACCAGGCGGCGGCGCTGATCGCCAATCAGGCCTTCCACCGCACGATCTACACCGCCAACCCCGACCAGATCGTCATGCCGCTGATCGAAAGCGTCTGGTTGCAGCTGGGTCCGATCCTCGGCATCGCCATGGAGCACGTCACCGAACTCTATGTCGTCGACCGGCACCGCGAGGCGATCGAAGCCTTGCGCCGCCGCGACGAGGATGCCGTTGCCGATGCCATTGCAGCCGACATTCGCGAGGGCATCGGCGGCTTCGACCAGCAGGCCGTCGCTCGCCTGCTGAAGCTCGCAGCCTGACGCTTGAGCTTCGCTGCGCCGGTGAAATTTTAGTGTGGCTAAAATTTCCATTGACAAGCCGCAGTCTCCGCACCAAAGTTCAGAAAATACAAGCGCATAGCCATGAAATCCCTGAGATTTCCGGGCGCGGATGCTTGCACCCACGCAGGAGATCTTCCTCGAGCGAAGATGTGGGATCAGGGGGGATTTCGCAGTGGATTCGCAGTCTCAGCCAGACGGTGCGGCATCGGAGCTTCCCCCGCTCGGGGATCGGCTGCGCGAGCGGCGCAAAGCCCTAAAGCTGACGCTCAAGGAAGTTGCGGATCGGGCCGATTTTTCCGTGGGCTTCATCTCCCAGATCGAGCGTGGCATCACCGTGCCGTCGCTGACCTCGCTGGTCGCGGTCTGCCGGGTGCTGAAGGTCGAGGTCGGGACGTTCCTGAACTCGCCCAGGGTGGCCACGCCGTTTACCCGCCATCACCAACGCCGCGCCTATGCACTTGCCGGTTCGCTCGACAACAACGTCTCCTACGAACGCCTGTCCGCTTCCTTTCCCGGCAGCGTTCTGCGCAGCACCGTGGTGCACACGCCGCCCGGTCACCGCAGCGAGGCCATGACCCATGAGGGCGAAGAGATGTTCTTCATCCTTCAGGGTGCGCTGACGATCGAGATCGACGGCGAAGAGACGGTGCTGGAAACCGGCGATTCCGCACACTTCCTGTCGGGTCTGACTCACCTCACCTGGAACCACACCAGCGAACCGACGGTCATCCTGCACACCTGCACGATGGATGTCTTCGGCGACGCACAGACAGCCGAAACGCCGGAAGGCGCGTTCGCGGTGACACGCGCCGAGAACCGCCGCAGTGCCGCGACAACCCCAGGCAAGGGCACCGGATAGAGCCGGCGCGGCCAAAAGCACAGCCGCCATCAGCGATTGCGCCCTTCAGATCACCAGCCTTTCGTCCGGGCGCCTGCGCCCGGCGACCGCCGCGCGTCGATCGACGCCCGAACACGAGACCGGCGCGCGGCCCCTCACCTCACTCAAACCCTGCCGGAACCAGAACTGGAAACGCCATGAAAGAACAGACGAAAACACGCCTCGCCGCTCTGCGGGCCAAGATGAATGAAACCGACAGCGGGCTGGTTGTGCTCGCCCCCGGGTCGCACATGGATTGGCTGATCGGTTATCACCCGCATCCTGACGAACGCCCCTGCCTGCTGCTGATCGGCCCGCAGAAGGAAGCCTTCCTGATGCCGGCGCTCAATGCCGAGGGAACGCGCGAACATACGGATATCGATTTCTACAACTGGTCCGACGCCGAAGGCCCGCTCGAGGCTCTGAGATTGGCGCTTGCCGGGATCGGTACCGAAAAGCCGGGCCGCGTGGTGATCGACGAGACCATGCGCGCCGATTTCGCGCTGCTGCTCATCGACAACCTGCCCGATGACACCGCCCGCGACTTCACGCCGGAAACGCTCGGCGCCCTGCGCATGCGCAAGGACAGGAGCGAATACGAACTTTTGAAGATGAATGCCGGCATCGCCGATCGCGCCATGCAGGCGGCATTTTCCAAGATCCGCCCCGGCATGACCGAGAAGGAACTGGCCGCAGAAATCCGCGCGCACTTCTCGTCCGAAGGTGCGGCACCGGCCTTCTGGATTGTCGGCGCCGGCGGCAACGGCGCCTTTCCGCACCATTCCGCCACCGAGCGGCTGATTGAGGAAGGCGATGCCGTTGTCGTCGACATCGGCGGCCGCAAGCAGGGCTTCCCGAGCGACATCACCCGCATGGCGATCGTCGGCCGTGCACCTGAAGGCTACGGCCAGATCCACACGATCGTCGAGCGGGCCGTTCAGGCGGCACTCAAGGCCGCGCGCCCCGGCGCTCTCGCCAAGGACGTGGACGATGCGGCGCGCAAGGTGATCGCGGACGCCGGCTACGGCGAATATTTCGTCCATCGCACCGGTCACGGCATGGGCATCGACGGCCACGAGCCGCCGTATATCACGGCCACTTCGGAAACGGTGCTGGAGGAAGGCATGGTCTTCTCGATCGAACCCGGCATCTACCTGCCCGGCCGCTTCGGCATCCGACTGGAAGATATCGTCATCCTGCGCGAGGACGGCCCGGAAGTGCTGTCGTCGCTGCCGCGCGACGCACATATCGTGCAGATCTGATACAGTATTTAGGTGGCGCCCTCGGGCGCCACTTTTCTGTACGCTCCGCCTCGCTTTACAGCGCCGCGCATCAAATATGATGCGCAAAGGACGCTGTAACGCTTTAAACTTGCTGCATAATTTTATCCTTAAATCGATTCCGATTTAAGGAATTATGCAGTAGCAGGATGTAGGCATGAGCAGCTATCGGGTCGGCGGTCTGCGACCCTTCTGCGGTCGACTGTCGTCCGCATCCCTGCCCCGACGCGGCTCATAGGCAGGTTGCCTGTCCTCCGGCGGCCAGATCCAGAAATAGTGGCCATAGGGCTTACGCTGAATGCCCTCGTAATATTCGCCCTTCCTGGTCCGCATTTGCGCCTGCGTATCGCCGGCGACCGTCACCGCGCCGATCATTGCGGCAGCGACCAGCAGATATCCCGATTTCATCATCTTCAAGCTCCCTGCCCCATGTCTACGCCTGCCCGCGGCGAGGTCAACCGACAGAGGACTTTATAAGTTCCTGCTTGACCAGCACCCATGCATTGGTCATATTGATCAGATGTCAGACCAATTTGGCGCCGAGGGGGAGGCTGAATGACTGAACAAGCAAGAGCAGCGCTTCTGCCACTGCCGCCCGCCGATCGGGCGCAGCAGGTCATTGCCGCGCTTGCCGACTACGTCCAGCATTCAGGCCTGAAACCCGGCGATCGGCTGCCGGCGGAACGCGAATTGATGACGGCGCTTGCCGTCGGGCGCTCGACCGTGCGTGAGGTCATCCGCCATTTCCAGGCGCTCGGCGTCGTCGAGGCGCGCAAGGGCAGCGGCACCTATCTGCTGCGCACCATATCCGCCGCCACCGTACATATGCCGCTCACCCTCGACGCCGGCCATCTGCGCGACATCATGCTGATGACGCTCGAGGTTCGCCGCGGCATCGAGGTCGAGGCCAACATGGTCGCTGCGCGCCGGCGCACCGAAGACGACCTGAAGATCATCGAGATAAAGCTCAACGAGATGGAGCGCGTGCAACTCGCCAAGGGCACCTCCGGCCCGGAAGACCTCGCCTTCCATCTGGCGATCTACGACGCCACCCACAATCCCCTGTTCCGGCAGCTGCTCGAACAGATGCGCGAGGCCTTCGAACGCTTCTGGGAAGAGCCCTTCGATCGGTCGGATTTCGCCCGCCGCTCCTTTCCATTCCACCGCACCCTCTTCAACGCGATTGTCGCACAGGACCCCGAGGCGGCGCGCGAAGAAACACTGAAAATCCTCGCGATCGTCGAGGAAGACATCAAGGAAATGTCCAAATGAACAACGGCCTCGATCCGTTCGACCATGCCTCGCTGATCGTCGCGCACGACGAAGGCAATGCCTACGACGCCGTCGTACCGCCGATCGTCCAGACCTCGCTTTTCACCTTTAGGGATTATGACGACATGGTCGCCTCCTACCGGGGCGAGCGCGTGCGGCCGATCTATACCCGCGGCCTCAACCCGACCGTGCGCATGTTCGAGGAAATGCTGGCGAAACTCGAGGGCGGCGAAGACGCGATCGGTTTTGCCAGCGGCATGTCGGCGATCTCGTCGACCGTGCTGTCTTTCGTCGAGCCGGGCGACCGCATCGTCGCCGTCAACCATGTCTATCCCGACGCGTTCCGCTTGTTCGGCACGCATCTGAAGCGCATGAAGATCGAAGTGACCTATGTCGACGGCCGCGACGAGGAAGCGGTCGCCAGGGCCCTGCCGGGCGCCAAGCTCTTTTACATGGAAAGCCCGACGAGTTGGGTGATGGACACCCACGACGTCGCCGCGCTCGCCCGCCTTGCCAAGGAGCAGGGTATCATCACCGCCATCGATAACAGCTGGGCAAGCCCGATCTTCCAGCAGCCGCTGTCGCTCGGCGTCGACCTCGTCATCCATTCGGCCTCGAAATATCTCGGTGGACACAGTGACGTCGTCGCGGGCGTGGTTGCCGGCTCGAAGGGACTCATCGGGCGGATCCGCTCGGAAGCCTATCCCTATCTCGGCGGCAAGCTTTCGCCTTTCGACGCCTGGCTCTTGATCCGCGGCCTTCGCACCCTGCCGATCCGCATGAAGGCGCACGAGCGATCGGCGCTGACCGTCGCGCAGCGGCTGCAGGCGCATCCGCTGGTCGAAACCGTGTGCCACCCCGGCCTTGGCAACACCCTGCCGCCGGGCCTTTCCGGCACATCCGGCCTCTTCTCCTTCATCTTCCGCGACGGCGTCGACGTGCGCCGCTTCGCCGACCACCTCGACCTGTTCAAGCTCGGCGTTTCCTGGGGCGGACACGAAAGCCTCATCGTGCCGGGCGAAGTCGTTCTGGCGCAGAAAGCCCAGCCCAATTCCGCGGCCGCCTTCGGCATCTCACCGCGGTCGGTACGGCTCCATGTCGGCCTGGAGGGAACGGAGGCCCTCTGGAGCGATCTTGAAGCGGCGATGTCAACCGCTTCAGCAGGCTGACAGGAGCGGGATCAGGAAAGCGCAACGTTTTTCCGCGCCCGCTCTTCGAATGTGGATCAACCATCAAAAAACAAAGGGAACAAAAATGAGGAAACTGATTACCGCCACTCTGCTTGCCACCCTGATGGCAGGAAGCGCGCTGGCCGACACCAAGCTGAAGCTCGTCGAAGTCATCACCAGCCCCGAGCGCACCGAAACGCTGAAGTCGATCGTCGCCAAGTTCGAGGCGGCAAATCCGGGCACTACGGTCGAGATCATCTCGCTGCCCTGGGGCGAAGCCTTCCAGAAGTTCGCGACCATGGTTTCGGCCGGCGAACTGCCCGACGTCATGGAGATGCCGGACACCTGGCTTTCGCTCTACGCCAACAACGGCATGCTCGAAAGCCTCGAGCCCTATCTCGAAAAGTGGGAGCACACGCCGGGCCTGACGGAGCGCACGCTCGAGCTCGGCCGCGACATCAACGACACAGCCTACATGCTGCCCTACGGCTTCTATCTGCGCGCGATGTTCTACAACAAGAAGCTGCTGTCGGAAGCCGGCGTCAGCGAGCCGCCGAAGACCATGGACGATTTCGTCAAGGCGTCGGAAGCCGTCTCCAAGCTGCCGGGCAAGTCCGGCTACTGCCTGCGCGGCGGTCCGGGCGGCCTCAACGGCTGGGTGATGTTCGGCGCGACGATGGCCGGCAGCAACACCTTCTTCAACGAGGACGGCACCTCGACGATGAACAGCGAAGGCTGGGTCAAGGGTCTCACCTGGGTGATCGACCTCTATAAGAACGGGCTCGCACCGAAGGACAGCGTCAACTGGGGCTTCAACGAAATCGTCGCCGGTTTCTACAGTGGCACCTGCGCCTTCCTCGACCAGGATCCGGACGCGCTGATCGCCATTGCCGAACGGATGAAGTCGGAAGACTTCGGCGTCACCACCATGCCGAAGGGCCCGAGCGGCAAGGCCTTCACCACCATCGGCTTTGCCGGCTGGTCGATGCTGTCCGCCAGCCAGAACAAGGACCTCTCCTGGAAGCTGATCGAAACGCTCGAAGGGCCTGAAGGCAACATTGAATGGAACAAGCGCACCGGCGCGCTGCCTGTGCACAAGTCGGCGGAAAAGGACCCCTTCTATGCCAGCCCGCAGTTCAAGGGCTGGTTCGACGAGCTTGCCGACAAGGACGTCGTCCTGACGGTGATGCCGACCTACCTCGAAGAATTCGCCTTCTTCAAGGATTCGCTGGCGATCAAGACGACCCAGGAAGCCCTGCTCGGCGACATCACGCCGACGGATCTGGCCACCCAGTGGGCGGAGTATCTCACCAAGGCGCAGCAGAAGCACCTCGCCAAGAAGTGAGCCTTCGACCGGCGGCGGCCCTGACCGCCGCCGGTCACCCGATGTCTTGAGAACAGGGCACGCCGAGAAAACTGGCGGCCACACAGGGGAAATTTCGACCGATGGCCTATGCCGCCCACCATGACGGCCTGCCCGTACGCCGGCCGCTGATGAAGAATATCGCCGATGGCGCCGCGCCCTATCTCTATAGCGCGCCGGCGCTGATCCTGATCGTTACCGTCATGCTCGTGCCGCTGGCGCTGGGCGTTTCCTACGCCTTCCGCGATATCCAGCTGCTCAATCCGTTCTCCGGTGCCTTTATCGGCCTCGATCACTTCCGGGCCCTGTCGCAGGATCAGGCCTTCTACCGGGCGCTGCGCAACACGCTGTGGTGGACCGGCGCCTCCGTCTTCCTGCAGTTCCTCCTCGGGCTCGTCCTGGCGCTGCTGCTCGACAAGCCGTTCTACGGCCGCGGTCTGGCGCAGGCGCTCGTCTTCCTGCCCTGGGCGGTGCCGAGCTTCCTTGCCGGCCTCAACTGGTCCTGGCTGTTCAATCCGGTCGTCGGGCCGCTGCCGCACTGGTTTTACGCGCTCGGCATCATGAGTGAGCCGTCCAACATCCTGTCCGACCCACAGCTGGCGATGTGGGGGCCGATCATCGCCAATGTCTGGTGGGGCATCCCGTTCTTCGCCATCACCTTGCTCGCCGCACTGCAGGCGATCCCGCGCGATCTCTATGAGGCGGCCAGCATCGACGGCGCCGGCCCGGTGCAGCGGTTCCTGTCGATCACCCTGCCCTTCCTGGCGCCGACGATCGCCATCACCATTTTGCTTCGCACCGTCTGGATCTCGAACTTCGCCGACCTGATCATCGTCATGACCAATGGCGGACCGGCCGATCGCACCCAGATCGTCGCCAGCTACATCTTCACCCAGGCCTTCAAGCGGCTCGACTTCGGCTACGCCTCGGCGATCGCGCTGGTGCTTCTGGCACTGCTGCTCGCCTATTCCATGCTGATCGTCATCCTGCGCCAATGGCTGCTGAGCAAGGATTGAGACCGATGCGCGCCAAACCTATCCTTCTCGTGACCGCGCATCGGCTGGCGATCCTCGCCTATATCGCCTTCGCGCTTTTCCCACTCTACTGGCTGTTGAAAGTAGCCGTGACGCCGAACGATCTGCTTTATTCCGAAGGCATTCGCCTCTGGCCGTCGCGCGCCAGTCTCGAGCATTTCGATTTCGTGCTGCGCCACAGCGCCTTCCCGGTGTTCTTCCGCAACAGCCTGATCGTCTCAGGCTCGACGGCCGTCATCGTCACCATCCTTGCATCGCTTTCCGGCTACGCGCTGTCACGCTTCAATTTCCGCGGAAAATACTGGCTGGTGGCGCTGATGCTGCTGACGCAGATGTTCCCGCTCGTCATGCTGGTCGCGCCGATCTTCAAGATCCTGTCGCCGCTCGGCCTGACCAATAGCCTGACTGGCCTCGTCATTGTCTACACTGCCTTCAACGTGCCGTTTGCCACATTCCTGATGCAGTCCTTCTTCGACGGCATTCCGAAGGACCTCGAAGAGGCGGCGATGATCGACGGCGCCACCCAGTTCGTGGCGTTCCGCCAGATCATCCTGCCGCTGACACTGCCCGGCATTGCAGCGACACTCGGCTTCGTCTTCACGGCCGCCTGGAGCGAGCTTCTGTTTTCGCTGATGCTGATCTCGGGCAACGACCAGGCGACTTTCCCCGTTGGATTGCTGTCGTTCGTGTCGAAATTCTCGGTCGACTTCGGCCAGATGATGGCCGCCGGCGTGCTGGCGCTGATCCCGGCCTGCCTCTTCTTCCTGCTCATTCAACGCTATCTCGTCCAAGGCCTGACGGCCGGCGCGGTCAAAGGCTGAGGATTGTTTCATGGCTTCCATCGATATCGCCAACATCCGTAAATCCTATGGTATCCACCCGGTCCTGCACGACGTCGACCTGAAGATCGGCGACGGCGAATTCGTCGTGCTTGTCGGCCCGTCGGGCTGCGGCAAATCCACCCTGCTGCGGATGATCGCCGGCCTTGAAAGCGTCACTTCAGGCGAAATCCGCATCGCCGGCAAGCGCGTCAACGAACTGGCACCGAAGGACCGCGACATCGCCATGGTCTTCCAGTCCTATGCGCTTTATCCGCATATGTCGGTGGCCAAGAACATGAGCTATAGCCTGAGGCTCAGGAAGACCGCCAAGGAGAAGATCGCCAGCGTCGTTTCGGGCGCTGCCGCCAAGCTCGGGCTCGATCCGCTGCTGGAGCGCCGCCCGCGCGCCCTTTCCGGCGGCCAGCGTCAGCGCGTCGCCATGGGCCGCGCCATTGTGCGCGAACCCAAGGCCTTTCTCTTCGACGAGCCGCTGTCGAACCTCGACGCGCGGCTGCGCGAACAGATGCGTGCCGAGATCAAGAAACTGCACAAGGATCTGGGCGCCACTTCTATCTACGTCACCCACGACCAGATCGAGGCCATGACGCTTGCCGACCGGATCGTCGCCATGAACGGCGGCTTCGTGCAGCAGGTCGGCAGCCCGCTCGACCTCTACGATCGCCCGGCAAACCTCTTCGTGGCCGGCTTCATCGGCTCGCCCGGCATGAACTTCTTCGAAGGCACCTATCGCAATGGTGCGACGCCACGCTTCGAGACACATGGCGGCGTGACCATTCCGGCGCAAGTGCACGCACAACTGACGGATGGCGCCCGCGCGACGCTCGGCATCCGTCCGGAACATGTCGAGATCGGCACCACGGCACCGGATGCGCTGAAGGCGACCGTCGAACTGGTTGAGCCGACCGGCTTCGGCATCATCCTGCATCTGTCCTTCGGCAAGGCGAGCTTCAAGGCCTTTACCAACGACCGCACCTTTCTTAAGGCAGCGGGCGAGATCCCCGTGCGGCTGCCGCCCGAGCGGCTGCACTTCTTCGACGCCGCCGGGAATCGGGTCTGATTGCAGCGTCGCCCGTAGTGTTTGCCGGAGACTGACGCGGCGCAGACGGTATCGCCCAAGTCCGGAGATTGACATCTTACGGACGAGGCGTACCGTCATGCCGTCGCAAGTATCAACCGCCCGTGGCGCCCAATTGAGAGAAGCAAGTACCGCCAAGACGACGAATTGACGATAGCCTTCCTTGCCCCGCGCCCGGCGATTTTGAGGAAGTATCATGCGAAACTTTGTTGTTGCCCTTGCCTTTTCGACAGCGTTGCTCTGTCCCGTCGCCGCCCTCGCGCAAGAGGGCGATGCGGACGCCGGCGCCACCGTCTTCAAGAAATGCGCGATCTGTCATGTCGTCGACAGTGATACCAACAAGGTGGGCCCGTCGCTCAACCATGTGCTCGGCCGCACCGCCGGCACGCATCCCAGCTTCAAATATTCGCCGGCGATGATCGATGCCGGCAAGGGTGGGCTTGTCTGGGACGAGGCAACGTTGCGCGACTATCTCCACAATCCGAAGGCGAAGGTGAAGGGCACCAAGATGGTCTTTCCCGGCCTGAAGGACGAGGACGATATCCTCAACCTGCTTGCCTATCTCAAGCAATATTCGCAATAGACGAGACGGTCGGAAACGCCGCACTGGCGCTCAACCGAACGGTCAATTGCGAGCGTTTTCCGTTCGTGCAATAATTGCATTTAGAACTCTACGGATTGCGTATTCATGCCCACAGCCGCGAGCGGCGAGGAGGGACAAGAAATGGCCGTGGTGGTTATTCTGGTTTTGCTGGCCGCCGGATCGGTGTTGTTCCATTTGTTGAGCCCGTGGTGGTGGACGCCGATCGCGTCCAACTGGAACTACATAGACAATACGCTTATCATCACCTTCTGGATCACCGGCGTCGTCTTCGTTGCCGTCGTGCTGTTCATGGCGTACTGTGTCCTGCGTTTTCAGCACCGCCCGGGAAACCGGGCGGCCTATGAACCGGAAAACAAGAAGCTGGAAAGCTGGCTTGCCGCCGGCACGACGCTCGGCGTCGCCGCGATGCTGACGCCCGGCCTGTTCGTCTGGCATCAGTTCGTCACCGTGCCCGCGGGTGCCAGCGAGGTCGAAGTCGTCGGCCAGCAATGGCTGTGGAGCTACCGCCTGCCCGGCGTCGACGGCAAGCTCGGCACCTCCGAGACGCGCGACATCTCGCCGGAAAACTCGCTCGGCCTCAACCGCAACGACACGGCCGCCCTCGACGACATCGTCATCGAAGGCGGCGAGCTGCACCTCGAGATCGGCAAGCCGGTCAAGGTGCTGCTGCGCTCGGTCGACGTGCTGCATGATTTCTACGTGCCGGAGTTCCGCGCCAAAATGGATATGGTGCCCGGCATGGTCACCTATTTCTGGATGACCCCCACGCGCACCGGCACCTTCGAGGTGCTCTGTGCGGAGCTCTGCGGCGTCGGCCACCCGCAGATGCGCGGAACCGTCGTCGTCGACAGCGAAGCCGATTACCAGACCTGGCTCGCAAGCCAGCAGACCTTTTCGCAGTTGATGGCAGCAGCGCAAACGAAGGAAACGGCACAGGCAGAAAATGCCGCCCCGGCGCGGTAGGAGGCGCCCCGACGGCCATTGTTGGGAGAGTTTAGATGGTCGATATCCGGTTAGGCACAGATGGGGCGCTTGAACACGCCGAGGTGGAGGATGTTGAACTCTACCATCCCCACAGCTGGTGGACGCGATACGTCTTCAGCCAGGACGCCAAGATCATCGCCGTACAATATGCCTCGACCGCCATCGCCATCGGCATGGTCGCGCTGGTTCTCTCTTGGCTGATGCGCCTGCAACTCGGCTATCCCGGAGCCTTCGCCTTCATCGATGCGGAGCGCTATTACCAGTTCATCACCATGCACGGCATGATCATGGTG
This sequence comes from Ensifer sp. LC163, assembly GCF_001695855.1. Lineage (GTDB taxonomy): Bacteria > Pseudomonadota > Alphaproteobacteria > Rhizobiales > Rhizobiaceae > Ensifer. Next base: position 36,277 of record NZ_MBSS01000024.1, read on the forward strand.
ATCTATTTGCTGACCGCACTGTTTCTCGGCGGCTTCGGCAACTACCTCATCCCGCTGATGCTCGGCGCACGCGACATGGTGTTTCCCTACGCCAACATGCTGAGCTACTGGATCTATCTGCTTGCCGTGCTCGTGCTCGCCGCCAGTTTCTTCGCACCCGGTGGGCCGACCGGCGCGGGCTGGACGCTCTATCCGCCGCAAGCGGTGCTCTCAGGCACCCCCGGCGGCAAGGACTGGGGCATTCTCCTGATGCTCTCCTCGCTCATCCTCTTCATCATCGGTTTCACCATGGGCGGGCTCAACTATGTCGTCACCGTTCTCCAGGGCCGCGCGCGCGGCATGACTCTGATGCGCATGCCGCTGACCATCTGGGGCATCTTCACTGCGACCGTGATGGCGCTGCTCGCCTTCCCCGCCCTCTTCGTCGCCTGCGTCATGATGATGTTCGATCGGGTGCTCGGCACCAGCTTCTTCATGCCGGCGATCGTCGAGATGGGCGAACAGCTGCAGCACGGCGGCGGCAGCCCGATCCTGTTCCAGCATCTCTTCTGGTTCTTCGGCCACCCCGAAGTCTACATCGTCGCGCTACCCGCCTTCGGCATCGTCTCCGATCTCATCAGCACCCATGCCCGCAAGAACATCTTCGGCTACCGCATGATGGTCTGGGCAATCGTCATCATCGGTGCGCTCTCCTTCGTCGTCTGGGCGCACCACATGTATGTCAGCGGCATGAACCCCTATTTCGGCTTCTTCTTCGCCACCACGACGCTGATCATCGCCGTGCCGACGGCGCTGAAGGTCTACAACTGGGTGCTGACGCTGTGGCGCGGCGATATCCACCTCACTTTGCCGATGCTGTTTGCGCTCGGCTTCATCGTCACCTTCGTCAATGGCGGCCTGACCGGCCTCTTCCTCGGCAATGTCGTCGTCGACGTGCCGCTTTCCGATACGATGTTCGTGGTTGCCCATTTCCATATGGTCATGGGTGTAGCACCCATCCTCGTCATCTTCGGTGCCATCTATCACTGGTATCCGAAGGTCACCGGCCGGATGCTCAACGAGGCGCTGGGCCAGCTTCACTTCTGGGTCACCTTCGTCGGGGCTTACCTCATCTTCTTCCCGATGCACTATCTCGGCCTGATCGGTGTGCCCCGGCGCTACTACGAAATGGGCGAAACCGCTTTCGTCCCGGCCTCCGCCCACACGCTCAACGAGTTCATCACCATCGCCGCCCTCATCGTCGGCGCAGCACAGATCGTCTTCCTCTTCAATCTCGTCTGGAGCATCCGCCACGGCCGTGATGCCGGCGGCAACCCCTGGCGGGCAACCACGCTCGAATGGCAGACGCCGGAAACGCCGCCACGCCACGGCAACTGGGGCAAGGACCTGCCGGTGGTCTATCGCTGGGCCTATGACTACAGCGTGCCGGGCGCGCCGGAAGATTTCATCCCGCAGAACCAGCCCGGCCCCGGCAACCTGACGCGGGAGGCGGCGACATGAGCATCACGCTCATCTTCCTTGCCGTCGTCGCCGCGATCGCCGGCTGGTGGCTGTCGCAGCAACGAATGATGTCGAAACCCTGGCTTGAGGTCGGCCATCATCACGATCCGCGCCCGCAGGGCCGGCACCCGATCGAGCCGGCCAAACTTGGGCTCGGCGTCTTCCTCGCCGTCGTCAGCGCGCTGTTCACCCTGTTCATCAGCGCCTACTTCATGCGCATGGCATCGACCGACTGGTGGTCGACACCGATGCCGAAGCTCCTGTGGGTGAACACCGCGGTACTTGCAACCGGAAGCCTGCTGCTCCATGCCGCCAAGGCCTCTGCCGAACACCATCGTGACGAGAAAAGCCGCTCGGCGCTCATCGCCGCGCTCGCCGCGGGCCTCGCCTTCCTCGTCGGCCAGGTCCTCGCCTGGCGCGAACTCACCGACGCCGGCTATCTGCTCACGGACAATCCGGCCAACAGCTTCTTCTACATGATCACCGGCATGCACGGCCTGCACATCGTCGGCGGCCTGGTCGCACTTACCCGCACCATCCTTGCGACACGCGCGCGACCGATCGACGAAAGAGCAACCCTGTCGATCACGCTTTGCGCCACCTACTGGCATTTCATGCTCGCTGTCTGGCTCGTGCTGTTTGCACTGTTCTCCGGCTGGGCGAACGACTTCATCGACCTCTGCCGGCAAATCTTGAGCTAGGAGCCGTCCCATGTCCGCGCCGACACACGCACCAGTCACAGAGCCCTTGCCCCGGCCCTCGGGTCTGGTCGGCTTTGCCGCCGATTGGGCATCGGATCAGCGCACATTCAAGAATGTCTCCTGGGGAAAGGCCATGATGTGGATCTTTCTGCTCAGCGACACCTTCATCTTCGGCTGCTTCCTCGTCGCCTATATGTCGGCGCGCATCTCGACCGCCGTGCCCTGGCCGAACCCGAGCGAGGTGTTTGCGCTGCATATCGGCGGCTCGGACGTCCCCCTGATCCTGATCGCCATCATGACCTTCGTGCTGATTTCATCGAGCGGCACCATGGCCATGGCGGTCAACTACGGCTATCGCCGCGACCGGCGCAAGACGGCTGCGCTCATGCTTCTGACCGCGCTCTTCGGCGCCACTTTCGTCGGCATGCAGGCGTTCGAATGGACGAAGCTGATCTCCGAGGGCGTGCGCCCCTGGGGCAACCCATGGGGTGCGGCCCAATTCGGCTCCACCTTCTTCATGATCACCGGTTTCCACGGCACACACGTGACGATCGGCGTTATCTTCCTGCTGATCATCGCGCGCAAGGTCTGGCGCGGCGACTTCGAAACGGGCAAGCGCGGCTTTTTCACCAGCCGCAAGGGGCAATACGAGATCGTTGAAATCACTGGGCTCTACTGGCACTTCGTCGACCTCGTCTGGGTCTTCATCTTCGCATTCTTCTATCTCTGGTGAGGAACGGCCATGACTGATACACCGGCACATACCGCGGTGACAGAGCACCAGCAGCACCCGATCAGTCTTTACCTGCTCGTCTGGGGCCTGCTCTTCGTGCTCAGCGCCTGTTCCTATCTGGTCGACTATGTCGGCCTGCAGGGCTATCTCAGGTGGTCGTTGATCCTGCTTTTCATGATGCTGAAAGCAGGACTCATCGTTGCCGTTTTCATGCATATGGCCTGGGAGCGCCTGGCGTTGATCTACGCAATCCTGCTGCCACCACTTCTGGTGCTGGTTTTCGTCGCACTGATGGTATCGGAATCGCACTATGTGCTCTTCAGCCGCCTCGCCTTCTTCGGTGCCGCGCCGTAAGCGGCGGCCAAGAACCGGTCAGAGCAACAGCAGTTTCTTGAGAACCGAGAACACTTCCTTGTAGGGAAGAATGGTAGCCCCGGCAGCGGCGATCGGCAGGAGTGCCGCCGCCGCGACCGGGACGATCGCGGTACGGCTCAGCAGCATCGCCGACAGCTTGCGCGTCGTCTCATACTGTTTTGTCGGGTCGGCGATGTCGTCGGCCTGCTGCTGCACCTCGTCGGCACTTGCCGCCGCCACGTTCGTCCCGATGATCTTGCGCTCGTTCAAACGTTGATAGCGGGTGGCCTGCGTGCCCAGCATCAACAGGCTGCGTTCCTTCAATTCCGCAAGCGGCTTCGAGAAGGCCGAGAGCGGATAGGCAAAGAGAGCAATCACGATCACCAGCCAACCGGTTGCGATCATGCTGAAAGTTGTAGTCGTCAGGCTTTCCTGCAGCAGATGTTTGGCGATTGCCGCGCCGATCGCCGCGCTGACGCCGAAGATGAAAAGAACATACGCGTTGGGATAGCCTGCAAGAAAGCCGAGCCCGCCATTTCCGTCCGGATGAGTTGCGACCAGCCGGAGTTCCAGCCGTGCGATCCGGCGCAAAAGCTGCGCCCACACCAAGTGGCGCCACAACCCACGCAACAGCAGGAAAACAAACAGCGGCTGGCTGACGAAGACCATCCACCAGGCGGTCGCCGTAAGACGGTTGCCGTCAGGCGAAACCTCGACTGCCCAGGAAGACACGGTCGCCGTGTGGGTATGGGCAAAGGCCAACACTGCGGCGGCAATGGCCAGGACTAGGCAAACGGCCTCAGCGATCCGTGAATCGCGCCGTTTGAGCGCCGTCGTCACGGCATCGCCGAAAGAAGCGACGGAACCAGGCGCGATCAGTGGGGCTTTCAGGAACTGCCCGAGCTTGATGCGCAATCCGCGCTCCACCTGCTGCTCGGCAAGTACGAAGGCACCGATACCGAGCACGAAACGGCCCCAAATACCGAGATCCCCGAGGTAAGAGCCCGGCGTGTCTGCGGCGAGGAAACTGCGCGGCAGGCCGAGCAGGAGCGGCACGAACCAGGCAAGCGCAACGAAAAGCAATGCCCGTCTTCCGGTTTTCAGCGAATGTTCGTGAAGCAGCCCAAGCCGTCGCTGCAATTCGAAGAACGGCCCGCCGTGAGCGGCAAGATACTCGCCTGGCAAAAGGTCGTGGCGCGGTGACGTTTCCGTCACCTGGCCGGCACTCTTGCTAATCTTGTCTTCAATACTCAATAGCGCTCAATCCTCGGTAATGGTCCAGTTGTCATTGGGATTGAACTGCTTGATATCGCGCGCCATCGTATCCGTTCCCGCGCCGAGATCCGCCTGATAGACGGTGCCGTTCCGGTTGACGACGAAGGTATGGATGCCCGTCTCGCCATATCGAACCGGCCAGGCAACAAGCCCAAAACCTGCGATCATGTTGCCGTTGATCACGTAGTCGTAGGCGCCGCCGGCGATGTTTCCCCCCTGGCGCGTCAGGATCTTGAAGCGATAGCCGTAGTAACCTTCGTTCGCTTTGGCTTTATCCAACTGAGCTTGTGAAAGATCTCCTGCGGGACTGTCGCCATCCCCCTGCTCTGCGGGCCAATAGAGGCCATCCGTCTGTCCTTCACTCGATATCAGTTTCTGGGCATACTCGAACACGCCATCGCCATCGTGATCTTCCTGGGTGTATTCCTCCTGTGCGTCCACATAGGCTCGCACCGTGTTGATCGCCTCAAGCTCATTCTCACCGACGCGGCGATTGATGATCTCTTCGATCCCGGCATAGGTGTCAAAGGCCCACTTGCCGTCTTCTCCCTTGGTAATCGGGAAGGGCAAAGGCCAGAGCTGGTCGCCGATCTCGATGATCTTGTTGTCGCCCGCGTCCGTCAGGGTCACCTTCTTGGCGGCGCCCGCCTTGATCTGCTCATAGGTGTTCATCACCCCTTCGCTCGTTTTGAGCTTTTCAGCATCAAGGCCCAGCAACGCGGCTAGCTTGCCCATGTCGCCCGAATTCACTGCCTCCTTGAAGGCAGTCAGCGCCTTGTCCGGATCGTCGAAGGTGGGCGGATCGGTCGGCGAGATATAGTCTGCAAGTTCAGCCGGCTCGCTCTCAGCCGCCAACGACACTCCAGCGTAGGCCGACAGGCCGAGCAGCAACAGCCCGACACCCGAACGGAAAATCATGCTCTGACGATGATGCTTGGTCATGATCATTCCCTCCCGTTTCGCGCGCTCAACGACGACGTCCGCCACCACCGCGTCCGCCGCCACCATGACGGGCCCCGCCGCCACCGCCGTGCCGGGCCATAGACCGACCGCCACCGCCGCCGTGGCTGATGGAGCGATGCGGCGGGCGCCCGCTGCGGGCGCCGCCACCGAGGGCCTGGCCGCCGCGCCGCGACTGGATCTGCGTCGCCTTGCCGGAACGCACTTCTCCGAGACCTGACGGTTTGCGCGGACGATTGTCGACTTTGCCTGCCGGACGCGGCTTGCTCGCCGGCCGATTGATCTTGCCGCCGGAACCGGCGCCGGGTTTTGAGACATTGCCGGCTCGCTTTGCCGCCGCGGCGGCACCGGCCTGCCTGTTGGCCGCCCCCGCGTTCGGCCTTGCGGCCGCCGCTCGGTTCTTTGCGCCATCGATCTTGTTGGCCCGAACATCCTTCAGATCCTTGAAGGAACCCGTGTCGACCTTCTGCCGCAGGCTTGCGCTCGCATTGCTTCGGGTGATTTTGGCCTTGTCGCGAATATTGTTGTGACCGTTGGCTTCGAGCCTGTTCTTCATGTTCGTTCGGTCGAGCTTGGCGAACTGGCTCTTGTCGATGTTGATCTTGCTCCGGTCGACGTTCTTCCAGTCGATGTCGTTGAACTTGACCTTGCCGGTGATATCGATGTCGTTGAAGCAACGATTGCAGTCCACATCGATGTCTCCATCGAACCGACCGCCCCACACGCCCCAGTCATCCCAGTCGACAATCGCACCGAACACCGCTCCGGTCACCGCACCCGCAAAGAACGTCGCCGCCGGATAATAGTAGCTCGGATATGGCTCCGGATAATACGACAGCGGCTCCGGCGCATAGTCCGGCACGTAGAGCATCTCCGGCTCGTATTGGGGCACGTAGATCTTTTCCGGATTGGCCGCCTGGATGATGACGTTGTCGTTCTCCTGAACGACCTTCATCTTGTCGTCGGTCTTCAGCACGCCCGAAGCAACCGCCTTGTCGCGAAGCTGCTGAATGGCGATCAGCACATCCTTCTGCTGATAGGCCATGGCGTCAGACAGCGATTGCGTCCAGTCGAGATCCTCGCTCATCATCATGACGAGCTCGGGATAGTTCAGCAACGAGATGACGCTGCCGTCCCAGCTGTCCTTAGGCTTCAGATCCTTGTTCTTCTTGAGGTTTTCAAGATAGCGCTCCGCTTCGACGATCTGCAAAGGAAAGAGCGAGGCTGAGGCGATGAGCGCGACCAACTCGTCAGGGTAGAGCGCGATACGGGCGACAAGGACTTCGAGTTCATCCTCGCTGAGGGGCGCAGGCCTATCCGCGTCATCCTGCTGAGCCGCCGAAGGATCGGCAGCAGCTTGCTCCTGCGCAAACGCCCGAAAATTGTAGGTGTAGGGCTCCGGGATCAGCAAGCAGGCCGTGGCCAGAAAGCAGATCGATCGATGCAAACGGATGACACTCAGAACTGCCATTTCCCCTCCCGATCGGACGCATTCTCGCGTCACCTGTCCTGTCTGCTGGTGCGTCGCTCTCTGTCTGCCTAGCTGCTGGTCTGATATGTCGGCAGCGCCTCGGCTGCCTCAAGTGTGCGCGGATACTACTGCATAAGGTCTTTCTTTTTCAATGCACAAATGATGTCGCTGCGAAGGCACCTTCTCTGGGTTGTGGCAAACGACCTCTCCAGGCCTGCGATGCTACCGCCAAACGGCTAGGTCCTGCCCAAATGGATATAGACGAATTGCAGGCTCTTCTTTTCCCGCAACTGGCTACAGAATAGCCGTTCAATTCGGGCCCATGTTCTGCGCGATGTCGCAGGGCCTGTGCTGAAAGGTGGATTGGAGAGACGGCGATGACGGAAACTCGTCCCTTGTCGGAAGAAGCGCCGAACACGAACACCAATCAGAACACGGTCGCGACAGCTGCCGGCGGACATCTGGCGCTGGTCCCCACCTGGCTCCCCCTTGAGCTTGTCCCCGACCCGGATGGTAATTCGGCCGGAAGCGGCGGCGACGGTACGAGCATCGGCACGCTCAGCAGCAATACCCTGGCTGTATTCATGCCCTCCAACGCAGCCATCACCGGCCCTCACTCGGCGGCAGATGCCCAGCAGGGCAATAACGCCCTGATCAACCAACATGCAACCGAAATGGCCGGCATGGGCGGAGATGGCGGCAACGGCAACATGGCCGGCAGCGGTGGCGGCAATGCCGGCGGCGGCGGCAGCGGCACCTTCATCGGCGGCCTCGTCAGCACGGACGTGGGCGTGTTTGCCCCGGTGAACACCGCCGTTGCAGCAGGACCGGAATCGACAGCCACGGCCACCCAGACCAACAACGCAGCGATGCTGCAGGGTGCGACCCAGATCGGCGGCATCGGCGGTTCGGGTGGCGACAACAACATTAGCGGCGGTGGCGGCGGCTCATCTGCCAGCCACGGAACATCCATCACCTTCACCGGCGACAATTTCGCCGGACACGGCGGCGATGGCACCTTCATCGGCAGCATGATCGACGTGAACGTCGCGGTCTTTTCGCCGATCAACATCGCAATTGGCGCTGCCGGCGGGGACGCCCAAGCCCACCAGACCAACAACGCCATCTTCGATCAAGGCGGCATGCAGATCGCCGGTATCGGCGGCGCCGGCGGCGGTTTCAACCTGTCGTCGGACACGATCTTCACCGGCGGCCAGATGGCCGGCGGCGGCGGATCGGGCTATTCGAACGGGAGCATGGTCGATGTCAGTATCGGCTATTTCCACCCGATCAACATTGCCGTTCCGGCCGGCGGCACGGCGGATGCGCAACAGCTCAACACCGTCCTATACGACCAGCACGCATTGCAGGTCGGTGGCATCGGCGGGCTTGGCGGCGAAGGCAACCTGTCCGACGCGCACTCGGCCCTCGTCGACGATATCCTGACTTTCGTGGACGGCTGACATCCCCGGCTGTGCCCTTGGTGGCTTCTCCTGGCGCATATATGGCGTGGTGGCGATTGCCAACCTGTGCGCGCCAAGCCTTTGTGGCCGGATCGGCACCTATACATACCCCACCCAAAAGAACGTCCCCGAATGTCCGGCTGGTTCGCGCAGGCGATCACGCGCACCATCTGTCTGCGGGTACCCCGTCTGCGACAACGTCGCATCCTACCGAAACCGCTCGAGAACACGGGGTAAGCTACATAGAGGAGCAACGCTATGCCTATTCCGCAAGCATCTGACACGATCAATCTCAGCAATTCCGATGCTGGCGACGCGAGTGCCGGCAACGGCGGCGACGGCTTCAACTATGGTGATATCTACTACAACCCAGTGGCCTATGTCGCCAACACGCAGACCGTCGAAGGCGCCTATACCAACCTCTACAATGGCGACGATGTCTGGCAAAACGCTGGCTGGGGAACCGGCAGCGCTGACGGCGGCGGTCTTGTTCAGGTACCGATCGCCGTCTTTGCGACCCTCACCAATAGCGGTGCGGGCGGCGCCGGCGGCAATCCCACATCGAGTGGCGACCAGAGCAACTCGAGTGGTGGCAATGTAGCGGCCGTGGCAGCCGACACCACCGCAACGCAGAACACGCAATTGGTTGCTGATCAGAGCGCCACCATTCTCGCCGGCGTCGGCGGCGGCGGCGGCAACGGCAACTTTGCTCAAGGCGGCAACATATCGTCGGCCCTGGTGCACACGAATCCGTGGACCGAAACCAACACGAGCACATCAACGAACACCGAAACCGCGACGGTTTCGAATGCGCTCGCCAACTTCAGTAACGAATTCGGCACCATCGACCTGAGCGATATCGGGACGTGAAGTCAGCCATGAGGATCGCCGGCTTCGGCCGGTGATCCTCATCTTCCCGTGCCTTGGCCGATACCCTTGCCTTGTCAGAATCGATTGCACCGAGATCTGATAATGACAGCGAAATCTACACCATTGCAGCGCGAACCGACGCATCTGGTCATGGCCCTTCGGGCTTGCGCCGGGGCCTTCGGCTTGGTCTTCCTCTATAGCTGTGGCTACAACCTCTTTCTTCTCGCCCCGTCCATCTATCTGCTGCAGATCTACGATCGGGTTCTGTCGAGCCGCAGCGCTGATACGCTGGTGATGCTGACGCTGATCATCGCGATCGCGGTCGTGGTCGGGTCGCTGCTGGATATCGTGCGCCGCGCCGCCCTTTCACGCATTGGCAGTTGGCTTGATCATCGGTTGCGGCCGGTGGTTCTCACCGCTTCCTTCGAATATGGCGCGCGCACCGACGCGGGTGTCGCGACCGAGTGCTACAAGGACCTGTCGATCCTGCGCCAGTTCCTTGATTCGCCTGCCAGTTCCCTGCTTTTCGACATTCCCTGGGCGCCCGTCTTCCTGTTATTGCTCTTTCTCGTTCATCCTCTGCTCGGCGTCATCGGGCTTCTGAGTGCGCTCACCCTGCTTTTGCTTGCCATCTTGACAGAGATGGCGACGCGGCGGCCGCTGGCCCACGCCAACCTTACCTTGGCCCGCAGCTACACGCGCTTTTCCAGCGCCCTCAAATACATCCAGGTGATCCGCGCGATGGGTATGCAGGATGGTGCCGCACAGATCGTCTACCGCGACGCCGAGACGGCGCGAAAGGCGCAAGACAACGCAATGCATCGCACGGAGATCATTCTGGGCTTGTCGAAATCCGTCAGGACGCTTACGCAAATTCTGATGATGGGTGCGGCCACCTTGCTTGTGCTCGAGGAGAACAGCAGCCCCGGCATCATCTTTGTCGCAAGCTTGCTGCTCGGGCGCGGGCTTGCGCCTGTTGAAGGGGCGATCGGCGCCTGGAGGTCCTTCGCCTTTGCGCGCAACTCCTTCAACAGGCTCAATGCCATGTTGATCGCCGTCGCGGCGGACAGTGGCGCACGCATGGTTCCGGTCCCCGAACCCAGCGGTCTCGTTCTCGAGGGCGTCGGCTATACGCTCCCCTTCGCAGATCGCCAGATATTGCAGGGCGTGACGCTTCGGCTGGCGCCGGGCGATTGCGTCGCCCTGATTGGGCCGTCGGGATCGGGAAAATCGACGCTCGGTCGTATCATCGCCGGCGTCGAGCCGGCGACGAGCGGCTGCGCACTTCTTGGCGGTGTCGACATCTCCGCCCTGCGCCTGTGCGCAGGCACATGTCATGTCGGTTACTTGCCGCAGGACATCGAGCTCTTCGGCGGCGCCGTCAAGGACGTCATCGGCCGGCTGGACGGAGCGGATCCCGGCAAGGCGATCGAGGCAGCCAAGCTCGTCGGGCTGCACGAAACGATCATGCGCCTGCCCAAGGGCTACGACACCGATATCGGCGAAGGCGGCGGCCTACTCCTGCGGGCGCAGCGCCAGCAGCTTGGGCTGGCGCGTGCCGCCTACGGCAATCCGTCACTGGTGGTGCTTGACGATCCGAACTCGAGCCTCGACTACGACGGCGAGCGCAAGCTGTTCACCGCCATATCGCGAATGAGATCCCGCGGCATGATTGTCGTCATCATCACCCATAGGATGGGAATTCTGCCCGTTACCAACAAGATCGCCATTCTGCGCAACGGCACGGTCGACGCCTTCGGAGACAGCGAGCAGATCTTCGAAACCCATCTTCAGCCTCCGGCGCGAACCGGAACGTAGGAGGGGGACGGCACCATGCACCTTGTTCAGATCGAACCGCCGTCCGCGCGGATCATTGCCACCCCGAATACGGCCAACCGCTCGGCAAAGGCGCAAGGTCCGATCGGAAAATTGCTGACCTATTCACCGCAGGACGGCATCAACCCGATCGAGCTCGCAGCCGCCTCGCCGCTGTCCAGGCTGCGCTCCGTCGCTTGGACCGGCAATCTCCTGATCGGCTTCTTCGTCATCGGTCTTGGCACGTGGTCGGCACTGGCGCCGCTCAGCAGTGCGGCAATCGCCTCCGGCGTCGTCGAGCCGGAAAGCAGCCGCAAGACCATTCAACATCTGGAAGGCGGGATCATCCGGCAGATCCGCGTGAAGAACGGCGATGCCGTCACCTCCGGCCAGGTCCTGATCGAACTGGACGACACCAAATTCCGCTCGGAACGCGACAGCCTCCAGGGGCAGCTCTGGGACGCAGAGGCCAGGCGCGCGCGCCTGCTGGCCGAGCAGGATGATGCCGACAACATAACCTACCCGACCGAGATGCTGGCCGTCATGGCCGACAATCCCTCGGTCAAGGCGATCGTCATCGGGCAGCAGCGGATTTTCGAGACCCGTCGCCAGGTCATGCTGTCCGAGATTGCGATCACCCAAGAAAGAATGAAGCAGGTTCAGCAGGAAGTCGTCGGCCTTGCCGCCCAGAAGGCAGCGCTGAGCGAACGGGTCGAAATCTCCAGGCAGGAGCTTGAGAGCGTCACGACGTTGACCGCCAAGGGGCTCGAGAAGAAAAGCCGTGTCCTCAACCTGCAGCGCGAAAAGGCCGATATCAGCGGGCGGCTGGGAGAAATCGCCGCCCAGATTTCTCGTGCCTACCAGGTGATCAGCGAAGCCCAGGCCTATCTCGTCAAACTTCGAAGCGACCGGCTAAACGAAGTCGCGCAGACGATGCGCGAAACGGAAACGCAGATCCTGCAACTGAGCGAAAGGTTGCGCGCGATCGATGATCAGCTTGCCAGAACCGAGATCAAGGCGCCTGAAGACGGCGTGATCATGGATTTGCGGATCCATACCAACGGCGGCGTCATCGGTGCCGGCGAGCCGCTCGTCGACCTCGTCCCACGCAAGGGCCGCCTGATCGTCTCGGCCCGGGTGCGGCCCGAGGACATCAATCTGGTGCATCCGGGACTTGAGGCACAGGTCCACCTGCTGCCTTACAACCAGCACCGTGTACCGCTTCTGAAGGGCAAGGTGGAATATGTCTCGGCGGACCGTCTGGTCGATAAGCAAACCGGCCAGTCCTACTATGCCGCAACGATCCATGTGGTCGACGAGCGGCTGGCGACGATGAGCGACGTCGAGCTTGTGCCCGGCATGCCGGCCCAAACGCTGATCGAGACCGGACGCAACAGCGTTGCCCTCTATGCGCTGAGACCGCTGCTGGACAGTTTCAACAGAGCATTTCGTGAGGACTGAAACATGCTGTAGCCGGCTGCTCTGTGCGCGATGCGAATGGAGGTTCGTGCTCCATTGATGCCCGATGCCCCTTGCATCCCTGGCTTGGTTCCACCGAAGGATACCATGATGGGCAAGCGAAAATTCGATGACGATGAGATCATGGACATCCTCAGGGAGCATCAGGCCGGCGCAACGGTGGTGGAGGTCTGCCAACGTTATGGCATCAGCGAACCGACCTTCTATCGCTGGCAATCCTCGCAGCTTCGAACCGTCGGTTTCGACGTCAAACGCATACGGGCGCTCGAGCAGGAGAACCAAAAGCTGAAGAAGCTGCTTGCCGAAGCCATGCTGACGGCGGCGACACTGAGCGAGATGTTGGAGAAAACCTCGAAATGACAACGGCTACGTTACCGCCGCTCCATTGCCGGACGAGGGCCTGCCGCCCAGTCGCGCGACGACCTCCGTGCGGTTCTGCACCTGAAGCTTGCGCATGATATGCTGGAGATGCATTTTCACCGTGTGGCCCGACAGGTTAAGTTTGCCGGCGATAACCTTGTTGGAAGAGCCGCATTGCAGCTCGGCCAGCACGTCGGCTTCCCGTGGCGTGAAGTCGGCCAGAATCAGTTCGTCGGCGCGCGACCGCCTGATCTCTCGGTCCGCATGCTCGGGCACCACGTGCAGCGTCGCGCCGTCGGTAAACGCACCCAGCGGATGCGGACAGAACACCCCGCCTGCCAGCACCAGTCGCAAACCAGCCAGGGCAATCTCAATCGGCAGCGATGTGGTAAAGAAGCCGCGGATGCCCATCTGGAGCGCCTGCGCCGCTATCGAGCTGTCGTCTGTATCCGACAACAAAGCGACCGGCGCCTCAGGAAAGCGAGCCGCAACGGCGGCAAGGTCGGCCAGCAGACCACCGCTTCGCACCCCCCTCCCCGCCAGATCAAGCGTGATCAGGCGCACGTCCATGCCCAGAGCCCGATCGAGGCTCGCTGTCGAGATCATATCGATGAAGTTCCATCCCGCAAGTTCGCGCTCGAGGAGCGTGACGATGGCGGTGCGGGCAAGCGTGTGCGGTTCGATGACGATGCCGGTCGGTGCATTGCGCCCTTTGCGGCGCACCGTTCCTGAACTGATGGACACGAGTCGACCCCCAGGATGTTTGCAACCTCTAAGGGGGCATACTAGGCCCGAACATGCATCATGTCATGAGAAAATGGGGATTAATCCGATTGGACCAATTTCACGAAGCTATTGAGGAAAAAAGCTTTTTTTGACTGAACTTTCCGAATTGGTCGGTTGTAACATATCTTGAGTAGTGAAACTCGCGTTGTTCATCGAGACAATGATGCAACGCGTATCGATCGCATGGCGATATTTTGCAACTGGATTTGGCGGCGTTCCTCGTGTGCCAACCAGCAGACACTTCGTGGGCGGCCCCTGGTCGCCTGCCCAGGAGGCCGCAAGCTTTCGGCTGAGTATAGCGGCGAAACGTCCCCTATTGCGGTCGCCGAGGGCGGTTGCAAGCCGCTTGCGACCCGAGCCTCGGAGTTGAGCCTGTCCGGCTCGCCTGGCGCATCTTGGAGGGCTTCGCATCATCGCGCACCTGCCTACTGCGTAATTCCTTAAATCGGAATCGATTTAAGGAATTACGCAGCAACTCAAAGTGTTACAGCGACCTTTGCGCGTCTAAATAGACGCGCGGCGCTGTAGGCCCAAGCGGGCGCGTTCTCTTTCGGCACGGGGGGCGACGCGGCGTTCATCTGCCTTTGAAGGTGGCATTTTTGTTGATTTTGTTTTGTGCTTGCTTGGGGGCGCGGATTTGAGGGCTCCAGAACGGCAAAAAGCCCGCGGACATTGCTGTCCTGCGGGCTTTGTTTGATCTGGTTGCGGGGGCAGGATTTGAACCTGCGGCCTTCAGGTTATGAGCCTGACGAGCTACCGGGCTGCTCCACCCCGCGCCATCGCGGTAAACCGCTTTGCGGTTTATCCGCTTTCTCCCGGGTTTTGCCTTCGGCAAAATCCCGTTTGTCCGGTCCGAGTTTTGCGAAGCAAAATCTCGTTTGTTTCTGAGTTTTCAGTCTAACCAAACAAAAGGGCCGCTTGAGGGCGGCCCATTGTTCGGCTGGGCCGAGGTTTGTGTGTGTCGAGAAGAGTTTATCTGCGCCGCTACCTTGTCCTTCTCGGCGTTGCCTCGAAGGGGAGCGGCGTATCCGGTTGTTTTTCTTGCGCTTTGCAGACCTGGCAGCGACCTACTCTCCCGCGTCTTAAGACGAAGTACCATCGGCGCTGGGGCGTTTCACGGCCGTGTTCGGAATGGGAACGGGTGCA
>NZ_MBSS01000025.1:0-2500 GCF_001695855.1 Ensifer sp. LC163
TCCGGTTGTTTTTCTTGCGCTTTGCAGACCTGGCAGCGACCTACTCTCCCGCGTCTTAAGACGAAGTACCATCGGCGCTGGGGCGTTTCACGGCCGTGTTCGGAATGGGAACGGGTGCAGCCACCCCGCCAGAACCACCAGGTCGGCAAAGCGCAAGATTTGCGCTAGCGAAGCGCAAACCGGATTGAGAAGCTGGTGAGGCAATGCCTCTTTGTTATGAACACGTCTTACGACTTATCCGGATAGTGTCAGCAGCCGGCAAAGCCGAGCCGCCGGTATCCGGCGCGCCGTCCGCAGCGAAGGCCAAAGGCCGACAGCGTGAGGACGTATATAGCATCATCGAAGCGCCGAAGGCGCTTTGATGAACACAAGCAATGGGAACGATCAAGCCAATCGAACGATTAGTACTGGTAAGCTTCATGCGTTGCCGCACTTCCACACCCAGCCTATCAACGTGGTCGTCTTCCACGGTTCTCAAGGGAATACTCGTTTTCAGGTTGGTTTCCCGCTTAGATGCCTTCAGCGGTTATCCATTCCATATATAGCTACCCTGCTATGCCCTTGGCAGGACAACAGGTCCACCAGAGATATGTCCATCCCGGTCCTCTCGTACTAGGGACAGATCCTGTCAATATTCCTACACCCACGGCAGATAGGGACCGAACTGTCTCACGACGTTCTGAACCCAGCTCACGTACCGCTTTAATTGGCGAACAGCCAAACCCTTGGGACCTGCTCCAGCCCCAGGATGCGATGAGCCGACATCGAGGTGCCAAACAACCCCGTCGATATGGACTCTTGGGGGTCATCAGCCTGTTATCCCCGGCGTACCTTTTATCCGTTGAGCGATGGCCCTTCCACGCGGGACCACCGGATCACTATGACCGACTTTCGTCTCTGCTCGACTTGTCAGTCTCGCAGTCAGGCGGGCTTATGCCATTGCACTCGACGACCGATTTCCGACCGGTCTGAGCCCACCATCGCGCGCCTCCGTTACTCTTTCGGAGGCGACCGCCCCAGTCAAACTACCCACCATACACTGTCCCGGATCCGGATAACGGACCGCGGTTAGACATCCATGACGATAAGGGTGGTATTTCAAGGATGGCTCCACAAGAACTGGCGTCCCTGCTTCAAAGCCTACCACCTATCCTACACATGCCGACACGAATGCCAGTGTAAAGCTATAGTAAAGGTGCACGGGGTCTTTCCGTCTGACCGCAGGAACCCCGCATCTTCACGGGGAATTCAATTTCACTGAGTCTATGCTGGAGACAGCGGGGAAGTCGTTACGCCATTCGTGCAGGTCGGAACTTACCCGACAAGGAATTTCGCTACCTTAGGACCGTTATAGTTACGGCCGCCGTTTACTGGGGCTTCGATTCAGAGCTTGCACCCCTCCTCTTAACCTTCCAGCACCGGGCAGGCGTCAGACCCTATACGTCGTCTTGCGACTTCGCAGAGCCCTGTGTTTTTGATAAACAGTCGCTACCCCCTGGTCTGTGCCACCCCAAAAGACTTGCGTCCATTGGGGTCACGCTTCTTCCGAAGTTACGCGTGCAATTTGCCGAGTTCCTTCAGCATAGTTCTCTCAAGCGCCTTGGTATACTCTACCTGACCACCTGTGTCGGTTTCGGGTACGGTCTATACGGTGGAGCTATTTCCTGGAACCGCGTCCCCGCCCAGACAATCCAATAAGTCTGAACAAGTTAAGCAATCCGTCACTACCACCAGGCCCACGAATATTAACGTGGTTCCCATCGACTACGCGTGTCCGCCTCGTCTTAGGGGCCGGCTAACCCTGCTCAGATTAACTTTAAGCAGGAACCCTTGGTCTTTCGGCGAGAGGGTCTCTCACCCTCTTTATCGTTACTCATGTCAACATTCGCACTTCCGATACCTCCAGGACCCCTCACGGGTATCCCTTCACAGGCTTACGGAACGCTCCGCTACCACAACGCAATCGTGAGATTGTCGTCATCCTCAGCTTCGGTGCATGGCTTTAGCCCCGTTACATTTTCGGCGCAAAGACCCTTAATTAGACCAGTGAGCTGTTACGCTTTCTTTAAATGATGGCTGCTTCTAAGCCAACATCCTGGTTGTTTTGGGATCCTCACATCCTTTCCCACTTAGCCATGACTTGGGGACCTTAGCTGGAGGTCAGGGTTGTTGCCCTCTTCACGACGGACGTTAGCACCCGCCGTGTGTCTGCCGACTAGTACTCCTCGGTATTCGGAGTTTGGTTAGGATCAGTAAGACGGTGAGTCCCCATAGCCCATCCAGTGCTCTACCCCCGAGGGTATTCGGTCGACGCACTACCTAAATAGTTTTCGCGGAGAACCAGCTATTTCCGAGTTTGATTGGCCTTTCACCCCTAGCCACAAGTCATCCCAATCTATTGCAACAGATGCGGGTTCGGTCCTCCAGTTGGTGTTACCCAACCTTCAACCTGCTCATGGCTAGATCACTCGGTTTCGGGTCTAATGCGACGAACTGAACG
>NZ_MBSS01000025.1:7500-48900 GCF_001695855.1 Ensifer sp. LC163
AACGACGGCGACGTCCTGCGCATCGGCATCATTCAGAAGGGCGAGGAAGCGCGCATCGTTCGCGCCACCATCTATTCGCGCAACCGCCATGTGCTGACGATGGCCGTCGACGATGGCGGCCGCTTCGTGCCCGGCGCCGAGCCGCCCAAGCTCGATGCGGTCGCGACCGCCTTCGACGACAACGGCACGCCGACGATCACCAGCACCCACGATCTGCCGCGCGTCTATGACGGCATCTACCGCGCCGCGCTGTCCTACGGCATGAACACCGACATGGTCGGGCTCGTGGTCAAACTGCTGGCCAGCAATGTCGACTTCCAGGCGCAGCTGAAACCAACGGATTCGCTCGAAGCCTTCTTCTCGGTCACCGACGATCGCGGCATGGCAACGGCGGAATCCGAACTGCTTTACGTCAGGGCGAAGTTCGGCGACGCGGAAACGGCCTTCTACCGCTTCCAGGATCCGGACGACAACTCGATCGACTACTTCAACAGCGAAGGCAAGAGCATCCGACAGTTCCTGTTGCGCAACCCCGTGCCGAACGGCCATTTCCGCTCCGGCTTCGGCATGCGTCGCCACCCGATCCTCGGCTTCTCGCGCATGCACACCGGCGTCGATTGGTCGGCCCCCCGTGGCACGCCGATCATCGCAGCCGGCAACGGCACGGTGGAGAAGGCTGGCTGGGATTCCGGCGGGTACGGCAACCAGACGCTGGTCCGCCATGCCAACGGCTATGTCTCCTCCTATAACCACCAGAGCGCGATCGCCAAGACCGTCAAGACAGGCGCGAAAGTGGTCCAGGGTCAAGTGATCGGCTGGGTCGGCACGACGGGTCTTTCGACCGGTCCGCACCTGCACTACGAACTGATCGTCAACGGCAACAAGGTCGATCCGCTGCGCATCCGCCTGCCGGGCGGCAAATCGCTGGGCGGTGACGCGCTCGCGAAGTTCGAGAAGGAGCGCGACCGCATCGACGAGTTGCTGGACAAGGACGGCAGCGAAGTCGCCAGCAAGTAGCCTGCGACACCCACCCCTTACAGCGCCGCGCGTCTATTTAGACGCGCAAAGGACGCTGTAACGCTTTAAACTCGCTGCATAATTTTCTCCTTAAATCGGTTCTGATTTAAGGAATTATGCAGTAGCGGTTTGGCGCCTTGATAGGCGGTGGCCGCGATCCCCGCAGCGACGGAACTTCAAGCGCATGAACGAAAAAGGCCGCCCCGAAGGGCGGTCTTTTTCAGTTTCTGTGGTTTAGGCGGCTTCCTTTTCCGTGCCGGCGCCACGCTTGAAGTTCAGCCGGTCGGAGCCGGCAAGAACCTTGATGGCGGATCCGTCCGGGAACTCGCCCTGCAGGATCTTTTCAGCGAGCGGATCCTGAAGATACTTCTGGATCGTCCGCTTCAAGGGGCGGGCGCCATAGGCAGGATCGTAGCCCTTTTCGGCCAGGAACGTCCGCGCGTCGTCCTCCAGTTCCAGCGTGATCTTGCGCTCGGACAGCAGCTTGCGCAGCCGGGCCAGCTGGATATCGACGATCGCGCCCATTTCCGAGCGACGCAGCCTGTGGAACAGGATGATCTCGTCGACGCGGTTCAGGAACTCCGGCCGGAAGGCCGACTTGACGACGTCCATCACCTGGTCGCGAACCACATCGCTGTCCTCGTTCTCACCGAGCCCGGTCAGATATTCCGCGCCGAGGTTCGAGGTCATGATGATCATCGTATTGCGGAAGTCGACGGTGCGACCCTGACCATCGGTCAGGCGACCGTCGTCGAGCACCTGCAGCAACACGTTGAAGACATCCGGATGCGCCTTCTCGATTTCGTCGAACAGCACGACCTGATAGGGCCGGCGGCGGACGGATTCGGTCAGCGCACCGCCTTCCTCGTAGCCGACATAGCCGGGAGGTGCGCCGATCAGCCGGGCAACGGAGTGCTTCTCCATATATTCCGACATGTCGACGCGCAGCAGCGCGGTCTCGTCATCGAACAGGAAGCGGGCGAGCGCCTTGGTCAACTCGGTCTTGCCCACCCCGGTCGGGCCGAGGAAGATGAACGAGCCGATCGGCCGGTTCGGATCCTGCAGGCCGGCGCGCGCACGGCGAACGGCACGCGATACGGCCTGGACGGCATCGCCCTGACCGACGACCCATTTCGCCAGTTCGTCTTCCATCCGAAGCAGCTTCTCGCGCTCGCCTTCCAGCATCTTGTCGACCGGGATACCGGTCCAACGTGAAACCACATGGGCGATGTTGTCGGGGGTCACGACCTCCTGCACCATCGGATTGGCGTTGGCGTTCTCCTGGCTTTCGGCATCGGAAAGCTCTTTTTCGAGCTTGGGGATGACGCCATAGGTCAGTTCGCCGGCGCGCTGGAACTCACCTTTGCGCTGGACGATCGCCAGTTCGTTGCGGGCTTCGTCGAGCTGCTTCTTGAGGTCGGCGGCGCGGCCAAGCTTCTGCTTCTCCGCCTGCCAACGCGCCGTCAGCGCCGATGCCTGCTCTTCGAGCGAGACCAGATCGAGCTCAAGCTTCTCCAGCCGGTCTTTCGACGAGCTGTCGGTTTCCTTCTTCAGCGCTTCGCGCTCGATCTTCAGCTGCATGATGCGCCGGTCGAGTTCGTCGAGTTCCTCGGGCTTGGAATCCACCTGCATGCGCAGACGTGAAGCCGCTTCGTCCATCAGGTCGATCGCCTTATCCGGCAAGAACCGGTCGGTGATGTAGCGGTTGGAAAGCGTCGCGGCGGCAACCAGCGCAGAGTCGGAGATCCGCACCTTGTGATGCTGCTCGTATTTTTCCTTCAGGCCGCGCAGGATCGAGATGGTGTCCTCGACCGTCGGCTCCTCGACCATGACGGGCTGGAAGCGGCGGGCAAGGGCTGCGTCCTTTTCGACGTGCTTGCGGTATTCGTCGAGCGTGGTCGCGCCGACGCAATGCAGTTCGCCGCGCGCAAGCGCTGGCTTCAAGAGGTTGGAGGCATCCATCGCCCCTTCCGCCTTGCCGGCACCGACCAGCGTGTGCATTTCGTCGATGAACAGGATGATCTCGCCGTTTTCCGCCTGCACTTCGTTGAGCACAGCCTTCAGCCGCTCTTCGAATTCGCCGCGGAACTTCGCGCCTGCGATCAACGCGCCCATGTCGAGCGCCATCAGGCGCTTGTCCTTCAGGCTTTCCGGCACGTCGCCATTGACGATGCGCAGAGCGAGGCCTTCGGCGATCGCCGTCTTGCCGACGCCGGGCTCGCCGATCAGAACCGGGTTGTTCTTGGTCCGGCGCGACAAGACCTGGATCGTGCGACGGATTTCGTCGTCACGGCCGATCACCGGGTCGAGCTTGCCTTCGCGCGCATCGGCCGTCAGGTCACGGGCGTATTTCTTCAGGCTGTCGAACCCCTGTTCGGCATTGGCGCTGTCGGCCGTGCGGCCCTTGCGGATGTCGTTGATGACCTGGTTGAGCTTGGTCGGCGTCACGCCGGCCTTCTTCAGGATGTCGGCCGTGGCGGCAGAACTTTCGATCGCCAGCGCCAGAAGCAGGCGCTCGACGGTCACGAAGCTGTCACCGGCTTTCTTGGCCGCTTCTTCGGCGCTCGAAAAGACGCGAGCAAGCGGCTGCGACAGATAGACCGAACCGTTGCCGCCGGAAACCTTCGGCAGTTTTGCCAGGGCCGCATCATTGCCGGCGCGCGCTTCGCGCGCATCGCCGCCCGCCCGCTCGATCAGCGAGGCGGCCATGCCCTGTTCGTCGTCGAGCAGCACTTTCAGCACATGCTCGGGCGTGAACTGCTGATGTCCCTGCGCCAACGCATAGGTCTGCGCCGATTGCAGAAAACCGCGCACGCGTTCGGAATATTTCTCGATATTCATTCTCTACCTCCATAGCCCACCAGGCCCGTCGCACGGCACCCGCTGGTGTTTCAGGATCAGGCCCCCGCATTCGGCGAACCTGTCATTGGCCGTCGATCCACACCTTGCGCGGGATCAACGCGTCCGAAGCGAATATGGGGCAGCGGTTTTCGAAATTAAAGGGCTGATTGCATGTCGCAAATAGGAAATCTTGCGGGGGATGCAAACGGCCACGCCCCTTTGCGATGCGTGGCCGTTTGCAAGTGGATGCCGGCATGCCGGGCGGCCTCGGACGAACGCCCTCGGTGGCAGCTCAGAGGTCAGTGATCGACAAATGACGTACCGAACTCCTTCATCCGGGAGACGTAGTAGGCCGGTTCGATCAGCACCTCAGGCAGATAGAGGCCGGCCTTGGGCGCCTCGCCGCCGGCAAGACCGAGCATACGCTCGACCGCAAGGGCAACGCCAAGCGCCGTCAACGGCGCCTGCCCCTGCGAATGCACGATCTCGTGCCGGCGCGTCAGCGGTTCTCCGTCCTTCGCCTGTCCAGCGATTTCAAGCGTGATCTCGGTTGAAAACGGTTCGCCGCGCCGCCGGCTAGCGGACACGCTATAGGCAAGGTCGAGCCGGATTTCCTTGGCGCCGGTTCGCGCGGCCAGCGCCATGACATCAAAGGGCGAATAGGCCGCAGCATCGAGTTCGACACCATCGACACTTCTGTAGCGCGCGCGTGCCTCTTGCCCGCTCGCCCAATGCAGCTTGCCGTCCTTGACCGTGAGCGATGCCGGCGCCTTGCCGGTAATGCGGTTGTAGTCGGCGAGTGCCGCGGGCCCGCCCATATCCTCTTCATCGAGCAGCACGCCGATGCGGATCGCATCGACCGTCTCATAGGACGAGAGGGTGTCGAGCACGGGGAAAATCGCCGCTCCCGCAAGCCAATGGCTGGCGAGCAGGATCGGCGCCTTGTCCGGCGCATGGATATACTGTGCAACCTCAGGCCCGACCTCGAACGTTCCGCTGGAGAGGCTGATATACGGTATTCCCTTGTTCTGCGCGTACCGCATCGAGGTCAGTCTCTCGTCCTTGACGAAGATGACCACGGCGCTGAAGGCGGCATTGTCATCAAGGCCAAGATCGGCGCGGTCGAGATCGATCCGTACACCGATCGCTCCCCCGACCTCGTCGGCGACGGCCTGCGCCCGGGAGAGATCCCGGCCGCCGATTGCCAGCGGCAGCCCGGGGTGCAGCCTGCGGATCGCCTTGGCCGCCTGTGACCCGACGACGCCGGAGCCGCCGATGATCAGGACGGGTGAGAACTTGCTCGACATGTTCATATCTCCTAGACGGAAGAGAGGTGGGCGTTTTGCCAACCTACCATTAGTAAGTTACCATCAGTAGATAAGTAGCAAACGCGTTGCGTCAAGGGATTGGGATATTTATCGCCTGGCGCGAACGACCGGAGGAGAGCAGCCGATGCCGAAGACGGCGTTGAGGAAACTTACCAAGCCCGAACGGCGTGCGCAGCTCATCGAAACCTCCAAGCAAATCCTGCGGGAATGCGGCGCAGACGCCCTCACCCTCGGCCACCTTGCCGAACGCGCCGGCGTCAGCAAACCGATCGCCTATGAACACTTCGGCACCCGCGAAGGGCTGCTGATCGCACTATCGCGCGAGATCGAGAGCCGTCACACGGAAAAACTGAAGAACGGCTTGCTGGAGGCGCCGGCCGAACTTGCATCCGTCGCCGGCATCATCAGCTCCGTCTATATCGGATGTGCCGTCGAGAACGGCTCGGAATGGCAGGCAATGTCAGGCGCCCTGCGTGGCAACGCCGAGATGGACCGCGTGCAGCAGGAACTGGCCGACGACTATGTCGCGCTCATCGGCGCGGCCGTCGCCCCCTTCTCCAACCTCACTGACGACGATCTGCGCCTGCGTTGCGCCGGCATTGCCGGCGCTGCGGAAACGATTGCCAGGGAGTTCGTCCGGGGTCGCGCGACCGCGGAGAATGCGGCTGCCAATCTCGCAGCCTTGATCGTCAACGGCATCGGCGCCTGATGCACAACGCTCCACAGCGGCCGCGATCGACCGGCTATTCGAACAATGGTCAGATAACAAAAAACCCGGCCGCAAAGCGGACCGGGCTTTTGATGTTTGTTTCTGCCGGGCCGCATATGCGGCCCTGCGAAGATTTACTCGGACGCGGCCAGAGCCGGAGCTTCCGGAGGCGCTTCGCCTGAAGCTTCGCCTTCACCGGCAGCCTCATCGGCTGCATTGCGGCGCGGACGGCGCGGGCGCGGTGCGCTGCGGCGGCGCGAGGCCGCACGGCCGGAAGCCGCTGGCGTTTCTTCTTCCATCGCCACTTCGGCTGGCGTGCCGTCGATGACGGGCTGCGGGCCCGAACCGTCGATCACCGGCTGCTGCTCGATGACCACGGGAGCGGCTGCAAGCGGAGCCGGTGTCTCGTCGGCGTAGCCCTGATCCAGATCGTCCTGATCCTGGTCGTTGGCATCCTGGCCGCGGAAATCCTGGCGCTCTTCGCGCTGGAAGCGATCCTGCATCTGCGCCTGTGCGGCTGCGATGATGCGGTTGTAATGCTCGGCATGCTGAAGATAGTTTTCAGCGATGACACGGTCGCCAGAGCTCTGCGCGTCGCGAGCAAGCGCCGAGTATTTCTCGGCAATATGCTGCGCGGTACCGCGAATCTTCACGTCCGGACCCGAACTATCATAGGTCCGCGTCAGGGGATTGGATCCCTTGCGGTTATGACTGTTGTTGCTTCCGTTGTTGTTATTGTTGTTATTATTGTTATTCCGCCCGCGGCCGCGCTTGTTTTGCTGTCCTGGCCTCATAGTACATTCACCCGAATTCTCTTGATAATGATGATCATGTGGTTTCGTCTTCCGGCCGGATCCGTCCGCGCCCGACAGAGCACGCGCCGGTGAGCCCGCACATGGCGGCTTCGGCGCCGACTGGCGTCAAATTAACAGGTACCTGCACAAGGCACTGTTGAACCCTAGCAACTCTTTCTTGAGAGCAATCCCCGTGGCCAGGTCATACCGGAACGAATCTTAGGTCCATGACCATCTGCCCAGTGCGCGGGCAAACTAGCCCGCTTCCTCTGGGATTCCAAGCCCTTTCTTTGCGTCTGCAAGAAAGAAGATGCGCCAGTGCAGCATTTTTTCAACGGCCGAAGCTACGCTCGAAGATCAGCACCCGGTCGTTACCGCCCAGATCCTTGGCTTCTTCGCGCAAACGGAAGTTCTCGGCATTAAACAATGCCGTAACCGCCTCTTTCTGATCGAAACCGATTTCCAAGCCTATCACGCCGTCTGTCTCAAGATGATGACCGGCCTGAAGGGCGATGGCACGATAGGCATCAAGGCCGTCGTCTCCGCCATCGAGTGCTGCGGCCGGATCGTGCAATCGCACTTCCGGCTCAAGCTCTGCAACTACACTGGACCGTATATAAGGCGGATTTGAGACGATGACGTCGAAGCGCCCCTCCACCCTTTCGAACCAGTTGCTGCGCAGGGCCTCGAAACGATCCGCAAGGCCAAGCGCCTCGGCATTTGCACTCGCTGTCGCCAACGCATCCTCGGATATATCGGTAGCCGTGCCGTGCGCTTCAAGAACGCTGGCGAGCAAAGCCAGGCAGATCGCCCCCGTCCCTGTGCCGAGATCGAGAAGCCGGCAGCTCCCCTTCGCCGTAACGGTACGGCGCAGATGCGGGATCATGCGATCGACGAGCGTTTCCGTATCCGGCCTCGGCTCCAGCGTTTCCCGCGACAGCTTGAGCGGCAGGCCAAAGAACTCCCGCTCGCCGAGAATGCGGTAGACCGGCTCGCGCGCGATCCGCCGCTCGACGGCGGCCCGGACCCTGACGGCGTCCACCTCCGAAACCGGGTCCTTGCCACGGGTCACGACATCCGTCAGCGAAAGCCCGAGCAGGCCCGACACCAGATGGCGCGCGTCGAGTGTCGCATGCTCGATGCCGGCCGCGGTCAGGCGGTCCCGGCTTTCCGCCACGAGGCGCGCGAGCGTGGCAGTCATCGCGATCAGCCTCGTTGCTCGCCCAGGAGAGCCAGTTGGCTCGCCTGGTAATCGGCCAGCAGCGCATCGACGACTTCGTCGATTTCGCCGATCATCATCCGGTCGAGCTTGTAGAGCGTCAGGTTGATACGGTGATCGGTGATGCGCCCCTGCGGAAAGTTGTAGGTGCGAATACGTTCGGAGCGGTCGCCGGAGCCGACCTGGCTCTTGCGGTCGGCCGAACGTTCGCTGTCGGCGCGCTGGCGCTCCATGTCATAGAGCCGCGAACGCAGCACCTGCATCGCCTTGGCGCGGTTCTGATGCTGCGACTTTTCCGAACTCGTGACGACGAGACCGGTCGGGAGATGGGTGATGCGCACGGCGGAGTCTGTCGTGTTGACGTGCTGCCCACCCGCGCCCGACGAGCGCATGGTGTCGATGCGGATGTCCTCGGGCCGGACCTCGATGTCGATCTCCTCGGCCTCCGGCAGCACGGCGACGGTTGCCGCCGAGGTGTGAATGCGTCCGCTCGCTTCGGTTTCCGGGACGCGCTGAACCCGGTGCACGCCCGACTCGAACTTCAACCGCGCAAACACGCCGCGACCGGAAACGGTGGCGATGATTTCCTTGAAACCGCCAGCTTCGCCGTCGCTGGCCGAAAGCACTTCGACCCGCCAGCCCTTGGCTGCCGCATAACGCTCGTACATCCGGAAAAGATCGCCGGCAAACAGCGCTGCCTCCGAGCCGCCGGTTCCCGCGCGGATTTCGAGGATCGCGCTCTTTTCGTCGGCTGCATCCTTCGGCAAGAGCAGGATCTGGATCTCCTGTTCCAGCTGCTCGATCGCCTCCACGACTTCAGGCCTTTCCATCTCGGCCAGGTCGCGCATGTCCTTGTCGGTCGTCCTGTCGGCCAACATGGCATTGATGTCGGCAAGCTCGGCGGTTGCCTTCTCATAGGCGCGGATCTTGGTGACCACAGGCTGCAGTTCGGAATATTCCGACGCCAGCTTCACATAGACGTCGGCCGCGGGCCCTGCCGACATGCGGGCCTCGATCTCGCCGAACCGCCGTTCCAGTTCGCGCATTTTCTCAATGGGAAGCTTTGCCAAGTGTCACTCCAAATGCGCTTCGCCTCGCCCGGATCATAGCCCGAACGAGGACAAAAGCCCTTCAAATCTATCTAAACCGGGATGCCGTTCGCCGCAGCGAAGTCGATCAGGATCTGGCGAACCGGCGTCTGGTCGCGCGTGTCGTCCAGCGCCGCGTTCAGGACCTCGCCGAGCTTGCCGGCATCGAGAGCCAAGAGCATCGCCTTGATCGGCCCGACTGCCGTCGGTGACATCGACACCGAGCGGTAGCCAAGACCGAGCAGGGCCATGGCCGACAAGGGCTTGCTCGCCATCTCGCCGCAGAGCGTCACCGGTGTCTGATGGCGCTCGCCGCCGCGCACGATATCGCGCAGGATTCTGAGGAAGGGCCGGCCAAGCACGTCGAAGCGCTCGGAGACGCGGGCATTGCCGCGATCGACCGCCATGGCGAACTGGAACAGATCGTTCGAGCCGACCGAAACGAAGTCCACCTCGCTCATCAGCTCGTCGAGCTGCCACAAGAGCGCCGGCACTTCCAGCATAGCGCCGAACTGCAGCTTGCGCGGCAGCT
Source organism: Ensifer sp. LC163 (assembly GCF_001695855.1). Lineage (GTDB taxonomy): Bacteria > Pseudomonadota > Alphaproteobacteria > Rhizobiales > Rhizobiaceae > Ensifer. Next base: position 17,029 of record NZ_MBSS01000025.1, read on the forward strand.
GTTCGCCGAGCTTCGACTGGCGCTCGATTTCCTTTTGCAGCAGTTCGCGGGCTTCCTTCAGCTCCGAGACCTCGGTCACCATCGGCAGCATCAGTCTCAGCTCGGCGCCGGCAGCGGCGCGCAGCATGGCGCGAAGCTGGGTGCGCAGCAGACCCGGCCGGTCGAGCGAAAGGCGGATCGCCCGCCAGCCGAGCGCCGGATTTTCCTCTTCCGCCGCACGGAAATAGGGAACCACCTTGTCGCCGCCGATATCGAGGGTGCGGAAGGTCACCGGCTTGCCGCCGGTCTGCTTCAGGACGCTGCGATAGAAGGCCTCCTGCTCTTCCGCCTTCGGCATGGTCGAGGCGATCATGAACTGCAGCTCGGTGCGGAAAAGGCCGATGCCCTCAGCACCCGCCTCGTTCAGATGCGGCAGGTCGACCAAAAGGCCGGCATTCATCTGCAACGTGATGCGCTTGCCGTCCTTGGTGAGTGGCTCGACGTCCTTGAGCGCCCGGAACTGCGCCTGTCGGCGTGCGCGGAAACGCACCTTTTCCTCGTAGGCGCGCTGCAGATCGGCCAGAGGCCGCAGGTGCACCTTGGCATCGTCGCCATCGATGATGACGGCATCGCGATTTTCGGCAAGCGCCACAGCACCCGCAGCCTGGCCGACGACCGGGATGCCCATAGCGCGGGCGACGATGACCACGTGGCTGGTGACGGCACCCTCTTCAAGCACCAGGCCGCGGACGTTTTCGCGCGGATAGTCGAGAAGTTCGGCCGCACCCATGGCGCGCGCGACGATCACCGCATCGGTCGGAAAATCGCTGGCCGAAAGCTTGGCGCCATAGCCCGAAAGCTGTCGCAGCAGCCGGTTGGCCAGATCGTCGAAATCGTGCATGCGCTCGCGCAGATAGGGATCCGTCAGCCGGATCATGCGCGCCTTGGTCTCGCTCTGCACCCGTTCGACGGCGGCTTCGGCCGTCAGGCCGTTGCGGATCGCCTCTTCCAGCTTCCGCACCCAGCCGCGGTCATGGGCAAACATGCGATAGGTCTCGAGCACCGCGCGGTGCTCACCCTCCATCGACACTTCGCGACGCGACAGCATGTCGTCGATCGAGATGCGCAGCGATCCCAGCGCTTCGGCAAGCCGCTGCAATTCCTGGTCCGTATCCTCGTTCAGAAGATTGGTGACGACGATCCTCGGCTCGTGCAGCACGACATAGCCAAGGCCGATGCCTTCGCCGTAGCTGTTGCCATCGATCGAGACCGGGCGGGACAGATCGAGCTCGAGGCCGGGCTTGGTGATTTTCTTCAACTCGCCGGTCGCCACCATCTCGGCGAGAACCATCGCGGTCGTTTCCAGCGCCTCGACCTCGTCTTCCCGGTAGTTGCGCTGCGCCTTGTTCTGCACGACGAGAACGCCGAGCGCGCGGCCCGTGCGCAGGATCGGCACGCCGAGGAACGAGTGATAGATCTCTTCGCCGGTTTCCGGCAGGTAGGTAAAGGCGGGATGCGCCTGGGCGTCGGATAGGTTGAGCGGCCGCGCAGACGCAGCAATGGTGCCGACAAGGCCCTGCCCCATCTTCAACTGCGCCAGGTGGACGGCGGTCTTGTTCAGACCTTCGGTCGCGTAGAGTTCGAGCACGCCGTCGGAACGCAGCACATAGACCGAACACACTTCCGCGACCATGTTCTGTGCGATCTGGCGCACGATCCGGTCAAGGCGCTCCTGTGGCTCGAGCGGTTCCGCCATCAGTTCGCGCAACCGCTTGAGGAGAACGCGCGGACCTGCGGAAAGGTCTCTCATCGCGTGGGGTCCCCCGAAAAAGAGTAGACGACGGCGGCGGAAGAATTCGCAGCCAAAACGGCTGCGAATCCCAAATCAGTCACCTGTCGGTTAACTCTTATCGAGACCGTAGGCGGAATGCAAAGTGCGAACTGCCAATTCGGCATAGGGTCCGTCGATCAGGATCGAGATCTTGATTTCGGAGGTGGTGATCGCCTTGATGTTGATGCCCTTGTCGGCCAGTGCACGGAACGCCGACGCGGCAACGCCCGCATGGCTGCGCATGCCGATGCCGATGACCGAGACCTTGACCAGGCCCGCTTCCGACTGGATCACGTCGTAGCCGATCTTTTCCTTATTGTCGCCAAGCACTCTCAGCGCCTTGTCGACATCGCCGGAAGGAACGGTGAAGGTCATGTCGGTCTTCGAACCATCTTCCGAGATGTTCTGAACGATCATGTCGACATTGATATGGGCTTCGGCCAACGGCCCGAAGATCGCGGCGGAAACGCCCGGCCGGTCGGCAAGACGGCGCAGCGAAATCTGGGCTTCATCCTTGGCATAGGCAATGCCGGTTACGACTTCCTGTTCCACGATTTCTTCCTCATCACAAATCAGCGTGCCGGGCGGATTGAGAAGGTCACCCATGCCCGGCGCATCGGGATCCTCGAAAGACGAGCGCACGAAGGTACGGACCTTGTGCACCATGGCAAGCTCGACCGAGCGCACCTGCAGCACCTTGGCGCCGAGCGATGCCATTTCCAGCATTTCCTCGAACGCGATCTTTTTCAGACGCCGCGCCTTCGGCTCGATACGCGGGTCGGTCGTGTAGACGCCGTCGACGTCGGTATAGATGTCGCAACGGTCGGCCTTGACGGCAGCGGCAATCGCAACCGCCGACGTATCGGAGCCGCCGCGGCCAAGCGTCGCCAGGCGATTGTCCGGGCCAAGGCCCTGGAAGCCGGCGACCACGGCCACCTGGCCCTCGCCCATGCGGCGGATGATGTCGGCACCCTCGATGTCGAGAATGCGGGCGGCGCCATGAGCGTTGTCGGTGCGGATCGGAATCTGCCAGCCCTGCCAGGAGCGCGCATTGATGCCCATCGACTGCAGCGCGATCGCCAGGAGACCCGAAGTCACCTGCTCGCCCGAGGCGACGATGGCGTCATATTCGCGCGCATCGTAGAACGGCGCATTGCTGCCGGCGACCTTGGGCATGTGCTGCACCCAACCGACGAGCTCGTTGGTCTTGCCGGACATGGCGGAAACGACGACCGCGACCTCATGGCCGGCGTCGACTTCACGTTTCACATGGCGAGCAACATTGTGAATGCGGTCCAAATCAGCGACGGAAGTTCCGCCGAATTTCATCACGATGCGTGCCATTTCGCCTCTACCGGTACCGAATGTTTGCGCGCGAGCGCGCGTGACAGGAAAGCGCCCCCGTCGGCGCCCGACGATCAAAAAGTTGGGAGACTTCTCGGACATCGGCCAATCACCGCTTCGGGGAGCGGAAAGTCGCGGCGTCTCTTAGCGGATCGGGGGGCGCGGCGCAATGGCAAGAAGGCAGGAATAAGGCCCGCGTGACAGCAACCTGGCCGCACGCTGAGCAACAATATTGCCAATCGACATCGCCTGGAGCAACGAACGGCCCGCCAGATAGCTTTACGGCTTTGCACATATGGCAAGAGCCATCTTCGGTCGCACCCAACCGTCGCCACCCCGTTGAAAATTGCTCGCGCCGATGGTAAAACTGCGGCGCAACTCGATTGTGAAAGGAGGGCTGCGTTGTGATGACTTTTTTCCGGCACCACCGCCAGCGTGGCCCCGTCAACGCCCTGCAGATGCGTTTGCAGGGCTGACCGGTACAATCGCTTCGCGTCCTCGCGAACCTTATCCCTGGTCTGCCCCAGTGTGGTGCGGCTGAAAACCGTTTCGGTTTGAACGCCTGCACAGTTGTCCATTCCGAGCCGACGCGGCCCGAAGACTGCACCATACCGTGCATCGGGTCCGACAATCCGCCCAACCCGGCAGAAGTCTTGCCGCCCGTGGATGTTTGCCGTCGCTCGCGCAGTCCAGAGAACGAACATGGCTTTGATCAATATCCGCAACCTCGGCGTCACCCTCAGCACGGCGCTCTTTTCCAACCTCAACCTTTCGGTCGCGGCCGGCGACCGCCTCGGTATCGTCGCCGCCAACGGGCGCGGCAAATCCACCCTGCTCAGATCGATCGGCGGCAGCTTCGAGCCGACAGCGGGCGAGATCACCCGCTCGCGCGGCCTGACCATCGGCCATGTCGAGCAGAACGTGCCGGCACATCTGCTGTCACTATCGTTCCATGACGCGGTCCTTTCGGCGCTCTCGGCCGAGCAGGCGGACAGCGAAAGCTGGCGCGTCGATATCGTGCTGGATTCGCTCGAGGTGCCGGAAGCGCTTCGCCAACGCACCGTCGCTGACCTCAGCGGCGGCTGGCAGCGGCTGGCGCTCCTTGCCCGTGTCTGGGTCACGGATCCCGACGCACTGCTCCTCGACGAGCCGACCAACCATCTCGACCTGGCCAAGATCGCAAGGCTCGAATCCTGGCTGAATGCGCTAGCGCGCGACGTGCCGGTGCTGATCGCCAGCCACGACCGCGCCTTCCTCGACGCCACCAGCAACCGCACGCTGTTCCTGCGCCCGGACCAATCGCCCGTTTTCGCGCTACCCTATTCCCAGGCGCGCGCGGCCGTCGACGAACTGGACGCCTCGGAAGAGCGGCGCTACCAGCGCGACATGAAGGTGGCGCAGCAATTGCGGCGGCAGGCGGCCAAGCTCAACAATATCGGCATCAACTCCGGCAGCGATCTGCTGACGGTGAAGACCAAGCAGTTGCGCCAGCGCGCCGACCGGCTGGAAGACGCGGCCAAGCCCGCCCATCAGGAGCGTTCGGCCGGCGCGATCCGGCTGACCAATCGCGGCACGCACGCGAAAATCCTGGTAACGCTCGATGACATCCAGGTGGAAACACCGGATGGCGCCCCGCTTTTCCGCACGGGAAAACGCTGGATCTGCCAGGGTGACCGCATCGTCCTGCTCGGCGAAAACGGCGCCGGCAAGACGAGGCTGGTCAACCTCATTCGCACCGCCATCGAAGAACCGGCACGCGCGCCCGAAACGTTGAAAGCCACGCCTTCCCTGGTGCTCGGCTATAGCGATCAGGCGCTTGCGGGTCTTTCGGACAAGGAGACGCCGCTTGCCGCCCTCTCCCGCCGGTTCTCGCTGGGCGACCAGAAGGTGCGTTCGCTGCTCGCCGGCGCCGGTGTCGGCATCGACATGCAGGACAAGCCGCTCGGCCGGCTCTCCGGCGGTCAGAAGGCGCGCCTTGCGATGCTGGTGCTTCGCCTGCGGGAGCCCAACTTCTACCTGCTCGACGAGCCGACCAACCATCTCGACATCGAGGGCCAGGAGGCGCTGGAAGACGCGTTGATGAAAAACGAGGTCAGCTGCCTGCTGGTGTCCCACGACCGCAGCTTCGTGCGCAACATCGGTAATCGCTTCTGGTTGATCGACAAGCGCCGCCTCGTAGAGGTGGAAGACCCCGAGGATTTCTTCGCCGCGGCCGCACAAGGCGACATGGCCTGACGAGCAGGCGGCGCGCGGTGGATACCGTGCGCCGCTATGCCTGACAGCGCCGCGCGTCTGTTTAGACGCGCAAAGGTCGCTGTAACACTTTGAGTTGCTGCATAATTTTGTCCTTAAATCGATTCCGATTTAAGGACAAAATTATGCATTAGAGGCAACCGCAAGTGACCAATGGCTTCGCCAGCAACGAACTTGACTGGGCGGCGCGATCGGGCGATATCGGACCCATGTGCGAACATGACGTCCCTATCATTGCGCGTTCGGCCGGCATCCCAACAGGCGGGATGCAGGGCGATAGAGCACGCTGACGAAAGAGCGTTCGCGCACCTGCAACCTCGCCGGAAACGGACGGGGTTCTTCTTTTGACGGGTGCGCCGTCCATCGGCATTTTGATGGAGAATGAAATGGCACAGAATATCTACGACAAACCGGAATTTTTCGAAGGCTACAGCCAGCTGGGGCGATCCGTGCATGGTCTCGACGGCGCCGCCGAATGGCCGGCGATCCGCGCCGCCTTGCCGGATCTGCAAGGCAGCCATGTGGTCGATCTCGGCTGCGGCTTCGGCTGGTTCTCGCGTTTCGCCCGCGAGCAGGGTGCCGCCCGCGTCCTCGGGCTCGACCTGTCGGAGAACATGATCGCCCGCGCCCGACGCGACACGGCCGATCCGGCGATCGAATACGGCATCGCCGATCTCGATCACCTGACACTCGAGGACGGCGCCTTCGACCTCGCCTACAGCTCGCTCGCATTCCACTATGTCGAGGACTTCGATCGCCTGATCCAGGCGATCCACAATGCGCTGATGCCCGGTTCGCACCTGGTCTTCACCATCGAGCACCCGATCTACATGGCCTCGCTCACCCCGGGCTGGCAGGTCGGAGAAAACGGGCGGAAGCGGTGGCCGGTGGATCACTACTCCGTCGAGGGCCGGCGCACCACGGACTGGCTGGCCAAGGGCGTGGTCAAATACCACCGCACGATCGGCACCACGCTCAACGCGTTGATGCGCGGCGGCTTCGCCATCCGTCACGTCGAGGAGTGGCACCCGACGCCGGCGCAGATCGCCGCCAATCCGGATCTTGCCGAAGAGATGGAGCGGCCGATGATCCTGATCGTCGACGCACAGAGATAAGGCCGGCTGGAGCCTGGGCCGGAACCGCCCGGGCTTCGCCCCATGCTGTCCCGCACGTTCATCCGGCGCGACAGTTGTCGGCCAAAGAACAGGGCCGCAAATGGCGGCGAGCGAAAACGGGAGAAACGACAATGCGCAAGGTCATCATGTGGGACATGGTCAGTGTCGACGGCTTCTTCGAAGCACCCGGTCAGGACATCAGCTGGTTCGTCTTCGAGGATGAACTCGCGGCCTATATCGGCGAAACCCAGCTCGAAGCCGATACCCTGCTCTTCGGCCGGGTTACCTATGAGATGATGGCGTCCTACTGGCCGGAAGCCGAAGGCGATATCGCCACCTTCATGAACGGGGTCGAGAAGTACGTCTTCTCCCGATCGCTGAAAACCGTCGGCTGGCACAACACTAAGCTCGTTACCGGCGACGCGGTCGCCGAAGTCGAACGCCTGAAGGCGCAGGAGGGCGGCACCATCTTCATTTTCGGCAGCGCGGATTTTGCCGCAGAGCTGGTGGAGAAAGGCCTCGTCGACGAATATCGGCTCGGCATCAATCCGGTCCTGCTCGGCGGCGGCGTTCCCCTCTTCAAACCTCTGTCGAAGCGCACCAGCCTCAGGCTCACCCACACGCGGCCGCTCAAGTCCGGTGTCGTCATCCTGCATTACCAGCCGCAGCCGGATGCCTGATCGAAGGCTGCCCGACGTGGCACCTGACGTCGCCGGACGCACGCGCGGCCGCTTCAGATGCGCTGTTGTGGCCGCTGCCCGCCTCTTGACATCCCTGCCCGATCGTCCGACTTCATCAGGCAGAATGAAGGAGATGGCAGCATGAGCGAGACAGCGCGCACGACGATCGACCAGAGCGAGGTAGACCGCTTTTCGGCCATGGCCGCCGAATGGTGGGACCCGACGGGAAAGTTCCGGCCGCTGCACAAGTTCAATCCCGTACGCCTCGCCTATATCCGCGACAAGGTCGCCGAGCATTTCGGCCGTGATCCGAAAAGCCCGCAGCCGCTGAAGGGCCTGCGCCTGCTCGATATCGGCTGCGGTGGCGGTCTGCTGTCGGAGCCCATGGCCCGCATGGGGGCTGATGTCGTCGGCGCCGACGCTTCGGAAAAGAATATCGGCATTGCCAAGACCCACGCGGCCGGCAGCGGCGTTGCCGTGGATTATCGCGCCGTGACGGCCGAGGCCCTTGCCGAGGCGGGTGAAAGCTTCGACATCGTTCTCAACATGGAAGTGGTCGAGCACGTGGCCGATGTCGACTTCTTCATGACCACCTGCGCCCATATGGTTCGCCCCGGCGGCCTGATGTTCGTCGCCACGATCAACCGCACGATGAAGGCGGCGGCGCTCGCGATCTTTGCGGCTGAAAATGTTCTGCGCTGGCTGCCGCGCGGCACGCATCAATACGAAAAGCTCGTGCGCCCGGAGGAACTGGAAAAGCCGCTTGTGGCGAGCGGCCTCGAGCTGACCGAGCGCACCGGGGTGTTCTTCAATCCGCTGTCCAACCAGTGGAACCTGTCGAAGGACATGGACGTCAACTACATGATTGTCGCCAAGCGCCCGCTTTAACGGGAAGGCGCCAGCCCCCTCGGGCCTGCATCAAATCCTTTGCAAACCCCTCCGGCGACGCTGATCGCCGGAGGGGTTCCTTCTGGCTTCGCCGCCTTACAGCGACCTTTGCGCGTCTGTTTAGACGCGCAAAGGTCGCTGTAACACTTTGAGTTGCTGCATAATTTTGTCCTTAAATCGATTCCGATTTAAGGAATTATGCAGTAGTCGAGCTTCGGCCTGGCCTGCCATTCGTGCTGGAGCAGGGCGTAGATGAACTCGTCCCCCCAGGCTCCGTTGAACTGATCGTTCTGGATCAGGTGCGCCTCGCGGCGCATGCCCAGGCGCTCGACGACGCCGACGGAGCCCGCGTTGAGTGGATCGAGGCGCGCAAAGATCCGATGGAAATTCAGCTTGGAGAAACCCAGGTCGAGCACCGCCCGCATCGCTTCGGTCGCATAGCCCTTGCCCGCAAAAGCCGGGTTGAAGACATAGCCGGTTTCCGCCTGCCGTGCCGCCTTGCTCGCGAGCTTCAGCAGCACCTCGCCGACGAGCGCCCCATCCTCCCGCCGCTCGACGGCAAAGACCGCGACATCTCCATCCTCATCCAGACGCGGATTGCTCGCCCTGGCGAATTTTGCGCGCGCGCTGTCCTCGTCCAGCGGATCGGCATAGAGATATGCGGTAGACCTCCGGCAGCCTGTGATAGGCATGGAACCCGTCGAAATCCTCAGGTGCAAAATGCCGGACCGTCAGGCGGTCGCTGGAAATACGAAGGTCGGAAAGATCCATTGCTGTCAAAATCCCGGATTGCAAAGATCCGGAGATGGGAAACAACGATCTGTTTTTAAAGGGTGTTTCCGGGATTTCACCCGACGGCACTGAAAATAGCCGACGTGAGGAGGTATTCCGGCTTGCCGCTCAGTTGACCTCGTCGGGCAACACCGGCAGCGGCGCGATAGCGATGCCCTCTTCGAGAAGAGCGACTGCCTCTTCCACGGTCGCCTGGCCAATGAGACCACGTTCGTCCGCCTCGCCGTAGTGGATCTTGCGGGCCTCTTCGGGAAAGCGGTCGCCGACATCCTCGGCATTTTCACGCACCGCTTTTACCAGTTCGCGAATCTTGGCGACGGTTTCCTTCTGTGCCTGATCCATGACCAGCGCCCGTGTCGCTTCCTTCTTGCGTGCGGTTGCGATCGACGGCGTCATCAGCTGTTTGGCAACGGACGTAGAATTGCAGGTGGGACAGGAAACGAGCTTGCGGTCCATCTGGCGTTCAAAGTCGTCACTCGACGAGAACCAGCCCTCGAAAGCGTGGCCCTGATCGCAGGAAAGCGTGTAGCGGATCAAGCGGCAACACCTCCCTTGCCAGCGAGCAAGACGTGGTCCAGCGCAAAGCTGCGCGCGTTCCTGAGGTTCGGGATCTTGGCGCGGGCCGCATGCACGGCAGCCACGTCGATATCTGCCAGGACGATCCCCTCGCCGGCGGCACCCGCCGCAGCAAGCACCTTGCCCCAGGGGTCGATGATCATCGAATGACCGAAGGTCTCGCGCCCGTCCTCATGCACACCGCCCTGTGCCGCGGCGATGACGAAGAAACCGTTCTCGATGGCGCGGGCACGCAGCAGGATCTCCCAGTGCGCTTCGCCGGTCTGGCGAGTGAAGGCCGCCGGCACCGACATCACCTGCACACCCGCGACCGCCTGCTGGCGGAACAGCTCGGGGAAGCGAACGTCGTAGCAGATGGCAAAGCCCAAGGTGCCGAAATCGAGGTCCGCCAGGCGCGCCGTGCTGCCAGGGCTATAGGCCGCGCTTTCGCGCCAGCTTTCGCCATTGTCGAGATCGACGTCGAACATATGGATCTTGTCGTAATCGCAGATCTTGGCGCCGTCCGGACCGAACAGGAAGCCGCGATTGGCGATCTTGCCGTCTGCAAGCGCAATTGGGGTCGACCCGACATGCAGATGAATGCCGAGCTCGCCCGCAAGTGCTGCCGCTTCGCGCACGATGGTGTCGTTCGCCTCATCCCTGAGCACGGCCCGCAAACCGGCGCGATCGCGCTGGAGCGCTCCGGTCATCTCCGGCGTCTGGACATAGGTCGCCCCGTGCCCGGCTGCCTCGCGCACCAACCGCGCCATCGTCTCGGCATTTCTTGCCGGATCGACGCCGGAACACATCTGGATCGCGGCAGCCTTGAATGTCATCGCAGTCGGGCTCCTCGGAGCATTTCAGGGAAACGTACGAAGCGTTTTCCCGTCAGGAAATGCGTAGAAACAGAAAGATAGAGCGCTTCCCTAGCTCTGTCTAAAGTGGAAACGGTTTAGGCGGCGAGCATCTCGTCGAGTTTTCCGGCCCGCTCCAGTGCGTGCAGATCGTCGCAGCCGCCGACATGGATGTCGTTGATGAAGATCTGCGGGAAAGTGACCCCGCCATGCGATTTCTCGATCATCTTCTGGCGCACCTGCGGATCGTAAGTCGCATCATGTTCGAGGAACGAGACGCCCTTGGTTTCCAGAAGCTTTTTTGCAGCCGAGCAATAACCGCAGAACTGACGCGTATAAATAACGACCGAAGCCATGTTTCCTAACCGCTCCTTCACCGGCAACGATGCCGGACTTCTATTTGTCATATAAGACCCGACATGGCTCTTGCAAAGGTTAAAACCGTGACATGTCCGGCCCCCGCCCGCTTCAGTGCGCGCGTCGCAGCCGTAACGGTGGCGCCGGTCGTATAGACGTCATCGACGAGAACGATGCGTTTTCCGATGAGACCTTGCCTGCCGCTCTCGGCAACGGCAAAGGCGCCGCGAACATTGTCCTCGCGCGCCTTGGCGTCGAGCCCGACCTGTTTGGTCGTGCGGCGGACGCGGTGAAGCGTTGCCGGAAGATAAGGGCGACCGGACAGTGCGGCGACGGCGCGGGCAAGCTCCGCCGCCTGGTTGTATTTACGCCCCCACAGCCGGAAGGCATGCAGTGGCACCGGGATGATGGCATCGGCGGAAGCGACAGCACCGTCGCTCGCCCGGACCATCCATTCCGCCATCATCGGCGCGAGATCGGTACGGTCCCGATATTTCAATCCATGCACCAGTTCACGCGCGATGCCTTCGTGGACAGCAACAGAGCGCAAGCGGTCGAAGACCGGCGGATCGGCGATCGCCTCTGGCGACATCGCTCCCTCCCCGTGGTCATGGGCAAATGGCAGGCCGAGGATTTCGCAGTAAGGCCGCTCGATCAATCGAAGCGTCGACCAGCAGGGGGCGCAGACCGCCCGATGGCGGCCCATCAGTCGCCCACAGCCGCAGCAAACGGGAGGGTAGACGACGTTGACGAGATCGTTGCCGATCCGACGCAGAAAGGTCAGGCACTCCGCCAGCCCAAAATGCCGCTCTTCCCCGTTCATGAGGTTGACTTTGCCGTCGTGTGGGTTTCTTTGCAGGACACTGGAACACCCTACAGCGCCGCGCGTGTTTTCAGACGCGCAAAGGTCGCTGTAGCACTTTGAATTTCAGCATGATTTTTCCCTTAAATCGGTTCCGCTCCAGGGAGGCAATCATGCTGTCGGAGCACAGTACCGTGGAAATCATCTTTGACCAGAGCCTTGTCGAGGCGCACCGTCGCCGGGCGCTGCGTAATGCCGACCCAAAGGCGGCCTTCCTCCTCGATATCGTCGCACAGGAGTTGGCCGACCGCGTCAGCGTGGTGGAGCGGCAGTTCGACAAGGCAATGGAATTGCACGGCTACACCGGCGCAACGGCGCATCGCCTTCTGGAAACGGGCAAGGTCGGAACGGTCGAGCGGGTGGAAACCGACCCCGGCTTCGGTACGACCGCCATGCCGGTTGCGATTGCGCCGCTCGAGCGCATCCCCGCCGAGCCCGAGACACTCAATCTTCTCGTCTCCCCCCTGTCGCTGCATCTCACCAACGACACGCCCGGCGCCTTCATCCAGGCGCGCCGGTCGCTGAAGCCCGACGGGCTTTTTCTGGCGGCAATTCCCGGCAATGGAACGCTGAACGAACTGCGCGAGGCGTTGCTTGCCGCCGAGGCCGAGTTGACCGGCGGTGCGAGCCCGCGGGTCATTCCCTTTGCCGACGTTCGCGACATGGGCGCATTGCTGCAACGGGCGGGCTTTGCCCTGCCGGTGGCGGACGCCGAAACCTATACGGTTCGATACGATTCGCTCTTCGCACTCATCCGCGATTTGCGGGCCATGGGCATGACCAGCCCGCTGGCGGCCCGCAGTCGGACACCGGTGTCCCGGCGCTTTTTCCTGAGGGCTGCGGAAATCTATGCAGAGCGCTTCTCCGACCCGGACGGCCGCATCCGCGCGACCTTCTCCGTCGTCTACCTCTCCGGTTGGGCGCCGCACGAAAGCCAGCAGAAACCGCTGAAGCCGGGCTCTGCGAAACAGCGGTTGTCGGAGGCGCTGGGGACGAAGGAAAGACCGGTCTGAAAACCCGATGATCAGGCCCTCAGTTTTGCGAATCCAGGAACGTCGTTGTCAGCAGATTGAAAAGAGACAGGAGTGCGTCTCTTAGTTGCTCCGCGCCAAGAAGCAGGCTGAGGCAAATCAGGCCAGCGATAAGCCCATACTCCACGGCAGTGGCCGCACTACTATCGCGAATAAGGCGCTTCAGCGTGTTCATATGTTCCCAACCCGGTTGGAACTCACTTCCCGACCGGCAGACACGCAGGGAACCACTCCGACGCGCCGCCCAGATCAGCAGCCACTCTTGCTGCCGTCAGCATCGATGATGCAGACCGCACCCGGCATTTCCTGAAGCACGCTGCGGCGCACAGTATAGCGCTTCGTCGTGCCGTTCGAAGGGATCGAGCCGGTCGAAATATTGTCGTAGTCCACCGGCGTATTCGCCAGCATGCGCTTGTCCGTCTTCGAGGACAGCATCGGCGTCAGGATCAGCGTCAGCGCGATCACGGCCGTTCCAAACAACAGCGACAGATTGAGCACGCCTGTCCGGCGGGACTGGCTCGTCACCATGTCCTTCTCCTGAACCGTCCTCCAGAAATCGTCGTCTACCATCCCAGCCTCACAAACGCATAAGGTGCGGCGAACGGGAGCATCCTTCCCAAGCTTCGTTCTGCCACATTGCCCGAAACCGATACGCCGTTCGCTGAACATACGTACCGAAACTGAATTGAGGTTATCTTTGCGGGAGGGAGATAAACGATCAATTAATAATCGGTCGGTTTTTGGGTAGGTTCAGAGCAAATCCATCAGAAATGGGATAAGTGGCTCGTCGGCAGGAGGCATCGGGTAGTCGCGCAGCGCCTTGGAGCGCACCCATTTGATCGCCTGGCCCTCCCGCCCGATCGCCACGCCTTCATAGCGCCGGCAGACGTAAAGCGGCATCAGCAGATGGAAATCGTCGTAGGTGTGGCTGGCGAAGGTCAGCGGCGCCAGACACGCGACCTTGGTCTGGATGCCAAGCTCTTCGTCCAACTCGCGGATCAGCGTTTCCTCCGGCGTCTCGCCGGGCTCCACCTTGCCGCCGGGAAACTCCCAAAGGCCGGCAAGCGATTTGCCTTCAGGGCGCTGCGCCAGAAGGATTCGGCCGTCGGAATCCACCAGCGCGCAGGCAGCGACGAGGACGATCTTCTTTCCGTTGGCGTCCATGGATCAGGCCTTCGGCGTGCGATAGAGATAGGTGTAGACGTCTGAGAAGCCGGCACCGCGATAGAGCGCCAGCGCCGCCTCGTTGTCTGCCTCGACCTGCAACCAGACCTTCTTGGCGCCGCGTAGCCGCGCCCAGCGCAGCGAAACGTCGAGCATGGCCTTGCCCACCCCCTGTCGGCGGAAGTGTTCGTCAACGGCAAACAGCATGATACCGGCGAGATCGTTGTCCTGAACGACAAGCGACACCGCCGTCGGGCCGCTCTCCACATCCTCGAAAAGAAACAGACCGCTTTCCGGCTTGATGGAATTGATGATCTCGGCGAGCGCCGCCTTGGTCTTGGGATCTTCCCTGCCGATGCGGATGCGCGCGTCGACGAAGCGGCCGACATCCTTGATCGGCAAATGGTCTATGCCATCGCCGAAGTCGCGCTCGGCGATATCAGCCATCATCACGATGCTATGGGAGAAGGCAGTCCAGCCTTCGGCATCCATGTGTGCGATCAGCTGCGGCGGCGTCAACGGCGTCTGCCGCACGGTCAGCGGCCGGCCGTAATCGGCAAAGCGTCGGGCGGCTTTTTCCAATCGGACGGGGATGTCGCGGTAATCGGAGGGATCGAGCGGGTTGACCGAATTGAGGCGCTTGGAATCGTGGCCGGCATTCAGCCGGATCAGCCAGCTGCCGTCATAGTGAACCGACGCTGCCGGCCAGGCGCGAAAACCGACGGCCTCAAGCCGCCGCACGCTCGGAAGATCAACCATGCGCTTGTCCTTGCCTTCAGCCGTAGCATCGCCTGCGCTCGGCTGAGTGTCGATCGATGTCATCTGCTTACCCCCAGGTCAGACCAGTCGTCGGCGATACAAGCAACCCGGGAGCAGCAAGCAGCCCCGCGAACGGTTGCCCGTGAATCCGTCAGCTTCTGTAGTCGCCGTTGATCTCGACATATTCCTTGGTGAGGTCGCAGGTAAAGACCGTCGCACGTCCGGAACCGAGGCCGATATCGACGCGGATCGGGATATCCTGCGCCTTCATGACTGCGGTGGCGGCCGCTTCCGAATAGGTAGGATCGCGCTCGCCCTCGACAGCGACGCGCACATCGCCGAACCAGATCGCCAGCCGGTCGCGCTCTGCCATCTCGCCGGATTTGCCGACGGCCATGACCACCCGCCCCCAATTGGCGTCCTCGCCGGCAACCGCAGTCTTGACCAGCGGCGAGTTGGCGATCGAAAGCGCGATGCGCTTGGCAGCCGCGTCGTTCTCGGCACCTTCCACCGTGACGGCAACCATCTTGCGCGCACCTTCGCCGTCGCGAACCACCTGGAGAGCCAGATCGCGCAGCAGGTCGTTGAGTGCCGCCCGGAAGGCGTCGAGCTTCGCATCGGATGCATCCGTCATCTTCTGCTGGCCATCGCCGGCGGCGGCACCGGTCGCAAACAGCATCAGCGTATCCGACGTCGAGGTATCGCTGTCGACAGTGACCGAATTGAACGTCGGGCCGACGCCAGCCGAAAGCAGCGCCTGCAGTGCCGCCGGTGCAATGTCGGCGTCGGTGACGACGAAGGAAAGCATCGTCGCCATATCAGGCGCGATCATGCCTGCGCCCTTGGCGATGCCGTTGATCGTCACCTTCACGCCGCCGATCTCGGCACTGCGGGTGGCGACCTTCGGATAGGTGTCCGTGGTCATGATCGCCTTGGCCGCCTCGAACCAGAAGTCTTGGCGGCCGGCAACCGCGAGATCGTCGAGCACGCCTGCGAACTTCGTCGCATCCAGCGGTTCGCCGATGACGCCGGTCGAGGCCAGGAACACCTCGCTCTCGGCGCAACCGACGGCCTTCGCCGCCGACTTCGCGGTCAGCTCCGTCGCCTCGCGGCCCTTCTTGCCGGTGAAGGCATTGGCATTGCCGGAATTAACGACGACTGCGCGCGCAACGCCGCCGCCAAGGTTCTGGCGGCAGAAGTCGACAGGCGCAGAGGGGCACTTGGAGCGCGTGAACACGCCGGCAACGGCAGCAGGCTGGTCGAAAACCATCATCAGCACGTCGGTACGGTTCTTGTACTTGATGCCGGCAGCGGCAGTTGCCATGCGAACACCGCGCAAAGCGGGCATTTCGGCAAAGGTTTTCGGAGCGAGCGGAGAGACGGAACCGGACATGGCAAACCTGCGTGAAGACCGTGGGATCAAGGTGGCGTTGCGACAAATGCCCGATCGGCTTTTGGGGCCGTCGGGCATCGACAAGAAACGTTGACCGGCGAACCTTGCCCTCAGACAGGGCCCGCCGGTCGAAAGTTACTTGGCTTCCTGCGCCTTGTTGGCCTCGTCATAGGCCTTCTTCAGAGCCGGATCGGAAATCTCGACACCGGCGTCCTTCTTGGCAGCAGCAAGCAGCTCAACGTATTTGTCGCGCATGACAAGCTGACGAACCTGCGGCTCGACCTGCTCCAGCGTCGGCGGCGCCTGCGGGCGCTTGTCTTCGACCAGGATCACGTGGAAGCCGAACTGCGTCTTCACCGGCGTCTTGGTGTAGGCGCCCTTGTCGAGCGTGAACACGACGGCTTCGAATTCCGGAACCATGCGGCCCTTGGTGAAGTAGCCGAGGTCGCCGCCGTCGTCCTTGTTCGGATCGGAGGACTTGGCCTTGGCGAGTTCGACGAAGCTCTTGCCGGCGTCGAGTTCCTTGATGATTTCCTTGGCCTCTTCCTCGGTCTTGACGAGGATGTGACGCGCCTTGATTTCTTCCTGAACGGGAACGGCTGCGATTTCCTTGTCGTAGCGCGCCTTCACTTCTTCCTTGGTGATCGCGTCGACGACGTGCTTCTTGAAGAAGGCGTTGTGCAGTTCGCGCTCGGTCAGGTAGGCGAGACGCTGCTTGAAGGTCGCATCGTCCTGAAGGCCTTCCTTTTCGGCGGTCTTCGACAGAAGCTTGACGTCGATGACAGCCGACAGCGCGGCAGCACGCTTCTGCTCTTCCGGCATCTGCTGGAGCTGCGGGTCAAGACCGCCAAGGGCGAGATTGAGCTCGGACTGGCGCACTTCCTCGCCACCGACGGTCGCAATGACCGGGTCCGCGTCTTCGGCGCGCGCGACACCATGAACGGCGATCGCCGCAACCAGGGCCGCAGCGGCCAGGGTTTTCAACTTCGACATGCTCGTAACCTTTCACCTTTGGCCGTCAACGCGATTGCATCGGGCTTGTGGCGGCTGAACACCACCAGAATGTGGCCGTTCTGTAGCCGTCCGGCCATGCAAGTGCGTTGACATAATTCGACCCCCCTCTTATCTGTCACGCAACCTCGCGTCCAGAACAGTTTCCGGGCGTTTCACGGCATTGCGCGGTTTTGGACGGTGCGGCCGGTGGAACCCAAGGCAACAAAAAAGAAAGGACCATTCGTATGGTCAGTCTCGGCGGCCTAGCCCGCAAGTTGTTTGGCTCCTCCAACGATCGCCGTGTGCGTGGCTACAAGGCCAGAGTGGATGCCATCAACGCACTTGAAGCCGATATGAAGGCTTTGTCGGATGAGGCACTCGCCGCCAAGACCGTGGAATTCCGCCGAGAGTTCGCAGACGGCAAGACCCTCGACGACCTGCTGGTGCCGGCCTTTGCGGTTGCCCGCGAGGCAGCCCGCCGCGTGCTTGGCCTGCGTCCCTTCGACGTGCAGCTGATCGGCGGCATGATCCTGCACGAGCGCGCCATCGCCGAAATGAAGACCGGCGAAGGCAAGACGCTCGTGGCGACCCTGCCCGTCTATCTCAACGCGCTTGCCAGCAAGGGCGTGCACGTCGTCACCGTCAACGACTACCTGGCACAGCGCGACGCCGCCACCATGGGCCGCGTCTACAGCTTCCTCGGCCTGTCGACCGGCGTCATCGTCCATGGCCTCACCGATGACCAGCGCCATGCGGCCTATGCCTGCGACATCACCTACGCGACCAACAACGAACTCGGCTTCGACTATCTGCGCGACAACATGAAGTACGAGCGTGCGCAGATGGTCCAGCGCGGTCACTTCTTCGCCATCGTCGACGAAGTGGACTCGATCCTTGTCGACGAAGCGCGCACGCCGCTGATCATCTCCGGCCCGCTCGACGACCGCTCGGATCTCTACAACACGATCAACGAGTTCATCCCGCTGCTTTCGCCGGAAGACTACGAGATCGACGAGAAGCAGCGCTCGGCCAACTTCTCCGAAGAAGGCACTGAGAAGCTCGAAAACCTGCTGAAACAGGCAGGCCTGCTCAAGGGTGAATCGCTCTACGACATCGAAAACGTCGCAATCGTCCACCACGTCAACAACGCGCTGAAGGCCCACAAGCTGTTCCAGCGCGACAAGGACTATATCGTCCGCAACGGCGAGATCGTCATCATCGACGAATTCACCGGCCGCATGATGCCGGGCCGCCGCTATTCCGAAGGCCAGCATCAGGCGCTCGAAGCCAAGGAAAAGGTGCAGATCCAGCCCGAGAACCAGACGCTCGCCTCGATCACCTTCCAGAACTATTTCCGCATGTATTCCAAGCTCGGCGGCATGACCGGCACGGCCTCCACCGAAGCCGAAGAATTCGGCAACATCTACGGCCTGGAAGTTATTGAAGTTCCGACCAACCTGCCGATCAAGCGTCTCGACGAGGACGATGAGGTCTATCGTACCCAGGGCGAGAAGCTCAAGGCGATCATCGACGAGATCAAGTCGGCGCACGAGCGCGGCCAGCCGATGCTGGTCGGCACGACGTCGATCGAAAAGTCCGAACAGCTTGCCGATCTGCTCAAGAAGTCCGGGTTCAACAACTTCCAGGTGCTGAACGCGCGTTACCACGAGCAGGAAGCCTTTATCGTCGCACAGGCCGGCGTGCCGGGTGCAGTCACGATCGCCACCAACATGGCGGGTCGCGGTACCGACATCCAGCTCGGCGGCAACGTCGACATGCGCATCCAGCAGGAACTCGCAGAGGTCGAGCCCGGCCCCGAGCGCCACGGGCGCGAACAGGCGATCCGCGACGAGGTGCAGCAGTTGAAGGAACAGGCGCTGGCCGCCGGCGGACTTTACGTACTTGCCACCGAACGCCACGAAAGCCGCCGTATCGACAACCAGCTCCGCGGCCGTTCCGGCCGTCAGGGCGACCCGGGTCGCTCCAAGTTCTACCTGTCGCTTCAGGACGACCTGATGCGCATCTTCGGCTCCGACCGCATGGATGGCATGCTGCAGAAGCTCGGCCTGAAGGAAGGCGAGTCGATCGTCCATCCCTGGATCAACAAGGCACTTGAACGCGCCCAGAAGAAGGTCGAAGCCCGCAACTTCGACATCCGCAAAAACCTTCTGAAATACGACGACGTGCTCAATGACCAGCGCAAGGTGATCTTCGAGCAGCGCATCGAGCTGATGGATGCCGAGAGCGTTACCGAAACCATCACCGACATGCGTAACGAAGTCATCGAAGACGTCGTTTCCAAGCGCATCCCCGAGCGGGCCTATGCAGAACAGTGGGACGTCGAGGGCCTCAAGGCCGACGTCCAACAATACCTCAACCTCGACCTGCCGATCGTCGAATGGGCAGCCGAGGAAGGCATCGACGAGAGCGACATCCTGGAGCGCGTGACGGCGACTACCGAAAAGGCGGTGGCCGACCGTGCCGAGCGTTTCGGCCCCGAGATCATGCAATATGTCGAGCGCTCGGTCATTCTGCAGACGCTCGACCATCTCTGGCGCGAACACATCGTCAACCTCGACCACCTGCGCTCGGTCATCGGCTTCCGTGGCTATGCCCAGCGCGACCCGCTGCAGGAATACAAGTCCGAAGCCTTCGAACTGTTCCAGGCCCTGCTCGGCAACCTGCGCCAGGCCGTAACGGCCCAGCTCATGCGCGTCGAACTGGTCCGTGAGGCAGCCGAGGCTCCCCAGCCCGCGCCGCCACAGATGGTCGGTCACCATATCGACCCGCTGACCGGCGAAGACGATTTCGGTGGCGGCGCCGGTTCGCTGCTGGCCGTCGCGCCGGTGAACCGCAACCCGGCCGATCCTTCGACCTGGGGCAAGGTCTCGCGCAATGAGGCCTGCCCATGCGGCTCCGGCAAGAAGTACAAGCACTGTCACGGGATTTACGAAGCTTGATCTGAAATGCCGCCTCCGGGCGGCATTTTTGTTTGGGGCCAGGAAAAGGTCGCAGATCGTCGAGCCGCTTGGCCGAATGGGACAACCTCGCCCGCTTTGCCACCCGCCCTCGGGCCTTCGCAGCCGATGAGCCGAGACCGTCTGATCGAGGCCCTCCCTCGTGCAAAGCACCCGGTTGAACCGTTTGTTAACGCTGATCTGGCACAACTAAGCCCTGTATTGCGTAATCTCAGGGTGTTCTCGTGTTCATGGCGGTATGTCAAACAGCCGGACGAATGCTGCCGTCGGCGCTGCGACACCGCCTGTCTCCGCTGATCGGCGTGCTAATCGCCGCCCTGACCGAACAGGACCCGAAGAATACGGCGCGGCGCATGGCGCTGGTCGCCTTCGTCATCCGCATCCTCAGCGCCGCGATCGCATTCCTGTCCCAGATCATTCTCGCGCGCCTGATGGGCGAGTTCGAATACGGCATCTTCGTCTTCGTCTGGGTGCTGGTGATCCTGTTCGGCAACCTGTCCTGCATCGGCTTCCATTCGGCCGTGATCCGCTTCCTGCCGGAATACCAAGCAACAGCGGCGCTCGACGAAATTCGCGGCCTGACGACCACCGCCCGGGTCTTTGCGCTCGTGTCGGCAAGCACGCTCGCCCTCGTCGGATTTCTGGGATTGTGGCTCTTCGCCGACCGGATCGAGGGCTACTATCTCGTTCCGCTCTATCTCGGTCTGTTCATCCTGCCGATGATCGCGCTTGGCGATGTGATGGACGGCACCGCCCGTGCGCATGGCTGGCCGCTCTCGGCGATGAGCCCCACCTTCATCATTCGCCCTCTGCTGGTGCTCGCCTTCATGGTGCTGGCAACGATGATGGGCGCGCCGCACACGGCGCGCACCGCCATGGTGGCAGCCATGGCCGCCGTCTATGCGACGACCATCAGTCAGTTTCTCGTCCTCACCTGGCGGCTGCGTTCGCGCTATGTCAGTGGGCCGCTTCGGATCGAAATGGGACGATGGCTCCAGGTCGCTGTCCCGATCTTCCTGATCGACGGCTTCGGCTTCCTGCTGACCAATTCCGACGTGGTCATCGTCGGCTTCTATCTCAAACCCGATGATGTCGCCGTCTATTTCGCCGCCGCCAAGACGATGGCACTGGTGCATTTCGTTATGTTCTCGGTCAAGGCAGCGGCAGGCCCCCGTATCGCGGTCGCGATGGCCGCCCGCGACCGCAGGCAATTGGCAGACATCGCCGTCGACAGTGCGCGCTGGGCATTCTGGCCATCGCTCCTGCTCGGGACCATGGTCCTGCTTGCCGGTCCCTTCCTGCTTTCGCTCTTCGGCCCTGCCTTCGTCGGCGGCATGCCGCTAATGGCCATCCTCTTTGCCGGCATCATGGCCAAGGCTTTCATCGGGCCTGCCGAAATCCTGCTGACGATGGCAGGTCAGCAGACGCTCTGCGTGATCCTTTACGCTGGCGCACTGGTGGCCAACATCGCGCTTAACCTGAGCCTCATTCCTCTCTTCGGATTGACCGGTGCTGCATTTGCAACCGCCGGTGCTATGTTCGTCGAGGCTATGCTGCTTCATTTCGCCGTAAGGCGCACCTTCGGTTTCGCACTCTTCGCTCTCGCAAGCGGGCGTCCGAACCATGACAACAACGGGGCGATCCATCCATGATCGGCAATACCAATCTTCCCGGTGACGCAGACGACAGGGCGGCCCGCATTCTTGGCGGGCTGGCGCCGATGGGCCACCCCCATCCACAGGCAGAACACATGCTTGCGGTCGGGCGGCCCGGACGACATCTTGCCATCTACCCGGCCAAGGCCGGTTATGAATTGCAGCGTGAGCTCGACTTCCTGTCGAACCGAGCGCTCGAGCCGAACGTGTTCTTCACCGGCCGCTTCCTGGCGCCCGCAATGCCCCGGCTCGAGGAGCGCGTGATCCGGCTCGCCATCATCCGCGATAACGATGAACGCCGCAGCCGCATGCGTTTCCTGATGCCGTTCTCGATTGAGAAACCCGGCTTTTCCATCGGCGCCCCGATCATCCGCGCCTGGTCCAATCCGTTCGGCCCGCTTGGCGTGCCGTTGCTCGATGCCGAGGATGCGGCTGAGACGATCGACAACCTGTTCGAAGCCCTGACCAATCCATCAGCAACCCTGCCCCGGGTTCTGGTGCTGCCGGACGTACGCCTGAAGGGCAAATTCGCGCAGCTGGCGCGCGCCGTCGCCATCGGCCGGAATCTGCCGCTGACGGTGACCGACACGTTCAGCCGGCCGATGCTCGAGAGCCTGCTTGACGGCCCGACCTATCTGAAGAAATCGATCAGCCCGGCGCATTTCCGCGAATTGCGGCGCCAGTGGGACCAGCTGGAGAAGCGCGGGCAGCTTGCCTATTCGGTCGCACGCCAGCCCAGCGAGATCCGCATTCGCATGGAAGAGTTCCTTGCGCTGGAAGCGTCCGGCTGGAAGGGCCGCGAACGCAGCGCCATGGTGCTCGACCGCTTCCGCGCGGCCTTTGCCCGCGAGGCGATCACCAATCTCGCCGAGGCCGATAGCGTCCGCATCCACACGCTCGATCTCGACGGCAAGGCGATCGCCTCCATGGTCGTATTCCTGATGTCCGGCGAGGCCTATACGTGGAAGACGGCCTACGACGAGCGCTACGCGAAGTTCTCGCCCGGCAAGTTGCTGCTGGCGGAACTGACCGAATGGCATCTCGATGACGCCAACATCGCCCGCTCCGATTCCTGTGCCGTTCCCGACCACCCGATCATGAGCCGCTTCTGGCAGGAGCGCGAAGAGATGGGCACGCTGGTGATCGGCCTGCAGCAGACCCGCGACCGCGACGTCCGGCAGGTCGCCGCACAGCTGCACCTTTACCGCAACACCCGCAACATGGCGCGGATGCTGCGGGAAAAGATCAAGGCGCTCGCCGGGCGCTGACCTGTTTCAGTCGGTGGGCGAATGCGGCGGTTCCGCCGCCGCCCGCTCGCGCAGGATCCGGCGAATGACCTTGCCCGACGTCGTCAACGGCAGGCTGTCGACAAAGGCGATCTCCCGGGGATACTCGTGCATCGACAGCCGCGTCTTCACCCATTCGCGGATGGACTGAGCCGTCTTGTCGTCGCCAGCGATACCCGGTCTTAAAACGACATAGGCCTTGACGATTTCCGTGCGCAGCGCGTCGGGCTTTCCGACGGCCGCAGCAAGCTGCACATCCGGATGGCCGGCAAGACAGTCCTCGATCTCTCCCGGGCCGATGCGATAGCCCGAAGACGTGATCACGTCGTCATCTCGCCCGAAGAAGGTGAAATAGCCTTCCGCATCCATCACGCCCTGGTCGCCTGTTGTCATCCAGTCGCCGATGAATTTCGCGTTGGTTGCCGTCTCGTTATTCCAGTAGCCAAGAAACATCACCGGGTCTGGCCGCTTGATCGCCACCTGTCCGACGGTTCCGGCCGGCAATTCGCGGCCATCGCCGTCGATGATCGCCACCCGATGGCCCGGCGCCGCTTTGCCCATCGCGCCCGGCTTGACAACACCGAGATCGGCGGCCGACGAAATGACGATATTGCACTCCGTCTGGCCATAGAACTCGCTGACGTCGAGGCCGAGTGCTGCCCTGGCCCATTCAAAGGTTTCGCGCCCGAGCGCCTCGCCGGCGGAACCGACGGTCCTCAGATTGAGACGGTATCGATCGCGCGGCCTGTCGACCGCCTTCATCAGCCGCAATGCTGTCGGCGGAATGAAGGCGTTGCGCACGTCCATCTCTTCGAGGATCCGAAAAGCCGTGTGCGGATCGAACTTCTGCGCCGGCGACGAGACCACGGGAACACCGAGCAGCAGCGAGGGCAGCAGCGCATTCAACAATCCGCCGGCCCAGGCCCAGTCCGCAGGCGTCCACATCCGGTCGCCCGGTTGCGGCAGGAAATGATGGTGAAACTGGAACCCCGGGAGGTGGCCGAGCAGCACCCGGTGCCCATGCAGGGCGCCCTTGGGCGGCCCGGTCGTTCCCGAAGTGTAGATCATCAATGCCGGATCGTCAGGCGTGCTATCCGCCGCGACAAAACCGCCGGCTTCGCCTGAGGCAAGGTCGGCGAAACCGAGCGTGCCTGGAACGCCTTCGGCACCGGCCAGCACGACCAGCCGCAAATCCGGCAGCCGCTCGCGGATGGCCGCGACCCGCTCGTGGCCGAATGCATTCGTGACGATCGCCGCCGCACCCGCATCGAGCAGTCGATACTCCAGCGCCTCGACCCCGAAGAGCAAGGCGAGTGGCAGGGCGATCGCGCCGAGCTTGTAGATGGCCGCGTGCGCAATGGCAGCCTCGAACCCCTGCGGCAACAGGATCGCCACCCGGTCTCCGGGCTTGACCCCCTGGCGTTCGAGCCCGCGCGCGAAAGCGGAGGATTGCCGAGAGAAAGCGCCGTAAGTCAGCGTCCGATGGGCGCCATCCGGGCTGAAATGCTGAAGACAGATGCGCTCCGGCGCTTTTGCGGCCCAGGCGTCGCTCACCGCAACGCCGATGTTGAACTTCGCGGGGATCTGCCACCGGAAGGCGCCGTAGAGTCCGTCGTAATTCTCAATTGTCGGTAACATTGCCCCGCCGCGACAGATTTCTGCTGCACCGCACCTAACATCTTCGCCCGCCCTTGTTCAATCGCCGGGGCGGCAAGGGTGTCGACCAACCCTCACACGCAGATGGGCGCCTGGGATAAAAACAACAAAATCATTCGAAGACGGGGCGAACCGAAGTCACGCTAAGAGCGATGCGCAAAAAACTGAGTGGTGGTGCCCCATGCCGGGGTCGAACCAGCACTCCTTTCGGAACTCGATTTTGAGTCGAGCGCGTCTACCAATTCCGCCAATGGGGCTCAGGGATGTAAGATATCAGCGGCTGGGATTTACACGAGGGTTTTTGCCTCGGTCAACCATCATTTTCAACTTTGCTCGGCAACAATCACGAAAGCGTGCAAAGGTGACGCTGAGGACGTGATTTACAGCGCGTGCCGTCGCACCTAAGAAGGCCATATTTAGTTGCAATGCAGCATATGCCGGACACTGATCCGTTATGCTTTCCAGCGTGAGGTACGCATGATCGACGCTTCCACCGCTTCTCGCCATCACCTGCTCATCGCCGTTCTCGTGACGCTCGGCATGGCGGCGACCGTTGGCGGCGCGCTCGGTTTCGAACACCTTGGCGGGTACATCCCCTGCGCGCTTTGCCTGCTGCAGCGCGATCCCTATTACTACGGCATCCCGCTCGGTATTCTGGCTGTTATCACCAGTGCCTTGAGGCTGCCGGCCTGGACGACGCGCACCCTGCTTCTGGCGATCGGCATCCTGATGCTCGTCGGTGCGGGCATGGGCGTCTATCACTCGGGTGCGGAATGGGGCTTCTGGGAAGGTCCGTCGACCTGCGCGACGACGGCGCAGGGCGTATCGTCGAATGTCGGCGACCTCCTGGGCGATCTCGATTCCAAGCACGCCCCGTCCTGCTCTGAGGCGGCGCTTCGGGTGCTCGGTCTGTCCTTTGCCGGGTGGAATGTGATTGCCAGCCTGATCTTTGCAGCGATCGCCTTGCGCGGCGCTGCGAAGGCCTGATCCCCGAGACTGAAACGGCCTGCCTTCAGGAGATGGCCGCGTGACAATGAACTAAGCGGCGTGCGCAATACTGCATAATTCCTTAAATCGGAATCGATTTAAGGAATTATGCAGTAACTCAAAGTGTTACAGCGACCTTTGCGCGTCATATTTGACGCGCGGCGCTGTAGCTCCGCTCTCGGCCTGCCGTCGTCCACATGGCCGAGATGCCTCAGGGCTGCAGTTCGACATCCCAGTAGAGATAGTCCATCCAGCTTTCATGCAGGTGGTTCGGCGGGAAAAGCCGGCCATTGTTGTGCAGGTCCTGGACCGTCGGGTGATAGGGCTTCTGGTGCGGGAACATGCCGGCCTGCTTCGGCAGCTTGCTGCCCTTGCGCAGATTGCAGGGCGAGCAGGCCGCAACGACGTTTTCCCAGGTCGTCTGGCCGCCATGGGCGCGCGGTACCACATGATCAAAGGTCAGATCGTCGGGCGTGCCGCAATACTGGCATTCGAACTTGTCGCGCAGGAAGACGTTGAACCGGGTGAACGCCGGATGCCGCGACGGCTGCACGTAGCTCTTGAGGCAAACAACGCTGGGCAACCGCATCGAGAAGCTGGGCGAGGAGACCGAGTGCTCGTACTCCGCGAGGATAATCACACGGTCAAGGAAGACGGCCTTGATCGCGTCCTGCCAGGACCAGAGCGACAAGGGATAATAACTCAGCGGCCGATAGTCAGCGTTCAAGACGAGCGCCGGCAAGGCCTGCGGTGAGACTGCAATCGTCAAGCGTATTCTCCTGATCGATTCGGCATCTGCACCTTCTATATTAGGCCCGTTGCAACAGGATTGTGAAGCCGGAAAGAAAAACGAACAGCGGATTCGCTTTTTCCTTCAAGACGTCACAGGAACAGCATCCCGCCGCATTTCTTGCGCGTAATAGGCCCAGAACAGACGTGCCGCGACGCTGCGCCAAGGCGACCATGACGCGGCCAGCGAATCAATCTCGCGGGCGGTCGGGCGCAACTCCAGACCGAGACCGTGGCTGATCGCGTTTTGCAACGCGACATCGCCGGATGGAAAGACATCCGGATGCCCGGCGCAAAACAACAGATAGACCTCCGCTGTCCAGCGCCCGACGCCCTTGATGGTCGTCAGTTCGTGGATCGCCTCCTGGGCTTCGACATTGCAAATCGCGTCGAGGTCGATCTCGCCGGCAACAACCACCTGTGCCACCCGCCGCAGCGCGTCGGCCTTGGCGCGGGAAAGCCCGATCGTCCGGCAATCCTCGTCGCTGAGTGTCAGGGCGGCAGGCGCGGTGATCTCACCGAGCGACACTTCCATGCGTTTCCAGATCGCCGCAGCGCTTGCCTTCGACACCATCTGCGACACGATGATGCTGGCAAGACCGCGATAGCCGGGGTCGGTTCGTCTGAGCGGCACGGGCCCGGCCCTGGCCACGACATGCTCGAGACGGGCGTCTAGCATCACCAGACCAGCAAGGCCCGCCTCGATGTCCTCATGTGTTCGGATGATCCGCATGGCGCCTCCAAAAAGCGGATGATTTTTATACCGCTTCCATGCCAAAGGGAAACGATGGCAGACACGTCATCCGCACAACCTGTTTTCCGTTTTGCACCGAGTCCGAACGGCCTTCTGCATCTGGGCCACGCGCTGTCGGCGATGCTCAACCACGACATGGCGCGCGCATCGGGAGGGCGGTTCCTGCTGCGCATCGAGGATATCGACCGGACGCGCTGCCGTCCGGAATTCGAGGCCGCGATCTCTAGCGATCTCGCCTGGCTCGGGCTTGAATGGGAACAGCCAGTGCGCCGGCAATCGGACCATCTCGATCTTTACGCATCCGGACTCCAGCGGCTGAACGAGATGGGCCTCGTCTATCCCTCGGCCCTGTCGCGCGGCGAGATCAAGGCGGCGGTTGCCAATGCCGAAGCTGAGGGCAGGAGTTGGCCGCGCGATCCGGACGGCACACCGCTCTACCCCGGGCGCGAGCGCGATCTGGAGACCGGTGCGCGCAACGCCATCATCGCAGGCGGCAAGCCCTATGCCTGGCGGCTGGACATGCAAAAGGCGGTGCTTGCGGCCGGTGGACCTCCCCTCGTCTGGCAGGAAACCGGCAGTGGACCGGATGGAGAGACGGGCACCATAAAGGCCGATCCTGCCGCCTGGGGCGACGTCATCCTGTCGCGCTCCGACGCGCCGTCGAGCTACCATCTGTCTGTTGTCGTCGACGATGCGCTGCAAGGCATAACCCATGTGGTGCGCGGTCGCGACCTCTATCACGCAACCGCCGTGCATCGCCTGCTGCAGCGGCTGCTGGATCTGCCCGAACCCAACTACCACCATCACCGCCTGCTGCTCGGCGCCGACGGCCGGAAGCTTTCCAAGAGCAATCGGGACACCGGTATTTCAGCCTTCCGCGAGGCTGGCCGGTCGCCGGCCGACATCCGTGCCCTGATCCTCTAAGCGAACTTAGTCCTCGGTCGTGCGCACGCCCTGGAAGCTGCGCCGCACCATGCGCTTAACCCGATATTTAAGGATCGCGGCATTGATCTCGGCGCCGATGATGAAGATCGCCGCGACTATATAGAGGAACACCAGCACGATCATGATCGAGGCCAGACCCGCATAGGTCGAGACATAGGTCGCAAAGGTCGAGAGGTAATAGGCGAAGGTGTAGCCGCCGATCGTCCAGCAGAGCAGCGTCAGAAAAATGCCCGGCAACACGTCGACGACCTTGCGGTGACCATCCGGCAGCCACAGGTGCGACATAAACAGCCCCCCCGTCACCACGACCAGTGCCAGCGGCAGGCTCCAGTTGTCGACCGTCGCCAATACCCCGTCGAGCCAGGGCAGCCATTCGCCGGCATAGCGAAGCGCCAGCGGCACGGCAACGAGAATAATGCTCAGCGCCGCAAGGATCAGCACCCCGGCGATCACGAACCCGAGGCTGGCAAGGCGCGTCACGTACCAGTAGCGGCTTTCCGTCACCCGGTAGGCGCGGTTGAGCGACACCCGCAGCGCCTCGACGCCATTCGAGGCGAAGTAGGCGGCTGCGAGCACCGAAACGGTCAGCAGGCCGCCGCGCGGAATGGTCAGCACCTGTACGATCTCGTTGGCGATCGGGGTGGCGATCGACTCCGGCCAGGCGTCGAAAATGAGGTGAACCGCGGTCTCGGCAAACTGATCGGCCCCAAGAAAGCTGCCGAGCGCCGTACCGAAAATCAGGAAGGGGAAGACGGCAAGCAAGGACGAAAGCGCCACATGGCTCGCCATGGCCCAGCCGTCGTCCAGACTGAAGTGCCATAGCGCATCGAACACGACTTTCCAGATGATGCGAAGAAACGCTGGCATTTCCACTCCGGCCCAGTGGCACCGGGGTCGCCTGCCTTCGCATGCATCCCGTCCGGCGCCGTTCCATGGCATTGCCGCTCATCCGCCCGCGACAACGTACACGGGTTTGGGCTCGCGCAATTCAATTGTATCCCGCCGATGAATATGGGAAACGGAGGCAGGATTTCTACAGGAATCGACAGGATGTCCGATCGCCCCACAATCATTGTCACCGGCTGTTCATCCGGGATCGGCGCCCATTGTGCCCGCGCGCTGCATGCGGACGGCTGGCGGGTGTTTGCAACCGTTCGCCGCGAAGAGGACCGAAGCGCCCTGGAAAGCGAGGGCATCGAAACCTTCCTGATGGACTATACCAAGCCGGAGACGATCGCCGCCCTCGTCGAGGCAGTCATGGCGCGCTCCGGCGGTCGTATCGATGCGCTGTTCAACAACGGCGCCTATGGCCAGGCCGGCGCGGTCGAGGACCTGCCGACCGAAGCCCTGCGGCTGCAGCTGGAAACCAACGTCATCGGCTGGCACGACCTGACGCGCCGGGTGATCCCGGCGATGCGGGCGCGCGGAAGCGGCCGCATCGTGCAATGCTCCTCCATCCTCGGTATCGTGCCCTACCGTTGGCGCGGCGCCTATAACGCATCGAAGTTTGCGATCGAGGCGCTGTCGCTGACCCTGAGAATGGAACTCGCCGGAAGTGGCATCAAGGTCAGCCTGATCGAGCCGGGGCCGATCGCCTCGAAATTCACCGCCAATGCCGTGACCTATATCGAACGCTTCATCGACCTGAAGAATTCGGTCCACCGCGCCGAGTACGAGCGGCAGATGCGCCGCCTGAGAGGCGAGAGCAAACCGGTCGCGGGCAAGCTCGGACCGGATGCCGTATATGCGGTCCTAAAGCACGCGCTGGCAGCAAAGAGACCGAAACCGCACTATATTGTAACAAGGCCCGCCAAGCAGGGCGCGTTCCTGAAGAAGCTCCTGCCGGCCGCATTGTTTTACCGTATTATCGGCCGACTCGGCTGAGTGAAAACGCAAGGGAGCATTCGATGTCCAGTTTCGTCACCGGCCTGACCCTGTTTGTCATGGGGCTGGTCGTCATCGTTCTGATCCGCGGCCTCTTGAACATGATGAGGGGTGGCAGCAGCAGCAAATCCAACAAGCTGATGCAGGCTCGTGTACTGCTGCAGGCAGTCGCGATCGTATTGATCATGCTGACGCTATGGATCACCGGCGGCGGCCGCCCCGCCTGAGGAACGTGACGACACCATGGTCAAGCTCAACAAGATCTACACCCGGACGGGCGACAACGGCACCACCGGGCTCGTCTCCGGTGCGCGCCGCCTGAAGAGCGATCTCCGGGTCGACGCGTACGGCGCCGTCGATGAGGCCAACGCTTTCGTCGGGCTCGCACGGCAACACACCGCCGATGCCGTCGATCTCGACGCCGCCTTGATGCGGATCCAGAACGATCTCTTCGATCTCGGCGCCGATCTCGCGACCCCCGACACCGGCGAGAAGCCGGAATACGAGCCGCTTCGCATCGTCGCCACGCAGGTAACCTGGCTCGAAGCCGAGATCGATCGGCTGAACGCCGATCTCCAGCCCCTGCGCTCCTTCGTGCTGCCGGCCGGCAGCGCCGCATCCGCCGCGCTCCATGTGGCGCGAACCGTTGCCCGACGTGCCGAGCGGCAGATGGTGGCGCTTGCCCAGCTCGAGGCCGAAATCGTCAGCCGCGAGGCGATCGCCTACATCAATCGGCTGTCGGATTTCCTGTTCGTCGCAGCCCGCTGGGCAAACGACAAGGGACATGCCGACGTCCTTTGGATTCCCGGGAAAAACAGATAACGTTTCCGACTCCATGGCGCGTCTAGATCGGCGCCGGACTGTAGGATCACGCTTCGGGGGACCGCATGTTCATACCGCTTCACGACAGGAACACCCTGAAGCACATCAAGGTTCAGTATGTGACGATCAGCCTGATCGTCATCAACATCGTCGTCTGGCTGATAACCGGTCCGATCGCCACGGAAGAATTCGCCAACGCGACGTTGCTGGGCTTCGGCTATATCCCGGCGCTCATCTTCGACTATGCCCAGCTCGACCCGTCGCTGATCATCGTGCCTGATGGTTTCACCTTCATCACCTATTCCTTCCTGCATGGCGGCTTCATGCATCTGGCGATGAACATGCTGTTTCTCTGGGTGTTCGGCGACAATGTCGAGGATGCGCTCGGGCACTTTCGCTTTCTTGTGTTCTATCTCGCCTGTGCCGCTGCCGGGGCCTTGGCGCATGGCCTGCTCGACCCGGCATCGGAAGCCCCGCTGATCG
The DNA here is from genome assembly GCF_001695855.1 of Ensifer sp. LC163. Taxonomy (GTDB): domain Bacteria; phylum Pseudomonadota; class Alphaproteobacteria; order Rhizobiales; family Rhizobiaceae; genus Ensifer. The sequence continues at coordinate 48,118 of NZ_MBSS01000025.1, forward strand.
GTGCATCGGGCGCGATCTCCGGCGTGGTCGCCGCCTATTTTCTGCTGCACCCGAAGGTGCGTGTCTGGGTTCTGGTGTTCTTCCGGATACCGTTGCCCCTGCCGGCGGCCATTCCGCTCGCCTTCTGGATCGGCCAGCAATTCTTCATGCTTGTGGTCGATCCCGGTAGTGGCGTCTCCTGGAGCGCCCATGTCGGCGGCATCGTCGCGGGGCTGGTACTGGTGGTCATTTTGCGACGCCGCGGCGTCCCGCTCTTCGACCGCACGATCGTCACGCCCCGCGCTGTCGAACACAAGGCGGAGTCCGTCGTCGTCTCGCCGCAACCCACGCCGGAAACGCGCAAACCACCGACACCCTGGGGTCGCCCGACAGCTTGAAACCGCGGACTTGAGATCCAACCCGCACCGGTTTCGTCGTCATTTCAAGGGCTTGACCTCCCATGAACGATAGGAAGAGTACGCTCGTACCGCATCGGCGAAGAGGTCTTGTCAGGTCACTTTCTTACGTGTACGTAAACGTTATTCCAATTCTCGGGATTATATCGATTTAGCGCCATGCACAGTGATTGTAATTGGAGAAAAAACGCGTATCGATGTCGCCCACCGACAATCAGGCGGCTCCGTTAAGGCGCATTTTCCTGCGAAAGCTCTTGGAGGGAAGAATCCATGAAAATACTTGTGACGGTCAAGCGGGTGGTTGACTACAACGTCAAGATCCGGGTGAAGGCGGACGGCTCGGGCGTCGAGCTCGCCAATGTGAAGATGTCGATGAACCCGTTCGACG
>NZ_MBSS01000026.1 GCF_001695855.1 Ensifer sp. LC163
AGCCGCACCTGCAGTTTAGGAGCATCTTCATCCATGATTTGGTGTCCACCTATCTTTTGGTGGACACTTCATGCCTCAGAGCACTGCGCTTCAGAAGGCGCGCAGAAATTCGCGCTTACGTATAGTGTGCCGTGCTCGACAAATGGGCGTGGCCGAGCAGGACCTGGATGATCCGGATATCGGTGCCATTCTCCAGTAGGTGGGTGGCAAAGGAATGCCGCAACGTATGAACGGTGACGCGCTTTGAAAGGCCAGTCGCGGCAACCGCCGACCGACAGGCGGCATTCAAAACGGTCGGTTCGATCGGCTTGTCAGCATCACGCCCTGGAAAAAGAAACGCCGTGGGGCGTGCCAGACGCCAATAGCTGCGCAGGATGCCGAGTAGTTCGTTTGACAGCATAACGTAACGGGCTTTGGCACCTTTACCATGGCGAACGTGGATCACCATCCGGGAGCTGTCGATATCCTCGACCCTCAGTCCGCAGACCTCGCCGACCCTGAGACCAGCGGCATAAGCCGTGGTCAGCGCTACACGCGCCTTCAGACTGGAGACGGCCTCAAGGAATTGCACGACCTCCTCTGCCGACAGAATAACGGGGAGCTTCCGTGGTTCGCGCGCGTACGGGATCCGTTCAGGGACCTCGTCTTGGCCCAGCGTAATCCCATAGAAAAATCGAAGAGCGCACACGATCTGGTTTAACGATGCCCACGATATCCCCTTTGAGACAAGGTGAACCTGGAAGGTGTGAATGTCGTCAAGATCAAGCCGATCGGGCGATCGGGCAAAATAGCGACTGAACTTCCGGACTGCATTGATGTAGGATCGTTGGGTCGCCGGGGATAAATTGCGGATCGTCATATCCTCAATCATCCGGCGGCGAAGAGGGCTTATCTCAGCCATCGGGGCCTCCTGTCTGAAGGGTGGGTTGCAACACCACCATCCTCTCAGTCAGGGCGCTCTCGTCAAAGCTCGCCTCCAATCGCCGCGATCAGCGGCTTAGTTCAATCCCATCACGAGTCGGCGTCATTGCTCGTTGGTATTAATGCGATCAATCAATGACGCCAGCGCCGACAGATCGTCTGGGCGGGAGAAAGACCGACCTGCAGCAACCTGACTGAACAGGTCGGTCTCATTGACATCGGTCCACGAGGCCGGCAGCGAACGCAACCGTCCTTGAGCGTCGTAGAACATGACGCGGTCGTGAGCGTCCGGTGAGCGGATTTTGGTTCGGCGCGGAATTGGCGCAAGTTACGACACAGATGATTCATTTGTGACGTAACAGGGTATGAATGGCCAAGGTTGAGATCCTGACGGGTGCCGAGCGACAACGTCGATGGTCCACTGAACTGAAGCTTTCGATATTGCAAGAAGCGTTCAGCGCGGATGGCAGCGTTTCGGATGTAGCGCGCCGGCACGACGTTCTTCCGCAACAGATATACGCCTGGCGAAAGAAGTTCTCGCCACCCGAATTGGACCCTCCACAGACCCCATCGTTCATCCCGGTGTCGCTTATCGGAGCATCGGAGAGCGTGAGTGACGGTTCCAAGAGGAGCGGTGCTCGGTCGAGATGCAAAGACGTTGAAATCGTCCTGAGGAATGGCCGCTTACTGAGAATTGCAGCGGACATGGATCTCGAAGTGCTATCGTCGCTTGTTGCTTGTGTGGAGGCAGCATGATCGGGCCTTCTGGAAATGTGCGGGTTTATCTGGCCTGCGGAGTGACCGACATGCGGCGTGGCATTGATGGACTGTCGGCGCTCGTTGAGACGGCTATCAAGGAGGCGCCGGGCTCCGGCGCAATCTTCGGCTTCCGCGGAAAACGCGCTGATCGGATCAAACTTTTATGGTGGGATGGCCAAGGGTTCTGCCTGTTTTACAAAATTTTGGAACGCGGATACTTTCCCTGGCCGACGGCGAAAGATGGGGTTGCGCATCTGACGCAAGCTCAGTTGTCGATGCTTGTTGAGGGGATCGACTGGCGCCGACCTGCATGGACTTCCGCGCCCGGTCGAACGGGTTAAAAGCTATATTTTGCAAGGACATCCGGGGCATAATGCTAGCGCTTCCGGCGCAAATCGGCTATGTATGCGGGCATGGAAACAACGCCGCTGGACAGTCAGGACGAGCTATCTGTTTTGCGCGCGCTCGTCGCTGAACAGGCGGTGAAACTTGAGCAGCAAGAAGCCGAAGTCTGCAAGCGCGACTCCATTATCGGGCTTCTGCGCGCGCAGCTGGAGTTGCTCCGACATTGGCAGCATGGCGCTTCTTCGGAAAAGATCGACCGGAAGATCGAGCAATTTGAACTGATGCTGGAGGAGATCGAGGCCTCCCGTGCCGAGGCTGAGATGCGCTCCGGGAAAGCTCCTTTGCCGGAGTTGGATGACGCACTGGACAAGCCGAAGCGCAAACCATTGCCGGATGGTCTTCCAACCGAAGAGCTGGTCTATGCAGCACCCTGCAATTGTCCGACCTGTGGTGGCACATCGTTCCTGAAGGCTGCTGACAAGGTGGTCCAGGTGATGGAGCACGTACCGGCGTCCGTAAAGATTGTCCGCCACGTCGAAAAACGCATGATCTGCAGGGACTGCGATACGACGGTGGCAGGCGAAATGCCGACATTGCCGATCGAGCGAGGCAAACCCGGACCGGGATTGCTGGCCCATATCATGGTCGCCAAATTCGACGATCACATCCCGCTCTACCGCCTATCCGAGATGTACGACCGGCTGGGAATAGACATCTCCCGCTCTGTCATGGCGGACTGGGTCGGCCGCGTGTCCGTTCTGCTGACGCCACTCGTCTTGCTGATCAGGGCCCATATTGCGGCGGTCGACCGAATACATACGGACGATACCCCGGTCGATGTTCTCGACCCTGGGCGAGGAAAGACCAAAACCGGCAGGGTGTGGGTCTATGTCTTCGATGGCAGCGGCTATCGAGACCCCACTCCAAGAGCCATTGCCTACTACTATAGCCCCGACCGCAAGGGCGCGCATCCGGCCGACCATCTCGCTGCCTTCAGCGGCGTGATGCACGCGGATGGCTATGGTGGCTATAAGAAGCTCTACGGCAACCAGATCGTCGAGGCCGCCTGCATGGCGCATGTGCGCCGCAAGTTCCATGATGTGATCAAGCTGAAGCCATCCCCGATCGCTGACGAAGCGCTGTCGCGCATCGGTGCGCTCTACGATATCGAGGATCGTATCCGCGGCATGTCGGCTGACCAGCGGCGTACACTGCGCCAGCAACACGCCAGGCCCCTTCTGGCGGACCTCAAGCGCTGGATAGAAGAGACGCTTTCGGCGCTGCCACAGAAGCAGAAGCTGGCTGAAGCGATGCGATATGCCCTCTCGCGATGGACAGCGTTGAGCGTTTACATCGACGATGGCCGTGTCGAAATCGATAACAACATAGCTGAGCGTGCCATGCGTCCGCTTGGAATCGGAAGAAAAAACTGGCTATTTGCCGGCTCGGATAAGGGCGGCGAGCGCATCGCCAACATCCTGACCATTATAGAAACGGTCAAACTCCATGGCCACAATCCCGAGACTTACCTCACAGACGTCCTGACCAGGATCCAGGATCACCCCAAAGATCGCCTTGAGGAACTGCTGCCGTGGCAGTGGGCGCCAGCGAAAGACCGATACGAGGCTGCGTGATGGCACGCTCGAGGTTCATCTATACGCTGAAAGGAGTCGCCGGCATGATCGGCGAGAACCTCGAATTAATCGAGGAGGTGACCGCCAACTCGGACAATATCGCCGAGGGCGAATTGATATATGTCCGCGATGGCAGTGAAGATGGCACAAAAGGCCTGACCGAAAATGGAATTGACGACCTTCGAGATCTCCTGGCCGACATACGGACGTGGGATGGTGGAATCCGCCAGTTCCTTGTCGATGAACAATGCGATCCCGAAATGATCGAGCGCATCATGGCCGATGAGCTAAGCCGCAAGTTCTAAAACGCGCCTCGTAGACCGCAAAAATGCATTCGCCGGACGCTCACACGCGGTCTTCGCCCCAGTTCTGTTTGCGTGTCGACAGCACGAAGCGCAGGCCGCACCACGGATGGAACGGGTGCGTGACCTCGAACTCTACGCGCGCTTGAGTGTCAGTACGAACTGCAGTCCGGGACTTGAAAGAACGGCATGGCCGAGGCGTTCGTCAAAACCTTCAAGCGCGATTACGTCTCGGTCAATCCCACCCCGGATGCTGAAACCGTCATCGCGCAACTGCCGTTCTGGTTCGAGCACTACAACAATCTTCACCCGCACAGCGCGTTAGGATATCAGTCCCCACGCGAGTTCATCAGCTCGCAATCTCAAACCTGAGCATGTCCGGTCTTTTGGGGGCAACCCCAGTCTTCCGTTCCTTTCCCAGCCAGGAAAAATTACCGGAAAACTCTAACCAAAATCGGTCCAGTTTGAAGGGTTCAGATCACCGATAATATAAGCGTTACTCCGCGTTACTCCGCAGCCAACTTTGAAATGTACCCTGCCCACTCGCAAATGGGTCACTAAACGCAGCTTGCAGATCTTTTCGCTGTCGATAGGTTACTCTATCTTTCTTTTGTATTCTTTCACCGTCTCGGTAAGTTGAATAATACCACCAACGTTCTGGGATACGTCGATCCGTGCTATCTTCAACTGCGTTTTTGTACCACATCCATAACTCATATACATCAGAATCTGGACCGGCATACCGCCTCGTCATCACGTCGCCTAGCGGGCCTAGCTTGGTGAAATGGAAAAACTTCAACTTGCTTTCATTTGCCAGAATACATCCCGTTTGATCGACATGTACTCGCCGATGGCTGAGATTCCAACTCGCAACGTTGAAGCCGGGGTCACGTAGTATACCAACTTGATCAAAAAGAGCCGGAATTAAGTCGCACCATTTTTGATCTACAAAAACACCTTCCTCTGGCAGGTCGTAACACATGGTCGACAGCCTGTCGCACCACCAATTTGCCATCTCGTTTCCAGCTTTATCATTTCTTATTGCCAAAAATCCGAGATTGTACACTCCTAGCCGCAGTGACGTAATTTCATTGTCCCTAATAGCCATTTCTGCCGTTTCTGGCTGAGTTTGATGCGGTGTAAGCACTATCGAATGACTATCGAGGCTGGAGACTACATCCTCCAGGGAGGAAAATACGGCAATATCCGGATCTAAGTAAATGACTTTCTCCGCACCTGCGGCCAAGATCGCCTTCATAGCGTAACCTTTAACGGCGGTACAAGCCTCCACGATATCATGCTTAAAAAGCCATTGTTCGCTCGCCTCCCCTCGCAGGTCTTGTCCCCACAACAAACGATCGAAGCTCTCCATATCTCGATCAAAGATAAAAGAGTCGGGAGCCTGATCTGTAATGACAGCCCAGAAAACCCAGTCAGGATGAAACTTCTTAATTGTCGCCGCTAGAACCCGAGCTCTGTTCAAGTAGCTGAACGAAAAGCTCGTGAAACAATGGATATTCATTAGATACTCTCCCGCTCAATAAGGTCTACAGTCATACCACTAAACTTCAAGCGGGACTTATTTGCACTGGAGCTACGGCGCACCGAAACCAACTCAGAAACTCCTTCTCCGTCAAAGGCGGCATACAATTCATCATCAGTATCGAACACCGCTCCCAACCCATGGCTTTCAACTAGTCTGGCAACATTTCCGGAGTTTCTTGTTGTGATAATCCGGCATTCAGCCGCCATAGCCTCGTGTGCAGCAAACGAAAATGTCTCCGGCCACCCCGCCCACAACAATACGATATCGATTTCTGCGTCAAACAACGCGTCAATCATTGCGTTTGGGTTCTCTCTACCAACCAAAACCTTCGTCGACGTCACGTAGGGGGGAACATGCTCTGAACCACCAAAGTAATAGAACTTGTAACGTCCTGACCCTGCATGGCGTCTAGCCAGCTCCTCAAATGTGAACCATCCTTTGTGGTAGACGGGCCATCCACAATACGCGACACGAACCACACCCGCATCAGGCAATCCTGTTGATATGTCGGTCTTTTCCAAACTGCAATGAGGCAGGACGACCGACCTCGCGAACTCAAAATTTGCTCGAGAGGAAATCAAATCTGCGGCCACTTGGGACGGGGGAACAAACGTAAACTGTCCACTCCCGAAGAAGTCGGCCATTCGACGAATATGCTCTTTCCTCGAGCCGCCATATATACAGATAGAACAAGCCCCCGACGAAGCAGCTGGCGCTGAACAGTAAGAAACCGTGTTACGAAGTAAGTTATACCCCGAACAAAGAGCAAAATAATCGTGACCCCAAAAGAACCTCTCTTCGAACGTATCCTGGCCCGCAACCGCAATTCGCTCCGGCGCGTGCCCAAGCAACGAGTGGACTGCCAACCAAAGTGACTTGCCTTTACCATTAAGGAAATCAAGTTCACGAATAAAGTCACTCGTCAAACATGTCCCCAGGGTAACTCCGTCCAGGCTTATGCAAATGATAGGATCCTTTTCAGCTCCGGGCGCAAGCGTCGGTAATGGTTGCTGAGGATAAGCGTGCAGATAAGCCCCCCCTGCCTTCGCCATAGCCTCTTGCTCAAGCTGGATACACAGTTGCACACCGCCTGTATGTACCCTGTAGTCATCGTGGCTAATCGCAACTAAGATCCGCTCAACTTCGCCGATACCGGCGATTATTGACGACCTCAAATCTACCGCCGATAGCGAAGGCGCAACTTCAACTTTGAACCAGGATTGTACGGTCGTATCAAGCTGCACAACCCGCTCCAATGCTCGTAGTTTTGCAGATTCAACACCTCTAGTTTGTCGACCCTCCGCCCGACCCGCTACAATGAAGTGGTAGAATGGATTTATGTTCGCCGCCCGGATATCAGGATTATTTTCCAGATAGAACCTTGTTGAAAAATTTGGATTAGGATCTCTAGCCTCGTCAACACCCAAACCGATGTAGTGCTCGATTGGGTCAATCCCAGCGTCACGTACATCAGGGTTAGTGGCAAGGTAGTAATCTGGATTGAATTCTTCGCTTATCACATCGTATATGCCAGCATCCTGAATCGGATTAACCTGACGCCCCTCCCCCCGTCCTGCGACGATGTAGTGCCAGAAAGGCTCCACATTAGCCTTCTCCACGTCCTCATTTACTAGAAGGTAATGCTTCACGGAAAACGACGGAGAAGGGTCGCGCCCCTCTTTCCAACCGTACGCAATGTAATGCGCGATCGGATCTATTTTGCTATTCCTTACGTCCGCATTTCGCCTTAGATAAAATCCAACATCAAATTCATTTGAGACTACGTTATATACACCTGGGTAGTCTCTTTCTACCAACGCCCTTATCTTACTCCTCCCTTTGGTAAGGGATGCAATTTTTAGTACCAACTTCTTCATATTATTCATCTCACCCATCAATAACAGTTACTTAGCCTAGGACCCACTCCAATGGGCGCTTAACATCCACAAAGATCTCTTGAGTCGGTCGATGCAAACTAGCAACAGTTTTGTAGTCAAGCGGCTGAGTGAAGATCCAATTGAATTCTTGCCCCCTGAGGGAACACAGATCGTAGAAAAAGAAATCGTAGAGGCCGGGGTCGAGCACAGTAATCGTTGATGTCTCGCCCGCGAATATCGAGGACGACAGCCCAGCACCCAAGGGACCGACAATTTGTCTCGCTCGCCGAAATATCGCTACTTGGTCGAAGAATGCATGCTCCTCCGGCCTAATGATAGAAAAGCCCTTCTCGACTAACAATTGCTCAACTTTCCCCTCATCCGGGATTGGCCGTTTTGACGAACCTCTTCGAGAAATGTATATTTTCTCAGGATATGAGCGCCCACCCACCCATTCTACATTAGGCAATTTAGCCCAAAAATCCGCAACCTGCTTAGATTTTCTGGTATTGTGCTTAGATACAGGTCCGGGAATGTACAGCTCCTCAGCAATAACGTTCATGTCCAATACAATTATACGATAAGGCTCTCTATAGTATACCTTCAACACTTCTAGCACTACAGAATGAAGTGCAGGACTCATCACAGGAAGAAGAAATGTTGGATTATCGAAATTCTCTTCCAAAATCAAATCAATCTTCGGTAACATTTCTATAAGAAGATGCCCATAATTGTCGAATCCAGCTTTAAATATCAGTACAGACTGCCCGCCAACCCTGTGACAATCTTCGCCCCGACATTCAAAATTCTTTTCCGGCGCCCTATCAATCGCTGAAAGCTCAATCAAATGCCCCGCGCTATTGTATACAGTCGCATCTGGCCTCACGTAGGCATTTCGAAACATGTATATATCTTGGGCACCTACCTCTGCGTTTTCAGTAGCGACCTCTCTAACGATAAAGCGCCTCAATTGCTCATCGTGACACTGAAAGTTGAATATGTTCGGTGGTTTGCGAGCATATATCGAGGAAGGATTTATCTGCTGCCAGCTTTCCGCCTCAGATCGGTATACTGATATTAATTCTGACATCCAAGCTTTCCCCTCGGTCCAACGCCTAGTCCGTCTCAGGCGGCTCATTTCAACTTTGCGTCGCGATTCAAGTTCCGCCCCTGACGAGATCAAACGCGCCTCAGAACGTGCTCGCTTGGTAAGAGGAGCGCTCTCATTGCCTCCGCCATATGAACCCGCAAACATCAGGATTAATATGCAAGGCCAGCCCCTCGAAGTCTCATTTAGGCAAATCCACCGAATCTTTGCTCGATGCCGATAGCGCCCATTTTTGCTCTGCTGCCGGATTACTGGCACATATATGGAGCCAGGCCGATACATCTCGTGCTTAATGCATCATTTTACCAAACGGTTTTCGGAAGAGAGGCGCATGCCTACAGGCCGCTGAAGCTGCTCGGGCCAAACAAGGCTAGAGGGCACAACGATAGGTGGAACAGAATGCGTTGTACCATACATCGGATTTATACTTCTATCCCGGAACATCGCGGTCGCGTGCTGTGCCTGAAGCCGTGACTGCTCACCCGCAAACCGTACCCTCCGGGCACCCGAGGTATCAGGACCTCTCGAGGCGGACTCTAAATGGTATAGGCAAGCAAATGGAGTCCAAACAATTCGGAACCCCGCTCGATCTGCACGCAGGCAATAATCAACATCGTTATATGCAACTGCAAAATCTTCTTCATTCAAATAACCAACCGCCTCAACGCACTCACGAGATATAAGCATAACCGCTCCTGTAACACACGTCAGCGAGTTCCGGACGTGGAGCCGGTTCATAGGCCCACCGTAGTCTCTTGGCTGACCAACATACCAGTGGCCGGCGAGACCACCAAAGCCAACAATAACACCAGCATGCTGAATCTTATCATTTGGGTACAGCAGCTTTGCTCCAACCACACCCACATTGGGAAAACGAAGGCACGAGACCATTTCTCTAAGCCAATCTGGCTCAATGACTCTGATGTCATTGTTCATAAGCAAATAGTTCTCACCGGGGCAACCGCGAATTCCCCGATTGATAGAAGCCGAAAAATTGAAATCCTCCGATACTATCTCGTAGGAAAAATTCTCAAACTCGGCCCGGTACCGCTCGTAAAGATCCAGAACTTGCTTGTCGGTGCTGCCATTATCGGCCACGAACACTCGAAAATTACGGTAGTTCGTCTTGTGGAAGAGGTCCGATAAAATAGATGTTATGTATTCATATGAATCTTTATTTGGTATAATGACTGAAACCTCCGGCCATCCCCCTTCAGGTTCTCCAAATACCACCTTGTGCAGGCTATGCGTGAGAGCTGGGACAACATCAATGTCGAGCTTTCTTCGTTGGAAATGTTGCTTTAGGGCTTTTCGCGCCCGATCAGTTGCTTCGCGCAAGAAGACGCTCGAAAAACTGCGCTTGGTATTCCTCCACCAGTACGCTGGGTATGGCAAGTGAACTATTCGGTTTTCTTCAACGCCATCCAAATATCGAAGCAACAGATCATAATCTTGGGAACCGTCGAAGCCTAATCTCAAGCCGCCAATTTGTTCCAACCGTGCTCGGCGATAAATCGAAAAGTGATTTATGTAGTTTACGCCAGTCAACAATACCGGATCGTAACTCGGTTTAAGCATCGAACCGATGGGGCGGAAATTATCGTCCACTATCAATTCGTCTGTGTACATAAACTCAACGTCGCAGGCCCTAAGCAAAGCAGTCTTGATCACCTTCAGTGCATGCGGCGCGATAAGATCATCATGGTCAAGAAAAGTTATCCATTCCCCGGCGGCCAATTTCAGCCCAGCATTGGTGGCAGCTGCAATGCCGCAATTTCGCTCCGAAAAACAAACCACAACATTGGGGCCGTGTGGCTGCTTCAGCCACCTAATTGTATCTTCTGATGATGATCCGTCATCGGAAAGAATGAGCTGAACTCCAGATATATTCTGGCTACTGAAGGACCCAATAAGATCTTCCAAATATTTAACATCTGTGTTGTATATCGGGGTAATAATGCTGAGAAGAGTTTTACCCTCGACCTGAGCACCCTCGTCTGGTAAATTATCAGCTAAACTATAGCATGACTGAGCAAAGGTGGATATTTCATTGGCGCGCCCACGGCGCCATGCTGTTTGTGGAAGGAGGGTGAAGCGCGGGATACGCCCCAACTTCGTGACCACGACATCAGAACGATCTTTAATGGCCGTTGACAGAAATTCATTGACCTCTGAGAGTTGCGAAAAAGTATGCGCATCGAATGAAAATGATGACGGATGGGTTGAGGGATCAAGTCTAATCTTGTCGATGGTCCCGAAATTCCCAATATCAGCGACAACCAGAAATGATGTTCCCTTTTGGATCATCACGCTATCGCGTTCAGTGAATCCCTCTCCACGTTGGACATAGATGCACGGATCAATCGGTAGATCATCCGAATACAGTGCCAACACCAGATATCGTTTACGCAATTTGCCATAGTTAATTGTCAAGCTTGGGTCAGCCCCCGTTGCTTTCCATGACGATGCGGCGCCATCAGTGAAGGCGATGCGCTCGAGATCGCTATTAGCTTTTAGTGAGATCGACATTTACGACTAGCCTTCCAGCATCTTGCGGCGAGTTAAGCGCTCCAGTAGGAGGCCTAGGCAAAGCGCTGTCATCCCAAAAATAAGCAAATACTCCTTATCGAGCAGTCTATCACTATATGTTGGGTAATAGGCTGTTCGCATCCATTCCACCGATTGCACAACCGGATTCCAAGCAAGCGCGCGCGCTAGTGGCTCAGGAAGAGCTGCGGCTACAAACATTGTACCGGAAGACATATATACTAGGATCATTGCAAGTGCGTATATTGTTGCAAAGAAATTGAGAAACATCGTCACTACACCAGCTAACATTCCAATGCCAACGGCGAGAAGTAATGTCGCTAGATATGCGTACAACGCTTGCTCCGGATCATAAGGAAAGGGGTCGTCGCCAATAATAGAAAGAATGCACATCATGAAAGTTAGCGTCAGGCATGCGGCAACAATTTCCAGAATTGCGCGTGCGACCATTATGTCGAATACCTGAACCACCGGAAATGAAAGCATTGGCCGATTCAGGATCAAAGAGAGCGACATAAAACGTGAGACGTACATGAACGACAGGGTCGGAATCAAACCAGTGGCGAAGAAAACATTTAGACTGTCACCAAACGGAGCTTGACGCCCCACTAGAGTAAAAATCGCAATCAGAATTACCATATGCGCCAGGGGCCACAGCGAGACGACTAGGAAGCCCAGCCCATGGTCAAAGAACCGAGTCCTCATATCGCGAAGCATAACCGCAACCATGACGTTCTTCTTTTGCCGAAGAGCGTACCGAAGGGTCGTTGGGTCAACAGATGCAGAGTCGGAACTGTATTCTCGTCCAGCCATAAGGCAATGGCCCTTCTATTGACAAACAAACGCTAGCTCATTTGTCGGCGCAGAGCGGCGGCACAACCGAGGACGACGCCCCAAACGGCAAATGAACCAATCAGAACGCAAACAATCCAAAACACCCGCTTTGGATACTCCGATGTATCGGGGCGTTGTGGCAGGAGATAGGCGTCGAGATATAGAAGTTGCTGCCTGCTGACAAACTGAATTTGTTCAAACGTCTTAACACTGGCGGAAAATTGCTGCTCGGCTAGCTCTTGTTCCAATTGCTTTTGAGCGAACTCCGTTGAGACATCGGCCAAGTTCCTCGCGTTCCCTGACGACCCAGCCAGCTGCTCTCGAAGTGACGCTGTTTGTTTCTCTTTAGCCTCAATCTTTCGTTTCAGAACCAGCATCTGGGGTGCTTGGCGCGAGACCGACTGCAATTTAGCGTCGTACTGTTGTTGGAGTTCGAGCCTCTCACTTTCGATGTCGCCTATCAACTTATTAATGACTGTCGTCGTTCCTTCCACACTGAGTACTCCAGCCTGGTTCCGCGACAACTGCAAGGCCTCCCGGGCCGACTTCAACTGTTCCGCCGCACGATCGAGATTCTGTTGGGCACTGGTTGAGACATCCCGCCATATCCGATTGTTAATATCGTTGACGACCGCCTCAGAAGCCGCAACGACTTCTTTCAGAACCGACTGCGCGTCTTCTGGTTTAAACGCACGAAGTCTTACGGTAATAATTCCGCTTGCAGGATCAATCCGGGTGGAGACCATGCTCTGCCAGTATTCCAGGATATCCTCCCATGGAGAATCTTCGAGCAACCTTGACCAGTAGTCAATGGAAGGGTCTCCGTACACGGCATGCAGGTCAACTCTCTTCGCAAGAGCCCTGATAATCTCTTCGCTTCTGATGTAATCAGCGACGATTTGTGTGTCCTGCACAATCTTTGCCGCAGGAAGACCTGTGACCTTACCAATTTGGTCCTTTCCTAATGCGGGCGTAGATGAACGGACCGTAAATCGGGTTTCAGATTCGTATTGGCTAGACGCCCATACACCGAAGTAAATCAAAGACACAACGTTCGGGATTACGAGACACGTTACCGTCCCGACAACTAATGCTAGGGTGAATATCCGGTCCGCCAATCTCGGACGAAGCCCGACGGCTCTGAATACGGCGCTCCGGTTCGACGTCGACAAACGCAGCTTTCTTGCTGCAACGGCCAAACGCGTCGATACATTTCGACTAATTTCTAGCGCGTTGCCATTGTTAGAGTTATGCGGAGGGAGTTGCTGCATCACTTCTTCAATCGTTTACCCATACGGCTGCTCTGATTTACCTGTTCAGGCGGTAGTACGCCTCGATCGCTTGCTCCACTTTATCAAAGACGATTAATCTTCCGTCGACAAGTACTATACCTTTATCGCAGTAATTCTTGATGGTATCCATGCCATGAGAAATCATTATTAAGTCAGAGTTCTTTCGACGGCCTTCAAACGCCACTCTACAACGCTCCTGAAATCTGGCGTCTCCAACGGCAGTGATTTCATCGACCAAGTAGCAATCAAACTGGATTGCCATTGACAATCCGAAAGCTAGCCGCGCCATCATGCCCGATGAGTAAGTGCGCACTGGCGCGTTTATGTAGTCTCCTAGTTCCGCAAACTCTTCAACAAACCGAGCCACGCGGGCCGTGTCCTCGCCGTAAGCGCGTGCAACGAAGTTTAGGTTGTCCCGACCAGTCATAGCCGAGTGGAATCCCCCAGAAAATCCCAGGGGCCACGACACGCGGCATTGCTTTTTAATTACGCCCGAATTGGGCAAAATTGTACCTGAGATCATGCGCATTGTCGTGGATTTCCCCGCGCCATTAACGCCAAGGAGACCGTAGGAATATCCCGACTCAAACTTCAAACTCACGCGATCAAGGATGACTTTCTTATGCTGTTGTGTCTTAAAATGCTTTGAGACATTGGTGAACGATATCATAGCGCGCCCTAAAGCCTGTGATCTTGGACCGAGGCCCATCCCAGGGCTAACGTTGACCAGAGTATCCCGAGCGCGATAAATGTCATGAGGGGAGTAAAGACCCGACGGGGATACAGGGACTTTTCGGGCAGCGTTGGCTCAACAAATACGACAAGGTAGAGTGCTTTGCGCATAGATTCTGCTAGAGCAGCACTGTAGGTGCGCCGGGAGGCCTCGTACAATTTCTCGGCCACTAGACGATCGGTCTCGAGTTCAGAGAAGCGGAGTAGTGCCTTCGCGATACTTGCATCTTCCGATCCAGTCAATTCCCCCTGTAGTTGCTCAATTTGTGTATCGAGGCTTTGGCGGGCAAGTGACAGTTGCTCATAGGCCGGAGCACCTTCTGCGGAAGATTGCTTCATTACAAACTGGCGCGTCTCAAGTTCCAGTTTTTTTGATAAGAGTCCGGTAAGAAGTTTTCCCTTTTCCAAAGCCTGAGCTTCTGGACTTAAGAGACCAGATTCTCGCTGAAAGTTATTTAGTGCAGCTAGGCTTTGCGCATACATATTCCCCGACTTTTCGACTTCATCTTGAACGCTCTTAATGATGTCTCGCCGCGCCCGCTGCGACAGTTCGTTGATCAGAGTTTCACTTGCAGAGACGATCAACGAAGCCAGCTTCACCGAGTCCTCTGGTCTAAAGGTTCTGACTTTAAGCGTAATTATTCCGGACGGCCCATCGATATAGGTTGTGACTTGCTTCTTCCAGTAACGCATAAAGCTCTCTTGAGATCCACGTGTACTGAATGAGGAGAAGTAATCGACGTCTGCTCGCGAAAATATTTCCCGATAGTTTGCGTCCTTTTCTATTCTCTTGAGAATTTCAGTCGAATGAATAAAGCTTGTGACAACATAAGAGTCCTGCGAGGCAGCCCTCATGTCCAAAAGCCCGCCCTGCAATTCATTCCCCTGTGAGTTATCCGCTAGCGAACGAACCGCAAACCGAGCCTCGGCAATATATTGATCGGAACCGACAAATGCATAATAGAAGATGCTAACTAGAAAAGGGAGTACAACCAAAAGAAGGAACGTTACCGGGTGCCATGGAATTCGCCTCGAAGTTTCTGGCTCATGACCAGCGTCGACATAGGCTGGATCGACAAACTCAATTACCCCCTCACTGTCTCGCCCGTTAGTCTTTTGTCGGGTCCCGAGAATTGCAGGCAATGATCGCAAACGCGCCGGGCCGTCAGCGCGCACGGCAAACCCTGCTACATCGTTGTTCTTTCTCTTGATCCAGTTTCGCACGTCTTCAGAATTCCTGCGCCGTCATTGGTGACATCGCCTGCCGGACATAATGGTCAAAAATAAGATCCTGCTCCAACAATTGCTCCGCAAACGGAATTGCGCGTAGATTTTCTGCAATTCGCTCAAGCTCAGAGTGCTTGGGGGAGAATTGCATACCGTCGGCTGGTAAATTGAGCAACTCGCCAACAGCTTGTTGAAAATGGAGTTCTTCAGACTGGTGCCCAACGACAGTGAAGCGGGAAAGTAGATCGATCGCCGGTGCCACATCTGCCCGCGTTACAGGTTGTTCCGGAGAGGTGCAAGCAAGCTGCCTTGTAGTTGGAGAGAGGAAAACGTTTCGCACCTTCTGTGGAGCGTGTTTCAATGCCTGCCTTAGCGATCGCTCATCATTGATCATCACCGGTTCAAAGTAATCTACAGCAGCACCGAGAATCAATTGATCGCGGTCGCCAAGAAAAGGGATCTTTATTTTAGACATCCTTTTCAAGACATAAAGTCTCGTCGCCATCTCGTAGTATGGATCGGTCAGCATAACGATCGCAGAAAAGCCCTTGTCGAAGAATTCCTCGTAATTTCGCATAAGCAAACGACCACTCAAATAAATTGAATCAATCGTATTTAGATGAAAAACTTGGAGAGTTGTTTCGTGGCCATACCTTTCAATTGACGAAAGTTCGTACTGAAAATTTCGTCCATAATACGCATCGAGGCGAAGATGAGGGATGAGTTGCGTTTCGAGGCGTAGTATCTTCTTATGAATTGGATCTTTGACTCGCGGACGCCTGTACACAAGGATACCAGTTTTAGAGTCGTGAATGGCAAGACCTTCGCAATCTATAAGATTAGGAATTATACTGAGATCCAGCCGGAAGCCGACCGGCCCACCGTGCCGACCAGCGTCAATTACTGATTGCCGAACATGGGTGCACTGCAACTCAATAATGGGGCCAGTTACATCGGATACGACAATCGTTGGAATCTCCGCAAAGCCATCCGGTATAAGATAGCCTTCGATAACATCTCCATTGTCATGCTCGATGTTGAACAGCATGATGTTCCCTCGTCAGCAGAATTACTTTCAAGCCAAGCGCGTAAGGAGAACAGAAACGAGAAGGGCCACGTTCACGCTCACTACTTCATTTGCGAGCGAACAGAGAAAAGCAGGGACCACCCGCGTGATCCAGTTCTTCCCTATGAATCTCGATACTAGAGTAACCAAGCGATCCTAGTAGCTCAAGAATATCATCGCGCTGCATCCAGAAATGTCGATCCTTCATTCCCCCACAGAATGAGGCATTCGAGTTGGCATCCTGATAGCTCCGCTCATGGTAGCGAACCTCTTTGCCACCCACGTTCCGGATCTCAACACGGCCACTAAACGGCCTGCGTCGAACATCAGTTGGGGGCATCGCCTCATCATGGAAAAAGTGTGTCCAAAGAAACAGAGTGTTGGAGCACTTCGACAACAATTGCAAAAACTCTCCAGGATCGCTCATGTGATAGAGCACGCCCGAGGCGATTGCGAGATCGTATGATATGTCTGTGTCCCGAAGCCATTCCTGGATGTCGCCCAACATAAAGTTCGCTCGATCAATGTTCAGGATGTGCCCCGCAACCAAACATCTCAGAAAGCAAAGCCGATTGGCCTCAATTGCGTCGATCCTCGCCGGGCGATGACCATTCAACATGTAGGTATGCATGCCCTCTAGCGGGCCAACTTCGAGAATACGACAGTTCTCGATGGCACCATATTGCTCGATCGCCCAAGCTATCCGATCGTCTGCGTAAAGGTAATGTCTGCCGGCGTGTAAACCGAACTCTTCCGGAAACGCTGAATTCCAACCGGGAAGGGCGTCTATCGCGTTCTGAGCCGCAGGCCGCCTCAGTTCATACTGATCGAAAATCGATTCGACTGAGGCCGCATTCGCACGGCGACGTTTTTTTAACCAGCTCAACATTTACCGACCTCATATGTAACCTCAACACGCACCAATCAAGCTAGACCCGCTATGCGGGTCCTTCAAAGATCATGGTAGCGACCGCATAAACTGAATTTTTGGTGACAGAATAGCCTTCCATTGCATCCCGTCCGGCGGGGATGCCCACCAATCGACCGTAATGAGGAAACTCTGACCAATGTTGGGGGGTATCAGATTTCCTTCGAATTCAGCGACCAGTCAGGACCTTCTCAAGCAGATACTTTCCGTAGCTGCTTTTGCCCAGACCCATCCCAAGACGCTCGAGCTCTTGTGCACTAATGAATCCTTGTTTAAATGCAATCTCTTCCGGGCAGGCAATTTTGAAACCTTGCCGCCGCTCCAGCGTTGCTACGAATTCCGCAGCTTCGAGCAAGCTATCCGGCGTCCCTGTGTCTAACCAAGCATAACCACGTCCCATTAGCTCTACATTCAGAGTGCCCTTTTCTAAGTACTGCTTGTTTATGTCGGTGATTTCCAACTCACCACGAGGCGAAGGGCGAAGACCCGCCGCTATCTCGACAACATCGGCGTCATAAAAATAAAGGCCGGTAACCGCCCAGTTCGACTTGGCGATGGCCGGCTTCTCCTCGATAGAGACAGCTTTCATTTTATCGTCAAACTCCACGACACCGTAGCGCTCAGGATCATTGACATGGTAAGCAAAGACTGTCGCGCCTTGCGCGCGTGACATTGATCCTTTGAACAACTCAATAATGCCGTGGCCATAGAAAATATTATCACCTAGAATCAAGCATGAAGCTTCCGAGCCCACAAAATCCGCACCGATTACATAAGCTTGTGCCAATCCATCTGGTGACGGCTGCACAGCATACTTCAAGTCAATTCCCCAATTGGAACCGTCCCCCAGTAAGCGTTGAAAGCTCGGCAAATCTTGCGGCGTTGAAATAATAAGTATCTCTCGGATTCCCGCGAGCATAAGGGTCGAGAGTGGGTAGTAAATCATAGGCTTATCGTAGATCGGCATAAGCTGCTTCGATATGACGTTCGTCATAGGCTGAAGCCGCGTTCCGCTTCCGCCTGCAAGTATTATTCCCCTCATGGACAGTCACCCTCGATATTTATTCGAAAACGCAATAATTTAAGACCTCGGCTAGCGCGCTCTGCCATGATCTCGCGGACAAGCCGTAGTCAACTTGCAACTTTTTAGTAGACAGAGCAGAGTTGGCGGGTCGCCTCGCGGACGTTGGATATTCGCTCGTTTTTATCGCCTCAATCCTGGGAACCTTACAGCCTGCCCGTTCCCTCTGACGAAAGATCTCACACGCGAAGTCGAACCATGATGCCTCTCCCGCATTCGCGAAATTGTAAGTCCCGGTACCGCCGACCTTTCCCTTGATTAGGTTGCAAGTGACAGTCGCCAATATGAAAGCGATATCGGATGCAGCAGAAGGGCATCCACGTTGATCTTCGACAACTTTTATCAAGTTGCGCTCAGCACCGAGCCGCAACATCGTTTTCACAAAATTATTCCCATGTGGACTGAATACCCACGCGGTTCGAAGAATAACGTGCCGGGGGTTTCCCGTTCGAACCGCCTGTTCTCCCGCTTCCTTAGAGGCGCCATAAACACCAAGTGGGGCGACCGGATCGTCCTCGACATACGCAGACTTTTTCTCCCCGTCAAAGACGTAGTCAGTCGACACATGAACCAGCGGTATGTCGCATTCCTTCGACGCCGAAGCTAAAGCGGCGGGAGCTAAGGCATTGACTTTCCAAGCCGTCAACACCTCCCTTTCCGCCTTGTCGACCGCCGTATAAGCTCCCGAATTGATTACAGCAGAAAAATTACCCGCCGAAATGTACCGCCAGATACTGTCGCAGTCGCTCAGATCCAATTCTTGACGTGTTGGTGCGACTATCTGAACATCTTCGGGCCAGGTGAATCGGAGCAGTTCAGTCCCAACCTGCCCCGTCCCCCCTGTGACAAGGATCCGCTGCTTGGTCATGCGCCCAACCCTCGCCGATTGGCCGCCTGGGTCCGATCGAGAATTTCCGCCCACCAATCGCGCTCACTCAGATACCAGGCGACGGTCTTCTCCATGCCGCTTTCAAAATTCTCGACAGGTTGCCACCCGAGATCATCGCTGATCTTGGACGCATCGATCGCGTAACGCTGATCATGACCGGGCCGATCGGCGACATACGAAATTTGCTTATAATAGGATTCACCATCTTCACGCGGATGTAGGCGGTCCAATATCTCGCAAACGGATCTTACGACGTCAATGTTTCGACGTTCGGAATTGCCACCTACGTTATAAGTCTGGCCTGGTATTCCCTTCTCAAACACGCATTGCAACGCCCGAACATGATCTTCAACATACAGCCAGTCGCGCACGTTCAAACCATTCCCATAAACGGGTAGCGGTTCACCCGCCAAAGCCCTTACGATCATCAATGGAATTAATTTTTCCGGAAAATGATAAGGGCCGTAATTGTTGGAGCAGTTGGTAATAAGGACCGGAAGACCGAACGTGTGGCCCCAAGCGGAGACCAGGTGATCCGATCCGGCCTTGGAGGCCGAGTAAGGCGAGCGCGGATCATACGGCGTCGCTTCAGTAAAGTAGCCGGTTTCACCGAGAGAACCGAAAACCTCGTCGGTGGAGATATGGTGAAAGCGGAACGATTTGCGACGAATGTCGTCTAGTCGACGCCAATACTCCAGGGCCTTTGCCAAGAGGGTGTAGGTGCCGACAATGTTCGTCTGAATAAAAGTCCCAGGACCATCAATGGAGCGATCCACATGCGATTCAGCTGCAAGATGTGTAATTACATCCGGCTGAAAGTCCTCGATTGTGGCGGCGACTGCATGCTCGTCACAAACATCGCCCTGCTTGAACCGGTACCGAGACGACGACGAGACCGTCGCCAACGACGTCAAGGTTCCGGCGTAGGTCAATTTGTCAAAATTCAGAACGTCGTGATCGCTGTTTTCGATGAGATGTCGGATCAATGCAGATCCGATAAAACCAGCTCCACCGGTAACTAGAATGCGCATATCGTCTCCTGGAAAATACTTAAACTTCGATCATTTCAAGTGGTATTCCGTCATATTCGAACGGACTGTCGAAATCACGCAATAAGGGCTGACGCTGGTCTTTGGCACTTAGCGTAGGGGCGACATCTTGCGGGAGCGGCCAGTTCACTCCAATCTGCGTATCGTTCCATCGGACCCCGCCGTCGTTTTGAGGGGAATACACATTCGAAACCTTGTATGTGACCTCGGTAGAAGGCTCAAGTGTAACAAAGCCGTGGGCAAAGCCGACCGGCACGTAAAGTTGGTTGCCGTTTTCTGCCGATAGCTCAGCTCCGACCCAGCGCCCAAACGTCGGCGACGCCCGACGGATATCAACGGCTACATCAAAGATACGGCCGCGAATGCAGCGAACCAGCTTCGCCTGAGCGAATGGCGGCGTTTGGAAATGCAACCCCCTCAGCGTGCCAACGGGCACCGAAAGCGAATGATTGTCCTGAACGAATCGGTCGCTAATGCCCCGCTCGAAGAAAGTTTTTTCATTATAGGTTTCGGAAAACCAACCGCGCTCATCGCCAAATCGCTTCGAGCGAACTAGAATAACCTTAGAAGACATCAACAATACCTACTACTCATATGGAGCGACCACTAGCATGGGCGCGGACAACCGGTCCAGTAGAGGCTGGCACCAAGACACGAGAAACGGAGATTTGTACAGCCTACTAACAAAGCAAGTTTGTGGCGGTGTCTGTCGCCAGCATTTTTAGCCCCTCATTCGCACTTTGCGTCATCTGCCTGACAAGCCGCAAAGTGCCTGCTGTTGCCAAATCATGTCTCTCATGATCGTCAACCAGCCTTAGGATCGCATTCTGCCAAATGTCGCGAACATATGGCACACGCTGCTCTCCAGAACCTTCACGTGTTGCGTATCCATAGGCCGCGCCCTCGGAAAAAACACCGGCAGCTTTATATCGGGCGACATCGATTCGCTTTGTCGGCGCGCGGCTATCATTCACGCGCGACGGGTGAAGCGGAACGAGCATAACATCGATGATGCGATCGTTGGCGTCTGCGAGATAGTCACTCCAGGACATTGGTCTTCGGACCGACACTCGTTCCAACCCTTCCCAGATCGACGCAGCACGGCCGTCTGCAAAAACCTCAAAGCGCACCTGCGGTCGCTGCGTCATGATTTCCTCGATGATCGGACGCAGAAAACGATGTTCTTGGAGGTGAACGCCCGTCGCGTGGTAGGCGATCAACACCTGGTCCGATATCGGGTTTGCGGCGCAGGCAGCATCAGCAGCCCGCTTCCACAATCGTTCCGGCGGCGCTGGAGGGAGAACCTGAACCTCCGGCATTTGCAGCGTCGAAGCCAGATGCGGCGTCGAGGCCCAGACGATATCGAGGTGGCGATTGAGGCGGCGCAAGGGCCACAGAGCTCGAGAATACAAAAAAAGGCGATAAGGGAAATCGGCGTCGCTTCCCGTCACCACGGCCGGGATGTCGTCGTCGACGAAAAGGCCGACCCCGGACAAGCGATCCGCATTGCTGTCGAGCCAGGTCAGCACATCCGGTGACGCATAGCGACAGATGATGATGAAGGCCCCCTCCGGATCAAGGTCCGCGAGATTGCCGTGCCTGATGTCGACGGCCTGGAACGGGGGCATGCCCGGTGCCTCAAGCCGCGCGGCGAAATAATAGTCGTAGGTCGGGTTCGGCATGCGCCCGAAGACGATGATCCGCTTGACTGGTCGTCGTGGACGACCCGTCGCTTCTGGCCTCAGTTGCGGTCGCGGTAGCTTTCGCTCAATCCAAAGGGCAAGTCTCTCTCTGAGGTTGATCATGCGGACGTCCTCGGAGATAGATCGCGCGGGCGGGCCTCAAGAACAAAATCCTCCGCGATCAGGGAGAGGTTGGGGTTGTGATACGGATCATTCCGCAAGATATCGCCCCACCGCTGATACACCGTCTGTTCCTCACGCGCGAAACGGCGCAGCTTTTCAGGAGTATTGTCTGCACCTCGAGAGACAGATTCCCTGTGCAGCATGGCGCTATCAGGAGTCCAGACAATCGTGCATCCCGCCTGCCGTACCTTGACGCAGTAGTCGACATCGTTGAACGCAACCGTTAGCTTGCTCTCATCCATGCCGCCAATTTGCGCCCATAGGCTCTTCCGTGTCAGCAGGCACGCTGCAGTAACCGCCGAGACCTCCCTTCGTTCGCGAAGGAGGCCATAGTCCTCCGCTGACTTCGGATGCAGGAAATGAAAGCTATGCCGGGCAACAGTGCCGGCGCCGAGCGTCACGCCGCCATGCTGAATGTAACCGTCGGGGAAAAGCAGGAGGCTTCCCGCGGCGCCGACATCAGGATCATCCAGCTCCCGAGAGAGCTTGGTAAGCCAATCTCGCCGCAATGGCTCGACGTCGTTGTTGAGCAGAAGGATGAGTTCATGGCGCGATGCTTCGACACCAAGATTGCACGCCCGTGAAAAATTGAACCCACCTGGCAGCGGCAGACGACGGATACGCCCAGCCTTTTCATAGCGGCTCATAAGAGCAAGAGCTGCGGGATCGCTGCTGTCATTGTCAATAACGATAACATCCAGATCAACGCCATCGGTGCTTTCAAAAAGCCCCTTCAGGCACGCCTCTAGCAGGTCAGCTCGATCCCGCGTCGGAATGATGACGCTTACCTTGGGCACCTCAGCTGCGTCCGCTTTCAATCGAACATGCCCGATCATTCGCTGGTATGGAGCGTCTCTGTGCAAGAGAACCCGCGGCACATGAAGAACCGCATCGCGGCGCCCCTTTGCAGCTTTGTCGATCACCTCGCCCATCGGCAGATTCTCGAGATCCAAGCCCTTTGGCAGGTCAACCAAGCGGACAAGGGCACCGTCCAATGGGAGCCAACCGGATTGAGCAAGGGGCGGATTCCAGGCAGGCTTGAAGAACGGATCGTTTCGGCGACCACGCTTATTGACTCGATCTTCATCGCTGTAGACCGCCACCACAGAGGGCGAGAATGCGAAAGGCCTGACCAGCCGCTCCAATGCGCGCGGCGCAAGGCGCATGCCCGCGGGAAGCCGCATCCATAGTTGCGGTCGGGCTGCGTTCCCATCTTTCATACCTGCGACTTCACTGACAGGCATCTCGGCGTGGTCGCGCCAGGTCTGGGTGGCGAGTGAAGCGCGTGTTTCGGCGACGGCCTGCTCAGTGCCGCGCCCGATGGAAACGAAGACGAAAGGTTTTGTTGGCCAATCTCCCGGAGCGTCAGTTCCCTCCACGCGCTCCGCCGCCTGCTGGGCGTCGATCCATTCGTCATAGCTCGGCGCCGACAAAGCGTCGACTTGCCTGGCAAAGCGAAACGTGGCGCCTTTCATGTTGCGCGCCATAAGGAGACGAAGAATACGAAGAATGAACAAGGGTCGTTGCAGAACCAGGATAGTCCCGATTTCGAGCAGCGACAGCCGCCGCACGTTTATTTCCGGGGTAACGTCGGCGGATATTTCCGCTGTTGCGTCATCGGCGACAAGCGTTGCGCCTTCGAATTGCACCGGCAGCCAGCCATAAAACCGTCCGCGGCCTTTGCTATTCACCAGGAAAGAGCGGAAAACCGTAGCTGGTACCCTGCCCTTTCGATGCAACGCCAAGCGCGGGCGCAGACCCAAACGGTGCCCTGGATCCTTAACCGTTAGAACGACAGGACGGTCGGCATAATCTTCGGGCGCAGCCTTGAGCGGCACCTTGAATTCGACCTGTGAAGCGTCAGCCATCATTCTCTATCTTGCAATTCAGCGAAACCGGAGTCGGTATGCCGCTTATGCCAGAGCTTGGAATGAAATTTAACTCATAATTCCGGTTATCTGCGCAAACCGAATATCCATGCATCCAATGTTGTTTCAGGCCGGGTAAAGACGAGAGCGCTTGATCTGCAGTCTTCCAAGCTGCCCGGACCGCACATCCGTCTCAGGTGGCACATCGAACTCCAGTGCCGTTCCGCCTTCTACATTGGCGAGAACCCGTCTGCCACCTGGGCGATCGAGGACGCGGACGATCGTTGCGGGTATGCCATTCCCATCGGGGCGCCAATCAATATCGCCCGGCCGCAAGTAAATGTCGATCGGGCCATCGCTCGACGACGGCGCATCCATCACGGTCTCACCAATATAGGCTCGCCCGTCCCGAACGGTCGCGGTAATGCGGTTTGCATCTCCCAAAAACCGCATCACAAATGCCGAGTTCGGTTCGCGGCACACTTCAGCCGGCGTTCCCTCTTGCACGACCCTACCCTGATCGAGGATAACGACACGGTCGGCTAGGTCCAGTGCCTCCTCCTGATCGTGCGTCACGAACAACGTCGTAATCCCGAGTTCGTCGTGGATTTCGCGCAGCCAGCGGCGCAGATCACGGCGAACATTGGCATCGAGAGCGCCGAAGGGTTCGTCAAGAAGTAGCACTTTCGGATCAACTGCCAGGGCTCGGGCGAGTGCCACGCGCTGCCGCTGGCCGCCGGAGATCTGGCCGGGGAAGCGATCGCCAAGTCCTTCGAGCTTAACCAGCCGCAGGAGCTCCAAAACGCGCGTGGCGATTTCAGTCTTGCTGCGCTTGGTCTTGGAAACCTTCATGCCGAAGGCGATGTTTTCGGCGAGTGTCATATGCGGAAAGAGCGCATAGTGCTGAAAGACGAAGCCGACGCCGCGGTCGCGCACCGGGATGTCAGTCGCGTCCTGGTCGCCGAAATAGATGTGGCCGCCATCGGCATATTCGAGACCGGCGACCATGCGCAGGATCGTCGTCTTGCCGGAACCGGAGGGACCAAGGAGGGCCACCAGTTGTCCGCTCTCGATCTCGAGCGAGACGCCATGCACGGCGCGGAACGTGTCGAAGGTCTTTACGACCTGATCGAGACGGATCTTCATGGGCGGTTTCCTGCTTTGGGTTCGTTGGTCGCTGCGGCAAGCGCCGGCCGGCGACCGGCGCCGCGGCGCTCGAGCGCAACCTTGGCAATGATGGTGACGACGGCAAGCGTCGCAAGGATCGAGGCGGCGGCAAAGGCGCCGGCCGCCTGGTAATCGTGATAGAGCAACTCGATATGAAGCGGCAGCGTGTTGGTCTGGCCGCGAATATTGCCGGAGACCACCGAAACCGCGCCGAACTCACCCATGACGCGAGCGTTGCAGAGAACGACGCCGTAGAGCAGCGCCCATTTCACATTGGGAAGCGTGACGGAGAAGAATGTGCGCCAGCCCGAAGCACCGAGCGAGGTTGCCGCCTCTTCGAGGTCCCTGCCCTGCGCCTGCATCAACGGGATAAGCTCGCGCGCAACGAAAGGTGCTGTCACGAACATCGAGGCAAGGACGATTCCCGGCAGCGCAAACAGGATCTTGATATCCGCCGCTTCCAGCATCGGGCCGAACAAGCCTTGCAGACCATAGACGAAGAGATAGGCGACGCCTGCAACGATTGGCGAGATCGAAAATGGGATCTCGATGACAACGAGAAGGGCACGCCTCCCCCAGAAATCGAACTTGGTGATCGCCCAGGCGGCAGCAAGACCGAAAGCGGTATTGACGGGAACGGCGATCAACGCTGTTGCGACCGTCATGAAAATCGCGTGACGCGTATCGGGATGGGCGATGGTCGCTGCGTAGGCCTTGACCCCTTGGCCGAAGGCCTCCACCGCAATCACGATCAGCGGTGCGAGCACCAGAATGGCGCCGAAGAACAGCGTCGTGCCAATCAGCACGCGGCGTATGATCGGCCCGTCACCGACGCGCGGCAGTTTGCGTCTTGTGGGTATCATGGTTCAGGACCTCGCGGTGTAGCGCAAGGCACGCGCCTGCAGGAGATTGGTGGCGGCCAACATCAGGAAGGCGGTGATCAGCAAGACGGAGGCGATCGCGGCGGCCGCCTGATAGTCGTATTCCTCAAGCCGGATGAAGGCGAGCAATGCGGTGATTTCGGTTTCCATCGGTTGGTTGCCGGCAATGAAGATGATCGCCCCGAACTCACCCAGCGATCGGGCGAAGGACAGTGACAGGCCCGCGAGCAGCGCCGGAATTAGCAAGGGAAGAATAACGCGCACGAAAATGGCGCTGTCCGATCCGCCGAGCGATTGCGCCGCCTCTTCCAGCGCAGGATCGAGGTCTTCAAGCACCGGCTGCACGGTACGAACAATGAAGGGCAGGCTGGTGAAGCACATGGCCACCATGATGCCGAGGGGCGTGTAGGCCACCTTGATGCCGAAGGGTGCGAGAAGCGCCCCGAACCAGCCATTCGAGGCAAACAGCGTGGTCAAGGCGATGCCAGCCACGGCCGTCGGCAGGGCAAAGGGCAGATCGACGATCGCGTCAATGATCCGACGCCCCGGAAAGCGGTAGCGAACAAGCACCCAGGCAAGCGCCAAGCCGAAGACGAGGTTGAAGGCGGTGGCGACAAGTGCCGAAAGCACAGTGACGCGGTAACTGGCGACGGCGCGCGGCGAAGAGACGATTGCCCAATATTCGGCAGGTCCAAGGCTCGCCGCCTTGACGACAAGCGCCGCCAAGGGCAACACGACGATCAGCGCCACATAAAAAAGGGTGATGCCCAGCGACAAAGGCAGGCCGGGCAGGACATTGCGTTTCAAGAGATCGCCTCCACGGCGGCATGGCTTTCATTCATGGCAGAACCCGGCGAGCGGAACTCGCCGGGTCGAAACGACCGGTTTGGGAGCGCCTTTTAGCGATTGCCGTAGATCTGATCGAGCGCAGCACCGGAAGCGAAGTGTTCATCCTTGATCTTGCCCCAGCCACCGAAGACGTCCTCGACCGTTACAAGACGGATTTCCGGGAACTGATCCTTGAACTCTGCTGTCACTTTTTCGTTGTGGACGCGGTGGCCATATTCAGCGGCAATCTTCTGGCCCTCCTCGGTGTAAAGGAAATCGAGATAGGACTTTGCCAGTTCGCGCGAGCCACGCTTGTCGGCAACCTTGTCGACAACGGCGACCGGGAATTCCGCAAGCAGGCTGACTGAAGGCACGACGCTTTCAAACTTGTCGGCGCCGTACTGCTTGGCGATCGAGCGGGTTTCCGCTTCGAAGGTGATGATCACGTCGCCGATCTCGCGCTCGACGAAGGTCGTCGTTGCTGCGCGGCCGCCGGTATCGAAGACCGGTACGTTGTCGAAGATCTTCTTGACGAACTCTGCGACCTTGGCCGGATCGTCCTTGAAAGCCTCCTTGGCATAAGCGGTTGCCGCCAGATAGGTGTAGCGCGCATTGCCCGACGTCTTCGGGTTCGGGAAGACCACCTTCACATCGTCACGCGCAAGATCGCCCCAATCCTTGATGCCCTTCGGATTGCCGGCTCGCACCAGGAAGGACGGGAAGGAATAGAACGGCGAAGCGTTGTTCGGAAACTCCGTCTGCCATCCCTCAGCGACGAAGCCGTTCTTTGCCAGAAAGTCGATATCGGTCACCTGATTGAAGGTGACGACGTCCGCCTCCAGGCCCTCGACGATCGCGCGCGCCTGCTTCGAAGTGCCGGCATGCGCTTGGTCGACGGTGATACCCGGATGTGCCTTGATGAAAGCTTCGTTCTCGGCCGCAAAAACTTCCCGCGCAACGTCGTAGGATGCATTGAGAAGGGTGGTCGGCGCTTCGGCAAAGGCCGGTCCGCTCAGGAGCGCGACAAAGGCGCGCCCGCGATCAGCAGTTTCTTCATGGGTATCTCCGGTGGAATAGAGGCGGCGGGTTGAAGCAAACCTAGCGGCCGACATTGGAGACGACGAGGCACCGTGATCTTAGGTTGTTTCCCGAACGAGAAAAATCACCTAACGAACTCGGATATCGGGGAAAACGGCTTTGCAGCCGTTGCCCTAAACTACCGATCGGAGGTTGCCGACGCCTCTTGTGTAGGAGCCGACTGCGACGGCCGCTTGAGGCTGATGGCCGGCGCCTCTCCTTCTAACGTCTCCACACGCCGATCATAGACCGGCGAGATCGTGCCCAGAACGCGGTCCCAGAAGGAAAAATAATTCGCGTAGTTGTATTTGAACTCGGCGTGATGCTGGTCGTGATAGGTGGTGCACAGCAGCGGCCAGGGATAACGCGCCGTCGGCGAGGCAAAATATTCGAAACCCGCATGACCGAACGTGCCGTTGATCTGGTCGAACAACCGATGCGCCAGCAGAATCAGCGGCGGGAACGGCACCGCAAAGACGATGACGGCGTAAAAGCCTTGCGACAGGGCGGTATCCACGAGGCCGATCGAATCGTTGCTCCACACGGTCGGGGCGACGCTTCGATGATGCAGCAGGTGATACTTGTAGAACAGTTTGGTGTGCAGCAGCCGGTGCGCGAAATAGAACCACGCGTCGAACAGCACCATGCAGAGCAGGAAGAGCGGTACGGCCGTCCACCAGTTGAAGGCCCAGGGCGCGAACAAAGTCCAGCCCTGGTACTGGGCAAAAAGACCGATCGCCACCGACGTGCAGGTCACGAGAATGGACGCCATGCTCTGGCGGATCTCGACCGCCTTTCGCTTCTCCCCTCGCCGCCCCTTCTGGATGCGCCGCTCCGGATTGCGATCATTGAGCCAGGTGATGCCGTAGCCGAGCGCAAAATAGAGGAGCACCGTCGCGGCGTAGATGACCGCAAGAATGGCGAGAAAAGTCAGGGTACCCTGGACGAACGCGTTCAAGTGAAATCCGGTGTTGCAGTGTGGGAGATGAACAGACAGGCTGAATACACCAACGCGACCACGAAAGGCAAGGTAAGCCCTCCCGACTTACACCCGCTCGAGATCCGACAAGAACGCTTTCAACTCGGCCTTGTCGATCCCGACGAGATGGCCTTTTTCCGGATAGGCGCCGGAACGAACATCTTCGGCAAACTCCGAGAAAGCGGCAAGGCGTTCGCGTTGCAGCCGCTCATGTTCGGCGGCAAAGTTGCGGTAGATTTTCGCGTGGCGCGGAACATGGCCACGGTTGGCGCCGAGCACGTCATCGCTGAAGAGATATTGGGCGTCGCAGCCGGTACCGGCCCCCATCGACAGCATGAGCATCGATGTTTTCGCGCTGATCGCCGCTGCGACTTCGCCCGGCACCACTTCGATCTCGGCGGCAAAGGCGCCCGCCTCTTCCAGTGCCTTTACCTGGCGCCAGACCTCTATCGCGCTTGCCGCCGTCTTACCGACTGCACGAAACCCGCCGGTCCAGGTGGCCTTTGACGGAATGAGGCCGACATGGCCGCAGACCGGAATGCCTTCGTCCCGCATGCGTCGAACGGTAGAAAGGCTTGCGGCGCAATAGACTGCGTCCCCTCCCGCCTTCAGCGCCTTGAAAGCGGCGCGGATATATTCGTCAGCCGTGACGAGATCGCCATATTCGAGGCCCGGAAAAGCGAAACACGTCGGGGCAGCTTCGCGAAATTCCGGCCCGAGCAGGGTCGGCGGCACGGAAACCAGATCGATGCCGGCAGCTTCCGCGGCCCCCGCTTCATCGAGTGTTTCGACCCGCAGCATCGTCAGCTGCCTCTTGCCTTTCATCGAAAGAAGGTCGGCAACGGTCGGACGGCGGTTTCGCATCGGGATCTCCGGATTTCGGTTATTGTCATAGTGGTGGGAAAAGGCAGCTAGCCTCAGGCGGCGAGCAGCGCCTTCAGCTTGGTGTCATTTGAGCCGAGCGCCAGCGGATCCGGCCGCTTGCCGGCAGCAATCAGCATCTCGGCAAGACGGATATCGCGAGCAACCGCGTTTCCTGTGCCGATGCCGCTCGCGCTGATCAGCCGCCCGCTGGCATCGAGATGAAAGAGAATGAAGGCACCATCGCCAAGGTCCCGCCGCACCGTCGCCACAGCACCTTCGGCCAGGCCGGTGATCTGCAGCGTAAGGTCATATTGATCGGACCAGAACCACGGCACGCTCGCGATCGTCGCAGCGGCGCCAAGCAGATTGGCCGCTGCCAGCGTTCCCTGATCCTGCGCATTTCGCCAGGCCTCGAGCCTTATCCGCCGGTCGTCATAGTGTCCGAGCGGAAAGGAGCAGCAATCGCCGGCCGCAAAGATGTCAGGGTCAGAGGTGCAAAGCGTCTCATCGACGGCAATGCCATTGTCGATGACAAGGCCTGCAGCTTCGGCCAGTGCCGTGTTCGGCACGGCGCCAATGCCGACAACGACGAGGTCGGCGACAAGGATGCCGCCGTCGGCAAGCTCGATTTCCACCCTCTCCTCGCATTCTTTGATGCCCGCGATCCTGGCGTTGCAGCGGATATCGACGCCTTCCAGTCGATGCCGCTCGGCAACGACGGCGGCGATTTCTTCCGGCACGCCGCGGGAAAGCACGCGTGGCAGGCCCTCGAGGATAACAACGTCCGCACCAAGCTTGCGGGCGGTCGCCGCAAGTTCCAGGCCGATAAACCCACCACCGATGATGGCAAGCGTGCTACCAGGTGCGAGCTTCAAGCGGATGGCTTCGGCGTCGGCATGCGTCCGCAGCACCCGGACAAGCGGTATTGTTTGAGACTGCCCGGGAAAATGCCTGGGGCTTGCGCCGGTCGCAAGCAGCAGCCGATCATAGGAAAGTTCCCGCCCATCGGCTATTCGCACCGTCCTGGCATTACGATCGATGCCCTCAACGGCTGCGCCGGTAAGCACGCTAATCCCCACGGACTGATAGCGGTCGGCATCGGCGACAAGTTTGGGACCCTGCTGCTCTACCAGGCCTTCCTTCGAGAGCGGCGGCCGCTCGTATGGCAGATGCGGTTCAGCACCAATGAGCGTGATGTCTCCCGCGTAGCCCTTCTCCCTAAGCGCAAACGCCGCCCGGGCACCACACTCGCCGGCGCCGACGATGACAATTCTGTTCATGGGCCTGTTCATGTGCCTCTCCCAATTTTCGCGTCGGACGCCATCAGCGCCCGCTCAAGCGACAGCGATGAAAACGCTGCCTGCCTCGACCTTGACCGGATAAGTCTTCAGGTTGATGCAGACGGGCGCGCCCTTGGCCTGGCCGGTCTTGTAATTGAAGCGACCATTGTGTTTCGGGCATTCGATGATGTCGTCCATCACCAGCCCGTCGGCGAGGTGGATGTGCTCGTGGGTGCACAGACCATCGGTCGCGAAATATTCGTCGTCTGGACTGCGGTAGACGGCAAAGGTGCGCCCGTCATGGTCGAAGCGGATCACGTCCTCCTCGTCGATCTCATCGGCCGCGCAGACCTCGATCCAGTTGCCAGTCATGCTTTCCTCCAAGTGTTGATTGTTTGCCGGCGTGCCTATTCGGCGGCATGCACCAGGGCATCGCTATGAAACTCTTCACGATAGGGTCTTGCCGTCGGCGGCAGTTCGCGTTTCAGGAAATAGTCCTCGTTCCGCAACTGACGCAGGAAGGCGGGGAACATCTCGCGATAGCCGTGGATCATGGATGGGTTCGGCACCGGCAGGTCATGCTTGATCATCGCGTGAAGCCGCGGCAGCGCATGGTAGGGCACCATCGGGAACATGTGATGTTCGACATGGTAATTCATGTTCCAATAGATGAAACGGCTGACCGGGTTCATGTAGACAGTGCGGCTGTTCAGCCTGTGGTCGGTGACGTTGTCGGCGAGCCCGCCGTGCTGCAGCAGCCCCGTCAGCACGTGATGCCAGGCACCATAAAGACGCGGCAGGCCGATGAGCGTCAACGGCAGGAGCGAGCCGAGATAAAAGGACAGGCCAATCGTTGTGAGATAAATCGCAAACCAGATCCGCGCGATCCGGATTGCCTTCGGCTGCTCCATCTCGGGGATGAAGGTTTTTTCGGCCGCGCTGATGACGCCAAAAGCGTTGCGCACCATGTCGATAACGGCGTGCCAGACATCCAGAATGCCGAAGAAGTTCAGCACGAGCCGAAGCAGATCCGGCGGGCGCATAACGGCAATCTCAGGGTCGCGACCGACGATGACCGTGTCGGTGTGGTGGCGCGTATGGCTCCAGCGCCAGGTCACCGGGTTCCGCATGATCATGAAGCAGGCGACCTGGTAGACGACATCGTTCATCCACATCGTCTTGAACGCCGTGCCATGACCACATTCGTGCCAACGGCTGTCGGAAGCCGAACCATAAAGAACGCCGTAGGCGAGAAAGAAGGGAACGGCCCACCACGTTCCCCAGAAGTAGACACCGAGGCCGCCAAAAAGGATCAGGCTGCCGAACCAGATGGCCGTGTCACGGATGGCGGGACCATCCCCGCGCTTCATCAGTTCCTTCATCTGCTTGCGCGGGATCTCGGTGTGATACCACTCGGCAGCAGACAGCCCATTGGCGAACGCCGCCTGCGCATCCCGCCCAAGCAAGCTGTAATCACGCTTCGTCGGAACCATCGCCATTGTCCTCCCGCAATCGACCGCATGTCGGCGGCCGCCCCTCGTCTCTTGGAACTGACGATAGGTTGACTTTTGCAAGTTCTCAATGCAGTGATGCTATATTCTCTCAAATACCATCAAACCTTGCATTTCATGAATGATGGAATAATTTCAGGGGTAACCGATGAGCAACAGACCGACAATTGCCGACCTTGCCCGTGCCGCGGGCGTCAGCGTTGCCACTGTGGACCGCGTTCTCAACGGCCGACATCCGGTGCGCGAAGAGACGGCGCGTCGGGTCTATGATGCCGCCAAAGGCATCGGCTACCACGCGGTCGGCTTGCTTCGTCAGCGGGTCTTCGAGGACCTTCCGCAATATCGCCTCGGCTTTCTGCTGCAAAAGCCGCAGCAATCGTTTTACCAGGCCGTGGCCAAGGAGATCGAGAACGCAGCGCTCGCGCTGTCGAACGTTCGCGCCCTGCCCCAGATTGAATTCGTCGCCAACTCCACACCATCAGGCATCACCGAGAAGCTGAAGGCAATGGCCGCTCGCAACCAGGCGATTGCCCTTGTGGCTCCGGATTATCCGGCAGTGACGGCAATGGTCGAAGAGCTCAAAGAGCGTGGAGTCCCGGTCTTCTCCTTGCTTTCCGACTTTGCAGCCGGGGTTCGCGAAGGCTATATCGGCTTGAACAATCATAAAGTCGGCAGGACCGCTGCCTGGATGATTGCCAAGGCGGCGAAGAGGCCGGGCAAGGTCGCAGCGTTCGTCGGCAGCCATCGCTTTCTCGGCCATGAACTGCGTGAGATCGGCTTCCGATCCTACTTTCGCGAGCACGCGCCTGATTTCGAAGTGCTCGACACGATGGTCAATCTCGACACCGCCGAGATCACGCATGAGGCGACGCTCAATCTCTTGCAACGCCACCCGGATCTGACCGGCTTTTATGTCTGCGGCGGCGGCATGGAAGGCGCGATCTCGGCAATCCGCGAGGAAAAACTCGAAGGCAAGCTGATCGCCGTCGTCAACGAACTGACCCCGGAATCGCGCGCAGCACTCGCCGACGATGTCGTGACGCTGGCAATCTCGACGCCAACCGCCGCTTTAGCCCGCGAAACCATCAACCTGATGATACAGTCAATCGACAAGGGCCCGACGGGCGCGCCGGGTCAGACCTTCCTGCCCTTTGATCTCTTCACGCCGGAGAACATCTGACGAAGTATGTCGGTGACCACATCAAGGCCTATTTACACTTTCACCACGACGCTATTGACACTTTCCCCGAACCCCTATTGATACTTTCCCCGAAGATCTATTACAACTTTGCCCACATCACTTTTTGCCGAGAAGATGAAGTGACTATCATGGACGACAGCCTCTTACCGCGTCATCTGCAATCCCAACTGAAGGCTGCTCTTACATCAGCGCGAGTGGTTAATATTATCGGGCCACGGCAGGTCGGGAAGACGACGCTTGTACGCGATCTATTGAGCGTCGGAAAATTCATTACACTAGATGATGAAGG
Organism: Ensifer sp. LC163; assembly: GCF_001695855.1. Lineage (GTDB taxonomy): Bacteria > Pseudomonadota > Alphaproteobacteria > Rhizobiales > Rhizobiaceae > Ensifer. Next base: position 33,948 of record NZ_MBSS01000026.1, read on the forward strand.
TGTGCTTGCAGCTATCGAGACTGATCCAAAAGGACAGTTGGACGCTCTGCTGGCTGAGACGAAAGTAGGCCCGCTCATTATCGACGAAGCCCAGCGATCAACGAAATTGGCCTTGGCATTGAAGAGGATTGTGGACGAAAATCGAGCAATGGGACAGTTCGTCCTGACAGGTTCTTCCAACGTCTTCACTTCCGCGCACGTGGCGGACTCGTTGGCAGGTAGAGTCCATACAATGACGATGCTTCCAATGAGTGTCGCCGAGACAAAGCGCATGGGAGCTGCAAAAATTCTCGACTGGGCGTCGACGGATGTCCGTCCCGATCCGCTGGACCTGCCTAAAGCAGAAACCTTGTCCCGAGCACAATACATCGACTTGATAGTAGCAGGCGGCTTTCCCGAGATACAAACTCTGGAAGAGCGCTGGAGACAAAATCGATACACAGACTACGTAGACAGTGTCGTGGAACGCGATGTTGCGTACATCTTAAAAATAAGAAAATCGGACGCCATGAGGCGAATGATCGATCAACTAGCTTCGCGCGTCGGAAACGAGCTGAACATAGACGAACTCTCTTCGAACATCAGTTTACAAAGAAATACCACCGAGACCTACCTCGATATTTTAACCAAACTTTCACTTTTGCAACGATTGCCTGCGTGGACATCGGGTGAGTCCGGGCGCGACATCCGCCAACCAAAAATCCATCTTGTGGATACTGGGATCGTCGCCGCCTTGAGGAGTATGAACGCCCAGAGCTTCAATATTGGCGCGAATCCCACAGCGCTTGGCGGCCTTTTCGAAAATTTCGTTCACAATGAACTGTGGAAATCCCTCCCCCATCAGAGGCGTCGGTGGCGACTTTATCATTGGAGGCATCAACGAGGACGCGAGATAGACATCATTGCTGAATCAGACAGAGCGATAATAGGCTTCGAGATGAAGACATCGACTGCGGTTGAAGCAAAGGACTTTCAGCATCTGCGATGGTTTCGAGACGAAGGCCCAGGTAAGAACCGTCCCTTCGTCGGCATCGTCGTCTATATGGGAGAGCGCGTACTCAGTTTCGGCGAAAACATGGTCGCGCTCCCACTGTCGATATTTTGGTCGTTCAAAGAAAGTTTAGTCTGAATGGGCGATTGGACAGCTTTCGGGCCCTGGCCCTTTCTGTGCGCATGGACCGTGGGACCGCTGATTAAGTGATCCAGGCCATAAAAAAGTCAGGCAGTCCGCATCGTTGTGGCGATTTCTTCGACCAGATAATCAATTGCCTGGAGTGGCTCCAGCACGGCCCACGTCTTTGGATGGCGATAGACGGGGTAGAGGCTGAAAGCTGCGAATGTCAGCTGATCGACGGTCGGTCGCGCAGTTGCCCGCCTCGCATGCACCACTTGGGCTCGGTCTTCCACGCGGTCTTCCGTCAGTCCCCAACCGGCATAAAATGGGGTCGCATAACAACGGACGGGCAGGCCACGCAAAAGCGCGTCGAAGCCCATTTGGCTGGAGACGGTCCAGACTTCGTCAACGACGGCGAGGACCGCCGCTGCAGACACCTTGTCGGCCATCAAGGTTACGCCCGGCAATTTCGATGCCCATTGGGTCATATAGCCCTTGCGGTGACCGGCAATAACGTCTGGATGCGTGCGAACGACGATCTGGGCGCTGCTTGCGAGCGCATCATCCAACATTCGGTCAAAGGCGGAAGGCGAGCCGAGCGCCTTTTCGACCGAAACATCGCCAAACACTTGATCAACCAGCCGGAGCCTTCGCCAGGATGCCATCGAGCCCAGGCGCAAGCGTCGAACGAAGCGGCGCCTCGCCGAAATAGCGGCCCAGCCAAGGAAACGCCTTGTGCACGAAAAAAGTCGCTCCGAGCCTTGCTCCCCATTTTGGGTGCCAGGGCCTAGTTTGCATCGCGGTTAGCGTCGGATTGTCGAGCACGTTCAAATTCTCACTCTGCCGGCCACCTCGGCACGTTCCGCCAAAAACCACCTTGCAGAGCCAAATGCAAACCGAACTTGCGCCGTGACCACCGCTTGAAGTCAGCTTTTCAGACCAGTGCGCGGCCAGCGGGAAACCAAGAGTGGTCGCGCACGGATGTGAAGATCGCACAAGAATTGCTTTCTTGTTGATTGGATACCACCCATTTCTGATTGGGGCGATCCGCCTCGGACTGCCGGTCCAGCACATTCGGCATGATGCCGGAGCGCTCACCGGCATCCTTTGGCAAGCCTCGTCTGCGGGGACGTGCTCGCAATGCGTTCTCACGCATCAGCCGCTCGACGCGATGCAATCCGTAGGAGAAGCCTTCAGCGAGCAGGTCGTGCCAGACACGCCGGGCACCATAGGTGCGGTCGCTAAATTTGAAGCTCTGCTCGATCTTCGCCAGCAGGACTTCATCAAACCGAGCATGGATGCTCGGCGAACAATTGAGCCAGGCATGAAAGTCGGAACGAGAAACACCCAGCGCTTCGCAGAGCCATGCCACCGGCCAGATGCAACGGTGCTTTGCAATGAAGGCGAATTTTGCAAAGTAGGCTGCGGCCTTCCTAAGAAACACATTCTTCGGCGGTCATAAGTTCGAGCTGATAGCCTAGTAACCGGGCGCGGCGCTGAAGATTTGCCAGCACCCTGCCACGATGTCGCTCGTCACAGGCCGCAGCACCGGCGATTTCGGCAGCATTCGCCGCCCAAAGCGCCATCAATTCCGCAACATCAGGGGGGCCGGCTCGAGTCATTATAGTCTTGAATCTGAGCCGTTCTCTTGCGTCAACGGGTCCCGGTAGGGACGATGGTTACCCATCGCCCCCCGGTCAGATCCGTACGTGCGGCACTACCGCATACGGCTCCTATCGGATGTTGTGACGGTAAGCCGAGCATCTGGATGCGGATGC
>NZ_MBSS01000027.1 GCF_001695855.1 Ensifer sp. LC163
GCGTGAGCCGGCGCGTCCTTCTTCACCTCCGCCAAAACACGGCCGTCAAAAACAACCCAATCCGCAAAACAAAACCCGCCGAAAAATCGACGGGTTTGTCAGCGGTCTGAAGCCCGCCGATCGGCGGGCTTTTTTATTGAACAGTCGCAACTTCGGGCTGGCGAATGTAGGCTCTCAGGCCTTTGGCCAGCGCATCGAAGACCACACGGCAACGCGGCGCCGTCTTCAGGTTTTCATGCATGACGAGCCAGGTCTCGAGCTTCATTGTGAAGCCGTCCGCCAAGACTGGAAGAATGTCGGGATCCCGGGCGGCGAGCGCATTCTGGCAGATACCGATGCCAAAACCGGCGCGAATGGCGGCAAGCTGCGCGAGGTTGCTGTCAGCCTTCAGCGCAAAGCGCACCTCCGGCAGATCCGGCGAGCGGGCGATGATCGCCCGGATTGCCGCCGTCTCGCGATCATAGCCGATCAGGCTGTGCCGGCTGAGATCAGCAAGCGTCTTCGGCATGCCGCGCCGCTCGATGTATCGGCGGTGGGCATGAAAGCCGAGCGGCACCGCACCGATGTGAAGCGCCACCAGTGCATCCTGACTGGGCGCGGCCATGCGCACGGCAATCTCCGCCTCCTGCCGAAGGATATCCTCGATCGCATCGGACGCCGACAGCTCGATGGTCAGATCGGGATATTGCGCATGCAGCTCGGCGAGGATCGGCGGCAACACCTCGATACCGACCACTTCGCTGGCACTGATGCGCACTGTGCCGCTGACCGTGTCCTGCTGGCCGGAGGCGGCGCGAAGGAGGGCCGCTGACGTTGCGGCAAGTGTTTCTGCATAAGGCCGCAGCGCTTGGGCGGCATCGGTCGGCAGCAGCCCCTGCGGCGAACGGGTGAAGAGGGGAAAGCCGAGCATCTCTTCCATCGCATCGACATGGCGCCCGACGGTCGGCTGCGTCAGGCCGAGCTCGCGCCCGGCCGCCGATAGCGAGCCTTCTTTCAGCACCATCAGGAATGTCCGGTAGTAGTCCCAGCTCGGCTCGATCTTGCTCATACATAAAAGTATAACAACGAAACAGAAAACAGCAATTCCGTTTATCCCGGTATTACAGGACATTGGTTCCATCAGAACCGATGGAGCAGATGTAATGACCGACAATCTGGAACAGGCAAGAACAGTCCTGGTATTGGGCGCGACGGGCGGCATCGGTGGTGCCGTTGCCCGCGGCCTCAGCCAGCGGGGATGGAGAGTGCGCGCACTCAATCGCGATATCGCCAGGGCCGCACAGACGGCACCGGCATTCGAATGGGTGGAGGGCGACGCAATGAAGCGGCTGGACGTTCGCGCCGCCGCAGAAGGCGTCGAACTGATCGTGCATGCCGTCAATCCGCCGGGTTACCGCAACTGGGGCAAGCTGGTCTTGCCAATGCTCGACAACACGATTGCTGCCGCGAAGGCGGAAGGCGCGCGCATCCTTCTGCCGGGCACGATCTACAATTTCGGTCCGGATGCTTTCCCTGTCCTGACCGAGGAAAGCCCGCAGAACCCACATACGGACAAGGGCATCATCCGCGAGGAAATGGAACTTCGGCTAAAGGCTGCGTCAGACGCCGGTATCGGTGTGATCATCCTGCGGGCAGGGGATTTCTTCGGTCCCGATGCCGCCAACAACTGGTTCTCGCAAGGGCTGGTCAAGCCGGGCAAGCCACTGACCGCTATCAGCTATCCCGGCAGCAAGGGCATCGCGCACCAATGGGCCTATCTGCCCGATGTGGCAGAGACGATGATCCGTCTAATCGAGCGCGCCGAGGACCTGCCTGCCTTTGCCGTCTACCATATGCGCGGTTTCGTCGATGACGACGGTACGAAGATGATCGCCGCCATCCGTCGCGCAGCGGGACAGCAAAGACTTCCGGCACGTGCCTTTCCATGGTGGCTGATGACGCTGGCCTCCCCCTTCGTTCCGCTGTTCCGGGAGTTGCGCAAGATGCGCTACCTCTGGCGGCAGCCGCTGCAGATGCCGAACGATCGATTGCTGGACTTGCTCGGCGAGGAGCCGCGTACACCGATCGATGAAGCCGTGGTCAAAACCCTCAAGGCGCTCGGTAGCCTGCCGCATAGTGCCGGACAAATCGGCGCCGGCGACGGACTCACCCCAGCAAAAATGGCGGTCAGTTCCTGAAGACCATGCAAGCGCCACCATTTTTCCGAATGGTGGCGCAAAGCGCATTGGCTTCCGCCTGGCTATCGCGGCCGATGCGGGCGGCATAACGAATGCGGCGGCCGAAGCTGGCATTGCGTTCGCGCAGGAGCAATGCCTTCTCGCCGCGGATTGGGGCCGGCAGCCGCTTGACGGCGTTGACGAACAGTCGCTGCGCGACCGACTTCTGAAAATGCGCGGCAAGCTGCACGCCCCAGGGCGCCCACTCCGCCTCGTCGATCACGTCGATCTCGCGCAGCCGCCGCGTGCTTGCGAGCGCCACGCAGCCGTCGAGAAAGTTCTTGTTCCTGTCGAGCGTCAGGTCGAGTGTCTTGGGTGGATTGTCCCGCCAGTCCTCGACGCTATAGGCGGTGATCGCCAGTACGTAGTTGCGCGTCTCCGCGGGCAGCCAATCCACTTCGAGGAAGCGCTCCAGCCCATTTTCGCCGGCATTGTAGGCAGCGGCAGCAAAGCCGAGATTGCCGTAGCGCGTCTTGAGTTCACCGAGATACTCGGCCGATTTCCCTAAGGAGGCAACGACGTCGAAACTGTTGGAAAGACCGCGCATTTTGGCCGTGCCCGGCATGAACTGCGCGATGCCTTCAGCCCCTTTCGGGCTGACCGCATTCGGCCGGAACAGGCTTTCGCGCCAGATCAGGCGCGCAAAGAAGGCCGGAGGCAGATCATTGGCGGCGGCATAGTGATCGATGACGCCGCAGACGTCGCGCTCGAAGCTTTCCTTGCTCACGCACAGGGATTTGGAGGAGTCCGTCGCGGACCGGCCGACATAGATGCATTTGGCGCGCACCGGCAACTCGTCGATGCGAGCATGGGCAATATCCGGCAGCCCCGAACTCACCGCGATCAACAACGCAAGTAGCCCCCTGGCAGCAAACGCAAAACCTCTTGAGCTGCCGTTCCCCATGCAGTACCGCCCGCAATCCTCATCGAAACAGACCGGCTTCATACATAACATCTCGCGCGTCTCGGAAAAACCCGTCAGGCGGGCGAGCCAGTGGAGAGCACCAGTTGCATGAAGGTCAGGTCGAGCCAACGGCCGAACTTCGTCCCGACTTCGCGCATTCGCCCGGTTTCGGTGAAGCCCAATTGTTGATGAAGCCGGATCGAGGCGGCATTCTCCGACTCGACTCCCGCCACCATCACATGCTTGTCGAGCCGCTCGGCCTCGGCGATCAAGGCAACCATCAGCTTGCGGCCGATGCCGCCGCCGCGACAGTTGCGGTGGACATAAACGGAATGCTCGACCGTGTGCCGGTAGCCGTCAAACGCCCGCCAGTCACCGAAGGAGGCGTAGCCGACGAGATCGCCGCCATCAGAAATGGCGACGAAGACCGGGTATCCGGCATCGCTTCGCGCCTTGAGCCAGGCAGATCGATTGGCGACATCGACTGTCGTGTCGTTCCAGATGGCGGTCGTATTGGCCACCGCGTCGTTGTAGATGTCACAGATGACCGGCAGGTCATCTTCCCTTGCTTGCCTGATCAGCATGTTGCCCCGCATGTTCGTACACTATATGACTACGACATGGATACTAAAGTGTACAGCCTCGATCAACGCATCAGCGATCGCATCCGTCTTGAACGGGAAATCCGCGGTTGGTCGTTGACTGAGCTCGCCGAGCGCTCCGGCGTCTCCCGCACGATGATCCACAAGATCGAGCGCGCAGACAGCAGCCCAACGGCAACGCTGCTTGCGCGACTTTCGGGCGCTTTTGGCCTGACGATGTCGACGCTGATTGCGCGCGCTGAAATGAGCCAGGGCAGACTGTCTCGGCGCCAGGATCAATCGGAGTGGCGTGATCCGCAAACCGGATATCTTCGACGCCACGTCTCGCCGATGTCCGATCTGCCGCTCGAACTCGTTGAGATAGAGCTTCCGGGAGGCGCCGACGTGCCGATCCCGGCATCCGCCTATGCGCTTCACCGTCGTTGGATATGGGTGAAACAGGGCACCCTGACCTTCGTGGAGGGCTCGGAGACCCACACCCTTGGCGAAGGGGATTGCCTGGAACTCGGCGCGCCGCAGGATTGTGTCTTCCGAAACATCGGCAGCGAGACCTGCATTTACGCGGTCATCCTGTTGAGAACCAGCTGAACTCAACGCTCGAGTTCGGCGATCGCGATCGCAGCCATCGTCAGGTCGCTCTCTACGCCGAGGTCATCGCCGTCCTCCAAAAACCAGGCGGCGGAAAGCCCGGCATAGGCCAGCACCCATTGCAGGATTCGGCGCGGGGCAAGCCCCGTCTGCTCGGCGACGATGGGCAGGTGCCGCCGCAGCCGGCCTGGTGCGGTGACCAAGGGCAATTCCTGATTGCAGAACAGGTTGGCATAGTCGTAACCGCGATCGCCATGAACACGCTTCGGGTCGATTGCCAACCAGCCGCGATCGCCGAAATCGAGGATGTTGGCGTGATGCACGTCACCATGCAGCACAACAGGCGGTTCCGGGTCGGCAAACAGGCCTTTCGCCGCCCCGAGCGCTCGCACAAAAAGGCCACCTTGAGCAGGAGCGGCCGCCTCCAGCGAACCGAACGATTTGTCGAGCGGCACGAGATCCTGCGGAACGGGTGTCGAACGCGGCGCATGAAGCTTGGCGACGGTGCGGCAGATGATGCGCGTGGCCTCCTCATCGCTGCCCGTCATCGCGAGATGAAAAAGGTTGCGCCGGCTATCCGTGCGCTCCATCAGGACCGCCTCGCCATCCGATTCATAGACTTTTGCAGCACCTTGCCCGTTCCAGTAGAGCATCGGCAGGCGGCCGAATTTTTCTTCGGGATCCTGCGCCACTTTCAGCATCGCCGACTGGTTGCGATAACGGACGGGATGAAGATGACTGGAGGGGGTGACGATGATTTCCCCGTCCGGCCGCAATGACCATTTTCCGAAATATGAAGAAAACATAAGGGGCCATTTTCCCAATGGACAAATGCCCCGCCGGGTGACGGGGCATAGGCCATGTGGTGGTATCAGGCGACCTGTTCAAGGGAGGGGTAGTCGGTATAACCCTTTGCGCCGCCGCCATAGAACGTCGCCTGATCCGGCGCATTCAGCGGAGCGTTTTCCTTCAACCGCTCGACAAGATCCGGATTGGAGATGAACGGCTTGCCGAAGGCAACCAGATCAGCCTCGCCGCTTTCGACGGTCTTTGCTGCGAGATCGCGATCATAGCCGTTGTTCGTCATCCAGGCCGCCTTGCCGCCCGCTGCGACATAGACGGCGCGCAGCGCGTGATAATCGAACGGACGCTCGCCCTGCTGGTGATCACGCGGGCCGCCGGTCGCACCCTCGATGATGTGGATGTAGGCCAGCGGATAGCGAGTGAGGTTCTTGACGACATAGCTGAAGAGTGGCTGCGGCTCCGGATCGAAAGCGTCGTTGGCAGGTGTTACCGGCGAAAGGCGGATACCAACACGACCGGCGCCGATCTCCGACGTGATGGCATCGACAACCTGGAACAGGAACCGGGCGCGATTCTCGATCGAACCGCCATAGGCGTCGGTACGCTCGTTCGAACCGGCGCGCAGGAACTGATCAATGAGGTAGCCATTGGCGGCGTGGATCTCGACACCATCGAATCCCGCATCGATCGCCGCACGGGCGGCCTTGCGATAGTCCTCGACGATCCCCTCGAGTTCGCCAATGTCGAGCGCACGCGGCTCCGAGGTTTCGGCAAACGAGCCCGTGCCGTCAGCATTGATGAGATAGGTCTTCGACTTTGCCCTTATCGCCGAGGGCGCCACCGGCTTGCCACCGCCCGGCTGCAGCGAATCATGCGAGATCCGGCCGACGTGCCACATCTGCACGACGATCCGGCCACCCTTGGAGTGGACGGCATCGGTAACCTTGCGCCAACCATCGAGGGCTTCGGGTAAATAGAGGCCGGGCACATCGGCATAGCCCTGGCCCTGCTGGGTGATCGCGGTCGCCTCGGTGATCAACAGGCCGGCCGATGCGCGCTGTTCGTAGTACGTGGCGTTGAGGGTGTTCGGCACGGCCTTCGGCGAGCGATTGCGCGTCAGCGGCGCCATGACGATACGGTTCTTCAGAGCAATGTCGCCGACGGTGATGGGGTCGAAGAGGGTAGCCATTGCAGGTCCTTTCGGTTTCAGTTTGGTCTTGGGGAGGGGATAGTCAAAGGCTGCCGATGTCCTTGAGGAACGCGGCAATCGTCTCTTCATTGCGCTTGTAGAAGACCCATTGCCCGAGACGTTTGGTCGTCACCAGGCCAGCGCGCTGAAGGATGGCGAGATGGGAGGATACGGTGGATTGCGACAGGCCGCAGCGCTCGAACTGGCCGGCGCAAACACCCATTTCGAACGGATGCTCCTGCGTCGGAAAGTGCGCTTCGGGCTCCTTCAGCCAAGCAAGGATGCTCACTCTTGCCGGGTGCGCCAGGGCCTTGAAGATTTCGTCTCGATCCATCGTCTATCGCCATATCGCGTTTTATCGATAGATGTATCGCCGATGACCGATATACAAATCACAAGAACGTGAGGAGAAAATGGGCAAAAAAAGAGGGCCACAAGAAAACTTGGGCCCTTGTAGTTGTGAAGGTAATTAAAACCTCCAGAGGGGAACAGCTGCTGCGGTGGCGGGGAGGAGAAAGCCACCAAGAATGCATCAGCTGCATTTTGATATGGGAAGCGAAGTACCGGTTTTCAATAGCCGGCTGTGAATTTCGTCACGGTCCGCCCGTGTCCAAACAGTAGACAAAAAAAGAGGGCCACAAGATGACTTGGGCCCTTATAGTTGTGAAGGTAATTAAACCTCCAGAGGGGAACAGCTGCTGCGGTGGCACTGGGAGGAGAAGCCACCAAAGATGCATCAGCTGAGGGTGGTATGCTGCTTTTTTGGGCGAGCAGCAATCATTTAATATGCATGTCAGCCATGCCATGTGCGCATCGCTGCCCATTTTTGCATCGCACAAACAAAATGCGGCGCACAAAACGCGCCGCATCTTGGAAATTACGATTAGAAAACAACGCACTACCAAGCCACCCAGAAATGCTCACAAATCGAGCAATGGCCCCATCGGCATCAGAAGCTCCAGTTCCTGGCCTTGGTGACGATGTAGTCGCGGAAGACTTTGAGCTTGGCGGCATTCTTCATCTCGTCCGGATAGCAGAAATAGGTATCGAACGACGGGATGTCGGCGCTAATCGGAAGTTGTATGAGGCCCGGGTCGCGGCCGACGATATAGTCGGGCAGCATCGCGATGCCGATACCGAGCAGGCAGGCGCGCTTGATCGAGGTCTGGCTGTTGATCTGTAAGTGCGAGGTCCGCGGATTGTCGGAATCGCGGCCGGCGATTTCGAGCCAATTGACATCAAGCAGGTAGTTCGGCGCCGGTTCGCCGAAGGTGATGATGCGGTGATTGTCGAGATCGTCGAGCGACTGCGGTTCGCCGTGCTTGTTGATGTAGGAGGGCGCCGCGTAGACGTGCATATGCACGGTGAAGAGCTTGCGCTGTATCAGGTCGGATTGCTGCGGCTGGCGCAGGCGAATGGCGCAGTCGGCATGCCGCATGTTCACGTCGAGCTCCTCGTTGTCGAGGATCAGCTGTACCTGGACGTCCGGGTGCAGAGACATGAACTCCTGGATCTTGTCGGTCAGCCAGCCCTGGCCAAGCCCAACGGTCGTCGTGATGCGCAGCTTGCCGCTCGGCTTGTCCGTCGTCTCGCTCAGTTGCACCTTGACGCTTTCGAGCTTCATCAGCACTTCGTGCGCGGTCCGGTAGAGGATCTCGCCCTGCTCGGTCAGGATCAGGCCGCGCGCGTGGCGATGAAACAGCTTGATGCCGACATCCTGCTCGAGCGAGCTCACCTGACGGCTGATCGCCGACTGGGAGAGATGGAGCTTGTCTGCCGCATGCGTGAACGACCCAGCTTCGGCCGCCGCGTGAAAAATGCGCAGTTTGTCCCAATCCAGCGACATGAAGTCCCCCATATGAAACCACCCCGGGGGACGGGATCATGTCCTACGGGTGTGGCTGATGCATCTGTTCCCGACGGGAAGGCGCCTTGCGGGGAGCCTCCCGATTCGCAGCTTCTATTCGGCTGCAATTGCGACGGGCATATGACCCGCCAGGTATTTCTCGGCCTCAAGCGCCGCCATGCACCCCATGCCAGCAGCGGTCACGGCCTGACGGTAGATGTCGTCGGTGACGTCACCTGCGGCAAAAACGCCGGGCACGTCGGTCGCCGTCGAATCGGCGGCTGTCCAGAGATAGCCGTTGGACTTCTGCCGAAGCTTGCCCTTGAACAATTCGACGGCCGGCGCGTGACCGATCGCGACGAAGACGCCATCAGTCACCATGTCGCTGGTTTCGCCCGTCTTGGTATTGCGTAGCTTCACGCCATTGACCGATGCCGGCATCGGCGGCTTCGGCGCAGCGCCCAGATATTCGACGACCTCGTGATCCCAGATGATCTTGACGTTGGGCTTGGCGAACAGGCGCTCCTGAAGGATCTTTTCGGCGCGGAACGAGTCGCGGCGGTGGACGACGGTCACGGTCTTTGCCAGGTTGGAGAGGTAGAGAGCCTCTTCAACGGCCGAATTGCCGCCGCCGACGACGATGACATCCTTGTTGCGATAGAAGAACCCGTCGCAAGTGGCGCAGGCCGAAACGCCGAAGCCCATGAAAGTCGGCTCGGTTTCGATGCCGAGCCACTTGGCCTTGGCGCCGGTGGCGATGACCAAGGCGTCGGCCGTCCAGTCGTTGCCGCTGTCGGTCTTGACCCGGAAGGGACGAACGGAAAGGTCGACATCCGTCACCAGATCGTTGACGATCTCGGCACCGACATGCGTTGCCTGCTTCAGCATCTGTTCCATCATCCAGGGACCCTGGACCGGATCGGCATAGCCCGGATAGTTTTCCACGTCGGTGGTGATCATCAACTGGCCGCCCTGTTCCATACCTGCGATCAGAACGGGCTCCAACATTGCGCGCGCCGTGTAGATGGCGGCAGTGTAGCCGGCCGGGCCGGAGCCGATGATCAGCACTTTTACATGGCGGGCAGTCATGGTCTTGTCCTTCGCTCACCGAACTGCCGCAGGGCATGTCCGCATCCGTTACATCACAGGCAAATAGTGCCATACTTTAGGTATTCCCCCTGGGGACTTTCAAGGGCGGTAGCGGTGATACACACAAGTGCTTGAGCCCAAGGCGCCGATTTGACACCAGATCGGGCATTTTTGCACCGCTTGCGTCGCTCGCATTCATGTCACAAGCCCGTGATCACACGGCATGGGAAGCGGGGCCAGCAACAGAGGCATGAGATATAACCCCGCCGGCGACATAACGTGAGCCCCTGCGTGCCGTACGAAAGGACCAGGGCGGAGGGTAAAGTGCGGGTTGCCACAGATTTTTCGATGTATCGCCCCGAATGAATCGACTTTAGCCGGCCCGGCCGCACCGTAACGCCGGTTTTCCCGCGAATAGTGGGCGCAGATGCTTGTTGTCGGATCAGTTTGGCGATATTTCACGCGGATTCACTTTGCTGGAGAGGCATATGGGGTTGAATGCAAGCCGCGTTTGGCTCGACCGCGAACTCGTCGCGTTTGGCAATTCACCACCGGAGAATTGTCTCGCCCTCGATATGGCCCCCGGATCGCAAACATACGCCCTGACGTCTGCACGATCGCACGGCGAAAGCGCAGAACTCGCACTCGCCGAACAGGAATGCAGGCGCAGCACCTGTCGCCACATGCAGGTTGAACGCACGGGGCGCAGTCGGTCGACCTTATGGCCATCCTGATATAATCGGCTCGGCAACGACAACCGCCGGCCAACCAACAAGAATACTCCTGTTTCGACTTAGCCTTGTGCGCCAAAGTCGCCGTGTGAAAAGGACGAACCTTCATGACGAAACAAGTCGAGCTCGACGCAATCGATCTCAAGATCCTTCGCGAGCTCCAGCGTGACGGCAGGATGACCAATGTGGACCTCGCCCAGCGTGTCGGCATCTCGGCGCCACCGTGTCTGCGACGCGTTCGCAAACTCGAGGAAACCGGCGTCATCAAGGGCTACCACGCGCTGCTGAACGCGCCCGCGCTCGGCTTCGACCTGGTTGCGTTCTGCATGGTGGGCCTCAAGCGGCAGTCGGAGGCGGATCTCAAGGCGTTCGCAGCGGCAACGGCCGAATGGCAGATCGTGCGCCAGGCATGGACCGTCTCGGGCGAGAGCGACTTTCTGCTGCACTGCGTTGCCGAAAACCTGACCGCGTTTCAGGATTTCGTCATCGAAGTTTTGACCGCCAACGAGCGGGTCGATACGGTGCGCACGATGTTGACCATTCGCCAGGTCAAGGATATCGGGCTGGTCCAGATCTAGGATCCAGAAGACTTGAGCATCCACAACGGCAGCGAGGCTACCTTGGAGAACGCAGACACGACCGGAGTTGAGTGGCGTCTTCCATGAGCAAACTTCCGCTTTCCGCCTTCATCATCTGCCAGAATGAAGAGGCCTACCTCGGCAACTGCATCGAGAGCCTCGAGCAGTGCGCTGAGATCGTCATCGTCGACTCAGGATCTACGGATGGCACTGCGGCACTCGTGCAATCCTTCATCGACAAAGGATGGCCGATCCGCTTCATGCATGAGCCATGGCGGGGCTATGCGGGGCAGAAGCAATTCGCGCTCGATCAATGCACACAGCCCTGGTGCTTCAACATCGACTCCGATGAGCGTCTCGATGAACCGCTCAAGGCGCTTCTGCCATCCCTGCTTGACGGACCGGCCGAGACCGTCGGTTGGCGCGTGGCGCGCCGCCCCTATCTCATCGGCTACGGTTATACGCCGGAGCGCGTGCACGAGAGGCGCAATCTGCGCCTGATCCGCAAGGGCAGGGGACGCTACGATCTCAATCAGAAGGTGCATGAAGGCATCGTGCCCGACGGTCACGTCGGCGCGGCCAGCAAAGGCAGCCTGCTTCACTATCGTCCGCTCATCATCGACGAACAGATTCTGAAAGAGAACAAATATTCGACGTTGAAGGCGGACCAACAGTTCGCCGCAGGAAAGCCGCCGCGGCCGTACAAGATGCTGGCGAGCCCTCCACTTTATTTCTATCGTCTCTATTTCCGCAACGGTCTTTGGCGCTGCGGCTTTCCGGGCTTCATCGAAGCCATGACCGGTGCCGTTTACGCGTTTTTGACTGCCGCCAAGATCTATCAGAGGCACGCGCTAAAGCGCCATCCGAACCATGACGACATGGATCGGCAGCGACGGCAGCCGTGAGGTTCCCATGAAAGTTATGCACTACCACTTCGGCAAGGACGGTGGCGCGGAGCGCTTCTTCGTCCACCTCGTCAACTCTTTGGCTGAGCGGGGCGTCGAGCAGACGGCGATCATTCGGCCTGGACGCATCTGGCGCAAGGACATCGAAGGCGCAACGCGAATCGTCGAGAGCAACTTCCGCAATCTCTCGCTCGATCGCATTCTGCTGCCATTGAAGGTCAGCAGCATGGCGCGGCGTGAGAAGCCTGACGCGCTGTTTGCGTGGATGCCGCGTGCCAGCCGGCTGATGCCGAACTACAAGGGTTGCATCAAGATCTCGCGGCTCGGCGACTATCCACTGCGCCTCGACTATTTCCGCAATACCGACTGCCTCGTCTGCAACACACCTGGCATCGCCGAACATGTGCGCAACATCGGCTGGAAGCGCGATGTCGAGGTGATCTCAAACTTCACCAACACCGAACGTGTCACCGCCGTCGACCGCGCCACGCTTGACACGCCAGCCGACGTTCCGGTGGTCATGTCGATGGGCCGCTTCGTTCCGCGAAAGGGGTTCCATACGCTGATCCAAGCGATTGCCAAGGTGCCGGATGTCCACCTCTGGCTGATCGGCGATGGCGAACAGCGCGAGAACCTCGAAAAGCTTGCCGCCGATCTGGGGGTTGCAAACCGTGTCCGTTTCGCCGGATGGCATAAGGACGTCCGCCCGTTCCTGGCCGCCGCCGACATCTTCGTCATGGCTTCAAGTCACGAACCGCTTGGCAACGTCGTCCTCGAATCCTGGGCGCAAGGGACACCGGTCGTTTCCAGCCGTTCCGAAGGTCCGCGATGGTTCATGCGAGACGGTGAAAACGGCCTGATGGTCGATATCGGCGATGCCGAGGGCTTTGGTCGCGCCATAGAGCGTATCGCCAACGACCCGCAACTCGGCTTGCGTCTGGCGGAAAGCGGCCATGAAACGCTGATGAACCAGTTTTCCAAACAGGCAATCACGGATGCCTATCTGAAGCTGTTTGCCTCAAAGAAATAGACGGTTGGCCATTCGGCCAGTCAGCGCATCAGTCGTTCATAGACCGCGTTGATGGCGGCAGCTTCGCCTTCGATCGCGAACGAGTTGGCGGTGCGCACAAGTCCATTCGCGCCAGCGGTTTTGCGCCGCTGATCATTGTCCATGAAAGCCGCCGTCGCTTCCACCATGGCTTGAAGGTTGTCGGCCGGAACGACCGTGCCGGTTTCGTCGGTCCCGCTCACGACGAGCTCTGAAAATGCACCGACATCCGTCGCCACCACCGGAACACCCGTTGCCATGGCTTCGAGCGGCGTCAGGCCGAATCCTTCCCAGCGCTGCGGCGCGACGAAAAGATCAAGCGCCCGGTACCAGTCGGGCATGTTGGTGTGTTCGCCGACAAACAGAATGCGCTCGGCAAGTCCGGCTTTCGTGACGCGCTCCTTGAGCTCGTTTTCAAACGCCACATGCGGCCCCGTGGCTCGGCCAGCGACGATCGCGCTCCAGCCTGGACGGCAGGGCAGGAGAGCGATCATGCTGTCGATGAAGAGATCGGTGCCCTTCTGACGGCGGACCCGTCCGAAGCAGCCGACGAATTTCTGGGCCGGATCGACGCCGAGCGCGGCTTTCGCCTGATGCCGATCGGCCGGAGGCTCGAATCGTCTGGTATCGATACCGTGCAGGATGACGTCGTTCGGCACTTCGAGATAGGCGGCCGTTTTGCCGCTCGTCGCGATCACCGCGTCCATCCGCCCGATCAGAAACTTGCTCCAGCCCGTATGGCGGCGCTGCGATGCCGACGTGAAGGCGACCTTCAACTTCATGCGCAAGAGATCGCGCAGGATGATCGCCGGCAACATCTCGACATTGCGGCGTGCGTGCCAGACGCGGCAGCGCCGGCCAGCCGGTGCTTTCCAGAGATGCAGGAGATCGAGAAACCGAATCGAAGGCAGGCTGTCGGGAAGGCCGGGGCCAAGCACCGCGATCTTCAGACCCAGCGCGCGCTGGATCGGGATCAGTTGGATGATCGTCGAGGTAACGCCCGAGAGGCGTCGCTTGAAATTGGGAGCGATGACCTCGACGTCCCGGATATCAGCCACGGAAGCGCTCTCCTTGCGCATGCGACAATCAATGTCTTGGAAGGCAGGGGGATTGGGGCAAAGCGGAACCGCCGCCCCAAAAGGGGCTATCAGCCCCAGTTTACCGCGAGGATTTCGTAAGCCTTCGAACCGCCTGGAGCGTTCACTTCGATGGAATCGCCGACTTCCTTGCCGATCAGCGCGCGGGCGATCGGCGACGAGATGGAAATGCGGCCGGCCTTCACATCGGCTTCCTGGTCGCCGACGATCTGATAGGTCTTTTCTTCGTCGGTGTCCTCGTCGACGAGCTTCACCTTGGCGCCGAACTTGATCTTTGAACCCGACATCTTCGACAGATCGATGACTTCAGCGCGTGCGATCAGATCTTCGAGTTCGCCGACGCGACCCTCGTTGTGGCTCTGGGCTTCCTTGGCCGCATGGTACTCGGCATTTTCCGACAAGTCGCCATGCGCGCGTGCTTCAGCGATGGCCTCGATGATTCGTGGTCGCTCTTCCTGCTGGCGCCAGCGCAGCTCCTCCTGCAGGTTGACGAATCCACCCTGTGTCATCGGCACTTTGTCGACCATTTCAATGTCCTTCATCAAGCACGAGGCGCCGCTTGGGGGCGGCGCCAACGCAAAAGAAAACGGTCTCCGGCGCGTAAACACCGGAACCGTCCGAAATATCCGAACCGTTCTTATAGCAGAAAGAAATCCGCCAATGCCAGATTTTTCGCCATGATCCACCGCGCCCTTTCACACGGGACGCAACCTGTAGGCGCTCTTCGAAAATCGACATCCTCACGAAATGGGCTTTACCTCAACCGCGGTTGAGGTCGTAACAGTTCTATTTCCGAAACGACCAGCAGGCGGAAATGACAGGATGAGCATGACAAAAGACGGCCACGTCGCTGGAAAACCCGGCCCGCATTCAGAAGCGGAGGGGCGTTGGGGCGAGTTGCTGCAGCCCAACCATCTGGCGGCCACGGCGACGCTTTGTCTCGGTGTCGCGCTCTTCGCCTTCAACGAGTTCTTCATCTCGACGGCACTGCCGACGGCTGTCGCGGACTTTGGCGGCGCGGCGCTGCTCTCCTGGGCTTTCACGCTCTATCTCGTCTTTGCCATCGTCGGTGGAGCGCTGGCGGCGAACGTGAAGGCTCGCTTCGGCGCCCGCAACACGTTGATTGCGGCGGCACTTGTTTTCGTCGCCGGTACCGCGATCGCAACGCTGGCGACGAGCATGCCGCAGGTCCTGGTCGGAAGACTGTTTCAAGGTCTGGGCGAGGGCGTCATCGCCGCCGTCTGCTACGCGCTGATCCCCGAGCTTTTCCCGCCACGGCTCGTGCCGAAAGTTTTCGGTGCCGAGGCTATCGTCTGGGCGACCGCGGCCTTCGCTGGCCCACTCATATCAGGATTTCTGACCGAATACTGGTCATGGCGCGCAGCATTCTTCGTCAATATTCCCGCTGCCGCGATCTTCGTCGCGCTTGTTGTCGCAATCGTTCCCCGACAGACGAGGTCGTCTCAAGCCGTGCAACCCATTCCGCTCCTTCGCCTGTCCGCATTCGGCCTCAGCATATTGCTTATCTCGGTTTCGAACATGGTGCAGAACGGCTTCGCGATGGCAGCCTCGCTGGTGACGGCGATCGCCATTCTCGTCAACACCATCCACATCGACCGCCGATCCAAACACTCGATCCTGCCATTCGGCGCGTTCGCAGTCCGGCGGCCGCTCGGCACTGGCCTCTGGATCATCCTATTGATGCCACTGGCGCAGGCCTCCGGCTCCGTCTACCTGGTCTATGGCCTGCAGCATCTGTGGAATTTCGGTCCGACGGCCGCTGGCTTCTCCAGCGCCTTGATGGCGATGTCGTGGAGCCTGACGGCCATCCTGGTCGCAAGCCTTCGCTCACACGATCTGCGTGTGCGGTTGATCTGGGTGGGGCCACTGCTTCTATGCCTCGGTCTCGTCGGCTTGACTCTGGCGATCGCAACAGGGGAGTTTCGGCTGGTTTTTGTGGGCCAGATTGCCATCGGGGCCGGATTCGGTGTCTGCTGGGGCACGCTCAGCCAATTGCTGATGGACGTGTCGCCAACCGCCGAGCGGGACAAGACATCGACGCTGCTGCCGACGCTGCAATCGGCCGGCTATGCGATCGGGGCAGCTGTCTTCGGGCTAACGGCCAACATGCGCGGCTTCGATGAAGATGCGCGCGTGGTGGTCATGCGCGACGCATTGCTGGCAGTATTCGCCATCGCTTGCATGATCTCGATCGCATCGTTGGTCTTCGGCATCAGAACCGTCCGGCTTGCGCACGGCAAGCGATCGACCGAGGCCCGAATCAGAGCGCGTCAACCAGTGCCGATCGATTGATCAGCTGATCGCGGACAGGGCGGGGTGGACGTCGACGGGCCGGTGGAAAACACCCAGCCTGCGGCGGCCGATCAAAGCGTCCTGTTCGCGACCACGGCCATCGGACGGTGCGATCATCGCCAGAAGCTCGCCGTTGGCGGACCGGACATGGACCTTCAGAGATCCGTAGTCGGCATCGCGGCCGATCCTGTCGGCAATTCGCTGGCCGTAATACAAGGCGGAACCTACGTCGAAGTGGCTGATGCCATCCTCATCGACAAAGCGCTCGTCGCCCCAATACAAATCGAAGAAATAGACCTGCACGATGTTGCCCCGTCCCATGCGCATGGCCGGGTCTTTCCGGTCTTGGGAGCGCATGTGGGCATATGAACATCCGACGGCCGAATGCAGGCTGAACCCGGCGTTCAGCTGGCGTTCACAACCATGAAGGGGAGCTTGCGCAGGCTCGGCGCGCGACCCGTCTGCCGTCATCCTCGGGCTTGACCCGAGGATCTAGTCTTACCCCGTGGATCGAGGGCGCTGGATGCTCGGGTCCGGCCCGAGCATGACGGAGAGAGTGGAACCGTTGATGATGCATTGCATCGAGGCGGAGTTCTTCAGCAGGCGAATTGCGCGCATCCGGGGATGCGCGCAGTCTTTTTCGATCAGGCCTTGAAGTAGCTCTGAAGCGGGCGGACTTCGAGGTTGCCGGCCTTGAGCGCCTTGATCGCGTGGGCGGCAGCCTCAGCACCTGCCATCGTGGTGTAGTAGGGCACCTTCTGCATCAGCGTCGCGCGACGCAGCGATTTCGAGTCCGAAATCGCCTTGTTGCCGTCAGTCGTGTTGATGACGAGCTGGACATGGCGATTGCGGATCGCGTCCTCGACATGCGGCCGGCCTTCCTGGACCTTGTTGACCTTGGTGGCGGCAATGCCATTTTCGCCTAGGAAGCGGGCGGTGCCGCCGGTCGCCATCACCTTGAAGCCGATGTCGACGAGAATGCGGATGGCCGGCAGGACGCGGGTCTTATCCTCGTCGCGGACAGATACGAACACCGTTCCGTCGCGCGGCAGATCGACGCCGGCGCCCAGCTGCGACTTGGCGAAGGCAAGCGCATAGTCGGTGTCGAGGCCGATGACTTCGCCGGTCGAGCGCATTTCCGGACCGAGCAGCGTATCGACACCGGGGAAGCGGGCGAACGGGAACACGGCCTCCTTGACGGCGATGTGCTTCAGGTTGCGCGGGTCGGGCTTCTCGCCATAGGCGGCAATCGCTACATCCAGCGCTTCGCCGGCCATGACGCGGGCGGCGATCTTGGCGATCGGCGCGCCGATGGTCTTGGCAACGAAGGGCACTGTGCGAGAGGCGCGCGGGTTGACTTCGAGAACGTAGATCGTGCCGTCCTTGATCGCGAACTGGACGTTCATCAGGCCGCCGACATTGAGCGCCTTGGCAAGCGCCGTCGTCTGGCGCTCCAGTTCGTCGACCATCGCGGTGTCGAGCGTGTGAACCGGCAGCGAGCAGGCGCTGTCCCCGGAGTGAATGCCGGCTTCCTCGATGTGCTCCATGATACCAGAGACGAACACGTCCTTGCCGTCGCAGAGGCAGTCGACGTCCACTTCCGTGGCGTTGGTCAGGTAGCTGTCGAACAGCAGTGGGTTCTTGCCGAGCAGCGTGTTGATCTGGCCGGTCTTGTCGTTCGGATAGCGCTGCTTGATGTCTTCCGGAACGAGGCCCGGAACCGTATCGAGCAGGTAAGTCTGCAGCATGCTTTCCGAATGGATGATCTGCATGGCCCGACCGCCGAGAACGTAGGACGGACGCACCACCAGCGGGAAGCCGATTTCGGCGGCAACGAGGCGTGCCTGCTCGACCGAGTAGGCAATGCCGTTGTTCGGCTGGTTGAGGTCGAGCTTTATCAGCAGTTTCTGGAAGCGGTCGCGATCCTCGGCAAGGTCGATCATGTCGGGCGCGGTGCCGAGGATCGGGATGCCGTTCTTTTCCAGAGCTTCGGCCAGCTTCAGCGGCGTCTGGCCACCGAACTGCACGATGACGCCGACCAGCTCGCCCTTTTCCTGTTCGGCGCGCATGATCTCGATCACGTCTTCGGCCGTCAGCGGTTCGAAGTAGAGCCGGTCCGACGTGTCATAGTCAGTCGAAACGGTCTCCGGGTTGCAGTTGATCATGATCGCTTCATAGCCGGCGTCCTTCAGAGCGAAGGCGGCGTGGCAGCAGCAATAGTCGAACTCGATGCCCTGGCCGATGCGGTTCGGGCCGCCGCCGAGGATGACGACCTTCTTGCGGTCGGAGACCTCGGCTTCGGAACGGGCAGCGCCCACGAACGGCGTCTCGTAGGTCGAGTACATGTAGGCGGTCGGCGAGGCGAACTCGGCCGCGCAGGTGTCGATGCGCTTGTAGACGGGGCGGACGTTCAGCGCATTGCGCAGTTCCGCCACTTCCTTCGGGCGCTTGCCGCCGAGCGTTGCCAGCCGGGCGTCGGAGAAGCCCATCGCCTTCAGCATGCGCAGGTTCTCGGCATCCTGAGGCAGGCCGTGCTCGCGGACGCGCGCTTCCATGTCGACGATCGCCTTGAACTGGGCGATGAACCACGGGTCGATCTTGCTCGCCTCGTGAACTTCGGCCTCGCTCATGCCGAGGCGCAGCGCCTGGGCAACCATGCGCAGACGGTCGGGCGTCGGCGTGCCGATCGCGGCGCGGATGGCGTTGCGGCCATCGCCGTTCTCGTCCATGTCAGGGATTTCGATCTCATCGAGACCGGTGAGGCCGGTCTCAAGGCCACGCAGCGCCTTCTGCAGCGATTCGGCAAAGGTGCGGCCGATCGCCATGACTTCGCCGACCGACTTCATCGCAGTGGTCAGGACCGGCGAGGCGCCCGGGAATTTCTCGAAGGCAAAGCGCGGGATCTTGGTGACGACGTAGTCGATCGACGGCTCGAAGGATGCCGGCGTCGCACCGCCGGTGATGTCGTTTTCAAGTTCGTCGAGCGTGTAGCCGATCGCGAGCTTTGCCGCGATCTTGGCGATCGGGAAGCCGGTCGCCTTGGAGGCGAGCGCCGAGGAGCGCGAAACGCGCGGGTTCATCTCGATGACGACGAGACGGCCATCCCTGGGGTTGACGGCGAACTGCACGTTCGAACCGCCGGTCTCGACCCCGATCTCGCGCAGCACCGCGATCGAGGCGTTGCGCATGATCTGGTATTCCTTGTCCGTCAGCGTCAGCGCCGGAGCGACGGTGATCGAATCGCCGGTGTGCACGCCCATCGGGTCGATGTTTTCGATCGAGCAGATGATGATGCAGTTGTCCGCCGTGTCGCGGACGACCTCCATCTCGTATTCCTTCCACCCGAGAACCGATTCTTCGATCAGCACCTCGGTGGTCGGCGATGCGTCGAGGCCGCTGCCGACGATGTCGAAGAATTCGGTGCGGTTGTAGGCGATGCCGCCGCCGGTGCCGCCGAGCGTGAAGGACGGACGGATGATCGCCGGCAGGCCGACATCATCGAGCGCCTGCGCGGCAATCGCCATCGCGTGGTTCATGTAGCGCTGCTTGCGGTCGCCTTCGCCGAGGTTCCACTGGTTTTCCAGTTCGTCGAGCGCCTTGTCGAGTTCCGGGCCGGAAAGGCGGCTCTTCAGTTCGGCGCGCTCGGCCTCATGGACCTTGCGGTCGTGATCCTTGATATCCGTGGCGTTCGCCAGGCGCGACTTCGGCGTCTCGAGGCCGATCTTCGCCATGGCCTCACGGAAGAGCGCGCGGTCTTCGGCCTTGTCGATCGCATCCGGCTTTGCGCCGATCATCTCGACATTGTAGCGGTCGAGCACGCCCATGCGGCGCAGCGACAGCGCGGTGTTGAGCGCGGTCTGGCCGCCCATGGTCGGCAGCAGCGCGTCGGGGCGCTCCTTGGCGATGATCTTGGCAACGACTTCCGGCGTGATCGGCTCGACGTATGTTGCGTCCGCCAGACCCGGGTCGGTCATGATCGTTGCCGGGTTGGAGTTGACGAGGATGACGCGATAGCCTTCCTCCTTCAGCGCCTTACAGGCCTGGGTGCCGGAATAGTCGAATTCGCATGCCTGACCGATGACGATCGGCCCCGCGCCGATGATGAGGATCGATTTGATATCTTGGCGCTTCGGCATGGTCGGTCATCCGTTTCTAGCTGCGCGAAAAACCGGCCAAAGTGGGAGGTCACCGGCCGGGCACGCATTGATGGTCTTTTCAGGCTAGAAGCGGCTTATAGGCAAATGTATCTGCAAGCGAAACCCCGAAAATTCCGGAATCGACAGGAAAGCCGACATATTTCGGCATCCGCTTTGCCACGGGTTCAGCCCGCAGAACGAAAGCCGCATGCAGGGCGTCAAACACGGCTCGGCGCCACCAGAACCTTGACCTCGCCGGCAGGAGGCGGATGGGCGATGACGGCGGCCGCTTCATCGGGCGAAACGCGCCGTGAGGTCAGCTTGTCGATCTCGATTGCGCCAGAGGCAACGAGTGCCTTCACGACCATGCCTCCCTGTCCAATTTCCCGGGCGAATAGGACCGTCAAAGCGGGACACGGTCAAGGACGCGAGCGACGACGACGGTCAGCCCCAGCGCTGCCTCACGGCGGCGGCATAGGTGCGGCTGACCGGCACCTCGCTTCCATCCCTGAGCACGATGACGATGCGACCGTTGTCGCGGACAAGCCGCGCGACATGCGCGTCCGCTACCCAATGGGAGCGATGCACCTGCAGGCCAGGCACTGGGCCGAGTTCGCCGAGCGCATCGGCGAAGCGCAACAGGATGAGTTCGCGCCCGAGGGTGGTCGTGACTTCCGTGTAGTGATCACTGACGGTCAGGTGCAAAGGCGAGCCACGATTGGCGGGTTTCAGCCGTAGCAGCAGCGGTACGCGGACCATATCCCTCTGGGGAACCGGATCGACAGGCGTTCGATTCCCGCCTTCGTCGGGCACCATTACAGCGGTCCCGGCGTCGTTCAGCTCCAAAGCCGTTTCAGCGTTCATCGTCATCCAGGTCAGCGCGCAGAACAGCAGCGACAGGAACAGGCCCGTGGCAATGTCGGCCATGATGTCTGCCGCTGTCGGAATCACTGAAAAGGTCGCAGAGCCGATCGCGGTGGTCACGAGGCCGATTGGTATGCTGGCAACGGCCGCACCGATCATCATGCGAACGAAACCGGAGGCGACCCTTTCGCGCAGCAGGACATTGGCGAGCACCGCCGAGACGATTGCAATCGCCCAGGTGGCGGCGTGCAGCACGAGCCAGAACCCAAGACGGGGTACCGCGGCCAGACGCTCGGCGGTGCCATAGGGGCCTGTGACCCAAAAGATCAGCACGACCGCTGCGAAGGTTGCCCACAAGCGCGGCGCCTTGACGACGAGATGCAGTTCACGAAGCGTGGATTGCAGAAATGGGCGTTTCACGAAGTTTTCCGTCCGTTCCAGTCTTAGCATTTGAGCGCAGCCCGGAGACTGCCGCAAGGTCGGGGAAAATCAACAGCATAGAGATTGCCCATGACACTTGCACCTCTTCTCCAAGCACCGTACGCCGTCCAGTTGCACGTCGCGACGGTCATTCCGGCAGCCATCCTGGGTGCTTTTTTGCTCGCCCAACCGAAAGGCACACGCCTGCATAGGCTTCTCGGCAAAATCTGGCTCGCGCTGATGGTCGTGACCGCATCCGCCACGTTCTTCATTCACGAAATCAAACTGGTCGGCAGCTTCAGCCCCATCCACCTGCTGTCGATCTATGTGCTGTTCGGTAGCTGGCAGGCGATTGCCGCCGCCCGGCGACACGACATCCCCGCGCATCGTGGCCATGTAGCGGGCATCTATCTCGGCGGCATCGTCATTGCCGGCCTCTTCACGCTGCTGCCGGGACGACTGATGCATGCGAGCCTGTTCTCTGAGCTTTCGATCTGGCAGGCGGCCGTAACCGCTGCCCTGCTGGCTGCGCTTCTGGTCTCGGCGGCCGTCCTATCGATTCGCCAGGGTCTGCTTTTCGACCGCGGCAAGTCCTCGAAAAGATTGGCATGATCGCAACCTTGTGGGCCTGATTGCGTTTTACAACTGCATTCGGCCCGGCATATAAAAGGTCTGACCGATATTGCGTATCGACCCATGCCGGGAGGACAGATCATGGAATGGAAGGGCCGCCGCCAATCCGGAAACATCGAGGACCAGCGCGGGGCGAGCCCCGGCGGTGGTCTGGGCGGCAATCCGTTCGGCCGTGGCGGCGGCTTCCGCATGCCTGGCGGTGGTGGAGGCATGCGTGGCGCCGGCGGCGGCATGAGCTTTGGCACCATCATCTTCCTCGTCGTGCTCTATTTCATCCTGAAGGCCATGGGCATCGACATGCTGCAGGTCCTGAACGGCGGCGGTGGCCCCGTCGCTCAACCGGGCTTCGAGCAGAGCGATGGCTCGCCGGCGCCCCGTGGATCGGCGCAGGAAGAAGAGATGAAAGCCTTCATGGGGACGGTGCTTGCCGAAACCGAAGACACATGGAACGGCATCTTCCAGGCGAGCGGCGAGCAATACCAGGAGCCGAAGATGGTGCTGTTCAGTGGCTCCGTGCGCTCCGCCTGCGGCTTTGCCTCGGCGGCATCGGGCCCGTTCTACTGCCCTGGCGACCGCAAGGTCTACCTCGACATGGGCTTCTTCGACGAGCTTGAACAAAAATTCGGCGCTTCGGGCGACTTCGCGCAGGCCTATGTCGTTGCGCACGAAGTCGGCCACCACGTGCAGAACCTGATCGGCGTGCTGCCGAAGTTCAACCAGATGCGTCAGTCGATGAGCGAGACCGAAGCCAACCAGATGTCGGTTCGTGTCGAACTGCAGGCTGATTGCTTCGCGGGCGTCTGGGGCAAGTACACCCAGCAGAAGGGCCTCTTGGAGCAGGGCGATCTCGAAGAGGCGCTGAACGCCGCCACCCAGATCGGCGACGACACACTGCAGAAGCGCATGCAGGGCTACGTCGTGCCGGAAAGCTTCAACCATGGCACATCGCAGCAGCGCATGCGCTGGTTCAAGCGCGGCTTCGACAGCGGCAAGATGTCGGCCTGCGACACCTTCTCCGGTCAAGTCTGAACTCCAGACTGCTGAGGCAAGAGATCGGGGCCGGCGAGAACTGCCGGCCCCTTTTCCTTATCCCGCACTACAGCGCCGCGCGTCTATTTGGACGCGCAAAGGTCGCTGTAACGCTTTGAGTTGCTGCATAATTTTGTCCTTAAATCGATTCCGATTTAAGGAATTATGCACTAGTGGCGCTCGCTATCCATATGGGCGAGTTGCGCCTCGGGGTAGCGCGCACCTGCGGCGGCGTCCCTCGGCACCACCCGCTCGATAGCGGCCAGATCTTCCGGCGTCAGATGCACGGCCTGCGAGCCAAGCGCTTCGGCCAGCCGGTCGCGCCGACGCGCACCGACCAGCGGCACGATGTCCTTGCCCTGGGCCGCGACCCAGGCGATCGCAATCTGCGCGACAGACGCGCCTTTGGCATCCGCCACGCGCTTCAGGGCGTCGACAAGGGCCAGATTTCTATCGACGTTGCCCTCCTGAAAACGCGGACTAACCGCTCGGAAGTCATCGCTCCCGACAGCATCCTTCCGCCAGTGACCGCTGATCAGGCCGCGCGAAAGCACACCATAGGCGGTAATGCCGATGCCGAGCGCCCGGCACGTCGGCAGGATATCATCCTCGACACCGCGCGAGATCAGCGAATACTCGATCTGCAGGTCCGAGATAGGGTGGACTGCGGCGGCCTTCCGAATGGTCTCGGACCCTACTTCCGAGAGCCCGACATGCCTGACATAACCGGCCTTCACCAGGTCGGCGATCGCACCTACCGTTTCCTCGATCGGCACGTCAGGATCGAGACGGGCAGGGCGGTAGACGTCGACATAGTCGACGCCCAGCCGCTGCAAGGTATAGGCGAGGAAGTTGCGCACCGCCTTCGGCCGGCAATCATACCCTGCCCAGTTGCCCGCGGCGTCTCGCAGCGCACCGAACTTCACGCTGAGAACGACCCGATCGCGGTCTCGGCCCTTGAGCGCCTCACCGATCAGCATCTCGTTGTGGCCCATGCCGTAGAAGTCGCCAGTGTCTATGAGCGTAATTCCGGCAGCGAGCGCCGCATGGATCGTGGCAATGCTTTCCGATCGGTCTGACGGACCGTACATGCCCGACATGCCCATGCAGCCAAGGCCGATGGGCGAAACCATCGGGCCGGTCTTTCCAAGTGAACCCTGATCCATTCTCGTTCTCCTTCGATGGGCGCGACCAGCGCGTTTTTCTTCCCCATTGTTACGCCCATCGTGATCGTGCGATAATCCGATGACCTCAGAACAAGCTGTACGTAATTTTGTACAATGACCGATCTTCCCTTGGCCGACCTTGATGCTTTCACCGCCGTCGCGCGGGAGCGCAGCTTTCGCGCTGCCGCCAAGAAGCGGGGCGTTTCAGCTTCCTCGCTCAGCGAAGCGCTGAGGCGCCTTGAAGCCAAACTCGATGTGCGCCTGCTCAACCGCACGACGCGCAGTGTAACGCCGACCGAAGCAGGCACGCGGCTGCTCGAGCGTCTTCAGCCGGCGCTCGGGGAAATTGCCGGCGCGCTCGACCAGGTTAACGAACTGCGCGACAGCCCGGCAGGGACCTTGAAGCTGAACGTGCCTTCGATCGTCGCACGCGAGATCCTTCCGTTGATCGTCGGGCGCTTCCTGCGGGCGAACCCGGCCATCTCGCTCGAGGTGACGGCGGAGGACGGCTTCATCGACGTGCTGGCAGCCGGCTTCGACGCCGGCATCCGCTACGAGGAGCGGGTCGAGCGCGACATGATTGCCATCCCGATCGGACCACGGCTGCAACGCTACGTGACGGCGGCATCGCCAGAATATCTTGCGCGGCGTGGGATGCCGCAGCATCCGCATGATCTTTTGGAGCATGACTGCATCCGGCATCGCTTCGCGAGCGGTGTCAGCCTGCTTTGGGAGTTCGGCGAAGGCGAGGGCTCAATCTCGATCGCCCCGCCGGCCGTCGTCACCGCGAATGCCGTTGATCTCGAAATTGCCGCCGCAGTCGACGGTCTCGGTGTGATCAGGACGTTCGAGGAGTTCCTCGCGCCGCACCTGAAATCCGGCGCCCTGGTGACGATCCTCGACCCATGGGTGACGACCTTTCCGGGGCCGTTTCTCTACTACGCCAGCCGTCGTCACATGCCCGCGCCGCTGAGAGCCTTCGTCGACTTTCTCAAGGCCGAGCAACGCTCGAAAGTACGCTGACTGACCGCCACGCGAGAGAACGATGGATCAATGAACGCGATCGTCCTCATAAAAAACCTTGAGATGTTCACGTATTGTTTCGACTGAAATCATGCGTTACACCTAAATTGGTATCGTCGTTCACGTTCTGTCTCCGCGCTGGCGACGGAGGGCGCAGGGAGAGTTTCATGCTCGACGAGAAGTTCGTGCGGCGCGGCCTGTTCCTCGTCTTTCTCATCCTGTTCCTCGACATCATCGGCATCGCCATCATCGTGCCGGTGCTGCCCACCTATCTCGAGGAATTGACCGGCGCCAATGTCAGCGACGCGGCCATCGACGGCGGCTGGCTGCTGCTTGTCTATGCCGCGATGCAGTTCCTGTTTGCGCCCTTCATCGGCAATCTCAGCGACCGTTTCGGGCGCCGGCCGATCCTGCTTGCCTCGGTGCTCACCTTCGCGATCGACAACCTGATCTGCGCCCTTGCGACCAGCTACTGGATGTTGTTCGTCGGCCGCGTGCTCGCCGGCATCAGCGGTGCCAGCTTCGGCACCGCCTCGGCCTACATCGCCGACATCAGCCATGACGGAAACCGCGCCAAGAATTTCGGCCTGATCGGCATCGCCTTCGGATCCGGCTTTGCGCTCGGGCCGGTTATCGGCGGACTGCTCGGCGAACTGGGCCCGCGCGTGCCGTTCTATGGTGCGGCGGCACTTTCCTTCATCAACTTCGTGCTCGGTGTTTTTCTGCTGCCGGAAACGCTTGATAAGGCGCACCGTCGCCGCTTCGAATGGCAGCGCGCCAATCCGCTCGGCGCGCTCAAGCAGATGCGCAGCTATCCCGGCATCGGCTGGGTCGGGCTCGTCTTCTTCCTGTTCTGGATGGCGCATTCGGTCTATCCGTCCGTCTGGTCGTTCGTATCGTCCTACCGCTACGGCTGGAGCGAAGGGGAAATCGGCCTGTCGCTCGGCATCTTCGGCATCGGCGGCGCTTTGGTGATGGCGTTCGTGCTGCCGCGCGTCGTGCCACGGATCGGCGAATGGAGGACGGCCGTATTGGGTCTGACCTTCACGGCACTCGGTGCCGCCGGCTATGCCGCTGCATGGCAGGGCTGGATGATCTATGCCGTGATCATCGTCACCGCGCTCGAAAGCCTCGCCGATCCGCCGCTGCGCAGCATCGCCGCCGGCCACGTGCCTCCCTCGGCGCAGGGCGAGCTGCAGGGGGCGCTCACCAGCATCGGCAGCATTACGACGATCATTGGTCCGCTGATCTTCACTCAGATCTTCGGCTACTTCACGACGCCCACCGCCACAGTCTCCTTCTCGGGCGCGCCCTATGCGCTCGCCAGTTGTTTCGTCGTCGGGGCGCTCCTGGTGTTCTGGTTCAAAGTGCCGAAACGGCTCGCGGTCGCAGCCGAAGATATCGAGCCCGAAGAGCCCATGGTCGAACCGCGCTACTCCGACCGCGGCGCCATGCACTGAAATTCATCAATATTCTTGATCCTTCGATGAAAAATTGAGCAGTCGGAGCTTTGTCACTGGCTCTTTGGCCGGCCCTGTTCTATTTCCGTCATCCTTCCCTTCGTCCTGACCTGCGGGCATTTCGGCCGCGTCGACATCCAGGAATCCGTCATGCTGACCGCCAATGCGAGCCCGACCCCGGTGCAAACCGACAACTCATGGCGCACCCATTATCGTGCAAGCCTCTATCTCGGCGTACCCTTCATCGGCGCGCAGCTGGCACAACTTGCGATCAACACCACCGACGTCTTGATGGTGGGCAAGCTCGGCGCCACGCAGTTGGCGGCGATCATCCTGGCGACGCAGATGTACTTCACCATCTACATCTTCGGCAGCGGTTTCGCCAACGCCGTCGTGCCGATGGCAGCGCAAGCCCAGGGCAGGGGCGACAAGGTCTCGGTCCGCCGCTCCGTGCGCATGGGTATGTGGGTGGTGCTCTGCTACGGCGTGCTGACGGCGCCCGTACTCTGGCTGGCGGAGCCGATCCTGCTGCTTGCCGGCCAGCAGCCGGAGGTCGCGGCACTCGCAGCCGAGTATCTGCACATTGCGCAATGGGCGATCTTCCCAGGCCTCATCTTCATGGTGCTGCGTGCGTTCCTGAGCGGTCTGGAGCGGGCAGGGATCATTCTCTATGTCACCCTGGCCACGCTGGTCCTCAATGCGGCACTTTGCTACGTGCTGATCTATGGCCACTTCGGCTTCCCGCAGCTGGGCATCTTCGGCGCGGCCGTCGCCGCCCTTGGCGTGGCCGTACTCGGCACCGTGCTGACCGTCGCTTATATCAAGAGCAAACCGGAACTGAACCAGTACGAGCTGTTCGTGCGTTTCTGGCGTCCGGACTGGCCGGCATTCAGGGAAGTCGTTTATCTCGGCATCCCGATCTCGTTGACCATTCTGGCCGAAGTCAGCCTGTTCACAGTCGCCTCGCTGCTGATGGGAACGATCGGCACGATCGAGCTTGCGGCACACGGCATCGCACTGCAGTTCGCATCGCTCGCCTTCATGATTCCGCTCGGAATTGCCCAGGCGGCAACCGTGCGCGTCGGCCTTTCCTACGGCCGCGGCGACATGCTCGGCGTCCGGCGCGCGGCAATTTCGGCACTGGTGCTGGGATCCGTCTTTGCGATTATCGGCAGCGCCATCTTCGCTCTTTTCCCGAGCCAGCTCGCCGCCCTTTACCTCGACACCAACCGGCCGGATGCGGCGCAGGTTCTTGCCTTTGCCGCCCCGCTCATTGTGATCGCCGGCGCATTCCAGTTGGTGGACGGGTTGCAGGCGATTGCCGCCGGCATGCTTCGCGGCCTGAAGGACACCAAGGTGCCGATGATTCTGGCAATGATCTCCTATTGGCCGATCGGCTTCCTGTGCGCCTGGGCCTTCGCGTTCCCACTCGACTTCGGCGGCATCGGCGTATGGTTCGGCTTCGTGCTCGGCCTTGCCGCTGCAGCCTTGTTCCTGAACTGGCGGTTCTTCCGCATGATCCGCGCCCACAAAGTGACCGCGGCCTGACCAGCACCGGGTTTCAGCCAAAGAAAAAGCCGGACGGGCAGGGGATGCCGTCCGGCTTGCAAAGGCGACCGCTTCAGGGGAAGAATGGCGGTCGCTTATTTCGAAACTCCTGGAGGAAGTTTCTCGAAACTCCTGAGAAGTTTCTAGAGGTCTCTAAACGTTGAACCCGCCGGTCTCATGGGAGCCCAGTCGATCGCGCTGGAGGTCACGTATCGTGCGGGCAAAATCCACGAGAAAGACGAAACTGATTACCGCCGCGGCGGCCATGAAGACTGTCGCCATGACATGTACCCTTTAGCCGAAGATCTTGCGGTTGCTTGAACGGTCACGTTGCTCACGGGACTCGTCGCGGAGTGCATGTATCGTCGCAAATATCATTGCGAAAAACATCGTCATCGAAAACAGAGCAAGTCCCATAGCCGTCATCCTTTCAGGTCCTAAACGGCAGTATCTTCAAAAAGGTTCCGTTCTTTCTTGCTTCACATTACGGTCTGCGATGTGAAACGCGCTTGAACATGGAATTCATCTAGCATTCATTTCTTTGGCGCTGCTGTTTCCCAGGGAACAGGCTTGGCCTCCTGCACAACTCTTGCGATCCGTCGCCGTCCGTGACAAAAGGCTTCACCAAACGGAAACAGGTGCGATGACGACGGCATTCTACCCCGGCTCTTTCGATCCGATGACGAACGGGCATCTCGACGTACTTGTTCAGGCGCTGAACGTAGCGCGCAAAGTCATCGTGGCGATCGGCATCCATCCGGGCAAGGCGCCACTCTTTTCGTTCGACGAACGCTCGGACCTCATTCGCCAGTCCCTGCTCGAGTTTCTGCCCGATCGTGCCTCCGACATCGATGTGGTCGCCTTCGACAACCTCGTGGTCGACGCTGCACGGCAAAGCGGCGCAAAGCTGCTTGTACGCGGCCTGCGCGACGGCACGGACCTCGATTACGAGATGCAGATGGCCGGCATGAACCGGCAGATGGCGCCTGATGTTCAGACCTTGTTCTTGCCGGCGGGCACGGCATCGCGGCCCATTACGGCCACATTGGTCCGCCAGATCGCAGCCATGGGCGGCGACGTCAGCGCCTTCGTGCCCAAGCCGGTTCACGCGGCGCTGCAGGCCAAACGCAAGGCCTGAGCCGCCACACCCCATTCACCACTCAGGGAGAAACCATGAAAATCCTCCACCTCGCTTTCGCCGGTGCTCTCACGCTTGCGTCCTGGACGGGAACCGCGCTTGCGCAATCGGCTGACAACTTCCTCACGATCACGCTGAAGGATGGCCCGGTCGTTGTCGAGCTTCGCCCGGACATCGCGCCGAAGCACGTCGAGCAGATCAAGGCGCTGGCAACCGCCGGCGACTACAACAACGTCGCTTTCCACCGCGTCATCAAGGGCTTCATGGCCCAGACCGGCGACGTGCAGTACGGCGACATGGAAGACGGCTTCCAGCCTCAGGCTGCTGGCACGGGCGGCTCTTCCAAGCCGGACCTGCCGGCCGAATTCTCCGACGTTCCGTTCGAACGCGGCACGGTCGGCATGGCCCGTTCACAGGATCCCAACAGCGCCAACTCGCAGTTCTTCATCATGTTTGCCCCGGGCGACTTCCTCAACGGCCAGTACACGGTCGTCGGCAAGGTCGTCTCCGGCATGGAGAACGTCGACAAGATCAAACTCGGCGATGACGCCAACAACGGCTCCGTCGCCGATCCCGACCGTATGATCAGCGTCAAGGTCGGCAAGTAAAGTCAACAGAAGGAGAAAACCCATGGCCGAGATCAAAGATCCGGAAAACACGATCATCATGGAGACCACCAAGGGCAAGGTCGTCATCGAGCTTCTGCCTGATGTGGCTCCGGGTCATGTCGCCCGAATCAAGGAACTGGCACGCGAAGGCGCCTATGACGGCGTGGTGTTTCACCGCGTGATCGAGGACTTCATGGCACAGACCGGCGACGTCCAGTACGGCAAGACCGGCGGCGAGCACTTCAACCCGTCGCGCGCCGGCATGGGCGGCTCGTCCAAGCCGGACCTGAACGCTGAATTCTCGAACGTCAGCCACATTCGCGGCACGTGCTCGATGGCCCGCAGCCAGATGCCGAACTCGGCCAATTCGCAGTTTTTCATCTGCTTCACCGACGCTCCGTGGCTGAACAAGCAATACTCGGTCTGGGGTCAGGTCATCGAGGGCATGGACAATATCGACAAGATCAAGCGCGGCGAGCCGGTGCGTGATCCTGATACCATCGTGTCCATGCGGGTTGCCGCCGACGCCTGATTTGCGCTAATGCACAACCCGCCCCGGTCGCGCCGAAAGGCCCCGGGGCGGGTTTGCTTTTTTTCAGAAACGATCCATGCGCGTAGACCTGTTCGACTTCGACCTTCCGGAAACCTCGATTGCGTTGCGGCCCGTAAGCCCGCGCGACAGCGCCCGCATGCTCGTCGTCGACCCGCAGGCACCGGAACTGCTGACGGATCACGGCGTGCTCGACCTGCCGTCCTTCCTGCGCCCCGGCGACGCACTGGTGTTCAACGACACCAAGGTCATCCCTGCGCAGCTCGAAGGCATTCGCCGGCGCGGCGAAGAGATCACCACTCCGGTTTCGCTGACCCTGCACATGCGGGTCGGTCCCGATCGCTGGAAGGCCTTTGCCAGGCCGGCGCGCCGCCTCAAGGTCGGCGACCGCATCGCCTTTGGCCACGGCGGCAATAGCTGCATGCTCGGTACGCTCGACGCGACCGTCGAGGAAAAGGGCGACGCAGGCGAGGTGACGCTGCGCTTCGATCTCGCCGGGCCGCTGCTCGACGAAGCGATCATGGCCGTCGGTCATATTCCCTTGCCCCCGTACATCGCCTCGAAACGAGCCGAAGATGCGCAGGACCGCACCGACTACCAGACCGTCTACGCCCGGGAAGAGGGCGCCGTTGCCGCCCCGACCGCCGGCCTGCATTTCACCGAGCGGCTGTTTTCCAGGCTGAACGAGCTCGGGATCGAGCGCCATTTCGTCACCCTGCATGTCGGGGCAGGCACATTCCTGCCCGTCAAGGCCGACGATACCGACGACCACATGATGCACCAGGAGATCGGTCTCGTCGACGCAAGGACCGCTGAGCGCCTCAACGCCGTCAAGGCGAGAGGTGGCCGAATCGTATGTGTCGGCACGACGTCACTGCGGCTGATCGAAAGCGCTGCCGACGAGCAAGGTGCCATCCATTCCTGGTCCGGCCCCACCGATATCTTCATCACACCCGGCTACCGCTTCCGCGCCGTCGACATGCTGATGACCAATTTCCACCTGCCGAAGTCGACTTTGTTCATGCTCGTTTCGGCCTTTTGCGGCCTGGAGACGATGCGCGCGGCCTATGCCCACGCGATCGAGACCGGCTACCGCTTCTATTCCTATGGCGATTCCAGCCTACTTTTCCGGAAAGACTAGATGACCGAAACCTTCCAGTTCAAGCTGCACGCAACCGACGGCAAAGCGCGCCGCGGCGAGGTTTCAATGCCGCGCGGCACCATCCGCACGCCTGCCTTCATGCCGGTCGGTACCGTCGGTACGGTCAAGGCAATGTATCTCGATCAGGTCAAGGATCTCGGCGCCGACATCATCCTCGGCAACACCTACCACCTGATGCTACGCCCGAGTGCTGAACGCGTGGCACGGCTCGGCGGCCTGCACAATCTGATCCGCTGGCAAGGCCCTATCCTCACTGACAGCGGCGGCTTTCAGGTCATGTCGCTTGCCGGGCTCCGCAAGCTCGACGAGCAGGGCGTTACCTTCAAGAGCCATGTCGATGGCGCTCTCTTCCACATGTCGCCGGAGCGGTCGATCGAAATTCAGGGGTTGCTCGACAGCGATATCCAGATGCAGCTCGACGAGTGCGTGGCATTACCGGCCGAACCCAAGGAAATCGAACGGGCGATGGAAATGTCGCTGCGCTGGGCGGAACGCTGCAAGGTGGCTTTCGGCGACCAGCCAGGCAAGGCGATGTTCGGCATCGTCCAAGGGGGCGACATTCCGGCCCTGCGCGTGCGCTCGGCCGAAGCCCTCAAAGGACTGGATCTCAAGGGTTACGCCATCGGCGGGCTTGCCGTCGGCGAGCCACAGGAAGTGATGCTGAGAATGCTCGACATCACATGCCCGGTGCTGCCCGCGGAAAAGCCGCGCTATCTCATGGGCGTCGGCACGCCCGACGATATCCTAAGATCGGTCGCACACGGCATCGACATGTTCGACTGCGTCATGCCGACCCGCTCTGGACGCCACGGCCTGGCCTTCACCCGCCATGGCCGTATCAACCTGCGCAACGCGCGTCATGCCGAAGACATGCGGCCGCTCGACGAACAATCCTCATGCCCGGCGACGCGTGACTACTCGCGCGCCTATCTACACCACCTGATCCGCTCGAACGAATCACTCGGCGGCATGCTGCTCAGCTGGAACAACCTGGCCTATTACCAGGAACTGATGGCCGGCATTCGCCTGGCGATTGAAGAAGGCCGCTATGCCGACTTCATGGCCGAGACCCAGGAAACCTGGCGGCGAGGGGACCTGGCTCCGCTCTGAGGCCAGAACCGGTTCAGATCTCCGGCCCTGGCGTCGACTGCAGCATCATCACGCCATTGATCTTGTAGCTCCCGTCGGGCTGCTTCATCAGCTGGTAGACCGCCGTCCAATCCTTGCCATCAGGAGCCGAGATCAGCACCTCCTGAATGACCTGATCGCCCACCACCTTGGAGCGGCCGAAGGCAAAATTGCCCGGCCGATAGACCGGCTGGTAGCCGCGCCTGACCATGTCGAAGAAGGCGGTCTTATCAGGAAATTTTCCGCGGATCGCCGGCGAAGCGAAGGAGTAGGCGGCGTCCGCATCGTCATTCAGGAAGGCTGTGATCTGGTCCTGAATGATGGAGCGCGCCGTGTCGACAGGTTCGTCCGCCCAACCGGGGCCGGCAGCTGCGAGTTGCATTGCGACACCAAGGGCAATGGCAAATGTCCTGATCATCACCGATCTCCATCCAGACGTTTTCGCCGACCTCAGAACAGCATAGGACGTTTGCGCATCCTGGAAATGGGTCTGATCGCCGTTCACACATTTGCACTTGATATCCGGTCGACAATATCACGTCTATTCAATGCGTTATCTGTAACATTTGAATAAACGACTTTAAAAATCATAACTTAGTGATATTCGCAATTTTGGCTTGAGAACACCCTGTTGGGATCCCGATCAATTTTGCCTACCACTACACGATCGGAAACGGACGCATTCGCCATTCGTTAACTAATGCAATTCATAGTTGCTTTCATTCCCGATCCCCGTGAAGGCATGACGCCCTTCGCAATGAAGCACATACGCCCGGATAGAGCGGCGCGGCTGTTCGGAGAAACAGCGAATGACGACAACATCATCTGTCGGCACTGCTGATCCTGCGGCGACCCGAGATCAACGGCGCAGACGGCACGGCAAATGCCGCCGACACGATCCTCAAGACCGCGAACAACGTATCGGCGGAGCCCGGCAAGGCGACGACGCAAGCGACTGCCGCCGCGGCGAACGCGCTTCTTGACAAGCAGGCGAGGAGCGACGCTCTGGTCACGCTGGCTGTCAACTTCCTGGAATCCGACAAGTTCAAATCGAGTGATCCTGGCGTCAAGGACACGCTGAAGGCACTGGTCGAGAAGAACAGAGAGGCCCTTACGGCCAAGATCGAAGCCGAGCGAGAGCGGGATCCGATGATGCCGCTCGAGACAGCGATTGCCAATGCCTTGACGGCAACCATCCGCGAGAACCGCAAGCAATTCGGGCAGGGTGAATTCGTCGTCGGCTATGACACCAAGCTTGACGGCAAATTGCTGCATTACATCGCCGACGTGGAAGGCAAGAGCGGCGCGCAAATGCTGGTGGACAGCAACGAAGCCGCACGAACCGCCTATGACGAAGCCAAAAAGGCACGCGACGACGCGACCGACACAAGCATGGGTCCGACCTCACTTGCATTTCTGCAGGCGCAACGCCGCTACGACAAGTCTTCACTGGCGATGAGGGAATGGCAGGATATCTGGTACAAGCTGTTCAAGTGGAAGGATTGACGGAACGCGCGACGTTCAACGGTGCGGGTCGATACATTGCGTGCGAACGCAGCACGCTTGCAAGCGTGACATTCATCCACCTTCTTCAATGCCCTGACCGACCAGCCATCGAAGTATGTTGAGCCAAGCGGGCAGGGTTGCCCGCTCTTACCGCAACCCTGCGATCCAATCTCGGAAAGCATCGGGCAGAGACGTCTCTTGTGCCAAAAGGAGAGGGCACCTGATGGGCGTTTCAGCCGGTCGGGGTTGCACCACCCGACCCGAATGCGGCTAAGTCGAGCCTCTCGGCTTTAACTTTGAGTGGCCGATTGGAGTGAACTCAATGAAATCTGAACCAATCGAGATCTATCATCCGCGTCGTGTTTCAAATTTGGGACAATGGGACATTGGCGATCTCAAGCTTAAAGTCTACTGCCTCGTTGCAGAGGACAAAGAAGTCGACGGTGCCAGTGACCCTGGCGCAGACATTCGTCCGACAGGACGTCCTGCCACGTGTGACGGACGAGGGGCATGACAATGGCCTGGGCTTTGTGATCATTCATCCCGGCAAGCTCGGTGTTTCCATCTCGGCTCACTGGTGAATTCAAGGTTCGGTGCTTTGTCAGCATATCTATCGGAAGCTATATTCTGCCACCGAACCTATGGATACTGTAAAGAGACCTGTTATTGCCTGCGTTTGGGAATTAGCCCTGATAAACGCCGAGCAAGAGGTTTGGCGAAAAACGATGATGAAACGCAAGCCCAACCCGTCAGCCTACATGGACGCTCGGGCCGACTTCGAAGCCGCATAGCGACCCGAGCGTTGCTGATGCGCCAGAACCCTAGCTGATTGCTACGCAATTATTCCACAGCCGCCACCAGCGAAAACATCAGCGGATGACGTCTGAGCATGCGCAACCATCGCCGTCGGCCCTTGCTGATGTCATCGGCAACTGTCCCGCAGCGAGCCGCGCCCTCGGGAAACTCCGGTCATGGAAAATGTTGCGCTTGAATTCACGGTAGATCGCCGAGCGGTGCCGTTCGGGTTGCCGTTCGGCAAGCGGGCGCTGGGAACAGCAAGGGGACATACTGGAATCTCCAGGGCGAGCCGTTGAAATCATTGGCATGTCGCACTTGAAAATAGAATGTACCCGGCTACAAACTTTGTCACAGCTGATTAGAGATGCGGCGCCGCCAGCCAGTTAGAAATGCGACACTCGACACCTCTGC
>NZ_MBSS01000028.1 GCF_001695855.1 Ensifer sp. LC163
GCCAGCGTCATGAACTGCGACCAGCCGAGGCTGCTCGAGCGCCAGAGCAGGCCCGACAGCGGGATGAGGATGATCAGCACCAGCCAGGACAGCGTGACGCCGAGCGCCAGACCGAACCCCGGAAGCACACTCGGCTGGCGAAACCGCCAGCGCCTGTTGTGGCCATGCGCACTCAAATCCAGTTCACCTCTTCCATGCGCCCGGTCAAACCGAAGCGGTCCCCATATGAGATCGACCAGCCTGTCTTCAGCCAGACCATCGATCGCCCGATCGAGCTCGAACCAGACTCGACAATGTGCCGTCGAAGCGCCGCTTGGTCGGATCGAACCTATCCGACACGCTGGCAACCTCGCCGCTCTTCGCCCGGCTTGTCGAGTTGGCCGAACACAGCACCATCCCTCAAAGCTTCGATCGCACTCGCCATCGAAGTGTCAGATCAAACTATCAATTTCGCCGGCACCAACAACGCAATTTTTTGACTACAAGGGGCCCCAAAACGAAACTGATTTCGCTGAGATACGCGTCAAAAGAAACACTCTGCCTCAAGCATTGTTCCGCAGTCGCTACGGCGATCTCGGTGATGTGATTTGGCGGCGAAGAAAGTTATGCTATAGAATTTATAGATATTGAACATTCCTTGCTTACCTCGCGCCATGCGCCTTCGCATAATCGCCTCATGATTTGTTTGACCGACGGATGGTGGGCATGCCGTCACTTGGACCGTGTCGCAAGAGGCTGATACCATGGCAAAAACCTTGATCATTCCAGGTCTCTTCGGCTCAGGGGCGGGGCACTGGCAGCGTCATTGGCTGGACGACCAGCCGAGGGCGGCCCTGGTCGAGCAGGATGACTGGGACCACCCGGTGCTCGAGCGATGGCGCGAGGCGCTGGAACAGGCCATTCTCCGTCACGGTGTTGTGGACGTTGTGGCGCACAGCCTGGGCTGCATACTCGTTGCCAGCCTGGCGCGGCGACCGCTGGCGCGCCAGATCAGAAGCGCGCTTCTGGTGGCGCCCTGCGATCTTGATGTTACGGAGCGGCTTCATCCCGGTTCGATCGAGTTCGGCGCCATGCCGGAGCAGCCGCTACCCTTTCCGAGCCTGATCGTCGGCAGCCTCAACGACCCCTATATGTCTTTCGATCGCCTGCGCCACATCTCGACCCGCTGGGGCAGTCGGCTCGTCGACCTCGGTCACGCCGGGCACATCAACGTTGCCAGCGGTTTCGGTCGCTGGTCGCGAGGCTACGATCTGCTGACGGTCCTCAACGGTATCGCGCGGCGCGAACAGCCCCAGGCGAACGCTGCCCAAGTCGGTGAAAAGCGGGAAAGCAGAGCCGCCGCGGGGCGATAGATATCAGTCTGCCACATCCTGTGCTTGCCGGCCAGAAACGAAGGCGCGGCACAAAGAGCTTGATGTCCGCGCCAATTCGCGTTTTAATAGCGCATAAATTTTATAGAGTATGCCGTATAGGGATGACCATGTGCCGAGGCGCCAGGCCAGCCAGAACAACGGATACCTACTCGCCGGCCGGCGCGGCTGGCGGCACCATTCCCCGACACTGCAGGTATCAGCCACAACAGCGGCCGATCTCCGTGCCGGGCGATACCCCAAGGTCCGGTCCATGTTCGGGATCGGAACAGCCATGCGTTTCAAACTTTGCCGGTTGACCGCAGCCAGGCCACAAGGGAGTTCCCATGACTGTCCACGGATTGTTCGCCAAGATTTCGCCAGACAGTGACGGTCCTCCGGCAAAGCCGCGTATCGCTGTCATCGGTCGCGGCTTCTCGGGAATCATGATGGCGATCGCGCTGATGAAGTCGGTGCGCACCGCATTTCATGTTCATCTCTTTGATCCGCAACCGACCATCAGCGGCGGGCAGGTCATGGCCGCCCCCCAGAGCGGCGAAATCCTCAACAGCCGCGTGCGCGATCTGTCGGTGGCCGCAGGCCAGCCGGAGGATTTCAACGAATGGCTTTGTGCCAACCAGGATTTTCGTTCGGCCGTCTCTGCAGCCATTCCGGGATTCCAGCAGATCTTCGTGCCGAAGAGCATCTTCAGCGACTATGTCTACCAACGTTTTTCAGAGGCGCTGACGCGGCGACCGGATATCTCGATGCAGCTCTCCTGCCAGGCTGTGCTGGGGCTGCGGAAACTGCCGTCCGGGCGTTTCTCGGTGCTGCAGGAAGAAGGCTCGATCGAATGCGATGTTGCCGTGCTCGCGACAGGATTCGGCCTCCGCGCGCTTGAAATGGAGGTTGTGGACGCGGAGCGCCCCTTGGTGAGGGCGCGGCGTCTGGTCGTTCCCCGTCATGCGGTGCTGCTCGGCAGCGGGGTGCGTGTCGTCGATCGTCTGCTGCAAATGCGCGACAACGGCTATGCCGGCGAGATCACCATCGTATCGCGGCATGGTTTCCTGCCGCAGTCGCACACGCGGCTGGCAGCGGCACCGACTTTCCCGGTCGATCCGATGCCGACGAGGCTTCGCGACATCGTCCGCTTCGTCCGGCGGGCCTGCGTCGATGCGGAAGCCAACGGTCTTAGCTGGCAGGCGGCGATGAACGGACTGCGGCGCCGTGCGCGTTCTCTGTGGCAGGCGCTGCCGGAACAGGAGAAACGCCAGTTCAACCGCCATCTGCGCTCGATTTACGACAGCCACCGCAATCGCCTGCCGGCACCGTTGCACCTGCGACTGCAGCAGGAACTGGCCGATGACCGCACTGTCGTGCGCAAGGGATGGGCTGGCCGGCGGCGGGCGGATGGGCTTATGGTTCGCTGGCCCGGAGCC
The DNA here is from genome assembly GCF_001695855.1 of Ensifer sp. LC163. GTDB lineage: Bacteria > Pseudomonadota > Alphaproteobacteria > Rhizobiales > Rhizobiaceae > Ensifer. The sequence continues at coordinate 2,789 of NZ_MBSS01000028.1, forward strand.
TTGCAGGAGGATCTGCTTGAAGCCGATCAGGTCATCGACTGTCGCTGTTCTGCGCCCGACCTCAAGGCACCGGTCATTCAGAATCTCTTTGCCGGCGGTCTGGCGCAGCCGGATGAGCTCGGGCTCGGTCTCGCCGTCAGCCCGGCGGGGGAAGTGCTTTCGGACGGCCACCCAACTGTCAATCTTTACGCGATCGGGCCATTGGGTCTCGGCAGCCTGCCCGATATCGATCTGGTGCCCGAGATCGTTACGCAGACCTATGCGGCGGCACGGTTGATCGCGACGCGGCGCCGGATGACGCAGAAGTCCGCATAGGAAAGGCGGCGCCTGTCCGTCAATGATGGTCCGCCCACGGCACCAGCCGCCGCTCGATAAGTCGCGCAATGACTTCGAACAGGAAGGCGACGACGGCGATCACCACGATGCCGGCAATGACGATGTCGGTGACCAGGAACTGGGCCGCCGACTGGATCATGAAACCGAGGCCGCGTGTCGCTGCCACAAGCTCGGCGGCAACCAGTGTCGACCAGCCGGCGCCGAGCGCAATACGCGTTCCGGTGAGCACGGATGGCAACGCGTTTGGCAAGATCACCTGGAGCAGCAGCTGCCATCTCGATGCGCCAAAGGCGCGTGCGGCATTGATATGGTCGGCCGAGGCGGATTTGACGCCTGAAGCCGTCGAGAGAATGATCGGCGGCAGCATAGCAAGCGCAATCACGGCGATCTTCGACGCTTCGCCGATACCAAGCCAGATGATGACGAGCGGCAGATAGGCAAGGGGCGGCAGCGGGCGGAGAAATTCGACGATCGGGTCGAGGATGCCTTTGCCCCAGCGACTTGTCCCGATGCTCAGCCCGGCAGGCACACCGAGGATCAGCGCGACGCCAAGCGCGCCGAAAATGCGCGAAAGGCTGGCGGCGACATGCTGGGCCAGCGTTGCGTCGACAAAGCCCGTCACGACCAGGCCGCTCAGTGCCCGAAGCACAGCGAGCGGCGATGGCAGGAACAGCGGCGGCACCAGCCCATAAAGGGACACAAGGCTCCAAAGGCCGACCAGCGCGGCGACCGTTGCCGCCGAAATCCAGAGGATGGGCAGTGCGCGCTGCGGCTTCGTATCGATTTCGCCGCCTGACTCCAGGTCGGTGGACGCTGTCTCCAGGGAAAGGGTCATGCTGCAAGACCTTCGTCTTCGGAATGAATGAGGCCGGTCAAGCCATCGTGCAGCCGTCTGAATTCGGCAGAGGCGCGCAGCTCGGATTGAGGTATTCCAGAGAGATAGTCTCGGCCAAAGTTGACCGGAATGATTTTTGCGATCCGACCCGGGTTCGCGGTCAGCACGACGATCCGCGTCGCCAGCATCAAGGCTTCATCGATGCTGTGCGTGATGAGCAGCGCGCCGGCGCGGCTCGACTTCCACATGTCCAAGAGAAAGCCCTGCATGCGCACGCGCGTCAGCGCATCCAGTGCGCCGAGCGGCTCGTCCATCAGCAGGAACCGAGGCCGCGCGGCCAAGGCCCTTGCAATGCCGACCCGTTGGCGCATGCCGCCGGAAAGCTCCCAGACCTTGCGGTCGGCCGCATCCGGTAACCCGACGCGTTCGAGCAGGGCGTAAGCTTCTTTCAGTCGCTGGTCCTTGCCGACACGACGTAGACGCAGCGGGAAGGCGACATTTTCGACCGCCGTTAGCCACGGGTAGAGCGCGTCGTCCTGAAAGACGACGGCGCGGTCGGAACCCGGGCCGGACAACGACTGGCCGTCAAGGGCGATCCGGCCACTGGTCGGCGCGAGAAAGCCGGCTGCCAGATTGAGCAGGCTTGTCTTGCCCGAACCGGATCTGCCGATAACCACAACGAAATCGTCTTCCGTAACATCCAGATTGATCTGGTCCAGAACCAGCGGCGCTTGCGATCGCCCTTCGCCAGGCGTGTAGCGCAACGAGACATTCTCAAGCGTAAGCACGGACATTGTGCGGCCCCATAATCTGCGACGTGGATCGATGGATAGGTCGGCGGCGCGCGTATCAAGTGCACCGCCGACCCATCGGTTGCCAATACGACTTTGCTCAGAACGAGAGCTTGGCGGCTTCCTGCGCCCAACGTCCCGAGACATAGGGGCCGTAATCAGTAAGAACTGCCGGGATCTTTCCCTGCTCAAGCAGGAAGGCAGAGGTTTCGGCAATGGCCTTGGCCGTTGCGCCGCCGAGAAGATCAGATGCCGCCTGCTCCTCGAGAGACGGGAAATAATACCCCTTAAGGAGAGCGGGCACGTCCTCGGGCTTGGCGCCCGTCAAGCGCGCGATCTTTTCGGCCTGCGTCGAAGTGGCGCCCCAGGCATCAGGGTTGGATCGGTAGTCGGCATAGGCATCACCGGTCACCTTGACGAAACCCGTAACGATATCCGGATGCTCCTCGGCGAATTTCTTGCTGACGATCCAGGCGTCGAAGGTCGGGCCACCCCACCTGGCAACGTCGGCGGAGGTGGCGAGCACGGTCGAGGTTTTCTTGATTTCGGACAGAACCGGATCCCAGACATAGGCGCCGTCGATGTCGCCGCGCTGCCAGGCGGCCGCGATTTCCGGCGGGCGCAGGTTGAGGATCTCGACCGACTTCGGATCGATGTTCCAATGCTTCAGCGCCGTCAGCAGACTGTAATGGGCGGTCGACACAAAGGGGGTCGCGATCTTCTTGCCGGCGAGTTCTTCCGGCTTGCTTATACCCTTGACGGCCAGGGCTTCCGCGTCGCTGATCAGGCCGACCACGAAAATGGTTTCGAACGGCAGTTCCCGGCTGGCCGCAGCCGCGAGCGGCGACGAGCCGACATAGCCAATATCAATCGAGCCGGATGCAAGCGCCGCGATGACATCAGCGCCGCCATCGAACTTCTGCCAGTTGATTTTCGCGCCGGTCACCTTCTCGTAGGTGCCATCGGCCTGCGGCACGCGCGACGGCTCGACGATCGGCTGATAACCGATGGTCAGCGTGGCGTCGGCGGCCTGGGCGGCGAACAATCCCTGCGTCGCCAAAAGCAGCGCTGCGGTTGATACCAAAAGGGTGCCTCTTGCGATTGTCATTGCCATGCTCCTCAACGGTTTGCCGATGGCCCCGTCGTGGAGCCTGCATCGATAATCTCAAAACATATGGATTTTATAGAGATAAAAATACCCCGTTTGTGCGACGGGGTATGATGCCATTCCAAACTTCGGCCGATTGGGCATCTTCTTTGCCCGCGCGAACACAGTCATCTGCCGTTACGGCTGAAAGCTGCCGTAACGGCCGCCGTGATAGAGAACCGGCTCGCCTGCGCCTGTGGCAATCGCCAGGACCCGTCCCAGGATGATGGCGTGGCTATGGCGTTCGATGATCTCCTCGACTTCGCAATCAATCGCGGCGAGCGCGCCGTTAAGGACGGAAGCGCCGCTGACGAGTGTCCGCCAGTGAGCGCCGCCGTAGCGCGCGGCACCTTTGAGGCCGCCGAAGCCGGCGAACCGCTCGGCCACGTGCTGTTGCTCGCTTGCCAGGATGTTGACGCAGAAGTGCCGGTAACGCTCGATCGCCGGCCAGGTGGATGACGTCCGGTTGATGCTGACGATCATCGTCGGTGGGTCGACCGAAAGGGCCGTTGCCGATGTCACTGTCGCACCGGTGCGGTCGTCGCCGATACCGGCAGTAATGACCGAGACGCCGCCCGACAGGTTGCGCATTGCAGATTTCAGTTCGGATGGCGTGACAGGGACGGGGCGGTTGACGGCCTGACTGGGCGTCGTGAATGCACTGGAAGCGGTAAGAGCGATGTTCATGGCAATATCCTCGAAAAATTTGACCTGCTTCCCGGTCGTGAAACCGCAATCCGGGAAAAATTTTTCCTCCACTTAAAAATGATCGTCGGATTTTTTATTGTCAATAAATTTTATAGAGTTTATATTTTTTGCTGTCGGCCGTGTTTGCCGCATGCCATCTGTTGTGTTCGAGGAGAATTCGCATGGGCAACACGCCTGACAAAATCAACGTTCTCTGGTTCCTGCCCACCCACGGCGACAGTCGCTATCTCGGCACGACGCGGGGAGGGCGCAATGTCGATCTGAATTATCTGAAACAGGTCGCCCAGGCGGCCGATTCTCTGGGCTATTACGGCGTGTTGATACCCACCGGCCGCAGTTGCGAGGACAGCTGGGTCGTGGCGTCGGCGCTCGCGCCGTTGACCGAAAAGCTGCGGTTTCTGATCGCTGTTCGGCCTGGCTTGCTTTCGCCAACGCTTGCAGCCCGAATGACGGCCACCCTCGATCGGTTGTCCGAGGGGCGGCTGCTGATCAATGTCGTCACTGGCGGCGACCCGACCGAAAACAAGGGCGACGGCATCCACCTGTCGCATACTGAGCGCTATGAGGTCACCGAGGAGTTTCTCACCGTCTATAAGGCCGTGCTTCGCGGCGAAGACGTCACCTTCAAGGGAGAGCATTTCGACATCGAAGGCGGCAAGCTGCTGTTTCAGCCGGTGCAGACGCCGCATCCGCCGCTCTATTTCGGCGGCTCGTCCGGCAAGGGCCAGGAGGTGGCGGCAAGAACGATCGACAAATATCTCACCTGGGGTGAGCCGGCGGAAGATGTCGCCAAGAAGGTTGCGGAAGTGCGCGCGCTGGCCGAGGCCGAGGGCCGAGAGGTTACTTTCGGCATCCGTCTGCATGTGATCGTGCGCGAGACGGCAAAGGAAGCATGGCAGGCGGCCTACGACCTGATACAATATGTCGATGACGAGACGATCGCCGCCGCACAAAAGGTGTTCGAGCGCATGGATTCGGTAGGTCAAAGCCGCATGAGCCGCTTGCATGGCGGCCGGCGCGACAAGCTCGAAGTGGCGCCCAATCTTTGGGCCGGCGTCGGTCTCGTGCGCGGCGGCGCAGGCACCGCATTGGTCGGGGATCCGGATCAGGTCAAGGCGCGGATGGAAGAGTACCGCGAGATCGGCATCGACACCTTCATCATGTCCGGCTACCCGCACCTGGAGGAGGCCTATCGGTTCGGCGAGCTGGTGCTGCCAAACCTGCCGCTCGGCCACTCGGTTCCCGCGCGGGAAACATCGATCAATACCGGGCCGTTCGGCGAGACCATCGCCGGAGACCACAGGCCGAAGCTCAAGGTCTCGCAATCGTGACGCACCGATCCCATCGACCGGTTGTGGCAATCATAGGCGGGGGATTTACCGGCGCGGCGCTTGCGGCCAACCTCGCCAGGAACACGGCCGGACGAGCGGTCGATATCGTCGTCTTCGAGCCGAGGGCGCGGCTAGGGGCGGGCCTTGCCTACGATACCGCCGATCCGGCCCACCGCATCAACGTGCCGGCGGCGCGCATGAGCCTCATACCTGACGATCCTGACGATTTCCTGCGTTGGCTGGCAGCTGAAGGCGAGCCGCGCGATGATCCGGGCGCGCTTGCCGAAGACGGCAATCTCTATCCGCGGCGCGCAGTTTTCGGCCGCTATGTCAGCGATTTCATCGCTCCGCATCTGAAAGCCGATCAGGTCCATCACTGTCGCGAACGGGTGGGTCAGATCGTCCGTATCGGCAACCAGTGGCGGGTCAACACGGATGGAGGAACTGACATACTGGCCGACATCGCCATCGTCGCCACGACTCACCCGGCACCCTGCGCTCCTCAAAACATTGCCAAAGTGCTGGCCGGTCACCCGCGATATGTCGCCGATTCGACATTGCGAGGCGCCCTGTCCGTGATCCGCGGAGACGATCGTGTCCTCGTTATCGGCAATGGCCTGACTGCTGCCGATGTCATCGCCTCGCTCAGGTGCTGCGGCCACCGCGGGCCGATCACAGCCATTTCCCGCAGAGGGTTGCGGTCGAGGGGGCACGCGACAACCGCGCAGGAGCCGTTCGGAGACTTCGTCACCGATCCGCCGCAAACGGCCCGGTCGCTGCTGCGCCGGGTGCGCATCGCGCTGCACCAGGCCCCTGCGGAGGGGCGCAGTTGGCACGCCGTCTTCGATGCTTTGCGCACCCAGGGTGGTGACATCTGGCGCGCACTGCCTGTTGCGGAACGGAAACGACTTGTTCGCCACCTGCGTCCCTATTGGGATGTGCACCGCTTCCGCGTGGCGCCGCAGATCGACGCTGTCATTGCAGAAGGGCTTGAGCATGGCGACGTGCGGGTTCTTGGAGGATCAATAGGGGGGATAGACCACGACGGCGAGACCATTGCCGCCGAGGTTCGTCACCGCCACAGCGGCAAACGCGAGCAAATGCTGTTCGACGCATGCGTGATCACGACCGGTCCGGCGCATACAGGCATTCTCAGGAGCCAGAACTGGCTGGCCGATCTGGCAGACGCCGGCCATTTGCAACTGGATATGGTCGGCCTCGGCCTTGCCTGCGACGAACAAAGCCGCGCCACCAACCGTGATGGAAAAAGCGAGGAAACGCTTTTCATCGCTGGACCGCTGGCTCGCGGCACATTCGGCGAGTTGATGGGACTGCCGCAGGTCAACGATCATGCCATCTTCGTTGCCGATCAGGTCGCGCAACGACTGGCACGTCGATCCCGCTCCAGGGCTGCGGCGAAAACCGCCTAAAGCATGTCGCGCCAAAGTGCGCAGCGGTTTTGCGATAACGACATGCGCAAAAACAAGAGCTTAAGGCACAGTAAGCGAATCCTGGAGATCGCGACACGCTTTAACACTGAGCGGGTTTCCACCTTTGCCGGGCAGGGAAGCCCGATTGGCCATTCTAACCTTCGTTGTGGCCCTCAAGACGCCGCGTCCAATCCTCGACCTTCCGGGTTGCCAACCGCTTTGTCGCGTAATCGCGCCAGCTCGTCGGCAGCAAATCGAGATTGGCAATCTCCTGAAGAGCGTCCTGGTTCATCGTGTCGACATAGAGATAATGCCAGAGCCGCCGGATGGACCAGGTGGGGCATCGACGCTCGACCATGACGAGGGCATCGTCAACGCAAACGCGTCCTTCCTCGATCACGCGGTAGTACCATCCGGTGCGTCCGGATTGCTGGACACGGCGGGCCATGTCGGTCAGCCCAAAGCGCCTGTTCAGCTTCCAGCAAGGCTGCCGTCCCTGGCTGACTTCGAGCAAGGCACGCCCCAGGCGGAACCGATCTCCAACGGCAACGTCGTCTTCCGTCAGCCCGGATGTCGACAGATTTTCGCCGAACGCTCCCGGGAGATCGAGGATCGTTGCCGACCGGAGCTCTAACCTCCACGCGACATAATGATCCGCGGGATAGTGATGCACGGCCTTCTCGATGCCGCCGTGCCGCTTGAGATCGCCCTGATGATCGCCAGCGAATCCGGTCGCCGACAGGTGCAATGTCCCGGAGACGGGCTTCTTGTCGATGCCGCTGGGCGTCCCGCGTTCGTCGATGGCGCTCAATTCGCCCACCAGCAGTGCATCGAGAGCGATCGGCTTTGCTTGGTCAGGCCGCATGTAATTGCTCCAGCCATGCCGTCATCATCGTGCCGGCGGCGGTCGCCAGCGACGCCCCGAACTGCGCGGCATCGTCGCGAAGTTTTCCGATGTCGACGTTTGCCGCCGCTAGTTCGCAGGCATGGCCCACCAGCCATCGCTCGAACGCTGCGCCCGTCTCCGCCTCGGGGTGAAACTGAAGCCCGAGAATAGTGCTGCCGATCGAAAACGCCTGCTGCACGGTCTTTGAGGTCGACGCCAACAAAGTTGCGCCGGCGGGAAGATCGTAGGTATCGCCGTGCCAGTGCAGCATCGGCACTCCACCCAGATGGCGAAGCGGAGAAACGCGGCCAGCCTCGCTAAGGCTGATCGGCTCGAAACCGATCTCCTTGATCCCGGACGGAAAGACCGGCGCGCCGCTTGCGCGCGCAATCAGTTGCGCGCCAAGGCAGATGCCGAGGGTCGGCCGGCCTGTCTCCAACCGCGCTGCCAGCACATCGATCTCCCGCTGCAGGAACGGGTAGGCTTGGTCCTCATAGACGCCGATCGGGCCGCCGAGTACCACGACGAGGTCGGGGGCATCCGGCGCGAAATCCAGAAAATCGGCGGTTCCGACATCGCGGTACTCTATCTCGTAGCCAGTGCGGCGAAGGGGAACGGCAAAGGTGCCGAGATCCTCGAAATGAACATGCCTGATCACCTGGGCCGATCTCAGTGTCATCATTTTCCTGTCTCTATTCGACGTGAAATCTCATCGGGAATTGCGCAGCCGTCAGTCGTGCAGCCGGCGAGGTCCAGCGGCGCCGTCGTTGCCGGCAGCGGTTCTGCAAGGGCTGTTGCCAGCCATGCACCAACCAGGAGATCGTCTTCGATGCCGAAGCGATGGTGGCGAACGGTTCCGTCACGGCCGATGATGATGGTCGTGGGCGTGCCGCGCATGCCGTAGCGCTGCATCGTGCTGGGTATCGGCGTCTCGGGCGATGCAGCGTCGACACCGATCGGAAAGGTCAGGCGGTATTCGTGGATGAATGCCTTGAGAGCCTCCGGCCCCATCGCCGCGTGGTGTTCGAAGACCGTGTGCAGACCGATTACCTGAAGGTCGGTGTCGCGAAACAGGCGCTGCACGCGTTGGGTCTGCGGCAGCCCGTGTGACACGCAGGCGGGGCAAAGCATCTGAAAGGCGTGGATGAAGACGACGCGTCCGCGCAACATGCCGAGGCTGAGCGGCACAGTGGTGTTGGACCAGTTGCTGACATCCAGTTCCGGCGCCTGGTTTGGTGTAGCGGTAATCATGAGGCCATTCCTTTGGGAGGGGCCGGGCAGGCACACCTGCCCGGCGGTTTCTCAGGCAGCTTCGCGCACAAGCTTGACGCCGGGGAAATCGACCGGCACGGCCAGCGCCACGTTGACGTAGTTGGTGAAGAGGTTGAGCGCCACATGGGCGATGATTTCGACGATATCCTGATCGTCGAAGCCGGCATTGCGTAATGTCTTGATGTCGGCATCCGACACCTGGCCGCGCCTCTCTACCAGCACGCGAACAAACGAGAGCACCGCCGCCGTCTTCGGATCACTGGAGTGGCCACGCTGGGCGTCGGCCATTTCCTGCGCGGTCGCGCCGGCCTTGCGGCCAAGCGCCGTGTGGGCAGCCAGGCAATAGTGGCAATCATTGCGGTCGGCGACGGCGACGGCGATCTGCTCGCCGAGCTTGGCGCCAAGCCGGCCGTTACCGAGGGCACCGAACGAGCTCCACATGCTTGCAAGTGCTGCCGGAGAGTTGGCCACCGCCTTGAACATGTTCGGCGTCGCGCCGAAGGCCGCATGGATGTTGCCCAGCAGTTCTGCGCTGGCGCCGGTTGCCGTCTTGGGGTCAACTAGATTAATTCTGCTCATGGTTTTCTCTTTCTATTTGCGTGGAGGGAGAAAATGCCGGTCCGCCGATGGCAGTCGACGGACCGGCGCCGACATCATCGGGGCCAAAAAAGCACGTTTGAGTGCGCTGGTTTCTTTGGTCCCGAAGAAGTTTGTCTTGGTGCAGACGTCTGCAGGCTTGGGCGTGGCAGCGCCCCGTGCATCGGTCGAAACAGATGATGGGCGGCTGGTGTCCTTCATCGCATCTTGTCCCGGCCTCAGGCCGCACCGCGGTTGAAGATCTTCCAGGCGGCTGCCTGGCTTGACGCGTCCGCCGGTTCGTATTCGCCGCAATCGATGCGCAATGCGGCCTGGCCAAATGGTGCGTTGACGAAGGCGCAGTGGTGCGGTTCTTTCGAATCCGGATAGACGTTCGGCTGGAAGTATCGACAGTTCACACACATGCGCTGTTCCGGGATGGCGCCGGACAGCTGCAGCGTGCGTATGATCTTGACGAGATGCAGCAGCAGGTCTTCCTGTTCGAGCGCCGACAGCGACGCGAAGGCATCATCTGTTGCCGATGCGATCATGCCGGCGCGGCGCACGGCCGCCTCGCCTTCGATGGTCGCGGCCACCGCTACGGCGCGGGCGTCCGACGGATCGGCAAGCTTCTCGACGAAACCCTTGCGCGTCAGGGCGTTGATCGAATCCGTCGCCGTCGGCTGGCTGACGCCGAGATAGGCGGCGATCTGCTTGACCCGCATGCCCGTTTTGCTACGCCCCACCAGGAAGATCAGGATCTGCAGCTGCGTCGGGTTCAGGCCGATCACGTCGGCAGCCGTCCATGCCTCGGTGCGCATGGCCGTCGCGATCCGCGCGAACCCGTCGCCGATGCGGTCGATGATTGCTGGTGATGTTTTCGTGTCCGTTGCCATGTGGGCATCTATATAGGACTCCTATGTATTGTCAATTCGCCGCAGCGGGAAACCGCGTCCAATTTGACGCGCATCAAATTGGACGCGCCGCCTTCGGACTATCACTGCGGCGAACAACCCAAGCACGGGCTGCTCGGTCAAACGGAGAAGACGATGTTGAAAGCAATCAAGAGCGGATTGGGCCTCGCAATGGCGGCGATGCTTGTCGCTGCGCCCGCAACCGCCGCGGATTTCGAAGTGCACATGCTCAACAAGGGCAAGGACGGCGCGATGGTTTTTGAACCAGCGTCGTTGAAGGTTGTGACCGGTGACACGGTTACCTTCATCCCGACCGACAAGGGGCATAATGTCGAAACGATCAAGGGCATGATCCCGGATGGTGCCGAAGCCTTCAAGAGCAAGATCAACGAAAACTACAAGGTGACTTTCACCGCCCCCGGCGTCTACGGCGTGAAATGCACGCCGCACTATGGCATGGGCATGGTCGGCGTCGTTCAGGTCGGCGACAGCCCCGCCAATCTCGCCGCAGCCAAGGGCGCCAAAAACCCGAAGAAGGCGCAGGAACGGCTGGATGCCGCATTCGTAGCCCTCGGCAACTAAGGCCAAGCCTCACCGAAACGAGCGGGCAGGGACAGGCCGCTCGCAGGCGCCGCTCACCGGGCGGAAGGCGGCGCCGACCGGTGGAACCAATGCGAAGCGTTCGCGTTGGTTTCGCATGGAGCAAATCGTAGCAGACATGTTTCCGCCGTCCCACATTCCTTATCAGGTCATCTTCGCGCGCATGCTTGGGTCTCTGATGATGGGCGCGCTCATCGGTTTCGAGCGCGAGGCGAAAGCCCGCCCGGCCGGGCTCAAGACGCACATGCTCGTGTGCCTTGCCGCCTGCACCTTTGCGATCATCTCGCTTGAAAGCGTCTATATGAAAGGCTTCTTCGACCAACGGGTCCAGATCGACCCATTGCGAGTCGTCGAAGCCGTCACCGCCGGTGTCGCCTTTTTGGCCGCCGGTACCATCATCTTCGCGCGCGGACAGGTTCAGGGCCTGACGACCGGCAGCAGTCTGTGGCTGGCCGGTGCCATTGGCCTCGCCCTCGGCTTTGGCCACTGGATCATTGCGGCTTTCGCAGTCGGATCTGCCTTTCTTGTCCTCTCCGTCGTCGGCTGGCTTGAGGCCGAGGTCAAGGAAGAGACGCAGCCTGATTTTGACCGAAAAGCTGCAGAGCGTCCTGACGACAAAACTGCCCACACCCGCGAGACCGTGCGCTAGCCTCGCACTCGCCTTTGTTTCTCAGGGCCGCCTGTCCTCACATGCGCCGACTGCGCAACATTTCGATCTACGGCACAAGCTTTGGAGTCTGGCCGCCAGCCGCGCTGGCTGTCGCGGGCTGGCTCGCAACGTCTGGCGCCTCCAGGCCATGTTGTATCTTGCAAATCGCCTCCATATGTGAACAGTATCTTTACATAAGAAAATTCTTGGAGGAGATATATGACCCAACGACCGCGCCATCGCGGCCTGGACCGCCCCACCGACAATCGCCAGCTGCGAGTGCTGGCACGAACCGGCGCAGGCTTCCCTCATGAATGAATTTTCACCCACCGTCGGCGTCTCGACGACGCGCCCCTCCGACATGCCGGAGGATCACGCTGCCCTTCCCGTGTGGAATGCGGAAAACTGGTTCTACGAGGATTGGCCGGTCGGCCAGCGCATACGCTCGTTGCGCCGGACGATCTCGGAGAGTGACAGCCACCTGTTCAATACGCTGGTCGTCGACATCCATCCTTACGTCCAGGATCAGATGTTTGCCGAGCGCGAAGGCATCTTCGGCCGTCGCCTGGTGGCCGGTGCCTTCGTCTTTTCGGCCGGTCTCGGCCTCGTCGCCACGAACTGCGTCAACGCCTTCTCCTACGGGTATGACAAGCTGCGCTTCATCAAGCCGGTCTTTCTGGGCGACACGATCTACACGATCCGCACCAACATGGACAAAACACCGCGCTACAAGGAACTCGGGCTGATCCGGGCCAGCTACCAGGTCTTCAAGAACGAGGGTGAGCTGGTGCTCTATTGCGAGCATCTGCAGACGGTAAAGTACAAGAATCCGGCCGACTTCGTCGGCAAGACAGAGAAATAAGAACAGCGATGCACGAGGAAAACGAACTGCCATTGGCCGGTCTTGTCGTCGTCGACATGAGCCAGTTTCTCTCCGGTCCCTACTGCTCCCTAAGGCTGATGGACCTCGGCGCGCGCGTCATCAAGATCGAGCGCCCGGATGGCGGCGATCTTTCGCGCCGCCTCTATCTCAGCGACACCGAGATCGGTGGCGATTCCACGATCTTCCACGCGATCAATCGCGCCAAGGAAAGTTTGGCGATCGATCTCAAGGACGAAGCGGATGTGGCGGCGCTGAAGGCGCTGCTCGCCAGGGCCGACGTCCTGATCCAGAACTTCCGCCCCGGCGTCATTCAACGGCTCGGCCTCGACTACGAAGCCGTTCGGGCGATCAACCCGCGCATCGTCTACGCCTCGATCAGTGGCTATGGGGAGGAAGGTCCCTGGGTCAAGCGACCCGGTCAGGACCTGCTGGCGCAGGCCCGCTCCGGCGTGATGTGGTTGAACGGCGACGAAGCGCAAGGCCCGGTCCCCTTCGGCCTTGCCATTGGTGACATGCTTGCCGGCGCGGCCGCCGCGCAGGGTATTCTTGCCGGCCTCGTCCGCCGTGGCATCTCCGGCAAGGGCAGCCTGATCGAGACGAGCCTGCTCGAAGCCCTGGTCGATTTCCAGTTCGAGGTGCTGACGACCCATCTCAACGACGGCAGGCGGCTGCCGAAGCGCTCGGATTTCCGCAGCGCCCACGCCTATTTGTCGGCTCCCTATGGCGTCTACCCGGCCAAGGACGGTTATCTTGCCATTGCCATGACGCCGATCTCCAAACTCGCCCAGCTGCTGGAGATGCCGCAACTCGCTCCCTATTGCGATGACCCATCGTCCTGGTTCTCCGCACGCGACGAGATCAAAGCGCTGATTGCCGAGCGCATCGGCGATAACACAGTGGATCATTGGCTTGCCGTACTTGAGCCGGCCGACATCTGGTGCGCCCGCGTGCTCAACTGGAACGAACTGCTGGAGAGCGACGGCTTCCGCATTCTCGACATGCTGCAGACCGTCAACCGCGGAGACGACGTGTCGATCCTGACCACGCGTTCGCCGCTCAGGGTCAATGGTCGCCGTGCCCAGGTCGATCGCGCGGCCCCCAGGATCGGCGAACACAGTGCATCGATCCGCGAGGAGTTTGGCCTATGAGCGTCACTCTCAAGGGCATGACATGGAGCCATCCGCGCGGCTACGACCCGATGGTGGCCTGTTCTCGGCTCTGGCAGGAAAAGACGGGGGTCACTATCCACTGGGAGAAGCGGTCGCTGCAGGATTTCGAGACCTATCCGGTCGAGGAACTCGCGAGGGCATACGATCTGATCGTCATCGATCATCCGCATGTCGGGCAGATCACCAATGAAGGGTGCCTTGCCTCCCTCGATGTGCCCGGTCGGGAGGCTGAACGTCAGGCGCTTGCAGCCGGCTCGGTTGGGCAATCCTATCCGAGCTACGCCTGGAACGGCCGTCAATGGGCCTTTCCGATCGATGCGGCGACGCAGGTCCAGGCCTGGCGCCCGGATCTCGGCGATCGTGTTTCGAGCTGGTCCGACATGCTGGACCTCGCCCGCAAGGGGAGGGTTCTGCTGCCGCTGCGGCCACCACATTCGCTGATGAGCTTCTACACGCTTTGCGGCAATCTCGGTCACCCCTGCGCGGTGGGTGGACACGCTGACCTCATCGACCGTGACGGAGGCGTGGTTGCCTTCGAAATGCTTTCGGAGCTTGTCTCGCTGATCGATCCCGCATGCTTCGAGATGGATCCGATCGCGGTGCTGGAGGCGATGTCAGCCCCGGAGGCAACGGTCGTCTGCGCGCCGCTGATCTACGGCTATGTCAGCTACTCGATCGCCGGTTTCCGGCCGTCGCTGATCCGGTTTGGCGATATTCCGGTCTCCGGCCAGCATGGCCCGAGTGGTTCCGCGCTTGGCGGAACGGGCATCGCCGTCTCTGCCTTCTCCGCGTCCATCGAGGCTGCGACCAACTTTGCCTATTGGGTTGCTAGCGGTGAAGTGCAGCGTCAGGCCTACGCCTTTGGCGGAGGACAGCCGGGACATGGCGACGCCTGGGACGACGGTGCGGTGAACGCAGTTACATCCGACTTTTATCGCGCGACCCGTGTGACGCTCGAAACCGCCTGGGTGCGTCCCCGACACGACGGCTACATGCCGTTCCAGCAGGCGGCCTCGGACCGCATCAACAGCGGGCTCTTGCGCAGGGAGAAGGCGCGACAGGTCGTCGACGATCTCAACCGGCTCTTCGCTGAAAGCTTCACGGCCGCATGAAGACAAACGCCGGAGATGGGATTGCCCATCTCCGGCGTTTAAGTTCCACAGCCAGCGGTTTCGCCTTTGTTTGGGGCGTTCGCGCCCTCTACGCAAGATTCCAGATCCGACGCGCATTTGCCGAAAGCAGCTTTGTCTGCTCGTGCGGGCTGCAGCCATTGAGCAGCGCGTGAGTGGTCGCAACCCAGGTCGAAAGGTTGCCGCCGAGCGTGCAGACGGGCCAATCGCTGCCCCAGACGACCCGATCCCAACCGAAGGCGGCGATCGTATGTTCGACGTAAGGTCGAAGCGTTTCGACATTCCAGCTTTCGTCGGCATAGGCGACGACGCCGGATATCTTAGCGACCACATTCGGCCGCTCAGCGATCTCGCTCATGTGCTCACGCCAGGGATGCTCGGCAGCGCTGCGAATATCGGGAACGCCGCAATGGTCGAGCACGAACTGCAAATCGGGCACGAGATCGGCAAGGGCGATGGCCTTGGGGATCTGGTGCGGCAGGACGCAGAGATCAAAGGTAAAGCGGCTGCCGGCCAGCCGCTTGATGTTTTCGCGGAAGATAGCACCTTCCGACAGGTCGTCGGCGACCACGTGTAGAACGCGGCGAAAACCTTTGACAAGGGAATCACCCTGCTGCCGTTCGAGATAGGCCGCAAAGCCCACTTCCTCCGGACGGCACGCGGCAATCGCGCCCTTGAGCAGGCTGTCCGTCCTTTGCGAAAGCTGCCGAACTTCGGAGGTCTCCAACTCCATTTCGCCAGGATCGACATCGACTTCCATGTGCAACGCCGTATCGATGCCGACACGCCGGGCTTCCACCTCATAGGTCGAATAAAGGAAATCCCGATCAAGCGCCGGGACGCCTGCCAGCCATGGATAGGTCAACGCGGACTTGTTGATGAGATGCAGATGGGTATCGACGATCACGATGCGGCCTCCTCCGTATGCTTCACACTCTCACATGAGAAGAGATCATTCAAATAAGAAATTGTCCATGCAACGCGATCGCGGACATCAAGCGCCGACTGTATTTCCACTGCCTGCTCATTCCGGCGATTGCGCCACATCCGAGCCCGCAAGCACCGAAAGCTGTGTCGCCGCGCTACGCAAGAGCGAGATCGTCTCGGTGATATCTGGCGCAGACGGCGCGTTGACCAGAGCGATATAAGGGATGGTCAGCGCCGCGATGCCACGTCCATCGGGACCAAGAATGGGAGCCGAGAGGTTGTAGACCCCGGCCGTCTGCGCGCTTGCCATCATTTCGTAGCCACGCTCGCGGATCTGGTCGAGGCGTGCATAGAATTCCGGACCAAGCGAGATCTCGTCCTTGCTGCGCGCGTGCTCGGCGATCATCATCTCCCGCTCCTCGGGCGTGCGGAAGGCGAGCAGAATGTGACCGGAGCCGGTATCGAACAGGCTGATATGTGAGCCGACCCTGATGGAGATTCCCCAGTAATCAGGTGCTTCCTGCTGGGCAATGACCACGGCCGAGCCTCGATCGAACACGGCCAACTGGTTGGCCTGCTTCGACCGTTGCGCAAGATCGCGCATCAGTGGCGTCGCATAGGAGGCGAGGCGCCGCACCGGCGCGTGCAGCTGGGCCAGGCCGAAAAGTTTCAGCGTCAGGGAATAGCGATCGCCATCGATGCGCGTGACATAGCCGCGGCGCACGAGCCGGTCGAGCATCCGGTAGAATTCGTTCGGGCTGCGGTTGAGCCTCTTCGATATTTCCGCTTGCGTCAGGCCGCCATCGACGCTTGCCAACAGCTCGAGAATATCAAGTCCCTTGTCCAGCGCGGGGGCGCGGTAGCGATCGGACTCTTCGGTGTCCATGGGCGTCCTCCTTAGTGAATATCCATATCCATATACGCAGAGAAAGCCGCCGACAAAAGAAAGTTGGCCCTTGACGGGTGATAAAATTGTTGTTTGTATATGAATTAGTTTCTCACAAATGAGAAATGCGCGCCGGGATGAGGGCGCGCTTCAGTGGAGGAGAGGTTATGAACAGGCTGCTTTCCGGCGTCTCGGCCGGAGTCATCATGCTTGCCAGCGCAGTGGGAGCGGCCAATGCCGCGGAACTGCCCGGCAAGTTCGAAGGCGTCACCATCGACGCCAAGCTGATCGGCGGACAGCAATACGAAAAGCTCTATGAGCGGATCGCGGAATGGGAAAAGGCGACCGGCGCCAAGGTCAACATCCTGTCGAAGAAGAATCACTTCGAACTCGACAAGGAGATCAAGTCGGACATCGCCACCGGCGGCATCAGCTGGTGCGTCGGTTCGAACCATTCTTCCTTCGCGCCGCAATATCCCGATATCTACACCGACCTGCTGGCGCTGCTGCCGCCGGAAGAGGTCGCGAAGTTCGTGCCTGCGGTGATCGACGCCTCGACGCTCGGCGGCAAGCTCGTCATGCTTCCGCGCGCCCAGTTCGACGTATCGGCGCTCTACTATCAAAAGAGCCTCTACCAGGACGACGCTAAGAAGGCCGCTTTCAAGGAAAAGTACGGCTACGACCTGACACCGCCGGATACCTGGGCCCAGGTCAGCGACCAGGCCGAATTCTTCGCAGCACCGCCGAACTTCTACGGCACGCAGTTCGCCGGCAAGGAAGAGGCCATCAACGGCCGCTTCTATGAGATGCTGGTCGCCGAGGGCGGCGAATATCTCGACAAGGACGGCCGTCCGGCCTTCAACTCCGAAGCTGGCGTCAAGGCCCTCGACTGGTTCGTCAAGCTCTACAAGGACAAGGCGGTTCCTCCGGGCACGACCAATTATCTCTGGGATGATCTCGGCCAGGGCTTCGCCTCCGGCTCGATCGCCGTCAATCTCGACTGGCCTGGCTGGGCCAGCTTCTTCAACGACCCGAAGTCGTCGAAGGTCGCCGGCAATGTCGGCGTCAAGGTTCAGCCGGCGGGCTCGTCGGGCAAGCGCACGGGCTGGTCCGGTCACCATGGCTTCTCCGTCACCGAGGATTGCGCCAACAAGGAAGCGGCTGCGTCGCTCGTCTGGTGGCTAACCAACGAGGACAGCCAGAAGCTCGAGTCGGCGACCGGTCCGCTGCCGACACGCACCGCCGTCTGGGAGTACAACATCAAGGCCGCCGAAGGCGACGCCTACAAGACCGAGGTGTTGCAGGCTTTCCAGGAAGCGGCAAAGCACGCATTCCCGGTTCCGCAGACGGCGGAATGGATCGAAATCTCCAACGCCGTTTATCCTGAACTCCAGGCCGCCATCCTTGGCGACAAGACGTCGAAGGAGGCGCTCGACGCCGCTGCCGAAAAGGCAACCGGCATCCTGGAAGACGCTGGAAAGCTCTGATCGCAGATAAGGAAGGCGGCGCCGATACCAGGGTGTCGGCGCCGCCTTCGTCATTTACTGCGTAATTCCCCGGATCGGGATCGGTTGGGGAGAAATTATGCAGCAAGTTTAAAACCTTGCAGCGTCTTTTGCGCGTCATGTCTGACGTGCGGCGCTGCGATGTCACCCTCAGGAATGCCTGATGAAGCTCAAGAAACTGTCCGCGCCGGTCCTTCTGCTGCTGCCGGCCTTTGTCGTGCTGGCAGCGGTCATCGTGCTGCCGCTCGTCTTTTCGTTCTATTCGAGCTTCACGCCGTTTCGGCTGACCAAGCCTGAAACGCTCTGGATCTTCGTCGGCCTGCGCAACTACATCACGGTGTTGAGCAACTGGGATTTCTGGGTTGCCTTCGGCCGTACCGTCCTGCTGCTCACCGTTGCCCTGAACACGGAGATGCTGCTGGGTCTCGGCCTGGCGCTCCTCGTCAACAAGGCCACCCATGGCCAGCGGCTGCTGCGCACGGTGATGATGTTCCCGATGATGTTTTCACCGGTGCTCGTCGGCTTCCAGTTCAAGTTCATGTTCAACGACAATATCGGTTTCGTGAACAACGCGCTGCAGTCGCTCGGGCTGACGGACCGCGCCATCCCTTGGCTGATCGACGGCAACCTTGCGCTGATCTCGATCATCATTGCCGAGGTCTGGTCGTCGACCGCGGTCTTCGCCATCCTCATTCTCGCAGGTCTTCTGGCCATGCCGAAGGATCCGGTCGAGGCGGCGCATGTCGACGGCTGCACGCCGTGGCAGACCTTCCGCTACGTCACCTGGCCCTATCTCATGCCGTTTGCCTTCATCGCCATGACGATCCGCTCGCTCGACGTCGCCCGTGCCTATGACATCGTGAAAATCATGACCGATGGCGGACCGGCCAAGCGCACAGAACTCCTGTGGACGTTGATCGGCCGCACCGCCTACGCCGATGCGCGCATGGGGATGGCGAATGCCATGGCCTATGTCGCCATCCTGCTGTCGATCGTCTTCACCGTCTATTTCTTCCGCAAGCTCGCCGCCGCGCGCCAGCAGATCGGAGCCGAGTGGTAATGGATATCAATTCTTCGCATCGCCTGCGCCGGCGCCTCCTGAAGGCGGCGCACCTGATCGGGCTGTTTCTCGCAATGGCGGTGATCTGCCTGCCCGGCCTCTGGATCGTGCTGTCGTCGCTGCGACCGACGGTGGAGATCATGGCGAAGCCACCGGTCTGGATTCCGGAAGACCTGTCGCTCGACGCCTACCGCGCCATGTTCGCCGGCGCCGGGCAGGGCGGGGTTCCCGTCTGGGACTATTTCCGCAACTCGCTGATCATCTCCGTTACGTCGACGGTAATCGCTCTGGCGATCGGCATGGCCGGCGGTTATGCCTTTGCCCGCTATCGCTTCAAGGCGAAGTCGGCGATCTTCCTCGGCTTCATGCTGACACGGGCCGTGCCCGGCATCGCGCTGTCGCTGCCGCTGTTCATGATCTATGCCCGCACCGGGATCATCGACACGCATTTCAGCCTGATCCTGACCTATGTCGCCCTGAACGTGCCCTTCACCATCTGGCTGATCGACGGCTTCTTCCGCCAGGTGCCGAAGGATCTGGCCGAAGCCGCACAGATCGACGGCTGCACACCCTGGCAGGCCTTCTGGCAGGTGGAGTTTCCGCTTGCCGGTCCCGGCATTGCGTCCGCCGGCATCTTCGCTTTCCTCACATCCTGGAACGAATATGCGCTGGCCTCGCAGATCACCCGCTCGGTCAACTCGAAAACCCTGCCTGTCGGGCTGCTCGATTATACCGCCGAGTTCACGATCGACTGGCGCGGCATGTGCGCGCTCGCGGTGGTCATGATCGTTCCGGCCCTCACGCTCACCTTCATCATTCAAAAGCACCTCGTTTCGGGCCTCACCTTCGGCGCGGTGAAAGGATAAATTCATGGCTCCTGTTACCCTCAGGAAACTTGTCAAACGCTATGGCGCGCTCGAGGTCGTTCACGGCATCGATCTCGAGGTGAAGGACCGCGAGTTCATCGCGCTGGTCGGCCCGTCGGGGTGCGGCAAGTCGACGACGCTGCGCATGATCGCCGGCCTCGAAGACGTCAGCGGCGGCGCCATCGAGATCGGCGGCCGCAAGGTCAACGACCTGCCGCCACGCGCCCGCAACATCTCGATGGTCTTCCAGTCCTACGCGCTCTACCCGCACATGACGGTCGCCGAGAACATGGGTTTCTCGCTGAAGATCGCCGGTCGCTCCACTGATGACATCAAGGCGCGCGTCGAGGAGGCTGCGGCCATCCTCGATCTCGGCCATCTGCTGGAGCGCCGCCCGTCACAACTGTCCGGTGGCCAGCGCCAGCGCGTGGCGATGGGGCGTGCGATCGTGCGCCAGCCCTGCGTCTTCCTGTTCGACGAGCCGCTGTCCAACCTCGACGCGAAGCTGCGCACCCAGGTGCGCACCGAAATCAAGAAGCTGCATGCCCGTATGCAGGCGACGATGATCTATGTGACGCATGACCAGGTCGAGGCGATGACGCTTTCCGATCGCATCGTCATCATGCGCGACGGCCATATCGAGCAGGTCGGAACGCCGGAAGAGGTGTTCCAGAAGCCCGCGACGAAATTCGTCGCCGGCTTCATCGGCTCGCCGCCGATGAACATGGACGAGGCGGTGGTCGACAATGGCCAGTTGGTGTTTGCGAGCGGCGTTCGGCTGCCGATCCCGCCGCGGTTTGTCGGCGCACTCCGTGCTGGCCAGAAAGTCACGTTCGGCCTGCGCCCGGACGATATCTACCCCACGGGTCACGGCCTTCACGCTGGCGATGCCGCTGCCGTGCACGAGGTCGAGCTGCCCGTCACCATCACCGAACCGCTCGGCAACGAGACGCTGGTGTTCATCCAATTCAATGGGCGCGACTGGGTTTCGCGCATGCTCAATCCGCGCCCCCTTCGCTCCGGCGAAAGCGTGCGCATGAGCTTCGACCTCTCCCGCGCCCATCTCTTCGACATCGAGACAGGAAAGGCTCTGGAAGGCTGACATGGCAAGGATCGAGAAAATTGAACTGCGTATGGTCGATCTACAGCCGAAGGTGAAGCGGACCGACGCGATCCAGAGCTTCGTCAGCCAGGAAACGCCGATCGTCACGATTACCGATTCCGATGGCGCGACAGGCACCGGCTACAGCTACACGATCGGCACAGGCGGCTCTTCCGTCATGCGCCTGTTGTCCGACCACCTCGTTCCGATCCTGGTCGGCGAGGACGCCGATTGCATCGAGGCCATCTGGCACAAGATGGAATTTGCCACCCACGCCACCACCATCGGCCCGATAACGGCGCTGGCGCTGGCCGCCGTCGATGTGGCGCTCTGGGATCTGCGCGCGAAAAAGCAGAACCTGCCGCTCTGGAAGCTCGCCGGTGGCGCCAAGGACAATTGCCCGCTCTACACCACCGAAGGCGGCTGGCTGCATATCGAAAAGGAGGCCCTCGTTGAGGATGCGCTCCAGGCCAAGGCGAAAGGCTTTTCCGGTTCCAAGGTCAAGATCGGCAAGCCGCACGGCTCCGAGGACTATGATCGACTGTCGGCGATGCGCAAGGCGCTCGGCGACGGCTTCGAGATCATGACCGATTGCAACCAGGGTTTTACCGTCGACGAGGCGATCCGCCGGGCCGCACGCCTGAAGGAGCTGGATCTCGCCTGGATCGAGGAACCGCTGCCGGCCGACGATCTCGATGGCCATATCCGCCTGACGCGCTCGACCCCGACCCCGATCGCCGTTGGCGAATCCATGTATTCGATCCGCCATTTCCGGGAATACATGCAGAAGGGAGCCTGCTCGATCGTCCAGGTCGACGTCGCCCGCATCGGCGGCATCACCCCTTGGCTGAAGGTCGCCCATGCGGCCGAGGCGTTCGATATTCCGGTCTGCCCGCACTTCCTGATGGAGTTGCATGTCAGCCTCGTCTGCGCCGTGCCGAACGGCAAATATGTGGAGTACATTCCGCAACTCGATGAACTGACGACGAAGGGCATGGAGATCCGCAATGGACGCGCGATCGCACCGTCCGAAGCCGGCATCGGCATTGCCTGGGACTGGGATGCCGTCAAGGCGCGCTCGATCGATGAATTCACCCGGGAATTTGTGAAGTAGAGGAGGTCGCCATGCAACGGATGGGAATGGTGATCGGTCTTCAGCCCGAAAAGATCGCCGAATACAAGAAATTGCACGCCGCCGTCTGGCCGGAGATCCTGGCGCTGATTTCCGAATGCAACGTCACGAACTATTCGATCTTCCTGAAAGAGCCGGAGAACCTGCTGTTCGGCTACTGGGAGTATGTCGGCGAGGATTTCGCGGCGGATATGGCCAGGATGGCCGCACACCCGAAGAACCAGGAATGGTGGTCGGTGTGCATGCCCTGCCAGAAGCCGCTCGAAACGCGCGGGGATGGCGAGTGGTGGGCGATGATGGAGGAAGTTTTTCACCACGATGGGAAGACTCCCCACCGTGACTGACCACTTCGACCCTTCAGATCTGCAGCAATCCTGGCCGACACCTGAGAAGCCGCGGCCGATCGTCATCTTCGGCGCCGGCAGCATCGTCGGCGACGCGCATCTTCCGGCCTATCGCAAGGCAGGCTTTCCCGTCGCCGGCATCTTCGACCCGGATGTCGAGAAGGCAGCAGCGCTTGCGACCGCGTGGGGCATTCGGGCGTTTGCCACCGAGGCCGAGGCGCTGGCGATCCCCGATGCAATCTTCGATCTGGCAACGCCGCCGGCCGCGCATGCGGCAATCCTGTCGAAACTGCCAATTGGCGCGGGCGCCCTGATCCAGAAGCCGATGGGCGGAGATCTGGATGCGGCGACGGAGATTCTCAACATCTGCCGCGACCGGCAGCTGAAGGCAGCGGTCAATTTTCAGCTGCGTTTTGCCCCGATGATGCTGGCGCTGCGCGATGCGATCGGCAAGGGCCATCTCGGCCGGGTCGTCGACTTCGACGCATGGATTGCGCTCGCCACACCCTGGGGCCTCTGGCCGTTCCTGAAAGGCCTGCCGCGGATCGAGATTGCCATGCATTCGATCCATTATCTCGACCTGATCCGCGGGCTGCTCGGCAATCCCGACGGTGTTCACGCCAAGACGATCGGCCATCCCAATCATGAGGTGGCGCAGACCCGCACGGCGGCCATTCTCGACTATGGTGACAGCGTGCGCTGCGTGCTGTCGGTCAATCACGACCACGATTTCGGCCGCAAGTTCCAGGCCTGCGAGTTCCGCATCGCGGGAACCGAGGGTGCCGCCTACGTCAAGCTCGGGGTCAATCTCGACTATCCGCGCGGCGAGCCCGACGAACTCTGGATCCGGCCCGCTGGCGGCGCGGAATGGGTCGAAGTGCCGCTCAGGGGCGCCTGGTTCCCGGACGCTTTCTCCAATCGCATGGCCAATCTGCAGCGCTTCGTCAGCGGCGAGGACGAACAACTGATCGGCTCCGTCGACGACGCATGGCAGACCATGGCGCTGGTCGAGGCCGCCTACCAATCGAGCGCGCGGCCCGCAACCGCGATCGCGCCACTTCCCGGACGGTGATGATGGCAGAACAGACAATCCATTTCGAAGACTACGAACTCGGCCATGTCAGGCAGACCACGGGCCGCACGATCACCGAGACTGACTTCGTGGTCCATGCCGGACACACGGGCGACTTCTTCCCGCACCATATGGATGCCGAATTCGCCAAGACCTTGCCCGGCGGACAGCGGATCGCCCATGGCACCATGATCTTTTCGATCGGCGTCGGGCTTACCGCGTCACTGATCAATCCGGTCGCCTTTTCTTATGGCTATGATCGGTTACGGTTCGTGCGTCCGGTTCATATCGGCGACACCATCCGCACCCGCGTGACGATCTGCGCCAAGGAGGACGATCCGAAGCGGCCGAAGACGGGACGTGTCGTCGAACGATGCGAAGTTATCAACCAGCGTGGCGAGGTCGTCCTTGCCGCCGACCATATCCTGGTCGTCGAACGCAAAGCATGAGGGATCAACAATGACAACGGGTCTTTCGGGTAAGGTCGTCCTGATCACCGCCGCAGCCCAGGGCATCGGCCGCGCCACAGCACTTGCCTTTGCCAGGGCCGGCGCGAAGGTGCATGCCACAGATATCAACGTCGACGCGCTCGCAGCACTTGCTGCGGAAGCCGATGTCGAGACCCATCGGCTCGATGTGCTCGATGGCAGCGCTGTCGAGGCGCTGGTTGCCAAGATCGGCCAGGTCGATGTGCTCTTTAATTGCGCCGGGTTCGTCCATGCCGGATCGATCCTCGACATGAAGGATGCCGATCTCGAGTTCGCCTTCGATCTCAACGTCAAGGCGATGATCCGCACCATCCGCGCCGTGCTGCCCGGCATGCTTTCGCGCAAGGATGGATCGATCATCAACATGGCTTCGGTCGCATCGAGCATCAAGGGCGTGCCGAACCGTTTTGCCTATGGCGTGACCAAGGCGGCCGTCATCGGCCTCACCAAATCCGTCGCCGCCGACTATGTCGCCGACGGCATCCGCTGCAACGCGATTTGCCCCGGCACGGTCGAAAGCCCCTCGCTGCAGGATCGCATGCGGGCACAGGGCGATTACGACACGGCGAGGGCCGCCTTCATCGCCCGCCAGCCGATGGGACGGATCGGCACGCCGGAAGAGATCGCCGATCTCGCCCTCTACCTCGCCGGCGCTACCTATACCTCCGGACAGGCCTATGCCATCGATGGTGGCTGGACCATCTGAGCACTCACATCAGGGATAAGACACCATGAAACTTCTTCGTTATGGCGAACCGGGACAGGAAAAGCCTGCAATCATCGACGCCGGCGGCACGCTGCGTGATCTCTCGGGCCATGTTGCCGATTTCTCGGGCGCGGCGCTGGATCCTGCCAAGTTGGCGGAACTGAGCAAGCTCGATCTCGCCAGCCTTCCGGCCGTTGCCGGCAGCCCGCGCCTCGGCCCCTGCGTCGCCGGCACAGGCAAATTCATCTGCATCGGCCTCAACTATTCCGACCATGCCGCCGAAACCGGTGCGACCGTTCCCTCCGAGCCGATCATCTTCATGAAGGCGACGTCGGCCATCGTCGGCCCGAACGATGACCTCGTCATTCCGCGCGGCTCCGAGAAGACCGACTGGGAAGTCGAGCTCGGCGTCGTCATCGGCCGCAAGGCGAAATATGTAAGCGAAGCTGAAGCCCTCGACTATGTCGCCGGCTATTGCACGATTCACGACGTGTCGGAGCGCGCATTCCAGATCGAGCGCCAGGGGCAGTGGACCAAGGGCAAGTCCTGCGACACCTTCGGTCCGACCGGCCCATGGCTGGTGACGAAGGAGGAGATCCCCGATCCGCAGAACCTGCCGATGTGGCTCAAGGTCAACGGCGAGACGATGCAGAACGGCTCGTCCAAGACCATGGTCTATGGCGTCGCCTATCTCGTTTCCTACCTCTCGCAATTCATGTCGCTGCAGCCAGGAGACATCATTTCGACCGGCACGCCGCCGGGCGTCGGCATGGGCATGAAACCGCCGCGTTACCTGAAGGCCGGCGATGTCGTCGAACTTGGCATCGAGGGTCTCGGCACACAGAAGCAGTCCGTGCGCGCGGACGACTGATTTATACACATTGGAGCAAACATGACCCGCATCACCGATCTGCGCGTCTTCGATCTGCGCTTTCCCACATCGCAGAGCCTCGACGGTTCCGATGCCATGAACCCGGATCCCGACTATTCCGCGGCCTATGTCATCCTCGACACTGATCACCCCGGATTGGCGGGCCACGGCCTGACGTTCACGATCGGGCGGGGTAATGACATCTGCTGCATGGCGATCAAGGCCATGCAGCACCTCGTCGTCGGCAAGGACACAGCAGAGATCCTCGCCAATCCCGGCCGGTTCTGGCGACACCTGACCAGCGACAGCCAGCTGCGCTGGATAGGGCCCGAGAAGGGCGCCATTCATCTCGCGACCGGTGCCATCGTCAACGCGGTCTGGGATCTGCTTGCCAAAGAAGCCGGCAAGCCCGTCTGGCAACTCGTCGCCGACATGTCGCCGGAGGAGATCGCCGACATCGTCGACTACCGCTACATGACGGATGTGCTGACCCGCGACGAGGCCGTGGCGATCCTCAAGCGCGCCGAGCCCGGAAAGGCCGAGTGCATCGCGACGCTGAAGAGCGAAGGTTACGCCTGCTATACGACGTCTGCCGGTTGGCTCGGCTACGACGACGACAAACTACGCCGGTTAGCGCAGGAGGCGATCGACCAGGGCTTCAACCACATCAAGATGAAGGTCGGGCGCGATCTCGCCGATGACATTCGTCGCCTGACGATTGCGCGCGAAGTGATCGGCCCCGATCGCTACCTGATGATCGATGCCAACCAGGTCTGGGAAGTCGGCGAAGCGATCGACTGGGTCAAGCAGCTTGCCTTTGCCAAGCCGTTCTTCATCGAGGAACCGACAAGCCCCGACGATGTCGCCGGTCACCGCAAGATCCGCGAGGCCATCGGCCCGGTGAAGGTCGCGACCGGCGAAATGTGCCAGAACCGCATCATGTTCAAACAGTTCATCGCCGAAGGCGCGATCGACGTCGTACAGATCGATTCCTGCCGCATGGGCGGCCTGAACGAGGTGCTCGCGGTCCTGCTGGTGGCGGCGAAGTATGAGCTCCCTGTCTGGCCGCATGCCGGCGGGGTCGGGCTCTGCGAATATGTCCAGCACCTGTCGATGATCGACTATGTCGCCGTGTCGGGAACCAAGGATGGCCGGGTGATCGAATATGTCGATCACTTGCACGAACACTTCCTCGATCCCTGCGTCATCCGCAACGCCGCCTACATGCCGCCGCAGCGGCCGGGCTTTTCGATCGAGATGAAGCCGCAATCCATCGAGGATTACACCTTTCCAGGTTGAAGGTCCGGATCGTATTCGCGACTGTATTTATATATAATATCTGCATTCATCGTATTCTTGGCAAAGCCGTCGCAGGATTTCTGCGGCGGCTTTGCCGTTTTCGGCAATCGGCGTGCGTTGAGCCGCCCACAATAACATCAACTATCTCGAGACATTGCGCTTGACGCTCACGACTCATTCGTAAATAACTTATTCATTCGCTTATGAATGAATTCCGGAGGGGAGTCCGGAACAGGAGGATCCAATGAAAAAGCTGATGCTCGCGGCCGCCATGGCCGCTCTGTCCTATTGCGGTAGCGCCAATGCGCAGGAATACAGCCTGCGCTTCTCGACCTCGCAGGTGAACCCCAACGAACCGATCGTCAAGGCGATGAAGACCTTCTCCGAGCGCGTCGAGAAGCGGTCCGATGGTCGCATCGCGATCACCGTGATGACCGGCGACCAGCTCGGCGCGCAGAAGAAGGTCAACGAGATGGTGATGAGCGGCGCCAGCCTGCTCAGCGCCACGGACTATGGCCAGCTCGGCCAGTTCGTGCCCGACATGTCGATTCTCGCCGGCCCTTATGTCTACCCAAGCCTCGAGGCGACGGATCGCCTGTTCGCATCGGATCTTTACAAGGAATTGTCGGCCAAGCTTGAAGCGCAGGGCATCAAGATCATCATGCCCAACGGTCTCTTCGGCTACCGCCACATCATCTCAAACAAGGCCGTCCGCACGCCGGCCGATCTTGCCGGCGTGACGATCCGCGTGCCGTCCTCGCCGATCATGATGGCGACCTTCGGAAGCTACGGCGCACGCCCGACGGAACTGCCCTGGGGCGATGTCTATAACGCGCTTCAGACCGGCGTCGTCGATGCCGCTGAAGGGCCCTTTGGCTCGATCGCCGGCGCGAAGCTGAACGAGACCCGCAAGGTTGTCTCCAAGACCGGCCACCAGATCATGTTCACCGCCTGGGTTGCATCCAGCCAGTTCTTCAACGGCCTGCCGGAAGATCTGCAGAAGATCCTCCTGGAGGAGGGGCAGACGATCGCCAAGGAACTGACTGAGACGACGCTCGAAACCGACGATGCCTACGCCAAGCAGCTCGCCGATTCCGGTGTCGAGATCGTCACCGACGTCGATGTTCCCGCCTTTGTCGAAGCCTCGCGCGTCGCCTATGACAAGGTGCCGAACATCACTCCCGGCATCTACGACCGTGTGCAGAAGGCGATGGCCGAGTAGGGCGGGCCAGCCGATCGGCTTGCACGGGGCGCCGGCTTTGCCGCCGACGCCACATCGGCCAACTAGCTCACACGGAATGTCAGCCAGACCGGCCGAGCCGAAAATGGGTGGCGCATGACGCCGCCCATATCCTTCTCTCCAAGTGACCGAGGCCGCCATGGAAACCTCACGCCTGCCGGAAGAGACCATTCCTCTTCTCAGTTTTCGCCGCGCCGACGAGGCGATCGGCGTTGTCGCACTCATCGTCATCGTCTTTTCGATCCTTTGGGGCGTCGTCAGCCGCTATATCTTTCCGCAACCGGCCGCCTGGACCTACGAGTTGGCGATCATGGCCTTCGCCTATCTCGTGTTTTTCGGCGCCGTTGCAGGCGTGCGCCTGGGGACACATGCCGCGATCGACGTGCTGGTCACGGCCTTTCCGTCGAGCTGGCAGAAGGCAATTGCGTGGTTCAATTACCTGCTGCTCGCCGTCTTCTTCGTGGTGATGACCGTGCTGTTTGCCTGGCAGGCCTGGACCTCGCGCCACGTCCACACCATCGCCCTCGACCTGTCGCGCAGCCTCTCCTACGGCCCGCTCGCCCTGGCATCCGCCGGCATGTTCGTCCAGCACCTCATCGTCGAAAGACCGTGGACCGCCCGGGTGCATCGCAATGTGGAATCGCTGATATGACCTTCTTTCATCTTGCCGGTCCGTCGCTGCTGGTCGTCCTGCTCTTCCTGCTATCGACGCCGATCACCTGGGCGATGGCGATCGGAGCGCTGGCATTCTTCCTCATCAACATGGACATGATCCCGCTTGCCAACTTCGCCCAGGAAATGGCCGAAGGCAGCCAGTCCGTGTCGCTGCTGGCGCTGCCGCTTTTCGTGCTTGCGGGCTGCATCATGAACGCCTCGGGCATCACCCGCCGGCTGCTGAACCTCGCCGATGTCCTCGTCGGCCATATGACCGGCGCGCTCGCCCAGATGTGCACGGTGCTCGGCACGCTGCTTGGCGGCTTGACTGCGTCCGCCAACGCCGACGCTGCGATGCTTGCGAAAACCCTCGGCGTCGAAATGTCGGAGAGGGGATACAGTCGTGCCTTTGCCGCGGTCATCACCTCGTCCTCCGCCATCATCACAAGCCTGATACCGCCGTCGATCGGTCTCATCGTTTATGGCTTCCTCGCCGAAACCTCGATCGGCCGGTTGTTTGCAGCCGGCGTCGTGCCCGGCCTCGTCCTTGCCGGCGGCCTAATGATCACCACCTACTTCATTGCCAAGAAGCGTGGTTACAAGCCGTTGCGCAAGGAGAGGGCGACCCGCGCCGAAGGCATGAAGGCGCTTGTCGACGGCCTCTGGGCGCTGTCGATCCCCGTCGTCATCTTCGTCGGCACCCGCTACGGCCTGTTTACGACTACAGAGGCCGGCGCGGTCGTCGTCGTCTATGTGCTGTTCGTCGCCGTTTTCGGTTACCGCGAATTCACCATCCGACAGATCCCCGAAGTGCTCGCCGAGTCGGTGCGCGATTCCTCCGTGGTCATGATCATGATCTGTGCGGCCGCAGCCTTCGGCTTCTATCTCGCCTGGGAACAGGTGCCGCAGGCGATGTCGAGCTGGCTCGGCGGCGCAACCGACAACCCGCTGTTGATGCTGCTGCTGATCAACGTGCTGCTTATCGTTATCGGTACTGCGATTGAGGGCTCGGCGGCGCTGATCATCCTGACGCCGATGCTGATCCCGATCATCGATGGCGTCGGTATCGATCGCGTGCATTTCGGGGTCGTCTTCATCACCAACCTGACCATTGCCGGCATCACACCGCCGGTCGGCGGACTGATGTACATCTCATCAATGGTGCTGAAGGTTCCGATGATGGCCTATGCGCGCGAAGTGTTGCCCTATCTCGCGATGATGATGGTGCTGCTCATGATGCTCAGCATGTTCCCGCAGCTTTCGCTTTGGCTTCCGAACCTCGTTTACGGGACGACGGCCGTTCAATAAGTCGGTGCCGGCCGCAGTCGAGAACCGCGGCCGACAAATACTGGTGCCCTAGCTTGCCTGCGGCACCAGGCCCGCCGGTGCACGCCGGCCGACGGTCAGAACCAGCAGTGCTGCGACGATGCACAACAGTCCGGCAGCAATGAGCGCCGGCGTGTATGTCTCGAGCGACGTCCTGCTCGCGCCGGCAAGGAACGCGGCACTCGCCGCGCCGAGCTGGTGTCCGGTGAACACCCAGCCGAAGACCAGCGCCGCCCGCTCCGCGCCGAAGCGTTCTGCCGACAGCTTCACCGTCGGCGGCACGGTCGCGACCCAGTCGAGGCCATAGAAGATGGCGAAGATCGACAACGTGTAGATGTTGAAACCGCTGAACGGCAGGAACAAGAGCGACAGACCACGAAAGCCGTAGAACCAGAAGAGCAGCCAACGATTGTCGTAGCGATCGGAAAGCCAGCCGGAAAAGACCGTACCGACGAGGTCGAACACACCGATCAGCGCCAGGAAGCCTGCCGCACCGACCGCTGCGATGCCGACATCGCCGCAGATCGAGACCCAATGCATCTGGATCAGGCCATTGGTGCTGAAGCCGCAGACGAAGAAGGTCGCAAACAGCACCCAGAACGTGTTCGAACGGGAGGCTTCCTGCAGCGCCTTCAGTGGCGAAAGCAGCAAGGTTCGCAGGTTATGCTTCTGCGCCGGGGCGGGCACGATCGCCCGGCTGCCATAGGGCGCCAGACCGATGTCAGCCGGCCGATCCTGCATGAAGAGGAGCACCAGCACGAAGGCAAATGTGAGAACCGCTATGACGACGGTCAGGGCCGTGCGCCAGCCGATCGCTTCGGTGAGGGAGGCGAGCAGGGGCAGGAAGACCAGTTGCCCGGTGGCATTGCTGGCCGTCATCAGGCCGACGACAAGGCCGCGCCTTTTGTCGAACCAGCGCGTTGCAACGGTGGCGCCGAGCACCAGCGCGGTCATGCCCGTGCCGACGCCGAGGACGACACCCCAAAGCGCCACCATCTGCCACAGCTGCGTCATAAAGAACGACGCAATGATACCGCTGACGATCAGAAGCAGTGCCGCGGAGACGACCTTCCTGACGCCGAAGTGGTTCATGAAGGCCGCGGCAAACGGCCCCAGCAATCCGAAGAGCACGAGGCGAATGGCAAGCGCAAATGAGATCTCGGCATTCGACCATCCGAACTCGGTTTCGAGCGGCTTGATCAGAACACCGGCGGATCCCATCGCGCCGGCGGTCGCCAGCATGACGAGGAACGTGACGGCCGCGACGGCCCAGCCATAATGGATGTCGCGTTTGGCGAGATAACGCGCGAGCACCGGTCCGAACATCGGCCATTTCCTTCCGTCGATCGATTGTGTTGAGTTTGCTAGAGAGCCTGTAGCAACGCCGTCAGTTGGGCAGATGCTTCATCGCCGAGCTTGGCCTCGATTGCCGTCTGCACTCCATCCCACAGGCGGGCGCCGTCACGCAGGACCTGGCGACCTTTGTCAGACAGTATGACAACCGATTCCCGCTGATCCTGACCGTTCGCCATCGCGACCAACTCCATCTTCTCCAGGACCTTTACGTTTCGGCTGACGGTCGAACGTTCCAATTCCGTACGGTGCCCGAGGTCCGTCAGCGAAATCGGCTCAGCCCGCTGGATGTTACGCAACAGGCTGAACTGGGCGAGATTGACGCCGACCGGCGCCAACGCTTCGTCATAGAGCGACGTCACTCGTCTCGAGGCCTTGCGCAGCAGGATGCAATAACAATAGGACATATTACGTGTATATACACACAATATGTCGGCGTCAAATTTGGTTTGCGAACTCGGCCCAGAGCGGCGGTAGCCACCGATCAGTCAGCCGGCGAGGGCGACGTTTGCGGCGGCCTTCCGGTAGATGCCGAAAGAGCTCCAGCGCATAATCTTCCTTGCCGTAGATGAAGCGATAGATCGTCTCGGTGCAGACACGCACGGCGCTCACGCCATCGGCGAGCAGGCGGCCGGCGATCTGTTCCGGTGACCAAAGCGCCTTCAGCTGCTCGATGATCAGTTCGCGTAATTGCGGGTGCCGCATCAGCTTCCTCAGACGCCGCCGCCGCTCTTTGCGGATGTCGTCAGCAACCGTTGGGAAGTAGCCGCTATATTCGGGCAGCTCACGATCGTGGAATGTATTGCGCCTGATCTCGCGATAGATCGTCGATCGGTGACGGCCGAGTTGGCGCGCCATTTCATTGATCGGTACTCGGCGTTCGACAAAGTGGTAGAGGCGGCGGCGATCAGCCAGATTCAGCTGCGAACAGCGTCGTGACATCCCAAAATCTCCAAAGGGAAACCATTGAAATCATTGGCATGTCGCACTTGAAAATAGAATGTACCCGGCTACAAACTTTGTCACAGCTGATTAGAGATGCGGCGCCGCCAGCCAGTTAGAAATGCGACACTCGACACCTCTGCTGGCGCTGACGGTCAGCCCCCGATCCGCCCGGCTGGTCCGGGTTGCAAGGGAGGAGCGGGGGCGAGTGAGGGACACCCTTCGGCTTTAGCTTTGAGACTATGAGTGCCAGCGGCTCATTCCGCTGCCTCCATGCGCGCCAGCGCCTTCTGTCTTTTGGCAATGACCTCCGGATCATTCATGAAGTCCGTCCGCCGGCCGGGCTTGTGGCCGCGCTTCTGATAGCCGTTGCTCTGGCTGCCATCGCGAATGCCAAACATATGATCCGTCTGGCCGGTGCGGCGAGGGCCGCTCTTACTGCGCTGCTGTTCACGCCCGGCCTGCAACGCGGCGACGATCGAAAGCATGTCGTCTAGGCGCTTGTTCTCGACGACTTCGGATCGGTGCACCGATCGCAATGTATCGAAGGTTCTGTAGGGGAGGACGAAGCTCTCGTGCATGATCTCGAGGCGCCCGTCCGGATAGTCGCAGACGACAACCTTCTTGCCTGCCAACGGCCTGGAAAGGTCAGTCGGATCAAGGATGAACAACACTTTGTCGTAACGTAGCGTCAAGGCGTGTGACACCGTGCGAACTTCCTTCCGACACATGGCGCCATCGAGATTCTCATGTGCGGCCAGCGGCCGGTGCATGTTCTTCGGATTGCGTGGCGGCTTGCCGAAACGACGATTGAAATCCTCGATGAACGCCGGCGCATAGGCATTGGCCGCGTCGATCGTGTCGATGCCGCGCAGCCGTAGTTCCTTGACCAGTCGATCCTGCAGTGTCTGGTTGGCCCGTTCGACGCGTCCCTTGGCCTGCGGGGTGTTGGCGCAGATGATGTCGACGTTGAGTTCATAAAGAGCCCGCCCGAACTGCGTCAGGCCGCTCGTCCGGTCCTTCTCCGAGGCATGGGTTGAACGAAAGACACCGTGCTTGTCGCTGTAAAATGCCAGAGGCTTGCCCCATTGCTGAAGATACGCCTTCGTTGCATGCAGGTAATCGAAGGTGTTCTCCGATCCGGCGAACCGCAGATGCAACAGCTTGCCGGTGGCGTCGTCGATGTAGACGAGCAGGGCGCATTTGGGGCCGCGGTTCTCGAACCACCAGTGATGCGAGCCGTCGATCTGGACCAGTTCACCGAAGCAGTCACGCCGGCCGCGCGGCTGGAAGACCCGCTGCTTGCGCTCGCGTCGCGAGACCCAGATGCCGGCCTCGGTCATCCATTGGCGCAGCGTCTCCTTGGCGACCGAGATGTGATGTAGTTCGATCAGCTTCTCGCGAGCCAGCGTCGGACCGAAATCCAGATAGCGTTCGCGGATCAGATCCAGCACCGCATTGCGAAAATCTTCGCTGTGGCGCCGATTGCTTGGCCGCGATCGCTTCTTTGAAACCAGACCGGCTGCACCGGCCCGATCATAAGCCTGCAGCAGCCTGTGCACCTGACTTCGGCTGAGGCCGAGCAGTTCGGCTGCCTGGACAACGCTTAGGCGTCGATCATTGATCTTCTGAATGACTTCGAGGCGATGCAATTCTTTCTGCGACATGGTGATCAAACAGGACATCACGACTCCGAACGCTCATGGTCTCCACCAGGCGGAAGGTCGTCATCCTTGCTCCCAACGTTGACATTGACCAGCGCGTCGAGAGGCGAGAGTGTCGCATCTCTAACTGGCCCAACTGTCGCATTACTAAATAGCCACTACA
>NZ_MBSS01000029.1 GCF_001695855.1 Ensifer sp. LC163
ATAGACTGAAAAAACAGTGCGTCCCTTACACGAGACAAATTGCTTCAGCAATTTGCTCGGCACAGACCGCAAATCCCAAGGATTTGCGCTGACCGGATAAACCGCTCACGCGGTTTACCGAGATGGCGCGGGGTGGAGCAGCCCGGTAGCTCGTCAGGCTCATAACCTGAAGGCCGCAGGTTCAAATCCTGCCCCGACTAAGGAAAGGGCGGTCCCGACCGCAGCTAAGATGCTCGCGCGAATCAAACCAATAGCCAGACGTCATGCGTTGTTCCGAATGATCCTTCTCAAATGCGAGATTGAGATCGGCGGCGCGCGGTCAGCCCGCGGACCATTGCTCGCCCCGGCCGCTCCACGCACAGCAGTGCCTTTGCCGGCGTTATGGGAGTTCCACGTCCTGAACCAGGGTTGCCCCAAGATCGAGCCCTAGCGAAAGTCTTATCATCAACGGTGACGTCCGCGTTTGGGCCTATCCGGAAATTTGTACAGAGGGGTCATATGTCCGCTTTCACGCTCAGTGTCCTTGCACCGAACGGTCTGCAATCGGCCCATTTCGGACGACGAGATTATTTTGTATATGGCCGCGTGTGGCGTAAGCGCTAATTGTCGACGCTGGGCCGCCGTGAGCGCGAGACTTTACAAGCCTCCGCGCTATCAGGGCCCCGCAACCAACATAAGACGAAAAAACCTTGATGGCACAATAGGTTACCGGTTTTTTTGTCTAGCGCCAAAATCGGCACCACAATCCGTCCTCCCAATAAAGTCAATTACTTAGATCCGCAGGTGCAAAATCGAGTTGGCTGACACCCCGCAACCGACTGCGATGCGGAAAATCGGCTGCTTTGGGCACCAATGGCGCACCAAAGCGTGAAATCGCGTCTGCCGCAAACTCCTGCGCTATTGCAGATCGGCTTCCGGGGGGGGCAATGAAAGCTCTGTACCTGAAGGATCTGGCGGATAAGACGCGCCGTGGACAAAGAGGAACGGTTGAGAAAAGGCGATCCGGTGGTGGGCTCGCTTACGGGTACATGCCCAGCCATTCTTCCAGCCCACGCACCATTTGTCCGACCGCGGCCGCAGTCACATTCAGCTCTTCGGCCGCGCCGGAAAAGCTGCCATGACGTGCACTGGCCTCAAAAGGCACGTAGCGCGTTGAGATAGACCGGCGACTCTCTGTTCAACGTAACTTTCTCCTGCGCGAAAGAAGGGAGAACTGATCGGCAAAGCCACGAAGCAACATCTCCGTTCTGGGCCATCCCCGGTCAGGCCCTGCCAGGCAAAACGAAGATGTTTGAATTTCCGTCACACTGCCGATCTCGATCCATCGCTGAACCAGTTAAGCTTCAGCGCGCGACCCGACCAGACCGTCGTGTGCTCTCGTTCCACCACTTCGAATCTCACGTCGACGATCTGGGAGGATAGTCGTTGATCAGTATTCTTGCGTGCAGATCGCGCGCGAACCGGGGTCGCGCTAGGCATTGATCGATCTGGCGAAAGGCATGACACGGATCCGCTTGCCGAGCGCTTTGTAGACTGTGTTGGCGAAGGCGGGTCCGATCGGGGGGACGCCCGGAGGAGGCACCGATGTTGACGGTGCCCGCATAGACACGCCGGCGGGAATGAGTTGCGGAACAGACGGCGCGGCGATCTGGCAGAACTCCTTGCGCCAGCGGAAAAGCCGGCTCGGATGGATGCCCGCCGACCGCGCGATCGCTGAAATACTGGCCCCGGCTCAAACGTTGCCGCGACCAGCCGCTTCTTGTCCTCGCGTGCCGCCTGACCGACCGGCGTTTTGCAACCTTGCGCGTCGCGCCGTTCACACAACCCAGGCGATCGCCTAGCTGAAGAAGACGTAGCTCGCAACGAGGAAAGTCGGAATCAAGACCGCCCCCGACCAGAGCATGTAGCCGAAGAAGTTCGGCATGTTGATGCCGCGTTCGCGAGCTATGGCGTAAACCATGAAGTTGGGTGCATTTCCGATATAGGTGTTCGCCCCCATGAACACCGCACCTGTCGAGAGCGCGGTCAAGGTGCTGGACAGCGTCGTTGTCAGGACATGCGGATCTCCGCCGGCCAATTCGAAAAAGAGAAGATAGGTCGGCGCGTTATCCAGAAATGAAGAAAGCAATCCAGTGAGCCAGAAATAGGCGAGATCATTTGGCGCGCCCAATTCCGTTGTAACCAACGACACCAGTGGGCCGAACGCGCCATAGGGTCCGGCGCGCAGCATGGCGATGACCGGCACAATGCAAACGAAAATGCCGGCAAAGAGCTTGGCGACTTCACCGATCGGTCCCCAGGAGAAGTTGTTGGCGGCGCGGTATTCCTTTTTTGTCACCAGCAGGGAAAGAAGGCCCAGCGCCAGTATGAGGGCATCGCGGACGAGATTCTGCAACTCGACTTCGACGCTGAGAATGCTGAACGATACGTGTGGGTCCCACGCGGCCGAGAGCAGGATTGCGCCGATGACGCCGGCAAGCAGCAGGAAGTTGAGGCGCCCGCGAATGCGTATGCGCGAATCCGGCGTCGGGTCCTTCAATCTGGCGAGCGGTCTCTCTCGCCTGTAGAGCATCCAGTCCATCGCGACAAAGACCATGAGAACAATGCCCGCCACGAGGAAGGTCTCGTGATAGAGATGGGTCGTGGTCCAGAAGAAATCGACGCCGCGCAGGAAACCGACGAAAAGCGGCGGATCGCCGAGCGGGGTCAGCGAGCCGCCGATGTTCGACACCAAAAAGATGAAGAATACAATGACATGCGCATTGAAGCGACGATTGTCGTTGGCCCGTATCACTGGGCGGATCATGATCATCGAGGCGCCGGTGGTTCCGACAACCGAGGCAAGTGCAGCTCCAATCAGAAGCAGCGCTGCATTATTGCGCGGTGAGCCGTGAATGTTCCCGGCCACCAGGACGCCGCCGGCTATCGTGAACAGCGCAAACAGCAATATAATGAAGGACATGTATTCAACGAGCAGGGCATGCAGTACCGCTTCAGCCGAGACTACCGGGCCATGGAAGAGCAACATCGGCAGCACGCTCAGCATCGCCCAGCCGACGGTGATCTTGCCGTAGTGACGTTCCCAGAAGTGAGGATAGAGGAGGGGGCCGGTTGCGATGGAAAGCAGCAGGCCGGCAAATGGCAAGGCCCACCAAAGGGACATTGCACCGCCGGGCAGGCTACCCTGTGAGGCGAAGGCGGGTTCAGCAAAACACAAGCCGATCCATGCCGTAGCAACAGGGCTACGAAAAATCTTCACGAGCATTCACGTCCCCCAACTGGCCCTTGCTGCGTCGTCCGCTGTTCTGCCGCAAATGAACGCTCCTGCATTGCGAAATAGAAGACGCCAGATATGCGTGCCCCTCCGACGGATGCCCTCTATCAGGTCGCGACTCCCCTTGCCCGGATGGCCGCGCTTAAATCAACACCGCTCTGGAGCTGGAAGAGTGTGCCGTGCGGGCTTCGACTGCCCTGACAACGGCTGCGTTCATTCCACTTCCGAGGTCCCCAATGGTTCGCAGGTCGCGTTCCACTTATGGATCAGGTGCTCATGGAGGATTTCGGCAAGTTCCCGACCGTCCCGGCGTCTGAGCGCGTCCAATATCTGCTCGTGCTCGCGCATGGCCTGGCCCCATCGATCTCGCTTGATCGTGTTCGCAGAGTAGCGCAACCGGCGCATACGCGCGGTCAGTCCATGGTAATAGGTCTCAAGCGCGTGGTTTCCCGCAGCGGCGACGATACGTTCGTGTATGAGTTGGTTCAGGCGGAAATATTCGGGCAGTTCCCGGCGCATGTAATGCCCGTACATCTGATAGTGTAGCGCCTCGATCTCCCCGATCGCCGCTTCGGTTATCCGTTCACAGGCCAGCCGGCCGGCCGTTGATTCCATGCCCGCCAGCATCTCGAAGAACTCGCGCACGTCGTCGGGCGTGAACTCGCGAATGCGAGCGCCCCGGTTTGGCAAAAGTTCGATGAGACCCTCGGCGGCCAGGACTTTCAGTGCCTCGCGCAGCGGCGTGCGGGAAACGCCGAGACTCTCGCAGAGTTGCCGTTCTGGGACACGGTCGCCCGGGCGAAGATGACCCTCGACGATGAAATCGCGCAGCTTGCTCAAAATTCCATCGTGCAGGCTTTCAACTTCTTCGTCGATTTTTGCATTCAAAATTGTGGCCGCTTGCGGCGGTGCATATTCCACATTTTCCTCCCGATGCTTCTGCATCGTTCATATCTATTGGCCGATCGCAATCAAGTGGTTTGGCGCAACGCGCTGCGCCTGTGCCAGTTCTAGTCGATGCATCATCCCATGACGGGCGAAACTACGCAAGTTTTCATCGAATGCAAGTTGGCCGTTGCCAGATGATAAATTGTATGCAAATTTTCTAACGTTGAGGCATTTCAAGGGAGGAGTTTCATACGATGACGCATAGTGGGCGACACTTCTTGCAGATCCCAGGCCCTACCAACACGCCTTTGCCGGTGCTGGCGGCCGTCGCCAAACCGACCATCGATCATCGCGGGCCGGAATTTCAGAAGCTGGGCGAGGCGGTGCTGGCCGGGATTCGCTCCGTCTTCAAGACGTCCGGTCCTGTCATCATCTATCCGGCCTCTGGAACCGGCGCGTGGGAGGCGGCGCTGGTGAATACGCTGTCGCCCGGCGACCATGTGCTGATGTTCGAGACAGGTTGGTTCGCCACGCTCTGGAACAAGATGGCTGGACGGCTTGGCATCAACGCCGAATTCCTCAAAGGGGATTGGCGCTCGGGCGCCGATGCGGGCCTCATCGAGGCACGCCTGAAGGAGGACAAGGGTCATGCCATCAAGGCGGTATGCGTCGTCCACAATGAGACTTCGACGGGCGCCGCATCCAATATCGCCGCCGTCCGGCGCGCCATCGACAACGCTCGCCACCCGGCATTGCTGCTGGTCGATACGATCTCCTCGCTGGCCTCGATCGATTATCGTCACGAGGAATGGGGCGTCGACGTAACCGTCGGCGGATCGCAAAAGGGATTGATGCTGCCGCCGGGTCTTTCCTTTAACGCCATCTCGGAAAAGGCTCTGGCGGCGGCGAAGAAGGCGCGCCTTCCGCGCTCCTTCTGGGACTGGGAAGATATGCTTGCGGCCAACAAAACCGGCTACTTCCCCTACACGCCAGCGACAAACCTCCTTCAGGGCCTGAAGGTCGCGCTGGATATGCTGCACGAGGAAGGATTGGACAACGTTTTCGCTCGACATGACCGGGCGGCCGAGGCCACGCGGCGCGCGGTCATCCACTGGGGCCTGGAAATCCAGTGCCGGAACCCGGCAGAATACTCCTCGTCCCTTACGGCAGTGCGCCTTCCGGAAGGACATTCAGCGGATGGGCTGCGCGCCGAGATCCTGAAGCGCTCGAACATGTCGCTCGGCAATGGTCTTGGGCCACTCGCCGACCGGGTGTTCCGGATCGGCCACCTCGGTGACTTCCATGACCTGATGGTTATGGGCACGCTTGCCGGCGTTGAAATGGGTCTGGCTGTGTGTGGCATTCCGCATCGGCCAGGCGGCGTCGAGGCGGCGATGAAATACCTCAACGGAAATGCGGGATCGGTGGCGTACGCCGCAGAATAGATAGACGCGGCCCGTCATCGCAAGAAGGCCGGTCAACCGGCGCTGAACAAACCACCAATAGGGGAACCAATGGAGAAAACCATGCGAAAGCTTCTGTCTCTTACTTTCGGGTTAAGTCTTCTCGCCGGCGCAGCCAGTGCCGAGGATATTCCGCTGCGCGTTGCCGGTAACCTGCTTGCCACTGGGCTCATTCAGCAGAACAAGGAAAAGCCGTTCTTCGAAAATTTGGCAGACACGACAGGCCTGCCGCTTACCGTCGACTACAAGCCGATGGACGTTATTGGCATCAAGGACAGTGAGGGACTGCGCGTCCTCAAATCCGGTCTGTTCGACATCGTAACCCTGCGCATCGCTCAGGCCTCGCGCGATGAACCGTTCCTGCTCGGCGCGGACCTCGTCGGCGTCAATGCCAATTACGAGACGGCGCGCAAGGTCGTCGACGCCTATCGCGAAGAGTTCGACAAGCGACTGCAGAATCAGTTCAACGGCAAGCTGCTGGCGATCTGGCCGTTCGGTCCGCAGGTGGTCTTCTGCAACGCTGAAATTCATGGGCTTTCCGATCTTCAGGGCAAGAAAGTACGCGTCTACGACCAGTCGCTCGCCCAGTTCATCGAAAAGATCGGTGGCATTCCCGTCACCATCTCCTTCGGTGAGACGCAGCAATCGCTGCAGCGGGGCGTCGTCGACTGTGCCATCACCGGCCCAAGCTCGGCAAACACGGCGGGTTGGCCCGAGGTAGCGACACACTTCATGCCGCTTGGCTTTCAGATTGCTCTCAATGCCTATGCTATCAATCTCGATAGCTGGAACAAATTTACGCCTGAGCAGCAGGCAAAGCTGACCGAGGCTTTCAAGGCGTTGGAGGATGATATTTGGGGCTACTCGAAAGAACTCTTCGAGGACGCCTCGCGCTGCAATGTCGGCAGGGAACCCTGCACGACCGTGAAAAAATTCGCGATGACCGAAGTGCCGGTCACGGACGAGGACCTGAAAACGGTGCAGGGCGCCGTCCAGACGGTCTCGTTCCCGGCATGGTCACAGGTGTGCGAGAAATCCTATCCCGGCTGCGGCGAGTTGTGGAAGAAGTTGGTCGGGCCGACCATCGGGCTCCAGTAACCGCAATGAGCGAGGGCCTCCCATGTGGGAGGCCTTTTTGCCATCAACGAGAGGATGGAGGATCCCATGCAACATACCCAACCCACGACGCTCGGCTCGGCTCCGCCGGCAAAGGCCGCGCATTTCTCCGACGCTTTGCGCTCACTTGGGGCGCTGTTTGCCAACATTACCGGCTATATCTTCCTTGCACTTGCAGTGCTGGTCTTGCTCGAGGTGCTGGGCCGAAAGCTCTTCGGCTTCTCGCTCCAGGGCGTCGACGAACTCGGCGGCTATGCGCTTGCCGTCGGCTCCTCGCTCGCCTTTACGACTGCGCTGGTCGACCGCGCACATATTCGCATCGAGCTGTTTCATCTGAAGTTGCCAAAGGTCCTGCAGACGCTGTTGAACTGGCTCTCGATCGTTCTCCTCGCAGGTTTCGGCGTAATGCTCGCCTGGGTGTGCCTGACCATTCTCCTCGACACGCTGACCTATCAAAGTACCGCACCGACGCCATGGGCAACCCCTCTGATCTACCCACAGGGCGTCTGGTACGCATCGCTCGTGGTCTTTGCCGTCGTTGCGGTCGCCATGGCCCTTCACGCTACCGCACTGCTGCTGACGGGTAAGGCGAGCGTTCTCAACCGAACCTACGGCCCGCGTGAAACCGTCGAAGAGATCAAAGATGAACTGCAGGACCTGGACCGCCGCTGAGCGACGTAGGAGAATCTGATGAGCATCACAACGATATCCATAGCCTTTCTTGTTGCTCTAGGCGTCCTTTTGCTGGGCGTGCCCGTTGCGGTCGTCATGGCCGGCGCAGGCGTTGTTGGCGGTCTAGCGATCGTCGGCCTGCCCATGATCGAATCCATGGGCAG
Organism: Ensifer sp. LC163; assembly: GCF_001695855.1. Classification (GTDB taxonomy): domain Bacteria; phylum Pseudomonadota; class Alphaproteobacteria; order Rhizobiales; family Rhizobiaceae; genus Ensifer. Next base: position 7,578 of record NZ_MBSS01000029.1, read on the forward strand.
CGTGATCTGGAGTGTTCAGAACGAAAATCTGCTGACCGCCATCCCGCTGTTTATCCTGCTTGGCGAAATCCTGCTCCGCAGCGGTCTTGCCGACCGGATGTTTGTCTCGCTGTCGGCGTGGTTGGGTCGACTGCCCGGCGGGTTGCTCCATTCCAACATGGCGTCCTGCGCTCTTTTTGCGGCAACATGTGGTTCGTCGGTGGCGACTGCTGCGACAATCGGCACAGTCGCACTGCCTGCACTGCACGAGCGTGGCTACGACAAGCGCCAGGCGCTCGGGTCGCTTGCCGCTGGCGGCACGCTTGGCATCCTCATTCCGCCGAGCGTCGCGATGCTCGTCTATGGCTCGATCACCAACAACTCGATCGGCAAGCTATTCATCGCTGGCGTCATCCCGGGTATCCTGCTCACCCTCATCTTCATGAGCTACATCGCCTATTCGAACTGGAGAGGGGCAGGTCTCGTCGAAGCGCAGCTGTCATTCAGTGAAAAGCTCAATCTCTCCCGTCACCTCGTGCCGCCCTTCGTTATATTTGGCGTTGTGATGGGCAGCCTTTATCTCGGTTGGGCCACTCCGACGGAAGCGGCTTCGCTCGGCGTCGTCATCGCCATCGGCTTCGCGCTCACGGTCGGGCACTTCGATCTTTCGTCGCTGCATCAGTGCTTCCGCAACACCGCGGCAATCACCGGCATGATCATTCTGATCATCTGCGGCTCGTTCATCCTCAACGTAACCCTCAACTTCCTCAACATTCCGCAGGAGCTGACCAAGTTCGTTTCCTCGCTCGGGGTCGGGCCAACGGAGTTCATCCTGATCCTGATCGTGTTCTACCTGATCCTCGGCTGCTTCCTGGAGGTACTGTCGATGCAGGTAACCACCATCCCGATCGCTTACCCGATCGTCACTCATCTTGGTGTGGACCCGATCTGGTTCGGCATCTTCATCGTTCTGATGAGCGAGATTGCGATGATCACCCCACCGGTCGGCATGAATCTCTACGTCGTGCAAAGCATCCGCAAGGATGGCGGTTCGATCAATGATGTCATCGCCGGAGTCTGGCCATACGTGGCGATCATGCTCGGCTTTACCGTGCTCCTGTGGTTTGCGCCGGAGCTTGTCCTGTGGCTGCCGAGGAACATGAACTGATGCCGACACCTGCTGCCTTGTGGTCACTTGGAGCCGGAACTCTTTCGCGGGCGTATGCAGTCCGCGAAATTTCGCCGGTTGAAATCGTCAACGCCGTCCTCGATCGGATCGAGGACGTCAACCCGCGTCTCAATGCGATTGTGACGCTTGATCGTGAGGGTGCGCTGCGGGCGGCCGCCGAAAGCGAACGCCGTTGGCGCGACCGAGAGGCGTACGGCCCGCTCGACGGCGTGCCGCTCACCGTTAAGGACAATATTCCCGTCAGGGGGATGCGGACAACCTGGGGCAGCCGGCTGTTCGCCGGCCATGTTCCTGACGAAGACGAGCTTCCGGTCGCGAGGCTGCGGGCCGAGGGCATGGTGATCCTCGGCAAGACGAATGTGCCCGAATTCACGCTTCAAGGCTACACGGACAACCCGCTGTTCGGGCCGACCAGAAACCCCTGGGACGTGCGGTTGACCCCAGGCGGTTCGAGCGGCGGCGCGGTCGCTGCGGTCGCCGCAGGTCTTGGGCCGGTCGCGATCGCGACGGACGGTGGCGGTTCGATCCGCCGGCCGGCCTCTCACACCGGGCTGCTCGGCTTCAAGCCGTCGCCGGGCCGGGTGGCACGCGCCCACGGCTTGCCGGTAATCCTCAACGACTTCGAGGCGATCGGGCCGATCGCGCGCACTGTAGCGGATGCTGCGCTGGTGTTTTGCGCCATGAGCGGCGGCGATGCGCGCGACCGTGCATCGATGGCTTTCGCGCGGGCCGAAGCTGATACTGCTCGTGATCCGAGAAGACTGCGCATTCTTTTCGTGCCGCGCTTCGGCGGTTCACCTGTCGATCCGGAGATTGCGGCGAGCGTTGCGGCGGCCGCCACCAATCTCCAGGCGCTCGGGCATGTGGTCGAGCAAGGATCGGTGCCCGTCGATCTGGAGGCGCTGGATCGAATCTGGTCCATCGTCGGGCCGGCGGGGCTTGCCTGGCTGATGCACGGCAGGGACTTGTCGCAGATCTCGCCGCCGCTTCGGCAAATGGCCGAGAATGGCGCGGGGCTGACAGCGGCCGACTATGTCGGCGCGCTGCATGCCGTTGCCGGTATGCGCTCGATCTTGGCGGATTTCTTCCAATCCTATGACCTGATCATGACGCCGAGCGCCGCAGCTCTTCCCTGGCCCGCGGAGACAATCCATCCCGACAGGATCGACGGCACGCCGGTCGGTCCCCGAGGGCACGCCGTCTTCACCGCCTTCGCCAATGCTGGCGGTCTGCCGGGTGCGAGCATTCCATGTGCGCCGGCGCATTCCGGTCTGCCGATCGGCTTCCAGCTCGTTGGCCGCTTCGGCGATGACGAGGAATTGCTTCGTGTCGCGGCGCAATACGAACGCGCCCATCCGTGGGTCGATCGCTGGCCCCCGATCGGCTGACAGTCATTTTCGAGTTCAGGAGACCATCATGACCTTCAATATCCAAGAGGCAGCCTCGCTGCTGATCGAAAGCAGGAGAGCAAGAAAACTGGCGCGGGTTCTCTCGCCCGGCCCCCGCGACGCCGACGCGGCCTACCTAGTACAAGACGCCGTCGCGCACCACCTCGGGCCGGTTGGCGGCTGGAAGGTGGGCGCAAAGTCACCAGATGCCACGCCGAATGCAGCTCCCCTGCTCGCGAGTGCCATGAAGGCGGGGCCGACCGAATGGCCGTCCTCAGATCTGAACATCTACTGTGTCGAGCCCGAGATCGCTTTCCGTATTGGTCGCGATATTGCGCCGCGCAGCGAGCCTTTGAGCGAAAGTGAGGTCTACGCCGCCGTCGCCTCCATCCACGCGGCAATAGAGATCGTCGATACAAGGCTGTTGGATTGGGAAACTGCCGATCCACTCTGGAAACTTGCCGACAATCAGAGCAACGGCGGCTTCGTCTACGATCCCGCGGGAATCGCCTGGGACGGCGAGGGGCTCGCCGACGCCCATGTGCGCCTGACGATCAACGGCGTCGTGAAAGCCGATCAGCGCGGCGGCAATCCCGCCGGTGATCCACGCTGGCTTTTGCTATGGCTCGTAGACCATTGCGTGCGAAGCCGCGGCGGCATCAGGGCCGGCTCACTGGTGACGACTGGCTCCTACGCCGGAATGGTTTTTGTGGAACCGGGCGCCGCGGTGACGGCGGATTTCATTGGAATTGGAAGCACTTCATTGCGTTTCACCTAATCAGGGGGGCACAATACGTTTCCTCTTTCGCGCGACTCTGCAGAGCATTCTGCTCTCAGCGGAGACGCCTTAATATCAAAGCACCAGAGCCTCCTTTGGCCATCCATCTAGACGCTTGGCGCTCTGCGGTTCCCGTGCGCGCAGAGTTCCGCCGCATCCTCGACAGCCGCTACGACGAGGCAGTAGCGGCTGTTCGTGTTTTTGCCCGCAATCCAAATCGAATTATTTCGGCAATCGCGCTGGCGCCGGATAAATCTAGCGAACTAGAGCATTTTCGCGAAAATATGTTCATTAATATACATGTAATATCAATGTGTTAGATATATATTGCATGCAGAATGCAAAATTTCGTTGCTGAGCCGGCCGCCTCGGTTTAGCTTCTGCTTGAATTGCGATGCTGGAGAGGAGCGGCGTCGCAATCTCAACGGGCCAAGGGAGGACTTGAGCATGACTGTCACAACGGCCGCCGGTGAAATCGGAGGCAAACGCAGCAGCGTTCGATGGAATATCTTTCTGTTGATGCTGTTTCTTATTTCCATCAACTACATCGATCGCGCGTCGCTTTCCGTTGCGATGCCGATTATCGCCAAGGAGTTCAATCTCGATCCTGCAACGCAGGGGCTGATCCTGAGCTCGTTCTTCTGGACCTATGCGTTCATGCAGGTTCCCGGCGGAATGCTGGCCGATCGCTTCAAGCCGCGCGCCGTCATTGCGGCGGCAACGGTCGGCTGGGGCTTCTTCCAGGCCATTGCGGCAATGGCTCCGAGCTGGTTCGTCCTGGTTTTGACCCGCCTCGGTCTCGGCGCCGCGGAGGCTCCGATCTATCCGGCCGGCGGCAAGCTCAATGCGATGTGGATGACCCAGAACGAGCGTGGGCGCGGCGCGACCCTGCTCGATGGCGGTGCGCCGCTGGGTGCGGCGCTGGGCGCGGTCGTGATCGCGTGGCTTATCGCTGTTTTCGACTCCTGGCGCATGGCTTTCGTCGTCGCAGGCGCCGGCACGATGGTCTGCGGCCTGTGGGCGTGGTGGTACATCCGCAACTCGCCGCGCGAACATCCCTCGGTCAATGAGGCCGAGGCCCGCTACATCGAGGAGGCCCACGCCGCTGAAGACGCCGCGTCGCCGCATTCGACCGGCCAGGGTCGTGCTGCCTACTTCAAGCACCGCTCGGTATGGTTCATGTGCTGCGGTTGGATGTTCTTCAACGCCGTGTTCTACGGTCTTCTCACCTGGTTGCCGAACTACCTGTTCAAGGTGCACGGCCTCGACATCAAGGCGCTGGGCGGCGCGACCTTCGTGATCTTCTTTTCCGGCTTCGTCGGCGAAATCGCCGGCGGCTGGATTGCCGATACCTGGCGTGCGCGCGGCGGTTCGCCAAACCTCGTCTTCAGGACGCTTTTCGGTATTGCCGCCGTGGTCGCAACCGTTTCGATCTTCTCCGTCGCCTTCGTCAGCAATGCGATCGCGGTCGTTGCTCTCCTGTCCATCACGCTGTTCTTCCTGCGCTGGTGCGGCATGTACTGGGCAATCCCGTCGATCCTGGCGACCCGTGACCGTGCCGGGTTCCTCGGCGGTTGCATGAATCTCGGTGGCAACATCGCCGGCATCAGCGTCCCGATCATCGTTGGCTTCATCGTGCAAATCACGGGGTCCTATTTCCTCGCGATGATGTTCTTTGCAGCTGCTGGTGTCGCTCTCTTCGCCTGCTCGACTGCGATCGACTACAGCCGCAAGCTGCCGGTTTAAGGCAGCACGGCATGGCCCTCCCACCGGGAGGGCCATGCTTCCCATCACGAACAGACAAGGATCCAGTGAGATGACCCAAACTATCCGGCTCGGCATGCTGACCCCGTCGTCCAACACTGTGCTGGAACCCGTGACGACCGCAATGCTTGCCGGTTTACCCGAAGTCACGGCTCATTTTTCGCGCTTCAAGGTGACCGAGATCGCGCTGTCCGCACAGGCGCTTGGCCAGTTCGACGACAGCGAAATCCTGCGAGCGGCCGAACTGCTCGCCCACGCCAAGGTGGACGTGATCGCCTGGAACGGAACATCGGCAAGCTGGCTCGGTTTCGACCGCGACGAACGGCTCTGCGAGCGTATCACCGAGGCGACGGGCATCGCCGCCTGTACGTCAGTCCTTGCCTTCAGAGAAATTTTCCAGACGAGAGGCGTCGAGAAGATTGGCCTCGTGACACCTTACATCGACGACGTACAGGCGAGGATTGCGGCGAATTGGGGCGCGTCCGGTTTCGACTGCCACGCGGAACGGCACTGCGGCCTGCAGGACAATTTCTCCTTCGCCAAGGTCACTGACGCGGAGATACGGGAAATGGTGCGCGCAGTCGCGCGCCAAGGCTGCGATGCCGTGGCGATCGTTTGCACCAATATGCGCGCGGCGCCTTCCGTTACGTCGCTGGAGCGGGAGCTCGGCATTCCGGTCTTTGACTCGATTGCGACGACCATCTGGAAAAGCCTTTCCCTTGCCGGTGTGGATACCACACGCCTTCGAGGCTGGGGCTCACTGTTTCGCGCGTTCGAAAATGCCTAACATGCATGCCACAGCCGCCGGAAACAGGGACTTCATCGATGACGCGTGAAACCAGGACGCTGAAACTGCCAAGGACACGCAAGGCCCGCCTGCGTGTGGCGCGTGCCGGCTTGCATGAAGAGGCGGCGACGCGGCTCCGGGCGCTGATCGTGACTGGCGAGCTCCAGCCGGGGCTGCAACTGACGGAGGCGGATCTGTCGGAAGCGCTCGGGGTCTCGCGCACGCCATTGCGCGAAGCGCTCAAACTTCTCGCCACCGAGGGGCTGGTGGAACTGCGGCTCAATCGCGGAGCCGTGGTTGCGCCCCTGCGACCGGAGGAACTGGCCGATCTCTTCGAAGCTGTCGCCTGTATCGAGCGCTCCGCAGCCGAGCTCGCGGCGAGACGCATGACGAGGCGGGACCTTCAGCGTCTCAGAACCCTGCAGGATCGCATGGAGCGCCATTACGAGGCCGGCGAGCTCGAGAACTACTTCCAGCTCAATCAGCAAATCCATGCATTCATCGTCGCCGGCGCCAAGAACAACGCGCTCAAGTCCACGCACGAGGCGCTTCTTTCGCGCGCCGAGCGCGCTCGCTTTTTCGCTCTCTCATCGCCCGCACGCTGGGACGAGTCCGTCGAGGAACACCGCCTGTTGCTGAAGGCTCTCGAAGAACGTGACAGCGAGATGGCTGGAAAGATCCTGGCTCACCATGTGACGCGGACCGGCGACGTCGTTCGCGACGTGCTGCAGACGCAAGCGGGTGCTGCGGATGAAAGCGACATCAACCACGCCGTAGGCGCCTGAAACAACCAACTGGTAGAAATCATGAAAATTCTTCTGCTCAATCCAAATACTTCCGCAGACGTCACCGATCTCCTGCTTGCGGTCGGCCAGCAGGTCGCGGCGCCAGGCACCACGCTCGTGCCCGTAACGGCGAGCCGCGGCGTGCCTTACATCGCGACCCGGGCCGAGGCCCAGATCGGCGGTGCGATCGCGCTCGAAATGCTGGCGGAACACCACGATCATGTCGATGCCGCCATTATCGCAGCCTTTGGTGACCCCGGCCTTCTCGGTGCGCGCGAACTCTTCGACATTCCCGTCGTCGGAATGGCTGAAGCCGCCATGCTTAGCGCCTGCATGCTCGGCCGCCGCTTCGCGATCGTGACCTTCGCCCGTGCGCTTGGGCCCTGGTACCATGAGTGCGTGGCCATGCACGGCCTGGAGCATCGCTGCGCCGGCATCCGTATGCTCGACGGCACGTTCGGCTCGATCTCCAGCGTCCAGGAAGAGAAGGAGGCACTGCTCGTCGAGCTCGCCAATCGTGCCGTCGAGGAGGACGAGGCAGATGTCGTCATCCTCGCGGGTGCGCCACTCGCCGGCCTTGCCGCCAAGGTGCGCGATCGTATCCCCGTGCCGGTCGTGGACCAGATCGCCGCGGCAGTAAAACAAGCGGAGGCCCTCGTCGCGCTCAAGCCGCGCAAGGCGATCGCCGGCACTTTTCGGCGTCCCGAACCGAAGCCGACCCTTGGTATGGAGGGGCCGCTCGCAGACCGGATCGAACATCGGACAAGACTGCCAAACGGCGCGATCCACAGCGAGGTAATGGCATGAAACCCTTCGACACCGTGATCCGTGGCGGAACCATCGCCACGGCTGCCGACACCTTTCGCTGCGACATCGGCATCCGCGATGGCGTCATCGCCACACTTGGCCACGACCTGGGCCCAGCGGAGCAGGTAATTGATGCGAGCGGCAAGCTCGTTCTTCCCGGTGGAATCGACAGCCACGTGCACCTCGCCCAACCGACCGGCGACGAAACCGTGATGGCCGATGACTTCGAGACCGGCACGCGTTCCGCCGCCTTCGGGGGCAACACCACGGTGCTGCCGTTCGTCATGCAGCAGAAGGGCCAGTCGCTGCGTCAGGCGGTCGCCGACTATCATGCGCTCGCCGAGGGCAATTGCTACGTCGACGTTTCTTTCCACCTGATATTGACCGACCCGACTCCGAACGTTCTCGGGCAGGAATTGCCGGCACTGGTCGAGGATGGCTACACCTCGTTCAAGGTGTTCATGACCTACGAGGGATTGGCACTCTCCGACCGCGAGATGCTCGAGGTCATGGACGTGGCGCGCGCGACCGGCGCGCTGGTGATGGTTCATGCCGAGAACTATGATGCGATCCGCTTCCTGACCGATCGCCTCGAACGGGCCGGAAAAACGGCGCCCTATTACCATGGGCCGTCGCGGCCGATCGTGGTCGAGCGGGAGGCGACCCATCGCGCGATCTCGCTCGCCGAGATCGTCGATGTCCCGGTCATGATCGTCCATGTCTCCAACCGGGAGTCCATGGAGGAAATCCGCCGCGCGCAGAGCAAGGGGCTGAAGGTATATGGCGAGACGTGCCCGCAATATCTGGTGCTCACGGAGAATGACCTGGACGGGCTCAATATGGAGGGGGCGAAATATGTCTGTTCGCCACCGCCGCGCGACGAGGCAAGCCAGATCGCCTGCTGGGAGGGGCTGCAATCGGGGACATTCTCGGTCTTCTCGTCCGATCACTCGCCGTTCCGCTACAATGATCCGCAAGGCAAGTTGCGGGCGAAGGGACGAACGTCGTTCCGATGGGTGCCGAATGGCATTCCGGGCATCGCCACCCGTCTGCCGATCCTCTTCTCGGAGGGTGTCGTCAAAGGGCGCATCGATCTCAATCGCTTCGTCGCCCTGACCTCGACCAATCACGCCAAGATCTACGGCCTCTATCCCCGCAAGGGAACCATTGCGGTCGGAGCCGATGCCGACATCGCCATTTGGGATCCGGAACGTGAAGTCACCATCTCGCACGCGCTGCTGAAAGACGGCTCGGACTATACGCCTTATGAGGGAATGCGCGTGACGGGCTGGCCCGTTCTGACCACGGTGCGCGGCCGGACGATCGTCGTCGAAGGCTCCCTCGTTGGCGGCAAGGGACATGGTGCGTATGTTCAGCGCCAAAGAACGTCTACAGGCCGGTTGGCGAGAAAGGGATATGAGCAATGACACCCGCGGTGGATTCCAACCGCTACCGGAGTTCGTAAAACGACCGCTGGATAAGAGCTGGCAAAGCCGGCGAGCAGGAAAGCCTGTGCCCGATGCCGAGTTCATAAATTGCAAGATTGCAAAAGCCTCCGCAAACGCTTGCGCAGGCGCGACTACGTGCAAAATCGATGGTCGTCGTTCGAAGCCTATCGAGATCTGCAAGAGCGACGGGCCGGACAGATCAAGCCTAACACGAACCGGACGGTCATAGAGCTATGTGCGGCCCAGATTTCGGCTGATCGCATCCGTCAACACCGACGCACAGATCCGACGATGTTTTCGCAATGTGCTGCTAGGGTCGCATCATGTATCATCGGGAACAGAGGCCTCGGCAGTGGAACCCCATGGGTAGGCGCGGTGCGGAACCTCTGGAAGTTTACAAGTCTCTGCGCAAACACGCCCCCGCAACCAACGATCCCTGCGATCCACTCAAGCCCTTGCCATGTTGCCGCTGGCAAACCTCAGGGTCGCCGGCAGGTCGCCGCGCAGCAGGGTGTACCGCGCGGAGCCTACGGACCCCGGCTCCACTCTATGCACGGCGATATCAACCAGATCCGCAACGTGATCGCGCTCCTCAAAAAACATCCAACTTCGACAACGCGCTGTCGCCTTAATCTACAGCGAGATGCATGATATCCGGTCATTCTGTTTGCGAGCGGCGGGCGGCTGCTCGGGCTTTGCCAGTTCCTTCAGATCGGGTTCCCCGCAGCGAGCCAACATGATGTCGCGCACCGCATGTCGCACCTTGATCAGGGCACTGAAATCCGAACCCTCTGGCTGCACCGGCTCTGTAATTTCGACGCTCAGCGACGCGCGTCTGGGGAACCATTGACCGCCGCGCAGCATCGCTCGCGTCCCATGGATGACGCCAGGCAGGATGGTGAGACCCGCTTCGGCTGCCACCTTGAACGCGCCAAGATAGAAGCCTGAAAGACCCACCGCCGCGTGAACGTACCCTCCGGGAAGAAGGCCAGTATGCGGCCTTGCCGCGCCAGGGCGATCAGCGCCGCTGCATCCGCGAGACTGCCAAAGACGTCGTAGCGCTCGACGAACGGAACCCCTAGGCGCCGCAGGAGCAGACCTGCTATCAAGCGCCCGGTCAGTTCCCTCTTGGCGACGAAAGCAGGCTCGCCCGGGAGCACCGCTGAAAGGACGAGGGCGTCAGTGTAGCTGGAATGATTGAAGACCAGGATCGCGCCCCGCTTCGGGATGCGGCCGATGCCGGTGGTTGTAAGGCGCACGCCCATCGCGGCGAGAGCCGAGCGGGAAATGCCTCTGACGGCAGACCATCGCCAGGCAAGGCGCGGGAGAATCAGCACGGCGATGCACCCGAGCAGGAACGCGCTGCCCAGCACCAGCCACCACCAGCCCGCATAGAGGATCTCGGTCGACAGCCGTACCACCCGCCTCGCCCGCGCGAAGGCTCCGGCCAGCACCAGGCGCAGCACTTGCTGCCAGACGTCGCGTCGGGCCGCGCCGATATGCCCGCTCTCGTAGAGTTCCTTGGCCGCGCTGCGGCGGATCTTGCCGCTCGATGTCTTCGGAACCGCGTGCCGCGGCGCCAGAATAATATCGTCGGGCGGCGTTCCGGCGATATCGGTCACGACCTCGAGTATGCGTGCGTGCAGCGTCGCCCGAGCATCCGGCTCCGTCTCGCGCGTCTCGGCCAGAACGACAATGCGCTCGGTGCCAGAGGCCTGATCCGTGGTGCCGAACACCGCGACACCGCCCTTGCGGATTCCGGGAATCGTTCCGATCGCCTCCTCGACTTCCTGCGGATAGAGATGGCGGCCGGCGCGGATGATGATGTCCTTCACGCGGCCGGTGACGAACACGTCCCCTGCCGCCATATAGGCGCGATCCCCGCTGTCGAGCCAGCCGTCACGAAAGAGTTCACGGGTCTTCGTCGTATTGCGGAAATAGCCGCTCGTGGTGGAGGGGCCGCGAAATTCGAGCCTTCCTTCCCTGCGCTCACCCAGTTCGTGGCCCGCCTCGTCGACGATCCGGATCTCGTGGCCCGGTAGCGGCTGCCCGCAGGCCACGATTTCAAGCGGCCTCGGATATTCGGATGTCGCCGGCGCCGCAATGCCAGCGGAGCTCAGCCGGGCGCGGTCGACACGCTCGATGACGGGCGGGCGCCCGAGCGGGGGGAAAAGCGAGACCGACCGAACTCTCGGCGAGGCCATAGACGGGAGCCATCGCCTGAGTCGAAAGACCGTAGCGGCCAAATCGCGCAATGAAGCGGCGCAGGGTCTGCGCGCTTACTGGCTCGGCACCGTTCGCCACCACCCGCAACGAGCTGAGGTCGAGCCCGGCGAGATCCGCTTCGTCGATCTTGTTCAGGCACAATTCGAAGCCGAAGTTGGGAGAGGCGGAAAAGGTGGCCCGAAATCGGTGGATCGCCCACAGCCAGGTTTCCGGCCGCACGAGGAAGCTCAGCGGCGACATGGCGTAGAGCGGCGTGGCATAGTGGAGGCACCCCAGCCACGCACCGATGAGCCCCATGTCGTGATAGAGCGGCAGCCAACTAACGAAGACGTCGTCCGAGCTCGCCTGTATGACCCCACCCATGGCGCGGATATTGGCAAGAAGGTTGGCGTGAGTGAGTAAGACGCCCTTCGGGTCGCCGGTGCTGCCGGACGTGTACTGGATGAGGGCGGTGGAATTGGCATCCGCGAACCGGGGCAGGTCCATGTCCGGTGCCGATTTCTCGATATCCTCGACGCTTTCGACCGCGTTCAATGTCTCCACCAGCGCGGCGAACAGGCCTGCGAGCCGCCGTCCCTCCGGCATCGTGACCAGCAGGCACGCGCCGACGTTGCGCAGGATGCCGGTCTGCCGGCGCAGGTGGTCCTCGAGCTGCGACAGCCTCGATGGTGGGTAGATGGGGACAGGAACGGCGCCAGCATAAAGAATGCCGAAGAAAGCGACGAAGAAATCGATGCTGGTCGGCAGCATCAGGGCGACCCGTGCCCCAGGCTCGACGTCGCGGGCAATCAGGCCGCACGCAAACTTGCGCGCTCTTGCTGCGAGTTCTCCGTAGGTGAGATTGCCGAGACTCGTCGCCTCGTCTTGCAGCACCGTCACATGTGTCCGGTCGCCATGCCGCGCGGCATGCCATTCGAGGACTTCGACGAGCGTCCGCGCATCTGTAGCAGCGGGAACGGAAAGAAGTAAGGGAGCCAGTTTCCTTTCAGGAGCGAGACGCTCCCGCGCCGGCCCGGCTTGCTCCAGCGCGTGAAGGAGATCGCCGACCGTTTCGGCCTCGCCGATGGCCCGCGCGAGTAATCTTACGTGGAATGCACGCTCGATCCGCAGGATCAGTTCGGTCCTGCTGAGACTGTCGATCCCCAAATCGCGCTCGATCCTGCTCGACGGGATGACGTTGATGAACCTGGCGCGCTGGGGATGCAGTTCGCGCACGAGGTCCTCGACGACCTCGATCAGATCACGCGCGCGCAATTCCCGCACCCATGACGGGCAAATCCGACTGCTCAAATTGCTTCAAATGGACGAAGGAGTGGATTCGGTAACGTCTGTTGCCAATACCGATTAAACCCTCGGCCACCCGTTATTCTCTATACCGGTCGCGTCGGCAGTCAAGGGAATTTGACGGCCTCATCGACGCCCCGTGGACATGGAGAACACGCTTTGCCAAGTCCACCCCGATCATCGTATCCTCAATTCGCCGTCCTTTCCGCTTTGTGGCTCATTGACCACATGCTTCATGGTACTTTCGCCATCAGGAAGGGCGGCAACCATCCCATCTGCCAGGCGATGTTAGTGGGCGAACGTAACGTCTTCCCAATTTCCGGTTGAAATCAGGGATATCTCGGTTAAACTGTTTGAGGCACCGAGGAATTACACAAATCCGACTGACGTCGGAGAGGGTGTATTTCGTCGATCAAGTGGGATGTGCGGTGCTCTATGCCCTCATACTCGTTGTCTCTGCTCTGCTTTGGGCTACAAGCCTCTCCAGCGCCGTTGCGCAGGAGCCTTCAAACGCGCTGTCCGATAAGACGGCGAAGGCCGAGCCGGTTTCGGAGATCAAGTTAGGCTACCTTCGTGCCTATGCACCCCAGCTCGCCCTTTCGGTGCTGGACGTGCCGCCGCGTGACGAAGGTGTCGCGGGAGCGAAGGTAGCTGTCGGCGACAACAACACGACCGGTACCTTCCTTGGGCAGAAGTTCACGCTCGATGTGTCCGAAGTGAGGCCCGACGCCGACGTCGTGCCGGCCTTCAATGACATGGTGTCGAAGGGTGCCCTCTACATTCTCGCAGATCTTTCCGCCACGCAGCTTCTGTCGATTGCCGATCTCGCTCGCGACAAGGGCGTCCTGATCTTGAACGTTGGCGCCACGGACGACCGTCTGCGCGAGGAGGAATGCAGCGCGAACACCTTTCACACGGCGCCAACGCGCACCATGCTCGCCGACGGGCTGGCACAATATCTGATCTGGAAGCAGTGGCGCCGGTGGGTGCTGATCTACGGTTCTCATGAGCCCGACAAGCTGTTCGCCGATGCGCTCCGTCGCGCCGCCACGCGTTTTGGCGGCGAGATTGTCGCGGAAAAGGAGTTCACCGACACCGGCACGGCGCGGCGGACGGATACCGGTGTGGTTCAGATCCAACGACAGATGCCCGTCTTCACACAGGGGTTTCCCGATCACGATGTGATGCTCGTGGCAGACGAAAGCGAGGTTTTCGGAACCTATGTGCCGTTCCGGACCTGGATGCCGCGGCCGGTGGCTGGAACCGCCGGTCTGATACCTTCCGCGTGGCACCCGGCCAGCGAGCAATGGGGCGGCACGCAGATACAGAACCGTTTCGCCAAGGCTAATGGCCGACGAATGTTGTCGAAAGACATGGCCGCTTGGACGGCAGCCAGGATTATCGGCGAGGCTGCCACGCGCACGCAAAGCGCGGATCCCGAAGAACTCGCAGACTTCATTCGCGCCGATGATTTCTCGATTGCAGCTTTCAAGGGGCAGAAGCTGACCTTCCGGAAATGGAACTGGCAATTGCGCCAGCCCATCTTTCTTGGAGACGGCCGTTCCGTCGTATCGACCTCACCCCAGGAAGGATTCCTGCATCAGTTCTCCGAACTCGACACGCTCGGGATCGATCAGCCCGAGACGCGATGTGTGTTGAAATAGCTTCAAAAAACAGGGAGAGAACCAGATGTTCCGACGACTGACGTTTCTTTCGGCCGGATTTGTTGTGGCTGCAGGTATCTGTTCCCCCGCATTCGCCTACATGGTCTATGTCTCCAACGAGAAGGACAACACGGTATCCGTGGTCGATTCGACCACGAAGGAGGTGGTCCGGACGATCGATGTCGGCCAGCGGCCGCGCGGCATTACGATTTCGCACGACGGTAAATTCATCTACCTGTGCGCAAGCGACGACGACACGATCGAAATCATCGATACGGCCACTTACGAAATTGTCGGATCGCTGCCATCCGGACCGGACCCCGAACTGTTCGTCCTCTCCCCTGATGGCAAGACGCTCTACGTCGCCAATGAAGACGACAATCTGGTCACCGTCATCGACCTTGAAAGCAGACATGTGCGGGCGGAGGTGCCGGTCGGCGTCGAACCCGAGGGAATGGGCATCAGCCCGGACGGGAAGTCGATGGTCAATACCTCGGAAACGACCAACATGGCACACTTCATCGATACCGAAACCAACGAGATCACCCACAATGTCCTCGTTGATGCCCGACCACGGTTCGCGGAGTTCAAGCCCGACAACTCGGAGGTCTGGGTCAGCGCCGAAATCGGCGGCACTGTCTCCGTTATCGACAATGCGAGCCGTGAGATAAAGCACAAGATCACCTTCGAGATTCCCGGCTTGCGCTCAGAATCGATCCAGCCGGTCGGCGTGCGTATCACGGCCGACGGCACGAAGGCCTATGTGGCGCTCGGCCCCGCCAACCGCGTGGCTGTGGTCAATGCCAAGACTTACGAGGTTGAAAAATACGTGCTTGTCGGGCAGCGGGTCTGGCAGCTCGCGTTCACGCCCGATCAGAAGTCGATCATCAGCACCAACGGAGTTTCCAACGATATCACTTTCATCGACGTGGCTACCGATGAACCAATTCAATCCGTGACCGTCGGGGCGTTGCCCTGGGGTGTGGTCGTGAGCCCGAACTGAGGTGTTGGACAAAAGCTCGCTTGCGAAGGAGGAGGACATGCAGAGATATCGGAAATTCGCACTAGCGGCGTTTCTCGGAATAGCCTTGTCAGTGACGCCCAGCGCCGGGCAAGATGCAGATGATGATGACGACGCAGTGCCGTCACCGACCTCAGTTCCCGAGCGGGTGACGCGGGCCAGCAAGGATGTCCCCGAACTGGTCCTCGGATCGGCTGCCGACAGTTTCGCCGTCAACCAGAAGGATTTTGAACTGATCGCCGGACAGGGCTACCGTTGGAAAATCACCTCGGCGGCCGGCTTGGAGTATAAATTTGCAACGGACCTTTTCCGCAATGTCTGGATGAACCAGATCGTCATCGACGATCTTGAGGTTCACATGAACGGTGCGCCTGCATGGCTAGAGTTCGACTCGGCAGGCACCATGCAGGTGCAGTTCACAACGGTTCGACCAGGCAACTACACCTGGTCCGTTCCAGACCTCGCCGACAAAGGCATGAAGGGAACGATCACCATCAAATAGGCCGGGATGCGGACTATCCATGCTGTTCGCCCAGGAGGACGCCATGCAGGATGTGAAGTCGAATGATGAAGTGAGTGTGCCTCCCGCACTCGACGTGTCGGCGGTCGGTCATTGCTTTGGCCGGAAGCAGGTCCTGTCCGACATTTCTTTTTCAATAGCGCCCGGCCACTTTACCGTCTTGCTCGGCCTCAATGGGGCCGGCAAGACGACGCTGTTTTCGTTGATCAGCCACCTCTACGACACGCGCCAAGGGGCAATCCACATCTTCGGCCATGATATCAGCAGGGAACCGGGGGAGGCGCTTCGCCGACTTGGTATCGTCTTTCAGGCGCGTACATTGGATCTCGATCTCAGCGTCTACCAGAACCTTTCTTACCATGCCTCCTTGCATGGCATCGGCCATGCACAGGCCCTGGAACGGATCAGGACATTACTTGCGCAGGTCAATATGAGCGACCGGCTCTATGATAAGGCGCGCAGCCTTTCCGGCGGACAAATGCGGCGCATCGAAATTGCCCGGGCTCTGTTGCATCGGCCGCCGCTGTTGCTGCTCGACGAGGCGACCGTGGGGCTGGACATCCAGTCGCGTGCCGAGATCCTCGCCATGATCCGCGACCTTGTGGTCACCGATGGCATCAGCGTTTTCTGGGCGACCCACCTGATCGACGAGGTCGAGAGTAACGATGATGTGGTCGTCCTCGACAAGGGAAGGGTGCTTGCGCAGGGCAGGGTGTCAGATGTCGTACGCTCGGCTGGTTCGGACAACATTCGCCAGGCGTTCGCATCCTTGACGGGGCTGGTTTCGGTTTTACCCGAGGGCGCCTGCCTATGACGCCGCAGACTGTTCCAAGTGCTATTCCAACCGATCTTGCCTCGGGACGCGGCTTCAAGGTCCGTCAGTATTCAATTTGCTTGAAGGGTATCCTTTTTCGAGAAAGCCTTCGTTTTCTTAACCAGCGTGAGCGTTTCATCTCGTCGCTCGTTCGTCCGCTCCTATGGCTGTTCGTGTTTGCCGCAGGTTTCCGTCAGGTACTGGGCGTCTCGATCATTCCGCCCTACAAGACCTACGTGCTGTACGAGGTCTATATCACGCCCGGCCTGTGCGGCATGATACTACTGTTCAGCGGTATGCAGTCTTCGCTTTCGATGGTCTATGATCGGGAGATGGGAAACATGCGTACCCTGCTGGTCAGTCCGTTTCCACGCTGGTTCCTGCTCGTCTCCAAGCTGTTAGCCGGCGTGGCGGTATCGACCATGCAAGTCTATGCTTTTCTGGTCATTGCCTTGTTCTGGGGCGTCAGGCCACCATGGGTCGGCTATTTGCTGATCCTTCCCGCCTTGTTCTTGTCAGGGATGATGCTGTGCTCGCTCGGCATGCTCTTGTCGTCGATAATCAAGCAACTGGAGAATTTCGCGGGGATCATGAACTTCGTGATCTTTCCGATGTATTTTGCCTCTCCCGCGCTCTATCCGCTCTGGCGCATCCAGGAATCGAGTCCGCTTCTCCACAAGATCTGTCTTGCAAACCCGTTCACCTATGCGGTCGAACTAATCCGCTTCGCCCTTTATGGGCAGATTGATTGGGGATCACTGATGATCGTGACTGCGTTCACCGCACTGTTTCTGGGCGGTGCGATCCTCGCCTATAATCCATCAAACGGTTTTCTCCGGCGCAGGCAGATCACAGGAGGGAATGCCTGATGCGGTGGCTGTCCCTGATACTCCTCCCCGTGGTGGCCGCTGCAAACCTCGCATGGCCCGCCTTGGCCGCCCAGGGCGACGACCCGGACTGGCCGTGTATCCAGCGCAAGGTTCCGAAGCTTTCGCTCGGCCAGGTTTGGAATGGCGCGGAACTGCAGGCGGCGACCGCCGACTGGTCCAAGGATGCGACCATTTCTGCTTTGGTTGTGGAACTGTCGGCGCGCCGCGTGCCGCTGCCAGAGGCGCAGCAAAAGATCAGCAGGTATGCGGAAGGCCTGCCGAAGGGCGAAAGGGAGCAGCGCATGACCATGCTCGTTCGGGGGCTCTTTGATCATATGAACCGGGAACGCTCTGAGGTTATTTCCGGCATTGCACGCTACGCCCGCGGCCAGAGGGACATGGCGGCACGCCTACGGCAGGAGGCTTCCGCAGTGGATGCCTTGCGCGCTAAACCCGATGCCGACCTGAACGAGCTTGCGCTGCGGAATGATCGGCTCGTGTTTCAGACACGCATTTTTCAGGAGCGCGCGCAATCGCTGAGCTTTGTCTGCGAGGTGCCTACGCTGATCGAGCAGCGCTTGTATGCTCTGGCCAAGACGATTGCGCAAATGCTGGAAGCCAGATGAGCCTAGTCTGGCGGAGTAATTGACGCTCGTCTATCGCGCGCGTATTCTCGTCATCGGCTTTCCGTCAGGGCACCTTGTGAAGGCTAGCTGTCGGACCGGCATGCCAAGCACGCCAGTCACCGTTGCTTCTGTGCGAGTTCGCGCAGGGAAAGGTGCGGAATGAACCTCGTCGATCTCGCCCTGACCGTCTGCGTGCTGGCCAACCCTGCCAATTGCCGCACTGAGCACCTGTATTTCGAGAGCCGCGGCTCGCTTGTCCAATGCATGACGCTGGCACCGGCTGAGATCGCGAAGTGGTCCGAGGACCATCCGGCGCTGAAGGTCGTGCGATGGAAGTGTTTGTTCCCCGACAAGGGTCGGGAAATTTGACGTCGCTGCAAACGTTTGTTGGGAGGTGGCATCATGAACATATCGCGGCGCGCGCTTTGCCTGACGGTTTTGATGGCTGCTGCAAATCCTCGTGGCTTTCATGTCTTGGCAAACCCATCCGCTCCGAAGATACGGGTGGGTGTTCTCAAGTTCGGAACGGTGAACTGGGAACTCGACACCATCAAGCACAATAAATTCGACGCGGCCAACGGCATCGACGTGGAAGTCGTCTATTTCGCTGGGGAAGATGCCACCAACGTGGCCATGCTGGCAGGCGACCTCGACATCATCGTTTCCGATTGGTTGTGGGTGTCGCGCCAGCGTTCGCAGGGCGAGGATCTCACGCTTGCACCTTACTCGACCGCGGTTGGCGCCATCATGGTCAAGCAGGACGCGCCAATTCGAGGCATTCCCGACCTCGTGGGGAAGAAGATCGGCGTGGCCGGCGGATCGCTCGACAAGAGCTGGCTTCTGATCCAGGGGCTTTCCCAGCGTGACAATGGGATTGATTTGACCAAGGAGAGCGAGATCGTTTTTGGCGCTCCGCCACTGTTATCGGAAAAGGCTGCTTCGGGTGAACTCGATGCGGTGTTGAATTTCTGGCATTTCTGCGCGCGGCTGGAGGCGAGCGGCTTTCGCCGCCTGATTGGAGCCGAAGATGCAATCAAGGCACTCGGGGCATCGGGACCCGTCTCGGCGCTGGGCTATGTATTCCACGAAAAATGGGCGAACGAAAACCCGGATGTGGCGATGAGCTTCGTCAAGGCAAGTGCGGCGGCCAAGAGACTTCTGGCTCAATCCGACGCTGAATGGCAGCGTTTGGCACCTGTAGTGCGAGCCGAGGGCAGGGAACTCGAGGTGCTGCGGGATCGCTATCGCGAAGGCATTCCAAACCGGCCTCTCGCCGACGAGGAACGCGATGCCGCCAAGCTGTACGAAATCCTTGCCGACCTCGGCGGGGAGAAGCTCGTCGGCGCGGCGCGGCAAATGGCTCCCGGGACGTTCTGGGCTGCGTTGAAGACATGATGGCAAAACACGGATCGGAAAAACGCGATCGTGCTGGCCTACGCACATGGAGCGCCTCTCACAGTGTTCGATCCGCGTTGCCGGCCGCAACGAGCTTGGCATCGCTGCTTGGACTAGGCCTGCTCTGGGGCATGGTCGCCGGGATGTGGCCGAGCCGCGCTCTTCCGCCACCGCTCGAGGTCTGGCGGGTGCTTCTCAAGGAGGCGGCGAGCGGTGACCTTGTCTATCATCTGGCAATGACGCTCTGGCGGGTCGCGGCCGCATATGCTGTCGCCATGATCGTCGGATCGGTCATCGGCGTCCTCCTCGGCAGGCATCGGCGGGCGGATTCCTTCTTCAATCCATGGCTTGTGCTCTTTCTCAATCTCCCGGCGCTGGTCGTTATCGTTCTCGCTTACATTTGGTTCGGCCTGACAGAGGCTGCTGCGATCGGCGCCGTTGCGATCAATAAGATACCCAATGTCATCGTCACCATGCGCGAGGGTGCGCGTGCGCTCGATCATCGTTACGCGGAAATGGCCACGGTCTACCGGCTGGGGCAGCTTGACTATGTCCGCCACATCCTGATGCCACAGTTGCAGCCCTATTTCGCGGTTGCCTCGCGCTCCGGCATCGCGCTGATCTGGAAGATCGTGCTCGTCGTTGAGCTGCTCGGCCGTTCAAACGGTGTCGGCTTCCAGATCTATCTCTACTTCCAGATATTCGATGTTGCCGCCATCCTTGCCTACACACTGGCCTTCGTGGCTATCATGCTGTTGATCGAACTCTTTTTGGTGCAGCCACTTGAGCGACATGCAACCCGCTGGCGTCGCCGCTCCGCTTAAAGTCGATATTAGCGAAAAAACGTTCCGATCGGCTGAGGGCGTTACGATTGTCGCATTGCGCGGACTTTCCTTCGAGGTGCGGCAGGGCGAATTTGCCTGTCTGCTGGGCCCGTCGGGCTGCGGCAAGACCACGACCTTGCGAATCCTGCTGGGTCTCGACCGGCAATTTTCGGGCAGTTATCAATTGCCCGAAGGCGGCTCCAACCGCGTCGCTGCGGTCTTTCAGGAGCCGGTGCTTCTCCCCTGGCGGACGGTGGAGCAAAACGTCCGCCTTGCTCTGTCTGCTCGCCTCAGGCACAAGGATCTGGACCGGCTGTTCGAAATTCTGGGGCTCTCCTCAATGCGGTCGCTCTATCCGTCGGAGCTTTCGCTTGGCCTTGCGCGCCGCGCCGCCCTTGCACGGGCCTTCGCCACGGAACCCGCGATTCTTTTTCTGGACGAGCCTTTCACTTCGCTCGACGAACGGACTGCCGACAGATTGCGCCGTCTTTTGATGGCGGTGTGGGCCGCCAGGCCCACCACCGCCTTGATGGTGACCCACAATCTGCGCGAGGCCCTTCTGCTTGCCGATCGCATCATCGTGCTGTCACCGCGCCCGGCGCAGGTGCTGGGCATCTTCGAAGTGGGCCTCTCACGCCATTTGCGTGACGCGCCGGCGCTCGACAATCTCGTTTCGGATTTTCACAAGACGTTTGCGGACGCGGTATGATCGCGCTCCAAACCACAGGGGCCATCAACTGATGGCGAGGGGCAATCGGAGGGGTGGCTCTTGGTTTTCGAGGATCAGAAGCACCGCACCTCTGCTTCGGCCTGCGCTCGTCTCAGTTCGGCGACGGCGGAATTCGCCGGCGCGCTCTGCCGGAACAGGACCCCTCTTTCGCCTGTCTGAAGTCCCAGGCTTCTGAACGTCTCTGCCGCCTCATAGCGCTCGTAGGGCAGGATCGAGGCTATGACGTCGATAGAGCAAGAACAGTTCTCGAGTGCAGCCCGTGTCTCGCCGTTGGCTTTCATGCAGCCATACACATAGTCGACGACTGCGACCGTCGGGTAGCCTCCGGCTGCCGACGCTGTCGCAGCACACGCGAACACGGCGAGGAAGGCGATCACGTCTAGGTTACCAGTGGTCACAATGAAATCTCCCGTAGGCATTGATGCGTTGGACAGGAGTCACGTTAATCTGATTGGAGCTATGTATTATTATAGTAATTGTCCGGGCTAAGCAAATCTAATTCCCGCAAACATCAGTAGTACATGTATTGCGCAGGAGCATTTTTTGTTGTTGCGTTGCGCGCAGATCGTATATTTAATCTTGCGCTAATCGGTCCGATCGCCTATTCTGCCGGCAGTTTACGGCTTCAAGCCTTGTGTCTTGGGAGCGTGAGGGCGGGCAATAACGGTGCCCTCTGCCCATCCAAATGAACCCGTGAGACGCTGAAGCAAGCAGATATCCCACGACGAGCATGACATAGCTTGGGCTGGCCTTTGTGGTCTCCCGAGGAGTGTGACGATGTGCCTCGGGTCCCTATCGACGTCGGGAGGAATCCGCATGCGCATACTTGGAAAATTCCTATATCTGCCGATGACCGCCGCTGGAGTTCTGACAGGAGTTCTGACAGGGGCTCTTGCTGGAAATGCGTTGGCCAATGACGAGCTGGCGGCCCTTTCGGCCGACGCGAAGAACTGGGCGATGCCTACAGGCGACTATGCCAATCACCGCTATTCCAAACTCAATCAGATCACGAAGGACAACGTGAAGGACCTGCAGGTCAAATGGACCTTCTCGACGGGTGTGCTGCGTGGTCATGAGGGCGGACCGCTTGTGATCGGCGACGTCATGTACGTCCATACGCCGTTTCCCAACAACGTCTATGCCCTTGATCTCAACAACGACGGCAAGATCCTCTGGAAATACGAGCCAAAGCAGGATCCGAACGTCATAGGCATCATGTGCTGTGACACGGTCTATCGTGGCGTCGCCTATGGCGATGGCAAGATAATCCTGAACCAGGCGGACACGACGGTCGTTGCCCTCGACGCCAAGACCGGTAAGGTCGTCTGGTCTGTGAAGAACGGAGAACAGACCGATGGCAGCAAGGCCGAGTCCAGCACGGGTGCTCCAATGGTCGTCAAGGACAAGGTGCTGGTCGGTATATCGGGTGCGGAATTTGGTGTCCGCGGCTGGATGGCGGCGTACAATCTGAAAGACGGGTCGCTCGCCTGGAAAGCCTATTCGACTGGCCCCGACGCCGAAATGCTCGTCGAGCCCGAAAAGACCACCCATCTCGGAAAACCCGTCGGACCTGACTCTGGTATAAAGAGCTGGGAAGGCGAGGAGTGGAAGACCGGCGGCGGCACGACATGGGGGTGGTACTCCTATGATCCGAAGCTCAACCTGATCTATTATGGCACGGCTAATCCGGGGACCTGGAACCCCGTGCAGCGGCCGGGCGACAATCGCTGGTCGATGACCCTGATGGCGCGCGACGTCGATACCGGTATGGCCAAGTGGCTATATCAAATGACCCCGCACGACGAGTGGGATTATGACGGCGTCAACGAGAACATTCTCGTCGATGCGATGCAGATCAACGGTCAGCCCCGTGACGTGCTCGTGCATTTCGACCGCAACGGCTTTGCCTATACCCTCGACCGGGCGACGGGAGAGCTTCTGGTTGCCAAGAAATACGATCCGAAGGTCAACTGGGCGACTGAAGTCGTCATGGATCCGGCGAGTGAGCAGTATGGTCGGCCGCAGGTCGTAGCGAAATACTCCACCGAACAGAACGGCGAGGACGTGAATTCGACGGGGATCTGCCCTGCGGCCCTCGGCACGAAGGATCAGCAGCCGGCCGCGTATTCACCAAAGACCGGCTTGTTCTACGTGCCGACAAACCACGTTTGCATGGACTATGAGCCCTACAAGGTCAGCTATACGGCTGGTCAAGCTTATGTCGGTGCGACCGTTTCGATGTTTCCGGCCCCGGACAGCCATGGCGGCATGGGGAACTTCATTGCCTGGGATGCTGCCAAAGGCGAGATCGTCTGGTCGAAGCCCGAGAAGTTCTCGGTCTGGTCCGGTGCCCTCGCGACGGAAGGCGACGTGCTCTTCTATGGAACTCTGGAAGGCTACATCGTGGCAGTCGATATGGAGGGTAAGGAACTCTACCGGTTCAAGACACCATCCGGCATTATCGGCAATATCAATACCTACGAACATGGCGGCAAGCAGTATATCGCCGTCCTGTCGGGTGTTGGTGGCTGGGCCGGGATTGGACTGGCTGGCGGGCTGCTTTCTCCCGAGAACGCTGCCGCCTGGCATGGTGCGGTAGACCAGGGCCGTGCGCAGGGTGATGAAGCCCAAGTTGTCGGCACCGCGGGTCTGGGCGCAGTCGGTGGCTATGCCGCTCTGGCGGAATACACGACGCTCGGAGGGCAACTGACAGTATTCGGTCTTCCGGACTGATGACCTGGTGAAGGGCGGTAGGGCTGCGTCTCCGGCGCAGCCCCATCTGCTATCGACCGCCCGAAGCAATGATCGCTTGCGCAGTCCGCATCCATCGTTCGTCTTAATCCGGATGGGCCTGCTGAAGCATCGCGCTCCGGGTTTCCAAAGCGTGGGGTTTTTTGATGGCTTTTCGTAGTTCAGTACTAGCGCTAGGCGCCGTGTTCCCGCTGTTTATTGCAGGAAATACCCCCGCCGCAGACGACCAGGAAAAGGCCGCGGCTGTCACAGAAGAAGACGGGAAACACTTCGATGCTGAGGGAAACCCGACGTTCAAGTTTCAAAACGACGGGACGGTCGATTGGTACACGTTCAGCGGTTACCGTCGCTATCACTCGGACTGTCATGTCTGTCACGGCCCCGACGGCGTCGGCTCTAGTTATGCCCCTTCCTTGGCCACGACCATGAAGAACCTGGACTATCCCAATTTCCTCGCGATCGTTGCGGAGGGACGCAAGAGCGTCGTCGGCGGCAAAGAGACGGTCATGCCGGCCTTCGGCAACAATAAGAATGTCTATTGCTACCTCGACGACATCTACGTCTATCTGCGCTCCCGCGCCGTCGGCGCTGCGCCGCGAGGGCGTCCGCCCAAGAAGGCGGACAAACCCGAAGGGGCGAAGGCCTACGAAGCATCCTGCATGGGTGGATGACATGGCACACGGCGCCCATCGGACCTGCAGGGTGGCCCTCATCTCCATGGCCACGTTGATCCCTTTGCAGGCGTATTCCCAGAGCGCCGGGCTCGGGGCGGCTGGAGAGTTGGTTGATCCGGATAGGCTGCGGGTCTGCGCCGACCCGTCCAACATACCCTTCTCCGACCAGAGCGGCGAGGGATTCGAGGATAAGCTCGCCAAAATGGTCGCAACCGCGACAGGACGAAGCGCAGTCGCCTATACTTGGTATCCCTCCATCCCTGGCTTTGTGCGCAATACGCTCGGCGCCAATCGCTGCGACATCATCATGGGGTATGCGCAAGGAGACGAACTCGTCCAGAATACCAACGCTTATTATCGCTCATCCTACGTGCTGATTTACAAGAAAGATGGCGATCTTGCCGGTGTGGAAACGCTGGCTGATCCAAAGCTCGCCGACAAGAGGATCGGCGTCGTCCAGGGAACGCCACCCACCGCCAACATGGCGGTTGCAAAACTGATGCGGAAGGCGAAGATCTATCCGCTCATAGTCGATACGCGGATAACGCCGTCGATGGCGGAAGTCATGATCCGGGACATGCTGGCAGGTGTAATCGACGCCGCCGCGATCTGGGGGCCTATGGCGGGTTATTACGCCCGCAAATCCGGGGCCGATCTGGCGATCGTGCCCCTGACTAAGGAGAAGGGCGGTCAGCGCATGATCTATCGGATCACGATGGGTGTGCGGCCGTCCGACCAACAATGGAAACGCACGCTCAACGCCTTCATCAAAGACAACCAGGCGGAGATCAACAAGCTGCTGCTGTCCTACCATGTGCCGCTGCTCGACGAACACGACGAGAGGATCACTCAGTGACGTAGCTCGGGATGACGGGAGACTTGGGATACCGGGTGGTCATCCGCACCCGGCAACTGCCGTGGTTGGGTTGCATCTTGTCGGGGCTTGTCCTGACGAACCGGCCCACGACGGAGATAATGTTCAAAGGAGGATGGAGACATGGACGTACGCGCCGCCGTTGCCGTTCAGGCCGGCAAGCCGCTGGAAGTGATGACCGTTCAGCTCGAAGGCCCAAGGGCCGGCGAGGTGCTGATCGAGGTCAAGGCGACCGGCATCTGCCACACCGACGATTTCACGCTGTCGGGCGCCGACCCCGAAGGTCTGTTCCCGGCGATCCTCGGCCATGAGGGTGCCGGCGTCGTCGTCGATGTCGGCCCGGGCGTCACCTCGGTCAAGAAGGGCGACCACGTCATCCCGCTCTATACGCCGGAATGCCGCGCCTGCCCGTCGTGCCTGTCGCGCAAGACCAACCTGTGCACGGCGATCCGTGCGACCCAGGGCCAGGGGCTGATGCCGGACGGCACCTCGCGCTTTTCGATCGGCAAGGACAAGATCCATCACTACATGGGCTGCTCCACCTTCGCCAACTACACCGTGCTGCCGGAGATC
>NZ_MBSS01000030.1 GCF_001695855.1 Ensifer sp. LC163
GGCACCAGACTGTCGAGCGTCACCATCTCGAGCGCCGTCTGTTCGGGAACGGGTTTCTTCAACATGTCCCAATGAATCATAAACCCCTGGACGGTGCCAGGGGTTTGTCAGCGGTCTGATGCCTCGGCTTTCCGCCGAGGCATTTTTCTTTGAGGGGAAGGCAGGCTGACCCGTCTAAAAGGCTGCGCGATACACAGACAGGACATCCTCGACACTCATATCGATCGGATTGTTGTCCATCAGGCGGCGGTTTGCGTGCGCTTCACTTGCATAGCGAGGCAGATCATCCGCTGTCGCGCCGTGGGCTGCAAGTGACATCTCGATACCGAGGTTGCTGCAAAAGCCGTGTGCAGCGCTCAAAAGCTGAGCTTCGGACAGGGCTTCGCCGAACCCGAGGGCAAGCGCGATCTCATCCGTCTTCTTCGCCGCAACTGCTTGGTTGAAGGCGAGCACGTGCGGAAATATGATGGCGTTGGCGAGCCCGTGCGGCAAACCGAGCCGTGTCCCAAGCGGATAGGCAATGGCGTGTCCGGCTGCCGTGTTGACTGGGCCGAGGCAGATGCCGCCGTAGTAGGACGCAAGCATAAGCCCTTCCCGCGCCTCTGTGTCTGACCCGTCTTCGACCGCGCGCGCCAGATATTTGCCCACAAGATGGAAGCCCATTCGCGCAAACCCGTCGATCATCGGATGCGCCCGCCGATTGGTGAACGCCTCGACGCAATGGGCCATCGCATCGACACCAGTCGCTGCCGTGACCGCCGGCGGCACCGAATAGGTCAATTCCGGGTCGAGGACGGCAAAATCCGCGATCATGTGCGGGCTTTCCACGGCGATCTTGTTGCCCTTTGCGGGGTCGGTAATCAACGAGCGGATACCCGCCTCAGAGCCGGTTCCCGCTGTTGTCGCGACCTGAACCAGGCGCGTATTGCGGCCAGCAACGCGGTTCGGCCCGGCGACGTCCGCAAGCGTCTGATCCGAATCCCAAAGTACGGCAACCAGCTTTGCCACGTCGAGCACCGAACCACCGCCGAGCCCGACGATCAGGTCCGGCTTGCACCGGCGCGCTGTATCGAGCGCCGCCTCCAGCGTCGCGATATCCGGTTCCCCCGGGATTGCGTCGAACACCGTGATGCGGCCGGAAAGCTTCAGCCGATCGGCAAACCCGGCCGTTATCGGCGTTGCTATCACCAAGGTGGACTGCGCGTCTGCCGCCCAGGCGCCGACCTCGCCGATGAGACCGGCTCCGACGGCCAGCCGGCGGGGTTGATGAAGGGTGATTTGAGCGATGGTCATGGCTTGGTCATCCTTGCTTGGCACGGCCGGCGACGAGCTTGCGCGCGTAGGCGATGGCGGAGTTCATGTTGCCGTGGTTGGCGATGCCCTTTCCGGCGATGTCGAAAGCCGTCCCGTGGTCGACGGACGTGCGATCGATCGGCAGATCCACCGAGACGTTCACAGCGGTGTCGAAGGCGACGAGCTTGATGGGGATGTGTCCCTGATCGTGGTACTGGGCGACGATGAGATCGAATGCACCGGAATAGGCGCGATAAAACACGGTGTCGGCCGAAATCGGCCCATGAACGTCGATCCCTTCCGCACGCGCCGCTGCGACCGCGGGCGCGATTTGGTCGTCATCCTCCATGCCGAACAGGCCATTCTCGCCGCAATGCGGATTGATGCCGGCGACCGCGATTTTTGGCGCGGCGTAACCGATGCGCTTCAGATGCGCGTCGCCTGCCCTGATCGTCGCCAGCACCCTGTCGGTCGTCGCCCGCCTGATGGCTTCCTGCAGCGAGACGTGCGTCGATACGTGGATGACCTTCAGCCGGTCGGAGGCGAGCAGCATATAGGCGGCCTTCGACCCGGTCAGGCTGCGCAGCATGCCGGTGTGGCCATCATAGTGATGGCCGGCGAGGTTCAGCGCCTCCTTGTTGATCGGTGCCGTGACGATGCAGCCGACCGCACCGGTTTCGGCGTCCCGCACCGCCTTCTCGATAAAGCGGAAAGCCGCGTCGCCCGCGACCGCGCTCAATTGCCCCCACGGCAGAGGTGCGCCTTCGATCGGCAGATCGACCACGAAAGGCGCAAGATCGATATCAAGGCCGAGTGCGGATCGAGCTGTTTCGAGCGTGGTCAGATTGCCGTAGATCCGCGTCTGGGCACGATCCTCAGGGGACATTTCAGCCAGGGCGCGGACCGAGATCTCGGGACCGACCCCACATGGGTCACCCATGGTTATTCCGATGATGTTGCTCATGAAACACTCCGTCGAGCCGCACTGTCCCAGCCGGGAGCCAGGCGGACATATTTGATCGCGCGCCGATGATAGGTGTAGGCGAGATGCATGGTGCCGTCGGGACCTTCGAGCAGCCACGGGTAGGACATTTCCTGGTTGCGGCCATCGGTCGAATCATTGGACAGGCAGGTACCGGGACCATCTTCGATTGACTGGCGCATCGCAAAGGAACGCCCCCCATCGTCGGAGAGGCAGAGCGCCACGGGTGCGCGCGGCACACCCCAGACCGGAACGCAACCTCCGCTTGGATCCGCATCGGGCCGGCTATCCTCCTCGCCCAGCTCGTCATAGAGCGAGGCGCGTCGATCGGTCGACGAGAGCGCATTGACGGGATTGCAGATCATGGCGATCCGACCGTCGCGAAGACGGGCGGCGGCAAGTGATGAATTATTGTTCGGCACATCAGTGGCGTGAGGCACGGACCAGGACCGCCCGCCATCGCTGCTGTCGCTGCGATAGACGAAGTCGGCCTGCCGACGGCGAAAGAAGGCGGCATATCGGTCCTCTCCGAGCGCCACGGGCGACATGTGCACGCAGCCCGTGGACTGGTCGATATCGTCGAGGTGCCAGCTCTCGCCGCCATCGATCGATACGCCGACGGCTGCCGTATCGTGGCTGCCGTTCCATTTCTGGCCGGGGCGCTGCACGCAGCGGAAGATCGGCAAGAGCCACGCTCCGTCATCGCGAACGACAACGGGTGCGCGGACGAAGCAACCACGCGGCAGATCGAGATAGTGACCTTGTTTGGCGACGAGCTTTTGCGGATCCGCTGGATCGCGCACTACCTCGGCCATGCGGATCCGGCATTCATCCTGATTTCCGGAAGGCTGGGAAGTATGAAAGAGCCAGAGTGCCCCGCCCGGCGTGGAAAACAACACCGGGTTCTGCTCCGAGTGCGAGGGATCATCACTCAGGCGCTGGGGCGGTCCCCAGGTCGTCGCGCCTTCCGTCAGCACCGAAGCGAAGATGGAAATATCCGACTTGCCCTCGAGCGTTCCACCGAACCAGGCGCACACGAGCGTGCCGTCATCGAGCAGGTGCAGAAATGCCGCATGATTCTGAATCATTGGCGAAGGCAGCAAGGCTTCGTCGCGCCCTGGGGATGCGGATCGAAGCACGCCGTTCATGTTGCGAGCGATTTCATCGGGATGCATTTAGGCCCTCCAGTCACGCTCGAAAATCGCCAAATTTTCCAAGTTGTCAAGTTTTTTAATGTTATTTTGTTAGCATCTGCAACATTACATTACATCTTATCTTATTGAAGATAAAGCCTTTTCTAGAAATGAAAGATCGCAAATAAATTTTACATAGCAAAATAATTTGACAAACTTCTTCGAACGTTAGATGGTCACGACAACCCGGCGCGAGGATGCCGGGGACGGAGGACCTTCATGTACAACGCCAGCAGCCGCCACCAGGCTACGACGGCCGTCGTCTTTGCAGCGGGAGCAGCAACGCTCGCAGCGACAGATGCCGTGATCGTGCGGGCGCTGAGCGGTGCGGTACACCCTTTCGTCATCGGATTTTTTCGCGCGTTCTTCGGCGCGCTCATCCTTCTTCCCTGGATCGCGCTGCGCCCATCCGTTCTGCGTACGACGCACCCGATGCGTCAGCACGCGCTCCGCGCCGCTTTCAAGCTCCTTGCGATGATCGCACTGTTTGCCGCCTTCAGTTGGGGACCGCTGGCCGACGTGACCGCCATCGCCTTCACCTCCCCGATCTTTGTCGTGCTTGGCGCAGCATTGACGTTGGGCGAGCGACCAGGCCCGGCGATGATAGCAGCGGTCGCCCTCGGTTTTGCCGGCGCCATGCTGGTGATCGGCCCGTCGGGAACAGGCTTCACGCTGGCGATCTTGCTGGCGCTTGCAGGCGCCATGCTTCAATCAGCGATCCAGCTGATCCTGAAATCCATGTCGAAAGGTGACGCCACGTCGACGCTCGTGGTGTGGAACCTTCTCCTGACCGTGCCGATCGCCCTGCTGCTCGCCATCCCCTTCTTCGCCATTCCTGGCCCAAGGGAAATGGGGCTGCTTGCGCTTCAGGGCGTGGTCGGTACCGCCTGCATGGGACTGATGACCCATGCCTTTTCGTTGGCGCCGGCGACCGTCGTGGCGCCGGTGGACTTCCTGCGCCTGCCGCTTGTGGCCTTCGGCGGATTTGCCCTGTTCGGCGAAACCGCCGCGCTGACCACCATCGGCGGCGGTGCGCTCATATGCTGCGCCGCATTGATGGCCGCGCGTTCCGGAAAAATCGGATCTGACAACACGTCGAACTGAACCAGACTTTCTAGGGAGGAGAATGCAATGAAGAAAACGCTTATCCTGGGTGCGCTTATGTTGGGCTCGGCCATGTCGCCCGTCTTTGCAGCATCAGGGCCGATCAAGATTGTGCTGGCGGAGGAAGCCGATCTGCTCGAGCCCTGCATGGCGACCCGTTCGAATATCGGCCGCGTCATCATGCAGAATGTCAGCGAAACCCTGACCGAACTCGACGTTCGCGGCGGCAAGGGCGTCATGCCGCGCCTTGCCGAGAAGTGGGAGCAGAATGAGGACGGAAGCTGGCGTTTTCATCTTCGCCAAGGGGTGACATTCTCTGATGGCACGACCTTTGACGCCAAGGACGTCAAGCATAGTTTCGACCGCATCATGAGCGACAAGAATGCCTGTGAGTCCCGCCGCTACTTCGGCGGGATGACGGTCACCGCGAACGTCGTCGACGATCATACGATCGATTTCAGCGCCGATCCGGTCCAGCCGATCCTGCCGCTGTTGATGTCGCTGGTCACGATCGTTCCGGAAGAAACGCCGCTCGAGTTCATCCGCGAGCCGATCGGCACCGGCCCCTACAAGCTGACCAACTGGACGCCAGGCCAGCAGATCGTTCTGAGTGGACGCGATGACTATTGGGGCCAGAAGCCGCAGGTCACGGAAGCGACCTATCTGTTCCGTGCAGACCCGTCCGTGCGTGCCGCGATGGTTCAGGCCGGCGAGGCCGACCTCTCGCCCTCCATCTCGCAGCTCGACGCAACAAACCCCAAGACCGACTTCTCCTATCTCGACAGCGAGACCGTCTATCTGCGCATCGACCACAACATCGAGCCGATGAACGACGTGCGCGTCCGCCGTGCCCTCAACATGGCCATCGACCGTCAGGCGTTCCTTGGCACTCTGGTTCCAGACAGCGCGCTACTCGCTACGGCAATCGTGCCGCCGCCGACGCTCGGCTGGAACCCGGACGTCAAGGTTTCCCCGTTTGATCCGGAGGGAGCGAAAAAGCTGCTGGAAGAAGCCAAGGCGGAAGGCGTGAAGGTCGAGACACCGATCACCATCATCGCGCGCTCGGCAAACTTCCCGAACGTGACGGAGATCATGGAAGCCATTCAGGCCCAGTTGCAGGAAGTCGGCTTCAAGATCGATCTCAAGTTCGTCGAGGTGGCAGAGCATGAAGGCTACTATTCCAAGCCGTTCAAGGAGGGTCGCGGCCCGCAGCTCGTCGCCGCCATGCACGACAACTCCAAGGGTGACCCGTCCTTCTCGATGTTCTTCAAATACGCAACCGAGGGCACGCAGTCAGGTTTCTCCGACCTCAAGGTCGACGATCTGATCAAGCGCGCCTCGGCAGCTGTCGGCGAAGAACGCGCCAAGCTCTGGTCGCAGACCATCGCCTATGTGCATGATGAGGTGGTGGCCGACGTGCTGCTCTTCCACATGGTCGGCTTCTCGCGCGTTTCCGAACGCCTGGACTTCAAGCCCACCATGGCGACCAACTCGATGCTTCAGCTTTCGGAGATCGGCATCAAGTGAACCGTTCTGGCGATCGTCAGATCCGCCAGGGACAGACGCAATCAAGGCGGCGGGACGATCTCGCCGCCCTATGCAATGGAGGGGCACAATGATGAGCTTCATTCGTAAACGCGCAGTGGCCAGCCTGATTTCCCTTATCGGGCTGATCGTGATGGTCTTCTTCCTCTCGCGTCTGACGGGAGATCCCGCCGCCCTGTTCCTTCCCGTCGAAGCCTCGGCGGAAATGAAGCAGCAATTTCGCGAGATCCACGGCCTCAACGATCCGCTCATGGTTCAGTTTGCCCGCTATGTCGGTGACGTCGTAACCGGCGATTTCGGCGAGTCCCTGCGCAAGGCACGCCCGGCGCTCGACGTCGTTCTGGAAGCTTTCGTGTGGACGCTCTGGCTTGCCGCCATCACCATGTCCCTGGTGACAGGCGCTGCCATCGTCGTCGGCTCGCTGGCCGCATTCCGCGCCGGCGGCTTTTTCGATCGCCTCTCTTCGGTCATCTCGCTGATCGGTGCGGCCGTACCGGATTTCTGGCTCGCCATTGTCGCGATCGTGGTTTTCTCGGTGAACCTTGCCTGGCTTCCCACATCCGGCACCGGTTCGCTCCTGCACTGGATCCTGCCCATCAGCGTGCTTTTCGTTCGCCCGTTCGGCATCATCGTCCAGGTCGTTCGCGGCTCGATGATCGGCGCGCTTTCTTCGGCTTACGTCAAGACGGCACGCGCCAAGGGCGTCAAATCAGGGCCGATCATCTTCCTCCACGCGTTGCGCAACGCCATGCTTCCCGTCATCACCGTCATCGGCGATCAGGCGGCCAGCCTTTTGAACGGCGCGGTCATCGTCGAAACCATTTTCGGTTTTCCCGGCGTTGGAAAGCTGATGATCGACAGCATCCTGCAGCGTGACTTCAATGTCGTGCTCGCCGCCATTCTCGTCACCGCGCTCGCGATCTTCGTCATGAATCTGCTGATCGACCTCGCCTATGCGCTGCTCGATCCACGCATCCGTCATTGAAGAGTTCTGCCATGACCTTACAGACGACAGATACGACGATCGCCGCCGAACCGGGGTTCGTGGTCCGCATGGCGCGCATGCTTTGGGCGGACAAGTTCGCCCTCTGTGCCGCCATCTTCCTCATCGTCATCCTCGTCCTGGCCATCGTCGGCCCGAGTTGGCTCGGCGATCTTGCGACCAAGCAGAACCTGCGAGGCCGAAATGCTGCCCCGTTCGAGTGGGAACGCGGCTGGGTCTGGTGGATGGGGGCGGATGCCCTCGGGCGTCCGCTGTTTGCCCGCATCATCGTGGCGACGCAAAACACGCTGATGGTCGCGGCCGGCGCCGTGGCGATCTCCGCCGTCGTCGGCACGACCCTCGGCCTGATCGCGGGCTTCTCCTCCGCGCGCGTCAACCAGATCATCATGCGGCTGGCCGACGTCATCATGTCGTTCCCGTCGCTCTTGATCGCGGTGATCGTGCTTTATGTCCTCGGTTCGTCGATCCTGAACCTGATGCTGGTCCTCTCGATCACGCGCATTCCGGTCTACCTGCGCACGACCCGCGCCGAGGTGCTGGAGATCCGCGAGCGCATGTTCGTGCAGGCGGCGCGCGTCATGGGCGCATCGAGCAGGCGCATCCTGTTCCGGCATATCCTGCCGGTGGTTCTGCCGACGCTGACAACGCTCGCCACCCTCGACTTCGCCTATGTCATGCTGGCGGAAAGCGCGCTTTCCTTCCTCGGCATCGGCATTCAGCCGCCCGAGATCACCTGGGGCCTGATGATTTCCCAAGGGAGGCAGTATCTCACCAATGCCTGGTGGCTGTCCTTCTGGCCGGGCCTTGCAATCATCCTGACGACGATGTCGCTGAACCTGCTTTCGAACTGGATGCGCATCGCGCTCGATCCCGTCCAGCGCTGGCGCCTGGAAATGAAAGGCCGCAGAAATGGCTGACCATCTGCTGGAAGTGCGCAACCTCTCGGTTGAATTTCACACGGTCATGGGCGTGGTCAAAGCCGTCCGCAACATCTCCTACCATCTCGATCGCGGCGAGACGCTGGCGATCCTTGGAGAAAGCGGGTCGGGCAAGTCGGTCTCCTCGTCGGCGATCATGAACCTGATCGACATGCCGCCAGGGCATATCAGCTCGGGCGAGATCCTGCTCGACGGCGTCGACCTCCTGAAGATGCCGGCGCAGAAACGACGCGAGGTGAACGGTCGCCGCGTTGCGATGATCTTTCAGGATCCGCTCAGCCATCTGAACCCGGTCTATACGGTCGGCTGGCAGATACGCGAGGCATTGACGACCCATGGCGCCGCGAGCGCCGCGGCACAGTCGGAGGCCCTGCGCCTGCTCACCCGCGTCGGCATTCCCGACCCGGAAAAATCGCTCGACAAATATCCGCACGAATTCTCCGGCGGCCAGCGCCAGCGCGTCATGATCGCCATGGCGCTTGCGCTTCGCCCCGATTTGCTGATCGCCGACGAGCCGACGACGGCGCTCGACGTGACGGTACAGGCCGAAGTGCTGGCGCTTCTCGAAGAGCTGCAGCAGGAAACAGGTATGGCGGTTCTCATCATCACGCATGACCTTGGCGTCGTCGCCGAGATCGCCGACCGCGTCGTCGTGATGGAGAAGGGCGAACTGGTTGAGGCGGGAACGGTCCGCGATGTCTACAAGAACCCGCAGCACCCCTACACGCGCAAGCTGATCGCCGCCGCCCCCGGAAAGGGCAAAATGCACGCGCCAGGCGCGCGTGGCGAGCCGGTTCTGTCGGTCCGCGACGTGCGCAAGCATTACGGCAACTTCGAAGCGCTGAAAGGCATCTCCTTTGACCTCATGCCCGGCCAGACCATGGCCGTCGTCGGCGAGAGCGGCTCGGGCAAATCCACTCTCGCGCGCATTCTGCTCAGGCTCGACGAGCCCGACAGCGGCAGCGCGCTGTGGAAGGGCCGCGATCTTTTTCAGCTGTCGCCGGCGGAACTCTACAAATTGCGGCGCGACCTGCAGATGGTGTTCCAGGATCCCACCCAGTCGCTTAACCCGCGCATGACCGTCTACCAATTGATCTCCGAGGCCTGGGTGATCCATCCGGACATTCTGCCGAAGTCAAAATGGCGGGAACGTGTGGCCGAACTCCTGGTTCAGGTGGGCCTCGGCCCGGAACACATGGGGCGATATCCGCATCAATTTTCCGGGGGCCAGCGCCAACGCATCGCCATTGCCCGGGCGCTGGCGCTCGAGCCGCAGTTGATCATCTGCGACGAGGCGGTTTCGGCGCTTGACGTCTCGGTCCAGGCCCAGGTCATTGCCTTGCTCGACAAGCTTCGCAAGGACATGGGCATCGCCTTCATCTTCATTGCGCACGACCTTCCCGTCGTGCGTGACTTCGCCGACCACGTCATGGTGATGCAGAAGGGCAATGTCGTGGAATTGGGCACGGTGCAGGAGGTATTCGAAACCCCGCGCCAGAACTATACCCGCGCGCTGCTGGCAGCCGGACTTGATCCCGACCCCGATGTTCAGGCGGCCAATCGCACTGCCCGGCTCGAATGCGCCTCTTGAGGCGTCCCCCAATCCCTGGAGACTGAAATGTCCAAGCAAGCCTTTGTCGCGCTCGTCACCTGTTTCAACGACGATGAGACAATCAACTACGAAGCAACGCGCGCCCAAGTCCGCCGACAGGTCGACGCCGGCAACAACATCATGTGCGCGGGCACCAACGGTGACTTCAGTGCCCTCACCTTCGAAGAAAAAGTTCGCCTGACGACGGAGGTGGTTGATGAAGTCGCCGGTCGCGTCAAGGTAATCGTCAATGCGGGCATGCCCGCCACCTTCGAAACGCTGAAGCTCTCACGCGAATTCGACCGCATCGGCGTCGACGGTATCGCCGTGATAACGCCGTTCTTCATCGCCTGCACTCAGGACGGTCTGATCCGTCACTTCTCGACCGTCGCCGATGCCGTCGAAACGCCCGTCTATCTCTACGACATTCCCGCCCGCACGCAGAACCACATCGAGCCGGAGACCGCCCGCACGCTGTCGCGCCACGGTAACATCGCCGGCATCAAGGATTCGGGCGGAGCGAAAGAAACGCTTGAGGCCTATCTCGAAGTGGCCGGAGACGTGAAGGGTTTCGAAGTCTACTCCGGCCCCGACCATCTGGTCCTCTGGGCGCTGCAGAACGGCGCCGCCGGATGCATATCGGGCCTCGGCAATGCCATGCCGAACGTTCTGGCGGGGATTTTGAACGCCTTCAACACCGGCGATATCGCCGAAGCCGAGCGGCAACAGGCGATCTACTCCGCCTTCCGTACGGATCTGTACGCCCTCGGCTTCGCGCCTGCGATGGTCAAGCGCTCGCTCTATCTGCAGGACGCCTCCGTCGGCGCCAGCCGCCAGCCGGCCCTTTTGCCCAACAGGAATCAAGACGCCCAGATCGAGGAAATTCTGCGCCGGTACGAGCTCCTGTGACCGGCGCCACCTTTCGCCATCGCCGTTAAATCCCTCCAACGCCGTCGATGGGCCTGCGACGAAACCATCTGAAGGCAGGCGGCATTTGCACGGTGAGGGGAGTGGCAAGATAGGATGGTCGCCGGGATACCAGCCACGAGGATGTGCCATCGGCCGTGCGTTGTCGATTACGCCGCGTCCTCGTCGGCAACCCTGCTTTCAAAAATCGCTCTTGCGGCCGCAGCTAACAGATCGGTCTGAGAGATTAGCCCCAGGACATGGCTGTTTTCATCGACGATGATGACGGCGTGTATCCTGCCGCTCGTCAAAGCGGGCAGAAGGCTCATGGCCCGGTCCTGCGGGCCGGCTGTTACCGGCACCGCGAGACTGTTGGAAAGCGTCGTGCCGGCTTGTGAGAGCTCTCTCAGCCCAACTGTGCCCACGAGCCGATCATCCCCGTCCTTGACCGGCAGAATGCGAACATTGTGCTTGAGCAGAAGCGAGCGCGCCAAATCACTGTTGTCTTCATCACGCACGCTGATGACGTCGCGCGACATGATATCGCGGCACAGAATATTTGGTGTCGCGCGGATCGCAGCCTGCAATTCCACCTGCCGCAACAGCCGATCGAGGTCGTCGCGACTAATGTCGAAAGTCTCCTCGAGCGCCTCGAGTGCCGCGTCGACGTCAGCACTCGTGAAACCGACACGTCGATCCGACGGTGGGTCAACTGTCTGATGGGCATTCGAAACCGGCGCCGCCACATGAGGGTAGTTGCGTCTGGCGAGCTTGTGAAACAGGACGCCGAGCGCAACCAGCAGGCACGAATTGAGCGCAACGGGCACCAGAGGGAACCAAAGGCCCCAATTTGCAACGACCGGACCTCCAAGCACCGCCGTCAAGGCGGCAGCGCCGCCTGGCGGATGGAGGCAGCGGGCAAATGACATGGCAGCGATTGCAAGCGCAACACCGATACCGGTCGCAACTAGCGGGTCCGGTATAAGCATCGCTGACAGGACGCCGATAAACGCTGAGATCGTATTGCCCCCGATGATTGACCAGGGCTGAGCAAGTGGACTGGCCGGCACAGCGAACAGGAGAACTGCGGACGCACCCATGGGCGCCACGATCAGCGGAAGGCTGGCACCAGCACCGAAAAAGCTGCCGCTAATCATACCGGTCAACAGGATGCCAACCAGTGCCCCGAGGCAGCCGAGCAGACGCTCGCGCAATGTGGCTCCGGCAAGAATTGGCACAAAGAAACGCCGGGGCGGCCTTGCGGGCGGCACGATGTTGGGTGAATCGACCATGGGGTTTTCCGTTACTGGCGGTGCGTTCGAAATCGAGATAGCCGATTGCCGGTTCGAGAAATCAGCGTGCGTACGGGCCGGGATTGGCCAGCATCGCGTGATGCAGGATCTCGACCGCCGGGGAGCGACTGCCCTTGCGGCAGATAAGCAGTGTCTGGACATCGCGCAACGGGTATATCCTGACCGCACCCGGCCAATCCATGAGATCAAATACGGATCTCGGCATCACACCGATCGCGTCGCCCGCTGCGACGCTTGCCAGCATCGCGTGGTAGGACGAGACTTCCGTGGTCGTTATCGACCCGGCTGACCTGGTCCAGGTTTCCGCCACGCGCCGATAGGTGCAGCCGGGCTCAAGCGCTGCCAAGGAAGTGACCCGCACGTCGGCAGCCGTCGTGATCGGCGGGTGGGAAGCGGGCAATACGATGAGCACCTCCTCCCGGTAGATCGGCTCCGCATCAAGATCATCTGATATCTCTGACCGTGCATCGACAATGTCGGCTGGCATCCGTGCGATCAAGGCGCAGTCGATTTCCTCGGCAAGGACAGCGCGGGTCAATTCCTCCGACGAACCCATTGTCAATCGCACGGCGATATCCGGATGGGCCAGATTGAATGCCTGCAGCACCAGTGGCAGACGTGTGGCGGCGGTACTTTCCATGCTGCCTACCCGCAGCATGTTGGGCATCGCCGAAGGCTTGAGCGCGTCGCGCGCTTCCTTGCCTAGCGCGAGCAGACGGCTGGCATAGGACCGAAACGTTCGACCATCGCGCGTCAAGGTCATCTTCTTGCCTTGGCGACTGAAGAGTTCGACGCCCAGTTCCTCCTCAAGGGCACGAACGCGGTTCGTCACATTGGATGGTGCGCGACCCGCCGCAGTGGCTGCCCGCGTCACGCTGGCATGCTCGGCGACCGCCAGAAAGATTTCGAGACTCGTGAAGTCCATTATCAGCCTGCAGGAAGAATGAAACTGCCTTATTGTTCTCGATGTCGGAATGACAATCAAGGCGGCCGCAGGAATTGGATTTCGAAACTTCGCCGGATCAAGAGAAAGGCAGACGATCATGAACGGAAACAATGAGGACGACATTTCGCCGACCTATTCGTCGTCACCATGTCGCATGAACGAGGTGGATCCTACCTATATCGGTCTCGGAGAGGCCGAACCGAACTCGACCTACGAATGGCGCAAACCGTTGCGTCAAGCGCTGATCAATTCGAGACAGACCCCACTTGCTGCGGAACGCGCAGTGTGGTCACAGGCGATCCAGGCGGCGATTGATCCACTCGTGCCTGACGTCGAGGGCAAGGCGATTGCTCTTTATTGGCCGTTTCGTGGCGAACCGGACCTGCGCCCCTGGATGAACGCGCTCGTTGAGCGCGGAGCCCTCTGTCTGTTGCCGGTCGTTGTTGCCAAAGCGCAGCCGTTGAGTTTTCGATCATGGCGACCGGGCGAACCGCTGGAAAGAGGCGTCTGGGGCATCCCGGTGCCGGCCGGCGGACAGCCTGTCGAACCGTCGGTCGTCGTTGCACCTGTGGTGGGTTTCGACAAGGACGGTTTTCGCCTGGGCTACGGCGGCGGCTATTATGACCGCACGCTGGCCGTTCTCAGGCCAAAACCACTTGTGATCGGAGTGGGTTTCGAACGGCAGAAGATCGAGAGCATTCGTCCGCAATGGCACGACATTGCCATGGACGCGATCGTCACCGAAATGCGGACACGGTTGCGAACATGAGGCCAATGCACGGGCCTGCGCCTACTCTCGGGCCGGTGGTCAAACGGTTGAAACCAACAGCCCCCCTAGCTGCAAATAGACGCAAAGGGCGACGGTCGAGATGATGAGCGAGGTCGTCTGCGACATCAGCCGGCCAGCCACAAGCGAAAGTCCCACTCCAAACAACACGGCTGCCACGCCAAGCCACAGACCCTGATAGCTGAACACCAGTCCGAGCGCGGTCAGGCCGACGGACGTCGCGACAGTTGCCCGCACCGCGTTGCCGCGCGCCACCTGGACATGCTCGCTCAATACGGAGCAGACCCCCTTGAGACTGAGCCCCATCGAAATGCTCAGCAACAGCGATAGCAGCAATCCATTCCACATCGTCTCTCCAACCCTTGAGCTCGTGCGCCAGATGGAGAGAAGCAAAAGGCGGGCCATCCGGCGACACCTCGCTTCGGCGCGCTTAAACCTACGCAAAAGGAAACGGTTTGCGGGAAAATCCGGCACGCGGCCGGGCAGATTGCTCGTTCGTTGTGCAGATCAAGCAATCGCAGCGAGGGCTTCAGCAAGATCATCCCTCAGATCCCGCTCGCGCAATTCACCTGAGCGTTCTTTGTTGGAACGCAAGTTCAATACGGCGAGATCGCGACCACCGCCGCTTTTCTCCCGCTCTGGCATGAATGCACTGCAGACAACGGATCGCCGCCGCTGCAAAGACCTGAGCGCGTTGCCGCAGACGCTTTTCGTGCTCGCGCTCGCAAAGGTCGAGGTGTCGCTCGATCAGGAATTCGCAGAGCACCGCTGCCGAAATTGGCTCACCCACTGGTCGCGGCACGAGCCCCGACGGCGCGGTAAAGGGAACATCGGCATCTCGCCAATGGCGAACGCTTCTGGACCCATGCCTTCGAATAAACGCGTGAGCGTCATTGCGGATGACGCAGTGAGCGCGGATCTCGGCATCGACCTTTTGAGCCAGGCGGGCAATCGGGCGCGCTTCAGTCTCGTGGCGTAGGAACCGGGCGCAACGGAAGTCAGGGCGACGTGGGCGGTCGTCAGCGACACGAACCATGGTTACCGTGACGGCGGCGCCAACTGGCCAGACGCTCGCGATCAAACGAGAAAACTTCGTCCATCACCGTTCCGTCGGCAGAAACCGTCGCGGTCCAGAGGCGACCCCCGCATCGCAACGTTAGTCTGAATGTTCCAGAGTGCTCACCTTGACCGATCTCGACCTGGCTTTTGACTTCCCCGCGGCTCAGGCGGTTCTTCAACTCCGTCGGCGGCAGGCGGAGTGCTGACGACATCGTTGCTGCCGGAACGGAAAAATCACCGCCGGCGTCGCGCTCGACACGTAAAACCCGTCTTTTTGTCAGCGTCAGCATTGAACTGCTCTTCCTGAGGATGCGGCTCTCTCGATGAGGCGCAAAGCGCCGATGTTCGCCCTCTTCGAGGTTTCAATCTTCGCGCTACCAGCCAAGCCAAGGCAATAGCAAATGGTCGTAAAAAGGGATCTCAGACCTGTTTCCAACGATGAAGGACTGTTGTGACAAATAAGGGTACGCGGGCATCCATCCTGATCACCATGGTCATCACGGCATGCGAGCTCACAGATCACAACAAAACCGCTTCTGGCCATCAGAAGGTCCTCGCCAGTCGCCGTTCATGCTTTCGTCGCGCAATGCGGAAATTTCCGCAAAACTCGCCGCCGATCTCCCCAACGTTGTTGTCTCAGTCGACAACCAGACGATCATCGATGAGTGCGATACCGTCGTCCTTGCGATCCGGCCGCAGATTGCCGAAGCGGTCATCCGCCCCCTCCGGTTCCGCAACGGCCAGAAGGTAATCAGCGTCATCGCCGCAACCGGCCGACCCGTGCTATCGGACTGGATCGGGGCGGACGTGCACCTGACCCAGGCTATTCCACTGCCTTTTGTGTCCAGGCGGAAAGGTGTCACGGCCGTCTATCCGCCGGATCGCGAAACCGCTGCGATCTTCAATGCGCTCGGCAACGCCGTCGAATGCGATACCAGGGAAGAATACGATCTCCTCGCGGCGGCGAGCGCCTTGATGGGCACCTATTTCGGGATCATGCAGCGCACGACGGAGTGGCTCGCCGATCAAGGGCTGCCGGAAGAAAAAGCCCGCGCCTATCTCGCTCCCCTGTTCGTGGAGCTGTCACAAACGGCGGCCGCGGCGGGCGAGGACGTTGCTTTCATCGAGCTCAGCCGCGAGTTTTCCACCAAGGGTGGATTGAATGAGCAAGCTTTCCGGGACTTCGAGCAAGAAGGCGGATCAGACGCTCTGGCGCGAGCGCTTACCAATGTGCATGCGCGAATTAAGGGTTAGTTTTCGAGAGGATCGCCTTCATTGCCGCGATCGATGATCCGGAAAATCCTGTTCGGTCCGCCTTTTTACAGTTGAACTGCTTTGCCTTGCATCCGCCGAGCGGGTGCCCTTGCACATCGGGACAATCCGATCTTGATGCCGACCAGCAGGGGGGCGGCGATCAGAAAAAGCAGGGCGACTGCGTTGAACGCAGTGTCGAAGGCAATCACCGTCGACTGACCTGTCACGACCCGGCCCAAAAGGCTCGTCGCGGCCCGGCTTGCGGCGGCTCCTTCCATCCCTTTCGCCATCAGCATGGCTGTGGTGGCCTTCAGCCGTTCGAGGACCGCAATCTCCCCTGCGGTCACGTCGGCGGCAAGCACTGCGACATTGGCGGCGACGTTGTGATCGATCAATGTCTGGAGGCCTGCGACCCCGATAAGTCCGCCAAGCTGGCGACCCGTATTGAACAGGCCGATCCCGGAAGCGAGGTTTCGGCTGTTGAGGTTGCTGAAGGCAATCAGGGTAATCGATAGAAACAGGAAGCCAAGACCCAGACCGCGCAACAGGATCGCTGCCATCATATCGTCCGCGCCACTCTCGCTGGTCGAGCCTGACAGCATCCACATCGCTCCCATGATCATCAGGATGCCAAAGGGCACCGTGGCAAAAGGAGGAAGGTGGCAGGCCTGCATCAGGAAGGCGGCCAGAAGAAGCGCGCCGATGAAGAGTGCGCCGCTCGGCAACAGGAGCTGCCCGGCGTCGGTAGGGGTGAACGCGAGAACGGACACGGCAAATGACGGAATGAGGAAGGCGCTCCCGAACAATGCGGCGCCGGCAACGAAGCTGACGATGAAGGCGAAGCTGAAATCCTCCGATCTGAACAGGGTAAAGTCGAGCAGGCCCTGACCTTCAGCGAGTATCTGCTGGCCGAGAAACGCCAGCAGCGTGGCCGTACCAATCACCGTTAGCCACAGGATGCGCGGCTCCTCGAACCAATCCCATCGGCTGCCCTGGCCGAGGACATAAGTGCCGCAGAAGAGCGTGACGGACATCAATGTGAAGCCGATCCAGTCAAACGGTCGTTGCGCGGTCCTGGCGGGCATTGGTCCGTCTGCAATCAGCAGGAGCCCGGCCGCGGCAAGCGACACCG
The DNA here is from genome assembly GCF_001695855.1 of Ensifer sp. LC163. Taxonomy (GTDB): domain Bacteria; phylum Pseudomonadota; class Alphaproteobacteria; order Rhizobiales; family Rhizobiaceae; genus Ensifer. The sequence goes on from NZ_MBSS01000030.1 coordinate 17,047, forward strand.
GGACGATGCTGAAGAAGATCCACATCCAGGATTGGCTGTCTAATAACCATCCCTGAAGGGCCGGCGCGATGGTCGCGGGCGCGACAACGGCTCCCATGGCGAACAATGCTTGCAGCACCGGCTGGCGGGTTCGAGGATAGGCAAGGAAGATAATCGCCTGGCCGCTAACCAGCAGGGTGCCGCCGGAGAAGCCCTGGATCAGGCGAAGGCCGACCAGCAGGTCCAGGCGAGCTGTCATGGCGGCAATGGCGCACGCCATGCCCATGGCAAGTGTCGAGCCAAGGATCAGCGCCCGCGGATTGATGCGGCTAAGCAGCCAAGGGGTCGCCATGAAGCCGATGAGCTTGAGAGTTGTGTATCCGATGTCCAGCCAGGCGAACTCATCAGGCGTCGCATAGGTGTCGCCGATGATATCACCGCGCCCGAGCGACAGGGCGGTGCTGGCAATTGCCTCCGTCAGTGCGGCAAGCACGATGCCCGCGACAAGAAGGGCCCCGGTTGTCGATCTCTCACGGCTCGGGATCGCGGTGACGGCCGTCGTCATGATCCCCTCCCCAGCTCGATCGCGACGCGCGCGGAAAGGCCTGACACGAGACGGCCGGGAAGCGGATTGCCGGCAAAGCGGATCTTCACCGGAACGCGCTGGACGACACGAACGAAGTTGCCTGTGGCGTTGTCGGCGGGGAGCAGGCTGAAGGCAGACCCGCTGCCTGGCGCAAAACTGTCGACCACGCCCTCAAGGGCCTCGTTGGGATAACCGTCAACGCGAATGCGAACGCGCTGGCCGTGCCGGATATGTTCGAGCTGGGTTTCCTTGAAGTTCGCCACGACCGACACGCCGGCGACCGGAACGATATCAAGCAAGGCGTTGCCCGGCGCTACAAGCCTGCCGACGCGAACCTGGCGGTTGCCGACAACACCGGAGACAGGCGCGCGAACCACTGTGCTTTCGAGATCGATCTGGGCTAAATCGCGAGCGGCCTCTGCCTGCGCCACGGCCGCAACGGCCGCTTCGCGCTGCGCTGCCAGGACGGCGATGCGTTGCTGTTGAGCCTCGACCGTTGCGGAGGCGGCGGATACGCTCGCCTCGGCTCTCGACCGCGCCGCGTCGCTTTCATCGACATGCGCCTGACTGATCGTCTTGCTGCGGATAAGCTCACGTCGACGCCCATAGGCCTTGGTCGCCAGATTCATCTCAGCGACGGCCGAACGTCTCTGAGCTTCGGCCTGTCGAATGAGCGCCCGCTGAAGCTCAGACTCCGCATCAACATTGATGAGGCGGGCTTGAGCGGCTTCCACATTCGCGACCGCCTGGGCAAGCCGTGCCCTGTAATCTCGATCATCGATCCGGAACAGCACCTGCCCTGTGCTTACGGTCTGGTTGTCATCAACCTCCACCGTCGTGACGTAGCCCCCAACTTTTGGGGCAAGCGAGGTAACATCTCCGCGCACATATGCATTGTCGGTCGATACCTCGCCGCTCGGACGAGCCCAGGCCCATCCGCCAGCAACGGCTATCACGGCGCCAAGGCACAGAAGCAGACCGACGATCTTTTTCTTGTTGGCTGGCGCGACGGCGTCACCGATCGCGGCGCGCTTGCCTGCGACGATGGCGGCCTTGTCCTCGAGCGAATCCATTTTCTCAGTTCCTGCTGGGTGTGGGTGACCGCGGGGCAGCCTTTAGACGGGAATTGCCGAAGGCTGCCCGCGCGGAAAAACGTTCGATGCGGCTATTCGCCGATGGGCGTGGTCAGTTCCTTTTCGTCGGTGTCGACGATGAACACCGCGAGCAATCGCGCCGGCTTCGTGTCGCTGGCGTTTGCGCTGACGCCGTGACGAGCGCCGGGCTCCTCGTAGAAGTTCTCGCCGGCTTCGTAGACCCGTTCCGGCGCGCCATTGACGCTGCTGCGGATCGAGCCTTCAAGCACCGTTGCGTAGATGAAGGCGGAGTCCGGATGCGTATGGCCGGGCGATGCGCCACCTGGCCCATATTCGACGAGCACTCCCTTCATGCTCTTGCCGGGGACATTCGGAAGGGCGTGATCGAAGACGATCGTCACCTTGCCCTCCGGCTGATCGGCGGCCGACGCCGCGGTGATCGAGAGCGCGGTGAGGGCAAAGGCCTGAAGTAACCGTGTAAGCATTGTCATTCTCCTTTGAGAGTATCTATCGGGAAGTGGCGCCCGGTCCCGGGCGAGGCTCTTCTGTTTTGTCCGCGCAAGCCTCAGTGTGCGGCTTGCTGGCCGAGCCAGTCATCGAAGCGGATCCTGCCGAGGCGCGGTTTTTCGCCTGGTGTCAGCGACTGATCGTCGAGCACGGCGCCGAAGTAGCGTGCGTGAACGTCGGGCACGACCTTGCGCGTGTCGCACTTTGCCTTCAGGAAGCGCCTCACCAGTTCATCGAGCGGAACAGCCTCCGGGCCGGCGACTTCGACCGTGCCGTTGACCGGCGGTGCGAGTGCGACATCGGTGAGCGCGGCCGCCACGTCGTCGGACGCGATCGGCTGGAAGAGCGCCGGCGACAGGCGGATCTCGCCATCGACGGTGGCCGATTGCGCAATGCCGTCGACAAACTCGAAGAACTGCGTGGCGCGCAGGATGGTGTAGGGAATGCCGGACGCCTTGATGAGGTTTTCCTGCGCGATCTTCGCTCGGAAGTAGCCGTTGTCCGGAAGCCTCTCGCTGCCGACGATCGACAGGGTGATGTGATGGCGAACGCCCGCCGCGGCTTCGGCCGCCAGCAGGTTACGACCAGAGGTCTCGAAAAACTCCAGCACGGCCTTGTCTTCCCAAACTGGCGCATTCGCCACGTCGACAACGATCTCGGCTCCATCCATCGCTCCCGCGAGGCCCTCGCGGGTAATGGTATTCACGCCCGTGTTGGGGGCGGCTGCGAGCACGTCATGACCGCGCTCGCGCAGGTTCTTCACAAGTTTCGATCCGATGAGGCCGGTGCCTCCGATGACGACGATCTTCATGGGTTTTCTCCGCTTTTCCCGACCGCAACCATTGCCGTCTATGCAAATGGAGAGTACCTGCGGGTATGCGAGAAGTCCTTGAGGCAGGCTTGAATTGCCCTTGGAGGATGCTTGAATATATGTCCAAGACGCCTGCCTGGCCGACGCCCTTGCGGGCGGGTGGGCGGGCCAGGCGTTCGCCATCGATGTCAGATATTTTTCGTCAGTTGCCTCGGCCGGGAGCCGGTGGCGCGCGGTCAGGGATGCCGGCCTTGCGGTTCATGTTTGGAGACTACGTGCTCGATCAGGAGCGCAGGGAACTGACCTTGCGCGGGCAAGTCGTGGGCGTTGGACCGCAGGTCTTCGACCTTCTGCTGCACCTGGTGGCGAACCGCAACCGGGTCGTCAGCAAGGACGACCTGCTGGAGGCGGTGTGGGGCGGCCGGGTGGTCTCGGAATCGACGATCACCAGCCACATCAACGCGGTTCGCAAGGCCATCGGAGACAGCGGCGAGGAGCAGCGCCTGGTTCGCACGATCGCGCGCAAGGGCTTCCGCTTCGTGGGCGACATCGCGGTCGATGAGACCGGACAGGCACGCCAGCCTGGCGGGGCTGGCGCCACTGAAGACGCCTCCGACAGATTGAAGGAGCAACCGTCTGCGCTGGTACTTCCGGACAAGCCATCCATGACCGTCCTGCCGTTCCAGAACCTGAGCGGCGATCCGGAGCAGGAGTATTTTGCCGACGGCGTGGTCGAAGACATCATCACGGCGTTGTCGCGCATCCGCTGGCTGTTCGTCATCGCGCGCAATTCGAGCTTTACCTACAAGGGCCGAGCGGTGGATGTGAAGGAAGTCGGCCGGGAACTGGGCGTGCGCTATGTGCTCGAAGGCAGCCTGCGCAAGGCCGGCAACCAGGTGCGCATCACCGGGCAACTGATCGACGCCACGACCGGCGCGCATCTGTGGGCAGAGCGCTTCGAGGGCACGCTCGACAACATCTTCGAACTTCAGGATCAGATTTCGGCAAGCGTCGTCGGCGCGATCTCGCCGCAACTCGAACGGGCGGAAATCGAGCGCGCCAAGCGCAAGCCGACGGAAAGCCTGGATGCCTACGACTACTACCTGCGCGCCATGGCAAAGCTGCATATCGGCACCCACGAAGCGATCGAGACGGCACGCACCCTGTTCTACAAGGCAATCGAGCTCGACCCCGAATTTGCATCAGCCTATGGCGGGGCGGCCTGGTGTTATTTCTGGCGCAAGCTGAACGGCTGGATGGTCGACCGACCCCGCGAGATCGCCGAAGGCGTGCGGCTGGCGCGGCTGGCCGTGGAACTTGGCCGGGATGATGCGGTGGCGCTGACGCGAGGCGGGCACGCGCTCGGGCATCTTGCCGGCGATCTTGACGGCGGCATCGCGCTCATCGACAGGGCGCGGCTGCTCAATCCCAATTTTGCCCCCGCCTGGTTCCTCGGCGCGGCGCTGCGCGTTTTCCGTGGTGAAACGGGGAGCGCGATCGAGGATCTAGCGCATGCCGTTCGCCTGAGCCCGTTGGATCCGGAGATGTTTCGCATGCAGGCCGCGACGTCTCTCGCGCATTTTTTTGCCGGGCGCTTCGATTCCGCCTCTGCCTGGGCGGAAAAGGCGCTCGGGAACTTGCCGAGCCTGCTGGTCGCAGCCGCCCTGTTGGCGTCGAGCCAAGCGCTTGCGGGAAGACAAGAGGAAGCGCGGCAGGCGATGCAGCGCCTGCGCACGCTCGACCCATCCTTGCGCATCTCCAACCTCAAGGACTGGCTTCCGATCCATCGCTCGGAGGATTTTGCGCGGTTCGCCGATGGCCTGCGCCGGGCGGGGTTGCCCGAGTGACCACGGCGCGATTTCTCCCCGCCGACGCTTCGCGGATCACGGTCCTCCGCCCGCACGCAAGTCAGAACTTGGGCCGGTGCTGCAGCATGTGCACCAATAACCGCACCACGACACCTTGATCTAGCTTTCGCCGGCACCGCCGTCGGCAGCGCGGTGACTTCCATCATCTGGACCTATCGCGCAGATTGCCCCCATATCCCATCAGCTGGCGCGTGTACTCCTCCGCTGGTGCAAACGATATCTGTTCGGTCGAGCCGGCTTCGACGACCCGACCGCTCCGCATGACGACCAGCGTATCGGAAACATGGCGGACAACCTTGAGATTGTGCGTGACGAACAACATCGACAGCCCCAACTCCTGCTTGAGGTCGGCCAGAAGGTTGAGGATCTGGGCCTGCACGGAAATGTCGAGTGCCGAGGTCGGCTCGTCGAGAATGAGGAGCTTGGGCTGCAGCACCAACGCTCGCGCGATGGCGACACGCTGTGCCTGCCCACCTGAAAGTTCCCGCGCCCGACGGGTGAGGAAAGTGCCGGGCAGCCCACAACGTTCGAGCATGTCGGCTGCACGCTCACGCAGCTCCTGGGCAGGGACACGGCCTTGTGCCGTCATAGGTTCCGCCAGGATTTCCGCGATGGTCAGCCGCGGACTAAGGGAGAGGAAGGGGTTTTGCGCAACGACGCCGATCGCGCGGCGGCGCTCGCGCAAGACCTGTTCCGGCAAAGCCAGCCAGTCGTCGCCGTCGAGCCGGATGGTGCCGCTTTCGACCGGGACAAGCCGCAGGATGGCCCGCAGCAGACTGCTCTTGCCCGAGCCGGATTCACCGACGAGACCAAGCGTGCTGCCGCTCGCCAGTTCGAGGCTAATTGCGTTGACAGCCGGTGGCGGCGGGGCCGAGAAAAAGCCCGTTCGGCGATAGCGCACCACGAGATCGCGTATCTGTAGCAACGGCTCATCCATGGTGGGGCTCCAGGTGGCATGTCCAACAATGCTGCCCATCGCCCCGCTGCGGTGGCTTCGCCTCGCGACAGATCGGCAAGGCGCTTGCGCAACGCGGCGCGAAAGCACAGCCCTGGATCACGGCAAAGGGAGGTGGAATGTGGCCTTCGATCGACGCCAGCTTCTCGCCTTTGGCCACCGCATCCGGCAGTGCCGCGAGCAGGGCCCGGGTGTAGGGATGGCATGGCGTCGCCAAGAGTTCGCTCGTGCGTCCTGTCTCCACCGTATGGCCGGCATAAAGCACGGTGGCGCTGTCGCAACATTCGACAACGACGTCCATGTCGTGCGTGATCATCAACACCGTCAGTGCACGCTCGCGAACAAGCCGCTTCAGCAGCGCCAGCACCTGCGCGCCGACCGTCACGTCGAGCGCAGTCGTCGGCTCGTCGGCGATGATGAAGTCGGCGCCGGTCGCAAGCGCCTGCGCGATGACCACACGCTGCTGCATGCCGCCCGAAAGCTGATGCGGATAGCTCTTCAGGACCCGCCGCGGATCCGGAAGACCGGTCGCCGCCAGCAATTCCTCGGCCGCTGCGCGCCGCTGGAAGCGCGGCAGGCCGCTGTGGCTCTTGAGCACATCATCCATTTGCCTGCCGATCCGCAGCACCGGGTTGAGAGCTGCGGCAGGGTCCTGCGAAATCATGGCAATGCGCCGACCGCGCAGGCTTTTGGCGACATCGAGAAGATTGAGGCCGTCGAAGCGAAAGACGTCGGCCGAAACGCGCGCACTTTGCGGCAACAGACCGAGCAGCGCCATGCCGGAAATGGTCTTGCCGCAGCCGGATTCCCCGATCAAGCCATGGATCGTCCCGCGCTCGATCGTCAGGTCGACGTGACGAACAGCATGGATGGGATTGTGGAGGCTGCCAAAGCGGATCGACAGGTCCTTGATTTCAACGAGCGGCATCGCCCAGCCCTCCATCGTCGCCGCGCAGCGCGTCTCCCAGCACCGAAAAAGCAAGCGCAAGCACGAAGATGGTCACGCCCGGGGCAGCGGCGTACCACCAGCGCAGCGGAAAGAAGGAGCGACCGGCGTTGACCATCTGCCCCCAGTCGGCCGTCGGCGGCAGGATGCCAAGACCAAGAAATGACAGCGCTGACGCCGTCAGGAGTGCCGGACCGAAATCGAGCGCCGCCTGCACGGCGAGCGGTCGGCTGGTGCTCGGCAAGATGTGACGCAGGATGATCGTGCCATGAGAGACCCCCATCACCCTTGCCGCCTCGACATAGGGCTGGCCGCGCAGGACGAGGACTTCGGCACGCGCCAGCCGCGCATACCACGGCCACCAGGTGACAGCGACAGCAACGGTCGAGTTGACCATGCCCGCTCCCATTGCCGCCGCCATGAGAACCGCGAGCAAAAGCGCCGGGAAAGCCAGGAAGACATCGGTGACGCGCATCAGCGCATCATCGATCCACCCGCCGAAATAGCCCGCCAACAGGCCGACAGGCAGCCCGATTGCCAGCGAAAGGGCAACGATCAACATGCCTGTCGTCAAGGAGACACGAGCGCCATAGATGACCCGGCTGACCATGTCGCGCCCGAGATGATCGGTACCCAACCAATGCTCGGCCGACGGCGGCATCAGCTTGTCGGTGATATTGGGCGTGCCCATGCCCTGCGCCGGAAAGGGCGCGACCACAGGTGCAAGGATCGCCAGGAGAAAACAGAAGACGATGATCCCGAGGCTGATGGAGCCGGCCCAGCCCAGCCGCTTGAAAAGACTGCGCATCATAGGGCCACCCTCGGATCAAAGATCGCCTGTGCAAGGTCGATCAGGAGGTTCATCGCGACATAGCAGATCGTCACCACCAGGGTTGCCGCCGCGATCACCGGAAAGTCTTTGGACAGGATCGCCTCGGAGACATAGCGGCCAAGGCCGGGCCAGGCGAAGATGATCTCGACCAGCACGGCTCCAGTCAGCGCATAGGCAAAACTCAAGCCGACAACCGTCAGCGCGGGCCCCATGGCGTTCGGCAGCGCGTGTCCAAAGAGGATGCGCGACCCCGACAGGCCGAGCGCACGCGCGGCCACGATGTGCCGTCGCTGCAGGATCTCGATCATGGCCGATCGAGTGAGCCGCATGGCCACACCAGCGGGATAGCTGGCAAGGGTCAATGCCGGCAACACGAGATGCGACACGGTATCGAAGAACGCCGCGGGGCGCCCGGCCAGGAGCGAATCCACCAGGTTGAAGCCAGTGACGGTTGGCAGCGGCGCAAGCACCGCGAACTCCTTTGACAGTCGGCCCGAAAGCGGCAGGATGCCGAGCCACTGCGCAAAGAAAGCCTGCAGAAGCATGGCCAGGAAGAAGGTGGGCATCGCCACAGCGGCAATCGAGCTTAGTCCGCCCAGCCGATCGAGCAGCCCGCCGCGCCCGGCTGCCGTCAGCACACCGGCTGGCACGCCGATCAGCAGCGCCAGCACAGTGGAGAAGACAGCGAGTTCCAGCGTCGCCGGTAGAAAGACGGACAAGTCATCGGCGATCAACCGCCGCGTCTTGTAGGAAGCGCCGAATTCTCCGGTAGCCATTCTGGCGGCGAAGGAGAAGAAGCGTTCATGCAGCGGCGCATCGAGCGCCAGCACCCTGCGCGCCGTCTCGATCTGTTCAGCCGTCGGCCGAGGACCGGCATAAAGTGCCGCCGGATCGGAGGGCACCACCTGGGCCACGACGAAGACCAGCAGAGTGACACCGAGCACGACGAAGACCGAGAGAACCAACCTTCGCAACAAATAACGCATCAGGTGCATGACGCCTCGCTCCCCGCCTCAGCGGCTCAGTTCGTGGACGAAGGTCACATGGCCATAGGCCGGGTTGTCGGCGTAGTTCTTGATATCGGCGCGAATGATGTGAACATTCGGCTTGTCGACGACAAAGACGGCAGCTGCCTCGTCGATCAGGATGCGCTGCGCCTTTTTGAAGGACGCCTCCGCAGCGTGCCTGTCGGTCGCCGATCGTGTGTTGGCCTCATCAATCAGCTTGTCGAATTCCGCATTGGCGTAATAGCCGAGGTTGAAATTCGGCGCCGTCTCGGAATGGAAGAGATTGAACAGGTAATCGTAGGGCGTGACGAAGGTCGGCCACCAGTACATGAGGAAGATATCCTGCCCCGCCGCGGGATCGGCCTTGGCCAGTTGCCATTGCGCCTCCCAGGCCATCGGCTGCAGCGTCAGCGTAATGCCCAACTGCTCGAGATTGGCCTTCCAGAGTTCGCCGGCCAGCGCCTCGAGCGCGTCGCCGGTCGCATAGGTGAGCGTCAGCTCCAGTCCGCCTTCGGCAATGCCGGCTTCCGCCAGCAATGCCCGTGCCTTCTCGATGTCCGTTACCGGGATCGGCGCCTCCGCATCGTGCCCCCAGATACCAGGCGGAATGACCCCCTTGGCACGGGCGCCAAGGCCAGCGGTTCCGGCGGCGATGACGTCGTCATAGGGAAATGCGATGGACAGCGCCTGGCGGACCTTGACGTTGTCGAGTGGAGCACGGCGCGTGTTGTACATGCCCACCAGCGTTTCGAAGGACGGGTTCGCCACGACGGCCAGTTCCGGGCGTTCCTTCAGGCTTTCGAGATTGTCGTAGGGAATGCCGAAGGTCCAGTCGGCCTCTCCGCTTTCGAGCTTGTTCTGCGCCAGCACCACATCTTCGATGACCTCGAAGACCACCTTGTCGAAGGCGCCCTGCTGCCACCCGCCCCAGTAACCTTCGTTGCGGGTGAGGATCGCGCGTTGGCCGGGCTCGTAGGATTCGATCTTGTAAGGGCCGGTGCCGGCGCTGTTGCCGGCGTTGAACCAGGCATTGTCCTTGTCGATCGAGGCGGGGCTATAGATCCAGGCGGCAAAGCCGGCTGCCGCGGTTATGTCCATTGGCTGCGCCGTCTTGAGACGCATGATCACTGTTGCGGCATCCGGCGTCTCGATCGTCTCGACCGGCGCCCAGATGAAGGAGGCGCCGCCGGCTATCTTCTTGGTCCGTTCGATCGAGGCTTTTACCGCCTGCGCGGTCAGCTCCGCCCCATCATGGAACTTGATGCCGGGGCGCAGGCGGAATGTCCAGGTCAGGCCGTCCGGCGAGGACTGCCAGCTTTCGGCCAGCAAAGGCTCCACCTTGGCCTCGACACCGTCGCGTGCGGGAATGTAGCGCGTCAGGGTTTCGTAGGTATTGGCCAGCACAGCACCGTCATTCGAAAACGAGGTGGCGGGGTCGAGATCGGGAAAGCCCGCGGGATAGGCGAGCGTGAAGATCGACGTGCCATCGGCGGCCATCGCCTGGCGCCCACGCAAGGCAGGCACCCCGGCACCGAAGGCAAAAGCGGCAAAACCAGCAGTTTTCAGCAGATCACGACGGTTCATCACAGTGCTCCCACGGGAGCCGAAGAGGTTTCGCGCTCCATCTGTTTGTCGTTGACATAGGCATGCACGGGCTCGGCCATGTTCGGCTTGCCCAACGGCTCAAAATCAAACCCGTAGCCGAAAGCACGCGGGCCGACGGACGCAAGCGCCCGCTCGGTGCGCAACAGCGCCGGCGACGGGATCGCGAAGACGCTGACACGCAGACCGTAGCGCTGCTCTTCCGTGGCGATCGGCCGCCCCGTTTCACTGTCGACCATGCAGATCAGGTCGGGGACCATTGCCAAAGTCCGCCCGTCCTCGCGTGCGACCAGATATTCGTTCTGAATATCGACCTCGACCGAACGGCCCGAGAACTGACCCAGTCCGGCGATCGTCATCCGCCCGCGCACGAAGCCGCCCTCGATCTTGCGACCGATATCGATGACCTTGCCCTGCAGGAGCAGCGTTCCGCCTTCCTGGTTCAGCACGGCAGCCACCGGGTCCGTCTTGGCAGCGCGCGCTGCAAGGACGGCATCGCCGAGCCGCCAAGCCTGGCTCACTGTGTGCGGAACGCCGAAACGGCGGACGAAATCACCGGTCATCGGCGCCGTGCACATATGCGCTGTGCACCCCATCGCAATCGTTCCGGCACGCATCAGCTTTTCCAGCATTTCCGGGCTGGTCGCTTCGGTGACGACGAGCACATTTCCGGAGGCATCGGCGAGTGCAGAGGGTGCAGAGGGATGGCCGTTGATGAAGAACGTGGTCATCTGCACTTCGGGAAAGGCGCGCCCCATGCCGTCGGCATCGACGACCGGGATGTCGAGTTTTGCCGCGGTGATCATCGGCGAGATGCCATTGGCCCCGCCGATCTCATCGGCGATGACGGCGTCGATCTGGCGGCCGATCAGCGCTTCGATCGAGCGCAGCACCCGTATGCCTTCGTCGCCCTCTTCCATCTTTTCGATGCCGACGGTCGGCGCACCGATGCCGCCAAGCGCCAATATCATGGAATCCGGCGCCAGGTCGGCCGGGCGGACCACCCTGATTTGGCGCCCCTGCCGAAGTTGCGCCTTGGCCATCAGCGCGCCGAGATAGGGGCTGCCGCCGCCACCGGTGCCGAGGATGCCGGCACCAAGCGCGATCCGGTCGATATCGGTTTCCTGCAAGTTCCAGAACTTCATGGGCTGAGATCCCCTACCACCTTGGCCGCGATCCGCATGGCATTGCCGGGCAGATAGGAGAGCGGCGTTTCATCGATTTCGGCGAGCGTCACGGTTGCTTCTGCCGCCCCTGCTTCGACAGCACGCCGGCGCGCCTCGGCGATAACGCCATCAAGCGCCGCCTGTCGCGACTGGCCATCAAGCGACACGATGTTGTCGACTTCTCCGGAGACCTGGGCGATCGCTGCACCGATGGCGTTTGCCGAACCGAAGTGGTCGGGCCGCAACGAGACGCTCGTTCCCTCCAAGAGGCCATCGACCAGCACCGAGCCGCCGCCGACAAGGATCGCCGGAATGGGCTCAGGCCCCGGCTTCATCTGGTCGACAACGGCCTCGACATCGCTTTTCATCTTGGCAAGCGCAGCCGCCACCATTGCGCCGTCGAGATGTTTCAGTCGCGTCTTGTCGCCAAGATCGACGAGCCCGGCGGCAGCGGCGACATCGGTCGCCGTCAAAGTGTCCCCGCCAAAGCAGAGCGCCTTTTCCGGCAGACGGAAGCCAACAGACTCTGGCCCGATGCGCAATCCACCCTCGTCACGCACGAGGCTGCCGCCCCCGAGGCCGAAGGAGAACACGTCCGGCACCCGGAAATTGGTTGGTACGCCGGCAATCGATGCACCCTCGCCGCGGCTGCGCGGGAAGCCGCCGATCAGCATGCCGATATCTGTCGTCGTGCCGCCGATATCGATGACGACGGCATCTTTCAGGCCGGTAAGGAAAGCCGCACCGCGCATGGAATTGGTCGGGCCGGAAGCGATGGTGAAGACGGGAAAGCGCTCTGCATAGTCCGCCGACATCAACGTGCCGTCATTCTGGGTGAGGTAGAGTGGGCAGGACAGTCCGAGCTCGCCGAAGGCCTGGCGAAAGGCCGCGATTGTCTCATGCCCGATGCGGTGGAGGCTGGCATTGAGGATCGCGGCGCTCTCACGCTGCAAAAGCCCGGTGCGGCCAATGCGGTGGGACAGGCTGATTGAGGCGCCGGGCAATTCCTCGGAGACGATTGCAGCCGCCTCCTGCTCCATACGGGAGTCAACCAGTGCAAACACCGAGCAAATGGCAATTGCGCTGATACCGCGGTCGCGCCAGTCGCGGCAGGCCTGCCGGATCGCATCGGCGTCGAGCGATGCGATCGCCGAACCATCGTAGTTCACGCCGCCGCCGACAAGTGCGGCGCCGCCATCAACGACAAGCCTGAGATCTTCGGGCCAGTCGATCATCGGAGGCAGTGCCCGCGTGGAAGAGCCACAGAGCCTCAGCACGCCGGTGCGCTGCAGGCGGCGGCGCTCGACCAAGGCATTGAGAAAATGCGTCGTGCCGATCATCACTGCGCCGACCTGATCACCAGGGATGCCCGCAGCCGAAAGCACCGACCGGATCGCGCCCGAGACGCCATCGGTGACATTCTCCGTCGTCGCCGTCTTCACCGTCGCAAGAACTTCGTTGCCCCGCAGCAGCGCCGCGTCCGTGTTCGTTCCTCCGACATCCACGCCAATGCGCAAACGCTCCGTCATTTAGTCCTCCTGGCGCGGCGCCCCGCTCCGTTTGCCGACGGCTCGCGCTGGCTCAGCGCCGTCGTGCGAGTGCCGTAGATCTTGTACATCCGTAGGATCATGTTGGTGACGACCCGGTGCACCCCGGGGATCTTGCCGACAGTGCCCTCGGTGAATTCGAAGAGTTCGGCATTGGTATCGAAAAAGACCGAAGCAGCGAGCGCGTAGCGCCCGGTGATCGCCGCGAGATATCCGACCTCGTCATACTCGCCGAGTTCGGCTGCGACCTCATCGGCCTTGCCCGGCTCGACCTCGATCAACAGCTCTGCCTGAACGTCACGGCCGATGGCCGTTGGATCGGGAATGGCGCCGATAACGATGTGCCGGTTCTGCAGGAGCGCGGCGATGCGGTTACGCACCGTGCGTTCGGAAACATTGCCGATGCGCGCGGCGATTTCCGATGCGGAAAGCCGCCCATCCTCGGTCAGCATGGAAATGACCGTTCGGTCGAGCTCGTCCAGATCGTCTCGGTTCGTCACCAGCTGCTCCTCAGGCTTATCTAACCAACAGCTTATTTTCCGAACCGGCACAAAGTCAATTGTCTTATTCCGAATCGGCATAAAATATTTCCATGCTGCCGTTTCGGAAAAGGTATCATTGCCATAGCGGCAACTCTCAGCGACTGCGCAGCAGATCGGCAAGGTGTCGCGCGAAGACACCCTGCTTGCTGGATCGGGACGGTGGGGGCGAAGTGAGCGAAGAGCGTATCGGTGGCGTCGAGAGCCGCTTCCCGTGCTGTGATCCTGAGACGGACGCTGCCGCCCTCGTCGCTGAGATCGAAATCGAGCCGCCCGAAGTTTTGACGCCATCGCCCAGACACTCGGCGACATCTGCAACCTCTCCGGCGTGGATAATGCCGCAACGACTCCAAGACTGCCGGATATGAGGCCAATTAAACGCGACAAGCGCCAGGACACGCAGGCGACAATTTACCTAAAGACCTGGGCTAAGTACCATGCGCCCCAAACTGCCGGGGCTAGAAACGAGGCGTAAGGAATGCGTCGCCCTGCCGGCCAATGACCGTGCTTCATCGTCGAACCCAGTACGAACAAAAGCGCGCCCAACGTTGCACAAAAAACAACCAACGCAAAATTTTCCCAGCCGATCCAAATACCTGCAGCAGCGCCGAGTTTGATATCGCCCAGTCCTAACCCCTCGACACCGCGGAGCCTGAAATAGAACTCTCGCACCAACAGCAATGCCCCGCCGGTCAGTGTGGCATCGCGGGCGATCTGAAGGAGAGTTCGCGACGTCGCCACTCCCACCGGATCGACGCCAACGAACCATGCTGTGATACCGATAACGGCGACCATCGCATTCGTAAAATCCGAAACCCTGAGGCTTCGCCAATCCTGAAGCGTGATAGCTGTCATGCAGCCAGCAAGGAGCACCGACAGAAATATTCGTGCCGCTTCGAGGGTTGCGAGCCCAACCACGAGCGCAGCCACGGTCGCGACGACGACCGGAAGTAAGTCCGGGCCAATGTGCTTGGAAAGCAGCACTACTTCAATGCTTTCGAGCCCATGCCCCACATCCGCCCCTGCAGCTCCTCGGCAACGCTCTGCGCATCGCGTGAATCGCGGATGACCATCGGCCTGATCATGATCAGCAGCTCGGTTCGCGCATTCGACCGGTTTTTGCTGCCGAACAGGCTACCGACGTGCTTCAGGCGGCTGAGGAATGGAATGCCGTCTTTGCCGCGCTCCTGCGTTTCGCTGATCAAGCCGCCAAGCAGAACCGTCTGGCCGTCGAGGACCGATACCGAACTCGAAATGCTTCTGTTGGAGATGACCGGCGTCAGGCTGTCGCCATTGGTTGCGTTCGATATTTCCTGGTCGATTCTCATCGCCACTACGCCGTTCTCGGCGATCCTCGGGCGCACGTTCATGATGATGCCGGTGTCCCGGTATTCCACCTGGTTGCTGACCGGCGCATCGGGGGTTTCGACGGGCACAACCGTACGTGTAATGATCGGGATCTGATCGCCGACCTGGAAGCGCGCGACTTCGTTCTCGACCACCACCAGCGACGGCGACGACAGTATCTGAACGTCGGTGATCTTATCCAGCGCACTGATGATCACATCCGGGCTGCTTTCCGAACCCAGGACGAAGTTGAAGCCGGGAACCTCGCGGGCGACGTTGTCGGCCAGAACCTTGAACAGACCGAACGATCCGTTGTCGGTGCCCAGACCGACCGATTTGCTCTTCACGAAATACTGGACGCCGAAGCGCAGTTCGTCGGTGAGCCGAACCTCCGCCATCGTCACGCTGATCGCGACCTGGAGCTGGGGAACGTCGATCCGCGTCAGGGCGGCAAGCACTCGCTTGCGCATCTCGAGATCGGCGTAGATCACGATCGAATTGTTGGATGGATCTGAGCGGATGCGAACCGGCTCGGCCCCAAGCTCCGGTTCCAAAGGAGCGCCGAAGCGCGCCGGGTCGATGTCGACGACATCTTCGCCGGTGGCCGTTGGCTCCTGCGTCGCCGCTTCATCGGGAGCCGCCTGCTCTTCGGTTTCAGCCTCTTCGTTGGCCGCAAACAGGCGCTGCAGAAGTTCGGCAATCTTCGTCGCGTCGCGATATTTGACGCGATAGACATGAACGCTTTGCCCGAGATCAGGGTTCTCCCGGTCGAGACGGCGGACCCAGGTGTGGGCGCGTTCCGTGAGCGCGCGGTTCTGCGAAACCGCCAGGACTGCACGCAGCCGCGGCATCGACATGAACTGTATGACGTTGTCGCCATTGCCGCCTTTGCTGGCGAAAATCCGCTCAAGCTCGGGAATGACGGCTTCGGGACGGGCATGCTGGAGCGGCAGGACTGCCACCGACTGATCCTTCATCCAGTCGACGTCGAATGCCGTCACCGTCTCCAGCGCCGCTTCGCGATCCGGCCCGCTGCCGGCGATCAGAATCGCGTTACGCGTGGTGTCAATTCGCAGCGAGCCCGGACGCGCGCCGAAGCCGTCGACGAGTCGCGAAAGCGCCTGCGCCGAAACATACTTCAGCGGCACGACCGTAATGCCAAAGCCCGTCGGGCGACCTTTCATGCTGACCTGGCCGGCAACCGAAGATCCAGCCTCGACGATCTGAAAGGCACTGCCGCGCCGAACCAGATCGGCACCATTCATTTCAAGCAGCGTTTCGAGAATGGACATCAGGTCGTCACGAGGAACCGGCCGCGCGCTCGACAGCGTCACCGTCCCGCTTACCGTTGGATCGATCGTGTAAGTCTGGCCAAGCGTATCGCCAAGGATGGCTTGCACGACGTCACGAAGCTCGGCCCCCTGAAAATTCAGATTGACGCTATCGCCGCTTGCGCCTTCCCCGCCACCTGGAGCGGCGACAACCCCGAGGCGAGAGCTTGAATAGATCGCCGGCTGGCGGGCGTCTGCCGATCCGGCAGACGCATAGCCCATCGTCGAATTACCACCATTTCTGAGTGTGCGCGCCTGCAGGTCCGCGCTTGTCACCGAGCCAAGGATCGAGTCGACGTCGTTCCCCAATCGACCCTCTTCCGGAGCGACACAGCCCATGGCCAGCAGACAGACACCGAAAAACAAAGCCGTCCGAAGAACTGTCCTGCCAAGTCTCATTTCACCACGACTGATTCTCGCTTCACCCATGGCGAAGCCTAGCATTTCTGCAAAGCATCACTGTTATTATCAGCGGCTAATCCACCTCCTCCATCACGGTTCCTGGGGATAACGGCCTATGATCCCAAGGGCCGGCATCTAACGGCCGTCAATGTCGCAAGCCACCAAAGATGGCGGTCGAACAAGCGGGGCAGTGCTGAGACATACGGCGGCGGGACGGATGAATACGGCAAAGACTGTAACGCAGTTCATTCGCTATCTGTTGACGAAGGATGACCTGATCGGGCTGGCAGAGAGGCCGTCCCTGGAGCGGCTTCTTGCCGATGCGCCCTCGAACTATACGGGCCTCTGGGAAACCGGGCTTTTGTCGGGAGAGCTGCTTGCCGACGCTATTGCCGTTTCACAAGCTGGATCGCGCCGCATTCAACCGCGTCGAATTTCGTCCGGAACTGACCGAAGATCTGTCGGCCCGGTTCCTGCGCGCCGCGCTTGAAGCCGCGTCCAGATACCCCTCGAGTATGTGTCCGGACTGGTCGATAGCCCGATACCCGAACCTCGGTATAGCCATTCACCACCACTGGAGTGCTGCAGACGGGCGAGAACTCAACCCTAGCGATAAAGCCGGATCGAATACTAAGCTCAAGGCAACTATAAAAGAATGTCGGAAATCCTCAACGGAGGACAACGGTAAAAATTACTCTTTGTAAAATTTCGCTCGATCTAAGTCGGAACAATCATAAGACTAAGGTCTGATCTAATCATTGTGGTTGCAAGTGTTAATGCGTATTCTCAGAAATATTAAGATCGGAGGACCATGAACTACATTTGATAGGGGCGGATTAAATGTACATTTCTAACGACGCGTCGCGGGCGCGACAGAGAGAAGCGCAGCTCGCACGGGATAACCGTGCCGAGATCGCGCGGGCAATCAATCAGGAACAGGTGACACGTCGTGAGCTGTTGCGATGGGGCATCTTCACGGCCAGCGGAATGCTCGCCATGAAAAATGGGCTCAGTCCGTTTGCGACGAGCGCCTATGCGGCGGTGCCGACCGGGGCGCCGCGAACGCCGCTGTTCGGCGTCAAGAAATTCTCCCAACCCATGCATCGTCTGCATCTGCTCAATCCCGTGCCGATGACGCGCACTTCAGAGGGTCACGCCGCGTTTCCCGCGCAGCTGGCCGAACGGCCGGCGAAACGATTGTCCTACCACACCGATTTTTCGGCCGATCCGACAAACAGGCAATTCATCAATCCCAGGACCTATCGTGGCCCGATCGAGGGCCGCCCGCCGGGAGAGATCTTCGCGCACCAACGCTGGGACGAGTACTTCCCCAAAGTGGGTTACATCATGAGGCTCGGCCAGATTACCCAAACCGGCAGCGGATACTTCCATGACAACTTCCCGGTGCAGCAGCCAAACAGCGTCTGGAGTTATGGCGCCGGTAGGACCGGTGAATGCACCCTGCCTCCGTTCCTGATCAAGGGCCGCTACGGCGAACCCATCATCACCCGCGTCTACAACGACCTGCCCGTCAACCGGGCGGAGAACAACGGCTTTGGCCGCAACGAAACCCAGCTTCACTTTCACAATGCGCACAATGGCGCCGAAAGCGATGGCGCAGCGAATGTGCACCACTTCCCAGGCACGTTCTACGACTACCGCTGGAGCACGACGCTTGCCCGACGCGACAAGATCAACACACAGGCCACCGATCGGCGGGCGTCGGGTCCTGACGACAGCACCGGCCTTGTTAACGTTCCCGGAGACTTCCGCGAGCTACAAGGCAGCATGTGGGCGCACGATCACCGCTTCTTCTTCACCGCGGAGAACGTCTACAAGGGCAATCTCGGTGCCATCAACTATTACAGCGGCCCCGACCGCGGCAACGAGGAGCTTTCCGACGGCGTCAATCTGCGGCTGCCCAGCGGCAAGCTTCTGGGTTGGGGCAACATCGACTTCGACGTCAATCTGATCTTTTCCGACTGTGTATGCGACGCTTCTGGCCAGCTCTTCTTCGATATTTTCGATACGGACGGAATGGTTGGGGACGTGCCACTGGTCAATTTTGGCTATGCGCCATTCTTCGAAGTGTTGCCGCGAAAATATCGCTTCCGCATCCTGAACGCCTGCATGTCACGCTTCCTGAAGCTTGCCCTGGCCGATGCCAAGGGAAATCCTGTCCCGATCAAGTTCATCGCCAATGACGGAAACCTTGTGGTCACCCCCCTGACCTTGACGTCGCTTCCGGTGCAGGGCATGGCGGAGCGCTACGACATCATCGTCGACTTTTCCGGCTTCCGGATCGGCGACAAGATACGGGTCGTCAATCAGATCCTCCATGACGATGGTCGCGGGCCGAAGGAAGAGCTCAGCCTGGCAACGGCTATCAAGGGCCTTTCCAAGGATCCGGTCGTCGGGCCGATGCTTGAGTTTCGCGTGGTCGGCGCCGTCGAAAGTGTCGATGTGCCCGGCGTCATCCACCGCGCCACGGACCCGGACGTCAGCCGCGTTCCGCCCAAATTGACCGAACAAATACCGATCGTCACGCCGGTGCGCACGAGGCTCGTCGAGTTCGGCAGGTCGGGAGAAGGGGATTCCCGCGGGCCCGACGGGTGCATTCCGGATTGTGGCGAATACGTCAATTTTCCCTGGACCATTCGCATCAATGGCGAGTCCTCCCACTCAATGAACGCCAACAGGATTTCGTTGCTCATTCCAAAAGCCGGCGAGGTCGAGCACTGGACCTACAAGAACGGCGGCGGCGGATGGGATCACCCTATTCACCTGCACTTCGAGGAGGGCGTCACCATTTCGCGGACAGGACTGAAGCTTGCAGCCACCGAGGCTTTCCAGCGAAAGGACGTCTGGCGCCTGGGCGAAAACGGCAGCGTCACCTTCCAGGTGCAGTTTGGCGAATTCGGCGGCGCCTACGTCAACCATTGCCATAACACCATTCATGAGGACTTCGCGATGTTGGCACGCATTCAACTGCTGACCGGTGTCGCGGGCACACCTCAGACCGCGGTGACCCCGACCCCCAATCCCACTCCGGACGGCGTCATTTTCACCGCGCCGGAAATCTTGCCCGAAGGCGCGCCCAAGGGCTGGCAGGACAGCCAGCCGATGCAGGCAGCGCAGCTCGAAGACACTGTTAAACCGTGAAACGATGGCAAAGCGCCTTATCGTCAGCAATGAGCAACGGCCGTTGGCCATCGTGGCACGAAGTTCGAGCGTGTTCGCGTCGGCGGCGCCACTGCACGGAGGGTCCAAATGAAGCGCTGGTCCATGATTTTTGCAGCAGTCATCACAATTTTACTGTCGAATACCGGCGAGCCGGCCGCAAAGAGTTCACGGTGGGGAAAGGACTATTTTCCAAACGTCAAAGTCGTCACTCAAGATGGCAAGAAGGTGAAATTCTATGACGATCTGATCAAGGACAGGATCGTCCTCATCAGCTTCATCTTCACCAGCTGCACGGACCTCTGCCCGCTGACGACAGCGCGTATCGCCCAGGTGGTGGACAGGCTGAGAGACGAAATCGGCAAGGACATTTTCGTGCTGTCGATCACGGTCGACCCCGAAAACGACACGCCGGACAAACTGAGAACCTTCGCCAACGCCTTTTACACCGGCCCTGGCTGGACATTCATCACGGGGAAGCCAGCCGACATTCGTGCCATCAATTCAAAGCTTGGCAACAAGAGCGATGTGGCGACCCAGCACCGCAACGAAATCGTTCTTGGCAACGACAAAACTGGCGAATGGACAAGAAACTCGCCGTTCGCGGACATCGAGAACCTGGAGCTTGCCATCCGCGACATGGACCCGGACTGGCGGGATCGTCGTCACGTTCGGCAGGATGCCTTGGCAGCAGACCATAATCCACATGGCCTGACAATCGGCCGCGAACCGGGGCAGGTCCTGTTCAAGAAGATCTGTGCACCTTGCCACACAGTGGGCGTAACCGACCATATCGGCCCCGATCTGCTCGGCGTCACGGACCGGCGTGACCCCAAGTGGCTGGTGGAAATGATCATGAACCCGGCCAGACTGCGCGCAAATAGAGACCCAATCCTCGCCGACCTCGACGCGAAATACAAAGGCGTCCGCATGCCGAATCTCGGCCTGTCGGCGAGCGACGCATCGGACCTCATCTCGTATCTGGCCAGCAGAACGGTTCAGATAGAAGAATTGCGGGCCCAGCCCGAGGAATCGCATCTCCACCCCACACAAGGCGGGTCTCATCACCAGCACAAATAGACGACCGCTTCCGGTGAAGTCGTGTTTGATTCGCGCCCGTTTGACGCTGTGCTCTTGGACGACGTTTGAGCTTTGCGGGTCAGCTGCAGTCATGTCTGGAGTGATGAGGTAGACGGCCTCCGCTCCTGGCATCGCTGTGGCATGCTGTGGGCACCGTGACGTTAACGGACCGGCGAACAGACTGTGTGATGCTGCAGCATGACCCGCGTCGCCCGAGATCCGCTCTATCGCTGCCACCGATTTGCGAGGGAATCTCGGCGCAAAGAGTGTTTTCCAGCTTCACTGTGTTGACACCGATTGGCAGGTCGTCCTGCGCAGTCGCTGCGACGCGGGCAGATGCAGCCATTCTTCGAGAAGCCTGCTCCTTGCCTGATCGGCATGGAAGTCTGCGCGACAGCGCATCACTGCTGGGCGGGAATGCCGAGGGAGGCTGGCCATGAGGTGCGGCTGATTCCATCAGGCTACGTCAAACCATGCCGCATCGAGCCCTCCGGCGAGAGTATGCGAAAACAGAAAGCCGTGACCACAGACCAAACAACCCTAGTTTGATCGCGAAATGGGTTCAGGTCAAAAATCCGCACGACCCAGGGGCACGCCGACTGTTCGGCTTCAGATTGGAATCACCGTCCGGCATCACCGGAACACGCAAAAACAGCTATCGGGACTGAAACCTGCTACTCGCTACGACAACAAACACCGGTTGAAAGGTGCGTTGGCAGCAGTTGACGGTGAGGAAGGATGCTCCGGACATCTTGTTGCCGGGCGACGGCGACACAGCCGACGGCTTTTGTAGCCCAATAGGCTGACTTGAACGCGTCACACTCGTTGCTTAGTTTCCGTTTTGGAGGAGCCGTGAAGGGGAGGGCGAGATGGCCGCAATGCCTTTTGGACATGCTGTGTATGTTCAACGCAAACAATTCATCGAGAAGATCACGTCTCTCGATGAAGTCTTCGATTTCCTAAACCAATGGCCGGAACAGCGAAGAGATCTCGCTCATGAGACGCTGTTGAAAGCCTGCCGGGATGCCGCCATTGGCCGGTTTCCGCTCGGTGCCGCGAGGGAGAATTTCCGGCGTTTTATCAAGAAAGCCGGGATGCTTGCGGAGGTCGATCAATTTCCGGGTCTGGGGAGGCCGAGCGCCGACCGAAACATCGGCAATACCTAGCACTTTGAACCCGCGTGCTGTGTCTGACACGGTGCTGTTGGCACGAGCCTTAAGGCTCCCCCGGCGGAGGTCTCCTTGGCAATCCTTTTGAGCAAGGGCATTACTTTGCGCTCGGCTGCGGAGAGCAAGGGGGTCGGCTACGAACGGTCCGGACACAGCTTCCTCCATCTTCGACAAAACTGGCGTCCGACGCCAGTCGGAACTGGTTGCGTTGATTGGCACGATGGCGACGGTACGCTTGTGATTTCCTGCTGCCGCTGCGCTAGCCGTGAGCCTGTCGGGTCGCTTTCACTCCAATGGTATTCGGGTCGAGCGCCCAACCACGCATCGGGGTACCCCAAAACAGGCCAGCCGATTGCCTGAAGTCACCGCAACCGCCGTTCCGGCGGGACATCACGGGTTCCGCAGTGCGTGCCTGGCGCTACTATGGACGGTGAGGCTGTCTCGACCATCGCCGGGCACCAGCGTTGCAGCAAGCTGGGTCTCGATATCCTTGTCAAAGGCGATGCGGTTCATGGTGTGGATCGGTGATCCATGACGTCGTCAGGCCGAAGCATCGCAGTCCGGCACTGAAGATCTGCATTCCATGGTGAACTTCTGGCCGCGGGGTGAGCTTCTGGCCGCGGCAGTGGCCTCGCAGGCGCACCGTCTTCGAGGGGTCAACATTCCATGTAGGATCAGATCACCACCCTGGCGAAGGTGGCGCAAAACTCGATTGACGATTGTCGGCAATTGAAGAACCGAAACCCACGCCTGTTCTTCTAAGTGGCCGCTGATCCGGCAGCAGGCCGAGCGTCACACGGAGACGTAAGCCTCATTCAAGATTGCTGATCAATGCTGTCTGTAACACTCTGAATCCAATCAACTAATGGATGTATTCCCGTTGAGATACGTGGTGGAAGTGGTTGATGATGCGGATGAAATCCGCTGTTTTGCAGGCGAGTTGATCCGGCGAGACGGTAGCAGACTGGTGATGCGCCATCACGATATGGAATACTCGTTTGATTTGGCCTGCCTTTCCGATTGGCTCGCCGTGGATTGCCCAGAAAACTCTCACCTCGCGTCGAACTAGGCTGTACACCATAAAAATAGACGGGAAAGCGGAGGGAGGGGGAATGGCGGAATGCTCTAGCACGGGCGATTTTGAAGACAGCCACAAGGCTTTGTCGCACAAGAAAAAGATCGTCGTGCTTGCCAGGTTTGATCTGTTTGCGGAGTCGTTCATTCGGGCGGTCGGCAAACGGTTTCCCGAGCACGACGTCGTCGGATACTCCGATCGCGACAACTTGCTGGACGGCAAACTCGGCGAGGTCACGTTGATCATGCTTTACCGCATATCGTCGAAGACCGTTCCAAGCATTCTGCGAACAATTCACGAGTTCCACCCCGAAGCGTCCATCGGCCTGTTGGTAAACGATGCCGATGAAATCGACCTGTCGATCGCCAGCTTCGTTGAACAGAAGTCGATCCATGGCGTTCTGCCCCTGAACCTGCGCTTGGATGTTTGCCTCGCGGCGATCGACCTGCTGATGAAGGGAGGCGAGCACTTCCCCTCTGCGCTGCTGCGACGGCTGCCGCCGGAGCCGTTCACCTCGACCAGCGCTTCCGCTCGGCAAGCCGAAACGTCCGATGGCACCGTCTTTGCCAACCAGGGGCGGCGTCGGCGCGAGGCCGGTCTCGATGGATTGACGACCCGAGAGGTGCAAATTCTCGATCTGATCTGCATGGGCACGCAGAACAAGGTCATCGCCGCGCGGCTCGGGCTGTCCGAAAACACCGTGAAGGTTCACGTCCGCAACATCTATCAGAAGATGAACGTGCGCAACCGCACCGAGGCGGCCTCGCGCTATTTCACCGCCGAAGCCGATTGCGAAGATGCGCACGAGTAGATCGGGTGTCCGATATTGTTACGGTTCGCGGCCATCGCCACCCGCCATTTCCGGGTGTCGTCGCGGTTTGTGAACAATCCGCTGCTCCTCGCACCCGAGCGCCGGCACGTGAGCCGCGGATCAGGCGGTGCGACGCGCGCGCCATGAACGCACATCTTCCGGACGTCGGCGGCGAGGTCGATTCCGATGCGCACGCGGTCCTCGACCAGACCAATCACGTAGGCATTCATCGGCCAAGCTGGTTGCGCCGGAAAACATCACCTTGCGGTCCTGCCGCCACGTTTCTCCGGACTGAACCCGGTCGAATATGTCTGGAAGTTCCTGCGCGGCGACTGGCCCTCAAGCTGGGCCTTCACATCCTGCGACGCCATCGTCGAGCGTCGCTGCGCCGCTTGGAACAGGCTCGTCGCACAACGATCGAGATCCATTGCGTTCGGAGTGCTGAACTGGGCGCATCGGTTCTGATCAATGCCGCCCAAGGATCGCCAAGAACGGCGTGGCGGCGATGAAAATCGACCAGGAAATATCGAACGCAGCTTCCGGCGACAGCCCGATGCAAGCGTCGGTGCACCTCCCGCCACGTCTTACCGTCCACAAAAGGCCCACTCAATCTGTGGACACGCTCGCGTGGGGAGACGTATTCAGTGGACAGATCTTCCAAATGTGACAGGTCTGGTCACGACCATCCACAGCACGGTCATTTCGGAGACCCATTCATGGGAACTATTATCGGCTACACCCGCGTCTCGCCCGGCGACCAGGATGCCGCCGGTCAGACCCTGCGTCTCGAGCGGGTTGGCGCCATCAAGGTCTTCACCGACGTCAAATCCGGGAGAAACATCGACCGGCCGGGCTTGGCGGAGTTGCTGGCATATGCGCGCGCCGATGACACGCTTGCGGTCGTCAGGCTCGATCGCCTCGGCCGTTCGCTTGCGGAATTGCTGGAAACGGTGACGATCCTTCGCGAGCGCCAGATTGCTCTTCTCAGCCTCGAGGAGAAGATCGACACCTCCTCTGCCGCTGGCGAACTGATCTTCCAGGTGTTCGGCGCCATCGCTGATTTCGAACGCAGGCTGATCTCGGAACGAACCAAAGACGGTGTGGCGGCCGGCAAGGCGAAGGGAAGACGCCCCGGACGTCAGCCGCTCGACATGAAAAAGGTCGATGCCGCCATCGAGCTCATCGCGACAGGAAGCACCCCGACCGAGGCGGCAAAGCAACTCGGTCTCGGACGCTCCACGATCTACCGTGAAATGTGGAGGCGCGGGGTGAGCCGATCGGCGTGACAATCGTTCCTTGCAGTTCCCGACGCAAGGTTATGTATCGGGAAAGGAACGCCATGCTCTCGACGCCGCCCGTGTGTCCGCACTCATCCCTGAATTGCCAACCACTGGCTCCCGAAGCCAACATCTAGCCCGTCAGGACGGCCCGACTTCAACCTTGGCGGTGGCGGTCAGGCCAGAATGTAACCAAGTAACGATATTGCGGAAATGCTTCACGGACAATGCGAAATGAAAGGGGTTGAGTGAGGTGTGATTTAATCAATGCTTAAATTGTAACCAATACTTTTATCGGCGGGGTGGAGGAAATTACGTCGATGAAAACTATACATCATAAAGTGATCTTTGTTGGTATTGCAGTATTTGTTGTCGCAGGCGGTGGCGCGGCGGCGGGCCTTGGGGCCGCAAGCAGGCTTACGCAAAATGTCGAGGTGGTGACGCAAGACGCCCAGTCGCTTCGCAATCACATGCAGGCCGACATGATGCATGACGCGCTTCGCGGCGATGTCCTTGCGTCACTACTGGCTCGGGATCCGGGCGCAGGATCGACATCGTGCAATTTATTGAATTGTAAGCAAATATTAATTCAGTTCATGATTGCATATGCAAAAATCCCACAAAACTCGCACCCATGACAGGTGGGTCTAACCCACTTCACCGATTAGGCCGTTCGAGCAGCGCCACCACGTCAGCCTGCATATCGAGGCATAAACTCTGATATTCGAGGATCAGCTCTTCCTGTCGAGGAACCTCCCTTCGGAGGTCATCGAGCTTCTTGGCGGCTAACGCGTAGCTTTCGAAAAGGTCATCCAACTCGTGGCTTTTGACAGAACGCAGGTGCCCTCTATGACGAGGCAAGGCCAGCGCTAAGCGGGCTCTGCCGTTCTGAACCAAGGACATTTTCTTGTCTTCCCGTTGCGATCCAGGAACTTTAATCGAGACGGCAAACATATTCGACTAACCGGTGGGGCCGGTGTTGGGCATCATGCGCCGAAAAAAGTGCATCGGTGGGCCCTGCGGTGGATTGTGAGCCATTCGCGCATGGCGCGACTCGCCACAATTTAACAGCGATGCATCACTTACAAAGCATTGTGTCCATTCAATATTCCTAACAATAAATTTACCACAAGAACATATCGAGGACATCGGCTAGTCAAATGGCTGAAATAACCTGCAGAAATCAGGGGTTTGGTTGTGAACCATCTAGGAACGCACCGGAACATTTCGCGCCCGCAGCAAGAAACTTGCGCATTCCCCCTACAATCTGGCTGGCGGATTGTTGCTGCGAACGTGTCGGCTGTCCCCTAAGCTGCCTCTTTCTTGATCATTGGAGGAGATGATCTGCTCAGACGCCGAAAGAAGCATTTCAAAGGGAGGCATGACTGTGATCACGAAGCGATATGACCTAAGGCGTGAACTGGATGGGACTTCAACGGTGTTCGACGTGTTCACCGGGAGGCCAGCTACGGTCGACCATCAGCTTGCCGTAGGACTGTCCGCTGAGTTAGCGGACGATACGCTCCAAGTACTCAACCTTGAGGATGCCATTCGAAGAGGCTTCATGTGGAAGCCCAGAGTTAGGCGCTAGGGGGTAACACCATGAACGCCATCAACAACCGCTGCCAGCCCAAAGCCACAACCTATCGTGCTCGCTCCTATTTCCCCCTAACGGGTAAGGTCACTTGGTACCTCACGCATGACTATCATCACGCTCGGTGGTGCTGGACCAAGGATGCCGATCGCCAAGCATCGTTTCGAGATGATGGAGAGCTGTTCAAAGCGATCGCAGAAGCTGGAAGCCGAAACGAAAAGATTGGCGTCCGCAATGTGATCGTCGAAACAACCACTCACGAGGAGCAGGAGCTTAGCCACTTCGATCACCCACGGGAACACGCCGAGTGAACCAACGCACCAATGTCCTACAATTCATTCTCCTTACAAACCAGCCAGAGTGAGATCCCCTAGCCCTTGGACAGCCAAGCATAACCCACTCCCCCAAGGGGGCATGGCAGGGGGGGGGCTGGAAAGGGGGGCACTTTTTCTGGCGGCCATGCTTGTGCGTTGCAGGGCTGGCCGGTGGTGGATAAGGCGATGTTTTTCTTGCCGAGATAGCCTCCTGAAAAATGGCATGAAAAGGAGGGTGGGTATGAAGGCGCTGTGCTTCGCAGCCACCGAGCATCCGTCCCCGCTAACATGCTGAAAACAAAGGGCGGCAGTGCCGACCAAAGGATGCCATGTCCTCTTATCGCTGCCTCGCAGCGCTTGACCAGACGGAAAAACAACGGCAGGGATACGAATGGGTCTCATCGCGCATCCCTGCTCAGTGGCAAGGGCTTACGGGAAGTGGGCAACTTCCCGCGCTTCTCATGCCCTGCTGGGGAAACTTCCTCATCAAAGCCGGTCACGCTCGCGTCGGTCGTGCTTCTCCCCCTATAACGGGCGATTGTGGATTTGGTTCCCGTGGGGCAGATTAGTTGCATTCCAACTTTTCCCGCGATCGTGCAATCTTGAAAAAAGGCGCGCGCAACGCGCAATGTGGCACATTCCAGCCTTTGAACGTGCGCCAATCGAGGGGAGGCCATCGATTTTGTCCGTCTGCGGCCCCGCATCGCTGCGCACAACATTCGTTAAGTATTTGATTTTTAACGATAAAACGAGTCTTCCATCAACGCCGGATCGAGCGACCGTTGGCCCAGCGTCAAGCAGAACCGCTGCTGGATGTCATTGGCGCGGCGAGTTCGTATCCGTTATCTGCGGCGTGTATACGACCGTCTGGGTTTCTTCGTCCAGCAGCACACCGATCGCCAAGTAGACGAAGATGGCGCATATCAGGAGGAGTAGGACGCTGATAGGGAGTGCGGCTGACGATCGCCTTTCGGGAGCATTGTGGTGATATCGGCTGAACATGTTGTTCACCCATTAGTGTTTTATCGAATGCCATCATAAGCCGCCCAGGTCGTGGCAAAGGTGCGTTAAAAGAGCGCAAGCCGTTAAAAGGCCGTTGTTTTCTTCCGCCGCTTCCTCCGAACGCGTTGCGTGCTCTTCGTCACCGGCACTTCGGGCAATCCAAAGCCTGCAAGGGCGGCCAGCACAGCTGTGCTGTGTACGCCAAGCATGGCTTGTGCACCTTGCTGCACTGCGGCCCTAAACACCGGAACCAAGTCGTCATAGCCCAGTTCAATAAGCGCTCTTCAAAGCCTTTTTGTTCTTGCAGCATTGGTTGGTTACTCCATGTGGGGCAAAAGAATTAAATGTAATTATACGTCGATTTCGCGCGGATTTCCATGTATCCGCAAATAAAACCGCCGCTTCACCTGGCTTAGCAAACGTTTCCAAGCTATATTTCTGGATTGTCGCCTAACCTATTGGCCGAGCGCTTGGCGCGACTTCATGGACACTTCGTCATGTCAGTCAACGACGTGCCAGCGATCCGCGAGACCTTCGCGAGGTTCGCCTTCTACGAGGCTGAGCGTGGGCGGTGGAAAATGAACGCCGGAGCTGATCATCAGCGGGCCGCGCCGCTTGAAGTCCAACTGACAGTTCACCACATCAAATGCGAGGCGGCAGAGCCAAAATATACGCGGGTTCCATGTTAATAAGCGCCGCCCGCCTTTCAGTGTGAACCGATGAAGAAAGAACTGGACATCTCAACGGTCTACCTCGCCTTGTCGTTGTTGAAGGAGCCAGCGCGCAAGGCTCTAGCAGGAACCGGGCACACGCGTCGTCGTGATCAATCGAGCGCGGTGGCTATCGCCCATCACGTCGTCAGCTATTTGCGGCGGAACTGGGAGTTTCATCGACACGGCAAGGCGGTGGCGAACAGCGAGGTAGTTGCGCATCTGGCCAGCATCATCTGGAACGTTCCGCCAGAGATTACAAACGATCACGCCGCCATCGACGCCAATAATCGAGAGGACGCTCGCCAGTTCATCGCCGAGGAAATCTTCGCGACGCTGACAGCCGAGTATGAGCCGGTCTACGCGCCCGAGCGTTACACTGGCTGGGGTGGCCCGCGCTTAGCTTGAACAACGACCGACGCCGGCTGCTAACGCTTATCTGGCCAGGTCGCGCCGCGCCAGAGTTAGCATCGACCCGGTTGCATTCGGCTGCATCCAACGAATGTTAGCAGTTGCGAGCCATTAAAATCATTCGACCCGATCCTCCTGGAGGGACTGGTTAGTTTATATTCTGGAAAAAGTGACCTCGAGATCGTCGCCAAGGGCGAAAACGCGGTCGATGCTTTGAAAATTGTTGAAGAAATTTCGCCGCATGTCCTCGTGCTTGATCTGAGCATGCCCGGCAACGCCATGGCCGCCATCGAACGGATCGGGCAGAACTATCAAGCTACGCGGATTATTGTCTTTACAGCAAATTCGAGCATTGAAACAGCGATCCAAGCGCTGAACTATGGCGTTACGGGCTATGTGCTCAAAGGCAGCAGCGCCGATGATCTGCATGAAGCGATCCGGGTTGTGCATGACGGCGACACATTCATCACTGCCGGCTTTGCCACAAAGGTCATGATGGCCATGAAGACCGCAGACCTTCGCCGTCGTACCCAAGCGCAAAAGCGCCTGAGCCTGCGCGAAGAACAGATCGTTCGCCATCTCATGCGTGGCAGCACGAACCGTGAGATCGCCGCCTGTCTCGACATCACCGAGACGACCGTGAAACACTACATGACCATGCTGATGCATAAGCTTGACGCACGGAACCGCGTCGAGGTTGTACTTGCCGCCCAGAAGTTGAACGTGATTGCTGATGGCGGTGCCAACCGGGGGATGTCCGGGCGGTTCAAATGAACCGTGCTTGAGCCAGCGATTTCGCCGGCGTGTCTCCGGTGGGATGGGGCGGGTGGTCAGGTGTGCGCCACTGACCGGCTCCAGCGGGATACGGGCAGAAAACCACACGTTTTCCCATTCTTCGGCGTCTCCGATGGCTTTTTCGCAGCGAAAAGAACTTGAAGTGCGGCGATGCGCGGCCGTAATTCCGGGAATGCCAGGGCGTCCAGGTCGAAAAGGACCGCGGAGGATGGGGTGCTTAGACTCCATGACGATTCGCGTGGCAACCGTAAAAATGCAACAATACCAGATACTTACTATCAACTGGTGCATATTTTCCCGAACGAACGCAGCGATACTCGTGACTTAAAGTTCCATAAATCGCATTACGCCTCAACCGTCTCCAGTTGGGCGGATGCAACGCAAGTTTCGTGCAAACCGGCCCCCGCAACTGACTCCAGCAAACGGGCGGCTGTTCTCGTTCTGTGCTCAAATGATCGCATAATGTATCGGGCCTTTATCAACCAAAAACAGCTACTGCTGATTTGACGATAATCCCGCCGTCCAGACTTCTGCGCATTTGGCGACCGGTAGCAGCGCGAAAGACCTGCAGCAATTGCAGTGCCGGCGGCACCCGCGACCACATGGTTTTCATGCGTTCCCTGCCATTTCGGCTTTTCCGCACCACCTGGCCCGTCACAATGCGCTGTGACCATCGGAAACCGATCTCGTGGAAATACAGGTCGGCATGCTGCGGGCTGATATGATGAAAGACGCCGGCAATTGTGCGGCGGACGCGGGAATTGAAACCTTCGACCGAATTGACATGAACGTCGTCACGAACGTATTCGCGGCTGGAATGCTTCACGGTATCATGCCTGGTATAGTTCTCGCCAAGGGCCATGAACGCTGTCGCCTCATCGCTCATCAAATAGGCGTCGGGATCGATCTGCGCTTCGGCGGTGCGCGCCGCTGCGCGGAGCGAAAGACCCGTCACTACCGCAGCACGCGCGTCACCGGCCGGAGTGCCGGGTGTGACGTCATCTGGTCGCTGCACGATCACCATGACAGGCGTCTTCTGGGTGTTCGGTAGACCTTTTCGGCCTCGTCCAGGCGGTGGATCATCCGGATTTATTCTCGCTCGCCCACCGAGATAGAAATGGTCGATCTCCACCGTGCCATCGAGCATGCGCTCGCGCGCCGCCATGAGACGCAGCGCGTGTCCCATCCGCCAGGCCGTCGGTTGACTCACCCCCAGAGCCTCGGCCAGGCGCACCGAGGACAAACCTTTATCCGACTGCAGAATAAGCCACATGCCCTTCAGCCAGACACTCAGAGGAAGCTTTGTGGAATGCAGCGGCGTGTGTGTCGTCACCGTAAACTGGAAGCGACAATCGCCGCTGGAGCATTGATAGAGACCCGGGCGCGCACGCCGCTTGCCCATATCGCGCCCGGCGATTGCGATCGAGCGCTTGTAACCACAGGCAGGGCAAACTCTCCCGGCCGGCCACACCATGCTTTCCAGCAATCGCCGACACTGCTCCTCATCGCGAAACGCCACGATCATATCTTCCGCGGTCCGAATGTTGGTTAGCGCTGCAAGCATCGTTTCCGACATTCTCATCTCCCCCGGATCATGCCCGAAGAATCGCACGGCAATCCCTAGACAGCAAGGCTATTGCTGTCTTTGGTTGATAAAGGCCATGTATCGAGTGGAATGAACCGAAGCCGTCCTTCTGAACGGCTTTCAGCTTGGTCCGTCACTCTACGAAGCGGTTAGCCGGTAGTCCGCGAACACCGGGGTTTACTGCGAACACCGCGCCTTCCTGTGGGTTGGCTGCC
Source organism: Ensifer sp. LC163 (assembly GCF_001695855.1). Lineage (GTDB taxonomy): Bacteria > Pseudomonadota > Alphaproteobacteria > Rhizobiales > Rhizobiaceae > Ensifer. Next base: position 48,784 of record NZ_MBSS01000030.1, read on the forward strand.
AGGTGTTCATCGCGCATCGTGAAGCGTGCTGAAGTTACGAAAAGAGTCTCAAATCCAGGCCCGCCGAATGTGCAACTTGTCGGCCAGGAACAGGGCAGTTCGACGACGCGATCTATCCTGCCATCCGGGGCAAATCGAACGACGCAGCCGCCGCCCGCAACGCGACAATTCCATATGAAACCTTCGGCGTCCACGCAGGATCCATCCGGCCGGCCTCGTTCAAACCCCGAAAGAATGGTTCGCCGATTGCGTAGCAACCCAGACTCTCTATCGAGCTTGTAGCTGTAGATAGCGTTTTCTTCGGTGTCCGCCGTGATGAGGCGGCCGTCGCTGGTCCAAATGAGCGTGTTTGTGATGCCAAAGCGGTCATCACATACGGGACGCAATTCTCCGTGCGCATAGCGATAGAGCCTTCCTGTTTTAGCCGACATCGCAAGCGGCGTGCCGTCGGCGGCGATGTTGTCTTGCATCGTCCCCACCCAGAAGCTGCCGTCCGGTGCGACGACGCCTTCATTCAGTCGGTTGCCTGGCTGTTCAGGCTCGACCTCCGTCACAAAACGAAGTGGCCCGTCGAAGTCCCATAGCGCGATCGACTTTCTCGACCCGACAATTGCGCCACCATCGGCTCGAAGACCGATCGAAGTGACCAGATCGGGAACGCGCCATGTTTCATGCTTGCGAGACGTTGGGCAGAACCGGTGGATCGCTTTCCCCACGATGTCGACCCAACAAAGCTTGTGCTGTCGATCATCCCATACTGCACTCTCGCCGACGATATTTTCCGCCACGAGGACAACGCCAACTTCGACTCTCATAACTCCTCTGACTGTCTTCAAAATGGTTCTTGACACACAGCTTACCTATAAATTATGACTCAGTTCAATTCAACCTGTCGGACAGGTTTTATCAAACCGGGAGACGAAAATGACCATGGCGCCCCTTGACGAAGAGCAATTTGCATCCGGCAATCTCGTCGGCACAGCTATCGGCGCCATTACCCAGCACATCCGGACAAACGAGCTTGGCCCGGGCGATCGGCTTCCGAGCGAGGCTACGCTGTCGAAGGAACTGAGCGTCTCACGATCGGTGGTTCGTGAAGCTTTCCGGTCACTCGCCACCATGCGGCTGATTGATCTCAACGTCGGAAAGCGCGCGACCGTGGCTCTACTTGATCATGGCGCAATGTCCCTGATGATCGAGCACGGCGTGCACACCGCCCAGATCAACATCAATCAGGTTTATGACGTGCGCCGCACGATCGAAATGCGAACGGCGACGCTAGCGGCGTTGAGGCGAACGGATGCGGAAGCGCGCATCATCCTCGACCACGCGCAGGCGATGGAGCAGAATTTCGCCGATGCGGACAAGGTCATGGAAAGCGACCTTGCCTTTCACCTGGAGATCGCGCGCGCCTCCAAGAACCCGATCTTCTCCATCATTGTCGGAGCGTTTCAAGGTGTCTCTCGACAGACCTGGCCGATCGGGTGGCGCAGTCGCGCCTCCGACGCGGAGCGGTACGCCATGAATCGCATCCATATTGAGTTAGCTGAGGCGATCCGTGCCGGCGATCCGCAGGCCGCCAGCCAGCTTATGGCTCGCCATTTTGATGAGAGTGCCAAAGCACTGATCGCTGCCGGTATCGCTTAAAGGATAGCCCTATGCAAATAACGAGACTTGAAACGCTCCGCGTCGCGGAGCGACCGAACCTGCTTTGGCTGCTCGTACATACGGACGAGGGACTGAGCGGACTTGGAGAAACTTTCTTCGGCGCCGAGACTGTCGAAGCCTACATCCACGAGTATGTCGCGCCGCGCGTTATCGGCCGAAACCCGCTCCAGATCGATCTTCTCGCGACTGACCTGGTGGGTTACCTCGGGTTTCGCTCGTCCGGTGCGGAGGTACGCGGCAATTCGGCCTTTGACATTGCACTCTGGGATATATTCGGAAAGGCGACTGGTCAACCTATCGCGCAACTGCTCGGTGGCTTCAGTCGCAATGAAATCCGGACCTATAACACCTGCGCCGGTACGGAATACATCAAGAAGGCGACTGGCCAGACAACGGCGAACTACGACCTATCCTCTGCGGCCAGCCGCAACTACGACGACCTGAATGGTTTCCTCCATCGCGCCGACGAACTTGCCTTGTCTCTCCTGGAGGAGGGCATTACCGCGATGAAGATATGGCCATTCGACATCGCAGCGGAAAAGACGCGCGGCCAATATATTTCGGTTCCTGATCTTAAATCGGCGTTGGTACCGTTTGAGAAGATCCGCGCCGCGGTCGGCGATCGTATGGACATAATGGTCGAGTTCCATTCGATGTGGCAGCTCTTGCCGGCAATGCAGATTGCCCGCGCGCTCGAGCCGTACCAGACATTCTGGCACGAAGACCCCATCAAGATGGACAGCCTCTCGAGCCTCAAGCGTTATGCGGCGGTCTCGCCTGCGCCGATTTCAGCGTCGGAAACTTTGGGTTCGAGATGGGCCTTCCGCGACCTCTTGGAAACTGACGCTGCAGGCGTGGTCATGCTGGACATAAGCTGGTGTGGCGGACTGTCGGAGGCGCGGAAGATCGCCGCGATGGCGGAGGCATGGCATCTCCCGGTTGCGCCGCACGATTGCACTGGTCCGGTCGTACTTTGCGCTTCGACGCACCTGTCACTCAACGCCCCCAATGCGTTGGTTCAGGAGAGCGTTCGAGCCTTCTACAAAACCTGGTACCGCGACCTGGTGACGGCGCTTCCAGAAGTTCGAAACGGAATGATCACGGTCCCACCCGGTGCAGGTCTCGGGATGGAGCTCAACCCAGACCTCGAAAAGGCATTCACGGTGTCACGCCGCGTCTCAAGCGCGGACTGAAGAAATTCGACAGCAATCTGCAGCTTAAGGAGGAGTAAGCATGCGAACGGTTTTGATTGTAAGTGCATTAGGGTTGGCGCTTCTCGGCTCGAGCGCGCTTGGCGCATCGGCCGAGCCGTTGAAGATCGTCTTTACACATCACTCGTCGGCTTCGAATACGTTCTGGCAAGCGGTGAAGAAGGGGTTTGACGACGCCTGTGAGAAGATCGCGGCAAGCTGCCAGATGGTGTTTACACAGACTGAAGGGTCTGTGGAACAACAACTCTCCAACATGGAAGCTGCGTTGGCGAGCAAGCCCGACGCGCTTCTGACCTCCATCGTTGATGACAAGGCGTTTGACGACGTCATCGCGCGGGCCACCAAGAATGGCGTGGAGGTGATCGGCGTCAACGTTGATGACAGCGAGGGAGCGAAAGGAAACGCGCGCGCCGCTTTCGTCGGACAGGGCTTCCGAAAAGCCGGGTACTCGCTCGGGAAGGCGATGTCAGAGAATTTTCCGAAAGAAGGACCGATCAAGGTACTCGTCGGGATCTCGGCGCCGGGGCAGAATTGGTCTGAAGCACGCGGGCAGGGCGTGATGGACTTCCTTGAGGAGTTTAAGGCTGCAAATCCTGGCCGTGACATCTCTTGGGAACGGATCGACAGTGGAACGGACCTTGCGGTCACGTCGGATCGTGTTGGCGCCTTTCTCAACGCGCAGCCCGACACGACAGCCTACTTCGACACCGGCTTCTGGCATGCTGCCGTAGCGCGCATGCTCAAGGACCGTGGGGTCGCACCAGGCAAGGTGCTCCTGGGCGGTTTCGATCTTGTGCCCGAGGTCGTCCAGCAAATGCAGACTGGCTATGTCCAGGTGCAGGTCGATCAGCAGCCCTACATGCAGGGATTCATGCCTGTCATGCAGGTCTATCTCGCCCGGAATTTTGGCCTCGCTCCGGCGGAAATCGATACGGGGCAGGGGATCGTGCGCCCGGAAGATGCCGACAATATCATGGACCTGTCTGCAAAGGGCCTGAGGTAAGCGCCTCTCTCCAACGCTCAAGCGATTAGAGAGTAACGAATCGATCAAGCATCGGCTTTGCGCGGCAACAGTGGCGCGCAAAGCCATGAATTTGGCTGGAGGCCTGCGAACGAGCAGCCCTGCCGCACGGGAGTGCATGTAATGAAAAGAATGCTGAAAATGTACATGGAGAAGCCGGAACTGGCGGCGCTTCTCCTCCTCTTTCTCTTGATTGTTCTCTTTCAGATAAGGTCGGGAGGCGTCTTCTTGAGCCTTGATAATCTGCGAGGCTTCTTTGGGATCCTGCCGGAAATGGCGCTGGTAGCGATCGGCGTCACAGTTTTGATGATTTGCGGTGAATTCGATCTGTCGGTGGGAGCGGTGTTCGCCCTGATGCCGATGACGATGGCAGTCCTGATGGCCATGGGGATCGCGTTCCCGTTGGCCTTTATCGCGGGCGTGCTGGTCTGCGTGGCAATAGGATTCCTGAACGGCTTTCTGACGATCCGGTTCGCCATTCCGAGTTTCATCACCACGCTTGGCATGATGTTTGTGGCGAGGTCTCTCACCGTGGTGATCTCCGGCGGCTTTCCGCCACTCCTGCCGGCTGATCTTCCCATATGGCTCTTCACCAGTTTCGTGGGGCCAGGGCAACTTCTTCGCATGTCGTTCATCTGGTTCGTCGTCATTGCTGTCCTTGTGTCTCTGCTTCTGAACCGGACGAACCTGGGAAACTGGATACGAGCAACTGGCGGGTTCCTGCCGGCCGCAGATGCGCTCGGGATCCCGACGGCGCGCGTCAAGATTGCCTGCTTCATTCTGTGTTCGGTGCTTAGCGGCTTTGCCGGGCTTATTCAGGTGCTGCGCCTTGGCTCGCCGCTGCCTTCGATTGGCGAGGGTATGGAGCTCCAGGCCGTCGCCGCAGCCGTCATTGGCGGAACCGCCTTGAATGGCGGAGTGGGGGCCGTCCTCGGGGGCATCATTGGCGTCGTGCTCATCCGTGTCATCGATAACGGTCTGATCCTCAGCCAAGTCGATGCCAACTGGTTCAAGTTCGCGATCGGAGCACTGACCATCTTTGCGGTCGTCGCCAATTCATGGCTGCGCAAGCGGGCCAAAGCGATTAAGGTGGAGATCTGAGCGATGAACGGTCCAATTGTTTCCGTCAAAAACCTGCACAAATGGTATTCCGGCGTTCATGCCCTTAGGGGTGTCTCGGTCGATTTCGCGCGCAATGAAGCTGTCGGCCTGATCGGCGACAACGGTGCGGGCAAGTCGACGCTGATCAACATCCTTTCCGGTGTCCAGAAGCAGGACGAAGGTCGCATTTTTGTCGAAGGCAAGGAGGCGACGATATCAAGTCCGCGTGACTCGATGCGGCTCGGTATCGAGACCATCTATCAATACAACTCCATGGTGCCGACCATGTCGATCGCTCGGAATCTCTTCATTGGCCGCGAGCCGATCAAGTACTCCCTCTTCGGCATTGGCGTGCTCGACATGCGCAAGATGCGCAAGGAGAGCGTACAGGCCATCGCGGATGTCGATCTGCACCTGCGCTCGCCCGACGCTTTGGTTGGCGAACTCTCGGGCGGCCAACGACAGGGCGTCGCTATCGCGCGAGCCATGCACTTCAAGTCGAAAGTCATGATCCTCGACGAGCCGACAAATCACCTGTCGGTGAAGGAAACCAATAAGGTCATAGGTTTCGTTCGCTCGTTGAAGGAACAGAACGTCACCGGCATCTTCATCAGCCACAATATGCACCACGTGTTCGAGTCCTGCGACCGGGTTGTCGCTATGGCGCGTGGGCAGATCGTGCTCGACAGGCGCGTCAGCGAGACGTCGATCGACGAAGTTCAATCCGTGCTCTGAGGAGGAATGCAGGTGAAACCACTTGAGGGAAGGGTGGCGCTGGTCACAGGCGGTCTCGGCACGCTCGGTCGCGCGCAGACCAGTAAACTCAGCGCCGAAGGCGCGACCGTCATCGTGCTCGATCGCCCCGGTCACGAGGGACAGGCCACAACGCAAGGCCTTGGCGAGAATGCGCGCTTTCTCGGTTGTGATCTCAACGACCTTGCGCGGTCAGAGCAACTCATTCGAGAGGAGGCCGAGGCATCAGGCGGCATCGACATCCTGATCAACAACGCTGCGCTCATCATCAACAAGCCGTTCCAGGACTTCAGCCTCGAGGAGTACGAGGATCAAATCCGCGTCAATTCCTCGGCTGCTTTTGCAGCGGTGCGAGCCTGTGCCGAGTGGATGAAACAAAAACGAAGCGGAAAGATCCTCAACTTCGCGTCCATCACACTCAACGGACAGTGGGATGGTTATGTGCCCTATGTCGCTTCGAAGGGGGCGATGATCGGCCTGACGAAGTCGCTTGCGCGGGAACTCGGCCCCCATGGCATCAACGTCAATGCCATCTCCCCCGGAGCCGTCATCTCCGAGGCCGAAAACCGTGTCTTTGCAGATCGACTTCAGGAGTACAACGATTGGGTTCTGGAGCGGCAATGCATCAAGGCACGTCTCAAGCCCGAGGACGTGGCGGAGCTTGTCTATTTCCTCGTTTCCCCGGCCTCAGACATGATCACGGGTCAGAACTTCGCCATTGACGGCGGTTGGTAGATGGTTGTCGAACGGGTCACCGTCGAGAACGGCAGCGCGCACCTGCAGCTCGTTCCGGCGCTTGGCGGTGGGATCGCGGAGCTTGATGTGCGAACTGCGAGCGGAGACTGGGTTCCTGTATTGAGGCCCTGGCATGGCCGGTTGGAGGATGGTCCCTTCGAACTGGGATGTAACGTCCTGGTTCCGTTTTCGAACCGCATTTCCGGGGGCGGTTTCGAGCATGACAGTGAGTTCCATCGCGTGCCTGCCAACCTTGCCGGCGAGCCGTTCCCTATTCACGGCGACGGCTTCCAGCGGCACTGGCACTTGCTTGCTCACAATGGTGAGACAGTGGAACTCGGATGCGATGGGGAGATCGGTCCATTTCGCTATCGGGCTTGGCAGCTCTTTACCCTTCGGGACGACAGGCTGGTGGTGGAGCTGCGCGTCCAAAACCTCTCGCAGCAAGCGCTACCTTTCGGCATTGGGTTCCATCCGTGGTTTCCGCGAAATGAGGGCACTCGGCTGAAATTTCGGGCCACGGAGTTTTGGCTAGAGGACGGCAATCATCTTCCCGCTGGTCGGCGGAGCATTTGCGAGGTTCCGGACCGGAACTTTGGCGACGGCCGGGCACTGCCCGAGCATTGGATTAACAACGCCTTCGGTGGGTGGGCGCGAGAAGCGATCATTTCCCAGGAGGCGGGGGCCGCTTCGGTCAAGATCACTGTTTCCGATACTCTTGGATATGCGCTGGTCTATTCGCCAGGATCGAAGGCGGACTTCTTTTGTTTCGAGCCGGTTTCCCACCCGGTAGACGCACATAATCTCGTTGGCCGTCCGGGTTTAAGGGTACTCGAACGTCATGAGGAACTGACGGCTTCAATGACGCTGAATTGGGATGAACGATATGGAACTCGATAAGTCTGGCACCTTCGTTGGTCGTGTGTGGTCATCTGAGGAACAGGGACCGGTGTTGGTGACTGTCAGGGCAGGCGTAGTCTTCGACATCACGTCGAAAGAGGCGCCAACGATGCGGGATCTCGCGGAGATGGATGATCCTGTTAGATACGTCAGGGCGCAACGGGGGAGGGCGATCTGCGATCTGGTGGAGCTCCTCTCGGCAATTCCTGCGAAGTCCGAAACGCCACGGATCCTCGCACCATGTGACCTCCAGGCGATCAAAGCCTGCGGCGTCACCTTCGCACGATCGATGCTCGAAAGAGTCATCGAAGAGCGCGCTGCCGGCAATCCAGAACGTGCCTCCGAAATCCGCGAGCGCGTGACAATGCTCGTCGGCGATAGCTTAAGCAACCTCAAGGCCGGCTCACCGGCGGCGGCAAAGGTCAAGCAGGCGCTGATCGAAGAAGGCGTATGGTCCCAATATCTCGAAGTCGGGATCGGTCCCGACGCCGAAGTCTTCACCAAAGGCCAGGTTATGTCAGCCGTCGGCTACGGGGATGAAGTGGGTCTGCACCCGATTTCGAGATGGAATAACCCCGAGCCCGAGGTCGTGCTGGTTGTCAACAGTAGAGGCATAGTCAAGGGAGCCACGCTCGGTAATGACGTGAACTTGCGTGATGTTGAAGGGCGGTCAGCACTCTTGCTTGGCAAGGCCAAGGACAACAACGCATCCTGCGCGCTCGGACCGTTCATTCGGCTGTTCGACGAGAGCTATTCGCTCGACGACGTGCGCAATGCAGAGCTAAATTTGCGGATAGAAGGCCAGGATGGGTATGCGCTGACAGGCCGGAGTTCCATGAAGGAAATCAGCCGCGACCCGCTTGACCTCGTCGCACAGACCATCGGTGACCACCATCAGTACCCCGATGGCTTCATGTTGTTTATGGGCACACTGTTTGCGCCCGTTGAAGATCGCGACGTTCCAGGTCAGGGTTTTACGCACAAGATCGGGGATCTAGTCACAATCTCGAATCGGCAACTCGGGGAACTGGTGAACACGGTGCGTCTGTCGACCGAGTGTAGCCCCTGGACATTTGGCACATCGCACCTGATGCGTAATCTTGTGGCGCGCCGGCTGATCTGAAGGGAACCGACCATGACATTGCACCAGAACCTGATTGCCGGCGAATGGGTTGGCGGTGATGGCGTTGCCAACATCAACCCGTCCGACACCAACGACGTGATCGGGGACTATGCCCGCGCCTCGGCCGAGGATGCCAAGGCGGCGATCGCCGCCGCCAAGGCGGCGTTTCCGGCCTGGTCGCGCTCCGGCATTCTCGAACGCCACGCCATCCTGCGAAAGACCGCCGACGAGATTTTGGCGCGCAAGGACGAACTCGGGCGGCTGTTGTCGCGCGAGGAAGGCAAGACGCTGGCCGAAGGCATCGGCGAGACGGTGCGCGCCGGCCAGATCTTCGACTTCTTCGCCGGCGAGACACTGCGACTGGCCGGCGAGGTCATTCCCTCGGTGCGCCCGAACATCGGCGTCGAGATCACCCGCGAGCCGGTCGGCGTCGTCGGCATCATCACGCCGTGGAATTTTCCGATCGCCATTCCCGCCTGGAAGATCGCGCCGGCGCTGTGCTACGGCAACACCATCGTCTTCAAGCCGGCCGAACTGGTGCCCGGCTGCTCATGGGCGATCGTCGACATTCTCATGCGCGCCGGCCTGCCGAGGGGCGTGTTGAACCTGGTGATGGGCAAGGGCTCGGTCGTCGGCCAGGCGATGCTCGACAGCCCCGACATCCAGGCGATCACCTTTACCGGCTCGACCGGCACCGGCAAACGCGTGGCGCTGGCCTCGGTCGAGCACAATCGCAAGTACCAGCTGGAAATGGGCGGCAAGAACCCGTTCGTGGTGCTCGACGATGCCGATCTCGGTGTTGCCGTCGAAGCCGCCGTCAACTCCGCCTTCTTCTCCACCGGCCAGCGCTGCACCGCCTCGTCGCGCATCATTGTCACCGACGGCATCCACGACCGCTTCGTGGCGGCGATGGGGGAACGGATGAAGGGCCTCGTCATCGACGATGCGCTGAAGGCCGGCACCCATATCGGCCCGGTGGTCGACCAGAGCCAGCTCAACCAGGACACCGACTATATCGCCATCGGCAAACAGGAAGGCGCCAGGCTCGCCTTCGGCGGCGAACTGCTGCAGCGCGACACGCCCGGCTTCTACCTGCAGCCGGCGCTGTTTACCGAGGCGACCAATGCGATGCGCATCTCGCGCGAGGAGATCTTCGGACCGGTCGCGTCGGTGATCCGGGTGAAGGACTATGACGAGGCACTCAGCGTTGCCAACGACACGCCGTTCGGGCTGTCGTCGGGCATTGCCACCACCAGCCTCAAACACGCGACGCATTTCAAGCGCCAGGCCGAGGCCGGCATGGTGATGGTCAACCTGCCGACCGCCGGCGTCGATTTCCACGTGCCGTTCGGCGGCCGCAAGGGCTCCTCCCACGGCGCGCGCGAGCAGGGCCGCTATGCCGCCGAATTCTACACCACCGTCAAGACGGCCTACACCTTGGCTTAAGCGGGAATGTTTAGGTTGAGGCGCCGCCTTGAGTTCATTCGAGGCAAGGAGGGAGGGGCCGACGGTTCGGTTCCCTTCAAGGCGCACAGTGTTTATGGGCTCATAGAGTCGGGCCTACCGACGTTGGTCGAATGCTGGCAGAGATTTACGAACTTAACAAACTTGACGAACTTCTACATCTTGCCTAAATTGTAGCGCAGGAGGCTGAAGACCATGCCCACTACGAAAACTGTAGCCAACGAGCCCCGAAACGATTCTTCCAACGTTGCGCTCTCGATGAAGCTGCCCCGGAAGGCAGATTTCGAGAAGGCGTTGATCAGGCAATACGCCAAGGCGGTTAAGCTGAGCCGAAAGGCCGGCCATCAGGTCAGTTTCCGTGTCGTCGTGGATCCGCTGGCCGGAGCGCAGACAATCTCAGTCGTTGAAGAAGAACCGCTGTCTCATCAGGATGCGTTTCCAGTTGAAGAGGTACCAGAGCCGAATGACGAACTCCAGGCAGCGTTGGCTGCCGCACGGGAGCGCGGCCGGCGTCGGGTGGCGGAGATTCTCGCGGAGGATGATATGTTGAGCGCGGAAGCGTTCGCGGACCTGCTCGGCGTTTCGCGCGTCACGGTCAACACAAAGCGTCAGAACGGGCAGGTTCTCGGACTCGACGGCGCCAAGCGGGGCTTCCGTTTTCCGTCATGGCAACTCGATCGGGATGGTCGGCCCTATGCCGTGCTTCCGAAACTGCACGAGGTCCTCGGTGGTGCATGGGCGGTTTACCGCTTCCTTGTCACGCCGCACGGCGCTTTGGATGGCCGGAAGGGTCTCGACGCGCTGAAACGCGGTCAGGATGATGAAGTGGTTGCAGCGGCCGAGAGTGTCGCCCGCGGTGATTTTCGCTGAATGACCGGAATAAAGCCGCCTCCGGGTTTCGAGAAATCCCTCCTCGACATCGAGACTATTCCTGCCGGTCGTCGATTTGGACGTATCTATGCGAGCGCCTTTCCCGACCCGTTAGGATATGGAAAGACGCCGAGCCGGTTCAGTGATCCCCGCCGGCGTGACCCGGCAAGGCGGTTTGGCGTCGTCTATTTGGGCGACACACTCAAGGTCTGCTTCCTGGAAGCGGTCCTGCGTGATAGGCGCGATGGTCTCGTGGGCGATCTCCCGATCGAGGAGAAGGAGATCTATGCGCGGCGTTATTCAGAGATTGAGACGATCGCGGATCTCCGCCTTGTTGATCTCCGCGCGGACCACGCGATCAGAATGGGAGTGCCGACGGATGTCGCGAAATCTTCCCGCCAAACCCTTGCGAGGGCGTGGTCGCTTGCCTTCCATGAGCACCGATCCGTGCCGGACGGCATAATCTATCCATCTCGCCTGAATGGACATACGAATCTTGCGATCTTTGACCGCGCCATCTCAAAGTTGTCGGCGGTACGCGTCGTGCCATTGATTGGAGCACCAAGCCTTGCCACCGTCATAAACGATCTTCGCGTGAGCCTCGTCGACATCATCTGAGATCGCCACGAAGGCCAAAATTTTCGGTGGAACAGCGGGACTGCTTATGCCTTTGGCCCGATGGTATCAATGACATCATAGCTTGCGATGAAAGCCTCCGGTCCATTGCTCAACAGGGCGAGCACACTCGATTGGGTTACACATACGATCTCTCGCTGTGTGGCTGCTTCCAGCCTGTTGAGATCAAAGAGTGGGTAGGGCGCCGACACCGGACAGCTCTTTGCCACGCTGCGTCATTGGTGACGCATCAAACTTCCGCTCGACGATCGACTTCCTGACGGGGATCAACCGGTACTGGTTCCAGCGGTTAGTCCGCGTACGCTTCGGCCGATTTAGAGAATTCCCATGTCTCTCGCATGCCGATCGCTTGCGAGGCCAGCGAAAGGCTTGTTGCTTAGTTGTTCACCTTCGGGACATCCTAACCGAAGTGCATCATGCCGGTTTTTAGGGTAGGGGTTCAGCTTCCATCTTGCAAATGTGCCCTGAACACTTCGGCCGGCGTCCTGTAATTCAGGCACTTTCTCGGCTGGTCGTTGAGATGGCGAGCAAGCTGGATGAGCTTGCGTTGCGACACGGCTGCAA
>NZ_MBSS01000031.1 GCF_001695855.1 Ensifer sp. LC163
ATCGCCAACCCGATCGCCATGATCGCCTCCTTCGCCATGTGCCTGCGCTACTCCTTCAACCTGGTCAAGGACGCCGACAACCTGGAGAAGGCGATCGCCACCGTGCTCGACAAGGGCATCCGCACCGGCGACATCATGGCCGCAGGCGCACGCCAGGTCGGCACGGTCGAGATGGGCGAAGCCATCCTCTCCGAGTTCAAGAGCCTGTCTGCGTAGCGGCAGCCCGAAACGGCCGTAGGCCTTCCAGAGGCGCGGGTGCGGCAGCGCACCCGCCAGCTGCGCGTTGCGGCGCGCGCGGTCTCTGACATTCTTGCCAATGGAACTGCCCTTTCGGGAACCGCTCACTGGATGTTTGACCGGGGCCTGATCAGCTTTTCAGATGACGTCGACATCATGGTCTCAAGACAAGTCAACGGTCGATGGGCCAGTTGGTCTGGCCCACCGCCTTCATACCTCGAAGACGTCCTCGAACGATTCCGGGAAATTCTGGCGGGCGAGCCTTTCGTTGATGACGAGCAAGGCTTCATAGGACAGCGGGTCGAAGTCCTTCTCAGCAGCCACGACCTCGCGGCCGAACAGGAGATTGAGGCGGGCGGCGTCAAGATTGCCACGCTCGAACGGTCCCGCGCCGAAATGGTGCCAAAGTGCGTGGAGGAATGCCGCGTCGATGCGGTGCGCCCCCGAGCCCGGCCGGGCATGGCGGGGCAATGCCTTGATCGGCGTTGCCCCTTTTGGATTGGCGCGACGGATAACGAACTGGATGCCGGTACCCGGCATGGCGTAGGGAAAACCCCGGTGTTTCGTCATATCAGGCAGCTTGGCCATTCCACCCTCCTTACGCGGTCTCTTTCTGAGCGATCTTGTCCTGCGTCTTCGTATCGAAGTCGGAGGCGTGGTGGCGTTCGTGCAATTGCTCGGACGGGTCGCCGTTTAGCCGGTTGACCATACGGCCGCGCTTGACCGCCGGACGGGCGGCGATTTCGGCCGTCCAGCGCTGGACGTGCCTGTAGCTCTGGACATCGAGGAAATTGCCGGCGTCGCCATAGGCCTGATTGAGTGCCAGGTTACCGTACCAGGGCCAGATGGCCATGTCGGCGATGGTGTATTCGGAACCGGCCATGAACCGATTGCCTTCGAGATGGCGATCGAGCACGTCGAGCTGCCGCTTCACCTCCATGGCATAGCGATCGATGGCGTATTTGATGTGCATCGGCGCATAGGCATAGAAATGCCCGAAGCCGCCGCCGAGGAAGGGGGCGGAGCCCATCTGCCAGAACAGCCAGTTGAAGGTTTCCGTGCGGGCGCGAAGCTTGGCTGGCAGGAACGCACCGAATTTTTCCGCGAGATAAAGCAGAATGGAACCAGATTCGAAGACGCGGACCGGCTTTCCACCGCCCTTCGGCCCATGGTCCATCAGTGCCGGGATCTTGGAATTCGGATTGACGTCGACGAAGCCGGAACCGAATTGGTCGCCATCGCCGATGCGAATCGGCCAGGCATCGTATTCGGCGCCCGAATGGCCGGCGGCCAGAAGCTCTTCCAGCATGATCGTGACCTTCACGCCATTGGGTGTGGCGAGCGAATAGAGCTGCAGCGGATGCTTGCCGACGGGAAGCGCATTCTCGTGGGTCGGGCCGGCGATGGGGCGGTTGATACTGGCGAACGCGCCGCCATTGCCCTTGTCCCAGGACCAGACCTTGGGGGGTACATAGCCGGCGGGGAAATTGTCGGCGGGGGATTTCTCGGTCATGAAATTCAACCTTGTCTTCGCGGGAACACGTCAATCTGCCGGATTTGGCATTTCTCGATAGGGGAAATCAATCATTCTTGCTCGAGACCTACCTTTTACCGATCGACTTCAAGGTGGGCGCGACGGAGGGCATCAACAAGGGGTTGACCTCACTCGGTCAGTTGATCGCGTCATCCTGACAGTAGCTGGCACTGATTGTTGTCTGCCGACGCCTCACCGGCCAGTCGCAGCGTTTCGCCGGCGAAGAAGTCGAAGATCTGGCCGGCGCGCACCGAGTGCGAGCGGCGATCAACGCATTGCGTCTCCGGCGTAACGGTCGAAACCGATCGGCTGCGCGGTCGCGCGGCGATGGATCTCCGCCATCGAAACGTGGAAAATCGTGTTGAGTTTTTCCAGTTCCGCATGCGCTGCGAGATGCGCGGGAACGCGCTCGCGGATCTCGGCGAGCACATCGTCTTCGTTGACGGTCTGGAGGCGGCCGTCCTGAACGACGATCTCACCATCAACCATGACGGTCTCGATGGATGATCCGTTTTCGGAAAATACCAGTTGCTTCGGAATGTCGTTGAGCGGAAAGAAATTGAGCGTGTTAAGGTTGAGGATCAATAGATCGGCCGCCTTGCCCGGAGCCAATGACCCGGTGCGCTGTTCGAGCATGGCGCTGCGCGCGCCGCCGATCGTCGCCATGGCGAGGATCTCTTCCGCCTTGATCCAACGCTCATAATCGGGGCCCGATGTGCTGTGAATGAGCGCCGCCGTTCGCATGACGTCGAAGATGCGGGCAGTGTCGTTTGAAGAAACGCCATCGGTGCCAAGCCCGACAACCACACCGGCAGCGAGCAATTTTCGGATTGGTGCGATGCCTGCGCCGAGTTTCTGGTTGGACACGGCATTGTGGGCGATGGAGCAACCTGCCGCGCCCATCAACGCGATGTCGGCGTCGCTCACCCACACGGAGTGCGCAATGGTGGTGTTGCGCGACAGCACGCCCAGCTCATGCATGTAGGCAATCAGGCTCTTTCCGTAGAATTCCGGGCCGGTTACGGCCTGCGTCTTGGTCTCCAGCACATGGGTGTGGAGCGGAACGCCCATTTCGATTGCGAGATCGTGGCAGGCGGCGAGCATGTCCGGCGTGCATCGCTGTGGCGCGGAAGGCGCGATCATGAAACGCAACCGCCCGGGCTTTCCGTGCAGCGAGGCGAATGCGGATCGGCAATAATCGATGTAATCGCGGGCCGGCAAGGGCGGGCCGAAATCGAGCTTGTCCTGCAGCGCCTTCGGCATGACCTCGCGGGCATAGGGCAAAGCATCGAGTGTATGCACGTTCATGACGGCGCTCGAGACGTTGGCGCGGATGCCGGCCTGTTCGTAAGCGCGAAATGCGGCGCCGAGACGCGAGAGATCGTGGGCGGGCGGATCGAAAAAATCGTCGCAGATGGTCGTCACGCCGTTGCGCAGCGAATCCATCGCCAGCAGCAGGCTGCGGAGGTAGAGAAGACGCTCGTCGATCACCGAGCCCATGAGCAGGGGATAGGCATAGAGGAGCCAGACCTCGAGCGGCATGCCTTCATAGCGGCCGCGAAAGAAAGTCTCGCTCGAATGCGTATGCGCGTTGATCAGGCCCGGCATGACCAGTCGATTGCGACCGTCGATCACCTCGGCGTCGGATCCGGCGGCGACGTTTTCGCCGATGGCGGCGATCCGGCCCCCTTCGATCAGGAGATCGGCTTCGAAGGGTTTGCATCCGTTCGTACCCTCCATCGTCAGCAGGGTCGCCTTGCGTATCACAGTCTGGTTCATTGATGGCTCCTGGCGATAGGTTGATCAGGGTATGCCATGTGTCACTCGTTGCGCAGTTCGGCGAAGCCGTTTGCGGCTTTGGTCCCGCCTCGCAGCTTGGTGCTCACCCAGATGCCAAGCACGGTCGCGATATAGGGAAGGCCCAAGAGAAGGTCGTGGGGGATGCGGTCGCCAAAAATCAGCTGGGCCTTGATGCCGATCGCGCCGACGATCGCAAAGAACAGCGCAGCAAGCGTCGCGCCGATCGGGTGACCGGCGCCGAAGATGACGGCAGCGAACCCCATGAAGCCACGGCCGGCGGTCATGTTCTGCGCGAAGATCTGCAGGCTGCCGGTGGCAAGCTCGGCACCCGCCAGAGCGCAAAGGGCGCCGCCCATGACAAGTGCGGCGAGGCGCATGGCCGATGGGTTCACGCCGACGCCACGCGCGGCAAACGGGTGTTCGCCAGAGGCTGCCAGCCGAAGACCGAAGCGGGTGCGTCGAAGCATGACCCAGACCGCCAGCACCAGGACGGGCATCAGCAGCACGAGGATAGAGAGTGAGCCATAGGCGCCGAAGGCGGGTCCCAGTCGAGGCAGGCCGAATGGCGCGCTGACGGCGGCCTGCGTTCCGAAGATCGACTGGACGGCGAGCGTCGTGCCGCCAAGCCCCAGGCCCGTGAGGCCGAGGCCGGCGATGATCTGGTTGGCGCGCAGCTTCTCGACGACGAACCAGAACAATACCGAGCCCGCGACGCAGACGGCGATAGCCCAAAAGAGCGCTGCCCAGATAGAACCGGTCAGGACGATGCCGAGCACGGTTGCGCACGCGCCTGATATCATCAGCCCTTCAAGACCGAGATGCCAGATGCCCGCGCGCTGGGCGATGACGCCGGCAAGGGTGACGTAGACGAGCGGCGTTGCCGACCGCAGGATGGCGATCACGATGTCTTCCATGTCCGTCCCTTAAGTTTTGCGATCCGGTCGATCAGACTGGACTTGGCCGTGATGAAGAGTGCGATGGCGGCATTGATGACATCGATGGCGGCCGAAGGCAGACCCGCCATGATGGGCAGGTAAAGTGCGGCCGACGCCAGGCCGCCGAAGAACAGGGCGACAAATGCGGTGCCAACCACCGAGAAATTGGCAACGAGGGCGATCAGGATCGCGGTGAAGCCGTGCCCGGGCAGGAACCCGCCGGTCAACCGCCCGTTCGGGCCCATCAGCTCAACGGTTCCGGCAAGCCCCGCCAAGGCGCCGCTAATGAGGAAGCTGGCAAGGCCAATCCGCCAGGTGCGGGCGCCCTGCCATTCCACCATCGTCGGGTTACGGCCGGCGAGACCCGACAGGACGCCGAAGGTTGTGCGGTTGATAAGCAGCCAGATCGCGACGCCGACAACAGCGACGATCGCCACGATCGTTGGCGACAGCCCCATGGAATCGCTGATGCGATAGGCGGCGTCGAGCGGGCGGCTCGATGCCTGTTGGCCGGAACCGGAGGGATCCTTGAGCGGGCCGGCGGTTACATAGAGCAGGACGAGGCCAGCAAGGAAGTTGCCCATCAGCGTCGTGATGACTTCATCGGCCCCCGACTTCAGCCTCAACAGGCCCGGCCAGAGCGCCCAGGCAGCACCACCGAGCATGCCGCTGGCGATGCAGGCCGGGATGACGATCGCCGCGGGGGCGCCATTCAACCACTCGGCCATGAAGGCTGCCGACACGGCGCCGATGTAGAACTGGCCTTGCGCGCCGATGTTGAAGTAGCCGGCCCTGAACGAAAGAGCGACGCCCGTGGCAGTTATGAACAGCGGCAGGCTCCACCGCAGGGCCTGCTGCAGCGCGCCTGCTCGGAGGAACGCGCCGTCAGCGATGGCCTGAAACATCAGCGGAGCGGAGTAGCCCGCGAGCTGGAACATGATGCCGCAAAGCGCAAGGCCAAGCAGCACGAAGATCACGGCGCGCAGCACCGAGACGAGACGTTCGGTCATTTCAGGACTCCCGTCATGGCAGCACCGACAGCGGAAATATCATAGGGCGGGCGAAATTCAGCGACGATCCGACCGGAGAGCATGACGACCACACGGTCGGATATGTCGAAGATTTCATCGAGGTCGGACGAGATGAACAGGAGACCGCAGCCGCGCGCCTTGGCGTCGCGCATGGCATCCCAGACGAAGGAGGTTGCGCCGATATCGAGGCCCCGGGTCGGCTGTGCGGCAAGGATCAGCCGGGCGTCCTCGTCCATCTCGCGCGAGAGAATGACCTTCTGGGCATTGCCGCCCGAAAGTGAGCCGGCGCGCTGCGCAACGTTGGCATAGTGCACGTCCCAACGGTTCAATGCCGCCGCGCAGCGCTTCTGTATCGTTACGGGATTGATGGCGGCGAGAAGCGGCATTTGCAGCAGGCTGCGCGCCGACCAGTTCTCCCAGAGCGAGCTTGAAAGGCTGAGGCCCTCGACGTTTCGCTCGAAGGGAATGATGCGCAGACCGGCGGCCCGTCTTGCTGCCAGCTGCTTGCCGGTAACGTCGTCGCCACCGATGGCAAGCGTGCCGTCGACAACGTCAACGAGCGCGGAGATTGCCCGCACCAGCGTCCTTTGACCGTTGCCCTCGACGCCAGCGACACCAATGATCTCACCGGCCGAGATCGTGAGGTCGACGTTGTCGAGCGCCGGACCTTCCGTATCGGCCCGGGTCGAGACAGCACGCATTTCCAGAACCGAGTTTTTCCGGGCGGAAGATGTCTCGATGTGCGCATGGGCGACGGTTGCAGAGCCGGTAAGGGCCGCCTTGTCGTCGGCATTGAGGCCGCGTGTGGCTGCCGGGCCGATGATGAGCTCGGCAAGCCTGTCCGCATCGATTTCAGTGCAATCAAGCGGGCCGTCGACGAGGCGACCGCCGCGCAGCACCGTGACGGTATCGGCGATGGCAAGCACCTCCCTGATCTTGTGCAGGATCAGGATGACCGTTACATCGCGCGCCTTGAGCCGCCTTATTCGCTCGAAGAGCTTCTCGGTGCCTTCCGGCGAGAGCACGGCAGTCGGCTCGTCGAGAATGAGGAGCTTTGCCTCTGACACGAGCGCGCGGGCGATCTCCACGCCCTGCTGGATCTCGACGGGCAGGTCGCGAATGCGCTGGCGCGCCTTCACCTTGACGTCGAGGCTGTCGAGATGCGGTTGCCAGCGGCGTTCAAGGGCAGACCGGGTAAACAGGCTGCCCCCTTCGGCGCCGAACTGCATTGCTTCGGCCACGGTAAAGGATGGCGGTAGCGCGAAGCTCTGGTGCACGAGTTCGACGCCGGCCCTGCGGGCATCGTTGACGCTGCCGCCGGCATGCGACCGGCCGCTGAACTTGAGGCTGCCGGCCGCCGGCCGGACGAGGCCGGCCAGAACGCGGGCAAAGGTTGTCTTGCCCGCGCCGTTCTGGCCGACGACGGCGTGGATCATGCCGCGCTCGAACGTCACGCCGACATCGGCAAGTGCCGTAATGTCACCGTAGCGCACGGTGACATCCCGGCACTCAAATATGGGGGATCTGTCTTCCATCATCGCAGCATGATCCGTTCAGCTCGGGTATCTTAGAGCTTGGTATTGAATTCGACCTTCAGCGATCCGTCGAGAATCGCAGCTCGCGCCGCGTCGATTTCCGCCTCTGTCGCCTTCGCGGCAGAGACGATTTCTGCCGGCCCTTGCTCCTTGAAGATGGGAGAGCGGATGAAGTCGATCACGCCGGTGCCGAGCCCGGTATGCTCGTGCGTACCACCGGCCCAGCCAGACCCCAGGGCCTTGCTCACTTCGTTGTAGAGCGACGTTCCGAAATCCAGGCCGACGATCGAAATCACGGATTGCGGACCTTTGGGAAACTGCGCCGGATCGAGCACGCTGACGAGCCGGCCAGGTACTTCATTGGCGGCCGCGATGATGCCGAAATCGGTGGCCGCGGCATCGGTCTGGATGAAGTCGATGCCGCTGCTGAACATCTGCGTGGCGATTTCCTGGCCCTTTGCAGGGTCCTGGAAGGAGCCCGCGAATGCCGATGTGACGGTCGCGTCCGGTCGGACAGAAAGGACGCCGGCCTTGAACGCATTGAAATCCGCGTTGATCGGCGGGATCGAAACACCGCCGATGAAGCCGAGCTTGCCGGATTTGCTCATCCGGGCGGCAAAGATGCCCGAGAGATAGCAGCCGAGATAGTAGTCGTAGGAAACCGTGACCACGTTCGGAATGGCCGGCTCGAAGGGATCGGCAAACAGCTGTACCCATTTGGTGTTGGGGTAGGATGGCGCCAGCGCCTTGAACGGCTCGGCGACTTCGTTGAAGGTCGAGACGATCACGGCTGCGCCGGCGTCACCGAGCGTGCGAAATATCGTTTCGTAGGTTGCCGGATCCTGCGCATAGACGGCGCGGTATTCGAACCCTTTTTCATCAGAGAGCTGCTTCAGCCTGGCGATCATGGAATCGACCGGGCCGGCGTCTCCCGCAGCCTGCGTATGCACAAGGGCGACGAGCCCTCCCGAGGCGTGGGCGACCGCGGCCAGCAAGCCGCTTGCCATGCTGGCCATGCCCAATCCGGCGGTTGCCTTGAGGAAAAAGCGGCGATCGATCGCGCGATTGATCAGGCTCATCCCATCAGTGATCTTTTTCGTCATGTCGATGTTCCTTCTGGAGTTCCGGTTTCCGGTTCTTTTCGTTGTAGAGGCGACATATTCGCCACCTTCTCTGCGTAAACGGGCGCGAACCTCGCGCCCGGCATGCTCAGGCGCCGGGAGAAAACGGCGCCGGATTCATGATCATCACGTCCTGGCTCTGGATGGCGTCGAGCGCCCACACGCCGGAGATGAACGTCTGCCACTCGGGATCGGCATACATGGCGGCCCGGCGCGCCTCGCGGTCAGCCAGGCTGTCATAGCCCCACATCAGCACCGTCGTGTGCAGATGTCCGATTTCGCTGACATAAAGTCCGAGAAAGCGGTTGAGGTGTCGCTTCTGGATCGGCAGCCCCTGTTGTTCGTACTTCTTCATCCAGCCGTCGACCGTGCCGGGGCGGAAGGTATAGGTGCGGTGTTCGACGATCATCGCGAGGTCTCCGTTAGAATGAAGTCACTGGCCCGTTCGCCGATCATGATGGCGGGGGCGTTGGTGTTGCCGCTGGAGATGATGGGCATGATCGAGGCGTCGGCGACGCGAAGTCCGTCGATCCCCCGAACCTTGAGACGGTTGTCGACCACAGCCATCGGGTCGTTGC
This sequence comes from Ensifer sp. LC163, assembly GCF_001695855.1. GTDB lineage: Bacteria > Pseudomonadota > Alphaproteobacteria > Rhizobiales > Rhizobiaceae > Ensifer. The sequence continues at coordinate 8,772 of NZ_MBSS01000031.1, forward strand.
CCATCTTGCAGGTGCCGACCGGATGGAATGTCGTCATGGCGTTTGCCCGCAACCATTTGACCATGTCGCCGTCACTGTCGACCGTCGGTCCCGGCGCAAGCTCCCGGCCGCGGTATTTGTCGAAGGCCTTCTGATTGATGATGTCGCGGGTCATGCGGATGGCATCGATCATGGTGCGCACGTCGAAATCGGTCTGCAGATAGTTGGCGCTGATCTTCGGCGGCTCCATCGGATTGTCGGAACGCAGCGTGATCTCGCCGCGGCTCTCCGGATTGACCGGGCCGACACGGATCGAGAACCCGTGATTGGCCTCGACGGGCACCTTTTTGAAGGGATTTGGAAAGTGTAGATTGGCCGTCTTTTCGAGCGCCGGCATGAAATGCAGCTGGATATCCGGGGCGGTCAGGTCCGATCGCGACTTGACGAAGGCGCCGGCCTCGTAAGGAAATGTTGTCGCGATGCCCTTGCCGAACAGCATGCCCTGGATGACCGACCAGGTCAGCTTGTCGGCTCTGAGATCCGAGTAGAGTGTCACCGGCTGCGGGCATTCATAGGCCATGACGCAGTCGACATGGTCCTGAAGGTTCTTGCCGACGCCCGGCAGGTCCTGAACGCTGCGGATGTTGAACTTGGCGAGCTCGTCGGCCGGGCCGATGCCCGACAGCATGAGGATCTGAGGCGAGTTGACGACGCCGGCAGAAAGGATCACCTGGCGATCCGCATGGACCCGCCGAATTCCGTTCTTCTGGCGGAACTCGACGCCGACGGCGCGACCGTTCTCGACAATGATCCGTTGTGTCTGAGCCCGGGTCACGATCGTCAGGTTGCGGCGGTTCTTTGCCGGACGCAGGAAGGCATAGGCGGTCGAGCAGCGCTTGCCTTTGCTGATCGTGAAGTCGTAGCGGCCAAAGCCTTCCTGGTCGGCGCCGTTGAAGTCGTCGTTGAGCGGATGCCCCGCCTGTCCGCCGGCCTCGTTGAAGACGTCAAGCAGCGTGTTCCAGCCGCGAGCGCGGCAGACGGTCAGCTCGCCCTCGCCATTGTGGTATTCGTCGCGGCGCTGAACATGCGCCTCCGAACGCCGGAATGCCGGCAGAACCTCGTCATAGGACCAACCGGACGATCCCATCTGTGCCCAGCGGTCATAGTCGTGGCGATTGCCGCGCACATAGATCATGCCGTTGATCGTCGAGGTGCCGCCGAGAACCTTGCCGCGCGGCCAATAGAGCGACCTGCCATTGAGAAACGGCTCGGGTTCCGTGTGGTAGTGCCAGTTGTAGATTCCGGAATGGAAGAGCTTTCCCATCAGCATCGGCAGGCGAAAGAGCGGGTTGGCATCCCTGCCGCCGGCCTCGATCAAGAGAACCTTGTGCGATGGATCGGCCGAAAGCCGGTTTGCCAGCACGCAACCGGCTGAACCGGCGCCGATGATGATGAAGTCGTAGGTATCGTGAGCCGCCATGGTTACCACGCAATGGGCTTTGCGCCCATCGCCTCCAGATATTCGTTGCAAAGGATGAACGGGTTTGGCCGAGAGAGGACCGCTTCGGCCCTGGCGGGGTGATCACGAAGGATGCAGCGCAGGTGACCGGCACTGCGCTCATCGATCCCTACCTCCAGAAGGGCTTCCGCCGCCGCATCGCCGAAGCCGATGAAAACCAGCGGTGTCCCGCGCTCGGCGAGCGCCTGCAGCGCTTGCCTGACGATGGGCCGCCAAAGCCTGAGGTGCCCGGCCGATTGATGCGGATCGATCGACACCTTGAAGCGCGTGAGCGTGAGCGAGGCATTGAGCAGGAGGACGCCATCGGTCACCCAGCGATCGGCGACACCCGCCGGCGGTTCCATATCCACCAGCCCGCTTTCCATCGCGGCAAGCGTCTTCGGCCAGTCATCGAAATTGCGGGCGTAGCTCTGATCGCCGGTGCGCGCCGCCACAATCAGCTGCATGTAGGCGCGAATGCTCTTCGAGAACATCTTGTCGAGCTCGTGCCAGGCCGCGACATTGCCGGTTTCGAAGGCGCGGCCTGTGGCAAAGCCCGGTTCGGGATAGGGATCCTGGCCGAGAACGACACACCGGACATCTTCAGGCGAGATGGCGTCGAAGGCGCGCAGGCAATGCGCGCCTGCCGGCATTCCGGGAAAGATCTTGCCGCGACGCACGGGAAAGATCGGCTCCCAGACCTCGAGCTCGAGCTCCGCTGCGATCGCATCGATATCGGGCTCCGCCTGGCCGATGAGCGCGCGCCAGTTCGCGTCGAGGTCCAGCGACCAGTTGATCGTGAACTCCGTCATGGCGTCTTTCAACAGCATGGCCAATGCGCACCCCCTCCCAAGGCGTTCCGTTTTGTGGTCGGCTGAAAAACCTGACCAAACGGTCAATTTCTTCATGAAAAAAGTTGACCAAATTGTCAACTTATTTTTTAAGGGGTGATAGGCCGAACCGTTCGAGTCCACTCTCGCCAGTTGTGCTAGAAAGGGCTGCAATGGTTCGGCCGGAAGGGCGTCGGCAATGTCGACCGGGATTAGTGACCCTGTGAGATCAACAAGGATGGATCGTCAGCAAAATGGCCAGTGCTGAGAAATCGCGAAAGCAGCTCGTGACCGACAACGCGGACGAGCGTATACGGGCGCGCAACGTTTTGAAGATATTGAAGGCGGCGACGGAGCTATTCTCGCGCAAGGGTCTGGATGGCACCAGAATAAACGAGATCGCCGAGCTTTCCGGCCTGCCGAAGGGAAACGTCTATTATTATTTCTCCTCCAAGGAGGAGATCTACAAAGCAACGATCGCTCACCTGATCAACAGCTGGGACCAGGCGTTCCGCCATATCTCGGCGGATCGGGAGCCGGCCGAGGCGATCGAGGCCTATATCAAGGCGAAGCTCGAGCATGCGCGGCGAAACATCGCCGAGACCCGCCTGTTTGCCAACGAGATCCTGCAAGGTGCCGAACATCTGCCGGCGGATGCCCGCCAGCACATGCGGGAGGTCACCGCCGAGAAGGCGGAGGTATTGAACGCGTGGGTAGCCGCCGGAAAACTCGCGCCGGTGGACCCAAGACATCTGTTCATAATGCTGTGGTCGGCGACGCAGTTCTACGCCGAGTTCGAGGCCCTGGCCTGTGATGCTCTGCAGGTGGGGCAACTCAAAGCGAGCGACTACAACGCGGCGGCTCGAACGATATCCGAAACGGTGCTGAATGGCCTGAGGCCGCGGACATAGCGACGGGCCTCAGGCATTGCTCTTGTCGGGTCGAAGTCCACCTCGAGCCCTTTGGTGATGGTCTGCCTGTTTCCAACCGGCGGACCGCCACACGCAGCTTTTGATCGAGCGCTTCGGCTTTCTCGTCCAGATAGGTTTCATTTCCGGTAGCGCTAGACTTTTTCAACACTATCGACCCAATGCAGATAGCGTCATTGTGCGTTGCGGTGTTGTAAGAGACCCGTCGACGCGACGTACGGACAGTTCAGCGGTCGGCAGGGCCGTCCCTGTCTTGCCAGGCTCAGAGTGTAGTTTCTCAGAAAAAACTAAGCTATAACTAGAAAAGGTATAGTACCCAACAATCAAAGCGGGAGGAGATCAGGTGCGTTGCTTGCGGTCCTCTGATGAGCGCCATTACGAGCGGGTTTAGTACTTCTCGACGAACGTTTCTCAAGGGCGCTGGGGCAACCGCGATAGCTGCGGGCTTCGGCGGAAGCAGTTTCGTTTGCAGTGAAGCTCGGGCGCAAACGGATGAGGGTGACAGCCTCTATTTCGGCGGCCCGATTCTCACCATGAACGATGCCGCTCCCACAGCGGAAGCGGTGCTTGTTCGCGCCGGGCGCATCATTGCGGCCGGGCCGCGCGCCGATGTTGAAAAAAGGGCTGCTGGCCAACCGAAACTGATCGACCTTGGCGGCAGGACGATGCTTCCGGGGTTTTTCGACCCCCACGGACATGTGATCATGATCGGCCTGCAGGCGCTTTCCGCCAATCTTCTGCCGCCTCCTGACGGAGAGGGCGCGGATATCGCGGCCATCCAGCGGTTGATCAAGGACTGGATCGGCAAGAACGGCAAGGCGATCGAACGCTACGGGGTCGTAATTGGCTTCGGGTACGACGATTCCCAGCTCAAGGAACAGCGACACCCGACGCGCGATGATCTCGACGCGGTTTCGACCGACGTGCCGATCATCCTCATCCACCAGTCCAGCCATCTTGGTACAGCCAACAGCAAGGCGTTGGAAATCGCGAAGGTCTCTGCGAGTACCGAGAACCCGAAGGGCGGCATTTTTCGCCGCAGGGAGGGTAGTTCCGAGCCGAATGGGGTCATGGAGGAATATGCATTCTTCCAGGTCATGGGCACGCTTGCGGCGCGGTTCGATGAGGACGCCTATCTCGCGATGATCAGCGCGGGGGCTCGGTTCAGCGCGAGCTTCGGATACACGACGGTCCAGGAAGCGCGCGCCATGGGTGTCTGGGCGGCTATGCTCGGCAATGCGGCGGAAAAGAAGCTGCTGCCGGTGGATGTACTGATGCACCCCGATATTCTCGATGCCGTCGAGGCGATTGCCCCAACGAAGGACTACAGAAATCGGCTTCGGATCGGCGGCGCCAAGCTGACCATAGATGGCTCGCCGCAAGGCAAGACGGCTTGGCTGACACAACCTTATTTCGTGCCGCCGGAAGGCCAGGGCGCCGATTATGTCGGCTACCCAGCCATCACGAACGAACAGGCTACCGAGGCCATCAACCTGGCCTTTTCCAAGGGCTGGCCGATTCTGGTCCACTGCAATGGCGATGCCGCCATCGACCAACTGATCGCGTCTGTTGGCGACGCCACCAAAAGGCACGGTGGAGGCGATCGCCGCACCGTTCTCATTCATGGCCAGTGTTGTCGTATCGACCAGCTCGATTCCTTGAAAGAACTGGGCATCATCCCTTCCTTCTTTCCCATGCACACATTCTATTGGGGCGACTGGCATCGCGACTCCGTGCTCGGCCCGGTGCGGGCGGAGAACATATCGCCCTGCGCGTCGGCTCTTGAGCGAGGCATGATCTTCACCTCGCACCACGACGCGCCTGTTGCCAATCCGGACTCCATGCGCGTGCTCTCGGCGACCGTAGCGCGCCGGACCAGAAGCGGCGACATTCTCGGGCCGAACCAACGTGTGAGCGTCGAGAACGCCCTCAAGGCGATGACGATCTGGCCGGCCTACCAGCACTTCGAGGAGGCGACCAAAGGGTCGATCGAGGCCGGCAAGCTCGCTGATTTTGTCATTCTGGACCAGAACCCGTTGACGACGGAGGCTGATGCGCTCGCCAGCCTGAAGGTCGTAGAGACGATAAAGGAAGGTGCCACCGTCTACACGATCTAGCGAACGGCCGGATTGGGAGGTCGCGGCCTTCGGAAGTCGTGGCCGCGATCGAGGAACCCGCGCACGCTGGTGAATGGGGACGCCGGAATTGGGGGCTGAGTGATGACAGGTGGGTGGTTCGTGCAGCGAGCAAGCGCGCTGGTTGCGATCGTCGTGCTATTCTTCGCTGAAGGAGCGGGAGCGCAAGATCAAGCCGGGGCAAATTCAGGCCAGTCGTTCTGGACTCGCCCGGAACTGCTGGACGGTGGCCCTGGAAGTCTCAGGGCCGAACTTCGCCAGGCGGGCATCGACATCGATTTTTGGTGGACGCAGTTCTATGGAGGCGGGATTGCGGGCGACGGCGATACTGATTGGCGCTACGGCGGCAAGGGTGACATCATCGTTACGCTCGATGGCGAAAAGCTTGGCCTCTAGCATGGCCTCTTCGTAACCGCTCATGCTGAACTGATCTATGGCGAAGACGCAAATGCGATCGGCGATGGGACGTTGATTCCGGTCAACACGGCCCTGGCCCTGCCGCGCCTCGGACCAGGATCTTTCGCTCGTAGTCACCCAGAATTTCAATGAGCGGGTCTCGTTGAGTTTGGGAAAATTCAACATGCTGGACGTGATCGCCAAGACACCCCTGATGGGTGGAGGCGGCATCGATACGTTCCAGAATCTTGCGATTGCTGCGCCGATCACGGGACTCACGCCGCCTTACCTTTTGGGCGCGAACCTCACCGTCAAGACCGACCCGGTCGTACTCAATCTTCTTGTGTACGACCCACGCAACGCGCAGAACGAGGATGTCCTGAAAGATCCGTTCAGTGAGGGGGTCACGGGGATGGTATCTGCGACCGTACCCGTCCAGATTTCCGGACTGAGCGGCTTCTACGGCGTGAAGGTTGTGTACAGCAACAAGGAAGGTATCGACCTCGCGGACATACCATTTCTCCTCCTGCCCAGCGAAAGCGGCCAATTCGTCGGCACCAAGAAGGGAAGCTGGTTTATCGGCGCATCGTTCCAACAGTACCTGGTTCAGAACCCTGCCAACCCGCAGGAAGGGTGGGGGGTGTTCGGCCAATTCGGCGTCTCCGACGGCAATCCGAACCCGCTGGATTGGAGTGCCATCCTCGGCGTCGGCGGGACGAGCTTTATCCGCGGCCGCAACCTCGATCGATGGGGGATCGGCTATTTCCGCTACTCGTTCAGCAATGATCTTGTTGGCGGCCTGGGGACAGTCGGAATAGGCCTGAGGGACGAGCAGGGCGTGGAGGGCTTCTATAACATGGCGGTGACCCCCTGGTTCCGACTGACCGCGGACTTGCAGGTCATTGCGCCGGGCGTGGAGGATGCGTCGACCGCTGTTTTAGGGAGCCTGCGGGCACAGGTGAAGTTCTGAAACGCGATCGGCGCTCGGGGGCCAAACAAGTGCCATCATGCGCGTGCAGGACGAAAGTTCACACTCAGTTCGACCTTAGCGCAGTCAGGCAAGTGGACCTATGGGGCGTCTACCGCAACGAAGTCGTCAGCTAGCGGTCAGCGGTCGCTTATCGATGTCACTCATCGCTCCGAAAACCCCTTTTGGCTGGCGCAAAACCGGCCACACACATGCACATTTTTGCAGGGCGTTTGGGTGTCGCAGGAGCGCCGCTGATTTATACCAATGGGTCCCAGTCGCGAAAAAATAGAATTTTCAATGGACATCCGGAACTCTGTGTCGTAATAAAGGCAATCCTTTGCGCCTCTGCAGCTATCTGTCATTGTAGAAACGACGGTTTCTTCGCGCTCATCAATGCAGCATGTATTATTATAATAATACTCATCTGGTGATTATCGAGGATTAACTTGACCATCATTCATGTGGATGGATGATGGTGTCTAAAAACGCGTTTCCTTGAGTGAATTTTGCTTGAGGAGTATTGAAAGCCACAAACAAGGAGAGTGCGTCAGCTATTGAGCAGGCGGCAATTTTTTATGGCTTTTACGACGGAACACGAAAACGGCACGTCCGAGGGTTCGACCAAGATCAGATTGAAGGACGTCTACAAGATTTTCGGGGAACGGCCCGAAGATGGCCTGGAGCTCCTTCGCTCCGGCAAGAGCAAGGCAGAGATTCACCGAGCAACCGGTTGCTCCATTGGCGTCAACAACGCCAGCTTCGATATCAGGGCGGGTGAGATCTTCGTGATCATGGGCCTGTCCGGTTCCGGGAAATCCACACTTCTGCGCCTCCTCAACCGGCTGATCGAGCCGACATCCGGATCGATCGAGATCGACGGCCACGATATTACGAAGATGTCGCGCAAGGCTCTGATCGAGCTCCGTCGCCGGGACATCAGCATGGTGTTCCAGTCCTTCGCGCTTCTCCCAAACCGCACTGTTCTCAACAACGCCGCCTTCGGGCTGGAAGTGGCCGGCGTCGGCGAGGCCGAACGCAAGGCCAAGGCCATGGCCGCGCTGAAAGCCGTCGGGCTCGACGGCTATGGCGAAAGCCGTCCGGACGAGCTGTCAGGCGGAATGAAGCAGCGCGTCGGCCTTGCCCGCGCTCTGGCAAGCGAACCGTCGATCCTGCTCATGGACGAGGCATTCTCGGCGCTTGATCCGCTGATCCGCACTGAAATGCAGGACGAGCTGGTTCGTCTGCAATCCGAGCAAAGCCGCACGATCGTCTTCGTCAGCCACGATCTCGATGAGGCGATGCGCATAGGTGACCGTATCTGCATCATGCAGAATGGAAACGTCGTTCAGGTCGGCACGCCGGACGAAATCGTCGGCAATCCTGCCAACGACTATGTCCGGTCGTTCTTCCGCAATGTCGACGTATCGCAGGTTTTCAAGGCCGGCGACGTGGCGCGAAAGAACCAGATCACGATCATAGAGCGTCAGGGCGTTTCTGCCGCTGCCGCGCTGGAGCAGATGAAGAGCCGCGATCGGGAGTTCGCGATCATCGTCGGCCGCGACATGAAATACCATGGCATGGTCAGCCAGGCGTCCTTGATGGAGAAGATCCGTTCGAAGGCGGAAGACCCGTATCGCAAGGCTTTCCTTGCGGACGCCGCGCCGATCCCTGCCAGCGAGCAGCTCTCGAGCGTCCTTGGGCAAGTGGCGGCAAGCGCATGGCCGGTTCCGGTCGTCGACGATCAGGACCGCTACATCGGCGCCATTAGCAAGTCGGCTCTGCTTGAGACGCTCGACCGCGCCAACTGAACCTCACCAGCCAATCGGATAATACCATGAGCTTCGACATCGGAGACGGCATCGATTCGGCCGTCAATTACATCCTCGACAATTTTTCGCCCACGCTCGACTTCATCGCCGCTTCGATCGGATTCGTGACGAGCGGATTGCAGAGCGGCCTGCTCAGCATTCCGATGCCCCTCGGCATTGCAATCTTTGTTCTTCTCGCTTTATGGCGCGTCTCATTCGGCTTTGCGGTCTTTGCCGGCCTGGCGCTTTCACTGGTCGGGCAGATGGGGCTGTGGGGAGCGATGATGGAGACGCTGTCCCTGGTCATTGCTTCGACTGTGATCGCGATGATCGTCGGTCTGCCGCTCGGCGTGGCCATGGCGCGCCGGGATTCCGTCGCCGCGATCATCCGCCCGGGGCTTGATCTGATGCAGACGATGCCGGCCTTCGTCTACCTCATCCCGGCGGCAATGTTTTTTGGGCTGGGCGCAGTTCCGGGCACCATTGCGACCGTCATCTTTTCGATGCCGCCGGTGGTGCGCCTGACCAATCTCGGCATCCGGCAGGTGCATGTGGAGTTCGTTGAGGCGGGCAATGCCTTTGGCTGCACGCCAACCCAGCTTCTTCTCAAGGTTCAGCTGCCCAACGCGATGCCGTCGATCATGGCGGGCATCAACCAGACCATCATGCTGTCTCTGTCCATGGTGGTCATCGCCTCGATGATCGGCGCCGGCGGCCTCGGCAACACGGTGCTGACCGGCATTCAACGGCTCGATGTCGGCACCGGCTTTGAGGGCGGTCTGGCCGTGGTCATCCTCGCCGTCATTCTCGACCGCCTGACCCAAAGCCTTGGAAAGAAGCGCGCCACCTGGCGCCTGCCGTTCTCCAAATTTGGGTTGCGCGAGCCCGAGGCCAAAGCCGCCTGAGCGCAGGCTTCTTCATCAGCGGACATGTGTCCGCGATCATTCGAAATGCACGGAAGGATTGGATATGTTCAAGACAATCGCAACCATCGGCCTGGCCGCCATGTTCGTTACCGGCCCGGCAGGCGCCAGCTTCGCGCAAGAAGCAAAGCCGGTGAAAATCGGCTGGGCAGCATGGTCGGACGCGGAATTCGTCACCAAGCTGGCGGCGAAGATCATCAGGGATGAGCTGGGGCGGGATGTCGAGCTCGTGCAGACCGACGTGGCGCCGCTTTATCAGGGTGTGAGCCGCGGCGATCTCGATGCGATGATGATGGCATGGCTACCGCAGACCCATGCCGATTACTACGGCAAGGTAAAGGACAAGGTCGAGACGCTCGGCACTGTCTATGAGGGCGCCAAGCTCGGATGGGTCGTCCCAGCCTATATTCCGGAAAGCGAGCTCAATTCGATCGAGGATCTGCAGAAACCCGAGATCAAGCAGAAGCTTGCCTCGACAGTTCAGGGCATCGATCCCGGCGCCGGCCTGACGCGTCTTTCGGAAAAGGCGCTCAAGGACTACGGCCTCGACGGTTACAAGCTTCAGATCTCCAGCGAAGCCGGGATGCTGACGGCGGTCGACCGCGCGATCAGAACCGAAAAATGGTTCATTGCGACGTCCTGGAGCCCCCATTGGATGTTCGGCAAATACGACCTTCGCTACATCGCCGATCCGAAGGGCGCGCTCGGTGAAGCCGAACATGTCGACGTTTTGGCGCGCAAGGGGTTCAAGCAGGACAATCCTGATGTCGCCGGCTTCCTTTCCCGCATGAAGCTGCCGATCGGCGATCTGGAAGCCGCGATGTTCCAGGCGCAGCAGACCTCCTATGAAGCTGCGGTTGAGAAATACATCGCTGATCATCCCGATCAGGTGAAAGCCTGGACCGGAAAGTAAGCCGGTCAGACCACTGAGAAAGAGCCCGGCGTCGGTCAAACCGTGCCGGGCGACCACTCGCATCAGAATGGAAAGGGATATCGATGAACTTCAATGATTGTGAGAAGGCGATCTGCGTCCAGGATGACACGATTGGCGGACGCATGTCGCTCGCCCGCGATGCGCTGAATGTTTCAGCACAAAGCGCGGCCAAGGTCGTCGGCGTCGATACGAGCACATGGTTCGATTGGGAAAATGACCGAGCTGCTCCACGCGCCAATCGCCTGACGATGATTGCCGGCGTTCTCAGCGTGAGCCTCTCATGGCTGCTGACGGGACGGGGAACAGGACCAAGGTACCTTTCGTCGTAACGTCTCATCTTTCCTCTGGGCGGCTGGTTTTCATTCCGCCTGGGGGGATCGTTTTGTCCGACGAAGCGGCTGCACTTGTCGTGGGCCGCTTGTTCGCAAGTCAGTCGGCTCCAGCCGGAAGGGTGCGGGAAGCGCCGGCCGTGGCGTTTGTGTCCACCGGAGCGTACCGCAATTCGATGTCGGGAAGTCGTGACGTGTTTGCCGGTAGGTCGGGGCGTGCGTCTCCCGGCTTGACCGGATCGAGCAGATCTTTTCTAACGAAGCTCATCTCGATGACCAGGGGGTCGCCTTGGCCATCGCTTCCGCCATAATTGTTGGCATGGAGGAAGACGATCTTGAAATTCGCCATTCCCTCCACAAACCTCGCGATCCGATCTCTGTTGAGGTCGATATCATGGAATTCCATCACGACGCTTGTGAAGCGGTCCGAATATTTCACCAGGTCGTCAAGGATACGATACTCGGAGCCCTCGATATCGATCTTGAGGAAGATGTCATTCCCGGTGAATTCTTTGAGGAGACCAGCGACACTGACCTCGCCCGGTTGATCATAACCAATTCTAATGGGACGATGCTCTACCCCGGGCCGGCTGAAGAACCACCGATAGTCCAGATAGCGCGTCAGTCTTGCCCAGCGAAGCCGCAGGGCCTGCTCGACATAGTATCGCAGCCAGAATTTCCAGGTGACGGAGTGGTCGAAGCAAACGACGCCGACGTCGGCAAGCTTACGAAACTCCTTTTCGAACTGCCAGTCGTCGTTCAATCCCATGCTGATCAGAAGCCTGGAGGCACGAACCGCCCGCTCCGACACGACATAACCGCCGTCACGTGGAGATCCGAGACGGATCAGGCCACCGGCGTCAATCGGCTTCCACGAGGCAGGCAGCATGATGGGCTCTCCTTTTCAACCCAGGAGTGCTAGCAGCGCTGGCTTTCCATCGCGTTAATTCTCTGCGCTTCATCGCGGGCGCTGGCAGCATCTGGCATTGGGATTATCACGATCAGCAAGTCAGCCCGCTGATTTCCCGCCCGGCGTAGTTGAGCGGGCCTCGCTGCGGAAGCGCACAGTCACCAAGACCGGTCTTTTAACCGACAGGGAACACGCGGGGCGAGAAAACGAGGTTCGAGGAGGCGCGGATCCTGCGGAAGCGATCGCAAGAATGGGCCCGTGGCAGATGCAGGAAATAGAGGCCGCGCGTGCAGGAGCAGGGCGCGGCCTCTTCGATAGTTGCTACACTAACCACCCGGGAAGACCGGAGCCTCTGCACTCCAGACGGATTTCTTGCCACCGGAAAAACGGCAGTGGGACAAGGCAAACGACCTTCAAGTGATGCACCGGTTATCCACAGGCGCGGACACGCTTACGGGCTTGTGATTTCAGAGGAAATTCGGACGCTGTGGAGAATTGGCCTGACGGTGAGATCCGGCTGCCTGCCAGTAACTCAAGAGGCGATATCGTCCTCCGCAATCGGGAACGAACATTCGATGGCCGCGCCAATGAAGGCCTTCCGCGAAAGCCCAAGGTTTTCGCCGCGTTCAAGCGCCGCGTGACAGCGATTTCTGGCCCGTTCGTAGAACCATCCTCCTTGCGGCCATTCGCTTATACTGAAGCGCGTCCTGTGGCCCGTTGATACACCGCTCCCCATTGGCGCCGAGCTGACGGGGTGATCCCGATTGATGCCCTGCATCTGGGCTGCCTCCGTTTCGCCGCAGAACGCCTACTGCATAATTCCTTAAATCGGAATCGATTTAAGGAGGAAACTATGCAGCAAGTTTAATGCGTTACAGCGTCCTTTGCGCGTCATATCTGACGCGCGGCGCTGTAGATCGCAGGTTTGTTCCTCCTGTCGGGCAGATGGACGACGTCGGCCGAGTGCCCGGGGGCGCAACTTCAAGCGGCCCGAAGACGTGGGTTTGGTTTATGCAAACACCGACGGAATTGGCGGGACATGACCATCCGAGCATGCGCGTGGCCGAGCATCGGCACAACTCAGATGTAAGCGGCCCCGCGCGTCGGCGGAGCCGCAGGCGTCGAGTGTTTACTTGTTGAGCGCGTCCTTCAGAGCTTTTGCCGGCACGAAGGATAGCTTCCTTGCTGCCGCGACCTTGATCGTAGCTCCGGTTGCGGGATTGCGGGCTTCGCGTTCTGGCGTGGCCTTCACCTTGAACTTGCCGAAGCCGGGCAGGGAAGTCTCGTTGCCGGAGACCGAGGCGGCGGAGATCGCCGCAAGCACGGATTCGACGACTGCCTTGCTTTGAACCTTCGTGAGGCCATGCTCGCTGGCGATCTTTTCTGCAATTTCTGTCGTGGTCGTCAAAGGGTGTTCCTCCTCGTTTTTGACGAGATGATCCTTTGCGCGAATAGGGCCGATGTCATCGGCCTTGCGCAATAACGACCGCCTCTTCCGGCGATTGTCCACAACTTGGCATGGGAACATAGCCTCTCGCCCTCTTTCGGCGGGCGATATCGAGAAGGAGTGCTACGGCGTCAGCCTCGGATGCGAAGTGATGGCTCATCTCCTGGCCGAGCGTGCCGATGCGGCCCCAGGCACGGATAAGAGAGGTTTCGCCAAAGAGCGTCGGCTGTATCGAAAGCGCATAATAACGCGCCATGTTTCGGTTTGGGTCTATCCGCTGAAAGTAGAGGCTGGAGCACTGCTGGGTCATGAACACAGCATCGCGTGCCGAGGAGTCGGCGTCCAATGAGAGTTTTGAATCGGTTGGGGCGAACCGATTCACGTCGTTGATGTGAGTTCTTCAATGCCATGATAAGGAGCCCGATCATCGGCTCGACAGCGGCCGTCCGCGCCGGCGGACACGGCGATCGATTTTGGCCCGTTCTCGCCCGGCAGAAGCCGGGCTGAAAAGCCCGGCCGTTTTCATGACTTCCGTCGGCGCCTATCCGCACATGGCGCGCACGATTTTACCCGTCGCCGGATCCGTTTCGATCGTTACGCGCTCCTGCCGAAAATCCATCGTCGCCGGATCCCCGGGCTTCAGTTGCCTGACGATCGTCGCACCCGTCACCTGCTTTGCGTCCTCGTCGGAAATTCTGTCTTTACCGACCAGCGCTTCTGCAGCCTCCGGCTTGCAGGCGCCAGCGGCCTGGGCAGCGGTCGATTCCGGCTCCTTCTGGCAACCGGCAGCCCCAAGCAGAAGAAGGCTTGCTGCAAGCGCGGCGAGATGACGAGCATAAATCAAGGGCCAATCCTTTCATTTCGAAAGTGTCGAAGGAATAAGGCGGCAGCGAGGCTTGGCCGGGTTGAATTCGTGCATCGCCGCCTGTCCCGGGGTCGGCTCATGGCGGAAGAACACTGGGCCGCTATCCCAGAGATGCGCCGGTGCCGGCAAAAGCCCATGTTGCGAAGGACAATTTCGTCAGGTTTCGCCATCAGCATCCACCGGCGCACAATCCTTGGCATGGACCTTCGCGTGGGAGACATCAACGCCGATGCGTCCAAGCGCGCAAGCTCGGCCGCTATGCGACGTGCTGCCGCCAGATCCTTCGCTGCTGGGAAGCGCGCTGTCTATATGAGCGCGGACAACGGACTACCCAGATTCGCGCCAAACCAATGCCGCTCATGCCCTTCACTTGGGCGCATGGTTGCGTCAAGCTATGTGCTCGGCAGGCTGCAAGCACGCCAGTTTTGCGACTGCATCCAGGCAACCAACGCGGAATGAGAAATGGATATCAATCAGGTTAGGTACTTCCTCAATCTGGCTGAAACGTTGAACTTCACGGAAGCCGCGCGTCGAAGCGGCGTCTCGCAGCCCAGTTTGACGCGAGCGATTCAGCGCCTCGAGGAAGAGCTGGGCAGCGCACTGATCTACCGCGATGGCAAGGACAGCCGACTGACGGCGCTCGGTCGCGACGTCCAGGCCGAATTCATGCGCGTTGAACTCGCCCTTCGAAATGTGCGCGAACATTCAGAAAGTACAGTGCACGGCCGCCGCCGTATTCTCGACATCGCCGTTGCCCCGACCATCGGTCCCGCTGCATTCACGGCATTCTTTGACGATGTGCTCTGCCAGCTCCCTGCCGTAAACATCAACATGCATCAACTATTGGCCGGTGAGGGCGCACACGAGGTGCTCTCCGGCAAGTATCATGCGTGCATCCTGCCGGAGGCGCCGCGCGCCAACCCCAAGCTCGACATCGTGCCGCTGTTTCGTGAGAGATTTCTGCTGGCTTGCGCGCAGCGGCATCCGCTCGCAGGAGATGACGTGGTCAGCGCCGGGGCCATCGCCTCCTATCCATATGTCGATCGGCTCGCCTGCGAGTTCCATAGCCAGATCACAGAGCACCTGATGAACCAAAATGCGGTGATGCAACCGCGTTTCAGCGCCGATCGCGAGGACTGGGTCCAGCAGCTGGTGGCGGAAGCGCGCGCGATATGCATCATGCCCGAGCGCTCGGTCGTCGTTGAGGGAATAGCCACCCGTACGATTGAGGGCATGTCGTTGGCGCGAGAGGTGGTGTTGGTATCCATTTCCGGGTCCGGCACGCCGCTTGAGGTGCGCAAGCTCGCACAGATGGCGGCCCGTCACGATTGGGACTGAGCCGAGACGCGCCATGGCACCGCTATTGAATCTATGCACGTCCGCTATTGGGAAACCAGCCGGCCACTCGCCATATTGGGAGCAACCGAGCCAATAGGAGTTATGGCAGTGAAGTACACAAAGACCGAAGATGCGATCGGCAGGCTGACGCCCATCCAATATCACGTGACCCAGGAAAGCGGCACGGAACGCCCTTTTACCGGGGCGTACACTGACAACAAGGAACCGGGCATCTACGTCGACATCGTTTCCGGCGAACCGCTGTTTGCCTCCGCCGACAAGTTTGATTCCGGTTGCGGCTGGCCGAGTTTTACGAAGCCGATCGTACACGCAAATGTTCAGGAAGTGGCGGATGGTTCTCATGGCATGATCCGCACCGAAGTACGCTCAGCTCATGCCGATAGTCACCTCGGCCATGTGTTCACAGATGGCCCGGCAGACCGGGGCGGGTTGCGTTATTGCATCAACTCCGCGGCACTGCGGTTCATTCCGCTCGGCGAAATGGACGCCGAGGGCTATGGTGCCTATCTCAACCAAGTGGAGACTATCATATGACCGAGAAAGCTGTTCTGGCCGGTGGCTGCTTCTGGGGCATGCAGGATCTCATCCGCGCGCTGCCTGGCGTCATCAAGACCCGCGTGGGCTATACCGGCGGCGACGTACCGAATGCGACCTATCGCAACCACGGCGCACATGCCGAGGCCATTGAGATCGTGTTCGATCCCGACACGATCAGCTATCGCCGGATTCTGGAGTACTTCTTCCAGATTCACGACCCAACCACGGTCGACCGACAGGGAAACGACATCGGCAGCTCCTACCGATCGGCGATTTTCGTTCTGGGCGATGAACAGAGACGAATAGCCGAAGATACGATCGCAGACGTGGACGCGTCGGGCCTGTGGCCAGGAAAAGCCGTGACTTCAGTCGAGCCGGCTGGCGATTTTTGGGAAGCGGAGCCGGAACACCAAGATTACCTGGAGCGCTATCCCAACGGCTACACCTGCCACTTTCCGCGGGCGAATTGGGTGCTGCCCAGGCGGGAGGCCGCCGCGTAACTGCCGGTACGTCAGCTTCAAGAGAATGGCATCCCAGCGTTCCGGTGATTTGCCGGAGTACTGGGATGCTCGAGTAAGATGTACGACAGACCGGAGGTGCGCTATCGAGCCCGTGCGCTCGCAGCCGCCTTGCGGCCAAGAGCGCGTCGGAGCCACATCACCGTTGCTATCCCCTCGGTCCGCAGGTCACTGTTGCTGGTCCCGAGTTGGCGTGGCGATGATCTGGGCATCGACCTGGCTGATCGGTCGTCCGGCCTGAAACCGTTCACACGCGACGGCCGCGTATGCACAAGCCGCCTCGTTGTCGAATGGTAGAATTCTGCCGGCGAAATCGTCGTTGAAGATTGAGATGACGGCGTGCTCAAGTTGTTGTCGGCGTCGACCGTGATCCATTCTTGCCATGCCGTATCGGGTTTCGGCTTCAGCAACTGAGGTCGCGTGCCTCGTCTTCCATGGACCGGCCATGGGACGCGGCGCGGACCCGCAAGCGCTGCTTTAAACTGTCATCGAGATTTCGAATGGTCATACTCCGCCATCGCATTCTCCTTCATTCATCATTGATTGCAGATGATTCAAGAACTTGGCTCATTGGGCGACCGGCCAGAAAAACACCGTAGTGTGATCCCGGTCGGAGTAGAACGCGCCGAAGGTGACCGAATTTTAGGAATGCCGGAAATTCCATAATGTAAGTTACGCGATCAGCATGTGTAGTGGCTATTTAGTAATGCGACAGTTGGGCCAGTTAGAGATGCGACACTCTCGCCTCTCGACGCGCTGGTCAATGTCAACGTTGGGAGCAAGGATGACGACCTTCCGCCTGGTGG
>NZ_MBSS01000032.1 GCF_001695855.1 Ensifer sp. LC163
AGATGGGTGCGACGGCGATCGTCTTCGGCCTCGGCGGCATCGGCCTCAACGTCATCCAGGGCCTGCGGCTTGCCGGCGCCGACATGATCATCGGCGTCGACCTCAACAACGACAAGAAGCCGTGGGGGACACGCTTCGGCATGACCCACTTCGTCAACCCCAAGGAGATCGGCGACGACATCGTGCCCTACCTCGTCAACATGACGAAGCGCGGGGCCGACCAGATCGGCGGCGCCGACTACACCTTCGACTGCACCGGCAACACCAAGGTGATGCGTCAGGCGCTCGAGGCCTCGCATCGCGGCTGGGGCAAGTCGGTGGTCATCGGCGTCGCCGGCGCCGGCCAGGAAATCTCCACCCGGCCGTTCCAGCTCGTCACCGGCCGCAGCTGGATGGGCACCGCCTTCGGCGGCGCCCGCGGTCGCACCGACGTTCCCAAGATCGTCGACTGGTACATGGAGGGCAAGATCGAGATCGACCCGATGATCACCCACACCATGGCGCTCGAAGACATCAACAGGGGCTTCGAGCTGATGCATTCCGGCGAGAGCATCCGCAGCGTGGTTCTCTACTAAATTCGCAATTCGATTCAGGAAGGCGCCGGAATCGATTGTATTCCGGCGCTTTTTCGGCTCTTTTGAGAAACTGATTCAAGATGATCTATGTCGATGCCGATGCCTGCCCGGTAAAGGCGGAAGTGCTGAAGGTGGCCGAGCGCCACGGCTTCGAGGTGACGTTTGTCGCCAATTCGGGCTTGCGCCCATCACGCGACCCGATGGTGCACAACATCATCGTGTCGGCAAGCTTCGACGCCGCCGACGACTGGATCGCCGAACGCGCGCATGACGGCGATATCGTCGTCACCGCCGACGTGCCGCTTGCGGTTCGTTGCGTGGCCGCCGGCGCATTTGTCACCGGCCCGTCCGGTCGCGTCTTCGACAAGAGCAATATCGGCATGGCCTCTGCCATGCGCGACCTTGGCCAACATCTGCGCGAGACCGGCGAAAGCAAGGGCTACAATGCCGCCTTCACCCAGCGCGACCGCTCGACCTTCCTCGAGACACTTGACCGACTCGCGCGCCAGACGAAAAAGTGAGAGCGCAGCGCCGATCCGCAAGGGACAGCAAGGGCACTTCAATGACAGCGACGACAAGGCTCAGGCACTGGCCGTTCTACACCGCATCGCTGTGCGCCTTCATCAGCCTGCCGATCACGTGGTTCCTCGCTTGGAGTTACGTTCTCGAGGTCGCGGCAATCACCTTTTTCTGCGTCTACCTCATCATGAGCGGCCGCCGGCTGCGGATGATGACCGGAAAGCACCTGAAGACGCACGCGCGAAACACGGACGAACCGGAAGCGGTAATCTTTCTAGTCACCTTCGGCGCTGCCGCCACGGCGCTCGTTTCGCTGTTTTTTGCTCTCAACAGGCCAGGCAAGGGGCCGACGCTTGAATTGGGGCTGGCCTTTGCATCCGTTGTGCTCGGCTGGGCAACCATCCACGCGATGGCGGCCATGCACTATGCCCATGCCTATTGGGTGCCGGGTGGTGATGGGCAACCCCCTGCGCCGCAGCGCGGGCTCGATTTTCCAGAAACAGCCGAGCCCGGCGGCTACGACTTCCTCTATTTTTCCTTCGTGATCGGCATGACCGCCCAGACATCGGACGTCGCCATCACCACCACGACGATGCGGCGTATCAACCTGATGCACGCCATCGTTTCCTTCTTCTTCAACACCGTGCTTGTCGCCGCTGCTGTCAACGCAGCCGTGCAACTCGCCGGCTGATCCCACGATACCCAAGGAGCATTTGATGAAAGTCCTCTCGCAGAACACCGCATTCGGCGGCATGCAGGGCGTCTTCACGCACGATTCCGAGGCCTGCAAGGGCGAGATGACCTTCGCGGTCTTCGTCCCGCCGCAGGCGATCAAGGAGCCGCGGCCAGTGCTCTGGTATCTCTCGGGTCTCACCTGCACCCATGCCAACGTGATGGAGAAGGGCGAATACCGCCGCATGGCCGCGGAACTGGGGCTCATCGTCGTCTGCCCCGACACCAGCCCGCGCGGGACGGAGGTTCCGGACGAACTCACCAACTGGCAGATGGGCAAGGGCGCGGGCTTCTACCTCGACGCCACACAGACCCCGTGGGCCGAGCACTATCAGATGTACAGCTACATCACCGAAGAGCTGCCGGCCTTCGTCAGCCAGCATTTCCGCATCGACATGAGCCGTCAGGGCATCTTCGGCCACTCGATGGGTGGTCATGGCGCAATGACCATCGCGCTGAAGAATCCGGACCACTTCAAGAGCTGTTCGGCCTTTGCACCTATCGTCGAACCGTCGACGGCCGACTGGTCCATCGGCGCCTTCGAGAAATACCTCGGCGAGGACCGGGCTACGTGGCGGCAATATGATGCCTGCGCGCTCGTCAACGACGGCGCTCGGTTCCCTGAATTCCTCATCGACCAAGGCAAGGCGGACAGTTTCCTGGACAACGGGCTGCGGCCATGGCTTTTCGAGGAAGCGATCAAGGGAACCGGCATCGACCTGACGCTACGCATGCATGAACGCTATGATCACTCCTATTATTTCATCTCGACTTTCATGGACGATCATCTGAAGTGGCACGCCGAGCGGCTGGCATAGTCCCCAAACAGCGGTTGGAGCTCCGATGACCCACCTTCTCCTTGTCGGTGCCGGTGGCGCCATCGGTTCGATGGCTCGCTACCTCCTCGGTCTTTGGACACTTCGGCGATGGGGGCCAGGCTTTCCCTGGGGAACGCTCAGCGTCAACATAACCGGCTCGTTCCTGATCGGCTTGCTTGCCGAGCTGATCATGCGCAAGTTCGGAGCATCGGCCGAGATGCGACTGTTCCTGATCACCGGCGTGCTCGGCGGTTACACCACCTTCTCGGCCTTTTCGCTGGACGCGATCATGCTGCTCGAGCGCGGCGAAGTCGCGCTCGCGTTTGGCTACGTCGCCGCCAGCGTCCTGCTTTCGATCCTCGCGGTGTTTGCCGGGCTGGCCCTCATGCGCGCAATGGTCTAAAGGCTGCCTCTAAAGAACAGGAAGCAGGTTCGCTGAGATGGCAGGCATAGAACACAAGCAGGTGGACGGCGACGAGGCAGGCATGCGCCTCGATCGCTGGTTCAAGGTGCATTTCCCCGGACTGGGTTTCGGTCCGCTGCAGAAACTACTGCGCTCGGGCCAGATCCGTGTCGACGGCGGTCGCGTCAAATCCGACACGCGCCTGCAGCCGGGCCAGACGGTCCGCATCCCTCCCCTTGGCGTCGATGCGAAAGAAACGAAGACGGGCCCGATCGCCGGGCGCGACCTTCGCCACTCGCCCGACGGGGAATTGCTATCACGCATGGTGCTGCATGAGGACGCGAAGGTCATCGTGCTGAACAAGCCCGCTGGCCTCGCCGTGCAGGGCGGCTCCGGCGTCAACCGGCACATCGACAAGATGCTCGAGGCCTGGACCAACCAGCGCGGCGAAAAGCCCCGTCTGGTGCACCGCCTCGACCGTGACACTTCCGGTGTGCTTGTCATCGCCCGCACGCGTGGCGCCGCGCAGAAACTGACGGCTGCCTTCCGCGAACGGGACACCAAGAAGACCTATTGGGCGCTGGTGAAGGGCGTCCCGCGCAAGCGCGAAGACCGGATCTCGACCTGGCTGGTCAAGGAACAGACCCCGGACGGCGACCGCATGCGCATCGCCAAACATGGCGAAGACGGCGCTGACCACGCCATATCCTATTACCGCGTGCGCGAGCAGGCGGCACAGAACCTCGCCTGGCTGGAGATGGAGCCCTATACCGGCCGCACCCATCAGCTGCGCGTGCATGCCTTGCACATCGGCCATCCGATCCTCGGCGACCCCAAGTATTTCGACGCCGATATCAACTGGAGCTTGCCCGGCGGCATGCAAAACCGGCTGCATCTGCACGCGCGTCATATCGACATTCCGCATCCGGACGGCGGTCGCCTGCGGGTAACCGCGCCACTGCCGCCGCACATGGTTCAGAGCTGGAACCTGCTTGGCTTCGAAGAAAACGAGCCTGGCGAGGACGACTGATGAAACTGGCGCTTTTCGATTGCGACGGCACGCTGGTCGACAGCGGCGGCCTCATCCATGAAGTCATGGCACGGACCTTCGAAGCCTTCGACCTCGAGCGGCCCGCAATTTCCGCGACCAAGGGCATCATCGGCCTGACGCTCGACATCGCCATTGCCCGCCTGCTTGGGCGCGATCATGTCGACGACCAGGCGCTGGCAATGACGGCGCACTACAAGGCGATCTTTTCCGGCGTTCGCGGCGAAGCCGGCTTCCAGGAGCTGCTGTTTCCCGGCATTGCGCAGATGATGCAGGCGCTTTCGGGCCGTGACGAGCTGCTGATCGGCGCGGTCACGGGCAAGTCGCGCCGCGGCCTGACACATATCGCCGAGACCCATGGCTTCGACCGCATGTTCTTCGTGTCGCGGACAGCCGA
The DNA here is from genome assembly GCF_001695855.1 of Ensifer sp. LC163. Taxonomy (GTDB): domain Bacteria; phylum Pseudomonadota; class Alphaproteobacteria; order Rhizobiales; family Rhizobiaceae; genus Ensifer. Next base: position 4,493 of record NZ_MBSS01000032.1, read on the forward strand.
CGACTGCCCCTCAAAGCCGCATCCGGCAATGGTGACGGAATGCTGCTCGGAGGCCGGGATCGACCCGAGCGACACTGTCGTCATCGGCGATGCGATTTATGATATGCAGATGGCGAAGGCCGCTGGTGCGGCCGCCATCGGGGTGGCGTGGGGCTATGCCAGCGTCCCCGATCTCGTTGAGGCGGGTGCCGATTACATTGCACGGACGCCGACCGACATCATTGAGTGGATGGAACACTATCATGCCTGATATTCGCGACGAACTCAGCGGAGCGTTGAGCCACGAGGACCCGGTCCGGCGCGCACAGATCCAGATGCTGAAGCCGCTGCCCAAGCGCTTCTACAAGGACGTCAGCATCGGCACCTTGGAAAACGACGGCCACAGCGTCTTGCTCGACGGCCGGCCGGTCCGCACGCCGGCGAAACATCCGCTTGCAGTCCCCACCCGCAAGCTTGCCGAGATGCTGGCAGCCGAATGGGACGCGCAGGTCGAAGTCATCGATCCCGCCAAGATGCCGGTCACCCGGATCGTCAATACGGCGCTCGACGGTGTAGCAAAGGACCAGCGCTCGGTTTTCGAGGACGTGCTGCGCTTTGCCGGAACCGATCTGCTCTGCTACCGCGCCGACAGCCCGGAAGGGCTCGTCGGACGGCAGAACGCCGTCTGGAACCCGGTGCTTGAATGGGCCGCGCAGTCGCTGGGCGCCCGTTTCATTCTTGCCGAAGGCGTCATCCACCAGGAACAGCCTGGTGAGGCGATCACCGCCTATGCAGAGGGTTTACGCGCCTTTGCGACGCCGCTCGGTCTGACCTGCGTGCATACGATCACCACCTTGACCGGCTCGGCCCTGCTTGCGGTTGCGTTCGCATCCGGCCGGCTGACGGCCGAACAGGCCTGGACCGCGGCCCATGTCGACGAAGATTGGCAGATCGAGCATTGGGGCACGGACGAGGAAGCGTTCAAGCGCCGCGAAGCCCGCTGGCAGGAAATGCTGGCGGCAGCAGCCGTTCTCGACGCGCTGCGATAGCGGCGCGCCGGAACACATTGCGAAAGATACTGCTCTACTGCATGTTTCCTTAAATCGTATCCGGTTTAAGGACAAAGACATGCAGCAATTCAAAGTGCTACAGCGACCTTTGCGCGTCTGATACGACGCGCGGCGCTGTAGCGAGAGATCTCTGACGTCGCGTTAAGCGGCGAGCTTTAGCCCAGCGATACCGGCAACGATCAGGGTGATGCAACCGAGGCGGACAAACGTGGCCGGTTCGGCAAAGAGAAAGATACCGAGAATGACGGTGCCGACGGTGCCGATGCCGGTCCAGACGGCATAGGCGGTACCAAGCGGCAGGGTTCTGACCGCCAGACCCAGCAGCGCGATGCTGAGGACCATCGAACCGACGGTCAGGATCGTCGGCGTTACCCGCGTGAAACCGTCGGTATATTTGAGGCCGATTGCCCAGCCGATTTCAAGGATGCCGGCAAGCAGGAGGATTAACCAGGCCATTTCAAACTCCTAGAGTATGGAGCGAGGCCGTCCCCGCGGATGTTCGGTATCGAAAGTCTCAAAACCGTGCAGCCGTCTGCAACGCGGCCTCTATCTCACGGTTGACTGACGGCGGCAAGATATGCCGGGGCAAATCAGCCCTGCGCGACTGGCAGGGCTTGAGCATTTCCAGGGAAAGTGCGAAGCGGTTTCCCGTCGGGAAATGCGAGGGAACAGAGAGTCAGCTTCGCTCTCGACGCAGCTTTGCCCACCATTCCAACCGCTTGCGGATCTCGCGCTCGAAGCCGCGTTCCGGTGGATCATAGAAGGTCTTGCGTCCCATTTTTTCGGGGAAATAGTCTTGCCCGGAGAACGCGTCGGGCTCGTCGTGGTCGTAGCGATAGCCGTCGCCGTAGCCCTCACCCTTCATCAACTTGGTCGGTGCGTTGAGGATATGTTTCGGAGGCAGAAGCGAACCGTTTTCCTTGGCGGCCCGCATCGCCGCCTTGTAGGCCGTATAGACACCATTCGACTTCGGCGCCGTCGCGAGATAGACGCAGGCTTGGGCGAGTGCCAGTTCGCCTTCCGGCGAGCCGAGATAATCGTATGCGTCCTTGGCGGCATTGCAGATCGCCAGCGCCTGAGGATCGGCAAGGCCGATATCCTCCACCGCCATGCGAACGAGCCGTCGCCCGAGATAGAGCGGATCCTCGCCGGCATCGAACATCCGGCAGAGATAGTACAGAGCAGCGTCCGGGTCGGAGCCACGCACCGATTTGTGCAGCGCCGAGATCAGGTTGTAGTGGCCGTCCTGGCCCTTATCGTAAACGGGCGCTCGTCGCTGCACGATCTTCTGCAGCGCGTCGACGTCGAAAATCTCGTCGGTCCGCGCGGCGCGCCAGACCTCCTCGGCCAGCGTCAGCGCCGCCCGGCCGTCGCCATCGGCCATGCGGATCAGGCTTGCCCGGGCGTCCGCGTCGAGCGGAAGGGGCTTGCCTTCCGTTTCCTCCGCCCGCTTCAGCAATTCCTGCAGGCTCTCTTCTCCATGTGGCTTGAACGTCAGCACGCGGGCGCGCGACAAGAGAGCGGCGTTGAGCTCGAAGGACGGATTTTCCGTCGTCGCGCCGACCAGGATGACCGTGCCGTCTTCCATGACAGGCAGGAAGCTGTCTTGCTGGGCACGGTTGAAACGATGGATCTCGTCGACGAAGAGCAGGGTCTGGCGGCCCGACATTCGCCGTGCGCGCGCCGATTCGAAAACCTTCTTGAGGTCGGCAACCCCGGAAAAGATCGCCGAGATCTGCTCGAAGGCCAGACCCGCCTCTCCCGACAACAGCCGGGCAACAGTCGTCTTGCCGGTGCCAGGCGGTCCCCAGAAGATCATCGATCCGAGCGAACCCGATGCGATCATACGCGTCAACACGCCATCCTCGCCGGTCAGGTGTTCCTGACCGGTGACTTCGGACAGCGTGCGCGGACGCAGACGATCGGCAAGCGGCCTTGCCGAGGTCATTTCCGGCGGTTCCGAGGAGGAGAACAGATCGCTCATCGGAAGAACTGACGAATGATCTGGCCGTCACGCTCGATTTCGACGCGCCAGAAGGAAGCGCCGTCCGCCATGACGGTCTCCAGCGTCTTCGAACTGTCGATCACAGCACCGTTGACGGAGCGGATGATATCCTTCGGCGCCAGCCCGATGCGCGCGGCAGGCGAGCCGCGATTGATCTCGGTGACCACGACACCCTGCAACGAGGTCGACATGCGCAGTTCCTCCGCCAGCCGTGGAGAGAGATTTGCCACAACTGCACCCGCAAACGGATTGCGGCCCTCAATGAGCCGTTCATCGCGGGGTGACGTCTCCGGCGCCCGGTCCAGCTTCAGGCTGACCTCGTGCAGCTTGCCGTTTTCGGAAACCGTAACACGCGCCTCGTGGCCGATGCCGACGGTGGTCAGGCGATAGCCGAGCGCATCGGGATGTTCGACGGCGATGCCGTTGACGGCCGTGATCACCTGCCCCGGCTTTATGCCGGCCGTCGCCGCCGGCCCGCCATCCACGACAGCGGTGACGAGTGCGCCACGGGCGCGATCAAGGCCGAGCGCTTCGGCGACTTCCGATGTCACGGGCTCGAAGGACGCGCCGATGAACGGACGCACGAAGGAGCCATTGCCGCCCTCGGCGGATGCGACGAAGACTTTCACCAGATTAGCCGGGATGGCAAAGCCGACGCCGTTCGAGCCGCCGCCCTTGGAGAAGATCGCGGTGTTGATGCCAATCAGCGCACCGTTCATGTCGATCAGGCCGCCGCCGGAATTGCCGGGATTGATGGCGGCGTCCGTCTGGATGAAGAAGCCGAAATCGCCGGACGATACCTGATTGCGGGCAAGGGCCGAGACGATGCCGCTCGTCACCGTCTGGCCGACACCGAAGGGGTTGCCGATCGCCAGCACCAGGTCGCCGACCTCGACCGCATCGGAATCGCCGATCGGGATGATGTCGAACGGGCCATCGGACTGGATCTTCAGCACCGCAAGATCGAGGCGATCATCCTTCAGCACGATCTTGCAGGGATATTCGCGGCCGTCGGCAAGCGCGACCTTGATATCGTCGGCGCCCTCGATGACGTGGTTGTTGGTAACGACGATGCCGTTCTTGCCGACGATCACGCCGGATCCGAGCGACGACTGCTTCTCGCTACGGTTCGGCATGCGCTGCCCGAAGAACTCCTCAAAGAACGGATCACCCGAGAAGATCGACCGGCGCTCGACCACCCGTTCGGCATAGACGTTGACGACGGCGTTCGCCGTCTGCTTGACCAGCGGGGAGAAGGAAAGCTGCATCTCCGTGCGCGATTGAGGCACGGCCTTTACATCCTGGGCCATTGCCGGACAGGACAGAGAGACAGCAAGAACGAGCGTCGCAAGCGCTCTTTGACCAAAGATCATATGAAGCATTCTCCTATTCGTCACCGCTACGTTCAGATAGGATTTCGCAGGAAAAAAGGCAAACGTCGCCGCGACATACGCAAAGTCCGCGCCATCACGCCCAACGCACGAAAACGTGGTTATCCACCTCTTTCTCAGTGATCGAAACTCTGGTCAGTTTGAGCAGACAAGACCCACACGTTCAAAGCGGAAAAGATCATGACGGCCTATCGTCCACCGAGAATCGCATCGTCCGAAATCACCCCGGAGGGCTGCTTTCTCTCGCGCCGCGCCTTTCTCGCAACGACGGCCGGTGGCCTGCTGGTAGCAGGCGCTGGCGCCGGTGCTGCCCAGGCCACCGCCCTTGCGGCGCTCAAGGGCAACTACACAGTCGACGAGGATCTGACGCCGGAAGCCGACGTCACCGGCTACAACAATTTTTATGAATTCGGGACCGGCAAGGCCGATCCTGCCGCGAACTCGGAAGCCTTCAAACCGACGCCGTGGACCGTGAAGGTCGATGGTCTTGTCGCCAAGCCGAAGGAGTTCGGGCTGGAGGAGCTTCTGGCACTTCCGCTCGAAGAGCGCGTCTATCGAATGCGTTGCGTCGAAGCCTGGTCGATGGTCATTCCCTGGACCGGGTTTCCGCTTGCAGCCCTGCTCGACAAGGTCGAGCCGCTCGGCAATGCCAAATATGTCTCGTTCGAAACCGTCGTGCGTCCCGAGGAGATGCCGGGCCAATCCGGCTTGTTCCAGCCCCTTCCCTGGCCCTATCGCGAAGGCCTGCGCCTGGACGAGGCGCGTCATCCGCTCACCATTTTCGCGGTCGGCGTCTACGGCAAGACCTTACCCAACCAGAATGGTGCGCCGATCCGGCTCGTGGTTCCCTGGAAATACGGTTTCAAGGGCATCAAGTCGATCGTGCGCATCTCCCTGACGGAAACGCCGCCGCCCTCGACCTGGAACCTGTCGGCACCCAACGAATACGGTTTCTATGCCAACGTGAATCCGGCCGTCGACCATCCGCGCTGGAGCCAGGCAACCGAAAACAGGATCGGTGGCGGCGGCTTCTTCGGCGCCAATCGCCGCGACACCTTGCCCTTCAACGGCTATGCCGACGACGTCGCCGGGCTCTATGCCGGCATGGATTTAAGAGCGAACTTCTGAGGATGGCCAAATTGCCCGCCCTGCCGAAACGCTTTCATTCCGCGTCCGTCTGGGCACTTTACGGGCTCGGCCTCTGTCCGGCCCTTGCCGCCTTCTACCTCGGGGCGACGGGGCGTCTGCCGGGTAACCCCGTCAAGGAATTCGAACATCTGCTTGGCATCTGGGCGCTGCGGTTTCTGGTCGCCACGCTGGCGATCACACCGATCCGCGACATCCTCGGCGTCAACTGGCTGCGCTATCGGCGCGCGCTCGGGCTTCTGGCGTTCTACTATGTGGTGATGCACTTCCTGGCCTATTTCCTGCTCGACCAGGTCCTGAACATCGCCGCGATCATCGCTGACATCGCCCGGCGCCCCTTCATCACCATCGGCATGGCCGGGCTGGTGATGCTCATTCCCCTGGCGTTGACCTCCAACAATTGGTCGATCCGCCGGCTCGGCAACCGGTGGAACCGGCTGCACAAGCTCGCTTACGTCATTGCCGCGGCGGGAGCGCTGCATTTCGCGATGTCGGTAAAGGTGGTTGGCCCGGAACAGACGACCTATCTCGCCTTGGTCACGTTGCTTCTATGCTGGCGTCTGGCGCGCAAGCCTTATCTGAAGCGCAAACGCCAGGCAGGCGCCCGGCCGATCCGAGCCCCTGAAACAGAAAAAGCGGCCGGGTGAGGAACACCCGGCCGCTTTCAATTCAACTTACCTGAAAAATCAGGCTGCTTCTGCAGCGTCAGCTTCAGCTGCGACGCGAGCGCGATCCTTCGCACCCTTTGCATCGGTGTCGCGGTCAACGAATTCGATGACAGCGAGAGCAGCGTTGTCGCCCTGGCGGAAGCCAGCCTTCATGATACGCAGGTAGCCGCCATTGCGGGTGGCGTAACGCGATGCGATCGTGTCGAACAGCTTCGAAACGACAGCGGCGTCGCGGATCTGCGAGATCGCCTGACGACGAGCATGCAGGTCGCCGCGCTTGCCGAGGGTGACGAGCTTTTCAACGATCGGGCGGATTTCCTTAGCCTTCGGCAGGGTCGTAACGATCTGCTCGTGCTCGATCAGCGAAGCTGCCATGTTGGCAAACATCGCCTTGCGGTGGCTGGCGGTTCTATTCAGCTTGCGGCCGGCTTTACCGTGGCGCATTGCTATTCTCCTTCACTTGCAGGCATCCGCCCGCAGTCTAACGGTTAGTATTGGTCTTCGTAACGCTTGGCGAGATCTTCGATGTTCTCAGGCGGCCACGACGGCACTTCCATGCCGAGGTGCAGGCCCATGGAAGCGAGAACTTCCTTGATTTCGTTCAGCGACTTGCGACCAAAATTCGGCGTGCGGAGCATTTCTGCTTCGGTCTTCTGAATGAGGTCGCCAATGTAGACGATGTTGTCGTTCTTCAGGCAGTTGGCCGAACGGACGGAGAGTTCCAGTTCGTCGACCTTCTTGAGAAGCGCCGGGTTGAAGGCGAGCTCGGTGACTGCCTCTTCCTCTGCTTCCTTCTGCGGCTCGTCGAAGTTGACGAAAACCGACAGCTGGTCCTGAAGGATGCGGGCCGCGAACGCGATCGCATCTTCCCCGGTGACGGAGCCGTCCGTCTCGATGGACATCGTCAGCTTGTCATAATCAAGAACCTGGCCTTCGCGGGTGTTTTCCACCTTGTACGAGACCTTCTTGACCGGCGAGTACAGGCTGTCGACCGGGATGAGGCCGATCGGCGCATCTTCCGAACGGTTGCGGTCAGCCGGAACATAGCCCTTGCCGTTGTTGACGGTGAACTCCATGCGGATTTCTGCACCCTCGTCGAGCGTGCAGATCACATGGTTCGGGTTGAGGATTTCGATATCGCCAACCGTCTGGATGTCACCGGCGGTTACAACGCCCGGACCCTGCTTGCGCACAACCATGCGCTTTGCGTCGTCGCCATCCATCTTGATGGCGATTTCCTTGATGTTGAGCACGATGTCCGTCACGTCTTCCCGGACGCCCGGGATAGAGGAGAACTCGTGCAGGACGCCGTCGATCTGCACCGCGGTGACAGCAGCACCGCGAAGCGACGACAACAGCACGCGGCGAAGCGCGTTGCCGAGCGTCAGACCAAAGCCGCGTTCAAGCGGTTCCGCCACCAACGTTGCCTTGGTGCGGCCCGAGGAGATGAACTCCACCTTGTTCGGCTTGATCAGTTCCTGCCAATTTTTCTGGATCATGTTTTGTGCCTTCCGTTCGTTGTCACCATCCAATCGTGACAACCGAGCCCCGAAGTCCGGGAGCGCGCCGAAGCGCCCTCACCGGCATTTTGAACGCAAATGATCAGACGCGGCGCTTCTTGCGCGGACGGCAACCGTTGTGCGGGATCGGGGTCACATCGCGGATCGAGGTGATCATGAAGCCCGCAGCCTGCAGCGCGCGAAGAGCGGATTCACGGCCGGAACCCGGACCGCAAACTTCGACTTCAAGCGACTTCATGCCGTGTTCCTGGGCCTTCTTGGCGCAGTCTTCAGCGGCGATCTGAGCGGCAAACGGGGTCGACTTACGCGAGCCCTTGAAACCCTTGGCACCGGCAGACGACCAGGCAATTGCATTGCCCTGTGCGTCGGTGATGGTGATCATGGTGTTGTTGAACGACGAATTGACGTGCGCGACGCCAGACGTGATGTTCTTGCGTTCGCGACGGCGAACGCGGGTGGCTTCCTTGGCCATAGGATCCCTTTCTTAGATCTCTGCACCGCCGTAATTCCAGCGGCTCCACCGGGAAAGGAATTTTCGTCCCCTGCCCTGCTTCTTCAGTTTCATCCAGGACCGGAGGAACCGGCCCTGCAGGCATTTCACGAAACCGATCCGGCTCCGCAACGGTCGGGCAACGCCCTTCCCAAACTGCAAAAGGAGGCCGGCGCGTGCGCCAGCCTCCCAATCTCCCTATTCGGGAAATTACTTCTTCTTACCGGCGATCGCCTTTGCCGGACCCTTGCGGGTGCGGGCATTGGTGTGGGTACGCTGACCGCGCACCGGCAGGCTGCGGCGATGACGCAGGCCGCGGTAGCAGCCCAGGTCCATCAGACGCTTGATGTTCATCGACGTGTCACGACGCAGGTCGCCTTCAACCTGGTAATCGCGGTCGATCGTTTCGCGGATCTGAAGAACTTCAGCGTCCGTCAACTGATGCACGCGGCGATCAGCCGGGATACCGACCTTCTCGACGATTTCCTGTGCGAATTTCGGTCCGATCCCGTGAATGTAGGTCAGCGCGATAACAACGCGCTTTGCCGTCGGGATGTTGACGCCAGCGATACGTGCCACGTCTATTCTCCTTGCGTTCCAGTTGCCATCCGGCAATAGGTGCTTCGTTACGCGACCTCAAGAGCCGCACGTTGATTGAGGTTCGAGACACGTCAAAAACGACCGTACCCGGACTTCGTTTCGTTGAAGACCGCGCCGATCGCTCCCATGTCGCGAGTTGGCGCTGTCTTTGGCGGAATCAGCCGGAAAAGTCAACTCCCCGGCGGTTCCTTTTCGGCAAAGACCCAGGGTCTAAGCCAGAATCTTCTCGATCTGTGCAGTCACGGCGTCTACATCGGCCATGCCGTCGACCGTCTTGAGCTCACCGGTGCCGGCGTAGTGCTCCGACAATGGTGCGGTCTTTTCCCGATATTCCGTCAGCCGACGCTTGAAGGCCTCCGGATTGTCGTCCGATCTGACCGAGCCGCCCGCAGCGATGGTTTCCGCTACGCGATTCTCCATGCGCTTTACAAGCGCAGTCTCGTCGACCTTCAGCTCGATTACGGCATCGAGCTTCAAGCCCTTGCCTTCGAGCATCTGGCCGAGAGCGACCGCCTGAGGAACCGTGCGCGGATATCCGTCGAGAATAAAGCCGTTGGCACAATCCGGGGCGTCGATCCGGTCCGACACGATCTCGTTGACGATCGCGTCAGAGACCAGCTGGCCGGCGTCCATGACAGCCTTGGCGCGCTTGCCGACGTCGGTCGCCTGGGCGACGGCTGCCCGCAGCATGTCACCTGTGGAAAGCTGCGGAATACCGTACCTCTCCGTCAGAAGCTTGGCTTGCGTCCCCTTGCCAGCTCCGGGCGGTCCCAAAAAAATCAGTCTCATCGTCCCCTCTTTCCTCCGCGCAGCTTCGACTTCTTGATCAGCCCCTCATACTGCTGAGCAATGAGGTGACCCTGGATCTGTGCTACCGTATCAAGGGTAACGCTGACAACAATCAAAAGCGACGTACCACCAAGGTAGAACGGCACGCCGGTCTGCGCGATGAGGATTTCAGGCAGGATGCAGACGAAAATCAGATAGATCGCGCCGAGCACGGTGATGCGCGTCAGAACGTAATCGATGTACTCGGCCGTCCGTTCGCCCGGACGGATGCCCGGAATGAAGCCGCCGTGCTTCTTCAGATTGTCGGCCGTGTCCTTCGGATTGAAGACGATGGCCGTGTAGAAGAAGGCGAAGAACGCGATCATGCCACCGTAGAGCACCATGTAGAGCGGCTGGCCGTGGCCGAGCGCACTAACGATCGATGTCGCCCAGCCGGGCAGCGTCGCGGTGTTCGCGAAGCCAGCGAGCGTGGCCGGCAGCAGCAGGAGCGACGACGCGAAGATCGCCGGGATGACGCCTGCGGTGTTGAGCTTCAGCGGCAGGTGCGACGTATCGCCCTGGAACATGCGGTTGCCGACCTGGCGCTTCGGATACTGGATCAGAAGACGGCGCTGCGCACGCTCGACGAAGACGATGAGCGCGATGACGGCAACGATCATGACGATGATCGCCAGGATCAGCGGGGTCGAAAGCGCGCCGGTGCGGCCAAGTTCCAGCGTTCCGGCAAGAGCCGTCGGCAGATGGGCGACGATGCCGGCGAAGATGATCAGCGAGATGCCGTTGCCGATACCGCGCGATGTGATCTGTTCACCGAGCCACATCAGGAACATCGTGCCGCCGAGCAGCGAGATGACCGTGGAAATGCGGAAGAACCAGCCCGGATCGTTCACGAGGCCGTTGCCGCTCTCAAGGCCGACCGCGATGCCATAGGCCTGCATGACGCCGAGAAGCACCGTGCCGTAGCGGGTGTACTGGTTGATGATCTTGCGACCCTGCTCGCCTTCCTTCTTCAGCTGTTCCAGCGCCGGAACGACGGAGGTCATCAGCTGAACGATGATCGAGGCAGAGATGTAGGGCATGATGCCGAGCGCGAAGATCGCCATGCGCTCCACTGCACCGCCCGAAAACATGTTGAAGAGGCCGAGAATGCCGCCGCTCTGGCCCTGGAAGGCCTGCGCAAACGCGTCCGGGTTCAGGCCGGGCAGCGGGATATAGGTGCCAAGACGGTAGACCAAAAGCGCACCAAGCGTGAACCACAGTCGTTTCTTCAGATCTTCCGCCTTGGCGAAAGTCGAGAAATTCAGGTTCGAGGCGAGCTGTTCCGCTGCAGAAGCCATGCAATTCTCCGCGTACCAAATCTCGGAATCAGCGGGAGTACCCTGTCCGTTCCGGAAGGACTAACTTTTCGTCTTGAAAACCGGACGCGAGGCGATTGTGACTGCAATCGGATGCCTCACCGTGGTTTCCGCTATGTCCGCCGAGGCGAGCGATTCGCCATCGCGGACGTGAGGCTCACATATGGGAGCAAAACCGCCCGGAGTGAAGCACCCCGGGCGGTTGATCAGTAATATTATTCTGCCGCAGCCGAAAGCAGCTTGACGGAGCCGCCAGCCTTTTCGATCTTTTCGATCGCCGGCTTGGAAGCGCCTGCAACTTCGAGCGAGATCTTCGCCTTCAGTTCGCCATCGGCCAGGACGCGAACGCCGTCCTTTTCGCGACGGATGACGCCAGCAGCCTTGAGAGCAGCTGCATCGACGGTCTTCGAAGCGTCAAGCTTCTTGGCGTCGATCGCCGTCTGGATGCGGCCGAGCGACACGACAACAAACTCCGAAGCGAAGATGTTGTTGAAGCCGCGCTTCGGCAGACGGCGGTAGATTGGCATCTGGCCGCCTTCGAAGCCGTTGATGGCAACGCCCGAACGAGCCTTCTGACCCTTCACACCGCGACCGGCAGTCTTGCCGGAGCCGGAGCCGATGCCGCGGCCAAGACGCTTGCGGTTCTTGGTCGAGCCTTCGTTGTCCTTGATTTCATTCAGTTTCATGAGCTTATCCCCCTCACTTCTCGTCGACGACGCGAACGAGGTGCTGGACCGACCGGATCATGCCGCGAACAGCTGGGGTGTCTTCCAGCGTGCGAACCCGGTGCATCTTGTTGAGGCCCAGGCCGATAAGCGTCTGACGCTGCACGGCCGGACGGCGAATGGGGCTACCGATCTGCTCGACGGTAACCGTCTTCGTGGCGAGTTCTTTCTTAGCCATCTGTCAGCTCCCTTATTCTTCGGAAGCAGCGCCGGAGGAAACACGGCGAGCCTGGAGCGTGGCGTACTTCATGCCGCGCTGAGCTGCGATGTCCTTCGGGTGCATCTGGTTCTTGAGGGCGTCGAACGTTGCGCGAACCATGTTGTACGGGTTCGACGAACCGGTCGACTTAGCGACGACGTCATGAACGCCGAGCGTTTCGAACACGGCGCGCATCGGGCCACCAGCGATGATACCGGTACCGGCCTTGGCCGAACGCAGCAGCACCTTGCCGGCGCCGTGACGGCCATGAACGTCGTGATGCAGGGTACGACCACCACGCAGCGGGACGAAGATCAGGTCGCGCTTGGCGGCTTCAGTTGCCTTGCGGATGGCTTCCGGCACTTCGCGCGCCTTGCCATGACCGAAGCCAACGCGGCCCTTCTGGTCGCCAACGACGACGAGAGCTGCGAAACCGAAACGACGACCGCCCTTCACCACCTTGGCGACGCGGTTAATTGCTACGAGCTTATCGACAAATTCGCTGTCGCGCTCTTCGCGGTTCTGGCGATCTTCGCGAGAACCCCTTCTTTCCTGTGCCATTGTCCTTTTCCTTTTTCTTTTCCGGGTGCAATCGGCAGATTGACAAAAGTCGCCCCCGTCACATGGATCGGAAGCGACCGGAAACTCATGAGGGTTCCAGGCGGGCGCAAGGCCCGCCTGGCAACCGATCAGAAGTTCAGACCACCTTCACGCGCAGCTTCGGCCAAAGCCTTGATGCGGCCGTGATAGATGAAGGCGCCACGATCAAAGACAACGTCCTTGACGCCAGCCTTTACGGCGCGCTCAGCGATGAGCTTGCCGACGGCAGCAGCAGCTGCCGCGTCAGCGCCCGTCTTCAAAGACGAACGCAGATCGGTGTCGAGCGTGGAGGCAGACGCAAGCGTCTTGCCGGCCACGTCGTCGATGACCTGTACGTAGATGTTCTTCGACGAGCGATGAACCGACAGGCGCGGACGGCCATTCGCGACCGCCTTGATTTGACGGCGCACGCGGTTGGCGCGACGCACAAGAGTATCTTTCCTGCTAGCCATTTCGCGTGATCCTTACTTCTTCTTGCCTTCTTTGCGGACAATCCGCTCTTCGGCATACTTGACGCCCTTGCCCTTGTAGGGCTCGGGGCCGCGGTATTCGCGGATTTCCGCTGCAACCTGGCCGACCTGCTGCTTGTTGATGCCGGAGACGATGATTTCCGTCGGCTTCGGCACAGCGATCGTGATGCCTTCCGGCGTCTGGTAGACCACGTCGTGGCTGAAACCAAGCGCCAGCTGCAGGTTCTTGCCCTGCAGCGAGGCACGGTAACCAACGCCGTTGATTTCGAGCTTGCGCTCGTAACCGTCCTTAACACCCTTCAGGATGTTCTCGATCATCGTGCGGGACATGCCCCACTTCGAACGAGCATCCTTGCTCTGGCTGAGCGGCTGTACAACAACCGCATTGTTTTCGAGCGCTACCGATACTTCGTCGTTTGCAACAAAGAACAGTTCGCCCTTCGGGCCCTTCGCCGTTACCTTCTGGCCATCAACGCTTGCCGTGACGCCTGCAGGAACTTGAACGGGCTTCTTACCGATACGAGACATTTTTATACCTGTCTGTTCGCTATGGAGATCATGTTACGTCTTAGAAGACGGAGCAAAGAATCTCGCCACCAACATTCTGTTCGCGTGCCTGATGATCGGCCATCACGCCCTTCGGAGTCGAAAGGATGGTGATGCCGAGGCCGTTCGCGACCTGCGGAATGGACTTAACCGAGACATAAACTCGGCGGCCCGGCTTGGAAACGCGTCCGATCTCACGGATTACGGAAGCGCCTTCGTAGTACTTCAGTTCGATGTTCAGCTCGGCCTTGCCGTTGCCAAATACGACTTCAGAGTATCCACGGATGTAGCCTTCAGCCTGAAGGACATCCAGAACACGTGCGCGGAGCTTCGAAGCCGGCGTGGAAACGCTCGACTTGCGGCGTGCCGCGCCGTTACGGATACGGGTGAGCATATCGCCCAGCGGATCAGTCATTGCCATGTGCCCGTCTCCTTACCAGCTCGACTTGACGATACCCGGCACGCGGCCGGAATTGCCCAGTTCGCGAAGCGCAATACGCGACATGCGAAGTTTACGATAATAGGCGCGCGGACGGCCCGTAACTTCACAACGGTTGCGGATGCGGGTCTTGGAGCCATCGCGCGGCAGTTCAGCCAGCTTGATGGTTGCCTTGAACCGCTCTTCGATCGGCAGAGACTGGTTCATGATGATTGCCTTCAGAGCGGCACGCTTAGTAGCTTGCCCGGCAACCAGTTTGCGGCGGCGCTTGTTCTTTTCAACTGCGCTCGTTTTCGCCATAACAGTTATCCTTCTTTACGCTTGTCGTTACGGATTACTGACGGAACGGGAAGTTGAACTCTGTGAGCAGAGCGCGTGCTTCGTCGTCGTTAGTAGCCGTCGTGCAAACGATGATGTCCATGCCCCACATCTGATCAACCTTGTCGTAGTTGATCTCAGGGAACACAATGTGCTCCTTGACGCCCATGGCGAAGTTGCCACGGCCATCGAAGGACTTCGGGTTGAGGCCACGGAAGTCGCGAACGCGCGGAAGAGCGATGTTCACGAGACGATCCAGGAACTCATACATCCGAACGCCGCGCAGGGTAACCTTGGCACCAATCGGCATGCCTTCGCGCAGCTTGAAGCCGGCGATGGAGTTGCGAGCGCGGGTGATTACCGGCTTCTGACCAGCAATCGCAGCGAGGTCGGCAGCTGCGACGGTCGGCTTCTTGGAGTCGCCGGTGGATTCGCCAACACCCATGTTGATGACGATCTTGTCGAGGCGCGGGATCTGCATTTCGTTGGCGTAGGAGAACTTCTCCTGCATAGCCGCACGAATGCGCTCGACATATTCCTTCTTGAGCCGGGGCTCATAAGCGGACTTAGCCATCGATCACTACTCCCGAACGCTTGGCCACGCGGACCTTCTTGTCACCGTCGATCTTGAAGCCGACGCGGGTCGGCTTGCCGTCCTTCGGATCGGCAATCGCGATGTTCGAAAGATGGATCGAGGCTTCCTTGTTGATGATGCCGGCTTCCTGGCTCTGGGTCTGGCGCTGGTGACGCTTCACCATGTTCACGCCACGCACTACAGCCCGATCTTCCTTCGGCATAACCTGTACGACTTCGCCGGTACGACCCTTGTCCTTACCGGTGAGAACGACGACCTTGTCGCCTTTACGAATCTTTTGCATCTCTCAACGCTCCCTTAGAGTACTTCCGGAGCCAGCGAGATGATCTTCATGTGGTTCTTGGCGCGAAGTTCGCGCGGAACCGGTCCGAAGATACGGGTGCCGATCGGCTCTTTCTTGTTATCGATAAGAACGGCTGCGTTTGTGTCAAAACGAATGACGCTGCCATCCGCACGGCGGATGTCTTTCGCGGTGCGAACGACAACAGCCTTCATGACATCACCCTTCTTCACGCGGCCGCGCGGAATGGCTTCCTTGATCGAAACGACGATGATGTCGCCGATCGACGCGTACTTACGCTTGGAGCCGCCCAGCACCTTGATGCACATGACACGACGTGCGCCGGAATTATCCGCCACGTCGAGGTTTGTTTGCATCTGAATCATGTCAGGTCGCCTTCTTGTTGTTACCGGGCCGGTTGGGTCTAGACCCCCTCGCCCGGCTTATTGTGCTTATCTCAAAGCAAAAGAACGCCCGGACTCGAGCGTTCCTTTACTTCAATTGCGTGCTTCATACAGATATTTGCCCAAGACGCAAGGGTCTCGCGGTCAAATCCCGCAGAAATCAAGCCTGGGCGGCAACCACCGTCCAGCGCTTATCCTTGGAGATCGGCGCGCATTCCTCGATGGAAACAACGTCACCAACCTTGTACTGGTTGTTTTCGTCGTGCGCCTTGTACTTCTTCGAACGGCGAACGGTCTTCTGGAGAATCGGGTGCGCAAAGCGGCGCTCGACCCTGACGACGACGGTCTTGTCGTTCTTGTCGCTGACGACTGTGCCCTGCAGAATGCGTTTCGGCATATTTTGTGGTCCTTAGGCCTTGGCTTCTGCCGCCTTCTGGCGGGCAATTGTTTTGACGCGTGCGATGTCCTTGCGGACTTCGTCGATACGCGACGACTTTTCGAGCTGGCCAGTTGCCTTCTGGAAACGCAGATTGAACTGCTCTTTCTTCAGCTTGGCAAGCTCTTCGTTGAGTTGATCGGCGCTCAGAGCGCGAACATCTGCGGCTTTCATGAGATTCACTCCTTACTCTGCGATACGCTGCACGAAGCGCGTCTTGACAGAGAGCTTGGCAGCACCAAGACGAAGTGCCTCACGGGCGAGTTCTTCGCTGACACCATCGATCTCGAACATCATACGACCAGGCTTGACCTTGCATGCCCAGTATTCGACCGAGCCCTTACCCTTACCCATGCGGACTTCGGTAGGCTTGGCGGTGACCGGAACGTCAGGGAACACACGGATCCAGACGCGACCGGCACGCTTCATATGGCGGGTGATCGCGCGGCGGGCCGCTTCGATCTCGCGCGCATTGACGCGGTTTGGTTCTTGAGCCTTCAGGCCGAATTCACCAAAGGCCAGATCAGATCCGCCCTTGGCTACGCCCTTGATGCGGCCCTTGAATTGCTTGCGATACTTCGTACGCTTTGGCTGCAACATTTTTTTAATTCTCCGATATTGGCTGCCAGACGCGTGTTACGCGTTTTCGCGACGACGGTCTCTGCTGCTACCGCCCTGACTGTCACTCTCGATCGCGCGACGCTCGGAAGCCATCGGATCGTGCTCAAGGATTTCGCCCTTGAAGATCCAGACCTTGATGCCGCAGATACCGAAAGCGGTTTCAGCTTCAGACGTGCCGTAGTCGATGTCCGCACGCAGGGTGTGCAGCGGAACGCGACCTTCGCGGTACCATTCGGTACGAGCGATTTCGGCACCGCCGAGACGACCGGCGCAGGTGATCTTGATGCCTTCGGCGCCAAGACGCATGGCCGACTGAACAGCGCGCTTCATCGCACGGCGGAAAGCCACGCGGCGCTCGAGCTGCTGGGCGATCGACTGGGCAACGAGCGTTGCGTCAACTTCCGGCTTGCGCACTTCAACGATGTTGAGGTGTGTTTCGGAGTTGGTCATCTCGGAAAGCTTCTTGCGGAGCTTTTCGATGTCTGCGCCCTTCTTGCCGATGATCAGGCCCGGACGAGCCGAGTGGATCGTGACGCGGCACTTCTTGTGCGGACGCTCGATCACGACCTTGGCAATGCCAGCAGCCTTGAGCTCTTCCATCAGGTAAGCACGGATCTTCAGGTCTTCATGAAGAAGCTGACCGTATTCCGCGTTATCAGCGAACCAACGGCTATCCCAGGTCCGGTTGATGCCGAGACGGAAACCGATCGGATTAATCTTCTGGCCCATTATGCAGCCTCCCCTTTGGCTTCCACTTCACGAACGACGATCGTCAAGTGAGAGAACGGCTTTTCAACACGCGATGCACGGCCGCGACCACGAGCGTGGAAGCGCTTCATCACAATCGACTTGCCAACATACGCCTCAGCGACGATGAGCGAATCAACGTCGAGGTCGTGGTTGTTCTCAGCGTTTGCGATCGCGGATTCAAGCGTCTTCTTGACCGTCTCGGAGATCCGCTTGCGCGAGAACTCGAGTTCGGCCAGAGCGCGCTCGACCTTCTTGCCGCGGATCATCGCGGCAACCAGGTTGAGCTTCTGGGGGCTGACGCGGATCGTGCGCGCAATTGCCTGCGCTTCATTATCCTTCAGCCGGCGTTCGGCTTTTGCCTTGCCCATTGTTACTTCCTCTTTGCCTTCTTGTCCGCGCCATGACCGTAATAGGTCCGGGTCGGAGAGAATTCACCGAACTTGTGTCCGACCATTTCTTCGGTCACCGAAACGGGAACATGCTTGTTGCCGTTGTAGACGCCGAAGGTGAGACCCACGAACTGCGGAAGGATCGTGGAGCGACGGCTCCACATCTTGATCACTTCGTTACGACCGCCGTCACGAACCTTCTCAGCCTTCTTGAGAAGATAGCCGTCAACAAACGGACCTTTCCATACTGAACGAGCCACTTGAGACTTCCTCTCTTACTTCTTGCGCTGGTGACGCGACCGCATGATGAACTTGTCGGTCGACTTGTTGGAGCGCGTCCGCTTGCCCTTCGTCGGCTTGCCCCAAGGGGTAACCGGGTGGCGACCACCGGACGTACGGCCTTCACCACCGCCGTGCGGGTGGTCAACCGGGTTCATGACGACGCCGCGAACGTGCGGCTTCTTACCGCGCCAGCGCGAACGACCAGCCTTACCGTCATTGATGTTGCCGTGATCGGGGTTCGATACAGCACCGATGGATGCAAGGCAAGAGCCGTGCACCAGGCGCTGTTCACCCGAGTTCAGGCGAAGGATTGCCATGCCCTGGTCACGACCAACGAGCTGGGCGTAAGTACCGGCAGAGCGAGCGAGCTGACCACCCTTGCCTGGCTTCATTTCCACGTTGTGGATGATGGAGCCGACCGGGATGAACTGCAGCGGCATAGTGTTGCCGGGCTTGACGTCGACCGCTGCCTTCTCCGAAGCGATGACCTTGTCGCCGGCAGCGAGGCGCTGCGGAGCGAGGATGTAGGCCTGTTCGCCATCGGCGTAGGTTACCAGCGCGATGAACGCGGTGCGGTTCGGGTCATATTCCAGACGCTCAACGGTGCCTTCAACGTCGAACTTGCGACGCTTGAAGTCGACCAGACGGTAGGTCCGCTTGTGACCGCCGCCCTGGAAGCGAACGGTGATACGGCCGAGGTTGTTGCGACCGCCCTTGGAGTGCAGACCTTCGGTCAGCGCCTTTACCGGCTTGCCCTTGTAGAGGCCGGACCGGTCAACGATGACCAGCTGGCGCTGGCTCGGGGTCGTCGGATTGAAACTTTTCAATGCCATTTTATTGTTCCCTTTTGGGTTTTTACCCTAATGGGCCTATCCGTTAGAGACCGGTGGAGACGTCGATGGACTGACCGTCGGCGAGCGTGATGATCGCCTTCTTCACGTCCTTCTGCTTCCCGGTAAAGCCGCGGAAGCGCTTGGTCTTGCCCTTGCGGACGAGCGTGTTCACGGCCGTAACCTTGACGCCGAACAGAGCTTCGACAGCAGCCTTGATTTCAGGCTTCGAAGCGCCCTTGGCGACGTTGAAGACGATCTGGTTCTGTTCGGAAACCAGCGTCGACTTTTCAGTGATCGAGGGGGACACGATCACGTCGTAGTGGCGAAGATCCGTCATTTGAACCGCTCCTCCAGAGCTTCCACGGCAGCCTTGGAAAGCACGAGCTTGCCACGGCGCAGAATGTCGTAAACGTTGATGCCCTGAACCGGCAGAACGTCCACATTCGGGATGTTCTGGGCGGCGAGCTTGAAGTTGTTCTCGATTTCGGCGCCGCCGATGATCAGAGCATTGGTCAGACCGAGCGAGGCGAACACACCTGCGAGGGTCTTGGTCTTTGCTTCTGCGGCAACGAGGTCATCGAGAACGATGATGTTTTCGGCCTTCAGCTTGGCAGACAGAGCGTGGCGAAGGCCGAGTGCACGAACCTTCTTCGGCAGGTCATGGGCGTGGCTGCGAACAACCGGGCCATGAGCCTTACCACCACCACGGAACTGCGGAGCGCGAGCGGAGTGGTGGCGGGCGCGGCCCGTACCCTTCTGCTTGTACATCTTGGCGCCGGTGCGCGAAACTTCCGCGCGGCCCTTGGCCTTGTGTGTGCCCTGCTGCTTCTTAGCGAGCTGCCAGCGAACAACGCGGGCAATGATGTCTTCACGGGGTTCGAGACCGAAAATGGCGTCCGAAAGGGAAACCTTTCCCGCGTCCTTGCCCTCGAGGGTTTTGACGGTGAGATCCATTATTCGGCTCCCTTACTTCGATGCTTCGGCGCGCACGGCCGCGGGGCGCGGTGCGCCTTCCGGGGTGCCCGACTTGATGGCGTCACGAACGACGATCCAGGCACCCTTGGAGCCGGGGACAGCGCCCTTGACCAGGATCAGACCGCGGTCTTCGTCGGTCGATACGACTTCGAGGTTCTGCGTGGTGACGCGCGTCTGGCCCATGTGACCAGCCATGCGCTTGCCCTTCCAGACGCGACCCGGATCCTGGTTGGAGCCGGTCGAACCATGCGAACGGTGCGATACGGAAACGCCGTGCGTTGCACGCAGACCGCCGAAGTTGTGGCGCTTGATCGCGCCGGCAAAGCCCTTACCGATCGTGGTACCGGTGACGTCGACGAGCTGGCCCGCAACGAAATGGTTGGCGGTCAGTTCGGAGCCGATGTCGATCAGATTGTCCGCGGAAACGCGGAATTCGACGAGCTTCGCCTTCGGTTCGACGTTGGCGGCAGCAAAGTGGCCGCGCATCGCCTTCGGCGTGTTCTTGACCTTGGCAGTGCCGGCGCCCAACTGGACAGCGGTATAGCCGTTCTTGTCGTCCGTGCGCTGGGCTACCACCTGGCAGTTTTCCAGCCGCAGTACTGTTACCGGGATATGCTCGCCGGCGTCGTTGTAGACGCGCGTCATTCCCACTTTCTGTGCAATCACACCTGAACGCATCGGTTCATTCCTCTTGAGAGTTAACGTCGGGGCAAGCCCCTCCGCATCTCTTGTTTAAGGTCTCCCTCTGCTCCTTGCGGAACGTCGGGTCGCCCGTTTCTGGAAGCCGTTGGACCGAAGCCCACGTACCTTCCTTGTTATTAAAGCTTAATTTCCACGTCGACGCCGGCAGCGAGGTCGAGCTTCATCAGCGCGTCAACGGTCTGCGGGGTCGGATCTACGATATCGAGAAGGCGCTTGTGGGTACGCATTTCGAACTGCTCGCGGCTCTTCTTGTCGACGTGCGGCGAACGGTTGACCGTAAATTTTTCAATGCGCGTCGGCAGCGGTACTGGACCGCGCACGCTGGCACCGGTGCGCTTGGCCGTCGAGACGATTTCGCGCGTCGAGGCATCGAGGATCCGGTGATCAAACGCCTTGAGGCGGATGCGGATGTTCTGGCCGTTCATACGACTTATCCTTGTTCATGTTGGTTGCGGCTTCCGTGGAGAAACACGCATTGAACTTCGTTTGATGTTCGGCCAGTCCGCTAATTTTTCAAAGATCGGAGGGACAAGGTTTCCCCTGCCCCTTCCTATTTGAGCGGCCGTGGCCGGCCTGTACTTTCGCGATCGCACTATGCCGACGCACCGTGCAAATCACGCTTGGGCGCCATTTGCACTATTTCGGCGTCGTCGGCAAGCCGTGCGACCAACTAAATCATGCTGGGCGGCTATGTCCGAGGCGCATAACAATGCGCCTCGTCTCATGCCGCCCGAACGCCGATTACTCGACGATCGAAGCGACGATGCCGGCGCCGACGGTACGGCCGCCTTCGCGGATAGCGAAGCGCAGCTTTTCTTCCATCGCGATCGGAACGATCAGCTCAACGGCAACGGTGACGTTGTCGCCAGGCATAACCATTTCCGTGCCTTCCGGAAGCGTCACGATGCCCGTCACGTCCGTCGTGCGGAAGTAGAACTGCGGACGGTAGTTCGTGAAGAACGGCGTATGACGGCCGCCTTCTTCCTTCGTCAGGATGTAGGCTTCGGCCATGAACTTCTTGTGCGGCTTGACCGAGCCCGGCTTGCACAGGATCTGGCCACGCTCAACGCCGTCACGGTTAACACCACGGATCAGCGCGCCGATGTTGTCGCCGGCCTGGCCCTGGTCGAGCAGCTTGCGGAACATTTCAACGCCGGTAACCGTCGTCTTCGACGTGTCGCGGATGCCGACGATTTCGACTTCTTCGCCGACCTTGACGATGCCGCGCTCAACGCGACCGGTCACAACCGTACCACGGCCCGAGATCGAGAACACGTCTTCGATCGGCATCAGGAACGGCTGGTCGATCGGACGCTCAGGCGTCGGGATGTAGGCGTCAACCGCAGCCATCAGCTCGCGGATCGCGTCTTCGCCGATCTTCTTGTCCGAATCTTCAAGCGCAGCGAGCGCCGAACCCTTGATGATCGGAATGTCGTCGCCCGGGAATTCGTAGGACGACAGCAGTTCGCGAACTTCAAGCTCGACGAGCTCGAGAAGTTCGGCGTCGTCAACCTGGTCGACCTTGTTGAGGAACACGACGATCGCCGGAACGCCAACCTGGCGAGCAAGCAGGATGTGCTCGCGGGTCTGCGGCATCGGGCCGTCAGCAGCCGAGCAAACCAGGATCGCGCCGTCCATCTGCGCCGCACCGGTGATCATGTTCTTGACGTAGTCGGCGTGGCCGGGGCAGTCGACGTGGGCGTAGTGGCGCGCCGGCGTCTCATACTCAACGTGAGCCGTCGAAATCGTGATACCACGGGCCTTTTCTTCCGGAGCAGCGTCGATCTGGTCGTACGCCTTGAACTCGCCGAAGTACTTCGTGATCGCTGCCGTCAGCGACGTCTTGCCATGGTCAACGTGGCCAATCGTGCCAATGTTAACGTGCGGCTTGTTGCGCTCAAATTTGCTCTTTGCCAT
>NZ_MBSS01000033.1 GCF_001695855.1 Ensifer sp. LC163
CCGGCCATGGCGTGAGCCGGCGCGTCCTTCTTCACCTCCGCCAAAACACGGCCGTCAAAAACAACCCAATCCGCAAAACAAAACCCGCCGAAAAATCGACGGGTTTGTCAGCGGTCTGATGCCTCGGCGGAAAGCCGAGGCATTTTTCTTTGAGGCGCTGTAAGTCTATCTGGTCGTCTGAAAAAGGCGCTCGCGCGAGCCGGTCAGGTGATCATGCATGAGTTGCTTTGCCCTCGTGCCGTCGCCGGCGGCAATCGCATCGGCAATCGCCTCATGTTCGGCGAAGACACGCGTAAGGCCGGCGGCCTCGCGCTTGACCGATGCGCCATGGAATTTCATGCCGACGGCAATATGGTCCTTGAGCGCTTCCATGGCGGTGGAGAAATAACTGTTCTGGGCCGCGCGCGCGATCGCCAGATGGAACTGGAAATCGGCGTCCTCGCGGTGCGACTGGCGATTGGTGGCGTCGCGCATCAACTCGAGCGCCTGGCGAATTGCGCCGAGGCTGGTGGTATCGTGGCGGGCCGCGGCGGCGGCGGCTGCTGCCGGCTCGACCGTCAGCCGGAACTCGTAGCAGTTCAGCAGATCCGCAACATTCTCCAGCTGTCCGAAGCCAAGCGGCTCCTTCATGCCGACGGCGCGCACGAAACTGCCGGCTCCCCGCCGCGAATAAATCAACCCCTGGTCGCGCAGGCGCCGCAACGCCTCGCGGATCACCGGCCGCGAAACCTCGAATTCCGCTGCCAGGTCGTGTTCGGTCGGCAGGCGCTCATCGGGCTGGTATGCGCCCGACTTGATCGCGCGGTGCATCCGCTCGAAGATGAGGTCGGCCAGGCTCTTGCGTGTCGTTCCGTTCTCCAGTCCCATTTGTCATCCCATATTGCGGAGAATCCTGTCCGCAATCTCCCTCAGCGTTCCCGGTTGTCCGAATCCTCCGGATTTGGCGATGATGCAACGACCGTCGGCGTGGGCCAAGCCCAGCCCTGGCATGCACTCGCCCACCAACCTGAAACGTGTGATCCGCATTTTCTCTAACACGGCTTCCGCGGTAGCGCCGCCGGAAAGAAGCAGCGTGGAAGCGACCTCAGCCAGTGCTGGAAAGACGCTTTCCGCCAAAAGTCGGGACACTTCCTGCGAATTCGTCAGTGCAGCCCCTGGAACCGCCTGCACCAGAGTTATCAGGCTCCCATCTGGGATCGCATTGGCAAGCCGGCCATTTGGCGCAGGCATGTAATGCGGCCTGCATGTGGCACGCAATTCCTCGATCTGCGCCAGCGTGATCGGATCGCACGAACCGATAACGAAAAGTCCCGGGCCCGGTGGGATGTCGGCCGCAACCGCATCTGCTCCGCCGCTCATTTGGTAGGCGAGTGCCTCGGCCAGTCCGCGCGCGCCGATCAGCAGATCCGCCCCCGATTGCTGCGATGATAAAAGCCAGTCGTTCATTTCCTGCGGGGTCGCGACATCGGGGATCGTCATGCGGCGTGCGTGCCGGCCGAGCTTTTCGGCTATCGATATCGGTATGTCGACGCCGAAACCCTGGACATGGCCGGCCTTCACTATCCGCCCGAAATCCGGAATGGCAGGTGCAACGAGTGCTGCGTGAAAAGGTGTAACGTCGAGCTCGGCGGCTATGTTGCCCTTGAGGCGCGAGTCGACCTTCTTGAACAGGCGTGTGCCAGGCGGCAACGCGGCGAGCGCCGCCGCTGTTGCTTTCTGTGCTCTTGCGGCGTCCAATTCCCGTGAGCCAACATTGATTGAAATCACTTGCGGGTGCTCGTTCAAGGCCTCAGGAATCGCTCCGACAGTGAGCGCTGTCTCCGTATGCAGTCCCCTGCTGGCGAACGGGGCGGCTGCATCCAGGGCGCCGGTCAGGTCATCGGCGACAATGGCCAGCATCAAACCAACTCCGATAATTTGTTGTTATCTTTAATTCAGGCATTTTTGTTTGAAATGTCAAGGAAATTTGATTTCGATATTACAAATATGACTATGTGATGCGTGGCTGCCGAGGGAGGCGTGACATGCAATCACAGAAGGCCGCATTCGCTGTCGATCGTCGTAGGGCGTTCCGCGGGCATCCGGTTCCTTACAGATCCGCCCCACCTCTTGGCGAAGAAAACAAAAGGCACGATGCAGCCACTCGTCGGTTCAAGCCAGCGTGTGCGGTGGAGTTTGATCTGAGGCGCATCTCGCAGCAGTTGATCCACGGGTCCGCTCGAACGGCCGGCAAGATTGCGCACATCACATATCATGATAGATAGTTATTGACATGTTATACCAGTTGCGAAATATATCCTCGACGCTGGAGAGAGGCGTGGACATCCAGCTGACCCAGATGGGTGAGCTCAGGCATTTAAGGAGACTTCGATGACATCGATCGCGTTGTTTGGTGCCGGTGGTAAAATGGGCTATCGGCTTGCCAAGAACCTAAAAGGGTCGCGCTTCGATGTCCGGCATATCGAGGTCAGCGACAGCGGCAAGGCCCGGCTTGCCGACGAACTCGGCATAGCCTGCGTTTCGGCCGATGCGGGGCTCGGTGGGGCTGAGGTGGTCATTCTCGCGGTTCCCGACACGGCGATCGGCAAGGTCGCGGCCGGCATCGTCGACAAGCTGGAGCCGGGCGCGATGGTCATCGCGCTCGACGCCGCGGCGCCGTTTGCTGGCCACCTGCCGCAGCGTGCCGACCTTACCTATTTCGTCACGCATCCCTGCCATCCGCCGATCTTCAACGATGAAACGGACCCTTCCGCCAAACGGGACTTTTTCGGCGGCATCGCTGCAAAACAGCACATCGTTTCGGCTCTGATGCAGGGTCCTGAAAGCGCCTATGCACTCGGTGAAGAGATCGCCAAGGTGATCTGGGCGCCGGTCATGCGGTCGCACCGGGTCACGGTCGAGCAGATGGCGCTGCTCGAGCCAGGACTTTCGGAAACGGTCTGCGCCTCACTGCTCGTCGTCATGCGCGAGGCCATGGACGAGTGCGTTCGCCGCGGCGTTCCCAAAGAAGCGGCTCGCGACTTCCTGCTCGGCCACATGAACGTGCTCGGCGCCGTGATTTTCGAGGAGACTCCGGGGGTCTTCTCCGATGCCTGCAACAAGGCAATCGAGTTCGGCAAGCCGGTGCTCATGAGGGACGATTGGAGGCGCGTGTTCGAGCCTGCGGAAATTGCGGCCAGCATTCAACGCATTACCTGACATGTGGCGGGCTTTGCCCGCCGTTTTAGGGCGTCTTGCGCGCCCGAAAGAAGCGATTGCACCGGAGGGCCACTTTCAATGGAGGGGTGGTCGAGGAAGTCCTGTGCCTAACTGGGAGGAGAATATGAAAGTTACCCGCAGATTGATCACCGTCGGCTTCGCCGCCGTCATGGCCGCCAGCGCCGCAATGCCGGCTTTCGCCGCAGACCTCATCGCGATCATCACGCCGAGCCATGATAATCCCTTCTTCAAGGCGGAAGCCGTCGGCGCAGAGGCCAAGGCCAAGGAACTCGGTTACGAGACACTGGTTCTGGTGCACGATGACGACGCCAACAAGCAGTCGCAGCTCATCGATACGGCCATCGGCCGCGGCGCCAAGGCGATCATCCTCGACAACGCCGGTTCCGAAGCATCGATTGCTGCCGTCAAGAAGGCCAAGGACGCAGGCGTTCCCTCTTTCCTGATCGACCGCGAAATCAATGCGACCGGCGTCGCCGTCTCGCAGATCGTCTCGAACAACTATCAGGGTGCGCAACTCGGTGCCGAAGAGTTCGTGCGCCTGATGGGCGAGAAGGGAAATTACGTCGAGTTGCTTGGTCGTGAAGCCGATCTGAATGCGGGTATCCGCTCCAAGGGCTATCACGATGTCATCGACGAATATCCGGAAATGAAGATGGTTGCCCAGCAGTCGGCCAACTGGAGCCAGACCGAGGGCTACTCCAAGATGGAGACGATCCTCCAGGCCAACCCGGACATCCAGGGTGTGATCGCCGGCAACGACACGATGGCCATGGGGGCGATCGCAGCGCTTCAGGCCGCCGGCCGCAAGGACGTCACTGTCGTTGGTTTCGACGGCTCCAACGACGTTCGCGACTCGATCAATGCGGGCGGCATCAAGGCAACCGTCATGCAGCCGGCCTACGCGCAGGCCCAGCTCGCCGTCACCCAGGCGCACGAGTACATCACGACCGGCAAGGCTCCGGCGGAAGAAAAGCAGCTTATGGACTGCATTCTGATTACCGCTGACAACGCAGACAAGCTCGAGACGTTCGCGCTCTCCGAATAACTTTTCCCACGATAGCGCAAGGCGGCCGAACCCCGCCTTGCGTCCTATGTTCATGACGGAGAATGGGAATGCCCAGGTTTCAGGCTGCATGCACACTCATGCTTGCCGGCGCTCTTGCGCTTGGCGGCTGCAAGCTCGTCAAGACCGAGGATGAGCAAAGGCAGGCGGCGGCAGGTGCGTTCAATCCCGACAAGCTGGTCGTCGATATCTGGGACGCGAAGGTCATTCCTTACCTTGATGGTCGCGCCGGCGCCTTCCAGGAGGTCTCGGCGCTTGCCGCGACCGACCTCAGTGCCGCGGCGGAGAAATACGGCCACAAGGAAAAACAGGGCAATGCGCCTTGGACTTTTGCCGCCAGGATCGACGGCGTGATCGTGGGAGAAGAAACCAAGTCACGCGCCGCCTATGTCGATGTGGATGTCGACGGCGACGGCAAGGCGGATGTCCGCGTCTCGATAGGCCCGGCCATTCGCGGCACGGCGCTGCGCGACAGCCTCAAGTTCGTGAATTTCAACGAGTTCAAGAACCAGATCGAATGGGCGCAGTACGGCAAGTCGTTCAATACCTACGTGAACGGCGCGCTGCTTGAAAAACTGCCGCGCGACGGCCTGGCCGGCAAGAAGATCAAGGCTACCGGCGCCTACCCGTTGCCGACCAAGGGCCAGTTGCCGCAATTCGTGCCGGCCACCCTCACCGTTGGAGGCTAATCATGAGCGGCATCGACGACGGCGACGTCATCCTTGAACTGAAGGAGATCACGAAGGCCTATTCCGGCATCGTGGCGCTGAAAAAGGCAGACCTCAAACTCCGGCGCGGAGCGGTAAACGTACTCGTCGGTGAAAACGGCGCCGGCAAGTCGACGATGATGCGCATCATCGCCGGCGTTGAACGACCGACGCTTGGTGAAATCTGGCTGGACGGCGAGCGCATACACCTCGACAGCCCGGCCGACGCGGTGCGTCACGGCATCGGCATCGTCTTCCAGGAACTGAACCTGTTCGGCAATCTCTCCGTTGCCGAGAACATTTTTGCGACCCGTGAGCTTACCCGCGGCATTCGCGGCATCGACCACCGCGCACAGGTCGAGAAAGCCAATGAATTCCTCAACCGCCTGGAAGCGGGGATCTCTGCCGAGACGCTTGCCGAGGACCTGCCGATCGGCCAGCAGCAACTCGTCGAGATCGCACGCGCAGTATCGCTCGACACGCGCATCCTGATCATGGACGAACCCACTTCGGCTTTGAGCGCGGCCGAGGTCGACGTTCTCTTCCGGGTCATCACCGATCTGAAGGCGCGGGGTGTTGCGATCGTTTACATCTCGCATCGGCTGGAGGAGCTGATGCGTATCGGCGACTACATCACCGTCCTGAAGGATGGCCAAATCACCGGCCATGCCATGGTCAAGGACATCGACACGCGCTGGATCGTGCGCTCCATGATCGGTTCGGACGCCAAGGATTTCGCCAAGCAGGTGGACCACGAGCCGGGCGAAGAGGTCTTCCGCACCGAGAACATCTGCCTGCCGAGGGCGCAGGGCGGCTTTGCCGTCGATCACGTTTCGATCGGCGTGCGCAAGGGCGAAATCCTCGGCATCTACGGTCTGATGGGCGCCGGCCGCTCGGAGCTTTTCGAGTGCATCATGGGTTGCCACGAACACTATACCGGCAAGATCTATGTCGACGGCCAGGAGCTCAAGGGGCGCGACACGACCCGCCGCATTCGCAACGGGCTGGCGCTCATCCCCGAAGATCGCCAGCGCGAGGGCCTGGTTCAGTCGATGTCGATCGCCAACAATCTGACCATGGCGAGCCTTGGTCAGTTTCTGAGGGCGGGATTCCACATCGACGTCGCGCGCGAAGCCAAGGCGATCAACGAGGCGATCCGCAATCTCTCGATCAAGGCGAGAAACCCGGAATTCGACGTGACGTCTATGTCGGGTGGAAATCAGCAGAAGGTCGTGATCGGCAAGGCGCTCATGACCGGCCCGAAAGTCCTGTTGATGGACGAACCGAGCCGTGGGATCGATGTCGGCGCAAAGGCCGATGTCTTCCTGACCATGCGGCGCCTGGCGGGCGAGGGCCTCGCCATCCTGTTTTCCACCTCGGACCTCGAAGAGGTCATGGCACTTTCCGACCGCATCGCGGTCATGAGCAACGGCCGGCTGGTCACCGTGGTCGACCGCAGGCACGCGACCGATGAGATGATCGTTTCGGCCTCTGCAGAGGGACATAAAACCAAAAGGATGCATGCGTGATGACGACAGCAACTCAAACTGCCGCCGCCGACAGCTTTTCCAGCGGGTCGGCGCTCCTCACGCTCATGAAGCTGAGGACATTCATCGCGCTCTTCGCGGTGATCATCTTCTTCTCGATCTTCGCGCCAAACTTCCTTTCAACCGCCAACATGATCCTGATGACGAAGCACGCGACGCAGAACGCTTTCCTCGCGATCGGCATGACCTTCGTCATCATTACCGGCGGCATTGACCTGTCGGTCGGCTCGATCGTCGGCCTCTGCGGCATGATCGCCGGCGGGCTCATCATGTACGGCGTGGCGTTGCCGCTCGGCTATACGATGTATTTCAACGTCATCGAGGTGGCGATCATCGTCGCGGTCGTCGGCATCCTGATCGGTGCGATCAACGGCCTGTTGATCACCCGGTTGAACGTCGCCCCCTTTATCGCGACACTTGGTACCCTCTATGTCGCGCGCGGGATGGCCCTGCTTTACTCGGATGGCCAGACATTGCCCAATCTCACGGGGCGCGAGGACCTGGGCAACCAGGGTTTCAGCTACCTCGGTTCAGGCACGATCCTCGGATTGCCCGTCTCCGTGTGGATTCTCGTCGCCGTTGCGCTTGGGGCTGCCTATTTTGCCCGCTTCGTGCCGCTTGGCCGGCATATCTTCGCCGTCGGCGGCAACGAACGCGCCTCGCGCATGTCGGGCATCCGCGTCAACCGCGTCAAAATGTTCGTCTACATGTTCTCCGGCTTCTGCGCCGCAATCGTTGGGCTGGTCATTTCGTCGGAACTGATGGCCTCGCACCCGGCAACCGGTACCAATCTCGAACTCAATGCCATTGCGGCGGCCGTTCTTGGTGGTACATCGATGTCGGGTGGGCGTGGGACGATCGGCGGGACGATCATCGGCGCCTTCGTGATCGGCATTCTCTCTGACGGATTGGTGATGATGGGCGTTAGTTCGTTCTGGCAGATGGTGATCAAGGGGCTGGTGATCATCGTCGCCGTTGTGGTGGACCAGGCGCAGCGCCGCCTGCAGCAACGGGTCACTCTCATGCAGATGGCAAAGGCGGGCTGAGCATGGCGAAGGTCAAGGGCGCACTGATCGGCTGCGGCTTCTTTGCAGTCAACCAGATGCACGGCTGGAAGGACCTGTCTGATGTCGAGATCGTGGCGATCTGCGATCGCGATCCGGAACGGCTTCGGCTCGTCGGCGATCAGTTCTCCATAGCACGGCGCTACCTGTCGGCGGAGGCGATGTTTGCCGATGGCGGTTTTGATTTCGTCGATATCGCCACGACGGTTGGCAGCCACCGTGCACTTGTCGAACTTGCCGCCTCTTCCAAAGTACCGGCGATCTGCCAGAAGCCATTCGCACCGACGCTTGAGGACGCCAAGGCCATGGTGAAGATCGCCGAAAAGGCGGGTATCGCCCTGATGATCCACGAGAATTTTCGGTGGCAGACGCCGATCCTCGCGGTCAAGGACGTGCTGGCGAGCGGCGCGATCGGCGTGCCGTTCTGGGGTCGCATCTCGTTCCGCTCCGGCTTCGACGTCTTTTCCGGCCAACCTTACCTCGCCAAAGGCAAGCGCTTCATCATCGAGGATCTCGGTATCCATTCGCTTGATATCGCCCGTTTCCTGTTCGGTGATGCAAGCCGCATGACAGCCCGCACGGCCCGCATCAACCCGACTATCGCTGGCGAGGACGTCGCGACCATGCTGCTTGACCATGACAATGGCATCACCTCGTTTGTCGATGTCAGCTATGCAACCAAGCTTCCGGAAGAACCCTTTCCGGAAACCTTCGTGGAGATCGACGGCAGCAAGGGTACGCTACGCCTCGGCAAGGGCTACAGACTTACCGTCCACTCCCCGGACGGCACGAAGGAAAGCGTCGTTGCGCCCAAGTTGCTGCCCTGGGCTTCGCGACCCTGGCACAACATTCAGGAGAGCGTCGCGCTCATCCAGAAGCATTGGATCGAGCGGCTGGCGTCCGGCCAGCAACCCGATACTTCGGGCCGGGACAATCTGAAGACCTTCGCGCTGGTCGAGGCTGCCTATCTCAGCGCCGCGCGCGGTGAGACCGTCGCGGTTGGAGACTTGCTGGCATGAGCCAAGACACGCTCCGACTTTATGGCACCGCGGAGCGCGAGCCGGAAAGCCGGATGCTTGTCGCCGGCGATTTGAGCGTCGAGCTGCAGAACGGCAATCTGCGCGGTTTGCGTTTCCGCGGTCACGAGGTCCTGCGCGCCATCTCCTTCCTCGTGCGCGACAAGGATTGGGGCACCTGCAGTGCAACGATCAGCGGTCTCGCGGTGACGGAACGGAAAAACGGCTTCTTGCTCCGTTATCACGCACGCTTTACCGCGCCGTGCGGCGCAAATCTTGATTGCGACATAGCGATCACTGGAACGTCGGACAGCGTGACCTTTTCTGCAGACTGCGTCAGCGACGCGGATTTCGAAACCGCGCGGGCGGGTTTCGTGGTCTTGCACCCCGTCGTCGGTGTCGCTGGAGAACCTGTCGAGGTCAGGCATGGTGACGGCAGCGTGCAAGACGCTCGATGGCCAGATGAGATCGAGCCCTGGCAGCCCTTCAAGGACATCGCCGCGATCACGCACCGCGTTGCACCCGGCATTGTGGCGACAACGGAATTCGTGGGCGACGTCTTCGAAATGGAAGATCAGCGGAACTGGACGGATGGTTCCTATAAGACCTACGTGCGACCGCTGGCTCTGCCCTGGCCCTATCTTGTGCCGAAGAACGAGCCCTTCAGCCAGCGGATTTCTGCGCAAATCCGGGCGGAGGAGGGCGCGGCATCGGCGGTCGGAGCTTCGGATTCGATTGCGGTGAGACTGGTGC
Organism: Ensifer sp. LC163; assembly: GCF_001695855.1. Classification (GTDB taxonomy): domain Bacteria; phylum Pseudomonadota; class Alphaproteobacteria; order Rhizobiales; family Rhizobiaceae; genus Ensifer. Next base: position 9,370 of record NZ_MBSS01000033.1, read on the forward strand.
CGACAAACATGCGGTTTCCGGCGATCGGCATAGGGTTGCGTCCTGAATGCCGCGAGGAAGAACTGGCTTCGCTCCATGCGCTGAAGACGGTTGGTGCCGAGCATCTGATCGCCCATTTCGATCCCGGCGCGGGACATGGGCTTGAGGCACTGAGGGGCTACGCTGCGATCGCGGCTCGGTCTGGCCTGAAGGTAACGCTGGAGCTTGCCGTGCCGTGCGTGCTGCCGCTCGAAGAGGAGATGGCGGAATTTGCGGCCCTCGTCGATCGCGCGGGTCTTGCGCTTGATACGCTGTTCGTCTCTCCGTCTGTGGATCGGCAGTCAACGCCGCCCGGCAGCGCGTGGCCGGAATGCCCGGATCTCGCCGATGTCTATGCCGCAGCGCGCGCCGCCTTTCCTGGCGTCCGGCTTGGCGGCGGCATGATGAGCTATTTCACCGAGCTCAATCGCAAGCGGGTGCCTTCCGTTCTGATCGACTATGTCAGCCATTCGACGAACCCGATCGTGCATGCGGCCGACGATCTTTCGGTCATGCAGACCTTCGAGGCATTGCGCTACGTCATCAGCACCACCCGGGCGATCTATGGCGATAAGCCCTACCGCATCGGCCCCTCGACGATCGCCATGCGCCAGAACCCCTATGGCAGCGCGACGAAGGAAAACCCGGCAGGGTCCCGAATTCCGATGGCCGATACCGACCCGCGCCACAATGGCCAGTTTGGCGCAGCCTATACGTTGGCCTATGCCGCGACTGTGGCGACGGCGGCGCTGGAGGTACTGACGCTTTCGACCCTTGCCGGTCCCTTCGGGCTTTCGGCCGGCGATGGAGAGGCAACGGCAAGGGGAGAACTGCGGCCGCTGGCGCATGTACTGACGCGCCTCGGTGCCATGTCACATCAGCCAATGCATGCGGTCGAGACGTCGCGACCGGACGCGGTTGTTGGACTGGCCTCAAAGGAGCGGTTGCTTCTTGCGAACATCACCTCTGCCGTCCAATCCATTGTGTTGCCCGCCACACCGAACAAGGTTGCAGTGATCGCCGCTGAAAGGGCTGAATTGCCGGCGCACCAGCGGATGACGCTGCCGCCCTACGGCTGCGTGGAGATCGTGCTCTGAGCGCTATTTCTGGCCCTTGAGGGCGTAAAGTGCGCGGGAGCGTTCCAGGTGTTTGACCATGGCCTGCTCGGCGAGATCGGCGTCTCGGCTTTCGATGGCGCGGATGATTTCCTCATGCTCCGAGAGCGTGAAATTCTCGCGACCCGTCCAGATGAGCATTTCCGTATGATAGGACTTGAGCCATCCCAGCATCGCTCCGCTCACCGCAGCGAAGATCGGGTTTCCGGAAATTCGGGCGATCGCCTGGTGAAACTCCATGTCTGCGTCGATGAAGGCATCCGCATCGCCGAGGCTCTGCTTTTGCTTGTCGAGGAGGGCGCGAAGCTCGGCGATATGCGTCGCGTCTGCCCTGGCCGCTGCCTCGCGAACCATGCCGCGCTCGAAGAAGATGCGCGCGTTCTTCAGGTGTTCCAGCGTGTCAGACGAGCCGGAGAGCATCAGTTTTGCCGGCAGGTCGACCTGCCTGATGATGGATTCGGCGGTGATGCGCAGGACCTTGGCGCGCTCGCCCTGCGAGATTTCGACGAGGCCTTTTCCGGCGAGCGCCTGCATCGCCTCGCGTATGGCCGGGCGGCCGACGCCGTAGCGTTCCATGAGTTCGCGTTCGGAGGGCATGTCGTCGCCCGCCTTCAGCTCACCGGTTTCGATCATCTGCTTCAGTCGCGCGAAGACTTCATCGGAGAGTTTTTTGCGGACGATCGGTTCGGAAATGACATTCATGGGTCACCTGATTTGGACAGGTTTGAATATGCATCAAGTTCCATCGCCGCAATAGCCATGCCGCAGACGACTTGCAATCACATAAATACTCATTATACCAGTTGGTGCACCTTAACAAGCATGCCGCCATGTCGTGGAGGGGAGAAAACGTGATCCGCCTGACCTATCGGATAGAGACGCCCGGCTCAGTGGAGGCGCTGGCGACAAAGATCGCCAGCGATCAGTCGACGGGTACCTTCGTTGCCCTGCCAGGCGAGACGGAAGAGCTTAAGGCACGGGTGGCTGCCCGTGTCGTTGCCATCCGTCCCCTGCCTGCGACCAGCCAGGCCTCCCTTCCCGATGAGGCCGGTGGGAACACGCATTTCAATCGCGCAGACGTCGATATCGACTTTCCGATGGATGCGGTCGGTACCGATCTCGCCGCCTTGATGACAATTGCAATCGGCGGCGTCTACTCGATCAAGGGCATGACGGGCATTCGCATCGTCGGGATGAAACTGCCGCAGGAGTTCGCAGCTGCGCATCCGGGCCCGCAGTTCGGCGTGCCGGGCAGTTTCGCGCTGACTGGAGTGAAGGACCGGCCGATCATCGGAACCATCGTCAAGCCGGCGCTCGGGCTCCGGCCCCACGAGAGCGCCGCGATGGTCGGCGATCTGATCGAGGCGGGTGTCGATTTCGTCAAGGATGATGAGAAACTGATGAGCCCGGCCTACTCGCCCCTGAAGGACCGGGTAGCCGCAATCATGCCACTGATCCTCGATCACGAGCAGAAAACCGGCAAGAAGGTGATGTATGCCTTCGGCATCAGCCATGCCGACCCTGACGAAATGATGCGCAACCACGACATCGTGCGCAATGCCGGTGGCAATTGCGCCGTGGTCAATATCAATTCGATTGGTTTCGGTGGTCTTGCCTTCCTGCGTAAGCGCTCCGGCCTTGTGCTGCACGCCCACCGCAATGGCTGGGATATCCTCACGCGCCATGCCGGCCTCGGGTTCGAATTTTCCGTCTGGCAGCAGTTCTGGCGCCTGCTCGGCGTCGATCAGTTTCAGATCAACGGCATTCGCGTGAAGTACTGGGAGCCGGACGAAAGTTTCGTGCGTTCCTACAGAGCCGTCAGCACGCCGCTCTTTTCCGAGAATGACGTGGCGCTGCCGGTCATCGGCTCGGGTCAGTGGGGCGGACAGGCGCCGGATACGATTGCGGCCACAGGTGGTTCCACCGAGCTGCTCTATCTTTGCGGCGGTGGCATCGTCAGCCATCCGGGTGGACCCGGTGCCGGTGTGAAGGCCGTCAAGCAGGCTTGGGAGGCGGCGGTTGCGGGTGTGCCGCTTGAGACCTATGCGAAGGATCACCCGGAACTGGCGCAATCGATTGAAAAGTTTGCCGACGGCAAGGCGGCCTGAATCATGTCACGACCCCTGATCAGCTACTACGGCGACGATTTCACCGGCTCGACGGACGTGATGGAGGCGCTTGCCTCGAACGGCGTCGAGACCGTTCTGTTCCTGAAAGTGCCAGATGCAGACCTGTTGTCGCGCTTTTCTGGCGCGCGCGCCTTCGGGCTTGCCGGCACCAGCCGCAGCGAAACGCCGGCGTGGATGGATGTGCATCTCCGCGATGCCTTCGACTGGCTGAAGACGCTTGATGCCGAGCTCTGCCACTATAAGGTCTGCTCGACCTTCGATTCCGCGCCGCATGTCGGCAATATCGGCCGGGCGATCGAGATCGGGCGTGAGGTCTTCGGCGAGGAGACGGTGCCACTCATCGTCGGCGCGCCGCAGATTCGCCGCTATACCGCCTTTGGTGAACTCTTCGCCGCCTACCAGGGCCGCAATTATCGCATTGATCGTCACCCGGTCATGTCGCGCCATCCGGTTACGCCGATGGACGAGGCCAATCTGCTGCTGCATCTTGCACGGCAGACGAAGCTGTCATCAGCGCTCGTCGACATTGTCTCGCTTCCGGGCGCGATTCGGCCGGAGAACGCTGATGTGCTGCTCCTCGATGTCGTTGACGACGCAACGCAGGTTGCAGCCGGTGCGCTGCTTTGGAATAAACTCCGCCGGGAGAGCCGGTTCGTCTGCGGTTCCTCCGGCGTTGAATATGCGCTGATCCCCGCCTGGCGCAGTGAACGGCTGATCGGGGACAAACCCGTCTTCGCGGCGGCCGGACCGGTCGATCGCATCGCCGTCGTTTCGGGCAGCGTTTCGCCCACGACAGAGAGACAGATCCAGCATGCGCTCGCACACGGTTTCGAAGGTGTCATGCTTGATCCGCTTGAGCTCTCCGGCGGCACGGGTGGGAGAGAAATTGCTGCAGCGGTGGCCGCTGGCCTAAGCGCGTTGGAACGTGGCAGTAGCGTCATTCTATATACGGCGCTTGGGCCATCAGCGGACAGGGGCCGCGAACTCGATACGTCGGATGGCGCCCGCCATCGCCTCGGCAGGGCGCTTGGTCGAATCCAGGCCGAACTTGTTTCGCGTGCCGGACTTGCGCGGACTGTGGTTGCGGGAGGCGACACCTCAAGTCACGCCCTTGGCGAGATGGGCATCTCAGCCCTGACCTTGAAGATGCCACTGCCACAGACGCCCGGTTCGCCGCTCTGTATCGCCCATGGCGGCGAAGCGGACGGGTTGGAGATCGCGCTCAAGGGCGGCCAGGTGGGCGATGACGACTATTTTTCCATGATCCGCGCCGGCGGTTTCTAGGGTCAGCCTGCGGCAAGGCGGGATGATGGAACATCGTGACCTGGAATCTACGGAGTTCGTCCGGAGTTCAAACATCACCTGAACCGCCCCCAAACCTCGGACCGCCGGAGACTGGAGTTTCCCGGCTTCATTCAGGGAGGCGGGCTGGTTGCGCCTCCCGAATTCACCAACGAGCCCGAGCACCCGGCTCAGAACGAGCGTGGGGCCGGATCCAGGAGTTTCAAGTTCCCGCCCGTGACTTGATAGATTGCGCAGGTTCGCTGCACAGTGCCGTTCGGTTCGAACCGGAATGCAGCCGCCGCGCCGACGAAGCCGTTGGGAGACCGGATGCTTTCCTGGCTGATGGCGTTTTCACCCTGGCTGCGTACGAGGCCGGCCGCAAGCGCAATCACATCGAAGCCGTAGGCCGCATCCGCGGCAGCGGCGCGCTCATAACGACTGAGATAGCGCGAGGTCATCCGGGAGCCGTTCTCCGGACCGAACAGACAGAGATGACTTCCGGAAAGCTCCGGACGTTTGTAGGCGGCAGCGATCCAACCGGAACTTCCAACAATCATCGCATTCGGCTTCAGATAGCCATTGGCCTTGAGTTGCGACAGCGCGCCGACGTCGGGATCTCCCGCGCCAACCAAGAGCACCGCGTCGATATCCTTGAGCTTGGCCTTTGATGCCGCGTCACCGGAAAACGCGGTGGAGCTGGTCACGGCAAGTAGAACCGGTTTGATGCCATAGTCGGCAAGCCCGCGCTCGAGCCTCTGTCGGTCGCCGGTGGAGACATCGCTGGGCAAGAGCGCGACAAGCCGCTTACGGCCCGCCGCCACCGCATAGGAAGCGCCCTCGACGGCACTGTCGATACGATCGGACACAAAAGCGAAAGTGCCGGCCGGCCGCTCGGCGCCATTGCCGCGGAACATCAGCAGCGGCGTGCGGGCGGAGCCTAACCCGTCACGCAAGGTGCTGACAGGCACGTCGGCGGCGGACACAGCGACAAGCGCGACTTTCTGATCGGCGAGCCTCTTTGCCGCGTCCTTGACCTGTTGTGGCGAGCCGTCAGTATTCTCGACCAGTAGCGATAGCTGGCCGCCGCCAAGCTCGTCGACCGCGAGCGAAGCGCCATCGCGGATATCGCGTTCGCGCACGGTTTCGCCCGTCGGCGCCATGAGGGCGGTGATCAGCGCGATTCGCGTCGCGCCATTGCCGAATGTTTCCTGCGGTTTCACCGCATGCTCGGCCGCACGCCGGGCATACATCGCCTGCGGCGATTCCACGTCGAGCACATCTTGAGGGGTGGGGGCAGCCTGGCAGCCCGCGAGCACACCGAGCGCGAGCACGCCGAATGCCAACCATTGCCGGCGCGACGACACACGCCGTGCCGGTGAAACGACAACGTGGGGCATGACTGTCATACCAACTGTCTCAATTCATGAAGTGCCGCATTTTGGCGTAGAAGCAATCACACTTGGCGATGTAGTCCTCATCCCGCCAACTGGATTGCAGATAGCCGTAGGCCTTGCCGCAGGCGACCTTGGTCTCGGAGGCCCAGACGAAGGCCGGCCGCGTCGAGGAGATCCAGCGCGGATCATCGGCAACGGCGATCGCCTCGTCCATGCGCGATACGACTTCCTTGGTCAGGGTGGTGACATCCTGCTCGACCGTCAACGAGGACTGGCTGAGCTCGGTGCACTGCCTGGCGGCCGGCGCATAGTCGACGATGAGATCGGCTGCGAAACCTGAAAGAGGCATCAGAGCGACCATCGCCCCCGCCAGCATGCTTCTGATCATGAAAAGACTCCCCCTGGAAACTGCGGTTCCCGGATGATTGCCGAGAACCGCTGTGCTGTCGAGACCGACAATGCGTTTAAGGAGTTTAAGGAACGTCCTGTGTCTTCGGCGCACCGTTTTCGGTGAACAGGACCTTCACCACCTCGGTCGAGACCTGGAAGTCCTCCAGCACGGCGACCGTGTGCCATGTCACAGTATTGCCGGCGCTGCCGTCGGTATCTATCTGCAGGTTCGCGTCGCCGCCGCCTGCGTCCTGAACACGCACGTAATTGTCCTTGAGAGTCGTTCCCGACGGCAAGTTGCCCAGCAGGGCGGACAGATCGACGGCATCATTCTCGCTGTAATTGTAGTCGGCGATGACGTCATCGATGCTAGGGCCCCGCGAATCGATATTGATCACAAAGGTATCTCTGCCCGCACCACCGGTCATGGTGTCGGAGCCGCTGCCGCCGTAGAGCGTGTCGTCGCCCGTGCCGCCGGAGAGGACATCGTTGCCCGCATTGCCGTAGAGGTGGTCCACACCAGCATTGCCATAAAGCGCGTTGATCGCCCAATTGCCATAGAGACTGTCGTCAAAATCTGACCCGATGATGTGGGGATCCGATGCCGTCGCTGTGGCAGTTTGCTCACTGGTTGCCAGCGAGTAATTTTGAATCCCTTGTCCCGAGGCAGTTAGAGTGACGTCGATGCTACTCGACGCCGTGTCGCCGTCTCCATCGACCACTTCAATTGGCACGCCGAAGTTGACTGGCTGGGTGGTCGGCACGGCCGCACCAAACTGACCGAGCTTGAAGGGGTCGCCCGATACCCAGGAATACTCGACGCTATTGTAACCGTTACTGGTAAAGACGCCGATTTGCGTCGAGATGTTGTTGTCCCCGTGCACACCCCCGATATTGACTGACCCATCGGCGTTCTTGCCTATCGTAAAATCATGCCCACCGATCGTATATAACGGTGGAGAAGGAAGTGGCTGAGTCAGGTCGATGATCTGGGTCTGGCCGTTGTAGCGGATGACGACGGCAGTGATCGCATCGATTTGTCCGTCACCGACCGCGTGCGTATTGGTGCCAGTATCGTTGTCGTCGAATGCCGTGATCTTAACCTCACTACCGCTAGTGGTGAAGGTGGCGGTTGATCCATTGACGGTATAGTGACCATCGAAAACATGGTCCCGCTTCGATAGAGTATCGTAGTCGCCGTTACCGGTGCTATTCGGATTTCCTCTTAGATCGGTCACGAAGTCGACTCGGAATGCCTCGTCGCTCCCAACACTGCCTCCGTCACTTACGCCGCCAGAGTGATTTGAGGTGTTAATTCTCCCGTCATGCACGCCCCCAACCTCAGGGGTAAGCAACAGATCGGGGCTATCGTTGTTGACTGGAGCGTTGACAGTCTCGTTCGCACCGATGAAACCAGCCCACGGATCGGCACCGCCGACGAAACTATAACCTCCACCGCTGAAGGAGACCTGCGTCGTGCTGTCGACCCTCCCGTTCATGTCAACCGAGTAGGTAGCGTTGGCCGGATCAAGGACAATGACGAAGACCGATGTCGCACCTGCAAGGCCCGTGAGGGTCAGTGCGTCCGCGGACACCTGGTAGATGATTGGAACGCCATTCGATGTCAGGCCGCTGGGTTGGCTTTCGATCGAATCCGGGAACCGCACGGTGCCCGCACCATCAGCACCATAGTTATTGGCCATTGTGCCGTCTTGATCCAGTTCGAAGACGACGGGACTGCCTGCCGCGTTGGTGACGATAGCATTATCAGGTGACGTGGCCGTCGGCGCGTCGTCGACGATGCTGACATTGAAGGAGCCGTTGGCGGGGCTGCCGTCGCCGTCGGTGACGGTGAAGCCGACGCCATTGAGGGTGAGGCTGTCCTCGCCGGAGGCCAG
>NZ_MBSS01000034.1 GCF_001695855.1 Ensifer sp. LC163
CGGGGTGGAGCAGCCCGGTAGCTCGTCAGGCTCATAACCTGAAGGCCGCAGGTTCAAATCCTGCCCCCGCAACCAGATCAAACAAAGCCCGCAGGACAGCAATGTCCGCGGGCTTTTTGACGTTCTGGAGCCCAACACAAACGTCAGCAGACCATCGGTCCGAGCCATTGCGCGTACTGCCTGGCCCCAGCACGCAGACATCTCCCGCGTCCGGGCGACGAACAACGGCGAGAACCGCGCACCATCGACGAAGACGAAAAACGTCGTCGGATCGTGCAATTTGGCCTTGCAGCTCTAGTCGCTAGAGGTCGTAGCCTTGCGTCAAGATATGCAAGGAGCAGGTCATGGCTGGCAATATTCGCGAAAACCGCTATCGGGTCGAGGGCATGGATTGTGCATCCTGCGCCTCGAAGATCGACACCGCCGTTAGGCGCATGCCGGGCGTGGAAGATGTCTCGGTTTCCGTTGCCGCGGGTACGATGTCGGTCAGGCACGCCGACGACGGCGAGCTCGCGGTGAACATCGTCAGCAGGGTCGGAAAGCTCGGCTACCGGCTGCACCCGATCGCCGCCCACCAGAAGCCCGCAATCGCTGCCGGCCACACTTGCTCGGGCCATCACGATCATGACCATTCCCACGATCACGATCACGATCACGATCACGACGAGCATACGCATGAGCACGACCACGCTCATGAACATCAGCACAGCAACAATGCGGCTGGGTCGGCCTTGTCGCAGCAGCCGAGTTCGCATGCACACGATCATGGCCCGACGAACGGCCCCTGGTGGCGATCCGGCAAGGGCCGGTTGACGATCGCCTGCGGCCTGGCGCTTGCCGCCGCCTACGGCCTTGGCCACCTGGTTCCGGCCACCGAGCCCTGGATCTTCACGCTCGCCATGCTGGTCGGCCTCTTGCCGATCGCCCGGCGGGCTTTCGCCGCGGCAGCCTCCGGCACGCCGTTTTCGATCGAAATGCTGATGACGATCGCCGCAGTGGGTGCCGTCTTCATCGGTGCGACGGAAGAAGCGGCGATGGTCGTGCTGCTGTTCCTTGTCGGTGAGTTGCTCGAAGGCGTTGCCGCCGGCAAGGCGCGGGCGAGCATCCAGTCGCTGACGGCGCTCGTGCCCAAGTCGGCCTATCTCGAGCGCGACGGCCGGGTCGATGAGGTCCCGGCCGAAAGCCTGGCGGTTGGCGCGGTCATTCTTGTTCGTCCCGGTGACCGCGTTCCCGCCGATGGCATCATCCTCTCCGGCGAAAGCGCCGTCGACGAGGCGCCTGTGACTGGCGAAAGCACCCCGGTGCACAAGGCAGTCGACGATCAACTCGTCGCCGGAACGGTCAATGGCGACGGAGCCTTGCGCGTACGCGTAACGGCCGCTGCCTCCGACAACACCATTGCCCGCATCGTGCGGCTCGTCGAGGAGGCGCAGGAGAGCAAGGCGCCGACCGAACGCTTCATCGATCGCTTCTCACGCTACTATACGCCGGGCGTCGTCGTCGTGGCCGCCCTGGTGGTGATCCTGCCGCCGCTTCTGGGCGGCGGCGCCTGGAGCGAATGGATCTACAAGGGACTGGCGATCCTGCTGATCGGTTGCCCCTGCGCGCTGGTGATCTCGACACCGGCGGCGATCGCCGCCAGCCTTTCTGCCGGCGCGCGCCGCGGCCTGCTCTTGAAGGGCGGCGCCGTGCTTGAAAATGTCGGCAAGATCACCGCTGCAGCATTCGACAAAACCGGCACGCTGACCGAAGGCAAGCCGCGGGTCACCGATATCGTCGGCTTTGGACGCTCCGAGAACGTGGTGCTCGGTCTGGCCGCAGCCCTCGAGCAGGGATCGAGCCACCCGCTTGCGCGGGCGATCCTGCAACGCGCCGATGAGTTGAAGCTGCAGGTCCCGGGCATCGCGACGGTAAAGGCCATTGGCGGCAAGGGTCTTGAGGGGATTGTCGGCACCGCCGCCCTGTTCCTCGGCTCGCCGCAGGCGGCCAATGACCGCGTGCCGATGTCGCCGGAACAGAAGGCGCGCATCGCAGCGCTTAACGACGAGGGCAAGACGGTTTCGGTGCTGCTTTCTGACAATGAGGTCATCGGCGCCATTGCCATGCGCGATGAGCCGCGCCCGGATGCTGCGGCTGGCGTCAAGGCGCTGACCGGCGCCGGCATTCATGTCGTCATGTTGACCGGTGACAACCGCCGCACGGCGGAAGCGATCGGCCGTCAGTTCGGCATGGAAGTGCGCGCCGAACTGCTGCCACAGGACAAGCAGCGCATCGTCGGCGAATTGAAGAAATCGGGCTTCAATGTCGCGAAGATCGGCGACGGCATCAACGATGCGCCGGCGCTGGCTGCGGCCGATGTCGGCATCGCCATGGGCGGCGGCACGGACGTGGCCCTGGAGACAGCCGACGCGGCTGTGCTGCATGGTAGGGTCGCTGATGTCGCAGCAATGGTCCGCCTTTCCCGCTCTACCATGCGAAACATTTTCCAGAATATCACTATTGCGCTTGGCTTGAAGGCGGTTTTCCTCGTCACCACCATTGCCGGGGTAACAGGGCTGTGGCCGGCCATTCTTGCCGATACTGGCGCCACGGTGCTCGTGACCATGAACGCGCTACGCCTGTTGCGGCCGGTCAAAACGGCCTGAAGCAAACGCATAAAACGGAACCGGCGGCATCGAATGCCGCCGGTTTTTTGTTGCGATCACGGCCGATCTGCCTGTGTATATTCACGCTGGACTCTCATCAGCGATCCGGTGAGAGTATAAGGAGATCTCGATTGAGGGCTTCCGCGCCGGGAAATCGATGATAAACTTATACCAAATGGTAAAAAAATCGCCGGCACGGTTTCTGGGAAGAAGACCGAAGCGGGCCAGTTTGGGGATCGCAAGGCCAATATGGACAGTATTGCCATCGAACTGCGTGGGATCGACAAGAGCTTCGGTCCTGTTCACGCCAACAAGAACATCAATCTGAAAGTCCGCAAGGGTACGATCCACGGCGTCATCGGTGAAAACGGTGCGGGAAAATCGACCCTGATGTCGATCCTCTACGGCTTCTACCAGGCCGACAGCGGCGAAATCCACGTGGATGGCAAGCACATCTCGATCCGGGATCCCAATGCAGCGATCGCCGCCGGCATCGGGATGGTGCACCAGCACTTCATGCTGGTCGAGAACTTCACCGTTCTCGAAAATGTCATGCTCGGCGCGGAGGAAAACCAGATCCTCAACAAGGGCATTGCCAAGGCACGCGTCGAGCTGAAGCGGCTGGAGCGCGAATACGCGCTCGAGGTCAATCCCGACGCCGTGATCGAGGAACTGCCGGTCGGTCTGCAGCAGCGCGTCGAGATCCTCAAGGCGCTCTATCGCCGTGCCGATATCCTGATTCTCGACGAGCCCACCGGCGTGTTGACGCCGGCCGAGGCCGATCATCTCTTCCGCGTTCTCGAGCAATTGAAGAGCCAGGGCAAGACCATCATTCTCATCACCCATAAGCTGCGGGAAATCATGGCGATCACCGACGAGGTTTCGGTGATGCGGCGCGGCGAGATGGTGGCGACGCGCACGACGGCAGAAACCTCTGTCGAGGAACTCGCCGAACTGATGGTTGGTCGCCGTGTGCTGCTGCGCGTCGAAAAAGGCGAGGCGAAGCCCGGGGACGTCAGGCTTTCGGTCGACGGTCTGACTGTCAAGGACAGCCGCGGCGTCACCATGGTCGACAATGTTTCGTTCAACCTGCGCGCCGGCGAGATCGTCGGCATTGCCGGCGTCGCCGGCAATGGCCAGTCGGAGCTGCTGGAGGCGATCTCCGGCATCCGCCGCGCGGTCTCGGGCAACGTCTCGCTCAACGGCAAGGCGATCGACGTCACCGGCCATGTCGACCCCAAGGCGTTGCGCGATCGCGGCCTCGCTCACGTGCCGGAAGACCGGCATCACGTCGGGCTCGTGCTGAAGTTCGAGGAATGTGAAAATGCCATCCTCGGCTATCATCATGACAAGCGTTACCTCAACGGTGTGTTCCTGAATGTCGATGCCATCCGTAGGGATGCCGAGCAGCGGATTGCCGAATACGACATCCGCCCGCCGAATGCCCGGTTGAAGACCGCGAATTTCTCCGGTGGCAATCAGCAGAAGATCGTTCTCGCCCGTGAGATGGAGCGTGGACCGGATGTGCTGATTATCGGCCAGCCAACCCGCGGCGTCGATGTTGGCGCCATCGAATTCATCCACAAACGGATTATCGAGATGCGCGATCAGGGCAAGGCTGTCCTGCTTGTTTCCGTCGAACTCGATGAAATCCGCGCCCTGTCGGACCGTATCCTCGTCATGTTTGCCGGCCGTGTCGTCGGCGAGCGCGATCCCGACGCGACCGAGGGCGAGCTGGGCCTGTTGATGGCCGGCGTCGAAGGCCGCAAGGAGGCCGCAGAATGAGCAATCCCTATGCAAAGCTTCCGGCTTGGGTCGAATACGGCCTCGTCCCGCTGATCAATCTCGCCGTCGCGTTTCTCGTTGCCGGCCTCGTGGTTCTGCTCGTCGGCGAAAACCCGTTCGAGGCGGCCTATCACCTGATCAACGGTGCCTTCGGTCGCGGCGAATATATCGGCTTCACGCTCTACTATGCCACCACCTTCATCTTCACCGGGCTTGCGGTCGCAGTCGCGTTCCATGCCGGGCTTTTCAACATCGGCGGCGAGGGCCAGGCCTATGTCGGTGGCATCGGGGTCGCGCTCGCGTGTCTCTGGCTTGACCAGACGATGCCGTGGTTCGTCGTCTTCCCGCTGGCGATCATCGGTTCGGCCGCCTTCGGCGCGGCCTGGGCGTTCCTACCCGGCTGGCTGCAGGCCAAGCGCGGCAGCCACATCGTCATCACCACCATCATGTTCAACTTCATCGCGTCGAGCTTGATGGTCTATCTCTTGACCCGGGTGCTGAAGCCGCTCGGCTCGATGTCGCCGCAGACGCGCACCTTCGCCGAGGGCGGTCAGCTGCCGAAACTCGATTGGCTGCTGGCGATCTTCGGGCTCGATATCGGAACGGCGCCGTTCAACGTTTCGTTCCTGCTGGCGCTCGTTGCGGCCCTCGGCGTCTGGCTCCTGATCTGGCGCACCAAGCTCGGCTATGAGATGCGCACCATGGGCCACAGCCCGTCGGCCGCCCGTTACGCCGGCATGAGCGAGAGCCGCATTACCGTCATCACCATGATGATCTCAGGCGCGCTCGCCGGCATGATGGCGCTCAACCCGATCATGGGCGAGCAGGGCCGAATGCAGCTCGATTTCGTCCAGGGTGCGGGCTTTGTCGGCATCGCCGTCGCCCTCATGGGCCGCTCGCATCCGGCAGGCATCATCCCGGCCGCCGTTCTCTTCGGCGTGCTCTACCAGGGCGGCGCGGAAATCTCGTTCGAAATGCCGTCGATCTCGCGCGACATGATCGTCATCATCCAGGGCCTTGTCATTCTGTTTGCGGGCGCGCTTGAAAACATGTTCCGGCCGGCGATCACCCGGTTGTTTTCCACCTCCAGCCGGCGCGCCGCGGTCGTTGCCCAGACCAAGGGAGCCTGAGCCATGGATTTCTTCCACGTTATCGTAGTGCTCCTCGAGTCCACCATCCGCGTCTCCGTCCCGCTGATTTTCGCAGCCCTTGCCGGGCTTTTCACCGAGCGTGCCGGCATCTTCGATATCGGCCTTGAAGGAAAAATGCTCGGCGCGGCCTTTGCGGCCGGCGCGGTCGCGGCAATCACCCAGTCCGTTTGGCTCGGATTGCTCGCCGCCATCCTGATCTCGATTGCCCTGTCGCTGGTCCACGGCTACGCTTCCATCACTCAGCGCGGCAACCAGATCGTCTCCGGCGTTGCCATCAACTTCATCGTTGCGGGTTCCACGGTCATCCTCGGCGAGGCCTGGTTCCGTCAGGGCGGGCGTACGCCGGCACTGGCCGAAGGCGCACGGTTCCAGACGATCAATTTCCCCTTCGCGGACGCCATTCGCGATGTTCCCTTCATCGGGCCAATCTATGCCGATCTGCTCTCCGGGCATTTCATCCTGACCTATGTAGCCTTTGCCATGGTGCCGCTCAGCTGGTGGATCCTCTATCGAACCCGCTTCGGCCTGCGGCTGCGTGCGGTCGGGGAGAACCCGGGTGCCGTCGACACGGCAGGCATTTCGGTGATCTGGATGCGGTATCGCGCCGTCATCTGCTGCGGCATCCTGTGTGGCTTTGCCGGCGCCTATCTGTCGCTGGCGATGACCGCCGGCTTCGTCAAGGGCATGACGGCGGGCAAGGGCTACATCGCGCTCGCCGCACTGATCTTTGCCAAATGGCGGCCGTTCAACATCATGCTTGCCTGCCTGCTCTTCGGCTTCCTCGATGCGTTCGCGATCCGTCTGCAGGGCAATCCCCTGCCGTTGATCGGCCAGGTGCCCGTGCAGCTGATGCAGGCATTGCCCTATATTCTCACCGTCATCTTGCTTGCCGGCTTCATCGGCAAGGCCATCCCGCCGAAAGCCGGCGGCGTCCCCTATGTGAAGGAGCGGTAAGACCATGGAAAACGAGCTCTTCGAAGCCGCACGCGAGGCGATGGCCAAGGCGCACGCGCCCTATTCGAAGTTTCCGGTGGGTGCCGCCATCCGCGCGGAGGATGGCAAGATCTACACCGGGGCGAACATCGAAAACCTGTCCTTCCCGGAGGGGTGGTGCGCCGAAACCACGGCGATCAGCCATATGGTCATGGCAGGTCAGCGCAAGATCATGGAAGTTGCCGTTATCGCCGAGAAGCTGGCGCTCTGCCCTCCTTGCGGCGGGTGCCGGCAACGGCTGGCGGAATTCTCCGGCGCCAGCACGCGCATCTTTCTCTGCGACGAGACGGGCGTGAAGAAGACGCTCGCTCTGTCGGATCTGCTGCCGCACAGCTTCGAGACCGAGATACTCGGATGAGCAGTGCCGCGGAATTCCTGAGGGGCAGACTGGGCGGTCTGTCGCCGCGCTATGGCATTGTCCTTGGTTCAGGACTTGGGACGCTCGTCGAAGCGGTGAGTAGCACGACACGCATCTCCTATAGTGACATCCCGGGTTTCCCCGTCAGCAGCGTTTCCGGCCATGCCGGCGAACTTGTCGCCGGCATGCTCGGCGAGGTCCCGGTCGTCATGCTGTCGGGCCGGGTGCACTATTACGAGAGCGGTAATGCCAACGCGATGCGCGTGCCCTTGCAGACGTTGAAGGAACTCGGCGTCGAAGACCTCGTGCTCACCAATTCCGCAGGCTCGCTGCGTGACGATCTGCCGCCGGGATCGGTCATGCGGATCTCGGATCACATCAATTTTTCCGGGTTCAATCCGCTGATCGGCGTCGAAAGCGATGATCGCTTCGTCGGCATGACCAGCGCCTATGACGCCGAGCTTGCCGCGCGCATGCAGGGCGCGGCTTCCCGGCTGGGAATTCCCCTGCAGGATGGCGTTTACATGTGGTTCTCCGGACCGAGCTTCGAAACGCCGGCGGAAATTCGCATGGCGCGTGTGCTCGGGGCCGATGCCGTCGGCATGTCGACCGTGCCGGAAGTCATTCTCGCGCGCTTCCTTGGCCTTAGGGTTGCCGCGGCTTCGGTCATCACCAATTTCGGCGCGGGCATGACGGGAGCCGAACTCAGCCATCACGAAACCAAGGACATGGCGCCCGTCGGCGGCAAGCGCCTGGCGGCCATCCTCAAGGACATGATTTCCACGGACGCGGCGGTTAAGTGACCATGCTTCCCCAGGAGATTATCCGCCGCAAGAGAAACGGCGAGCGCCTCGAAGCGGCGGACATCGCGGGCTTCGTCCGCGGTCTTTCCGACGGTTCGATCTCGGAGGGCCAGGTTGCCGCCTTCGCCATGGCCATCTGGTTTTCGGGCATGAGCCGCGACGAGACGGTGGCCCTGACGTTGGCCATGCGCGATTCCGGTAATACGCTCGATTGGAGCAGCATCGGCCGCCCCATTGTCGACAAGCATTCGACCGGTGGCGTCGGCGACAACGTCTCGCTGATGCTCGCTCCGATCGTTGCTGCGTGCGGCTTGGCCGTGCCGATGATCTCCGGACGCGGACTCGGACACACGGGCGGCACGCTCGACAAGCTCGAATCGATACCCGGCTATGATATCCAGCCGTCGGCCTCACAGTTCCGAAAGACGGTCGACGAGGTCGGCTGCGCCATCATCGGCCAGACCGCCAACCTGGCGCCCGCCGACAAACGGCTCTACGCCATCCGTGATGTGACCGCGACCGTCGATTCGGTTCCGCTGATTACGGCGTCCATCCTCTCCAAGAAGCTTGCCGCCGGGCTGCAGTCGCTGGTGCTCGACGTCAAGCTCGGCAATGGCTCGTTCATGAACGATGCCGGCGAAGCCGAGGTCCTCGCCCGCTCGCTGGTCGACGTCGCCAATGGTGCCGGTGTGCGCACGTCGGCATTGCTGACGGATATGAATGAACCTCTGGCCGATGCGGCTGGAAATGCGCTTGAGATCTGGAACTGCGTTGCCTTTCTCAAGGGCGAGAAGAGCGGCACCCGCCTTGAAACCGTGGTGATGGCCTTCGCCGCGGAAATGCTCGCCGCCGCCGGCGTGGCAGTTGATCCGGTCGCCGGCGAGGCATTGGCTCGCACGGCGCTTGAAAACGGTGCGGCACTCGAGCGTTTCGCCAGGATGGTCCACGCGCTCGGCGGCCCCGGCGATTTCGTCGATCGTCCCGGACACTACCTCGTGCCTGCCCCGGTTATCCTGCCGGTGGAATCCGACAGGGATGGCTATTTGCACGCCTGCCAGACCCGTGAGCTCGGCATGGCGGTGATCGCCTTGGGCGGCGGGCGGACGCACCCGAATGACACGATCGACCACCGCGTTGGGTTCGCCGAACTGAAACCGTTGGGAACGCGGATTGTCAAAGGCGAGCCGATCGCTTTCGTTCATGCCGCGCAAGAGAATGCGGCCGAACGGGCGCGCCAAGCGATCCAGGCGCTCTACACGATCGCCGACGTCGAGCCGGAGGTGCGCTCGCCGATCCTTTCAAGGGTCATCTGACCAGGTGCAGCGCACCGTCTTCGACGCGGTAGGACGATAGACGGCTGAGGAAGCTCATGCCGACGAGCATGCCGGAAAGCGCCTTGTCGGGTAGCACCAGGGCGTCGACATCGTGCAGCGATATGCCGCCGATTTCGACCCTCGTCAGTTTGGCCGGGGCTGCATCGACATCGCCATTGGCTGTTCGAACCCGTGCATTGAAAGTGAGCGCTCCGGCCGACAGGCCGAGCCTGCGTGCGGTCGAGACATTGATCGCGATGGTGCTGGCACCGGTATCGACCAGACCACGTTCGATCCGGCCATTGATGCGGAAGGTTCCGAAGAAATGGCCCGAGCGGTCGGCTTCGAGTACCATCCCTTTTGCCGAAGCGTATTTTGCCGTCGTTGTCGGAACGGCGCTGTTTGCTCCCGTTTTGCTGGCGGCGGCAGTTTCAGGCCGCGACAGATAGGAACTCGCGAGGTCAGCAACGACCAGGGCCGCAACCGCGATACCGCCGGCAAATGTCAGCATACGTACGAACATGGCCTGATCTTCCGTGCTTGGGGCCGCAAAAATGCGTGCCGACAAAGCCCAGTAGAGCAGGGGATGGATAATGCGGTACAAAAAAACCGCCGGTTTTCCGGCGGTTTCCAGTCAATTTTGCGCTCTGGTTAAGAAACGGAAAATCACTTGGTTCCGTACATGCGGTCGCCGGCATCGCCGAGCCCCGGCACGATGTAGCCCAGTTCGTTCAGATGGCTGTCGATCGAAGCGGTAAAGATCGGCACGTCTGGATGGACCGCCTGGAAGTTGCGGATGCCCTCGGGTGCCGCCAGAAGGCAGAGAAAACGAATGTTCTTCGCGCCACGCTCCTTCAGCTTGTCGATCGCCGCAATGGACGAGTTGCCGGTGGCAAGCATCGGATCGACGACGATGATGAGCCGTTCGGACAGGCTCTCTGGCGCCTTGAAAAAGTACTCCACCGCCTGCAGCGTTTTGTGGTCGCGATAGACGCCGATATGGGAAACGCGCGCCGATGGCACCAGTTCGAGCATGCCTTCAAGCAGGCCGTTGCCGGCGCGCAGGATCGAAGCGAAGACAAGCTTCTTGCCTTCCAGCACCGGCGCGTCGATCTCCTGCATCGGCGTCTCGATGCGCTCCATCGTCAGTTCCAGATCGCGCGTCACCTCGTAACAGAGCAGCGTCGAGATTTCCCGAAGCAGCCGCCGAAAACCTGCGGTCGAGGTTTCCTTCTTGCGCATGATGGTCAGCTTGTGCTGCACAAGCGGATGATCGATCACTGTAACGCCGTCCATGGCCACCTTCCCGGAAGTTTATGTATCCGCCCTTTTTCCATGGAATGCTCAGCGACCGCAAGGGCGTTGGGCGGCTCGTTGTGTTCATCCCCAGCGCGCTCGACCGCGCTGGGTGGAAGTGGGTTGCGGTCAGAGACGGGCAAGCAACCGCTGACGCGTCGCGTCGTCGACGAATGCGGCTTCGATCGCCGTCCTGGTCATGCCGTTGATGTCGTCGTCGCTGAACCCCATCACCGCCGATGCGATATCATATTCCTGGGCAAGGGAGGTGTGGAAGAAGGGCGGGTCGTCAGAGTTGAGCGTCACCCGCACTCCGGCTTCATGCAAGGCCGGCAAGGGATGCGCGGCGAAATCCGGGAAGACCTGCAGGGAAATGTTGGATCTGGGGCAAACCTCCAGAACGACGCCGTCATCGGCGAGCCTTTTGACCAAGTCTGCATCTTCGATCGCACGCACGCCGTGGCTGATGCGAGACGGACGGACATGGTCGAGCGCATCGCGCACGCTGAACGCACCCGAAAGCTCGCCTGCGTGAATGGTCAAGCCCAGGCCGGCGTCGCGGGCGATATCGAACGCCCGGGCAAAATCGGCGACGCGGTGCATGCGCTCCTCACCCGCCAGATTGAAACCGGTGACCAGCGTATGCTCTCTCCTGGCGGCAAATTCGGCTGTCTTGACGACCGATTCCGGTCCGAGGTGGCGGATGCCTGTTATCAGCATGCGCGACTCGATCCCGGTCTTTGCCTTGGCGGCCTCCATGCCGGCCGCAAGGCTTTCGAGATAAGCATCGGCACCAAGCCCGATGGTGTTGCCGTGATCCGGCGAAACGATGATCTCGCTGTAGATCGTTCCAGCCTCGGCCAGTTCCGTCAGATAGGTTTCGGCAAGAAGCGCATAGTCCTCCTGCGTGCGAAACAGTGAGGCGACGCTGTCGTAGCATTTCACGAAACTGGTAAAATCCGCCCAGACATAGGCGCGGTCGGCGATGATCTCGCTGGTGTCGAGCCTATACTTTTCCGCCTGCAGCAGCGCCAACTCCGGTGGTGTTGCACCCTCGATGTGGCAATGCAGTTCCGCCTTCTTCAGATGTGCGGTCAAATGAGGCTTCTCCCGTGTAGGCCCGGTGCAATCCCGAGATGTCTGGCGACCGTTTCGCCGATATGCGCAAAGGTGTTGGCAACCCCAAGCGAACGGCTGCGAACGGCCGGGCCGAACATCAGCACCGGCACGCGCTCACGCGTGTGATCGGTTCCGCGCCAGGTCGGGTCGCAGCCGTGGTCTGCCGTCAGGATGACGATATCGCCGGGCTTCAGTCGCCGGTCGAGATCGGGCAGCCGTGCGTCGAAGGCTTCAAGCGCCGCGGCATAGCCGGCGACATCGCGGCGGTGGCCGAAAAGCATGTCGAAATCGACGAAGTTGGTGAAGACGAGATCGCCATCCTCCGCCTCGTCGATCGCGGCCAGGCTCGCGTCGAAGAGCGCCATGTTGCCGTCCGCCTTCGTCAGTTTCGTCACGCCCTGATGGGCGAAGATATCGCCGATCTTGCCAATCGCATGCACCGTGCGCCCCGCTTCCGCCAACCGGTCGAGAACCGTCGGTTCCGGCGGCAGGACGGAAAAGTCGCGGCGGTTGCCGGTACGGACAAAGGTCTGCGCGCTCTGCCCGATGAAGGGACGGGCGATCACGCGGCCGATATTGTAGTCGTCGAGCTGCCGGCGAACGATCTGGCAAAACTCCAGCAGGCGCTCCAGTCCGAAGGTGTGCTCGTGCGCGGCGATCTGAAAGACGCTGTCCGAGGAGGTGTAGCAGATCGGCTTTCCCGTCCGCATATGCTCCTCGCCGAGGCGCGCGATGATATCAGTGCCGGAGGCGTGGCAGTTGCCGAGAATGCCGGGGATATCGCCCTCGCGGCAAATCGCTTCGACCAATTCGGCGGGAAAGGCGTCGCCCTCGGCCGAGAAATAGCCCCAGTCGAACATGACGGGCGTCCCGGCGATCTCCCAATGCCCGGACGGCGTATCCTTGCCGCGCGAGACTTCGCTGGCCGCGCCATAGGCACCATAGACCCGGCCTGGAACCGGCATGCCCACTGGCACGCGACCCGCGGCCAATTTCGCCGCGTGCACGAGCCCGAGTGCCGACATGTTGGGAAGATGCAGCGGACCTTCGCGCAAGCCTGCGCGATCCGCCGCGCCGGTGGCGCAGAATTCGGCGATGTGGCCAAGCGTATCAGCGCCAAGGTCGCCGTAGGTTTCGGCGTCCGGCGCTCCGCCTATGCCGAAGGAATCGAGGACAAAGAGAAAAGCGCGCGCCATGAAAGTTCCGGTAAGCCGGAGCGCGGGCAGAGCCTGGCGTCCGGTGCTGCTACGAGCGCGGACGCGGATGCCGCCAGCGCAATCCCGAAGGAATAACGCCGGCGAAGCCGCATTGCAATTGGGTTCGCCTCTGCATGTTTCCTTAAATCGTCGCCGATTTAAGGAAAAAACATGCAGCGATTCAAAGTGCTACAGCGACCTTTGCGCGTCTGAAAAGACGCGCGGCGTTGTAGGCTGCGGTCAGCAGTCGGGGCACTTTATGATTTCGGCCTGGCGCGAACGGTAAAAGGCGGTTTTGGAGAGGTCGATCGTGTTAAGTGCGCGCGAACCCAGGCCTTCAGCAAAGAGCAGAAGCTCGTGTGGAACGACGAGTTCCGTGCGGACGACGAAGGCCTCGGTGGCGGCAAACTGTCCGGGGACGGTTACTGGTGAATTCGCGGGGTAGGGTACCCCGCCATTCTGGTCGCGTGACCAGACGACGGTGCCCTGATTGGCGCTGTCGACTTTGATTCCGGTTATTTTCAGGGTGTATCCGGAATTCTGATAGGGCGCGAGGATGCTATTGGCGACATTCGACATGTTACCGAGGTAAGTCTTGTTAACCTCGGACTGTTGCGCGACCAGATCCGCGACCGAGCTTGCCGCCCGCTCAACCTTGCCCTTGACGGTGAAGCCGAGAGTGACTTCGAACGCGCCGATATAGGCGACCACCAGCAATGGCGTAACGATTGCGAATTCGATTGCGCCGAAGCCGCTGCGGTCCTTTGCGAGCAAAGCAATCGCTCTGTGAGCGCGCGTCAACAAGGAGGTTGTTTTTTTCGCGAGAGTTATCACGGACGCCCTCATTCGTTTTCGTTGCGGAAAGTCGCGGTCGCTACCATGAGATAGTCTCGTGGCATGCTTGAACCAGCAGGGCGAAGATTGGTCACGAAAGGTCGCACGAGGTCCGTGATCACGCTCCAGCGGTAGTAGGCGCGCAGCACGTTGTATGTGCCCGGTCCCCCCGGCGCAAAAGCGAAGTTGCCGGCATTGATGTCGTTCGAGGTCGCCATGCGCGGTATATCGACCGGAAGCTGGGCTAGATCTGTCGTGCTCTTGACATCGATCAGCAGCCTGCTCGGCTCGGCCCCTTCGCCCGCCGAGCAGGTCAGCATTACGGAGATTTCGGTGCAGAACGCCTGGCGGAACTGTTGCTCCGTCATGTCGGTGGGCTTGCCTCTTGCGAAGGTGATTTCGCCGGTGCGGACCTTGCGCGCCATCACTTCCGTGGCGTGGGCCAGGAGCCGCTCGCCCGTAAAGGCAAAGAACGTCTCGAAGCAGGCGAAAACGACGACCATGAACGGGATTGCCAGAATCGCGAACTCGATCGACGCCGCACCACTTCTGTTCGCAAACAGACGTCGCAGCGGACTGCGGTTCGATCTCGAAGATTGCCTAGAGCCTTGAACTTCCTGTTCGGCCAACATCTCGTCGTCCCATCATGTTACGTTTGATGGGTCAGAAATAAGGGGTAACTCTTGATATTTCGTTCTCGATGATCATTGGCATTTTAATGATCGCCGGCGTTTTCAGTCAGATTCTAGTTGCCGGTGCCGGCCGTTTTGCGCTCGGCATGGCGTTCGCAGTTCGGGGTGCATGACAGCACGGTGCGCGACGTCTGCTTATAGACGCGTACGGTGTTGCCCTCGTCGATAGAGACGAGAATGCGCTCGTCGACGATCGCATTGCCATCCTGGTCCAGGATCACAATGTTCGTCGTGCCGAAATTGCGACCCGTAACCACGATCGTCTTTGCGTCGGCGACGGTGGCATCGGCAACGTCCGCATTGCCGATGATCACTTTGCTGACCGGGCGATCAAGCTTCAGCACCCGAGCATGGTCCATGTAAACGCGCATGATGTCATCCTGTGCGCCGGCCGCTCCTGACGAAACGAATGCAAGGACGCCGGCAATGGCGGACACGAGGGCAGGGGCTCGGGAGGCCCGAAGAGGCGAACGCATGAGGAGTCCTTATGATGGCTTATCCTCATCTTCGCGCGTTTTGGTGAATGAAGCATTAAGTCGCCTCCTGCCAGGTCGTTCTGTTTGCGAACCGTTTACCCAAAAATCAGCGATGCGACGTTAATCTTTCGGTAACCGCCTTCCTTAAGTCGGTGGCAATCCGGCGGGCATAGGTTGGGCTCATCCGATCAACGGCAACAGTTGGCGGACGTGCTGAACAACAAACGCGAAGTAGGAGAATCATCATGAAGAAGATTTTTGCCCGTCTGAGGAAGGACGAGTCTGGCGCAACCGCAATCGAATACGGCCTCATTGCAGCCCTCATTTCTGTCGCGCTGATCACCGGCGCTACACGGTTGGGCAATGTTCTCGATGGCCAGTTCGACTTCCTGGCGGAACAGGTTGAGGGCACGCAGCCGGCTGCTCCTCCTGCTGGCGGCTAATAGCGCAAGCCACTCGCCTATGTGGAACGAAATACAGAAAGCCGCCCTCGTTGGCGGCTTTTTGTTACCTTGTCAGACAATCTTTCAGTCTTGCTCGCGGGGGTGAATGTGGATTTCATGCTCTTGTTGGCTTTCCTTGCAGTCTTTCCGCTGTGTCTGATTTGGGCCGCCACCTCGGACCTGATGACGATGACGATACCGAATCGCCTGTCACTGCTGCTCGCTATCGGCGCGATCGGGGCGAATGTCGTGGCCGGATCCGGTTTCGTCGACATCGGTTTCGATGTGGCTGCCGGTCTGCTTGTCTTTCTGTTTTGCTTATGTCTTTTCGCTGCAGGCGTCATGGGCGGCGGGGATGCAAAACTGCTGACCGCCTGCGCTCTCTGGTACGGGCTCAACGGCTCTCTGCTGGCGTTCCTTTTGTACGTCTCGGTTTTGGGCGGAGTCTTGACGGTCCTTGTCGTGATGCTGCGGTCCTGGCAGCACGTGTTGCTTGCCGCTGGCATTCCGATGCCAGGTCTTCTGCTTACCGCCAAGAAAATACCCTATGCGATCGCGATCGCTGCCGGCGCTTTGTTGGCCTTCCCGGCCTCACCCTTGTATCGGGTTGCGTTGGCGCAAATCGGTATCTGAAGGCCAGCGATGCAGCGCGCCGTCTGGTGACGATGCGTTAACCATGGCGATAAGTGGGTTGTTAACCATAATTACACCAATTCCTGATCAATCTGGCTCCAGAATTTCCGTGGGGCTCACGAACGATCATGAAACCTGTTCGCATCATCATTCTGGCGGTAGCCGTCGTTTCGGCGGTATTGGCCGGGCTGTTGGCGATGAAGCTGACCCGCGCTCCTGCCCGACAAATGGCCGAGCCGGTCATTGAACGAGCTCCCACGATCAACGTTCTTGTCGCAAGCAAGAGTCTGCCTGTCGGATCCAGGTTGGGAGCCGATGCCGTGCATTGGGTGGCATGGCCCAAGGATGGCATTGTCGAGGGCCTTATCACCGAAGAGAACCGGCCGTCGGCGATCGAGGATCTGAGCGGCGCCGTCGTACGTCTGCCGATCTTCAACGGCGAGCCGTTGCGCTCCGAAAAGATCGCCGACTCCTCGAGCCGGATCATGTCCTCCCTGCTTCCAGCTGGCAAACGCGCTGTCGCGACGGAAATAACGGTCGCGACCGGTGCTGGCGGTTTCATCCTGCCGAATGATCGCGTCGACGTCATTATGGTCCGCAAATCCGACGGCGATGTCTATCTGACCGAAACGGTGCTTAGCAACGTTCGCGTACTGGCGATCGACCAGCAGGTCGAGGAGAAGGACGATGGTTCGAAATCGGTCGTCGGAACGACCGCGACATTGGAACTGACGCCGGATCAATCAAAGGTCATGACGGTCGCGCAGCAAATGGCTGAACGGATCTCGCTCGCCCTTCGCAGTGTCGCCGACGCACAGGAGCCCGATACGAATGCTGCGGACTACCTCCTCAGCGGCGACGGTCAGCCAAGCATTCAGGTCATCAAGTCGGGCTCCATCGTGAAAAGCGACGGGACCGTAGGTCAGGGCCAGCAACAATGATCGATCGAGCGGAGCGCAAGGTGAAGCGGGACGGAAGCAGAATTCGAACCTCCGTGGCTGCGGGAATCTCGTTTTGCCTGGCTTTTTCGGGAATGGCGTCTCCGGCGCCGATGCTGGCATTTGCGGCATCGTCATCGGTCGTCAGGATTGTCGAAAGTGGGCCGGGAGCGAAAAAGAAGGTCAGCTTGGGTCTCAATAAGGCCGTGGTCGTGGATCTGCCCGCCGATGCGCACGACATTCTCGTCGCAGACCCGTCGCTGGCCGATGCCGTGACGCGGACGTCGCGGCGAATTTATCTTTTTGGCAAATCCGTCGGGCAAACCAACATCTTCGTATTTGGACCCAACGGCGAGGAAATCGTCAGCCTCGATATCGAGGTCGAACGCGATATTGCGAACCTTCAGTCGAATCTGCGCCGCTTCATCCCCGATGCCGAGATCAATGTCGAGATCATCTCGGACAACATCGTTCTGACCGGTACCGTCAGGACTCCGCTCGATTCCACGAAGGCCGTGGATCTTGCCAAGGCCTTCCTGCAGGGCGGTGAAGCAACGACGCGCAACATCACGGCACAGGGCAACAATGGCGACGCCGACATTTTCGCGGAAGACCGGCAGGTGTCACAGATCGTCAATCTGCTGACGATCGACGGCGATGACCAGGTCACGCTGAAAGTCACGGTTGCCGAAGTCAGCCGCCAGGTATTGAAGCAACTTGGCTTCAACGGCAGCGTCGGCGATGGCGAAAGCGGCATCGGGTTCCGCAACCCCGCCAACCTCGGAGACGCCATCGGCCTCGGCGCCAATGCGATCATCAAGGGCTCGATCGGCGGAACGACAATAGCGAGCTACGTCAATGCGATGGAGCAGGCCGGTGTGATGCGCACGCTCGCCGAGCCGAGCTTGACCGCAATCTCGGGCCAAGAGGCGAAATTCTACGTCGGCGGTGAGTTTCGGCTTACCGGCATGCAGCAAATTGACAAGGACGACGAGGGCAACGCCACCGTAAAGCGTGAAATCAACGACGTCGAATACGGCATTCGCTTGAACTTCAAGCCCGTCGTGCTCGGGCCGGGCAGGATCAGCCTGCAGATCCGCACCGACGTGTCGGAGCCGACCTATGAAGGTGCCGTCGTCACCGGTAACGGCACCAACAACATCCCGGGCAACACCTTCCTCGGCATCCGCAGACGCGAGGCATCGACCAGCGTCGAGCTTCCCTCTGGCGGTTCGATCGTCATCGCTGGTCTCGTGCAGGACAATATCCGTCAGGCGATGGCCGGCGTGCCGGGCGCGTCGAAGATCCCGATCCTTGGAACGCTTTTCCGCAGCAAGGACTTCGTCCGCAACGAGACCGAACTCGTCATCATCGCCACGCCCTATCTTGTGCGCCCGGTCGCCAGGAGCGCGATCTCCAGGCCCGACGACAATTTCAATGCAGCCAATGATCTCGACAGCTTCTTCCTTGGTCGGGTGAACCGCATCTACGGGCGCCCGGAAGCATCCGCGCCGGCCGGCCGGTACCATGGCAATGTCGGCTTCATCTACAAATAGGCGGGGCCATGCAAACGCGAAGCAGCTTTAACGAGAATTCTGAAAGGCCGAGTGCCATGTCCCTCAACAGATCCGGAGTTCCCGTTCGTCATTTGCGGCACGCTGCAATCCTCGTCGTTGCCGCGGGGCTGCTGGCCGGCTGCGGCACGAAGGACAATCTTGCCACGGGCTCGATCCCCGACGACTACCGCACCCGGCATCCGATCGTGCTCGCCGAGGGCGAGCGTACGATCGATATCCCGATCGCCTCCGGCGACCGCCGGCTGACGCAGGGCACGCGCGACGTCATCAGCGGCTTTGGTGCCGAGTATCACAATTCGTCTACCGGTGTTGTCCAGATCATGCTGCCGCGCGGCTCGGCAAACAGCCATGCTGCGCAGGCCATGCGCAAGGAGATCCGCAGCGTTCTCGTTGCCGCCGGCGTCCCCGCGAAGCGGTTGATCGAAGCCGGCTACGAGGCCGGTCCCATGGGTGACGCTGCTCCGGTTCGCTTGAGCTATGTGGCGATCACCGCCCAGACTGGGCCGTGCGGCGAGTGGCCGGAGGACGTCGCGCTCAACACGATACAGAACCGCAACTACTACAATTTTGGCTGCGCGTCGCAATCCAATCTGGCGGCGCAGATCTCCAATCCGACCGATCTGCTCGGCCCGCGCCAGATGTCGCCGATCGATGCGGTGCAGCGCGGTCAGGTCATTCAGGACTGGCGCGGAACCGAAAAGAGTGACGGACCCGTCACCGTCTTCAATTGATATCGTTGGGATCAGCAGATGAGCACCATTGAGTACAGGATCGAAACGGGTGCCGGGGCAGGCGATCCCGCCTTCGATACGGTGCAGCCGGGCGACCTGGAGCAGGTCCGTCCGCTGCCGCGCATCTCGATCCATGCGTTTTGTGAAAGCGAGGCGATGCAGCGACTGATGGAGCGTTGCGGGCAGGATCGCCGCATGGCGAAGGTCAGTCTGCGCATCAACAGTGGCGGCATCGATGCCGCGGCAAACATGTTTGCGACCGTGTCGACGCCGAATCTGATCATTCTGGAAACGTCGACAGAGCCCCGATCGCTGCTCACGGAGCTTGCGCCATTGGCTGCGGTCTGCGACCCGAGCACCAAGGTCGTTCTCGTCGGCAAATACAACGATATCGGCCTTTATCGCGACCTTATCCGCAACGGCATTTCCGAGTATATGGTTGCGCCGGTGGCGATGCCGGACATTCTGTCGGCGGTCGCATCGATTTTCGTCGATCCCGATGCTGAGCCGTTGGGGCGCAGCCTGGCCTTTATCGGCGCCAAGGGCGGCAGCGGTTCCTCGACCATCGCGCACAATTGCGCCTGGGACATTTCCAATCTTTTTTCAACCGAAACCATTCTTGCCGATCTCGACCTGCCTTACGGCACCGCCAATATCGATTTCGATCAGGACCCTCCGCAGGGTATTTCGGAGGCGGTCTTTGCACCCGAGCGGCTCGACGAGGTTTTCCTCGATCGCCTTTTGACCAAATGCTCCGAGCATCTTTCGCTGCTTGCGGCGCCGTCGATGCTGGATCGCGCCTATGATTTCGAAGGCGGCGCCTTTCATCCGATCCTCGAAATCCTGCAGCGCAACGCGCCCGTTTCGGTGCTTGACATCCCGCATATGTGGACGGAATGGACACGCTCGGTGCTGGGCGAAGCCGATGAGATCGTGATCACCGCGGTGCCGGATCTCGCAAGTCTTCGCAACACGAAGAACCTGCTCGATGCTCTGAAGAAGCTTCGGCCGAACGACAAACAGCCTCATCTCGTTCTCAACCAGGTCGGCATGCCGAAGCGTCCGGAGATTGCGGTGAATGAATTCTGCGAATCGCTGGAAATCGAAGCCGCAGCCATCATTCAGTTCGACGCCGTTCTCTTCGGCAATGCATCGAACAGCGGCCGCATGATTGCGGAGATCGACAAGAAGTCGGCGGCTGCCGAAACCTTCTCCCAGTTCGCGCATCTGTTGACCGGCCGCGCGTCGATGAAGAAGGCGCGACGCGGCGGCCTCGGCAAAGTGTTGGCAGCGCTCCGCAAGAAATAGACGACGCACAGAACGGACGGATCAGGAACATGTTCGGCAAACGCGGAAACGAAGGCTTCGGTAAGGTCGGCACCACAGGTGCCGCGATGCCGCCGATCGTCCCTGCCACGCAATCGGCGGTGATCGAGCGCGCCGCCGTGCCGGTGCTTGCCGACTCTCAGGCGCCCGCTTCGCGCCCGCAATCGCAAGCTCCGGCGCAAAGGAAGCGGCCCGCCCGCACCGAGGACTACTACGACACGAAATCGCAGGTCTTCTCGGCCCTGATCGATACGATCGATCTTTCGCAGCTGGCGAAGCTCGATACGGAGAGCGCACGCGAAGAAATTCGCGATATCGTCAATGACATCATCACGATCAAGAACTTCGCGATGTCGATCTCCGAGCAGGAGGAACTGCTCGATGATATCTGCAACGACGTTCTGGGATATGGGCCGTTGGAGCCGCTGCTCGCGCGCGACGACATCGCCGATATCATGGTCAACGGTGCCGGTCAGACCTTCATCGAAGTCGCCGGAAAAACCATCGAGTCCGAAGTTCGATTCCGAGACAACGCCCAGCTTCTGTCGATCTGCCAGCGGATCGTGGGACAAGTGGGCCGCCGCGTCGACGAATCCAGCCCGATCTGCGACGCGCGTCTTCCTGATGGCTCACGCGTCAACGTTATCGCGCCGCCGCTCGCCATCGACGGCACTGCGCTGACAATCCGCAAATTCAAGAAGGACAAGCTGAAGCTCGATCAGTTGGTGAAATTCGGCGCGATCACGCCCGAGGGCGCCGTCCTTCTGCAGATCATCGGCCGCGTCCGCTGCAACATCGTCATCTCCGGCGGTACCGGTTCGGGCAAGACGACGCTTCTGAACTGCTTGACCGGCTTCATCGATCTCGACGAACGGGTGATTACCTGTGAAGACACCGCCGAACTGCAGCTGCAGCAGCCGCACGTGGTTCGCCTCGAAACCCGGCCGCCGAATATTGAAGGCGAGGGTGAGATTACCATGCGGGATCTCATCAAAAACTGCCTGCGCATGCGGCCCGAACGCATCATCGTCGGCGAAGTGCGTGGACCCGAGGTGTTCGACTTGCTGCAGGCGATGAACACCGGCCACGACGGTTCCATGGGTACGATCCACGCCAATACGCCGCGCGAATGCCTGGCGCGTATGGAGTCGATGATCGCCATGGGCGGCTATACGCTGCCGGCCAAGACAGTCCGCGAGATCATTTCCGGATCCATTGACGTCATCATCCAGGCAGCGCGCCTGCGTGATGGCTCGCGCCGCATCACCCACATCACGGAAGTCGTCGGCATGGAAGGCGATGTCATCATCACCCAGGACCTGATGCGCTACGAGATCGAAGGGGAAGATGCCAACGGCCGCATCGTCGGCCGCCACGTATCGACCGGCATCGGTCGTCCACACTTTTGGGACCGCGCCCGTTACTTCAACGAAGACAAACGCCTGGCGGCGACGCTCGACGCTATGGACAAGGGCTAGGAGCCATGATGTTCGGCATCAGCATTCCCGTCCTGGCGCTGGCATTCCTCGTCGCAGTCTCAGCGGCAGGGCTTGCCTATGCTGTTCTCTACTCCCGGATCGAAGCTGAGAAGAAGGCGGAAGGTCGAATTCGCAAGGTCGGCGCAGCCGAAACAGATCGCGTCAAGGTCAAGGCGGCTCGCGATCGTGTCAGCGAGATGTCGAAGCGACGCAAGTCCGTTCAGGACTCGTTGAAGGAACTCGAGAAAAAACAGCAGGAGAAGTCGGCCAGGACGACGCTTTCGATGAAGGCCCGCCTGGCACAGGCGAACCTCTCCATTTCCTTGACGCAGTTTTACCTTTTCAGTGCGGCTTTCGGCTTCATCGCCTTCATCGTCGCGCTCCTGGCTGGCCTCGGTCTGGCTATTTCCGCCGGTGTCGGCGTGATTGCCGCCGCTGGTCTGCCACGTTGGTTCATCGGGTTCCTGATCAAGCGCCGCTGCAAGAAATTCCTTGAGGAGTTTCCGAATGCGCTCGACGTCATGGTTCGCTCGATCAAATCGGGCCTGCCCCTGAACGACGCTCTGCGCCTCATTGCCGGTGATGGCCAGGAGCCAGTGAAAACGGAATTTCGCCGCGTCGTCGATTCCCAGCAGGTCGGCCTCAGCGTCACCGAGGCATGCGCCCGCATGATCAACAGCATTCCGTTGGCAGAGGTGAACTTTTTCGCAATTGTTATCGGCATTCAGGCGCAGGCGGGGGGCAATCTGTCCGAAGCGCTCGGCAACCTGTCGAAAGTCCTGCGTGAACGGAAAAAGATGAAGGCAAAGGTCAGCGCCCTTTCGATGGAGGCGAAGGCTTCGGCGTGCATCATTGGCGCCTTGCCCTTCATTGTGTCGTTCCTCGTTTACGTTACCTCACCCGACTACATGATGATCCTGTTCACCGACCAGCGTGGCCACCTGATAATCGGGGCCGGCCTGGTGTGGATGAGCATCGGCATTCTGGTGATGCGCAACATGATCAATTTCGATATCTGAGGGACGAGTATGGGCGAAGGATTGATCAAGACGCTGACGGATCCGAATATCATCTTCGCCGTTCTCGTCTCGTTTGCCGTGCTGGCGACCTTCTATTCGCTTGTCGTACCGTTCTTCGAGCGTGGAGACCTCGGCAAGCGGATGAAATCCGTGGCGACCGAGCGCGAGCAGATCCGTGCGCGGGAGCGCGCGCGTCTTGCGGCCGAGGTGTCGAGCGGTAAAGCCAGCCTGCGCGCTCAGAACAACACGTCCGTTCGCCAGATCGTCGAGCGGCTGAACCTGCGCAAGGCCCTCGTCGATGACAACACGGTCAGCCGCCTCAAGATGGCGGGCTATCGTTCACAGAACGCGCTCAACACGTTCCTCTTTGCGCGGTTCTGCCTTCCCTTCCTATTTCTCGTCGTCGCGGTCGTCTATATCTTCGTGCTCGGCAATTTCGCCGAGAAGCCCTTCATGATGCGGTTCTCCTTTGCCGTCGGCTTTGCATATGTCGGCTTCTATGCACCAAACGTCTTTGTCGCCAATGCCATCGCCAAGCGACAGCATTCCATTCGTCGGGCCTGGCCGGATGCGCTCGATCTTCTGCTGATTTGCGTCGAATCCGGCGTGTCGATGGAGCTCGGCATGCGGCGCGTCGCCGATGAAATCGCCGCCCAGTCGCCTGCTCTGGCCGAAGAACTGGTGTTGACGACGGCCGAACTCTCGTTTCTGCCCGACCGGCGTACCGCGCTGGAAAACCTTGGCCATCGCACAGGCATCGATGATGTGAAGTCGGTGGTTCAGGCACTGATTCAGGCCGACCGTTACGGAACGCCGATTGCGCAGGCATTGCGCGTATTGGCGCAGGAAAGCCGTGACCAGCGCATGAATGCCGCGGAGAAGAAGGCGGCCGCCCTGCCGCCCAAGCTCACCGTGCCGATGATCCTGTTCTTCCTGCCGGTTCTCATTGCCGTCATCCTCGGTCCGGCCGGCATCCAGGTCGCTGACCGCTTCTGATCCGCCAATCTGATCCGAAAGACGGCGCCGCGCGCCTTATTGGACGCGCAAAGTTCCTTGCGCGTTCTGTTGGCGTGCGGTGCTATAGAACCCTGCAATCAGAGTCGATTTGAGATCAGGACGCCAGCGAGGCAAGATCGTTCCGTCGAAGGCCTGCATGCCATGCGGTTCCGCCAAGTCGTCTCAGTTGGTGTTGGCCTCGTCAGCCTTTGCCAGCTGCTTCCACGCGCCTTGCTGGGACAACATCGAGCGCAGATACTTCACGTTGGCTTCCGCCTGTTCGCCGGAAAGCTCCTGGCGGGCAATCGCTTCGGCCTCTTGAAAGCGTCCCTGCAGCCCGACCGCAAGCGCGAGGTTCTGCCGCACGCTGCTGTCGGCGCCGGGCTGGCCTGCCGCCGATTTCAAGTAGGTTTCCGCCGTGCGCAGGTCCTTGGTCAGAAGGTATGACATGCCGAGGTTGGAGAGTACGGAGGGCTCGTTGGGCCTAAGCTCAAGCGCTTCTCGGTATCGCAGGCGCGCTTCCTGCGCGCGGCCGAGCTGGTCGAGGATAGCGCCTTCGGCTGATTTCAGTTTCCAATCCGGCCGGTCCGGCGTCTGGGCACGGCTGATCGTGTTCAATGCCTGTTCCAGCTGTCCAGCTGCTGCCTGCGCCTTGCCGTAGGCGCCGAGAACCTCGCGGTCCTGAGGATGGTTGATCGCGACCTGCTGCATGACGGCCAGCGCCTGTTCATTGCGCCCGGTCATGCGCAGGAGGTTGGCGTAGTTCAGCCCGGCCTCGCGATCCCGTGGGTTTTTCTCATAGGCCTGGCCGATGCCTTCGGCCGCCTGCGAGAGTTCCGATGCAGTCATCGATTGAACGGGCTTCGACGTGCGGGAAATAGAACCCGTCGTCAGCTCCTTCTTCGGCTGATTGGCGCAGCCGGCCATGGACAGGGCGACTATCGCGATTGCGGCGCCTTGCAGCAGACGGTTGGCTTTTAGGGATGAGATCGTGCGTTTGGCCATCGGCGGTGTCCCCAGCATGCATTCGCGCACCAGAACTCCAAACAACATCGGCGCAACTTTCACTCCAGCAATAATCTGTTAACCCTAACAGAGCGTTAATTGTGCGAATCCATCTCTGTCAGCCGAGGACTTCCATGGCCCCCTATCAATTCATCGAACGGCCGTCGCCGTTCAACACCAGCGCAGGCAAGACGCTGCCGATCTTCGCGGTCACGCCGGCGCATATCGAAACGGGAGCCATAGATCCGATCGCGCTTGATTGGGCGCGCAAGGCCGGTTTCAAGGCCGAATCGGGCGCTGTTCTGCTGATCCCTTCCGCCGATGGGCATCTGGGCGGCGCACTCTTCGGCCTGGGCGGCAACCCGTCCGAAGCGCCGTTCCTGACCGGCAAGCTGGCGCGCGCCCTGCCTGCGGGCAAGTGGCATATCGAAACGGCGCCGTTGACCGCTAACCGGCTGGCGCTCGGTTATGGCCTCGGCTCATACCGCTTCGAGCGCTACAAATCGGCAAAGGGCGAGCCGCCGACCTTGCTGATCCCGACCGATGCCGATGCTGCCGACATCAAGCGGCAGCTTGCCGGCGTGTTTCTTGCCCGCGACCTGATCAACACGCCGACCAACGACATGGGCCCAGAGGCGCTCGAGGCTGCATTCCGCGCGCTCGCGACGCACTACAAGGCGGATGTCTCTGTGATATCGGGCGAGGCCTTGCTGACGCAGAACTTCCCGCTTGTGCACACCGTCGGCCGGGCAAGCGCCGAAGCGCCGCGCCTTCTCGAACTGCGCTGGGGCAAGAAGGGCCACAAGAAGGTAACGCTGGTCGGCAAGGGCGTCTGCTTCGACACCGGCGGCCTCGACATCAAGCCGGCTTCCTCCATGCTCCTGATGAAAAAGGACATGGGCGGTGCCGCCAACGTCATGGGCCTCGCGCTGATGATCATGGACGCAAAGCTCAAGGTCGATCTGCGCGTCATCATCCCCGTCGTCGAGAACTCGATCTCGGCCAACGCCTTCCGGCCCGGCGACATCTATCGCAGCGGCAAGGGCCTGACGGTGCAGATCGACAACACCGATGCCGAGGGCCGGCTCATCCTCGCCGATGCGCTCGCCTATGCCGACGAGGAAAAGAATGATCTGCTCGTGGACATGGCAACGCTGACCGGTGCCGCCCGCGTCGCGCTCGGCCCCGACCTGCCGCCGTTCTTCACCGACGACGCCGACCTGGCGCACGATCTCTTCGAGGCGAGCCTCAGCGTCGACGATCCGATGTGGCGCATGCCTCTGCACATGGGCTACGACAAGGATGTCTCCGCGCGCATCGCCGATCTGACGAACGCGCCTTCGGGCGGCATGGCAGGCTCGATCACCGCCGCACTCTTCCTCAAGCGCTTCGTCACCAACACCAAGAGCTGGGTGCATTTCGATATCTTCGGATGGGCGCAGTCCGAGCGGCCGCATTCGCCGGTCGGCGGCGAGGCCCAAGCCATTCGTGCGCTCTATCAGCACATTGGGCAGATCGCCAAGTAACGCTCGCACGAACACGGCCGGCGCTGACTACAGCGCCGGTCGCCAAAAAAAGAAACGCTTGCGTAACGGTGCGCAGCTATGGTGGCAAACGATCCACAGCGCCGGGCTTCCCTTGGAGGCGCATTGGTCGCTGTAGCCCTTTGGCTGTTTGCTTGAATCCTCGAACCGGAGAACGATCCGAGAATTCATGCGGTTGCGCAGGAGTTGTCATTGCCGGTCGAGCTTACGCCCTCTCAGGCCCTTGGGCTCTGGCACACGGTATCGCTGGAACAGGTGCGGGTCGACGGTCGCGACCTGACGCTGCGCCAGATGGCGATCCTCTTGCAGATCTATCTCGTGCCGCCGCCCCACACCGTTCGTGGCCTTGCCGCCACGCTCGGCGTCACCAAGCCGGTGATCACGCGCGCGCTCGATAGCATGGGCGCCCTCGGCCTCGTCGACCGCGCCCGCGACGACCGCGATCGACGCAACGTCGTCATCAAAAGAACGGTCGACGGTGCGCTTTATCTTGAAAAATTCGGCGATCTGATCATTGATCAGGGCCGCAAACAGCCTAAGTGAGTTGACATGTCGACACTTCCCGATCGCCGCCTGAATGCCTACAGGGCAGACCTCGCTGAGAGCCGCCTTCGCGGCGTCGTGGAGGCCGAACGCTACGTCGAGGGAAGCGTTGCACGCGTCTCGGTGCCGGTGGCGCCGCTCAGGGCAAAGCCCGACCTCGCCTGCGGTACCGATACCGAACTGCTGCTCGGCGAAACCGTTCGCGTGCTCGATACCAATGAGAGCTGGTGCTGGGTGAAGGCCGATCTCGACGGTTATGTCGGCTACCTCCCGGAATATTGCCTTGCGCCGGTGGTCAAGAGCCCGACGCATATCGTGTCAGTACCGCGCACCTTCGTCTATTCCGGTCATGATCTGCGTTTTCCGACGGTCTATCCGTTGTCGATGGCCAGCCGTCTGGCGGTCGTCGACGAGCGCGAGACCCGCGGCACCCGTTATTTCCTGCTCGACGGCGGCCAGGCGGTGATCGCCAATCATTGCATCGAGGTCGGCAGCGTCGTACCGGGCGATTATGTCTCGGTGGCCGCCCGGTTTGTCGAAACCCCCTATCTCTGGGGTGGACGTTCCGGTTTCGGCATTGATTGTTCCGGCCTTGTGCAGCTGTCGATGATGATGGTCGGCAAGCTCGCGCCGCGCGATTCCGACATGCAGGCTTCTGGTTTGGGAATGCCGATCGCACGTGAAGAGCTTAAACGCGGCGATCTCGTCTTCTGGAAGGGGCACGTCGCCTTGATGGAAGACGACGAGACGTTGATCCACGCTAATGGCCACACGATGACCGTGGCGCGCGAGGGCCTGGAAGCTTCCATAAAGCGCATTGGTTGGCTCTACGACCAGCCGACGGGCTATCGCAGACCTTGATGGATCAGTAGCCGGCTAATTTGTCCACCACGTGCTGCAGCGGCAGGCCGCCTTCGAGGCGGGCGATCTGCTGCTCGACGTGGCTGAACAGGGCCTTGACGTCCGACGACGCGGCGACATGCGGCGTCACATAGACATTCGGCATTTGCCAGAAGCGGCTTTCCGGTAAAAGCGGCTCCTGCTCGAAAACATCGAGCGAAGCTGCGCCAAGCAAGCCGGAATCGAGTGCGCTGAGGATATCGGCCTCGACCTGGCTGCCGCCGCGGCCGCCGTTGATGAAGATGGGCGCGGCAAACGGGCCGTTGCGGCTCAATTTGGCAAAAAGCCCGGCATTGAAGATGCCTTTGGTATCCGGCGTCAGCGGCAAAAGGCCGACCAGGAAATCCGTGCGTGCCAGGAAGGTGTCCAGTTCGTCGCCGGCATAGGTCTCGATGCCGTCGACCGCCTTCTTGCTGCGCGACCAGCCGACGACGTTGAAGCCCAAGACCGAAAGCTTGCGCGCTGCATCCTGACCCAGCACACCCATGCCCATGATGCCGACGGTAAAGTCCGCCGCTTCGGGCTGGGAAAGATCCCGCCACTCCCGCTTTGCCGCAAGCGCTTCGTAGGCTCGGTGCTGGCGCAGATGCATGAGGCATTGCATCACCACCCATTCGCTCATGCGTGTCGTCAGGCTGCGATCGACGAAACGAACAAGCGGCACGTCCGGCAGACCCGGCAATGTCAGAACGTGGTCGACGCCGGCGCCGCCGGAGAAAACCACCTTGAGATCCGGTGCCCTCTCGAAGAGGTCCGGTGCCGATTTCCACACCACCGCATAATCGATCCCTGAGAGATTGCGATTGTAATGGATGGTATCGGCGCGGTTGATCACCTCGCGATCCGGGAAGGCGCCTTTCAGTGCCGCTTCCACTTCTTCCGGAATGAACTTCAGATCGACGATGACGGGGCTTTTCGAGGGCATTGCGAGAACTCTACTGGCGGATGGCGGACAGGTTGACGGCTTCGAGATTGAACGCGGCCGCCATCAGGGCCTTGGTATAGTCTTCCAGCGGCGCATTGAAGATGCGCTCCGCCGGACCCTGCTCGACGACCTTGCCCATGCGCATTACGATCATCTCGTTGGCCAGCGCCCGCACGACCTTGAGATCGTGGCTGATGAAGAGATAGGCAAGGTCGTGCTTTTGCTGCAGGTCGCGCAAGAGGTCGACCACTTGCGCCTGGACGCTCATGTCGAGCGCCGAGGTTGGCTCGTCGAGCATCACGAATTTCGGCTTCAGCACCATTGCGCGCGCTATCGCGATGCGCTGGCGCTGGCCGCCGGAGAACTCGTGCGGATAGCGCCAACGGGTGGCGGGGTCGAGCCCCACCTCCTCAAGCGCTGCGGCAACGCGTTGATCGCGCTCGTCGTCCGACAGCGCGCGCTCGTGGATCTTCAGCCCTTCGGCGATGATGTCGGCAACCGACATGCGCGGGCTCAGCGAACCGTAAGGATCCTGGAACACCACCTGCATCCGGTTTCGCAGCGGCCGCATCTCACGGAAGCTGTAGGCGGCGATGTCCTTGCCGACGAAGGCGATCCTGCCCTTGGAGGAGATCAGCCGCGTCAGCGCCAGGCCCAGCGTCGTCTTGCCGGAGCCTGATTCGCCGACGACGCCGAGCGTCTGGCCGGCGCGCAGCTTGAGATCGATACCGTCGACCGCCTTCACATGGTCGACGACCCTGCGCAGGAAGCCGGCCTTGATCGGAAACCACACCTTCACATCAGCCGCTTCCATGACGATCGGCTTGGAGGCGTCTGAGGGCGGCGGGTTGCCCCTTGGTTCGGACGCGAGCAGATGGCGGGTATAGGCATGCTGTGGATTGGCAAAGATCTCGGCGGTTGGCCCGGTCTCGACGATCTTGCCCTTGGTCATCACACAGACGCGATCAGCGATCTTGCGCACGATGCCGAGGTCATGGGTGATGAACAGCATCGACATGCCATGCTGATCTTTCAGCGTTTTCAAGAGTTCGAGGATCTGTGCCTGCACCGTGACGTCGAGCGCCGTCGTCGGCTCATCGGCAATCAACAGCTCCGGCCGGTTGGCGAGCGCCATGGCGATCATCACGCGCTGGCGCTGGCCGCCGGAAAGCTCATGCGGATAGGCGCCGAGCCGCTTCTCCGGCTCGCGGATGCCGACCTGGTTCAAGAGCTCGAGAATTCTCGTGCGCGCCGCAGCACCTTCGAGCCCCTGATGCAGCTCGAGGATCTCGCCGATCTGCCGCTCGATCGGGTGCAGCGGGTTGAGCGACGTCATCGGCTCCTGGAAGATCATCGTGATGTCGTTGCCGCGCACATGCCGCAGCTCCGCATCGCTGGCCTTCAGGAGGTCCTTGCCGTTGAAGCGGATCTCGCCGCCCGGGTGGCTAGCCGAGGGGTAGGGCAGCAGTTTCAGGATGGAGTTGGCGGACACGGACTTGCCGGAGCCGGACTCGCCGACAAGCGCGACCGTTTCGCCTCGATTGATGTCGAAGGAAATGCCGTCGACCGCAAGCGAGGTGTTACCGCCCTGATGGAAGGCGACCGACAGATCGCGGACGGAAAGAATGGGATCGGTCATCGTCGCGCTCACCGGAATGTCTTTCTCGGGTCGAAGGCATCGCGGGTCGCCTCGCCGACGAAGATCAGCAGCGACAGCATCAGCGACATGACGCAAAAGGCCGTCAGCCCGAGCCAGGGCGCCTGCAGGTTGGATTTGCCCTGCGCGATCATTTCACCAAGGGAAGGCGAGCCGGGCGGCATGCCGAAGCCGAGGAAGTCGAGCGAGGTCAGGGTGGTGATCGAGCCCGACAGGATGAACGGCAGGAAGGTCAGGGTCGCCACCATCGCGTTCGGCAGCAGGTGACGGTACATGATCGTGCCGTTGCCGACGCCAAGGGCACGCGCGGCGTTCACATATTCGAAGTTGCGTGCCCGCAGAAACTCGGCGCGCACGACGCCGACGAAGCCGACCCAGGAAAACAAGAGCATGATGCCGAGCAGGATGAAGAAGCCGGGTGGCAGGATCGCGGCGATGATGAGCAGAATGTAGAGCACCGGCATCGACGACCAGATCTCGATGAAGCGCTGCATCAAAAGGTCGGTCCAGCCGCCGAAATAGCCCTGCACCGCGCCGGCCGTCACGCCGATGATCGCCGAGGCGATGGTGAGCACCAGCCCGAAGAGCACCGAGATGCGGAAACCGTAGATCATGCGCGCCGTTACGTCCCGCGCCTGGTCGTCGGTGCCGAGCCAGTTGAGGTTGCCGGCGATGCAGTTGCGGTCGGCGGTGCCTTCCGGATAGGCCGAGCAGCGCTCATCCTTGCTCATCAGCCAGAAGGGCTTTGTCGGTGCCGAATGCGGAATGTTCGAGTTGACCGTCTGGTAGGAGTAACGGATCGGCGGCCAGATCATCCAGCCGTTTGCCTCGATCTCGTCGCGGATGAAATCGGAGCGGTAGTCGGTCTCGGCAAGGAAGCCGCCGAACTTCTCTTCGGGATAGTTCACCACGACCGGGAACAGGATCTCGCCTTTGTAAGAGGCGACGATCGGCCTGTCGTTGGCGATGAACTCGGCAAAGAGGCTCAGCACGAACAGCAGGAGGAAAAGCCAGAGCGACCAGTAACCGCGCCGGTTCGCCCTAAAATTCTGCCAGCGCCGCTTGTTGACCGGCGACAGCCAGCCGCGCGGCGGGGCGGTAACCGGGGTGGGTGCGGTGGTGACGGTGCTCATCACACGTCCCTCCGCTCGAAATCGATGCGTGGATCGACCCAGGTATAGATGAGGTCGGAAAGCAGGCTGACGAGCAGCCCCATCAGCGAGAAGATGAACAGCGTCGCAAAGACGATCGGATAGTCGCGCTTGACGACGGAATCATAACCGAGCCGCCCAAGGCCATCGAGCGAGAAGATGTATTCGATCAACAGCGAACCGGTGAAGAAGGCCGAGATGAAGGCGCTCGGGAAACCGGCGATGATGATCAACATCGCATTGCGGAAGACGTGGCCGTAGAGCACCTGGCGGTTCGTCAGGCCCTTGGCACGCGCCGTCGTCACATATTGCTTCTTGATCTCGTCGATGAACGAATTCTTGGTGAGTAGCGTCGTCGTCGCAAAGGCCGAAAGCAAAAGCGTGATTAGCGGCAGCGTCATGTGCCAGAAATAGTCGAGGATCTTCTGCCACCAGGGCAATTGCCAGAAATTGTCCGAGACGATGCCGCGCAGCGGAAACCAGTCGAGGAACGATCCGCCGGCAAAGACGACGATCAGCAGGATGCCGAAGAGGAAACTCGGAACGGCATAGCCGATGATGATGATGCCCGATGTCCACACGTCGAAGGCCGAGCCGTCCGATACCGCCTTCTTGATGCCGAGCGGGATCGAGATGGCGTAGGAAAACAGCAGAATCCAGAGGCCGAGCGAGATCGAGACCGGCATCTTCTCCTTGATGAGGTCGATGACCGAGGTGTTGCGGAAGAAGCTTTCGCCGAAGTCGAAGCGGATATAGTTCCACATCATCGTGCCGAAGCGCTCGAGCGGCGGCTTGTCGAAACCGAACTGCTTTTCGAGCTTGGCGATGAATTCCGGATCGAGCCCCTGGGCACCGCGGTACTGGCTGCCTTGTTCGCCACCGGCCTGCATGAGGTCGCCGCCGCTGCCGCTCAGGCGGTCGGAGCCGCTGGCGTTCGTCAGGTCCGAAATCACCTGTTCGACCGGTCCGCCCGGCGCGAACTGAATGACGGTGAAGGAAATCGCCATGATTCCGATGATCGTCGGGATCATCAGCAGCAGTCGTCGCAGGATATAGGCACCCATCAGGCCAGCCTCTCGATCGACGTGTTGCCGGTGGCCCGGACCCGCGAAGCGTCGGCGTGCGCCCTATGCTGTCTCAATCCTCACGTCTCCTTGCGGCTTTCAGGCCCAAGCCGGGCCTCTATTCGTTTTCAGTGATTCGGTTTTCTGCATTTGGAATCGAGACAGCATCGGAGTGCAAGGGCTTCATTTGGCCGTGGCTGCCTTCGACCACCAGATGTCGGGAAAGCCGATCGCGTATTTCGGTAGCTCTGCCGGTCGCT
Source organism: Ensifer sp. LC163 (assembly GCF_001695855.1). Taxonomy (GTDB): domain Bacteria; phylum Pseudomonadota; class Alphaproteobacteria; order Rhizobiales; family Rhizobiaceae; genus Ensifer. The sequence goes on from NZ_MBSS01000034.1 coordinate 32,852, forward strand.
CGAACTTGTCCCAGTAGGCAATCGTCGCATTGTTCTTGTAGTAGAGCGGCACGACGTAGTGGTGCGCCAGCAGCACGCGGTCGAGCGCCTTGGTCGAGGCCACTAGTGTTTGCCGATCCTTCGCGAAGATCACCTTCTCGATCAGGGCGTCGATGCCAGGATCGGCAATGCCGGCATAGTTTCGCGAGCCCTGTTCCTTGGCCGCCTTGGAACCCCATAAATCCAGCTGCTCATTGCCGGGGCTGAGTGTCTGCCCCCAGACGATCCAGGTCATGTCATAGTCGAAGGCGCGCGTGCGGTTGGTATATTGCGAGGCATCGACCGTTCGGATGCGCGCCTCAATGCCGATCTTCTTGAGGTTTTGCGCGTAGGGCAGGGCCACGCGCTCGAGGGTGGCGCTGCTCAGCAGGATTTCGAAGGAGAAGGGCTTTCCGGATTTGGCTTCGACCATCCGGTTGCCTTTCAGCTCGTAGCCGGCCTCCTTCATCAGAGCGATCGCCTTGCGCAGGTTGTCGCGTGACGTCTGCGGTGAGCCGCCGACCGGGTTGGCATAGGGTGTCGTGAAGACTTCAGCCGGGACCTTGTCCTTGATCCCCTCCAGGATCGCCAGCTCATCGCCCTGGGGCAGGCCCGAGGAAGCCAGCTCGGTGTTCCAGAAATAGCTGTCGATGCGGGTATACTGGTTGTAGAAGACCGTCCGGTTCATTTCCTCGAAGTCGAAGGCGTAGTTCAGGGCCTCGCGCACGCGCTCGTCGTTGAACGGCGCGCGCCGCGTGTTCGGAACCATTGCCTGCATGATGCCCGTCGCCCGGTAGGGGTTGGGCAGGCTCTCGCGCTTGATGCGACCGTCCTTCACCGCCGGAAAATCATAGCCTGTCGCCCAGCGGCTCGCCTGGTTCTCGGTCCAGTAGTCGGTGTTGCCCGACCGGAAGGATTCGAACTCGACATCGCGGTCGCCGAAGAGCGTGTAGCTGATCGCGCCAAAATTGTTCTGCCCGACATTGACGTTCAGCGTCTTGCCCCAATAGTCGTCACGCAGCTCGTATCGCAGCGTTGCTCCGGCCGAGAACGAGGCGATGCGATAGGCACCCGACCCCATCACCGGTTCCAGCGTCGTTCGCGTGATATCGCGAGACTTTCCGTCCGGACCTTGCCCCTCCCACCAATGTTTCGGCAGAACGAGGAACTGGCCGAGGATGTGCGGCAGTTCCCGATTGTTTTTCTGGTCGAAGTGGAAGGTGACGTCGCGCTCGCCAGTTTTTTCCGCCGAAGTTGCGTGCTTGTAATAGTTGGCATAGAGCGGATTGAGTTCCTTGACCTTGTCGAAGCTGAAGATGACGTCTTCCGGCGTTACCGGTTTTCCGTCCGCCCATTTTGCTTCCTGCCTCAGGCGGAAAGTGGCGGACGAAATATCGTCTGGGTATGACACGCCTTCGGCAAGCAGGCCGTAGGCGGTTGAAATCTCGTCGTCGGCCGATTTCATCAGGGTATCGAAGACAAGCGGCAGCCCGGCGGCTGCGTCGCCCTTGTCGAGGATCGGGTTGAAGGTGTTGAAGGTTCCGGTCTGCGAGAGTTTCAGTTCTCCGCCTTTCGGCGCATCCGGGTTGACATAGTCGTAGCGCTCAAAGCCGGGTGGGTATTTGGGCTCGCCGACGAGCGAGAGGCCGTTGCGGAAGACCAGCTGTTCCTGGGCGTAGACTGCAGGTGGGAGAAAAAGCGTCGCCGCCAGAAGTGAGGCCGCCAGCCGTACTCTTGCAGTCCTGCCAACATCCAGCATCCAATCAGTACCCCTTATATTTCAATGTTCTTTTGCGAGAGAATAGGCGAAATCGGGCCAAATGACAGGCACTGCCGCAAATCAGGCGAAATTTTTGCGTCACATCCCGGTGATCCGCAAGGCTGAGGCAAAGGCAGCACCTTAGGATCAGGGGATATCGGGCATCTCGCACCCATCGCCGGTGCGGTTCGCCGTCGGGGAATGAACGGAACGGAATTGGACATGGTTGCTGCAATACGACGCTGTGGCTCGGCGCTTCTGGCGCTTTTGCTCGGAACGAGCTTCTTGATCGCCGATGTTGCCAGGGCCGACGACACGCCGGCAAAGGCGCTCTTCGGCGCCAAGGCGCTGCCGGCGCAGATGGCGTCTTCGTCCTACGGTTTTTATGCGAAGGGCTGCCTTGCCGGCGGCGTGGCCATCCCGACGGATGGCCCCACCTGGCAGGCAATGCGATTGTCGCGCAACCGGCGCTGGGGCCATCCCCAGATGATCGCGCTGATCGAACAGTTCTCCCATGACGCCGCCGAAAAGATCGGTTGGCCCGGCCTGCTCCTCGGCGACATCTCGCAGCCGCGCGGCGGGCCGATGCTCTCCGGCCACGCCTCGCACCAGATCGGTCTCGATGCCGATATCTGGCTGACCCCGATGCCGCAAAGGACCCTGACGGGCCGGGAGCGCGAAGACATTTCCGCGACGTCGATGCTGCAGAAGAACAAGTTTCTGACCGTCGATCCGTCGATCTGGACGCCGGCGCATGCCCGGCTGATCATGCTCGCCGCCAGCTACCCTGAGGTCGAGCGGGTCTTCGTCAATCCGGCGATCAAGAAGAAGCTCTGCGACACCTGGAACGGCGACCGTTCGGCGCTTGGCAAGGTCCGGCCGATCTATGGTCACGACTACCATTTCCACATCCGGATCAAATGCCCGGCCGGGTCGACGACCTGCAAGGACCAGGCGGCGGTTCCCGCCGGCGACGGCTGTGACAAGTCGCTGGCCTGGTGGTTTACCGATGAGCCCTGGGCAAAGCCGAAGAAGAAGCCTGGCGAAAAGCCGGTGAAGCCCCGGTTGACGACGATGGCCGATCTGCCGAAGGCCTGCACGCTGGTGCTCAACGGACCGGCGCCCGCCTCCGAACAGGAGGCGACCTACGGCATGGCCTATCGCGCCGCCTCACCGGCGCCGGCCGAGCAGGGCATCGAACAGGTGATCGGCGATGCGGCGACCGATCTGCCGCCCGCCGACATTCCCGTTCCCCTGGCGCGCCCGACCCTGCAGTAGCCGTCTCGGCTTGCGCCTTTTCAATCTCGTCACGCTCATGTATACGGCCATCAAATCGATTTAAATTTGATGGCGGGGATACGGCATGGCGGATCGGAAATGCGTTGCCCTGATCGCTCACGATCAGAAGAAGGACGATCTCGCCGCCTTTGCCAAGGCCAACGAGGCGGTCTTTTCGCAGTGGAAGATCGTTGCCACGGGTACGACCGGCGGCCGCGTTCTCGATGTCTGCCCCGGTCTCGACATCACGCGGCTGAAAAGCGGCCCGCTTGGCGGCGACCAGCAGATCGGTGCGATGATCGCCACCGGCGACATCCAGCTTCTGATCTTCTTCGTCGATCCGCTGACGGCGATGCCGCATGATGTCGACGTCAAGGCCTTGATGCGGCTTGCGATCGTCTACGATATTCCGATGGCGCTCAATCGCGCCACGGCCGAGCAGTTGATCGACTTCAACCACAACTGCTACTGACTAATTCCTTAAGTCGGATCCGATCTCAAGGAATTATGCAGCAAGTTTAAGTGCTACAGCGTCCTTTGCGCGTCATATTTGACGCGCGGCGCTGTAGAGAATTCGAAACCTCACGGCGATGATCAGGATGGACAGTGTGATGCCCGGTGCGAGTGACAACAGCTTTTCCTTTCCGATCCTGATCGGCGATATCGGCGGCACCAATGCCCGCTTCGCCCTGCTGCTCGATGCCTTTGCCGAGCCGAAGCAGCTGCCGCCGATCAAGACAGGCGATTTCGAGACGATCGAGGAAGCGATGCAGAAGAGCATCCTCGACAAGACGTCTGTCCAGCCGCGCTCGGCAATCCTCGCCGTTGCCGGCCCGATCAGGGGCGACGAAATCCCGCTGACCAATGCCGGCTGGGTGATTCGTCCGAAGGACATGCTTTCCAGCCTTGGGCTGGAAGATGTCCTCATCATCAACGATTTCGAGGCGCAGGCGCTGGCCGTCGCCGCGCCCGCGGCCGAAGATCTGGTCCAGATCGGTGGCGGCAGCGTTCGCCCGCTGACCTCCCGCGTCGTTCTCGGCCCGGGCACGGGCCTGGGCGTCGGCGGCCTGGTCTTTGCGCAGCACACCTGGTTTCCGGTGCCCGGCGAAGGCGGTCACGTCGATATCGGTCCACGCACCGAGCGCGACTACCAGATCTGGCCGTTCCTGGAGCCGATCGAGGGGCGCATGGCCGGCGAGCAGATCCTCTGCGGTCGCGGCATCATGAACCTTTATCGCGCCGTCTGCGCCGCCAATGGCGAAGAGTCGGTCCTGAATGATCCGGCCGAGGTCACCACAGGTGCGCTTGCCGGCAACAATCCCGCTGCGGTGGAAACGATATCGCTGTTCTCGACCTATCTTGGCCGGGTTGCCGGCGACATGGCGCTGATTTTCATGGCGCGCGGCGGCGTGTTCCTGGCTGGCGGCATTTCGCAGAAGATCCTGCCGGCACTGCAAAAACCGGAGTTCCGCGCCGCCTTTGAAGACAAGGCGCCGCATTCCGCGCTGATGAAGACCATCCCGACCTTCGCGGTCATCCATCCGATGGCGGCACTGTCCGGTTTGGCGGCTTTCGCGCGCACACCGAGAGACTTCGGTGTTGCAACGGAGGGACGTCGCTGGAGAAGCTGATGGCGGCGGCGCGCGCAAAGACTCGCCAAAGCCGCACCAAACCACTATAGAGCCCGGGAAAGGTAGTGTCGGCGTTCGACCTACCATGCAGGCTCAGGGAAGATCGGCTTTTTGAGCGCCAACGATAGAAAACAGCATGCTGTCGATTCCGACACCATCACCGGAATCTTGAAGCGGGTCATCGCAGAAAACGGCCGTGACCATATCCGTGGCTATCTCTTTGCCATTGCCTGTCTGGCCGTCGTCGCCGCGACGACCGGCTTTACTGCCTCGATCATGGAGACCGTGATCAATGAGGCATTTGCCAACAAGAACGCGAGCATCGTGCTTTTGGTCTGCGGCTCGATCTTTGGCGCCTTCGTCTTGCGCGGTTTTGCCACCTACGGCCAGGCCGTCGCCCTGTCGAAGATCGGCAACAATATCGTCGCACGCTATCAGAAGCGGCTTTACGCACATCTGATGGCGCTCAGCGTCGGCTACTTCAGCGAGACACGGTCGGCACAGCTTGCAGCCCAGATCAGCCAGAACGTCAGTGGCATCCGTGACGTCCTCAATCTGACGGTCACCTCGATTGCCCGCGACCTGTTGACCCTGATCGGCCTGATCGGCGTGATGTTCGTCAAGGACTGGCTGCTGTCGATCATTGTGTTTGTTACCGCGCCGCCGCTGTTGCTCGGCCTGCGCTATGTCTCCAAGCGGCTGCGCTCGGCAACGCGCGAAGCCATCGAGGTCAACAGCCGCGTTCTTGGCGCCATGCAGGAGACGATCCAGGGCATTTCCATCGTCAAGGCGTTCACGATGGAAAGTGAATTGCGCGGCAAAGTCGAGACGATCGTCAACCGGGCGGAAAACCGTGCCAACCGGATCGCGCGCTTGAGCGAACGCACGGCACCGATGACCGAGACCTTTGCCGGCCTCGCCATCTCCTGCGTACTCGCCTATTCCGCCTTCCGCGCGATCTACAACGATGTTCCGCCAGGTGCCTTCTTCGCTTTCGTTGTCGCCCTGTTGATGGCCTATGACCCGGCGCGACGTCTGGCGCGCCTGCAAGTGTCTCTGGAACGCGCTGCGGTCAACGCCCGCATGGTCTACGAGATTCTCGATACCGTTCCGCATCAGCGCGACAAACCTGATGCGAAGCAACTCACCTTTGACACCGCGACTGTGGAACTGCGCGACGTTCGTTTCCGCTACGCCAATGGCGACGAGATCCTGAAGGGCGTCAGCTTTGTCGCTGAAGGCGGCAAGACGACGGCGCTCGTCGGCCCGTCCGGCGCCGGAAAGTCGACCGTCATCAGCCTCGTTCCACGGTTCTACGATCCTGCTTCCGGCCAGATCCTGATCGATGGTCAGGACATAGCCGACGTCACCAAGCAGTCGCTGCGCAACGGCATCGCCTATGTCTCGCAGCAGCCCTATCTTTTCGAAGGCTCGATCCGCGACAATATCCGCTACGGCCGCCCGGATGCGACGGATGCGGAAATCGAGGAGGCCGCCCGCCTGGCCTATGCGCATGACTTCATTCTCGCCCAGCCGCAGGGTTATGACACCGCGGTCGGCGAGAACGGGGTAACGATGTCCGGCGGCCAGAGGCAGCGCCTGTCGATCGCCCGCGCGCTCGTGCGCAATGCACCGATCCTGCTGCTCGATGAGGCGACCTCGGCACTCGACACCGAATCGGAAGCCGCGGTGCAGAAGGCGCTGGATCAGGCGATGACCGGTCGCACCGTGATCGTCATCGCCCACCGTCTGTCCACGGTCGTCAACGCCGACAAGATCATCGTCATGAAGGATGGTCTCGTCGTCGAGGAAGGCACGCATGAGGGCCTTGCGCGCTTGCAGGACGGTCTCTACGCTCGCCTGCACAATCTCCAGGGCAAGGCCCCCGAGGCGCCGGTCGACGCCGAAATCTGAACATGAGCAGGAAGGAAAATCGCCGATGAGCACAACGGACATGAAGCTTGTGGTCGTCGGCGCGGCCGGTCGCATGGGTCAGACGCTGATCCGCATGGTTCATGGCATGGACGGCGTCCGCCTGCATGCGGCGATCGAACGTCCTGGCTCCCCCTTCATCGGCCGTGATGCGGGCGAGCTGGCCGGGCTCGGACCGATCGGCATCGTGGTCACCGACAAGCCGCTCGAAGCCTTTGTCGAAGCCGAAGGCGTGCTCGATTTCACCTCGCCGGCCGGTTCCGTCGAATTTGCCGGCCTCGCGGCCCAGGCGCGCATCGTGCACATCATCGGCACGACCGGTTGCTCGGCAGACGACGACGCGAAAATCCGCGCGGCCGCACGCCACGCCCGCGTCGTCAAGTCGGGCAACATGAGCCTCGGCGTCAATCTTCTCGGCGTCCTGACAGAGAAGGCGGCGCGTGCCCTCGGCCCTGCCGCATGGGACATCGAAATCCTCGAAATGCACCATAAGCACAAGGTGGACGCCCCTTCCGGCACGGCACTGCTCCTCGGCGAAGCTGCGGCGAAGGGCCGAAGCATCGCTCTATCGGAGAATTCGGTGCGCGTCCGCGACGGCCACACCGGCGCCCGGCCGCAAGGCACGATCGGTTTCGCGACGCTGCGTGGCGGCTCGGTGATCGGCGAACATTCGGTCATTCTCGCCGGCGAAGGGGAACAGGTGACCCTGTCCCACAGTGCCACCGATCGCTCCATCTTCGCGCGCGGTGCCGTCACCGCAGCGCTCTGGGCGCGCGACCGGAAACCCGGTTTCTACTCCATGCTCGATGTTCTCGGGCTCAACTGACACCATCTCTATCGTCTCAAGGGGAAATCATATGAGCGGCACCCTCGTCCTTGTCCGGCATGGCCAGAGCGACTGGAACCTGAAGAACCTGTTCACCGGCTGGCGTGATCCTGACCTGACCGAGCTTGGCGTCGAAGAGGCCAAGGCTGGTGGCAAGGCGCTCGCCGACTACGGCATAAAGTTCGACATCGCCTTCACCTCGTCGCTGATCCGCGCCCAGCGCACCTGCCAGTTCGTGCTCGATGCCGTCGGCCAGTCGTCGCTGGAGACCATCCGCGATCAGGCATTGAACGAGCGCGACTATGGCGACCTCTCCGGGCTCAACAAGGATGATGCCCGCGAGAAGTGGGGCGAAGAGCAGGTGCATGTCTGGCGCCGTTCCTACGACGTTCCACCGCCGGGCGGCGAAAGCCTGCGCGACACCGGCGCCCGCGTATGGCCCTACTACCTGACGGACATCCTGCCGCGCGTGCTTGCCGGCGAGAAGGTCCTCGTGGCCGCCCACGGCAATTCGCTGCGCGCGCTGGTCATGGTTCTCGACCGTTTGACCAAGGAACAGATCCTGAAGCTCAACCTCGCGACCGGCGTGCCGATGGTCTACAAGCTCAACGCCAATTCGACGGTTGCATCCAAGGAAGTACTGGGCGACATGTCGGCCGCGCACTAAAGCATTTCCAGGAAAAGTGCGAAGCGGTTTTCCGTCAGGAAATGCGTAAAAACAAAGAGATAGAGCGTTTCCGAGACTCCGTCTAAGGCGGAAACGGCTCCAAGCCGCGACCATGCACCGGTAACAAAAAGGGGCGCCTGTCGCCCCTTTTTTCGTTCTCAGGCCTTGCCGGCTTCCCACCCGAGGATCGCGCGCTTGCGCGTCAGTCCCCAGTGATAGCCGGTGAGATCGCCGCTCTTGCCGAGCGCGCGGTGGCAGGGAACGACGAACGAGATCGGGTTGCTGCCGACCGCTGCCCCGACCGCGCGCGAGGCGGTTGGCTGGCCGATGTTGCCGGCAATCGTCGAATAGGTCGTGGCCCGGCCAAGCGGAATCTTCAACAGCGCCTGCCAGACACGGATCTGAAAATCGGTGCCGATCAGGAAGATGCGCAATGGCTCCTCCGCACACCAGCGCTCCGGATCGAAAATGCGGGCTGCGTAGCGGGCCGTTGCCGCGCTGTCTTCGACATAGCTGGCGTTCGGCCAGCGATGCGCCATGTCCTCGAAGCTTTCCCGCTCGCCGCCGCTATCGGCAAAGGCAAGGCCTGCCAGGCCCCGGTCGGTGATCATCACCAGCGCCGTGCCGAAGGGGGAGGGATGGTAGCCGTAGCGGATGGTAAGGCCCGCACCGCGCGCCTTCCATTCGCCCGGCGACATCGCCTCATGGGTGACGAAGAGGTCGTGCAGCCGGCTCGGGCCGGAAAGCCCGACCTCGATGCTGGTTTCCAGCAGCGGCATGTCTTCCTGGCGCAACAGCCGTTTGGCGTGGTCGAGCGTCACCGCCTGCAGGAAGGCCTTCGGAGACAGGCCGGCCCAGCGGGTAAAGACCTTCTGCAGCTGTGTCGGCGATTGCTTCAGCCTCTGGGCGATCGTTTCGAGCGACGGCTGCTCGCGATACTCTTCGGTGAGCATCTCGATGACGCTTCTCACCGTGTCGTAATCGGTGCCCTTCGGCGTGATGTCGGTGGGTAGGGTTGTCGCAATGTTCATCGGTCATCTCCTGTCGTGACACAGGTAATCATGCTGCCAGCGTCGTTGCCACCCGAAACTTGATTGGCCCCGTGTCAGCGGCGGCGCACCGTGGCAAGCGCTAGGGAAAACGCGGTGGCGAAGGTTTCGCGGTCGTCGCGATTGAGAAAGGAACCGACATCGGTCCGTTGGCCGCGGTCGCTGACGCTCATCGAGACGATGCCGATCTCCTGGTGCCGGGCGATGCTGAAGCGCGCCCAGAATGGATTGAAGCGATGTTCGATCATCCGGCCCGACGGTGTGAACTTGCGCACCGACACATCGGTTCGCGAAACGCGCACTTCCTCACGGCTGCGCGCCGAGCGGTAGTTCAGCCAGAAAGCGCCGAACAGCAGGGCGAAGTCCAGTCCGAAGAAGAATACGATCGGCCAGGCACCGATCACCATGAACACGACCGCATGGACCAGGCTGAGCAGCCCGGCGATCAGGAAAAAGACCTTGAATCCCCTAAGGCCCAGGGATCGATAGGGGGTCAGTTCGGCGCTGAACACCGGCTCTTCGCCGCCAAGCGTCTGATCGTTGCCATTCGTCATGACCAATGACTATAGATGCATCATGAAAAACGTGAAGCCGAAATTGCCGAACAAGCCCGCGAAAACGACGTCGGCGGCAGGCCGCCGCACCCCGCGAACATCAGGTGTCTACAGCCGCGAAGACATCGCCGAGATCTTCCGGCGCTTCTCGATCCAGCGGCCGGAGCCGAAGGGGGAACTGGAACACGTCAATCCCTTCACTCTGGTGGTTGCCGTCGCCTTGTCGGCGCAGGCGACCGACGCCGGCGTCAACCGGGCGACCCGGGCGCTTTTCGCCGTCGCCGACACCCCGGAAAAGATGTTGGCGCTCGGCGAGGAGAAGGTGCGCGACTACATCAAGACCATCGGCCTCTTCCGCAACAAGGCCAAGAACGTCATCGCGCTCAGCGAGAAGCTGATCACCGATTTCGGCGGCGAGGTTCCGCGCACGCGCGAGGAGCTGGTAACGCTGCCGGGCGTCGGGCGAAAGACCGCCAACGTCGTGCTGTCGATGGCCTTCGGCCAGGCGACGATCGCCGTCGATACCCATATCCTTCGCATCGCCAACCGGCTCTGTCTGGCGCCGGGCAAGACGCCTGATGAGGTCGAGGCGAAGCTCGCGCGCATCATTCCTGATCAGTATCTCTACCACGCGCATCACTGGCTGATCCTGCATGGCCGCTATTGCTGCAAGGCGCGCAAGCCGGAATGCGAGCGCTGCGTCATTGCCGACATCTGCAAGGCACCGGAAAAGACCTGCGATATCCCGGCGCCTCTGGTCGAACTGCCGCAGCAGATCCTGCCTGTTGCCGGCTGATGCGCGCGGCCCAAAAATCTGCGACGCGCGCGACTGGGCTGGGCTCAGGCGGAGATCAATCGATCGATCAGGTGGCCGATCGCTTCGACGTAGAGGTCCGTCGGCGCGCCTTCGGCAATCTCCAATGCGGCGCGATCGAAAGCCGCTGACAGCAGCGTCGCCGTTGCCATCAACGCGGCGGGATCATGAACCTTCGGCGCCATCGCTTCCGCCAGGCCCTCTTCCAGCCTTCTCTGGGCATTGGCCGCATCGATCGCGGCCATCGATCGCGTGCCGAGCACGGCCGGACCGTCGAGAAGCAGAATGCGTATCCGGCCGGGCTCCGCCATGGCGTCGAAGAAGGCGCGTGCCCCTGTTATGAGCGCCTCGCGCGGGGTCAGGCCGTCGAACGTCGCCTCCTCGATCCTCGCCGCCACCGCACTAGCCTCCCGCTCGGCAACCGCGAAAAACAACGCCTTCTTGTCTTCGAAGTGGTGGTAGAGCGCGCCGCGTGTCATGCCGGCGGCAGCCACGATGTCCGGCGTCGACGTCTCCGCATATCCCCGCGCGACAAAAAGGCCGTGAGCGGCGTCGAGGATCGCCGCACGCGTCGTGTCGGAGCGCTCACGATTGGACCGGCGAGGAGATTTCAATTGCATGCATTCAGCCTGTATGTTAATTGGAAAATACATGCAGATTGTATGATAATGCGGCCGTGAGGGAAAGCCATGAAATCGACGAGCTACTATCCAGTGATCATGACATCAGACGTTGCAGCAACCGCGGCATTCTACATCGACAACTTTCGCTTCCAGGCGCTGTTCACCAGCGATTGGTACGTGCATCTGCAGTCGACGGAATCCGAGACGGTGACGCTGGCCGTTCTCGATTATCGCCATGAAACGATCCCGGAAGAGGGCCGGGCGCCGGTCAGTGGCCTGCTCCTCAACTTCGAGGTCGAGGATCCCGATGCGGTCTATGCCGATTGCCAGGCGGCCGGGCTGCCGATCCTGAAGGCGATCTGCGACGAAGACTTCGGCCAGCGCCATTTTATCACCGCTGACCCCAATGGCGTGCTGATCGACGTCATCAAGCCGATCCCGCCGAGCGCCGAGTTTGCGGCCGCCTACGATGCAAGCGCCTTGCCGACGGAATGATCGCTGGCGTGCGTGTTTTGTCTTCCAAATGGCTGGAAAACCGCTATTAACGAACACCGGCCTTTAGGGAAACTGGACGGAGTTCATGACAAAATACGACGTGCTGACGATCGGCAATGCGATCGTGGATATCATTGCGCGCTGCGATGACGGCTTTCTGAGTGAGAATGGCATCATCAAGGGCGCGATGAACCTCATCGACGCCGACCGTGCGGAGCTGTTGTACTCGCGCATGGGTCCTGCGGTGGAAGCCTCCGGCGGCAGTGCCGGCAATACCGCGGCCGGCGTCGCCAGCCTTGGTGGACGCGCGGCCTATTTCGGCAAGACGACCAACGACCAGCTCGGCGAGATCTTCGCGCACGACATTCGCGCCCAGGGCGTCTATTTCCAGACCAGGCCGCTCGAAAGCGTGCCGCCGACGGCGCGCTCGATGATCTTCGTCACCGAGGACGGCGAGCGCTCGATGAACACCTATCTCGGCGCCTGTGTCGAGCTTGGCCCGGAGGATGTGGAAGCCGACGTCGTCGCCCAGTCCAAGGTCACCTATTTCGAAGGCTACCTCTGGGATCCGCCGCGCGCCAAGGATGCGATCCGCGAGGCCGCCAAGATCGCCCATGAAAACGGCCGCGAAACCGCAATGACCCTGTCGGACAGTTTCTGCGTCCACCGCTACCGCGACGAGTTTCTCGACCTGATGCGCTCCGGCACCGTCGACATCGTCTTTGCCAACAAGCAGGAAGCGCTGGCACTCTACGAGACCGAGAATTTCGATCTGGCGCTGGAAAAGCTGTCGAAGGACTGCAAGCTTGCAGCCGTCACCTTGAGCGAAGAAGGCTCCGTCGTCGTACGCGGCACAGAACGCGTCCGCGTCGGCGCGACACCGCTTGCGCAGGTGGTTGATACCACCGGGGCGGGCGATCTCTACGCCGCCGGCTTTCTCCACGGATATACGAGCGGGCGGTCGCTCGAAGATTGCAGCAAGCTTGGCAACCTTGCAGCCGGTATCGTCATTGGCCAGATCGGCCCGAGGCCGATGGTCTCGCTTGCCGCTGCCGCCAGGCAGGCCGAGCTCGCCTGAGGCGAGGGGGAGCATTTCCTGGAAAAGTGCGAAGCGGTTTCCGTCAGGAAATACGTAGAAAAAGAGATAGAGCGTTTCTGCGACTCCGTTCAGACCGGAAACGCTCTTGCCTTTTCTTCCTATGTTAGAGTGGGCTTACAGCGCCGCGCGTCAAATATGACGCACTAAGGACGCTGTAACACTTTGAGTTGCTGCATAATTTTGTCCTTAAATCGATTCCGATTCAAGGAACTATGCAGCAGCCTTTATTTAAAGGCTTCGCCGGGATAGGCGCCCCAGATCTCGCTCTGGACGATCCAGCCTTCGACACCCTGGGTTTCGATGTGGCACCAGTCGCCGTTGCATTCACCGACGTGGATGACGACGCCGGGCTCCATGCGGGCAACGATGGCCGCCGTGCTCTGCGGTTCGCGGCGCAGATTGACGAAGACGCCTTCGCCCTTGCCGCGCATCCATGGCGCGGTGACGGCGGTGCGGTCGCCGGACAGAAGGGCCTGATTCACCCAGCCTTCGGTGCCGTCCGCATCGCGGATGCGGCGCCAGTTATCGTATTCCTGGATGATTTCCACCGGCACGCCGGGCCTGAGGTAACGGAACGCCACCGCGTAGTCGACACTCGGGCCGATGCGTAGGTTGACGCTCTTGGCCTTCAGGCTGACGAATCGCGGCAGCGGCAATCCGCTGGCCCCCTTTGCGGCCTGGGCATGGGCGCCCGAAGCCGTGATGACCGCGCCAATGCAGGCGGCGATCAACGCTGACGAGAGTTTGGAAATGACGTGACGCATGACGAAGCTCATTTTCCGTGGCAACTTGCAGGCGCAATTCACCCAAGGCTCTTGGCCGGGGCGTAAATCGCGGGGACGACGCAGCGAGTTTTGTTTGTCTTCCCGACCGGGTCTGGTAGAAATTGCGGCTACAGGGAGAAAGTATCGCCCAACTTGGTTAAGGACCCGTCAACGAGGCCCATCGCAGCAATGACAAGCAAGAAGAAGCCCAAGGTCTACATCACCCGGAAATTGCCGGATATCGTCGAAACCAGAATGCGAGAGCTGTTCGACGCCGAGCTGAACATCGATGACACGCCGCGCAGCCAGCCGGAGCTTGTGGCGGCGGTCAAGCGCGCCGACGTACTCGTGCCAACGGTGACCGATCGCATCGACGCGGCGTTGATCGAGCAGGCCGGGCCACAGCTGAAGCTGATTGCGAGCTTTTCCAACGGCGTCGACAACATCGACGTCGACGCGGCCGCACGCAAGGGTATCACCGTCACCAACACGCCGAACGTGTTGACCGAGGACACCGCCGACATGGCGATGGCGCTCATTCTCGCCGTGCCGCGTCGGCTTGCCGAAGGTGCGCAGATCCTGACCGACCGCAAGGGCGAATGGGCCGGCTGGTCTCCGACCTGGATGCTTGGCCGGCGCATCGCCGGCAAGCGCATCGGTATCGTCGGCATGGGCCGCATCGGCACCGCGGTCGCGCGCCGCGCCAAGGCCTTCGGCCTGTCGATCCACTATCACAACCGGCATCGGGTCAAGGCCGAGACCGAGGAGATGCTGGAGGCGACCTACTGGGACAGCCTCGACCAGATGCTTGCCCGCGTCGATATCGTCTCGGTCAATTGCCCGTCGACACCGGCGACCTATCATCTGCTTTCCGCCCGTCGCCTGGCGCTGATGCGCCCGGAAAGCTATATCGTCAACACCGCGCGCGGCGGCATCATCGATGAGACAGCGCTGATCAAGTGCCTGCGTGAAGGCAAGATCGCCGGTGCCGGTCTCGACGTCTTCGAGAACGAGCCTGCGGTCAATCCCAAGCTCATCAAGCTCGCGGGCGAGGGCAAGGTCGTGCTGTTGCCGCATATGAGTTCGGCGACGCTCGAGGGCCGCATCGACATGGGCGACAAGGTGGTGATCAATATCCGCACCTTCTTCGACGGTCACCGGCCACCCGACCGGGTGCTGCCCGGTCGCGATTGATCCGTGACTGATCAGAGCGTCTTGCGCATCTCGATGGTGGTGGGGCGGGTAAAGCCCGAGTGAGCAGTCCTGCCGGTTTCGACAAAGCCCCAGGCCGCGAACGTCCGGTGGTTCTCGATCAGTTCGATCCGGGTCTGCAGCCTCAGAGCCGGCAGGCGGCGGTTGCGCGCTGCTTCTTCGGCGCTTGCAAGCAGCAGCCGGCCGACGCCTTTTTTCTGGTAGGCTGCGGCGACCGCAAGCTTGCCGATATAGAGACAGTCGATCTCCGGCTTGCAGAAGATGCAGCCGGCAAGCACTGAGCCGTCGACGGCGACGAAGCCGATTTCTGCCGACGCTTTTTTCTTCAGCCCTTCATTTGTCAGCGCATGCGCCGAGGACGGCGGATCGATCCGCCCGTCCATATAGGCGAAGGCATGCAGGATCAGCGTCAGCAATTCATCGTAGCGATCGAAGGTCGCATCGATCCGGACGATCTGCATCAGTCCGCCCGCTCGCTCTTGCGCCGGTGATAGCGGATGGTGCTGAACTGCGCCGAAAGCGCGTCATACATCAACAGCCGGCCGACCAGCGGTTCGCCAATTCCTGCAATCACCTTGATGGCTTCCATAGCCTGCAATGTTCCAATAATGCCGGTGAGGGCGCCGATGATGCCTGCCTCGGCGCAGGAGGGGACGACGCCGGGCGGCGGAGCTTCCGGAAAGAGATCGCGATAGGAGGGGTTCGGTTCCCCATCCTTGCCCGCGCGATAGGGCATCAGCACCGTGAGCGAACCGTCGAAGCGGCCGACCGCGCCGGTGACCAGCGGTATGCCGACGGCGGCGGCCGTATCGGCGGCGAGATAGCGCGTGTCGAAATTGTCCGATCCGTCGATCACCAGGTCATACTGGCGAAACAGCGCTTCGGCATTGTCGGCGGCCAGGCGAAACGGATGCGTCTCGACCACCACATGCGGATTGAGCGCGCCGATCGCTGCCGAGGCGCTCTCGACCTTTGCCTGACCAACATCAGCCGTCCGGTGGATCACCTGCCGCTGCAGGTTCGACAGGGAGACGACGTCATCATCGACAACGCCGAGCGTGCCGATGCCGGCGGCGGCAAGGTATTGAAGAACGGGAGCGCCGAGGCCGCCGGCGCCTATGACGAGAATGCGCGCCGCCTTGAGTTTCTGCTGCCCCGCACCGCCGAGTTCCGGCAGGATGATGTGGCGCGCATAGCGGGCAATTTCCGATGGGTCGAGGCTGGTGTTTGTCATGCGTGGATACTTTCCATGATCGGCTCCATCATCCCGAAACGCTTCCGTGTTCCACCGTCAGGAACCGGCCGCGATCGCCGAGCGCGTCGAACATCGCACGGTCCGTGCCGGTCATGAAGGCTTGGCCGCCGAGCCCGTCGACGAGATCGAAAAGGGCGGCGCGCCGGCCCATGTCGAGATGAGCGGCGATTTCGTCGAGCAGCAAAATGGGAGCATGGCCGGTCATGTCGCCGACAAGGCGCGCATGGGCGAGAACCAGGCCGACAAGCAGCGCCTTCTGTTCACCCGTCGAGCAGCGCTCGGCCTCCATGTCCTTTTCGCGGTGGCGGATCAAGAGGTCGGTGCGATGCGGCCCGTCCAGCGTGCGTCCGGCGGCTGCATCGCGGGGCCGACCCTCGCGCAGCATGGTCAGATATTGCTCCTCGAGGTCGAAGGCCGGCCTGTGGCTCTCCTCGTCGAGGAAACCCGCAAGCGCCAGGCGGGCGGACGGAAAGACGCTGTCGCCGGTGTTTCTTTCGACAAGCGCCGTCAGCAGGCCCAGCATCTCCTGCCGCGCCAGCGCCATCGACACGCCGAGCCCGGCCATCTCGCGTTCGATCGCGGTTAGCCAGGCAGGATCAGGGCGAAACTCACTCAAGAGCCGGTTGCGGCTGCGCATGGCGCGGTCGAATTCGCCGGCACGTCGCCCATGCTCGGGATCGAGCGAAAGCACGAGCCTATCGAGGAAGCGGCGGCGATCGGTCGATGGGCCGGTGAAGAGCCCGTCCATGGCCGGCGTCAGCCACAGCACGCGCAGATGGTCGGTCAGTTCGTCGACCGCACTCGCTGTCGTGCCGTTCAGCCGCAGGCGTCGCGACTGGCCCTCACTGGTGCCGGCGGTGCCGGTGCCGATCTCGACCGGGCCTTCCATGCCCATCACTTCGGCAAAGACCGAGAAGCCGTCGCTCGCGCCGACGCGGGCGACATCGGCATAGGCCGCACGCCTGAGGCCACGGCCGGGAGAGAGAAACGACACCGCTTCCATCAGATTGGTCTTGCCGGCGCCGTTCTCGCCGGTGAGCACGATGTGCCTCTCGTCGAGCGCCAGCGACAGCGCCGCATAATTGCGGAACTCGCTTAGCTTCAGGCGATTGAGAAAAACCTTTTGTGGCATTTCGGGTCCGGATTCGACTTCGGCGCCAGCTACAGCGCCGCGCGTCGAACAGGACGCGCAAGGGACACTGTAACACTTTAAACTCGCTGCATAATTTTCGCCTTAAATCGATGCCGATTTAAGGAACTATGCAGTAGGACGAAAGCGGTCGCCAAGGCAAGACGAAAGGCGGCCTGTGCCGTTGCCGGGCAAAATTGCTCCATATCGGCGGGGAAAGCCTTACGATCCCTGCAGTTCGGCGCTTTTCTTGATGGCTTGCGTACAATATGACAGCCGCATGACAATCCACGAACGGACATATTTGTGATGCTGGCTTGGTTCCGCAAACTCCTTCCCCGCGAAGACCGCTTCTTTGATCTCTTCGCACACCATTCGCGCACGGTCGTCGGTGCCGCCGACGCGCTCGACAAGCTTCTGGCCGGCGGCGACGACCTCGAGAAGCACTGCGACCGGATCGTCGCGCTCGAAGACGAGGCGGACAACATTACCCGCGACGTGCTTTTGGCCGTTCGCCGCTCCTTCATCACGCCGTTCGATCGTGGCGACATCAAGGATCTGATCCAGTCGATGGATGATGCCATCGACATGATGCACAAGACGGTCAAGACCATCCGGCTCTTTGAACAGAAGACCTTCGATCCGGGCATGAGGGAAATGGGCGCCATCGTCGTCCAGGCGGCGCATCTGATCGCAGAGGCCATCCCGCTGCTCGACCGCATCGGCGTCAACCACGGCCGGCTCATCGCCATTGCCGAGGAAATCACGCGCATCGAAGGCCGGTCCGACGAATTGCACGACCAGGGTCTGAAGGATCTCTTCCGCCGCCACGGCGCCAACAATGCCATGGCCTATATCATCGGCAGCGAGATCTACGGCGAGCTCGAGAAGGTCGTCGACCGCTTCGAGGACGTCGCCAACGAGATCAGCGGCATCGTGATCGAGAACGTCTGATGGACGCGACGCTCGCCCTGCCGCTGCTGATCGCACTGATCGCGATCGCACTGTTCTTCGATTTTCTCAACGGCCTGCACGACGCCGCCAACTCGATCGCAACCATCGTTTCGACCCGGGTGCTCCGGCCGCAATATGCGGTCATGTGGGCGGCGTTCTTCAATTTCATCGCCTTCCTGTTCTTCGGCCTGCATGTGGCCGAAACGTTGGGCAAAGGCATTATCGATCCCACCATCGTAACGCCGCTGGTGATCTTTTCGGCGCTGATCGGAGCGATCGTCTGGAACATCGCGACCTGGATCTTCGGCATCCCATCGAGCTCGTCGCACGCGCTGATCGGCGGCCTGGTCGGCGCCGGCCTGGCGCGCACCGGCGGTGACGCCATCGTCTGGACCGGCCTGTTGAAGACCGTTGGCGCCATCTTCATGTCGCCGATGATCGGCTTCTTCCTGGCGCTGTTGCTGATCCTCATCGTGTCCTGGCTGTTCGTCCGCCAGACGCCGTTTGCCGTCGACCGTACCTTCCGGGTGATGCAGTTCATCTCGGCCTCGCTCTATTCGCTCGGCCACGGCGGCAATGATGCGCAGAAGACCATGGGCATCATCGCCGTGCTCTTGTTTTCACAGGGCTATCTCGGTTCCGAGTTCTACGTGCCGTTCTGGGTGGTGATCACCTGCCAGGCGGCGATCGCGCTCGGCACGCTGTTCGGCGGCTGGCGCATCGTGCATACGATGGGCTCGAAGATCACCAAGCTTAATCCGATGCAGGGCTTCTGCGCGGAAACCGGCGGCGCCATCACGCTGTTTGCCGCCACCTGGCTCGGCATTCCGGTCTCGACCACCCACACGATCACCGGTGCCATCATCGGCGTGGGTGCCGCCAAGCGTGTCTCGGCGGTGCGTTGGGGCCTTGCCGGCAACATCGTCATCGCCTGGTTCGTGACCATGCCCGCCGCTGCGGCGATCTCGGCGCTCACCTACCTCGCAGTCGATCTGTTCCTGTGATCCTATCCGCCTCCGGCCGAATGCCGGGGGCGGAACACTTCTGAAATCGAGGCGCGTCAGTCGCTCACGCGCGGTGCCGGGCTGTCGTGCCCATTCTGATGCAGTGTCAGCCGCGCTGCGCGCGCACCGGCCGGTACCTCGAACGTCAACTGCGCATCGACCGACTTTGCAAAGACGCGATGCTCTGCCTCCGGGAAGATTTCGATCCGCCCCTGGCCCGTTGCCTGCGCAAACAACCGATCGCCGTCGCGAAACACCGTCAGATCGAAATCGGGCGCCAGACGATAGGTGCCGACATAGCTATCGTAGGCCGCCGGCTCGAGCGTGATCGCGACGCGTCGAACCGGCGCGGGCGCAAGTGGCCTCTCTCTGTCGAGCAGATGCACGCCGATGTCGTCGACGCCGACCTCCGTCGCCGTGTTCGACAGGACAACCACGCCGACGCCGGTCGCCGGACGGAAGCCGACGAACGATCGGTAGCCGCCGGTGCCGCCATTGTGCCAGACGATTTGGGTTTCGCCGCGTGATGCCGGCGGCTCACGGATCCCAGTGCGGAGGATCGCCAAAGGCCCTCTGCAGATGTTCGGCAATTGCCCGCAGTTTGGTCGAGGTCCGCCGGCCCTCGGGATGGGCCATGTAGATGAACTCCGGTTCCGGGCGAAAACCGACATCGATCTCGCGCAGTCGACCGTCGCGCACCGCGGGACCACAGATGAAGGCCGGCAGCAGGCCAATGCCAAGCCCGGCGACGGCGGCGTCGTGGATCATGTCGCCATTGTTGATCCTGAGCGCCATGCGGGCGCGGATGACAGTCGAACCGGTCGGTCCCTCGAACCGCCAGTCGGAGGCGCCGCTGTTGGTGTAGAAGATGCCGCGGTGATCATTGAGTTCGGCAAGCGAGGCCGGCGCGCCGTTGCGCTCGAGATAGTCGGGCGAGGCGACCAGCAGGCGCCGGCTCCTGGCAAGTTTCCAGACGATCAGTCGCGAATCGGCGATGACCCCGTGGCGCACGATGGCGTCATAACCTTCCGAGGCGACGTCGACCCGGCGGTCGTCGAGATCGAGCGTCAGTTCGATTTCGGGATGCGCCGCCAGAAACGGATGGAGCGCCGGCCCGAGATGCAGGCGGCCGAAGCTGACGGGGGCGGCGATCCGCAGCGGCCCGGTCAGCGTTCCGCGGCGCTCGGCCAGATCGCTGGCGGCGGCCTGCACCTCGCCGACGATCCGCACCGCGCGCTCGCGAAAGGCGATGCCGTCCTCGGTGAGCGTCAGCTTGCGCGTAGTGCGATGCAAGAGTGTTGCGTTCAGGCTGCGCTCCAGCTCGGCGACCCGTTCGCTGATCACGGATTTCGACAGCCGCAGCCGGCGTGCCGCCTCGCTGATCGAGCCGGCTTCCGCGACGGTGACAAAGGCAGCAATTCCTTCGATCTTCAGCATCGTTCGGCATTTCCGAATTCGAGTTCCATCATTGGCAGACTAATCCGAACGGCGATCTTCGGCCATATCTATCGGCATCGAAGGACAGCGGTCGATGGAAAGAAGACCGGTCCCAAGCCAAACCCAACAGAAGGAACTCCATCATGTCACGTTTGCAGAACAAGACCGCGCTCATCACCGGCGGTACCAGCGGCATCGGTCTCGAGACGGCGCGCCAGTTCATCGCCGAGGGTGCAAGGGTCGCTGTTACCGGCACCAATCCGAAGAACATCGCCGAAGCGCGCAAGGTGCTCGGAGACGGCGCCGTCATCATCCAGGCGGATGCCGGTAACGCCGCCGGACAGACCGCGGTTGCAGAAGAGGTCAAGGCTGCCTTCGGCCATCTCGACATTCTTTTCGTCAACGCCGGTATCGCCAAGCTCCAGCCGCTCGAAAAATGGGATGAAGCCAGCTTCGACCAGACGCTGAACATCAACGTCAAGGGTCCGTTCTTCCTGATCCAGGCGTTGCTGCCGATCTTTTCCAAGCCGGCCTCGATCGTGCTCAACACCTCGATCAACGCCCATATCGGCATGCCGACCTCCAGCGTCTATGCGCTCAGCAAGGCAGCGCTCCTGTCCCTCGCCAAGACGCTTTCGGGTGAACTCATCGGTCGCGGCATTCGCGTCAATGCCGTCAGCCCCGGCCCGATCCGGACGCCGCTGCACGACGGGCACGGTGCGACGCCGGCGGAGAACAAGGAGATTGTCGCGTCGATCGCCGCACAGATCCCGCTCGGCCGCTTCGGCGACGCCAGCGAGATCGCCAAGGCAATCGTCTTTCTCGCCTCCGACGAGGCCGCGTTTACGGTCGGCGCCGAACTGATCATCGACGGCGGCATGGCCACGCTCTGACCGTTGCTTGTCGCCGCCGCCCGCCGTTCGGCGTCGGGCGGCGGCGAAGGCCGTCCCTGGCCGCAGGCACGCCGCCTCCGGCGTTGGCATAGGTCACCGAGAAGAGTATATTTTTTTCATTCTAATGAATTGCCGTGCATTCGAGGAGAATGAAACAGATCCCACACCGATCAGATCCCGGAGGAGACGATGACGAGTGTCAGATGGACGATCAAGGGGCGAGAATTCATTCATTGCAATTGCGCCTATGGCTGCCCCTGCCAGTTCAATGCGAGGCCGACCCACGGCAATTGCAGCGCGGTCGGCGGGTTTAAAATCGAAAGCGGTCATCACGGGGAAACGCGCCTTGACGGGCTGAAATGCGGGATGATCGCCGTCTGGCCCGGCGCGATCCACGAGGGCAGGGGGCAGGTCGTGCCCATCGTCGACATCCGCGCCACGCCGGCGCAGCGCGAGTCGCTGCTGCGC
Organism: Ensifer sp. LC163; assembly: GCF_001695855.1. GTDB lineage: Bacteria > Pseudomonadota > Alphaproteobacteria > Rhizobiales > Rhizobiaceae > Ensifer. Next base: position 54,713 of record NZ_MBSS01000034.1, read on the forward strand.
ATCATGAGCGGCCAGGATACGGAGCCGGGCGCGACCTTCTTCCAGGTGTTTGCCACCACCTTCGAAACTTTTCACGATCCCGTCTTTGCCGATATTGAGTTCGACGTTGATGTGCGTGCACGGACAGCGCGGCTGAATGTGCCCGGCTGGATCGAGGCGCGCGGCGAGCCGATCCTGAACCCGGTCACCGGCAATCCGCATCAGGCGCGCATCAACCTGCCGCAGGGCTTCGAATATGATCTCTGCGAGGTCGGCCGCGGATGGGCCGATACGAAGGGGCCGCTGACGCTGTCCATCCCGGATTCGCACGCCCATTTCGCCAGCATGCATCTGACCGAAAGCGGCGTGGTTCACTGACGCCCATGGTCGACACCGCGCTCGAAACGCTTCTAAGGCGCGACCGCGTCATCGTCGCGGTCGCGCTGTTGGCACTGACCGGGGTTACCTGGCTCTATATCCTTTGGCTGGCAACCGGCATGGATGCCATGGCGGTCATGCCACCCTCAGGCGATGGCATGAGCGGCGTCATGACCATGGATATGGGCGCCGGTGACGACATGGGCATGGACATGTCGCCGGGTGCCATGGTCTCGATGGCCGACGTTAACCTCCGACCCTGGAGCGCTTCGACCTTCGCCTATGCCTTTGTCATGTGGGCGATGATGATGGTGGGCATGATGACGCCTTCGGCGACGCCGATGATCCTGCTCTACGCCCATGTCGGGCGGCAGGCGGCGCTCGACGACAAGCCGTTTGCCGCCACCGGCTTCTTTGCCGGCGGCTATCTCTGTGCCTGGATCCTGTTCGCTCTGGCGGCAACGCTCGGGCAATGGCTGCTGGAGGCCGCCTTGCTGCTGACGCCGATGCTGGCCAGCGCCAGCCGCATTCTCAGCAGTGTCATCCTGATTTCGATCGGGTTGTTTCAATGGACACCGCTGAAGGACGCCTGCCTGCGGCAGTGCCAGGCGCCGCTCATGTTCATCCAGAACCATGGCGGCTTTCGCCGCGACGCGGGCGGCGCCTACCGGCTCGGACTTCTCCACGGTCTTTATTGCGTCGGCTGTTGCTGGGCGCTGATGGCGCTCCTGTTCATCGGCGGGGTGATGAACGTCCTGTGGATCGCGGCGATCGCCATTTTCGTGCTTGCGGAAAAGGTCGTGCCCGGCGGCCGCATACTGTCCCGCATCGCGGGCGCGCTGATCGTCATGGCCGGGCTGTGGCAGCTTGCGGCCATGACGTGATCTTGGGGTGACCGCTCGGCGTCAGTCGCTCAGCGTGTCGAAGAAATCCTTCATTCGGGCGAAGAAGCCGGCGGATTCCGGGTTGTTGTCCTTCGACGAGATCTGCTCGAATTCCTGCAGCAGCTCGCGCTGGCGCTTGGTCAGCTTCTGCGGCGTCTCGATCTGCATCTGGATGTAGAGATCGCCGGTCTGGCTGGAACGCAGCACCGGCATGCCCTTGCCCTTCAGGCGGAACTGCTTGCCGGCCTGGGTGCCTTCCGGCACGGTCACGCGCGACTTGGTGCCGTCGAGCGTGGTGACGTCGAACTTGCCGCCCAGCGCCGCCGTCGTCATCGAGATCGGCACGCTGCAATAGAGATCGGCGCCGTCGCGCTGGTAGAACTCGTGCGGCTTGACCGAGAGGAAGATGTAGAGATCGCCCGCCGGTCCGCCGCGCAGGCCCGCTTCCCCTTCGCCGGAGAGGCGAATGCGGGTGCCGTCTTCGATGCCGGCCGGAATGTTGACGGAGAGCGTGCGCTCCTCAGTGACGCGGCCATGGCCGTGGCACTTGGTGCAGGGATCGGTGATCGTCTGGCCACGGCCGCCGCAGGTCGGGCAGGTGCGCTCGATCGAGAAGAAACCCTGGGCGGCGCGTACGCGGCCGGAGCCCTGACAGGTTCCGCAGGTCTTCGGGCTGGTCCCGGGCTTGGCGCCGGACCCGGTGCAGACATCGCAGGTGATCGAGGTCGGCACCCGGATCTGTGCGGTCTTGCCGGAATAGGCCTCTTCCAGCGAGATTTCCATGTTGTAGCGCAGATCGGCGCCGCGCTCGCGGCCACCCGACGAACGCCGCTGGCGCCCGCCACCCATCATCTCGCCAAAGATGTCTTCGAAGATGTCCGAGAAACCGCCGGCGCCGCCGGCGCCACCGCCGAAGCCGTTGCCCATGCCGCCTTGCTCGAAGGCCGCGTGGCCGTAGCGATCATAGGCCGCTCGCTTCTGCGGGTCCTTGAGCGTCTCGTAGGCTTGGTTGATTTCCTTGAAGGTCTTTTCCGAGGCGGCGTCGCCGGGGTTCTTGTCCGGATGATACTGCATCGCCAGTTTGCGGAAGGCGCTCTTCAGCTCCTTCTCATCCGCGTTCTTGGCAACGCCAAGCGTTTCGTAAAGATCACGTTTCATTCTTCAAAGATTGTCCTGTTGACAAGGCGTGCCAGCGCGGGGGCCCGGCGGCGGCCTGGTTACCTTGCCACTGGATTTAGTAAACCTTGAAGCGCGATACCATAGCCCATCGGGCCGCGGACGCGGTTTTTTGTCGGAAAAATGACGTTTGTGCCGGTCTTGCACCGTCTTGGCTCCATTTGGCAGCGCCCATGTCGGCGACATTGCCCTGTGGTGGCAGTCTCAGCAACGTGGATCGTCGGGGGCTGGTGCCCATCACAAGCCGCCTGGCGCGAGCTTGCGAGGGATGGGAGCAACAAAAAAGCCCGGGTCACCCCGGGCTTTTCCGTCTCTAGGAGAGAGCGACTTAGGCCGACCGCTTACGGTCGTCTTCGTCGTTGACTTCTTCATAGTCCGCATCGACGACATCGCCGTCGCGGGCGGCGTCAGCGGCGGCGTCCGCATGGGCGGCGTCCGTCTGCTGGGCCTCATAGATCGCCTGACCAAGCTTCATGGAGACTTCCATCAGCGTGTTGGTCTTGGCCTTGATGTCTTCGGCGTCCGGCTCGGAGGCCTCGACAGCGGTCTTCAGCGCGGCAATGGCCTCGGAGATCGCGTTGCGGTCGGTTTCCGAAACCTTGTCGCCATAGTCCTTCAGCGACTTTTCCGAAGAATGGATCAGGCTTTCGGCCTGGTTCTTCGCTTCCACGCCTTCGCGGCGCTTCTTGTCGGCTTCGGCATTGGCCTCGGCGTCCTTGACCATCTTCTCGATGTCGGCGTCGGACAGGCCACCGGATGCCTGGATGCGGATCTGGTGTTCCTTGCCCGTACCCTTGTCCTTGGCCGAGACCTGCACGATGCCGTTGGCGTCGATGTCGAAGGTCACTTCGATCTGCGGCATGCCGCGCGGTGCCGGCGGAATGCCGACGAGATCGAACTGGCCGAGCAGCTTGTTGTCGGCTGCCATTTCGCGCTCGCCCTGGGAGACGCGGATCGTCACGGCCGACTGGTTGTCGTCGGCGGTCGAGAAGGTCTGCGACTTCTTGGTCGGGATCGTCGTGTTGCGTTCGATCAGGCGGGTGAAGACGCCGCCGAGCGTTTCGATGCCGAGCGACAGCGGGGTCACGTCGAGCAGCAGGACGTCCTTGACGTCGCCCTGCAGGACGCCGGCCTGGATCGCAGCACCCATGGCCACGACTTCATCCGGGTTCACGCCCTTGTGCGGCTCCTTGCCGAACAGCTGCTTCACGGTTTCCTGGACCTTCGGCATGCGGCTCATGCCGCCGACGAGAACGACTTCGTCGATTTCGGCAGCCGAGACGCCGGCATCCTTGAGCGCGGCCTTGCACGGAGCAACGGTGCGCTGGATCAGGTCGTCGACAAGCGCTTCGAACTTGGCGCGGGTCAGCTTCATCGTCAGGTGCTTCGGACCGGAAGCGTCCGCCGTGATGAACGGCAGGTTGATTTCGGTCTGCTGCGACGAAGACAGCTCGATCTTGGCCTTTTCGGCAGCCTCCTTGAGGCGCTGAAGAGCGAGCTTGTCGTTCTTCAGGTCGATGCCCTGTTCCTTCTTGAACTCGCCGGCGAGGTATTCGACGAGACGCATGTCGAAGTCTTCACCACCGAGGAAGGTGTCGCCGTTGGTCGACTTCACTTCGAAGACGCCGTCGCCGATTTCGAGAACCGAGATATCGAAGGTGCCGCCGCCAAGGTCGTAGACGGCGATCGTCTTGCCGTCCTTCTTGTCGAGGCCGTAGGCGAGCGCGGCAGCGGTCGGCTCGTTGATGATGCGCAGCACTTCAAGGCCAGCGATCTTGCCGGCATCCTTGGTTGCCTGGCGCTGGGCGTCGTTGAAGTAGGCCGGAACGGTGATGACGGCCTTCTCGACCTTTTCACCGAGGTAGGATTCGGCGGTTTCCTTCATCTTCTGAAGAATCATGGCGGAGATCTGCGACGGCGAATAGTCCGTGCCGTGCGCTTCGACCCAGGCGTCGCCATTGTCGGCCTTGGTAATCTTGTAAGGCACCATGGCCTTGTCTTTTTGCGTGGTCGGATCCTGGAAGGTGCGGCCGATCAGGCGCTTGATCGCAAAAAGCGTGTTTTCCGGATTGGTGACCGCCTGGCGCTTGGCCGGCTGGCCAACGAGACGTTCGCCGTCTTCGCTGAATGCCACCATCGAGGGGGTCGTGCGCGCGCCCTCGGCATTTTCGATCACCTTCGCGTCTTTTCCGTCCATGACGGCAACGCAGGAGTTGGTCGTTCCCAGGTCAATACCAATAACTTTAGCCATGTCGTTCTCTCCTTGCAGCGGACTGTCGGAACCCGGTCAGGCATTCGTGAGACAGCCCCTAACGGGATGGTCTTTGGATTTCTTCGCAGCGGTGGCTGCGCCGATGCGGCGTATATAAGGACCGGCGTTTCGGACTGCAAGGCATTCTGCGGGGCGATTGGGGGCAAAAGCAAGCCTGCGTTTTTGGAACGCGGCGCGCAACAGGCGCCCGGCCCGCCGCGGCGGCGGCGCCAAAGCCGCAGGACGGCGCCGTTTGCGCCGCCTCAGCCGCCCGTCAGGATATCGAAAAGCGTCGTGCGCTTGGTGGCGCCGGTGGTCTCGCCGACATCGGCCGGCGGCACCATGCCGCCGTTACCTTCAGGCAAGGGCCGGGTCTGCTGTACAGCGATCGAGCCGTCGACGCCATCAGGCGGTTCCGGAAACGCGTTCGGATCGCCGGAAAGCATGTCTCCCGTCGCGGCAGGCGGCGCGCCGCCGTCGTCGAAGACCGGCTGCACTCCTGTGGTGCCGAACAGCGGCGAGGGCGAAAGCCCTTCATGCGCGGCCACCATAAAGTCGTGCCAGGCCCTGGCGGGCAGGCCGCCGCCGGTGACTTTTTTCATCGACTTACCGTCGTCATTGCCGAACCAGACGCCGGTGGTGAGGTTCGAGGTGTAGCCGACGAAGAGCGCATCGCGGAAGGATTGCGTCGTTCCGGTCTTGCCGGCCGCTTCCCAGCCCTTCAGATGCGCTTTCTTGCCGGTGCCGTTGGTCAGTACCCGCACCATCATCTGGTTCATTTCGCTGACGATCGCCGGGTCGAGCACCCGCGGCGGGTTGTCGTAGGTGTTTTCGTAGAGCACCGTGCCGTCGGCCTTCGAAATCCGGCGGATGACATGCGGCGTCGCCTTGAAGCCGCCGTTCATGAACGGCGCATAGGCCGAGGTCAGCTCGACGAGGCTCACTTCCGAGGTGCCGAGCGCGATCGAGGCATTGGCCTGCATCTCGGAATCGATGCCGAGGCGATGCGCCACCTTCACCACGTTCTGCGGGCCGACCTCCATCACCAGCTGCGCGGCGATGGTGTTCAGCGAATTGGCCAGCGCGTCGGCGAGTGTGACTTCGCCACGGTATTTCTGGTCGTAATTCTCGGGCGTCCAGTTGCCGATCCTGACCGGGCCGTCGTTGCGGATCGACATCGGCGTGCGGCCGATCTCGAGCGCTGCGGCATAGACGAAGGGCTTGAAGGCCGAGCCCGGTTGACGCTTCGCCTTGGAGGCGCGGTCGAACTGGCTCTCGGCGTAGTCCTTGCCCCCGACCAGCGCGCGGATCGCGCCGGTGCCGTCGATCGACACCAGGGCTGCCTGCGAGGCATCGAGCTTGGCGCCGTCGGCAGCAAGCGTGGCGCTGATCGCCTCCTCCGCCTTCTTTTCCAGATTGAGGTCGATGGTGGTGTCGACGATCAGGTCTTCTTTGACGTCGCCGATCATGCCGGGAAGCTGGTCCATCACCATGTCGGCAACATAGTGTTCGGCACCCGACCAGTAGCTCTTGGCCTTGGTCGGCGTCTGCGACATTGCCGTCTTGATTTCGCTGTCGGTGACGAAGCCTTCCTCGCGCATGGCGCCGAGAACGACCTGGGCGCGCGCTTCCGCAGCCTTCGGATCACGGGCGGGCGACAGGCGGGAGGGCGCCTTCAACAGGCCGGCCAGCAGCGCCGCTTCGCCGAGGTTCACGTCGCGCGCCGATTTGTTGAAGTAGCGTCTCGATGCCGCCTCGACGCCGTAGGCGTTCGAGCCGAAGAACACCCGGTTGAGATACATCGCCAGGATCTGGTCCTTGGAGTATTTCTGCTCCAGCCAGAAGGCGAGCAGCACTTCCTGAACCTTTCGCTCCAAGGTCCGCTCCGGCGACAGGAACAGGTTCTTGGCAAGCTGCTGGGTCAGCGTCGAGCCGCCCTGAACCATCCGGCCGGTGGTGACGTTCGTCAGCATGGCGCGGGCGAGGCCCAGCGGATCGACGCCGAAATGCGAATAGAACCGGCGGTCCTCGATGGCGATCACCGCCTGCGGGATGTAGGGCGACATGTTTTCCAGCGACAGCGCTTCGCCGCCGGTCGTGCCGCGGTTGGCGATGATGTCGCCGTTGACGGAAAGGATCTTGACGTTGGGTGGACGCTCGGGGATCGACCAGCTTTCAGCGCTCGGCATGCGCGCGCCATAGTAGAGCACGAGACCGCCGACGCCCATCGCCCCCCAGATGCCGAGCACGATGCACCAGTAAAACAACGTGCGCACGAGGCCGATGAAACCGCCACCATTGCCGGAGCCGCGTCGTGTTCCGCCGCGCTTGCTGCGCTGCGTCTTCTTCTTGGGCGCAGGAGCGGATTTGCCTCGGGCGGCCGGTTTGCGGCTGCCGCCGGTCACGCGATCGCTGGCCTCGATGCGAAAATCGTCATCGTCGTTGTCGGCACTGCCGGCGAACGAGGGTTCGATCCGTTGTCCTGACTTGCCGCTTGCTGCCATGCCGTTTGGATTTACCCCTCATGCCGCATCGCGGGCGCCCAGTCGTCCGCCCCAGCGGCGAACGCAATCTCAAAGGCGGGGGAGAGTTGATCGATCGACCCGCCACGGCGATGCGGTGAACTTTAAATGCGGCAATTTAAGGGGGGGTTAAAAACCGGTTTGTAAAATATGCATGGTCTTCAACAACTTGCCCTAATCTCAATCCTGTTTGTGGTGGCTTATCGGCTAACGGAGCAAGTAGTGTTGGGCGTCAAAAGCGCCACATAAAGTGGCCGAATAACGCTCGATATCGGCAAGGGCGGCTGCTCTGTCGACCTGGATCTGTCGCTGTCAAGGAAATTAAACGGTCAGAAATTTCCTAGGATCTGGCATTTGCGATGTAGTATCTGAGAGGTCGTCTTCAATAAGGAGCGACCACATGACACTTCTTCAATTCAGTTACATGATGATTGCTATTTCGTATTTCGTGGCTGCTGTTGCGCTGAATTCGCCGCACTGAAAATCCCGAAAGAATAACTTTTCGCAGCCATATTGACGGTTGAGATTGCAACCACCAAATGAAATTCAACACGAAACAGCCGCGTGATGAGAGCCACCGTCCAGCTGTTGAATTGGAAAATAGCTCTCAGCATTGGTCTGGTGTGCATGGGCGGTTACCAAAGGCCACGCACAGAGATAGGGAGACGCCTCATGCAGGCTATCTTCGTTCTCGAAGCCAGCCAGTCGACCAAGACGGTCAGATTGGGCCTTGATCTTAGGATCAGTGTGGCTTTGATCGGACTGCTGCTTAGTCGGCTGTTCTAGTGGAAAAGCCCTCTTGCGAAAGCAGGAGGGTTTTTCTTTTTTTGTCCGATTTCCATTCGTGTGAAAGCGGCCAGTCGGTTTATTCGGCGGTCTTTTCATGCTGAATTACGCGATCGGTCTTTTTCAGCAGCACCATTTCTTCGGATGCCGGCTGGCTTTCCGTCGTTATGCTGGCGGTCGTTGTCGCGGTGTCGATCGCTGCGTCAGTCTTGGCGTGATAGGCGCATTCGGCAAATGCCGCGGAGGCGGACAGGCCGGCGGCGGCCAGAGCCACTAGAAGCGTCTTCATGATCGTCTCCTTCTCGCTCACCGGCGAAATCCTAACCCGCAACGCGATCCGCCCGAAATCACGATTTTGTTTCGGCGCGCTGCGTCGGGCGCGGGAGGTAGATCGTAGGCTGTTGTTCTACTCGATCGAACTCCGCAGCGGTGTTTCGCCGACGAGCTTCGCCTGCTTGCTGAGATCCGGATCGGTGTACTCGTAGAGCCACTGGCTGTAGGGCAGTTGCAGCAGGACGGTTTTTGCCAGCTTGTTGGTCGCGGTCGCATTGCAATCGCGCGCCGGATGCGCCTGTCGAGTGCACATCGCCTGCGGACTATCGACCAGGCGATAGCCGTGGCCTTGAAAGACCAGCGCTGTCATCGCAGTCAACTTGTAAGAACCGGGCGGCAGAACAACCAGGCGCAAGCTGGCAAGCCAGGTCGTCAGAATCAGGAGAACGATGACCGCGGTCGGGATCTGGAGCAATAATTTCATGAAAGGACCTGCAATTCCTAAGTGCAATGACATCTAAGGAACCACAGAACGGCTGCATGTCGAGGAAGATGTGCGTTCGCCGCTGGATTATCGTTGGTTGTGGTTTACAACCTTTAATATTAGTCTGCCTTAATGAACGCAACCGACAAGGGTCGGTTGGTGCAATTTTCGGACAGATTGTGCGACGCAGCAAATCTCCCCTTGAAAATATTGCGGCGCATGATTATCATATGACTTATCGAAGCGCTGCACCTCCTCCCGCGGCGCCCGATGCGGATCGGTGGCACTCCTCCTCCCAGTCACCGGTCAAGTTTGAGAGCCCCGTGCACCTCCTCCCGCGCGGGGCTCTTTTCACGTCCGGACCCTTGCGCCCCGAACAAAACCATCTGAACGGCGGCGATTCTGCTGGTCCTATAGCTCCTGCGGGTGTATCGGCGCGGTCATGGGCTCCAAGGCAAACGGTTATATCTACGCGCTCCTCGCCATCGTCATCTTTGCGATCCAGGACGGCATCTCCAAACATCTCGGCAGTATCTATCCGCCGGTCTTCGTGGCGATGATCCGCTATTGGGCCTTTGCCCTGTTTGCCGTGGCGCTGGCCGCTCGCGCGTCGGGCGGGCTCAAGGTCACGGCGACCACCAGGAGGCCGCTGCTGCAGGTGCTGCGCGGGCTGCTGCTGCCGCTGCAGATCGTCATGGTGATCACGTCTTTCACGCTGGTGGGACTGGCGCATTCCCAGGCGATCCTTGCCGCGACGCCGCTGTTTGTGGCCCTCCTGTCGATGCCGCTTCTCGGCGAGCGCGTCGGCTGGCGCCGATGGCTGGCGATTTCGGTCGGGCTTGCCGGCGTTCTCCTGATCCTGAAACCGGCCGAAGGCCTGTTCGAGATGGCATTCCTGTTGCCCTTGGCAGCAGCGCTCGTCTTTGCCCTCTATGTCATCGTCACCCGGCTGGTCAGCCGCGACGATCCGGCGATGACGAGCTTCTTCTATACCGGTGTCGTCGGTGCCCTGGCGATCAGCCTTGTCGGGCCGTACTTCTGGACGACGCTGTCGCCTCCGGATTGGGGCTGGATGCTGCTCTTATGCATCACCGGAACCTCGAGCCACTATTTTCTCATCCGCGCCTATGACGTTCTGGACGCGGTCGCCGTCCAGCCCCTGACCTACCTGCAACTGGTCTTCGCCTCGGCCATGGGCGTCAGCATTTTCGGCGAGACGCTGACCACCAACATGATTGCCGGCTCGGTGCTCGTGGTCGCGGCCGGCATCTTCACGGTCTGGCGTGAACGGGTCGTTGCCCGCCGCAAGGCCGGCCTGCCGCCTGCCTGATCGGCGATATCGATATTTTGGGGAATCCTGCTATGGCTTCGCCTTGATGTTGTGCTCGGTTGGCCGCCGCAAAAGCCGATGAGGAGGAATGCCATGAAGTTTCCGTCCGCCGCCGCGCTGGTGCTTTCCACGCTCGCCGTGAATTCCGAAACTCTGGCGCAGGACAATGTCGGCCATATCGACGACCGCTCGGATGGTGCCGCCCTCGTTCGCTCGCTCTATAACGCCATCAACCGCAAGGAATATGCGCGCGCCTACGGCTATTTCGGCGAGACGAAACCGGTCGGCGGCTACAAGGTTTTCACGCGCGGTTATGACCGCACCGTTTCGGTCGAAGTCAGGCTCGGCAAGGTCAAGACCGAGGCGGGCGCCGGCAGCATCTATTCGGCGGGACCGGTGGCGGTGAAGTCGATCGAGAAACGTTCGCGCGTGCGGTTCTTCGCCGGCTGTTATGTGACCCGCATCATCAACCCGTCGCTGCAGGTGCCGCCGTTCACGCCCTATCAGATCGAAGCCGCGCGCCTCAGGGAGGTGAAGGGACCACTGGAGACGGCGCTGCCAACTGTCTGCAACGCACCGTGACGACCTTTACTGAATAGGCCCGCGCCGCTCGGCGAGGAACCGCGATCGCTCGAACACCAGGATCACGGCGAGCGCCATGACGAACGGAATGACGAGGTAGAGGATCCGGAAGATCGCCATCGCTGCCAGCACATCGGCCGGATCCATTTCCGGCAGTGCGGCGATGAAGACGAGCTCCAGCACGCCAAGCCCGCCTGGCGCGTGCGAAAGCAGCGCTGCCGAAAACGATGCCAGAAAGATCCCGAGAATGACGACGAAGCCCGGATTGCCGGCTTCCGGTAGTGCGAAATAGATGATCCCGGCTGCCCCGATCAGCTCGACCGGCGCAATGACCAGCTGCCGCAGCACGATCGACGGCTTGGGATAGTGCAGATGGAACCAGCGTGTGCGGATCGACGGGAAACCGACGAGGCTGCCGATGACATAGAGTGCGATCGCCAGCAGGATCAGCACGCCCGTCGTCAACGACATCTCGACCGGCAGGAATTCGGCGAACCGCTCGATGATCTCCGGTTTCACCAGAAGCACGATCGCCGAGAGCATCAGGGTGCCGAGCGTGAAGGTGAACGAGCAGAAGGCGACGAGCACACCGACTTCGCCGGCAGTCAGTCCTTTCGATCGGTAGGCCCGGTAGCGCACGACAGCCCCCGAAAAGACCGAGGCGCCGAGATTGTGCGAGAGCGCATAGGTGGTGAACGAGCAAACGGTGATGAACCAGAGCGAGATGCGGTGGCCGAGGTGATCCAGCGCCAGCCGGTCGTAGCCGGCAAGCGCTGCATAGGCGACCAGCGTCGCGCCGATCGCCAGAAGCCAGCTTTTCAGCGAAATCGCCGTGAAGCTGGCAAGGAATTCGTCCAGCGAGAGACCGCTCAGCTCGTGATAGAGCGCATGCACCGAAAAGATGATCGCGGCTAGCCCGACGATGGGCCAGAAATACGCGCGCAACCTGCTCATGCCGGCGTCGCGATCGCTGCCGCAAACCTGGCCGAAGGCTCCGTCGACGGCGTCGCCTTTATCTCGGGACGCATCTGTTCATGAACCTGGCCGCCATCGCGGCTCCCGCTCGTCACAGTTTCGCGTCCGCAACGCGACGTCTCGGTCCTCAGACTTGCCAATGATCCAATTTCCCATTCTGATTTGTTTTGCAAAAGGGAAGCATCTGAGGCCGGGCAGGTCAAGGATCGATGCCCCGGCAGAGGCCGGTGTCTGGTCAGGAAATCGGGAAGACGACACGGTAAAACGGAGGCGGGCAGATGCAGAACGACGAGGAAAAGCCGATCGAGCCGGTCTCTCGCAATGGAACCGTGACCGTCGTCGGCGTGGTGCTGTCGTTTTCGCTGGGCTTTCTCACCCAGTGGGCAGCCAATCCGGTGCCGTGGAATATGGGCGATCTTCCCGCCGCCATCCTGTTGGCGATCGCGTGATCGCCGTGGCGGGCTGACCCGCCACGGCCTCGTTCGTTATCAGGCGGCAAGCGCGTTCAGGATGCGGATCCAGGAACGAATGCCCTTGTGATAGGACTGCAGCTCGTATTTTTCGTTGGGCGAATGGATGCGGTCGTCCGAAAGGCCGAAGCCGACGAGCAGCGATTCCATGCCGAGCATCTTCTGGAAGTCGCCGACGATCGGGATCGAGCCGCCCATGCCGATGACCACCGCCGGCTTCGGCCACTCGTCGGAAAGGGCGAGCTTTGCCGTGTTGAGCAGGTTCGAATCGTAAGGCAGCTGGATGGCCGGCGAACCGCCATGGGCGTGGAATTCGACCGTGCAATCCGCCGGCACCTTCGAGCGCACATAGGCGCGGAAGGCTTCGCGGATCTTTTCCGGGTTCTGGTTGCCGACCAGGCGGAAGGAGACCTTAGCGGAGGCCTGCGCGGCGATCACCGTCTTGAAGCCTTCGCCGGTGTAGCCGCCGGTGATGCCGTTGATCTCGGCGGTGGGGCGGGCCCAGGTCAATTCGAGCACCGAGCGGTTCTTTTCGCCCGACGGGATCGAAAGACCGATTTCGCCGAGGAATTTTTCCGCGGTCTGGCCGAGGGTTTCCCATCCGGCCTTGATCTGGGCCGGCGTTTCCTCGACGCCTTCGTAGAAGCCTTCAAGCGTCACGCGGCTGTTTTCGTCATGAAGCCCGGCGAGGATGCCGGTGAGGATACGGATCGGGTTGGCGGCAGCGCCGCCGAAATAGCCCGAATGCAGGTCGCGGTCGGCGGCCTTGATGATGACTTCCTCGCCGACAAGACCGCGCAGTCCCGCCGAGATCGCAGGCGTGTCCCGGTCCCACATGCTGGTGTCGCAGACAAGCGCATAGTCGGCTTTAAGTTCCGCCGCATTGGCTTCGAGGAACGGTTTCAGCGACGGCGAGCCGGACTCTTCCTCACCTTCGAACAGGATGGTGACACGGCAGGGCAGCGAGCCGTGGACTTCCTTGTAGGCGCGGGCCGCCTCGACGAAGGTCAGGAGCTGGCCCTTGTCGTCGGCGGTGCCGCGGCCGGTGATGACCTTGCGGCCGGGCTCCAGTTCCTTGACGCCCGGCTCGAACGGATCGGTATCCCACAGGTTCAAGGGATCGACCGGCTGGACGTCGTAATGTCCATAGAACAGCACATGCGGGGCATCGGCGGTGGCGCCGGCATGATGGGCGACCACCATCGGATGTCCGGGGGTGTCGCGGATCGAGGCGGTGAAACCGAGACCGTTCAGTTCCGCGACCAGCCATTCGGCGGCCTTGCGGCAATCGGCCCTGAAGGCCGGATCGGTCGAGATCGACTTGATGCGCACGAGGTCGAAAAGCCTGTCCAGGCTCTTCGGCAGGTTTGCGTCTGCGCGCTCGAGAATAGGGGTGATATCTGCCATCATGCATATCCTTGCTTCAAGTTTTGCCGGAACCTACTGCATGACGTCGCAAATCGGAATCGATTTCAGCAGCGAAATTACGCAGGTCGTTCAACGGGCGGCAGTGGCTTTGGCGTGTCCGAACGAACCCGCTACTGCATAATTCCTTAAATCGGAATCGATTTAAGGAGAAAATTATGCAGCAAGTTTAGGGTGTTACAGCGTCCTTAGCGCGTCATATTTGACGCGCGGCGCTGTAAGGTTGCTTTAGAGCCTCAGGCGGATGGGTTTAAGCCAAATCTTTTGATGGAACGATCAGAGGGTGTTGCCCGCCTCATGCGGCGCCGCCATCGCGCGCGGCATGGGCAAGCGCCATGCGCATATATTCGAGCATGAGTTCGCGTTCGAATTGCCTAAGGCCCGATAGCAGCGACTGGTCGGCGGCAAGCGCCGCCTCCTTGGCCGCCGCCTCGATTTCCCTCGCCCTCTCGGTCAGGAAGATCTGTTGCGAACGCTTGTCCTGCGGATGTTTGCGCCGGACGATCAGCCCATCGCGTTCCATCCGCGCCAGCGTGTTGGCCATGGTCGCCTGTTCGATGTCGAGCCTGTCGAGAAGCTGCTTCTGGGTCAGGCCTTCCTCGGCCCATAATTCCAACAGGACGGGAAATTGACCGGGCGCGAAGCCGAGCTTCTGACCGCGCTCCTGAAGGGCACGCGAGAAACTTTTGGCCAGCAGGCTGGCCAAGTAGGTCGCAGATTCCATACGATTGAAGGCCATGCCCCAATGGGTACGCTCGAAGCGGCGCGAAGACAAGTTACAAAGCACGCGATGGACTTGAAAGCCTTGTCTCACAAGGATTTGACCCGACCAACGAGAAACCGCCGCGGCGCGGAGGCGGCGCCGTGGCGGTTCTCTGAAAACGGGACAAAGGCCCGGAGAGGGGGATAAGGCCTTTGTCCTCATCTGGTGCGGGCGGGGGACAGGCCAATCACCAGAAGACGGCATCACTCGGTGCCGTTGACTAAGATTTGAGGAGTCAAATGTGGCTTTTCAAGGATTGGGCCAAGGAATCGCACATTACAAATGCGTAACGTTTCCGTGAAGCTTATGGACGCATCCGAAGGCTTTGGCGCCGCATGCCGAGACCGAACAAGACGTGCGATCGCGAGCATCATCATAGCCTTGAACACCACGCACCGCATCGTTCCGCTGAGCCGATTTGTCGCCGCTTGAGATAGGCGCCGACCGCCCAACTCGCAGGCAGCGAGATCGGGCCCGGTCCGATCTTGAGGGTAGCCGAAGCACCGTGTGGTTCGTGCAAGGGCTGGCCGTCGTCGAGCGTGGCCGGATCCCGCGCAACAATGGGGTGAGAATGTCGTGCGTGCGGAAAACCGCAATGGACGTTTGGCTCACCCCGCGCTATCCATTTGCCCATGAAAAACGGTGATCACCTCTTCCTCGTCGACGGCTCTGGATTCATCTTCCGGGCGTTCCACGCCATCCCGCCGCTCAACCGCAAATCCGATGGCCTTCCGGTCAACGCGGTGTCCGGATTCTGCAACATGCTGTGGAAGTTGCTCACCGATGCGCGCGACACCTCCGTCGGCGTCACGCCGACGCATTTCGCCGTCATCTTCGACTATTCCTCGAAGACGTTCCGCAACGAACTCTACGACCTCTACAAGGCCAATCGGACGGCTCCACCGGAGGAGCTCATCCCGCAGTTCGGGCTGATCCGCCACGCCACGCGCGCCTTCAACCTGCCCTGCATCGAGAAGGAAGGGTTTGAGGCCGACGACCTGATCGCGACCTATGCGCGCCTTGCCGAAAAGGCGGGTGCCGGCGTCACCATCATCTCCTCCGACAAGGACCTGATGCAGCTCGTGACGCCGAACGTCTCGATGTACGACAGCATGAAGGACAAGCAGATCTCGATCCCGGAAGTGATCGAGAAATGGGGCGTGCCGCCGGAAAAGATGATCGATCTCCAGGCGATGACCGGCGATTCCACCGACAACGTGCCCGGCATCCCCGGCATCGGCCCGAAGACCGCGGCGCAATTGCTCGAGGAATACGGCGATCTCGATACGCTGCTGGCCCGCGCGGGCGAGATCAAGCAGGCCAAGCGCCGCGAAAACATCATTGCCAATGCCGACCTCGCCCGCCTGTCGCGCCAGCTGGTGACGCTGCGCACCGACACGCCGCTCGACGTCCCTCTCGAAGACTTTCAGCTCGAACCGCAGGATGGACCGCGTCTCGTCGCCTTCCTGAAGGCGATGGAGTTTACGACGCTTACCCGTCGTGTGGCCGCTGCCACCGACACGGACGCCGATGCGGTCGAGCCGGCTACCGTGCCGGTCGAGTGGGGCGCGGATGCGCGCGGTCCGGATCTCGACAAGGCAGCGGTTGCCCCGGCGCCGTCCAGTGCCGGAGAGGCGGCACCTGCGGTCAGGGTCCAGCCAATCTCCACGGGCGAGGCCGCCGACGCGACGCCGGAGGCACTCGCACAGTCACGCGCAGCCCTTTTCGCTAGCTCCGCCATCGACCATTCGCGCTATGTGGCGATCCGCGATCTGCCGACGCTCGACGCTTGGATTGCCGACGCGAAGGACGCGGGCCTCGTTGCCTTCGACACCGAAACGACGTCGCTCGACGCCATGCAGGCAGAGCTCGTCGGCTTCTCGCTCGCGCTTGCGGACTATGCCAAGGACCCCTCGGGAACGGTGATCCGTGCCGCCTATGTGCCGTTGATCCACAAAACAGGGGTTGGCGATCTTCTCGGCGGCGGCCATGCCGAAAACCAGATCCCGGTGCGCGAGGCGTTGAGCCGGCTGAAGGTGCTGCTCGAAGATCCGTCGGTGCTGAAGGTCGCCCAGAACCTGAAATACGACTATCTCGTCATGAGGCGGCACGGCATCACCGTGCAGGGCTTCGACGACACCATGTTGATGTCCTACGTCGTCGACGCCGGCAACGGCACGCACGGGATGGATGCGCTGTCGGAGCGTTGGCTCGGCCATAAGCCGATCGCCTACAAGGATATGACCGGCAGCGGCAAGTCGTCGGTGACCTTCGATTATGTCGATATCGACCGCGCCACCGCCTACGCCGCCGAGGATGCCGACGTTACGCTGCGGCTCTGGCACGTGCTGAAGCCGCGGCTCGCAGCCAAGGGGTTGGTGCGCGTCTATGAACGGCTGGAGCGCCCGCTCGTGCCGGTGCTGGCTCGCATGGAGGAGCGTGGCATCACCATCGATCGCCAGATCCTGTCGCGGCTTTCCGGCGAACTGGCGCAGGGTGCCGCTGCGCTGGAAGATGAAATCTACAAGTTAGCCGGCGAAACGTTTACCGTCGGTTCGCCCAAGCAGCTTGGCGATATCCTCTTCGGCAAGATGGGGCTGCCCGGCGGCTCGAAGACCAAGACCGGCCAATGGTCGACCTCGGCGCAGGTGCTCGAGGACCTCGCCGCCGAGGGCCACGAGTTGCCGCGCAAGATCGTCGACTGGCGCCAGATGACGAAGCTGAAGTCGACCTATACCGACGCCTTGCCGGGTTTCGTCCATCCGGAAACCAAGCGCGTCCACACCTCCTATGCGCTGGCGGCGACGACCACCGGGCGTCTGTCCTCGTCCGACCCGAACCTGCAGAACATTCCGGTGCGCACCGCCGAAGGCCGCAAGATCCGCACGGCCTTCATCGCCACATCAGGCCACAAGCTGGTTTCGGCCGACTACAGCCAGATCGAGCTGCGCGTGCTGGCCCATGTCGCCGACATCCCGCAGCTTCGCCAGGCCTTTGCCGACGGCGTCGACATTCACGCCATGACCGCCTCGGAGATGTTCGGCGTGCCGGTCGAGGGCATGCCGAGCGAAATCCGCCGGCGGGCGAAGGCCATCAACTTCGGCATCATCTACGGCATCTCCGCCTTTGGCCTTGCCAACCAGTTGTCGATCGAGCGCTCGGAAGCGAGCGACTACATCAAGAAATACTTCGAACGCTTCCCCGGCATTCGCGACTACATGGAAAACACCAAGGCCTTCGCCCGCGAGCATGGTTATGTCGAAACGATTTTTGGCCGGCGTGCCCACTATCCCGACATTCGCTCGTCGATCCCGTCGCATCGCGCCTTCAACGAACGCGCTTCGATCAATGCGCCGATCCAGGGGTCTGCCGCAGACATCATCCGCCGCGCCATGGTGAAGATCGAGCCGGCGCTGAGCGAGGCGAAGCTTTCCGCCCGCATGCTGCTGCAGGTGCACGACGAACTGATCTTCGAGGTCGAGGATGCCGAGGTCGAGCGCACCATTCCGATCGTCGTGTCGGTGATGGAGAATGCCGCGATGCCGGCGCTCGACATGCGCGTGCCCCTCAAGGTCGATGCCCGCGCCGCGATGAACTGGGACGAGGCGCACTGAGGTTTCCCTGAGGGATTCCATCAGTAACCCTACATCGACAGCTGCGGTTATTCTTGCAGAAGGCGGCCAGCACGGCCGCCTTCTGCCTGTCTGCGTATCATGATGATAGAAAGCGCATGCCGACGCGGCCTCAATGGTTGCGGCCGCATTCGTCTCCCCCTAGGCAACCACTGGAGGGGCGCAAGCGCGCCCGGCAGAGCCGCCAATCGGAGGAGACCATGGCCACCAACACCTTCATTCTTGTGCTGTCCTGCGATGACAAGCCCGGCATCGTTGCCGCCGTCACCACGGAGCTGGCCGGCCTTGGCGCCAACATCGCCGAGAGCAGTCAGTTCTGGGATCGGCACACCAACAGCTTCTTCATGCGCATCGCCTTCCAGGCGCCTGACGGCATGGCACGGGATGATGTCGAGAGGGCGTTGCAGCCGGCCGTCGACCGGTTCCAGATGCGTATCACGCTGACGGAAGCCGCGCGCAAGCCGAAGATCGTCATCCTGGTGTCGAAGTTCGACCATGCGCTCCTGCATCTGCTCTACCAGATCCGCGTCGGCTGGCTGAACGCCGAGGTCGTCGCCATCGTCTCCAATCACGAAGACAGCCGACGGACGGCGGAGCTCGAGGCGATCCCCTATCATCATTGGCCGGTATCGAAGGCCAACAAAGCGGAGCAGGAGGAGAAGCTGTTGCGCCTCGCGCAGGAGACCGGCGCCGATCTGGTCATCCTGGCGCGCTACATGCAGGTCTTTTCAGACAATCTGTCGAAGCGCCTCTACGGCAAGGCGATCAATATCCATCACTCGTTCCTGCCGTCGTTCAAGGGGGCCAGGCCCTATCACCAGGCGCATGAGCGCGGCGTCAAGCTGATCGGTGCCACGGCCCACTACGTCACCTCGGATCTCGACGAGGGGCCGATTATTGAGCAGGAAACCGAACGCGTCAGTCACGCGCTGACGGCGGAAGACTTCGTCGCCAGCGGCCGCGACATCGAAAGCCGCGTGCTGGCTCGCGCCGTCAAGCTGCACCTGGAACGGCGCGTCATGCTCAACGGCCACAAGACCGTCGTCTTCAGCTGACGGTGGACAGGGTGGGACGGGCGGCGGATGGCGTGCGAAAGCTGGAAAACAGTCGCCTCAGCCCGTCACGCCCTTCTTGGACGATGTCGAAGCCGCGACCGAAGAGCAGCCACTGGGTGCACAGACCGAGCATCATCCAGTGAAGCGTGCGGGTCGCTGACGTGGGCGTCCAGCTGTCCTGCATGTAGCCCTTGGCAAGGGCGCGGGAAAAGGCCAGTTCGAGCAGGGCATTGTGGTGTTCGTCGAGCTCCTTGTGTCGGGTCAGGACCTCGCTCATGTCGCCGTCGTAGTTGGTGCGCAGCATGATGGTGAGAATGCGCTGGCGCTGCTCGTCGGCGGCCAGAATATCGATCCAGGCGCCCATCGCGTCCTCGACGATTGCCAGTGTATCGGCCGCCTCAGCCTCGATTTCCTGGGCGATCATGTCTTCCTGGGGCAGCGGCACGGCATCGTGCAGGGCCAGGAAAAGATCGGTCTTGTTGGCGAAGTGCCAGTAGATGGCGCCGCGGGTCACGCCCGCTTCCTTGGCCACTTCCTCCAGAGTGGTGTTTGAAACACCCTTTTCGTAGAACACGCGTTCGGCGGCGTTCAGGATCTTCTGCCGCGTTGCCTCCGCATCGGCTTTCGTTCTGCGCATTCATTCCTCCTTGCAAAACGGCCCGCCGCGAGGGCGGGCCGTCGATTGTCATCCTATTCGGCCGGTGTCGCGGTCTCGGTTGCGGCCGGTGTGGCTTCTGCCTTCTTGCGTCCGAACAGCTTCGTGACGAACACGAAGAACACCGGAACGAAGAAGATCGCTAGCACCGTTGCCGAGATCATGCCACCCATCACGCCGGTGCCGATGGCGCGCTGGCTGCCGGAGCTTGCGCCCGTGGCGATCGCCAGCGGCAGAACGCCGAGCGTGAAGGCGAGCGACGTCATCAGGATCGGACGGAAGCGCAAGTGCGCTGCCTCCAACGTCGCATCGATCAGCGACATGCCCTGCTCACGCAGCTCCTTAGCGAACTCGATGATCAGGATGGCGTTCTTCGCCGACAGGCCGATGATCGCGATCAGGCCGACCTTGAAGTACACGTCGTTCGGCATGTCGCGCATGGTCACGGCGAGCACCGAACCGATGACGCCGAGCGGAACCACCATAATGACCGCCACCGGGATCGACCAGCTCTCATAGAGCGCGGCCAGGCACAGGAAGACGAGCAGGCACGACAGCGCGATCAAGAGAGGCGCCTGGGTACCCGACTGGATTTCCTGCAGGGACTGGCCGGTCCATTCGTAGCCGAAGCCAGCCGGCAGCTCGCCCGCGAGCCGCTGCATTTCGTTGATCGCGTCACCGGAGGAGTAACCCGGAGCCGCTTCACCGCTGATGCGCACCGACGGGTAGCCGTTGTAGCCGATCGTCTGGGTCGAGGCCTTGACCCACTCCACCGTCGCAAAGGCGGAGAGCGGGACCATGCCGCCATTGGTGTTGCGGACGTTGAGGTTCAACAGATCCGCCGTCTGCATGCGCTGACCCTCATCCGCCTGCACCGTCACGCGCTGCATGCGGCCGGCATTCGGGAAGTCGTTGACATAGGACGAGCCAAGGTTGGTCGAGATCGTCGAGTTGATGTCCGCGAAGGTCACGCCGAAGGTATTGGCCTTTTCGCGGTCGATGGTCACGCTGACCTGAGCCGCATCGGGCATGCCTTCGAACCGAACCCCGGTGACGATCTTGCTCTCAGCCGCAAGGCCGAGAAGCTGGTCGCGCGCCTGGGAGAGCGCCGCTTCGCCGAGACCGCCGCGATCCTGCAGGCGGAACGAGAAGCCGCCGGTGGTGCCGAGGCCCTGGATTGCCGGCGGCGACAGCGCGAAGCTGATCGCATCCTTGATCTGGCTCATGGCCATGGTGGCACGCATTGCGATCGACTGGGCGGCGTTGTCGGCGTCGCGTTCCTTCCAGTCCTTCAGCGTCACGAAGGCGAGCGCTGCGTTCTGTCCGGTGCCGAAGAAGGAGAAGCCGTTGATCGCGATGATGCGTTCGACGGCGGGCTCCTGGCCGAAGATCTTTTCCGCCTGTTCCACCACCTCGGTCGTACGGTTGCCCGTCGCCTCGGAGGGGAGCTGCATCATGACGATCACGAAGCCCTGGTCTTCGTCCGGAAGGAACGACGATGGCAGCTTCATGAACAGCCAGCCGAGGCCGGCCAGCACGGCGATGTAGACGATCATGTAGCGACCGGTGCGGTGGACCAGGCGCTTCACGATGCCGCTATAGCCGTGCGAGGTCTTGTCGAAGCTGCGGTTGAACCAGCCGAAGAAGCCGCGCTTGGCGTGGTGGTGGCCCTTCGGAACCTGCTTCAGGAAGCTGGCGCACAGCGCCGGTGTCAGCGACAGCGCGAGCAACGCCGAGAACAGGATTGACACGACCATGGTCAGCGAGAACTGGCGATAGATCACGCCGACGGCGCCCGGGAAGAAGGCCATCGGAATGAACACCGAAGCCAGCACCAGCGTGATGCCGATGACCGCACCGGTGATCTGCTTCATCGCCTTGCGGGTGGCGTCCTTCGGCGTCAGCCCCTCTTCGGACATGATGCGTTCGACGTTCTCGACGACGATGATCGCATCGTCGACGAGGATACCGATCGCCAGCACCATGCCGAACATGGTCAGAACGTTGATCGAGAAGCCCATCGCCAGCATCACCGCGCAGGTGCCCAGAAGAGCGACCGGCACGACCAGCGTCGGGATGATGGTGTAGCGGATGTTCTGCAGAAACAGGAACATCACGATGAAGACGAGCGCGACCGCTTCAACGAGCGTCGACAGCACCTTCTCGATGGAGACGGCAACGAACGGCGAGGTGTCGTAGGGAACCGAATATTCGAGCCCTTCAGGGAAGAACTTCGACAATTCGTCCATGCGCTCCTTGATCGCCGCCGATGTCGACATCGCGTTGCCGCTTGGCGACAGCTGGATGGCGATAGCCGCGGACGGCTTGCCGTTCAGGCGGGTCGAAAACGCGTAGCTCTCGCCACCGATTTCGACGCGGGCGACATCGCGCAGACGAACGGAGGAGCCGTCCGGATTGGCGCGAAGCACGATGGCGCCGAATTCCTCGGCGCTCGACAGCTGTCCCTTGACGACGACGGGGGCACTGATCTGCTGCGTGATCGGGTTCGGTTGCGCGCCGATCGAGCCGGATGCGATCTGGGCGTTCTGGGCCTGGACGGCATTGGTCACGTCGGCGGCCGTCAGGTTGAGGCCGAGCATCTTGTCCGGATCGAGCCAGACGCGCATCGAGCGTTCGGTCGCAAACAGCTGCGCACGGCCGACGCCGGGCACGCGCTGGACTTCGTTCAGCACGTTGCGGCTGAGATAGTCGCCGAGACCGATGGCGTCCATCGAGCCGTCGGTCGAGGTGAGCGCGACGATCATCAGGAAGCCCGACCCCGCTTCATCGACCTGAACGCCCTGGCGCTTGACCGAATCGGGCAGGCGCGGTTCGACGCGGCGAACGCGGTTCTGGATGTCGACGGCCGCCTGTCCCGGATCGGTACCGGGCGCGAAGGTGGCGCTGATGTCGACCGAGCCGGAAGCGCTGGAGGTCGATTCGAAATAGAGCAGGCCTTCGACGCCGTTCAGCTCGTTTTCGATCAGGCGCGTGACGCTCTGATAGGTGTCCTGCGACGACGCGCCGGGGTAGCTCGTGTTGATGGAGATCTGCGGCGGTGCGACATCAGGATATTGCGATACCGGCAACAGCGGTATCGCAATGATGCCGGCGAGCATGATGAAGATCGCCACCACCCAGGCAAAAATAGGCCTGTCGATGAAAAAACTAGGCATTAATCAGCACTCACTTTGTGGCTTCAGCGGGCTTTTCTTCGGCCGCCGCGGTCGTCTGGGCTGCTTCGGCCGCAGGCTTGGCGTTCGGGTCCCAGTCGGTCGGTTCCACCGGTGCACCGGGGCCGATCTTCTGGAAGCCTTCGACGATGATCTTTTCACCGGGCTTCAGCCCGGAGGTCACCTGCCAGCGGGTTCCGACAGTCCGTCCAAGCGTGACGTTGCGGAACTCGACCTTCTTGTCGGCGGCCACGACATAGACCTGCGACTGGCCGGCATTGTTACGCTGGACAGCCTGCTGCGGCACGGTGATCGCTTCCTTCTCGACGCCCTGCTGGACAAGCACGCGGACATACATGCCCGGCAGCAGGTCGCCGTCGGGGTTGGGGAATTCGCCGCGCAGCGTCACCTGTCCGGTGGTCGCGTCGACCGCCGCTTCCGAAAACAGGAGCTTGCCCTTGTGTTCGTAGGGCGTGCCGTCGTCGAGGATCAGTTGAACCTCGGCCTCCTGGTCGCCGCTCATCATCTGGCCATCCTCGAGCGCCTTGCGCAGGCGGATGAGATCGGTCGCAGACTGGGTAAAGTCGGCATAGAGCGGATCGAGCTGCTGGATCGTGGCAAGGTTTTCCGAGTTGTTGGCGCTGACGAGTGCGCCTTCGGTAATCAATGCACGGCCGATCTGGCCGCTGATCGGCGCGGTCACGTTGGCATATTGCAGATCGAGCTTCGCCGCGGCGAGGCCCGCTTCGGCGATGGCAACGTCGGCGGCTGCGGCAGCATGCAGGGCGGCCGCATCGTCGAACTGTTGCGCGGCGACGACATTTGCCTTTTTCAGCGCATCCTGGCGGGCGGCCTTCTGCTCGGCCTGCAGGCGCACGGCGTTGGCGCGGCGTAGCGTCGCCTCGGCCTTCTCGACCTGAACCTGGAAGGGAGCCGGGTCGATGCGATAGAGCACGTCACCCTCCTTGACCTTCGAGCCCTGCTGGAAGACGCGTTCGACGACGATGCCGGAAACGCGCGGGCGAACTTCGGCGACGCGCGTCGCGGTGATGCGGCCAGGCAGTTCGTTGGTGATCGGCAGCGTCTCGGATGCTGTCGTGAAGACGGCGACGGCCGATGGCGGGAAGGCGGGGGCGGCCTGTTCTTCTTCTTTCTGGCAGCCGGAAAGGAGAATCACGGTTGCCAAGGCGGCGGCCAGTGTCGGTCGGTTCATGCGCATAGCGATGTCCATATTCGGTGACCGTGCGCAGCCAGTGCATATCGAAGGGCTGCGCGGTCCGGAAGTGAAGGGAAGCAAGACCAGTATCGGGATCGGAAAATACCGGAACGCTAATATACAAACACAAATGTATGTTAATTTGCGCCGCAGTGCAACACCGTGATGCAGCGCGTTCTTTCGATGAAAATAATCAGCCGCCGCAGTGCTTTCGGCACCACGGCGGCTGATCATCACGCAGGTGTGATCCGGCGATGTGCCGGATGGGTCGTATCAGGCGAGGATGCGATCGTCCGCGCCGAACCGGTGCATGCTGCCGACCATCGGCGTCGCATGGACGATGTCATCGGGGGCGTAGCGGTGCTCGCCGAACAGCCGAACGGTGATCAGGCCGACCTGATCGGACTCAATATAGACGATGGTGTCGGCCCCGAGGTGCTCGACATGCACGACCTTGCCCTTCCAGTCGCCGTTTTCGCGCGACAGGCCGATATGTTCCGGCCGGATGCCGATCGTCTTGGCGCGTGTATCGCCGAGGCGGGCGCCGTCGATGAAATTCATCTGCGGCGAGCCGATGAAGCCGGCGACGAAGACGTTGGCCGGCCGGTTATAGAGATCCATCGGCGAGCCGATCTGTTCGATCTGGCCGGCGTTCAGCACCACGATCTTGTCGGCAAGTGTCATCGCCTCGACCTGATCGTGGGTCACGTAGATCATCGTTGCCTTCAGGCTGCGATGCAGCCGGGCGATCTCGAGCCGGGTGTTGACGCGCAAGGCCGCGTCGAGGTTCGATAACGGCTCGTCGAAGAGGAACAGCTTCGGTTCGCGCACGATGGCGCGGCCGATGGCGACGCGCTGGCGCTGGCCGCCGGAAAGCTCCGCCGGACGCCGGGCGAGATAGGGGTCGAGCGACAGCATGTTGGCGGCCTTGCCGACCTTGTCTTCGATTTCCACCTTCGGCTTGCCCGCCTGCTTCAGGCCCAGGCCCATATTGTCCTTCACCGTCAGGTGCGGATAGAGCGCATAGGACTGGAACACCATGGCGATGCCGCGCTTGGCGGGCGCGACGTGCCCGACTTCGACGCCGTCGATCTGGACGCTGCCGGAGGTCGCGTCCTCGAGGCCGGCGATGGTGCGCAGCAATGTCGACTTGCCGCAGCCGGAGGGACCGACGAAGATGACGAACTCGCCGTCCTTCACTTCCAGGTCGATGCCCTTGAGAACCTCATGGCTGCCATAGGCCTTGCGGATGGATTTGAGTTGAAGTGATCCCACCTGGTTGCCCCTCTTAAAGTTTGACCGGCTGGCCGGTGCGGACGCTTTCATCAGCCGCAAGGCAGATGCGCAGCGACTGGACGGCGTCGTTCATGTGGCGGTCGAGATTGATATCTTCGCGGATGGCCTTCAGCACATAGGCCTGCTCACGATCGCAGAGTTCCTGATGGCCCGGCTCTCCGTCCATTGTCAGGTCTTCGTCCGGCTTCAGGAAGCGGCCGTTGGGGCCGGTTTCCGCATTGTGCACGCGAATGACCGAAGTCTTGGTGTGGGTGTCGATATCGTCGGACTTGGCATTCGGATCCATGACGATCGATACGGAGCCCTTCGGCGACATCACGTCCTTCACGAAAAACGCGGTCTCCGAAATCATCGGACCCCAGCCGGCCTCGTACCAGCCGGCCGATCCGTCTTCGAAGATCACCTGCAGATGGCCGTAGTTGTACATGTCCGAAGCAATTTCGTCGGAAAGACGCAGGCCCATGCCGCGTACTTCCATCGGCTTGGCATCGGTGATCTGGCACATGACGTCGACGTAATGCACGCCACAGTCGACGATCGGCGGGGTCGTCCGCATCAGCGACTTGTGCGTTTCCCAGGTCGGGCCGCTCGACTGCTGGTTCAGGTTCATGCGGAAGACATAGGGACCGCCGAGCTTGCGGGCTTCGGCAATCAGGCGGATCCAGGACGGATGATGGCGCAGGATATAGCCGATGATCAGCTTGCGGCCATGCTTCCTGGCGGCGGCGACGACCCGTTCGGCGTCGGCGACCGTCGTTGCCAGCGGCTTTTCCACGAAGACGTCGCAGCCGGCCTCAAAGGCCATGACCGCATAGTCCGCATGGCTGTCGGAATAGGTGCAGACCGAGCAGAGCTCGGGCTTCAACTCCGCAAGCGCTGCCTTGAAGTCCGGATGGATTTCGTAGCCGCGAAGCTCTTCCGGAAGTTCGACCTTGGAGCGATTGACCAGGCCGACGATCTCGAAGCCGGGATTGTTGTGGTAGGCCAGCGCATGGCTGCGGCCCATGTTGCCGAGACCCGCGACGAGGACCCGGACCGGTTTGCTGTCTGAATTCACTTGACTGCTCCTGCGGTGATGCCGCGGATCAGCTGCCGCGAGAAGATGACATAGAGGACGAGAACCGGGAGGATGGCGAGCGACAGGGCCGCAAGCACCGCATTCCAGTTGGTGACGAACTGCCCGATGAAGATCTGCGAGCCGAGCGTGACCGTCTTGGTGGTTTCCGCCGGCGCCAGGATCAGCGGGAACCACAGATCGTTCCAGATCGGGATCATCGTGAACACGGCAACGGTCGCCATCGCCGGCCGGATCAGCGGCAGCACAAGGCGGAAGAAGATCGAGTATTCCGACAGCCCGTCGATGCGGCCGGCATTCTTCAGGTCATCGGAAACCGTACGCATGAACTCCGACAGGATGAACACCGCCAGCGGCAAGCCCTGCGCCGTATAGACGAGGATCAGCGCCGTCAGCGTGTTGACGAGGTTGGCCGCGACCATGCCCTGAAGGATGGCGACGGTGCCGAGCCGGATCGGGATCATGATGCCGATCGCCAGATAGAGACCCATCAGCGTGTTGCCGCGGAACCGATACTCGGAGAGTGCGAACGCGGCCATGGCACCGAACAGCAGCACCAGCGCGATCGCGACGATCGTGACGATGAAGCTGTTCTGGAAGTAGGTCGCGAAATCGCCCTGGCCGAGCACCGTCTGGTAGCCGATCAGGCTGAAGGTCTGAGGCGTGGGGACCGTCAACGGCGCCCGGAAGATCGCGTTGCGATCCTTGAACGAGTTGATGATCGTCAGGAACACCGGAAACAGCGAGATGAGCGTATAGGCGATCAGCGCGAGGTGGACGAAGCCGGTGCGGAAAATGGAGTGGCGTGCTTGCATCTCGGCCTCCCTTAGAACTGATAGCGGCGCATGCGGCGCTGGATGACGAAGAGGTAGAGCGACACGCCGGCGAGGATGATCAGGAACATCACCGTCGCGATCGTCGCGCCCATCGAGCGGTCGCCGAGCTGCAGCTGGAAGCCGAAGAAGGTGCGGTAGAGCAGCGTGCCGAGAATGTCGGTCGAACCATCAGGGCCGGCAAGTGCGCCCTGCACCGTATAGACCAGGTCGAAGGCGTTGAAGTTGCCGACGAAGGTCAGGATCGAGATGATGCCGATGGCGGGCAGGATCAGCGGCAGCTTGATCTTCCAGAACTGGCTCCAGCCGGTGACGCCGTCGCATTCGGCCGCCTCGATCACCTCATCGGGAATGTTGAGCAGCGCGGCATAGATCAGCATCATCGGGATACCGACATATTGCCAGACCGAGATCAGCGACACGGCGACGAGCGCTGAGCCCGGCTTGCCGAGCCAGGGTGCAAACATCGACTTCAGGCCGACGAGGTCAAGCATCCCGGGCGCAACGCCCCAGATCGGCGAAAGGATCAGCTTCCAGATGAAGCCGACGATGACGAAGGAAAGCAGCGTCGGCAGGAAGATCGCCGTGCGGTAGAAGGTGACGAAGCGCAGCTTCGGAATGGACAGCATCGCCGCCAGCGCGACGCCGATCGGGTTCTGGACGCACATGTGAATGATGAAGAAGATGACGTTGTTCTTCAGCGCGTTCCAGAAATCGTGCGCCCAGCGCTCGTCGCCGAACAGCACCTGGAAGTTTGCCAGGCCGACGAAGGTCGGCTGGCCATCGACCGTGTTGAACAGCGAGAGACGCAGCGTCTCGATCAGCGGCAGGATCATGACCGCCGTGTAGACCAGAAGGGCCGGCAGCAGAAAGACGAGGATGTGCCAGCGTTTCGGCCGTCTCACGGCCGGCTGTCCCTCTTGCAGTGAAGTGGCGTTGCTCATTGATCGTACCCGCTTGTTCGACCGGTTCCCCAAGGCACCATGATGCACGTCGACGCCATACGGCCGGTCCTGCCGCATACCGCCTGCCCCGATCCGGGCTCATGACGAAGGTTAAGGCTATCGCGTTCTTTTGCAAACGACTGCGTCGGTGACCTCCCCATCAAGGGGAGGTCGATGACGCTGCGGCTGGGGGAGTGCCTCTTTGGACAATGTCGCCCCGCCCGGCCCTTGCTGCATGTTTCCCTGGATCCTATCCGATTTAAGGGTCAGAACATGCAGCAATTCAAAGTGCTACGGCGACCTTAGCGCGTGGAATGAGACGCGCGGCGCCGTAGGGCCGACCCTCCCCTTGAAGGGGAGGGAACCAGTTGCGCTTACTTTGCCGGCTTGTACCAGCCGTCGAGACCCTTCTGCAGCTTTTCGGCAGCAACCTCAGGCGTATCCGTGCCGTTGATGACGTTTGCAGATTCGACCCAGGTCTCGTTTTCGAGGTTCGGCGTACCGCGCGACAGGATCTGGTAGGTCGAGCGGATCGTCGGCTTGCACTTTTCGCGCCAGGAGACGAATTCCTGAGCGAGCGGATCGGCCATCTTCACGGCGGTCGAGTTCAGGCTGAAGAAGCCCGGCAGCGCGTTGGCGTAGATGTCGGCGAATTCCGGCGACGAGATCCAGGTCAGGAGCTTCTTGGCTTCTTCGGCATGGGCGCTCTTGGCATTGAGGCCGACGCCGATGTCGTTGTGGTCGGAGATGTAGCAAGCGTCGCCGGCGTTCTTAACCGGAGGCGGGAAGGCGCCCATCTTAAACTGGGCCTGGGTGTTGAACAGGCCGATTTCCCACGAGCCGGCCGGGTAGATCGCCGCGCGGCCGAGTGTAAACAGGTTCTGGCTGTCCGGGTAGGTCTGGGCTTCGAAACCGTCGCCGAGGTAGTCCTTCCACTTGGCCAGAACGCGGTAAGGCTCGACCCAGGCATCGTCGGTCAGCTTTTCTTCGCCCTTGATCAGCTTGGCGCGGCCTTCTTCACCCTTCCAGTAGGTCGGGCCGATGTTCTGGTAGCCCATGGTCGCGGCTTCCCAGAGGTCCTTGGTGCCCATCGCCATCGGGATGTAGTTGCCGTCGGCCTTGATCTTGTCGAGGGCCGCGAAGAATTCCGCTTCCGTCGTCGGGATCTGGATGCCGAGCTGGTCGAAGGCGTCCTTGTTGTAGATGAAGCCGTGGATGACCGAAGCCATCGGCACGCAGAAGGTGGCCGAGCCGTCGTCCGTCGTCCAGGCGGACTTGGCGACCGGCGAGAAGTTCTCCATGCCCGGCAGCGCCGTCAGGTCGGCGAGGTGCTTCTTGTTGTAGAGTTCGAGCGAGGCGTCGAACGGGCGGCAAGTGATGAGGTCGCCAGCCGAACCGGCGTCGAGCTTGGCGTTCAGCGCCGCGTTGTATTCAGTCGGAGCGGTCGGAGCGAACTTGACCTTGATGCCGGGATGCTTGGCCTCGAAGGCCGGGATCAGCTTTTCCTGCCAGATCGCCAGGTCGTCGTTGCGCCAGCTTTCGATCGTCAGGGTGACGTCCTCCGCGTGGGCCAGGCCGGCCGAGCCGAGAATGCTCGACGCGAGCAGCAGGCCCTTGATAGTCGTACGGGTCATTTAGCTTCTCCCTCTTATATGCGCCGTTCTGGCGCGGTTTGAATCCCAGGTTTATGTCAGGCCGAGACGATGTCGATCGCCTGGCGCAAATTCTGTTTGGTCTGGTTGAGCGCCGCCTCGGCTGCCGCCACGTCCTTCGCGCCCGACGCCAAAAGGATGGCGATCTTGACCGAGCCGGATGCGGCATTGATCAGTCGCCCGGCCTCGGACGCGCTGACGCCGGTAATGTCGGTGACGATGCGCACCGCGCGGCCGTGCAGCTTGATGTTGTCGGCGCGCAGGTTGACCATGTGGCCGTCGAGCACGTGGCCGAGATGGATGCCGACGAGCGTCGAGAACATGTTGAAGGCGATCTTCTGCGCCGTGCCTGCACCCATGCGCGTCGAGCCGGAAACGACTTCCGGCGGCGTCTGCAGCAGAATGGCCACGTCCGCGTCCTTGAACAGCGCGGCACCCGGATTGTTGGCGACGGCGATCACCTTGGCGCCGAGCTTGCGCGCCTCGTCGGCTGCGGCCAGCGCATAGGGGGTCGAGCCGCTGGCCGATACCGAAATCAGACAGTCGCCAGCGGTGATGCCGGCCTTGCGCACGTCTTCGCGCGCCAGGTCCATATCGTCTTCATAGCCGCCGGCGAGATCGGTGAGGCTGGCGGCGCCGCCTGCAAGCAGGATGACGATCTGGTCCTGGGGGATGCCGTAAGTGCCGGGAAGTTCCAGCGCATCGGCCATGGCCATCAGGCCCGAACTGCCGGCGCCGGCATAGGCGAGACGCTTGCCGGAGCCAAGCGCTTCTGCAGCCAGGCTTGCTGCGGCGGATATCGGTTCGATCGCGGCGTCCACGACCTTTGCCGCCGCCTGTTGCCCGGACGCGAGCAGCCGAAGCGCAAGCGCCGGATGCATGACATCCAGGCCTTTGGCGTTGTCGTGACGCTCTTCGGTCTTCACTGAAGGCATAGGTTGTGTCTCCTCTGAACGAATTAATGCCAAAAAAATACCAATTGTCTAGGAGAAATTACATTTTGGCGTCAGAAAAAAGCAAATGCTGAAATTATCCGTTGTTATTCAATGCATTATTTCAAAATTGGATGTCGAGACCAATTCGGACTTGGTTATTGGTATTTTTTTGGTATCTTCAATGGGCGGAGGTGCTCATGCCAAACTACCTGATAGGAATCGATGGCGGCGGAACAAGCTGCCGGGCGGCTGTGGCTGCCGGGGATGGACGTATTCTTGGCCGCGGCAAGGCCGGTGCAGCCAACATTCTGACGGATCCGGAAACGGCGCTCGCCAATATCGCCGGCGCAGCCCGGGCGGCATTTGAAGAAGCCGGTCTCGATCCATCCGGCATCGCCGAGGCACGCGCGATCGTCGGCGTGGCCGGGCACAACGCTGGCGACGCGGTGCACTATGTAAAGAGGCGCCTGCCGTTTGCGGCGGCCGACATCGAATCCGACGGCCTGATTGCCTTGCAGGGTGCCCTCGGCAACGAGGATGGCGCCGTCGCCATTCTCGGCACCGGCAGCATCTACATCCTGCGACAGGGCGACACGATCAGCTATGTCGGCGGCTGGGGCTTCACGATCGGCGATCATGGCAGCGGCGCCCGCATCGGACACGCCCTGCTGCAGGAGAGCCTGCTTGCCTTTGATGGCATCCACGAGGCGTCGCCGGTGACCGATAGCGTCATGGCCGAGTTCAGGAACGCTCCGAGTGATGTCGTCGATTTCGCGCGTCTGGCAAAGCCCGGCGAGTTCGGCCGCTATGCCCCGCGTGTCTTCGAAGCTGCGCAGGTGGGCGATCCCGTCGCCGTGCGTTTGCTGAAGACTGCGGCGATCACGGTCGACGAGGCGCTTGACGTCGTCGTCGCCCGGGGAGGGCGCAAGCTCTGCCTACTCGGCGGCCTGGCACCGCTCTACCGTCCCTGGCTTGCCGAACGCCACCAGCCGCTTTTCGTCGAAGCCGAGGCCGACGCGCTCACCGGCGCCGTCGCGCTGGCCGCACAGCGCTTCGGCTCCCGCTCGGAGGTCGGCGCATGACGGATCATCTCGCCGCCATTCTGCCGCTCGAAGGCCTGCAGGCGGGCGGCTCCGGGCCGCTCTATCTCAAGCTGCGCCAGTCGCTGGAAGACGCGATCCAATCGGGCAAGCTCAATCACGGCGACGCCTTGCCGCCGGAGCGCGATCTGGCCGACTACGCCAATATCAGCCGCGTCACCGTGCGCAAGGCGGTCGACGATCTCGTGCGCGATGGCTTGCTGGTGCGGCGCCACGGCTCCGGCACCTTCGTCGTCAAGCCGGTGTCCAAGGTGCAGCAATCGCTGTCGCGACTGACCTCGTTTACCGAGGACATGGCGCGCCGCGGCTTGAACACCCACGCCCGCTGGCTCGAGCGCGGCCTTTTCCATCCCTCACCGGATGAGATGATGGCGCTGGGCCTGCCGGCCGACGCGCTGGTGGCCAGACTCGGGCGCCTGCGTATCGCCGACGACCTGCCGCTGGCGATCGAGCGCGCGAGCATCTCGGCCGAATTCCTGCCGGATCCGCAGGCCGTCACGTCGTCGCTCTATACCGCGCTCGACAAGACCCGCTCCCGGCCGGTGCGCGCCGTGCAGCGCATCTCGGCCTGCAACATCAAGGATCCGGACGCCTCCATGCTCGGCGTCGCCGTCGGCTCTGCCGGCCTTTCCATCGAACGCGTCTCCTATCTCGCATCGGGGCGCGTCGTCGAATTCACCCGCTCGCTCTACCGGGGTGACGCCTATGATTTTGTCGCGGAACTGACCCTGTCGGAATCCTGACCGACGCTCCGCAAGAAAGGAATTGACCATGCAGACCAACATGCGCCGAGAAATCGACGAGATCCCCGAAGCGGCGGCCCGGCTGCTCGACCGCTCGTCCGAAGCCCTGAAGCAGGCCGGCGCAGCGCTCCGCGCCAAGGACCCGGCTTTCCTGGTGACGATCGCGCGCGGTTCCTCGGACCATGCGGCGCTGTTCCTGAAATATGCGATCGAACTGCAGGCCGGACGCCCGGTCGCCTCGCTCGGACCGTCGCTGGCGTCGATCTATGGCGCCAAGCTGAAGCTCGGCGGCGCTGCTGCAATCGCCATTTCGCAATCCGGCAAGAGCCCTGACATTGTCGCGATGGCGCAGGCGGCAACCGATGCGGGCGCGGTATCGATCGCGCTCACCAACACCCTGCCGTCGCCGATCTCGAAGGCCTGCACCCATCCGCTCGACATTCTCGCCGGTCCGGAAATCGCCGTCGCTGCGACCAAGTCCTACGTCAACTCGATCGTCGCCGGCCTTGCCGTTCTTGGCGAATGGACCGGCGACGCAGCGTTGCAGCGCGCCGTTGCCGATCTGCCGAACCAGTTCGCCAAGGCGGTAAAGCTCGATTGGCACGAGTTCGCCGCCGATCTCGGCGAGGCCGAATCGCTCTATGTGCTCGGCCGCGGGCCGGCGCTGGCGATCGCAAGCGAAGCGGCGCTGAAGTTCAAGGAAACCTCGGGCATGCATGCCGAGGCCTATTCGGCAGCCGAAGTGCTGCACGGACCGGTCGCGCTCGTCGGCGCCAAGTTCCCGGTGCTGACGCTTGCGGCGCGCGATGCGGCCGAAACCTCGGTCGCCGGCATCGCCGACGGTATGGCGGAAAAAGGCGCGGTGGTTCATGTTACTTCAAGCCGTGCCGGCAAGGCCAAGCGCCTGCCGTTCGTCGAGACGGGCCATCCGATCACGGACGCGCTGACCCTGATCCTGCCGTTCTACGGCTTCGTCGAAGCCTGGTCGCGCTCGCGCGGTCTCAATCCCGACGCACCGGCGAGCCTCAAGAAGGTAACGGAGACGAGATGACCGAGAAAAAGGCAATCATCGGCGCCCGGCTGTTCGATGGTATCGAATGGCACGACGGCGCCGCCCTCCTGATCGAGGCGGGTCGTGTCAAGGCTATCGTGGCAGCCGGTGATGTGCCGGCCGGTGCCACCGTCGTCGATGCCCACGGCATGCTGCTGGTGCCGGGTTTCGTCGATCTGCAGGTGAATGGCGGCGGCGGTGCGCTTCTCAACGAAGAGCCGAGCGTCGAGGGCATCCGGCAGATCTGTACGGCGCACGCCAAGTTCGGCACCACGGCGCTCCTGCCGACGCTGATCACCGATACGCGCGAGGTCAGAAGCGCCACGATCCACGCCGGCCTTCAGGCCAAGGCCGCTGGCGTGCCTGGCTTCCTCGGGCTGCACCTCGAAGGCCCGCATCTGTCGGTGGCGCGCAAGGGTGCCCATGATCCGTCGCTGATCCGCCCGATGGATGACGCGGATCTTGCGGAAA
Source organism: Ensifer sp. LC163 (assembly GCF_001695855.1). Taxonomy (GTDB): domain Bacteria; phylum Pseudomonadota; class Alphaproteobacteria; order Rhizobiales; family Rhizobiaceae; genus Ensifer. Next base: position 88,822 of record NZ_MBSS01000034.1, read on the forward strand.
TGCTCGATTGCGCCAAAGCGCTGGGCGTGTTGATGGTGACCGTGGCGGCGGAAAACGCCACGAAGGAACAGGTGCGGGCGCTGGCCGATGCCGGCGTCGTCGTCAGCCTCGGCCATACGGATGTCGGCTACGATACCGCCGTGTCCTACGCCAAGGCCGGCGCGAGGACGGTGACGCATCTGTTCAACGCCATGAGCGGTCTCGGTCACCGTGAGCCGGGCGTGGTCGGTGCAGCCCTTGCAACCGGAACCCTGCATGCGGGCCTGATCGCCGATGGCTACCATGTCGACCCCGCCTCGATGGGCGTGGCGCTCAGAGCCAAGACCGGCCCGGGCCAGATCTTCCTGGTGACCGACGCGATGTCGCCGATCGGCACGGATATGACGAGCTTCGAGCTCAATGGCCGCGAGATCCTGCGCCACGGCGGCCGGCTGACGCTTGCCGACGGCACGCTTGCCGGCGCCGATATCGATATGCTCTCGTCGGTACGCTTCGTGCACGAGAAGCTCGGGCTTCCGGTCGAGGAGGCGCTTCGCATGGCATCGGCCTATCCCGCCGACGCCATGGGCATCTCCTCGCACAAGGGGCGTCTGTTGCCCGGTTCGGACGCCGATTTCGTGTTGCTGACGCCGGAGCTTGCCATGGGATCGACCTGGATCGGCGGCGACAAGGTCTACGCCGCCTGATCGCGGAACGATCGGAAACGCAAAACAGAGAAAAGGCCCGACGATCGGCAAGGATCGTCGGGCCTTTTCTTTGACTTGAACTGAAAGAGGGAACGATCGTTCTACTTCGCAGAAAGCCGTGCTTTCATCGCCTGAACCGTCGCCATGTCCGTGCGACGCCTATCCTCCGACACGAAACCCATCGCGACCAGTCGCGGATCGTGAGCCGGCTCACGGATCGAGCAGGATGAGTGCACTTCGCTGACGGGTAGTCGCGCAAGCAGCGCGTCGACGCTGTCGAGTGTCACGCCGGAGCCTGGCATGATCGAAAGGCGCCCGGCGGCGAGCTCGACAAGTTCTGCAAGTCTTTCAATTGCCTGCGGCGCGCTTCTGGCGCCGCCCGACGTCAGGATCCGTTCGAAGCCGAGTTCGACAGCAAGTTCGATCGCGTCAGTGAAATCCGGCACCAGGTCGAAGGCGCGGTGCAGCGTGAGGCCGAGGCCGGCGGCATGGCCGGTGAGCTTTCTGAGCAGGGGTGCATCGAGCTGGCCATCGGCGAGCGATGCGCCAAGCACAACGCCGGCAAGACCGGCATCGCGGGCCGCATCGATATCCCGGCGCATCATGTCGAGATCGGCGGCGCCGAAGACGAAGTCGCCCGGCCGCGGCCGGATCATGACATAGACGGGTACCCGTGGCGGCCCGGCAAGGGCCATCAATCCGGCCGTCGGTGTCAGCCCACCGACGGAAAGTGCTGCGCAGAGTTCGATCCGATCCGCTCCGCCCGCGATCGCTGCGGCAAGCCCGTCGGCGTCATCGACGCAAACCTCAAGTCCGATGCCATTCATGCCTTTTCTCCTCCAAGGCCGAGCAGCGCGGCGCCGATCAGTCCCGGCTCGACCTGACATTCGCCGCGCACGACAAGTGGCCGCTTGAACTGCCGCAGGACCCGGCTACGAACCGCCTGGTCGATCTCGTCGAGCAGCGGCTCGACATTGGAAAGGCCGCCGCCGACCGGCACGATCGTTGCTCCGGTGATGTTGATCACGAGCGCCAAAGGCGAGCTGACGAGGTCGACAAGGATCTCGACGGTGCGCTTCGCTTCCGTATCGCCCTTCATCCACGCCTCGATGATCTCGTGGCTCGACAGGGTCTTGCCGTGCACCGTGTCATGCAGCCGTTCGAGCCCGCGCGCGCCGCCGACGGTATCGACGCAGCGCCGCTGGCCGCAGCCGCAGGCATAGGCCGGGATGGCAATCGGCGGCTCGCCCGCCTCCGCGGCAAGTGCCGGTCCATGGCCCCATTCGCCGGCAAAGCCGCCATCGGCGTTGATCAACTGGCCGTCGACCACAAGCCCGCCACCGACACCGGTGCCGAGAATCGCCCCGAAGACGATGCGGTGGCCCCGGCCGGCGCCGGCGCCGGCCTCGGCAAGCGCGAAACAGTCGGCATCATTGGCGATCCTGACCGGCAGGTGCAACGCGCTCTCGAGCTCGGCAACCAGTTCTCGGCCGTCGATGCAGGGGATGTTGGCGCATTTGATCCGGCGGGTCTCCGGGTCGATGACGCCGGTGATCGAGATCGCCACGCATTCCGGATGGCCGCCGGCCTCGTCGAGCACGGATTCAAGCGTCTGCACGAACTGACGAAAATTGTTGAGCGGCGTCGTGCGGCGCGGCAGCGGAAAGATCCGTTCGCGCGAATGGACGATCGCGCCCTTGATCGCCGATCCGCCGATATCGAAACAGACGATCATGCAGCGCCCCGGATCACGGCTTCGGCGGCAAGGGCGATGGACAGCAACCGGTCGTCCTGATGGTGCGGCGCTGCCAGCTGCAGGCCGACCGGCATTTCACCGGCGCCGATGCCGCAGGGGATCGAGATGCCGCAGAAATCGAGGAAGTTGCCGATCAAGGTGTTGCGCAGCGTCTTGGCATTGGTCCTAAAGAACAGGTCGTCGTCGGCAAGCAACGGCGCCAGCGGCGGTGCGACATGCGGCAACGTCGGATGGACGATGAGTTCGCCCGGCTTCAGGCTCTCGACTGTCTCGTGGATCAACTGGTCGCGCGCATCGAGAAGCGCGATATAGTCGGGCATGGTGATCTTCTCGCCGAGCCTTGTGCGCGCGACGACGCGCGGATCGATGCGTTCGGCTTCGGGACCGGCCAGGCGCTCCCGGTGAAGTGCAAATGCCTCGGCGGTGACAAGCGCGCCGTGGCGCGCCATCACGTCGAACACTGCCTTGAACGTCGGGAAGGCGCGCCGCGTGACTGTGGCACCGGCCTTTTCCAGCCGCTTCACCGCATCCTCGAAGGCTTCGACGACTTCGCTTTCGGCTTCGTCAAAAACCACCGTTTCAGGGATGACGATCGACAGTCCTGCGATCTCGCCGCGGCGCACCACCGGGGCGGTCAGTCCATGCATGGCCGCATCGAGCCAGACTGCATCCTGCACCGTATGGCAGAGGGGGCCAAGCGAATCGAGGCTTTCGGCAAGCGGAAAGACGCCCTTCATCGAATAGCGCCCGCGCGTCGCCTTGTAGCCGACGATACCGGTCATTGCCGCCGGGATGCGGACGGAGCCGCCGGTATCGGTGCCGATCGCCGCCGGCACGAGGCCGGCCGCGACCGCCGCCGCCGAGCCCGACGAGGAGCCGCCCGGGATGCGCTCGACATCGGTCGAGGCCGGATTGTGCGGCGTGCCGTAATGCGGATTGATGCCGAGGCCGGAGAAGGCGAACTCGCTCATATTGGTTCGCCCGACGTTGACCATGCCGGCGCCGGCAACAGCGCCAACCACAACGGCGTCGTTGCCGGCGGGCGGATCTTCCCGCAGGACCACGGAACCGGCTGTGGTCACGCTGCCTTTGACGTTGAAGAGGTCCTTCCAGGCGACCGGAAGGCCATCGAGCAGGCCGAGCGACCGGCCCGCGCGGAGCCGGGCGGAGGCGGCCGCCGCTTCCTTCAGCGCACGTTCGCGGGTGATGCCGACGAAGATCGTCTGATCGCCGTGCGCCTCGATGCCGGCAAGCGTTTCTTCGGCAAGCGTGACCGGGTCGAGCTTGCCTTCCTGGACGAGTACCGAAAGCCCGGCGAGCGTTTTCTGTCTGGTCATTTTCTCCCCTTGTCCGCCTGCCGTCCGTGGGCGGCTCGTCTGTCCGGCCGGTCCACGTGGGCAGGCCCTTGTTCTAGCATATCGCTCCCCATCGCGTTTGCCACGGTTCGTCCGTCTTCATCGCAGGAATTTTGCCGAAAGCAGACGCTGCCGGCCGCCCTGCCTTGTCGATGCGAACGCGCTTGCCTACATGCCCCATCGTACCCTGCCCGGCACTGGAGACATTTGATGATATTGGACGCGGCGCGGCTTTCCCTGGCCAATCTTTTTGCACCGGAGACCCGTTCGGTGTTCTGGAAGGTGCTCGGCCTGACGCTCCTGGCGTTGGCCGCGCTGTGGTTCGGGCTGCGCGAACTCTTCGTCTGGCTCGCCCTGCCATGGCTTGATGCCCTGATGCCCGGCACGCCCGCCTGGGCCGGCTGGCTCACCTTCGTGCTTGGCATCTTCGCGAGCCTCGGGCTGGCGCTGGCGCTGGCCTTGCTGCTGGCGCCGGTGACGGCGCTGATCGCCGGCTTCTTCCTCGATGATGTCGCCGACGTGGTCGAAGCGCGCGATTATCCGAACGAGCCGGCCGGCCGGCCCTTGCCCCTCGCAGAGGCGATCGTGGGCTCGGCCAAGTTTCTCGGCGTCGTCATTCTCGGCAACATATTGGCGCTATTCCTGCTCCTGGTGCCCGGCGTCAATCTGATCGCCTTCTTCCTCGTCAACGGTTACCTCCTGGGACGGGAGTTCTTCGAATTTGCCGCCATGCGCTACCGCTCGCCGGCCGAAGCGCGGCTCTTCCGTGCCAAGCACCGCTCGACCGTGTTCCTGGCCGGGTTGATCCTGGCGGCGTTTCTGGCCGTGCCGTTGCTCAACCTGCTGACGCCGCTCTTTGCCGCCGGCATGATGGTGCACCTGCACAAGAGGCTGTCGGCCAGCGACCCGGCATTTTCGCTGCAGCGCCGCGCGCCGGATATGGCGCGCTAAAGGTGCTGCGACACCTTGAACCTGTGGCTCGGCCGCGAAGGCCCGAACCGCAATCTTCTTGACAGCGGGCATCCGCTGGCCAATCTGCCGGCAAATCCCCATGGTGTCGCGCGCCCGGATGGCCGCGACAGGACGGAGCAGCAGCAATGACCAACGCCGAAGACCGCGTCACCCGCCTTGAAGAGACGGTGGCTCACCAGGCCAAGACGATCGAAGAGCTTTCCGATCAGCTCGCCGAGCAATGGAAGGTCGTCGAGCAGACGCGGGCAAAGCTCGACCGGCTGACGGAACGCTTCCTCAGCCTCGAGGAGCAATCGATCGATGCGCCTCCGATCACCCGCCCGCCGCACTACTGAGGCGCCATATCAGCGCAGGCTGGTATCAGGGCAGAAAAACAAAAAGGCCGCCGGTTCTTGCGAACGGCGGCCTTTCTGATGTCAGGCGGAAGCCTTTAGTAGGGGCAGGCTTCGTCGCTCATGTAGTCGTGAACCTGGACCTTGCCGGCGATGATCTCGGCCTTCACCTTTTCGACCGCGTCGAGCATTTCCGGGGTGATCAGGGCCTTGTTGTTGTCGTCGAGCGCGTAGCCGACGCCATCTTCCTTGAGGCCGAGGTTGGAAATGCCGAACTCGAACTTGTCGTTCTTGGCAGCGGTGAAGGCTTCGTAGACGGCCACGTCGACGCGCTTCAGCATCGAGGTCAGAACCTTGCCCGGCTGCAGGCCGTTCTGGTTGGAGTCGACGCCGATGCCGAGCTTGCCGGCATCCGCAGCGGCCTGCAGGACGCCGACGCCGGTGCCACCGGCTGCGTGGTAGACCACGTCCGAACCCTGGTCCATCTGCGACTTGGCAATTTCGCCGCCCTTGACCGGGTCGTTCCAGGCGTCCGGCGTCGTGCCGGTGTAGGCTTCAAGAACCTTCACGTCAGCGCCGGTCGACTTCGCGCCGCCGACATAGCCGCAGGCGAACTTGTGGATGAGCGGAACGTCCATGCCGCCGATGAAGCTGACGGTCTTCGACTTCGAAGCGAGACCAGCGAGCACGCCGACGAGGTAGGAGCCTTCCTGTTCCTTGAACACGATCGACTTCACGTTCGGCTTGTCGAGCACCATGTCGATGATCGCAAACTTGGTGTCCGGATATTCGCCGGCGATCTTTTCGAGCGGTGCCGCCCAGTTGAAGCCGGCCATGACGATCGGGTTGTTGCCGTCGCTGGCGAAGCGGCGCAGGGCCTGCTCGCGCTGTGCGTCATTGGCGATTTCGAATTCGCGGTATTCGACGCCCGATTCGGTTTTGAATTTTTCGGCGCCGTTAAAGGCCGCTTCGTTGAACGATTTGTCGAACTTGCCGCCCAGATCGTAAATGATGGCCGGCTTGATGTCGGCGGCCAGAGCCGTCGCGGACATCATGGAAAAGGCAAAGAGACCGAGAATGGTTTTTTTCATCGTGCAGCCCTGTTGTCGCTATTGATCTTTATCGGGTCCTCCCGCGGGCCCCGGATGGAGCCTGTCTGCGGAACCCGCCCCTCTCGTGGGGGCTAGGGTGGCCGCATCCTTGCACGGTCACGGCAAAAAAACACTCAAAATTTTTCGGATGGTAAAAATGTCGACCGACATTCACAGGCATCGTTAAAATGCCGGTTCCCTTGACCTTTTTGGATCGGCAGGGGGACGCCGCGCGCCGGGCGCGCGGCGTAAAGGGACTAGCCACCGATCGGGCAGCTGACGCCGGTGCCGCGCAGGCCGCAATAACCATCGGGGTTCTTCGCCAGATACTGCTGGTGGTAGTCCTCGGCAAAGTACAACGGGCCGGCCTTTTCGATTTCGGTGGTGATCTTGCCGGTATGATCCGATCGCTTCAGGGCCGCCTGGAAGGCGTCGCGCGCGGCCTTGGCCTCTTTCAGCTGCGCATCGTCATAGGCATAGATGGCGGAGCGATAGGTCGTGCCGATATCGTTGCCCTGGCGCATGCCCTGGGTCGGGTCGTGCTGCTCGAAGAAGGTCTTGAGCAGGCGCGACAAAGGAACCACCTTCGGATCGTAGACCACCAGCACCACCTCGGTGTGGCCGGTGAGCCCCGTGGTGGTTTCCTGGTAGGTGGGGTTCGGCGTCAGGCCGCCGGAATAGCCGGCCGCCGTGACATAGACGCCCGGTATGCTCCAAAGCAGCCGCTCGGCGCCCCAGAAGCAGCCCATGCCGAGCAGGATCTTCTCCGTGCCGTCGGGATAGGGGCCCTTCAGCGGGTGTCCCGAGACGAAGTGTGTCGCGGCAGTCGGAATGGCATCCTCGCGCCCAGGCAGCGCCGTCTGCGCGTCGGGCAGGATGGTCTTCTTGTTGAACATGTCGATCAGGAACATCACTAAAACTCCTTGTCGTCGACGCGGGGCAGCGCCCCGGCATGATCAAGCGGTGAAGCGGCCGGCTGCCGGCCGCTTCTTGTATCCGGCCATCCACAGAAGAAGGGCCAGAAGCGCCAGCACCGCAAAGGCGGGTTGCATCAAAAGCCAGTGCAGCATCGAGTGCCAGAGGGTCGGCCCGGTATCGGTCCGCTGCGCAAACTGAACCCAGCTGGCCGTGTCGGCGCCCAACGCTTCGAGATCGTCGCCGAGCGACGTCATCATCAGCTCTGATGCGGCGACGGACTGGATGGCATCGACGGCACCTGCAAGGACGGCCGCAAGCAGCACCACAAAGCTCGCCAGTCTCAGTACGAAACGCATCGGTCCCTCATTCCTCAAATTCCATCGGGCCAGACCGGGCCGTCACTTTCGTTTTCCGGCATCAGCGTGCCTTTCGGAGCAAAGCCGACGAGGTTGGAGAGCGTGGCAATCCGAGCTGGCGCGGCGTCCGGGCGGTCTCCGAAGGGAGGCGCCGAGCAACTCTGCGGCAAGAGATAGGCCCGGTCGGCGACGAGCGCAATGGCAAGCGTTGCCTGCCAAGTTACACAAGATGTCAACAATCTGTCAGAAAGCAGTTGATCCCGCGCAAATCATCGGTATATATCCCGCCCGTCCGCCGGTTCGCGCCGGATGACACGAAGGGCCTCGCCCTTCCCATCCAGCCGCATGACCATCGGCTGTTGACGGATGGACAGGTGGCCGAGTGGTTGAAGGCGCACGCCTGGAACGCGTGTATACGTGAAAGCGTATCGAGGGTTCGAATCCCTCTCTGTCCGCCATTCTTCCTGATTCTATTTCCGATTTTCAGCCACTGGCACTGTGATTGTTTAAGTGTGGCAGAATGCTGAACCAACTTTAGTTGGCGGCCGAGGGGTAGCCCCTCGGCCGCGCGATCGATTGGCTCGTTCATTCGGCCATCTGCGCGACCGCTCCTCAATTTTGGGCAAGCATGACAGTATGACGAGCGGGCGGTGAGGTGGCGTTACGAGCCTCAGCGCTTGCGTGAAAGGTCGCAACAGGCGCGAGCCCGCCGATCATCGAGACGTGTTCCAGCACCACGGTCATGTCCCGGCGCGTCGGGGACGGGGGCGGCTAAATAGTTATCCATTGCGTTAAGTATTTTGCTGTGATACTTAGCCTTATGGAACAGTATTCGAGCCCGTTGGACGGAATTTTTCAGGCCCTGGCTGACCCCACGCGCCGCGCCGTGTTGGCAAGGCTCGGCAGCGGCCCTGCCAGCATCAGCGATCTGGCGAAGCCGTTCGACATGGCGCTGCCGTCGTTCATGAAACACATCCACTTTCTCGAAGGCAGTGGCCTGATCCGCACGGAGAAGCAGGGCAGGGTGCGCACATGCACCATCGAGAAAGCGCAGTTTGCCGCCATCGAAGCGTGGATGTCGGCGCAGCGCGCGCTTTGGGAAGGCCGCACGGATCGGCTGGAGCAATTCGTGACATCCGCTGAGAACAAGGAGAAATGACATGATCCGATCTCCCGATCCCGATCTCGACCTGACGATATCGCGCCTGATCAAGGCGCCGCGCTCGGTGATCTGGAATGCCTGGACCGATCCTGGCAGCTTCGAGCAATGGTGGGTTCCGGCGCCGGCCAGATGCAAGGTGGTCGAGATGGATGTGCGGCCGGGCGGTGCCTTTGTCACCCGGATCAGCGAAGGCGGCGGCGCGTTCACGCCGCATCTGGACGCGTGCTTCCTGGCGGTCGACGACCTCCAGCGCATTGTCTTCACCAATTCGCTGGTGGCGGGATGGCGCCCGGCCGAAAACCCTTTCATGACGGCGGTCATCACGCTCCAGGATCATCCTGACGGCACGGACTATGCCGCCCACGTCATGCACAAGAGCAATGCCGACCGAAACATGCACGAGGAGATGGGTTTCCACGATGGCTGGGGCACGGTCATCGAGCAGCTCGCCCGGCTCGTGGAGGGCAGAACCCAGTAGAGGAGGCGCGGGCATGCGCAAGATTGTCCTGCAGATGATGACGACGCTCAACGGGCGCCTCGACGATCCGCTGGCCTGGATCGGCAGCGTCGGCGACGACCAGTACCAGGCGATCGATCGGCTCTACGCCACCTATGACACCGTGCTCGTCGGGCGCGTGACCTACGAGGAAATGGCATCCTATTGGCCGGGCGCCCTGTCCGAGGACGTCGGAACCGAAACCAACCGCAAGATGGCCCGCCGGATGAACGACTACCGCAAGCTGGTCTTTACGCGCTCAGGGTCTCAGAAGCTGACCGAATGGAACAATGTCGAGCGGGTCGTCGTTGCCGATGACGAAGCGCTGGCCGCCTATCTCCTTGAGCTGAAAGCGCGGCCGGGCGGTGATATTCACCTCTCCGGCGGCGCCAGCCTCGCCCAGACTGTTATCGGACTTGGTCTCGTGGATGCGTTCCACTTCTTCGTCTATCCCGTCGCGTCCCCCGGTGCCACCTGGTTCGGTGCGCTTCCAAACAGGTATGATCTGCGGTTGATGGGCGCGGAAACCTATGACAACGGCGTCGTCGGCTTGCACTACGAACCGCTCGAACGCGAGAACGCGGAGCGGGCAGGCAGCTTTTCCAAGCTGCTCGTCTAACCACCTGCCTAACCGCCTGCCTAACCATGGGAGCCGCCACGCGCCGGCCGCCGCCGGAGCGGCGGTTGATCGGATGTCAACCGCCGTGCTCCAGCGCCGCCTTCAGTCGGTCGTAGGTCGGAGCAAGCGCGCGCAGGGCGTCGGCCGCAGCCGCATCCTTGCGCACGACCAGCGGATGCTGCATCGCGCCGATCAGCCGTGCCTGTTCGTCGGCGAGGCGGGCCGCCTCCTTGTACCCCACCCGTGCGAGGCAGGCGGCCGCATCGGCTGCCCGTCTGGCGCCGACACGGACGGCGAAGTGGATCAGGTGCGCGCGCAGTCCCTTGTCGCAACCGGTCTCGATGCGTGCGGCAAGCGTTTCGGCGGCTTCGGCATTGCCGAGGCTCCCAGGAGGGACGGGCAGGTCCGTCTCCATCGACAACCAATGAATGGCCGCCGGGATCGATGCCCGTATCGTCTCGATCTCCGACATCTCGGCGACACGGACAAAGTCGGTCCGCATGGTATAGGCATCACCATAGCTCAGCGTGTCGGCGCGCCAGGCGGCCATGAAGTTGGCGATCGGCAGGCGCGCATAGGGGTAGCCCTGCGGGTCGTGCATCAGCACGCTGTCCTCGTCCATGTCGAGCACCACGACATAGTGGTCGGCATCGATCGGTCCGCTCATGCCCGGCTGATGCCGGAGATGCCCCATCTCCACGGGACCGATCCAGACCGGCCCGTCCTTGAGGCTTGAGCGCAGGCGGGAAAGCGCGTCGTCCGCATCGCCGCCCTTGCTGACTGTCGACGTCCAGCCGAGCGCCGCAAGGGCGCCGTCGAATCCGGCTTCCGGATCCCAGCCATAGGGATCGAAGAACGGCAGGGTGCCGCCAATCAGCTGCATGCCGAACGGGCTGCCGGTGGCAAATTCGATCACCGCGGTGGAGGGCGCCTGCGCGCCGAACATCATGGCAAACGAGTTGGCGTAGCAATAGGGGCCGGAGCCCGTATAGGCGAAATGCATCATGATCGTCTGTCCTGTTAGATTATGGGTAGCTGATCTAGCTTATGGGGTAGGCGACATCGAAGGAGGCGCCGTGGCTGCCGGGGTAGATTTCGTAGGGGCTGCCGACGCAATGGATGTCGCTTCGCGCGTCCAGCCAGGTTTCGATGGCGTCGTAGATGCGCAAGATCAGCGGGAAGTTCTGGCAGGCGGCCGGCACGGGTAGAAAAACCTCGCGCCGTGCGGGCTGAAGGCGGATGCGCAGATCATCGACCGGCTCGATGCTGCCTTCATAGACAATGGCGACTTCCACCAGTCCCTCGCTGTCGCGGCTGACGGTCTCGTGGAAATGCACGGTCATTGCGCCGTCGCCGGCGATCCCGCAGCGGCGGAGGTGACCGCGGATATCCGCCTCGGCGCTCGCCATGAATGGATCGAGCGCTTCGATATCGAGCTGCCGCTGGCAGGTGATCAGCTTGCAGGCTTTAACCTCGCGTATGGCAATTTTCGAGATCAGCTCAGTATCACGACCGTCGGTCTGCCGCGCGATCGCCTCCACCAGCTCTGTCTGCTCGGTCAGCCGCTCGCATTGGGCGTCGAGCCAGGATCGCAATTCGACAAGGCGGCTCTCTGCATCGAGCTCTACCAGTTGGGCGACCCGCGCCACCGGAAGTCCGAGGCGTCGCAGCCGCGCGATCATCCGTGCCCAGGCGGCCTGCTCCGGCGCATAGTAGCGATAGCCCGTCGCCGGATCGATATAGGCAGGCACCAGCAGGCCCTGTTCGGCGTAAAGTCGCAGCGCCTTCGGAGATAGTCGCGTGGCCGCGCCGAAACGGCCGGCAAGAAGATAAGAATCACTCATGGCAGGGACTGTGGGGCTTGCCCCTGGGGCGAGGTCAAGGGGTAATCGCCGCTGCTGCGCTTGGCTCACATACGCCTTCCTGCCGGTCGCGCTGCCTGCGAAGTGCTACAGCGATCTTTGCGCGTCTGATAAGACGCGCGGCGCTGTAGCGGATCAGGCTTCTGCCCCGCGCCGCCTCGTCAGCAGAGCGAGGGCGGTCAGCGTAGTGATGGCCGTAGCCGATGAGTAGCCGGCTAATGGCCAGACGGTGTCGCCTCCGAGGAAGACGACCGCCAGCGTGCCGAGCACCCCGACAATCAGGCTCTGAATGCAGAAGTAGAGGGCAACGGCGGTTCCCGCCGCGTGGCCGAAGGTCTGGAGGGCTCCATTGGCGGTGACAGAGCCGGTGAAGACGATGCCGATGGCGATGACCCACATCGGCAGGACGAAGGTCCGGAATGACGGTGCGGCCGTGCTTTGGCAAACGGCGAGGAGCAACGCGCCAAGGATGAGCAGCGCCATCCCGCGGGTAAGGCTGCCGGCGATGCCCCAGAGCGTTACGAAGCGCTTGGCGAAGCGGGTCGTGAGGATCATCATCACCGCCACTGTCGCAAAGACCAGGCTGAAGCCGAGTTCCGAATAGCCCGCCCGATCGATCAGCACGCGCGGCGCCGTCGAGAAAAACACGAAGAACGAGCCCATCGCAGCACTGAAGCCGAGCGTGTAGGTCCAGAACGCCTCGTTCCGCAGGATCGGTGCAAAGGATCCTCTCTGGCCTTCGGCGTCGAGTGGCCGCGTTTCCCGCCATCTCGGCATCGCGTTCGCCGTGGCGGCGACTGCCAGGACGCCAAGCGTGACGAAGATCGCTCTCCATCCAAAATGGCCGGCAAGCAGCGCGCCGCCGATCGGTCCGAGGGCCGGGACGAAGGCGAGCATGGCACTGAAGAGGCCGTAGATGGTCGCGCCTTCGGGCCGTTCCGCATAGACGTCGCGAACCGTGGCAAAGGTCGCGACAAGGGCTGCCGATGCGCCGAGCGCCTGCAGGAGCCGAAGGGCGAGGAAGGCCGGAGCCGACGCGGTGGCGGCCATGAAAAGCGATGCGGCCGTAAACAGCAGCGCACCGCCGATGAGCACCGGACGCCGTCCGATGCGATCGGAAACCGGTCCGAAGGCGATCTGACCGAGGCCGAGGATGACCATGTATAGGCTTAACGTCAGCTGGATGATCGCCGGCGTCGTGGCAAGAATGCCGGGCATGTCAGGCACGACGGGCAGATAGATGTCCATCGCCAGCGAGGCGAGGATGTCGAACGGGGCCATCAGCAAAAGTGCTGCCGGCACCGAATGCTTCCAGGTTGGTGATCTATGATTGGGCACGATTGAACATCCGCTCAAATGAATGACATTCGGCGGCGCTCTGCCTTCTTATCGGTGGTGTGAAATGACCGGACAGACGCCGCAACAACGATCGGGTTGTTGCGGCTTATCTCGCTGCTGACTTGGTCGTCCCCATTCCGGTCTCCATGGAAAACTCAAGGCGCTGTGGTTGGCGCCGTGTCCATTTACCAGTCCAAGCAGCGGACGACAACCGACTACGGCCAGTCCGTGACGATCGACAGCGGAGCCATCTTTGCTCATGAGAGCTATGATTGCTGGCCCGGCTTCACCGTCAGGCGGTTCTCGACGCTGGTAACGCCGATCACCGATCTTGCCGCGTCGCCGGCGCAAGCCACGTCGGAATCGCTCAGGACATGGCCTGACAGCACGACCATTTCGCCGAGCGCCATCACCGAAATATCGGTGGTGTCGACGAAGGTGGCATAACGGATGAAGCGCAGAACCTTGCCCGCCAGATCGTCATCCTTCAGATGAGGATCGTCGTCCTGATGGGAGTAGATGGGCTTCTCTGTTGGCATCGTCGTTTTCCCGGTCCTGTTCGGGAACGCCCCGCGCAGTGGAATGTTCCGGTCTTTTTGCCTTTGGCTGCCGTTTCGCCAAGGGCGTGCGACTGGTCTTGCAACCTTGCGGCGGTCGCCGGAACGGGGCTATTCCTATCGGACCGATCCCAAGGCTGACGCATGTCCGATATCTTCCTGAACGTTCTGCCCATCTTCATCCTGATCCTGACCGGCTGGCTGATCGTCAGGCTCGGCTACCTGAAACCCACCGTCGGCGAAGGGCTCGGCGATTTCGTTTTCCGCGTCGCGGTGCCGGTTCTTCTGTTTCGCACGATCGCCGAGGCGGATTTTCGCGATGGCTCGCCCTGGCCGCTTTGGGTCGCCTACTTTTCCGGCGTCGCCGTCACCTGGACTATCGGCCATCTGGTGGCGACGCTCGCCTTCGGCCGCGATGCGCGCATGGGGGTGCTGGCCGGTGTTTCCTCGGCCTTCGCCAACACGGTCTTTATCGGCCTGCCGCTCGTGTCACGCATCGTCGGCGAGGAAGGGATCGTGGCGCTGTCGATCCTGCTGTCCGTCCATCTGCCGGTGATGATGATCTCCGGCACGGTGCTGATGGAGCGCGCCGAGCGCAAGGTCAGCGGCAGGCCGGGGCAAAGCCCGCTGAAGCTTTTGGCTGGCGTTGCCCGCAACCTGCTGCGCAATCCGCTGGTCATCGGCCTTGCCTTCGGCGCTGGCTTCCATCTGCTCGGTCAGCCGCTCGGTGGGCCGGTCAAGAGTGTTATCGATCAGCTTGCCGCCACCGCCGCGCCGGCCGCGCTGGTCTCGATCGGCATGGCACTCGACAAATACGGCCTTGCCGGCAATCTCGGACTGGCCACGGTGACGAGCCTGCTGAAGCTTGTGGTTCTGCCGGGTGTCGTCTTTGCCGCCTGCCATCTGCTCGGCCTCAACGACAACTGGACGACCGCGCTCGTGCTGACCGCGGCGGTGCCGACCGGCGTCAACGCATGGCTGATCGCCAATCACTTCAACGTCGGCCATGCGCTGGCATCCTCGACCATTACACTGACGACGGCGCTTGGCGTCGTCAGCGTTTCGGTCTGGGCTTACCTCCTGATGTAAATCAGCCTGATCTGAACGAGCCTGGCCTGGTTCCAGACAGCAAAAAGCCCGGCGCACTGGCCGGGCTTCTCGAAATCAGATCGTTGAAACGCTTGGGCTTAATGAGCCGGCGCGGGCTGACCTTCCGGAGCAGCCTGGCCTTCGGCCGGCTTGGCTTCCGTTGCCGGCGCTTCGGCCGGCTTCTCGGCGGCACCTTCGGTCGCGGCAGCCGGCGCGGCTTCTGCAGCCGCTGCATCCGGGAGAGCGGCCGGAGCATCGGCCTGTTCGCGGAGATATGCGATCAGGTTGGCGCGTTCGTCAGGCTTCTTGACGCCGGCAAAGCCCATCGCGGTACCCGGGACGTGCTTCTTCGGCGCTTCGATGAAGAAGCTGAGGTGGTCGTAGTCCCAAACGACCTTGCCGCCTTCGGAGAAGGTCTTCATGCCAGCCGAGTAGCTGAAGCCTTCATGCGAGGCGATCGGGCGGTTGACGAGACTCCAGAGGTTGGGGCCGACCTTGTTGGCCCCTCCCTTATCCACGGTGTGACAGCTTGCGCATTTCTTGAACACGGTTTGGCCGGCTGCGGCGTCTGCCTTGAGGAGCAGGGGCTTGATGTCGACTTCAGCCGCTTCCTGGGCGCCGCCGCCAGCTTCGGACGTGCCTTCTTCGGCGACGATCGCGAAGCCTTCCTTCTCGGGAGCCTCGGAATGGAAAATGCCTTCCGACGCAATGGATACGGACATCAGAACGAAAACCGTACCCAGAAAGGCACCCACGCCCATGTTCACATATGAGTTCATCTGCAAACGCTCCCTTTGCCACCGGCGTAAACAAAAACCCGGCCCATCTTGAAATCGCGCGGAACCTATGTCTTTTGGCTCTGCGTTGCAACAGAGATTATGGGCCCCTAACTGAGACTTTTTGACACTTTGGGCGGGGTTTTTGAAGGCCACATCATGAATCGCGAAAATTCAGGCAAAGCCATCGTGCTCATTCCGGCGCGCATGGCCTCCACCCGTCTGCCGGGCAAGCCGCTCGCCGACATTTGCGGCCTGCCGATGATCGTCCAGGTTGCCAAGCGTGCGGCGGAAGCCGATGTCGGGCGCGTCGTCGTGGCCGTCGACGACCAGAGTGTTTTCGATGTCGTTCGCGGCGCCGGTTTCGAGGCGATCATGACGCGGGTCGACCACCAGTCCGGATCCGACCGGATCTACGAGGCGCTGCTGAAGGCCGATCCGCATGGCGAGGCGGAGTTCGTCATCAACGTGCAGGGCGACCTGCCGACGATCGAGCCCGCACCGATTCGTGCCTCGCTGAAGCCGCTCGTCGAAAATGCCTCGACCGATATTGCGACCTTGACGGTGGCGATCACCGACGAAGAGGAAAAAAAGAGCCCCAACATCGTCAAGATCGTCGGCTCACCGCTGTCGGAGACGCGCCTGCGTGCGCTTTATTTTACGCGCGCGACCGCGCCCTACGGACAGGGGCCGCTCTACCACCACATCGGTCTTTATGCCTACCGCCGCCCGGCGCTCGAAAAATTCGTCGCTCTGAAGCCGTCGACGCTGGAGAAGCGCGAATCGCTCGAGCAGCTCAGGGCGCTTGAAGCCGGCATGCGCATCGATGTCGAAATCGTCGATACCGTGCCGCTCGGCGTCGATACGCCGGTCGAGCTGGAAAAAGCCCGCCGCATCCTTTCCGAAAAAGCCTGAGAAGGAAGACAGTGTGACCACCAAGACCAACAGGATCTCCTTCCAGGGCGATTACGGCGCCAATTCCGACATGGCCTGCCGCGACATGTTTCCGTCGATGGAGCCGCTGCCCTGCCAGACGTTCGAAGACGCCTTCGTGGCGGTCGAGAACGGTGAGGCGGATCTGGCGATGATCCCGATCGAGAACACCATCGCCGGCCGCGTCGCCGATATTCACCATCTGCTGCCCGAATCGCGTCTTCATATCGTCGGCGAATATTTCATGCCGATCCGCTTCCAGCTGATGGTGCTGCCGGGCGTCACGCGCGATGAGATCCGCACCGTCCACAGCCATATCCACGCGCTCGGGCAGTGCCGCAAGATCGTGCGCGCCAATGGCTGGAAGCCGGTGGTTGCCGGCGACACCGCAGGGGCTGCGAAACTGGTATCGGAAAAGGGGGATCGCTCGATGGCGGCGCTCGCGCCGCGGCTTGCCGCCGATCTCTACGGCCTCGAGATCGTCGCGGAGAATGTCGAGGACACCGAAAGCAATGTGACGCGCTTCGTGGTGCTGTCGCGCGAGGAACAGCGGCTTGCCCGCAGCGCCGATGACGAAGTGATCATCACCACCTTCGTCTTCAATGTGCGCAACATCCCGGCCGCGCTCTACAAGGCGATGGGCGGTTTTGCCACCAACGGCATCAACATGACGAAGCTCGAAAGCTACCAGCTCGGCGGCAAGTTCGTGGCCACGCAGTTCTACGCCGATATCGAAGGTCATCCGGACGACACGCCCGTGCGCCACGCCATGGAGGAGCTGCGCTTCTTCTCGGAGAAGGTCCGCATTCTCGGCACCTACAAGGCGCATCCGATGCGCGGCGTGCTTTAGACCTTTCCAGGAAAAGTGCGAAGTGGTTTTCCGTCAGGAAATGCGCGGAAATAAAGAGACGGAGCGTTTCTGTAACTCCGTCTAAACCGGAGACGCTCTGGCCGTTTCCGTCCGCACGGCAGATCAGGCTTACCAATGCGTTAACCCGTTACGCGTCTGGTGCATGCCTAATCTGCAATCGCGGCGGTACCTAAATAATGTGCAAATGCCTATTTGACGCTCGTTCACATATGGAGTGTCAAAAATGAAGATCCGTCAGAAGATCGTTGAATATGCAAAAATGCGCCGTGCGATCCGCGAGCTGAATTCGCTCGACGACCACGCCCTGAGCGATATCGGCATTTCCCGTTCGCAGATCCAGGCCGCCGTTTACGGCCGCTAATCAGCACCATTCGCCATATCCCGCCACCGAAGCTGGCGGGATACGCGCAATGCTCTACAGCGCCGCGCGTCAGATATGACGCGCAAAGGACGCTGCAGCACTTTGAACCCGCTGCATAATTTTATCCTTAAATCGGAACCATGAAGCCGGGCTTCAGGACATAGCCCAGCCCCGGCTCGCCCTCGATAGGGGCGCCCTGTGCCTGCAGGCTGGCAATATCGCGGTAGAGCGTTCTCAGGCTGACGCCGGTTTCCTCCGTCAGTCGCCGCCCGCTTACCGGCTGGCGGCAGCGGCGCAGCACCTGCAGAAGATCGAGCAACCGTTCGAAGCGGGACAAGGCCGGCCTCCTCTTGATCGAAGCCCGAGCGCTCTTACGCCCGCTCGCCCCAGGCGAGCCAGTCGCGCATCAGTTGGTGGGCGATCGCGCCTTTCGGCGGCGGAATGTGCTCATCGCCGGTGTCGGCGACGCCGGTCGACCTTTCGAGCATCGCGATGGTTTCCTCGCGTGTGAACCAGCGCACGTCCTCCAGTTCCTGTTCGTCGCGCTTGATGACAGTCGATTTTGCCTCGGCATAGCAGCCGATCATCAGCGAGTGCGGCAGCGGCCAGGGCTGCGAGGCGTGATAGCGCACGCGGCCGATGTGGATGCCGGATTCCTCATGGGTTTCGCGGCGCACGGCGTTTTCAATGGTTTCGCCCGGTTCGACGAAGCCGGCAAGGCACGAATACATGCCCGGCGCGAAATGCGGGCTGCGGCCGAGCAGGCAGAGATCGCGCTCCAGGTCGATGGTCATCATGATGACGACGGGATCGGTGCGGGGGAAAACCATGTGGCCGCAGGCGGTGCAGACGCGACGATAGCCGCCGGCCTTGCCTTCCATCGGTCCGGCGCAACGGCCGCAGAAGCGGTTGTTGGCGTTCCAGACGATGAGGCTCGACCCCTGGGCGAACTGACCAAGCAGTTCTTCCGGCAGCATCTGCTGGCGGTAGAGCGTCCGTCCGTCGGCGATCTTGAAAGGTTCGGCGATGTTCTCCTCGGTAAGGCCGGTCGGCACGGCGAGCCGCGGCTCGCCGTTCGGCAGGTAGCCGAGCAGGATCGTTTCGTCGAGTACCGGCTCGAGCCCGTCGAGCTCATAGGGTGCAAACAGCGGATCGATGATCTTCTCGTCGTGTTTGACGATCAGCTTCGGCCCGGAAAAGGCAAGGAAATGGGCGCCCGGATGCTTGAGCGCGACTTCGACGCAATCGTCGGCGCGGTGCTCGGACTGACGATCCAGGTGGTTCTCGGAAAAGGCGACGAGGGTGCTCGGCTCCGGATGGGGGCTTCGAAGGTCAAAGATCGATTTCGTCATGTTCAGAGATTTTCCAGAATGCGGGCTGCAAATGCCTGATGGTCTTTCTCACCCCAGGGCTCCGGCTTGCCGAAGCCCCAGACGGGTCCGGGCCAGTTCGGGTCGCCGTCGCTGCGGGCGATGATGTGCACATGGAGCTGCCGGACGATATTGCCGAGCGCCCCGACATTGATCTTCTCGGCACCGGTGACCTTTTTCAAGGCGGTCGCCACCATGTTGGTTTCGAAGGTCAGCATCGTCTGGTCGAGCGGTGTGAGATCGAAGATCTCGGAAATGCCCCCACGTTGGGGAATGAGGACCAGCCAGGGCCAGCGGCGATCGTTCATCAGCCGCATCTGGCAGAGGCCGATCGAGGCGATCGGTATGCCGTCGCGTTCAAGCCGCTCGTCGAGGGTGAATGTCGTCAAGAAGGTCTCCTTGGGTCGGGAGCGGATTCGCCTTGTTTTGCATATCGATATCAGTTTTTTGACGGCTTGGCTTGCATTTGCTTGCGATATTGCCGATATGGGAGCCGGGAGGTTGGTGGTGGACGAGCCACTCGCCAACCGGGTCAGGTCCGGAAGGAAGCAGCCCTAACGAGCCCCGGCACGGGTCATCGTGCCAGCCTCCCACCTGCATGATTGCTGAGATCGAAACCGCTCTCAGCAATCATGCAGCACCACAGAATGTTGCGGCGTCCAGACGCATCCGATGCGACGCGCGGTGCTGTAAGTCCGTCCTGTCGGGACACGAGTTCAAGCAGCGGCAGGGTCGATGAGCGACGAAACGTCCATTTCATCAGAACAGAAACCAGCCGCCTACCGCGTTCTGGCGCGCAAGTATCGCCCCAAGGATTTCTCCGACCTGATGGTCGGCCAGGAGCCGATGGTGCGCACGCTGACCAACGCGTTCGAAACCGGCCGCATCGCTCAAGCCTACATGCTGACCGGCGTGCGCGGCGTGGGCAAGACCACCACCGCCCGCATTCTCGCCCGTGCCCTGAACTACAAGACAGCAGACGTCGATCAGCCGACGATCGATCTGCGCGTCCCCGGCGAGCATTGCCAGGCGATCATGGACGGGCGCCATGTCGACGTCATCGAGATGGACGCCGCCTCCCATACGGGCATCGACGACATCCGCGAGATCATCGAGCAGGTGCGCTACCGCCCGGTCTCGGCGCGCTACAAAGTCTACATCATCGACGAAGTGCACATGCTGTCGACGCAGGCCTTCAACGGCCTGTTGAAGACGCTCGAAGAGCCGCCGGAGCATGTGAAATTCATCTTCGCCACCACCGAAATCCGCAAGGTGCCGATCACCGTTCTGTCGCGCTGCCAGCGGTTTGATCTCAGGCGCATCAGCGGCTCCGATCTCGTCGGCCTGTTTTCGACCATTCTCGGCAAGGAAGGTGTTCGTTTCGACCCGGAAGCGCTGGCGCTGGTTGCGCGTGCCGCCGAAGGTTCGGCCCGTGACGGCCTGTCGCTGCTCGATCAGGCGATCGCCCATGGCGGCGGTTCGGTCGAGGTCGAGACCGTGCGCACCATGCTCGGCCTTGCCGATCGCGCCCGCATCGTCGATCTGTTCGAGCATATCGTCAGGGGCGACGTTGCTGCAGCGCTTGGAGAATTCGCGGCACAATACGAGGCCGGCGCCAACCCGACCGTGGTCCTGACCGATCTTGCCGATTTCACCCATCTCGTAACCCGGCTGAAATACGTGCCTGACGCTGCCAATGACCAGTCCTTGAGCGAGATCGAGCGCACGCGCGGTGCCGAATTTGCCGGCAATGTCGCCGTCAGTACGCTGTCGCGCATCTGGCAGATGCTGCTGAAGGGCATTCCCGAGGCCGAAAGCTCGTCGCGCCCGGCGGGTGCTGCCGAAATGGTGTTGATTCGGCTTGCCCACGCGGCCCATCTTCCGCCGCCCGAAGACGCGGCGAGACGTGTGCTCGAACTGTCCGGCAGCGACAATGGCGGCGCCCGTCCTGCATCAGGTGGCGGCAATGGCGGCGGCATGCAGGCGTCAGTTGGTGCCCCCTTGCAGGCGCAGGCCGCCCAGTCGACATCGATGGGACGACCGACCGGCAACGGCGCGACGATGTTGCGCGCGGTTCCCGATGTCAGCCCGCAGCCGATCAGCGTCGGACATATCGAGGAGCGGCCGGCAGCCGCGCCTGCAGCCAAGGCGCAGCCGGCGGTGCCGGTCAATTCGGTCAGCGATATCGCCGACCTCTGTGCGAAGAACAAGGACATCAAGCTGAAGACGCTGGTGCGCGGCTTCGTGCGGCTGGTGCGCATCGAGCCCGGTCGTCTTGATGTCAACGTTCCCGATGACGCGCCGAAGACCCTGCTCGGCGAACTCGCCGTCAAGCTCAAGGAATGGACCGGCATTCACTGGATCGTCAGCTATAGCCGCGAGCCCGGCGAGCCGACGATGATCGAAGCCGAGCAGCGGGCCCAGGAGCAGCGTGTCAGCGACGCGCGCCAGGACCCGGATGTGGCCGCCATTCTCGCCCGCTTTCCGGGCGCCAAGATCACCGACGTGCGTATTCGCGCCGTCGAGGAGGAAGAGGCCGAGAGCGTTGCTCCGGCCACAGCCGAATCTGCCGATGGCGATATCGTCCCCGGCGACGATATCGAATAGTCCGTCGGAACGAACGACCGGACATTTTTTTAAGAACAGGAGACGACGATGCGCGACATCATGGGGATGATGGGCAAGGTCAAGGAAATGCAGGCCAAGATGGAGAAGATGCAGGCGGAAATCGCCGCACTCGAAGTCGATGGCACCTCTGGCGGCGGCCTCGTCACCGTCCGTCTCGATGGCAAGGGCACCCTGAAGAGCCTGAAGATCGACCCGTCGCTGTTTAAGGAAGACGACGTCGAGATCCTCGAAGACCTGATCGTTGCCGCCCACAAGGACGCCAAGGACAAGGCCGAGGCCGTGCAGGCCGAAAAGACCCGCGAACTCACCGCCGGCCTGCCGATCCCGCCCGGCATGAAGCTGCCGTTCTGATCGGCCGTTCTTCGCTGCTATCAATCGGGCGGCGGTGCCGGAACGATCGGCTTCGCCGGGCTGGCACCACGCGGATTGGTGTCCATGCTTGCGGTGATGCGCAGATCGGCTTTCTGTGTGGAGGCCGGCGGTATCGGTCG
Organism: Ensifer sp. LC163; assembly: GCF_001695855.1. Taxonomy (GTDB): domain Bacteria; phylum Pseudomonadota; class Alphaproteobacteria; order Rhizobiales; family Rhizobiaceae; genus Ensifer. The sequence continues at coordinate 110,841 of NZ_MBSS01000034.1, forward strand.
TTGATCGAGCGCCGCGCCGATTTCAGCGAGCCTCGAGGCGAAATCGTTGAGCGCCGCGCGTTCGGCCCTGGACGACCCCACCAATCCGGTCGGGTCGTAGTTCGCCAGGATCGTTGGATAGTCGGAGGTGCTGTCCGTCGGCGGCGCATAGTAGCGTGCCGAGAGCTTTCGCAGCGATTCCGCCAGCGTCGGCAGCATCGTCAACGCACGACGCCAACGGTGTTCGTTGAAGTCGAAATCGGCAAGAATCGTCTCACCGGCCTTTCCGCCGAGGGCGCTGAGATAGGCGACCGTTTCGCGATCCATATCCAGATTGAGCCCACCCTCCTTGTCATCGTCGAGCCTGATTTCGACGATCCGCTCGCTGTAACCGTGCAACTGGCTCTGCAGTGTGTCCTGCCAATTGCGCGCCGTGTCGAGGATGGCGCCGACAAAGCCGAGCAGCCCCTCGACCGGGTAGATGGGGGCGACCTTGCCTTCGGACGTCTTGCGCGGAAGATTGACGCGGCTTGCCCCTTCCGCGTCATCGCCGTGCCGTCGCCGATCGTAGCTGGTCAGCGAGATGCCGAAGGTCGGTCGTCCGGGCAGAAGGCCGTCGAAAAGATGGATCGGAAAGTTGCTGGTGATGCCGCCGTCGGAAAACAGACAGCGGATGTGCGCGGCGGGATCGCGTCGTACGCTGCTTTTCAGCGAGTAGTCGTAGCGGTAAAGCGGCACGGCACGAATTAGCCCGGGAAAGCTGAGACTCATACGGGCGATAATGGCCACGGGCAGCTTGCTTGCCGGCGGAAGCTGGTAGAAATCCTTCGATCCATCGGCGGCGACGATGTCGCGGGGTTTGCTCTCCTTGAGCAGGTACGCCATGATCGACGGCGGAAACAACGCCTCGAACTCCGACTTGCGATAGTTATGGACCCGGTCGCCGAAAGGCAACTCATAGGGACGGCGCGAGGAGAGGTCGGTGGTCACGCTTCGAAGTGTGATGTCATGTGCCTCGAGGTCGCCAATGGTCAACGGCCTGTCCGAACCATCCTGCCGGAGCGGGCCGGCTATCGCCTCTATTCTTTCCGCGATCCAGTTGGTGAAAGCCGGGTTCTTCGTGCCCGGCTGGGTCAGGCCGCTGCATAGACCGAAATCGTTGGCCGGCAGGGACACTGCTACCGCCCGGTAGAATTGATAGAGGATCATCAGGATTGCGCCGATCAGGGCGATAACGATGCCAAGCAGCATTGTCGCGACGCCGAGGCTGAGCACACCGGCAACAGAGATCAAAATGCCGGGTGCTGCGCCAAGCAGCGCCGGCACGGCAAAGACCCGCAGCGTCTCCAAGGCGCAGGCCCTGGCTCTGCTGTGCTTCGTGCGAACGACTGCCATGCCGATGCGAAAGAGAGGGGCGGTGTCGGACGAGGGCTGAAAGAAGGTTTTGAGGCTTGCCGCCAGCTCGCCAGGCATGGCGTCGATGAGAGCAAAGCCAGCATTCTTCTCTTCCGCCGTCGCGCCGGTTTGCCGCCGGTACTCTGCGGCCGCCGTCACAACGGCGGCGATTGCGCCGGCCGAAGTTCCGCCAATGTGCATGAAGCGGTAACGGGTCGCCAGCTCAGTGATGGCGCGTGGAAACACCACGCCGGAGGTGATACCGCCCTTCATGATAAGGTCGCACTCTTCGCTGGGCTTGGCGTAGCGGAAAGTCGTGTCGTTCATCGCACCCTCCATCTCCGAAGAACAACATTAGATTGTGTTGATGTTACTGCATAATTCCTTAAATCGGATCCGATTTAAGGATAAAATTATGCAGCAGGTTTAAAGCGTTACAGCGTCCTTTGCGCGTCATGTTTGACGCGCGGCGCTGTAGAAGCACGCGATTTCGCGCTGGCGGAAGGCTGGCGCCGTCGGCAAGGCATGGTAAGTTGCCGCCTGCCGAGGAGGATCGCGCATGACCATGACGTCCCTGCTTATGTTTGCCGGCGCATTGCTGGTTGCGGCCGGCTCGCCCGGCCCGAGCGTCGCGGCGCTTGTGGCGCGCGTGCTGTCGAAGGGCGCCAGCGACGTGCTGCCCTTCCTGGTGGCGCTCTGGATCGGCGAGGCCATCTGGCTGTCGTTTGCGGTGGCGGGCCTGGCGGCGATCGCCGAAAGCTTCCATCTGCTGTTCGTTGCCATCAAGTGGCTGGGCGTCGCCTACCTGCTCTATCTCGCCTGGAAAATGTGGATGGCCGAACCGGATCTGCCCGGTGACAGTCTGCCGCCGTTGCGGTCGGCTCCCAAGCTGTTCTTCGGCGGCCTGACCGTGACGCTCGGCAATCCCAAGGTGATGATGTTCTACGTCGCGCTGTTGCCCTCGATCATCGACCTGCGCTCGGTCACCTTGATCGGCTGGATGGAGCTGGTCGCGACCATGCTGGTGGTTCTGGTCGTGGTCGATCTGGGCTGGGTCACCATGGCCGCCAATGCCCGCAAGCTCCTCAAAAGCAAGCGCGCCGTGCGCATCGCCAATCGCGCCAGTGCCGGAACCATTGCCGGGGCGGCCGTCGTCATCGCCACCCGTTGAGTTCTGCTCCCACGCGTCCGTGGGCTGCTGCTCTGTTGAGGGCAGGCACGGCGTCATATTCCGGTTAATCGATTCCGTTTGTCGGCGATATGAGCTAAAAGCGCCGCATGGCAAAGCGAGTCACCGGTCCCGAAATCGAAAAATTGATCCAGCTGCTGGCAAAGGTGCCGGGGCTGGGGCCGCGTTCGGCGCGGCGCGCGGCACTGCATCTGGTCAAGAAGAAGGACCAGCTGCTCGGCCCGCTGGCGGAAGCCATGGGCGAGGCCCATCGCAAGGTGCGCATCTGCTCGTGCTGCGGCAATGTCGATACGATCGACCCCTGCACGGTCTGCGCCGATGAACGCCGCGACCAGTCGGTGATCATCGTCGTCGAGGATGTCGCCGATCTCTGGGCGCTGGAACGCGCTGCGGCGCTGAACGCCGCCTATCACGTGCTTGGCGGCACGCTGTCGCCGCTCGACGGCGTCGGCCCCGACGATCTCAACATCAAGGGGCTGGTGCAACGCGTTGCCAATGGCGGTGTGCGCGAACTGATCATCGCCGTCAACGCCACGGTCGAGGGCCAGACTACCGCCCACTACATCACCGACCAGCTCGAGGGCATGGAGGTGAAGATCACCCGGCTTGCCCATGGCGTGCCGGTCGGCGGCGAACTCGATTATCTCGACGAGGGCACGCTGGCGGCCGCCCTTCGCGCCCGCACCTCGATCTGAGCGGACCTGCCGCTCCACCCGCCTGCGATCCAACCAATAGGGAAGCCGGATGCTGAGATTTCTATCACTGTCGACATTGCTGTTCTGCGTTTTCGCGGGGCTAGCCCAGGCGGCCTCCAAGGCGGATGTCGAGAACCAGTTTCGCCAGTGGCTTGAGCGCGATCTCTGGCCGGAAGCCGAGAAGTCGGGCGTTTCGGCGCGATCGTTCAAGGCGGCCTTTGCCGACGTCAAACTGAACTGGGAGCTGCCCGATCTGGCGCCACCCGGTTTCCCCAAGCCGAAGGAGCAAAAGCAGAGCCAGGCGGAGTTTTCCTCGCCCGGCAGCTACTTCTCCGAAAAGCGCCTGCAGGGACTGGCGGCAACGGGGCGAAGCCTTGCCTCCACCCACGCCGCCACCTTGAAGCGGATCGAGAAGGCCTATGGCGTTCCGGCATCGGTGATCGTTGCGATCTGGGGCCGTGAATCCGGTTTCGGCCGCGCGAAAATTCCCTATCCGGTCGTTGACGTGCTGGCGACGAAGGCCTTCATGTCGACCCGGCCGGACCTGTTCCGGCGCGAACTGATCGCCGCCTTGCACATACTGGAAAGCGGCGACGTCGAGGAGGCGTCGATGCGCGGTTCCTGGGCTGGCGCCATGGGACAGCCGCAGTTCATGCCATCGAGCTTCCTGCAATATGCCGTCGATTTCGACGGCGACGGTCGCCGTGACATCTGGACCTCGGTTCCCGACAGCCTGGCCTCGATCGCCAACTATCTCGTCAAGAAGGGCTGGCAGCGCGGCCGCGACTGGGGCTTCGAAGTGTCGATCCCGGCCGGCGTCTCCTGTTCGCAGGAAGGTCCGGATCTTGCCCGGCCGATGTCCGACTGGGCGGCCAACGGCATCGCCCGCATTTCCGGCAAGGCGTTCCCGTCGCATGAGCTTTCGGCACCCTCGATGATGCTGGTTCCGGCCGGCACACATGGGCCGGAGTTCATCGTCACGCCGAATTTCTACGTGCTCAAGGAGTACAACAACTCCGACCTCTACGCGCTGTTCATCGGCAATCTTGCCGACCGCATCGGCTCCGGTGGCGGCACCTTCCGTGGCACCTGGGGCGATGTCGGCAACATGCTGCGCTCCGATGTGCTGGCGATGCAGAAGGCCCTGGTTGCCAAGGGCTACGATGTCGGCAAGGCCGATGGTCTTGCCGGCTACAAGACGCGCCGCTCGCTCGGCGACTGGCAGGCCAAGAATGGCTTGGCGCCGACCTGCTTTCCCGACGCTTCGCTGAAGGCGAAGCTTCGGTAATTTTCCGCCCAGCGGCGCCCCGGGTTTGTCGCCATTCCCGACGGGGCCGCTTGTCTCATGGCATCGGGCGCTATGCGCCCTCGCGGGACGGCGCGTCAGTGCATGTCGACGTTCACCTGTCGCTTGTAGCGCTCGTAATGGGTGGGAACGATCGTCTGCCGCTCGATCATGCGGTGCACCCGCGGTGGTGCTGCGCCGCGATGCAGCGCCGTCAGCTTGTCGCCGACCGAGGCGTCGGCTTGTGTGCGGCGCTGGTTATGGCGCACATACTCCACCCAGGTCGGCACATGATAGGTTTCCGTCCAGGTCGTCGGAATTTCCAGATCGCGCATCAGCGCCCAATGGCCGGCGCCGTCGCGGATGCGGATGCGCCGCCGCTCGGCCATGGTCTCGAGGAATTCCGGTATGTCGGCGTCGTCGATCTCGTAATCGATCATGATGACGATCGGACCGCTGCGGGGCTTCAGGTCCAGCTCGAGCGGCGGCTCATTGAACCGGTTGAGCGGGTCGAGGTTGAGCGACTTGAACTCCGGCAAGGGCAGGCGCAGGCCGACGGCCGCACCCGCCAGCATCAGCAGACAGGAGACGGTAAGCGCATTGGTGGCGCCATAGAGATCGGCCGTGGTGCCCCAGAGCCAGCTGCCGCCGGCGATGCCGCCAAAGGTCATGGTCTGGTAGAGCGACAGCGCCCGACCCACGACCCAGCGCGGCGCCGAAAGCTGGACGGTCGTATTGAACAGCGACAGCGCCAGAACCCAGGATGCGCCGGAGACCAAGAGCATGAGACAGCTCAGCCAGGCGTAGGGGCTGAATGCAATGACGAGCGTGCTCAAGGCAAAGCCGCCAAAGGCCAGGCGGACGATCGCCTCGCTCGACATCATTTCGCGCAGTCTTGCGCTGAGCAATGCGCCGCCGATCGCCCCAAGGCCGAAGGCGCCGAGCATCAGGCCGTAGGTGAGCGGACCGCCCTGGACAAGATCGCGCGCCACCAGCGGCAGAAGCGCGAGAATGGCGCTTGCCGACAGGCCGAACAGGAAGCCACGCACCAGTACCTTGCCGATATTGGGCGACATGACGACATAGCGCAGGCCCGCCGTGATCGCCCGGCCGAGCGTTTCGCGCGGCAGCGGGCTCATGGTCACCTCGCGCCGCCAGCGCACGAGCGCAAAGAGGATGGCGAAGTAGCTGAGTGAATTGGCGGCGAAGGCTGCCGCCGCACCCGCCGTCGCCACGATCACGCCGCCGATCGCCGGGCCGACGCTGCGGGTGATGTTGAAGCCCATGCTGTTGAGCGCAACTGCCGCCGGCAGGTCGTCGCGCGGAACCATGTCGCCGACCGAGGCCTGCCAGGAGGGATTGTTGAGAGCGGTGCCGCAGCCAATCAGGAAGGTGAAGAGCAGAAGCAGCCAGGGCGTGATGATGCCGAGATAGGCGCAGACGGTCAGAAGCACCGACACCGTCAGCATGAAACACTGCGCCACCAGCATGATCCGTCGCCGGTCGAAATTGTCGGCCAGCGCCCCGGAAACCAGCGAGAACATCATGATGGGAAGCGAGGTCGACGCCTGCACCAGCGCGACCATGTTGGCCGACGAGGAAATCGAGGTCATCAGCCAGGCGGCGCCGACTGTCTGGATCAGGCCGCCGAAGTTGGATGCGAGGCTCGCGATCCAGATCGTGCGGAAGATGTCGTGCTTGAAGGGGGCCAGTGGCGAGATTCGGGTGGGCACCTCGTCTTCTCTCTCGTGTCTTTTGATTGCGGTATCGAAGCGGTTCGTTGCCTGTTATAAACCTCGAAGGTCGAAGTGCCAGCCGCTGAAACTTGCCGTCGCATCGATTGCCTGCCGCCCGCATCTCTCTGGCGGCTTCGGCCGCCGCCGGTCGAACACCTTGCAATTTGCGGCAACGAGGCGTATATGGGCCTCAAATTCTTGATCGGTAGATGAAGAGTGGGCCCGTCAGGACCCGCTCTTTTTTATTAGCCGGTCCCATGAGGAGACATCGTTTGTCCGATCCGACAACGGCTGAAAATGAATACGAACCCCGCCTGATCACCGAGACCGGGCTTGATCAGCGCATCGCCGACATCATCGAGCCGGTGCTGACGCCGATGGGCTATCGCCTGGTGCGCGTGCGCATGTCCGGCCAGAACGGCTTGACACTGCAGATCATGGCCGAGCGCAACGACGGCACCATGACCGTCGACGATTGCGAAGCGATCTCGATGGCCATTTCGCCGGTTCTCGATGTGGAAGATCCGGTCGACAAGGCGTATCATCTGGAAGTGTCGTCGCCCGGCATCGACCGCCCGATGGTTCGCAAGTCCGATTTCTTCCGCTGGCAGGGTCACCTGCTGAAATGCGAGACCTCGGTGTTGGTCGAAGGCCGCAAGCGTTTCCGCGGCAAGATCGTGTCGGTGGATGCGGATGGTTTCCAGCTCGAGCGCGATCAGCCGGCCTATGGCGAGGAAGCGACGGTGGTCATTCCTTTCACGACGCTTGCGGAAGCGCGGTTGATCCTGACCGACGACCTGATCCGCGACGCCCTGACAGCCGACAAGAAGGCCAAGGCAGCGCGCGCCGCGAACGAGAATTTTGAAGACGAAGATTCACCTATCGACGAATAAAAGCCGGGCGGTGCTTGAGGCCCCCTGCAACCAGACGGAGACATGAGATGGCAGTCAGTGCTAACCGGCTCGAGCTTCTGCAGATCGCAGATGCAGTGGCACGCGAAAAGGTGATCGACCGCGAGATCGTTCTGGCCGCGATGGCCGATGCGATCCAGAAGGCCGCGCGCTCCCGCTATGGTTCGGAATCGAACATCCGCGCCGACATCAATTCCAAGACCGGCGAAATCCGCCTGCAGCGTCTCCTGGAAGTGGTCGAGAAGGCGGAAGACTATTCCACCCAGATCCCGCTCGAGCTGGCCCGCGACCGCAACCCGGACGCCAAGCTTGGCGACTTCATCGCCGACCCGCTGCCGCCGATGGATTTCGGCCGTATCGCCGCCCAGTCGGCCAAGCAGGTCATCGTGCAGAAGGTTCGCGAAGCCGAGCGTGACCGCCAGTTCGACGAATTCAAGGATCGCGTCGGCGAGATCGTCAACGGCACTGTCAAGCGCGTCGAATACGGCAACGTCATCGTCGACCTCGGCCGTGGCGAAGGCATCATCCGCCGCGACGAGATGATCCCGCGCGAAAACATGCGTTACGGCGACCGCGTCCGCGCCTTCGTCTACGACGTTCGCCGCGAACAGCGCGGCCCGCAGATCTTCCTGTCGCGTACGCATCCGCAGTTCATGGTTAAGCTCTTCACCATGGAAGTGCCGGAAATCTACGACGGCATCATCCAGATCAAGTCGGTTGCCCGTGATCCGGGTTCGCGCGCCAAGATCGCCGTGATCTCGAACGATAGCTCGATCGATCCGGTCGGCGCCTGCGTCGGTATGCGCGGTTCGCGCGTTCAGGCCGTCGTCGGCGAACTGCAGGGCGAAAAGATCGATATCATTCCGTGGTCGCAGGATCCGGCATCGTTCATCGTCAACGCGCTGCAGCCGGCGGAAGTCGCCAAGGTCGTTCTCGACGAAGACGCAGAGCGCATCGAAGTTGTGGTTCCGGACGAGCAGCTGTCGCTCGCCATCGGCCGCCGCGGCCAGAACGTTCGCCTCGCTTCGCAGCTGACCGGCTGGGACATCGACATCCTCACCGAGCAGGAAGAAAGCGAACGTCGCCAGAAGGAATTCAACGAGCGCACCAACCTGTTCATGGACTCGCTCGACGTCGACGAGATGGTCGGCCAGGTTCTGGCTTCCGAAGGCTTCGCCGCCGTCGAGGAGCTGGCCTATGTCGATCTCGACGAAATCGCCTCGATCGACGGCTTCGACGACGAAACGGCCACCGAAATCCAGACCCGCGCCCGCGAGTATCTGGACAGGCTGGAAGCCGAGATGGACGCCAAGCGCAAGGAACTCGGCGTTGCCGACGAACTGCGCACGATCAACGGCTTGACCAGCCCGATGCTGGTCGCGCTCGGCGAAGAAGGCATCAAGACCATCGAGGACTTTGCCGGTTGCGCCGCCGACGACCTGGTCGGCTGGAGCGAACGCAAGGACGGCGAGACCAAGCGCTTCGAGGGTACGTTCTCGAAGTTCGAGGTTTCGCGTGCCGAAGCTGAAGCCATGATCGTTCAGGCCCGCCTTGCTGCCGGCTGGATCACGGAAGACGACCTTGCCGTTGAGCAGGAAGAAGACGAGGCGATCGAGGTTGCCGAAGGCGCGGAACAGGACGCCTGATGGCGACCACCGCATCGACTGACGCTGACGCTCTGCCTTCGGACAAGGGTCCGAAGGACAAGAGCGGCAGCACCCGGACTTGCATCGTCACGCGCGAGAGTGGCTCGCCCGACGATCTGATCCGCTTCGTCGCCGGACCCGACGGCCGCATCGTTCCCGATCTGAAGCGTCAGCTTCCGGGACGCGGCTGCTGGATCAAGGCGGAGCGGGCGCTGGTCGAAAAGGCCATGGCGAAGAAACTTTTCGCCCGGGCCTTGAAGGCCGACGTCAAGGTCGATGCGACGCTCGCCGACGACGTCGACAGGCTGCTCGTCGAGCAGCTTGCCGGAATGATGAACATGGCGCGCAAGGCGGCCCAGTTCATCTCCGGCGCGACGAAGACGGAGCAGGCTGTTCGTGGATTGGCGGCACTCGCCGTCTTCCACGCGAGTGATGCGGCAGCCGACGGCGTCCGCAAGATTGACCAGGCCCGCAAGGCGATGAGCTTTGTGGTTGAAGATGAAACGGAAATACCCGCGTTCCGCCCCTTCACGGCGGCGGAAATGGAGGGCCTTTTGGGAAGTAATGCTTTTATCCATGCCGCAACGCTTGCAGGGCAGGCGGGTGAGGGTGTAGTGAAGCGCGCAATCATGCTCGAAAAGTACCGTGGATCCGTCCCGGTCCGGGCCGAAGGCGGCGCTGGCAAGCCACAGCAATGACCCGCGTCACCGGCAAAGTCCGGCATCGCGTACATTGTTTGAGACAATTTGGAAGACAGGGTCAGGTGATACGCATCCGGCCCTGATCGCTAGGAACGGAACGGAATGACCGACAACAACGACGACAAGACAGGCAGCGCAGCAGGCAAGAAGACGCTGACCCTGAAGCCCTCCGGGGTTTCGCAGGGGACCGTGCGTCAGGACATGGGCCGTGGCCGCACCAAGGCGGTCGTGGTCGAAACCAAGAAACGCCCCTTCCACCGCCCCAAGGATGAGCGTCCGATCACGCCGGTGGCCGCGGCTCCCGCGGCACGGCCGGTCGAACAGCGCCCGGCTCATCCGCAGCCTTCCGGCCGCCCGGCCCCGCAGCCGCAGCAGCACCAGACGCGCCAGGAAGCCAACCAGGCGAACCGTCCGCGCGTCGGCGTCGTTCTGAACCAGCTTTCCGCCGGTGAGATCGACGCGCGCCGCCGTGCTCTGGCCGAAGCGCAGATCCGCGAAGCCGAAGAAGCGGTCATCCGCGCCGAGAATGAAGCACGCCGCAAGCGTGAGGAAGAAGCCCGTCTCCTTCAGGAGAAGGAAGAAGCCGCACGCCGCGCCGCCGAGGAAGCAGCCCGCCCGGCTGTCGAACCCGAAGCCAAGGCCGAAGAGGTTGTCGAAGAGCGCCCCGTGGCTGCTCGCGCACCTGCAGCCGCTGAGCGTCGCGTCGACAATCGCCCGCAGGCCGGACGGCCCGCTGCCCCGGCAGCAGCCATTCCGACGCCGGCACCGGCCGGTGCTCTGCGCGGCCGCAAGGTTGACAACGAAAAGGATGACGATCGTGGCCCGCGCCCCGGCGCAGGTCCGGTTCGTGGCAAGGTCGTGCGTCCGGAGCCGGCAAAGCCGGTAACGCGCCCGAAGGGTGACGATGGTCGCCGCCAGGGCAAGCTGACGCTGACCACCGCTGCCGACGAGGATGCCGGCCAGCGCGCCCGTTCGCTGTCGGCGATGCGTCGCCGTCAGGAAAAGTTCAAGCGCAGCCAGATGCAGGAGACCCGCGAGAAGATCTCGCGTGAAGTCGTTCTGCCGGAAACCATCACGATTCAGGAACTGTCGCAGCGCATGTCCGAACGCGCCGTCGACGTCATCAAGTACCTGATGAAGGAAGGCCAGATGATGAAGCCCGGCGATCTGATCGACGCCGACCTGGCTGAACTCATCGCCGGCGAATTCGGCCACACCGTGAAGCGTGTTTCCGAGTCCGACGTCGAAGAAGGCATCTTCAACGTGTCCGACATCGAGGAAGAGCTGGTTTCGCGTCCGCCGATCGTCACGATCATGGGTCACGTCGACCACGGCAAGACCTCGTTGCTCGACGCCATCCGTCATGCCAACGTGGTTGCCGGCGAAGCGGGTGGTATCACCCAGCACATCGGCGCCTACCAGGTAGAGCAGAACGGCAACAAGATCACCTTCATCGACACCCCCGGCCACGCGGCGTTCACCGCCATGCGTGCTCGCGGTGCGCAGGCGACCGACATTGCCATTCTGGTGGTCGCGGCCGACGACAGCGTGATGCCGCAGACGATCGAATCCATCAACCACGCCAAGGCGGCTGGTGTTCCGATCATCGTGGCGATCAACAAGATCGACAAGCCGACGGCCAATGCCCAGAAGGTTCGCACCGAACTTCTGCAGCATGAAGTCTTCGTCGAATCCATGGGCGGTGAAGTTCTCGACGTCGAGGTGTCGGCGAAGAACGGCACCAACCTCGACAAGCTCCTCGAAGCGATCCTGCTCCAGGCGGAAATCCTCGACCTCAAGGCCAATCCGAACCGGACGGCCGAGGGTACGGTGGTTGAAGCCGAACTCGACCGTGGTCGCGGCGCCGTCGCAACCGTGCTCGTTCAGAAGGGCACGCTGCGTCCGGGCCAGATCATCGTTGCCGGCGATCAGTGGGGCCGCGTGCGCGCTCTGGTCAACGACAAGGGTGAACACGTCAAGGAAGCGGGTCCGTCGATGCCGGTCGAAGTTCTCGGCCTTTCGGGCACGCCGGCAGCGGGCGACAAGTTCGCCGTCGTCGAAAACGAAAGCCGCGCTCGCGAGATCTCGGAATACCGTCTGCGGCTCGCCCGCGACAAGGCGGTCGCCCGTCAGTCCGGTTCGCGCGGTTCGCTCGAGCAGATGATGACCCAGCTTCAGAGCTCCGGTCTCAAGGAGTTCCCGCTCGTCATCAAGGGCGACGTGCAGGGTTCGATCGAAGCGATCGCCGGTGCGCTGGAGAAGCTCGGAACCGACGAAGTGCGTGCGCGCATCGTCCATTCGGGCGCCGGTGGTATCACCGAGTCGGATATCTCGCTGGCCGAAGCATCGAATGCCGCCATCATCGGCTTCAACGTTCGTGCCAACAACCAGGCCCGTTCGGCAGCCGAGCGTGCAGGCATCGAAATCCGCTACTACAACATCATCTACGATCTGGTGGATGACGTTAAGGCGGCGATGTCCGGTCTGCTTTCGCCCGAGCGTCGTGAAACCTTCCTCGGCAACGCCGAGATCCTGGAGGTGTTCAACATCACCAAGGTCGGCAAGGTCGCGGGTTGCCGCGTCACCGAAGGCAAGGTCGAGCGTGGCGTCGGCGTCCGTCTGGTTCGCGACAACGTCGTTATCCACGAAGGCAAGCTCAAGACGCTCAAGCGCTTCAAGGACGAAGTCTCGGAAGTCAACGTCGGTCAGGAATGCGGTATGGCGTTCGAGAACTACGAAGACATCCGCGCAGGCGACACGATCGAGTGCTTCCGCGTCGAACACATCACGCGGACGCTGTAAGATCCGTCCGATTAGAAATTGTGCGGGCGCCGGGTTATCCTTCGGCGCTCGCATTTTTTTGAGGTATTGACCAATGACCAGAGCCACATCCTCTGCCCCATCCCAGCGCATGCTGCGCATCGGTGAACAGGTGCGCGCCGCGATCACGCAGGTTCTGCAGCGTGGCGAAGTCCGCGATCCCGTCATCGAGAAGACGCTGATCGCGATCTCCGAAGTGCGCATGTCGCCCGACCTGAAGATTGCGACCGCCTATGTGACGCCGCTCGGCGTTCCCAACCATGCGGAAGTCATCGACGCACTGAACCGCAATGCCAAGTACATTCGCGGCCGGCTCGGACCCCAGCTTCGCCAGATGAAGTACATGCCCGACGTTCGTTTCCGCGACGATACGAGCTTCGACAACTACAAGAAGATCGACGCCCTCCTTCGCTCACCCGAGGTGAGCCGCGATCTCGATCCGAATACCGACGACGAAGAATAGAAGAGTTCATGTCCAAACCGCGTAAACCCAAGGGCCGCCCGATTTCCGGCTGGCTGATCCTCGACAAGCCGCTCGATTTCGGCTCGACCGAAGCCGTTTCCAAGATCAAGTGGCTGTTCAAGGCACAGAAGGCCGGCCATGCCGGCACGCTCGATCCGCTGGCTTCCGGCATGCTGCCGATCGCCCTTGGTGACGCGACCAAGACCGTTCCCTATGTCATGGACGGCCGCAAGATCTACGAATTTACCGTCGCCTGGGGCGAAGAGCGCTCGACCGACGACCTCGAAGGGCAGGTGACCCATTCATCGGCCGAACGCCCGACGGAAGAGGCGATCCGCGCCCTGTTGCCGAACTATACCGGCGTCATCAGCCAGGTGCCGCCGCAGTTCTCGGCGATCAAGATCGACGGTGAACGTGCCTATGATCTCGCCCGCGACGGCGAAACCGTCGATATTCCGGCGCGCGAAGTCGAGGTTTTTCGCCTGACACTGCTGGGTGCCACCCCCAATCTCGCCCAGTTCGAAATCGAATGCGGCAAGGGCACCTATGTCCGCTCGCTCGCCCGCGACATGGGCCGCGATCTCGGCTGTTTCGGGCACATCGCCTCGCTGCGGCGCACCTTCGTGGCGCCGTTCGGTGAAGACGACATGGTGCCGCTTGCCGATCTGGTCGCGCTGGAAAAGATCGAAAGCGACGACGAGCGACTGGCGGCGCTTGATGCCTTTGTGATCGAAACCGGCGAAGCGCTGTCCAGCCTGCCGCATATCGCCGTCAACGACGACCAGGCGCACAGGCTGAAGATGGGCAATCCCATTATCCTTCGCGGTCGCGATGCGCCTTTGGCAACGCCCGAAGCCTATGCCACGGCCCGCGGCAAGCTGATCGCCATCGGCGAAATCGCCGAGGGCGAGTTCCGTCCGAAGCGCGTCTTTGCCGTCGGCTGATCTCTTCGGTTCCAGCATTTGCGTTTGCCGCATCGCTGACGCATGATCCCGCCCAAGGGCTTGCGGCCGTTTCGAAACGGTCTCGTTTCCCGGTCGCAGGCGGCGTTCGCCTGCGATCCCTCCGGCCGCTCCGATGACGGCCGCAGTTCGGCGGTCGTCAGAACTGCGCGTCCTGCTCGATGCGCGGCTCGATGGTTGAGAGGCGGTGCAGTTGGCGCAGGTTTCGCAAGAGGGAAGGAAGCGTACCGTGGGTCGCGTGGCGGCAGGTCTCGATCTCATTCGCCACCGCCTGACGCGGCCTTTCCGCTTCTACCTGACATCGCTGCTGCTGATCGCGATCGTTCCCGCATTCATCTTTTCACTCGTGGTGCTGAAGCGAAGCGTCGACGCGCAGGAGCAGGTCATCACGGCGCTGCTGCAGGCTTCGACCGGCTCGGTGACCCGCATCGTCGAGCGCGATGTCGAGGGCATGCTGACGACGCTGAAGGTACTGTCGACCGCGCCAGCGATGGAGGGCGGCGACATGGAGGCCTTCTATCGCAGGGCTTCGACGGCGCTCGCCGACACCGACTCCTACCTGATCGTCATCGACCGCAAGCACAATCAGCGCATGAACACGCGGGTGCCCCTCGGCACGCCGCTCGCCAAGGCCTCCGATCCCGCCTCCGTCGAGCGGGCTTTCACCAATAATGGCGCGCCGCTGGTGTCGAACGTGTTCTTTGGCCAGACGGCCGAAAAATGGGTCTTCAACGTTTATTTGCCGGCGAAACTTCCAACCGGTGAGGAATATCTGCTCACCCTGACGCGGAACGCCGAGAGCATGGCAAAGGCCGTGAACCGCGAAACCCTGTCGCCGGGGTGGAATGCCGCTCTGGTCGACGGCAACGGCAAGGTCATCATTTCATCGGATGCCGGGGTCAAGGCGGGTGAACCGTTCTTCCTCGACAAGGTGCCGGCGATCAGCATCGGCGTGCGCAACATTACCGAGAACGGTACCGCCTATCGGGTGGCAACGGAGTTTTCCGTCGTGACCGGCTGGCGGATCATCGCCTGGGCGCCCCGCGCCGCGGTCGATGCGCCGGCCGTCTGGTCGTTTCTGTGGCTGTCGCTCGGCGGCATCATCTTTGCCGGCATTGCCATTGCGGGCTCGCTGGCAATCGCACGGCTGCTGTCGCAAGGGGTCAAGCTCGTTGAACTCGACGCACGCCGCCTCGGCGCCGGCGAGCGCATCGAGCCGCGCCCGCATATGATCGCCGAAGTCGAAACCGTATCCGCCGCACTTGCCAAGGCCGCGGCGTCGCGCACCAAAGCCGAGAGCGAGATCCGCTTCCTCATGCGCGAGGTTGCCCATCGCTCGAAGAATCAGCTGACGGTGATCCAGTCGATGCTGAACCAGTCGGTGCATTCGGCCGAAAGCGTTGCCGACTTCGCGGAATCCTTCCGCAGGCGCATTGCCGGCCTTGCCCGCTCGACCGATCTGATGATCGCCAACGCGGCCCAGGGCGTCGACTTCCGGGAACTCGCGCAGAACCAGTTGCAGCCCTTCACGCCGGATGATCCCAAGCGCGTCGTCCTGTCGGGTCCCGCGTTGCGACTGGACACCCAGATCGCCCAGACGCTCGGCATGGCACTGCATGAGCTGGCGACGAACGCCACAAAATATGGCGCGCTTGCCAATACCACCGGCGTCGTCAAGCTCAGCTGGTCGCTGTCCGACGAGGGCATAGCCATTCGCTGGCGGGAGGAGGGCGCCGACATCGCCGCCGCGACGACCCCGAGCCGCAAGGGATTTGGAACTCTGGTGCTGGAACGCATGCTCGGCATGGCGTTGAAAGCCGAACTTGAACGGATCATCCATCCTGACGGCATCGAGTGGCGGATCAACATCCCCAGGGATGCGAAGGACGGCGACGACGCAGAGCCTTGAGGGTCATACGGGTTCGTTTTTCAAAAGGAGCGGAAATGCAGGTACGGACAGTTCGCATCGGCATTCTCTCAGGCGTGTTGAGCCTGATGGCCGTCGCCCCCGCCGCCGGCGGGGACATCGCCTGTGTCGTCGCAGATCCGACCGGCACGCCGCTCAATGTCCGAACGGAGCCGAATGGCCGGATCGTCATGACTTTGGCCAATGGCAGCAAGGTTCGCCGCGTCGGCGAACGTCGGCATGGGGGCAAGGGCTGGGCGCTTGTTTCGAGCGACGCCGGAGAACTCGGCTGGGTGTTTGCCGCCTATCTCGACTGTGTTCCGATCGACGGCGACCAGCTGAAGTCGGCGCCGATGCGGCCACGACCGTCAGGTAATTGAGAGGCGCCCGGCCATCGCCCCGGGGCCATTTTCATGACCCTTTCCTTTTTGATCCAATTCGGTTATAGGCACGCCAGCAAAAGGCGCATGCCCGTTGCATTCACGGCCGCAGCTGGACGACATCCCGGCTGAAGGCGTCCCTAAATCCTCGAAATCGAAAGGATCATCCGATGTCGATTGCTGCAGAGCGTAAGGCTCAGCTCATCAAGGAATATGCAACCGTTGAAGGCGACACCGGTTCTCCGGAAGTCCAGGTTGCTATCCTGACGGAACGGATCAACAACCTGACCGAACACTTCAAGGGCCACAAGAAGGATAACCATTCCCGCCGTGGTCTTCTCGCGATGGTTTCCAGCCGTCGTTCGCTCCTCGACTATCTGAAGAAGAAAGACGAAGCGCGCTACACCAAGCTGATCGGTGCCCTCGGCATCCGTCGCTAAGCGACTTGCCCGGCGGACCGCTTGCGGTCCGCCGGCCTTTTTTATTATGGGGCGCAGAGCGCTCAGGAAATGAACTCTCCAAAAGCGCACTAGGCGCACACAAGGAGAGGTATCCAGCGGGCCGGATGGGCCGGATCCGCGGATCAACCGATGGCCCGTCATGGGGCAGGATTGCAGGATGCTTCGGCGCCTGCTTGCAGAACCCGCTGCGGGGCAGCCAGGTTTTGCAAAGCGGAAAGCGGCCGGTCTCTTTTGAAGCCTCCCGTTGTCTTGCCCGTGATGCGCCATACCAGGCGGTTTTTCGACCACCCGCGCTGCAACAGCCGCGGAAAGGTCTGCCGCACACGAAGGACAGAACATGTTCGATACCCATAAGGTTGAAATCGAATGGGCTGGGCGTCCGCTCAAGCTCGAAACCGGCAAGGTCGCCCGTCAGGCTGACGGCGCCGTTCTCGCCACCTACGGCGAAACCGTCGTTCTCGCCACCGTCGTTTCGGCCAAGTCGCCGAAGCCGGGCCAGGACTTCTTCCCGCTGACCGTCAACTACCAGGAAAAGACCTACGCTGCCGGCAAGATCCCGGGTGGCTACTTCAAGCGCGAAGGTCGTCCGAGCGAAAACGAAACGCTGGTTTCGCGTCTGATCGACCGCCCGATCCGCCCGCTTTTCCCCGATGGCTACAAGAACGACACCCAGGTCATCGTCACGGTCATGCAGCATGACCTCGAAAACAATCCCGACATCCTGTCGATGGTTGCAGCTTCCGCTGCGCTGACGCTGTCCGGCATCCCGTTCATGGGGCCGATCGGCGGCGCGCGCGTCGGCTACATCAACGGCCAGTACGTTCTCAACCCGCATCTCGACGAGATGGACGAATCGACCCTCGACCTCGTCGTTGCCGGCACGCAGGAAGCCGTGCTGATGGTCGAGTCGGAAGCCAAGGAACTCGGCGAAGACATCATGCTCGGCGCCGTCGTGTTCGGCCAGAAGGGTTTCCAGCCGGTCATCGACGCCATCATCAAGCTGGCTGAGGTTGCCGCCAAGGAGCCGCGCGAATTCGAACCGGAAGATCATTCCGCGCTTGAAGCCGAAATGCTCGGCATGGCCGAAGCCGAACTGCGCGATGCCTACAAGATCACCGAGAAGGCTGCCCGCTACGCTGCCGTCGATGCCGTCAAGGCAAAGGTGAAGGCACACTTCTTCCCGGAAGGCGCAGAGCCCAAGCACACGGCTGAAGTCATCGGTGCCGTCTTCAAGCACCTCCAGGCCAAGATCGTTCGCTGGAACATCCTCGACACCAAGAGCCGCATCGACGGCCGCGATCTCGAAACCGTTCGCCCGATCGTCTCGGAAGTCGGCCTTCTGCCGCGCACCCACGGTTCGGCGCTCTTCACCCGCGGTGAAACGCAGGCGATCGTCGTTGCCACGCTCGGCACCGGCGAAGACGAACAGTATGTCGACAGCCTGACCGGCATGTACAAAGAACGCTTCATGCTGCACTACAACTTCCCGCCCTTCTCGGTCGGCGAAACCGGCCGCATGGGCTCCCCGGGCCGCCGCGAAATCGGTCACGGCAAGCTCGCCTGGCGCGCTATCCGCCCGATGCTGCCGGAAGCCGAGCAGTTCCCCTACACGCTGCGCGTCGTTTCCGAGATCACCGAATCCAACGGCTCGTCGTCGATGGCGACGGTCTGCGGCACGTCGCTTGCTCTCATGGATGCAGGCGTTCCGTTGGCAAAGCCGGTTGCCGGTATTGCCATGGGCCTGATCAAGGAAGATGAGCGCTTCGCCGTTCTCTCCGACATCCTCGGCGACGAAGACCACCTCGGCGACATGGACTTCAAGGTTGCCGGCACCGACGCCGGCATCACCTCGCTCCAGATGGACATCAAGATCGAGGGCATCACCGAAGAGATCATGGGCATCGCGCTCAACCAGGCCAAGGGCGGCCGTCTCCACATCCTCGGCGAAATGGCGAAGGCCATCTCCGAAAGCCGCGGCCAGCTGGGCGAGTTCGCACCGCGCATCGAAGTCATGAACATCCCGGTCGACAAGATCCGTGAAGTCATCGGCTCGGGCGGCAAGGTCATCCGCGAAATCGTCGAGAAGACCGGCGCCAAGATCAACATCGAAGACGACGGCACCGTGAAGATCGCTTCCTCGTCGGGCAAGGAAATCGAAGCGGCCCGCAAGTGGATCCACTCGATCGTTGCCGAGCCGGAAGTCGGCCAGGTCTACGAAGGCACGGTCGTCAAGACCGCCGACTT
Organism: Ensifer sp. LC163; assembly: GCF_001695855.1. Classification (GTDB taxonomy): domain Bacteria; phylum Pseudomonadota; class Alphaproteobacteria; order Rhizobiales; family Rhizobiaceae; genus Ensifer. The sequence goes on from NZ_MBSS01000034.1 coordinate 129,614, forward strand.
CGGCGCCTTCGTCAACTTCTTCGGCGCCCGCGACGGCCTCGTCCACATTTCGCAGCTCGCCTCCGAGCGCGTTGCCAAGACCACCGACGTCGTCAAGGAAGGCGACAAGGTCTGGGTCAAGCTGATGGGCTTCGACGAGCGCGGCAAGGTTCGCCTTTCCATGAAGGTCGTCGACCAGGCGACCGGCAAGGAAGTTGCTGCAGAAAAGAAGGGTGACGGCGAAGCCGCTGAATAAGCGGCCTCTGCCCGAACGCATTCGGGGCGCGGAGCGGATCGCTCCGCGCCCTTTTCTTGTACGAAGATCGACGGAAGAAACCGATGAGCCGAGACGCATTGAAGACCCTGTTCCACCCGTTCGAAACCGGGGTTATCGACCCGCCGGGCGAGGGCGAGCGTGTGCTCTTCCTCGGCGCTGAGGCGGGCTACAGGCTGCCTGAGGGCTTCGGGGCGTCGATCGCTGCCGTCCAGCCGCTAAGGCCGCTCTATCGCGCCCTGGAGGCTATGCGCGCCGATGTGGCGCCTGCGGTCACGGGTGAGGACTATGATGTCGCCTTGATCCTGTGCGGCAAGCACAAGGGCGAAAACGAAGACCGTATCGCCGAGGCGTTGAAGCGCACCCGCGATGGCGCGCTCATCGTCGTTGCCGGCGGCAAGGAAGACGGTATCCAGTCGCTGAGAAAGCGCATCGCCAAGTTCGAATGGGATGGCGATCACCTACCGAAGTATCACGGCGTCGCCTTCTGGTTCACGCGGCCCGACGACGTTACCGACGCCGTGCAGAAGCTTGCCAAGGTGCCGGTCCGGGTCGACGGCCTGTTCGAGGCTTCGCCTGGCATGTTCTCGCACGACCGCATCGATGCCGGTTCTGAACTGCTCGCCTCGCGCCTGCCGCGCGATTTCAACGGCCATGCCGCCGATTTCGGCGCCGGCTGGGGCTATCTCGCGGTCAAGCTTGCCGAAGCGTCGCCCGGCACGAAGGGTATCGACCTCTTCGAGGCCGATCACGATGCGCTTGAGGCGGCCCGCGTCAACATGATGGCGAACGCTCCGCGCATGCCGGCGCGCTTCTACTGGTTCGACCTGACGAGCGAAGACCCGCGCGACAAATACGACCTGATCGTCATGAACCCGCCGTTCCACGAGGGCCATGCCGCCGAACCGGCACTGGGCGTGGCGATCATCAAGGCGGCCCACAAGGCGCTCAAGCAGGGCGGCAAGGTCATGCTGGTAGCCAATCGCGGCCTGCAGTACGAGCAGGTCTTGGCCGAGACCTTCAAGGAATATGGCGAGACCTGCCGCAATGCGCGCTTCAAGGTTCTCTGGGGCAAGCGCTGAGCGCTCATCTGTTCCTCTGATCAAGTGAAGAGGCCGGGCCAAGCGCTCGGCCTTTTGCATTTCTGCGGGGGGCGGGATCGGCAGCCTACCCTCGAAATGCCGTTGCCATCGGTCGCGAACAGGCACACGATAAGGCGTCAGTCGGTATTTCCTATCGGAGGTGCGGTGCTATGCCATTCGGGCCAGGAAGGTCACCTTTGACCGAGGACGTGGCGGAGGTGATCGCCAAGGACATCAAGCAGGCGGAGGGACATAGCGCGACTTCGGAAGTGCCGATGCCGTTTCTGAAAAGCCTCTACCACCTGCCGCTGATCACAAGTCCCATTCGAAAGACGCACGCCTGCTTGATGTTCGGCGTGGCCGCCATCGGCCTTGCCGCCGTCCTGCTGCTGTCGGGATTGCTGACGGTCTGACGACGATCCATGAAAAAAGCCCATGGACCGGATGATCCATGGGCCTTGATGAGATTGCCGTCGTCGTTTGTTATTCGGCGTCGGCGGTCCTGAGCGCGTCAAGTGCCGGCATGGAGGTGATGTTGTAGCCGGAGTCCACATAATGGATTTCGCCGGTGACGCCGCGCGACAGCTCGGAAAGCAGGTAGAGCGCCGAGTTGCCGACATCGTCGATGGTGACGGTGCGTCGAAGCGGCGAATTCTTCTGCTGCCAGGAGAGCATGGCCCGGGCATCGGAAATGCCGGCGCCTGCAAGCGTGCGGATCGGGCCGGCGGAAATCGCGTTGACGCGGATGCCGCGCACGCCGTAGTCGGCCGCAAGGTAGCGCACGGAGGCTTCCAGCGCCGCCTTGGCAACGCCCATGACGTTGTAGTTCGGCATGACCCGAACGGAACCGCCATAGGTCAAGGTCAGCATCGAGCCGCCGTCGTTCATCAGTTCGGCCGCGCGCCTGGCGATCTCGGTGAAGGAGAAGCAGGAGATCACCATGGTGCGGCTGAAGTTGTCGCGGCTGGTGTCTGCGTAGAGGCCCTTCAGCTCGTTCTTGTCGGAGAAGCCGATGGCATGGACGATGAAGTCGAGCTTGCCCCAGCGCTCCTTGATCGCCGAGATGACCGCATCGACAGAGGCGATGTCCTCGACGTCGCAAGGCAGCAGGAAGTCGGAGCCGACTTCGGCTGCCAGCGGCTTCACGCGCTTGCCGAGCGCTTCGCCCTGGTAGGTGAAGGCAAGTTCCGCGCCCTGCGCTGCCAAGGCCTTGGAGATGCCCCAGGCAATGGAGTGGTTGTTGGCCACACCCATGATGAGGCCACGCTTTCCGTTCATCAGTCCCGTCATCGTGTTATCCGTTGTAGCGCTGGAAGACGAGCGTCGCGTTGGTGCCGCCGAAGCCGAACGAGTTGGACAGAACCGTATCGATCTTGGCGTTGTCGATGCGCTTGCGCACGATCGGCACACCGTCAAATTCCGGGTCGAGTTCGCTGATATGGGCGCTCTCGCCAATGAAGCCACCCTGCATCATCAGGAGACCGTAGATCGATTCCTGGACGCCGGCAGCGCCGAGCGAGTGGCCGGTGAGCGACTTCGTCGACTGGATGTGCGGGATCTTGGAGCCGAACACTTCGCGGATGGCGCCGATTTCCTTGCTGTCGCCGACCGGGGTCGAAGTGCCGTGCGTGTTGATGTAGTCGACGTCGCCCTTCACGCTCGACAGCGCCTGGCGCATGCAGCGGATCGCGCCTTCGCCTGATGGGGCGACCATGTCGTAGCCATCGGACGTTGCGCCGTAGCCGACGATTTCGGCGTAGATCTTGGCGCCGCGCGCCTTGGCATGTTCCAGCTCTTCGAGCACCAGTACGCCGGCGCCGCCGGCAATGACGAAGCCGTCGCGGCTGACGTCATAGGCGCGCGAGGCGGTCGACGGCGTGTCGTTGTACTTGGAGGACATCGCGCCCATGGCGTCGAACAGGTTGGACATCGTCCAGTCCAGGTCCTCGTGGCCGCCGGCGAACATCACGTCCTGCTTGCCCCACTGGATCATCTCCGCGGCATTGCCGATGCAATGGGCAGACGTCGAGCAGGCCGACGAGATCGAGTAGTTGACGCCGTGGATCTGGAACCAGGTCGCAAGCGTGGCCGAGGCCGTCGACGACATCGCCTTCGGCACGGCAAACGGGCCGATGCGCTTGGGGCTGACGTTCTTGCGGGTCACTTCCGCCGCCTCGACGATGGTGCGGGTGGACGGACCGCCCGAGCCCATGATGATGCCCGTGCGCTCGTTGCGGGAAATGACCGCTTCCTCGAGACCGGAATCGGCGATCGCCTGCTTCATCGCCACATGGTTCCAGGCGCCGCCCTGCGACAGGAAGCGCATGGCGCGCCGGTCGACGAGATCGGTCGGATCGAGCGTCGGTGCACCCCATACCTGGCACTTGAAGCCGTTTTCGGCAAAATCGGGAGAAAACGTAATGCCCGATTTGGCGTCGCGCAGCGATGCCGTGACTTCGTCGGCATTGTTTCCGATCGAGGAAACGATCCCGAGGCCCGTGACAACAACCCGTCTCATGGTAATGACCTTTTCTTTATCTCATTCGGTGCGGGAGTACCCGCGGCTTAGTCGGTCTTTTCCTTCGACAGACCGACACGCAGGTCGGTTGCCTGGTAGATGGTTTCACCGTCGGCCTTCAGCCAGCCGTCGGCAGTGCCGAGGACGAGGCGGCCGCGCATGACCCGCTTGAAATCGATTCCGTACTCGAGCAGCTTGGTATGGGGGCGAACCATGCCCTTGAACTTCACTTCGCCGGTCGACAGCGCCATGCCGCGGCCCGGTTCGCCGAGCCAGCCGAGGAAGAAGCCCGTCAATTGCCACATGCCGTCGAGACCGAGGCAGCCGGGCATGATCGGGTTGCCCTGGAAATGGCAGGGGAAGTACCAGTCGTCCGGACTGACGTCATATTCAGCGCGGATGAAACCCTTGTCGAAAGCGCCGCCGGTTTCGGAGATTTCCGTGATGCGATGGACCATGAGCATCGGTGGCAGCGGCAGCTGGGCGTTGCCGGGGCCAAACAGTTCGCCTCGGCCGCAGGTCAGGATTTCCTCATAGCTGAAGCTGGATTGTCTGGTCGTCATCAATGGTTGTTTCCCCGAGTAACATAAAGTGTTGTCAGACTTGCTTTAGAGCAAGTTCGCTGTGAAATGAAGCGTGCCGATGGCCGTTTTCGATGTTTCCGACGTCGGCGTCGCCCATTCTGATGGCGATATCGTTCCGCCGTCGCTTACAGGATCAATGTGGGTCCGACCAGAGTTAAATACCAGCCTTCCCCGAAATAGGCCGGTTTTTCAGGCATTCCAAGTGTGTCGCACCTTAGAATCTATTGAAAGAGCAGCGCGCAAAAGTTATATCGCAACGGAAGTATTGTAAATTTTATGGGATCCATGGAACGCTCCTTGATGACGAAAGCAACCGAAGTGAGTTCGGAAGAGAGATTGCGCAGCTCGGGTCTGCGCCCGACGCGTCAGCGTGTCGCCCTTGCCGATCTGATCTTCGCCAAGGGCGACCGTCACCTGACTGTTGAAGAACTGCATGAAGAGGCGGTCGTCGCCGGAGTGCCGGTTTCACTGGCAACCGTCTACAACACACTGCATCAGTTCACCGAGGCCGGCATGATCCGCGTGCTCGCGGTGGAGAGCGCCAAGACCTATTTCGACACCAACGTGTCCGACCATCACCATTTCTTCGTCGAAGGCCAGAACGAGGTCCTCGATATCCCGGTGAGCAATATCGAGATCGGCAATCTGCCGGAGCCGCCTGAAGGCATGGAGATTGCCCATGTCGACGTGGTCATTCGTCTTCGCCGCAAGCGCGAGCGGTCGTAACAACCTGTTCCTACATCACATCGTCGGGGTCGCGGCCGGGGCTTGCCTTGCCGATCGGCAGCGTCCAGCCGTATTTGAGCGCGCCGGCGCGTACGGTGAAGGCTGAGATCACGCCGAGCGTCGAGGTCGCCGCCAGCGGCAGTCCGATCATCGTCGCGACGACGAAGACGCCGGAGCCGACGAGAGCAGCCGTCACATAGACTTCCGGACGCAGCAGCACCGAAGGCTCTCCCGCCAGGAGGTCGCGCAGGACGCCGCCGAAGGTTGCCGTCAGCATGCCGGTGACGAGGGCGACCCCCGGCGAGCCTGTTGCCGCCAGACCCTTGGCCGCGCCCATGACGCAATAGGCCGACAGGCCGATCGCATCGAGCCAGACCAGCACCCGGTACCGTGAATCGAACAGGTGCGCCGTGAAGAACAGGATGACGGCCACTGAGGCGCAGACCAGAAGATAGTTCGGGTTGAGCACCCAGAACACCGGCGTTGCGCCAAGGACGACGTCGCGCATCGTTCCGCCGCCGATGCCAGTGACCGAGGCAAGGAACAGGTAGCCGATGATATCGAGCTGCTTGCGCGAAGCCGAGAGCGCACCTGTCGCTGCGAAAACGGCGACGCCGGCGTAATCGAGGATTTCCAGGATCGTCATGGCCGCTCCGTTGAAAGGCGTATCGCTGTTGTCGGTCGCATTGCAAGCTGGAGCATCCGGGCCTGCCGCGTCAACGGGGTGAGGCGCTGGGAAGCAGGCTGTCGGTGCGACCGCCGAAGTAATAGGCGGTGAGGCCGATCCATTCGCGCACTGCCGTCGTCGTCAGCTGGGCATTGAGCGAGGGCTGGGTAAAGTCGAAGCTGGGCGTGACCGTGCCGCTGGTGCGGTAGTCCGTCGGCCAGGGAGTGACCTCCAGGCCGAGCTCGTGGAAAAGCCCGACCGAACGCGGCATATGGAAGGCCGAGGTGACCAGTGCGCAGTTTGAAAGCCCGTTTGCGGCCAGCAGCGCCTTAGTGTTGCGGGCATTCTCGAAGGTTGTTCTCGATTGCTCCTCGCGGATCAGCCGCTCGGGGCCGATGCCGAAGGCGGCAAAGAAGGCTTCCGACGCCTTGGCGTCGCCCTCATAGGCGCCGCTGAACGAACCGTCGCCGCCGGAAACCAGGATGCGCACTTCAGGGTAGCGCTTCGCCAGCATGGCCGTCTCGATGAAGCGGTCGGCCGCCTGGTTGAACTCGATGCCGCCGCGGCTCGCCATCACCTCGTTCTCGAAGGCGCCGCCGAGCACGATGATGCAGGAGAGGGTTGCGGGCGGCGCGGTCGGCCGCGGGAAGCGATCCTCGAGCATCTGCAGGAAATAGGATCCTGATGTCGTGAACAGGCTGACGAAGAGCACCAGCGCGCCGAGCAGGCCGAAGGCGACGCCGGTGCGCCGGAGGCCGACCGCCGTCAATAGCAGCCCTGCAAGGGCGGCGAAGAACGCCAGGGAAAGGGGCTGCGCGACGAGCCAGAAGATCTTGGAAAGCAGAAACATCAGGCCGGTGTTCTTCGCTACGATCCCTTAATATTTCGCAAAGACGTGGCTCGGGCGTCTAAAGCCACGCCGTTGGTCAGGCGGTCACGCCGCCGGACATCGGTTTCGCCTTGCCGGCGCGGAGATAGCCGATGCCGAAGGCAATGAGCGCGCCGACCGCGATGATCGCCAACGACAACAGCGGCCGATAGGCAAACCAGGCGGTGGCGATGACCACGGGGCCGATGATGAGCGTCAGGATCGCCGCGATGATGCCGGTGCCGAATGCGACCACCGAACCCAGCACCGGAATGACGTCGGCAATGATGGAAATGAGCGACAGCATCAGCGTGAAGCCGATGAACAGGCCGATCAGTCCGCCCACCCGAACCAGCCAGGTAATCAGCGTGTTCTGGCTCTGGGCAGCGTCGAACATTTCGGCAGCAGTGCCCAGGCCAGCCGAGCTCAGGAACAGGTCGCGGCCGTTCGTCGTACGGTAGGGGGCAAGGCTGCCGCCCTTCTGCGCTGCGACGAAGCTTGCCGTTTCCGTGTCTTCGCGGGTAAAGCCGATGCGCAGATCGCCGACCTCAGGGTTCTGGCGATCGGCGGAGACGAAGATCGTCTGGCCGTCGGTCTTGACGGGGTGATCGGTGCCGAGCGCCTCGGCGAGGCGTTGCAGGTCGGCATCCGCCATCGGCACCGGACTGTCGCTGCCAAGATCGGCAACGACCCTGCCGTCGACGGAAAGCGCGCCGAGCATCGCCCGATCGACGGTGAAGCGCTCGCTGGAGATCGGCATCTCCGGGTTCTGATGCCCGTTGCCGTCGCGGAAATCGGCCGAATCGGCGCGATCGCTGCGCCACTCCTTGGCGTAGGAATAGGTGGTGACCGTTTCCTCGCCGCCGCCGAGCGTCTTGCGTGTCTCGCTCTTCTTTTCCTCGACCCATTGGTACATCTCGACCGAACGGCGCAGGCCGGCAGCGCCTTTCGCGGAGATCCCGAGCAGGCTATCGGCCGGTGTGCCGACAGGCTCGATCCGACCGGCGATGTGAACCAGCTTGCTCTCGTTGCCAGCCTCGACTGCACCGCTGTCGATGTCGATCACAGCGCCGGCGCCCTCGACCAGAGCGCGATAGGTCTTGACCGAGCGGCCCTCGTTCCAGGCAAGCAGCCAGATCATGCCGAAGACCAGCAGCAGCCCGATGAAGATGCCGATGACACCGTTCTTGAGGCGTGCAAACCACGACGTTCTGGTCGTTTCGGTAAAACTCATCTGATCCCTCGGCACGTGCTTCGATCCGGCTTCGCAAGCGAACCGTTCGATTTTCCCGTTGGTAACAGAAAAAAAGCGGAAAGGAATATACCGGCCGGCATGTGCAGGCGGTTGGCCCAAACATGGTGAAGGGTGGTCAGTTCAAGGATTTGTATTTCAGGAGAAGTTTGGTGGAGCTAAGCGGGATCGAACCGCTGACCTCTTGCATGCCATGCAAGCGCTCTCCCAGCTGAGCTATAGCCCCATATCGGGTCCGGCAAGGCCGGTTCCGGGAAACTCGTTGGGCTGTTGTGCCCGGCGAGTGGCGGCTTATTACTTCTGCTTTTCGCGGATAGCAAGCCGAAAATGTCAGGCCGGTGGAAATAATTTTGGCTCCGGCCCGATTTGCTCCCGTCCGCGCCATCTGGCAGGGACGGGAGGCATTCGCGTATTATTATAAGCGCTTAGACGTCGTCTTCGTCGTCGGACACGCCGATGAGGTCGCTCATGTCGTCGTCATCGTCTTCGTCGTCGGTCTGCAGGAAGGTATCGTCGTCGTCGTCGCCGTCGATCTCCACGTCATCGTCGCCCAGATCCGGAATCTCGTCGCCGCCGGCTGCTTCGTCGTCAGCTTCCTCGAGCGATACGAGTTCGACTTCCGTGTTCTCGGTGTCGACTTCAGCGACGTCCTCTTCCTCTTCCTTCTCAAGCACCTTGGCGACCGAGGTTTCTTCGAAGAAGGACAGCGGGTAGGACTTGCCGGTGTAGGGGGAAACGATCGGATCACGGTTCAGATCGTAGAATTTGCGCCCCGTTTCCGGGTCGATGCGCTTTGTTCCAAGTTCCGCTTTTGCCACAGTCAAAGCCTCTTGAATGGCCGGCCGAGCCGGCGCTTGCCGGAAAGCCGGCGGGTGGAAATTATATCAAGCCTATGATGATTAGCCGGTCCCCATAATCATCTTGGCCGCGTCTGTCAAAGATAAATCGCGAAAGCCCTGCGCTGCCTGCTTTTTCTTCGCCGGGCAGGATGATCGCGCAATCGCTTTGTGTTAGGCAGCGGGAGCGGAAGGTGGCCGCGCCGCCGTTGCTGTTTCGCATGTGGCGAGGGATGGTGCCGGCCACAGGTTCGAGGAAGGTTTATATGTCCGCTGGCGTGATCGCAAAGCCTGCCATTGCGCGCAGATCCGGGGCACTCGGCGGCACGGTGCGCATCCCTGGCGACAAGTCGATTTCACATCGCGCCCTGATGCTCGGTGGACTTGCGGCCGGTGAGACGCGCATTGCCGGCCTGCTCGAAGGCGAAGATGTCTTCAACACGGCAAGGGCAATGCAGGCGCTGGGCGCAACGGTGCGCAAGGAGGGCGACACCTGGATCGTCGACGGTGTCGGCAACGGTGCGCTGCTTGCGCCCGAAGCGCCGCTCAATTTCGGCAATGCAGGAACCGGGTGCCGCCTGACCATGGGGCTGGTCGGCGTTTATGATTTCGCGACCACTTTCGTCGGCGATGCCTCGCTTTCCAGGCGCCCGATGGGCCGGGTTCTCGATCCGCTGCGCCAGATGGGCGTTCAGGTGACGTCGGCCGAAGGCGGCCGCCTGCCGGTGACGCTGCGCGGACCGAAGACGGCAAACCCGGTAAGCTATCGCGTACCGATGGCCTCGGCCCAGGTGAAATCCGCCGTGCTGCTTGGCGGTCTGAACGCGCCTGGCATCACCACGGTGATCGAGCCGGTGATGACCCGCGACCATACCGAGCGGATGCTGCAGGCCTTTGGCGTGAACCTGACAGTTGAGGCTGGCAACGAACGCGAGCGCATCATTCGGCTCGAGGGGCAGGGCAGGCTGACGGGCCAGGACATCGATGTCCCCGGCGATCCGTCGTCGGCCGCCTTTCCGCTTGTGGCGGCACTTCTCGTGCCGGGTTCCGACGTCACCATTCTCAACGTGCTGATGAACGCCACCCGCACGGGACTTATCGTTACGCTGCAGCAGATGGGCGCCCGGATAGATGTGCGGAACACGAGGATTGCGGGCGGCGAGGATGTGGTGGATCTGCGCGTCCGCTCTTCCGAGTTGAAGGGCATCACCGTGCCGGATGATCGCGCCCCCTCGATGATCGACGAATACCCGGTGCTTGCCGTTGCCGCGGCTTTTGCCGAGGGGCGCACGGTGATGCGCGGCCTTGAGGAGTTGCGGGTCAAGGAATCCGATCGCCTTTCGGCGGTTGTGGCCGGGCTCAAGCTCAACGGTGTCGATTGCGAGGACGGCCCCAGTTTCCTCGTCGTGCACGGCCGCCCCGGCGGCAAGGGTCTCGGCAATGCCGCGGGCACTGCGGTTGCCACCGATCTCGACCACCGTATCGCCATGAGCTTCCTCGTCATGGGCCTTGCCTCAGAACATCCTGTTACCGTCGACGATACGACGATGATCGCCACCAGCTTTCCAGGATTCGTGGAGCTGATGACCGGGCTGGGCGCGACAATCGAGTAGGGCCACGATCCGGGTGTATCAATGGGGACAGCAAAGTCGCATTGTTGGTGCGTGGATTCCATGTCGGTTTTAATCTATCTGGCTTGATAAAATTATTGATCGCAGGGCAATTCATGATCACCATCGCCATCGACGGACCCGCAGCGGCAGGCAAGGGCACGCTCTCGCGCCAGATCGCCGAAGAATACGGCTTTCACCATCTCGACACCGGGCTGACCTACCGCGCGACGGCCAAGGCCCTGCTCGATGCCGGCCTGCCGCTCGACGATGAGGCGGTGGCTGAGCGCACGGCGCTCGAGGTCGAACTTGCCGGCCTCGATCGCGCCGTGCTGTCGGCACACGCGATCGGCGAGGCGGCATCGAAGATTGCCGTCATGCCGGCCGTGCGCCGCGCGCTCGTCGAGGCGCAGCGGGCGTTTTCGAGAAAAGAGCCGGGCACCGTGCTCGACGGCCGCGATATCGGCACCGTCGTCTGCCCCGATGCGGCGGTGAAACTCTACGTTACCGCCTCGCCGGAAGTGCGGGCGAGACGCCGCTATGACGAGATCGTCGGCAACGGCGCCGCCGCCGACTATGCGGCGATCTTCGATGATGTGAAGAAGCGCGACGAGCGCGACATGGGGCGGGCAGACAGTCCTTTGCGCCCGGCCGATGACGCGCACTTGCTTGATACGTCTGAAATGAGTATAGAGGCGGCGTTTCAGGCCGCGAAGTCTTTGATCGATGCGGCCCTGATCAATAAGATCTGAAGAAGAGCCTTTTCCCGACGCTGTCAGGATCGCTCTTCTTGCATAAGCCTGAAATTCCGTCCACGCGCCGGATTGTCCCTTTGATGGGGCGGACTGGGTTCAGGCCTGTTCAACACCAGCCCCCGGCGCATGTGCGTCTCTTATGAGATGCATGCAGGAGATTCCATGTCTGCTACCAACCCAACCCGTGATGATTTCGCAGCGCTTCTCGAAGAATCCTTCGCGAAGACCGATCTGGCCGAAGGCTATGTTGCCAAGGGCATCGTCACGGCCATCGAAAAGGACGTCGCCGTTGTCGACGTCGGTCTGAAGGTCGAAGGCCGCATCGCTCTGAAGGAATTCGGCGCGAAGGCCAAGGACGGCTCGCTCAAGGTCGGCGACGAAGTCGAAGTCTACGTTGAGCGCATCGAAAACGCGCTCGGCGAAGCTGTTCTTTCGCGCGAAAAGGCTCGCCGCGAAGAAAGCTGGATGCGCCTGGAAGTGAAGTTCGAAGCCGGCGAACGCGTCGAAGGCATCATCTTCAACCAGGTCAAGGGTGGCTTCACCGTCGATCTCGACGGCGCCGTCGCCTTCCTGCCGCGTTCGCAGGTCGACATCCGTCCGATCCGCGACGTCACTCCGCTGATGCACAACCCGCAGCCCTTCGAAATCCTCAAGATGGACAAGCGTCGCGGCAACATCGTCGTTTCGCGTCGTACCGTTCTGGAAGAATCCCGTGCCGAACAGCGTTCTGAAATCGTTCAGAACCTTGAAGAAGGCCAGGTTGTCGAAGGCGTCGTCAAGAACATCACCGATTACGGTGCGTTCGTCGACCTCGGCGGCATCGACGGTCTGCTCCATGTCACCGACATGGCATGGCGCCGCGTGAACCATCCGTCGGAGATCCTGAACATCGGCCAGCAGGTCAAGGTTCAGATCATCCGCATCAACCAGGAAACCCACCGCATCTCGCTCGGCATGAAGCAGCTCGAGTCGGATCCGTGGGATGGCATCGGTGCGAAGTATCCGGTCGGCAAGAAGATCTCGGGCACCGTCACGAACATCACCGACTACGGTGCGTTCGTCGAGCTGGAGCCGGGCATCGAAGGCCTGATCCACATCTCCGAAATGTCCTGGACCAAGAAGAACGTACACCCCGGCAAGATCCTGTCCACGAGCCAGGAAGTCGACGTCGTCGTTCTCGAAGTCGATCCGACCAAGCGTCGTATCTCGCTCGGCCTCAAGCAGACGCTCGAGAACCCGTGGCAGGCATTCGCGCATAGCCATCCGGCTGGCACCGAAGTTGAAGGCGAAGTCAAGAACAAGACCGAATTCGGCCTGTTCATCGGCCTCGACGGCGACGTTGACGGCATGGTGCACCTTTCCGACCTCGACTGGAACCGTCCGGGCGAGCAGGTCATCGAAGAGTTCAACAAGGGCGACGTCGTTCGCGCCGTTGTTCTCGACGTCGACGTCGACAAGGAGCGCATCTCGCTCGGTATCAAGCAGCTCGGCAAGGATGCAGTCGGCGATGCCGCGGCTTCCGGCGAACTGCGCAAGAACGCTGTCGTTTCGGCCGAGATCATCGCCGTCAACGACGGTGGTATCGAAGTGAAGCTCGTCAACCACGAAGACATCACCGCGTTCATCCGCCGCGCCGATCTGTCGCGTGACCGTGACGAACAGCGTCCGGAGCGTTTCTCGGTTGGCCAGGTTGTCGACGCACGCGTCACCAACTTCTCCAAGAAGGACCGCAAGATCCAGCTGTCGATCAAGGCTCTGGAAATCGCGGAAGAGAAGGAAGCCGTTGCTCAGTTCGGTTCGTCCGACTCGGGCGCTTCGCTCGGCGACATTCTCGGTGCCGCTCTGAAGAACCGCCAGACCAACGAGTAATCGTTGCCTGACGCCTGAAATGAAAAGGCCCGCGGAGAGCGATCTCCGCGGGCTTTTGCTTGTGGGCGTTTGCTCCGGCTGCCGCGTCCTTGGATTTGGTGGATCGTCTCGATCCGATCTACTGCATAATTCCTTACATCGGAATCGATTTAAGGAGAAAATTATGCAGCAAGTTTAGGGTGTTACAGCGCCCTTAGCGCGTCATATTTGACGCGCGGCGCTGTAATTGATCGCTCTAAGGATCAGCCGAGACCGCCGAGCTTGCGATAGAGTTCGTAGACGTCCGGCTCGGCATTCTGTTCGTCGCCCCGACCGTCCTTGCCGTCCTCGGTCTGCTGAGCATCCTTGTTGGCGTCGCCCTGCCCGGCTTCGCCGTCGCCCTGCGCGGCTTCGCCGCCTTCGCCTCGACCTTCGTCCCGCTCGCTCTTTTCCGTCTCGCTCTTCCCGTCCTCAACTGCGATCGGATAGGGGATCATCGCAAACGGGATTGCCTCGCGCGGCAGCCCGTTCTCGATCAGCCTTGCGATTGCCTGTTGCATCGCTGGGTCGTCAGCCGGCTTCTGGGGCCGCTGGGCAGCGGTGGCGCCCGTGGCGCCAGATTGCTCCGTCTGATCGTCCGCAACGCTCAGGGCGGCAAGCTCGGCGCCTGCAGCCGTATCGCGGGGCCGGAGCGGGTTTGTGCGGCCGGGTTCCGCGCCGTCCGTTTCTGTCTGGCTTGATGCTGCGCTGGTTTCGGCGCTTTCGAGTTCGGGCGCGATCACTTCGGGCCTCTCGGTGCCGGTGGGTTCTCCCGGTAGACCGAGCGTATCGCGCACGATCGCCTTCAGCGCGTCCGAGAGCGCGCGGCCTGCTTCGCCACGTGTCGTTGTCCTGCCGTTTGGCCGCTGATCGTCGCCGTCGGGCAGGGGGCGGTAAGTGCCATCCGGCTCCGCGCCTTCGTCGGTGCGGCCTACCTCGGTGCCGGCATCCGTCCGGGCAGCGCCGTTGCTCGGCTCTGCTTCCGTGGCCTTTGCAGGCAAATCGAGATCGTCTGCCGCGGCGGCAGGGTGCGATGACGGATTTTCCTCCTCGTCAGCCGGTGCTTTGCCGGCCGCCGCCGGGTCGGTGGCTTCCGGATCGGCCTCGCCACTGACGATGGCGGCGAGCGCTTCGATTTCGGGGCCGTCCAGCGAAGGCAGCCTGCCGGGCATCGTTCTGGCGCCTTCGCGCTCGGGCGAAGCCTGAGGCCGTGCCGCTGCTCCATCGTCGGTCGGCAGCGTCGCGTCCGCCTCCTCTGTTGCCAGGCTCGACGTGTCATTCTCGCTGCCAACGCCAAAGGTTTTCTTCAGCGCCGTCTGCAGCAAGGCAACCTCGCTTGCGACCGACGCTCTGGCGGTGGCCAGATGCAGCGGGATTGCCGGCTGCAAGGGCGGGTTGCTCGGGCTCGGCAATACTGCGCCCGTCGACACGGGGACTGCACCGTTTCTGATTGCCGGCAGGTCTGCGAGAATACCGACCCGCAGCGCCAGGCTGCGGCCGCCCAACTGTCGCTCGAGCGCCAGGCGTTCCGGCATCGGCATGGCTTCGAGAAAGGTGACGAGCCGGCGGACGAAATCGCGCCCGCCCTCCTGTGGCAGCGGCGGAAACTTGAGGATGCGGGCGAGATCCTCCATCAGCCGCACAAGCGCGTCCTTGGACAGGATCTCGCGGCCGGCGAGGTGCCGGGTCAATGCATCGAGGATCTTCTGGATCGCTTCGCCGCGCTGGGCGGCCGTCAGAGGGGTTGCCGGTTGCTGGGGCCGTGCACTTGCCTCCTCGGCAAGTCCGGTCGCGGTTCTGACCGTGAGAATGGGTGTCAGCATTCTGGTCTCCCTCTCGCTTGACCCTCGGGTTGACGAGCGGCCGCCGGCCGCCACATTCCACGCGTTTTCACGGATCACCTCGACCATCCGCCGCACAGATTGTCACTTCGGTTCGGGCTGGCGCCTCATGCGCGTCTCGGCCAACCGGCCAGACCTGCCGCAGCGTGGCTGCGGATACGGGAATCGGCATGATGCTGCGATGTTAGGCGAGACAGGTTTATGAAATCTTAACCATACGGCGGGGCTGCACCGGCGCCGCAAGGCCCCTGTCGTGGGCCTCGCAAGTCTCCATGTTTCCGCACGATCCCTTTGCATCGGGATTGATCTCGCGGCAAGATTAGGCGTTGCCGCCCTCCGTCGCGCGCCCTGTTCGACGCGTGGCGCCAATCGTGCCAGAACCACGGAGTTTCGGATGACTGTTCGCCCTCCAAGATCCCTAAGCCCCTCATATGCTGCTTCGGGCACCCTTAGCGCCCTCGAATACGAATTGCTTTCGGAGCGCGCCGACGCGCTCGGGCGACATGGCCTCAAGGTCGAAAAGGCGATTGCGGCGTTGCAGGTACTCGAGCGGAATGAAACCACGCCGGAGCTGCGCGAACGGCTGCTAGACGATGCCGCCGATGCAGTCTGGGCATTTTTTATCCAGCGTGAGATCTGCGGCCTGCGCGATAGCCGCGACGCGGTTCGGCGCTATGGCATCCCCAAGCAGGTCATGGCGCGGCTGGGGATCGTCCGGCGAAAATGATCAGGCGGCGATAAATGCCTGGTTGGCGAGGCTGTAGCGGCCGATCTCGTCGATCAGGAGTGCAAGCGGGCGCTTGGCTTCGGCCTCGCGCGCGTCTTGCACGTCTTCCAGATTGTCTTTTGCCTCGAGCGCCTGCAATTCCTTCTGCTGCTCGACAAGGGTCTCCCTGTCGGCAACGCGCGTCGGGTCGCTCGTCAAGCTATCCAGTTGCAGCTCGTCCAGCGATTTCGCTTCTGCAGCATCAGCAAGGCGCTGTATTGCTTTCGTAGCGCCGTTGCTTTGGCCGGCCTTCGAGGCGCCCTTGCTGTCGAGGGCCTCGTCCAGCTTCTTGCCTTGGCTGCCTTCGGGGTCCTTGATCGCATCGATCAGCTCGTTCAGTGAAACATCGATATCCGTCAGCCCCAGCTTCTTCTCGATGTCACGAACCGTATCGGCCGGGAGGTTCTCGACGATCTTTGCCAGAGCGCTGCCAAAGGCGAAATCGGACTTGAAATCCTCACGCTTCAGGTCGAAGAACTCGCCGACTTCACGGATGAGCACCATCCGGTTGTTGTTGGCACCGTTTCCAGCCTGATTGAAGAAATGATCATTGATCTTGGTGTTGGCTGCCTTCTGGGCGTCGTCCGACTTCACCTGAGCCTTCAGGATCTTGTCGTCCTTGGTGCCCTTGGCCTTTTCGTCCTCTTCCGCCTGACGCTTCTCGATATCCTTCACGATCGAGCCGACGAGATTGGTCGTTGCTGTGGCGCTGGATTGCTGGGTCGGGAGCAGCATCGTTTCATTCCGGCAAAAGGTTGCGAACGTGATGAAACGGTAAGATAGCGAGGTTAATCGCTGCTTAACGGTCCGGTGAGGATTGTCGACGCCGTCCGGAGGCCAAAAGCGCCCGGCCCTTCGGGTGGGCCGTGTGTCGGCCACCGGCAGCGTCGCAATCCTCGACCGATGCCAAGGCATCGCTCTCAGGTCCGCTCCTCGCCGGATGACCGCACACGGTCCCACGCAAGAGGTCAATATCAGCGCAGGTTGGTATAACCTGCCTTTCCAAGAAATTGGAGCGGGGAAAGCGGCGCAACGCTGGCGTTGCGCCGCTTGGGCGTGACCTATCGATAGGGCGAGTAGCAGACTCTATAGACGCCCTGATAGGTGAGGAACCGGTTGGTTGCCGGGTTGTAGGAGCGGTAGCGCGAGAAGCACCAGCTCACATGCGAACTGGTGCCGCGGCGAACATAGTTGTCGCGATAGTAGTAGCGCTCCCGGTAGTAACGCCGCGGATAGTAGTCGTCGTAATAGCGGCGTTGATAATAGCGGCGTTGATAATAGTTGTTGTAGTAGCCGCCATAGCTCGGTCCGAAATAGAAGCTGAAGCCCGGCCGGTAGTATGAGCCCCAACCCCCGCCGTAGCCAGGTCCGTAGCCAGGTCCCCATCCGCCACCCCAATCGTTGGGATAGCGAACGCCGCCGTATCGCCTGTACGGGTAGTATTGGGCGTTTTGGACATCGCCTTGCGCCTTGATTTGAACGTCGCGGCCTGCCAGCGGCATGGCCGGGGCAGGCCCGGCCGAGGTCATCAGGGAGGCGGCGGCCAAGGCGCAACCGACAACGAAATTCCGAAATCCCGTCATGCTTTCCTCGCTTTCCGAAAGGGTTGCTTTCCGGTTGTGTCCCTGCTTCACATTAGGTGTTTTTTTCTTGGTTTATTGATGGCGAAACGGTGCGGATCCGGTCGACCGTTTGCCGAATTTCCACGCTGTCTGCCGTCCGGTATAGGATGCGCCGGCGCGTTTGCCATGTCACTGTTATTTTTGCCTATTGTCGCTAGGCCATGTTCACGGAGTATGAGATGCAACTGAAGTTCGGTACCAGCGGCCTGCGTGGCCTGTCCGAGGAGCTGAAAGGCGAACCGTCTGCACGCTATGCGAAGGCCTTCGCACGGCACCTGATCGCCTCCGGGCAGGCGCAGGCGGGAGATCCGATCCTGATTGCCCGCGACTTTCGCGATTCCAGCCCCGAAATCGCGGCGGTTTGCGCCGATGCCCTGAAGAGCGAAGGCTTTCGCGTGTTCGATTGCGGCACCGTGCCGACCCCGGCACTGGCGCTCTATGGTCTTGTCCATAAGGCAGCAGGCCTGATGATCACCGGCTCGCATATTCCCGCTGATCGCAACGGCATCAAATTCTACCGGCCAGACGGCGAAATCGACAAGACCGACGAACTGGCGATCAGTGCCATCGCCGACGCCATTGCCGGCGAGGCCGTACCTTCGCCCGGGTCGGGAGAAGATCACGCGGCATCGGCCGCAGAGTTGTTCCTTCACCGCAACAGGGACCTGTTGCCGCCCGGGTCGCTTCGCGGTTTGCGCATCGGCGTCTATCAGCACAGCACCGTTGCGCGCGACCTGCTCGTCGAGCTTCTGACGTATCTCGGGGCCGATACGATCGCTCTCGGCCGATCCGAGGATTTCGTGCCTGTCGACACGGAGGCCGTTTCGCCTGAAACGCTTTCCAGGCTTGCCGCATGGGCACCGGAACATCGACTGGATGCGATCGTCTCGGCCGATGGCGACGGCGACCGGCCGCTGGTTGCCGACGAGAAAGGGGCGCCGCTTCGTGGCGACCTGTTGGGCCTCGTCGCCTGCGAGTTCTTGGGTGCGCTGGTGGTCGCGACACCGGTCACCTCCAATTCCGGCCTCGAACGGGCCGAAGGCCTTTCGGTCATCCGCACCCGCGTCGGTTCGCCCTATGTGATTGCCGGAATGGCGCAAGCGGTCGGAGAGGGTGCGACAAAGGTCGCCGGCTTCGAGGCCAATGGCGGCACGTTGACGGCCAACGATTTCCCTGTCGGCCATGGTGTCCTCAGGGCGCTTCCCACCCGTGACAGCTTCCTGCCGATCCTCGCAGTGCTTGCGCGCGCCGCAGAGCGCCGGATGACGCTCTCGGCGCTGGCGGTATCCTATCGACTTCCAGTCGCGCTCAGCGACCGGCTCGAAAACTTCCCGGTCGAAACCAGCGCCCGGCTGATGGCGCATCTGCGCGGTGGGGCCGAGAACCTCGGCGACTTCCTCGCCGGAATTGGCCGCCCGGCCGCCGTCAGCGACATCGACGGCCTGCGCGTAACCCTTGCCGACGGCCGCACGATTCATTTCCGGCCGTCCGGCAACGCACCGGAGATGCGCTGCTATGTTGAGGCCGAGACGACGGCAGAGGCCGAATCGCTGCTTGCTCAAGGACTTTCCACAATTCGATCCTGGGCAAAAGCGGCGTCAAACTGACCTTTTTCGTGTTCTGACACGAAAACTTCAAAATGCCTGTTGACACTTCGGCTCGGGCCTTTTACATGCCGGTCCGTCGCCCAGATGGCGGAATTGGTAGACGCGCCAGCTTCAGGTGCTGGTACTCGAAAGGGTGTGGAGGTTCGAGTCCTCTTCTGGGCACCATTCCTTTAGCCAAACATTTGTTTTGGTTCGAAAAACCCCGGCAAGCCGGGGTTTTTTCGTTTCTGGCTTTGCCCCGAGCGGTGAGCGAAGCCGCCAAGTTTACTCGACGAAAAGTGCCCGAATTCCTGCGCCGGAAACGACGCGGCAGAGCCCGCGTACCTGCGTCGGATTCGCGCCCTCGCTGGCGCGCCAACGGAGCCATTTCTACAGCGTTCAACCCATTGGCGCGGCACAGGGTGGCATGGTCCTGGTCGCAATCAACCTTCTATCGTGGCGCGGCGTGTTCTGGGCGGTGTGGCCGTTGCTTGCCATCGCTGTCGCCGCGGGCATCCGTTGGGTCATGCACCAGAGAAATAGCGTCCGGCGTTGACCGGACGCGCCTCTCAGGACGATGTTGTCGGCGTCTGCGAAACTGCCGTCTCAACAATCGGCCGCGCGTTCAGAACCTCGTAGATCTCGAGCGCGGTGGCGCGCCCCTTGGCCTGCGCGGATCCAAGCGGCCTGAAGGTGATCGCATCGGAGGCCTGGGCGACGACCGCGCCGCTTGCCATGATCGTCGTGCCGTAGTTCTTGTTCATGCCTTCGAGCCGCGAGGCGACGTTCACCGTGTCGCCCATGGCGGTATATTGCAGCCGCTCCTTCGCGCCGACGCTGCCGACGACGGCGGTGCCGGTGTGGATGCCGAAGCGGGTGCGGAACTCCGGCAGGCCCTTCTTGCGCTGCGCTTCGTTGAAGGACTGCAACCGTTCCTCAACCGCCAGTGCGCAACGACAGGCATTCTCCGCATGGCGCTCGTCCGGCGCCGGCGCGTTCCACATGGCAAACACCGAATCGCCCAGGAACTGGATGATCGTGCCGTCATGGGCATCGACGACCTCGCTGAAGATGTCGAAATATTCCGAAAGCATTGCCACCACTTCTTCCGGCGCGTGCTGCTCGCTCAAGGTGGTGAAATCGTAGATATCGGTGAAAAGTGCCGTGACCTCCTGGCGCCAGGCCGCGCGGCCGCTGAACTGGCCGGATTCGATGCCCTTGCGCACCAGTTCCCGCGGCACGTAGAGCGCGAAGGTGAAGATCGCGTCGCGCGCCCGGTTCATGGCGCCGCCGAGCGTGGAAATCTCGCTGACATGCGACGACACGTCGATCGGCGTGGTGAAATCCAGGTCCTGCAGCCGGTTGGCGCTGGCGGTCAGCTGGTTGAGCGATTTGGTGATCAGGTGCGCGAGCACGAGCGAAGACAGGACCGCGAGCGCCACCACGGCGCCGGATACTGCGAGCCCCTGGATCAGCGTCCTGTTGGCATCGGCCATGAGCTCGTCAAGCGGTGCGGCAACGACTACCCGGTGTCCGGTCAGCAGCAGTTCCGATTCAAGCGGCGTCACCATGACCAGATAGGTCCTGTCGCCCACCTCGACGAAATCGGCCTTGCCGGGCGGCGGCGGGCCGAGGCGGATGCTTTGCACCAGGGGATCGTTCTGCGGCGGGACGATCGGATCGGCCTTGTCCTTGGCAGACAGGATGCGTTTCATCATCGTCCGGTCGGAATGGATGATCGGCCGGCCGACTGCATCGAGGATGAAGGAGACGGAATCCTTCGTCAGTCGTTCGCGCGACAGGAAATCGGTGATGGTGTCGAGAACCACGTCGGCGCCGATGACGATCTTGGGATTGCCGCGATGCGCCTGCGAGATCGTCATTCCGAGCGCGCCGGTCGTCGCCATTTCATAAGGGCCGTTCGACACGGCCGCGGTGCCGTCGACGGCCGACCGGTACCAGGGCCGGTTTCTCGGATCATAGCCTGAAGGCGGCAGCCGCCGCTCCGTCGTCGGTTCGCCCGCCTCGTTGAGGAAGATGACGCGATTGACCGGTTTGCCGCTGGCATCGTGCTCCATCGAGCGGACGGCCATCGAGGCGCCGCGTGGCGCATCAAGCGCCATGCGCCAGGCGATGTGTTTGAGATCGACCACATGGAAGAACGCACCGCTCGGATAGCCGACATAGACGCCGTCGATATGCGGCGACCGGCTGATGCCTTCGCGCAGCACCGCCGCCTTGTCGTTCATGCGCTCGGGCGGCGGTACGAGGAAGGAGTTGGCGACCGACGAGACGAGGCTGACCAGAGCCGAGGTGTCGCCGGACAGCACGCCGAGACGATCGACCAGCCGGCCGGCAAAGCCGCGCATGTTGGCTTCGGCGTCGGCTACCGCGGCGTTGCGCGAGCGATGATAGTCGAGCCCGACCAGGATGCCCGACACGGCGATCAGCATGGCGACCATCACCAGGCTGAACAGCGAGCGCAGCGAACTGTTCCAGCTGTCGCGTATCCTGGTTCCAAGAAAGCCGGGCGTCTTGTTGGCCATTGCGTGTCTCTGATCTCGCGCCTATCCCGGCGATGCTAAGTGCTTTTCCCATAAAACACGTTAATCGGCGGGAATGCATTCCCCGCCGTCAGCGAAACCCTGAAATCTCCGATAGGCGAAGGGCTCATCCCGACCTGCGCCGATATCAGTTGAGCGTCACCGGCTTGGAGCGCATCCGTGCCACTGTCTCGCGCTCGGCGCGCTTGCAGCGCATCGGCGGCAGGTCTCTGTCCATCAGGTCCATGTCTTCCAGCACCATGTCGCCCATCTTTTTGAAGGCGCTGTCGAGTGCGCCGGCGCGGTGCGCCGACCGCAGGAAGCCGGGCAGGCGGCGCACCTTGTGGTCGAGCGCAAGCGGTTCCTCGGGGAAAACGTCGCTGGCGGCAACGATATGACCGCTTTCGACTGATGCCATCAGCGCATCGAAATCGACGACGCCGGCGCGGCTGAGCAGGATGAAGGCTGCACCTGGGCGCATGCTGGCAAACGCCTTTGCGCCGAGAAAACCCTCGTTTTCGCTGGTGACCGAGGCGACGACGAAGACGAAATCGCTTTTTGTCAGCACCGTTTCCAGCGATGCCGGTTCAACGCCGTTGTCCCGAAGAATGGAGGCCGGCATCCAGGGATCGAAGACGCGGATCCTGGCGCGGAAGCCGGACAGCACCCGATTGAGTGCCTTGCCGAGGTCCCCGAAGCCGACGATGCCGATGTCCGAGCCGGACAGCAGCCGCGCCGAGCGATTGCCGTCGCCACCCCAAAGTTCCCGGCCCTCGCGAAAGGCGAGATCGGCATCGACGACGCCGCGCGCAATGTTGAGCGCCATGGCAAGCCCCATTTCGGCAACCGGCTCGGCAAAGACCTGGCCGGTCGTGACCACGTGAATGCCGCGCTCGAACAGCACTTCGTAAGGCATGTTGTTGATCAGGTTGCTCTCGACATTGAGAATGGCCCGCAGCTTCGGCAGACGCGCCAGGGTGTCGTGATCAAGCGGCGGCTGGCCGATGATGTAGCGTGCTTGCGACAGCACCTCGTCACTGAGGCTGGCGACATCCTCGGGGTCGGCTTCGACGATGCGGTAGCGCTCATGCAGTTGCTTCAATGCATCGGCTGTGAAGATCAGGTCGAGCGTGCGAGGTGCCGGCACGCTGATGGCGAGCGGTCTGCTGTCGTTGGGCATTGTTCCTCCTCGGTGGAGGCAGAACGCCTCCACGGTTCCTTGCCCAATTTTCTAGGAAGTATTCAGCGGCTTGCCAAGCCGAACCGATGCAGGAGGTTAAAGCATGTCGCGCAAAAGTGTGCTGCGGTTTTGCGATAACGACATGCGTAAAAACAAGAGCTTAAAGCGCAGCAAGCGAATCCTAGAGATCGCGACGCGCTTTAGTAGCCCAGCCCGCGCTTCTGCCGATAGAGCGAAGGCGGCAGATCGCTGCCCTGGAACACCGGGCCGTCGCCGCGGCGGCAGTTGTAGGTCGTGTCGTAGCGCGGGCCGCCGCGCGAGCTGGACTCGAACGGATAGTAACGATCGACCAGCGTCTGCTCGCAGACAACCTTGTCGCCGTTGTCGTTCAGAGGATCCATCGGGCGCACGCCGGGCAGATCCGTGTAGTTCTGTGCCAGCGCCGGCATGGCGGACAGACCGAGGATCAGGGAGAGGGCCGGGAGGGCGAGGCGGCAGGCGGTCATCAATGCGAGCTTTCGAAGACAGCACCCGCGGGCGAGGCGCCATGACACGGTTTCGCCGGGGCCGAACTTGCGGTATAGGCGACACCACTTCCGTTTCATCTGGGGATTTTCGATGGCGAATGCAATACGGTTCCACGAAGGCGATATTTCCGCAGCCGATGCCGCCCGCTACAGAGGCGCGATTGCCGTCGACACGGAAACGCTCGGCCTTGTCCCCCGTCGCGACCGGCTCTGCGTCGTCCAGCTTTCGCCGGGCGACGGCACCGCCGATGTGATTCGTATTGCCGCCGGTCAGAAGGATGCACCGAACCTCGTCGCCATGCTCGCCGACCCCGCTCGCCAGAAGATCTTTCACTTCGGCCGCTTCGATATCGCCGTGCTCTTCCACACCTTCGGCGTGACGACGACGCCGGTCTTCTGCACCAAGATTGCCTCGCGCCTGACCCGCACCTACACGGACCGTCACGGGCTGAAGGATAATCTCAAGGAAATGCTCGACGTCGATATTTCCAAGCAGCAGCAGTCCTCCGACTGGGCGGCGGAGACCCTGTCGCCGGCGCAACTCGAATATGCCGCATCCGACGTGCTGCACCTGCATGCGCTGCGCGAAAAACTGACGGCGCGGCTCTTGCGCGATGGTCGCATGGAGCACGCGGATGCCTGCTTCGCCTTCCTGCCGACCCGTTCCAAGCTCGATCTGCTCGGCTGGGACGAGACCGACATTTTCGCCCATAGCTGAGCGGGTCATACCAACCTGTGCTGATATTGACCTCTTGCGTGGGGCCGTGTGTCGGCCACCGGCAGCGTCGCAATCCTCGACCGATGCCAAGGCATCGCCCTGCGGTATGCTCCTTGCCGGATGACCGCACACGGTCCCACGCAAGAGGTCAATATCAGCACAGGTTGGTATCACGGTGTTAGCCAGAGCACGGCGGCGTAACGCGCTGCCTTGCCGATCGCCACGAGCACCAGGAACAGAGAAAAAGGCATGCGCAGCAGCCCGGCGACGAGCGTCAGCGGATCGCCGATAACAGGCAGCCATGAGAGCAGCAGCACCGGCTGGCCATAACGGGCAAACAGCGTCTCCGCCTTCTGCCGCGCTGCGGGTGAAATGGGAAACCATCGCTTTCCCTCAAAGCGGATCAGAAACCGTCCGAGCACGAAATTGACGACGGCACCCAGCACGTTGCCGGCCGTGGCCGCGACGAAAAGGGCGACACGGCTTGTCTCGCCATGAAGTGCGGCGGCGACGATCGCCGCCTCCGACATGCCGAACAGCAGGGTCGCGGACAGGAAGGCTGCCGAGAAAACCCCCGCAAGAATGCCGAAATCCAGGATCAGCTCCTGTCGGTGTGGCCGAGATCGCGCTCCGGCTCGATGATGTCGCGGATGCGCTGCTTCAGTTCCTTCGGTCCGGGAAAGCCGCCGTCGCGCTTGCGCTCCCAGATCAGTTCGTCATTGACGCGGATCTCGAAATTGCCGCCGGTGCCGGGGATCAACGCCACTTCACCCAGCGATTGGCCGAAAGTCTGCAGCAGCTCCTGCGCCATCCAGCCGGCGCGCAAGAGCCAGTTGCACTGCGTGCAATAGAGAATGGTGATCCGCGGCTTCTCGTCCATCTGATGATTCCCGGCTGGTTTGCGCGCCGCAACATACTGCATAATTCTTGGAAATCGGAACCGATTTGACGAGAAATTGTCCAGCCAGTTTCAGGCGTTGCCGCAAGCCTTGCGCGTCACGCTCGACGCGCGGCACTGTAGCAGGCGATCGGGAACAACCGGTGGTCACGCGCCTCTCACGCAATTGTCAACTGATTTAGTCATGTTTTTATCGACCGCTCCCTTGCAAACGAAAAGGCGCCCGGCGAGACATTGCTGCATTGCACATATTGTCGCAGCCACCTCCAAGAGGACCTTCCAATGACTGATGCCACCGTTTCGACTTCCCGTCCCCGTGCAATCCTGCCGGCGCTGGAAAAGATCTATCTGCCGCTCGATACCTTTGCCGAAACACTGCTGCGCGTGCTGTGCGGAGTGCTGCTCGTAACCCACGGTTACGGTAAGATCGTCAATCCGTTCGGCGCTGTCGGCATGGTCGAAAGCCTCGGCTTTTATCCCGGCGTCTTCTGGTCGCCGCTTTTGGCTGCCACGGAGTTCTTCGGCGGCATCCTGATCGCGATCGGCCTTCTCACCCGGCCTGCCTCGGTTGCCGCCATGATCGTACTGCTCGTCACCGTCTATTTCCACGGCATCGTGCAGGGCGAGGGCCTCGGCGGCGCCGAAAAGTCCATTCTCTGGGCTGCGATCCTGTTCTTCTTCGCCGTTCGCGGCGCCAACAGCCAGTCCGTCGACGCCAAGCTCGGCAAGCAGTTCTGATAACGCCTCTACTGCGCCGCGCGTCAAATATGACGCGCAAAGGACGCTGTAACGCTTGAAATCTGCTGCATAATTTTCTCCGCAGATCGATTTCGATTTAAGGAGTTATGCAGTAGGCGACAGTTGAACGAAAAGCGGGGAGGGCGGTCTGACGACCGGCCTCCTCGACGCGTTTTGCGGGGGTTCACGCACATATCTTGCAACCGCCCCGTTTTTCCGCGATGCCAGGGCAAGGCGCGTGGGGGCGCTGCGAAGCACTCAGGCCCGTTCGGCCGCGGTAACGCTGCGGATGGTCATCCGGTGGACCTTGCCGGAGCGGTCGTGCCAGTCGATCGACTGGCCGACGGACAGGCCGATCAGGGCCGCGCCGATCGGCGTCAGCACCGAAACACGCCCGGCCTCGATATCGGCCTCTCCGGGATAAACGAGCGTCACCTGCTTGGCAAAGCCGTTGTCGGCGTCGAAGGCGACGGTGGATCCCATCTGAACGCTGTCGGCCGGCAGCTTCTCCGGCGTGGTCACCCGCGCCCGGTCGAGCTCGGACAGAAGCGCCTCGGCGACTTCGGGGATACGGTCGAGGGCGGAAGAGGCAAGCGCCGTCAGGCGCTTATGATCCTCGGCATTGATGATGATCGCGGGAAGTTTGTTGCGGGCGGTGGTCGCCATGATGATACCTGACGTTCTTGTCGACGGGCCCTGGGCGCCGTCATTGCTAATCTTAGCTGGGCTAATTCTATCTGGAAAAACTCGGCGCTCGGATCGTGGCCTGGGAACGGACGTTCTCATTGGCCGACGCGAAAGGTTCCCCTGACCCGGAGAGCGCAAGCATCCGGGCTGGGGTCAGGTTCCTGCGATCGGGCACACCCGGAAGCAGCGAAGAGAAGAAATCGCGAGCGTCATGATATCAGGAAGGTCGGAAAGTTTGGCGCGGAAGTCAAGGCCCGGATGCTTTCGGCAATGAGCACGGAGTGCTCTCTTACCTCTTGAACCTCCCACCTCTTGAACCAAGGCGCATGTCGTGATCAATCTTCGGCCCAGACGGCGAAGGGAAGGTCATCATGCGGGTACTGGTGGTGGAAAACATGGCGAAGACGGAGCTCGGCCAGGTCGGCACGGCGCTTCGCGAGGTCAAGGCGGAGATCGAGGTTCGCCGCGCCTATGCCGGCGACCCGGTGCCGGATGCTCCCGATGGCTTCGATGCGCTGGTGGTGCTGGGCGGCGAGCAGAGCGCGCTTGACGATGAGACTTTCCCCTATCTCCCGCAGCTGACAGCGCTGATGCGTCGCTTCGGCGACAGCGAGCGTTCGGTGCTCGGCATCTGCCTCGGCAGCCAGCTACTGGCGCGGGCTTATGGCGCGAAGAACCTGCTCGGCGAAGCCAAAGAATTCGGCTGGCACGACGTGCGGGTGCGCGCCGAGGGGCAGAGCGATCCGGTGCTGGCAAGCGTCGGCGAGAGTTTCCCGATCTTCCAATGGCATGGCGATACGTTCACGCTTCCGCAAGGGGCCGTGCACCTCGCCGAAAACGACGTCACACGGCATCAGGCGTTTCGCATCGGTCGCGCGGCCTATGGCACGCAATTCCACTTCGAGGCCGACACCGATCTTGTCGAGGATTGGAACCGCTCGTTCCCGCAGACGATCAATCGGCTCGATCCCAACTGGCTGGCGCAATATCCCGCTCACGCCAGGCGTCACGGCGAGAAGGCCAATGCCGCCGGCCTCGCCTTGGCGCGCGCCTGGGTCGCCACCATCAGGCGTGGCGATGCCTTGGCCGCGGTGCCGAGCGACGAGGTGCTGGAGGAGGCCTGCTGATGGATGAGAACATCGCGGGGGGCTGCTTCTGCGGACGTATCCGCTACCGGCTGAAACAGCGGCCGATGTTCGTCAATTGCTGCCATTGCGCCGATTGCCAGCGGCAGGTCGGGAGCGCATTCGTGGTCAACGGCGTCATCGAGCGGGAGAACATCGAACTGATGGCGGGCGAACCCATCGTCGTGACGCTGCCGACCGAGAGTGGCCGTCCGCATGACGTCTATCGCTGTGCCGAGTGCCAGACGGCGCTCTGGAGCGATTACGGCCGGCGCGGCTGGCTCGCCTTCCTGCGCATCGCGAGCCTCGACCGGCCGTCGGATTTCCCACCGGATGCCCATATCTTCACGCGGTCGAAGGTCTCCTGGCTGTCGCTTCAAGGCGGCGCCCCCGCTTTCGAGATCTATTACGACATGGCGACGCAATGGCCGGCGGAAAGCCTGGCGCGGCGTGAAGTGGCCGAAGCAAGGGC
The DNA here is from genome assembly GCF_001695855.1 of Ensifer sp. LC163. Taxonomy (GTDB): domain Bacteria; phylum Pseudomonadota; class Alphaproteobacteria; order Rhizobiales; family Rhizobiaceae; genus Ensifer. The sequence goes on from NZ_MBSS01000034.1 coordinate 157,354, forward strand.
GAAGGCGTGACCGCCAGCGAACACGACAAGATGGCGGCGGGCGATTGGTACTGCTGCCTCGACCCGGAGCTCGAGCAGCTGCGCCAAAGGGCGCGTGACGCCGTGCACCAGCACAACACCATGGCTCCCCACGGACGGGGCTCGATGGCCCCGGCACTCCGGGCGCTGTTTGCAAGCGTTGCCGACGATGTTCTCATCGAAGCGCCGTTTCATTGTTCCTATGGCATCAACATTTCGCTTGGGCCCCGCGTCTATCTCAATGCCGGCTGCACCATGCTGGACAGCGGCCGTATCGCAATCGGCGAAGGCTCCATGCTCGGCCCGGGCGTGCAGATCTATTGCGCCGAGCATCACAAGGACGTGCCGCTCCGGAGCCGCGGCATCGAGATCGCAAGGCCGGTCGAGATCGGCAAGGACGTCTGGATCGGTGGCGGCGCCATTATCCTCGGCGGCGTGACGATCGGTGACGGCGCCATCGTCGGGGCCGGTTCCGTCGTCACGAAGGATGTGGCGGCGGGAGCAACGGTTGTCGGCAACCCGGCGCGGCCTCTGGCGCGATCCGAGACGCGATAATTCACAAGGGAGGTTTTGGTGGTCGACGAAGTAACAACGATCGAGGTGCGCCCGGCAACTCCCGCGGATGTGCCGGCGCTCTGTGCCTTCCTCAACGAGATCATCCGGATCGGCGGCACGACCGCCAACGAAACGCCGTTCACGCCGGAAAGTTTTACTGCACACTATCTCGCCGGCTCGGGCTTCGTCAGCTGCTTCGTCGCCGAGGATACTGACGGCCGCCCTTGCGCGTTCCAGGCGCTGGAGCGCTACGACGGATTGCCGGAAGGCTGGGCCGATATCGGCACCTTTTCCCGGCCCGATGCCAAGGTGCGCGGCGCCGGTACGGCGCTCTTTGCCGCGACGAGGGACAATGCCCGTGCGCTCGGCCTCAAGGCGATCAACGCCACCATCCGCGCCGACAACACGGGCGGCCTCGCCTATTACCGCAAGATGGGCTTCGTCGACTACAAGGTGGACAAGGCCGTGCCGCTCAAGAGCGGCCGCCCGGTGGACCGCATCTCGAAGCGGTATCTGCTCACCGAAGCCTGAAGCGAGCGCCTTCTCCCCGGTCTGGTCGCGGCTTGCGAACGCGCTACCGCCCACAGTCGACGACTGGATCAAACAAAACGGGCGGCCCAGAGGCCGCCCGTTTTGTATTCTGTATCCTGATCGACGTCGAAGTATCGACAGTCGAAGCGCCTTACTCGTCGCCCATCTTCAGCGCGGCGATGAAGGCTTCCTGCGGAATCTCCACCTTGCCGAACTGGCGCATGCGCTTCTTGCCGGCCTTCTGCTTTTCCAGAAGCTTGCGCTTGCGGGTGGCGTCGCCGCCGTAGCACTTCGCCGTCACGTCCTTGCGCAAGGCCGAGATGGTTTCGCGGGCAATCACGTTGCCGCCGATCGCTGCCTGGATCGGGATCTTGAACATATGCTTCGGGATCAGCTCCTTGAGCTTCTCGCACATTTCGCGACCGCGCTTTTCCGCGGCCATCCGGTGCACCATCATCGACAGCGCGTCGACCGGCTCGCCGTTGACGAGGATCGACATCTTCACAAGGTTGCCTTCCTTGTGGTCCGTGATCTGGTAGTCGAACGAGGCGTAGCCCTTGGAGATCGACTTCAGCCGGTCGTAGAAATCGAACACCACTTCGTTGAGCGGCAGGTCGTAGGTCAGCATCGCGCGGGTGCCGACATAGGTCAGCTCGATCTGGATGCCGCGCCGGTCCTGGCAGAGCTTGAGGATACCGCCGAGATAGTCGTCGGGCGTCAGGATCGTCGCGCGGATCCACGGCTCGTGGATCTCGGCGATCTTGACGACGTCGGGCATGTCGGCCGGGTTGTGCAGCTCGCGCTCGGAGCCGTCGGTCATGAACAGCTTGTAGACGACCGAAGGGGCGGTGGCGATCAGGTCGAGGTCGAACTCGCGCTCCAGGCGTTCCTGGATGATTTCAAGGTGCAGGAGACCGAGGAAGCCGCAGCGGAAGCCGAAGCCGAGCGCTGCCGACGATTCCATTTCGAACGAGAACGACGCGTCGTTGAGGCGCAGCTTGCCCATCGCCGAACGCAGATCCTCGAAGTCGGCGGCATCGACCGGGAATAGGCCGCAGAAGACCACCGGCTGCGCCGGCTTGAAGCCCGGCAGCGCCTTGGCAGTCGGGCGCTTGTCCTCGGTGATGGTGTCGCCGACGCGGGTATCGGCCACTTCCTTGATCGAGGCGGTGATGAAGCCGATCTCGCCCGGGCCGAGCGCATCCATGGCCACCATCTTCGGCGTCAGCACGCCGATGCGTTCGATCGTGTACTTGGCGTCGGTGCCCATCATGCGGATGGTCATGCCCTTTTTCAGGGTGCCGTCGATGATGCGCACGAGAACCATGACGCCGAGATAGGTGTCGTACCAGCTGTCGACGAGCAGTGCCTTCAAGGGCGCCGCGTCGCCGCCCTCGCTCTTCGGCGCCGGCAGCTTGGTGACGATCGCCTCGAGAACATCGGGGATGCCGAGGCCGGTCTTGGCCGAGATCAGCACGGCGTCGGAGGCGTCGATGCCGATCACTTCCTCGATCTGTTCCTTGATCCGCTCCGGTTCGGCGGCGGGAAGGTCGATCTTGTTGAGCACGGTGACGAGCTCGTGATTGTTGTCGATCGCCTGGTAGACGTTGGCGAGCGTCTGGGCTTCGACGCCTTGGGATGCGTCGACAACCAGGAGCGAGCCTTCGCAGGCCGACAGCGAACGCGAGACTTCATAGGCGAAGTCGACGTGGCCGGGCGTGTCGATGAGGTTCAGCACGTAGGTTTCGCCGTCATTGGCCTTGTAGTGCAGACGCACGGTCTGGGCCTTGATGGTGATGCCGCGCTCGCGCTCGATATCCATGCTGTCGAGCACCTGCTCGGACATTTCCCGCTCGGCAAGGCCGCCCGTCGACTGGATCAGTCGGTCGGCCAGCGTCGATTTGCCGTGGTCGATATGGGCCACGATCGAGAAGTTACGGATATGCGACAGGGGCGTCTTGGAAGATGTTGTGCTCATGGGCCGCATATAGCAGTGCGTTCAAGCCGCGCAAAGCGGGAAATGAAGGCTTCGTTCACTATAAATCGCAAGCCTCGGCGGCTATTCGGCTCTTGCCTCGGCGTCGATCAGCGCGCCGGCATTCGGCACCTGTGCGCTCTTCAGTTCGAAGGCCTCGCGCTCCCCGGCCGGCACCTCGTCGCGTTTCCTGAGGCGCAGCAGCACGAACAGCGCGTAGAGTGTGGCAACGACCATCGCCGCATAGATGAACGTGCGCGGACCGAACACCGGCGTCAGCAGCGTCACCAGCATCGGCACCAGGGTTGCGGCGGCCGACCAGGCGACCAGCATGGTGCTGGCGAGCGGCACGAAATCCGCCGGATCGGTGCGGTCGTTGGCATGGGCATTGGCGATGGAATAGACGGTCTCGACCGCACCGGCGAAAAGCGCAAACACGACCATCAGCAAGAGAAGATTGCTGAAGGTCGCCGAGATCGCGAAGAAGCCGGCAGCAACGATCAGCAGGCAGGTGGCGATCAGCACCAGCCGGCGGTCGATCCGGTCCGACAGCGTGCCCATCGGGTACTGGATGGCGATCAGCCCGAGCTGCATGACGAACATCAGGTTGGCGACGTCGCCCTGGCTGACCTGGTTGGCGGCGGCATAGATCGGGGTAAAACCCTGCACCACCATCGACAGGCCGCCGGCGGCAAGCACGCCGATGAAGGCGACGGGCGAACTGCGCCAGACCATGGGGATGTCGATGCTGACCTTGGCCGGCGCCGGCGGCGTGGGCAGGCGGGTCAGGCCGATCGGCAGGATGGCCAGTGCCGTGAAGAAGATGGTGATGAGCGGCGGCAGGTTGCCGTCGGCCGGAATCTGTCCGAACAGCCAGGCGCCGGTGCCGAGCCCGATCACATAGGCCATGTAGAACATCGCCATTGCCTTGCCGCGCCAATGGTTGTCGCTGGCATGGTTCAGCCAGCTCTGGCTGATGATGAAATTGGTGTTGCCGGCGGCGCCGTAAAGGCCGCGGGCGAGCACCCACAGGATCGGGTGCATGCCAAGGCTGATCGTCAGCGCCGAAAGGATGACCAGCGCCATCGAGCAGGAAAACGCCCGGGCGTGGCCGACGCGACGGATCATCGGCCCGGCGATGACGCAGCCGACAAGGCCGCCGAAGGCAACCATGGTGACCGCCGCACCCGGAACCCACTCCGGCGCGCCGGACCGCGTCAGCACGAACGGCACGTAGGCGAGCATCATGCCGTTGCCGATCGCCACTGATGTCATCGACGTCACGATGCTGGCGATCGACGTCAGCGAGGAGGGCTGCTTGTCCATGTCTTGCCGGTCCGTTTCATCGGCCGTGACGGCCTGTTGCGTGAGGCTCTTCTAAATTATTGAGTGGGAACGCTTTTTTGCTCCGGATACCCGAGGGAGACCTTAGCCGAATGCACGTCGTTGCAATGTCGCCAAAGCGGCATCCCCCGCCTTTATTTTCCGTTCGGCATGGTCTTGACTCCATTATATGAGAAATGCAATCTCAAATAATGGAAAACAGCAGCGATCCCCTTGAGCATGCCATCGGCGAACGCGTGCGTTCGCTCAGGGTAGGGCAGAATCTCACGCTCGACGATCTGGCGACGCGCTCCGGCGTTAGCCGGGCGATGATATCGCGCATCGAGCGCGGCGAGGCGAGCCCGACGGCGCAGTTGCTGGCCAAGCTCTGCAGCGCGCTCTCGACCACACTGTCGGCGCTCTTTGCCTTTGAAGGCGAGCAGGTCTCGCCGGTTGCAAGGCGAGCCGATCAAAGACTCTGGCGGGATCCGGAATCCGGCTATCTGCGCCGCTCGGTCTCGCCGGAAGGTGTCGGCTCCCCGGTCGATATCGTCGAGGTCGAGTTCCCGCCGGGTGCCCGTGTTGTCTTCGAGCGGCAACCGGCCGACCGGGGCATAACGCAGCATCTCTGGCTTTTCTCCGGTCGGCTCGAGCTGACCATGGAGTCCGGTCCCCATGTGCTGGAGGCCGGAGACTGCCTGTTCATGGGGCTCGAACAGGCCCATGTCTTTCACAATCCGCATGGTGAGCCGGCTCACTATGCCGTCATCCTCAGCCGAACCAGGATTTGATCATGCCTGACATTACGATCCGCCTTCTCACCGAAGCCGAGGCTCGTTCCGCCATCCCGGCGCTTGCCGAGGTGCTGTCCGACTGCGTCGAGGGCGGCGCTTCCGTCGGTTTCATGCAGCCCTATCCGCCGGAGGCGGCCCTGCCCTATTGGGAGGGAGTCGCCAATGCCGTTGCCGGCGGTGAAACGCTGCTGATGGTGGCCGAAGACGAGGGGCGGATCGTCGGCACGGTCCAGGTCGGCGTGGCGCAGATGCCCAACCAGCCGCATCGCGGCGATCTGAAGAAGCTGCTCGTCCATCGCGTCGCCCGTGGCAAAGGCATTGCCCGGCTGCTGATGCAGGCCGTCGAGCGCGAGGCGGCTCTGCGCGGCAAGGCGTTGCTCGTGCTCGACACTGCGACCGGCAGCGAGGCGGAGGCGATCTATCCGCGCCTGGGATGGGAGCGCGTTGGCGTCATCCCCGATTACGCCCTATGGCCGGAAGGCGGCCTTTGCGCCACGACGCTTTTCTACAAGCATCTCGCGGTTCTGGGGTGATTGCCACCCACTTGGCGTGATCGCCCCGCTCCCCGGCCCGCTCCCGGCGAGCGGGGAGAAGGGGGAATGGGAGTTTCTGCTTATCTTCCAGCCCCCGGCATTTGCCCGCTGTCGGCTGCAACACAGGCTTTTTCGCGAGACCCCTGTTGACCTCAACGTTACTTGAGGTTGTACGAATATTTCTACCCGTCGCCGACGGGTTTTGAAAAGATACTCAAGGAGAGTTCAATGAGCAGCAATACAAAGGCGGGCACCGTCGCGCCGCTCTATCGCATCAACAAGTTTGCGGTGCCGACTGCCGCGCGCGCAGAGTTTGTGGAGCTGGTGGCAAAGACGCTCGCGGTGATCCGCAGCCAGGACGGTTACGTCAAGGACCTCTTCCTCGAGCAGCATGCCGGCCCGGGAAAGTTCAACTTCGTCACCATGATCGAATTCGTGAGCGAAGAGTTTGCCCCGAAGGTCGCGGCGGCGATCGGCGAGCTGGACAGAAGTCTCAACCTCGACCGCGAGGCGCTGATGGAAAAACTCGGCGTCCAGACCGATTCGGCCAGCTACAAGAGCTTCCAGGCTGTATCTGCATGACATCACGCCGCTCCGGCCTTGCGGCGGGACTGGCGACCGACGCGTCGATCTCGACGCGTCAGGCTCGCTGACGAATTTGCAGGCTTTCGGCTTTAAGAAACGAAGAAGGTGGACAGGCCCTGGCCGGCCGCAAAGGCCATATAGGCGAGAACGGTGAAGTAGATCGTGGTCGCGATCAGGAAGAGATAACCGCCAGCAACCATCAGCCCGTCGCGCTGGATGATGCCGAGCGACAACAGCAGGATGGCAATGCCCGGCAGCGTGTTCGACAGCGGGATGAGGCCGAGCGGAAACATCAAGAGCACGCCTCCGGTCATGATCATCAGGCCGTTGAAGCGGTTCATCAGCGCCCCTTGCGTCAGGAAACCGAAGCGCGGCCTGACGAAACGGTCGAGCTTGGAAACGAGTGCCGCACCCTTCTGCAGCGTCGGCACCAGTTTTTCCGTTTCGATCTGCCGGTCGAGGATGCGCTGCGGCATCCAGGGCAGGCGGTTGAGCGTGATCGAGATCGAGATCAGGATGATGGCCGCACCGAAGACGGTGCTGACGCCCGGAATCGACACCGGCAGCAGAAACGGCAGCGTCAGCAGTGCGCACAGCAGCAGAAAGCCCTGTTCGCCGATCCCCGTCATCAGGTCGCGAAGCGTGATCGTGTTGCCGCTGATGGAACCGATCATCCCGTTGAGCGTGTCGCTGAGACTGCGCTGCGTGTCGCCAAACTTGATTGCCATCAGATAGTCCGCCTCGATTTTCCCCGAACACCCTTGCTATCAAGAGCGTGTGAAGGATCGGTTAGTATCCGGCCTTGTCATGCCGATGACTGTGGCCCTGGCGCCATTTGTCGTCAAACCATGGCATCAGTGGGACGCCTCTTCATCTTCCTGCCGCAATCGCTAGTATGAAGCACCTTTGAGCACGAATGGGGACCATTGATTCTATGATCAAGAAATGCGCCATACTGGCTGTTGCGGCCATCTATCTCTCGGGATGCACGACCACCGATCCCTATACGGGTGAGCAGAAGATGTCGAACACCGCCGGCGGCGCGCTGATCGGCGCGGGCCTCGGTGCTGCGACCGGTCTTCTCGTCGGCGGCAGTGCCGCCGGACGGCGCGATGCCGCTCTCGTCGGTGCCGGCATCGGCGCGCTCGGCGGCGGCCTGATCGGCAACTACATGGACAGCCAGGAAGCGGAATTGCGCGCCCAGCTGCAGGGCACGGGTGTTTCCGTAACCCGCGCCGGCGACCGCATCATCCTGAACATGCCGTCGAACATCACCTTCGCCACCGACCGCGACCAGGTGATCCCGGCCTTCTACGATACGCTGAACTCCGTGGCGATCGTGCTGCGCAAGTTCAACAAGACGCTGATCGATGTCGACGGCCATACCGATTCCACCGGCAGCGCCTCCTACAACCAGGGCCTCTCCGAGCGCCGCGCAGCCTCCGTTGCCAACTATCTGGCAAGCCAGGGCGTCGACCAGCGCCGCATGGCCACCATGGGCTTCGGTCAGGAACGGCCGATCGCCTCCAACGGCAGCGAAGCCGGCCGGGCGCAGAACCGCCGCGTCGAAATCTCCATCGCCCCGATCAAGCAGGGCTGATCGGTTCGATACAAGAACATCGAAGGGCTGTACGGGCACCGGTGCAGCCCTTCTTCATTGGGACTGGCGCTCCACGTTGTTGCTAGAAACGGTAGCGCAAAAGCCGTCCCATCCGCTGCAGCACGGGCATGACGCTGAAGAACTGCATGGCGATCCGCGCGGCAGCGGACATCCTTTCTATCTGGCTCGGATCGTAGTCACAGACTTCTTCCAGCAGGCTGAGGCCCGGAACCTGCCGCTCCAGCATGCGCGGATCGTCGATGCCCCAGCGAAGCGCGGCACCCGTGGCGCGGATGGCGGGATTGAGCCGCAGCAACTGAAGGCCGAGGTGGCTGTAGCCGTCGAAGACGATCTCGCCCGCCGGCAGGCGCTCCACGAGGCGCCGCAGCAAATCGTAGACGTCCTCCGCCGCGAGATAGGGCAGGACGCCTTCGGCGACGACCATCGCCGGTCTGTCACCCGGTATATCAGCAAGCCATCCGGCCTCCGTCACCGAAGATCCGATCAGCGTGTCGTTGGCGCGATCCGGGTAGAGACCGCGGCGCAACGCGATCACGTCAGGAAAGTCGACGTCGAACCACCGCACCTCTGCCGGCGGATCGACGCGGAAAACGCGGGAATCGAGGCCGCAACCGAGATGCAGGACGGTTGCATCCGGGTGCCTGTCGACGAACGCTTCTGTCCATCGGTCGAGGAGATAGGCGCGCACGGCGATGCCGATCGTCATGTCAAGGCCGACGTCGAGACGCTGGGCGGCCCGCCCCAGGCGCCGCATGGCATCGGCCGCGAAATGGTCGTGCAGGAGCGAATCGGGAAGCGCGCTTTCGGCGGCCTTTGCCTGCAGTGTGATCAGCAGCGTTTCCCGGGTGCCGCTAAGGCCGATCTCGTCGGCGTCCATCGTTTCCTCCTCTACAGCGCCGCGCGTCAAACATGACGCGCAAAGGACGCTGTAGCGCTTCAAGCCTGCTGCATAATCTTATCCTGAAATCGGATCCGATTTCAGGAATTGTGCAGGAGACACTGCCTCGGAAACCATGGGACGTATCTGCTGCCTAGAGCATTTCCAGGAAAAGTGCGGAGCGGTTTTCCGTCAGGAAATGCGAAAAACAAAGAGATAGAGCGTTTCTGCGACTCCGTTTAGGACAGAAACGCTCTAGGCTCCCGCTGCCTTTGCTGCACGCGCCCGCCGGACACGCCTCGCCGTCAGGATCGCCAGTGCCGGTGCCAGCGCAAACAGCCAGAAGAGCCATTGCGTCGCGCGGGCAACCCCGTCGGTGGTGCTTGCTTCGATGCCCGCCAGGTTGGCAGTCAGGCCGGCAAGGGCAGAACCAAGCGCGGCGGCGAAAAGCTGGACGGTGGTGATCGAGCTTGAAGCCTTCTCTTGCTCACCCTGTGGCGCGAGTTCGTAGACGGCCGTCACGATATGCGGCCAGGCGAAGCCCATGCCGAAGCCGACCGCCATGATACCGGCCGACAGCGGTGCGGCGATCGCCGCAAAGCCGGCGCCAGCCATCGGCATGAACACGGCGATCAGCGCCAGTCCGGCAAAGCCGAAGCTTGGGCCCGCGAAGATCGTGCGCTGTGCCCGGTCGCCATGCCAGTGCGCGCTCGTCATCGATCCGGCGGTCCAGCCGATCGACATCAGCGCGGCGATGTAGCCGGCAACCAGCGGCGACAGACCATGCAGTTCCTGCAGCAGATACGGCACGTAGATTTCCGGCTGCATGCCGATCATCAGCAGCGTAATCGTCACATAAAGCGCCGCCAGCGGGGAGGTTATGGTGAAGCTGCCGCTCGGCAGAAGCTTGCCGGCAGACCGGCGCTCGACCAGCAAAAGCACTGCGAACATGAGCATGGCAGTGCCGACCGAGGCGAGCTGTTCGCCCGATGTGGACAGAGTGCTTGCGATCGAAAGCGCCAGGACGATGCCGACCAGAAGCAGCAGCTGCAGCACGGGCAGCGGTGTGCGCTTGCCTTCGGACGAAGCGTTGCGCGGCAGCGTCCAGAAGGCGAGTGCTGCCAGAAGTGCGGTCAGCGGCAGCAGCGACCAGAAGGCGGCGCGCCAGGTGGCAAATTCGGCAAACATGCCGCCGACGGCCGGGCCGATGAGCGTTGCCGTGCCCCAGGTGGCCGAGATCAGGCCGATGGCGCGGGTCCAGAGCGCCGGGGCAAAGACAAGCCGGATGACGCCATAGGCAAGCGCATAGAGCAGGCCGCCGCCAAAGCCCTGGATCGCCCGGCCGCCAAGCAGCACCAGCATATCGGGAGCGGAAGCACACATGAGCGTACCGAGGCCGAAGACGAGCGCGCCGATCGCATAGGCCGAGCCTGCGCCGACGGCGGCAAGCAGCCGCGCCGAGAGCGCTGCACCGAGGATCGATGCGGCGACGAAAACCGTCGTGCTCCAGGCATAATATTCGAGCCCGCCGATCTCGCGCACGATCGACGGCATGATGGTGGTGACGACATAGATGTTCAGGGCATGCAGAGCCACGCCGCCGCTCAGCACGATGGAATGAATGGCGTTTTCGCCCGACAGCAGGGAGAGCCAGCCGCTGTCGGCCTTGCCAGCGGGTTGGGATGTCTTGTCGAGCATGTGTCTGCACCTTTCCTGTGCGTCACGACGGCCGGGTGACAAACGCTTCGCGCATCGCTGCGCGCGCGTCGGCCTTGCCCCGTCGGTGCCGATAGAGCGCTCCCGTTTCAGGGTCTTCGAGCCGCTCTATCTCTTTGTTTTCACGCATTTCCCGACGGAAAGCCGCTTCGCACTTTTCCTGGACATGTTTTGATTCAGTGAACCGCAGCGTCACCGAGATGGGTGAGCTTGTCCGGATTGCGAACGATGAAGATGTCGTTGACGTTTCCGTCGCCGTCATAGCCGAAGGAAACGCTGGCGGCGATATCATTTTCGGTCTCGCCCCTGAGCACAATGCCGCGGCCGCCGTTGATCTCGGCGATTTCCCAGACATAGTGCGCCCAGTACTCCGTGAGCCGGTCGGCGATGAAGGCAAGCACGGTGTTCTTGCCCGAGAGCACGCCGAGCACGGTTGCCACCTTGCCGCCGCCATCGGCCGTCAGCCGCACGTCAGCCGAAAGCAGGCTCGAGAGGCTGGAAATATTGCCGCCGTGGATGGCCGCGTGGAACGCCGACAGCAATTCGTCCTGGCGTTCGCGCGGCGTCTGGTGACGGCTCTTCTCCACGCCGATATTGGTCTTGGCGCGCGACACCAGCTTGCGTGCGGCCGCCTCCTGCATGTCGAGCGTTTCGGCGACCTCCTCATAGGGCTGGCCGAAGATTTCGTGCAGCAGATAGGCGGCCCGCTCCTTCGGCGTCAGCCGCTCCAGCATCAAGAGGAAGGCGGTGGTGAGCGACGAGGTCAGCGCCAGCTTTTCCTCGGCATTGTCCTCGCTTGCCGTGTGGATCGGCTCCGGCAGCCAGGCGCCGACATAATCGACGCGCTTGCGGTGCGCCGCCTTCAACAGATCGAGGCAGCGGCGGGTGCAGGCGGTCGTCAGCCAGGCGGCCGGGCTTTCGATCACCCTCTGATCGGCCTCCTGCCACTTAACGAACGTGTCCTGCACCGCGTCTTCCGCGTCCGCGCGCGAACCAAGGATCCGGTAGGCGAGACCGAGAAGGCGGGGACGCGCCTCCTCGAAAATTGCCGTGCTGCGGACGCCTTTCGTATCGGTCATGTCTCGGCTCCATTGGGGTGTCGATCGTTGCTCATGACCATCTGACGATTGGCTTGCTGCACCTGTGACGCCGTCTTGAAATTTTTCTCAGATTTTTGGCGGGTAGGCGTGCTGCTCGCCGCGGAAGTCGGTGACCGTGTAGCAACCCCCGCCGTCCGCGGCGATCGATGCTGCGCTGATCACAGCCTTGCCGTGCCCGCCGGGAATGTCGAGGATATAGGCCGGCTGGCAGAGGCCGGAGACGCGGCCGCGCAACGATGCGACCAGCGCCTGACCTTCCTCGATCGACAGCCGGAAATGGCTGGTGCCCGGCGCCAGATCCGGGTGGTGCAGGTAGTAGGGCTTGATCCGGGTCTCGACGAAAGCGCGCATCAACGCGGCAAGCACGTCCGCATCGTCATTGATGCCTTTCAGCAGCACCGACTGGCTGACCATGACGACACCGGCATCGATCAGCCGGGCCGAGGCGTCGCGCGCTTCCGGGGTCAGTTCACGCGGATGGTTGGCATGCAGCGCCACATAGGTTGCCTTGCCGCTCGCCTTGAGGGCCGCGATCAGGTCGGCGTTGATGCGCTCGGGCTCGACCACCGGCACGCGCGTGTGAAAGCGCACGATCTTGACGTGAGCGATCGGTTTCAGCCGCTCCATGATTTCGGTGAGCCGGCGCGGCGACAGCACCAGCGGGTCGCCGCCGGTGAGGATGACCTCCCAGATCTCCTCATGTTCGGCGATATAGGCGATCGCCGCATCGAGTTCGGCAGGTGTCAGCGTGCCAAGGCCTTGCGGCCCGACCATTTCGCGGCGGAAGCAGAAGCGGCAATAGACCGGGCAGACATGCACGGCTTTCAGGAGCACCCGGTCGGGATAGCGGTGGACGATGCCTGTCACCGGGCTGTGCGGCCTGTCCCCGATCGGATCCTCGCGCTCTTCCGGCAACAACGTCAGCTCGGCCGCATCGGGCACGAACTGGCGGGCGATCGGATCGTTCGGATCGTTACGGTCGATAAGCTTTGCGATCGTCGGGCTGATGGCGACGGCATAGCGCTCGGCGACCCGCGAAACGGCGTCTTGCTGCGACGGTTTGATAAGGCCGGCCTCGACGAGGTCGCCGGCCGTCTTGATCGGGCGATGAACGTTCATAACTGCGTCTCCGCTACCGGTGCCCAGAGCACCTGGTCGATGCGCGATGCACCCGTTGCCAGCATCGCCAGCCGGTCGAAGCCAAGCGCGATGCCGCTGGCTTCCGGCATGATCGTCAGCGCCGCCAGAAAGTCCTCGTCCAGCGGGTAGGTCTCGCCGTAGACGCGGGCCTTTTCCGCCATTTCCATCTCGAAACGGCGGCGCTGCTCGGCGGCGTCGGTCAGTTCGCCGAAGGCATTGGCGAGTTCGACGCCGCAGGCATAGAGCTCGAAGCGTTCGGCAACGCGATGGTCGCGCGCCGTCGGCCGGGCAAGGGCAGCTTCGGCGGCCGGGTATTCGTCAAGGATTGTCGCGCGGCCAAAGCCGAGATGCGGTTCGATTTTTTCGACAAGCACGCGGCTGAACAGGTCGGCCCAGGTGTCGTCGGCGGCAACCCGCAACCCGACCGCTGCCATCGCGCTGGCAAGCGCGTTCCGGTCCGTTTCGCCGTTGGAGGCGATCGAGGCGAGCAGGTCGATGCCCGCAAAGCGCGCGAAGGCTTCGGCCACTGCCAGGCGTTCCGGCTCGGCGAAGGGGTCGCAGGTGCGGCCCTGGAAGGTGAACTGGCCGGTGCCGGTCGTCTGTGCCGCGAGTGCAAGGATATCGGCACAGTCGCGCATCAGCGTCTCATAGGTCTCGCCGGCGCGGTACCACTCGAGCATGGTGAATTCCGGATGATGCAGCGGCCCGCGCTCGCGGTTGCGGTAGACATGGGCGAAGCAGGCGATGCGTTTTTCGCCGGCAGCAACCAGCTTCTTGCAGGCAAATTCCGGTGAGGTGTGCAGATAGAGCGGGTGGGCGGAGCCGTCATGGTTGAGCGCCTCTGTGCCAAAGGCGTGCAGATGAGCCTCGTTGCCCGGCGAGACCTGCAGCGTCGCGGTATCGACCTCGATGAAGTCGCGCTCGTCGAAGAACCGGCGCAGCGCCGACTGGATCCGGTTGCGCCCGAGGAGAAACGGGCGCCGGTCGGCATGGACGTGCGGCGTCCACCAGGGTGAGGCATGCGACATGGTCGTTCGATCCAGGCTTTCTTCGCGCCCCAGGCTTTCTTCGCACCAATGCCGGCGCAGGCTGGCTATTTGCACGAAATTAGGGTAGTGGCGGCGCGATATCATAATTTTCGCGTCTTTCGGGGCCGGCTTTCCCGGCGCGCCGTGTCGCGCATACCTCTGTTACAAGGAAGACTAATGGTCAAGGTCATCGCTTCATCAGTCCGCAAGGGCAACGTTCTCGACGTTGACGGCAAGCTCTATGTCGTTCTTACCGCGCAGAACTTCCATCCGGGCAAGGGCACGCCGGTCACCCAGGTCGACATGCGCCGCATTGCCGACGGCGTGAAGGTCTCCGAACGCTACCGCACGACCGAGCAGGTCGAGCGCGCCTTCGTCGAAGACCGCGAGCACACTTTCCTTTATGAAGATGGCGAAGGCTTCCACTTCATGAACCCGGAAAGCTACGACCAGCTGGTCATGACCACCGACGACATCGGCGACCTCAAGGCCTACCTGCAGGAAGGCATGGCCTGCATTCTTTCGATCCACGAAGGCCTGGCGATCGCCATCGACCTGCCGCGCCACGTGACGCTCGAAATCACCGAGACCGAACCGGTCGTCAAGGGCCAGACGGCATCGTCGTCCTATAAGCCGGCTGTTCTGTCGAACGGCGTTCGCACGCTCGTTCCGCCGCATATCCAGGCCGGCACCCGAGTCGTCATCGCGACCGAAGACGGCTCCTATGTCGAGCGCGCCAAGGACTGACACGATCAGGGACTGGCACGATCGAGTGATCGCATCGAACGGGGACGGCGGGTTCAACCTGCCGTCCCCGTTGTCGTTTCTGCCGCATGTTTCCCTAGATCGGAATCGATTTAGGGACCAAATTATCCAGCAGATCGAAAATACGACAGCGTCCCTTGCGTGCCATGTTTGACGCTTGGCGTCGTACAGCCTGCAAGCGGCGGCTGCGGCTCGATCAGCAACCGCAAATTTAGGGGGAGCATTTCGAAAAACGGGTGCTAGGATGCCGGCGCCACGACGTTGCTGTCACGAGAGGGTCTGCATGTTTCCATTGTCGCACATGATGAAGTCGTTCATTCGCAAGGGTCGCCTGACGGTGATCGACGCCGATGGCAAAAGACACATTTTCTCCGGCGTGCCGGGACCCGAAGTCACGATGCGGCTCACCGACAAGAAGCTCTATCGCAGCCTTGTCTTCAATGCGGAGCTGGCGGCTGGCGAAGCCTACATGGACGGCACCATGCGGTTCGAGGAAGGCTCGACGCTCAAGGACTTCCTGACGCTGTTTTCGATCAACCGGCTCTCGCTCGGCTCCTATCCGATCCAGAAGGTGCTGCGCGCAGTGAAGATGCGCTTTCGCAAGCGCCAGCAGGCAAATCCCAAGGGCAAGGCGCAAGAGAACGTTGCGCATCACTACGACCTCGGCAACGACTTCTACAAGTTGTTCCTCGACGACAACATGCTCTATTCCTGCGCCTATTTCCGTGAGCCGAATGAGAGCCTGGAGAAGGCCCAGCGCAACAAGCTGCGGCTGCTCGCCTCCAAGCTTTGCCTGGAGCCGGGCATGAAGGTGCTCGATATCGGCTCCGGCTGGGGCGATCTGGCGATGTACCTGGCGAAGCTCGAAAATGTCGAAGTGCTGGGCGTGACGCTTTCGAAGGAGCAGCAGGCGCTGTCCTCGCAAAGGGCCGAGGCCGCCGGGCTCGCCGATCGCGTTCGCTTCGAGCTCAAGGATTATCGCGACGTGCAGGGGCCGTTCGACCGTATCGTTTCGGTCGGCATGTTCGAGCATGTCGGCGTGCATCACTACGATGAGTTTTTCAAGAAACTCAATGCGCTGATGCGGGATGACGGCCTTGCCGTGCTGCATTCGATCGGCCACATGAGCCCGCCCGGCATGGCGAGCGCATGGCTGCGGAAATACATCTTCCCCGGCGCCTATTCGCCGGCACTCTCGGAGGTCTTCGACGTCGTCGAGCGCAACAGTCTCTGGGTCACCGATCTGGAGTTCCTGCGCGTGCACTACGCCACGACGCTGGCGCATTGGGGCGAGCGGTTCGAGGCCAACCGCGACAAGGTGATCGCGATGTATGACGAGCGTTTCGCTCGCATGTGGGAGTTCTATCTGATCAGTGCCGAGATGATGTTCCGCACCGGCAGCCAGCTCGTCTTCCACATGCAGCTGTCGCGCTCACGTGACGCGGCGCCGATCGTGCGCGATTACATCACCGACCGGCAGCGCGACTTCATGGCCCGCGAGCACGCACTCGACCTCAATATCTGACCGGCCCCATCTGACCGGCCCCATCTGACCGGCTTCGTGCCGGTCAGTCTCCGTTCCAGCGCAGCCGCTTGTAGTCGAAGCCGAACTCGAGCGTCGGCTTGACGATCGAGAAGAACGGCGAAAGGTCGAAGTCGCGTGGCGTGTAGAGCGAATGGTGGCGGATATGCAGGATCTCTTCGCGTGAATAGGTGGAGGTGGCCGACGCGTGCCCGGGCGCGCGCGTGACCCCCGGCAGGATCGGATAGCGGATCTGCTGGAAGGCTTCGGCAATCAGCGTCGAGCAGATCGCCCGCGTCGGATCACCCGAGCCAAGCGCCAGCAGGCGCCGGCGCCAGCGTACCGGCACCGGCGGTGCCGGCATGAAATAGCGCAGCATGTCCAGAATGTTCTTCAGGTCGTATTTCATGCCGAGCCGGGAGATCATGAAGCCGACCAGCGCGGTGCGATCGTCGGGCGTCAGCGCCACCGGCCGGCAGATGCGCGTGTTGAACGATGCATATTTCTTTAAAGGCACGGCGATGCAGCCTTCGCCGATATTCACCTCGATCAGCTGTGGCCTTTCGATTACCGGCAGGGTCGCCTGGTCGAGCGTCAGCGGCATCTGGTCGCCGGCGAAAAATGCAGCATGCGACCAGGTCGATTGGGTCAAATATTTGATCGCAGCGGAAACCCTCTGGTTGCCTTCGATCAACAGGACGTCGCCCGGGCGCAGCGTGCGCGCCAGGGTTTCCTGATCGGATGGCGTGTAGGGTTCATAGCCAAGGGTCTGTGTCTGCAGCCTTGCGGCCATGCGGGCGCCGAGCCGGTCCAGAAATGTATCCTTGCTTTCGGAAAGCGGGTAGATGGTCTTCATGGAGGCGGCCGCTCCAACGACGGGAATGGGGATAAGCATGCGCCTGCATGGTGGCCGAGCCGCGACACTCTGTCGAGTGATTGTCTCGTGATTGCATGGCTTTGGCCTTGACGCACATTCCCAGGGTTTCTATTTTAGAATTATTCTAAAGAAGGTTTTCGCTGATGTTTTCCCGCCTCTTCTCCCGCTCCAAGCGTTCGTTTCTTTCTCTCACCGAACAGGAAATCCTGGCCCTGGCGATCTCGTCGGAGGAAGACGACGGCCGCATCTATCTCGCCTATGCGGATGCGCTGAGAGAAAAATATCCACACTCGGCAAAAGTGTTCGAGGAAATGGCGGAGGAGGAGAGCCACCACCGGCAGTGGCTGATCGACATGCATGTCCAGCGCTTCGGCAACCGGATCCCGCTGGTCCGCCGTGAGCATGTGCGCGACTTTCCCGATCGCAAGCCCGACTGGCTGATCGCTGAAATGCCGATCGAGAAGGCGCGCGCGGAGGCAGAGGCGATGGAGGAGACGGCGCACCGCTTCTATGTCGAGGCGGCAGCACGAACCCAGGATGCCGCGACGCGCAAGCTGCTGGGCGACCTGGCGATTGCGGAAAAATCGCATGAATCGCTTGCCCGCAGGCTCGGTGAAAAACACACGCCGGACGATGTCCGCGAGGAAGAGGATCAGACGGCGCGCCGACAGTTCATCCTGACTTACGTTCAGCCGGGACTGGCAGGGCTGATGGACGGCTCGGTGTCAACGCTGGCGCCGATCTTCGCGGCCGCCTTTGCGACGCAGGATACCTGGCAGACCTTCCTCGTCGGCCTTTCCGCTTCTGTCGGCGCCGGTATTTCCATGGGTTTCACCGAGGCTGCGCACGACGACGGCAAGCTTTCCGGGCGCGGCTCGCCGATCAAGCGTGGCCTCGCCTCGGGCATCATGACCGCCCTCGGCGGCCTCGGGCACGCGCTGCCCTATCTTATTCCGCATTTCTGGACGGCGACCATCACGGCCGCTGTCATCGTCTTCTTCGAGCTTTGGGCGATCGCGTTCATTCAGAATCGCTACATGGAAACGCCGTTCCTGCGTGCCGCATTCCAGGTTGTGCTCGGCGGCGGCCTCGTGTTGGCGGCGGGCATCCTGATCGGCAACGCCTGATCAGCCCCCCGCTTGAAACGAAAAATGGGCCGGTCTGACCGGCCCATTTTTGTAAAGCGATGATGTTGCGGTATCAGTTGCCGACCGAGCCGACGACCACTTCCGCGCCATTGTCGATGGTGACCCAGCGACCGCTGTTGAAAGACGCCTGACGCTTGAGGTAACGGTAGGGCGTCTGGGTCCAGAGCTTCACGCCGTTCTCAAGATTGTCGAGGACGAAATCGCCCTGGGCGGTGCGCACGGTCAGGACCGCATGGCCCTCGCCATCAGGCTTGCGCACAACGGTGACCAGGAGGTCGCTTGCCGGGAAGCCTTTGCGCATCAGGCGCTTGCGCTTCTCGAGAACGAAGTCTTCGCAATCGCCTGCATCCTGCGGATAGGTCCAGACTTCATCCCTGCCGAAGAGTTCCTGATCGGTCACCGGTGTGATTTCGCGGTTCACGGAAGCGTTGACCTGGCGGATCGTCGCCCAGCCGCGCTCGGTGACACGCGGCGCCACGCTCGTCTTCGATTTGACGCTGCATTCGCCCTTGTGCTTCTGACAGAACTCGTAATGTCCGATCGGCTGCGAGGTAACCGAGCCGGTCTGCATCCAAGGAGAGGATCCCGCCTGTGCGGGAATTGCCGTGTTCGCTGAAATGAAAAGTGCGCAAAACGCCGCGATACTTCCCTTAACCCCAGTCCAAGACGCCATACAAATCCCCTGCGTGACGCGGTATTCCGGGCTCTTGCCGTCCGGACGTATTCGCGCAATCTTGAGTTGAGGGCAGCTTGTTCAGGTCTTCCGCCTCACGCTGCTCTAATCGTTAACAAAGAGTTAATAGAGTTGGGACGGGAGAGTCAATCTACTGATTCGGGCATTGGACTTTATGGTTAAGGCCGATGTCGAAATGCAGCGCAAAGCCTTGCGTAGCAGGCGGTCTGCCGCGCATGGGGTCGAAAAATTGGGGTAGAAGGGGCTTCGAACGCAGGCTTATCGGCTTAGGCCGAAGGCAGCATATTTCCGATCGCCTGTTTCATTTTAGCAATGTCTTCCTCGCGCGAAAGACGATGGTCGCCGTCACGGATGAGCGTCATGACGACGTCGTCGGCGAGAAGGTGCTCCATCAGTTTCAGCGCGTGCGTGTAGGGCACATCCGGGTCACGCATGCCCTGGAGAATGTGAACCGGGCAGCCCGTAGTGATCGTGCCGACGAGCACGCGGTTGTCGCGGCCGTCCTCGATCAGGGCGCGCGTATAGATGTTGGGTTCGGGGCTGTATTCGGACGGTTCCTCGAAATAGCCGCGTTCCGCAAGCGAGCGCTGCTCGATCTCCGTCAGGTTGGGTTCGATCAGTTCGGCGGTAAAGTCGGGGGCGGGCGCGATCAGCACCAGCCCGGCGATGCGTTCGCCCATGCCGCGCAGGCGCAATTCCTGGATCAGCCGCAGCGCGATCCAGCCACCCATCGAAGAGCCGATCAGGATCAGGCGCTGCCCGGGGGCGGCATGCTCGATCACGGCAAGGCTTTCTTCCAGCCAACGCGAGATCGTGCCGTCCTTGAAGGCGCCGCCGGAGGCACCATGGCCGGAATAGTCGAACCGGATGCAGTCGGTTGCCCGCTCGCGGGCAAGGCGCTCGACCTCGATGGCCTTCGTGCCGGTCATGTCCGAGCGGTAGCCGCCGAGCCACGCAAGCGTCGGCCGATCGCAAGGCTTTTGCGCCCGCAGGATCTTCATGGCGATGCGGCGACGGGCGGCATCCTTGCCAACCTCGATGAAGGTTGTTTCGGTTTCGGCTGGCGTCGTTTGCATCTCAATTCTCTCCAAATGCCCGGATTGGCGGCGAATTTCTTTCTAAAACAGATTCGTCTTGGCTTCGACAGGTGGTGATTTTCCTTGTGAGCCATGCTATTGACTCTCCCGTCGCAATTCACACATTGCCGTCGGCGGCAGATTGAAGCATTTCGGCTGAGGCCGCGCCGACTATTAATTGAAACCGCATTTCGGAAACAGCTCGAGGAGAGTACGACCATTCGCAGACCGTTCAAAACGGACGCCCCCGTCAAGGAGGGACCGCGCTCAAACAAGGAAATCCGGGTTCCCCGGGTTCAGCTTATCGATGCCGAAGGCCAGAATATCGGTGCCGTCCCGATCGACCAGGCGCTCCGCATGGCGGAAGAGGCCGGTCTTGATCTGGTAGAGATCGCGCCGAACTCCGAACCGCCGGTGTGCAAGATCCTCGATCTCGGCAAGCTGAAGTACGCCAACCAGAAGAAGGCGGCCGAAGCGCGCAAGAAGCAGAAGATCGTCGAGATCAAAGAGATCAAGATGCGTCCCAACATCGACACGCATGATTATGAAGTGAAGATGCGGGCGATGAATCGCTTCTTCGAGGAAGGCGACAAGGTCAAGGTGACCCTGAAGTTCCGCGGTCGCGAAATGGCGCACCAGGAACTCGGCATGAAGCTCCTGCTTCAGGTCAAGGACGACACCCAGACGATCGCCAAGGTCGAAGCCGAGCCGAAGCTCGAAGGCCGCCAGATGATGATGGTCCTCGCTCCGCGTTGACCGCCGCTGACGGACGGGTCGTCCGTGCGACGTATCAGGTAGGAAGCCGCCCTCGGGGCGGCTTCTTGCGTTTGAGGGCGCCCCGACTTCCTCCGCAGCGCCTTTGCGCCTCTGCTGACAGAATGCTGACAGCCGGCCTCAGCGAGCTGTCAGTGGCGGCATGTCATTCTCCCGTGATCGAAATCAGGAGAAGGACGAAAGTCATGTACGTCACGCTTCGAAAAGCTTTGCTTGTTTCCACCATGGGTGTTTGTGGGCTCGTGTCCGCACCCGTTGGGTTCTCGCTGATCGCGACCGGTCCGGCGCATCCGTTCGCCACCGCCGCGCTTGCCGACGATGGCGACAGCAGCGGTCACGGCGGCAGCGATGATGGCGGCCATGACGACCGCGACAACGACGACCGGGATGATGATGACGATCGCGGCGATAACCGCGGCCCCGGCAACGATCACGATGACGACGACGATGATGATGACAACCGCGGTCCCGGCAACCGAGACGACGATGACGATGACGATGACGATGATGATCGCGTTGACAACCGCGGTCCAGGCAACCGGGACGACGTTGACCGGCCTGAGGTTGCGCTGAGTGTTTCTGAGGAGAGCCTGAGGGGTCTGCTCAACGGATCGCTGATCGCCGTTGACGATCTTGGCCGGGTTCTGGAGGTCGAGATCGAAATCGAGGATGGGGTTCGCGTCGTGACCGTGAAGCCGGGTGGTGGCGATGCCCGCCGCAATCCGGGTCCAATTACCAGCGTTTCGATCAGGCCCGCATCGGCGCTTTGATCCAAACTGATGTCCGGTGCATCCGCCCCCGTAGTGCACCGGAATGATGGGCTCATTCCGCTTAACGCCCGCCCAGCGGATTGGCCCAAGGAACGCATGACCCCCTGCGCCGGAACCGACGCAGGGGGTCATGTGCTTTTCCATGTCGGGCCCGGCGCGCGCGACCTCTTGCGCTTGACAGCGCGGGGGATCAATCTGCTGGGAGGCGGGCGAGAGGAATTTGCAAGCGCATGTCGGGTATGCGCCTTGGGGAAGCATGGCGCCGGACAATGTCGGGAATGACGCGGCGCCTTCGCAAGGCTTGAAAATGTGGAACTGGACGAAACCATGCCGATGACACGACGAAATCTGCTCGCACTGTTTTGCTGTTCTATGCTGCTTTCGCTTGCGCCGCAGGTGGGCGGCTTTTCCGCCTTTGCCAAGGACGGCGACGACGACAGCAGCAGCAGCAGCAGCAGCAGCAGCGGTAGCGGTAGCAGCGGGTCGAGTGGCCATGGCGGCGGCGATTCCGGTGACGACGACAACAGCGGTCGCGGCGGGGACGATGATGACGGCGACGACAATAGCGGCCCCGGCGGTGGCGATGATGACGGCAACTCCGGCAGCGGCCGCCGCAGCGATCAGGAGCGGGCCCGCGACGGCGTGGAGAAGGGACGCATCCTGGCGCTGAAGGATGTGCTTCGCCTCGTCGACGAGGACAAATATGGTGCGGTCATTGCCGTGGACCTGAGGCGATATGACGATGCCGAAGTCTACAGGCTGCGCACGCGTGACCAGCAGGGCACGATCCGAAATCTGCGCATCAACGCGCGCACTGGGAAATTCATGAACATCTTCGGATTCTGAGGGCAGAATGCGCATTCTTCTCGCCGAGGACGATCGTAACATTGCCACCCATGTGGTGACGAAGCTCGAGGCCGAAGGCTACGGCGTCGACACGCTGGCCCACGGCCCGGACGTCTGGGAGCAGGGCGAAAACGGTGCTTACGCCGCGATCATCCTCGATTTGGGCCTGCCCGGCATGGACGGCCTGTCGATCCTCAAGCGTTGGCGCCAGGCGGGGCTGGAAACGCCGGTGCTGGTGCTGACGGCGCGCGGCTCCTGGATGGAGCGCGTCGACGGTTTCGACGCCGGCGCCGACGACTATCTGCCAAAACCGTTTCGTGCCGAGGAACTGGTCGCAAGATTGCGTGCGCTGCTCCGGCGCGCAGGCCCGCGGCTGCAGTCTGTGCGCTCGGCGGGGCGCTTCACCATCGACGAAACGACGCGGCGCGTCACGTTCGATGGTCAGGTTCTTGAATTGAGCCCGCTCGAATATCGCATGATCGCGCTGTTCGTGGAGCGCAAGGGCCAGGTTCTGACGCAGCTCGAGCTGGCAAGCCATGTGCAGGGTCGTGAGGATGACGCCGCCAAGAATGCCGTCGAGGCGATGATTGCGCGACTGCGCAAGAAGACCGAGAGTTCGGCGATCGAGACGCGGCGCGGCTTCGGTTACCTGCTTCCGGACGATAGCAGATGATCCGTTCGCTTCGGCTGCGATTGGCGATTGGCGCGCTGATCGCCGTCGGCGTGGTGTTGCTGGTGGTCTGGTTCTCGCTGTCGCGGCTTTTTACCGATTACGTCGTCAGCCGTTATCGCGCCGAAATGGTGACCGTCGTCGACACGGTCGCCGCCCAGGTGGTCGTCAGGAACGGCGAACTTGCTCTGCCGCGCGAGCCGGCGGATCCTCGTTTTTCGCTGCCGGCCGGCGGTCGCTACTGGCAGCTCACGCCGAAAGCGGGCACGCCGATCCGATCCCGATCCCTTTGGGATACCGTCATCGATACCACGGCTCGATCCGCGCGCCGTTACGAAGGCTTTGTGGAACTCGAAGGTCCCGACGGCGCGCCGATGCTTGTTCATGCCCAGACGCTGGCGCTCGGTGACGGCCCCAACGCCGAGCGCTTTTCCGTTCAGGCCGGCTTCGCTCGCCAGGAGCTCGACGATGCGCTCTCTTCTTTTCACGGGCGGATGCGGCTGATGCTGCTTGCAACCGCCGCCGTGCTCGCCGGCGCTGCCTTCCTGCAGGGCGCTCTCGGCCTTGCGCCGCTTAGAAGGCTGCGCGAGCGGGCGGCGCTGGTGCGCGCCGGCAGCGAACGGGACTTCGGTTCGGCCGGCCCGAGCGAGGTCGGGCCTGTCATCAACGAGATCAACCTGCTTCTGGCCGAGCGCGAAACCGCCGTGGAGCGCGCCCGAGCCCGCGCCAGCGATCTCGCCCATGGCCTGAAGACGCCGTTGACCGTGCTCGCCCAGCTTGCCGAAAGCCTGCCCGATGCCGAGCGCCGGATGGCGCTGCAGCAGGTCGATCTTGTGCGCCAGCGTGCCGACCGCCAGCTCCAGGCCGCCCGAATGGGTGTCGAGCGCATGGCGACGACATCGGTTGCCAGCATGGCGGGCAAGCTCGTCAACGTGTTGCGGCCGGTCACCGCCGAGCGCGGCATCGTCTGGGAGAAGACGATCGATCCGTCCTTGTCTCTCGATATGGATCCGGCCGATCTGGCCGAATGCCTCGGCAATCTGCTCGACAACGCCGCCAAATGGGCGCGTTCGCGCATCCGCGTTTCCGCAGCGCGCAACGAGGATCGATTGCGCATCGTTGTCGGCGACGACGGTCCGGGCATTGCCGACGGAGATCGCGAAAGGGTGCTGCAACGGGGCGGCCGCGTCGCGGATGGCGAAGCGGGCCAGGTGCCGGGCACCGGGCTTGGACTTGCCATCAGCGCCGATATCGCCGATGCCTATGGCGCGACGCTGACCCTCGGCCAGTCGCCGCTCGGCGGGCTGGAGGCGGTTCTTACCTTCGAAACGGCCGGCGGGCGCAAGCGCCCGCGCGATCCGGTTTGAGGCTCCCTGTCGCTTCTGTGACGCTTCTTCGATTCCCCAGTTGCGCTTTTGGGGATGTCCGGGTATAAGCCCCCGTCCGAACGGTCCGGCAGGGCATGCCGTGGCCGTTCTTAACGCTGGAAATGGACCTCGTCTGTCCGTTTCGCATTCTTAAGAAAAATGGAGTAGCAAAATGCCCAAGATGAAGACGAAATCGTCTGCCAAGAAGCGGTTCAAGATCACCGCGACCGGCAAGGTTCGTGCAGCTGCTGCTGGCAAGCGCCACGGCATGATCAAGCGTTCCAACAAGTTCATCCGCGACGCACGTGGAACCATGGTTCTCGCGGAGCCCGATGGCAAGAAGGTCATCAAGAACTACCTGCCCAACGGTCTCTAAGACTTTCAGGCATTTTGGACACGTTAAGGAGATCATGACATGGCACGTGTAAAACGCGGCGTAACCGCTCACGCCAAGCACAAGAAGACACTCAAGGCAGCCAAGGGCTTCTACGGCCGCCGCAAGAACACCATCCGCGCTGCAAAGGCTGCGGTTGATCGTTCGAAGCAGTTCGCTTACCGCGACCGCAAGGTCAACAAGCGCAACTTCCGCGCTCTCTGGATCCAGCGCATCAACGCTGCCGTCCGCGAGTTCGGCCTGACCTACGGCCGCTTCATCGATGGTCTGAACAAGGCTGGCATCGAAGTCGACCGCAAGGTTCTGTCCGACATGGCTATCCATGAGCCGGCAGCCTTCGGCGCCCTCGTCGAAGCTTCCAAGAAGGCACTTGCCTACCTCAAGGAAGCCGGTACGGCCAACGAGTTTGAAAGCGCTGTTCGTTAAGCCAGCGTTTTCCCAAAACCGTTCTTGAATTTTGTTGGGAAACCCGCGCTGGCAGGGCTAGCGCGGGTTTTTCTTATTTGGCGAGACGAAAGTGCACGACGATCGAAGGGAACTGCTTGCGGTTCCGGGGCTTGACGACGAGGACATGGCGGCTCTGCTGGCAGCACTTGCCGGCGGATCGTCCCGCGTCGAACGGTGCCAGCTTAGGGATCGTATGGTCTGGATCAAGCGCTACCAGCGCCTCGGGGCGCGTCTCGGCCAGCGCCTGCAGTGGCTCGCTTCGCGCCTGACCGGCGTCACCATCCTCCGGCCGGCGCCTCTTCTCGACCCGCAAGGCATGCTCGACCGTGAAGTCCGGCAGATCACCGCTTTCTCCGCCGCCGGTTTCAAGACGCCGCAGATCCTCTATCGCGGCACGACCGCGCTGGTGCTTTCGCATCTGGGCCTGCCGGTCAGCAAGCAGATGAGCGCGTTGCGCGACAAAGACATCGACGGACACGACGCGCTCTTGGTGCGCTGCGCCGCCGAGCTCGGCCGACTGCACGCGGCGGGGCTCTGCCACGGGCGCCCGCATCCGCGCGATTTCGTCATCGACAAAGGCGAGTTCTGTTTCCTCGATTTCGAGGAGGAGCCGGCAGCGGTCATGCCGCTCGCGACCGCTCAGGCGCGCGACGTCTGGCTGCTCTTCCTGCAGATCGCAAGCCGAGCACTGAAACCCGAAACGCCGGACCGGGCCTTTGCTGCCTGGAAACTTGCCGCGCCGGCGCAAACCGCCGTCGCTCTTGCCGAGATCATGCCATTTTTCACGCGGCTCCTGCCGCTGGCGCGCTTCCTTCTGCGCATCCAGAACGGCCATGACCTTGTGCGCTTCGTGGCGGCGACGGACTACCTGGCGAGTGCGACGCAATCACAATCCTGAAGACAACAACCGATATAGAACCGAACCCATTCCCGCATCGAGGCAGGACAGAATGAGCGAACTGGAAACACTGGAACGGACACTGCTGGCGGATATCGATGCCGCCGGCGACGAAGGATCGATCGAGGCGGTGCGCGTCGGCGCGCTCGGCAAGAAGGGCTCGATCTCCGAGCTGCTGAAGACGCTCGGCACGATGACGCCGGAGGAACGCCAGACCCGTGGCGCCCAGATCAACGCGCTGAAGACCACGGTCGCCGACGCGATCACCGCCCGCAAGTCGGCGCTGAAGGACCGGGCGATCGCCGAGCGCCTCGCACGCGAAACGGTCGATATCAGCCTGCCGGTGCGCTCGTCGCCGGTCGAGCGCGGCCGCATCCACCCGATCAGCCAGATCGTCGACGAGATCACTGCGATCTTCGGAGACATGGGTTTTTCGATCGCCGAAGGTCCGGATATCGAGACCGACTACTACAACTTCACGGCTCTGAACTTCCCGGAAGGCCACCCGGCCCGCGAGATGCACGACACCTTCTTCTTCAATGAAGACGAAAAGGGCGAGCGCAAGGTGCTGCGCACGCATACCTCGCCGGTGCAGATACGCACGATGGAGGCGCAGGATCCGCCGATCCGCATCATCATCCCCGGCAAGACCTATCGCCAGGATTCCGACGCCACCCACTCGCCGATGTTCCATCAGGTCGAGGGCCTGGTCGTCGACAAGTCCGCGAACGTTGCCAACATGCGGTGGGTGCTGGAAGAGTTCTGCAAGGCCTTCTTCGAGGTCGACCAGGTGACGATGCGCTTCCGCCCGTCGTTCTTCCCGTTCACCGAGCCGTCCTTCGAGGTCGACATCCAGTGCGACCGTTCCGGCCCGATCGTCAAGTTCGGCGAGGGCACCGACTGGATGGAGATCCTCGGCTGCGGCATGGTTCACCCGAACGTGCTGCGCTCCGGCGGGCTCGACCCGGACGAGTATCAGGGCTTTGCCTGGGGCATGGGCCTCGACCGCATCGCCATGCTGAAATACGGCATGCCCGACCTGCGCGACTTCTTCAACGCCGATGTCCGCTGGATGAACCATTACGGCTTCCGCCCGCTCGACATGCCGACGCTGTTCGGCGGCCTCTCGGCCTGATCGCGCTGAAATTTGGAGCATTTCCAGGAAAAGTGCGAAGCGGTTTTCCGTCAGGCAATGCGTAAAAACAAAGGGATAGAGCGTTTCCGCAACCCGGTTTAAGCCGGAAACGCTCGAGGACACAGGTGAAATCATGAAATTCACGCTTTCCTGGCTCAAGGACCACCTTGAAACCGACGCCTCGCTGGACGAGATCTGCGCGCGCCTGACGATGATCGGGCTTGAAGTCGAAGATGTCGACGACAAGGCCGCCTTCAAGCCGTTCGTCATCGCCAAGGTCGTTTCCGCCGAGCAGCATCCGAATGCCGACAAGCTCAGGGTGCTGATGGTCGATACCGGCTCCGGCGCGCCGGTTCAGGTCGTCTGCGGCGCACCGAACGCCCGCGCCGGCCTCGTCGGTGCCTTTGCCGCACCGGGCACCTACGTGCCGGGGATCGACGTCACGCTCTCCGTCGGCAACATTCGCGGCGTCGAAAGCCGCGGCATGATGTGTTCGGAAAAGGAGCTTGAGATCTCCGACGACCACAACGGCATCATCGACCTGCCGGCGGATGCGCCGGTCGGCACGAGCTATGCCGCCTATGCCGGCCTCGACGACCCGATGATCGAGATCAACCTGACGCCGAACCGCCCGGATTGCACCAGCGTCTACGGCATCGCCCGCGACCTTGCAGCTTCCGGCCTCGGTACGCTGAAGGCCCGCGCTGCACCGTCCTTTACCGTCGAAGGCGAAACGACGGCCAAGCTGACGATCGATCTTGGCGAAGACCGTCACCTTTGCCCAGGCTTCAGCCTGCGCCTGGTGCGCGGCGTCAAGAACGGACCGTCGCCGAAGTGGATGCAGCAGCGGCTGCTGTCCATCGGTCTTCGTCCGATCAACGCGCTCGTCGACATCACCAACTACATGACCTTCGACCAGGGCCGGCCGATGCACGTCTTCGACGCTGCCAAGGTCAAGGGCAACCTGACCGTCCGCCGCGCCAAGGAAGGCGAAACCGTGCTGGCGCTTGACCAGCGCGAATATAAGCTCGGCCCGAACAACGTCGTCATCTCCGACGAAAAGAGCATCGAGTCGATCGGCGGCATCATGGGCGGAGAACACTCCGGCTGTGACGAGAACACCACCGACGTGCTGATCGAATCGGCGCTCTGGGACCCGATGAACATTGCCAAGTCCGGCCGCACGCTCGGCATCATCACCGACGCGCGCTACCGCTTCGAGCGCGGCGCCGATCCCGAATACATGGTGCCGGGTCTCGAGCGCACCACCGAGCTGGTTCTCGAACTCTGCGGCGGCAAGCCGGCCAAGGCAGAGGTTGTCGGCTATGCGGGCTATACACCGAAAATCGTCGATTTCCCGATGTCCGAGGTCAAGCGCCTGACGGGGCTTGAGGTTTCGTCAGAAGAGAGCGTGACGATCCTGAAGAAGCTCGGCTTCAGCGTCGAGGGCTCGGGAGATCGTGTCAATGTGTCGGTGCCGTCCTGGCGCCCGGATGTCGACGGCAAGGCCGATCTCGTCGAAGAGGTCATGCGCATTCACGGCGTCGACAACATCGTTGCAGCACCCTTGCCAAGCCATGGCACCGTCAACGGCAAGATCCTGACGACGCTGCAGATCCGCACCCGCCTTGCCAAGCGCGCGCTGGCAAGCCGCGGCATGCTTGAAGCCGTCACCTGGTCGTTCATTTCCGAAGATCATGCCAAGCTCTTCGGCGGCGGTGCGCCGGCCCTGAAGCTTGCCAACCCGATCGCCGCCGATATGTCGGACATGCGCCCGTCGCTGTTGCCGGGTCTTCTGACTGCGGCGCAGCGCAATGCCGACAAGGGCTTTGGCGACGTTGCACTCTTCGAAGTCTCCGGTACCTACGAGGGCGACGGCGCGGATCAGCAGCGCCGCGTTGCCGGTGGCGTGCGTCGTGGCACCGCATCGCTCAACGGCGCCGGACGGCTCTGGTCGAATGCGGCCAAGGGCGGCGGCAAGCCGGTCGACGTCTTCGACGCCAAGGCCGATGCGATCGCGGTGCTGGAAGCCTGCGGCGTGCCGATGGGCAATATCCAGTTCGAAGCCGGTGGCCCGGCCTGGTATCACCCCGGTCGCTCCGGCACGATCAAGCTCGGCCCGAAGATCGTGCTTGGCTCCTTCGGTGAATTCCACCCGAAGACGCTCGAGGCGCTCGACGTCTCCGGCGCACTCTGCGGCTTCGAGATCTATGTCGATGCCATGCCGGAACCGAAGAAGAAGGCGACCCGCACCAAGCCGGCGCTCGACCTTTCGCCCTTCCAGGCCGTCAAGCGCGACTTCGCCTTCGTCGTCGACAAGGGCGTCGAGGCAGGTGCCATCCTGCGCGCGGCGTCCGGCGCCGACCGCAAACTGGTGACCGGCGTTAGTGTCTTCGACGTGTTCGAGGGGGCTTCGCTGGGTGAAGACAAGAAGTCGATCGCCATCGAAGTGACGATCCAGCCGGTCGAGCGCACGCTCACCGACGAGGACTTCGAGGCTTTGACGGCCAAGATCGTCGCCAACGTCACCAAGACGACAGGCGGCGTGTTGCGCGCCTGAAAGCGGTTCGAACCGTAACCATCGTAAGGGCCGCTGCTCGCAGCGGCCTTTTTCATGCGGCGTCCGACTACTGCATAATTCCTTAAATCGGAATCGATTTAAGGAGAAAATTATGCAGCAAGTTTAGGGTGTTACAGCGTCCTTAGCGCGTCATATTTGACGCGCGGCGCTGTAGCGCTGTACTGGATCGAGGCCACCGCTCGATCCCGTCATCAGGCGTGAAGGTGGTAGATCTTGTTGACGATGACCCAGCGTCCGTCGATCTTGACCAGCGACAGATAGTCGGAAAAGCGCTCGCCGGCGAAGCTGTCGACCACCTTGACGGTCGCCGCGTCGCCGCTGATGTCGGTCATCTCCACATCCATATCCGGCTGGGTTCCGGGCGGCGCGCTCCCCTGGTCCAGAACCGCCTTGATGAAGCCGTCGCGCGTCATCCATTCCAGCGCGCCTCTGTAATTGCCGATGATCGCCGCGTCTGGGTGAAACGCCTTGCGCAACGCACCTTCGTTGGCAAAGGCCATGCCGTCGACATAGAGATGCACCACCGCGCTGATCGCCTGCTCGTCGGACATTCCCGATCCTCCGGAATTGTTGGTCACGACAGGAGAGGTAGTGCGGGCGGCGGAAAATTCGATGGGGAGATGCCCCGCCTCTGCAAAGGAGGCGGGGCATGTGCGTTCAACGATTAGTGAGCGCCAGCGACGCATCGGTATACCGCTTGCCGGCAACCAGGGCCGGCGACAGGGCATCGCCGAGCCGGGCGAGTTCCTTGGCGGTGAGCACGATATCGGCCGCGGCCGCATTCCGTTCCAGGTGGTTGAGCTTGCGCGCGCCCTATGCCGGCCCGTTTCTCTATTACCCCAGCCGACGCCAGATGCGTCCGGCGCTTCGCGCCTTCATCGATTTCTTCAAGCAGGTTGGCTAGGTCGATTGGCGGGCTTCATCGCCCGCCTGTTGGAGTTTGCATCGGACTTGCAATTGCCTGTCGGCCCGGCACAGTCGTGCTCACGCGGAATGTCATGAGGGGAAGCGCAGTGAAGAAACCCGGTTCGATGAAGGCGCTGGAAGATCTCGGGCGGGTGCGGCTGTCGAAAAACTTCTTCCTGCGCGAATTCCTGCATTCGGAGATTGCCGATTTCCATCGCATCCCGAACATACCCGATGATCCCGAACTCGCGATCGAGGCGGGTCGGCGATTATGTGAAGAGCTGCTGGAGCCGCTGGAGGCGACCTTCGGCCGTTTGACCATCCGCTCCGGTTACCGAAATCGAGCGGTCAACGGCTTTGGCAACGCCCATGGCCTCAACTGCTCGAGCAATGCCGCCTCGGCGGCCGATCACATCTGGGACATGCGCGATGCAGACGGCTGCATCGGTGCGTCCGCCTGCATCGTCATCCCCTGGGTCTGGGACCGTCGCGGAGAGATCGGCGGATGGCAGTCGATCGCCTGGTGGATCCACGACCATCTACCCTATTCGTCGCTCTGTTTCTTTCCGAAACTCTGGGCTTTCAACATCCAGTGGCACGAGCGCCCGGCGCGCCGCATCCGAAGCTTTGCCGAGCCGCGTGGCATGCTGACCAAGCCGGGCATGGCAAACCATCATGGTAGCCACAATGCGTTCTATGCGCTCTTCCCCGAGCCGGCGGGCGCGCCGAAATTCACCTTGTAACGCACGTGGTCGTCGGTCGCCGAGTAACGGTCATAGAGCCGCCGCGCCGCGGCATTGTCGCGTTCCGTATACCAATAGAGCCGGTCCCAGTCCGATGTCCGGCAGAGCGCGATCAGGTCGTCGATCATGGCGCGGGCGACACCCCGGCCGCGCGCCGACGGATCGACATAGAGATCCTCGATGTAGCAGATGGGACGCCGAAAGAAGGTTGCGAGCTGTTCCTGGCAGATGGCGAAACCGACCGGTTCGCCACCGAGGATCGCCAGCCGGGCAAAGAGCGGTGCTGCGGGGTCGATGAGGCGGCTCCAGGTCAGGCTGATGATATCCTCCGCCAGCTCCGTGCCGGAGAAGGCGACATAGCCGGCCCACAGGCGGCGCCAATGCGTTTCATCGCCGGCGGTCGCCGCCCGTATGCTCAATGCCATGGTCCTTGCCTTGCTCCTATTCGCTGACGTCGTTGAGCTGGCGCATCGCTTCGTCGCTCAAAGTCAGCCGGGTCGAACGAATGAGGCTTGCCAATTGGTCGAGATTGGTGGCGCTGGCGATGGGCGCGGTGATGCCCTTGCGGTTTCGCACCCAGGCGAGCGCAATCTCGGCCTGTGTCGCTCCGATTTCTTCGGCGATTTCATCGAGCACGCCGAGGATGCGCATGCCGCGGCCATCAAGATATTTTTCGACGCCCGAGCCGCGCGCCGATCCTTCCAGGTCCTTGTGGGTGCGGTACTTGCCCGAGAGGAAGCCACGCGCCAGCCCGAAATAGCTGATGACGCCGATCTCCTCGCCGATGCAGAGATCGCGCAACGGCCCGTCGAAGCTGTCGCGATCATAGAGATTGTATTCCGGCTGCAGTACCGCATAGCGCGGCAGGCCGCCATTGGCGGCGACATCGAGCGCTTCGCGCAGCTGCAGCGAGTTCAGGTTCGACGCGCCGACGGCGCGCACCTTGCCCTCAGACAGCAGCTGGTCGTAGGCGGCAAGCGTTTCTTCGTGAGGGGTTTCGGGATCGGGCCAGTGCGAGAGGTAAAGGTCGATATAATCAGTCTGCAGGCGCTTCAGCGAATCCTCGACCGCCTGCAGGATCCAGCGGCGCGACAGGCCCTTGCGGTCCGGCCCAAGCTCCGAGCCGACCTTGGTGACGATCACGGCCTGGTCGCGGCTGCGACCGGGCTGTTTCAGCCACTTGCCGATGATCGTCTCGGATTCGCCGCCCTGGTTTCCTGGCGCCCAGGAGGAGTAAACGTCGGCGGTATCGATGGCATTGAGGCCGGCTTCGAAGAAGGCGTCGAGCAGGGCGAAGGACGTCTTTTCGTCCGCCGTCCAGCCGAAGACATTGCCGCCGAAGACGAGCGGCGCGATTGAAAGGTCGGTGCGGCCAAGTCTGCGTTTTTCCATGGTTTCGCTCCATTGGACTGGATGAAAGCAAGTGCGCGATCGGGAGGATTGCCGGCAGGAACATAAGGCAAGCGAACAAAGATTGTCACCTGCCGCCTGGTTTTTTTATCGTCTGTCGCCGCTTGATAGGTACGTGCGCCGCTACAGCGCCACGCGTCAGATATGACGCGCCGGGCGCTGTAACGCCTAAATCTGCTGCATGGTTTTCTCCGTAATTCGATTCCGATTTAAGGAATCATGCAGTAGTCTCTGTCTCCAAATCAGGGAGCCCCGCCATGTTTCGTTTTGGAATTCTGTCCACGGCCAAGATCGGCCGCGATCTCGTCGTGCCCGCCATCCAGGACGCCGAGAACTGCGTCGTTTCGGCGGTCGCCAGCCGCGACCTTTCAAAGGCGCGCGCCATGGCCGACCGCTTTTCCGCGCCGCATGCCTTTGGCTCCTACGAGGAAATGCTCGCCTCCGACACGATCGATGCGGTCTATATCCCGCTGCCGACGTCGCAGCATGTGGAATGGACGATCAAGGCCGCCAATGCCGGCAAACATGTGCTCTGCGAGAAGCCGATTGCGCTTCGGGCATCCGAGATCGATACGCTGATTGCCGCGCGCGACCGCAACAAGGTGCTGATCGCCGAGGCCTTCATGGTCACTTACAGCCCCGTCTGGCGCAAGGTCCGTTCGTTGCTGGCCGATGGCGCGATCGGCCGCCTGCGGCATGTGCAGGGTGCCTTCACCTATTTCAACCGCGACCCTAGCAATATGCGCAATATTCCGGCGCTTGGCGGCGGCGGCCTGCCGGATATCGGCGTCTACCCGACGATCACCACGCGCTTCGTAACGGCCAAGGAGCCGGTGCGCGTGCAGGCGAGCACCGATCGCGACCCGGAATTCGGCACCGACATCTATTCGAGTGTGCGCGCCGACTTCGGTGATTTCGAACTCAGCTTCTACATCTCCACGCAGCTTGCCGCCCGCCAGGTCATGGTCTTCCACGGCGACAAGGGTTTCATTGAGGTGAAGTCGCCGTTCAATGCCGATCGCTACGGCCGCGAGGAAGTGGAACTGACCAACCAGAACCACGCCCAGTCACAACTCTTCCGGTTCCAGGATGCACGCCAATACAAGCTGCAGGCCGAAGCGTTTGCCCGTGCTGCCAAGGGCCAGCAGGAGGAAGTGGTGACGCTTGAAAATTCGCGGCTCAATCAGAAGCTCATCGAC
Source organism: Ensifer sp. LC163 (assembly GCF_001695855.1). Lineage (GTDB taxonomy): Bacteria > Pseudomonadota > Alphaproteobacteria > Rhizobiales > Rhizobiaceae > Ensifer. Next base: position 191,372 of record NZ_MBSS01000034.1, read on the forward strand.
GCGATCTATCGCGCCAGCGACAAGGACGGCTGGGAAAAGATCTGATCCGGCTAAACGCATTTCCAGGAAAAGTGCAAAGCGGCTTCAGCGGCTAGATATCGTGACAAAACTGATCTCGCGGATCGCCCCCTTCGTCGTCATCCTCGGGCTCGACCCGAGGATCCAGCCCTGTCCCGATTGCGCAAGGGCTTGAGGGCGCTGTATGCTCGGGTCGAGCCCGAGCATGACGCAGAGAGTGGAGTTGTTGGCGACCAGCGTTGCCGCGAGCGGGATTGCGTCAACGGTCTATGCTCGTCGGCGCAAGCCGGTGGGCATTTCGTTTTCGCTGGATCAGGCGATGGCTGCCCGCTCCCTGGCAAAACCTTTCACCTTGAAGAACAGGAAGTCGGCGACGCCGATCATGCCGACGATCACCAGACCTGTGCCGATTGCCGTGAGCGAGCCATAGGCTGTCGCAAGCAGTGCGAGGCTTGCGACCTGCCAGAGGATGTCGCCGGCGATGCTGACGCGGGCGGCTGCCGACACCGGGCCACCATTGCGGGCCGCCGAGAGATGGAAGATCCCCCAGGCGAGAAGTCCGACGCCGAGCAGCTTCATCATCAGCGGTGTGGCAGCGGGGCTTATGAGGGCGGCGAGTGGGGCAGCATCGAGGATGAGGACGGCGCCGACGAAGAGGGAAAATGCGCCGTCGGCGAGGAAGGTCTTGTTGAGCAGGCTGCGGTCGGAAAGGGGCAACATTTTCGGCTCCGTTGGTTTGTCGATGGCCGGATGCTGCCGCCTTGGGATCATGAAGCCAATTACCTCCGGGGTAAGACATGCCTTACCCCCCCGGGGTAAGGGATGCCTTGCCCCGGGGGGTAAGGCATCCATTTACCCCGACATAACGGAAGCCATTATGTCTGAGGTAATGGATTTTATGCCGCGCCTGCATCAATGTGCCGGCACAATGGAGATCAGCATCGATGGAATTCGGCAATCACCTGAAGGAATGGCGCGGGCACCGCCGCATGAGCCAGCTCGACCTGGCGGTCGCTGCCGGCATCTCGACGCGGCATCTCTCCTTTCTCGAGACTGGCCGCTCGAAGCCATCCGAAGGCATGATCCTGCGTCTGGCCTCGGTGCTTGACGTTCCCGCCCGCGACCAGGGCGCCTTGTTTTCGGCCGCCGGATACCGCCCGCGCATGACGACGCGTCCGGCGTCGGGGCTTGATGCCATGCCGCCGGCTGTGGCCAATGCCATCCGGCTCATCCTTGCCCGACACGATCCCTATCCGGGCCTTGTGCTCGATCACGAATACACGCTGCTGATCGTCAATCCCGCGCTGGCGGCGCTGGCCGTTTCGACTGATGTGCCCTTCAACCCCGGTCAGAATTTTCTCGATGCCTTTCTCTCCTCAGGAAATGTCCGCTCCCTCGTTGTCAACTGGGAGGCCGCCGCCGCCGATCTCGTCCAGCGCGTTCGCACCGAAGCCTGGCTGCAGGGGCCAAGGAGCCGCCTTGGCAAGCGGCTGGAGAAACTCGCAGCCGATCCCGCCGTCAAGCGCGCGGTCGAAAATTATCCGGATACCGATCGGCTGCCGGTCTTGCCGGTCGAGCTGCGCGTCGGGTCTGTCAATCTGAGCTTCATCACCACGCTCCAGACCTTCGGCTCGACACAGGACGCTTTGGTGGAGGGCGTGCTGATCGAATCCTTCTTTCCGGCCAATGAGGAAACGAAAGCGTTCTTCGAACGAAAGGGCTGAACGAGCCTACAGCGCCGCGCGTCCTATCAGACGCGCAAAGGTCGCTGCAGTACTTTGAATTGCTCCATGTTTTCATCCTTAAATCGGATAGGATTTAAGGATAGGTGCAGTAGGCCCTGACCCTAGCGGCCGTTTGGCAGGCCGACAGCGATGGCGCCGCAAAGTGCGAGAGCGACACCCATGTTGTAACCACCGATCGCTGCCGCAATCTCCAGCGAATTGTCGGTTCCGGCGATCGAGCCGGACAGCGCGCCCGCTGCCGCCAGCACCACGGCAATGAGCACGCATGCAAGTGCGGAGCGCAGACAGCAGGCGGTGATGCCAAGAACGAAGGCGGCGATGACGATCATGGAATTCCGTTCCGGAAAGGATGCCGACCATCCTGTCGCAACGGCGCTAAATTTCGTTTAACCGGCGCGGCAAACTCTGGCCTTTTGCGTCCTCAGCCGTTCCGGAAGGGCAAAAGGTCTGTTGAGCGTGGCGCCAAAGGCTGGCCTTCGACAGGCGCTGGCGGCAAACTGGAATCATGAGCTCCATCTTCGACAACGATTCTCCGAGCAATCTCACCGAGTATTCGGTGTCCGAGCTTTCCGGTTCGATCAAGCGAACGGTCGAGCAGGCCTTCGATCAGGTCCGCGTGCGCGGCGAGATCTCGGGCTATCGTGGTCCGCACTCCTCCGGGCACGCCTATTTCGCGCTCAAGGACGACCGGGCGCGCATCGATGCGGTGATCTGGAAGGGCACGTTCTCGCGCCTGCGCTTCCGTCCCGAAGAGGGCATGGAAGTGATCGCCACCGGCAAGGTCACGACCTTCCCCGGTTCGTCGAAATACCAGATCGTCATCGAGACGCTGGAGCCGGCCGGTGCCGGCGCACTGATGGCGCTGCTGGAGGAACGCAAGCGCAAGCTTGCGGCCGAGGGACTGTTCGACGCCGGGCGCAAGCGGCCGCTGCCCTATATGCCCAGCGTGATCGGCGTGGTCACTTCGCCGACCGGCGCCGTCATTCGCGATATTCTCCACCGCATCGCCGACCGGTTCCCCGTGCATGTCGTCGTGTGGCCGGTGCGGGTTCAGGGTGAGGGTTCCGGAGACGAGGTGGCGGCGGCCATTCGCGGCTTCAACGAATGTGAACCCGGTGGGCCGATCGCCCGGCCCGACGTGTTGATCGTCGCGCGCGGCGGCGGCAGCCTCGAAGATCTCTGGGGCTTCAACGACGAGGCGGTCGTGCGCGCGGCGGCGGCCTCCGCTATCCCGCTGATTTCGGCTGTCGGTCATGAGACCGACTGGACGCTGATCGACTATGCCGCCGACCAGCGGGCGCCGACCCCGACTGGAGCGGCGGAAATGGCCGTGCCTGTTAAGGCCGATCTGGAAGCGGAAGTGTCGGGCCTTTCGGCGCGACTGAAAGCCGGCATGGCAAGGCAGATGGAAAATCGCCGCCAGGCCGTGCGGTCGCTGGCGCGCGCGCTGCCGTCGCTCGATCAGTTGCTGGCGCTGCCGCGCCGCCGTTTCGACGAGGCTGCCCTCGGTCTCGGCCGCGGCTTGATGATGAACACTGCGAACAAGCGCCGGCTGTTCGAGCGCGCCTCCGCCGAGCTGCGGCCGGATCTGCTCAAGGCAAGGCTCGGCGATCGCCGGCAACGGATAAACGATGCGATGAACCGGGCGGAGCGCGTCATCGAGCGACAGGTTCATCGCGGACAGTCGCGCGTATCGGCGGCGGATGCGTCGCTGCGCGCGCTGCCGTCACGTCTGCTCGCTCAGATCCACCGCTCGACGGATCGTGTTGCCGGTCTCGTCGCGCGCTCCGACGCGGCGATCCGCACGGATATCCGCCGCTTGACCGGTGTCATCGCAGCGCAGGACCGCGTCCTGCAATCGCTCTCCTATCGCAACGTCCTGCAGCGCGGCTTTGTGCTGGTGCGCGACGGGGAGGGCGGGCCCGTTCGCCAGGCCGCTGCCGTTGCGCCCGGCATGGCGTTGTCGCTGGAATTTGCCGACGGCAGCGTTTCGGCGATCGCCGGCGAGGGTGGGGAGCCGCCCGCCCAGGCGGCCGCCAGGAAGAAGCAGCCGAAAACCGGCGGTCCTGGCGGCGACCCGTCGAAGCAGGGGAGCCTGTTCTAGACGGGGTTTGCGACCTTCGATCACCAAAGCCGTTCAATACGAAGGGGGCCAAGCGGTTTCGGCAGTGCCAGTCTTCATTTCGTTGTCATAGAGGCGGCATAACGCCACCGGCAACGGCAATCTGCGGGATGGAAGTCAGACATGGTCGAACGAGCCAAGATTATCTTCATTGATGGCGCCTCCAGCAGTGGAACTCCACTTTTCGCTGCCAAACCTTGGTTTCGGGGCGAGCGCCGCGGCTCCAACGAATGTCATTGTAATGGATTGATTCCTTAGATCATTTTTTCCGTCGATCGATTTTGATTCCAAGTCTTCTGCAGTAGGAACAACGGATGCGTATTCTGCTCGTGCTTGCCCACCCGCTTGAGGACAGCTTTGCCGCCAGCGTCGCCCGCGAAGCGCAGCAGGCGCTTGTTGCCGGCGGCCATTCCGTCGACCTGCTCGATCTCTATCGCGAGGACTTCGATCCGAGATTGAGCAAGGCGGAGCGCGGCAGTTATTTTACCGACAGCTACGATGTCGCCTCAACGGCCGGGTTGATCGCTCGGCTGCAGGCGGCGGACGGGATCGTCCTGGTCTTTCCGCAATGGTGGTTCAATTTCCCGGCGATCCTCAAGGGCTTCTTCGATCGGGTCTTCGTGCCGGGCGTCGCCTTCGACAACGATCCGGCCGGTGGCCGGATCATCCCGCGGCTGAAGAACATCAGGCTCTTCTGGGCGCTGACGACAACGGGATCGCCGTGGTGGGTGGTCCATCTCTATATGGGCAACCCGGTGCGGCGACTGTTGAAGCGCGGCATCGCCGCCTTTTGCGCTAGAGACCTCGATTTCCGCATGCTCAGCCTGCACGATATGGACCGGGCCACCGACGGGAAGCGCAAGCGTCACCTGGCGCGCGTGCGGCAGCTGGTCGCGCGCATCTGAACGGTGGGCCTATTCATAGGCCTTCAGCAGCTTTCGCAGCAGCGCATCGAGCGCTTCGCGCTCGTCGGCCGCAAGGCTTGCAACGACGCGGTGCTGGTTGGCGACATGGGCCGTCGCAGCCTCATCCACGCGTTTCAAACCTTCCGGCGTCAGCGCTATGATCACGCCGCGGCGGTCGTCCGGGTTGTCGAGGCGCTGGACGAGCCCCTGCTTTTCCAGCTGGTCGATGCGGTTCGTCATCGTCCCGGAGCTGACCATGGTGGTCGCCAGCAGGTCGCCGGGCGAGAGCTGAAAGGGCGGTCCGGAGCGCCGCAGGGCCGCAAGCACGTCGAAGCTGGCCGACGTCAATCCGCGTTCGGCGAAGGTCTTTTCGATCTCGCGCCCGATATGGTTGCGCAGCCGCGTGAACCGGCCGAGAAGACCCATGGCCGAGACATCCAGGTCCGGCCTTTCGCGCTGCCACTGCGCCAGAATCCTGTCGACGTGATCCATCCCAACCTCCATCCGTTCGTTCGAAATCCCTAGGGCTACGATATCTTGACGTCAAGATAATATCGGCTATAACGGAGATATCTTGATGTAGAGATACTTGAGGAAGAGACATGATCGCCAACCGCAACGCCGACCTTGCCCTGACCGCGCTGGCGCCTGCCATCTGGGGCAGCACCTATCTGGTCACGACCGAACTGTTGCCTCCGGGCTATCCCTTGACGGTCGCCATGTTGCGCGCCCTGCCGGCGGGGCTCCTGCTCCTCCTCATCGTCCGCCGGCTGCCTTCAGGCATCTGGTGGCCGCGCACGATCCTGCTCGGCGCGCTCAATTTCTCGTTCTTCTGGGCGATGCTGTTCGTATCCGCCTACCGGTTGCCCGGAGGTGTCGCCGCCACCGTCGGCGCGATCCAGCCGCTGATCGTCATCCTGTTGTCGCGCGTCTTTCTCGGCTCGCCGATCCGCGCGCTCAGCATCGTCGCCGGCGTCGCCGGCATCGTGGGCGTCGGCCTGCTCGTGCTGACGCCGGGTGCAACGCTCGATCCGCTCGGCGTCGTCGCCGGTCTTGCCGGTGCCGTTTCCATGGCCTTCGGCACGGTTCTGAGCCGTCATTGGGCGCCGCCGGTGCCGCCATTGACCTTCACCGCCTGGCAGCTCGCCGCCGGCGGGTTGCTGCTGGTGCCCGTGGCTCTGTTCTTCGAGCCGGCCTTGACGACCCTGACGGCGGCGAACGTCGCGGGCTTCGCCTATCTCGGTCTGATCGGCGCCGCCTTCACCTATCTGCTGTGGTTCCGGGGTCTGTCGCGTCTCGAGCCCTCGGCCGTGGCGCCGCTCGGCTTCCTGAGCCCGGTCGTCGCGATCCTGCTCGGCTGGGGTGTGCTCGATGAGCGCCTGACACCGGTCCAGGCCATGGGCATTCTCGTCGTGCTCGTCAGCGTCTGGCTGAGTCAGCGGGCGCAATTGGCGCCCCGGGTTCGGCCGGCCCGTGCGTAAACGGTGAGCCTGCAGTTCGCTCCACCTGTCCAGGCAAGCGCTGAGGTTGGGCAAGGCAGGCGACCTGCGGAAAGACCTACCCGAGGTCTCGGTCGCCGGGACCAGCCGCCGCCCTTGCCGCGGCGGCCGCCAAACCCCGGGCGATCGGCGTGCGGATATCGGCCGCAGCCATTGCCTTGAGCCCGGATGCGGTCGTGCCGGCGTAGTCTAGAAAGGTTTGCACGATTTCGGCGGGCGTCTGCCCGCTCTCGAAGAGCAAGCTGCTGCCGCCGAGGAAGAGTTGGCGGACGGCGCGCTCGGCGATGCCTCGCTCGATGCCTTTCGTCACGGCATCGCAGATCATTGCATCGGCAAAGGCGGCAAGAAAGGCGGGGCCGGAGCCGGTCAGCCCCGTGAAATAGTCGAGCTCCGCTTCCGTCGCGATCCTTTGCGCCTTGCCGGACGCTTGGAAAAGTCGTTCGGCGAAAGCGCAGTCCGCATCCGTGGCATCGGGGCTCGCAAGCCATGGCGTGAAGGACAGCCGCCTTTCGGCGGCAGCGTTCGGCATCGCCCTGATGATGCGACGGGCGTTGAAGCGGTCGGCAAGGTCGGCAAGCGAAACCATCGCCATCACCGAAATGACCAGCTTGCCCGAGAGATCGAGCGCGATGGCGTCGAGATCCTGGGGGCGCACGGACAGCATCACCACATCCGCATCGGCCGCGAGCGCTGTGTTGCTTTTCGTCTGGCGGACACGCGGCCAGGGCTCGAAGCCCGGCACAGCGCCGCTGCGCGAGGAGACGGTCACCGCCTCCTCGGCGATCACGCCATCGGCAAGCGCCGGCAGCAGCAGGGCCTTGCCCAGCCAGCCGCCGCCACCGATGACACCAAGCTGCGTCAAGCCCACTCGCCCTGACGCATGACCGGCACGCGGCTGCCGTCGGCGCGCAGGCCGTCGATATCGACCTGGCCAGAGCCGATCATCCAGTCGATGTGGATCAGGCTGGAATTGCCGCCTTGGGCGCGGATCTGTTCCGGCGTCAGGCTGGTGTCGTCGACGAAGCAGCCCGAGTAGCACTGGCCGAGCGCGATGTGGCACGAGGCGTTTTCGTCGAACAGGGTGTTGTAGAACAGGATGCCGCTCGCCGAGATCGGCGAGGAATGCGGCACAAGCGCCACTTCGCCGAGCCGTCGCGCGCCTTCGTCGGTGTCGAGCACCTTGTTCAGCACTTCCTCGCCGCGCGATGCCTTCGCCTCGACGATACGCCCACCTTCGAACCGCACCTGGATGTTGTCGATCAGCGTACCCTGATGCGACAGCGGCTTGGTGCTGGAGACGTATCCCTCGACGCGCAGTGCATGTGGGGTGGTGAAGACCTCTTCGGTCGGGATGTTGGGATTGCAGATGATGCCGTTTTTCGCTTCCGACGCGCCGCCGCACCAGAGATGTCCGTCGGCCAGCCCAACGACGAGGTCGGTGCCGGGGCCGGTGAAATGCAGCGAGGCGAAACGTTCGCCGTTGAGCCACGCGGAGCGTCGCGCCAGGTTGGCATTGTGCGCGTTCCACGCGGCGACGGGATCGTCGAGATCGACGCGCGACGCTGCAAAGATGGCGTTGGCCAGCTTTTCCACAGCGATCGGCTCGGGATCGTTCGGGAACACCAGCCGCGCCCAGGAGGGGTTGGGATAGGAGACGATGTTCCAGTTGATGTCGAAGTTCGAGATCTTTTCGAGCGCCGGCTTGTAGGCGATGGAATTGGCCTTGTTGGCTCGCGCGACCTTGCTCGGGTCCTGGGCGGACAGCATCATCGGGTTGTCGCCGGAGATGGCGAGACGAGCAGCGCCGCCGGCAAAGGCCTTGGCCATGCCTTCGTAGAGCCAGTCGCTGGCTCGATCGAAGCTCTCGTCGGGGGCATAGGCATAACGCGCAAGCGTCGTTTCCTCGTCGGAATAGAAGGTCGTCACCAGACCCGCGCCGGCCTTATAGGCATGCTTGGTGATATCGCGCACGAGCGGCATGGCGGCGATCGGCGCCGTCATCACCAGGTCCTGGCCCTTCTGCAACTGCAGGCCGACCTTGATGGCGACTTCCGCGAGCTTGTCGAGTTTGACCGGGTCGATCGGGGTGGGGGTGTTGGCGGGATATGTCATGATCTGCCTGTCTTTATGAATTCGATGTGAGAAGGTTTAATGCTGTTTGCGGCGAAAATGAAGGCTGGTGATGGCAAAGGTCAGATGCGTCTGGCTGCCGCGCGCATTCTGCCGACATTGCTGTCGTGGACCTCTTCATAGGGTTCGAAATAAAGGATCGAGCCGGCGGCGATCTCATCGGCGGCGAAGTCCTTGAGCGACCCGATCGGCGTTCCGCCTGCGGCCGCGTCCATCAAACGTTCGAGATAGCGTCGGTTCGCGTCGATCAAAGCCCTGTCATAGCCGCCACCGGCAATGCGATCGCGATCGCCATGGCTTGGCAGGATGCGGGCGATCGGCCAGTCGCGCAGGCGCTTCAGTTCGGCGATATGCGTGGCGACCTGTTCGGCTTCGGCGATAAAGGTGGCGCAGTCTTCCACCGTGTCCCCGGCCAGCAGCAGCTGTTCTTCAGGCAGCCAGAGGACATTGCCATCGGCGCTGTGAATGACGAAATGATGCAGTTCCACCTTCCGCTGCCCGACCTTCAGGTCAAGCCGGCCCTCAAACAGGCGGTTGGGCATGACGAGGGGATGGATCGGCGGCGTCGCCGTTTCAATCTTTTCGCGGTTTTCCGCCAGCCGTGCTGCCGTCAACGCCAATGCGATGATCTCGCAATCGGCAAAAGCGGCGTTTCCGGCCACGTGGTCCTTGTGCCAATGGCTGAGCACGACCCGGATCGAGGTCACGCCGAGGCCTTCGAGGTGGCCCCGAATGGCCTCGGCGTGAGGCACGGAGATGTGGGTGTCGTAGACGAGCGCCTCGCCGCCATCGACGATGGCATAGGAAGCGACGCCGAGTACATAGGCACCGTCGTCAAGCCAGTTTGGCCCTTCGGAGTGCAGCCGGGTCCCGGCAATCCGCCCGTCGTAATAGGCGAAGATGCCGGGATAGGGCTGCAATATCGTCAGGCTCGACGTCTCTGGCATGGCGCGCTTGCTCCTCCCGCAGGTTCGCCACCGTCATAGGACGGCGCGTGCCGAAAAAGAAGGGCCGGCACGATGCTCTATTGCGCGCGCAGCAGATAGGCGTCGTGCTGCTTCAGGAAAGTCATCAGGCGCTCGCCGTAATCAGCGGCCACCGCTTTCCTGACGCTCGGCCGTTCCGCCAGCGCCTGCCGCCAGGCGGAAACGCGGTCAAGGCCGTTGAAGATCCCGTGGTCGACCAGCGTGTCGAAGAGGTCGAAATAGCGGAAGATCGGCGCAAAGACGGCGTCGACCAGAGAGAAGTCCGTTCCAGCGAAATACGGGCCATCGCCGAGCGCGGTTTCGACCGTTGCGAATTTTGCGGCGACCGCCTGGCGCTTCTGCTCGAAGGTTTCGGCATCCCCGGTGGTCTCAAAACCCCAGAGGTCCGAGAGGATTGATGAGCCGTATTCCATCCAGCCGCGGTGGCGCGCCCGTTCCAGGGCATCGGTCGGATGCAGCCTGACACCGGCCTGCGTCTCTTCGAGGTACTCGCAGATCACCGAGCTTTCGAACAGGACAGCCTCGCCCGTCTCGTGCGGGATCTGCAGCAACGGCACCTTGCCGAGCGGCGAGATTTTCAGGAACCAGTCCGGCTTGGCGGCCAGATCGATGTTGACGCGGTCGAAGGCGGCGCCTTTTTCGGCAAGCGCGATCGCGGCCCGCTGCACATAGGGGCAGAGATGATGGCTGATCAAGGTGAGGGTATTGCTCATGGGCGATCTCCTGGGTTGGCTGAAGTATATGCATTTGCATGTATGTGCGCTTGCCAATAGTTTCAAGATCGATGTAATTGCATCTATGAGCGATGTTCCAAAAAACACAGCGCCGCGGCCGACACCGGCCGTCACGCAGGCCTGGGTCGGCCTCATGCGCGCGCAGCGGCGCGTGCTTTGGGCGATCGAAGTCGACTTCAAGAGGGCCGACCTGCCGCCGCTCGGCTGGTATGACGTGCTCTGGGAACTGGTGCAGGCGGAAGGCGGCAAGCTGCGCCCCTTCGAGATCGAGTCCCGCACCTTGCTTGCCCAATACAATCTCTCGCGGTTGATTGATCGCCTGGAGCGGGAAGGGCTTGTCCGTCGCGAGGCTTTCGATGCCGATGGGCGCGGACACTGGGTGGTCGTCACCGACGAGGGGCGCGCGATGCGCGCGCGCATGTGGCAGATCTACTCCGGCTCGATAGAAGCCCATGTCGGCGCGAAACTGAGTGCGGACGAAGCGCTGCAACTGGCGAGCCTACTCACCAAACTCCGGTAGAACTCTAAGGCATGTCGCGCAAAAGTGTGCAGCGGTTTTGCGATAACGACATGCGCAAAAACAAGAGCTTAAAGCGCAGTAGGCGAGTCTGAAGGATCGCTACGCGCTTTAACTGTCGAGGCCGAAGGATTTCTCCAGCGCCTCCCAGGTTTCATCCATGGCGAAGGTCGAGGAGAGATAGGGCAGCGCCACATGGCCGTAGATCGGCGATAGCTGCCATTCGGCCGTTTCTTCATCCACACCGGCGATCTGCTGCAGGTAGATCGTCGAGACCAGGCCCGTCCGGTCCGCACCGGCCTTGCAATGGATCAGGAGCGGTTTCGGCGCATCGCGCAGGATCGCCATCAGCGTCTCTGTCTCGGCAAGGCTGATGGCGGACGACGACGACATCGGGAAATTGATGAGGCGGATGCCGTTGCGCTCGGCGGCCGCCGCTTCGTCGCGGTACCAGCGTGCATTGCTTTCGCCGCGCAGGTTGAGAATGGTGCGGATGCCGTAGCTCTTGGAATAGGCGGCAATCGAACTCGAACTCGGCTGGGCCGACCGGTAGACTTCGCCGGCAACGAGCGTATGGAAGTTGCCCGTCCATTGCAGCGCGACCAGATAAAGCACGGTGGCTGTCGCGACGACCGCGATCGCAATGGTGAGGCGGCGGGCGAAACGCTTTGGGCGCAGGATCAATCCGGACAGCATGGACGGGCTTTCAAGGACTTCGAGGATCTGAGGTCTAGCCGGCGTCCATGATGTTTTGATGGCGAGCGTCAGGCGATCAGCGACGCCGCCACGGCCTTCAGCGCGGCCCTTGCGTCGCCGGGCGCAAGCCGCACCTGAAGGCCGCGCTGACCGCCGTTGATGTAGACCCGCGTTTCAGAAAGGGCAGCCTCTTCGATCGCGGTCGGCACCAGCTTCTTCTGTCCGAACGGACTGATGCCGCCGACATGATACCCGGTCAGACGTTCGGCATCGGCCGGCTTCATCATCGCTGCCGACTTGCCGCCGAAGGCTGCGGCCAGCTTCTTCATGCTGACTTCGCGATCGGACGGCACGACACAGCAGACCGGCTTGCCGTCGACCTCGGCCATCAGCGTCTTCAACACCCGGCTCGGATCCTCGCCGAGCGCTTCCGCCGCCTGCAGGCCGACGCGTTCGGCGTTCGGGTCGTAGTCGTAGGTGTGGACGGTGAAGGCAACGCCGGCCTTGGCAAGCGTCTGCGTCGCGCGGGTGGTCTTGGACATCGTGCCTCTCCAGGCGTCAGGCGTTCGCCCTGTCGAGCAGGGTTTCGTAGAGCTCCGGCTTGAAGCCGATCAGCAGATTGCCGTTGGCTTCGAGCACCGGGCGCTTGATCATCGACGGTTGCGCCAGCATCAGCGCGATTGCCCTGTCGGCATCGAGGTTCTGTTTGTCGGCATCGGCCAGGTTGCGGAAAGTGGTGCCGGCGCGGTTGAGCACGATCTCCCAGCCTGCCTCCGTGCACCAGCGCTCGAGACGGGCGCGATCGATCCCTTCGGCCTTGTAATCGTGGAAGCGATAGGCAATGCCCTGGCCGTCGAGCCAGGTGCGCGCCTTTTTCATCGTGTCGCAGTTCTTGATGCCGTAGATCGTGACCGTCATTCCCATGCCTTTCCTGCCTTGCGGCAAATCCGTGCCGGGAGTGATAGCCTCCCTCTCGGACAGAGGGAAGAGCTTGTGGTGTCTCAGGTCACGCCGGCGTAGCGGCCCGGCTTGTGGTTGATGGCGAGCGTCATGTTGACGACGGCCGCACCCACCACCGACAGAACCAGGTTGGCCGGCGGCAGCACGAAGAAGGCCGCGGCAAGGATTGCAAGGTCCACGGCAAGCTGGAAATAGCCGGCGCGGATGCCGAACTGCTCCTGCAGATAGATCGCCAGAATATTGATGCCACCGAGCCCGGTGCGATGGCGAAAGAGGATCAGCAGGCCGGTGCCCATCAGCCCGCCGCCGACAATGGTAGCATAGATCGGATCCAGCCTGGCGAACTCCACCCAACCCGCCGTCAACTTCGAAAACAGCGCCACGAGGGTGACGGCAAGGAATGTGCGCAGCGCAAACATCCAGCCGAGCCGTTTGATCGCCAGGATGTAGAACGGCAGATTGATGAGCGAGAACACCAGCCAGAACTGCGCGCCGGTCGCATATTGCAAGAGAAGCGCGAGGCCCGAGGTACTGCCCGTCAGCAGCATCGCCTTGCTGTAGATGATGACGCCGAGCGACATGATCAGTGTGCCCGTCAGGATCGCCAGCGCATCCTCGTAGAGGCGGTGGCGCTCGGCGGGCACCTCGTTTGCATCGATCATTCGCTCGGCCTTCATCGTCTTCGTCAGTCCTTAGAGGTTCTTGAACTTGCCGATGACGTCATCGACTTCGGCCGTCTTCAGCCCGGCAATGTTGATGCGACCGGAGCCCGGCATGTAGATGCCGTGCTCGTTCCTGAGCCGCATGACATCCGCTTCCATAAGCGGCAGCAGCGAGAACATGCCCTCCTGGCCGGCAATGGCGCCGAGCGCCTGCCAGCGGTCGCGCAGGCCTTCGGCAAGCGACCGGCGAATGCCTGTAATGCGCTGGCGCATGGTTTCGAGCTCTTCTCTCCAGTCGCGCGCGAGGTCAGCGTCCGACAGGATGGTGCGCACGATGGCAGCACCATGATCCGGCGGCATCGAGTAGCTGGTGCGGGCCAGACCGGCGAGGTTGGAGCGAACCGTGTCGGCCGACGAAGGCGAGGTGGTCACGGCAAAGATGGCGCCGGTGCGCTCGCGGTAGAGCCCGAACGACTTCGAGCAGGAGACGGCGATAAGGGTTTCCGGCACGATGCCGATGAGGTGGCGAAGGCCGACAACGTCCTCGTTCAGTCCGCGGCCGAAGCCCTGATAGGCAAGGTCGATCAGCGGCAGCAGGCCGCGCTCGGCGGCAACCGCCGCGATCTCCAGCCACTGCGCCTCGGTGATCACGCCGCCCGTCGGATTGTGGCAGCCGGCATGCAGCAGCACGGCGTCGCCGGCCGAGGCACCCTCGAGCGCGCTCATCAGATTGTCGAAGAGCACGGTCTGGGACGGCACGTCGAAGAACGGATAGCCGGCTGTCTCGAGGCCTGCTGCCTTGAAGATGCTGGCATGGTTCGGCCAGCTCGGCAGGCCGATCCAGATGCGCTTGCCGCCCATTTGGCGGATGAGGTCGGCCGCAAGCCGGAGCGCGCCGGAGCCGCCCGGCGTCTGCACGCCGGCAAGATGGCTTCGGTTGACCGTGTCGCCGCCGACCAGCGTCCAGAGATGATCGACGAAGACGAGATCGCCTTCGGGACCGACATAGGCCTTGCTGTCCTGCGTTTCGAGAAGCCGCTTTTCCGCTTCCTTGACCGCGCGGAAGATCGGCGTGTGGCCGGTTTCGTCGCGATAGACGCCGACGCCGAGATCGACCTTTCCGGGGCGCTCATCCCTGCGATAGAGCCCGATCAGGGCCAGCAACGGATCGTCGGGTTGGCGGGTCAGAGCGTCGAACATGCCGGAATTCCCCCTTGGCAGTGACAGAATAGCGATGAGCGGTCGAGAAGGTCGTGCGGGTAGCCGCACTCCGGCTGCTCGACAGACTTCTTCATTAAGGCAATGATCGCGCAAAATCGACGCCGGATTTGCCGCAGGGACAATATTCGCCTAGATCGAATTGCGTAGATCGGCGCATTTCTTTTGCTGATTTGCGCAGACCCTGGAAAATGTGAGGAAAGGGCTGGCCGATGGCGGAGCGTGGTACGACCGAACTCGACGCGATCGACAGGCGGATCATCCGGTTGCTTGTCGAGGATGCGTCGCGAAGCAACAACGAGCTTGCGGCGCGCGTCGGCCTATCGCCGGCACCGCTTTCGCGCCGGTTGGCGCGGCTTTATTCGGCAGGTGTTATCCGGCAAACGGTCGTCGTCGACCCCAAGGCGGCAGGGGTGGGCTTTCAGGCTTTTCTGGAAGTGACGCTGGAGCGAACCGCAAGCAAGGTCGGGCAACGCTTTATCGAATTGGTGTCGCGCATGCCCGAAGTGGTGGAGTGCCACACGGTTGCCGGCGATTTCGACTTCCTGCTGAAGATCGCCGTGCGCGATGTCGCCGACTACAAGCGGCTGCTGTGGAGCGAGTTCGAGCAGATCGGCGAGATCAAGACGCTGCGCTCGACCATCCTTCTCGACAGTCCGAAGATGACCGCCACGATGGCGCCGTGAACACCGGAACGCCCTGCGGGCGTTCCGGATAAAAGCCACGGTGCGGCGTTTCCTTTAAGCTTCCAGCGGCCCCGGCTTGCGTGCGGCGCTGGAGGCGGTTGCGCAGGCAATCTTCATCAGGTCCGAGCGCCGACGGGCGAGCCTTGTCGATACCCGGGTAACGATCAACCCGTCCTGCGGGGCGCGGACTTCGATGGCGCCGTCCGGCCGGCCGGGACGATTAAGGATCGTCACGAGCAGATCGCCGGCCTTCACCTTGTCGCCAATGTCGCGGTGGAAGAGAATGGCGCCGGATTCCGGGGCGCGGATCATTTCGATGTTGTCGAGCGGTGCGATGATGCCACTGAACGCGGGAAGTGCTGCCCTGTCGCCGGCGACAACGCCGCGCGCAACGAGGAAGCGCAAGACGCCCTCGGCGTCCTTGCGTGCCATCTCAGGATAGACGTCGCGTGTGCCGCGAAGCTCGACCGTGACGGAAAGCCGCCCGGGCAGGCTCGTCTTCTTCTGACCCGCCGTCTCATATTTCCAGGCGTAGGCGACAGCCTCTTCGAAGGCGGAGCTTTCGCCATCGGAAAGAAACACCGCTTCCATGTCGAGCGCCGTGGCGAGGTCGGCGGCTTCCGGCCAGAAGGCGTCATCGATATAGGCATATTGCAGCGCTTCGTCGTCGCAGTGCAGGTCGAGCATCAGCTCGGCGCCGAGCGCCATGTGCAGCAATTGCCGTTTCAGGCGATCCGTCGCCGAGTGGCGCTCGAGATCGCTCAGAAGGCTGTCGCGCTCGCCGAGCGCGATCAGCGGGAAATCACGGTTGAAATTGGTGCGCGAACCGAGATCGAACCGGCCCTGCAACTCGCCGAAATGCGATTGCGCGGTACCGATCGGATTGGCCTGCGGCACGACGGTGATGTCGCCGAGAATGGCGCCGTTCTTCTCTGCCTCGGCAAGCATCTGCAGGAGGAAATGAGCGAGTGCCGTCCCCGGCAGTTCGTTGGCGTGCAGCGCCGCTTGAATATAGGTTTTCGGCGCGTCGGGGTTCTTGCCCTTGAAACGGAAGACCGGCAGGCGCCATTCGATGCCTGCGGTGTCGCCGGCGATGATGATTTCCGAGATGTCCATGGTCTCCCCCGCTTGTCTCGTTTCGTAGGCTTATCGGCATTCCCGATATGCTCTGCAAGTGGCTAGAAACGGGGGGCGCAGACCTTGGCGGCGGCGGAGCAAGGCTTTGACTTTTACCGTGCGGTCGGTGTCTTCTGGTGGCGCTCGCACCAGACGGGAACCCGCACATGATCGTGATCGGCCAATAGGATTCCCCCCTTTGTCCGCCGTGTCGGCATCGCGCTGACCCTCTACGACGTGGATTTCGAGCACCGCCCCTGGTCCTCCTTCGGCGATGCGGACAGAGCGAGCGCCGGGACGGCGAAGGCGATTGTTGCGCCGGTGATGAGGAAACGAAGCATTGGTCTCTCCTGTTTGTCGGCGTGTGCCGAAAGGTGTTTCGATGGAGAGAAGATGACAGTCGCCTGCTGTTCGCACTAGCCGCCGGAAGGCGGACTTACGGTTCGGCAATTCCGAACACGTCTCAACCGTACTGGTTCATGTCCGCCTCGAAAGCGGCCAGCGTCGGAGAACCTTGGTTTCGCTGAGGCCCTTGCGGGTGTGGACCAGTGCAAAGTCGAGCGCCGTCCAGGTGATGGGCGTTCCCAAGTCGGTGTAGGGCGCGAAGCGATCGCCGTAATAGAGCGTCATATGCGGGACGACCTCGCCTCCCGGAGCCTTGCCATCGGAAAGCTGGTTCACCAGCTCATCGAGCAGCTGGCTTCCGCTTCCGCACGTCAATATCCTTGGGTATCGGCGACCCTGGTCGATACTGACGAGCCGATCGAACCGGATGTCGAAAGATGCCGCATCGACACGTGCGCCGAGGCGCGTGGCGTAGTGGACGGCCTCATTCGGCAATCCGAGCCCTTTCCAGACCCGGTGGAGCGAGACGTGCAGCCGGTCGGGATCGTAGATCTCGCCCGCAGCCCCGTGCCTCTCCTGATCGTCTCGCGCCAAGTGCAAAGCCGTGTCGGCGGCGGCAGCGCCAGGGAGTATGGCGAAATAAAGCAGGTCGAGGGACCGTCGTGGTGACGGCGGCCCCAGGTCCAGGGAAAACTGGTCGATCGGCATGCGACCCTCCATCAACGGCAAGTCGATTGGTCATGTCCCGTCGTTTCTTTTGGTCGGTCGCTAGCAGATGGGGATGGAGGCGGGGCATGCCAAGGCACGCCCGCGAAAACTTCGATACCCTTTTCCCCGGCACACTACATCGGCGGCATCTTCTCGAATTTCGGCAGCGCCGGGTCAAGTTGATCCCAGGCGTAGCCGCGGCTGCTGTAAAACACCACCTGCGGCTTGTACCGGGCAGGATCGTCGAGGCTCGCCGCGCGGATGACGAAGAACTCGGGCTTTGCCGCCAGGGTCATGTAAACAGGCGAGCCGCAGGTGGGGCAGAAGGCCCTGGTCTTCACATTGCCGCTGTCGGCGACCATGTCCCACTGTGCCGCTTCGCCTTCAAGTTTCACCCCTTCGCGGCGAAAGGTCAGGTGCGAGCCATGGCCGGTGCCGCTCTCGCGCTGGCAGTCGCGGCATTGGCAGTCGCTGGAGACGACGGGTTCGCCGGAGATTTCATAGCGGATCGCGCCGCAGGCGCATCCACCGGTGTAGGGTTTGCTCATGTCATTGCTCCTTGCGCTCTGGGGTCGGGAATGCGCGCGCGGCATCGAGCGCGCTCGATGGTCGGGCATCGCAGACGGTTGTTTCGCTGCTGTTCAGACGGGCGCCGCAGCGCCCCGCGCCGAATAGGACGCGTCCGGACGCGGGCACGGCGCCCGCGTCAGGCTTTGGGCGTGGTCTCAGTCCTGCCCTTCGGTCACGGCACCGATCTGCCGCAGAACCTTCTTCCAGCCTTCGCTCATGTTCCTGTAGGCCGTGTCGTTTCTCGGCGTCACAAAGCCGGAATGGACGAGGCGAAGGTGCGTTCCGTTGTCGACCCTGGCTAGCGTCCAGGTGACGACGGTGTTCAGCCGCGAGCCATAGCCGGCGTTGCCTTCGTGTCCGCCCTTCCAGGCGTAGACGAACCGTTCGTTTGGCAGCACCTCCAACACCTGGCAGTGGATGACACCATCCCAGGCGCCGGCCGGCGTCGTCTGAAAGGTGAAACGACTGCCCTCGACCGGCTCGAAGCCTGTCGGAACCATCATCCAGCGGCTCATCAACGCACCGCTTGTTAGCGTTTTCCAGATCGTCTCCGGGGCGTGGGGGAAGACCTCGTCGACCACGATGTCCTGCGTGTGGGGCTGCAACGCTACTTCATTCATGGATCGATCTCCTTCAAGAGAGTGCGCAGGTTTGCAAACCGTTCCCGCCAGAAGACGCCGTAATGGCTCATCCAGTCGACCAGCGGCTCGAGGCCCTCGGGTTGGGCGCGATAGTAGACGTTGCGGCCTTCGGGGCGCTCGGTGACGAGACCCGCCTGCTTCAACGATTTGAGGTGCTGCGAAATGGCGCCTTGCGTCACGCCGCTGCCGCGCGTCAGTTCGACCACCGTGATTTCGTCGGCATTGGTGATGCGCTCGAACACGGCGCGCCGGGTCGGATCAGCAAGGGCGCGCATGATGGTGGTGATGGGTGCGGCTTCAATCATGGTAAAATGATTAGTGCATACTGATTGATTAGTAAATACTATTGTTTTCGAGAGCTTTTGTTGCAGGAGCCAAAGCGGCATGCCGAAAGGAGGGTCGCCCCTTATAGGAGCGACCAAAGCGCCGATCGGGCTTGGATGTAGTTGCTTCGCTATCGGAAACGCAAAAAGGGCGCCGTGGCACGCCCTTTCAAATGCTCTTGCCTGATGCAGATCAGGTCCTGCGCGACGGGCCTATTCCCACTCGATTGTTCTAAATCTAGTTAGGCCATTGATATAGCTAGGTTTTTTATTCGTTGCCGCGCAAGAAGCCGACCCATGGGCCGTCAAAACGTTACAGTCTTGATTTCAAAGGGAAAAATAGCACGAAAATTTTTTGTGCGGTTTCGGCATCTATCGAAGTCGATCGCTTTTCCGGACCCACTTTGGGCAACTCAGGTGGATTTCACAGCGAACGAAGAAAGTACCGTCACTAACTTTCATAGCACAGCGCGCGCCACAACGCGACCCGCCGCGGCAGCGTCATCCAAGCGCCATCCCTCTCCGTTTGTAGGTGAACTGGATACCGCTGACAGTGCAAACTGGACACTCCCGGTAGCATAAACTGGACACCTCAAGACCCACCCGCTCCAAGGGCGCGACAGCACGGTTCAAGGTGCAATGTCGCGCCCTCACTTGCTGAACTTCTTCCCGGAGGGGGGCCGGGGGAGGTTGAATAACCTGTGGAAAGCCTGTGGGTCTTTTGGGACCGTTTGCGGACCGGCCTGAGCCTAGGAATCGTTTTGCTCAACTGCCCCTTCGAGACGGCTGACCGGCCAAAGACGCCCCTCAGGGGAGAGGGGGCCCGCGTTCCGTGGCACCGGCCCGCAACCTTCAGAATATGATAGCCCGCGGCAACCGGAGAAGGGAATCTGTGCTTTCAAACCAGCATCGACTGCTGGGCGAAGATACCCGCCATCGCGCCGTGCGATGATGCCGTGGTGACCGAGGGCATGAGGGGGTTGGCGAGGTCGCCCGCGGCGTAAATGCCGGGCATGCTGGTTTCGCGGCGCTCGTCGACCTTGAGGGCGATGCCGAGGGGCGTATTGACCGTGGCGAGGCCCAGTGATTCATGCAGGCTTGCGGACGGCTTGTTGCGCGGATGCGCGAACAGGATGTCAACCGCAACATTGGCGCCGGTATCGAGCTTGACGTTGGCGGTATGGCCCCCGTGATGGGCGATCTCGATGATCCGGCCATCGACGACAGGTGTGTTGCGGCGCGCCAGATCCTCCCGGATATCGGGCGGAATGTCGTGACCATCGGCGAAGAGCGTCAACGTTTCGGTCCAATCGTGGAAGAGCCTGACATGATTGTGCGACTGCGGGCCGGACCAGACGAGGCCCCAATGCTGGCCGGCGACTTCAAAACCGTCGCAATAGGGGCACGGCACGATGGAGGTGCCCCAGCCTTCGGCAAAGCCCGGAACATCAGGCATCTGGTCGGCGACGCCATAGCTCAGGATCAGGCGGCGCGCCCCAAGGCTTTCGCCATCGGCAGTGAGGACAGAGAAATCGTCGATGGTGCCGGAGATGCTGTCGGCCCGAGCATTGACCAGCCTGACCGTGGGATAACGCGCCAGTTGCTGCCGCGCCTCGGCCAGGATGTCCAGCGGTGGCTTGTGATCGTGACCGAGCAGGCCATGCGAGTGGCCGGCGAAGCGATTGCGCGGCAGGCCGGTATCGAGAACGGTGACCTTGCGGCGGGCACGGCCGAGCTGCAGGGCGCCGGCGAGACCGGCAAAGCTGCCGCCGATGATGATGACGTCATCCATGGTGATAAGCTCCGTGTTGTGGATGGAGGGGATTGGGCTGGGCCTAGCGCGAAATATCGTCCAGCGATACGCGCTCGAGACGGGCAGCGAGCAGGGCTTCGGCATCGGCGAGAAAGTCGCACATCACTGTGTTGACCGACCGGACGATGCCGCATTCGATATCGCCGGGCGGCCCGGATTTGGAGGACATCGTTGAAACCTACCCAATGGCTTGCACATTTTAGAAACTGTATGGTATCGTAATTCAAGAATTAGGATACTGTCAAGGACTGGAATTGTCGTGACCGAAAACAGCCAGGGCCGACGCGGCCGGCCCGCCAACCAGGCGCTCGGCCAAACGATTGTCGACGCAGCATACGAACTCTTTGTGGAATTGGGTTTTCAAGCGGCGACATTGGACAAGGTCGCCCAGCGAGCGAAGATATCCAAGCTCAGCATCTATCGGCACTTCGAGAACAAGGAGGCGCTGTTCAGCGCGGCCATCGCGGCCCGCTGCCATCAGTTTGCACCACAGGCCCTTTTTGAAGGCGTCGAGGGATCGGCCGAAGAGCAGCTCATGGTGGCGGGATCATCCCTGCTTCGCACGCTGTTGAGCCCGGACGTCCGCAGTGTCGAAGCCATGGTTATGGCCGACAAGACGAATCAAAAGTCGTTAAGCAAGCTCCATTACGAAGCCGGCCCCGCCCATGTCATCGCCCAAATCGAGGCCCTCTTGCGTCAGTTGCACGCGAAGGCGGTTCTGAACGTGCCCGATCCTCTTCGGTCCGCCCGCTTGTTTGCCGCGCTTTTCAAAGGATCCGATCTCCTGATTATCGCACGCTTCGATGAGGCGAGAGCAGAGGACGACAACGAAATCGAATCCTATTGCCGGTCGGCCGTCACCATGTTCATCGCCGCGCACGGTGGCAACGACCACGCGGGCGGATAAGCATTTGATTGCTCCGGGCAGCTTGGGCCGGCGCGCGCGGCCGAGCTTGCACAGATCGCGGCACCTCATCTTTCTCCCAACGATAAAAAGACGCTCGCATCTACCGCGGTCCAAGCTCCGGCCTGGATGCGGTCGACGCTTCTCTCCATCGCAGATCCGGCAGCAGTCGGGACAACATTTGATAGATGATGCGACGGTGCCATCCGACGATATGCGATCGGGTCCGGAACATCATCGGTACCGCAGCCAAAGCTGAAACTATGTATGTCGATAACTAAAGTACCGTCAGCGCGGAAATGTCATGCTACGGGCAATTTTCGTTATATATTTCAAAGCGTTGACACACAGAAAAGTGCCGTCAAACCCTAAAAACGAATGACGGTACTTTTTAGAATGCTCTGTCGGATACGAAAAGCACCGTCAAAAGTACCGTCAGAGTGATCTGCTACAAGCTGCGAGCTGCGCCAGGCGCTCCGATAAACTTAACGATTTCAATGACTTGATAGGTTTGTCAATTCCATTGATAATGTGCCCTGGCTAGCAGCCGGCCCTGCCCGCAAATCATTGTATTTTCTGCGAAATTCTACGCTAGAGCCGCCTATCATCGCCGTTTCCCTCACTCCCACTCGATCGTGCCAGGCGGCTTCGAGGTCACGTCGTAGACCACGCGGTTGATGCCACGGACCTCGTTGATGATGCGCGTTGCCGCGCGGCCGAGGAATTCCATGTCGTAGTGGTAGAAGTCCGCCGTCATGCCGTCGACCGAGGTGACGGCGCGCAGCGCACAGACGAACTCGTAGGTGCGGCCGTCGCCCATCACGCCGACCGTCTGGACCGGCAGCAGCACGGCGAACGCCTGCCAGATGGCGTCGTAAAGGCCGGCCTTGCGGATCTCATCGAGATAGATCGCGTCGGCTTCGCGCAGGATCTCGAGCTTCTCGCGGCTGATGCCGCCCGGGCAGCGGATGGCGAGGCCCGGTCCCGGGAAGGGATGGCGGCCGATGAAGCTGTCGGGCAGGCCGAGTTCGCGGCCGAGCACGCGGACTTCGTCCTTGAACAGCTCGCGCAGCGGCTCGACCAGCTGCATGTTCATGCGTTCCGGCAGGCCGCCGACATTGTGGTGCGACTTAATCGTCACCGACGGACCGCCGGTGAAGGAAACGCTTTCGATAACGTCGGGGTAGAGCGTGCCCTGGGCAAGGAAATCCGCGCCGCCGAGCTTCTTTGCCTCTTCCTCGAACACCTCGATGAACAGCCGGCCGATGATCTTGCGCTTGGTTTCCGGATCGCTGACGCCTTCCAATTCGCCGATGAAGCGGTCGGAGGCATCGACGTGCAGGAGGTGCAGGTTGTAGTGCTCCTGGAACATCGAAACGACGTTCTTCGCCTCGTCCTTGCGCATCAGGCCATGGTCGACGAGGATGCAGGTCAGTTGGTCGCCGACCGCCTCGTGGATCAGGAGGGCCGCGACCGAGCTGTCGACGCCGCCCGAAAGCGCGCAGATCACCTTCTTGTCGCCGACCTGTTTGCGGATCGCGTCCACCGCCTTGGCGCGGTAGGCCGACATCGACCAGTCGCCCTTGATGCCGGCGATCTTGTGGACGAAGTTGGCGATCAGCTTGGCGCCGTCGGGCGTGTGCACCACTTCCGGGTGGAACTGCACGGCGTAGTATTTGCGCTTCTCGTCGGCGATAAAGGCAAAGGGGGCGTTGGCGGAGGTCGCCACGACCTCAAAGTCCTCGGGGATCGCCGTCACGCGGTCGCCATGCGACATCCAGACCTGGTGGCGCGAGCCAAGGGACCAGACGCCGTCGAACAGTGCGCAGTCCTTTTCGACCTCGAGGAAGGCGCGGCCGAATTCGCGGTGGTGGCCGCTTTCGACCTTGCCGCCGAGCTGGGCGCACATGGTCTGCTGGCCGTAACAGATGCCGAAGACCGGCAGGCCGGAATCGAAGATCACCGACGGAGCGCGTGGCGAGCCGATGTCGAGGGTGGAGGCCGGGCTGCCGGAGAGGATGACGGCCTTCGGCTTCAGCCGCTGAAAACCTTCTTCCGCCGACTGGAACGGCACGATTTCGCAATAGACACCGGATTCGCGCACGCGCCGGGCGATGAGCTGCGTCACCTGGCTGCCGAAATCGACGATGAGAACGGTGTCGGGATGGGCTGTCTGGGTCATGTCGGGCCTTCAAACAAGCTTGATCATGGCGAGCCTTTAATGAAAGCCCGTCTTCTGCGCAACGATTAGATTGCACCCGGACAATCCCGGGCTTTCAGAGCCGGACTTCTCCAGTGCCGATCGCGGTCTCAAGGCTGTCGATGACGCCAGCAAGCTTCTCGTCGATGACGTGAAGATACTCCGTCCAGTCGTTGACGTGCTTGAGCTCCGCCTTGCCGTCGGAAATACCGCGAAGCGCAATGAGCGGTACGCCAAAGGATTGGCAGGCGCGCAACACCGCATAGGTCTCCATCTCGACCATGTCGGCGTCGATGCCGTCATAGGCGGGGCCCGAGACAATGTTGGCGCCGGTCGAGAGCTTGGCCTCCTTGATGCCGGGAATGCGGTGCGGCAGCGAAACGACGGCGGGAAGATCGAGAAACGGCGTTGCTCCCTTCTCGAAGCCGAGCGCCGAGGCGTCCATGTCGCGGTAGCCGACCGATATCGCCTGATAGACTTCGGTCTGCTCGAGTTTGGCGGCACCCGCCGAGCCGAGCGAGACGACGAGATCGGGAAGGCTGTCCTTGGCGGCAAGGCCGGCCAGCGCCTTCGTCAGGGTGACGGCGGCCTCGACCGGTCCGACGCCGGTCATCAACGGTGCGATCCGCGCCTTCAGATGAGGGCCGTATTCGGCATCGACCGCCATGACATAGAGAACCTTGCGGCCGGCGACGTCCTTCATTTCAAAATTCATCCTTCGATACCCTCGCGTCCGCGGATGACCATCATCGTGCCGGTCATCGAGGCGATCAGCTTGGCCGGCCCGTCGGAGCGGATCGCGTAGCCGCGCCCGTCGGAGACGATGATGGTCGTGCCCGGCTTGGTGACCTCGCCGCGAAACAGGAAGCGCTCGCCGCGCCCCGGCGACAAAAGGTTGACCTTGAATTCGATCGTCAGGATCGAGGCGTCGGGATCGATGACGGAATAGGCGGCGTAGGTGCCGGCCGAATCGAGCGCTGCGGAGATCACGCCCGCATGCAGGAAACCGTGCTGCTGCGTCAGCTTCTCGTCGAAGGGCAGTTCGATCTCGACCGTGCCCTGCTCGACCAGCGTCAATTCCGCGCCGATCGTTTCCATGGCCGCCTGTCGTGCGAAGCTTTCCCTTATGCGTCTGCGGAAATCTGGGGGATCGCTCTCGTCCATCAGTCAACACGGCCTTGGTTGTCGTGGGAGGCCCATTGCCTCCCCTATCGATCGACGGACAGTGGCACGGCCGCACCGGTGCGACAAGCTCAATTCATGAGGAAAATCGAGCCGTTGAGCACCGTCGCGAACGCCACCCAGGCGAGATATGGCAGGAACAGCAGAGCCGAAGCGCGGTCCCTGCGCCAGCTTGCGGCGATGACGCCGGCGATCGCGATCAGCAGCGCGATGATGACGATCAATGCCGACGAGATGTCCTGCATGCCGAAGAACAGCGGCGACCACAGGAAGTTGAGGATCATCTGTGCGAGCCACAATCACATCGCGGCGGTGCGGCGGTGGTCAAGAAACAGGCGGCGCCGACAATGCCGATCATCACGTAGAGGATCGACCAGACCGGGGCGAAGACCCAGTTGGGCGGATTGAAGGCCGGTTTTGCCAGCGACCGATACCATTCGCCGGGGATGTTGTTGTAGCCGATGAGAAGGCCCAGACCGAGAACGGCTACGACGAAGACCGCGTATACGATGGTTTTGTTCTTGGCATCGGCAGATAGAGCGCCCGTGAGTGCTTTCCAGCGGGGATGGCTGTTTCGAAGCGCCCATGCGCCACCTATATCTCTGCCATGAAAAGCTTTCGCCGCATCGACATCCGGCCAGCCGAACCGGACGACATCATGATGATCGCCTCCGTCATCGTCGAAACCTGGCGATCGACCTTTCGCGGGCTGATCTCCGATGCCTATCTCGATGCCATGAGCATCGAGGAACAGGCGCTGCGCCATGCCAGGCGCATGCGCGTTGCCGACGTCTTCCATCTGGTTGCCGTCGACATGGGCACCAACAGGGTGATCGGCTTTGCCAATTATGGAAAAGCCCGCTCGATGCCGCCGCGTTTCGACCGCGAGCTCTATGCGCTCTATATCCTCAAGGACTTTCAAGGCGCGGGCATCGGCTCGGCGCTCGTGCGGAGCGTCGCGGCCCATTGCCGGGAGCTGGGCGGGGCGTCGCTGTTTGCCTGGGTGCTTTCCACCAACCCGAACAGGGCGTTTTACGAGCGTCTGGGCGCCGTCGCGGTCGGCCAGGGGCAGGTGAGCCTCGGCGGGGAGAACCACGACCAGACCGCCTATCGATGGGACAATCTGGCAAAGCTCGCCGGCGAGGGCCGGTTTTCAGCCTGAGACCCATTGTCAGCTGCGAGCGAGCCGGACGATATGCTGGTCCCAGGCGACCCGGTTCGGGTGATCCTTGAAGCGGCCGTCATAGGACGACACGGCAAAACCGTGATCGGCGGCGGCGACGCCGGCAGCATCGGCAACGCGCTGTTCCTTTAGCACTGCGCCGGTGCGGGCATCGAGTGTCACGGCGATGCCGCCCTTGGGCGAGGTGAGGCCGATCAGTCCTTCGTGGCGGTTGACGGCGATGGCGCCGACATAGTTGGCGAGCGCCTCCGTCGTGCTTTCTGGCAGCGACACGAAGGCGAGATCTTCGCCATGCGAGAAATGACCGACGAGCGGCGGCAGGTCGTCGCGCGCCCCCTCGTACTGGCAGGCAAACCAGATCTCGCCTTTCGGGCCGATATCGACGTGGCGGGTGGAAAGCCGGCTGAGCTCGCCAGGCAGCGTGTGCTTCTGGATCAGGGCGCCGGTCTCGGTATCGACCAGCGTCAGGCTCGGTTCCATATGGTCGAGATTGAGCTTGGTACGGCCGAAATCCGGATGGGTCTCGATGCCGCCATTGGCGATGACGAGCATCCGTCCATTGGCGGAAAGCGTCATGTCGTGCGGGCCGATGCCGTAGGTCGGAAATTCGCCGATGCGGGCAAAGCGCCTGGTGCCGTCGTAGATGCCGATCATGCCTCGATTGGCGGCAAAGTCGTTTTCGGTTGCGTAGAGCAGGCGGCCGTCGGCGGAAAAGCAGCCATGGCCATAGAAGTGCCGGCCGTCGGCGGCGGCAATGACCACCGGCTCGGCGCGGCCGTCGGTCGCTAGGATCATCGCATAGGTGCCGGGGCGGCGGGCGAAGGCCACCATCCGTTTGCTGGCCGCGGAATACGCCATGCCGTGCGCGCGTGCCGGCAGCGCCGTGCGCTCGACGATCTCGCCGGCCTCCGTCAGCGTCGCAACGCCATAGCTTCCGTCCGGCGCCATGAAAGCGGAGGCAAAGACCGCGTCGGCGCGCTCAAGGGCAAAGGCGCCGCGAGCGCCGAGCGTCGCCACCCAGGCGGCGCCGGCCATCTTGATGAAATTGCGTCGGTCGATCAGACCCGTGGTGGCGCGCATGCCATTCTCGCCTGCCATTTTGTCGGACCGGCAGCAGAATTCCGCCGCCGGTCCTTGTCGCTACGATGTAGCAGATTGCTCTTTCAGAGCCAGCCCCGCCGCTTGAAGTAGAGGAAAGGCACGATCGCCGAAAGCACCATCAGTGCCAGGGCATAGGGGTATCCGAACCGCCATTGCAGCTCGGGCATGATCTCGAAGTTCATGCCGTAGATCGAGGCGACCAGCGTCGGCGGCAGGAACACCACGGCGGCGACCGAGAAGATCTTGATGATCTGGTTCTGCTCCAGATTGATCAGGCCGAGCGTCGCGTCGAGCAGGAAGTTGATCTTGTTCGACAGGAACAGCGCGTGGTCGCCGAGCGACGTCGCATCGCGCTGGATCAGCTTGATCCGCTGCCGGCTTTCCTTTGCCGCTTTGCGCGGGCCGATGCCTTCGAGCGCCACATGATAGGCGACGAGCCGACCGATGCTGACCAGGCTTTCGCGGATGATCGTCAGAAGGTCGCCCTTCTGGCCGATCTGCTCGATCAGCGACTGCAGGTCGCGCGTCTTCTTCGTGGCGCTGGCATTGGTCTTGCGGAACACTTCGCGCGAAATGCCGTCGACCTCGCTGCCGGCCCGCTCCAGCGCGTCGGCGGTGCGGTCGATCATCGCTTCGAGAAGCCCCAGCATGGCCAGTTCACCCGTTTCACAGCCCTGGCCGTTGGCCTTCTGCAGCCGGTTGGCATAGGTCTGGAACGGCTTCGGGTCGGCATGGCGAACGGTCACGAGCGTCACGCCCTTGACGATGAAGGTCACGGGGACCTTGACCGGATAGTCGCTGTCGAGCTTGGCGACGGCCGTCATGGTCATGAACTGCGCGCCGTCTTCCTGATAGAGCCGGTCGGACAGCTCGATTTCCTGCATCTCGTCGCGGGTCGGGATTTCGATGCCGAGTTGGCCCTCGACCAGTCGGGTCTCCTCAACGGAGGGATTGAGCAGATCGAACCAGATAACCGGCGTCGGAGAGGCAAGGCTGTCGAGCATATCGACGAGCACGAGGTGGCTGTTCTGGCTTTTGTAGATGCGCAGCATTTTGGGCTCCATAGGGCGAGTCATCCGACCGCCACGAAGCCCTGATCAATCAGGACCGAGCGGTCGTGAGCATGAAGGCTCGACTTCGACTGTCGGGGTTCATTGCAAGTTGATCCTTGTGGTGAAACGTGCCCGCGAGAGCGGACACGAGAGCGCTTTGCGCCCAAACGGAGGGATTGTCAACACCTTGGCTGGTGGCTGCCTGTTCAGTCGCCGTCGGCAAAGGAGAAGCCGGCGCCAAGGCCGATGGCACCGCCGAAATCCTTGTTCAGCCGGTCAAGAAGATCGGCGGTGTTGAGCGTGAGGAAGTCGAGCTTGGCGCGGCTCTTATCGTCGGCAATCGCCTCGCCGATCGGGCCGTCGATGTTCTGCGAGATGGCGATGACCGACTTGAAGACGAAGTCTGCCGATCCGGCGACGGAGCGGCTGTCTTCCGGAAGCAGGCTTTCCATGTCCGCCACCTTGAACAGGGTCTGCAGGCCGCGGAAGTTGGCGGCGATCGAGGGCATGGTGTTTTCCGATCGCCAGTAGATCGCCAGCTTCGGATGCCCCTTGTCCTGCCTGCCGTCGACCGTTCCGGCATAGAACGGCTTTAGCCGCTGGTCTTTCACCATCTCGACGCCGTGCACGAAAATGCCGAGCAGCTCGGTTGCCGCTTCCTTGCTATCGCGAAACTGAGGATTTCCAGGGCCGGGCTTCTTCCAGGCGGATTGGATGCCGTCGGGCTTTTGCCACTCCGCCAGGAATTCGTTAGCGATGGTGTCGAGGTTCTGCGAGATCGCCACGCCATAGCGGCAACGGAAGTCGCCCTCCTTGCTCGCAAGCGCCTCGGAACCGTTGCCATAGAGCACGTATTCCAGCGCGCCCAGCCCTTGCGCGGCGACGCTCTTGCCCTTGAGCGATGCGACGTCGATCGCCGTCTCATCGCCCTTGGCAAGAATGGCCTGCACCTGCTTCAGGCCGGTGCTCTTGCGGTCGGGGTAGAACAGGAACCGTTCGAAGCGGTTCTGCTCGAGCGCCGGCCCAAGACGGATGATTTCGACCGTCGACCAGGCCCGCACCAGCTCGGAAAATGCGGTTCGCGCATTGTCCTGCGACGCCGCCGAAGGGGTTTCGCAAAGGGCTGCCGAAGCCTTGGTCAGGAGTGCCGTCTTATCTGACAGATTGCGATAGCCGGGGATGATGAAATCGTCGACCGCCTTTGCCATCACGGCCGGCACGGCCGCTTCATTGACGATGCGGGGCGACAAGGGGCTTCCCTCCTGCGCCATGGCAGGCGGCGCTATCGCCGCCAGGAAAAGGCCTAGGGCGAGCGTGGGCATGTGAGGCATCAAAGGGACTCCAGAAATGCGATGAGGTCACGGCGGTCGCGCGTGGAAAGACGGGCGAAGGCATCGCGGGCAGCCTGGCCTTCGCCGCCGTGCCATAGAATGGCTTCCGTCAAATTGCGGGCGCGCCCGTCATGAAGCAGATATGTGTGAGCGCTGATGGTTTTCGTCAGGCCGATGCCCCAGAGCGGCGGCGTGCGCCACTCGCTGCCGTTCGCGCTGCCCACGGCCTGGCCATCGGCAAGGCCTTCGCCCATATCGTGCAACAGGAAATCGGAATAGGGCCAGATCAACTGAAACGCCTGGGCCTTGCGGGCGGCATCCCGGCGGGTCACGAATTTCGGCGTATGGCAGGCCGTGCAGCCGATTTCGTAGAACACCTGCTTGCCGCGCAGTGTCTTCGGAAAGCTCGCCTGGCGGCGGGCAGGGACGGCGAGGTTGGCGGTGTAGAAGGCCACGAGACCAAGCACCGGATCGGGCGCCTCGACCGCGCCAAGGCGCGCCTGCACGCCGGTGGGCATTGCAAGGCAGGCGGCCTGGGCTTGGGTACAGTCACCGTAGCTGCGATCGGCATCCGGCGTCGACAGGCCGATGTCGGCAGCGAAGGCATCCGCTGTCTGCTGTCGGACCGTCGGGTTTTGGGCCTTCCAGCCGAAGCGTCCGAGCACGATGTTGGCGGTTTTGCGGTCGCGGGCAAGGGCCGCGCGTCCGCTGATGTCATCGCCGTCGCGATCGTCGGGATCGGCGCCCGCGAGAATGTCGGCCTCGTGAATGGCTTCGATCAGCCCGAGACCGATCATCTGCGGTGCTACGCGAGGAGAGAGCGTCGTTGTCGGGTCGAGATCGCCATAACCGAGGTCGGTGACGGTGTAGGATGGCTTGCGCAGGAACACGAGTTCGCCGTCGGCCAATGTGACCGGCAGCTCGGAGTAGGTCATCTTCATATGACCTTCCGCAGCAAGTCCTGGAACGGCGCTATCCTGCAACTGACCACCGTACACAGGATCGGGAAAGTTCAGCAGATCGTAGTTGGCCAGCATCTCGCGCTCGCGATCATTGTGCGGCGCGCGCGCCAGACGGTAGAGCATCGATGTGGCGTCAGGCGAGCCTTCCGGCGGGCGGCCGCGCCCATCGCGCGGATGACAGCTTTCGCAGGCCCGGGCGTTGTAGAGCGGTCCCAATCCATCCGACGCCTGGGTCGAGGAGGGCGACGACACCCAGAGTTTCTCGAAGAGCGCATCGCCCAGCTTGAAGGCCTCCTCGTCCGAGAAGGCAAGATTGGCGGAAAACAGCGTGAAGCTGTCCTGGTCGACAGGGGCGATCGAGGTCCCGGCGCCACCGGACATTGCCTCGTACCGCTCGGCTTTGGAAAAGTCAGTCGTCGGTCGGACGATGGTTTCAACGCGGCTGCGGTCGGATTCGGAAAGATCGTCGCGTGTCCGTGACAGGTTGGAGGCGTCGTCAGACGCGGCAACAGCTGTTGCAAGCAGGCAGAGCAGCGCTGCGAGCTGTCGCGACAGGGATTGGACAATCCGTGCATTCATCGATCGAGGATCGGGCCGCGTTGTTGCGACGCGGCCCGCCTTTTCAGCTCATTGGAACACAGCGTTAGGATTATCCAAGCTGTCGGAACCTTCAAGCTCAATTGTTCCAAGATCGAGCGATGCAATGACACGTTGTACGGTCTTGGCCTGGGCAACGAGGCCGTCAATGGCGGCTTGAACCGTGGCATTGCCCTCGGCATTGCCTTCGCCGATCATCTGGTCGTAGGCCTCGACGGTTTCGGCGCGCTTGGCCATGGCCTGCATCTTCTCGACCGTGGTGGCCAGATCCTTGGTCATTTCCTTGTCGAGTGCAGCGTCCTTGGCGGCAACGAGTTCGGAAAGCGAGGCGCCGGTCAGCTTGGTGCCGTCGACGCGGGTATATTCGCCGGTATAGGCCGACTGGATGCCGATGGCGTCGTGCAGGTGCGAGTTGTGGGTGTTGTCGGAGAAGCAATCGTGCTCTTCCTCCGGATCATGCAGCAGGATGCCGAGCTTCATGCGCTCGCCGGCCAGTTCGCCGTAGGAGAGCGACCCCATGCCGGTGAGGATGGCGGTGAGGCCAGCCTTCGGGTCGGCTTCCACGGCCTTGCTCGCCGCGCCATCCGGCGTCCAGTTGGCGACCATTTCCTTCAGGTCCGAGACGAGCAGCTCGGAAGCAGCCTTCAGATAGGCGGCTCGGCGGTCGCAATTGCCGCCGGTGCAGGCCTTGGCGTCGAAGTCCGTGTAGGGGCGGTTGCCGGCACCCGGGCCGGTGCCGTTCAGGTCCTGGCCCCAGAGCAGGAATTCGATGGCGTGATATCCGGTGGCGACGTTCGCCTCGACGCCGCCAGCTTCCTGAAGGGTACCCGCCAGCAGTTCAGGCGTGATGTTGGTGGCGTCGACATCCTTGCCGTCGATCTTGATCGTCTTGTTGGCGATCACGTTGGCGGTGAAGAGGCCGTTCTCGTCGCTCTCGCTGCCGTAGCTCGGATCGACATAATCGATCAGGCCTTCGTCCAGCGGCCAGGCGTTGACCTTGCCTTCCCACTCGTCAACGATGGCGTTGCCGAAGCGGTAGACTTCCGTTTCCTGATAGGGGTTGCGGGCCTTGAGCCACGCCTCGCGCGCCGCCTTCAGCGTTGCTTCGCTGGGGGTGGCGATCAGCGCGTCGATCGCCTTGTCGAGCGCCTCTGCGGTGATCAGCGCATCTTCGAACTTGGCGTGCGCAACGACGGTGTAGTGCTTTACCACGGCGGCTGCATCGGTGGCCGCCTGGGCCGGCTGCAGGGCCAGCGTCGACGTTGCCGTCATGAGCGCCAGCGCCGCGGCGCGGATGAAATTCTTGGTCATGACCCTCTCCTGTTCTTTTCCCGGCGGGACCGGAACGGACACCGCGGGACGGCGCCATCGCTCGGCAAGGGTCGTCGGAAATCCCCCGCCGACCCGCCGGAGCCGACTTGTCATGAACCAAAAGTAAACTGGTGTCAAAGTGTATAGTTTAGAACGTTTTCAATCTGATGCCGGCGGTTTGACGGTGTGCCGAAGCCGCCGACGAGGCGTTCAGGCCTTGCGCTGCATCAGGCAGAAGAAGAAGCCGTCCGTACCGGTCGAGGCAGGCGTCAGCGTCACCGTCTTCATGTCGGCAGACCACGGCTGCGGCTTGTCTGTGCCGAACAGCCCGGCCCAGATGTCGGCGGCCGACAGGATCTCGAATTCCGGATTGTCCTCGCAGAAGCCGTAGACCTGCGCTTCGTTCTCCTCGGGAAGGACCGAGCAGGTGACATAGATCAGGTGTCCGCCCGGCCGCACGAACTGAGCGGCGCTCGCCAGCGCCTCTTCCTGCTGGGAGATGCGCTCCTCGAGGTTCTTCTGGTTCAGTCGCCACTTGGTATCAGGGCGACGGCGCCAGGTTCCGGTGCCGGTGCAGGGCGCATCGACGAGAACCCGGTCGAAGCGGCCGGCAAGCGGCGCCAGGCTGTCGGCGGATTCGTGCACCTGGACATTGCGCGTTCCCGCGCGCTTCAGCCGTTCGATGATCGGCGCCAGGCGCTTGCGGTCGGTGTCGTAGGCGTGCACCTGGCCCTTGTTGTTCATGGCTGCCGACATGGCGAGCGTCTTGCCGCCGCCGCCGGCGCAATAGTCGAGCACCTGTTCGCCTTCCTGCGGGAAGGCGAGATCGGCAACGATCTGCGATCCCTCGTCCTGAACTTCGAACCAGCCTTTCTGGAACGAAAGTTCGGCGGTGACGTTCGGCAGACGCGAGGCGCCTTCGCCGGCCGGAATGCGGATGCCGTTGCGCGCGATCGTCGCCGGCTCGGCGCCGCTGCGCTCCAGTGCCTTCAGAACCTTGGTGCGCGTTGCCTTGAGCGTGTTGGCACGCAGGTCGAGCGTGGGGCGCCCGGCGAGCGCCTTGGCTTCGTCGAGCCAATCCTCGGAGAAGTTTTCTTCGAAGGATGCCTGGACCCACTCGGGAATGTCGCCCTGGATGTGGGCAGCAGCGTCCTCGAGCCGGCGTGTCGCGAAAGCCTGCGCCATTTCGGCAGACGGCATCTCGGGGGCGAACTTGTCGCCATCGAGTTCGGCGGCCAGCGTTTTGGGCGAAAACCCCCACTGGCGGTACATCACGGCATGGCCAAGCGCGGTGGCGCTGTCGCTGTCCATCAGATAGGCGTGGGAGAGCTTCATGCGAAGCGCGTCATAGACGATATTGCCGATCGCCGACCGATCGCCCGAACCGGCGAACCGATGGGAAAGGCCCCAGTCCTTGAGTGCGTCGGCGACCGGGCGCTTCCGCTTCTCGATATCCTCAAGAACTTCGATGGCTCCTGCGAGCCTGCCGCCCAATCGCATCTTCGATCTACTCCTTTTTCGCCGTGGTAGCGGCGATGGCATCGAAGAGCAAGACGCTGGCCGGGATTAAACGCGGGGAACAGTATTTCTCAAAGCAGAACCGCCGGGAATGAATGCCGGACGGAAGTAAACTGCGATCAAGAATTGACGACGCGATAACAGATGCTGGCGGTGCCGGAACTGACCATGCCGATCTGCGAGGCGGCTGCCTTGGAAAGGTCGAGTACGCGGCCGCGGATGAACGGACCACGATCGTTGATGCGAACAACGACGGTCTTGCCGTTGCGCTTGTTGACCACCTGCACCTTGGTGCCGAATTTCAGACTGCGGTGGGCGGCGGTGAGGCGGGCGGCGTTCATGCGTTCGCCGGAAGCCGTCTTGGAGGTCAGCGCATACCAGGACGCGCCGCCGCAGCCGGCGCCTGCTGCCTGGCTATCGGAAACGGAAACGAGGCCGATCCCGGCGGTGAACAGCGCTGCCGCGGCAACAGTCTTGATTTTCGCTGGCGTCAAACTGGCGACCCCCGGTTAGAGCCCTTGGGCTGGAGCTCTTGGTTAATTCTGTCGAAGATCGCTAATTGGGGCGAAAAATGGCGAAAACGTGCTTCAACCATTTACGTTCTATTAGGAATTGTTAAAAAAGGACGAAAATTAAAAATCGAAGATTGTTTGAAATAGTTTAAGCGAGACCAGGAAGTTCTTTGGAATCAGCGGTTGAACGTGAACCGCGGCACGCACGCGAGCCGAGATATCGGCTTAACGAAAAAAATCATTAAAAATTTCGAATTGAACGAAATGTCCGGAATCCGGATGGTTCAAAACACGCTACTACCGCTGTGGTTGCATTCAATTCGCAGAGTATAGAATGAATATCTCAGGAGGATCACAATTCAGCGGCCCGTGAGATCGCCATTACTAACGATCATGCTATCGGGTTTGTTCCATTGCGAGCGGGATATGTTGACCGGTTCGCGCAGCAATTGTTCATTCTCCGCGCCAGCTGTCCGCCTGCCACATTTGCGCAAGCGAAACGCGATAGTCGGGATAGGCGAATTCGAAGCCGGTTTCCCGCATGCGTGCATTCGAGACGCGTTTGTTCTCGCCATAGAAGGAACGGGCCATCGGCGAAAGCTCGGCGGTTTCGAACGGCGTTTCGGGCGGCGGCTCGACGCCCATCAACCGTGCGGCCTCGGCAACGATGTCCTGCGGCGGCGCCGGCTCGTTGTCAGTGATATTGAAGATCCCGCCCTGAAGTCTTTCGGAGAGATAGGATGTGGCAGCGGCGATATCTTCCACGCGGATGCGATTGAACACCTGCCCCGGCTTGATCAGCCGGCGGGCCGTGCCGTTGGCGAGATTGCAGAAGGCATTGCGTCCGGGGCCGTAAATGCCGGAAAGCCGGAGAACCGCGACGGGAATGTCGTTCCGGGCGCCAAAGGCAAGCCATGCGTCTTCCGCCTCGACCCGCTCGACCGAGCGTGCCGAGACCGGCTTGGACAACATGTCTTCCGTCACCCATTGGCCGCCATGGTCGCCATAGACCCCGACGGTGGAGAGATAGCCGACCCAGCGAAGAGCAGGGGCAAGCTCGGCGAGGTCGGCGCTGCCGGGCCGAAACATCGGGTCGCCGTCGCGGCCGGGAGCGATCGACTGGATCAGATGGGTCGCCTGCCGCAGGGCGGTTGCCAGCTCGTCGGAAACCACGTCGCCGTCGAAGACGATCGGTCGGATGCCCGCTTTTTCGAGCTTGGCGGCCTTGTCCGCGCTTCGGGTCGTGCCGCTGACGCTTTCGGCCCTGCCGGCCAGTGCGCGCGCGATTGCCATGCCGGAATAGCCGGCGCCAAGAACTAGGACATGCATCGGCTCACTCCCGCCATTTGCCATTCGGACAACACTTCCTCGTCGCTCTCCGCACCGCATTGCCTCTGATAGGCCGCAAGCGCGTCATGCGAGATCAATCGCGACAAAGCCCACACCGCCATCGCCCTCACCACCGGCGAGGCATCGTTGGTCAGCGCCTTGCAGGCTTCCACCAGGCTCTCATCGCCGGAATTGCCCGCTGCGATCAAGACATTTCTGACGAAGCGGTCACGCCCGATGCGCTTGACCGGCGAGCCAGAGAAGAAAGTTCGGAAGGTCGGGTCGTCGAGGGTCAGCAGAAAGCCAAGGGACGGCGCCTTCAGGTCGTCGCGCGCCTTCAGCTTCATCTCCGATGCCTCTTGCGCGAACTTGTTCCACGGGCAGGCGGCAAGACAGTCGTCGCAGCCATAGATGCGATTGCCGATCAGCGGACGGATCGCTGGATCGATCGGCCCCTTGTGCTCGATCGTCAGGTAGGAAATGCAGCGCCGCGC
This sequence comes from Ensifer sp. LC163, assembly GCF_001695855.1. GTDB lineage: Bacteria > Pseudomonadota > Alphaproteobacteria > Rhizobiales > Rhizobiaceae > Ensifer. Next base: position 227,442 of record NZ_MBSS01000034.1, read on the forward strand.
GTCGATCTGGTAGGGCGCCGGAAACGCGCCGGTCGGACAGGCATCGACGCAGGCACGGCAGGAGCCGCAATGGTCGCGCTCGGCGGCGTCGAAGGCAAGTTCCGCCGTGGTGAACAGGCTGCCGAGAAACAGCCACGAGCCGAACTCGCGGCTGACGAGATTGGTGTGTTTGCCCTGCCAGCCGATGCCGGCCTTCTCGGCGAGCGGCTTTTCCATCACCGGTGCCGTGTCGACGAACACCTTCACATCCTCGCCGGCGCGCGCTGCAAAGCGGGTCGCGACCTCCTTCAGGCGGCCCTTGATGATGTCGTGATAGTCGCGGTTCTGGGCATAGACGGAGATCGCGCCGCGGTCCGGCTGGTCGAGAATGCCGCGCGGGTCTTGCTTGGGGCCGTAGTTCATGCCGAACATGACGACCGAGCGCACGTCGCTCCAGAGGGTTCGCGGATCGGATCGGCGCTCCGCCGTTTCGGCGAGCCACTCCATCGTGCCATGGAAGCCCTCGTCGAGGAACTCTACGAGGCGCGCCGGCGCCTCCGGTATGGCATCGGGCCGGGTGATGCGGCAGACGTCGAAGCCCTTGTCGGCCGCCTCGGCCTTCAGGAATTCCGTCAGCCTCTGCCGCCGTCGCTCTTGGTTTTCAGCCTTGGCAGCACTGCCGGGCACGGCACTATCCTCAGAAGTCGAGATCCGCATAGTGCGGAACCGGGGTGACACCGCGCACGCGCTCGGAGAGCAGCGGGCGGAAGGAGGGGCGGGACTTCAGTCGCTGGTACCATTCCTTGGCGGTTGGCGCGTCCGACCAGTCGATTTCGCCGAGATAGTCGAGCACCGAGACCGTCGCCGCCGCCGCAAGGTCGGCATAGGAAATCCGGTCGCCGGCAAGCCAGGGGCGCGAGCCGGCAAGCCACGACAGGTACTTCATGTGCTGACGGATATTGGCGCGCGACGTGCGCAGCACCTTGCTATCCGGTGCGCCGCCGCCCTGGTCGGGCGTCATCTGCAGCTTGAAGATACGCTCGCGCACCAGCGGCCGCGTCACGTCGGCTTCCATCTTGTGCAGGAACCATTCGGCCAGGCGACGGATTTCGGCGCGCTGGAACGGATCCTCGGCCAGAAGCCGCCGATCTCGTTTCATGATGCCGTTCGTCTCGTCGAGATATTCCGAGATGATCGTGGCGCCACAGAGCGCCCTCATACTGTCGTCAACATAGACCGGTAGCGTCCCGGCCGGATTCAGCGCCAGAAAGTCTCGCCGGTTTTCCCACGGCTGTTCCTCGGTCAATTCCGTCTGGTAGCCGTATTCCGAAAGGATAAGGCGCACGAACCGCGAAGCGGAGGACATGGGGTGATGGTACAGTGTCGGCATCGATGATCTGGCTTCTTATGGTCTTTTTTCAGGGGACGTCAGCGTGGCGGCGCATGCGTCTGGCCACGGCTCATCAGAAAAAGCTATAGGAACTTGTGGTGGCAAACACAAGCGAATCAGCCTTTTCCTCCCACTCCAAAACTTGTCAGGAAAATCTTATATATGGCGGATCAATCGATCATCAGCGCGCTCGTCCTCGGCCTCATCGAGGGGCTGACGGAATTCATACCCGTATCGTCGACGGCGCATGTTCTCCTCGCCGGGCATTTCCTCGGCTTCAGATCGCCGGGCAACACTTTTGCGGTTCTGATACAGCTCGGTGCCATCCTGGCGATCCTGCTCGTCTATTTCCAAAGGCTTCTGTCGATCGCGCTGGCGCTGCCGACGAGCGTCAAGGCTCGCCGCTTCGTCGTCTCGGTGCTGTTCGCCTTCCTGCCGGCCGCCGTCATCGGCGCCATCGCCCATGACTTCATCAAGACCGTGCTGTTCGAAACGCCGATCCTGATCTGTGTCGTGCTGATCATCGGCGGCCTCATCCTTCTGGCGATCGATCGCCTGCCGCTGACGCCGCGCTACACCGACGTCATGGACTATCCGCCGTCGCTGGCGCTGAAGATCGGCCTGTTCCAGTGCCTGGCGATGATTCCGGGTACGTCCCGCTCCGGCGCGACGATTGCCGGCGCTCTGCTGATGGGAACGGACAAGCGGTCGGCGGCGGAATTCTCGTTCTTCCTCGCCATGCCGACGATGCTCGGCGCGTTCACGCTCGACCTCTACAAGAACCGTGATGCGCTGTCGTTCGACGATTTCACCGTGATCGCCGTTGGCTTCATCGCGGCGTTCGTCGCCGGCATCTTCGTCGTCCGCTCGCTGCTGGACTTCGTCTCGCGCCGCGGCTTCACGCCCTTTGCGATCTGGCGCATCGTTGTCGGCACCGCCGGCCTCGTCGGTCTCTGGATGCTTGGCTGAGGGTCGCTACTTCACTGCATAATTCCTTAAATCGGAATCGATCTAAGGAGAAAATTATGCAGCAACTCAAAGTGTTACAGCCACCTTTGCGCGTCTAAATAGACGCGCGGCGCTGTAAAAACAAAACCGCGTGCGTTTCAGATGAAACGCACGCGGTCCCTGGCCCCCGCCAAAAACTTGAGATCTATCGCCCCAAGGGCGCCGGCTTACTTGCCGGAAAGGTCGATCGACGCCGTCGTGCACGGGTCGACACCATAGGCGGGCGTGCAGCCCTTGCGGCTGCTCGCGACCGTGTTCGGCGCGACGAATGAGCCAGCCAGAATGATCAGTGCCGCACACGCAAAAAAGATTGCGATCGACTTGCCCATGGACGCCATGCCTTTCGAGAGTGATGCTGTCGCCGCCGAGACTTTCTTGCGACCGGGGCGCGGGGCGGTTTTTATGCGTTGGATATGTCTTGATCAATATCAGGACATGTTGAATCTGCGGTAAATGCCATTCGCTTTTGTGACTGCGGCAGAACTGCAACGCTGTTGCCTGAACGACACAGCAAAAAAGCCGCCGGCAAGGCCGGCGGCGGTCAAAGAAGGCGTCATGGGACGCTGCCTTAGGCGGCGCGACCGCCGCGCGTATACTGGCCCCGCGGGCGATAGCGCACGAGATAGGTCGACAGGATCGATTCCAGCATCGTCGGAGTGATGCCGATGCCGCGAAGCGTCCGGTCTTCGGATTCGGCCTTGGTCGAGACGATATTGTCGGATTTCAGCAACACTACCTGATCGGCCGTCACCGGCGGCGTGATGAAGGGGATCATCGACGCGATGCTGCCCATCAGCGAGGCGAGGCCGAAGGGCACCGATACCAGCGAGCGCTTGCGATCGATCGTCTTGAGCATGATCTCAAGACATTGGCGGAAGGTGAGCACTTCAGGCCCGCCGAGCTCGTAGATCGTGCCGGCCGACAGCTGGCCATCGACCGAGCGGGCAACAGCCTCGGCGACATCGGTGACATAGACCGGCTGGAACTTGGTGTTGCCGCCGCCGATCAGCGGCAGCGCCGGTGCGAACCGGGCCATGCTGGCGAACTTGTTGAAGAAGCCGTCTTCGGGTCCGAAGATGATCGACGGGCGCAGGATGATCGCATCCGGCAGCGTTTCGAGGATCGCGGCTTCCGCCCGGCCCTTGGTGCGGGCATAGCTCGATTCCGACTTGGCGTCCGCGCCGATCGCCGAGATGTGCGTCAGCTTTGCGCCGACATTGCGGGCGGCTTCCGCAACCGCCCGCGCGCCGAAATCCTGCACGGCGTCAAAGGTGTTGCGGCCGCTCTCGAACAGGACGCCGACGCAGTTGATGACGTGGTCGGAGCCTTCGACGGCGCGGTCGACCGACTTGCGATAGCGCAGGTTGGCCTGGACGAAGGAGATCTGGCCGACATTGCCGAGCGGCTGCAGGTGGCCTGCAAGGTCCGGGCGGCGAACGGCGACGCGGATGCGATAGCCACGCTTGGCAAGCGCGCGCACGACATGACGGCCGACGAACCCGGATCCGCCGAAAATCGTCACCAGCGGCGGAAGGTTGGACAAGGTCATGGGAAACGCACTCCTGATCTCATTTGGACGAATTGGTTGCTACATAGCCCAACAGCCGCGAGAGGTGAAGGCCAATCCTCGCGGCCGGCGGCGGCGCCGCAGCTTGGCAGTGTTCCGCGTGTCAGATGCCCTCTACGACCACCATCTCGGCGTCTGCCACCTGTTGGCGGATCGCGGCGGCAATCTGGTATTCGGGGGAATTATAACAGTCGACGGCGGCCTGCAGCGAGGGAAACTCGATGATGACGTTTCGGGCGCGAACGGCACCTTCCAGACGCTCGAATTCACCGCCGCGCGCCAGGAAATTGGCGCCGTATTTCTCGAACGCCGGCTTTGCGGCCGCCACGTAGTCCTTGTAGCGTTCCAGGTCCCGCACATCGACCCGTGCGATCCAGTATCCTTTGGCCATGCTGACCTCCTCGTCTTCAGGCAATAAAAGCAGACGGGAGTGTTACTTCCGGCAAATTCCGACCGAGGTCAAGCACAACGGTGGCAACCGGCGGCGATGTATGGTGCTCAACGCCGACCTGTTGCAGGCGGGTGTCACGATCAGCGCGAAAGCGCGTCGTTCATCTCCTTGAGAATGCCGCGAGCGGCGACAAGCGGGTCGCTGGCTGCGACGATTGGGCGCGCGACGACGAGATGGCTCGATCCGGCCTTCAATGCATCGGCGGGCGTCATGACGCGCTTCTGGTCGCCCTTCTCGGCGCCGGCCGGGCGGATGCCCGGGGTCACCAGCGCCATGTTAGGGCCGATGATCTTGCGCACCGCCGAGGATTCTTCCGCCGAGCAGACGATGCCGCCCATGCCGGCAGCACGGGCCTGTTCGGCCCGTCGCAGCACCAGCGTGTGCGGGTCGTATTCGTAGCCGGCGTCGATCACGTCCTGCTCGTCCATTGAGGTCAGCACGGTGACGCCGAGCAGGCAGAGGTCCGATCCCCTGGCTGCTTCGACGGCTGCCTTCATCGCTTTGGGGTAAGCGTGCAATGTCAGCATCGACATGCCCATCTTCACGATGTTCTCGACGCCCTTGGCCACCGTGTTGTCGATGTCGAGCAGCTTCATGTCGAGGAAGACCTTCTTGCCGCCTGCCGCCAGATCGCGCGCGAACTCGAGGCCGCCGGCAAACACCAGCTGGTAGCCGATCTTGTAGAAAGCCACGTCGTCACCGAGCGTGGTGACGATCTTTTCGGCCTCTGCGATTGTCGGAAGATCCAGGCCGACGATCAGTCGGTCGCGTGCGGTTTTGGTCATGTCGCGGTCACCCCTGCCAGAATTCCATCGGGGTCCAGTCGCATGTGAGGGCGCGATCCGCAAGGCGGAACGCGAAGAGATTGCCGCCGCCGCCGCCCTTCTGGTCGGCGCTGCGGCTGATGGCGGTGCCGCCCAGCCTGCACTTCAGCAGGGTGCCGACGCCACCATGGCCGACGAATGCGATGGGAACTTTTGGGTCGTGTTCGTCAAGGATGCGAAAGACGGCAGCCGAGATGCGGGCCTGCGCGTCGACGGCGCGCTCCCAGCCGTTGAAGCTTTCTGTCGGATTGGCAAAGAACCAGTCCGCCGCCTTCTCGAATTCCGGAGGCGGCAGGAAGCCGGTGGCCGAGCGGTCGTTTTCGCCCATCGTGTCGTCGGTTTCGACAACGACGCCGGCAGCCGCGGCCAGAAGGTTCGCGGTTTCGGTCGCCTTGGTCTCGTCGCTCGAAACGATCCGCCCGAGCGTTCGAACCCAAGGCTGCAGCGACGTCGCTTCCGCGCGTGCGCGTCCGATCTCCGACAGCCCCCATTTCGGTACCGGAACTGTCGGATCGATCTGCACCTGCGGGTGCGTGATATAGAGGCCGAGCACTGGCGCGCTCCGTCAGTGCGCCTTGCGATAGACCCAGAGCTGCGCCGGGGGAATGTTGCGCACGACGAAGTCGAGATGCTGGATGCTGTAGCGGTCGGGCATGGCAACGACCGGAGACAGCGGGCCATAGGAAATCTGCACGACGGGGCGACCGACCGGGATGCGAGACAAGAGATCCTCGATCAGCTCGACGCGACGGTGCATTGGGAAATTGAGCAACGGCACGGCGGAGACGACGCTGTCGAAGGTCCGGTCCTTCATTGCGCCAAGCGTCTGCTCGAGATCGAACGCGTCGCCATTGATGAAGTTGACGTCGGCAAAGTTCGCCTTGAGCTGCTGGTAGAAGTCGGTGGAGTACTCGACGGACACCAGATCCTCCGGCGCGATACCACGCTCCAGGATCGCCTTGGTGATGACGCCGGTTCCAGGGCCGAGTTCAAGAACCGGCAGTCCGGAATGGGGATTGATGACGCTCGCCATGCGGCGGGCGGTGACGGACGACGTCGGCAGGATTGCCCCGACCGCCTTCGCATTGCTCATCCACCCTTTGAAGAAACGGATCTCCTCGTCGAATTTCCGGCCAAGCCGTTCCTTCACCTTCACGCGCAAATTCATTGAACCCCTCAAAACCGTCGTCCTCTCATACGGATCGTCCGGTCTCGCTGATTCGAGCGGGGCGCGGACATTGCGGATATAATGTGCTCTCATCTGCGGCAAAAACAAGTCTGTCTGCGGCTAAAGGCGTCGTCTTATCAACAGCACGCGAATATCAGCACAAACAAAAAACCCGCCACGCGCGGCGTGACGGGTCGCATTTTCATTGCGGCACGGGCGACTAAACCCGCATCGGCATCAGCACATAGAGCGCGTCTTCGGCCGCCAGATCGCGCACCAGCGTCGGCGAACCCGGGTCCGCCAGCATGAAGATGGCGTCGGTTCCGGTCAGCTGCGAGGTGATGTCGAGCAGGTATTTTGCGTTGAAGCCGATTTCGAGCGGGTCGTGATCGTAGCCGACCGGCAGCTCTTCCGTGGCGCTGCCCGAATCCGGGTTGTTGACCGTCAGCGTCATCTGGCCGTCGGTCAGTGCCAGCTTCACGGCGCGCCCGCGTTCGGAGGAAATCGTCGAAACGCGGTCGACGGCCTGGGCGAACGACTGGCAATCGACGCGCAGCTCCTTGTCGTTGTTGGCCGGGATGACGCGCTGGTAATCCGGGAAGGTGCCGTCGATCAGCTTCGAGGTCATCACGATCGAGCCGATTGTCAGGCGGATTTTTGCGTCCGATACTTCGAGCGTGACGACGAGATCGGGATTGTCGAGCAGCTTCTGCAATTCGCTGACGGTCTTGCGCGGGATGATGATGCCCGGCATGCCCTCGGAGCCGGACGGCGCTTCGACGTCGGCGCGCGCAAGGCGGTGGCCGTCGGTTGCCACGGCGCGCAGCTTCAGGTCGCCCTTGCTCTCGACCGTGTGCACGAAGATGCCGTTGAGGTAGTAGCGGGTTTCCTCGGTCGAGATCGCGAATTGCGTCCGGTCGATCAGCATCTTCAGGTCGGTCGCCTTGAGGCGGAAAGTGTGCGAGAAGCTGCCGGCCGTCAGGTCGGGGAAGTCGGATTGCGGCAGGCACTGCAGCGAGAATTTCGACCGGCCGGAGGCGACCGTCATCGCCGTGCCTTCGGCGTTGGTCGCCAGCAGCACTTCCGAGCCGTCGGGAAGCTTGCGCACGATGTCGTAGAGCAGGTGTGCCGGAACCGTGGTCGCGCCGGCCTGTTCCACTTGCGCCGGCGTCGCCTCGGTGATCTCGAGGTCGAGGTCGGTCGCCTTCATTTCGAGGCTCGCACCGTCGGAGCGCAAAAGAACGTTCGAGAGGATCGGGATCGTGTTTCGCCGTTCGACCACGCGATGCACGTGGTTCAGCGACTTCAGAAGATTGGACCGCTCGAGAGTAATGCGCATGGGATGCTACCGCTTTCAACCGTTGCCCGGCGGGCGAGGCTCCCGCCGCAGCGTCAACTGCGAGTGTCCCGGCCAACCGACCGGAAGGATGTGGACCGGCAAAATGGCAGAAACAGCGCCTGAAAAGCAAGGGGTTTGACTGGCGCTGTCCCCAGATGACACGCGGGCCGGCCGCTTGACGCCCTTGCCCTGCCATGTCGGCTCACTCATAAAGGCTAAAACCGGTGCGCCGGCATTGCCATCAGGAAGCTGCAGTTGGAAAAACATAAGACGTCGGAGGCCACGGACGGGCAGAAGCAGCGCAGCTACCGCCTGCACAACGCCAGCATTCCCGCGCGTCCGCTCGACGTCGCGCTCTATCTCGTGGCGACGCCGATCGGCAATCTCGGCGACATCACCCTGCGCGCGCTGGAAACGCTTGCCGGCGCCGACGTGCTCGCCTGCGAGGACACGCGCGTCACACGCGTGCTGCTCGACCGCTATGGCATCGTCAATCGCCCCTATGCCTACCACGAGCATAATGCCGACGAGGTCGGCCCACGGCTGCTGGCAGCGCTTGGCGAGGGCAAGTCGGTGGCACTCGTCTCCGATGCCGGTACGCCGCTGGTTTCCGATCCCGGCTACCGCCTGGCACAGCTGGCGATCGAAGCCGGCTATCGTGTCGTGCCGATCCCCGGCGCCTCCGCCCCGCTTGCCGCGCTGGTCGGCTCCGGCCTTCCAAACGACGCCTTTCTCTTCGCCGGCTTTCTGCCGACCAAGGACAAGGCCAAGCGTGACCGGCTGCAGGAACTGGCGACGGTGCCCTCGACGCTGCTCTTTTTCGAATCGCCGCATCGGATCGCCGCCACCGTCGCGGCTGCCGCAGCGGTGCTTGGCGAAAACAGGAAGGCGGCGGTCTGCCGCGAATTGACCAAGACCTTTGAAGAGTTTCGCCGCGGCACGCTCGGCGAGCTCAAGGCGTTCTACGAGGGGGGCGGCGCGGTCAAGGGCGAGATTGTTTTCGTCATCGGCCCGCCGGACGCTCCGCCGGAACCGGAAGCAGCCGACGTCGATGCGCTGCTGACCCGGCTGGTCGCCGATATGTCGACCGGCAAGGCGGCGACCGAAGCCGCCCGGCAGACGGGCCTTCCGCGCAAGGAGCTCTACGACCGTCTGCTCGAGCTCAAGGATCGCCATGGCGACTGACGGGCCCGATCGGCGGAAGCTCAAGGCTGAGAGGCGCGGGCGGTTCGCCGAGTATCGCGCAGCACTTTGCCTGATGTTGAAGGGCTACCGGATCGTCGCGATGCGCCATCGCACCAGGCTGGGCGAAATCGACATCATCGCGCGCCGGGGCGATCTCATCGCCTGCGTCGAGGTCAAGGCCCGGCGTTCTGCCGACGACGGCGTCTTCGCCGTCACCGGAACGGCCCAACGCCGCATCCGCGCGGCCAGCGATCTCTGGCTCGGGCGTCAGCCCGATTTCGCCAGGCTTTCCGTGCGTTACGACATTATCACTGTGACACCCTGGGGCTGGCCGCGACACCTGCCCGATGCGTTCTGAATACGGACGCGGGATGAGGAAAAGTGTGCGCGGTTTTCCGCCCGCATCCGCGTGGATCATATTCGAAGATTTGTAATCGTCCCGACATAAAAGCGTTACCGGCCTGTCATGGAAGGCCACTAGTCCACTGCCATCCGCAACCCGGTGGAGAGGACCAGTCATGTTCAAGAAAATTTCACTCGCAGCTTTCACGCTTGCATTTTCGGCAACCTCGTCGTTTGCCGCAACCAATATTACCTGGTGGCACGGCATGGCCGGCCGCAATGGCGAGGTCATCAACGAGATCTCGCAGAAGTTCAACGAAGCCCAGAGCGCCTGCGCGCTGACCCCGGTTTCGAAGGGCACCTATGAGGAAGCGCTCGCTTCCGGCATCGCCGCATTCCGTTCGGGCGAACAGCCGAACATCCTGCAGGTCTTCGACGCCGGTGCAGCGACCATCATCAACGCCAAGGGCGCCGTCGTTCCCGCCGAAGACCTGATCATCAAGGCCGGCCACAGCTTCGACCGCAACGCCTTCATCGACGGCGTGCGTTATTTCTACGCCGATAGCGAAGGCAAGTTCGTCGGCATGCCGTTCAACTCGTCGGCCCCGATCATGTACATCAACGACGAAGCCCTGAAGAAGGCCGGCGTCGAAGCGCCGAAGACCTGGGAAGAGTTCGAGGCCGCAGCCCCGAAGCTGAAGGCCGCCGGTTACATTCCGCTTGTCCAGTCGCAGCTCACCTGGCAGTTCACGGAAAACTTCTTCTCGCGCAACAACATCCAGTTCGCGACCAACAATAACGGCTATGACAGCGTTGCCGACACGAAGCTGAAGGTCACCGACCCGAACCTCGTCATGATGTTCGACAAGCTCAAGGCCTGGAAGGACGAAGGCTACTTCGCCTTCTACGGCGCCGGCTGGAACGACAACCAGAAGGTCTTCGAAGAAGGCAAGGCTGCATTCTGGATCGGTTCGTCCGGTTCGTTCGGCGGCCTGCAGAAGACGGCGCAGATGCCGTTCTCGGCAACCTTCCTGCCCTATTGGAACGCGATCGAAGGTGCCGGCACCAACTCCTTCATCGGCGGCGCGGCACTGTTTGCCATGTCGGGCAAGTCGGACGAGGAAAACAAGTGCGTCGCCGACTTCTTCCAGTTCCTGACCTCGCCCGAGATCCAGTATTTCTACCACAAGGCAACCGGCTACGTGGCGATCACCAAGGCAGCCTACGAGCTTGCCCAGAAGGACGGCTACTACAAGGAAAAGCCGGTGGCAGAAGTCGGCATCAAGCAGCTGATGCTGCCGGCCGGCGACTGGTCGAAGGGCTACCGCCTCGGCTTCTACCCGCAGATCCGCGAGATCATGGAGCGCGAATACGGCCGCATCTTCTCCGGTGAAACGACGGTCAAGGACGCCTTCGACACCATCGAGAAGGAAGGCAACGACCTGCTCGCCCGCTTCGCCAAGACTGCCGGCTGATCTCGATGACATCGGGAACGGAACTCCTCCCCGCGCCGCGGGGAGGGACGGGAACGGACGGGCGTCGCTTCGGCGCCCTCCGGCTGTTTGGCGGCAAGGCGAAGGGCAGCGAAGAAGCGGCCAAGCGCGTGCAGTTCTCTTCGCCTTACCTGCCTTACCTCTTTCTGGCGCCACAGCTGGCGATCATCTTCGTGTTCTTCTACTGGCCGTCGATCCAGGCGATCCAGTCGTCCTTCTACCTCGAAGACCCGTTCGGTTTCGGCTCGACCTTCGTCGGCATGACGAACTACACCGACGTGCTGAAGTCCGGCGAATATCTGGGCATCGCGCGCTTCACGGCGATCTTCACCACGCTCGTCACCTTCTTTGCCCTGTCGATCGGCCTGCTGCTCGCCGTCAAGGCGGATGGTGTCATCCGCGGCAACACCACCTACAAGATGCTGCTCATCTGGGTCTATGCGATCGCGCCACCGGTTGCCGGCCTCATCGGCATGATGTTCTTCGACCAGCACATCGGCCCGATCGTCGAGCTTGCGGGCTGGTTCGGCTGGGACATCAAGGTCGGCCTCAACTATTTCGATACCGCTTTCTCGATGATCGTCGTCTCGGTCTGGAAGCAGATCCCCTACAATTTCATCTTTTTCCTCTCCGGCCTGCAGGGCATTCCGGTGGCGGTGCGCGAGGCGGCGGCGATCGATTGCCGCTCCGGCTTCCGCCGTTTCTGGACGGTGATCCTGCCGCTTCTGGCGCCGACCGCCTTCTTCCTGCTGATCATCAACGTCACCTATGCGCTGTTCGACACCTTCGGCGTCATCGACGTCATGGTGAAGGACAAGGCGGCGAACAATCCGATCACCCTTGTCTACAAGGTCTACATGGATGGTTTCCGCGGCAACGACCTCGGCGGCTCCTCGGCCCAGTCGGTCATCCTAATGCTCATCGTCTTCGTGCTCACCATCTTCCAGTTCCGCTTCATCGAGCGGCGCGTGCACTACAACTGAGGCGGGGCCGATGTATCGCACCAAGTTTTTCGACCACGTCATCCTTCTCATCGGCGTCTTCATCATGGTTGCGCCGGTCGTGGTCGCGTTCATGACGTCGACGCACGAGGCGGCGGATATCCACCGCAACGGCCTCAGCCTGACCTGGGGCGGCCATTTCGTCGAGACCTACGAGACCGTGCTCACCCGCAAGGGCGGTTTCACCGGCAAGATCACCGGCCTCAACATGATGATGAACTCGATGATCCTTGGCCTTGGCTTCGCGCTCGGCAAGATCATCCTGTCGATGCTGGCCGCCTACGCGATCGTCTATTTCCGCTTCCGGCTCGCCACCTTCTTCTTCTGGATCATCTTCACGACGCTGCTCTTGCCGCTCGAAGTGCGCATTCTTCCCTCCTACGAGGTGATGAACACGCTGAAGCTGACCAACACCTATACCGGCCTGATCGTGCCGCTGCTCGCGTCGGCGACGGGCACTTTCTATTTCCGGCAGTTCTTCAAGTCTGTGCCGGACGAGCTGCTCGAGGCGGCGCGCATCGATGGCGCCGGCCCGTTCAAGTTCTTCATCGACGTGCTGGTGCCACTGTCGCGCACGATGATGGCGGCGATCTTCATCATCATGTTCGTCTATGGCTGGAACCAGTATCTCTGGCCGACATTGATGACCACGGATGAAGGCTTCTTCACGCTGGTGCGCGGCATCAAGCAGATCCTGCTCGTCTGGGTCGGCTCGAACATCCCCGATTACAACGAGGCCTTTGCGCTCGCGATCCTCGCCATGTTGCCGCCGGTCCTGATCGTGGTGATCTTCCAGCGCTGGTTCATCAAGGGCCTGACGGAAAGCGACAAGTAGACAACGGAGAGGCGAAGCCGTCTTCGCCGCTCCCTCAAACGCAATTTACCAACGGAGGCAGCCATGGCGGCCATCACCATCGCCGAGGTCTCGAAAATCTATACCGGCAATGTCGAAGCGGTGAAGTCCGTCTCGATCGATATCGAAGACGGCGAATTCATCGTGCTGGTCGGCCCGTCCGGCTGCGGCAAGTCCACGCTCCTGCGCATGGTCGCCGGCCTCGAATCTATCTCGAAGGGGACGGTGAAGATCGGCCCGCGCATCATCAACGAGGTCGACCCGGCCGAGCGCGATATCGCCATGGTCTTCCAGAACTATGCGCTCTATCCGCATATGACGGTCTACCAGAACCTCGCCTACGGCCTGAAGAACCGCAAGACGCCGAAGGCCGAGATCGACGCCCGCGTCGCGGAAGCGGCGCGCATGCTGGAGATCGGGCCCTATCTCGACCGCAAGCCGCGCGCGCTTTCCGGTGGCCAGCGGCAGCGCGTGGCCATGGGCCGCGCCATCGTGCGCAAGCCGGCCGCCTTCCTCTTCGACGAGCCGCTGTCCAACCTTGATGCCAAGCTGCGCGTCTCCATGCGCGGCGAGATCAAGCGGCTGCAGAAGCGCCTCGGCACCACATCGCTCTACGTCACCCACGACCAGCTCGAGGCGATGACGCTGGCCGACCGGCTCGTGGTGCTGAACGGTGGCCGGATCGAGCAGATCGGTCGCCCGCTCGATGTCTACCATCGTCCGGCCTCCACCTTTGTTGCCAGCTTCATCGGCTCGCCGGCCATGAACCTGATCAAGGGCCGCATCGATGGCACGCGCCTCAATGTCGGCACCTACATGATCGAGCTTGGCGAGCGTGCTCCGGTCGAAGGGCCGGTTACCGTCGGTCTGCGCGCCGAGGATCTGCGGCTTGCCGGCGTCGGCGAGGACGCGATGCTGTTCCAGGTCGACTATGTCGAGGAGCTCGGGGCGCAACGCCTCGTCCACGGCACCATCGAAGATCAGGCACTGACGGTGGCGCTTTCTCCCGAAATCCCCTTGTCCGGCGATCTCGCCGTGACGATCGCGACCGACCGCCTGCATTTCTTCTCGACCGAGAACGGCAAGCGACTGGAGCGCGGCGCGTCTTTCGCCACTATTGATGAAAGCGCTCGCCCCCTCGGCCTGGAGCCGGCACTATGATCGAAAAGTCTGTCAGCATCCTCTCCGTGCCGTCGCAGGAAACCCGCGCCGGTTTCACGACGATCGAACGTTCGATCGCTGCCCATGACGCCGTGATGGCGGCGCTTCCCGAGATGAACAGCATCGAGATCGGCGGCGAGCCGTCATCGAACGAGCCGCTTGCCTTCCCGTTTGCCGTCGCCGCCTGGAACCTGGAACGCTGCCTGTTTGCGCCGGAAAGCGCCACGCACCTGGCGGCAACCGCCGCGCCGGTCGTGCTGCTTTCGGAAATGGACAATGGCATGGCCCGCACTGGCCAACGCCACCCGACCGCCGAGGTCGCAGCCACGCTTCGGATGCAATACGCCTACGGCGTCGAGTTCATCGAGCTTGGCCTCGGCTCCGATACGGAACTGGAATTCTGCAAGGACGATGTCAACGAGAAGGGCTTCCACGGCAATGCCGTGATGGCCAAAGTAGCGCTCAGCCAGCCGTTCATGATCCGCCTCTGGGGCGAGCGGCTCTGGTTCATGGATGGCGGCGACCAGCCGCGCGTCGGCGAGCGTTTTGCCATCGGTGCCCTGATCGAGACGGAAGCGGGGCCCTTCGTCGCCGTTTCCACCCATCTCGAAAGCGCGACGACGGCGCCCTATCGCGAGCGCCAGGTCAAGGAACTCATCGATGCGCTCGATGAAGCCTTCCCGGCCATGCCTGTTCTGATCGGCGGCGATCTCAACACCGGCAACCATGCCGGCGGTGACTTCGAGGCGGAAGGGCTGTTCGCCATGAGTGCCGCGCGCGGCTTCACCCGCCATGGCGGACCGATCGAGCTGATGACGACCCGACCAAGCCTGATCACGCGCTGGCCGGAGCGGGCGATGAAGCTCGACTGGTTCCTCACGCGCGGGCTGAAGATCGGCGAAAGCCGGATCATTCCATCGCTCGACGCGACCGGTCGTCCGCTCTCCGACCACGATCTCATCACCTGCACGGTCGAGGGTTTTGAATAGGCCGGCCCCTCTCCTTGCCTAAGGCGCGCCCGCACTCTACATGTTGCGGGCTTTTCTACAGCGCCGCGCGGCTTGTCAGACGCGCAAAGGTCGCCGTAGCACTTTGAATTGCTGCATGTTTTTATCCTTAAATCGGATAGGATTTAAGGAAACATGCAGTAGAGCGGGATGAGGAAAAGTGCGCGCGGTTTTCCGCCCATATTCCGCTCGAACGTATTAAAATCGATCATGTTGATGATTCTGGGTCGATCGACCCAAAATCATGAACTGATCCAACAGGGACGGGAAGATGGCGAAAATCGTCAATGTCGGGGTCCAGATGGACCATGTTTCGGGCATCAACATCGCGGGTGATTCCACCTTCGCGATGAGTCTCGAGGCGCAGACACGCGGCTATCGCCTCTTCCACTACACGCCCGAGAAGCTGTCCTTGCGTGACGGCAAGGTTTTCGCGACAGCGCAGCAGATGACACTGCGCGACGTCAAGGGCGATCACTTCACGCTCGGCGAGCCGGAGCGGCTGGATCTTTCGACCATGGACGTGATCATGCTGCGTCAGGACCCGCCCTTCGACATGGCCTACATCACCTCGACGCATCTGCTCGAGCGCCTGCATCCGAAGACGTTGGTGGTCAACGACCCGGCCTGGGTGCGCAACTCGCCGGAAAAGATCTTCGTCACCGAATTTGCCGATCTGATGCCGAAGACGCTGATTACCCGCGATGCCGCCGAGATCGCGCGTTTCCGTGAGGAAATGGGCGACATCATCCTGAAGCCGCTCTACGGCAATGGCGGCGCCGGCGTATTCCACTCCACGCGCGACGACCGCAACCTGTCGTCGCTGCTTGAAATGTTCGGCCAGATGTTCCGCGAACCCTTCATCGCGCAGGAATATTTGCCGGCGGTGCGCAAGGGCGACAAGCGCATCCTGCTCGTCGACGGCGAGCCGGTCGGCGCCATCAACCGCGTGCCGGCCGAAGATGACGCCCGCTCCAACATGCATGCCGGCGGCCGGCCGGAGCCGACCGAACTGACGGCGCGCGAGAAGGAAATCTGCGCCCGCATCGCCCCGGCGCTGAAGGAACGCGGCTTCCTCTTCGTCGGCATCGATGTCATCGGCGACTACATGACCGAGATCAATGTGACGTCGCCGACCGGCATCCGCGAGGTCAAGAAATTCGGCGGCGCCGACGTCGCCAGCCTGCTGTGGGACGCGATCGAGCGCAAGCGCGCCTAAGGCACAGCGATGGGTTGCGATCCGGTTCTCCCGTTGCCGGGCTTCGGAGACTGATAGCAACCGATCGCCTGCGACGGCGATGTTCTATTATTGTTCTTGTTTTTGTGCGTGATCCGTGCAAGATTTTTCGCTGCAACCGAGAGGGGTTGCGGCGGCACGGCGGGCCGCCCTGGTCGAAGAGGCGGTCATGGTTGCGCGTGTCAGTACGGTTGCATTCCAGGGGATAGAGGGTGTCCCGGTCGACGTCCAGGTCATGGTCGCGCCCGGACGGGTCGGCATGCAGATCGTCGGCCTGCCTGACAAGGCGGTCGCCGAGAGCCGCGAGCGTGTGCAGGCCGCCCTTCATGCGTCAGGCCTGGCGCTGCCGGCCAAGAAAGTCACCGTCAATCTCGCGCCCGCGGATCTGCCGAAGGAAGGCAGCCATTTCGATCTGGCAATCGCCCTCGGTTTGATGGCCGCGCTCGGCGCCATTCCCGGCGATGCGCTGAACGGCTATGTCGTGATCGGCGAGCTCAATCTCGACGGCACGGTCGCGGCCGTCGCCGGCGCGCTGCCGGCGGCAATCGGCGCCAACGCGCTCGGAAAAGGGCTGATCTGCCCGGCCGAAAGCGGGCCGGAGGCAGCCTGGGCCGGTGCCGAGATCGATATTCTCGCACCCCGCAGCCTGATCGCCATCGCCAATCATTTCAGAGGGACGCAGGTTCTCTCCCGGCCGGAACCGGCCATTCGTGCCGGTGCTGCCGATCTGCCTGATCTCGCCGATATCAAGGGACAGGAAAGCGCCAAGCGGGCGCTCGAAGTCGCGGCCGCCGGCAACCACAATCTGCTGATGGTCGGTCCGCCGGGCTCGGGAAAATCGATGCTGGCGGCGCGCCTGCCGTCGATCCTGCCGCCGTTGACTCCGGCCGAGCTGCTCGAAGTTTCAATGATCCACTCGATTGCCGGGCAACTGCCGGGCGGCAAGCTGTCCGACCGGCGGCCATTCCGCACCCCGCATCATTCCGCCACCATGGCGGCGATGATTGGCGGCGGTGTGCGGGCAAAGCCAGGCGAGGCATCGCTTGCCCATAACGGCGTCCTGTTTCTCGACGAGTTTCCGGAGTTCTCGCCACAGGTGCTCGATGCGCTGCGTCAGCCGCTGGAAACGGCCGAATGCATCATCGCCCGTGCCAATCATCGGGTCAGCTATCCCGCCGCGATCCAACTGGTGGCGGCCATGAACCCGTGCCGCTGCGGCATGGCGGGCGAGCCCGGCCGCACCTGCGCCCGTGGCCCGCGCTGCCTGACCGATTACCAGGCCCGCATCTCCGGTCCGCTGATGGACCGGATCGATCTGCGCATCGACGTGCCGGCCGTCAGCGCCGCGGACCTGATCCGGCCGATGGCGGCAGAAGCAAGTGCTGCGGTGGCAAGACGTGTCGCCCGCGCCCGCGAATTGCAGATCGATCGGTTTATGGCGCTCGGCAGTCGCGAACCGGCCAGCAACGCCCGCTGCTCGACGGCGATGATCGAGCGGATCGCCGAGCCCGACGCATCGGGACTGCAATTGCTGCGGGACGCTGCGGAGAAGCTGAAGTTTTCAGCACGCGGCTATCACCGGGTGCTGAAGGTTGCGCGAACGCTTGCCGATCTCGACGGAGCCGCAACCGTCGGCCGGCTGCATCTCGCCGAAGCGATCTCCTACCGCATCGCCGGCGAACGCCTGCAGGCGGCCGCATAGCGCTCGTCTGAAGTGGGTCTGGCTAATTGATGGGCAGAACAGAAGGGCGCCAATGACGCCCTTCCGACAATTTGCGGAGGTGGCGGCTACTTACGCACCAAGCCCTTCGAAAAGAACCGTCGAGAGGTACCGTTCGGCAAAGGACGGGATGATGACGACGATGTTCTTGCCGGCGTTTTCCGGTCGCTGGCCGACCTCGATGGCGGCAGTGAGCGCTGCACCCGAGGAAATGCCGACCGGCACGCCTTCGAGCCTGGCGACGAGCCGGGCGATCTCGACGGACTCGCCGCTGTTGACGGTCACGATCTCGTCGTAGATGCCGGTGTCGAGGATCGCGGGCGCGAAGCCGGCGCCGATGCCCTGGATCTTGTGCGGGCCGGGATTTCCGCCCGAAAGCACCGGCGATTCCTCCGGCTCGACCGCGATCACCTTGATCGACGGCTTGCGTGCCTTCAGCACTTGGCCAGCGCCGGTGATGGTGCCGCCGGTGCCGATGCCCGAGACGAGAATGTCGACGCTGCCGTCGGTGTCGTTCCAGATTTCCTCGGCCGTCGTCTTGCGATGGATTTCCGGGTTTGCCGGGTTTTCGAACTGCTGCGGAATGATCGCGTCGGGCAGGGTGTCGACCAGTTCCTGTGCCTTGGCGATGGCGCCCTTCATGCCCTTGGCGCCTTCGGTCAGCACCAACTCGGCGCCGAGCAACGCCAGCATCTTGCGGCGCTCGACCGACATGGTTTCCGGCATGGTGAGGATCAGCTTGTAGCCCTTGGCAGCGGCGACGAAGGCAAGCGCAATGCCCGTGTTGCCCGAGGTCGGCTCGACCAGCGTGGTGCGGCCGGGTACGATCTTGCCCTGCGCTTCCAGGGCTTCAATCATGGCAACGCCGATACGATCCTTGACCGAGGCGATCGGGTTGAAGAATTCGAGCTTGGCGAGAAGGTTGGCCTTGACGCCCTTCTCCTTGGCAAGCTTGTCCAGCCGCACGATGGGAGTGTCGCCGATCGTTTCCGTGATCGAGGAATAGACGCGGCCGCGGCCGGGCTTGCGCGTGTCAGGCATTAAGTTTCTCCCTTGGATTTGAACCGTTTGGTTGTGACAATAGGGACAATGCCCGTTCTATTCCAGAACGGTAAACGCGACGCGACGATCCGCCGGAGGAAAAACCACCGGCGCAGGCGCTGTCCGGGGAATGTTTTTTCAGGCGGCGCGGGTGGCGATATAGGCGGCGGTACCGGCGAGCACGCCTGCGGCGACGCGGTTCAGCGCCTGCAACGCCTTCGGCTGTTTGAGCAGCGTGCGCGCCCGTGCCGCAAGCAAGATATAGGGCAGGAGCACGGTCAGCAGCACGAGGAATGTGGCCATCAGCAACAGTGCGTATTCGCGCGGCCCGATCGCGGCGATGTTGATCAGCGTCGGCACGAGCGCCACGTAAAACAGCATCGTCTTGGGATTGCCGAGCGTGACCAGCAGGCCCGAAAGAAACGACATTGACGCGTTTGTCGACGTCTTCGCCTTGATGTCCTGCGGCAGGAGGCCAGCCGTCCAGAGCTTCCAGGCGATGTAGCCGAGATAGAGCACGCCGGCGAACTTGACGATCAGGAAAACGGTGGTGAAGGTCTGGGCGATCAGCGCCAGGCCGAGCACCACGGCGGTCAGGTAAACCATGTCGCCGAGGATCAGGCCGAGACCCATGAAGAATGTCTCGCGAAAGCCGGAGCCGAGCGCCCGCGCGACGAGGGCGGTGACGCCGGGACCGGGAATGATGGCTGCGATGAAGAGAGCGCCGCTATAGGCAAGCAGGGCTGCAAGCGTCATGATCGTTCCTCCCGGTGGCGACGCCGTTCTTAGCGCAGAGGGTCTGAAATGGAAATCCGGATCGTCATGCAGGCGGCAATTTCGCGATAAAATTGATCGGGTGACAAGTCTGGCATTGCCCGGAACCGGCAGATGCGTAGAGCTCTGCTGCATGTTTGCGTAAATCCTAGCCGATTTAAGCAAACATGCAGCAATTCAAAGCGTTACAGCGACCTTTGCGCGTCTGATAGGACGCGTGGCGCTGTAGGAAATCCGCAACAAAGGCGCGCGTCATGCCCGAGATACAAAACCTCATTGGCTTTGCCCTCATTGCCCTCGGCATGGTGCTGACGCCCGGGCCGAACATGATCTATCTGATTTCCCGCTCGATCAGTCAGGGACCGGCTGCGGGGCTGATCTCGCTCGGCGGCGTCGCGCTCGGTTTCGTCGTCTACATGGTCTCGGCGGCGCTCGGCATCACCGCGCTGCTGTTTGCAGTGCCTTTTGCCTACGATGCTTTGCGCCTGGCCGGTGCCGGCTATCTCGTCTATCTCGCCTGGCAGGCGGTCAGGCCCGGCGGCCGCTCGCCCTTCCAGGTCAAGAACCTGCCGAAGGACGGCCCGCGCAAGCTGTTCCTGATGGGCTTCCTCACCAGCCTCTTGAACCCCAAGGTCGCCGTGCTCTATCTCTCACTCTTGCCGCAGTTCATCCGTCCTGAGGCGGGCAACGTGCTGGCGCAGTCGATGATCTTCGGCTCGATCCAGATCGCCACCAGTGTCTCGGTCAACGCCATGATCGCGCTGGCGGCAAGCTCGATTGCCGCCTTCCTGGCCGGGCGTCCCTTGTTCATGGTGGTGCAGCGCTGGGCCATGGGCACGGCCCTTTTCGGCTTTGCCCTCAGCATGGCTGCGGAAGCGCGCCGCTGAGGGAGCATGCCACTATTAGGCTTCAGGCGCGTCGCTGTCTATGGCGGCTGCCGCGCGCCACGCGGCATGGTGTTCCTACTCGAACACCGGCCGCATGAAGCTGCGTTCGTAGCTGACGATGCAGCGCGTCTTTTCGGCAAAGGCGAAGGCCTCCAGGCATTCCGGGTCCTTGGCCATTTTCTCGCGATAGATCTCGTATTCGGCCAGGCTCGGAAAGGTGAAGAGCGCCAGCGCGATGTTGTTGGCGCCCTCGTGCGGCATAAAATAGCCGTGATGGGTGCCGCCGAGCCGATTGACGAGCGGAATCCAGAGCTTGGCGTAATGTTCGAACTCGGCCAGCTTGTAGGGGTCGATGACGTATTTCAGATAGCAGGTGATCATGCGGTTCTCCCTTCGCGTCTCCGCTTGATAGGCGAGGGCAGGCGAAGTTTCCAGCCGAGATTCATGCCGGCCGCGGCGAGCAGAATGGCGATCGAGCCGAAGATCTGAATCGGCTGCAGCGCATGGCCGAAGGCCAGCCGGTCGACGACGATGGCGGCGATCGGATAGATGAAGGACAAAGCCCCGGTCATGTGTGTCGGCAGCCGCTGGATCGCGCCGTAGAGCAGCACATACATGATGCCCGTATGAATGACGCCGACGGCGATCAGGATCGACCATTGTTCGGCGCCGGAAGGGGCGGCGGCGGCAAAGGCCATCGGCGCCAGCATCAGCGTGCCGGTGACCACCTGGATCAGCGCGATCAGGTGTGGCGGCGTTCCCCTGAGCAACTTGGTCAACAGGGCCGCGATCGCATAGAAGAAGGCGGCGCCGATCGCAAGGGCGATGCCGATCAGATAATCCTGCGGCGCAAACCCGCCGCCGGGCTTAGCCGAGATGATCGCCAGCATGCCGGCAAAGGAGATCGAAAGCCAGAAGACCTTGGTCGTGGTGATCTTTTCGCCGAGGAATAGCGCGCCGAGCCCCAAAAGCATGAACGGCTGGGTGTTGTAGACCATCGTCGCGATCGAGATCGAGGCATGCGAATAGGCGGCAAACAGCAGCAACCAGTTGACGACGATGGCGATACCGCCGGCAATCGACAGGAGCACGGCCCGCCGGGTGAAATGGCGCCGGTCGAGCAGACCGAGCATGGCCGCGATCGCGACCAGCGTCACTGCGCCGAACACGCAGCGCCAGAAGACGACGCTCGTCACCGGCTGGCCCGACATCAGCACGAACCAGCCGATCGTGCCCGATATCAGCATGGCCGCCGTCATCTCGGCACTGCCTCGTTTAATGTCTGCGCCCATGGCGATCGCTCCTCGGTTGATGGCCCAAGATTAATCGGCGTCCGCGGCGGTTTATACGGAAGATCGCAGGCATTTTTGCTATTATTCCTAATCGTAGAAGATAGTTTCGATGTTTTGGCTTATGAGGCTGCCGATGCTCGATGAACTCGATCGCCGCATTCTGGATATTTTGGCGGCAAATGCGCGTGTCTCGCTGAAGGAACTGGCGCAGGAGGCGGGCCTCTCGTCGCCAAGCGCTGCCGACCGCCTGCGCAAGCTTGAAGAGCGCGGCGTCCTCGACGGTTTCACCATCGCCATCAATCCGGTGAAGCTCGGTTATCCCCTGCAGGCGATCATCCGCGTGCGGCCGATGCCGGGCATGCTGCATATCGTCGAGAAATTGATTCAGGAGACGCCGGAGATCGTCGAATGCGACAAGGTTACCGGTGACGATTGCTTCATCGCCAAGCTGTTCGTGCGTGACATGGGGCAGCTGGACACGTTGCTCGATCGCATCGCCGAGAAGGCGCAGACCAATACGTCGATCGTCAAGTCGACGCCGGTCAAGCGGCGCTTGCCACCGCTTATCTGATCGTAAGAGCAATTCCAGGAAAAGTGCGCAGCGGTTTTCCGTCCGGGATTGCGTAATTCCAGATCAGACGCCGGTCGAGCCGAAGCCGCCGGCGCCGCGTATGGTCTCGCTGGCGCTGTCGGCCTCGCGAACGCTCACCTGCGTCACCGGCGCGATCACCATCTGCGCAATGCGCATGCCGCGCTCGATGACGAAGTCCTCGTCGCCGAGATTGATCAGCAGAACCTTTACTTCGCCGCGATAATCGCTGTCGATCGTGCCCGGGGTGTTGAGGCAGGTGATGCCATGTTTGAAGGCTAGGCCGGAGCGCGGGCGGATCTGTGCCTCGTAACCGGCCGGAATCTCGAAAATGAAGCCGGTCGGAACCAGTGCCCGTTTTCCCGGCGCAAGGGTCATCGGCTCGCCGGCTGCCACGGCTGCGCGCAGGTCCATGCCGGCGGCGCCCTCTGTCTCATAGGCCGGCAGGTCCAATGCCTCGGCATGTGGCAGCCGAATGAGGGTCAAGGCGGGTTTTGTCTGGGGCGTGTGCATGGTCATCCATTCATAAGCCGGGCGCTGCTTGTACCGGTCAATTGCATAATGAGGGCCGAGCCTGTAAAGACGCCGCAACTCACAGGATTCTACGATATGGCCGAAAGTCTCGCCGAGGCGGTCTCCCGCCGCCGCACATTTGCGATCATCGCCCACCCGGACGCGGGTAAGACCACGCTCACCGAAAAGCTGCTGCTGTTCGGCGGCGCCATCCAGCTCGCCGGCGAAGTCAAGGCCAAGAAGGATCGCATCCAGACCCGTTCGGACTGGATGAAGATCGAGCGCGAGCGCGGCATCTCGGTCGTCACCTCGGTGATGACCTTCGAGTATGGCGGCAACGTCTTCAACATTCTTGATACGCCCGGTCACGAAGACTTCGCCGACGATACCTACCGCACGCTGACGGCGGTCGATGCCGCAGTCATGGTCATCGACGCCGCCAAGGGCATCGAGCCGCGGACGCTGAAGCTGTTCGAAGTCTGCCGCATGCGCGACATTCCGATCATCACCTTCGTCAACAAGATGGACCGCGAGAGCCGCGATCCCTTCGAGATCCTCGACGAGGTCGAGGAAAAGCTGGCGCTCGATTGCGCGCCGGTGACCTGGCCGATCGGCCGTTCGAAGACCTTCTGCGGTTCCTATCATCTCGCCGACAACACCGTGCGCGGCGCCGACACGCAGGAGGTGCTGACCAAGGTCAGCGACCCGGAAATGGCGGCCCACCGCCTGCCGGAGAACGAGCGCGACGCCTTCATCGAGGAAACGTCACTGGCGATCGAGGCCTGCAAACCGTTCGACAAGAAAGCCTTTCTCGAAGGTCACCTGACCCCGGTCTTCTTCGGCTCGGCCCTGCGCAACTTCGGTGTGCGCGACCTGATCAATGCGCTCGGCGAGATCGCCCCGCCGCCGCGCGACCAGGTTGCCGACAGCAGAACCGTGCATGCGACCGACGACAAGATGACCGCCTTCGTCTTCAAGATCCAGGCGAACATGGACCCGAACCACCGCGACCGTATCGCCTTTGCGCGCGTCTGCTCCGGCAAGCTGGAGCGGGGCATGAAGGCGCGGCTTTCGCGTACCGGCAAGCAGCTGGGTCTGAGCGCTCCGCAGTTCTTCTTCGCCTCGCAGCGCCAGCTGGCCGATACGGCCTATGCCGGCGACGTCGTCGGCATCCCGAACCACGGCACATTGCGCATTGGCGACACGCTGACCGAAGGTGAAAATCTCGTCTTCCAGGGTGTGCCGAACTTCTCGCCGGAAATCCTGCGCCGCGTGCGTCTGGAAGATGCGATGAAGGCCAAGAAGCTGAAGGAAGCCCTGCAGCAGATGGCGGAAGAGGGCGTCGTGCAGCTGTTCTCGCCGGAAGACGGCTCGCCGGCGATCGTCGGCGTGGTCGGCGCGCTGCAGCTCGACGTTCTGAAGGAGCGCCTGCAGGCGGAATACGGCCTGCCGGTGTCCTTCGAAATGTCGCGCTTCTCCGTCTGCCGCTGGATTTCGGCCGACCAGCCTGCTGACCTCGACAAGTTCGTCACCGCCCGTCGCGGCGATATCGCCCGCGATCTCGACGGCGACCCGGTGTTCCTGGCGCAGGACAGCTTCTCGCTACGCTACGAAGCAGAGCGCTATCCGGCGATCAAGATGGTGGCGATCAAGGAGTACCACGTCGCCAAGGCGGCGTGAGAAGGCGGCGTGAGCCATGACAATGTCAGCCGGCGGCGCGCCGGCTGACTGTTGGCCGATCAGAAGGCCGACATGCGCAGCGCCAGCACCAGCTGCGTCACCCTGAGGGTTACGAAGGCGTAGATCGCCAGCAGCAGAATCTGCAGCGCCAGATGCCGACGCACCTTCGATAGCCTGTGCAGACCGTCAGCCAGATTGAGTAGAAACAGGGCGATGCCGATGGCGGAGACGATGTAACCCGCCACGGCAGTGTTCGGCAGGCCCTTGATCTCGAGGCTGCGGCCGTTCTCGATCGCATGCATGCCGGCGGCGATCACCAAGGTTGCGACCACCAGATTGCGCACGTGGCGAAAGATCTCTTCGAGCCCGCCATTGTCGAACAGCATTCGCCGCGCCAGGCCGAGTTTTGATCGTGTGCCGTCTGTCATCACTACCTCTTGTGCACCGCATAATCCTTAAATCGGGATCGATTTAGAGGCGGAACTATGCGGCAAATTTAAAGGGCCACAGCGTCGCGCGCCATGTCTGCCGCGCGACGCTGTGGCCTGCCGAGAGGCTGGGATAGTATGTCCGCTTGGCCCAGGGTCAAAGACTTTCGGTGCGAGCTGCATGTTCATGTGCCACAAAGACAAAGCGCGGCGCCGATCGGCTGATGAGCGCTGATGCCGGGCGAACATGCCAGGTGGCGCCGATGGCTTCCTCCAGTGCAGCAACGAGCTCGGCCACATCGGCCGAGGCGGTTTCATGCAGCGCCCCCGAGACGATGAGCGCCGAGGTGGTCTGCGGGCGGATCGCCGAATGGCCGCTTTGCCGGTTCGTCCAGCGGCGCGCATGGGCGCGTCCCTCCGCGTCGCGAAAGATCACTTCATCCGGCTCGGGGTGTTCCGTTTCGCCGGAGAAGGTCGCGTAGACCTCGTGTCCGCCCGCACGGGTCACTTCGAGATCGCCGGAGATGCGCGAAAGGTCGAAGACGGCAATGGGGATGGCAAAGGCGAGCGACACCGCATTGCAAAGGTCGATCAGCGGATGGATCGACGGCAGGTCGCCTTCTTTCCTGAACCGGCGCAGCAAGGCTTCCGATGCGCAGCGGTACTGCGTCGGTTTCAATCCCATCCTGGCGAAGGTTCGGCGCCATGCCTGAATTTCCGCAAGCTCGCCTTCCGGGCTTGCTGCGAGAACATCCCTGGCAATGGCCTGAAACCGGTCAACCGTGTCGGCGACCGAAACGTCACCGCGGATGCCCTCGACATGGAGCGCGCCGGCCGCAAGCTCGGGAAAATCGCGCCAGATGCTGTCTGAATGCTGGAAGTGCATGGGATGCCTCGAAATGGAGGGGATGACGACGTCGTCAGATCTGGGTTTGACCGGCAGTCTTTGACCAGAAATGCGGCATGGCAAGACTGAGGACGGCGACAAGTATGCAGCCGATACCGGCGAGCTGGTTGATGCTGATGGGTTCGCCGAGCAGGACGAAGGCCAGCAGCACGGCGGAGACGGGCGCAAGCGCGGTGAAGACCGAGGCTTCCGTTCCGCTCACCCTGGCCGAGCCCGCGTACCAGAGTATGAAGCCGGCGACGGTCGGGACCAGGGCATAATAAAGCACGGCCGCCAGCGACTGCATCGTGACGTCTTGCATCGAGGGGGCCTCGACGAGAGCGGGCACGATGGCCACGGCAACGCCCATGCCGGCCATGATGGTGGAGAGCGCCAGAGGAGCGATCGGCGTTCGGATGCGCTTGTTGATCAGGATGAACAGCCCTTCGCAGATCACCGCACCGAAGACGAGTGCGATGCCGAGCGACGAATGGGGCGCACCGTCGTCGGGCCGCAGCACGATGGTCAAAACGCCTGTTGCGGCCAGCCCGATCGCAATCAGGGTCGAGCGGTCGGGCCGTTCACCGAGCAGCAGGATGGCGATACCGGCGGAGACGACGGGGAGAGTGCCGATGACGACGCCGGCATCCGTTGCCGAACTGAAGCGCAGACCGGCAATCAGAAGCGTCGTGTAACCGACGCTGCCGGCGCCTGCCTGCAGCGTGAGGATCAGCCAGTCGCGCCGTTCAAGCCGTGGCCAAGGCGTTCGCGTCAGTCGCATCAAGGCGAAGAACAGCGGAAAGGCGATCGCGAAGCGCAAGGCGGTTGCGGCAAAGGGCGGCAGGCCCGAGGCGATCAATTTGCTGGCGATCACCGTGCTGCCGACCATGATCATCGCCAGTGAGAGATAGAGGTATCCCTGAATTTTTTCCGTCATGCGGTCACTCCTGCGTTGGCGCGCAACAGACCTCATTCCGGCCTTTCGGTCTTGAACGGAATTGCAGTCGTCAATGCAGGTTGCGCAAAAGTGTGAAGCGGATTTTCGATAAAGAAATGTGTAAGAACAATAGCTTAAAAGGCAAAAGACGATCTTGAATGATCGCGACGCGCTTTCAGGTCAGTGGAATGCTTCGGCGTAGGCGCCCGGCGAAATGCCATACTTGCGCACGAAGATCCGGGTCATGTGACTCTGGTCGGCAAACCCACCTTCCGCCGCCGCTTCGGCGAGCGGGACGCCACGCGCAATCAGCCGTCGCGCAAGGTCGATGCGGCGTTGCACGAGGTAGGCATGCGGCGTCAGCCCGAAGCTTTTCGAAAAACCGCGCACCACCTGAAACCGGCTGAGGCCCGCCGCCCGAGCAAGGTCGGACAGGGTGACAGCTGCGGTCGGATCGTCGTCGATCAGACTTTGCGCTCTGTGCATCGCTGACGGCACATGTCCGCCATGCGTTTGCCCGTCATGCGCGCGCATGACATCGGCAAGCAGCGTCAGGACGCACGCCTCGCCGTGCATCCCGCTCCGATCGCCATCGGGTGCGGTGATCGTGCCGAAGAGAGCCTGAAAGTGCTTCGACATTCGCACATCATGGAAGACGGGCGCAGTGAATTCCGCAATCCGCGTCCTGCCCTGGCTGATGTCCTCCATGGCGTCGCCGATCACGGAAGGCTCGAAATAGAGCATCCGCCAGGACCGTCCGGCATCGCCGATCGGCGTGCCGTCATGGACCTCGCCGGGGTTGACCGTGATCATGTCGCCGGCGCCGGCTTCCACCATGCCGCGACCGCTCAGCGATTTCTGGGCGCCCTGATGGATGAGGCCGATGCCGAATTGCTCGTGCGTGTGGCGTGCGAACACGTGCCCCGACGCGGCCTCAACCGCTTCGACGCCGCCAAGGCGGCAGGGGAATATCGTGAACCGGCCCTTTGCCATCGCCTCGCCTGTCCGGACACTGGTGGCCCGTCGGATGTTTCTGCTCTCTCTTACAACGGTCGCGGCTTTCCGGCCATGGGCATCGAGGACACGACCTGTCACGCAAGCATTCCTTGGGGTGCGACAAAGGGCGCTCGCATGGGCTGATGCTTTCGTCCGTCCGGCGTTGCAATCGGTGGCCGTATGCTTAAATTCCGGCGTCGATTGACGATGACGACCGGAGATCTGCCGAATGCTGGACCTGCGCGTTCACTTCCTCGAAGCCGATGGATCACTTGCACCGTGGCGTGAACAAATTCTCGCCGACGTGCAGTCGACGGCAGAGCGTGTCGGTGGCAGCGTTTCCGCAGCCGACGGGGCTACGCCCGTCGACGTCATCGTCGAGCGTCGGCCGGGTGAAACAATCCCTGAGCTTGGGTTGTCGGGGGCCTGCTACCGCCGTGGGCTCGTGACGGTCACGCTGGATCCGGACAACCTCAACTTCGACACCAGCCTCGCCAGGGGCGAGCTGCGAAGGACGCTCACGCACGAACTTCACCATTCTTTCCGCCACGCGACGTGCGGTTATGGTTTCAGGCTGGGAGAAGTCTTGGTCACCGAGGGGCTGGCCGACGCATTCGATGCGGAGATCAATGGTGGCGATGGCAATCCGTGGAACCATGCCATCGCTGCCGAAGATTGGTTGGGGGTTATCGAGCAAGCCGAGCTGGAACTTTGGGCTGATGCTTATAACCACAGCGCCTGGTTCTTCGGTCGGAACAGCCCTGGCAACCAGCTTCCGCGCTGGGCCGGCTATTCCATAGGCTATCATCTGGTCAAAACCTATTTCGCGGTGAACCCCGACGCCCGTCCGTCGCAGATGACGGGAACCCCGGCGCCCGAGGTGATCGGCCAGGCCTGGGCACGTCTGAAAGCCAGGATAACGGCCGCAGCCTAACGGGATTTAATCCCTGTCGTGACCGGGCAGCGCGCCGACGTCGCTGATCCAAGGCAGGGCGGAAGAGCGCCAGATCTGTGATTTCGGCGCAAGCTCGCGGCGCTGGTTAATCGTGCCAAGGCGGATGCCGACCTCCTCGGCATCCTCGTCCGTGCCGGTGGTGTAAACAGGCGAACCGCAATTCGGGCAGAAGAACTGCAGGCGCTTGCGGCCGTTCTCCGCTGTCTTGATGTAAAGTTTTGGCTCGCCGCCGGTCAGCCGCAAATTCTTGCGCGCAGTGGCCGCCGTCACCCGGTAGGCCGATCCCGTCAGTCGTTGGCAATCGGTGCAGTGGCAGACGGAAACATCGTCCGGATCGATGTCCGCCTCATAGGTCACGAAGCCGCAATGGCATTGTCCGTCGATCCGCATGGCACAGCCTCCCTGAGAGGCCGTAAAATAGGGCGGTCGGACGCATCCGTCCATCGATGATTCAACCGATTGGCGCACACCCAAGGTCCTGGCGGCCGGGTGCGCGGTATCGCTTCTAAACGCCGGTAAACAGCCACTCGTGTTCGCGGGCGTTGTGAAATTTCCACACCCGCTTCGGCCCGGCCATGACGTTGAGGTAGTAGACGTCGTAGCCATGCACGGCGGCAACCGGGTGATACCCCTTCGGCACCAGCGTCACGTCGCCGTCTTCCACCGCCATGGTCTCGTCCAGCGAACGATCGTCGGTGTAGACGCGCTGCATGGCAAAACCCTGCGGCGGGTTCAGGCGGTGATAATAGGTCTCTTCCAGGTAGCTCTCATCAGGCAAGTCATCCTGGTCATGCTTGTGCGGCGGATAGGAGGAGGTGTGCCCGCCGGGCGTGATCACTTCGACCACCAGCAGCGACTGGGCGGAGCTGTCGTCCTCGGGCATGATGTTGGTGACATAGCGGGTGTTGGTGCCCTTGCCGCGGGTCATCTGCGGGTGCGTCCCCGGCCGGATCACCTTGGCCTTGAAACCTTCGCCGCCGGGGGCCGAGCAGATCGCAAGGTCGAGATCGGTCGTCGCAGTCGCCTGCCAGCGGCTGCCTTTCGGCACGTAGACGGCATAAGGTTGCCCCTCGAACGGCGTCATACGCTCGCCGAGCTCGCCGAAATCCTCGCCATCGACCGAAACCTTCGCCTTGCCTGAAACCAGCACAAGGCAGATTTCCTTGTCGCCGGCCTCACCCGCCGTTTTTTCGCCCGGCTTCAGCCGATTGAGCGCGAAGCCAACATAGGTCCATCCGGCACTTTCCGGCGTGACGTTCTGCATCAGCCCGGAGGCACCCTTGGGTTTGACGAGCAGTTTGGACATCGATGGTCTCCTGATTTTTTTCCGGGGCGCCGAGAGCGTGGCCTGCCCCTCACCCTAACCCTCTCCCCGCTTGCGGGGAGAGGGGACTGTGGAGTTTGCTGAACCCAATCCGCCTCAAATCATGGGGCAGGGCGTTACAGCGCCGCGCGTCTATTTAGACGCGCAAAGGTCGCTGTAACACTTTGAGTTGCTGCATAATTCCTTAAATCGATTCCGATTTAAGGAATTATGCAGTAGCCGCATATCCCTTCCCCCCGCAAGCGGGGAGAAGGTGGCGGCAGCCGGATGAGGGGCCGCCAACGGTCGATAGGCGCTTACTTATCGAGCCCGGCTTCCCTGGCAAACGCCTTCAGCGATTTCAGCCCCAGCGACTGGTACTCGAAGGGATTGCGCACGGCCGAATCCTGTTCCGCCTCGATCACCAGCCAGCCATCGTAGTTGTGCTCGGCGGCGATTTTCAGGACGGGGAGGAAATCGACGCCGCCTTCGTTATCGCCTGGGACGGTGAAGACGCCGCGGCGCACGCCTTCAAGAAAGGAGAGGCCCTCACCCTCGACGACCTTGCGCACCGCGGTGCGCACGTTCTTGCAATGGATATGGCGGACGCGGTGCATGTATTTCTTCGCGACTTCGGCCGGGTCGGAACCGCCGAACCAGGCATGGCCGGTGTCGAGCAAAAGTTTGGTCGCCGGACCGGTGTTCTGCATCAACAGGTCGATTTCCGCGCCGGTCTGGACGATCGTGCCCATGTGGTGATGGTAGACGAGATCGATGCCCTGATCGGCGCAATATTGCGCAATCGCTTCGAGGTCGGCGCCGAATTTCTTCCACTGGTCCGCCGGCAGCACCGGCTTGTCGTTGGCCACCGATTTCGCGTCGTCGCCATGGATGGCATTCGAGGTTTCGCAGACGATCGCCACCTTGCAGCCATTGTGCTTCAGGAGGTCGAGATGCGGCTGGATCGCCTTCTTCTCGGCTTCGACGTCATGAGTGAGCAGGTTGGTCGAGTGCCAGCCGGAGACGAAGACGAGGTCGTAGGAGGCGAGCTTTGCCTTCAGCGCTTCCGGATCGCTCGGCATCTTGTGGCCCTTCTCGATGCCGTCGAAGCCGATCTTCTGGCAATCGGAGAGGCAATCCTCGAGCGTCAGATGCGCGCCGATCGAATGATCGTCGTCGTTGCTCCAGGCGATCGGATTGGTTCCGTAGCGGATCATGTCTTTCACTTTCTCTTGCGTCGTCCGCTTGGGGCGGAAGGTTTGTTGTGTCCTACTCGTGCGGCAAGGGGGGGCGACCAAGGCCCCTCATCCGGCTGCCGCCACCTTCTCCCCGCTTACGGGGAGAAGGGATGTGCCGCGCCCTGCGAAATCCCCTCTCCCCGCTCGCGGGGAGAGGGCTAGGGTGAGGGGCTCGTTCGCAGAAAAGCGCCTGCGACGGATCGCAGGCGCCGGATTGCTTGTTGTCAGCCGAAGCGCTGGCAGGTCAGGGCCTTTTCGTAGCCCTTGCGGGCCTCGTTGACTTCCTTTCGTCCCGAAACCTCGGGGACGGCGACATCCCACCAATGACCGCCCTCGTCGGTGGTAACAAGCGGATCGGTGTCGATGACGATCACCGTCGTGCGGGCTTCGCCGGCCGTTTCCTTCAGCGCCGATTCCAGCTCGGAAATCGAGCCGACCTTGCGGGTGAGCGCGCCCATCGCCGCGGCGTGCGCGGCGAAATCGATTGCCGGCAGTTCGACATGATGCGTGTCGCGCAGGAGGTTGTTGAAGTTGGCGCCGCCGGTTGCCATCTGCAGCCGGTTGATGCAGCCGTAGCCGGCATTGTCGAGCAGGACGATGGTGATCTTGGCGCCGAGCATGATCGACGAGGCGATCTCGGAGTTCAGCATCATGTAGCTGCCGTCGCCGACCATGACGATGACGTCGCTGTCAGGACGGGCGAGCTTGGCGCCGAGGCCGCCGGCGACTTCGTAACCCATGGTCGAGAAGCCGTATTCCATGTGGTAGCCGCCGGGCGTCTCCGCCTGCCAGAGCTTGTGCAGCTCGCCGGGCAGCCCGCCCGCGGCGCAGACGAGGACCGTCTCGGCTCCGCCGCGCGCACGCTGCACGGCGCCGATCACCTGCGCGTCCGACGGCAGCGCCGCATTGGTCGTCGCCGTTGCCTTGTCGGCGGCCTTCAGCCACTCGGCCTTGCCGGCCCTGGCCTTGTCGGTCCAGGCGGCATCGACCTTGTGATTGCCGAGGCCGGCGGAAATCCGTTCGAGACCGATGCGCGCGTCCGCCACCAGCGGCAGCGCCTCATGCTTGGCCGCATCGAACGGCTGGACATTGAGGCCGACGATCTTCAGCCCCTCGTTCTTGAACAGCGCCCAGGAGCCGGTGGTGAAATCCTGCAGCCGCGAGCCGACGGCGAGCACCACATCGGCCGCTTCCGCCAGCTGGTTGGAGGCAGACGTGCCGGTCACGCCGACCGAGCCCATGTTGAGCGGATGGCTGTGCGGCAGGGAGGACTTGCCGGCCTGGGTCTCGACAACGGGAATGCCATGCTTTTCCGCAAAGGCGGCCAGCGCCTTGCTGGCTTCCGAATAGAGCACGCCGCCGCCGGCAATGATCACCGGCTTCTTGGCCGCCTTCACCGCCGCGATCGCTGCCGCCAGTTCGTCGGTATCGGGCTCGATGCGGCGCGAAGACCAGACCTTCTCGTCGAAGAAGGCTTCCGGATAGTCATAGGCTTCCGCCTGCACGTCCTGGCAAAGCGAGAGCGTAACCGGGCCGCAATCGGCCGGATCCGTCAAAACCTGCATGGCCCGACGCAGCGCCGGGATGATCTGTTCCGGCCGGGTGATGCGGTCGAAATAGCGCGAGACCGGACGGAAGCAGTCATTGGCCGAGATCGTGCCGTCGGCAAAACCTTCCACCTGCTGCAGCACCGGATCGGGCCTTCTGTTGGCGAAGACATCGCCGGGCAGGAACAGCACCGGCAGGCGGTTGACGTGGGCAAGGGCTGCCGATGTCACCATGTTGAGGGCGCCCGGGCCGATCGAGGTGGTGCAGGCCATGAAGCGGCGGCGGAAGCTCGCCTTGGCAAAGGCGATCGCGGCATTGGCCATGCCCTGCTCGTTCTGCCCGCGGTAGGTCGGCAGCGTGTCCTTGATGCCGTGCAACGCCTCGCCGACGCCGGCGACGTTGCCGTGGCCGAAAATAGCAAAGACGCCGCCGAAGATCGGCACCTTGTTGCCGTCGATGACGGTCATCTGGCGGGTCAGGAACCGCGCCACGGCCTGTGCCATGGTCAGGCGCACGGTCTTCTGGCTCATAGTCTGTTTCCTCCTCGTGGCGAAATCATCCCGTTTCGCCCACTGCATATTTCCTTAGATCGGATTCGGGCCAACAACCCGCCAATCCTATGCCGCCTTGGTTGCGCCCAGCTGCAGCCAGAGATCCACCAGCGCCTTGAATTTTCCTGCCATGTCGGCGATCGCCTGCTCGTCGGTCATGGTGCCGCCGAGCCAGGCCTTGCTGGCATCGGCAAAGATCGTGCGGCCAACGGCAAAACCCTTCACCGTCTTCGACGTGCGGGCCGCCGCAAAACCGTCCTTCAGCGCCTCATAGGGCGCTTCGAGGCCGAGCAGCACGACACCACGGCAGAGCGGATCGCGCTGTTCGATGACGGCATCGATTGCCGTCCAGGCGCCACGACTTGCCTGCGGCTCGAGCTTCCACCAGTCGGGCTTGAGGCCGGCGTCGTAAAGCTCGTTGAGCGCGCGCGGGATGGTCTGGTCGTCGAGTTTGCCGTGTTTGCCGGCGATGATCTCGATCAGGATCTCGCGGCCGACCTTACGCGCCGCCTCGAAGGCCGAACGGAGCTTGGCAACCTGCGTCGCCTTCATCTCGGCCGGGTCGTCCGGATGGTAGAAGGACAGCACCTTGATGCAGTGGTCGACGGGCCAGTCGATCAGGCGGCTGCCGAGATCCTGGCTGAACTCGAACTGCAGCGGCCGCGAGCCCGGAAGCTCGATCGGCTTGCCGATCCAGAAGTCGCGGTGGGCGCCGGCGGCATAAAGCGCGTCCCGGCCGTATTTGTCGTCAATCAGCATGCCGAAGCCGGAGCGGCCGGCGGCCACCTGCGCGGCGGCCTTGACCGCCAGCACCTTGAAGGCCGGGATGCGGGCAAGCAGTTCCGGGTTGCCGGCAGCCGCATCTTCCAGCTGGCTGCGGTGATCGATCGCCAGTGCCATGAGAAGCGGGATCTCGCGACGACGGGTGGTCGCCCAATGTACGTGGTTGATCGCTTCGTCCTTGCGCAGCGCCCGCTCCTTGCTGCCTTTTTCCAGGAAGAACTGCAGTTCGGTCCAGGTCGGGATTTCCGGCGCGCAGAGCAGCCGGGAAACGGCAAAGGCGCCGCAGGCGTTCGCCCAGGTGGCCGAGGTCGCGTGCGGTTCGTTCTTCAGCCAGCCGCGCAGGAAACCGGACATGAAGGCGTCGCCGGCACCGAGCACGTTGTAGACTTCGATCGGAAAACCCTTGCCGACGATGCCGTCCTCGAGATTGTCGGAGATCGGGCCGTCATAGACGATGCAGCCCATCGGGCCGCGCTTCAACACGATCGTCGCCTGCGACAGCGCCCGGATCGTCTTCAGCGCCTGCAGCAGGTCGCTTTCGCCCGATGCGATCAGCACCTCCTCCTCCGTGCCGACGATCAGGTCGCAGTCTGCAAGAACGGTCTTGAGGTGAGCCGAGACGCGGTCGGAAGCGATGTAGCGGCTTTCGCCGGCGTCATGACCGGCCAGACCCCAGAGGTTCGGGCGATAGTCGATGTCGAAGACGATCTTCGCGCCATTTTCCTTGGCAAGGCGCATCGCCTTGCGCTGGGCCGCATCGGTGTTCGGCTTGGAAAAGTGCGTGCCGGAAACCAGGATCGCCCGTGCCGAGCGAATGAACTCCTCCGAAACGTCGTCTTCGCATAGCGCATTGTCGGCGCAGTTGTCGCGGTAGAACAGGAGCGGGAAGGATTTGTCGTTCTCGACCGCGAGGATGGCAAGCGCCGTCAGGCGCTCCGGGTCGGTGACCATGCCGCGGGTTTCAACGCCCTCGCGGGTCAATTGCTCACGGATGAAACGGCCCATCTGCTCGTCGCCGACGCGGGTTAAAAGCGCCGACTTCAGCCCGAGGCGCGCCGTGCCGACGGAGATGTTGCAAGGGCAGCCGCCGACCGATTTGGCAAAGCTCGCCACGTCCTCGAGCCGGGTGCCGATCTGCTGGCCGTAAAGGTCGACCGAGGCCCGGCCTATGGTAATGAGGTCGAGCGGCTTTGCTCCCTGTGACGAAACGTTCTGGCTCACTGCTTCCTCCCCGCGGACGCCTTTGCGGCCCCGATCATTCTCGTTCTGTGGGTGATGCAGACATGAAACATAAATTCCGACACTTCGTCAATATGGAATTTTCATTCTATCAGTTCTATTCCGCCTTGGCCTCGTCGATCAGGCGGTGTCGCTTCTCGGCAATGGCGACCGTCAGCGCCATGGCGAAGGCCATGCTGGCGGAAAGCGAGCGGAAGCCGGCATGGTCCGCCTCGACCAGTTCGAACCAGACCTTTGAGGATTCGGCCAGCGGCGAGAACGCCGAATCGGTCAGCGACACCACCGGCACCTTGCGCTCGGCGAGCAGCCGCGCTTGGGCGGCACTTTCGGAGGCATAGGGCGAGAAGCTGACCGCAAATGCGGCGTCGTTCTTGCCGGCCATCGCCAGCATGTCGTCGTCGATGCCGGCGGCGGTGCCGACCAGCTGATACTTCACCCTCAGCTTGCCGAAGGCATAGGCCATGTAGCTGGAGATCGGATAGGAGCGGCGCTTGGCGATCAGATAGATCGTCTCGGCCTTGGCGAGGATATCGACGGCCCGCTCAAAGGCTTCCGGGTCGACCGAGGTTGCGATGTTGTCGAGCGATCGGTGGGCGGCGGCCACGAAACCGTTGAAGATCGAGCCGCTCTCGAGTTTGCTGTGTTCGTTCTCGCTGAGCGCCTTCAGCCGGTCCTCGTAGCCGGGCGTGCGCTCGCGCAGGCGGGCACGGAAAATCTGCTGCAGGCTGGAGAAACCCTCGAAGCCGAAGTGCTGGGCAAAGCGCACCAGGGTCGACGGCTGGACGTCGGCCGAGGTGGCGATGCTTGCGGCGGTGCCGAAGGCGATCTCGTCGGGATTGTCGAGCGAATAGGCGGCGACCTGCTTCAACCGTTTCGGCAGTTGTGCCTTCCGCTCCAGAATAACCGCCTTCAGCGCTTCGAAATCCTGCGGGACCTCCGTCGTCGTTTCAGGCGTTGCCATTCTTGTCCGTCTCCAGTCTGATCGTGTTGCGTTATGACCTCACATTAATCGATTAGCGACCGCTGGCATAGAACAGGCGTTCCATTTTCTGCCGTCTTTTCCATTCCGCCCTTTGGTCAGCCGATCTGGACCCATTCGTTGGTCTTTGCCGACTGATAGGTGGCCGAGAGGACCTTCTGTACCTCAAAGCCCTCGCGGAAATCGGTCGATGGCGAT
The DNA here is from genome assembly GCF_001695855.1 of Ensifer sp. LC163. GTDB lineage: Bacteria > Pseudomonadota > Alphaproteobacteria > Rhizobiales > Rhizobiaceae > Ensifer. The sequence continues at coordinate 263,984 of NZ_MBSS01000034.1, forward strand.
TTGCCCTTGGCGATCGCCTCCAGGAACTCGTTGACCTCGATGGCCTTCAGATCGTTGAAGCCGATCTGGTGGCCGGGTGCCACGCAGAAGGCGCCATAGGGCGGATGCTCGGGCCCGGCCCAGATGGTGCGGAAACCGCGGGTGCGGATATCGTCGCCGGTGTAATAGACGCGGATCTCGTTCAGGCGCTCCTGGGTGAAGACGATGCTGCCCTTGGAGCCGTAGATCTCGAAATCATGCTGCATCTTGCGGCCGGTGGCGATCCAGTTTGCTTCGAAGCTGCCGGTCGCGCCGTTTTCGAAGCGCACGAAGGCGCGGGTGATGTCGTCGACCTCGACGGCATGCATCTCGGTTGCTCCGCGCGAGACGGGACGTTGCGGGATCTGGATGATGGTTTCGGCCAGCACCGACCTGATCGGCCCGACCAGATGACGCATGGAGGCGATAATGTGGCTGCCGATATCGGCAAGTGCTCCGCCGCCGCTTGCCGGGTTCAGCCGCCAGCCCCACGGCACGGAGGCATCGGCCATGAAGTCTTCGGCATGGACGCCGCGCATGGAGCGGATCTCGCCGATCTCGCCGCTTTCGATGATGTCCTTGGCAAGGAAGATCAGCGGGTTCTTCAGGTAGTTGAAACCGACCTGGGTGATGACGCCGGCCTTTTCCGCAGCCGCGACCATCTCGGCGCAATCAGCGACCGTCGGTGCCAGCGGCTTTTCGCAATAGACATGTTTGCCATGGGCGATGGCCGCCAGCGCCATCTCCTTGTGCAGCAGGTTCGGCGTGGTGATGTCGATGATGTCGATGTCGGGATCGGTCAACAGTTCGCGCCAGTCCGTCGTCGCCTTGCGAAAGCCGAGACGCCGGCGCGCGTTTTCCGCGCTTTCGGTGGTCACGTCGGCAACCGAAACCAGGTCGAGCTCGAAGGGCAGGTCGAACACCCGCGCGGCGATGGTGAAGCCGAGCGCGTGCGCCTTGCCCATGAAGCCCGTGCCGATCAGGCCGACGCCCAGTTTTTTCTTGCTGCTCATGCCATTCCTCCGGGTCAATGACCTGTGTTGTGGCGCAGAATGAAATGAAATGTGCAACATTTGTCAATATGGAATATTTGTTCGAAAAGGCATCGAGGCCCTGAACGCCTTTGGCCTATGTGTCGGTCGAAGTCGTTCGATCGGTCGGTCGGATTAGCGTGCCCGTAGACCCTGGATGAATTTGTTAACGCATTTTTACCATGTTTCGTCGGAACATCCCTCATGGTTAACGAATCGCATCCGTATGAACGGGGCGAAGCCGGAGTGATTTCAGCATGTGCCGCTGGGCAGCCTATCGCGGGGAGCCGCTCTATCTCGAGGAACTGGTGACCTCTCCGGCGCACTCGCTGATCGAGCAGTCCCATTGCGCCACCCGCGCAAAGACGGCGACCAACGGCGACGGCTTCGGCATCGCCTGGTACGGCGATCACCCCGAACCCGGGCGCTACCGCGACATTCTTCCCGCCTGGTCCGACTGCAACCTGAAGAGCATCGCCCGGCAGATCCGCTCGCCGCTGTTCCTTGCCCATGTGCGCGCCGCGACCGGCGGCGGCACGCGACGCGACAACTGTCATCCCTTCGTCTTCGGCCGCTGGTCCTTCATGCACAACGGCCAGATCGGCGACTTCGAGCATTTGCGCCGGCCGATGGAGAGCATGCTCGACAACGATCTCTACTCGGCACGCACCGGCACGACGGATTCCGAACTTTTGTTCCTGCTCGCCATGCAGTTTGGCCTCGACCACAATCCGCTCGGCGCGATTGCCGAGGCGCTCGCCTTCGTCGAACAATTGGCATCGCATCTGGAGCGCCAGGTTCTGGTGCGCTTCACTGCCGCCTTTTCCGACGGCCACGATCTCTATGCGGTGCGCTATGCCTCGGACTGGAAGGCGCCGACGCTCTATGCGGCGCCGATGGGTCCGAGCGGCGGCTACTGTCTTGTCTCCGAACCGCTCAACGACGACGACAGCGCCTGGGTCGAGATCCCGGACGGCACGGCGGTGATCGTCGGCGAAAACGGCGTCGACGTTCGGCTGTTCTCGACTCAAGGGACGCCGGTGCGCAAGCATCGTTCGGCCTGAGCTGTTGCTTTCCGGATATCGCTGAGCAGTGACCAGCCCCTCATCCGGCTGCCGCCACCTTCTCCCCGTTTTGACGGGGAGAAGGAACGACGCTGCACTCACCCGCTCCTATCTGTTTGCTGCGAATGCTTCGCTCTCGCAGGGCAAGTCCCCTCGCCCCGCTTGCGGGGAGAGGGTTAGGGTGAGGGGCTTTTGCCCAATTGGGCGTTCGATCAGCCCCGTTCTTTTCGCTCCAGCTCGGCGGCGATCAGCGCCGCCAGCTTTTCGGCAACCGCTTCCTTGTCCATCTCCGGCCAGTCGTCGTTGCCGTCGGCCGAGATCAGCTTCACCCGGTTGCGATCGCCGCCCATGATGCCGGTCGCCGGCGAAACGTCGTTGGCGAGAATATAGTCGGCGCCCTTGCGTTCGAGCTTGGAGCGACCGTTGTCGGCGACATTTTCCGTCTCGGCGGCAAAGCCGACCACCAGCTTCGGCCGGTCGGCATGGTGGCCAACGGTCTTGAGGATGTCGGGGTTCTCGGCCAGTTGGAGCGGCGGCGGCGCTTCGCCCGGCTTCTTCTTGATCTTGTTGCCGGCGGCACTTGCCACCCGCCAATCGGCAACGGCCGCCACCATCACCGCGACGTCGGCGGGAAGGGCGGCGAGCACCGCGTCACGCATTTCCTCGGCGCGCTCCACATGGACCACCTTCACCCCCGATGGATCGGGGATCGTCACCGGGCCGGAAACCAGCGTCACCTCCGCACCCAGCTTGGCAAGTGCCGCGGCAATGGCGTGGCCTTGTTTACCCGAGGAGCGGTTGGCGATGTAGCGTACCGGGTCGATCGGCTCATGCGTCGGGCCCGATGTAACGACCGCCTTGCGGCCGGCAAGCGGCTTCGGGCCGCCGGAAAGCAGGCCTTCGACGGCAGCGACGATCGCCAGCGGCTCGCTCATCCGACCATCTCCGGCTTCGCCGCTTTCCGCCATTTCGCCAGCTTCCGGGCCGATGAAGCGGATGCCGTCTGAGGCGAGCGTCGCGCGGTTGCGCCGGGTCGCCGGATGCGCCCACATCTTCGGGTTCATGGCCGGCGCGACCAGCACCGGACGGTCGGTCGCCAACAGGATGGTCGAGGCAAGATCGTCGGCATGGCCGTTCGCCATCTTCGCCATCAGGTCGGCAGTAGCCGGGGCGACGACGATGAGATCGCATTCGCGCGCCAGCCGGATATGGCCGACGTCCTGCTCGTCCTCGCGCGAAAACAGGTCGAGATAGACATGCGAGGCGGAAAGCGCGCCGACGGCAAGCGGCGTCACGAACTGCTGTGCGCCGGCCGTCATGACGGGGCGGATGCTGGCGCCGCGCTCGCGCAGGCGGCGGATGAGGTCAAGGCTCTTATAGGCCGCGATGCCGCCGGAGATGATCAGGAGAATGCGCTTGCCCGACAGTGTCATCGCGTTTCGGCCCTGCGGCCGCCTTCTTCGCCGGAGCTTTTTCCGGTCCAGCCATGTTGTTCGACGGCATCCTTTCCGACGGGCTCGCCGACAGAGGGACACGGTTGGCCGCGACCCTACTTGAGCGCTTCATCGGGCGCAACGTGTCTGGCCGAACCCGGCAATAACAGGCGTGGCAGCGAGGACGCCGCATGCACGGCGAGGCATCGGGCAAGCATTGCACGGTGGCGGCAGATCACGCAATCCCGATGGCGCGCTGGCTGCGTTCGCTTCGAGCGGCGAATATCCCTTGGTATCTCGTAGCCGAAGGCGCATAGTACCGGCATCATCGACCGATCGAACGGGCGTCGGTGGCTGAGAGATCGTTACGCTTTCGCCCCAACAGAGGAGATCGCGTGATGCACCCCATCGATGGATTTCGGGGGCGACCGATCCTTCCCAAGGACTTCCCGATGATTGCCGATGTGTTTCGCGATGCCGCTCGGGTGCGATACCCGGCGCTCGACCGCGAAGAGGGCGAGGCGATCCTGGCCCGGCTCATGGACTTACACCACAGCTGTATCGAAAGTCGGCTGTAGGGAGTGGTCTTCGGATCTGGCATCCTCAACCGTCAAAGCGCGCCGTAGGAGCCGCTGCGGATTTGTGCACGGCCGGCACAGCGCACCTCACAAGACGACACGCAGGCGATCGCGTGGCCACGGCTCCAATGGCCGTTCGACATTTCGACGCCAGGGAGAATGCCATGCTTCATACCTTCGCAAGGTGTATTCGCCGCCATGACTACACGCTCGCGGCAATCAAGATGTCGCTCGTCCTGTCCCTGCTGATGATCGCGCTGATCACGCTGCACGGCCTCGTGTGGTAGTCGCCCAAAGGCGGCGCAACCCACCCGTGACGGGGCGCTCACGCGGGCGGGCCGTCCACGCCGTTCTTTCCAGTCCCCTCTCCAATCGGCCAGAGCCGAACTCCTTGCCTTGAAGAAAACACGATCGGTGCTATCTTCGCGCCGATAGAAATTACGGCAGGATACACGCATCGATGGATTTCCACCTGACAGCAAAGCCCACTCATTTTGCCATCAGGGAAATCCGTATCCATGCCTGTTTCGATCTCACTCTCCCATCTCAGCTGGTCCACGCCTGACGGCCGCGGCCTCTTTTCCGATCTGAACCTGAGGTTCGGCCCTGGCCGCTCTGGCCTTGTCGGGCGCAATGGCGTCGGCAAAAGCACGCTGCTGAAACTGATTGCCGGCACGCTCCGGCCGCAGGCCGGCACCGTCTCGCTTGGCGGCAGCCTCGGCATTCTGCGCCAGACGGTGCAGGTCGGCGAACAGGAGACCATCGCCGAACTCTTCGGCATTGCCGATGCCCTGGCACTGTTGCGCCGCGCGGAGGAAGGCAGCGCCAGCATTGATGAGTTGTCGATCGCCGACTGGACGCTGGAGGCGCGGCTGGCCGCCGCACTCGCCCGCCTCGGGTTGGAGGCGGAGGCACAGACGCTGCTTTCTTCGCTTTCCGGCGGGCAGCTGACCCGCGCCAAGCTGGCGGCGCTGGTTTTTGCCGATCCCGATTTCATTCTGCTCGACGAACCCACCAACAATCTCGATCGCGCCGGACGCGAGGCGGTGATCGAGCTGATGGCGAACTGGCGTGGCGGTGCCGTCGTCGTCAGCCATGACCGCGAGTTGCTGGACAGGATGGATTCGATCGTGGAACTCACCTCTCTCGGCGCCACCAGCTATGGCGGCAACTGGAGCCACTATCGCGAGCGCAAGGCGATCGAGCTCGCCTCCGCCCGGCATGATCTTGCCGACGCGGAGCGGCGCCTTGCCGAGGTCGACCGCAACACGCAGGAGACCGCGGAGCGAAAGGCCCGCAAGGATAGCGCCGGCCGCCGGAAACGCGCCAAGGGCGACCAGCCGCTACTGTTGCTGGATGCAAAGAAGGAACGCAGCGAAAAGACGGGCGGCGACAATGCGCGCCTTGCCGAACGTCGACGTGACCAGGCGCTCGGCGATCTCGCCACAGCCCGTGAGCGCATCGAGGTCCTCCAGCCGTTTTCGGTCCGGCTGCCTTCGACCGGGCTGCCGCCCGGCCGCATCGTTCTGCAGGTCGATGATGTCAGCGCCGGCTATGTCCCGGGCCGCCCTGTACTCGCCAACCTGTCCCTGACGATCGCCGGCCCGGAGCGGATGGCGATCACCGGGCGCAACGGCTCGGGCAAGACGACGTTTCTGTCGCTGATGTCAGGCAAGCTCGCTCCCTGGTCGGGCCAGGTGCGGGTTCTGGCTGATTTCACCATGCTGGATCAGCAGGTGAGCCTGCTCGATCCGGAGGTCTCGATCCGCGACAACTTCCGCCGGCTCAATCCCGGAGCAGGCGAAAATGCCTGCCGGGCGGCGCTCGCGCGGTTCATGTTCCGCGCCGACGCTGCCCTTCAGCGCGTTTCCAGTCTCAGCGGCGGGCAGATGCTGCGGGCCGGTCTTGCCTGCGTCATCGGCGGCGAAAGCCCGCCAGCGCTCCTGATCCTCGACGAGCCGACCAACCATCTCGACATCGATTCCATCGAGGCGGTGGAGGCGGGGCTGCGGGCCTTTGACGGTGCGCTCATTGTCGTCAGCCACGACGAGGCGTTTCTGGAGGCGATCGGGATAACGCGCCGGGTCGATCTGTCCGAGCCGTCGAAAGGCCGTCGCTCGACGGCGCGTTAGAAAGAGACGGTTTCGGGCGGCATGCCGATGGTGGGGGTTACTGCGCCCATTTGACGTCGCCGGTGAAGGCGATCGTCAGCCAGCGGTCGCGTCCCGCTTCGCCGATTTCCGCGCCGATCTCGGCGCGGATCGCATCGAGGCTGGAAAGTGTGTCCACCCGGGTTTCGGCCGATCCGATCAGGTAGATCTCGATCAGCCGTGCCCTGCCGACCTTGGCGACATAGGTGCGGTAATCGGAAAAGCCGTGGCGGGTGGCGGCGTTGCGTGCGGCTTCGCGCACCTTTTCGTCCAGCTCGGCCGGAGCGACCAGGAAGATTTCCTTCAATGCGGCATAGACCGTCTTCAGCGGAAGCGGGATCAGGCAAAGCGTCAGGACGACCAGGATTGCCGGGTCGGCATAGGGCGTCCAGCCTTCATAGGCGGTACCCTTCAGCATTGCGGCGACCACAAAGGCGACGAGCAGGGCTGCGGTGATCGTGCCCGACATCGCCCAGGCGCGCACGTCCAGAGCCAGGAACGCCGAGCCGATCGAACGGTTTGCCCGCCGACCGTAGAGGAACATCACGACGCAGATGACGACGACCACGGCGGCATAGGCGATCGCCCAGTCGAAGGCGAGTTCGCGACCGCCCGACAGCAGCGAGTCGACGGCGTTGATCAGCGCATAGAAAGAGAGCGTGGCGAGCAGGCCGGCGTTGAACAGCAGGACCATCGGCTCGATATGCCAGAAGCCCATCTGAAAGCGGCTGCTTTCCCTCGGGATCAGCCTTGTGACGCCCAGCGCGAGCAGCGTCATGGCCGCGTCGACGGCAGAAAACACCCCGTCAAACACGATCGACACCGATCCGGACAACAGGCCGAAGAGCACGCCTGTCGCACCGACGACGATGGTTGCGGCGATCGATCGCTTGAGGACTGTTTGTTCGGTGACGGTGATCACGCAGATGCGGGATGGTAGCGCTTCCGGCTGGGAAGCAAAAGCGACGGGAGCGCCGCCCTGCACTCACCTTGTCTGGCGCCAGGGACGCGATAGAGCAGCCCACGCGTGGACGACTACGAACGGGAATGCCGCCGCTTGCGTGGGTCAGTGTCGCCTTCCGGCCTTAAGCGAATTGACCGAGGCGTAGGAGATCCCCGCTGATGGCGCTGCCGTCAAGCGCGTCGGCACGTGCTGCTTGCGGGCGAGGCGGCGGCATGGAATTGCCGATCGCAAACAGAAGCGCGCTTGCCGCCGAAAGCAGTGCGAACAGCAGGAACATGCCGGTGCCGCCGATCGCACCAAGCGCAAGGCCGCCGATGAGCGGCCCGAGGAAATTGCCGACCGAAGACAGCGAATGCGCGCCGAAATAGGTGCCGCGGTTGCCGGCGTTCGAAATACCGTCGACCAGCACATATTCTGAGGGCACGACGAGCACCTCGCCGATCGTGAAGAGGATCATCGAGGCGACCAGCATTTCCATGCCGGACGAAACTGCAAACCCGATTTCACCCAGCAGGAACAGCAGGCAGCCGAGCGATAGCGCCCGCAGTGCGCCGATCCTTTCGATCACGAAGCGGGCAGGCGTGCTGGCAATCAGCACCGTTGCGGCGTTGGTCGAGACAAGGAGGGCGAAGAGGGTGACGCCATCTTCGAAGCCGGTGTTGAGGTATTGCGACAAGGTCACCGACCACTGACCGTGCACGGCCAAAAGCAGGGTACCGCCGATGACGAAGAAGACCAGTCGGCGGTCGCGCAGGGCGGCGACAAGCCCGCGCCAGTCGCCGGCAGCACGCGATGCCGCACCAGTCTCTTCTACCTGCCTGCTGCTTGCTTCGGGCACAGTGAAGAACAGCACGAGGCCGAAGGCGGCGTGCATCATGCCGGCAATGACGAACAGCGTCGAATAGGCGGTGCCGACCCATACGCCAATCAACGGCCCGATGGCCCAACCGGCATTGATCGCGAGATAGCGCCAGGAAAACACGCGCAGGCGCAGATGCGCCGGCGCGGCATCGCTCATCAATGCGCGCGAAACCGACTCATAGACGGCGGCCGCGACGGCAGAGACGATATGCGCCAGCGCGAAGGCGGAAATTGACTGTGCCAGTCCGAGCCCGGCCAGTGCCAGTCCGGCCATGAAAAGCGCTGCGGTCAGCACGCCCTTTCGACCGATCCGATCGGAGAGGGTTCCGGCAAACGGACTGACGATCGCACCGAGCAGCGGGCCGGCGCCAATCAAGGCGCCGATGCCTGCCGGACCCAAGCCGAAATCGCGCTGCAGGCGGATCGCGAGGAAGGTGAGACTCATGCCCTTGGCGATGGTCACCACGCCGGAACCGGCGATGAGAAGCAGCGCAATCAGACGGCCCGCGCGTTCGGAATAGGCATTCATCGCAGACACCTGCAGGCTGGAGCCGCCGATGTTCGATGTGGAACGCTGGGCGGCAAAGAGGGAGGGAAATCTCACCTTGGCGATTACACCCGTCGCGTGTGCGCGGCAAGAGCGTGGTTGTCGGGCAACCATCGTCCGGCGTGAGCAGACGGTTTGTCCTGGTATCCCATTCGCCTCTGCCGCGCCGGTTCGCCCGGCGGAAAATATCAACGGCGGCCACTGCCCTGGCCGCCGCAGGGGTCTGACAATAGGTGGCCGAGCTGATCGGTATCGGCCGCCGGTCAGTCCTTTTTCTGCTGTTGCTGCCATGTCGCATAGAGCGGTGTCGCATCGGTCTCGTCGACCGGCACATGGCGGAAGCGCATGGACTGCTCGTCCAACGGTTTTGCCAGTTCGGCATAGATCGCCGCCGTCGACAGGCCGTAGGGTTCGGCGTCGGCATTCGAGTGGGCGTAGGCGATCTCGGTGATGCCGGCCATGCGCATGGCCGCAAGGCACATCGGGCAGGGCTGGCCGCTGGCATAGACGGCAACGCCGTCAAGGCGGGGAGAGCCGAGGCGCTTTGCCGCCAGGCGAAGGGCGTTCATCTCGGCATGCGATGTCGGATCGCCGGTCTCAAGCATCTGGTTGACGCCGCCGGCAATCACCTCGCCGTTTCGAACGGCGACCGCGCCGAAGGGGCGGCCACCGTTTTCGATGTTGGCGCGGGCAAGGGCGACGGCCTCGCGGAGAAAACGTTTTTCCTTTTCCATGTCCCCTCCGGTTTTCAACGGGCGCCGGCGGCGACGAGCAGCTTTTCGATTCCGCCGTAGCCGCGCTGCCGGGCGTGGTTGAGCGGGCTAACGCCCTCGCCATCGGCAAGATTGACGTTCGCGCCAGCGTCGATCAGCAACCGGACGATCTCCGTGTGCTTTTCGCCGCCGGTACCCAGGATGATGGCCTCGATCAGCGCCGTCCAGCCGAGCCGATTGACGTGATCGACATCGACGCCGGCCTCGATCAGCGTCTTCACGGTCTCGACGTGGCCGCGTTCGGCCGCGGGGATCAGCGCCGTGCCGCCGTAACGGTTGGTGCTTTTCAGGTCGGCGCCGCTGGCAAGCGTCAGTTTCAGGATTTCGAGATGGCCGCGCGCGCCGGCATAAAGGTATGGACTGTCCTGGATCCTGTCCTTCGCATTGACATCTGCGCCGGCGTCGATGAGCGCGCGTGCCGCGTCGATGTGGTTCTCATGCGTGGCGATGAGCAAGGCGGTCGCGCCGTTTTCGTCGCGCGCGTCGAGCGTTGCTCCGCGCTTGATCAATTCACGCAGTTCGGCGGCATTGCCGGCTTCGGCAGCGGCAATCATTTCGTTTTCAAGCATGGCGGCTCCAGCAGAGGCGGGAAGAAGGGCTGAGGCGAACAGTGCAGCCCCGAGCAGCCACCCGATCGATGGTGGTTTCATGGTCCTCGTTCCGTTCGTGCGGTCGGCCAGGCGCATGTTGCCCGACCGACCGAAGTGCATAGTTCCTGAGATCGGCGCCGACCCAGGCACAAGATTATGCAGCAGGTTTCAGGCGCGACAGCGCCCTTCGCGCGTCATGACCGACGCGGGGGCGCTGCAGCGGATTCCGGTCTCAACCGTTACTTGAGCTGATCCTTGACCTTTTCAAGGGCCGAAAGGGCGCAGGCCTCATCGAGGTTGCCGCCCGGCGCGCCGCCGACGCCGATGGCGCCGATCGTCTCGTCGCCGGCCTTGATCGGCACGCCGCCTGCAAGCACCAGGAAACCGTCGATCGAGGTGAGTTCGGCGGCAGCCGGGTTCTTCTGGATGTTCTCGGCCATCTTGCTGGTCGGCGTGCGCGACGAGGCGGACGTGAAGGCCTTGGCACGGGCGGCATCGACGGTGTGCGGGCCGGCGCGATCGGCGCGCTGCAGGGCGCGCAGGACACCGGCGCGGTCGACCACCGCTGCCGTCACGTTGTACTTGTCGGCCGCGCAGGCTTCGACCGCGTGGCTGGCGATCGAAACGGCGAGATCGAGCGGCATGTTGCGCTCCTGCAGCAGGTCGGCTGCGGCCGGAGCGGCAAGGCCAAGTACGGCGGCAAAGGCAAGGGTGGTCTGGTATTTCATGATCGGGTCCTTCCGATGTGGCATGTCGCCGGACGTGTCCCGCGCCCGGCATGGTCCCCTCTTCGGCGCGGACCATAGGGGGTCGACTTTCCATCTGGAAATTAAATGTATGGATGCTAATAAGTCGAATTATGAATAGTTCTCTTTTCGATCTGGATCTGCTGCGCGCCTTTGTGGTGGTGGCCGATTGCCAAGGGTTCACGGCCGCGGCCGCAAGGCTGCATTCCACGCAATCGACAGTCAGTCAGAAGGTGTTGCGCCTCGAGGATCTGGCAGGCCACCGTCTGTTCGAGCGCAGCCACCGGCAGGTGCGCCTGACGGAGGCCGGCGAACAATTGATCGGCTATGCCAGGCGCATGCTGGCATTGAACGCGGAGGCACAGGAGCTTCTTTCCGGTGCCTCGGTGGCCGCCGCCTTGCGCCTTGGCCTGCCGGAGGACTTTGCCGCAGGGCGAACGACCCGCATGCTGGCGGATTTTGCCCGGGTGCATGGCGATGTGAAGCTCGAAGTGACGAGCGGCCTCAGTCGCGATCTGCGGGCACTCTATGAGCGCGGCGAGCTGGATGTCGTCGTCGTCAAGCAGCGCCGCAGCACCGGCGAAGCCGTCAGGCGCTGGGCCGAAACCCTGTGCTGGATCGACAGCGCCGCCTATCCGACGCTTGATGCCGAGCCCTTGCCGCTCGTCGTCTTTCCGCCGCGCGGTCTTTACCGGGACGACATGGTTGCGGCGCTGGAAGCAGGCGGCCGGCGTTGGCGCATCAGCTATACCAGCTCCAGCCTCGCCAGCATCCAGGCGGCTGTCGCCGATGGCCTCGGCGTCAGCCTGCTGCCGTCGCGCGTCGTCAACGATCGCCACCGCATCGTCAAGCCGAAGGACGGACTTCCGGCGATCGAGACGATGGAGATCGCACTCCATCATCGTCCGGAGGCGGGTCCGCTGGTGATCGCGCTGGCGAGCGATCTCGCAAAACTGATCGGCGAAGGCGGTTGATGCCGTGCCTCAGAGCATCGAGCGGCTGAGGCCGCCGTCGACGGGAAGCGCCACGCCGGTGACATAGGCCGCGGGCCTGCCAGCCAGAAATGCAGCGGCAGCGCCGAATTCCGCCGGCGTTCCGTAGCGGCCGATCGGAATATCCGCCTGGCTGCGCGCGGCAATCGTCGCGATGTCGACCCCTTCGCTCTCGGCATCCATGCGGTCGAAGCTCAAGGTACGGTCGGTCGCCAGCCGCCCCGGCAACAGCATGTTGACGGTCACGCCATCGGCCGCGACTTCGCCGGCAAGTGTCTTCAGCCAGCCGGCAACGGCACTTCGAAGCGCGTTGGAGGCGGTCAGGCCCGGGATCGGTTCGCGGATGCTGGTCGAGGCGACGGCGATGATGCGGCCAAAACCACGCTCCCTCATGCCGGGCAGGACCCGGCCGGTGATGCGCATGCCGGCCAGAACCATGGTCTCGAACTGCGTCCGCCAGAAATCCGGTTCGATCGCCGACGCAAGCGACGGCGGCGGTCCGCCGCCGTTGAGGACGAGAATGTCGATCGCGCCGAAATCGGTTGCGAGCCGATCGAGCAACGCATCAAGGCTCTCGGGTCTGGAGAGATCGAGTGCAAAACCGCGGGCGCTCGGGCTGATCTCGGCCGAGACCTTTTCGGCGGAGGCACTGTCGCGACCGGTCAGAGCGACGGCAACGCCTTCGGCTGCGAGCGCTTCGGCAATGCCGCGTCCAAGCCCCTTGCTGCCGCCGAGCACGAGTGCCTTTTTCCCTGTGATGCCGAGGTCCATTTCTGTGTTCCTTCCCATGCGATTTCCGTTGTTGCTTTTGGAGCCCGGCGGCGACGCGGCGTCAATGGGGTAGGTGGATGGGGGGCGGCAAATCGGAGGGAAGATGACGAGGACCGGACGTTACAGCGCCGCGCGTCAAACATGACGCGCTAAGGACGCTGTAACACTTTAAACTTGCTGCATAATTTGATCCTTAAATCGATTCCGATTTAAGGAATTATGCAGTAAAAAGCCCGGCCGGAAACCAACCGGGCTTCGTGCCCCTCGCCCCTTGCCCCTTGCCGCCGTTAGCGGCAGACGCGGATACGCTCGTAATAGACGTTGCCGTAATGATCGTAACGCCTGACCTTCTTGATGAAGCAATAGGGCCGATACTCGTAGTAGCCGCCGCCATAATAGCCGTCGACATAACCGATCTGGCCGCGCCAGCCATGGCCGTAGTAGCCGTTGCTGAAGCCGATCGTTACGCCGCCAGCCTGCGATGGCGCGGCAAAGGAAACGGCTGCGGTGATTGCGACGGCCGCTGCGATGATGATCTTGCGCATGGTGTTCTCTCCTCCGGTGATTGGGATGAACTCCCGTCATCCATGAGGAGAAGATCGCATGGGGCCGACATATTCGCAGTTCCGAATGGAACATGGGTTGCAGGCGGCGGCAGAATTGCAAGTTCTGCTGCCGCCTGCTCACCACTTGGACGCACCGTCCGGTCGCGGTCAGGCACGAATGCGGGCCATCGCCAGGACGTCGGCAAGCACGCCGTTGCGCAGCGCATAGGCCCTGTGCGTGCCTTCGGGTTCGAAGCCGGTCTTGCGATATAGCGCGATCGCCGCCTCGTTGTCGGTGAAGACGGTCAGCTCGATGCGGCTGATGCCGAGCCAGTTGTCGGCAGCATCGATCAGCGATGTAAGCAACGCCTTACCGATGCCTTCGCCACGATGGTTGTCATCGACGCTGATCCCGAGCATGGCGGAGTGACGCCTGCGCCCCTTGTTGCGATGGAGACCGGCCATGCCGACAATTCGGCCGTCGCGCTCGGCAACGATCACCGTGTCGTCCTCCGACAGGCCCTCCATCCACTTGCGTGTCTGCTCCGGGGTCGAATAGGGCAGTCTGAGCGTGCCGGAGCGGATGCCCGGCTGGCTCATCAGCGCGGCGATCGCTTCCCAATCGACGATGCGCGCCGCTCGGATCTTGAGTATCGGGGAGGTGTTGGCTTCGGTCATTGTTTCCTCTCTGGCTCTTGGGCCTCCGAGGAAACAGGACCAAACCCTGCTCGCCTCGGCAGGGTTGGTCGGGGGACAGTCCGCTTAACGCACGTGGTCTCCCGCACACCCCAGGGTATGCGTGCAAAGCACCAATGCGAGCATCGAACGATTGTCCATGCCGGAACGATAACAAGCGGGAGTGGAATTGCAAGCCGGTTTCGCGACCCGAATGCAGATGGCGCTCAGGTGACCTGCCAGGCGATGTAGATCAGCGTGGCGGCGATCAACCACAGCGCCACACGGCCGGAACGCGTGTGGCGTGCCTCGGCCTTGCCGATGGCATGCGCCGTCTCGGCATCGAAGCGCAGGCCGTTTTCGCCCATGGCCATGATTTCGCTGGAGAATTTTTCCGTGCGGGCAGCGATTTCCGGCACCGCTTCCGCCAGCCGAAGCGCCGCATGCAGGCCGTCGCGCAGATCGGTGACGATGCGCTTCGGCCCGAGATTGTCGCGGATCCACTTGCCGACGACGGGCTCGGAGGCCTTCCACATGTTGAAACGCGGATTGAGCGTGCGGGCGACGCCCTCGACGACGACCATGGTCTTTTGCAGCATGACGAGCTCCGGCCGTGTCTGCATGTCGAAGAGTTCGGTCACTTCGAACAGCAGGGTCAGCAGCTTCGCCATCGAAATGGTTTCCGCCGGCTGGCCGTGGATCGGCTCGCCGATGGCGCGGATCGCCTGGGCGAAGCTTGCCGCGTCGTGATGCGCGGGCACGTAGCCCGCCTCGAAATGCACATCGGCGACGCGCTGGTAGTCCCGGGTGATGAAGCCGAACAGGATTTCCGCGAGGAAACGGCGTTCCTTCCTGCCGAGGCGGCCGACGATGCCCATGTCGACGGCAACGATATGGCCGGCATCGTCGACGAAAAGGTTGCCCTGGTGCATGTCGGCATGGAAAAAGCCGTCGCGTAGCGTGTGGCGCAGGAACGACTGGATGAGCGTTTCGGCCAGCGTATTGAGGTTGTGGCCGGCGGCTTTCAGTCCGTCGATGTCCGACATCTTGACGCCGTCGATCCATTCCATGGTGACGACATCGCGGCCGGTTCGTTCCCAGTCGACCTTCGGCACGCGGAAGCCGGAATCGTCCTTGGTGTTCTCGCCAAGCTCGGAAAGCGCTGCCGCCTCGAGCCGAAGATCCATTTCGACTTTGGTCGTCTGCTCGATCGTCTTGGTGACTTCGACCGGCTTCAGTCGCCGCGTATAGGGCAGGAAACGCTCCTGCATGTGGCTGACGAGATACATCGCCTCGATGTCGGAGGCGAAGCGCTGACGAATGCCGGGACGGATGACCTTGACTGCGACCTTCTCGGGCTTGCCGTCGCGCATGACGACGGCGGGATGCACCTGGGCGATCGAGGCGGCCGCCATCGGCTCGGAAAATTCAGCGTAGAGGTCGTCGACCTTACGGCCGAGCGACCCTTCGATCGCGGCCTTGGCCGCGCTTTGCGGGAAGGTCGCCATGCGGTCCTGCAGAAGCGACAGGTCGGCGGCAAACTCCGCGCCGACGACATCGGGACGGGTGGCCAGGAACTGGCCGATCTTCACATAGGAGGGCCCGAGACGGGCAACGGCGCGCGACAGCCGGTCGCTGCGCTCCTCGCCGGCCACCTTGCGGCGGGCGAAAAGTCCAGCTGCCTTCTGGGCGAAGCGGGCAAAGGGCGGCAGGTGTTCGGCCGGGATCGCGGAGACGACGCCTTCGCGCACAAGAACCCAGCCGATCCGCGTCAGGCGGACATATGCTCCAGCTGTACTCATAAGATCAGATTTTCCAGCCGGAATGCAGCGCTGCGATGCCGCCGGTGTAATTGGTGAAGGAGACACGGGAGAAGCCGGCCTCCTTGATCATGGCGGCAAAATCGCGCTGGTTCGGGAACTTGCGGATCGATTCCACCAGATACTGATAGGGCGCCTCGTCGCCGGTAATGAGCTTGCCGAACTTCGGGATCGCGTTGAACGACCAGGCGTCGTAGAAGCGGTCGAGAAGCGGCATCTCCACTTCGGAGAATTCGAGCACCAGCAGACGGCCGCCGCGCTTCAGCACACGATAGGCTTCCTTCAGCGCGACATCGATGCGCGGCACGTTGCGGATGCCGAAGGCGATGGTATAGGCGTCGAAGGAATTCGCCTCGAACGGCAGTTCTTCGGCATTGGCCTCGACGAAATCGAGGTTGGCCGAGAGCTTCTTCTTTTCTGCCCGCTCTGCACCGACGGCGAGCATCGAGCCGTTGATGTCGAGAACGGTCGAATGCGCCTTGCGGTCGGAGGCTTCGATGATGCGGAAGGCGATATCGCCGGTGCCGCCGGCAACGTCGAGCGTTCTGTAGCCCTCGCGGCGCGGCGGATTGAGTGCGGCGATCATCGCATCCTTCCAGGCGCGGTGCAGCCCGGCCGACATCACGTCGTTCATGATGTCGTAGCGCTTGGCCACCTTGTGGAAGACGTCGTTGACGAGCGGCTGCTTTTCGCCCGTACCGACGTTGCGGAAACCGAAGGAGGTTTCCATGCCGCCATTGGCCGATACCCGCTGATCCGTCATACGAAGAACTCCACCTGAACCAATTTTACCGGCACCATAGCGAAATCGCCCGGCCCGCGCTATCTCGGGGACGGGGCCATGGCTGCGGCATAGCGCACCCTATAGGATAAGTAGGCCGCCAAGGAAATGCCAACCGCCGGGCTTGTGGTGGTTAAGAAAGAAGGAGACGACGCATGCCGGAATTGCCGGAGGTCGAAACGGTCAAGCGGGGTCTGGCGCCGACGATGGAAGGGGCGTTTATCGTCAATGCCGAGCTGCGTCGGCCAGACCTGCGTTTTCCCTTTCCAGCCAATTTTACGGCAACCGTTACCGGCCAGCGCATCGTCTCGCTGTCGCGCCGAGCGAAATACCTGATGATCGATCTCGAAGCCGGCGACGTCATCATTGCCCATCTCGGCATGTCGGGCTCGTTCCGCATCGAACAGGGTGCGCTGCCGGCCACGCCGGGCGAGCTTCACCATCCGCGCGGCAAGGATGAAAAACACGATCATGTGATCTTCCATCTCGAAGGTGCCGCCGGCCCGGCCCGCGTCATCTATAACGATCCGCGCCGTTTCGGTTTCATGGATCTGGCCCGCCGCGACACGGTCGCCGCGCATGCCTTCTTCCGCGCGCTCGGCGAGGAGCCGACCGGCAATGCGCTCGACGCCGCCTATCTCGCCGGGCGCTTCGCCGGCAAGGCGCAGCCGCTGAAGGCAGCGCTGCTCGACCAGAAGAATATTGCCGGCCTCGGCAATATATATGTGTGCGAGGCGCTCTGGCGCTCGCGATTGTCGCCGCTGAAGCCGGCCGGCGCGCTGGTCGACAGCCAGGGTGGGGCCAAGCCGGAGCTGCAGGGCCTGACCGTCGCAATCCGCGAGGTCATTGCCGACGCCATCGCCGCGGGCGGCTCGTCGCTCAAGGATCATATCCAGGCCGACGGGTCGCTCGGCTATTTCCAGCATTCCTTTTCCGTCTACGACCGGGAAGGGGAGGCTTGCCGCACGCCGGGTTGCGGCGGTACGGTCGCCCGCATCGTGCAGGCGGGACGCTCGACGTTCCATTGCCCGCGCTGCCAGAAATGAACATCCGGGTCCTGCCGGGCCCGGTCGCTGACACGAATTCGGAGGAGACGAGAATGAGTTACGAGACGCTGCTGGTCGAGACGCATGGACGCGTGGGCCTGGTCACGCTCAATCGCCCGCAGGCGCTGAATGCGTTGAACTCGACCGTTATGCGCGAGCTCGCCGCTGTGCTGAAGGCATTCGATGCCGACAAGGCGATCGGCGCCGTCGTCATCACCGGTTCGCAGAAGGCCTTTGCTGCCGGCGCCGACATCAAGGAAATGCAGACGCTCGAATTCGTCGAAAGCTATCTCGGCGATTTCATCGGCGGCTGGGATCAGGTGGCGGCCGCCCGCAAGCCGGTCATTGCGGCCGTTTCCGGCTATGCGCTCGGCGGCGGGTGCGAATTGGCCATGATGTGCGACTTCATCATCGCCTCCGAGACGGCAAAGTTCGGTCAGCCGGAAATCACCCTCGGCGTCATCCCGGGCATGGGCGGGTCGCAGCGTCTCACCCGTGCCGTCGGCAAGGCGAAAGCGATGGATCTGGTGCTGACCGGACGGATGATGGACGCGACCGAGGCGGAACGCGCAGGACTCGTTTCGCGTGTGGTCGCGCCGGAGAAATTGATGGAGGAGGCGCTGGCCGCGGCCGAGAAGATCGCATCGTTCTCGCTGCCGGCGGTGATGATGGCCAAGGAGGCGGTCAATCGCTCGCTGGAGGTTACGCTTGCCGAAGGCCTGCGGTTCGAACGCCGGCTTTTCCATTCGCTCTTTGCCACTGAAGACCAGAAGGAAGGCATGGCCGCCTTTGCGGCGAAGCGCAAGGCGGAGTTCAAACACAGGTAGATCAAGGGGCGACGCGCAGTTTTCTCCAAATTGCGCGTTGACGGGGCGGCCGTTTCTCGCTATATGCCGCCCTCAGTTTGGAACGCCAAATCTGGGCTTTCCGATAATGCTCCCGAATTGCTTTGATGACAGGTCGCAGTGACCCGGCACGGCGAGGGCGGAGTTCATGTCAGTTTTCGAAGAGAGGCATCAATGGCCAATACAACTTCGGCGAAAAAGGCGACCCGCAAGATCGCACGCCGCACTGCAGTGAACAAAGCCCGTCGTTCGCGCGTCCGTAACTTCGTCCGCAAGGTCGAAGAAGCGATCGCAACCGGCGATCAGGCAGTCGCAGCCGCCGCTCTGAAGGCCGCTCAGCCCGAGCTGATGCGCGCTGCCACCAAGGGCGTGCTGCATTCCAACACCGCTTCGCGTAAGGTTTCGCGCCTTGCACAGCGCGTGAAGGCGCTGTCGGCCTAATCCGGCTAATAAAAATCTGTTAATTGAGAGCCCGGCCCTTGCGCCGGGCTTTTCCGATTCATACATGTGTCATGGCGATGGTTAACTTGCGCGACCTTTCTCGTGTCAATGCGATGACAGAGTTTCTCTAGCTATTTCAATCGCTTACGAGAGGTCCTTGGCAAAGGCACGTCTCTGGCTGGGGGTCTTCTGGGCCCGTAATGAGTCAAGCGAATTTTTATTTTTTTTCTTTTTCGCCAGCTAATCAAAGAGCTGAAAATCAAAACCCTTGATTCAAAAGCGATTCTTCCCGGACTCGGATTGCGGCAAGCAAAAGGCGGCATGAGAGTCAACGGGCAGCGCTTAAGGTTGCGTAAAAATCGCGATTGATCTTGCCCATCGATCCTGCCTAAATGCCCTCCACAGGGGACACGGACCATATCTGTAAAGGGAAGTGCGGAGGCCATTTCAACGAGATGGTTTCAGGCTTTCTGTTCCCTGTATCAGGGCGGCTCCACGTCGTTCAATCAGACAAGTCGAGAACGAAAAACCGGATGGATCAGCCATTCCGGACGAGGACCTTTCGACCTTTGGTTGCCGGCGGTGCCGCTCCTCAAAGTCAGGTGCAAGCGGTGCCTGACGAGAGGTGGAATCCAGCGCTCGGCTGTCCGCTTCGTACGAGGGTGCGAGACAGTTGTTGACGATGAGGAGGATCCGGCACGGTCCAGGGCGGACCGGGGGATTTGTTGACGATGAGGCGTGAGGGGACATCAGCCGGCCGATGAGGTCTGGCAGATGCGCGTAGCGCGCAGCCGGTCGGGAGATGAGGAGCCCGGTTGGACTGCGACTGTGACGTTCGGTGAAGCGGCATGTCCTCGATGAGGAAGCCGGGGGTGCCGGGCATACGAGATGGGGCCGGCAGAGATGACGGCGTCTGAACATAATTGGAAGGCGGCAACATGCAGATGAATTTGGCGACGGCGGCGGGCGCATTTCAAAAGGACGGCGATTCATTTCAAGCCGGAAGCAATCTATCTCAGGCGGCGGGAGATAAGCACGACATGAGGCATGACGCACTGTTCGAGCGGGTAAGTGCGCGTTTGAAAGCCCAGGTCGGTCCCGATGTCTTCGCTAGCTGGTTTGGGCGTCTGAAGCTGCATTCGGTATCCAAGAGCGTCGTGCGTCTCTCGGTGCCCACGACATTCCTGAAGTCCTGGATCAACAACCGCTATCTCGATCTCATCACCCAGATCTTCCAGCAGGAAGACGGCGAAATCTTGAAGGTGGAGATCCTGGTGCGTACCGCCACCCGTGGCGCCCGTCCGGCTTCACAGGAAGAGACGCTGCCGCAGGCGACTGAAACGGCTCCTGCAGCGCCGGCACGGCGCCCGGCCGCGGCTCAGTCCGTGGCCTCGGTCGCAGCCGCCACGGTCGCCAGCGTTCAACGGCCGACCCAGGCGCCGCTTTTCGGCTCTCCGCTTGATCAGCGCTATACCTTCGACAGCTTCGTCGAAGGTTCTTCCAACCGTGTTGCCCTTGCAGCCGCCCGCACGATCGCCGAGGCCGGCGCCGGTGCTGTGCGCTTCAACCCGCTTTTCATTCATTCGAGCGTCGGGCTCGGCAAGACCCACCTTCTGCAGGCGATCGCTATCCAGGCGCTGCAGAGCGCCCGGGCGCCGCGCGTCGTCTATCTGACGGCCGAATACTTCATGTGGCGCTTTGCTACCGCGATCCGCGACAATGACGCGCTGTCGCTGAAGGAATCGCTGCGCAACATCGATCTGCTTGTGATCGACGACATGCAGTTCCTGCAGGGCAAGTCGATCCAGCACGAGTTCTGCCACCTGCTCAACATGCTGCTCGACTCGGCCAAGCAGGTCGTCGTCGCCGCCGACCGCGCCCCTTGGGAGCTGGAATCGCTCGATAGCCGCGTTCGTTCGCGTCTCCAGGGTGGTGTCGCCATCGAAATGGACGGCCCGGACTACGACATGCGCCTCGAAATGCTGAAGCGTCGCCTCGACTCTGCCCGTCAGGACGACACCTCGCTTGACATTCCCGGCGATATCCTGAGCCATGTTGCGCGCAACATCACGGCCAGCGGCCGCGAACTCGAAGGCGCCTTCAACCAGCTGCTTTTCCGTCGGTCGTTCGAGCCGCAGCTGTCGATCGAACGGGTCGACGAACTGCTCGGCCATCTCGTCAACGCCGGCGAGCCGCGCCGCGTCCGCATCGAGGACATCCAGCGCGTCGTCGCCAAGCACTACAATGTTTCGCGCCAGGAACTGGTTTCGAACCGCCGTACCCGCGTCATCGTCAAGCCGCGCCAGATCGCCATGTATCTGTCGAAGACGCTGACGCCGCGGTCCTTCCCGGAAATCGGCCGTCGCTTCGGTGGCCGCGACCACACGACCGTTCTGCATGCCGTCCGCAAGATCGAGGAGTTGATCTCCGGCGATACCAAGCTCAGCCACGAGATCGAGCTTCTGAAGCGCCTGATCAACGAATAGGCGACGGATTTGCTCTCTGATTACGCGAAAGGCCCGGGAAACCGGGCTTTTTTCGTTTCAGGCGCTGCGTGCCTGCTCCACGATCCAGGCACGGAACGCGGCGACGGCCGGCCGGTCGAGCGCCGATGGCGGGTAGACCAGGTGATAGGCGAGGTCGGTGGCGATGCCGACCGGGAACGGCGCGATCAGCACGCCCTCGGCAAGCTCGCGTGAAACCAGCGACAGGCGAACGAGAGCGACACCATCGCCAGCCTTTGCAGCCTCGATGGCGCCATTGCTGTTGACGAAGACCGGGCCGCGCGTGGTCTCGACGCCTTCGGCGCCGACGGCCTCAAGCCAGAGCTGCCAGTCCAGCCTTTGAACGTCATGCAGCAACACATGGGCGGAAAGATCGGCCGGCGTGGAGAGCGGATGCTTGCGGGCGAGCGCCGCATTGACGACCGGCACCAGGTCGTCATCGATCAGCCGCTCGCTCGCCAGGCCCTCGTAGCGCCCGAAGCCGTGGCGGATGGCGATGTCGACGCCATCGGACACAAAGTCCGCCAGCCGGTTGGAGGCGCTGATGCGGATGTCGATGCCAGTGAGGCGCTGCTCGAAATCGCAAAGCCGTGGTACCAGCCATTGCGCCGCAAAGGTTGGGGTGCAGCTCACCGTCAGCACCGGCACGCGATTTCGCGCCGTCAGTTCCTCGGTCGCCTCCCGCATCATGCGGAAGGCGCGGCGCAGCGTCGAAAAATAACTGCTCCCTTCCTCGGTCAAAACGAGCTGCCGCGGCCGTCGTTCGAACAACGTGACGCCCAGCGTCTGCTCCAGTTCACGCACCTGCAGACTGACGGCACCTGGCGTGACGCTCAGTTCGCGCGCGGCCAGCGTCACGCTCAAATGCCGGGCGGCGGCTTCGAAGGCTCTGAGGGCCGCGAGGGAGGGAAGCGAGGTCATAATGATTTAGCTAGACTCAATCATTGAGAGAGAAATGCTCGTTTGAATAAATCATAACATACTGACAATATTAATGTAAATTCCGTGAGTGATTACAACATCACGGAGTGATGAGTGAAAAATTAAATCACCGAAGGGGTGCGAAGATGTCTGGACCGGCGAATGCAAAGGTGATGGGTGCCGGCGAGTGGGCCATGCTGATCGCCCTGTCCCTGCTGTGGGGCGGCTCGTTTTTCTTCGTCGGCGTCGCCGTCAAGGCGCTGCCGCCGTTCACCATCGTCGCATTGCGGGTCAGCCTCGCAGCCGCGGCACTTTTGATCTTCCTGCGTTTCACCGGGCGCTCGATGCCGCGCGATCCTCGCATCTGGCTTGCCTTCTTCGGCATGGGCCTGCTCAACAACCTGATCCCGTTTTCGCTGATCGTCTGGGGCCAGACCCATATCGCCAGCGGCCTTGCTTCCATTCTCAATGCGACGACACCGCTCTTCGGCGTCGTCGTCGCCCACCTGCTGACCGACGACGAAAAGCTGACCGTCAACAAGCTCTCCGGCGTGTTGATCGGCTTTCTCGGCGTGGCGGTGATGATCGGTCCGGCAGCGCTCGGTGGGCTTGGCTCGAACGTGCTGGCGCAGTTCGCCGTCCTGGGGGCCGCTCTTTCCTATGCCTTTGCCGGCGTTTTTGCCCGTCGTTTCAAGCGGATGGGTGTGGCGCCCATCGTCACCGCGACGGGGCAGGTCAGCGCATCGAGCCTCATGCTGGTGCCGATCGCGCTTCTCGTCGATCGCCCCTGGGCCTTGACCGTGCCGGGCCTTGAGGTATGGGCGGCGATCGTCGGCATCGCCTTGATCTCGACCGCGCTTGCCTATGTGCTCTTCTTCCGCATCCTCGAAACGGCGGGGGTCACCAATCTGATGCTGGTGACGTTTCTGATCCCGGTCAGCGCTATTCTGCTCGGCGCCCTGTTCCTCGGCGAAAGCCTCGAGCCGAAGCATTTCTTCGGCATGGCGCTGATCGCCGCCGGCCTTGCCGCCATCGACGGCCGCCTGCTCCGGCGTTTCCGTCGCAAGGCACCGGTCGACCCCGATCTCGCCTGCGGCGAGAACATCTGAAAACATGCAGCAATTCAAAATGCTACAGCGACCTTTGCGCGTCTGACAAGACGCGCGGCGCCAAAGGCGATCGCGGCGGTGCGCAGGCACCTGCCGCGGTCTTCCTATTTGAACCCGTGATTGCCAGCTATTTTTTTTGTCGGTCTCGTCGGCTATCTCTTCTTCAGATCGTCCTTGTGACAGGAGCAGGAGAGTTCCAATGCTTTACGCCGTGTTTTGCTACAACCAGGAAGACGTCACCAACAACTGGACGAAGGAGGAGGACGACAAGGTCATGCGCGACCTTGCGGCCGTCCAACGCAAATATGGCGATGCGGGAAAGCTCGGACCGGTGGCGCGGTTGCTGCCGACCACGGCAGCAACGACGCTCCGCCACAGCGTTGGCGAAACCGTCGTCATTGATGGTCCGTTCGCCGAAACGAAGGAACAACTACTCGGCTTCTATGTCGTCGATTGCGCTTCGCTGGACGAAGCGCTCGATTTCGCCCGCGAGCTGAGTGCAGCCAATCCGGCTGATGGTTCCTATGAAATTCGTCCCCTTGCCATCTACAAGCCAAGTGAGTTTCCCGCATGACAGACACGACCTGGATCGACCTCGCACTTGTTTCCGCTCGGCCGCAGGCAATGGGCGCGCTTCTGCGCTATTTCCGCAATCTGGATACGGCCGAGGAAGCATTTCAGGAGGCCTGTATCCGGGCATTGAAGACGTGGCCGAAAAGTGGCCCGCCGCGCGATGCCGCCGCCTGGCTGATCTTCGTCGGTCGCAACAGCGGCATCGACAAGGTGCGCCGCCAGTCCCGCGAGACCGCGCTGCCGCCGGAAGAGTTGCTCTCCGACCTCGAGGATCAGGAGAGCGATCTTGCCGAGCGGCTGGACGGCTCCCACTATCGCGACGATATCCTCAAGCTCTTGTTTGTCTGCAGCAATCCGGTTCTTCCGGCAACGCAGCAGATCGCACTGGCGCTGCGGATCGTTTCCGGCCTTTCGGTCAAGCAGATTGCCCGCGCCTTTCTCGTCGGCGAGGCGGCGATGGAGCAGCGCATCACGCGGGCAAAGGCCCGTGTCGCCGCCGCCGGCATCGCCTTCGAAACGCCTGACGCGGCCGATCGGTCGATGCGGCTGGCGGCGGTGGCAACCATGATCTACCTCGTTTTCAACGAGGGCTATTCGGCGATGAACGGGCCGGACAGCGTCTCGGCCGACCTTTGCGAGGAAGCGATCCGGCTCGCGCGGCTGCTCTTGCGGCTGTTTCCCTCCGAGCCGGAGATGATGGGGCTGACGGCCCTGCTTTTGCTGCAGCACTCGCGCTCGCGTGCACGCTTCGATGCGGATGGCGGCATCATCCTGCTCGATGATCAGGATCGCAGCCTTTGGAAGAAGCCGCTGATCATCGAGGCGCTGGCCATGATCGACAAGGCGGTGCGCCATCGCCAGCCGGGCCCCTATCAGATCCAGGCGGCGATCGCGGCACTGCATGCGCGCGCTACACGCCCCGAAGAAACCGACTGGGAAGAGATCGATCTGCTCTATCAGGCGCTGGAGCGGCTGCAGCCGTCGCCGGTCATCACCCTCAACCGCGCCGTCGCCGTGTCGAAGCGGGACGGACCGGAAGCAGCACTCGCGCTGATAGAGCCGCTTGCCGAAAAACTCGCCGGCTACTTCTACTTCCATGGGTTGAACGGGGCGCTGTTGAAGCAGGCGGGCCGGGTCCGCGAGGCGCGTATCGCCTTCGACCGTGCCATCGCCCTTGCCACCAATGCGGCGGAAGCTTCCCACATTCGCATGCAGCTCGATCATTTGAGCAAGGATGCGGGTGAAAAAGACCTGGCAAAAGAAGAAAGATAAAAAAACCTGTCGGCGGTTGTCGGAACCGTGGCTGCAGCTTCGTCCTTGGATTGAACCCGCTGACGGAGAAGCAAACAATGAGCGTTGTCACAGAAATCAAAGCTGCCGACGATCGTGAGCTGGTCATCACCCGCCTGATCGATGCGCCCCGCGAACTCGTCTACCGCTGCTGGACAGATGCCGAACTGCTGAAGAAGTGGTTCGCACCTTCGCCCTGGACGACGCCGGAGGCAAGGCTCGACGTTCGCGCCGGCGGCGCCAACCGCATCGTCATGCGCTCGCCCGAGGGCGAGGACTATCCCAATCTCGGCGTCTATCTCGAAGTGGTGCCGAACGAGAAGCTGGTCTTCACCGATGCCTTCACCGATGCGTGGGCGCCATCCGACAAGCCGTTCATGGTCGTGACCATTACCTTCGAGGATGTCGGGGCCAAGACCCGCTACACGGCCCGCGTTCGCCATTGGTCCGTCGAGGATCGCGAGGTCCACGAGAAGATGGGCTTTCATCAGGGCTGGGGCCAATGCGCCAGCCAGCTCGAAGGTACCGCCAGGCAACTCTGATCAAGCTCAGGACTCGAGGGCCGCCGCTCTCGTGCCCGCCACCATAGGGAAAGGAGACCCACCATGTCCGTGATCGACAACAAGAGTGCCGCCGTCGCCGAAATCCGTGCGGTGATTGACGATTGGGCGGATGCCATGCGGGCAAAGGATGCAAGGCGCGTCATCGGCCACGGGGCACCGGATTGTGTCCTCTTTTCGCTGGCGCCGCCGTTGAAGACGTCCGATG
Organism: Ensifer sp. LC163; assembly: GCF_001695855.1. Taxonomy (GTDB): domain Bacteria; phylum Pseudomonadota; class Alphaproteobacteria; order Rhizobiales; family Rhizobiaceae; genus Ensifer. The sequence goes on from NZ_MBSS01000034.1 coordinate 289,820, forward strand.
CCGGCGAAGGCGGGCTCGAACAGTGGTTTTCCACCTGGCGCGGACCGCTCGGTTACCGCTTCGAGGACCTCGATATCTCGGTTGGCGGCGACGTCGCCTTCGTCAACATGCTCACCGAGCTTTCCGGCGAGAAGATCGATGCCGGCAAAATATCGGTCTGGTTTCGCCAGACCCTTGGACTGAAACGCACTGCGGCCGGTTGGAAGATTGCACACCAGCATGAGTCCGTACCGTTCTACATGGATGGCAGCTTCAAGGCGGCTGTCGATCTCAACCCGAAATCGTCGGTCGACTGGCAAGCGCCGGCGCCGCCGCCGATGCCGGGCGCCATCGCCTATCTCTGCGTCGAGGACGCGAATGCGACCGCCGATTTCTACATCCGCGCCTTTGCCGCAATCGATGCCGGCCGCATGGTGGCCGAAGATGGCAAACGGCTGATGCATTGCCAGCTGACGATCAACGGCGGTGCCTTGATGCTCAACGATCCCTTCCCGGAACACGGCATGGCCTACGCCGCACCGCAGGGTGTCGTCCTGCATCTGGTGGTCGAGGACGCGCAATTCTGGTGGGACCGCGCGGTTGCCGCCGGCGCCGAGGTGACGATGCCGCTTGCGGTCGCCTTCTGGGGCGATCTCTACGGCCAGCTGCGCGACCCCTTCGGCATCCGCTGGGGCATCGTCGGCCCGGCCAAGAAGACAGACTGAAAAACGATTTGTGACAACGGAAAACGAGGAGACCTCCCCGAATGAACACTGCCCTTGTTATGACGGCTCCGGCCGGAAGAATGGTGATTCTCGGCCGCGTGTTGAGCGGTCTGGTTGTTGCGTTCCTGGCCTTCGACGGAGCAATCAAGCTTGTGCCATTGGAGGTGGTGACCGAGACGCTGGCGGTGCTCGGTTATCCCGCCGACGTCGGTCTTGCCCGTCTGCTCGGCGTACTCACGCTTCTGTGCGCCCTGCTTTATGCGATCCCGAGAACCTCGGTCCTCGGCGCCATTCTGCTGACCGGTTATCTCGGCGGCGCCATGGCGACCCATCTGCGTGCGGATAGCCCTCTTTTCACCCACTTGTTGTTCGGGTTCTATGTCGGCGTCATCGCCTGGGCCGGTCTGTGGCTGAGAGACCGTCGCGTGCGCGACCTGATCCCATTCAAGAACTAAACACGGCCGACAAGGAGACCTTGTACCATGAGTAAAACGGTTGACGATTACATTGCTGGTCTTTCCGGTGCTCCGGCTGATGTGGCGAAGGAGTTGCACGGCGCCATCCTCGCCGCCGGCGGCACCAGGGATAGCGTGAAATGGGGCCACCCGATCTACGAGGCCGGCGGACCGGTCTGCCTGATCAAGGCTGCCAAGGACCACGTGACGCTTGGCTTCTGGCGTGGGGCCGATATGCTCGATCTCGATCCGCGTCTGGCCAAGGGCGGCGGCAAGGGCGACATGGCCTATATCAAGGTGAAGGCGACCGGCGAGGTCGATGGCGTTCAGTTGGCGCGGCTTGTGGCCAGGGGCATAGCCCTCAACGCCGAGAAGGGCGATCCGTTCAAATCTTGAACGACGAAACAAACTTGCAAAGGGTGCTCAGAAACAGAGCGCCTTTCTCGTTCCGGATGCAATACATCTTCGCGGGATCGGATAATTTCCTTCCAACCCCCCGCGAGGCACGATGATCCTCTACTATCAAACCCATTCGCCCTTTGCCCGCAAGGCGCTCGTCTTCGCCCACGAGGTGGGGATCGCCGAGCGATTGCAGGTGATCCACCATGAGACCAGCCCGACGCTGCGCAATGATGAGGTTCATGCCGAAAATCCACTCGGCAAGGTGCCGGTGCTGCTGCGCCCCGGTGATGAGGCGATCTTCGATTCCGACGTCATCTGCGCCTATTTCGATACGCTGCATGGTGGCCGCCGGCTGATCCCCGAGAGCGGCGAGGCGCGCTGGTGCGCCTTGAGATTGCAAGCCGTGGCGCAAGGGTTGGCGCAGGCGGGGATCGGGCTGCGTTGGGAAACCGAACGACGCCCGGAAGCCCTGCGCTATCCGGCCCTTGCCGACGGCTATGCTGAAAAGATCGAGCAGACCTATGACTGGCTGGAGCAGACCCTTAATGTCGACGCGCCGCTCGACATCGGCCACATCGCTATCGCCACGGCGCTGTCCTGGATGGCGTTCCGTGACCTGCCGCCGTTCCGGGATAGGACGAAGCTGAGCGCCTGGTTCGATGCCTTCGAGCACCGGCCATCCATGCGCGCGACGCCGCTTTCCGGCGCGACCCACGATTGAGCCTCCGGCCACATCGCGCTTGATGTAAAATAGCAGGTTGCTAGCAGGCGAGGTCGGCGACGACGGCGTCGAGGATCAGCATGCCGGAAGGCGTGCAGCGCAGGCGCGAATTGCCGAGCCGCTCAATAAAGCCGTGGTCGATCAGGAACTGCTCGCGATCCGGATCGGGATCGCGGCCGGAGAGCGTCTGCCAGCGGGCGAGATCGACGCCTTCCTTCAGGCGCAGGCCCATCAGCAGCAATTCGTCCGACTGGGCCTCGAGATCGAGCACTTCGCGCTCGACCATGCCGTGGCCGTAGGTTTCGACCAGTCGCAGCCATTCCTCCGGCTTGCGTTCGGTTGCCGTCGCCACCTTGGCGCCGCCGACGCTGAGGCGGCCATGGGCGCCCGGCCCGATGCCGGCATAATCGCCATAGCGCCAATAGGTGAGGTTGTGCCGGCTTTCGGCGCCGGGGCGGGCATGGTTGGAGACCTCGTAGGCGGGCATGCCGATCGCCGCGGTGATGTCCTGGGTCGCCTCGTAGAGGACCGCCGATTGTTCACCGTCCGGAACGATCAGCTTGCCGGCCTTGTGCAGGCCGAAGAAGGGCGTGCCTTCCTCGATCGTCAGCTGGTAGAGCGACAGGTGATCGACGGCATAGGAGACAGCCTCCTTGAGTTCACGCTCCCATTCCTCGACGGTCTGGTTGGGGCGGGCATAGATCAGGTCGAAGGACATGCGGGGGAAGATGTCGCGCGCCAGCCGGATCGCTTTCAGCGCATCCTCGACATTGTGCAACCGGCCGAGAAATTTCAGGTCGCGGTCGTTCAGCGCCTGGACGCCGAGCGACACGCGGTTGACGCCGGCGGCGCGGTAGCCGTGGAAGCGCGTTGCCTCGACGCTCGAAGGGTTTGCCTCCATGGTAATCTCGATGCCATCGGGCACGTGCCATTCACCGGCGATGCCCGAGAGGATCGCGTCGACGGTGGCGGGATCCATCAGCGATGGCGTGCCGCCGCCCATGAAGATGCTGGTGACCGTGCGTGGACCGGAGAGTTCTCGGGCCTCCGCCATTTCCTTCAGGAAGGCGGCGACGAAACGCGGCTGGTCGATCGGCTGGTGGCGCACATGGCTGTTGAAGTCGCAATAGGGGCATTTGGCCGCGCAGAACGGCCAGTGCACATAGATCCCGAAGCCGGGATCCATGCCGTCACCGAGTGCCGATAGCGTGGCCGTCTGCATCGTTGCGTCTCTCATGCGGTAGAACACGATGACTTTAGGCCGATCGACCCGAAGTCACGAACGTGATCGCTTCTAATAAATTGGAGCGGGATGTTGCGGAAAACCCCATACACGTTTCCTCAGCCCGCTCCAAGGCAGGTTTCGGCGAACATTTTGAAGGCGCGGGCACGGTGCGACAGGGCTTGGGCGTCGCCCGGTTTCCAACCGTGTTTCTCGTCTGCGCTCATCTCGCCGAATGTGGTGTCGTAACCGAGCGGCTGGAAGACCGGATCGTAGCCAAATCCCTTGTCGCCGCGCGGCGGCCACACGACATGGCCTTCGACCTCACCGCGGAAGAGCTCGACATGGCCGTCTGGCCAGGCAAGGCAGAGCACGGAGACGAACCGGGCCGTGCGTTTTTCAGGGGCGCATGCGCCCTTGTCCTGAAGCGCGTCCTCGACTTTCTGCATCGCCATGGCAAAGTCGCGGCTGCCGTCTTCGCGCTCGGCCCAGTTGGCGGTGTAGACGCCCGGCGCGCCGCCAAGCGCGTCGATCGCCAGGCCGGAATCGTCAGAAAGCGCCGGCAGGCCCGAAGCCTTTGCGGAGGCAAGCGCCTTGATCGTCGCGTTTTCTTCAAAGGTCGTGCCGGTTTCGTCCGGCTCGACGAAGTTGAGGTCGGCTGCCGACCTGGCCTCGAAGCCGAGCGGTCCGATCAGGTCGCGGATCTCGCGGATCTTGCCGGCATTGTGGCTGGCGACGACGAGCGTCTTGTCATCCAGTGTGCGCATGATGTGTCGTCTCGTAAAGGGCGGCCAGGCCGCGGTTCATTCGATGGACCAGAGGCCCGGTTCCGCGCATTCGAGGCTGTTGCCGGCCGGATCGCGGAAGTAGAAGGAGCGCGCGCCGTTCGGCCAGCGAACATCGGCTTCGATCACGACACCTGCCGTTTCCAGCTTTTCCTTCCACACGCCGAGCGCCTCAGCGGAAACGCGAAAGCACATGTGTCCCTGGCCGGTGGAGCCATGCGGCGGCACCGGCAGGGGGGCATCCGGCGAAGGCGGCTTGACCGTTTCCGCCGGATTGAAAATCAGGAGAACGCCTGGGCCGCAGCGGAAGAACACATGCCGGTTGCCGGCGCGCGTGATCTTTTCCAGCCCGAGCACGCCGCCGTAGAAGGCCTCGGCGCCGTCGATATCTTCCGCATAGAGGGCGGTCTCAAGAATGCCTTCCAGCGCCGGGGCCATCGTCCGCGTCCTTCTCGTCAGCCGGCGATCGCCTGCTTCTGCAGCGCGACAAGATCGGCAATGCCGGTCTTTGCAAGTCCCAGCAGGCTTGCGAATTCTTCTTCCGAGAAGGGCTTGCCTTCGGCCGTGCCCTGGATCTCGACGATGCCGCCGGTTCCGGTCATGACGAAATTCGCGTCGGTCTCGGCGGCGGAATCCTCGAGGTAGTCGAGATCGATGATCGACTGGCTGGCGAAGATGCCGCAGGAGATGGCGGCGACATGGTCCTTCAGGACCTTCTCGACCTTCACCATGTTGCGGGCTTCCATCCACTTCAGACAGTCGTGCAGCGCCACCCAGGCGCCGGTGATCGAGGCCGTGCGCGTGCCGCCATCAGCCTGAATAACGTCGCAGTCGATCGAGATCTGGCGTTCGCCGAGTGCGGGCAGGTCGACGACGGCGCGCAGCGACCGGCCGATCAGACGCTGGATCTCCTGCGTACGGCCGCTCTGCTTGCCGCTTGAGGCTTCGCGACGCATGCGCTCGCCGGTGGCGCGGGGCAGCATGCCGTATTCCGCCGTCACCCAACCCTTGCCGCCATTGCGAAGCCAGGCCGGAACCTTCTCCTCAAGGCTGGCGGTGCACAGCACGTGCGTATCGCCGAACCGCACCAGACAGGAGCCTTCCGCATGCTTGGAGAAATTGCGCTCGAACGAAACCTTGCGCATTTGGTCGATTTTTCTGCCGGATGGCCGCATCATCAAACTCCTATCGTGTCTGGTGAGCCTTCTACTGCATAATTCCCTGAATCGGAATCGATTTAGGGACAAAATTATGCAGCAGTTCAAAGTGCTACAGCGACCTTTGCGCGCCTTAGGGACGCGCGGCGCTGTAGAGCATGGCGCAGCCAAGGGGAACCGGTGGATGGCGGGCGATCAGGGCGATTTTTCCCTTTTGCCATCGGGCGCCGGGATCACTATATTTCCGGCGGCAGGATTGGCCTGCGAACATGGAGCGACATGGTACTGCGCAATCCCGGAGTGACCGATATCGCGGCGGCGCTGGACGAGCGTTCCGGTGAAATCTTCCGTCGCATCGTCGAAACCTATTTGAACAGCGGAGAACCTCTCGGCTCACGCAACCTTTCGCGGTTGTTGCCGATGTCGTTGTCGCCGGCCTCCGTGCGCAATGTGATGAGCGACCTGGAAGATCTGGGGCTGATCTACTCGCCGCACATCAGCGCCGGCCGCCTGCCGACGCAGACGGGCCTGCGCTTCTTCGTCGACGCCTTCATGCAGGTCGGCAATCTCTCGCCGGAGGATCGTGCCTCGATCGATCGGCACGTGCGGCTGAGCGACCATGCCCAGCCGGTCGATGCGCTGCTGGCAGAGGCGAGCCAGATGCTGTCGGGCATGTCGCGCGGCGCCGGTCTCGTCATCACGGCCAAGAACGATCCGGTGCTCAAGCATGTGGAGTTCATCCGGCTGGCGCCCACCAAGGCGCTTGCCGTGCTCGTCGGCGAGCATGATCAGGTCGAAAACCGCATCATCGAGCTTCCCGCCGGTGTGACGAGCTCACAATTGACGGAAGCGGCGAATTTCCTGAACGCCCATCTGGCCGGCCAGACCATCGGCGAGGTGCGCTCGCAACTTGAAACGGTCAAGCAGACGGTCCGCAGCGAACTCGATGCCCTGTCGCAGGATCTGGTCGAGCGCGGGCTGGCGATCTGGTCCGGCAATGAGGGTGATGAAAAGCCGGCACGATTGATCGTTCGCGGTCGCGCGAACCTGCTCGAGGGTCTGGAGGGAACCGAAGATATCGACCGCCTGCGCATGCTCTTCGACGACCTGGAAAAAAAGGATAGCCTGATCGAACTGCTCGATCTCGCCGAGAGCGGCCCGGGTGTCAGGATCTTTATCGGTTCGGAGAACAAGTTGTTTTCATTGTCCGGTTCGTCGCTGATCGTTGCGCCCTATCGCGACAGCGAAGATCGGATCGTCGGCGCCGTCGGTGTCATCGGTCCGACGCGGCTCAATTACTCGCGCATCGTGCCGATGGTCGATTATACCGCGCAGTTGATGTCGCGGCTTTCGCGCTGAAGCAGCGCTTTTGGCCACAGACAGCATTGAACCCTTGATTTTTCGGCCCTAAACCTCGATATCGGCATCAAATCCAGTCACTGGCATTTTTACGCCATCCGGCCATCGTTGCGCGCGGGCGTGAAAATGCGAAAGAAAAGACAGACGATACACCGGAGAACGTCATGACCGACGAGACAAACAAGCACGGACACGAAGCTGCCGCGATCGACGAGGCAGTCAACGCTACGCCCGAGGCTGTGGAAGCGGCGCCGGTTGCCGAACCCGATCCGCTGGAACTTGCCAGGGCGGAGAACAACGACCTGCGCGACAAGTACCTCAGGCTCGCAGCCGAGATGGACAACCTGCGCCGCCGCACCGAGCGCGACGTCAAGGATGCCAAGTCCTATTCGGTTGCCGGTTTCGCCCGCGACATGCTCGCCGTCTCCGACAATCTGCGCCGTGCGCTCGATGCGATCCCGGCCGAAGCGAAGGAGGCCGGCGAAGCGGGCCTCACCACGCTAATCGAAGGCGTCGAGATGACCGAGCGCGCCATGCTGTCGGCGCTGGAGCGTCATGGCGTGAAGAAGCTGGAGCCGGAAGGCCAGAAGTTCGACCCGAACTTCCACCAGGCAATGTTCGAGATCCCGAACGCCGATGTGCCGAACAACACAGTGCTGCAGGTCGTTCAGGCCGGTTACACCATCGGCGATCGCGTCCTGCGCCCGGCCATGGTCGGCGTTTCCAAGGGCGGCCCGAAGGCGGCCGTTGCGGAAGGCGATAGCCCCGCCGCCTGAGTAGCGGTCTGATCCATTTCAACGCCGCGCGTCCATCCGGACGCGCGGCGTTTTCGTTTAGCTGATCAACCGAACAGCTGCCGCAGGTGATCGTTGAGGAAGCGCCCTTCCGGATCCACCTTTGCCCTCAATGCCCGGAAGTCGCCGGACCGTGGATAAAGCGCGGTCACGTCCTCGGCGCCGAGGAAATGCAGCTTTCCCCAATGCGGCCGCGAGCCGTACTGGCGCAGGATCGTATCGACATCCCTGAGATACTCCCAGTAGTCCGTGCCCGGCTCACCGGAGACGGAAAGCGTGATCGAATCCTGCTCGTAGAACGGGCTGATCCAGCCGGTGTCGCCGGCCGTGAAGCGGTATTCGATCGGGTAGATGCAGGTGGGGTGCTTTTCCAGCATCAGCTTGCGCACCGCTCTCACGGCATCCTTGCCATGGGCGACGGGCACCGCATATTCGAGCTCGTGGAAGTTCGGCACATATTCGATCGGATAGATTTCGGAGGAATAGGCGATCTTCTCGAAGCCCTGTTCCATCGGCGGCCGGTCGGTGATGTCGATCACCTTCATCTCGCAGACATCGGCGATCTTCGTTGTCGTGGAGACCGAGGACGTGTCCGGCAGGCAGTAGCAGTGCCGGCTTTCGGGAACCGGGCACCAGAAGAAGCCGAAATGCCGGTGTTTGGCGGCGAGTTCGTCGTGCTGCTCCATGCATTCGTCGAAGTCGCAGCGCCACAGCTTTTCGTGCAGATTGTAGCTATCCATCGCCTGCAGCGTGATCTCGGAGATGACGCCGAGCATGCCGACCGAAACGCGGGCCGCCTCCAGCAGATCCGGCGTCGTCTCATCGACGACGAGAATGCTGCCGTCCGGCTCTACCAGCCGCATGCCGACGATCTGCGAGGCCATGTTGCCGAGCGCGGCACCGGTGCCGTGCGTGCCGGTGGTCAGCGCCCCCGCCAGCGCCTGGCTGTCGATATCGCCCTGGTTGATCAGGGAGAGGCCGTTCGACTTCAGCACCTTGCCCAATTGGTTGATCGTCGTTCCCGCCCGGACCGCGACGCGCTTGCGCGCCTGGTCGATGTCGACCACGCCCTGCATGCTGGAGAGCGTCAGCTGCAGCCCGCTGGTCAGCGCCACCGGCGTGAAGGAATGGCCAGAGCCGGCGCAGCGCACATTGAGCCCCTGCGACGTCGCCTCGCGGACCATCTCGGCGAGCGCCGCTTCGCTCTCGGGCGCGCCGCGATGGCGCACGATGCAGGATTGGTTTCCGACCCAGTTGCGCCAGTGGCCGCCCGCCTGAAGCATATCTTTCCCCTCTCTCAGACCGCTGTGAAGCAATTGTCGACGAACAGATGCGTGCCGTTGACGAAGCTTGCCTCGTCGCTGGCGAGAAACAGCGCGGCATTGGCGACCTCTTTCGGGTCGCACATCCGTCCCTGCTGGGCGGCGATCGCCGCTTCCGACACGTCGACGCCGTATTTGCTGAGACCGACGAGCTCGCGCTTGCCGTGGTCGGTGGCGATGAAGCCGGGGCAGACGGCGTTGCAGCGGATGCCCCGGTCGCGGAATTCGACGGCGATCGCCCGGGCGAACATATGGCAGGCGCCCTTGGTCGTGTCGTAGAGCACCTCCATCGGTGTCGCCGCCACCGCCGAGATCGACGAGGTGCAGACGATGCTGCCGCCGCCGGCGGCCAGCATGCCCGGAAGCACCGCCTTGGTCATCAGGAACATGCTGCGCACGTTGACGGCCATCAGCCGGTCCCACTCGTCCTCTTCCGTTTCGAGGAAGGGCCCGACCGCCAGGATGCCGGCGTGGTTGAAGAGTACGGTGATGGCGCCGAAGGCCGCCTCGACCGCCTTGACGGCCGCGCTTACCTCCGCAGAAATCGAGACGTCGGCGGGCGCAAAGACTGCCTCGCCACCGTTTGCACGGATGGCGGCGGCAACTTCTTCGCCCTTGCTGCGCGGCAGATCGACGATGCCGACCTTCGCCCCCTCACGGGCAAAGAGTTCGGATGCGGCAAGCCCACAGCCGCCGGCGCCACCGCTGATCAAAGCCACTTTTCCGGAAAGCCTGCCTGCCATCGCATCCTCCTGCGCTCAAGCGCCGCGCCTACCGCACAATTCCTTAAATCGGAATCGATTTAAGGAGAAAATCATGCAGCAGGTTTAAGCGTTACAGCGTCCTTTACGCGTCATATTTGACGCGCGGCGCTGTAATGCGGTGCGACGATCTCGGTCCCTCATCGGATGAATTATTGTTGACGAAGTGGCGGCTGTCGATATCCCATGGGGGATACGGGGAAGGGGAGAGTTCGACGCGGATGCTGGCTCGGGAATCGGCCGATATTTCGGCCATGATCGGATTGATCGGAACGCAGGATTTCGGCGGAGCGCTCGACCGCATGCTGCGCTCGGTCGCAAGCTTCGACCTTTCGGTCGCCTTCGCCTATCCCTATGACAACAGGCCGATCGTGCTGCATGACGGCTATACCGCCAAGGTGTCCGCCAGCGCGCTTTCCGCCTATCTCGGCGGTGCCTATCTGCTCGACCCGTTCTATGTCGCCTGCAGCGGCGATCAGCCGCCGGGACTGTGGCGCATGCGTGAGCTGGCGCCCGACCAGTTCTTCCATTCGGATTTTTCAAGCTCGGCCGAGGTGCATCCCTGCGTCTCGATGGAAAGCGGGGTCCTGGTCGAGGAGATCGGCTTCGTCATTCCGCTCGATGACGGCGTGCAGGCCACCTATTCCCTGATGCGCGGCCGCGGCGGCTCGCCGTTCAGCGACGAGGAACTGGAACGCCTGAGGATCTACGAGCCGATCGTGCGAGAGGCCGTGCGCTCGAACTGGCGCCAGCAAAACCACGCCGCCCCGGCACCACCGAGGGATGACGACGCGATCGAGACCGCGTTCGACAGCCTCTGTGCCGATCGCCTGACCCGGCAGCAACGCAACATCGTGCGGCTGATCCTGCGGGGACACAGCAATCTGTCGATCGGCAAGACGATGAACATCGCCGAAGGAACCGTCCGCATTCACCGCAAGAACATCTATCGCCGGCTCGACATTTCGAGCCAGGGCGCACTGTTTCGGATTTTCATTGATCATTTGAACCGGCGTCAGCTCTACTGACAGCCGGTTGAGGGCCGCTTCAGGCGGCGTGAGAGGTCGTGTCCTCGTTGAGCAGCGTGTAGATCGCGCTGGCGGAATCGCTCGATCGGATCTTTACCACCATGTCGTGGTCGCGCAATACGCGGGCGATGCGCGACAATGCCTTGAGATGGTCGGCGCCGGCGCCTTCGGGCGCGAGCAGCAGGAAGACGAGATCAACCGGCTGGTCGTCGAGGGCTTCGAAATCGACCGGCGTGTCCAGTCGCGCAAAGATCCCGATGATCGAAGGCAGGTTGTTCAGCTTGCCGTGCGGGATGGCAATGCCATTGCCCACGCCCGTGGAGCCCAGCCGTTCACGCTGCAGGATGACATCGAAGATTTCGCGTTCCGGAAGCCCGGTGATCTTTGCCGCTTTAGCCGCCAATTCCTGAAGGAGCTGTTTTTTCGAGTTGGCCCTCATGGCCGGGATGATCGCATTTTGGTGCAGTAAACCTGCCAATGCCATTCTTTTGTCCTCGTTCGCCGGTTAGAGCCGGACAACATCATCACAAATGCGTCGCAATGGCTCTAACCATCTTTGTCTTGGCGGGTGCCATGCACAGAAAAGTCGTATTTTCCGGCCTGTCCGCTGATCCAAGTGGAGGGAGCGCTGGCACGCCGGCACTCCCCTTTTCCACTCATCCCTTGATATTGGCAGCGTCAATCCAGCCAATATTTCCGTCGTTGCGTCTGTAGACGATATTCAGCTCTGCCTTGCCGGGAGTCCGGAACATGAGGACGGGCTCATCCGTCATGTCGAGCGCCATCACAGCGCCTGCGACAGACATCGTCCTCAATTGTTTCGAGCTTTCGGCGACGATCGTCGGTGCGTAATCCTCGGGGACCTCGTCATCCTCGAATGGCACCGAGTCCATCACTGTGTAAGCCACCTCGGTACCTTGACCGTTACCGTTGTGGTGGTCCTTGAGCTTGCGCTTGTAGCGGCGAAGGCGCTTTTCGATGCGCTCCGACGCTGCGTCAAAGGCAGCCTGAGGGTCGTTGGCCTGTCCGCTCGCCTGCATAACCACGCCCGTATCGAGATGAAGCTTGCAGTCGGCGCTAAAGCGCGGCCCAGACTTTTCCACAGTGACCTGGCTTGAATATCCTCCGTCGAAATATTTGGTAACGGCCTGCTCGATCTGGTCGCCAATGCGGGCGCGGAACGAATCGCCGATTTCCATCTGTTTACCGGATACACGCACACTCATGGAGTTTCCTCTCTCGTTCGTGATTTGCGTAGCCAGTCTATTCCAAGCGGTCCCGTCATCCAAGCCTTTCACGCTTGCAGGAACCTCTCTGTCGCACCTACCGGCCGTGCCGGCCGCCCGAGGAAGACCGTGTCCTCGGCAATTGCGGCGGGCTCATATCCCCTGCGTCGCGGAGAGTCAATCACAGGTCGCAAAAAAGTTAACGTGTCTTAATCTGACGCGCCGCTTTTGGCTCTTTTTCCTTCGCATGTCGTTATCGCAAAACCGCTGAACATTTTTGCGCGACAGGCTTTAGAAGCCCGATGCCTTGGCCAGTGCCCGCTTTTCGCGGCGTCGCTGCACCGAGGAGGGGATGTTCATCGCCTCGCGATATTTCGCTACCGTGCGCCGCGCGATATCGATGCCGGCCTGCTTGAGGCTGTCGACGATATCGTCGTCGGAAAGCACCGCGTCGGCCCTTTCCTGCTGGATCATCGTGCGGATGCGATGACGCACGGACTCGGCGGAATGGCTGTCGCCGCCCTCGGCCGAACCGATCGAAACGGTGAAGAAATACTTCAGTTCAAACAGCCCGCGCGGGGTCAGCATGTACTTGTTCGAGGTGACGCGGCTCACCGTCGACTCGTGCATCTTGATCGCATCGGCAACGGTTTTCAGGTTCAGCGGCCGCAGATGCCCGACGCCATGGACGAGGAAGGCGTCCTGCTGGCGAACGATTTCGGTCGCGACCTTCATGATCGTCCTGGCGCGCTGATCAAGGCTGCGGGTCAGCCAGTTGGCGTTCTGCAGGCATTCGTTGAGAAACGCCTGGTCGGCGCTGTTCTTCTCGGTGCCGCGTGACACCGTGGTGAAATAGGCCTGATTGACGAGGACGCGCGGCAGGGCGTCGGGGTTGAGCTCGATGAGCCAGGTTCCGTCAGGCGCCGCCCGCACGACGATATCGGGAACGATCGCCTCGCTGACGCTGGTCTCGAAGCTCGTTCCCGGTTTCGGGTCGAGCTTGCGGATCTCGGCGAGCATGTCGATCAGGTCTTCTTCGTCGACGCCGCAGATCTTCTTGAGGCTGGCGAAATCGCGCCGCGCCAGCAGCTCGAGATTGGCGACGAGGGCCTCCATCGCCGGATCGAGGCGATCGCGAAGGCGCAGTTGAATGGCAAGACATTCGCTGAGGGTGCGTGCAAAGACGCCCGGCGGATCGAACTGCTGCAGGGTGAGCAGGACGCGCGTAACGTCGGCACCGGATGCGCCGAGGCGTTCGGCGACCTCGTCCAGATCGGCGTGAAGATAGCCTGCCTCATCGAGCTGGTCGATCAGGTTCTGGGCAATCAGCCGGTCGGATGCGGCCGTCAGCGCAAAGGGCAATTGCTCCAGAAGCGTCTCGCGCAGGCTCTTGCGGCCGGCAACGAAGTCATCGAAATCGTAGTCGCCGCCTTCGCCGCTGCCCGGCATCGATTTCCATTGGCCGAGCAGCTCCGGCGCGTCGGCGCGTTGCGGCGCCGTGTCGTCCTGGTAGACATTGCCGAAATCCGCATCGAGCTGTTCGTTGAGCCGCTCGCCGCCGGTCGCCATGGCGTTGTCGTAGAGATCGCGCTGGCCGGGCGTGTCATCCGTTCCGCCCAAGTCTTCACCGGATGTTTGTCCCGCTTCGTCGCGGCTGCCGTCCTCGGAGCTCGCACCGAACTCGTCGTCATTGCCGTGAAGCTCGAGCAGCGGATTCTTCTCGACTTCCTGCGCGATGAACTGATTGAGTTCGAGATGCGTCATCTGCAGCAGCTGAATCGATTGCATCAGCTGCGGGGTCATGACCAGCGACTGTGACTGGCGCAGATGAAGGCTGGCCGACAATGCCATGCGGACGTCAAACTCCCGATGAGATCTCCACCGGTCGCGTCATTGCACGGGCCGGTTTTTCATTTGGCCCAAAAATTGCTTATTGCAGGGGTTTGGTCAAGCGCGACCGCGGGGCGAGGTGCCGGATTCGCCCGCGGATCGCGTCAAAGGCTGAAATTATCGCCGAGATAGAGCCGGCGCACGTCCGGATTGGTCACGATATCGTTGGCGCGGCCGTGGGTCAGCACCTCGCCGGCATGGATGATATAGGCCCGGTCGATCAGGCCGAGGGTCTCGCGCACGTTGTGGTCGGTGATGAGTACGCCGATGCCGCGGGACGTCAGGTGCCGCACCAGTGCCTGAATGTCGGCGACGGAAATGGGGTCGACGCCGGCAAAGGGCTCGTCGAGCAGCATGAAGGTCGGGTCGGTGGCAAGCGCACGGGCAATTTCGAGACGTCGCCGCTCGCCGCCGGAAAGGGCAATCGCCGGCGATTTGCGCAGGTGCGTGATGTTGAACTCGCCGAGCAGGTCGTTGAGCTTGCTCTCGCGCCGTTCGAGGTTCTTGTCGTGCACTTCGAGCACGGCGCGGATGTTTTCTTCCACCGTCAGGCCACGAAAGATCGAGGCTTCCTGCGGCAGGTATCCGACGCCGAGGCGGGCACGGCGATACATCGGCATCGTCGTCACGTCGTTGCCGTTGATCTCGATCGAGCCTTCGTCGACCGGCACCAGGCCGGTGATCATGTAGAAGCAGGTGGTCTTGCCGGCGCCGTTCGGTCCGAGCAGGCCAACGGCTTCGCCCCGGCGAACGACCAGCGACACGCCGTTGACCACACGCCGCTCACGGTAGGCCTTGGTAAGGCCGCGGGCGATCAGCGTGCCGTCATAGCGCGCCTTGTCGACCGCGTGACCGGCTGCGGCAGGTGTGGCCGCCGACGGCTTGCGGACGCGCTTGCGCTTGTGAAGGAAGGGGAGTTGCACGAGCGGGTCTACGTCAGTTCTTTTTCTGCGACTTCGGGTCGAGCTGGATCTGCACCCGACCGCCACAGGCTTCGAGCTGCGCTTCGCCCGTGTTCATCTGCACATTCAACTGGCAGCCGACGAACACGTTCTTGCCTTCCGACAGAACGACCTTGTCGCCCTTCAGCACGAAGGTCTGCTTGGTCATGTCGAACTCGCCGCTGTCGGCGGTCGCCTGCTGGGTGCCGGAGCTGAGGAAGACGCGCTGGCTGACTTCGATGCGGTCGATGTCGGCGTCGCCGCTCGAAACCGAGCCGGCGCCTGACTTGTAGAAGACCGTCATGCTGCCGGCCTGGAGCGTCGTCGTGCCTTGCACGACCTTGACGTTGCCGGTGAAGATCGCCTTGCTTTCCGGATCCTTGATTTCAAGCTTGTCGCTTTCGATCTGGATCGGCTTGTCGTTCGACAATTCGAGGCCCTTCATCTTGCTCGATGTGGCCTGGGCGGCAGCGCCCGAAACAATCATCAATGCGCCGATGCCGGCAACGGCCAGGCTGGCTGAAATCCTGAAAAAAATAGCGGGTCTAACCGACATGGATGCACCAGATCCTAATTCGTGTTCTTGCGAATGGCGGTGGGTTCGAGATTGACCCTCACCATGCCCTCAAATGTTACTATGCGTCCCTTATCCGTCATTCGCAGCCGCTGCGCAATGATCGAACCGCCCTTCATGCTGATCGCAATCGGTTGTTTCGTTTCCATTTCGCCGGCATTGATGTCCAGATAGGCCGACTGGAAGTCGGCGTTGACGCCATTATTCATTGTAATCGTGAACGGGGCGTTCATATCGAGCGTGTTGGCGCCGCGGTCGTAGATGCCATTGGTCGCATCCACCGTGGCGATCAGCTTTTCGTTCACCGGCATTTCCGCATGGATCGTCTGCAGCGTGATGAGATCGGGATTGGCGATATCCTGCAGCGCGCGCTGCGCCTTCATCGAATAGCTGATGCCCTGCTTGTTGCGCCCGGCAATCGCAGGGTTCTGCATGACGATCTTGCCGTCCTCGATCGTTGCGCTATCGAGTTGCAGATCGACCGGCATGAAGGCGCGCACGAAGGAAATGACCGCAAAGACTGCTGCGATGATACCGGCGACCACAGGCAGGATGATCTTCAGCCGTTTGACGCGCGCCGAATGCCGCGCGGCGAGCGCATAGGCGTCCGACGAGCTCGCACCCGTATCGGCAAAGAAGCCGGGGGCTGGCGCATGATCTAGCATGTGAAGACCTGTTGGTTCCGTTGCTTTCCCGCGGACCCGCGAGAACCGCATTTTACATACATTCGTGTAAGTCGTCGCAAATATGGATATTTTTTGCCGCTGCACAATGGCGCCGCAAAAAACTTGATGAAGACACGAAAACGGCGGTCACGGCTTTTAACCGTGACCGGCCGCGTCTATTGAATATGCCGCTTGCCGCGCAGATAGCATGTTCCATCGGAAACTGACAGGAGCTGCGCCAACAAATTCGGGAGAACCCACATGGATGAACTTGCCATC
The DNA here is from genome assembly GCF_001695855.1 of Ensifer sp. LC163. Taxonomy (GTDB): domain Bacteria; phylum Pseudomonadota; class Alphaproteobacteria; order Rhizobiales; family Rhizobiaceae; genus Ensifer. The sequence continues at coordinate 306,105 of NZ_MBSS01000034.1, forward strand.
GCCGATCGTCGCAGCCTGCGCAGGAAGCTGAGCTTCTGGCGCTGGATCGTCGCCGGCCTGCTCGCAGTCGTGGCTCTGGTCATCCTGTCCTGGTCGGGTTGGGCCGATGCCGCAGGGCGCGCCCGTGATCATGTCGCCCGCGTGAAGATCTCCGGATTGATCCAGGACGATCGCGAGCTGCTGGAGCGGCTGCAGCGGATCGAGGATAACGATGCCGTCAAGGCGCTGGTGGTCACTATCTCGTCGCCCGGCGGCACCACCTATGGCGGCGAGGTTATCTACAAGGCGATCCGCAAGGTCGCTGCCAAGAAGCCGGTCGTTTCTGATATGCGCACGCTGGCCGCCTCAGCCGGTTACATGATCGCGCTTGCCGGCGATACGATCATTGCCGGCGAAAGCTCGATCACCGGCTCGATCGGCGTCATCTTCCAGTATCCCCAGGTCAAGGAGCTGATGGACAAGCTTGGCGTTTCGCTGGAATCAATCAAGTCCAAACCGCTGAAGGCCGAGCCGTCCCCCTTCCATCCGCCGAGCGATGACGCCAAGGCGATGATCCAGGCGATGATCGACGACAGCTACAGCTGGTTCGTCGATCTGGTGGCCGAGCGCCGCAAGCTGCCGCGCGCCGAAGCGCTCCTGCTTGCCGACGGGCGGATTTTCACCGGCCGCCAGGCGCTGGGCCTCAAGCTTGTCGACAAGCTTGGTGGCGATGACGAGATCCGCACCTTCCTCGCCGACAAGAAAGTGTCGAAGGACCTTCCTGTGGTTGATTGGGAGGCGCCGCGCCACACCCTGCCTTTCGGCCTCGGATCGGCCGTCTCCGAGTGGGTCAAGATGTTGGGATATGACGCTTTTCCGGCCATGAAAGGCCTCGAAAAAATCGCGGGTGACAAGTTGTTTCTTGACGGTCTTGTTTCGGTTTGGCAGGTTGATGCTCAATGAGGATGGCAGCATATGCCCAGCCTGATCCGTGACATGACCGCCTGCGCCCGGTGAGCGTCGGCCATATTCTTGCGGCAATCACAATGCAGACCGAAAAAGCAAAACAAACAAGAATTTAAGGGGGCGATAGTGATCAAGTCAGAACTGGTGCAGATTGTTGCAGCTCGCAATCCGCATCTCTACCACCGCGACGTCGAAAACATCGTCAACGCGGTGCTCGATGAGATCACAGACGCGCTGGCTGCCGGAAACCGTGTCGAACTGCGCGGTTTTGGCGCTTTCTCGGTCAAGAACCGACCGTCGCGCTCCGGTCGCAACCCGCGCACCGGCGATTCCGTTTTCGTCGAGGAAAAGTGGGTGCCGTTCTTCAAGACCGGCAAGGAGTTGCGCGAGCGGCTGAACCCGGGCATGAACGGGGACGATGAAGACTGATCATCCCGCCCGATCGTCATGAATCCGGATTGTCCTCATCGCCGCCATGGCCTGTGCGATGATCCGGAAAACTGGAGCGGCTGAATGCTCAAGAAACTGGTCAACATCGTTGTTCTCATTCCGGTCGGCGTCATCCTGATCGTGCTCAGCGTCGCCAATCGCCAGAGCGTCACGTTGGCCCTCAATCCGTTCCGTCCCGAAGACAGCGTCCTGTCCGTCAGCGCGCCGTTCTTTGTTTTCCTGTTTCTCGCGGTTGTCGTTGGTTTGATCCTCGGGGCCGCCGCCACTTGGTTCAGCCAGGGAAAATACCGTCGCCGCGCCCGCAGTGAGGCGACCGAGGCGCTGAAATGGCACCGCGAAGCTGAAAAGCACCGCAGCCAGGCGGAGAAGCTGGCCACTCAGGCAACACTCACCGCTCCGCAGAACTAAAGCATTTCCAAGAAAAGTGTGAAGCGGTTTTCCGTCAGGAAATGCGTAGAAACAAAGAGATAGAGCGTTTCTGTGGCTTTGTGTAGGCTGGAAACGCTCTAACTGAAGGCCAGGGCGGCTATGCTCTTCAGCCGGCCGCTTCCGCCGGGCCGCCGACGGCGGCGCCGAAATCCGTAAAGAACTGCTGCGCCAGCTTCTTGGCGGTCGAATCGATCAGCCGCGAGCCGAGCTGCGCCAGCTTTCCACCGATCTGCGCCTTGACGTCGTAGCGCAGCACGGTCTCCGCACCGTCGTCGACCAGGGATACATCCGCACCGCCCTTGGCAAATCCGGCAATGCCGCCCTTGCCCTCTCCGGAGATCGTGTAGCTCTCGGGCGGATTGAGGTTCGACAGGATGACGTCGCCGGTAAACGAGGCCGAGACCGGGCCGATCTTGATCTTGACCACGGCCGAAAGCTCGGTCGGAGATTTCATCTCGATCGACTGACAGCCCGGGATGCATCGCTTCAAGATTTCCGGGTCGTTGAGACCACGCCAAACGGCATCGCGCGGTGCCGAGATGCGTTCTTCGCCGGTCATGTCCATGCGCATTCCTCCCCTTGACGGTGCCGCGCGTCGACCTGGACGCGCAACGGTCGATGTAACACTTTAAACTGACTGCATAATTTTATTCTGAAGTCACTTCCGACCGATGCAATTTTGCCAGTGTCGCTCCCGCACTGATCTTGGCAAATCGGAAACGGCTTTGCCAAGAGCATGAGCGGTGCTATTTGCACCAACAGAAGACGCCACGCCTCGAAATCCGGGGTGCGGCGGCATACCTCATGGTGCCGGCTCATTCATATCCGATATTCGGGGAGGGCGGGCGCCTCGTGACAAAACTAAGCCCAGGGATCTCAGCGTGAAGGAAAAGGATCGGCGGTCGAAGAATGCCTCCGTGACGACGGCTAAGGGCCGTGGAGCCGAGGCGCGCGGCGGTGGCCGCCATGAAAAGAAGCGTCCGCCTTTTGCCAAGTCAGGCGAATTCAAAGAACGCGCCGCCGGCCAGGCGACGGCGAGAGCTGCAGTGCCGCGCGAGAAGGCCCCACGCGTGCAACCCGAAAGCGAGGCTCCGGTTCGTGTCATCCCGCGGCGCTCCGGCGACAAGCCGGGCGAACGCGTCCCGCTCATTCTCGAGACTTCAGGCGTTTCCGGATATCATCTGATCGACAGCGGTGCCGGCGAAAAGCTCGAGCAGTACGGACCCTATCGCATCGTGCGCCCTGAGGCGCAGGCGCTCTGGCCGCGAAACTTGCCCGACAGCGTCTGGGAGAACGCCGACGCGATCTTCACCGGCGATACCGACGAGGACGGCATGGGACGCTGGCGCTTTCCCGGTGCCGTTCTTGGCGAGACCTGGCCGATGCAGCTTCTGGGGACGGACTTCCACGGCCGTTTCACCTCCTTCCGCCATGTCGGCGTGTTCCCCGAGCAGCTTGCCCACTGGAGCTGGGTGAAGGATCAGGTGGAGGCGTCCCGCCGCCCCCTGAAGGTCCTCAACCTCTTCGGTTACACCGGGGTCGCCTCGCTGATCGCGGCCAAGGCCGGCGCCGAGGTCACGCATGTCGACGCCTCGAAGAAGGCGATCGGCTGGGCCCGGGAAAACCAGGCGTTGGCGCGCGCGGAAAAACTGCCGATCCGCTGGATCTGCGACGACGCCATGAAGTTCATCCAGCGCGAGGAACGTCGCGGCAGCCGCTATGACATCATCCTGACCGATCCGCCGAAGTTCGGACGCGGCCCGAACGGCGAGGTCTGGCAGCTTTTCGATCACCTGGCCGCGATGCTCGACATCTGCCGCGAAATCCTGTCGCCCGAGGCACGGGGCCTGGTGCTGACGGCCTATTCGATCCGTGCCAGCTTCTATTCGATCCATGAACTGATGCGCGAGACGATGCGCGGCCGCGGTGGCCGGGTGGAATCGGGCGAACTCATCATCCGCGAAGGCGGCCTTGACGGCAGGGAGCCGGGAAGGGCGCTTTCGACATCTCTCTTCAGCCGCTGGGTGCCGCAATGAGCAATGACAGAAGCGAACACGGCGCAGGCCGGGTCGGGCAGGTGAAGGAAGTCACCAGCCTCACCAATCCGATCATCAAGGACATCAAGTTGCTGGCGCAGAAGAAGCACCGCGACGAGACACGGTCCTTCATGGCCGAAGGCTTGAAGCTGGTGATCGATGCGCTCGATCTCGGCTGGAAGATCAAGACGCTGATCTACGCCAAGGCAGCCAAGGGCAAGCCGCATGTGGAGCAGGTGGCGGCAAAGACCTTTGCCCGCGGCGGACTGGTGCTGGAAGTCAGCGAAAAGGTGCTTTCGACGATCACCCGGCGAGATAATCCGCAGATGGTCGTCGGCATCTTCGAACAGCGCTATCGGGCGCTGAAGGAGATCCGCCCGCAGCTCGGCGAGACCTATGTGGCGCTCGATCGCGTGCGCGATCCGGGCAATCTCGGCACGATCATCCGCACGGCTGACGCGGCCGGTGCCTCCGGCATCATTCTCGTCGGCGAAACCACGGATCCGTTCTCGCTCGAGACGGTGCGTGCGACCATGGGTTCGGTTTTCGCCATGCCGGTCGTGCGCGCCAGCGCCGACGATTTCGTCAAATGGCAGAAGCAGGCCGGCGTCAAGGTCGTGGCCACGCATCTGGCCGGTTCGGTCGACTACCGGACGATCGACTACAAGTCGAAGCCGGTCGTGCTTCTGATGGGTAACGAGCAGGCCGGCCTTCCCGAAGAGCTTGCCCGTGAAGCCGGAGCGCTTGCCCGCATTCCGCAGGCAGGCCGCGCCGATTCCCTCAATCTGGCGATCGCCACCGGCATCATGCTGTTTGAGGCGCGACGCCATCTGCTGGCGCTGGATGCCGGCGCATGACCGAAAAGCAGGTGTTGTTTTCCCGGCCGCTGCCGATCGCGGTGTTCATCGTCCTCGCGCTCGCCGCCGACCAACTGATCAAGTACCTGGTCGAAGCCTATCTACCGTTCAATGAAGCGGTTGCTGTCGTGCCGATGCTGGCGCTCTACCGCACCTATAATTACGGCGTTGCCTTCTCGATGCTGTCGGGCATGGAAGGCTGGTTCATCGTCGGCATGCGCCTTGTCGTCGTTGCCTTCGTTCTGTGGCTATGGCGGCGTACGCCGAAGGACAGGTTCTTCGCGCATTTCGGCTATGCCTTGATCATAGCCGGCGCGCTCGGCAACCTCGTCGACCGGCTGATCTTCGGTTACGTCATCGACTACATCCTCTTCCATACGCAGACGTGGTCCTTCGCCGTCTTCAACCTGGCCGACAGTTTCATCACCGTTGGCGCCGGCGCGATAATTCTCGACGAGCTTTTGCAGGCGAAAAAGGCCGACGCTTAAGATTTTATCGATGCGCTGAAGCCATTCGGAACGCTTGCCATGTTAGCCCGGATGGCATGAGCGAGCCGTCACGATTGCTAGAGCAGATCGAATCCGGTTTCGGTGCGGGAGCCCGAGCCAGTGGTGCGATACCTGTCGCCGGCATGGCGGATGGCACAACGGCGATGTCGAAGCCCGCGGTGTCGGCATACTCCTTGCGCCGCCTGTCGCTGGCATCTCTCGGCGTAATCGCCTCCGGCCTCGTGCTTGCGCTCGGTATTGCCGCCGGTCTCTACCTGTTTTCCGCGGCGGTTGCGGCGGCCGGCCTTGCGGGCGTGCTGCTCCTGATTGCCGATGGCATCAGGGCGGTCGACGGCGACAGGCTGAGCGTGGAAGCCAGGCAGGACGGCGACTGGGATCGCCTGGAAACCTCGACCCTGCTTTCGACCATTCATGATGCGCTCGGAGACCTTGCGATCATGCGTGGCATGGATGGCAAGATTGTCCATGCCAATGCGGCCTTTCATCGGGCCTGCGGCCTCGACGATGCCAGGGGGCTCACCTGCGCCGCCATCGGCCTGAACTTTGAGCCGAAGATCGAACCCAATCACTACCTCGTGCGGATCACCGCGCCCGAGGGCCTCCGCCTCTACGATTGGCACGACGTCATCGCCCGGGATCCGGCCAGCGGACGACTGATGCGCCACAGCATCGCGCGCGACGTGACGGAGGAGGCCCGTGCCGCGCGTGAACGCGAAGACGCGCGGCGCCGCGCCGAAGAGGCAAGCCAGGCGAAATCGCGCTTGCTCGCAACCGTCAGCCATGAGATCCGCACACCGCTTTCCGGCATTCTCGGCATGAGCCACCTGCTCGGCCAGACCCGGCTGTCGAGCGAGCAGAAGAACTATCTGGCCGGCATGCAGCAATCCGGCCATGCCCTGGTACAGCTTGTCGAGGACCTGATCGATTTCTCGTCGCTGTCGGCCGGGCGGTTCCAGTTCCGTCCTTCGCGACAGGATCCGCGCGGCGTCATCGAGAGCGTCGTCGAGATGCTCTCCAATCGCGCGCATGAGAAGGGCATCGAGATCGGGGCAACCGTGACGGCCGACGTGCCGGCGTTGATGGAGTTCGACGCGGCGCGCCTGCGCCAGGTGCTATTCAATGTCATCGGCAATGCGGTGAAGTTCACGGAGGTAGGCGGCGTCTTCGTCAGTGCCGACATCATCGAGGATTGTGTGCGCATCCTCATCGACGACACCGGTCCGGGCATGTCGGGCGACGAACTGAAGCGCATCTTCGACGAGTTCGAGCAGGCCGGCAATGACGAGCAGCGCGCCAAGGGCACCGGGCTCGGACTGGCGATCTCGCGCCGGATCATGCAGGCCTGCGGCGGCAGCCTGACGGCGTCGAGCGCGCCCGGCCGCGGCAGCCGCTTCGAGATTCGCCTGCCGCTTGCCGAAGTCGAGCGGGTAACGCCGGAACGACGCCTGAGGCTCGCCCGATCGCACGTGCTGGTGATGGCGCCGGATGGGCCGGCGTCCGCAGCGCTCTCTGCCACCATCGCCACGCTCGGCGGACGCTGCCACCGGGCAACGACGCTGGCGGCCGCGCAGAATGTCATCTCGGATGTTCTCTCCGGCGGTGCGCCATTGACCGACATCATTGTGGACCATCGCCACGCCGACCAGTTCAAGCAGCTTCTCGCCCTGCAGCCGGCCGTCGCCCGCCTCGACGTCCGCCGGACCTATCTGATCAACCCGGAGGAGCGGAACACCCATCCGGTCGACCAGATGGACGGTTACGAGGCCTGGCTGATCCGCCCCTTGCGCGAGAAGTCGCTGGTCGAAGTGCTGCTGGGGCGATTGAAGGGCATCGAGAAGCGCGACGCCATCAATGACAACCGGCCGATCCTTCGCGAAGAGCCGACGATTGCTCCGGTCAAGTCGAGCCCGCGCGGCATCCTGTTGGCGGAGGACGATCCGGTGAATGCGCTGATCGTACGCACCGTCTTGGAGCGCGCGGGACAGACCGTCCGGTTGGTGACCGATTTTGGCGCCGTCGATCAGATCCTTTCCGGGGCCGGCGATCAGGCCCAGCCGATACCGGAACTGATCGTCACCGATCTCAACATGCCGGGCGGCGACGGATTTTCGATGCTGAAACGCCTGCGTGAGAACGAGGCGAGGGGATCGGAACGACGTCTTCCGGTGGTCGTGCTGACATCGGATGCGCGCCTGGAGATCAAAGACAGGCTCGTCGCGGCCGGTGCTGATGTCGTGTTGCCGAAGCCGGCCGATCCGCAGCGGCTGATGGCGGAAATCGGCCGCCTGCTTGAGATACGCTAAGCGCTCAAGTCGTAACGGTGTCAACGCCAGAGCAGGGGTTGTATGCCGTTTTCATGTCACTATGTTGTTGCAGAAACGTGGTCTAAGCCCGGCAGATATGAATGATTCGGGATGACGCGGATGACGATCGAGCTTCTGGATTCGACGAGCGTGGTAGACACTTCTCAGGCTTGCGTCGGCAAGACAATGACCGCTCCGGCGACCGACGTTCTCGGCCGAATAGCCAATCTTGAGACCCGGCTTGCACGCACCGCATCGGAGATCGATGCGGCGCAGGCGGTGCGTTACAAGGTCTTCGTCGAGGAAATGCAGGCGCAGGTCGGCCCTGACCTTGATCGCCGCAAGCGCGATGTCGACAGCTGGGATGCGATCTGCGACCATCTGCTTGTGCTGGACACGGCGATCGAGGGTGATCCGGAGGACCAGATCGTCGGCACCTATCGCCTGCTGCGCCAGGATGTGGCCGAGCGCGCCGGCGGCTTCTACTCCGCTTCGGAATTCGATGTCGGCGCACTTCTTTCCCGCCATCCGAGCAAGCGCTTCATGGAGCTCGGTCGCTCCTGCGTGCTGCCGGATTACCGCACGAAGCGCACGGTGGAGCTGCTTTGGCAGGGCAACTGGGCCTACGCGCTCAGATACGGCGTCGATGCCATGTTTGGCTGCGGCTCGTTCCCGGGCGTCGTGCCGGCCGAGCATGCGCTGGCGCTTTCCTTCCTTCACCACAATATCCGGGCGCGCGACGAATGGGCCGTCAGCGCCCGCCCCGAACTGCACCGGACCATGGACATGATGCCGGTCGAGGCCATCAATCCGAAGAAGGCGCTGGCTGCCTTGCCGCCGCTGATCAAGGGCTACATGCGTCTCGGGGCCATGGTCGGCGACGGCGCCGTGGTCGACCATGCATTCCGCACCACCGACGTTCTCATCGTTCTGCCGATCAGCAATATCTCCGGCCGCTACCTCAATTACTACGGTGCGGATGCCGGGCGGTTTGCCACATCGGTATCCTGACAGGCGCTCGACGCAGTTAACCAGATATTAAGGATGGGTTTGACTTTCGATCCTGAAAGAGCGGATAGTCTTGCCAAGAAGTATTTTGGTTTCATGACGAAAGAGTAGAATAAATAACGGAGAGAACCGCCAGCTTCATATGAGATTGGCGTATATTGCGCTCTATCTCCATATTGTTTTCATCGCAGTGGAAGTAATTCTTCCATTGTGTATTGAGCTCGCCCCCTTTCCCAAGGGTGTCGAGCTCTTCTTTTGTGCGCAGATCCATGCGGTTTCTGCATCGACTCGACACACCCTGTTCGCCGATGGAGCAGGGTGTGTCCCGAAATCGGACAGCGGCTGCCGAATTTACATTCCGGCGTTGTAGGCGGCGATTGCCGCCATGTTGACGATGTCGGAATCCTTCGCCGACATCGAAACGATCTGCACCGATTTGTCGAAGCCGACGAGCAGTGGCCCGATAACGGTCGAGCCGCCGAGCTCCTGCAGCATCTTGGTCGAGATCGACGCGGAGTGGAACGCCGGCATGACGAGCACGTTGGCCGTGCCCGAAAGCCGGCAGAACGGATACTGTTCCATTACCCGCGAATTGAGCGCCACGTCGGCGGCCATCTCGCCGTCATATTCGAAGTCGACGCGGCGCTTGTCGAGAATGTTGACCGCCTCGCGGACCCGCTCGGAGCGTTCGCCCGAGGGGTGGCCGAAGGTCGAATAGGCCAGCATCGCCACCCGCGGCACGTAGCCGAGGCGCTTGGCGAGACCGGCTGCTTCCTCGGCGATATCGGCGAGTTCTTCGGAAGACGGCATGTCGTGTACGGCCGTGTCGGCCACCAGCACGGTGCGGCCGCGGCAGAGCGCGATTGACACGCCGATGACCCGGTGGCCCGGCTTCGGATCGATGCAGCGGCGCACGTCCTCGAGCGCCGTCGAATAGTTGCGGGTGATGCCCGTGACCATGCCGTCGGCATCCCCAAGCGCGACCATGCAGGCGGCGAAGTGGTTGCGGTCGTTGTTGATCAGGCGCTGGGCATCGCGGAACAGGTAGCCCTTTCGCTGCAGCCTTGCGTAGAGATAGTCGGTATAGGCGCCGACCCGCTTGGAAAGCCGGGCGTTGACGATCTGGATGCCGGGGCGGTCGAGATCGATGCCCTCGCGCTCCGCTGTGTCGCGCATCCGCTCCTCGCGGCCGAGCAGGATCGCGGTGCCGAGCTGCTGGTTGGCATAGGAGATCGCCGAGCGCATGACCTGCACTTCTTCGCCTTCGGCAAAGACGATGCGCTTCGGCTGGCGCCGCACGCGCTCATAGATCCGCTGCAGGGTCGAGGCGATCGGGTCGCGGCGGGCGGAGAGCTGGCGGCCATAGGCTTCGAGATCGGTGATCGGCTTGCGCGCGACGCCGGTTTCCATCGCCGCCTTGGCGACAGCCATCGGGATCGCCGAGATCAGCCGCGGATCGAAGGGAACCGGGATGATGTACTGCGCCCCGAAGCGCGGCCGGTTGCCCTGGTAGGCCGCCGCGACATCGTCCGGCACGTCTTCCTTGGCAAGGCTTGCGAGCGCTTCTGCCGCGGCGATCTTCATCGCATCGTTGATCGTCGAGGCGCGCACGTCGAGCGCGCCGCGGAAGATGTAGGGGAAGCCGAGCACGTTGTTGACCTGGTTCGGGTAGTCCGAACGGCCGGTCGCGACGATTGCGTCGTCACGGATGCGGGCGACCTCCTCAGGGGTGATTTCCGGGTCCGGGTTGGCCATGGCGAAGATGATCGGCCGCGGCGCCATCGAGCGGACCATGTCCTCGGACAGCGCGCCCTTGGCAGAAAGGCCAAAGACCACGTCGGCGCCGTCGAGCGCTTCGGCAAGCGTGCGCCGGTCGGTCTCGACGGCATGCGCCGATTTCCACTGGTTCATGCCTTCGGTGCGGCCCTGGAAGATCACGCCCTTGGTGTCGCACAGGATGACGTTTTCCGGGTTGAAGCCCATCGCCTTGATGAGTTCGATGCAGGCGATGGCCGCAGCCCCGGCACCGTTGCAGACGAGCTTGGTGGTCTTGAAGTCGCGGCCGGTCAGCGCCAGCGCGTTGATGAGGCCGGCAGCGGCGATGATCGCGGTGCCGTGCTGGTCGTCATGGAACACCGGAATGTCCATGACCTCGCGCAGTTTCTGCTCGATGATGAAACAGTCCGGTGCCTTGATGTCCTCGAGATTGATGCCGCCGAAGGAGGGGCCGAGGAAGCGCACGCAGTTGACGAACTCGTCGACATTTTCGGTGTCGACCTCAAGGTCGATCGAGTCGACGTCGGCAAAGCGCTTGAACAGCACCGCCTTGCCTTCCATGACCGGCTTGGAGGCGAGCGCCCCGAGATTGCCGAGGCCGAGGATGGCGGTGCCGTTGGAAATGACCGCGACCATGTTGCCGCGCGTCGTGTAGTCGTAAGCGGTGGCGGGGTCGTCGGCGATCGCCTTGACCGGTACGGCAACGCCGGGCGAATAGGCAAGCGACAGGTCGCGCTGCGTGGCCATGGCCTTGGTGGGGGAAATCTCCAGCTTTCCGGGACGACCCTGCGAGTGAAAATCGAGTGCTTCCTGCGCGGTGACGCTCGTCATTGTGCGATCGGTCTTGTCGGTGGCCGGCATGTTTCCTCTATCCTCCTGTGGGCGACCCTATCGGGGCGCCTCTTTATGGTTGTCGTCTATAATTGCTTGCGGATAGTGTGCCATCTCTTTTTTCGGGACAATCATGAATTTCGTCACAGACCAATCGAGCCGCTCCGGCGAGGTGTTTTCTGCAGCCGATCTGGCGACCGAGGAGAGCCGTTCCTCGGCGACGCCGATGATGGAGCAGTTCATCGAGATCAAGGCGAACAACCCGGATTCGCTGCTTTTCTACCGCATGGGCGACTTCTACGAGCTGTTCTTCCAGGACGCCGTCGAAGCCTCGCGGGCGCTCGGCATCACGCTGACGAAGCGCGGCCAGCACATGGGGCAGGAAATCCCGATGTGCGGCGTGCCGGTCCATGCGGCCGACGATTATCTGCAGAAACTGATCGGTCTCGGCTTTCGCGTCGCGGTCTGCGAGCAGGTCGAGGATCCGGCCGAAGCCAAGAAGCGCGGCAGCAAATCGGTCGTGCGCCGCGACGTCGTCCGGCTGGTGACGCCAGGGACGATCACCGAGGAGAAGCTGCTTTCACCATCGGAGACCAACTATCTGATGGCGCTCGCCCGCATCAAGAGCGGCTCCGAACCGGCCTATGCGCTCGCCTGGATCGATATCTCGACCGGCATCTTCAGGCTTGCCGAAACGGGCGAGAGCCGGTTGCTTGCCGATATCCTGCGCATCGAGCCGCGCGAACTGATCCTCGCCGACACCGTTTTCCATGATCCGGAACTTCGCGCCGTGTTCGACGTACTCGGCCGCGTGGCGGTGCCGCAGCCGGCCGTGTTGTTCGACAGCGCCACCGCCGAAGGCCGCATCGCCCGCTATTTCGGCGTCAAGACGCTCGATGGCTTCGGCAGCTTTTCGCGCGCCGAACTGGCGGCGGCATCCGCTGCCATCTCCTATGTCGAAAAGACCCAGCTTGCCGAACGCCCGGCGCTCGGCACGCCCGAGCGCGAGAGCGCGGCCTCGACATTGTTCATCGACCCGGCGACTCGCGCCAATCTCGAACTCGTCAAGACGCTGTCGGGTGTCCGCGAAGGCACGTTGTTGAAAGCGCTCGACCGAACCGTGACGAGCGGCGGTGCGCGGCTCTTGGCCGAGCGGCTGATGTCGCCGTTGACCGATCCCGATCGCATCAACCAGCGGCTGGATTCGATCGAACTTCTGGCCGGCCAGCCGTCCTTTGCCGGCGACCTGCGCGATTCGCTGCGGCGCGCACCCGATATGCCGCGCGCGCTGTCGCGACTGGCGCTCGGCCGCGGCGGCCCGCGCGATCTCGGCGCCATCCAGGCGGGCCTGAGGGCAGCGGCAACGATCTCGCGGCTGATGGCCTCGGGCAATCTTTCGCAGGAGCTTGTCGAGGCACGCGCGGCGATCGACGCCTTGCCTTCGGCCGTCCTCGACCACCTCGATACGATGCTCGCCGACGAGCTGCCGCTGCTCAGGCGCGATGGTGGCTTCCTGCGTGAGGGGGCAAATGCCGACCTCGACGAGGTGCGGGGGCTGCGCGACCAGTCCCGCCGGGTGATCGCCGGGCTGCAGCTGCAATATTCCGAAGAGACCGGCATCAAGTCGCTGAAGATCAAGCACAACAATGTGCTCGGCTATTTCATCGAGGTGACGGCGGGCAATGCCGGCTCTATGACCGACACGGACGCCGGCCGCGCGCGCTTCATCCACCGCCAGACGATGGCGAATGCGATGCGCTTCACCACGACAGCGCTTGCCGAGCTTGAGAGCAAGATCGCCAATGCCGCCGATCGGGCGCTGTCGATCGAACTCGCCGCCTTTGAGGCGATGACGGCGGACGTCGTGGCGGCGGCCGAGGTCATCAAGGCGGCGGCGCTGGCGCTGGCGACCGTCGACGTTTCGGCTGGCCTCGCGACGCTTGCCGAAGAGCAGAACTATGCCCGCCCCGTCGTCGACCACACGCGCATGTTCGCCATCGAAGGCGGCCGCCATCCCGTCGTGGAACAAGCCTTGAAGCGTCAGGCGGCCAACGCCTTCGTCGCCAATGGCTGTGATCTCTCGCCGCCGGCGGGCGAAGAGGGTGGGGCGATCTGGCTTCTGACCGGTCCGAACATGGGCGGTAAGTCGACCTTCCTCAGGCAGAACGCGCTGATCGCGATCATGGCGCAGATGGGCACTTTCGTTCCCGCCGCAAGCGCCCATATCGGCATTGTCGATCGCCTCTTTTCCCGCGTCGGCGCCTCCGACGATCTCGCCCGCGGTCGCTCGACCTTTATGGTCGAGATGGTCGAAACGGCGGCGATCCTCAATCAGGCGACCGATCGCTCGCTGGTGATCCTCGACGAGATCGGTCGCGGCACCGCCACCTTCGACGGTCTCTCCATCGCCTGGGCAGCCGTTGAGCACCTGCACGAGGCGAACCGCTGCCGCGGACTGTTCGCGACCCATTTCCACGAGCTGACCGTACTTTCGGAGAAACTCGGCCGGCTCTCGAATGCGACCATGCGCGTCAAGGAGTGGCACGGCGACGTGATCTTCCTGCACGAGGTCGGGCCGGGGGCTGCCGACCGGTCCTATGGCATTCAGGTCGCCCGTCTCGCCGGCCTGCCGGCTTCGGTGGTCGCCCGTGCCAAGGACGTGCTGGCCAAGCTCGAGGATGCCGATCGCAAGAATCCGGCAAGCCAGCTGATCGACGATTTGCCGTTGTTCCAGGTGGCGATCCGGCGCGAAGAGGCCAAACCCGCTGGGAACTCCAGGGTTGACGAGGCGCTGAAGGCGCTCAACCCGGATGATATGACGCCGCGCGAGGCGCTGGATGCACTTTACGCTTTGAAGAAGGAACTGAGTGCCCGTTGACGGGCGTTCCGTTTTTCCTGTGCATGTGCCGGCGAAAAAGGCTATACAGCGCCGCGCGCCTTCAAAGGGCGTGGCGATGAGCCGGTAGTAATTTGAAATGCTGCACGGTCCCGGTTCGGCCTTGATCGGATGGGAGCATGCAGGAGCGCTCTTCATGCAGCGGACCACGCAACCAGTCGGACAGGACGCCCCTCGGCACTTCATGGGCAGACAAGAAACTTCCTTTCCCGAAATTCTCGATGTCGCAGCGCTCCGGGCGAAATGCGATTTCATTGCTGCGGCGCATGCCGAGCAACGCGATCCGATGCGCCAGGCCCTGCTTGCCGCCTTCAAGCAGGCAAATCTTGCCGGCCGGGCCAAGGCGCGCGAGCTGCTTTCGGGCGACGGCGGCGGGATTCTCTGCGCCGAACGCATTTCCTGGCTGCAGGATCAGCTGATCACCGTGCTGCATGATTTCGTGCTGAACGAAGTCTTCGACGCGGCCAATGCACCGCCGGCAAGCCGCATCGCCGTGACGGCCGTCGGCGGCTACGGACGTGGCACGTTGGCACCGGGCTCGGACATCGACCTGCTCTTTCTGCTTCCGGTGAAGAAGGCCGTCTGGGCAGAGCCGGCGATCGAATTCATGCTCTACATTCTGTGGGATCTGGGCTTCAAGGTCGGCCACGCCACGCGCACGATCGAGGAGTGCATCCGGCTCTCGCGCGCCGACATGACGATCCGTACCGCAATCCTTGAAACCCGCTACATCTGCGGTTCCGAAACGCTGGCCGCCGAACTCGAGACCCGTTTCGACCACGAGATCGTGCGCAACACCGGACCGGATTTCATTGCCGCCAAGCTGGCCGAGCGCGACGAGCGCCATCGCAAGGCCGGCGACACGCGCTATCTCGTCGAGCCCAACGTCAAGGAAGGCAAGGGCGGGCTTCGCGACCTGCACACGCTGTTCTGGATCGCCAAGTATTTCTATCGGGTCAAGGATTCGGCCGACCTTGTGAAGCTCGGCGTTCTCTCAAGGCAGGAGTACAAGCTGTTCCAGAAGGCCGAGGATTTCCTCTGGACCGTCCGCTGCCACATGCATTTCCTGACCGGCAAGGCCGAGGAACGCCTGTCCTTCGATATCCAGCGCGAGATCGCCGAAGCGCTCGGCTATCACGACCACCCCGGCCTTTCGGCGGTCGAGCGCTTCATGAAGCACTACTTCCTGGTGGCCAAGGACGTCGGCGATCTCACCCGCATCTTCTGTGCCGCGCTCGAAGATCAGCAGGCCAAGGACGCGCCGGGCCTTTCCGGCATCATCGGCCGTTTCACCCATCGCAGCCGCAAGATCGCCGGCACGCTCGATTTCGTCGATGACGGCGGGCGCATCGCGCTGGCGAGCCCCGATGTGTTCAAGCGCGATCCGGTCAACCTTCTGCGCTTCTTCCATATCGCCGACATCAACAATCTCGAGTTCCACCCGGCAGCCCTGCGCCAGGTGACGCGCTCGCTCGGCTTGATCAAGCCGCAGTTGCGCGAGAACGAGGAGGCGAACAGGCTGTTCCTGTCGATCCTGACCTCGCGCCGCAAGCCGGAACTCATCCTTCGCCGCATGAACGAAGCGGGCGTGCTCGGCCGCTTCATTCCGGATTTCGGCAAGATCGTCTCAATGATGCAGTTCAACATGTACCACCACTACACGGTGGACGAGCATCTGCTGCGGGCGGTCGATGTTCTCTCGCGCGTCGAACGCGGCATCGAGGAGGACGCCCATCCGCTGGTCGCCAAGCTGATGCCCGGCATCGAGGACCGCGAGGTGCTCTATGTCGCCGTGCTTCTGCACGACATCGCCAAGGGGCGGCCGGAGGACCATTCGGCCGCCGGTGCCAAGGTGGCGCGCCGGCTCTGCCCGCGTTTCGGCCTGACGCCGAAGCAGACCGAGCTTGTCGCCTGGTTGATCGACGAGCACCTGACAATGTCGATGGTCGCCCAGACCCGCGACCTCAACGATCGCAAGACCATCGTCGATTTCGCCGAGCGGGTGCAATCGCTCGACCGGTTGAAGATGCTGCTGATCCTCACCGTATGCGACATCCGCGCCGTCGGCCCGGGTGTGTGGAACGGCTGGAAGGGGCAACTGCTCCGCACGCTCTATTATGAAACGGAGCTCCTGCTTTCGGGCGGCTTCTCCGAACTGTCGCGCAAGGAGCGTGCGGCGCATGCGGCGACGATGCTGTGTGACGCGCTGACCGACTGGCCGGCAAGCGAGCGCGAGGCCTATGTGCGGCTGCACTATCAGCCCTATCTCTTGACCGTGGCGCTTGAGGATCAGGTCCGTCATGCCCGCTTCATCCGCGAGGCCGATGTCGCCGGCAAGGCGCTGTCGACCATGGTGCGCACGCACCAGTTCCATGCGATCACCGAAATCACCGTCTTGTCGCCCGACCATCCGCGGCTGTTGACCGTCATCGCCGGCGCCTGTGCGGCGGCCGGCGCCAACATCGTCGACGCACAGATCTTCACCACCTCGGACGGCCGGGCGCTCGATACGATCCTGGTCAATCGCGAGTTTTCCGTCGACGGCGACGAGACGCGCCGGGCGGCCAGCATCGGCAAGCTGATCGAGGATGTGCTGTCCGGCCGCAAGCGTCTGCCCGAGGTGATTGCCAGCCGTACCAAGGTCAAGAAGCGCAACAAGGCCTTCACCGTCACGCCGGAAGTGACGATCAGCAACACGCTGTCGAACAAGTTCACGGTCATCGAGGTCGAGGGCCTCGACCGCCCCGGCCTGTTGTCGGAGATCACCGCCGTCCTGTCGGATCTTTCGCTCGACATTGCCTCGGCGCACATCACCACCTTCGGCGAGAAGGTCATCGACACCTTCTACATCACCGATCTCGTCGGCCAGAAGGTCACCAGCGAGAACCGCCAGATGAACATCGCCGCCCGCCTCAAGGCCGTCATGGCCGACGAGGCCGACGAGGTTCGAGATCGGATGCCATCGGGCATCATCGCGCCTGCCGCGGGCACGCCCTCCGCTCAAAGAACGACAAAAGCCGAAACATGAGTCTGGTCAAGAAATTTGCAACCGTCGGCGGCGCCACGCTCGGCAGCCGTCTGTTCGGCTTCATCCGCGAAACCTTCATGGCCGCAGCAGTTGGCACCGGCCCGGTCGCCGATGCCTTCAACACCGCATTCCGCCTGCCCAACACCTTTCGCCGGCTCTTTGCCGAGGGCGCCTTCAATTCCGCCTTCGTGCCGCTCTTTGCCAAGGAGATCGAGGCGAGCGGCATGGAAGGGGCGCGGCGCTTCTCCGAGGAAGTCTTCGGCGTTCTCTTCACCGTGCTTTTGTTCCTGACGGTGGCGATGGAACTGACGATGCCCTTCATCGTCAGCAACCTGATCGCGCCCGGCTTTGCCAACGATCCGGCAAAGCTCGGCAATACCATCGTCTTCGCGACGATCATGTTCCCCTATCTCGCCTGCATGTCGCTCGCCGCGATGATGGCCGGCATGCTGAATTCGCTGCACCGCTACTTCGCCGCGGCGATCGCGCCGGTGTTCCTCAACATCATCCTGATCGGCATCCTCGGCTATGCCTGGTATATCGGCCAGGATCCGATCGCCGTCGGCTACGGCCTCTCCTGGGGCGTGATGGCCGCCGGCCTCGTGCAACTGGCGATCGTCTGGCTCGCAGTGCGCGATGCCGGTATCAAGATCGGCTTCCGCCGCCCGCGGCTGACGGCCAATGTCAGGCGGCTGCTGGTGCTGGCGCTGCCGGCAGCGATCACCGGCGGCATCACCCAGATCAACCTCCTGATCAACACCAACATCGCCTCGGCGCAGGAAGGCGCGGTATCGTCGCTCGTCTATGCCGATCGTATCTACCAGCTTCCCCTCGGCGTCGTCGGCATTGCGGTGGCGACGGTGCTGCTGCCGGAACTGGCGCGTGCACTGCGCTCCGGCAACGTCAACGAGGCGTCGAACCTGCAGAACCGTTCGGTTGAGTTCACCCTGTTCCTGACATTGCCGGCGGCGGCAGCATTGCTCGTGATGTCGGAGCCGATCGTCCGGCTCCTGTTCGAGCGTGGCGAGTTCCAGGCGTCGTCGACGGTGGTCGTCGGCCATATCCTGGCAATCTACGGGCTCGGTCTTCCGGCCTTCGTGCTGATCAAGGCGTTCATCCCCGGCTTCTTTGCCCGCGAGGATACCCGCACGCCGATGATCTTTGCCGGTATTTCGGTTGCCGTGAACGTGTCACTGGCCCTGACGCTGTTTCCGCGGCTGGGCGCAAGCGGCATCGCAACCGCGGAAATCGTTGCCGGCTGGGTGAATGCCGTCCTCCTGTTCGGCATGCTCGTCTGGCGCGGCCATTGGGGCCGTGACATCCCGCTGCTGACCCGTATTCCCCGACTCGTCATCGCCGCGGCCGGCATGGCCGCCGCACTGCATTTCGCCCTTCAATGGCTGACTTACGAAGTGTCGTCGGCAGCACCGCTGATCGTGCGCGCAACCACGCTTTGCGGTCTGGTGGTCGTTGCCATGGTAATCTATTTCGCGATCGCCTTCGGTATCGGCGGCGCCAACCTCGGCATGATCCGCCGCAATCTGAAGCGCAAGGCAAAGGCCAAAGCTGAACCGTCGACGATGCCGGACGCGGACGCCTGATCGAAGCCGCTACGCCGATTTCAATCGGCGTTGCGAACTCGCCGTCGCGCTACTTGATTGCGCCCCGCCCGCCGTGCATAAGCCATGCCGTTAGCAACATGGGCGATCAGCCCGACAGCGCCGCGCGTCCTGTCGGACGCGCCAAGGTCGCTGTCACTTTGAATGGCTGCATGTTTTTATCCTTAAGTTGGTCCCGATTTAAGGAAACATGCAGTAGGCCCTCCACCAGCCTATTGAGGACGACATGAACGAATTCAAGCCGCTCGTATTTTCCGGCGTTCAGCCGACGGGCAACCTCCATCTTGGCAATTATCTCGGCGCGATCCGCAAGTTCGTGGCTCTGCAGGAAAACAACGATTGCATCTATTGCGTCGTCGACCTGCATTCGCTCACCGCGCAGCTCGTGCACGAGGACCTGAAGGGGCAGATCCGCTCGATCGCCGCCGCCTTCATCGCGTCCGGCATCGATCCGGAAAAGCATATCGTCTTCAACCAGTCGGCCGTGCCGCAGCATGCGGAACTCGCCTGGATCTTCAACTGCGTCGCCCGCATCGGCTGGATGAACCGGATGACCCAGTTCAAGGATAAGGCCGGCAAGGACCGCGAGAACGCCTCGCTGGGCCTGCTTGCCTATCCGAGTCTGATGGCCGCCGACATCCTCGTCTATCGCGCCACCCATGTTCCGGTCGGCGACGATCAGAAGCAGCATCTCGAATTGACGCGTGACATCGCCCAGAAGTTCAACATCGACTTCATGGAGCACATCCGTCGTGGTGGATACGGCGTCGATATGGTCGTCGGCGAAGAGCCGATCCATGCCTATTTCCCGCCGGTGGAGCCGCTGATCGGTGGCGCAACGCCGCGCGTCATGTCGCTGCGTGATGGCACCAAGAAGATGTCGAAGTCCGATCCGTCGGATCTTTCGCGCATCAACCTGATGGATGACGCCGAGACGATCTCGAAGAAGATCCGCAAGGCCAAGACCGACCCGGATGCGCTTCCGAGCGAACTCGACGGCCTCAAGGGACGCCCCGAGGCGGAAAACCTCGTCGGCATCTATGCAGCACTTTCCGACAAGACCAAGGAAGCGGTGCTGGGCGAATTCGGTGGCCAGCAGTTCTCGGTGTTCAAGCCGGCGCTGGTGGACCTGGCGGTCGAAGTTCTGTCGCCGATCACCGGCGAAATGCGCCGCCTGATGGGCGACACGGCTCACATCGACGCGATCCTTCGCAACGGCGGCGAGCGTGCCCGGGCGCGTGCGGAAAAGACGATGGGCGAGGTTCGCGAAATCATCGGGTTTCTGCAGTAAAAGGCGAAAATGAGACCTTGCGGCGGCTTATCTGGAATGTAATGTTCGCCGTATGGTCTCGACCCGACTCTCACGACTTGAAGGTCACCGCCGCAAATTCATGGCGGTGATCGACGATACCCCGGAATGCGGCCGCGCTGTGCACTATGCTGGCATGCGCGCCAAGAATTCCAATGGCGGTCTCGTCCTGCTCTATGTCATCGCCGACGGCGACTTCCAGCAATGGCTGGGGGTCGAGGAAATCATGCGTGCCGAAGCGCGCGAAGAGGCGGAAGCGACGCTTGCCAAGGTGGCGCAATCCGTCCGCGAACGCATCGGGATTGAACCCGAAATCGTCATCCGCGAAGGGGCTGCAACCGAGCAGATCCATTTGGCGATCGAAGAGGATCGCGACATCGCCATCCTGGTTCTGGCCGCAGGGTCGGCAAAGGAAGGTCCCGGTCCGCTGGTCTCATCGATCGCCGGCAAGGCGGCCGCTTTCCCGATCCCCGTTACGGTCATCCCGGACCTCCTGACCGACGAGGAAATCGACGCGCTCAGCTGAGCTGCGTCTCTTTGCGCCCTTGCGAGGGCGGAACGAAGCCCTTATATTCTTTTGAATTATTCTAAAGAGCCGGTTGAGAACCGATCCCGGCAAGACGGAGAGAGACATGTTCATCCAGACCGAAGCCACGCCGAACCCGGCCACGCTCAAGTTCCTGCCGGGCAAGGTGGTTCTGGAAAACGGCACTGCCGAGTTCCGTGACGAAGAAGAAGCGCGCGCCGGTTCGCCGCTTGCTGCCCGCCTGTTCTCGATCCCCGGTGTCAGCGGCGTCTACTTCGGCTACGACTTCATCACCGTCAGCAAGGAAGGGCAGGAGTGGCAGCACCTGAAGCCCGCGATCCTCGGCTCGATCATGGAGCACTTCATGTCCGGCGCGCCGATCATGGCCGGAGCCGGCCGTGCCGAGCAGCTGGATCAGCAAGACGAATTCTTCGAGCCGGGCGACGAGACTATTGTCGCTACCATCAAGGAACTGCTCGAAACCCGGGTTCGACCGGCCGTGGCGCAGGACGGCGGCGATATCACCTTCCGCGGCTTCAAGGACGGCACCGTGTTCCTGAACATGAAGGGTGCCTGCTCGGGCTGCCCGTCGTCGACGGCGACCCTGAAGCATGGCGTGCAGAACCTGCTGCGGCATTTCGTTCCCGAAGTAGAAGCCGTCGAAGCCGTCTGATATCGCGATGGCGAGCGGCTGCGCCTTTCGGAGGTTGCAGCCGATCTCTTGGCTGAGTAAGCGTAACCGCGAAGCCGATCCGGCCTCGCGGGATGATGCGTCTGGAAATCGCTGCAACTGAAATGATCGTACTTGCCATCGACACATCAGGGTCCGGCTGTTCCGCTGCCATTTATGACAGCGGTTCGATGTCCATTCTCGGACAGTCCGGAGCCGATATCGGCCGCGGCCACGCCGAACGGCTGATGGAGTTCGTTGACGAGGCGCTCGAAGCCGCCGATCGCCCGCTTGGCGATATCGATCGCATCGCCGTGACCATTGGTCCGGGGTCGTTCACCGGCATCCGTGTCGGGGTCGCGACGGCGCGCGGCTTGGCGCTCGCGCTCGGCAAGCCCACGGTCGGTGTTTCCTCGCTTCACGTTATTGCTGAGGAAGCCCGCGCCGCGGCACCGGGCAAATCGGTGCTGGTCGCAATCGACGCCAAGCGCGACGAGGTCTACGTCCAGGCATTCGACGCAGCAGGCCATCCCGTCACCGAGCCGGAGGCGCTGTCGGTCACGGCCGCCCGCGACCGGTTTGCCGGCTTCGAGGGGTGCATCGCCGGTTCGGGCGCTGGGTTCGTCACCGCGGCAACGCCGGTCAAGACTTCCGATCTCGCCGATATCGCCGTTGTCGCGCGGCTTGGCGCCGTCGCAGATCCAGCCTCGGCCAAGCCGAAGCCGCTATACCTTCGAGGGCCCGATGCCAAGCCGCAAGCGGGCTTTGCCGTTGCCCGAGCATAGACACCGATGAGCTTCACCGACTACTTCACGCGCCGCACCGAATTCGACATCTTCCCGCTTGAAGAGCCGGATCTCATCGCTGCCGCCGCTCTCCATCGCCAGCGTTTCGCGGCCCCCTGGAGCGATGGCGAAATCCACGCGCTTCTCGTCCAGGAAACGGTGTTCGGTTTTGTCGCTCGCCAGACCAACGGATCGTTTCGGCCTGCCTTTGGCGGCTTCGTGCTGTCGCGTGCCGTGGCCGGCGAGGCCGAAATCCTGACGATCGGCGTCGATCCGCGTTATGCCCGTTCCGGCCTCGGCTGGCGGCTGATGCAGGCCGCGATGCGCGAAGCTTCGGTCAAGGGATCGGACACGCTTTTCCTCGAAGTGGACGAGACCAATCAGGCTGCAATCGGGCTTTACCGCAAGCTCGGCTTCCTCAAGGTCGGCGAACGCCGTGCCTATTACCAGGACAAGGCAGGACAGCGCACTGCCGCGCTTGTCATGCGGCTCGATCTTCGCTAGTCCGAACCGGATTGGTTTGGCACGCCCCGGATGAGCCGGACCCTCGCGCAACCATGCGGAGTGGCGGGTGACCGGCGCAGGAAATCCTTTTCGATGATCAATTGGCTGCGGATCGCATTGTTCGCGTTGGTGCTGGCGCTGGCCTCGCTCGTGCTGATGCCGATCCAGATTGTCTGCCTCTGGCTGGATCTGAAGCTGCGGCGCCTGTTGCCGCGCTACTGGCACCGCATGGCCTGCTACCTGCTCGGCATCAAGGTGCGCGTCCATGGCATGCCGGAACGCCGCCGACCGCTGCTTCTGTGCGCCAATCACGCGTCGTGGAAAGATATCCTGGTATTGTCTTCGGTCGCCGACGTCGTCTTCGTCGCCAAGTCCGAGGTCAAGCAGTGGCCGGTCTTCGGCATTCTGGCGCGGTTGCAGGCGTCGATCTTCGTCGTGCGCGAGCAGAAGCGCGCGACCGGAAAGCAGGTCAGCGAGATCGGTCAGCGGCTCGCCGACGGCGAGATCGTCGTGCTCTTTCCGGAAGGTACGACCTCGGACGGCAACCGCCTGCTCGAGATCAAGACGTCGCTGTTCGGCGCAGCCGCGTCTGCCGTGCCGCATTCGCCGACGGGCATGGTTCACGTCCAGCCGGTCGCGATCTCCTATACGGGTATCCACGGAATGCCGATGGGACGCTTCAACCGGCCGATCGCCGCCTGGCCGGGCGATACCGGCCTGGCGCCGCATCTGCTCGGTATCCTGCGGGAAGGCGCGATCGAGGTCGATGTCGATTTCGGCGAGGCCGTTGATTACGACCACCATACCAACCGCAAGGAAGTCAGCCGCGTGATCGAGCAACGGATACGGTCGATGCTGTCGGACCGCCTGCGCGGACGGGCCTGACGCTGTCGGCGCGTGAAAGCCAACAGGCGAAAATACTTCAACTTTGGGCCGCTTTGCACTAAAGAACCGGCATGACCCAGGAAACAGCTCTTCTGACGACGCCCGCAACGGGCGACGAACGCACGCCGGCCCGCAAGGTTTTCGTAAAAACCTATGGCTGTCAGATGAACGTCTACGATTCCGACCGCATGTCGGATGCGTTGACGCGTGACGGCTATGTCTCGACGGATGTGCTGGAGGATGCCGATTTCGTCTTGCTCAACACCTGTCATATCCGCGAAAAGGCGGCAGAGAAGGTCTATTCCGAGCTCGGCCGGCTGCGCGATCTGAAGAAGGCAAAGGCGCTCGAGGGCCGCGAGATGGTGATCGGCGTCGCCGGCTGCGTTGCCCAGGCGGAGGGCAACGAGATCCTGCGCCGCGCGCCGGCCGTCGACCTCGTCATCGGACCGACCACCTATCACCGGCTGCCGGAAGCGCTGAAGCGCGCGCGCAACGGCGAGCGCGTCGTCCAGACCGACTACGCCGTCGAGGACAAGTTCGAGCATCTGCCGGCACCCGACAAGGCCAGGACCCGTGCGCGCGGCGTCACGGCGTTCCTGACCGTGCAGGAAGGCTGCGACAAGTTCTGCACCTTCTGTGTCGTTCCCTATACGCGCGGATCGGAAGTCTCCCGTCCCGTCGCACAGATCGTTTCGGAAGCGGAGAAGCTGGTCGAGGCCGGCGTGCGCGAGATCACCCTGCTCGGCCAGAACGTCAACGCCTGGCATGGCCTCGGTCCCGACGGCCGCGAATGGGGGCTTGGTGACCTCCTGCAGTGTCTCGGCGACATCGAGGGGTTGGCGCGGCTGCGTTACACCACCAGCCATCCGCGCGACATGGACGACAGCCTCATCGAGGCGCATCGATCGATGCCGAAGCTGATGCCCTATCTGCACCTGCCGGTCCAGGCAGGCTCCGACCGCATCCTCAAGGCGATGAACAGGCGGCATACGGCCGCCGAGTATCTGGCGCTGATCGAGCGCATCCGCGCCGTGCAGCCGGACCTCGCTTTGTCGGGCGATTTCATCGTCGGCTTCCCCGGCGAGACCGACGAGGACTTCGAAGCGACCATGAGGTTGGTCGAGGCCGTGGGTTATGCACAGGCATTTTCGTTCAAATATTCGACCCGTCCGGGCACGCCCGGCGCGGAGCTCGACGATCAGGTTCCCGAGGACGTCAAGGCCAAGCGTCTGGAAAGATTGCAGGCTTTGCTGATTTCGCAGCAGCGCGCCTTTGCCGAATCCTGTGTCGGGCGCGAAATCGACCTGCTTTTGGAGAAGCCGGGCCGCATGCCCGGGCAGCTCGTCGGCCGGTCCCCCTGGCTTCAGCCTGTGAATGTTGATGCAAAAGCATCGCAAATCGGTGACATTATCAAGGTGCGAATCATCAAGGCCGGGCCGAACAGTCTGTTTGCCGAGATGATCGGGTAAGGACCGAAAACAGGAGCCTGAACCGCTTGAACGGACACGAACTGATTTCTTCATCATCGCGCCAGTCGAAAACAACTGCGACAGACGCCAATCACTTCGTGCTCACTTTCGAGAACAACCGGTTCGCCAGCGAACTCTTCGGGCAGTTCGACCAGAATCTGAAGCTCCTTGAGGAGCGGCTCCGGATCGAAGCGCACCCCCGCGGCAATTCCGTTGCGATCTCCGGCGATGTCGTCGCCACCAATCAGGCGCGTCGCGCACTCGATTTTCTATATGGACGGTTGCAGAGCGGCGGAACGATCGATACGTCGGATGTGGAAGGCGCGATCCGCATGGCGGTCGCAGCCGACGACCAACTGCAATTGCCGACCATGGAGCGCAAAGCCAAATTGACGATGGCGCAGATTTCAACGCGCAAGAAGACGATCGTCGCCCGCACGCCGACGCAGGATGCCTATATCCGCGCGCTGGAGCGTGCCGAACTCGTCTTCGGCGTCGGCCCGGCCGGTACCGGCAAGACCTATCTCGCCGTTGCGCATGCGGCACAGCTTCTGGAGCGTGGCGCGGTTGACCGCATCGTGCTCTCCCGTCCGGCCGTCGAAGCCGGCGAACGCCTTGGCTTCCTGCCGGGCGACATGAAGGAGAAGGTCGATCCCTATCTGAGGCCCCTCTACGATGCGCTCTATGACATGATGCCGGGCGACAAGGTCGAGCGCGCCATCACGGCAGGCGTCATCGAAATCGCGCCGCTGGCCTTCATGCGCGGTCGGACGCTCGCCAATGCCGCCGTCATCCTCGACGAGGCCCAGAACACCACATCGATGCAGATGAAGATGTTCCTGACCCGTCTCGGCGAAAACGGCCGGATGATCGTGACGGGTGACCCGAGCCAGGTCGACCTGCCGCGCGGCGTCAAATCCGGGCTGGTCGAAGCCTTGCAGATCCTGCGCGGCGTCGAGGGCGTCTCGGTCGTCCGGTTCAAGGACGTCGACGTCGTGCGCCACCCGATGGTGGCGCGTATCGTCCGGGCCTACGAGGCGCAGACGGCCGTGCACGATGAAAGCGAGCAGGGCGACCGCTGATCGGCGGTTGTCGCGATCATGACCGCATTGGATATCCAGATCAGCGTCGAAGAGGGCGATTGGCCCGACGAAGAGACGCTTCTCGCCCTTTCGTCGCCGGTGCTCGAGGCTGCGGCCGCTTTCCTCGTCGCGCAAGAAGGCCAGCCGCTTCCGAAGATGCCGCCCGAAGTGTCCCTGGTTTTCACCGACGATGCTTCCATGCGGTCGATCAATGCCGAGTGGCGCAAGCAGGACAAGCCGACCAACGTTCTGTCCTTCCCGGCCTTTCCCGTGACCCCCGGCAAGATGCCGGGGCCGATGCTTGGCGACATCATCGTGGCGCGCGAGACGCTGGAGCGGGAAGCGCAGGAATTGGAGAAGTCGTTCGACGCGCATCTGACGCATCTTCTCGTGCATGGATTCCTGCATCTTTTCGGTTATGATCATATGGTAGATGATGAAGCCGAAAGAATGGAAAGCCTGGAGACTCGCATTTTGGCGCGTCTTGGCTTATCTGATCCCTACGGGGACCGATCCCCGGATTAACAGTTGGACCAATGAGCGACTTTAAAACACAGCCCGTCGCACTGGCGACCGAGGAGGCCGATGCCTCCGGAGAGGCGGAGGCGGGCAGTAGTAGCACCGCCACTCGACAAGAGGGCACCAAATCCACATCGTCCTTCTGGAGCCGAGCCGCGCGCATTCTGCGCGGCGCAAATCCTTCGAGCTTACGCGAGGACCTTGCTGACGCGCTGCTGACGGACGCCGACAGCAACACGGCATTTTCCCCCGAAGAACGGGCGATGCTCAACAACATCCTGCGCTTCCGCGAAGTCCGCGTCGAAGACGTGATGGTTCCGCGCGCCGATATCGAGGCGGTCGACCAGAGCATCACCATCGGCGAGCTGATGGTGATCTTCGAGGAGTCCGGCCGCTCGCGCATGCCGGTGTACAACGAAGGCCTCGATGATCCGCGCGGCATGGTCCATATTCGCGACCTGCTCGCCTATGTGACCAAGCAGGCCCGCAACCGCCGCCGCACCGGCAAGGCGCAGGCAGCCAGCGCGTCCACCTCGACTGAGAAGGCCCAAAGGTCGCCGAAGGCGACCTTTGATCTGTCGCGTGTCGATCTCGGCAAGTCGCTGGAGGAAGCGGGCATTATCCGCCAGCTCCTGTTCGTGCCGCCGTCGATGCTCGCCTCGGACCTGATGCAGCGCATGCAGGCCGCCCGCATCCAGATGGCGCTTGTCATCGACGAGTATGGCGGCACGGATGGTCTCGTTTCGCTGGAAGACATCGTCGAGATGGTCGTCGGCGACATCGAGGACGAGCACGACGACGACGAGGTCATGTTCGCCAAGACCTCCGAGGATGTTTTTGTCGCCGATGCCCGTGTTGAACTGGAGGAGATCGCCGCGGCGATCGGCTCCGATTTCGACGTCCGCGAACAGCTTGAGGATGTCGATACGCTCGGCGGACTGATCTTCGCGTCGCTGGGGCGGATCCCGGTCCGGGGCGAGGTGGTGCAGGCGCTGCCTGGTTTCGAGTTCCAGATCCTCGACGCCGATCCTCGACGCGTCAAGCGCGTGCGCATCATGCGCAAGCGTCCGCCGGCGCGTCGCCGCGTGGTGCGCTCCGAAAGCGAACTGGCACAGGAACAGGCGCCCGCCAATCGCGGCAATGGCACCGAGCCGCAGCAGGCGGCGGCCAGCGAGCAATAGGCTTTCCGTGAACCGAATGCTCACTGCATAATTCCTTAAATCGGAATCGATTTAAGGAGAAAATTATGCAGCAACTCAAAGTGTTACAGCGACCTTTGCGCGTCTAAATAGACGCGCGGCGCTGTAAAGGGGACAAGCAGCCACTTTTTTGGAAGACTGCCGGCAACTGATTCGGTTGTTCTTCCCGCGCGGCGCCCGTGTTCTGCTGCCTGCGCCAACAGGAGGCTGCATGGAAAGACTGGCTGGCAGGACCATGCTTCTGTCGGGCGCGCCCCGGCTGTTTCTCGCATTTGTCGCGGGGCTCCTGGCTGTTCTCACACAGCCGCCGTTCGGCATCTTTGCGGCCGCCTTCCTCTCCTTTCCGATCCTCGTCTGGCTGCTCGACGGCGCAACCGGCCACCCGGACAGCGGCCTGATCCGGCGGCTCTGGCCGGCGATCTCAATCGGCTGGGCGTTCGGCTTCGGCTATTTCCTCGGCGGCCTCTGGTGGCTTGGCAACGCGCTGCTGGTGGAGGCCGACAGCTTCGCCTGGGCGTTGCCGCTTGCCGTTGTCGGGCTTCCGGCGTTCCTGGCCCTGTTCTACGCGCTCGCCGCGCTGATTGCCCGCATCCTCTGGTCGGATGGCGTGGGCCGGATCGCGGCACTGGCGTTGGCCTTTGGCCTCGCCGAATGGCTGCGCTCCGTCATCTTCACCGGGTTTCCTTGGAATGCGATCGGCTATGCGGCGATGCCGATGCCGCTGATGATGCAGTCGGCAAGCGTCGTCAGCCTCGCGACCATCAACATGCTGGCGGTCTTCGTCTTTGCGGCACCCGCCCTGATCGCAACAGGCAAGGGCAGTCGTATTGGTCTCAGCCTTGCCGTCGCTCTTTGTGTGGCACATATCGGCTTCGGCTTTTATCGGCTTGCCATGCCGGCACCCTCCGGGCGGGATCAGCCGCTTGCCGTTCGCCTCGTCCAGCCGGTTATCGATCAGGCAAGGAAGCTCGATGATAGCGAGCGCGGGGCCATCTTCGAGGAGCATCTCGCTTTGACCGCGACGCCAGCCGAAGGCGGAGCCAAGAAGGCCGATATCGTCGTCTGGCCCGAAACCTCGATCCCGTTCATCCTCACCGACAGCCCAGATGCGCTCGCCCGCATTGCCGAAGTGCTCGACGACGGGCAGATCCTCATTGCAGGCGCGGTGCGGGCGGAAGATGCCGGCGCCGGCCTGCCGCCACGCTATTACAACTCGATCTACGTCATCGATGGACGCGGGCAGATCATCGGCGCTGCCGACAAAGTGCACCTCGTTCCTTTCGGCGAGTATCTGCCGTTCGAGGACTTGCTCTCGTCCTGGGGACTGAACTCGGTTGCAGCCGCCATGCCGGGCGGGTTCTCGGCCGCCAAGACCCGTTCCCTGCTGACCTTGCCCGGCGGGCGCACATTCTACCCGCTCATTTGCTACGAGGCGATCTTCCCCGACGAGATCGGGGCTGATGCGCGCATCGCCGACGCACTGCTCAATATCACCAATGATGCCTGGTTTGGCGACACGCCGGGGCCCCGCCAGCACTTCCATCAGGCGCAATTGCGTGCAGTTGAGGGAGGAATACCCCTTATCCGTGCGGCCAATAATGGTATATCAGCAATTGTTGATGCACGTGGGGTTTTAGTGGTAGGATTGGCCTACAATTATAGGGGAGTGGTCGACACAATTCTGCCGGGAAGGATGCCTACGCCCACGGATGAGGTCACACGTAGCCGAATTTTTGGGTTGTGCGCAATTTTCCTCCTGCTGGTTGCAGTCTTCTCGCGCGTTAGTTTTAATATTAGGAAGAATTGACCTAAAACCCCTAAAATTGCATAGTGGTCCGAACCATTGGTTTGTGCTGTGGCGACTCTTTTGCCGTCACCGTTGCGGTTGCAGCGGTGTGCGGTGTCCTCACGCCAGCCGTGGATGAACGAAACAGCGTGTTTAGGAATGCAGATATGATGGAAAATAAGAAGAAGCCGAACCCGATCGACATTCACGTCGGTAGCCGGATTCGCCTTCGCCGCACGATGCTTGGCATGAGCCAGGAAAAACTCGGCGAAAGCCTGGGGATCACCTTCCAGCAGATCCAGAAGTATGAAAAAGGCACGAACCGCGTTGGCGCCAGCCGGTTGCAGAACATTTCCAGCATCCTGAACGTCCCTGTTTCGTTCTTTTTCGAGGATGCTCCCGGCGAAAGCACAGGCGCTTCCGGCCTGGCCGAAGCCTCGAGCTCGAACTACGTCGTCGACTTCCTCTCCTCGTCAGAAGGGCTCCAGCTCAATCGCGCTTTCGTCAAGATCAACGATCCGAAGGTGCGCCGCAAACTCGTTGATCTCGTTAAGGCGCTGGCTGCGGAAGCAGAAAGCGAATAGTCCCAAGACCCACCGGAATTGGAAAACAAAGCGGCCATTTGCGCCGCTTTTTTCTTGCGCGCTGTTTTCCTCTGATATTCGAAGTGATTGGCACTGATGTCGATATAAAGATATATTTATGTCGTTGTTCGCTTGTTTTTCGGTCGCAAAACCACTAACACGATGCCAGCGCTTATCTTCTTGAGGGGAATTCCCGCATGCGTGCAAACTACCTGTTCACGAGTGAATCCGTAGCCGAAGGCCACCCGGACAAAGTGTGTGACCGTATCTCCGACGAGATCGTCGATCTGGTCTATCGCGAAGCTGCCAAGACCGGTGTCGATCCCTGGGGCGTACGCATTGCCTGCGAAACGCTGGCAACGACGAACCGCGTTGTGATCGCCGGTGAAGTCCGCCTGCCGCCGAGCCTTCTGAAGAAGGACAAGGACGGCAACGACGTCATCAACCCCTCGAAGTTCAAGTCTGCCGCACGTAAGGCAATCCGCGACATCGGCTACGAGCAGGACGGTTTCCACTGGAAGACGGCGAAGATCGACGTTCTCCTGCATTTCCAGTCCGCACACATTGCCCAGGGCGTCGACAGCGCGTCCGACAAGCAGGGTGAAGAGGGTGCCGGCGACCAGGGCATCATGTTCGGTTACGCTTGCCGCGAGACCTCGGAGCTGATGCCGGCGCCGCTTTACTATTCGCACCGCATTCTGCATCTGCTCGCCGCAGCCCGCAAGAAGGGCGACGGCGAAGTCGCCAAGCTCGGCCCGGACGCCAAGAGCCAGGTCACCGTGCGCTATGTCGACGGCAAGCCGGCTGAGGTCGTGTCGATCGTTCTGTCCACCCAGCATCTCGACGAGAGCTGGGATTCGGCCAAGGTTCGTGCGGTCGTCGAGCCCTATATCCGCGAAGCTCTCGACGATCTGAAGATCGCCAGCGATTGCACCTGGTACATCAACCCGACCGGCAAGTTCGTCATCGGCGGTCCCGATGGTGACGCCGGCCTGACGGGCCGCAAGATCATCGTCGACACCTATGGTGGCGCAGCTCCGCATGGCGGCGGCGCCTTCTCGGGCAAGGACACGACCAAGGTCGACCGCTCGGCTGCCTACGCGGCCCGTTACCTCGCCAAGAACGTCGTTGCTGCCGGTCTTTCCGACCGTTGCACGATCCAGCTTTCCTACGCCATCGGCGTTGCCCAGCCGCTCTCGGTCTATGTCGACCTGCACGGCACCGGCAAGGTCTCCGAGGACCAGGTGGAAGATGCGATCCGCAAGACGATGGACCTGTCGCCGACCGGCATCCGTCGCCACCTCGACCTCAACAAGCCGATCTACGCCAAGACCGCGGCCTATGGCCACTTTGGTCGCAAGGCCGGCCGTGACGGCTCCTTCTCCTGGGAGAAGCTTGATCTGGTCAAGCCGCTCAAGGAAGCCATCGGGGCTTGACGCTTCGACATTTGCCGGACACAGAACGTCCGGCCGCTAAAGATAAAGGCGGATGCCCCAAAAGGGTGTCCGCCTTACTCGTTGAAGGAAGATTGTCATGACTGAACCGCGCCGCAGCCGCGCCACGGAAGCCTTCTTCGGACGCCGCAAGGGCAAGCCCCTGCGTGAGCGCCAGGCGGCCCATCTCGAAAACATCCTGCCGAAGCTGAAGCTCGATCTCGGTACCGCCGCGCCGCAAGACATGAAGTCGCTCTTTCCCGAGCCAGTCGATCGCATTCGTATGGAAATCGGCTTTGGTGGCGGCGAGCATCTGATCCATCGCGCGGCCGAAGATCCGTCGACCGGTTTCATCGGCGTCGAACCCTTCGTCAATTCGATGGCGAAGCTGGTGGGGCAGATCGAAGAGAAGGGCGTTTCCAACGTTCGTCTCTACAATGACGACGCCACGCAGGTGCTAGATTGGATGCCGGCCGCCTGCGTCGACCAGATCGACCTGCTCTATCCAGACCCCTGGCCGAAACGCAAGCACTGGAAGCGTCGCTTCGTCTCCAGCGTCAATCTCGACCGCTTTGCGCGCGTACTGAAGCCGGGCGGTCTCTTCTGCTTTGCGTCCGATATCGATACCTACGTCAACTGGACGCTGCTGCACTGCCGCGACCATGCCGCCTTCGAATGGACGGCCGGACAGGCGTCGGACTGGTTGACGCCGTTTAAGGGCTGGCCGAGCACGCGCTACGAGGCCAAGGCACGCAGGGAAGGGCGGGGTTCCGCCTATCTTACCTTCCGCCGTGTTTAAGCGGCGGTCTACCGCACAGATTATTCAGGACACTCGAAGCGTTGCTGCCTCCGTTGCGCGTCAGATTTGACGCGCGGCACAGTGGCGTTCCGTCGGCGTCATTCGCCGCGACGGTCGATCAATGCAGGGTGACCGTGCGCAATTCGTCCTCAGCGGCCTTGTAGAAGGTGCTGGAACGGTTGTCGGTCAACAGGATCGGCGTGCCGTCCGCACCGAACAGGGCCCACAGATCAATGCCAGGTCCCATTTCCGGTGCTTCCGGGAAGCAGCGGGAAACCTCTTCCGAGCGCATCTTTCTGATATAGCCGACTTCGCCCTCGCCGAGATGCGCGAGGTCGTTCTTGGACAATGACGAGGTGATGGCTTTCAGTCCCATGGTGGTACTCCGTGGTCGCCGGCCAGGGGAAAATCCCGCCGGTTATCCTACTCTGGGACTGAAATGTTAATTTTCTTTACCATACGCACCGGTTCCGGACGAACGAGATCGACCGAGAGCAGGCCGTTGCGCAATTCCGCGCCGAGGACCTTCATCCCGTCGGCAAGCACGAATGTACGCTGGAACTGCCGGGCGGCTATGCCGCGATGCAGGTAGTCGCGATCGCCGGTGTCGACCTGGCGGCCGCGAATGACGAGCTGGTTTTCCTCGGTCGTCACGTCGAGATCTTCTTCGGAAAAGCCGGCGACGGCGAGCGTGATGCGCAAGCGCTCCGGCGCGTCGACCGAATCGTCCCCGCGAATACGCTCGATATTGTAGGGCGGGTAGCCGTCATTTCCCTTGGCGATGCGCTCAAGGGTCTTTTCCATCGTGTCGAAACCCAGCAGCAGTGGGCTCGTGAAGGGCGTAATTCTGCTCATTCCCAAGTCCTTGTAAGATCAAGCGACCATTCTGTGGACCTGCCAAGCAGCATCCCGCTTTCAATATGGTAGCTGTGCGCAATGAGTGCAAGCCGCTTGCCTCCGGCGTGCACGCAAATCATAGTCCGCAGCGCGAGAATCCAAGGAGGAACACAAGCGTGCCCTTGCCGAGAAAAATAATCATAGACACTGATCCCGGGCAGGACGATGCCGCCGCCATCATGCTCGCTTTCGGCAGTCCGGAAGAAATCGATCTTCTTGGGATCACGACGGTAGCCGGCAACGTTCCCTTGGCAATGACCACGCGCAACGCCCGCATCATCTGCGAACTGTGCAACCGAACCGACGTCAAGGTTTTCGCCGGCGCCGACCGGCCGATCGCCCGCCCGCTCGTCACCGCCGAGCACGTGCATGGCAAGACCGGTCTCGACGGTCCGACACTCGACGAACCGAAGATGGCGCTTGAGGCCCAACATGGCGTCGACTTCATCATCGAGACGCTGCGCGCTGAGGCGCCGGGTACGGTCACGCTCTGCACGCTTGGTCCGCTGACCAACGTCGCTCTCGCCGTTCAGAAGGCGCCGGACATCGCGCCGAGGGTGCGCGAGCTGGTGATGATGGGGGGCGGCTTCTTTGAGGGCGGCAACGTCACGCCGGCCGCCGAGTTCAACATCTATGTCGACCCGGAAGCCGCCGAGATCGTCTTCCGTTCGGGCATTCCGATCGTCATGATGCCGCTCGACGTCACCCACCGGGTGCTGACGCACAAGGCGCGCGTGTCGAAGATCCGCGAGATCGGCAGCGCCCCGGCGATCGCCATGGCGGAGATGCTGGAATTCTTCGAGCGGTTCGACATCGAGAAATACGGCACGGACGGCGGCCCGCTGCACGATCCGACCGTCATCGCCTACCTCCTGCGGCCCGAGTTCTTCACAGGTCGCGACTGCAATGTCGAGATCGAAGTTCAGTCGCCGCTGACGACGGGCATGACGGTGGTCGACTGGTGGCAGGTGACGGGCCGCAAACACAATGCCAAGGTCATGCGTTTCATCGACGATCAGGGCTTCTTCGACCTGTTGACGGAGCGGCTGGCGCGCATCTGATCGCGCGAGCCAAAATCACAGACGAAAACGGCGCCCCGCGAGGCGCCGTTTTTTGTTTGATGACTTGCTGGATCAG
This sequence comes from Ensifer sp. LC163, assembly GCF_001695855.1. Taxonomy (GTDB): domain Bacteria; phylum Pseudomonadota; class Alphaproteobacteria; order Rhizobiales; family Rhizobiaceae; genus Ensifer. The sequence continues at coordinate 340,376 of NZ_MBSS01000034.1, forward strand.
AACTCTTCCCAATTGTCCTGGGCGAGCGCGTTGGCACCCGACGTCTGCGTCAGGACGCGCTGGGTCGACGGTGTATAGCCGGAGCGTGCCGCACTCGGCGCCGGACGGGCGTCGCGGGCAGGAGCGGGTGCCGGGCGTTCCGCCGCCCGCATGCGTTCGGCGGTGCCGCGCAGCATTTCCGACGAGGTCGGCTGGGCCGCCTGCGTCGAACGCTGTGCGACGCGGAAGCGGGCGACCAGCGTGCTGAGCGAGCGTGCTTCCTCGTTGAGCGCCATGCCGGCAGCGGTGGTTTCTTCCACCATCGCGGCGTTCTGCTGGGTCACCTGGTCCATCTGGTTGACGGCCGAGTTGATCTCCTTGAGGCCGACGGCCTGCTCGGAGGCAGAGCTCGAGATCTGGCGGATGAGGCCGTTGATCTGGACCACCTGCTCGGCGATCTTTTCAAGCGCGCCACCGGCGCGACCGACGAGGTCAACGCCTTCACGCACCTGGCCCGCCGAGGTGTTGATCAGCGTCTTGATCTCCTTGGCGGCGTTTGCCGAGCGTTGGGCGAGCTCGCGGACCTCCTGTGCGACGACGGCGAAGCCCTTGCCGGCGTCACCGGCGCGCGCAGCTTCGACGCCGGCGTTGAGCGCCAGCAGGTTGGTCTGGAAGGCGATCTCGTCGATGACGCCGATGATGCGGCTGACCTCGTGCGACGACTGCTCGATGCCCTTCATCGCGGCAATCGCCTTCTGCACGACCTCGCCCGACTGCCCGGCATCGCTGCTGGCCACTTCCACCGACTTGGCGGCGACCTTGGCGTTCTCGGCGCTGGCGTTGACCTGCGAGGTCAGCTCGTCAAGAGCTGCCGCCGTCTCTTCCAGGCTTGCCGCCTGCTGTTCGGTGCGGTGCGACAGATCGTTGGCGGCGCTGCTGATCTCGCTGGTGCCATTGCCGATGTTGACGACGGAGTGGTTGACGGTGCGGATCGTCTCTTCGAGGCTGTCCATCGTCGCGTTGAAGTCGCGCTTCAGCTGGGCGTATTCACCGGGGAACTCGTCGGTGATGCGGAAGGCGAGATCGCCGGAGGAGAGATGCGACAGTCCGTTGCCGAGGCGGGCGACGATGTCGCGCTGAAGGGCGCTGGATTCGGCCCGCTCGCTCTCGGAACGGCTGCGCTCGTGCTCGGCCTGCTCGCGTTCGTGGCGGGCTTCGCCTTCCAGGCGCTTGGTGTCGGCCAGCCGGTGGCGGAAACCTTCGAGCGCCTTTGCGACCTGGCCCGTCTCGTCGGAGCGGTCCTGGCCGGTGATCGAATTGCTGTAGTCGCCGTCGCTGAGGTTCTTGACGTCTTTGACGAGGCCGGCGAGCGGCTTCTGAACGAAACCGCGGACGGCGAAATAGAGGCCGAGCAGCACCGCGCCGAGCACGACGAGGCCGCCGATGATCATCATATAGGTCTGGTCGCGAACCGGAGCGTTGATCGCGCTGCGTGGTACGTCGACGAGCACGATCCAGCTGATGTTCACGCCGGAAACGGCGAAGGGATAGACGACGCGGTCGAACGGCTCGTTGCCGTCGTAGGACAGGTTCTTGATGACGCCCGACGTACCGGAAGCCAGCGCGTTCTTGACGATCTCGTTGCCTTCGCCGTCATAATCCTTGAGCAAAAGCTCCGGGATCGGTGCGACCAGCCACTTGCCGGTCTGCGACAACAGGTAGACGCGGCCGGTATCGAACGGCTTCAACTTGGAAAGACCGTCCGCCAGTGAGGCGAGCGAGATGTCGACGCCGGAGACGCCGATCAGCTTGCCGTTGGACATGACGGGATAGGCGATCGAACTCATTGCCGTCGGGACGTCGGTGTCCTGCGCGGTATAGGGCGGGGTGATCGCGCCCTTGCCGCTCTTTGCGGCAAGGCTGTACCATTCCGCAGCGTAGTCCGCGCGGAAGGTCGAGAACTGGATCTCGTTGTTGCGGTTCTTGGACCAATAGGGCGCGAAGATACCATCCTCGTTGGCGCCCAGTTCCTTGTTGTTGGCCACCTCCTCCTTGCGACCGTCGAAGGCCTTGGGTTCTTCGGCGAACCAGCTGCCGAAAGCGAAGGGGTTCTGCTCGAGATTGGCCCGCAGGATGTTGATCACGCCGGCGCGTTCCATCGATTTTTCTGCGTGGCTGCGGCCAAGGATGCCGGCCATCGAGCGCGAAGCGCTTGCCAGCTCGCCGATGCCGCCGGCGATATCAGAGGCGATGGCCTTTGCTTCGCCGCTTGCCTGGTCGAGCACCAGCGTTTCGACGCGGTCCTGTGTCTGGGAGATAAGAACGAAGTTCGAGGCGAGCAACACGAGCGCGATCGTGCCGCCCGTCACCGCGATCAGCTTGGTCGCCAGCGATTTGGCTTGGAACTTGAACATGAAATCCTCACGTGCTGGGAGGTCCGCAGGCTGAAACCTGCGGCGAACGCATTTCACAATGTGGGTGAAACTCCATCATGGAGCACCAGATGCCGACCGGCATTAAGGAGGCTGCCCATCCCTTCGGAACCGGCTTTCTCATGATCTTGAATAGACGACCAAATCTTAAGATAGGGCCAACGCGATGGCTAATTCATGCCCCGCTGATGGAGATTCTGCGCACGAAGTTTCATCTCCGCGACAAAGACTGTCGGGTTTGCGCAAAGGCCGGCGATGGGCTTGATTCAAGGCTGTCGCCCGGACGTGCTGTGCCGTCGGGACGACGAGGATAGGGAACACGCGTCGCGCGATGTTTTTTCACATGACGCGCGTGAGGGCATGTCGTGCAAAAATGTGCAGCGGTTCGGCGATAACGACATGCGTAAAAACGAAAGCTTACAGCGCCGCGCGTCTATTTAGACGCGCAAAGGTCGCTGTAACACTTTGAATTTCTGCATAATTTTGCCCTTAAATCGATTCCGATTTAAGGAATTATGCAGTTAAAGTGCGGTAAGCGAAAGATCGCAACGCACTTTAAGATCGAAGCCGCGACTTCAGATGCGTGGCTCTACCTCTGAGGCAAGTGGGATCGAAGGCTGCGCACCACGCTTGAGGCAGGCAAGCGAGCCCGCCACCGCCGCACGCCTGAGGGCGTCGTGAAACGCCAGCTTCTCGTCAAGGCTTGCGGCCAGGTAGCCGCAGAACGTATCGCCGGCGCCGACGGTATCGACCGGATCGATCTTGAGACCCCGGGCGCGATGGACCTCGCCCTCGTGCACTGCGACGACGCCTTCTGCCCCCAGCGTGACGATGACCGTATGCCCGGTTTCGGCATGCAGCTTCTTCATCGCCTCTTCGCGCTCGGAACCTTCGATGCCCGACTTGCCGGCCAGCAGTTCGAACTCCGTCTCGTTGGCGATGACGATATCGGCGAGCCGGCCGAGGCGTGCCGCTTCCGGCGTCAAGGGCGCGATATTGATGACCGATCGGATGCCCTTGCGCCGGGCTTCGGCAAGTGCCTTTTCGACCGAGGTCGCCGGTATTTCCAGCTGCAGCATCAAGGTATCGCCGGCGTTCATGCCGTCGACGGCGGCAACGGCATCGGCCTCATTGACCGTTGCGTTGGCGCTGGCAACGACGACGATGACATTCTCGCCGTCACCACCGACGAGGATATGGGCCGTGCCTGTCGGTTCCTCGACAGTCTTGGTCAGCGACAGGTCGGCGCCGGCCTCCCGGAGCAATTCGAGTGCGCCATCGGCAAAACTGTCCGAGCCGACGGCGCCGGCCATGTGAACGGCGGCACCGGCACGCCGCGCGGCCAGCGCCTGGTTGGCGCCCTTGCCGCCGGCGGCGGTCGAAAAGCCAGAGCCGGCAACGGTTTCGCCGGGCTTCGGCAGGCGCGCGGTCGTGGCGATCAGGTCCATGTTGATGGACCCAAAAACAGTGATCATGTGAAGATGTCCCGTCGAATTGCTGATTTTGGCCGGAGAGTGCCCGAGACCGTCAGTCCTCGTCAACCACCCTGAGGCGCAATTGCCCGACGCGATTGTCGACGGCATGGCGCGGTTCGTCGTCCGGCCGCGCCGCGCCTTCCGCCTCAAGTTCCAGCGCTTCGATCTTGGCGCCGCGGCGCGCAAGCTTGCCCGAGGAGATGAGGATCTCTTCGACATCCTTCTGGCTCATGGCGAAGTGTCCCTGCAGCTTGCGCACCCGCTCGTCGAGACGCGTCAGGTCCTCCATCAGCCGCGCCACTTCTCCCTGGATGAGGTGCGCCTGCTCGCGCATGCGGGCGTCCCTGAGGATCGCCTGGATCACCTGGATCGACAAGAGCAGCAGCGATGGCGAGACGATGACGATCCGCTGCCGGTGCGCCTTCTGGACGATCGCCTCGAAATGCTCGTGGATCTCCGCGAAGATCGATTCGGACGGTACGAAGAGAAATGCCGTCTCCTGCGTCTCACCCGGGATCAGATATTTGCTGGCGATATCGCGGACATGCACCTCCATGTCACGGCGGAAGAGTTGCGCCATCTGCTGGCGGCGCTCCGGGGTTGCCGCGTCCCGCATGCCGTTCCAGGCTTCGAGCGGAAACTTCGCGTCGATCACCAGTGGCGGCTGGTCGTTCGGCATGCGGATGGTGCAGTCCGGGCGGGCGCCGTTGGAAAGCGTCGTCTGGAAGGCGAAGGCGCCCATCGGCAGGCCGTCGGCGACGATCGTCTCCATGCGCGACTGGCCAAAGGCGCCGCGTGTCTGCTTGTTCGAAAGAATGGCTTGCAGCCCGGCCATGTCCTTTGCCAGCGACTGGATGTTGTTCTGGGCGGTGTCGATCACCGCCAGACGCTCCTGCAGTCGCCGCAGGTTTTCGTGCGTCGCCTTGGTCTGCTCGCTGATCGAGGCGCCGATCCGGTGCGTCATGCCGTCGATCCGCTGGCTCAGCGTCTGGTTCAGTTCCGCCTGACGGGTGCCGAACACGTCGGCCATCGCCGCGATGCGGCCCTGCATTTCCGTTTGCGCCGCCAGAAGCATGGCCATCTGTTCATGGCGCTCGTCGTCGCCAGCCCGCCGCCGCCGCGAAACGGACATCAACACGAAGCCGACCGCCAGCACGGCCAGAACCATGCAGAGATGGGCGACGGTGACCGGCACGGTGCCGATGAGAAAAACGGGCTGATCGAACGAAATTGGCGCAGGTTCCATGCCGCAAGCCTAACAGATTCTCTTTTCAACGATAGATCAAAACAAGAACATTCATCCGGCGCGGTTAACGAGAGGCGACATTGCCGGGACGTCTGCAGGGTGCGCGCCAATTTTCTTGCACCCGGACGGAAAGATCGGTTATGGGAGCAACATGACGATCAAGCCGCTTATCATTCTCCCCGATCCTGTCCTGCGTCAGGTCTCGACCCCGATCGAAACCATCGATGCCGACATCCGTCGCCTGGCCGACGATATGCTCGAAACGATGTACGATGCCCCGGGCATCGGGCTCGCTGCCATCCAGATCGGCGTAGCGAAGCGCATGCTGGTGCTCGACGTCTCCAAGGAAGGGGACGAGAAGACCCCCCGCGTCTTCATCAATCCCGAAATCGTCGCTTCTTCCGACGAGTTCTCGGTCTATGAGGAAGGCTGCCTCTCCATTCCGGACTATTACGCCGAAGTGGAGCGCCCGGCGATGGTCACCGTCAAGCACCTCGACCGTGACGGCAAGGAGCAGATCGTCAAGGCCGATGGCCTGCTGGCGACCTGCCTGCAGCACGAGATCGATCACCTGAACGGCGTGCTGTTCATCGACCACATCTCCAAGCTCAAGCGCGACATGGTGATCCGCAAGTTCACCAAGGCCGCCAAGACCCGCGGCGCCAAGGCGATCTGATCGTCCTCCGAGGCGATCTGATCGTCCTCTAAGGCGATCTGATCGTCCTTACGGTGCCGTCGGCAGCCCTTTGCGATCGAGGGGCTTGATTTGAGGCGCGTAAACCCGTTTGAAGGGGCCTGATTTCAAACGGTCGGAGTATCCGCCTTGTCGCTTCGCATCATCTTCATGGGTACGCCGGAATTTTCCGTGCCGACGCTGGCCGCACTCGCGGCAGCCGGCCACGAGATCGTTGCCGTCTACACCCAGCCGCCGCGGCCCGGCGGACGCCGGGGGCTCGATCTGCAGAAGTCGCCGGTGCACCAGGCCGCCGAGCTGCTGGGCGTTCCCGTGCTCACGCCCGTCAATTTCAAGGATGAAGCCGATCGCCGGACCTTCCGCGCGTTCGACGCCGACGTCGCCGTCGTCGTCGCCTATGGCCTGTTGCTGCCGGAGGTGATCCTGACCGGAACGCGGCTCGGCTGCTACAATGGCCACGCTTCGCTCCTGCCGCGCTGGCGCGGTGCGGCTCCGATCCAGCGCGCCATCATGGCCGGCGACCATGAGACCGGCATGATGGTGATGAAGATGGACAAGGGGCTGGACACCGGCCCGGTCGCACTCACCAAGGCGGTGCAGATCGGCGAGACGATGACGGCTGGCGAGCTTCACGATCGGCTGATGCAGGTCGGCGCTAACCTGATGAAGGAAGCGATCGGCAAGCTCGAAGCGGATGATCTGCCGCTGACCGAGCAGGCGGAGGCGGGCGTCGTCTACGCCGCCAAGATCAGCAAGGCCGAGACCCGCATCGATTTCGCCCGGACGGGGCGCGAAGTGCACGACCACATTCGCGGCCTGTCACCCTTTCCGGGCGCCTGGTTCGAGCTCGACATCGCCGGCAAGCCGGAGCGGGTCAAGGTTCTGAATTCCGAGCGCGTGACCGGTGACGGGGCCGCCGGAACCGTGCTCGACGATAATCTCACCATTGCCTGCGGCGAAGGAGCCGTCCGGCCGACGCGGCTGCAGCGGGCGGGTGGCAAGGCGCTTGCCGTTGCCGATTTCCTGCGCGGCACGCCGATCGCCGCCGGCACGAGGGTTGGCTGATGCCGCGCTTTCGACTGACCGTCGAATATGACGGCTCGAACTATGTCGGCTGGCAGCGGCAGGACAACGGCCCCTCCGTTCAGGGCGCGATCGAAAAGGCGATCCTGTCGCTGACCGGCGAAACCGTCTCGATCCGCGGGGCCGGGCGTACCGATTCCGGCGTGCATGCCGTCGGGCAGGTGGCGCATGCGGACCTGACGCGCCAGTGGAAACCCCACACGCTGCGCAATGCGCTGAATGCGCATCTGGGCATGGCCGGCGAGGGCGTTTCGATCCTCGAAGCCCAGGAAGTTCCCGACGCCTTCGACGCGCGGTTTTCGGCGCTGCGCCGCCATTACCTCTATCGGATCATCTGTCGACAGTCGCCGCTGGCGCTGGAGGCGAAGCGCGCCTGGTGGGTGCCGAAGCCGCTTGATCACCACGCGATGCATGAAGGCGCGCAGCGGCTCGTCGGCCATCACGACTTCACCACCTTCCGCTCGGCCCATTGCCAGGCGACAAGCCCGATGCGCACGCTCGACCGCCTCGACGTCACCCGGTCCGGCGACCTGATCGAAATTCGCGCTACCGCGCAGAGCTTCCTGCACAATCAGATCCGCTCCTTCGCCGGCTCGCTGAAGCTGGTGGGCGAGGGAAAGTGGACGCCGGACGAGCTGCAGACGGTGCTCGAAGCACGCGATCGCAAGGCCTGCGGCCCGGTGGCGCCGCCTGACGGGCTCTATTTCATGCAGGTCGATTATTGAGACATGGCCAGTCGCGCGCAGAGGGCGCGCGACGCTTTTCGGGTGCTGTCGTGTTGCTTGTCAGCTCGGGATCAGGCCGAAGAACTGCTGCAGCACCTCGCCCAACATCATCGACGGCAGCAGGAAGAGCGCCGTCAGCGCCGAGGTGAGCAAGACCTGGTTTCCGGTGATGATGCGCAGCAGCCGGAAGAGCACGCCGATGCTGACGAAGAGCAGCACCAGCCAGATCAGGCTTGTCAGCCCCTCGCTGCCGGGAATGACCAGGCGGATCGCTGCCGGCACCGCCATCGCATAGGACAACGGCACGGAAAGCCAGTTGGTGGTGACAACGATCGGCACCACGGCCGCGGCAAAGCCGAGCGGGCGCGCCAGGATGAAAATCAAGACGAGCGGCAGCAACCAGCTGACGAGGTCGACGACCAGCAGCTTGAAGACGAAGCTGAAACCAACAGTGGTGCCGGTCGGCATGGCAGAGAGATAATAAAGCCGCCAGGATGCCCAGGTGACGGCGATGGCCGGCAGGCACCAGAGCATGGCCGTAAACGAGCGCCACAATCCGCTCTCGCTGAAATCGAGCCAGCGGAAACCCTCGCCATTGCCCTGGACCAGCAGCCAGAGGCCCTTGATATAGGCCAGGACCTCCTCAAGCGGCGGCATGGCCGAACCATCGGGCGATGAAGGTTTCGTAGATGCCCGTCAGCGTTTCAAGGTCGGCGACGGCGACGCGCTCGTCGACCATGTGCATGGTCTGGCCGACGAGGCCGAATTCGACGACGGGGCAATAGTCCTTGATGAACCGCGCGTCCGAGGTGCCGCCGGTGGTCGAAAGCTTTGGCTGCTGGCCGGTGACCGCTTCGACCGCGCCCGACAGCGATGAGATCAGCGCATTGTTGCGCGTCAGGAAAACGTGGCTCGGGCGCTCGTTCCAGGTGATCTCGTATCTGACCGGATCGCGACCCGCCCGCAGCGCGCCATCAGCCGCCGCGCGGTCGAGCCGGGCGACGATCTCCGCCATCAGGCTCTCGGCGGTCCAGGTATCGTTGAAGCGGATATTGAAGGCGGCGCTCGCCTTTGCCGGAATGACGTTGACGGCGCTGTTGCCGACGTCGATCGTCGTCACTTCCAGGTTGGATGGCTGGAAGTTTTCCGTGCCGTTGTCGAAGGGCGGATCCATCAGCGCCTGCGTCAGTTGCAGGATGCCCCGCACCGGATTGTCCGCCAGATGCGGGTAGGCCGCGTGGCCCTGAACGCCGTTGACGGTGATCCGGCCCGAAAGCGACCCACGCCGGCCGATCTTGATCATGTCGCCGAGCCGGTCGGGATTGGTCGGTTCACCGACCAGGCAGGCATCCCAGCGCTCGCCCTTGGCGGCTGCCCAGTCGAGAAGCTTCGTCGTGCCGTTGATGGCAGGACCTTCCTCGTCGCCGGTGATGAGAAGGGAAACCGAACCCTTCGGGGCCCCATGCTTTTCGATGTGACGGGCAACCGCTGCCACGAAACAGGCGATGCCGCCCTTCATGTCGACGGCGCCGCGGCCATACATTTCGCCGCCGGCGATGTCGGCGGAAAACGGGCCGTGGGTCCACGCACTTTCGTCGCCGACCGGCACCACGTCGGTGTGGCCGGCAAACATCAGATGCGGCCCATCGCTGCCAAGCCGGGCATAGAGGTTCTCGATATCGGGCGTGCCCACGTCCTTCGCGGTCACCCGGTCGACGACGAAGCCGAGCGGCTTCAGCATGGCTTCGAGCGCCGCGAGCGCACCGCCTTCGGCGGGCGTAACGGAGGGGCAACGGATGAGAGTGGCGAGATTGGCGATCGGATTGGTCGAGGTCATGTAGCGATATGCCGTCTCCGTGGCGCTTGGGCCAATGGGATTGAGGGTGCTGGTTTATCCGATCGTTGCGCGCCTGTCACGCAGGATGGACGTGCAGCCGGCGGCTGAGACTATCCGTCTGTCTTCAACGTAAGCGGGCCGGATCAGATCCGGCCCGCTCGAAGCGCATATAGGGGCAGGGTTACCTCATTCTCCAGGCGCGAGATGAGGTGCTTCAATATGCGCTCCGGCGTGCTTCAACCGCCGCTCGCCCGAAAGCTTGCGGATCAGCACGTAGAACACCGGCGTCATGAAGATGCCGAAGGCGGTGACGCCGATCATGCCGGCAAAGACCGCGACGCCCATGGCCGAGCGCATTTCGGCGCCGGCGCCGGTGGAGATCACCAGGGGCACGACACCCATGATGAAGGCCATCGAGGTCATCAGGATCGGCCGCAGACGCAGCCGACTCGCCTCGATTGCCGCCTGGACGGCGGTGCTGCCGGACAGTTCCAGTTCGCGGGCGAACTCGACGATCAGGATCGCGTTTTTGGCGGAAAGCCCGACAAGCACGATCAAGCCGATCTGCGTGAAGACGTTGTTGTCGCCTCCCGTCAGCCAGACGCCGGCAAGGGCTGCCATGATGCCCATCGGCACGATCAGGATGATCGCGATCGGCAGGGTCAGGCTCTCATACTGGGCGGCGAGCACGAGATAGACGAGCAGCAGCGCCAGCGGGAAGACGAGCATGCCCGAATTGCCGGCAAGAATCTGCTGGTAGGTCAGATCCGTCCATTCGAACGAGATGCCCGGCGGCAGCGTTTCCGCAGCGATCTTCTCGATGGCGGCCTGGGCCTGGCCCGAGGAGAAGCCCGGTGCAGGGCCACCGTTGATGTCGGCCGACAGGAAGCCGTTGTAGCGGATCGCCCGCTCGGCGCCGACCGTCTGCTCGACCTTCAACAGCGCCGACAGCGGGATCATCTCGCCCGATTGCGAGCGCACCTTCAGCTTGCCGATGTCGTCGGCGTGGCTGCGGTAATTCGCATCGGCCTGGACGCGAACGCTGTAGGTGCGGCCGAAGGCGTTGAAGTCGTTGACGTAGAGCGAACCGAGATAGATCTGCAGCGTTTCGAAGACATCGGTCACCTCGACGCCGAGCTGGCGCGCCTTGACGCGATCGAGATCGGCATAGAGCTGCGGCACGTTGATCTGGTAGCTCGAATAGAGACCGGCCAGCTCCGGCGTCTGGTAGGCCTTGGCGAGGAAGGCCTTGGCCGCCTCGTCCAGCGCCTTGTAGCCGAGGCCGTTCTTGTCCTCGATCTGCAGCTTGAAGCCGCCGGTGGTGCCGAGACCCTGGACGGGCGGCGGCGGAAACATGGCGATGAAGGCATCCTGGATCGCGCCGAATTCCTGGTTCAGCTGCATGGCGATCGCCCCGCCCGAAAGCTCGGGCGTCGTGCGCTCCTCGAACGGCTTCAACGCCACGAAGACGATGCCGGAGTTCGACGAGTTGGTGAAGCCGTTGATCGACAGGCCGGGGAAGGCGATGGCGTTTTCGACGCCGGGATGCTTGAGCGCAATGTCGCTCATGCGGCGGATGACGTCTTCCGAGCGGTCGAGCGTCGCTGCGTCAGGCAACTGCGCGAAACCGATCAGATACTGCTTGTCCTGGGCCGGCACGAAGCCGCCGGGAACGGCGCGGAACAGCACGAAGGTGACGCCGAGCAGGACGACATAGACACCCATGATCAGCGACTTGCGCGACAGGATCCTGCCGACGCCGCGGCCGTAGGCTTCCGAGCTGCGGCCGAAGAAGCGGTTGAAGCCGCGGAAGAACCAGCCGAACACCTTGTCCATGGCGCGGGTCAGCCAATCCTTCGGTGCGTGGTGATCGCGCAGGAGGAGGGCGGCCAAGGCCGGGGAAAGCGTCAGCGAGTTGATGGCGGAGATCACCGTCGAGATGGCGATCGTCAGCGCGAACTGGCGGTAGAACTGCCCGGTCAGGCCGGTGATGAAGGCAAGCGGCACGAACACGGCGACGAGCACCAGCGCAATGGCGATGATCGGTCCGGAAACCTCCTGCATCGCCCGGTAGGTCGCCTGGATCGGCGACAGACCTTGCTCGATGTTGCGCTCGACGTTTTCGACCACGACGATGGCGTCATCGACGACGATGCCGATCGCCAGCACCAATCCGAACAGGCTGAGCGCATTGATCGAGAAGCCGAAGACATACATCACCGCGAAGGTGCCGACGATCGACACCGGAACCGCCACGAGCGGGATGATCGAGGCGCGCCAGGTCTGCAGGAAGACGATGACGACGATGACGACCAGCGCGATCGCTTCAAGCAGGGTGTGGATGACGGACTCGATCGAGGCGCGCACGAACTGGGTGGTGTCGTAGACGATCTCGTAGTCGACGCCGTCAGGCATGGTCAGCTTCAGCTCAGCCATCGCCTTGTGCACGTTTTCCGAGATCTGGATCGCGTTCGAGCCGGGTGCCTGGAAGACGCCCATGCCGACCGCGGCCTTGTTGTCGAGCAGCGAGCGCAGCGAGTAGTCGGCAGCACCCATCTCGACACGCGCGACGTCGCCGAGGCGCGTGACCTCGCCGCCGGCGCCCGACTTGACGACGATGTCGGCAAAATCCTCAGGCGTCTGCAGGCGGCCCTGCGCATTGACGGAGAGCTGCAGGTCGAGCCCCGGAACCGACGGCGAGGCGCCGATGACGCCGGCAGCCGCCTGGACGTTCTGCGCGCGGATGGCGTTGGCCACGTCGCTCGCCGCAAGGCCGCGTTCGGCAGCCTTCTGCGGGTCGATCCAGATGCGCATCGAATAGTCGCCGCCGCCGAAGATCTGCACCTGGCCGACACCGTCGATGCGGGCGAGCCGATCCTTGACGTTGAGGACGCCGTAGTTGCGCAGGTAGTTGATGTCGTACTGGCCGTTGGGCGACAAGAGGTGCACGACGAGCGTCAGGTCCGGCGAGCTCTTGACGGTCGTGACGCCGAGACGACGCACTTCCTCGGGCAGGCGCGGCTCGGCCTGCGCGACGCGGTTCTGGATCAGCTGCTGGGCCTGGTCTGGATCGGTGCCGAGTTCGAAGGTGACGGTCAGGGTCATCAGACCGTCGGCCGTCGCCTGGCTCTGCATGTAGAGCATGCCTTCGACGCCGTTGATCTGTTCCTCGAGTGGCGTTGCCACGGTTTCGGCGATGACGGCCGGGTTGGCGCCGGGATATTGCGCCCGCACGACGATCTGCGGCGGCACGACTTCGGGATATTCGGAGATCGGCAGACCGGTCATGCCGATCAGGCCGGCCACGAAGATCAGGACCGAGAGAACGCCCGCGAAGACCGGGCGGTCGACGAAGAAGCGTGAGAAGTTCATTGACGTATCCCCCTTGGGACGAGTTCAGGCAAATCTCCTTTCGTCGCGGCGAGAATACTCGCCACGCGCCGGGATCTGCAGAGTGATGTCTGGGCGGCCCATCCACTTCGGCGACAGCCGAAGTGGATGCCGTCATGTCCTATTTGGTGGCGATCGACGCCGTCGTTTCTTCCACCTGCTGCGGTGCCACGAGCACGCCCGGGCGCACCCGCTGCAGGCCGTTGACGACAATGTTCTCGCCGGTCTTCAGGCCGCTTTCGACGATGCGCAGCCCGTCGGAGTTCGGGCCGAGCGTCACCTGGCGGTATTCCACCTTGTTGTCCGAGCCGACGACGAACACGAACTTCTTGTCCTGGTCGGAGCCGATGGCGCGATCGCTGATCACGAGCTTTTCTTCGGGCTCGGGTTCGCCGATGCGAATGCGCACGAACTGGCCCGGGATCAGCCGCCCGTCGGCATTCTCGAGTGCGGCGCGAACCCGGATCGTGCCGGTCGCCGCATCCACCTCGTTGTTGATGAGCTGGATATGCCCGGAAATCGGCGTGCCTTCGTCGGCGGCGGTGCCGATCTGGACCGGGATGCGCTCGATCGCGCTGCCGCCGGCCGAAGCCTGGAGCCGGGCGAGTGCAGTGGTGACCACCTCTTCGCTGGCGCTGAAGCTTGCATAGATCGGGTCAACCGAAACAAGCGTCGTCAGCACCGGCGAGGCGGAGCCGGCAGCAACGAGATTGCCGGCGGTCACCTCCAACCGGCCGACGCGGCCGGAAATCGGTGCTTTCACCTGGGTGTATTCCAGGTCGAGCTCGGCCGTCCGCAACGCCGCCTTGGCGGAGCGTACGCTTGCCTGCGCCTCGTCGAAGGCGCTGAGCCGCTGGTCGACGCCGCTTTGCGGGATCGCGCTCGTGGTCACGAGTTTGCGTCCGCGGTCAAGTTCGGTCTTGGCGAGCGCCACCCGCGCCTCGGCAGCTGCGACCTCAGCTGCGGCCCGGTCGACGGCGGCGGCATAGGGCTCGGGGTCGATGGTAAGCAGCAGGTCGCCCTTCTTCACCAATGCGCCCTCGCGGAAGTGGGCTTGGAGGATGGCGCCGCCGACACGGGGGCGAACCTCGACGCGTTCGATCGCTTCGAGCCGCCCGGAAAAGTCTTCCCAAGTGGTGATGCGGCGCGACTGCGCCTTGGCCACCGAAACCGGCACCGCCGGCGGCGGGGCGGCTGCCGTTTCGGTTGCGGCATCCGCTTCAAAATGCTGCGGCAGGCCCAAAAGAACGGCGGCTGCGCCAGCGGTGGACAGTAGGATGCTCAGGCCGGCGCCCCAAAGGGCCCGGCGGGTCACTGTCGATGTCATTTTTCTCTCCTTGCCGGTTGGGAGCCGGCTTTTTTGCTGCTGTCGTCGGCGAAGGGAAAAGGCTCGCGGCCCTGTCGTCCTCGCCTAACGCATCGTCATTTCCGCCGGCTTCGCCCCCGCCTGTTGAAAGAAGCGGGAAAAGATGCCGGTAATCGTTTCTTCCTGGGATGCCCAGGTTTCCGTGCTCACCGTGTTTTCCGGTATCCAGCCGGCACGACCGGGAAGGATATGGGATTGAACGCTCACACCCGCCTGGCGAAGGCGGTCTGCATAGGCCGCAGTCTCGTCGCGCATCGGGCATTCCTCGCTGGTCAGGATCAGCGAGGGAACAAGGCCGGCCAACCGCGTACAGTGCGCAGGCGCCGCATAGGGATGCGTGAAGCCACCGCATTCGCCGAGATACCGTTGCCAGCCTTCGGCGATCGATTGCACCGAAGCCTCGGGACAGTATTTGCGAAACGACGCGGTCGCCAGGCATGGATCCAGCATCGGCGACAGGAGGATCTGCCCCTTGAGGTCGGTGAGGAACTGGTCGCGGGCCATCAGCGCCACACCGGCCGCCACGTTGCCGCCCGCCTCCTCGCCGGCGATGAACAGCATCGACTTTTTGTGCGCGAATTGCGGGCACCGCGCGCGCATCGAGGAAAGCATGGAATAGGTGACGTCGAGTGCGGCCGGAAACGGATTGAGGCAGGCCGACGAATATTCCGGCGAGATGACGATGGCACCGGCTGCCGCAAGCGCCTTGGCGACGCGCTCGCCGGCGGCGATCGAACTGCCGACGAAGGAACCGCCATGCAGGTGCAGCACCACGGGTGGCGGATTGAGCAGCGCTTCGCCACGATAGACACGTGCCGGGCACGAGCCTTTGCCCGTCTGCATCGTCTCTACTGTAAAGCGTTCGCCCATCTCTCTTGCCTTTGCCACGGGGCCATCCCACATGAGGCGGCAACCCGCCATGATGGGAGAATAACATTGTCTTCTGTCTGGAATAGTCCGTCCAATCCGACTACACTATTCAGTATCTCGAACAATCATGGCTATTGAAAATGGACCAGATCACGGCCATGCGCGCGTTTCTCCGCGTTGTCGAAACCGGCAATTTCACGCGTGCTTCCGCTTCGCTCAATATGCCCAAGGCGACCGTCACCAATCTCATCCAGGGATTGGAGGCGCACCTGCGCACCAAACTGCTCAACCGTACGACGCGGCGGGTTCTGGTGACGCCGGATGGCGCGCTCTACTACGAACGCGCTGCCCGCCTGCTCTCCGACCTCGACGAACTGGACGGCAGTCTCTCGATCGCCCAGGGTCTGCCAAAGGGGCGGCTTCGTGTCGAGACGGCGAGTGCCTTCGCCAACCTGATCATCGTTCCAGCACTTCCCGAGTTTCAGAGAAAATATCCCGATATCCAGATCGATCTCGGCGTTTCCGACCGCACGGTCGACTATCTGGCGGAGAATGTCGATTGCGCCATCCGCGGCGGTGCGCTCACGGACCAGTCGCTGATCGCCCGACGCATCACGGAGATGAAATTCATCACCTGCGCCTCACCGGAATATCTCAAGCGGCACGCCATGCCGCAGCATCCTTCTGACCTCGCAAAGAATTGCTCTGTCGTCGGCTACTTCATGTCGAAGACCGGACAGCAGATGCCTTACCATTTCCGGCGCGGCAACGAAGAGATGGAGATCCAGGGTCGTTACAGCGTCGCGGCAAACGAGGCGACCACCTATCTTGCCGCCGCGCGCGCCGGTCTGGGCGTTATCCAGGTGCCGCACTTCATGGTGCGCGACGATCTGCGCGCCGGTACGATGGTCCCGGTGCTCGCCGACTGGCAGATCGATCCGGAGCCGATCTATCTCGTCTATCCGCCCAACCGGCACCTGAGCAGCCGCTTGCGGGTCTTTGCCGATTGGGTGGTGAAAGTCGTCGCCCAGTCGCAGCTCGACGGTGAATAGAACTATTTTCCTCGCTCGGCGTCGTAGCGTTCACGCGCTGCATCGAGGGCGCCGAAATGCGTTTCGGCCCAGCGATCAAGCACCAGCAGGGTTTCGCTGAGCGAACGGCCGACAGGGCTGAGGCTGTATTCCACGTGCGGCGGCACGGTCTTCTTGTCCTCGCGAATGACGAGGCCATTGCGCTCGAGCTCCTTCAGCGTCTGGGTCAGCATCTTCTGCGAGACATCGCCGAGGCGGCGCATCAATGCGGCGTTGCGCATGGGCCCCTCCTCAAGCGCCGAGATGATCAGCATCGCCCATTTGCTGGCGATCAACTCGAGCGCATGGCGTGAGGAGCAAGCCGGGTCGAAGACATCCGGGATGGAGGTAAAGGGCGCTTCAGTCAGGTCGGTCGCCATTTCTATAGTTACCAAAAGGTGCGTAATTGCTCTTCGGTGCCTGTCTTACCAGATTGTTCTCCAGATGAAAATTTTTGATGGAGACGGTAATGGCATGGATCATCCTGATAGCGGCGAGCCTGATTGAAATCATCATGGGCCTGGCGCTCAAATATGCCGAAGGCTGGACGAAACTGCTGCCGAGCGTCGTCGGCATTGCGGCGGCTCTGGGCAGCGTCTACCTCCTGACGATCGCCATGCGCGACCTGCCGGCCGGCACCGCCTACGCCGCCTGGACCGGCATCGGCTCCGTCGGCATTACCGTGCTTGGCATCGTGCTGTTCGGTGATCCCGTCTCCTGGATGCGGATCACCTGCATCGCCATGATCATCGTCGCCGTCGCCGGCCTTCGCTTCCTCGAAGCCTGACGCGGCAAGCCTTCCCAATCCCGGACAAAAAAAGCGCCGCGATCAGATCGCGGCGCTTTTGATGTTCTGTGACGGCGTGTGCGCGTCGAGCTTAGCTCTGGCGGTTCTTGGCGTTGCTGCCCTTGGGCTTGGGCTTGAAGCCGCCGTCTTTGCCGGCATTCGGCTTGGCCTTTTTCTTGGTCCAGGGCTTGTCGTCGCGCTTTTCGGGCGGCCGGTCTTCGGTGTGGGCGGGGCCAGCGGAATAGCCCGGCTTCTTATCGAACTTGCGCTTCGGCTTGAAGTCGCCGCGCTCGTCGCTCCGCGCGGCATCGTCAGAGTACGGCCGCTTCTTGGCGAAGCCCGATTTCTCCTTGGAAAAGCTCGGTTTGTCCTTCGAGAAGCTCGGCTTCTCCTGGCGCTGCTGCGACAGATCGGGTGCGCCGGCGAGCGTCTTCACCCGGATGCCCTTCTCCAGCATGGCCTCCTTGCCGATCGCCGACAGGAAGCGCTCGGCACCCTCCGACGTCATCTCGACAAAAGTCTCTTCCGGCTGCATGCGGATGGCGCCGATGTCGCGCTTGGTCAGCTTGCCGTGACGGCACAGCATCGGGATCAGCCAGCGCGGCTCGGCATTCTGCTTGCGGCCAACCGAAAGCGAGAACCAGCTGCCGTCGCTGAAATCGGCGCGCGGCGCGTCGAAGTCTTCGCGCGGTGCGGCGCGCTCATCGCGGCGCGGCTTGGCGCGGTTGTCGCCGACGGCAACCTCGATCAGGTCTTCCGGGGCGGACCGGCCCGAGCGGAACTGGCGCACGAAGGCGGCAGCCATCTGTTCGGCGCCGTGAAGCTCGATCAGGGCGCGCACGATCGCCTCTTCGTCTTCGCGGATCGGTTCGGCAAAGCTCGTGTCGGCAAGCAGGCGCTCGTCGTCGCGGCGGCTGACCTCGTCGGCTGACGGCGGGCGGGCCCAGTTGGCGGTGATGCGGGCGTTTTCGAGCAGGCGCTCGGCCTTGCGGCGCGCGTTGATCGGCACGATCAAGGCGCTGACACCCTTCTGGCCGGCGCGTCCGGTGCGTCCGCTGCGGTGCAAAAGCGTATCCGGGTTGGTCGGCAGGTCGGCGTGAATGACCAGCTCCAGGCCGGGCAGGTCGATGCCGCGGGCGGCCACGTCGGTGGCGATGCAGACGCGGGCGCGTCCGTCGCGCATGGCCTGCAGCGCGTGCGTGCGTTCGTTCTGGCTGAGTTCGCCCGACAGCGCCACGACCGAGAAGCCGCGGTTGTTGAAGCGGGCGGTCAGATGATTGACGGCGGCACGGGTCGAGCAGAAGACGATGGCGTTCTTCGCTTCGTAGTAGCGCAGGACGTTGATGATCGCGTTTTCGCGATCGTTCGACGCAACGGTCAGCGCGCGATATTCGATATCGACATGCTGCTTCTGTTCCGAAGCGGTGCTGATGCGCACGGCGTCGCGCTGATAGTTCTTGGCAAGCGTCGCGATCGAGCGCGGCACGGTTGCCGAGAACATCAGCGTGCGGCGTTCGTCGGGGGATTCCTCGAGGATGAACTCGAGATCCTCGCGGAAGCCGAGGTCGAGCATCTCGTCGGCCTCGTCGAGCACGACGGCACGCAACGAAGAAATATCCAGCGAGTTGCGGCGGATATGGTCGCAAAGGCGTCCGGGCGTGCCGACGACGATGTGGGCGCCGCGCTCCAGCGTGCGCTTCTCGGTGCGCATGTCCATGCCGCCGACACACGAAGCGATCGTCGCGCCGGTCTGCTCATAGAGCCATTCGAGCTCGCGCTTGACCTGCAGCGCCAGTTCGCGTGTCGGCGCGATGACAAGCGCCAGCGGCGCGCCGGCCGCGCTGAAGCGGCGTTGATCGCCAAGCAGGGTCGGGGCCAGCGCCAGGCCGAAGGCGACGGTCTTGCCGGAGCCGGTCTGGGCCGAAACCAGCGCATCCTTGCCCGCCAGATCCGGATCGCGCATCGCCTTTTGAACCGGCGTCAACTCGTTGTAACCGCGTTTTGCCAACGCCTCGGCGATCGCAGGCGCGATCCCTTCGAATTCTGTCATCTCTCGTCTTTCGGATTTCGGTTTTCGCGCCGGTAAACGAACAAGACCTTGGATCAGGTCGTCATCAGGCGCCGATTGCCGCGGCCAGCATCTTGTCGCCGGCCTGTTCATGGCGCGCTACATACGCGTTCGGGCCTGAAATGTACAGTGCGCCGCTCAGGCGCCGGGTTCGTCGCTGCGTTGGCCGAATTCGTTCGGGCCTTGGATGCCCGGCCAGAGGCAGAGCGCAATGAAGACGATGGGGCTCAAGACCGGGATGAACAAGCAGAGCGCGAGTGGTCCGGGGTAGCCGATATCGTGCAGCCGCTTGATTGCCAGCATGGCGATCGAAAGCGTGGAAACGATGCCGGACACGATCAGCGCCAGCGTCCAGAGCGCCAGCGCGGTCTTGTGGCTCTCATTGGCGAACATCTGCGCGACGACAAAGCCGCCGATCAGCAGCCAGAAAAGCCAGGAGAGGAAAAACGGCAGGCGGGTGATGCGACCGGAGGGGCTGAAGAACAGCCAGGTCATGCTCGGCTGCCGCCCCTCCGGTGTCATCGGATCAGTCTCGAAGCAGTTCGTTGATGCCGGTCTTGGAGCGGGTCTTCTCGTCGACGCGCTTGACGATGACAGCGCAATAGAGGTTCGGAGCCGGCTGGCCGTTGCCCATGGTCGAGCCCGAGGGCATCGAGCC
The DNA here is from genome assembly GCF_001695855.1 of Ensifer sp. LC163. Taxonomy (GTDB): domain Bacteria; phylum Pseudomonadota; class Alphaproteobacteria; order Rhizobiales; family Rhizobiaceae; genus Ensifer. The sequence goes on from NZ_MBSS01000034.1 coordinate 360,056, forward strand.
GGCGACGACGACGGAGTAGGGCGGTACTTCGCCATAGGTCACTTCGCCGGTGGCGCGGTCGACGATCTTGGTCGACTTGCCGATGAAGACGCCCATGCCGAGAACCGAGCCCTCGCGCACGATGCAGCCTTCGACGACCTCGGAGCGGGCGCCGATGAAGCAATTGTCCTCGATGATCGTCGGGCCGGCCTGCATCGGCTCCAGCACGCCGCCGATGCCGACGCCGCCGGAGAGATGCACGTTCTTGCCGATCTGGGCGCAGGAGCCGACGGTGGCCCAGGTGTCGACCATCGTGCCTTCGCCGACATAGGCGCCGAGGTTGACGAAGGACGGCATCAGAATCGCGTTCGGCGCAATATAGGCCGAGCGGCGCACGACGCAGTTCGGCACGGCGCGGAAGCCGGCCTTCTCGAATTCGTTGACGCTCCAGCCGTCGAACTTGGAAGCGACCTTGTCCCACCAGACGGATTCGCCCGGGCCGCCCCGGACGATTTCCATCGGGTTGAGACGGAAGGAGAGCAGCACGGCTTTCTTCAGCCATTGATTGACGGTCCAGTTACCGTCGGCGCCACGCTCGGCCACCCGCACCTTGCCGCTGTCGAGCAGGTTCAGTGCCGTCTCCACGGCATCGCGCACCGCGCCGCGCGTTCCGGTGTTTACGGAATCGCGTTCATCAAAGGCGGTGTCGATCGTCTGCGACAGGGCGGCGAGGTTGTGGTTCGTCATCGGAATTCCTTAAAGTTCAGCGGTTATCCTGCGAAAGCTCTACTGCATAATTCCGCAAATCGGAATCGATTTAAGGACAAAATTAAGCAGCGACGCGATGAACAGCCATGGTGTTCTACACCGGCTGGAATGCATGGCGCCCGAGGCCCGGTCCGGAAAAGTTGTACTGCTTTTTGGCGCGGCCTGTCCCGGCAGGGCTTGGCAAGCCCGGACGACTCCGGCATCAGGGGCATTCATGACCGATGAAACGGGACAGAACGCGTCCGCCCGAGATGCCGATTGTCCGGAACGCGACGGGAAAGACGATAGCATGGCACGCATGAAGAAGCGCAGTCTGCGCCGTAAGGATGGGGTTTGGGATCCGCTGGCGGATAGCTCGCAGAGCCGGCAACGGGCGCAGACCGTTCCGCTCACGCCACAATCGGCCTCGCCGGCCTATCGTTTGGCCTACATCGACGACGACTTCCTCTGCCGTGAAGAATTGCGCCCGGTGCGTTTGCAGCTCGAGCTGTTGAAGACCGAGATGATGCTGGAAGAGCACGGCATCAACTCGACCGTGGTGATGTTCGGTGGCGCTCGCATTCCCGAGCCCGGCGGCAATGCCTGGGCGGCCAAGAACGATACCCAGCGCAAGAACCTCGAAGCTGCCTCGGTCTACTACGCCGAGGCGCGCAAGTTCGCGCGGCTTTGCTCTGAGCATTCCGCGAAGCTGCGCCATAAGGAATACGTGGTTGTCACGGGCGGTGGCCCGGGTGTGATGGAGGCGGGTAACCGCGGCGCCGACGACGTCGGCGCGCCGTCGATCGGCCTCAACATCGTGCTGCCGCACGAGCAGGCGCCGAACCGCTTCGTCACGCCCGAGCTGTCGTTCAATTTCCACTATTTCGCTATCCGCAAGATGCATTTCCTGCTGCGCGCGAAGGCGGTGGTGGTCTTCCCCGGTGGGTTCGGAACGCTCGACGAACTGTTCGAGACGATGACGCTGATGCAGACCGGACGTATGGCTCTGGTACCGTTGATCCTCTTCGGCGAGAAATTTTGGCGCACCATCATCAATTTCGAGGCGCTCGCCGAGTTCGGCACGATCGCACCGAATGATGTGGACTTGCTGCGGTTCGTAGACACTGCCGAAGAAGCCTGGGAGATTATCTCCAGCTTCTATCAAACCGTCGATTCCAAAGCTGTGCCGATGGCAAACGGCAGGCGATAGAAAGCCGTACCCGCCTGAGGGCGGAATACTCGTCCGATGCATAAACAACGCCGCGCGTTCTCGAGTTGACGCGCGGCGTTGTCGTTTCGGGAGGATGGGAACTTGCGGCAATTCACGCCTCCCCCTTGCAATCGCGTCCGATGCGAGGGGGAGGCGCCACGCAGACGACACGCTCCACCGGGCAGGGGATGGTGTCGTCATCCGGGTTACAGCGCCGCGCGTCTATTTAGACGCGCAAAGGTCGCTGTAACACTTTGAGTTGCTGCATAATTTTGTCCTTAAATCGATTCCGATTTAAGGAATCATGCAGTAGAGCATTTCCGGGAAAAGTGCGAAGCGGCTTTCCGTCAGGAAATGCGTAAAAACAAAGGGATAGAGCGTTTCTGCGACTCCGTCTGAGCCAGAAGCGCTCTAGATCTTCTTGCTGAAGTCGGCGGCCTCGATGACGCCGTCACCATTCTTGTCGCGGCGCTTGAACATCTTCTCGCTCGCGCTTGCGACTTCGGCAGCGCTTAAGGAGCCGTTGCCGTCGGTGTCGACCCGCTTGAAGGCCTTGGGCCGCATACCGGGGATCATGGCCGGTCGTGCTTCCCTAAGCTGGGCAAGGGCCGCGTCGCGTTCCTTGCCTTCCTTGGCCTTGGCTTCATGCCAGGCCTTGCGGGCGTCGCGGAACGCCTGACGCTTCGCCTTCATCTCGTCGGCGCTGATCTGGCCATCGCCATTGGTGTCGAAGGTTTTGAAGTTCGTGGTCATGCGCGCCTGAAACTCGTCAAGCGAAACCTTGGAATCGCTGTTGGTGTCCAGTCGCTTGATCATGCGTTCGGCCCGCTGCTCGGGCGTCATCTTGTCTCTGGCGGCAAATGATGGCGCAGCCATTCCGGTGATGGCGACGGCAAGGGCGGTCACGCCAAGGATCAGGGTTCTGTTCCGCATCATGCTTCCTTTCGATCGGGTTATCCCTGAACGAATGATAGGCCGCTGGAAGACAGGCACCAGTTAAACTTTGGTAATTTAAGTCTTTGGCCGGAAAGGGGTTTTTCGCTGGCCAAATTGTGTCGACGTCAGAGGTCGGCGACCACGCGCCTGAGGAAGCCGGCGAGATCCTCGGTGACGTAATCGATCTGCTCGTCCTCGTCTCCGGACTGCTCCCAGGATTCGGCGAACTCGTATTCGAAGTTGCGCGGCACCAATAGTACCGTCTTCATCCCAAGCGTTTTCGGAACCAGGAGATTGCGCGGCAGATCCTCGAACATCACGGCATTTCGAGTATCGACCCGGTGCAGGCTCATGAACTTGTCATAGGTTTCGCCGGCCGGCTTCGGCACGAAATCGGCAGCGACGATATCGAAGATGTCGCTGAAGTGATCGAGAATGCCGAGCGCCCGCGCGGTCATCTCCGCATGGGCGACACTGCCGTTGGTAAAGATGAACTTGCGCCCCGGCAGCGCCTTGATGGCCTCACCCAGCGTCGGGTCCGGCGGCACGATGCTGTAGTCGATCGCATGCGCCTTTTCCAAGAAGTCGTTCGGGTCGATGCCGTGATGGATCATCAGGCCTTTGAGCGTCGTGCCGTGGTCGCGGTAGTAGTCCTTCTGCAGCTTCTTCGCATCCGCCGGCTCGAGCGACAGCAGCGCCGAAACGTAAGCCGTCATGTTGCGGTCGATCTGCGAGAACAGATTGACGTGATGCGGGTAGAGCGTGTTGTCCAGGTCGAAGACCCAGTCGGTGACATGGGCGAATTCGTCGTGGGTCGGCAGGCGGTCGAGCTTTTTCATGACCGCCTTATGACATGGCGGTGAATGGCGGCAAACGACAAAATGCACGTCCGAGCGTGGGTTGTCCTGCCGACGTGCACATTTCCACTTTGACTTGCCAAAACGGCATGGCATCTTTCGGCCGGCGCGGTTTTTGACCTGGGACGGCAGATGCCAATGTCGGACGAACTGTTCTATCTGCTGTTTCTGTTCGGGTTTTACGCCACGACAGTCGTTACCTATTTCGCTCTCGGCTACGGCCTCACCTGGTTCAACGGGCGCAATCCAGAGAGAAAGATTCAGAAGGGACGCGGTTCTGACAAGCGCCGCAAGGCGGAGATCCGCCAGAGCCTGGCGTCGATGTTCAGCGCCTGCCTGCCGTTGACGATCGGCCTCTACGCCCAGCAAAAGGGCTGGGCGCCGGCACCCTGGACCTTCAATTGGTGGGCGGCGGCGCCGCTCTTCATCCTGTGCATGTTCCTCTACGATACCTGGTTCTATTTCATGCATCGGCTGCTGCACACCAAGTGGCTCTATTCGCTGCACGCCCTTCATCACAGAAGCGTCGCACCGACGATCTGGAGCACCTATTCGGAGGATGTCTTCGACAACTTCCTTTTGCAGAGTTTTTCAGCCGTCATCGTTTTCGTCGTCCCGTTTCCGCCAGCGATCCTCATCGGACACCGACTGTTCGAACATTTCAACGGCATGATCGGGCACTGCGGCTTCGAGTACTTCGCCTCGTCGACGGCGCGTTATCCGTCCCCTCTGTTGTGCACGACGTTCCATGACCAGCATCATTCCGGCTTCAGGTACAACTACGCCAACTATTTCTCCTTCTGGGATCGCGTGCTGGGCACGATCGCGCCGAACTACGATCAGCGCGTGAAGACCTTCGAAGAAGAGGGGCCGCCGCTAACGTTCCGTCAGGCCGGCGACCTGGCGGAAGTTCAGGAAAAGACAGATTAAATCGCCGAGACTACACGGAGTTCTTGGCAACATCCGGACCCGCATGCTAGCTCGCAGCCATGGAAACCTGGGTACTCATCACCGTCGCTGCGGCCTTCCTTCAGAATGTCCGCTCCGCCATGCAGAAACATCTGAAGGGCGTCATGGGCACGACCGGCGCCACCTTCGTGCGTTTCGGTTTCGGCCTGCCTTTTGCGTTTCTCTATCTTTTCGTGCTCTGGCGCGTGGCGGGCCATCCGCTGCCGGTGCCGAACGGCACCTTCTTCCTCTGGGCGGTGATCGGCGGGCTGGCGCAGATCGCGGCGACCTTCCTGCTCGTGCACCTGTTCTCCTTCCGCAATTTCGCGGTTGGAACCGCCTATTCGCGCACCGAGCCGGCGCAGGCAGCGCTCTTCGGTCTGATCTTTCTGGGCGAGCGTGCGAGCGAGGGCACGCTGGTGGCGATCGCCATCTCCGTCGTCGGCGTGATGCTGATTTCGGTTGCCCGCACGACGCTCAGCCCGCGCTCGCTGGTCACCTCGGTTTTCAGCCGCACCGCCGGCATCGGCCTTCTCTCTGGAACGTTCTTCGGGCTTTCGGCCGTTTCCTATCGTTCGGCCTCGCTGGCGCTCGCGCCCAGCCTGCCGGCGCCGGACTACATGATGCAGGCCAGCTTCACGCTCGGCTTCGTCATTCTGCTGCAGACGGTTGTCATGCTGATCTGGATCGTGCTGCGCGAACCGGCCGAGTTGAAGCGCATCGCCGCTGCGTGGAAGCCTGCCTTCGTCGTCGGTTTCGTCGGCGCCTCCGCTTCCTTCGGCTGGTTCATGGCGATGACGTTGCAGCAGGCGGCGATCGTGAAAGTGGTGGCACAGGTCGAGATGCTGTTCACATTCGCCTCGTCCTTCTTCATCTTCCGCGAGTGGATCAATCGTCTCGAACTCCTCGGCTGCCTCCTGATCGTGCTCGGTGTGGTGACGCTCGTCCTTCTCTGAGCTGCGCCGGAAAAAATAGACGCCCGAAAACCGGCGCCCGCCCCGTCGGAGGCATGGTAGAAAGGCTGCATGTTGTTCGACCTTCCTTCCGACGAAACGCTCTACGATGCGCTGATTGCGCGCAGCACCGAATACGAGGGCGCAGCCTTCGTCTGCGTCAAGACGACGGGCATTTTCTGCCGCCTCTCCTGTCCCGCCCGCAAGCCGAAGCGCGAGAACACCATCTTCGTCGGCTCGATCGGCACCTGCCTCGAGACCGGTTTTCGCCCGTGCCAGCGCTGCAAACCGCTCGCGACCGTCGGCGCCAAGGATCCGCTGGTCGATGACCTGCTGCAGGCGCTGGAGTCAGCGCCCGAGCGCCGTTGGACCGAAGACGACCTGGTTCGGCGCGGACACGATCCCTCGACCGTTCGCCGTGCCTTCAAGCGCAACCTCGGCATCACCTTTCTCGACCTTGCCCGACATCGACGCCTGGGCCTTGCCGCAAGGCAGCTCGCCGAGGGCGGCCGGGTCATCGATGCGCAGATCGACGCTGGATACGAATCGCCGAGCGGCTTTCGCGCCGCCTTTGCCAAATTGCTCGGCGAAGCGCCGGCAATGTCGCAGGGCCGCGAGCTTCTGTTTGCCGACCGCATCGATACGCCGCTCGGACCGATGGTGGTAGTCGCCGACAAGACGCATCTGCATATCCTTGAATTTCATGACCGCAAGGCGCTGCCGACCGAGCTGGAGAACCTGAAGCGTAAGACCCGCTCGGCGATCGTGCCGGGCCGCACCGCGCCGATCGACCAGATGGGAGCGGAGCTGAAGGCCTATTTCTCGGGCGAACTCGCAGAGTTCCGCACGCCGCTGGCGCTTGGCGGCACCGCCTTCGAGCGCGCGGTCTGGGCGAAGCTCGTGAAAATTCCGCTCGGCGAAACGCGTTCCTATGGTGACATCGCGCGCGAGGTCGATACGATCCAGGCCGTACGTGCCGTCGCCAAAGCCAACGGGTCCAACCAGATTGCCATCGTCATTCCCTGCCACCGCTGCATCGGCTCCGATGGCTCGCTGACGGGATACGGCGGTGGGTTGTGGCGCAAGCAATGGCTGCTCCGGCACGAAGGCAAGATGAAACCTGTGGGATTGTTTGCGGAGGAAATGCAATGAACCAGACTGAAAAGGCCACTGAATTCGCCGCTCTGCATCGCAAGGGCGATCCGGTGGTGCTCTACAATATCTGGGACGCCGGCAGCGCCAAGGCCGTCGCCGAGGCGGGAGCCAAGGCGCTCGCAACCGGCAGCTGGTCGATTGCCGCGGCGCATGGCTTCGGCGATGGCGAGAAGGTTCCGCTCGCGCTGCTTGCCGATATCGCACGGCTGATCGTCTGCTCGACGGAGCTGCCGGTCACGGTCGATTTCGAGGGCGCCTATTCCGACGATCCGGCAACGGGGGCCGCCAACGTCTCGCGTCTCATCGACGTCGGTGCCATCGGCATCAACTTCGAGGATCAGGTGGTCGGCAAATCAGGCGTGCATGCGGTCGAAAAGCAGGCCGCCCGCATCCGTGCGATCCGCGAGATGGCGGACCGCCGCGGCGTGCCTTTCTTCATCAATGCCCGCACCGATCTGTTCCTGCAAGAGAGCGATTCCGCCCGCCATGCCGGCCTCGTCGACGAGGCGATTGCACGCGGAAAAGCTTTTGCCGACGCCGGCGCCAGCGGCTTCTTCGTGCCGTGGCTGGTCGATGCCGGGCTGATCGCCAAGGTCTGTGCCGCCTCGAGCCTGCCGGTCAATGTGATGATGCGGCCCGGCGCGCCGGATCTGAAGACGCTGGCCGGCGCCGGCGTCGCCCGCGTCAGCTACGGCCCGTTCCCCTACCGGGCGATGATCGAAAAGTTGAAGCAGGAAGCCCAGGCCGTTTACCAGGCCTGAGCATTTCCAGGCAAAGTGCGAAGCGGTGTTCCGTCAGGAAATGCGCAGAAACCAAGAGATAGAGCGTTTCTGTGACTGAGCTTAAATCGGAAACGCGCTACTGCATAATTCCTTAAGTCGGAATCGATTTAAGGGCAAAATTATGCAGCAACTCAAAGTGTTACAGCGACCTTTGCGCGTCTAAAGAGACGCGCGGCGCTGTAAACAATCGGCCCAAAATGAAAGCGGGATACGGCCTCAGAACCGTATCCCACTTTTTCATGTTTTTCGGCTTGCTGTAGATCAGGGAACGATCAGCGTGCCGGCGCCGCGCTCAGTGAAGATTTCGAGCAGCACCGAATGGGCCGTCTTGCCGTTGAGGATGACGACGCCCTGGACGCCGGCCTTGATCGCTTCGATGCAGGTCTCGACCTTCGGGATCATGCCGCCGGAAATCGTGCCGTCGGCGATCAGCGCCCGTGCCTGTGCCACGGACAGTTCCTTGATCAGCTTGCCTTCCTTGTCGAGCACGCCGGGAACGTCGGTCAGGAACAGGAGACGTGTGGCGTTCAGCGCGCCGGCGATGGCGCCGGCAAAGGTGTCGGCGTTGATGTTGTAGGTGTGTCCGTCACGGCCGGGCGCTACCGGTGCGATCACCGGGATCATTTCCGAGCGGGCGAGCAGGTCGATCAGCGTGCGGTCGACCTCGACCACCTCGCCGACGAAGCCGAGATCAAGCACGCGCTCGATGTTGGAATCCGGATCCTTGATGGTCTTGCGCGCCTTTTCGGCGAAGACCATGTTGCCGTCCTTGCCGCAAAGGCCGATCGCCCATTCGCCGGTCTGGTTGATGAGGGCGACGATCTCCTTGTTGATGGAGCCGGCCAGAACCATCTCGACGATCTCGACGGTCTTTTCGTCGGTGACGCGCAGGCCGCCTTCGAACTTCGATTCAATGCCCATCTTCGTCAGCATCGCGCCGATCTGCGGGCCGCCGCCATGCACGACGATCGGGTTGACGCCCGACTGCTTCAACAGCGCGATGTCGCTTGCAAAGGCGCGGCCGAGTTCGGCATTGCCCATGGCGTGGCCGCCGTATTTCACGACGATCGTCTTGTTCTCGTAACGCTGCATGTAGGGCAGGGCCTGGGTAAGCAGGCGTGCCTGGATTTCACTTTCATTGGCGGACATGGCGGACCCTCGAAAAATACCGGCTGCTGTTTAGCGCAACTTCCCGGTCGATGGAATGATCGGCGAGCAACATAAAACAGCAATGACGATGCACGCTGGCGGAACGCGATTTGTGCCCTATGTCCTGTCTCAGGAATGCATCGGGTCGGGTTGGCAATGATCGACGACGAAATTTCCGGACTGCTCGGCCGTGTTTCGCTCAGGGATCGCGCGGCCTTTACCGAACTTTACCGGCTGACCAGTCCGAAACTTTTCGCCATTTGTCTGCGTATCCTTGGAGATCGGAGTGAAGCGGAAGAAGCGCTGCAGGAAATCTACGTCAGAATCTGGCAGCACGCCGACCGTTTTTCTCCCGGCCAGCCGACGCCGATGTCCTGGTTGGCGGCAATTGCGCGCAACCGCGCCATCGACTTGATCCGGGCGCGCAAACCCATCGCCAACGCGATTGACGAAGCCTATGATTTGGCTGATCCTGCTGCCGATCCGGAAAAATCGGCAGTGATCAGAGCAGAAGGCAGGCGTATCGATGCATGCATGGAGGAGCTCGAGAACGATCGGGCGGACGCCGTGCGGCGCGCCTATGTCGAAGGTCTGAGTTACCAGGAACTGGCTGAAATATATGCTGTGCCGCTGAACACGATGCGGACTTGGTTGAGGCGCAGCCTGTTGAAGTTGAGAGAGTGCATGGAGCGATGACAGCGTCCACCCCCGACAAAGGAGATTTCCGCCGCGACGAAGTGATCGCCGGGGAATATGTGCTGGGCGTGCTGTCCGCCGACGACCGCCGCAAGGTCGAGGCTCGCCTTGCATCCGACCGCCACTTCGCCGCCATGGTCACGCGCTGGCAAAACAACCTTTCCTCTTTCGACGAAGCCTATGATCCCGTCGTGCCGCCGGCACGGACGTTCGCCGCGATCGAGCGCCGGCTTTTCGAAACGGCGTCGTCGCCAACCGCGGTCCCGGTGCGGGCGGGTCTCTGGCAATCGCTTGCCCTGTGGCGCGGCCTGGCACTCGCCTCGCTCGCGGCGGTCGCCATCATGGGCGCGTCCATGGCGGGCCTGTTTGCGCCGCCCTCCGGCGGCCGGCCGCTTGTCGCCGAAATGACCGGCAAAGGTATTTCGGTCGATCTCGTCGCCCGTTTCGATCGGGATTCCGGCCATCTGAGGGTGACACCGGTTGCCACGCGGCAGGCGGAGCAGAAGTCGTTGGAACTGTGGCTCATCAACGGCGACAATCCGGCCGTTTCCCTCGGGGTGCTGCCCCAGACCGGTGAGGGCGAGATCATCATCGCCCCGGCCATGCGGGCGAAATTTTCGCGAGGATCGGTTCTTGCCGTCAGCATCGAGCCGCTCGGCGGCTCGCCGACCGGATCGGCCACCGGCCCGATCATCGCACTCGGCAAGGCCCGCGATCTCTAAATCAGCACGCGCGCTCCTTCCCGTTTCCGTAGCCTCGGCCGCGTCCAACGTGATTTTTCGCCAAACCGATCGGCAATCCGAAATTTCCTGAAACTCTTTTTCCAAGGCTTCCGTTGCTTGTCATGTTCCCGAGGAGGGAACGGCAGTTTCAACGAGGCGGCTGGGTGTCGCCTCCCTGACAGGTTCAACAGGAAGGAAGACTAAGATGTTCCCCTCTGGTATCCGTTCATTCGCAGCCATGGCCATACTGACCGCGAGTGCTGCAATCGCCCATGCCGAAAACCCGATGGTCGGTGGCGCGGCGATGTATGCGGACAAGAATATCGTCGAAAACGCCGTCAACTCGAAGGATCACACCACGCTGGTTGCGGCGGTCAAGGCTGCCGGTCTGGTCGAGACCCTGCAGGGCAAGGGCCCGTTCACGGTGTTTGCGCCGACGAACGAGGCCTTCGACGCCCTGCCGGCCGGCACGGTCGACACGCTCCTGAAGCCGGAAAGCAAGGACAAGTTGACCAAGGTCCTCACCTGCCATGTCGTTTCCGCCGATGCGATGTCTTCGGCGATCGCCAAGATGGTCAAGGACGATGGCGGCGAACATGACGTCAAGACGGTCGGCGGCTGCGTCCTCAAGGCCAAGGATGACGGCGGCAAGATCACGCTCACCGACGAGACCGGCGGCACGGCCACCGTCACCATCGCCGACGTCAAGCAGTCGAACGGTGTGATCCACGTGATCGACAAGGTGCTGCTGCCCAAGGGTTGACCCTTCCACTTCCTCCGGATCGCCGCGGCGGACATTCGCAGGCGATCCGCCGCCGGAGGTCTCGTGGCTCCGGCGCTCCTGCCATCGATCGCTTGCGATCGGTGGCCTTTTCAACTCTGCTCCTTCACGGCGCTTTGATCGGTCTTGTTTTGCCGGGTGACCGGCCGGCGGCTATCTTCGACCTCGGCGGCGCGAGGGCATGACAAGGAGGGTTCGATTGTGAACCGGCGGAATTTTCTGATCTTCGGCGGAACGCTGAGCGCGATCGCGCTGGCGAAGGGCCTTCCGCTTTCGGCGCGCGCCGCCTCCGGCGAGACGTTCGAGGTCACCAAGACCGACGCTGAATGGCGGGCGATCCTGACAGACCAGCAGTACCGGATCCTGCGCCGGGAGGGCACCGAGCGTCCGTTTACCAGCGCACTCAACAATGAAAAGCGCAAGGGCACCTTTCAATGCGCCGGCTGCGCGCTCCCGGTCTATTCGTCCGAAGCCAAATATGACAGCGGCACGGGTTGGCCGAGTTTCTGGCAGTCCTTGCCCGGCGGCGTGGCGACACGTGAGGACACGTCACTGTTCATGACGCGCACGGAATGTCACTGCCATCGTTGCGGCGGGCATCTCGGTCACATCTTCGACGATGGTCCGCCGCCGACCGGCAAGCGCCATTGCATCAATGGTTTCGCGTTGACCTTCGTACCGGCCAGCGCCTGACAGTGGTTCCTGCGGGCAAAGAACTGCGCCCGCAGGAACGTCGCACTTAGAACGTGCCGGCTTGCGGCGAAGGCGTCTGGGCGTCGGAAAGTGCCGCCTGGAGCTTCTGCTCCTGCTCGGGCGACAGCGATGTTTTCAGAACGCGGCCGCGCAGGCCCGAGAATTCGGCCAGAACCTTTTCCGGCTGCACCTTGCGCACCAGGATGAACAGCGCCGAGGAGTTGTTCGGGATGGTGTTGCCGAGCGATTTGATGAATTCGTCGTCGATGCCGTAGTCGGTCAGCGAACCGGAAAGTGCGCCGGCACCGGCGCCAAGCGCGCCGCCGATGGCAAAACCGGCGAGCGGATTGAGGAACAGCAACCCGACAAGTCCGCCCCATATGGAGCCGGACAAGAGGCCAGAGGTCGCCCCGATCGCGGTCAGGTTGAGGCTTTGCTTGAGGTGGACCTTGCCTTCCGCGTCACGCACGACGACGACGGCGTCCTCGAGATCGATCAGATATTCCTTCTTGAGGCCGGCGAGCTTGACGAGAACCTTGTCGGCTTCTTCAGGCGTATCGAATCCCACAACGATCAAATCGGACATGTGTCTCTCCTATCCTTGACGCTATCGCGCAAGGAAGCGCGCGACTGCACGGCAGAGATAGAGCGGTTTGCATGTCAGGGTAGTGACGGAGATCAAAGACTTTACAGCGCCGCGCGTCAAATATGACGCGCTAAGGACGCTGTAAGGGACATCCTAACCGAAGTGCATCATGCCGGTTTTTAGGGTAGGGGTTCAGCGTCCATCTTGCAAATGTGCCCTGAACACTTCGGCCGGCGTCCTGTAATTCAGGCACTTTCTCGGCTGGTCGTTGAGATGGCGAGCAAGCTGGATGAGCTTGCGTTGCGACACGGCTGCAA
>NZ_MBSS01000035.1 GCF_001695855.1 Ensifer sp. LC163
GTCACCGTTGCCGTTGAGCTGATCGTTCCGATCGCGATGGAAGAAAAGCTGCGCTTCGCTATCCGCGAAGGCGGCCGTACCGTCGGCGCCGGCATCGTCGCTTCGATCGTCGAGTAATCCACGGATTACTTCGGTTCAAAAGGCCCCGCTGGAAACAGCGGGGTTTTTTCGTTGAGGGTGAGCCTTCTGCCAGGTTCGGGGCAGCAGGGAGGCCCGAGCCTTGCGCCGCTGCGTGTCCAGTGTGATGCAAGGCATGACGCGGCCCGTCGCGGGGCATGGTGGCGGGCGCCTGCCGCGGGGCAAAGCCAAGCCGGCGGCTCGACGCGTGTGGCCCTTTGCGCACATCTCAGTGCGGTCGCAACACCGCCGAGACTGTGGGAGAGCCCGGCGCGCATCGCGCGCGACGGACGATGCGGCGCAGAGTGAAAAGGCGCGTCGCGCGCCGTCGCACTTTTTGCCACAAGAATTTGAATCTTTTCCGTCAAAGACGCTTGTCATCGCCCGATAAACTGAATAATAAGCCGCTGACTTGATGCACGGACCGGTTCGAGAATGACCGACCGGAGCGATCTAGGGGTATAGCTCAGTTGGTAGAGCGGCGGTCTCCAAAACCGCAGGTCGTCGGTTCAAGCCCGGCTGCCCCTGCCATTGCCTTCGACCTTTGCAAGCGGCTGAAAGCCGAGTAGGGTAGAGGGAGGTCGGATAGGCCGACCATCGAAATTCACAGAAAAGACCGAATGCCTCTTGTGATTTGTGGAATCGGTCTTTATGTAGGGTCCAAACAGACACGCGGTGCGTGGGGCTGATTCATCGGCTTTACGCGCCGTAATGGCGTGAGCATTACATGGCATCCAAAACGAATCCGTTTACGTTTCTGCAGCAGGTTCGCTCAGAGGCGTCGAAAGTAACTTGGCCCTCCAGGCGCGAGACGATGATCTCGACGCTCATGGTTTTTGTCATGGTCTTTTTTGCCGCTGCCTTCTTCTTCGCTGCGGACCAGTTGATGGGTTGGCTGATCGGCCTAGTCCTCAACGCTGGCGTTTGATTGGGTGGAGGGTAGCATGGCTGCACGCTGGTACATTGTTCACGCCTATTCGAATTTCGAAAAGAAGGTGGCTGAATCGATCGAGGAAAAGGCCAAGCAAAAGGGCCTTGGGCACCTGTTCGAAAAGATCCTCGTTCCGACCGAAAAGGTCGTCGAAGTTCGTCGTGGCCGCAAGGTTGATGCTGAGCGCAAGTTCTTTCCGGGTTATGTCCTGGTGCGCGCCAACCTGACGGATGAGGCCTATCACCTCATCAAGAATACGCCGAAGGTTACCGGTTTCCTCGGGACCGACAGCAAGCCGGTTCCGATTCCGGACCATGAGGCCGATCGTATCCTCGGCCAGGTCCAGGACGGCGTCGAGCGTCCGAAGCCGTCCGTCTCCTTTGAGATTGGCGAGCAGGTTCGCGTCTCGGATGGTCCGTTCGCCTCGTTCAACGGCATCGTTCAGGATGTCGACGAGGAGCGGTCGCGCCTGAAGGTCGAGGTTTCGATCTTTGGCCGTGCGACCCCGGTCGAACTGGAATACGGCCAGGTCGAGAAGGTCTGAGAAGATCAAGAAAGATTGGGTGGGTCGTCCAGGCCTGCCCTGGCGGAGAAATCCGCATGCGCGTGGAAGGACGTCGGCCTTAGCCGGGTCGAAGGGTCCGTACCACGCAACCGCAGCCGCCGATCCCTGATCGGCAGAATGCCGGGAAACCGGCGCAACAGTTCCTCCTTTCGATCCGTCGAAATGAGGCAATGAGAGGCAGAGAGAAATGGCTAAGAAAGTTGCAGGCCAGCTCAAGCTGCAGGTGAAGGCAGGGTCGGCCAATCCGTCCCCGCCGATCGGTCCTGCACTCGGTCAGCGTGGCATTAACATCATGGAATTCTGCAAGGCGTTCAATGCCGCCACGCAGGAAATGGAAAAGGGTATGCCGATCCCGGTCGTCATCACCTATTACCAGGACAAGTCGTTCACCTTCGTCATGAAGCAGCCGCCGGTCAGCTACTTCCTGAAGCGTGAATCCAAGATCACGTCCGGTTCGAAGACCCCGGGCAAGGCCAAGGCTGGCTCGATCACCAAGGCTCAGATCCGCACGATCGCAGAGGCCAAGATGAAGGACCTCAACGCGGCCGATATCGAAGGCGCAATGGCAATGGTCGAGGGCTCTGCCCGCTCCATGGGCCTGGAAGTGGCGGGCTAAGACCATGGCGAAGATTGCAAAGCGTGTACAGAAGTCCCGCGAGGGCATCGACCCGACGAAGATCTACGGCCTCACCGAAGCCGTTTCGCTGGTCAAGGAACGTGCAACTGCCAAGTTCGACGAGACTGTTGAAGTCGCGATGAACCTCGGCGTTGACCCGCGCCACGCCGACCAGATGGTTCGCGGCGTCGTCAACCTGCCGAACGGCACGGGCCGCTCGGTTCGCGTTGCCGTGTTCGCACGTGGCGCCAAGGCTGATGAAGCCAAGGCCGCCGGTGCAGACATCGTCGGCGCTGAAGAACTGGTCGAAATCGTTCAGGGCGGCAAGATCGACTTCGATCGCTGCATCGCGACCCCGGACATGATGCCGCTCGTCGGCCGCCTCGGTAAGGTACTCGGCCCGCGCGGCATGATGCCGAACCCGAAGGTCGGAACGGTCACCATGGACGTTGCCGGTGCCGTCAAGGCATCCAAGGGCGGTGCCGTCGAGTTCCGCGTCGAGAAGGCTGGTATCATCCACGCCGGTATCGGCAAGGCTTCGTTCGACGCCAAGGCTCTGGAAGAAAACATCCGCGCCTTCGCTGACGCGGTCGTCAAGGCCAAGCCGGCCGGCGCCAAGGGCAACTACGTCAAGCGCGTAGCGATTTCGTCGACCATGGGCCCGGGCCTGAAGATCGACCCGGCAACGCTCAGCGTCGCCTAACAAATTTCGGGCTTCGGCCCGAGAAAGAATTTCCGGCTCTTCGGGGCCGGAAATCCGGATCTCGATCCGGAACTCCTGTCCGAGATTGTGGGTGGTTTTACCTTAATCACTTCGGCCTGCATGAGACGGGTAAGATCTGAATTTCGCAATGACGCCGGAGGCGTCGAAATTCGGTTCGAGCCTCGCTTGCCTTGTGTCAGACCCGGCTTTCCGGGAACGCCAAGGGACAGGATCCTCAAGCGTTACTTGGGATCTTCTTTTGATGATCCCTGGTGACAAAGGCAAACCCGGCAGGGGCTGCAGTTCATGCAACCCTGTCAACTGGAGACAGACAGTGGAAAGAGCGGAAAAACGCGAATTCGTCACGGAGCTGAACGAAGTCTTCAAGGCTTCCGGTTCGGTTGTCGTGGCCCACTATGCTGGTGTCACAGTTGCGCAGATGAACGACTTCCGTTCGAAGATGCGCGCTGCTGGCGGCACCGTCAAAGTCGCGAAAAACCGCCTGGCCAAGATCGCTCTTCAGGGCACCGAGTCGGAAGGGATGACGAATCTCTTCAAGGGTCAGACGCTGATCGCATTCAGCCAAGACCCGATCACGGCTCCTAAGGTCGTCATGGATTTCGCCAAGACCAACGACAAGCTCGTTGTTCTCGGTGGCGCCATGGGAACAACCACGCTCACCGCCGATGCAGTCAAGTCGCTTGCGACCCTGCCTTCGCTGGACGAGCTACGCGCAAAGCTGCTGGGCCTTCTCAATGCCCCGGCAACTCGCGTCGCTACGGTTGTTGCAGCACCGGCAAGCCAGCTTGCCCGCGTGTTCGCCGCCTATGCCAAGAAGGACGAAGCCGCCTAAGGCGGATTTTCGCTGTTGTATTTAAAACCAGTTCGAACCGAACAAAAGGAAAAGTAAAATGGCTGATCTCGCAAAGATCGTTGAAGACCTCTCCTCGCTGACCGTCCTGGAAGCTGCTGAGCTTTCCAAGCTGCTCGAAGAGAAGTGGGGCGTTTCTGCAGCTGCTCCGGTAGCTGTTGCTGCTGCTGGCGGCGCCGGCGCTGCTGCTCCGGTCGAAGAAGAAAAGACCGAGTTTGACGTTATCCTCGTTGACGCTGGCGCCAACAAGATCAACGTCATCAAGGAAGTCCGCGCTATCACCGGTCTCGGCCTCAAGGAAGCCAAGGACCTGGTCGAAGGCGCTCCGAAGCCGGTCAAGGAAGCCGTTTCCAAGGCTGAAGCTGCTGACCTCAAGAAGAAGCTCGAAGAAGCTGGCGCCAAGGTTGACGTCAAGTAATTCGGCATTTTGCAAGGGGAGGTGGCCATTCCGGCCGCCTCTCTTTGACCGTTTTTAGAACATATTACCCAAAAGCCTGTCGCAAAACGGCTTTTGGGTAATGGGTTCTTCAAGAGGATGGTCTCGACCGGAATTCAGCACAGCAATCCGCGCTGGGCGTGTTCCGCAAGTTAGACGAGATTGAACTACTCATTGATTGACGGGGTCGACTGGCCATCGGTTCCCGTCCGTTGCAGGCCCGGATGCAAGATTGACAAGGAGCGACGATGGCTCAGACCCTTTCGTTTAACGGTCGCAGGCGCGTACGCAAGTTTTTTGGTAAAATTCCAGAAGTCGCGGAGATGCCGAACCTCATCGAGGTTCAGAAGGCATCCTACGACCAGTTTCTTATGGTTGAAGAGCCCAAGGGCGGACGCCCTGATGAGGGCCTTCAAGCCGTTTTCAAATCGGTTTTCCCGATCAAGGATTTCTCCGGCGCTTCGATGCTCGAGTTCGTATCCTACGAATTCGAACAGCCGAAGTTCGACGTCGAAGAATGCCGTCAGCGCGATCTGACCTACGCGGCGCCTCTCAAGGTGACCCTTCGCCTGATCGTGTTCGATATTGACGAAGATACCGGCGCGAAGTCGATCAAGGACATCAAGGAACAGAACGTCTACATGGGCGACATGCCGCTCATGACCGACAACGGTACCTTCATCGTCAACGGCACCGAGCGCGTCATCGTTTCGCAGATGCACCGTTCCCCGGGCGTGTTCTTCGATCACGACAAGGGCAAGAGCCATTCTTCCGGCAAGCTGCTCTTCGCTGCCCGCGTGATTCCGTATCGCGGTTCCTGGCTCGACATCGAGTTCGACGCCAAGGACATCGTCCACGCCCGTATCGACCGCCGCCGCAAGATCCCCGTGTCGTCGCTGCTGATGGCGCTTGGCATGGACGGCGAGGAAATCCTCGACACCTTCTACACGAAGTCGCTTTACCAGCGCGACGGCGAAGGCTGGCGCGTGCCGTTCCAGCCGGACGCACTGAAGGGCCAGAAGGTCATCACCGACATGATCGACGCCGACACCGGCGAAGTGGTTGTCGAAGGTGGCAAGAAGCTGACGCCGCGCCTGCTGCGCCAGCTGCAGGAAAAGGGCCTGAAGGCCCTCAAGGCGACCGATGACGACCTGTATGGCAACTACCTTGCCGAAGACATCGTCAACTTCGCGACCGGTGAAATCTACCTTGAAGCAGGCGACGAGATCGACGAGAAGACGCTTCCCGTCATTCTGTCGGCCGGCTTCGACGAAATCCCGGTTCTCGACATCGACCATATCAATGTCGGCGCCTACATCCGCAACACGTTGACCGTGGACAAGAACGAGAACCGTCAGGACGCTCTGTTCGATATCTACCGCGTGATGCGTCCGGGCGAACCGCCGACCATGGATTCCGCGGAAGCCATGTTCAACACGCTGTTCTTCGATGCCGAGCGTTACGACCTCTCGGCCGTCGGCCGCGTGAAGATGAACATGCGCCTCGACCTTGAAGTGGCGGATACCGTCCGTATCCTGCGCAAGGAAGACATCCTGGCTGTCGTCAAGATGCTGGTCGAGCTGCGTGACGGCAAGGGCGAAATCGACGACATCGACAACCTCGGCAACCGCCGTGTTCGTTCGGTCGGCGAGTTGATGGAAAACCAGTACCGCCTCGGTCTCTTGCGCATGGAGCGCGCGATCAAGGAACGCATGTCGTCGATCGAAATCGACACCGTCATGCCGCAGGACCTGATCAACGCAAAGCCGGCTGCCGCAGCCGTCCGCGAATTCTTCGGCTCCTCGCAGCTGTCGCAGTTCATGGACCAGGTGAACCCGCTTTCGGAAATCACCCACAAGCGTCGTCTTTCGGCACTTGGCCCGGGTGGTCTGACCCGCGAGCGCGCAGGCTTCGAAGTCCGCGACGTTCATCCGACGCACTACGGCCGTATCTGCCCGATTGAAACGCCGGAAGGCCCGAACATCGGTCTGATCAACTCGCTTGCAACCTTTGCCCGCGTCAACAAGTACGGCTTCATCGAAAGCCCGTACCGCAAGATCGTTGACGGCAAGGTGACGAACGACGTCGTCTATCTCTCGGCGATGGAAGAAGCGAAGTACCACGTCGCCCAGGCAAACTCGGTTCTCGAGAGCGATGGTTCGTTCTCGGAAGAATTCGTCGTTTGCCGCCATGCCGGCGAAGTTATGCTGGCACCGCGCGACAACATCAACCTGATGGACGTTTCGCCGAAGCAGCTCGTTTCGGTCGCCGCGGCGCTCATCCCGTTCCTTGAGAACGATGACGCCAACCGCGCACTGATGGGCTCGAACATGCAGCGTCAGGCCGTGCCTTTGCTGCGCGCCGAAGCTCCGTTCGTCGGTACCGGCATGGAACCGGTCGTTGCCCGCGACTCCGGCGCTGCTATCGCAGCCCGCCGTGGCGGTGTCGTCGACCAGGTCGATGCGACCCGTATCGTTATCCGCGCCACCGAAGACCTCGATCCGTCGAAGTCGGGCGTCGATATCTACCGCCTGCAGAAGTTCCAGCGTTCGAACCAGAACACCTGCGTCAACCAGCGTCCGCTGGTCACCGTCGGTGACATCCTGAACAAGGGCGACATCATCGCTGACGGTCCATCGACCGATCTCGGCGATCTGGCGCTCGGCCGCAACGCGCTCGTCGCGTTCATGCCGTGGAACGGCTACAACTACGAAGACTCGATCCTGCTGTCCGAGCGCATCGTGCGCGACGACGTGTTCACCTCCATTCACATCGAAGAGTTCGAAGTGATGGCGCGTGATACCAAGCTGGGCCCGGAAGAAATTACCCGCGACATTCCGAACGTTTCGGAAGAAGCGCTGCGTAATCTCGACGAAGCCGGCATCGTCTACATCGGTGCTGAAGTTCAGCCGGGCGATATCCTGGTCGGCAAGATCACGCCGAAGGGCGAAAGCCCGATGACGCCGGAAGAAAAGCTTCTGCGCGCCATCTTCGGTGAAAAGGCTTCCGACGTCCGCGACACGTCCATGCGCATGCCTCCGGGCACTTTCGGCACCGTCGTCGAAGTTCGCGTCTTCAATCGCCACGGCGTTGAGAAGGACGAGCGCGCGATGGCGATCGAGCGTGAGGAAATCGAACGCCTGGCCAAGGACCGCGACGACGAACAGGCGATCCTCGATCGCAACGTCTACGCACGTCTCGTCGACATGCTGCGCGGCCACACCGCGGTTGCAGGTCCGAAGGGCTTCAAGAAGGGCACTGAACTGTCCAACCTCGTCGTCAGCGAATATCCCCGCTCGCAGTGGTGGATGTTTGCCATCGAAGACGAAAAGGCTCAGGGCGAGATCGAAGCGCTTCGCGCCCAGTACGACGAATCCAAGTCGCGCCTTGAGCAGCGCTTCATGGACAAGGTCGAAAAGGTCCAGCGCGGCGACGAAATGCCTCCGGGCGTCATGAAGATGGTCAAGGTCTTCGTCGCTGTTAAGCGCAAGATCCAGCCGGGCGACAAGATGGCCGGCCGTCACGGCAACAAGGGTGTGGTGTCGCGCATCGTGCCGATCGAAGACATGCCGTTCCTGGAAGATGGTACGCACGTCGACGTCGTTCTGAACCCGCTCGGCGTGCCTTCGCGCATGAACGTCGGCCAGATCCTCGAAACCCATCTTGGCTGGGCTTGCGCCGGCATGGGCAAGAAGATCGGTGCGATGCTTGATGCCTACAAGGCAGGTGCCGATATCCAGCCGCTGCGCGACACCATCGACAGCGTCATCGGGTCGGGTCCGAAGGGTGAGCCGATCAAGCAGTACGACGACGCGTCGATCGTACGGCTTGCCGAGCAGACCCGTCGCGGCGTTTCGATCGCAACGCCGGTCTTCGACGGTGCTGTCGAAGCCGACGTCAACGAGATGCTGGAGCAGGCGGGCTTGAAGGTAACCGGTCAGTCGACGCTTTATGATGGCCGTACCGGCGATCAGTTCGACCGCCAGGTGACCGTCGGCTACATCTACATGCTGAAGCTGAACCACCTTGTCGACGACAAGATCCACGCCCGTTCGATCGGTCCTTACTCGCTCGTTACCCAGCAGCCGCTGGGCGGCAAGGCGCAGTTCGGCGGTCAGCGCTTCGGGGAAATGGAAGTCTGGGCTCTCGAAGCCTACGGCGCCGCCTACACCCTGCAGGAAATGCTGACGGTGAAGTCGGACGACGTGGCAGGTCGTACGAAGGTCTACGAAGCGATCGTCCGTGGCGACGACACCTTCGAAGCGGGCATTCCGGAGAGCTTCAACGTTCTCGTCAAGGAAATGCGCTCGCTGGGCCTGTCGGTTGAACTCGAGAACACCAAGGTCGACGAACTCGGTGCAGCACAGCTGCCTGACGCAGCCGAATAAGAAACATCAAGGTGCGTGCCGCATCGCGGCGCGCACCGCTTCCTCCGCAAGGCTTCATTGGCAAGCGAGAGGAACGGGGCCGCATCAGATGCGGTTTTAGCTGTTTATGGGGCAGGGGCCGGCGCCCGGGATTTGTCGGCACCCTCGCCAAGCTCAGGGCGTTAAGCCCGTAAAGGAGACAGGCATGAACCAAGAGGTCATGAATCTTTTCAATCCGCAGGTGCCTGCACAGACTTTCGATTCCATCCGGATTTCGATCGCCTCGCCGGAGAAGATTCTTTCCTGGTCTTACGGTGAGATCAAGAAGCCGGAGACGATCAACTACCGCACGTTCAAGCCGGAACGCGATGGTCTTTTCTGCGCCCGTATCTTCGGTCCGATCAAGGATTACGAATGCCTGTGCGGCAAGTACAAGCGTATGAAGTACAAGGGCATCATCTGCGAAAAGTGCGGCGTCGAAGTGACGCTGTCGCGCGTTCGCCGTGAGCGCATGGGCCACATCGAGCTCGCTGCTCCCGTTGCCCACATCTGGTTCCTGAAGTCGCTGCCATCACGCATTTCGACGCTGCTCGACATGACGCTGAAGGATGTCGAACGCGTTCTGTACTTCGAAAATTACATCGTCACCGAGCCTGGTCTGACATCGCTGAAGGAAAACCAGCTTCTCAGCGAAGAAGACTACATGCTCGCCGTCGATGAGTTCGGCGAAGATCAGTTCACCGCGATGATCGGTGCTGAAGCGATCTATGAAATGCTCGCTTCGATGAACCTCGAAAAGATCGCCGGCGATCTGCGTTCGGAACTGGCCGAGACCACCTCGGATCTGAAGCAGAAGAAGCTGATGAAGCGGCTGAAGATCGTCGAGAACTTCATGGAATCCGGCAACCGTCCGGAATGGATGATCATGAAGGTCGTTCCGGTGATCCCGCCGGACCTGCGCCCGCTCGTGCCGCTCGACGGTGGCCGTTTCGCGACGTCGGATCTGAACGATCTCTATCGTCGCGTAATCAACCGTAACAACCGTCTGAAGCGTCTGATCGAGCTGCGTGCACCGGGCATCATCATCCGCAACGAAAAGCGCATGTTGCAGGAATCCGTGGACGCGCTGTTCGACAACGGTCGTCGCGGTCGCGTCATCACCGGCGCCAACAAGCGTCCGCTGAAGTCGCTGTCCGACATGCTCAAGGGCAAGCAGGGCCGCTTCCGTCAGAACCTGCTCGGCAAGCGCGTCGACTATTCCGGCCGCTCGGTTATCGTGACCGGTCCGGAACTGAAGCTGCACCAGTGCGGCCTTCCGAAGAAGATGGCGCTCGAGCTGTTCAAGCCGTTCATCTACGCCCGTCTCGACGCCAAGGGTTACTCCTCGACCGTCAAGCAGGCCAAGAAGCTCGTCGAAAAGGAAAAGCCTGAAGTCTGGGATATCCTCGACGAGGTCATCCGCGAACATCCGGTTCTGTTGAACCGCGCACCGACGCTGCACCGGCTGGGCATCCAGGCCTTCGAACCGACCCTGGTCGAAGGCAAGGCGATCCAGCTGCACCCGCTCGTCTGCACGGCCTTCAACGCCGACTTCGACGGTGACCAGATGGCCGTTCACGTGCCGCTGTCGCTCGAAGCGCAGCTCGAAGCACGCGTGCTGATGATGTCGACGAACAACATTCTGCACCCGGCTAACGGCGCGCCGATCATCGTTCCGTCGCAGGACATGGTTCTGGGTCTCTACTATCTGTCGATCCTGAACCAGAACGAGCCGGGCGAAGGCATGGCGTTCTCGGACATGGGCGAGCTGCATCACGCGCTCGAAACCAAGGCCGTGACCCTGCACGCCAAGATCCGTGGCCGCTTCAAGACCGTCGACGCCGAGGGCAACCCGGTTTCGAAGATCTACGAAACCACGCCTGGCCGCATGATCATCGGCGAACTGCTGCCGCGCAACGTCAACGTGCCGTTCGAGACCTGCAACCAGGAAATGACCAAGAAGAACATCTCCAAGATGATCGACACGGTCTACCGTCACTGCGGTCAGAAAGACACGGTCATCTTCTGCGACCGCATCATGCAGCTCGGCTTTGCCCATGCTTGCCGCGCCGGCATTTCGTTCGGCAAGGACGACATGGTCATTCCGGACACCAAGGTGAAGATCGTCGGCGATACTGAAGCGCTCGTGAAGGAATACGAGCAGCAGTACAATGACGGCCTCATCACCCAGGGCGAAAAGTACAACAAGGTTGTCGACGCCTGGGGTAAGGCGACCGAAAAGGTCGCCGACGAAATGATGGCCCGCATTAAGGCTGTGGAGTTCGACGACAACGGCCGTCAGAAGCCGATGAACTCGATCTACATGATGTCGCACTCCGGCGCCCGTGGTTCTCCGAACCAGATGCGTCAGCTGGGCGGCATGCGCGGCCTGATGGCCAAGCCGTCGGGTGAAATCATCGAGACGCCGATCATCTCGAACTTCAAGGAAGGTCTGACCGTTAACGAGTACTTCAACTCGACCCACGGTGCCCGTAAGGGTCTGGCCGACACCGCCTTGAAGACCGCGAACTCCGGTTACCTGACCCGTCGTCTCGTCGACGTGGCGCAGGACTGCATCGTCAACTCCGTTGATTGCGGCACCGAGAACGGCCTCACCATGACGGCAATCGTCGATGCCGGTCAGGTTGTGGCTTCGCTTGGCGCGCGTATTCTCGGCCGTACGGCTCTGGACGATATCGATCACCCGGTCACGGGCGCTCGCATCGTCGACGCCGGCCGGATGATCCTTGAACCCGATGTCATCGAGATCGAGAAGGCTGGCATCCAGTCGATCCGTATCCGTTCGGCGCTGACCTGCGAAATCCAGACGGGCGTTTGCGGCGTCTGCTACGGCCGCGACCTGGCACGTGGTACGCCGGTGAACATGGGTGAAGCGGTTGGCGTTATCGCCGCACAGTCGATCGGTGAACCGGGCACCCAGCTCACCATGCGTACCTTCCACCTGGGCGGTACGGCGACCGTGGTCGACCAGTCGTTCCTGGAAGCGTCCTACGAAGGCACGGTGCAGATCAAGAACCGCAACATGCTGCGCAACTCTGACGGCGTTCTCGTCGCCATGGGTCGCAACATGGCCGTCCAGATCCTCGATGAACGTGGTGTCGAGCGCTCCTCGCAGCGTGTCGCCTACGGTTCGAAGATCTTCGTCGACGATGGTGACAAGGTGAAGCGCGGACAGCGTCTCGCCGAGTGGGATCCCTACACCCGTCCGATGATGACGGAAGTGGAAGGTACCGTTCACTTCGAAGACGTCGTCGACGGCATCTCGGTGCTCGAAGCGACCGACGAGTCCACCGGCATCACCAAGCGTCAGGTTATCGATTGGCGTTCGACGCCGCGCGGTACGGACCTGAAGCCGGCGATCGTCATCAAGGACAAGAACGGCGCGGTCATGAAGCTGTCGCGTGGTGGTGACGCCCGCTTCATGCTTTCGGTTGACGCCATTCTTTCGGTCGAACCGGGTACGAAGGTGTCGCAGGGTGACGTGCTTGCACGTTCGCCGCTGGAAAGCGCCAAGACCAAGGACATCACCGGTGGTCTGCCGCGCGTTGCCGAACTGTTCGAAGCACGTCGTCCGAAGGATCACGCCATCATCGCTGAGATCGATGGTACGATCCGCTTCGGTCGCGACTACAAGAACAAGCGTCGCGTTCTGATCGAGCCTGCTGAAGACGGTGTCGAGCCGGTCGAATACCTGATCCCGAAGGGCAAGCCCTTCCATCTTCAGGATGGCGACTACATCGAAAAGGGCGACTACATCCTCGACGGCAACCCGGCGCCGCACGACATCCTGGCGATCAAGGGCGTGGAAGCACTCGCTTCCTACCTGGTCAACGAAATCCAGGAAGTCTACCGACTGCAGGGCGTTGTGATCAACGACAAGCACATCGAAGTCATCGTTCGTCAGATGCTGCAGAAGGTGGAAATCACCGATGCCGGCGACTCGACCTACATCGTCGGTGACAACGTCGATCGCATCGAGCTCGAAGACGTCAACGACGGCCTGATCGAACAGGGCAAGAAGCCGGCTTACGGCGATCCGGTCCTGCTCGGCATCACCAAGGCCTCGCTGCAGACACCGTCGTTCATCTCGGCGGCGTCGTTCCAGGAAACCACCAAGGTCCTGACCGAAGCGGCGATCGCCGGCAAGGTCGACGGCCTGCAGGGTCTGAAGGAAAACGTCATCGTCGGCCGTCTGATCCCGGCTGGTACCGGCGGAACGATGACGCAGATCCGCCGCATCGCGACGGCGCGCGACGAGATGATTCTCGAAGAGCGCCGCAAGGGTACGGGCGCAGATGTTGCAACCCCGATGCTTGCCGATCTCGCGAAGGAAAACGCAGCGGCCGAGTAATAGGAGGAGGGCGGTTGTCGCCCTCGTTTCCTCAAATCAAAAAAGCCGCCCGGAGCGATCCGGGCGGCTTTTTCATTGTGGGGGGCTGGAAGGGGCCGACGCCACAGCGCCGCGCGTCAAGTATGACGCGCAAAGGACGCTGTAACGCTTTAAGCTTGCCGCATAATTTCCTGCTTAGATCGATTCCGATTTAAGGAATTATGCAGTAGCGCGCCGACGGCCTCAGCTGAAACGAATGATCGCAACTTCGCCCTCAAGGGCGCCCTGGTAGGCCGAGGCATGCGGCTCGTCGTTCGGCACGTCGGTCAGTGTGCCGATCTGATCGAGATCGGCCTCGAGGAAGCCTTCCTCGGCGAGCGCATTCAGCGCCTCGCGCACGGCCGTATCGTCGTCGGGTGCGCGCAACATCACGTGAATGTCGACGCCTTCGTCGTCTCCGTCGGTCTCGTAGGCCTTGCCGATGATGATGAAGACCATCGGCTCGTCCGGTGCATTGTCGTTGTCGGGCGTGACGCTCATTGAATATCCTTTCGAGTGCGTGGCCGACTTTAGCGCCCTTTTCAGTGCAGTGCGAAAGAAATAGCGGTGAGGCCACAGGCTTTGGTGGCGGGTAGAATCGTTACGGTGGAAAACCGTCACAAACTGGTTGCCGATTCCTTAACCCTGTTGGAAGCTGCTCGTGTTCAGGTGCAATCCCGGTCGCCTTGACCCCTCGCCACGCGCGCCAAAGCCTTGTTTTCCGGGCATGGCGGGCCCGTTGGCCGGAGAATATTTGTTAATTGCCCTTGACTGTCGGCCTTGAAATCAGTACACCCCGCCGCATCGGAGCCCATGTGAGGCTGGCTGGTTCGGAACGTCGCGTTCTGGAGTTCGCCTCAAACAAGGTTCGAAACGCACGCTGACTACAAAAAATGCTGCACGCATGACGCGCGAAATTGTGTGTCCTCTGCTTTTTGTAGGGCCATCCGCGATAAGGCGGATCGGTCCTCGTTTGCGCATTTTACAGGTGTTCGTATCGCCGGAGACGGCAACGATCCGCCCGCAAGGGTAACGAGACAAGATTTTGCAAGGGATGGTTACATGCCTACCGTAAACCAGCTGATCCGTAAGCCGCGTCAGGCACAGGTAAAGCGCAACAAGGTTCCTGCTCTGCAGGAAAACCCGCAGAAGCGCGGCGTTTGCACCCGCGTCTACACGACGACCCCGAAGAAGCCGAACTCGGCTCTGCGTAAGGTTGCCAAGATTCGCTTGACCAACGGCTTCGAAGTCATCGGCTATATCCCGGGTGAAGGTCACAACCTTCAGGAACACTCGGTTGTCATGATCCGCGGCGGCCGCGTAAAGGACCTTCCGGGTGTCCGTTACCACATCATCCGCGGCGTTCTCGATACGCAGGGTGTCAAGAACCGCAAGCAGCGCCGCTCCAAGTATGGTGCGAAGCGTCCGAAGTAATTTCGGGTTTCACGAATTCGGCGCTGCGCGAGGTTCTCCGCGTGTTAAGGCGCCAGTCAACAGTTGAGAGACAAAACGTATGTCACGTCGTCACAGTGCAGAAAAGCGCGAGATCAACCCGGACCCGAAGTTCGGCGATCTGGTTGTCACCAAGTTCATGAACGCAATCATGCTTCATGGTAAGAAGTCGGTTGCTGAAAGCATCGTTTACGGTGCCTTCGATGCCGTTCAGGGCAAGCTGAAGCAGGAGCCGATCGCCGTGTTCCATTCGGCCCTCGACAACATCGCTCCGCACGTCGAAGTCCGTTCGCGTCGCGTTGGTGGTGCAACCTACCAGGTTCCCGTCGACGTCCGTCCGGAACGCCGTCAGGCGCTCGCCATCCGCTGGCTGATTGCCGCTGCCCGCAAGCGCAACGAAACGACCATGGTTGATCGCCTCTGCGGCGAACTCATGGACGCTGCGAACAACCGTGGCAGCGCCGTCAAGAAGCGCGAAGACACGCACAAGATGGCCGACGCCAACCGTGCATTCTCGCACTACCGCTGGTAATCGACGACCAATTTCGAAAGGGAGTCCCTATGGCTCGCGAATACAAAATCGAAGACTACCGCAACTTCGGTATCATGGCGCACATCGACGCCGGCAAGACGACGACGACCGAACGCATTCTCTACTACACCGGCAAGTCCCATAAGATCGGCGAAGTCCACGACGGCGCCGCTACCATGGACTGGATGGAGCAGGAGCAGGAACGCGGCATCACGATCACGTCTGCTGCGACGACCACCTTCTGGAAGGGCCGTGACGGCAAGACCCGCCGCTTCAACATCATCGACACCCCCGGCCACGTTGACTTCACCATCGAAGTCGAACGTTCGCTGCGCGTGCTCGACGGCGCCATCGCGCTGCTCGACGCCAACGCCGGTGTTGAGCCGCAGACGGAAACCGTCTGGCGTCAGGCTGAGAAGTACCATGTTCCGCGCATGATCTTCTGCAACAAGATGGACAAGACCGGCGCTGACTTCTACCGCTCTGTCTCGATGATCAAGTCGCGCCTCGGTGCGATCCCGGTTGTCATGCAGCTGCCGATCGGCGCTGAGACCGAGTTCAAGGGCGTCATCGACCTGATCGAGATGAACGCTCTCATCTGGCGCGACGAATCGCTCGGCGCCCAGTGGGACGTCGTCGAAATTCCTGATGACATGAAGGCAGAAGCGCAGAAGTACCGCGAACTTCTGATCGAGACGGTTGTCGAGATCGACGAAGCTGCGACCGAAGCGTACCTCGAAGGCAACCTGCCGGACAACGACCAGATCCGCGCGCTCGTTCGCCGTGGCACCATCGACGTGAAGTTCCACCCGATGTTCTGCGGTACCGCGTTCAAGAACAAGGGCGTTCAGCCGCTTCTCGACGCGGTTGTCGACTACCTGCCGTCGCCGCTGGACATCCCGGCGATCAAGGGCATCGACGTCAAGACCGAATCCGAGACCGAGCGCCACGCTGACGACAGCGAGCCGCTTTCGATGCTCGCCTTCAAGATCATGAACGACCCCTTCGTCGGTTCGCTCACCTTCGCCCGCATCTACTCCGGCAAGCTCGAAAAGGGCACGTCGGTCATGAACACGGTCAAGGAAAAGCGCGAGCGCGTCGGCCGTATGCTCCAGATGCATTCCAACAGCCGTGAAGACATTGAAGAAGCCTTTGCCGGCGACATCGTTGCTCTGGCTGGCCTCAAGGAAACCACCACTGGCGATACGCTCTGCGACCCGCTGAAGCCGGTTATCCTCGAGCGCATGGAATTCCCGGAGCCGGTTATCCAGATCGCGATCGAGCCGAAGACCAAGGGCGACCAGGAAAAGATGGGCCTCGCGCTCAACCGCCTGGCTGCAGAAGATCCGTCGTTCCGCGTCAAGACCGACGAAGAGTCGGGCCAGACGATCATCGCAGGCATGGGTGAACTTCACCTCGACATCCTGGTTGACCGCATGCGTCGCGAATTCAAGGTCGAAGCAACCGTCGGCGCGCCGCAGGTTGCCTACCGCGAAACCATCACGCGTCAGCACGAAGAAGACTACACGCACAAGAAGCAGTCCGGTGGTACCGGTCAGTTCGCGCGCGTCAAGATCGTCTTCGAACCGAACCCGGATGGCGAAGACTTCAAGTTCGAGTCCAAGATCGTTGGTGGTGCTGTTCCGAAGGAATACATCCCGGGCGTTCAGAAGGGCATCGAAAGCGTTCTGTCTTCGGGTCCGCTCGCAGGCTTCCCGATGCTGGGTGTCAAGGCGACGCTCATCGACGGTGCCTTCCACGATGTTGACTCGTCGGTCCTGGCGTTCGAAATCGCTTCGCGTGCTTGCTTCCGTGAAGCAGCCAAGAAGGCCGGCGCTCAGCTCCTCGAGCCGATGATGAAGGTCGAAGTGGTAACGCCGGAAGATTACGTCGGTGACGTTATCGGCGACCTGAACTCGCGTCGTGGCCAGATCCAGGGCCAGGAATCGCGCGGTGTTGCCGTCGTCATCAACGCGAACGTCCCGCTGGCGAACATGTTCAAGTACGTGGACAACCTGCGCTCGATGTCTCAGGGCCGCGCCCAGTACACGATGACCTTCGATCACTACTCGCCGGTCCCGTCGAACGTCGCACAGGAAATCCAGGCAAAGTATTCCGGTCAGAAGTGACCGGAATACCCTTTCGCTGAAACAGTTAGATAAGATTTCCCCGATAGGGGACAGGAAACGGAGAGCCGAAAATGGCAAAGAGCAAATTTGAGCGCAACAAGCCGCACGTTAACATTGGCACGATTGGCCACGTTGACCATGGCAAGACGTCGCTGACGGCAGCGATCACGAAGTACTTCGGCGAGTTCAA
>NZ_MBSS01000036.1 GCF_001695855.1 Ensifer sp. LC163
CAGATGGGGTGGTTGCCGCCCTCCCAGACGGCATCAAGATGTGCCAGAAAAGTGGTGTTAAGGGCCACTGAGCGGAAAGGACGGCAACCGTGACGAAGGATACAATGATCGGAGTAGACTTGGCAAAGTCTGTTTTTCAGCTGCATGGCGCGTCACTGACGGGCGAAGTGCGGTTTAAGAAGAAGCTTTCCAGGGAGGGGTTTTTGAAGTTCATGACGGGCCACGCCCCTGTAGTTGTAGTTATGGAGGCTTGCGGCAGCGCGCATTACTGGGCCCGCGAGATGGTCCGGCTCGGCCACGAGGTGAAGCTCATCGCACCGCAGTACGTGAAGCCGTTTGTAAAGCGTCAGAAAAATGATGCGTCAGACGCGGAGGCCATCGTAATTGCGGCCCAACGGCCTGAAATGCGCTTCGTCGAACCGAAGTCTTCAGGACAGCAAAGTCGGGCGATTTTGTTTCGGTCGCGTGAGCGGCTGGTCCACCAGCGAACCGAACTGGTCAATGCAGTCAGGGCGTGCCTCTATGAATACGGCCACGTGGTGCCGCAAGGTATCCATCAGATCAAGCGGATCGAAGAGATCCTGAATGAGCCAAACAGTGACTTGCCCGCTTTGATGCGCGAGGACTGTCAGGACTTGCTGAAACAGATAACTGAAAAGACCGCGCGCATTGATGCGCGGACTCAGAAAATCAAGGCATTGGCTAGGGAAACTGATACGGCGCGGCGCTTGCAGACGATTCCCGGCGTCGGGCCACTGACGGCCTTGGCTGTCGAGGCCTTCGCTCCGGCCATGGAAAGCTTTGAGTGCGGTCGCGACTTCTCAGCGTGGCTTGGTCTTGTCCCCCGCCAGTTCTCTTCCGGCGGTAAAGAAAGGCTTGGCGGGGTTTCCAAGGCTGGGCAGTCCGATATTCGTAGGCTGCTAATTATCGGCGCAATGTCTCGCCTGAACTGGTTGGGACGTAAATCGGTTCCGGAAGGGTCCTGGCTGGCGCGGATGATAACGCGAAAGCCTCGGATGCTTGTGGCGATCGCTTTGGCGAACAAAATGGCCCGAACAGTCTGGGCTTTGTTGACGAAGAACCAAGATTATCGAGTTCCGACGCAGGTCGCAGCATCATGATCAATGTGATGCAAAATCTGCCTGACGTCGGATAATGGAGGGTGAAAGAAGGCGACGACCCGAATGGGCGATATGATCGAACAGATCTGGATCAGGAAAACCAGTGCAAGGCTATGAGCGATAAAGCTCGATTAACAGATTTGGACCTGATCCGCAGATCACCATACCGGCCAGCGGCCTCTGAAAGCGTCGCACCAAAAGGCCTTACAGAAGACCGCGCTCGATCACTCGTAAATTTAGATCAGAATCTTCTTGCACTCTGGGCGGCAACCACAGAAGCCTTGC
>NZ_MBSS01000037.1 GCF_001695855.1 Ensifer sp. LC163
AGCCTTGCGGTTCTGGTGCAGGAGGTAATGGAGCTCGATCCCTTTGCTCCCGCGGTCTTTGCCTTTTGCAATCGCCGTCACGACCGGATGAAGCTCCTGTTTTTTGATCGGTCCGGTTTTGTGATGGTCCTGAAGAAATTGACGGAAGACAGGTTCCGTTGGCCCCGCCGGGAGGTGCCGGTCGTTGTGCTGACGACAGAACAGCTCCACTGGATTCTCGACGGCATCGATATCGACGCGATGATCCGCCATCCGGTGCGGCAATATCAGATCGCCGGTTGAAGGTGGCGAATTGAGCTGTTGACGCAAAGGGGCGGTTCAGATTCAAGAATCGGATGGTACGAGCCGGCGATCCTGACATTGTAGTGCTGATGGCGCAGTTGGCGGCAAATGCTGCCGAAATCGCTGCGCTTAAAGCCGAGAAGGAAGCGCTCTCGCGACAGGTCGTCAAGCTGGAAGAGGAATTGGCACTCGCAAGGCTCCATCGCTTTGCTCCGCGCAGCGAAAAGCACGTTGATCGCCTCTTCAACGAAGCCGAAGAGGCCGCGAACGAGGATGACCGTGATTATGGCGACGACGTCGCCGATCTCCCGGATACAGGCTTGCCGGCGGTCGATAGCACTGCGGGTAAAAAGCGGGGCCGCAGACCTCTGCCGGAAGACTTACCGCGTGAGCGTGTCGAATATGACCTTCCCGACGATCAGAAGGCTTGTCCATGCTGCGATAGTCAAATGCATTGCATGGGCGAGGCCGTTACCGAGCAGCTCCATATCGAGGTCAAGGCAAAGGTCCTGCAGAATGTGCGGTTCAAGTACGCTTGCCGCCATTGCGATCGCACCGGAATCAACACGCCCGTCGTGATCGCACCGATGCCGAGGCAACCCCTGCCGGGCAGCATCGCGACGGCCTCGACACTGGCCTTCGCGCTCGTCCATAAGTACGTCGATGGCACACCGCTCTACCGCGTGGCGCAGACATTCGAGCGGGCCGGCGTTCCGATCAGCCGTGGCGCTCTTGCTCATTGGGTCATCGGTTCGAGCGAGAGGCATCTGCACCGCATCTATGACGCTCTGAAACTGCGGCTTCAATCGCAGCCTCTCATTCATGGCGATGAGACGACGGTTCAGGTCCTCAAAGAAAAGGACAAGGAGGCCACCAGCACCTCGTATATGTGGGCGTACCGCAGCGGCGAGGACAGTGACCAGCCAATCGTATTGCTCGACTATCAGCCTGGCCGCGGCCAGATCCACCCGCAGACCTTCCTCGGTGACTACCGCGGCATATTGGTGAGCGATGGCTACACCGCGTGGCGCACATTGCATGGCGCAACCCATGTCGGATGCATGGCTCATTCCCGGCGGCGCTTCGTTGAGGCCCTCAAAGCCAGAAAGAAAGGTGGCGGCCCGCCGGAGCAAGCTCTCAGGTTCTTCGAGCAGCTCTACCGGATCGAAAGGCAGGCGCGAGACGAAAAGCCCGACGTGGGTGAAACGCAGGCCGACTGCATTCACCGTTTCCGGCAACAGCACAGCTTGCCTGTCCTGACCGCCCTGAAGGCGTGGCTCGACAACATCGCGCCGAAGGTCGTGCCGGATACCAAGCTCGGCGATGCTGTGTCCTACACCCTGAACCAGTGGGATTACCTGACACGCTACACCAGCGACGGCAGGATTCCGATTGATAACAACATTCTGGAACGCGACATCAGAGTTTTTGCCACCGGAAGAAAATCGTGGCTGTTCAGCGACACCGTCGACGGAGCCAAGGCCAGCGCAGTGATCTATAGTTTGATGCTGACTTGCCGCGCCTGTGGCGTCGACCCACTCACCTGGCTGCGCCACGTGCTCACTGAGTTGCCGCAGCGCGACGAAGCGGCCGACATCGGCGACCTGCTACCGTTCAACTTCTCCAAAACCTCTGCGGCCTGATAGAGCCGGATATCGCTACCGATGCGAGGGCGATTCAGCGGTGCCACAGCCGTCAATGCGCATGGAAAATCGCGCTTACCACTATACGCAGGTTTCCACCGACACGATCAGGTCGACAGCCAGCCCCCTTGATCGGTTGCGACTGGAGGTGACGCCGCCGGAAGCGTAATCGGTTGCGCCCCACCTTCGAAGTCGCCGACATCATTCGGCGGCATGGGGGCCCTTACAGACAAGAGAACGCCGGTCATCTTGGCCGCGGCGAACGACGCGTCATGGGGGCGATAGAAGCCTGCCGGACACCCAGGCTCGGCGGTCACGTCGATGCCTGCGATGGGTGCGGCAGAACCCGCATCTCCTATAACTCTTGCCGTAATCGCCACTGCCCGAAGTGTCAGGGGGCTGCTCGCAAGGAGTGGGTCGACGCACGCATCGCCGATCTCTTGCCGATCCCATATTTCCACGTAGTCTTCACGCTACCACGTGGCGTCGCTGAGATCGCCTTCCAGAACAAGGCGGTCGTGTATGCATTGCTGATGCGGATCTCGGCCGAGACGCTGCAAACCATCGCGGCCAATCCCAAATGGCTGGGAGCAGAGATCGGTGTCACCGCCGTACTTCACACCTGGGGTCAGGCGATGACCCATCATCCCCACGTCCATTGCGTCGTGCCGGGTGGAGGTCTCTCAGCAGACAGATCAAGGTGGGTTGCATCCCGACCGAGCTTCTTTCTACCCGTTCACGTGTTATCGCGCCTGTTTCGCCGGCTTTTTGTGGCAGCGCTTGCTGAAGCCTTCGCCAGGGATGAACTGCACTTCTTTAACGAACTCGCTCACCTCAACGATAAGAACACATTCACCCGCCATCTCGTGCGCGCTCGCAGCATCGAATGGGTTGTTTATTCGAAGCCGCCATTCGGCGGACCAGATCAGGTGCTCGCCTACCTTGGCAGGTACACCCATCGTGTTGCCATCGCAAACAGCCGCATCGTTCATGCCGATGGCGACCATGTCGCCTTCCGATGGAAAGATTATCGTGGCAACGGTCGCGACCGTGAGAAGATCATGCGCCTTCATCCCCACGAGTTTATACGGCGCTTCCTCCTTCATGTGCTTCCGGACGGCTTCCACCGTATGCGCCACTTCGGCTTTCTCGCCAATTGTCATCGGCAGGATCGTATCAGTCTCTGTAGAAGCCTCCTCGAACAACCATCACAAACAAGCGGGCAATCCCATTCGACCAAATCGCAGCAGGCCCATTCCTACGAATGCCCCGACTGCCGGCGCCCCATGCGTCGAACTGGCATCACCGTTGCGCCTGTATCGCCGCCTCGACCATCATCGTTCCGGTGCGATACTTCATGATGTTCGACAATCAGCACCACAGAATATTCCCACTCGCTCAGCGCTTTTCCCGCGTGCGATATCGCTCGACCTCAGCCAGGTCAAAGCGCTCCAGATCCCTGTTCATATGGCAGAGAGGCCCGCAAAGTTTTCGGAAAACCGCGCTTGAAAGCGCACTCTCCGGCTCAGTGACACCCGTGGAGCAGCCGGGACGGGATGGTTCCCGCTTCACCTCCAGCGGGTTGGCTCTCAATTCCCCATAGCAGCGTCAAACAACCCGCGCCTTAGCTCAATCCGGCTTACATGAGGTCGCCCGAATTTGCCGCACCGTCCGATGCGCCCTCAAATAACCCTCCAGATTCCCAAATCAGAGAAATTCTGACTCATTGTGCCAAACGGAGGTTTGGCATGACGAAGGCGATATCGTTGCGGGCAGATTACGACGGAACGGCAGTCAGGAGGCTGGCGAAGAAAGCAAGGGATGCCGCCCAGGTCCGGCGGCTGTTGGCGCTGGCCTCGATTTATGATGGCTGCTCCCGGCAATACGCATCCGAGATCGGCGGGGTGACGGTGCAGATCGTCCGCGACTGGGTCGTGCGTTTCAACGAACGCGGCGCCGCCGGGTTGATCAACGGAAAAGCACCAGGCGGCCGGGCCAAGCTAAACGACACGCAGCGCCAAGCGCTGGCGAAGATCGTCGAAAGCGGTCCGATCCCCGCCGTTCACGGCGTGGTCCGCTGGCGCCGTAAGGACCTCGTGCAGTGGCTGTTCCAAGAGTTTCGGGTCTCTGTCGACGAGACGACGGTCGGGCGAGAACTCAAGACACTCGGTTTTGCCAAGCTTTCCGCTCGTCCGCGCCATTACGCCCAGAACGAATTGGAGGGGGAGGTTTTTAAAAAGACTTCCCCGCCGCGCTGGCAGAGATCAGGAAGAAATGCCCGCCCGGAACGGACATCGAAATCTGGTGGGCCGACGAAGCCAGAATAGGGCAAAAGAACAAGATCACGCGCCGCTGGGCACGTCTGTGAACGGTCGTTGAGAAGTGCGGCTATTCGCTGCCGAGAGGTCCACAGAGGTTTTTCGGCAATGACTTGCTTGTTCTGAAGCGGATGGGACGCACTGGCCCCTATGCTTGCCTGCGCGCAGGCAAGCATAGGGGCCAGTGCGTCGAGAAGTATACCAAACGGCTTTTGGGTGAAGGGGTGAGGACTGGTGCAGCCGCAGCGCGTGCCGTAATCTTTGCGTCGATTGATGAAGGAATGCCGGGTTATTATGGCGCAGACGGGGCCTCGCGTCCATGTCATGGCAGCGGCCGAAGGGCGGATGAACATGATACCGGACGCTTCTTTCTCTGCGAACGTTGTCGGACGCAGGTGCTGATCTGCCGATGTTGTGACCGCGGGCAGATTTATTGCGCCGGCGGCTGCGCTCGTGTTGCCCGTGCCGCGCGCCGTCGGGATGTCGCCAGGCGTTATCAGACGAGCCGGAACGGCCGCTTCGCTCATGCAGCCCGCAGCCGCCGATATCGGGCCCGGCACAAAATAGTGACGCACCATGGTTCACTCGCCAGCGATGCCGATGTTGATGTAATGGCGGCTTCGGTGACGACACCGAACAAGGCGTCCGACACTGCTGATACGCCGCCCTTGACCGAGCCTGCGATCCCTGAAGGATTGCCGACCGGCGTTCTGGGGCATCATTGTCACTGGTGTGGCCGCTGCTGCTCGCCGTTTGTCCGCCGTGAGCCCCTGCGTCGTCGCCGAGCCATCCCGATGTCCCTATCCAGAGGATGACGATGGCCATATCTGCCGAACTGCAGGCTCAGATCCTGCGCTACCACCATGTCGAGAAGTGGCGGGCCAACACCATTGCCCACCAACTCGGCGTCCACCATCATACCGTTCAATGCGTGCTGGCCCGTTCCGGGCTGGTGCCGCATGGGCCGCGAACTCGGCCAAGCCAGATCGACGCCTATCTGCCGTTCATTCTGGAGACCCTTGAGGCATTCCCCACCCTGACGGCAGCCAGACTCCACGCAATGGTCTGCGAGCGGGGATATCGTGGCGACGGCGGTCACTTCCGCCATATGATCGCCCGCCACCGACCGCGCCAGAAGGCCGAGGCCTATCTGCGCCTGCGCACCCTTCCTGGAGAGCAGGCCCAGGCCGACTGGGGCCACTTTGGACAGATGCAGATCGGTAGGGCACGTCGTCCCCTGATGGCCTTCGTCATCGTGCTGAGCCAGTCCCGCCGGATCTTCCTGCGCTTCTTCCTCGATGCCAGGATGGAAGCGTTTCTGTCCGGTCACGTCGAGGCCTTTGACAGATGGGGCGGGGTTCCGAAGGTCGTGCTCTACGACAATCTGAAGAGCGCTGTGCTCGAGCGTCATGGCGATGCCATCCGCTTCAACCCCACTCTGCTCGCCTTTGCCGCCCATTATCGATACGATCCCCGTCCGGTCGCTGTCGCGCGGGGGAATGAGAAAGGCCGCGTCGAGCGGGCTATTCGCTATATCCGCGACAACTTCTTTGCCGCCCGCAGCTTCAAGGATCTCGACGATCTCAACGCCCAGGCCGACGCCTGGTGCGAGGGCGTTGCCGCCGACAGACTGTGCCCCGGTCTCGATATGACCGTCAGGCAGGCCTTCGCCCTCGAACAGCCCTACCTTTTGCCATTGCCAGACACCTCCTTTGAATGGCCGGCCCAGATCGCTGTTTCCATCGGCAAGACCCCTTACGCCCGCTTCGATCTGAACGGCTATTCCGTCCCGCACGCCTACGTCCGGTGCAGCTTGAGCATCGTGGCCACGCAGAAGGAAGTCCGCGTCCTCGATGGTGCGAAGGTCGTTGCCTGTCACGTTCGCAGCTACGACAAGGGTGCTCAGGTGGAGGATGCCGCCCACATCAAGGCTTTGGTTGACGAGAAGCGTGCCGCCCGACGACACAGCGCCACCGATCGGCTGGCTGCCGCCGTTCCCGCCAGCACCGCGCTTCTTGAGCGCGCGGCACAGAACGGACATTCCCTGCATTCCGCCGTCATCGGCCTGAACCGGCTGCTTCAGCACTACGGAGCCAGCGAACTGCAAGCGGGAATCCTGGAGGTCCTGGCGCTCGAAGGGCCATCGCCCCATCCCAATGCCGTCCAGCTGATCCTGGAGCGCCGACGGGAACGGCGGCGCCAACCGCCGTTGCTGCCCGTCGCGCTGCCCCGGCATGTCCAGGACAAGGACAGTCCTGTCCGGCCCGCTCGTCTCGACCTCTACGACCAGCTCAAGGAAACCTCAGATGACAAGTCATGATCAAAGCGATGCCCTCAATCGCGCCGCCCGGTTGCACCTGCACGGTCTTGTCGCTCACTGGCAGGACGCGCTTGAAGGCGGGTGGGCGCTGACACTTCTCGACTGGGAGGAGAACGAACGCGCCAGGCGTAGTCTGGAACGACGGCTGAAGGATGCCAGGATCGGACGCTTCAAGCCGCTCTGCGACTTCGATTGGTCCTTTCCGACACGATGCGACCGGCAGTCCATCGAAGCGCTCATGCGTCTCGACTTCATCCGTGACGCCGCCAATGCCGTCTTCATCGGCCCCAACGGGGTCGGCAAGTCAACACTTGCCCGCAACATCGCCCATCATGCCGTCCTCAACGGCCACACCGCCCTGTTTACCAGCGCCGGCCAACTGCTGGGCGAACTGGCTGCCATCGACAGCGCTTCCGCGCTCCGCCGGCGCCTGGCCCATTACACCGCTCCAGCCCTCCTCGTCATCGATGAGGTCGGATATCTCTCCTACACCAACCGTCATGCCGACCTGCTCTTCGAGCTGATCAGCCGACGCTACGAGGCAAAGAGCACCATCGTCACGACCAATCGCAATTTTGCCGACTGGCACGAGGTCTTTCCCAACGCCGCCTGCGTCGTGTCGATGGTCGATCGTCTCGTCCACAATGCCGAAGTCATTGCCATCGAGGGCCAATCCTACCGGCTCAAAGAGGCCACCGAACGATCGGAACTGCGCACCGAGCAGAGAAGGGCGCAAAGGCCATGACGAAAGCCCCCGCGAAACCTGGGTTGCCGCTCTCCTTGTCCGTCGAGATCCCGACAACCTGGACACCGGAACAGGCCCTGGCCGTCTTCGAACTGCTGACCGAAATCCGCGACAGCGTCTGGCACCAATACAACGTCCAGATCCAGACCGAGCTCCAAAACCAGCGCCTGCCAAACAAATGATCGGACAGCCCACCGAAAGCACGCTGCCTTATTCCGATTTCTCGGCAGCGAATAGCCGCAGTTTTAGGCGACCGCTAACACACGTCGGGGAACCCGACCGTCGGCCCCGCACGACCAGCGCACCATGTGTTGAGGTGGACGGCTCCCAACGGCATCAAATGTGCCAGAATGAGTTCGTCGAAATCTCAATCGAGGGAGACCGTCCGTGGAAAAGATTATTCGCATTGGTATGGATACGTCAAAGAGCGTTTTCCAATTGCATGGCGTGAATGCAGGCGAGCAACCGGTTCTTCGCAAGAAGCTCTCGCGGAAGGAAATGGTGAAGTTCTTCGAGAAGGCGCCACCGACTGCTATTGCACTCGAGGCATGTGGCGGTTCGCATCACTGGGCAAGGCTATTGAGCTCGTTCGGCCACGAGGTGAAGCTGATCGCACCACAACTGGCAAAGCCGTATGTCAAACGCGGCAAGAACGATGCTGCGGATGCAGAAGCTTTGTGCGAGGCGATGAGTCGACCGACGATGCGCTTCGTGCCGATGAAGACTGCAGACCAACAAGCAGCCTTGATGCTGGTCGGGGTGAGGCAGAGGTTGCTCCACAATCGCACGCAGCTTGCCAATGCTATTCGCGGCTTTGCGATGGAGTTCGGTATCGTCGCTGCCAAGGGTATGTGCCGAATCGAACCGTTGTTGGAGCGGATCGCCGCCGATCAGTCTCTACCGGAACTGGCGCGCGAGCTCTTCGCCATGCACGGTGAGGAATATCGAGATCTGCTTGCCGAAATCAAAACAGTCGATGAGAAACTGATTGCGCTGCACCGCTCCGATGAATGCAGCAAGCGTCTGGCCGAAATCCCGGGTGTCGGGCCGATCGGCGCATCACTTTTAATGATGAAGGCTCCGGATCCGAAGATGTTTAGATCCGGACGTGATTTTGCTGCCTGGATTGGCCTTACTCCGAAAGATCATTCTACCGCCGGCAAAGTCAGGCTTGGTGTTATTACGCGTGCTGGGGATGAAATGTTGCGAAGCATATTGGTGGTTGGTGCGACTTCTCTTCTTCAGCACGTCAGAACAGGTCGCAGCAGGCATGCCTCTCGATGGCTTCTCGAGCTCCTGCAACGAAAGAGACCAAAGCTGGTCGCGGTGGCGCTGGCCAACAAGATTGCCCGTATCGCCTGGAAGCTGATGGTAAGCGGCCAACCATACCGAAAATCACAAGACGTACAGCAGCCCGCTGGGCTGACAGCATGACAGATTGGCCATCACGCTGAGCAGCAACGAACGCTAGCGTGTTGAGCTGATACCGTGAACTTGCAAGAAAGCAGCAGATGTGTGTGCGATCGATCGATCCGAGACGCGTGAAACTCCGTTAAGCCCACTGGCCATAACAGGTCGGCCCTGTGTTTGGAACTCGCGCCGCGGAAACCATCTTGGCCAGTGGTCACGTGCGACCGCATTCAAAGGCCGCACATATGGAAGCAAGCGATCCGATCAAAAATATCTGCAGAAAACACTTGCAAGCGGGAGCCGTCCACATATGGGCTTACATCTTCGGCGCGATCTGCCCGAAAAAGGGCAAGGGGGCTGGCCTCGTCCTTCCCTATTGCGACACCGAGGCGATGCAGGAACACCTTGCCGAAATCAGCAACGCCGTCGATCCCGGAGCACATGCCGTGCTCATTCTCGACCAGGCCGGATGGCACGTCACGCCGAAGCTGAAGGTGCCGGACAACATCACCTTGATGTTCCTGCCGCCGCGGTCGCCGGAATTGAACCCGGTCGAGAACCTCTGGCAGTTCATGAGGGACAACTGGTTGTCGAACCGCGTCTTCAAGGACTACGACGACATCGTCGATCACTGCTGCCGCGCTTGGAACAGGCTCGTCGATCAGCCGTGGAAGATCATGTCCATCGGACTGCGCGATTGGGCGCATCGGTCATGATCCGTGCACGTTGGTATAACTTGCGCCAATTCCGCGCCGAACCAAAATCCGCTCACCGGACGCTCACCGTATGCATCCGAGGAAGACCGAGGAAGGCCGCGGGATAAGGTCTCGCGCGTGAAGTTGGCCTAAGATAGCCTTGCACGCGGGTTCAAGGGAGCTTTTTTATGATGCGCCGTCGGCGTCCCTGCGGGCTTCAATGATGTATTTGAGGTTGTCGATGCCATCTTCGGTGAAGAGGACAATGTGCTCGGTCAGTTCAGACGCTGGGAAGTTGTCGTAGGCACTCAGGCAGCCGTCTTCCGAGAACATTTCGATGGAGCACTCGTGCAGGAAGTCCTCGTCTTCACCAAGCATTTCGGCCACGTATTTCAACGTGTACAGAGTCGAGTTGCGATATCCCATTCGTCGATCCCTTTTTCTGTCAGGCGGCCTGCTGAGAAGCCAGGTTCTCGGCCTGCCGTAGTCTTTTCCATTCCCAGGGCAGTAGTTCATGCAGGCGGGAGACGGGAAGATCGGCGATGCGGGCGAACACATCGGCGAGCCACGCCTTTGGGTCGACGTCGTTGAGACGGCAGGTCGTGATGACGGTGAGCATGACGGCGGCACGATTGGCCCCACGCTGAGAACCGGCGAAGGTCCAGTTTCGACGCCCGAGTGCAATTCCCCTCAGCGCGCGCTCGGCGGCATTGTTCGTGAGACAAATCCGGCCATCTTCCAGGAAACGGGCAAAACCATCCCAGCGCTTCAGCATGTAATCGATCGGCTCGACGACCTCGGACGATTTGCTGAGCGTGGCGCGCTCCCGTTTCAACCACTCGTACATGTCATCGAACAGCGGCTTGCTCTTTTCCTGCCGCGCGGCCAGTCGTTCTTCGGCGCTCAATCCATTGATCTGGCGCTCGATCTCGAACAGCGCATCGTACCGTTGGACGGCCTCCAGGGCGATCGGCGAGATCGGCTTGCCTTTGCGTTTGCGGTCACGGGCCCTTTTCTGGATATCGGCCAGTTCAAAGAATTTGCGCCGCGCATGCGCATGACAAAAGGCAAAGGTGATCGGCACTGCTTTCTTCTCGGCGACACTGAGCGGCTCGAAACCATTGTAGCAATCACTCTGCAGAATGCCGCCATACCCGGCCAGGTGTTTCTGCGGGTGCTCGCCGCGACGGTCGCTCGAAGCATAGTAGATTGCCGCCGGCGCCGCCGCTCCGCCGTAGGGTCGGTCATCGCAAACGTAGGTCCATATTCGCCCGGTCGTGCATTTGTCTTTGGCCTGGATGGGAATGGTGGTGTCGTCGCCGTGAAGCCGCTCGGCCGCAAAGACATGCTTCTCGATCAGATCAAAGATCGGCAGGAGCGCGGCTGTTCCATACCCGACCTGGTCCGCCAGCGTCGAGGTCGAAAGCTCGATGCCCTCGCATTTGAACCGGGTGCT
Organism: Ensifer sp. LC163; assembly: GCF_001695855.1. Classification (GTDB taxonomy): domain Bacteria; phylum Pseudomonadota; class Alphaproteobacteria; order Rhizobiales; family Rhizobiaceae; genus Ensifer. Next base: position 10,870 of record NZ_MBSS01000037.1, read on the forward strand.
CTGGCGGTTCAGCGGGCTATGCATTCCAAACTTGTCAAAGAGGATCGTCGCCAGCAGATGAGGGCCGATGAAGCCGCGCGGCGTGGCATGGAACGGCGCCGGCGGCTGGCTGATCGCCTCGCAGTCACGGCAGGTAAATTTCTCCCGCACCGTCTCGATCACTTTGAACCGGCGCGGAACCTCCTCGAGCGTCTCGGTGATGTCCTCGCCCAGCTTCGACAGGCGCGAGCCACCGCAACAAGCACAAGCGGTGGGAGGATCGATCACCACGCGCTCACGCTCGATATTCTCCGGCCAGGGCTTTCGCACCGGCCGTTTGCGCGTGAACGAACGCACGCTTGAGGTCCTGGCGGCCGCAGCCTGCGCTGCAACCTCATCCTCCGTCGCCGCCATCACCAGCTCTTCGAGCTGCAATTCCATCTGATCGATCAGGCGCGCCGTGCGCTCGGATCTCTGGCCGCGCAGTTCGCGCTTCAGCTTTTCGATCGCCAGCTCCAGGCTGGCGATCAGGGCTTCGCTGTCCGACAACATGGCCTGCACATTGGCGGCTTGCGCCACCGCAATGTCCCGCTCGGCGACGACGGTATCGCGCTCGGCGACAACGACATCGCGTTCAGCCCGTAACATCTCACGCTCGGAAAGCAGCGCCAGATAGGCGCTCGCAAGGTCCGCAGGAAGATCGGAAGGCTTCGAATTCATGAAGCCATTCGATCAGATTCTCCCTGTATTTTCAATGTAATAATGCTATCCGACCCGTGTCGGACGCCAGGTTTCCTGCGGATTGCGCCAGTCGATCCCGGACAGCAAATACGACAGTTGCGCCGGTGAGATCGCAACCGCGCCGCCCTCCACATTCGGCCAGATAAACCGGCCCTTCTCCAGCCGACGGGTAAAAAGGCAGGCGCCCAGACCATCATGCCAGATGATCTTCAAAATATCCGATCTGCGCCCCCTGAAGACGAAGAGATGCCCTGACAACGGATCATGCTTCAGAACCTCCTGCACCCGAAGCGCCAGAGAGGGAAAGCCACAGCGCATGTCCGTATACCCCGTCGAAAGCCAGACCTTGACGCCTGTTCCCATCGGAAACGGGTTCATCGCAACGTCTCCAGCCCTCGGACAATCCGCAGCAGCACCTCAACGTCGACATCGCGGTCCACGATCACACGGCGACCATTCGCGCTGACAACCTCCATCCGGCCGGCGTTCGGCAATGACCCTGCTGCCGGCTCTATCTCCGGAACAAGCAGCGCCGGGACAAAGCCGCCGACAGGCGACGCAACATCCCGTTGCCACGCTCGTGCGAGCCGGCGCCATTCATATAACTGCGAACGCGATATTCCATGTCGCCGCGCCGTCGTTGCACACAAGCCAGGTTCCGAATAACTCTCAGCGACAATCTGCAGCTTCATCTCTTTGCTGAAGCGTCGCCGCCGGCCGCTATCGATAATCTCAAGCCGTTCCATTCCGCACTGTCCCTTTTGACGTCAATAAGGACAGTCAGTGCCAAATCCGACAATTCCTACAAGGCGGCCTTACTCGGATGCGTACCGCTCACCGCACACCTCCGATTTGCACCAGAGATTCAGATTCATCGCGTTTTGGGAAGCCCGTGAGTCGAATTCAGCAAGATGCCGTATTACCTCGATGGTGTTGTGCGCTGGCGTCTGTGTGATCTCGTCCAATGGCTTTGGGAAGAGTTTCGCGTCTCGGTGAGCGAACAAACGCTGAGCCGTGAGGTGCGTGCAACGGGCTACCGCAAGCTGGCCGCTAGACCGAAACATCATGCACAGGACCCTCAAGCCATTGAGGAGTTTAAAAAAACTTCCCCGCCGCAGTGGCAGAGATCGCCAGCGGGGCCGCCAAAGGCAAGCGGATAGAAATCTGGTTTCAAGACGAGGCTCGGGTGGGCCAGAAGAACAAGATAACGCGCCGCTGGGCCAGGCGTGGGACGCGACCGTCAGCACCGCACGACCAGCGGACCCGATCGGCCTACATTTTTGGCGCCATCTGCCCGAAGCTCGGCAAGGCGGCAGCACTCATCATGCCATGGTGCGACACCTATGCCATGACCCAGCATCTGGCCGAAATCTCACGCCATGTCGCTAAGGATGCACATGCCATCCTCATCATGGACCAGGCGGGCTGGCACATGTCCAATAACCTCATCGTGCCTGAAAACATCACCATCCTGCCGTTGCCGCCGAAATCACCCGAACTGAACCCGGTTGAAAACCTCTGGCTGTTCATGCGCGAGAACTGGCTCTCCAACCGCGTCTTCAAATCCTATGACGACATCGTCGCTCATTGCTGCAACGCCTGGCGAAAGCTCGAAAACCAGCCCTGGCGCATCATGTCCATCGGACGAAGAGCCTGGGCAAATGGGTTCTGATCAGTGAGAGGCCGTATTACCCGACGCCTGGCAAGGTATTACGTTTATTGAATTCTTTTCGAGTCGGGCTCTTAAAGCTTAACGACCAGACCCTGCCCTGTCGGAAGCTCAAGTATAACTTGACCTCGCCGTTCCATCCACTCATCTTCGGCAGCTTTTTGTTTCTGGAAGCCAGTTGCACCATAGTCATCAAAGAGGACTATACCGCCCGGAGTTACGCGGTCGAAGAGAGCATCGAGCGCTGCTATTTCAGATGCTGTGTCGTGCAGATCAAGGTGGAGGAAACTTATAGATGCGGGTGAATTCAGTTCAAAACTTTCGGGTACATATCCTGGTACAATTCGAACGTTCGGAAATGGTGCAAAGCGACCTGTAACCTCGTCAAGAATTGATGATGAAGATCCAAAGTAGATCGATGTGTCGACCCGTGGGTCGATCCGAAATACATCGTACAGCCATACGTTATTGCTGAAGTCCTCACTGTTAAGGTATTCACACATTATCTTTGCAGACGTTCCCGTAGAAACACCGCATTCCACAAAATCGCCTCCACGTTTTAATGACGTTTTGGCCGCCCAGCACAGCGTGTATATCCGCCAAATTATCCCCTGCCCAGGGACGTTATCCGGCGTAATGACACTCCGGAATGCCTCCATGAATTTTTCATCATTCAGGAACGACAGATTTCGCCCGATCGCAATCAGATTGTCACCCATAAAAGTGTCACTTAAGCTACCGAATTCTGACCAGATTAGCGCTTTAACATTTTCTTGGAAATTCTCGGCTGACGCGGCACCCCAGAAGCATTTACTAAAATGGGCGTTGTTTGGCATCATCATCAATGCTCCTATTGAAGCTGATCTAGAACCTGGAGAGTCAGATCAACTGGTGCTGCGAAATCTGTGGTGGCTAGTTCGAGGCTCCAAGGCTGGGCAACACCGCAAAATTGCCAGTGAAACTGCTGACAAAGTTGGCCCGAAATATCCCAGAAGAAAAAATCCGCCAGTCCTGGGTCTAACATAAGCGGCATGCATTCGCTTCCAGCCCACATGCAATTCGTAAAGCCGGCCCCCAATGACCCAAAAATTCGGTCTGCTGAGGCAAACAATGATACCTGCTCTTTGAACGTGAGCTTGCCTGGCTGAATACACTCGTACCCCAGTTTGGAAAGGTGAGGAGTCAGATCATCCCAGTTCGACACCTTACGTTGCTCATTATGCCCGCGCTTAATGGCAAATCGTCTACTATACGTTTGCTGCACTCCAAGCATGGCAAGTATTACGTCGCGAAACTTGGAGAAAGTGCGCGACTTTTTGGTGTTATGACTTGATATGCTGGAAAGATAGATAAACCTCTCAAGATAGACAAGATCCGCAGTATTTCCGATCCGCAACTCCACATCCAAGCCTAGAAAATTGCACAAAGCAGTAATCAAAGATGCGTAGTTTGCCGCCTCCACCGGCATGTGAAGACGTAACGGGCCAAGAGCTTGCCCTTGAAGGTTGAGCAAGCGAGGAGCGCATTCAGTAAGAAAATGCCCATAGTTGCCAGCCCCCGCTTTGCAGAATAGCACGTCGAGGCGTTGCCCAGACGCGGGTAGATCATATGCGCCCGTCTGGATTCTATTCTTCACATATTCGCAAAGTAATTCGTGGTCGCTAAAGTCAATGACGGAGAGGGAATCAAATGCACCATCTGAGAAGATATGTTTTGCTTCGTATACGAAGGAATTTCGACAGTGGTAGTAGCCTTCGACCGGCGCTTCCACATAGGCTCGGCCGGCAATACTCCGAAAATACAACTCGAATTCATAGTTTACCCACTTTAAGGCATGAGTAATGGGAAATCGCCTACGATACGACGTGTCTGTATTCGTGGTTACAAAAGAATCTAGCATGTGTTCCCGCAAATATGTTCTCTACTTCGTACCTCAATAACGGCGATAAGCGCTTTTGGGAACGGCCGTTTCGGATCCGGTAACCTTTGTGAAGCCAGAGATCACTTCGGCTGCTTCGGTTGGGACCGCAAGCACTGCGGTTTCACCTTCTCCCCAGATGTTATTGCTATTCCCAACGAAGTTGCGTTCGTTGTATGCTGAGCTCTCGACCCAGTACATTTCATATCCGAGTTTTGTGAGAATATCCCTGCACCGGATAAGGGTCTCAATCTCCAAGACCTCGAAGTACACAATCGGTCTATCCGACCTTAGCAGATTGACCGCGCCGGCAAGCACAAGGGGCTCCATACCTTCGACGTCAATCTTTAGCAATTGTATCCTACTGGGGTAAAGAATGCTGTCCAATGGTAGCCGCATAGCTGGTTGTACTAGTGGTCGAGCAAACTCTTCGACACGATCCAGGTTTACTGCGCCGAAGTTCCAGCCGACGGATGCGTAGTCTGAAGAAACATCAATGACGCCAGCACGGTCCCCACAGGCGACCGCAAAAGGAGTAACGTTCGGGCAGCCTGCTGCCAGGACATTAGCAGTAAGCAGCGCATGGAGAACGGGCTGCGGCTCAAAGGCAAATACTGCCGAGTTAGGAAATCGTGAAGCGAAGCCTAGAGCGTGTGTCCCTACATTCGCGCCTACATCTAGGATAGTCCCCCCATCGTTCGCCAAGGAGCAGAGGAGGGCGATTTCCTTCTCCGCCCACTCCCCATACTCGCGTAGCGAACGACCGATCACCGCGTCGCGCCGAGGCACCAAAAACCGTCCATAGCGTGTGCCGACTTGATCAAGCTCGACGCCAAGGTAGGTATGCGGATTATTATTCATCGCTTATTTAACCCTTTTAGTCGGGTTGGGCTGTTGGTGCAGTGTGTTCCTCTGGTAACGGTGGCCGGCTCACGGAGCAAGTGGCGACATGAATTTTTAGTGTGCAGAGTGCTGAGGTGGAACATCTTTGCCGCTCGGCTGCATCGCAGTAGCACTCGAGTATGTTATCCTAGTCGATTGATTCCAACACTTGGTGCCCACGTTTGACGGCTGCGATGATGTCGTCGGGGTCTGCCTTCCAGATGAACGGCTTGGGCTGTTCGTTGTGCTCTTTGATAAAGCGGTTGATGGCTGCCTGAAGATCAACAACGGAATGGAAGACACCGTTTTTCAGCCGTCGCCGGGTGAGCTTAGCGAAGAACCCCTCGACGGCATTCAACCAGGAACAGGATGTCGGAACGAAGTGGAAGGTCCAGCGCGGGTGCCGCGCCAACCAGGCCCGAACTTTGGGCTGTTTGTGTGTGGCGTAGTTGTCCAGGATGACGTGAACCGCCTTGTCCTTGGGCAACGGAGCTTCAATCGTGTTGAGGAAGCGGATGAACTCCTGATGCCGGTGACGCTGCATGTTGCGGCCGATGACGGAGCCGTCGAGAACATTCAGGGCCGCGAAAAGTGTCGTGGTGCCGTGGCGCTTGTAATCATGGGTCATCGTGCCGGCACGACCCTTCTTCATCGGAAGACCCGGCTGCGTCCTATCCAGCGCCTGGATCTGACTTTTCTCATCGACGGAAAGGACAATCGCATGGGCCGGCGGCGAGACGTAGAGACCGACCACATCGTGAAGCTTCTCGGCGAAAGCCTTGTCGTTCGATAGTTTGAAGCTGCGCCACCGATGGGGTGCGAGACCATGCTCATGCCAGATCTTGACGACTGAGGATGCCGCAATCCCCACAGCCTTTGCCATCGCACGAACCGTCCAGTGTGTGGCTTCCTGCTTGGGCGGTTCTTGGGTCAGGGCCACAATCCGGTCGACAAGGTCACCGTCAAGCGGCGCAGTGCCGGGCGGCCGGCTCTTGTCGCGCAAAAGGCCGTCAACGCCTTCGGTCATGAAGCGCTCCTGCCAACGCCAGACGCAGGTCTTTGACTTGCCCGTGGTCTCCATGATCGCGACGGTTCCGAGACCCGCGTCGCTCATCAAGATGATCTTCGCCCGCCACACATGCTTTTGCGGCGAGCTGCCTGCCGAAACGATTGCGTTCAGCCGAACCCGGTCGGCAGCGGAAACCTCAAATGTGATACCTTTGCGCATGCAAGATCGTCGCACAGACGCACAAAAATTGGAATCCTAAATCGGACTCTTTTGTCTCGATCAAACCACTAGTCTTACTGAGTCACAAAATCGGGGGATTCGGGCTGGGCAATGGTGTGCTAGCGTAAGCGATTCGTGGTCAGCAGGAGAAAGCTGAGATGAATGGCGTTAGCATGGAAAGTGAAGC
>NZ_MBSS01000038.1 GCF_001695855.1 Ensifer sp. LC163
CGTCTATGAACAGGTGCGGGGAATTCCGCGCTTAGTGCGGCTGCAAAGCCGATGAAAGATAGTTGATGAAAGTTCAACACGGAGAAGAAGTGGCGAATCACTCTGACCCCGAGTCATGCGGGGCACATCGCGAGGTGTGCGTCGAAGCGTTGACAGGGGAAACCGGCAGGCCGGCCATTGAGCCGCGAAATGATCAATTCGGGATGCCGACGCTGTTAAGCGAAGCGGAAGGCAACACGGTGCATGGCGTCAATCGCAAGCCATGCCCCGATCCCGCGCGGTCGGAGACCCTGTGCATGTCGGGAAGTCTTTCATACGGAAGCAGCGAGATCTCATCAGTGTCCAGTGCAAATGGACTGGACGGGACTGGGAAGGTCGTTGATCATAATCCAGTCGTCAACGCTGATGAGAAGTCGGATACACCCATAGTACCGCAGAAGTTGCCGAACAAAGGAGATGATCCTGCGGAGGCAATGGAGGGAAGGGGTGTAATCGGAGGGAACGCCTTCGAGACTCCAGCGTGCCGGACGCAGAGCCGGATAAAACACGCTTCGATGGGGATCGAAGGTGTACGGGAAGCCGCCAAGCGGAACCCGAAGATGCGTTTCACCGCGCTGATGCACCACATCACTCCGACGCTGTTGGTGAAGTGCTTTCATGCGCTTCGCAAGCAGGCGGCGAGCGGTGTGGATGGCGTGACGTGGTACGACTATGAGAAGACCCTCGAAGGGCGTGTGCACGAACTACACCGGGAGATTCAATCCGGTGCATATCGTGCACAACCGTCTCGACGGGTCTACATTCCGAAGAATGACGGAAGACTCCGTCCCCTCGGCATTGCAGCGCTGGAAGAAAAAGTCGTGCAGATGGCCGTGTCCACGGTTCTGAACGCGATCTATGAACAAGACTTCCTCGGCTTCTCATACGGGTTCCGGCAAGGAAGGGGCCAGCATGACGCGCTGGACGCCTTGTGGGTTGGGATCGACAAGCGGAAGATCAACTGGATACTGGACGCGGATATTCGCTCGTTTTTCGATGAAATCGATCACGAGTGGATGCTCCGTTTCCTGTCACATCGAGTAGGTGACCGCCGGCTGATACGTCTGATCCACAAGTGGTTGAAAGCGGGCACGATTGAGGATGGCCGCCGCGTAGCATCAACGCGAGGAACTC
>NZ_MBSS01000039.1 GCF_001695855.1 Ensifer sp. LC163
AGGAACTCCTCAAGGCTCTGTAATTAGCCCCGTGCTATCGAATATCTACCTGCATTACGCATTGGATTTATGGGTCCAGCAATGGCGTACTCGAAATGCTAAAGGTGACGTGATCATTGTCCGTTATGCCGACGACAGCGTGATGGGGTTCCAGTACGAAGGAGAGGCGCAGCACTTCCTGCAAGCACTGCGGGAGCGCCTCGCCCATTTTGGCTTGCAACTACACCCGGAAAAGACGCGGCTGATACGCTTTGGGCGGTATGCTGCGCGACAATGTCGGGAACGTGGTATCCGCAAGCCAGAGACTTTCGACTTTCTGGGATTCACGCACTGCTGCGGCAGGCGGCGCAATGATGGAGGCTTCAAGATCGTCCGTCTGACGATCAAGAGGCGCATGCGCACGACGCTGGCGGCCATTCGGGAAACGCTGATGCGGCGACGCCATGAACCGGTGGCAGTAGTAGGTCGGTGGCTACGGCAAGTGTTACAGGGGTATTTGAATTACCATGCGGTGCCAGACAATCTGAGAAGATTGGGAGGGTTCCGCTGGGAAGTTGGTCGCGCTTGGCGACACGCTTTGATGCGTCGGAGCCAACGACACCGGCTGTCTTGGGAGCGTTTCCAAAGGCTGCTTCGCAAATACCTGCCACCGTGCCGCCTGATGCATCCGCATCCAGATGCTCGGCTTACCGTCACAACATCCGATAGGAGCCGTATGCGGTAGTGCCGCACGTACGGATCTGACCGGGGGGCGATGGGTAACCATCGTCCCTACCGGGACCGGTAGATCATCCCAAATCGGAGAGCGTTGTAGAAGAGAACACAATCTTGAGTGCGGTGGCCGTGACCGCCTTCTGCTTACCAATCCTCCCTGCCAAACGCCGATAAAATGCGCCGAGCGCCGTGTCACTTCGACCGATCGTGGTCGCTGCCAACCGCAAAAGCGCCGCTGCGCGACTAGACGACCGGCGCGTTCTCGACGAAAGCAGTTTGCCGCCCGATGCGCCCGACTGCTCCGGCCTCCGGGTCCGCGTCCGTCGCTTACCGGACCCACTTGATCTCGCCTAGCGATCGACGGGCAAGGCTTCTTCATCGTCGAGAGAAACGCGGGCTCCCTGTATCTGACCCGTGCAGGCTCGTTTGTTCCAGACCAGAATGGCGATCTCGTCAACACTGCCGGATACAAGCTGCTCGGTTATCCCTTCCTTCACAGACCGTGACCCGACGGTGTTGGTCAACGGCTTTGACGGGCTGGTCCCTGTCAATGTGAGGGGCAATGGCCTGAAAGCGGAAGCCACTGCGCAAGCGACTTTTGGCGTCAACCTGCCGTCATTCGCCGATACGAAGGGCAGCGGCGTCGCCAACGTCTAAGGGAGACATTTACGGCCGCACATGCAGCCGCTGGAGGCTGCTGCGCAACCGGTCACGATGACTAAGTGGCACATACAGGACCCCCGCATCCCACGGGAGACACGGCAAGCGACCTCGTTGGGCCAAGAACGGTTCATTTGAACCGCCCGGACATCCCCCGATTGGCACCGCCATCAGCAATCGCATTCAACTTCTGGGCGGCAAGCACAACCTCGACGCGGTTCCGCGCGTCAAGCTTCTGCATCAGCACGGTCATGTAGTGTTTCACTGTCGTCTCGCTGATGCCGAGACAGGCGGCGATCTCACGGTTCGTGCTGCCGCGCAGTAGATAGCGAACAATCTGCTCCTCACGCGAACTCAGGCGCTTTTGCGCTTGGGTACGACTGCGAAGCTCTGCGGTCTTCATGGCCATCATGACCTTTGTGGCAAAGCCGGCAGTCACGAATGTGTCGCCGTCATGCACAGCACGGATCGCTTCATGCAGATCATTGGCGCCGCTGCTTTTGAGCACATAGCCCGCAACACCATAGTTCAGCACCTGGATCGCTGTTTCAATGCTCGAATTTGCGGTAAAGACAATAATCCGCGTGCCTTGGTAGTTCTGCCCGATCCGTTCGATGGCGGCCATGGCGTTGCCCGGCATGCTCAGATCAAGCACGAGGACATGCGGTGAAATTTCATCAACAATTTTCAAAGCATCGACCGCGTTTTCGCCCTTGGCAACGATCTCGAGGTCACTTTTTCCAGAATATAGACTAACCAATCCCTCCAGGAGGATCGGGTCGTCGTCAACAAACGCTACTGACACCGGCATGATTGTTGCGCTCCTTCCGCAACAATCACGATAGTTGATCAGCAATGCATTTCAAAGCAAACACTTAATAACAGTTTAATTTTAGAGGTCACAAGATGTGTTCCACGCCCGACGCCAATAGCTTCGAACGGGCGATGCGCCGTGCGCTACCGTGGTCCTTTGCCGCAAGCTTGGGGTAGATCAGTACCGCTCGGCTCCCAAGATAGGCCCAAAACGTGCAGTTTCATTCGGGCGTTCCCTCCTTATTTTGCGCGCACATAACACACGCACACTGTTTCTCAATATCCACTTTTTTATTGAATTTGAGCATCGTCTTGATGAGACGCTGCGCGTCCATGTCATCTGGAACAACTTCGTTGCATGCATCGCAAAAGCGGCCCGTCACCTTTTCGATAAGCACGCTCTCCCCTCTGTAGACATAGGGAATATCGCGGGTATCTCTAACGAGCGTACCTCTTCCGCAGTATGGGCATGTCATCTTAATGCCTCTCAAGCGCCTGTCTGCGGCGACGATCGCCGACGTTGGTTATCTCGTCAATTTGGCCCACCTGCGTTAACGAACTCCCGGCTTGTGGACCGGATGGCATCAGCCCCTTCGCATGGCCCAAAAGCGACAGCGCAGCCAAACCACGCGACCGCCGAAGCGAAAATATTGGGCATCTCTGCTTGCGTCCGGCGCCGGATTACCAGGCGATGGAAATCCTATCGCTACCATTCAGCCCCTACCGATGCCCCTCACTCTTCGCGGAAGGCCCTGAGCATCTGGTCGGTGAAGGGTTTTGTCAGGTATGAGATTGCGGTTCTCGCGTCGGTCTGGACGAAGACCTCGACGGGCATGCCGGGCATCAGCTTGCGGCCGCCGAGCCTGTCGAGCGGCTCGGTGATCGCGACGGTGGCGAGATAGAACGGCTGCCCGGTGTTGCGGTCGAGCGTGGTGGCGGCGGCGACGACGTCGATGCGGCCGTCGAGTTCGGGGGTGGTGCGCTGGTTGAAGACGGTAAAGCGCATGCGGCTCGGCTGGCCGGGCGCGATGCGGTCGATGTCGGCCGGCGGGATGCGGATCTCGACCGTCAGGTCCTCGCCCTCGGGCACGATCGACATGGCGGTGGCACCGGGGGCGATGATGCCGCCGATGGTGTGGATCTGCAGGTCGTAGACGAGACCGTCGACGGGGGCCCGCACGTCCATGCGCGACAGCCGGTCCTTGGCCGCCACGGCGCGTTCGCTGAGTTCGGCGATCTTGGCCTCGAGGCCGACGATCTGGCCTTGCGTTTCCTTGCGGTTGTTCTGGTCGATCGACATCAGCTTGATGCGCAGTTCGCTGATCTGGCCCAGCGCCTCGGCGATGCGGGCCAGCAGTTCGCCCTTGGAGCCGTCGATGCGGGCCATCTGGCGCAACAGGTCGCGATGCTCGGAGATCGGCACCAGGCCGCTCTTCAGCAAGGTGTCGAGCTTGACGAGTTCCTTCTCGACGATCTCCTTCTCCTTGTCGCTGGAACCGGTCTGGGCCTTGAGGCCGCGGATCTGCTCCTCGAACTGGCCGATCTGCAGCCGCATCTGCTCTTCCTGGCTGGTGATCATCCGGCGGTTGGCCTCAAACAGTTTCAGCTCGCTGAC
>NZ_MBSS01000040.1 GCF_001695855.1 Ensifer sp. LC163
CTGTTGATGCCGGCGCGGAAGTCGATCGGCTCGCGATGCAGGTAGACCTTGAGGTCAGCGCCCAGTCTGAACATGGCTCAACGCTCCTATAATCGCCGCCAGTCCATCAACATCGCTGCATTCCACCGTCAGGCTAACCCCGTTCGGCAGTAGCGCGCTCACCTTGGATGCATGAAAGCGCTTGCCCAATGGCTCCGTCTTCGTCAGTCGATCGCTGGCAGAAGACGAGTGCATATCCGGAGCAATCTGAACCGGAACGAACGCCGAGACCAAAGGCAAAGGACGCTCCTCTCTGGCCTTCTTCATCCACTTCCGAACGAGATTTGCATTGACGCCATGTTCCAGCGCCAGCCGCGAGACCGAAACGCCGGGCTCTAAACACGCCGCGACAAGCTGATCTCTTGAGGCAGGGTCATATCGACGGCGGCCGTCGCGACCAACAAGCCGCACCTGCAGTTTAGGAGCATCTTCATCCATGATTTGGTGTCCACCTATCTTTTGGTGGACACTTCATGCCTCAGAGCACTGCGCTTCAGAAGGCGCGCAGAAATTCGCGCTTACTCTTATGTGGCCCATACTGCTAAGGTGCATCCTTCCACTGCAGACCATTGCGGATCACATAGATGATACCACTGACGACACGCTGGTCATCGACACGCGCATCCCCATGAGAAAGCGGAAAATGCGCAGATATGCGAGCCATTTGGCGCTCGCTTAGCAGGAACAAATCACCCATCAGAACCCCCTTCAATGGAGACTCTGAATCACATCTCAAACGAAATTAATAGGTCCTGACCCTAGAGAATTAGAGAATGTGCCGTTCATGATGGCATCGTAGTTGGTTTGAAGGCCTCAACACAGATCTCGACTGCGAAATGCTCAAGGCCCGCAGCAGTGCGATGTGTTCGGCCGGGCTGAGGCTGCTCACATCACGGTTGGGGTTGTTAGCAGCCTCGTGCAGCAGGCCCCTGACCGTGTCGGACGGGAGTTCACCGGTCCGAAATCCGCCGAAAGATCGTCGTCAAGGCCGCGCTGGTGCCAAGGCGGCTGTCGAGACGACTTCGCGTGCATCAGCGGGCTTGAGGCCAACTATCCGCCCTGAGAGGGAACCGAACCGCCGATCCCGTGATCTGGAGAGCGCGGCTGTTGTGCGCGCGTAGCCGGGGATGGCGAGCTATTCGGGCATCTGGAGGACATCCGGATGCAGAAGAGGCGCATCCTTCAGCCAGATTCGTGCGCCTTCCGGGCCGACGGTTGCGGTCAGGTCGGTGCCAGCGGGCAACCGGCCCCAGCTCTGCGGCCCGAGCGTTTCGCCGCCGATGATCAGCCCACCACCCAAGAGGACGAAGAACTCCAGTCCGCGTGTATTTGCGACGGTGGTGGTTTCGCCGGCTTGCCAGTCTTCAAGACGCACCTCTTCGTGTCCGTCGTCGAACAGAATGGTTGCGCTGGTTGCACCCGGACGCGGCTCAACCTGTTGCCCCTGGCCTGGCCGACACACGATCTGGGTCTGATCCCCATTACGGAACTGCCAGAGTCGCACGAAGATTGTGCAGCCCTCTTTCGCAGCGGGAACATGCGAGGTGCCGGGCGGATTGCGAAAATAGCTGCCAGCCGGATAATCGCCATGCTCGTCCTGAAAGGTTCCGTCCAGCACGAGGATTTCCTCGCCGCCGGTATGGGTGTGACGCGGAAAAGCACTGCCTGGGGCATAACGCACGATCGAGGTCGCGCGGGCGACCTCTTCGCCCACGCGAAACAGCATGCGCCGGTCCACGCCCCCCGCCGGACTGGGTACCCATTCGAGCTTCGCTGCATGGACTGTGACAGGCTTCGATAGATCGTCGTTAATACGCATCGAGCGTCTCCTTCATGGTCAGGACCATCCGGAACTTGCCGTCGCTGGACTTCATCGTCTGATAGGCTGCGGACGCCTCTTCCAGCGGCACGGTCTCGATCTCGCATACGCCGGTCAGGACGCTGAAGTCGAGCGTCCATTCGTTCTCGTCGGGCGTGTCAGTGATCGATTCCACCAGGCTGCACTCGGCCGATAGGGGCAGCGGGTCCTTGCCCGCGCCGAGTAGGACGAGTCTGCCGTGTGGCGCGAGACCGGCGATCAGCGATGATACCGCTTCCGCATTGCTGATCGTCGTGATCATGGCCTTTGCCCCGCCCATGGACTTGAGCTTGCCGGCCGCATCGTCCTTGCTCGTGGCTTCACCACATCCTCGGCGATGTCCCGGCCGCGTCCGATGGTTGCGACCTTAATGTCGTTTGGCATTTAAAGTTCTTCCTGGAGTCACCTCGTCCAGTCGCTTTCTTTTGTCTGGACGACAGCCGACTGTTTCTTGGGCGCCGGTATTGTAGACCCAGGCGACAATACGATGACGCTGTTCTCCCTTGAAAAGCGTTGGTAGCCGACGCTGCCGCACAAAGTGCGTGGCACAAACGCCCTGTCGGCGCAATGACGAGCACGCCGACAGGGCTGTATAGACTCCGTTTGCGCGATCAGCCGGGAAGGGCGCCCGACTTCTTCGCAACCCAGGTGGCAACAAAGTCCATCAGGGCTGGCGACAGGCAGTCATAGGGCTCGAGCCCAAGCTCCCTCAAGCGGGCCCGGATGCCATCCATACGACTGGGATCGACGCCCGATTCGACGATGGAGGACACGAAGGCTGCAAAGCCGGGCGGAGCCCAGCCCGTTTCCTGGAAGCGCTCGGGGTGAATGAAGTCCAGGCCTTGGAAGGCATGCTCTCGCTCCACCGGTCCATACATATGAACGCCGCACTCCTTGCAGGCGTGTCGCTGGATCAACGCGGAGGGATCGACCACTTGCAGCTTGTCGCCGTTCTCGAGCACGGTCACCTTGTCATGCGGAACAACCGCAACAATGGAGAAATTGGCGCCGCTCGGCTTCCAACATTTGGTGCAGCCGCAAGCGTGGTTGTGGGCAATCTGTCCCTCGATCCTCACCTTGACCGGCCTGTCCGTGCAGTCACAAACAAGCGTGCCTCCCGCAAAGTCCGGGCTGGCCGGTTTCAGGCCACTATCCACCGAAGGATGAATGCGAATTGAACTTTCCATTGCGTATCCTCCCTGTTGTGCCGAAGCCAAACCCGTCTCGGACTTGGCACTTCGGCTTGGTTCGAGCGCCCGGCGGATACGCTCAGTAGATCACGACACTGCGGATGCTTTCGCCGGAATGCATCAGCTCGAAGCCCCTGTTGATGTCTTCGAGGGCCAAGGTGTGGGTGATCATCGGATCGATCTCGATCTTGCCCTCCATGTACCAGTCGACGATCTTCGGCACGTCGGTGCGACCG
>NZ_MBSS01000041.1 GCF_001695855.1 Ensifer sp. LC163
CGCCGCCGTGCGCGTGCGGCCCGCGTCCAGGGATTACAAATTGACCGAGCCCCGCGCCGAGGAATGGCTGCTGATCGAATGGCCCGAGGGTGACACCGAGCCGCTCAAATACTGGCTCTCCACTCTCGCCGCCGACGCTTCGCTCGCAAAGCTCGTCAGCACCGCCAAACTGCGCTGGCGCATCGAGCGCGACTATCAAGAACTCAAGCAGGAACTCGGGCTCGGCCATTATGAGGGGCGCGGCTGGCGCGGCTTCCATCATCATGCAAGCCTCTGCATCGCCGCTTACGGATTCCTCATCTCCCAAAGGGAGGCGATTCCCCCCTCAGCGCCGACCAAAACCAAAAACCGCCCGGAACCTGCCGTTCCCCAAGATTATCGACCCCGCGGATCCCCCGATCCGACCCGAGCGACACGCGCCAAATTCGATCGCCACCGTCAGAAGGCACTTGACCGTCGCACTCAGTCGCAGCCTTCAGCGATGTCCATGCTGCACCAGGACAATGCCCGCTAAAATCCACAAACTTGTGACGCAGTAAGACTAGTTAGCTTGACTTTGTACAAAATCTCTTGGGAATTTCAGGTTTGTAGCGGCAACGCTGATCTTGCGCGTACTGGCCGCATGGAGTGCGCGCGGTACTCTCATTTTGTGGCAATTTGAGCGGGGTGAATCAATTCGCCGCAGTCTCGCTGACTTGCCTGTTTCGCCTGGCCGGATTCGAACCGGTGGATGACCGATCATAACGAGAACTGCGTCGGGTCGGGAGATCCTGTTCCGCACATCCTTCGCCAGTGGCTGTCGTCGTTTCGTCCTTGGTTCACGGCACCCAGCTGGGAGCATCTGCTGGTCCTGGTGATGGGCGCGATCCTGTCTCCAGGCAAACGGACAGTGACTGCCTGTTTGCGGATCACCGGCCGCGCCGAGGCGGGCAATTTTTCCCTCTACCATCAGCTCCTAAATCGCGCGCGTTGGAATCCGCGCACGCTGGCTTCGCGGCTGCTATCGGTCGTTGTCGCCAGCCCCGTACCCGATGGTCCCATTGTGATCGGCATGGATGACACCATCGAACGCCGATGGGGACCAAAGATTGCCGCCCGTGGCATTTATCGCGATCCGGTGCGCTCCAGCCACGGTCACTTCGTCAAAGCCAGCGGCTTGCGCTGGTTGAGCTTCATGGTTCTTGCCCCGGTCCCATGGGCCAAATGCATCAAGGCCCTGCCAGTCTTGACGCTTTTATGCCCCTCGGAGCGCTACGACAAAAAGAGGGGACGAAAGCACAAACTGCTGACGGATTGGGCAAGACAGGGCGTGTTGCAGCTCTGCCGCTGGCTGCCTGGACGCGATCTCATCTTTGTTGGCGACAGCAGTTTTGCTGTCCACACATTGGCTGCAGCCCTGCCAGCCAGCGCCACCCTCATCACACGCCTGCGTCTGGACGCCAGTCTGTTTGCCCCGCCAGATCCGCGACACGAACACACGCTTGGGCGGCCTGCACAAAAAGGTATGCCCCTGCCCAAGCTGAAAGCGGTCCTCAACAACCCCAAGACCGTCTGGCAACGCATCGTCGCCTCAACCTGGTATGGCAGACAAACCGACAAACACCTCGATATCACGACAGGCACTGGCTTGTGGTATCGGCGAGGAACCCCGCCAAGGCCAATTCGCTGGGTCCTGGTTCGAGACCCGACGGGCCGCCGCGAACCGCAGGCGTTCATGAGCACCAATACCGAGCTCGAGCCGACCCAGATCATCGCCTACTTCGTTCGACGCTGGCAGATCGAAGTGACGTTCGCCGAAACACGCGCCCATCATGGTGTGGAGACCCAGCGCCAGTGGAATGGCAACGCCATCATCCGCACAACGCCTTCGCTCCTGGCCCTCTATAGTCTCGTGACAGTCTGGGCGGGGGATGTTCTCAGCCAAACCACGCCCCCTTACGCCGCCGCATGGTATAGGAAAACCGATCTGACATTCACAGATGCAATTGGCGCTGTGCGCCTCGTGTTGTGGAGCGGCGATCTTTATCGACACTCCCCGTCAAACCCGGAAATGCATAAAATACCTCCCGGACGGCTTCAGCGTATGGCGCAGGCGCTTTGCTTCGCCGCATAATGTACAAAGTCGAGCTAAGATTTCCGCTTACATCGCAACCGGTCAGGCAAAGCGGCCGGCGATCGCAAGCAAGGTGGGCGGCCCGCTTACCCAGGCGATGCGTCGCAAACTAAAGCTCGGCGGCCACCGAAGTCGGTATCGTCTCCGCAAGCAATTGCCCGAGCCCGTCTTCGGCCAGATCAAACAGGCCCGGGGCTTTCGTCAGTTTCTGCTGCGCGGTCTTGATAAAGTTCAACACGAGTGGAGCCTCGTTTGCATCGCCCACAATCTCACCAAATTATGGGCGGTTGAATAATCCGCCCTCATATATGCGCGTTACCGCTGATCTCAGTCCGCGGATCTTGCTTTAAACCGCCTTCATAGACCCGCACACAAATGCAGATCCTCGCAAATCTTGATGCCGGTCAAGGATCTGCGGACACAAAATCAATTCGTGGACGGGCTCCTAGTCTTACTGCGTCACAAGTTTGTGGATTTTAGCGGGCATTGGTCCTGGTGCAGCATGGACATCGCTGAAGGCTGCGACTGAGTGCGACGGTCAAGTGTCTTCGGACAGTGGCGATCGAATTTGGCGTGTGTCGCTCGGGTCGGATCGGGGGATCCGCGGGGTCGATAATCTTGGGGAACGGCAGGTTCCGGGCGGTTTTTGGTTTTGGTCGGCGCTGAGGGGGGAATCGCCTCCCTTTGGGAGATGAGGAATCCGTAAGCGGCGATGCAGAGGCTTGCATGATGATGGAAGCCGCGCCAGCCGCGCCCCTCATAATGGCCGAGCCCGAGTTCCTGCTTGAGTTCCTGATAGTCGCGCTCGATGCGCCAGCGCAGTTTGGCGGTGCTGACGAGCTTTGCGAGCGAAGCGTCGGCGGCGAGAGTGCAGAGCCAGTATTTGAGCGGCTCGGTGTCACCCTCGGGCCATTCGATCAGCAGCCATTCCTCGGCGCGGGGCTCGGTCAATTTGTAATCCCTGGACGCGGGCCGCACGCGCACGGCGGCGAAACGGGAGCCGAGGTCAGTGTTCGTTCCTTCCCGCCAGCCAATGGTCTGCCAGGCATCTTGCGGCAGTTCCTGAGCCAACGCCTTCGCCGATACCGGGCCGTGCTCGGGACTGCGGCGCATCAGCGAGGTTGGCCGCCCCTTTCCGCGCCAAGGCTTGGGCGGCAATGGTTTCTCGCCAGGTCGCCAGACACTGAGTGTCGGTTGCACGCCCACGACATAGTCGAGGCCGAGCGCCGACAGGCCGGTGCGGAATGCGCCGTCCGCGCCATAGCCGGCGTCGGCCAACACCACGCCGGGTGCAACTCCGGCCGCTTGAGCGGCGCGGATCTGGTCGAGCGCGATTGCGGGCTTGGTCTGGAACGCGACGCTGTCAGGGATCTTCGCCTTGCGCCGCCGCTCGGGATCGTCGGCCCAGATCTCGGGCAAATACAGCCGGTACGCAATCGGCAAGCTCGCCGCGACGTTGGCGATCGAGAGGCTGACTGCGACCTGGCAGTTGTCCTGCTTGCCGAGCTGGCCGCAATATTGCCGCGCGACCCCGACCGAATGCCTGCCCTTCTTGGGAAATCCCGTATCGTCCACGATCCACGCCTCAATCGGCCCATGCCGCTCGATCAGCGGCAGCACCAGGTCGCCAACCCGCGCCAGAAGCGCCTCGTCCGACCACGGCGCTTGGCCGACGAAATGCAGTAGCGACTGATGCTTGGCCGATACCCGCGCTGGCGC
>NZ_MBSS01000042.1 GCF_001695855.1 Ensifer sp. LC163
GCATGACTCGGGGTCAGAGTGATTCGCCACTTCTTCTCCGTGTTGAACTTTCATCAACTATCTTTCATCGGCTTTGCAGCCGCACTAAGCGCGGAATTCCCCGCACCTGTTCATAGACGGAGCAGTGAGGGATTCTGTGTCCACAACGGAGACTGTGGACACATGACATTGGATGGCGCGGGAAGATCAGGGCCGCTTCGAGTGGTTCGGGTTCTTGGCAACGGTAAGCGACGATTTGATCCGGTTGAGAAGGAGCGCTTGGTTGATGCGGCCCTTGAGCCGGGAGTATCGATTGCAGGGCTTGCGCTTTCGCACGGAGTCAACGCCAATCAGTTGCGCAACTGGGTGGCGCTACGCCGACGCCGGCAAGCGAGCGAGAAGGAATTGACGGTTCTGTTGAATAGTGCGCCGCCGGCCTTCGTTCCGGTGGTTGCGGTATCTGCGACTGCACGACCGCCGGCCCCGTCGGCTCGGCCGACATCGCCACGGTTGCGGTTGAAGGCGTCGCTGCCGAACGGTGTGCGGCTTGAGCTTGAAGATGCGGATGCTGAGGCTCTGTCGGCGATGATCGAAGCACTGGGGCGTTGCGATGTTCCGGCTGGCTGATGATCTGCGCGTCTATCTCACCGGGAGCCGGTCGACTTCCGGGCGGGGATCAACAGCCTGGCGATCCTGGTGGAGCAGTCAATGGGCCTCAACCCGTTCGAGCGCGCGGTGTTCGCCTTCTGCAATCGTCGCAGAACCCGGATGAAATTGCTGTTCTTCGATCGGTCTGGCTTTGTGCTCGTGCTGAAGGCGCTGTCGGAAGACAAGTTCCGGTGGCCGCGGCGGCCGGAGACGGTGGTGCCGCTCAATGCCGAGCAACTGCATTGGTTGCTTGACGGCATTGATCTCGACGCGATGGTGCGCCATCCGGTGCGACAATATGAATTTGTCGGCTGAACTCGGCGCAAACGCACAGCGTTTGTCGCGGGACCGTTGACGGTAAGCGCTCATTTCGGTGCGCGTTATAAGGCGGCTTGAGCCGGCGGTCAGGCAGGCTGCTTTTTGAAGTTGAATGGTAGCAGGTCGTCGATGTCGGCGTTGTCGGGACGCTGCGGCAGTTCGGTGAGAACGTGCCGCAACCATGCGAATGGTTCGACGCCACAGGCGCGACAGGTCAACATCAGGCTATAGATGACGGCGCTGGCCTTGGCTCCATCGACGGTGTCGCTGAACAACCACGATTTTCGGCCGGTGGCAAAGATTCTAAAGATTCTAATGTCGCGCTCGAGTAAATTGTTATCAATCGGCATCCTACCGTCGTCGGTATAGCGGGTCAGATATTCCCATTGATTGCGCGTATAGGAGACGGCATCGCCAAGCTTGGTGTCGGGCACGACCTTTGGAGCGATCGCGTCGAGCCACGCCTTGAGTGCGTTCAGGACCGGGATGCTGTGTTTCTGGCGAAAGCGGCGCCTGTAGTCGGCCTGCGTTTCACCGTCATCCGGCCTCTCGTCCCGCACCTGCCTTTCGATCCGGTAGAGCTGGTCGAAGAACTTGATGGCCTGCGCCGGCGGCCCGCCGGGTTTCTTGCGCGCCTTGAGAGCGTCGACAAACTTCCGCCTGGCATGGGCCATGCACCCGACATGCGTGGCGCCTTTCAACGTGCGCCAGGCCTGATAACCGTCACTCACCAAGATGCCGCGGTAGTCGCCGAGGAAGGCCTGCGGATGCTCTTGTCCGCGGCCGGGCTGATAATCGAACAGCACGATCGGCTGGTGACTGTCCTCGCCGCTGCGAAAGGCCCACATATACGACGTGCTGGTCGCTTCCTTGCCCGCTTCCTTCAGCACCTGGACCGTGGTCTCGTCGCCATGAATGACGGTCTGCGATCGAAGCCGCAGCTTCAGCCTGTCATAGATACGAGACAGGTGTTTCTCGCTCGAACCGATCACCCAGTGGCCCAAAGCGCCGCGGCTGACAGGAACCCCGGCGCGCTCGAAGGCCTGCGCCAGACGATAGAGCGGCGTGCCGTCGACATATTTATGAACGAGCGCGAAGGCCAGCGTTGAGGCCGTGGCGATGCTGCCCGGAAGGGGCTGCTTCGGCATCGGCGCGATGACAACAGGCGTGCTGATGCCGGTGCGGTCGCAGTGTCGGCACGCATATTTGAACCGCGCATTCTGCAGAACCGTGGCCTTCACCTCGATGTGAAGCTGCTCGGTAACGAGCTCGCCCATGCGATGCATCGGGTGGCTGCAGCACGGACAGACCTTCTGGTCGTCGGCAAGGTCATATTCGACGCGCTGGCGCGGCAGGTTCGCCGGCAATGGCCTGCGGCCGGGTTTCTTGCCCTCCGGCTTTTCGATCTCCGCCAATCCCGTGTCCGGTAGAGCGACGGCATCATCGGCGTCTTCGCTGTCCTCGTCTCCCTCAAGGGCAGCCTGCTCGGCCTCGTTGAAGATGCGATCCATGTGCTTTTCGCTGCGCGGCGCAAAACGATGCAACTGCGCCAGCGCCAGTTCTTCCTCAAGCTTGAAGACGCGCTGCGCGAGGATATCCTTCTCGGCCTTCAGCGCGGCGATTTCGGCAGCATTCGCCGCCAAAAGCGCCATCAATTCCGCAACATCAGGGGTGCCGGCTCGAGTCATTATAGTCTTGAATCTGAGCCGTTCCCTTGCGTCAACGGTCCCGCGACAAACGCTGTGCGTTTGCGCCGAGTTCAGCCGACAAATTCATATTGCCGCACCGGATGGCGCGCCATCGCGTCGAGGTCAATGCCGTCGAGCAACCAGTGCAGTTGTTCGGCGTCAAGCGCCACCACCGCCTCCGGCCGCCGCGGCCAGCGGAACTTGTCTTCCGACAGCGCCTTCAGCACGAGCACAAAGCCAGACCGATCGAAGAACAGCAATTTCATCCGGGTTCTGCGACGATTGCAGAAGGCGAACACCGCGCGCTCGAACGGGTTGAGGCCCATAGACTGCTCGACCAGGATCGCCAGGCTGTTGATCCCGGCCCAGAAGTCGATCGGCTCCCGGTGAAGATAGACGCGCAGATCATCAGCCAGCCGGAACATCGCAACGCCCCAGTGCTTCGATCATCGCCGACAGAGCCTCAGCATCCGCATCTTCAAGCTCAAGCCGCACACCGTTCGGGAGCGACGCCCTCAACCGCACCCGTGGCGATGTCGGCCGAGCCGACGGGGCCAGCGGTCGTGCAGTCGCAGATACCGCAACCACCGGAACGAAGGCCGGCGGCGCGCTGTTCGGCAGAACCGTCAATTCCTTCTCGCTCGCTTGCCGGCGTCGCCGTAGCGCCACCCAGTTGCGCAACTGATTGGCGACCCCGTGCGCCAGCGCAAGCCCTGCAATCGATACTCCCGGCTCAAGGGCCGCATCGACCAAGCGCTCCTTCTCGACCGGATCAAATCGTCGCTTACCGTTGCCGAGAACCCGAACCACTCGAAGCGGCCCTGATCTTCCCGCGCCATCCAATGTCATGTGTCCACAGTCTCCGTTGTGGACACAGACTCCCTCACTGCCACGTCTATGAACAGGTGCGGGGAATTCCGCGCTTAGTGCGGCTGCAAAGCCGATGAAAGATAGTTGATGAAAGTTCAACACGGAGAAGAAGTGGCGAATCACTCTGACCCCGAGTCATGC
>NZ_MBSS01000043.1 GCF_001695855.1 Ensifer sp. LC163
CGGTCACGGATGAGCTTGGCAGGCACGCCGCCGACGATCGTATAGGGGGCGACGTCCTTGGAGACGACAGCGCCCGCGCCGATCACCGCACCATTGCCAACATTGACCCCGGGCAGCAGCGTTGCGTCGTGGCCGATGGTGACCCGGTTGGACCGGCGCCAGGCGAAGAGATCGTGATCGACTTCGGTATCGTCCCAATAGTTCGGAGCGCGGTAGGTGAAGTGGTGCAGGGTCGCGCGCCAGGTCGGGCCGTAATGCTGTGCGCTATCGAAAATACGACCGTGGGCTTGAGGGTTCGGGATGACACCAAGTGCCGGAAGATTAAAAACGGAAATGACCAAGCGGCTCGGCGCGCATTCCCAGGCGCGCCATATGCGCAGCCGCGACTTCGATGAAGCCGAACTCACGGATGGCGGCAATATCCGCCAGATTACCCCTAAATTGGTGAATGGGCCGTAGCAGTTCGGATTGACAGGTTTGCGGAATCTATAGTTCCTGTCCGCCTGTCGGGAAGATAATGGCTAAGGTTCAGACACGGCTGGCATCCATCGTCTCGCCGACTAACAGGACAATCGAATGGCGGACAACTTCATTTTGAGCGTTCGACTCTTCTACCTGGTTGTTGAGCAGCAATGATGGATTTTCCCGTTCGACCTAAAATGAACATTTGTTTACAGCCAGTCGAGGTCCCAAAGAGATCCCGTGCAGAATTGATGAACCAGAAGCCGGCGGTACTTTGGTTCACGGGCCTTTCAGGGGCAGGCAAATCGACAATCGCTAACCATCTGGAAAAGCTCTTGCACGACGACGGTCGTCACACGATCTTGCTTGACGGCGACAATATTCGGCATGGGCTGAATAGCGATCTCGGTTTTGCTGAGGCCGACCGCGTGGAGAACATTCGCCGCATAGCCGAGGTCGCCAAACTCATGACAGAGGCTGGGTTGATCGTCATCGTCGCGTTCATTTCGCCATTCCGTTCTGCGCGCCAGTTCGCCCTAGATTTGATGGAACCTGGTGAACTTATAGAGATCTTCGTCGACACTCCTCTGGAGGAGTGTATTCAGCGCGACCCTAAGGGCCTGTATAAGCGGGCACTTTCCGGAGAGCTTCAAAATTTTACTGGAATCGATTCGCCATACGAAGCACCAGAGCGCCCGGAATTGCATTTGCGCACCATGGTGGCAGATCCCGTCCATTTGGCGCAAGAAGTTGAGACATTCCTGAGGGGGAAATTCTACTGAGGTTTGCACAGTCGCCCAGGTCAGATTGGAATCTGCGCGGAAAAGCTGTGGGGCCAGTACCACTGTGATTTATCTTCCTCATGTCAACGCAGGGCTTGCTTAAGCCCTTGCTGATCCAATAGTGAGCGGTGGTGATCGAGACGAAAAGCCGCTTCGGCAAACCCATGAAAGCGCACTGCCTTGATCCACGGGGGAATAAGAAAATCGAGGGGGAGCCCAGCATGAACGTTTCGATCCCAGCCGAGCAAGATGAGTCTCAGCTTGCACATCCGAAGGGGCGCGTTGGATTGGCCGTGCTTGGTATGCACCGATCTGGGACCAGTGCGTTGACTCGCGTTCTAAGCCTCCTGGGCGCCGAATTACCCCAGAGGTTGATGGGAGCCAATCACGGCAACGAAACCGGACACTGGGAACCTCAAAAGCTCGCTGAACTAAATGACCAAGTGCTGTCAGAAGGCGGAAGCCGGTGGGACGATTGGAGGAGTTTCGATTCCCAGGCTTTGCGAGAGAAGTATCCTCATTTCAGGGATGCGATCGCTGCTTGCCTCCAAGAGGATTTTGGTGACTCGCAGCTGTTTGTTTTGAAAGATCCGAGGATCTGTCGATTGGTACCGGTCTACAGTGATGTGACTGATCAGCTTAGGGTAGATCTTCGCTTCGTCATTCCGTACCGAAATGCGATTGAAGTCGCTGCCTCGCTAAATGCCCGCGATGGCATGTCTAACGCTTATGCCAAGTTGCTTTGGGCCCGACACATACTCGATGCAGAAGCAGCCACGCGTGGGTCGAACCGGATAGCGTCCGCGTAGCTGGTGTAATTTCGGAGGCGATTTGAGTGGAGGAAGCGGTGGCGATTGCGCTGCGTTTTCCGCGAGACGTCAGGTGGGCACCGGGCCCGTCGGAGAAGGTGGAGTTGCGAGACTTCAACCTGACCGAAAGGAAAACCCGATGACCGACGACAGATTACCTCTTGCCGAGCTTGCCGCGAAGAGCGGCGATCCAGATTTTCTTCGTGCGATTGCCGAAAGCGTCCTGCAAATGATCATGGAGGCCGATGTTGATGGGCTGATTGGAGCCGGACGCTACGAGCGTGGCGAAAGCCGCCAGACCTGGCGCAACGGCTATCGCGACCGATCCCTCGACACGCGGCTCGGCACCTTGAACCTGAAGATCCCGAAGATGCGCTCGGGCAGCTATTTTCCCGGCTTTCTTGAGCCGAGAAAGACGGTGGAGAAAGCCCTTGTCGCCGTCATCCAGGAGGCGTGGATCAATGGCGTCTCGACCCGCAAGGTCGATGAACTGGTGCAGGCCATGGGCATGACGGGCATCTCGAAGTCATCCGTATCGAAGCTCTGCAAGGACATCGACGAACGTGTGAATGCCTTCCTCAGACGCCCTCTTTCCGGTGCTTGGCCATATTTGTGGTTGGACGCCACCTATTTGAAGATGCGTGAAGGCGGGCGCATCGTCTCGGTCGCGGCAATAATCGCGGTGGCTGTCGACACGGATGGCAAGAGGGAGATCGTCGGCCTGCATATCGGCCCTTCCGAAGCCGAACCGTTCTGGACGT
This sequence comes from Ensifer sp. LC163, assembly GCF_001695855.1. Taxonomy (GTDB): domain Bacteria; phylum Pseudomonadota; class Alphaproteobacteria; order Rhizobiales; family Rhizobiaceae; genus Ensifer. Next base: position 2,815 of record NZ_MBSS01000043.1, read on the forward strand.
CATTCCTGCGTGATCTGGTGCGCCGAGGGCTGACCGGCGTCAAGCTGGTTATCTCTGACGCTCATGAGGGACTGAAATCGGCCATCGTCCGTGTGCTCGGTGCGACCTGGCAGAGATGCCGGGTTCATGCCATGCGTAATGCGCTCGCCTATGTGCCCAAGGGCCAGCATACCATGGTCGCGGCCGCGATCCGCCAGGCATTCATCCAGCCGGACCGTGACGGAGCCGTTCAAACTTGGCGGCATGTCGCCGACCAGCTCCGGGCCAGATGGCCGAAGCTCGGCACATTCATGGACGACGCTGAAACCGACGTGCTCGCCTACATGGCGTTTCCTTCCCAGCATCGCACCAAGCTTCACAGCACGAATCCACTGGAGCGTCTGAACAAGGAAGTGAAGCGCCGTGCCGATGTCGTCGGCATCTTTCCCAACGAAGACAGCATCATCCGCTTGATCGGAGCCGTCCTCCTCGAAGCCAACGACGAATGGCAGCTCCAGCATCGATACATGCAGATCGAGGGAATGGCAGAGCTAAACCCACCGACAATCGAGGAGGAAAAGCCCCTTCAGATTACACCGAAAGCCGCCTGATCATGACGGCCCGGTTCCACACCCAAAATTACACCAACTTGACGGACGCTATCTCGAACCGGGTTTTTGTGCCCTACGATGCTCTGCTTAACGATTTTGAGGGCGTATGCAATCGGATTGGTTCATTGCTGAAAGTAGAATGGCCGATTCCTATGGTCGACGCTCGAGCGAACATAGCTGCATTTATAAGATCCGACCTGCGACACCACCAGGCTTCCGGAGATAGCTTGTCAAGCCTGGATGTAGTCGATGGGTTTGTGAACCAAATACTGGCGAGTATTGAGCGGCTTGAGCGAGACCCTTGCGACGAACAAGCCATGAGGACACTTTCCTCTCTGCGTGAAGAACTCGACAATCCTCCTATAAGATTTGTGGACGCAACGTTTGATGAATTTGCAGATAGGCAGGCGAGGCATGCCGAGATTTTCCGTTCGCACGTGGGGCAGATCCAGCAGGACGCTGAAATGAAGTCAGTGCAGTTGACCCAGGCGCAGCAGGAGATTGAGCTGAAATCGGCACAGCTGGCTCAAGCGCTGCGGGACGCCGGAGTGATGTCAGACCAACTGCATCACTTGCAGGCGGCGTTGCAGACCGAGACCATGAAACTAGAGGAGGTTCAGCGGCAGCAGTTCCAATCGCTGAATGATCTTGCAGCCGCAGAAGCTCGCGCCGACATGCTGGAAAAAGGCTTGAACGAAATTCTAAGCAGTTTTTCGTGGAGAGCTACACGCCTCATGCGTGTATTGGGCAGCTTTCTGGGTGGTCCTGCGACGGAAGACCCTCGCTCAAGCGCGAAATGAAGGTTGGGACGTCGCAAGGCGCCTCAACCTCCGTCTTGTACGTTAGCTTCTGTATCCATGATCGGTCGAGTGTCTTCCGGTATGTGCCGGAGTCGAAGGGCTGCGAGAGCAGCGCCTGCAGCTCATGGGGAGTGGCTGCGCTGTGAAACGGCACATCTTTCCATAGCTTGCTCAGCCTATGCTGAGCGAGCACAACAGCTTCAAACAAATAGTGGAACATGAAGTAGTCACCGGGCTTCTCAGCGTGAAGCCAATAATCCTGATAGGCTGCACTTATTGCGACCGTTAGGGGGGTCTCTGATCTCGCATGGATAAACCAGTTGGCCAGGATGCGGGGGTCATAGGGCCACCGGAATACGAAAAATTCGCTTTCTTCAATCCACTGTGGAATAGCGCGGTCGATCAGAACGGTTGCGTCTATCCAGGTTCCGCCATACCGCTCAAGCAACATCAAACGCGCCAAATTTGAAAACTTTGTCCACCCCCAGAAGGGGATTCTGTCCATAACCCTGCCAGGTATATCCAGGTAATCGCCCACGGTTTCGGCGGTGAGCACGATGCGTTTCCTGCCGCCGGCATTCATTTCGACCGAACTGAGGCAGGTCTGCACGATCGGCGGAGCCTTTTCCGCTCCCTGGGCCCAGAATTGCCAAATCGGCCCAAGCTGGCCTTGGCGAAGTGGTGGCTTTTCGACACTTTTGCAGTGATCGATCGCGGCATAACGCGCTGCCAAGTGTTGGGTGCTGTTGGTCCTCATTTGCAACGCGATCGCCCTACGCCGTAAGCTCCATGGGAGGAATGGGGCGACGGCGACGTGCGCTGCGAGCAGGAGTCGCGTGCGACCCGCACTGCGGCGCATACCCTGAACCAAATAGTCCTGCATTGAATTAGCCCCCATACGCAACCAAGGCCGTAATAGTTGGGATTTGGGGCGACGGCAATCGCGCCCGGTCGACCAACTGAACGATGCGGAAATCGCGCACGAGGGCTCGGGTGGCCCTGCAACTTACGTGTAGCGAACGAGAAATTCCTCGGCTGTCAGCTCGCGGAAATCGTCGAGCGCCTTGCGCAGGCGCTGATGGTCCCAATCCCACCAGGCGAGGTTGTCCATGCGTTCGCCAATACCGGCATTGAACCGGTCACGGATGAGCTTGGCAGGCACGCCGCCGACGATCGTATAGGGGGCG
>NZ_MBSS01000044.1 GCF_001695855.1 Ensifer sp. LC163
GGTGGTCAGCCGGGCGGGCTCGACAACCCGCTCGGCGCCCGCGCGCACTACATCTACAAGGACGGCCGCGACACTGGCTATCGCGTGCACGGCTCACCCGAATGGTGGACCATCGGCACACAGGCATCTTCCGGTTGCGTGCGCATGATCAACCAGGACGTCATCGACCTCTACAACCGGGTCAAGGCGGCGCCGACCAAAGTCCCGATTTTGGTGGCGTGAAAGGCGCTCCGCGCCGAGTGAGTGGGGAATCGAGAGGAGCCACGACAGTCCCTACCAAAGAAAATTCAGTCGTTCGATCCTGCCGCACCCGCCTGCCCCTCTTCGGCCGGCTGATCGCAGACAACAAGGTTTTCGGGACCTCCCCTCATTTGCCCGCCCGCACCAACGACCTTGCGATGTCGATAATGTCGTCGCGAGCAACCGTCGGATCATCCTTGGACCAGGCGACCCCGAGCCCGATCCTGAAGTCGACACCCCTCACCTTCCTGAGCTCGAAATTGCAGTTGGGCAGATCCAGCGTCCACTCCGGCGCGAAACCGATGCCAAGACCGGCTGATACCAATGACACCAGCGAGAAGGTATCGTCACATGTGTAAGCGACGCTCTTCGTCAGGTCGTGCTCCTCGAACTTTTCAGCAAAATAGCGCTCGGTGAAAGTCAGGTTCTGGCGTGAGAACGAGATGATCTTCTCGCCCTTCAAGTCCTCGATGTCGATCTCGCTGCGGGCAAGCAGAGCACTCTTCTTCTCCACCGCAAGAAGGTAACGCTCATGCGCGATTGAGAAGAACCGCAGCGAGCCGATATTCTCGACCGGGCGGATGAAGCCGAGATTGATCTGGCCGTTTTCCAATCCGCGGATGATGTCGTTGGTGGAGCCACTTGAGATATGCAGTTCAATATCGGGATACTTGCGGCCGATGCGGGCCAGGAACGCCGGCAGTACGCCAATCGTTGCCGGGTAGACGGTTCCAATCCTGATCTTCCTCACCGCCTTGCCGGCAACCGAGCGCACCAGCTCGGCCGACAGATCGACATCACCAAGGATCCTCACACAGCGATCGTAGTAGATCTCCCCTGCCCTGGTCAGTTCGACCCTTCTCGTCGAACGCTCCAATAGGCGAACACCGAGTTCCTTTTCCAGCGACTGGATCTGACAGCTCAAGGCCGGCTGGGCGATATGCACCCGTGCTGCCGCCCGACCGAAATGCAGTTCCTCGGCAACCGCCACGAAATAGTTCAGCTGGCGAAGTTCCATGTCGGCTCCAATCGACGGATACGTTGAAAACGCGAGCAACGCAGCGCGCCACAACCATCAATACCCTATTTTGGGGTATCCGAAAATCGGTTTTATTCATTTCGTCGGTTTTCTCAAACTGGCGCTCGCAATTGTCCTCATTTCACGCAATCGTTTATGGGCGAATGATCGACGGCCTCGTTGCCGCTCGAAAAGCTGCGAACGTGACCCAAGTCGAACTCGGAGAGCGGATCGGGCAGCGGCAAACGTTCGTGTCCAAGTTCGAACTAGGCGAACGGCGTTTAGATGTTGCGGAGTTCGTGAAAGTGAGCCGAGCAATTGGGGCCGACCCCTATGCTCTGATGCAAGAGGCGGAAAAGGACTAAGAACCCTTCAACTGCCGGATCGATATCGCCGCCAGTTCCCGTCGATACATTATGCGATCCCTTTGGCCCAGAAGGTACATTCTATTTTCAAGTGCGACATGCCAATGATTTCAATGGCTTCCCCTTGGAGATTTTGGAATGTCCCGACGCTATTCGCAGCTGAATCTGGCCGATCGACGCCGCCTCTTCCACTTTGTCGAACGTAAACTGCCGATCAAAGAAATGGCGCGCCAACTCGGTCGTCATCGATCGACGATCTATCGTGAGATCAGACGCAACACATTCCACGATCGCGAGCTGCCCGACTATAGCGGTTACTTCCCAACAGTTGCTGACGACATCCGCAAAGAGCGGCGACAGCGTTTGAGGAAGCTTGTGCGGCACCGGCAATTGCGCGAACTGGTGATCAAGCAGCTGAAGGCACTTTGGTCACCGGAACAGATCGCCGGCCGCCTGCTTGCCGATGGCGTGAGCGCCGTGCGTGTCTGCACCGAGACGATCTATCGCTTCATCTATGGCAAGGAAGATTGTGCGCTGGAGCTCCATCAGCATCTGGCGGAAGCTCGCCGCAAACGCCGCCCCCGCGGCTCGAGGAAACCCCGCGACGGCACTTTTCCTGCTGCCTGCAGGATATCGCAACGTCCTGATTTCATTGCTGATCGTTCGCAGTTCGGGCACTGGGAAGGCGACTTGTTGATCTTCCAACGTGACTTGGGCAACGCCAACGTAACCTCACTGATCGAACGCAAGAGCCGCTACACCGTCATGATCAAGAACCAGAGCCGGCACTCACGACCGATCATGGACAAGATCATCGAAACGTTCTCTCCCTTGCCAGCCTTTGCCCGGCAGAGCTTCACCTTTGATCGCGGCACGGAGTTTAGCGGCTTCAGGGCTTTGGAAGATGGCATCGGCGCGCGCAGCTGGTTTTGTGACCCCAGTGCGCCATGGCAGAAGGGGGCCGTGGAAAATACCAACAAGCGCATCCGCCGGTTCATGCCAGGCGATACGGACTTGCAGCCGTGTCGCAACGCAAGCTCATCCAGCTTGCTCGCCATCTCAACGACCAGCCGAGAAAGTGCCTGAATTACAGGACGCCGGCCGAAGTGTTCAGGGCACATTTGCAAGATGGA
>NZ_MBSS01000045.1 GCF_001695855.1 Ensifer sp. LC163
TCCACCAGGCGGAAGGTCGTCATCCTTGCTCCCAACGTTGACATTGACCAGCGCGTCGAGAGGCGAGAGTGTCGCATCTCTAACTGGCCCAACTGTCGCATTACTAAATAGCCACTACAAACTTTGATCAGATAAGATAGATTATGGAACTATCCGATGTGCCCAAATACCGGTTTATGGGCGTGTTGTCCCCACTCTTAGCTTGACCGGGCCGGCCCCGGCTGCTTAGTCATTCGCGACGAAACCCTCGTTTTTCAAGGCCCGATGCGATGAGCGAATTGCGCGTTCTTTCAGATGCTTTCATTCCAGAACTGCCAAACCGCTACAATGGCAAAGTGCGCGAAAACTATGATCTGCCTGGAGGCGAACGCATCATCATCGCGACCGACCGGTTGAGCGCCTTCGACATCATTCTGACCTCGATTCCGCATAAGGGTCATGTGCTGACGCAGACGGCGCGCTACTGGTTCGAAGAAACCGCCGACATCTGCCCGAACCATGTGATCAGCTATCCCGACCCGAATGTCGTAATCGGCAAGCGACTCGACATCCTGCCGGTCGAAATCGTCGTGCGCGGCTATCTCGCTGGCACCACCAGCACGTCGATCCTGACGAAATATCGCAACGGCGAGCGCGACATGTACGGCATCCGTTTGCCCGACGGTCTGCGCGACAATCAAAAGCTTCCTCAAGCGATCATCACGCCGACCAGCAAGGCTTTCGACGGCGGCCATGACGAACCGCTTTCGGCCGACGAAATTCTCGAGCAAGGCCTCCTGACGCAGCAGCAGCTCGATACCGTTTGGAGCTATGCGCTGGCGCTATTTGCACGCGGCCAGGCGCGCGCCGCCGAACGCGGCCTTATCCTCGTCGATACGAAGTACGAGTTCGGCACCGACAAGGATGGCACCATCATCCTTGCCGATGAGATCCACACGCCCGACAGTAGCCGCTACTGGATCGCCGACAGCTACCAGCAGAGCTTCGAAAACGGCGAACGGCCGAAAAGCTTCGACAAGGATTTCGTGCGCGCATGGGTCACCGAACGCTGCGACCCCTACAAGGACCCAGTCCCGGAGATCCCGAGGGAACTCGTCGAGCAGACCTCGGTCGTCTACATCGAAGCCTATGAGAAGATCACCGGGCGGACGTTCGTTCCGAACCTTTCGGGTGCCACCGTTCTGGAGCGCATCCGCAAGAACCTAGCCCCCTATTTCACGAAATAGATCAGAATATTCGATATTTCGAACAATATGAAATTCAGGCGTCGCCGAGCACGGGGACGTCGACCTCGAACTCGAGCCGCATCAGGTCGTAAGCCGGCTCGACATGGTCGGGTGTTTCGCCCTGGACAGTGTCGTAGTCGAGCGGCACATGCATGTGAGTGAGCACGGCTCTTTTCGGGCGCAGCCGTTCGATCCAGCCGAGAGATTGCACCAGCGACAGATGGCTCGGGTGAAACTTGTACTGCAGCGTATCGAGCACCAGAAGATCGAGACCATCAAGTTTGCCGATCGTTTCCGGCGGAAAGTCGCTGACATCGCTGCAATAGGCGAAATCGCCGACGCGAAATCCGAGTGAATGAATATTGCCGTGAAACTGCATCAAGGGCTGGAATGTGATCGGACCGCCTGCCCCTGCAATGACCACTGGCGACAGATCGTCGGCGATTATGTGCCCATCGACGATCGGCGGATAACCGCTTCCGGGTGGCGATTCCAGGCAGTAATGAAACCCTTCGCGAATCCGGCCCATCGTGAAGGCATCGGCCCAGATCGGCACGCGCTTCCTGTTTTCAATCACAAAGCCGCGCAAGTCGTCTATGCCATGCAGATGATCCGCATGCGCATGCGTGAAGAGCACAGCGTCGATGTGGTGGACATTTGCGGCCACCATCTGCGCGCGAAAGTCTGGGCCTGTGTCGATGACCACGGTCGTCTTGCCGCCATCCGGCGCGATCTGTTCCACCAGCAAGGCGGCGCGCATGCGGCGGTTCTTCGGATTTTCGGGATCGCAGGCGCCCCAATCACCGGTAATACGCGGCACGCCAGGCGACGAACCACAGCCGAGAATGGTGAAAGCGCGCCTGAATGCCACGTCAGAGCCTCGGCATCTTGGAGAAGATACGCAAGGCATTTTCGGTGGTGAGCGATGCGATCTCGTCCTTCGTAACCCCGATCGTGTCGGCTAGAACTTCCGCCGTGTGCGCCACATAGGCGGGCTCGTTGCGCTTGCCGCGGAATGGCTTGGGCGCAAGATAGGGCGCGTCCGTCTCGACGATCATCCGATCATGCGGAACCGCCTTGGCGATCTCGCGTAGCTCCTCCGATTTCGGAAACGTCAGAATGCCGGAGAAGGAAACGTAGCCACCGAGCTCGACGCCGACGCGCGCCAGTTCCGGACCCGACGAAAAGCAATGCAGAAGGAAGGGGAAGGCCCCTCTCCCCGTCTCCTCGGTCAGGATCGCAGCCATGTCCTCATCGGCCGAGCGGCTGTGAATGACAAGCGGCAAACCGGTTTGGCGCGCGGCAGCGATGTGCCGGCGCAGGCCTTCAGCCTGAGCGTCGCGCGGTGCGTTGTCGTAGAAGTAGTCGAGACCCGCCTCGCCGATCGCCACCACCTTCGGGTGCGCCGAAAGCCGGATGAGATCGTCTACGGTGATATCCAGCTCTTCATCCGCATTGTGCGGATGCGTACCGACGGAACAGAAAACGTTCGGATAGGCCTCGGCGATCGCAAGGATCGTGTCGAACCGCTTCACGCGGGTGGAGATCGTGATCATCTGGCCGACGCCGGCCGCACGCGCACGCTCGATGATGGCGTCGCGCTCGGCCTCGAAGTCGGGGAAATCCAGATGGCAATGCGTATCGATAAGCATGCTGATCGTGCCTTATTGCGCTTCCGGCGCGACGTAACGCGGGAAGACCGGCTTCGGGGCTTCCAGTGGCGTTCCAGAGACGAGGCGGCCCGCCTCGCCGAGTGCGGCAAAGTCGCGCTTGTCGGCCGGTGCGGCCACCAGGTCGAGCAGCTTTCCTGACGATTCCGGCATGAAGGGCTGCAGCAGGATGGCGATCTGGCGCACGACTTCTGCAGTAACATAAAGAACGGTTGCCATGCGTGCCGGATCGGTCTTTTTCAGCGCCCAGGGCTCCTGACCGGCGAAATAACGATCGGTTTCCGAAACGACCGCGATGATCGCGGCAAGAGCGCGGTGGATCATCTGCTTGCCCATTTCGTCGCGCGTGATCTCATGCAGCGCGTCGGCAGCAGCCAGCATCGCCTTGTCTTCATCGGTCAGCGCGCCGCAGACCGGAATCTGGCCGTCACAGTTCTTGACGATCATCGACAGCGAACGGCTCGCCAGATTGCCGATACCGTTGGCAAGATCGGAGTTGATGCGGGTTGCGATCCCCTCCTCGCTGTAGCTTCCGTCCTGGCCGAAGGAAACCTCGCGCAGGAAGAAGTAGCGGATCTGGTCGAGACCGAAATGCTCGACAAGATTGAACGGATCGACGACGTTGCCGAGCGACTTCGACATCTTCTCACCCTTGTTGAGCAGGAAGCCGTGGGCGAAGACGCGCTTGGGCAGCGGCAGGCCGGCCGACATCAGGAAGGCGGGCCAATAGACCGCGTGGAAACGGATGATGTCCTTGCCGATGATGTGGATGTTCGCCGGCCAGAATTTCGCGCGCGGGCCCTGCGGATTGTCGAGATAGCCAGTTGCGGTGAGGTAGTTGGTGAGCGCGTCCACCCAGACATACATGACGTGGCCAGGATCGTTAGGCACCTTGATGCCCCAATCGAAGGTGGTGCGCGAAACCGACAGGTCCTTGAGGCCGGACTTCACGAAGGAGATCACCTCGTTGCGGCGCTCGGCCGGGCCAATGAAATCAGGGGTCTCCTCGTAGTGCTTCAGCAGCTTTTCCTGATACTCCGACAGCTTGAAGAAGTAGCTCTGCTCCTCCACCCATTCGACGGGCGTGCCCTGCGGACCGTAACGCACGCCGTCGGCGCGAAGCTCGGTTTCGTTCTCCTGGTAGTAGGCTTCGTCGCGCACGGAATACCAGCCGGCATAGGAATCCTTGTAGAGGTCGCCCGCCTCGCCCATGCGGCTCCAGATGTCCTGCGACGCCTCGTGGTGGCGCTTCTCGGTGGTGCGGATGAAGTCGTCGTTGGATGCGTTCAGAAGCACCGCCATCTTCTGGAATTCCGAGGAATTCCGGTCGGCAAGTTCCTGCGGCGTCACGCCTTCGCGGCGCGCCGTCTGCTGCATCTTCTGCCCGTGTTCGTCCGTGCCTGTCAGGAAGAATACGTCCCGTCCGTCCAGGCGCTGGTAGCGCGCCATCGCATCCGTGGCGATCAACTCATAGGCGTGGCCGATATGCGGCTTGCCGTTCGGGTAGGAAATCGCGGTGGTGATGTAAAAGGGGGACGTGTCTCTCATAGGCGGATTCAATCTATCTCGGATAAAGCTACCGACGCTCTTAGCGCATACGCCGCGAGGAAGGAACCGGGAGATAGGAGAAAAGCCCGAACCGGAAGCCTTGGTCGACATCCCTGCCCGCTTGTGTCGGAACGAAGGAAATAATAGAACAAAACAGAAACTGACTCAAAGGAACCGCCATGTTGCGCCGGCTTGGACATCAATTTGAAATGGCATCGGCCCGCTATGCAGAAGACAATGGCATCGAGCGGGATGCGGACTGGTTCATACTCAAGATGCAGGAGGAAATCGGCGAACTGACCCAAGCCTGGAACGAGCGCACCGGCCGCGGCAGGCGGCATGGAAAATCAGAAGGCGAATTGCAGATCGATATGGCGGACGAAGCTGCGGACCTGCTGGGTCACGTGCTGCTTTTCGCCCACCATCACGATCTGGATCTCGTCGCGGCAATCAAGCGCAAATGGAAGTTTCAGGTCGAGCTATAGCGCTGCCTTGACGTCGTCCAGCAGCGAAAGAATGGTTTGCTTGCGATCGAGATTATAGGCGTCGCTGACCGTGAGGCGTTCCCCAGTCGTGGCCGAAAGCCGGGCGAAACGCTCGGCGCGCATGATATCTCCGGCAACGGCCGCATCGCGGGCTTCCCGCATGAGCCGACCTGTCAGCAGCGACGTGAAGAAATCGAAGATCGTTTCGCTGTCCTTTGCCGAAAGAACGTCCGCAAGCTTATGGATGTCCTTGCGGATCGCCGGCCCCTGCCCTGCAAGGATCGCCTCGAACGTCGCGGCGATCTCCAGGCCGCCGTAATTGATGAGCTTCAGCGCCTCCGCGACGCTGCCATTGGCAGCGGCCAGAACGCGGTCGGCATTTTCGCTCTCAGGATCGAAGCCGAGATGATCGAGCGCCTGGCGCAATGCCGGCGGCTCCAACGGCTTCAGCCGCAGCGGCAGGCAGCGCGAACGGATCGTCGGCAGCAGCTTACCAGGCGCATGGGTCAGCACCAGGAACAGCGACCGGCGCGGCGGTTCCTCGAGAATTTTCAGGATGGCGTTGGCCGCGTTCCGGTTGAGATCGTCGGCCGGATCGATGATGACGATGCGCCAGTTGCCGGTACCGGATGTCTGCGAGAAAAACTTGCCGGCCCGTCGGACCTCGTCGACAGTGATCGCCCCCTTGACCCTGCCCGTCTTCTCGTCGACCGGCCGTGTCAGGTGCAGAAGATTGTGCGATGCGCCGGAGGCCAGTTGCCGCCCGACGATCGATGCGGGGTCGGGATCCTGCAGGCTTTCGGGCGCGCTCGCCGGATCCGGGTGATTGAGGATGTGGCTGGCGAAGCGAAACGCAAGTGTAGCCTTACCGATACCCTCCGGCCCTTCGATGAGAATGGCGTGGTGTCCCTTGCCCGATCGGTAGCTCTGCGCCAGAAACGCTTCAGCCTGCTCGTGGCCAAACAACCGGCTGTTCTTCACCGGCGCGATTGCCCCCTCAAGCACCCCTGGCGCTTCCGTCGTCATGGTGTGGATCCCGCGTTCGAAGGCGCGGGCACGTCGGCGTTGGCAAGCAAGCTCTCGACGAGCCCGAGCACCTCCGCAGCTATCGCCTCGGCAGACTGCGTCGCGTCGATGACACGGCACCTGTCCGGATTCGTGTTTGCGATATCGAGGAAAGCCTCGCGCCGCTTTTCATGCGTCTCCAACTCCTCCTTCTCGAAACGATCCGGGCTTTCGTCTCCGGCGCGGCGTTGGGCGCGCTCCAGACCGATAGTCGCCGGCAGATCGAAAATCACCGTCCGGTCCGGAACGACGCCGTTGACGGCAACCCGCTCCAGCGTCTCGACGAAGGCCGGCTCCAGATTGCCGGTGATACCCTGGTATACGCGCGACGAATCCATGAATCGGTCGCAGAGCACGATGGTTCCCTTGGCCAGCGCCGGCCGAATGACCTCTTCGACATGGTCGCTGCGCGCCGCAGCAAACAGGATCGCCTCCATTCGTACACCGAACGCTTCGGCCGCTCCCGAAAGTAGCACATGGCGCACCGCTTCGGCCCCGACCGATCCACCCGGCTCACGTGTCGTCAGCACCTCATGGCCGAGCGCCCGCAGAGAATCGGCGAGCAGGCGCAACTGGGTCGATTTGCCGGCCCCTTCCCCGCCCTCGAATGTTACAAACAGACCTTTTGCCAGCGGCACAGTGCTTTCCTATATCGGCATGCGATTTGGCCCTGTTTAGCCGATTGGTCCAGCCGATGAAACCGTTAGCACCGGTTTTGTTACAGCCAGAAGAAGAGCAGTTCCTGCAGGGCGTCGAGCGCTCGGCTCGCCAGAGTGCCTTGGCCCACCGCCCCGGCCGTCTTGACCGGAACCTCGCGCAGCAACCGCTCGCCGTTCCAAAGCCGCACCAAGCCGACCACGGCTCCAGCCTCTACCGGTGCGCGCAGCGGCCATTTGTAGACGACACGGGCCGTCAGGCGCTCCGGGTTGTTGACCGGCAACAGCACATCGACCGGGCCGCCGGCCACGAGCGCCACATGGGAGGTTGCCCCGCCATAAACGCTGGCCTCGCCGATCACTTCGCCGTCGGCAAAGATCCGTCGCTTTTCGAATGCCGTCATCGCCCAGTCGAGCACCTTGCGGCTCTCCTCGATGCGCTCCTTATCCGTCTCCAGCCCGCCCATCGCGAGATAGACGCGGCGATCGCCACGCTGCATCGATGCCGCCAGCGAAAAGCCGTAGCCCTCCGCAAACCCCGTGGCGAGGCCGTCAACGCCGACATTGGCCGCGATCAACGGGTTCTTGTTGCGTTGAAGGATCTTGTTCCACTCGAATTCAGGCTGAGAGTAGAGCCGATAGAGATCAGCGTGCGCCTCGTGCAAATGACGGGTCAACGTCACCAGTTCACTCATGGTGATCCGGTTTTGCGGATCAGGCAGCCCAGTGGCATTGCGGAACGTGGCGATCGGCATGCCGAGCTCGCGGGCCCGCGCGGTCATCTTGTCGGCAAAGGCAGCTTCGCTGCCAGCCATACCCTCGCCGAGGATGATGCAGGCATCGTTGGCAAGCTGAACCGCCACCCCCTGCAGCAAATCGGCCACGCGGATGCGTGACTTCAGCGCCGCAAACATCGTCGAGGTGCCGGACGGCGCACCGCCGGTGCGCCATGCGTGTTCGGAAACGTCGAAGACCGTCTCGGCCGAAAGCTCGCCCTTGGCGATCGCCTCGGCGACCACCTCCATCGTCATCAATTTGGCAAGCGAGGCGGGCGGAACCGGCTCGTTCTCGGCGCGGGAAAACAGGACGGTGCCGGTTTCGGCATCCACCAGCAGGATCTGCTTCGCCTTGGTGTCGAACGCCACCGGCTGTGTCTGGGCCGCCGCAGCACCCGCGAGCAACGCCGCACAGCAGAACGCGACCGAAAGCATCTTCAAGCGCATGGGAAACTCCGGTTTCCCATTGGGCATAGCAGCGTCGTCAGAATGGCACAACGCCCGGGATTACCGGATCGACCCGGATCTGCCTTGGCGCTTGGCATGGGCAACGATGGATTCGGGTGTAAGCGGATTGGTCTCGACCATGATCGCTTCAAACGGCGATTCCGCATCGCTTACCCGCACTTCCACGTAGGCGGCCGCATAGGCCATGTTGCCGTCTGGCACCGGAATGTATTCCGGCCGCTCGCGCGGTATCGGCCCGATGTCCGGCAGCATGACGAACTCGTTCAGCGACTGCGGCGCAGCAAACTGCGGGACAGGCGCAGCAAGGGCCGTCACCGGGCCACCGGTATCAAGCGATGACTTTGATGGAATGGTCAGCGTTCCCAACTGGTTGCGCATCGGCTCATTCGAGGCAACCATCACGCCGGTCGCGATCTGGCCTTCCGGCATGACGCCGGGGCTGCGATCGCCCTTGGTGACATAGGATGCCATCAGATATGGCATATCGTTGCCTTCGAGCGGTGCGCGGCCGACATATTGCACACGAACTTTGGCGCTGCCCTTCTGCTTGATATCGAGCAGATCTGCTGTTTTCGACGACACGTCGATGATACGGCCGTACTCATAAGGACCGCGATCGTTCACGCGAACGATGACCGATGTGCCGTTTTCCGTATTGGTAACGCGCGCATAGCTCGGCAACGGGAATGTCGGATGGGCCGCCGAAAGATGGAGCTTGTCATAGACTTCGCCATTGGCGGTTAAGCGACCGTGGAAAGCCGAGCCGTACCAGGACGCGACACCTGTTTTGTTGTAGCCGAAATCTTCCTTCGGCTGATACCACTTGCCCTTGACCTGATAGGCCTTGCCGACTTGGAATCGGCCGCCGCCCTTCGGGATATTCTTGCCGGTGGCGACACGGGGGCTTGCCTTCACGCCGTAAACCGACTCGGCGAAGTATTCCTTGCTTCTCGGCTTGCTCTTCTTGATACTGGACGTGGATCCGCAAGCCGCAAGCGTTGCGCAAAGCACGGGAACCGCCGCAAGGTGCAGTCCCTTGATCAAATATGCCGCATTTTTACTGGATGTCATCTGTCCCACAACATCATTCGAACAAGCCGTACTCGAAACCTTCCACTCTTGCCCCCAGCGGAAATCTCGGCGTCCCGAAACGGAACAGTCGAGTAATCATGACAGCAACAAGGCAAAATTGCGAACCGGCGAATGGCCAGCCGCCCGAAATCTCCAGTTATGGTTTACGAATGGTTATGGCGACGAAGTGAGCAGCGGATCCGCTGAGAAAATCTTGCAGCCCGCGCATGTTAAATCTTGCAAAGCGGCAAGGCTTCGCGCAATAACGCCCTGCCCGGAGGAGTGGCCGAGCGGTTTAAGGCACCGGTCTTGAAAACCGGCGTGCGTGAAAGCGTACCGTGGGTTCGAATCCCACCTCCTCCGCCATCGACTGCCTCATTTTTCTCCACCCGTTACTGAGTTGCACCGCCAAACAGGTGTTCCGACCGCGGCCGCATACCAGTTTTGCGGGCAACGCCCGCCATCGCAGCAACACTGGCGCGTGCAATTGCCAACCTGCAGCCAGGTCCGCTTGCCATCCCGGATGATTTGAGGGAGAATCCGATTCCGGCCCCTCGAGGCCTGGCCAATCTCCCACAACTGGAGAAAACCATGCCTCTTAAATATCTGATGACAGCCGCTTTTCTCGCTGTTCTGACGCTTTCCGGATGTGCAAGCACCGGCGATGCGAACACAACCTATGCGCAATGGCAGGGGCCATTGCCCGTGCCCGATCCGTCTGCCGCAAGTCCGGGCGGTTTCCGTCTCAGCTACTGAGTTTCATGACAGCAGCGCGCATCCAATACGACAGGCCAATGGCGCGGTAGCGCGTTAGACCTGCTGCATGATTTCCCCCTGTAGCAATCGGCTCCGAACGGAGCCCGTGCACGCGGTCGCTCTGCACTCCATAATGCTTGGGGATGTAACTTGCGGTTCGCGCAAGACCCTTCAAACATTTGCTCTCGCTGGCTTCAAAGCTGCGAAGCGCACCTGCTGGTCTGCTAGCCGAAAAAGGCAAGGACTGCCGTTGTCCGACGCGGTGCCACATGCAAATCGCCTTGCATCCAATCGCAGGCATTGACTCCCATTTCATTAGGGAGGCTTGATGTATTGGTCATCCAAAAGTCAAGGAACTGAGCGATGCCCACTTTCATCATCGAGCGCGACGTGCCAGGCGCTGACAAGCTCAGTCAGGACGACCTCTGTGCACTGTCGGCGAAATCCAATGCTGTCGTCGCCGATCTCGGCGTGCCGTACACATGGATCACGAGCTATGTCGCCGGCGACAAGCTCTATTGCGTCCACGAGGCACCGAGCGCCGACGTCATTCGCGAACACGCCGAACGCGGCGGGTTTCCGGCCAACAGGATAACGGAAGTCGCCGCCGTGATCGGGCCTTCGACAGCATCTCAAGGGCGCGGCAAATAGCCGAAGCGGTGTTATAATCACCGCGGGCGGAACATCGGCGTCATGACACGCCCGAACCGCCCGCCTGGGCCAATGCTCCCCGCGCGCCGTCATTGACTTCCGGCGGCATCAATGCAGGCTAGTCTGCCGGTCATTCGGCGCCCATGAGGGTTCCCCGGCACACCTTTTCAAGGAGACGATCATGGCAAAGGGTCAAGTGCGAAGTAACCGCGAGGTTAGAAAACCCAAGAAGGACAAGGCCGTCAAAGCCGCCGTTACGACAGAAGGCTCACAGGTGAAGCTGGCAGGCAGCAGCTTTTCGCTCGGCAAGAAAGACAAGAAATAGGACAACCGCCTCTAACCTCGCGAACCAAATAGTCGGGAGAGTTTTGTCAGTGACCAATTGGACTGGGGGTGCACGTCTCCGCACACCCTGCGTGACTGGTCGCTGCAATGCCAGAAACCCCAGCACGCTTGCACGTCGCGCGCGCCCCTGAAATGCAAAGATCATTGCGGGCGGCGGCACTGGCCAATCGCTTCCCATGTCTGCTGCCAGGCCTGATCGGCCGGCGACACGCCGCATGTGGTAGGCGTCGGAAGATCGAAAACGCCGACACGCACCCTGTTCATGCAAATCTTTGTGCCTTCCCTGCCACACCGTGAGCAGCCGTCATCACCTTTGGCAAAGAACTGTTGAACACGGCACAGTGCCCGGCATGCTTGCTGGACTTTGGAACGAAAGCGCGGTTCACATCGTTAACCAAACTATCGGCACCACCTCTGATCTAGCGGACGTTCACCGTGCTTGCAGCATTGCTTATCGCCTCGATTATCGCATCGCCTAACATCGCCCTCAGCGCTGCTACGGTCGACGACCTGCAAGCCGATTTCGAAACCGCCGTGCCCTGCCAGCAGATCGATGGCCGGAACGTTTGGAAGGGAACGATCGCCTACTATATCCAGTCCTTCGTCTATCAAGGCGACACGCCCGTAGCGACCGACGCGGCGGACGCCGTCCTGCCGGAGGACAACTCGGCTGAGACCGTCAAGGAGTTCGAAGACGCCTGTTCCGCCACGCAGCCGGCTTGAACCACTCTCTCCTTCGCGACGCTCGCCCAGCAATCGCTCAATGCCAGTCTATTTCCACTTCGCTCCATCGACGGTGGCGCAACCGAGCGGCGTTGCGAGAGGTAAGCTTGAGCCGGTCACAACCCCAAAGATTGATCGGCCCCGGCATTGCCGCATTCAACGCGATGCCGACTTCGTCGAACGGACTCTCCCTGTTGTCCACATATTGATACCAGCGGAACCCAAGGACCGCGGTCGCCGGCACAACGATCGTCAGCAGGATTCGAACCAGCTTCTTCATTGCACCCTCATTGCGTAAACGGAACGAGGCATATCGGCGCCTTGCGGCACGCGCAGCGTCTAGTTGGCCGATGCGCGCACGCTTGATCCCACATTCACGGAATTTTAGGCACTTGCGGAACACATATGGAACAGATAGTGTCTGTTCTTGATTTGTTTCACGCTTCTGGAGCGACTTGCCATGCTGACCCGCAAGCAACAGGAATTGCTTCTTTTCATCCACGAACGAATGAAGGAATCGGGTGTGCCGCCGTCTTTCGACGAGATGAAGGATGCACTCGACCTGGCTTCAAAGTCGGGCATTCACCGGCTTATTACGGCGCTGGAGGAACGCGGTTTCATACGCCGTCTTCCCAACCGCGCCAGAGCGCTCGAGGTCATCAAGCTGCCGGAAGCCTATGCAGCAAGCGCCCAACCCCGTCGCGGGTTTTCCCCGAGCGTCATCGAGGGCAGCCTCGGGAAGCCGCCGGCCCCTGCCCCCGCCGCGAAAGCGCCGCCGGTTGCTGACAACAGCTCCGTGTCGGTTCCGGTTATGGGACGCATTGCCGCCGGCGTTCCGATCTCGGCGATACAGAACAACACTCACGACATCTCCGTTCCGCTCGATATGATCGGCAGCGGCGAGCACTATGCCCTTGAAGTGAAGGGCGATTCGATGATCGAGGCCGGCATCTTCGATGGCGATACGGTGATCATCCGCAATGCCACCTCGGCCAATCCCGGCGACATCATCGTCGCGCTCGTCGATGATGAGGAAGCAACGCTGAAGCGCTTCCGGCGCAAGGGCGCGTCGATTGCGCTCGAGGCGGCCAATCCGGCCTACGAGACGCGTATTTTCGGCCCCGACCGCGTCAAGATTCAGGGCAAGCTCGTTGGCTTGATCCGCCGCTACCACTAAGCCTTGCTCAAGCCAGCTGCCTTCGTGCTGGCCTGCCTTCCTCTTCCTTGAACGTCTCGCCACCTTGGGGTAGCGAGACGGGCATCTCCAACTCGTGCGGCTTGCACGCTCGAAAAATGTTACTGGTGAATCGAGTACTCGCCCAGTTCGCAGAGGTCCTGCGTGTCTTCAGTCGTGTCGAGACCGGAGCCTTCTTCGAATTCAAAGCGCATGTCGTATTTGCAGACATCACGTCCGTCGGCGATGGTGATTTCCATGCTTTCGCCCGGATTGAGTACCTGCCGCCCGAAGACGTCGTCCTCCCACTGATCAACACCGACCGGCGACGTGTAGAAGTTCGTCAGAACCGCTTCCGTCTTGTTCTTCAGCTGAAAGACGAGATCCTCAGCGCTTGCGGTGGCCGTCGACGCGGCAAGAACGGCAAGAGCAGTCAGGGCGATCTTACATTTCATTTTATGTCATCTCCTCCATCGTCGGTTTTGTTTGACACTACCTGTACGGGTCGTGCCGCCGGAATATTCATTCCCGAACCCGTCTAGAGACAATATTCCTTGCACTGACAATACCAGCCGAGTCACCATTTCGGGGTGTGTCCTTGGCAGGCCATGCAGGTTGACGCCTGTTCGCGCGCACGGCAACGCGGATGGGCCACGACCGACTTATGGCGCGGCTTATCTTCAAACCCATGCTCGCAGTAAGCAGGGGCTGGCGGGTGTCATCGCTCGCCGCATCACCCCACCCCACCCCACTATCTCCACCGTGTGCGGCGCAGTCGTCTGCGTAAGGTAGATTTAACCCAGCAATCAGTTCCCAGGGAGTGGACGCCGGGCCAATGGGGCCATCGTCGCACAGGCATCGGCAATCGGTCGGCGACTAGCTTTGCCGGGCAAGATGCCGAGCGCGCACGCCTCGCCACGGCGGCGGGGCCGCCCGCTTTAGTTGGGACGGAATCGGCAAGCAATTGCTGGCGGTCGAGGATAACGAAGCAGGAGGAACGGGGAACAAATTCCCACATATAGAAAAAGCGTGGCAGGTGCTGCAATTGAGCACCCTGAATTACAACGCAAAATCAAATAATTAGGTGTGGCTTTGGAGGCCTCGCCCGGAATTGAACCGGGGTACAAGGATTTGCAGTCCTCTGCGTCACCACTCCGCCACGAGGCCTCACCGACTGAGATTATCAAGTCGTGGCGAGCGTTTAGAATGAATATAGACAGAGTGCAAGAGGGTTCATTCTGAATGCGATCCTTTTTTCATTCTGAACAAGCGTTTCCATTCCGTTCTGTGGATTGCGGCTGCATGCCCCAGCCCTACCCTCTTTTTCGAGAAGAACGGATATGATCATTCGAGTCCCGGTCCTCCCCCGCGGAACGACAAGGCAGTTGACCGGCGCCGTCTGCGAACACGGCGCGCAGAGTCGGACGAATAGACATCCTGGGCCGTCCGGTGCCAGCTTCGCACGCAGCGCCGCCGCTCAGACTTTCACACCTCATGAAGATTCGACGTGTTTGGCTGCCGCCCGATGACGGCAACATTTTCTCACTGGACGTTTTTCCGGCGCATCGCCGACAGGTTTTGAGCCGCAGCGCCGGATCGCGCCTTCACGGCCGCGGAAGCGCTTTCGCAAGGATCTAGCACCACGGCGTTGACCGTCCCTTCCAGGGGCGAACCAGGCCTTCCGAGACGAGAATGTTACCGAGCGAACGGCCGTCGCGCATCACCACACGCAGCTTCTCGCTGGTCTTGTCGTCGTCCCTGCCGATCGCTTCGATCAGCCTGAAATCTCCAGAGTTCAACAGTTCACGCAATCGCTGCTTGGCGTAAAAGCCGCGTGCGCGCTCGCCATCGCAACTTGCCTGCTTGATTCGCGGGGCGTCGATATCGGCGACGCGGATCGCTTCACCTTGATAGCGGAACGTGGCACCGTCGATGACGCAGTTGTCGTTGCGGATACCGCAGAAATAGAACTGATTCGCCTTGGCCTGGAGAGCTGCTGGCTGCGCGACAGGGCGCTCAATCGGTGTTGGCGCTGCCAACCCGACGTTGACTGCGGGTATCGGTCCGTCGACAGGCTTCGTCTTGTGTGCGGCCGGCGGCACGGCGGCACGAACCTGTGCCTTCGGCCGATCTTCCGCTCTGGATGTCGATGTAGACTTGGGTGCCGATGCGAACACACCCGAAACGCCCGGCAGATCCGGCAATTGTCCGCGGTGGTCATAGGCAACGACGCCACCGACTGTCAGCACAGCGGCGAGATACCACGGCAGCATGCCGCCTTGCTTTTTTGTCCGGCTGCCGCGGCGACGCCCGCGGCGTGTCGTGGTCTTACCCATTCCACCCCATCCTTGATCCGGCCGGCATTATGCTGCCGATCCGTTGCCGAATGGTTTTCACCGACAGCCCGAAAGCGGGAGTTTGAGTGCACGACCTTTGGGATGGCGCAACGGAGTACGGCGGCCCACGAGCTTTTCACTCCGAAAGTGCTACGCGCAGATCGTCGCCGCAAAGCGCGGCAACGTTCAAGAGCGTATCGGCAACAAAGGCAAACTGCCCGCCAAGCAAACCCCACGACCATGAACCGGTGTGGACGAGCCGATAGGCCAGACTTGCCCTCCCTCGCCCGGACAGGTCTGCATCCCTGTGGTGCGACGCCACATTGACGTGGGCGGCCATCACAAAAGAATCATTACTTGTTCGAGGCGTCCGTCCCGTTGCGGCGGCGCGCCCACCACACGGCGAACCTGCGCCGGAGGCGGCGAACCGACGGAATATCATGCGACAGGACAAGCAGCCCCAAAGGCACCATCCAGAAGCCGAGCACCGGCAGGAAGCCGAGAAAGCCGCCGAATACCAAAAGCCCACCGACTAGCATGCGCAGCAGCGGTGATTCCGGCAGGGTAAGGCGCCATTTGCCCAACACGATCTGCCGAGTATGCGGGTCTATGCCGAAATGCGTCTGTTTTCTGTTTTTATTCATCATTCCCGATCCGGCTGCGTTTCCCACAATTGGGGGCTTCTCCACAGGCTCGCAACAAAACTTGTCACTTTTTTTGAAAAAACCGCTTGGCAAATCGGAAAAGCATTTGTATTAGCAGCCTCACTTCTGCAGGACACGCCGCGCAGATGATCCCTGGTAGCTCAGCGGTAGAGCATTCGACTGTTAATCGACAGGTCGCCGGTTCGAATCCGGCCCGGGGAGCCAGTTTCTAAAAGAGCCATTCGCGGTAACGCCCGAATGGCTCTTTTTCATTTTGCGGCCATGGTACCAACGACGCCTGCCTGTTCCTCCGCCATTGTTTCCGGGAATGTCAGGAGCGCCAATTCGACAGCGCCGATTCTGATCTGGTTTCGTCGAGATCTACGCCTTCACGACAATCAGGATGATCGCCGCTTCCTTCCTGATCAAGGACCTGCTCGTCGACTGGCGGCGCGGAGAAGCCTGGTCCGCGACACGTTGGTGGATGCAGACCCAGCCTCGAACGCCGCCAGCTGGCAGTGGACGGCAGGATCAGGCGCCGATGCCTCGCTATTTTTCCGCAACTTCAACCCCATGCTTCAGGGCGAGAAGTTCGATCCGGAGGGGCTGTACGTGAAGCGCTTCGTTCCGGAATTGGCCGAGCTTGAAGCCCGCTATACCCACCGGCCGTTCTCGGCCCCTTCTGCCGCACTTTCTGCGGCCGGCATCGCGCTTGGGATGACCTACCCCACCCCCATCATCGAACGCGCCTTTGCGCGCGACCGCGCGCTGGCCACGTTTCAAGAAATCAGAAACGCCACCTAAAGATCGCCACAATCGCACCGCCGCCGGTACAAATCCGTGGTTGGCCTCTTGCCGGATTATCGCTAGGCTCACGTTACGGATGCAACGATTGCCGGGGGGTGGTTTATGCATGATACAGAAGCCTGCTTTGCCGATTTCGACAACGCCGAGCTCCTTTCGACTGAAAACTTCTCACAGGTGCTGAAGGACTTTCCGCTCAAGGCCCAATTGGTCCTGCGCGGCCTCGTTCATCTCGAGGCCGGCGCGCTGGCGCTTGTGCTGCCCAGTGGCCGCCGGCTGCTGGTCAAGGGAAAGGTGCCGGGGCCGTGCGCCGCCGTGACGCTGAACAACTGGAATCTTCCGCACCGGGCAATCACCGGCGGCACCATCGGCGCCGCGGAAAGCTATATCGATGGCGATTGGGACAGCCCTGATGTCGGGGCGTTTCTCGAGCTTTTCCTTGTCAACGCAGACATCGGCAATAGATTCCCGAACCGGGCGGCCGGCCTGATGCGGCTGGTTGAGAAGTTCCTCCACTGGCGCAATGCCAACACCAGGACGGGTGCCCAGCGCAACATTTCGGCCCATTACGATCTCGGTAACGCCTTCTACCGTGAGTGGCTCGACCCGAGCATGACCTATTCGTCGGCGCTTTACGCAAGCGGCGCCAACGATCTGCAGTCGGCCCAGACCGCCAAGTATCGAGCACTGGCCGAGGCAACGAATCTGCGGCCCGGCGACCACGTGCTTGAAATCGGCTGCGGCTGGGGCGGTTTTGCAGAATTTGCAGCGACCGAGATCGGCTGCAAGGTCACGGGCCTGACCATCAGTCGCGAGCAACTCGCCTTTGCCCGCGAACGCATACACAGGGCTGGCATCGCAGACCGCGTCGAGCTGAAGTTCCAGGACTATCGCGAAGAGAAAGGTCTTTACGACCGAATCGTCTCGATCGAGATGTTCGAGGCGGTCGGCGAAAAATTCTGGTCGACCTACTTCTCGCAGTTGAAGCGCTGCCTGAAGCCCGGCGGCAAGGCCGGCCTGCAGATCATCACCATCAAGCCGGAAGCTTATGAGGAATACCGGTCCAATCCGGACTTCATCCAGAAGTACGTTTTCCCCGGCGGCATGCTGCCGACGCGCGAGCACCTGGTCGATCTCGGGCGCAACGTCGGTCTGCGCATGATCAACGATTTCGGCTTCGGTGGCGACTACGCCCGCACGCTCGGCGAATGGCGGCAGCGCTTCTGGTCGGTGTGGAGCAAGCTCGAGCCACTGGGCTTCGATCTGCGCTTCAAGCGCCTTTGGGAATTCTACTTCTACTACTGCGAAGCAGGCTTCCGCGCCCGCAACATCGATGTCCGCCAGATCGTCTTCGAGTGAGCGGACGCGCCGGCAGGCTTTACCGATCGCCCGACAACGCCTATGAGGCAACCGATCCAGATCTCTTCTTGAAGGTTCCTCATGCGCCTCGCATGGTTTTTCCTGGCGCTCGCCATCGCGACTGAAGTGGCGGGCCTGACGGCGATGAAGGCCGCGTCTGCCAATGGCTCCTACATCGGTCACGTGGCGATGTACGTCTCCATCGCGCTTTCCTACGTCTTCCTGGCAAAGGCCGTGAAGACCATTTCCGTCGGTGTGGCCTATGCCATCTGGGAGGGATCCGGGGTCGCGATCATCACGCTTGTTTCGGTGTTCGTGTTTGGCCAAGTGCTGACCGGCCGGGAAATGCTGGGCCTGTCGATGGCGGTGGCCGGCATCCTGCTTGTCAATGCGGGCGAACACCGCGAAGAGGAAGCTACAGCCTCCGAGGGCATCGTCGATGAGCGCGCCTAGCCTTTACTTCGTCTTTGCCGTCATTGCCGGCATCCTCGACGTCGCGGCCAATCTCGCCTCGACCAAATCGAATGGCTTTGCGCGCCGCGGCTGGGGCGCGCTTTCGATCGTTCTTGTGCTTGCCGCTTTCGCCTTCCTCGCAGAAGCGGTCAAGGGCATGGAACTTGCCATCGCCTATGCCGTTCTCGGCGCAACCGGGATTTTCGGGACGGCCATCTGCGGCCGACTGCTTTTCGGCCAAAAACTCAAGCCGATCGGCTGGGTCGGCCTCGCCTTGATCTTCGGCGCAGTTCTGGTGCTTCACACGGCCTGATGTGGCCGCCCCTTGGCGCTGGCGTGCTTCGTCGTCGCTATTGGCGGCGCCGCGCTTTGACGGCTCAGCCGGTCAACCAGCGCGAAGTAGACACCGTAAGGCAACAGCCGTGATATCTTTGCCATGGTCGTGGATCGTTTCGGGAAGCTGATTTCGAAATGTTTCGACTTCAGGCCCTCGATGATGTGCTCGGCAGCCTCGTCAGCGCTGATCGCGCCGGATCTTGGAAGTCCAGGACGGGGCGAGCCGATCGTGTCGACTAGGCCAGGGTTGATCAGTTGCAGGCGAATGCCGATCCGCTCCAGATCGGACTTCAGGCTCTCCGCCAGATTGATGAGCGCCGCCTTCGTGGCGCCGTAGGCGGCGTTGCCGGGCAGCCCGCCATATCCGGCAGCCCCCGACACGATGGCGATGTGGCCATGCCCCCTGGCCTTCATATGCGCCACAGCCGGCAACAGACAATTGACGACACCGTTCACATTGACCGCAAAGCTACGCTCAAATGCCTCGCGATGCAGGTCGTCGCCTCTCACGGGGATCGTCACGCCCGCCGTGAACACGGCGAGAGACAGGTCGCCATGTTCATATTCGATCGATGCGAGCACACGGTCCATGTCCTGCGGGTCGGTGACATCACCGTCGAGAACGATGATGCGGCCGTCGGCGGCGGCTTCGTGTTGCAGGGCCACCAGTTTGTCGTGATTCCTGGAGGTGACGACCACCGAATAGCCGCCCCGAACCAATCGCAACGCCAGCGCTCTGCCCATTCCCGAACTCGCGCCCGTTACCCATGCCAACCCGTGCTCGGAATTTGTCCTGTGCATACTCATTGCCCATACCTCGGCACGCACCCGCGCGGTGCACGCTCAACTCAAGGGGCCAAGGAATGACATGCCCGGCCCAGACCAGTCCCCTCCAATATCCAGCGCGCACTCAGAGCGGCCTCAACCCTAAGCTTTCCCCTCGAAGACGTTTTTTGTTCGGGACAGGGCAGCGGTGAAACGCTATTTCTTGCCTGAGAAACAGGCTGAGCCGAAAACACGCCAATATTTCGGCGATCCGGTGTCGTTCTCAATGTTCGCCGGCCACTCGGCGTTTTTCTTCGGTAACGCGGCCCGCTTCGGCGGCCGTTCTCAAGCACGAGGTTCTGCAAATGGCCATTCTTCCGTCCGTTCTTGAAGCAATCGGCAACACGCCCCTGATCCGGCTGAAGACCGTATCCGAGGCGACCGGCTGCACGATCCTCGGCAAGGCGGAATTTCTCAATCCAGGACAGTCGGTGAAGGATCGCGCCGCGCTCTGGATCATCCGAGAGGCGGAGAAGGCCGGGCAGTTGAAGCCGGGTGGCGTCATCGTCGAAGGGACTGCAGGCAATACCGGCATCGGTCTCGCCCTCGTCGGCCAGGCGCTAGGTTATCGGACGGTGATCGTCATTCCGGAAACCCAGAGCCAGGAAAAGAAGGATGCGCTGCGTCTTCTTGGAGCAGAACTCGTCGAAGTACCGGCTGTGCCCTACAAGAACCCGAACAACTACGTGAAGATCTCCGGGCGTCTGGCCGCTGAACTCGCAAAGACAGAGCCGAACGGCGCCATCTGGGCAAACCAGTTCGACAATGTCGCCAACCGTGACGCGCACGTCGCGACCACGGCCCCCGAAATCTGGCGTGATACGGACGGCAAGGTAGACGGCTTCATCTGCGCGGTCGGTTCCGGCGGTACGCTTGCCGGCGTGGCACAAGGCCTGCGGGCGAAAAACCCTTCGATCAAGATCGGTCTTGCCGATCCGGACGGTGCGGCACTCTACAATTACTACGCGCACGGGGAGTTGAAGGCGAGTGGAAGCTCCATCACCGAGGGCATTGGCCAGGGCCGCATCACCGCCAATCTCGAAGGTTTCACGCCGGACTTTTCCTACCAGATCTCCGATGCCGAGGCTGTGCCGCTGGTCTTCGACCTGATCGAACGCGAAGGCATTTGCGTCGGCGGGTCGACGGGTATCAACATTGCCGGCGCGGTCAGGCTCGCCAAGGAGCTCGGTCCGGGACATACGATCGTGACGATCCTTTGCGACTATGGTAACCGCTATCAATCGAAACTCTTCAACCCGGACTTCCTGGCCTCGAAGGGCCTGCCTGTACCAGCCTGGTTGAAGGGGTCTTCAAGCATCACCGTTCCATACGAATCAGTTGGATAAGATTTGCAATGACCAAGACCGTGACTGCCCTCTTCCGCGAAGATTTCTATCTTGCGACTTGCGAAGCAAGCGTGACCGGAATTCTGGAGGATGGCGGGATCGAGCTTGATCAGACCTGCTTCTACGCCACGTCGGGCGGGCAGCCGGGCGACAGCGGCTTCCTGGAGCGGAGCGATGGCAGCCGCATCGACATTGCGGTTGCACGCCATGGCGCCACGAAGGACATCATCGTCCATGTGCCGGCGGAGGGACAGTCTGCTCCAGCCGTCGGCGAAAAGCTGGTCCTACATATCGACTGGCCACGCCGCTACCGGCTGATGCGCATGCACACGGCCTGCCATCTACTCTCCGTCGTTTGTCCCTTCCCGATCACGGGCGCCGCCGTCGGCGAAGACGAAAGCCGCGTCGACTTCGACATGAGCGAGACGATCGACAAGGACGAAGTGACGGCGGCGCTAAAGAAGCTCATCGACGAGAACCACCCGGTCTATCTGCAGTGGATCACCGACGAGGAGCTTGCAGCCAACCCCGGCATCGTCAAATCGAAGAACGTCCGCCCGCCCATCGGCCTTGGTCGCGTCAGCCTCGTCTGCATCGGCGAAAACTCGGCGATCGACAGCCAGCCCTGCGGCGGCACACATGTGTCCGAAACGCAGGAAGTCGGCGAGATCCACATCGCCAAGATAGAGAAGAAGGGCAAGGAAAACCGCCGCTTCCGCATCCGCTTCGGCGCGCCAGACGACCGCCAGGCAATCTGAACAGGAGATACGACCATGACCAACAACAAAAGCGCTTTCGTCGTTTCTCCGGACTGGTTGTTGCAGCGGCTCGCCGATCCCTCCATTCGCATCCTCGATGCCGCCTGGTACTTGCCGGTGCAGAACAGGAATCCGAAAGCGGAATACGACGCCGGCCACATTCCCGGCGCCGTGTTCTTCGACCAGGATGCGATCGCCGACCACACCAGCGGCCTGCCGCATACGCTGCCGACGCCGGAGGCCTTCGCCAAAGCCGTCGGTGCGCTCGGTGTCAGCGAGACCGATACGATCGTCGTTTATGACGGCCCGGGCATCATGACCGCGCCGCGCGTGTGGTGGATGTTGCGCATCATGGGCGCTAAGGACGTCTATGTGCTTGATGGCGGCATGGACGGCTGGAAGAAGGACGGGCGCCCGGTGACGTCAGAAGTGCCCGCGCCCACGCCCGTCACGTTCAACGTCACGTTCGCGCCCTCGGCGGTAACGTCATTCGAGCGCATGAAGGACATCGTGCAGTCGGGCACGATCCAGATTGCTGATGCGCGGGGCGCCGGGCGCTTCCTCGGCGAGGAACCGGAGCCGCGTGCTGGAATGCGGTCCGGCCACATGCCGGGCGCACACAGCTTGCCTTCCGGTATTTTCTCCGAGAACGGCAAGTTCCGAGATCTCGATACGCTGCGCAAGACGTTTGCCGATGCGGGGGTCGACCTTACCAAACCCGTGGTGACAACCTGCGGCTCGGGTGTCACGGCGGCGATCATCACGCTTGCGCTACAATCCCTCGGCCATACCGACAATACGCTCTACGACGGCTCCTGGTCCGAATGGGGTGGCCGCGCCGATACCGCCGTTGTGACCGGCAGCGAGTGACATCATGCGCCCTCCCAAGCTCGCCTCACTGACCGCGCATGTCACCGAACTGGAAATGACGACACCGCCCAAGCAGAGCTTGCCGATGCCCGTCAACATCCACACGGCAATCCTGCGTGTGTCCGACATCCCGCTCAACTACTACAGATTCCTCTATCTGCGGGTCGGCAAACGCTGGCACTGGGCCGATCGCATCCGCATGAGCGACAAAAAATTGGCTGCACTGCTTGCCGACAAACGCACGAGCGTCACGGTGCTCTATGTCAACGGCGCGCCTGCCGGCTTCTTCGAGCTCCATCAGGCCGAGGACGACGTCGTCGAGCTCACCCATTTCGGGTTGATGGAGCACGCCTTGGGGCTTGGCCTCGGCAAATGGTTCCTGCTGCAGACGCTGTTTGCCGCCTGGACCTTGAACCCGAGCAAGGTGACGGTCACAACCAACAATCTCGATCACCCCCGGGCGCTCCAGCTCTATCAGCAATTCGGCTTCTCGCCTGTCGCCACCCGCGAGGCGACCGTCGAGCCGCTGACGGACGAAGAGTTGCTGGCCTTCGCGAAGAATCTCTGACCTCGGCGCATTGGCACGTTCCGGGTGTCGCCACCGCACCGGTGGGAGCACAGTGTCCATCGAATGATCCCAATCGATCTGGAGATGCACCATGGCCCTGCGCTATATCCCGATGTCCACCGATCAGGCCGAGCGCCTGAGGCATGGCGGAAAAGATGCCTATGGCAACCCGCCGGAACGGCATATATCCGACGGCGATGGCGTGCCCTGCCGGCATTGCCTTCGTAACGTCGAGGCGGGCGACGCCTATCTGATCTTCGCGCTGCGACCCTTCACGTCGCTGCAGCCCTATGCCGAGACCGGTCCTGTCTTCATACATGCCGACGAATGCCCGACCTATACCGAAAGAGCTCGGCCACCCATCCTGAGATCGAGCAAGGACTATCTGTTGCGCGGTTATGGCAGCAACGAACGCATCATCTACGGGACAGGCGGTGTGGTTCCCACCGAGCAGCTCGAAGCCCGCGCTGAAGCCCTGCTCGCCATGCCCGAGGTGGCAAGCGTGCATGTACGATCGGCCAAGAACAATTGTTATCAGTGCAGAATGGAGCGCGCCTGAAGCGCCGGACCGGTTTTGGCCGGACCGGCACCATCACAGGCTTCAGGCGACGTTGAGTATCGCTTCCGGCGCATAGGCGTCATAACCCAGCGCTTCGGCCACGGGGGCGTTGGTCACACGTCCGCGGTGAATGTTGAGCCCGGCGCGCAGGTGGCGATCCTCCGCAACGGCCTTCAGGCCGCGATCAGCCAGTTGCAGGCCGTAGTGCAGCGTCGCGTTGTTGAGCGCATGGGCCGATGTCACAGGGACGGCGCCAGGCATGTTCGCAACGCAATAATGCACGATGCCGTCGACCTCGTAGGTCGGGTCGGAATGGGTGGTCGCGTGCGATGTCTCGAAGCAGCCGCCCTGATCGATGGCGACGTCGACGATGACCGCACCCTTCTTCATCCCGGTCAGCATTTCCCGCGTTACAAGCTTGGGTGCCGCGGCGCCTGGAATGAGAACGGCTCCGATGACGAGATCGGCAGAAAAGACCTCATCCTCAAGAGCGTCGATGGTGGAGTAACGGGTGTGCACCCGGCCGCCGAAGATATCGTCGAGCTGGCGCAGGCGCGGGATCGAGCGATCGAGGATGCTGACGTCGGCGCCGAGACCGGCGGCCATTCTGGCCGCGTGGAGACCGACGACACCGCCGCCGATGATCGCGACCTTCGCCGGAAGCACGCCGGGCACGCCGCCGAGCAGAATGCCGCGACCACCATTGGCCTTTTGCAGCGACGTGGCACCAGCCTGTATCGCCAGGCGCCCTGCCACCTCGGACATCGGCGCCAGAAGCGGCAAACCACCACGCTCGTCCGTGACGGTTTCATAGGCGATGGCGGTGACGCCGGAACTCAGAAGCCCCTTGGTCTGTTCCGGATCCGGAGCGAGATGCAGGTAGGTATAGAGAATTTGGCCTTCGCGCAGCTGTGCCCATTCGGAAGGCTGCGGCTCCTTGACCTTGACGATCATGTCCGACTTTTCGAACACGTCTTTTGCCGTCGCGACGATCTTCGCGCCAGCGGCACGGTAGGTATCGTCATCCGCGCCGATCCCCGCTCCTGCCTTGGTTTCAACGATAACCTCGTGGCCGTGAGCGACATATTCACGTACCGACGCGGGGGTCAGGCCGACTCGGTATTCATGGTTTTTGATTTCCTTCGGGCAACCGACACGCATCGAGCGTTCCTCTCCTGTTGTGGGCAATTTTGCCTCATTGACACCCGCTCAGCAAATCACGCGACGAAACGAATGTCCTTGCAAAGATGTCTCCGCAAAGGCAGTAATTTCGAAGAGTATTGCGCCGTTGGCCGGTCTATTGATGGAAATCGCGAATGAGTGAACTTGATGCCATCGATCATGCGATTCTGCGCATTCTTCAGCAGAATGGCAGGATTTCGAATGCCGATCTGGCAGCTAAGGTGGGGCTGTCACCATCGGCCTGCTCGCGCCGGGTCGATATCCTGGAGAAATCCGGCACGATCAGCGGCTACCATGCCCGCCTTGCCCACAAGGCGCTCGACTACCAGATCATGGTGATCGTGCATATTTCGCTGTCCGGGCAGTTTGCGAAGACGCTGGCAGAGTTCGAGGCGGCGGTAAAACTCTGCCCCAATGTTCTCGTCTGCTACCTGATGTCGGGCGAGTACGACTATATTCTCAGGGTGGCGGCCAAGGATCTGCAGGACTACGAGCGCATCCATCGCGATTGGCTCTCCGCCCTGCCCCACGTGGTCAAGATCAACTCCAGCTTCTCCCTGCGCGAAGTCATCGACCGGCCGAACGTCGGGATCTGATCGCCTGCGACTGCGTTAGCGGCCGACGACGCAATCGCGGCCACGCCCTTTCGCCGCGTAGAGCCTGAGATCAGCCTGGGAAAGCAGGTGCTCGATCGCGACACCATCACGTGGCGTCGACGACAATCCGATGCTGGCTGTCACAGGCTTACCATCAGGTGTGGAAATGCGGGCCGACACCGCATGCCGGATATCCTCTGCATGTTTGAGCGCATCGGCATGCGGCAGTCCCTGACACAGCACGACGAACTCCTCGCCCCCATAGCGAAAGAGCCGGTCGCCCGGACGCAAGCTCGTCTTCACCGCTTCAACCAGCTTCTGGAGGATACGGTCGCCCTGCTGGTGGCCGAAGCGGTCATTGACGCCCTTGAAATGATCGACGTCGATGATCAACAGGCTGACAGCGGCATTCGTGGCTGCGCTCGCGCGCAGCATCTGCGGCCCCTCGATATCGAAGCGGCTGCGATCGAGACATCCGGTCAGCGTGTCCTGGCCAGACCGCGACAGCAGGTCTTCATAGCGTTCGCGGAAGGTCAGATCGTTGAAGATATCGCCGAGCGGCCGGTCCGACATCGCCAGGAAAGGATGGCGCGAAACGTTGAGGTAAAGGCCGATGACGATGGCGTAGAAGGTGGCCGCCAGCATCTTCGCGATCCATCCGCCCCACAGCACCTCGGTGGGCGCACCCTTCAGCCAGTGTAGAGCCGCATAAAATGCCAATTGATCGAAACTCAGGATCACGACGCCGCAGATCAGGAAGCGGACGGTCACGAAACGGCGCAACCATTTTCCGAGACGCTCGTAAAGCAGTATGATCAGAAGCGTATCGAGGTAGAGAATCAACGTCCCCCACACCATCAGCCCACCCATCTCATCGATGAAGGCGATGTCGGCCGAACGACCGGGGACGATCGAGACGATCTCGTGCTGGCGCAACAGAAAGCTGAGAATGACCGTGAGCAAATTGCCGGCGAGCAGACCATAGATCGGCTGGCGGACGGTCGCTGCATCTTCCTTCACGTAAAGCAGCAGGATGACCATCAGCTTGCCGGAAAAAAGCACGACCGATCCCGGCGAGACGATCCCGAACGGCAGTTGTACGTAAAAGACCGCCGCCAAATAGGTCTCGATGAAATGCATCACACCCAGGGCAGCGACGAAAACGCCGAGACCCAACCGGGCACGAAGCTGCAACAGCCAGATCATCGCCGTGACGTAGACCAGTGCTTCGCCGACAAAAAGAATGAGATTGGCGTTGGGCATGCTCTTGAAAAGGTTCCGGTTTCGCCAGGCAAACCGTTAGGTGGAAAGTTTAAGGAAGGCTTTATCCTGGTTGCACACGGCCTGGATTTGCAATGCGAGAATCAACTGCTTTGCGAAGTGTTGCCTTTCCGGCATAGTCGCGATCAACCCACCGTGGTTCGCGTATCGACGAAGAAACCGCGGATTGCACCCGCATCGACCGCAATGGCATTCATCAATGGAGGGCAAGCATGCAATCGACGACATCTCCGTTCCACCTCTCGCGCCGCTCGCTTCTGTCCGGCGTCGTCGCCTCCTCAGCACTCGTGATGCTTCATCCCTTCTCCGCACGTGCCGCAGCCAACCAGGCGCACCTGCGCATCATGGAAACGACTGACCTGCACGTTCACGTCTTTCCCTACGACTATTACGGTGACAAGCCGAATGACACGCTGGGCCTTGCGCGCACGGCCTCGATCGTCGACGCCATCCGGGTGGAGGCGACGAATTCGATCCTTGTCGACAACGGCGATTTCCTGCAGGGAAACCCGATGGGCGACTACATCGCCTATCAGCGCGGCATGAAGGATGGTGACATCCATCCGATCATCGCGGCGATGAACGTGCTCGGCTACGACTGCGGCACGCTCGGCAACCACGAATTCAACTATGGCCTGGACTTCATGTTCAAGGTGCTGAACGGCGCCAACTTCCCGCTCGTCTGCGCCAACCTGACCAAGGGCGCGCTCGCCGCCGATGCCCGCCAGGATCAATTGTTCCTCAAGCCCTACGTCATTCTCGATCGCAAGGTGAAGGACGGCGCTGGTACCGAACATGCGATCCGGGTCGGCCTCATCGGTTTCGTGCCGCCGCAGATCATGACCTGGGATGCGAAGAACCTTGAGGGCAAGGCCAGCACCCGCGATATCGTCAAGGCGGCAGAAGCCTGGGTTCCGCAGATGCGCGAGGAAGGTGCCGATATCGTCATCGCGCTTTCCCATTCCGGCATCGGTCAGCAGGACTACGCCGAAAATCTCGAAAACGCGTCCGTGCCGCTGGCCGCGGTCGAAGGCATCGACGCCATTGTGACCGGCCACAGCCATCTCGACTTCCCGGGTCCGAAGTTCGACAAAATTGCCGGCGTCGACAATGCCAAGGGGCTGATTTCGGGCAAGCCGGGTGTCATGGGCGGTTTCTGGGGTTCGCATCTCGGCCTCATCGACCTGCTCATCGAACGCGAAGGCGGCGCCTGGCGCGTCGTCAGTTCCACCAGCGAAGCGCGTCCGATCTACCGGCGCGAGGAAAAGAAGGTGATCGCCGAGGTCGCCGACAAGCGGCAAGTGCTGGCGGCGGCACAAAAGGAGCACGAGGCGACGCTGGCCTATGTCCGCACCCCGGTCGGCAAGAGCGCGGTGCCGCTCTATTCCTACTTCGCCCTGGTCGCCGACGATCCATCGGTCCAGATCGTCAGCCAGGCGCAGACCTGGTACATCAAGGACATGCTGAAGGACACGGAGCACAAGGACCTGCCCGTGCTTTCGGCGGCGGCTCCGTTCAAGGCCGGCGGCCGCGGCGGCGCGGACTACTACACCGACGTTCCGGCCGGCGACATCGCCATCAAGAACGTCGCCGATCTCTATCTCTACCCCAACACGGTCCAGGCCGTGGTCATTACCGGCGAGCAAGTGCGCAACTGGCTGGAAATGTCAGCGGGCATATTCAACCAGATCAAGGCGGGTTCATCGGACGCCGCCCTGATCAATGGAGACTTCCCGTCCTATAACTTCGATGTCATCGACGGCGTGACCTACCAGATCGATCTTTCCGAGCCGCCCAAGTTCGACAAGGACGGCAACGCCGTCAACCCGTCATCCAACCGCATCAAGAACTTGAACTTCAATGGGCAACCGATTGATCATGAGAAGAAATTTGTCGTTGCGACAAACAACTATCGCGCCGGTGGCGGCGGCCATTTTCCTGACATCGCTGCCGACAAGGTAGTCTTCGTCGCGCCCGACACCAACCGCGACGTCGTGGTTCGCTACATCATCGACCAGGGAACCATAAACCCGGCTGCGGATGCCAACTGGACCTTCGCGCCGCTTGCAAACACCAGCGTCACCTTCGACAGTGGCCCGAAGGCAAGGCAGTTCCTGTCGCAGGTCAAGGGCGTGACGATCGAGGATGCGGGTGAAGCCGCCGAAGGATTTGCCCGTTTCCGCATCAAGCTGTGACGCTTCGTGCCCCTGCCAGCGGGGGCACGCTCTCCCCGGCATGGAGAGCGGAAGTGCCGCTGTCGGCAACTGGCGAAAAGCAGCAACGCGGATGCTGAAGCAGCCATCCGTCCCGGCATTCGTGTGCCCACCGCGCTTACGGGCAGCGCGAGCTTTCAGTACGAAGAGACTGTATGTCTTTATTTTTACGGATAGGCTCCAGCGGCCTGCCGCTGACAATCACACCTGTCGGGTCTGCGCATCGTCGGCAAACAGCGATGGTCCGGTCTGGTCGATGATCTGGCGGCCTTTGCGGAAAGCGGCATCGATCGCGTCCTGCTCGGACGTAAAGAGATCGGCGCGGATAAAGCTGCGCACCCTCACGTCGCCTTCAGCGATCGCCTTCTCGATGCTGCCGGCCAGGCGAAACTGCGAGCCCTCGCGCATAGGCGTGGCGCGGATCGTGCACTCGGCATAGGCCTCGGCTTTCCCCGACGCGCCTTGAGCCTCGTTTTCACCAGAGCCGGAGCGGCCGAACAATTTTGAGAAAAATGATGCCATGAGCAAGACTTAGACGCGACGGCGAAAGCTGTCAAAGCCAAAGTGTCATCACGGCACCAGGCTCTCAGACCTCGCCGCTGTCAGATGATCAGATTGGACAGGATCTCGTTCTCGGTGATGTCCTGATAACGCAAGCCGGCAGCGTCGAACCGCGATTTGAGGATCGGGAAATTCTCCGCATGCTTTGTCTCGATGCCGATAAGGATCGAGCCGAAGTTGCGGGCGGATTTCTTCAAATATTCGAAGCGCGAGATATCGTCCTCGTCGCCGAGCAGGTTGAGGAAGTCGCGCAAGGCACCGGGGCGCTGCGCCATGCGCAGGATGAAGTACTTCTTGAGCCCGGCGTGCCGCATCGCCCTTTCCTTGACGTCGGGCAGACGCTCGAAGTCGAAATTGCCGCCGGAGACGACAGCGACGACGGTCTTGCCTTCGAGCTTCTCGCGCCCGATCGCGTCCAGCGCGGTGATCGACAGAGCGCCTGCGGGCTCGAGCACGACGCCCTCGACATTCAGCATGTCGATGATCGTCATGCAGATCGCGTTTTCCGGCAGCAGCATGACCTGATCGGCAGAGAAGCGCCGAAGGGCCGCAAAATTCAGATCGCCGATCCGCCCTACAGCTGCGCCATCGACGAAGTTGTCGACCTGATCGAGCGTAACGACGCTGCCGGTTTCGAGGCTTTGCCTGAGGCTCGGCGCACCGGACGGTTCGCAAAAGACGAAATGGTCGGCGGCAACGTCGTCCTTCAGATAGCCGGTGACCCCGGCCGACAAGCCACCACCGCCGACCGGTAGTACGACGAGATCGGGCCTGACGCCTTCGGGCAATTGCTCGGCAATTTCAGCGGCAACGGTCGCCTGCCCCTCGATGATGTCGAGATGATCGAACGGCGGCACCATCACGCCGTCAATCGTTTCCACGTGCTCGCGCGCGGCCTTGTAGCATTGGTCGAAGATGTCGCCGACAAGGCGGATCGTGATGAACTCGCCGCCGAACATGCGGGTCTTGTCGATCTTCTGCTGCGGCGTGGTCACCGGCATGAAGACGACGCCGGGAACACCGAAGTGTCGGCAGACGAAGGCAAAGCCTTGGGCGTGGTTGCCGGCCGAGGCACAAACGAAGGTCTTGCCTGTCGCACCGGCACCAAGCACCTTGCGGAAGAAATTGAACGCACCCCTGATCTTGTAGGAGCGAACCGGCGACAGATCCTCGCGCTTGAGGAAGATGTTGGCGCCGTAGCGGGCGCTCAGATGTTCGTTCAATTGCAGCGGCGTGGCCGGAAAAATATCGCGCATCGCCGTGGTTGCGTTGTCAACATCCTGCTTCGTCACGTGAGGTCATCCATTGAGTTTGCCGATGGCTGCCGCTATTGCACATTGCAGCGCCCGAGGCCATCGCTTTGACTCGAATCGACCGGCGGTGGACAATGTCGCCGCCTCGCGCCTCGCCAGATCATGTAGTTTCATTTCCAGGAAATCGAACGCTTGAACGCAACCCTGATCCGGCATGCTGTGCATATCGCGGCGATCCTTGGTCTCTACCTGTCGCTGGCGATGCTCGTTCCGGCGATGGTCGATCTTTATTATGGCCATCCGGACTGGCAAATCTTTGCCGTATCCGCTTTCCTGATCGGCGGCCTGTCGGCAGCGACGTTCATGGCAACACGCATGGGCCCGCCGCCGTTTTCGAAGAAATTCGGCTTCCTGCTCGTCAATCTGCTCTGGGCCGTCTTTTCGGTCGTCGGGGCCATCCCGCTGTGGCTGTCTTCGCTGAAGCTCGACTTCGCGCAAGCCCTGTTCGAATCCGTCTCCGCCATCACCACTACCGGATCGACCGTTATCGTCGGCCTCGACGACGCGCCGCCCGGGTTGCTCGTCTGGCGCTCGCTGTTGTGTTGGCTCGGCGGCATCGGCATCGTCGTGCTCGGCCTGTTCATCATCCCCTATCTCAGGGTCGGCGGCATGTCGTTCTTCAAGATGGAATCCTCCGATACCAGCGACAAGCCGTTCGCTCGCCTTGCAAGTTTCAGCCGCGCCTTCCTTTTCATCTATGTCTCGATCACGGTTCTCTGCACGATCGGTTACAACATGGCGGGCATGAACCGGTTCGACGCCATCAATCACGCGATGTCGACGGTGGCGACCGGCGGCTTTTCCACCCATGACGCATCCTTTGCCTATTTCGGCAGCGTCCCGCTGCTGTGGACGGCGACGTTCTTCATGGCGCTCTGCAGCCTGCCATTCTCGATCCTGATTGTACTCGTCGTACGTGGGCGCCTCGATGCGCTGCGCGACCCGCAGATCATCGTCTTCCTCGGATATCTCTCGGCCTTCTCGATCGCGGTGGCGATCTATCATCGCCTTGCCAATGACGTCGAATTTCACCTGGCGCTCGCCCATTCGTTCTTCAACATCACCTCGATCCTCTCGACCAGCGGCTACGCGAGCGAGGACTACAGCCTGTGGGGCCCGTTCGTGGTGATGGTCGCGTTCATCGCAACCTTCATGGGCGGCTGTTCCGGATCGACTGCCGGCGGGATCAAGGCCTATCGCTTCGTCGTGCTCTTCAACGCCATCCGCTCCGGCCTCAACAAGCTCATCTATCCCAATGCGATCTATGCGGTGCGCTACGGCAACAACACGGTCGATGCCGATACACAGCGCGCCATCTTCCTGTTCTTCACCACCTATATCCTGCTGTGGGTGCTGGGCAGCCTCGGCATGGGCGCGCTCGGCTACGATTTCATCACCGCGACTTCGGCGGTGATTACCTGCCTTTCCAACGTCGGCCCCGGTCTCGGCAGTCTCATAGGCCCAGCGGGCAACTTTTCGACGCTCCAGGATCCGGAGCTCTATCTTCTTTCGCTGATGATGCTGCTCGGCCGCCTGGAAGTGCTGACCGTGCTCGTGGTTCTGACGCCAATCTTCTGGAAACATTGACCATTGCCACGCCGGCCCTATCGTCTTGACTCGATGCGGCAAATGCCGAAAGTCGGATCAACCGGACAAAGGGGAGCGTCATGGCGAAACATCGGTCACGGCTGGCGGTGCTGACCGCAGCAAGCATGCTCTGCATAAGTATCGAGGCAAAGGCTGGACCGCTTGTGGACGCCGCCACCAAGGCGGAACAACTGGCAACCTCCGGCGACGCAGCCAAAGCGCGGGAACTCCTGCGGCAGGCCGTCGGCGACTTTTCGCAAACCCTGCCGTTCTCGATCGGCAAGGCCGTTTTCATCACCAAGGAGCCCGCCGGCTACGCCATGTACGAGCCGAAGGAGGGAACCGTCTTCAAGACCGGGGAAGCGCTCGTATCCTATGTCGAACCGGTCGGCCTGACCTGGAAGGATGCGACCACCAAGGGCAAGTTGGAGACGCATTTTACCGTCGATTTCGACATCCTCAATCCCAAGGGCGAGATCCTCGCCGGCCAGAAAGCATTCGGCGACTTCACCTTCACCGGCTATCTCAAGAACCAGGAGATCTATTCGACCCTGACGATCGATGTGTCCGGAGCCCCGGCCGGCGACTACGTGCTGCGCTTCCATTTCAACGATATCAACAGCGGCAAGACGGCGACGATCGACCAGCCGTTCAAGATCGCCGGACCGTGAAACAATGCCTGACATGATTACGACGATCGGCTTCGATGCCGATGATACGCTTTGGCAGAACGAACAATTCTTTCGCCTCACCGAGGCGCGCTTCGCCGAACTGCTCAAGGACCACGCCGACACCGATGATCTCCCCGCACGCCTGCTGGCCGCCGAAAAGCGCAACCTCGACCTCTACGGTTTTGGCATCAAGGGTTTCGTGCTGTCGATGGTCGAGACCGCCGTCGATGTGACCGACGGCCGCGTACCGTCATCGGTGATTGCCGAAATTCTTGCCGCCGGGCGCGAGATGCTGGTCCACCCGGTAGAGCCGCTGCCGCATGTCAAGGAAACGCTCGAGGCGCTTCATGGCGCCTTCCGGCTGGTGATGATTACCAAGGGCGACCTCTTCGACCAGGAGCGCAAGCTTGCCGCCTCGGGATTGGGAGACTATTTCAACGCGGTCGAGATCGTCAGCGATAAGACGGTTGCCACATATGACCGCATCTTCACACGCCACGGCGACGGCCCATCGAAAAGCCTGATGGTCGGCAACTCGTTGAAATCCGACATTGTCCCTGCACTCGATGCCGGCAGCTGGGGCATCTACGTGCCGCATGCCCTCACCTGGGCATTCGAGGATCACGACAAACCCGTCGGCCATCCACGCTTCCGCGAGGTCGCCGATCTCGGTGGTCTGTCGGGTGTGCTGCAAACGCTGGACAAATAGCAGGCTCGCCATGAACCAGAGTGATCGTGACGAGCTGCAGAGGATGGTAGCCTAGCCCCTCAATGCAGCCGTTAATTGCTTATTGCGTGAGCTGACATCTTTCTTTGGGAGTCGGAGAAATGTGCGGGCATCCAGAAGGATGCATCACAGGAGAATCACCATGGCGCAGCTAATCGGAGCTACCGTAGTAATGGCATTCACCAGCATATTGATCGGTTGGATTATCAGGAAATTCTCCGTCATGAGCATCTTTGCCTCTCGCCTTGTCGGCTTGGCAGTCATGATGTTCGTCGCACCGACGGTCTACTTTCTGACGTCGGGCACTCCATACTTTCAGGCGTTTTTCACCTATGGCCTTGGTGCGTTGATTGCCGGCGCAATTTTCCATTTCTCGCGATCGAAGCGCCAGCCGTCGTAAGGGCCCCACAAGGGCGTCCCCCGTCGATGTCCCGATGACGTTCGCCCACCGTTGCGCCACGGAAATTGTAGCCTAGCGCGAACGGCTCGACGTCGCGGCAACACAGGTGCCCATCGCACTGCTCGCGGAATCGGCCGGATCTATGCTATGTGCCGCCACAAATCGAAATCGAGGTGATCGACATGGCCGAAAATTGGGAAAAACCCGTGACCTTGGCCCTGGAGGGGCCGGAAAAATACACGATCATCTCGAACACGACCGAAGCGTCCTGGGCAATGATCGAAGACTGGCCGCTGGAAGACAGCGCGCTCTTGACGCGGGCGCTCGATACATGCGCGGCGGTGATCGAGGGCAAGCAATCGGTGGAGGCCGCCCGCCAGGCCTTCATCGATGCTGCGCGTGAGGCCGGGATTCTCATTAAGGAATAACGTGGCAGCACGACCCGGTCGGTCGCGTCTGTGCATCTTCCGGTCTATGGCATAGGAGACGACGCGCCGCCAACTTCAGGTGCCGCTCTGGCGGAAGCAACGGCTTCCTCCGCCGACGGCGCCAAATCTCCGTTGCCGGTTAAATTAGAATTGGTCGCGCCCACTTCAAAGCAACAGCTAAAACACGTCGAACGAGGGGCGAACATCCCCAGTACGAACCCGGCCTGCCATCCTCCAAGTAACCCATTTGAGGGAAGAACAATTGGTGAAGATCGGCATCCCCCACAGAGATTGCGGGCGCCGGGCAATAGTACGCCCACTTGCGTTTTCGGGTCGTGTGGGCGAACCTGCCGACCAAGACAGGTTGAAGCCGCTGCCGGGCAACCGGACCGCACAACAGCCCCAAAACTGGAGGACATCATGGCGATCAGACTTCTCACGACAATGGCGGTAACAGCACTCTTGGCGATTTCAGGATGTGCGACCAGTGGCTCCGGCAATACGACCTACTCACAAGCCCAAGGGGTCGACCCCGATATCGATCCCACGGGCACCGCTAACGAAAGCATGGGTGCGGGTTACTAAACCTGACCCAGGCGACCAGGCTGGCGGTGGCCGACAGTCTGCCGGTACGGTTGTTCGCCAAAACTATTTCAACTTCTTGATGCAGGAAAAGTCGTTGACAGGCAGGGGGATAGATTCGTCCTCGATGCTACCGGCACCACAGCAGCGGGCGTGATGTACGCCACGTTCAGCTCCTATCCGAAATAGATTCGAGGCGCGGATAGCGCCATGGCTTGTCCCTCAAAAACTCCAGGAGAACGGCACATAGCTTGGTGGAGAGGCGGCAGGATCGTGCGTTGGGCCATGAGCGTTTTTCTCGTCTTTGACAGCAATTCGACAGGCATCATTCAGTTTCAATTAAGCCTATTTCCCGGATAATGGGGACAATCATAAATTGAGGGAACCTCTGGTGGCGCTTCCTGGACCAGCTTTCATTCTCGCTCTCGTTGCCTTCATCGTTGTGGTGCCCCTTGTCGCCAAGAAAGCGGAACAGGGCCGGATATACAGCCACAGCATCACCACCAACTTCTGATTTTCACCCGTTGGTCATCCCGCACACCACTGGCGGGCGTATGGCCGGGCGGAAGCTTCCGCTGACGCAAGCCGAGCTATCTCCATCGTCTGTAACAACCGCGAAACACGGACAGAACAACGCACTCGTCAACGATCAATGGGATGTTGAAGCAATCATCCGCTGGAACCCTATGAGGCTCCTTGAATACGGACGCGTTCCGCGAGCCGGGTTTCAAACTGGTGAAAGCGACACAGGCACATGAGCTGCACAACGAAAAATCCGTTGTGCAGCCCTTCCAAAACCGAAGAGCGCAAGGTACTGAAAACACTCAGTGCGGGCGTGGCGAAACTGGTAGACGCAAGAGACTTAAAATCTCTCGGCTTCGGCTGTGCGGGTTCGATCCCCGCCGCCCGCACCAGATGGCCGCTAAGGAAAATTCTTCACACACAATACTTCACCGCCGCCCGCTCAACGGACGGTTTGGCCTGACGCCTTAAATCGATTTGCCGCTCAGTGATAGTAGAAGCAGTCGCATTCGGCTCGCTGGACATCGTCGTGCCAGACCCTGACCGCCAGTTTCGTGCAGGCTCCCTTGTCCTCTAACCGCAAACCAAGCAGCGAAACCGCTGCGGCCTTCGGGTTGAGTGCATCGACTTCAATTGCCGACCCTACCTGCTGCACGCCGTTGCGGGCGGTCCAGGTGAAGATCTGAACGCTGTAGTGTTGCATTGAAAATCCTCCGCTATGCAGACGCAGTGGACGCAATACTCTCGCTGAACTCAGATAAAGATCGGACGGATAAAGGCACGTCCGGAAAATCTATCAACCGTCCTCGACGGTTGCCTCGGGGCGGTCGCCGCCATCGGTATGCTCGAAATGCCAGTTTCCTTTTTCGTCCTGGAAACTGATATCCTCGTCGTCGCCGCCGACCTGCTGCTCGGCTGCCACGGCCTTGGCGGCCGCCAGAGCCATTTCTCGGCTGGGAAAGGGTTCCGAAAAGGCGTCGGCTGCCTTGTAGGCCCAACCGCCGTCGTGGGGAACGATGGAGTACGTAATGCGCGCCATGCTTCTCTCCCTGCACTCCGAAAGGCAATCCCGCCTTTCGCGGGCCGTCCGCCCGGCCCAATATTCCTCCTCGTCAATGGCATTCTCATGCCGAACGGGGCGGATATTAACACAGGAACAGGCCGATAGGCCACTTTCGCGAATCAGAATGTGACAGGGCGTGTCAAGACGAGAAAGCGGCCCTTTGCAGGGACCGCTTTCTTTGCAATCTTTCAAGTCTTTTCCGCGGTTTAGGCCGACTGATTCGCCGCAATCCTGGCGACATGCTCACCCTGGTAGCGGGCGGTATTCAGGCAATTCCGCTTGATCACCGTCGCCGCGAAGACTTATCAACATGCGTCCGGCTGCCGGCAGCCGTACGGTTAACAGAGCCTTCTCAATTCTCGAGCAATCACGAGATACTACTGAACAATCGACTTACATAAGCAGGATCGCCAATGAGCAGCCCTAAGATCGTTACTGCCGCCATGGTCGCCATCGGCGACGAACTCTTGTCCGGCAGAACAAAGGACAAGAACATCGGCCATCTCGCCGACATGATGACGATGGTCGGGATCGACCTGCGCGAGGTCCGCATCGTTCCCGATGAGGAAGGGTCAATCGTCGAAGCCATCAACGCCCTGCGCGCACGCTACGATTACATCTTCACTTCAGGCGGGATCGGCCCGACCCATGACGACATTACGGCCGACGCGGTGTCGAAGGCCTTCGGCGTCAGCTGTATCTATGATGGGCGGGCGATGGCGCTGCTCGGCGCCATGTACGAACGCCGCGGCATGGAATTCTCCGACGCCCGCAAGCGCATGGCGCGCATGCCGGAGGGGTCGCGGCTGATCCCCAACCCGGTCTCCACCGCGCCTGGCTTTGCCATCGGCAATGTACACGTGATGGCCGGCGTGCCGCAGGTGTTCCAGGCGATGCTCGACGCAATCATGCCGGACCTGCAGACCGGCACGCCACTGCTCTCGCAATCGGTGCGTTCACCCTATGGCGAAGGCGATATCGGCACGCCACTGACCGAGGTGCAGAAGAACCATCCGGAGACCAGCATCGGATCCTATCCCAAGTTCGACGGCAAGGTCTTCTCCACCGATATCGTCGTGCGGGCCCGCGACCCGCAGGCTCTATCGGCCGCCGCCACAGATGTGCAGGCGATGATCGAGGCGATTACCGCATCCCGCGCCAAAGGCTGACGACCTGACGGAAGCAGCGGCAGATAGGGCTTGGGCGCGAAGCTCTTGCACATCGGCCGTCATTGCCGCTATTGCATGTCGACAAATCAGGATGAAGCGTCTGCGCCTGCCCGATCTGCCGGATGCTTCGCCCTTACCTCGTCCAGACAAGCCGGAGCCCAGAAATGTCCCTGCCCGATAAAGCCTTCCCCGTTTCCTGGGATCAGTTTCACCGCGATGCGCGTGCGCTTGCCTGGCGGCTGGCCGATCAGGGGCAGGAATGGCGCGCCATGGTCTGCATCACGCGCGGCGGCCTGGTGCCGGCGGCCATCATCTGCCGTGAGCTCAATATCCGCATGATCGAGACGGTCTGCATCGCCTCCTACCACGATTATGACACGCAGGGGCAGATGAAGGTGCTGAAAGGCATCGCGCCTGAGATCGCCAAGGACGGCGGCGAAGGCGTGCTGATCATCGACGATCTGACCGATACCGGCAAGACGGCAGCCGAAGTTCGCGCCATGCTGCCGAAGGCGCATTTTGCC
Source organism: Ensifer sp. LC163 (assembly GCF_001695855.1). GTDB lineage: Bacteria > Pseudomonadota > Alphaproteobacteria > Rhizobiales > Rhizobiaceae > Ensifer. The sequence goes on from NZ_MBSS01000045.1 coordinate 38,292, forward strand.
GCCGTTTATGCCAAGCCCAAGGGCCGGCCAATGGTCGACACTTTCGTCACCGAAGTGAGCCAGGACACCTGGATCTACTTCCCTTGGGATCTGGGCTTCACCTATCAGGAGCCGATCGCCAAGGGAACGCGCGGTTAACACCGGCATCCGCCCTCGGCTTGCGCTGGCGAGCCGAGGGCGCTTTATCTGTCGCTCAGTGACGACTGGGCCAAACGCTTCAGCCAAGCGACGGGATCGACGCAACCAACGTCTCGGCAGTCAACCCTGTCCCGGCCTTCGTACCGGCAGCGCCATGGCGCCAGACACCGGCAGCTGCCGCCTCGAACGCCGGCATGCCCTGCGCCAGGTGTGCGCCGATGATGCCTGCAAGAACGTCTCCGGATCCCGCCGTTGCCAGCGACGGTGGAGCATTGGCATTGACAGCAACCGTCCCATCCGCACCGGCGATGACCGTATCGGCTCCCTTGTAGACGATCGTGGCGTGGCTCAACCGAGCCGCCGCCTGCGCCCTTTCGATCTTCGACAGTTTCTCGTCGCGGGCGATCTCGGGAAAGAGCCGGGAAAATTCGCCCTCGTGGGGCGTCATCACCACCCTGCCCGCAGCCGCTGCGAGCCGCTCGAACAATTCTGACCTGTGCTTCTGGAAAGAGGTGATGCCGTCGGCATCGAGGACGAGCGCGCGGCCGCATAGCTCAAGCGCAAAGTCGCGCGCTCGATCACCAACTCCGAACCCTGGACCAAGGACAAATGCGCCGAGCCGGTTGTCTTCCAACCAGCGCTTGAGCTCCTTCCGGTCGTCAATCGCCTTCAGCATCACGGCGGTCAGGTGCGCGGCGTTGATGTCGAGAGCAGATTTCGGTGACGCCACAGTCACCAGACCGGCCCCGGCGGCGAGACCGGCCGTAGCCGACAGCCGCGCAGCACCGGTCGCCTGCGCCCCGCCCGAGAACACGACGAGATGACCGCGGCGGAATTTGTGTGTCAACGCGTCGAGGCACGCCGCCTGATCCGACCAGAGCGCCGGCGTGTTGATGCGCAAACCACTCCCCCCGGCCCTCACCGTTCGTGCCGGAATGCCGATATCGAAGACGTCGAGCGTGCCGCACAAGGAACGGCCCGGAAGCAGCAGATGGCCCGGCTTCTTCGCCATGAAGGTGACTGTGTGGCTGGCGGCGAATGCCGCGCCGCGAATTTGTCCCGTTCGCCCATCAACGCCGGTCGGCAAGTCGACAGCAATGATGGGCAAGCCCTGCTCGTTGACGCTTTCGATCGTTTCCCTCACCGGCTCGGGCAGATCCCGCGCGAGGCCCGCGCCGAAGAGCGCGTCGACGATGACATCTCCGCTCTGCGGCAACAGGGAATCTAGCGGATCTATCACACCGGCCCACAGCAGCCGCGCACGGGCGGCGTCGCCCGCAAGCGCGGCCGGATCGCCGAAGGCGAACACGGCAACGTTGGCACCGCTCTCCGACAGGGCTGATGCTGCGACATAGCCGTCGCCACCATTGTTGCCGGGTCCGCACAGTACGACATAGCGTTGCGCCTGCGGAAACAACCTGAGCGCCGCCGCAGCCACTGCCAACCCCGCACTGCGCATCAGCAGGAAGCTGTCGATGCCCGATTGCGCGGCCGCCAAGTCTATTGCCGCCATTTCGGCCGGGGTAATCAACAGATCACAAAGCGAAGAGTGCATGTCTCAGACTTATCCCTCTGTACCGGCCTTCGGCAAGTGGCACACACGAAATGCCACCTGCTCACAATTCGTGCATTTGCACATAATTATTGCTCAAATAACGTGCTGCATCGCCTCCAATGGCGCGACTATCATCTCAAACCCGGCGACACCGGCGGAAAACTCATAAAAAATAGGCAGATTGCCTGGTGGCAAAGGTATGCAAAGCAGCCCCCGCCCCTCGACGGCAAGAAATTTTGCCGCTTGGCAATCATTTTGCAGAAAAACTGGCATGCAACGTGCATATTGAGCGGCGAGCGGGCATGATCCTGCTTTAAAGGGAGAAGCGGAGAGACATTTTCTCATGAAAAAGATCGAAGCGATCATAAAACCCTTCAAGCTCGACGAAGTGAAGGAAGCCCTTCAGGAAGTCGGCCTGCAGGGCATTACCGTCACGGAAGCAAAGGGCTTCGGTCGACAGAAAGGTCACACGGAGCTGTATCGCGGCGCCGAATACGTCGTGGACTTCCTGCCGAAGGTAAAGGTCGAAGTGGTGCTGGCTGACGAAAACGCGGAGGCTGTCATCGAGGCGATCCGCAATGCCGCACAAACCGGCCGGATTGGCGACGGAAAGATTTTCGTTTCCAACATCGAGGAAGTCATCCGAATTCGTACCGGCGAAACCGGCCTCGACGCCATCTGATCCTCAAGGGCCGCTCGGCCCTGCCACTTTTCAAACCTCGTCATCTCACACAGGGAATTACGGAAAATGACGACTGCAAGCGATATTCTGAAGCAAATCAAGGACAACGACGTCAAGTTCGTCGACCTGCGCTTTACCGACCCCAAGGGCAAGCTGCAGCACGTAACGATGGACGTCGTCTGTGTCGACGAAGACATGTTCGCCGACGGCGTCATGTTCGACGGCTCCTCGATTGGCGGCTGGAAGGCGATCAACGAGTCCGACATGGTGCTGATGCCCGATCCGGAAACAGCGCATATGGACCCATTCTTCGCGCAGTCGACGATGGTCATCATCTGCGACATTCTCGATCCGGTTTCGGGCGAATCCTACAACCGCGACCCGCGCGGCACGGCGAAGAAGGCCGAAGCCTACCTCAAGGCCTCCGGTATCGGCGACACCGTCTTTGTTGGTCCGGAAGCCGAATTCTTCGTCTTCGACGACGTCAAGTATAAGGCCGATCCGTATAACACCGGCTTCAAGCTCGACTCCTCGGAACTGCCGTCCAACGACGACACCGACTATGAGACCGGCAACCTTGGTCACCGCCCGCGCGTCAAGGGCGGCTATTTCCCGGTCCCGCCGATCGACAGCTGCCAGGACATGCGCTCCGAAATGCTGACGGTTCTCTCCGAAATGGGTGTGACGGTCGAAAAGCATCACCATGAAGTGGCGGCTGCCCAGCACGAACTCGGCGTCAAGTTCGACGCGCTGGTTCGCAACGCCGACAAGATGCAGATCTACAAGTACGTCGTGCACCAGGTTGCCAATGCCTACGGCAAGACCGCGACCTTCATGCCGAAGCCGATCTTCGGCGACAATGGCTCGGGCATGCACGTGCACCTGTCGATCTGGAAGGACGGCAAGCCGACCTTCGCAGGCGACGAATATGCCGGCCTGTCGGAAAGCTGCCTCTACTTCATCGGCGGCATCATCAAGCATGCGAAGTCGTTGAACGCCTTCACCAACCCGTCGACGAACTCCTACAAGCGTCTCGTCCCGGGCTACGAAGCCCCGGTCCTGCTCGCCTACTCCGCCCGCAACCGTTCGGCTTCGTGCCGCATTCCGTTCGGCACCAACCCGAAGGCCAAGCGCGTCGAAGTCCGCTTCCCGGATCCGACCGCCAACCCCTACCTCGCCTTCGCAGCGATGCTGATGGCCGGCCTCGACGGCATCAAGAACAAGTTGCATCCGGGCAAAGCCATGGACAAGGACCTCTATGACCTTCCGCCGAAGGAACTGAAGAAGATCCCGACCGTTTGCGGCTCGCTGCGCGAAGCGCTCGAAAGCCTCGACAAGGATCGCAAGTACCTGACCGCCGGCGGCGTCTTCGACGACGATCAGATCGATTCCTTCATCGAACTGAAGATGCAGGAAGTCATGCGTTACGACATGACCCCGCACCCGGTCGAGTACGACATGTACTACTCGGTCTAAGACCGACGGGCCGGGCGGCGGATGCCGCGCCCGGTCTGAAAGCGAGACGTGGCAAGCCGGCGGGGTTCAAGGAACCCCGCCGGCTTGTTTTTTGGGAGCATGCTGCCGCGAGGCGCAAGAAGGCAAGGCAGGCGTACACGAAGCCGCGCATGGCACCCTATTGATGTTTTGGGTTTGGCAACCCAGATAATCCCTTGAAAGGATGTGTTGCGTCATGAAACAGAGAAACGCGAAATTCGAGATCGGACAGGTGGTTCGCCATCGGGTTTTCCCGTTCCGCGGCGTCGTCTTCGACGTTGATCCGGAATACGCAAACACCGAGGAATGGTGGAATGCCATCCCCCAGGAGATCCGCCCAAGCAAGGATCAGCCCTTCTACCACCTGTTCGCCGAGAACGACGACAGCGAGTATGTCGCCTACGTGTCCGAGCAGAACCTGGTATCCGACGAAAGCGATCGGCCGATACGCCACGCCCAAGTCGACGCCCTGTTCGAGAAGGACGACATCGGGCACTACAAGCCCAAGGTGACGTTCCGCCACTAGCGGCTTGGCTTGTTGCACTCGCTCAAATGAAAAACGCCCGGACTTGGTCCGGGCGTTTCTTTATTCTTGACGTGAGCCGAAAGGCTTAGTTCTGCTTGGCTGCCTTCTGGGCTTCTTCAAGCTTCTTGCGCGCATCTTCAGCCTTCTTCTGCATTTCTTCCTGCAGCAGGCGCTGACGCTCTTCGAGCTGCGACTGTTCGATCGGCTCGCCGTCGAAAATGCCGGTAAAGCCTTCAAGACCCATCTTGATCGGGTTCGGAGCGCGCTGGAAGTTGACGGAGGTGAAGACCACCTCGTTACCCTTCTTCAGGCTTGCGATCAGCTGGTCGGACAGCGGGGCCTCAGCCACGCACTTGTCCGGCATGCAGATTGCGTAGTCGAGCTTCACCGGCTTGCCGCCGTCGATCTGCATCTGAACGCCGGTCGGGATCAGTCGCGCAGACGGCACGGAAATCTGCAGAACCTTGCGGTTGACCTTGCCCGTGACGGTGATGAGGCCAACGGCGGTCACGAGCTGACCGTTGTTTGCCGTCAGCAGGTTCTGAACGATGCAGACATCGTTGTCTTCCTGTTTGGTGCAGACCTTGAACCAACCCTGCGGGGGCTTGCCACCTGCCTGCTGGGCAGATGCAACGCCCGGAACGCCCGCAGCTGCTACAGAAAGCGCCAGCGTTGCCAGTCCCGCACGTTTGGTGAAGTTTGACTTGAAGATCATTGTGATTCCGTCTCCTGAAATCCGGTAACGGAACAATTCGTTCCGCAGGTGAGTATCGTCAGCCGCCGTTGTCCTGTTGGCCAAATAAGGCAAATGCATGACCCCGTTTCCGGAAACACCTGTTACATTGGCTCGTGCGGTTTATCCAGTGTTTCTTGCTTTTTTTTGACCTCTTGCCGGCCGGAATTTGGGTATAGCGTCGGTTGGAATTGTCGACCGGCATTGGTAACGTGCCGGGAATCGGCCAAATGCCACTTCACTGGAGATAACGTTGCGCACAATTCTTTCCGGTCTGGCCATCCTGTTGGCCGCAACCGCATTCGGTGGCGCCGCGACGGCCGCTCCCGTGCACGCCATTTCGATGCACGGGGAGCCCGCCCTGCCCGCGGATTTCAAGAGCTTCCCCTACGTCAATCCCGATGCAAAGAAGGGCGGCAAGATTTCCTACGGCGTGGTCGGGACCTTCGATAGCCTCAATCCTTTCATCCTGAAGAGCATGCGGACGACGGCGCGCGGCATGTGGGATCCGGAATACGGCAATCTCGTCTACGAATCGCTGATGCAACGCTCCCGCGACGAACCGTTCACGATGTACGGCCTGCTCGCCCAGACGGTGGAATGGGACGACGACCGGACATTCATTCAGTTCAATATCAATCCCGATGCGCGCTGGGCCGACGGGCAGCCGGTAACAGCTGATGATGTCATCTTCACCTTCGAGTTGATGCGCGACAAGGGTCGCGTTCCCTTCAGCAACCGCATGGCGAAGGTGGCCAAACTCGAAAAGGTCGGCGACCTCAGCGTCCGCTTCACCTTCAACGAAGATGCCGACCGCGAACTGCCGCTGTTGCTTGGACTTTCTCCAGTCCTGCCGAAACATGCAACCGACGTGGCGACCTTCGACCAGACGACGCTTAAGGCCCCACTTGGCTCAGGCCCCTATCGCGTTGCCGATGTAAAACCGGGCGAACGCATCGTCTATCGCCGCAACCCGGACTATTGGGCAAAGAACCTGCCTTCGAAAGTCGGGTTCGACAACTACGACGAGATCTCCGTCGAATACTTCCTCCAGGAGAACTCCCTCTTCGAAGCCTTCAAGAAGGGCGAAATCGACATCTACCCGGAGGGCAGCGCCACGAAATGGGCGCGTGGCTACGATTTTCCCGCTGTCCGCTCCGGTGACGTCGTCAAGGAGACTTTCACGCCGAAGACGCCGTCGGGCATGCTCGGCATCGTCTTCAACACGCGCAAGCCGATGTTCGACAACCTCAAGCTCCGTCAGGGGTTGGCGCTGGTGTTCGACTTCGAGTGGGTCAACAAGAACCTGTTCGACAGCGCCTATACGCGGACCCAAAGCTATTGGCAGAACTCGGCGCTTTCGTTCCTGGGGGCCGCGGCGGACGACCGCGAACTCGGGCTGATCGGTGACGTGCGCGAACACATCAACCCGGCGATCCTCGACGGTACATATCGCCTGCCGGTGACGGATGCATCGGGCCGCGACCGCAATGTGCTGCGCGTCGCCGTCTCGCTGCTGCGCGAGGCCGGTTATCAGATCAAGGACGGCAAGATGGTCGATGCCAAGGGGGCGCCGCTCGCCTTCGAGATCATGAGCCAGAATGCCGGCCAGGAGAAGATCGCCCTTGCCTACCAGCGCTTCCTGGCGCCGCTCGGCATCAAGGCCTCCGTGCGCACGGTCGACGATTCGCAGTACCAGCAGCGCAGCCAGTCGTTCGACTACGACGTCATCATCAAGTCGTTCCCCTCCACGCTCGCGCCGGGCATCGAGCAGGTCGGGCGCTGGACCTCGCAGTCGCGTGATCGCCAGGGGAGCGACAACTTTGCCGGCGTTGCCGACAAGGACGTCGACCGTATGGTCGAGAACATCCTCCAGGCCAGAACGACAGAGGATTTCACCGCGGCCGTTCGTGCCCATGACCGGTTGCTGATCAACAATTCCTATCTTGTGCCGCTCTACCATCTGGATGCTCAGTGGGTCGCGCGGCGCAAGCATATCGGCCGGCCGGCCACGGCACCGCTCTACGGCTACCAGTTGCCCGCATGGTGGGACGAGAACGTCCAATAAAGGGTCGGGTCCCTCTACAGCGCCGCGCGTCTTATCAGACGCGCCAAGGTCGCTGTAGCACTTTGAATTGCTGCATGTTTTTATCCTTAAACCGAATGCGATTTAAGGATAAAAACATACAGAAGGTAACGCATTGAAAGCCTGATGGAGCTGGCTTATCTCGCAGCTTTGTCCAAGAGGAAAGGCACCTGCACCATGCAAACCGTCAGCATAGATATCGTCTCCGACGTCGTCTGCCCGTGGTGCTATCTCGGCAAGGCCAGACTCGATCAGGCGATCGCCAATGTCGGCTCGGAAGTACAGGTCGCCGTACAGTGGCGCCCCTACCAACTCAATCCCGACCTTCCGTCGGAAGGCGTGGATCACAAGCAACATCTCGCCGCCAAGCTCGGCGGTCAGGCGGCGGTCGACCGGGCACATGAAACGCTGAATGCACTCGGCAATGCCGATGGCATTGCTTTCGATTTCGACGCCGTGAAGATCAGCCCGAATACGCTCGACGCGCACCGGCTCATTCGATGGGCAGCGACCAATGGCGAAGCTGCGCAATCCGCCGTCGTCGGCTTGCTCTTCAAGGCAAACTTCGAAGAGGGCCGCAATGTCGGCGATCAGTCGGTTCTGCTCGATATCGCCACCGAAGCCGGCCTCGACCGGCCAGTGATCGCGGCGCTCCTCAACTCGGATGCCGACAAGGATGCCGTCAGGGAAGAGATCGGTATGGCCCGCGAAATGGGCGTGACCGGCGTCCCCTGCTTCATCCTCGACGGCCAATATGCCGTGATGGGCGCGCAATCGGTCGACGTGCTCAGCAATGCCTTGCGCGAAATCGCTCAGATGAAGGCCACTGCATAGTTTAAGTTGCACAGCGCCGCGCCGAACCGACGTAAAGTCCCCTCGCGCCGCCAATCGGACCGGCAGCGCGAAGGCAACTACGCCTGTTTCGCCAGCCCGGCGAGCTGCGTCATCACCATCGCCGCGCCCGAGAGGCGCTTTTCAGGCGTAACCAACTCGCGTTGGAAGAAGATGCTGTGGTCCGCCCTGATCTTCGCCAGCGTGCCCTGCTTGGCGATGTAGCCAACCAGCGCCGCAGGGTTCGGGAACTCCTTGTTGCGGAGCTGGACGACGACACCCTTCGGACCGGCATCGAGCTTTTCGACATTGGCCGTACGGCAGAGCGACTTGATATAGACGATCTTCAGGAGGTGTTGCACCTCGATCGGCAGCGGGCCGAAGCGGTCGATCATCTCCGCGCCGAAACCGTCGATCTCCTTGAGGTCGGCCAACTCGCCCAGGCGTCGGTAAAGGCCAAGTCGCAAATGCAGATCCGGCACGTAGTGTTCCGGAATCATCACCGGCGTGCCGACAGAAATTTGCGGTGACCAGCCGGTATCGTGAACCTCTTCCTCGCCCTTGAGTTCGGCGACCGCTTCCTCGAGCATCTGCTGATAGAGCTCGAACCCGACTTCCTTGATATGGCCTGACTGCTCTTCGCCGAGCAGATTGCCGGCCCCGCGGATGTCGAGGTCGTGGCTTGCCAGCTGGAAGCCGGCGCCGAGCGTATCGAGCGACTGCAGCACCTTCAACCGCCGCTCGGCGGTTGCCGTCAGCGTCTTGTTGACCGGCAGCGTAAACAGCGCAAAGGCGCGCACCTTTGAACGACCGACACGGCCGCGAAGCTGATAAAGCTGCGCCAGACCGAACATGTCTGCGCGATGGACGATCAAGGTATTGGCCGTCGGCACGTCGAGACCGGATTCGACGATGGTCGTCGACAGCAGCACGTCATAACGCCCGTCATAGAAGGCGTTCATGATGTCTTCGAGTTCCGTTGCCGGCATCTGGCCATGGGCGACGGCAACTTTCAGCTCCGGCACGTCGGATTTCAGGAAATCATGGATCTCCGAGAGGTCGCTGAGGCGCGGGCAGACATAGAAGCTCTGGCCGCCACGATAATGCTCCCGCATCAAGCTCTCGCGGATCACCAGCGCGTCGAACGGCGAGATGAAGGTGCGGACCGCCATGCGGTCGACGGGCGGCGTGGTAATGAGCGACAGTTCGCGCACCCCGGTCAACGCCAGTTGCAGCGTGCGCGGGATCGGCGTCGCCGACAGCGTCAGCACATGCACGTCCGACTTCAGCTCCTTCAGCCGTTCCTTATGCTTGACGCCGAAATGCTGCTCTTCGTCGATGATGAGCAGGCCGAGATTGGCGAAGTTGACCGAGGTTCCGAGCAGGGCATGGGTGCCAACCACGACGTCGGTCTTACCATCAGCCACTTCCTTCTTAGTCAGTGCCAGTTCCTTCGAGCCGACAAGGCGCGAGGCCTGCTGGATGCGGATCGGCAGGCCACGAAAACGCTCGATGAACGTCTTGAAATGCTGTCGTGCAAGCAGCGTCGTCGGCACGACGACGGCGACCTGTACCCCGTTCATTGCCGCAATGAAGGCTGCCCTGAGCGCAACCTCCGTCTTGCCGAAACCGACGTCGCCACAGACAAGGCGGTCCATCGGCCGGCCACTGCCGAGATCCTCGCGCACCGCCTCGATCGAGTTCAATTGATCCTCGGTTTCGTCATAGGGAAAGCGTGCGACGAACTCGTCATAGACACCGTCCTGGGCCACCAGAACATGGGCATGCCGGGTGTGGCGCTCGGCTGCGATACGGATGAGACCGCCTGCCATATCGAGCAGGCGCTTCTTGAGCTTTGCCTTGCGAGCCTGCCAGGCGACGCCGCCAAGCTTGTCGAGGATCGCGTCCGTACCCTCTGAACCGTAACGGGAGAGGAGCTCGATGTTTTCGACCGGGAGAAAGAGCTTGGCGTTGTCTGCATAGACGAGCTCGAGACAATCGTGCGGCGCGCCGACCGCCTCGATCGTGCGCAATCCGACGAAACGGCCGATACCGTGTTCGGCGTGCACGACATAGCTGCCTTCATCAAGGCCTGCGACCTCGGCAATGAAGTCGGCACCACGCTTGCGCCGCTTGGAGCGGCGGACCATACGGTCGCCGAGAATATCCTGCTCGCCGATAACAACGAGATCGCCCGTTTCAAAACCTGCTTCAAGGCTGAGAACCGCCGATGCAGCTTCGCCCGGCTTCAACGTCTTGACGTCGGCCAGAGCCTTGATCTGGCGAATGTTGCCGAGACCATGTTCCACCAGCACCTGCAGCAGACGATCGAGAGATCCCTCGCTCCAACCTGATACAACGACCTTGAGACCTTTGGAGCGCTTCTCGGCGATGTATTTGACCGCCTGGTCGAAGACATTGACGCGGTCGCTCTCGGCCTCGCCTTCTCCGGCCGTCTTTGCCCAGCGCACGCCTTGCCGTGCATCGACGGTAACGACCTGGCGGGTCTCGCCTTCCTGCTCATTGAAAGGCGTGAGGCGGACCGCGTTGCGCTCAGCGAGCGCGGCCGTAAAGCCTTCCGAGTTCAGATACAGCAGTTCCGGCGAAACAGGCTTATAGGGCGTTCCCTGTGTTGCGAGCGACTTGCCCGGCGATGCCGCCGTGTGGCGGGCGTCATAGTAATCGAGAATGAGCTTCGAACGTTCGGCGGCGGCTTCTCGCGCCAGATGATCGGTAACGATGCGAAAACCGCCGAGATAGTCGAACACGGTTTCGAGGCGATCGTAGAAGAGCGGCAGCCAATGCTCCATGCCGGCATAGCGGCGCCCTTCGGAGACGGCCTGGTAGAGCGCATCATCCCGGGTCGTAGCGCCGAAGAGCGACAGATACCGCTTGCGGAAGTGACTGATCGTTTCCGGCGTCAGCGACACTTCGCTCATCGGATTGAGGTCGAGCGAACGAACCTGGCCGGTCGTGCGCTGGCTGGCCGGATCGAAGGAGCGGATGGTCTCAAGCGTGTCGCCGAAGAAATCGAGCCGCAGCGGATCGCCACTGCCGGGAACGAAGACGTCGAGGATGCCGCCGCGCACGGCGTACTCGCCGACTTCACGAACGGTGGCCACGCGCTCGAAGCCGTTGCGCTCCAGGCGCGCTGCGACATCGTCCATGCGCACCTGGTTGCCGGGGTGCGCCGAGAAGGCGAGGTTTTCGATCACATCCTGCGGTGAAATCTTCTGCAGGGCGGCATTGACCGTCACCAGCACGATGGCGGCATGCGGCTTCTTGCGGTGGGCAATCAAGGCGCTGAGGGCTGCGAGCCTGCGCGCTGACGTATCAGCACTCGGCGATACGCGGTCGTAGGGAAGGCAATCCCAACCCGGCAAAGTCAGGACCGGAATATCGGGGGCGACGAAACCGAGGACCTGCTCCAGATCGGCTATGCGCTGTCCATCCGAGAGGATGTAGGCGACCGGCGTACCGGCACGCGCCAGATCGGCAAGCACCAGCGCTTCGGCGCCTGATGGAACCGGGCCGATCGTGACTTCACGCGTCGCAGCGGCAATCTTCTTCGGGTCAAGGCCAGCCAGCATCGATCTATTTCATCTCTTCAGGGAGCCGCTCGAAATCGGGGCGGTAGGCAGCGATGCGCTCGAACATCGCCGTCTGGTAGCGCTCAGGCACCGGCTTTTCGCCGATGATCCACTTGACGAGATCGTTGTCTTCCTCGGCCATGATGATTTCGAGCTCGTCCAACTCAACCTCAGACAAGGCGGAAAGCTCCGCCTCCGCGAACTGTCCTAGGATCAGGTCCATTTCGCGTATGCCGCGATGCCAGGCGCGAAACAGAATCCGGCGGCGACGCGGATCGAGATCGGCGCTGGTGCGTGAAATGCCAGTCATGGGGGATTCCTTCCTGCCGCCCGAGGAGGTACGGTTTGTCGTCAATGGGCTCTATAAACGCTGAATAGATGATTGTCAGCCTTGCCAAACTCCGAATTGTCGTCGCAATTTCATCGCCATGCGCCCTGCCCTGCTCGACCCGCTCTTTTCACCGCTCAATACTTTGCCCGGCATCGGCCCGAAGATCGGCGAGCTGTATGCCCGCCTTCTCGGCCGTGAAAGCATCGAAGACTGCCGCGTCATCGACTTGGCATTCCATGCGCCGCATTCGTTGATCGATCGACGGCAGCAGCCGGGAATCGCGAATGCACCGCAAGGTGTCGTGGTCACGATCACCGGTCGGGTCGATCGCCATCAGCCGCCGCCGCCGGGCAAGCAGAACCTGCCCTACCGTATCTTCCTGCATGACGACACCGGAGAACTGGCGCTCACCTTCTTTCGCGTCAAAGGCAATTGGCTGGAAAAATCGCTGCCGGTCGACGAGACCGTGATCGTCAGCGGGAAGGTCGACTGGTTCAACGGCCGGCCGTCGATGGTTCATCCTGACTATATGGTCAAGGCGAGCGAGGCGGACAACCTGCCGCTCGTCGAACCCGTCTACGGCCTAACGGCCGGCCTCTCCGCCCGCATATTGCGCAAATCAATCGAGGCGGCCGTCGCACGCGTGCCTGAGATGCCGGAGTGGATCGACAACACTCTGGCCGAGAAACAGGGATTTCGGAGTGCGGCCGACAGCTTCCGCGCGCTGCATGAACCTCGCGACGCGACTGATATCGACCCGCAGGCGCCGGCGCGCAGGCGGCTCGCCTATGACGAGTTCCTGGCCGGTCAACTGTCGCTTGCCCTCGTTCGCCAGCGCCTTCGCAAGGTTGCCGGCACCCCGGTGCATGCGACGGGCAAACTCTCCGGCCCCGTTATCGCCGCTCTCCCCTTCTCGCTCACAGCGAGCCAATCGACCGCGATTGCTGACATCCTCAAGGACATGTCCGGTAGCGACCGGATGCTGCGGCTGCTGCAGGGCGACGTCGGCTCCGGCAAGACCATGGTCGCGCTGATGGCGATGCTGGCGGCGGTCGAATCGGGCGGCCAGGCGGTGCTGATGGCCCCGACGGAAATCCTTGCCCGACAGCATTTCGCGACGTTGTCGAAAATGGCTGCTCCCGCCGGCATCACCATGGACGTTCTGACCGGGCGCACCAAGGGCAAGGAGCGCGATGCGATCCTGGAGCGCATTGCCTCTGGCGAGACACGGATCGTGGTCGGCACGCATGCGCTGTTCCAGGACACCGTCAATTACGACAGGCTGACGCTTGCGGTCGTCGACGAACAGCATCGCTTCGGTGTCCACCAGCGTCTGCGCCTGACCGCCAAGGGTATTTCCCCGCATATGCTCGTGATGACCGCCACGCCGATCCCGCGCACGCTGGTGCTCGCCGCCTTCGGCGACATGGACGTCTCCAAGCTGACGGAAAAGCCGGCCGGGCGAAAACCCATCCAGACGGTCACCATCCCGACCGAGCGGACCGACGAGATCGTCGACCGCCTGGCTGCAGCCATCAAGGAAGGCAAGAAAGCCTACTGGATCTGCCCGCTCGTCGAGGAATCCGAAGCGATCGACGTCATGTCCGCCGATGAAAGATACCAGGGGCTCTCCAAGCGCTTCGGCCGGGATGTCGGCCTTGTGCACGGCCGCATGAACGGGGCGGAAAAAGACGCCGTCATGCTCGCCTTCAAGAACGGTGAAATCCGCCTGCTCGTCGCCACGACGGTCGTCGAAGTCGGTGTCGACGTACCGGATGCCACCATCATGGTCATCGAGCATGCGGAGCGCTTCGGCCTGGCGCAATTGCACCAGTTGCGTGGCCGCGTCGGTCGTGGCGACGAGGCGTCGACCTGCATCCTGCTCTATAAGAGCCCGCTTGGCGAAACCGGCCGTGCAAGGCTTTCGATCCTGCGCGACAGCGAGGACGGCTTTCTGATTGCCGAGGAAGACCTGAAACTGCGCGGCGAAGGCGAGTTGCTGGGAACGCGCCAATCCGGCACGCCCGGCTTTCGTATCGCCAGCCTCGAAGCGCATGGTGACCTGCTCGAGATCGCCCGCAAGGACGCCGCCTATATGATCGAGCGGGATCCGGATCTCACCTCGCCGCGTGGCGAGGCGTTGAGAACCTTGCTTTATCTTCACCGCCGCGACGAAGCGATCCGCTTCCTGCGCGCCGGTTAGAGCATTTCCAGGAAAAGTGGGAGGCGGTTCTCCGTCAGGAAATGCGTAAAAACAAAAGCGTCAGGCGGTCTTCTGCTGCGCGATCTTGCGCGGCGGAGCGTTGGCAAGTGGCCTGTAGTCGGGAGCGACGAGGCCGCCGGAGATCAGCAGCTTGGCCGCATCCTCGGCGCTCATTTCAAGCGGGATGATCTTGTCGCGGGGCACGAACAACAGGAAGCCGGCCGTCGGGATCGGCGTCGGCGGCAAGAACACGGTCACCATGTCCATGCCACGCTCGTCGAATTTGGCGGCGACCTCGCCTTTCACATCCGTTGCGATGAACACAAGCGACCAGAGGCCAGGGCTCGGATACTCAATCAAGCCCGCCTTCTTGAACGACGAAGATTGCTCTTGAAGCACGGTCTGGAAGATCTGCTTCAGCGATTTGTAGATAGTGCGAACGAGCGGCGTCCGGCTGACAAGGGACTCGCCGAAGGCAACGATCGACCGCCCCACCAGATTGGCGGTGAGGAAACCGACCAATGTGATCACGATGAGCGCGACCAGAAGCCCGAATCCGGGAATAGCCACAGGCGAATAGGTGTCAGGATTATAGAAATTCGGCAGATAGGGTTTCACCCATCCGTCGGCCCATTCGATGAAGGTGCGGACCAACCAGACGGTAATGGCCAGCGGCGCGCAGATGATCAGCCCCGTCAGGAAATAGTTCCGCAGCCGGGTCGCAATGAAGCTGCTCTTCGAATTTTCCGTCATGCCTCTTCCGTTTAAACCTCACTCCGAACCGAAAGCCGGATGATAGGCAACCGTGCCTGCCGGCACCGCGCCGGAGAAGGCCAGCGCCATGAAGTATTGCGGCGCACAACCCGGGAATACAAGAGAAGATTCGTTACGGAATCTGAACTTTTGGTAATAGTCGGGATCACCCACGACCACGCAGCCCAAGGCGCCGTCGGCGGTAAGCATCGCAAGGCCCTCGCGGATGAGCCGGCTGCCCACGCCCTGCGCTTGTCGCCCCGGCAAGACCGCCACAGGCCCAAGCCCGAACCAGCCGGATACTGGCGGCGTGAGCGTCACCGGCGAGAAGGCGACATGGCCGACGATCCGGCCTTCATCTTCAGCAACGAGCGAGAGCGTCAGCGCGCCCTGATCCCGAAGGCGCTCGATGATGAAGGGCTCGCTCTGGTCGCTGTGCGGATGCCCTGCGAAAGCAGCGGCGGTTACGTCGTGGATCGCCCGCTCGTCGCCCTTTCTTTCCGGCCGGATGACGATCATTCGACCGTTACCGATTTTGCCAGATTGCGGGGCTGATCGACGTCGGTACCCATGAACACGGCCGTGTGGTAGGCAAGCAGCTGAATCGGCAGCGAGAAGATTATCGGCGCGATGATTTCGTCGACATTCGGCAGCACGATCGTCGCCATCGTCTCGAGCTTCGAGGCGGCTGCGCCCTTTTCGTCGGTGATCAGAATGATCCGTCCGCCGCGGGCTGCCACCTCCTGCATGTTCGACACGGTCTTCTCATAGAAGCGGTCATGCGGGGCGATGACGATGACCGGCATGTTTTCGTCGATCAGCGCGATCGGGCCATGTTTCAGCTCGCCGGCGGCATAACCCTCGGCGTGGATATAGGAGATTTCCTTGAGCTTCAGCGCGCCTTCCATCGCCAGCGGGAAGCTGGTGCCGCGGCCGAGGTAGAGCACGTCGCGGCACTTCGAAAGTTCGCGCGACAGCATCTCGATCTTCGGCTGGATCGCATTCAGCACCTGGCCCATGATCCGCGGCATTTCGGCAAGGTGGCGAACGAGCGTCTGCTCCTCATCGGCCGAGACCGTGCCGCGGGCCCGGCCGGCGCCGATCGACAGCGCGGCAAGTACCGCCAGTTGGCAGGTAAACGCCTTGGTCGAGGCAACACCGATCTCAGGGCCGGCGAGGATCGGGAACACGGCGTCGGATTCACGCGCGATGGTCGATTCACGGGTGTTGACGACAGCGCCGATCTTCAGGCCATGGTCCTTGCAATACCTGAGCGACGCGAGCGTATCGGCGGTCTCGCCCGACTGCGAGATGAACAGGGCTGCCGACTGCGACGACAGCGGGATTTCGCGGTAGCGGAACTCGGAGGCGACGTCGATTTCGACGGGCAGGCGGGCATAGCGCTCGAACCAGTATTTGCCGACGAGACCGGCAAGATAGGCGGTGCCGCAGGCAGAGATCGCCAGGCTCGGCACGTCGGCAAAATCGATCGAGCCCGTGAGGGCCTTCACCCGGTTTTCGGCAAAGTCGATGTAATGGCCGAGCGCATGGGAGATCACCTCCGGCTGCTCGTAGATTTCCTTTTCCATGAAGTGCCGGTGATTGCCCTTGTCGATCATGTAGGCGGCTGCCAATGAGATCTGTCGCGGGCGATCGACGGCATTGCCGGCGAGGTCAAAGATATGGGCGCCATCGGCTCCGATCACGGCCCAGTCGCCGTCGATCAGATAGGTGATCTCGTTGGTAAACGGCGACAGCGCGATCGCATCGGAGCCGAGGAACATCTCGCCCTTGCCGTGGCCGATCGCCAGCGGCGGACCGTTGCGGGCAGCCATGATCGTCGATGGGTCGTCCTGATAGAGCACGGCCAATGCATAGGCGCCGGTCACCCGCTTCAGCATCGCATGCATCGCCTCGCGCCGGCCGAGGCCGTCACGCCGGAACTTTGCCAGCAGATGCGCCACGACTTCCGTATCGGTCTGCGTCTCGAACTTCGCACCGTCGGCGATCAGTTCGTCCTTCAGCACGGAAAAGTTCTCGATGATGCCGTTGTGAACCACGGCAACCCCGTCGGTAAAATGCGGATGAGCATTACGCTCGGTCGGAGCGCCATGCGTCGCCCAGCGGGTGTGGGCGATGCCGATCGTTCCGGCCAGCGGCTCTTCGCGCAGGCGAGCCTCCAGATTGACCAGCTTGCCTTCGGCCCGGCGGCGCTCAAGCGCGCCGGCATTGATGGTCGCGACCCCGGCTGAATCGTAGCCGCGATATTCCAGGCGCTTCAACGCATCGACCAGTCGCTCCGAGACCGGCTGGTTTCCAACGATGCCAACAATTCCGCACATAGTCGTCTCCGAATTCGTCTCGCGCCGTTTTGACGCACCAATCGGCAGGGCGGAAGTCCCGCCCGGCGCGTTGCCTTGGTAACGCATTTGCCGGACGAGGCAATCCGCCCCGATTTCACTTTCGGTTTCAGTATTTAACGCGAACCTATTTGGCCGCCTTGGCCGCCTTTTTCGCAGCCTTTCGTGCCTCGTAGCGTTCACGCAGGACACGTGCCCTGCCCGGCTTGATCTCCTGGCGCGCGCGGCCGAAGGCAACGGCGTCGGCCGGCACGTCCTCGGTGATGACGCTGCCGGAGGCGACCAGTGCGCCGTCACCGATCGTCACCGGTGCGACCAGCGAGGAGTTCGAGCCGACGAAGGCATTCTCGCCAATGCGGGTCTCGTGCTTGTTCACGCCGTCATAGTTACAGGTGATCGTGCCGGCACCGATGTTCGAGCCGGCGCCGACGAAGGCATCGCCGATATAGGTCAGATGGTTGACCTTGGCGCCGGCGCCGATTTCCGCCTTCTTGACCTCGCAGAAATTCCCGACTTTCGACTTTTCGCCGAGATCAGCACCGGGCCGCAGGCGCGCATAGGGGCCGACGGTTGCGCCAGCACGCACCGTCGCTCCCTCGACATGCGAGAAGGCATGGATGATGGCGCCGCTCTCGACGCGGACGCCCGGGCCGAACACGACATTCGGTTCGATCAGCACGTCCTGCTGCAATTCCGTGTCCCAGGCGAGGAAAACGGTCTCCGGCGCGATCATCGAGACACCCGACAGCATCAGTTCGTGACGGCGGCGCTGCTGCCAGAGCCGCTCGATATAGGCGAGTTCCGCACGGGTATTGCAGCCGGTCAGCTCCTCCTCGGGCGCTTCGACGGCGATGGCGCGGCCGCCGATTGCCCGCACGATCTCGACCAGGTCGGTCAGGTAATACTCGCCCTTGACGTTGGCATTGCCGATGCGGTCGAGCAGGTCGAGCGCCTTGCGGCCATCGATCGCCATCAGCCCGCCATTGCAATAGGTGATGCGGCGTTCTTCCTCGGTCGCATCCTTGTGCTCGCGGATCGCGAGCAGCGCGCCGTCTTCGACGATCAGCCGGCCATAACCCGAGGGATCGGCAGCCTCGAAACCGATGACGACCACATCGTTGCCGGCGGCCAGGCCGTCGCGCGCCGCCTTGAGCGGCTCAGGCGTGATCAGCGGCGTATCGCCGAAGACAACTAGAATGTCGTCAAACCCCCTGGATATTGCTTCGCGCGCCGCCAGAACCGCATGTCCGGTGCCAAGACGCTCCTTCTGCAGGAACGACGCAATCGATACGCCGCCGATGCCGGCAGCACCTGAAACAACCTCGGCGTCGCGTCCGACAACGAGAGCGACGTCGGAAATCGACGCGCTCGAGAGCGCGGCCACCACATGGGCAATCATCGGCCGGCCGGCCACCGGATGCAGCACCTTCGACATCGACGATTTCATCCGCGTGCTTTCACCCGCAGCCAGTACAATCGCCAGGCAACTCCGTTCCATCCAATGAACTCCTTGGTCTTTTTCTTGAGGACCGATATCCGGCTGCCCGATTCGGCCCCTTCATATCAGCAACATATTGCGGGAAGCATAATTCGCACAATCACGTCGCGTTAACCGGCTTAAAACCCGATGATGGCATAAGGGGAAGCGGAGCCTGCCTCGGCAACCCATGCGCGTGCATCGCTCCCTCGGGGAGAGAAGCCGCAATGCATGCCAGCACCGATCTCGACGCAGCAGCAAAGCCGGACAATATCGCTCTGGCTGCCATATGTTCGCCGCTTGCAGGACTCGCTCTGGCACTCGCTCTGCTCTCGCTGCTGCTGACCGTCACGATCCCGCAGCCGATAGGGCCGATGTTCTGGGATCATTATCTCTATCTTGATGCCGCCAACCGGCTTGCTGACGGACAGATCCCGTCCGTCGATTTCTTCGCACCCGTCGGCGGGTTCGGGTACTACCTGTTCACAGCGCTGCAATCGGCGTTCCCGAACGGCCACCCCCTGCTGCTGGCGAGTTGGTGCCTTCTCATCGTCACTGGTCCGTTGATCGGCCTGGTAATGCTCGACATTCAGAAGCGCTCACGGGCACTAGCCTACGCCATCCTGCTGCCGTTCCTTCTCTTTTCCGTGCTTCCTTTCAACACCGGCGACTTTTATCCCTATCCGGGATCCGATGGCTTCGGCATCTACAACCGCCAGGTCTGCCAGTTGCTCTACGTGCTCGCCGCCGCACTCATCTATGTGCGCAGCCCGCGCATTCTTTCGACTGTCGTCGCAGGGGCGATGATCGCGCTTTTCTTCGTGAAGATTACTGGGGCAGTCGCAGGCGTGATCCTGTGTCTGACGGCATTCGCGGCCGGGCGGTTCGGCCTGCGCCCGGCAGTCGCGTCGGCTCTGATCTTCTTCAGCGTCCTTGCCGTTATCGAGCTCTCGCTTGGTGCGGTATCGGCCTATGTCGCCGATATCCTGGCGATGCTAGACGTCAATGACGGCAGTCTGCTGCCGCGCCTTTTTCAGGCAGCGTCGCTGAACGCGGGCCTTCTTCTGCCTGCGGGCCTTCTGTGCCTGACCCTCTTTTTTGCGAACCTGCCAGCTTTCGCCGCGTCGTTGCGGGCCGCCTGCCGCAGACCTTCGGTCGTCGGCATGGGCCAGGTTTTCGACCAGAAATTCTTCTGGCTCGCCGCTTTCGTGGTGGCCGGCATCCTGTTCGAAAGCCAGAACACCGGCAGCCAGGCCTTCATCTTCCTCTATCCATTGCTGCTCAAAATCGCCCTCGACTTCGCCGCCAACAGCACGTCCAAGCGGCTAACGATAGCGGTTTCGCTCCTAGCCGCCGCGGCGGCGCTGCCACCGATGACTGTCGTCGCCCAGAAGAGCGCACGCGCCTGGGTCGGCGCCGTCAACAATGTCCGGATCGAGAGCCACAACCTGAAAACGATGGGTGCGGTGAATGTCCGCCCGATCCTGGCAGTGCGGGCCGAACGCATGCGCGATGCCTATATCACGCAGCGCGGCGCCTTCGATACACTCGCGGACGCGGGCGAGTTGCCGTCATTCCTGCTCTACAGCGATTTCGACTTCCAGACCGCCTGGCTGACGAATGTCGACGGCGCTGTCGATGCCCTGCGCGCCTACGAGGCCGCCAATGGCGTCCGCTTTGAAACCATCTTCAATATCGATTTCGCCAATCCGTTTCCCTGGTTGATGGATCGCCACGCGCCGAAACGCGTCGCCATCGGCGCAGACCCGTTCCGGGCGATCCCGCCGCCGGACGCAGAGGTGCGCGCGGCAGTGGCTGCCGTCGACATCGCGCTCGTGCCGACTTGCCCACCGACAAATGTCAACAGGACACTGCTGGCGCTCTACCTGCCGAGCCTCGAGGCAGGCCACACGCGCATCACACTGACGCCGTGCTACGACGCGTTCGTCCGGAACGGCTTGCGTCCCGGCGAAACGGCCGCCGGTTCGTAGAGATCACGCCTGTGGTCGCAACCGGCTCTCGGTCAAAAGCCCGCTTTCCTCGAGGATCGGATAGGCGACCGACGCAATGTGGGCGTTGATGCGCTTCAAATCGCGCAACATGTCGAGATGCAGCGAACTGGTCTGCAGGCTTTCCAGTCGTCCGTCGCGTAGCCGCTCGATGTGCCGTTCGGCCGACCGCTTCTCCATGTGGCGCACACTGACCTTCACCTCGATCAATTGTCGGGCGAGATCGGCGTTGCGGGTGACAAAAATGGTCTGGGCAACCCGCAGATTGTCGATCGTCAGGTTGAAGAGGCTCTTCAGTTCCTGATAGCCGTCCTCGGAGAATTTCAGGCCATTGTTGACCTTCTTGCCGATCTGCTCGCACAGCCCCTTCTCGATGATATCGCCCATATGCTCGAGATTGATTGCGTAGTCGATGATCACGATCGAGCGGCGCCCATCCTCCGGGCTCAGGCCGTCGCGACCCAGGCGCGACAGGAAAATCTTCACTTCCTGCTGCAGCAGATCGACCTGCTTCTCGAACTTGCCGATATCGCGGATCTCCGACAGATCGTTGTTGTTGAAGGCGGTCTGGGCGCGGATCAGCATCATCTCGATCAGGTCGCCCACCCGCAGCACTTCCCGCGTCGCGCCCGAAAGAGCCATGACCGGCGTGTGCAGCACGTTCTCGTCGAGATAGCGCGGCCCGGTTTCGTCCGCCTCGCTATCGGGGATGAAGCGGATCATCAGCCGCGACAGCAGGCCCGCAAACGGCCAGGCGAGGATCGCCACGGCAAGATTGAACGCCAGATGGATATCGACCGGCAGGTTCTGCTTCGGCAACGGCAGACTTTGCAGGAACTCGACGCTGACACCGGTCAAAGGCAGCGCGATCAGACATCCGATGGCACGGACGACGAGATTGCCAAGCGTGACGCGTCGCGCCGGCGGCGCCGAAGACAGCGTCGCCATGACAGGCGGGATCGCCCCGCCGAGATTGGCGCCAAGCACCAGCGCAACCGTCAGCCCGACGGAGAGAACGCCGGCGGCGGAAAGGGAAAGCACCAGCATCACCACCGCGAGGCTGGAGGAAGAGGCGAAGGCAAGGCCCGCGGATATGATCAAAGCGACTGGCCAGGCGCTGTCGAGCATGCCGAGAAACGCTGCCAGCGCCGCCGATTCCCGCATCGGCTCGGTGGCCAGGCCAAGCAAATGCAGCGACAGCAGCATCAGACCGATCCCGACAAAGGCCGCGCCAAGGCCCTGGCGGGCGTTCGAGCGGCTGACGCGGTGCAGCAACACGCCGACCAGAATGATCATCGGCGACAACCATTCGATGCCAGTTGCGACGATCCAGGCGGTGACCGCCGTACCGACATTCGCACCGAGCAAGACGATCTGCGCCATGCGCGAGCGAATAAGCCCCTTCTCCACGAAAGAGGCAGTCATCAATGCCGTCGCAGTCGAGCTTTGCAGAGCGAGTGTCGCAACAAGGCCCGTCAGGAACGATCGCGTCGGCCCGCTCGTCCCCTGGGCCAGGCCGGCCCGCAGCTTCGCCCCGAAGGCGCGCGTTACCCCATCCTTGACCAGGGAAAGGCCGAACAGCAGCAGCGCCACCGCTCCGAACAGATTTACCATCACGATTGTCGATTGCATGGCATGTCTTTCCGCAGGGCCGCATGAATCGCCCCGCCCAATACACACAACCATAGTTCCGAAGTGTTTTCGACCTCAATCCGACGACGGCGATTTCGTCACTCTGACAGATAATTTTCCGTTGCCGGCTAACAAATCCGACATCGATTTTGCCAGCTACGCCCCTCCGTGGACGACCGTCGGCATCGCAAGCAGCCCAACCAAGCCTCAGGTCCGAAGCGCGCCCTGTTCGCGCGATCCGCCGTGATCTTCGGCTGGCGCGCAATTTGCGCCATTGCGCCCTTCATTTCCTGTTTCGTTTGTTTTAAGGAACGAACTCGTTTGGCCAACAGCCACCGCACTGTAACGAGGTTTCTGCCCCCATGCTCGAATTCCTGAGAAAAGCCGCCCAGACCTGGGTCGTCAAAGGCCTGCTCGTCATTCTCGTGCTGTCTTTCATGGTATGGGGCGCATCGACATCGATGATCGCGAACCAATCGGATGCTGTGGTCGTCGTCGGTGACGTCAAGGTCAAGGCTCCGGACTTCCGGCTCGCTTACGAGCGTCAGCTTGCGCTCGTTTCGCGCCAGCTCGGCACCCGCCTGACGCCGCAGCAGGCAAAGGCATTCGGCATCGAGCAGCAGGTCTATTCCCAGCTCGTCGCGGGTGCGGCCCTCGACCAGTTGGCCGGCGACATGAACCTCGGCCTTTCGGAAGATCGGCTGGCCAAGCTCATCGCCGAAGACCCGGCCTTCCACAGCGTCAACGGCCAGTTCGATCGCCTGACGTTCTCAAGCGTGCTGCGCAATGCAGGCCTTCGCGAACAGGACTACATCAACAACCGCAGCCAGGTCGCCGTACGCTCGCAGATCGTCGACGCCCTGTCCGACGGTTATGTCGCACCGAAGGTGCTCAGCGACGCGATCGCCTCCTATCGCCACGAAAAGCGCTCGATCGACTACGTCCTGCTGTCGAACGCCAATATCGATCCGGTGAAGGCGCCGGGCGACGACGTTCTCGCCCCGTGGTACGACGGTCGCAAGGCAAACTACCGCGCGCCGGAATACCGCAAGATCACCTATCTGAAGCTCGCGCCCGAGGATATCGCCGATGCGACGGCCGTGATCGATGCGGACGTTCGCGCTGACTACGACAAGCGCAAGGACAATTTCCGCACCGAAGGCGCGCGGACAATCGAACAGCTCGCCTTCCCTTCGCGTGATGCAGCGGACGCTGCGGCAGCCAAACTGGCAGCCGGCACGTCCTTCGACGACCTCGTCAAGGCTGAAGGCAAGACGCCTGCCGACGTTCTTCTGGGCGACTTCACCTCTGCCAGCGTTCCGGACGCAAAGATCGGCGAAGCCGCTTTTGCAATCGCCGCCAATGGCGGCACGTCGCCTGTCATCGATGGCGCCTTCGGACCGGTGATCCTGCGCGCGACGAACATCCGCCCGGAAACGGTTCGCAGCTTCGATGAGGTCAAGGAAGAACTCCGCAAGGACATTGCCCTTGCCAACGCGCAGAACGAGATCATCGGCCTTCACGACAAGATCGAGGACGAGCGCGCTGCCGGCGCCCCGCTCAAGGACGTCGCCGAGCAGCTCAAGCTGAAAGTCGCCACCGTCGACGGGATCGACGCGACCGGCAAGGATATGAATGGCGATGAAGTCGCGGGCCTGCCGGAGCCTGGTGCTCTGCTGCAGGAGGCCTTCAAGGCTGAAGTGGGCGGCGAAACCCTGCCGGTCAACATCGGACGTGACGGTTATGTCTGGTTCGACCTCGACGAAGTGGTTCCGGCTCGCGATCGCACACTCGATGAAGCACGCGACGAGGTCGCAGCAGACTGGACCGCAGAACAGCAGCGCACGGCGCTCGCCGCCAAAGCTACCGAGTTGAAGCAGCGGATCGAAAAGGGTGCGACGCTCGCCGATATCGCGGCGGAACTTGGGCTTGCCGTCGAAACGAAGACCGGATTGACCCGGTCGACATCGGATGCGGCACTGAGCCCGGCCGCCGTCGCAGCCGCCTTTAGCGGTCCGGACGGTCTCGTCGCCAATGCCGCCGGTATCGGCGGTGATGGTCAGATCCTCCTGCGTGTCACCGCGATCGAGAACAACGGCCCGACCGACGCCCTGGAGGACGATAGCCGGCAGATCCAGGCCGTGGCCCGTGCCAGCGGCGACGACATTCTCGACCAGATGGTATCGACGCTGCAGTCGGCCTACGGTGTTTCGATCAATCAGACGCTTGCCGAAACGGCTTTGGCACAGAGATAAGCGGCAAGGAAAGCAACCGATGAGTGATCTGAAACCGTTCGTCGCCAAAGTCGCCGCCGGCGAGGCCCTTAACCGCGAAGACGCACGAGCGGCTTTCGAGATCATCATGTCGGGTGCGGCCACGCCATCGCAGATCGGTGGCTTCCTGATGGCGTTGCGCGTCCGCGGCGAAACCGTCGACGAAATCGTCGGCGCCGTTGCCGCCATGCGCGCCCGCATGCTGCCGGTCGATGCTCCGGCCAATGCCGTCGATATCGTCGGCACCGGCGGCGACGGCGCCGGTACCTACAATATCTCGACCCTCGCCTCACTGATCGTTGCGGGTGCAGGTGTACCAGTCGCCAAGCACGGCAATCGGGCCCTCAGCTCGAAGTCCGGCACGGCCGACGCCCTGTCGTGCCTCGGCGTCAAGCTCGATATCGGCCCTGAGGCGATTTCGCGCTGCATCCGCGAAGCCGGCGTTGGCTTCATGTTTGCCCAGCAGCACCATTCCGCCATGCGCCATGTCGGGCCGACACGCGTCGAGCTCGGCACCCGCACGATCTTCAACCTGCTCGGCCCGCTGTCCAACCCTGCCGGCGTCAAGCGACAACTGGTGGGCGTTTACGCGCCGCAATGGGTGCAGCCACTGGCGGAAGTCCTGCGCGACCTCGGCTCGGAGAATGTCTGGGTCGTGCACGGCGAAGGTCTCGACGAGATCACCACCACCGGCACGACGCAGGTGGCGGCTCTCGAGAACGGCAAGATCAGGACCTTCACGCTGACGCCGGCGGACTTCGGCCTGCCGACAGTGTCTCTCGACGCCTTGAAGGGCGGCGATGGCGCCCACAATGCCGTTGCGCTGCAGGCTGTTCTCGACGGTGCGGAAAACGCCTACAGGGACATTTCGCTTGCCAACGCAGCTGCATCGCTGATGATTGCCGGCAAGGCCGTAGATCTTGGTGAAGGCATGACGCTCGCCCGCCAGTCGCTCTCGAGCGGTGGCGCCAAGGCGGCACTGCAGCGCCTGATCAGCGTCTCCAACGCTGCCTGAGACAACGCTGCTTTAGACAAGGAACCGCGCCATGACCGATATCCTGCGCAAGATCGAAGCCTACAAGCGCGACGAGATCGCTGCGGCCAGATCGCAGACGTCGATCGAGGATCTGAAGACCCGAATCGCCGATCAGTCCGCTCCGCGCGGGTTCCACGCGGCACTCGCCGCGCGCCAACAGCAGGGCCGCTTCGGCCTGATCGCGGAAATAAAGAAGGCGAGCCCGTCAAAAGGCCTGATCCGTCCTGATTTCGATCCACCGGCTCTGGCCAGGGCCTACGAGGCCGGCGGCGCTGCCTGTCTTTCGGTGCTGACGGATGGGCCGAGCTTCCAGGGTGCACCGGCATTCCTTGAAGCCGCCCGCGCAGCCTGCGCGCTTCCGGCATTGCGCAAGGACTTTATGTTCGACACCTACCAGGTGTTCGAGGCGCGTGCCTGGGGTGCTGACTGCATCCTGCTTATCATGGCTTCGCTCAGCGACGATGACGCCCGGCGCCTGGAGGAGACCGCCCTTTCCCTCGGTATGGATGTGCTCATCGAAGTGCACGATGCCGAAGAGATGGAACGTGCGCTCAAGCTTACCTCGCCGCTGGTCGGCATCAACAATCGCAATCTGAGAACATTCGACGTCGATCTCGCCGTATCCGAGCAACTGGCGTCGATGGTTCCGTCCGATCGGTTGCTCGTCGGCGAGAGCGGCATCTTTACCCACGACGATTGCAAGCGTCTGGAAAGGAGCGGCATCACGACCTTCCTGGTCGGCGAAAGCCTGATGCGCAAGAGCAATGTTGAGGCGGCAACGCGCGCGCTGCTGACCGGCTCCGAAAGCGTGTTGGCGGCCGAGTGATGGGCAAGACCGTACTCACGCATCTCGACAGCAGCGGCGAAGCGAACATGGTCGACGTCGGCGACAAGGCCGAAACCGTCCGTAGTGCCACGGCGGAGGGCCATGTCCGCATGCGCCCGGAGACGCTGGCGTTGATCCTGGAGGGCAACGCCAAGAAGGGCGACGTGATCGGCACTGCGCGGCTGGCCGGCATCATGGCCGCCAAGCAGACGTCGAATCTCATCCCGCTTTGCCATCCGCTGATGTTGACGAAAGTGTCGGTCGACATCACGCCTGATCCGGCTCTGCCCGGCCTGCGCGTCGAAGCGCTTGCCAAACTGACCGGCAAGACCGGCGTCGAGATGGAGGCGCTGACCGCCGTCAGCATCGCCTGCCTGACGATCTACGACATGGCGAAGGCTGCGGACCGGGAAATGGAAATCGGCGGCATCCAGCTCGTCAGTAAATCCGGCGGACGCTCCGGCGATTACCGACGCCAGGGAGACTGACCGCCGATGTCGCTGCTTTCCGTCGAAGAAGCGCTTAACAGGATCCTAGACAGCGCCAGGCCCCGGCAAGCAAGCGAACATGTCGATCTGCATGAGGGGCTCGGCCGTGTGCTCGCGCAAGATGTAACTGCGCGCGTCACCCATCCCGCCTTCGACAATTCGGCGATGGATGGCTATGCGGTTCGTCATGAGGATATCCATACCATCGGCGCCGAGCTTACGGTCATCGGCCAGTCCGCCGCCGGCCATGGCTTCGGCGGCGAGGTGAAGTCCGGAGAGGCTGTTCGCATCTTCACCGGAGCACCGCTTCCCGCCGGCGCCGACACGGTCATCATCCAGGAAGACACCGAACAGCTTGCCGATGGCAAGATCCGCACCTTGTTTGCGCCCGGCAAAGGGCGACATATCCGGCTGTCCGGCCAGGATTTTACATCCGGCGAGACGGTGCTGCTCGCGGGCGACGTTCTGGACGCCGGTCGCCTGACGCTCGCCGCCGGCATGAACCACGCGACCCTGCCAGTATTCAAAAAACCAACAGTCGCAATCCTTGCCACCGGCGACGAGTTGTTGACGCCCGGTAGCGTACCCGGCGCCGATCAGATCATTGCCTCCAACACATTCGGTGTTGCCGCCATTGCGCGTGAAAACGGCGCCGAGATCATCGACCTCGGCATCGTCCCGGACAACAGCCAGGCGATTTCAGCGGCCGTCGAGCGGGCAAAGGCAAAGGGAGCCGATGTGCTCGTGACGCTAGGTGGCGCCTCGGTCGGCGATCATGATCTCGTGCAGTCGACATTGGTTGCGAGTGGCATGACGCTCGACTTCTGGCGCATCGCCATGCGGCCCGGAAAACCTCTGATGGTCGGGCAACTCGGTGACATGGCGGTGCTCGGCCTACCCGGCAATCCTGTATCGAGCCTCGTTTGCGCTCTCTTGTTCCTTGAACCCTTGACCTGCAAACTGGCAAGACTGCCGAGGCGCGATCGCCTGACGACCGCCCGCCTCGCCGCGCCACTACCCGCCAACGACAAGCGCCAGGACTATGTGCGGGCGCGGCTTTCGAGCGATGTGGACGGCTCGCTTGTCGCCCATCCTTTCCCGCGCCAGGACTCGTCAATGATGAAAGTCTTTGCCCAGTCCGATTGCCTGATCGTTCGCGTGCCGAACGCCGAAGAGGCACCCTCAGGTACGTCCTGCCAAATCGTCCGGCTCAGGTAGTCTTCCTCGAAAGATCGTGGTGAACCAGGTTCGGCTTTCGGCTCGCCGGACATGCCAAGCTCAACGCCACGGCAGAAACAAAGGATATTCCGGCTGCGCTGTCATATGCCCGACATGGTAACCCTTTAATAACACGGTCATTCAATCATCGCTCAAGGCGAATGACTACGGATGTACTAGCAGGCGCCGTGATGATTTGAGGGAAAGGTCGGGTATTGCCCGACCTTTTGCTTTTCTGGGGCTATCTGCTTTCCGGAACGACCATCGCTTCTGCCATGGCACCGGCAACCAACGGCCGGATCGGCGACGCCCCGTTGGCGTCGCGTCCTCATCCCCGCATCAAGAGACGGTGTTTTCGCAACGGCTCACGAGTATCTTGTCGATACGGCGGGAATCCATATCGACCACTTCGAAGCGATAGCCATGCACAATGGCGATATCGCCTTCTTCCGGCGTCTTGCGCAGTTGCTGAACCAGGAAACCAGCGATCGTTTCGAAGTTTCCGTCTGCATCGATGCCGTCGATGCCGATGGTCAGATGGATCTCATCGATCGGCGTGCGTCCGTCGACGAGGTAGGTTCCATCCTCACGCTGGCGGATCAGTGCGTGCTCGATGTCGTCATAGTTCGACGGCAGCACGCCGACGATCGCCTCCAGAATATCGGCAATGGTGATAATGCCTTCGGTGCTGCCGTATTCGTCGACGATCATCGCCATGTTGATGCTCGACGATTTGAAAGCATCGAGTGCCTTCAGGCAGGACGCGGTTTCCGGCAAGGTGTGGATCTCACGCACATATTTGCGAACGTCGAGAGGGACGGATGTCGGCGCATTGAGGATTTCCTTGGCCAGAACCGCGCCAAGGACATCGCCGCTCGGCCCGTCGACGACTGGATAACGGGAATGGCCGTATTGGCGGATCTTCTCCCCGATGGTCTCCAGGCTGTCGTTGATATCGATGAAGCTCATTTCGGTGCGGTGCGTCATGATCGACTTCACGTTACGGTCACCGAGACGGATGATGCGACGAAGCATCTCGTGCTCCGACTTTTCGATCGCGCCGCTCTCGACACCCTCCGCCATGATCGCGTGGACTTCCTCTTCGGTGACATGGTCCGGATCATCCGGACGTATGCCGAGCAGCCGCATCATCAGGGCGGCCGAGGTTTCGAAGAGATAGACGACCGGCGCCACGATGCGCGACAACAACGTCATCGGCCGCGCCACGAACATCGCGAAGCCCTCCGAGTTCTTCAACGCCAGTTGCTTGGGGATCAACTCACCGATGACGACGGAGAGGAAGGTGATGAGCGTCACCACGATCGCCACGGCCACCGGATGACCGTAGGGGCTGATCCAGGCGATGCTATCGAAAATCGGGGCGAACTTGGCCGCGATCGTCGCGCCACCATAGGCACCGGCAAGCGTGCCGACCAGTGTGATGCCCACCTGGACGGTGGAGAGAAACTTGCCGGGGTCTTCCGCCAGCTTCAGTGCCGCTTCGGCACGGAGATTTCCCTGTCTTGCCATCTGGCGAAGCAATGGCTTGCTTGCCGAGACGATTGCCATTTCCGAGAGAGCAAAAAATGCGTTGATCAAAAGCAGGACGAAAATGACAAAAAATTCGGACATGGTCTCCAAGTCACCGTTGACGAAAAGTCGCCCAATCGAGAGCGACCGTTCACCAAATAGGGCCAGCGGGCGATCCGAGCAAGCGCAAGTCTCGAAATCCGTGAAGCCAAATGCGCTTCACCCGTATTTCGCGAGGTAGGAGCAGGCGATATTGCGGAAGAATCCGGCGAAGGCGGTTCAGCTTTCTTCCGACCGCAGGGCGCCACGCACGCGCTCACGCCCGATCTTGATGACATTTTCCATCGCGGCCCGTGCGCCCGCCTCGTCACGCCGGCCGATTTCCTCGACGATCCGGATGTGATTGCGGGCGACTTCGTCGACGCCGCCTTTTTCAGCGACCGGCGAACTCAGCTTGAAAATGCCGACCAGCGCCGCCTCGATCAGGCCGCCGACCGTGCGCATGAACGGATTGCCCGAGGCTTCGGCAATCGACAGATGGAATTTCAGATCGGCATAGGCGAGGCTCTCGGCCGTGTGCCCAGCTTCACCCATGGCGACGGCCAGGCGCATCATGCGGCTGATCTCTGCGTCAGACGCATTCCTTGCGGCAAGGGCAGCCGCATGCGGTTCGAAGGCCAGGCGGACTTCGCTCAAGTGATAGAGGAATTCCTCGTCCACACCGCATTCGAAATGCCAGGTCAGGATATCGTTGTCGAAGAGGTTCCAGTCGTTCCTGGGCGTGACGCGCGTGCCGATGCGCGCACGTGGAACGACCAGACCCTTGGCGGCAAGCGTCTTCATCGCTTCGCGAAGAACCGTGCGCGATACCTTGAAGCGCGCCGCAAGCTCCGGATCGCCGGGCAGGATCGACCCGATCGGGAACTCGCCTGAAACGATCGCCTTGCCAAGCTGGTCGACCACATGCGCATGACTGGTGCGCTTCCGCGTCCCGGAAAGGACAGTCTCCAGCAAACTCCTGTTCAACCCACCTCCTCCAGGCACTCCCTTGCCTGACAGCGCCAAATGCAGCGCCCCTACTGCCATTCCCCGTCCACCCATCCCCACGAACACGACGAGCGGGGCCGAGAACAGCCTATCCGATTCCTCAAGCATTACACGAAATGCACCAAAGCTGCACTATGGCCGAATCCGGTCGGCCACAACCATTCATTGCGCCGTTCTCAGCAAGCCAACCAACGCCGGGATCCCGGTGTCGACAAGCCGCTGCGTCGTGACTCGACCCGCCGACAAGAACGACAAACCCCGCCATCGCGGCGGGGTTTGTACATTTGCTGCGTTCTTCCGCCGTGCTTACTTCGGCAGCTGGTCGTCGACGCCTTCGACGTAGAAGTTCATGCCGAGCAGCGTGCCGTCATCCGACGACGCGCCTGCGGCCAGCCACTCGCTGCCATCCTGCTTCTTCAGCGGACCGGTGAACGGCTTCAGCTCGCCCGACTTGATCTTGGCTTCCGCGTCCTCGGCCAGCTTCTTCACGTCGTCAGGCATGTTGGTGTAGGGCGCCATGGTCAGGATGCCGTCCTTCAGGCCATCCCAGCTCGACGTGGTTTCCCACTTGCCGTCGAGGAAGGCCTGAGTGCGCTTGATGTAGTAGGCGCCCCAGGTGTCTACGATCGCGGTCAGCTGGGTCTGCGGACCGGCGGCGATCATGTCGGATGCCTGGCCGAAGGCCTTGATGCCGCGCTCTGCGGCAACCTGCATCGGCGCCGTCGTGTCGGTGTGCTGGGTCAGGATATCGACGCCCTGGTCGACCAGCGCCTTGGCAGCGTCGGCTTCCTTGCCCGGGTCGAACCAGGTGTTTGCCCATACGACCTTGATCTTGAAGTCCGGGTTGACCGAGCGCGCTCCGATGACGAAGGCATTGATGCCCATTACCACTTCCGGGATAGGGAAGGAAGCGATGTAGCCGGCAACGCCCTTCTCGGACATCTTGGCAGCGATAACGCCCTGGATGTAGCGGCCTTCATAGAAACGGCTGTTGTAGGTCGCCACATTCGGCGCGCTCTTGTAGCCGGTTGCGTGCTCGAACTTCACGTCCGGGAATTTCTGGGCGATCTTGATCGTCGCGTCCATGAAGCCGAAGGAGGTCGTGTAGATCAGGCCGCAGCCGGAACGGGCCATACGCTCGATTGCGCGCTCGGCGTCCGGACCTTCCGGCACGTTTTCGAGGAACTGCGTTTCGATCTTGTCGCCGAGCGTCTTCTCCAGTTCCAGGCGGCCAATGTCATGCGCCTGGGTCCAACCGCCGTCGGTCTTGGAACCGACGTAGACGAAGCAGACCTTGGCCTTGTCCTGAGCGGCGGCGGCCGAAGCAAAGCCGATGACGGCCGCGGTACTTGCGAGAGCGAGCAATAGTTTTTTCATTTTCTTGACCTCTGTCGGTTTGAGAAACGTCCGTCTGGATTGTTATTGTCACCGATCTGGCACAAACGGCTTACCGAGCGATGCCGGCGTATTGATCAGGGTCGTGCGCCGGTTATGTGAAATGAGGATGAGGACGACGATCGTCGCGAGATAGGGAAGCGACGACAAGAATTGCGACGGAATGCCGATACCGAAAGCCTGCGCGTGAAGCTGGCTGATGGAAACGGCGCCGAATAGATAGCCGCCGGCCACGAGACGCCACGGACGCCAGGACGAAAACACCACCAGCGCAAGCGCGATCCAGCCGCGCCCGGCCGACATGTTTTCCACCCATTGCGGGGTGTAGACCAGCGATAGTTGCGCGCCCGCAAGGCCTGCGCACGCACCGCCGAACATCACGGCAAGATAACGCGTCGTGATGACGTTTACACCAAGAGCATGGGCGGACGCATGGCTGTCGCCGACGGCGCGCAGCTTCAAGCCCGTACGGCTCCTGAACAGGAACCAATGGACGCCTGCGACCAGCGCGATCGACAGATAGAAGATGATGTCCTGACGAAACAGCAAGGGGCCGATGAACGGGATCTCGGCCAGCACCGGGATGACGATCGGCTGCAGCTTGATACCCTGCATGCCGAGAAAGCTCTCTCCGAGCATGCCGGAAACGCCGAGGCCGAGCAGCGTCAGCGCCAGGCCGGTCGCCACCTGATTGGCAACCAGCGTCAGTGTCAGGAATGCAAAGAGGAGGGAAAATACCGCGCCGCAGACGACGCCTGCCAGAATCCCGAGATAGGGCGATCCGGTGATCTGGGTCGCTGCAAAGGCGCAGACGGCGCCCATGACCATCGTGCCTTCGACGCCGAGGTTGAGTACGCCCGAGCGTTCCGTCACCAATTCGCCCAGCGCGGCAATGACGAGCGGTGTCGCTGCGGTAATGACGCTCAGCAAGATGGCTTCAACGATCCCCATCAGCGGCTCCCGTCCAAATCTGACGCAGTAAAGCGGTACCAAACCAGCCGGATGCGATAATGAATGAGCGTGTCGCAGGAGAGCACGAAGAAC
Source organism: Ensifer sp. LC163 (assembly GCF_001695855.1). Classification (GTDB taxonomy): domain Bacteria; phylum Pseudomonadota; class Alphaproteobacteria; order Rhizobiales; family Rhizobiaceae; genus Ensifer. The sequence goes on from NZ_MBSS01000045.1 coordinate 71,549, forward strand.
AGCAACAGGCCCTGGAAGACGCGGGTGACTTTGTCCGACACCCCGAGCGACAGCTGTGCTGCTTCGCCGCCGAGATAGGTCAGCGCCAGCACGAGACCGGCCGCAATGATGCCGAGCGGATTGAGCCGGCCGAGAAACGCAACGATGATCGCGGTAAAGCCGTAGCCGGGCGAGATTACCGGGCGCAGCTGCTGGATCGCACCGCTCACCTCGGAAATGCCGGCAAGCCCCGCAAGCGCGCCTGACAGCAGCATCGAAAACCAGATCATGCGCCGGGACGAGAAACCGGCGAAGCGCCCTGCCCGCTCGGATTGCCCGAGAACCGAGATCTCGAAGCCCTTCAGCGTGTAGCGCATCATGAACCAGACCAGGATCGCCGCAATGATGGCGAAGGCGAAGCCCCAGTGGGTGCGCCCGGACGCGATCAGTTCCGGCAGGATCGCGTCGGCCGCAAAGCTGCGCGTCTCCGGGAAATTCATGCCCTGCGGGTTGCGCCAGGGGCCGCGCACGATCCAGTCGAGAAAGAGCTGGGCGACATAGACCAGCATCAGGCTCGTCAGGATCTCGTTGGTGTTCATATGCGCCTTGAGGAAGGCAGGAATGGCGGCGAACAGCGCGCCGCCGAGCATGCCCATCAGCAGCATCAGCGGCAGCACCAGCGGCGACTGCCACTCGTAAAACACCACCGGCAGAATCGAGCCGGCAATGGCGCCCATGATGAATTGCCCCTCGGCGCCGATGTTCCAGTTGTTCGATCGGAAACAGACGGAAAGGCCGACGGCGATCAGGATCAGCGGTGCGGCCTTGATCGCCAGTTCGTGCAGCGACCAGACCTCGCTCAACGGCTCGATGAAGAAGCTGTAGAGCGCCGTGACCGGGTTCTTGCCCAGAAGCGCAAACATGATGCCGCCGAAGATGATCGTCAGCAGGAAGGCGATGAACGGAGATAGGATCGAGAACAGCGCCGATATCTTGGCGCGCTTTTCCAGTTCAATGTGCATGCACAGCCCCCGTGCCTTCCGTCTTGCCGTACATGCCGCCCATCAGAAGGCCGATCTTCTCGCGCGAAAGCTCGCGCGCCGGATAGGGATCGGAGAGCCGCCCTTCGCTGATCACCGCGATCTCCGTCGCCACCTCGAAAATCTCGTCAAGGTCCTGGCTGATCACCAGCACGGCGGACCCGGCCTTGGCGAGATCGACAAGCGCCTGCCGGATCCGGCTTGCGGCACCCGCATCCACCCCCCAGGTCGGCTGATTGACGATCAGGACGGCCGGTTGGCGGTCGAGCTCGCGACCGACGATGAACTTCTGCAGATTGCCGCCCGAGAGCGATCCGGCCGGCGGGTCTTCCCCGCTTTTGCGCACGTCCATCGCTTCTGAGATGCGCTTGGTTGCTGTGGTCACCGCATCTCGGCGGATGATGTTGAGGAAGCCGCCGCCGAGGAAGGCTTTTGCATCGGAGCGGCTTCGCGCAAGCACGAGGTTGTCGGAGAGCGGCATGGCCGAAACCGCCGCATGGCCGTGGCGCTCTTCGGGAACGAAGCCTGCGCCCATCAGCCGCCGCGCGTTGATGTTCCTGTTACCAACAGGCTTTTGCCTGATCTGCACCGCAGCGTCGTCCGCAACCGGATACTCGCCGGAAAGCGCATCGAAAAGCTCGCCCTGGCCGTTGCCGGCCACACCGGCGATCGCCAGCACTTCGCCGGCGCGCACCTTGAGACAGATGTTTTTCAGCGAAACGGCAAACGGCGTGCGCGCGGAAACGGAAAGGTGGCGGGCTTCCAGTTGCACGTCGCCCTTGGTGCTGGTGCCCTCGGCGGTAACGACCGCGACGTCGCTTCCCACCATCATGCGTGCCAGAGACGCCGGTGTTTCGGCCTTCGGATCGCAGGCGCCCGTGACCTTACCGTGGCGCAACACGGTCGCGCGGTCGCAGATGCGCTGCACTTCTTCAAGCCGATGGCTGATATAGAGGACCGAGCGACCTTCCGCCTTGAGCTTGTTCAGCGTTTCGAACAGTCGATCGGCCTCCTGCGGCGTCAGGACCGACGTCGGCTCGTCGAGAATGATCAGACGCGGGTTCTGTAACAAGGCGCGGACGATCTCGATGCGCTGGCGCTCGCCGACGGAAAGGTCAGCCACGTGCGCCTTGGGATCGAGCGGCAGGCCATAGGCGTGCGACAGGCGCGAGGCTTCTTCCGCGACCTTGGCGAGCGAGATGTTGCCGTCCATCGACAGCGCGATGTTTTCCGCGACGGTCAACGCCTCGAACAGCGAAAAATGCTGAAAAACCATGCCGATGCCGAGCTTGCGAGCGGCGGCCGGGCTGGCGACGCGCACGCTGCGCCCCTGCCAAACGATCTCGCCGGCCGTCGGCGCCAGAACGCCGAACAGCATCTTCACCAGCGTTGATTTTCCGGCGCCGTTTTCGCCGAGAAGGGCGTGGATTTCGCCCTGGTTGATCTGCAGGTTGATCTCATTGCAGGCTGCAAACGAGCCAAACAATTTCGTCAGGTTGCTCACAGTCAACAACGGACCGTTCGCAGTTGCTCCCTCAACAGGCACGCTGCCCTCTTTTCCCCTCTGTCGATCCCAGTCCGCCTTAAGGCTTCGATCAAGGAATCAGCAGTGTTGTTCCACTCGTTTTTCTTGTCTCAAGATCCGTGTGCGCGCGACCGGCGTCAGCAAGCGGATAAGTCTGATTTATATTGATACGCACTTTGTTGCTTTGCACAATATCAAAGAGGGAATTTGCACACGCTTCAAGCGCAGGCCGCGTCGACACATAACCGAAGAGTGTCGGACGCGTCGCAAACAGTGACCCCTTCTGCGCCAGAATGCCGATGCTGAAGGCGTCGACCGGGCCCGACGAGTTGCCGAAGCTCACCCAAAGACCGCGCGATTTCAGGCAATCGAGCGACGCCGGATAGGTGTCCTTCCCGACCGAATCATAGACGACATCGACACCCTTGCCGTCCGTCAGTTCCTTGACCCGGGCGACGAAGTTGTCCTTGCGGTAGTTGATGACGTGGTCGTAGCCATGGGCGAGCGCCAGATCGATCTTGTCCTGCGAGCCGGCCGTACCGATGACGGTTGCGCCCAAAGCCTTTGCCCATTGACCGGCAATCAAGCCGACGCCACCGGCGGCGGCATGGAAGAGCAGCGTCGTTTCAGGGCCAACCTGGAATGTCTGGTTGAGCAGATATTGCGCTGTCATGCCCTTCAGCATCATCGCCGCCGCGGTCTCGAGCGGAATATCGTCTGGAACCTTGACCAGTTGCGAAGCTTCGACGTTGCGCTCGCTGGCATAGGCGCCATCCGACGAGGCATAGGCCACCCGGTCGCCAACGCCAAAAAGGCTGACGCCATCGCCGACGGCCGTCACGATCCCCGCGCCCTCCTTGCCCGGGACAAAGGGCAGGCCAGCGGCCGACTTGTAGAGCCCGGTGCGGAAATAGACGTCGATGAAATTCAACCCGACGGCCACCTGGCGGATCTGCACTTCACCCGGCCCCGGCGGCGAGAGCGTAACGCCCTCCAGCTTCAGGACCTCGGGTCCACCGAGTTCGCGTACGACAATTGCCTGTGCCATCGAAGAGCTCCTAGGTCCGGCCGAGCTTGGGGAAAATCTGCAGGACGAAACCGATCACGTAGAGATAGATGCCTGTCGCAAGAACACCGGTCACCACCCAGGCCGGTGTCTCGAAATGTAGAAGCAGTGCGTACATGCTGAGCGCCGACCAGAGGAGGAAGATGCCGAGATTCAAGGGCCTCAACCGTTGGACGCGCACCGGATGCAGGAAATTGATCGGCAGGAAGGTTAGCACCACCGACACGAGGACGACGATTGAGGCGGTCAGTTCGCTTGCCTGAATGACGAAGAGCGTAAAGACGACCATGTTCCAGACCACGGGAAAGCCCGAGAAGAAATATTCGTCCGTCTTCATGCCCATGTCGGCATAGTAGATCGCGCTCGAAACGACGATCGCGCCCGCCGCAACGAAGGACCACGGTTCGCCGATCATGCCGCTCTGATAGAGCGCAAAGGCCGGCAGAAGCACGTAGGTGACATAGTCGATGACGTTGTCGAGCGTGTCGCCCGACCAATTGGGAAGCACTTCCTTGACCCGCACTTTGCGGGCGATCGGACCGTCGATGCCGTCCACCAGCAAGGCCAGGCCCAGCCACCAGAACATGTCGACGAAGCGGTGCTCAGCTGCGGCGACGACACCAAGAAAAGCGAGGAATGACCCGGAAGCGGTCAATATGTGCACGGAGAAGGCGCGGATCTCGGCGTAGGGGACTCGTTTGTAGTTGAAAAACTTCATCTGCGGACGCCGCCTATCCCCTTGTGCACTTCGCCAGACAGGGCCGTCACCCCGCCCCAACCGCTTTGGCAGCGCATTGCGCGTAATATGCACCCTTTGCAACGTATCGCCAGCAAAATTCAAGCACGACTTTGCCCGATGGGGATTGTTCTGTGGACACTTTCAAATTGCTTCTGCGCTGATTCAACCCATTTATTTCGCCTTTGTCGAGGACTAGAAGTAAGATCATGTTCAAGACAGCAGGCGCTTGATGGCGCGAGCGAAAGGGTTCTTCCATCATGGATCATTACGACATCGCCGTCGTCGGCGCTGGTCTCGCGGGCTCTCTGGCAGCGATCGCGCTCGCCGAAGCTGGCTACCGCGTCGCGCTGATTGGACCGGAACCGGCATCGTCCGACGGCCGGACGACCGCGCTGATGGACCAGTCGATCGAATACCTGAAGAAACTGAGCCTCTGGGAGAAGGTGCAGCCGTCGACGGCACCCCTCTCGACGATGCGCATTCTGGACGGGACTGACCGCCTGCTGCGGGCGCCGACGGTGAACTTTCGCGCGTCGGAAGTCGGTCTATCGGCCTTCGGCTACAACATTCCGAACGCCCCGTTCCTCGACATTCTGCGCCAGCGGGCGTCCGAGACCGAAACGCTCGATCGCATGACCGTGTCGGCGGCCGATTTCGACCTCTCCGGCGACAAGGCGCGGATCTCGCTCGATGACGGACGCGATATCACGGCCGATCTGGTTGTCGGTGCCGACGGCCGCCGTTCGCCGGTGCGCGAAGCGGCCAAGATTTCCGTCAGCACCTGGTCCTATCCGCAGACCGCCGTCGTCCTCAACTTCTCGCACGAGCTTCCCCACCAGGACACTTCGACGGAGTTTCACACGGAGAGCGGACCATTCACCCAGGTGCCTCTGCCCGGCAACCGCTCGAGCCTCGTTTGGGTGCGTAAACCCGAAGATGCCGCAACCACGCTGGCGCTCGACCTGGCCGCACTCTCGCGCGCTGTGGAGGACCGGATGCAGTCGATCCTCGGCAAGGTCACGGTCGAGGCTGGCCCGCAGTCCTTCCCGCTGTCTGGCATGAGCGCCCATCGCTTCGGCAAGGGCCGGGTCGCGCTTGTTGGCGAGGCGGCGCACGCCTTCCCGCCGATCGGTGCCCAGGGCCTCAACTTGAGCCTTCGCGATGCGATGACGCTGGTCGATCTGATCGGCGCACCGACGGGCGGCAACCTTCCGGGCGATATCGGCGACCGTTTTGACAGCCGCCGTCGCCTCGATATTATCAGTCGCACGGCGAGCGTCGACCTCTTGAACCGATCGCTGCTGTCAAGCTTCCTCCCGGTGCAGGCGTTGCGCGCCGTCGGCCTGCACATCCTCTCGGCAGCAGGACCACTGCGCAGTGTGTTGATGCGCGAGGGCGTACACCCCGGCAGCGCGTTTCACGCGCTGAAGGACAGCTTACGGGAAAAGATCGGGCGGAAGAGCGCCTGAGCGGATCAGATAGAGCAGCCCGGTTACGGTTGCTACCGAGAGCAACGTCGTGATCAGTATGGTCGCCGACGCCCGCTCCTGCCAGACGCCATACTGGTGGCCTATGACAAAGACGTTGGTCGCGGTCGGCAGCGCCGCCAGCAGCACAGCCGTCTGCACCCAGACCGGATCATAGTTTCCCATCAGGCTGAGCGCGATGAAAACCAGCACCGGATGCAGGATGAGCTTGGCCGGCACGATGTAGCCGATCTCGATCGGGATGCGCTTGATTGGCCGGAGCGCCAGTGTCACGCCCATGGCAAACAGCGCGCAGGGTGCGGCCGCCTGCGCCAGATAGTCGATCAGCCGCTGCACCGGCAGCGGCGGCTGGACGGCAAAGAATGCCGCTGCGACCCCGGCAAAGGTAGACAGGATGAACGGGTGCAGGATGATCCTGCGGGCGATGCCAAAGGCAAGAACCGCAGCGTTTTCCTTTCGCCCACCCGAAAGCACCATCATCGCCGGCGCCACGGTAAAGTGTGCCGCATTCTCGAAGCAGAAGATCAGTGCGACCGGCACTGCCGCCGCGTCACCCAGCGCCAGCAATGCCAGGCCCGGCCCCATATATCCGATATTGCCATAGGCTGCGGCAAACCCCTGTATTGTCGCCTCGCCGATGGAATTGCGCCGCACGAAAAGACCGACGATGAAGATCAGCGAAAAGACGACATAGGTCGCACCGACGCTCGTCAGGATGAAATCGGCGCGCGTCAGCTGCTCGATCGGCGTTCGCGACACCAGCTTGAAGAACAGCGCCGGCAAAGCGAGATAGATGATGAAGGTGTTCAGCCACCCCATCGCCTCGCCCGGATGCTCGACCAAGCGGGCCGTGAGATAGCCGAGAAAGATCAGCCCGAAGAACGGCAGCACCAGGCCAGCAATTTCCGTCATGCCTCTCCTCGACCATGCTCATGCGTGCACTGAAGGCGACTAATCCCCCAAAGCCCAATCGCCGTCGCGGTATCCACGCTTTGGGCACGGTACTCGCGCGCCCTGCACAATCGGGCCTGATCAACCCAATAGCATCAACCCGATCGATTCCAATAGGTTGAGGCGCAACCGGCGAAGCCCAATCCCCTCCATTGATCCGCTGGAGACCTAGCCGATTTTCATCAGAATCGGGAACGTCTGCTGGAACCAGATGGCGACGGAACTGATGAAACCGAAGAGGAAAGCAAGGCCGGCCAGCACCAGAAGCGCGCCCATCAGTTTTTCGACGAGGCCAAGGTGGCGGCGGAATCGCAGGAGAAAGCGCATGAAAGCACCGGAAAAACCGGCGGCGATCCAGAACGGTATGGCAAGCCCGAGCGAATAGACGGCCAGAAGCATGGCACCGTCCGTGACCGTATCGCGCGCAGCCGCAACGCCGAGAATCGTGCCGAGCACCGGACCGATGCACGGCGTCCAGCCGAAGGCGAAGGCAAGGCCCATGATATAGGCGCCCGACAGCGTCGCCGGCTTGCCGCCGCCTTGAAACCGCGCCTCGCGCGCAAGCAGGCCGATCTTGAAAACACCGAGGAAATGCAGGCCCATGATGATGATGATCACGCCGCCGATACGCGACAGCAGATCCATTTGCTGGCGCAAAAGCAGGCCGATCGAGGATGCGCCGGCACCAAGCGACACGAACACGGTTGCGAAGCCGAGCGTGAACAGAAGGGCTGCCGGCAGAACGGCGCGCCGGGTGCTGCGGGCTGAAACCGCCTCGCCGCTTCGAAACTGATCGACTGACACCCCGGCCATATAGCAGAGATAGGGCGGCACAAGCGGCAGGACACAGGGCGAAAGGAAGGACAGCGCGCCAGCGAGAATGGCGGTCCAGATCGAAATATCGGCAATCGACAACGGCAAGAACTCCGGCATGCGGTATTTGGGCCATTCCTTAGCCGCATGGTCGCGATGATACCAATCACCTTTTGGCGATCATTGCGCCATGCACCATTTCTTCACGAAAGCAGTAATTTTTGGGTTGACCGGCGGGAAGCTCAAGTGCATATGTCCGCCCACTTCCGCCGGGCCTCACGGTCGCGGCTAGGGAGCGCGTAGCTCAGCCGGTAGAGCAACTGACTTTTAATCAGTAGGTCCAGGGTTCGAATCCCTGCGCGCTCACCATCAACGCTTTGATTTCATTGCATTTTCTGGATTATTCGGATATTCCACCCGACTTTTTCCGACACGTCCGACATCCCCCAAAAATGTCGTAAGCAACGACATTGTACGCATACTCTGATCGCTGTTTCTCCATGACCGTCGTACCAGGTAACCATCTTGTCGATCGCTGTGGTCGCCATTTCCGGGTGAAGGGCGAGGTAGTGTCTCAGGATCTGGTGGGCGCCCTGGAGCGAATGGCCTGTGACCGAGCAGATCTCGGGCGGCGTGGCGCTTGACCGCATTGTCGGAGCTCGACGCTCTCCTTAGGAATGCCGCTCCGAGCAATGAATGGCGTATCTGGGAGCAGTTTGCCCCCGGCGGGTTACCGTTGTTCGAGCTATCCCAGCAGCGAACGTGAGCGGCGACTCGGATGAGAGGCCACGCAGCGCGCCGGCCACCTTCAGGAATCGGCACTATCGACAATCGTACACATTGCGTAGATGCTGAACCTCATGCCGAGGATGCAAAGACGCGTATCAGGATAACCCAGATTGATATCGAGCAAAGGGATGAAAGCATGAGAAAGCTTATCATTGCGGTTGGAATGATTGGTACCCTCGCGTCCTGCACTCAGACAGAGCGAGGGACCGCTATCGGTGCAGGAACCGGCGCAATAATCGGGGGCGTGGTGAGCGACAGCTGGGGCGGCGCGGCTATCGGCGCTGTGGCCGGTGGGATCATGGGCAACCTGATTGGCCGTTCCCGGGAGCGCGAAGGCTATTGTATCTATCGCGATCGCTACGGCCGCCGATTCGAGGCACGCTGCCGATAATAGCCGACCAGGTGTCCGATTGCACGACCGCCAAGCATAGCTAGCGAAGGATTCGGTGCGCTCACCGCCTTCAGATCCCCTCACCGCCATCCGACATAGCAACCGTTCCGCGGTGCCTGCTTCGCATCTTCAGCGGGCTCGTTCCATATTCGCGGCTATAGGCGCGGGAAAAGGCTGACAAGCTGTCGAAGCCGCAGCGAAGGGCAATCTCGCGGATCGGGCTGCCCGAATCGCGCACCAGCCGATGGGCTACCTGAAGGCGCAGGCGCAGGTAATATGCGCCGGGGCTGGTCGACAGGCCTTTCGCGAATAGAACCTCCAGCTTGCGCTGCGACACGGATAGCCGGCGTGCAAGCGCAGACACAGTCAGCGGCCGTTCGAGCGTTCGCTCCATCAGGCGGATCGCCTCCGCCAGACCGGGATCACGGGTCTCGATCCGTCCGAGGGACACGACGGGCTGGACGTCCGTTGCGCTGTGGGTCTGGTCGTAGACGAAGATGCTGGCCACATCGAGAGCCAGCGCCGAGCCAAGGCGTTGGGTAATCAGGTGCAGCATCATGTCGAAGGTCGGCGATGCGCCGCCCGAGGTCCAGAACTTTCCATCGGTGACGAAACGGTCTCCCAACACCGAGAGTGCCGGGAACGCCTGACTGAAATCCTCCAGCTCTTCCCAATGGGCGGTGGCCTTGCGACCGTTGAGCAGACCGCTGCGACCGAGCAGCCAGCAACCCGATTCGATGCCGGCGACGACTTCAAAATGGCGCGCGCATTCCTGAAGCGTGGCGATGAACTTGCGGCCGACATGCCGGTCGAGATTGAAGCCACCGATCGCAAGCAGGACATCGCCATCAAGTGGCAGCGTGAACATGCCGTCGACCGTGATCGGAATGCCGCATGTCAGGGCGACCGGCTCACCGTCCGCCGACAGCAGCCGCCAGCGAAAGACCTCGCGGCCGGAGACGCGATTGGCCGCGCGCATCGGATCGAGCACCGACGCCAGCGACATGATCGACGACTCTGGCAGGACGACCACCACGACATCGATCACAGATTGTATTTTCTCAGCGCTGGACATGCGAGAAATGTCAAATTTCCGGCGTGAAATGTCAATTGGGCAGGCCGCATTCAGGCATTATCAGGTGGCAATCGATCTCCCTTCGCGCGGCGCTGCAGCCCCGCGCAGAGACGTTCCCCTTTCCGCGAGATTGCCGGAACGGGCCGGCCGGATCCAGTTCCGCCGGCCCGTTTTTTTTAATCCACCGCCCATGCGAACCGAACGAACAGTGATGCGCCGATGCCGATAAAAATGGCCGGGAAGCACGCTCAGGCAAATCACCGCCCGTTTGATGCAATCCTCAACCTGTCCGTGCGGTCGAGATATCGATTGCGAACGAATCCTGTCGCGGGGCATAGGCGATCACGCGGTTACGGCCGGCATCTTTGGCCTGATAGAGTGCGGCATCCGCCATACTGAAAAGTTCTTCCCAGCTGTTTTCCACGCCTCGGCCGACGACAACTCCGATGCTGACGCTGAGGGCAACGCGCTGGCCGTCGAAACGGACATGCAATTGTTCGGTCGCAAGGCGGAGCCGTTCGACGATCGCCTGCGCCTGCACCTCGTTCGTTTTCGGGAGATAGAGCCCGAACTCCTCGCCGCCGAGCCTTGCGAAGCAATCGGTCGCACGCAGGTTTGCGCGCACCAGTTCGGCAAAAGCGATCAGCACCTGGTCACCCGCCTGGTGGCCAAAACGGTCATTGACGCGCTTGAAGAAATCCAAATCCATGACCGCAAGTGCATCGTCCTTCCAGCCTAAGCGCGGCAACTGCGACAGGAACCAGCGGCGATTACCGACCCCCGTCAGCATGTCGGTGTCGGCCGTCCGACGCAATGCGGCCTCTGCTCGCTCCTTGACCAGCACGAGCGCAAAGAGCGCGATTGCGAAGTGGCTGATGATCAGGAGGAAGAAGGCATAGGTCGTCGTGATCGGTACGACGGCCGGCCTGAGCAGGCCCACCACCACGACAAGGCAGAGCATGGCACCGATCGTCAGGGAAGCTGCGAAGATCGTCCGAACCGGCAACGGCTCGCCTTTCCGATCCGAGACGACTGCAAAGGCGGAAGCGGCAAGGAACAGGAAGGCGCCTGAGTTGAAGGCGCTTGCACGTGCGTAGTTCACAACGTGGAAATGCGTGATCAAGCCGACAACCGCCCCAGTCAAGGGAATGGCAAGTGCCAGCCAATCGGCCCGTCGGCGACTTTGGCCACTCAGCCGGCGCAGACCGATCCAGAACAGTGCATAGCCGCCAAGGCCGAGTGTGAAGCTCGACAGCGTCCATAGAAAAGCCGGCAGCAGCTTCTGTTCGCCATAACCTGCCAGCGTCGAAGCCAGAGCAAGAAAGAGAAACCCTGCCGCCAGAATGCCGAGCCCCTCGTTCCGGGGTGATTGCCACCGGAGGTAAAGAAAGCACAGGGCGCCGACCAGAAACGACGACTTGTGAAGCAGCAGTACAGTTGCGAGGTCAAGTTGGGCAGTCATCGGTCCGGCTCGGCGTGGTTGTTTGTCGCCGCGCCTCTATCGCACGGAGTTTAGCGATTACTAAATGGAAATGAGAAATCGGCTGCAAAGCCCGAAATTGCCGCATGTCGATCATCCCTGCACCCTGCCATCGCATGACTTTTGGCCCCTCGTTTCGGCCGAGGCGAAATTTCATGTTGCAGGGCGTGGGTGAAGCGTGTATCTCCGGCGCCGTTGGCACGGAGTGTAGCGCAGTCTGGTAGCGCATCTGGTTTGGGACCAGAGGGTCGGGAGTTCGAATCTCTCCACTCCGACCACTTTATCTAATTGAAATCATTCGAACCCCTTGCGCCGTAAGGCTTTTAGCCCATATTGACGTCACAAACCACGTCACAAATGGGCCTTCGAATGGCTGGAAAACCTCAGCACTGGAAAGAACGAAACGGGCGCTACTCGGCGCGAGTCGTTATCCCTCCCGCACTTCGCCCCTATCTCGACAACCGGGCTGAACTCGAAATTCAGCTTGGCGGCGACCGCCGCACGGCCCTTCGGAATCACGCCGCTGCCGTCGCATCGATCCAAAGACAGATTGGAATCGCCCGGCACAAGCACGAGGCGGCGAACGGCAACGCACCGAAAGCCGCCCCTTATGCTCTCACAACGCAACAGATCGCCCTTCGCGACTATCAGAGCCAAATCACCTTCGATGCAGAGATTCGACAGCATGATTACCGTTATGCGCAAGACGGTATCGACGCTGACGAAGGACGCCGGTTCCGCGATGGTTTCGCCGGACGTCTTAGCGACGACGAGCTAGAGGAACTGGTCGGCGCTCGGCTGGAGCGCGCCCGCCTTGCTGGCAACACCGACACCGTGAAGGGAACCCCGGAATGGCGAGCGCTGGCGCAAGCCCTTTGCGTCGCTTCCTATGAGGCCATGCTTCGGCAGGACGAGCGCGACGAAGGTGTTTTTAACGGCCAGCCCGTGCACCCCCTGCTTGTCGAGGCGATAAAGGAGGTCGAGGAACAGCCGGAAGATGCGTCACCTTTTCATGCCGTGACCTTTGCCGACGTGATCACGGAACAGAAGCGCCTAGCGTCCATCGGTCTCAGCCGTCCGAAATCGGAAGCGACCTTGGATAAGTATGGAACAGCGCAAGCCGACTTCGAAGACTTCCGAAAGAGCAAGAGCGTTGCCACAATCACGCTGGCCGATGGTAAGGCATGGCGCGACCACATGCTCACGGATGGAAACCTATCCCGTAAGACGGTCCACGACAAAATCACCATCATCCGGTCATTGATGAATGAGGCGAACCGGCAAGCTGAAAACAAGATGTTCCCAGGCGGCGACCCATGGACGGCGCTAGAACTGCCGGTGGTGGAAAAGGGCGATAGCGCCGACCGAACCTATTCTCTGAAGGATGCGCGGCATTTCCTTGAATTTGCTCGCACTGCTACCCGTGCAAGTTTCCGCTGGATACCTTGGATCATCGCCCATACCGGCGCACGCGTGAACGAAGTGACCCCGCTAGAGAAGCGCGATATCTCCGAAGTTGAAGGTCATTGGTTCATTCATATTCGTGTCGGCAATGGCCGGACGACTAAGACTCACAAGGCCCGAAAAGTGCCGGTGCATAGGGCGCTAATCAAAGAGGGATTTGTCGAATGGGTGAAAGCACGGCCAGACGGCAAGCTCTTTCCGGGTGGGAAGAACGAAGACCAGCGTCTTCGCGAATGGATACATGAGAAAGTCTTTCCGAACCGGGATGACTTGCCGCCGCCGAACCACGGTTTTCGCCATCTGTTTGAGGACGCCCTTACGACGGGTGGAATTACCGAACGGGCGGCCCGTTACATCACTGGCCGCTCTTCCGGTTCCTCTGCCGACGATTACGGCGGCAGCGATGTGAAGCTGGTCGAGATTGCGAGGCAAATGGACAACGTTCGGGACATCCTTCCTTCTGCTCCGGAACCAACCAATCAGAATTCGTGATCAATAGGCAATAAATCATCACTTTTGATGATTTAAGGGATTCACAGGCGAATCTGAGTGTGGGACAATATTCCTAGATTAATGGGAGTATTGTCCTTAATGGGAATTTGGACTGAGGTAAAAAGCAAGATCGGTTTTGACGGGCGCAAAGCTTACGCCCTGTCTGATCCTGCTATTTCAGAGCTTTTCGGCGTTCGCTCTACCGTTTCGGGCGTGAACGTCGGCGGCATGTCAGCGCTTTACGTTCCTGCCGTAGCGCAAGCCGTCCGGTTGATTTCCCAAAGCGTCGGCTCTCTTCCCGTAAAGCTTTACCGCGAGACGAAAGATACCAAGCAGGCGGCAGAGGATCATTCCGCCTATCGCATCGTGCACCGCCGCTCCAATGCATGGACGGGCCCGATTTGGCTTCGCACCCAACTGACCGCCGAAGCCCTCATTTACGGGAGCGGCTTCGCCCGCGTCGTGCGCTACCCGGATGGGCGCCCGTTCGAATTCATCTATCTGAAACCGGGAACTGTCTCGATTATCGAAGACACACCCGCCGCACCTCCGGTCTACCGCGTCACTGAAGACGGCGGCACCACAGATTACCCGCACACCGAAATCCTTCATATCCGATCCTTCCTTGGCCGGTCGCCTGTAGCATTCGGACGCGAGGCTATCGGCCTTTCCGCCATTCTTGAGCGTGATGCCGCCCGTCTATTCGGCAGCGGTCGAATGCCCCGTGGCGTGATCGAAGACCCGGAGAAGGTGCCGGAGAATACAGGGGGCGCGCAGCGCCTTTTCAACGTCCTGAAATCTTGGCGGAAGTGGCAGGAATCAGAGAACCGGGAACCCCTCTATCTGGACGGTGGGCGCAAATTCGTTTCGCAAACAATGCCTTCTACCGACGCGCAGTTCCTTGAAAATCGCGTGTTCCAGATTGCCGACATCGCACGCGTCTTCGGCGTTCCGCCGCATCTGCTTTTTGAGATGAGCCGGGCGACCTGGAGCAACGCCGAACAGATGGGTGCGTCCTTCCTTCAGCTTTGCCTTCGCCCGTGGCTGGATACGTGGACGGAAGCACTCGCAACCGTCCTTCTGACCGAAGACGAACACGACAGCTACTACTTCGAGTTTGTCACTGAAGACCTCATGCGCGCCGACGCGGCGAGCCGCACCGCGAACATGACCGCCCTTGTGACAAACCGGATCATGACGCCGAACGAGGCGCGCGCGATCCAGAATATGCCGCCCCTCCCAGACGGCAACGAACTTATCAATCCCCATACCACCAGCAGCGCCGCGCCAGCGTCGGTTGCGGCGAAGGAAGCCGCGTGAGCCGATCATCTTTCGACATCGCTACAACGATTCTGAAATCGAACATGCCAGAGAAGGCCCAGCTTGCAGCGCGACGAGTTCTTGCCGCTCGTCTCGACCTTGAACTTTTCCGCCCCAATGGTGCCGCCTGTAGCTCCACCGGGCGCGCCTTCCGCGCGTTGGTCGAGTTAGAGCAACGAAAACCTCTTCACGACGCATACCGCGTGTCGGTTGAGCAACTGAATGCCGCACTCAAGGAACACCCATGAACGAACACCGTGCATTCTTTGGCGACGGGGAAAAGACCTTCGCCTTCCCCTCGCGTGATCTAATTGAAGAACTTGAGCGCAAGACCGGCCAAGGCGTCGGCGCTCTGTTCCGACGCTTCCGTGGGTCCGATTACAGCTTTTCGGACGTGACTGAAATTATCCGGCTCGGACTTGTTGGTGGCGGCACCGCTCCCGCTGAAGCCGACCGCCTTGTTTCCGTTTATGCCATCGGGCGTCCGCTGGCCGAAGTCTTCGCCGTTGCCGATGGCGTCATTACCGCTCTGTTCTTCGGCACGGAGGCGATCAACGACGCTCTGCAGCAGGTGGCCGCATGATCGACGCCGCCACGCTCGAAAATCTCGAAATTAAAGCGGAAGTCTCAATTGACGACACCGGCACCGTGACCGGCACCGCGTGGCCGTTCGGCAAGCCGGACAGCTACGGCGACCTTATCGAGCCTTCCGCCTTCAGCTTCGTGCCCGAAATTCCGATGCTCATGGAACATGACGGGCGGAAGGTTGTCGGCATCTGGAATTCCTATGCCGTCACCGACAAGGGCCTTGAGGTGAAGGGCCGCCTGTTTGTCGAAGGCGTGGACCCTGCCAAGGAAGCCCGCCGCTACATGAAGGCAGGCGTCATGCGTGGCCTGTCCATTGGCTATCGCCTCCACGAACACAAGGCCCGCCCTGAAGGTGGGCGTGTTTTGACCAATCTCACCATCACCGAAATCAGCCTTTGCCGCCGCCCGGTTCACCCGGACGCCGCCGCCGAAGTCAAATCAATCATCGAAGGAAACAGCATGGAAAACGAACTGAAGAATGAGCCGGAAGTGAAGTCCGATCCGGTTGCCAGCGCCGAAGAGGTCAAGGCTCTCAAAGAAGAAATCGCCACGATGAAGGCGAAGATGAACCGCCGCCCCGCCGCCGATAACAACAACCATCCCACTGCCGTCAACGATAACGTCGAACAGAAGGCGTTCGTCTCTTATCTTCGCCGTGGTGTTGAACGTATCAGCCCGGATGAAGTCAAGGCGCTCACCGTCTCGACCGACGCCAACGGCGGATACCTGGCCCCGGAAGAATTCGGCAGCGAGCTTATCAAGCTCTTGAACGAATATTCCCCGATCCGCAGCTATGCCCGCGTCGTCAATATCTCAGCCCCGGAAATCAAGTATCCGCGCCGCGTGTCCGGCACTGCTGCAACGTGGGTGGACGAAACCGGCGACCGCACCGAAAGCGGCATGACCTTCGAACAGGTCACGCTGACCCCGTTCGAACTGGCGACCTTCACCGACGTTTCGAACCAGCTTCTCGAAGACAATGCTTACGGCCTTGAGGGCGAACTTCTTGCCGACTACGCCGAAAGCTTCGGCAAGACCGAAGGCATTGCATTCGTGAAGGGCACGGGCACCGGCCAGCCGAAGGGCATCATGACCGCTTCCGGCATCAAGGAAGTGAAGACCGGCGTTGCCGCGACTTTCCCGACTTCGAACCCCGCAGACGTGATCATTGGCATGTATCACCAGATTGCCACGTCGCACGCTCAGAACGGCGCTTGGCTCATGAACCGCAACACCCTGTCCGTTATTCGGCAGTGGAAGGACGGCACTGGCCGTTACCTTGTGCTCGATCCGATCACGGCAGGCGGCGTCATGACCCTGCTTGGCCGTCCGATTGTCGAAATGCCCGACATGGATGATATCGGCGCTGGCAAGTTCCCGATCCTGTTCGGCGATCTCTCCGGCTACCGGATCATTGACCGCGTTGGCCTTTCGACCCTTCGCGACCCTTACAGCCTCGCAGGCAAGGGACAGGTTCGGTTCCACGCCCGCAAGCGCGTCGGCGCTGACGTGACGCATCCCGACCGCTTCGTGAAGCTGAAGGTTGCCGCGTAAGCCATGAACAAGCGGCGCGCATACGAAGAAATCACCATTGTTCACGGCGGCAACGCCGTGACGCTTCGCCCCTCCCTGCGCGCCGCCACCATCCTTGAAGAACTCCACGGCATTCCGGCCTTGTTCCGGGCGTTGGACGATTGCAACCTTACGATCATTTCCGAAATGATCCTGACGATGACAAGCCGTCAGGATGCAGCGGCCTTCCTGTCTTCAATCCCCGGAAGGCCGCTTCTCCCATTCTTCCTGTCCGTTCGCGCCCCGCTGGTCGAGCTCGTTTCTATGCTCACCCCGGCGCCCGATCCGAAGGGGAAAAACCAGCTGACGATTGATAGGCCCATGACATGGGCTGAAATCTTCGCGAACTTTTATGATCGCGCAACCGGCATCCTCGGATGGACGGCAGAACAGGCTTGGAACGCCACACCTACCGAAATTAACAGGGCGTATTGGGCGCGTTTCCGCAGTGACGATAAAACCGACCCGGAACAGGCAGAGCGTAACGTCGTCGCTGGCCTTGATCCCGAATTTGACCGTGCCGGACTGCACGCACTCAAAGGCCAAGGGCGTGACCGATGAGAAAGCCACCCCGCATTTGCGCCTGTGGCGCAATCGTCCCCCACGGCCAGCTTTGTGAATGCCAGCGCACTATCCAGCGTGAGCGAAAGGCCCGGCACGATGCGCGCCGCCCTTCAGCCCGTGCCCGTGGCTATGACCACGAATGGCGCAAAGCACGTGCCGAATACCTTCAGGCGCACCCGTATTGCCGCACATGCGGAAGCCCCGCCTCGCTGGTGGATCACGTCATCCCGCACCGTGGCGACAAGCGCCTCTTCTGGCATAGGGCAAACTGGCAGCCCCTTTGCGCGCCATGCCACAACAGCGTGAAACAGCGGCAGGAGCGTGCATTGTGATGACGCCCGCCACCATCCTTGATCACGACGGTATCGGCCAGCCTATCACCGAATGGGCGCTCGATTACGGGATCACTCCAGCCATCATCATCGGGCGACTTGAGCGCGGCGCAACCATTGCTGACGCGATCACTACGCCAATGCAAATCGGCCTTGGCACCCAGCGGTTGCCGATCTTCAGCCCTGAACAACTTCCAGCCTCGCGCCGTAAAGGGACGAGCTATTGGGTAAACGGCGTGAGCAAGACACTGACAGAGTGGGCCGCACACGTTGGCATTAGCAGGACGGCCTTCCTTGTCCGGCTTGGCAGGATGCCGATTGAGGAAGCGGTAGCGCTCGCGCCCAGATCGAAAACAGCCCGCAAGCACCCGGGGGTGGTCTTGGACTTTACCCCTTCAAAGGGGACCGGCGCGGGGAAGGCTTTGGAAGAGAGGCCGAATTTAACTTTTTCACAGGAAGCAGCCGAATGACAGGCATCACGCCGGAACTGGCGAAGCAACATATGAAGGTGGATAGCACCGATGAAGACGCCTTGATCGAGCTTTACATCGAAGCCGCCGAACAATACGTGGCGAACTATGTCGGCAAGCCGCTGACCGATCTCGACCCGTTCCCGGCTGATCTTAAGTTGGCGATCCTTCGGCTTGTCGCCTTCTATTATGAGGTTCGCAACATCGCGACCTTCGGTCTGACCTCGCAGCTTGCGCCGCATGGCGTGGCCGTCGTCCTCGATAGCTATCGGGAAAGGTGGTTCCACGATGGCGAATGATGGTCTCGATAACCTCATGAGCGCCTTTGATCGCGTGAAGGCAGCACCCCGGAAGAGCATCAACAAGGCGCTCATGTCGTCGGCGGAAGAACTCGCCGCGATGCAGCGTCACCTTGCGCCCGACGATCCGGCGACCAGTGCGCCCGACCTCAAGACCTCAATTGCCGTCACCGGACCCGGAAAGGCGACCCCGCCTTACAGTCAGCCGGGCGGCTCCCGCGTGGCGGGTGAAAATGAGGTGATCGTGACCGCTGGCAATACAGACGTTCGGTATGCGCACCTTGTCGAATACGGGACCAGCAAGACCGATGCGCAGCCATTCTTTTGGCTCGCCGTTCGCCTTCTCGGCGAACGCCTTCAGCAACGCATTGACCGTGCCGGACGTAGGGCCGTGCGCGATGCATGGAAAGGATAATCCGTGGAACCCGTTCTTGCCCTTCAGACCGCCATTCGCACCCGGCTTCTGGATAAGCCGGAAGTCACGGCGCTTGTCCCGGCTGACCATATCCGCGCCGGCTCCACCCGCCCGGATAAGACGCCATGCATCGTCATGAGCGACGGCACGACGACCTTGCACGGTAACGACTACGCAAGCCAGAGCGCCGCGTGGGTTTATCTCGACCTGCATATCTGGACGCCGGATGCCGGGCAGGATGCCGCGAAAGAAATCACCGGCACCCTTGCCGCCGCCCTGTCCAAATACAATCTGCCGATTGAAGGCGGCTATTGCGACCACTTCAAGGTGACAGGAACCCGGTTCCCGCGTGATCCGAAGCCCGAATATGGGCACGGCGTCCTTTCCGTCGAAGCCCTCATTCGGTGGGTGGTCTAGTGCTCAATATCGGGAACATGGATCGCCGCATCACCATTGACCGGCAGACCGAAACCGTGAAGCCGACCGGCGACGTGGTGAAGGCATGGACGCCCGTGGCCGTGGTTTGGGCCGAAGTCCTTCAGCAGACCGCTACCGAATTTTTCACCGGCTACGGCGAGGCCGAAACCGGCACCATGATTTTCCGTGTCCGGTATCGCCCTGGCATCACCACCGCCGACCGTGTGACACACAACGGCCAGAGCTACGGCCTCAAAGAAATCAAGGAACTCGGCAGGCATGAAGCCCTTGAGCTTCGCGGCGAGGTGATCCGGTGACACACCTTCGCGGCGTGAAGCCGCCCATTTCCCGCGACAGCAACGCGTTGACGAAAGCGCCCGCCGCGCCGAGGACTCTTTCAGAGTATGCCCGTGCGGAATGGAAACGCGTCTGGCCCGGCCTTATTGAACGCGGGATTATCACCCGTGGCGATCTCGGCGGCGTCGAAGACTATTGCCGCGCCCGTGGCCTTGTTCGCGAGATTGAGGACCAGCTTCGCGCAACCGGCGAGATCGATCTTAAGTTTTGCCGCGCGCAGGATAAGGCGATGCAGACAGCGCGGCAGCTTGCGGCTGAATATGGTCTCTCGCCCGTGTCGCGTGCGCGTGTCGGTGGTGCATCCGCCGATGACGACAGCGACAACCCCCTGAAGGTGCTTTGATGGCAAGCACCTATCCCGATTGGATTTTTGACGGCAGCGATATTCCCGACCCTTTCGGCTATGGCGAAAGGGCTGTGAAGTTCCTCCGGTTGTTGAGGCACCCGAACAGCACCGCGTCGAAGTCGGCTTTCCAGCTCTACGATTGGCAGGAACGGATTGTTCGCCGCATCTATGGACCCCGACACGCGGACGGCAGGCGGATTGTTGAAACCGTGTTCTGGATGATCCCGCGTGGCAACCGCAAGACCAGTCTCGCCGCAGCCCTTGCCTTGCTCCATACCATCGGCCCCGAACGTGTCGCTGCAGGACAGGTGATCTTTGCCGCGTCCGACCGTGAACAAGCCGGGCTTGGCTTCAAGGAAGCTGCGAACATTGTCCGCATGGACAAGCGGATTGTTGCGGCGACCCGCATCTATAACGCCCATAACAGCGCGAAGAAGATCGTCCTGAATTCTGAAGGGGTCGAGCTTCAAGCCATTTCCAGCGATGGCGCGGCCCAGCATGGCAAGACGCCCGCTTTCGTCCTCGTGGACGAAATCCACGTTTGGAAGGGCCGAGACCTTTGGGAAGCCCTGAAATCCGGCATGGTCAAGACCAGCGGCACGCTTATGGTGATCGCGACGACTGCCGGGCGCGGTTCTGAAAATCTTGGCTTCACCGAATACGATTATGCCCGCAAGGTCGCGCTCGGCGAGATCGACAATCCGGCATATCTGCCGATTATCTTCGAAGCAGCGCCCGGCGACGATTGGCAGGATGAAGCCGTTTGGCATCGTTGCAATCCCGGCCTTGCCCACGGCTTCCCGAACTTGAACGCCTTGCGCACCGCTGCGAAGGAAGCAGCCGACCGGCCCGCCGAACGGTTCGCGTTTCAGCAGTTCAACTTGAATATCTGGCAGGCCCATTCCCGCGACCCGCTGTTCAACATGGCGACCTATGACGCCGGGATTGATCAGCATTTTGACCTTGTCGACCTTGCGGCGCTGCCGTGCTTCCTCGGAGTCGATATGTCCGTGAACGGCGACCTGACTGCCGTGGTTGGCGCATGGCGTCACGACGATGGCCGGATCTTCGTTCACCCGTGGTTCTTTGTGCCGGGCGATGACCTGAAGGGCCGTTCGCAGCGTGACGGCGTGCCTTATGAACAGTGGCGCGATGAAGGCTTGATTACCGTAATTGACGGCCCGGTGATCGAGCCGGAAGCTGTCGAGCAGCACATTCGCGAGATTTGCGCCGACAATGACAACGTCCAGGAAATCGCATTCGACCCGCACCTTGCCCGGATGACCATGCAGCGCCTTCATGATGACGGCTTGCCTGCAATTGAGATGCGACAGGGACCGCTCACCATGGGACCGGCCATCGGCACCCTTGAGCGCGTCGTGAATGGCTTCAATATTCGCCACAACGGGCACCCGGTCCTTCGCCATCACTTCGATAGCGTCGTTGCCAGCCGCAACGATACCGGCCTTGTGCGGATGCACAAGGGCAAGAAGACCGACCGTATCGACGGCGCTGTTGCCGCCGCCATGGCCGTGTCCCGTGCCGTTGCGAACGACAACCGCCGATCCATTTTCGACCTCGATCCCGATGAATTTGACCGGCTTCGCGACGAAGCCGAAGCCGCATAGGAGCCTATCAGATGGCAGACGACGAACAGCGCCTTTTGGTCTCGTTTGAGGCCCGCCTTACGAAATTCGAACGCGACCTTGAGCGCGGTAAGAATCGGACCCGCCGCGACTTCGGCCAGATGAAGAAGGACGCCGAAAACGCCGGTTCGGGCATCGAGAAGGCCATGGGCAATGCCATGAAGACCATGGGCGCATTCAGCAAGGGGCTGGCTGGTGGTATCGTGGGCGGGCTGGCAATCGGCGGGCTGGATGCCATCATTGGCCGCGTCACCGACCTTACAAGGGGCGTGGCGAACATCGGATCAGAAGCCAAGCGCGCCGGTCTATCCAATCGCACTTTCCAAGAACTGTCCCATGTGGCGAACCAAGCCCGCATCCCGGTTGACGCGCTTGTCGACGGAATGAAGGAGCTTTCCCTTCGCGCAGACGAATTCATTGTCACCGGAAAGGGCAGCGCCGCCGACGCCTTCGCCCGCCTTGGCTACAGCGCCACGGAACTTAAGCGCAAGCTGGCCGACCCGAACGAATTGCTTATCGAAATCATTGCCCGACTTCAGCAATTCGACCGGGCGGCACAAATCCGCATTGCCGATGAACTGTTCGGCGGCACGGGCGGCGAACGTTTCGTGGAACTCATTAGCCAAGGTGCCGACGGTATCCGGCGAGCCATCAAGGAAGCTCACGACCTTGGCCTTGTCCTTGACGACGAGGTGATTCAGCGCGCCGACGAAATCGACCGGAAGTTCTCGAAGATCACCGGCACCGTTGGCACGGCTCTAAAGAAAGCCGTGGTTGATGTCGTCGGTGCTATGGA
Source organism: Ensifer sp. LC163 (assembly GCF_001695855.1). GTDB lineage: Bacteria > Pseudomonadota > Alphaproteobacteria > Rhizobiales > Rhizobiaceae > Ensifer. Next base: position 93,962 of record NZ_MBSS01000045.1, read on the forward strand.
CGATTGGCTTGACCGGATGAACCGCATCGAGGAACAGACGACGCGGAACGTCCAGTCTCAGCTTCTCAGCACCTACGACAAGCTTCGCGAAGCGAAAGACCTTCTGTCCGATCTTCAGCTTGATAAGGGCATCAATCCCGACGATCCGACCATTGACCTCAACATTGATCGCCAGAAGCAGCTTGTCGAGGAATTGACCGGCGAGGCGATGAAGCTTCGCGACATTCTCGACCGGCGCAACGGCTATTCCGAAAGCTTCATCTACAAGACCGGCGAGGAAGCACGCGGCGCAAAGCCGCCGCTCGACAACCTCAACGCTACCTTGTCCGGCACTGATACCGCCGCAGGCCGCGCCGTCGCCAACATCAAGAACTTCGGTGACGCAATCCGCGCCCTGAAGAACGAAGTCCCGGAACTGGCGAAATCGCTGGCCGATCTCGACAAGAAAGCCCAAATCGAAGCCGTCTATCAGGCTGCAATCGCACGTGCGCAAGGTCAGCGCGAAATCGCCCTGGCTAACGAAATGCGCGGCAAGGCGCTTTCGTCTGTGAACCTCAAGAGCGCGACCGACGATCCGACAGGCTACCTTTCTAGCAGGCTGGCGTCCGGCAAAGCGCAGGATCACGTCAACGGCATGGCCGACGCCTTCGCGGCGAAGCTGGCGAAAATGCTGGCCTCCATGCCCGACGACCTTCGCGGTTCGGTCACGATCAACTCCGGCTATCGCTCCATTCAGCGCCAACAGGAAATTTGGCTTGATGCGTTGGAAAAACATGGATCGCCGGAAGCCGCCCGGAAGTGGGCGGCACCGCCCGGCAACAGCCAGCACAATAAGGGTAACGCTGCCGATCTCGGCTATGCGTCCGACGCTGCCCGGAAGTGGATGCACCAGAATGCAGGAAGCTTCGGCCTGTCCTTCCCGTTGTCGAATGAGAACTGGCACATTGAGGACGCCGACGCCCGTAGTAAGAACACAACCGCCGAAATTCAACGTCTGACCGACGCAGCGACTCGGCAGGCCGACGCCTATAGCCAGATCACGGCCAATGCCCGCGAATACGTCGCGGCGCAGGGCACCGAACAACAGGCGCTTGGCATGACGGCGCAGCGGGCGCAGGCGCTCCGGTATGAGCAAGAGATGCTCAATCAGGCGCAGCGAGCGGGCATCACCCTCACCCCTCAGCAGCGCGCCCAGATCGCCCAGCTTGCGCAGGGTATGGCGCAAGCGGAAGTGGCAACCGAAGGGCTTCGCCAGAAACAGGAAGGGCTTGCCGAAGCCGGGCATTTCTTCGGCTCGCAAATCACGGACGCCCTTGCCGGTCTTTTGTCAGGCACCATGACGGCGGAACAGGCGTTGCAATCCATGTTGCAAACGCTGATCAAAGTTGGCCTTCAGGCCGTTCTTATGGGCGAAGGGCCGCTTGCCGGTTTGTTCGGTGGTGGTGCTGGCGCTGGAAGTAGCGGCGGCGGTTTCGGTGGTATCCTCGGCGGCTTGCTCGGCGCACTCTTCGGCTTCGCGGAAGGGGGATACACTGGCGATGGCGGCAAGCACGAGCCGAAGGGTATCGTCCATGGCGGTGAATACGTCGTGACGAAGGAAGCCACGCGGCGGATTGGCACCCGCGCACTTGACGCGATGAACTATGGGAGGATGCCCGGCTATGCCGAAGGTGGCCTTGTCACCGGCACGCCGATGCTTTCCACGCCGGACCTTGGCAGCATGAGCGCCGCCCCGGTGCAAGCGATCTCGATTAACGCCCCTGTCACCGTCAACACGAACGGCGGCGGGACACCTGAACAGAATGCCGACCTCGCGAAGCGGATGGCCCGGCAGATGGAAGTTACAATGCGCGGCGTGGTGGCCGACGAGATGCGGAAACAGACAAGGCCCGGCAATTTCGCCAATAGCAGGAGCCGATAGACAACAAAACACCCGGCGCGTCTGACTTCGCCGGGTGTTTGTGAAAACAATTGCCGCTGCTGCTGCAATTGTCTCTATTATAGCAGGTAGAAAATCGGATGCATGGGGTTTTTCTTCTGATTTCAACGAAATAGTTCGTCAGGGCGATTGTGAACTTGCTATAATATAACCCAGAAAAGCAGCGTCTGACTTTACCTGCTTCCTGAATAGGCTGGCCTAGCCGCCGATGATTTCACGCCGTAATGTCAGACGTCGCAGGAGTGGGCTCCGCTGGTAGCTTGCGACCCACAAAACGCGTCGATATCGCCAAACTGGTATGACACGTTTACGCCTGCTCAGTCGTAAGGAAACGGCCCACACCGGAAGGGTGGCCTGTTTCTAAGGGACAGAGGAAGCCAGAGATAAAAGGCGACAGTCAGACCCCGCCTTACCTGTCACAAGGTTCTCTAGTTTGGTTATGTCCTCCCCCTGCACCCCGTCATAAGGTGTGTGCTGTGGTGGCCTCAGAAGAAGGTTTTGGATAGCTCTTCACCAAGCATAGATTAGACACTTGCCAATAGGCCCTTTGTCTTTTCTATGCGCATAGTGAAGCTATGTCCTTTTTCCTAGAAGATGGTTATTGTTGTTACGTGGATTTTGCTTCTTTAGATCGCTACGCGACTGGATAAAGCTTCCAATCCTAATGTCTCCGGTCCCCAAAAGCTCGCCGCCCTCATTTTTCCCACAGCGTCCGATTTCCAGACCGCTATAGCAGCGTGTGCGCGAAAGCGCGGCTCCATGGGAATGAGGCCGGGGCGGTTTTCCTTTCTGACACCCCGGCCTCACTGTTCGTTAGCAGGGAAGCAGCACGTGGCAATATCTCCGGTATTCCGTGAAAAGTATAAAGCTCAGCAACAGAAGCGCGCACAAGGCATCGTCGCTCGCGAAAAAGCTGAAGCGGATGCTGCCGGTTTGACCATCGCGGAACTCCGCAACCACAAGGACGCCGTTGCAAAGCGGAAGTGGCAGGAACGGACGCAAGCCGCCTATCACCGCGCAAAGGGCGAGAAAGCCCTTGCCAAGCGCAACGCCCGGATCGAGCAAGAAAGCACCGAACGTATGAAGGAAAACGAGGTATTCGGTCGGTTCTAGCGCCGAACGGCCAAAAATAAGTATGTTCTTACTTATATTAAGCCTTTGTTTTATAACAACAAAAATTAGCAATCCTCTAGACGCGTGAATCTGCGCGGCCTAAGATTCATGTCGAAAAATCAGAAAGGCTACCTATGCAAACCACCTTCATTCCCACTGCCATCTTCGACAGCCTCACCCACGGCCTCGCCGCCAATATTGCCAAGCTTCAGCCGGACATGGTTTCCGGCCAGATCGCCCCGCACCAGATCGCGGAATTGCTCACTGATTACGGCATCGTGCCAGAGGATATGATGCGACAGATCATTGAAGATCAGCGCGCGGAAGCGGCAAAGCAAATTGTTGCAGGTATTCCTTCGCTTATCCGGCCAGCCGCTTAGAGGTGAAGCATCATGTCTGATCAATCGAACATCCTTCCGTGGAAGGATACCGATGAAGCTTTCGTCAAAAAAATCAGCGTCATCATTGAAGAAACGCTGATCCAGGCACGCAATGAGCCGCAGGAAGAATGGGACTTTGTGCCCGTCTCCCGGCGCGCTGACGAACTCGCCAGCGTCATCTTTTACGCCTTCGAAAATCAGCGACGGCGTGAAGCATGACGAAGTTTGCGGCGGAAGCGATAGAGAAGCACATTCGCCGCAAGCATCCCGGATGCCCGGATTTCGCCGTCACGTTCTTCGTCGCAGAGATCGCCAAAAAGGACTGGCAGAAGGCATCCATCGGTAAGGCGGTCGGCATCACCATGCAGACCACGCTTCGACATACCATGACCGACTATGACCAGATGCTTTTAGTCGGCACCGATCGGAATGAAGCACGGCGGCGAGTGCAACCAAAGATCAACGCTATGATTGGGGCGTGGAAGAAGCGGCCAAGGCAAGCGCTTGATGACTTCCCGGCAACCCGCGCCATTCAACAGGGGATGCGATGATAAACATTGCAGCACTGCGACCTTCAGACATAACAACCCTTGATCACCGACTTTCAGATCAAAGCTTCGCTCAAGATTTTCTCGCTGCGCTTGCGAAGTTTCTGACCGAAGTTGGTCCTGACGGGGGAGCGGACAGCGACCGAATTTTCATGGCGGCAGTCCAGTTGACGCAGGCGAAAGCGTGGAACCACTTCGACGCAACCGCCCTACGAAAGGCCCTTTCATCCGTTCCACAAGACGCCATGGTGATTTTTTGCGATGGGCTGCCGACGACGCTTGCATCGCGGCTACTTCCCTAAATCGACGGCAGACAAGAGGCATCAGTCGTGAACGGCAGCTTCACTCAGTTTCCAATCCGCTTAGCCGCCGCCGTCAGTTCGCTATCCATCATAAGGGCGCACTGACGGCGTTCGAATACGATGATACCACCGTCCTGAGTCAGTTTCGGCGGCACCACATCCCGGTTGAGGTTGGCTGCTTGCTCCTCGCATTGTTCCATCGGCAGGATGGTCAACACTTTGGTCTCAATCCGGGGCTCGGCAGAACCACCGATCATTTGCACGAGGATCATTACACCGACGAATTTCATGTGGGCTCTTTGTGTCAGGTTTACAGGATATGCAAACCTTAGTTGCGCAAGAGGCAGCATGCAATCACTTAGCAGACTCGTCAGATCGGTTATTGCAGCGTGGAGAAGCGCCAGACCTCTTGTCGGGCAACACAAGCGTCGATACACGACAAGTTGTAAATCTGTGGGGGATTCCAAGAAATGAGAATGCTTATCGTTGCCGGTGCAGCGGCCTTGACGCTTGCCGGGTGCAATACCACGCCCGCCGCCACTCCAATGGAGGCGCACCTCAATCGCTATGCAGGCGCGGAAGCTGTTGCAATGAACTGCCCGGCATATGGCGGATACGGTTCGGTTGCGCAAATGCGCGCCGACGCTCAGTCGAACCTTGCAAAGGCGAAGGCGCTAGGAGCGACAGACGCGGACGTTGCCAAGGCTCGCCAAAAGGTCAACGGCAACCTAGCGGGCGCTACCGTATTGGTCGGACCCATCCAAGCTTGCAGTGCGTTCATGAACGGCCTCGCGTGGGCTGGAACAGAGACACCGAAAATACAGCCGGCAACGGCAGCGAAAAAGAAGAAGTGATCAACGAAAGCCCACTGGCCTTCACCAGCGGGCTTTCCACTCAGATTTAGCCGATGACCTGAATACCCAAGCTGATCAAAGTTAATACAATCGCGACAATTCCTGCCCAGCCAGCTATCTTCGCCCAGCGAAGCGTCGACTGGCCACCTTCCGCCGCTCGGCGCGCAATCTCGCCGCGTGCCTTTAGTGCTTCCGGGCTATCATTCATCCATGCGATTTCGGCAAGCTCGGCATCGGACAACTTTCGCGCCTGCTCTTCCATCTCACTAGAACTGCCCACTAGCCTTGCCATCTTCTAACCCCATCGGTTGCCCCTCGCGGCTCTCCCCGAACGCCTTGACTTCTGCGACAAAAAGAACAAAATAAGAACATTAAAGATATCCCCAAGTTGTGGAGGGTGCCGGACGACGCTACTTAGTCCCCACTAAACAAGAGCTACTTTTAGTGTTTCAATCCCTACGAGTGCGAATCGCTAGTTGTAAGCTGTTACGGGATATCAGGGCGAATGGTTACGAGAAAGAATGAAGAGGTAAGCGCTAGCTTCCACTATCTGGCGCGAATGAAGAAATCCGGCAACGAGGAGGCGATTTCACCGTTCACAACGGCGGAATTCTCTGCGCTTTTCGCGAAGATGCAGGCCCAAAAACCCTTCGACTTGAAACAGGAATCCGACATCGAAAGGTTGCGGTCCCGCAAAGAAGCGCCGCTTGAGAACCTTGATTTTCCCAACGCTCGCACCATTACGGGCACATTCAGGGCTTCTTACTATGGTCACGGATACGACAATACTGACAAAGGAAAGATATCCGCACAAAGCGTAAACCTACGCCCGTTTCATTTTGTGCTGTATTTGTCCGAGACTGGCATGATTTACATAGGGTCCCAATACCTTGGACTATTCGGAGGGTATAATACTCTAAAGGATACGCTTGTCGGTTTTATGCCTGAACGAAAGGGAATTCGCTCCCATTCTTTCAGACTAGGTGCGTCTTACTATAAGAACGCAGAGCCGCGTGAAATCCGGGTAAATGTTGCGAACAAATCAACAGCGATCAACGGTCGAAGCACTCTTGGCGGTAAAATAATGATTGCCCTGACCCGCTCTGGCAAGGATGACATTCTTGTCGAGCGGGTTAAACGAAACATCATTCCATTTTTCGGACAGGGCCAGAATGCGATCAAACATGCCGTCGCTGGCCTTATGAATCAAAGCGACGTGATCGCCATCGAAGACGACGACGTTATCGATTGCACCGTGCTCGCGGATATGAACGGAAAATCGACAACCATTTACATGTTCGAGAATGGGTTTCGGGCGACAAGATTTCCGCTTGAAGTCGATGTTGATGAAGACGGCCATCCTGGCAACGCAGACACATGCAACGAGATACTGATAGCCCTTAATGATCACGTCATAAAAGTCACAGAGAATGGTTAGCATTAGGTCCATCATCGCGGAGAATAACGCAACCTTCTATAACTATAGAACGGACGGGCGTATCCGTATTTGGCCGCGAATCGCTGCATTTGTAGCGATATCGCCGGCTATAGCTTTCCTTCTCACGGATAACCTGACAGATTTCGTCAATTCCATTAATACTGTGGCGTCAATTCTTCTTGGCTTCGGCTTCAGTGTTCTTTTCTATATCGCAAGTGGCAACGAGGGAACTGTTTCCAGCGACGCATCCTTAGAGAAAAAGAACAGGATGGAACGCATTCGTGATCTGTCCAAAGAACTGTTTCACAACGTTTCCTATTTCGTGATGACGGCGTCCGCCGCACTGGCCGTGGCTATGGTAGTTATTGCGCCTGAGGCACAGAACGATTGGTTTGCTAAACGAGTGCTGCCTTGCTTGCTGGAAATCACCCCTAAGGCGTCGGATTACATTTGGTGGCTGCAGCTAGTGATTCGCAGCGCCTTCTTTTTCTTAATCCTTGAAGGAGGCTACACGTTCGCTCGGATTGTTGGCCGGGTTAACTTTCTTTTTGAAGAGAAATTGAAAGACAGCAGTAAGAAGGGCGCGTAACACGTCACAAAATTACGCCCGTCACAATGTCACAAATGATCGAATGCTAATATTCATTTTATCATTTAAAAACAATTTGATACGAGGTTATAAAGTGGAGAGATGGCGATTTCGAATCTCTCCACTCCGACCAACGAAATCCCCAAAAGCATTAGATTATTAGCTGCACACGATGTTGCTGACCGCGAATCTGTGGGAGCATTGTCGGCGTATAATGCCTGTCGAGACGAAGGCCATGCGACACGCCGGTGCCGTCGGCCCTTCATGGCCAAGCGATCGCTCGACCATTGCCGGCAAAATACGGACGAAAGCCAGATTTATCGGTCTGAAAGTCATTCCGTTTTAAATCATTCTGCGCTATGGGAAGACGCATGTTGGGGCCGCAAAATGCTCCACCAGCGAAATAACGGAGCCGTTCGAGACCATGTCCGCAAAGATCTATCGTCCAGCAAAGACCGCCATGCAGTCTGGCAAAGCCAAGACGAATCTGTGGTTGCTGGAGTTCGATCAGGAAAAGCCGCGCACAATCGATCCGGTCATGGGCTACACCAGCTCGGGCGATACGCTGCAGCAGCTGCGACTGACTTTTGAAAGCGCTGAGCAGGCAATTGCCTATGCCGAGCGCAACGGCATCGAATACCGCGTGATCGCGCCGAAAGAGGCAACGCGCAAGACTGTGTCCTACCCGGACAATTTCCGTTTCAGCCGGATGCAGCCCTGGACCCATTGAGGTCCTTGAGCCGCTTTCAACGGGCTCCGCCCGGAACGGCCCCTTAGCTCAGTTGGATAGAGCACCTGCCTTCTAAGCAGGTTGTCGCAGGTTCGAATCCTGCAGGGGTCGCCATCACTTCTCCTTGTTCAGGTTCTACGGGCCTGACCAACCTATCTTCGATAGATCCTGGGCTCTACTGGATATCGAACCTCTGAAGTGAACTGCAGCGGGTATCTGCTTATATGGCGACACAATTGATTTATCTGCTTCGTCATGGCGAGACGATGTGGAACACCTTGGGTCGCTACCAAGGTCAACTGGATTCCCCGCTTACGGCGCGCGGTATCGAACAGGCGGATTGCACCGCTGAATTCCTTCAGAAAGAGATTTCAGGCAGCCAGCAATCATTCCAAATGGACGTCAGCCCCCTTGGCCGAACTCGACAGACAGCTGATCGCCTAACGCGAGTGTTGCCCTTGGTCGCTCGTGACGACGCCCGGCTGATGGAGGTTTCTGTCGGCTCTTGGGATGGTATGACGAAGTTCGAGATCGACAATGAGTTTCCGACAATGCTGGATGGCTCGGACGCTTTTGATTGGTATTTTAGGTCTCCAGACGGCGAAAGTTTTGATGCTGCGTGTGCCCGGGCAAGAGACTGGCTCGCAGATACGCTTTTGCCAACCATTGCGATTTCTCACGGGCTTTTCGGTAGATTGGTACGCGGCGTGTATTCCGGCCTTTCGAAGCGCGAAATGCTGGAGCTGCCCGTTCCTCAGGATGGTTTCTATCGCCTTTGCGACGGTGAATTCAGTCTTGTAGGCGGTTCGGCGCCCATGTTCGCGTAGCCGGAGTTCATCTCGATGGCCGTCAGGGATCAAGTCGTGCCGACCTAACTCCGAAAACAGCTGCAGTTCAATCGGTCCGTACCATAACCCGACGTGATATCGCTTGGTGAAGCCAGTCAGCAAAGCGGAACGCCAGGAAATGACGACGCACCAACCACCTCAATTCGGTTGCAATTGGTCAGGTAAAACGGAGCTCATCGATTGATTCACGCTCCCGGAAAGGAACTTTCATGACCTCGAGATTGCGTGTGGGTGTGCTCTTTGGCGGGCAATCCGCCGAGCACGACGTTTCCATCCTCTCAGCACGCAATGTCCTCAAAGCGATCGATCCGGCCAAGTACGAGATCGTGCCGATCCTCATCGATCGTACCGGACAATGGTTGTTGATCGAGATGACGGCTGGCAGCCTGCCTGCTGACATCGTCTATGCCGGTACAAAAGTATGCCTGGTGCCTGGCGGACGCGGTCGCCTGATCGCCTTCGACGGTGCTGCCGGCACGATGATGCACCCACCGGCGATCGACATTCTGTTTCCCGTCCTGCACGGATTGTACGGCGAGGACGGATCGATCCAGGGGCTCGCTCAGGTCTGCAATATCCCGCTGGTCGGCTGCGGCATCCTCGGCTCCGCCACGGCCATCGACAAGGAAATGGCCAAGCGCCTGTTGCGCGAGGCGGGTCTACCGGTTGCCCGCTCCGTCACCGCAAGGCCCAATCAGCGTCCGGACTTCGAGAATGTAACGGCCGCATTGGGACAGCCGGTCTTCGTCAAACCTGCACGACAGGGTTCGTCGGTCGGCGTCAGCAAGGCGAAAACTGCCGAAGAGTTCGATGCGGCGGTCGACGAAGGCTTCAAGTTCGACACGAAGGTTCTCATCGAGGAATTCGTCCAGGCACGGGAAATCGAGTGCGCCGTGCTCGAAAGATCAGACGGAAGCCTGATGGTTTCCGTTCCGGGCGAGATCGCGACCAGTGCCAGCCACGGCTTTTATACCTATGAGGCTAAGTACCTTGATGAAGATGGCGCCGCCATCAGCATTCCGGCAGTTCTGCCAGACGAGGTAACGCAACGCTTGCAGGACATGGCCGGACAAGCGTTCATCGCGCTCGGCTGCGAAGGGCTGGCGCGCGTCGACTTTTTCGTCCGGCCGGACTTGAGCGTTGTGATCAACGAGGTCAACACCATGCCTGGCTTTACCGATATCAGCATGTACCCGAAGGCCATGGCCGCGAGCGGCGTGCCCTACACTGAGCTTGTCGGCCTGTTGATCGAGCATGGATTGGCAAGGGCCACGCTGGCTCGCTGATCATTTTCCCAAGTCCGCATTGCATTGGTGGAACGCGTCGCGTCGCGCGTTCCGACTGCGCGATGAATCGCGAAATTGCTACTTCCCGTAGCAGTCATATTCGGCTAGGAGGGTTGCGCAGCAAATTGCGCTGTCTTTTCCTGGAGTTCTGCTTTGCCTTTGTAAACCCCGGTCTCGCTTGTTTCACCACGTACGCCCGATAGCGATCGTCGCTGTCGGATCGCAGCCTAATGCGTTCGTCGAGGTGACGGTTCGAGACCGGAATGGCATTGCCGACCTGTCGCCGCATGATTCTTCGTGCGGATCGAACCATCACCAAAACGCTGCCAGACCGCGTCCCCTGAACGGGTGCTCAAACCGTCGTCTTGATGGACTTCCAATCGGAAGAACCAGACGACATGTCTCACACACTCCTGGTCCAGTGGACCATCAAACCCAGGATCGCGCCGCGCCCGTGGCTCGCCTGCAACCGCTGCCGAACAGTGCGTCCGTTTGAGCCGAGCGGCAAAACGCGGCTCAATGCCAATGGCCGGCGGCTGGATGCCTGGTTGATCTATCGCTGCAGCGGCTGCGACAGCACCTGGAATCGCCCCATCTTCGAGCGCCGCCACATCCGCGATATCGATCCGGCCACGCTGCACGCCTTGCAGAACAACGACGGAGCCTGGATCGAAAAGGTTTCTTTCGATCTCGACGGACTGCGCCAGAATGCAGGGCGAATCGAAGAATTTGCCGAGGTTCATGTAGAGAAAACGATACTGAATCCTGCCGCCGCGTCATCCTTACGTGTGGAGATCGTTCTCGGCCTGGCAATGAAAACATCGCTGAGAACCGAAAGGCTGCTATCCATGGAGCTCGGCCTGTCACGCAAGCGTATCGCCATGCTTGAAGAAGCGGGCCGCGTCGCCACGACTCCGTTGGGCAGGAATACGCTACGGCGCTCTGTGAAGGATCAGATGCGTATCACCATCGATCTTGCCGGCGAAGCCGATCGCAACGCGATCCTCAGCCGCGCCGGGCCTTAGCCGAAGACCGGCCGGGGCCCGGCCTCGGGCTACTGCATAATTCCTTAAATCGGAATCGATTTAAGGATAAATTATGCAGCAATTTTAAAGTGTGACAGCGTCCTTAGCGCGTCATGTTTGACGCGCGGCGCTGTAAGCGTGAATAACGCGGACAACGACAGCGAAAGAGGGCTCCGATGCCATCGGAGCCCTCCTGACATCGATGGTCTTCAGAACTTCACGCCGATACCGACGGTGAATTGATGCTGGTCGAGATCGACGTTGATGCCGCCGATGTCCTTGTCGCCATAGTCGTTGTAGCGGTATTCGGCTCGGCCAAACATGCTGTCGGTGAAGGCGTAGTCGACGCCCGCACCGATCGTCCAGCCATTGAAGGTTTCCTTTTCCTTGGAAGCCCCCGGCACATCAACGAATCCGCGTGTAATTGCCCAACCGCCGGTCGCATAGACAAGCGCCTTTTCATGGGCGACGTAACCGAGGCGGCCGCGGACGGAGCCGGACACATCAGTCCCGACTTCCGGAGAAGCACCGAAGATATCGAAGGTCTTGTCGTTCCAGTTATAACTGACATCGCCCTCGATGCCGTAGACCCAATCGCCTTGCTGATAGTTGTAGCCGGCGAAGGCACCGAGAAGGCCACCATTGAAGTCCTCAGAAGCATTTGCACCAGGCGCGCTGAAGTCGCCATTAAGCCAGCCGCCACCGCCTTGCAGACCGACATAGCCGCCCGTCCAGACAAAGGTAGGCGCGGCTTCCACCAGGGGCACCGGCTCGAGATTTTCGGTCAGATCGGCGGCCGATGCAGCGGGCGCAAGAGCGGCAGTAGCAAAGATTGCAACAAGCACATGCCTGATCATCACAGATGCCTCCTGTTGGTCCGATAGCAAGATTACCAACTTATGTAGGGCGCGTCTGCCGAAAAGGCTCGCTTCGGAGCGGGAATAATAAATTTCTCTTTTAAATCATATGATTATACATTTCCAGTCAGCCAATTCTGAAGCTGGGCGCTACTTGATCAATTGCCGCCGATGCGAGCGCCTTCGAGCCGGTCGCCGGGCTTGATGCCCAGGCGCTTGACGGTGCCGGCATTGAGCTCCAGCACAAAGGCCACCGGTTCGCCCGAATCGATGATCGCCTCCGAGAACGGAACTGCATCCTGATGGATGGTGCGAACGATGCCGCGCTTGTCGACGAACAGCATATCGAGCGCCAGATGGGTGTTCTTCATCCACATCATGACCCGGCGCGTTTCGCCGAAATCGAACAGCATCCCATGGTCAGGCGCCATTGAGCGGCGAAACATCAGCCCCTGCTCGCGTTGATCGGCATCGATGGCAAGCTCGACCGTCAACTCATGGGCCTGGTTGTCTGCCGTCACCACACGCATCCGGTCGGCGGTGAATTGCACCTCTGCAAACGCAGCAACGGCAAACAACAGCAGAGACAAAAAAAGCGCCATGGCGGCGCTTCTTGCAGAAAGGGTTCGAGCTATCGACATCAGTGCGAACGGCTCGTCGGCGTTGGGCCGTCGGGATGGATCTCGGCCGCCATCAGGCCCTTTTCACCATCGCCGAAGCGCACGAGAACTACCTGGCCGGGGCGAAGTTCGGTCAGTCCGAAACGGCGCAGCGTTTCCATATGCACGAAAATATCTTCCGTGCCCTCGCCGCGCGTCAGGAAGCCGAACCCCTTGGTCCGGTTGAACCACTTGACGAGAACACGCTCGAGGCCGCTCGTCGGCGTGACCTGCACATGGGTTCTGATCGGCGGCAGCTGCGAGGGATGAATGGCTGTCGACTGATCCATCGAGAGAATGCGGAAGGCCTGGTAGCCACGATCGCGTTTCTGGATGAGAGCCACGACCCGGGCCCCTTCGAGCACCGTCTGATAACCGTCACGCCGCAGGCAGGTCACATGCACCAGTACGTCCTGCATGCCGTTATCGGGCACGATGAAGCCAAAGCCCTTGGCGACATCGAACCACTTGATCACGCCGGTGATTTCGACGAGGTCGAGGGCGTCGCTGCCAAAGTCGTCATCATGCATGACGTCTTTTGAAGATGTCCTATCCGCCATTCTCTCCCAGCCCCTCGTTTACGCGCGACTACCGACTACAGTTAACTGATTCTTATTGACTAGAATAACATCGTCCCGCCGCTGATGCGCAAGACCCTCGGCGTATTTTGGCCTGGGCCGAATGTAGGGACGCAGCCTTGCCTCTGGCTTGCTGGCAGATCAGTATACGCCATCTTCTTCGAAACAGGGACATTGCAATGCGTTATCTGCACACGATGGTTCGCGTCAAAAATCTGGACGAGGCCTTGAAGTTCTACTGCACGATTTTCGGCCTCAGCGAAATCCGTCGCTACGAGAACGAAAAGGGCCGTTTCACGCTTGTCTTCCTGGCCGCCCCCGGCGATCTTGACCGGGCAAAGGGCAAGCTCTCGCCGTGCCTCGAACTCACCTACAATTGGGACAGCGAAGATTATACAGGCGGCCGGAACTTTGGTCACCTGGCCTATGAGGTGGATGACATCTATGGCTTCTGCCAGCATCTGATGGACAATGGCGTGACCATCAACCGTCCGCCGCGCGATGGGCACATGGCCTTCGTGCGCTCGCCCGACGGCATTTCGATCGAGATCCTGCAGAAGGGCGAAAATCGACCCACGCAAGAGCCCTGGGCCTCGATGGCCAACACCGGCGCCTGGTAAGCCTCGCGCAATTCTGACCGCCGATGATCGACGTCTGCAGCCGGGAGTTCCGGCTTGGCAAAGTCGAGTCGCGGATCCGTTGAAATAATGAATGATCCGGGGCCCGGCACCGACACCGGGCCTTTGCATGCTAAGCGCATGTGGGCTCAAGGTTAGCGCCAGTTTACAAATCACGTATCGTTCAGTAACTTCCGCGCGAAACGTTGATACGGGGTTCTATCCGCGATGTCTCGTGGCGACGCCCCCTAACTGTATTTGGCCTAATCCTTCCCGCGGCGATCCGTTTGGCCCGCCGCGCGAAATTCGTTTTCGTTTGTTCTGGGCGATGTTTCGGAACTGAGACTTAATGCATGGAAAGGCGACGATCTCGCCAATCATGCACGGAGAGCGGGGATAGGACGTTGCAACATCGGGAAACCAAGAGGGCGCTGCTGTCGTCAATTGGCCGCGCAACCGCGATATCCGTTTCACTGCTCGCCTTGAGCGGCTGCGTGTCCGCTGTGGCCGACAGCGAAGCCGCGAACGCGCTGAAAGTCGAGGAAGCGCAAGAATCGCTGCAGGTCGCCGATTCGACCCAGGCCGGCGCGACTGTTCGCGACGCCCAGGTATCGGCGGTCGGCAGCAACCCGCAGGCAACCCAGGGCAATGGCGCCCTCGTGCCGGGGCAAGACCCCGCACAACAGGCTGGATCGCTGACGATGCAGAGCACCGGCCTGCGAGCAGCCTCCTCCAGTATCTATGGCCAGGTTCCGGCGGACGGCCAGGCGGCTGCGACGGGCGCACAGCCGCAGGCGACGGGCTCCATCCCGGCCACGGGCGCTGCCCAGCCGACCATGAACGCAACGACGAACAGTCTTTTCAGCGGCAACCGGGGACAGGGGCAAACTCAGCCTCAACCCCAACCCCAACCGATCATCCAGCCGCAGCAGGGCGCCTCGAACGACACCTCCGGCGCGCCGTCGGATACGGCTGTGATGGCCTATGCCTCTCCGGAGGGAGCCACCCTTCCCGCCTCCGTACCGCTGCCCTTGAGTGCGCAGGCTGCCCTCGGCGGAAAGACGTCGCGTGTGCTGCAACCCGTGCAGGCCGCCGAGCAGGCGCAGGCAACGACGGAAGTTGCCCAGACGATGACGGCCGCGCCGGACGGCAAGACCAGCGAGAACGATTCCAAGGAAGAGCCGAAGACCTGGACCCTTGCGAGCCTTTTTGCCGGCAAGCGCAAGGAGAAGCAGCAGCAGGTAACGGCGCGCGCAGCGCAGCCCGCCGAAAAAAAGACCATCACCACCAGCAATGCCAGCCAACCGCAAATGGCTTCGCTCGCCTACAATGGCCTGCCCGGCGTCAAGATGAGTCCGCTGTTCAGCGTCGCGCATGAAGACCATGCAGCAGATGAAGAGGACGCGCCCGTTCAGCTCGCCTCGCTTTCCGGCCTTGCTCGCCTGGCGCCAAGCGGCCTCATCCTGCAGACCGAAAAGGTCGAGGCCGGCTGCTTCAAGCCGGAACTGATGCAGATGCTGAAGCAGGTGGAGACGCGTTACGGCCGCCAAGTCATGGTGACTTCGGGCCTGCGTCCGATCAAGGTCAACCGCGCGAAGCAATCCCTCCATACGCGCTGCGAAGCGGCCGACATCCAGGTCCAGGGCGTCAGCAAGTGGGAATTGGCAGATTTCCTGCGCAGCATTCCCGGGCGCGGCGGCGTCGGCACCTACTGCCACACGGAATCGGTTCATATCGACATCGGCGCGCAGCGCGACTGGAACTGGCGTTGCCGCCGCAGCAAGGGCTGAACGCAAGCCCTTGTTTCGACGGGTTAATCCACAGAATCCGCCCCCTGCTCCCTGCCTGTGCATTTTTTACAGAAAAATGAAAATTGACGCTTGCGGTAATCAAATCGCCTGACTATAAGACGCCGACACAGCAAGTGCGCCCTTCGTCTATCGGTTAGGACACCAGATTTTCATTCTGGGAAGAGGGGTTCGACTCCCCTAGGGCGTGCCACTGTGACCCTCCCCTTCAAATGATTTCCCTGCTCGTGAGCGGCAGTTCTGCATCCAGAATCCGACGCGCGCTCGATTATGTGTCGCTCTCCGGGACGACCGGGTGGTGGCAGATTTTTCCGGTTCTTTTCACAGGAAAAGCGCGCGAATTCTCAGATTACCGCTTGCAGTCTGCAAAGGCGCTGCCTATAAGGCGCCCACACAGCAAGTGCGCCCTTCGTCTATCGGTTAGGACACCAGATTTTCATTCTGGGAAGAGGGGTTCGACTCCCCTAGGGCGTGCCACTGTGATCCTTTCCCCAGCACATTCGCTACAGATTTGACGCCGATTGCGTGGTCCATGCTCCCCTCTGTGTCGGCCACGGGCACGGTGTTTTTAACCCGTGATTTTTCCTGCATTTTCCACAGAAAAACCTCGAAAATCCTGACATTAGCGCTTGCAGCTGGCAAAAGCGCTGACTATAAGACGCCCACACAGCAAGTGCGCCCTTCGTCTATCGGTTAGGACACCAGATTTTCATTCTGGGAAGAGGGGTTCGACTCCCCTAGGGCGTGCCACTGTGTTGACCTCCCCCACGCCGCAAACGTCGACCGCGCTCACGCTGCGGCTGAACGTCATTCTTTTGGCGGGACCGCTGCCGTATCCGCTCAGGCAACACCGATGGATTTCTGTCGTCGTCTTCGCGGAAAAGGCATAGTATCCGAAGAGGAATTGATTGCGGCCACTACAGCGCCGCGCGTCTATTTAGACGCGCAAAGGTCGCTGTAACACTTTGAGTTGCTGCATAATTTTATCCTTAAATCGATTCCGATTTAAGGAATTATGCAGTAGGCCGTGATCGCGAGCCCTCAGCGACCAGCGTGGGCGCCCATCGTCTAGCGGTCAGGACGCCGCCCTCTCACGGCGGCAACACGGGTTCGATTCCCGTTGGGCGTGCCAGTCCTCACAGAGCAGTTTGGCTGGTCAAACCAAATCGTTGGTTCGGATGAGCCAGCCGCGTTTCGAGCGCGCCGTCAAACCGCTTTCGCGGCATCGGTGACGCGAATCTGGACCCGCCGTTGCCCCTGCCACAGATCCGCTGAAACCGAACCCGCGACGTGCATGGAGGCGCCGCGGCTCGAAAGAAGAAAATCGCCAAGCGGGGTCTCGGTTGCGCGAAAGGCGATGCCATCGAGACGACTGCCGTCCTGCCCCTCGAGCGTCACCTTGACGTGGTTGGCTCCCACTTGCCGGCTGTCGCGCAGTCGGTGCTGCGGGAAGGCGAAGACCGGCTGCGGATGGGCGGAGCCGTAAGGCCCGGCCTGCTCCAGCAGATCGATCAGTTCCAGTGTTGCCCCCGACGCGCCGAGCGCACCATCTACCTTCAGCGTCTGTACCGCAACGAGGTCGCGCACGGCGACTTCGGCCTTCTCCTCGAAGAACTGCCGCAACCGGCCGAGCTTCGTCCGCTCGACCGTCAGGCCCGCCGCCATCGCGTGACCGCCGCCCTTCACCAAAAATCCGCCGTCGACGGCAGCACGAACCATCTTTCCCATGTCGAAACCAGCGATCGATCGGCCGGATCCCGTCCCCCGGCCAATCGGATCGAAGGCGATGGCGAAGGTCGGACGGCGGAACTTCTCTTTTATTCTCGCTGCAATCAGCCCGACTATCCCCGGATGCCAGTTCTCCCGTGCCGTCACGATCACCGAGGCGCCCTCACCCGTGCCGTATTCGGCCAGAACCTCGGCTTCGGCTTCAGCCAGCATCGCAGCCTCCATTGCCTGCCGCTCGCGGTTGAGTTCGTCGAGCCGTGCCGCGATCGTTTCAGCGGCGGCACTATCGCCCATCGTCAACAGGCGGCTGCCAAGCGCCGCGTCGCCAATTCGGCCGCCGGCATTGATGCGTGGCCCGACCAGAAACCCGAGATGATACGGCGTCACCGGACCGCCGATCGCCGCCTTGCGCAACAGGGCCGCCAGCCCGACATTGCCCATGTGCCGGGCTGCAATCAGCCCCTTGACGACGTAGGCGCGATTGAGCCCCTTGAGCGGCACCACGTCACAAACGGTTGCCAGCGCCACGAGGTCGAGCTGTGCCAACAGATCGAAAGACCCGACGCGCGCGTCACCGGCGGCACGCAGCACACGCACCGTATTGACGAGAACGAGATAGACGACGCCGGCCGCGCAAAGGTGTCCCTGACCGGAGAGATCGTCCTCGCGGTTGGGGTTGACGAGCGCATGGCATGGCGGCAGCGACGAGCCGACCTGGTGATGGTCGATGACGACCACATCGACGCTGCGCTGCGCTGCCACGGCAAGCGCCTCGTGGCTGGTCGAGCCGCAATCGACAGTGACGATGAGCCTGGCGCCATTGTCGATCAACTGTTCGATCGCCTGTGGGTTGGGGCCATACCCCTCGAAGATACGATCGGGGATATAGATCTCGGCCTCGAGCCCGAAATGTTTGAGGAAACGCGCCATCAGCGCCGACGAGGCGGCGCCGTCTACGTCGTAGTCGCCGAAGATCACCACCTTCTCGCGCCTGGAAATCGCCATCGCCAGGCGCTCGGCCGCCTTACGGCAGTCGGTCATGGTATCGGGATCCGGCATCAGCGAGCGAAGCGTCGGGTCGAGGAAGACCGCCGCATCGTCGAGCGTTACTCCGCGCCCGGCAAGCACGCGGCCGATCAGATCGGAATAGCCATGGACCTGGCTGATCGCCAGCGCCCGGTTCTGTCCGGCCTGGTCGAGACGCGACACCCAGCGTTGACCGCTGATCGATCGTTCCACGCCAAGGAAAGCTCGCTGTATCGGATCTACCGGTTCTTCCATGCTGTCCACCTGCCTCAATCTTTTGTTCTTAGCGAACAATGCGCGCATGCAAAACCCGGCATGAAAAAGGCCCCACCGACACCAATGGTCGATGGGGCCCTTTCTCAACAGTTTTGCGCTTTGACTTAAGCTGCCTTCGGCCGCTCGATGCGGATCACCTGCGGCTCTCCGACCAGATAGCCCTCGCTCTTGATCGCCACGATCGCATCGCGCACCGAATGCTCGGCGGTCGCGTGCGTCACCAGGATGATCGTCTGCGGCTCGAATGATTCCTGCGGGTGCTTGGAATGCTGCATGATCGATTCCAGCGAGATACCGTTCTCGGCCATGCGCGAAGCAATGCTTGCAAAGACGCCGGTACGATCGACGACCTTCAGGCGGATGAAGTAGCCGCCCTCGTGGCTCTGGATCTGCGCGCGCTTGTAGGGCAGCAACGCATTGGTCGGGCGGCCGAAGGCCGGCACGTGCTGCGCGCCAGGGCGGCTCTTGGCGATATCGGCGACGTCGCCAAGAACGGCGGACGCCGTCGCGTTGCCGCCGGCACCGGGGCCGACCATCAGCAGCTCGCCGAGAATATCGGATTCGATCGCGACCGCATTGGTGACGCCATCGACCTGGGCGATCACCGAATCATAGGGAACCATCGTCGGGTGCACCCGTTGCTCGATGCCGCTTTCGGTGCGCTGGGCGACACCGAGAAGCTTGATCCGATATCCGAGATCGGCGGCAGCATGAATATCATCGATGGAAATATTGGTGATGCCCTCGAGATAGATGTCGTCGGCCGCGATCGCCGTACCGAAGGCCAGGCTCGTCAGGATCGACAGCTTGTGCGCGGTATCGTTGCCTTCGATGTCGAAAGCCGGGTCTGCCTCGGCATAACCGAGCCTCTGCGCTTCCTTCAGGCAGGCCTCGAATGAGAGCTCTTCCTTTTCCATCTTCGTCAGGATGTAGTTGCAGGTACCGTTCATGATCCCGTAGACGCGCGAGATCGTGTTGCCGGTCATGGATTCGCGCAGCGCCTTGATGACGGGAATGCCACCGGCAACGGCCGCTTCATAGTTGAGCAGCGCGCCGTTGTTCTCGGCAATGGCTGCAAGCTCGATGCCGTGCGCAGCCAGCAACGCCTTGTTGGCGGTGACGACATGGATACCACGGTTAAGCGCCGTCTTGACCGCAGTGTACGCCGGATCGCCGGAGCCGCCCATCAGCTCAATGAAAACATCGATATCGGCCTTGGCCGCAAGCGAAACGGCATCGTCAAACCAGGTCGTCTTCGACAGGTCGACGCCGCGATCCCTAGAGCGGTCACGCGCCGTTACGGCTGTAATTTCGATTGCCCTGCCACATGTCGTTGCCAGCATCTCGTGACGATCCTGGAGGATTCGCACGAGCGAGGCACCGACGGTACCCAAGCCCGCAATGCCGATTTTGAGGGCATCTGCCATAGCCATTTCCTAACATGTGAGGGCGCCCCGCCAGAACGGCGGGGCCGTTGCAGTAGGGGCGCGCGCCTGGCACGCCCCCGTCTTTTACCGATGCGCGTTGAGCGAGATGACGTTGTGCATCGTCTCGTCAGCCGTGGACAGGAACTTCTTGATATTGCGGGCCGCCTGACGGATCCGGTGCTCGTTCTCGACGAGGGCGAGACGCACGTAGTCGTCACCCTGCTCACCGAAGCCGATGCCCGGCGCGACGGCCACGTCAGCCTTTTCGACGAGCAGCTTCGAGAATTCGAGGGATCCGAGGTGACGGAACTTCTCCGGGATCTTGGCCCAGGCAAACATCGTGGCTGCCGGCGGCGGCACGTCGAAACCGGCCTTGCCGAAGCTTTCGACCATCACGTCACGACGGCGCTTGTAGATGTTGCGGACTTCGGCGATGTCGCTGCCGTCGCCGTTGAGCGCCTGGGTGGCGGCAACCTGGATCGGCGTGAACGCACCATAGTCGAGGTAGGACTTCACGCGCGTCAGCGCCGCGATCAGCCGTTCGTTGCCGACGGCAAAGCCCATGCGCCAGCCGGGCATGGAGAATGTCTTCGACATCGAGGTGAACTCGACCGTGACATCGATCGCGCCCGGCACTTCGAGCACGGATGGCGGCGGTGCGTCGTTGAAGTAGATCTCCGAATAGGCCAGATCCGACAGCACGATGATGTCGTGCTTCTTCGCAAACGCCACGACTTCCTTGTAGAAATCGAGCGTGGCGACCTGCGCCGTTGGGTTCGACGGGTAGTTGAGGATCAGCGCCAGCGGCTTCGGGATCGAATGGCGAACGGCGCGCTCCAGCGGTCCGAAGAACGTGTCGTCGGGCTCGACCGAAATCGAGCGGATGACGCCGCCTGCCATCAGGAAGCCGAAGGCATGGATCGGATAGGTCGGATTGGGGCACAGGATCACGTCGCCCGGCGCGGTGATCGCCTGGGCCATGTTGGCGAAGCCTTCCTTGGAGCCAAGGGTGGCGACGACCTGCGTGTCCGGGTTGAGTTTGACGCCGAAGCGGCGGGCGTAATAGGCGGCCTGGGCACGACGCAGCCCGGGAATGCCCTTCGACGACGAATAACGATGCGTGCGCGGGTCCTGGACGGCCTCGCAAAGCTTGTCGACAATCGACTGTGGAGTGGGAAGATCCGGATTGCCCATGCCGAGGTCGATGATGTCAGCACCGGCCGCTCGCGCGCTTGCTTTCAAACGGTTGACCTGTTCGAAAACATAAGGCGGCAAACGCCGGACTTTGTGAAACTCTTCCATCTCCAAACCTCGTTTGGCGCACGTCTCCGCCAGCGGCTGGCCGTCGCGAAAACATGCGCTTTGGTGAACGGCCGTCACTGCGGCCATTGAACGCTTTGCGTCCAAATCACCTGAAACGCAAGTGCTAATTCGCGATCTGTTTCAGCGTGTCGGAGCCATGGTCTTCGGCGAGCGTACGCATTTCCTTCATGCGACGCTGATATTCCGCTTCGGAGATGGAACCGGATTTGCGCGCAGTGCCGAGAGCCGCTAGCCGTGCCTGCATATCGGCGGCTTCCTCATTGGTCATCTGCTGCGTTGCCGCCGGCTTCTGACCGTAGACGGAGGGATAGTTTTCGAAGGGGGTCTTCTGGCTGTTGCAGCCCGCAAGCGTGCCCAGGAGAATGATCCCGGCAACCCAGGTGATGGAGCGCTGTTTTCCGACGGCGAGCATACTGGCAAAGACCTCTGTTTCGTGGCGCGACGATGCGCTAGCCCTTGTAATCATTTTCGGGCAGAATGTAAAAATACAAAACAAACAAGATGCTGTGGAGGAAACCGGGTGACAGCAGACAGGAATGCCGAAGGCCACGCCGGCAAGGACGGCTTTGCTGGCTTCGACCCGAAGTCCGTTGAACCCTACATCGTCAAGGATCCCGAAAGCCTCGCGGTCAACCTTGCCCGCGCGATGGAACAGCTCGGCAAGGCGGCTTCCGCCTGGCTTGCGCCGCGCGAGACCGGCGAAAAATCCGACGTCTTCTCCGAACCCGTCACCGATATGGTCAAAACCCTCTCCAGGGTTTCCGAATATTGGCTTTCCGATCCGCGCCGGACCCTCGAAGCACAGACCCATCTCATGGGCAGCTTCTTCGAGATGTGGTCTCGAACCCTGCATCGCATGTCCGGTGATGTTGCCACCGCCGATCCCGCCAGCCTACAGCGGATGGACAAACGCTTCGCGGACGAGGACTGGGTGAAGAACCCCTTCTTCGATTTCGTCCGGCAGGCCTATTTCATCACGTCCGACTGGGCCGACAAAATGGTGCGCGATGCCGAGGGCCTCGACGATCACACCAAACACAAGGCTGCCTTCTATGTCCGGCAGATCTCGAGCGCGCTCTCGCCGACCAATTTCGTCACCACCAATCCGCAACTCTACCGGGAAACGGTAGCGACCAGCGGCGCCAACCTCGTCAAGGGTATGCAGATGTTTGCCGAGGACGTCGCCGCAGGTCGCGGCGATTTGCGGTTGAGGCAGACCGATACCAGCAAATTCGCAATCGGCGAGAACATCGCGATCACCCCCGGCAAGGTCATCGCGCAGAGCGACGTCTGCCAGGTGATCCAGTACGAAGCCTCGACGGAAACAGTGCTCAAGCGTCCGCTGTTGATCTGCCCGCCGTGGATCAACAAATTCTACGTGCTCGATCTCAACCCGCAAAAATCCTTCATCAAGTGGGCCGTCGATCAGGGACACACGGTCTTCGTCATCTCTTGGGTCAACCCGGACGAGCGGCATGCGACCAAGGATTGGGAAGCGTACGCACGCGAAGGCATCGGTTTTGCGCTCGACACCGTCGAGCAGGCGACGGGTGAACGGGACGTCAATGCCATCGGCTATTGCGTCGGCGGAACGCTGTTGGCCGCAACGCTTGCGCTTCATGCCGCAGAGGGCGACGAACGCATCCACTCGGCAACACTATTTACCACCCAGGTCGACTTCACCCACGCCGGCGATCTCAAGGTCTTCGTCGACGAAGACCAGATCAGCCAGATGGAAGAGAACATGCGGGTGGCCGGCTATCTCGACGGTTCGAAAATGGCGACGGCGTTCAATATGCTGCGCGCCTCCGAGCTGATATGGCCCTATTTCGTCAACAACTACCTCAAGGGTCAGGAGCCCCTGCCCTTCGACCTGCTCTATTGGAATTCCGATTCGACCCGGATGCCGGCGGCCAACCACTCGTTCTACCTGCGCAACTGCTATCTGGAGAACCGCCTGTCAAAGGGCGAGATGGTACTGGCCGGCAAGCAGGTGTCGCTGGGTGACGTCAAAATCCCGATCTACAACCTGGCCACCAAGGAGGACCATATCGCCCCGCCGCGCTCCGTCTTCCTCGGCAGCTCGTCTTTCGGCGGTAAGGTCACCTACGTGCTTTCCGGCTCCGGCCACATCGCCGGTGTCGTCAATCCGCCGGACAAGGGCAAATACCAGTTCTGGACCGGCGGAGCGCCCAAGGGCGAATTCGATGACTGGGTCAAGGCAGCTAAGGAAACGCCCGGATCCTGGTGGCCGCACTGGCATCAGTGGATCGAAAAACTGGACAAGAAGCGCGTACCCGCGCGCAAGCCCGGTGGCAAGCTCAATACACTGGAAGAGGCGCCCGGCTCCTACGTGCGCGCCCGCGCCTGACGAAAGCCTAGAATTATCGTGATCTTCGATCGGCCACTCGTGCCCGCCACGCTCGTGCAGCGCTACAAGCGCTTTCTGTTCGACGCCCTCCTCGCCGACGGTACCGCATTGACCGGCTCATGCCCCAACACCGGCTCGATGCGCGGGCTGACGACGCCGGGTTCGCGTATATGGATGTCGGAACACGACAGCCCGACACGCAAGTACCGGCAGATGCTCGAGATCGTCGAGGCGGACAACACACTCGTCGGCATCAACACCGGCCTGCCCAACCGCCTCGCGGAAGAAGCCATCCGTCTTGGACTTGTTTCGGACCTTCACAGTTACGAGTCGCTTTCGCGCGAGCAGAAGTACGGACGTAATTCGCGCATCGATATCCTGCTCAGCGATCCAATCCGCGGGCTTGCCTATGTCGAGGTCAAGAACGTGCATTTCAGCCGGACCCGCGGCGTCACCGAGTTTCCCGACAGTCCAACCGCCCGTGGCGCCAAGCACCTCGAAGAACTGGGCGACATGGTCGACGCCGGCCACCGGGGTGTCATGATCTATCTGGTGCAGCGTAGCGACTGCGACAGCTTGAGCATATGCGGCGAGTACGACCCAGTCTATGCCCGCGCCTTCGAGCGCGCCAAGGCCCGCGGCGTGGAAGCCTATGCAGTGAAATGCCTGGTATCGCCGACCGAGATCGCACCCATCGGCTTGATCTCTATCGATGAGGCAGATGTCGGCGCTCTTCGCAACTCGGCCTGAACGATCGTATCGGGCCGGCGCTGGATCGCCAATCTGAGCAACCTGCAACATTCTGCGGATATACCGCAGCATCGATCCGCGTTAGGCTTGACGACTGGCCGGGCGGAACAGCGAGGTGGCGAAATACCGTGCGCTGCATCCCAAATCAGTGCCTCATGGCGCACGGCAGTGGACGAGGCCGCCCCTGCTGCATTATGAAATTCGACAGGAAACAACTGAAAGTTCTGGAATGGTGACTTACATCGAGGCAGGGTCTGCGCCCTACAAGAACACCGGCGTCATCCGCCTCTACGGACAGGAAGGGTTCGAAGGCATGCGCAAGGCCTGTCAGGTGACGGCGCGCTGCCTCGACGAGCTGGTGTCGCGGGTCCGACCGGGGGTGACGACCGAGGAGATCGATCGCTTCGTCTTCGAATTCGGCATGGACAACGGCGCCTTGCCGGCGACGCTGAATTACCGCGGCTATACCAAGTCGTCCTGCACCTCGATCAACCATGTGGTCTGTCACGGCATTCCGAACGACAAACCGCTTCGCGACGGCGATGTCGTCAACATCGATGTCACCTACGTCATCGATGGCTGGCACGGCGATTCCAGCCGCATGTATCCGGTCGGCGAGATCAAGCGCGCCGCCGAGCGGCTTCTCGATGTGACGCATGAATGCCTGATGCGCGGCATTGCCGCCGTCCGCCCCGGCGCCCGCACAGGCGCGATCGGCGAGGCGATCCAGGCCTATGCCGAAGCGGAGCGGTGCTCTGTCGTGCGCGACTTCTGCGGACACGGCGTCGGCCGGCTTTTCCACGACGCTCCCAACGTCCTGCATTATGGTCGCGCCAACGAGGGGCCTGAGTTGCGCGAGGGCATGATCTTCACGATCGAGCCGATGATCAATCTCGGCCGCCCGCACGTGAAGGTGCTGGCGGATGGCTGGACGGCCGTCACCCGCGACCGCTCTTTGTCGGCGCAATACGAACATACGGTCGGCGTCACGGCTGACGGCTGCGAGATCTTCACACTCTCGCCGGCCGGCCTCTTCAAGCCCGACATGACCGCCATGGGCGCCGCATGAAGAAGAACTCCGGTTCATCCGCAGGCGATGCGACGCAGCCGGCGGGCGAACGGTCATTTTTCGCGGATCTGCAGCCGCAGGACGCGCATGCTCCAGACACTGCTCCCGCTGCCACCGAGGCGCACTACCTCGGTCACCGCGATCGGCTTCGCACCCGATACCGCGAGCATGGCGATGCCGCGCTTGCCGATTATGAAATCCTCGAAATGCTGCTGTTTCGGCTCATTCCGCGCAAGGATACCAAGCCGATAGCAAAGGCGCTGCTAACGCGCTTCGGGACGCTTGCCGGCGTGTTCGGCGCACCGCTCGCACTGCTGCAGGAGATCAAGGGTGTCGGCGAATCGGTCGCGCTCGATCTGAAGCTCGTCGCCACCATCGGGCACCGGACGCTGAAGAGCGATCTGCGCAAGAAACACATCCTCTCGTCCTGGTCGGCGGTGATCGAATATTGCCACGCGGCGATGGCGTACGAGACCAAGGAACAATTCCGTATCCTGTTTCTCGACAAGCGCAATGCACTGATTGCCGACGAAGTTCAGCAGACAGGCACGATCGATCATACGCCGGTCTATCCGCGCGAGGTCGTCAAGCGCGCGCTCGAACTGTCGGCAACCGCGATCATCCTTGCGCATAACCATCCCTCCGGCGACCCAACGCCCTCACGGGCGGATATCGATATGACCAAGCTGATCGTCGAGACGGCAAAGCCACTCGGCATCGCCGTGCACGATCACATCATCATCGGCAAGGACGGCCATGTGAGCCTGAAGGGGCTGCGTCTGTTCTAACGGCTACGTGTGATGATCAAAGCCATCTCGCGCGGCGGAAGAAGCGGTAAAGCGTCAGGCAGAACCCGATGATGATGGCGAGCACGACAAAATAACCGTACTTGAATCTGAGCTCAGGCATCTCGTCGAAGTTCATCCCATAGATACCCGCAATTGCCGTCGGCACCGCCAAGATCGCCGCCCAGGACGCAAGCTTGCGCGAGATCTCCGTTTGCTCCGACTGACCGATCATCAAGCTCGCTTCGAAGGTGAAGGCCAGAACCTCGCGCAAAGCGTCAATATCTTCCTGCACGCGGCGGACATGGTCGGTCACATCTCGAAACAGCGGCTGCAATGCCGCTTCCATGCCGGGCAGATCGATATGTTCGTGCCGCCGACACACGTCGACCAGCGGCACCGCGGCATTGCGAAGCCGGAGCAGGTTGCGCCGGAGCAGATAGAGCCGTTCGATATCGGCCTTCTCCAGGCGCTGGCGAAGCAGGCGATCCTCGAGCCGTTCGACCTCTTCGTGGATGGCCTCGATCACCGGCATGTAGTTGTCGACGATGAAATCGAGGATCGAATAGAGGATGTAGTTCTCGCCATGGGCAAGGGCCGCCGGCGACGCCTCGCATCGCTGCCGCACGGCCATATAGGACGTCGAGGCACCGTGGCGGACGGAGACGACATAGCCGCGGCCGACGAAGAGATGCGTCTCACCAAAGGCGATTTCGTCACCGACCATATGGGCAGTGCGGGCGACAACGAAGATCGAATCGCCGTAGATCTCCAGTTTCGGGCGTTGATGTGCCTTGCAGGCGTCCTCGATCGCCAGGTCATGCAGATCGAACTCGCGCTGCACTTGGCGAAGCAGGTCCGCGTCCGGTTCGTGCAGACCGATCCAGATGACGGCGTTCGGGCGACTGCGCCATTTGCCGGCGTCTTCCACGTGAATGTCCTGGATGCGCACGCCGTTTTCGTAGACCGCAGCGGCGATCACGCCCTGCCTCTCTTCCGCATGCGGCGCTTCCGTCGCGTGCGAGTTGCCTGGGGATGCTTCATTCGTCAGGTCCAGCGCCATAGACGACCTCCCATGCCCGCATGAATTCGATGGACCGGCATGCCATTGGCCTATCGAGCATACGCGTATTTCCTCATATTCGCATCCAACAGGTTTCAAACACGAAAACCACTTCATCAAACTGTGCGATTGACGATATAGACGCATGCGAGCGAGACTTTTCGCAGCGCACAACGATTCTTCCCTTTTTACGGAAATGCCCATGCACCAGTTCGATCTCATCGTCGTCGGCAGCGGACCCGCCGGCCGCCGGGGCGCCATCCAGGCCGCCAAGCTCGGCAAGAAGGTTCTCGTCATCGAACAGGGCAAACGCGTCGGCGGCGTTTCCGTGCACACCGGCACCATTCCTTCAAAAACGCTGAGGGAAACGGCACTCAATCTTTCCGGCTGGCGCGAGCGCGGCTTTTACGGCCGGGCCTATCGCGTCAAGCAGGAGATCAGCGCCGACGACCTGCGCCAGCGCCTGATCATCACATTGGACCACGAGGTCGAAGTTCTCGAACATCAGTTCGCACGAAACCGCGTCCAGCATATGCGCGGCAAAGCGAGCTTCGTCGATCCGAACACGCTGGAAGTGATCAAGGACGATGGCGAGAGCATGCTGGTGACCGGGGTCAGCATTCTGCTGGCCGTCGGTACCAAGCCGTTGCGCCCGGATTACATTCCCTTCGATGGCAAGACCGTGCTCGACAGCGACGAACTGCTGGAGATCAGCGAGCTGCCGCGCTCTCTGGCGGTGATCGGCGCCGGCGTCGTCGGCATCGAATATGCCACCATCTTCAGTGCGCTCGATACCCAGGTCACCGTCATCGATCCGAAGACGACGATGCTCGACTTCATCGACAAGGAGATCGTCGAAGATTTCACCTACCAGCTTCGTGATCGCAACATGAAGCTCAACCTCGGCCAGAAGGCCGAAAAGGTCGAGCGACTGGAAGATGGCAAGGTGCTGCTGACGCTCGACAACGGCCGCAAGATCACGACCGAGATGGTGCTGTTCGCCGCCGGCCGCATGGGTGCGACCGATACGCTCAACCTGCCCGCCGCCGGACTTGAAGCCGACAGCCGCGGCCGGCTCAAGGTCAATCCGGAAACCTTCCAGACGTCCGTGCCGAACATTTACGCGGCCGGCGACGTCGTCGGCTTTCCGAGCCTTGCCTCGACCTCGATGGAACAGGGGCGCGTCGCCGCCCGTGTCGCCGTCGGCGCGATTGCCAAGGAACCGCAGAAATACTTCCCCTACGGCATCTACGCCGTACCGGAGATTTCGACCTGCGGCCTGTCGGAGGAAGAGGTCAAGGAGCGCGGCATCCCCTACGAATGCGGCATTGCGCGTTTTCGCGAGACGTCACGCGGCCACATCATGGGCCTTGAAGCCGGGCTGCTGAAGATGATCTTCTCGCTGAAGACGCGCCGGCTTCTCGGCGTGCACATCATCGGCGAAGGCGCCACGGAACTGGTGCATATCGGGCAGGCAGTGCTGAACCTCAAGGGCACCGTCGAGTACTTCGTCGAAAATACCTTCAATTATCCGACGCTTGCCGAAGCCTACAAGATCGCCGGTCTCGACGCCTGGAACCGCATGGGCGAGATCAAGCCGAAGGCGTAAAACGCCGCGAGGCCGGCCGGGCCGGCCTCAAACAAAGCGCCACGAATCAGATAGCCTTGCTGCCCTGACATCCCCAACGTTCCTCGCTTGCGAACGGAATCAAGTGATCGGCTTGGGGCTTCGTTTTCACGCATATCGCCCCGAATGCGCTGCGCATTTTCGGGCGGCATGTTTCGGCGGGCGTTTGAACATGGCACTACGCATCCTTTCCCTGAATGCCTGGGGCGGCAAGCTGCATGCGCCGCTGCTGCCATACCTCGTCGAAGTCGACGCAGATGTGTTGTGTCTGCAGGAGGTCGTGCGTTCTCCGGAGACGACGTCCGACTGGCTGGTCTACCGCGATCGCGATGTCGAGCTGCCGCAACGCGCCAATCTTTTCGACGAAATCCGCGCAGCCCTGCCGGAACACGACGGCTATTTCTGCCCGACGGCGAGAGGCGAGCTCTCCGATGGTGATCGCATGATCCACTCCGAATTCGGATTGGCAACATTCGTGCGCAAATCCCTTCCCGTCATCGGCCAGGCGCTCGATTTCGTCCATGGAAGGTTTTCGCCTGACGGTTGGGGCGCGCATCCGCGTGCCCGCAATGCCCATTGCCTCCGCCTCTTCAGCTATGAGGACGGCTTTTCCATAACCATCGCTCAGCTACACGGCTTACGGGATACCAATGGCAAGGGCGACACGCCGGAACGACAGGCGCAGGCGGATGCTCTGATGCAACTTGTCGGCCGCGTTTGGCCCGGAAACGAACGGCTGGTCGTCTGCGGCGATTTCAATGTCCTGCCGGATAGCGCAACCTTTGCGGCACTCGGCACTTTAGGCCTGTCCGATCTCGTCACCGGCCGCGGCCACACCGATACACGCACGTCGCACTACGGCAAGCCGGGACGTTTCGCCGACTACATGCTGGCCACACCGGATGTCGACGTCGTTCGCTTCGACGTAGTCGAACAACCTGAAGTCTCGGACCATCGCGCGTTGTTGCTGGATCTTCGGTAGAGCAAATCCCACTCCGCACCTGCTGCGCCCAACAAACATTTCCGCAACGGAAAAGGCCCTGCCGTAAACGGCAGGGCCTCAATCTCAAAGCAATCGAAGAAGTGATTACTCGGCGCTGTCGTCAGCAGCCTTCTTCTTGGCCGGAGCCTTCTTCTTCGGAGCAGCAGCTTCTTCGCCTTCAGCGGCGTCAGCCTTGGCAGCGGCTTTCTTCTTGGCCGGAGCCTTCTTGGCAGCCTTGCCTTCGGCTTCTTCGTCGTCAGCCGTCAGCTCTTCCTTGGAAACCGTCTTGTCGGTCACCGAGATCTCGGAGAGCAGGTGATCGACGACCTTTTCTTCGAACAGCGGAGCGCGCAGCGAAGCGGCGGCACCGGGGGTGTTCTTGAAGTAGTCGAGGATCTGCTTTTCCTGGCCCGGGAACTGGCGGAGCTGTTCGAACAGCGAACGCTGCAGTTCGTCGTCGCTGACCTGAACGCCGGCCTTTTCGCCGATTTCCGAGAGAACGAGGCCGAGACGAACGCGGCGCTCGGCGAGCTTGCGGTATTCGGCGCGTGCTTCTTCTTCGGTGGTTTCTTCGTCAGCGAAGGTCTTGCCGGCCTGCTGCAGGTCGGTGTTGATCTGGCGCCAGATGTTTTCGAATTCGGCTTCGACGAGGCGCTCCGGCGTTTCGAACTGGTAGAGTTCGTCGAGCTGGTCGAGGATCTGGCGCTTCACCTTCTGGCGGGTCAGCGAACCATACTGGCTCTCGATCTGGCCGCGAACGATTTCCTTCAGCTTGTCAGCCGATTCGAGACCGAGCTTGGTGGCCAGTTCGTCGTTGATTTCAATGTCCTGGGCCGAGGCGACGTCCTTGACGGTGATGTCGAAGGTGGCTTCCTTGCCGGCGAGGTTCGCTGCCGGGTAATCGGCCGGGAACGTCACGGTAATGGTCTTCTCGTCGCCAGCCTTGACGCCGACGAGCTGCTCTTCGAAGCCCGGGATGAAGCGGTTGGAGCCGAGAACGAGTTCTGCGTCTTCGTCCTTGCCGCCGTCGAAGGCTTCGCCGTCAACCTTGCCGAGATAGTCGATGGTGACGCGGTCGCCGTTGGCGGCCTTGCCCTTCTTCGATTCGTAGGTGCGTGCGCTTTCAGCGATACGCAGGATCTGCTCGTTGACTTCGTCTTCAGCGATCTCGACGACTTCGCGCGTCACCTTGATGCCGCTGACGTCCTTGAGTTCGATCGCCGGGATGATTTCGTAAGCGACGGTGAATTCGAGGTCAGCCTGAGCGTTGAGGATCTTGTCGGCTTCGGACTCGTCCTCGGTCATCGCGATTTCCGGCTGGGTCGCCGACTTCTCGCCACGGCCCGACAGGATCTCGGTCGGCTTTTCGCGGACGATCTCATTGACGAGATCTGCCATGATCGACTTGCCATAGACCTTCTTCAGATGCGCGAACGGCACCTTGCCCGGCCGGAAGCCGTTGATGCGCACACGGTCTTTCACTTCAGCCAGACGCTCGTTCATACGAGCTTCCATGTCCTTGGCCGGGATAACGACCTTGAGTTCGCGCTTCAGCCCTTGAGCGAGCGTTTCGATAACCTGCATGTTCAAACCTTCATTTCACGTTGACTGTGCTCTTCCCCTTGAAAAGGTCTGGCGAGCACGTGAGCCGATCCATTTGCCGGGAGTGGCTTTACGCAGTTCCGTAACCGTTTTGCAAGCAAAATGGCACTCCAGCCCCCTTCATCATAGCAGAATCCGGACTTTTGGCGCGATCATTGTCCTGGTGCGGGTAGAGAGACTTGAACTCCCACGCCTTGCGGCACCAGAACCTAAATCTGGCGTGTCTACCAATTTCACCATACCCGCGTTCAGACAATCGCACCGACTGAGCGTATTCCCGCAAGACCAACCAACGGAAATACCGCGGATAAGATGGGCATGCTGAGGTTCAGGGCTTTCCCGAGCGCGGCGTCTCTATATCACTCGTTTTCGCGGGATCAAAGGGAAAATGCGGGATACCCACGACAGAACGATTTGATCCCGCAGCGGCGGTCAATAGAGCGGCTCCTCGTAGACCGGCGTGCCCTCGACGGCGATCTGCCTTATCTGCGCACGACCCGCATCATTGATGCGAACGCTGACCGAAAGCGCCTCGGCATTGCGCGCCTGCTCCAGCACTCGGCCTTCGCCCTCCGGAACATAGAATCGCTCGATGCCGTAGTCGACATTGATCGATGACGGGTTTTCACTCGACGAAGGGTAATAGGTGAACGGCTGCGATTGAAGAACGACGCTGTCGTCCGTTGGCGCAAGCGGCTTGAAAGAGGCCTCGGACGAGCCCCAGAAGCCGTCGGGTTGTTTGGCAAGACGCAGGAAGACCGTCGCTTCCTGCGGCTCCGTCGGCAATCCGCCCTTGAAAAGCGCCGGCGGCAGCCTGGAAATATCATAGCTCAGGATGACATAGTCGCCGCGCAGCAGATCTCTCGGATCGACGGGCACGGTCTTCAGCAGGACTTCCCGGCCGTTCCGCAGGATCGATGCCCGGCTTTCGACCATATAGCCGAGGGCTGCCGTCTGGAGGACGGCGGCAATCAGCGCGGCGATGAGCGGGGGTAACCAGCGGCCCTTTGATGCGATACCTGTCATGGCGACACCTCCTCGCGTCGCGTCCGCATCAAGCGCCCTTCTATCCGGATGACCAACCAGGCGATCGCCGCAACCAGCAACCCGGAAATCAGGAAGAAGCCCGACGTACCGAGCATGGAGCCAAGCGTCTCGAACGCGAGATAAAGAAGCTCGCCGGCAAAGGCCGCATAACCAAGGTAGCGCACTGCCCCATTCTGCGCGCCGGCAAGCGCGATCCCGAGCAGGGCGACGATGAGCACAGCCGCACCGGCGGCCACTTCATTGATCAAACCGTCTGCCTCGAACTGCAACGCCGCGAAACCGATGAGCGCCAAAGCGAAGGAATAGAATGCAGGTGCCGAGCCCGCCTCAAGCGCCATGGGGCGAAGCGGCGAGCCGGGCATCGCTGCCGCGAGAAATGCGACAATGCCACCGCCTGCCAGCGCGCCTGCAAAAGCCAAGGACGGGTTCTCGATATAGAGCCACACCAGCCACGCCATGACCAGAAGATAGGCCAGGTGGCGTGCGCGCCCTGCATCGGTCACGCGCACTAAGACGACGACGAGGACGGCGAGCGCCGGGACAAGCCAGGTCTGCCACTGGACAATATCGCCAAGGTCGCTCTCGGACAGCAACGTCAGGAAATAGGCCCAGGCCAACCCGCCGCACACCGTCGTGACGGCGGCTGATCGAAAGGCAAGCGCCGTCACGCAGGCTCCGGCAATCCAGAGCAGGATCGCATCGGCGGCCTCCCCTGAGAGATGATACATCTGCCCGACAAGCGCGATGCCTGCACCGAACGACATCGCCGCCAGCACCAGCGCCGCTGCGGCCAAGCCACCATTGCCCCGCAGCAGAAGTAACGCACCGGCAAAATGAAAGCCCCAGATCAAGCCGACAATGCCGATCAGGCGTGCAAGACGTGGCAGTGCTTCCCAGTTGGCCGCCACCAGCAGCAGGATAGAGGCCGACAGCAGCAGGGCGGCGAGCACCAGCAGAACACGCCCCGCCCGAAAGGTGGATTCGCGGCCATCATACTCCGCAAGCATCTGACGCGCGGACGCCTCTGGCAGAAGCCCCATGCCGACCCAATGCTTGAAATCCCTTTCAAGACGCCCGCGATACATGCTGCCTCACCTCCTGCGACGAGCTTCCCTTGAAGGCAGAACCCGACATGCTCACCTAATCACGCAATCGCGGAAAAACACAACCATTCGATCGCTAGCACCACGATTGCCGCTGCCAGGATTTGACGGCTTGCGCGATGCGCATATCTTCCATGCGGATATTGCACTGCACAAATCGATTTAAACATCCTATGTTCAGATCATCAGAGGCGAACGAAGGCAAACAGCCAACCGGACGCCCGCGGCGATGGTCAGCCGCCCCGGAGCGCCGGGAAAGACCCGGACGAAAGTTCGATGGAATTCGGAGCGGCGCACTCCTCCTCCCAGCGCCCCTCCGATACGATTGGCAACACTCCTCCTCCCAGTTGCCAATCACCTTCAATGACGCTCGCTGGACCTCCTCCCCCAGCGGGCGTTATTCTTTTCAGGCTCCCTTTTGTTTATCGCAGTTGATCGAGGCGTTTGCACAATCTTTGCGCAGATTTCGCTCAATCTGACACTGAGATATGTTCTAGGCGCATAGGTGCCATGAAGCATCCGATCTACCCAAATTCGGCAGACTGAACTATCTTCAACTCATCGATCGGGGCGGCGCACTCCTCCTCCCAGCGCCCCTCGATTTGGATCGGCAGCACTCCTCCTCCCAGTTGCCGATCAGAACAAAACGACGCTCGCTGGACCTCCTCCCCCAGCGGGCGTTGTTTGATTCAGCCAGCCCCTTCTCTCTACAATCTCTGCGCCACGCCACCGGCTCGGTGGCGGCATTGGGCGCACGGCCCGGGCACAGCGGCCATAGAGAGGCTTGCAAGAGCTGCATGGGTGCGATGCAGCATTATCTCTGTAACTTCTGCTCAAAACGATTATATTCCGGGACATCAGATGATGGCCAGCAGAGAGATAAGCGCTGGCAAACGACCCTAGAAAGGATAGGATCATGAACCTCGCACGCTCTTTCAACAATTGGCGCAAGTATCGTCAGACCTGCAACGAACTCGGCCGCATGAGCGACCGTGAACTGAGCGACCTCGGCATCGGCCGCGGCGACATCGCCTACGTTGCACGTCAGGCCATCAAGTAATTCCAGGAGCGCTGCTTCGCGCAGCGCGCCGGACATTACCAACGCCCTCCGGTTCATTCCGGGGGGCGTTTTTCGTTGTCGAAGTACCGGGCCAATTCGCTTTCGCAACTGCGAAAGCGCGCCGCCGATCCGGAACCGCGCACGGCCAAGCAATCTTGTTCGGATTCAAGCGGGCACCACCGGCAACACCTTCGGTCATCCACGCGGAAAATGACACAATTACAAATCCTTAACGCGACACATCCGCACTTTAATCAATCTTTAAGTGATGGCGTATTTTCGAGCGGGCGCAAATCTTGCCCAGCAATTTGGCGATGCACTGCACAAATGCATAGCAGCTGCATTTTCTTTGCACTCCACCTTCTAATTAGACAAGCGTATAAGAACCTCAACGACGCAGACAGATGGCTGTCGCGACAAACCGCTCTTGAGGAAAAAGTCATGAACCCGATTCGTATCGCAAAAAGCTGGATCAACTACCGCCGCACCGTCAGCGAGCTCGGCAACCTGTCGAACCACGCTCTGAATGATATCGGCATCACCCGCTACGATATCCGCAACATTGCATCGCGTTCCTTCCGTTAATCGGAACGAACGACCAGACTTCCAAGACGGCGCCTTCGGGCGCCGTTTTCGTTTGTTCCCATAGCAACGATGGTTGGAACAACGGGGCGGGCATGGTAGGAAGCCGACCATGAGCAAAGACACCTCTTCCCACTCTCCCATTCATGTCATCGGCGGCGGCCTTGCCGGCTCCGAAGCGGCCTGGCAGATCGCCGAGGCCGGCGTTCCGGTCGTGCTGCATGAGATGCGCGGCGTCCGCGGCACCGATGCACACAAGACGGACGGCCTTGCCGAACTCGTCTGTTCCAATTCCTTCCGCTCCGATGACGCGACCAGCAACGCCGTCGGCGTGCTGCACGCCGAAATGCGTCTTGCGGGCTCGCTGATCATGAAGGCGGCGGATGCCAATCAGGTTCCGGCCGGCGGCGCGCTCGCCGTCGACCGCGATGGCTTCTCCGACGCCGTCACCGCGGCGATCGCCGGCCATCCCCTGATCACCGTGGTTCGCGAAGAAATCCGCGGCCTGCCGCCGAAAGAGTGGGACCTTGCAGTGATTGCAACCGGCCCGCTGACCGCGCCGGACCTCGCCGAATCGATCCGCCAGGAAACGGGCGCCGATGCACTTGCCTTCTTCGACGCCATCGCGCCGATCGTCTATACCGAGACGATCGACATGGACATCTGCTGGTACCAGTCGCGCTACGACAAGGTCGGCCCCGGCGGCACGGGCAAGGATTACATCAACTGCCCGATGAACGAGGAGCAGTACAACGCCTTCATCGACGCGCTTGTGGCCGGCGACAAGACCGGCTTCAAGGAGTGGGAAGGCACGCCCTATTTCGATGGCTGCCTGCCGATCGAGGTGATGGCAGAGCGCGGACGCGAGACGCTTCGCTACGGGCCGATGAAACCGATGGGGCTTACCAACGCCCACAATCCGACGGTCAAGGCCTATGCCGTCGTCCAGCTTCGCCAGGACAACGCGCTCGGCACGCTCTACAACATGGTCGGTTTCCAGACGAAGTTGAAGTACGGCGCGCAGGCGGAGGTCTTCCGGATGATCCCGGGCCTCGAGAATGCGGAGTTCGCGCGCCTCGGGGGCCTGCACCGCAACACCTACATCAACTCGCCCACCCTGCTCGACGGAACGCTGACGCTCAAGTCGCGGCCGGGCCTGCGTTTTGCCGGCCAGATCACCGGTTGCGAGGGCTATGTCGAGAGCGCAAGCATCGGTTTGCTGGCCGGGAGGTTCGCCGCAGCGGAGCGCAAGGGTGAACCTTTGGTCGCGCCGCCGGCAACGACAGCCTTCGGCGCGCTGCTCAACCACATCACCGGCGGTCACATCGTTTCCGACGACGAGCCGGGCAAACGTTCGTTCCAGCCGATGAACGTCAACTTCGGATTGTTCCCGCCGCTGGAACCGGGCGCCATCACCAAGCCCGAAGGGGCAAAGCGCTTCCGCGGCAAGGAAAAGGCCGCAGCGAAGAAGCAGGCGACTGCCGCCCGCGCGCTCGGCGACTGCGCCGCCTGGCTGAACGGCACGGATTGAGAGTCAAACATCCGCAAGGCAAGCCGGAATCACACCGGATTGCCGGCGGCCCTGCCTTTGCAGCCTATGTTGATCAGATGACGGTCGGCCGTGATCGGCTCGACTGACGGCGACCTATTCGTTCGCCTGCGCCGAAGACGGCGCGCCCGCCTCCTCTGCAGTGAATTCTGACCTCGGGCTGAAACTGCCCAGCAGCCACAGCGACACCTCGGCCGCTTCGCTGGCGTTCTGAAACTCGAACGCGTTGTCGAGATAGGCGAAATCAGGGAAATGGACGATCAGGCCACGGCCGCTGTCGGAACTGTTGACCCGGACCTTGCCCGGCTGAATGACGTGGCAGACATAGTGCGTGCCGTGCGATTGAATGAAACCGGCCTTGCCGTCATGCAGCCGCAGGAAAATCGCCTTCCGGTCTGCCGTCGAGTGAAGTGCACGGATCGCTTCGTCCGGAAAGGCACGCCCGAACTCGACCATCGCCGAACCGGCATCCGGATCGTCCCAATCCCGCTCTGCCCGCGCGTTCATCCACATATAGAAGGCGCCGGCGAGAATGACGACGATGATGAAAAGCAGCCAGAGCATCAGACGGGCACCCCCTCAGTGGGCATTGAGTCGCTAGACTGTGTCTATACGATGCGAGCCTTGCGCCAATTTGACCAGCCGGCCGCCAAACCCGCGGCCCCAAAAGACGCCGCGCAGGGGTTCAAGTGAAGCGCCTCAGCTTTTCATAGGGACAATTGTCCGAAATGCTAAGCAGATTCGACCGCCAAGCACTAGAACCGCTTGCGCTTGCTCGCCCACCACATCCACCACTGTCGCCGCCATTGCGTCGGCCTGATCGGATTGCGCAGCAGCTCTGCTCCAACGGCGTCTGCCCGGTCAAAGATCGGCTCGGCGAGTGCCAGCGGAACGAAGGCTGCGAAATTGTCGGACGAGATCGTGTCGAGCCGGGCGCGTGCCTTGGCCAGATGGTCGCGGCCGAAGCCGGTAAAGGCCCGGATCGCCCGCCCGATCGCTTCCAGGTCCTCTCCAGCGAGCAGCGTTTCCCGGTCGAGGCCGGTTGCCCTCAGGAGATCGGCCGGAAGATAGACCTGGCCGCGGCGGCAATGCTGCGGCAGGAGCAGGAGCAGACCTGCGACCGTCTGGGCGACGCCGGCGTGACCGGCAGCCTCGGCAGATTCTGCAGCGTTCTGCGGATCGAGGACGAGCGATGACAGCTGGATCAGCGCTGATGCCGTCTCTCCGGCGTAACCTTCGAACGCCGCCCTGTCTTCCATCGGATCATCGTAGAGATCGAAGATCCGCGCATCGATCATGTTCTGAAACACCGAGATGGGTAGTCGATGCTTACGAATGCAATCGAGCAGCGCACGCGCGAGCGGATGCCCCTCGCCGGTCGCATCTTCATTTTCCAGCAATTCGCGCCACCATTGCATGCGGATTTCGCCGGGGATCGGTTCGTGCACGAGATCGCGAATGCGGGCGAGTTCGGCGTTGAACGCATAGAGCGGAGCGAGCGACGACTGGCTGGCTACAGGCGCCAGCAGGCAGGCGAGATAACGGTCACGGTCAGTGTCCCTGATGTCGGTCAGGATCTGGATGTCGAGGTCTTGCACGCAAGTCTTTCCCTGGTCGCGATCAGACGGCAATCAGCGCGACGGCGACCGCCCGCGATTCGGCCAGCATCACGTTGTAGGTTCTGACCGCAGCTCCGGTGCTCATCGGGTCAGACGAGATATTCGATGCGCGCAGGGCGGCTTTCAACTCGGCCGGCAAGGGCCGGATATCCCGGCCGGTGCCGACCAGCAACACCTCAATGTCACGCGCCTCGTCCAGCACCCGCTGGAACTTTTCGACCGCCAACGGATCACCCTCGACCACGTCCCATGCGTAGACGCCCGAGGGCAGCATCAGCACGGAGCCTCGATGCGACATGTCGGCAAACCGAAAGCCGCCATTGCCGTAGGCGTCGATCGGGGCGCGCCCCGGAAAATGCGCTTCGCGGATCTCGATACCCCTAGGCATTTCAGACTGAACCCTTTGTCGTTTGCGCCGCTCCGGCGCCCGGGCCGGAGGCATTCTCCCCGCCCTGGAAATGGTCCGTCCGCTTGCGGAAAAGAATGAGGATCGGACCAGCGATATAGATCGAAGAGATCGTGCCGACGATGACGCCAAACAAGAGGGTAACGCTGAAAGAACGGATAACACCGCCACCGAAGAGGTAGAGCGCCGCCAGGGCCAGTCCGGTCGTCAGCGCAGTCAGGATCGTGCGCGAAAGCGTCTGGTTGATCGAAGCGTCGATCAACACCGACAGGGGCATCCTCTTATAACGGCTGAGGTTCTCGCGGATACGATCATAGATCACGACCGTATCGTTCAAGGAATAACCGACGATGGTCAGGACGGCAGCGATGCTGCCGAGATTGAACTCGATGCCGGTTACAACAAGGAAACCGATCGTCAGCAGCACGTCGTGCAGGGTCGCCACAATCGCGCCGAGTGCGAAGCGCCATTCGAAACGCAGCCACACGTAAAGCAGGATCGCGGCAAAGGAGACGGCAAGACCAATTGTGCCGGCACGGGTCAATTCGCCCGATACCACCGGACCGACGACCTCGACGCGCTTGAACGCATATTCATCACTGAGTTCCGCGCGGATGACGCCGATCGCGGTCTGCTCGGCATTGTCACCTGCCTCCTGCGACGGGACGCGCACGAGAACATCGTTACCGGAACCCAGATGCTGCACCTGAACCTCGCCGAGGTTCAACTCATCAAGCCGCACGCGCAGATCGGCGATATCGACGTTGCCGGCCTTACCTTCGAGTTCGATGATCGACCCGCCCTTGAAGTCGACGCCCAAATTGAGACCGAGGCTGGCCAGGAGCACGACGGAAGCGACCGACAGCGCCGCCATGACGATGAAGACCGGATTTCGGATCGCCATGAAGCGGATGTCGAGATCGCTGAAGCGGCCCGTGCGGATGCCCTTCGGCAGATGCTGGGCCTTCCAGCCGCGCAGCCAGGCCTTGGCGATCCTGCGGGTGACCGTATAGGCGGTGAACAATGTCGTGACACTGCCAATCGCAAGCGTGACGGCGAAGCCGCGCACGGGGCCCGAGCCAAGGTAGAAGAGGATCGCACCGGCAATCAGCATCGTCAGATTGGCATCGAAAAGGCTGCTGAAGGCGCGCGCGAAGCCTTTGTTGACCGACTGGACCAACGGTTGACCGCCCCGTGCTTCCTCGCGGATGCGCTCGTAGATCAACACGTTGGAGTCGACGGCGACGCCAATGGTCAGAATGATTGCGGCAATGCCCGGCAATGTCAGCGTCGCGCCGGTGAGCGAAAGCACGGCAATGATCAAGATGAGATTCACGGCCAGGGCGGCAACGGCGAAGATACCGAAGACACCGTAGAAGAAGACCATCGATGCGGCGACAGCAATGGCAGCGATGAAGCCGGCCTTGAGACCGTCACCGATCGCATCATCGCCAACGCCTGGGCCAACAGTCCGCTCCTCGACGACTGTCAACGTCGCCGGCAACGGTCCGGTCCTGACGAGAGCTGCGAGGTCGCCGGCACCCTCCTCCGGCAGATCGGCGGCGATGATTGCCGTATCGCCCTTCACGGCATCGCCAAGCTTCGGCGTTGCGACGACCTGGTCGTCGAGAATG
The DNA here is from genome assembly GCF_001695855.1 of Ensifer sp. LC163. Lineage (GTDB taxonomy): Bacteria > Pseudomonadota > Alphaproteobacteria > Rhizobiales > Rhizobiaceae > Ensifer. The sequence goes on from NZ_MBSS01000045.1 coordinate 134,562, forward strand.
ATCGCAACCTTCTGGTCGGCGCCCGTGGCCTGAAGCGCGACGACGCGGCCGGTTGCCGCCGGTGTCAGCTTGATGGCGACCGATGCCTCGGCGCTTGCGGCGTCGATCTCCGGCTGCGCGCCAGCGAAATCCTCCCCCGACAGCAACGGCGTCTTCTCGACGAGATAGGGGACCGGCGGATCGTCGAAGGAGTAAAGCACTTCACTGCCGGCGGGCGGCTGCGCATCGATGGCCTGCTCCACGGGTACGGCAGTGTTCAGCATCTGCAAGGAAACGCGGGCACGCTGGCTGAGCAGGTCCTTCAGGCGCTGTGGATCCGCCAGACCCGGCACCTGAACGATAAGTCGATCACCGCCACGGCGCTGGATGAGGGGCTCTGCTACCCCGACTTCGGCGATCCGGCGCCGAACGACGTCCATCGCCAGTCCCAGAGCCTGCGACATCCGGTAGTCGATACCGTCGTCGCTCAGGCGCAGACGAACAAGTTCGTCCTCCTCAGCGCCGTCGAAGGCCAGTTCGGTCACTTCGTCGTTGACCAGTCCACCGGTTTCAACCGGCGTCATGAGCGGCGCGAGCGCTGCGCGCGCGGCCGGCAACTTGGCCCGGTCACGAACCCGCAGCGAGATCAGCTGCGCCGCGCCCGACAGGCCGATATAGGCAATGTCGGCATCGCGCAGCGCTTTGCCGACATCATTTGTCACTGCCTCAAGCCGCTCGGCGAGGATATCCTCGCGCGAGGCCTGCAACATGAAGTGCGAGCCACCCTGGAGGTCGAGCCCCAACGCCACCTGACGGTGCGGCAGCCACGAAGGCAGCGCATCCGCCCATTCCTTCGTCAGGAAGTTCGGCATCGCAAACGCGACACCCAAAAGCACTGCCAGCCAAACAAGAGCGCTTTTCAACGGCTTCAGATTGGACATGCCTCAAACGCTCCGTGACCCGGATACTCCCGGTTGTGGCTGGACTTCTATTATTCCTTTACGGGTTCGCCCTTGACGCGAACTTCCGACACGCCGCTGCGAACGACGCGGATCTTGACGCCTTCCGCAATCTCGACTTCCAGCTCGCTGTCGTCGACGACTTTGGTCACCTTGCCGACGATGCCGCCGCCGGTCACGACCTGGTCACCACGACGGATGTTCTTCAGCAGCTCTTCGCGGCGCTTCATCTGCGCACGCTGCGGGCGAATGATCAGGAAATACATGACAACAAAGATCAGCAGGAAGGGCAGAATGGACATAAGGATGTCCGCGCCGCCGGTCGACGGGGCGCCGGCTGTCTGCGCAAAAGCTTCGGTAATGAACATCGATCACTCCTTGAGTTCAAAATATGCGGCGGTTCCTCCGCGCCAAATCGGCCGGAATATAAGGGCGCGCAGCCGCAATGCAAAGCGACGGCACCCGTATCCGTTCCAGTGCCTCTGACATAAATTGTGCAAGAGGAGAACCCCCTGTCCCGCCCGGTGCGGCCTTTTCCAGCGCAAACCTGCGTGCTACCCGGTTAAACCGAAGCCAAGTGACTGATTCAGCAAGCGGAGATGGACAAATGGGTGACACAAGGATCGACGTTCTCATCAAGGAAATGCAGAAGCTTTCCGCGGCGATCGAACGCATCGCCGGTCCCGCTCCCGCCGCCAACGATTGGGACGCTGCAGAGTGCTTCGTCTGGGCGCCGGCAAGCCATCATCTGCAGCCGGTCAAAAGGCCGAACCGCATCGAACTGTCGCTGATCACCGGCGTCGACCACGTGCGCGACATCCTGGTCGACAACACGCTGCGCTTTGCCGAAGGTTATCCGGCAAACAACGTGCTTCTGTGGGGCGCGCGCGGCATGGGAAAATCCTCGCTGGTCAAATCCGTTCATGCGCAGATCGCACGGGATGCGGGTGTCGCGATGAAGCTCGTGGAGGTTCACCGGGAGGATATCGCGACGCTGCCCGCACTGATGGAAATACTCAAATCGGCGCCGGTGCCGGTGATCGTCTTCTGTGACGACCTTTCCTTCGACCATGACGACACGTCCTACAAGTCGCTCAAGGCCGTGCTCGACGGCGGTGTCGAGGGGCGGCCGACGAACGTGCTGCTCTATGCAACATCGAACCGACGCCATCTCCTGCCGCGGCACATGATGGAAAACGAACAGTCGACAGCCATCAATCCGTCGGAGGCAGTCGAGGAGAAAGTGTCGTTGTCGGATCGCTTCGGATTGTGGCTCGGCTTCCACAAATGCAGCCAGGAAGACTATCTCGCGATGATCGACGGCTACGCGGCCCATTACGGCTTGGCTGTTGACAAGGAGGCCTTGCACGCCGATGGGCTGGAATGGTCGACGACGCGGGGAGCAAGGTCCGGCCGCGTCGCCTGGCAGTTCATTCAGGATCTGGCCGGCCGCCTGCGCCACCGGCTGGACGGCTAATACCAACCTATTCCAGGAAGGTTGCCGGGTTCACGGCGCTGGCGTTCTTGCGCACTTCGAAGTGGACCTGCGGCTGGCTTGCGCGGCCGGTCATGCCGGATGCGGCGAGCGTCTGGCCGCGCTGCACCTTCTGACCGCGCTGGACCTTCAGTTCGGACGCATTGCCGTAAACCGTGACCGTGCCGTCGTCATGACGAATGAGGACGGCGTTGCCCAGTTCCTTCAGGCTGCTGCCGGAATAGATGACTACACCGTTTTCGGCGGCCTTGATCGCCGTCCCCTCGGGCACGGAGATGTTGATGCCGTCGTTGCGGTTGCCATCGACATTGGCGCCGTAGCCGGCGACGACTGCACCGCGAACTGGCCAGCGATACTTGCTGATGCCCGTCGACTTCGGCGATTCCTCGTCAACGTCGGCCGTCTTGCTGGCGACCTCGGTAACACTCTGCTTTGCGACCGGAGGCTGGTACTCGGCGGGCTTGTTCTTGTCGAGCGCGGCCACCTGACCTTCAGCCTTCTTGTTCGGAACGGATGCCGTCTTGACCTGATCGGTCGCGGCGCCTGCGGCACCCGGCAGCGTCAGCTTCTGGCCGACACGGATCGATTCTGCCGTCAGGCCGTTGGCCTGCTTGAGCGCGCCGACCGAGACACCCGTTGCCTTGGCGATGCGATTGAGGGAATCGCCCGGCTTGACGGTGTATGAGCCGTCACCGCTGCCCTCGCCTGTCGTGGCGAGTTTGCCTGCCGCCACATCCGTCTTGCTTTCGCTCTTTTCGCGAGACTGCGACTGGCCCGGCAGGATCGCGACATCACGCTGATCGGTCGGTAAGGGTGATGGCTGACGCTTGCTGCCATCCAGGTCGGTGATCGTGTTGGAGGCAGCAGCCTTCGCAGCGCTGCTCGCAACACCGAAGGTCGGGATGACGAGGCGCTGGCCGGGCTCGACCTGTCCGGCCGTCTTCAAGCCGTTAGCCTTCAGGATTTCCTTTTCCGGAACACCGAAGCGCTTGGAGAGAACGGCAACGCTGTCGCCCTGGCGAACCATGATCGAAGGCGCGTTCTGCGTCGTCCAGCCACTCTTGCTCGCCGCCTCATTGACGGCCGCAGGCAATGCCTGTCGCGTGGCAGTGGAGGCCTGCTCGACCTGGCGTGCCGCCGGGAACGGCTGCGGATCGACACGGCGGCTGGAGACGGCAGTCGGATCTGCAAGCGTTGAACGCTGCACGTTCATCGGCGTCGAGGCGGCACGTGCGCTGGACATCGGTGTAGACGCCGTATTGACCGGGTCGTACGCACCGTTTGCCGCGGGATAAGGCTGACCGAGCGCCGAGTTGCGCGTGTCGGCCGGCGAAACCACAGCCATCTGGCCGTTGGCGACGTCGCCGCGCGGCACCGGTGTCGTATTTCTTTGAATTGAGCTGGTCGTCAGCGTGTCCGACCGCGAGAACAAGCCGTCGAAACGGCTGGCGTCGGAGCTGCAGCCTGTGGCGACACCTGCCAGCAAAACTGCTGCACACAGGCGGATCGTGGACTTTCCAACCTTGGGAGATACAAACTGACGCATGACGCTTACCCACTCCGAACGCAACTCGATGTGGGATGATTAAAGCGTATTAGAGTTACCGCACGGTTAAGGTCGGCACCACCAAAGCCCTAGTTTGACAGAATGCTAACCATAGAGCGATGCCTGGCCCGGGCAATGAGCGCACACAGAGCCTAGATCAGTTCGGAATAGAGGCGTTCGATTTCCGAGACGGCGCGCCGCTCGGTCGGCTCGTCCTCATAGCTGATGCTCGTCAGGTCCCAGGCAAAGATCTGGCGTCCCGCCGGTGAGGCTGGTGCTTCCGACTGTGCGGTCTTGTCTTCCTCAAGGAGCACGCTCACCAGCGTCTGGAAGGTCGCCTCGCCCTCCAGGCCGCCTGCCTGATCGTATTCGAGCGAGCGCAGTCCGGCGACAGCCGCCTCACGCGTTCCGAAATAGCGCAGGCTGTCCTGGTCTTCCGATCGCAGGCCATCGTAGTACTCGATGAAACCCTTGTAGTACGCGCGGTGATCGCCGGTCTCGAGGAACTTTCCAAAAGCCTGGTGTTCCCGCAACGCCAATTGCGGCGACAAGCGGTTGTTCCATTCGTCGCGCGTCAGAGCGGGCTGCCCGTCAGAAGATCTTTTGTTCTGGCTGAGGTAAAGCAACGCATCGGCGGAAAGCGAAATCCGTGGCGTCGGATCGAAGAAAGTTGCCTGCAGCGCCTGCACTGCACTTTCATCCTTGCCGCTTGGCCCGGATTGCCCCGCCGTACGACCGGCAAGGTTGCCCAGCCCGTCGCCTGATGTCGCGGTCGTCAGCCTGTTCGCGATCTGCATGTGCCGTCTCCGTCAACCGCACGACCAAGTCACCTTTCCGAGCCGCATAGAAATTCAGCGACTCGCAAGGCCAGACCTTTCGTGCAGCCGAAGGCGTATGGCGCAAAGCTTGCGCGAAACTGGCGCGGTTAGGGTTTTGTTAACCAATGACCGCCCTTGGCGCGCAATCGCCCACCGGCTTCACGCGGCCACGAAGATGAACCCGGGGCCGCAAACCGCTCAGGCTGGTTTGCGCGGTCGAGACGCGGGCATAGCAGCTCGCGTCTCGACCGCGCCCGCGTTCGGGGTGAAGGGTTGGATGCGTGGCGCGGCTGGATGAGGCCAGCTTTCGCAGCGTGACGTCCCAGGGAGACTGGAATGGCGAGCTTAGAGGTAAGACGCCAGTTGCGGAACGATCGGAAGGTAAGGCGCTTCGAACAGATCCTCGCGGTCGAAGCGGCTACCGGTGCGGCTGACACGCACCACCCGACAATGCGTTTCGCTCATCATGATCGGAACGACCAGCGTTCCGCCGGAAACAAGATGGTCGGAGAACATGCGCGGCAGGCTGTTGAAAGCAGCCGTAATCAGGATGCGGTCGAACGTGCCCTCACCCGGCACGCCGGCGCTGCCATCGGCATGCCGAACAATGACGTTGCGCACGCCTGATTTTTCCAGATTCTTCTGCGCGGTAGCGACGAGCGTCTGGTAGCGGTCTATCGTCAGCACGCGCTCGGCGATGCGGCCCATGACGGCGGCGGTAAAGCCGCTGCCGGTGCCGACTTCGAGGATACGCTGGCCGGACTTGAGATTGAGGCAGTGCAGCAGCCGCACGGCAAAATCATAGCCTTCCATGAACGAACCGCACTCGAGCGGGATCGTCCTTTGCGAGTAGGCTTCCGCCTGGAACTGCGGCGGCGCGAAATGGCCGCGTTGCGTCTGCTCGACAGCGTTCAGCAGGCTCTGGTTGCTGATGCCCTCGGCGCGAAGCCGAAGAACCATCGCCGCGAAGCCTTCCTGTTCCGAAACACGTCCGCTCAAACGACGGTCCCTTCGCTCAAGGCCCGTGCCAGACGGTCCTGCACGGTGTAGTCGGTCAGGTCGAGCTTGAGCGGGGTCACAGAGATCCGGTTTTCGCGCAGCGCGTGGATATCGGTACCGGCGCGGAAATCACCGAACCGCTCGCCAAAGCGCAGCCAGAAGTAGGGAAACCCGCGACCGTCGGAACGCTCGTCGATCGTCAGACCAAAATCGAGCTTGCCTTGCGAGGTCACTTCGGTGCCGGCGACGGCGTCGGCCGAACATTTCGGAAAGTTGAGGTTGAGCAACGTACCATCAGGCAGGTCAACCGCCAGCAGGCTGCGGATCAACGCAGGCGCATGCCGTTCTACCACGTCCCAGGCAACGGCCTCACCGACGACATGGCTGTAGGCTTGGCTCAGGGCCATGGAGCGAATGCCCTGCAGCGTTCCCTCCATCGCACCGGCGACGGTACCGGAATAAGTGACGTCGTCGGCCATGTTCGCGCCGATGTTGACGCCGGACAGGACGAGATCCGGCTTGCGGTCCAGCACTTTGCGGACGGCCATGATGACGCAATCCGTCGGCGTGCCCCTAAGGGCAAAACGCTTCTCCGAGATCTGGCGCAGGCGCAGCGGTTCTGACAACGTCAGCGAATGGGCGAGACCACTCTGATCCGCCTCGGGCGCCACCACCCAGACATCATCGGAAATCGTCCTGGCGATCCGCTCGAGGACCGCAAGGCCCTCTGCGTGGATGCCATCGTCGTTTGTCAGCAGGATCCGCATTGCGACTTCTTTCCCGTCAGGCAGCTTTTTCGATACGCTTCTGGCCGCCCATATAGGGAACCAGGACGTCCGGCACCGAGACCGAGCCGTCGGCGTTCAGATAGTTTTCGATAACGGCAATCAGGGCGCGGCCGACGGCAACGCCGGAACCGTTCAGCGAATGAACGAACCTTGTCCCCTTGTCTTCCTTGTTGCGGTAGCGCGCGTTCATGCGCCGCGCCTGGAAATCGCCGCAGACCGAGCAGGACGAAATTTCGCGGTACGTATCCTGTCCGGGCAGCCAGACCTCGAGATCGTAGGTCTTGCGGGCGCCAAAGCCCATGTCGCCGGTGCAGAGCGTCATCACGCGGTAGTGCAGGCCCAGACGCTTCAGCACCTCTTCGGCGCAGGCAGTCATGCGCTCGTGCTCGGCAACTGACGTCTCGGCGTCGGTGATCGAAACGAGTTCGACCTTGTTGAACTGGTGCTGGCGCAGCATGCCACGCGTGTCGCGCCCCGACGAACCGGCCTCCGAACGGAAGGACGGCGTCAGCGCGGTGAAGCGCAGCGGCAGTTTTTCGCCATCGAGGATCTGCTCGCGCACGATATTGGTCAGGGGAACTTCGGCCGTCGGAATCAGCCAGCGATCATCGGTGGTGCGGAACAGGTCTTCGGCAAATTTCGGCAGCTGCCCGGTGCCATACATCGCATCGTCACGCACCAGCAGCGGCGGCTGGACTTCGGTATAGCCGTGCTCCTGGGTGTGGAGGTCGAGCATGAACTGGCCGAGCGCGCGTTCGAGCCGGGCAAGCTGGCCCTTCAGGATCGTAAAGCGGGATCCGGCAATGCGCGCCGCTCCTTCGAAGTCCATCAGGCCCAGCGCCTCGCCGATTTCGAAATGCTCGCGCGGCTGGTGGTTCCAGGTTGGCTTGGCACCGATCACCCGCGTGACGACGTTGCCTGCCTCGTCCGAACCGACCGGGACGTCTTCGAGCGGGATGTTCGGGAGGCGCGACAGGGCGTCGTTCAGTTCGACCTCGACCTGGCGGCTCTCTTCCTCGAGCGCCGGCATCGAGTTCTTCAGCTCGGCAACTTCGGCCTTCAGCTTTTCGGCAAGCTCGTTGTTCTTCTGGGCCATGGCCGCGCCGATATCCTTCGACGCCGCATTGCGGCGCGACTGCATGTCCTGCAGCGATTGAAGGATTGCACGGCGACGTTCGTCGATGGCGATCAGCGACGCGGACGATGGTTCCGCGCCCCGCTTCGCCAGGGCGGCGTCCAGCACATCGGCATTCTCACGGATCCATTTGATATCAAGCATTGTCGTTCCACGCGTTTTTCAGGTCACGGCGCGGAACCGTCGAATGCTCAGCCCTTTGCGGGGCCAACCTCTTCGGAGGATTCTTCCTGCGACTGGGCGGCCTCACGCTTGAGCGCATCCGCTGCCCGCTGTCTTTCGACGAGTCGCGCCGTATAGATCGAAATTTCGTAGAGAAGGATGGCTGGCAGTGCAAGGCCGATCTGGGAGACCGGGTCCGGTGGCGTCAGCACGGCCGCGACGACAAAGGCGATCACGATCGCGTATTTGCGCTTCTCGGCAAGGCCCTGTGCGCTCACGAAGCCGACGCGGGCCAGAAGCGTGGTGATCACCGGTAGCTGGAAGACGAGGCCGAAGGCAAAGACCAGCGACATGATCAGGCTCAGATATTCCGAGACCTTGGGCAGAAGCTGGATCGCCACATGGCCCTCATCACCGCCCTGCTCCATCGCCAGGAAGAACCACATGACCATTGGCGTGAAGAAGAAATAGACCAGCGCGCCGCCAAGCAGGAACAGAAGCGGCGAGGCAATCAGGAACGGCAGGAACGCCGCACGCTCATTCTTGTAGAGACCGGGAGCGACGAACTTGTAGATTTGCGATGCGATCACCGGAAAGGCGATCACCAAGGCGCCGAACATCGCCACCTTGATCTGGGTGAAGAAGAATTCTTGCGGCGCGGTATAGATCAGTTCGACATTGCGGTGCTCCATCCCGGCCCAGCTAACCGCCCATTTGAACGGCAGCACCAGCAGGTTGAAGAGACCCTTGGCAAAGTAGAAGCAAACGAGAAAGGCGATGAAGAACGCGCCAACGGCCCATATCAGCCGTTTCCGGAGCTCGATCAGATGCTCGATCAGCGGCTGCGGCCGGTCCTCGATATCGCCGCTCATGCGTCACCTTTCTTGCGCGTCGCCGCGCGTGTCTTTTGGGTCTTTTCTTTCGGCTGCTCGGCCGCCGCCTTCTTCATGGCGGGCTTGGCCACTGCAGGCTTAGCCACGGCGGTCCCGGCTGCTGCCCTGGGCGCTGTGGCTTTCTTGGCCGTGGGCGTGGCGTCGGTCTTGGCCTTCGTCGCCCGCTTCGGTTTTACGGCAGGCTCAGCCGCTTCGGCACGCTGCATCTGCCGGCTCGCGGAACCGATCGCCGCGGCCGCAACGCTGTCGGCCGGCTTTGCCTCGACCGCAGGCACGGCGGTAACCGGCTCTACGGAGGATGCCGGTGGTTCTGCCGCAGCTGCGGGGACCTTGTCCGGCGATGCCGCCTTCTGGAGATCGGATTTGATCTCATTGCCGATCTGGCGCAGCGGGTTCATCGCATCGCGCAGCGCATTTGCCGGGTTGAGGCTTTGTGCGTCGCTGATCGTCTTGCGGACATCTTCGAGATCGGCCTCGCGCAGCGCTTCGTCGAACTGCTGGCGGAAATCCGATGCCATGCCGCGCAGCTTCGACGTCATCCGGCCAAAGGCCCGCAACATCGGCGGCAAATCCTTCGGTCCGACAACAACGATCAGTACGATGGCAATGACGACTAGCTCGGTCCAGCCGATATCAAGCATTCGATATGTCCTGCAAACCCGTGATGCGGCCGGCCGGGAAATAATCCCAGCCCGGCCCTATCGATGCTCGATCGTTAGCGAACTTCGTCAGACTTGTGATCGACAGTCTTGCCGTCGAGCGACTTGTCGGCCGAAGCGACGTCGTCGTCGTTCATGCCCTTCTTGAAGCTCTTGATGCCCTTGGCAACGTCGCCCATCAGTTCCGGAATTTTGCCGCGACCGAACAACAACAGCACCACGACCAGAACGATCAGCCAGTGCCAGATACTTAAGGAACCCATGTGCTTACTCCTCTGAGCCTTCCCCGATTTAGGCCCTATCACGTGTCAATTTTCGGGCGTACGGACCGCACGCCCCTTTCGCGAAAGACCCTAAGGGCTCACGGCGTCTTTTTCAAACAGCAATATATCCCGCTCGTTAACTGAAAGCATTACATCGCGCAATCCTTGCGGCAATTGGTCCGCCCGGATACGCGCGCGCACGGTCCCGTCGCAGCCCTGCACAGCCAGTTCGAGCAGTTCGACGACGCCGATGAAACGCCGCGAGACGATCCGCGCCTGTATATCGCCTTCGTCCTTGCCGACATGCAGGCCCGAAAGCCGGACGGCCACGGACAGGCGCTGCCCATCGCGATACTTGCCTGCCTCCACGCCGCCGAGCGGCGTGTCGACACGGCCGTTGCGCACCTGGGCATCGAACACATTGATTTCCGAGAAGAAACCGGCGGCAAATAGGTCCCGTGGCTTGCGATAAAGCTCGTCCGCGGTGCCGACCTGGACCAGGCGTCCGTCCTTGAGCAGAGCGATCCGGTCAGCCATGCGCATCGCTTCTTCGGCATCATGGGTCACGACGATCGCGGTGGCACGTGTCTCCCGCAGGATGGCGAGCGTATCGGCGCGGATTGAATCCTTAAGCCGCGAGTCGAGCCCGGAGAAAGGTTCGTCCATCAACAGCACCGCCGGCCTTGGGGCGAGCGCACGGGCGAGCGCCACGCGCTGCTGCTCCCCACCTGAAAGCACATGGGGATAACGGTCGGCATAGTGCGACAGACCGACCCGCTCCAGCGCCGCATCAGCCTGGATCAACGCCTCCTTCTTGGGAAGCGCGGTCAAACCGAAACGAACGTTGTCGCGGATGGTCATGTGCGGAAACAGCGCAAAGTCCTGGAACATCAGCCCGACACCGCGCTTTTCCGGCGGCAGGAAGGTCGACGGGCCGGAAATCTCTTGGCCGTTGAGCAACAGGCGGCCGGCGCTTTGCATCTCGATGCCAGCGGCGATCCGCAGCAGTGTCGTCTTGCCTGAACCGGAGGGACCGAGCAGGCAAAGAACTTCACCCGCCTTGGCCGCCAGGCTGACGCCTTTGATCGTCTCCTTGGAATGGTAGTTGTGGTGAATATCCTCGAATGTCAGGCTCGCCGCGAAAGATACGCCCGCCGTCCGTCGCGTTGCCATGACGGGCCTGTCCTGCGTATCTGAAGCCATGCTGCGTATTCCTTGACACCGGTGGCACCACGGCGACCATACCGGGTGCAGGCTCGATGGAGAAAGCCGATATCTCCAATCAGGTTTTTAATCGGCCTCTTCGCCCTTTGGAGTCAAGAGCCCCAGTTCTTCGAGATCGAGCTGGGTGATCGGATCCTCATTTTCCGCCAGGTCGTCCTCGCCGACGGGCACGGGAATATGCAGATTGGACGGAACGCGGCCGGAGAGAAGCCCCGCTCCCTTCAACTCCTCGATCCCCGGCAGATCACGCAGTTCCTCCAGGCCGAAGTGGTCGAGAAAATCACGTGTCGTTCCGAAGGTGACCGGACGCCCGGGCGTACGCCGGCGACCGCGGAATCTGACCCAGCCGGCTTCCATCAGAACATCGAGCGTGCCCTTCGATGTCTGCACGCCGCGAATGTCTTCGATTTCGGCGCGGGTTACCGGCTGATGGTAGGCGATGATCGCCAGGACTTCGAGCGCGGCGCGCGACAGCTTGCGCACCTCCTGCTCGTCCGTCTGAACGACGAAGGAAAGGTCGGCAGCGGTGCGGAACGCCCAGTGATCCGCCACCTGCACCAGGTTGACGCCGCGGCTGGCATAAAGCGCCTTCAACCGCGCCATGATGCGCGGGACATCGGCATCACGTTGCAGGCGGCTGGCGATATAGGCCTCGGAGACCGGCTGAGCAGAGGCAAACACCAAAGCTTCGGCAATCCGCTCGGCTTCCTGTTCCACGCGCGGATCGAGCAACGGGCCGTCATTCTCGCTGTCTTCATCTGCCACATCAGGCAAATATTTCTGCGGCTCAGCCACGGGCTGCCTCCATATCGGCGAGCGTCGCCGCATCGATCGGGTTTGGCCCGCGCCGCAGATAGATCGGCGCGAACGCTTCTTCCTGGCGGATTTCCAAGCGTCCCTCGCGCACCATCTCCAGCGAGGCGGCAAAGGAACTGGCGATGGCCGTCGCCCGCTCCTTCGGCGTCGTCATGTAACGCAGAAGGAAGTGGTCGAGCGCGGTCCAATCGTCGAGGTGACCGGTCATGCGGGCTAGGATCAATCGCGCATCGGCAAGCGACCAGACATGACGCTTTTCGATCGTTACCTGTGTAATCGCCGTCCGTTGGCGCAAGCTCGCATAGGCGGTCAGCAGATCATAAAGCGAAGCGTCGTAGTCCGACTTCCGCTCTGTGACGATGTGCTCCGGCGCGCCCCGCACAAAAACATCGCGGCCGAGGCGGTTTCGATTGATCAGCCGGGTCGCGGCCTCGCGCATGGCTTCGAGGCGCTTCAGCCGGAACGCCAACGCCGATGCCATCTCCTCACCCGAGGGGCCGTCATCCTTCGCCTGTTGCGGGATCAGCAGCCGCGATTTGAGATAGGCAAGCCAAGCCGCCATGACGAGGTAGTCGGCAGCCAGTTCGATGCGGATGCTGCGCGCGCGCTCGACGAAGGCGATGTATTGCTCCGCCAGTGCCAGCACAGAGATGCGGGCAAGATCGACCCGCTGGCTGCGAGCAAGATGGAGGAGCAGATCGAGCGGGCCTTCGAAGCCGGCGATGTCGATGACAAACGCCTCTTCGTGCAGCCCCCGCTCCGCGGTCTCGTCCTGCCACAAGGGATCCATCGGCGCTTTAGGACCGGACCTGCCCTGCTTTTCACCCGCATTGCTCACGACAGCCCGATCCTTTCCCGCCGGCCGTACCCGTCCTCAAACCGTCGCGAACAGGCCGTTGAACTCGGCCCGCAGTTCCTGCTCGTTCGCATTGTCGGGCTTGCGGAAGGCGGCCTCGGCGGCCTTTGCCCTGCGCAATGTCTCTCCGGCCAAAACCGGCACGACATTCGCTACAGCCTTCATCTCGTCCATTATGCCATGACAATGCAAGACGAGATCAAGTCCGGCGTCGATGATGTTGCGAGCGCGGGTCGTCATGTCGCCGGCCAGCGCATTCATCGAGACGTCGTCGGACATCAGCAATCCGTTGAAGCCGATATGGCCGCGGATGATCTCGCGCACCACCTTGGCGGAAGTCGTCGCCGGATTGTCCGGATCGATTGCCGTAAAGACCATATGCGCCGACATGGCCATGGCCTCGTCCTTCATCGCGATGAAGGGCAGGAAGTCGCTCTTGGCAAGCTCGTCGAACGTTTCGCTGACCACAGGCAGGCTATGGTGAGAATCGACGAAGGTGCGCCCATGACCGGGCATATGTTTCATCACTGGCAGCATGCCACCGGACTTCAGGCCTTCCGCCATCGCGCGGCCGATCGCCGTGACGCTGTGCGGGTCGTGCCCGTAGGCGCGATTGCCGATGACATCGTGACTGCCGGGTACCGGAACGTCGAGCACCGGCAGGCAATCGACCGTGATGCCGAAGCGCATCAGATCGAAGGCGTGCAGCCGCCCCATCAGCCAGGCCGCACGCAGACCGCCCTCGGCATCGCGGCGGTAGATCTCGCCGATCGCCGCGCCATTCGGATATTGCTGAACAAGCGGCGGTCGGATGCGCTGAACGCGCCCGCCCTCCTGGTCGATCAGCACAGGTGCAGCCGGATTGCCGATGCTGTCACGCAGAGCCGCGACCAGATCGCAAATCTGCTGTTCCTCGCCAATGTTGCGGCCAAAGAGGATGAAGCCCCAGGGTCGCTCGCCATCAAAGAAGCTGCGCTCTTCGCTCGAAAGAGAAAGACCCTTGCAGCCGGAGATAAATGCTTTTGATTCGCTCATCCTAAAAGCATAGTGCGCGGCTTGCCCGCAGCGAAGCGAGAATAATTGTCCGTGCGCGTCATGCACAGACTACTACAGCGCCGCGCGTCAAATATGACGCGCAAAGGACGCTGTAACGCCTTAAATTTGCTGCATAATTTTCTCCTTAAATCGATTCCGATTTAAGGAATTATGCAGTAACACTGAAACATGGAAGGGCGCGGCATCTCTGCCGCGCCCTTCCGAGGATAATATTCGTCGTGGTGACTACTTGGTCACGAGGCAGCTGCCGCCGGCACCCTTGTAGCGCGAGCAAAGTGCATTGGCCTCTTCGCGCGATCCGGCCGGGATGCGGACACGATAGTACGTGCCCTTACCCGCGATCTCCGCCTTGCGGATATCCACGCCGCGACCGCCGATGAGACTCCCGAACTTGTTGGAAAGGCTGTTGTAGGACTTCTGCGCTTCGGCCTCTGAGGGCAGCGATGCCACCTGGATGAAGTAGGTCCCAGCCGGCACGGAAGCCGTCGAAACCTGCTGGGTATCCGCTGCAGCGTTAGCCGCAGGCTGGGTCTCGGCCGTGTCGGTCGCAGCCACGTTGACGGGCTTTGCGGCCGGACGTGTCTGCGGCAGTGGCGCCTGATCGCCAGCGGCATCGACGGTAGCGCTGCTTGCGGCTGCAAGAGCGACCTGATCGGCACCGGTTGATGCCTGGCCGGCCGCGCGAAGCTCGGACCCGGCGCCCGTGGCTGTCGCCTGGCCCTCGATGCCCGACGCGGTCGCCTGACCCGAAGCCGTTGCCGGAACCGGCTGAGCATTACCAGCGACTTCCGTCGCCGGGACCTCAACCGGCTCTTCGCGAGCGACGAGCGTGCCATCCGGCTTGACGATCATCGTGCGTACCTTCCGCGGTGCGACCGCGGGAGTCTTGTCCTCTTCCTGATCAGCCGGCGCAGCCGTGCCATCATTCGGCATCAGGCGCGCAGACTGATCGTCAGCTTCAGCGGAAGGCGTCATCAGCGCTTCGGCTTCATCGCTGCCGTCATCAGGCAGGTTTTCCGGCGTCAGCGTCCGCTGCACGACGTCCATCGGCTCCTCTGTCGAGGAGACCAGAGCCTCCTGGCGAGGGCCGGTGCCCTGCGCGCCGGCGACGCGGTCATAGACGGCCTTGTCCTGGTTCGGCACGGTCTTGCCGCCCTTTTCCTCTGGCACGACCTTGACCGGGGACTTGTCGGCGAGAATGATCTTCGGACCCTCTCCAGACGAGACGGCATCGCTGCCACCCATCCATGCATAGACGCCTGCACCGCCAAGAATGATGACGCCCGCGACGCTTGCGGCCAGCAGCATCATGCGCTGCGAGCGGCGACCGGAGCCGTATTCGTTATAAACACCCGCGTCGGCCTGGCCGGACATGGGCTGCACGCGCTCCGATTCGCGCGGCGCGTTCTGGCGTTCAACCATCGAGCGGCGGAAGTCTTCTTCCATCGCCTTCTCGAACTCGTCGAAATCATCCATCGGGGCTGCGCCAAACGATGCGGCCGGCTTGGCGGCCGGCGCGGAGCGCGCAGGTTCGCGAGTCTCGACGGGCCGAGCCTGTGTCTCCCTCACGGAGAGTGCAGGCGTGCCGAAGAGCTGGGCCATTTCCGCGTCGATATCGAGATCGTAGTCGGCAGGATAAGCGACCGGCTTTTCTGTCTCGATGACCGGCAGTTGCGGCACATCCATATCGGCGATCGGTGCAACGCCGGAATCGGCTTCGGCGATCATCGACGGATCGAAGGGCAGAGCGCTTTCAACCGGCGGCCCTTCGATTTCCATGGGCGCTGCTGCAACCAACGGCGTTACGAAGGATTCTTCGCGCTGGATCGGCGCCTGTTCAACAACTGGCAACGTCGGCTGCTGCACGGCAGCCACGACATCCTCAGAAGCGTCGAACTCCGGAAGCTCCAGCTCCATTGCCACATCCGAGAGCTCCATTTCGAAGTTCTCGATGTCGAAGCTCGGCTCGTTCTCAGGTTCAACGGTCGGGCGGGCAGCCTGCGGAGCAACCACTGCGGCCACTGGTGCAGCAACTGCAGGTGCCGCAGCCGCAGGGATCGACGAGACGATCGGACCGGCAAAGGCGCGCTGCTGGCCGACACCCGAAGGCGAAGCAACCGGTGTGGCGCGGCTGAACGTCGGAGTGAAGGGATACGGGCTCTTCTTGACCGGAGCGGCTCCAGTCGCGATCGGCTCAGCTCGCGCATGGACGGCGGGATGAGCGTGAACTGCGGCGGCAACCAATCCCGTCGCAGCCGGCACCGGGAACCGCTCGATATCGGCAAGAAGCTGATCGACGGCATTATCGGTTGCAGGGTCTGCCGCAACTGGAGCAGCCTGTTCGATCACGGCCGGTTCATACGAGTAAGCGTTGTCCGACGCGTAGGCGTTGCTGCCCTCGGCAGCCGGAGCCACTTCGAAGGCCGGCTCGACAGACAGCGCAGCCGGCACAGCCATCAGCTCATCGGCGAAATCGGAAACGTCGAATGAAATTTCCTCGACCGGTGCGTGCCACTCTTCAGGTGCCGCGCCCTGCGGCTCGGCCACAGCAAATTCGGCTACCGGAGAAAGCTCGGCCTCGCCAAGCGACAGCTCGAGTTCGCGCTCAAGATCGAAGGCCGGCTCGCCTGCGTCGGGAGCCACCTCATATCCTGCGGGGTCGGCAACCGGAGCCGTTTCAGGAAACGCGACAACTTCGACCGGGCCGCGTTCGACCTGTTCTGCGGCAATAGCGGCGTCTGCCCACGGCTCCGCGAACGCGGCAGGCTCGTATGCCGGCTCGACTACCGGTGCGTCCTCGACCGGCGCCGATTCGGCGACAGCGAACTCGGCTGGCGCAAATTCGAGCACGGGCTCGACCTGCTGAACCTCTTCCGCGGGCACGGCAGCATGCTCAACCGGGCTGTTGTCCGGCTGAACATTTGCTGCGCGCGGCGCGTCATAGGTATCGAACTCTCGAAGAATCTCTTCCTCGAGATCGAATGCCGGATCTTGCCGGACAGCCTCCTGGTGGCGTTGCAATTCCTGCAACTGCTGGACAGCCGGCCGGGCATCGTAGCCGACGATCCGGGCGAGTTCGGCCAACGGATCATCGTCTGCCAATACATCGAATTCAGCCGGCCCGCTTCGTGCGAATTGTTTGTCTGCCATGCTCTCCACTCACAATTGCCTGCATTCACTTGCCAGTGCATTGTGGGAAAATGGTGACAATACTTATCGCATTTCTTCCGGTGCGGAGGTGCCTGTAATGGACAGGCCCGACTTCAGTACGGAAGCGACAGCATGCACCAGCCCGAGTCTGGCAGTACTTAATTCTCTATTTTTATCGTTAACAAAACGTAATTCCGGATTCTCTTTACCTTTGTTCCAGTGTCCATGGAAGGCAGCGGCAAGATCGTACAGGTAAAACGCGATGCGATGGGGCTCCTGCGCCAGTGCCGCAGCCTCGACGACGCGCGGATATTCTGCGAGCTTGGCGACCAGCTGCAGCTCCGCCGGATCGACGATCGCGCCGTTGATTGCACCGGCAAGATCGACGGAAGCCAGGTCGAGGCCGGGGAAAGCGTCCGCCGCCTGACGGAAGACAGACCGGCAACGCGCATGCGCGTACTGGACGTAGAAGACAGGGTTATCCTTGGACTGTTCTGTCACCTTGGCAAAATCGAAATCCAACGGCTCGGAGTTCTTCCGGTAGATCATCATGAACCGCACCGGGTCGCGTCCGACTTCGTCGACGACGTCGCGCAGAGTCACGAAATCACCGGAACGCTTGGACATCTTGACCGGCTCACCCTCACGGTAGAGCTTGACCAGCTGGCAAAGCAGCACCGTCAGCTTCGACGCGCCGCCGGACACCGCGCGCGCCAGCGCCTCGAGCCGCTTGACATAACCGCCATGATCGGCGCCAAGCACATAGATCATCTCGTCGAAGCCGCGGTCGAACTTGTCCTTGAAGTAAGCAACGTCGGCAGCGAAGTAGGTATAACTTCCATCCGACTTGATCAGCGGCCGATCGATGTCGTCGCCGACCTCGGTCGAGCGGAACAGCGTCTGCTCCCGATCTTCCCAATCCTCCGGCAGTTGCCCCTTCGGCGGCGGCAACGTGCCCTTGTAGACATGGCCCTTGAAGGTCAGATCGTTGATCGCGGTGCGGATCTTGGCAGCGCCATTGGCATGCAGCGTCCGCTCCGAGAAGAAAACATCGTGGGTGACGTTCAGGGCGGCAAGATCCTCGCGGATCATGGCCATCATCGCGTCGATGGTGCGCTCCTTGACGAGCGGCATCCACTTGTCCTCGGGCATCAACCGCAGGCTCGTGCCGAATTCGTCGGCCAGCGCCTCGCCGACGGGCACGAGATAGTCGCCGGGATAGAGGCCCGGCGGGATCTCGCCGATCTCTTCGCCGAGCGCCTGCCGATAACGAAGAAAGGCCGAACGCGCCAACACATCGATCTGCGAACCGGCGTCGTTGATGTAATACTCCTTGGTCACCTCATAGCCGGCAAAGGCCAGCAGGTTCGCAAGCGCGTCACCGACGACAGCACCGCGGCAATGGCCGACATGCATCGGCCCGGTCGGGTTGGCCGACACATATTCGACGTTGACCTTGCGGCCGGCACCGGTCGTGCTGCGGCCATAGTCGGCTCCGGAGCGAACCACCGCGGTCAACAGCTTCTGCCAGTAGGAAACCGAAAGGCGCACATTGATGAAGCCGGGACCGGCAACGGAAACATCGGTGACCTCAGGGTCCTGCCTGAGCTTTTCGACGATCAGATCGGCAAGCGCGCGCGGATTCATCCCCAACGGTTTGGCAAGCACCATCGCGGCATTGGTTGCGACATCGCCATGGCTGGCGTCGCGCGGCGGCTCGACATTGATACGGCCGAAGTCAAGCTCGGATCGCTTTTCTCGAACGACATCAAGCGTTTCGAGAATATCCTTAATTCTTGATTCGAAGTCCGTGAAGAGATTCATCTGATCCGTCCGCTTTTCCCGACAGAATATGGTCGGTGCAAAACTCAAAAGGAGGCTCGGTTCGGGTGAACCAAAAGCCTCCGGGCGCGGCGTCCCTACCGCAAATCGGGCGTATGGTCAAACAAACGCCGGTGGACACTGATGGCGAAGGTATCCGTCATCCCGGCCAGGTAGTCCCCGACATGGCGCGCCCGCGCTGGCTCGGCCATACCAGGGATCTGGTCGATCCAGTAGTGTTCGCGCATCAGCAAGGGGTCGGCCATGAAGGCGCGATAGAGATCGCAGACGATCGATGCAGCGCCCTCACGCACGCGCATCACCTCGGGATGACGATAGATCCGTGTCATCAGCAGTCTTTTGATCTGCTTGTCGGTCTCACCCATCTCTTGCGAGAATGTCGCCATGACCTTCCCCGCCTGCCTGACATCCATGGCACTTTCGGGCCGAGCCTTCTTGAGGCGCGTTTGTGCGACCGAAATCACGTCCTCGACCATCGCCGTGATCTGGCGCCGCATGATTTCATGGGTGAACCGGCTGGCCTCCAGACCGGGGTAACGATCGCCGACCTCTCGCATCAGACGGGCGAGGAACGGTACGTCTTCAAGCATCTCGAACGTCAGGTAGCCGGATCTCAGGCCGTCATCGATGTCATGGGTGTTATAGGCGATGTCATCGGCGATCGCCGCCACCTGCGCCTCCAGGCTCGCGAAGCTCGCAAGCTCGAGGTCATGAATGGCGCAATAATCCAGGATCGGCTGCGGCACCGGACCGTGCGCGCCCTGCCCGTCAACTGTCAAGAGCGGCCCGTTGTGCTTGACCAGTCCCTCCAGGCTTTCCCAGGTGAGGTTCAGTCCGTCGAACTCTGCGTAGCGTCGCTCGAGCTTGGTGACGATACGCAACGACTGCGCGTTGTGATCGAAGCCGCCATAGGGCTTGAGCATGTCATGTAGCGCGTCCTCGCCCGTATGACCAAATGGCGTGTGCCCGAAATCATGGACGAGCGCGACGCCTTCGGCGAGATCCTCGTCAAGCTTCAGCGCCCGCGCCAGTGCGCGCGCAATCTGGGCCACTTCGATCGTGTGGGTCAGGCGGGTGCGATAGTGGTCACCGTCGGCGGCGATGAAGACCTGCGTCTTGTGCTTCAGCCGACGGAAGGCGGTCGTGTGGACGATGCGGTCGCGGTCACGCTGAAAGTCGGACCGCGTCGGGCTTGTCGCTTCCGGATATAGCCTGCCGCGCGTCGCCCAGGGATTCGACGCGAATGGCGCATGTTCGCCGTAACCGAAGCCGAGCGCTTTTTTGTCGAATGTCATTTCACACCTGCCTGTGTCGTCCCATTGACGGGACATTCAAGCCTTCATACCTATAGTGAAAGCTACGGGAAAGCGGCGACCAAACATCGACCGATTCCTTAAGCCAAAGCAATGGCTTGGCGCTCGGCATTGAAAGACATGCCAGCACCGGCCGATTGTAAATCGCGCAATGAAGACGAATCTCTCCGGTTCTTGACCCCGGCAGGAGGCAAATATGACACAGGAAACAGTGACACTTTCCGACGCGGCGGCCAAGCGGATCGCCACCATTCTGCGCTCGGACGGGCATAAGAATGCCATGCGGGTTTCCGTAGAAGGCGGCGGTTGTTCGGGCTTCTCCTATAAGTTCGATCTGGTCGACGACACGAACGACGATGACTTCGTGCTCGAAAAGGACAACGCCAAAGTCCTGATCGACAGCCTGTCGCTCGTCTATATGGGTGGCTCGGAGATTGACTTCATCGACAACCTGCTCGGCCAGTCATTTCAGATAAGGAATCCGAATGCTGTCGCAAGCTGCGGATGCGGAACGAGTTTTTCCATCTGACTGCGCGCGCGCATTTCCAACCGCTCATTGCTAGAGATATGGTGATCCCAGCCAGAGCAGACGGTTCGCCAGGCGCGCAGCCAAAGGCTGGGCATTCAAATCCTTCAGGGTCACCTCTTCCGCCGTCTCGATGATCGCAGCGATGCCGCCGTTGACGCTGCGCGCAAAGACGTCATCGAGCACTTCGAGATCGAATTCGAAGTTGAGACGCAGCGACCGCGGATCGAGGTTCGTCGAGCCGACATAGGCCCAGCGCTCGTCAACGGCGAGCAGCTTGGAGTGATTGAAGGCACCCTTTGCACGCCAGACGCGACAATGCCCCTTCAGCACCTGATCAAACTGCGCCGCCATGGCACGGTCGACCAGCAGCAGATTGTTGACCGCAGGCACGACGATATCCACCTCGACGCCGCGGCGGGCGGCCGTCACGAGCGCGCTGATCAACTCCCGGTCGGGAAGGAAGTAGGGCGACATCAGCCGGATGTTCTTCCGTGCCACGGAGAACGCACCCATCAGCATCTTGTGATTGGTTTCGTTCGTTTTATCAGGCCCCGATGGCACCGCACGCATCAAAATGCCCGGCGCCTTTGCCGGCGGCGAAGTCGGCTCGATCGTCCAGGTGTCACTTGCCAGAAGTTCGCCGGTTGAAAACTGCCAATCCTCGGCCGAAACCTGGAAGATATCGGCAACGACGGGTCCGGTGATGCGGAAATGGGTGTCATAGGCGGCTTCGGGACCAGCAATTTCGGTGGTGAAACCGGCGCGGATGTTCATGCCGCCGGCAAAGGCGACCTTGCCATCGACGACCAGGATCTTTCTGTGCGTGCGCAAATTGGCATAGGGCAATCTGAGCCCGATGATGATGTTGCCATTAAAGACGGCCGTGGGCACGCTGGCGGCCTTGAGATAGCCGACGATGCTCGGCACGGAATAACGTGCGCCCACCGCATCGATCAGCACCCGCACCTCGACCCCTCGCCCTCGCGCCGCAATCAATGCATCGGCGAAGCGCAAGCCGAGTGCGTCTCGGTCGAAGATATAACTTTCAAGCAGGATGCTGCGGCGCGCATTGGCGATCT
The DNA here is from genome assembly GCF_001695855.1 of Ensifer sp. LC163. Classification (GTDB taxonomy): domain Bacteria; phylum Pseudomonadota; class Alphaproteobacteria; order Rhizobiales; family Rhizobiaceae; genus Ensifer. The sequence continues at coordinate 156,123 of NZ_MBSS01000045.1, forward strand.
CGTGCAGCATGGCGGCATAGGCCGCGTCCCCGCCCTCAAGTATGGTTATGCGGTTGCCTGTCGACATCGCATGTTGCGACACCCGGTCACCGAGGATCTTCATCGCCGCGAACCGCTGGCCGAAGCGTGCGCCGATCTCTGCATCGGACACATCGAAGCGCCCGAATTGGTCCGGCCCGCGTCCGCTCAACAGCGAACGCTGCATGCCGATGGACGAACGTCGGATGCGGTTGATGCCGGCGACACCGTAGACGAGCGCGCCAACAATCGGTGACAGCAGCACGACGCCGACCCAGCCGGCCGCGGCCCGAACATCGTCCTTGGTCATGGCGGCATGGATCGCCGCCGGCACGCCCAAAACGAAAGACAGGACGACGAGAAAATGCGGCCAATAGTTCTGGATGAGGTCGATCATGTGCGGGACTATAGCTTTCAGTGGGTGGGAATCAATTCATGGACATGCCCGCATACGGCAAGTGAATGAAAAGCGCCGCGCGCTATTGATGTATGGCGCCTTTCCCGGTGGAAAGACCGCAGGTATCGGATTTGTCAAAAGAATCCGGAGCCGTTACAAGGAGCAGTCCGAGAGGGTTCACTGACATGGAAGGGCATTTCGAGCCATGAAGATTGCCACCTGGAACATCAATGGCGTCAAGGCGCGAATCGACAGCCTGCTTTCATGGCTGAAGGAGTCGAATCCGGACATCGTCTGCCTGCAAGAGATCAAGTCGGTCGACGAAAACTTCCCGCGCCTTGAGATAGAAGCGCTCGGCTATCACGTCGAGACGCACGGCCAGAAGGGCTTCAACGGCGTTGCGTTGCTTTCCAAGCTGAAACCGGACGAAGTCAATCGTGGGCTGCCGGGCGACGATGCCGATGAGCAAGCCCGCTTTATCGAAGGCGTATTTTCCGTTTCCGGCGGCGTCATCCGCGTCTGCTCGCTCTACCTGCCCAATGGCAACCCGGTCGATAGCGAAAAATATCCCTACAAGCTGCGCTGGATGGCACGCCTGTCCGCCTATGCCGAGCAGCGCCTGCAGCTTGAAGAGCCGTTTATTCTTGCTGGCGACTACAACGTCATCCCCGAGGAACACGACTGCTGGGACATCAAGGTCTGGCAAAACGATGCACTGTTCCTGCCCGAGACGCGTCAGGCTTTCCGCCATCTGCGCAACCTCGGCCTCACCGATGCCGTTCGCTCGACCACGGATGACGTTCCGCTCTACTCATTCTGGGATTATCAGGCTGGATGTTGGCCGAAGAATTTCGGGATACGGATCGATCACCTGATGCTGTCGCCGGAAGCGGCAGACAGACTGGTTTCAACGTCGATCGAAAAACATGTGCGGGCTTGGGAGAAACCTTCCGACCACGTGCCGGTCGCGGGTTACTTCGCGTTCGACCGTCCGCTTTGAAGCGAAGGTTGACCGCCGGGGGCGACGCTTAGTCTTCGTCGCCCTGAGTGTGCATATTCTGCGACAACGTGATCGCCTTGCGGCGATCGTCTTCGGTCGCCAGAGAAAATGCCTGTTCCTGCATCGACTGCAGCCATGGCCGATCCTTCGGCAAACATTGATCGAGCGCGGCGGTCATATAGGCAAGGCCACGGATGGTCTGGCCCTCCTGGAAAATGACGTTGCCGAAGACACCCATGGCGCCGGCATGACCATTCTTGCGTGCACGGTTCAGCCATTTCTTGGCCTGCTGAACGTTGACGTTGCCGCCCTCGCCGGAAAGCAACATGCGCGCCAACTGGAACTGCGCTTCGGATACGCCGAAGGTCGATGCTGCCTGGAAGTAGAGCTGGCGCGCCTGAGACATGTCGGACTTGATCGGGCTGTCGGGAATGCCGCGGCGATAGTAGCCGGCAAGCGAGATCAGCGCGTTGACGAAGTAGCCCGTATCCTCGGAACCGGGTTCGACACCCTGCTGGGCAATCTCGCTGTAGATCTTGAAGGCTTCGAGGTCATTTTCGGCGACACCGTCGCCATAGGCATACATGTTGGCGAGTGCCCAACGGGAGCCGGTATGCCCCTTCTCGGCGGCATAGCGGTAGGCTTCGACCGCTTCGTCCTTGCGGCCGCTCTTGTAGGCGGAAAAGCCGAACTTGAACAAGGCAAACGGACCGGATTCCTTGCTGACGCCGGCGCCTGGATCAAAGGCACGTGCCGGACCAGCCGTCGCACCGCCGACCATCAGCGACACGCCGAGCATCGCAACCTTCAAAGACTTCAGTTCACCCGCAAGCATCACAGTCTAATTCTTCCGTTCCAGCCGGCCACGCCGAACTCATCACCGCTGCAAACACAAACGCCTGAATAGCCCTTTGCCATTCACTTGTTCACCGAAACCGCCGAGAACATCGACGCACCCAGTCCAGGAGGAAACTCCATTGTGTGCAGCTTTACCGAACGATTTCCGCAGAAGTGCGGCAGCTCATGCAAGACGACACATGACTTCATTTCGTTACAAACATTGCAGGCTCGATCTTCAAGTTGCACGTTTGTCCCCAACATCGCTGCTCCCTGTTTGTGGCGGGAAATGGACATACTCACCTTGAGTCCGACCCTAGCAAACTCTAGCATTAAATGTGTTGCTGAATCGTCACATTGGCGCGGCGCGGAACAGTCACCAACAGATGTCGCATAAGGCAAAAAGAAAGGCCCGGCGATGAACCGGGCCTGAGTATTCCAATCGATCGAAGATCAGAACTTTACTTTGATAGATGTCGAGATGGCGCTGACCAAGTCGTTACCGAAATCGTACTGAGCGCGCGTACCATAGTCGATTCCGTCTTTTCGAACGACCCCGGACGAGCCGCTCGTCAAGATGCCGAGCGCCCCACTAAGCCTAAGTTCGATGTTCTCATTCGCGGCATATGACACGCCAGCTCCGAGCGTCCATGTATCGGTCAGCGTGCCCAAGCCCGTGCTTGTTCCGCGATCCCAAGTCAGACTGACGGCGCCGCTCCATTGGTCGTTGAACTTGTGGCCGACGCCGCCTGAGACAGTCCAGCCATCGCGGTACAGAAGGTCGAGCGTTGTTGCGACAACGGGACTGGTTGGTGTGCATGCTGCAAGACCCCGCGTTGAAGTCGGGCAGAACGGCAGAATTTGGAGCTGGCTCCAATCCACCCACTTGACCGAACCAAACACGACCCATCCCGGAGCAACACCAGACTGAATCTTAAGCTCCAAGGAGTCGGGCATATCCGCTGTGCCGTAAACGTCGGTGACCCGGCCAGCCAACGGACTGCCAATTGGCGGAAGCTGCCGCAGATCGAGTGTGCCGGTCACGTCGCCCAGGTCCACGGCGCTATTGTATACCAAGCTCGCACGAACAGCATATTCGGGGATTTCATAGCCAACGCCGGCGCGCCAGCCATATCCGTTTCCGGCAAGATCAAGTCGACCGACCCCCGAAAGGCCCAACGCCCCCGGCAGCTGTTGAACCAGGCGCTCCTTGAAGCCGCTCACCTCTTGGTAGAAAACACCCCCGATGACGCGAAATTGCCCTTGACCCACATCCCATTTGTAGGAGCAGGTCGCTGCATAGTTGTCGCTATCAATCTTCGTCTCGATGTTATCATTGGCGCCTGCCCAGTTGGCGCCTGGATTGGTGTGCGCGCCCCACGGCTGTGAATAGTCAGCCATGCAGTCAACGCTATCGCCGAGCCCAGCCTTGAATCCAATGCGAGGCACCCAATACCCCTCCGTATCCCGAATACCGGAATTGGGGCGGCTGTTTAAGTTACCGTCGGCTGCGATTGGATCCCGCACATTGTCCAGTTCGCGCTGCGGGTTGACATAAGTCGCCGTCGCTTCCGCTGCATAGTCGGACGGGTCGAACAGCAGATCGATGTTATAACCGCCGCGTTCGAGACCGCCAGCGTGCGCCGCCGATGCAACCAGAACTCCGGCCGCCACCGTCAGGACGCTCCGCTTCAAATTCTTGTGAGCCATCAAGCTCCTCCCCCTGCATTTCAATCTGCGACAATCCACCTCACGTCGCCTGTGCGAAAACTAATCTCACGATCGCGTGAAATCGCAAATGCCGCTTTCTAGGGGTGCGGCGCTCCTCTGCGCCATCAAATTTACGTAAGATTCTCATCATTTGGACACAATCCACCCAAATCGAACGAATTTCGCGCGAAGCGTCTATTTTGACGCCAATATTAGGATAGTTTTCCAATATAATCCGAAAGTGTTACTCAACAACAACAACATCGGTTTTTGCACAAAAAAGGGCGGGTTCGGGTTTGAAAGCGAGGCTCGAACTCCCAAGTCGGTTCGACAGAAAGCCACCGCCTTGGCATGCCGAATCGGCTTGGCGACAAACGCAGCCGCCTCATCAGAAAATGCGAAATCCGCGGCGCTGCCGCCGCGGATGACATAAGATCACGCCTTTGGTGCACTCAGCCGGCTTCTGCAACCCGGGCCAACGCGACGCCGAGTGAATCCTTTTGCAGATCCAGTTCGACGAGACGTTCGCGTTCGGCGTCAACCAGTTCCGGCTTCGCGTTGGCGACGAACTTCTCGTTGGCCAGCTTGCCGAGGATACGCTCCCGCTCGACTTCGACCTTGGAGATCGCCTTTTCCAAACGCGACTTTTCGGCCGAGAGATCAATCAGGTTGCCAAGCGGCAGGCAAGCCGTGGCTTCGCCAATAACGATCTGGGCGCTGCCGCGCGGCGCCACCGCCGCATGATCGATATGCTCGACGCGTGCCAGGCGGCCGATGGCCGAGGCATGCCGCTCGAGGCGTTCGCGCGTGAGCGCGTTGGCGGCAACGACGATGAGCGGTGCGGTGGCTGCTGGCGGGACGTTCATCTCCGAACGGACCGAACGGATGCCCGAAACCAGATCGATCAGCCAGTTGATCTCGTCGGCGGCAGCATCATCGGCATAGGAAGCGGACGGCCATTCCGCGTGGCAGAGCAGGCCAGAGCGCTCACGTCCCTCACCCGCCGTCTGATCCCAGAGTTCTTCGGTCATGAACGGCATGAACGGATGCAGCAGCTTGTAGATTTCGTCGAGAACATAGGCAACGCAGGCCTGGGACTCGCGCTTGGCCGCCTCGTCCTCGCCGCTGAACACCGGCTTCAGCAGTTCCAGGTACCAGTCGCAGAACTGGTTCCAGACGAACCGGTAGAGGCTGCCGGCAGCTTCGTTGAAGCGAAAACCCTCGAGCGCTTCGGTAACGTCGCGGATGGTCCGGGAAAGCTCGGTCAGGATCCAGCGATTGATCGTCAGCGACGACGCCTCAGGAATGAAGCCGTCACTGTTGGTAACGCCGTTCATCTGTGCGAAGCGCGTGGCGTTCCAGAGCTTCGTCCCAAAATTGCGGTAGCCGGCGATGCGAGCCGTGTCGAGCTTCACGTCGCGCCCCTGCGCGGCCATGATCGCCAGCGTGAAGCGCAGCGCGTCGGCACCGTATTCGTCCATCAGTTCCAACGGGTCGATGACGTTGCCCTTCGACTTCGACATCTTCTGCCCGTTCTTGTCGCGAACGAGCGCATGGACATAAACGGTGTGGAACGGTTCGACCGGGGTGCCGTCGGCATCCTTCATGAAATGCAGGCCCATCATCATCATCCTGGCAACCCAGAAGAAGATGATGTCGAAACCGGTGACCAGGACATCGGTCTGATAGTACTTTTCGAGTTCCGGTGTCTCGTTCGGCCAGCCGAGCGTCGAGAACGGCCAGAGTGCCGACGAGAACCAGGTGTCGAGCACGTCCTCGTCGCGGGTCAGGATTTCACCCGGCTTGAAATTTTCAAGCAGGTCCTCGACATAGGCCTTCATCGGGCCCTCATGCGCCAGATAGTGCTGGATCGCGGCGTGCAGCGCCTCTTCCTCGGTCTTCTCGACAAAGACCTGTCCGTCCGGGCCATACCAGGCCGGAATCTGGTGTCCCCACCAGAGCTGACGCGAGACGCACCAGGGCTGGATGTTCTCCATCCATTCGTAATAGGTCTTTTCCCAATTCTTCGGGACGAAGTTGGTGCGGCCTTCCTTAACCGATGCGATCGCCGGCTTCGCCAGTGTCTTGGCATCGACATACCATTGCTCGGTCAGGCGCGGCTCGATCGGCACGCCGCCTCGGTCGCCGTGCGGGACCATGTGCTTGTGCGGCTCGATCTTGTCGAGCAGGCCGGCTTCCTCGAAGATCCGAACGATGATCCTGCGCGCCTCGAAGCGGTCCTTGCCCTCAAGCTCGTCCCACGCGCCATGCAAAGCCGCTGGTTCGCTGAGGCCCTCGAGGAACTCCTCATTGTCCTTGATGTTGATCCGACCTTCTATGGTCAGGATGTTGATCGCTGCGAGACCGGCACGTTTGCCGACGTCGAAATCGTTGAAGTCGTGCGCCGGCGTGATCTTCACGGCACCCGTTCCTGCCGTCGGATCGGCATAGTCGTCACCGACGACGGGGATGCGTCGGCCGACGATCGGCAGAATGACGTGTTTGCCGATGAGTGGCTTGTAGCGCTCGTCTTCCGGATTGACGGCAATGCCGCTGTCGCCAAGCATCGTCTCCGGTCGCGTGGTGGCAACGACCAGATAGTTGCGCGTCACCCATTCCGTTGCCTTGCCGTCTTCGTCGAAGGCGACCGGATGCTGATAGGTGACACCTGGCTCAAGCGGATAGCGCAGGTACCACAGGTTTCCGTTGATTTCGTGCTGCTCGACCTCCAGATCGGAAATCGCCGTCAGCAGCTTCGGGTCCCAGTTGACCAGACGCTTGTCCTTGTAGATCAGCCCCTCCTTGTAGAGCGAGACGAACACTTCAAGGACGGCCTCCGACAGACCGTCGTCCATGGTGAAGCGCTCGCGCGACCAGTCGCAGGATGCGCCGAGCCGCTTCAGCTGATTGAAGATCAACCCGCCGGATTCAGCCTTCCACTCCCAGACCTTCTCGATGAAGGCCTCACGGCCCATCTGACGGCGGTGCTGCTGTTGCTCCATCAGCTTGCGCTCGACGACCATCTGCGTGGCGATGCCGGCATGGTCCATGCCCGGCTGCCACAGCACGTCCTTGCCGCGCATGCGCTCGAACCGCACCAGCACGTCCTGCAGCGTGTTGTTCAGCGCATGGCCCATGTGCAGCGAGCCCGTCACGTTCGGCGGCGGGATCACGATGCAGAAGCTGTCGGCGCCGGGCTTTGCTCCCGCACCTGCACGAAACGCGTTTTCTTCGTCCCACTTCTTGGCGATACGTGGGTCGACGGATGCGGAATCGTAGGTCTTATCAAGCATTTTGAAGCCAATTTTGGAGATTGATATCTGTGTCTTGTAAACCGGAACGGCCGATGCAAGTCAACACGAACGCAAAAAGGCCGCGACTGTTCCGCGGCCCCTGTATCGGAAAGGTTCAGATCTAGCGCCGGGGACCGCGCGCGACGCGCTCTATCTCTTCGCGAACGAGCCGCTCAACCAAGGTCGGCAGGTTGTCGTCCAGCCATTCCTGAAGCATCGGACGCAGCATCTCTTCGGCAATTTCGTCGAACGACCGCCGCGTGCTCAGGTCGACAGCCTGGGCAAGATTGTCAAAGGACTGCGCAACTTGCCGGCTGACCTCCGGCGAAACAATCGCAGGTGCGGGTCTTTCGGCTGCAGGCTCGTCGGCAATGACAGCCACGGGTCCGGCAGAAACGATCGTGGGCGCCGGCTCTGCTACCTCAGGCGCTGCTGCGGCGGCTTTGACTGCCAAACTCTGATTGGCGCGCTCCTGTACTGCACCCATCGATAGACGGTCAGCCGGCGCCTGTGGTGCGGAAACGGCCGCCATGCGCGACGTGATCACCGGGCTATCCTGAACGCTGCGCAAAGGCACATCGTTGACCGGCTCTTTGGCAGCATAGCTCATGGTGTGACGCTCGGAGGCTGCCCTTACTCGGGCAGCAACGTCCGCCAGCGAAAGCGGAGGCTGCGCGATACTTGAATGCGGCTCCGAAGGGATGACGGCCACCGCGATCTCCGGCGAAGGCGTGGCGGGCTTGCGCGCCTCGGCCTGCTCTTCCCGCCTGCCGAAGGCGGCTGCTTCGATTTCGCTGTCGATCGTCAGTTCGATCTCATCCGATCCGTCGTCCTCGTAGTGATCCTGTGAGGAGAAATCGGTCTGCCCCGGCTCATTGCTCTCGATGATCTTGCGAATGGATGCGAGAATCTCATCCATCGAAGGTTCACGCGCGACATTGAGCTGTGCCATTTCTATCCCCGTTTGACGCGGCCGAACATGTGTCCCGAAACGACGCATGTGCCGATTGCAAACAAACCTTAAGTGAGTTCACGGACGAAACATACGCCGCGAATCAGACACTTGGATTGTTGCACAGATTTGTTTTGATCGGCAGAAGCAGAAACGCCCCGGTTTCCCGAGGCGTTTTGCTTGATCAGCGGCCGTCTACGGTTCGAAGACCGAACCACTTGTCTTTGACCGCCTCGTAGTGCTCTTCGGCCCGGTATTCGGCGACCTGCAGGCCCTGGCTCTTGACGCTCAGCGTCGCGGTGGCAGCGAGCAGGCCGTAGCTTGCGACGACGGCATCACGCTGGGCAATCGCCAACTGTTCCTGCGCATTCAGGACGGTCTGCTGCGAATCGAGCACGTCGAGCGTGGTGCGCTGGCCGACCTTTCGCTCTTCGATGACGCCGGCGAGAGCCATGTTGGCGGCCGAGATCTGCGTCTTGTTGGCGCCGATTCGGGCAACTGCCGCCTCAAGTTGGGCGTGTGCGGTCACGACGTTCTGCTGAACGGCGGCGCGCTGCGAATCGACGAGGATGCGCTGCTGTCCCAGGGTCTCCTTGGCCCGACGAATCTGGCCGTATTCGGCACCACCCTGGTAGATCGGCACCGTCAGGCGGGCCGTGAGGCTCGACGCGTTGCTATCGATACCGTCACCGGAGTTGCCGGTCGTGCGCCCGACCTGCCCCTGAATAGTCACGCCGGGCAGCATCGTGCCTTCAGCGGACTTCACCTGGTAGCCGGCGGTATCGACGTTGTACTGGGCGGCAAGAATGGTCGGGTGCTGACGCAATCCCAAGGCAACGGCCTGATCGAGCGAACGCGGAAGCCCCTTGGTGGCCGGCCCCGGCTGCTTGATGCCCTTCGGCGCCACGCCGACGATCTGAACATATACCGCTTCGCTCTGCTTCAGCTGCGCGATGGCGCTGATCAGCAGCGACTGCGCGTTGGCAAGCGATGCCTCGGCAAGGCTTACGTCCGTGCGGGTGCCTTCACCCACGTCAAGACGGGCCTGCGACGCGTTCAGCTGCTCCTGCAAGAAGGCGATGTTCTGTCGGCGGATGGCAACGATCTGCTGGTCGCGTGCGATGTTGGCGTAGGATGTCGCTGCCGCCAGCAGAATCTGGATCTCGTTTGCCCGTAGCCCTTCGCGGTTGGCAAAGACATTCGATTCGGCGGCACGAACGTTGTTCAACGTCTGAAAGCCGTCAAAAATCATCTGGGTTACGGTGATTCCGATCTGCCCCTGATGAAAATCCCGACTGCCGGTAACCTCGTTGTCGACGTTAGAAAGCGTTCCGTTTGCAAACGCCGAAACCTGTGGGCGAAACCCGGACTTTGCGATCGGCACCCCTTCGTCGGTTGCCCGAAGGCCAGCCCGCGCCGCGTTCAGATCCGGGTTATTCTCATAGGCTTTGGCCATTGCGCCGAAGATCGTCTCCGCCAGCACAGCCTGCGGTGCAAGCAGTACACTCGTCGAGACGGCAGCCCAAAAGGCTGCTTTGCGGACAATCGACACCATACTTCCCTCTCCGATCAGGGCGGCAAAGCCAGCCCACTATTTCCTGCGGCACCATTCCGAAGTCGAAACCGGGCCGCCCTAAACACGGCGATGAAGCGCTCACACCGCCCACCGGTGAGCAAATCACTACCTCAGTACCCTTTGAAACCCGGATTCGGCATGATCACAACTGTACACCGATACTGCGCACGGTCATTTCAAAAAGAAACAGGTGGTTCGTTGCCAATTGGCAACATTGTTATTTTAGCAGCACAATTAAATGTTGAGATACCTCAATAAGTGGCACCTCAAAAAACAAAAGTCCGCTCGCGGCGGAAGCCGGGAAGCGGCTTGACCGCAGTGTTGAAGTCCGCCCTTTCGGACGTCTTCCCATGCTCATGGACATATAGCTTAGCACGCGAAGCATTACCGAAACCTTCGACGGCAATCAGCCTGCCGCCATCGCGCAACTGCTCGAACAAGGCGGCAGGAAGCACCTCCACGGAACCATGAACGAAGATGACGTCATAGGGCGCTTCGGCGGCATATCCCTTGCCAAGATCGCCCGTGACCACAGCGGCGTTGTCATACCCCAGCCGCGCCAAGGTTTCCGTCGCCGTTGCGGCAAGCGCCGCATCGCATTCGAGCGCGACGACCGAACCGGCAATCAGCGAAAGCAGCGCCGAGGCGTAGCCGGTGCCGCAGCCGATCTCCAGCACGACGTCCGACTTCGAGATTTCGGCGAGCTGCAGCAGCTTGGCGAGCGGCGACGGCTCCATCAGGTACCGCGGGCCCGCGTCCTTGGCACCGTCGAGCTCGATATCCGTATCGATATAGGCAAGTTCCTTCATGCGCGAAGGCACGAACTCTTCGCGCGGCACGGAGAGGAAAGCGGACAGGATGGCGTGGGACGTGACATCCGTCGTCCGGATCTGGTTGTCCACCATCTTGGTGCGCGCCGCTTCGAAATTCATCATACTGCCCTCGTGTCCGGATGGGCGCGGTACCGATATCCCGGCGATCCGCGCAGTCGTCTTATGGCTGCCAATGCGGAGCCTTTGCATAAGCTCATAAATCGCCGCTCCGCCGGTTTCAAGCGACAGCAACATCTTGCAGCGGAAAAAGGAAACGAGAAACGGCGGAACCGGCGATTGTGCGCCCCGACAGGGGCGGCAAACGCTGGCGCCTGCCGCAAGAACAAAGAACGGCTGGCGTCAGCGGCCAGGCGCCCCTTCCAACCCGACGAGGGCGATCTTGGTGTAACCGGCGCTCTGGATGAGGTTCATGACCGTCATAAGCTCGCCGTAGTCGACGGCCTTGTCCGCACGCAGCAGAACGCGCGTCTCGGTGTTGCCCTCTGTCAGGCGCTGCAGCTCGGCCGCGAATTCTTCGCGGGCCGTTTCCTCGTTACCAATCGCAAGACCGAGATCGGCGTTGAGCGTCACGAAGACCGGCTTGTCGTCCCGTGGCGTCGGCTTGGACACCGATTGCGGCAGGTCGACCTTCATGTCCACCGTCGCAAGCGGAGCAGCGACCATGAAGATGATCAGCAATACGAGCATGACATCGATGAAAGGGGTGACGTTGATCTCGCTGTTTTCGTCGAGATCGCCGCCGCTGTCGCCAACCTTGCCGGCCATGCCTCACCCGATCCTTGCGATGGACGCTTCCGCCGGATGGGCAAAGCCATCCTGGCGACGAGGTTGCGCCTTGCGGACCAGGCGGTGATCGAGGTCGCGGCTGACAAGCCGTTCGACCGCAGCTGCCGCGTCGGCGAGGATCACCTTGTAGCCGCCCACCGAGCGGGCAAAATAGTTATAGATGATAACTGCCGGAATAGCGGCAACGAGACCGATTGCGGTCGCCAGCAGCGCTTCGGCAATACCAGGAGCGACGATGGCAAGATTGGTCGTCTGCGCCTTACTGATACCGATGAAGGAGTTCATGATCCCCCAGACGGTTCCGAACAGGCCGACGAACGGGCCAACCGAACCGATCGAGGCAAGGATGCCCGTTCCGCTGGTCATGCGCTTGCCAGCGCGAACCTCGATGCGCGTCAGCAGCGATGCGACGCGTTCCTTGAGACCTGCGGCCGGCGCGTGATCGAGCACGGCCTCCGAACGCACCATCTCATCGATCGCAGCAGCAACCATTTCCGCGGCAGGACCCGACCTATCCTCGAATGTGGGCTTAAGCTCAGCCAGTCCATTTGCGGCGGAGAGCTGACGGACGGCGCGGCTAAGGCGCGCCTTTGCGGCAAAAAGTTCGAGCGTCTTGACCACAAAAATCGCCCAGGTGATGACCGAGGCAAGCGCCAGCCCGATCATCACCGCCTTCACCACCATGTCGGCGGCAAGGAACATGCCCACCGGTGAAAGGTCGTGCGGCAGGACCGGGTTGGCGGCAACCTCCAAGGTCGCTTCAGCGGCTTCTGCCACCGGGGCCTCCGTTGATGCCGGCGATGCTTGTCCACCGACGTCAGACGCGGTCGCCGCGAGACCGTCGGCAGTCGGTTGCCCTTCGGCGGCCGGTTGAGCGGTCGCGGGCTGGCCGCCCTGAGGGGCACCATTGGCGTTGGCCGCTGCCGTTGCCGCCGGTTCAACGTTTTGAACCTGAGTGACCACCGGGACCATCGTCTCGGTTGCGGTTGTCGTCTGGGCAAAGACGACCGTCGAGGAAACACCACAAGCCAGCACCAATGTCGCTGCCGCCAACAAATTCAGCTTCGATCGGGTTCGGTTGGGCATCTTGTTCCTCGCGTACTGGTCCGTTTCGCCATCACAAAAATTCAAAGACAGCCGGAATTTCAGCCACCTCAACGTGCGTTGGTCGCTCTTTACGACAAACCATGACTGAAGCACAAGGATTTGTGGAGTATAAAGATCAAGAATAATTTCGCGCCTGCGTCCCAATTGCGGCCAACGGCAGGATCTAGCTAGAGGGACGGCGAACCGTCGACGAAGCCGTCGCTTCGCCAGTCATACGCGCGGTGGCGCTCCCAGGGACGCTGCAAGGATGTGAACGACGTCTTGAACCGCATCTTCGAGCGCTGGTCGCCGGAGACCGGCTCGGCGAAAATCTCGACCGCCCCTGCCAACCGCAGCAGGCGCCCACTCAGGATTCGCGCCTGGCCGGATGGACAGGTCCGCTCGTTGAAACTTCCCGGCGCGATCAGCAGATCGGCTTGATCGCACAGCACCTCAAACAGGCTTAGATCGTCGACGATCACAACCGTCCAGCCAGAACGGGTCCGAGCGCCACACCATGCTTTGTCTCGGCACGAAAAGACATCGAGCGAAGCACGGTTGAGCGTGGAAGTGAGATCTTCGCGGACGGAGGAGGCTGTCCCTGCATCGACGGTCCTCGCTGCCGCCTTGCCAGCCGGGGGCTTCATTTCGGGATAAAGACCGTCAGCTGCTACCGCTTGCACGGGCATTGGAGCAACGTGGTTCTCGACCGCCAATGCGCGCTGCCATTGAGAGAAGAGGAAGTCGGAGGGGCGATCCCGGTTCGTCGCAATGGCCGCGTCGGTGACCAACCCAACGAGACGCCCATCTTCCGACACCAGAACCGCCGGCAATTGCCTGTCTTCGAAGACAAGGCAAGCCAGCCCGGAAAACAATAGCAGGGCTCCGATCCCTGCCAGCCAGGTCCGCAACACACAGAGCATGATCCCGCCAAAGGCAATGAGGAGGAACGCCAGCGGCCCGATGCGGCCGGTCAGAAACTCGCCGTCGAGCGAGGTGACGAAGCGGGCGATCACCAGCATGCCATCAAGGCCCCATGCCATGACAGTGAGCGGATATTGCTCGAGGCCGAAGGGCATCAGCAACATGGCGAACAGGCCAAACGGCATGATGACGATGCTGATCAGTGGCGCTGCAAGGATATTGGCGAGCAGGCCATAGGCTGGCAGGCGCTGGAAATAGGCGGCGGAATAGACCGCGGTCGCCAGGCCACCGATCAGCGAGGTTACAACCACGCCGATGACAAAGCCCGCAACGAGCCGCCTGCCCCACCATCGGTCTAGCGTCGGCTGCTCACCCCCTCCTGCCCGTTCGCGCCAGCGTGCATAACCTGCCACCAGCGCCAATGTGGCGGCGAAAGACATCTGGAACCCCGGCCCCGCGACCGCCGATGGCGTCATCACGATGATGACAATTGCGGCCAGCGCGATGTTGCGCAGGCTGATCGACATGCGATCGAAAAAGACCGCGACCAGCATGATCGAGATCATGATCCAGGCACGCACCGCGGATACGGCACCACCCGAGATCAGGATGTAGAGAAAGACCATGGTCAGCGCACCCGCAGCGGCAATCTTCTTGATCGCCGCGCGCTGCGCCAATCCAGGAACAGCGCTCAGGACGGTTCGCGCTCCAATCAGAAATGTTCCCGCTGCAAGCACCATGTTGAGACCGGAAATTGCCAACACATGCGCCAGGCCGGCCTGTCGCAGCATCTCGACGGTGTCGCGACCGATCGCTCTTTCTTCCGCCGTCACCAAGGCCGCAGCAAGCGCACCGGTGTCGCCACCGATCACCGTGCGGATTCGTTCGCCCACCGTCTCACGCTTTGCGGCCAGATGTTCCGCCATTCGCATCCAAGGCGAACGGTCCGACGCCGCTGCGGCACTATCGGCCGGCGGGCTACGCGGCGCACCGTAGAAATAGCCGACGGCGCCGATCTGCCGAAAGTACGAATCGAACGCGAAGTCGTTCAGACCCGGCAACGCAGGGCCGGAAGGCGGCGAAAGACGCGCCCTGCCCTCGATCGTTGCCCCGATCGCCAACGGAGCGTGCGGGCTGCGCGACAGCACCATGGCCTTGAGGGGCGCCCGACGGAGCATCGGCTTTGTCGTTTGCTCGATGAGAATGCCGTAGCGCCAATGGTCGCGATCATTCTTCTCGCGCGAAAACACCTTGCCCCGCAGGTTCGTCGTCACCGGTCCGTCGAGCACGATCGTGTCGATGCGCGATGTCTCGATTGCCGCAAGCATCATTCCCGCAGTGAACAGCCCCGCTGCGATCATCGGCGCACGCAGGGCTCGCATGCGGATGCTGAACAGCAAGGCGGCCATTCCGAAAACGCAAAGCAGCAGTGCAAGTTTGACGAGTCCGACGTCATAGGGCAGCGAGAGCCACGTCAACACACCCGCGGCCAAAAGAACCGGAACAAACACCAATCCGTGGCCGAATGCCGTTTCTTCCTCCACGGCGTCGCGCCAGGATGCAGCAATAGCCTCTGGTCGGAGGCGCGTCGACGCTACCGTGGCAAACGATCTCACAAGGCGAAGAACGAGATTGCGCCGCGCATTCGCGGGCGTTGCAGACATACCGCCAGCCAAAACCGAGGCTGGTGGTGCTGGAGCGACACGATCTGCGTCCTGCATCAAAGACCGGACTTCGATCTCGCTCATTGTATGGCACTTCTCCCCCAAGGCGGTCGCGGACGATCATGCAACCAATAGCGACAAACAGCAACCTGAGCGCTATCTGCCGAAAAAAGCGGCAAACCTATATGGAATGGTACCGCATCATTCTGCCGGCGGTCATTGATCCCGTTGGACATATTGCCCTAACATGCGATTATTGCGTCGCCATATGCACATTTTCGCATCGCACAATTTGCCTTTCGTACAGCTTGGCAGTCGAAAATAAATCATATAGCAAATTCGCAACGTTCATTTTCGTGGCATGTCTCTGTGCCACGGTGCCATAAGACGGAGGGTCCGATGACTGATAAAACCGCGGTTGTAACACTCGATGGAAAGTCGGCGGATCTTCCGGTGCGATCGGGGTCCATCGGCCCTGATGTTGTGGACATCGGCTCACTCTACAAGCAGACGAAAATGTTCACCTACGACCCGGGCTTTACGTCCACGGCGTCGTGCGAATCCAAGATCACCTATATCGACGGCGACGAAGGCGTGCTCCTGCACCGCGGCTACCCGATCGAGCAGCTTGCAGAACATGGCGACTTCCTGGAAGTCTGCTACCTCCTGCTTTACGGCGAACTGCCGACGAAGGCGCAGAAGGCTGACTTCGACTACCGCGTCACGCACCACACCATGGTGCACGAGCAGATGTCGCGCTTCTTCACCGGCTTCCGCCGTGACGCTCACCCGATGGCCGTCATGTGCGGCTGCGTCGGCGCTCTGTCGGCCTTCTATCACGACTCCACCGACATCACCGATCCGCACCAGCGCATGGTCGCCTCGCTGCGCATGATCGCCAAGATGCCGACGATCGCAGCCATGGCCTACAAGTACCATATCGGCCAGCCCTTCGTTTATCCGAAGAACGATCTCGACTACGCCTCGAACTTCCTGCGCATGTGCTTTGCCGTGCCTTGCGAGGAGTATGTGGTGAACCCGGTTCTGTCGCGCGCCATGGATCGCATCTTCATCCTGCACGCCGACCACGAGCAGAACGCCTCGACCTCGACCGTGCGCCTCGCCGGTTCGTCGGGCGCCAATCCGTTTGCCTGCATCGCCGCTGGCATCGCCTGCCTCTGGGGGCCGGCTCACGGCGGCGCCAACGAAGCTGCGCTCAACATGCTGGCCGAAATCGGCACGGCTGACCGCATTCCGGAATATATCGCCAAGGCCAAGGACAAGAACGATCCGTTCCGTCTCATGGGCTTCGGCCACCGCGTCTACAAGAACTACGATCCGCGCGCCAAGATCATGCAGAAGACCACGCATGAAGTGCTCGCAGAGCTCGGCCATAAGGACGACCCGCTTCTTGAAGTCGCCATGGAACTCGAGCGTATCGCGCTGACCGACGAATACTTCGTCGAGAAGAAGCTCTACCCGAACATCGACTTCTACTCCGGTATCACGCTGAAGGCGCTGGGCTTCCCCACCACCATGTTCACCGTGCTGTTCGCGCTCGCGCGCACCGTCGGCTGGATTGCCCAGTGGAACGAAATGATCGAAGATCCGGAACAGCGCATCGGCCGCCCGCGCCAGCTCTATGTCGGCGCTCCGCAGCGCGACTACGTGCCGGTCTCCAAGCGCTAAACGGCAATCATGGAATGAGAAAGGCCCGGTCAGAGATGACCGGGCCTTTTGTTTTGCAGGTAAGAGAGGACGATCTCGGCGCCTAGTTCGCCGGGCGGTCGACTGGTTGCCATGCGCTGCTGCACGAGCGCGTAGCCGTCGAGCATCGACGCACGCTGGGCCGTCTCGCTCGACAGCCGCTCGACCCAGCGGGTCAAGGCACCCGGGCGGATGCTCTGGTTGAAATACTCCGGCACGATCGGGAAGTCGGCGATCAGATTGGGGAGCGCCCCGCTCCAGATGCGGATGCGGTTGTGCAGCAACCGCACAAGCCAGTCGGCATCATAGGTGGAAACGACGGGAACGCCGGCCAGCGCTAGCTCCAGAATAACTGTTCCCGACGCCGCAATCGCGGCATCCGCCTTGTCGAAGGCGGCCCATTTTTCGGCGGCTCCCACTGATATTTCCGGCTGAACGGTCCAGCCGGCCGTGATCTCGCGTACCAGTTTTTCCTGGCGTGGAACCGTCGGCAACAGGAAGCGCACGCCGGGATGCCGGCTGGCAAGCTCCTCGACCATCTGTCCAAAGATCGGCAGAAGCCGCTCGACTTCGCTGGAACGCGATCCCGGCAGCAGCAGGCAGGTGGAAACCACGTTACCGCTGACGCCGCCCAGTCTTTCGCGCCGACTGGCGCGGACGGCAAGCACATTGGCATCCGAGGCAAGCCGATGACCAATGTAGGTCGTCGGCGGCCCCCCAAGCTTGCGCATGGTCTCGGGCTCGAACGGTAACACCGCCAGAACATGGTTGACATAGCTGCGCATGCGCGGCGCCCGTTCCGGTTTCCAGGCCCACACACTCGGGCAGACATAATTGATAACAGGCAGACCCGGCAGGGCGGCGCGAACGCGACGCGCGACACGATGGGTGAAATCCGGACTGTCAATGATCAGCAGCGCATCGGGGCGCGCAGCGATAATGGCATTCGCCGTCTGGCGGATACGCAGAATCAACTTTGGCAGGCGTGCCAGCACCTGTGAAAAGCCCATGATCGACAGTTCGGAATAATCGAACAGCGACCTCAGACCTTCGGCCTCCAGACCATCGCCGCCGACGCCGACAAGCTCGACATCACAGCCACATTGGACACGCAGTGCCCGCACCAGATCTGCTCCAAGCAAATCACCCGATACCTCGCCGGCAATCACTGCCAGCTTGTAGCCCCGTCCACTCATGCCCTTCCCCGGTAATCGCTGCGCTCGACACCCATGACGAACAGCCCTGCCCGGTCGGCAGCCTCAATCACCTCCGAGCGCTCGAGCACCAGGGCACGTCCGGCTTCGACGGCAATTCCGGCCAGCCCGGCCGCTACAGCGCCAGCAACCGTGGACGGACCGATCGATGGTAGATCCGCGCGCAAATCCTGCCCCGGCTTGCAGAGCTTGACCAGGACGCCACGACGACGCGCAGAGACGCGTCCTTCCATCTTGAGCGTTGCCACGCGCTGCAGCATGGCATCGGTGCCCTCGGCGCCCTCCAGCGCCACCACGCGACCGCCGACGGCGACCGCGCCCTGCCCCACGTCGAGTTCGCCAAGCGCGTTGGCAGCAGCAATACCGGCCTCTACGTCCCGCCTGTCGTCGACCGATGGTGCGAGAGCGCCAATCGGCCCTGGATCTGCCAGAAGGTTCGGAACGACCTCATGCACGCCGATCACGTGGGCGCCACTTGCTTCGATGAGTTGCATGGCCATGCGCAGAACAGCGTCGTCGCCACCGGACACCAGCGTCTTCAAAACGCTCGGCACCCTGGCAAGCGTTTTCAGTGTCGGGCGGATATCGCGCCATTCCGGCCGGCGACGCACCCAGCCCGAAAGCACGACGCGATCGATACCTTCTTCCTTGAATGTGCGGCTAATGCCGGAGAAATCGCCAATGGCAAGTACGGAGTGATCGAATCCGATCCAATCGCTCTCTTCCGCTTCGCGCGAAAGCGCAATGACAAAAGGGTCTTCTCCACGGGCCCGAACGGCCTCGGCTACATGATGGGGCAGCGCTCCGCCACCGGCGATGATCGCGAGCCGGCCGCCATTTGCCGCGCGGCTCGCCGTAGCCGACATCACGATCAGGCCTTGCCGCGACTTGGCGACGACAGTGCTCTGTCGCTTTCTGCAGCGATAAAGTCGAGGATCTCGATAACCGGCGCGCAGTCGGCATAGTCCGCGCGAATGGCGGCCGCATTGGCGCGAACCGATTCCGGCCCTTCGAAGATCTGCTTGTAGGCGCGGCGAACCACGTGGATCGTCGCACGCTCGATGCCCGCCCGGGTCATGCCGACCACGTTAAGCCCGCTCAGAACGCCGGGATTGCCGTTGAGCATGCCATAGGGAATGACGTCGTAGCTTACGGCAGAGAGACCGCCGATGAACGCCTGCCGCCCGATGCGTGTGAACTGGTGCACGGCACAGCCGCCGCCGAGGATCGCACGGTCCTCGATCGTCACATGGCCGGCCAGCAGCACGTTGTTCGACATGATGATGTTGTTGCCGAGGCGGCAATCATGCGCCACATGCGAATAGGCGAGGAACAGATTGTTGTTGCCGACGATCGTGGCGCCGCCATATTCGACGGTTCCCGCATTCATCGTCACACCTTCGCGGATGGTGCAGTTTTCACCGATCTGTAGCGTGGTGTCGACCGTGCTGTGATGCACGCTTTGCGAATCTCCGCCAATGACGGCATTCGGGAAAATCTTGGAGCCCTTGCCGACCGTCGTGCGGCCGGCGACGACGACGTGGCTCATGAGTTCCATATCGTCGCCGAGAACGACTTTCGGCCCGATGTAGCAAAACGGGCCGATTTTGACGTTTTCGCCGATGACCGCCCCATCTTCGATGATCGAGGACGGGTGGATCTTCGCTGTTGCTGCAATCATGTTCAAGCGTCTTCCGTGCTGACTATCATCGCGCCGATATCAGCTTCCGCGACAAGTTGCCCGTCAACTTTTGCGTCACAGTGAAACTTCCAGATATTGCCGCGCTGTTTCTGCTTCACGACATGGAACTCGACACGGTCGCCCGGCACAACCGGCTTGCGGAAACGCGCATTGTCGATGGTCATGAAGTAGACGAGGTTGGTGCCCGAAGCGGTCTTGCGCGCGCAGATCGCGCCCGCCGTCTGTGCCATGCCTTCAATCAAGAGGACACCCGGCATGATCGGCTTTTCCGGGAAATGGCCGGTAAAGTGCGGCTCATTCGCCGAGACGTTCTTGATGCCGATCGCCGAATTGTCACCGTCGATCTCGATGATCCGGTCGACGAGCAGGAAGGGGTAGCGATGCGGGAGAAGCTTCAGGATCTCCTGAATATCCGCCGTACCGAGAACCGTTGCCGCCTCACTCATTCGTGCCACCCTTCTTTTTCTGTCTGTCACTTGCGCGCAGGGCCATTTCGGCGACATCGCGCAGGAAATCGCGCATGGGGCGCGCTGGAATACCGCCATAGCGTTCGCCCGCCGGGACGTCGCTTGCAACGCCGCTCATCGCGGCAATCTGGACACCGTCGCCCACGGTGATGTGACCGTTGACGCCGCTGCCACCGCCGATCATCACGCCATCACCAATCCTGGTGCTGCCGGCGATACCGACCTGGCTGACGATGCCGCAATAACGGCCGATTCGGACGTTGTGGCCGATCTGTACAAGGTTGTCGATCTTCGTGCCTTCGCCGATGACCGTATCATCCATCGTGCCACGGTCGATCGTCGTGTTTGCACCGATCTCGACATGGTCCTGGATGATCACGCGTCCGACCTGAACGATCTTGATCATTCCACCCTTGGGGCCTGGCGCGTAGCCGAACCCATCCTGGCCGATCCGGGCACCCGGGTGAATGATGACGCTATTGCCGACAAGGGCACAGAGAACGCTTGCGCCCGCCGCGATCGTGCAGTCTCGGCCAATGCGAACGCCTGGCCCGATAACGACACCCGCGGCAATTCTCGTTCCGCTGCCTATTTCGGCGCCGGCCCCAATCACTGCCATCGGCTCGACTTCAACCCCCTCTTCAAGGCGGGCCGTCGGATCGACGAAGGCAGCCGGCGAGACACCGCCGAGGCTGGTGTTGCGCGACGGGCGCATTGCCACCTCGTGCAACAGCGTACCTGCGAGCGCAAAGGCCGTATGCGGCCTTGCAGTCAAGAGAATGGGGATATGAGGCGGGACGAGCGGAGCGATCGTCTTATCGCAGATGATAGCGGACGCCTGGCAGCTTTCCAACTCGGCGCGGTATTTGCGCGAAAGCATGTAGCAGACATCGCCGGGCTTTGCCCGGTTGACGGGTGCTACCGAATGGATAGCGCGATCGGCCGCCGCGCCATCGTTGAGCTCCGCCCCAATTTGATTCGCAAGGTCACCCAGACGAATCCCTTGATGGGGCGGAAAAAACCAGTTCTGTTCCATGGACACTCCAGAACAATCTACTTTCGGCAGTTCTGGACTGCTTCTTTATCAGAACGACGAGGAAATACCGAACTTCAGGTTCTGAACCTTGTCGAAATCTTCCTTCGCGATCGGCCAAGCGTAGTCGACACGCAGCGGACCGAACGGCGAAGCCCAGATCAAGCCGATACCCACCGATGCGCGCAGCGAGGAGTCGTTACCCTGTACCGTTTCAGAGGGAAGCATCGCGACCTTGTTGCTATAGAGCGTGCCCGCATCTGCGAAGACCGCACCGCGGAAGCCACTGTCACGCGGAATGCCCGGCAGCGGGAACGTCGCTTCGGCTGAAGCCGTGAAATAGGTGGTGCCACCAAGTGCATCGCCCGTTGCTTGGTCGCGCGGACCGATACCATTGCGCTCGAAGCCGCGAATATCGTTACTGCCGAGCTGGAACTGGTCAAAGACCTGCAGGTCACTGCCGGTCTCGAAGATATGACCAGCGCTACCAGCGAGCGAAGTAATGATGTCTGCCTCGTCGTTCACGGTGTAATACCACTTGGCCTTACCCGTCATCTTATAGAAATCAGAGTCTCCACCAAGGCCCGCGAACTCATGCGTAAACGTCGCCAAGATACCATCATGCGGCAGTTGCGCATCATCGAGCGTGTTATAGGTGATCGACTGCGATACCGACGAACGGACCCAGTTGCCACCTTCAACCGCCCGGACGTAAGGCGATGACAGCTCGGCAACATTACCGCTATAGTCGAACTGCGTGAAGTTATAGCGCAGCGTGGTCGACAGGTTTTCGGTAATCGGCGCCGCTATGCGCAGGCTGAAGCCTTGATCCTCATAGCTGTAGTTTTCGTCATCAAAATCATTTTCGTTCTTGAAGACGTCGAAGCCGGCGGCCAGACGGTAGCCGAGGAAATACGGCTCGGTGAACGAAACGTTGTAGGTACGGCTCTCATCACCGCGCCCTGCAGCCAAGCGGATGTACTGGCCGCGACCCAGGAAGTTCTTTTCCTCGATCGAAGCTTCGACAAGGAAGCCGCCGCCGCTGCCAGCAGAGTAGCCAGCACCGATACCAAACGAACCGGTCGACTGATCCTGTACGTCAACGATAACCACGACGCGGTCGGCAGCGCTGCCCGGAGCCGTCGAGACATTGACAGTCGAGAAGTAGCCCAGAGCCTCAAGGCGACGTTTGGCGCGCGCAATCATTTCCTGGTTGAAGGCATCGCCTTCGCCCATGTCGAACTCGCGGCGGATGACGTAGTCGCGGGTGCGGGTGTTACCGCGAATTTCGATGCGCTCGACGTATGCCCGCTCACCCTGGTCGACGAGGTAGTCGACGGCAATCGTATGGTTGCCCAGGTCACGGTTACCGCGCGGCGTTACGCGGGCAAACGGGTAGCCAGCCGAAGCGACGCGCTTCGAGATCTCGCTCATCGTTTCCTGAATGTCCTTGGCCTTATAGACCGAGCCTTCGCGGCTAAGAACGACGCCCTTCAGCGATTCGGCATCCACACCTTCAACCGTCGATTCGACAGTCACCGCACCGAAATCGTAGCGCGGACCTTCCTCGACAGTGATCGTCACCGTGTATTCGTTGGTCGCCTCGTTGAGAGAGGCTTCGGACGACATGACCTGGAAGTCGGCGTAACCGCGGTTGTAGTAGAACTGGCGCAGCAGCTCTTCGTCCGCGCGCAGCTTGTCCGGATTGTAGACGTCCTTGCGGGTCAGGAACGAGAAGATGCCCGATTCTTTGGTTGCAATGATGGATTGCAGACGGCCATCGCTGTAGGCTTCGTTGCCGACGAAATTGATCTGCGAAATCTTGGTGCGCTCGCCTTCATTGATGACGAAAGCAAGATTGACGCGACCCTCAGCTATCGGAACAACCTGAGTCGTCACAGTGATATCGCTGCGACCGATCGCTGCGTAAGCGTCCTTGATCGACTGGATATCCGTTTCAACGGTCGCCTCACTATAGGGGCCGAGCGGCTGTGTGCGGACGATGCCCTGAAGCTTGTCATCCTTGATCTTGCGGTTGCCGTTGAAAACAACCTGGTTGATCAACTGATTCTCGCTGACGGTTACGACAAGCGTACCGCCCGCAACATTGATGCTGACGTCGGAGAAATAGCCAGTCGCGTAAAGACGCTTCACGGAAGCATCGATATCTGCGTTGCTGAAGCTCTTACCTGGAACAATCGTGATGTTCGCACGCACCGTTTCAGCGCTGACGCGCGTGGCACCGCGGACTTCAACACGACTGATGGTCGCGGCCTCTGCGACGGAAGCGCCTGCGAGCAACCCAACACCAGCGCCAGAAACCACCATACTCGTGGACAGCGCAAACGCCGACACCGCGTTCAAAAACCTTGAACCAGCTTTCATGTTCAAATCTTACCTTTTCCCAACGTCGCGCGGCAATTTCGTGCCGACTCCGGTCACGGTTGCCGTTTTACCCGCTTTTCCCATACAAGCAAGCCAGCTCGTTAATTTCTGTTTACTTCAATTCGAACCGTGGCTTAACGGCCACTACAGATTCGACTTATCGTAAACAAATCCTTGCTGCACAAGCCATTGAAACCCAATCGTTCACAGTATCGGTCGTCGTTCCCTCTGAACGCTCCGCGGCCGAACGCTAGCCGAAGAACATCGAAATGTCGTTCCAGGTCGCAAAAACCATGAGCATGAGCACCATGGCAAAGCCGATCCGATAAGCGACATCCTGCGCGGCAGCTCCAACCGGCTTTCCGCGCAAGGCCTCAACCGCATAGAACATCAGGTGGCCGCCATCAAGCACCGGAACGGGCATGAGGTTAAGCAATCCTATGGAAACTGACAGGACAGCTGCAAGCTGCAGCACGGCAGCCACACCCAGCGTCGCCATTTGGCCCGAAGCCTGGGCGACACGAATAGGACCGCCCAGCTGATCCGCCTTCATACGCCCCGTTACCAGATTCGCCAGATAGTCGAATGTGCCGGTGACGATGTGCCAGCTTTGCAGCGCACCCTGCCCGATGGCTTCGATCGGCCCGTAGGTAACAAGACGGAAATTGCCGGCATCCTGGTCGGTGACGATACCGATGATTCCGACCTCCATCTTGTTGCCGAACTGGTCCGATATTTCGGTCCGTTCGGGTACCATGGGAAGATCCAGAAATGCACCGTCACGCTCGATCCGGATCTTGATCTCCAGCTCTGGCCGAACGCTCACATAGCGGCGCACATCGTCGAAGGTCGCGACCGGCGTTCCGTCAATGGCGATCAGCCGATCACGCGGAAGAATGCCAGCCTTGTCGGCAGCACTGTTCTCCTTCACCTGAGCGACGACCGGGTCCGCCACCGAACGTCCGTAAACGGCGAAGAGAACGGCAAAAATGGCGATGGCAAGGATGAAGTTGGCGATCGGGCCCGCGGCAACTGTCGCCGCACGCTTCCACAGCTTGGCCCCCAGGAAGGTTCGCGACCGTTCTTCGGGCGAGATCGCCTCCAGCCGCTTGTAATCCGGCGTGCTGGCCGCGTCTTCATCGCCATAGAACTTGACGTAGCCGCCAAGCGGTACGGCGCAGAATTTCCACCGGGTGCCACGCTTATCGGTCCATCCGAGCAGTTCCGGCCCGAAACCGACCGAGAATGCAAGGATCCGAATGCCCGACCAGCGGCCAACGAGGTAGTGTCCCATTTCGTGCACGAAGACCAAAAGGGTCAGCACCAACAGGAAGGGAACGATGTAACCGGTCACGAATTGCAGGGCATCAAGCAGATACGACATGAGTTTTCCTTAAGTGCCTGCCGGCAGCATTACAGGCCGAGGAGGACCGACCCAAAGGCGATCTGACGCCCCTCGCTGAGGATATACTGTACCAGGACCAAGACCAGCGTGGCGATGCAGGCGAATATCAGACCATCGACCCGATCCATGACCCCACCATGCCCAGGAATGAGATGGCTCGAATCCTTGACGCCAAATCGGCGCTTTATGAAGGATTCGAAGAGGTCTCCGATCTGGCTCGCGACGGAGAGAACCAGCGCCACCGCTGGGACACGCAGATCTTGCAGCGGAAAATATGCCATAAAAACGGCAGTGCCTGCCAAAATACCTGAAATCGTCCCGCCAATGGCGCCCGACCAGGTCTTGCCGGGCGAAATACGCGGCGCGAGCTTGGGTCCCCCGATCGCTCGGCCAACGAAGTAGGCAAGAATATCGGTTCCCCAAACGACCGCGAAGACGAACAAGGTCGCAATCAGGCCGGCCTGATCAATCCCGCGCAGGGCCGCCAGCGAGATGCCGGTCAATCCTGCGTAGACGATGCCGCCAGGCAACCACCAGCTGCCCTTCTTGAGCGATACCCAAAGCACTGCGACAACGACGGCAATGAGCAGGGCCGGCAGACTGTAGCCAATGTAACCGAGAAGAATGAGCGCCGCGATTGTCGCCAGCGACAGCCAACCGAAAGCGTTTCCCTGAAAATCGCGTTCCGGAAGACCGGTAATCGTCGACCATTCGTAATAGACGAGCAGCGCGATCAGAACCGAAAGCAGCTGGAAGGCCAAGCCACCGAACCAGGTCGCACCGAGGGCTACCGCCGCGAGCACCACTCCCGAAGCGATGCGAAGCTTGAGTTCTGTTTGCATTACGAACCAACCGCTAACGTCGGCTGCGCCAGACCGCCGAAGCGACGCTCGCGGCAGGCGAATTTCTCGAGCGCCGACAGAAACGTCTCACGCGTGAAGTCTGGCCAAAGCTCCGGAACGAACAGCAGTTCCGAATAGGCGCCCTGCCAAAGAAGAAAGTTTGAAAGCCGCTCCTCGCCGCTGGTGCGAAGAATGAGATCCGGATCGGGAATACCCGCCGTATCGAGCGATGCGGCGATGCGTTCCGGCGTGATGTCCTCTGGCCGCAGACGGCCCTCGGCGACATCGGTTGCCAGGCGCCGCATGGCGCGCGTCAGCTCGTCACGCGCACCGTAGTTGAAGGCGATCACCAGCGTGATGCCGGTGTTCGCACTCGTCGTCTCCTCGGCCTCGATCAGTAGCGGCAGGATATCGCCGCGCAGATTCGATCGCTCCCCGATGATCCGGATGCGAACATTCTCGCGGTGCAAATCGGCAAGATCACGGCGAATGAAGGCTTTGAGCAAGCCCATCAGATCCGTCACCTCGGCCTGCGGCCTGTTCCAGTTTTCGGACGAGAACGCAAAAAGCGTGAGGTAGCGGACACCCGCTTCGGCTGCCGTCTTCACCGCATCACGCACCGCTTCAACACCTTTGCGGTGTCCCATCGTGCGCGGCAGTCCGCGCGCGTTCGCCCAGCGCCCGTTGCCATCCATGATGATGGCAACGTGTTCCGGAACGGTGATCGGGATGAGTTTTTGCATAAGGCGTCCGCGAAAGGAGACTCAGGATCAAGAGCAGATCAGACCTGCATGATTTCCTTTTCCTTATCGGCGAGCAAGCGGTCGATATCGGAAATCGTTTCATCGGTCATCTTTTGCACCCGCTCGGACTGAGCACGGCTGATATCCTGCCCGATGTCGCCATCCTTTTCGGCTTTTTTCAGGTCGTCCATGCCATCACGGCGAACGTGGCGGACGGCGACCTTGGCCTTTTCGGCATAGTCGTGCGCAACCTTGACCAGCGACTTGCGGCGCTCTTCGTTGAGTTCCGGCAGCGGAATGCGCAAATTCTGGCCGTCGATGATCGGGTTCAGGCCGAGGTTCGATTCGCGGATGCCGCGATCGACGGCGCCGACCATCTGCTTGTCCCAGACCGAAACGGACAGCATGCGCGGTTCCGGCACGGTGATGTTTGCCACCTGATTGAGCGGAACGCGCGAGCCGTAAGCTTCAACGGTCACCGGGTCGAGAACATTTGCCGACGCGCGGCCGGTGCGCAGCGATGCAATATCGCTCTTGAATGCGGAGATCGCGCCGTCCATGCGACGCTTCAGTTCCTTCAGGTCTACACCTTCACTCATGGTTGGAAACTCCCGTTCTGTCTTTCATCCGCAGATAGCCGTCTTGCAGCTCTTAATTGTCTGTGACGATGGTGGCGCGGCCGCCACCGGTCAATATTTCGGTGAAGCCGCCCTTTTCGTGGATCGAGAAGACCACGATCGGAATGGCGTTCTCGCGCGCGAGCGCCACTGCCGCCACGTCCATCACCGCGAGGCCCTTTTCCAGGACCGCACTGTGGGTCAGGCGGTCGAAGCGCGTGGCCGTCGGATCCTTCTTCGGATCGGCTGAATAGATGCCGTCGACCTGTGTACCCTTGAAGATCGCCTGAGCGCCCATTTCGGCTGCGCGCAGGGCGGCTGCAGAATCGGTCGTGAAGAACGGATTGCCCGTCCCGCCTGCAAAGATCACCACGCGTCCGAGCGACAGATGGTGGAGCGTTGCACGCTGCGAGAAGCTCTCGCAGATTTCCGGCATCGCGATTGCCGAGAGCACCACGGTGTCGATGTCGAGCTTGCGCAGAGACGTCGCCAGGGCGAGCGCGTTGATGACGGTTGCCAGCATGCCCATGTGGTCGCCGGTCACCCGGTCGCCGCCCTTGGAGGCAACGGCGACGCCGCGGAAGATGTTGCCGCCGCCGACGACGACGCCCACTTCGACGCCCATGGCGCGTGCTTCGGCAATATCGGCGGCAATGCGGTCGGCAACCGCCACATCGATGCCGAAGCCCTGGCTTCCCATCAGGGCTTCACCGGAAGCTTTGAGTAGAACACGCTTGTAGATTGGCTCGGCCGGCATCATCGCTCCTGAACAGATCGGTACGCGTGCACGCGAAAAGGCGCGCTGCGTATAAGGACATATTGCGCTACCCGGTTTCAACCGCTGCGGAGCATTTTCCGGCGGGTCCGGCGCATTGACGAAGCCGGATACACGAAGGGCACCGCGTTGTCACGCGATGCCCCACGGTTTTCCAAACAAGGGTGAAGAAATCAGCCCTTGGCGACAGCCGCAACTTCGGCTGCAAAGTCCGATTCTTCCTTCTCGACGCCTTCGCCGAGCAGAAGACGCGCCATGCCGGTCACTTCGATCGGGGCGCCAGCGAGCTTTTCAGCATCCTTGACGGCCTGGCCGACGGTGATTTCCGGGTTCATGACGAAGGCCTGCGACAGCAGGGCGACCTCTTCGAAGAACTTGCGCATACGGCCTTCGACCATCTTTTCGATGATGTTGTCCGGCTTGCCCGAAGCGCGCGACTGTTCGATGAACACGTTGCGCTCGCGCTCGGCGACAGCGGCGTCGACTTCGTCGGCGCGGATTGCCAGCGGGTTGGTGGCGGCAATGTGCATGGCGATCTGGCGACCGACCGAGAACAGAACTTCCTTGTCACCAACCGACTTCAGCGCGACGAGAACGCCGAGCTTGCCGATGCCGTCGCCGGCAGCGTTGTGGATGTAGGTGGCAACGACGCCGTCTTCGACCTTGAGCAGGGCTGCGCGGCGAAGCGTCATGTTCTCGCCGATCGTGGCGATCGCGTCCTTGATCGTGTCGTCGACCGACTTGCCGGTTGCCGGGTAGTTGGCGTTTGCAATGGCTTCGACAGAACCGTCGGTACCGAGCGCGACGTTGGCAACGCCACGAACGAGCTCCTGGAAGGCTTCGTTGCGGGCAACGAAGTCGGTCTCGGAGTTGATTTCGACGACAACGGCCTTGACGCCGCCGCTGACAATACCGATGAGGCCTTCAGCAGCCGTGCGGCCCGACTTCTTGTCGGCCTTGGCGATGCCCTTGGCACGCAGCCAGTCGATCGCAGCTTCCATGTCGCCGTTGGTTTCGGCGAGAGCCTTCTTGCAATCCATCATGCCTGCGCCGGTCTTTTCGCGCAGTTCCTTCACCATTGCTGCAGTTACACTCATCTTTTTGCCTCTTTGTCTGTTTGGCTGGCGCGCTGCCCGCAAGTGGCGCGGCACCAGGAGGTGTGGCAGGGGAATGGCTTGCGTATGTGACACCGTGATGAACGCGCCCACCGCTGTCGTGTCCGGGGCGCGGATCGCCGGCCCAAGCCGCTTCATCCCTCGCTGAAAAGAACAAGGCCGTTCAGACTTTTCATCACAAACGGCCTCGCCCCGACATTAGATTGGTGCGGCGGTCCGATGCCCGCCGCGCCGTCCGATCAGGCTTCGGAGGCTTCGTCGAGCGCCGGCTCGACCATAGCTTCAGCCGATGCGCCGAGATCGCGGCCCGATGCGCCCTGCTGACGGGCAATGCCGTCGATGGCGGCACGAGCGATGAGATCGCAGTAAAGAGCGATCGCACGCGAAGCGTCGTCGTTGCCCGGGATCGGGTAGTCGATCTGGTCCGGATCGCAGTTGGAGTCGATAACCGCAACAACCGGGATGCCAAGGCGCTTGGCTTCGTCGATTGCGATCGATTCCTTGTTGGTGTCGATGATGAACATCAGGTCCGGTGTGCCGCCCATATCGCGGATACCACCGAGAGCGCGGTTCAGCTTTTCGCGTTCGCGCTCGAGGTTCAGACGCTCCTTCTTCGTGAAGCCGGAAGCTTCCGAAGCGAGGATTTCGTCGAGCTTGCGCAGGCGCTGGATCGAGTTCGAAATCGTCTTCCAGTTGGTCATCATGCCGCCGAGCCAGCGAGCGTTGACGTAGTACTGGGCCGAACGCTTGGCAGCGTCAGCAATGATTTCCGAAGCCTGGCGCTTGGTGCCGACGAACAGGACGCGGCCGCCGTTGGCGACGGTGTCGCTAACGATCTGCAGGGCGCGCGACAGCATCGGAACGGTCTGTGCGAGGTCGATGATGTGAACGTTGTTACGATCGCCGAAGATGTAGGGCTTCATCTTCGGGTTCCAGCGGTGCGTCTGGTGGCCGAAGTGAACACCAGCTTCAAGCAGCTGGCGCATGCTAAAATCAGGCAATGCCATGCCTTTTCTCCTTTTCCGGTTGAACCTCCGCGAGACGTCGAGCTCATCTTTCGAAAAGCCCACCGGCGGAACGAACCGGATTTCTCCCGGAACATCCCATGCCTCACGTGTGGAATGGGCAGCCCCTTACCGGCAACTGCCCGACAAATCAAGACTTGAAGTCTGTTTTTGTCATATCGACTACTTGCATTCTTCCGATTTGAAGACTTCGAGATCCGCGAGCTTGCCGCTCAGCACGAAGTCGCCGTAGTCCATCGTCAGGTCGCGGGTGATGCCGTTTTCGTAGAGTTTGAACGACATGCGATAGATCGGCAGCGCGTCGCCACCCTTGTCGTCGTTGAAGTAGGAGATGGTGACCGGCCAATAATTCTCTGCGCCGAGCTTGCCGGCCTTGCCCGCATCCGGCTCATCGGGCGTCGGCTTGCGCGACTTGCCGACGAAGGTCGAGGTGATCAGCGTCTTGTCACCCGAATCGGAGCCATCGAAGATCCGTGCCTCGAAGAAGCTCTCACCTTTCTTGGCGCGATCGATGACTTCGACCATGTGCTCGGTCGGAAACCGGCTTGCCGCCAGCTCGACCTCACGCTTGTCCGGCGCAGTCAGCTCGACCTTGACGCCGGTCTTGTCGTCATGGGCCGTGCCGCGCACTTCCTTGTCGAGTTTTTCGTCGGTGAAGGAGCGGGTCAGAAAACGGAAGTTGCCCGTCTTCAGATCCTCGTAGGTGGTTGTCTGCTGGTCGGTCATGCGCGTCTCTTCGCCGGTATTAACCTGCGTCACGAAGCGGAAGCTGACCGTATATCCCTCGCAAGCCGATCCGTTGAACTCGTAGACCATGCGGCCGTACATGCCGGAAATGCCCGAGCGGTCGGAAGCATCCTTGAGCTCGAGATCGTAGACGGCTCGATGCGGCACGAGGACACTTGCGCTTGCCGCATCGATGCCCGCAACCGTCATAACAGCGAAGCAGGCGCTGCCCAAACTTGCGAGACCGAAGCCTTTACGAAACATCCGTTTCCTCCTGTTGGACTCGCCGGCAATGCTATAAACAAGCTTTCGGCAGAAGCGAGGCGTCACCACATTTAAATGCCAGCGCCCCGCAGCGATCCGGTCTGAATGCCGGATTTTAACACAAAAGACAACAACGGAGCTTTCCATGTCCGCAGAGATCGAAACGCGCCTCAAGGACCTCGGCGTCACCCTTCCCCAGGCAGCAGCCCCGGCGGCGAACTACGTGCCCTACGTCATCAGCGGCTCGATGCTCTACATCTCCGGACAGCTGCCGATGGAAGGCGGAAAGATCGCCGTCACCGGGCATGTGGGCAAGGACGTTGACGTCGCGGGCGCCCAGCGCGCCGCCGAACTCTGCGCCATCAATATTCTCGCACAGGCCAAATCCGCGCTTGGCGGCGACCTCGGCCGTATTCGCCGGCTGGTCAAGATCAACGGCTTCGTCGCCTCCACGCCCGAATTCATTGAACAGCACCTCGTGCTCAATGGTGCCTCCAACCTTCTGGCCAACGTCCTTGGTGACGCCGGCAAGCACGCGCGCGCTGCCGTCGGCATGGCCGCCCTGCCCTTCAATGCCGCCGTCGAGATCGACGCGGTCATCGAGATCGCTTGATCGGGTGCCGGGCATGACGGATATTTCCTGGCTGAAGGCTCAGCCGATCGCCCATCGCGGCTATCACGACATGAACAAGCAGGTGTGGGAAAATACACTTTCGGCGTTTTCCCGCGCGCTCGATGCCGGCTTTGCGATCGAATGCGATCTGCAATACACCGCCGACAGCGTGCCGGTGGTCTTTCACGACGACGATACAGAACGGTTGTGCGGCATCAAGGGTGACGTGCGATCGAGAACCGCCGGCGAACTCGGCCTGATGTCCATCGGCGGGACGAAGGACAAGGTTCCGACGCTGTCGCAGATGCTACGGCTCGTCAAAGGGCGGGTGCCGCTCGTCATCGAACTCAAGGGACGCAAGGACGACGACGAGGGATTTGCCGCAGCGGTCCTGGAAACGCTCGAAGACTACAAGGGCCATGTCGCCCTGATGAGCTTCGACCATTGGCTGCTCAAGGACCTGAAAGCGCTCGATGCGCCCTACCCGCTCGGGCTGACCGCCGAGGGTGCAAGGCCGGAAACTTTCTTCGTGCACGAGGAGGCCATGCAACTCGGCCTCGACTTCATCTCCTACCACTACGGCCATCTGCCGAACTCGTTCATTACCAAGGAACGGACGCTCGGCCGTACGATCATCACCTGGACCGTTCGCGACAGGCAGGCCGAAGAATACACCTACACCCATGCCGACCAGATGACCTTCGAGGGTTTCGACCCGCGGGAGGCATTGATTTCCTGAGCTCATGTCCGACGCCGTCACCATCCGCATAGCGCAATCCTTCTCCGAGATACCGGCGGCGCGCTGGAACATGCTTTCCGGCGCGGCGAAGGGGAAACGGGGCTCCGCCTATAACCCGTTCGTCTCGCATGCCTATCTCTCGGCGCTGGAGGAATCGGGCTCAGCCACCGCCAAGACCGGCTGGCTCGGCCAACACCTGCTGATGGAAAGCGCCGATGGCCAGCTTCAGGGCGCGCTCGTCTGCTATCTCAAGAGCCACAGCCAGGGCGAATATGTCTTCGATCATGGCTGGGCGGATGCGTTCGAGCGTGCCGGCGGCCGCTATTATCCCAAACTTCAAGGCTCCATTCCCTTCACGCCCGTAACCGGGCCGCGGCTCCTGACGGTTACGGGCCAAGACGGCTCGCCCGTGCAGGATGGGCTTGCGGCGGGCCTGAAGGAGCTAACACGACGGCACGATGCCTCATCTGCGCATGTAACCTTCGTGCGGGAATCGGAAATGCCGGTTTTCGAACGGGCCGGCTTTCTGCATCGCACCGACCAGCAGTTCCATTTCCTGAACGAAGGTTACGGATCCCATAGCGATTTCCTTGAGACGCTGGCATCCCGAAAGCGCAAGGCTCTGAAGAAAGAGCGCCGCACCGCACTCGAAAACGACATCACGATCGACTGGTTGACCGGCAGCGATCTGACGGAAGCGATCTGGGATCAATTCTTCGGGTTCTACATGGACACCGGCGGCCGCAAGTGGGGACGCCCCTATCTCACTCGCGCCTTCTATTCGCTGATCGGCGAGCGCATGGCGGACGACATCGTGCTGGTGATGGCACGGCGCAACGGCCGCTATATCGCCGGCGCGATCAACTTCATCGGCGGCGACGCGCTTTATGGCCGCCACTGGGGCTGCATCGAGGACCACCCTTTCCTGCACTTCGAAGTCTGCTATCACCAGGCCATCGATTTCGCCATCGCGAAGGGCCTCAAGCGCGTGGAAGCCGGTGCGCAGGGCGAGCACAAGCTCGCCCGCGGCTACATGCCGGTAACGACCCATTCGGCCCACTACATCAGCCATCCCGGTCTCGCCCGTGCGGTCTCGGACTATCTCGTTCGCGAGCGCAGGGACGTGGAGGAAACCGCCGAGTTTCTTGCAGAGCACGGTCCTTTCCGCAAAGGTGAGCGCCAGGACGATTGAACCGCTCTCCAGCGTTGGCCGGATCCAATCTACGAGGAAAAACAATGAGCGTTTACGACACCAACAATATCTTCGCGAAAATCCTGCGGGGCGAAATCCCGTCGCACCGGGTCTACGAGGACGATGCAACCATCGCCTTCATGGACGTGATGCCGCAAGCCGAAGGCCACATCCTCGTTGTCCCCAAGACCCCCTCCCGCAACTTGCTGGACGCCGACACAGCAAGCCTGCCGGCACTGATCACCGCCGTTCAGAAAATTGCCGTTGCCGCCAAAGACGCCTTCGACGCCGACGGGGTGACGATCATGCAGTTCAACGAGGCACCCGCCGGCCAGTCCGTCTTCCACCTGCACTTCCACGTCATCCCGCGGCGCCACGGCGTTCCGCTGAAACCGCATTCCGGCACGATGGAAGATGGTGCGGTGCTGGCCGCCAACGCCGAAAAAGTGCGCCAGGCGCTTTAGATGCAAATCTGACGGCCGCGTTAACAGCTGTCACCGGCTGCGCATTGCGTCTCTAAAAACCCAACCACCATAGCCCGGCGGCCAACGTTGCGATCGTTGTCGCTATCCCGATTGCCGGTTTGCGACCGAGCAGGAAGAATGCCGCCGCCCCAATCGCGACGGCTCCCAGGCGCAGCCACAGCGGCGACTGCTCGAGAACGCCTGTTGGGTAGAGAATGAGCTTGGCGATGACGGCTGCGACAAGCGCAGTCGCCACTGCCCTGACCCAGTTCAGCGCCTCGGAATCATCGCGCAACCGGTTCCCGGCGATCACGCCCAACCAGCGCCAGATGTCGGTCGCAAGCCAGCCGGCGATCGCAATGAACGCATAGGCCCACCAGCCGTCATGCCAAGTCATGCGCCGATCTCCCGGCGGCGGCGCCGCAGCCGTTCGACCGCCCAGGCCAGCGTGCCTCCACCGACACCCGCCAGTAGAATGTCGAATTCAGGGGCGAGCCAATAGAACAATGGGCCGGCCAAGAGACCGAACAGCAGCGCGATATAGACGACCGGATGGCGCGCCGAGTGCCAGATCGAGGCCAGGAAATAGATCGGCGTCAGGAAGAACAGACAGCCAGCGACGATCGGCGGAAAATTAGCGACGAAATGATAGACGATGGCGACCAGCACCATATTGGCCACCACAAGCGTGATGCCGAAGCCGGCGAAGAAGGCAACACGCTTGTCGCGCGGCACCGCCTGCACCTTCTCCATCGCGAAAACCCAGGCCGTGATCGCGACGAAATGCGACAGAAACAACAGGAGCCATGTCGGCGTCCTCGACGTGCGCAATTCGGGAATGAGCGCCGCAACCATCGGCATCAGGCGGACGGACGAGAGCGACACGGCCAGGAAGGCCGCCGCCAGGCTTGCACCGCTCATCATCGAGCTGACGAGAATGACCTTCGCCGGCAGCGCCCAAACCATGCCGGTCATGAAGACGACCTGCTGCGGTGGAATTCCAGCCTGAGCGGTCAGGGAGCAGAAGCCAACGAAGGACAGCATCAGGATAAAGGCCGGGAGGCTGAACAGGCCACGCATGCCGGTTAGAAACCAGACAACCGACGACTGGTCGTTTTCATCACTCTTCATCAGCCGTTCCGGAATTGCTTTCATTCAGAGAAACGCTGCCGGATGGGTCCATCCGGCAGCGCCAAACATCGTGTCCGGTCGGACTATTTCTTGCGTGGCACCTTCGGCACCGTCTTGCCTTTTCGCGGGCTCGCCTCGCTGGCAACCTTGCCTTCGGCGTCCGAAGACGACTTGGCTGCTGTCTTCTTCGGCTTGGCCTTCGGTGCGGGTTCAGCCCCGACGGCTTCCTTTTCCTCGGCCTTCTTCGGCTTGGCATTCTTCATCGCCGGGCGGGTCACTTCTGCCTTCGGCTTGATCGGCGCCGTTTCCGGCACGGCATCAAGCAGCAGCCCCTTGGTTCCGTCGGCCTTCGTGCCGATCGTCACGCGCAGTACGCCACCCTTCTTCAACTTGCCGAACAGAATTTCGTCTGCAAGCGGCTTCTTGATGTGCTCCTGGATGACGCGGGCGAGTGGCCGCGCACCCATCTTCTCGTCGTAGCCTTTCTCGGCAAGCCAGGCGATAGCGTCAGGCGCCAGGTCGAACGTGACGTTGCGTTCTGCGAGCTGAGTCTCGAGCTGCATGACGAACTTCTGCACGACCTGATGGATGACCGGCGTCGGCAGCGATGCGAACGGAATGACCGCATCGAGACGGTTGCGGAACTCGGGCGTGAACAGGCGGTTCAGCGCTTCCTCGTCCTCGCCGGTGCGCTTGGACGAGCCGAAGCCGATCGCAGCCCTTGCCATTTCCGAAGCGCCCGCATTGGTCGTCATGATCAGGATGACGTTGCGGAAGTCGATCTTCTTGCCGTTGTGGTCCGTGAGCGACCCATGGTCCATGACCTGCAGCAGAATGTTGAACAGGTCCGGATGCGCCTTCTCGATTTCGTCGAGCAACAGCACGCAATGCGGATGCTGGTCGACGCCATCGGTCAGAAGACCGCCCTGGTCGAAGCCGACATAGCCGGGAGGTGCACCAAGCAGCCGCGATACGGTGTGCCGCTCCATGTATTCCGACATGTCGAAACGCAGAAGCTCAACGCCGAGCGACGTTGCAAGCTGCTTGGCAACTTCGGTCTTACCGACGCCCGTCGGGCCCGAGAAGACGTAGCAACCGATCGGCTTGTTCGGTTCGCGCAACCCCGCACGGGCAAGCTTGATCGACGAGGCAAGCGCCTCAATCGCCAGATCCTGGCCGTAGACGACGGAACGCAGTTCCTTCTCGAGGTTCGCGAGCACCGCCTCGTCATCCTTGGAGACGGTCTTCGGCGGAATGCGGGCCATTGTCGCGATGGTCGCTTCGATCTCCCGCTCGGTGATCAGTTTGCGGCGCTTGCCGACCGGCAGCAGCATCTGGGCCGCACCGGATTCGTCGATCACGTCGATCGCCTTGTCCGGCAGCTTGCGGTCGTTGATGTAGCGGGCCGAAAGCTCGACCGCTGCCTTGATCGCCTCGTTCGAGTATTTCAGATGATGATAGTCCTCGAAGTACGGCTTCAGACCCTTCATGATCTCGATCGTATCGGCGATCGTCGGCTCGTTGACGTCGATCTTCTGGAAGCGACGCACCAGCGCGCGGTCCTTCTCGAAGAACTGCCGGTATTCCTTGTAGGTGGTCGACCCGATGCAGCGGATCGCGCCGGACGAAAGCGCCGGCTTCAACAGGTTCGACGCGTCCATCGCGCCGCCAGAGGTGGCACCAGCACCGATGACCGTATGGATTTCATCGATGAACAGCACCGCACCCGGGTAATCCTCAAGTTCCTTGACGACCTGCTTCAGGCGCTCTTCGAAATCGCCGCGATAACGCGTTCCGGCCAGCAGCGTCCCCATGTCGAGCGAGAAGATCGTCGCGTCCTGGAGCGCCTCCGGCACCTTCTTTTCGATGATACGCTTGGCAAGGCCCTCGGCGATCGCCGTCTTGCCAACGCCGGGGTCGCCAACATAGAGCGGATTGTTCTTCGAGCGACGGCAGAGAATCTGGATCGTGCGATTGACCTCGGCGTGGCGGCCGATCAGCGGGTCGATCTTGCCGGATTTCGCCTTTTCGTTCAGGTTGATGCAATAGGCCGTCAGGGCATCCTGCTGCTTCTTCGCGCTCGCCTCTTCGTTTTCACGCGCAGGTTTCTGCTCGGATTCGTGTTCCTCGGCCCCGCGCACCGGACGCGCCTCGGAGCTTCCCGGACGTTTGCCGATACCATGCGAGATGAAGTTGACCGCGTCGTAGCGCGTCATCTCCTGCTCTTGCAGGAAATAGGCGGCATGGCTCTCGCGCTCAGCGAAGATCGCAACGAGCACGTTTGCCCCCGTCACTTCCTCGCGTCCAGACGATTGAACGTGAATGACGGCCCGCTGGATGACACGCTGGAAACCGGCGGTCGGCTTGGAATCCTCGTCATAGCCGGTGATCAGGTTCGACAGTTCGTTGTCGACATAGTCTGTCACGGTCTTGCGCAGCGTCTCGAGATTGACGTTGCACGCGCCCATCACGGCCGCTGCATCGGCATCGTCGATCAATGCCAAAAGCAGATGTTCAAGCGTCGCATATTCGTGGTGGCGCTCGTTGGCAAAAGTCAGTGCCTGGTGCAGCGCCTTTTCGAGGCTGGGCGAAAATGTTGGCACGTTAGTTCCTCATTTCTTTTCCATGACGCATTGCAACGGATGCTGATGCTGGCGGGCGAAATCCATCACCTGCGTCACCTTCGTTTCGGCGACTTCGTACGTAAAGACGCCGCACTCCCCCACACCGTGATTGTGAACGTGGAGCATGATGCGAGTCGCCTCTTCCGGATTCTTCTGAAAAAAACGTTCCAGAATGTGGATGACAAACTCCATTGGTGTGTAATCGTCATTCAAAAGCAGAACGCGATACAAACTCGGCTTCTTGGTCTTCGGCTTGGTGCGCGTGATGACGGAGGTGCTGCGATTGCTGCCGCCTCCTTCGTCGTCGCTTCCTTGCTGCATCCGGACCGGCGTGGCGATCATTCGTGTCTTTTCCTTAGTACAAGCCGCGGATCCATCTGATGTGGCCGCAGCGTGCTTGCCCTTTATCTAATGGTTCGTTTCTAGATTTTAAGACCGAACCAACGCACTGCAATCATAATCGCACGGAGAAGCATAAGATTGATCAACTTTCTTCGATCCACCGCGAAGTGTCCAAAACAGCAAAAAGGCCGGTCGCAGTATCGGCGACCGGCCTTTCAATGACGGCAGTGATCCGTGGCTTTAGGCGGCAGCGGCGGCCTTGACCGCTGCGGTTGCCTTGGCAACCGGCGCCTCGTACGGCTTGTAGGCATCCTTGGCGAGGTCGGCATACATCTCGCCGATCTTCGTCGCCTCGGCGAAGAAGCCCTCGTAGCTCGACTTCAGGAAGTTGGTCTGCAGTTCGAAAGCCGTCTCGATGCTCTTGGCGCTGGAGAGCTTCTCCACGTGCGCAACGCTGTCTTCGAAGGACTTCTTGGAAAAATCGGCAGCCTCGGTCGCAATGGCCTGAAGGCCCTTGGTCCAAGCGGAATAGCTTTTCACAGCCACGTCAATGGCTTCTTTGCTTTTCTTGTTTGCATCATCGAAGTTGAACATCGGGTGTCTCCTTAGTGACGGCCTGATCTGGAGGCTTCAGTTTATGTGCACTGCACAAAAAGTCAAGTCGAGCGTGCAGCGCAATAAAACACAGTACTTGCAACAGCTTGATGAAAAAACGCCGCTGACGCTCAAATTTCTTCGGCTTTGCGCTCTGAAAAACGTGAAAGCATAGAAAAACCCGGCGCGATTGCTCGCCACCGGGTCATCCGAAATCGGTCGATCAGCGACTTAGAGGTCGATGTCGAGGATCGCCATGGAGAAGTTGTAGGACAGTTCGCCATCTTCTTCGTCGCGGAAGACGACGCCGAGGAATTCGTCACCGAGATAGACTTCAGCCGACTCGTCCTTCTTCGGGCGAGCCTTGACGACCATCGACTGGTTGAACGTGCGCTTGAGGTAGGCTTCAAGCTTGCGGATTTCTTCGGGCTTCAAATGTCTTCTCCGTAGCCGTTTTTGATGTGCGGCGCTTCTCGCACGCTGCATTGGCGGGTGTAAACCCCTCGAAAGCGGCTACGCACCGGTTCCCGATGGTTCAGATTTCGAAGCTGGTCAGGATCTGGTCCATCTGGCGCGACGGTTCGGAACACCCGGCTTCGCCGACGACCTTGGCCGGAACGCCGGCAACCGTCGTTTTCGGCGGCACCGGCTTCAGGACGACCGAGCCGGCGGCAATGCGCGAGCAGTGGCCGATGTGAATATTGCCGAGAATCTTGGCGCCCGCGCCGATCAGCACGCCGTCAGCGATCTTCGGATGACGGTCGCTGCCTTCCTTGCCGGTGCCGCCAAGCGTCACACCATGCAGGATCGAAACGTTGTCTCCGATGACAGCGGTCTCGCCGACGACCAGGCCGGTGGCGTGATCGAGGAAGATGCCGCGGCCGATCCGAGCCGCCGGATTGATATCGGTCTGGTAGACGCTGGATGCCCTGCTCTGCAGATAAAACGCGAAATCCCGGCGGCCGCGCTTCAAAAGCCAATGGGCGAGACGATGCGTCTGGATCGCGTGGAAGCCCTTGAAGTAAAGCACGGGCTCGAGGAATCGGGTGCAGGCCGGGTCACGATCGTAGACCGCCTGGATATCGACACGCAGGATCGTGCCCCATTCCGGCCAATCCTCCAGCATTTCGGCAAATGTCTGCCGCAGCAGGTTCGCCTGCAGATCGGGATGATCGAGGCGCTCGCAGATGCGGTAGATGACACTTTCTTCCAGCGAGTGCTGGTTGACGACCGTAGAGTAGAGGAAGGCGGCAAGCATCGGATCCTGCTCGGCGGCAAGGCGGGCCTCCTCGCGCAGGCTGCTCCAGATCGGATCCATCAACTTGAGGGATTCCGTCTGACGAAGTTCGGTGGTCGCGACCATCGTCGCACTCCTTCTCAATCGGTCTATGCCGTCAATATAGGGGAAATCCGGCGAGACATAAATGGCCTGGCCCCAGTTCGACCAAAGGTCGCAGACACACCTACGCTCGCCCCACCTCTTCGAGGAACTCGAGTACGGCCTTCTTGAACACCCGGTCACCGACCGCAAGCATATGGTCCCTGCCCGGAATATCAAGCGCGCGGGCGTCCGGCATCAGGTGCGCAAGTTCTTGCGGCGAGCCGGCGATATCGTCCTTGGTACCGACACCGATCAATGCCGGAATGTCGATGCGACCCATGTCCTCGGCGGTCAGAAGGTCGCGGGACGTCGATATACAGGCGGCCAGTGCCTGGCGATCGCTCTTGGTCTGGTCGGCGAAGGCGCGGAACATACGGCCGCGCGCATGTGTCACCACGTCGAGCGACGGTGCCGCGAGCGCGTCGGCGATCGGGTCCCAATCCCCGACCCCGGTTACCATGCCGATACCGAGGCCACCGAACACCAGCGAGCGCACGCGGTCGGGATGGGCCAACGCCAGGAATGCGGAGATGCGTGCGCCCATCGAGTAGCCCATCACATGCGCCTCGGCGATGCCGAGATGCCCCAGCAACGCAACCGCGTCGCCGGCCATCTGCTGGGGATGATAGAGCGCAGGGTCATAGGGCTTGCTGCTTTTCCCATGGCCGCGGTTGTCGAATGCGATCACCCGGTATCCGGCATCGCCAAGCGTCTTCAGCCAACCGGGAAAAACCCAATTGACATTGGCGCTCGAAGCAAAGCCGTGAATAAGCAGGATCGGCGCACCGGAAGGATCGCCCTCATCGAAGAAGGCGATATCCAGCCCTTCATGCGTGAAGTGCGAAAACGGCGGCGGATTGAGATCCATCATTCTAGTCCTTGAGGCGGTATCGGTTTGCCGCAACCTAATTTGTCACCCCGATCAGGGAAACCCCGAGCCGGCAAAAACCACAGGTGCGACGTGTTTGCCGCTACACTTTTGCAACAAAGCTCACTATGGTGCCGGCAAATTCGACCCTCAAAGACTTGCATACATCGGAGCATGACATGGCCGGCCACAGCATCCCCCATTTCCAGAATGACGGCGGACATCAGGCAATCGAGATCGGCGTCAAGGAATTCATGTGCACCGGCGCGTCCGTTCCCTACGACCATCCGCACATCTTCATCGACATGGGCGACGACAACGAAAAAGTCTGCTCCTACTGCTCGACGCTCTATCGCTACAATCCGAAGCTGAAGGCGACCGAAACCAACCCGCCGGGCTGTCTCTTCACCTTTCAGGCAGCCTGATCCCCACGCGGATGTCGAATGCGGTCGCGATCGTCGGTGCCGGCGTCGGCGGGCTCACGGCGGCGCTGTGCCTCGCGCATCGCGGCTTCAACGTCGACATTATCGAACAGGCGGCCGTTCTGACCGAGGTCGGGGCCGGGCTTCAGCTGTCTCCGAATGCATCGCGCATCCTCGGCGAACTCGGTCTTCTCGACGCGCTTGAAGCCGTGTGGACCGAGCCTGATGCCATCACGCTTGTCGATGGAAAATCCCTTCGTTCACTTGCACGCGTTCCCTCAGGACGTTTTGCCCGTGACCGCTGGCGCGCGCCCTATGGCGTGCTGCATCGGGCAAGCCTTCAAAGAATCCTTTCTGTCGCCGTGATGGCCGAGCCGCGCTGCCGCCTTCATCTCGGACACCGCATCGATGGAGAGGCCCAGCAGACGATCGCCTCCATCACCAAACGAGAGCCGGCGCTGATCATCGGCGCCGATGGCATCTGGTCGCGCCTGCGCGCCGTCATTGCGGGTGCCGGCACCGTCCAGTTTTCTGGC
The DNA here is from genome assembly GCF_001695855.1 of Ensifer sp. LC163. Classification (GTDB taxonomy): domain Bacteria; phylum Pseudomonadota; class Alphaproteobacteria; order Rhizobiales; family Rhizobiaceae; genus Ensifer. The sequence goes on from NZ_MBSS01000045.1 coordinate 198,125, forward strand.
AACGTCGCCTGGCGCATGACGGTCACGCGCGATGCCGCCGCCAGCCTTCTTCAACCGGATTGCGTGACCGCCTTTCTTGGCGCGCGGGCGCATCTGGTCGCCTACCCCTTACGGGAGATCGACGGCTTCAACCTGGTTGCTATCATCGAGGGCAAGGAAACCGACGGCGTCTGGGTCGGCAAGGATTCCGAAGGCCGGCGTCGCGACTATCTCGAAGCCTTTTCCGGCTGGAACGGCGACGTGCAGGCGCTGCTGAAAAAAGCCGATGCCCCGACCTATTGGCCGCTTTGCACGGTGACCGACGGCGCCTGGCAGGATGGGCGAAAGACTGTTCTGATCGGCGACGCCGCCCATGCGATGACGCCGTTTGCGGCGCAAGGTGCTGCCATGGCGATCGAGGATGCATACGAGCTTGCTGCCTGCCTCGGCGGCACAAACGATATCGGCGAAGCCCTGAAAGCCTTCGAGACCATACGCCGGCCGCGCATCGCCCAAGTGCGCCGCCGCGCCGCCTTCAACCGCTTCGCCTATCATGCCCGTGGCCCATTCCGGCTCGGGCGAAATATCGTCCTGTCGATGAAGGGTCCGGAAGCGCTCGCAGCCGATTTCGATTGGCTCTACGGCTACGGCGCTCCCGAACGCTGAAACGGTCAGACGGCCCTTGCCGCGGCAAGCCCCTTCTCGATATCCCGGCGAATATCGGCAACATCCTCAAGACCGATCTGCAGGCGAAGGACCGGGCCCTCGGTCGGCGCCAATGCCACCTTGCGATCCGACAGGCCGACGTGAATCGCCAGGCTTTCGAAGCCGCCCCAGGAATAGCCAAGGCCGAACAGCGACAGCGCGTCAAGGAAAGCGTGTGCCTTGGCTTTGAAGCGGTCGGGGCCTTCCGCCTTGAGCACGAAGGAGAAAATGCCGCTCGCACCGGTAAAATCGCGCTTCCAGAGGTCGTGTCCGGGGAAGCTCGGCAGCGCCGGATGCAGGACGCGCGCAACCTCGTCGCGGCCTTCCAGCCATGTCGCGAGCGACAACGCGCTTTCCTGGTGCCGCTCAAGGCGGACACCCATGGTGCGCAGCCCGCGCAGGATCTGGTAGCTGTCATCGGGAGAAACGCAGACACCGAGCGTAACCATCGCTTCCGTCAGCGCCGGCCAGTGGGCGGCGTTGGCCGACACCGTGCCGAGCAGCACGTCGGAATGACCCGAGGGATATTTCGTGGCAGCATGGATCGACACGTCGACGCCGTGGTCGAGCGGCTTGAAATAGACCGGCGTCGCCCAGGTGTTGTCCATGGTCACGATGCAGCCGTGGCGATGCGCAACATCGGAAATCGCTCGGATGTCCTGCATCTCGAATGTATTGGAGCCGGGAGCTTCCGTGTGCACCAGGCGCGTGTTCGGGCGAATCAGGCTTTCGATCGCAGCGCCGATCATCGGGTCGTAATATTCCACGGTAACACCGAGGCGCTTCAGCATCGTGTCGCAGAAATGCCGGGTCGGGAAATAGACCGAATCGACGATGAGCGCGTGATCGCCAGAGGACAGATAGGTAAGGAACGGCACGGTGACGGCGGCAAGCCCCGTGGGAACGAGGATCGTGCCGGCGGAGCCTTCAAGCTCGTTGATCGCGTCGCAGAGCGCATCCGTCGTCGGCGTACCACGGGTGCCGTAGGTGTATTTCTGCGCGCGGGTCTCCATCGTCCTGGCGTTCGGGAACAGCACCGTGGACGCGTGCACGACCGGTGGATTGACGAAACCGAAATAGTCGGAGGGTTTGTTTCCGGTATGGGCCAGTCGGGTGTTGATGCCCATCTTGCCGTTCACATTGCCGCTGTCTGCCATTGAATATTCCGATGTTGAAAAACCGATCCGGAACTCTTCGAACGCCCTACAACCGGGGTCAAGTGGCAAAATCCGACAAAGGCGCTTTGCGACCGAAAGCAGCCGCCATTGACGAATTTTCGCTCAGCAATTGCTCGTTTTCTGCAAAGCCTGCCTAAACTTCTGGCTTGTTTCAGGTTTTTCACACGCAAGATCAGAAAATCGGCAACATCACTTGACCCTCATGGATTTTGAGCATGAGATAGGTTGCACTCGCTCCAGGAGGGTGGCGGAGGCTGCACGCGCTGGGAGACGCGCCAGTGCAGACGGGAACTAACGACAACAGAAAAAAGGTTCTAAAAATGGCAAGAAGAATTCTGACAGCTCTTGTTGGCGCTGCTGTCATGGGGATTGGCGCACATGCGGCTTCGGCTGCGACACTCGATGACGTGAAGGCCAAGGGCTTTGTCCAATGCGGCGTGAACACCGGCCTTGCCGGCTTCGCCGCACCGGATGCTTCGGGCAACTGGAGCGGCTTCGACGTCGATTATTGCAAGGCGATCGCCGCCGCGATCTTCGCGGATGGCACCAAGGTAAAATACACACCCACTTCGGCCAAGGAACGTTTCCCGGCCCTGCAATCCGGTGAAGTCGACGTCCTCGCCCGTAACACCACCTGGACGATCAACCGCGACACCGCTCTCGGCTTCAACTTCCGCCCGGTCAACTATTACGACGGCCAGGGCTTTATGGTCCGCAAGGGCCTGAACGTGAAGTCGGCCCTCGAACTCTCCGGCGCTGCCGTCTGCGTACAGACCGGCACCACCACCGAGCTCAACCTCGCCGACTACTTCAAGTCCAACAACCTGCAGTACAACCCGGTCGTCTTCGAAAAGCTCGAAGAAGTGAACGCGGCCTATGACGCCGGTCGTTGCGACGTCTACACGACCGACCAGTCCGGCCTTTATTCGCTGCGTCTTACGCTCTCCAAGCCGGACGATCACATGATCCTGCCGGAAATCATCTCGAAGGAGCCGCTTGGTCCGGCCGTCCGTCAGGGTGACGACCAGTGGTACGATATCATCAGCTGGGTTCACTACGCGCTGATCCAGGCCGAAGAGTTCGGCGTCACGCAGGCAAACGTCGAAGAGATGAAGAAGTCCACCAACCCGGACGTTCAGCGCTTCCTCGGCGTAGAAGCTGACAGCAAGATCGGCACCGACCTCGGCCTCACCAACGAATGGGCCGTCAACGTCATCAAGGCAGTCGGCAACTACGGCGAAGTCTTCGACCGTAACATTGGCGCCGGCAGCCCGCTGAAGATCGAACGCGGCCTCAACGCGCTGTGGAGCAAAGGCGGCATTCAGTACGCTCCTCCGGTCCGCTAATACGCTCCGACACGACAGGGGAAGCGGTCCGCCGCTTCCCCATCCCAACGATAAAAACACCCTGAAGGGTGACAAGGGGAAAGAGGCATTGCATGGCGATTGGCGTCACAACTACGCCTGAGAAGAGCAAACCTTCCGGCTCGATCATCAACGACCCGCAAGTGCGCGGGATATTTTACCAGGTCGTAACCGTCGTTATTCTCGTGACCGTCATCTATTGGATAGCGGACAACACGATCGAAAACCTCAAGCGCGCAAACATCGCGTCCGGCTACGGCTTCCTCAACGGGCGTGCCGGTTTCGACGTCGGACAGTCCTTGATCGCCTATACCAGCGATTCTACCTACGGACGGGCCCTCGTCGTCGGTTTCGTCAATACGCTGCTTGTGGCGGTGACCGGCATCATCACCGCAACGATCATCGGCTTCATCGTCGGCATCGGACGGCTCTCGCACAATTGGCTGATCGCGAAACTGTCGCTCGCTTATGTCGAAGTGTTCCGCAACATTCCGCCGCTTTTGGTCATTTTCTTCTGGTACAGCGGCGTATTGGCGGTGCTTCCGCAGCCGCGGGAATCGGCCGCGCTGCCGCTCAACATCTTCCTCAACAACCGCGGCATCGCCTTTCCGAAGCCGGTCTTCGGCGACGGCTCGCAGTATGTCTTCTATGCGTTCGTGATCGCTGTCATCGCCAGCTTCTTCGTGGCCCGCTATGCGCGCATCAAACAGGAAGCAACAGGACAACGCTTCCCGTTGCTGTGGTCGGTGCTCGGTCTCGTCATTGGCTTGCCGCTCCTCACCTTCCTGGCGACCGGTTCGCCGATCACCTTCGACGTGCCGGTCGCCGGCAAGTTCAACCTCACCGGCGGCTCGGTCATCGGGCCGGAGTTCCTGTCACTGTTCCTGGCGCTTTCCTTCTATACCGCAGCCTTTATCGCCGAGATCGTTCGTGCCGGTATCCGCGGCGTCTCCAAGGGACAGACCGAAGCAGCCCATGCGCTCGGCGTCCGGCCCGGTCTGACAACCCGCCTCGTCGTCGTGCCGCAGGCAATGCGGATCATCATTCCGCCGCTCACCAGCCAGTATCTCAACCTGACCAAGAACTCGTCGCTGGCGATCGCCATCGGCTACGCCGACCTGGTTGCCGTCGGCGGAACGATTCTCAACCAGACCGGTCAAGCGATCGAGGTCGTTTCGATCTGGATCATCGTCTACCTGACGCTGAGCCTGACGACGTCCTTGCTGATGAACTGGTTCAATGCCCGCATGGCCCTGGTGGAGAGGTAAGATCATGAACACACACCAGGCGACTTTCGTCCGTGCCTCGATGATCGAGGCCTCACCGGCGCCCGTCCAGACGGGTGGTCTTGCTTACTGGCTGCGCAAGAACCTCTTTGCGACGCCGAAAGATACGGTCCTTACGATCGTAAGCTTGCTTGTACTCGCCTGGCTCGTGCCGCCGGCGATACAATGGCTCTTCATCGACGCCGCCTGGACGGGCGGCGGGCGTGGGGTCTGTGCGACCGTCGCACAGGGCGGCACGCAGCCGGAGGGCTGGAGCGGCGCCTGCTGGGCCTTCGTCAATGCCAAGTTCGACCAGTTCCTCTTCGGGCGCTACCCGATCGAGGAGCGCTGGCGGCCGGCGCTTATCGGCATCCTGTTCATCCTGTTGCTGACGCCGATGCTGATCCCGAAGGTTCCCTACAAGAACATCAACGCAATCCTGCTTCTCGGCGCCTTGCCGATCCTGGCGCTCGTTCTGCTGCCTGGCGGCTGGTTCGGACTGCCGTTCGTTGAAACGCCACTGTGGGGCGGCCTCATGGTGACGCTGGTGCTGTCCTTCGTCGGCATCGCGGTATCCCTGCCCTTCGGCATCCTGCTTGCGCTTGGCCGGCGATCGACCATGCCGGTGATCAAGATGCTCTGCACGTTCTTCATCGAAGTTGTGCGTGGCATCCCGCTCATCACCGTTCTGTTCATGGCAAGCGTGATGCTGCCGTTGTTCCTGCCGCAGGGGGTGACCTTCGACAAGTTCCTGCGGGCACTGATCGGCGTGTCGTTCTTCGCCTCCGCCTATATGGCAGAGGTGGTGCGCGGCGGTCTGCAGGCGATCGGCAAGGGGCAGTATGAAGGCGCCGATTCGCTCGGCCTCAGCTATTGGCAGAAGATGAACCTCATCGTGCTGCCGCAGGCGCTGAAGCTGGTGATCCCCGGCATCGTCAACACCTTCATCGGACTGTTCAAGGATACGTCGCTGGTCTCGATCATCGGCATGTTCGACCTGCTCGGCATCGTCCGACTGAACTTCTCGGATGCCAACTGGGCCTCGGCGGTCACACCGATTTCCGGGCTAATTTTCGCAGGCTTCATATTCTGGCTTTTCTGCTTTGGTATGTCGCGCTATTCAGGCTTCATGGAACGCGTGCTGGACACGAGCCATAAATGATAAGAGGGGGAGATCGCATGGCCAATGCTGCCACTGCTTCCAAGATGACCGTATCGGCAACTGACGTTGCGGTCGAAATCAGCGGAATGAACAAATGGTACGGAGACTTCCACGTTCTCCGTGACATCAACCTGAAGGTCATGAAAGGCGAGCGCATCGTCATCGCCGGGCCGTCGGGCTCCGGCAAATCGACGATGATCCGCTGCATCAACCGGCTGGAAGAGCATCAGAAGGGCAAGATCGTCGTCGACGGCATCGAGCTCACGAACGACCTGAAGAAGATCGATGAAGTGCGCCGCGAAGTCGGCATGGTGTTCCAGCACTTCAACCTGTTCCCGCACCTGACGATCCTGGAAAACTGCACGCTTGCACCGATCTGGGTCCGCAAGATGCCGAAGAAGCAGGCCGAAGAAATCGCGATGCACTTCCTGAAGCGCGTCAAGATCCCCGAGCAGGCCAACAAGTATCCGGGTCAGCTTTCGGGCGGCCAGCAGCAGCGCGTGGCGATTGCCCGCTCACTGTGCATGAAGCCGAAGATTCTGCTGTTCGATGAGCCGACCTCGGCGCTCGATCCGGAAATGGTGAAAGAAGTGCTCGACACGATGGTCGGCCTTGCCGAAGAAGGCATGACCATGCTGTGCGTGACCCACGAAATGGGCTTTGCCCGCCAGGTCGCCAACCGCGTGATCTTCATGGACCAGGGCCAGATCGTCGAACAGAATTCGCCGGCCGAGTTCTTCGACAATCCGCAGCATGAGCGCACCAAGCTCTTCCTCAGCCAGATCCTGCACTAGGCATCGCCTCGGACCTAAAAAAGAAAGCCCGCTTTTCCAGGCGGGCTTTTTGATGTCCGATCCACCACGAAAACGATCATTCGACGTGGTAGCGCAGGGTGCCGACCGACCACCGGATGCCGCGTTTGTCCAGGTCATCAGTCCAGATCTTCTGCAGCCGCGAGACTATTTCGCTCAAAGTCTCACGCGCGTTGAGTTCAACCTTGAGGCCCCGCGTCTTCGGCGCGACGTCAGCCAGATCGACGGCGTCGCTGACCACCAAGGCAACGAACGCACTCTCGCCTTTGCCTGAGGCTTCAAAGTCGAAGCCGTAATACTCATCCGGCAATGTCAACGGCACATTGGCGCTGAGCGGCGTAATCTTCTGTGCGAACTCGTTGGGGAAGATCTGGGTCGCTGCGCCCGCCGTGTTGACGTCCAGCAGGATGAGGCTACCGGCAACCTTGCTCGCGACCGTCAGCTTGAACACGTCACCGGTCTTCATCGACGTTGGCCGGTCGATGCTAATGGTCACGTCACCAGCGTCCATTTTGCCGACGATATCGCCGATCGCATCGACTGCGTTCGCATCCTGATAGCTTGCCTGGCCGGTGTTATCGCCTATGGCGGGCTCGTACCGCGCCTTCGCCTCGGCACCTGCCTGTGCTGGAATGACCGCACTGGCGCCGAGGTTCTGCGCCTTCGTCTCCAGTTGCGGGTCAAGCGTGTCGCATTTCTCCTGCGAGGCGCAATAGGTCGCCGATTGCGCCGTGACGTATTCGAAAAGCTCGGCGTTGCTGGTCAGGCCGTTGGCGTTGGCGTCCGCCGCCGCCCCCGTCTGCCCGGCGACATAGGCCGCGGTAAAGACGCCGTGACGGCTCTCGACCGGCAGTCGCACGTCGTCCCAGGCAACCTGATAGGGCGCACTGGCGCGCCAGGCAACGATGCCGCTCTCGTTGGCGCGGCTGGGCTTATCGATGACACCGAGATCGATCCGCAGGCCGCGCGTCAGCGCCTGCTCCACCGGTTTGGCTTCCGGGCGCGGCAGGAAGCGCGCGCCGTCAATGCCGGCGGACACCTCGTCCGACAGCGACCGCGAGATCGTACCGGAGTGACAGGCGTCGATCACCAGGGTTACCGCCCTGCCCTTCAAGCGCTCGAGGATGGCATCGAGTTCGTCATCGGTGACGGCACCCACCCAATCCTTGGCCTTGGCGGCAAGGTCGAACGGCGCCAACGCCTCATCCATGCCGTCGTCCTCGTCGCCATCCTGATCCGTCACCTGAAGGCCTTGACCCGAATAGTAGAGATAGGCGCGGTCGCCAGGTTGCGTGCCCGCCACCAGCCATTCCTCGATCGACGACAGGATGGCTGTGCGCGTCGCCTGCTCGTCCTTCAGCACCCGTATCGCGGAGCGATCGAAACCGAGCCTCCCGGTCAGCAGACCTTCCATGGCAACAAGGTCGTTCTTCGGTCCGTGCAGAAACAGCTTTGGCGGAAGGCTCTGATAATTCCCTACCCCGATGAGCAAGGCTCGATCCGCGGCCAAGACAGGAGAGCAGAGACCCAGCCCCATAAGCGGCAGCAGGAAACGCCAGGCCAGGACGTCCCCACTCATTGCCCGCGCTCCCGCGTATAGAGCGGCTGGATGGCGATGGCACTGTCGGTACCGTCAAGCCGCTCTTCGAGGAGGCGCAGAAACTTGGATGCATCGACACCCGGGTTGGATAGGGCGGCAGCCACCGCATCGATCGGGGCGTTCGTCGAGACGACGACAAGGTGATCGGCGCCGAAAGGTTTGACCACCTCCAGGTCCCTGAGTTTGAACACATGGCTGCCCGAGCCCTCGATCTGGGCATCGAGAAGCTGGATTTCGCCGGTATTGGCGAGATTGAACACCAGCATGTTCGCGTATCCGGACTGGGGCGCGTCGAAGTTCAGGCGGTCGCCTGATGAATAGATGTCCTTGACCGGCGTCAGCGAGACTTTGCCAGGGTTCTGTGCGGCAAGCACTTTCAGGAAATCGAGAAGGACGAATTTGTCGACCACACCCTGCACCATGTCGGCGGCGACATGTTCACCCGCGACGTCGCCATTCGGCGTGTAGAATGTGCCGCTCGTGGCATCCCATCGATAGGGAACGCCAGTGCCGCCAACATTGTCGAGCTTTGGCGCGGCGCCTTCGACGCTCAGGGCCAGCTTGCCCGCCCAGCCCATTTCTCGGGCCGGTTTCAGCTTTGACGGTCGACCGGACGCTGCTGTGCCATTGTCTGCCGAAAGCGTCGCGCTTCTGGGCAACGACAGGACAATTTCCTTGTCCGACCGCGGCACCTGCGGCGTAAAGTTCGGCACCTGCAGCGCCTCGGACTGGAGCTTGACGTTGGAAAAGACATAGTCCTCGAGCTCGACGCGCGAAATCAGGCCGTCGCCATCACGATCGGCAGCCCCCTCGAGCGCGCGGGAAAAACTCCAGCTGAGTGCCCCCCGCGGCACACCCTCAATCACAACCTCCGGCGTCGGTTGGCTCTCAAGCGATGCAGCAAGGATGGTCACTTGTGACAGATCCGCATCCTTGAGCGCCGCACCAGAAACCGCCTCTTGCGACGGCGGCGGCAATTGCGCCCGCACGGTCGGCGCGAGCCGCGTCTTGCCCGAGATCGATCGGTTCATGCCACCGGAATAGCAGCTGTCGGAAACCAACAGCACCTGGACGCCCTTGGCCTCAGCTTCCGCGAACCAGGCATTCAGCTCGTTATCGACGATGATCTCCTTTGCCGTTTCTTCCGCGCGACTACGGTCGAATCCCGGCAGCTCAAGAAACTCGTCAAGCCCATCCGGTTCGCTGCCGGCGACGAGTTCCGGCATCTGCGCGCCGTGACCGGCATAGGTGAAGATAATCGTGTCGCCCCTCGTTGCGGCGCCGACAAGGTCCAGCCAGGCGGCTCTGATCGCGCCCTTCGCCGCCTGCTCGTTGATGAATTTGCGGATGGTACCGACACCAGCCTTCTTCAACGCCTGAGCAACATCGCGTGCATCCTTGACCGCCCCATCAAGGCTCACTTCATGCGGGTAGATATCGACGCCGACCACGAGCGCGGATGTCGCCGCCATCGCGGGCAGAACCGGCAATCCAAAGAAAACGCACGAAATCAGGATCTTGCGCAGCAGCACCTATTTCTCCACATCAACTTCGACACGGCGATCCAATTGATGCAGCATCGCTTCGTCATAGGCGCTCGGATCATCCGGCTTGAACGGCTCCTCCTCGCCTTTGCCAACAGTCGACCATGTGCCGCTGTAGCCGGCATCGACGAGATAGTTCGCGAGTGCTTCGGCGCGTGCCAACGAGAGTTTCTTGTTCGCCTCAGTGCTGCCCACCGGATCGGTGTGTCCGATCAAGGTGATCGCTTCCGGCTTTGCCGATTTCAGGCACTCGAAAAGATCCTTGGCAGACTGCAGTCCTTCGGGCGTGAACTCAGCCGTTCCGAAGACATAGCGGACGGGTGTCGCCTTCTTCCTGATCGAGACGCCGCGATAGGAGAATTTGCAGGCACCGCGCATCGCAAGCTTTACAGGCTTCGCTGCGGCAAGCCGCATCTCGGAGGCCAGCCGGTCGAGGCGCAGAATGTAGGCCTTGTCCGGCGCCATCCACTGAGGCGTCAGTTCCTCGTTGGCGGCATCTTCCAGCGCCTGCTGGTAAAATGTCGCCGCACTTTCGTAGTCCTTTCGCTGCCGGTCGATGTCACCGAGCGCGTCGAGGATTTGCCATGGCCCGCCGACCTCATCCCGCACCGCTTTCAGCTCGCTGTCAAAGGTATCGAGCCTGGCGCCGCCACCGACCGCGTTGGCGATACGGTTGAAGGTCGCAAGCGCCGCGACACGCCGCGTAAGCGCTGCCTCTGTACTCGAGCACGCCTTGGTTCGCTCCGCAGAGGCGGCCGCCCGCGCACCGGCCTCATCGCCGCTGTTGAGAGCCTGCGAGGCTTTCGCCAGCGCATCGCAGGCGCTAGCGGGATACGCCAACGGCAATAGCATCGTGGAAGCAAAGATCAGTCGTTTCACCCGATTCCTCATCTGTGGCGGCTAGTCCTTGATCTCGAAAGTTACCATCTGCACGCTGCTGGCGCCGTTGTCGGCCTGCGCCTTCTTGGCGAGATTGACTGCCAGCCCGCGCGTCGGCGGCAGCTTCGACGCAGCCACATATTCCCGCGCCTTTTCGACTGTCAGCCTCTGATCGGCAAGCCCGCCGACGCGGCAGAAGGCCAACATCGTTTCGGCGGGCGCTGCCGTATCGAAGGTCAGCGTGCCGGTCCCAGGCTGCGGGATCACCCTGCTTTCTCCGGGTTGCAAGGTCGTATTGCCGATCATCTCGTCCGGGATAACTTCGACATTACCGTTCTCCTCGACATAGAGGATCTGCAGTTCGCAAGCCTGATTGACGCTCAACTCGAACGAAAGCTCATCACCGACCTTGGCCGTTGTCGTCGGCACCTTCAATGCGAGTGCAAGCTTGTTGCCGCCAGCGACTTCCTGCTTGCGGTAGTCGGGCACCGCGGCGGCCACGGATTGAGGCTTTGCTTCGGGCTGCTGCTCGCTTCCGGCAACAACGATCGTGCCGGTATCGAGCGGGCGACGCTGGACGAGCGGCTCCAGCAGCAAGGCATATTGCTGCTCAACCTCGTTGCGCGGCACGGTGTTGCCGGCCTCCAGCGTCGTCACCCAATCGAGCCCGAGACGAAGGACATTCGTATCCGTCACCCGCTTGATCGCATCGGAAAACTCTTGCGGCGTCATGTCGAACTCCGCCGCAAGAGCATCGAAGTCGAGCTCGTCTTCGTATTTATCGGCGAAATAGGTGACGATCTCGGCGTCGCCGGGTGCGTGCTTGCTCTGGAGTCCGCCGTCCGGTGTCGGCTCTGTCACGCCGAGTTGTTGCAGGGCCTCGACGAAGCGTTGGCGATCCCTAAGGTAGGCCTCATCCAGTTCCTCCTGTTTCACATACATGGCCAACAGAACATCCTGCTGGTCCTTGCTGAACAGTGTCGAGGTGGCGATATGGTCGCGCAACTGGTCGCGTTTCGAAAGAATACCGTCTGCGTGACAGTCGAAACAGGAGCGGGCGTTGACGATTTCCACCCCCTTGCCGATCGGCCGTTCGCGGAACGAAACGATGGTCGTCGGCCCGATATCGAGCTGCTTGCCTGCCGCCGTCGACAGGTAGTAACCCTGCAGGCCGTTGGGCAGCGAGAAGATCATCTCGCCGCCATCGTGCTCGAACGGCACCAGGCCAGCATCGAGCGCGCCCAATTCCTTGGGTCCGTGCGGGAAACGCTTCAGCACCTGTTTGCCGACGTCGCCGCCGAAGTCGTAGGACTTCCAGTAGTAACCGCCAAACGGCATATCGTGCCGCTCGAGCATGCGATTGTGATCCGAGACACCCGACGAGCCATCCGCAAAGCCGGCGCGCAGAACCTTGCGCCGCCTGATGTTGTCGTCCACATCGATCTTGAAGCGCGCTTCCAGCTCGCGGATATGCGCCGGCAACCTCATCAACCTGTTGTAGATCTCCGGACGGGCGCCATTGCTCATGAACCAGTCAATCCGCATGATCGGCAACTGCGTCTGCGTTTCGTCGGAAAGCGCCTGAAGCGACGCGTCGCTCTTCGGATCGACGCCGTAGAAATAGCGCTTGATCAGGAAGTCGTAATCGGCGCTCTCCCATTGCAACTCACGCAGATCGACCCGCACGAGCAGACCGTTGGTGCCATCCACCTCCGCCGGCAAGACCAGCTTCGGTCCAGAGGAGAGCGAGTTCAGCAGCTTCTTGAAGCCGCCCGCCAGAACGTCCATGCGTTTCATGAACGTGGCCTCATCTTCGCAACCCATCATTCCGTTGTACTGGTCGCGATAGGAAAAATAACGCATGTGCGGGCGATCGAGCGCGCTCACCTTGGAGATGTCCTTGAGCGCGAACGCGACGAACTGATCATAGGACAACATCGGGCGGGATCGATCGGGTTTGGCGGCCGCCGTCTGCGGCAGGTTCTTTTCGCTCAGCGAATTGATCCAGCCTTCGAGCACCTTGACCTCTTCGTCCGTCGGGCGCTTGCCGAGCGGCATGCGGCCGCTGGTAACCGAGGTGAAAAGGCGCGATTTGGCAGCATTGCCCGGCGTGACAAAATTGGCATCGGCGGCGATCGAAGCAAGTTCACCGGCGGGATAGCTACCTTGATTGCTTTCGCCCGCGCCGTGGCAATTGCGGCAATACTTGCCAATGAAGGCATCCGCCTGTTGGGCGAGCGCCGCATTGTCGCCGGACAATACGGCAGAGGCGGTGTTCTCTTTGCACACGGCCGTCACAGACTGCGCAACCGGCGCCGGCGCCTTGACCTCGCGATCGGACAGGAAAGCATAGATCGCGCGGCGATCATCATCGCTGAGCGCCGAAAGTCCCTTGGCGATCCGCCGCATGACGGGGTCGCTGATCGGTGCGCCGGACAGCTTCTTGCCTTCGCCGATAAGACCCGTCGTAAACACGTCCGGTGCCGCGAGCCCGGCCATCTTCGCCTTGCCGATATCGGGTGCGACCGCACCAGTCAGCCCCTTCTCGCCCTGATAGGCTCTTTCCAGGTCAAGCCCGTAGGTCGTCGTACGCGGCGTGTGACAGTCGCCGCAGCCGCCGACATTTTCGACCAGATAGCGGCCGCGCTCCATCTGGGTCTCTTCGCGCGACTGATATGCCGGCACGGTGAAATGAGTGCGTTTCCATAGCGTTATCGTCGTCTGACGACTAAAGGGAAAAGCGATCTCATGTTCCTTCGAGGCGGCGTCGGACTGCGGCAAGGTCTCGACATAGGCTTTGATATCAAGCACGTCCTCCGGCTTCATGCCGCCATAGGAGGTATAGGGCATGACCGGATAGAGGTTGTTGCCATCGCGATCGAGACCGACCATCACCGCGTTGAGAAATTGGGCGTTGCTCCAGCCACCGATGCCGTTGGCGTGGGGCGAGATGTTCGGCGCGTAAAAAGTTCCGATGGCGGTGTTCATCTCCATGCCGCCGGACAGCAACTCGGTATTGTCACCGGATCCATGGCAGGCGCCACAGCCGGCGGCGTTGAACATGTACTTGCCGTGCTCGGCATTCGCCTTGTAGGTCGAGAAAGCATCGTCGGCGAAAGCATCGCGCGCCGAGGCCGTCCCGGGACAGAGCATCGCGGCGGCAAGAGCCGCGGCCACGGCTACGATAGATTTCCTCTGGATACCGGCACACCGCGAGACATTCTCTCGCATATCACGCTGGCTGCGCATGAGCCCTACCCCCTCAATCAAAAAGATCGTCATTAAAACGTCTGTTTACCGAAACTGAAACTGTTCGAATTCTACCCGGCGCGGCTTCTTTCCCAGTTCTTTCAAGCCTTTGACGATCGCCTCGCGCAAGGGCGGCGGACCGCAAAACCAAAGATCCGCGTCGCCTGGATCAATCGCGCTGCCGGCCGCAAGCTTCGCCGCGTCCAACCGCCCGTCCGTAGCCGAATCGTGCAACACAAAACTGAAATTGCCGAGTTTCGCTGCCTGCGCCTCGAAGGTTTCCAGGCCAATCGCCTCGTTTCGGTCACGCACGCAGTAGACCATATGGATGTCCTGCCCCTCGTCGCCCCGCAAATGACGGGCCATCGCCAGGAAAGGCGTGACCCCGATACCACCGGCAAGCCAAATCTGTTTCTTGGCGCCACGGCGATGATTGAACCGGCCATATCCGCCCTCGAGCTTCAATCGGTCTCCTATGGCGATTTTCTCCCGCAGGGCCCGCGTGTAGTCGCCGAGCGGCTTGATGGCGAAGCGCACAACGCCATCGGCCTCGATGCCGGCGATGGTGAAGGGGTGCGGCTCGCGCAATCCGTTTTTCAGGACACGCAGGAAGCCGAATTGACCGGGCTTTGCCTTCAGCGCTCGTCCGATCGGTCGGGCCGAGATAATGGTCGCGCCATCGTGCCGGGTGACTTCGAAAACCTCATAGCTGCGCGTCCTCAGCCACGGCAGAAGCTGGGTATAGGCGTAGCTTAGAATGCCGAGTGCGGCGAAGGCGTTGAGGTAGACTGCAAGCAGTGCCGTCCCGTCATAAGGGCGCTTGATGAACATCTGGTGGAACGCGACGAGTACGAACAGCAATCCGATGAAGCGATGGGTATAGCGCCACAGGTGATAGGGAATCTCGATCTTCGTCTTCGGTATGATCTTGACGATGCTGAGAACAAGCAGCGCGCTCAGCCCATAGAAGGCATACTTTCCGGCGGAAGCGGCAAGCTGGTTCAGCCCACTCGTCAACGACAGCCCCTTGAAATCAGGCGTCAGAAAGTAATGCACGAGGATCAGACCCAGCACCGAGATGCCGATCTTACGATGAAAGTGATAGACCCGATCGAGCCCGCCAAACAGGGGCTCGATAAAGGGCGGTCGCGCCGCCATGAACTGTGCGATCGCCATGCAGACAAAAGCCATGGACGAGGCCATCAGTGAGAACGTCGTCGTCGCATTCGTGTGGCTGACGGCCGGTACGACAAGCAACCCCGCGAACACGACCAGCGACCAGACCAGAAACGCTCCCACCTTACGTCCGCGCCCCTCAACGCCGATTGCCAACGGCTTATTTTAGAGAAGACTGGCAAGCAGTTGGCTCGTCGTCAATATCATTTGAAAGTGAAACGGACGAGCGTCCGTTTTTATTCTAGCCGTTGACGTTCGCTATTTTTGCCTAAGCATTGATGCCTACCACCCGGCCAATGCAAAGTAGTAACCGCAGCTCACTTCAACCACGTGCACGGAGACCCGAAGGCGCCACAAAACGGACGGCGGCATCGTAGCTGATTGACAGTGCCCGCAATACACTCTCACGTTTGCGTCATTGATATATCAGGTTGCTTGCCGCCCGCACCAAACCATGGCAATTTCTGATATATCAGAAGCGACAGGATGCGCATGCCAGTTCACTCCCAGGCCCACCTCGCCTATCTCGTACTCGAGCGCCTCATCGTGACGCTCAAGCTTGAGCCCGGCATGCTGCTGACCGAAAAGCAGCTGATCGAGCTCGCCGGCCACGGACGAACGCCTGTGCGCGAGGCGATACAGAAACTCGCGTGGCAGGAACTGGTGGAGGTGCGTCCGCGCGTCGGGCTGCAGATCGCGACCCTCAGGCCCGACGACCGAGCCCATGTGATGCAAACCCGCAAGAACCTTGAGCCTCTCGCGGCCGCCTTGGTCGCAGAGCATGCCAGCCGACAGGCGCGCCGCGCAATGAAGGATTGCGCGGCCGAGATGAGCAAATGCGCGGATGCCGGCGACATGGAAGGCTTCCTGGTGGCCGACAAGGCCTTCGACGAACTGATGGAGGAGGCCTGCCCGAACAGGTTCCTGACAGCGGCCCTGGCGCCGCTGCAGACGCACGCTCGACGAATCTGGTTTGCCGCTGCATCCATCGAGCGGATGCGCGGATCGGTCGACCGTCACGTTGAGGTGATCGACGCCATCGTCCGCGCCGACGCCGAGCAAGCGTCAGTGGCAATGTCGGGCCTGATGGACTACCTGGTACAGGACTGACACCTCATGCGATGGGCAACATGCTGCCGGTCTTCAGACGCCGCACGTGCCAGTCGAAAGCTTCTTCGAGAATATGCGGCGTCTGCCCCGCCCGCGTTGCCACGGCGCGCTTGAAATAATCCGCAAGCAGTTCGCGGTATTCCGGGTGACAACAGTTGCCGACAATGATCGGCGCGCGCTCGCGCGGCGCAAGGCCGCGCAGGTCGGCCAGTCCATGCTCGGTGACCAGAATATCGACGTCAGCATGGCTCGTCCATGGGCCGCGACTGTCGCACAGATGCGAAAAAGGCGCATCCGATGATGCGCCTTTCCAAATACTGCGACGATGTTTCGTATCTTGTCGTCAGTTAGCCGACAAAAGCGCGCTCGATGACAAACTCGGCCGGCTTGTTGTTGGAGCCCTCAGTCAGGCCCGCAGCCTCGAGAATTTCCTTGGTGTCCTTAAGCATCGCCGTCGAACCGCAGATCATGCCGCGGTCGATGGCCGGGTCGAGCGGGGGAAGGCCGAGGTCTGCGAAGAACTTGCCGTTGACCATCAGATCGGTCACACGGCCCTTGAACGGATAGTCTTCGCGGGTCACCGTCGCATAGTGGCGAAGCTTGTCGCCGACGATCTCGTTCAGGAACTCGTGAGCGCGGATCTCCTCGACGAGGTCGAAGCCGTATTTCAGCTCGGCCACATCGCGGCAGGTGTGCGTGAGGATGACCTCCTCGAATTTCTCATAGGTCTCGGGGTCGCGGATCAGGCTGGCGAAAGGCGCAATGCCGGTGCCGGTCGAGAACATGTACAACCGGCGCCCGGGAACCAGTGCATCAAGCACCAGCGTGCCGGTCGGCTTCTTGCGCATCAGCACCTTGTCGCCGGGCTTGATCGCCTGCAGGTGGGACGTCAGCGGACCATCGGGAACCTTGATCGAGAAGAACTCGAGTTCCTCGTCCCAGGCCGGGCTTGCGATCGAATAGGCGCGGTAGACCGGCTTGTCGCCGACCATCAAACCAATCATCGCAAATTCGCCGGAGCGGAAGCGGAACTCCGCAGGACGGGTCATGCGGAAGCGGAAGAGCCGATCCGTATAGTGGGTGACGCTCGTCACCGTCTCAACGAAGACACCTGCCGGTGCCTGGATCGCGAAATCTTCCGTTTTTGCCGGAGCATTCATCGTGGCTACAGTCCTGTAAATGATGACCCTGTCTATCAACAATACGCGGATATTCCAAGCCGCGCTCAACGGGAAGGAATTCCCTTCTAAATATAGTCGCTTTCGCGCATTTCGCCGTGCTTCACACTGTCGCGGTCAACACTGCTTAGGAAACACGCCGCCAGCTATAGGATCTGGCGTCGGTCGAGGGCTTTGCCGTCGGCTGGTAGTGATTGGCGATGCCAGGCAGCCGGCCCTCACTCAGACGCTTCAAGGCCGTGGCATTGGTTACCGCGAAACTGTCGATGCCGCAACGCAGCATCAACGGGATCTGATCGATCAGCACATCACCGACCGCTCTCACCTCGCCGGCAAAACCAAGCCTGGCACGCAGCAGCGACGCATGGCTGAAAGCCCGCCCGTCATTAAAGGCCGGGAATGCGACCGCGACCAGCGCAATGCGATCGAGATGGGGCTGCAGCTTGGTAACGTCATCCGCCGGAGCGACGACCACGCCCAGGCCGACCTCGTCCGTCTCGGTCACCTTGGCGAGAAACGTATCGAAGCCGAGTATCGCCTTCTCATTCGAACCCGCCTTGGTTTCCTCGTTTTCGATGATCCATGGATCATCGCTCACAAAGCCGGTTTCTTTCCAGATTTTTGTCATGTTCGTTCCTCGCGCCTCAAGCGGCTTCCTGTGCGCTGCCGCCATAGAGCGCGTCCTTGAAGGGTTGCGGGCCGACACGACGGTACGCCTCAAGGAACGTTTCCGACTTGTCGTTGCGCAGCCCAAGATAGGTATCGACGATCGTTTCGATCGCGTCGGTCACCTTCTCGGGTTCGAAACCGCGACCGATGATCTCGCCGATCGACGTGTTCTCGTCGCCGGAGCCGCCGAGCGTGATCTGATAGAGCTCCGCACCCTTCTTCTCGACGCCGAGCAGACCGATGTGGCCAACATGGTGGTGGCCGCAGGCATTGATGCAGCCGGAGATCTTGATCTTCAACTCGCCAATCTCGGCCTGGCGCTCGGGTGCTCCGAAACGGGTCGAGATCTCCTGTGCCACCGGAATGGAGCGCGCGTTTGCAAGCGCGCAGTAGTCGAGCCCGGGACAGGCAATGATGTCGGTGATCAGGCCGGCATTGGCGGTCGCCAGGCCGGCAACCACGAGCGCCCGGTAAATCGGCTCCAGATCGGCCAGAGCCACATGCGGCAGGATCAGGTTCTGCTCATGGCTGACGCGGATCTCGTCGAAGGCATATTCCTCGGCGATATCGGCAACGGCTTCCATCTGCATATCCGTCGCGTCACCTGGAATGCCGCCGATCGGCTTCAGCGAGATGGTGACCATGCCGTAGTCCGGATGCTTGTGTGGCTGGACGTTCTGGTGAACCCAACGCGAAAATTCCGGATCGGTCTTCTTCCAGCGCGCCAGGCTTTCCCAGCCTTCGGCGCGCGGCTCCAGCGCCGGCGGCGCGAAATAGGTGGAGATGGCCTGGATATCCGCTTCCGGAAGCTTCAGCTCCGTATCCTTCAGCGCCGCGAACTCGACCTCGACCTGACGGGAAAGCTCCTCGGCACCAGTTTCGTGAACGAGGATCTTGATGCGCGCCTTGTACTTGTTATCGCGGCGGCCATGCAGGTTGTACACGCGCATGATCGCCGTCGTGTAGGACAGAAGATCTTCTTCCGGCAGGAAGTCGCGGATCTTCTTGGCGATCATCGGCGTGCGGCCCTGTCCGCCGCCGACATAGACGGCAAAGCCGATCCGGCCGTTCTCATCCTTCTTCAGGTGCAGACCGATATCGTGCACCTGGATCGCGGCGCGGTCGCGCTCGGCACCGGTCACGGCAATCTTGAACTTGCGCGGCAGGAACGAGAATTCCGGATGAACGCTCGACCACTGTCTCAGGATTTCCGCATAAGGTCTTGGATCTGCGACTTCATCGGCTGCAGCACCAGCAAAGTGATCGGCCGTCACGTTGCGAATGCAATTGCCCGAGGTCTGCAGCGCATGCATTTCCACGCTTGCCAGTTCCTCCAGGATATCCGGCGTGTCGGAAAGACGCGGCCAGTTGTACTGGATATTCTGACGCGTGGTGAAATGGCCGTAGCCGCGATCGTACTTGCGCGCAATGTGCGCAAGCATGCGCATCTGGCGGCTCGACAGCGTGCCATAGGGGATCGCAACGCGAAGCATGTAGGCATGAAGCTGCAGATAGACGCCGTTCATCAGGCGCAGCGGCTTGAATGCGTCCTCGGCCAGCTCGCCGCTCAGACGGCGCTCGACCTGGTCGCGGAACTGCTCGACACGCGAGGAAACGAAGGCATGATCGAATTCATCGTAACGGTACATGTTGTATCGGTTCCTCAGGCAGCAAAGTTCGGGCCGGCGAGCCCATTGTATCCGGCGGCATAGGGGATCGAAGGGCCTTCGGCGCGGATGCGCTCGCGCATGCGCAGCGGCCGCAACGTGCCGTTGACTTCCTCGACGTCGACGACATTGACGTCCACGACCTTGTTGTCGTCGAAGGCAAGCTTGCCTGTCGCTTCCAGCGCGGTGACTGCCTCGGCATGGCGGGCAATGAAGGCCTGCTGGAGCGATTCGACCCAGTTGCCCGAGGCATCCAGCCACACGGATATGCCATCCGAGAGCCGATTTGCCGTCAAAACCTTGTTCACCATCACGTTTCCCTTAGTTCAGAATCTGTTCGTTGCGCTGTTGAGCAGCTTCGATCTTCGTTTGCTTGACGGCGCGCTTGCCTGCCACCAGCGGTTCGGAACGCTCGAAATTCGCGCCTGCAACGGCATCGCCGATGATGACCATGACCGGTCCGGAAAGCTCGGTGCGGCCCTCCAGGTCCGGCAGGTCCTTAAGCGTGCCATGCAACAGGCGACGGTCGGCGCGGCTGGCGTTTTCGATCACAGCCACTGTGGTTTCCGCTGGCAGCCCCGCCTGCATCAGGCGACCGGCAACCGAAGCAGCGACGGTGCGGCCCATATAGACGGCGATCGTGGCACCGGAAACGGCAAGCCGCGCCCAATCCGGCAGCACTTCGCCGGTCAGATCGTGGCCGGTGGTGAAGACCAGCGACGATGCGACACCGCGCAAGGTCAGCGGCAACTCGAAATCGGCGGCGGCGGCAAAGGCGGAGGTGATGCCAGGCACGATCTCATAGGTGATATCAGCTTCGCGCAGCGCCGCCATCTCTTCGCCGGCACGGCCGTAGACAAGCGGATCGCCGGACTTCAGGCGAACGACGCGCTTGCCCTCACCCGCGAGCCTTACCAGAAGCTGGTTGATCTCGTCTTGCGACTTCGTGTGGCAACCCTTGCGCTTACCGACGGAAAGCCGCTCGGCATCGCGGCGGCCCATGTCGACGATCGCCTGCGGTACAAGGGCATCATAGACGATTGCATCGGCTTCCATCATCACGCGCTGGGCGCGCAGCGTCAGCAGATCCTCGGCGCCAGGACCGGCACCAACGAGCCAGACGTGGCCCGAGGCTGCGTGCGCGGCATCGAGCAGACGGGAGGCCTCGCGGCGCGCGGCGGCGACATCGCCAAGCGCAACCTTGTCGGCCACCGGCCCCTGGAAGAACCGGCGCCAGAACAGGCGGCGCGCGACACCGCGCGGCACAAGACGATCGACGGCATCGCGATAACCGGCGGCGAGCGACGCAACGACACCGAGCGACGGCGACAGCAGTTGATCGATCTGCGCCCGGATCATCTGGGCAAGCACCGGACCAGCGCCTTCGGTCCCGATCGCAACGGCGACCGGTGCGCGATTGACCAGCGCCGGTGTGAAGAAATCGCAGTAATCGGGCTGATCGACGGCGTTTGCCGGGATTTTCTGCTCGCGCGCGGCAATGACGATCTGCCGGTCCTCGGCGGCATCGCCGGTCGCGGCAAACACCAGAACGGCGCCCTCGAGCTGTTGCGGGTCGAAGGCCTCACGCACGGTTTCGATCGCCCGCTCGCGCAGGAACGTCTCGAAGTCAGCCTGAGGAGCATCCGCATAGACAACGATCGAGGCTTCGGTGTTCAGCAACAGCCGCAGCTTTGCAAAGGCCTCGTCGCCATTGCCGAATATCGGCACGCGCTTTTGCGCGACGCGAAAGAATGCGGGAAAGACGGAGAGCTGCTGCGACATATTCTTGCAATCTGTTCCTTCTACAGGCTGCGCTGAATATCCCGCATCGCCCAGAGCAATTGAAGAAACAGAAATTTCAATGGCTTTCAGGCCACGTATTGTTTTGCTCGACCGTGCAGCATTTTGAGCAAATATCTCCGGAACGGCTTGCTGATGGCACTGTCCGCAGCCATTGCGCCCCAGGGGCAACCTCCGTTAAATGTCGCAAGACATCTGCCGGAGACTGAAGACATGACACAATCCGAACTGGCCGAACGGCTGCTGAACGTGATCGAGCAGGATATCCTGCCCTTGACCGAAAAGGGTGTCGCCGCGGGCAACAAGGTGTTCGGCGCCGCGATCCTGCGCAAATCGGACCTTTCGCTCGTTCTCGCCGAGACGAACAACGAGACTGAAAACCCGCTCTGGCATGGCGAAGTGCACACGCTCAAGCGCTTCTACGAGATGGCGGAAAAGCCAGACACGCGCAATCTGATCTTCCTTTCGACGCACGAGCCCTGCTCGATGTGCCTGTCGGCGATCACCTGGGCGGGCTTCGACAATTTCTACTATTTCTTCAGCCACGAAGATTCGCGCGACAGCTTTTCCATTCCGCACGACCTGAAGATCCTGAAGGAAGTGTTTTTGCTTGAACCCGGCGGTTACGCGCAGAACAACGCGTTCTGGAAGTCGTCCTCGATCGCGGCGCTCGCCAAGGATGCCGACCAGCCAACGCAGGCGAAGCTTGCAGCCCAGGATGCGCGCATCCGCGACCGCTATCAGCACCTGTCCGACAGCTACCAGTCGGGCAAGAGCGACAACGCCATTCCGTTGAACTGATCCCATGGAACCATCACGCGATATCAAGGGCCTGCTCGACATCATGGAGGCACTGCGGCACCCGGAAACCGGCTGCCCGTGGGACGTCGTCCAGACGTTCGAAACGATCAAGCCCTATACGATCGAAGAAGCCTACGAAGTGGCCGACGCAATCGAGCGCGGCGACATGCATGACCTTTGCGACGAGCTGGGCGACCTGCTGCTGCAGGTCGTGTTTCACGCCCGCATGGCCGAAGAGGCCGGCGAGTTCGCCTTTGGCGATGTCGTCGAGGCCGTCACGCGCAAGATGATCCGCCGCCACCCGCATGTCTTCGCCCGTTCGGACGCCGACACCCCGGAAGCGGTCAAAAGTCAGTGGGACCAGATCAAGCAGGCCGAAAAGGCCGAGCGCCAGGCACGACGTGCCAAGCGGGGCTTGCCGTCTGACGGCGCAGCCAGTCATCTGGGCTCGATACAGCGCAGCTTCCCGGCGCTCATCGAAGCACTGAAGCTGCAGGAGCGAGCGGCCAAGGTCGGCTTCGATTGGTCTGAACCGGAACCTATTCTCGACAAGATCGAGGAAGAAATCGGCGAACTGCGCCAGGCATTGCGCGAAAAGGACCGTGCGAAGGTGGCCGATGAACTCGGCGACCTGATCTTTGCAGTGGTGAATATCGGCCGGCACGTCGGCACGGATCCGGAAATGGCGCTGCGCGGCACCAATACGAAGTTCCGCCGCCGCTTTGGCCACATAGAGCGCGAGCTCGAAGCCAGCGGCGAGACACTGGATGCGGCAACGTTGGAACGCATGGAAGAGCTCTGGCAGGCAGCCAAGGCGATCGAGCGGCAATTGGCCTGAGGCGCCAACCGCGCCTCAGGTAAAAACTAAAAACGCTTACCAGTCTTCCGCAATGGGCTTCGGCCCGTTGCCTAGACGCCGCTCCAGTTGCACGGCCTCGTTTTCAGTCAGGCGAAGATCGAGACTGACCGTGCCGTCCTCGAGATCTTCGCGACCATCGACGATCGCGTGCTCGTAGACCCAGGGCAGAAGCTGCAACTGGTCGACGCCAAGAACGACGGTGCATTCGGTCAATACGCCCGACAGGCGACGACCGATCTCAGCCAACAGCACATCGACGCCCTCGCCTGATATCGCCGAGACCGCCACAGTGTTGGCCGTGCCCGCAGCCTTGTTCGTCAGGGCTTCGCGCGCTTCCGGCTCGAGCCGGTCGATCTTGTTCCAGACTTCGACTAGCCGCGCCGCCGCTTCCTTCTCGTCGATGCCGAGATCGGCCAGGATGCGCAGAACGTCGCTTGCCTGCGCCTGGTTGTCCGGATCGGAGAGATCGCGCACGTGCAGGATCAGGTCGGCTTCGAGTACCTCTTCCAGCGTCGCACGGAAGGCGGCAACAAGATGCGTCGGCAGGTCTGAGATGAAGCCGACCGTGTCGGACAGGATCACCATGCGGCCATGCGGCAGTTTCAGTCGCCGCAACGTCGGATCGAGCGTCGCAAACAACATGTCCTCCGCCAGCACACCGGCTCCGGTCATTCTGTTGAACAGCGTCGATTTGCCGGCATTGGTGTAGCCGACAAGTGCCACGATCGGATGCGGAACCTTCTTGCGCTTGGAGCGGTGCAATTGCCGCGTGCGGCGGACCTGCTCCAGCTCGCGCTCGAGCTTGACGATGCGATCCTGCAGCAAGCGCCGGTCCGCTTCGATCTGGGTTTCGCCGGGGCCGCCCATGAAGCCGCCACCGCCGCGCTGACGCTCGAGGTGGGTCCAGCTGCGGACAAGCCGGCCCTTCTGATAGTTGAGATGCGCGAGATCGACCTGCAGCGTGCCTTCCTTGGTGGAAGCGCGGCGCCCGAAGATTTCAAGGATCAGGCCCGTCCGGTCGATGACCTTGGCGTTCCATTCCTTTTCCAGGTTGCGCTGCTGCACAGGCGTCAGCGGATGATCGACGATGACCAGGCCGGCATCCTGTTCGACGAGGATGTGACCGATCTCTTCGATCTTACCTGTGCCCAGAAGCGTTCCCGGCTTTGGCTGCGCCACCGAAACGATGGCGCCATGAACGACGTTCAGGTCGATCGCTCGTGCCAGGCCCGTCGCTTCTTCCAGCCGACTTTCGTCGGTGCGGGTGCTCGTTGCAGAGAGCGTTTCAGCCGCCTGCCTGCCGGTCTTTTTCAGAACCGGCACAATCACGACCGCGCGCATGTCGTCGCGGAGCGTTTCAAGCTCCGGAATGATCGACGACGACTTTGAATCCCGTTTGGTAATGTGCCTAACGTCCCGTCAGGATGCGGCTTCTTCGTTCTCGAACATCTGCAGCGGCTGGCCCGGCATGATGGTCGAGATCGCGTGCTTGTAGACGAGCTGCGAATGACCATCGCGGCGCAACAAGACACAGAAATTGTCAAAAGACGTGACGACGCCCGTCAATTTGACGCCATTGATAAGAAAAATTGTCAGAGAAATCTTCTGTTTGCGGACCGTATTGAGAAAAAGATCCTGCAAGTTCTGAGAACGTTCCGCCATCGCGCCGATTCTTTCTTATTTGCCGGCGTCTCGCGCCGGTGCATTTTGTCTATTTTTTCAATCAGAGGCGTCACAAGTACCCTTCCCCCGACACCTCTTTCAGTTTGGTATCAAATCAATGTCTTTTCCGCAACGCCGAAAAAGGCTTCGCGAATATTCTGCGCTATGCTTCCCGGATGACCGTTGCCGATCGGTTTGCCGTCGATGGAAACCACCGGAAAACAGATGCTCGTCGCGGCGGTGATGAAGACCTCGCGCGCCGCGAGCATGTCGTCGACGGAGAATGCTCGTTCTTCGATCCTGATTCCAAGAGGAGCTGCAACGTCCATCAGGGTCGTGCGGGTGATGCCTCTGAGAATACCGTGATCGGCCGGCCGGGTGCGCAGCACGCCCTCCCGATCGACGATCCAGACATTGGTCGCCGCTCCCTCCTTCACCGTGCCATCCGGGTCGACGAAGATCGCCTCATGGGCACCCTCTTCCTTGGCCTTCTGGCGCGCAAGCACGTTCGGCAGCAGGCCGACGGATTTGATGTCAACGCGGTCCCAGCGGTTCTCCGGAACGGTGATCGCCGAGATGCCTTCGGCATTCTTCCTGGCGATCACGACCGCGTCGGTGCGCTTCGCCGTCACCACGATCGTCGGCACGGTACCTTTTGCCGGAAACACGTGATCGCGCCGCGCGGCACCGCGCGTCACCTGCATATAGAACAGGCCGTTTCGCACCCGGTTGCGGCGCAGCACCTCGCGAATGACGTGGACCAACGCGGCACGGCTCATCGGCCAATCGATGCGAAGTTCACTTAAGGATCGGCCGAGGCGGTCGAGATGCCGGGTCAGATCGACGATGAAGCCATGACGGATCTCGCAGACCTCATAGACCCCGTCGGCGAACTGGTAGCCGCGATCTTCGATATGGATGGCGGCATCGGCATGCGGCACATAGGCGCCGTTGACATAGGCAATTCTCGGCATGTGTTTATTTGACCTCAGAAGAACTGAATGCTGACGCGGAAAAGCTGCTCGACATGGCGCACCGCATCGGCGGCAGCAAACAGCACCACGCGGTCCCTGGCCTTGATCTTGGTGTCGCCATGCGGGCGAATGAATGTCTGGTCACGGTAGAGTGCGCCGATGCGGATGCCGTCGGGCAGATCCAGCTCGCGCAGCGCCTTGCCGACCAGCGGCGACGTTTCCAACGCCTCTGCTTCGATCACTTCAGCCATCCCCTTCTGGACGGCATAGACCGAGCGGATGCGCCCCTTGCGCACGTGTTGGAGCACGCGTGAGATCGTTACTGCGCGCGGGTTGATATAGGCATCCACGCCGGCGGTCCCCGCAAAATCCTGGTAGGACGGCTCGTTGATCAGGACGAGCGTCGATTTAGCGCCGAGGCGTTTTGCCATCATGCTGCCGAGGATATTGATCTGGTCGTTGTTGGTCAGCGCCACAACCAGGTCGGCATCCTGCACGTCGGCCTGCATCAGGATACGCTGATCCATTGCCGAACCGTTGAGGACGACCGTGTTGCTGAGCTTATCGGCCATCATCACGGCACGATCGCGGTCGCTCTCGATCAACTTGACCCGGGTTCTAGGCTGATTTTCCTCGATTGCCTTGGCGACGAAGTAACCGATATTGCCGCCGCCGAGAATGACGATGCGGCGCGCCTCCTGTTCTTCGTGGCCGAACAGAGCCAGGGTGCGGCGCGCATGGTCGCGATCGCAGACGACATAGGCGAGATCGCCGGTCTGCAATTGATCCGACGAATGCGGCACGATCAGCTTGCCGTTGCGGAAGATGCCGGTCACGGTTGCCTGCAGATCGGGAAACAGTTCGCTCAACTGCTGCAGCGGCGTGTCGACCACCGGGCAATCTTCCATACACTCGATCGCCACCATGGCGATACGGTCGTCGGCAAAGCGCACGACATCCGTCGCGCCGGGGAACGAAATGCGCCGCAGTACCAATCGTCCGACTTCGATCTCGGGCGAAATGGTCACGTCGATCGGGACGTTCTCGCGGGAGAACAGGTTGGCGTATTCCGGCGCCAGATAGTTCTGCGCGCGAATACGGGCGACCTTGGTCGGCACGCTGAAGATCGCATGCGCCACCTCGCAGGCGACGATGTTGACTTCGTCGAACAGCGTGACCGCGATCAGCATGTCGGCCTGATCTGCACCGGCCTTCGCCAGCACATCGGGATGTGCGCCATGGCCGACATAACCGCGCACGTCTAGGCTTTCGGTGATGTTGGCAATCAGCGCTGCCGACGTATCGATGACCGAGACGTCATTGTCTTCCTGAGCCAGCCGTTCGGCGATGCCATAGCCGACCTGCCCCGCACCGCAAATGATCACCTTCATGTCGTTCTTTCACCCAGGAACAGGCGGCCGCTAGCCGGAAGAGGTTTAACGCTCAAACGCCCAGCGACTTCAGCTTGCGGTGAAGCGCCGAACGCTCCATGCCAACAAATTCGGCCGTGCGGGAAATGTTGCCGCCGAATCGGTTGATCTGAGCGATCAGATAGTCGCGCTCGAACATTTCGCGAGCCTCGCGCAGCGGCAGCGTCATGATGTGCTGGTCACCCTGCGCGGAGATCTTCGGCAAGGTGTCGCCAACTTCGGTCGGCAGCATGTCGGCGGAGATCGGGGTATCCGGACCGTCACTGCGGGCAAGGATCATCAGGCGCTCGATATTGTTGCGGAGCTGGCGAATGTTGCCCGGCCAGTCATGGGCCTGTAGCACGGCGAGCGCATCGTCGCCGATCTTGCGCGGCCGGATGCCCGCCTGTTCGCTGACCTGACGCATGAACATGTCGACAAGAAACGGGATATCCTCGCGGCGCTCGGCCAGCGCCGGCACCCGCACGGGGATGACCGCGAGCCGGTGGAAGAGATCTTCGCGAAAGAGCCCTTCTGAGATCATGTTTTCGAGGTTGTAGGCCGTCGAGGAGATGATGCGAACATCGACCTTGACGCGCTTGGTACCACCGACCCGCTCGAACTGCTGATCGACAAGAACACGTAGGATCTTGTTCTGCGTTTCGCGCGGCATTTCACCGACTTCATCGAGATAGAGGATGCCGCCATGCGCCTCTTCGAGTGCGCCCGTACGACGCGGTTGCCCCGGCGTGCCCTCGGTTCCGAAGAGCGCAATCTCCATGCGATCGGGTGTGATCGCTGCGGCATTCAGCGCCACGAACGGGCCGGTCGAGCGGGTCGACTTGCGGTGGATCATCCGGGCCACCAGCTCCTTGCCGGAACCGGACGGTCCCTGGATCATGATGCGGCTGTTGGTCGGCGCCACCTTTTCGACGGTTTGCCGGAGCTGCGAAACGGCAACCGAGGTCCCGATCAGTTCGACCGGATCACCCGATTTCTTCTTCAACTCCGAGACTTCTCGCTTCAGCTTGGAGTTCTCGAGTGCACGCTCGGCGATCAGGATCAGGCGGTCGGCCTTGAACGGCTTCTCGATGAAATCATAGGCGCCGCGCTTGATGGCGTTGACGGCCGTTTCGATGTTGCCGTGTCCGGAAATCATCACGACAGGCAGATCGGGATGGCGTCCCTTGATCTCGTCAAGCAGGGCGAGGCCGTCGAGGCGGCTGCCCTGCATCCAGATATCGAGAAAAACGAGTCGCGGCACGCGGTCGCTGATCGCCGCAAGCGCACTGTCGCTGTCGAATGCGGTGCGGGTCTCGTGCCCTTCGTCGGACAGGATGCCGGAAACGATCTCGCGGATGTCTTCCTCATCGTCCACAACCAGAATGTCAGCGGCCATCGCTCGTACCCTTACCCTTCAAAGTGTCTTCGCCCCCGGCTTCTCCGGCAGGCGGCAGGATCACGCGGATCATTGCTCCGACGCCGCCATCGAAATCGGCCGGTGCGTCGTGCAATTCCAGTTGTCCGCCATGGTCCTCAATGATCTTCTTGACGATCGCGAGGCCAAGGCCCGTGCCCTTTTCGCGCATCGTCATATACGGTTCTAAAATTCTGTGCCGGTTCTCGGTCGGAAGGCCCTTGCCGTTGTCGATGACATCGACGACAAACCGGCCGGCAGCTCCATCCCGCTGGGCGCGCACGAGTACTTTCGGCTCGCCCCGGACAGCCTCCGTCGGCACCGCTTCGATCGACTCGACCGCATTCTTCACTATGTTGCCGAACGCCTGGCCGAGCATGCGGCCATCGAACATGCCTTCGAGCGCCTCGTCGCCGAAATCGCGAATGAAGCTGATGTGGTTGTTGCCCATTTCGCGCAGGAACACGGCGTCCTTCAGAATGGCGCGCAGATCCGCCTTCTCCTTCGTCGGCTTCGGCATGCGGGCAAAGGCGGAGAACTCGTCGACCATCCGACCGATATCCTCGACCTGCCTTACGATCGTGTCGGTGCATTGATCGAAGACGATCCTGTCCTCCTGATCGATCTGCTTGCCGTAGCGACGCTTCAGACGTTCGGCAGAGAGCTGGATCGGCGTCAGTGGGTTCTTGATTTCGTGTGCGATACGGCGCGCGACATCGGCCCAGGCGGTCGACCGCTGCGCAATCACGAGGTCGGTGATGTCGTCGATGGTGATGACGTAGGACTCGTTTGCCTCGCCGCCCTCCTCGCGTGTCACCTGGACGTTAAGCGTGCGCTCGGTTCCGCCGCGCATGATATTGATCTGCTTGCGGAAGTTGTTGCGGTAGCGGCTTTCCGCCTCGACCAGCACCTCCTCGATCTCAGGTGCGACCGCGCGCAGATCGGCGCCGAGCAGGTCCGGCGCGGTCTTTTTCAGAAACTCCTCCGAGGAAGAGTTGGCAATGGTGATCTGCCGGTCGTGGCCGACGCCGATGACGGCTGCCGTGACACCCGAAAGCACCGCCTCGATGAACCGCCGCCGGTGGTCGACCTCGTCCTTGGCCTCCAGAATCTGCTCCTGCTGGGTACGGATCTCGGAGACCATCTTGTTGAACGTGCGTGACAGATTGCCGACGTCACCATCGACGGCACGCACCGGCACAACCACGTCGAGATTGCCGGAGGCAACGCTGTCGGCCGCACCGATCAGCTGCCGGATCGGCCGAACGATACGGTCGGCGACCGCGATCGCCGTCCAGATCGCCGCCAGCAGCACGATCAGCGCAAAGCCGATATAGAGAACCCCGAAGGCAATCTGCGTGAAGGCACGCCCAGCCTCCAGCGTCTTGTACTCGGCGGTGTTTTCTTCCATCAGCCGCAGCGAACGCATCACTTCAGGATCGACGTTGCGGACGGTGTACAGATAGGTGCCGGGAATATCGTCAAGTGGGATCACGGCCCCCACAAGGTTGGTAATACCCGGCGGGATCAATGTCGGTTGACCGGAAACCGAGCTTTTCAGCGCGTCCGGCGGGATGGCCGGCAAGGGCTTTTCCGTCGAGATGTTGGCCTGGAGAATGGCACTGCCATCCGCCCGGACGAGGAAAGCGCCAAGCATGCCGCGCCCTCTCGCCTGTCGAGTCATCAGTTCGGTAAAGCCGGTCCGGTCGAGGCTGTAGAGCTGCCGATTGCGCTCGAGGTCATTGGCCATCGACACGGTCTGGCCCTGCAGATAGCTGGCATTTTCCAGCACATAGGCCTGGGCGACACTGATAGACGATCGAACGATCGCCTGGGTACGCAGTGAGAACCAGCGGTCAAGGCCGACATCCAACGTTATGCTGGCGAAGATCGCGACCAGAATGGCGGGCGTGATGGCGACGATCGAAAACAGAGCCACGATGCGCACATGAAGCCGCGCGGCGGCGCGGCCCTTGCGGCGTGCGCGCAGCAATCTGAGAATCTCGCGAACGATGAGATAGATCAACCCGACCACGAACAGGCCGTTGATCGCGGCGCAGGCGATGAAGACGTTGCGCTCCAGACGGATCGGCGTCAGTCCAAGCAGAACGAGCAGAGACAGGGTTGCGCAGACCAGCGCGCCGATCGCCAGCATGAGCCCCGGCAGGGCAAAGGACGCGCGGCGGTCCTGCGCCGCGACTCCGTCATCTGTGCCCAGCGGCAAGGCCATCGCATCCACCATGTAAAAACATTCCCCCAACCGGCGCCTGTCGACACCGGCAATTCTCACTCACATTCCGGGTCAAGGTGTTGACCGGACCGTCCGTCGGAGCTGTTGCGCATGGGCCACAGGCCTTAGGGCCGGGCAAGGCAGCGCAACACCGCTCGATTCGGCGGTCATAACACGTTCAAGCAACGCATTGTGGCGAAAATGCAACGGTGGGTATGGCCAAGTCAAGCCGTGCGCGAGCTGCGATAGACCGACACGCCCAGTTCGCGGATCTTCTTGCGCAGTGTGTTGCGGTTGAGGCCGAGCAGATCGGCGGCCTTGATCTGGTTTCCGCGCGTCGCCGTCAACGCGGCAAGGATGAGCGGATATTCCATCTCGGCGAGCACACGCTCGTAAAGACCGGTCGGAGGAAGCGCATCGCCGAAGCTGGCAAAATATTGCCGCATATTCTCCTCGACCGCCTGCGAGATCGACAGCGAACCGCTGCGCGCTTGCGTCTTTTCAATGGGGCTGTCGGGGATCTCCGAGCGCAGCTCGTTCTCGATGATTTCCCGCGTGATGACGTCCTGCGGGTAAAGCGCGGTCAGTCGACGCACGAGGTTTTCAAGCTCGCGCACGTTGCCCGGCCACGGATGCGCCTTCATCAGCTCGAGCGCCTCCTGATCGAAACGCTTGACGTCCAGCCCCTCTTTTTCCGCCTGCTGAACGAAGTGGCGCACGAGATCGGGAATGTCTTCCGCACGATCGCGCAGCGGCGGCAGGCGCAGCGGCACCACATTCAGCCGGTAATACAGATCCTCGCGGAACAAACCCTGGTTGATCGACTGTTTCAGGTCCTTGTTGGTTGCCGCGACGATGCGCACGTCGGAGCGGATCGGCGTGCGGCCGCCGACCGTCGTATACTCGCCCTGCTGCAGCACACGCAGCAGCCGCGTCTGTGCATCCATCGGCATGTCGCCGATTTCGTCGAGGAAGAGCGTGCCGCCTTCGGCCTGCTCGAAACGGCCGGTCGAGCGGGTCTGAGCGCCGGTGAAGGCCCCCTTTTCGTGGCCGAACAGTTCCGATTCGATCAGATCACGCGGAATGGCCGCCATGTTGATCGCAACGAAGGGGCCGTTGCGGCGCTTGCCGTAGTCGTGCAGCGCGCGCGCGACCAGCTCCTTGCCCGTACCGGATTCGCCAGTGATCATCAGCGTGAGATCGGTCTGCATCAGGCGGGCGAGAACCCGGTAGATTTCCTGCATCGCTGCCGAGCGGCCGACGAGCGGCATGCCATCCTGCGAATCGTCGTCGATCTTGGACGGGCGGCGCTTCGGTTCGGCCAGCGCCCGGCCGATAATGCCGATCAGCTCCGTCAGATCGAAGGGCTTTGGCAGATAGTCATAGGCGCCTTTTTCGGAAGCCTTGATTGCCGTCATGAAAGTGTTCTGCGCGCTCATGACAAGCACCGGCAGATCGGGGCGCGCCTTCTTGATGCGCGGCAGCAGGTCGAAGGCATTCTCGTCGGGCATGACCACGTCGGTGACAACCAGGTCACCATCGCCGGCGGAGATCCAGCGCCAGAGCGTCGCGGCGTTCGACGTGATGCGAACGTCGTAGCCGGCGCGGCTCAGCGCCTGATTGAGCACGGTGCGAATGGCTGCGTCGTCATCCGCGACGAGGATCGTGGCACCCGTCATGCAATGTTTCCTTTTGTCATAGGCATGTCGTCTTCGTCCGCCGCCTGCCCCTTGGAGGCCGGCATCAGGACGCGGAAAGTCGTGCGATTCTGCTGGCTGTCGCATTCGACGATGCCACCATGCCCGCCGATGATCTTGGCGACGAGTGCCAGCCCGAGACCCGAACCGTTGGTCTTGGTCGTGATGAACGGATCGAACAGGTGCGGCAGCAGGTCAGAGGGAACGCCCGGGCCGTTGTCGTGCACGCAGAATTCGAGCGGCAGCGAGATCTTCTCGCGGGTGCCTGCGACCGAAAGGCGGATGCCGGGCCTGTAGGCGGTCGTCAGCATGATCTCGCCTTCCGACCGGTCGCCGATCGCCTCGGCGGCGTTCTTGATGAGATTGAGAAACACCTGCACGAGCTGGTCGCGGTTGGCAAAGACCGAGGGAAGCGACGGGTCGTAGTTCTCCGTCACCTTGATCCGGCGCGCAAAGCCCGCCTTGGCGATTGCCTTCACATGGTCGAGCACCGAGTGAATATTGAGCGGCACACGGTCGACGGGTCTCTCGTCGGAGAATACTTCCATCCGATCGACCAGCGAGACGATCCGGTCGGTCTCGTCGCAGATCAGCCGGGTCAGCGCCCGATCTTCGTCATTGACGGAGGTCTCCAGCAATTGCGCGGCACCTCGAATGCCGGAAAGCGGGTTCTTGATCTCATGCGCCAGCATCGAAGCGAGACCAGTGACCGAACGCGCAGCCGCCCGATGCGTCAGCTGGCGGTCGATCTTGTCGGCCATCGACCGCTCCTGAAAGACGACCACGACGGAGCCGGGCTCCGAAAGCACCGGCGCCACATAGAGATCGACCAGCTTGTCGGCCCCCAGCCGCGGCGAGCTGAGATCGACGCGATACTCGTTGACCGGGGCTTTGCGCTCACGCACCTGCTCGATCAGTGTCAAAAGCGGACTGCCGAACGGAATGAAGGCGCTGATGTCGTGGCGGGCCAGGTGGTTGGCGCTGGCGCCGAAAAAGGACTCGGCTTCCCAGTTGGCAAAGGCGACGAGACCATTTTGATCGACAAGGATCACCGGATTCTGGATCGCGTTGAGCACCGCCATCGACAGGCCGTTGGCAGCAGCCAAGGCTTCCGGACTATTGGGCTTCTCGGTCATGCGGCGATCCCTTCGCTCGAGAAGGTCACATGCGAACTGCGAATGGCGTCGGACGCGCGCGCGGCGACGGATTTGGAATCAGTCGACGTCAGGATCGCCCCCTTCTCTGCGCCAGCAAGATCGGGGGCGAAACGGTCGAGATACCAGCCGACATGCTTGCGCGCATGCCTCAGGCCCGTGTCGGCACCGTAGAATTCGAGCATCATCTGATAGTGCTCCACGAAAATGTCGGCGATCTCCGCCTGGTCGGGATGTGCCGCCGCGCCGGCGAGAACACCGACATGCCAGGGGCGGCCTTGAGACGACCGGCCGGCCATGACGGCGTCGGCCCCGGAGCGCCTTAGTATCTCTTCCGCATCCGCTACCGTAGCGACGTCGCCATTGGCAACCAGCGGCACGGAAACAACCTCACGCACGGCGCGGATCGCGTCCCAATCGGCTCTACCGGTGTAGAACTGCATACGGGTGCGGCCGTGCACGGTGATCGCCTGGACGCCGGCCTCCTGTGCCCGCCTTGCGATCAGCGGGGCGTTGATCGAGTTTTCGTCCCAGCCAAGCCGCGTCTTCAGAGTGACCGGCACATCCACGGCCTTCACCGTCGCCTCGACCAGCGACAAGGCATGATCGGGATCGCGCATCAGCGCCGAGCCGGAATAGCCGCCCGTCACCTTCTTTGCCGGGCAGCCCATATTGATATCGATGATGTCGGCACCATTTGCAGCAGCGATTTTTGCCGCCTCGCCCATCCAATGCGCTTCGCGGCCGGCAAGCTGCACGATGTGCGGCTTGATGCCGGAGTTCTTCAGCCTCGCCCACGATTCCGAGGCGTTGCCGACAAGCTCGCGGCTCGCCACCATCTCCGTCACGACGAACCCTGCACCGAAGCGCCAGGCCAAGGTGCGGAACGGCAGGTCCGTGACGCCAGACATCGGGGCGAGCGCCACCCGGTTGCGGATTTCGACATTCCCGATCCGAAGCGGCGATGACAGGGCCGGAGCTGGCAAATGCATATCTTTCAGGCACATGTTGTTCTTGCACTATTTTTAGACATTGTTCTTTGGCTTGCCAAGCGATTTCGAAGCGTCGGGCAAATTTCCCTGTTCAGCTGGCAAAGCACGGACCTTCGCGGTACATCACGGCGAAGATTGGCGAAATCCGGGACCACATACAGAAGATGCAGTCTGAAGAACAGCTTTCCTGCGGCGTCGTAATCGTTGCAGCGGGGCGCGGCGAACGCGCCGGACATTCGGCCGAAGGTCCGAAGCAGTACCGCACCATCGGCGACAGGCCCGTTATCGCCCATACGCTTGACACTTTCGCGACATGGCCGGGGGCCGGCCCGATCGTGGTCGTCATCCACCCCGATGACGAGGATCTGCTGGCGGCCGCACGCAGGCGATCGCCGGCACGCGAGTTGATCGTGGTTCACGGCGGCGCGACGCGGCAGCAATCGGTTCTCGCAGGCCTGGAAGCCGTAGCGGCAGCGGGCTCACGCTACGTCATGATCCATGACGCCGTGCGCCCCTTTGCCGATCATGCCCTGTTGTCGCGCTGCGCTGACGCTCTGGCAAAGGGGGCACGCGCCGTGCTGCCGGCGATTGCCGTATCCGATACGCTCAAGCGCGCCGACGCCGCCGGCATGGTGACCGAAACCGTCTCGCGCAATCATCTCCATGCGGCGCAGACACCACAGACCTTCGATCTCAAGGCCATCCTCGACGCCCACAGAGCCGCCGCGACAAGCGGACGAACGGATTTTACCGACGACGCCTCGATCGCCGAATGGGCAGGTATCCCGGTGATGCTCGTCGAAGGCACGGTCGACAACGTCAAGCTCACACTGAAAAGGGACATCACCATGGCCGACGAGAAACTCAAGCGACATCTGATTCCGGACGTTCGCACCGGTAATGGCTATGACGTGCACCAGCTGGTCGAGGGTGATGGCGTGACGCTTTGCGGTGTGTTGATCCCGCATACCAAGAAGCTCTCCGGCCATTCCGATGCCGACGTCGCCCTGCACGCGCTCACCGATGCGCTGCTTGCCACCTGCGGCGCCGGCGACATCGGCGACCACTTCCCACCGTCCGACCCGCAGTGGAAGGGTGCACCCTCGCGCATCTTCCTCGAACACGCCGCAAGCATCGTGCGCCAGCGCGGCGGCACGATCACCAATGCCGATATCTCGCTGATTGCCGAAGCCCCAAAGGTCGGGCCGCATCGCCAGGCGATGCGGGAGAACCTTGCCGACATGCTCGGCATCGATCTCGACCGCTGTTCGGTCAAGGCGACGACGAACGAGCGGCTCGGTTTCGTCGGCCGCGACGAGGGTATCGCCGCGATCGCGACAGCGACCGTTGTCTACACATCAGGGGGCGCACACGATGTGGCCGAATGACATTCAAGCGACGGCCAGCAAGATCATTGCCGATTTCACCGCGCGCGGCCTCAAGGTGGCAACTGCCGAATCCTGCACGGGCGGACTGATTGCCGGTGCACTGACGGAAATTTCCGGATCATCCGCCGTCGTCGATCGCGGTTTCGTCACCTACTCCAACGACGCCAAGATCCAGATGCTCGGCGTCGATCCGGCAACGCTCGCC
This sequence comes from Ensifer sp. LC163, assembly GCF_001695855.1. Classification (GTDB taxonomy): domain Bacteria; phylum Pseudomonadota; class Alphaproteobacteria; order Rhizobiales; family Rhizobiaceae; genus Ensifer. The sequence continues at coordinate 234,250 of NZ_MBSS01000045.1, forward strand.
GCCCACGGCGCTGTTTCAAGGCAGACGGCCGTCGAAATGGCGCGTGGGGCGGTTGCACGCTCCGAGGCTGACTTCGCCGTCGCGGTGACCGGCATTGCCGGCCCGGGCGGCGGGTCGCCGGAAAAACCTGTCGGCCTGGTGCATCTGTCGGCAACGGGGCGTAACGGCACTGCCCTCCACCGCGAGATGCGCTATGGCGATATCGGTCGCGATGCCGTGCGGCTGGCAACCATCCGAACGGCGCTGGAGATGCTGACAGAGGTCGCTCAGACCGCGTAAATCTTGTCTGCGCGCTTCTCGAACGCGTCGGAGAACATGCGGAAAGCGCGGTCGAACATCGAGCCCATCAGTGCCCCGAGAATGCGGCTCTTGAACTCATAGTCGATGTAGAAATGCACGATCGACTGCCCCTCGCCGGAGGGTTCGAAGCGCCAGCGATTGTCGAGATATTTGAACGGACCGTCGATGTACTTCACCTCGATCATGCGTTCGGCCTTGTTCAGCAGGACCTGCGTCGTGAAGGTCTCGCGGATCGCCTTGTAGCCGACGGTCATGTCGGCCAACAGCAAGATCTTGCCATCCCTCTCCTTGCGTGAGCGCACGGTCAGCGCCTCGCAGAGCGGCAGGAACTCCGGATAGTGTTCGACGTCGGCGACAAGATCGAACATCTGGTCGGCCGTGTGCTTGACGACATGGTTCGTTTCAAAGTGCGGCATAGAGGGGAGTTAAGCGGGCACGCCGAGAAGATCAAGGAGCCTCTGCATCTGGCGCCGCGATTTCAACTGCAGAACCGGCACATTCGGCCCGTGTTGGGCAAGGCCGGCGACGATACGCGGCGAGAACCTGTCCTCGAAGGTCCAGATGAATTCGAGGAACTACCAGTCGACCTTCTCGATGCAGCCCGGCGCCATCTCAGGGCGGGTGCGCCCGGGGAATTTCAGCCAGCGGGTGACGACACCCCAGATGCAGAGAAGCCGCGGCATGCGCACCCAGATGACGATATCACTTCGCGGCACGCGGACATCGAAGGTTGAAGGGTTGGTTCCATCCATGATCCAACGATCGCCGGCGATCCTCTCGACGATGCGCTGCCGTTGCTCCGCCCGGTCGCGCTGTACCCAACCGGGCAACCACAAAATATCGCGATCGATCGAAATATAAGCGAGATCGAGATGCCTGGAGAGTTTTTGCGAAAGCGTCGATTTTCCGCCACCGGAGCATCCGACCACGAGCATGCGCCTGGCACTGCGGATATGATCAGCAGCGATGGCATCGTCGATGTAGTTCACCGTTCCTGACGCTATTGGCCGGTCCATCGAGAAACTCTCCACAAACGATCCATGCGCTTGGTTCGCCTCGTCGAAAGGCGTCAAAAAAGCTGGCTCTCACCACCAATCAAACAGCCGTTACGCGATCGACCAAAAATTTGCAAGTTTTGCGCGTACGCGAGAGGCAATGCGCTTCGCGCGCGATGAGTGACATTCAAACGAAAACTCCGGCGCTGGGGCCGGAGTTCTTGTTGTTTCGAAATGCCTTGACACTACTGAGCAGCAGCCAGCAGCTTCTTTTCGCGCGCCGCACGCAGGCGGGCGAAATCGTCGCCGGCGTGATGCGACGAGCGGGTGAGCGGGCTCGAGGCGACCATGAGGAAGCCCTTGGTATAGGCGACCGTTTCGTAGGACTTGAATTCCTCGGGTGTGACGAACTTCTCGACCTTATGGTGCTTGCGCGTCGGTTGCAGGTATTGGCCGATGGTCATGAAATCGACGTCGGCGGTGCGCAGGTCGTCCATCAGCTGCAGCACTTCGTTACGCTCTTCGCCGAGACCGACCATAATGCCGGATTTGGTGAACATCGTCGGATCGAGTTCCTTGACGCGCTGAAGCAAGCGGATGGAGTGGAAGTATCGGGCGCCTGGACGGACGGTGAGATAGTTGCCCGGCACGGTTTCCATGTTGTGGTTGAACACATCAGGCTTGGCGGCGACGACGCGCTCCAGGGCGCCGGGCTTCTTCAGGAAGTCAGGCGTCAGGATTTCGATGGTGGTCAGCGGCGACGCGGCGCGGATCGCCCAGATCACCTTCTCGAAATGTTCGGCGCCACCGTCGGCCAAGTCGTCACGGTCGACGGAGGTAATGACGACGTGGGAGAGGCCCATCTGCTTGACGGCCTTGGCGACGTTCTCGGGTTCCGCCATGTCGAGCGCATTCGGCTTGCCGGTTGCGACATTGCAGAAGGCGCAGGCGCGGGTACAGATTTCGCCCATGATCATGAAGGTGGCGTGTTTCTTGTCCCAGCATTCGCCGATGTTCGGGCAACCGGCTTCTTCACAGACCGTCACGAGCTTGTGCGAACGCACCAGTTCGCGCGTCTCCTGATAACCCTTCGACATCGGCGCCTTGACGCGGATCCATTCCGGCTTGCGCAGCATTTCGGTGTCGGGCTTGTGGGCCTTTTCCGGATGGCGGACGCGTTGCGCCCGGTCAGAAGCGGCATCGAACACCGTTACCATACTGTCTTCCTCGTCGCGGCGGCTGCGGCATCGTGCCGACAGACCCATTTTCGATCTATATAGATGGCTCGACAGGAAATGTCAGGCCACCTTTTGTCGGACAGCCCGACCGCTACAGCGCCGCGCGTCTATTTAGACGCGCAAAGGTCGCTGTAACACTTTGAGTCGCTGCATAATTTTGTCCTTAAATCGATTCCGATTTAAGGAATTATGCAGTAGCGTTCGAAGTGTCGCAGGCTATCGTTTGACAGCGCGGCCAATGGCTATCAGCAGGCAGGCGCCGATGAAGCCGATGACCAGATAGGCGAGCCAGCCGGCAAAAGCCATGCCGAAGGCTGCCAGAATGAAGTTCAACACCACCGCTCCGATGATGCCGAGCGCTATGTTCATGAACAGACCCATGTCGCTGTTCATGAACCTCTCCGCGAGCCATCCGGCCAGTCCGCCGATGATGATCGCAGCCAGGATGCCGACGCCGTTCAAACTCATGGTGATCTCCGTGCATTGAGGACAAGGTCGCGTCCTCAATGCCGGATCGAGCCAAAAGTTCCGGCGGAAGCCAGTCCCATCAGGCGTTCAGCGCACGCCCATAAGCATCAAGAACACTCTCCTTCATCGTCTCCGAGATCGTCGGATGCGGGAAGATCGTGTGCATCAGGTCTTCTTCGGTCGTCTCCAGGTTCATCGCGACGACGAAGCCCTGGATGAGCTCGGTCACCTCAGCGCCGACCATGTGTGCGCCCAGCAGTTCGCCGGTCTTCCTGTCGAAGATCGTCTTGACCAAGCCCTGGTCTTCACCAAGCGCGATCGCCTTGCCGTTGGCGACGAAGGGGAAGCGGCCGACGCGAATTTCACGGCCCTCGGCCTTTGCCTTGGCTTCGGTGAGGCCGACCGAGGCGACCTGCGGGTGGCAGTAGGTGCAGCCCGGGATCTTCAAGTTGTCCATCGGGTGGACATTCGGCAGGCCGGCGATCTTCTCGACGCAGATAACGGCCTCGTGCTCGGCCTTGTGGGCAAGCATCGGCGGACCGGCAACGTCGCCGATCGCATAGACGCCGGGAACGTTGGTCCTGCCGTAGCCGTCGATGACAATGCAGCCGCGGTCGGTCTTGATACCCAGCGTTTCGAGGCCGAGGTTCTCGATGTTGCCCTGAACGCCGACGGCGGAGATCATCCGGTCAGCGGTGATTTTTTCGACCTTGGCGTCCTTCATCTCGACATGGGCGGTGATCGAGTTGGCAGCCTTGTCGACCTTCGTCACCTTGGCATCGAGGTGGATCTTCATGCCCTGTTTCTCGAACTGCTTCTTGGCAATGCCGGAGATCTCGGCGTCTTCGACCGGCATCACGGTCGGCATGACCTCGACCACCGTCACGTCAACACCCATGGTGCGGTAGAACGAGGCAAACTCGATGCCGATGGCGCCCGAGCCCATGACCAGCAGCGACTTCGGCATTTCCTCAGGCTTCATCGCCTCGAAATAGGTCCAGATCAGCTTGCCGTCCGGCTCGATGCCAGGCAGTGCCCGCGGACGGGCTCCGGTGGCAATGATGATGTGCTTGGCAGTGTAGGTGCCCTCGCCCTTGGTGTTCTTCGGCAGCGGCGCCTGGGGCTGCACGATCGCCTTCGTCATCTTGCCGACGACGATTTCGCCGGGCTTGGTCAGCTTGGCTTCGCCCCAGATGACGTCGACCTTGTTCTTCTTCATGAGAAAGCCGACGCCGCCGTTCATGCGCTCGGCAATGCCGCGCGAGCGGGCAACGATCGCCTTCAGGTCCGGCGTCACCGCGCCTTCGATCTTGATGCCGTAGCTGCCCGGATGCTGGGCGTAGTGCAGCACCTCGGCCGAGCGCAGCAGCGCCTTGGTCGGAATGCAGCCCCAGTTGGAGCAGATGCCAGCCAGATGCTCACGCTCGACGACCGCGGTCTTGAGGCCCAACTGTGCCGCACGAATGGCGGCGATATAGCCCCCCGGACCCGAACCGATGACGATGACGTCGTAATTCTCAGCCATGTGTTTCCTGCCTTTGTCTCAAGCGACCTTGCGGGTGAAGAGCACCCAGTCGTGTTTTCTGCTGCCTTCGAAGAGCGGCACGGCCTCGGCCCGAGCCGCCTCCTCGAAGCCGTTTTCCCTGTAGAGTGCCTGCGCCCTGTCATTGTGGCTTTCGGTGATCAGGCTCACCGGCGCCGTGCCGGCACGTGCAATTTCATGTGCAAGCAGTCTGCGTCCGATGCCGCGGCCCCGCCGATGGCGATAGACGCCGAGGCTATCGATGAACCAGTGGCCAACCACCTGCCGCTGCAGTGCCAGCAAGGGTTCGAGCACGGCATGTTTCGCTTCGATTTCCGTCACCGAAGCGTCGATGCCGTAACCAATCGACAGGCCTGCGATTTCATCCTCGAGGTCGGCCACGACCGCATCTCGCCAGTTGCCTGGCCCAACACCCTCGCGCAGCTTGTTGCGCCCGCGCTCGAAAGCCGTATCGGTCGCGCCACCGAGAACCGCGCCATACCAGAGCCAGGCGGCAAAGCCGTGCGAGGCGATGTCGACGAGAACAGCGAGTTCCGCCGCCTCATTTCGTTCCGCCGGTCTGATGGTGACGTCGTCGGCCATCTCAGATACCGAGCATCATCCGGACGACCGGCTCGAGGCCCCGGCCGATCGCACGGGTGTTTTCCGCGTCCAGATGCACGCCATCGAGCGGCGTTGTCCTCGCAACCGATCCGGCATCGAAGAACCCGCAATCCAGTTCGTCAGCCAGATCGCGATAGAGCGGCGCGAGCATCGCGGATTGCTCGATGCCGTCAGCGAACATCGCCGCGAATGCGCTGTTTGCGGTCTCGCAAAGCTGCGGTGGCGAAACGATGAGGATTTCGGGACCTTCCGCCGTTTCAACCGGCCAATCGTGACGGCGCACCAGATTGACCAGGCGCTCGATGCCCTTGACCGCACCGAAAGCCGTGCCGTGAATGATCGGCTTCATGTCGTTGGAGCCGAGCAGAATGACCATCAGATCGAGAGGCGCATGACTGTGCAGGACGCTCGGCAGCATCCGTCCACCATTGCGGTCGCAATCGGCGAGATGATCGTCATAGGCGGTCGTGCGTCCGTTCAACCCTTCGGCGACAACGTGAACATCGGGCCCGAGCGCCTTTTGCAGTACGCTCGGCCAGCGGTCTTCGAGCGCATGACGGCCCGGGCCGGACGCGTCATAGCCCCATGTCAGACTGTCACCGTAGCAGAGAACTGTTTTCATCGTCCGGGCCCGCCTTCGGCATTGCGATCAAGGAGAGGACCGGCCCAGAGGCCGGTCCCGGTCCACATCAGACCAGCATGCCCATCGGGTTTTCGATGTAGCGCTTGAAGGCTCCGAGCAGCTCGGCGCCGAGCGCGCCATCGACGCAACGGTGGTCGGTCGAGAGCGTGACCGTCATCACATTGGCGATGACCATCTGCTTGTTCTTGACGACGACGCGTTCCTCGCCCGCACCGACCGCAAGAATCGTGGCATGCGGCGGGTTGACGACGGCGGCGAAGTCCTTGACGCCCATCATGCCCATGTTGGAGACCGCCGTGGTGCCGCCCTGATATTCCTCGGGCTTCAGCTTGCGGTCCTTGGCGCGCTTGCCGAGGTCCTTCATCTCGTTGGAGATGGCTGACAGGCTCTTCAGCTCCGCCTGACGAACGATCGGGGTGATCAGGCCGCCCGGAATGGACACGGCCACACCGACGTCGGCATGCTTGTGCTTGACCATGTTGCTGTCGGTCCAGGACACGTTTGCATCCGGAACGTCGCGCAGCGCCAGCGCCAGCGCCTTGATCACCATGTCGTTGACCGAGAGCTTATAGACCGGCTTGCCGTCTTTTTCGGGAGATGCAGCGTTGAGCTGTGCCCTGAGCGCCAGGAGCGCGTCGAGTTCGCAATCGACCGAGACGTAGAAGTGCGGGATCGTCTGCTTGGATTCGACGAGCCGCTTGGCGATCGTCTTGCGCATGCCGTCATGCGGCACGAGCTCGTAGGAGCCGGGCTCGAACAGCTTGAGAACGGCGTCTTCCGACATGCCCTTGGCAAGCGGCGCGGCAGCCGGAGCCGCGACACCTGCGGCGGGTGCAGCGGCCGGCTTGGCGCCGCCACCGGCAACAGCGGACTCGACGTCCTTCTTGATCACGCGGCCATGCGGGCCGGAGCCGGCGATTGCCGAAAGATCGATGCCGGCATCCTTGGCCAGACGACGTGCGAGCGGCGACGAGAAGACGCGGGCACCGGATTCCGTCTTGGCCGCCTGCGAAGCTGCCGCCACCGGCTGAGCTGCGACAGGAACCGGAGCGCTGACTGGTGCCGATGCGGGGGCCGGCTCTGCCTTTTTCTCGGCCGGAGCCGGCGCCGCTGCGCCATTGCCGCCCTTGGCGGCCGCGGCAACATCTTCGCCGTCGGCTGCGAGAACTGCGATCAGCGCATTGACCTTGACGCCTTCGGTGCCGGCAGGAACGACGATCTTGGCGACGGTGCCTTCATCGACGGCCTCGACCTCCATCGTCGCCTTGTCGGTTTCGATCTCGGCGATCACATCGCCGGACTTGACCTTATCGCCTTCCTTGACCAGCCACTTGGCCAGATTGCCTTCTTCCATCGTCGGAGAGAGGGCAGGCATTGTGATGTTGATAGGCATCGAAGGGCCCTCCCCTTATTTGTAGCAAACGGCTTTCACCGCATCGACGACCTCTGCGACGTTCGGAAGCGCGAGCTTCTCGAGGTTCGCGGCGTAAGGCATCGGCACATCCTTGCCGGCGATCGTCAGGATCGGGGCGTCGAGATAGTCGAAGGCCTGCTGCATGACGCGGGTCGCGATCTCGGTGCCGACGGAAGACTGCGGATAGCCTTCTTCGACGGTGACCAGACGGCCGGTCTTCTTGACGGATTCGATCACCGTCGGCAGGTCCATCGGACGGATGGTGCGAAGGTCGATCAGCTCGACGTCGATGCCCTGCGCTTCCAGTTCCGCCACCGCCTTGACCGCGTAGGTCATGCCGATGCCGAAGGAAACGATGGTCGCGTCCTTGCCGACCTTGTGGATACGCGCCTTGCCGATCGGCAGCACGAAATCATCAAGCTTCGGCACTTCGAAGGAGTGACCGTAGAGGATTTCGTTTTCGAGGAAGATGACCGGGTTCGGGTCACGGATCGCGGCCTTCAGCAGGCCCTTGGCGTCGGCAGCCGTGTACGGCATGACGACCTTGAGACCCGGAATGTGGCTGTACCAGGCGGCATAGCACTGCGAGTGCTGGGCCGCGACGCGGGCCGCAGCACCGCTCGGGCCACGGAACACGATCGGCGCGCCCATCTGGCCGCCGGACATGTAGAGCGTCTTGGCGGCGGAGTTGATGATCTGGTCAATCGCCTGCATGGCGAAGTTGAAGGTCATGAACTCGACGATCGGGCGCAGGCCGGTCATGGCAGCGCCAACGCCGACGCCGGCAAAGCCATGTTCGGTGATCGGCGTGTCGATGACGCGACGGGCGCCGAATTCCTGCAGCAGCCCCTGCGTGATCTTGTAGGCGCCCTGGTATTCGGCGACTTCCTCGCCCATGACGAAAACGTCGTCGCTGGCGCGCATTTCTTCAGCCATGGCGTCGCGCAGAGCTTCGCGCACGGTCATCGTCACCATTTCGGTACCGGCCGGGATCGCCGGATCGGCGGCAACTTCGACCTTCGGCTGGGCGGCAACCGGTGCCGGTGCGGACGCCGCGGCGGCCGGTGCTTCGCTTGCGGCGGCAGCCTTCGGTGCTTCAGTCTTCGGTGCGGCGATATCGCCAGCGCCTTCGCCGTCCTGCAGCAGGACCGCGATCGGCGTGTTGACCTTGACGCCTTCGGTGCCGGCGGCGATCAGCAGCTTGCCGATCGTGCCCTCGTCGACGGCTTCCACTTCCATGGTGGCCTTGTCAGTCTCAATCTCGGCGATGACGTCGCCGGAGGAGACCTTGTCGCCTTCGTTCTTTAGCCATTTCGAGAGCGTGCCTTCCTCCATCGTCGGGGAAAGGGCGGGCATGAGAATTTCTACTGGCATGTTTGAACCTCCCCGGATCAAAGCAGGATATCGGTGTAGAGCTCGGATGCATCCGGCTCCGGATCAGCCTGGGCAAAGTCGGCGCTGTCGGCGACGATGTCGCGGACGTCCTTGTCGATCTGCTTCAGCTCGTCCTCGCTCGCCCAACCCTTTTCGGCCAGACGCGCCTTCACCTGCTCGATCGGGTCGTGTTCCGACCGCATCTTCTGCACTTCGTCCTTCGAGCGGTATTTCGCCGGGTCGGACATGGAATGGCCGCGATAGCGGTAGGTCTGCATTTCCAAGATGATCGGGCCCTTGCCCGAACGGCAATACTCGACAGCCTCGTCGCCAGCCGCCTTGACGGCGCGAACGTCCATGGCATCAACCTGGAAGCCGGGGATACCGAAGGAAACACCGCGCTTGGAAAAATCGGTCTGCGCCGAGGCGCGGGTGACCGAGGTGCCCATGGCATAGCGGTTGTTCTCGATCACGTAGATCACCGGAAGCTTCCACAGCTGCGCCATGTTGAAGCTTTCGTAGACCTGACCCTGATTGGCCGCGCCGTCACCGAAATAGGCGACGCTGACGTTGTCATTGCCGCGATAGCGGTTGGCGAAGGCAAGGCCGGTGCCGAGCGACACCTGTGCGCCGACGATGCCGTGACCGCCGTAGAAGTGCTTTTCCTTGGAGAACATATGCATCGAGCCGCCCTTCCCCTTGGAAAGACCGCTGCGACGACCGGTGAGTTCGGCCATGACGCCACGGGCGCTCATGCCGCAGGCCAGCATGTGGCCATGGTCACGGTAGGCAGTGATGACCTGATCGCCCTCTTTCAGGGCCATCTGCATGCCGACGACGACAGCTTCCTGGCCGATGTAGAGGTGACAGAAGCCGCCGATGAAGCCCATGCCGTAGAGCTGGCCGGCCTTTTCCTCGAAACGCCGGATGAGCAGCATTTCGCGGTAGGCTTTCAGTTCGTCTTCCTTGGTGAATTCGGCGATGGTGCCGCCGCTCAAGTCCTTCTTGGCCGGCTTTGCTGCGGTCTTACGGCTGGAGACGGACGCGTTTTTTCGCGGAGCCATTCATTCCTCCCAATGGTTAGCCTTTGACGGTTACCATAGGGAAAGAAAAGCGCCACAGCAATGCCATATTTGCATGGCTCGCATTCCGCACAAGCTATTGAATTTAAAAGCTAAATGTCAATTAACCGAATTTCGGTTAATTCGTCATGCGGTGGAAAATAACGATTTCGTCGCTGCGCGACATGTTGAGCGCGAGGCGTGCTTTCTCATCCAGCATGTCACGCTCCAGCGAACCGTCGCTCATCAGCTGGACCTCTCTTTCGAGGGTCGTACGCTGCCTGGTGAGCTCGTCCAGCCGTGCCTGCCGCTCAACGATCTGGCGATCGAATTGTTCCGTCGCCTTCAAGCCGTAGCCGCCGTGAATGGAATGATAGCCGAAATAGGAGAGAAAGGCGACCGCGATCAGCGGCACCACCAACCGACCTAGTTTCCGTTTCTTATGATGCCGTGTCCACATCCCGTCCGTACCCTGATACGCAATACAGAGATGAGACTAGCGGGCATTGATTAACCGACCGTTGACCATGAATGGCCGGATAAAGCAAAACCCGCTCACGGCGGCCGTGAGCGGGTTTAATTTTCAGCAATCGATCGAGGCTATCAGCCGCGCAGGATCGAACGGCCGGCGTACTTGGCCTGCAGACCGAGCTGCTCTTCGATACGGATCAGCTGGTTGTACTTTGCGAGCCGGTCGGAACGGGCCAGCGAGCCGGTCTTGATCTGGCCGCAGTTTGTGGCAACCGCGAGGTCGGCGATCGTCGCATCCTCGGTCTCGCCCGAGCGGTGGGACATGACGGCGGTGTAGCGTGCCTTGTGCGCGGTCTCGACGGCGTCGAGCGTTTCCGACAGCGAGCCGATCTGGTTGACCTTGACGAGGATCGAGTTGGCAACACCCATCTTGATGCCGTCGCGCAGGCGCGCGGAGTTGGTGACGAACAGATCGTCGCCGACGAGCTGGCACTTGTTGCCGATGAGGTCGGTCACGGCCTTCCAGCCGTCCCAGTCGTCTTCCGCCATGCCGTCTTCGATCGAGAAGATCGGGTACTTGGCGGCGAGTTCCGCCAGGTATTCGGCCATTGCGCCCGGCTCCAGCGTGCGGCCCTCGCCTTCGAGCACGTACTTGCCGTCCTTGAAGAATTCGGTGGCGGCGCAGTCGAGCGCGATGAACATGTCTTCGCCCGGCTTGTAGCCAGCCTTTTCAATCGACTTCATGATGAAGTCGAGCGCTGCCGGAGCGGAGGCCAGACCCGGCGCAAAGCCGCCTTCGTCGCCGACATTGGTGTTGTGGCCGTCGGCTGCAAGCTGCTTCTTCAGGGTGTGGAACACTTCCGAACCCATGCGGACCGCATCACGCATCGTCTCGGCACCGACCGGAACGATCATGAACTCCTGGAAGTCGATCGGGTTGTCGGCATGGGCGCCGCCGTTGATGATGTTCATCATCGGAACCGGAAGCACGTGCGCGTTCGGGCCGCCGACGTAACGGTAGAGCGGCAGGCCGGAAGCTTCGGCAGCAGCCTTGGCGACGGCCAGCGACACACCGAGGATGGCGTTGGCGCCAAGGCGCGACTTGTTGGCCGTGCCATCCAGCTCGATCATCGTCTTGTCGATCTGGATCTGGTTTTCCGCGTCGAGGCCACCGATCGCCTCGAAGATCTCGCCGTTGACGGCATCGACGGCGCGCTCGACACCCTTGCCGAGGTAACGCGTTCCACCATCGCGCAGCTCGACTGCCTCATGCGCACCGGTCGAGGCACCCGACGGCACGGCTGCGCGGCCGAAGCTTCCGTCTTCCAGATGGACGTCGACCTCGACGGTCGGGTTGCCGCGGCTGTCCAGAATTTCTCGGCCGATGATGTCGATGATTGCAGTCATGATCTCTTCCCTGCTTGAGGACGGTGGTGGGTCGGGCCCGTCATAAGCGAAGGCCCGGGAATTTCAATGGCGCGCAAGATGCAAAAACAACCGCGCCACCGGGTTCATGAAAATTTCACGAGGCTGTCTCAGCCCTTGGCGACGGCATCAAAGGCCAGCAGCTTTTCGAGCAGCCGCGGCATGTCCTTCAGATGCACCATGTTGGGGCCATCGGAGGGCGCGTTGTCCGGATCCTCGTGGGTTTCGACGAACAGGCCGGCGATGCCGACGGCAACGGCTGCACGCGACAGCGTTTCAACGAATTCGCGCTGACCGCCGGTGGAACCGCCCTGCCCGCCCGGCTGCTGTACCGAGTGGGTGGCGTCGAAGACGACAGGCGCGCCGAGCGAGGCCATGATCGGCAACGAGCGCATGTCTGAAACCAGCGTGTTGTAGCCGAAGGACGCGCCGCGCTCGCACAGAAGCACGTTCGGGTTGCCGCTCTCGGTGAATTTGGCAAGCACGTTCTTCATGTCCCAAGGCGCCAGGAACTGGCCCTTCTTGACGTTGATGGTGCGGCCGGTCTTGGCAGCGGCCACCAGAAGGTCGGTCTGGCGCGACAGGAAGGCCGGGATCTGCAGGATGTCGACGGTCTCGGCGACGACTGCGCATTGCTCCTCGGTGTGGACATCGGTCAGGACCGGGAAGCCGAACTCCTTCTTGAGATCGGCAAAGATCTCCATGGCGGTCTCGAGGCCAATGCCGCGCTTGCCCGAAAGCGACGTGCGGTTGGCCTTGTCGAAGGACGACTTGTAGACGAGGCCGATATCAAGCGACTTGCACAGTTCGGCAAGCTTTCCCGCCATCATGAAGGCGTGCTCGCGGCTTTCCATCTGACAGGGGCCGGCGATCAGCGACAGGCGCTCCTTCTGCGAGAAGGCGACTTGGCTGGCACCTTCACCGACGACTACTCTGGCATTCGTTTCCATCATCAAGCTCCAAACGCGAAGATCACCCCTTGCCCCGCCATTTCGGGGACAATGAGGCGTCCGCCCATTTCTGAAAATTCGATATCGTTGCGCGCAAAGAGCGCGCGCGTCACTTCGAGGTCGGCGACACGGAAGATTACGGCCCGGCCGCGCAAGCCGCGCTCGGCGTCGCGAACCGAGCGGCCGAAGAAGGCTTCAATACCGGCAGCACTCAGAACCGAGATCTTGGCGTTCGTCGTCTCGATGTCCATGCCGAAGGAGTGAGCCGCGACTTCGCGCTCATCGACCGCCTCCTGCAGCAGGTATTGGAAATCGGTCGGGTTCGTCTCCGAAAGCACCACCTCGGAAATGCCGAGCACGCCGTTTTCGTGCCGTTCGAGCGCATCCCGGTCGGTCGGAAGTGCACGCACGCGCTGACAGCTAAACAGGAAGAAATCCGGCGAGCGCAGGTCGGCGGCAAAGGCCAGCCGGAAGGATCCGAGACCCTCCCGACCATCGGGTAGCCGCATCGGCCGGGAGAACTCCAGCATGTCGCCGCCGGAAATGCCACGGGCGCGAAACCGCATGTGATCGGCAGCAGCGTCCTCGGTACCGAGCACGATCGCCGAGAGGCCCTCCGGCCCCTGGCGGAAACGGAATGCCTGGTCGCGGGCAACGAAGGCGTTGCCGGCCAAGGCTGCCGCCTCGCATTCCTCGCGCGAAGCGACGGCAAGCGGCTCGAGATAGGTGTTGTCGGAGAAGAAAACGCAGGCGTTTTCGGTACCGAAGGGGTGGCGGGCATCCTCGGCCACGGTGAAGCCGAGATCATTGAGGCGACGCCGTGCCTGTTCGAGCGTATCCACCGGCAGCACGAGGTGATCGAGCGGGCGGGTGGTGCGCTTGGAGAGGCTCATGGCGTGTTCCCTGATGGTTCGCCGCTGTTTGCAACTTTTGGCCGGCGAATGCAAGCCGGCTGGCGGCTATGGCGCCGATTGGCCGCCCGGCCACAAACACCCGCCGCAAACAGGAGCCGTCCGTGGCGGGCACCGCCCGCTGCAGATTTATGCTTGCCAGCAGGTACCGAACTGCCTGAGCGTCAGTAGAATCCCGGAGCCGCCGTGGCGTTGGCCGTATTCGAGGCCCCGAGACCGGGGGCGGACGTTTGGGGCTGTGCGTAGGTCGTATTGCTCGAGGGAGTAGTGGCACAGCCCGAAAGCCCCAATACGGCGATCGTCAAAGGCACAAACAACAAAGCGATGAAGCGCATACGTATCGACCCTTTCTTTAGTTGGAGAACAGAAAGGGATGAAATCGGTGGTTTGGGAAGTACGTAACAGTAACACGACGTAACACGGCGCCACGAGGAGGGCTGGGGACCGCAACCGCAGCGTCGCGTCGGCCGCTGCGGTTGTTCTCTTTCCGCCTGCGTTTGCGGCCCGAACAGCGAGATCGGGCCATCCGCGTCAAAGACCAAGATCGCTTTTGATGGCGCAGGTCGCGATAAAGGTCGGCACAAACCTGTCGATCACGAAGCGTGGCACAGGCTGCCAGTCTTCGTGGAAGCCAGCCAGCACGAAGCCGGCCCGCAGTTGACCATCGATCTGTTCAGCCAGGCTGTGCCCGAACACCAGGGCTTCGCCCCTGTCGATCTTGGACCGCACCGAGTCGGCAGCGAGATGTTCGGCCTCGACAAAGGGAAGCTGATAAACGGGGCGGATGAGGCCCTGTTCGGCATAGCTCGGGTCGCGGTCACCGACGAACACCACTGGATTGTAGAAGCTTGCAAGCAGCCGACCGCCCGTCTTCAGAACCCGGTGGCATTCGCGCCAGACCGGCTGAATATCGGGGACGTAGAGGTTCGATATCGGATGGAAGACGATGTCGAAGGTGCCATCGGCAAAGAGCGAGAGATCGCGCATGTCGCCCTGGACGACTTTCAGCAGCAGGCCTTCGCGCACCGCCACCAGCCGGTCCTGATCGAGTTGCCGTTCGGAGATATCGAAGACGGTGACCTCGGCACCGGCCGCTGCCAGAATGGGAGCCTGCTGGCCGCCGGCCGAAGCCAGGCACAGGATCTTCTTGCCGCGGATGTCAGGCAACCATCCCTGAGGCAGGTCACCGGGCGTCAGCCGCGCCTGCCATTGTCCGTTACGGGCGGCGGCGATCAATTCCGGCGTGACCGGCTGAGACCATTCGCATTGCTGGCTCGCCTGCCTGTCCCAGGCCTGTCGGTTGTGATCGATGGGATCGAGATTGGAGGATATATTCTGCATAATCGGTCCCTGGAAACACGTCCAAATATGACCGCTCACGATGGAGAATAGAGATCGGAGGCAAAAATGCCTCGGCGTCTGTCCGTCTGTTGCGGATCGAGCAATGCCATTGTCCATCCCCTTCGCGAGCGAAGTTGAGGCGAATTCGGTTTTCACCGGGCATTACTGGCGCATTGGACGACGCTCCTCTTGTTGAGCTCGAAAACTAGCGGCGGAGTTGCAGGAGGTCAACGTCGAATGGAACCACTCTGCGGTCGAAGGCTGCGGTGCGACGTCGCATCGTTTTCCAGAGCACTCAAAAAACTACGGAGATCGAAGAAATTGAGCCGCTCGCACGTCATCATCCCAGGAGCGACTTCGGCCGCTTGTGAAGCGGAGGCAATCGCGTAAAGTCGGTCGATGCAGCCTGAGGTTACGACCGGTTGCAGGTTTGAGGGGCGACATTTGATCATTTCATTGCAGGGCGTGGGACGCATGCGGGCACGAGGGGCAACGCATCCCTCGACACCGGGATACCTTCAAGATGGGATCGAGGCGGAATGATTCGCGATTTGCTTGCCAAGCTCGCTTCGGTCGCCATCATGATGTTTGCGCGTGCGCTGACAGCTGCCCGCGCAATCTGGCACGAAACCGGCCTGCCGCCGAAACAGAGCATCTATTTCGCCAATCACTCCAGCCATGGCGATTTCATCCTGATCTGGGCTGTGCTGCCGCCCTGGCTGCGCGAACGTGCCCGTCCCGTCGCCAGCGCCGAGTATTGGCTGAAGTCGAAGCTGACATCCTTCATCGGCCGCGACGTCTTCGATGCCGTTCTGATAGAACGCGACCCCGCCGCCCGCACCAGCGACCCCGTCGAACAGATGGCAACGGCACTTGACGAAGGCGCGTCACTGATCGTCTTTCCCGAAGGTACACGCAACCAGACCGAGGCCAAGCTGCTGCCGTTCAAGAGCGGCCTCTATCACCTTGCGCGCAAGCGGCCGGACGTCGCCCTCGTCCCGGTCTGGATCAACAATCTCAACCGCGTGATGCCGAAGGGCGAGTTTGTTCCGATCCCGTTGATCTGCACGATCAACTTCGGCGAACCGCTGAGGGTTGAACCAGACGAGAGCAAGGAAGACTTCATCACCAGGGCGCAAGGCGCGCTGCTTTCCCTCGCCCCGGCACAGACGGACAACGACGCATGAGCACGACGACTTCCGACATGGTCACCCTTTTGCTCGGCGTCGGCGGTATCCTCCTGTTCGCCTCGTCGGTCGGTTATGTTCTGCAGCGCAAGCTCTCGCCCGATGGCTCCAATGGCGCGATCGAGAACCTGAATGCCCGTATCAAGGCCTGGTGGGCAATGGTCTTCCTGATCGCCATTGCCTTCATTGCCGGACGGGTCGGGGTGCTGCTGCTCTTCGCCTTCTGCTCTTTTGCAGCGCTTCGCGAATTCATCACGCTCATCAACACCCGCCGCGCCGATCATTGGGCGATTGCCGCCGCCTTCTTCCTGGCCCTGCCGATCAACTACTATCTGCTTTGGGCGGAGGAATACGGCATCTATGCGATCTTCATTCCTGTTTATGCCTTCCTGCTCATGCCGATCATCGCCGTCCTGCGCGGCGACACGCAAAACTTCCTGCTGCGGATCTCCGAAGTCCAATGGGCGCTGATGATCTGCGTCTTTTGTGCCTCGCATGTGCCGGCACTGCTGACCCTGCAGATACCCGACTACGAGGGACGCAATGTGCTGCTGATCGCCTTCCTGGTGATCGTCGTGCAATCGAGCGACGTGCTGCAGTATATCTGGGGCAAGCTCTTCGGACGCACGAAGATCGCCCCGAAACTCTCGCCGTCGAAGACGGTGGAGGGTTTTGCCGGCGGGGTTGCCAGCGCAACTCTGCTCGGCGCCTCGCTCTGGTGGATCACGCCATTTACGCCGCTTCAAGCTGGGCTGATGTCGTTCATCATCACGATGATGGGCTTCTTCGGCGGGCTGGTAATGTCGGCGATCAAGCGGGACCGCGGGGTCAAGGACTGGGGTCACCTGATCGAAGGACATGGCGGTTTGATCGACCGGCTTGATTCGGTCGTGTTCTCGGCACCGATCTTCTTTCATCTGACGCGATATTGGTGGTCGCTGACATGAGCAGCCGTCTGCGCGCCCTTGCCCGCAGCAGCATCGTCCATGTGCTTTTTGCGTTTCTGGCGATGGGCGGATGGGCATTGTTTGCCAACAGGCATCATGCAATGCCGCGACCGTTGATAGCCGGCTTGGTGCAGGGCGCGCTTTCAGCCGCGCTGACGCTATGCCTGAAATCGACGATCGAGGCGCTGTCTCTTCGTTTCCGCGGGGTCTTGCGGCTTTGGATGCCACCATTCCTCGCCTGCCTTGCCTCAATCACCATTCTCGTCGCCGTCCATGCGGCAACCGGAACACCGGAAATTCTCAAGACGATTGCCGTACCGCTGCTGGTATCGACCAGCTATGCGGTACTCTACAACTTTTCGATCAGTCGCAGGGGAACTTGAACAATGAAAGAAACCGGCGACCGCAGGCCCTTGGCCAGCCGCAACACCCACTGGGCGCAGGCAATCGCCCGACGCCTCGCCTCAATGGCGATCACACCCAATCAGATATCGCAGGCGAGTGTGGCGGCCGCGGCCCTTGCGGGCCTTGCCTTCTGGCTAACCAGCGAGGCCCAGGACGGACTTCGCGCCCTGCTTTTCATCGCGGCTGCCCTGTTCTGCCAGATGCGTCTGCTCTGCAATCTTTTCGACGGCATGGTCGCCGTCGAAGGCGGCAAGGGAGGGCCGGACGGCCCGTTCTGGAACGAATTTCCCGACCGGATCGCCGACCTCTTCATTCTCGTCGGCGCCGGTTGTGGCATCGGCCTGCCCGCGCTCGGCTTTGCTGCCGGCGCCTTCGCCGTGCTCACCGCTTATGTGCGCGAACTCGGACGCGCCAATGGCGCGCCGAGCGACTTTTCGGGCCCGATGGCAAAGCAGCATCGAATGGCGGCGATCACGTTGGCCGCAGTCGTCTCGGCTTTCGAAGGGCTGTGGCTCGGCGATGGCGAAGTGATCCTCGTCGCACTTGTCGTCGTCTCGCTCGGCGCAGCCTTCACGGCACTGCGTCGCGCACGGCGGCAGACCGCCTGGCTGAAGGCCAAAGCCACAGGCAAATAGCGACTTCGCGGCGGACCGCATCCTTCAAACCGAATCCATTGACCACCGTCACCCCAAGCGTCTTGGCGTTCAACGGGCCTTCTCATTCGTGTTGACTCTAATTAGATAATTATCTAACTACTGAACGACAACGGATCATGGGCTATGCGGATCAACACCGTCTTCGAAGCGCTTTCACACCCGGTGCGGCGACAAATTCTGACGCTGCTGAAAAGCGGCCCGAAGAGTGCGGGTGAGCTCGCCGGCCATTTCGATCTGACCAAGCCGACGCTTTCGGTGCATTTCAACAAGTTGCGCGACGCCGAGCTGGTTGCAGTCGAGCGCCGTGGCACGAGCCTGATCTATCATCTCAATATGTCCATCCTGGAAGAAGCCCTAGGCGGGCTTCTGGGCAAGAAGGATCAAAGGCCATGACATCTGTGCTGCGCTCTCCCCTGGTGTTGCCCTTGGCGGCCGCGCTCGTCGCGACGACGCTCGCCGGCTACCTCATGATCCTACCCGGAAGCGAACTTCCGATCCATTGGGGCGTCGACGGTAAGCCGGATGGGTTCTGGCCGCGCGACCGTGCGCTACTGATGGCGCCAATCAGTGCAACGGTCGTTCTGGCGCTGGTGGCTTTCGCCGACCGCTTCGCACCCGGACGACAGGCCGGCCACCATGTCGCCGCCGCCGCGTCGACCGGCGTTCTTGCACTCTTTACGGCAATCCAGACCGTCATCGTGTTGATCGGCCTCGGGATCGACGTGTCGATGGTCCGCGTCATCGCGTTCGCCATGGGTCTGCTTTCAGTCGTCATCGGCAATGTGATGCCGAAGTCGCAACCGAACGGTTTCGCTGGCCTCCGCCTGCCGTGGACACTCGCAGACTCGGCCAACTGGGCGGCAACGCATCGCCTAACCGGTAGGCTCATGCTGATATCCGGCATCATGCTGATGCTGGCGGCATTGGCACTGACCGCCGGGCCATGGCTTGCAGCAATAGCGATCGCAGCGTTCGTGCTGCCATTCGTCGTCGGCAGCCTTTACAGCTACATCCTCTCACGCCGGCAAGGGCAGCCGTCACCTCGGTGACGGCGCGGCATATGAAGCCAAAACGAAAGCGGCCGGTCTCGAGGGACCGGCCGCAATTTTCAGAGCTGCGCTAACGGATCAAACGAGGCGCGACTGTTCGAGTGCCGCTTCGACGAAGCTCGCAAACAGCGGGTGCGGGTCAAGCGGGCGCGATTTCAGCTCAGGGTGATACTGCACGCCGATGAACCACGGATGGTCCGGGTACTCGACGGTCTCAGGCAGGATGCCGTCCGGCGACATGCCGGAGAAGACGAGCCCGCAGGATTCGAGCTGCGGCTTGTAGTCGACGTTGACCTCGTAGCGGTGGCGATGACGCTCCGAAATATCGGACGTGCCATAGATGTCGGCAATCTTCGTATCGGCCTTCAGCGACGCACGATAGGCGCCAAGGCGCATGGTGCCGCCGAGATCACCCGAAGCGGAGCGCTTCTGCAGTTCGTTGCCCTTCACCCATTCGGTCATCAGGCCGACAACCGGCTCCTTGGTCGGGCCGAACTCGGTCGAAGATGCCTTGTCGATGCCGGCAAGGTTGCGCGCCGCTTCGACGACCGCCATCTGCATGCCGAAGCAGATGCCGAAATACGGCACCTTGCGTTCGCGAGCAAAACGCGCCGCATTGATCTTGCCCTCGGAGCCACGCTCGCCGAAGCCGCCGGGAACCAGAATGCCGTGCACCTTTTCAAGGTACGGCGCCGGGTCTTCCTTTTCGAAGACTTCCGACTCGATCCACTCGAGCTTGACCTTCACCCGGTTGGCAATACCGCCGTGGTAAAGCGCTTCGATCAGCGACTTGTAGGCATCCTTGAGGCCGGTGTACTTGCCGACGATCGCAATGGTGACTTCGCCTTCCGGCGTGCGGATGCGATCGGCAACTTCTTCCCAAGCTTCCATGCGCGGCTTCGGCGCCGGCTCGATGCCGAAAGCTGCAAGCACTTCGTTATCGAGGCCTTCCTTGTGGTAGGCGATCGGCACGTCGTAGATAGAGGCAACATCGAGCGCCTGTATGACCGCCGACTGACGAACGTTGCAGAACAGCGACAGCTTGCGACGCTCGGCTTCCGGAATTTCGCGATCGGCGCGGACGAGCAGAATGTCGGGATGAATGCCCAGCGCCTGCAGTTCCTTGACCGAATGCTGCGTCGGCTTCGTCTTCAGTTCGCCCGCTGCCGGAATGTAGGGCATCAGCGTCAGGTGAACATAGACCGCGGTCCCGCGCGGCAGGTCGTTGCCGAGCTGGCGGATCGCTTCCATGAACGGCATCGCTTCGATGTCGCCGACGGTGCCGCCGATCTCGCACAGCACGAAATCATAGTCGTCATTGCCTTCGGTAACGAAGTTCTTGATCTCGTTGGTAACGTGCGGGATCACCTGAACGGTTGCGCCGAGATAGTCGCCGCGACGTTCCTTGTCGATGATGTTCTTGTAGATCCGGCCAGTGGTGATGTTGTCGGTCTTCGTCGCCGAGCGCCCCGTGAAGCGTTCATAGTGGCCGAGATCCAGATCGGTCTCGGCGCCGTCGTCGGTGACGAACACCTCGCCGTGCTGGGTCGGGCTCATGGTGCCCGGATCAACGTTGAGGTAGGGGTCGAGCTTGCGCAGTCTCACCCGGTAGCCACGCGCCTGCAGCAACGCTCCAAGAGCGGCCGCAGCGATGCCTTTTCCGAGGGAGGAAACCACGCCGCCAGTGATGAATACATATCGCGCCATGGGAGTCACCGGATACCTTTTAACAAACGATTCCGCCACCGAAAAATTCGTCTATCCGAACTTTTCCGTCTTCGAAGGGAATCAGATTTCACACAAAACAAAACCGGCGGATGGTGCCATCCGCCGGCGGGTTCTTCTGAATTGCGACCTTATTGGCCGCTGGGAACTTGCGATCCCGTATTGCTGTTGGCGCCGCCTGCGGGCGTTTCCGTTGTCGTGGCACCGCCGGCCGGAGCTTCGCCTGTCGTGGCGGGAGCCGGCGCCGTGGCGCCGTTGCCTGTTGCCGGCTGCTGGGTTGCGCCACCGGCCGGAGCCGTGGTGTTGCCGCCGCCGAGCGAATCGAGGACGCCGCCACCCGAACTGGTGCCCGGAATACGGTCGAGGATATCGGTCGCCTGCGGCTGATAACGGGCGAGAATGCCCATCGCCAGGGCCAGAACGAAGAAGAGTGCCGCGAGGATCGCCGTCGTGCGGGTCAGCGCATTGGCTGTGCCGCGCGCGGACATGAAGCCCGAACCGCCGCCGATGCCGAGGCCGCCACCTTCGGAACGCTGAATGAGAACGACGCCGATCAGGGCGACGACGACCATGAGATAGATGACGAGTAGTACGGTCTGCATCAGCTTCCAGTCCTGCCCTTTGGGCAAACGAATCAAATCTTGCGCGGACTCGGGTTTTCCCGGGCGCAATTTTCGCGCCTCTTTATACCAACCTGCCCGCTATTCCAACCCCCTGTCCGGCCCGTGCCGGACAATCAGGCCGTCAAATCTTCATAAGCCCGGTAGATGGCGAGAAAGTCCTCCGCTTTCAAGCTCGCGCCACCGATCAGCGCTCCATCGACATTGGCAACGCCCATCAGTTCGCGCGCATTGGACGGCTTGACCGAACCACCGTAGAGAATACGCATCTTGCCGCCGGCATCGGCAAAGCGCGACACCAGTTCCTTGCGCATGAACGCATGAGCCTCTTCGACGTCCGCGGCCGTCGGCGTCAGACCCGTACCGATCGCCCAGACAGGCTCGTAGGCAATGACCGTGTTTTCCGCCGTGGCGCTGTCGGGCAAGCTTTCTGCGAGCTGACGCTTGAGCACGTCGAGCGTCTGGCCCGACTGACGCTCGTCACCGGTTTCGCCGATGCACACAATGGCGATCAGATCGGCAGCATGGGCGGCATCCGTCTTGGCGCGCACCAGCCCGTCATGCTCTGCATGGTCCGTGCGGCGCTCGGAATGGCCGACGATCACATGCGTGCCGAAGCAATCGGCAATCATCTCGGCCGAAACTTCGCCGGTATGCGCGCCGGACTGTTTCTGGTGGCAATCCTGGGCGCCGATCATCAGGGGGCTGTCGTCGCAAAGCGCGGTCGCCACATAGAGCAGCGTCGCCGGTGGGCAGATCAGCGTTTCGACCTTGCCGGACAGATCGCCCTTGACCCCTTCGGCCATCGCCTTGATCTGATCGAGCGAGGCGCGCGTTCCGTTCATCTTCCAGTTTCCGGCGACGAGCGGGCGGATGTCAGGCGTCATGAAATTTCCTCCGGGTCAGGACCTTTTTCTCCGGAAAGCGGCCTAGCAAATGCTGCCGGCAAAGGAAAGCATCCGTCGCGGAATATTCCGGCAGGACCAGGACGATCGGCCCTGCCGGCGGTCTCTCGCCTCAGGAGGCGCGAGCCATGTGGATCACCGCAAAGGGCAAGCCCTCGTCGTCAGTCTCCTGTCGGCCGGTCTCAACGAAACCGCGACGGCGATAGAATTCGACAGCACTCGGATTGTCGGCATAAACGCTGACCTCGAGACGACCGAGCCGCGTCGCCGCGTGCTCGATCAGCCCGCGGCCGACGCCGGCGCCATGGATATCGGGATCGACGAACAGGCCGCCGACAAAATTGCCGATCAGGCCGATGAAACCGGCCGGGCGGCCATCGACCTCGGCGACCCAATTGTCGGCCATCGGCAGGTACTTGTCGCGAACCATCTGCAACTGGGTGAGCAGGCGCTCCTCGCCGAGGAAGGGATGTCCGATACGCGAGGCGGACAGCCAGATTTCCGCCAGCCGGTCGCGATCCTCGGCACGGTAGGGCCGGATCACCGTTTCGCGCCGTGACCCTGCCGGTGCGGCCGTTATCGTCTTCGGTTTTTCTGCCGCGATCGCATACATCAGGGGAATACTCGGCATGGCTTCGGGTGGCAGCATCCGCCCGCCGCCGGAATCGCGCATCCGCTCAAAGCCGGCCCAGCCGTTGGCATAGGGATATTCCTTCAGGCATTCGATCCTGAGACCGGCATCGATCAACGCCTGGACGACGTCAGCGATACCCCAGTTGAACTCGAACGAGGGGTGCGGATTGCGGAAATCCACGACGCCCTGTTCGTAGCCATCCGGCGCCAACCCCGTCCCGGACGCAGCGACATAGTCGCTAATGCCCGCTTCGCAGACCGGCTCTCTCGGCGCGTAGTCGTAACGCGGCGACCACTTATCATCGAAAACCATCGCAAACGGGTGGAACTCGACGAAGGCGAACCGGCCGCCGGGCTTCAGTACGGAAGTGATACCTCGAGCCCAAGGGCCGAGGTCGGACAGCCAGCAAATCGTGCCATAGGAAGAAAAAACCCGATCGAACGTCAGACCGCGCACTCTTGCGTCGTCAAACCAGTGGAAAAGATCGGCGCGCTCGAAAGTCGTGGCAATGCCGCTTTCGCTCGAAAGCCGCTTGGCAAAGGCGATCGCCTCGTCGGAAATATCGACGCCGGTCACCTTGGCGCCGAGGCGGGCGAGGCTCAGGCTGTCCTGCCCGGAGTTGCATTGCAGATGCAGCAGATCGAGGCCGGTCAAGTCGCCGAGCAGCTCGATCTCTTCGGGATAGAGCGTCGAACCGCCGTTGCGGAAGAACGCCGCTTGATCGCCCTTGTGGCTGTTGTGCGCGACGGTCGCCGCGTTCCATAAGAGCCGATTGGCCTCGTGCAGGTCGTTTTGCATGTCTCTCTCGTCAAATATTCTGGGCGACGCCGGGTCGAGTGGCGCCAATGATCTCTCTTTCAGGCCGCAAACTTGAGCACAACCTCCGGTTCTTCGCCATGGCTGTCGCCTGTTGGAACAAAGCCCAATCCCTTGTAGAAACCTTCGGGGCTCGCCTCGCCCATGCCGTAGCTGGTGTGTGGCTCGCGGATGCCGCGTGCCTTGAGGTCGCGTACGACAAGTTCGATCGCCTTCTTGCCGACGCCCTTTCCCTGAAACGGGCGAGCGATCATGAAGCGCCAGAGGTAGACGCCAGGGCAATCGACCCCGTCGTCCGCGAGCGGCTGGCGTAGCGAAAGCGTCCACTCCCGCACGAGTTTCGAAACGGCGATGCTTTCGCGGTGACGACCGACATCGTGGAGCGCGGCGCCGTAACCACCCCTGACCCAATAATAAAGATCTTCGCCCTCAAAGTTCGCATCCGCCAGTTGCGCCGCCAGCCGCCATTGCTCGAGCGATTCCGCGAACCTATGCTCGGCCCCCAGCGCGATGCCGGCGTTGGCATGCTTCAACACCACGTTTTCAAGTGGGATCAACTCGTATGTCGAGCTATTCTTGGTCATGACGAATGTTCCGCATTAAGTTGGTGCAACCACTCGGGCCAGCCAGTCGACTGCCCTGTGTCGAGCAAATGAGATATCCTTTCGCCGCATCAACATGATCGGCCTGCAAATTTACGGTATCGTCGGAGAATAAAAGGCGGGCCCAGTGGGTCTTATCCGCGCGACAAGGGCGAAATCGAGGATTTCATCCGAACGCCGCAGGAGCTTGCCATGCTGCAAAACAGCAAGTCTGCATTCGGCTGGGTGACGATCATCCTTCACTGGCTGATCGCTGTGTTGATCCTTGGCCTCCTGGCGCTCGGCTTTGTCATGCGCAGACTCCCACTGGATCCGAGCCTGCAATTCTCGCTCTACCAATGGCACAAGTCCTTCGGCTTTACGGTGCTCGCCCTCGCCGCGCTGCGCGCCGCCTGGCATGTGCTTGACAAGCAACCACAGGCGCCAGCCGGCCTTTCCCCGCTCGAACGACGCGCAGCCCGAGCCACGCATGCAATCCTGATCGGCCTCACCATCGCAGTGCCCCTCGCCGGTTGGGCAGTCGCGTCGACCTCGACGCTGAACATTCCAAGCTTCTATTTCGACTGGTTCGTCATCCCTCATTTGCCGATGGCGAAAACAGAAGCGGCCGAGAGCTTCTGGGCGTCGACCCACTCCATCCTCGCCTACGCGACATTGGGTCTTCTCGTGCTCCACGCGATGGCTGCGCTCTACCACCATCTGGTCCGTCGCGACGAGGTTCTGGTCCGCATGCTGTCTACGCGACCGCAGCGGCGCCGCGAGCTCGAAAAGAGCAAGAGCAGTCAGGTCATTGCCAAGAGGAAATGAACCATGATGAAGCAGAAATCGAAGGCATCACCCGTCGCATCGGCACTCTGCGCCATGCTAGCTGCGACATTCGGGCCAAGTGCCACAGCGGCCAGCGCGCCGCAACTCTCGGACGCCGCCGGCAGCTACGGCATCACCGCCGCGTCACGCGTCCATTTCTCCGTCGCGCAGGTCGGTGGTGGCGGCATCGTCGGCGACTTCGGCAAGTTCTCCGGCAATTTCCGCATCGATGGCAATAACATCGCCCGCTCGTCGGTCGACTTCACGCTCTATCCGGAAAGTGTCGAGACGGGAGAAAGGCGCGTCGAAGACTTCCTGAAGTCGAGCGCCGTCTTCGACAGCGCGACCTACCGCACGGTCACCTTCCGCTCGACCAGCATCACGCAGACCGGCCCCGACACGGCCGCCGTCGAAGGCACGCTGACCGCACGCGGCAAAGCCCGAAAGGAACGGTTCTCGGTAAAGCTGATGGATTGGAACAACCGGTCGATCTCATTCAAGATCCGCGGCAGCATCTTTCGCTCGCCCTACGGCATGGACGTCGGCACGCCGATCTACTCCAATGTCGTCGAATTCGACATGAACATAAAAGGGCAGAAGCGTTAAGCCCTCCTGCCCTCCGAGACATTTTTGGGCTTCCTTCAGCCGCCGATCTGGCTGCCGACGAAGTCCTTGACGATACGGACAATGCCGCGGCCCAAGAGCTCGTCGAGCGCAGCGATGAACTGATCGACGTGAGCGCGCTCGCAGATCAGCGGCGGTTCAAGCCGGATGACGTTGCGATTGTATTCGGTAAAGGCAACCAGCACGTCGTAGTCGCGCAGAAGCAAGGCACCGATGAAGCCGGAGAGCGATCCCTTCAGCTTGTCATCAAGCACGGAAACGACCGGACGCAGGACCATCGGCAACGTCTGACTGAAGTCCTGGAACTCCAGGCCAACCATCAGCCCCTTGCCGCGCACGTCCTTGATGATCTTCGGATACTTCTCCTTCAGCGCCTGCAGGCGTTCAAGCAGATAGTCGCCGCTGTCCGCCGCGCGATCGATCAGATGCTCGTTATAGAGCACATTGATACCCTCGATCGCGGTGACGCAGGCTTCGCCCATGCCGCCAAAGGTCGCCATGGCGTGGATCATCGCCGTCTTCGATGTGCCATAGGCCTTCATATAGACCTCGCGGCGCGCGATCATCGCGCCCACCGCCGCCTTGCCGGCACCGAGCGATTTGGCGAGTGCAGTCACGTCAGGAACGACGCCATAGTGCTCGAAGGCGTAGAAGCGACCCGAGCGGCCGTAACCGCACTGCACTTCGTCAGCGACCCACAGGACGCCATAGCGATCGCAAAGCGCACGCAACTGCTGCCAGTACTCGGCTGGAGCCTGGATGATGCCGCCACCGCCCTGGATCGTCTCGAGCACGATGACGCCGATCTCCGGATCGGACTTGAAGGCATTCTCGACGGCTTGGATATCGGCGAAGGGAACGCGCACCGTGTTGTCGGCAAGCCTAAACTCGGCGCGGTAGAGCTGGCCATCGGTAATGGCAAGTACGCCCTTGGTCTTCCCGTGAAAGGAGTTTTCCGCATAGACGACCTTCGGTCGCTTCGGGCCGGCCGCGCGCTCGGCAAGCTTGACCGCCGCCTCCATCGCCTCTGAACCGGATGAACCGAGGAAGACCATGTCGAGATCGCCCGGCGAGCAGGCGGCAATGTTCTTGGCGAGCGCCGCCGCATATTGCGACATAAAGGCAATGGCTATCTCGTGGCGCTTTTCGTCCTGGAACTTCCGGCGCGCATCGAGGATTCGCGGGTGGTTGTGGCCAAAGGCCAGCGAGCCGAAGCCACCGAAGAAATCGAGGATCTTCCGGCCGTTCTGGTCGGTGTAGTGCATGCCCTCGGCGCTTTCGATCTTCACCTTGTGAAAGCCGAGCAGCTTCATGAAATGGAGCTGGCCAGGGTTGAGATGGTCCTTGAAGGCAGTGGTGATGTCGCCGATCGACATGGCTTTCGCCTGCTCGACCGTGAGCAGGTTTGGCTTTGCGACGCCAGCGTCGAGCGACGGTGCAGAGACGGCTGTATGGTTCGGTCTATCCAGCATTGTCATTCCCCTCACTCGGCCGGCACGGCGGCGGCGTCTTGTATCGCGGCGCCGGACTTCTTGGCCCGATACTCGTCATAGGCAGCAATCAGCATGTCGCCATCGTTGAACTCCGGCCGCCAGCCGAGCTGATGCTTCAGCTTGCCCGTCTCGCGTACGCATAGTTCGTCGGCAATCAGGTATTGCTCCGGATCCATGATCGGCTTGTTGATCAGGTCGAACAGCGCCAGCGTCTGTTTCACTGCGAAGGCAGGCGTCGGCAGTAGGAAGGACTTCGAGCCGGCGTGCTTGATCAGGTTACCGAGAAGCTCACGCACGGAAGGAGGACTGTCCGAGCCGAGATTGTAGGCCTCGTTGGGCACGCCGCCCTTCCAGGCAAGCCGTGCCGCTTCAGCGCAATCGAACACCGAGATGAACTGGTACGGCACCTTGCCCGACCCGATCATCGGCACCGGCAGGTTCATGTCGATCAGCTTGAACAGCTTTTCGAGAATGCCGAGGCGTCCGGGGCCGATAATCAGGCGCGGGCGGAAGATCGAGATGCTCATGCCCTGCTTGCGCCATTGCACGGCCAGTTGTTCGGTCGCCCACTTCGATTTCCCGTATTCGCCGAGCGGCTTTGCCGGATGATCCTCGGTCTGCGGCGACTGCACCGTGTGGCCGTAGATCATGTCGGTGGTGAACTGCACGAGGCGCGAAGCGTTCGCTGCCCCCATGGCCTTCATGATGTTCTCGGCACCGTAGTAGTTGACCGGCCAGAAGAAATCCCAACGCTTCGAACGGATCTGCAACGGCGACAGCATCTTGGCCGCCATGTTGTAGATCATGTCGTCCGGGCCGATACCGACCTTCAGCACTTCGCTCATCTGCGTGACGTCGCAATGGACGAAACGGGCGCGATTGTAGTGCGACAGGTCGGACTTGACGATATCGGCGACCACGACTTCTTCGCCATCCTGGACAAGGCGCTGCGCCAGATGCCGGCCGACAAAACCATCGCCCCCAAAGATAATGTGCTTCATGACTTGCTCCCGAAGTCTGCTGTTCTTGCACCAGCCGCATCGACCGGCTTCTCGTCGCTATGGGATGACATGCCCGACTGGGCGATCAGGACCGTTCCGGCGCAAATGAGCGCAATGCCGGCGATGCGCCAGGCATTGAGGTCCTCGCGGAAGACGAAGTAGGCGAAGATCGCAACCGCCACATAAGCCAGACTCAGGAACGGATAGGCGAAGGAAAGCTCTACCTTCGACAGCACGTAGAGATGCGATGCCATGGAGATGACGAAGGTCACCAGACCGGCAAAGACCCATGGATTGAAAACAATCTGGAACAGGCGGACGATGGCGGTCTCTGCCGTCATAGAGATCGGCCCGAGCGACATCATGCCCTGCTTCAGCATCAACTGCGCGGCCGCATTGGTCAGCACAGTGAAGAGAATGAATGGAATATATTTCATGGTTTTACTCCCAGTCCCGGGAATGTACTTACACGCGAGAGACGCATATTCAGTGAAGTTCGCGTATTTAATTTAATAAAATTGTCTGCATTCTCATTTTGGCAAAGCCAGCGCCGTGCGGCGCCAGAAGTTCGACGTCAACGCCGGATCGCGGAGCGCCTCGAGGGATCGCCAGGAAGCGAAAGACTTTTCAAAGACTTGCGGGCTCATGCGCGCGTCCTTGTAAGGATTTACCGCGCCTCCGGCCTCGACAACGATCGCGTCGAGGCGGTCCAGCAGCTTTACTGTCCGTTCACCCTGATTGGCGAAGTCGAGCGTCAAAGTAAAACCGGGCCGCGGAAACGACAGAAGACCGCGCGAGGCGACGTTCCCGAAGCGCTTCAAGACGGTCAGGAAGGACGCGTGTCCGGCACTGCGCGCAGTCTCCATCAGCGTCGCGGTGATTTCCCGCGCATTCTCCGAGGGATAGACGCTTTGGTGCTGATAGAGCCCTTTGGGACCATAGAGCCTGTTCCACGCGCCGATGGCGTCGAGCGGGTAGAAATAGGAAGTCCACGGCACCGTTGAAACGGTTTCCCCCGGTTTCTCCTTGCGGAAATAGTACTCGTTGAAGGCCTTGAGCGTCGCGGAATTGAGAAGGTTGAAAGGTGGCGAGAACGGCACCGAGAGCTTCATGCCCTTCGGCATGTCGGGAAACTCGCAGGAGCCATCGGCATGATCGCCGGCCAACAGAACGCCGCGGCCCATGCGCCGTCCCGTCGCAAGCTGGTCGATCCAGGCGACGGAATATTCGTGTTCCTCATCAACGCGGTCGACCAGTCCGAAATATTCGTCGAGATTATCGAAGCGGATCGCGTGCTGCTGCACATGCGGCGACGGCACTTTGCTGAGCCTAAGGCTGATGGTCAGGATCAGGCCGGTCAGCCCCATTCCGCCGATCGTGGCTGAAAACAGCTCCGGATTCTCGACGGAAGTGCAGGTCAGGCGCTCGCCATCGGAACGCAACAACGTAAAGCCGGACACATGATTGCCGAAGGTGCCGCGCGTATGATGGTTCTTGCCGTGAACATCGTTGGCAAGCGCACCGCCCACGGTGACAAAGGCCGTACCTGGCGTCACCGGCAGAAAGAAACGGTGCGGAATGGCGCGGACCAGGACGTCGCGGAGCGTGACACCTGCCTCGCAGGTCATCACGCCGGTGCCCGGGTCGAATGCGAGGATGCGAGCGTGACGGCGATTGTCGATCAGCAGGCCGCCGTCGTTGTGGCAGCTGTCGCCGTAGCTGCGACCATTGCCGAAAGGCAGGAAGGCATCGGGCTCCATCGAGCCGAGGCGATCCTCGTAGTCGTCAGGCGAAATGCCCTGCCGCGGCCGGCGGTCGAGTCGGCCCCAGCTATCGTAATCTTGCGTGCTCATTGTGGGCCGACCGCTCCGAAAAGGATAAGTAACGCCCCGATCAGCATGGTCAACTGGCTGCGCCAATCGCGCATGATGAAGACGACGGGATCCTCGTGCAGCATACCACGGCGCGCCAGCATCCAGATCCGAAGCAGCATATAGAGCACCAGCGGGCAGAGCGGCCACAATGCCCAGGGCGTCGTGTACATTTCCTGCAGTTCCTTGCTGTGCACGTAAAGTGCCAGCACCAGTGCAGAGGTGAAGGCGGAGGCCACACCCGCCTGCCCGACCATTTCGAAATCGACCGCGAGATAGCCGCGCCCGGGAACAGCGCCACCGTCCTTATCCTCGAATTCATGCAGTTCGACATAGCGCTTCACCAGCGCCAGGCTGAGGAAGAAGAAGATCGCGAAAGACACGAGCCAGAAGGAAAGTTCCGTTCCGGTCGCCGCCGCGCCGGCCACGATGCGTGTGGTGTAGAGGCCCGCAAGCGTGAAAACATCGACGAGAAGCTTGCGCTTGAGCACAAAAGTGTAGGCCGTCGTGGCGCAGGCATAAAAGGCGAGCACGCCTGCAAACTTCCACGGCAGGACGAACGTCAGCGAAAGCGAGGCCAGCATCAGGCAGACGACGAGGATGAGCGCCGTCGGCACCGACATCTGGCCGCTGGCAAGCGGCCGGTTGCGCTTCTTTGCGTGGCGCCGGTCATTCGCAAGGTCTGAGAGATCGTTGATGACGTAGACGGCGGAGGCCAGGAAGCTGAAGGCGAAGAATGCGATGATAACACTCACCAGCGCATCGAGATGCAGCACCTCATGATTGAGGATCATCGGTACGCCGATCAGTACATTCTTCGCCCATTGATGGACGCGGATCGATTTCAAAGGAGCAAGCATGCTCACCTTGCCGGTATCGAGCTTCTCGGCATCGTGGTTGCGGCGCCATTTCTCCGCCGCCGAATCCGGCGCCACGACAATCGCACGGCGTGACACCTCGAACACCGCGATGTCGTCGCGGCTGTTGCCCATGTAATCGAAACCGCCCTCGCCGAACCGTTTCACCAGTGCGTCACGCTTTCGGCTGCTCGTCAGATTGAGCGCCTCCGACGAATGCATGACCGAGGAAAAGAGCCCGACATGCGCCGCGACCTCCCGGGCGACGGAAGGCGCAGCACCAGTGACGAGCACGATGTCGCGCCCGTCCGCCTTCTCTGCGGCCAGTCGGGCCAGGACGGTCTGGCGGTACGGCCAGTCCGC
The DNA here is from genome assembly GCF_001695855.1 of Ensifer sp. LC163. Taxonomy (GTDB): domain Bacteria; phylum Pseudomonadota; class Alphaproteobacteria; order Rhizobiales; family Rhizobiaceae; genus Ensifer. Next base: position 265,549 of record NZ_MBSS01000045.1, read on the forward strand.
CGCCTTTCGCCGGGAGCGCAAGGCGACTTCATGCTTCAGGCGCGCCCTGCCCTGCAGCAGCCACAGCATCATCAGCACGAGCATGAGCGGATTGCGCAAGAGGATGATCGCAGCGCCTTCCCACAGCGTATCGGCGGCCAGCAATGTGCCATCCAGGTCGACACACAGCGGAACCCGCCGTGTTTCGGTGCGCGCATCCATGAAACTTACCCCAGCAATATCTGCCGGAGATCATCGCGCCGATCACTTTCAAAGGTGGAAACAAGCGGACGGCCTGCACCCGGAAATTGCCGGTCTGGTTAACAAATGCCGAGCATCAAACGCTGTGCGTTAGCGGCCGCCGATCCAGTTCAGGGCGTCGCGCCAGTCGGTCATGCGAACCGGCGTTCCGTGCGAGCCGGTTTCAAAAAGCACGAAGCGGCTCGGGTAGCCCTGCCCCTTCAACGCGGTGTAGAGCGCCTTCTGGCTCTCGGCGGGATAGACACTATCCCGGCTGCCATGGCTGAAGAACATCGGCAACTTCGCCTTGTAGGCGGCACTCTTCGTAAAATCCGGATCGGCGGCACCGCCCATGACCATCATGCCGCCAAGGACAGCAACGGCGCTTGCGTCACGCGACACGCCCCAGCAGATGAAGCTGCCCATGGAGGCACAAGCCAGTACCACCGGCCGGCCGCCTGAGCGCTCGGCGGCAAGTTTGACCAGTCCTGCGACATCCTCAGCCCCGGCGGCATCGAAGGATCGCACGCTCGGCGCGTAATAGACACCGCCATTGGCAACAGCGAGGTTCTTCAGGCGATTGAAATTGCCACCGAAGGAAAAATCATTGGCGCCAAGGCGCCGGTCCCCGCCTCGCCCGTGAATGAAGATCACGCTGAACGCCGCCCCCCGCTCCCGACCGACGCGTGTCACATCGATGGAGCGCTCGCCGACATCGAGCGTCTCGTTGACCTGTTCGCTCTTGACGCCAAGCGAGAGGAAGGCGCGCTTGACCCGACGCTCCGGAATTTCGTCGCGTTCATTGATGTCGCGCAGTTCCTGATAGTCGACGACGCGGTAGTCACCGCCATCGCCCTGCTCCAGCACCTTGCCGTAGGAAAACAGATCGTCCTTGTAGGGCTTCAATACCTGCGCCTCGGCGCAAGCGGCCGAGCCTGCAAGAAGGCCGGTGGACAGGACCATGGCAGCAAGCCGGCGAAAGCAAAAATGAGCTGTGGACACGGACAACGAAGGGCTCCCTGGTTCGCCGCAAAGCCTTGCCATCGGCCCGGCGCCAAAGCAACAGTTGGTGATGGAAGCCGACGCAGAGGCTTTATTTTGCGGGCATCCGGCGTTGCCATTCTCCTTTTGTTCGTACAATCGGGAAGACTCTGGCAGAATCCGGGTGATTCGAATGACTGGGGATGGCGACAAGACCGAGGTCTTGCTATGGCCTTGAACACCTCCGCACGACAGGAATGATCTAGACGCCCCATGGACGACAGCAACGACCTCTTCTCCGCAATGCCCGAACAACCGAAGCCCGTTGCGCCAGATGCAGCACCTGTCGCGCGAGCGGCGCCGGTTCCGCGTGAAGAACCGCGCCCTGCCCCCAAGGGGAGCGACAGCGGTGACTACGATGCTTCTGCGATCGAGGTGCTGGAGGGACTGGAGCCGGTACGTCGGCGTCCGGGCATGTATATCGGCGGCACCGACGAAAAGGCGCTGCACCATCTCTTCGCCGAAGTCATCGACAACTCGATGGACGAAGCGGTGGCCGGCCACGCCAACTTCATCGAAGTCAATCTCGATGCCGATGGCTATCTGTCGGTGACCGACAACGGCCGTGGCATTCCGGTCGAAAACCATCCCAAATTCCCCGGAAAGTCGACGCTCGAAGTCGTGATGACCGTTCTGCATGCGGGCGGCAAGTTCGACGGCAAGGCCTATGAAACCTCCGGCGGTCTGCACGGCGTCGGTGTCTCCGTCGTCAACGCACTGTCCGACGACCTTGAGGTTGAGGTTGCCAGAAACCGCAAGCTTTATCGCCAGCGCTTTTCGCGCGGCGTGCCGCAGGGCGGGCTGGAAGAACTGGGCGACGTCCACAACAGGCGCGGAACGCGGGTGCGGTTTCATCCCGATCCGCAGATCTTCGGACCGCATGCCCGCTTCGAGCCGGCACGGCTGTTCCGCATGGCGCGCTCGAAGGCCTATCTCTTCGGCGGCGTCGAAATCCGCTGGTCGTGCGATCCGTCGCTGCTGGCGGAAGGCTCCGAGATTCCGGATCGAGCCGTCTTCCACTTCCCGGGCGGCCTGAAGGACTATCTTGCCGCGACGCTCGGCAAGGAGTTCACGGTCACCCGCGAGATTTTTGCCGGCAAGTCCGAGAAGTCGAACGGCCACGGTTCGCTCGAATGGGCCGTCACCTGGTATGGCGGCGACCAGCAGGTCCACTCCTATTGCAACACCATTCCGACGCCTGAAGGCGGGACGCACGAGGCGGGTTTCCGCATCGCGCTCACCAAGGGTCTGAAGAATTACGCCGAACTGACGCAGAACAAGCGCGCCGCCATCATCACCACCGATGACGTGATGATTTCAGCCGCCGGCATGCTCTCGGTCTTCATCCGCGAGCCGGAATTCGTCGGCCAGACGAAGGACAAGCTGGCGACCGTCGAAGCACAGCGCATCGTCGAAAACGCCTTGCGCGATCCTTTCGACCACTATCTCGCCGACAACCCGGCAGAGGCGGCAAAGCTCCTCGAATGGGTGATCGAACGCGCCGACGAGCGCGTCCGCCGTCGCAAGGAGAAGGAAGTCAACCGCAAGTCAGCGGTGCGCAAGCTGCGCCTACCCGGCAAGCTTGCCGACTGCTCGCAGAACACTGCCGAAGGTGCGGAACTCTTCATCGTCGAAGGGGATTCGGCCGGCGGCTCCGCCAAGCAGGCGCGCAACCGTGCCAACCAGGCCATCCTGCCGCTTCGCGGCAAGATCCTGAACGTTGCCAGCGCCGGCCGGGAAAAGCTGGGCGCCAACCAGCAGATCGCCGACCTGATCCAGGCACTCGGCTGCGGCACCCGCAGCAAATACCGGGAAGAGGACCTGCGCTACGAACGCATCGTCGTCATGACCGACGCCGACGTCGATGGCGCGCATATTGCCTCGCTGCTGATCACCTTCTTCTACCAGGAGATGCCGGAGCTCATCCGCGGCGGCCACCTCTATCTCGCCGTACCGCCGCTCTATCGCCTGAGCCAGGGCTCGAAGACGCTCTATGCGCGCGACGACGCCCATCGCGAAGAGCTGATGCGCACCGAATTCAACGGCCGCGGCAAGGTCGAAGTCGGCCGGTTCAAAGGTCTCGGCGAGATGCTGCCGGCGCAGCTCAAGGAAACGACGATGGATCCGAAGTTCCGCACGCTGCTCAAGGTCGAGATCGATGACGTCGATTTCGAAGGCACGCGCGAAGCCGTCGACAGCCTCATGGGCACCAAGGCCGACGCACGCTTCCGGTTTATCCAGGAACGGGCCGTATTCGCCGACAATCTCGATATCTGATCGTCTGAGACGTCGCGGTGCCTATTTGTTTGCGAGCAGACGGGCACCGTAGGTGACTTCGCTACTGCATAATTCCTTAAATCGGGATCGATTTAAGGACGAAGTGTTACAGCGACCTTTGCGCGTCTAAATAGACGCGCGGCGCTGTAGTGGTATCAGAACGATCAGCTTCGTTCATTTGCAAGGCGTCCTCAAAGACCCCATTCCGATTACGGGCTGAGATCAGCAGGTCCGTGCAGCGCCTTCTCCATGAACAGGCTTAACGGGTCCGGCTGGTAACTGCCGAAAGGCGGACGGTCGATGTATCCAGCTGTTTTGTAGAGCCCTATTGCCTCCGGCTGATGGATGCCGGTCTCAAGCTGGATCGCAACGACGCCGCGGCTCTCTGCACGCTTTTCAAGCGCCTGCAGCAACAGCCTCCCGACCTTCAGCCCTCGCGCCTCGGGATCGACGAACATGCGCTTGATCTCCGCCGTGCCATCACCCGCCTCGACCAGCGCGCAGCAGCCGAGGACAGCTCCGTCTAAACGCGCGACGAAGAACGATACGGCCGGCTGCTCGAGCGTCGATACATCGACGAGGTGATTGCTTTCAGCAGGATAGAGCGAGGCGGCATAGGCGTCCGACATTTCCAGAAGGCGCAGGATTTCCGGCTGTCGCGGCGGTTCTTCGGCGATCGTGACTTCAGGCAATTTTCCATCCTCGGCAGTGACTCGGGTCGCTTGTGGTCCCGGAAGGAAACTAACGCCCGGCGCGGCGGCAACCAATACGTCAAATGACGCAGGGATCAGACCTGCCCCATCAATCCGAATGACGCCGCGAAACAAATTGTTTCTGCGCGTTCAAGCCACTGCCCTATTTCCGGAAGAATCATGCAGGCATAAGTTGATCGTAGCACCTGCACAACCTCAATCCAGATGGATACACCCTGACCATGAAAGCCGCCTTGATCGTCATGACCATTCTTGGCTGTGACCACGACGTCAACCAGTGCCGATATATCTCAACGGTCGACGGGGCATGGCCATCGATCGCCCAGTGCGATACGGATTCGCAGAAACAGTTGCCGCGTTTCTCCAACGCCAACTATCCGGTGGTGGTTGCCGTCTGCGAGAGTTCCGGTCCCGGCCTCGCAACCGATGATCTCCAGCCGGAGGTGGTCGCCCCGCTCCCGCGGCCCGAGACGCCACCGCCTCAGCCGACCGAGGCGCAACCGGGCCTGCCGAAGCGCGCGCTTGCGTTTCTCTCCGGCGCCGTCCCCGACCGCGAGAAGCTGAAGAACCTCGTCACCAAGCCGGTTCACTATATCGAGGACGGCTACTCCTGGGTGGCGCGGCGGTTCAGCGACTGACGCAATCAGACGAGGCCGGCCGCTATCAGGCTCTCGGCGCTCGCCTTGATCGCCTCCTCCTCCGTTCTTGGCGCCCAGCCAAGAATGCGGCGCGCCTTGTCATTGGAGATACGCTGGTCGCGGCCAAGCTCCCGAACGACGAGACGAAGCCCGGGATCGAAGCGTGCTGCGATCGCGGCCATCCAGTTCGGCAAGATGATCTTCGGCAACTTGCCGGCATAGGCCGGGAAATGCCGCCGCAGCACAGCAGAAATATCGGCTAGCGACAGCGCCGCGCCACCAATGAGGAACCGCTCGCCGGCCGCATCGGCGACAGTCATTCTGCGACATCGCGCACGTCGACGATGGGCACGCTGAACTTCGGCATGGCCGGATATTTGCCTCGCAACAGGTCGCGAACCACACCGACGGAGGTCCCGACTTCACCGCCGAGCAGCGGACCAAGGATCATCGAAGGATTGATCACGGCGAGCTCAAGCCCACTCTCCCGCGCATAGGCCCAGGCAGCGCGTTCGGCAAAGGTCTTCGAGCGGTAGTAGGGCGTGGCGAAGGGCGATTGCGGATCGCTCCAGTTCTCCTCCGTGAACGGCGCACTGCCATCGCCATAGATCGCCGCTGCGATCGACGACGTCAGCACGACCCGGCGGACGGCGGCGGCACGGGCCGCCTTCAGTACGCGCAGCGTGCCGCTTCGCGCCGGCTCGATCAGTTCGGCCTCCTCACCGGGCACGCTCGCCGGAAAAGGCGACGCCGTGTGCATCACATAGACAGCGCCGGAAAGCGCGTCTGGCCAGCCCTTGTCGCCAAGCAGATCGACGGCAGCGAATGTCAGTTGCCCCGCCTCTGTTCCGCCTGCCCCACGTATCGCTTGCTCGATCTCCTGCGTTCGCGCCAGCGTGCGCACCGTCCCGCGCACATCATAGCCCTGTCTCAGCAGCGTTGCGGCGACGTGCCGTCCGACGAAGCCGCCGATACCGGTCACGACGACAAGCTCAGGGGTTCTGGCATTCATGTTTTCGCATCCTCGTTCGTCAATTCGCCAAACTGACGTACTGACATTTTCTATCTATAATGTCAGTTTGACAATATTGATCCAGAATGTCAACGATTCAAAAATGGACACGAAGAGACATCATATCCTCAATGCCGCGGTCGAGGTCTTCAGCCGATTTGGTTATCGCAAGACCTCCATGCAGGATGTCGCCGATGCCGCCGGCATGTCACGCGCTGCGCTCTACCTGTATTTCAAGAACAAGGATGATCTGTTTCGCGTGCTGATGGAGAGGCACCATGCGACCGCGACTGCCGAAGCCGAAGCCGGCTTTGCTCAGACGGCACCATTCGAGCGCCGCCTCTCCGCAGGTTTGAAGGCGTTCGTGCTGTCGGCAATGGCGCCGGTGCAATCCAGCCCCTACGGCCAGGAACTGTTCGAGGCGAACAATACGCTTGCCGAAGACCTCAACGTCGCAACCGCAGCAAGATTACAGCAGCTGACGCAGGCCACAATTGCAGACGCAATCGAAGCTGGGGAGATTTCGCTTGGGAAAGTGGCGGTTACGCCGACCTTACTGGCCGAGCTCATTCTCTGCGCCATCGACGGTATCAAGAAGGGATCCGATGGGCTCGATCAGATCGAGGAACGCATCGATGCGCTGGTCCGCATCGTCGCCTCGGCGACCGGTTCGGCCGGCTAGGGTCAGGAGCTACTGCATAGTTCCTTAAATCGGAATCGATTTAAAGATAAAATTATGCAGCAAGTTTAAAGCGTTACAGGGTCCTTTGCGCATCATATTTGATGCGCGGTGCTGTAGTCTTCGGTGAGTTGTTCTCAGGCGGCTTGGCGCGCGGCCAACTGAGCATAGTCGCGGGCCGACTGCCGCTGCTCGGCAAAGGCCAGTCGCTCGAGAATTTCGGTCATTGCGTTGCATGCCGGCGAAGGCGTTCTTTGACCGCGCAAACTTGCAAGCAGTGCGCCGCAAACGGAGGCGCGGCAATCGTCGCTGCTCGTCGCGCCGTCCTTACGCCAAAGAAGGACCGCCTCGGCAAAAGCTTCGCTGATGTCGCGCCCAAGGCCGGCACTCTCGAACAGCGCGCGAATGGAATGGATACGGCCGCCCGAAAGGATCGAGCGAACCCGCTTTTCCGTGACGCCGGAAAGATCGACGATCGCGGCCGAGAAAAACTCTGCCCGGCCGGTGACAAGCGCATGCAACAGGAACGCCGGCGTCAAACGGCCGGTTTCGCGCAGATGAACAACGAGACCCGGCAGTTCCTCCACGGCCAAGGTGCCGGCCATGCCGACGGCTGCGACATCGCAAGCCTCGCGCGTAACGCGCTCAACCCGTGTCGCCCCAATCGCCATCTGGACGAGACCGAATGCGGCAAGTGCCACACCTACTTCTTCGACAAGCGTGTGCCGAGCGTCGCTTGGCAAGTCAGCACGGTCAAGCAGAAGATCGCGAACGGCGGCGGAATGGCCAAGACGGTCGGCGATCCGCTTCAACGACCGGCGCGACAGCTGGGCACCGTTATTTTCCAGCAGGATCAGCATTTCTTCTTCGCTGCCGATTTCAGCGATGGCAGCGCAAACCGAGCGCGAGACGAAGGCGCGGGCCGCAATCAGCGCCCGCGTCTCGGCCGAGCCCCGGGCCGCGAGATCGACAAGATCCTCGTCGGTCAGAACGGGCGAGCGGGAAATGATGATATAGGCGATTTCGGGCTGGTCTTCGGCAAGACCGAGAATGATGGCGCGGGGAATGTCGGAGGATGGCGCGAGCACTTCGGCGAGAGCCGAACGTACCTTTGGAGAGGGATCGTCGAGCAGAAAGGTCATCGCCATTTCGGCAGCACGGCGATCGATACCGTTCATCTGCGCGTCGACATAGGCGCGACCGAGGGCGCGAGCGGCGCGGGCACGGTCGCCCGTTCTCGCCGTTTCCACCCAGCGAAGAAATGCTTGTATGATCACCTACGCCCCACTAGACACCCAAAGCCACCTGATGTTCGAAGCCTAGCTGGCAAAGGTTTAAGATTGGTTCACCATGTCCGTTAACCGCTTCAAAACCAGGAAGCCGCTGCTGTTTCAGAGGATCGGCACGCCGCCGCCGACCTCGGCCGACCTCAAGGCAGTTGATGGCATCGTTGTCGATCTCGGTTATGGTAACGATGCGTTCGCTCGAGTTATGGAAGCAGCAAAGAGCGCCTGCCGTGTCTTCGCGCGGATTGCCCCGGTCGACTGCCTGACGGAAGACGAACTGGTCCGGCTTCTTCGCCACGATATTGACGGCGTCGTGCTCTCCGGTTGTCGGAGCCGCGCTGACGTGCAGAGGCTCGACGTCATGCTGCGTGTCGCAGAGGCGAGCGCAGACCGTCGCGCGCAACAGATGGCTATTCTTGCGGAATATGGCACGGTCCCCGAAAGCGCGCTTTCGCCCTACTCCCTTGGCGGAAGCTCGCCGCGTCTCGAAGGACTTATTTTCGACGGATCGGAACTCGCCGCAGCAATGGGCTGCAAACCACCGGAAGAACGACAAGATGGAGAAACGGTCGCTGTGATCGTCACCGGGCGTGCAGCGTGTGTTCTTCGCGCCGGCGAAGCAGGGCTTGCCTGTTACGAAGGGTTGCCGCAAACGGCTGTGACTGAAAAAGCCGTCCGGCGCGCTTTCACCGCGAGCCGCAGCAACGGCTTTTCGTCCGTGGTATGCCGCTCGCCGGAACAAGCGGCATGGCTGGGAACAGATGACTGACGCCATCGGTCCGGCAGTCCGTGACCGAACAGGCCACGCTTCAGCGCGTCGGTCGCACCATCTGAAAGACGTCGCCGCCGTCGCAGTAATCCATGTAGCCAAGGCGGGCAAGCGGCCGCACCGTCGCCATGTCGAAACGACCGTCGCGGATCGCTTCGTCGCGAATGTGAATGCCGACGACTTGGCCGATGACGACATAATTGTCCGAGGGCTCGCCATCGAGCCCCTTCGGCTGAAACATCTCAGTCAGCCGGCATTCAAGCGCAGCATAGGCCTCCCCGACGAATGGCGCCTTGACCAGCGTCCCGTCGATCGGCGTCAATCCGGCGATCGCAAACTCACTCTCGCCATGGGGGGCTGCGATCGAGGTCTTGTTGACGGCCTCGCTCAGATTTCGGCTGGCAAAGCTGGCGGTGAATTCACCCGTCGCTTCGATGTTGCGAACCGAATCCTTATAGCCGCTCGACGAAAACATCACGAGTTTCGGCCGGTCGCTGATCGCGTTGAAGAAGGAATAGGGAGCGATGTTCAACGAGCCGTCCGTGGCGCGCGTGCCGATCCAGCCGATCGGCCGCGGCGAGACAATGGCCTTGAACGGGTCATGCGGCAGGCCATGCCTGTTTGCAGCGGTGTCGTAGAACATCAGGCGTCTTCTCCGACCCAGGTGACGATCTCGGCCAATTCCGGGCGCGGACGCTCCGTCGGCGGGACCATCGCGGTACCGATGTGGATAAAGCCGGCAATTTTCTCACCGGGTTTGACGCCGAGCAATGGGTAGGCAGCTTCGTCGAAGGCGTACCACTCGGTCAGCCAGTTGGAGGCATAACCGAGCGCGTTGGCGGCCATCAACAGGTTGAGGCAGACGGCTCCGGCCGACATCTGCTGCTCCCATTCGGGGATCTTGAAATGCGGAGCGGCCTTGCTGACGACGGCGACGACCACGGGTGCCCGCGTCAACCGCGTCTCCTCGACCTTGATCATCTCTTCCGACAGATCGGGCTTTTTGGCGAGCGCCATCGTCTTCAACTCGGCACTGATGCGCGCCCGCTCCTCGCCGCGGTAAACGATGAACCGCCAGGGCGCCAGTTTGCCGTGGTCCGGCACGCGCGATGCGAGCGTCAGCATTTCCTCGACTTCGGCCCTGGCGGGCCCCGGGCCGCCCATCTGAAAAGCCGGAATGGATCGGCGGGACGCGAGATAGTCAACGAGCTTTATTTCGGTTTTCATATGGGGTGAATTCCACTATTTTGCCGCCGACCGGCAGCCACGAAAATGCCATACCGGCGTCTCAAGTGGAGTCACCCAGTCAGGAAGTCAACTGCTCTCATGCGCACCTGCCCTCGTATTTTCATCAGAACCGGTTTGGCGGTCGCACTCGCAAGCATCACCGCCGGAAGCGTCCTGGCGCAGGACGCCACCGAGGCCTTCGAGAGCTTCCCGTCGATCTCCGGAACCCGCAAGATGCCGAAGCTGACCGGCTTCAGCCCACTGACCAGCGACCCGACACAGGAAGGCGCGCTGAAGGACGTCAAGCTCGAGGCGCTTCTGACCGGCAAGGGGCAGCCCGTCGAGGCCGGCCTGACCTGGCGCGTGTTCAGCCCTATTCCGGGAAGCGACGGCAAGCTGCCGCTGCTGGCCACATCCGAAGGCGGATCAACGGGCTTCAGCCTGGTGCCAGGCGAGTACTTCGTCAACGTCGCATTTGGCCGCGCTGCCGCGACGCGCAAGATCCGCATCCCGGAAGACGGCGTGCTCGACAAGCAGGTGCTGGTGCTCGATGCCGGCGGCATGACGCTGAACGCGGTCTCCGGCAGCGATGTGCGCATTCCGCCAGGCGAACTCAGCTTCTCCATCTATTCGTCCGAGACGCAGGGTGACGGCGAGCGGGCACTGATTGCCGCCGACGTGAAACCCAGCACCGTCATCCGCCTCGGCGCCGGCACTTACCATGTCAGTTCCAACTACGGCACCACAAACGCGGTGATCACCGCCGACATCCAGGTGGAAGCCGGCAAGCTGACCGAGGCGACGATCCAGCACAAGGCTGCGAAGCTGACGCTGAAGCTGGTCTCCGAACCAGGCGGCGAAGCCATCGCCGACACCGGCTGGTCGATCCTCACTTCGGCTGGCGATATCGTCGACCAGGAGGAAGGGGCGTTCCCGACGCTCGTTCTTCTCGAGGGCAACTATACGGCCGTCGCGAGAAACAAGAACAAGATCTACCAGCGCGACTTCACGGTGAAGGCCGGCGTCAACACCGATATCGAAGTGCTCCTGACCAATGGCGGCGCGGCCGCAAGCCCGGAAGCAGCGGCGGAAGCGCAGGATTGACCTGACATCGTACGCATAACGTGACCACAGGTCGCTACTGCATAATTCCTTAAATCGGAATCGATTTAAGGACAAAATTATGCAGCAACTCAAAGTGTTACAGCGACCTTTGCGCGTCTAAATAGACGCGCGGCGCTGTAACGCTGCGTCAGCCGGCACGCTTGAGGAAACGGCGACGCGGCGGTGCCATCGAAAAGACCGCCTCATAGATTCGACCGAGCAGATCCTTGCGGTCAGCGTGCAAACAAAGCTCTTCCCAGGTGAGAACGTGCCCGATCCGCGCCGCGATCGTCGTGCCCGACAGCCTTCGGAATTCGCGGATCAGCAACGAGATCCTGAGCGTCAGCGACACCTTGCTGGCGAGATGGAAGATACGGCCGTTCTGCCCCTCGAAATAGATCGGTATGACGCTGGCACGCGCGGCCTGGATCAGCTTGGCCGGAAAGATCTTCCATGGCAGATCCTCGGCCCTGCCCCAGCCCGAGCGTGCTGTTGCCACGCCGCCGGCCGGAAAGATCACGATCGTCACGCCTTCCTTCAGCAGCCGCACCGCCTCATGCCGCGTGGCCATGTTCAGTGCCAAGGCTTCCTTCGTTTCCTCGAAAGACACCGGCAGCGAATAGGGCGCCATCTCCGGCACTTTCAACAGCTCGTTGTTGATCAGTACCCGAAACGGCCTGCCGAGCTGTTCGGCGAGTGCCAGAACGGCAATACCGTCACCGATGCCGAAGGGGTGATTTGCGACGATGACCAGCGGCGTGTCCGGCAGGTGACGTGGCGGCCATTCTCCTTGAAGCCGCAGGCGCACATCGATGAGCTGCAGCATCTCACCGAAGATCCGATCGCTCTTGCCGACGATGTCGGATCGCCAGCGGGCGTAAAGCTTGGCGTATCGGTTACGACCCGCCAAGCCCTCCATGGAGCGGATGAACCAGCGCTTCAGGCGCCGGTCATTTTCGTTTGCGTAGGACAGCTCTTTGAACTGCACGGAAGTCTCCGATGGATGGCCTACTGCATGTTTCCCTAAATCATCCTCGATTTAAGGACAAAACATGCAGCGATTCAAAGCGCTACAGCGACCTTGGCGCGTCCAATAAGACGCGCGGTGCTGTAGCATCCGGATATTCCGCTAATATGACAGTTTGCTGACGGAGCGAAGGTCCCGGGGTGTTAACCCCGGGCTTTCTTTTCGGCCTTGCGTTTGAGATCCGGCGCCGTGGCCTCAGCCGAGAGCGAAGCAATCGCCTCGTCAAGCGACATCGCCGTCTGGGCCTGCGAGCCGAGGCGCCGGATGTTGACCGAACGCTCCTCCGCCTCGCGCTTGCCGCAAACGACGATGACCGGAACCTTGGTCACCGAATGCTCACGGACCTTGTAGTTGATCTTCTCGTTGCGGAAGTCGGTCTCGACCGTAAGTCCGGCATCACGCAGAAGCTCCGCGACCTCGCGGCCATAGTCGTCGGCCTCCGACGTGATCGTTGCGACGACGACCTGCAACGGCGAGATCCACAGCGGCATATGGCCGGCGAAGTTTTCGATCAGGATACCGAGGAAGCGTTCCATCGAACCGCAGATCGCCCGGTGGATCATCACCGGCTGACGCTTCTCGGAATCCTTGTCGATATAGAATGCGCCAAAGCGCTCCGGCAGGTTGAAGTCGACCTGTGTCGTGCCGCACTGCCATTCGCGGCCGATCGCGTCCTTCAGCGTATATTCGAACTTCGGACCGTAGAAGGCGCCCTCGCCCGGCAGGATGCCGGTCTTGATGCGACCCTCGGACTGCGCCTCGATCGTCTTCAGCACCTCGGTCATGACGCTTTCGGCGCGATCCCAGAGCTCATCGGAACCGACGCGCTTGTCCGGACGGGTCGACAGCTTGACGACGACTTCCTTGAAGCCGAAGTCCTCATAGACCGACAGGATCAGGTCGTTGATGCGCAGGCACTCGGCCGCCATCTGCTCATCGGTGCAGAAGACGTGCGCATCATCCTGGGTGAACCCGCGTACACGCATCAGCCCGTGCAGCGCGCCAGACGGCTCATAACGATGGACGTTGCCGAACTCGGCCAGTCGCACCGGCAATTCGCGATAGGACTTCAGGCCGTGCTTGAAGATCTGGATATGGCCCGGGCAGTTCATCGGCTTCAGCGCGAAGACACGCTCGTCATCGGTGTCGTCGCCGGCAACTGTCACCTTGAACATGTTGTCGCGGTACCAGCCCCAGTGGCCAGAGGTTTCCCACAGCGACTTGTCGAGCACCTGCGGCGCGTTGACCTCCTGGTAGGTGTTGGCGAGCCGGCGGCGCATATAGGCCGTCAGCGTCTGGAACAGGCGCCAGCCCTTGCCGTGCCAGAAGACGACGCCCGGACCCTCTTCCTGGAAATGAAAGAGATCCATCTCGCGGCCGAGGCGGCGATGGTCGCGCTTTTCCGCTTCGGCAAGGATGTGCAGGTACTGGTCGAGTTCTTCCTGCGTATGCCAGGCCGTGCCGTAGATGCGGGTCAGCATCGGGTTGTTGCTGTCGCCGCGCCAATAGGCTCCGGCAACCTTCATCAGCTTGAACGCCGTGCCGATCTGGCCGGTCGAGACCATGTGCGGTCCACGGCAGAGGTCGAACCAGTCACCCTGGTAGTAGATCTTGAGATCCTGACCTTCAGGGATCGCGTCAACCAGCTCCACCTTGTAGGCCTCACCCTTATCGGCGAAGACCTGGCGTGCCTTATCGCGCGACCAGACTTCCCTGGTGAACGGCTTGTTGCGAGCGATGATCTCCTTCATGCGCTTCTCGATGACCGGCAGGTCGTCGGGCGTAAAGGGCTCGTTCTTGGCAAAGTCGTAATAGAAGCCGTTGTCGATCACCGGACCGATGGTCACCTGCGTCCCCGGCCATAGCTCCTGCACGGCTTCGGCCATCACGTGCGCAGCGTCGTGGCGGATCAGCTCCAGCGAGCGCTTGTCGTCGCGGGTGACGATTTCGATGCGGCCATCGGCAATGGTATCGGACAGATCGCGCAGCTCTCCATCGAGCGCAATGGCGACAGCCTTCTTGGCCAGCGACTTCGAAATCGACTCGGCGACATCACGCCCGGTCGTGCCCGGGACGTATTGGCGGACGGAGCCATCAGGAAATGTAAGGGAAACGGGATTCGACATCATGATCTCCTATCCAGTCCCGCCAACGAATGCGGGTGGTATGGTGTGGTATGACTGACCGGCGCAGCCGGTTATTTGACGCAGGCCTGATAGAGGTTTTTCGAGGCGGAGTAAAGGTAAGGGGCGCCTACAGCGCCGCGCGTCTATTTAGACGCGCAAAGGTCGCTGTAACACTTTGAGTTGCTGCATAATTTTGTCCTTAAATCGATTCCGATTTAAGGAATTATGCAGTAGGCGCGAAGCATCGCGGCAAGGCCCTTCACCGTGTTCCAGTTGCGGAACGTGCCGACGCCGAGGCGCTTTTTGGTCAAGGCGCCGAGCAGTTTCGATTCGCTCGCCTGACCGGTGAAATGAACCCAGAGATGGCCATCGACGACCGCCAGGCGCTCGCCGGCGGTGCAATAGCGTTCGAAATCCGAAGGCACGGCGCCGGTGAGGGGATCGCGCATCACGCGGACATGGACGCGGGTGCCATCCTCCTCGCCGTCGTCACGAAACGGATTTGCTGCGGCGAGTTTCAACCAATCGTCGCCAGGGCGGACAATGATGTCGACATGGCGACCGAACGTCTCGGCGAAGGCCGCCTCGAGCTTCGCCTCCAGATCGCGGACCGCAGTCCTGTCCGCCTCGAACACGAGGTTGCCCGTCGCGACGAGCGTGCGCGGCGACCGGTGACCAAGTCGCTCGGCCATGGCTCTGAGATCAGCCATGACGACCCGACGTCCTTCAGCGAGCACGATACTATAGAGCAGCGCAACGTAGCTTTGCACGCGAGGGGCTCCTTCTCACCCACGCCAGAAGTCGCCAGCGCCTGCCGGCAGGCGTGACAGGACGCGATCGAGCTTCGCTTCGTCGATATTGCGTCGCAAGGCGGCTGCCACATCTGCGATCGCCGTATCCGGCGAAACATTGTGATCGCCACGAAACTCCTGCACTTCCCGTGTCATTGCCGTCCTAACCGAAAAGGGGCTCCTTGGTTCTTCGAGGTCCCACTCGGCAACGAAAATTGCTCTTAGAACCGGCGGCAGCACGTCGGCAAACAGGATCGCATCCTCGACATCCAGACGACAGCGAAAGGCCCGCAGCACCGCCTGAACCATCGTATAGGCCTGGTTCGTCGTCTGAAGCCCCGAAATATCGCGGGCATCGACGATGAAGCGATCAAAATCGACAGAGGCCCGCCGGTATTCCATGGGGATCGTCATCGTGTTCAACCGCCCTTCGGCCGCGGCTGCCAGTAGCGCCACGGCGCATACCAGAGATGCCTGCGTTCCAGCCGTTCTGGCACCGGATCAAAGCCGTGGGTGCCGCCAGGGCCGCAACGCGCGACGCGGAACAGCGTCATCCAGCCGCCGGCCCACAGGCCATGGCGGGCGATGGCCTCATAGCCATATTCGGAACAGGTCGGCAGATGCCGGCAGGCATTGCCGATGAGACTGGAAAGCGTCAATTGATAGGCGCGAACGAGCGCCATGCCCAGGAGACGGCCCGGCGTCTTGCGGAAGGGACCGGACCAATTGCGCCCACGCGCCGGTCGTCTGTTTCCAGGGTCAGATAAATGTTCACAATGCGAATCCCGGCACATGGCTCAGACGGCCGCCACCGTTCGCTTGGCCTCGATCTGGCCGATCGCATCGACGACGGCATCGAAGGTGAGCATCGTGGAGGCGTGCCGCGCCCTGTAATCCTTCACCGGCCTCAGGAAGCGCATATCCTCGAACCGACCCGACGGGCCCTCGCCGTCCGCCTTCAGCATCGCCAGCATCTCGTCGCGCGCCTGGCGGATTTCACCCGCCTGCGCGCCGACCACATGGCGCGCCATGATCGATGACGATGCCTGCCCGAGCGCGCACGCCTTGACGTCATGGGCAAAATCCGTGACCACGTCACCGTCCATCTTCAGCCAGATCCGAACCTTCGAGCCGCAGAGTTTCGAATGCGCCACCGCTTCGGCATCCGCATTTTCCAGAATCCCGATGCGCGGGATGTTGCCGGCGAAGTCGAGAATACGATTGTTGTAGATGTCATCCATCATTTGACGCGATCCGGCTGATTTTTCGCGGTTTTGGGTGATCGGCGCATGATTTTCTCCTGTAGCCAGGAAAAAAGCACGACGCAGTACCCTCGGCCTCTTTCATCTCTATGGCACCATACTATATGCTATGTCGTGTTGGGGCGACAGTTCCGCAAGAGGATCAAATGTCGCCTGTTGTTTGGGAAACCGTGCCGGATGGTCCACCGCACTGCTAAGCAAGGACCAGAAAGCCCCGGAGCCCGCCGACGGAACCCAAGCCTGCAGGGTTAGGCGAATGGCCAGTGGCGAGTTGTCCGAAAGATAAAACGTCAAGCAATCCCCGTATTGCACAAAGAGGCCATTATGGATGCCATAGTGAAGAATTTCCCCGTGCTCGACAACGCGAGCGACCGGCCGACGCAAAAAGAGGCCGAGGACGCCGTGCGCGTTCTGCTGCGCTGGGCAGGTGACGATCCAAGCCGGGAGGGCTTGGCGGATACGCCGGCCCGCGTGGCCAAGGCCTATCGTGAGCTTTTCAGCGGTTACGATCTCGCAGCCGAAGACGTGCTCGGCCGGACCTTCGAAGAGGTTGCCGGTTACGACGACATGGTGCTGGTGAAGGACATTCCGTTTTATTCGCATTGCGAACACCACATGGTGCCGATCATCGGCAAGGCGCACGTCGCCTATCTGCCCAATGGAAGGGTTCTCGGACTTTCCAAGATCGCCCGCGTGGTCGACATCTACGGCCGTCGGCTGCAGACGCAGGAATCGATGACGGCCCAGATCGCCCGGGCGATCGACGAGTCGCTGGCGCCCCGCGGTGTTGCGGTGATGATCGAGGCGGAACATATGTGCATGGCGATGCGCGGCGTTCAAAAGCAAGGCTCGACAACGCTGACCACCACATTTACGGGTACCTTCCAGACCGAACCGGCCGAGCAGGCCCGTTTCATGACCATGCTGCGGGGCTTCAAGTAAGGCTCCTGCCAACGGAGCCTTTCATGACGCTCACCTTCGAGACCCCCTCTCCCAACAAGGCCGAACTGGAAAACGGTCCGGCCTTCACACCGCGCTTCGACGAAAAGGGACTGATCACCGCCGTCGTCACCGACGCGCGCGACGGCGAGTTGCTGATGGTCGCGCACATGAACGCCGAAGCGCTCACTCTGACGATCGAGACGGGTGTCGCCCACTATTATAGCCGCTCCCGCAAAAGCCTTTGGAAGAAGGGCGAAAGCTCCGGCAATCTTCAGACGGTGACGGAAATCCGTACCGATTGCGACCAGGATGCCATCTGGCTCAAGGTTTCGGTCGCCGGGCACGGCGCGACCTGCCACACTGGCCGCCGCTCCTGCTTCTATCGAACAGTTGGTATGGATGATGGTAGGGCCACCGTTACGATTACCGACGATCACCGTCATTTCGACCCCACCGAGGTCTATGACAAAAATTAAGCATTGCGCACCTTTTTGGGGCGGGTGCATACTGCGTTTATATTTTGGTAACCCAGCCGGCGCCTAATCCTTTGGCAAGGATGCTGTTTCCCTAGGGGACAGCGGCAAGCCGGGCAGTATTGCAGACTGTAGCGAATGTTTATCGACCCCGCCGCGCTCGGCGACAGGATCGATGGTAATCTGAGTAACGGTGCCAGTCTTTCAGCGATGAATAAGGACAAGGCCGGCACCAGCGCCGGCTTGGCAGGTTCTCCTCCAGACAAGAGCGCTCATAACTATTGCGTCGTTCCAGGATCGAATCAGGTCTTCGGAAGGTTGAGTCAATGCATGGAGTGCCACGACGCCCTTCGCGCATTCTGAAGGACGTGTCGCGCTGCCAAGTGTTCGGCGGTGTTGGAGGTGCCGGATGTTGAACTGGACTTTTACGCGTAGCAGCCAAATTGCCGACCTGACCGACCCGGACGGGTCATCACTCTCGACAACACCATCAGAACCCGCCGTACCGCCCAGGCCGCCCAAGATCGCGATCGCGCTCGGTGGCGGCGCCGCTCGCGGCTGGGCACATATCGGCGTGCTCAGAGCGCTTGACGAAGAGGGCATCGAAGTCGGCATGATCGCCGGCACGTCCATCGGCGCCCTTGTCGGCGGCTGCTATCTCGCCGGCAAGCTCGACGAGCTTGAGACCTTCGCCCGCTCGCTGACTGTGCGTCGTATTGCCGGCCTGCTCGATTTCGCCATCGGTGGCGCCGGCCTTTTCGGCGGGCTGCGCCTGACCAAGCGCATGCAGGAACACCTGCAGGGCTTGAGCATCGAAAACCTCGACCGACCCTTCATCGCCGTTGCAACCGAAGTCCACAGCGGCCACGAGGTCTGGCTGGAAAAGGGATCGCTGATCACCGCCATCCGTGCGTCCTACGCCCTTCCCGGTATCTTCGAACCGATCAAGGCCAACGGCCGGACATTGATGGATGGCGCGCTCGTCAATCCGGTGCCTGTTTCCGTCTGCCGCGCGCACGAGCAGCAACTCGTCGTAGCCGTGAACCTCAACTACGACCTCTATGGCCGCTCTGCCGTCGTCAAGCACAGCGCCGGCACCGAGACCCAGGATATGCCGACTAACAAGGAGCCGACGCATCACTCCGTGCGAATGGGCATGACCAGCGTGATGGTTCAGGCCTTCAACATCATCCAGGACCGCATCTCCCGGGCACGCCTTGCCGGCGACCCTCCGGATCTATCCTTGCATCCGAAGCTCAACGATATCGGGCTCTCGGAATTCCATCGCGCCGGGGAGGCGATCGATCGCGGCTACCAGGAAGCGAAAGCCAAGCTCGCGGAGATCCGCCGGATGCAGGAAGTCCTGGTTCGCTGATAGCAGGCGCGACGCCGGGGTCCGCCTGCTCCCACGGGATAGCTGATCTGTCCGAATATTTCGCGATGGCGCAAAGTGCCACCGCGCGCTCAGGACGGATGCTCGAGTCTGTGCCGCAGCCGGACGACAAAAGGGCGGCTGAAACCGCCCCTTTCCATTATCCGGCGATGTAGGCCTTGATGTGCTCGGCCTCTTGCTCCATGGCGCGAATGTGATGTTTGATCACATCACCGATCGAAACGATGCCAGCCAGATGTCCATTCGTTTCAACGGGCAGGTGACGGGCTCGCAACTTGCTCATCATCTCCATCAGCGTATCGACGGACATGTCCTCGGTGCAGCAATAGACATTCTGCCACATGATGGCCGAAACCGGTTTCTCCAGACAGGCTGCGCCATGCTTGGCGATGGCGGCGACGATATCGCGCTCAGTCAGGATGCCGGCGATCTGGTCATCCGCATCAATGATGATCACCGCGCCGATATGATTGTCACGCAAAAGAACCGCGGCCTGTTGAACCGGCATGCGAGGACCGACGGTCACGACGTTTCGGCCCTTTTCATTGAGTATCGCTTTTACTGACATGCGCACTTCTCCCCGTTGCGACGACGCCGGGTCGGCAGGGAAGGTTCCAGCCGGTCGTGTGCGGCACAGTCGGGCAACGGAACCTATACCCTCCCCGATGCCTGCATGGCTGGCGCGCCGCTCCTCAGAGACGCCCGACCCATGAGCACCCGGCCTTCACGAGCCGCACCGTCCGCGGACGGTATCGGCCGTGTCAAATGGTGCGCCAGCGTTACCGGGAAATCAAGCGTTCTGACAATGATCGCAACAGGATCGGTGCGTTATCAATCGCGTGGATCGAACAGCGCGAACAGAAGGAAGCCAAAGAGAAAGCCACCGATATGCGCTTCCCACGCCACGCTGTCGGCTCCACCGGGCGTGAACATGCCAAAGCCGACGAGGAAATTCGTCAGGAACCAGATTGCGCTGAATATGACGACGGAACGATTTGAGAGCGCCTCGCTGACGGAAAGCCGGCGATTAAGATGCGCGAACTGGCGGCTGATGCGCCCGCTGGGCGAAAACACGAATCGCGCCGCGCCGCCCATGAAGCCCGAAACGACACCCGAAGCGCCGACGACAACGATCATCTCGCCCCAATGAAAAACCACATGAAGCGCGACGGCGGCGGCGGCCGACAGAGCCCAGAAGACCGCAAGCCGCGCCATACCGATGCGCCGGACCACCGGTGCGCCGAAGGCAACCATCCAGAAGATATTGAAGATCAGGTGTTCCCAGCTTCCGTGCAGGAACGAATAGGTCACCGGGCTCCAGAGCCAGGCGAGGCTCTGTTCGGCAAGCGGATGATCATAGCGCGCCGGGAGGAAGGCGAAGTTCAGGATGATTTCCTGGTCGAGACTGTCCGGGAAGACATAGGTGCGCAGTGCATGAACGGCGATGAGGAACAACAGGATGCACGTCAGCCCCGCCGGCAGGTTGAATGCGGGCTCACGCGTGCGATTGACGGCGCCTTCCCGATCCGCCTCCGGTGGCGTCGTCGCCTGATCTCGTTCCATGGTTGCTGCTCTCTTCCGTCCGCATATCCGGTTCATTCCGACCCAGTCGGCCTGGCAATTGCGCATCGCCGGACAGCGCGCCCAGCCATAAGCAAACAAAAAAAGACCGTCCAGTAAAAACTGAACGGTCGGCAAGCCCACAATATCCCGAGCTCAAGTTCTGTGCCGAAGGCAACCCTTCGTGAAGTGATGTCTATCCAAGTGCCAGCCCGGTGCGGCCGAAGCAATCGAAACCGTTTGTTAACCTTAATTTCCGGCTGGCACGGAATTCGCTCTGTCATCGGCACAACCGGAATGAGCGATCGAATTTGTGCCGGATCGGCACACAGATCGCGTGAAATGGAATGAACGACATCATGCGCAGCAAGACATCAACGCAGTTGTTCCAGTACTGGAACCTCATCCGTGGCGACCGTGAACGACCGCGTCGCGACGAAATCGAACCGTCGGCCATCCGCACGCTCCTCCCAGATCTTTTCATTCTCGAGCGGGACCGCTTCGGCGGCATGAAATTCCGCCTCGCTGGAACGCATGTTTGCGCCCTCTTCGGCCACGAGTTGCGCGCTCAGCAATTCGGCACACTTTGGTTTGGGAGCCAGGCTGGCAGAACGCTTCAGGTCAGCCGGCAGGTGATGGCGCGACACGTGCCCGTCATGCTGTCGGCGACAGCACGAACGGAAGACCGCAGAGAACTGGCGACCGAGGCGCTACTCCTTCCCCTCGCCTCCAACGATGGCCATAGCGACCGCATTCTCGGTTCCCTTTCACCATTGTCACGCCCGTACTGGTTGCACGCGACGCCCGTCAACGGTCTCGATGTTACAGGCCTCAGGGTACTCGATCCGGATCGAACCGCAGCCCTTCTCAATGGACCGGCCCAGGACGAGACGTTTTCTCCGGGAATCCGCCGGGTGCAACACTTGCGCGTCTTCGAGGGCGGCCGTGACGCCTGACACGGTGCGCCTGTGCCAGGATCGGCGCAGATACCAACCGCAGGGCGAACATTCTATTAACCGGATCGCACTATGCTTTCGCGTGCCAAGATACGTCGATGCAGAGTGATCATGTTCTCGTTTCAGCACGCTCAAAATAACGGTCCGAAGCCGCACCAGGAAGGCGCGTTCCAGCGCGTCTCGGTGAATCTCACCGGGCGACTGATGCTTGCCAACCACGACGAATACGACTGCACCGCCGTCGACATGTCGCCGGGCGACGTGCTCCTTTCATCGCCGGCCCGCCCGCGCGCCGGCGAACGCATCATCGCTTACATCGACCATGTCGGGCGGCTCGAAGGCACCGTATCTCGGCTTGCCGAGAACGCCTTCGTCATCCAGCTCAACGCAACGGAACGCAAGCGCGAGAAGCTCGCGGCGCAATTGACATGGATTGCCAACAAGCACGAGCTCGGGCTGCCGGAAGATCGCCGCCATGATCGTCTGGCGCCGCGCAAGACACTGACCGAGCTGACGCTCGATACCGGCGCGAAATATCCCTGCCGCATCATCGACCTTTCGCTGTCCGGCGCCGCCGTGGATATCGAAAACCGTCCGCCGATCGGCGCGCAGATCAGGCTCGGCAACATGAAGGGCAAGATTGTCCGTCATTTCCAGGAAGGCGTCGCCATCGAATTCTCGGGCGTTCAGTCCCGCGAAGCCCTGACGGAATTCCTCTAATGCATAATTCCTTAAATCGGAATCGATTTAAGGATAAAATTATCCAGTAATTCAAAGTGTTACAGAGACCTTGGCGCGTCTTAAAAGACGCGCGGCGCTGTAATACCAACCTGCACTGATATTGCCGCCCTCAATCGTGACGCCATGTCAGTGGCGGCATCCACATGCGGCCGACCGCGCTCGGTGAAGCAGACACAGTAAACCACCAAGGCCCTATTCCGATCTGCCCCTGACAATCGAACTGAAGTACCCGTGCCCGCGCTTTGCCCGCGGCCCTTTTGCTCCATTTCAGCACAGCCCGTAGTCCCCGCACCGATTTTCCGGCACAACTTTCTCAAATATTTTTTCCGCGTATTTTCGCTCTTCGCGTTGATTTCACGTTGAATTCAAGCATTGCGACCGAGCGTGAAGCGGGGAATTGTCCCTTCCGGATAGATCCCACCACCGCCATACAGCCTAGCATCGTCGCGCGTGCCGTCGATATGACGCTCGCAAAACACCGCCATTGCAACCATTTAGATGCTTAATGGATTCCACTTGTGCGATTGGCAGCCTTTGAAAACCGTTAAAATTTGAATCAAATTCAACTAAAATATATCTCAAATTCTATTCTTATTTTATTCTGATACTGCTTTCATTTGTACTTTGTTTTACCTCGCATCTTCGCGAGCGATAAAAATGTCCGTGGCATTGTCGAACCATAACGGGGAGACAATCATGCTCAAGACAATCACCAAAATGATCGCTGTCGCCGCACTTTTCACCGGCAGCCTGGTCGAGGGTGCGCTGGCCCTTCCGGCAAACATGACCGTGACCGGCGCGACCAATCCGCCGATCGGTCATTATGAATTCTGCAAGATCAATCCGGGCGAATGCCGGTCGAACGGCGCCGATCGCGGCCCGACGGTCCTGACGCGCGAAGGCTGGCAAAAAATTCTCGAGGTCAACTACGACGTCAATCAGGCGATCACACCGATGACCGACATGGAAATCCATGGCGTCGAAGAAAAGTGGTCCTATCCCGACAGCGTCGGCGACTGCGAAGACTACGTTCTGCTGAAGCGCCGCAAACTCATCGAAAGCGGCTTCTCCGCCTCTGACCTGCTGATCACCGTCGTCCTTCAGCCGAATGGCGATGGCCACGCGGTCCTCACGGTCCGCACCGATCGCGGCGACTTCATTCTCGACAACATGCGCAACAAGGTGCTGCTGTGGTCGGACACCGAATATACCTACCTCAAGCGGCAGTCGACAGAACATGCCGGTCGCTGGGTCAAGCTGCAGGATGGCCGTACGGTCGCCGTCGGCAGCGTCCGCACCCAGTAAGCCGTCATCGGATGAAACCGTGGCGCGGTTGGGTGATTTCCCGCGCCACGCTCCGCCTACCGGGCTTTGGTCAGTCCCCATCCCCGTATCAGACCAGGCCCTGGCCGGTTCCGCTGTCCCTCGGAGCCGGCTTTTTCGTTATTGATCGCCCCACTGAACCACGACCAAGCTCGTGCCGACGGGAGACGCGCGTCGATTTCATCGAAAATTAACCATCTTCGACCAGCGTCAGACAAGCAAACCTTGCCAGAGTCCACCTGACGCTACAAACCGACCGGCGGCAGTTGAACCGCCACATATCGCGCGGCCACCGCGACGGGATGCCCCATCGATGAGCACCTCTTCAAACGGGAACTCCGAACCGGAACTGAGCCCGCTTCTTTCAGGACGCTTCGTCTACAAAGTCACCGCGGTCGTTGTCTTGCTCGCAGCAATCACCGCGGCGCTCTCGCTATCGGGACGCTGGTTTGGGGAAAACCTTGCCCTTGCCGGCCACACGTCCAGCCTCACGCCCTACGATATCTTCATCGGCCAGGATCATCTTCGTTTGCCCGCCAATGTCATTCGCTTTGAAAGCCAGCGGGCAACATCGATCGCCGAACGCGTCGACATCTACCTGACCTGGCCGGCGTTCGAAGGCTACAGTGATGACAACCGCCACCTCTTCAATAACGTCAACCGTCCCGAGAGCCTGATCTTCCTGCAGATCTCGCAGAGCACCATGTCGCGCGACATGTCCGGTCGGCTTGAGCCCATCTACAGCCAGGTCTTCGAGGGCGCCGCAAGCCCCGGCCCCAACGGGCTGACGCGGCATGGTATCAAGGCGACGTCGAGTTATGCAGGCGAAGCCTTCTTTACCGCTGAGCGCGAAGGGGAGCCAACCTATGTCGTGCGCTGCCTGGATCCTGGCGCCAACAAAGCCTCCACGAGTGCGGACTGCCAGCGCGATGTTCATGCCGGCAAGGATCTGGTCATCCTTTACCGGTTTTCCCGCAATCTGCTGCCGCAATGGCGCGAAATCGACAATGCTGTGGGTGGCTTTGTGAAAAGCCATCTCGTGCCCTGATTTCGTCCAAGTGGTGTGATGCTGGCTTGTGCGCCGCACCATTGCGCTACACCGGTATCACCTCTGTAAAAATGCGTCCGGTTCCGGAAACCAATCATTCATCATAAACCGATTGGTAACGCTATGCCGATACTGTCTCAGGAACGGTCGTTCCCGGAGGCGGCGTCCGGACAACACCCATGACATGAGAATGAAGAGTAGCGTAGTGTCCCAATCAGGTTTTCTTGATCTCGCGAAACGCCCGTTCGGCGCTTTTTCAAAGATGGTAGGACGGATCGTCCTTGCGGGCGCCGTCGCATCGGTTGCCTTCGCAGCGCCCGCTTTGGCCAATCCGAAATATTCGGGCATCGTCGTTGATGCGAAAACCGGCAAGGTTCTCTACGGAGAAGATGCCGACGAATTGCGCTACCCCGCATCGCTGACCAAGATGATGACGCTCTATCTGGCATTCGAGGCGCTCGAAGCCGGTCGGATCACCAAGTCGACCCCCGTTCCATTCTCCAAGAACGCTTCCTCCGAACCGCCGTCGAAGCTTGGCGTCCGCGCGGGACAATCGATCACCGTCGAGCAGGCGATCCTGTCGCTCGTCACCCGCTCGGCCAACGACGCCTCGACGGCGCTCGGCGAACTGCTGGGTGGCTCGGAGCAGCGGTTCGCCCGCATGATGACCAACAAGGCGCGTGCGCTGGGCATGACCCGCACCACCTATCGCAACGCCAACGGCCTGCCGAACACCGAGCAGCGCACGACGGCGCGTGACCAGGCCCGCCTCGGCCTCGCGCTGCGCCAGCATTTTCCGCAGTATTACGACTATTTCTCCACCCGCAGCTTCCGTTTCGGCAAGCAGACGATCGGCAACCACAATCGCCTGCTGGGCAATGTGCGCGGCGTCGATGGCATCAAGACCGGCTACACCCGTGCCTCAGGCTTCAATCTGGTGACCTCCGCGCAACTTGACGGTCGCAGCATCGTTGCCGTCGTCATGGGCGGCACCTCCGGTGCCAGCCGCGACGCCCAGATGCGCCGTCTCGTGGCAAAGTACATGCCGACGGCCTCGCGCCGCGGCGGCGGCAACCTGATCGCCGAAACGCCGGCTGCGCCCGTGGCAGAAGAGCCGATCGCTGTCGCACAGGTCACGGAAGCGCCCGTCGCCAGCCCGGTTGCCGCAGTTGCAGGTCTCGATCTGCCGAACACCGGCCCCGTACCGGCCGTGCGTTACAATGGCGAAAATACCAACAGCGTGCAGATGGCCTATGCCGGAACCAAGCGCGCCTCGGACAACCCGGTCCTTTCGCCGAAGATCGTTCCCAATACGCTGGACGCCCAGAGCATCAAGCTGTCGCGCCAACCGGTTGCTGCAGGCATGGTCGACGCTCAGATCACCAATTCCGTTCCCAAGCGCGAGCCAGTGGCGCCCGAAGCCGAGCCGCAGGCCGCGCCACAGCCTCAGGGTTGGGTCATCCAGATCGGCGCGACGCCGGACAAGGACCAGGCCATGACGCTGCTCGGCAACGCCAAGGACAAGGGTGGTAAGGCGCTCAGCAAGGCAACACCCTTTACCGTCGCCTTCAGCAATGGCGGCGCTCAGGTCTACCGCGCTCGCTTTGGCGGATTCGACGACCAGAATGCAGCGGTCAACGCATGCAAGGCGTTGAAGAAGAAAGGTATTTCCTGCTGGGCTGCCCAGCAGTAGGCGGCATCTAGTTTCGGTGGCCGGTTTGTTAGTTCGGCCACCTCCCTCGGTTTTGTAAAGCGTACGAGGTTAGTTATGGCAATGAACGAGAATGTTCCGGGTGTCACTCCCTTGCCGGGGCGACGGGTTAAACCGTCGCGCATCAATCTGCATCCGCTGCACGAGGCAGCGATGCGCATTGCCGATCTCGGTCTCAACCGCCCGAAGGCGAAGACCAAGGATCTGGTGGGCATGCTGCTGACACATGGCGCAAGAGCCTGGCGCTCGACACAGCCACGCGCGGGCATCCATCTTCACGTGACGGCGCCCGGCCGTCGCCAGCCGCTGAAGATGCGCATCCTCTGATTGTTCTGAATTTGAAAGGCGGCTTCGGCCGCCTTTTTCGTCTGGCTAGAGCAGACCGAGTTCAGCCAGTTCGCGCCGGAGTTCGAGCGGCATGTCGGCGCCGCCGCCGGACAGCGACGCAAGATCTCGCGGTGCCTCGTTAGCCTTGAGGTAGCGCCAGCCCTGGAAAGCCCGGCGCGGCTGCAGCTCGGTTTCGACAACTTCGGGGCCGAGAATCAGGTTGCAGCGGCCGATCCCTTCCCCGTCGGTAAAAGTCTCGATGCCGATCAACGGTTGACGCGCCTGCACCTGTCCCTTGATGACCCAATAGAGCGAGCCGCCATCCAGAAGTTCGTCCACGCGTTTCGGGACCATGCGGGTCGTGTGGAACGAATGCGGTTCAAGGCCGGCGGCAATCGCAGTCAGGGCCTTGCGCGAAACCCATTCGCGCAGGTCCTCGATCGATTCCGCTCCGACGCAGAGCTTTATGAGATGCAGAGACATGGCTGTTTTTGAACACCCGTCCTACCGTCACGGTCAAGCGAATTGCGCAGCGTCATCCACAATCGTTCGTGCGCCGCTCAACATTCGACGACATTGACCGCCAGGCCGCCGGTCGAGGTTTCCTTGTATTTCTCGTTCATGTCCACGCCGGTCTGGCGCATGGTTTCGATGCAGGCGTCGAGCGGCACAAAATGTTGCCCATCGCCCTTGAGCGCCAGCGACGCGGCGGTAACGGCCTTGACGGCGCCAAGCGCATTGCGTTCGATGCAGGGCACCTGGACCAGGCCGGCGACCGGGTCGCAGGTCATGCCGAGGTGATGTTCGAGCGCAATCTCGGCAGCGTTTTCGATCTGCTCTGGCGAACCGCCCATAACGGCCGCGAGGCCCGCCGCCGCCATTGCCGAGGCCGACCCGACCTCGCCCTGACAGCCGACTTCGGCACCCGAAATCGACGCATTGTGCTTGATGATGCCGCCGATGGCAGCGGCCGTCAGCAGATAGTCGCGAACGCCGTCCTGATCGGCGTCGTCGTGGAAATGCATGTAATAGCGGATGGTCGCGGGAACGACGCCAGCGGCACCGTTCGTCGGCGACGTCACCACGCGTCCGCCGGCCGCATTTTCTTCATTGACGGCCATGGCGTAGACGCTCAGCCAGTCGTTGGCGAGCAGCGGGTTGATCTTGTTGGAGCGCCATTCTTCCTGCAGCTTGTCGTGAATGGCGCGGGCGCGGCGGCGCACCTTGAGGCCGCCCGGCATGATGCCGTCCTGGCTGAGGCCGCGATCGATGCAGCTGCTCATGGCGCCCCAGATACGGTCGAGCCCCTCGTTCAACTCCTGGGGCGACATGGTGCATTCTTCGTTTGCCCGCTTCATCTGCGCAATCGTCATGCCCGACCGGGCCGCCATATCCAGCATTTCCTGGGCGGTGCTGAAGGGGAACGGCACCTTGACGCCAGCGGGCTTGTTCTTGGAGGCGCGCATGGCGTCGAGTTCCGTGTCGGTCACAACGAAACCGCCACCGATCGAATAGTAGATGCGCTTGAGCAGAAGGCGGCCGTCCTTGTCGAAAGCCGAGAAAGACATGCCGTTGGCATGGCCCGGCAAAGGCACCTTCTTGTCGAAGATCAGATCGGTCTTCGGCTGAAATTCGTAAGGTGGATGTCCCGGGGGCGTTATGCGTCCGGTCCGCTCAACTTCGTCGATCAAGGCATCCATGCGGTCCGGATCGACGCGATCGGGACGTTCGCCGACAAGCCCGAGCACAACCGCCCTGCCCGAGCCATGGCCGATGCCCGTGTGGGCGAGCGAGCCGTGCAGGCTGACCTTGATGGCAGCGACAGATGCGTGCGACGGCCGCGGCCATTCGTCGGACAGGATCAGTTCGAGAAAGCGATTGGCAGCCGACATCGGCCCCATCGTATGCGAACTCGAAGGACCAATACCGATCTTGAAGACGTCGAAAACGGAAAGAAACATGAATTGCCTGCCCGGAGCCTGAACATATGCCGCCCGGCCGATCGCCGGATGCCGTCATATGCATGATTGCACATTCGATACAAACCTCGATCTCTCCTCAGGACCGAAGCCGTACCCTCACCCTTAGATATAGGATCAAACCCTAAGCCATCCTACCCCTGTCGATCAGGCGATCAATCGACATCCGATCCCTCTGGTGCGACATTGCGCTGGCGAACTGGGCAGCAGCCACCAGGCCTGACGTTACGACCGCCCGGAATCAAAACAGCGCGGCTTCTGCGAAGCCGCGCTGTCAATCAGGGGACTTTTGGGTATCAAAGGCCGCCGAAAAGATAAGCAAGAACAAGAACGCCAGCGAAACCGGCTACGGCGCGAGCAGTCACGCCCCAGCAAGACTTCTGTATTGTATTGTCCATGATGTCTCCGAAAAACTCTCAACGGCTGCGGGCCACACATCAGGGGTCCGTGCATGGCGCAATGCATACTGAAGAAAGTGTAAAGACGCAACGATGAAATATGGCGGAAAGGTGTCAGAGGCGTATCCGCACTCCCGTCAATCGACCAAACGCTGGAGTCGACGCATTTTTGCAGGAAGAAATTCCGCCGCAATTTCATCACACTAGTTGATGCACCGCCGCTTCTCCACAGGCGCGCCGATCTTGCAATTTCCAAAAGCCATGCCAAAAACACGTGTATGACCTTCGAAGATTACATAGCACTTGTCGTGTTCATCCTGCTGTGGGCCGGCTTCAGCTGGGCGACAGACGGTACTCGTGGCTTCAAACGCATCAGTCTCACGCGGCTGATGAACGAGCATCGTGGCCGGTGGATTCGCAATTCGCTCAACCGCGACCTGAAGATGATCGATACGCAGATCATTGCCGGGCTGCAGGCCGGCACCGCATTCTTCGCCTCGACGACGATCTTCGCGCTCGGCGGTTGCTTCGCTCTCTTGGGCGCGACCGAGCAGGCACAGATGATCTTCGCCGACATGCCCTATGTCTTCCACGGCGGACGGACGGCCTTCGAGCTGAAGGTCGCCGGGCTCACCTGCCTCTTCGGCTACTCCTTCTTCAAGTTCGGTTGGTCCTATCGCCTGTTCAACTACTGCTCGATCCTCATGGGCGGCATACCGATGACGGCGGACATGATACGCGACCGGCACGGCGCCGAGATTGCGGCCGAACGCGCGGTGCGCATGAACGTACTTGCCGCCAAGCACTTCAATGCCGGCCTCAGGGCAATCTTCCTATCGATCGGTTATCTCGGCTGGTTCATAAGCCCCTACGCCTTCGTTGGCCTGACAATCTTCGTCATCTTCGTCCTGACACGCCGGCAGTTCTTCTCAGAGGCGCGTGCGGCCCTGTTGCAGGACGCCGCCGGCTAGCCGCTGTTGCTATACCCGTCGGACATGGTCCGGGCGGGTATTCAGCGGCATCTTCTCTTTCCCAGCGATCAAAACCGGTCTGGCGCAAGCCAGACCTGACAGTCTCATTCGCGCCAACAGGATGGCGAGCACCATGTCCGATACCAACATGACTTCAACCGTTGAACCGCAACCGACGAGCAGTGCTCGTCGCCGGCTCGTCTTCATCGATGTGCTGCGCGGCTTGGCACTGGTGGCCATGGCCCTCTACCATTTTGTCTGGGATCTGGAATTCTTCGGCTATATCGCTGCCGGAACCGCCGGCACCGGCGGGTGGAAGATGTTTGCGCGGCTGATTGCCAGCAGCTTCCTGTTTCTGGCAGGCTACAGCCTCGTACTCGGGCAACGGCCGAAGATCCGTTTCGACGCCTTCATGCGTCGTTTCGCCAGGATCGCCGGCGCGGCCGCACTGATCAGCATCGCGACCTGGTTCGCCTTCCCCGACACGTTCATCTTCTTCGGCATCCTGCATTCGATTGCCGCAGCAAGCCTCGTCGGTCTGCTCTTCCTGCCCCTTCCGGCTATCATTTCGTTCGCGACTGCGGCCGCCGCCTTCGCCGCCCCGCTCTATCTTCGCTCGGCGATCTTCGATGCGCCGTATCTTTGGTGGGTCGGGCTCTCCGAGACGATCCCGCGCTCGAACGACTACGTGCCGCTGCTGCCGTGGCTCGCACCCTTTCTCCTCGGTGTCGGCACCGCAAAGCTGGCGCATGCGCGCCTGGTGGCAGCTCTGGCAAAGCGCCCCGTCAGCGACGGAAAAACGCGCCTGTGGACGAAAGCGCTGGTCTTCGGAGGGCGTCACAGTCTGGCCATATACCTCCTCCACCAGCCGCTGCTCATCGGATTGGTCTACCTCTTCTCGCTGGTCTCACCGCCGACACTGCCGGACCCCAAGCAAGCCTACCGCACGAACTGCGTCGAGGCCTGCAGCCGCGGCAATCCGGCCGTGCCTTGCGACGCCTTCTGCGGATGCACGCTCGATCGCCTGGTGGAGCAGAACCTGTTCGATGAACTGAACAGGGGAAAGATCAACGTGAACACCGATGAACGCATTGCGCGAATCGCCGGTCAATGCACAATGGACGTGCAATCAGGGGACTAGGACATGAATGCCTATCGTGCCAAGCCGCTGAGTTTCCCGTGGCCGGCCCTGCTCTACGGGACCGCCACCCTCGCAGCCTTGCTGCTTGCGCGATACGCGCCGATCCCAGTGGCCCACGGTCATGGCTGGGTGCCCTGGCTTTCCGGCGGCATTCTTGTCGCGGCTGCAATCTGGCTCGACCTCTGGGCCGTCAAGACGCTGCTGGATCGCCATACGGCCGTGCTTCCGCACCGCTGCGCCACGTGCCTCGTCACCTACGGGCCGTTCCGCTTCACCCGCAATCCGATCTACCTCGGCTACACGTTGATGATGATCGGCTTTGGCCTGATCACGCTCAATCCTTGGTTCTTCATCATGGCGATTGCAGCGGTGATGTTGACGACGATCTTCGCCATTCGCAACGAAGAGCGGCATCTGCTTTCGCGCTTCGGCTTCGAGTTCGAGCGCTACTGCCGGCATACGAGCCGCTGGATCTGATCAGGCTGCAAATAGACACAAAAAAAGGCGGCCAGAGCCGCCCTTCCTCAATCCCTATGCGCGCCGAAAACGCGCTCAATCAGGTGCCGACGCCGATCTCGGCGAGACGAGTCAAACAGGCCTCCTCGACATTGTCGAGTTCCGTCAAGGTGTCCTCGATATCCTTGCGCTTCTGGCGCAACTCTTCGCGCTTGACCTCCACGCGGCTCATCAGCAATTGCAACTGACCCAGTTCACCGGGCGGGTCCTTGTAGACCTGGATGATTTCGCGAATCTCGGCAATCGTGAAGCCGATGCGCCGGCCACGCAGAATCTCTTGAATCAGGCGACGGTCTGCCGGTCGAAACATGCGGGTTCGGCCGCGGCGCTCCGGATGGATGAGGCCCTCGTCCTCATAGAACCGCAGCGTTCGGGTCGAAATGCCGAATTCCCGCGTCAATTCGGTAATGCTATAGTACTTATTCACGCTGCCATTCCATGATTTCTTGACCGTCACTATCGTTGACCTTGACGTAAAAGTCAAACAACGCCGACGTCACGTGACCTGGAACCACCAGGTGGCGATACCGAGAAAACTGAAGAAGCCGGTGACGTCGGTGATGGCGGTCACGAAGACCGCTGAGGAGACGGCCGGGTCGGCGCCAAAACGCTCCAGAAGCAGCGGAACCAAGATACCGGCAAGGGCTGCAGCCATCATGTTGATCAGCATGGCTGTGGCGATGATGCCGCCGATGTTCGGGTCCTGGAACCAGAGTCCGGCCAGGAGACCGATCAGAGTGCCGAAGATCATGCCGTTCAGCAGACCGACCCCCGCCTCGCGGCGGATGATTCGCGGAGCATTATGAATGTCGAGGCCGCGGGTCGCAAGCGCGCGCACCGTCACGGTCATCGTCTGCGAGCCGGCATTGCCGCCCATTCCGGCGACAATCGGCATCAGAATGGCGAGCGCGACGATCTGCTGGATGGTCGCATCGAAAAGGCCGATGACCGAGGCGGATATGCAGGCCGTCATCGAATTGACGAACAGCCACGGAACGCGCGAACGGGAAGCCTCGGCCACCGAGTCCGACAATTCCTCATCGCCGACGCCGCTCAGGCGCAGCAAGTCTTCCTCCGCCTCCTCCTGGATGACGTCGACGACATCATCGATGGTCAGGACCCCCACGAGCCGACCATTGTCGTCCACTACGGCGGCGGAGAGAAGGTCGTATTGCTCGAAGAGCTGCGCCGCTTCCTCCTGGTCCATTTCCGCGGGAATGGCATGGCTCGTGTCGCGCATGATGGCGTCGACCTTGATCGAGCGCTTGGAGCGCAGAACCTTGTCGAGATCGACCGCGCCCAGAAGCTTGAAGGTCGGATCGATGACGAAGACCTGCGTGAAGCTCTCGGGAAGGTCCGCGTCCTCGCGCATGTAGTCGATCGTCTGCCCGATCGTCCAGAACGGGGGCACGGCAACAAATTCCGTCTGCATGCGCCGGCCAGCCGTGCTCTCGGGATAGTCCAGCGAACGGCGCAAGCGAACGCGTTCGGTAAAAGGCAGCTTCGCCAGGATCTCGTCCTGGTCCTCCTGATCGAGATCCTCGAGAATGTAGACGGCATCGTCCGAATCCATCTCGCCCAGCGCCTCGGCGATCTGCTCGTTAGGCAGATGCTCGACGATGTCGAGGCGGATGGCCTCGTCGACCTCGGTCAGCGACGAAAGGTCGAAATCCTTGCCAAGCAGCGAGACGAGCGCCAGGCGCTGTTCCGGCTGGATCGCCTCGAGCAGGTCGCCCATTTCGGACGAATGCAGACCGGCGACATGCTGGCGCAGATAGATCGTATCGCGGTCGGCAATCGCCGCGCCGACATGCATCAGGAGGTCGGAGCGCACCGAACCATCGTCGGCATAGATGTCTGCCCCGTCATAGGCGGGGATTTCTTCGGAACCGCGGTCGTCGTCGCCGGTATTGCTCATGAGCGCGCCCTCGAAACGATTGCCAACTTTCCGGCCCGCCACGCGCGGACTTGGGAAAGGGTACATCACTGCCGGTTTTACCGCCCAGATCCGCCTCTCGGAACTGAGCCTTACAGCCCTGCTAGCGCAAAGCCCTGCCGAGGTCCACATCGCAGGCGCAGGCGTCGCCACTGTGGCAACAGATTTATTCAAGCTGTTGCAAATACATGGGAAACGCACATGCACGCACGCAGTCGACATCGACAGCGCGATCGGATAGCACTATGCGGCCGCAGCCGAGGAGCATGCCATGGCGATCCGTCCCATTCTTCGTTTTCCAGATCCGTTGCTGAGCCGGGAAGCGAAGACCGTCGATCATTTCGATGATGCCCTGCGGGCGCTTGCCGACGACCTTCTCGACACGATGCGCGCTGCTCCGGGTATCGGCATCACTGCGCCGCATGTCGGCATATTGCAGCGGCTGACGGTGATCGAGCTCGACCGCGAAAGCGGTGTCCGTATCTTCGTCAATCCCGAGATCGTCTCGCGCTCGAACGATATGGTGAAACACGCCGAGGGCAGCGTTTCGATGCCGGGAATTTCCGAAGACGTCGAGCGTCCCGGAGCCGTCCGCGTTCGATACCAGACGCTCGACGGCACCATTGTCGAGGAGGACGCGGATGGCCTCATGGCGATCTGCCTCCAGCATGAAATCGACCAACTCGACGGCATCTTCTGGACGCAGCGTCTGTCGCGCCTGAAGCGGGAGCGCGCCGTCAAGAGATTCGAGAAAGCCGTAAGGGAATTGGCACGAAACTGACGTGGCAAGGGCCGGTCTTCTGGGAGATCGAGCAGACAACAGGATATCAATCGACCGCGCGCTTTTCGTCCCGGGACAAAACCTCTAGTTTCAAACCAGGTTTTCAATCAAGGATCAGCCTATGAGACCGACGCATGTCGCAATTCTCACCCTTCTCGCGCTGGCGGGATGCAACAGCGCATCCCCCAACATCGAGCCGCTACCGGGTAGCCTCACCTACGGCGAGACCGGCCCTATGCGAAAGACGATAGCGGCGCCGGGCACGATGATCCAGAACCGCTTCATGCATCAGGGCACCATGGTCTTCGAAACCTACGAAGTTCAACCCGACCACACCTACAAGCTCGTGCGCCGCACAGTGGCCGATACCTGGTCGAACTGAAACCCTGGCTTTCGGATGGAAAGAAGCATGGCGCCGGATCGCCAAATTCGTTGGCATTTCGGCTGCTCTCATTCCTGGCAACTGCCGGGGTGATTTTGCCTCAAGGCGGAACATTGTCGTTGGAATCCCGTTGTTTACGATGACAACAACGGAGGTCATCCAATGAGCAAGTATCTGGATGAACGGGGCGATCCCATCCCGGCGACACACGACGCCGACCGGGAGAGCTTTACGGCTGGCGAAAGCCGCGAGGGGTCGCTAGGCGTGCGTGTTCTGGCCATCCTTGGAGCCGGCCTGTTCCTGGCGCTGCTTGTCTGGGGCGGCGCCGGGATCTGGGGCGAAAGCAACGACAACGACCGGACAACGGCAGTCGACCAGGTCCAACCGCAACTCTCGCCCGAACAAACCGGCAGCATCGACAACAAGCAGGGCCGGGTACTGGCGCCGACTGATACAGACCCCACGGCAGACACGGGCACCGGCGGTGAAGCACAGCAGGATTCGCCCTACGGAACGGTGAAATAACCGCATCTGCACGATCGGGATTATCGCTGGCTGATGACATCCCCGAGCGGCTCGCCCAAAAGGGGAACATTTGGTGCGGTCGAGATGTTTCGATTGCCTCCCTCACCTATTGCCTATCAACCACCCATGACGACCACTCAGTGAGTTTGTAGTGTAAATTGCCCGATGAATGACACTGTTGCCGCTAGGTGTGTCGCCAGACTTTTACGGCAGAGATCAGCAAAATCACAGCGAGGGTCGGCAGCAGAACGCCATTCGGCACTGCACCTAAAAGTAATCCTCCAATGAATGTCCCCATAATCGAGCCGGCCGCCATAACGAAGAGAAAACCCTTGTTCTTACCTAAGACGGCGAAGCTCTGATCTCGGCTATATCGGGTAAAGCCGACAAGCATCGTTGGCAGGCTCACTGCCAGTGAAAGGCTCCCGGCTAGCTTTATGTCCGCGCCGAATAGAAGCACAAGCGTCGGAATAAGCAGTTCACCACCGGCCACACCCAGGAGCGAGGCGACAATCCCGATAATGAAGCCCGCCGCTACGCCGGCGATGAGCTGTGCCGCTCCGGTCGAAAGTGGTTGCCCCGCCGTCGCGTCATGGCCCGCAACCAGAATGACCGCGATCGCAACGAGCAAAGCCGCGATGACCTTATAGAGGGTTTCAGATTTGAGACGCGTGGCCCACCCTGCCCCAAACCACGCGCCCAACAGACTTCCCGCGAGCAGATTGACCACAATGGACCAATTTTCCGCAATCGCTCCGAACGGTACAGTTGCTGCCCGGAACGGAAGGGCCGTCGCAACGACAACCAAGCTCATGGCCTTGTTGAGGATGACGGCTTCCAGAGCTGCAAAATTGAACAGGCCAATGAGCAGCGGCAAGCGGAACTCGGCGCCGCCAAGGCCGATCAGGCCGCCGAGTACGCCGATAATCGCGCCTCCGCCAAATGCTGCCGGCGCGCTGCGGGTAATAGTGGGTCCGTTGGCAGAGGTTTCCATGAGCGATGCATATGTCGACACGTAACGTTATGGATAGCAATCTATTGCTAGCAAGTGTGCCAAATTGTCGATGGTGTATCTCGGCAGCTATGAAGGAACCCCTTGGTGGATAACAGTCTACGCCGCGTCGTGCTCATCGTCGCCTTATTGAACCTAGGCTACTTCGGGGTTGAGTTCCTCGTTGCGCTTGCCATCGGCTCTGTGTCTCTCTTGGCCGATAGTGTCGATTTCCTCGAAGACGCGTCCGTGAACATCCTGATTTTCTTTGCGCTGGCCTGGACAGCGCGGAGCCGCGCACGGGTCGGTATGGCGATGGCATTCATTCTTCTTGTCCCCGCGCTGGCCTTCTTATGGACGGCTTGGGCGAAGTTCATGGATCCAATCCCGCCTGAGCCCTTTGCGCTATCCCTGACCGGCTTTGGCGCGCTCCTGGTCAACCTGTTCTGTGCATACCTTCTCGCCGCGTACCGCCATAAAAGCGGCAGCCTCACGCGGGCGGCGTTCCTGTCTGCCCGCAATGATGCCGTTGCCAATGTCGCCATCATCGGCGCGGGTCTGGCGACGGCTTACCTGTGGCAGTCAGCTTGGCCGGATTTGATTGTTGGGCTGGGGATCGCACTGATGAACCTGGATGCAGCGCGGGAAGTCTGGGAAGCTGCGCGCGAGGAACACGACGCCGTGGCGTAATTCGTCCGGATTGAAGCTGGAAACTCGCGCTCGGCGCCAGGGAACGAATAATGTGCCCCGCGCATGGTCCCGATGTGGGACACCCATTTCGCCAAGTATAGGATATAAAAGCAAAAAACCCGGCCTAAGCCGGGTTCTTGGTGCGGTCGAGAAGACTCGAACTTCCACGGGTTGCCCCACAGCGACCTCAACGCTGCGCGTCTACCAATTCCGCCACGACCGCATCGTGGTAGGCGCCGAATTGCTCCGGCGGGGCTGCATGTAGCAAAAGCCTCTGGGGTGCACAAGGGCATGACGACAGAAATTTGACGGGAAAAGAAACTATTTCAACAGCCTCCTCGCGAAGCCCTGCAAACGCTGGACTCTTGTCGCGCGCCGTCCCATGTACAGGGGATCAAAACAGGAATGCAGACGGAAATGCAGCGCGAAAATCTGAGCCAGGACATGCTCGCCCCACCGGAATCACCCCCGGTTCGCTGGCGGATCGCCCCTCACCTCGTCGATTATCCACAGGCAGTTGAAACGATGGAGCGGGAAGCCGCCGCCATTGCCGCCGGCACCGCCGACGAACTCGTGTGGCTGGTGGAACATCCGCCGCTCTATACCGCCGGCACCAGCGCCAATGCGGCTGACCTCGTGATGCCCGACCGGTTCCCGGTGTTTGCGACCGGGCGCGGCGGCGAATACACCTACCATGGCCCCGGCCAGCGGGTGGTTTATGTCATGCTGGATCTCAAGCGCCGTCGACAGGATGTGCGGGCGTTCGTCGCCGCACTGGAAAGCGTTGTTATCTCGACGCTCTGTTCGATGAACGTCAAAGGCGAACGCCGGGAAGATCGCGTCGGCGTCTGGGTTCGCAGGCCGGAAAAACCGTCGCTTCCGGATGGCTCGATGGCCGAAGACAAGATCGCGGCGATCGGCATTCGTCTGCGCCGTTGGGTGAGCTTTCACGGCTTCTCGCTCAACGTCGATCCGGACCTCGACCATTTCGGCGGGATCGTGCCCTGCGGCATCCGCGGCTACGGCGTGACCAGCCTCGTCGATCTCGGCTTGCCGGTGATGGTGGCCGATGTGGACATGCGGCTGCGCGAAGCCTTCGAGACGGTGTTCGGCCCGACCCGCAACGACGAAGCCTGAATGGGGAGGCACCAGGAGCCGGTATGTATCAGGGCGCTTCGATGGATCGATCGCCGGCCTGTCGCTCGCGCCAGATCATGAAGAGCCCCGACACGACGATGATCGCGATGCCGAGCCATTTCGAGACCGATGGAAAGTCGCCGAAGATCAAGTAGCCAAGGGCCGTCGCGGTGACGATTTCGAAATAGGCAAACGGCGCCAACAGGGAAACGGGTGCGGCCTGGAAGGCCTTGACCACCAGCAGGTGGCCATAGCCCGAAAGCGAGCCGAGGATGACGACGAGCACCCAGCCGAGTGCCGTTTTCGGCAAGGACGGCTCGAAATCCGCGACATCCATGCCGTTACCAATCGCAATCACGCCGACCATGAACAGCGTTCCGCCGATACCGGCGATCGTCTGCATCGTCAGCGGGCTGTCCGCCGTTCCGACCGCCCGGTTCAACAGGAGATAGCAGGCAAAGACCGAGGCACAGGCAACGGGCAGCAACGACTTTGCCCCAAAGGCAGCGAAGCTCGGTTGGATGACGATCATCGCCCCGGCAAAACCAACTGCAATGGCCAACCAGCGTCGCCAGTCGACCTTCTCGCGCAGGATCAGTGCGGATAGGCATGTCAGTATGAACGGCTCGACGAAATAGATCGCAAACACGTCGGCGAGCGGCATGTATTTCACCGAAATGAAAAAGAACAGCGCGGCCGCTGCCAAAAGCACGCCGCGCAGCAAATTGAGCCAGAGACGTTTCGGACGCAGCGCCCGCACGCCCCCGATCTTGAGGAGCAAGGGCAATGTCGCGACAAGCTGGAAGAAGAAGCGGTAGAAGGTCACCTGCGCCGGCGCCATGCCCTCGAAGACGGCCATATATTTGGCGATCACGTCCATGCCCGGCAAGATCACCATGGCAAAGAGCATGATGGCGACGCCCTGCATCACCGTGTTCTGGGGAATGGCTGCTGTCGATACCGGCGCGGTCATGGGCTCGTTCCGATTTGGATGCGCCACCTTAGAACGTTCGCAGCGCTTTTCAACGCATGCGGGTACGACACGGAAGAGCGTATTTCATCGTCCTAGCCGCTTTTGACCGCGTTTTTGCCGCTCCGGGGTGGTCCCCGACGGGCCGAATGCCTATAAGCTCACGTCATCTTCCGCCCCGGAGGAGAAGCTTTCTCACTTCTCTGATCAGAAACCGGGACCTTTGAACGTAACCGTGGCAAAGGAGATATCCATGCGCTTGTCCACCGAAACGATGATTGCCCGCCTGCGCGATACCGGCGACGGAGATACGCTGGGCGGACGCATCTGGCGCGCGCGCGACGCAGCCAATCTTTCTACCAAGGATCTCGCCGATCAGCTCGGCGTACGGACGGAAACGGTCGCCGCCTGGGAGCGCGATCGAGCAGAGCCGCGCACAAACCGCCTGTTCATGCTTGCCGGCGTGCTCGGCGTCACGCCCGCCTGGCTGATCGCCGGAATGGGCCGCGCGCCTGACGACGAGACGAAGACCGCCTCCGGCGAAAGCCTTCGCGAGCAACTCGCGCTCGTCAAGAAATTGCACGAACAGACCGGCAAGGCGATTGCGGCTCTTGAGATGGAACTCAATCGCGTCCAACAGACTATTCGCTAGTTCATTGCCGATTCCAACGGGTGACATTGGCCGATGCGCCGATGCCGCCCGAAATCATTCTTAGTCGAAGGGAGAAAATAGATGGATGTACGCGCCGCCGTCGCCGTTCAGGCCGGCAAGCCGCTGGAAGTGATGACCGTTCAGCTCGAAGGCCCGCGGGCCGGCGAGGTGCTGATCGAGGTCAAGGCGACCGGCATCTGCCACACCGACGATTTCACGCTGTCGGGCGCCGACCCCGAAGGTCTGTTCCCGGCGATCCTCGGCCATGAGGGCGCCGGCGTCGTCGTCGATGTCGGCCCGGGCGTCACCTCGGTCAAGAAGGGCGACCATGTCATCCCGCTCTATACGCCGGAATGCCGCGCCTGCCCGTCGTGCCTGTCGCGCAAGACCAACCTGTGCACGGCGATCCGTTCGACCCAGGGCCAGGGCCTGATGCCGGACGGCACCTCGCGCTTTTCGATCGGCAAGGACAAGATCCATCACTACATGGGCTGCTCCACCTTCGCCAACTACACCGTGCTGCCGGAGATCGCCGTCGCCAAGGTCAA
>NZ_MBSS01000046.1 GCF_001695855.1 Ensifer sp. LC163
GCCCACAAGGTGGTGATCGAGATGCCGCGCTTCGGCTATTCGACGGCGGAGGCGACGGAGCGCGGCCGCGACGTCGACACGCTGCGCGGGTTCCTGGCAAGCCAGGGGCCGGTGGCGCTGTTCGACCTGCCGTGGATCCCGATCTATCTCGTCTTCGTCTGGCTTTTGCATCCGCTGCTCGGTTACCTCACGCTCGGTGGCGCGCTGGTGCTGGCGGTGCTGACCATCATCGCCGAGGTGCTGACGCGGCGCCATTCCAACGCGATGATCAAGGCCTCGGTGGCCCGCAGCTCGGTGGCCGACAGCAATGCCCGCAACAGCGACGTCTTGCATGCCATGGGCATGACCGGCCGCGCGGTCGACCGTTTCGAGAAGGCCAATCGCCGCCATCTCGACTGTCAGACCAGGACCTCGGACATCGGCGGCACGCTGTCGGGCCTGTCGAAGGTGCTGCGCATGATCCTGCAGTCGGCGATCCTCGGGCTTGGCGCCTATCTGGCGATCCGCGGACAATTGTCGCCGGGCGCGATCATCGCCTCGTCGATCGTCACCGCCCGGGCGCTGGCGCCGGTCGACATGGCGATCGCGCAATGGAAGGGCGTGGTGGCGGCGAGGCGCAGCTATCACCGGCTGAACGAGACGCTCGGCGTGCTCGACGAGCGCTCCGGCAGCCTCGACCTGCCGGCGCCGCACGAGAGCCTCTGCCTCGACAAGGTGACGACGGTGGCGCCGTCGACCGGGGCGGTGCTGTTGAGCGAAGTGAGCCTGGAGCTCACGGCCGGCCAGGCGCTGGGGCTGATCGGGCCGTCGGGCGGCGGCAAGACGACGCTGGCGCGCGCCATGCTCGGCATCTGGCCGGTGCTGCGCGGGGCGGTGCGCATCGACGGCGCCGATCTCAACCAATGGCCCGAGACGCTGTTCAACCAGCATGTCGGCTATCTGCCGCAGGACGTGGCGCTGATGGACGGCACGGTGTCGGACAACATCTCGCGGTTTGCCGAGGCGCCGAATGCGCGCGCCATCATCCGCGCCGCCAAGGCCGCCGGCATTCACGAGATGATCGTGCACCTGCCGAACGGCTACCAGACCGAACTTGGTCCTCATGGAACCGCACTGTCCGCAGGCCAG
This sequence comes from Ensifer sp. LC163, assembly GCF_001695855.1. Classification (GTDB taxonomy): domain Bacteria; phylum Pseudomonadota; class Alphaproteobacteria; order Rhizobiales; family Rhizobiaceae; genus Ensifer. The sequence continues at coordinate 1,129 of NZ_MBSS01000046.1, forward strand.
CGGCAACGCATTGCCCTGGCTCGTGCGCTCTACGGGGATCCTTTTCTTGTGGTGCTCGACGAGCCGAACTCCAACCTCGATGCGGAAGGGGAAGAGGCGCTGTGTCAGGCCATCCTCAAGGTGCGCGAGCGCGGCGGCATCGTCGTCATCGTCGCCCACCGCCCAAGCGCGTTGCAGACGGTCGACATGATCGGCCTGGTGCAGGCCGGCCGGCTGGTCGCCTTCGGACCGAAGGAGGAGATCCTGCCGTCGCAGAAGATGCGGCCGCTGGTGGTGGAGAAGAACCGCAGGGCGGATGCCGCCGGCAGGGCGGATGCCGGCATGGGACAAGGCATGGGCCAGCCGCAACGGGTGCCGGCGGAGTAGCCGGCACAGTGCCAGGGCCGAGCATAGCGGAGATTGAAGCCGGCCTTTGGCGGCAGAGCTGAACAGACGCCAAGCGAGCGACACGAGGCCAGGGCGCAAGATGGGCTCCGCGATCGGAGCCGGCGCCGGCCGAGGAGGATGTCATGGACGAGAAGCTCATCCTGAAGCGACCCGACAGCCAGCAGGCGGTCGCGCCGATGAACCGTTTCGAGATCGCCGACCGACCGGAGCGCAAGCGCGGCCGGCTGCTGCTGTCGGCGCTGTTTCTCGGTGGCCTCGGCTCGGTGTTTGCCAGCCGCGACGAGGCCGACGGCAATGCGCCGGCGCATCGTCCGGGGCTTGGCGATGGTGAGGCGATGGCGCCGGTGGACGAGCCGCAGGCCGGGCCGGATCTGGCCGGCGCGCTCGATATCGTCGAGGATGTGGCCGATTATTTCCGCGAGCTGATGGCCGACTTCGCGCTGACGACGGGCACGGTTGCAACGGTGACCGGCCGGCTGCGCGCCTCGGTGCGGCTGTCCTTCGACGACGGCCGTCCCGATACCGGCTTTGTCGACGACCGGCCGTTGCAGCAGTCCAAGCGTTCGGCCAATGACAACGACCTGTCGGACTTCGATTTTCCCCGGCTGTCGTCCTTCGGCAACCTGCCGTCGACCGGCGGCCGCAATGACGATGATGACGGCGATGATGACGACGGCAATGGCAACGGCGGCAACAACGGCGGC
>NZ_MBSS01000047.1 GCF_001695855.1 Ensifer sp. LC163
CCGGTATCGCCGGCCGCCGCCCCCCATACTGACGACGGCGACGATACCTATTCCGGCGGCACCGGCTTCGACACGCTCGATGCCAGCGCCAGCACCAAGACCATCGTCGTCGACCTCGAACAGGGCACCGCCACCGGCGAAGAAATCGGCACCGACACGCTCGACAGCATCGAGATGGTGATCGGCGGCTCCGGTGATGACCGGCTTGCCGGCGATGCCGCCGGCAACACCCTCGCCGGCAATGACGGCAACGATGGCATCGACGGCCGCGACGGCGGCGACACGCTCTCCGGCGGCCAGGGCGACGACAGCGTCTCCGGCGGTAACGGCAACGACACCATGCTCGTCGAAGCTCCGGCCTGCGTGCCCGGGGAAACGAGCGACGGCAACGACAGCTATGATGGCGGCGCAGGAAACGACAGGCTCGATGCCAGCGCCAGCACCAAGACCATCGTCGTCGACCTCGAACAGGGCACCGCCAGCGGCGACGAGATCGGCAGCGACACGCTTCACAGCATCGAGGCCGTCATTGCCGGGACCAGTGATGACCGGCTTGCGGGCGATGCCGCCTGCAACACCCTCGTCGGCAATGACGGCAACGATGTCATCGACGGCCGTAGCGGCAACGACACGCTCTCCGGCGGCCAGGGCGACGACACCGTCGCCGGCGGTGCGGGCGACGACACGGTTATCGTCGTCGCCATGATCGAGACCGGTAACGGCACCGCGACGAATGATGGCACCGATCGTTATTCGGGCGGCGACGGCATCGACACGCTCGACATGTCGGCACTCGTTCAGGCCGTGCTTGCCGATATCGAAGCCGGGATCGCCGAGGGCAACGAGATCGGCACGGACGTGATCGATGGCTTCGAAATCATCACCGGTGGCCAGGGCGGCGACCAGCTGTCGGGTGGCGCCGGCAACAATATCCTGTCGGGCGGCGACGGCAATGACCGGTTGCGTGGCCGCGGCGGCGACGACGTTCTCGTCGGTGGCGCCGGCGACGACGAACTCGAAGGCAATACCGGCAGCGATACCTTCCTCGTCGTGATCCCACCGGAGGCGAGCGGCAGTGACGGCAACGACCGTATTGACGGCAATGAGGCGGTCGACAGCTACGACGCCTCGGCGGCAACACAGGCGGTGGTGATCGACCTCGACGGTGGCACGGCTGAGGGCGCCGAGATCGGCTCGGACCTGCTGACCGCGATCGAAGGTGCTGTCGGCGGCAAGGGCGACGACGTGCTGGTCGCCGGCAACGCCGTCAACTTTCTCGCCGGCGGTGACGGCGCCGATGTCTTCGTCTTCCGCACGGTGGCATCGCTGGCCAATGACGGCAGCGGCCGCGACGAGATCCGCGACTTTGAGGTCGGCGACCGCATCGACCTGTCGAAGATCGCCGAAGCCATCGGCGGCCTGGTCTTTGCCCCGTTCGCCGCCGACGGCCAGGCGCCGCCGGTGCACCGGATCAGCTTCTATCACGAGGCCTTCGGCGACGGCGAACGCACCGTCGTGCGCGCCGTCGTCAACCTCGAACGCGACGAGGATCTCGAATTCCTGATCGCCGGCCGCCACGCGCTCACCGAACAGGACTTTATCCTCGCCGCGCTCGAAGGCCCGGCCGGCCAGCCGAGAGACAGCGTCTGAACAGCGAAAAAACCTCAGTGTCACGCGTTATCGGGAGAAGAACACCATGAACACCACGGACAACAGCACGGCGGAAACGGCAACGCCCAGTTCGGCGCCGGCCGAAAAACCGCAGTTCGGCATCACCGCGCGCATCGTCGTCTCGGCCGTCTTTGCCGCGACGCTGGTGTTCGGTGTCGGCGGCTGGGCCGCCCAGGCCAAGCTGTCGGGTGCCGTCATCACCCAGGGCCAGGTCGCCGTCTCCCAGCAGGTCAAGCTGATCCAGCACCGCGACGGCGGCATCGTCGCGGCGAT
>NZ_MBSS01000048.1 GCF_001695855.1 Ensifer sp. LC163
GACGACGACGACGACGATGACGGCGGCACCCGCAGCAACCGGCTGCCGGTGGTGGCCGGCCGCAACATTCTTGCCAACGGCTTCATGAACCTGTCGGCGATCATCCTGCTCGATGATCTCCTGGCCAACACGCTCGACCCCGACGGCGACCGGCTGACGATTGCCAATCTGACCGTCTCTTCCGGTTCGGTGCGCGCCTATGCCGACGGCATGTGGCTCTATACGCCGGGCCGCGGCGAGATCGGCGAGGTCAGCTTCAGCTACACCGTCTCCGACGGCAGCGGCAGCGTTGCCAATGGCGCGCTCCTGGCGCTGCTCGACTGGCCGGCCCATGAGATCAAGGGCACCGAGGGACCGGACGTGCTGATCGGCACGCCGCATCCCGATATCATCGCCGCCCTTGGCGGCGACGACATCGTCTATGGCCGCGAAGATGACGACCTGATCCTCGGCGGCAGCGGCAACGACACGCTGCTGGGCGGCGACGGCGACGACACCCTCCATGGCGATGACGGCGATGACCGGCTGTTCGGCGGCAATGGCGACGACATCCTGTTTGGCGGCGCCGGCGACGATCGGCTCCATGGCGAGGCCGGCGACGACATCCTCATCGGCGAGGCCGGCGACGACACAGCTTCGGGCGGCACCGGCGACGACCGGCTGTTCGGCGAGGACGGCAAGGATAGCCTCGAGGGCGATGCCGGCGACGATCTCGTCGATGGCGGCAGCGAAGACGATCGGCTTGCGGGCGGCAGCGGCGACGACACGGTTGTTGCCAGTGCCGGCAACGACGTCATCGTCACCGCAGCGACCAGCGAGGAGGCCCGTCAGGCACCGGTATCGCCGGCCGCCGCCCCCCATACTGACGACGGCGACGATACCTATTCCGGCGGCACCGGCTTCGACACGCTCGATGCCAGCGCCAGCACCAAGACCATCGTCGTCGACCTCGAGCAGGGCACCGCCAGCGGCGAGGAGATCGGCAGCGACACGCTCGACAGCATCGAGGCGGTGATCGGCGGGACCAGTGACGACCAGCTTGCCGGCGATGCCGCCTGCAACACCCTCGCCGGCAATGACGGCAACGATGTCATCGACGGCCGCGACGGCGGCGACACGCTCTCGGGCGGCCAGGGCGACGACACCGTCTCCGGCGGCAACGGCAATGACACCATGCTCGTCGAAGCACCGGCCTGCGTGCCCGGGGAAACGAGCGACGACAACGATACCTATTCCGGCGGCGCAGGAAACGACACGCTCGATGCCAGCGCCAGCACCAAGACCATCGTCGTCGACCTCGAACAGGGCACCGCCGAGGGTGACGAGATCGGATCGGATACGCTCGACAGCATCGAGACGGTGATCGGCGGGACCGGTGACGACCAGCTTTCGGGCGATGCCGCCTGCAACACCCTCGTCGGCAATGACGGCAACGACACGCTGGCCGGCGGCCAGGGCAACGACATCGTCTCCGGCGGCAACGGCGACGACACGGTTATCGTCGTCGCCATGATCGAGACCGGCAACGGCACCGCGACGAATGATGGCAACGATAGCTGTTCGGGCGGCGACGGTATCGACACACTCGATCTCTCGGCTCTGGTCCAGGAAGTCCTTGCGGACATGGAGACCGGGATTGCCGAGGGCAACGAGATCGGCACGGACCGGATCGATGGCTTCGAAATCATCACCGGTGGCCAGGGGGGCGACCAGCTGTCGGGTGGGACCGGCAACAATATCCTGTCGGGCGGCGACGGCAATGACCGGTTGCGCGGCCGCGGCGGCGACGACGTTCTCGTCGGGGGCGCCGGCAACGACGAGCTCGAAGGCAATACCGGCAGCGACACCTTCCTCGTCGTGATCCCACCGGAGGCGAGCGGCAGTGACGGCAACGACCGTATTGACGGCAATGAGGCGGTCGACAGCTACGACGCCTCGGCGGCAACACAGGCGGTGGTGATCGACCTCGACGGTGGCACGGCTGAGGGCGCCGAGAT
>NZ_MBSS01000049.1 GCF_001695855.1 Ensifer sp. LC163
AGGTGCTGTCGGCGGCAAGGGCGACGACGTGCTGGTCGCCGGCAACGCCGTCAACTTTCTCGCCGGCGGTGACGGCGCCGATGTCTTCGTCTTCCGCACGGTGGCATCGCTGGCCAATGACGGCAGCGGCCGCGACGAGATCCGCGACTTCCAGGTCGGCGACCGCATCGACCTGTCGAAGATCGCCGAAGCCATCGGCGGCCTGGTCTTTGCCCCGTTCGCCGCCGACGGCCAGGCACCGCCGGTGCACCGGATCACCTTCTATCACGAGGCCTTCGGCGACGGCGAACGCACCGTCGTGCGCGCCGTCATCAACCTCGAACGCGACGAGGATCTCGAATTCCTGATCGCCGGCCGCCACGAGCTCACCGAACAGGACTTTATCCTCGCCGCGCTCGAAGCCCCGGCCGACCCGCCGAGAGACACCGTCTGAACAGCGAAAAAACCTCAGTGTCACGCGTTATCGGGAGAAGAAGACCATGAACACCACGGACAACAACACGGCGGAAACGGCAACGCCCAACGCGGCGCCGGCCGAAAAACCGCAGTTCGGCATCACCTCGCGCATCGTCGTCTCGGCCGTCTTTGCCGCGACGCTGGTGTTCGGCGTCGGCGGCTGGGCCGCCCAGGCCAAGCTGTCGGGTGCCGTCATCACCCAGGGCCAGGTCGCCGTCTCCCAGCAGGTCAAGCTGATCCAGCACCGCGACGGCGGCATCGTCGCGGCGAT
>NZ_MBSS01000050.1 GCF_001695855.1 Ensifer sp. LC163
GGGTTCGGTCTGGCGCTCGGCGTCACGCTGTCCTGGCTGGTGCTGATCATCCTCATCCCGCTGTCGGGCCTGCTCTGGCGCTCGAGCAGCCTCGGCTGGTCGCAGTTCATGACGCTGGCGCTCGATACCCGCACCTTGAATGCGCTGGAGATCAGCTTCGGCACGGCCTTTGTCGCGGCGGTCGTCAATCTGGTGTTCGGCGTCATCCTCGCCTGGGTGCTGGTGCGCTATCGTTTCCCCGGCAAGCGGGTGATCGACGCCATGGTCGACCTGCCGTTTGCGCTGCCGACGGCGGTTGCCGGCATTGCGCTGGCGACGCTTTATGCCCCCAACGGCTGGATCGGACAATTGCTGGCGCCGCTCGGCATCAAGATCGCCTTTACCCCCGCCGGCATCGTCATCGCCCTGATCTTCGTCGGCCTGCCCTTCGTCGTCCGCACCGTGCAGCCGATCATGGAGGAGATCGACAAGGAAGTGGAGGAGGCCGCCGCCACCCTCGGCGCCAGCCGCTTCCAGACGATCAGCCGGGTGCTGCTGCCGGGCCTGCTGCCGGCCGGGCTGACCGGCTTTGCCCTCGCCTTTGCCCGCGGCGTCGGCGAATACGGCTCGGTGATCTTCATCGCCGGCAACCTGCCCTACGTCTCCGAGATCGCGCCGCTTCTGATCGTCATCCGGCTGGAGGAGTTCAACTACCCCGCCGCCACCGCCATTGCCGCGGTGATGCTGGTCATCTCCTTTGCCATGCTGCTCGTCATCAACTCGATCCAGGCCTGGAGCCGGCGGAGATATGTCTATGTCGCCTGATCGCGCTGCGACCGCCCATCACGTGCGCGCCGCCACCTCGGAAAGCCGCCTTGCCCGGCTCAGCCTGACGGTGGCCGCGCTCGCCTTCGTCGCCCTGTTCCTGCTGCTGCCGCTGGCGGCCGTCTTTACCGAGGCGCTGCGCAAGGGACCGGCCGAGTTCCTGACGGCGCTTGGCGATGCCGAGACGTTTGCCGCCATCCGCCTGACGCTGATCGTCGCCGTCATCGCCGTGCCGCTCAACCTCGTCTTCGGCGTCGCCGCCGCCTGGGCGATCGCCAAGTTCGAGTTCAAGGGCAAGGCCTTCTTGACGACGCTGATCGACCTGCCGTTCTCGGTGTCGCCGGTGATCTCCGGCCTCGTCTTCGTGCTGTTGTTCGGCGCGCACAGCCTCATCGGCCCCGTCCTGCAGAGCCAGGGCATCCAGATCCTGTTTGCCGTGCCGGGGCTGGTGCTGGCCACCGTCTTCGTCACCTTCCCCTTCGTCGCCCGCGAACTGATCCCCTTGATGCAGGAGCAGGGCACCAGCGACGAGGAGGCGGCGCTGTCGCTCGGCGCTTCCGGCTGGCAGACCTTTTGGCATGTGACGCTGCCCAACATCAAATGGGGGCTGCTTTACGGCGTGCTGCTGTGCAACGCCCGCGCCATGGGCGAGTTCGGCGCCGTGTCGGTGGTCTCCGGCCATATCCGCGGCCAGACCAACACCATGCCGTTGCAGGTGGAAATCCTCTATAATGAATATAACTTCGTCGCCGCCTTTGCGGTTGCGACGTTGCTGGCGCT
>NZ_MBSS01000051.1 GCF_001695855.1 Ensifer sp. LC163
AGCGCCACCGGCCCCTGGCTTGCCAGGAACCCGCGCAGCGTGTCGACGTCGCGGCCGCGCTCCGTCGCCTCCGCCGTCGAATAGCCGAAGCGCGGCATCTCGATCACCACCTTGTGGGCAAGCGGCGCCAGCTCAGCGTCGAGCCGGGCGCCGAGCCGCACGAGGATCTGCGAGCGGATGACGTCGAACAGGCCCTGGAACAGGTAGAGCCCGACCGCCAGCACCGACAGCGCCACCAAAGTGGAGATGCTGCCGCTGGTCAGCGCCCGGTCGTAGATCTGCAGCATGTAGAAGGCGCCGGTCAGCGCCAGGATGTTGATCAGGCCGGAAAGGCCGAAGAGATAGATCAGGATACCGCGCATGCCGCCGATCTTGTGTTGCGGCTCGTTCTTCTTGCTCATGGTGAGATCCCCTTTTGTCCGCCCGCCTGCTGTCCCGGCCGGTCAGCGACCGGCCGGGACGTCACCGTTCCTGCTCAGGAGACACCGTTGAAGTCGGCGACCTTGAGGTTGTGGGTGCCGGATACCGCCAGTTCGAAGTCGGCATCCGGGTCGGCGTCGACACTGCCGCGGATCACCGTGACGTCGGCGCCGTCGCGTGTCTCATGCGTCACCACGATCTGGCCGGCGCCGGACAGCGTCGTGCCGGCCGACAGCGTGAAGTGCTGCACCCCCGCCTGTCCGGTTTTGGCGTCGATCGAGGAGAAGTCGATGCGGTCGCCCGGCGAAAAGCCGTAGATCGTGTCGCCGTCGGCCGCCGCAACCGAGGGGAAGCGGAAGACGTCCTCGCCCAGGCCGCCGTCGATGATGTTGACGGCATTGGAGGCGGTGATGTCGTCATGGCCCGAGCCGCCGATGACGTTCTCGAAGCCGTAGACCGTGTCGGTTCCCACCTCGACGCCCGCGACCTG
>NZ_MBSS01000052.1 GCF_001695855.1 Ensifer sp. LC163
CAGGTCGCGGGCGTCGAGGTGGGAACCGACACGGTCTACGGCTTCGAGAACGTCATCGGCGGCTCGGGCCATGACGACATCACCGCCTCCAATGCCGTCAACATCATCGACGGCGGCCTTGGCGAGGACGTCTTCCGCTTCACCTCGGTGGCGGCGGCCGACGGCGACACGATCTACGGCTTTGCGCCGGGCGACCGCATCGACTTCTCCGGCATCGACGCCAAAACCGGACAGGCGGGTGTGCAGCACTTCACGCTTTCGGCCGGCACGACGCTTTCCGGCGCCGGCCAGATCGTGGTGACGCATGAGACACGCGACGGTGCCGACGTCACCGTGATCCGCGGCAGTGTCGACGCCGACCCGGATGCCGACTTCGAACTGGCGGTATCAGGCACGCACAACCTCAAGGTCGCCGACTTCAACGGTGTCTCCTGAGCGTGAACGGGCTGTCCCGGCCGGCCGCTGACCGGCCGGGACATCATGCGGGCGGACAAAAGGGGATCTCATCATGAGCAAGAAGAAAGAGCCGCAACACAAGATCGGCGGCATGCGCGGTATCCTGATCTATCTCTTCGGCCTTTCCGGCCTCATCAACATCCTGGCGCTGACCGGCGCCTTCTACATGCTGCAGATCTACGACCGGGCGCTGACCAGCGGCAGCATCTCCACCTTGGTGGCGCTGTCGGTGCTGGCGGTCGGGCTCTATCTGTTCCAGGGCCTGTTCGACGTCATCCGCTCGCAGATCCTGGTGCGGCTCGGCGCCAGGCTCGACGCGCAACTGGCGCCGCTCGCCCACAAGGTGGTGATCGAGATGCCGCGCTTCGGCTATTCGACGGCGGAGGCGACGGAGCGCGGCCGCGACGTCGACACGCTGCGCGGGTTCCTGGCAAGCCAGGGGCCGGTGGCGCT
>NZ_MBSS01000053.1 GCF_001695855.1 Ensifer sp. LC163
ACGCCAACTTCCGCGACACGATGCGCCGCTTCGACGCGCTGAAGGACAGCGGCCTTACCTTCATCGGCATGGGCGTTTCCGGCGGTGAAGAGGGCGCGCGCCATGGCCCGTCGATCATGGTCGGCGGCACGGAAGACTCCTACAGGCGCGTCGAGACGGTGCTGACCTCGATCGCCGCGAAATACGACAACGACCCGTGCGTCGCCTGGCTCGGCGAAAACGGCGCCGGCCACTTCGTCAAGACGATCCACAACGGCATCGAATATGCCGACATGCAGATGATCGCCGAGATCTACGGCATCCTGCGCGACGGCCTGAAGATGACGGCGGGCGAGATCGGCGACGTGTTCGGCGCCTGGAACAGGGGCCGCCTCAACTCCTACCTGATCGAGATCACCGAGAAGGTGCTGAAGGCCGCCGACCCGCTGACCGGCCAGCCGATCGTCGACCTGATCCTCGACAAGGCCGGCCAGAAGGGCACCGGCAAGTGGTCGGTGATCGAAGCGCAGAACATGGGCGTTCCGGCGACCGCGATCGAAGCGGCCGTTGCCGCCCGCAGCATCTCGTCGGCGAAGGACGAGCGCGAAGCCGCCGAGAAGATCCTTGGCCTGCCCGATGTCGGCGCGTTCACGGTCGCCGACAGGGCCGCCTTCATCAGGGACCTGGAAAACGCGCTGCTGGCCGCCAAGATCGGCGCCTATGCGCAGGGCTTCGCCGTCATGTCCGCCGCCTCGAAGGAATTCAACTGGTCGCTGCCGATGCCGACGATTGCCAAGATCTGGCGCGCCGGCTGCATCAT
>NZ_MBSS01000054.1 GCF_001695855.1 Ensifer sp. LC163
GCGACCTGGAAGATCGGCGCCTCCTCGTCCTTGTTGATGGCGACGATGACCTTCGAATCCTTCATGCCGGCCAGATGCTGGATCGCCCCGGAGATGCCGCAGGCGATGTAGAGATCGGGAGCGACCACCTTGCCGGTCTGGCCGACCTGCCAGTCGTTCGGCGCGTAACCGGCATCGACCGCCGCACGGCTTGCCCCGACGGCGGCCCCGAGCTTGTCGGCAACCGGCAGGATCACCTCCTGGAATTTTTCCGACGAGCCGAGCGCCCGGCCGCCGGAGATGATGATCTTCGCCGAGGTCAGCTCCGGACGGTCCGACGACGACAGCGCGTCGGCCACGAAGCTCGACAGGCCCGGATTGGCGGCCGCCGCGATCGTCTCGACCGCGGCCGAGCCGCCCTCTGAGGCGGAGGCGAACGCGGCGGTGCGCACGGTGATGACCTTCTTGGCCTCAGTCGTCTGCACCGTCTGGATGGCGTTGCCGGCATAGATCGGGCGCAGATAAGTATCGGCGGAGACCACCTCGGTGATTTCCGAAACCTGGGCGACGTCGAGCAGCGCTGCAACCCGCGGCATGACGTTCTTGCCGACCGAGGTGGCGGCGGCAAGCAGGGTGTCGTAATTGCCCGACAGCGACACGATCAGCGCCGCTAAGGGCTCGGCCAGATTGTTGGCAAGGCTGGCGTCCTCGGCCACCAGCACCTTGGCAATACCCGAAAGCTTTGACGCCTGGTCGGCCGCCGCCTTGGCACCGGCACCGGC
>NZ_MBSS01000055.1 GCF_001695855.1 Ensifer sp. LC163
GCCTTTGCCGTCTGGTCGGAAAGGTGGCTGCCGTCGTGATCAGCCAGAAGCAGAATAGCCATGGTTTTGTCCTCTAGAAAAATGGTTCGTTCCCGAAATCCGTCAGGGCCTGCCGAAAACGGTGAGACGCGAGAACCGGCGCACAGCGTACTCTAGTACGTGAGCACCGGAAGCACAGCGACACGCCGTTTGCAGGCGGACCTCACGGATTTCAGAGCACGCCGGCTTCGGTCTTGAGCTTCTCGACCAACTCGGCCACCGACTTGACCTTGATGCCGGCCTTGCGGCCTTCCGGCTCCTCGGTCTTCAACACCTTCAGCCGGGCGGTCGTGTCGACGCCGAAATCGGC
>NZ_MBSS01000056.1 GCF_001695855.1 Ensifer sp. LC163
CGCGTCGCCGGCACCCGCCATCTCGAACTCGACCTCGGCCGCACCCACCCGCATGCCGAAATCGAGCTGCCGCCCGAACGCACCACAACCCAGGACCGCGCCAGGGTCGCCTTCCGGCCAACGAAGTGGAAACTGTTCAGGGACGGGCAGCCTCTCGTGAAGCCGAAACAGGACGATGCCGCGGCGGTGGAACCACGGTTGGTTGCCCAGGCCTGAGCGAGAGAAAGCGCCGGCATTGCCGACGCTTTCCGAATCGACATCGGCCGGCTGTTAGATTCTTATGAGCGGATCGGCAGCGACAAAGGTGCCAGATCGCGCATCGGCCGTTTCTTCGGATCGTTTTCGGGGGCCTTGCGGCAGGCGTAATCCTGAGCTTCCTGCAGCAGCGCCACGGCGCCGTCATAGTCGATCAAGGTCGGACGCCCATGGCGCACGACGCATTGTCCGTCGACATAAACCTCTTCAATTGCGCGCTCCGCCGCGCAATGCAGCAGATTGCGCAAGGGGTCGTAGACCGGCTGCATGGCGTGATGCTTCAGGTCGATGACGAGAAAGTCCGCTTTCGCACCGACGGCAATCCGGCCGATATCGTCACGGCCAAGCGCGCGGGCGCCGGCAAGCGTTGCCGCTTCGAGGATGTCCGAGGTCGTGACGTCGAACACGGATTTACCGGAAAGCCGGGCGCAGATCATCGCCTGGCGCATTTCTTCCAGCATGTTGAAGGGATAGCTGTCGGTCCCGAGCGCGACATTGACGCCGGCGCGGCGATAGCGCCCGAGCGATTCCAGCGCCATGCCGCTGCGCGAGAAGGTGACGGGGCAATGGGCAACGGTCGTGCGCCGCGCCGCCAGCAGGTCGAGATCGATGTTCGTGCGCTGGCGCGTCCAGGAATGGCTGTCGACGAAGATGCAATGGCCGAGGATCAGGTTGTCGCCGAGGACGCCGAGGCTTTCGAGATACTGCACCGCGGTCAGGCCGGTCCGGCGCAGGAGTTCCTCGTGTTCGGCCATCGTCTGGGCCGAGTGGATGGTGATCGGCATGCCGCGCTTGCGCGCCTCGGCTGCAGCATCCTGCAGCAATTCAGCCGAGCAGGTCTCGATCTGCGATGGCGCCACCACGCCGCCAAGGCGACCGGAGGGATGGGCCGCAGCGACGTCGACCACATCGAGCGCCCTGGCAAAAGCCTCGCGGCCGCGCGCCTTGTCCCAGATAAAATCCAGGCGATGGCTGTCTTCGACATGCCATTGCGCCTCGCGGAAGCCGGGAGCGACAAAGGCGCGGGCGCCACTTCGCGCCAGGGTTGGCAGCCAGCTTTCATGCGGTCCGGCGATGTCCAGCAGGGTAGTCACCCCGCTACGCATCAAATCGCCCAGCATCACGGTCAGCGATGCCTCGATGGCGCCGTCGTCGATCTCCAGTAGGTTGGAATATTCATAAAGAGCGTTGCCCCAAAGCGCTGCGGTACCCGCGTCTTCGAAGATTCCCTTGGAGATCGGCTCCTCGCCGGAGTGGCAATGCACATTGACGAAACCCGGCATCACCATCCGGTCAGCGCCGGAGGTTTCGCGGGCAAAGGCACCATCATAACGTCCGCCGACATGGACGAAACCTGCATCGTCATAGGCGACATCGGCGTCGTTGAGGTAGACATGGCTTTTCGTTTCGGTGTCGAAGCCGATGACGGTATGCGCCTTGCGGATAACGTGAATGTTCTCAGTCATGCGTAGTCCTGAAATATTGCTCGAGGAAACGGCTGTAAGCGCCCATAATAGCACTGAAAAAGAAGTAGATGACGGCAGCAAACACATAGCCTTCAAGCACGGCGATGCCCTGCCATTGCGGATCGCGCATGGCGGTCCGCACGGTATCGAGAAAATCGAGCAGGCCGACGATCGTCACCAGCGTCGTATCCTGGAAGAAGCCGATGAACAGGCCGACGAGCGGAGGAATGACCTTCTTCAAAGCCTGTGGCAGCACGATCTTTCGCATGATCTGCCAATAATGCAGCCCGAGCGAATGGCCCGCTTCGATCTGTCCCTTGGGAACCGCTTGCAACCCGCCGCGGACGATCTCGGCGATATAGGCGGCGGCAAAGAGAATGATCGCCACCTGGGCGCGCAGCAGTTTGTCGATGGTGATGCCATCGGGCATGAACAGCGGCAGCATGACGGTCGCCATGAACAGGATGCTGATCAGCGGCACGCCGCGGACGATTTCGATGAAGCCGACGCCAAGAACGCGGATCGCCGGTAGGCTCGAAGCCCGCGCAAGCGCAAGTGCAATCCCGAGCGGCAAGGCGCAGGCGAGCCCGACGAAGGAGAGCATGAACGATAGTGGCAAGCCACCCCATTGCGTGGTCGGCACGACGGTCAGACCGAACAGGCCGCCGGCCATCAGCGTGTAGAGCGTCGGCAGGATCACAACGATCCAAGTGACGGCAAGCGCCCTGCCCCAGCTGCGCGGAACCATCGATACGCCGCAAGCGCCAAGGAACAGAAGCATCGCCGTCAGCGGTCGCCACTGCTCGTCAAAGTGATAAAAGCCGAAGAAGATATAGCGCAGCTTGGCCGACAGGAACGGCCAGCAGGCCCCGCTTGATGCCTTGCAATCCGCCGGTGCCCCGGAGAAGATCGCGTCGACGAACAGCCAGCCGATCGCGAGCTTGGCAAGCCCGAAGATCATGCCGAGGCACAGAATGGTGATCACGGCGTTGCCCGGCGTTCCGAAATAGGCGGAAAGCCAGGTGCGGTTGCGCGTCGGCGGGCGAGCCGCGGGCGCCATCAGGCTCGGGTCGGCAACGAAACCTTCGAACTGGGCCATGGCTCAGCGCTCCCTCAGCGCAACGCGCGCGTTGTACCAGTTCATCACCAGCGAGATCAGGATGGACAGTCCGAGATAGACGGCCATGAAGATGGCAATCGCTTCGATCGCCTGGCCGGTCTGGTTCATGATCGTATTGGAGACCATCACGAGATCGGGATAGCCGATGGCAATGGCCAAAGAGCTGTTCTTGAAAACCGTCAGATAGGTGTTGGTCAGCGGCGGCACGATGATGCGCAACGCTTGCGGCAGGATAACCAGCTTCAGCGTGCGCGAGCGCGGCAGGCCGAGGGCCGTGGCCGCCTCCCATTGTCCCTTGCTGACGGCTTGAATGCCGGCACGGACGATCTCGGCGACGTTTGCCGAAGCGCTCAGCGTCAGGCCGATCAGCAGTGCCACGAATTCCGGGCGCACGTGGTAGCCGCCGGTCAGGCGGAACCGGCCGAGTTCGGGAATATCAAGGGAGACCGAGATATCGGCGAGCAGCGATGTAGCCGCGAGCGGCACCAGGAAGGCGAGCGTCGCGATGGTGGCGACAGGCGTCTCCTTGCCCGTGGCGATCCGGCGACGAGCCAGGATGCGCTCGATTACGACGGCGGCAGCGATGCCGACGATGAGGGCGACGAGCAGCGCTTCGAAACCGCTTGCCCACCGCATGGCCGGCATGACCAGGCCGCTATTGGACAGGAACACGCCCGGAAGCATCTCGATCGCCTGCCGCACCGGCGGAAACACCGAGATGATCAGCGAATACCAGAGCAAGAGGTATAGGAGCAGCGGAACGTTGCGCAGCGCTTCGATATAGGCAAGCATCAGACGCGACAGAACCGGATTGTGCGACAGTCGGCCGATACCGACGAGTACGCCGAGGATCGTACCGAAAAGAACGGCGAGCGCCGAAACCTTCACGGTATTGGCGATGCCGACAAGGATGGCGCGGCCGAACGTGTCGGTCGGCTCGTAGGCAATCGCAGTCTCGGTGATGACGAACCCCGCCTGGCGCGCCAGGAAGCCGAAGCCGGTGGCAATATCCTGCTTGGCAAGGTTGGCGCTCGCCGTGCTGAACATCGCCCAGGCGACGAAGACAACGGCGCCGATCGCGATTGTTTGGTAGAGGAACGCGCGGATGCGCGTGTCATAGAACAGGGACATGGCGACACGTCTGCCGGGCAAGGGGAACATCAAAGACGGAAAGGCCCGCGCCAGGGCGCGGGCCGACGACTATCAACGGAACGGCGGTGCGTAGAGCAGGCCGCCCTCGCTCCAGCGGGTGTTCGGCCCACGGGTCAGACCGAGCGCCGTCTTGGTGCCGAGGTTGCGCTCGAACACTTCGCCGTAATTGCCGACGCCCTTGACGATGTTGTAGCCCCACTTGTTGTCGAGGTTGAGCATCTTGCCGAGCTCTTCGCTGACGCCGAGCATGCGCTGGATTTCCGGGTCCTCGCTCTTGGCCATTTCGTCGACATTGGCCTGGGTGATGCCGCGCTCTTCAGCCGCCATCAGCATCCAGACGGACCAGGAAACGATATCGCGCCAGTTGGAATCGTTCTGCCGGACCGACGGAGCGAGCGGCTCCTTGGAAATGGTCTCGGGAAGAACGACGTAGTCGTCCGGATTGTTGGCAACCGCACGGATCGACGCCAGGTCAGACCGGTCGGACGAGATGGCTTCGCAGCGGCCCGAGAAGAAGGCGTTGCGGTTCTCATCCGGGTTTTCAAAGACGACCAGTTCGAACTTGCCGCCGATCGAGCGGAAGAAGTCACTGAGGTTCTGGGCCGTCGTGGTGCCGGGCAGCGTGCAGATCGCGGCGTCCGTCAGTTCCTTGGCGCTGTTGACGCCGAGCGACTTCGGTACCATCAGCCCTTGGCCGTCGTAGAACACCGTCGGGCCGAAATCGAGACCGAGCGAGACTTCGCGCGAGAAGGTGTGGGTGGTCTGGCGCGACAGCATGTCGATTTCGCCGGACTGCAGAGCCTGGAACCGGGTATTGATGTTGGTCAGAACGAAATCGACCTTCTCCGGATCGCCGAAAACCGCCGAAGCGACAGCACGGCAGACATCGACGTCGAAGCCCTGCATATGACCCTTGGTGTCTGCGGTGGCAAAGCCGGGCGTGCTCATCGAGACGCCGCAGATCAGCTTGCCGCGCGCCTTGACCGTTTCGAGCGTGGTGGCCGCGCTTGCAGTCGATGCCATGAGGCCGACGGCAATGCCGGCTGCCGTGGCGCAAAGTTTCAGAATTCTTTTCTTCATTTTCCCCTCCCTAATGACGACGACAATCTCAACCCAGCACGGGTCACGCGATCCTCTTCGCATGCCTCCTCCCGCATGGGCCGGCGCCGGGGCTGTACCACCAGCGCCATTAATTGCATACGACAGTCGGATACCAATGACAACATTATTGTATACAATATTGTCGCGCATATTGAATGGCGCCATCGAGGCTATGGGACATGTTTTGCCGATCCTTTCGGCTTGCCCGGGGGCGGCAACCTTGCCTGAGAGAACAAGTTGCGCCAGCAAAAGCTCCGAGCCGTAATGACGCAGTCGGTGGTGCTCGTCGGCCTGATCACCAACGGATGAAGGCAGGGCCGAGAACGACTTCTTCTTCGCCATCTGCGGCATGAACTGTCGTCGCGTGAGAATCTTGCCGGTTTCATCTCCCACACTATCCTGCAACGTTACCGGTATGCCGGGCGCGTCTTGCGAGGGAGGGAGTAAGCGATGCCAACAGAACTGGAATTCATGAGCCGACAGGTTGCAGCGGGCCGCCTGTCACGACGGGAGTTTATGGGCCGGGCAGCGGCGCTCGGCGTAACAATCGCGTCGGCGCAGACATTGCTTGGAAGTGCCGCGCGTGCCGCGGGACCGGTCAAGGGCGGGACGCTTCGGGCCGGGCTAGTCGGCGGCGAATCGACCAACAGCCTGGACCCGGCAACATGGGCAAGCCAAGTGCCCTATACGCTCGGGCGCTGCTGGGGCGAGCAGCTTCTCGAAGTCGCTCCGACCGGCGAGATCGAGTATCGCCTGGCCGAATCCTACGAAGCATCCAGTGACGCAAAAACCTGGAGCTTCAAGATCCGCAAGGACGTCACCTTCCACAACGGCAAGCCGTTGACGCCGGCGGACGTGGTGGCAACACTCGAACGCCACGGCGATGCAGACTCCAAATCGGCGGCCCTGCCCTTCGTGCAGGAGTTCGAGACGATCAAGGCCGATGGCGACAATGTCGTCATCACCTTGCGGCAGCCGAATGCGGACATGCCCTATGTCGTCAGCGACTATCATCTGATGATCCAGCCAAACGGCGGCAAGGACGATCCGAGCGCCGGCATCGGCACTGGCCCGTATAAGGTGGTGGTGAACGAGGCGGGCGTAAAACACGTGGCTGAGCGCCACGAAGGCTATTGGGGCTCGGCCGAACGCGGACACGCCGACCAGGTCGAAATCGTCGTCATCAACGATTCGACCGCGCGAACCGCCGCATTGCAAAGCGGCCAGATGCACATGATCAACCGCATCGAGCCGAAGCTCGTCGAACTGATCAAGCGCCTGCCCGGCGTCGTGATCCGAAATGTACCGGGCAAGGGCCACTATGTGTTCATCGCCCATTGCAACACCGCGCCCTTCGACAATAACGACCTGCGGCTTGCGCTGAAATATGCCGTCGACCGCGAGGAGATGGTGGCAAAGGTCCTCGGCGGATATGGCACCGTCGGCAACGACACGCCGATGATCAAGGGCTATCCGCTTTTCGACAACGACATCGAACAGCGGGTCTTCGACCCTGATAAGGCGAAATTCCATTACAAGAAATCCGGCCACGACGGCGCCGTTCTGCTGCGCACGTCGGACGTCGCCTTCCCCGGCGCCGTCGATGCCGCCCAGCTTTTCCAGATGAGTGCTGCCAAATGCGGCATCACCATCGACCTGAAGCGCGAGCCGGGCGACGGCTACTGGTCGGACGTCTGGAACAAGCAGCCTTTCAGTATGTCCTATTGGACCGGCCGGCCGACGCAGGATCAGGTCTACTCGATCGCCTATTTGTCGAAGGCCGAATGGAACGACACGCGTTTCCAGCGCGAAGACTTCGACAAATTGATCTTCGCTGCCCGCGGCGAACTGGACGAGGCCAAACGCAAGGCGATCTATCGCCAAGCGGCAATGATGTTGCGCGACGACGGCGGCGTCATCGTGCCGATGTTCAACAACTATATCGACGCCACCAACGACAAGGTCGGCGGCTGGGTCGATGATCCGAACGGCGAACTGATGGGCGGCCACGCCTTGACGAAATGCTGGGTCACGGCCTGAGCCGAGAGACGGAAAAGCCGGAGGCCTTGATCGGGCGCTCCGGCTTTCATCAGCTTCTCGACGCAGCGCCCCCCGATGCGGCCCGCGTCGATCAATAATAGCGTTCAGCGACGGCGGCGCAGCGACAGCATGCCGTCGTCGGCAACGCCCGCCTCGATGTCGCTGTAGCGGGCGAGCGTCATGTGCGGCGTGTCGGCGGCTGCGGCATGTGCGCCTGTGATCACGATGATTTCGGCGCCGGCGGCCTTACCCGCCAGAATTCCGGCGGGAGCATCTTCGAAGACGATGCAGTCTTCCGGGCGCACGCCCAGTTTCTCGGCGGCCAGCAGATAGCCTTCTGGATGGGGTTTTCCCACCGACACATCTTCGCCGGTGATCATCAGGTTCGGGATGGGGATGCCCGCGGCCGCGAGGCGGCGAACGGCAAGGTCGAGCGGCGCCGATGTGACGATCGCCCACTTTTCCGGTGGCAGCGAGTTGAGGAAGGCGATAGCGCCCTCGATCTCGATGATGCCTTCGACGTCGGCGATTTCAGCGAGCGCAAGCTCGTGCGCTTCATGCTCCGGATCGACACCCGGCAATTCGAGCGTGCGGATCGTATCGACGGCGCGAACGCCGTGTACCGTCTTCATCATTTCCACGGGATCGAGGCCATTGCGGACAGCCCAGGCGCCCCATACACGTTCGACGACGGCCATGGAGTTGAGCAGCGTTCCGTCCATATCGAACAGAAGAGCGGCGAAGTTCTTGGCAAAAAGAGAAGAAGGCGCGGTATCCAACGGTAATCCCCTGAAGCTGCGATGATGGGCGAAAAAGCCCGCCCGACAGTTCCGGCACACCTACAGGCTGGGGCGCGGGGGCACAATGCAATTCGGCATGCCTGCGATCATCTTCGGCAACGGTCAGTTACGAATGGTCAGCGCCAGGCCCGGTGCTTAGAAAGCCGATCGGACCACCCGGGACGTCATCGTCAAAGATCGCGCAGGAAAGACTGCCGCCGAACACCGCGGCTGAATCGACATTTGTGCGGTTGCCCACAGTGCGCGGGTTGGATCGACTCGGTGTGTGGCCATGGCAAAGATGCTTGCCCCAATAATCGCCCGAATAATCGTCAGGCCGTCTGATCCAGAGGAAGATCTCGTCGCCCTGTCGCTCCAGCGGCATGGCTTCATCGACGCCCGCGTGGACGAAGATGCGAAACCGCTCGACGATAATGGAGGGAAGCTGCAGCAACCACTTCAGATGCGTCCCCGGAATGACATTGTCGTAGGATGCCAATGTTTCGATGCCGCCGTTGACGAGCCACCAGTCGACATCGCTCTCGCCGCTCCGGGCGCCGAGCAGCATTTCCTCATGGTTGCCTTTCAGCGTCAGCCAGGACCAGCCTTCCTTCTGGGGGCCGGCCATGATCAGTTCCACCACGCCACGGCTGTCGGGGCCGCGGTCGATCATATCGCCGAGAAAAATCACCCTGCCTTCAGGCGCATAGGCTTCGATCTGCCGTAGAAGCGCCTGAAGTTCGGCCAGGCAGCCGTGGATATCGCCGACGGCAAAGGTCAGGTGCAGCGCGCTCATGCGCCAGTCCTCCGGAACTCGACGAAAGGGTTGTCGCCGTAACGTATGTTCGACGCTTGGATACGAGCGCCGATAGACTGCACGGATGGCGGAAACACGGCAAGGCCGGCAATGATCAAGCCCGCACAATAGGTAACGCGCCGATCAGGGACCGCGCGTCGCGTTCGGTTCGAACTGGATCGCGAAACCGCAGCGACTAACGGCGTGAATTGCCCTTGGCGATCGCCGAACTGGCGATGGAAACCGGGTCACTTGCCGGAAAGGTATCTTCGAGACCTTCGTCGAGCTGTTCTTCCATTGTTTTCCGATCATGCGCGGTCCGCGCATTGGGCAGTGGCTGCATCGCCGCTGAGCTCGGACGTGGGCGATCGGACGCATCCAACAACCTTTCATCGGCGCCAAGTGCCGCCGACAGAATGTCCTTTGCCCTGGCCACGGCATTCAACCGGTTAAGCGATGCATCCGCGTCCTGCGGACATGTGACCGTGACGACTTCGCCCTCGGCACCAACGAACTCGACCGTGAAGCCGGCCTTGCCGCCGCGTTCAGCGGAAACCTGAATTCCGACGATCTGCATCAATCTCTCCCTCTGCGAAAGGATAGATCGCGGGCACCGATTGGTGCCGGCGTCTCTACCAATACTCGTTGGCGTCCGCTTTTGCGGGCGTAAACGAGTAGACATGCAAAGAAGTCTGTAGACCGATGCTTTGTTCCGAAAGCCGATCAGATTTGTACTGGATCCGACAGTCGAAGCACCCGTTAGAGTGCCTTGGCGCCCGGCATGGCCGTCGCCGGGACGACCGCTGCCGGCAAGTCCTTTGCCGTATCGGCGGCCTGAAATGCCGACACGCTTGGTTTGCCTAGCGGGCCCTGCCGGGTGCAGTTCGCAAATGCGTCAAGGTCGCGGTTGTAGACCTTCGTCTCGACATCCATCATGCCAAGCACAGTGTGGAACAGGTTGTCGTGCGATTTCGGCTGGTCCGTCTCTTTGGCGAGGCAGCTCGCGTCGATGCCCATTGCCGTCTGATAGGGCTTCGAAAACCAGGAGACGAAAGGAACCTGCGTCTGCTCGCGCGGCGCTATCGCATAGGGCGCGCCGTGCAGATAGATGCCGTTCTCGCCGAGAGATTCGCCATGATCGGACATGTAGATCATCGCGCCCGAGATGTCATTTTGATGCTTCTCCAGAAGGCGGGCAACGCTCGCCAGCACATAATCGGTGTAGAGGATGGTGTTGTCGTAGGCGTTGGTGATTTCCTCGACCGAGCATTTCATCAGCTCAGGCGTGCGGCAATCCGGCTTGAACTTCCGGAATTTCTCGGGATAGCGCAGATAGTAGGACGGACCGTGGCTGCCGAGCTGGTGCAGGACGATGACGCTGTTCGATTTGGTCGCCGACAGCTTCTTGTCCAGTTCGCCCAGGAAAATCTCGTCAAGGCACTCGCCATTGTTGCACAAGGGGCTGTTCTTCTGGTTCGTCATGCTGGCAAAGCTGATGAGATCGGCGATGCCCTTGCTGCCGGTGTTGTTGTCCCACCACGACACGGAAACGCCGGCGCGGGTCAGAACGTTCACGAGGTTTTCGGTCGAACGTGCCTTCCAGTCGGTATACTCGTTGCGCGGATAGACAGAGAACATGCAGGGAAGCGAGATTGCCGTCGCCGTGCCGCAGCTTGTCGTGTCGGTGTAGTTGATCACCCCGAGCGATTTGAGTTCCGGATTGGTTTCTCTGTCATAACCGTTGAGCGAGAAATTCATCGCCCTGGCGGTTTCGCCAGCAACCACCACGACGACGACCGGCTTGCCTGCCGCGGCAACACGCGCGCCTTGCCGGGCGTCGGTGCCCAGTGGCTGCACGACAATATTGCGCTCCTTGTAGATCGAAGATGCATATCGAACGGCGGCGGAGACCGGCCCGGTCGGATTGAACCGCTTCATCAGATCCTTGTGCTCGCGGATGACATAGGCAACGCTGGCAAAATCCGAATAGATCAATCCGCCGCTGATGAGCAGGCACGGTATGATGATGGCAAGATTGATAGCCGCCTTGGGCAGCAAGCGCCGATGGCGGACCTTGACCCAGACCACAAACACTGAAGGGATGACTGCGTAAAGCAGCAAGTGCAGCATCAAGCTGCCGGTCAGAAGATGGCTCGCCTCCGCCTGAGTGGTGACCGCTGCATTGCCGATCATGTCCTTGTCGATGATCACGCCGAAGTAATCAACGAAATAAGCAGCGGCCCCTGAAACGACGATGAGGAAGATCAGTACCGGTTTGATGACGTACTTGGCCGATGCAAGCGTCAAAACCGCAAAGGTGGTGAGCGCCAGTGCGGCGCCGAAAGACAGAAGCGACAACCGCGAATTATCGAAGTAGCTGGCGGCGTGCGACCAGAAGGAATTGTTGGTGACAACGAGCAAATAGATACTGACGATTGCACTGAGGGCAACGCTGCCGAGCTCTGGCCGGCGAATTCTTCTGACGATCAAAACAGTCTTCTCCTGCTGCAACTGCCTGACCGTCTTCGCTTTGCGGCCAGCATGTCGCGGGCATTCAGTTGAGGCGGAGGCCGCGTCATGCGGGGTCGCCGGTTCGATTGCAGCCTCCCCCTGCCTCGTCGAGATACGCCCGGTAAGCTGTCGAAACCCCGTCAAGATTGCTCATTGCCTC
Organism: Ensifer sp. LC163; assembly: GCF_001695855.1. Taxonomy (GTDB): domain Bacteria; phylum Pseudomonadota; class Alphaproteobacteria; order Rhizobiales; family Rhizobiaceae; genus Ensifer. The sequence continues at coordinate 11,381 of NZ_MBSS01000056.1, forward strand.
CCCGGCACCCGCTTTGGTTGGCCTGCGCAAGGGAGTTGGCAGCCTCTGAGAAAGCCCATATGGTCGAACCAAGAATGGTCATGCCGAGACGACTCGATGCGCCTGCTCCTGGTTGAAGACAGTCCGCGACTGGTAGAACTGGTCGGAGAAACCATGCGCGACGCGGGCTGGCGGCTCGATGCGGTGTCGAGCGTTTCGGACGCCGAGGCAGCCATCGCGGCTCAGGAACACGATCTGATTCTGCTCGATCTCGGCCTGCCCGATGGCGATGGCCTGGAGCTCTTGCGCCGCGTTCGCCAGGAATATCCGAGCTTGCCCGTCTTGATCATCACAGCGCGCGGATCGGTCGATGAGCGCATCGCTGGACTGGATGCCGGCGCCGACGACTATCTCGTCAAGCCCTTTCACCACCGGGAGCTCTTGTCGCGTTGCCGCGCGATGTTGCGGCGAAATCCGCAAGCGGTGCAGCCGGTACTCGAGGCTGGGGCTCTGCGCTACGATCCTGCAACCGCAGACCTGACATGTGACGGCATTGTCGTGCCACTGCCCCCCCGCGAACGCTCGCTGATCGAAATCCTGATGCGGGAAGTCGGCCGCGTCGTTCCCAAGCGCAAGCTCGAAACCGCGCTTTCGGAGTATGGCCAGGAGATCAGCCCCAATGCGCTGGAGCTTGCCGTGTCCAGGGTCCGCAAACGGCTGCAGGCCCACGAGACCGGCATACAGATCGAGACCGTCCGAGGGATCGGCTATCTGCTCAGGCGAGCCTCATGAAAAAGCCGAACCCATCGCTGATCAGCATCGTCGCCCGTCGCATCGTGGCGTTCTCGCTGCTCGCCATGGCAATCCAGATCGGCGTCGTCTTTGCAGACTATTGGTTCGACGATGACAAGCTGACCGTTCTGATGCTGCAGCAGGAAACGGAAATACTGGCGACGGCGATCCGCATCCGTGATGGCGTCATCAGTTACGAGTTTAGTCGCGAACTGAGCGAACGGTATCTGGCCCCTCACGATCGCGATGGATCGATTTTTCTCCGCGTGCGAACGGAACCGGGAACTCTGCTCTATTCAAACTGCACCACGGAATGCGCCGAGCATTTTCTTCCGCTCGACCTCGACGCGCCCAATTTCTGGAAACGGCTTATTTCGCCCGGCAAACCCTTCAGTGTTGCCGGCGGCCAATCGTTCGAACGCGACGGCGCGACGGTTCTGATCGAACTGGCGATCCTCAAGGATCCAAACGGCTTCATGTACAGCGCACTGCTGCACGAGATGTTCGATTCGATGATCGTGCCGATGACGTTGATGTTCTGCCTCGTCATCGGCGCGACGATCTGGTCGATCCGCAGTGCCCTAAAACCGGTTGCCATGGCGGCTGCGGCAGCGGACCGATTGGATCCCCGCGACAGCGGTGCTCGCCTGCCGCTCACCCGCATGCCCGAGGAGATCGCCCGCCTCGTCAGTGCCGTCAACCGCATGCTGGCGCGTGTCGCCGACCTGATCCAATCCCAGAAACTGTTCTCCTCTTCCATTGCGCACGAGATCCGGACCCCGGTTTCGATCGCAAAGATGGAACTCAGCCACATCGACGACCCCCGTGCCCGCAATGCCGAGCGCGACCTCGATGCCCTCACGCATATTCTCGAACAATTGACCTCGCTTGCCCGGGCCGACGCCGTCGATCCTTCGGCCTATCAGCAGGCCAGCCTCTCGCAGATCGGCGCGAGCCTTGCAGAGGCGATCGCGCCCTTTGTCTTCGATCACGACAAATCGCTGGAATTCGTCGACGAGGGAACGCCTGCGGTAACCGTTATCCCGGCGCTCGTCGAGAACATGCTGCGCAACCTGATCGAGAACGCGGTAAAGCATAATCCCCCAGGCACCCGCATCGTGCTGACCTGCGGCCCCGGTGCGATCGTCAGCGTCGAGGATGACGGCAAGGGGCTCGTCGATCTGCCGGAGCATCACGAAGATCTCGGTTACATCAAGCGATCGGGCCAGCTCGGCCTCGGCTTGAAAATCGTTCAGCGCATCAGCGAACTGCATGAGGCCCCGATCACAATGGAGACCGCGCCCGATCGGGGCACGAAGATAACCATCGACTTCTCTAGCGCACGATCAGACGGCGTGCAGACGTGACGACCGATATGGAGGAGACCAACGCCAGCAATGCTTCCGATGCGGGCGCCGTGCGTATATTTTAATCCGTCGCGTTTCTTTGGATGCAGACGTCCTGCCCAATTCAGAGGCATGTGCTATTGGCCTGGGCAATCAGTGGTTCCACCGCCCGCGAGTTTCCATGCCGAGGGCCAGTGCCTACCTCAAGCGTTTCATCCCATCGCTCGCTCCCGTCAGCCATATGGAGCGGCTGCGCGCGTCGCTTGGCGCCCTTATCGGCATTCTTCTGACCGGCTTCGTCGGATATTCATTCGATTGACTTACTTGTCCGGGCAGCGTAATATGCGCACATGAAAAAGAACGAAACCTCCCAGTCCGCACGCAAACCCGATCGCGGCGATGCCACGAGGGAGAAGTTGCTTTCAGCGTCCATCGACATCTTCGGACGTTACGGCTTCGACGGCGCAAGCACGCGCAAGCTGGCTGATGCGGCCGGCGTCAACCTGCAGGCGATCCCTTACTATTTCGGCGGCAAGGAAGGTCTCTACATCGCCGCCGCCGAACATCTGGCCGCGATCATCGGCGGACATGTCGCCGATCTGCGAACGGTCATCCTTGAGCGCCTGGCACGACTTGATGCGGAAGGTGCCGCGATGAGTCCGAAGGAGGCACGCGCCCTGCTGACGCAGATGGTCCAGCGCATGGTCGGGCTCTTCGTCAGCCGGCAGTCCGAGAGTTGGGCCCGTTTCATCATCCGCGAACAGATGGAGCCGACGGAAGCCTTCGCACGCGTCTACGAGAACATCATGGGGCCGATGATCTCAATGGCCGGCCGGCTGGTCGGCACGATCCTTGGCGAGGACCCGGCGTCGCAGCAAGTGCGGCTCAGGACGCTGTCCTTCGTCGGCAGCATCCTCGTCTTCCGCATGGCGCATGCCGCACTGCTGCGACAGATGCAATGGGATGCCGTCGGCCCGGCCGAACTCGAGACGCTGCAGCGGCACGCCGCCAACCTCGTCGAAGTGCTCGGCGAAAATGCGGAGCGCCAGCCATGAACAGAAAGACACTCATGCCCGTCGTCCTGGTCGCGGGAGCGGTGGCCGCAGGCTGGTGGTTGGAGCTTCCCTCGCGGCTCGGCTGGACCGAGCGGCGGCCGGCCTCGGTGCTTTACGGCAACGTCGATATCAGGCAGGTCTCTCTCGGCTTCCGCGTCAGTGGGCGCATAGACAAACTGGCAGTCGACGAGGGCGACCCGGTCAAGCCCGGTGATATCCTCGGCACGCTGGATGCCACGCCTTTTCAGCAGGCGGTCGACGCGGCGGAGGCGGACCTTGGCGCATTGCGTGCCAATCTCGAAAAGCTGAAAGCCGGCGCGCGCAAGACCGAGATCGCTCAGGCGCGCGCCGTCCACGAGGAGCGGCTCGCTGAACTCCAGAATGCCAATCTGGCCTATCAGCGCGCCCGGCAATTGCGACCGAATGATACGATCTCGCAGGCGAACCTCGATGAAGCGAGCGCCGCGCGGGCCGCGGCTGCCGCACGCACCACCTCCGCTCGCGAAGCGCTCGCACTCCTCGAGGAGGGAAGCCGGGTTGAAGACATCGCCGCTGCAGTTGCTCAGGTTCGGGCTGCCGAAGCCAGGCTGGCGAGCGCACACACGTCGCTTTCCGATACGCGGTTGCTGGCACCGAGCGACGGCATCGTGCTTTCGCGCGTCCGCGAACCCGGCGCCATGATCGCGCCATCGGATACGGCCTACGTGATTTCGCTGAGCGAGCCCGTCTGGGTCCGTGCCTACGTCGCCGAACCCGACCTCGGGCGGGTACATCCCGGCATGAAAGTCGAGATCATCTCGGACACGGCTCCGGATCGGCCGTATGAGGCAACGGTAGGCTTCATTTCTCCCGTTGCCGAATTCACCCCGAAGTCAGTCGAAACACCGGAACTGCGCACTGATCTCGTCTACCGCCTGCGTATCGTCGTGACGAAGCCGGGCGCGGATCTGCGCCAGGGCATGCCCGTCACCGTGCATCTGCCAGAGGCTGAAAGAGGCGCATCATGACCGACGAGCCCTTCGTGCGGATCTCCGGCGTCGTCAAGCGTTTTGGCGACGGAGCACCCGCGCTCGATCATATCGACGGGGAAATTCTTGGGGGCCGCATCACCGGCCTTGTCGGCCCCGACGGCGCGGGAAAGACCACCCTGATCCGCTTGATGACCGGTCTGATGCTGCCTGACGAGGGAAATGTGGACGTACTGGGATTCGACACCGCGCAAGATCCCGCCAGCATTCAGGCGTCTATCGGCTACATGCCGCAGCGCTTCGGCCTCTATGAAGACCTGAGCGTACAGGAAAACCTCGATCTTTATGCGGACCTGCGCGGCCTTCCTCTCGCCGAGCGCACGGCGACGTACGATGAACTGCTCGAATTCACCGACCTCAAGCGCTTCACATCCCGGCTGGCGGGCAAACTTTCGGGTGGCATGAAGCAGAAGCTCGGGCTTGCCTGCGCATTGCTGCGCAAGCCGCGGCTGCTGTTGCTCGATGAGCCGGGCGTCGGCGTCGATCCGATCTCCCGTCGCGACCTCTGGAAGATGGTCGAAAACCTGACCGCCTCCGGTATCGGCGTCGTCTGGTCGACAGCCTATCTCGACGAGGCGGAAGCCTGCGATGGCGTGTTGCTGCTGAATGAAGGAAGGTTGCTTTTTTCCGGCGTCCCTTCCGAGTTGACGGGACGCATCGCTGGTCGCGTCTTCAAGATCTCCGGTACAACGGGACGGCGACGCGATGCGCTTGCGCGTTATCTTGACGAAGACGGCGTCGTCGATGGCGTCATCCAGGGTGAGGCCATTCGCCTGGTCATGGCATCAGGGGCAACACCACCGTCGGCGAATGCCGGGCTCGCGCCGCAGGCGACCGTGACGCCACCACGTTTCGAAGATGCGTTCATCGACATGCTGGGCGGCGGCCCCGGCGGGCATTCGAAACTGGCCGAGGCGCAGAAGCCGTTTGCGAACGAGAGCGGCAAGCCGGTGATCGAGGCTCATGGGCTGACAAAGCGCTTTGGTGATTTCACCGCTGCCGACGATATCACCTTCGACATTCCGCGCGGCCAGATCTTCGGACTTCTAGGTCCCAACGGCGCCGGAAAATCGACGACGTTCAAGATGCTCTGCGGATTGCTGAAGCCGAGCGCCGGCGAAGGTCGGGTCGCCGGATTCGACCTGCGCCGGGATGCGGCCGAAGCCCGCAACCGCCTCGGCTACATGGCGCAAAAATTTTCGCTCTACGGCGATCTCAGCGTCGCGCAAAACCTGAATTTCTTTGCCGGCGTCTATGGTTTGTCCGGCGAACGCAAGAAGGAGCGGACACGGTTGATGGTCGAGATTTTCGGCTTCGGCCGCCTGCTCGACATGTCCGCCAAGGACCTGCCGCTCGGCCTCAAGCAGCGCCTCGCCCTTGCCTGCGCCGTTCTGCACGAACCGGAAGCCCTGTTTCTCGACGAGCCGACTTCGGGCGTCGACCCGATCACCCGACGCGAGTTCTGGACCCATATCAATGGCCTCGTCGAAAAGGGCGTGACCGTGCTGGTCACCACCCATTTCATGGACGAGGCCGAATACTGCGATCGGATCTCGCTCATCTATCGCGGGCGCTCGATCGCGCTCGGTGCTCCCGACGAATTGAAGAAACAGGTGGCCGACGCGGCCTGCCCCGACCCGACGATGGAAGACGCCTTCATCGCCCTGGTGCAGGGGTCTGAGGAAAGGCAGGCGGCATGATTACGCCCGCACCGATCGAAACGCAGACGACCGGGCGCGGACGCCGCTTTGTCGCGCTGGTGCGCAAGGAAAGCTACCAGATCGTCCGCGACCCGAGCAGCATCCTCATCGCCTTCGTCCTGCCGCTGATCCTTTTGTTCCTGTTCGGCTATGGCGTGTCACTCGATACCACGCAAACGCGCATCGGCCTCGTGGTGGAACAGGAAACGCCCCTGACGCGCGATCTCGCCGCCGGCTTTCAGGCATCACGCTACTTCTCCATCAGCCTTGGCCGCGACCGCCGCGATTTCGAAGACGATCTCGTGCTTGGGCGTATTCGCGGCCTCGTCATCATCCCTGCCCGCTTTGAGGCAGATCATGCGGCGGGCCAACACCCCACATTGCAGGTCCTCGTCGACGGCTCGGACCCGAACACCGCCAACTTCGTCCAGAATTACGCACAGGCGACAGTCGCCACCTGGGAGCGCCAACGGCTCGAAGACGACGCAGGTCGTCCGCCGGCGATTTCTGCCGAGCAGCGGTTCTGGTTCAATCCGGAGCTGACGAGCCGGAATTTCCTCGTCCCCGGTTCCATCGCCATCGTCATGACGCTGGTCGGCACGCTCTTGACCTCGCTGGTCGTCGCGCGCGAGTGGGAGCGCGGCACGATGGAAGCGATGATGGCAACGCCGGTATCGGCGGCGGAACTGCTGGCCGGCAAGCTCCTACCCTATTTTCTACTCGGTCTGACCTCGATGACGCTCTGCGTGCTCCTCGCCGTTTTTCTCTTCGGCGTGCCGTTCCGGGGCTCGGTTGCCGCACTCTATGCGCTTTCGGCGACGTTCCTGATGCCGGCGCTCGGTCAGGGGCTGTTGATTTCCGCGGCGACCAAGAACCAGTTCCTGGCCTCACAACTTGCGCTGATCTCGGCCTTCCTGCCAGCGTTCCTGCTGTCCGGCTTCCTGTTCGAGATCAACTCCATGCCCTCAGTCATCCAGTGGATCACCTTCATCGTGCCGGCGCGCTATCTCATTCCGAGCCTGCAGACGGTGTTCCTGGCCGGCGACATCTGGCCGATGTTCCTGCAGGCGATCGCCGTCATGCTGCTGATCGGCTGCGTCTTTTTCGCGCTCGCAGCCCGAAGCACCCGCAAGAGGATCGGCTGACATGTGGTGGATCCGGCTCAAAGCATTGATCGTCAAGGAACTACTGGCGGTGCTGCGCGACCCCAAGGGCCGCGCAATCCTGATCGGGCCTCCGATCCTGCAGCTTCTTGTCTTTTCCTATGCGGCGACGCTCGAGGTGACGAATGTCGACATCATGGTTCTCAATCGCGACAGCGGCCACTGGGGCCACGAACTCGTCGAGCGGATCGATGGTTCTCCGACGTTTCGAAGCATCGCATTCACCGACGATCAAAACGAGGTGCGCGACGCCATCGACCGGCAACGCGCCATAGCCGCCGTAGAGATTGGCCCGACCTTCTCGCGCGACGTCGAGGCCGGCCGGCCGGCCGAAGTCCAGATCATTCTCGACGGACGTCGGTCGAATGCATCGCAGATCGTTTCCGGCTACCTCGGACGTATCGTCGGCGCCCTCGCCGCCGATACGCCGGCCGGCAAACGCTCAGCGTCCGAGGCAATCGCAGTCGTTCCACGCAACTGGTTCAACCCCAACCTCACCTACCAATGGTTCATGGTGCCCAATCTCGTCGCCAGCATCGCGCTGTTGATTGGGCTCATCGTCACTGCACTGTCGATCGCGCGCGAACGGGAGCTCGGCACCTTCGACCAGTTGATGGTGTCGCCGCTACGCACGCATGAGATCCTGATCGGCAAGCTGATACCGCCGATGATGATCGGGTTGTTCCACATCACGGTCTATATTCTCGCCGCCGTCTTCATTTTCGGCGTGCCGCTGCGTGGTTCACTGTTCCTGCTCTACGGCAGCGCGGTGTTCTATCTTGCCGCCGTCGTTGGGCTTGGTCTGTTCATTTCCGCGCTGTCGATGACGCAGCAGCAGGCAATCCTCGGTGCCTTCCTGTTCATGGTGCCGGCGATGCTGCTCTCGGGCTTCGCCACGCCGATCGAGAACATGCCGACCTGGCTGCAGCCGGTGACGTTGGTCAATCCGCTGCGCTACTTCCTGGTGATCGTGAAGGGGGTCTTCCTGAAGGATATCCCGCTGGCCGAGGTCGTGCACCAGACGATTCCGCTTTGCATCATCGCCCTTGTCACGCTCTCGGCCGCCTCATGGCTGTTCCGCCGCCGACTGGAGTGAGCGTTATCCCTTGATGAAACGCTCTATCGCGGAAATTTCATTCTGGCGGATGTCATGCCCACCGGCATGCCATTCGATATCGGTGACTGTGCCCTGCGCTCTGAAATAGTCCGCCAGGGCCTGTGTCTGAGGCGCTGGGCAAATCGGGTCGCGCTCGCCGGCCGTGATCAGGACATTGCGGCCCGCGAGCGCCGCATTGTCCGTTGGCCGGAACGGGATCAGCGGATGCATCAGGATCGCCTTGTCGAAAAGGCCGTTCTCGATAAGCACGTTGGCAAGAATGTTCGCCCCGTTCGAGTAACCGAGGCCGATGATCTGCGAAGCATCGTGTTCCTTGGCCAGGGTCTGGACGAAACCAGCCATCTTTTTCGTGGCTCGGTCGAGGTCCGCCATGTCGTAGACCCCCTCGCCGGTCCGCTTGAAGAACCGGGCCGCCCCATGCTCCGACACGTCGCCGCGCGGCGATACAATCGTCGCTTCGGGCATCAGTTGCGCGCCGAAGGTGAGGAACTGGTTTTCGTCGCCGCCCGTGCCGTGGAAGACGAAGACGATCGGATTGCCGGGCTGGCCGGCCTTCAGTTTGTGCACATAGCCATGATCGGCCATAGAAATCTCCTTGTTGCTTGCCGGATGTAGCATCGGCGGCAATACTGGCCCCGGCCGCCGTACGCTTCAGGCTTCCAACTTCTGCAGGTGGTTTTCGAGAACCGGGCGCAGGTGCTTGTGCTGCTGCGGCAGCTTCAACGCCTCGCCGAGATGAGCCAGATCCTCATCGCGGTTGAAGCCCGGCTCGTTGGTGGCGATCTCGAACAAGACACCGCCCGGCGTGCGGAAATAGATGGCCCAGAAATAATCACGGTCGATCACCGGCGTGACCTGATAGCCTGTATCCATCAGAGCCTTGCGGACTTCGAGCTGCTTTTCGCGATTGTCGACGGCAAAAGCGATATGATGCACTGAGCCCGCCCCCTGGGCTGCGCGGTTGAGGTTCGGCATGGTCTCAAGGTCGATCAAGCCCGCGCCATTCCCATTGGGCATGATCAGGCGGGTGACGCCGTCCTTGCGATCCAGCTCCTCGTAGCCCATGAACTGCAGCAACTCCGCTGTCGCCCCTTCGTCGCGCAGCCGCATTGCCGCCGAATGGAAGCCGCGGATCGCATGGTCCTGCGAAACGCCGCCTTCCGTCCAGGGCGCCCGCGGATCGTCGCCGACTTCGACAAGTGCAAAGCCGTCGCCGTCCGGGCCAGCGAAGTTCAATCGTTTTTCACCGAAGGTCTGTTCGTCCTTGAGCCCGGTGACGCCGAGGCTCGAAAGCCGCTCGCGCCAGAAGCCGAGCGATCCCTCGGGAACGGAGAAAACCGTCGTGCCGACTTCCCCGGTGCCGGCACGTCCGCGCGGCATCTGCGGGAAGGGAAAATAGGTCATCACCGTGCCGGGAGTGCCGGCTTCGTCGCCATAGTACAGATGATAGACATCAGGGGAATCGAAGTTCACCGTCTTCTTGACGCGGCGCATGCCCAACGTCTTGGTGAAGAACTGATTGTTGGTGAAGGCGTCGTCCGCCATTGACGTCACATGATGCAGGCCCTTGATCTGATTGAGCATTGCCGGGATCCTTTCCGCCCGCCAAGATCGGGCTTTGTCATGACGCATAGATGCGCTCATCCGGGCCGTTGCGAAAGACAGCCGCGACCAAACGCATTGTCAACGAATGATTGACGATCGAATAAAATCGTTGAACGAACAGTGAGCAAAGGCGCCCTGTCTTGTGGGCGGAGCGACCGCTGCTTAAGATCGGTGGGGCCAAATGCTGGCTGTCGGGAACGTGCGGGAGGAGGAGCCCAGACATTCCGTGAAGTACCGCCTGGTCGTTGCTGTCATTCTGTTGCCGCTGGCGGTTGCCGCGCTCACCTGGCAGGGCAATGCCGTGGCCACGCGCAGCTATCTCGATGAGGCATCGGCGCAGGCAAATACGGCACTCAGGCTCGCTGTCGCGGCTCTGGACGGCCACCTCAACCGCTACCAGGCCCTGCCCGCCTTGATCGCCGATCACGACGACATTCAGGAGCTTGCCACCCGCCCGCGTGACCGCCGATTGAGAGAAGCCGTGAACGCTTACCTCAAGGATATCAATGCGCTTCTCAACTCGTCCGATATCTATGTGATCACGCCCGACGGCGACACGATTGCCGCCAGCAACTATGACGGTCCGACGAGCTTCGTCGGGCAGAATTTCAGCTATCGGCCCTACTTCCAGGAGGCCCTGCAGGGGCGGCAGTCGCGGTTCTATGCCCTTGGCACGACGTCGCTGAAACGCGGCTACTATTTCGGCTCGCCAATCCGCGTCGGCGAAGACATCCGCGGCGTCATCGTCTTCAAGGTCGACATCGAGAGCATCGAGGCATCCTGGCAGGGAGGTGAGTACAAGATCTTCGTTTCCGACCCGGAGGGTATCATCTTCATGTCCGGCACGCCGGAATGGCTCTATGCGTCTGTCCTGCCGCTGACGCCGGAGCGGCTTACACGCACGGAGACATCAAGGCGCTACGCCAATGCGACATTGCGAGAGCTGCCTATGACGCCCGGCCGCCTCACCGATCACGACCTGGTCACGGTCGCTACTGGCGATACCAGCCGGGAGTATCTGCTTCTGTCGCATTACATGGCCGATGCCGACTGGACGGTGAACGTTCTGACCGACACGGCATCCGTTCGGACCCAGGCGCTGACCACCGTCATCGCCGCCTTGCTGCTCATATGCCTCACCGGCCTCGCAGCCGCCATTCTCTGGCAGCGCCGCGCCCGGCTTAACGAGCGCATCTCGATGCAAGCGGAAGCCCAGGCCGAACTCGAGCGAAGCGTCGACGAACGCACCGCCGACCTTGCTCGCGTCAACGTGCAGATCGAAGAGGAAGTCGCCGAGCGGCGCCAGACCGAACAACAGCTGCGCCGGACCCAGGCCGACCTCATCCAGGCGGGCAAGCTCGCCGGCCTCGGGCAGATGTCGGCAGCGCTGTCGCACGAGTTCAACCAGCCGCTGGCGGCGGCAAAGACCTATGCCGACAGCGCAGCCCTGCTGATCGAGCGCGGACGCGCCGAAGAAGCGAGCGACAACATCCGGCGCATTTCCGGTCTGGTCGACCGGATGGCGGCGATCAGCCGGCATCTGCGCAATTTTGCGCGCAAGCCAAACGAGAAGCTGGGGCCGGTGCTGATCGAGGATGTCGTACGCGACACGATGGAGATCGTTGCTGTCAGGCTCAAGGCGGCGGCGGCCGAAATCGACATCGATCTCGGTGACGTGCCGCTGGTGGTTCGCGCCGGCTCAGTCCGTCTGCAGCAGGTTTTGGTCAATGTAATCTCCAACGCTGCTGACGCCGTCGAGGGCCTGGACGATCGCCGCATTCGCCTTCGCGCCTGGAGCGAAGGCGACAAGGTCGTGCTTGCGATCAGCGACCGTGGTCCCGGCGTGCCTGCCGCGATCGCCGAACGCATCTTCGACCCGTTCTTTTCAACCAAAGGCGTCGGCAAGGGACTAGGCCTTGGTCTGTCGATTTCCTATAACATCGTCAAGGACTTCGGCGGCAGCCTGATTGCCACGAACCTCGCTGAGGGCGGCGCAGAGTTCCGTATCGAACTTCCCGTCGCCGATGACCTGGGCAAGGAGGCCGCCGAATGATCGAAAGCCGTGTCCTGCTCGTCGATGACGAAGAGGAGTTGCGCCATTCGAGTGCGCAGGCGCTGGAGCTCGCCGGCTTCCGCGTCGATACATTCGCCAGTGCCGAGCACGCCCTGGAGTTCATCGGCTTCAGCTTTCCCGGCGTGGTCATCAGTGACATCCGCATGCCGGGCATCGATGGGATGACCTTCCTGCAGCGTATTCGCGAGATCGACGTCGAGGTGCCGGTCATCCTTGTCACCGGCCACGGCGATGTGCAGCTGGCCGTCCGGGCCATGCGCGAAGGCGCCTATGATTTCGTCGAGAAACCCTTCACCGCGCAGATGCTCGCCGGCACCATACGCCGCGCGCTCGACTGGCGCGCGCTGGTGCTCGAAAACCGTCGCCTGAAGGCGGTTGCCGGCAAGCGCGACGACATCGAACAGCGCTTGCCCGGTCGCAGTCAGGTGATGGTCGATCTTCGCTACCGGGTGCGCGCGATCGGCGCGTCCGACGCCGACACGCTGATCATCGGCGACACCGGCGTTGGCAAGGAGGTCGTGGCTCGCACACTGCACGATCTGAGTGGCCGGGCGAACAATCCCTTCATCGCCATCAACTGCGCCGCCCTGCCCGAAAACCTGATCGAGAGCGAGCTTTTCGGACATGAGCCCGGGGCATTCCCCGGCGCGATCCGCCCACGCTACGGCAAGTTCGAACATGGGCGTGGCGGCACGATCCTGCTCGACGAGATCGGCTCGATGCCGATCGATCTGCAGGCCAAATTTCTGCGCGTGCTGCAGGAACGCGTCATCACACGGCTCGGCTCCAATGAAGTTGTACCGCTGGATGTTCGCTTTATCGCCACCAACAAGGTGGATCTCGAGCAGGAAGTGGCCGCTGGCCGTTTCCGGCCCGATCTTCTCTACCGCCTCAATGTCGCAACGCTGCGCGTGCCGCCGCTTGCGCAACGCCGCGCCGACATTCCACTGCTGTTCCTGCAGCTCGTGCGCGAATCCGCTGCGCGCTACGGCCGCGACGACGTCGAAGTGTCGCAGATCTTGCTGGCGGAGATGGCGGAACGCAACTGGCCGGGCAATGTGCGCGAACTGCGCAACGCTGCGGAAAGGCTGGTGCTCGGGCTCGACGCCTCTTCGAACGATGCGACCTCGGCCGTGCCGAATGGCGGTCGCCTGGCCGACAAGGTCGCAGCCTTTGAGAAAGGGCTGATTGCCAGCGCCATAGCCACCCACGGCGGCGCGCTGAAGCCGGTCTACGAATCCCTCGGCATCTCGCGCAAGACGCTCTATGAGAAGATGCAGAAATTCGGGCTCGACAAGAAGCTCGTTGCCACAGATCTGACAGGCGAAGGCGACGGGCGATAGCACCGTCGAGGAAGCGGCAACGCGAGCCTACTGCATAATTCCTTAAATCGGAATCGATTTAAGGAATTATGCAGTAAGTTTAGGGTGTTACAGCGTCCTTAGCGCGTCATATCTGACGCGCGGCGCTGTAGAGGCGCGTTGTTTCAGGGTCACGCGCGCATGGCGGGCCGAAATGCTAGGCCGGAGACGATCGAGCACCCGGTCCCAAACGAAAACAGGGGCGCGGATGCCGCGCCCCTGCAATGCAATCATGCGGATCATGCCCTACACGTTGAAGGCGGCTCCAATCAACGTCTTGGTGTAAGGTTCCTTCGGGGCCTCGAAGATCCCGTCGGTATGGCCTTCTTCGACGATCTTGCCGTTCTTCATGACGATCACGTAGTCCGACATCGCCTTCACCACCGACAAATCGTGGCTGATGAAGATGTAGGACAGGCCATGCGAGCGCTGCAGATCGCGCAGCAGCTCGATCACCTGGCCTTGCACCGAGCGGTCCAAAGCCGATGTCGGCTCGTCTAGAATGACGACCTTCGGCTTCAGGATCACCGCCCGCGCAATCGCGATGCGCTGCCGCTGGCCACCCGAAAACTCGTGCGGATAACGGTTGCGCGACGCCGGGTCGAGGCCGACTTCCTTCAGGGCTTCGATGGCGCGGCGGTCGCGGTCACCGCGGCTGAGCTCAGGCTCGTGTACCTGGAGACCTTCGGTGATGATTTCGCCGACGGTCCGGCGTGGAGAAAGCGAGCCGTAAGGATCCTGAAACACCAGCTGCAGCGCACGCCGCAACGGACGCATCTGGCCGCGGTCGAAGCCGGAGATGTCGGTGGCCCCGAAGCGGTAGTAACCGCTGCTCGGCAGAAGCCGCAGCAATGCCCGCCCGAGCGTCGATTTTCCGGAGCCGGATTCACCGACCACGCCGATCGTCTGGCCTTCGCGAAGCCGCAGGTTGACCTTGTCGACCGCGCGGAAGACCGCGTTGCCTCGGGTGAAGAAGCCGCCGCCAATCGAGTAATCGACAGAAACGTCCCGGCCTTCAAGGATGATCGGCGCGTTGTCGGCCGGCGGTGCCTTGCGACCGCTCGGTTCCGCCGCCAGCAGCATCTTCGTGTAGTCGGCCTGCGGCCGCTCGAAGATGTCGGCGGTCGTTCCCTGCTCCACCACTTCGCCACGGCGCATCACCGCAACACGTTCGGCAAAATGCTTGACGATGCCGAGGTCGTGCGTGATCAGCACGATCGCCATGCCGAAGCGCTGTTGAAGCGACCTCAGGAGATCCAGGATCTGAGCCTGGATGGTCACGTCGAGCGCCGTCGTCGGCTCATCGGCAATCAAGAGATCCGGTTCGTTGGCAAGCGCCATCGCGATCATCACACGCTGGCGCTGACCGCCCGAAAGCTCGTGCGGATAGCTGTCGATGCGCCGACCCGGGTCCGGGATGCCCACAAGCTCCAGCAGTTCCAGCACGCGCTTGCGCGCCTGTTTGAACGTGCCGCCGCGGTGGTGCACGATCGGTTCGGCGATCTGCCGGCCGATGGTGTAGAGCGGGTCGAGTGAAGTCATCGGCTCCTGGAAGATCATGGTGATCTTGGAACCGCGCACACCGTTGAGCGCCTTGGGCGAAAGCCCCACCAGCTCCTGACCGCGGTAGCGGGCAGAACCGGTAACGGTGCCGTTCTTGGCGAGCAATCCCATGATGCCCATCATGGTCTGGCTCTTGCCCGAACCGGATTCGCCCACGACCGCGAGTGTCTCGCCGGTGCGCACATCGAGATCGATGCCCTTGACCGCCTCGACTGTGCCGTCCGGCGTCGAGAAGTTCACCTTGAGGCCGCGAACGGCCAGAATGGTTTCGTTGGTGTCTGCCATATCAGCGGTCCTTCGGGTCGAGCGCGTCGCGCAGGCCGTCGCCGACGAAGTTCAGCGAGAACAGCGTCAGAACAAAGAAGATGGCCGGGAAGATCAGCAGCCAGGGTGCCGACTGGATGTTGTTGGCGCCTTCCGAGATCAACGCGCCCCAGCTCGTCAGCGGCGCCTGGACGCCGAGGCCGAGGAAGGAGAGGAAGCTCTCGAGCAGGATCACCTTCGGCACGACCACGGTGACGAAAACGATGACCGGACCGATGGTGTTCGGAATGATGTGCCGGCGGATGATCTGCCAGTCCGTCAGACCGAGCGCCTGGGCTGCGCCGACGAATTCCCGTCGTTTCAGCGCCAGCGTCTGACCGCGCACGATACGGGCCATATCCAGCCATTCGACTGCACCGATGACCAGGAAGATCAGGATGAACGAGCGTCCGAAGAAGACCACGAGCACGACGACGAGGAAGACGAAGGGCAGAGAATACATGATCTCCACCAGTCGCATCATGACGTTGTCGACGCGGCCGCCGATGTAACCCGAGGTCGCGCCGTAGACGACGCCGATGCCGAGCGACACCAGACTTGCCAGCAGACCGACGGCAATCGAGATCTGGCCGCCGAGCATGACGCGCACCAGCAGATCACGGCCGTTCGAATCGGTGCCGAACGGGAAATACTCGCGGTTCACCTGGCCGGTCACCTTGAGCGTACGACCTTCGTCCTCGGTCGCGACGACCTGGGTGTCGCGGAACTCGTTGGCGCGATCGAAGTAGCGCGTCGCGCGGGCATCGATCGGCTGCTCCGAGGTGATCGTTGCGGTGAAGGTCTCACCGTCGATGTTGAACTCCTTGAGCGTGACGCGTGCGCGTGTCGCGATCCCTTCCATCACCCCTTGCAGGGTGGACGTATCCGGACGCGGCTCGAGGCTCGGGCCGATCGAAACGTAGGACGGGAACACCTGATCGTAGGTGTGCGGCGAAAACAGCGGACCCAAGAACGAAAATATCGCGATCAAGGCCAGCATGACGCAGCCGGCCATGGCGGCGCGGTTGCGCTTGAAGCGCATGGCCGCCAGCTGGAAGAGGCTGCGCCCCTTGGTTTCCGGCGTTGCCGCCGGCGTCTGGACGATATCAGTCATGGCGAACCCTCGGATCGAGCAGGCCGTAGAGAATGTCGACCAAAAGATTGAAAACGATAACGAAGATGGCGACGAGAATAACAGTGCCCATCACCAGCGTATAGTCGCGGTTGATCGCCCCAAGGACGAAGTAGCGGCCGACGCCCGGGATGGTGAAGATCGTCTCGACGACAGCCGAACCGGTGAGCAATGCCGCCGCGCAAGGCGCGAGGTAGGAGACGACCGGAAGCATCGCACCGCGCATGGCGTGCGTGACCACGACGGTCCTTGCCGGCAAGCCATAGGCCTTGGCGGTTCGGATATGGTCGGTATGCAGCGCCTCGATCATCGAGCCGCGGGTAAGGCGTGCGAAGACCGCGAGCTGCGGTAGTGCGAGCGCGATCATCGGCAGGATCAGAAAGCGCATCGAACCGTCGCCCCAACCGCCGGCGGGCAGCCAGGACAGGATGATGGCGAAGACCAGCGTCAGCACCGGGCCGACGACGAAATTCGGGACGGTGACGCCAAGCGTCGAGACCGACATGATCGTGAAGTCGAGGATGCTGTTTTGCCGGAGTGCGGCGATCGTGCCGGCGATGACGCCGCCGATCACTGCAAACAGCAGCGCGTACAGGCCGAGCTCCATCGAATAGGGCAAGCCCTTGCCGATCAACTGCGCGACGTTGTTGTCCTTGTAGATGTAGCTCGGGCCAAAGTCGCCGGTCACTGCATTGCTGAGATAGTGAACGTATTGGCGCCACAGGGGCTGGTCGAGCTGATACGTCTTCATCAGGTTCGCCATCGTTTGTGGCGGAAGAGGACGCTCGAGGTTGAAGGGGCCGCCAGGGGCAAACCGCATCAGGAAAAAGGAAATGGTGACGACGATAAACAAGGTCGGCACCGCACTCGCCAATCGGCGAAGGATGAAGGAAATCATGGACGTGCTCCGGAGGCGACGCGCGGCCTTTTCACCGCGCGTCGTCCCTGTTCGTTATTCGGCGACGCTCAGGAACCGGCTCAGGTGCTGGTTCGGCGAGTTGTCCTGCCAGCCCTTGACGCGGTCGGAGACCAGCCACAGGTCGGCCTGGGTCAGAAGCGGAGCGATCGGCTGTTCCTTCATCAGCAGGGCTTCGGCTTCATGCAGCAGCTTGGAGCGGGCTGCCGGATCCTGTTCCTCGTAGGACTTCTTCATCAGGCCGTCGAAGTCAGCGTTTTCGAAGTGGCCGTAGTTGAAGGTCTTGTTGGAGCTGAGGCTGAGAGCAAGGAAGTTCTCGGCATCGGCGTAGTCGGCAACCCAGCCGGCGCGCGCAACGTTGAACTTGCCGCCTTCCTGCAGGTAGGCGTAGTGCGAGGACACGTCGAGGTTCACCAGCGACACCTTGGCGCCGAAGGTGTTCTTCCACATGTCGGCAACGGCCGTGGCAACGCGCTCGTGGTTCGGGTTGGTGTTGTAGCGCAGCTCGATTTCGAGCGGCTTGCCACCTTCGCCGTAACCGGCTTCCTTCATCAGGGCCAGCGCCTTGTCTTCGCGATCGAGCTGCGACACGGTGCCGAACTCGGCCTTGGACGGCTCACCGTAGCTCTCGATGCCCGGAGGCACCATCGAGTAGGCCGGCAGCTGCGAACCGGCGTAGATTTCCTTGGCGAGGAAGTCACGGTCGACGGCCATCGACAGGGCCTGGCGAACGCGAACGTCGCTATAGGGCTCCTGGCGGGTATCGAAGGCGTAGTAGTAGGTCGCGAGCGTCGGCGAAACATGGACTTGATCGCCATGGGACTTGCGCAGACGATCGAGCTGATCGGCCGAGAAGTTGTAGGCGAGGTCCATTTCCTTGGCTTCGAAGCGGCGAACCGAGGCGGCCTGGTCGTCGATCGGGTAGAAGATCACCTTGTCGAGCTTGACGTTGGCGGCATCCCAGTAGTTGGCGTTCTTGACGACGGTCAGGCTGTCGTTCGGGACGTGCGCGGCGAGCGTGAACGCGCCGTTCGAAACCATGACGCCCGGCTTGACGAAGTCCGTGCCGTTCTTCTCGACGCTTGCCTTGCTGACCGGAAGCGCGGTCTGGTGTGCCAGCAGTTCCAGGAAGAACGGGGTCGGGCGCTCAAGCGTGATTTCGAGCGTCTTTTCGTCGACGGCCTTCATGCCAAGCTGGTCGGTCGGCACTTCGCCCTTGTTGACCTTTTCGGCGTTCTTAATCGGGAAGAGAATGTTGGCGTAGCCGGCCGCGACCTTCGGGTCTTCGACACGGCGGAACGAGAAGACGAAGTCTTCGGCCGTCACCGGCGAACCGTCGGACCACTTCGCGTCAGCGCGCAGCTTGAAGGTATAGACCGTACCGTCGTCCGAAAGCTCCCACGTTTCGGCAGCCCCCGGGACAATCTTGCCCGAGGCGTCATAGATCGTCAGGCCTTCGTAGAGATCCTTGAGGATGAACTCTTCGATGTTGATCGACGTATGGGCCTGGTCCAGCGTCTGCGGCTCACCGGCGTTGCCACGATGCAGGACAGCTTCGGCAAGAGCCGGGCTTGCTCCGATGAGCAGCGAACCGATCAGCGCGGCGGCGCTAAGGTTGAGTTTCAGTGAGGCCATTTCGTTTCTCTCCTTCCCCTTTTTTGGGTTTGTGATCGCAGGAGAGAAGTGCAAATCTTTCTCAAACGCAAGGCGGATTCTGCAGCGCGCTGCATCTTTATCTATAGACCCGCAATTTTATGAAATCAAAGGTTGTATTTCGTTTGCGATCGTTTTCGTCGTTTTTGCGACGCGGATGTGACAACCGGGCCGCAATCCACGCGTTTCTACTGTAACGTTTTAGGTGCAAGCTCGGCTCTGCCGGCTTGCCGGCAAGAATCGGCCGCCGTGCAAACTTCGTGAATTCAGGGCGCAGTTTACGTAATGTGCGGAAAGAAAAGGAGGCTTTGCCGCAATCTTCTTGCAGAACGTTCACCGCGCGATGACACTGTGTTTCCCTATAGGCCGTTTTGACCCCGGTGCAAGCCGCCATCAGTGCGCGCAAAAGTGGCATTTGACCAACTCGGCCCGCCAATCGGTGACGCACCACTAGAAAGCGAAACGGTTAAATCCACCCTGTTGCATCCAGTCCACAGTAAAATCGATTGAAGCGGGTTCGGCATCCCTCGCACCCGGCCTCCGGCCCGTTGCCAAACCACTTTGATGAACTATTGTGCGCCAGACTTCGGTGGGCGCGACCATTTCGCGCGTTGTCGCGTCGCACAGCAATTCCGGCCATCGACAGGCGTCGATGAAACCATGTGCGGCGTCCTGGCCGGACCATTTTTCGTGGCGCACCAAGCTGTGCCGAAACACTAAAGGGAGATATCGAATGGCATTGATCACATTGCGGCAACTGCTCGACCATGCGGCGGAGAACGACTACGCGCTGCCGGCGTTCAATGTGAACAATCTGGAATATATTCAGGCCGTTATGCGCGCTGCCGATGCCACCGATTCTCCGGTGATCCTTCAAGCAAGCCGCGGCGCCCGTTCCTATGCCGGTGACGCCTTCCTGCGCCACTTGATCCTGGGCGCCGCCGAAGAATACCCGCATATCCCTGTCTGTCTGCACCTTGACCACGGCGACCAGCCGTCGACCTGCATCTCGGCGATTACCAACGGCTTCACCTCCGTCATGATGGACGGTTCGCTGGAGAAAGACGGCAAGACCGTTGCCAGCTATGAATATAATGTCGCGGTAACGGCGGAGGTCGTGAAGATCGCCCATGCGGCCGGTGTTTCGGTCGAAGGCGAACTCGGCTGCCTCGGCAACCTGGAAACCGGCGCCGGCGACAAGGAAGACGGCCACGGCTTCGAAGGCAAGCTGTCGCGCGAGGAGCTGCTGACCGATCCGGAACAGGCTTTCGATTTCGTCACCAGGACCGGTGTCGATGCGCTTGCCGTCGCCATCGGCACCAGCCATGGCGCCTACAAGTTCACCCGCGAGCCGGACGGCGAGATCCTGTCGATCGAAACAATCGCCAAGATCAACAAGCGCCTGCCGAACACCCACCTCGTCATGCATGGGTCGTCCTCCGTTCCGAAGGACCTGCAGGACCTGTTCAACACCTATGGCGGCAAGATGAAGCCGACCTGGGGTGTACCGGTCTCGGAAATCCAGAAGGCGATCCCGCTCGGTGTCCGCAAGGTCAACATCGACACCGACCTGCGCCTGGCCATGACCGGCACGATCCGCAAGAACTTCGCCGAAAACCCGGAGAATTTCGACCCGCGCACCTACCTGAAGCCGGCAACGGCTCTCATGACCGAGGTTTGCAGGGAGCGTTTCGAAGCCTTCCGCACCGCAGGCAAGGCGTCGAAGATCCGCACCCTGCGCCTGCCCGAGATGGCCAAGCGCTACGCCGCCGGCTGATTGGCTTGAAACGCGCCGCCGTCAGAATGTCGGCGGCGTGTTGATCCAGAGAAGAACCGTTTCGCCGTCATGCCGGTTGGTCCAGGCATGGCGGCGTTTGCTTTCGAAGTAGAGCGAATCGCCGGCGCTCAGGTCGTAGAACTGATCGCTGTCGAGAATGAACTCGACGCGTCCTGACAGAACGTAGACGAATTCCTCCCCCTCATGCCGATAGGCACCCTCGCTCGAAGCGCCTGGCTCCAGCACGAAGCGATGGCAATCCATCTGGTTGCGACCATCGGCCAGGAGCTGCACGGTGACGCCGGGTGTCGTCTTCGGCCAGCTCCGCCACTCTCCCGCACGGACGACCGCCCGGGCATCGGCCTCTTCCTCACCGGAAAGGCTCGAAACCGTCGATCCGAAATATTCGGCGATATTGTGCAGGACAGCGACCGAAACCCCCTGCGAGGTTCTTTCGAGCGTCGAGAGGACGGAAGCGGCAATCCCGACTTCGCCTGCGACCTGCTCCAGCGTCCTGCCGACGGCATGCCGCAGACTGCGCAACTTGCGGCCGACCTGATTGTCGATACCGCTCTCGCCGGCGGCAGGCGCGTCGTCATCCCCGGCCCCTTCGGCCTCGAGCGCCTCTCTGATGGCAGCGGGATTGAGACCGCGCTCGACGCGGAACCAGGAGATGCGTTTCAGTCGGGCAAGGTCGACTTCGGTGTATTGCCGGTGACCGGTCGGCGAGCGCTCGGGCACCACCAGCCCTTGGGTCTCCCACAAACGGAGCGTCGAGGCGGATACGCCCGCCAGTCGTGCAGCCTCGGCAACCTTGTAGCGCACGCCGCCCATTTCCTGTTTCCCTGTTTCGACCGCGGGTGCCCGCGCGAATCTGCGCCGCGCTTGCGCGTTGGCGAACTTACCCGCCGGGCATGACCTTTTACAAGAATGCGTCATCAGCGCCGGCGTTCTCTCGATCACCAAATTTGATTTGCATTCCATTTTGAAAGATGTACCACTTCCAAAATAATCTTGCAGAAAAAATGCAAAATATTACCTCCGCCAGAACAGGACACGCGCCATGACTAGCCTCACCGATCGTAAGAACGCCGCCATTTCCCGCGGCGTGGGCATGACCACGCAGATCTACGCCGACCGTGCGGAGAACGCCGAGATCTGGGACAAGGAAGGCAACCGCTACATCGACTTCGCCTCCGGCATCGCCGTCGTTAACACCGGCCACCGCCACCCGAAGGTGATCGCCGCCGTGAAGGCGCAGCTCGATCGCTTCACCCACACCTGCCATCAGGTCGTGCCTTACGAAACCTATGTGCATCTCGCCGAGCGCCTGAATGCGCTTGCGCCCGGTGACTTCGCCAAGAAGACGATCTTCGTGACGACCGGCGCGGAAGCCGTTGAAAATGCGGTGAAGATCGCCCGCGCCGCCACCGGCCGCCAGGCCGTGATCGCGTTTGGCGGCGGCTTCCATGGCCGGACCTTCATGGGCATGGCGCTCACCGGCAAGGTGGTGCCGTACAAGGTCGGATTCGGCGCCATGCCGGGCGACGTCTTCCACGCCCCCTTCCCGATCGAGCTGCACGGCGTCACCGTCGAGCAGTCGCTGGCAGCGCTAAAGAAGCTCTTTGCCGCCGATGTCGATCCGGGCCGCGTGGCCGCGATCATCATCGAGCCGGTGCAGGGCGAAGGCGGTTTCTACCCGGCTCCGCCGACCTTCATGAAGGCATTGCGCGAAATCTGCGACCAGCACGGCATCCTCCTGATTGCCGACGAAGTCCAGACCGGTTTTGCCCGAACCGGCAAGATGTTCGCTATGGACCATCATGAGGTTGCGCCCGATCTGATGACGCTGGCAAAGAGTCTCGCCGGCGGTTTCCCGCTCGCAGCCGTCACCGGCCGCGCCGAGATCATGGACGCGCCGGCGCCGGGCGGCCTCGGCGGCACCTATGGCGGCAACCCGCTCGGAATTGCTGCGGCTCACGCCGTGCTTGACGTCATCGCCGAGGAGAAGCTTTGCGAACGCGCCGAGCAACTCGGCGGTCGCCTGAAACAGCGCCTTGCGGCGATCCGCGAGCAGGCGCCCGAGATCGTCGACATCCGCGGCCCCGGCTTCATGAACGCCGTGGAGTTCAACGATGTAAAGACCAATCTGCCGAGCGCCGATTTCGCCAACAAGGTCCGCCTGATCGCGCTCGACAAGGGCCTGATCCTTCTGACCTGCGGCGTGCATGGCAACGTCATCCGTTTCCTGGCACCGATCACGATCCAGGATAACGTCTTTGCCGAGGCGCTTGATATCCTTGAGGCCTCGATCCTCGAAGCGCGTGGTTGACGCTTCGCCGGGCGACCGCTAACGCGGTTGTCCGGGCCAATGAAACGGTCCCGGGTGTCGGGAGGATCGACACCCGCAAAAACAAGGAAAAAGCGAGCCTGCCGGGATGCGCCAGGCATCGCTGGAGGATGCCCATCATGACCCTGACGCCGGCTTTGACGAAACACCTGCGCGCTGCCGAACTGTTTTCCGCACTGGACGGAATTACCCATTCCGCCGGGAGTTGGACGGGCGCGACCTTCGACGTCGTCAATCCGTCGACGGGAGAGCTTCTGGCGACATTGCCGGATATGGGGATTGAACAGGCGCGTGCCGCGATCGATGCGGCTGCCACCGCGCAAAGCCTTTGGGCGGCAAAGCCTGCAAAGGATCGCAGTGCTGTGCTTCGACGCTGGCACGACCTGATCATCGCTCATGCCGACGATCTTGCCGCCATCCTGACCGCCGAAATGGGCAAGCCGGTCGCAGAATCGAAAGGCGAGGTGCTGCACGCAGCCGCCTATGTCGAATGGTATGCCGAGGAAGCCAAGCGCATCTACGGCGAAACCTTCCCGGCGCCGGCCAATGACCGCCGTATGCTGGTCATCAAGCAGCCCGTCGGCGTCGTCGGGACGATCACACCCTGGAATTTCCCCGCCTCGATGGTGGCACGCAAGATCGCGCCGGCGCTTGCCGCCGGCTGCGCCATTGTCCTGAAGCCTGCCGAGCAGACGCCGCTCGTTGCCGGAGCCTTGTTCGTTCTGGCGGAGAAAGCCGGTTTCCCGGTGGGCGTCGCTAACCTGCTTTACGCTGCGGAAGGTGCCGCGATCGGGCGTGAGCTCTGCAGCAACCCGAAGGTTCGCAAAATCAGCTTTACCGGCTCGACGGAAGTCGGGCGCCTGCTGATGCGCCAGTGTTCCGATCAGATCAAGAAGGTCAGCCTGGAACTCGGCGGCAACGCGCCCTTCATCGTTTTCGACGATGCCGATATCGACGAGGCGGTCGATGGCGCCGTCCAGGCGAAGTTCCGCAATGCCGGCCAGACCTGTGTTTCGGCAAACCGCATCTACGTGCAATCGGCCGTGCATGACGTCTTTGCCGAAAAGTTCGTCAAGCGCGTCGCCGAACTGACGGTCGGCGATGGCTTCACGTCGGGCATCACCGTCGGGCCGATGATCGACAAGCACGCGATCGAGAAGATCGAAGCCCATGTCGCGGATGCCGTGTCCAAGGGCGCCGAGGTGCGCAGCGGCGGTCATCGCATCGGCACCTCCGGAACCTTCTTCGAACCGACGGTGCTGACCGGCATTTCGACCGACATGCGCATAGCCCAGGAAGAGACATTCGGCCCGATCGCCCCGATCATCCGTTTCGAGACCGCCGAGCAGGTGATCGCCGAGGCCAACGACACGATCTATGGTCTCGCTGCCTATTTCTACGCCGAGAACCTCAAGCGCGTCTGGCATGTGGCCGAGGCACTCGAATACGGCATGGTCGGCATCAACACCGGCCGCATGTCCTCCGAAGCCGCGCCCTTTGGCGGCATCAAGCAATCCGGCATCGGCCGGGAAGGATCGCGCCACGGGCTCGAGGACTATCTCGAGATGAAATATCTCTGCATGGGCAACATCTGAGCGACCTGGTCGCCCGTCCGCGATCAGTCGACGATGTGGTAGCCACCGTCGACATAGAGCACTTGCCCCGTTATCAGCCGGGCGGCGTCATGGGCCAGGAAAGCAGTCGCCGCGCCGACATCGTCGATGTCCACGAGCTCGCGGCGCGGCGACTTGATCTTCGTCTTTTCGAGCAACGCATCAAATTCCGGGATACCGGAGGCGGCACGGGTCGCAAGAGCTCCGGGTGAAATGGCGTGGACGCGGATGCCCTTGGGACCAAGCTCCGCCGCCAGGTAGCGGACCGCACTTTCCAGCGCGGCCTTGGCGACCCCCATGATGTTGTAATTCTCCACCACCACCTGCGAGCCGTGATAGGTCATGGTGAAGAGCGTGCCGCCATTCTTCATCAAGGGTTCGGCAAGCTGGGCCATGCGGATGAAGGACCAGCAGGATATGTCCATGGTCTTGAGGAAGCCCTCGCGTGGGACATCGGTTACGCGCCCTCCAAGCGCGTCCTTCGGCGAGAAGGCGATCGAGTGAACGACGAAGTCGAGCTCGCCCCAGGTCTTGCCGATCTCCGCGAAGACCGCCTCCATCTGGCCGGGAACGGCAACGTCGAGCGGCAGGAAGATCGGCGCATCGAGTTCGCGCGCCAGCGGCTCCACATAGGGTCTTGCCTTGTCGTTGAGATAGGTGACGGCGACTTCTGCTCCGAAAGCGCGGAAGGCGCGGGCGCAGCCCCAGGCGATCGAACGGTCGTTGGCGACGCCGACGACGAGGCCCTTGCGGCCTTGGAGAAGCTTGGCCTTTGCGGCGGGAATGGACATGGCTTGCCTCCGTTGCGTCAGGCGGTACGGGTTCTGAGGAGCGCCAGCGTGTGGCGCGCGATCATCAATTCCTCGTCGGTCGGAATGAGATACAGCGCCACGCGGCTCGCCGGCGCGGAGATCAACATGGCGCCGGCATCGTTTGCGGTCGGATCGAGTTCGGCCCCAAGCCAGGCGAGTCCTTCGGCGATGCGGGCGCGGATCGGAGCGGAGTTCTCGCCGACTCCCGCCGTGAAGACGAAAGCATCGATCCCGCCCAGCGCAGCCGCGAGCATTCCCGCATTGAGTCCGCATCGATAGACGAAGTGATCGACGGCAAGCTTGGCATGCGGATCGTCGCTTGCGAGGAGATCGCGCATGTCGTTCGACACGCCGGAGAGCCCCTTCAGCCCAGCCTCATGGTAGAGCAGATCCGAGACGACCTGTGCGCTCATGCCCCTTTGAAGGATCAGATAGAGCACGACACCCGGATCGAGTTGGCCCGGACGCGTGCCCATCGGCAGGCCGTCGAGCGCGGTGAAGCCCATCGTCGACTCGATGCTGTGGCCGTTGCGCAATGCGCACATCGAGGCACCGCTACCGAGATGGGCGACGATGACCCGGCCACGCGCAGCCTCCGGCGCCAACTCGCGCAGCCGCTCCGCGACATATTCGTAGGAGAGACCATGGAAGCCGTAGCGCCGCACGCCCTCGTCATAGAAGCTGCGCGGCATGGCGTAGCAATTCACTTGCTCAGGATGGCCGTGATGGAAGGCAGTGTCGAAGCAGGCGACCTGCGGCACATCCGGGTTGATTGCCATGGCCTGGCGGATTGGGGCCAGGTTGTTGGGCTGGTGCAGCGGCGCGAGATCCTGGTAGCTCGCCAGGCGATCGAGCACGGCAGCATCGATCAGCACGGGCTCGGCAAAATCAGGACCGCCGTGCACGACCCGGTGACCGATCGCGCGCAGTGTGAAGCCTTCAAGCGTCAGCAGCCAATCCCGCGCCACCGCGATGGCCGCCGGAAGGTCGCGTACGACGTCTGCATCATAGCTGCGGTCGACCAGCACTGCACCGTCAGCGCCTTTCGCCTGCAGCCGAGGGCGCGTGCCGATGCCGCCGATCTGCCCGCGCACGCGGCGCTCGAGGCCGGTGTCGGTGGTTGCGAACACTTGGAACTTCAGGCTCGACGAGCCGGCGTTGACGACAAGGAGGGCATCCATGGCTATATCGCCTTGACTTGCGTCGCGCGCCGCCTCGCTGCGTAGAGCGCCGCCACGGCGCACGAAGCAAGACGCGTGCGCACCGAATCCGCCCGCGACGTCAGCACGATCGGCACCCGCGCGCCAAGAACGATGCCCGCAGCGTCGGCGCGGGAAAGGAAAGTCAGGTTCTTGGCCAGCATGTTTCCGGCCTCGAGATCCGGCACCACCAGGATCTGGGCTTGGCCGGCAACCGGCGAGGTGATGCCCTTGATGCGAGCGGCCTCCGGATCGATCGCGTTGTCGAAGGCGAGTGGACCGTCGAGAAGGCCACCGGTGATCTGGCTGCGTTCGGCCATCTTGCACAGTGCGGCTGCTTCGATCGTCGAAGGAATCTTCGTCGTCACGGTCTCCACCGCCGAAAGAATGGCAACACGCGGCTCGCCGAGACCGATCGTGACCCAGAGGTCGATCGCATTCTGCACGATGTCGCGCTTGGCTTCGAGGTCGGGGAAGATGTTGATGGCGGCGTCGGTGATGAACAGCGTCTCGGGGTGACCCGGCACATCCATGATGAAGACGTGGCTGATCCGCCGATCGGTCCTGAGCCCGGTGGCGGAGGCGGCCACCTCTCGCATCAGTTCGTCCGTATGCAGGCTCCCTTTCATCAGCAATTCGCCTTTGCCTTCGCGGATCATCGCGACCGCCTTGGCCGCCGCCGCATGGCTGTGCGGCACGTCGATGATCTCACGCCCCCCAAGATCGAGCCGGTGTTCGGCGGCGACATTGCGGATTTTGGATTCCGGACCGACAAGCACCGGCGCGATCAGCCCCATCTCCGCCGCCTCCAGCGCACCACGGAGCGAAGTCTCGTCGCAGGGATGCGTCACGATGGTGACTGCGGGTGCCTCCTCTTGAGCGGCGGCTATCAGGCGGTTGTATTTGGACGGCTCAGTCGTCAGTGCGGTCACCTCGGACACGTCGAACTCCTTCCTCGGTCAGGATGCGCTGCGGTTGGGGGTGGTCTTGCGGACGGCGATCGGGACCGTCGGCTCGCTATCAAGCCCGAAAAGCGTCGCCATGCGTTGCAGCCTTTCGGCTGCAGGGCCCGTCAGCGGGCCGGACGCATCGAGCACCTCTCGAAGGGCCGTGAAGGCGCCACGACGATCCTCGATCGCTTCCGGCAGCAGCTTCGGGAGCGCGGCAAGGGTCGTCTCCTCGTCGATCAGCAGCATGAAATACTGCTCGCGCATCAACGTCTTGAACTCGGCGAGGCTCAGTTGTCTGGCCCCGGGGTGGGCGCGCCGCAGCCGGCGAACGGCTTCAAAACCACGCTCGTCAACCCCGCCGCGCGCCATGCCGACGAAAAGCAATGCCCTGGCGAGGCCTTCGCAAGTGCCACCCTCCGTCATCCTGGCCTTGAGTTCGGCGATGCGTGCATCGACGAGAGCCTGGTGTAGCAAACTCTTCTCGGCCTTGCGCGGCGGCCGGGTCGATTTCGCATCGATACCGAGCGCGGCCTGCAGTGTGGGAGCGCCGTAGATCGCCTGGAACGTCTGCTCCGAGAGGGATTCGGCCATCCGTCGCCAGGCCTCCAGCCCGTCGACGATTTGGCGCGACAGGTTCTCCTGCAGAGCGGTGAATGGGTTGTCCGGGGACGCCGGCTCGCGGCTATCGCGCACCTGCTCGGCCAGCGCCGATGTCCAGGCCATGAACGGATTGTCTGGACCGAACAACGCATACTGCAAGCGCAGCGGGTGCATGTTCCGCATCGCCTCAGCGACTGGCGGCGTCACCACCGTTTTGATCGCCGGCTGCAGGTAGGTGCGGTAGAGCGCCAGATTGATCTCCGAGAGCTTGGCCGCAGCGGCAAAGCGACGTTCGTCGTCGATATCGTTGCCGCCAAGGGTGCGGATGTCGTCGAGCGTTCGCGCCTCGCAGCGCATGACCCATTCGCCGGCGACCAGTTCCCTGCCCTCGGCAGCCTCGCTCGCCGGCGTCAGCACTGCCTCGTAGAGACCCGGCGGCAGCACATCGATCAGCTCGATGTTGGAGGCAAATTCGTCGTGTTCCTTCCGGGCGACGCCCGCGGAAACGAAGATGCCGAGATGCCCGATCGTCTCGTGCACGGTGTAGACGATGGTCTGGCCATAGGCGCGGATCTCGTCGACGCTGTCGTAAAGGTCCAGAATCCAGTCGAGCGCCTGCTGCGGCGGGGTGATGTTGTCGCCCTTCGAGCAGAACACGACAATCGGCGAGCTGATGTTGCGAAGATCGATCGCTGTTCCGTCGGAGGTCCGGATTTCCCCCGCAGCTAGTCTGTTGCCGACGAAGAGTTCATCGACGATGAACTGCATCTCCTCGGCGTTGAGCGTGACGTGTCCGCCCCACCAGCGCTCGAAGCCCAGGTAGCGCCCCGCCTCCGTGTCGATCTTCGAATAGAGATTATATTGTTTGGTCCAGAGCGTGTTGGCGGGGTTCTGGTTCTCGAAATTCTGAACCAGCCAAGCACCGTCGAAGATGCCGGCACCAAGATCGCCGGTCAGTGCGGTCAGCCAACTGCCGCCGAGAAGCCCGCCGGAATAGCGCATAGGGTTCTGGCCCTTGACCCCTGCCCAATAGGAGAGAGGCGCGCCAGCAATGATGATTGGCCCAAAAAGCTCCGGCCTCAGCGACGCGACGATCATTACGGCCCAGCCCGCCTGGCAATTGCCGATCACGCAAGGCTTGCCGTCGGCGGCCGGATGGCGGGCGATGACCGTTTCGAGAAAATCCGCTTCGGCATGGGCGATATCTTCGATGGTCTGGCCGAGAACGGGATCGGGAAGGAAGCCGATGAAATAGCAGGGATGGCCCGCCTTCATCGCCACGCCGATCTCGCTGTCGGCCTTGAAGCCACCGATTCCGGGACCGTGGCCCGCGCGGGGATCGACGACAACAAACGGCCGCTTCGACGGATCGATGACGACGCCATCGGGCGGTACGATCCGCACCAGCGCATAGTTCACAGGCTTGGTGAGCGTGCGCCCGTCGCGGATGAGCTCGGCCCCGAATTCCAAAACGTTCGGAGCGGTTTGCGTCCTGTGCTCCTCGTACTGCGCGCCGCGCTCTCGCATGACATCGAGAAAAAGGATCGAGCGCTGCCAAGCGTCGACCGAGAAGGCGTAGGCATCGGCGAATGTCGGTATTGTCGGGATCGTGGATTGCTTGGGCATGATGTCCACTCCTCGGTGCGAATGAAGGCTGGTCCCGCTCCTGCAAGCAAATAGCACAAGGCAGAAGGCCGGGCGTTGACATGTGTCAAGGAAACAAGCGGCGCAGCCGCGACATGAATTCGGCATTGATGACCCGAGACGTCTGTCGCAGCCCGGACCTCAGGAGCATAGCACTGGAGTGTTACGGCGATTTGTCGTCGAGCGCAGATCGTTCGCCCCGCAACCACGACGTCAAAGGCAACTGCGTCTCGCCAGTCGCCAGCGGCATCTTTGTGCCCAGAGAATTGTACAGAAACGGGCACACCGCAAGTCGACCCTTGAAATTCAAGACGTAGCTTGCCAATTGGGGCGAAAACCATAGGAGTTGCCACCGCGATGAGCGAAGTTGAAATGTCCGTCGAGAAACATGTCTTTGAAGCCGATGTAGCCAGACTGCTCCATCTCATGGTGCACTCGGTCTATTCCGACAAGAACGTCTTCCTCCGCGAACTGATTTCGAACGCCGCAGACGCCTGCGAGAAGCTGCGTTATGAGGCGATCGTCTCGCCCGAGCTGCTGGCAGGCGACACGAGCCCTGGCATCAAGGTGACGCTCGACGAGGAAAACAACCGCCTCGTTGTCGAGGACAATGGCATCGGCATGAGCCGCGACGAGCTCGTCGAGGCGCTCGGCACCATCGCCCGCTCGGGCACGCGCGCCTTCATGGAGCGCATCGAAGCGGCACAGGGCAAGGAGGGCGCGCAGCTCATCGGCCAGTTCGGCGTTGGATTCTATTCCGCCTTCATGGTCGCCGACAATGTCGACGTCGTCTCACGCCGCGCCGGCTCGGACCATGCATGGCTCTGGTCGTCGGACGGAAAGGGCAGCTACACGGTCGCAGCCGCCGATCTTGCAGAGGCGCCGGCGCGCGGCACACGCATCACCCTGCACCTGATGGAAGATGCCAAGACTTATACCTCGCGCTGGACGGTCGAGCGCATCGTCAAGGACCAGTCCGGCCATGTCCCGGTTCCGATCTCGATCGTCGAGAAGCCTGGCGCCGAACCGGTTTCCGTCGGCGATGGCACGGCGCTCTGGACCAAGCAGAAGAGCGAGATTTCCAAGGAAGATTACGCCGACTTCTATCGCGGCGTTTCGGGCCAGTACGACGATCCGGCATTGACGGTGCATTTCCGCGCCGAGGGCCGGCACGAATATACGGCACTTGCCTTCCTGCCCGGCTCCAAGCCGTTCGACCTCTTCGATCAGGACCGAAGGGGCCGGATGAAGCTCTACGTCAAGCGCGTCTTCATCACCGACGAGGCGGAATTGCTGCCGCGTTATCTGCGCTTCGTGCGTGGCCTCGTCGACACGTCGGACCTTCCGCTCAATGTCTCGCGCGAGATGATCCAGGAAAGCCCCTTGCTTTCCAGCATTCGCAAGGGATTGACGAACCGGGTGCTGACGGCGATCGAAAAGCTGGCGGAGAGCGACCGCGAGACCTTCGACAAGGTCTGGGAAAACTTCGGCAGCGTGCTGAAGGAAGGCATTTACGAGGACTTCGAGCGCCGCTCGCAACTGATCGCGCTTTCCCGCTTCCGCACGACCACCTCGGAAGACGGCCACCGCAGCCTTGCCGATTACGTCAAGGACATGAAGGACGGCCAGTCGGCGATCTACTACCTGACCGGCGACAACCTCGCCCAACTCAAGGCATCGCCGCAGCTTGAGGGTTTCCGTGCACGCGGCATCGAGGTGCTGTTGCTGACCGACCCGGTCGACAGCTTCTGGGTGACGTCGGCACCGGACTTCGAAGGCAAGCCGATGAAGTCGATCACCCAGGGTTCAGCCGATCTGGGCAGCGTCGCAAAGCCGGAAGGCAGCGCCGACAGCGCGCCCGAGGCGAGCCAGGCGGTGACCGACTTCGTCGCCTTCGCCAAGGAAACGCTCGGAGAAGCCGTATCTGAGGTTCGCACCTCCGACCGCCTGACGGAAAGCGCCGTCTGCCTGGTGGCGCCGGAGCATGGCCCCGACCGTCAGCTCGAAAAGATGCTGCAGGGCGCCGGCCGCCTCGACGACGCGGCAAAGCCGATCCTCGAGATCAATCCCGGCCACGCGCTGATTGCGGCGATCGCCGCCTGCCCGGCCGATGATAGCACCTTCCGCGCTGACGCCGTTCAGCTTCTGCTCGATCAGGCCCGCGTGCTCGACGGCGACAAGCCGCAGGATCCGCGCGCATTCGCAGAGCGGCTGTCGCGCGTCTTCAACCGGGCGCTCAAGGTTTAACGCGCCGGTTCAAGTGCCTGTAATTGCAGAGATGAAGGGGTGAGAGGGAGAACCCTCTCACCCCTTCGCTTTTTCAGGCACGGCTGCCATGCCGATTTCGGCCAGCACCTCCGCCGTATGCTCGCCGAGGCGCGGAACACCGCGGTCAAGCACAAGAGAGGCATCGGAAAAACGGATCGGCGTACGGACACCCGGCGATGTTCCGCCGGCCGCACCGGAATGCAGTGTGTCGATCTGCATCTGTCGGTGCATGATCTGCGGGTCGGCGAAAACGTCAGCAACCGTGTTGATCGGACCACCCGGAACGCCTGCCTCTTCCAGCAATGTCAAAAGCGTATCCCGTTCGAACCTTGCCGTTTCAGCCGCAAGCGCCGGTGTCAGGCTGTCGCGATTCTGGACGCGGGACGCGTTGGTCAGATAACGCTCGTCCGTCGCCAGATCGCCGCGGCCAAGCAGGTTGCAGAACTTGACGAACTGCCGGTCGTTGCCGACGGCAACGATCAGGTGACCATCGGCCGAGGGGAACACCTGGTAGGGCGCGATGTTCGGATGGGCGTTGCCAAGCCGACGCGGCGCCTTGCCCGAGACGAGAAAATTGAGCGCCTGATTGGCAAGCACGCCGGTCATGCAGTCGAGCAGCGCCATGTCGATCTGCTGGCCTTTTCCGGTTCGCTCGCGCTGCGCCAATGCCGCCTGAACGGCGATGACGCCGTAAAGCCCGGTAAAGATATCGGCGAAGGCGACGCCGATTTTCTGCGGCTCGCGATCCGGCTCGCCGGTGAGATCCATGATCCCGCTCATGCCCTGGACGATGTAGTCGTAGCCGGCGCGATGCGCATAGGGTCCGTCCTGACCGAAGCCCGTCACCGAGCAATAGATCAGGCGCGGATTGACCTTCTTCAGGCTTTCGTAATCGAGGCCATATTTCTCGAGGCCGCCGACCTTGAAATTCTCGAGCAGGACGTCGGATTGGGCCACCAGCCGGCGCACGGCCTCCTGCCCTTCCTCGGTCGTGAAATCGAGCACGACCGAGCGCTTGCCCCGATTGCAGGCGTGGAAATAGGCCGCATCGAGCTTCTCCCCATCCTCGCCGGCGACGAAGGGCGGCCCCCAGGTGCGGGTGTCGTCACCCGCCGGGCTTTCCACCTTGACGACGTCAGCACCGAGATCGGCGAGCGTCTGACCGATCCAGGGACCCGCAAGAATGCGGGCGAGCTCAAGAACACGAATACCCTTCAGTGGCGCTTCCATGATCGGCCGCTCAGAAGAAAGCCTGGAGCCCGGTCTGGGCGCGGCCGAGGATCAGAGCATGAACGTCGTGCGTGCCTTCATAGGTGTTGACCGTCTCGAGGTTCACCATATGGCGCATGACCTGGTATTCCTCGGAAATGCCGTTGCCGCCGTGCATGTCCCGCGCCATGCGGGCGATATCCAGCGCCTTGCCACAATTGTTGCGCTTGACGATCGAGATCATTTCCGGAGCCATGCGGCCTTCATCCATCAGCCGGCCGACGCGCAGCGAGCCCTGAAGTCCGAGGGAAATCTCGGTCTGCATGTCGGCAAGCTTCTTCTGGAAGAGCTGCGTCTGGGCGAGCGGGCGGTTGAACTGCTTGCGATCGAGACCGTATTGACGGGCGGCATGCCAGCAGAACTCGGCCGCACCGAGTGCGCCCCAGGAAATGCCGTAGCGGGCGCGGTTGAGGCAGCCGAACGGGCCCTTCAGCCCCTCGACGTTGGGGAGCAGCGCATCTTCGCCGACCTCGACGTTGTCCATGACGATTTCGCCGGTGATCGAGGCGCGCAGCGACAGCTTGCCGGCAATTTTCGGCGCCGAAAGGCCCTTCATGCCCTTGTCGAGCACGAAGCCGCGAATGGCGTTGCCATGGGCTTCCGACTTTGCCCAGACGACAAAGACATCGGCAAGCGGCGCGTTGGAGATCCACATCTTCGAACCGACGAGGCGGTAGCCGTTTTCCGTCTTGATGGCGCGGGTCTTCATGCCGGCCGGGTCGGAACCGGCGTCTGGCTCGGTCAACCCGAAGCAGCCGATCCATTCGCCGCTGATCAGCTTCGGCAGATACTTCTGCTTCTGCTCTTCCGAGCCGTAGGCGTAGATCGGATAGATAACGAGCGAAGACTGCACACTCATCATCGAGCGGTAACCGCTATCGACGCGCTCGACTTCGCGGGCGACGAGACCATAGGCGACATAGGAGGCGCCGACACCGCCATAGGTCTCCGACACGGTTACGCCAAGCAGACCGAGATCACCCATTTCACGAAAGATTTCGGGATCGGTCGATTCTTCGCGATAGGCAGCAATGATGCGGGGCTGCAGCCGGTCCTGCGCATAGGCCCGCGCCGTGTCGCGGATCATGCGCTCGTCCTCGGTCAACTGATCTTCGAGGAGGAACGCGTCATCCCATTGAAATTGCGTCTTGCCGGCCATGTCTCTCTCCCATCGGATTTTTCCACTTGCGGTTATGGCAAGCGGAACCAAGGCTTTCAAACGAAATTGAGGCACCGCCTCATGCGTCCGCGGAATGGCGCCCTGCAGTCGGGGCGATCTTGACCTTCTTCAGAGAAGGATGATTGTCTGCCTGATTGCCATCCACCCGATAGAGGTCCACCGTAATCCACCCCCATGGCCAATGACCGTCTGGAACGCTTCGCCCACAATCTCGACTGGAACCTGCTGCGCACCTTCGTCGTCGTGGTGGAGGAAGGAAGCATTACCGCGGCGGCCAATCGGCTCCTGCTGCAGCAACCGGCTGTCAGCATGGCGCTCAAGCGGCTCGAACAGACCGTCGGACAGAAGCTCATCGATCGCCGTCCGGGCCGCTTCGACCTGACCGATGCCGGCGCCAGGTTGCACGCGCAGTGCCGCGACATCTTCGCGGCCGTCATCAGGCTTCCCAACGTCCTTGAAACGGCGGGCGAGGAAATCACCGGCCATCTCAATATTCATGTCGTCAGCCATGCCCACAACCCCGCCTGGGACCGGAGGCTCGCGACCTTCTTCAGCAAGCATCCGAAGGTGACGATATCGGTGACCGTGGCCACGACCGTCGATGTGCTGAGCGCTGTCGAACGCAATATCGCAACCATGGGGCTGTGCGACGGCAACATCCCCGCCTGGCTGAACAAGAGCTTCCACGTGCGTGAGCGTTATGCGCTTTACTGCGGCAGCGATCACCCCCTGTTCGGTGCCGAGGGTGTCGATTTCAACGACCTGCGCGGCAATCCTTACATTGCCTTCATCGCCGATGTACTTGGCGGCCAGCACATGAACTCCGTGACGGCAGTGCGCGCCATAGGTTCGTTCGGCCAGCAGGTGCGGGCCGTGTCATGCAATGTCGAGGAGGTGATGCGGCTCATCGCCTCCAATATCGGCATCGGCATGTTGCCGGATCATCTTGCAGCGCCCGCCGTCGCCGAGGGTCGACTTTGGCAGCTCCCGCCCTACCACAACCTGCCGACAACAGATGTCTTTCGCATCTCCAACCCGAACTCGATTCTCAATCCCGCCGAAGCTGCCTTTCTTGCGCATGTGGCCGACACCGCCCCGCTCGACCACTGCCTGGACCATCATCTGAATTGATAGTGACATTTCCCGTTATAAATTTGAACGCGTAGCGGGCGCTGCCTATGGTCCGGCCAAATCAGAAGCGGGGTCGGGACATGCGTGAATTTGATGTGGCAATCATAGGGGGCGGCATTGCCGGCCTTTCGCTTGCCTATTTCCTGGCGCCGCACCGCTCCGTTGTCGTCATCGAACGGGAAGACGGGCTCGGCTATCACAGCACCGGACGCTCCGCCGCGGAATTCGTGCTGCGCTACAACGCCCCTGAAGTGTGCAAGCTCGCGGCGATCTCCAAAACCTTCTTCGATCAGCCTCCGGAAGGGTTTTCCGACGTGCCGCTGCTGAAGCGGCGTGGCGGCGTGATGATCGCCAACGCGGAGAAAGCGGCGCGGCTGGAGGCCGTGTTTGCCGAAGAGAGCATCGCCAATCCCGACCTGCAAAGGTTGACTGTCGATGAAGCGATCGTCCGGGTGCCGATCCTGCGCCGCGACTATGTGGCCGCTGCATTCTACGATCCCAATTTCTGGGACATCGAGGTCGAGAACCTGCTGCAGGGTTACCTGCGCGGGGCACGTCGCAACGGCGCCGAGGTGATCGAGCGCAGTGATGTCATGGCTCCCCACCGCGAGGCAGGCGGCTGGGTGCTTTCGACAAGCGCTGGCGAGATCCGCGCGCAGGTCATCGTCAATGCCGCCGGCGGCTGGGCCGATGCTGTCGCAGCCCTCTTCGGTGTGTCGCCGGTCGGCATTGTGCCGCATCGCCGCACCGCGATCACCGTGGACCTCCCCGCGGAAATCGATGCCCTGACCCTGCCCGAAATCAACGAGATCGACGAAGACTTCTACATGAAGCCCGAAGGGGGGCGCTTGCTCGCCTCCCCCGCCGACGCCACGCCGTGCGAACCGACCGACGTGCAGCCAGAAGAAATCGATGTCGCCTGGGCCGCCCATTATGTCGAGGAGGCGACGACCGTCCCGGTCCGTCGCATCTTCAAAAGCTGGGCGGGCTTGCGCAGCTTCTCTCCCGACAAGCTGCCGGTGATCGGCCACGCGAAGGACCGCCCGGACTTCTTCTGGCTTGCCGGCCAGGGCGGCTACGGCATTCTGACATCGCCGGCCTTGGGCGCGCTTGCCGCCAATCTGCTGATTGGCGCACCGGCGCCCGAAAGCTTCGCCGCAAACGGCCTTGACCCCAAAGCGTTCAACCCCGAGCGCTTCCTGAGGTAGCGGCGACGCACCCTCGTCCCGCTGTGATTGTCACATTCCGTTAAGGATGTCGACGAGGCTGTGAACTGTAACAGAAACGACAAGAAACTGACATTTCGCTTTCATGAAGCGCCGATATGGCAGGTGTCATACCGATGACCGGTCTCCCCGAAAGAGGACCTGCTAGAAATGTTTCAGTTGAAGAACGTAACCCGCCAGTTCGGCAAGAAGACAGCCGTGAGCTCGGTTACCTTCGACATCCCCCAGGGCCAGATGGTCGGCGTGATCGGCCGATCCGGCGCTGGCAAGTCGACGCTCCTGCGCATGATCAACCGCCTTGTCGACCTGTCGTCCGGCTCGATCGAATTCGCCGGCACTGAAGTTTCGTCGCTGCGGGGTGCAGCCCTGCGCCACTGGCAGCGCGACTGCGCGATGATCTTCCAGCAATTCAATCTGGTGCCGCGCCTCGACGTCCTGACCAATGTGCTGCTTGGTCGTCTCAACCACCGTTCGACGGTTCTCAGCGTCCTCAACATGTTTACCCGCGAGGAGCGCATCATGGCGATCGGCGCGCTGGAGCGCCTCGGCATCGAGCAGACGGCGCTGCAGGCGGCCGGCACGCTTTCCGGCGGCCAACAGCAGCGCGTGGCCATCGCCCGTGCGCTGATGCAGCAGCCCAAGGTTCTGCTCGCTGACGAGCCGATCGCCTCGCTCGACCCGCTCAACGCCAAGATCGTCATGGATGCGCTGCGCGACATCAACGAACGTGACGGCATCACCGTGATCACCAACCTCCACACGCTCGATACCGCGCGCAACTATTGCGAACGCATCATCGGCATGGCGCATGGCCGCGTCGTCTTCGACGGCCAGCCAAAGGATCTGACGGCGGCTGCCGTCGCCGAGATCTACGGCGCCGACACGGGTATCGAGGAATCGATGACCTCGACAAGCATCAACATTCCCGCGGCTATCCCGCAGGAACAAACGGCATCTGCCGGCCTCCAGCCGCTGGCACTGGCCGGCATCTGACGCCCGCCAGGATCGAAGGCCCACGTCAAGGGCACCTCTTTGAAACCGAATACCATCCGGCACGACCGGAAAAACGGGAGAACCTTATGCTGAAGAAAGCTCTTCTGGGCGCCGTCGCCCTGCTCGCCCTCGTCGGCCACGCCCAGGCCGAAGACCTCAAGGAATTCCGCGTCGGCATCATCGGCGGCGAAAACGAAGCCGACCGCCTGCGCAACTTCCAGTGCATCGTCGACAAGCTGCCGGCCGCAATCGGCGTCGAAAAGGTCTCGCTGTTCCCGGCCGCCGACTATGACGGCGTCATCCAGGGCCTGCTCGGCGGTACGCTCGACTATGCCGAGCTCGGCGCTTCGGGCTTTGCCAAGATCTACCTCGCCAAGGCCGACGCGGTCGAGCCGATCCTGACGACCGTCCAGACCGACGGCTCGACCGGCTACCATTCGATCATGGTTGCCCGCAAGGATTCCGGCATCACCAAGCTCGAAGACCTGAAGGGCAAGAAGCTTGGTTTCGCCGATCCGGACTCGACCTCGGGCTACCTCATCCCGCTCGTCACCCTGCCGGAAACGATCGGCGCGCCGGTCAAGGAATTCTTCGGTGAAACCGGCTTCGGCGGCGGTCACGAAAATCTCGTTCTCGAAGTCGTCAAGGGCACGTTCGATGCCGGCACGACCTTCGGTTCGGGCGTCGGCGAGTTCAAGGACGGCTACACCTCGGGCAACCTGAAGAAGATGGTCGACAAGGGCATCCTCGACATGAACGACCTCGTCGAGCTCTGGAAGTCGCCGCTGATCCCGAACGGCCCGAT
The DNA here is from genome assembly GCF_001695855.1 of Ensifer sp. LC163. Classification (GTDB taxonomy): domain Bacteria; phylum Pseudomonadota; class Alphaproteobacteria; order Rhizobiales; family Rhizobiaceae; genus Ensifer. The sequence goes on from NZ_MBSS01000056.1 coordinate 49,985, forward strand.
CGTCGTCCGCTCGACGATGAACGACGACATGAAGGCAAAGTTCAAGCAGTTCATGCTTGACCTGCCGAAGACCGATGCAGCGTGCTTCTCCGCCATCCAGGGCGGCGACTTCACCGGCTTCACCGAAGTCAACGCCGACTTCTACAAGCCGATCATCGACGCCCGCAAGGCAACGATCGGCGGCTGATTTTCCGGATCATTCAAGGACGCTGGCCGCCAAAGCGGCCAGCGTTCGCCTTTTTGCTAGGGCGCCTGCGGCGCCTGTCGACAGAGGCCGGCATTGCCGGAACATTCATGGCAACTTCCATGCTCCCGAGGCATCTGAGTGAAAACGGCGCGCTGGTCGAGCGTCACTGGCAGGAGCTGAACTCCCGCCGCCGCCTTTACTCCTGGCTCGGTTTCGCCGTGCTGGTGCTCGCCCTTTCCGGCTCGCTCTGGTTTGCCAACGATTCCAACGCCGGCAAATTCTTCGACCGCCTGCCGCACTTCTTCGATTTCGTCGCCGATCTCGCGCCGCGTGACGGTCTGGAAATCTTCCGCGCCATGTTCGACCTGCCCTCGCCCTATGACGACGGCAGCTTCAAGTACAATTATCCCGACGGCCGGCTCTACCTGACCGAGAGCTTCTACATCCCCGAATATGTGCACAAGATGCTGGAGACCGTGAACATCGCGATCTTCTCCACCGTCATCGGCACGTTCCTCGGCTTCATCTTCTGTTTCCTCGCCGCCCGCAACCTGATGCCCAATCCGTGGGTGCGTGGTTTCGTGCGCCGGCTGATGGAAATCCTGCGCGCCTTTCCAGAAGTGGTCATCGCCGGCTTCTTCCTCGCGATCCTCTCGCTCGGGCCGATACCGGCGATCGCCGCCGTTTCGATCCACACAGTCGGCGCACTCGGCAAGCTGTTCTTCGAGGTGGTCGAGAACGCCGACATGAAGCCGGACGAGGGCTTGCGCGCCGCCGGCGGCAACTGGATCGAGCGCGTCTGGTTCGGCATGGTGCCGCAGGTGCTGCCCAATTTCGCCAGCTATTTCCTGCTGCGCCTGGAGATCAACGTCCGCGCCTCGACCATCATCGGTGCGGTTGGCGGCGGCGGCATCGGCGAGCTGCTGCGGCTGTCGATCGGCCAGGGCCACCAGGCAAAGACGCTGGCGATCGTCATCCTGATGTTTGCAACGATCTTCGCCGTCGACCAGTTTTCCGCATGGCTGCGCCGTCGCCTCGTCGGCGACCAGGCCTTCCAGCTTGCCCAGTAGGTGCGCATCATGACCTCCACGACCAGACTTAGCGCTCTCGAAATGGATGCGATCGCTTCGCGCCACCCGCATCTGCTGCAGGGTTCCTCGAACAAGCGCCTGCGCACGATCCTCATCAGTGTCGGCCTCGTCGCCTACCTCGTCTTCAGCTGGTGGTTCTTTTCGATCGGGCACGTTCTGGGCAATGCCAATTGGGGTATTGCCGGAACCTATCTCGCCGATTGGGTCTCTTACGAGGTTCGCCCCGAGATCAAGATCGCCCGCGATAAAACGATGACGCTCGATTACCAGCGCAACTCGCCGCTCGGGCACAATCCCAATCCGGCATGGGTGGAACTCGACAAGGAAACCGTGACACGGAAGGTCGAGTTGCCGGCTGCTACCGGGCAAACCGCAAAACCGAAGACGTCGTCGTCCTTCAGCTTCATGGCGCCGGGTGCAGTGCTCGGCACAGCCAGTGCGGCAACCGACCAGAACCGCGTCGAGACGCGGACCGAGGAAATCATCACCAGGGCCGTCATCACCTATGACAGGCTGACGAAGATTGAAATTGCCGATGGCCTCGTCAAGGCGACCCATCGCGGCGAGACGCTGACCATGGCCGTCGATGGTCAGGACACGATAACGCCTCAGGGTGCGCTCCCCGCATGGGCCACGCAGAAACGCCCCGGCGAGAAGATCACGCTCGCCTTCGGGGCGACCGGTTGGGCCGACGTCGAAGGTGACGATGTCTCGATCCGCAATCGCTTCTTCGGCTGGGCCAATTTCCTCTTCGACACCAACTCGCCCTTCTTCGGCAAGAGCTATGGCGACGTGCTTTCGCTGATCACGAGCGGCGAGCGCATCGACCCTGCGCGCTCGAACCTGTCGCTCGCCTGGAACAACATCCTCTACAACGCCGAATGGCAGCATCTGGACGTGTGGACCAAGCTGATGCAGACCGTGGTGATGGCCTTCGTCGGCACGCTTTTCGCTTCGCTGGTGGCGTTCCCGCTCTGCTTCCTGGCGGCGCGCAACATCACCCCGAATTTCCTGACCAACCAGATCGTCAAGCGCTTTTTCGATTTCCTGCGTTCGGTGGACATGTTCATCTGGGCACTGTTCTTCACGCGCGCCTTTGGTCCGGGACCGCTTGCCGGCATGTCGGCGATCTTCTTCACCGACACCGGGACCTTGGGCAAGCTCTACTCGGAGGCGCTGGAGAACATCGACGACAAGCAGCGCGAAGGCGTAAAATCCGTCGGCGCCACGCCGCTTGCCGTCCAGCGGTTCGGCGTCCTGCCGCAGGTGCTGCCGGTCTTCGCCAGCCAGGCGCTCTATTTCTGGGAATCCAACACGCGTTCGGCAACGATCATCGGTGCCGTCGGCGCCGGCGGCATCGGCCTGAAGCTCTGGGAAGCGATGCGCACCAACTCCGATTGGGAAAATGTCGCCTATATGGTGCTTCTGATCTTGCTGGTCGTGTTCATTTTCGACAGCATCTCGAACGCCTGCCGCTCACGGATGATGGGGCAGAAAGCGCATTGACGAGAATGAGCATTTTGCGCCGTAGCCATCATGATGTTGTCATGGAAATCGGCTAGCTGCGCATCGCATCCCGCGAACAATCGACCCGCCGTTCCGGCGGGCCGGTCGATACAAGAAAGTGAAGACCGTGCGTTATGCAATCTACTTCGCGCCGCCGGCGGACGACCGGCTGTCGCAAACGGCAGCCCGTTGGCTCGGCCGTGACGCCTTTACCGGCGAGACCAACGAACTTCCGGCGCTCGCCGGCCTTGATGCCGACACGCGACAGGCTTTGACCGCCGATCCTCGGCGCTACGGCTTTCACGGCACCCTCAAGGCGCCCTTCGCTCTTGCCCAAGACCGCAACGAAGCCGAGCTGATCGCAGCCTTCGAAGCGTTTGCCGCTGATCTCGAGCCTTTCGAGATACCGGAACTCACGCTGCATCAGCTTGGCCCGTTCTTCGCCCTGGTCTCTGCGACCCATTGCGAGGCGTTGCATGATTTCGCGGCGCAGTCCGTGCAATACTTTGAGCCGTTTCGGGCGCCGCTGTCGGACGCAGACATGGCGCGACGCAACCCGGACAAACTGCCGGATCGGCAGAGGGAATACTTGAAGACATGGGGCTATCCCTATGTTTTCGAAGAGTTCCAGTTCCATCTGACGCTGACAGGGCCGGTTCCGGGAGAGGCAGAAAAAAAAATGCGGACCGTGCTTGAGAGCACCTTTGCCGATCATATCGGCAAGCCGCTTGACGTTACGTCCGTTGCGCTCTTCGTCGAGCCGCACCGTGGCGCACCGTTTCTGGTCCATTCCCTGCTGCCACTGGGCGGCGCGACACAACGAAAGATCGCATGAGATGAGCAAAGAACAAGTCCTGACCAACGCCCGCATCGTTCTAGAGGACAGTATCCTCGACGGCTCGGTGCTGATCCGCGACGGCAAGATCGCCGATATCTCGAAGGGCAACACCAACACCGGCGAAGACTTCGAAGGCGACTATCTGCTGCCTGGTCTGATCGAGCTGCACACCGACCACCTCGAGGCGCATTACTCGCCACGGCCCGGCGTTCGCTGGCTGAAGATCGCGGCAATCCAGGCGCACGACGCCCAGGTGGTCACGTCGGGCATCACCACGGTCTTCGATTGTCTGCGCCTTGGTTCGGACGAAGACGGCGGTTTCCAGAAGGGTGAGATGCGCAGCATGGCAGACGCCTTGGCCCAGGCCAAGCAGGAAGGCCGCCTGCGCGCCGACCATCTGATCCATCTGCGCTGCGAGGTTTCGACCTCTGATGTGCTCGACCACTACGAGGACTTCCAGGACGACCCGCAGGTGAAGCTCGTTTCGTTGATGGACCACGCGCCGGGGCAGCGGCAGTTCCAGACGATGGACCAGTACACGCTCTACTACAAATCCAAGCGCGGCCTGTCGGATGCCGAGTTCGCCAAATTCGTCGAACGCCAGCAGGCGCTTTCGGCGAAATATGCCGGCCCGCACCGCGATGCACTTGCCAAGGCCTGCGCCGAGCGCGGCATCACCATCGCCAGCCATGATGACGCCACGATCGACCATGTCGACGAATCGATCAGCTACGGTATCAAGCTCGCCGAGTTCCCGACCAGCTTCGAGGCGGCCGAGGCCTCCCATCGCGCCGGCCTCAGCGTGCTCATGGGCGCGCCGAACATCGTTCGCGGCAAGTCGCATTCGGGCAACATCGCAGCACGCGACCTTGCCGACCGCGGCGTGCTCGACGTGCTTTCGTCGGATTATGTGCCCTTCAGCCTGATCCACGCGCCGTTCGTGCTGGCCGACGAGCTTGAAGCCATTGACCTGCCGAAGGCGATCGCCATGGTCAGCGCCACCCCTGCCCGCACCGTGGGCCTCGACGATCGTGGCCGCATCGCCGTCGGCCTGCGCGCCGACATCGCCCGCGTTCACCGTCAGGAAGGCATTCCGGTGGTGCGCTCGGTCTGGCGCGAAGGGCGGCGTGTCGCATGAGCCAGATCGAACTCAGGCGCGGCGCGCTCGTCGTCGTGGTCGGCCCGAGCGGGGCCGGCAAGGACAGCGTCATGGGCTTTGCCGCCCGGCACTTTTCCGATTGCGCCGATATCCACTTCGTTCGCCGCGTGATCACGCGGCCGTCGGACGCCGGCGGCGAGGTGCATGAAAGCGTTTCGGTCGCGGAGTTCGTCGACATGGAGCAGGCAGGTGCCTTCGCCGTGTCCTGGGATGCGCACGGCCTGAAATACGGCATTCCCGAAGACGTTCGCCGCAATGTCGAAAACGGCACGACGGCCATCGTCAACGGCAGCCGCAGCGCCCTGCCGGCATTCCGCGCCGCCTTCGGCAATATCGCCATCACGGTCATCACGGCCGAACCCGCCGTGCTTGCCAAGCGTCTTGCCGAGCGCGGACGCGAAAGCGAAGAGGATGTGCTGCGCCGGCTCTCCCGACAGGTGCCTGATGTGACATCGGGGCCGGACGTCACGCTCATCGACAACAGCGGTCGCCTGGAGATTGCCGGACGTCGCTTCGTCGACCTGGTCGAGCGATTGCGCATGAATGCCGCCCATCCGGCCTGAACGGCCAGTTTTCATCGACGCCATTTTGCAAGACCCCGGAGCTGCAATTCCGGGGTCTTTTGCGTTTGAATCCCGTCGTTCGGCATCAATCCCTTGCACATCCCCTTTCCTTTTCCAACGGCAAGTCAATTTTCCTCTTGTCGAGGCGATTATTATGTATATACATTATATCCAGCAAAAGGGGATCGGCTGATGAGTCAATTTTCGACCACCGCAAACGCGTCCGGCATCTGGCGCAATCTCCGCCTTGCGACCCTGCGTCCCAATCAAGACGGCCTCGGCATGGTCGAAAAAGGCGCGGTGGCTGTCGTCGACGGACGCATCGCCTTTGCCGGTGCCGAGAGCGGCCTTCCCACCGACCTTTCCCGCACGCTTGAAGCCACGGATTGCGAAGGCCGGGTGATGACGCCCGCCTTCATCGACTGCCACACGCACCTCGTCCACGGCGGCAACCGCGCTCGCGAGTTCCAGATGCGGCTTGAAGGTGCGTCCTATGAGGAAATCGCCCGGGCCGGGGGCGGTATCGTCTCCTCGGTCAAGGCAACCAATGCGCTCTCCGTCGACGCGCTCGTCGAAAGCGCCCTGCCGCGGCTCGACACCCTGCTTGCCGAAGGCGTTTCGACGGTCGAGATCAAGTCCGGCTATGGCCTCAATATTGATGCCGAGCTCAACATGCTGCGCGCCGCGCGCAAGCTTGGCGACAAACGTCAGGTTCGGGTCGTTACAAGCTATCTGGCAGCGCACGCGACACCCTCCGAATACAAGGGGCGCAACGACGACTACATTGCCGAAGTGGTGCTACCAGGCCTTGATGCCGCCCACGCCGAGGGGCTGGTCGATGCCGTCGACGGCTTTTGCGAAGGCATCGCCTTTTCCACCGCCGAGATCGCCCGCGTCTTCGATCGGGCCAAGGCCCTCGGCCTGCCGGTCAAGCTGCATGCCGAACAGCTTTCGAACCTCGGCGGCGCCAAGCTTGCCGCCTCCTACGGCGCATTGTCTGCGGACCATCTCGAATATCTCGACGCTGACGGCGCACAGGCGATAGCCAGATCGGGCACCGTCGCCGTGCTGCTGCCTGGCGCGTTTTACGCGCTGCGCGAGAAGCAGCTACCGCCGGTCGACGTGCTGCGCGCCGCCGGTGCGCATATCGCCATCGCGACGGATTGCAATCCCGGCACCTCGCCGCTGACCTCGCTGCTGCTCACCATGAACATGTCGGCGACTTTCTTCCGGCTGACGGTTGCCGAATGCCTCGCCGGCGTCACCCGCGAGGCGGCGCGTGCGCTCGGGCTTCTCGGCGAAACCGGCACCCTCGAAGCCGGCAAGTCCGCCGATCTCGCACTCTGGAACATCGAGGATCCGGCCGAGCTCGTCTACCGCATCGGCTTCAATCCACTTCATCTGCGCATCTTTAAGGGCGAAAGGACCGGTCTATGACCATCATTCTGCATCCGGGCTCGGTTCCGCTGAGGGATCTCGAGACCATCTATTGGACCGGCGAGCCTGCCCGTCTGCATCCGTCCTTCGACACCGGCATTGAAAAGGCAGCCAGGCGCATCGCCGAGATCGTTGCCGGCAATGCGCCGGTTTATGGTATAAACACCGGCTTCGGCAAACTGGCATCGATCAAGATCGACAGCGCCGACGTCGCCACCTTGCAGCGCAACCTGATCCTGTCGCATTGCTGCGGCGTCGGCCAGCCGCTCGCAGAAAACATCGTCCGCCTGATCCTGTCGCTGAAGCTCGTTTCTCTCGGCCGCGGCGCATCCGGTGTGCGCCTTGAACTGGTTCGGCTGATCGAAGCCATGCTCGACAAGGGCGTGATCCCGGTCATACCTGAAAAGGGCTCGGTCGGCGCATCCGGCGATCTGGCGCCGCTCGCCCATATGGCGGCGGTCATGATGGGACACGGCGAGGCGTTCTTTGCAGGCAGCCGCATGTCCGGCGGAGAGGCCCTTGCCAAGGCCGGACTGACGCCGGTCGTGCTTGCCGCGAAGGAAGGACTGGCGCTGATCAACGGCACGCAGACCTCCACCGCGCTGGCGCTCGCCGGCCTCTTCCGCGCCCACCGCGCCGCCCAGGCGGCCCTTATCACCGGCGCAATGTCGACCGATGCGGCAATGGGCTCGTCTGCGCCCTTCCATCCTGACATTCACACGCTTCGCGGCCATCAGGGCCAGATCGACACTGCCGCCGCACTTCGTGCACTTCTCTCAGGCTCCGCCATTCGCGAAAGCCATATCGAAGGCGACGAGCGAGTGCAGGATCCCTATTGCATTCGCTGCCAGCCGCAGGTGGACGGCGCCTGCCTCGACCTGCTGCGTTCGGTTGCGCGCGTGCTCGAAATCGAAGCCAATGCCGTCACCGACAACCCGCTCGTGCTTTCCGACAATTCCGTGGTCTCCGGCGGCAATTTCCATGCCGAGCCCGTGGCGTTTGCCGCCGACCAGATCGCGCTTGCGGTCTGCGAGATCGGCGCGATTTCGCAGCGGCGCATTGCGCTTCTGGTCGACCCGGCCCTGTCCTACGGGCTGCCGGCCTTTCTCGCCAAGAAGCCCGGGCTCAATTCCGGCCTGATGATCGCCGAAGTAACGTCGGCGGCGTTGATGTCAGAAAACAAGCAGCTTTCGCATCCGGCCTCGGTCGATTCCACCCCGACGTCGGCCAATCAGGAAGACCATGTGTCTATGGCCTGCCATGGCGCACGCCGCCTGCTGCAGATGACCGACAACCTGTTCTCGATCATCGGCATTGAGGCGCTGACAGCCGTCCAGGGCGTCGAATTCCGCGCGCCATTGGCCACAAGCCCCGAGCTGCAAAAGGCCGCCGCAGCTCTGCGTGCCGTTTCGCCGACGATCGAGGAAGACCGCTACCTCGCCGACGATCTGCAGGCCGCCGGCGAGCTGATCGCTGCTGGCACGCTGAACACGGCTGTTTCTGCCGGCATTCTGCCAAAACTGGAGGCCTGAGATGAGCGTATTCGAAGTCCGCCAGGGCACCTCACCCGTCATCCTCGGTTTTCCGCACACCGGTACGGATGTGCCGACGGAGATCTGGGAGCGTCTCAACGACACCGGGCGTCTGCTTGCCGACACCGACTGGCACATTCACAAGCTCTATGAAGGCCTTCTGCCGGATGTCACCGTCGTGCGCGCCACCTTCCACCGCTACGTGATCGATGCCAATCGCGATCCGGAAAATGTGAGCCTCTATCCCGGGCAGAATACGACCGGGCTCATTCCGGAGACCGATTTCGATGGGTTGCCGATCTGGAAAGATGGTGAGGCGCCGACGGAGACCGACACGGCAGAGCGCCTGCGCCGATTCCATGCGCCCTATCACGCCGCGTTTCTGGCGGAGATCGAGCGGGTCAAGGCGATCCACGGTATCGCCATCGTCTATGACTGCCATTCTATCCGCTCGCATATCCCGTTCCTGTTCGACGGCAAGTTGCCGGACCTGAACATCGGCACGGACATGGGCCGGACCTGCGCGCCGGCCATCGAGAAGGCGGCCGTCGACATCGCCGCTTCGGCCGATGGCTACACCAGCATTCTCAACGGCCGCTTCAAGGGCGGCTGGACGACCCGCCATTACGGGCGCCCGGAGACCGGCGTGCACGCCATCCAGATGGAACTGGCGCAGTCGACGCATCTTGCCGCCGAAGAGCCGCCATTCGCGCTCGACGCAGGCAAGGCGGAGCGCCTGCGCGTGCCGCTTCGGGCCATTCTTCAACGCATCGAGAACACCGCATTCGACCTTAAAACGCTGACAGGGAGCGAGGCATGACCATGAACAATCCGCGCCATAATATTCGCGACGTGCGCGCGCCGCAGGGCGCCACGCTCAACGCCAAGAGCTGGATGACCGAAGCGCCGCTGCGCATGCTGATGAACAACCTCGACCCGAACGTCGCGGAAAACCCGCACGAGCTGGTGGTCTATGGCGGCATCGGCCGCGCCGCCCGCACCTGGGCCGACTTCGACAAGATCGTCGACACCCTGAAGGACCTCAACGAGGACGAGACCCTGCTGGTCCAGTCCGGCAAGCCGGTCGGCGTCTTCCGCACCCACAAGGATGCGCCGCGCGTCTTGATCGCCAACTCCAACCTGGTGCCGCATTGGGCGACCTGGGACCACTTCAACGAGCTGGATAAGAAGGGTCTGGCGATGTACGGCCAGATGACTGCCGGCTCGTGGATCTATATCGGCACGCAGGGCATCGTTCAGGGCACCTACGAAACCTTCGTCGAGGCCGGCCGCCAGCATTATGGCGGCAATCTGAAGGGCAAGTGGGTACTGACCGGCGGTCTCGGCGGCATGGGCGGCGCACAGCCGCTGGCAGCCGTCATGGCGGGCGCGTCGTGCCTTGCCGTCGAGTGCAACCCGGACTCGATCGACTTCCGCCTCCGCACCCGCTACGTCGATGAAAAGGCAGAGACGCTCGACGAAGCGATGGAAATGATTGCCCGCTGGACGAAGAACGGCGAAGCGAAGTCCGTCGGCCTGCTCGGCAACACCGCCGAAATCCTGCCGGAAATGGTTCGTCGCGGCATCCGCCCGGACATGGTCACCGACCAGACTTCAGCGCACGATCCGGTCAACGGTTACCTGCCCAAGGGCTGGACCATGGCCGAATGGAAGGCCAAGCGCGAGAGCGATCCGAAGGCTGTCGAAAAGGCCGCACGCGCCTCGATGCGCGAACATGTCGAAGCCATGATCGCCTTTCAGGACATGGGCATCCCGACCTTCGACTACGGCAACAACATCCGCCAGGTCGCCAAGGAAGAGGGTCTCGAAAACGCCTTCGCCTTCCCCGGTTTCGTACCGGCCTATATTCGCCCGCTTTTTTGCCGCGGCATCGGTCCGTTCCGCTGGGCCGCACTCTCCGGCGACCCGGAAGACATCTACAAGACGGATGCCAAGGTCAAGGAACTGACCCCCGGCAACACCCACCTGCACAACTGGCTCGACATGGCGCGCGAGCGCATCTCGTTCCAGGGCCTGCCTGCGCGCATCTGCTGGGTCGGTCTCGGCGACCGTCATCGCCTTGGCCTCGCCTTCAACGAAATGGTCAGAAACGGTGAGCTCAAGGCCCCTGTTGTCATCGGCCGCGACCATCTCGACTCCGGCTCCGTCGCCTCGCCGAATCGCGAAACGGAAGCGATGAAGGATGGCTCGGACGCCGTCTCCGACTGGCCCCTGCTCAACGCCCTGCTCAACACCGCCTCTGGCGCCACCTGGGTGTCGCTGCATCATGGCGGCGGCGTCGGCATGGGCTTCTCGCAGCATTCCGGCGTCGTCATCTGCTGCGACGGCTCGGATGAAGCCGCCCGCCGCGTCGAGCGGGTTCTTTGGAACGACCCGGCAACCGGCGTTATGCGCCACGCCGACGCCGGCTACGACATCGCGCTCGACTGCGCCAAGGACAAGGGCCTGCGCCTGCCGGGCATCCTCGGCAACTGACGAAGACCTTGGGGCGCCGACCTGGCGCCCCTTTTCCCCGCTCTCACTGGGCGGCAGTGGTATTTCGATTGCCACCTTCGAGGAAGAGCAGCAGACCGAGGCCCGCCAATCCGCCGAGGCCTCCGAGAAGTGCGGTTCCGGAATAATCGCTAATGCGTGTGCCGAGCGCAAAAAGTGCCGCACAAAGACCGCCGCTCATGAAGATGTTGACCGAGATCAGCGAGCTTCCGAGCCCCGGACGATCGGCAATCAATTCCTGCAGGTAGGTAATGGGGATCGTGATGAGGGCAGCGGCGCCAAAGGCGCTGATCAGTGTCAGCGCATAGATGTGCCACGGCGCCGACGACAGTCCGAGCAGGACCATGTAGCCGATGTAGATGACGGTGCCGAGCGCCAGTGCCTTGGCTGGCAGCAGGTTCACCTGGATGCGCGCCCAAACGAGGATGAAGACCACCTCGAGGAACGCGACGACGCCGACGACGATGCCGATATCCGTGACGCTGCCGCCGACGGCATCGGTCATGATCAGCGGCAGGACAGCAGCATTGATATGCAATGTCGAGGTGATCATCGCCACCGCAACCACCCGGGCGAAGATGCGCGGTGCGAGGATTTCACCGAAGGACATCCAGTAGGAAAGGCGCCTGCCCAGGTTCGGATCGACACCGCGCTCGTTCGGCAAGGAGAAAAAGACCAGGAGCAGGTTGGTCGCGCATCCGAGACTGGCAAGCAGATAGGCGGGAAGCATGCTCTTGCCACCGGCGAGCGCGAAGCCCACCAGCCCCGGCACCAACACCCAGGCAAGCGATATCGCCGCGCGCGCACCGGTCGTCAAGGCGCCGGCGTCCTGTCCGCTCATGCGTCGGGCGACACTGCGCACGTTCGCAAAGAGCAGCGTGTAGAGTGCACCGTAGATCGGCAGGAGCAGAAGCACGCTGACGACAAAGCTCGATTGATTCGGCAGGAGATAGACGATTCCGTAGCCGACGACGCCAAACAGGATCGCCGTTGACATCAGCACCCGGTAATTGCCGACGCGATCGGCCAGAATGCCGATCGAAACACTGACGATAACATTCACCGTCGAGGCGACAAGGATGAGGAGCGAATAGAGTCCGTCACTCAGGCCGAGTTCGTTGATGCCGACCACGGACTGATAGGGCGACGTCGCTCCCCCGGCGAAACCGAAGAGAAAGATCGCCAGCATGCTGACCCGCATTGCTGGGTTGCGCATGGCGTTCAGGAGGGTGGAAGTCATGATGAAAGGCGTCCGCGAAGCGGGTGGAGTTTAAAAGGAGCAGACCTGCCCGGAAGCCGGGCAGGTGAATGCAGGTAGCGAAGCCTCAGTCGGCGCTCGACCAACGCGCCGAGAGTTTCGCCTCAGGCGCAAAGTCGAATTCCTGATCGAAGGGAAAGACGGGTCGAACACGATGCAGGCTCGCAAGATGGGCAATGTCCTGATTGACGACACCATCAGTCAAGGCCATCAGGTTGGGGTTGGCGATCGGCGCCAGCTCCGGCGAGAGATAGCCTGACTTGACCACCAGCAGCCGGACGCCCCTCGGATCAAGGCCGAGACGGCTGAAATCGGCGATATCGTGGTAGGGCCGGCGTCGGGCCGAAAGCACGACGTCGATCGCACCGACACGCACGACCGCCTGACGCTCCTTTTCCGGACCGGGATCATCAAGCCGCACGACTTCCACCAGCATCTCCGCAACCGGGCTCGCCGGATCGAGGCTGCCGCCGATCTTCAGCATCAGATTTTCGCCCACGCCGGTAGCAAAGCAGGCATCGACTGCCGGACGGTCGGTGATACCGGCGATCAGGGCGCCGCGCCACCCCCGCACAAGCAGGGCCTTCAGGACATCCGCCCTGTCACCGACGCCGCCGCCAGTGGGATTGTCGCCGGAATCGGCGAGGATAATAGGGGTCGTCGTCGTCTTTTCGGCGATATCGAGCATAGCGTCGAGCGGGCCCGTCACCGGGCCGAAGCGGAAGTTGCGACGTTCCGTCCAGTAGGCTGCCGCGATGTCGACGGCCGCCTGCTCTGCAGCAGCCCGGTCGGTCGCCGTGATCACGGCGCAAGCCGTTGCGCGCGGCTCGTCCGCCCAGACATAGCCGACCATCAGGTTGGCATCGAGCACACCCGGCCGGCCGTCGATATCGGGCAGCTGCTGGTAGAGATTTTTGGCCGGCTCATCCTCGGTGGAAGTACATTCCCCGGGCAGCAACACGGGAATCTTTGCCCAGGCCACACCCGGACGGTTGCCGCTGCGCAGCGCTGAAATCAGCATCGTCCAGGCACGGATCATCGTTTCGCGCGTGTCGATGTGCGGCGCCGTGCGATAGCCCGCGAAGATGTCAATCTGGTCGATGATGCGCTGACTGACATTGCCGTGCAGATCATAGCTGGTGGCGATCGGGCAGTCCGGCCCGACGATGGCTCGAGCGGCAGAGATCCAATCCCCCTCCGCATCCTCCATGCCGTCGACTTTGATCGCCCCGTGCATGGCGAGATAGAGCCCGTCGATCGGCAAAGCCTGTTGCAATCGCTCGAGAAACTCAGCCTTGAAGGCGTCATAGGTCGGCCGTGACACCGGCCCGCCGGGCACGGCGCGCGCGTGCAAGAGCGGTAGATGCTCTATGCCGTCAGCGTCGAGAAAATCGAAGTACTCCGCCTGCAGCAGATCAGCACCACGCAACACCCGAAAATCCTCGGTCGTCATCAGCACCGGCGAATAGGTGCTGCACTCCGTATGGATACCGCCGACGGCAATGCGCATGAAAGCTCCTGTCACAGTTTTGGGCTCAAGGGTGCAATCGCGGCAAAGCGATGCCAGTCCTTGGCGGATTTCGGGGTCCATGCGGCTTCGGCGATCGCACAAAGTCGCGGGAAGACAAGATGGTTGAAATAGCCGCGCGACAGGAAATGCTCCGACCAGATGCAGGCCTGTACGCCCTTCATGCGGGCCTTCAGCTCTTCTGGAAACTCGCCTTCGGCCTCGTAGCCATAGGTATGCGCCGGCGTCGCCGTCCCGGCCCAACTCGCGCCTGGCTCCTGCCAGGCGTCGGCCTGCGCCATGTCGAGATAATAGGCCTGGCCGGGCGTCATGACGACGTCATAGCCTTCGCGCGCGAGGTCGATGCCGACCTCCGGCCGCTCCCACGCCATAAGCAGCGTGCCCTCGGTCGCAACGCCGCCGCCATGGGCGACCTCGTTCCACCCGGCAAGCTTGCGGCCGCGGGCCGTCAGCATCTGCTTGACCCTCTTCAGGAAGAAGGATTGCAGTGCGAAGGTGCCGGAAAGGCCCTCCTTCTCCATCAATTTCTTCGCCAGCGGAGAGGCAAGCCAGGAACCGTTGGCAACCTCGTCGCCGCCGATATGGATGTACTGGCTCGGGAACAGCTCGACGATTTCGTCGAACACCTTCTCGAGGAAATCGTAGGTAAAGTCGATCGCCGGGTTGAGTGCATTGTTCGGGTAGCCCTGAACCGAATGATAGCTCTCCGGCGCCTCCTGACCGTCCGTCAGATCAGGCAAGGCAACGAGCGTGGCCGCGCTGTGGCCGGGAATGTCGATCTCCGGCACGATCTCGACGTGAAGCGCCGCGGCCTGGGCGACCAGGGCTTTCACATCGGCATGGCAGTAGAACCCGCCGACCGGCTCTGCGCCATTACCGAGTTGCGGCAACAGAGGTTCATTTGGACCGCGCATGACACCGAGCGTCGTCAACGTCGGAAACGCCTTGATCTCAAGCCGCCAGGCCTCGTCGTCGGTCAGATGCCAATGGAAGATGTTCAGCTTGAACCAGGCAAGAATGTCGATGAGGCGGGAAATGTCCGACGTCGGGTAGAATTGCCGCGACACGTCGAGATGACAACCGCGCCAGCCGTAGCGCGGCGCATCGGAAATCGTGCCCTGCGCCGGAAAGCGGAACAGGTCCGGATGTGTGCGCGCGCCGTTCATGAGCTGCGCCAAGGTCGTCAGCGCGTATTGCCGGCCGGCTGCACCGCCATAGGCAAGGCGGATTTCCTTGGTGGAGAATGCGAGTTCGTAGGCTTCGGGGGCGAGGGCTGCACTCTTCGTGAAAGCAATTGGCCTACCCTGCCCGGAGGCGACAAGGCTAAAGGGCGCGTGACCCGCCGAGAACAGGCGGTGAAAGAGCGCAAGCACGTTGGCGACGGCGGCCACATCGTCAGGCGCCGCATCTGATGCAGGGTAGAGCACGACAGGAAAGCTGTCGCCGGCCCAGGCATCGATCTGCGCCGGCCATGGCTGTATCGAAAAAGGCAGGTCGAGCTTGCCCGGAGGCAGTCGGGGTGGCGGCGGCTCGCTGACGGCATTCTCCAGCAGCAGATCGGAGACGGCGACCGGCACATGTTCGCCGTTGGAAAGCGTGAGGTAGGCCGACTTCGCACCATCAGTGCAGTGCCTTGCCTGCCGATGCAGGCCACTCACCGTGAACGTCCAGCTTTCGCCGGGGCCAAGCGTCAGCCCGGCGGGTGGCGCGAATTCGTGAAAGTTGGCGTTGCGGCGCAGGAACGTGGCGTTATCGCAGGCCTCCGGCATGATGACGCGCGTCAGCGAGGTATAGACCAGCCGAAAGCCCGTGAGCGGCGCTTGCGAAAAATTGAAGAGCGTGAAGGTGAACCGGCCAAATGCACCGCCGTCGGGCTGCCAGGACGCTTCGAGACGATAGGAAACGGGCGCCATGATCTTCCTCCCAGAAGTCTTTCGGTCAGTAGTGGCTTGATTGCGAGAATGTTCGCGCCAGCTCGGCCTGGCCGGCGGTCAGCCCGCAATCGACCGGCAGGCACACGCCAGAGATCGCGGCAGCAAGCGGCCCTGCCAGGAAGTGTACGGCGTTGGCGACATCCTCGGGATTGACGATGCGCTGCAGCGGATACCAGCGACGCGCTTCCTCGAAGACCTGCGGATTGGCGGCGGCACGCGCTTCCCACGCCTGCGTGCGAACCGTCCCTGGTGCAACGGCGTTGGAGCGAATGCCGAACTTGCCGTATTCGACGGCGATCAGGCGCGTCAGGTGCAGGAGGCCGGCCTTGGCGACGCTGTAGGCGGGATGGCCGAAGACATTCATGCCGTTGACGGAGGCGATGTTGATCACCGAGCCGCGGCTTTCCTTCAGCATGTCTTCGACTGCGCGGAAGCACAGGAAGGCCGCTTCGAGGTTCAGCGCATTGTCCATCCGCCAGATATCCGGCGTCGTGTCGTGCAGGCTGACGGCGCGGGCGGCGCCGGCATTGTTGACGAGCGTGCGCACGGTACCCTGCGCGCCCGCCGTCGCGGCCAGTTTGCCGACGCTGACAGCGTCCGTCACATCACACGCAATCGGGACAAAACGCTCGCCGTCCCCGAGATCCTTCGCCGCTTTCTCCGCAGCCCCGCCATCGATGTCGGCAAGCAGGACGACATCATGATCCTCGCCAAGGCGCCTGGCGATTGCGCGACCGATGTCGCCGGCTGCACCGGTGACGATGGCGACAGACTGCGTCATGCGGGAACCTTTCGCGGCACGTCAGTCTCCCAGCAGCTGGCGGTCGTCACCGTCGCGGTGGGTGACCAGCTGTTGCTTGATGCGCCGAAGTGTGACGGTCGCCTGCGGCTGGACCCGGTAGGCAACGAGACTTGAGAGGATATCGAGCAGCGCCAGATAGGCGATGCGGGTGGAAGTGGGGCGATAGATGTTGTTGCCCTCGGGAAGATCGACAGGAACCGTGATCGTCGCGGCAGCCGCAACCGGGCTGTTGCTCTGGGTCAGCGCAATCGTCGGCACCTTGAGTTCGCGGGCCAGGGTGAAAGCGCGCACCAACTCGGCGTTGCGGCCGGAGAAGGATGAGCCGATCAGTACATCCGTCGGGCGGGCGGCGGCGGCCATCATCAGCTGCATGCTGTGGTCGGAACTGGCGGTAACGCGCAGGCCGTAACGAAAGAGCCGGTTCTGCAGCTCGCTGGCAATCATCGAAGAATTGCCGCCCGAGCCGAAGGCATAGATCATTTCTGCGGCCGCGATGCGCTCCACCGCCTGTTCGATCGCAGCCAGGTCAAGCGAACGGTGCAGGAGGAACAGCGCGTTCTGCGCCTTGGTGATGATGTCCTGGGCGACATCGCCGGTTTCCCGGCTCTTCGGCTCCGGCTTCAGGTAGCGCATACCGATATAGGCGGTGCGCGCCAACTGCACCTTGAAGTCGGAGAAGCTGTCGCAGCCGAGCCGGCGACAGAAGCGTGTGACCGTGGGAGGAGAGACATCGGCCTTGCCGGCCAGCTCGATGATCGATGCATTCACCGCGAACTCGAAGTCGTTCAGAAGAATATCGGCTATGCGGTTCTCGGATTGCGAGAGCCGGCCTTTTTCTTCCTGAAGTGTCGCGAAAATATCCATCGGCTGCTGATGTCCTTAGGGTCTATCAGCCTTCCTTCGGCTTGTAGGCGACACAGTCGATCTCGACCTTGCAATCTACCATCATCGCCGACTGGACGCAGGCCCGGGCCGGTGGATGCGCACCGAAATACTCCTGATAGACCTTGTTGAAAGTCCAGAAATCACGCGGATCGTCGAGCCAAACCCCACAACGCACCACGTGCTCGGTACCGTATCCGGCCTCTTCCAGAATGGCCAGAAGATTGGCGATCGCCTTGTGCGTCTGAGGGATGATGCCGCCCTCGATGATTTCGCCCTTTTCCATGGCAACCTGGCCGGAAACATGCAGCCAACCGTCCGCCTCCACCGCGCGTGCAAAGGGCAATGGCTTACCGCCCGCACCGACTTGCTCGGTGCCATACCGTTTGATGGTCATGTGTACCTTCGTGCAAATTATTTTCTTTGATCGTTGACAAGTGACCATAGAAAGCTGAATTTGACCAGAGAAAAACACCATTCATGAAAAGAATTTCAATCTAGGGCGAAAACATGCGGGATCCCTTCCTCAATCCGTTCCCCTCTTCCGACACCGCGCGCCATGCCATCTGGGAGATGCTGGTTCCGCGCGATATCGACGCTTTTCTTTCTGCGGACTGGTCGATGGTCGCCGGTGATTTTGTCGAAGACGGCTTCATCGGCATCGACGGACGCCGCGAGACCAATCCCGACAATTGGCGCCTTACTTTCCCGTCGCTTTCGGCCTATCGCGACGAGTGGTTGCGCCAATCGAAAGACTTCGCCGGCCTTTCCTTCGCCGAGGACACCCGCGCGGCGATCTTCAAGACGACGACGCTTGAGGACATCGAGGTCAACGGCGACTTCGCACTTGCTCGCAAAAAGTTCGATGGCGGCTTGAAGAAGGCGGACGGCAGCTTCGACGTGATGAAATGGCAGACCGTCTATTACTGCCGTCTGCACGAGGAGCGCTGGAAGATTTCCGGCTTCACCGGCTACCTGCCGAACCCGATGGGACCGGCTTAAGAAGCGACGCACGAGAAAAGGCGACGGCATTGCGGATCTTCACAGCAGCGCTCGCGACGGAAACCAATACCTTCTCCCCCATCTGCATAGATCGCCGCGCCTTCGAGGCCTCGCTCTATGCGCCGCCGGGCGAGCATCCGGAGACGCCGACGCTCTGTACAGCGCCGATCACGGTCGGCCGCCGCGTTGCCGCGGAGAAAGGCTGGACGCTGATCGAAGGCACCTCCACCTGGGCGGATCCGGCCGGCCTCGTCAGCCGCCAGACCTATGAGAGCCTGCGCGACGAAATCCTCGGTCAACTTCGCGCCGCTTTGCCGGTCGATGCCGTGGTCATGGGTCTGCACGGCGCCATGGTTGCTGCGGGTTACGAGGATACCGAAGGCGACCTTCTGACCCGCATTCGCGAGATCGTCGGCCCCGACGTGCTCGTCTGCGCCGAGCTGGATCCGCACAGCCACCTGACGCAAAAACGCGTTTCGGCGGCGAACTTCTTCGTCTTCTTCAAGGAGTTTCCGCACACCGACTTCGTCGATCGGGCCGAGGATCTCTGGCGCATCGCCGTCGATACGCTGGAGGGCCGCGTGACGCCGGTGATGTCCGTGTTCGACTGCCGCATGATCGACGTCTACCCGACGTCGCGCGAACCGATGCGTTCCTTCGTCGACAAGCTGATGCGCATCGAGGCGGAGGACCCCGACGTCCTGTCGCTGTCGGTAGTACATGGTTTCATGGCCGGCGACGTCCCCGAGATGGGAACGAAGGTGCTTGCCGTGACGAACGGCAAACCGGAGAAAGGCGAGGCCCTGGCACGGGACCTCGGGCTGGAGCTCTTTTCGAAACGCGGAACCTTCATCATGCCGCAGATCGACGAGAAACAGGCTGTCGCCGAAGCGCTAGCCGCGACCGAGGGCCCGATCGTCATCGCCGATGTCTGGGATAATCCGGGCGGTGGAACCGCGGGCGACGCGACAGTGCTGCTCGAAGAATTGCTGGCACAAGGCGCTAGCAATGCCGCCGTCGGAACGATCTGGGATCCGATGGCCGTGCAGATCTGCATGGCCGCCGGCGAAGGGGCAGAAATTCCATTGCGGTTTGGCGCCAAGTCGGCACCGGGGACTGGCAACCCGGTCGACGGCATCGTCAAGGTGATCAAGCTGGTGCGCGATGCGGAGATGCAGTTCGGCGAGAGCTTCGCACCTTTTGGCGACTCCGCCCTCATTTCCTATCGCGGCGTCGACATCATCCTGAATTCGACACGGGCGCAAAGCTTCGATCCCAGCCTCTTCTCGGTGATGGGCGTCGATCCGCAGGCAAAGAGCATCCTGGTCATCAAGTCGACCAATCACTTCTACGCATCCTTCTCGAAGATCGCCGCGCAGATCCTCTATTGCTCGGCCGGAACGCCCTATCCGAACAATCCCGCCAAGACCGCCTATCTCCGCGCATCCGGGAATATCTGGCCGAAGGTTGCCGACCCGCATGGCCTTGAAAAGGGGGCGGCGTGAGCCGAGGCAGGCTGACGCTGCCGGCCCCACTCGCCGGCAGATAAGACCTTCCGATCCGGTCCTGTTCTATTGCCAATGACAAAAACGGCCGCCGCCCTGATCATGGACGGCGGCCGATTGTATTGGTGAGGCTATGCTCAGGCCGCAGCCGGATTGAGCAAGCCCATGTCGATATCGGTGAGTTCGACACACCGCTCAAGCGCCTTGCCTGCCTCATCGAACAGGTGGCAATCGGCGGCACGAATGCCCGTCAGCACCTGTTCTTCCGGGCGGATTGCCACCGTGCCCGGCAGCATCGCGCAGTAGTTTTCCCCTTCGCCATTGATGGCGGCATAGGCGACCGTATGGGCGCCGAGGCGTTCGATCACCGTTGGCGTGACCTTCAGCGACAGGTCGCCGGCTCCGAGCAGAATGTGCTCAGGCCGGACGCCCAGCGTCAATGTCCGCCCGACCAGGCCACCATGCGGCCTGACCGGGACGACAGCGGTCTGGCCCTTGTAGTCGACCTCCATGCCGGCATCGCTGACACCTTTGCAGGTGACCGGCAGGAAGTTCATCTTCGGATTACCGATGAAGCCGGCGACGAAGATGTTGGCAGGCTTGTGGTAGAGTTCGAGCGGCGCGCCTGTCTGGGCGATTTCACCGGCATTGAGGACGACGATCCGGTCCGCCATCGTCATCGCTTCGACCTGGTCGTGCGTGACGTAGATCATCGTGGCCCGCAATTGCCGGTGAAGTTTCGCCAGCTCAATGCGCATGTCGGCGCGCAGCGCCGCGTCGAGGTTCGACAGTGGCTCGTCGAAGAGAAAGATCTTCGGCTCGCGCACGATCGCCCGGCCGATCGCCACCCGTTGGCGCTGGCCGCCGGACAGCATTCCCGGCTTTTGCTGCAGCCGCTGGTCGAGATGGAGAATGCGGGCTGCGTGCTCCACCTTGGCCTTCAGTTTCTCTTCCGCCATCTTTTCCACGCGAAGTGGAAAGGCAATGTTCTCGAAGACGGTCATGTGCGGGTAGAGCGCGTAGGACTGGAAGACCATGGCGATCCCGCGCTTGACCGGCGGCAGGTCGTTGACGCGCTTGTCATCGATCAGGATGTCCCCCGAGCTGGTCTCATCGAGACCGGCTATCATCCTGAGCAATGTCGACTTGCCGCAACCGGAGGGTCCGACGAAAACGACGAACTCACCGTTTTTGACTTCGAGCTCGATGCCTTTCAGCACCTCGAACGTCCCGTAGAATTTCTGAACCCTGTTGAGATTGAGCTGTCCCAAGAAACTGTCTCCGGCCACCGGCGAGAAGCGGCCCGTTCGTAGCGGATTGGTTTGGGCCGCGAACCCAAGGATCCGCGGCCCGATGATCTTACTTGTACTCTTCGAGGTCGGAAGCCGCCTTCTTCAGGGCGTCGGCCGGTTCGGCCTTGCCGGTCACCACGGCCTGAACCATCTCGATAATGACGTTCTGGAAGCCCTTGTAATCATTGAAGAGCGGCTCCGGACCACCGAAGGAGATGCCGTCGATGAACGGCTTCCAATAGGGATCCTTCTTGACGAATTCGTCGACCATCGGCGACGGACGCAGCGGCGTCAGGCCGGCGCCGCCCTGCAGCTCATATTCGCCCTGCGGACCCGGCGAGGTGATGAACTTGGCGAATTCTGTCGCCTTCTCCTCGACGCCCGAGCCCTTGAAGATCGCCAGGCTGTCGGTAATGAGCAGCGTTCCCTCGCCCTTGGCCGAGGGGCCGAGCGGCAGTGGCGCAACGCCCCAGTTGACCTTGGTTTCCTTCAGGCGCACGGCGGCGCCCGACCCTCCTTGAATCATGCCGACCTTGCCGTCGAGGAAGATGGCGCGGACCTCGTTCTGTTCGTAGGCGGTCGCGCCTTCGACGGAATAGGGAGTGATGTCCTTGTAGGCCTGGAGCGCAGCAAGAACTTCCGGGCTGTCGATGACGATCTTGTCGCCGTCGATCACCTTGCCGTTGTTGGTGTACACCCAGTGCATGAACTGGTGCATCGTGTTGTCGAAGGTCTTGGCCGGAAGGCCGTAACCGGCGATACCGGTCTTTTCCTTGATCGCCTTGGCAAACTCGATCTCTTCGGCCCAGGTCTTCGGCGGTGTCTCGGGATCAAGACCAGCCTGCTTGAACAGGTCCTTGTTCCAATAGAGCGCCTTGGTCGAGAAGGCCACCGGAACGCCCCACTGGTTGTCGTCGAAGGTCACCGTGTCGACGATGTTGGGGTAGTACGTCTTCTTTTCCTCGTCCGTCATTGGCACGGGAACGATGAGATCGTTCTGCGCGAACTCCTTCAGCGTGCGCGAACCGACATAGGCCATGGCAACCGGTGTGCCGGCGGCGGCAAGCGTGGTGGCCTTGTCCTGGCACTGGGCCCAGCCGACCACTTCCGGCGCGACGTCCCAGCCGGGATTCTTTTCCTCCCACTGCTTGATATACTTCTCGTGAACCGGGTCCATCACGTCGCCGCAGTAGATCCAGCTGATCTCCTGGTCGGCCGCTTGGGCGGTGACGGCGCCAAGCGCGGTCGAACCGAGCAGGGCCAGGGCGAGTACCCCTGTCTTGAGTTGAATTGACACGTTGGAAGCTCCCGTTCTCTGGTGGTTGATTGGTTTTATTGTTTCACCGCGCCTGCGGTCAGCCCGCTGACGAGATACCGTTGTAGGAGGAAGATCACGACGACTGCCGGCGCGATGCCGACGAAGCTCGCCGCCATGAGCTCGTTCCAGATCACCTCCTGGCGACCGAAATAGGCGAAGAGCCCAACCGGTAGCGGCATGTATTCGGTCTTGGAATTGAAAGTCAGAGCGTAGATGAATTGCTGGGCATAGGCGCCGATGAAGGTGGTGATCGCCACCACGGTGATACCCGGCATGGCAATCGGCAGGATCACCCGGCGCAACGTATAGAAATGGCTCGCGCCGTCGACAAAAGCGGCCTCGTCCAGCTCGCGCGGGATGCGCATCATATAGGTGCGCAACAGCCAGATCGCCGATGGAATAAGGAAGGCGACGCCGGGCATAATCATGGCGAGATAGGTGTTGAGCACGCCGAAGCTGCGCATCAGCCGGAACAACGGTATGAGCAGCACGGCGCCGGAGAACATGTTGACCGCGAGAAACGCACCGAGCAGCGCGCCGCTGCCGCGGAAGTTGAACCGGGCAAAGGCATAGGCGGCCGGAATGACCAGTATCAGCACGATGGCCGTCACGATGGTGGAGATGAAGAAGGAGTTGAAGATGTATCGGGCAAAACCGGGCACGCTCTCCCACATGGTGTAGTAAGCGGCGAAGGAGCCGTTTTCGGGCCAGAAGCGGTAAGGCGAGGAAAACAGAAGCCCGAGCGGCTTCAACGATACCAGGAACCCCTCGACGAATGGCGCCAGGATGAAGCCAAGGAAGACAAGGATGCCGGCATAGATGGCGACGAGCTCATACCAGCGATAGCGGTTGATCATGGCAGGCTGGCTCATTTCTGTTCCCCCGCAGCGAGGCGACTGGTGACCCGGAAATAGGCAAAGCAGAAGATCGACAAGAAGATGCAGATCAGCACGGCGCGCGCAGCACCCTCCCCGTATTTCTTCGACCCGATGGCGGTCCGGTAGGTATCGATGATCATCGTGGTGGTCTCGCCATTCGGCCCGCCCTGGGTGAGGATCCAGATGATATCGAAGGAATTGAAGGTGGCGATCAGCGACAGCATCGACATGGTGATCAGCGAAGGCACCAGTAGCGGCAGCGTGATGCGGCGGAAGCGATAGAAGCGCCCTGCCCCGTCCGTCCAGGCCGCCTCATAGAGGTCCTGCGGGATCGCCTGCATCGCAGCCAGCATATAGAGCGTGACCAGCGGCACGCCGATCCAGACGTCGGTGATGATCGTCGCCCAAAAGGCCGTCTCGCCGCGTGCAAGGAAAGCGATCGGTCCGTCGATGAGCCCCCAGTTCTGCAGCACGCCGGAAATCATGCCGAACTGGCCGTTGTACATCCAGCCCCACATGAAGATGCCGATGGCCATCGGCACGATCCACGGCGGCATGGTGAGCAGGCGGAAGAGCGCACGGCCGGGCACGGCCGCATTCAGCATCGTCGCGCCGAAGACACCGATGATCATTTTGATCGAGACCGAGAAGAAGGTCCAGATGAAGGTGCGGAAGATGACTTCGGCAAAGGTCTCGTTGAAGATCTTGTCGTAGTTGGCCCAGCCGACCCAATTCGTCGTCTTCTTCAGCGACGCGTCGGTGAACGACAGGATGAAGGTGTCGACAAGGGGATAGGCGACGATGACCGTGACATAGAGCACGGCGGGCAAGAGCAGGATCCAGGCGAAGATGACCGTGCTGCGTTGAACACTCATCCCGCTACTCCCCTCAAGCCGCGCGCGAATGCAAGGCTTCGTCGAAACGATCCCAGATCGGCCGCAGATCGATCACGCTTCGCTTGCGCCGTGCCTCGTCCATCGACAATGCGAGGATGCCCGCTTCGAGCGCATCGATGGTCGAGACCGGCAGCGGTCTTCCGTCGCGCACATGGCCGATGATATCGGTCGCCATCTGCTCATCGGCGCCGTAGTGCTGCGACAGTTCGGTGGCCGCGTATTTGT
Organism: Ensifer sp. LC163; assembly: GCF_001695855.1. Lineage (GTDB taxonomy): Bacteria > Pseudomonadota > Alphaproteobacteria > Rhizobiales > Rhizobiaceae > Ensifer. The sequence goes on from NZ_MBSS01000056.1 coordinate 74,332, forward strand.
TCTCGATCACCTTCTTGCCGGTCAGCATCTCGTGCACGTCGAAATAGCCGCGGATGAAGTCGCCCTCGGCCATGCCGCGCGATCCCATGATGCAGAAGCGGCGGAATTGGTCCGGCACATTGAGATTGGTATGGAAGTTCATGCCGACGCCGTTGGCGTATTCGACGATGGCGACCTGATAGTCGATGATGTCGCCGTCGCTGTCGAACACCTTGTCGGATCCCATCCAGCCGCTCGGCTTGCGATGGAAGAGTTCGAGGTCGTTGATGCCCTCGCGTGCGGGGTCGTTGGCGGGAATAAAGCTCTTGCGCCCGCCGAAGCTGGCAACGCGTTCCGGCCTCGCACCGATAACGCCGTTGTAGAGATCAAGGTCGTGGCAGCATTTCTCCAGCATGAAACTGCCGGAATAGCGCTCGTAGCGGCGCCAGTCACGCATGAAGAAGGCGCCGTGGTAGGGTTCGATATGTTCGGATGCCTCGATCGAGACGACCTGGCCGAGCTTTCCTTCGGCAAGGGCGGCGCGCAGGTCGCGGTACATCGGCGCATAGCGCAGCACGAGGCCGACCATCAGGCGCTCATGGCCGAACTTCGCCATCAGTTGCGCAAGCTCCAGGCTTTCCTGGACCGTCGTCACGATCGGCTTTTCGCTGAACACCTTGAGACCGGCTTCAAGCCCGGTCCGGATATGATCGAGGTGCATATGGTTCGGCGAACCGATCATCAAGAGGTCGAGCTTCTCGTTGGCGATCAGTTCTTCAGGCGTCGCATAGGCCGTGCCGGCGGAGATGCCTTTTTCCGTCAGGCTCGGCAGTCCAGCCGGATTCGGATCGACGTATCCGGCGATCTCGAAGTTCTCATCCATGGCTTTGAAAACGTAGCCCAGATATCCCAGGCGGAATCCGAGTCCGATTATCCCGACTTTCATGCTCGCACTGTTCCCTTGCCTTATGGCGTAATTTATTTTCGCAGACTGGTGCAGTTTTTTCAGGTCGTCAACCCAAATCCGCGTATTTTGTAAAATTGTGAAATTCATTTTCATAAACCCCGGAAATGCTGAGAATCACGCCACAACCCAAAAGGGAGGTAACCCATTCACGCTACAACAGGGGGAAAGCGGTCCAGACCAATGCGGCCTCGGCACGCAACGCGCGCCGATGGCGGCAGAATGGATGGGCGGCGAAACTGGAGCGTTTCCGTCTTGAACCGAGTCGTAGAAGCGCTCTATTTCTTTGTTTTTCGTAATTTCTGGCGGAAGGCCGTTTCGCACCTTTCCTGGAAAGGCCCTATCGCCCCATCCGGGAACCGAGGCTTCGTTCAGCCGCCTGCAGGGCATCGTGGATCAGCACTGCGAGCACCGCAACGATGAGGCCGCCCTGGACAACGAAGGCAAGGTTGTTCGACTGGAGGCCGGCGATGATCACTTCACCGAGCGTTCTTGCCGCCACCGTCGAGCCGATCGTCGCGGTTGCCAGGCTGATGACGACGGAGAGCCGGATGCCGGCGAGGATCACCGGCATCGCCAGAGGCAGTTCGATTTTCAGGAGCCGCTGGCGACCGGTCATGCCGGTGCCCCGCGCCGCCTCCATTGTCGATTGCGGCAAGGTCGTCAGCCCGGTCAGGGCGTTCTCGAAGATCGGCAGCAGACCGTAGAGGAAGAGCGCGATGAGCGTCGGCTTTTCGCCGAAACCGAAGATCGGCACCGCGAGCGCCAGCACGGCGACCGGCGGAAATGTCTGGCCGATGTTCACAAGGCTGCGCGAGAGCGGCAGGAATTCGGCGCCCGATGTTCGCGTCACCAGGATCGCCAGTGCCAGTGCGACCACGGTAGCGCCAGCCGTCGCAATCGCGACTGTGCGCAGATGAAGCAGCGTCAGTTGCAGCAGGCTGCCCTGATTATAGATTGCCGGCGCGTTCTCCTGCACCAGCGGCCGCAGCAGCGGCTCGAACCATTGCGGCTGAACGAGAAAGGCGACCAGGGCTGCAAGAGCGAGCAGCCGAAACAGGTTGGGAAGACGCAGCATTACGATCGTCCCGCGGCACGCTGCGCCAGACCATCAAGGCTGACCTTGCCAATGAGAACACCATCGGGGCCAACGACGGGAAGAGCCTTGCGGCCGGACCAGAGCAGCGTCGACAGGGCCTCGCGCTGGCTGACGGCGCTCGAAATCGCCTTTCCCTCCGCCGTACCGGGTTCGACGGCAGTTGCGACGGTTTCGATCGCCAGCAGCCGAAACGGTCGTTCACCGGCTCCGATCAGGCTCTCGACGAAACCGGTCGCCGGTTTTACGAGCATCTCGGCCGGCGTTGTGTATTGCACCACTTCGCCCTTGTCCATGACGGCGATGCGGTCGGCCAGATGGAAGGCCTCCTCCATGTCGTGCGTGACAAGGACGATGGTCGTCTCGAAATGCTTCTGGATTGCCAGCAGATCGTCCTGAGCCTTGGCGCGAATGATCGGATCGAGTGCACCGAAGGGTTCATCCATCAACAGCACCTTGGGCTCTGCCGCAAGCGCACGGGCAACGCCGACGCGCTGCTGCTGGCCGCCGGAAAGTTCGTGCGGATAGCGCGGGCCGAACGCCGCCGGATCGAGCTGAAACAGCGTCAGCAGCTCGGCGACCTTCGCGTCGATGCGGGCGCGGTCCCAGCCGAGCAGCGTCGGCACGGTGGCAATGTTCTGCGCGACGGTTCGATGCGGAAACAGGCCGTGACCCTGGATCGCATAGCCGATCCGCCGGCGCAGCTCGTAGCCCGGCAGCGACCGGTTGTCCTCGCCGTCGAGCCTGATCGTGCCCGATGTCGGTTCGACCAGGCGATTGATCATCCTGAGCAGTGTCGTCTTGCCGGAGCCGGACGTGCCGACGATGACAGTGACCGTGCGTGGTGCGATCGTCAGGCTCACATCCCTGACGACAGTCGTTTCGCCATAGCGCTTCGTGATGCCTTCAATCTCGATCATGCGCTTTGCACCTGGTTGCGGTTTGGTGTGGCCATCTCGATCAAGGCATCGAGGACGATTGCGGCCGTGAACGCCAGGACGACGGTCGGAACCGCCCCGAGCAGCACCAGATCCATCGCCGTCTGCCCGACCCCCTGGAAAACGAAGACGCCGAAACCGCCGCCACCGATCAGCGCCGCGATCGTCGCAAGTCCGATGTTCTGAACGAGGACGATGCGAATGCCGGTGAGAATGACCGGGAAGGCCAGCGGAAATTCGATGCCGGCGAGGCGCTGGAAATCCGTCATGCCGATGCCGCGTGCCGCATCGTTGGCCTCTCTTGGCACACCGGCAAGCCCAACCACCGTATTGGCGACGACAGGCAGAAGCGAATAGAGGAAGAGGGCGACGAAGGCCGGAGCCGCGCCGATCCCGCGGATACCGATGGCGGCGGCCCCTGGCACGTGGATCGCGAGCCAGCCAAGCGGCGCGATCAAAATGCCGAAAAGCGCGATCGACGGGATCGTCTGGATCGCATTCAAGACGCCGAGTAGGCCGTCGCGCAGGCGCGGGACGCGATGGCAGAGAACGCCGACCGGAATGCCAATGATGGTTGCGGCAGCAAGCGAGCCCAAGGCGAGCATCACATGCTTGCCGGCCTCGGCCCAGAAGGTCTCGGCCCGGCTGGCGTATTCCTTGAGGAGCGACAGACCGTCCCAGGTGCCGGACATCAGGAGCGCGGCGACAAAACCGAGCACGCCGCAAAGGAACAGAACCCGCACCAACGGCGACGGCCGCAACCGGGTCAAGGCGTCGGCGGCCAGCAGACCGAGCGCGAAAAGCAGGACCCAGAACCCGGAAGCCGGTGAAACGCGAGCATAGCTGTTTTCGGGTGGTGTCAGGTGGCCGGCGGCAGCACCAATGCCCAGCGCCAGCGCAGCGATTGTCGAAAAAGCGATGGCAAGGCGCAGCGGGCTTGGCGTTTTCAGAGCGGCGACAATTGCTGCAGCAATGACGAAGAGAAGAATAACAGTGGCCCACACCGGCGGCAGGGCTTCGCTGATCGACCTCGCCTCGCCAGCGACGATGCGATTGGCGCGAAAGGTCGCGAAAGGCGCCAGGAATGCACCGTATGCGGCAAGTGCGGCAATGATCACGCCAAGCTTGTCCACGCGGAGCTGCATCAGATCCCTTTTTCTCGCCCGGCTTCCGCTCGACGGACCCTGGTTGTTCTACGCTCAGAAAAGAAAACGCTGGCCGGATGTGCGCATCCGACCAGCGTCGAACCTTTGCGTCAACCTATTTCAGGAAGCCGTTCTTCTTCAGGAAGTCTTCGGCAACCGTCTTGGCCGGCTCGCCGCCGACCTGGACGCGGCCATTCAGTTCCTGAAGCGTCACCAGGTCGAGTTTCTCGAAAACCGGCTTCAGCAGGGTCTCGATCTGAGGGTTCTCCTTCAGCACCGCCTCGCGAATGATCGGGGCCGGCTGGTAGACCGGCTGCACTGCCTTGTCGTCCTCGAGGACCACGAGGCCGGAGGGCGCGATACCACCATCGGTTCCGTAGACCATCGCGGCATTGGCGCCATTCGTCTGGTTGGCCGCCGCAGCGATCGTCGCCGCGGTGTCGCCACCGGAAAGGGTGATGAGTTGTTCCGGCTTCAGCGTGAAGGCGTAGGTCGTCTGGAATGCGGGAAGCGCTGCGGCCGAGTTGACGAACTCGGACGATGCCGCGAGCACGACATTTCCGCCGCCAGCGACATATTTGCCGAAATCAGACAGCGTCTTCAACTTGTTGGCTTCGGCCACATCCTTGCGCAACCCGATAGCCCAGGTATTGTTGGCAGGCGACGGCGTCAGCCAGACGATCTTGTTGGCATCATAGTCGAGCTTCTTGGCGGCCTCGTAGGCCTTCGCCGCGTCCTTCCAGATCGGGTCATCCGCCTTTTCGAAGAAGAAGGCAGCATTGCCGGTGTATTCCGGATAGATGTCGATCTCGCCGGCGGCAATCGCCTTGCGCATCACCGGCGTTGCACCGAGCTGCACCCGGTCCACCGTCTTGATATCATTGGCATTCAATACGGCCAGGATGATGTTGCCGAGCACACCGCCCTCCGTATCGATCTTCGAGGACACCACAACGTCGGCGTTGGCGGCCGCTGCGGTGAGCGTGAAGGCAAAGGCTGTCCCGATAAGCAGTTTGGTCAGGCGCATGGAGTTCTCCCTCGAAATTCAGTCCCGCAGTTTGACCACGGAATATTCGCGTCGTCCGGGCAAGCCATTCCATATATGTCAGTCTTCGACGAAAAATAGAGCTGCACGCAGAGAGTGCCGCGCGCGAAAAATTTCAATATCGAGTGAAGCCATCGAAAGCATCGACTACTGCATGAAACGACAGGCGATTGGGCGTTGCAATCGGCAGCGTTGTCAGTCACTCTGATTGAGGCCCGCCAGAAACATCCGCTGTCACTCTTGGTTGCGATGCCGCTCGATCCGAACCGCTTGGGGGCTGGCGGCGCGGGTTCGCCCGGCGAACGTTCGGGGAATTGATGTCGATCTATCTTCTCGCGCTTCTTATCGGCGTGGTCGCCGGCCTTCGCGCCATGACAGCACCTGCCGCCGTCAGTATTGCCGCTGCCGCCGGCTGGCTGCCGCTTTCGGGCACCTGGGCAACCTTCATGGGCCTCCGCTTCACACCCTATATCTTCGGGCTCCTGGCCCTGGTCGAGTTCGTCACCGACCAGTTGCCGAGCACGCCGAGCCGCAAGGTGCCGCAGCAGTTCGGCACACGCATCGTCAGCGGCGGTTTTTGCGGTGCCGTCCTTGGCACTGCCGGCGGCTCGCTGATCGGCGGTTTGATTGCCGGCATCATCGGCGCAGTGATCGGTACGCTTGGCGGCTATGAGGCGCGCAAGCGGCTGGTCGCAGCCATTGGCGGCAGGGATCTGCCTATCGCCCTGATCGAGGACGTCGTTGCGGTGCTGCTCGCACTCTGGGTGGTGTCCTCGGTGCTATGAAGAAACATTTCGACGCCATCATCATTGGCGCCGGCCAGGCCGGACCGTCACTGGCCGGTCGCCTGGCCGCAGCCGGCAAGGCGGTCGCGCTTATCGAGCGCAAACTCTTCGGCGGCACCTGCGTCAACACCGGCTGCATGCCGACCAAGGCGATGGTCGCCAGCGCCTATGCCGTGCACATGGCACGCCGCGGCGCCGACTTCGGCGTGACGACCGGCCCGGTTTCTGTCGATTTCAAGCGCGTCATGGCACGAAAGGACAAGGTGCGTACCGACGCCCGTTCGGGCGTCGAAAACTGGCTCAAGGGAATGGAAAACTGCACCGTCTTTGAAGGCCATGCCCGATTTGAGGACCCGCACACGATCCAGGTCGGCGAGGAAAGCCTCAGCGCCGACCAGATCTTTCTGAACACCGGCGGGCGGGCGGCAACGCTGGACTTTCCCGGGGCCGGCGACGTGCCGTTCCTCACCAATGTGTCGATGTTGGACCTCGACGTTCTTCCCAGGCATCTCGTCATCGTCGGCGGCAGCTACATTGGCCTTGAATTTGCACAGATGTTCCGCCGCTTCGGCTCCGAGGTGACGGTGATCGAGAAAGGCCCGAGGCTTATTGCGCGCGAAGACCCTGACGTCTGCGATGCCGTTCTTGCGATCCTCGATAAGGAGGGCATCCGGTTTCGGCTCAATGCCGAATGCATCCGTTTCACCAGACAAGGCGCGGATGTCGTCGCCGGCGTCGACTGTACCTCCGGCGCGCCCGAGGTCATCGGCTCGCATTTGCTGCTTGCGACCGGTCGCCAGCCGAACACCGACGATCTTGGGCTCGACAAGGCCGGCGTGAAGACCGATGCGCGCGGCTATGTCGAGGTTGATGATGCCTTGCGCACAAGCGTGCCGCATATCTTTGCCATGGGCGACTGCAACGGTCGCGGCGCCTTCACGCACACGGCCTATAACGACTTCGAGATCGTGGCCGCCAACCTGCTTGACGGCGAGCCGCGGCGGGTGAGCGACCGCATCTCCACCTACGCGCTCTATATCGATCCGCCGCTCGGGCGTGCCGGCATGAGCGAGACCGACGCGCGCAAGACTGGCCGAAACATCGCCGTCGGTAGGCGGCCGATGACCCGCGTCGGCCGTGCGGTCGAGAAGGGTGAAACCGAAGGGTTCATGAAGGTGGTCGTCGACGCCGACAGCAAGGAAATCCTCGGTGCGTCGATCCTGGGCACCGGCGGCGACGAGGCGGTTCAGAGCATTCTCGACGTCATGTACGCCAAGAAGCCCTACACCACGATCACTCACGCGATGCACATTCACCCGACGGTGTCGGAGCTCATCCCGACGGTCTTCGGGGACCTCACGCCGGCAAGCTGACGGTCGGAAGGCCGACCGTCAGGTCTGCATTCACACCAGCGCAGAGCGTGCGAGATGGTAGAAATACATCGCACCGCGCTCGAGGATGTCGTCGTTGAAGTCGTAGCGCGTGGTGTGAAGCCCGCTCGTATCGCCATTGCCGATCAGCACATAGGCACCCGGGACCTCCTCCAGCAGGAAGGAAAAGTCCTCGCTGCCCATCAGCGGCTGGGCGAGCTCGACAAACGTGTCCTCGCCAAACTTCTCGCTGATCACCGCGCGCGCCTGGTCGACGGCATCCGCATCGTTGATGGTCGCGGGATAGCCGACCTGCCAGCCAAAGGTGACATCGGCATTGAAACTCTGCGCCTGGAAACGGGCGATCTGCTCGACACGCTCCTGCAACTGCTTTCGCACTACCGGGTCGGTGGCCCGCATGCTGATCTCCAGCACTGCCGTGTCGGGGATGATGTTCGATGCCGAGCCCGATTGAAACGAACCGACGGTCACCACCGAGGGCTGGTGCGGCGAGACGTTGCGCGACACGAGCGTCTGCAGCGCCATGACGATGCTTGAGCCCACGACGACAGGATCGACGGTCAGCTCCGGCTGCGCCCCATGGCCGCCCTTGCCCTTGATCGTCAGCGTCAGCACGTCGATCGAGGCTGCCATGGCACCCGCACGCGTCGAGAAAGTGCCGACCGGCAGACCCGGCCAGTTGTGAAGCGCAAAGACGCGTTCGCAGGGAAAGTGCTTGAACAGGCCATCTTCGATCATCAGCTTGCCGCCGCCGAAATTTTCTTCGGCCGGCTGGAAGATCAGGTGCACGGTTCCGTTAAAACTCGCATCCCGCGACAGTGCCCAGGCAGCACCGAGCAGCATGCTCGTGTGACCGTCATGACCACAGGCATGCATCGTGCCGGGATGTTTGCTCTGATAGGAAAGCCCGGTTTCCTCCTGCATCGGCAGCGCGTCCATGTCGGCACGGAAGCCGATCGAGCGGTTGCTGTTGCCACGCTTCAGTGTCGCGACGATGCCGGTCGCCGCCAATCCGCGCGTCACCTCGAAACCCCAGGACTGCAGCAGGCCGGCAACGAAGTCCGAGGTCTTCACTTCGGACAGGCCGATTTCCGGCATCTCGTGCAGCTTGTGGCGGATATTGACGAGTTCGGGCAGGAATTCAGATAGGATCGCGTCGCGCATGGTTCTCTCCTCAAGCCATCTGCAGGAACTGGCGCAGGCGCGCCGATTTCGGGTCACGCATGACCTGCGACGGGGCACCGCGTTCCTCGACCAGCCCCTTGTGAAGGAAGATGACTTCGCTGGAGATGTCGCGTGCCAGCGACATTTCGTGCGTCACCATCACCATGGTGCGCCCCTCCTCCGCCAGTTTCTTGATGACCAGCAGCACCTCGTTGACGAGTTCCGGGTCCAGTGCCGAGGTCGGTTCGTCGAAGAGCATGACGTCGGGCTTCATCGCCAAAGCGCGCGCGATCGCCGCGCGTTGCTGCTGGCCGCCGGAGAGCTGGTTGGGATAATGATCGCGCTTCGGCGTGATCCCGACCTTCTCCATCAGCGCCTCGGCCTCGCCGACGGCGTCCTTGCGCGTCATGCCGAGCACATGCATCGGACCTTCGATGATGTTTTCGAGGATGGTCCTGTGCGACCAGAGATTGAAGCTCTGGAACACCATGCCGAGACGGGTGCGGATATGCTCGAGCTGCCGCTTGTCGGCGGCAACGAGCTTGCCGTCCTTGCCCTTCAACGTCCGGATCACTTCGCCCGACACCGAGATTTCGCCCTCGTCGGGCGTCTCGAGATAGTTGATGCAGCGCAGCAACGTGCTTTTGCCCGAGCCGCTGCTGCCGATCAGCGAAATGACGTCACCGGATTTTGCTTCGAACGAAACGCCCTTGAGCACCTCGACCGAGCCGAAGCTCTTGTGGATGTTCTTCACAGACAGTGCGGTTGCGACCATCGTCGTTCCTCCTGTGGCGCGATTGCGCGCCTTGTCCTTATGCCTTCGCCGTGCGGTAGCGGCTCAGCCGCTTTTCGACGACGTTCATCACCCGCGTCAGGATGAAGACGACGGTGAAATAGATGATGCCGGCCGCGATCAACGGCTCGAAGATCAAAAGCGACTGGCGCTGCAGCATGCGTGCGGTGCCCATGACCTCGAGAATGGTGATTGTCGAGGCAAGCGAGGTCGTCTTCAGCAGGATGATGAGATCGCCCGTCAGAACCGGCAAGCAGGAACGCAACGCCTGCGGCAGCGTGATGCGCCGGAGGATCAGCGACGACCGCATGCCGATCGACTTGGCCGCCTCGATCTGCCCGCGCGGGATCGCCTTGATCGCACCGCGGATCACTTCCGCGTTGTAGGCCGCCTGATTGAGGCTGAGCGCGAAGATCGCATACCACAGGCCGTCACGAAGATACGGCCACAGGAAGCTGTGGCGAACCCAGGTTCCCGGCAGGATCTGCCCGAGGCCATAATAGACGAGATAGATCTGCACGAGCAGCGGCGTGCCGCGAAACGCGAAGGTAAAGACATAGGCCGGCATCGACAGGATGCGGCGGGGCGACAGCCGGGCAAGGGCCACAAGCGTGCCGATGACCAGGCCGAAGACGCCGGCGACGGCCGTCAACAGCAGCGTCAGCGGGGTTGCCTTGATGAGCGCCGGCAGGAAGCCGATAACGTTGGAGATCGTTTCCATCAATGGTGCCCCCGGTTCAGGCGGCGTTCGATCTGAGCGATCACCAAGGCTGAGACGAGCGTGATCAAAAGAAACAGGACGGCCGTCAACCCGTAGAAGAAGATGTATTGCTTGGTGCCTGCGGCAGCGCGGTAGCCGGTATAGAGCAGTTCGCTGAACGAGCCGAGCACGCTGATGATGGCGCTTTCCTTGGTGATGGAAAGCCAGAGATTGCCCATGCCAGGCACGGCGTGGCGCATCATCTGCGGCAGCACGATACGGCTAAGGACCTTGCGCGGCCGCATGCCGATCGAAACCGCTGCCTCGATCTGTCCCGGCGGAACAGCAAGGAAGGCCGAACGCAGCACTTCCGTCATGAAGGCGCCGGAGACGAAGGCGAGCGCGATGATGGCCGCCCAGAACGAGCTGAACTGGAACGTCTCGGCGACGAGACCTAAATGCTTCAGCAGCCGTTCAGCGCCGCTTGCCACCGAGAAATAGAGAAGCAGGATGACCAGCAGTTCGGGAAGCGAACGCACGACGGTGGTGTAGATATCGGCGAGCAGGCGCGGCAAGCGGTGCTTCGACAGCTTTCCGGCGGCACCCAGCAGCCCGAAGACGACTGCGACCGCATAGGCGACCACGGACACCTGCAGCGTCATCACCAGGCCCCAGGCGAAATCGTCGCCCCAGCCCTCGCCGCCCCAGGCAAGCAATTGCCAGTAATAGTCCATCCGTCGTTACCTGTTCCCGATTGGTGTCGTCAGCCAAAGGCTGCGATGATGCCCCGGACGCTGCGGTCCGTTTGGCCATCGAGGGCGAAGGGGCTCGGCCCCGACGCCCTCGAAAAAGTCCGTGACTACTTCTTGCCGAAGATCCACTTGTCGACGAGCGTCTGGATCTGTCCGTCCTTTTCCAAGGCGGCCAGGCCGGCATTGACCTTGTCGAGGGCTGCTGCGTCACCCTTGCGCACCGCATAGGCAACGCCTTCGCCGAGAACGACGTTCTTCGGTACGACGACCTTGACCTCGTAGTCCGCGCCGTCGGGCGACTTCAGGAACGTCTGGATGTAGAGGTCGGGGATCAGAACGTAGTCGACGCGACCGGCGACCAGATCGGCGACGGAATTGTCGGCGGTATCGTAGCTCTTCGCCTCAGCGCCCGGCAGATACTTGGCGACATAGGCCGACTGCACACTCGAGGTCTGGACGCCGATGATCTTGCCCTCGACGCTGGCCGGATCGATGATCTGGCCGGTACCATCAGCCGCATCGATCGTCTTGATCTCGCTGGTGTCGGACTTGAGACCGACGAAGGACGTGCCCTCGGTGTAATAGGGCGTCGAGAAGTCTACGACCTTACGGCGCTCATCGGTGATAGAGAACGCGCCGATGATGAAATCGACCTTGTTTTCCTTCAGCGACGGGATAAGGCCGTCCCACGCCATCTGGTTGATGTCGCACTTCACCGCCATCTTTTCGCAGAGTGCGCGGGACAGGTCGGCCTCGAGGCCCTCCCATTCGCCGCCGGCGTTGACCTGCGTGAAGGGCATGTAGGGCTCGGGCGTCATGCCCAGGCGCATCGTGTCCTCGGCGAAAGCGGCGCTCGCCGCCATGGAAAGGGCGATCCCTGCGAACAGGGCCGACTTGAACGTTCTCATGATATTTCCTCCGCGAATATGTGTCTGAATCAGAGCGTGTTGCTGAACCAGCGCAGCGACATGCAGGACAGGCCTGCATCGATCTTGCCGATTTCGGTGGTCTTCAGCGGTGCGACCTTGTAGCCGAGCTTGTCGAGCATCTCGATCGTGCGCGGGAAGTCGGAGCCAACCATGACGACATCGTTGACGCGCAGCGCGTTGGCCGCCGGCTCTTCGCCTTCCGGAATGATGACCTGCTTGAAGCGGTCGAACACACCCGACTTGGCGAGACGAGCAGTCGAAAGCACCGTTTCCTCGTCGAGAAGCGAGCAATCGGTCTTGAAGTGCAGCACGCCTTCGGGTGTCGCGACGATCTCGCTCTTGCGGCCGAGCTTGTCGAGGCAGGCCTGCAGCGCTTCGGCGCCGACCTTGTCGGTGCGGGCCGAAAGACCAATCATCACGCTTTCACGAGTCGTCAGCACGTCGCCGCCGTCGGCAAGACCAATGCCCGGCAGGTCGAGAACCGTCTCGAACATGTTGCGAAGGGTCGGCTCGATCTCGATGGTTTCCTTGACGCGGGTCGCAGCACCCGGGCGCAGCAGGATCGCGCCTTCGGTGAAGACCAGCGCCGGATCTTCGACGAAGATCGAATCCGGGAAGGCTTCCAGCGCCGGAAGAACGGTGACCTTCACGCCCGCATCCTTCATCGCCTGGATATAGGCGTCGTGCTCGGCCTTCACGCCCTCATAGGTCGGATTGCCACGGTCGTCGGCACGCAGGCCATTGACGACGGTGGTCGACGGCGTGCGGACGATGATGTTGTTGAAAGAGTAGACGGGGCGTGCTTGCGACATTTGTAGGACCTTTGGCTTGGATGAGGTGCTTCTATCGATCGGATGTGGCGGCGTAAAGCTTTTGCGTACCGGCTGGTTCTCTGCGCGACAAATGCACGCCGGCGAGCATGCAGCGCACAGAGCCGCCGGCAAGCTCGATGGTCGGCACGTCGAAGGCGAGCACGCGGGCGGAAGTTTCAAGCGCCTTGATCTGATCCGGGCGGAGCGATGCAAGCGCCCGCGCCGACATCACGACGACACGTCCATCGGCGCCGTCGAGTTCGATGGCGTTGCCGGCAAAGTTCTCGATCTGATCGATCGTGAGATCGATGACCTGCCGGCCGGTTTCTTCCAGCCGCGCGCAAATCTCCTGCCGCCGTGCGGCGTCGGGGATCATGCTGGTGCCGATCAGCGCAAAATCCGTCCCGATGCACATCAGCACATTGGTGTGATAGATCGAGTTGCCATGGCGATCGACCGCGCCAAAAACCATCGGCTCGAAATTGAAGTGGGTGCAGAAGCGCTCCAGCGCCACCTCGTTGGTGCGGTTCGATCGCGCCGCGTAAGCGACGCGACCGATATGGTCGAGCACCATGGCGCCGGTGCCTTCAAGGTAGACGCCGTCCTTTTCCAGGCCGGAATAGTCGATCACGTCCTGGACGCGGTACTCGTTCTTGAGCATCTCGATGACGTCGGAACGGCGCTCGCTCTGACGGCTTTCCGAATACATCGGATAGATCGCCACATGTCCGCCGGAATGGGTGGAGAACCAGTTGTTGGGAAACACCGAATCCGGACGCGTCACCGTCTCGTCCTCGAACAGGTGGACCGCAACACCGGCAGCCGCCAGACCGTCGGCCATGCGCGTCACTTCGTCGAAGGCGGCCGTTGCAATCGCCGAGGGCTGGCGCGCCTCGTCGGTCGACTGAAAGGCATTGTCCTTGGCCGTCATCGGGTTCGGGCCGAAATGGTGCGGACGGATCATCACGACGCCCTTGGGCGCCTGTACGGACAGTCTCTTCATCTCAGGCAACGCTCCGCTCGGCAACGACGACCGGCTGCCTGAACAGACCGTAGAGGTCGCGCGGATGCTCCGGCTGCGTCGTCAGGTCGAGTTCGGTGTAGAACGCCGTGCCCTGGATCCTGTCGCGAAGGAAGCGCAGCGCCGAAAAGTCTTCGGTGGCAAAGCCGACGGAATCGAAGATGGTGATCTGGGAGCTCGAGCGGCGCCCTTCCGCCTCGCCGGCAATCACCCGCCAGAGCTCGATGACCGGAAAGTCCGGCGCCATCTGCTGGATTTCGCCTTCGATCCGGGTCTGCTCCGGATATTCGACAAAAACGTCGGCGCGACGCAGGATGTCGCCCTGCAGTTCGGTCTTGCCGGGGCAATCGCCGCCAACGGCATTAATGTGCACGCCGGCGCCGACCATGTTGTCGGAAAGGATCGTCGCGTTGCGTTTGTCGGCCGTCACCGTCGTGATGATATCGGCTCCGGCGACAGCCTCTTCGGCCGTTTTGGCGACGACGATGTCGAAATCCATATCGGCGAGGTTCTTCTGGAACTTGTCCGCCGCTTCGATGTCGATGTCGAAAACCTGCAGACGCTTGATGCCGAGCAATGCACGGAACGCCAGCGCCTGGAATTCAGATTGCGCTCCAAGACCGATGATCGCCATCGAGCGGGCATCGGGGCGAGCGAGGTATTTTGCCGCCAGCGCCGAGGTCGCGGCGGTGCGCAGACCGGTCATGATCGTCATCTCGGAGACGAGACAGGGATAACCCGTGCTGACATCCGAGAGAACACCGAAGGCGGTCACCGTCTGAAGTCCGACATTCGGGTTCTTCGGGTGGCCGTTGACGTATTTGAAGCCGTAATGCTCGCCGTCAGACGTCGGCATCAGTTCGATGACGCCCGTCTTCGAGTGGCTCGCAAGCCGCGGGGTTTTCTCAAAAGCGTTCCACCTGCGGAAATCGTCTTCGATATATTCCGCAAGACCCAACAGGAACGTTTCAATGCCGATCGATTTGACCAGCTCGATTACGTTGCCGACACCGACATACTGAACCACGATTCCAACTCCATCGGGAAATTCGATGAGGTCAGCCTAGGCATGCAAGAAGCGAGTTGAAATTTTAAACTTGCGTAATATTTGAAGAAAGATTGCGCAATTTGCACAATTGCGCTATACGTTTTTCATGCATATCTTCGATGATCTTGACCATCAGCTTATCTCGCTCCTGCGAGAAGACGGCCGAGCGCCCTACTCCAAGGTCGCCTCGGTTCTCGGCATATCGCGGGCAACGGTGCAGACGCGCATCGACCGCCTGCTCGAGACCGGTGCGGTGCTGGGTTTCACGCTGCGCGTGCGCCAGGATTACGACCAGCGCGCCATCCGTGCGATCATGATGATCGAGGTCAGCGGGCGCACAACCACCAAGGTCATCAAGTTCCTTCGCGGCCTGCCCGAACTCTATGCTCTCCACACCACCAACGGCGCCTGGGACATGGTGGCCGAAATCCGCGCCAACAGCCTCAGCGACTTCGACCGCATCCTGCGCGAAGTCCGTGACGTCGAAGGCGTGCTCAACAGCGAGACGAGCATTCTTCTCAGCACCATCTGACAGGGGCGCATCGCCGCGCCCCAAAACACAGGCATGACCGTGAGCCATATTCCCCAGATCGATTACGACACCGCTTCCGACGTTATCCGCGCCGCCCATGACGAGGAGGTCCGCGTCCGTGGCCGCATGACCAATATGAAGCGCACGCTGCTGCATTCGCCGACCGCGCACCGGATTTATGCGGAGTGGTTCACGCTCAGGGAGGAGTTGCGGCCGGCGGTCGACGATCGGGCAATCTGGCTGCTCTCGCATGCGATCTCCGAGGCGATGAAATCGCCGATCGCAATGGGTTTCTTCCGCCGCGCCTTCGCCAATTCCGGCGTGGACTTTCATTCGCTCGTGCCGACCGCTGACGAACAGCGGCTGATCGATTTCGGCCGGGCGATCGTCGCCAATTCCAATGCGGTGCCCGCCGAGATCTGGGCTGGGTTGAAAGCACGCTATGACAATGCGGCGCTCGTCAACCTCGTGGCGTTTGCGGGGATCATGGTTGCAACCGCATTGTTCAACAATGTCGTCGAAGTCGAATTCGACGGGGAATTGGCGCCGTTCATGGACTGAGTGAGCAGTGGCCCGAGACAGCCGGGCCACTGTTGGAAAGAGCATCAATCGGCGTAGCGGGTGGTGAATTCCGGGTTGCCGCGCAGGGTGTTGCTGACGGTGCAGATTTCGTTTTCGGCCGCCTCGGCAATCGCATGCCGGGTCGCTTCGTCAAAATCGCCCTTGATATCGAAGACGATCTCGAATTTCGCGATGCGTGACGGTTCGTCATGCGCCTCCTCACCCGTCACCTTGGCGCTGACTTCGGTCAGCCGGTCCAGGACGCCAAAGCGGCTGGCGGCAATGCGGGCACTCAACACCAGGCAGCTGGCAAGCGAGGCATAGAGCAGGTCGAGCGGTCCGTAGCCCGGCTGCGACGGCCCCGTCACGATATCCAGTTCACCACCGGTTACCGACGTCACATGCGGGAACCCGGTTTTGCCCACGACGGCTGTGGCGCCTGTTTCTCGCGTCCTTACCTTCACGTCTGCCATTTTATTCGCCTTCTCCAAAATTCACGAAATCGGGCTCAACTATTACGCAGAAATCCCAATCCGGTCGTCATGCCGCGGGCCACACGTGGCCCACGGCTCTGATATGTCCGTGCTCAATCGCTGGCGCAAGTGAGCGCGCGCAGGAATCAGTTCTTCTTGACGAGGCGATAGAAGACGAAGTCGGACGTGGCGCCGTTGACGTAGCCTTCGACCCTGTCCTTCATCGCGACCTGGGTCGCGGCCTGGAACATGATCACGATCGGCGACTTTTCCTGCACCTTGCCCTGCAGGTTGACATAGAGCGCCGAACGCTTGGCCGGATCGGCTTCCTTCAACGCGGCCTTCGTTGCTTCATTGAGCTCGGCCGGAACTGCCCAGCCGTTACGCCACGTGGTCGTCGACTGGTACTTGTCGTCCGCATTGTCTTCGTTATAGGCGAAGGCCTTGGCGTTCGAATGCGGGTCCATGAAGTCCGGGCCCCAATAGAGCAGCATGGCTTCATGCGTGCGGGCACGGTACTTGGTGATGACCTGGCTGCCGGTGCCCGGGATGATGTCGAACGTGATGCCGGCTTCGGCGAAGGAAGCCTGCAGCGACTGCGCCATGTCGGTGAACGGCGTCGAGTTGATAACGTCGAGCGTCACCTTGATCGGCGTCTGGATGCCCGCGTCTGCGAGGATCTTCTTCGCCTTTTCGACGTCGTAGGTGTAGGGGGTTTCGTCGAGCGAGCCGGGGAAGCCCTTCGGCCAGAAGGCCTGGTGGACGTCCATCTGCCCCTTGAGGAAACTATCGGTCATGCCCTTGTAATCGACGAGGTACCGGGCAGCTTCCCAGACGGCTTCCGGCTGCAGCGCTGCGGCCTTCTGGTTGAACGACAGGAAGTGGACGGCCGCCTGCGGATAGGATTCGACCTTCATGCCGCCCTTGGAGCCGAGGCCCGCGACCTGGTCCGGCGTCAGGTTCTTCGCCATGTCGACGTCGCCGGTTTCAAGCATCAACTGCTGCGTTGCGGCTTCCGCGACGTGGCGGATGATCACGCCCTTGATCGCCGGAGCGCCACCGAAATAGTTCGGGTTGCTCTGCAGGTTCAAGAGTTCGCCGGCGCGGAAGGCCTTCAGCACGAACGGGCCCGAGCCGGCCGAGTTCGCCTTGAGCCAGGCATTGCCATAGTCGCCATCGGCTTCGTTCGCCTTGACGGCTTCCGCATCGACGACCGAGGCCGGACGTGCGGCCAGAACGTTGAGAACGAAGGCCGACGAGAAGTCGCCTTCATATTTGATCGTGACCTTGTTGCCGTCGGCGGTCACCATCTTGTCGATGTTTTCAGGGGTCCAGCCGAGCTGTGTCAGGATGAAGGCAGGCGCCTTGTTGAGCACGACGACGCGCTTGAAGGAATAGGCCACATCTTCGCCGCGCAGCGGGTTGCCGGAAGAGAAGGTCACACCATCACGCAGGGTGAAGGTGATGGTCTTTGCAGCATCGTCAGCGGTCCATTCGCTGGCAAGTCCCGGTGCAAGCTTCAGAACGTCAGGCGCATCATATTGCACCAGACGATCATAGGTCTGCGTCACATATTCGCCGGACGAAAACTCGTAGGCTTCGGCCGGATCGATGCTGACGATATCGTCGATGTTCTGGGCAACGACCAGCACTTCGGCCGGGGTCTCCGCCAGGGCTGCCGGAGCCACGCTCAGCATAAGGGACGCCGCGAAAACCGCGGCCTTGAACATTCTCATCATCGCTCTCCTATTTTCGATGAGGTTTGGTTTTTGTTGTCGTCGCCGGCTTGGATGCCGCCTGGGGCATGCCGGTCTCGCTGGGCAAGGGTGCGCGGGACCGGAACAACGGCAAGGTGCCGGTCCAGATCAGCCGGACGGGCGCATCCGTCCTGTTCCACCAGTAGTGTGGCTGGATGCCCCGAAAGTGCAGGCCGTCGCCGGGAGTAAGCGTGGTCTCGTCATCATCGAGACCGAAGAGGATTTCGCCCTCCAGCAGATAGACCAGTTCCTCGCCCTCATGGCTGAACACCTCCGAACGGTGTCCGGCGGGGATGGTGATGACGAAGCTGGACAGCTGGTTTCCAGCGAAATCCGCACCGATCCGCTCATAGGACACGGGCGACCCGCCGACGGAAAAGACCATACGCTCGCCGGCCCGCGACAGACCGGTGTCGATCGCCGGCGCCAGGATGAAGTGGTTGAGTTCGGCGTTCAGCCCCTGGGCGATCTGCGCGAGCGTGCCGAGCGAGGGCATGGCGAGGTCACGTTCGATCTGGCTGAGATAGCCGACCGAGACGCCGGCGGCATCGCTCAGCGCCTGCAGCGTCATATGCATCTGCCGTCGCCGTGCGCGCACCAGCGCGCCGATCCGCGGCTGCCCAGCAGCCGTGGTTTTGCCGGACGCTGCCTCTGCATCCTCAGATGGCACGGTCACGATGGATTCTCCTCACCAGTAAAATTTTTTTGATTTAAGCAAACTTATTTATATACTCCAAGCGAATTCTTGCGCTATCGACAGCCGCGAAGCCAAGCGAACGAGGGATGGAATCGCCACGTGGCAAATAACAACACGACGACAGCGCCCGCGCAGACGCGCCGCGCCGGGGCGCAAAGCCCGGGCAGACGGCGCCTTTTTTCGCTCCTGGGTTTTCTCGTCACGCTTGGCGTGACCTTCATCGGGCTGCTCGCAATCACCTTCTTCATCGGCCGTATCGTGCCGATCGACCCGGTGCTCGCCGTCGTCGGCGACCGCGCCCCCGTTGCCGTCTATGAGCGCGTCCGCGAGGAGATGGGGCTTGATCGGCCGCTGGCGGCGCAGTTCGTCAGCTATGTCGGCGATGTGGTCACCGGCAACTTCGGCACTGCGGTTTCGACAGGAAAACCCGTGATCGAGGATCTCGCCCGAGTCTTTCCAGCCACCCTGGAGATGGCAACGCTCGGCATCATCCTCGGCGTGCTGATCGGCGTGCCGCTCGGTGTTATCGCCGCAAGCCGCCGCGGCTCCTGGCTCGATCAGGGCATCCGCGTCGTCGGTCTGCTCGGCTATTCAGTGCCTGCCTTCTGGCTCGGGCTCGTTGGGCTGGCAGTCTTCTATGCGAAGCTGAAATGGGTCGGCGGCCCCGGCCGCGTCGACATCTTCTATGACGGCGTCGTCACCCCGATCACCGGCCTTATCCTCGTCGACAGCATCATTGCCGGCGACTGGGAGATCTTCCGCAACGCGGTCTGGCACCTCATCCTGCCGGCGTCCTGCCTCGGCTTCTTCTCGCTTGCCTATATCGCCCGCATGACGCGATCCTTCATGCTGGACCAGTTGAGCCAGGAATATGTGACCACCGCGCGGGTCAAGGGCGTGCCGGAACGGCTCGTCATCTGGCGCCATGCCTTCCGCCCGATCCGCGTGCCGCTGATCACTGTTATCGGCCTTTCCTATGCCGGCCTGCTCGAAGGCTCCGTGATGATCGAGACGATCTTTTCCTGGCCGGGCATCGGCAACTACCTGACTGTCGCCTTGCTCAACGCCGACATGGCCGCCGTTCTCGGCTCGACCCTGGTGATCGGCGCGGTCTTCATCGGCATCAACAAGATATCGGACGTGCTCTATCGCATGCTCGATCCGCGTGCGCGCTAGGGAGAAGCGGACATGACAACACTTCGCGACTGGCTGATCGACGACAGCCCCGCCTCGCCGATGCAAGCGCGCCTCGGCAGATTCTACCGGATTTTCGGCGCGCTGATGCACAATCCGCTCGCCGTGGTCGGCGCGATCATCATTCTGGTGCTCGTTTTGACCGCGCTGTTCGCGCCCTGGATCGCGACGCACGATCCGCTGCGCCAGGCGCTCGGCGAGCGGCTGCTGCCGCCGAGTGCCGCTCATTGGATGGGAACCGACGAACTCGGTCGGGACATCTGGTCGCGCGTCGTCTACGGCGCACGCATCACGCTTGCGATCGTGACGCTGGTCGCGGTGCTTGCAGCACCTGCCGGCCTGGTGATCGGCGTTGCCGCCGGCTATTTCGGCGGATGGGTCGATCGCATCCTGATGGGCATCACCGACATTTTCCTGTCGCTGCCCAAGCTGATCCTGGCGCTTGCCTTCGTCGCGGCCCTCGGCCCAGGTATTGAAAACGCGATCATCGCCATCGCCATTACCTCCTGGCCTGGCTATGCCCGCGTTGCCCGCGCCGAAACGCTGACCTTCAAGAACTCCGAATTCATCTCGGCCGTGCGTCTGCTCGGGGCATCGAGCCTGCGGGTCAACCTCGGTCACGTTCTGCCGCTCTGCACCTCGTCGATGATCGTGCGCGTCACGCTCGATATGGCAGGCATCATCCTGACCGCAGCCGGCCTTGGTTTCATCGGGCTTGGCGCCCAGCCGCCGCTTCCCGAATGGGGCGCGATGATCTCGCGCGGCCGCTCCTTCATTCTCGACCAATGGTGGGTGGCGACCATGCCCGGCTTTGCGATCATTCTCGTCAGCCTCGGCTTCTGCTTCCTCGGCGACGGCCTGCGCGACGTGCTCGATCCGAAGAGCGGGGAGCAACGCTGATGAACCCGCTTCTCGAAATCGAAAACCTGCGCGTCACCTTCCCGACGCCGCGCGGCGACCTTGAGGTCGTACGGGGCCTCTCCTTCACGCTCGGCCGCGAACGCCTCGGCATCGTCGGCGAAAGCGGTTCGGGAAAATCGATGACCGGCCGCTCGATCCTCAAGCTGGTGCGTGCACCCGGCCGGGTGACGGCAGACAGACTGGCCTTCGACGGCATCGACCTGCTGACGCGCTCCGAACGGCAGATGCGCGCCATCCGCGGCGCACGCATCTCGATGGTGATGCAGGATCCAAAATTCTCGTTGAACCCGGTGATGACGATCGGCGAACAGATCGCCGAAGCACTGCTGACGCATCAGCGTCTGCCGCGCCGCGAGGTGAGCAACCGCGTTCACACCATGCTGGAATCGGTCCGGATCGCCGATCCCGAGCGCGTTGCCAAGCTTTACCCACATGAAGTTTCTGGTGGCATGGGCCAGCGCGTGATGATCGCGATGATGCTGATCCCGGAACCCGATCTGCTGATCGCAGACGAACCGACTTCGGCGCTCGACGTCTCGGTGCAGGCCCAGGTGCTCGACATCATCGATGAGCTGGTCAAGCGCAAGGGCATGGGCCTGATCTTCATCAGCCACGACCTCAACCTTGTTTCGAGCTACTGCGACCGCATCCTGGTAATGAACACCGGCGAGGTGGTGGAAGAGTGCAAGGCGGGCGAGTTGATGAACGCCAAGCATCCCTATACTCGCGGCCTGATCGCCTCGATCCCGCGCCTCGACGAAACCCGGAACGAGCTTCCCGTGCTCGACCGCAGCGCATGGGCAAAGAAATGACGGCGCTTTCTCTGAAGAACCTCGATATCTTCTACGGCGACGCGCACATCACGCACGACGTCAATCTCGAGATTGCCGATGGCGAGAGCTTTGCGCTTGTCGGTGAAAGCGGTTCCGGCAAGTCGACGGTGCTGAAGGCGATCGCCGGCCTGGCTCCCGAGTGGACCGGCGAGATCGACGTCTTCGGCAAGCGGCGTAGCCACGGCATCGACCGGGCCTTCTCCCGTCAATGCCAGATGGTGTTCCAGGACCCCTACGGCTCGCTGCATCCGCGCAAGACGGTCGACGCCACGCTCGGCGAAGCGTTGACCATCCACGGCATCGGCGATCGCAGCGCCCGCATCGAAGAGGTGATGTCCTCCGTCGGCCTCGACCGGAAATTCCGCTTCCGCTTTCCGCACCAGCTCTCCGGCGGCCAGCGTCAGCGTGTCGCCATCGCAAGGGCTCTGATGCTGAAGCCGAAGGTGCTCTTGCTCGACGAGCCCACCTCGGCGCTCGATGTGTCGGTGCAGGCCGAAATCCTCAACCTGCTCAATCGGTTGCGGCAGGAGCAGAATCTTACCTTCCTGATGGTCACCCACAACCTGCCGGTCGTTTCCTTCCTCTGCGACCGGCTGGCCGTCATGCGGCAGGGCCGCATCGTCGAGGTGGCGGATGTCGCCGACCTCAAGCGTGGCGACCTCAAGGACCCCTATTCGCGCGAACTGATGCACATCAGCGCCGCGCACGCGAGCTAAACAACCTCCCAAGGACATATGATGAACAGTGAACAGATCGCTGCCGCGTTGGCTGAATTCGACGCGGCGATTGCCAGGAATATCGACGCGGACGCCGTATGGGGCGCGCTTCAGACGCTTTGCCGCCAGGTGATCGGCGCCAAACTCTTCACGATCATGACCGTCGACATGGTCAACGAAGTTGCCCGTCGCGCCTATACCTCGCACCCCGAGGAATACCCGACCTCCGGCACCAAGCCGATCCGCTACGACAGCTGGTTCGACATCGTGCACAAGGCGCATGAAACCTTCGTCGCCAATACGATTGCCGACATCTCCAAGGTGTTCGGCGACCACGAGACGATCTGGGCGCTCGGCTGCGGATCGGTCATCAACATCCCCGTCGTCGTCGGTGGCGAACTGCTCGGGACTGTGAACTGCCTCGACGTCGAACATCACTACACGCCCGAGCGCGTTGCCTTGTCCAAGCATCTTGAAATGCCGGCCAAGCTGGCCTTCCTTGCCGCCGCACGCTCGGCCAAGAATTGATCCATCAAGGCCGAGGGCTTTGATTGCCCTCGGCCGCTGCCGCGCTGGATGAGCGGACATAGGTGGCGCCGAGCGAGCGCTTCTGAAGCCAGTCGCCCCAGGTCAAACCAATCTTCTACCGTTGAGCCTTCGCCCCTTCGCCAGGCGCAAAAGCCTGCATTTTTTGAACAGCGCTTGCCGGCGCCGACCGTTGCCTACGGCTGGATGATCGAGGAGCCGCAAGCAACGTGGCTCGTGATCAGGGCTCCACTTCCAGTTCAAGCAGCGCTTCGATTTCAGCAAGCGTCGGCATGGCAGGTGCCGTGCCGCGACGGGTAACCGAGATCCCGGCCGTCGCGCAACCGAAACGCGCCGCGTCGACCGGGGCCAATCCTCGCGCCAATGCCGCCGAGAACCCACCGACGAAGGCATCGCCCGCACCGGTCGTGTCGATCACGGGGCCGCTTGCCATCGCCGGGACGAAAACGGATTGGCTCTCGTTGTGAAGGAGAACACCCCGTTCGCCGAGGGTGATCAGCGCCGTTCTGGCGCCCTTCTTCAGGAGCGCGTCACCCGCCCGCCGCGCGTCATCGGCCGTGGCAAGTGCAAATCCGACCAGCGCTGCCGCCTCCGTCTCGTTCGGCACGATGTAATCGCAGAGCGGGTAAATCGTATCCGGGAAGGGTTCCGCCGGCGCCGGATTGAAGACGGTGACCACGCCTGCCGAATGTGCGATTTCCAGCGCTCGCTGGGCGGCGGCCGGCGGCTGCTCGAGTTGCGTGACGAAGATGCGCGATCCTTCGATCGTTTCCCGCGCCGCCTCGACATCGTCGATGCCGATCGAGCCGGCCGCACCGGGATAGACGATGATCGCGTTCTCGCCATTCTGGTCGTTGACATAGATGAAGGCTGCCCCGGTCGGCAGGTCGTCCATCTGGACGATCTTCGGTGTCACGCCGGCCTCGGCATAGGTGCGAAGCGCCATGTCGCCGAAGGTATCGCGTCCGATTTTCGAGATGAAGGTGACCTGACTGCCGGCGCGTGCCGCCGCAACCGCCTGGTTCGACCCCTTGCCGCCCGGCCCGACGGAGAAGCCGCTCCCGGTAATCGTTTCGCCGACAGCCGGCATGCGCCGCGCCAGATAGGCCGTATCGGCCACGAAGATCCCGAGGATCGAAACACCAACCTTCATTCCTGCCTCCCCTGGTCACACCGCTGCGAAGGACGAAGCGAAGATCCCAGATAAATTTCTACGACTTCAAGATGTTATGACGGTCAGCTCAAGCGGCCGATGCGCAGACTGACGTTCGGTCAGCTAGGCCGTTTCGGGCGGAATGACGCCCTTGGTCAAGACGAAGCAGCCATAAAAGCGCGTCTCGCCGGTGGTAATGACGCAATAGGCCTTCTTGGCTTCCTCATAAAAGGCGAAGCGTTCGATGCCGTACATCGGTGCGGGCTTGCCCTCGGCGCGATCGATTTCGGCTTGGACCTCCTGTTGGACATCAGGAATTTCGCTGGGCGCCCCCATGATCTCCATGCGCCCGACTGACGGCTGCAACGGCGTGTCGAGCGGCAGGACAGACAGGACCGCCTTCACGGCACGCGCAGCAGATACATTGTCAATCCGCAAGAGCTTGCCGAGCGTGGTCTGTCTGGCGATCGCATCGGATGGGAAGTTGGTGTCGGAAATGACCAGCGTATCACCGTGCCCCATGGAACGAAGCGCGTGCAAAACATCGGCATTGAGCGCCGGGTCGAGATTTTTCAGCATGGCAATCCTCCTCCAGGCACCGCTCGCATGCTCCCGAGTGGCGCGCAACCGCGTGACGCCAAGTCGGCGTCACGCTCTCCCAAATCTGCTGCTGCAACCGCACAGTCTCATTCTCGGGCCGGCTCACCCCGCCCCGAGATGGGGATCCCTTACTCGCCGTAAGGGATCCAGATGTTTTTGACGTCGGTGGCACGGCGCAGATAGGCTTGCCCCTCTGCCGCCGAGCGATCGAACCAATCGGTCGCCTTACCATAGTCGACGAAGGTCCGCTTCAGGTTGCCAGCCGAGAGCTTTTCGACCACTGTCGAAAGCTCCTGCGTGCCGAAGGCCCAGAGCGCGTCGACGTCGTTGTGGCTTGCCAGCGCTTTTGCCAGTTCCATCGCCGAGCCCGTGACGATGTTGACGACCCCGGCTGGAACGTCCGATGTCTCGAGGATCGAATAGAAGTCCGTCGCCGCCAGCGGGTGCTGTTCGCTTGGAACGGCGACCACACGGTTGCCGGTGGCGATCAATGGCGCCACGAGGCTGATGAAGCCGAGCAGCGGCGCTTCCGTCGGGCAGACGACCCCGACGACACCGATCGCTTCGGGCATGGCGAGAGCCACGCCGCGCAGCGGCGGCTGATGGACCACGCCTTCGTACTTGTCGGCCCAGGCGCCGTAGCTGAAGAGCCGGGCGATCGACGCCTCGACCTCCGCCTTCGCGTTAGCTGCCGATGCGCCGGTCATCGCGACGATACGGTCTGCGAATTCATCGGGCCGGCCGCTCAGGTTTTCGGCGATGTAATAGAGGATCTGCGCCCGATTGTGCGACGTCGCCGACGCCCAACCGGAAGCGGCGTGGGCGGCAACCACGGCGTTGCGGATATCCTTGCGGTTGCCTTCGCCGACCTCGCCGATCACCTTGCCCTTCGGGGAGAGAACGGCACGCGAATAGTTGCCATCCGGACGCGCCTGCTTGCCACCGATGAAAAGCTTGGCCGTGCGGTCGAGCGACGGCAGCGAGAAATCGCCTGACGCCTGCTTCAACGCGGGCTCTGCTGGTGCTGCGCGCAGCTTGCGACCCACCCAGGCCTTGGGCTTCAGATATTCGTAGCAGCCTTCGCGGCCGCCCTCGCGGCCGAAACCGGATTCACGCTTGCCGCCGAAACCAGCCGCAGCATCGAAAAGATTGGTGGCATTGACCCAGACGACGCCGGCCGCAAGCTTGGCTGCCACGTGCAGCGCCAGGCCGATCGTTTCGCTCCACACGCTTGCGGCCAGGCCGTAGCGCGAATGGTTGGCGAGCTGGATTGCCTCTTCCGGCGTGCGGAAGGTCATCGACACGGCAACAGGGCCGAAGATTTCCTCGGTCGCGACGATCGATGTCGGCTGGACGTTGGTGAGCAAGGTCGGCGGGTAGAAGCTGCCGCCCTTCGGCAGCTCGATCTTCGGCTGGTGAAGCTTGGCACCTTCGGCGATGCCCTTGGCGACCAGGCTCTCGATGCGCTGCAGTTGAACTGGGGCGACGATCGCCGCCATGTCGATCGCCTTGTCGAGCGGGTGGCCGACACGCAGGGTTTGCATGCGCCGTGTCAGGCGCTCATAGAAGAGCGGCGCGACACCTTCCTGCACCAGAAGCCGCGAACCGGCGCAGCAGACCTGTCCCTGGTTGAACCAGATCGCGTCCACCACACCCTCGACCGCGCCGTCGATATCGGCATCATCGAAGACGATGAACGGCGACTTGCCGCCGAGCTCGAGCGTCAGCGATTTGCCGGTGCCCGCGGTCTTTTCCCGGATCAGGCGACCGACTTCCGTCGAGCCGGTGAAGGCGATCTTGTCGATATCCGTATGCTCGACGATCAGCGCGCCGGTTTCGCCCTCGCCGGTCACGACGTTCAGCACGCCCGCCGGCAGTCCGGCGGCGGAGGCAAGTTCGGCAAACAGCAACGCCGTCAGCGGCGTGAACTCGGCCGGCTTGAGGATGACCGTGTTGCCCAGCGCCAAGGCCGGCGCCACCTTCCAGGCGAGCATCAGGAACGGAAAATTCCAGGGAATGACCTGGCCGACGACGCCAACCGGGACCTGATCGGCAAACTCGGTTTCCTGCAGCTGCGCCCAGCCGGCATGATGGTAGAAGTGGCGCGCCGCCAGCGGGATGTCGATATCGCGTGTCTCGCGGATCGGCTTGCCATTGTCGATCGCTTCGACGACCGCGATCAGGCGCGCATGGCGCTGGATCATGCGGGCAAGGGCATAGAGGTGGCGGGCACGGGCATGGCCCGGCAGCTTGGCCCAGGACCCTTGCGCCTTTCGTGCGGCGACGACCGCATCATCCACGTCCTTCGCGCCGCCGAGTGCGACCTTCGCCAGAAGCGCACCGGTTGCGGGCTCAAAGGTCTCGAAGGTCTTGCCGGAGGACGACGCAACAAAAGCGCCGTTGATGAAGTGGCCGAACTCGCCCTTGTGGCGCGCCAGCCACTGGCGGGCCTCGGCATCGGCTTCCGGCGCGGGACCATAGGACATTTCGTCAAAATACCTTGCGACTGTCATCGGGATCATCCAATCGGGTGTCGGTTGAGGGCCGAGTAGGCGCCGGTCACGTGATGCTCCAGCTGGCGCTCGATATCGCCGAGCAGGCTCGATGCGCCGATGCGGAAAAGATCCGGCTCCAGCCACTCGCGACCGAGTTCGTCCTTCATCAGGAACTGGTAGTTGAGGATATCCTTGGCG
This sequence comes from Ensifer sp. LC163, assembly GCF_001695855.1. GTDB lineage: Bacteria > Pseudomonadota > Alphaproteobacteria > Rhizobiales > Rhizobiaceae > Ensifer. Next base: position 101,570 of record NZ_MBSS01000056.1, read on the forward strand.
GCGGAAATGCCGCCGGCCGGCTTGTAGCCAACCTTGATGCCCGTGCGCTCCTGATAGGCGCGGATCATGCGCAGCATGACCAGCGTCACCAGCAGGGTGGCGTTGACGCCTTCCTTGCCGGTAGAAGTCTTGATGAAATCGGCGCCCGCCATCATGCAGACGAGCGAGGCGCGGGCAACGTTGCGCAGCGTCTTCAGGTCGCCGGTTGCCAGGATCGCCTTGACATGGGCATCACCGCAGGCGGCGCGGAAATCGCGCATCTCGTCATAGAGCGCCTGCCAATTGCCGGTCAGCACATGTTCACGGGTGATGACGATATCGATTTCCCTGGCGCCGTCGGCAACCGAAGCCTCGATTTCGCGCAGCTTGACGTCGTGCGGAATGAGACCGGCAGGAAAGCCGGTGGATACGGCAGCGACCGGAATGCCCGAGCCTTCAAGCGCTTCGACAGCGGTCGAAACGAAACGGTGATAGACACAGATGGCACCGGTGGTGATACCGCGATTGCCCATGCCAAGCGCATCGAGAATGTCCTGGCGCACCGGCTGGCGCGCCTTGGCGCAAAGCCGCTTGACGCGTTCCGTCGTGTCGTCGCCGTTCAGCGTCGTCAGGTCGATACAGGTCACGGCCTTCAGAAGCCAGGCGGCCTGTGCGTCCTTCTTCACCGTCCGGCGACCAGGCAGCGTCGAGACGCGCCGTTCGGCAGCCGACAGATTGACACGCTGGTCGACGACCCAGCCGAGATCGAGTTCCGTGCCGTCGTTGCGCGGCCAGTTGTGGCCCGAGGCCACCGGTGCCACGGCTTTCGTGGTCACATTCTTCACAGCAAGGTCTTCCAAGCGATTGCTCCTCGAACTCCCTGACATCGCGGCACGATAGCACGGGACAAATCCGTATCGGCGGCGATTCTCATTTTGTTATTTTTCTATCTATTTTTTGTTAGCATTCCACCAAAAGCAGACAGTGTCAAGCGACGCTGACACCTTTCGATAAATCCTGGGATGCTTGGCAGAGGAGTCAGATCGCTGGAACGAGCGTGTCGCCGTCCTCGGTGATCACCGAGCGAAAGACGTTCATCGGCGCAAAGAAGGCCGGTTTCAGCTTGCCGATCTTGCTTAGGTCGACCACGAGGTAGTTTTCGCGTGCAAGCGAGATCACCTTCTGCTTCACCGCCACCTCGTGAAAATGCACGCAGGTTGCACCGCGCCCAGGGTCCACGCCGGCGGCGGAGAGAAAGGCAACATTGATCCCAAGTGAATCGAGCGTTTCAAGCCCCGAATTCCCAGAGAACGACGCCGACGCGGGATGATAGACACCGCCGAGCATGACAATGCGGACGTTTGGTTTTCGCGTCAGCCTGTCAGCGACATTGAGCGAGTAACACACTGCAGTAATTGAATAATTGTCCGGAATGAGATCGACCAGATATTCTAGCGTCGTGCCGCAATCGATAAAGATCGTTTCGTCCGGGCGGATATGCTGCGCTGCATGGACACAGGCCTCGCGCTTGGCCGCCGCATGACTATCGGCCTCACGCGCCAGTTCATAGGGCATGTCGCCGTCGATTTCGCCTGATGGCACGATGTGGCCACCGAGGAAGGTGAATTGCCCCGGATTATCGGCGACGTCCCGCCGGATGGTCATCTCGGAAACCCCGAGCAAGGCTGCTGCATCGCGCAGATGAAGAACGCGACGGCCGGAGAGCGCGTCGGCGAGCTGAATGATGCGGGCTGTTTTGCGGCTGGCCATGATCGTTCCGTCTGCATGGTCGTTCGAGCCAACGCATCACAGCGGAGATGGCTGAACATTGTTTGTGACAAATATCACAAAAAGGCGATGAACAGCAAGCAGCTTCACAAGCTCGGCAAGACGGGAGACGGCGGCTGCAACGAATGCCTCCGCCGTCCATTGCTTTCGCTAGCCACCGATCGGCGCAGTGCGCGCCGCCGACCACGCCGCCGTCTCCGGATCGAGCAAGCCTTCCATCGTCTTGGCAACCCGCCGGTGATAGGCGTCGATCCACTGCTTCTCGGTTTCGCTCAGCAGCTCGATATCCACGAGCCTGAGATCGATCGGCACCAATGTCAGGCTGCGGAAGCTCATGAAGCCGTCGCCGTCGTCGATCACTTCCACCTGGTTCTCGATACGGATGCCATATTCCCCAGCCTTGTAATAACCGGGCTCGATGGTTGTCACCATGCCCGGGCGCAGCTCGATCTCGTTGACGCGGCGGTCGAAGCGTTGCGGCTGCTCGTGCACCGACAGGAAATGGCCGACGCCGTGGCCGGTACCGTGATCGTAGTCTAGTCCCAAGTCCCAGAGCGGCCGCCGCGCGAAGGCGTCGAGATGGTGGCCGTAGGTCCCCTTCGGGAACTTGAGCGTCACCATGGAGATCAACCCCTTGAGGACTGCCGTGTAGGCGCGGCGGACCTCATCGTTGACCGGCCCGATTGCCGTCGTGCGCGTCGCATCCGTCGTGCCGGTGAAGTATTGCCCACCGGAATCGAGCAGATAGACGCCACGCGAGGTGATCGGCGCATTGCTCTTGGTGCTCGCCGCGTAATGGCACATGGCGGCGTGACCGGCGGCGGCCGAGATCGATCGGAAGCTCGGCTCGACGAAGGTCTCCTCCATCTGCCGGAGGGCGAGGATACGCTCCTCCGCCTCCAATTCGGTGATGGGGCGTCCCTCCTCTTCCCGCTTGACCGCGTTGGCTTCCAGCCAGGCGAAAAACTTGATCCACGCGGCGCCGTCACGGCTGTGGCAATCGCGAAAGCCCTGGAGTTCGACCGGGTTCTTCAGCATCTTGGCAAGCGTGATCGGGCTGCGCAAAAGGCGGACGTTGCCGCCGGCCTCACGCGTCGCATGGGCGACTGCCGACGGGGCGAAGCCGGGATCGACGAGTGCTACCCGCCCGGCGGCGACCGTCCGGACGCGGTCGAGAAGCACATCCGGCGCGGCCATCGTCACGCCGTCGAGCTCGAAGTCCTGTAGATCGTTGGGCAGCTTGCGATGGTCGACGAGCCACTCGACCCGACCGTCCCTGTCGGCGATCATGAAGGATTGCGGCATCGGGTTGAAGGCCACGTCACGGCCGCGGACGTTCAGGAACCAGGCGATGTTGTCGGGCTGCGCCTCGATCAGAACGTCGGCTCCGTGCTCCGCCAGCATCTGACCGATGCGGCGCTTCTTGTCGGCGACGCTTTCGCCGGCATAGTCGCGCGATAGGGCAATGACATTGCCAAGCGGGCGTTCCGGCTGGTCCGACCAGATCGCATCGACGAGATCATCCGTCACGGCAACCCACTCGGCGCCGGCGGCGACAACGGATTGGCCGCAATCGACATCCCAGGTCGACGGCAGCAGCATCGAATTGAAGCCGACGCGTTCGCCCTTGCGCAGGTTCTTCCTCAGCCAGTCCTTCAAGGGTGCGTCGTAGAAATGCTCGATGGCAAAGCTGTCAACGTCGATCTCTTGGCGAACCTGCACCTGATAGCGGCCGTCAACAAAGATTGCCGCGCGGTCGCGCATGACGATCGCTACACCGGCAGATCCGGTGAAGCCGGTCACGAAGGCGAGCCTGTTGTCATGGGGTGCACAATATTCGCCCTGGTGTTCGTCGAACCGCGGGATGACGTAGCCGTCAAGCCCCCGCTCGTCGAGTTTGCGGCGCAGGGCCTCGATCCGGCTGGAGGCGTCCAGCCTGTCTTTCGATGTCATGTCGTCTTTCCCTATTGGATAATGGTCTTCACGCACCACCGATCGCTTCGGCGAAGTGACAGGCGGTCATGCCGTTGCCGACTGGCCGGAGCGCCGGCTTTTCCCGACTGCAAAGCTCGGTGGCGTGCGGGCAGCGGACGTGGAACGGGCAGCCCGGCGGAATGTCGAGCGGGCTCGGCAATTCGCCGGATAGCGCCGGCGCCCGGCGCCGCTCAGACGGATCGAGCGAAGGGGCCGCCGCCAGCAGGGCTTGCGAATACGGGTGCATCGGCTTGGAAAAGAGCGCCTCGGACGGGCCGATCTCGACGATGGCGCCAAGATAGATCACTGCCACGCGATGGGAGACATGGCGAACCAGCCTCAGGTCATGGGCGACAAACAGCACCGTCAGCCCAAGATTGTCCTGCAGCTCTAGCAGCAGATTGACGACCTGCGCCTGAACGGAAACGTCGAGCGCGGAAACCAGCTCATCGGCGACAAGGCAGGTCGGCTCCAGTGAAAGTGCCCGCGCGATGCCGATGCGCTGACGCTGTCCCCCGGAAAATTCGTGCGGATACTTGTCTGCGGCACCATCAGGCAGCCGCACCAGTTCAAGCAACTCGTCGATGCGGCGGTCGATGCCGGCGCCATCGCGCAGGCGATGGACCGTGATCGCCTCCCGCAGGGTGTCGCGCACGGTCATGCGCGGATTGAGCGACGTGTAGGGATCCTGGAACATCATCTGGACGCGCTTGTTGTAGCCGCGTCGCCTGGCGCCCTTGAGACCGATGACGCTTTCACCTTCGAAGCGGATATCCCCTGATGTCGGCCGATGCAGGCCGGCGATACAACGCGCGAGCGTCGACTTGCCGCAACCGGATTCGCCGACGATGCCGAGCGTTTCCGCCGGCATCACGTCGAGATCGACGCCGTTCAACGCCGAGACGACCTGCCGCGGCCGGCCGGTAAGGGTGTCCGACAGAGAGCGACGCTTTTCAAACCGCATGAAAAGATCGCGAATGGAAAGCAGCGGCGTGGCCGCCTGATGCGTTGACTCAATCATTGCGCCGCCTCCCGCGCGCTGAAATGGGCGAGTGCTTCCTCGCGGTGATGGCAGGCGACCTGGCGCTGTCGTCCGGCAGCTTCCAGGCTCGGGCGAACATCGAGGCATTCCGGGCCGGCCACGGGACAGCGGGCCGTAAACGCACAGCCAGCCGGCAAGGCGTTCAATGCCGGCGGTGCACCGGGAATGGAATAAAGCGGCGTGCGCGGTGCGACGTCACGCGGAATGGAGCGCAAAAGCCCGAGCGAATAGGGATGCCGGGCGTCGCGGATGACGTCAGCCGTTGGTCCCGTTTCACACAGTCGCCCACCATACATCACCGCCACCCGATCGCAGGTCTCCGCCACGACGCCCATGTCATGGGTGACGAGGATCACGGCCATGCCGAGATCGCGGCTGAGCGCCTGAATGAGGCGCAGGATCTGGTCCTGAATGGTCACGTCGAGCGCCGTCGTCGGCTCGTCTGCCAAGAGCAGCTTCGGGTTGGAGGCAAGGGCGATGGCGATCATCACCCGTTGCCGCATGCCGCCGGAAAATTCGTGCGGATAGTCGCCGAGCCTATCGCGCGCCGCGGGAATGCCGACCATGTCGAGAAGCTCGATCGCGCGGGCTTTGCGCGCCTTCGCATCAAGTTCGGTATGGGCCGCAAGGTTCTCCGAGATCTGCAAGCCGACGGTCAGAAGCGGGTTGAGCGACGACATCGGCTCCTGAAAGATCATCGCGATCTCGCGCCCGCGCACCCGTCGCAAGGAGGCTTCATCAAGCGGCACCAGATCCCTGCCCTTCCAGAGAATTTCGCCGCTGACGCGGCCGCGCGGCCGCACGATGCCGAGGATCGAACGCAGGGTGATGCTCTTGCCCGAGCCGGATTCGCCGACAAGCCCCAGGATCTCGCCGGCCCTCACCTGAAACGAAACATCGTCGACGGCGACAAGGGGGCGCTCCGGTAGTCCGAACTCCGTGCGCAGGTGCCAGACTTCCAGAACCGTTTCTTTCTCAAGTTGGCTCATGTCAGCGCCCTTTCGGTCGAAGCAGATCGGCAAGAGCATCGCCGACAAGGCTGAAGCCGAGGCCGGTAAAGACGATGGCAATGCCCGGCATCAGGCTCATCCACCAGGCCGTCAGCAGGAAATTGCGGCCCTCGGCGATCAGCACGCCCCATTCGGCCGCTGGCGGCTGGGCGCCCAGGCCGAGATAGCCGAGCGATGAGCCGAGAAGAATGGCGAGCGCCATATCGGTCATCCAGTAGACGATAATCGGCGAGATCGCGTTCGGGAGCAGATGCCGGAAGATGATGCGCCGGTCGGAATAGCCGAGCACACGGCCGGCCGCGGCATAGTCGTTGGCCTTTTGCGCCATGATCTCGGCCTGGGTCAGACGGGCATAGTAGACCCAGTTCACGGCCGTGATCGCCACATACATGTTGACGAGGCCAGGCCCGAGCACCGCGACGATTGCGATGACCAGCACGAGGAAGGGAAAGGTGATGATCGCATCGACGCAGCGGCCGAAGATCGTGTCGGCGATGCCGCCGTAATAGCCGACGAAGGCCCCGACCGTCATCCCGATCAGAAGCGCGAAGATCGTGGCGAAGAAGGCCATCTGCATGTCGACGCGATAGGCCCAGATGACGCGCGAGAGCACGTCGCGCCCGAAATTATCGGTGCCGAAGGGATGGGCAAGGCTCGGCCCCTGCTGGATCGCGCTCAGGTCGAAGGCGAGCGGATCGTAGGGCGCGAGCAGCCCAGGGAATAGCGCCAGCGCGATCGACAGCGCGAGGATCGCAAAGCCGAGGACGAAGGACGGTCGCGAGAAAGCACGGCCAAGGAAGGCGCGCAAGCGGCCCGCCTTCCGGATAGGAGATTGCACGACGATGCTCATGACTGGCGAAGCCTCGGATCGAGCCAGGATTGCACGATGTCCGTCAGCAGGAAGACGACGGAAACCAAAACGGCGAAAGTGAGCGTGAGTCCCTGGATCAGCGGATAGTCACGGGCGAAGATCGCCTCCAGCATCAGCCGACCGACGCCCGGAACGGCAAAGACGGTCTCGGTGACCAGCGTTCCGCTCATCAGGTTGCCGATGGAAAGGCCGAGCAGCGTCACGGTCGAGACCAGCGCGTTGCGCAGCACATGCCGCGTCATGACGATGCGCCGTGACAGCCCCTTGGCGCGGGCGAACTGCACGTAGTCGGCATCGAGCACCTCGATCAGCGACGCTCTCAGATTGCGCAGGATGATGGCCGAGGTGTAGAGCGCGACGCTGAGCGCCGGCAGAATCAGGTGATGAAGGTTGTCGAGAAAGCCCGTTCCGTAGCCTCCGACGGGAAACCAGCGCAGCTGGGCCGCAAGGACCGTCAACAGCACCAGACCGATGTAGAAGACCGGCATGGACAGCCCGACCTGGAAGACGCTGCGAATTGCCACATCAACGGGACCGTTGACCCGCGACGCAGCAAGAAACGCCAGCGGACCCGCGAGACAGATTGCCAGCAGCACCGAATAGAGCGCCAGGAAGATCGTGGTCGGCAGGCGATCGAGAATGATCTCGGTTACCGGGGCTTTCAGCATGATCGAACGCCCGAGATCGCCAGTCAGCGTGTTCTTGACGAACACGAGAAACTGGATCGGCAGCGGCTGATCGAGACCAAGATTGTGGCGGATCTGCTCGAGTTGCGCATCCGTTGCCTTGGCTTCAGCCATGGCGATGGCAGGGTCCCCGGGCAGCAGCCGGACAAGCAGGAAGATGAAGATCATGACCAGAAGAAAGGTCGGGATGATCTGCAGCAGCCGCGCCAGAAGATAGGATAACGAGGGCATGGGTTGAACCTTGTGAGCGTTGCCGGGCAGCTCTCGCCGCCCGACACCCGGAAATCAGGCTGTTGTCACTTGGCCCGCCAGGCCTCGGAGAAATCGTTCGCACCGAGCGGCGTCTGCACGTACCCCTCGATCGACTTCGATACGGCGACAGCAAAGGGGGTTTCGAAGAGGAAGAGCAGCGGCGCGCCCTCGGCATAGATTTCCTGCATCTGCTTGTACTCTTCCTTGCGCCTGGCCGGATCGACCTCGACGTTGGATGCTTCGAACAGCGTGTTGAACTCCTGATTGTTCCAGCCGGTACCCACGGCCTGCCGCTGCTTGTAGTAGCCGAGCCAGCCGGTGATCTGCGCCGGGTCGTTGACGTCGTTTGCCCAGCCATAGGTGTGGATGTCGAAGTCTCCGGAGCGGTTCTTCTCGCCGCGCGTCGGATTGTCGACCTGTTCGACCTTGAGGTTGACACCGAGCGGCGACCACATCTGCTGCAGGGCGGTGAACAAGGTCGCGTCGTCGGCGCTGCCGGCAAGCGTGGTGAACTTCACCTCGAAGCCCCCGCCGAGGCCGGCTTCGTCCAGCAGATGCTTGGCTTTTTCGGGATTGTAAGGATAGAGCGGCTCGGGGCCGTAATGGAGCTGAGTGGCTGCCGACATCAACGACGTCATCGGCTTGCCGGTATCGAAGGTGACGAGCTTGATCAGCACGTTCTTGTCGGTGGCGTAGTTCAGCGCCTGCCTTACCTTTACATCGGCGAGCGGGTTCTTGGAGCCGTCCTTGCGGGTCTCGCGCGTATTGATCGGCGCATAGACGATGCGGGTTGAGGGGAAGAGCTCCATCTTTAGCGCCGGATCGGCGCCAAGTTCCCCAACCCGAGCGAAGGGAATGAACTCCGCGGCATCGACTTCACCCGCCTGAAGCTTGAGGATGCGGGTAGCATCGTCGGGGATGATGACGAAATCGACCTGGTCGAGATAGGGCAGCGACTGCCCATCCGTGCCGGACCGCCAGTAGTTCGGATTGCGTGCGAAGGTCATGCTCGAGCCCTGCACGCGGCTTTTCATGGTGAATGGGCCGGAGGTTACCGGACCGGCTTCGAAGAAGGCACGCGCCTTTTCCTGGTCGGTGGCGCCGGCCGCCTTCTCGAAGGCCGCTTGCGGCATGATGCCGGTGTTGAAGGTCGCGAGGATCGAGACGATGGTCAGGTCCGGGTTCTTGAGCGACAGCGTCACCTGGTTGCCGTCGGCGGAAACCTTGTCGACGGCACCAAGCAGGCCCGCCCAGGGACCAAGCTCGGGATTGCGGGCCCGGTCGAGCGAGAACACCACGTCGGCACCCGTCAGGGCCGACCCGTCGGAGAATTTCAGGCCGTCACGCAATTTGAGCTTGATCGAAAGCCCGTCGGCAGCGACGTCGTAGCCCTCGGCCAGCCCCGGCACGATCGACCCGTCCGGGCCGTTGCGCAGCAATGTTTCGTATAGGCCGGTGACCATCCAGAGATCCGGATTGCGATCGGCATAGACCGGGTCGATGACCGTGGAATCGTCGTAACGCGCAAACGTCATCGCGCCGCCACGCTCGATGGCGAGCGCAGACGTGGCCGCAGCCAGCCCGAGTGCCGCGCCCAGTAAGATCGGCAACAAACGTTTCATCTCTCACTCCTCCTGTTTGATCGACCGGCAAGTGCCGGCGCGACACCTCGGCGCATTAATTGGATATTGGATCCAATTTCTCCGAACGTTTTTCTTTGCGTCCGGATTGCAGCGAAGGCATTCTTGTTGTTCCCCTTTTTAAAGCGGTGGTGCAGCGGAGCTGATCAGCTTGCATAACCGACTTTAGCTGGACTAAAGTACAACAACAGACGCGAGTCAAGCGGAAAGAAAACCATGCCTCTCGATACGGATGAGGCGCCTGCGGCAGACGCCGGCGCCCCCCTTCCCGACATGCCTGCGGCCGCAACGATCGGCCAGATGCTGCGGGCACGCCGCAAGGAAATCGGCAAGACGATGAAGCAGGTCGCGCACGAAGCGGGCCTGACCGAGGGCTTTATCAGCCAGATCGAAAGAGGCATTTCGACCCCTTCGCTGATCTCGCTCTACAATGTTGCAAATGCACTCGGCACCAGTGTCGACACCTTCCTGTCGCAGCCGCCGCAGCATGCCCATTCCATGGTGTCCCACGCCGGCGAGCGCCGCGGCTACAATGTCGAGACCAAGGAGCGCGTGTATGAGCTGCTCGAGCGCGGCTTTCCCGGCGCCCAGCTCAATGGCTGCATCACCCACATGCCGGCCGGTTACGCCTCCGAGCTGACGAGCCATGAGGGCGAGGACTTTCTCTATCTGATCGAAGGCGAGATGCTCTACGAGATCGACGGCAAGGAATATGTCCTGAAGGCCGGCGACACCCTGCACTTCCCCTCGTCGCTTCCGCACCGTGCGCGCAACATCGGCGCGGGGCCGGCCCGCGAACTCTGGGTCGGCACCACGCGCATCATTGCCGAGAAATAGGCTTCGGCGCAGTAGAGCGTTTCCGGATTAATCGAAGCCGTAGAAACGCTCTATCTCCCTGCTTTTACGCATTTTCAAGCGGAGAACCGCTTCGCGCCTTTCCTGTAAATGCTCTATTGCTTGCGCGGCCAGGTATCGGCAAGCCGGTAGCCGGCCGGCCACGGATCTGCCGGATCGAGCATCACCTGATGCGTGCCGGTGACCCAGGCGCGACCGGAGATTTCCGGAACGATGGCCGGATGTCCACCAACGGTCGTTTCGCCGACGATGCGGCAATCGAACGTCGAATCGATGATGGAGTGACCGACAAAACGTTGCCCAACCTTCATCTGTCCGCGGGCGTGCAGCACCGCCATGCGCGCCGAGCAGCCGGTGCCGGTCGGCGATCTGTCGAGCTTGGCCGGCTGAATCACCACTGTGTTGCGACCATGCAGGACGCCGTCGCGCTCTTCCACCGGCAGCGTCAGCTGGCAAAACGAAATATGGGCCCATTCCGGGTTTTCGGGATGTGAAAAGCCGAGCTGCTCGTTGGCTGCGCGGGTGATCCTGATGCCGGTCTCGGCAAGCTCGCGTGCCTCATCGGGAGTGACCGAAAAGCCGAGCGTGCGAGCATCGGTGATGACGAAGCTGTCACCGCCATAGGCGGTGTCGACGGTGAGCGTGCCGAGCCCTTCGACCTCAAGCTTGGCATCGAGCTTGCCGGCAAAGGACGGCACGTTGGTCACCGTGATGCGCTCGGCCTTGCCGTTGCGGCAGGCGGCGACGACATCGACCAGTCCGCCCGGTGCCTCCAGCACCATTCTGGTTTCCGGCTCCTGCATCGGGACGATGCCGCTGTCGAGCAGCACGGTCGAAACGCAGATCGAGTTGGAGCCGGACATCGGCGGCGTGTCCTCCGGCTCCATGATGATGAAGCCCATGGTCGCGCGCGGATCCTTCGGCGGCACCAGCAGGTTGATGTGGCGGAAGACCCCGCCGCGCGGCTCGTTGAGCACGAAATTGCGTAAGGTTTGATCCTCCGCAATGAAGCGTCGCTGCTCCCAAAGCGTCTTGCCCGGCGGCGGCGCGACGCCGCCGACGATGACATCCCCGACTTCCCCCTCCGCGTGGCAGGAAACAATATGAATGACCTTGCTGCTGCGCATCTCTCGCCTCCATGCGGCGCATGCGGACTGCATCCACATGCCATGCCTTGATATCTGCACGCCGACATTCAGGAGAACGGCTCCCTCGGCCACTAAAGGCCTGCAATAGCCGACGCGCGAATACTCATAGAAAGATTGGATCCAATATACAATCTGAAATATACGAAACTTTGTGCAAAGCCGCGCGCTCTGTTGCCCGGCCAAGGGAATGGACCTATGACCAGAGCCACGGCAGTTTCCGCGCTGCCAGGGACACAAGCCGCCGGGGTTTAGACGCGATGAAACTCGATGCCGTTGATGTCAGGCAAGCCGCTTCCGCAGCCGATATCGTCTACGAGGCATTGCGCAAGGCGATCATCGAAGGCGCGCTTGCCGAGGGGGAAAACCTGCGGCAGGACCAGATCGCCCAGATGTTCAACACCAGCCGCATCCCCGTGCGCGAAGCGCTCTCGCGCCTTGAGCAGCATGGGTTGATAACGACGCAACGCTACAAGGGCGCCGTCGTTGCCGGCCTCTCCATCGAGGAAATCGAAGAGATCTTCGAATTTCGCGCGCTGCTGGAGGCGGAGGTCATCCGGCTTGCCGTGCCCAACATGGATAGAAGGACGCTCGAGCTTGCCCGCAGGCACTGTGACGAGTTTGGCAAAGAATCCGATTCGGCCAAGTGGGGCGAAACCAACCGGAATTTCCACTACAGCCTCTATGAGGCTGCACGCCGGCCTTACTACCTGCAGATCGTGCGCGCCTCGCTCGACCGTATCGATCGTTATCTGCGCGCCCAACTGACCCTGACGGACGGCATGAAGCGCGCAGCGCGCGAGCATGAGGCGATCCTCGATGCCTGCACCAAGGGCGACGCCGAACTGGCCTCGTCGCTCACCCGGGACCATATCCTCGACGCCGGCCGCTCGCTCGTCGTTTTCCTGAAAGAACAGAGAGGCTAAGCGCGCTGTCGCAGTGCCGCCGTCATAGCAGGACGCATCGTTCGTTCTCGCGTAAATTGTCGGCCAACTCTTGGACGCCTCCGGTTGACAAGCCGTCTGGAACCTTGAGAAAGTGAACCCCTATCGAGACCGGCTGCGTTGGGAGGACTTATGTCTGTGCGCGCGTTTTTCGGCCTTTCCACTCTCCTTGTATCTGTTTTGGCCGCCGGATACCCCGCTTTTTCGGCCGAGACCGGCCGTCAGGTCGAGATCACCCAGGACGCTGATTATTTCGGGTTCGATCTTCGAACCGAGCAGAACGTCTCGCTGGATCAATGCGAGACCGCCTGTGTTGCGGACCAATCCTGCCGTGCATTCACCTACAATCCCAAGGTGAAATGGTGCTTCCTGAAGTCCGACTTCAACCAATTGAACGATTTTCCCGGCGCCATCGCCGGCAAGATCGTCCAGGCGCAGGCCGTGCAGCCGGACCTCGGCGCCCCACCGCGGCTTTCCTTCCTCTCCGACCAGATCCTTCAGGACGCACGCGACGCCAAGGCTGACCTTTCGCTTGCCGACGATCAGCAGGGCTTCGGCGTCAACAGCCTGATCGAAACGGCGCGCGCCCAGGCGGCCGGGGGCATCATCGACGGCGCCTTGAAGGCATTCCAGGGGGCGCTTGCGATCACCCCTGACGACAGTGAGCTGTGGCTTGAAACGGCGCGCACGGCAAACCGGGTCACCGGCAACACCGATGTCGCCACGCAAGCCGCCCTTGCCGCGATCAACGGCTACCAGCTGACGCGGACGGCTGAAAGCCGCGCTCATGCGCTGGCCGTTCTCGCCAAGTCGCTCGAAAACGCCGAAAACTTCCGCGGCTCGCTGAATGCCTACAAGGCCAGCCTCGAACTCGTGCAATCGAAAACGGTCGAGACCGACTACCTTGACCTCAAGGAACGCAAGCGCTTCCGCGTCATCGAAAACACCGTTGACGCCGATAGCGCGTCGCCCCGCGCCTGCGTGCAATTTTCCGAGCAGCTCATGAAGAGTGGCGCCGACTATGCCTCCTTCGTGACACTCGATGGCGCCGCCCCGAAGGCGGTTGAAACCAAGGGCGACCAGATCTGCGTCGAGGGGCTGTCGCACGGTCAGCGCTACAAGCTGACGCTGCGCACCGGACTGCCCTCGTCGGTCGACGAGGTGCTGGAAGCGCCCGTCAGCCTCGAAATCTATGTCAATGACCGCGCGCAGATGGTGCGGTTCACCGGCGACAGCTTCGTGCTGCCGTCGACGGCGCGGCGCGGTATCCCGCTTGTCTCCGTCAACACCGACAGCGCCAAGCTCAAGCTCTACCGCATTGGTGACCGCAGTCTGGCGCAGGTCCTGCAAAACTCGCAGTTCCTGACGCAGATCGACGGCTACAGCGCCCAGCGCATCGAGGATGAAAGCGGCGAGCTCGTCTGGCAGGGCACAATCGGCATCGACAGCGTGATCAACAAAGAGGTGGTCACCAGCTTCCCGGTCGATGAAGCGTTGCCGCAGCGCAAGCCCGGCGTCTACGTTCTGACCGCGGCGTCGGAAACCGGCGTCAGCCAGGACTGGGATGCCCGCGCGACGCAATGGTTCGTCGTCTCCGATATCGGTGTGTCGACCTATGCTGGCACCGACGGCCTCAACGTCTTTGCCCGGTCGCTCGCAACCGCCAAGCCGATCGAAGGCGTCGAGCTGCAACTTGTCGCCAAGAACAACGAGATCCTCGGCACGGCAACGACGGATGGCGATGGCCGCGCCACCTTTACCGCCGGCCTCATCCGTGGCACCGCCGCCCTGACGCCGGCAGTGATCACGGCCAAGAGCGGCGAAGACGATTTCGTCTTCCTCGACATGACAAGGGCCGGTTTCGACCTTTCGGACCGTGGCGTCACCGGTCGTGCCGCCCCCGGCGCGATCGACATCCTCGCCTGGACGGAGCGCGGCATCTACCGCGTCGGCGAAACCGTGCATGCGTCAGCGCTTGCCCGCGACGTCAATGGCGAGGCGATCGAGAACCTGCCGCTCACCTTCGTATTCTTGCGCCCTGATGGCGTCGAATACCGCAGGATGATCAGCGATGGCGGTAAGCTCGGCGGCCACACGCTCGATCTCGATGTTCAGGAAAACGCCATGCGCGGCACCTGGACGATGCAGATCTTCACCGACCCCAAGGCCTCGCCGATCGGCGAGAAGCAGTTCCTGGTCGACGATTTCGTGCCGGATCGCACGGAATTCGATCTGACCAGCGAGGCAAAGGAGATTGCTGTCGGCGAGCCGGTGCAGGTCGCGGTTGACGGGCGTTTTCTCTATGGCGCGCCGGCAGCCGGCCTCGAGCTCGAGGGCGAAGTGGTCCTCAAACCAACGCGCGAAAGCGCGGCCTTCAAGGGATATTTCTTCGGCCTCGCCGACGAGGAGGCGAGCGAGGAGACGCGCCTGCCGCTGGAAGAACTCGTGCCTCTCGACGACGAAGGCAAGTCGACCTTCGACGTCGCGCTGAGCGAAGTGCCGTCGACGACGCAGCTCCTCAGCGCCAATGTCACCGTGCGCATGCGCGAGGCCGGCGGCCGCGCCGTCGAGCGCTCCTTGACGCTGCCGGTGAAGCCGGAAGGGACGATGATCGGCATCAAGCCGGAATTTTCGGGCGACCTTCAGGAAAACTCCGTCGGCAAGTTCCGCGTGGTCGCCATTGACCCCGACGGCGCTAAGGCGCCCATGCCGGGGCTGCTCTGGAAACTGATCAGCGTCGAACGCAACTATCATTGGTACCGCGACGGAACCGCCTGGAAATACGAGCCGGTGGTCACCACCAAGCAGGTTGCGAACGGTACGCTCGACGTGACCGCCGATGGCGGCGAGATCGCCGTGCCCGTCGGCTGGGGCCGCTTCCGTCTCGAAGTTGAGACAGCCGCTCTGGACGGACCGACGTCGAGCGTCGAGTTCGATGCCGGCTGGTATGTCGCGTCGACGTCGACCGAAACGCCCGACGGCCTCGAAATCGCGCTCGACAAGGAAAACTATGCCGTCGGCGAGACCGCCAAGCTCAAGGTTTCGCCGCGTTTTGCCGGTGAACTGCTCGTGACCGTCGGGACGGAAGACCTGGTCACAACACAGAGCGCGACGATTGCCGCCGAAGGTGGCGAGGTCGATCTGCCTGTCACCGCCGATTGGGGTGCCGGCGCCTATGTGACTGCGACCCTCTTTCGCCCCGGCGACGCCCAGGAAAGCCGCATGCCGATGCGTGCGATCGGCATCAAATGGTTGGCCGTCGATCCGGCCGAGCGCAAGCTTGCCGTCACCCTCGAAGCGCCCGAAAAGACCGAGCCGCGCAAGCCGCTCGATATCAGCCTGCAGGTGGCAGGCGCCGGCGCCAATGAGGACGCCTATGTCACGATTGCCGCCGTCGACGTCGGCATCCTGAACCTGACCCGTTACGAAGCCCCGGATCCGGCGGCCTGGTATTTCGGCCAGCGCCAGCTCGGCCTCGAAATGCGCGATCTCTACGGGCGGCTGATCGATGGCTCGCTCGGGGCGACAGGAAAGTTGCGCACCGGCGGCGACGGCGGCCAGGTCGCGTTGCAGGGAAGCCCGCCCACCGAAAAGCTCGTGGCATTCTTCGAAGGCCCGGTGAAGCTCGACTCCGACGGCAGGGCGACAGTCAGCTTCGATATCCCGCAATTCAACGGCACGGCGCGCATCATGAGCGTCGCATGGACCAAGTCCGGCGTCGGTCATGCCGTCCGCGACGTCGTGATCCGCGACCCGATCGTGGTGACCGCGAGCCTGCCCCGCTTCCTCGCGCCTGGAGATCGCGCCGAACTGCGGCTCGATATCGCCAACACCGACGCCCCGGCCGGCGACTATCAGGTACAACTGACGACCAACGGACCGGCGACGGTGGAGCAGACCGGCCCCAGTGAAACGGTACGCCTCGAACAGGGTGGCAAGTCGGTTCTGACGCTGCCGCTGGTCGGCCAGCACGCAGGCGACGGGCTCGTCACCGTGCAGCTCACCGGGGCATCTGGGCTTTCGCTCGAACAGGCGCTCAACATTCCCGTGCGCCCGGCCACCTTGCCGGTCACGCAGCGGCAGGTGGTCAACCTCGCCGCGGGCAGCAGCCTGACGATCGACGGCCAGTTGCTGGCCGACAGCGTGCTCCAGGGCGCGTCGGTTTCACTGAGCGTCACCCGGTCGGCAGCCTTCGACATTCCCGCCATCCTGATGGCGCTCGACCGCTACCCCTATGGCTGCGCCGAGCAGACGACCAGCCGGGCGCTGCCGCTTCTCTATCTGAGCGAACTGGCGAAGCAGTCGGGCCTTGCCGATGACGGCGAGGTGACGAAACGGGTGCAGGAGGCGATCTACCGCGTGCTCTCCTACCAGTCGTCTTCCGGCAGTTTCGGCCTTTGGGGCCCGGGCTATGGCGACCTCTGGCTCGATGCCTATGTCACCGACTTCCTCACACGCGCACGCGAACAGAAGTACGACGTGCCGGAGGCAGCGATGGTGCAGGCGCTCGAAAACCTCCAGAACGGCCTCGGCTACGACACCAATGCCAAGGATCGCGGCAACGAGATCGCCTATTCGCTCTACGTACTCGCGCGCAATCGCAAGGCCGCCGTCAACGACATCCGCTATTACGCCAACACGCTGATCAACGATTTCCCGACGCCGCTGGCCAAGGCTCATATCGCGGCGGCATTGGCGCTCTACGGCGATGCCCAGCGTTCGCAGGAAATCTTTGCGTCCTCTGCCAACATGTCGACGGGCCTCGTCAATGTCAGCCTGTCGCGTTCCGACTATGGTTCTTCTCTGCGCGACGATGCAGCCGTCCTGGCTCTGGCCGCGGAAAGTCGTCCTGTGCCGCCGATGATCCCGGAACTGTCGAAGGTCGTCGCCCGGCAATGGGAGCAGAAGAAATACACCAGCACCCAGGAACAGGCCTGGATGCTGCTTGCAGCCCGCGCGGTTCAGGGCGGTGACGAGGACATGCTGCTCGACGTCAACGGCGCGTCGAAGACCGGCAGCTACGCCGCTCGGATGACCGGTGATGCGCTTCTGTCTCATCCGGTGGTGATCAGGAACGAGGGGGCGGACGCCGTCTCTGCCGTGGTCACTACGGTTGCGGCCCCAGCCCAGCCGCTGTCGGCCGGCGGTGACGGCTTTGCCATCGAGCGCACCTACTACACTCTTGATGGTACTGAGGCCAATGTCAGCCAGGCCAGGCAGAACGAACGCTATGTCGTGGTGCTGAAAGTCACGGAAACCAACGACTGGCCCTCCCGTGTGCTTGTTTCGGACCTGCTGCCGGCAGGCTTCCAGATCGACAACCCGAGCCTTGTCGACAGCGCCCAGCTGACGAACTTCGAATGGCTCGGTGAGATCACCGCGACGCATACGGAATTCCGTAACGATCGCTTCGTCGCCGCCTTCGACCGCGCTAGCGGCGACAGCCGTGAGCTGACGCTTGCTTACGTCGTCAGGGCGGTGAACCCGGGCGTCTACGATCATCCCGCCGCAAGCGTCGAAGACATGTACCGGCCGCAGTTCTCGGCACGCACCGCAACCGGGCGCATGGAGGTCCTGGCAGCCCAATAGGCCTGATGATGTCGATAAGGCAAAAACTACTGATCGCGATCCCCGCCGGCCTGTTGCTGGCGGGGCTGTCATCCTTTGCGCTCAACAAGGCCGATCAGGCATTTCCGCCGCCACTGGAGGCGGCCGGCATCGTGTCTCGCGAGGTCCTCGACATCGACGGCCAGTTGCTCAGGGCCTTTGCAACGCCTGACGGTCTCTGGCGGTTGAAGACGACTGTCGATGACGTCGATCCGCAGTTCCTGCGGATGTTGGTCGCCTATGAGGACCAACGGTTTCGCGAGCACGCCGGCATCGACTTCCTCGCGCTTGGCCGCGCCGCGCTGCAGTTCGTCACCAATGGCCGCATCGTTTCCGGCGCCTCCACTCTTTCGATGCAGGTGGCGCGGCTGATCGAACCGCGCGAGCAGCGAAGCATCGCCGCCAAGCTGCTCCAGATTGCCCGTGCGATCCAGATCGAACGCCGGCTTTCGAAGAACCAGATTCTCGATCTTTATCTGACCCACGCGCCCTATGGCGGCAATCTCGAGGGGGTGCGCGCAGCAAGCCTTGCCTGGTTCGGCAAGGAGCCGAAGCGCCTTTCTGTAGGCGAAGCCGCACTGCTGGTGGCACTGCCGCAATTGCCGGAAAGGCGCCGGCCGGATCGCAATCATGCGGCGGCCGAAGCGGCACGCGAGCGCGTTTTGACCCGCATGGCCGTTGCCGAAGTGATCGGCGAAGGCGAGGCGGAGCGCGCGGCGATGACGACCGTTCCCACCCGCCGCCTCCAGTTGCCGGCCTATGCCGCCCATCTGGCAGAAGCAGCGTTGCGCAAGCAGCCCACGGCCGTGCAACATCACACGACGCTGCGCCGCAACGTCCAGCGCGGCCTCGAGGCGGTTGCGCACGACGGCGCCGCCAAGCTGGGCCCGAGGGTGTCCGTCGCCATGATCATGGCCGACGCGCGCACGGGCGAGATCATCGGCGAAGTCGGCTCGGCCGACTATTTCGATGCAAGCCGCTCGGGCTGGATCGACATGACGCGGATCACCCGCTCGCCCGGCTCGACGCTGAAGCCCTTCATCTACGGTCTCGCCTTCGAAGAGGGGCTGGTCAGCCAGGAAACCATTATCGAGGATCGTCCGGCCGACTTCTTCGGCTATCGGCCGCGCAATTTCGACATGAGCTACCAGGGCGACGTCAGCGTGCGACAGGCGCTGCAACTGTCACTCAACGTACCCGCCATCCGCCTGCTCGATGTCGTCGGCCCTGCCCGGCTGATGGTGCGGTTCCGCCGTGCCGAGGTGAAGCCAGTGCTGCCGGCCGGCGAGGCTCCCGGATTGGCGATCGGCCTGGGCGGCGTCGGCCTGACGCTGCGCGATCTCGTGCAACTCTACGCGAGCCTTGCCAATCGCGGCTTCCCGGTGCGGCTCGGCGATGGCATCACCGACACGGCCGGGTTGATCGACGGGGAGCCGCTGCTGTCTGCCGTTTCCGCCTGGCATGTCTCTGATGTGCTCTCCGCCGTCCTGCCGCCGGCGGGAAGCCGCCAGCGCGGCATCGCCTACAAGACGGGCACCAGCTACGGCTACCGCGATGCCTGGTCGGTCGGCTACGACGGCCGTTATGTCCTCGGCGTCTGGGTCGGGCGGCCGGACAATGGCGCCGTTCCGGGCCTGACCGGCTATGGCGCAGCCGCGCCCATTCTCTTTCAAGGTTTTGCCAAGTCCGGGTTGCCCGTCACGCCGCTGCCGGATGCGCCGTCAGGTGCCGTTCGCATCTCGCAGACCGAGCTGCCGATCAGTCAGCGCCGTTTTTCGATGACAGCGAGCGGTCTCGTCAACGCTTCGGCGCGCGAGCCCGCCCCACAGATCGTCTTCCCGCCGGAGGGCGCGCGCGTCGAACTCGGCGTCGGCCATGAGACCTTGTCGCCATTGACGTTGAAGCTGCAGGGCGGCCGCGCGCCCTTCCGGTGGCTCGCAAACGGCAGGCCGCTTCCCGACCCCACCCGCCGACGGACAACTCAATGGCAGCCGGACGGCGCCGGTTATTCCACCCTCACGGTTATCGACGCAGTCGGGCGGGCTGCCAGCGTCCGGGTCTTCATCGAATAGGGGTAAACCTCATTCGGCTGCGGTTTTGCGTGCCTCGCTCAACAAGGCATCGATTGCCTCCTGTAGATGTTCGGCATCGACCGGCTTGTGCAAGAGATGATGGCCGCTGGTGCCGACCTCGCGCAAGCGTGCCGGAGAGGTATCTCCTGAAAGCACGATGACGGGTACGGGGCGACCGAGATAGGTCACGACTTCACCGATTGCCTCCAAGCCGGTTCGCCCGCCGGCGAGCCGGTAATCGCTAATGACCAGGTCGATCGGCGTCGGCCCGCGCCGGGCGGCTTTGGTATGATTGCGGCAGGCCTCGGCGGCGGAACGACCGGGATAAACACTATAACCGAGTGTTTTCAGAAGCAGGCTCAACGCATCAAGCGCATCGCGCTCGTCATCGATCACAAGGATGCCGCCAAGGCGAGGCGTTGCAGGCTTTGCCGGATCGCCCCGCCCCTGCAGAGGCACAGGCGCGGCCATCGGCAGCAGCACCGAAAACATCGACCCGCGCCCTTCGACGGAGCGCACCCGGATGGGATGGCCCAGTAGATCGGCCATGCGCTGAACGATGGCAAGCCCGAGGCCGAGGCCCTGTGCCCGGTCTCGGGCCGGGTTTTGCAGTTGCACGAACTCCTCGAAGATCGTTTTCTGGTCCTCCAAGGGAATGCCGATGCCGGTGTCCCATACCTGGATTTCGATCGCGCCGTTGCAACGGCGGCACCCGAGCAGCACGCGACCGCTCCTGGTGTAGCGGAACGCGTTGGAAACGAGGTTGTCGAGTATACGCTTCAGCATCATCGGATCGGTATGGACCCAGACATCCGTCATGACGACCTGCCACTCCAGGCCCTGCCCCTTCGCGAGACCGGTGAACTCCTCCCGCAGATCCGTCAACAAGCGCCCCAACGCCAATGGTTCGCGCGCGACTGTCACGACGCCGGCGTCGAGCTTGGAGATGTCAAGAAGTGCGTCGAGCAGGCCGCTCAGATTGCCGATCACCGAACGCGCCCGACCTGCGAGATCGCGGGCATCCGCGGCGGTGACATTGCCGTTACGGCCGAGCGCCGCGAGGGTGGAAATGAACAGGCTCAACGCGTGTATCGGCTGGCGCAGGTCGTGGCTGGCAGCCGCGAGAAAACGTGACTTGGCACGATCGGCCGATTGGGCGCGGTCCCGCTCTTCCTGCAAGCTGCCGATCAGCGCCAGATTCTCGAAGCGCAAGCGCACCGTCTCGGCGATCGAACGGTAGGTCACCCGGCTGTAGTAGAGATTGACCCCGACAAGGCAGAGCGTGAAGACGAGATAGATATCATAGATCGCGCCCTCCCCCATGAAACAGCGAAACGCAAATGGCAGCAGCATCCCCAGCAGCGAGCCGGCATAGGCCGGTGGAAATGCCGAGAGCGATGGCACGGCCCCGCAGGCAAGCCCCGTGACGACGATGCAGACGAAGGCCAGGGCGTGCGGCTGCTCCGGCAGGAAGGCAAAAGCGGCGAGCATTCCCCAAAGAGCACTGGACGACCACGACAAAACCGCGAAGCGCCACGCCCATCTGCGCCAGTTCGCATTGCGCTCGGCTTGAGGACTGCGGCGATAGCAGCGGTCGAGAATGATGCGTGCCATTGTCAGCGCGTAGAGGGCAGCGATCCATCCCTCAAGCAAGTCTGACGGCACCCACTCCTTCAGAACGTAGGCAACCGGTAGTGGAATGGCAAAATTTGCGAACAGCACCGCGTAAGATTGACGAAATAGTAGTTCTATCAGGAGAGGTTGCAATCGCTCACGCTGTTCCATTGCGCCGCCTCTGCTCGCCGGACTGGTTATCGTTGCCGACAATTGCTGATTTCAATGAAGGATTGCTTACATGTCGAAGGCCATCACCGTCACCGTTGCCGACGACCACGCCATCGTGCGCGAAGGCTTGAAGATGCTGCTTTTGACGATGGAAGGCATATCGGTGGTTGGTGAGGCCGCTGATGGCGAAGCCGTACTGGCGCTTGCCCGGAGCGAGCCGGCAGACCTTCTGATCCTCGATCTCGGCATGCCGGGTGTGGCAGGCATCCAGTTCATTGCCGACCTTCGCGCGATCGCCCCAAGGATGAAGATCCTGATACTGACCGCCAATATCGAGCCGCGAACGGTTCGCGCCGCCATCGATGCCGGCGCCAACGGCTATCTCACGAAGAATGGCGACCCTGCCGAGCTTGCCGCTGCGGTTGACGCGCTCGGCGCCAACGAAATCTACCTCGCACAATCGATACGTTTTGCAGTCAGCGACCCGGAACGACAGACACTGCCCGCCGCCAACGACGAAGCGCTTTCGCCCATTCCTCTGACCAGGCGCGAAATGCAGATCCTTTCGCTCGCAGCACAGGGCCTGACGGCGCGCGAGATTGCCGAGCGGCTTGGCATCAGCCCTCTCACTGCACGCAAGCACCGCGAAAACCTGATGCGCAAGCTGAGCCTGCATAGCGCCGCCGAGATCGCCGCCTACGCGGTTCGCATCGGCCTGCCCATTGGCTGAAATCCGCATGCTGCGCGTGCTCCATCGGTGACATTCCCTTAACCACCCCATCTTTAGCCGCAGGTTTGCGGCTCCGAAATACGGCACCTGCCGTATGTCGCCAAGGCACAACCAAGCGTAGTTTTCTGCCGGCTCGATTTCCGGACTGACCGGGTCGAGACGAATGCCGCACTGCCCGAGGAGCAGCCGGCAAACCGGAGGAACTGCGATGCCCTCGATCGAGCACTGGATTTCGTTTACGGTCGCCACGGCGATCTTTGCCTGCATGCCGGGGCCAGCCATTCTCTATATGACCGCCCAGACACTGGCCCATGGGCGCAAGGCCGGTTTTCTGGCAGCTCTCGGCATTCATATCGGTTGCTATGTGCATATCGCAGCCGCAACCCTCGGGCTTGCCGCCCTTCTCAGTCACGCACCGTTTGTCTACGCAGCGATCAAACTCGCCGGCGCCGTCTATCTGGTCTGGCTTGGCGCCACGATGCTGCTCGGCATCGGCAAGCATGGCGGCCATAAGACGGACACCGGGCCGGGCGTGTTGCGCGACAGCATCCTCGTCGAAATCCTCAACCCGAAGACCGCGTTGTTCTTCGTGACGTTCCTGCCGCAGTTCGTCGATCCGGCAGCGGCGATGCCGGTCTCGCTGCAGTTTCTGGTCTTCGGCATGCTGGTCAATCTGGCGTTGTCGGCCGCTGATGTCGCAGCCGTGTTGCTCGCATCCCTCACCCTTGGCCGTTTCGCTGGCGGCCAGAGCCGGCTGGTCCCGCGCGCCTGCGGTTCCATCCTCATCGGCCTCGGCATGATGCTGGCAACGCAGTCCGTCTGACGCGAGGCGTCTTGCAACCAAGCCTTTCCTATCCCGGCTGTTTCGGCGATGATATCCAGGCCTTGAACGCTCGAAACCCTTCGGATGCCCATCGCAAGGCCATGGTTGCGTCCATGCGAGAGGAAGCGGTCGTATGCTCAGCCCTGCCGAGATTTCACAAGCAGCCGAGAGTCTTCACCAGGCCGAAGTCGATCGCAGCCAAATCGGCCTATTGTCCCTCAAGCATCCCGGCATGACGATAGACGACGCCTATGCGGTTCAGTCCGCCTGGGTCCGGCGCAAGCGGGACCTCGGCCGGCGGATCATCGGCTTCAAGATCGGGCTGACTTCGAAGGCCATGCAGCAGGCGCTGAACATTGACACGCCGGATTCCGGCGTGCTGTTCGACGACATGCTGTTCGAGGATGGCGCCACCATTCCCGCCGATCGGTTCATCCAACCCCGAGTAGAAGCAGAAATCGCCTTCGTGATGAAGGCGCCGCTCAAGGGGCCGCGCGTCACCGTCCTGAACGTGCTCAACGCGACCGACTTCGTCATTCCTGCCTTGGAGATCCTTGATACCCGCATCGTCAGACGCGATCCGGAGACGCAGCAGGCGCGGGGCATCGCCGATACGATCGCCGACAATGCTGCAAATGCCGGGCTGATCCTTGGGGGACGACCGATGCGGGCCGACGCGGTCGACATGCGCTGGATGGGCGCCATCGTCTCGCGCAACGCCGAAGTCGAAGAAACCGGACTGGGCGCCGGTGTTCTCAACCACCCCGCCCGCGGCATTGCCTGGCTTGCCAACCGCCTGGCGCAATATGGCGACGCGATCGAACCGGGGCAGATCGTGCTCTCCGGTTCGTTCGTGCGTGCGGTGGAGGCACGCAGCGGCGACACTTTCGTTGCCGATTTCGGCAACCATGGCACAGTCGGCTGCCACTTCGCCTGAAGCGCCGCCTGACCAAGCGGCACCAATGCGTTAGAGCGTTTCCGGTCTAAACGGAATCGCAGAAACGCTATAACTCTTTGTTTTTGCGCATTTCCTGACGGAAAACCGCTTCGCACTTTTCCTGGAAATGCTCTAGTAGCTCTATCCTCGCGCGCTATTGCACCAGGATAGCCCGGAAATCGTTGACATTGGTACCCGTCGGCCCGGGCTTGAAGATATCGCCAAGCGCGTCGAAGGCGCTCCAGCTGTCATTCCGCTGCAGAAACGCTGCCGCGTCGAGCCGTTGCTCGGTCAGCCGCGCGATGGTCGTGCCATCGGCAAAGGCACCCGCATTGTCCTCGGAACCGTCGATGCCATCGGTATCGGCAGCAAGCGCCGAAACGCCCTTGGCGCCATCGATGCCGAGCGCCAGGGACAGCAGGAACTCGCTGTTGCGCCCGCCCTTGCCTGCGCCACGCATGGTCACGGTCGTCTCCCCGCCGGAAAGAACGACAACGGGCTTCGGGAAGGGTCGGCCGCGGCCTGCGACCTCGCGGGCAATCGCCGCGTGAACGCTGCCGACGTCACGCGCCTCACCTTCGATCGCGTCTGACAGGATGATCGCCTCGATGCCGGCTTCCCGCGCCTTGGCGGCCGCCGCTTCGAGCGAGACGGAAGCGGATGCGATCAGGCGTACCTCGTTGGCGGCGAAACGCGGGTCGGACGGCGATGGCGCGTCGGCTGCCGCATCGGCGAGCCACACCAGAACCTTTTCGGGGAGTTGCAAGCCGTAGCGCTCAACGATCTTCAGCGCGTCGGCTCGGGTGCTTGCATCCGGCAAGGTCGGGCCGGAGGCCACCAGTGCCGGGTCGTCGCCGGGTATGTCCGATACGACGAGAGAAACGACCTTCGCCGGGTAGGCCGCGGCTGCGAGCCGGCCGCCCTTGATCATCGAGACATGCTTGCGCACGGCATTCATGGCGCTGATCGGCGCGCCCGAGGCGAGCAGTGCCCGGTTGACGGCAACTTCATCATCGAGCGAAAGGCCTGGGGGTGGCGAAGGCAGCAAGGCCGAACCGCCACCGCAGACAAGGGCAACGACCAGATCGTCTTTCGACAGTCCGCTGACCTCGGCGAGCAAGCGTCGCGAGGCCTGCAGACCGCTTTCGTCCGGCAGCGGATGCGATGCTTCCAAGACTTCGATGCGTTGGCATTGGGCGCCGTAGCCGTAGCGGGTGACGACGACACCGGAAAGTGGACCGTCCCAGTGGCGCTCGACGGCTTGTGCCATCTGTGCCGCGCCCTTGCCGGCACCCACCACGACGGTCCGGCCCTTTGGCCGCTCCGGCAAATTGGCTGCGATCACCAGTGCCGGATCGGCAGCGGCAACAGCAGAGGTGAACAGCGTCTCCAGGAAGCTGCGTGGATCGGTGATGGCTGGCATTGGTCTCCCCCGAGAGCATGTCGCATCGCCTTCGATGCTCTACTACCTGTCATTCGCAACTCCGGACGCAAAGCTACTGCGCGCTCTTGCTGGAATTGCTTACAGCGCCGCGCGTCTATTTAGACGCGCAAAGGTCGCTGTAACACTTTGAGTTGCTGCATAATTTTGTCCTTAAATCGATTCCGATTTAAGGAATTATGCAGTAGTCGTCTCGGGCGGCGGGTCCTCCTACCGCCGCCCGGACACATGATCGGCCCGGTGCAATGGGTCTCCGGACGGATCATGCGCATTTATGCGGCCGGCAACGGTCTCAGGCGACCTGATGGTTCGCCATGCGCTCCAAGGCGCGCACCAGGCCGGAATGGTCGAGCCCGCTGTCACCGTTGGCGGCGCAGTTGTTGAACAGTTCCTGGGTCGCAGCCGTGTTGGGCAACGAAATACCGAGGGATTTCGCCCCCTGCAGCGCCAGGTTCAGGTCCTTCTGGTGCAGCGAGATGCGGAAGCCCGGATCGAAGGTGCGCTTGATCATGCGCTCGCCATGCACTTCGAGAATGCGCGAGGAGGCAAAACCACCCATCAGCGCTTCGCGAACCCGCGCCGGGTCGGCGCCGGCCTTCGAGGCGAAGACGAGCGCCTCGGAAACCGCCTCGATCGTCAGGGCGACGATGATCTGGTTGGCGACCTTGGTCACCTGGCCATCGCCACAATCGCCAACGAGCGTGATGTTCTTGCCCATCAGCTTGAAGAGCGGCAGGGCGCGGTCGAAACTCTCCTGCGAGCCGCCGGCCATGATCGAAAGCGAGGCGTTCTTGGCGCCGACTTCACCGCCGGAGACCGGCGCATCGACGTATTCCGCACCGGTTTCACGAACCTTCTTGGCGAACTCCTTGGTCTCGATCGGCGAGATCGAGCTCATGTCGATGACCAGCTTGCCCTTGGAAAGACCGTAGGCGACGCCGTTCTCGCCGAAGAGCACGTCCTTCACTTCAGGCGTATCGGGCAACATCAGGATGATGGTGTCAACGGTCTCGGCAAGTGCCTTCGGCGTCTCGACGAACTTCAGGCCGTTGTCGAGCAGTTCCTGGCGCGGCGGGATCGCGAACTTCGAGGTGATGATCGTGTGTCCGGCATCCTGCAGATGGCGTGCCATCGGCGTACCCATGATGCCCAGTCCAATAAAGCCGATCGTTGCCATTGTGCTTAACTCCTGATCTTGATGATATCTGCGGATTGCGTGCGCTTGCGCTCGGCGCCAAGCCAGCCGAGGCCTTCGGCCGTGGTCGTGCGCGGCTTGTATTCGCAGCCGATCCAGCCGTCGTAGCCTGCCTCTTCGAGTGCATCGAAGACGTGGGGATAGTTGATCTCGCCGGTACCCGGTTCGTTGCGGCCGGGGTTGTCGGCAAGCTGGACGTGGGCGATGCGGCCGGCAAAGCGCCTGTAGGTGCCGATGAGTTCGCCCCGCGTGCGCTGCTGATGGTAGAGGTCGTACTGGATGAAGAGATTGTCGCTGCCGACCTCGTCGATGATCGAAGCGGCCTGTTCGACCGTGTTGAGATAGAAGCCGGGAATATCGAAGTGGTTGATCGGCTCGATCAGCAGGCGAATGCCCTGCTTGCCGAGTTCGCTCGCGGCCAGCTTAAGGTTGGCGACCAGGGTGCTGCGCAGTACGGCTTCCGGGACCCCGTCCGGCGCAATGCCGACCAGGCAGTTGACCTGTTTGCAATCAAGCGCGGTCGCATAGTCGATGGCGCTGGCCACGCCCTTGCGGAACTCGTCGATCCGGTCAGGCAGGATGGCGATACCGCGCTCGCCACCGGCCCAGTTGCCGGCCGGCAGGTTGTGCAGCACCTGTTTCAGACCGTGGCGCTGCAGCTCGGCGCGCAGGCTCACCTTCTCGAATTCGTACGGGAAGAGATACTCGACGCCCTCGAAGCCGGCTTTTGCAGCAAGGGCAAAACGATCGAGGAACGGTGCCTCGGTAAACAGCATTGTCAGGTTCGCAGCGAACTTCGCCATGCGATGTTTCCTCCTTGTGATTGTTTTCAGTCGAGAAGCGCTTCGATCGCGGTCGGTACGTCCTCGCCGCGGATCGCCAGTTCCTCGAACTCGACGACGGCATTGATGTCCGCACCCATGGAGATGTTGGTGACGCGCTCGAGGATGAACTCGATGACGACGGGAACCTGGTGCTCGTCCATCAGCGCCCGCGCCCGGTCGAAAGCCTCCTGGAATTCATTCGGGCTGCGCACCCGGATCGCCTTGCAGCCGAGCCCTTCGGCGACGGCGACATGGTCGACGCCATAACCCTTCTCCGCGTCTTCAGACGCATTGATGTTGTCGAAGGCGAGGCTGACTTCGAAGTCCATGTTGAAGCCGCGCTGCGCCTGGCGGATGAGGCCGAGATAGGAATTGTTCACGACGACGTGCAGATAGGGCAGCTTGTGCTGGGCCCCGACCGCCAGTTCCTCGATCATGAACTGGAAATCGTAGTCGCCGGAAAGCGCGACGATCGGCCGATCGGGATCGGCGGCACGCACGCCAAGGGCGGCCGGCAGGGTCCAGCCGAGCGGGCCGGCCTGACCGCAATTGATCCAGTTGCGCGGCTTGTAGACATGCAGGAACTGGGCGCCGGCGATCTGGCTGAGGCCGATGGTCGAGACATAGCAGGTGTCGCGGCCGAAGGCCTTATTCATCTCTTCATAGACACGCTGGGGTTTGAGCGGTGTCTGGTCGAAATGGGTCTTGCGCAGCATGGTCCGCTTGCGCTCACGGCACTCCTCCGCCCAGCCCGACCAGTCACGCAGCTTGCCGGCCGTCTTCCACTCGGTTGCAACGTCGAGGAAAAGCTTCAAAGCTGCGCCGGCATCAGACACAATGCCGAAATCCGGAGCGAAGACTCGGCCGATCTGGGTCGGTTCGATATCGACATGAACGAACTTGCGGCCTTCGGTATAGGTCGGGACGTTGCCGGTGTGGCGATTGGCCCAACGGTTGCCGACGCCGAGCACGAAGTCGGAGGCGAGCATGCTGGCATTGCCGTAGCGATGCGACGTCTGCAGGCCGCACATGCCGGCCATCAGTGGATGGTCGTCCGGGATCGTACCCCAGCCCATCAGGGTCGGGATTACAGGAATGCCGGTGATCTCGGCAAATTCCGTCAGCAGGTCAGAGGCATCGGCGTTGATGATGCCGCCACCGGCAACGATCAATGGCCGTTCGGCCTCGTTCAGCATCGCGATCGCCTTTTCCGCCTGCGCGCGCGTCGCCTTCGGCTTGTAGGGTTCGAGCGGCTCATACGTCTCGGGATCGAACTCGATCTCGGCGAGCTGAACATCGACCGGCAGGTCGATCAGGACCGGTCCCGGCCGGCCAGAGCGCATCAGGTGAAAGGCCTTCTGGAAGACGAAGGGCACCAGCGCCGGCTCCATAACGGTGACGGCCCACTTAGTGACGGGTGCGGCGATCTTGGCGATATCGACCGCCTGGAAATCTTCCTTATCCAGACGGGCGCGAGGCGCCTGGCCGGTGATGCAAAGAATCGGGATCGAGTCGGCAGAGGCTGAATAAAGCCCGGTGATCATGTCCGTGCCGGCCGGCCCCGACGTGCCGATGCAGACGCCGATGTTGCCGTGCTTGGCGCGAGTATAGCCTTCCGCCATATGCGAGGCGCCCTCGACGTGACGTGCAAGGATATGGCGAACCGAGCCGCGCGCCCTGAGGGCGGAATAAAGCGGATTGATGGCCGCACCGGGGACACCGAAGGCACAATCGATGCCCTCTTTTTCGAGAACGTAAACAGCCGCATCGACGGCGCGCATCTTAGCCATGGAAACTCCTCCTATTTGATGAAACGATACCCCATCAATGGCGATATGCAACATATAAATGGGATGCATTTCCATCAGGCGGAAATAAACATCTTCAAGAATTTCGAAACAATCGATCCTGGTCCTGCTAGAGGATGATAGGAATGACTCGGGCGGCTGGAGGATGGATCATGGATGCGACAGGCAAGGGAAAACGCGGTCGGAAGGCAGGCGAAAATGCAGCGCCCGGCTCCGTGCAGGTGCTCGACCGCAGCCTGACGCTGCTGGCGATCGTTGCCGAGAACGACGGCTCGACATTGACCAACTTGTCCGACGTCACAGGGATGGCGCCATCGACCGTGCACCGGCTGCTGACGTCGCTGGCCAACCACGGCATGGTGATGAACGACCCCGACACCGGCGCCTGGACGATCGGCCTCAAGGCCTTTGAGATCGGCAACGCCTATCTGCGTTTCCGCAAGCTCGGCACCATCAGCCGCCCGTTCCTGAAACAGCTGATGGAAGAAAGCGGCGAGACCGCCAACATCGGCATCGAGGAAGGTGGAGATGTCGTTTTCATCTCGCAGGTGGAAAGCCATGCCCCGATGCGGGCCTTCTTTCGTCCTGGCCGGCGTGGGCCAATCCATGCATCGGGCATAGGCAAGGCGATCCTGTCGACATGGGCCGACAAGGATGTCGCGCATCTGCTGGCCGGCCGCGAGCTGGCGCATTTCACCGACAAGACACGCGACAACCTGCCGGCCCTGCTGCAGGACATTCAGAAAATTCGGCAGCGCGGCTGGTCGATCGACGACGAGGAACATACGCTCGGCATGCGCTGCGTGGCAGCGCCGATCTTCAACGAATATGGGGAAACGATCGCCGGAATCTCGATCTCGGGACCATCCGTGCGCGTCAATGACGACAGGCTCTCGGTGCTGGGACCGGTCGTTCGCGAGCGCGCCGATGCCCTGACCCGGGCCATGGGCGGCAAGCGCCCGGAAGATCTCTGACAGAAAAGCCTCCCCTTGGGAGGGGAGGCTCGTGCATGTCGTAGATCGGGGATTTTCAGCTTCGGTTCAGACCGTCTCGAGCACCTGGCTACCGTTAATTCCCACCTTAGCAGCCTGGGTGCCTGCACGATGTTTCATCGGCTTGCCGGCAACATAGGTTTCTGCCACCGAACGGTCGTCACCCATCGTCTGCAGGATGAAGAGTTCCTCGGCGAGTGTGCTGGCCACGCGCATTCTCAGCTCCATCGACGGCTTTGCGCGACTGTCGAGCACGACGATGTCGGCGTCGGCGCCGATATGCAGCGAGCCGATGCGGTCCTCGAGATCCAGAGCCCGGGCGTTGCCGAGTGTCATCATGTAGAACGAGTTGAACGGCGAAAGCCGCTGGCCCTGCAGATGAAGAACCTTGTAGGCCTCGTCCATGGTTTCCAGCATCGAGAAGCTGGTGCCGGCGCCGACATCGGTTGCCACCGACCAGCGCGCGCCGAGCTTGTCGAAACGGTCGCGATCGAACAGGCCTGAGCCGAGAAACAGGTTCGAGGTCGGACAGAAGGTGCCGACAGCGCCCGTCTCGGCGAGAACCGAAATCTCGCGATCGCTCAGATAGATGCAGTGCCCGAGCAGCGTCTTGCGCGTCAGGAGATCGTAGCGCGCATAGATGTCGGTGTAATCCTTCGCTTCCGGGTAGAGCGATGTTGCAAAAGCGATCTCGTCCTTGTTCTCGGAAAGATGCGTCTGCACGTAGCATTCCGGATGTTCGGCGACGAGCGCGCGGCTCATCTCCATCTGCTCCGGCGTCGAGGTAATGGCGAAACGCGGGCTGATGGCGTAATGCGCGCGGCCGCGGCCGTGCCACTTGCCGATCAACTGCTTCGTCTCGTCATAGCCGAGTTGCGGCGTGTCGCGCAGCGCGTCGGGCGCATTGCGGTCCATCATCACCTTGCCGCCGATCATCAGCATGCCGCGGTCTTCCGCAGCACCGAAGAAGGCATCGACGCTTTCGGGATGGACCGAGCAATAAGCGACGGCAGTGGTCGTGCCGTTGGAAAGCAGCTCGTCCATGAACCGGCCGGCGATGAATTCCGCATGCTCCGGCTGACGGAACTTCTGTTCCTCGACGAAAATGTAGGTGTTCAACCATTCGAGCAATTGCGCGCCATAGGATGCGATCGCCTGCGTCTGCGGGAAATGCAGATGCGTGTCGATCAGACCCGGCAGCACCAGGTTCGGACGGTGGTCGGCAACCTTGACGTTTGTGCCGGCGCGGCGAGCGACATCCGCATGCTCGCCGATGTCGGCAACCTTGCCGTTGCGCACCAGAACGGCGCCATCTTCAAAGTAGCGATAGGAGGCGGTATCGTCGACGCCCTTCGGTGCTTCGACGAAGGTCAGCACGCGGCCGCGGATCAGCAAATCGGTCATTGGACCTTCTCTCCCTTTACAACCGTTTCATACCAGGCGACAAGAAGCTTGCGCTCGTCGTCGGATATGCCAGTGACATTGGCCGGCGGCATGGCGTGCGAGCGGCCGGCCTGCAGATAGATTTCACGCGCATGATTTGCGATTTCGGTATCGGTCTCGAGCGTCACGCCCTTCGGCGGCACGACCAGCCCCTCCCAGCCGGGCTCCTTGGCATGACACATGGAACAGCGGCCAAGGACGGTATCGCGAACCTTCGGAAAGGCTTCGGCTGTGACGAAGGGCTGCTGCGCGGCCGAAACTTTTGCCTCTTCGTCACCGCTCAGGATCTTCGGCACGGTCGACAGCCACATGATGACGATGAACAGCAGCGCAGTCGCAAGCCAGGTCCAGGTCGGATTGCCCTTGTCGGCATGGCGCGTATTGAAATAGTGGCGGATGGTCACGCCCATCAGGAACACCAGCGAGGCGATGATCCAGTTGTACTCCGTCCCGAACGCCAGCGGATAGTGGTTCGACAGCATCAGGAACAGCACCGGCAGCGTCAGGTAGTTGTTGTGCGTGGAACGCTGCTTGGCGATGACACCGAATTTCGCGTCCGGCGTGCGGCCGGCGATCAGGTCCGCAACGACGATCTTCTGGTTCGGAATGATGATGAAGAACACGTTGGCCGACATGATCGTCGCGGTGAAGGCGCCAAGATGCAGGAAGGCCGCGCGGCCGGTAAAGAGCTGTGTATAGCCCCAGGCCATGGCGACCAGGATGAAATACAAAAGCACCATCAGCTTGGTGTTGTCGCGCCCGGCCGGCGACTTGCAGATCGTGTCATAGGCAAGCCAGCCGAAACCGATCGATGCCAGCGAAATGGCGATCGCCGTCGTCTTCGACACGTCGAGCACATTGGGATCGATCAGATAGAGGTCGGCGCCGGCGTAGTAGACCATGCACAGCATGCCGAAACCGGAAAGCCAGGTGACGTAGGATTCCCATTTGAACCAGATCAGGTGCTCCGGCATGTTTGATGGCGCCACCAGATACTTCTGGATGTGATAGAAGCCGCCGCCGTGAACCTGCCATTCCTCGCCATAGGCTCCCACCGGCAGATCGGGTCTTTTCTTCAGGCCAAGGTCGAGCGCGACGAAATAAAACGACGAACCGATCCACGCGATACCGGTGATGACATGCAGCCATCTCATGGCAAAGGTGAGCCAATCCCAGGCTATGGCATACTCGTACATGCAATTCTCCCATTTCTCCGTGGCGCATTATGTGTCATTGCTGGAGGTCGCGGGAACGTCGCTGCTTCACCAACACTTTCAAAAAAAACTATAAAATCGCGACGGAATGGATGCGTTACATAAGGCCCGGAGGAGAAATCGGGAGGCATGTCATATCTGGACAATGTGCGCGTCTTCGTACGCGTCGTAGAGCTTGGAACACTGTCGGCGGCTGGTCGTGATCAGCGCGTAACGCCGGCGGTTGCCAGCAATAGAATCAAAGAGTTGGAACGCCACATGGGCGTTCGGCTGTTCAATCGAACGACACGAAAGCTGACCCCGACGGAACACGGTCGTGTGTTCTACGACGGAGCCGTCAAGATCCTCGAAGCGGTCAACGAGGCGGAAAATGCCATCGCGGATCTGTCGCACAATCCGAAGGGCGCGCTGAAGATTACCGCTCCGCTAGGGATAGGTCGGCGGCTGATCGCCTCGGGCATTCCGGAATTTCACGACAAGTATCCGGATATCGAGGTGCGGCTGCGGCTCTCCGACCACAACGTCGACATCCTGTCGGAAGGGGTCGATGTCGCCTTCAAGCTTGGCATTCTCGAAGACTCGAACCTGCGCATGCGCGGCATCATGAATTGCGAGCGGGTCGTCTGCGGCGCACCCGCCTACTTCGAAAAACGCGGGATACCGCAGACGCCGGACGATCTCATCGCCGACAAACACGACTGTCTGCTGCTGCGTTACCCCGGGTCCAAGGAATACTTCTGGACGTTGCAGACGCCGGAGGGCGTCAGGAAATTTGAAGTGACCGGACCGTACGATTCCGATGACGGCGATGTGCTGACGCAATGGGCGCTCGACGGGCGCGGCATCATCAACAAGCCGCTTTTCGAAGTGAAGAGCCACATCAATACCGGCGAACTGGTACCAATCCTGGCGGCGACACCGCCGCTCGGCGTGCAATTGGCCGCGATCTATCCGCACAAGCGCTTCCAGGATCCGAAGGTGCGGCTGATGATCGACTATATGGCGGAGCGCTGTCAGCGGCTGATAGGCAGGATGCTGACCTGACGCCCCGCCGCGGTAAAACAGCGCTCTCTTCCATGGACTACGGTACGAGCACGATCTTGCCGATCGTGCTTCGCGTTTCCATGGCGCGGTGCCCCTCTGCCGCTTGTCCCAGCGGAAACCGACCGCCCACGTGGACCTTGAGCTTCCCGTTTTCGACGCGACGGAACAGATCGCCGAGGTCGGCCTTCAGGGCTGAAGGCGCGAGCAACGGCAATAGGGCGAACCCACGCAGAGACTGATTGGCCGACAGCACCTGTTCGATATCGGCTGCTTCGAGTTCGAAGCGGCCCATCGCGCCGAACACGAGGTCGCCGCCTGGCGCCAGAACGCCAAGCGCCGACTTAGTGAAGGATCCACCCACCATGTCGTAGATCGTCTCGACGGGCCCACCCGCCGGACGCACCCCGAGCGCCGCCTGCCAATCCGCCGCCCGGTAGTCGATCGCAAGGTCCGCGCCAAGCGTGCGCGCGAACGCAACCTTCTCGCTGCCGCCCGCGAGCGCGATAACCGTTTTAGCACCCGCCTCCTTTGCAAGCTGAATGAGCAGCGAGCCGACGCCACCGACGGCAGCTGACACCAGCACGGTCTTGCCCCGGGGATCGCTTTGCCGAACGAGATGAAGCGCCGTCAGCCCCTGAATCATCAGCGCTGTCGCCACCTCGAACGAAACGTCGTCAGGGATCGGCACGAGTGCGCCAGCATCGATGGCGACATATTCGGCGCAGCCACCCACCCCGCGCGCGAAGGCGAACATTGGCACCGCAACACGGGCGCCAATCGCGACCGTCTGCGTGCCTTCGCCCAGCGCCTCGACAACACCCGCCACCTCGACGCCCGGCACCATCGGCAAATCAGGCGTGACCGCATATCGATCCTGCCGCATCAAAACTTCAAAGAAGTTGAGCCCGGCCGCCTCAACTCGCACCAGGGCTTCGCCGCGCTTGGGCACTGGCGTCGGCATGTCGACGAGTCGAAGCACTTCGGGGCCGCCGAAGGAGCGATATTGGATTGCTTTCATGGATCTCCACCTAATTTGATTGGCTTCGATCTGAAATTAGCCTTACGCTCCGGGTCAGCTCTACACACCCTTTTGTTCCATACTGACCTGTTGGTAACTATGGTCGATATCATCAAGCGACTGCCGTCACTGCCATCCGAGCGAGCGCTCAAGGTGATCTCCGGCCGATGGAAGGCAGTCATCCTCTATCATCTGTTCGACGGTCCGAGGCGACTCTCGCAGTTGCGACGGCTGGTGCCAGCCGTCAGCCAGAAAGTGCTGATCCAGCAACTGCGCGAGATGGAAGAACACGGCCTCGTCCATCGCGAGATCTTTCGCGAAGTGCCGCCCCGAGTGGAATATTCGGCAACGGCTCTGGGACAGAGTCTTGAGCCGGTCCTGCTCGCCCTTTGCGAATGGGGGCAGCGTCACGCCGAAGAACTGGGTGAATTCGATCAGGTCGGCGACTGCGTCATCCGACCGCGCCAAAGCGCCTGAGGTCAGGCGCCGATGCGCTTGCCTGCCTTGACCGACGAAACGGCGGGTGCTTCCCAATGGTAGTTGAGCGCGGCGGTCATGATCTCGGCAGCGGCCAGGGCCGCAATGACGGCCGGCCTCTTGTCCTTCACCGCCGTGCCGCCGATCGGGCAGATGAGACGGTCGAAGAGATCGGGCCGGCCGATTTCCCGCGACAGCCAGCTCTTGAAGGTTGAGCGCTTGGTCTTCGAACCGATCATCCCGACATAAGACGCGTCGTCACGCCTAAGCGCCTCGGCAGCGATCAGGAAGTCGAGCGCGTGGTCATGGGTCAGGATCACAAAGGCGCTTCCGGGCGGTGCATCACGGACCACCGCCTCGGGCATCGCCGTCAGACAAGTCTCGATGCCGTGAATGTCGGCGGCCGAAAGCTCATCCTCGCGCGTGTCGACGAGGATGGTGCGCACCGGCACAAGCGACAGCGCCATCGCCAGTGCATCGCCGACATGTCCGGCGCCGAAAACATAGACATGGGGTCGACTGGCAAACTCCAGATCGCTGCGTTCAATCAGCATGGCCGCTTTCTCCCGATCAATGCGCGTGAAGGCCAGCGCGACACGCCCGCCGCAACACTGGCCGATCTCGGGGCCGAGCGGGATCGTCATCGTATCGGCGTCGTCGCCGCGCTTGAGCGCGCGCCGCCCATGATCGATCGCCATATATTCGAGCTGGCCGCCGCCGATGGTGCCGAAAAGGCCGTCCGGCGCCACCAGCATCCAGGCGTCGGTGTCGCGTGGCGTCGAGCCAGCGGCACCCGTCACCTCGACCAGCACGCAGTCCGGCTCGCGGCGCAGGAAGTCCCTGATATCCTCTCTGCTCGCAACCATCGCCATCAATCCTGTGCCACCACCTCTTGCCTTGCAGCGGTCCGTAGCCGCTCGATCGCCATCAGCACCCGCTCCGGCGTCGCCGGCGCGTCGATGCGCGGAGGGATACGATACTCCGCAACGCTCGCGGCTGCCATCGACAAGGCTTCCAGAACCGAAATGCCCAGCATGAACGGCGGTTCCCCGACGGCCTTCGACCGGCGGATCGTTTCCTCGCGATTAACAGACCATTCGGCCAGGCGGACGTTGAACACGCGGGGACGATCGGAGGCAAGCGGGATCTTGTAGGTCGACGGCGCATGCGTGCGCAGCCGCCCCTTGGCGTCCCACCATAGTTCCTCGGTGGTCAGCCAGCCCATGCCCTGAACGAACGCACCCTCCACCTGGCCCAGGTCCAGTGCCGGGTTCAGCGACCGGCCGACATCGTGCAGGATGTCGGTGCGATCGACCTGATATTCGCCGGTCAGCGTATCGACGCTGACTTCCGAGCAGGACGCGCCATAGGCATAATAGAAGAACGGACGGCCGCGGCCCTCCGAGCGGTTCCAATGGATCTTCGGCGTCTTGTAGAAGCCGGCCGCCGAAAGCTGGATGCGGGCGCCATAGGCGAGCTTGATGAATTCGCCGAAAGCCAAGCGTTCCGCGCCGATGCGCACGGTATTCGGCTCGAAGGCGACATCGGCTTCGCTAACACTCCAGCGTTCGGCGGCAAAACGCACCAGCCGCGCCTTGATTTGCTGCGCCGCATTGGCGGCCGCCATGCCGTTGAGATCGGAACCCGAGGACGCCGCTGTCGCCGACGTGTTCGGCACCTTGCCGGTCGTCGTCGCCGTGACCTTGACCCGATCGAGATCGACCTGGAACTCGTCGGCCACCACCTGGGCAACTTTGGTATAAAGCCCCTGCCCCATCTCGGTGCCACCGTGGTTGAGGTGGATCGATCCGTCGGTATAGACGTGCACCAGGGCGCCGGCCTGGTTGTACTCGGTCTTGGTGAAAGAGATGCCGAACTTGACTGGGGTAAGCGCGATGCCG
The DNA here is from genome assembly GCF_001695855.1 of Ensifer sp. LC163. Taxonomy (GTDB): domain Bacteria; phylum Pseudomonadota; class Alphaproteobacteria; order Rhizobiales; family Rhizobiaceae; genus Ensifer. The sequence continues at coordinate 139,067 of NZ_MBSS01000056.1, forward strand.
CGCTTGATGATGTGGTTTTCGCGGTTGAAGGTGATCACGGCCTCTCGACGCGCGGCGTAATCCGCCGAGGTTTCGAGCTCCTCGATGATGCGCCCGATGACGTTGTCTTCGACCGTCTGGTGATAGGGCGTGAGATTGCGGCCCTCGCCGCCATAGAAGTTGAGCTTGCGGATTTCGAGCGGATCCTTGCCGACGGCATAGGCGACATCCTCGATCATGCGTTCGCCGCCGACCATGCCTTGCGGACCGCCGAAGCCGCGAAACGCCGTGTTCGAGACGGTGTTGGTCTTCAGCGGTTTCGAGCGCAGACGGACATTCGGGTAGAAGTAGCAGTTGTCGGCGTGAAAGAGCGCACGATCGGTGACCGGGCCCGACAGATCGGCGGAGAAACCGCAGCGCGCCGCAAACACCGCATCGACCGCCTCGATGCGGCCCTCGTCGTCGAAGCCGACCTTGTAGTCGACATGGAAGTCGTGACGTTTGCCGGTCGCCGACATGTCGTCGTCCCGGTCAGGCCTGACCTTGACGGCGCAACGGTATTTCTTCGCGGCCAGGGCCGCCACCGCTGCGAAGATATTGGCCTGCGTCTCCTTGCCGCCGAAGCCGCCACCCATGCGGCGCACGTTGACGGTGACGGCGTTGGACGGCACGCCAAGCACGGTTGCCACCATGTGCTGGGTTTCGCTCGGATGTTGGGTCGAGGAATAGACCAGGACCTCATCGTCCTCGCCGGGGATGGCAAAGGAAATCTGGCCTTCCAAATAGAAGTGGTCCTGGCCGCCGATGCGCATCTCGCCTTCGACGATGTTCTTCGCCTTGGCGAAACCGGCTTCGATGTCGCCACGCTCCAGCTTCAAGGGATCGATGACCAGCGGATAGTTCGCGGCCACGGCCTCCAGCACGTCTGTCACATGCGGCAGGTCACGGTATTCGACCTTGACCTTGGCGGCTGCACGCCTTGCAGCTTCGCGCGACGTGGCAATGACGGCGAAGATCGGCTGGCCGTGGAACTCGACCTTGCCGGTTGCGAACACCGGATCGTCGTGCTTGTGGGCGGGGCTGATGTCGTTCTCACCGGGGATGTCGTCGGCAGTCAGGATGCCGATGACGCCTTCGCTGGCGCTGACCGCGTCGAAATCGATCGACAGGATGTCGGCATGGGCGCGCTGCGACAGGCCGAGATAGCCGTGCAGAGTTCCGGCCGGTTCGGGAATATCGTCGATGTATTCGGCCGTTCCCGACACGTGCTTGTGGCCGGATTCGTGCCGCTCGTTTTCGTGGACGCCACCGCGGATGCGGTCGATGGGCTGCATCACATTCATGGGTCTCACCTCCTAGACGGCAACGGCAATGTTGCGGTCGATCCGGATGTTTCCGGTCGCCTGCGTTTCGAGATAGAAGCGGCGCAGCAGGTTCTTCGCAACCAGCTGGCGATACTCCGCCGAGGCCCGCCAATCGGTGAGCGGCGTGAAGTCTTGGTCGAAGGCGGAGATCGCCTGCTCGACCGATGCCTCGCACCAAGCCTTGCCCTTGAGTGCTGCCTCGACATGAGCTGCCCGCTTCGGGGTTCCGGCCATGCCGCCAAAGGCGATCACCGCATCGCTGACGTCACCGGCACTGTCGAACGTCAGGCGGAACGCGCCGCAGACGGCGGTGATGTCCTCATCCAGACGCTTGGTGATCTTGTACACGGCAAAGCTGGTGTCAGCTTCGAGGAAGGGAATTTGGACCGCCTCGACAAATTCGCCGGGCTCACGATCCTGCTTGCCATAGGCGATGAAGAAATCTTCGAGCGCCACGGTGCGGCGGCGAGCTCCCTTGCGCAGCGTCACCGACGCACCGAGTGCGATGAGTGCCGGCGGCGTGTCGCCGATCGGTGAACCGTTGGCGATGTTGCCGCCAACCGTACCCATGTTGCGGACCTGCTGTCCGCCGATCCGGTCCCAAAGCTCGCGCAATTGCGGGAAGTGCTCGGTGATAACGGGATAGGCCTCGGCATAGCTGACACCTGCGCCAAGCGTCACGCCCTTGTCGTCGACAGTGATACGGCGAAGCTCCTCGAGATGCGTAAGGTGCACGACCGGCGCGATGTCGCGCATGAATTTCGTGACCCAGAGGCCGACGTCTGTCGAGCCGGCGACGATCGTCGCCTTCGGGTTGGCTTCGAGCACATCGGCGAAATCGTCGACGGAAGCCGGCAGCATGAACAGCTCCGCTCCATCGCCGATCACCACGCGGCGACCGTCCTGAAGGCTCGAGAGTTCGCCGGCAATCCGGTCGCGCTCTGCAAACAGTGGATCCTTGCCGAGATCGCCGATGGTCGAAATCGCCTCCGCGGCGCGAATGATCGCAGCATAGCCGGTGCAGCGACACAGGTTGCCCTGCAGCGCCTTCTCGATTTCGGTGACCGAGGGCTTCGGATTTTCCATCCAGAGCCCATAGAGCGACATGACGAAGCCGGGCGTGCAGAAGCCACATTGTGAAGCGTGCGTCTCGACCATCGCCTGCTGGACGGGGTGGAGCGGGCCGCCCGGCGTTGCCAGCGAATCCACCGTCACCACGTGACAGCCGTCGAGCGAGCCGACGAAGCGGATACAGGCATTGACGGATTCATACTTCAGCTGCCCGCCGAGCAGGCGGCCGACGAGCACCGTGCAGGCGCCGCAATCCCCTTCGGCGCAACCTTCCTTGGTTCCGCGCAGGTTGCGATCGATGCGCAGGAAATCGAGCAACGTCTGCACCGCAGAAACGTCGGAAAGCTCGACAAGGCGGTGGTTCAGGAGGAAACGGATCGTGTTTCGGATCTGGATGGTCATTGCCGATCAGCTCCCACGGTAGGTCGAGTAGCCATAGGGCGACAAGAGCAACGGCACATGATAGTGCGCCGCCTCGTCGTCGATACCGAAGCGGATGGGGATGACGTCGAGAAACGGGTTGGCGCCGCGCGCAGCTTCAGAGCCGAGATAGTCGCCGGCGTGAAAATGCAGCTCGTAGGTGCCAGCCTGCATCAGCGATCCGCTCAACAGCGGTTGATCGCAGCGTCCGTCGTCATTCGTCCTGACCGAGCGCAGATGTGTCTGCCGCTCCCCCTCGATACGGTAGAGCTCGATGCGCAGGTCCTTGGCCGGCTTGCCACTGGCCGTGTCGAGCACATGGGTCGTCAGACGGCCGTCGTTTCCACCATGAGATTGCATGCGTCTTGCTCCTCCCGAAGTCAGCTTTCCAGTTCGCAGTATCCCGGTGAGCCAGTGCATTGAGAAGCAGGCGGATCATTCGAGACTTTCAAATTTTTTGGGGGGAATGACGCTGCAAAAATCCCGTTAGGAATCGGGTCGCAGAGACAAATGTCTGGAGGACTGCTTCAAATGAGATACCCCCGCGATCTTCACGGCCATGGCCCGAACCCCAGCACCGTCTGGCCCGACAAGGCGCGGATTGCCGTGCAATTCGTGATCAATTACGAGGAAGGCGGCGAGAACTGCGTGCTGCATGGCGACGCCGCATCTGAGGCTTTTCTGTCGGAAATCGTCGGTGCGCAGGCCTGGCCCGGACAGCGCCACTGGAACATGGAATCGATCTATGAATACGGCGCCCGCGCCGGCTTCTGGCGGCTCCATCGCATGTTCACGGAAAAGGGCGTGCCGGCGACGGTCTATGGCGTCGCAACCGCGCTGAAGCGTTCCCCTGCCCAGGTGGCAGCCATGCAGGACGCCGGCTGGGAGATCGCCTCGCACGGTCTGAAATGGATCGAGCACAAGGATTTCAGTGCGGAACGGGAGCGGGAAGAGATCGCTGAGGCGATCCGGCTGCACACGGTCGTCACCGGTGAGCCGCCGCGCGGTTGGTACACCGGTCGCTGTTCGGAAAACACGCTCGATCTGGTGACCGAGACCGGCGGCTTCGACTACGTCTCCGACAGCTATGCCGACGACCTGCCCTATTGGCATGAACATGCCGGCCGCCACCAGCTCGTCATTCCCTATACGCTCGACACCAACGACATGCGCTTTGCGACTGCGCAGGGCTTCAACAGCGGCGACCAGTTCTTCAGCTATCTCAAGGACAGCTTCGACGTGCTCTATGCGGAGGGTGCGGCCGGTGCGCCGAAGATGCTCAGCATCGGCCTGCACTGCCGCCTCGTCGGCCGGCCGGGTCGCGCCGCAGCGCTTGCCCGCTTCATCGAATACATCAAGGGGCACGAGAAGGTCTGGCTCGCCCGGCGCATCGATATCGCACGCCACTGGGCAAAGACCTATCCGTTCAAGGCCTGGGACGATCGACCATCGCGACTTTCCGAGGCCGACTTTGTCGCTCGCTTCGGCGGCGTCTTCGAACATTCCGAATGGATCGCCAGACGCGCATTTGTCGGCGAATTGTCCGCCGCCAACGACACGGCCATCGGACTGGCTGCGGCGCTGACCACAGTCTTCCGCGCGGCAACGCAAGAAGAGCGTCTTGCCGTCCTCAACGCTCACCCGGATCTCGCCGGCAAGCTGGCGCAGGCAAAGCGGCTGACCGAAAGCTCGACCAGCGAACAGGCCTCCGCCGGCCTCGACGCCCTGACCGATCACGAGCGCGCACGTTTCACCGAACTCAACAATGCCTATGTCGAGAAATTCGGTTTCCCCTTCATCATCGCAGTCAGGGGCCGCAGCAAGGAGGACATCCTCGCAGCCTTCGAAAGCCGGATCGGGAACGATCGCGACAGCGAGCTTGAGACGGCCTGCCGCCAGGTGGAAAGGATTGCGCTTCTCCGCCTCAAAGACATGCTGCCGAGCTGAGCCCCTTGCGATGACGATCGAGAGCGTCGGCCTTCCTGACTTCGCCCGCAAGGCGATCAACCTCGCCTCCGCCGGTCTCGGTGCAAGGCCGGTCTTTGCCACCGACGAGTTCTTCGCCCCGCTCGAGCGGCTGCTGCAGGATTGCGCCGCCGTCTTTCATCCGGGCGTCTATGACGAACACGGCAAATGGATGGATGGGTGGGAAACGCGGCGTCGGCGCGGTCCCGGCCATGACCATGCGATCGTCGCGCTTGCCGCACCCGGTCGGATCGCCGGCTTCGATGTGGATACCGCGCATTTTACCGGCAATTACCCCTCTGCCTGCGCAATCGATGCCTGTCTGGCGCCTGATGGGCCTGATGAAACCACCGTGTGGACCGAACTGCTGGGCATGAGCCCGCTTGGCCCAAGCGCCCATCACTACTTCACGGCGCTTGCCGACGGGATCTGGAGCCATGTCAGGCTGCGCATCTATCCCGACGGTGGCGTTGCCCGATTGCGGGTCTACGGCACGCCGGAGCTCGACCGGGACCGGATCGGCGACGAGGCGGTCGATGTCGCGTCCTCGCTGCTCGGCGGCCGGATCGTCGTCTTCTCCAACGGCCACTACGGCCATCAACGGCTGCTGGCACCCGGTCGGGGGATCAACATGGGCGACGGCTGGGAAACGCGGCGGCGGCGTGAACCCGGCAACGACTGGGTCATCGTCAAGCTTGCCGCGCGCACGTCGATCGAACGCATCAGCGTTGATACCGCGCATTTCAAGGGAAATTATCCGGACGCCTGTTCGATGCAGGCGGCAGATCTCAGCGAGGCCGACTGCGCGGCCGATGCCTTGGTAACCGCATCCTCCCTCTACTGGCGGGAGGTGCTGCCGCGCCAGAAGCTCAGCGCCGACAGCATCCACGACTACGGCCCCGGCGTGATCGAAGAGGTCGGTCACGCCACCCATGTTCGTCTCAACATCTACCCCGACGGCGGCATCAGCCGGCTGCGTGTCTTCGGGCGCATTACAAGGGCCGGCACCCCATAAACGACCAACATAGGACGGAGGAGCGTCACATGAAGGAGATCGAGATAAAGCCGCTGACACGCGAGGCATTCGCGCCATTCGGCGACGTGATCGAGACTGAAAACGCCTACAGTTTCCCCATCAACGGCGGAAAATGCACCCGCTACCATGACCTTGCCAAGATCGAGACCACCGGCGAAAAGGCCCGGCCAATGATCAGCCTGGTGCGCGGCGAGCCCTATCCGCTGCCATTGAAGCTGACCATGGTCGAACGCCACCCCCTCGGCAGTCAGGCCTTCATTCCCTTGACCGATAACCCTTTTCTGGTTGTCGTTTCGGCAGAGACGAAAGAAGGCCCGAGCGAGCCGATTGCCTTCCGGACCTCACCGGGCCAGGGCGTGAACATCGCCCGCAATGTCTGGCATGGCATCCTGACGCCGCTCGACGACGTCTCCGACTTCGCCGTGATCGACCGCGGCGGCGAAGGCGTCAACCTTGAAGAGCATTTCTTCGAGGAGCCATTCCTGCTGCGCTGACGACGGGTTCGAAACCAGAGGACGGGCCCGCTCCATCGGAGTGGGCGCCGTCATCGGCTAGGCCGCGATCCTAATATCCGCCGTCGCGCCTGAACCTGGTCGGGGTGTAACCGGTCAAACGGCGAAAATCGCGAGAGAAATGGTAGGGGTCGGGATAGCCGCAATGCGCGGCAACCGCTGAAACCTTCGCGCCGGGCTCGACCAGCTGGCGTTTCGCCTGGTTGATGCGCTCGTGGCGCAGCCAATCCATCGGCGTCGTGCCGATCGTATCCTTGAATCTGCGAAAGAGTTGCGACGGGCTGAGACGTGCGAGAGCGGCAAGCTCGTTGATCGTCCAGGCCTTTGCCAGGTCCTTTCTGACCGCCGCAAGCACGCCGGTTATCCGATCGCGCAATGCAGGATCGTCGGTTGGTGCGGCACCAACCAATCGCGGCGCACTCAGATTGGTAATCAGACCGGCAATCGCCGCGCTGACCAGTGCATCCGTTGCCGACGTGCGCTCGTCGAGATAGCCGATGACAGCCTGGAACGCAGCCCGTGCCGCTTCGCGATCGGAAGGTTCGAACAGCGGTGACTGTTGTACATTGAGGAAGGCATAGACATCGTCCAGCCCGTGTCCCTCGACGCCCATCCAGAGATAGCGCCATTCCCCGGCATCGGGCGCACAGCGATGCTCATAGGCCTGCGATGTGTCCAACCAGATCGACATGTCCTTCTGGGCGACGAACCGCTGTCCGCGCACCTCGATCAACCCCTGTCCCGCAGTGGTGTGAACCAGCACGTGCTGGTGGAAGCGCTTGCGGATCGGCGGCTCCTCAGGCAACGCCACCCGAGCGCCGGCAACCAGCGCGGTGTAGGGAAACGCCCCGGCGAGACGCGCCGGTGTGTGAAAATAGATCTCTTCGCGCTCAGCCAACATGCGCGACACTCTGCATGCCGATGCGAGTTTTGTCCATTATCTTGCGAGAGCGCTGCATTTCCTCGATCTGCCCGATGACGTTATCATGCAGTTTTTGCAGGGAGTGGCAGATGGCGGAGACCTTATCGACACAGAGCCGAGTGGAGGCAGCGTTCGCTCCCTTGTCTCCAGATTTCGCGCGCGATCCCTATCCCACCTATAAGGCGCTGCGCGACAAGGGCGGCCTGCACTATTTCGAGGATTTCGACATCTGGCTGGCTTCGCGCTTCGAGGATGTCTCGGCAATCGTCATGGACAAGCGCATGGTCCGCTCGCTCGAGGACATCGCAACATCAGAGGAAATCGCCGCCATCCAGCGCGCCGGCAACTGGCACGACATGCCGCATCACTCGCGCTTCGTGCAGTTCAGCCTGCTCGACAGCGACGGCGCCGTACACGACCGGCTGCGCAAGCAGGTCTTCAAACTTTTCACGCCGGCGATGATCGCCAAGCTGCGCGATCAGATCCAGGCCTATGTCGACAGGCTGATCGACAGCCTTGCCGACCGCGGCCAGATCGATTTCGTCGACGATCTCGCGGCCCACGTACCCGGCCACATCATCGGCCGCCTGCTTGGCGTCCCCGACGAGGACTGTCCCCAGCTGCGCATCTGGTCCGAGAACATCGTCCAGTTCTTCGACGTCGACCGGTCGGATGAACGCAAGCGCATCGCCGAGACGAACACCACCGAATTCTACGAATACCTGACGGCTCTGAAACACGAGCGCGAGCGAAGCCCCAAGGACGATCTCATCTCGGTTCTCATCGAGGCCGAGCGCGCCGGCGCGATGAGTTCAGACGAGTTCATTTCGACGTGCATGCTTATACTGATGGCCGGCCACGGGTCGACGATCGACGTGCTTGGAAGCGGCATGCATGCGCTACTGCGCTTTCCCGAACAGATGGCGCGGCTGCGCCGGGATCCGGCACTGATCCAGACGGCGGTGCAGGAGATGTTCCGCTACGAATCGCCCCTGCCGTTCTTCCATCGTCACTGCATCGAGGAGGTGGAAATCGGCGGACGAAATTTCGCGCGCGGCACGAAGTTCGGGCTGCTTTATGGAGCGGCGAACCGCGACCCCAAACAGTTCGAAAACGCCGATACATTCGACATCGGCCGCACCCCCAACAGGCACCTGGCCTTCGGCGGCGGCGTGCACTTCTGTCTCGGCAACCATCTCGCCCGGCTGGACATGGACATCATCTTCAGCACCTTGCTGCGGCGCTTCCCGACGATCGAACTTGTTGATGAAAAGCCGGAATATAAGCGCGGCCTCTCGGTGCGCGGGCCGAAGCGGCTGCAGATCGCCATCAAACCGACCTGAACGCCGGCAAGCGCGCGATCCAGCGCAATGCAATACGACCGATTTCAGATTTGAGTGGAGACCATGCAATGCCCAGGATTGTTTTTGTGGATGCGGAGGGGAAGTCGACGGAGGTGCAGGCTGAAGAGGGCCAGTCGGTGATGTCGGCAGCCGTCCAGAACGGCATCGATGCCATCGCCGCCGAATGCGGCGGCTCCTGCGCCTGCGGCACCTGCCACTGTTACATCGATGGTGCGTGGGCCGACAGGCTGCCGTCGCCCGACTATCAGGAGCAGGATATGCTGGATTGCGTCGTCAATCCGGAGGAAAGAAGCCGTCTCAGCTGTCAGATCACCGTCTCCGACGCGCTTGACGGCCTCGTGGTGCATCTGCCGGCCGGGCAATATTGATCGAGGGCGGTTGAGCCACCGTCCGCCGCCAAGCGCAAAAAGGCCGGAGCCGCAGGAATGTCCACGGTCCGGCCAGCCTTCGCGGGGGGAAGGTATGAGAGGCCGGGGCATCGTTTGCCCCGGCCTTTTTCCTATTCGGCGAAGAAGGCGAAGCGCACGATGAAGAGCGCCGCGACCAACTGCGTTGCCGGATGGATGACGCTCCACTTGCCGGTGAACACCTTGAGCACGACATAGCTCACGAAGCCGAAGGCAAGGCCGTTGGCGATCGAGTAGGTAAAGGGCATGGCGAGTGCCGTGAGTGCGGCAGGCGCCGCTTCCGTCAGGTCGTCCCAGTCGACTTCCGTCAGTTCGCGCATCATCAGGCCGGCGACATAGAGCAGTGCCGGTGCCGTCGCATAGGACGGGACGGCCGCTGCCAGCGGCGAGAAGAACAGCGCGGCAAGGAAGAGCACGCTGACGGTCAGCGCCGTCAGACCCGTGCGGCCGCCAGCCTGGACGCCCGAGGCGCTTTCGACATAGGCCGTGGTGCTGCTGGTGCCGATCAGCGAACCGGCAACGATGGCGGTGCTGTCGGCGAGAAGCGCGCGGCCGAGACGGCTCGGCTTGCCTTCTTCGACCAGCTTGGCGCGCTTGGCCACACCGATCAACGTACCCGTGGCATCGAAGACTTCGACGAGCACGAAGACGAGGATCACGTGGACCAGGCCGCCATGCAGCGCGCCCATGATATCGAGCTGCATGAAGGTCGGCGCGATGCTCGGCGGGGCGGAAACGATGCCCTTGAACTCGCTGACACCCAGCAGCATCGACAGGATGGTGACGACGAGGATGCCGATCAGGATCGAGCCGCGGACCTTGAGCGAATCGAGCACGGCGATGACGAAAAAGCCAAGGATCGCCAGCAGCGGACCGGTCTGCTTCAGGTCGCCGAGGCCGACCAGCGTCGCCGGATTGTCGACGACGATACCGGCATTCTTCAGTGCGATGATACCGAGGAAGAGACCGATACCGGTAGCAATTGCGCTTCTGAGCGAATGCGGAATGCCGGCGATCAGCCAGCTTCGGACCCCTGTTACGGTCAGGATCAGGAAGATCACGCCGGAGATGAACACGGCGCCCAGCGCCTGCTGCCAGCTGAAGCCGAGGGCTGCAACGACGGTGAAGGCGAAGAAGGCGTTGAGGCCCATGCCCGGCGCCATGCCGATCGGCCAGTTGGCGACGAGCGCCATGACGGCCGAACCGAGCGCCGCGGCAATACAGGTCGCGACGAAGACGGCATCCCTATCCATGCCCGTGGTCGACAGAATGTCGGGGTTGACGAAGATGATGTAGGACATCGTCAGGAATGTCGTAACGCCGGCGATCACCTCGGTGCGCACGGACGAGTCATGCTCTTTTAACTTGAAAAGTCGTTCAAACATATTTCCTCCCTTGGCGGCGTCGCCACGACGCAGCCGAACGACAGAGATCGGGACACAGTCTCCTCCAGTACCCGACCGGTGCATTTCGATCATCCCCGGATAATCCGGTGCGATCGCATCACGAACCGTTTGCGGCCCGTGCCGGGCGGGCGATCGTCCGCCCCCTTGAGACGACGCGAATGCCCTTGTGCACAGCCTGCGGATTGTGCGTCTTCCCGCGGCCGACCGCTAGCCGTCCATTCCAGGGTTCGGCGATGAAAGACTTTCAAATTTTTCGGAGCATTTGCCGCCGGTCGGCGGGCCGGTCCGTGATCTTTCGCCACCGGTTTCACCGGCCGAAGCGCGCCGAAAAAATATGCTTGGACGGCCCCTTGACCTTCCAACGGTGGGAAGCCCCATGTTCTTCTCACATCGAAAAGAAGGAGACAACCGATGCAGAATTACAAGATCGATAACATGACCTGCGGACATTGCGCCGGCAGCGTACAAAAGGCGATTCTGAGCGTCGATCCGCAGGCAACTATCAAGGTCGATCTCGGCGCGCGCGAGGTCAGCGTGGATACGGCCGCCGCATCCGGCCCGATCGCAGAAGCGCTGAAGGCGGCAGGCTACGAGAGCCGCCAACTCTAGATCAAGATCGCCACGGTGCCTGCAGTCACCGGTTGGCGCCTTGGCCTCGTGCCGAGGCGTTTGCCGTCTAACGTCGCCGGACCGAGGCCAAGGTCCATTCGCTCCACCACACGCCTTGACCTTACAACGGTGGGAACCTTTAGCTTGCCGGCTCCGCATCTTCACGGAGACCGAGCATGCAACACGACGAACACCACGCTCATCGACATGATCACCGCAGGGTGACGGCAGGCCCCTCACAAGGCGAAGGCACGTCGCTCAACCGCCTCGCCCTATCTGCGACGGCGCATTGCCTGACCGGCTGCGCCATCGGCGAGGTACTCGGCATGGTCATCGGCTCGGCGCTCGGCTGGGGCAATGTCCAGACCATCGCGCTTGCCGTATTCCTTGCCTTTGTCTTCGGCTATGGCCTCACCATGTTTCCACTGATCAAAGCAGGCATGCCATTCGCCGCGGTCCTGAAGCTCGCGCTTGCGGCCGACACGGCGTCCATCGTGATCATGGAGATCGTCGACAACGCCCTGATGCTGATCATCCCGGGTGCGATGGATGCGGGCGTCACGTCCCTCCTCTTCTGGGCGAGCCTCGCGATCGCGCTCATCGTCGCCGGCGCTGCAGCGTTCCCCGTCAATCGCTGGCTGATCGCGCGGGGCAAAGGTCACGCCGTCGTGCATTCGCATCACCGGCACAGAGCAAGTGGTGGATCGATGCATATTGGCCGAAGAAATGTTTCAAGCCGCCCTTGACCTTCCCATCGTTGGAAGCCCCATCTTCCGGTAAAGAACAGGAAAAGGACCACGATCATGGGATCTGTGACCACCATCGAAGCGAAAAGCGCCGCAGCAATTCCCGGCAATGCCCTGACGGCCAGCATACCGGTCGAAGGCATGACATGTGCTTCGTGCGTCGCGCGCGTCGAGAAGGCCATCCGCGCAGTCCCAGGGGTCACGTCCGCCTCTGTCAACCTTGCAACCGAACGGGCCGACGTCCGGTTCGATGGAACGACCAAGACCGCCGACATCGTCAAGGCGATCGAGAACAGCGGCTATGGCGCCGCTGAGGAATCGGTCGAACTGGCGATCGACGGCATGACCTGCGCCTCCTGCGTTGCCCGCATCGAGAAGGCGTTGAAGGCAGTTCCCGGCGTGACGCAGGCCAATGTCAATCTTGCGACCGAGCGCGCCACCGTGCGCCTGACCAAGGGAATTGCCACCACGACCGCACTGGAAGAGGCCGTGCGCGCGGCCGGTTACGGCGCCAAGCGCATCACCGGCGACGAGAGCACCGACGAGGAAGCCGAAAAGCGCGAGCGCGAAACCCGGCGCCTCAGCCGTTCGCTATTGGTTGCCGCAGCCCTGACATTGCCGATCTTCGCGATGGAGATGGGCTCGCATTTCATTCCGGCCGTGCACGACTTCGTCATGATCAACATCGGCATGCAGGAGAGCTGGTATCTGCAGTTCGTGTTGGCGACGCTCGTGCTTTTCGGCCCGGGCTTACGCTTCTACCAGAAGGGTATCCCGGCCCTTTTGCGTCTCGCGCCCGACATGAATTCGCTCGTCGCCATCGGCACGGCCGCCGCCTGGGGCTATTCGGTCGTTGCCACCTTCGCATCCGGGCTGCTGCCCGAAGGCACAGCCAACGTCTATTATGAGGCCGCAGCCGTCATCGTGACGCTGATCCTTCTTGGCCGGGTGCTCGAAGCCCGCGCCAAGGGCCGCACCTCCGAAGCGATCAAGCACCTGATGGGCCTGCAGGCAAAGACGGCGCGCGTCGTTCGCGACGGGGAAACGATCGAGATTCCGCTCGCCGATGTTCATTCGGGCGATACCGTGCTGGTGCGTCCCGGCGACCGCGTGCCGGTCGACGGAACCGTCCTCGACGGCAATTCCTACGTCGACGAGTCGATGATCACCGGCGAACCGGTTCCCGTCGAAAAGATCGTGGGCGCTGACGTCGTCGGCGGCACCATCAACAAGACGGGGTCCTTCACCTTCCGCGCAACCAAAGTCGGTGCCGAGACGGTGCTTGCGCAGATCATTCGCATGGTCGAACAGGCCCAGGGCGCCAAACTGCCGATCCAGTCGCTGGTCGACCGGGTAACGGCGTGGTTCGTTCCGGCCGTCATCGCTATTGCCGCCGTCACCTTCGCGATCTGGCTGGTCTTCGGCCCGGATCCGGCGCTGACCTTCGCGCTCGTTAACGGCGTCGCGGTGCTGATCATCGCCTGCCCCTGCGCCATGGGCCTGGCGACCCCGACCTCGATCATGGTCGGTACCGGTCGTGCCGCCGAAATGGGTGTCTTGTTCCGCAAGGGCGAAGCACTACAGACCCTGCGCAATGCCGAAATCATTGCCGTCGACAAAACAGGCACGCTGACCAAGGGCCGTCCGGAACTGACCGATCTCGACACATCAGCCGGTTTTGAGCGCAGCGAGGTGCTTGCACTCGTCGCCGCCGTCGAAACCCGGTCGGAACACCCGATCGCCGAAGCAATCGTCGAGGCTGCGAAGGCCGAAGACGTCGCTGTCCCGGCGCCTTCGAACTTCGAGGCTGTCCCCGGCTTCGGCGCCAGCGCCGTCGTGAATGGGCGGAGTGTCCATGTCGGCGCCGACCGGCTGATGGCCCGGCTGAAGCTCGACGTCTCGGTGTTTGCCGGCCAGGTGGCCCGCCTCGGCTCGGAAGGCAAGAGCCCGCTCTATGCGGCGATCGACGGCAAGCTTGCCGCCATCATCGCCGTTGCCGATCCGATCAAGGAAACGACGCCGCAGGCGGTCCGCATGCTGCACGATCTCGGTCTCAAGGTGGCGATGATCACCGGCGACAACCGTCGCACGGCAGAAGCGATCGCCGCCAAGCTCGGGATCGACGAAGTCATCGCCGAGGTGCTGCCCGACGGCAAGGTTGCCGCCCTGAAACGCTTGAAGGCCGACGGCCGCGCCGTCGCCTTCGTTGGCGACGGCATCAACGATGCGCCGGCCCTTGCCGAAGCCGATGTCGGACTTGCGATCGGGACCGGCACCGATGTCGCGATCGAAAGCGCCGATGTGGTGCTGATGTCCGGCGATCTGCTGGGTGTGCCGAACGCGATCGCCCTGTCGAAGGCAACGATCCGCAACATCAAGGAAAACCTGTTCTGGGCCTTCGCCTATAACGCGGTTCTGATCCCGGTGGCAGCGGGTGCGCTTTATCCGGCCTATGGCCTGCTGCTCTCGCCGATCTTCGCCGCCGGTGCGATGGCGCTTTCCAGTGTCTTCGTGCTCGGAAACGCACTCCGGCTAAGGGGCTTTCGCGGCATTGCCGCGGAAACGCCAGCGGCACGATGACATTAAGGTCCCTCCACGGTGGATCACGCCAACGTGGCGCCCGCCGGGAAGAATTCCTATATTCGACTCGAATACTCGCGCTCTGCGCGCCTCTCGAAAGGTGAAGTCATGAACATCGGCGAAGCCGCACGCGCCTCCGGCGTCTCGACGAAGATGATCCGCTATTACGAAACGATCGGCCTCATTCCGCCGGCCGATCGCAGCGGGGCCGGCTATCGCAATTACGGCGACAACGATGTCCACACTCTGCGCTTCATCCGCCGCTCCCGCGATCTCGGCTTCACCGTCGAGCAGATGACCGACCTCCTGACGCTCTGGCGCGATCGCTCGCGCGCCAGCAGCGAGGTGAAGAAGATCGCGCTCGAGCATGTCGAGATCCTTGAGCGCAAGGCGGAGGAACTGAGGGCCATGAGCCGGACGCTGAAACATCTGGCCGCCAACTGCCACGGCGACGGCCGGCCGGACTGCCCGATCCTCGACGATCTCGCCGACATGGCGAACGAACCCGGCAAGGCCCTAGAGCCTGCGCGCTTTGGCCCGGCAGGTATTGACCCGGTCCGCAACCGCCGACAGGCCTGAGAACAAAGAAACCTGGCCGGGGCTCACGCATTCGTGAGCCCGAGCCCTGCCGGCAGCATTGACAGGAATCGACGGCGTTTCTACGGATTGGTGATGGAAAAGGTTGGAAATGCATATCGGCGTCTGCTGACGATGCTCAAGCTGGTGACGATGCTGTCGCTGGCTGTGCTGCCTTTTTCCAGCGCTGCCGGCATGACCCATGTCGCATCGCACGCGGCTATGCAGATGCACGCAGCGATGCACATGCACGCGGCGATGCAGCCGGATGCCTCGGTCGATATCAGCGCGCCGGCGCAGAGCGAGCACTGCCTGGAGGCAGACAGCGGCAAGACAAAACCCATCGGTGATAGCGGCAAGGCCGACAAGAAGGACTGCTGCAAGACGTTCTGCGCCTCCGTCGCGGTTCTCGCCGAAGCCGGCGAAGCCCGGTTCGGCGTGCCACGCGCCACCTTGAGCTTTGGCCTGCAGTCGCAACTCAACCCCGGCGACCGCGCGGGCTTGCACCGCCCTCCAAGAGCCTGATCCCGTGAACAGTTGACCGCGTCTCGCGGTCTAGGTCTTGGCCTGCTCGGCTTTGCCGGTCGGACGCCGAAATCCATCATTCACATTTCAGGTTGAACCATGAAACGTCTGTTTCCCATGGCGCTCCTGCCCATCCTTCTGGGCGGATGCGCAACGACAATGCCTGCCGAGGTGACAAGCCTCGCCGATCCCTCGGAGAGTTCCGCCGCCGCCAACAGCCAGACCTACCGAAGCCCCGTTGCCGGCTACATCCACCGCGAGCCGGTTGGTCCAAAACCTTGGGTGCCGCTCAACGACGCCCAGTCTCCCGCCAAGGGAGAGGCATCATGAACAGGCAAGGGTTCAAGCTCGCCGCGATTATCGGCTTGCCGCTGCTGCTCGCCGGCTGCGCGACAAACGCAGAGTATTCGGCAAATGATGCCGGCTTCACCGCCGTCGAGGCCAAGGTCGGCGCCGGCACGGCGAAAAAAAGCGTCTGGATCCAGAACCGCAATCAGGCCGAGAAGGCCCGGGCCCAGGTGAAAACTCTGCTGGCACGCAAGTCGGTCGATGCCGATACCGCGGTGCAGATCGCGCTTCTCAACAACAAGGGCCTGCAGGCCGCCTATGCCGATCTCGGCGAGGCGTCAGCGGATGCCTGGCAGGCAACGATGTTGCTCAACCCGACGGTTTCGATCGGCACCACCGGAATCGGAGCGCCGGAGCTTCAAGCCTATCGCGCCATCGAAGGACTGGTCACCACCAATATCCTGGCGCTCATGACACGGGAGAAGACCATCGCCGTCGCCGACGCGCGTTTCCGTCAGGCGCAGCTTGCGGCGGCCTTGAGGACGCTTGCGCTCGCGGCGGAGACCCGCCGCGCATGGGTAGAGACGGTTTCGGCCTGGGAGACGGTCGCACAGCTCAACCGAGCGCAGGCCGCCGCCGACGCATCCTCCGAACTCGCCGCCAAGCTCGGAGAAACTGGTTCCATGGGCAAGGGCGACCAGGCACGCGAGCACGTCTTCAATGCCGAGCTCGCCGGCCAAGTGGCGGAAGCCCGCCTTGCCGCACGCCTTGCCAAGGAGAACCTCACCCGGAAAATGGGGCTTTGGGGCGGCGACGCCGATTACGAGGTGCCGAACCGGCTGCCTGACCTACCGAAGACCCTTTCCCGCCGGGACAGCATCGAGGCCGAAGCGCTCAAACGCCGTGTCGACCTGCAGATGGCCCGCCTTGACCTTGAGGCCGTGGCAAAATCCTATCGGTTAACGGAGGCGACACGCTTCGTCAGCGATCTCACGCTCGTCGCAGGCGCAGAAGCCGAGCGCGAACGCGAAGACGAGGACACTAAGGTCGAAACCACCGGCCAGGCGGAGCTGGAGTTTTCCATCCCGATATTCGACACCGGCCAGGCGCGCATGCGCAAGGCGGAACTGGCGCATATGCGCGCCGCCAACCTGCTGGCCGAGAAGGCCGTCAACGTCCGCTCGGAAGCCCGCTCGGCCTATCAGGCCTATCGGTCGCGCTACGACATCGCCAGGCACTATCGCAACAACGTCGTGCCCTTGCGCAGCAAGATCGAGGAGGAAGCCACCCTCAGCTACAACGGCATGATCACCAGCACCTTCGAATTGCTCGCCGACACGCGCGCCAAGGTGGACTCGGTGATCCTCACCATCAACGCCAAACGCGAGTTCTGGCTCGCCGACGCCGATCTGATGACGGCCATCCATGGCGGCGGTGCGGAGAGCGCCGAGGTCGAGACGGCTGCCCCCGCAGCGGCCGATGCGGATTGAAAGGGATCATGACCATGTTCAACAGACGACAAATTCTCGGCGCAGGCGCGGCACTCGTTTCGACCACCGCCTGGGCACAGACCTCGACATCCGGCCTGCCGGAGGCGGCAGGCATGGACAATGCCGCCACACAAAAACCGCTCGTGCCGATGAGCGGGCCGGACTACCAGCCGGTCGTGACGCTCAATGGCTGGACGCTGCCGCACCGGGTGAACAACGGCGTCAAGGAATTCCACCTGGTCGCCGAACCGGTGGAACGCGAGATGGCCGACGGCATGACCGCCTATCTCTGGGGCTATAACGGCCAGTCTCCCGGCCCGACGATTGAGGCGGTCGAGGGCGACCGGGTGCGCATCTTCGTCACCAACAAGCTGCCGGAGCACACCACGATCCACTGGCACGGCATGATCCTGCCATCGGGAATGGACGGCGTCGGCGGCCTGTCGCAGCCGCATATCCCGGCGGGCAAAACCTTCGTCTACGAGTTCGATCTCGTGAAGTCCGGCACCTTCATGTACCACCCGCATGCCGACGAAATGGTGCAGATGGCCATGGGCATGATGGGCTTCTTCGTCATCCACCCGAAGGATCCGGCCTTCATGCGGGTCGACCGCGACTTCGTCTTCCTGCTCAACGCCTATGACATCGACCCAGGCACCTATGTCCCGCGCATCATGGAGATGACGGACTTCAACATGTGGTGCTGGAACAGCCGGATCTTCCCGGACATCGATCCGCTGGTTGTTTCCAAGAATGATCGGGTGCGGGTGCGCGTCGGCAACCTGACCATGACCAACCACCCGATCCACATGCACGGCTATGATTTCGAGGTGACCTGCACCGACGGCGGTTGGGTCCGCCCGGAAGCCCGATGGCCGGAGGTGTCGATCGACATTCCCGTCGGCGCGATGCGCGCCTACGAGTTCGATGCCAAGTACGAAGGCGATTGGGCGATCCATTGCCACAAATCGCACCACACGATGAATGCGATGGGCCACGATATCCCGACCTTCATCGGTGCCGACAAGACCCAAGTCGCGGCCAAGATCCGCAAGATCAAGCCCGACTACATGCCCATGGGCACGGCCGGGATGGCCGACATGGGCGAAATGGAAATGCCGCTTCCCGACAACACGATCCCGATGATGACGGGCTGGGGCCCGCACGGCGCGTTGGAGATGGGCGGCATGTTCTCGGTGGTGAAGGTGCGCGAAGGCATCTCCGCCGGCGATTACAGCGACCCCGGCTGGTACGAAAACCCGCCGGGAACGCAGGCCTGGGAATGGACCGGCGCGCTGCCGGAAGCCACCCGCGCAACCGATGCCAAGACAGTGATCACGCCGCCTCCGCCAAGAAAAGGCTGACCGCCATGACCTCTACCAACGCAACCAAGGAAACCAAGATGAAGATGACACTTTTCGCACTGGCGTTGCTCGCCGCATCCTCACTCGCCTCGCCGATGCTGGCCAGCGGTTCCCACGCCGGCGGCCACGATGCCGTGTCGGTCGGCGAGCCGGGCGACGCCAAGAAGGCGACCCAGACCGTGCGCGTGACGATGAAGGAAACCGATGACGGCAAGATGATCTTCACGCCGGCAAGCATCAAGGTGCGCCAGGGGCAGACCGTGCGCTTCGCCATCAAGAATGTCGGCGAGCTCGGGCATGAATTCGTGCTCGACGACAAGGCGCAGATCCAGGAACACAAGGCCGCGATGGAGAAGTTTCCAGAGATGGAACACGACGATCCGAATGCCATTCGGCTTGAGCCCAGCCAATCCGGTGAGATCGTCTGGACTTTCACAAACAACGGCACTTTCGAGTTCGCCTGCCTGGTCCCAGGCCACTACGACGCCGGCATGCATGGGCCGCTCGAAGTTGTGAAGAAGTGACTGCAACCCATTGAAAGGATAACATCATGAAGACGCTTGTAACGTTGCTCGCCACCCTGGTCATGGCCGTATCGGCCCATGCGGTGGAATTCACCAAGGGAACGGTCAAGAAGCTGGATACCTCGGCCAAGAAAGTGACGATCGCCCACGAGGATCTCAAGAACCTCGACATGCCTGCCATGACCATGGTGTTCCGGATCAAGGACGAGGCTATTCTGGCCAAGCTGAAGGAAGGTGCGGCAATCGAGTTCGTCGCCGACCGGGTCGATGGCAAGCTCACCGTGACCGAGATCAAGTAATCCAGTGTCCAAGGCCCGGTATAACAACAATCCCGGGCCTTGGACGACCAGGCCGAACTGAAGGAAAGGAGCGTCCGATGTTGGACGTCAAAAGTAGACATTTCATCGTTGGTGCGATCATGGGCATGACAATGCTCACAGCCTCAGCGGCGATCGCGGCAGGCCCGATGACCGTCTACAAGGACCCGCAATGCGGCTGCTGCGAACAGTGGGCGGAAGCGATGGAGGCCGCAGGCTTCAAGGTCGACATCCGCGATCAAGCCGATATGACGCCGATCAAGACCCGGTTCGCCGTGCCGGTCGACATGGAGGGTTGCCACACCGCCGTCATGGACGGCTACGTCATTGAGGGGCACGTGCCGCTGGAGGCCGTACAAAAACTCATGACCGAGAGACCGAATGTCGCAGGCATTGCCGTGCCCGGCATGCCCGCAGGTTCGCTCGGCATGGGCAACGACCCGCAGGCGTCCTACGACGTCTACACCATCGCCAAGACCTCCGGCGTAGCGCCGACCATCTATTACAAGGTGCGGCCGGCGCAGTAACGCAGGCATGCATGGGCGATATAGCCTTAGGCGGCGCGCCAGGCGCCGTCTTCTGCCCGGGCCAGCAAGGGTGTGCGGAACACACCCATCACGCGTTCCGGCCAATGCGGCCCTAGATCGGCCAGAGGCTGTCTCCAGCGCTCGGTCTGCAGCATGGCGGCACCGACCGCAATCGGCTCGATGCCGCAGGTCTCCATGAGCGTCAGCCCGGCAACGATCGACGTGCCACTGGAGATGACGTCATCGACGAGCCCCACCCGCTTGCCCTCAAGAAGCGGCAGCATGCGCGGATCGACGTAAAGCCGCTTCTTCTGGTCGGGCGTAGTGATCGACGACAGCGGCACGGAGAGGTCGTCGACATACCAGAACTTGCGCGATGTGCCGAGCGGCACATAACGCGCATGGCCAAGCTTGCGGGCGACGGCGGCGGCCAAGGTCAGCCCCAGCGTCGGCAAGCCGGCGATGACGTCCGGTTCGAACGGCGCGAGCCTTGCGGCCAGTTCCGTTGCCAGAGCTTCCTCGACCGCGAAACTCGCCTGGTTGATGATCAGCGAAGCCAGCGCATGTTTGCCATCGGAGAGTGGCCGGATCGGTAGCGGGATCTGGCGACCGTCTTCAAGAGTTGCCGGGAAGAAATCGCGATAACCGCTTCCAATATCGAAACTTTTCGGCGGAAACACATCCTGCCAGAATTCATACGGCTGCATCGGTACTGTCCTCTTCTGCGCCACTCAGGCTTCGAACGAAAGGCGATGAAAACACCGGCGCACTGTTCTGGTTCCGGCGGTTTTCGTCTATACCGTTTACCACTTCGATCAAACCGAAAGGGCGCCCCGGCAGACGCAAATCTGGGGAATTCGACGGGCCCTGCTCCAACAGACATGCAAGGAACTGCCAGACAATGCGCGTGCCAGATGGGATCATCAACGACCTGCCCTTCCTCACCGAATTCCGTCGCGATCTGCACGCCCACCCGGAGCTTGGCTTCGAGGAGGTTCGCACAAGCGATCTGGTCGCGAAACTACTTGAAGAAGCCGGCCTTAAAGTCCACCGTGGCCTTGGAAAAACCGGCGTCGTCGGCACTTTGCAGATCGGCAACGGCACCCGCTCGATCGGCCTGCGCGCCGACATGGATGCGCTCGCCATGCCGGAGCTTGCCGAACGGCCGTACAAGTCGAAAGAAGACGGCAAGATGCATGCCTGCGGCCATGACGGCCACACCGCCATGCTTCTTGGCGCCGCCCGCCACCTCGCCGGGACGCGCAATTTTTCCGGCACGGTGCATTTCATCTTTCAACCGGCCGAAGAAGGTCGCGGCGGCGCGAAGCGCATGGTCGAGGATGGCCTCTTCCAACTCTTCCCCTGCGACGCGGTCTACGGCCTGCATAACATGCCCGGCCTCGACCCGGACGAGATGGCCGTGGTGGCCGGGCCGCAGCTCGCTTCCTCCGACAGCTGGCGGCTGACCTTCCGTGGTGTCGGCACCCATGGCGCCAAGCCGCATCTCGGCCGCGACCCGGTGACGACAGCCGGCACCTTCCTCGCCTCGCTGCAATCGATCGTCGGCCGCGTCGTCGATCCGCTGCAGCCGGCCGTCGTCAGCGCCTGCTCCGTGCGCGCCGGCGACCCGAAGGCGCTCAACGTCATCCCCGACACGGTCGAGATTGGCGGCACGGCGCGCGCCTACACGCCTTTAGTCCGCGACCAGCTTGAGGAAGAGATCGGCCGTCTGGCGCGAGGCACCGCCGAGATGTACGGCATCAAGGTCGACTACGCGTTCGAACGTCGCATTCCGCCCGTGGTCAATGATGCCGACGCGAGCGAACGTGCGCTTTCGGCAGCCCGTGCGGTCTTCGGCGAAAAGACCCGCACGCGGTTTCCGCCATCGACCGCGGGCGACGACTTCGCCTTCTTCGGGCTCGAAGCCCCTGGGTGCTACGTCTGGCTCGGCAACGGACCTGCCGTCGATGGCGCCCTTCACCACAACACAGCCTATGACTTCAACGACGCGGCGATCGGCCCCGGCGTCACCTTCTGGACGACATTGGTGGAGCAGGAGTTGAGCGCTTCGGCAGACCGTTGATCGGATCCTGTCTCGCTTAGAATCGCGACGGCCGCTGTTGCGCTGCACGTCTGGAACGAGGACCAGCCCGAGCAGATCCGAGGCAGACGTCCACGCCGCAGCAAACTCCGGCGACATGCCGACCGCGTTACGCAGGGACGCCTCCTGCCTCCGGGTTCGCGGTGTTCAGCGAAAGCAGTCGCGGGGCGACAATCGTCGCCCCTTGGTACATCAGAGCACTTCGAGCACGGGATTTTCGAGAAGCCTTCCCGTCACCACATCGGCAATGCCGCGATCGGTCTGGTGCGGCCCAGCATTGCAGGCTAGCGTCGCTCCGAAGCAGGCCTTGAAGACGAGGTAGGGCGGCTGCCAATCCACGACCCGCCCGACAGCATCGCGCAGTGCAGCAAAGCCAGCGGACACATCCGCCAACGGTGCATCGGAGACGAGGCCACACAGCGGCAATGGTAGCACCGCGTCGATCTTGCCTGCGGATGCGACAGCCATACCCCCACCGGCGGCGATGACGGCATTGGCCGCCACCATCATGTCGCGGGCATTGCCGCCGAAGACCGTCAGGTTGTGGCTGTCGTGCGAAACGGTGGTCGCGAAAGCGCCGCGCCACGCTCCCCAACCGGTGAGCAGTCCGACGCGCGGCCTGCTGTCGGCGCGGCCATGGCGATGGGCGACGGCAATCAGCGTCGCGCCTCGCGGCGGAACGACAAAACCGTCCTCGACCTCAGCCACGACCTCGCCCCATTGCGTAAAGCGGGGGCGATCGATCGTCGCCACACGCACCTTCGAACCCGTCGCCGGAATGGCGAAATCGGTGTCGATCAACGGTTCGATCTTCATAGTGCCGACAAGCACCTCGACGTCGGCTTTCGGCAAGGCATCGATCATCCGCCCGGCCATCGCGACCTGTTTGCCGCCGGCGATCACCGTACGTGCGCGAAAGTCCTCGAGATCCTCGAAGACCACGATATCCGCCCGCCGCCCCGGAGCCACGAGGCCGAGGTCGACGCGGCCGAGGCGAGCAGCGGCGTTCAGCGTCGCGGCGCGCAGCGCCCATTCGGGTTTCAGCCCGTAGCGCACGAGCCGCCGCACGACGTCGTCAAGCCCGCCGGCACGATCGAGATCGTCGGGAAAGACATCGTCCGTGCAAAGCGTCACGGTCTGCGGCAGGTGGCCGAGAGCATTCAGCGCCTCGACGAACTCGGGCAACAGGTGATCATGCGAGCCGCGCAGTTCGATCGACAGCCCGGCGCGAAGCTTGGCCAGCAGATCGTCAGCGGAGACCAGTTCGTGATCCGAGCTGACGCCCGCGGTCACGAAGGCCTGCAGGTCCGCACCGGCAAGGCCGCGTGCATGGCCATTGACCGGCTTGCCCGCGGCAAGTCCTGCCTGGACGATGGCGTGCATGCGCGGATCGCCATCGATAACGCCGCGCATGTTCATCATCTCGGCGATGCCGCCGATCTCCGGCCAGGAGAGCATGGTGGCGATGGCATCGGCATCGAAGTCGGCGCCGGCCAGTTCCAGGCCCGGCGCGGACGGTACGCTGGAGGGCGCCAGCAGAACGCAGCGCAGCGGTAGGTCAGCGATGGCATCCGCAGCCCAGCGCACGCCGGCCATGCCGCTGACATTGCCGAACTCATGCGGATCCCAGACGATCGTCGTGACACCGCGCGGCAACACCGCCTCGGCATAGGTCGCAGGCGTGACCATCGAACTTTCGACATGCATGTGCGTGTCGATGAGGCCCGGCGACAGGAAGGCACCGGCGGCATCGACGATCGAAGCGGCATCGCTGCGGGTACCAGGAGCATGCACACTGGTTATCAGCGGACCGACAAGGCCGACGTCGGCTGCGCGCCTTTCACCGGTGACCATGTCGACGACAACGCCGCCGGTGATGAGTATGTCGAACGCCGCGCCCCCTCGCGCCGCTGCGACGGCACGTGCGCGCAGCGCCGGATCCATCAGGTCCATCGGTTCCTGCGGACGGGTCACTTGGCGGCTTCCTTCATCAACGCGCCGAGGATCTGGGCTCGTGCCGTTTCTGCATGCACGTCGGTGGCATATTCGGCGTTGAAGGCGGCATGGCTTTCACGGACCTCGACCACCGTACGTCCGCGGGTAAGCGTGCCTGCCAACTCCGTATCGATGCGCGCCTTGCGGAAGGAGACCGCACCGGGATTGACGAATGCGACTGCGGCGGTCGGATCATAGATCGCCATGCACGGACGCCCGCGGCTTGTGCCAATGGAGACGTAGCCGGACAGCAGATCGGCAATCAGCGCGGCATTGACACCGCCTGCGGCACGAATGGGTGCAATATCATCGGGATAGGCGAAGACCTTGCGGCAGAGGTCGAGGTCTACCATGCGCAACGGCAGTTCGTGCGCCAGCACGATCGCCAAAGCTTCCGGGTCTGCGAAGGCGTTGAATTCGGCGGAAGCCGTATGGTTGCCACTGGTGACGCCACCGCCCATCCAGGTCAGATCGGTGATCTTCGCCGCCAGATCCGGACGGGCAAGGCAGAGTGCCGCGAGGTTCGTAAGCGGGCCGAGCGCCAGGATGCGCCTCGGCTCATTTGCCTCCTCCAACCAGCGGCAGAGTGCGGCAAAGGCATCGCTGACTGGCAGCGCTGACGCCGCCGGCAGCGTCAGGCCGGCGGTCGGCATGCCGGTTTCGCCGAGGATCCGCTCCGCCGTTTCCAGCTTGCCGAGCACGGGCAAGGCACGTCCCTCATGGATGGGGAACGTCCAGCCGAATGCCATTGCCGCGCTGGCGGCATTGCGCTTGACCTGTTCGAGCGGCGTATTGCCGAAGACGAGCGAGACGCCGTCAAGCGTCTCATTGGCATGGAGAACGACGAGCACCGCTGCGATGTCGTCGAAGCCCATATCCGTATCGATCCAGATCCCCATTGCTGGTTACCCGAACCGCTCGAGCCGTGCCGCCTTGGCGACAGGCAGATCGAAGGTAAGCTCCGTGCCCGGCTGATGCGCGGCAAGGCCCGCATCCTCCTCGGCCTTGATCGCACCGAGCGGCGTATCGAGCAGATATTCGCGTGTGCTGCCGGAGAAAGAGGCTCCGCGCACAGTGCCTTGGAAAGGACCTGAACCAAGGGTCACCATGCGCGGACGCCACGCAAGCCCTGCCGTGTCAGGCGGCAGGGATTCGGAAAGGGCGATCGGGCCGTTTGCGGCTTTGAGCTTGCCGCCTTCGGCCGCGAAAATGTTCTCGAAGCCGACGAAGTCGGCAACGAAACGGGAAACCGGGCGGTTGTAGATGTCCTCGGGCGTGCCGATCTGCTCGATGGCGCCGTTCAGCATCACCACGATCCGATCGGCGAGCGACAGTGCTTCGCCCTGATCATGAGTGACGAAGATCATCGTCACACCGGTTTCCTTCTGGACGCGCTGCAGCTCGGTGCGCATCTCGAGGCGAAGCCGGGCATCAAGGTTCGACAGCGGTTCGTCGAGCAGCAGA
The DNA here is from genome assembly GCF_001695855.1 of Ensifer sp. LC163. Classification (GTDB taxonomy): domain Bacteria; phylum Pseudomonadota; class Alphaproteobacteria; order Rhizobiales; family Rhizobiaceae; genus Ensifer. The sequence continues at coordinate 164,619 of NZ_MBSS01000056.1, forward strand.
ACCTTCGGCTCCATCACCATCGAGCGGGCAAGCGCCACGCGCTGCTGCTGACCGCCGGAAAGCTCGGCCGGCTTGCGCGTAGCGAACTTCGACAGGCCCACGGATTTGAGGCCGGCCGTCACGCGCGTCTCGATCTCGCTTGCCGGCAGCTTCTTCAGGCGCAGACCGAAAGCGACATTCTCGAAAACCGACAGATGCGGAAAGAGCGCATAGGACTGGAAGACGAGCCCGACCGACCGCCTGTTGGCGGAAACCCGCGTGATGTCGGTACCGTCAAGGCTGATGCGGCCCGACGCCGGCGTCAGCAGCCCGGCGATCGAGCGCATCGTCGTCGTCTTGCCGCAGCCGGACGGCCCGAGGAACGCCACCAATTCGCCCTTGCGGATCGACAGGTCGAGATCCTTCACCGCAATGGTATCGCCGTAGGCGAGCGTGAGCTTTTCGAGACTGAGGAAGGCGGCGTCAGACATAACGGGAAAATCCTAGGAAGCGTTCGGCAAGGAAAACGATGCCGATGGACATGAAGGCGAGCAGCGCCGAAAGGGCCGCAACCGACGGGTCATAGGTGATCTCCATGTAGGAGAGCATGTCGATCGGCAGCGTGCGCACGCCCGGGCCGGACAGGAACAGCGAGACCGGCACCTGGTTGAAGCTCGTCACGAAGCCGAGGATGAAGGCGGCGAGAATGCCGCTGCGAATGTTCGGCATCACCACACGGAAGAAGGCGCCAGCGCGCGAGGAGCCGAGCAGCACCGCCGCCTCCTCGATGTCGGAGCGCAGGTTGTTGAGGCTCGCCGACACGACGCGCACGGCATAGGGCAGCACCAGCGCCGTATGCGCAAGGAACAGCGCCAGGGTGATGTTGAAACCGAAGGGCACGACGATATAGCGCAGCAGCGCCAGGCCGACGATGATACCCGGCACGATGATCGGCAGGGACACGATCGTGCGCACGGTCTCGCCGAAGGGCAGCTTGTAGCGCGAAAGGGCGTAGGATGCGGGAATGCCGAGCACGAGTGCCATGGCGGTACCGCCGATGGCAAGGAACATCGACACCGCAAAACTTTCACGGAAGCTTTCGACGGTGAAGACCTTGGCGACCCATTTCAGCGAGAACCCCTGTGGCGGGAAGGCCAGGGTCTCGCCGCCCGACAGCGATGCCGCGACGATGATGAAGAACGGCCCGATCAGGAAGGCGATCACCAGGAGCAGGACGAGGGGAGAAAAGACGCGGGGAGTCATCGCTTGTTCCTCGCGGTGGCGAGCCGTTTCAGGAGCAGATTGGCGGCAAAGCTCATGACGATCAGGATGAAGGCAATGACGCTCGCCGAGACGAAATCACTGGCGACGGTGACGCGCTGATAAAGCAGCGTTTCGAGCATCAGCACCTTGGAGCCGCCGAGGATCGCCGGGGTGATATAGGCGGTCAGCGAACCGGTGAAGACCAGCGTTCCGCCAATGACGAGACCTTCCTTGGTCAGCGGAAGGATGACCTTCCAGAACACCTGGAACCAGTTGGCACCCAATACGCGCGCCGCTGGGATGGCGTCCTTCGGCATGTTCTCGAGCGCACTGATCAGCGACAGGATCATCAGCGGCAGAAACAGCTGCAACAGGCCGATGAACACGGCTGTCTCGGTGAAGAGAAAGCGGATCGGTTCGTCCGAAAGGCCGATGAGCTGCAGCGCCTGGTTGACGATGCCGGTGCGCCCGAGAATGACGATCCAGGCATAGGTTCGCGCGACCGACGAAATCATCAGCGGCAGCACGACGAGGCCGATCATCTGCCCCTTGTTGCGCGGCGAAAGATTGACGATCGCAAAGGCTGCGGCATAGCCGATCACGGCAGAGACGGCCGTCACCATCAGCCCGAGCCGGAACGTGCGCAGGAAGACGGTGCGGTTCAGCGGGTCGGTGAAGAAATCGACATAGGCGACAAGCGACCAGCTGTCGGCGCTGCGAAAGCCTTCGGCAAGCAGAATGACGACAGGCGCCAGAAAGACGATCGCCGCAAAGACCGCCGCCGGCAAAGCGAGCGCCAATGCCTCGGCGCGGTTCTGAAACATCCCTGGTCTTCCTTTCGTCGCGTTCAATCATTGCGGGTCGGTTGAGGTCGCCGGACAGCCGCAAACTGCCCCCATCATGGTGATGGGGGCTTTTGGCGTTGGCTGTTACTGGCCGACCTGGGCGTTCCACTCGGAAAGCCAGGCTTCGCGGTTGTCGAGGGCGACTGCCGACGGAATGAGCTTGAGGCTCTTCACGGTTTCCTCGCCATAGGTGAGGTTTTCAGCGATCTCCGGCGCGACCTTCACGTCCTTGTTGGCCGGGCTGTCGACCAGCTTTTCGGCAAGGGCCGTCTGGATTTCGGTCGAGAGCCAGAAGTCCATGAACTCCAGCGCCAGGTCCTGGTTCTTGGCGCCCTTGGTCAGAACCATGACGTTCATGCCGCCGGTCTGGCCTTCCTTCGGCGCCGCCCACTTGATCGGCAGGCCGAGCTTGGTGAAGCCTTCCCAGGAGAAACGACCGATCGGAGCTGCCCAGATTTCTTCCTGCTGCATCAGCTGCACGAGCTGCGAAGACTTGACGTAGAAGGTGACGATGTCGTCCTTCTTCGCGCCGACGGCGGCAATGGCTTCCTTCAGATCTGGCGTATTCTTGCCGATCGCCTCACCGACCATGTAGAGCGCCGGCGGGCCCTGGTTGGTGGTGACGTTCGGGAAGGCAACGTGGCTGGCGTTCTTCTCGTCGAGCAGGTCGGCCCAGGAGTTCACTTCCATCTTGTCGGAGCGATAGACGATCGACGTTGCGTAGAAGGTGTAGCCGACGCTCATGCCGTCGCCGTTCGGATCCTTGGCGATATCGTAGAGCTTGTTGAAGTTCGTGAGCTTCGTGTTGTCGATCTTCTCGATCAGGCCGGCGCGCGAGGCCGAGAGAGCGTCAGCCATGGAGACGACCGCCATGTCGACAACCGGGCTCGCCTTGTTGGCTTCCATCTTCGCCAGGCGCTCGACGCTGTTGCCGGTCTCCACCACCAGCTTGCAGCCGCATTTGGCTTCGAAGGGTGTGTAGACCAGCTCCTTGAAAGCGTCCTGGGCAAAACCGTAGACGGAAATGGTCAGCGTCTTTTCCTGGGCGGAAGCGGCATTGGCGCCGACGAGCAAAAGCGCGCTGGAAGCGAGCAGGATCTTCTTCATGGCTGGTGTTCTCCTTCTGGGGCTGAGGTTCTGGCGTTGGCAGTCGTCTGGCCAGGCTGGAATTGTATCCTGGGCGGTGCGGCGCTCGATTGCCGCACGACCAGCTGCATCGGCACTTCGGCGTCGTCGGCGGTTACCGGCGCGCCGATGGCCGCATCCGTCGGATCGCGCTCGCCGATCGCCTTTACCAGCGCTCCGACGGCGATCGCGGCAATCCGGGTCATGTCCATGCGTGCGGTGGTCAGCGCCGGCGTCACCACCGGCGACCAGATGAGATCGTCAAAGCCGGTGACGCTCGCCTTTTCCGGCACGTTGATGCCGGCCCGCTGCAACTCGGTCAGTGCGCGGAGCGCGTGAAGATCGGAGACGCAGGCAAAGGCGGTAAAGCCCTCCGCAACCTTCTCGGCGAGGCCGAGCGGACAGCCCTTGCCCTGCTCACGCTCCAGCGGCTCGATCCACAGCGTTTCAACGAACGCGCCCTCGGCAAGCGCCGAGCGAATACCGCCGATGCGATCGTTCTGCACGTTGGAGGCAGGATTGTTGCCGATGACGAGAACGCGCCGGTGGCCAAGCGCCTTCAGGTGTTCGGCGATCTGCCGGCCACCGCCCCAATGGTCGGCGGCAACCGTATTGCCCGGTGTCGACGGCGTATCGATAACGGCCACGGGACAGCCGACATCGGTGATGCGCGTGCCACGCCGAGGCACGATCACCATGCCGTCGACGTCACGGTCGATCAACCGCTCGATGGCCTTGGTCTGGGTGGTGACGTCACCGCGGGAGTCGGCGATCAGAACGCCGTAGCCGGCCGAAGACGCAGCCAGTTCGATCGCCTGGGCGATCTGCGGGAAGAGCGGATTGGCAATATCGGGAAGCACGAGGCCGATGGCGGCAGTGCGGCCGGTGCGCAGCGCCCTGCCCGCGAGGCTCGGGACATAGCCGAGTTCAGCTGCCGTCGCGCGGATCTTCTCGGCCAGTTCGGCAGAGACACGCCCCTTACCGGAGAGCGCGTTGGAAACCGTCGCCGCGGAGACGCCCAGTGTTCTGGCAATCCTCGTCAGTTTTGGTCCGGAACGCGCCAAGGCCGTGTTTTCCGTTATCGATGATTAAACGATTAATCAAGCGATATATCAGATTCCCTTCACTGTCGAATCCTTTTGCCGGCTCTCGAAATTTTTGTGCTTTCTTGAGGCGCTCCGTCTGTGGACAGACAGCGACGCATGACGCGACGATCATGCCTACCCCGCCTCGTCAAAGCGCACCTATACCGGGTGACTTCCATTCTCGCGGTCGGCGGATTAAGCCTGAGGAAAACGGCGGGGCAGCATCATGACTTTTCAGCGACGGCGTCGGATCATCAAGCGCCAGCGAACCGGGACCGCGCTTCTCGTCGTCGCGCTCATTTCCTTCCTGGCCGGGATGACCGACGCGATCGGCCTGCTGACGGTGGGCGACTTCGTCTCCTTCATGAGCGGCAACACGACGCGCGCCGCAACCGCCATTGCCGACGGCAACATCCTACGGTCGCTCATCCTTCTCGGCTCGCTCGCAGTCTTCGTCATCGGCAATGCCATGGGAACGATCGTCGCGAGCAGGTTTCGTGCCGGTGGTGTCCTGTGCTGCGTCACCCTTATCCTCACCCTTACCGCTGCCGGTGGCGACCACCTACCGAACGAATTGCGCTTCTATTTCATCGTCCTTGCGATGGGTGTCGTGAACGCCTCCGTCGAGCATATCGAGGGACTACCGATCGGTCTTACCTATGTAACGGGCGCCCTGTCCCGCTTCGGCCGTGGCTTGGGCCGATGGATCATCGGCACGGGCAACATGCAATGGACGATCCAGATCGTCCCCTGGATCGGGATGCTCGGCGGCGCCATCATCGGCGCCATTCTCGAACATCGTTTCGGGCAGTTCTCTCTCTGGGCACCGGCGATCCTAGCCGGCCTGTTGTGCGTCCTGGTTCTGAAGATTCCGGGGCGCTGGTCGCGGCGATATGCGCAGCACTAATCGCCCCGCTGCATCTTCTAATTCGGGAACGCCCTTCGCTTGCCGGGGCCTGCCGCGGGTGCAAATTTCAACTTGGCACGACAAAACGAACCAAAATTCCCACTAAATTGGTAGGGAATTTGTATGATGCATCGCAACCGCCCGATGTGTACATTCGGACGGCAAGCGCGACCTCGCGTGATGAGTATATATGCAGGAGTTAGGGAAATGACTGGCAACACGATCGACTTGGGCGAACTTTCGAGGCTGAGCCGGAAAGGCAGGCGTTCGATCCTCGCCTCCGCAGCTTTGGCCATGCTGTCGACGAGCACGGCAGCGCTCGCGCAGGACGCAAACTTCGATCCGGATGCCTCCGTCGTCATCGGCTCGCTCTATGAACCGCAGAACCTGGACAACACCGCCGGCGCCGGCCAGGGCATCAACGAAGCCTTCAACGGCAACGTCTACGAGGCCCTGTTCACACTGACCGATGCGGGCGACGTCACTCCCGGTCTCGTGGCCGAACAGACAATCAGCGAAGACGGCCTCACCTATACCTTCAAGCTCCGGCCGAACGTCACCTTCCACTCCGGCGACCCGCTGACGGCACAGGACGTGAAGCACAGCATCGAGCGCGTGGTCGCGCCCGATTCCAAGAGCTCGCGCAAGAAGAGCCTGGCGACGATCAGCGGGATTGAGACCCCCGACGATCAGACGGTGGTGGTCAAGCTTTCCGCCCGCTCCATCTCGCTGCCTTACAACCTCAGCTATGTCTGGATCGTCAACGACGCGGCGAAGGATCTCAACGCCGGCGAAGATGGCACGGGCCCTTACCGCCTCGACGAGTGGCGCCGCGGCTCGTCGCTGGCGCTCAGCCGCAACGACAAATACTGGGGCACGGCCCCGACCAATGGCGAAGTCGTCTTCCAGTACTTCACCGACGCCACTGCGCTCAACAATGCGCTGCTGACGGGTGCCGTCGATGTCATCACCAGCGTGCAGAGCCCGGATTCGATTGCCCAGTTCAAGGACAATCCCGATTTCACGGTGACCGCCGGCCAGTCGACCACCAAGGAGCTCCTGGCGTTCAACGACAGGGTCGAGCCCTTCAACAACGTCAAGGTCCGCAAGGCCATCGCCCGCGCGATCGACGACAAGAAGCTGCTGCAGTCGATCTGGGGGGAATACGGCACGCTGATCGGCTCCTTCGTGCCGCCGACCGATCCGTGGTACGTCGACCTCACCGGCGTCGATGCCTATGACGTCGAAAGCGCCAAGGCGCTCTTGAAGGAAGCCGGCTTTGCCGATGGCTTCTCGTTCAAGCTCGACACGCCGAATTACGACCCGCATCCGATCGTCGCCCAGTTCCTCCAGAGCGAGCTGGCGAAGGTCGGCATCAAGGTCGAGATCAACGTCATCACCGCCAACGAGTGGTACACCAAGGTCTACAAGGCGCACGATTTCCAGGCGACACTGCAGGAACACGTCAATCACCGCGACATCGTGTTCTACGGCAATCCCGACTTCTACTGGGGATACAACAACCCTGATGTCGTCGACCTGATCAAGGAATCGGAAGCCGCGGCCAACACCGACGCGCAGACGGCCAAGCTGACGGAGGCAAACCGCATCATTGCCGAGGACGCTGCCAGCAACTGGCTCTATCTCTATCCGCAGATCGTGGTTTCGAGCTCGGCCGTCACCGGTTATCCCGTCAACGGCCTCAACTCGCAGTTCTTCGCCTACAACATCAAGAAGAGCGGCAACTGATCCCGACCTTCTTCTAGACGATCTGCCGCGATCGCACGCTCAAGAAGGGAGCCCTCGAGCAATTTGGGGGCTCCTTTGCGTTGACGGCTATGCCACGCCATTCCCTCCGCAAGGCAACGCCAAGTCAGTCTGTTCCTACCCGGATGCAAAACAGCGCCGCGGGCGAGGTGCGCCGCACCAAGGCGCTGTAGCGCTCGGAACGTGCTGCATAATTTCCGCTGAAACCGATGACGATTTAGGGGATTATGCAGTAGCCTCCCGGTTGATTATGTGCAAAAGCCAGCGCTCCGGGCCCGGGTGTTACGCCCGTCGGATAAAAGGAAGCCCACCATTTTCGCCTATATTCTGCGCCGCTTCGCCATTCTGATCCTGTCGCTGCTGATCGCCGCGGTGGTGCTGTTTGTGCTGCTGCGCCTTTTGCCCGGAGACCCGGCGAACGCCTTGCTTTCCGTTGGCGCCGATCAGCAACAGATCGAGGCAGCGCGCGAACAGGTCGGCTCCAACCTGCCGCTCTGGGAGCAGTTCCTGCGCTTCGTCGGCAATCTCGCCCGCTTCGATCTCGGAACATCCTTCGTCAGCGGCAAGCCCGTTGTCGAGGAAATCGCCGCCCGCCTGACCGTAACGGTGCCGCTGGCGCTGCTGGGCTTTGCGCTTGCGATCGCCATTGCCGTTCCGCTCGGCATCCTGTCGGCGGTCAAGGCCAATCGCTGGTACGGTGCGGCCATTTCGACCGTGTCGCAGCTCGGCATCGCCATCCCGGTCTTCTGGGTGGGAATCCTGCTCGTCACCGTCTTTGCGGTCAATCTTCGGCTCTTTCCCTCGGGCGGTTATCCCCGTCGCGGCTGGCAGAACGAGGGCCAGGTTCTGTATGCGCTCGCACTGCCGGTCCTGACGATCGGGCTGGTCATGGCCGCCTCGCTGATCCGCTACATCAGATCCGCGACACAGGACGTTCTCGGCAGCGACTACCTGCGAACCGCCCGCGCGCTCGGCGCCAGCTTCTCGCAGGCGCTGATCCGACATGGCATTCGCAACGGCGCCGTGCCGATCGTTTCGATCCTGGGCATCGAGCTTGCAACGACCCTGCTTGGCGCAGTCGTGGTCGAGCGGGTGTTCGCCCTGCCCGGCCTTGGCTCGATGCTGCTGTTGGCAATCGAGCAGCGCGACTATCCCAATGTCCAGGGCGTGTTGTTCATCTCAACCCTGCTCGTGCTGCTGATCGGCTTTGCCGCCGATCTGTTTCAGCGGCTGATCGATCCCCGCTTGCGGGAACGGGCGACAGGAGCTGCAACATGACCTCGCTGGACCTTTCGACGGATAGACCGGCCCGCAGACACTCGCTGTCGCTTTCCATCGGGCTCGCGCTCGTCGGCCTGAACGTCGTTGTCGCCATCCTCACCCTGTTCTGGACGCCCTACGATCCGCTCAATGCCTCCGGCGGTCGGCTCGAAGCGCCGTCATGGCTGCACTGGGTCGGAACGGATCGGCTCGGCCGAGACTACCTGACGCAAATCATGATCGGCGCGCGCACCGCGTTGATCGTCGGTACCGGCGCGGTTGCGATCGGCGCCTCGATCGGCGTGACACTCGGTATACTCGCCGCTTTCGCGACGCGCCTGCTCGACGATGTGATGGCCGCGACCCTCGATATCCTGATCGCGTTTCCCACACTGCTGCTGGCGATGCTGGTGGTCGCTGCCAGCGACAGCGCCAGCCTGTGGTCGGCGATCCTGGCGCTCGGCCTGGCGATCTCGGCGATCGTCGCCCGCTTGACGCGCATCCTTGCCAAGCGCGTGCTGCGCCAGGACTATATCATCGCATCCCGGACCTCCGGCACCTCGTGGCTAGGTGTGGTCGCATGGCATGTGCTACCCAATATATGGCCGACGCTCTCGGTCAACTTCGCACTGCAATTCGGCCTGGCCGTGATCGCGGAGGCGTCGCTTTCCTATCTCGGCCTTGGCGCACCGCCGCCGAACGCGTCCTGGGGCAGGTTGCTGCAGGAAGCCCAAGGCACGGTCTATACGGCCCCCGTCGGCTCGATTGCGCCCGGCATTGCCCTGGTCGCGCTGGTCATCGGCATGAACCTATTTGCCGACGGGCTGCGGGATGTCGGCGATCCGACACGCAGGAGATCACGATGAGCGCCTTGCTTTCCGTCCAGGGCCTGACTGTGCGCGCCGGCGGCAAGACAGTGGTTTCGGACCTGTCATTCTCCATCGGCTCCGGTGAGCGGATGGGGCTGATCGGCGAATCCGGTTCGGGCAAGTCCATGACCGCGATGGCCATTACCGGCCTGTTGCCGCCGAACATTTCTGTGACCGGCTCGATCGTGCTCGATGGCCAGGAAATCGTTGGGACTGAAGACAAGCACTTGAACCGGCTGCGCGGGGTCGCGACCGCCGTCGTCTTCCAGGAACCGCTGACAGCGCTTGATCCGCTGATGAAAATCGGCAAGCAGATTGCCGAGCCGGTCCGCCGCAGGCTTCAGCGTGAACAGGGCCGTGCGTCGCGTCAGGCGGTTGGCCGCGAAGTGCTGGATCTGCTCGACAAGGTCGCCCTGCCGCAGCCGGAGCGCATCGCCAACGCCTATCCGCACGAGGTGTCGGGCGGCCAGCGCCAGCGCGTGGCGATCGCGATGGCGCTCGCCTGCCGCCCAAAACTTCTGATCGCCGACGAGCCGACGACGGCTCTCGACGTCACCACGCAGGCCGAAATCCTCAAGCTGCTCGATGGGCTGGTGCGCGAAACGGGAATGGCTCTGCTCTTCATCAGTCACGACCTGCCTGTTGTTGCCGAAGTGGTGCAGCGCGTGATGGTGTTGCGCGACGGCATAGCGCTTGAAGAAGGCGCCGTTATCGACGTGTTCGCCAACCCGTCGCACGACTATACGCAGACGCTCGTCGACGCCGCACGCATGTTCGACGAGGCCCTTGGACGGACCGGATCATGATGCTGGACCTGCAGAATGTGAACTTCGGCTATTCCCGTCACCGCAAGGTTTTATCAGACGTTTCGTTCAACGTGCGCGCCGGCGCCAGCGTCGGCCTGGTCGGCGAGTCCGGTTCGGGCAAGACGACGCTGCTGCGACTGCTGCTCGGCCTCGAACGGCCCACCAGCGGCACAATCCGCTTCGGCGACGAAGTGCTCGATCCGGCCGACGGCGCGTTCATGCGCCGCTACCGGCGTTCGGTACAGCCGGTCTTCCAGGATCCCTACTCGTCGCTCGATCCTCGCCAGAAGGTGCTCGACATCATCGCCGAGCCGCTGCAATCGCTGCGCATCGCCGGACCGCGGAAGGATGCGGTGGCACAGGCGCTGGAGGCAGTGGGCCTGCCCCTCGACGCCATGGAGCGATACCCGCATGAATTTTCCGGCGGCCAGCGCCAGCGCATCGCCATCGCGCGCGCGATCGTCGCCCGTCCACAGATCATTCTTGCCGATGAAGCCGTCAGCGCTCTCGACCTTTCGACCCGCATCCGCATCGTCGAACTGTTCAAGACTTTGTCGGCAACGCTGACGCTGGTGTTCGTGTCACACGACCTCGGCGTCGTCGCATCGCTTTGCGAGGAGATGGTCATCCTCGAAAAGGGACAGGTGGTCGAGAGCGGCAAGACGCGCGATATCCTGGCGGCGCCACAGCATTCCTATACCCAGCGGTTGCTTGCCAGCATTCCACGCATGCCGGCTTGAGCGTTTGGAGCCGTTAGCATTCGCCACGCGCGAATCTCGCGGCGGCGGCCACCCCACCAACTGGCAAACCACCTTGATCTAGAACAACCCCTCGTCGAGCGGAGTTGCCCATAGTGCCGCCGGCCGCAGATTCACTGCCGCCGCATGCCCTGAATGGCAATTTTTAACTTCTTCTGGGGGTCCGGAATCATGTTTACTCGCTCCATCCTGCCAACCGCCGCCACGCTCGTCTTGCTGGCGGCCCCGGTCACCGCGGCTCGGGCTGCAGACCTGACCGCACCGAGCGAACCCGCCCCTGCGCTGCCGGCCGCAAGCGAGCAGAGCCCATGGATGATCCGCGCCCGCGCGCTCGCCGTCCTGCCAGAGGACAAGGCATCGGTGCAGCTGAACGGCACGTCGCTCGACGGCGAAAAGGTCGGCGTCAGCAATTCCGTCGTGCCCGAACTCGATATCACCTACTTCTTCACCGACAATCTTGCGGCCGAACTGATCCTGGGCACGACCCCTCACACGGCAAGGGGCAGCGGCTCGATCGCCGGTCTCGGCGAGATCGGCAAGGCCTGGCTGCTGCCGCCAACGCTGACGCTGCAGTACCACGTCAATCTCACCGACACGATCAAGCCCTATGTCGGCGCCGGCGTGAACTACACCATTTTCTACGATGAAAAGGCCAAGGGAGATTTCTCCAGCTTCAACCTCAAGAACACGTTCGGCGTTGCGCTGCAGGCCGGCGTCGACATCAAGCTCGACGATCACTGGGGCATCAACTTCGACGTGAAGAAACTGTTCCTCGAACCGGAGGTCAACGCGACCCTGCCGGGCGCAGGCACAGTGACAGGCAAGGTCAAGCTCGATCCCTGGCTGATCGGCACAGGCATCACCTACCGCTTCTGACGCTTTCGTCAGCGGTGACGCGTTGGCAGACAAAGTCCTTCCCCCCGCCGCCGTGACGCGGCGAGGGGAACACCCTACAGCGCCGCGCGTCTTAGCAGACGCGCGGCGCTGTAGCACTTTGAATTTCTGCATGTTTTTGTCCTTAAATCGGATGGGATTTAAGGAAACATGCAGTAAGCCAGCGGTCGCATTTCATGCGTGATGTGCGGTTACGGCCTTGACCAATCCGGTCGTCAGTTCACGGCTGCTCGCATGGGAGATATCGCCCAGCGACAACATACCGACCATACGTTTTTCGTCATCGATCACCGGCAGGCGCCGTATCTTCTTGGCCTCCATCAGGCGAACGGCGTCCTCGAGCGTTTCGCTCGTGCGGCAGTAGACGATATCCTTCGTCATGATGTCGCGCGCGGTCAGCGACGCGGCATCGTGGCCGTTCGCCCACGCCCGCACTGCAATATCCCTGTCCGTCACCATGCCGATAAGGCGATCGTTTTCGCCGACCGGCAGAGCGCCGATGTCTTCGTCACGCATGATCCTTGCCACCGTGCGCAAGTCCGTTTCAGGCGTTATCCAGCGCGCGCCGGGGTGCATTGCTTCCCAAGTTCTCATCGCATCCTCCCTTGGTTTGAAAGGATGATTATAGGCGGAGATCATGGCCAATCATTGATCCGCTGAGCCGCATTCCAGTGCTGAGGCTTACTCAAGTTCCAGCAGGAAGTAGGTCGTCGGGCCGGACGGGGCATCGTTGCTCAGGCGAAATGCGACGGCGCCGACACCATCGGCCACCGGTGGGTGAACTGTTCCGTCAAGCCCCACCGGAGAAATGCGCCACCTTGCAGCCGTCCGAGACAGGGAGAGATCGACATACCCCCGCCGGATCAGCACCGGCAACCGTCCAAAACTCTCGATGACCTGCTCTTCGCTGTCACGGAATGCCATGTCCGTATTCTGGGCGTCGGTTGCAAAGATCAACAGGAAACGCCGGCTGTCGGACAAGGTTGCGCGCGGATCCAGCACCGACAGCGCGACAAGACCATTGCCGTCGGCGCGCTCCACCCGCAGCATGTCGAGGTCGACCGGCTCGCGCAGGGACGCAAACGCCATCGCTTCCGTCGCCGGTGTCTTAACGCGCAACTGGCCGGCGAACCGATCGAGGAGAATTTCACCGGTGCTGCTTTGATAGATGCCGGCATCGACGTTCGTTCCATTGTCTGGCATCAACGTGCCGTTCGACCGCAGCAGCGCCAGCATATAGTCGCTGCTTTCCCGCCGCGGCTGGGCGATCGCAAGCGCATCGCCCAATCGCTCGGCTCGGCCCAGACCGATACGGCCGACCAGGGCAAGATCGGTCAGAGACTCCGGCTCGCGCGCCTGCATATCATCGGTCAGATCCTCCTCGCCGCGCACGGAAAATGGGATCGTCACATCAGAGGTCGCAACATCGCCACGGCGATAGAGCAAGGCGGCCAAGGTCTCGCCCGCGCGGGCGACCGGATCGAGCGCAATCGCGTAGGGCAGCATCGCCCGCTTGTGGGGAAACGGCTCCCCATAGGCGAGCGCGATCGGCCCGTGACCATGGCGGCAAAGAGCGTCCCAGCCCTGAAGGGCGGCATAGGCCGGCATGGCAAGGCCAGCCTCGTAACGGTAGCGGTTCCAGAACAAGTGATCGTATTCGCTGACAACGAATGGTTTTCCGAGCCAGCGCGATGCTGCGATCATCCTGATATAGTTGACGCCATCGGCGATTGAACTGGTTTGCAGAAGTTCGCTGCCCGGCGCGTAGCCGCCAACCCAATCGTGGTAAGTGTTCGCCGTAACGACCTGGAGGTCGCGCCTGCTGAGACCCATCTGGCTCGACGGCCAATTGTTGTAGTTGCTGATCAGGCCCTTGTAGCCGAGGTCGCGCAGAACCTTGCTCATGCGCGCGGTGGAGGCACGCTCGGTTTCGACGAAGAACGCCTGCAGATCGCGCAGACGCGGGCTGTCGTTATAGCGATCCAGTGGCAACCTGATCCCGCCTGTTTCAAGCTCTTCCCCGGCATCGAGCGCGCCCCACACCTTCGCCAGGTTCGCCGTTGTACCGTAACGCTTCTTCAGCCAGAGATTGAACGGCCCAGCCAAGCTCTCGTCATAGGGGGCCCGGCCCGGCCGGTCGTGGACCACCGCTTCGAACTCCAGGCCATTCTCATTGGCGAGAATAACCAGCGCAAGAGCTTGGTCATGGATCGGAGCTTCGCCCGTGTAAGGGTTCACGCGCCCGAGGATCGCCTCTTGCAACCGCCTCCAATGCTCAAAGGTCCGGTCGTCCAGGTGAAGCATGAGTTTCACATCGCCGCCCGTGTCCCAGCGATCGTCGAAACCGCCATATGCGCCACGCGGCGACGACAGACCATCGATGATCCAATGGATGCCGTTGCGCTTCAGAGCCGCAAGCAGATACTGCATCCGGTCGAGCGTTTCCGCATCGAAATCGAAATCCCGATCACGCCCGAACATCAGACTTGCATCGACGAAATGCAGGCGTGCGATATTGTAGCCATGCATCGCCAGTTGGCGCGCGTAACGATCTGCGCCTTCGTGATCGGAGAAGCCGCCGGACGCGGGGCTCCAGGCGAGCGAGGCGCACAACATCCTGACCGGCGTATCCGGCGCTTTCGCATAGGCAAGGCGCCCTTGCTTGCCGGCAACCAGCCTATGATCGTCATCGATCGGGGCGTTCGGCAGGATTGACGAGAAATCGAGCGGGCTGCCTGGGCGCAATTCGAGCGAGATCTCCTTGACCGGGGCCCACTGATCCGAGGCGCTTGCAGGCAGGCACATCACCGCAAGCACCAGCGCCGCCCCCAGGATCCGCTGATGCATCACGCTGCCGCTCCAAGCAACTTGCTCTCGATCGGGGCCTCCGGCTTTCGCCGCCGCCTGAAAAAGCCGACGGGCAATGCAGCGGCATGGAAGAACCAGGCGACGACCGTGTAGAGCCCCATGTTCAAGCTGCCCTTGCGAAAACTCATCAGCACGATGACACCGGCCAGCGCAGCGGTGACGATGCCCAAGCCGACTGTCAGGCTGGGCGAGAACAAGAGCACGCAGAACGAAAGCGCCCACCAGAGGTAGACGAGGCACCAAAGCTTCAGCTCGGGCAGCTCGCGCACAAGCTGGAAGAAATAGGGCCGGCCAACGGAGGCGCGCAGAAGTTCGCCGATACCGAAGAGATATTTGCTCTTCCAGCGTCGAACCAGAAGACGATAGGAATTGACGGTGTGGCCGAAGTGCTGGACGAAACGGCGGTCAAGGCGATGCAATCCCCACCCGGCGCTTCGCAACCGGATGCCGAGATCGAATTCCTCGTATCCATGGAGATTGCGATCGGAGAGGTAACCGACCGCCTCGATCGCATCGCGCCGGTAAAGCCCGCCGCCGTTCATCCGGTCGATCGATCCGATCCGGTTTTCCGGTGAGTTGCGTTTGACGCGCCGCGAAAATTCGAGGTTGGACGTCAACATCTCCTGCACATGACCGGTAACACCCGCAACCGAGGGGTTGTCGGCGAGAAACGCCACGGCGACGTCGAGAAAATCACCATCGAGCAGCATGTCGCCGTCGAGCAGACAAATATGGTCGCCTTTGGAATACTGAAAGCCGAGTTGCGGGCCAATGCCGCAGCTCGGTCGCGCCGGCGGACTGATCTGAGCGATGACCACGGGGTATTGCGAAGCGATCTCGACCGTCCGGTCGGACGAGCCGCTGTCGGCAATGATGACTTCGCCACCTGTCTCGCCGAGAGCTGCAAGCGCGCTTTCAATCGTGGCCGCTATTCGCTTCTCTTCGTTCAGCGTCTTGATGATGACGGATACTGCCACGCGAGCCTCCAAAATCACCGGGGCGTCTAGCCAAGCGTTCCGGCGCAGCCCGTTCTACCCCTGATACTTTGAGTTTTGGTTTATTTGCCCCAGCAATTGCAGCAGACGTGACCGATAGCGGATCAGTATTGAACCCGAAGCCACGCCGCAGGCGCCGCCGAGCAGTTTGACGACGAGATCCTCGATCCGCGCATGGCGATCCGCCAGCACCATCTGCAGCAGTTCGAAGCCGACCGCGGTTGCGAAGACGAGGCAAAGCACAAGAACGATGCGCCTTGAGTAACCGATCGCGAACAGCAGGCCCATCAACCCGAACGCACCGAAGCGCTCGACATGCACGAACGTGCCCATGCGCGGGCGCAGATCGAGCGGCGAGAGCGTCGAATAGGCGATTACGGCGAATATGAGCCATGCAAGCAGGCCGGCGGTGCGCTTGATATTCATACTTTGCTTGTCTCTCCGCACCGCACGTAACACGGCAATCGTCATCCGTCGGCAACAGGGAGATCGCGCAATTGCGCGCGATTTATTTTGCCACCAACGCGCTATACACCGCCACGGTCTTTTCCGCCACGCTTGTCCAGCTGTAGGCGGCTTCGGCGCAGGCGGCACGGGCGCGCATCTCGCTTTCACTGGGAGGATTGGCCAGCTTGGCCGTCATCGCCGATGACAGTGCCTCCACGTCGCCAAGCGGGAAATATTCCTCGCCGGCAAGGCCAAGCTCGCGATTGGCAACGATATCGCTGGCAAGAACCGGCAGACCATAGGCCATGGCCTCCAGCAATGCGATCGGCATGCCCTCATGGCTGGAAGGCAGAACGAATAGTGCCGCATTGGCAAAAAGCTCCGCCAGCCGATCACCAGACTGGAAGCCCGTCAGAACGACACCGCCAACATCGCTCGCCAGCCTTCTCACCTCTTCCGTGTATGAGGTCTCGAATTCAGCACCGCCGGCGAGCACCAACCGGAACTCCTGATTGGAGCATTTGGCATAGGCGCGGATCAGATCGAGCTGGCGCTTCTCGGGCACGATGCGCGCGGCAAGCAGGATGTAACGCCGTGGCACAAGGCCGAACTCGGCAAGAATTCCCGTCTCGCCGTTGGCCGGCGAAACCGACACCCCATTGGGCACAAGGGACATGGACACGTTGTGCCGCGCGCCCATGGTATCGGCGATATCCTTCGAAATGGCGATCCGGCCGCTTGCAAAGCGCATGCCCAGGAGTTCGCCGAGTTTCAACATATTCTTGGCAAGGGCACCCCATTTTTGCCGGTCGTAATCATAGCCGTGATGGGTGACGACCACCGTCAGTCCGAGCATTCTTGCAAGCGGCACGAAAAGCGCCGGCCCTATCGCATGGATATGCAGCACGTCAGGGCGCCGCCAGCCCGCGTAGCAAACGCCGATGAACGTGTGAACGATGGCTTCCAGCGCCATCCGGCGAGGCGCCCAGAACGGGAAGACGCGAATGCCGTTCCAGCTAAAGGGAGCCGATTCGGGAAGATATCGACGACGCCCGATGACGTCGACGTCCCAGCCATGCTTCGTAAGCTTGCCGGCAAGGATCTCGACATGCTTTTCGATGCCGCCCTGCACATCCGGAATTCCGCGCAGGCCCAGCATCATCACGCGCCGTCGTGCCGCTCGCGCGCCCAGCCGTCGATCTTTACCTGTCAGCTCGCGATGACTGTCCACGAGATAGACTCCACGCTGGGCAGCACCGCCCTTTCCGTCGACGCCTTCCAATACTCCAGATTGTACAATCTCAGAAGAGATCGACGGCTGTTGCCGACGATCAACTTGCGAGACTCCTGACTTTCTGCCCATGGTGTGGCCTCAAGGATTGCGCACCCGCTGCCTTTTACGTTAATAATACTTAACAAATTCGTAAATTAATCATTAAATATCGAATGAACCGGCCAACAAATGAACGGAATTAATGTCATAGTAAGTATATATGCAATTCTTGGTTAATGTCGCAAGGATGAAATCCGCCGAACTATGCGGCTCCAAGCGTTGCGTAAAGATCAAGCGTTCTGTCCCGATAAACATCGGCGGAGAAATCCCTGGATACCCACGCCCTGCCTGCCGCGCCCATCCCGGCCCGCGCAGCAGGTCCAAGAGCTGCGATGTCGGTCAGCGCTCGTGCCAAATCCTCGGCGTCTCCGGACGCCGCCGTCGCGCCCGTTTCTCCGACCCGGATCATTTCCGGAATGCCCCCGATGGCTGAACCGACCACCGGCCGCCCCAGAGCGTATGCCTCCAGCAGGCTGATCGGTGCGTTTTCGTACCATTCAGACGGCAGGACGAGCGCCCTGGATGACCCGATCAAACCGTGTAGGCTCTCGCCCGAGAGATAACCGGTGAACGTCACGTCGGCATCGAGCGCGCTGGCGAGCTGCCGCAGCGACGCCTCTTCGGGGCCAGCACCGGCAACGACCAGCCGCTGTTTCGAGAGCGCCGCCGCCTTGATCAGGGTGGCAATGCCCTTCTCGGGCGCAAGTCGCCCTGCGAAAACGAAATAATCGCCCTCGTCCCAGGCGCTGCGGTAATCGTCCACATCAACGAAATTTGGAATGTGCACCATCTGCTCCCGTGCCCAACCCCATTCTACTAGCTTCTCCACGTAGAACTGGCTCGGAACGACGATACGATCGACCTTGTTTCGATAGAGCCCCAGCGCGCGATGCAATACCGTTTCGGCGAGGACCACGCCGCTCAATATCGGCGAGCCCTTGACGCAGCGATGGCGCAGGACGTTGTAGACCCGCCCACCGCGACAGTCCTCGCAGATCTTGCCGTCGCGCAGCATCTTGTAGGAAGGACAGGCAAGCTTGAGGTCATGAGCCGTCATCACGACTGGCACGCCGGCTGTCTTCAGCGTCGAAAAGATCGCCGGCGACAGGTGATGGTAGACATTGTGCGCGTGGGCGACGGACGGACGGGCACGGTCGATCAGCCTGGAGATGTTACGCTGCGCTTCGCGCGAATAGATCACGCTTGCCGCTTGCTCCACTTTTCGCAGAAAACTCGTTTGGCGGCCAAATTCGATTTCGGACACGAAATAGTCTGACCAGGCAGAACGTTCGTTGTCCTCGTGCTCCATGGCAAAAGGCACGACATCCCAGCCGATGTCGGTAAACATCTTCATATGGTCGAAGAAGACCGCCTCAGCGCCGCCACGGCGATAGAAGTAGTTGTTGATGGCGAGAAGTCGCTTGCCGGCGGCTACCGTGTTGGACACATCGTTCTCCTCATCCGCCAAGCCGATCGAGCGCCTTGTCGACAGGCAGGACCGTGCATCGTTTCTCGACCGCGTAACGCACGAGATGTTCGAACGTCTCTGGCGTGCAGCCATAGGGCGTGGGACGCGGCGCGATGTCGTGCGTGAAAAAGACCAGCCATCCCGGCTGCGCGACGAGAGCATCGATCCAGCGCGTCAGTGCAAAAGCGTGCTTCTCAGGCTGGCGGATCTCAACCGCCTTCAGCATCAGCGGATCGACCGCACCGCGGTTGATCGCTTCCCCTGCCGCCCGGCAGGTGCGATAGCGCCGCCCCAATTCCTTGCGCGCCATCGGCCAGGCGGCGTTGTAGGGAAAGGCAAAGTTCCTTGCCGGCTCGCCAACCCCGCTGCGCGCGAGATAGTCCGCATTTCGCTCGAGGTCTTGCGCAAGCGCGCCTCCGGTCAAGCGCCTTATCTTGCTGTGGCTGAAAGTGTGGCAACCGACTTCGTGCTCACGCCTGGAGAGCGCCTCGCAACCCGCAGCCGTGATCAAGGTCCGATCCGGCTCGACCCGTCCTTCGAGCCCTCCGGCAATGTAGAATGTACCGCGAACGCCGTGCCGTTCGAGGATCTCGGCACCCTGATGCAGCGCGCTGTCGGGCACGTCGTCGAAGGTAAAGGAAACGAGCGGGACGTCTGTCCTGACGTCGAGCTTCTTCGGAGCAAAGCGCCAGATCAGGCGATTTGCCAGCCGGTCGACGAGGCCATCAACCTTTTGCAGAAGCTCAGGCATAGGCAACGCCCCCTTTTTCGGCGGACTGCGACGGCAGGGCTAGGACCGCCCGCGCCTGCAGATGCAAACCGTAGAGTGAAAACAGGAAGGTGAACCAAAGCAGGTTACCGCCCTCGTAAAACAAGCTCTCAAGTCCGGCATTGAAGATCGTGTAGAGCCAGACGCGCGTAAAAAGCCGCGTGAGATGCGAGTGCTCCTCGGCCGGTGCCATGCGTGCAATGTTGCGCAGCGGCAGGACGAGGATCCACAGCACCGTCAACAGCAGCCCGGGAAAGCCGGTCGTCAAGGCAATATCGAGATAGGAGTTGTGGCCGTTGGCGGCAGCCACCGCCCAGGTCTCGATCGCGCCGCCGCTATGGACCAGCTCCGCCGTTTGCCAGAAAGCCTTGAAGCCGTAGCCGGTGATAGGCTGCTCGGCGAGCGCTGTGAACGCGAAACGCCAGATATCCGCCCGATTGGTGAACGTCGCATCAATGCCAAGCTCGGTTATTAATTCGCTTAGCGGGGTGAACACGGCAGAGCCGACCGCGAACAGGTTGAACAGCCCGACACCACCGATGACGATAGGAATGCGCAAGAAACGGAACTTCTCGAATATCCAGGCGAGCAGCAGGATCGCCGGAAGCATCGCGGTCGACGTCTTGCCGCCGGTGTGGATGAGGAAGTTGAACGACAGGAGCACAATGGCGATCCCGGCCAATCGCGACCAGGTATTCATCACGAAAAGTCCGAAGAAAGCCGCGATCACCATGGCGGCCGCAGCACTGTTCTTGTGCGGGAAATGGCCGCGCCAGAGACCCGCATTCATCGGCTCGCGCAGTTCGGACGCCTGGTGGATGGAGAGCGCCGGCTTGAAGGCGATGCCGTAGTAGGCAACGCCGAGCATGATGAGCGTGCCGACGCCCAGCATCTTGGCGAAATGCCGCTCGCTGGCGGGCAACAGGAGGTAGATGCTCGCATTGACCGTCACCATGACGGCGAGAACGGTGCCCTTGATCCCAAGTATTGGGTAGGCCGAGATCACCGATACGAACAGGAACCAGGCGAACAGCACGGCCAGCAGCGGACGCGGCTGCAGGATGATGTTTCGCATCGGGTGGCAGAGGCCATAGCCAAACATACCCGCGAACAGCAGCAGGGAAACGATTTGGTTCAGGCGGTTGGAATTGCCGGCGGACGGATCGAGCACTGCTGCCCCGGTCAGGTCGACGAAAGGGTTGATCGATATCCAGAAGAACAGAAACATCGCCATGAACAGCAGGGTGCCGACGCGCAGCCGCAGCGTATCGGCGGCATTGGTTTCGACATAGGCAGCGCTCGTCATTGGCGCGCTCCCGTCAGGCGGTCGCCGGCTGCGGGCGGCGAACATATCTCCACAGGCCGAGGGCGATCGCGGCCGACACGCCGAGAAAAAGGCCGAGCATACCGCCGGCAATCAACAGGATCACCGTGCGTGGCGGCCAAGTGCGTGCGTTGGGCGGCAAGGCGCGCGAGATCACGCGCACATTGGTCGTATCGATCTGCTGGCGCTCGGTAATCTGCTGGGCGCGTGCGAGATGCGTTTCGTAAATCGCCGCCTTGGCGCGTGCGTCGCGCTCGAGATCACGCAGCTGAACCTGGGCCTCGTTGTCAGTGAAGACGTTTGATTTCTCGGTATTTGCCTTGCCGCGCAAAGCCTCGAGCGCCTGCTCCTCGCGATCCATGTCCGCCTTGGCGCGCTCCAGAATGCGTCGAGCCTCGTCGGCAAGCGCTCCCTCAAGGGTCGTACGCTCGGATCTGGCGGCCACCAGGCGGGGATGCCGCTCGCCGAAAGTCCGCTGCATCGAAGCGATCTGCTGCTGGAGCATGTTGTACTGCTCGCGCAGGTTCGTCATGTTTTCGGACTCGAACTCCGACGCGCTGGCCGTTCTCCCTTGAGCGATTGCCGCACTCATCTGGCTGTAGCGCGTCTCCGCCTGGATGAAGCGCTGCTGTGCGCCCAGAACCTGAGTGTTCAGTTCGCCGGAAAGCTGATTGCTCACCAGTTGACCATTGGTCGATTGCAGGCCATTGACCCTGCGGAAATCTTCCACCGCCCGTTCGGCATCGGTCACGTTGCGGCGCAATTCGTCCAGCCGAGCATTCAGGTTCTTGGCGACACGCCCGGCACTTTCTGCCGCCGACTGAAACAGTTCCTGCTCGAAGGCATCGACGATTGCATTCGAGAGCGTCACGGCCTTTGCCGGCTCCTCGCTCCAAACCTTCATGACGACGACGAAGGAGCGTTCCTCCCGTCGTGCCTCCACGCGCTCCGAAAGCGCGCGCATGGCTGCAAGCTCGTTGTTGACCTGCTGTTCCTGCTTCGAAGAGAACAGATTGCGCAGTGAAGCGAACGACGCCGGCTTGACGAACTCGGGATCGCGCGTGAGCTGCAATTCGTCGATCACCCGCGCCAGCACATTGCGTGACGTCAGGATCCTGAGCTTGCTCTCCACCTCCAACAGTTGCGCATCACGCTGCGGATTGGTTGTAAAAACATCGTCGCTGACCACATTGAGATTGGACGGGTCGACGACGATATCGGTGTACACGGTGTATCGAGGTGAGGCGGTCATCGCATAGACCAGGGCCGCAAATGTGCAGATCGTGACTGCGCCGATTATCCAGAACATGCCGTCGCGCAGCCAGCGAAGAACGTCGTCTACTCCGATCTTGCTGACGAGGTGCAGCCGGGGGAAGAACGCACCACCGACATGCGGCGTCGGCTCCGTCTCTGCTTGCACCTGGGGAACCGGCTGCGGACGCCGGACATCCGGATCTCTTCGCGACGCTTGCTTTTCCTCAAAAGGAGCGGGCGCGTCCTCGTCTTCAGACGGCAGAAAATTGAGCAGCGAGCCACGGCCGACCATCGCACGCTGACTGTGCGCTGGCTCAGCCGACCTTTGTTGTCGGGGCTCGTTCGGCCTATACATCCGCATTCCTCACGCCCGCTTCAAGACGCAACAATCGCCGGCTCGCGCGTCTCGTATCTCCAAAGAAGGATTAGAGTTGTACGGTGAAAATTCCGTTAATCGGCCAGGTAGCCGTTTACCTCAACGCTCAGAAGTCCGTCAGCAACCGGCTCCAGCTTTCGGATGCCAGGCCGCCGATATAGAGGTCGTTGCGCAATGCCGCTTCCTTGAGATCACCATGGCGCGTCACCATGCAGAAATATCCGCGGTGGCGGAACGTCAGCCAACGCTGGCGCGATATCGCGTTCATCAGAAAGGGTTGCGCAGCGCCGACAGCCTGGGCGTAACCTTCGCGGTCGAGGCAGGCAAACATTTCGGCCGTCACTTCAAATTCCCGACCGGGTTGGCAAAGCACATTCAGGACCGTCGCAGTCCTGTTTGTCTTGCCAAGAAAGACGAAAACGCCAATCGCTGTTCCATCCGCCGTCACCTGGCGGAAATGCACGTCACCGAGGCTTTGGTTCTTCGCCGCGATCCCGACAAGCCAATCGAACTCTTCGGTCGACCAAACGGGCCTTACCGAAAACCGCTCCATCATTGGTCGGGCACACCCGATAAATTCGCCCGCCCCAATCACCGTCGTGGTGCATCCTGAAGCCGGGGCGGGCTTCACAGATGGTCTTCGCCGGCGCAGAACCCTATCGACTGCGCCAAGGACCCCGAGGAGCATCCTCGAACCCAATGCCGGAAACTGCCTGCTGGCACGAATGGCGCCGCTGGTAACTGGTCGAAACGATCGCTGCCACTCCAGGCTTTGTATCGGAAGCACGACCCCGCCTCCGGCAACCCAATGGTCCGCACTCACCGGCGACGAATTATCCGAGAAGCACATGTCCTGGCGCGCGGCGCGCATCGCACGAGCGAGACATGCCGCACCAACGGCGCCCGCCTTGCCGTCGGACATGAATGCGCAGAGAAGCTTGCCGACGGTACGGCGACCGTGGATCGAGAATTCCATCGGCAGCGCCAGAATAGCGCTCGCGATGGTGCCGTCGCCGTCATCATAGACGATACTGCCATGCTCGGGAGAGTAGAGCGGACTGCCGAAGAAGGTCGCGTCAAGATACTGCCGGAGATCATCGCCCGGCTCGATGTCGCGCTTGCGGAAAATCTTGCTGAAGAGTCGGCTGACCGCAGGGATATCGCCCCGCTCCATGGGTCTCACGCTGCCCGGATGCGGCATGCGACGCCCAATGGCTGCGGCAGTTTCCAGTTCCCTCAGCTCAGCCTTCATGTGCCATCCTCGTCGGGACTACGTCCTCAATCGCTCCCTCTCTGTCGCGCCGGACGAAGCGCAGGAAGACACTCCAGGAAACGATGACCATCGCGATCTCGATCACATAGAAGGAGATGAACGTGCCCGCAGGCGGCGCATACCAGGTCGCCCACGCCGTCAAGGCTGCGCCGAGCACGCTGCCAAGCCCCATCACCGAGGCGCGTGCCGGGTGATGCCCGGATGCGCCAAGCGCCTCCATGGCAACCGACCACATGGCGATGGGTACGACGACCCAGCAGAGAATCCGGACGAAGGAAACCAGCGAGACATAGTCCTTGCCGAAGAGATAGGGGAGCACCGGCGCAAGCGCGAAGACCGCGATCGCCGCCGCGATGCTGATCGATGTGGCAGCAACGAGCACCTTGCGCACCCGCTCGAAGGCGTGGTGCAAGCCGGAGGCCGTCGCCTTGGCCGAACCTGGGTAGATCAACCGGTTCAGCGCCTCGACCGAGAGATAGCTGCTTTCCAGCATGCGCCGTGCGACGCTGTAGCTCGACATCACTTCCGCTGTGGCGACAAGGCTCAGGACGAGCAAGTCGGCATTCTGGCGCACCGCGCGCAGAATGAAGGGCACGCTGAAATAGAGCCCCTGCGGCAGCTCTTCCCGAACGATGCCATAGGTTGGCCGGCCAAGGCCCTTGACAGCATACCAGCAGCCGATGGCCACAAGCACATGGCACACGAACTGCCAGACGGCCCAGGAGGCGACGGTCGCCACGCCGAAGACGATGCAGGCGAGCGCAGCCGCGATGGTGCGGGCAATCGCGAAACCGACGACAACCTTGTTGGCGGATGCAAAATTGGAGTGAGCGAGAAAGATCTGCTCCGCCAAAACAATAATCCGCACAAAGACGACGTTGGTGGTCAGCATCAGCGTGATCACGACGATGTTGGTGACCGGATCGGCGGAAAGCGTGAAGAAGAACGGAAGCGTGATCGCACCAAGCAGAACCAGAACGATGCCGCTGGTGGCCGTCAGTATGATGTTGTGCCCGAGCATGCGGGAATACATGCTCCGGTCGCGCGCCACGCGGCGCACGAGGCACTCCATCGCCCCCAATCCGCAGAGATGCACGGCAATGTTGGCAACGGCGGTAATTGCCACGAAGACGCTGAACTCATGGACGCCGAGCCAGCGTGCGAGGATCGCGAAAGTCAGAAGCTGGGCTGCAGATCCGATGATGAGGCTGCCGCCCGAAGCAGCATAGGACACGATCATCGACAGGAACGGCTTGTGCGCGCGCGGTTCTCTGAGACCTTCCGATGCCATCCCGATCTGCCTCCGACAACAATCCGACGAAATGCGCGTCTTCTGCCGGAAGGGCTGGATCAGCGCCCCCGTTTCCGATCGTCGCAAAAGTTAGCACGCAGAAATGATTGCGCGGTTAACACACGCGCCTCAATTGCATTTTAGCTTCCGTTTACCTGATTGGGGTAGCGTAACCCCCGCAGCGATCCATCGACCGATGAAGGAGAGGCCGTGCCGCAGAACAATACCCCTCTTCCGGACGACCAGCCCGACAGCATTGTGCTGCGCCTGCATCGGTTCATGGACGTCAACCTCGAACTGGCGCCTGATGTCTTGGTGCCAAGAGAGGAAACAGAGCTGCTTGGACGCACTGCTTCCAGAATACTGCACGACCGGCCAGCCGGTGCAACTGTCATCGACATGTGCTGTGGCTCCGGAAACCTCGCGCTTGGGATCGCGACCGATGTTGCGTCCGCCCGGGTCTTCGCGGCGGACTTGACCGACAGCACCGTTGCCCTTGCCCGACGCAATGTCGCACGCTTGAAGGTCGCCGACCGCGTTACCATACGGCAAGGCGATCTGTTTGATGCCCTGGCCGACGACCATCTCGAGGGCGCGGTTGATATGATCGTCTGCAACCCGCCCTATATCTCCACATCCCGGCTCGAAGGTGACAGCGCCCACCTGCTCGAGGCCGAGCCGCGCGAAGCGTTCGATGGCGGCCCCTACGGCATCTCCATCCATCAGCGTCTCATCCGAGATGCCGTGGCGCTGCTGAAGCCCGGCGGCTGGCTGCTCTTCGAGTTCGGCGCCGGCCAGGACCGACAGGCATCCGCTCTTCTCGCTCGCACCAGGGCCTACGAACCTGTCGCGTTCGCCACCGATGCGGACGGCAAACCACGCGTCGCCATCGTCAGGAAACTTGTCACTCAAGCATCCGTTGCGGCGGATGCCGGGAACGAAGAAAGATGAGTAGCATCCGCCCCCTTGAACCCGCAGACATTCCAGCGATCGCTGGAATGTTCCAGAGGGTCTTCTGCAAAGATCAGACGGAGCCGCCAGCTGCGCTCGTAGACTATATGCGCCAGCTCTATCTGGACGCACCTGGCTGCGATCGCGAGATTCGGCCCCTCGTCCACGTCAACGGCGACGGCCGCATCTCCGGTTTCGTTGGCGTGAACGCGCTGCCGATGACGTTTAACGGTCGTCGGTTGCGAGCCGCCATATGCGGCTCTCTTATGGCCGAGGATCGTGAAAGCGATCCGATGGCGGGTGCACGGTTGCTGAAGGCCTTCCTCGCGGGTCCACAGGATCTGTCGTTCAGCGAGACCGCAAGCGAAGTATCGACGCAGATGTGGACGAAACTTCGCGGTATCGTACTGCCGCAATACAGTCTCGATTGGGTGCGTGTCATCCGGCCATCGACATTCACGCTCAGCGTCGCCGAGCACCGGATCAAGCTCGCGCGGCTGATCAATCCGCTCGCGCATGCGTTTGATCGTTTCTATCGCAACAGGATGGGTCGCGGGGAGCGGCGCTGGTCGGCCGTCCCCGAAAGCGGAACCGGCCAGGCAAATTTTCGCGTTGGGGAAATCGACAGAAGCGGTTTCGCCGATCTTGTCGGTCCGCTCACTGCCCAGTTCCCTTTGCGCCCGGATTGGGCGGAAGGGCAGCTCGACAACATCCTCGCAGACGCTGTGCAAAAACCTGATCAGGGTGACGCAATCTTCGCATCCGTTACCGCACGCACCGGAACCGTCGTCGGCGCCTTTGCCTATCACGCTCGCTCCGGCGATATCGGCCGCGTGCTGCAGATCCTCGCCCTTCCCGGACAGGCCGGCCCCGTCATCGATTGTTTGATCGACCACGCAGCCGCGCGCGGTGTCGCGGGTCTGCGCGGGCGGACGCAGCCAGCTCTCCTTGAGGCCATGCTCGGTCGCCGCATCGCCTTTGTGCACATGGCGTCAACCGTGGTCCACTCGCGCGACGACGAACTCGTTCAGGCGTTCCGCCATTCGCAAGGGTTCATAAACGGGTTGGCCGGCGAACATTGGAGCCGACTTATGGGCGGCCGCTTCGACTGACCGATGCGGCCGGACTGGCCATCGCGCCCTATGCCCATCAGTCAGCAATCTCCTCAACGGTCTGGACGAGCTGCGGTCCGAGATGAAGGTAGCGCGTCGCCTTGCGTTTGGCGGAAATGTCCGCCCAGACGCGATCGACCTGCGTGGTCGTCAGGCCCGCAGCCTGCGCAACCGCCTCGATCGCCAGTCCGTTGTTGAGGCCATAAAGGCAGAGATCCATGCGGTCGTAGGGCAGCGAGAAATAGAACTCTTCCTGCGTCTGCTCCAGCGAATAGGTATCCGTCGTCGGTGGACGGCGGCGGATTTCCTCGGGAATGCCGAGATAGGCCGCCAGCGCGTATACCTGCGATTTGTAGAGATGCGCGATCGGCTTGACGTCGGCGGCACCATCGCCGTTCTTCACGAAGAAGCCCTGGTCGTATTCAAGCCGGTTGGGTGTGCCGAGCACCGCGAAATTCAGCCGGTCGGCGTGATAATATTCGATCTGCTTGCGCGTCCGCTGCTTCATGTTGGTGGCGGCAACGATGCCGAGATAGACGGCAGGCGGCATGCGCAGCTTCGTCTGCTTGCCCTGTGGATCCTGAACCACCAATGACGAGATGTTGTAGCCCTCGCCTTCGAGCGCGTTGGCGATCACGATCTTCGATGCCCAGCCCTCGCCGTAGGCAGGAACAAGCTGGCGGATGAAGGCGTCGCGACGCTCGTAGCAGCCCATTGCCTGCAATGTCGGCCCGATATCCTCGACCACGGCATCGACGCCAAAGGTTTCAGCCACCAGACGGCCGAGCCTCAGGCTTTCCGGGTCACTGTCGTTTTCGGGCATGAAGAGACAAAAGACGTTCTTCGCGCCCACAGCTCGCACAGCCAGGGCAACCGACACGCTGGAATCGATGCCGCCGGAAAGACCTAGCACGAGGCCGCGCTTCTTCATTCCACGCAGCTGCTCACGCAGCCCTGCCACGATGCTGCGGGTTTCAGCCGCATGGTCGATATCAAGCGTTTCGGCCGAAAACGCAGCCGCTTCATGGGTCGGGCGAATGTTCATTCTGCAGGCTCCATTGTCTCGGCCGCAAGCCTGCGGCTAACCTTACCCGTGTCCGTCTTCGGCAACTCGGTGCGAAATTCGACAACCTTCGGGACCATGAAGTCCTCCAGATGGCGCGAGCAATGACGGATGATGTCCTTGTCGCTGAGCGTGTGGTCCGAGCGCACAACAAGTGCGGCGATCGCGTGGCCGAGAACCGGGTCGGGCACACCAACCACGACGGCTTCCGCAATGCCTGGATGGGAATGCAGGACCGTCTCGACTTCCTTCGGCGCAACCTTCTCGCCGCGGGTCTTGATGATGTCGTCCTTGCGCCCGACGAAATAGAGGAAGCCCTCCGCGTCGGTCTGAAACAGATCGCCGGTGTAAAGCACTTTTTCCCACGGATGCGGTCCCGGCCGAAGCATGCGTTGTGTGGATGCATCGTTACGCCAATAGCCCTGCATGACATGGGGGCCGCGGATGACGAGTTCGCCTGGCACGCCGGGCGGCACGCGCTTGCCTTCATCATCCACCACAAAAGCCTCGGTGTTCGGGATGGCGATGCCGACCGAACCCGGGCGACGGTCGAGTTCCTCAGGCGGCAGGTAGGTGCAGCGCTTGCATTCGGTCAGCCCGTACATGGAATAGAGCCGGGCGCCGGAAAAGAGCTCCCTCAGCCGGGCGATATGTGCTGGCGGCAGCGCTGCGGCGGTGTTGGAGAGGTAGCGAAGGCTCGGAAGGAAGCCCGGCTCGAGATCACGCATCTGCAGGATCATCGCTGCCATCGTCGGAACGAGCGGAAATCCGGTGACGCCCTCCTCGCGAATGCGCTCGAAGATCGCATGCGGAAACGCGAAGGACTTTTCGAGCACCAGCGTCGCTCCGAGCCTTATGGCCATAAGCAGCTGATAGAGGCCGTAATCGAAGGCGAGCGGCAGGACATTGAGGATGACGTCGTCGTGCTGGTTACGCAGATAGGTCGTGATCGATTCGGAGGCCGCATCGATGTTGCGATGTGTCATCATCACGCCCTTCGGGCGTCCGGTGGAACCGGAGGTATAGATCAGCATGGCGAGATCGAGATCGATACCACCGTGGACAACCGGCTCCGCATCGCCTTCCAGGCATGCGTCGAATGCGGTGGCGCCCGCGGGCACCTGGCCGTTCGGCGCCGCTGTCGAAGCAACGAACAGGTCCGCATCGGCAGCAAGCGCGCGGGCTTCGGTCACGACCGGCATCAGTTTTGCCTGCGTGAGGATGGCGGCCGCCTCGCAATCACCGATGATGTAGGCCAGCTTGTCCGCCTTGGTCGAAGAATTGATCGGGCTGAAAGTCGCGCCTGCCTTGAGTACGGCAAAGATCGATACCGCGGCCTCCCAGCAATTATCCATGAACACCAGCACGCGATCATTGCGCTTGACGCCGCTCCTGGAAAGCGAGGCGGCCAGGCGGCTCGAAAGCCGATCGAGTTCGTCATACCGCAGCCGCTTGCGGTCGGTGATCAATGCCGTTTTCGCCGCATACGCCGCGGCGTTGCCGATAAGGAATTGCTCGAACCGCATCTGCTTGGACCTCGCCCGTTGTCGTTTACGCCGTTACCGTCGCGCCGGCTTTGGCCTCGATGAAAGCCGAGATGCGGGCGAGCGAATCCAGGTTCGCCGGCACGATGTCTGCGTCCGCCATGGCGATGCCGTAGTGATCCTCGATGAAGGCGACCAACTCCAGCACGCCGGTGGAGTCGATGATATCGTTCTCGATCAGCGATGCCGTGTCGGCAAGATCGTAGGATGTGTCGCCGAACAGGAAGTTCTCGATGACAAAGGCCCTGACCTTGTCCTTGATCGTTTCCGTCATGTGTTTTCCTTTCCTCAGTCGTTCAGGCCGCCTCGGCCGTATGGATGCTCGTACCGGTGAATGTCTTCAACCATAGCTGCGTCGACAGAATCCCGACGAACGCCGCATTGTCGCGGAAGCCGGAAACCGGCTGGGACTGGCACTTTTCGTAGAGTTTCGCGACGGCCCTCGGGTTGAAGAGGCCATCCGTGGAAATGCGGTCTTCGTTCATCGCCTCGCGGACGTAATCGAGTTCGCCGACACCGGTGAACGAAAGGCTGTCGGGTGCGCGATAGGGTTGCTTGGTGCGCTTGCCGATCGCCTCCGGCATCAGGTCCTTGGTCGCTTCGCGCAGGATGTGCTTTTCCACCAGACCCTTGAGCTTCATCTCCGGCGGCAGTCCGGCAGCAAACTCGACCAGTCGGTGATCGAGGAACGGGAAACGCCCTTCAATGCCATGCGCCATCGCCATGCGATCGCCCTGGCTCGAAAGAATATAGCCTGGCAGAAGGAATCGACCCTCGAGATACTGAGCCTGGTGTAAAGCGTGCCAGCGGGCGAAATCCTGAGGCAGACGGCTTGCTAGTTCCTCTGCCGCATCGTAGCCGGCAAGGCTGGCGCGCAGATCGGGCGAGAAGAATATCTTCGTCGCCGCCGTGCTCTTGAAGCGTGGACGATGGGAGAACAGCGGATCGTCGAGCGGCGCGTCGCCGGCCCCGAAAAAGGCGGCAAGGTATTCCGCCGACTGCTGCTGCAGGCCCGGCAGGTAGGGATAGAGCTTGCGGAACAGATGCGGGCGAATGCGCGAGCCGGGTTGCCGCCCGCAGAACCGACGTACACGCGCCTCCTTGAAAATATCGTAGCCGGCAAAGACCTCGTCAGCCCCCTCGCCGGTCAGCACCACCTTGAGGCCTTGTTCGCGTACCAGGCCCGAGAGCTGATAGAGCGGCGCCGGCGCCGTCCTGATGATCGGCCTTTCAGCAAAGCGCACGACCTCCGGGAAGACCCTGGCGATATCGCCGGCACGGCAGGCGACTGCGCTGTGCTGCGTGCCGAGGGCCGCAGCCATCTGCATCTGGTAGGCGCTTTCGTCGTGCTCGGCGCTGTCGAAGGTGACCGAGAACGTGCGCAACCCTTGCGGTGCCATGCCCGCTGCGAGCGCCGCGACAATGGAGGAATCAAGACCTCCCGACAGGTAGGAGCCGACCGGAACGTCGGCCCGCATGCGGATTCGCGTCGCATCGCTCAGAAGCGCCCGCAATTCTTCAGCGGCATCACCTTCGTTGACGAAGCGTGAAGTCGCCTCGCGGTCCGGATAGTCGAGACGCCAATAGGGCCTGATCGTCTGGCGGCCCCGCTCGGCGATCATAAAGCTCGCCGGCTCCAACTCATAGATATCGCGAAAGCCGGTTCGCGGCGCGATCGGGGCCCAGAGCGTGAAAATCTGGTCGAGCGCGACCGGATCGATCTCTGCCGCGATTCCGGGAACCTGGAGCAGTGCCTTGATTTCGGATGCGAAATAGAGTGTTTCGCCTTGGGTCGCATAGAACAACGGACGCACGCCCATGCGGTCACGGGCGAGCATCATCCGGTTGCGGCGGGCGTCCCGGATCGCAAAGGAGAAATCACCGTTGAGGACGGACAGGCAATCCTCTCCCATCTCGTCATAGAGGTGAAGGATGACTTCGGTGTCGCTCGAGGTTCGGAAATGCCGCCCCTTGGCGCGCAGTTCTTCGCGCAGTTCGACATAATTGAAGATCTCGCCGTTGAAGACGATGGTCAGGTCGCCCGTCGCATCGGACATTGGCTGCTGGCCGTCGCCGAGCCCGACGATCGACAGCCGGACGTGACCGAGGCCACCTTCCGGCGCCACGAATGTCCCGCGCTCGTCCGGGCCGCGGTGGGCGATCGCGGTCACCATCCTCTTGAGAAGGGCTTCTGCTTCCCGGACCGAACCGAAATAGCCGCCAAAACCACACATGTTCAGAACTTTCACACGGGCCAATCACAACCGAAACATAATCCGCATGAAGAACTCATGGGTTAACCGCCGGCATTTTGTGGTTGTATGGTAAATTCTCTGGAAGGAGTGACGATATGTCATCCGGCGCAACGAGAAATAACTTCATTCTTGCGGAACGTTTCTTTTTGTTACAATTTTAAACATTAGATAGAAAATAAGAACCGGCCAGAAAATACAGATCACAATGCCGGCGACACGATAGGCATTCCAAGACGCGTGCGCCTGCAAGCCCTCCAAATAGGTCATCGCCAATAGGAAAAGCGCAGCCATACAATAGGTTACGCCGACAAAATACATCCAGGACATCTGACCGCTTTCATGGCACAGCAGAAAAACCAAGGAATAAAATAGAAACCTGAAACCTTATACCACCAGAAGTAACATTCTTAAACCAAGAATTAACCAAGCTCCAGACATGGTTAATGGGCGGATCGGCGCGACTTTCCTGCTCCGGTAAGGCATACATCGCCGACACTCGTGCTTGAAAAAGCCGGAGACTGTTGCTCTTTGGCGGGTGATGTTACCGCTCGCGGGCCTTCGCAACAAAGAGCAGATCGAAACCGCGGAATTCGCGCCGAACGATGGATTTCTTTAGCGCACTCCATATCGCCGCCGGATTATCGAGGCGAAAGCCACGGAA
This sequence comes from Ensifer sp. LC163, assembly GCF_001695855.1. Taxonomy (GTDB): domain Bacteria; phylum Pseudomonadota; class Alphaproteobacteria; order Rhizobiales; family Rhizobiaceae; genus Ensifer. The sequence continues at coordinate 197,161 of NZ_MBSS01000056.1, forward strand.
GCTGCGCACGAGCCCGAAGGTCGCAACGAGGGTACGAAATGCCCTGACGACTGCCGGCCCACTCAGCGACGCAAATAGGATCTGTGGATGAACGGCGAGCAAAACACCCGTCGTCCGCGTGCGGTCGATACCCCGGAACTGGGTCAGGGCACGGTATTCATAGCCCTCGATATCGATCTTGAAGCACAGCTTGTCGGTTCGCGCCATCGACTGCAGCTCGGCAATCGTGATCGTTTTCGCCTTGATCGCCTGCCCCGTGTCGTCGGCGATCAGCGCCGAGGTTTCTGAACTGCCAAATCCGCCGCCGACTGAATTCAGCACCAGGACCTCATCCTCGGAAAGTGCCGCATTGATCAGTGCGACGTCCCCCTCATTCTGCGGCTCCATTTCCTTGAGGATGCCGAAGCAAACAGGATCGGGCTCGACGGTAATGACATTGTCGGCAATCTGTGCCGCCCAATAGGGTGTGACGCCTATCCAACCACCGATATCGACAAAGGTCGTGTTGCCGTCGACCAGCCGCTCGATGTTCTGAAATGTGCACGGCTCCCACTCGCCGCTTTGAAGCCGCGCAAAGAAGCGCTTCTTCTCAGGCTTGTCGGGGAAATGGACGGTCTTGCAGAAATAGGTGATCGCACGCATGGCGCTTCTCTAGCCCATATCCCGGCGAAGCGGAATCGTTTTTGCGAAGGTCTTTCATGCGGCCAGGACATGCCATCGACAGACGCCGCCGGCTTGATTTCACGCTTCCATGCGTTCGTTTCGGCTGCGTGCTTCCGTAAGTTCGGCCGTCGTCTGGCTGAGACGGTCGGCGAGCACGCGCATGATTTCCACGGCCATTTCGGGGAAGTCGGCCAGGAGCTTCAGGAAATCGTCCTTGCGGATGCGCAGGGCTTCCAGCGGTGTCGTCGTGCGCACAGTTGCCGTGCGCGGGGTGTTACAGAGAATAGCGATTTCGCCGACGATCGAATTCTGCTCGACCTCTGCCAGTTTCAGTGGACCGCTTGCGGTGGTCACCAGCACCTCGGCCTTGCCGGAGAGAATGACATAGGCGGCGTCACCGATATCACCCTGATAGAAAAGCGCCTCCCCGGCACTGTACATGACCCGGTCGGAAGTGAAGGCAAGGAGTTTCAATTTTGCAGGCGGCAATCCTGAAAACAGGGTTATCCGGCGCAGCATTTCGACTTCATCCTTGAGCAACATCACAATCCGTTTCTCCGAGTATCCGGTCGGGGACAAGCCATCTCCCGCATTGCGGCAGGACCCTATGCTCGTGCCCTGACATTAATATTACATCAAGATGCCATTTCCTTATAGTCGGGTCCTTCGTTAGCCCCCACTTCCGTATTGTCGTCGCGAAGCAGATGGCCATTCTCGAAAACTGCGACACGGTCGAACAGCTCCATCACGGCCGGATTGGCGACCACCCAGACGATGGCAGGATTGCGCCCATCCTCCCGCAATAGCGCAAAGACGTTGCGGATCACCTGTTCCTGGACACGTTGATCGAGCGCCAGCAGCGGCTGGTTGAAGATGTAGAAGTCGCAGATGCGGATGAGCGCCCGCGCCAGATCCAGCTTCTGACGCTGGCCTGCGGTCAGGCGCTTGCCGCCAGCGCCGACATTGAAATCGAAGCCGAAGGCAAGCACTTCGTTGTAGAGGCCGACAGCCTCGAAAAGATCCCGCACAATGGCCCTGATCTTTTCCGATCCATCCGCATGCTTGTGGCCGATGCGCCCGAACAGCACATTGTCGATGATACTGCCGGAGGCGATGTAACGGTTCGGGCGATAGTGCTCGATCATACCGGCGAGGTCCGCCGGCAGACCTTCGTCGAACTCGCGCCGTGCCGCGACGATCTTTGCCATCAGCTCGTCAGTCAGGAGACCGAAACGGTGGCGAGGTTCGATATACCCGAAACATAGCCGGATGATCTTGACCTGATCATCCTCGGCAACATCGGCGCGTGGGCGGCCGCGAACCTTTTGCAGCAACGCCTCATAGACGGGGATTTCCTCGGCTGTCATGAACGTCAGTTGCTGGAAGAACGGGTGATCCGGCGGCAGGTCGCGGAACAGTTCCACGACGTTCTCGGCGATTTCCAGACCCATTTCATAGAAGACGTCGCGCAAGCCGACCCGCTGGAGCACGGTCTTGAAGAACGGATGTCCCTCAAGCGCGCCGTCCCACATCACCTGATCGGTGATCGTGCCGAAGAGCAGATTTTCGCCGATCGTTGCTTCGATGTTGTACGAGCCGGGCTCGAAGAACACCACGAGGTCGCTGAGCTTCTCCTCTTCGAGGCGCTGGCGAAGCGCGCTGCGCATTTCGACGATACCCGCGGCAAAAGCCGCATTGCGGTTCGGGTCGATGGTGGAGCGCACTGCAAGCGCCAGCACGTCGTTGGTCAGAAGGACGGCATCGAGGACCGGTCTGATCTTGAGCAGAAGATCTTCCGGTCCAGTTGCGCCGGCCGCCTGATAATCGACCCAATCGCTGTTGACGTCGAAGGATGGATTGCCTGCAAGCTTGGCTTCGACCAGCTCCCACTTGCGATGGGCCGCGCGCTCACCTTCATACCGGACTTCAGTCAATGGCGCGTGCTTCAAGCCGTAGAGCAGGTTGTCGCCAAGGCTACCCTGAAACACATAGACGTCCGAGGAGGCATAAGAAATCCGCCGGCCGGTGACCGATTCCGGCATCTCCAGAATATCCTGACCGCCAATGACAACCCGACCGGCCGCCGGCCAGATCAGACGGGCGAAGGCCTCTGCCAACACTTCTCCGCCGCCTTTGAGCGCGACCGCCTCGCCTGGCTGCACCTGCAGCGAAACGTGGTCGAGAAGCGTGACGCCACCATCGTCGGTCACCGTGAGGTTGACGGCCGCGAGCGCACCGCTCAGCGGTTCGGGACTTGTCGCCGCGACGGCGTGAACCTTGGGATCGAGCAGCGGATCGACGCTGAACTGCTCGACCACCTGGGCATACTTGACCTGCACGTCCTGGCGCGCCTGGTCCCAATCGATGAGTTCCTTCAGCGGTCCGGGCAGGTCCTTGTAGGCGCCGATAACGGCGACGAGCTGGCCGATATCGAGGCGGCCCTGGAGGGCAAAATAGCCGCCGATCGAATAGAACAGGAAAGGCGTAACCTGGGCGAGGAAGTTGTTGATGAACTTGACCAGAAACTTCCACTGATAGAGGTCGTAGCGGATCTTGAAGATCCGTGCGAGCCGCGATGCGATATCGGCACGCTCGAAATTGGAGGTGTCATAACCACGGATCGTGCCGATGCCGTCGACGATCTCGCTCACCCGGCCGGACAATTCGCGCGCCGTCAGCTGGCGTTCACGCCCAAGCACCAGCAGCCGCTTGCGCATGCGCGGGATGATCACGGCCTGCACGGCGACGATGACGGAGGCGATCAGCCCCAGCCAGAAGCTCTGCAACAGGATGAAGATCAAGGCTGTCAGCGCTTGACCGCCCAGCAGCGCCGGCGACACGAAGGCGTCGCCCGTGAAGCCGCCGAGCGGCTCCACTTCGTCCTTGATCATCGTCGAGATCTCGGCCGGTTTCACCCGCTTGAAATGCGTCGGTGGGAACCGCAGGACCCGGTCGACAAGCTCGAAACGGATCCGCCGCAAGAGACGCTCGCCGAGCCGTCCTTTGAAGGTGTTGATGTAGAATTTGAAGAGGCCGTTCACGACCACAAGCAGCAGGAATACGAGGCTCAGAGCCAGCAACATCCCCTCGCGGCCGAGCTGGAAGCCATCGAAGAGATTGATCGTCCCAAGATAAGGCAAGTCAAAGGAGATCGCCAGGAACGCCTGCGTCGCTTCCGGGCTGGCGAAGCCGTCGCCCTGAATCGGTCCGTTGACGATCTGCTTGGGCAGGTCGAAGGACAGGAAATAGGGCACCATCGAAAACGCCACGACCACCAAGATCCAGAGCTGATCCTTGCGCGTATGGGTCCAAATATAGCGGGAGAGGCGTGATTCCATGTTTCTGGCAACGGGACCTTATTGAACACTGCTATGTGTGCGGCGAGGGCTTTCACGATACCCAGCCACGAAATGCGTGCTTGTGATACTTTCCGACTGAACCGCCAGGGGCGTCCGGTCGCGAGGCGTTTCGGCAAAATCTGATCCGGCTTCGAATCCGGTTCACTAGATTATGCAGGAGCGCGAGAAAACCGCAATGGACGCCGCCTTTGAGATTGGCGATCGTGTCTCCTCGCAACGGATGGCGCAGGGAAGGAGACGGGCGTGCTTATTGCGCTCGATCGTATGCCAGCTTACAACGACCGAATGAAACACACCAGCCACCACCCTACTCCTGCGAGCGACTGGTACGAAAACGCTTTCGACCTGACGCGCGGAATTGCCGCCTACACCAGAAGCCCTCTGATCGACGGCATCGCCAAGGTGATCGCCAGGCATCCGGACGCCGATATTGCCAACGCGTTCAACCACAAGCAGGTGGCGTGCAAGCTTTGGGCTCGCGACACGCTGCTGGAAGCCGCGGGCAAATCCTATGAGCGGATCGTCATTCTCGGCGGCTGGTACGGAATTCTTTCCGCCATGCTGCTCGAGGACCGCCGCTTCGATATCGCAATGGCTGAGAGCTATGACATCGACCCTTCGGTCGAGGCTGTCGCGCGCACGCTTAACGCAACCTTTGCCGATCGATTCCAAGCCGTCACGGCGGATATGTACGCGATCGACTATGGTAGTCTTGGCGCCGACCTTATCGTCAACACGAGCTGCGAACATATTGCCGATCTGCGCTCGTGGCTCGATCTGATCCCGCGAGGTACACGCGTCCTGCTGCAATCCAACGATTACTTCAGCGAACCGACCCACATCAACTGTGTGGCGTCCGTCGACGCATTCGCCAACCAGGCAAAGCTCACGACACTCGATTTCGCCGGCGCTCTGCCGACGAAAAAATATACAAGATTCATGCTGATCGGGACGGTTTGACAAGCACTTTCGAGAGCCGCTCGCGCAGGATTGCAGCCGTGTGAGTGGCGCCCTCGAGGTCGAGCGGCGGCATCGCCGGCTTCGCACGTGCCAGCAGCGTTTCAACATCGCGCGCCAATCGGGCCGGCGTTACGTCGTTCTCCGGCAAGACGCCGGCAAGCCCGAGCTTTGCCAGTCGCACTGCCCGCGTCGATTGTTCAGTTTCCCCACCAGCCGTGAACGGGATCAGCAGCGATGCACACCCGGCGCGAATGATGTCGCAGACCGTATTGTAGCCAGCCTGCGAGACGGAAAGCCGCGCACCGGAAAGCAGGCTGGCGAAATCCTGCCGAAACCGGAACAGCTTCACATTGCCCGGCGCCGCGGCTTCGAGCGCATCATAGTCGACCTGCGGCAGGTTCGGCCCGGTAATCAGGCACCATTGCAGCTCCGGCGGCAGAAGCCTCGCAGCCTCTAGCCCGGCGCCGATCAGCTCCTTTCCGACCGCACCGCCACCTGCCGAGACCAGCACATCGAAGCGCTCCAACGGCGCCATCGGCGGACCGCCGGCAACGAGGCCGGTATAGGCGACCTTGTCGGCGATCTCCTGCGCGTAAGGAAAGGTCTCTTCGAGCCGTGCAAAGGCGGGATCCCCATGCACGAGCACGAGGTCGAAATGCGCCTGCACCAGATCCAGCATTTCCTCGGCGCGACCCGGCTTCGTTCGCTCCTGCAGGATATCGCGAAGGGATGTCGCCACCAGTGGGCGTGGGCTCGACGTCTCGATGAGATCGAGCAGCGGCATCAGTTCGAAGCGCATCTGGCGCCGCCCGAACGGAAACGCTTCGAAGATGACCACATCCGGGTCGCACGTGCGAAACGCATCAAGCAGCATATCTCGCCGGCGGTCCTTGAAGTCGTCGTCCACCGGGTTTCCGGTTTCGTCAGCCAGGCCCGAAAACCCCCTGTCGCCGGCAACGACCGGCGGCAGGGCCACGTGCTTCAATCCGGAAGCTGGAAAGCCGGGAACGGGTGTACCGCCGGTGACCACCGTGACGTCGAAACCATCGGCCGCCAGCGCGCTGGCAATGCGGCTTGCCCGTGCCAGGTGGCCGATCCCCAGCAGATGTTGGACATAGAAGAAGACCCGCCGCTGCCGCGTCATGCCGTCTTCCATTCGTTTGCAAACAGGGCCGTCAGCTGGTCAATGCTGGAATGATGGTCGAAATGTGCCCTCACCCGTTGTTCGGCCGCAGCGCCCAAACGGCGACGGCACTGCGGATCGCGGATCAGCTCCTCCAAGGCGAGCGCCAGCGCCTTTGCGTCCTCCGACGGGACGACACGGCCGTTTTCTCCATCGACCAGCAGCTCAGGAACGCCCGAGATTGCCGTCGAGACGCAAGCGAGCTGCTGGCTCGACGCCTCGACCAACACGTTCGGCAGTCCATCACGGTCGCCGTCTGCCGTCACCCGGCAGGCAAGCGCAAAGATATCGCTGGTTCGATAGTGGCCGAGCACATCGGTCTGATCGAGCGCACCCTTCCAGGCAATTCTGTCCGAGATGCCGAGCTCGTCGCCGAGAACCTTGAGCTTTGCCGTCAATTCTCCAGCGCCGATATGCTCAAAACGCCAGTGAAGGTCCTGAGGCAAGAGGGCAAGCGCCTTGAGGAGGACGTCGTAGCCCTTCTTGCCCACCGCCCGGCCGACACTGACGATGCGAACGGGGTCTTGTGGATTGGAACCATCGCGGCTCGAATGCTCGCCATCGAAATGCGGGAAACGTTCAAGGTCGAGACCGTGATAGCTCAGATGCACCCTTGCCTTTTGCGATGTCAGGCTCTGCAGATGCTCATATCCGGTTCGGGTGCAGGTCACCGTCCAGCGCGCGCGACCGAGCTTTTCGGAAAGCTCCCAGTCCGGCGATGTCCAGATATCCTTGGCATGTGCAGAACATGTCCAGGGCGTGCCGGCGATGAGGCTGGCGTAAGCCGTGACCGAAGCGGGCGTGTGGATGAAGTGGGCGTGCAGCCAGCCCGGATCACCCGGCCATTCCGACGCCAGCACCAGCGCCTGCCCGAAACGGCGGAAGCGATTGCGGGTCAGGTCCCGGCCGAGATCCTTCGAAAATTGCCCAAGCGCCCTCCAAAAACCGGGCTTCGGCAGCGAGCGCACAAGGCCCTTGAGGACACGCAACGGCTCCTCATGCAGGTATTCCGGCAGGTAGTGCACGTCGGCACGTATCTCGTCATGCACCGGATGGCGCTTGCCGTCGGTTGGACGCCTCAGCGCGATCAGCACCAGCTCATGCCCGGCTTTCTCAAGTCCTAGCAGTTCCTGCGCAATGAAGGTTTCCGAAAGGCGCGGATACCCCTTCAGAACGACGGCAATCTTGCGGTCCGTTGGCAATGCTTCAGCTCGATTTCTTGACGATGCTCAGATATTCACTCGATTGCTCGCCGAGCCACCCGCCGACGATTTCCGAGATATGCACGAGCCCCTCGAGCCGCAGGCCGTTGGCAGAGCTTTTCGAGGGCGGCGCGCGTTGCGGCAAAGCCTTCAACGCGGCGGCGAAACGCAAGGGATCCTCGGCCTCGTCGGGCAGCAACATGTCGATGAGGCCAAGTTCGGCGGCGCGGCGTGCGCGGATCAGCTGCTCCTCGCGCGGCTGGATGCGCGGCACGATCAGCGCCGGCTTGTCGAAAGACAGGATCTCGCAATAGGTGTTGTAGCCCCCCATAGCCACCACGCCCTTGGCTCCAGCGATCAGCTCTTCCATGCGGTTATCGAACTCGATGATCTTGATGTAAGGGATCTTGCTTCCCTTCCTGATCAGCTTTTCGCGCTTCTTGACCGGCATATAGGGGCCAAGCACGACCAGCGCCCTATGCGTCAGCTCCGGATCCTGCTGGTAGGCATGGATGAAATCGTGGATCAGGTCGGCACCATCGCCGCCGCCGCCGGTGGTGACGAGAATATAGTCGCCTTCCGGCTTGTGACCGGGCAACTCTTCTCGCGGCACGCTCCTCTGCAGGAAGCCGACGAAGTTCATGCGCTCGCGGACGGCAGGCGGCACTTCGAGTTCCGTCAGCGGGTCGTAGAAGTCCGGTGGACCATAAACCCAGATCGTATCGTAATACTGCTCGATCTTGCGCATGGTGTCGCGGCGTTTCCATTCCACCTCAAGCAGATGCGGCGCATCCATCACTTCGCGCAGACCCAGAACGAGCGTCGTTCCATGGGCCTTGAGGTAGGTGAGCGTCTCCTCGACCTCGCCCCGTAGCCCCATCGGCTCCTTGTCGACGATGAAGATGTCCGGTTTGAAGGTTTCCGCCGTGTGCCGGATGATCGACTGGCGCATCTTCAACGTCTCATCCAACTCGATATGGCGATCGAGAGACGTGTAGTTGCCGTTGTGCAGCTTGATGACGCTCGGAATCTTCACGAAGTCGACACGTGCGCGATAATCGAAGGCGCCGGCAATCGTCGCGCCCGAAATGATCAGGATGTTCAAACCGCGATAATCTTCCACCAGCGAATGCGCAATCGTGCGGCATCGGCGCAGATGGCCAAGCCCGAAAGTGTCGTGGCTGTACATGAGTATTCGGGCATCTTCTAAGCGCCGCGTCATGCCAGAAACCTTTCGCTCAGGAAAAAACGAACCAAAACTCGCGTCGCCGGCTTGCGGCCGGCGTCGAAACGGACCTCATTTGTAGGGATCGGCGGCATCGCGCAAGCCATCTCCCAAGAAGTTGAACGCCAAAATCACAAAAATGACCGGGATCGTTGGGAATAGCAGCCAGGGGTAGAAGGCAATCACGCTCACGCTTTTCGCCTCCGTCAGCAGGATACCCCAACTGGTGATCGGAGGACGCAGCCCCAATCCGAGGAAGCTCAGCGCCGTTTCGCCGAGGATCATGCCGGGGATCGAGATCGTCGCGGTGGCGATCAGATGGGACATGAAGCCCGGCACCAGATGCCTTCCGATGATGCGACCGCTCTTTGCACCCATCAATTGCGCAGCAAGGACATAGTCCTCCTCGCGCAATGCCAGCAGTTTCGAACGCACCGCTCGTGCAAGCCCGGTCCAGTCGAGAAGGCCGAGGATGATCGTGATGCCCAGATAAATCAGGATCGGGCTCCAGGTCGCAGGCATGATTGCAGCCAGCGACAGCCAGAGCGGGATGCTCGGGATGGATTGCAGCACTTCGATGACGCGCTGGACGATGAGATCGAAAACACCGCCGTGGTAGCCGGCCAGACCGCCGATAACGATGCCGAGCACGAAGCTGACCGTGATGCCGAGAAGGCCGATCGTCAGCGAAATGCGCGCGCCATAGATGATGCGCGACAGCACATCGCGGCCGAGCCGGTCGGTGCCGAGCAGGAAGAGCTGCCCGTCCTTTGCCGGGCATGCGAGGTGCACGTTGCTTTCAAACAGGCCCCAGAAGCGGTAGCCGTCGCCGCGGCAGAAGAAGCGGATCGGCTCGACGTCCTGCAGGTTGTCGGTGTAGTTGCGCTTCAGCGTCTCCATATCGAGTTCCATCGTCCGTCCATAGACGAACGGCCCGACGAACTTGCCCTCGTGGAATAGATGCACAGACTGCGGCGGCGCATAGATATAGTCCACATTGCGCGTGTGCAGATTGTAGGGCGCCAGGAACTCGCAGATGAGGATCATCAGATAGAGCGCGACCAGGAAAATGCCGGAGATCAGCGCCAGCTTGTGCCGACGGAACTTCCACCACATCAGCCGGAATTGCGAAGCCTGGTTTACCCGCACCTGCTCTTCCGTCATCGCTTCGACGGAATAGGGATCGAATGGTGCAGCCGATACGTAGTGCTGCAGCGGTTCGCCGGGTGCCGGAAGGAATGACGTCACTTGGTGCTCCTGCCTTGCAGCCGTATCCGAGGATCAAGAATGGCGAGCGCGAGATCGGAAATCAGCACGCCGATGACGGTCAGAAAAGCGAGGAACATCAGGAAGGAGCCTGCCAGATACATGTCCTGGCTCTGCAACGCCTTGATCAGCATCGGGCCGGTCGTTTCGAGCGACAGCACGATTGCCGTGATTTCCGCGCCGGAAATGATCGCCGGCAGGATGGAACCGATATCCGAGATGAAGAAGTTCAGCGCCATCCTGAGCGGATACTTGAGCAGGGTGCGCATCGGCGAAAGCCCTTTTGCGCGGGCGGTCACGACATATTGCTTCTGCAGTTCGTCAAGCAAATTGGCGCGCAGACGCCGGATCATGCCGGCGGTCCCCGCAGCACCGACGATGACCACTGGTATCCAGATATGTTCCAGGATCGATTTCGCCTTCTCCCAACTCATCGGTTCGGCCAGATACTTCTGATCCATGAGGTGGCCGATCGAGATACCGAACCAGATATTGGCGAAGTACATCATGATCAGCGCCAGCATGAAGTTCGGGATGGCGATGCCGATCAGACCCATCAGCGACAGGCCATAATCGCCCCAGCTATACTGATGCGTGGCGGAGTAGATGCCGATCGGGAAGGCGATCAGCCAGGTGAAGATGATCGTGACGAAGGAAACCAGGATCGTCAGCCACAGCCTGTCGCCGACGACGGCGCTGACCGGCAGTTCGTATTCGAAGGAGTAGCCGAAATCACCCTGCAGCATGCCGCCGAGCCAGTGGACATATCGCAGTAGAGGCGGCTGATCGAAACCATATTCCTTCCGCAGCGCCTCGATTTGCTCCATGTTGACGCCTTCGCCCTGCGCCCTGATCTCGGCGACGTAGCTCTCGAAGTAGTCGCCGGGCGGCAGCTCGATGATGGTGAAGACGAGCGCTGAAATAATGAGCAAGGTCGGGACCATCGCCGCGATGCGCCAGAGGATGTATCGCAGCATGTCAGCCTTCCTGCTCGATCCAGAACGTATCGGGTTTATAGACACCGAAATAGCTCGTCGGGTCGAAACCGTAGAGCGCCGCTTCCGGGACGTTCTTGATCTTGTTGGCAACGAGGATCGGCTGCAGGGAGGCATTCACGATGCCGATCGAGAAGACCTGGTCCGTGTAGATCGACAGCATCCGCCCCCAGATTTCCGTGCGCTCGGCATCCTCGGCCGAATGCCGCCAACGCTGCAGAAGTTCGGCTAGTTCAACGGCAGCCGGAAGATCGGGCGCCTGGCCCATCTCCCCATGCGAGAGATAGTTAAGTCCCCAAACCGGCCATTGCAGCTGATCGTCCGCAGTCGGCGCCAGTTGGCCCGGATTCATGTCCGCGGTCGGCACACCATTGTCGAGCCCGAACCACATGGACATGATGATCTCGCCGCCGACGGCGCGGCTACGGAACGTGTCGCGTTGCGACGTGCGGATAAACAGGGAAATGCCGACCTTCTGCCAGTAGTCGGTGATCAACTGCAGGACATCGGTCTCGAGCGTGCTTTCGCCCGCGGTCTCGACGACGATTTGCGCAGCGCGGCCGTCAGAGAGAATACGAATACCATCGCTGCCGCGGTTCGTCAGACCAGCCTCATCCAACAGCGCATTGGCCTGCACCGGGTCGTGGGCGATCCAGGCGGAGGCGAATTCCGGCCGGAACAACGGGCTGTCGGGCAGCACCGTATCGGCACTCTCCTTGGTCAGTCCGTAGAAGACGGCCTTGTTGATTTCGGACCGGTCGATCGCCAGTGACAGCGCCCGCCGGACGCGCACGTCCTGCAGCAACGGGCGCCAGATCGCATCGGAGCAATTGAGATTGGGAAGCAGGGCGACCCGCGAACCTTGCGTCTTCTTCCAGAGGCGAACCTTTACCGGATAGCGCTTTTCAGCATCTTTCAGAAAGGTGTAGTCGATGAAGTCGATGTTCGTCGCCTGAAGGTCGCTCTCGCCGGTGCCGGCCTTCGCCGGGATCAGCGCCGGAGAGCTGACGTTGAGCACGAATTTATCGATATAAGGAAGCTGCAAGCCGTTCTCGTCAACCCGATGGTAGAAGGCGTTACGCTCGAACACGAATTGCTCGGCAGGCAAGGCTGTCGTGTTGCGCCACGGGTCGAGAGTAGGCAGATCGGGATTTTCCGGGCGATAGGAACGGGCCATGCGCATGTGCAACTGGCTCCATTTCTTGACCCTCTGTTCCTTCAGAAGAGCCTTGAGCTTGTCCTCATCCTGATATTTCTCATGGAACTGTTTGAGGTAGGTCGCCGGCATCGCCAGCACCAAGGGTTGCGGTGCGGCGAGTTTTTGCAGGAAATCAGGGTTGGGAGCGGACCAGGAATAGCGCACCGTGCGCTCGTCGATGACCTCGAACTTTCCGGCCTCGCCGTCCATCATCAGCGCCGTCGACAAGCCTGCCGGGCTCAGTTTCTCGTTGAGAAGCACATCTTCCCAACAGTAACGGAAGTCTTCCGTCGTCAACGGGCTGCCGTCCGACCACTTGTGTCCCTCGCGCAGATGGAACGTGAAGATCCGATCCTCGACCGTCTCGAAGCTTTCCAGCACATCCGCCTGCAGCTCGAGTTCTTCGTCGTAGCCGACGAGGCGCGAATAGCCGTAGACGGTCATCAACCGTATGTCCTTCGCGCTGCCGATCAGGCTCTGCACCGTGCCGCCGTGTTTGCCCGGCTGGCGCCCCATGCCGGCAACGTTGATGACACGCGGCGTCTTCGGCAGCCGCTCATTGACGGGTGGCAACTTTCCCTCGGCGACAAGCGCCTCCAAGAGTTTCGGCTCGCTTGACGCCGCAAGCAGATATTTGGGAAAAGCCACTGTAGCGAGCAGGGCGAGTGCAGTTCGGCGAGTGATCATGGCCGTAACTCCCTTGCATCCACTGACTTGCGAGCCAGGACGTAGTGGTCGCCGCCGAGGTCGGCAGGAGAAAGCGCATCCTCCTGGCCGTCGCCGCTGAACTGCGGCCCCCAGCGTCGCATGTCCGATCCCTCAATGGCCTTGAGCAGATCGAAATCCAGCGAACGATCAAGATCCGGATACGGAACGGCGGCGAGCAGCGATTTGGTATAGGGATGCACCGGCTTGCGCATCAGAACTTCGCGCGGCGCGAGCTCGACGATCCGCCCTGCACACATCACCGCGATCCGGTCGGCCATATAGTCGACCACCGCCAGATTGTGCGAGATGAACAGGCATGTCAGCCCAAGCTCCTTCTGCAGATCCTTGAGCAGATTGAGGATCTGGGCCTGGACGGAAACGTCGAGCGCCGAGACCGGCTCGTCGCAGATCAACAGTTGCGGCACCAGGGCGAGCGCTCTCGCTATACCGATGCGCTGACGCTGGCCACCGGAAAAACTGTGCGGATAACGGTTGACGAACCGCTGGTCGAGGCCAACGGCCTGCAACAGCGAACGTACCGTCTCTTCACGTGATTTTGCCGTTCCGCGCCCATGGATCTCGAGCGGCTCGCTCAGGATATTCTTGACGGTCATGCGTGGTGAGAGCGATGACACCGGATCCTGAAAAACCATCTGGATCTTCGAGCGCAGCGTCTTAAGCTCATCGCCTTCGGCCTTGAGCACGTCGATCGGACCTTCGCCGTCATCGAAGCTGACACTGCCGCCGTCCGGCGTGACGGCCCGCATCAAGATCTTGCTGACCGTCGTCTTGCCGCAGCCGCTCTCTCCGACCAGACCCAGACATTCGCCGCGACGGATATCGAAGCTGACATTGTCCACCGCACGATGGCGAGATGGGTCCTTCTTGCCGAACCACGACGTTTTGCGCGTGCCATAGGTCTTGGAAAGGTTGCGCACGGACAGGAGAACGTCGGGGCCAGCCGCCTTGGCGGAATCCTTGGCCCCGAGCAATGTCCCTGCTTTGACCGGCACTTCCCGCAACGCCTTCAGCCGCTCTCCCGGCTTCATGTCGAAATGCGGAACTGCAGCCATCAGGCCCTTGAGATAGGGGTGCTGCGGATTGCGGAAGATCGCGTCGACCGGGCCAGCCTCGACAATCTGGCCGTGATAGATCACGACGACTTCGTCAGCCATATTGGCGACCACGCCGAGATCGTGGGTGATCAACAGCATCGCCATGTTGAGTTTGACCTGCAGCTCGCGCAGCAACTGCAGGATCTGCGCCTGCACCGTCACGTCAAGCGCTGTTGTCGGCTCGTCGGCGATCAACAATGCCGGTCGGCAGATCAGCGCCATGGCGATCATGGCGCGCTGGCGCATGCCGCCGGAAAGCTCGAAAGGATACATGTCATAGGCGCGCTTCGGGTTCGAAAACCCAACGTAGCCAAGAAGCTCCTCCGTTCGCGCGCGCCTTTCGGCCTTTTCCGCATCCGTATGAATTTTCAGGACTTCGGAGATCTGGTTGCCGATCGTATGGAGCGGCGACAGAGACGTCATCGGCTCCTGGAAGATCTTGCTGATCCGCGTGCCGCGCAACGCCCGTATTTCTTCGCCTTCGCGCTCCAGCGAAAGCAGGTCGATCGGCTTGCCCTTGGCCTCTGGATCGTTGAACAGGACCTGCCCGCCAACCCGCGCAACATTCGGCAGGATGCCCATGACGGCCTGGCTGATAGCCGACTTTCCGGAACCGGACTCGCCGACGAGCGCGGTCACCTTTCCTGGCAAAATTCTGAAATTCGCTTCCTTGACGGCTTCAACTTCGCCGCCGAGCACCGAGAATGTGATCCGCAGACCTTCAACTCGAAGCAGGTCCGCCCCTGATGTCATCGCAACACACTTCCCTCATTGCCCTTGCATCCGCCGCCTCTAAAAAAAAGACTATCGCAGCTTCAGGGGGCTGTCCAGCTTAGGCCCTTGCAACCGCAGCGTAGTTCACCGTCGTGTCGCAATCGTCAGGGAGAAGGGCAAGCCTCTTGGGACAGCACGTCGGCGCAGTACGGCGATCGACGGAAATCATCGTAATAGAGCGTCCAGTCGGTGACATCGGCTGCGCGATAGGGCCCAAACTTGAAGTACTGGTTGCGGCCGAGCCCCTTGTCCGCATGCCCGACATGGCCCTTGACCGTGATGATCGGCTTACCATTGGCAAAAAGTTCGATGTGGCCGCTGCCGTCGGCGCCTGGTTTTGTATAAATCGCGAAATCGATCCAGCCCGATTTCGGATCCGGCAGCGGATTACCGTGGTTCGTCACGGCGATTGCGTCGGTGCAGCCATTGAACAGATTGCCGTCTTCCGCGTTCCAGGCAGGATCCGCTGCCACGAGCATGCGCATCTGATTGACGCCCGGGCGTCCCCAGACCGGCACTTCACCCGGCTTGCAGCTGGCGGCAACCCCGTCCGGTCCGGAGGAAACCGGCGCGAGATAGTTGGTCTCCACAGTCGCGAACAATTTGCCGAAATTCATGCGCAGCGCCAGGAACGGGCTGAAATCGCCTTCAGCACCCGGGTCGATCTCGCGCTTCCATTGCGCCACGAGGTAACGATGGTCGCCGGACGGGATGGGGTCGGCGAACTTCAACGAGAAGCCGTACCATACACCCTGGTCGTAGGGCACCCGCAGCGCCGTCTGCTCCCAGATCTCCGCTCTCTCGCTGCAGCCATCGAGCGAATCCGGACAGGTCGGCACGACGCTCAGTTTGAGCCCGCCATTGCCGCTGCGCTTGACGAGGCTCTGAAACTCGGCCGTCCCCGCGCTCTGCTCGAAATTCTCGCGATAATAAAGCCCACCATCCGGCGAGAAATTCTGCCCCTCGAACCCGTCGAAAAGCTTGGTTTCCCAAGGTTGCGCTGCCGCGATGCCAGCAATGAAGAAGCTTGCGACGATGAGGGCTGTTCGGAACATACGGATCCTTACTGGAGCATCTTGTCGATGAGACCGCGCGGCGGCTGCAACGGACGGGTGTTGCGATGGAGCAGCATGACATGTTCGGCCTCGGAAAGTCCATCCTGCAGCACATCGTCAAGTCGCTCATCCGATCTGGGCAGAAGTGCTGCCTCGTTAGGATAGAGAATGGTAAATTTCTGACGCACGCCGCGCAGCTTCTCCTGGCCGAGCGCCGTCCAGTCGCCGCCACAGTAGTTGACGAAGGCCTCGCTGGCGACGACGCTATGGGCGTATTTCTTCGTCAGGTTCTGCAGCCGCTGCACTTCGTTGACTGCCGAGCCGAAGGCGGAGAACGTCAACCGGTCCCGCAGACCGACATTGCCGAACATCACATTGCCGACATGCAGTCCGACACCATAGCCGATGGGGTCGCGCCCCTGCTTGCGCCGCTCTGAATTGAGCAGTTCCATGCGGGCGGTCGCGGCGCGAACGGCGCCGAACGCCTCGCGGGCGGCAAACTCGGAAGGCTCCTTGTGCCGGCCGCAGGGATAGACCGCCAGGAAACCATCGCCGACGAAGCTCAGGATGTGGCCGCCGTTGCGGTTGAACGGTGCGGCGATCGCATCGAAGTAGCCGTTCAGCGTCTCGATATAGGACTGGCGGCCTTCCTTTTCCGCGAGCATTGTCGAGCGGCGCATATCCGCCATCACGAGGATAGCGCGCACGGTCTCGCCATCGCCGCGGCGGACCTGACCGCTCATGACGCGCCGGCCGGCGCTCGAGCCGAGATAGGTGGTCAGCATATTGTCGGCGAGCTTGCCGAGAACGGCCATCTTGGCCGCGACCGCGAGATGGTTCTGCAGCCGCAGCAGACCGCCGATGACGTCATCGGTGAAGCCGCCATGGCGGTCCGTCGTCCAGGAGCCGACCATGCCATGACCGGAATCGGCGCCGAGCGACTGCATGAAGGCGATATAGTCGGTCGCCCCCTGCTCCTTCAGTTCGTCGAAGATCGGGAACTCCGACGGCGTGTCCTTGTAAAGGCGCCGACGCACATGCTCGAGATTGTTGTTCAGCAGGTAATAGTAGGGGCTGCGCAGGAACCGCTCCGGATTGAGCGCCAGTTCCTCGTGCCGAAGGCCGCTGACCTCGACACCCTTGCCGCGCACCCAGGTAAAGCCGAGCGCGTCATAGAGCGGATGCAGCATCGAAAAGGAAAGGTGCACGCGCATCAGCGGCAGGCCGGCAGCCGCGAGCCGCTCGCAGAAGCCCTTGACGATCGTCTCCAGCGACTCGTCGCTGAGCGACGTCCGCATGAGCCAATCCGCGACCTTGTCGATCAGGATTTCAGATACGTTGTCGTTTACCGGGCCCATTTCGCGTCCTCACCGTGACAGACAGTCCAGCACCATGCCCTTTTGCGATGGGCAAACGGCCCGGCGATGTGTCGGCGTTCGCTCGCGGCGGGTGATGACGATACGTGCCCGTTAAGAAAATGCTCCAACCGATTCCGGCGTCGATGACGTGCAGGCACCCGGAATGCGGCACTTATATGTTGCAGATATTGATGGCCCTCTGCAATTTCCAGAGGCGAGTGAATTTTTTGTTTCGCGCCGCGCCCACACGAATATTTGATGGCCGGCGAATGCACCGCAGTCGGGGGAAGGCGTCGGCGCCATGCTTGACTTGCAGCTTGTTTATATCCAACAAACCACGGCATGTCGCCAGGCTGGCACGTCCCATTCACAAGAGCTGGAACCGAAACTTGACCTCACCCCATCACGAAAGGCTGCTGGCGTCGATCTCGGCGCGCGCCGCCCATGTCGGCGTCATCGGACTTGGTTATGTCGGCTTGCCGCTCGCGATCGCGGCGGCGCGCGCCGGCTTTTCGGTGACCGGTTTCGACATCGACCCGGGAAAGATCGTCGCGCTGGATGCACATAAGTCCTATATCGCGGCCGTACCGGACGCCGTCCTTGCCGAGCAGGCAGCAGCCAACCGTTTCCGCTCCACGACCGATTTCGGACGGCTCGGCAGTTGCGACGTCATCGTCATTTGCGTGCCGACGCCCCTGACGAAGCATCGCGATCCCGACCTTTCCTTCGTCGAAAAGACGTCGCGCGCTATCGCTGCAACACTCAGGGGCGGCCAGCTCGTCGTGCTCGAATCGACGACCTATCCGGGAACGACCGACGACGTCGTGCGCACCATCCTCGAGGAGACCGGCCTCAAATCGGGAACCGACTTCTTTGTCGGCTTTTCGCCCGAGCGTGAGGATCCCGGCAACCCGGTCTACGAGACGACCAGCATCCCGAAAGTCGTGGCCGGCGACGGGCCGTTTGCAGCAAGCCTGATGGAACGATTCTATGCCGCGGTGGTCAAAACCGTCGTGCCGGTATCGTCCAACGCTACGGCGGAAGCGGTCAAGTTGACGGAGAACATCTTCCGCTCGGTCAACATCGCCCTCGTCAACGAATTGAAGATCGTCTACGAGGCCATGGGCATCGACGTGTGGGAAGTGATCGAGGCGGCGAAGACCAAGCCGTTCGGCTACATGCCGTTCTATCCCGGACCTGGGCTCGGCGGGCACTGCATCCCGATCGATCCCTTCTACCTCACCTGGAAATCGCGGGAATACGAACTGCCCACCCGGTTCATCGAACTGGCCGGCGAGATCAACTCGGCAATGCCGCGTCACGTGGTCAGCCGGCTCGCCGAAGCGCTCGACCGTCACGCGGGCAAGGCGCTTAGCCGATCGAAGATCCTCGTCATCGGCCTTGCCTACAAGAAGAACGTGCCGGACATTCGCGAAAGCCCTTCGCTGAGGTTGATCGAACTGATCGAGGAACGCGGCGGCCGTTGCGAATACCACGACCCCTATGTCGCCGAGATCCCGTCTACGCGGGAACATGGTGCCCTGAAAGGCAGACGGTCCGTGGCGCTCGACGAGCAATCGATCCGGCTGTTCGATGCCGTGCTGGTGGCGACCGATCACGACCGGATCGACTACGCCGCCCTTGCTTCCGCCTCAGCCCTTATCGTCGATACGCGCAACGTGTTTCATCGCCAGGGCCTGACCGGCGAGCACATCGTCAAGGCCTAGGGTCGGGGCCCAGCCAAGGCCGCCTTCAGCTTGCTGGCGGCAACCGCATAGCCGCCGGAGGCTCCATCGACGAAGTGCATGTGGTCGCGGCTCATCGGCGTGGGCACGATGCAGGTCATCAATGCGGAGTCCTGCTGGTGCAGACCGTAGCGGCCGACACCGGCCGCCTCGGCCTGGCGTAGCCGCGCCTCGATCAAGGCGAGGCGCGCTGCGCTGATATCGATCGTCATCTTCAGGCCGTCGTCGAATTTGCGAAAATCGGTGTTGTTGGCGAGATCGCGCCGATAGCGGGTCGTATCGAACGTGCCGAGGTTCCAGCCCAGCCGAAAACAGATAAACAGTGCCAATGTCTGCAACGTGATCCAAAAGCGTGTCAGCTGCCGCCCTCGCAGCGGCGCCCTCGCGCGCGCCTCGGTTTCTATGCCCTGGGTGGAAAAACGCGGTTCGGGCCCAAGCTCGGGAACGGGATGCGCGTGTCGCTCTTCCCCGTCGGCAAGAGCAACGATGTCGGCGATCAGCGCCTGAAATCCCGGTCCGTTCCCTTTTTCGCCGGGCACAGCAATGATCGATGCGATCGAGCCGTGGCGGGACTGGATGGGGTTCCAGCGGCACGAAAGCCCCGTGAGATCCGGGCGCGTGCCTGGCGGTGCTGCCTCCACCTGGTAGCGCCCCGCCTTCATGGCTGCTTCCGCCCAGCTTGCGCCGCCGCCGGAAAACATCGCGTAGGAAACCTCCTCGCTCGCCTTGAAGCGGGCGACGCGCATATCGAGGCCATCCGCCCTGATATCGCTGACCGGCACCAGTGCAGCACGCAATTCAAGCCCCAGTTCTTCCAGGACCCAGGTCTTCACGGCAGAAAGCGCGTCCTTCGCGCGCTCGGTCATTGACGCCGGCAGAACCGCCAAGGCGCCGTCGCCTCCGAAAACGAAGGGCATGGACTTTTGGTCGAGCGCGTTCATCAGCGCGGAGATGACGCTTGCACCAGCCATGTTCACGGTCTTGTACCGCCCGTCGGCGATCGCCCCGGTGGAGTTGACGATATCGGCAAGGGCAAGCATCCAGCCATCGGGCAAGGCGCGATAGTTCGCCTCGTCTGCGACGCCTTCGAACGCATCGAAGAGCGGCACGCTATCGTAAAACCCTGTTTCACCTGCCTGCGCCATGAGTGCTCCGCCCTGCTGACCGCTGGCTTTGTCGATAGACATTCCACGCAAGACCGCAAGAAAAAGTTTCATGGCACGGCGTCGCATTGAAGAGCCAGACTTGGCATTGGCGAGGCGGTGGGCGACCCCATGTCGCGACGTCGCCAAACGGCTCATCAAGTTGACCCGTCTCAATTTGACGCGATTGGCCCAACGAAGCCGCGAGCCACAGCTCATGTGCCGGAAAGGAAAGCATCGACACGCGTCAGGACGTAACGTCCTGGCAATAATGATGGACCGTTCAAGCGTTCTCCTAAAATTTGACGGTTGTCAGGTTGCCGTCCGCGTGCCCAATTCCGCTACAACCGGGAAGCAACCAATATCCCAGCGTACTACCGGGCGCAGTTACGGAAAAGGAGGGCACTTATGGACGGTGAAACCGAGAAGTCTGCAGACCATCTCCCCTTCGCTTTTCCGCCCCGCTGTCGCCCGCAAGCCCCGAAATCTCCGAGCGCCGCGCCGCGCTACTTCGGCCTCCTGGCCTCGACCGCGCTCGGCCTGGTACTGATGCAAGGCTCGCCGGCCAGTGCTGCCTGCACCTTGACACCAACACCGGGCAACAGCGTTTATGTCTGCGACAGCGGCACATCAGGCAGCCTCACCGACCTCGATGGAAACAATAGCCTCACGCTTCCCGCCGGTGGCAGCGGTACGATAAACGGCGCTGTCACCTTCGGTGCCGGCACTGATACCGTCGCCATTCACAGCGGCACCATTACCGGCAACCTGCAACAGGGTGACGGGATCGATGATTTCACCATGACGGATGGCACGCTCCAATCGCTCGAGCAGGGAGACGGCCTCGACACCTTCTTAATGTCGGGTGGCCGGATCATCGATTACTTCGAGGCAGGGGACCACGCAATCATGACCGGCGGCCGGATCGGCCGCGTCAACATGCGTCTCGACGACAATTTCTTTGACATGTCAGGCGGCGTCATCGACAGGAACCTCGTTACCGGCCTCGGCAACGACACGATCATCCTCTCCGGGGGCACGATTGCTGGCAACATCAGTGTGAGCAGCGGTACGGACAGTTTGACCGTGACGGGTGGATCCCTCGCTGGCGACGTGTTGATGAGTTTTGGGGCTGATACGTTTACCTGGGATGGCGGCGGCGTCATCCAGGGAACAGTCGAGCTCGGCGGCGACGACGACACCGCGACGCTCAGCAACCTCACAAGCGCGAACCTCGGCGGCACGGATGCGATCACGGGCGGCCTTGGCGTTGACAACCTGACGCTGGCGAACGTCACCACGGACGGCGTCGCTCGGCTGCAGAACTGGGAAACCATCGCCGCGACCAGTGGCACTGTGCTGACCTTCGACGGAACCCTGACGCTTGGCGATAGCGGCACCGGAACGGGAACGCTTGATGTCAGCTCATCCAGCACGCTTCTCGCCGGCGGCACCAACTCCGCAATATCGGCTGCCACAGCGGGACAATTCGCAAGTCTCGTCAACAGCGGCAGCATCGACCTCACGAATGGCGGTGCCGGCACGAGCGACACTTTTACCATCAACGGCAATTACACCGGCAATGGTGGCCTGCTCCTGCTCAACAGCGTACTCGGCACCGATTCTTCGCCATCCGACCGACTGGTCATCTCAGGCGGCACGGCGTCCGGCACCACCGGCATTGGCATCGTCAACACCGGTGGGAGCGGAGCCGCGACCTTGCTGGACGGCATCCTGGTGGTCGAGCTCACCAATGGTGCGACAGCAAGCACCGGCGCTTTCGGGCTCAATGGGCGGGTTGCGGCCGGCGCGCATGAATATTTCCTCTTCAAGGGCGGCATTTCGGCCGGCACTGCGGAGAATTTCTATCTCCGCTCCACCCTCGTCACACCTCCGGTGGTCCCGCCGCCCGTGATCGTCCCGCCAATGGAGATCGTTCAGCCGCCAGTGACGACACCCGTGCCGGAAGTCGTCACACCGGACGTCGTAATAGTACCGCCTGGACCAGGCGTTACGCCACCTTCGGAAGATGCCACGCCGGTAGCCCCCGAGGTGGTGGTTGTGTCAATAGGCGGCACGCCGACAGCTGTGGAGGTCGTTCCGCTCTACCGCGTTGAAGTTCCTACCTATTCCGCCGTCCCGCCCGTCGCCCAGTATCTCGCCCTATCCAGCCTCGGCACGTTTCATGAGCGCCGCGGAGATCAAGCGCTGCTCGACGGCGCCGGAGCATTGCCGGCGAGTTGGATGCGCGTCTTCGGTCAGAACGCCGAGTTCGAATGGGAAGGGACCGTTTCGCCCGGCTTCGACGGCAATTTGTTCGGCTTTCAAGCTGGCCAGGATCTTTTCGCGTGGGAAGGCGAAGGCGGGCATCACGATCGTGTCGGTCTGTTGGTCGGATATGCCCGCACAAGCGGCGACATCAAGGGACAGGTGCTCGGCTGGAATAATCTGAGCGTCGGAGAAATCGACGTCGACGCAACCAGTATCGGAGGATACTGGACGCATATCGGCCCAAATGACTGGTATCTCGATGCCGTCTTGATGGGAACGCAGTTCGGCGGCGACGCAACATCGATCGGGGCGACCGGCATCGAAATCGATGGCACCGGCATAACGGCGTCGCTGGAAGGTGGTTATCCCATTTCGTTGGCCGAGGGATGGACGCTCGAGCCTCAGGCACAATTGATCTGGCAGCACCTCTCCTTGGACGATCAACGTGACGCATTCTCGGCAGTAAATTTCGACAGCGACGATGCAGTCACGGGGCGGCTGGGCTTCCGCCTGCAAGGCGACGTTCCGACGGAAACGGCAACGCTTCAGCCCTACATCAAAGCCAATATCTGGCACGGCTTCGATGCGGACCAGCACGTCAACTTCGGCACGGATCCCATAGCTACCAAAGTCGGCGGCACCGCTTTGGAAATCGGCGGTGGTCTCGTTGCAAAATTGTCGGAATCGACCAGCCTCTTCGCGACGGCGGACTACACGACCAACCTCGGCGGAGACAAAACGCAAGTGCTGGAGGGGAATATCGGCATCAGCATAAAATGGTGACATCGTCACCAGATCCTGCCGCAAACGTCCTGGGCAGAGGACGAAGCAGCACTTGGTATGTGCCGCTTCACATCCGCTGGCGATTGCAAGAAATCGCCGTGTCAGCTTGAGGAGGAGCAACAGCTACGACAGCCGCGTGACCGGATAAGCTCCCGAAAAGCCTGACGGTTGTTGCAAAAACGGGCCGTTGGTCGCTGCCTGCGACAAGGCTTCGGCCCACCCGACGCAACATCAGATATGCCACCGTGATTGTGGGCATTGATAAGGTTAATGTCTAAACAATAACCCTTGGCATTGCAGGGGGGTGGTCATATGTGCTTGTCTATTGGTCAGGCGCAAGCAACCAGGCTTGCGCGGGCAGCGTGAAGCCGAAACAGGAATGCAAGAAGACAACTTTCGAGTGCGGTTCTGGGGCGTAAGAGGGAGCTTACCGGTATCCGGTGAGCAGTTCCTGCGCTATGGGGGAAATACATCCTGCATCGAAATTCGATGCGGCAAGGAAGTGTTGCTCTTCGATGCGGGATCCGGATTGCGCGAAGCCGGCACCTCGCTGATCGCCGAGGGCGTCGACAACTACGACCTCTTCTTCACCCACAGTCACTACGACCACATCATCGGCCTTCCCTATTTCAAGCCGATCTACAAGTGTCAGTCGTCCGTGCGGTTCTGGTCGGGACACCTGCACGGCGTGATGACGACCAAGGAAATGATCCGCGACTTCATGCGGCCACCGTGGTTCCCGGTCGATCCGGACATCTGTCAGGCAAGCCTCGAAGGCGTCGACTTCAAGCCCGGAGACGTGCTGACCCCGCGCGAGGGCGTGACGATCCGCACGACGAGCCTTACCCACCCCGGCGGTTGCGTCGGCTACCGCGTCGAATGGAACGGCCGTGCCGTTGCGCTCGTCTACGACACCGAACATGAACCCGGCGTTCTCGACCCGGCGGTGCTTGAGCTGATCGCCGGCGCCGACATGGTGATCTATGACTGCACTTACCTCGAAAGCGAGATGACGCACTATCGCGGCTATGGTCATTCGACCGGGGTCCATGGCTCGCGCCTCGCCATGGCGGCGGGCGTCAAGCGCCTGGCGATGTTCCATCACGATCCCGCTCGAACAGATGCACAGCTGGACGCAATGGAAGTCGACGTACGATCCATGTTCGCCGGCGCGTTCGCTGCCCGCGACGGACAGATCATCGACCTATGAGATCAGACGCCTGACGCCAACGGCAACCGGTATGTCCGGCAGTGACGGTAAAGAGCATTTCAAGGAAATCCCACACGGCCTCGTCATGCACGAGGTGATGAGTCAGCAGCCCGACCGTGCGGCCCGACTGATCCTCCCGACCCTCAATGTCGCCGCAGACCTGCCGGATGCGCTCGACGATATCGGCGATGATGAGCCTGTGGTCCCGGCATCCGCGCGTACCGCGCCAATCCATGACATCGACGTGAGTGTTGGCGAGCGGGAACGGCGACGGCTTCTCCGGTCCGAACACCGAGAGGACAGAAAATCCGATCTCCGGCAATCGCTGCAGCAAGGCGGAGTCGATCCGATTCCAAGGCGGAACGAGCATTGGAACGAAATGTTCGGGAAAAAGCGTTTGCAAACGCTCGACCCCGCGGCGCAGTTCATCGAGGATGACGGCGTGCGGCCGATGGGCGCCGAGTTCCTGTTTTTTCTCCTCGGGTGGCGCATGATTGCGGTGCGCCCAGCCATGGGCCGCCACGCTGATATCGGCAATGCCAGCGACACGCCGTGCCAGCGCGTCGGTAGCCGGCGCAGGCGGCACGGCGAGTGTCACCGGGATAGCATGGCTTGCCGCAAGCAAAAGCAGCCGGTCGAGCAGCGCAGTCGGCTCGACGGCGTCGTCATCCCTCAGCCAGAAATCGACCTTTCGTCCCCGCACACGAGCGCGGTCGAGTTCATCGACGAGCGATTGCCAGCCAGCATCAACGGTCAAGTGGTCTTCTCCAGAAATTCGTCGAAAATCTCACCCAATCGCCTCGCCGCAGCGGGAAAGGATCGCTCTTCGTGGACGAAGCGTCGAGCTTCGTCGCCAAGTTGTTGGCGGGTAAACGGTTCATCGATCAGGCGGCGGATCGCGGCGGCGTAGGCCTCGACGTCGCCCTCGGGCGTCAGCAATCCGGTCTCGCCATCCCTCACCACCTCCGGCACGCCGGCCGTCCGCTGCGCTATGACGGGCAGCCCTGCCGCCTGCGCCTCGAGATAGGCCAGCCCATAGGCTTCACCGCAGCCGGGCCAAAGATAAAGCCCGCTTTCGCTGAGGATGGCGGGAATGTCGCGCGCGTCCTTTTCGCCAAGCCAGAACAACCGATCCGCGGGCAATGCAGAAAAAGCATCGCGGACCTGCTGTCGGCACGGCCCGTCGCCGACAATGGTCATTGTCCAGGGCCGATCGACAAGCAACGCTAGCGAGCTCGCAAGCATGCGGTAACTGTTCAGCTTGTCGCCGCTGCGCATCATCGCCACGGCGACAAGACGGCAGCCATCAACGGCTGCGTGGGATTGCGACGAGAACGGGCTCGTATCGATGAAGGGAGGGAGCATTGTATGCCGGCAATCGGGCGCTGCCTCCAGCAGACCATCGCGGTCCCGCCGCGTCAGACAGATATTGACCGCCGCCTGCTCTATCGCGCGCAGTACATGGCGTTGGGCAACGGCGCGGACGCCCTCATTGCGACGGAGAGAGTAGGAGGCCTCCGCCGTGACGTAGGGAATGGAAAACTCGGCCGCAAGCCCCGGCCCTATCAGATCAGGTGCCTTGTAATAGGGGTGATAGCAAAACCAGGCATTCGGCGGCGTTTCGGCCAGCCAGAGGGTGCGAATCCGCTCCGCTTCCCCAACTGCGGCTGCCGTGATCGATGCGAACTGCGCCTCGCAAGCGTCCGCCATGAAGCTACGCAACTCGCTGGTAATCGACACCTCGTGCCCCGCTTGCCGCAGCGCGTCAATCAGCATGCGCGCCATCAGCCGGTCACCGGATGGAACAGGGTGGCTGGGGGATTTCAGCGGCGCGTAAAAGGCGATTTTCATGCAGAGCGAGCTATCGCGCCTTCCTTTGGCGCTGTCAACGGCGGCGGGCAGTGCAAGCGCAGCCTTTGGGCTGCACTCGGACCCTCACCGGATCAATCGATAGGTATGTCGTAGTAATCCCTCCGAACGAGCTTGAGCGATCGGTCCGGCTGGATAATGTAAGTCTCTTTGACGAAGCTGTTTCCGCTCATGAAATTATGCGGCACGATGCTGCCGACCGGTGCTTTCGTCAGCTTGGTGCGCGGTTGCCCGCCATAGGTGATGCTGCCCGGAATCGGCGCCAGGTCAGGCGTCGTACAGCCGGCAAGTGCCAGGCCGAGCACCGCGAACAACACCAACGGCCCGCAGAAACGAGACACATGTCTAGGATCAATCATCACCAATGCCTCCTAAGGCCGGCCTGAAACAAGGTGCTTTGGGCCCACAGCGTCGCGCGTCAAGGATCACCTGCAAAGGTCGCGATAGCACATTAAACTCGCGGCATAACTCCGTAACTCGGCTCCAACTTGAGCGATCAAGCAATACCGCTTCTGCCGCCTTGCGCTCCATCTAGGGTCTGGACCTAGTCTTCGGATTGCCGTCGTCAAGAAAGGCGCCGAGCCGCTCAAGCAGACGTGATGCGAAATTACTCTACGCCAGCGTCGGTAGCAGCCGGTGCCTGTGCCGTAGGCGCCGCTTTGGCATGTTCCGCCAACAGCCCGTAGGCCACGTAGTACTTGTAGATATTGCCGACATACTGAACCGTCTCGCGCCCAACAATCTCGGCGGCTGCATTTTCGACATTGCCGAACCAGAGGTCAGGATTGAGCCCCATATCCTTCGCCTTCGCCCGGAACTTGCGCAAGTTTCCCGGGCCGGCATTGTAGGCTGCAAATGCAAAGAGGAGCTGGTTGCGCGGCGTGATCGCGGGATCGGCGATGTAGGTGTCCACCAGGTGCCGGAGGTACTTCGACCCTGCCTGGACGTTCAGATCCTGGTCCTTGTCGATCCCCTTGATGCCAACGGACTTGTCGGCCGCCGTCGACGGCAGGAGCTGCATGACGCCGACCGCACCACGCGGGCTGCGCCTGGACTGATCGAGCTGGGACTCCTGATAGCCCTGCGCCATCAGCATGAGATAATCGAAGGAGTACGTGTCGCCGTGCTTGCGGAAAATCTCGACCAATTTCTGGAACCGCTCGACATCGGCCGGCGCATAGGCGCGCTTCAGCATCTTGTCGCTCTTGTAGTAGGAATTCTTCAGGATATTGCCAAAGGTCGTGCCGACGCGATGCGTTTTGACGAAGGCATCGAGCGTCGCTTTCAGTTTGGGACTATCCTTGCGGATCGCCCAGGCGATCTGCCCATGATCTGACACCAGGATATCGTCGCGTACCTTGATATCCCTAAAGACCGTAGCCCAGATGTCGGCCTTGTACTTGTCGACAACCGTCCACGGCAACAGACCGGCATTGATCATCTCGAGCACATCTTCGTCCTCGAGATTTTCGTCCATATCCTTGATCGATATCGGTGCGCGGCCGGCCTTGACGAATCCGGCACTCAGCGCGACCAGATGCTCATGGTAGCTGCTGGACTTGCGCACGCGGACCTCCTGTCCGCTCAGATCGTCGACACTGGCAATGGCCGGCGCAGAGGGGCCGGTTACCAGCACTTCCTTGGCCTCATCGAACAAAGGGGCAGTGAAATCGACCTTCGCCAATCGTGCTTCCGTTATCGTCAGGTTGCCCATCACGATGTCGCCACGCCCGTCCTCCAACGCCGTCAATAGCCGCGCTCGGGGCACAGGCACAAAGGCGATGCGAATTTTCTCGATCTCCCTCTTCCGCCCGGCATTGAGTTCCTTCTCCAATGCCATCCCGAATTCCACCGCGGTGCCAAGCTGCCGGCCGCGATCGATGAAGTAGATGGTCTTGCTGAATGGAACGACGATCCGAATGAGGCGCCGCTTCTCCATGACGTCGAGATCGCCCAGATGCGGGGCGATGATCGCCTGGAACGTACTTTCGTTCGATTGCGCCTGCAGGTTCCCAATCCCAACGATCGCGAAGAGCAGCATGAACAATGCAAGCCGTTTCATCTTGGCCTCCCCAGCCCGAGAAACCCTATTCCGGCGGTGCGCCCTCACCGAGCGCTGCTGCCGCATTCTTCTTGGCGATCGCATCGCGCGTCGCCGCAGCCGCGGCCGCGGTCTGCTCGTCGCCGGCCACCTGCACCGTCGGCGAGGCGAACGAGATGCCGTTCTTGTCGAACGCCTCCTTGATCATCGCCTGCGCCCGGCGCCGGATCTGCGTCTGATGTCCCGGCTTCGTCGTCATCGCGAAGCTCAAGGTGATGCCGTAGTCGCCGAACGTCTCGACGCCCTTCATCTTCACCGTCTCGATGATCATCGGACCGAGTTCCGGATCTTCGAGAAGCGTCGCGCCGATGCCCTTCACCACCTTCTTCACCTTGGCGATGTCGGCCTCGTAGGAGACGTTGATCATGAACTTGTCGATCACCCAGTCGCGGCTCATGTTCTGGACGGCGCCAAGCGAGCCGAACGGCACGGTGAAGACCGGGCCGCGATGATGCCGCAGCTTCACCGAACGGATGCTGAAGGATTCGACCGTGCCCTTGTAGCTACCGCTTTGAATGTACTCGCCGATACGGAACGCATCATCCGTCATGTAGAAGATCCCGCTGATGACATCCTTGACCAGGGTCTGCGAGCCAAAGCCGATGGCGACGCCAAAAACACCGGCGCCGGCGATCAGCGGGCCGATCTGCACACCAAGGCCGGAGAGCACCATCAGCACCGCCACCACCAGGATGAAGGCCGCCAGGAAATTGCGCAGGATCGGCATCAGCGTCAGCAGGCGGGTGTTGCGGGCCCGTTGAGCGGGATCGGTCGTTTCGACGGCGGCATGCTTGACGCGCAGGCTGATCAGGCTCTTGATCAACTGCCATACCAGATCCGCCGCCAGCACGATGACGACACCGGCAAGCACGCCACGGAAGATCCGATTGAGGGCATCGTCCTGCACCATCATCGACGCGTTGACGCGGAAGACAAGCGCCAGCCATCCCGCCGCCAGGGCAATGATCACCAGTCTGGCGCCGCGTTCGATCAGCACGTTGCGCATCACCCGCATGTCGTCGTCCGCCGCCGTGTCGAGCATCGTCTTGGCAAAGGCACTGGTGAAACGCAGGAGCGACGGCAGGCCGATGACATAAAGGCCGATCCAGAACAGCACCCGCATGTCCGCCACCCACAGCAGCCAGAGCAGCACCAGGAAGGCGACCATCAGGATGTTGCCGACAACGCGGCGCGAGCCCGTGGTGGCGCCGACAGGCCGGCGCAGCACGGTGAGGATGGCAAGCGCCAGCACGACCAGACCGAGGGCGGCGGCAATCAGATTGCGCACGTCTGCGGAGATTGAAAGGGCGTGCATGGCGTCGCCAATGCCCCATATGGCGGCGGCCGCGCAGATAATCGCCACCGAGGAGCGGTACCAGAACCGGGCATCCTCAGTCGTCAGCGAGAGATAGCCAGTCCGGCCGGCCGGATCCGTCGCGTCAACCGGCCCGCCGGACAGCACCGCGGATGCGATGGTGATAAGCAGGCGAGCCCCGATCCAGGCAACCAGCAGCGGCGCGATGGTCTCTTCAAGCCGTGAGGGCCAGTCGGCCACAGCAAGCACGGTGGTCGTGGCGATCGCGAACACCAGCAGCGGCAGCACTTTGACGAGCATCGAACGCGCCGGCCCGGTCAACTGCGCAGAACTCAATGTCCGTCTCAGCAGATAACGCAGCAGGTATTCGGCGCCGTAACCGATCAACAGGATGAAGAAGAACCCTTTGAGGATCGGCGCCGTGCCATGGTTCTCCATCTCGCCCTGGAGACGGGTCCGCGCCGCATCGAACTCGGCACCGATGCGCGGCACCGCGTTGGTGATGCCGGTCATGTGGCGGCGGAGTTCGGCCGTCCAGCGGGCCGCAAACCCGCTCGCCGGCGCCGCATCGGCAGGTGCCGCTGCCGCAGGCGTCGTGCCGGCTGGCGTCGCCGGCTGTCTGGTGGCCAGCCATTGCCGGACCTCCGGATCGTCGAGCAATTCGATCAGTTGCTGAACCTTGGCCGGCTCTGCGGCCGGCGCGGTGGCTTGGGTCTGAGCCTGGCTCGCGGACACAAGTCCCAGAAACACCGTCAAAAAAGCTAGAATACGGGCCATTGAGCCCCAGAACCCACGTGGCGAACTGACACCGAACATACTGATCATACCCCCAGCGACCGGCGGAGCGCCGATCGATTCCTGTCCTCATCCGCACAAACGCTAACACAGTCCCCGGCGTTTATACCAATTTCCGTTTTCGGTGCGCCTTTTCAGATCAACGACGGCGGAAACCGCCACCGCCGCCACCATGAAATCCGCCGCCCCCACCGTGGAAGCCGCCGCCGCCCGAGAACCCACCGCCGCCGTGGAAGCCACCGCCACCAAATCCGCCGCTGCCACCGCCAAATCCGCCGGGGCGATCGAACCCACCCCCTCCGAAGCCCCCGCCGCTTGGGAAATTCAACGGACGCTGGTCGAACGACTGATGCTCGAAGGAACGCTGGTTGCCGACCTGGCGCCCGGCGCGATCGATCGCCAAGTGGTCCGGCGCCCGATTGCCGATGGCGTTCCCGCCACCGGCCGGACCGCGATCGTCGATGCGCTTGTTCAGGTTCTGCGCCGCATCCGGGTGCTGGGTTGCGAACTGCTGACCGGCTCTCTTCGCATCCTGGATCGACGGCTTTTGAACCGGCTGCCAGCCGTCCGGTGTGTGCTTCTGCCATTGGCCATCGTCGCGACGATAGACATTGCCATCGCGTCCGGCATAGACGTCGCCGCCCTTGCCGCCGGCAACGAAGCCGTGATTGCCGTCGGAGGTGCGCCAATGGGCACCGGCGCCGCCGGCGGTCGAGCCGCCGCTGATCCGGGCGAAATCCGAACCGTGCTTGACCGCGGCCGTACCCCAGCTGCCATAGACATTGTGCCCGCCACGCGCGATCGCCGCATTGCCGGTGCGGGGATTGTAGGCAGCGACAAAGCCGCGCTCGCCTGCCGGACCGTAGCCCGCGGCGCCACGGATATAGGTGCCGGTGCGCGGGTTGTAGGCAGCGCCGGCCGCGATACCGCGATAGGGACCATAAGCGTAGCCATAGCGGCCGAACGTGCCGACCGCCGGATTGTAGAACGCGCCGACGCCATAGCTTACCGGGCGTGGATAATAGGGCCAGTAGCCGCCACCGGCCCAACCATAGTCCCAGTAGTCGTCATAGTACCAGCCGGTGCCGTAGACGAACGTGTCCCAGGCGAGGTAGGCCCCGAGATAGCCCATGGTGTATCCGAACCAAACCGCGTCCGGCTCGGTGTCGTAGATGCGGACATAGGTAGCGTTGTAGACCGGCGATGACGGCGGGATCGTGTAGATCTCGTCGGGGACGGCCTTTGCCACGGTGAACGGACCGGTCGGCGTATCGCCGACGAACCAGACGCCGTCCTTCAACACGAAGTACCTGTCGGCAACCTGGATCACCGTTTCATTGGTATTGACGGCATAGGTGAGCGCCGTTCCGTCGATCTTCTCGAATTTCGGGTCGCCGCTATAGGCGACCTCAACCTTCACCGAACCGTCCAGCGAGACGCGGGCCTTTTCGGGAATACTGGCCTTCAACCTGGCTTCGGCATTTTCCGAGGTGCCCGGAACCGACGAGCGGACCGTGTAATAGGCGGCATCCTCCGGAATATTCTGGAAATCCTGGGGAAGGTTGGGGGTGGCGAAGGTCCAGGGGCCATCGAGCGACGCAGCCGAGAACCAGCGGCCGGAGACGAGCACGTACCAGTTCGAATCCTGAGCCAGATAGAACACATCGCTCTCGGTGTTCGTCGCAATCTTCAGACCGGTGCCCGGCACGGCTTCGAGCTTCGGCTCGCCGTCGAAGACGAGCAGTTCCGACGGCGTGTCCGAATAGATGACCTTGGGCACCGCGCCCTCTCCGGCAGCCAGCGGAATGGCCGCCTTCGCGTCCTTCCAGTTGTCATCATCGGGCAATTTGCCGAACAGATCGGGAAGCGAGGT
This sequence comes from Ensifer sp. LC163, assembly GCF_001695855.1. Classification (GTDB taxonomy): domain Bacteria; phylum Pseudomonadota; class Alphaproteobacteria; order Rhizobiales; family Rhizobiaceae; genus Ensifer. Next base: position 229,326 of record NZ_MBSS01000056.1, read on the forward strand.
TACCGGCTGCCAGCCGCTCGACAGGTCTTTCGACTGAAGCCATGCCTTTTCGTTGCGAAGATAATAGGTGCTGTCGGCGTCGAGCTTGAACAGGTCCCAATTGGTGTTGACGGCAAAGGAGAGGCCTTCGGCGCCCTTGACCGGCGCGAACACCGCCTTGCCGTCGGTCTGCACCAGCAGCGCCGGCACCTTGCTGACGTAGATCGGCGGCGGATCGGCCTTCAGACCTTCGACATTGCCGAGCCGCTCATAGTCGGCAAGGCTCGCGGTCAGCTTGTCCTCCGACAGCGTTATGGTGCCGACGGGCATCACCTTGCCGACCTCCAAGGCGAGGTCGGCCAGTTCCTGGCGATCGAGAACCGAGAAATTGATCTCGTCGACCTTGATGTCGGAGACGACCACCTCGTCCGAGCCGCTGTCCGCCACGGTCTTGCCCGTCACCCCGATGACACCGAAGATCGGCTTGGCATCGTCGGACTGCTTGTATTCGGCGGCGATCAGGGCGTCGAGATCGGTAAAATCCTTCCAGGCGTTCACCTGCGGCTGGTAGAGCGTGATCGTCGCCCCCTTGTCGGTCTTGTAGGCGCGCGGCCAGCCAAGGCCCTTCGGATCGGCATCGGCCAGGTACTTGCCGCTGACGAAACCGTCATTCCCTTCGAAGCTGACGGCGCACCAGGTCCCGGCATCGTCGCATTCCTTGACGTCGACCTGTGCGCCGGCGGCGATCTTGCCGAGGCTGTCGAACCCGGTGCCCGGCCCGGCGCGAAAATTGACCGATGCCGTCGTCGTGGCAGGGCCTGCGGCAGCCGTTCCCGAAGCAAGGGCGAGCAGGGTCAGGGTCAGGGGAAATCTGCGCATCTTTGGCTTCTCCGACGTTGCCGCAATTGACTTTGTTGCAGGCGGGCATGGCCCTCATTGCTCAACAACATCGCTCCGCCGCGACCCGGCGCAAGTACGTAACAGTAACAACGGCCGTAACGTCGGCGATGCAAAGGGAGCGTTCGACGTCACGCAGCGCAATTATCCGTGTTTTGGCGCGTAGTGATTGCATCGAGTCATTTATTCGAGCAAACTCATATGTATGATTTGATCACGCCTACATGCGGAGGAAACACACGTGAACACAAAAGCACCCAGCCAGATTGATGTCTTTGTCGGTTCCCGCGTCAGGATGCGTCGGTTGATGGCCGGGTTGAGCCAGGAGAAGCTGGCGGACGGCCTCGGCATCACGTTCCAACAGGTTCAGAAGTATGAAAAGGGCACGAATCGCATCGGAGCGAGTCGGTTGCAGGCAATCGCCGATGTTCTCGGCGTTCACCCCAGCTTTTTCTTCCAGGAAGGCGAAGAGGGTGCAGTTCCCCGGGCTGGTCTTGGCGATGTGCGCGAGCCCAACGAAATCTCGTCCTTCGTCTCGTCGAAGGAGGGTATTGCGCTCAATCGGGCCTTTCTGAAGATTACCGACCCGATCCTGCGCAAGAAGATCATTTCGCTGGTGGCCGCCGTCGCACAGACGCCCGAGGCAGAAACAGTCGCCGCCCACGGCAGCGCTGCGCACGCCCCCGACCTGCATGGATAGGCGCCACCGGTTGCCGATGAGATAGCCAGATGAAATTCAGATTGCAGACCCTGGGGCGGTTGCGCCTTGTCGACGAAGACGAGTGCGACGTTGCCTTCCCGGAAAAGGGTCTGCTTATTCTCGCTCAGGCGATCGCCGGCGGCCATCGCGAGCAGTCTCGAAACGATGTGGCCAAGCTTCTGTGGGACGAAATCGTTCCGAGCCAGGCCTTCGTCAATCTACGCAAGACGATCTCCCGCGTAACGTCGCGGCAGGAAGAACTCGGCCACACGTTCCTCAGCTTCTCGCCGTCGACGGTCCGGCTGGAGCCGGATGCGGTTGCGAGCGATCTCGACGACATCGGCCGGCACGCCGACAAGGACGCGCTATCGCGCTTTCGGTGGGCCGCGGAGAAATTCCGTGACGATTTTCTCAAGGACTTGAAGTCGCAGGGCCGAGCGCTTCACGACTGGATCGGGCAGCAACGCGCCGATCATACGGCGCTGCTGCGCGAGAGCCTGGTCGACGCGGCCGAGAATGCGACCGGCACAGATCGAAAGCTCGTCAAATCCGCTGCGGTCAAAGTTCTGGAGCAGAACCCGGACGACGACGAGGTTCGCAAGATCCTCAAGGCCGTCCTGGCCTCGGAGGGCCGCCAGTATGACGCGCGCCTTCTGCCGGGCGGCGGACTGGTGGCCGCAACTGCCAAGGCGTCGCCACTGTCCGCTTTGACCAACAGCCCGCTGCTGGAGACCATGGGCGAGACGCGCCCGCCGCGTGTGGTGCTGCTGCCGCCGGGTGCCGGCAATGCCGACGCGGCTGCAACGCTTTTCGCTCATTCCCTGATCGAGGACGTCACGATCGGACTTTGCGCACTGCGCTCCGTCTCGGTGATTGCGCCCTACACGGCAGCGCAGATCAGCCTGCAGGCAGACAAGGCCAGCACCTACGAACAACACGCCATCAGCTATATCCTCGATACCCGGCTGACGAACGAGGGCAGTCGACAGACGCTGTTCACGCAGTTGATCTTCTTTGCCAATGACGAAGTGATCTGGGCAGACCGCTTCACGCTGGATGACGATGGCTTGATGAAGTCGCGCCAGGAGATCGCGCGACAGATCGCGTTTGCCATTGCCAGCCAGGTCGAGCGCAATGAGACCATGCGCAAGACCTATGAGAGCAATGGCGGGTCCTATCGCAACTACCTGCTCGGCCAACGCTATCTCAAGCAACTCAATCTGCCGGAGGTCCGGCGTGCCCGAAAGAGCTTCCGCGAGGCACTTAGCCACAATGCCGATCTGGCTCCGGCGATGAGCGGGCTTGCCCGAACCTATTTCGTGGAGTGGCTTCTGACCGCCCGCGGCGACAGCGAACTCCTGGCCCTTGCCGAACAGTACGCCCGCGACGCGGTCGCCATCGACGATACGCTCGCGGCCGGCTACCGCGAGCTCGGTGTCGTCAAACTCTACAGCCGGCAATTCGACGAGAGCATCGAATTTCATGAGAAGGCCGAAGCGCTCAGCCCGCAGCACGCCAACGTGATTGCCAGCTACGCCGATACGCTCGTGCAGGCCTCGCGCCCGGATGGGGGGCTGCGCAAGATCGAAACGGCGATCAATCTCAATCCGATGGCGCCGGACGAATATTTCTGGACGGCTGCCGGCGCCTGTTACTCGCTTGCTCAGTACGATCAGGCGCTTGCCTATATCGAGCGGATGCGCGACCCCACCCCCGCCGATCGTCTCGCCGCTGCGAGCTGGGGCATGCTCGGCAATCGCAAGAAGGCGGGCCAATACGTGCGCAAGACATTTGAGGTCCATCCGGGCTTCAACCTGGACAAATGGATCGCCATCGTTCCGTTCCGCGAGGAATGGCAGCGGACCCATTACTGCGAAGGCCTGCGCAAGGCCGGTTTCTAACGTATCACCACCACATGAGGGATAAGGGGAAGGTTGATGACGACTCAGGTAGTTGTATTTGGAGTTGAGGGTGACGATGGGCTGTGGCTTGCCGACCTCGGGACGGGTACCGTCACGCGCATCGCAGAGCCGCTCACAGGCGCCCTGGCTTCGGCCAACGAGCACAGAAATGCCGGCGCCACGGTGGTCAAGGGCGTCAACTTCGCCGTTCGCGCCAATTCCGCCGGTTCCGTCTCCGGCGGGTTCATGGACGGCTAAGTCTCGGCGCGCCTGCGCATGGTTTCGGCCACACATCCAGATCGGGCGGGCGAAAGCCGCCCGGCTTCAGACAATCCTGACAATGCCGACATTTACTCCGACCGCGTCTGTGCGCCCGAAGAAACCTTCGCTCGCATCGCTCCTCTGTTACCTATCTTCGGCATCAGCCGGCTTGCCCGCCTGACCGGGCTCGACAGGATCGGCATACCTGTCTGGAACGCGGTTTCGCCAAATGCGAAATCGATTGTCATCAACCAGGGCAAGGGCATCACCGATATCGATGCGAAGGTATCGGCGGCGATGGAAGCCCTGGAGCGGGCGGTCGCCTGCAACCCGTCAGCACCGGTGCTGACGGCGACGCGACAGGCATTGCTGGAAAAGGGCGAAAGAGCGCTCGGCCTTCCCGGCCTTGTGGCAGCGGGCGAGGCCGATCTTAGCGATGACGAACCGACGGCGTGGCTGCGCGGCGTCGATCTTCTCTGTCAGCAAACGACCTTCGTACCGTTTCACGCTGCACTGCTCGACCGCACGCTCGAGCGCTGCCGCTACTGGCAGTCGTCGGACGGTCTTGCTTCCGGCAACACCGAAGGTGAAGCGATCCTGCACGGGCTGCTCGAACGCATCGAACGCGATGCCGAGACCTTGTGGCGGCTGCTGCCCGTAGCGGCGCGACTGCGCACCTGCATAAACGTCGATCTGTTCGACGATCCCGTCCTCGACGACATGACAAGCCGGATCGCCACCGCGGGCCTGACGCTTCGCCTGTTCGACATGACCAGCGACATCGGCATTCCCTGCCTGTCCGCCGTTATCGCGGACGCCGGCATCCGCGACGCCAAAGAGCCCCGCTACCATGACGTCACCATCGGGCATGGCGCCCATCCCGATCCGCGACGCGCCGCGATCCGGGCCATTACCGAGGCCGCGCAGTCGCGCCTCACCTATATCAGCGGCGCGCGCGACGACGTTTTTCCGGAAACCTTCACCCGCAGGCTGCCGCCCGAGACACAGCAACTGTTCGAGGCCTCGCCGGGCACCCGGAACCCGCTTGCCTGGGCTGCAGGCAACGGCGAAAACGCGCTGCTCGGGCACGTCGTTGGAGCCCTCATCCGCGCCGGCATCTCCACCGCGGTTGCGGTTCCGCTGCTCGCCGAGCCGCTGCCGTTTTCCGTGGTCAAAGTCTTCGTGCCGGAACTCGAAAATCCTGATGGAGCACGCAAGCGCCGTTTCGGCACACGGGCACTGTCGCACGCCCTGGAGATCGCATGAAGATCCTCTTTGCCGGGCCGACCTTGCCGGACGCGCAAGCGCTTATCGGCACCGACATCGTACTGCGTCCGCCGGCCGTGCAAGGCGACATCCTGCGCGCCACGCAAGACGGCGCAACCGTCATCGGGCTCGTCGACGGTCATTTCGAGCAGGTAGCGCCCGTCTGGCACAAGGAGATCTTGTTTGCGCTTTCCCAAGGTGTGGGCGTCTACGGCGCGGCCAGCATGGGCGCGCTTCGCGCCGCCGAATGCGCAGCTTTCGGCATGATCGGAATCGGCAGGATCTACCGGCAATATGTGGCGGGCGAGCTTGATGACGATGCCGATGTCGCCCTTCTGCACGGCCCGGCGGAACTGGGTTATCTGCCTTTGACCCTGCCGTTGGTCAATGTCGTGGCGACGCTTGAGGATTTGCGCGCGCGTCAACAGATCGACGCGGCGTCTGCCGCACAACTGCGGATGGCGGCCGCCGAGATCTTTTACAAGCACCGCTGCTGGCCGACGATCGTGGCGCGTGCGAAGCTTCCAGAAGGCACGGATCACAAACGGATCGAAGCGCTTCTGGCGGGCGGAGCGATAAACCAGAAGCGCCTCGACGCCCTGGAACTGCTCGATACCATCTGCTCTGCCCCTGACCGGCGGGGAGCGCCGCCGGAAGGCTGGGCATTCAATTCTACAAGCCTTTGGAAGCGGTTGCTCAATCAACTTGTCGCTTCATCCTAAGAATACGGATTTCCCATGCAACGTGTGTCACGCTCGTGTCACGCGCGCTGACAAAAAGTCACGCTATGATTTGACATGTTGAAGTGGATCGCGCTGATCCGCAGGGAACTGGGGAAAATCATGCAATCTTCGATCGCCATGTCCTTTGAACCTGAAGACAAGGAAAAGGAGCTGCTGGCGCTGGCCCGCCTTGTCACCTACGCACGCGATTCTTCGCGCACACTGAATGTCGAAGGCGTTCAATATTGCCTCGAGCTGGCGCTTGCCGCTTTGCTCAAGGAAGTCGAGGAATGCGGCGACAAGACCGCATTGCTGACCAACGAACTCATGAGCCGCGCCAGCCTCGGAAACTGCTGAGCAGGCGGGGTCGACATCAATTTCGCTGGTGGCACAGAAAAGGCCCTGCTTCGCGCTCCCGCAAAGCAGGGCTCTTCCATTTAAAGCACGCTGCACACGAACGGTTTTATGCAACCTTCTTCAAGTCTTGGCTTTTTCGCATCTCGTTGTCGCGAAACCGCTGCATGCCGGTCGCAAGCCTTTCTGCTGGTCACGCCACGTCAGGGCGGGAGTGCGGAGATTCCTTGGCCGAACGAAGCAGGATGGAAATTCTCGCGACGCGATCGTTGCCCAAATGCTTCTGCGCCTATGGCATGATATTTAGTCTATATTTTCAATAGACAATATTGAATAAATGAACGCGACAGGTAGGCTTTCCCTCACGATTTGCGACCGGCCATTTCAGTGGTTCCGCTTCACACAGGTGATGACGGCACCACCCGAGCGCCGCAGCGTAGAAAATGAAGGGAGCCACCATTGACCGACGCCAACTCAACCTTGCCCGTTCTCGATTTGACACGCTTTGCGGCGGGCCACCCCGGGCGGGCGACGGCGCTTGAAGAATTGCGGTCCGTCGCCCGCTCGGTGGGCTTCTTCTATCTCGAAGGTCACGGCATTCCGCAGGAGCAGATCGATGGCGTCCTCGATCTCTCCCGGCGCTTCTTCGCCCTGCCGGAACACGACAAGCTGGCGATCGAGATGCGCAAGTCGCCGCACTTTCGCGGCTACAATCGCGCCGGTCTGGAATATACCCGCGGAACGCAGGACTGGCGGGAGCAGGTGGATTTTGGACCCGAGCGCGCGCGCCTCGAGATCAAGGCAAGCGATGCGCCTTGGAAGCGGCTGGTCGGTCCCAACCAGTTTCCGGACGCCATGCCTGCACTGAAGCCGGCGATCCTCACGTGGATCGAGGCGGTGACGCAACTGGGTATCCGGTTGATCGAGGTTTTCGCCGAAGCGCTCGGACAGCGTTCCGATGTGTTCGAGCCGATCTACCGCGACGGCCCCAATCAGCTGTTGAAGATCATCCGCTATCCCGGCCGCGACAAGACCGAAAGCGACCAGGGGGTCGGCGCTCACAAGGACGGCGGTTTCGTCACCATCCTGCTTCAGGACGAGGTCGGCGGCCTTCAGGTCGACGATGGCAAGGGTGGCTGGATCGATGCGCCGCCAAAGCGCGGCACCTTCGTCATCAATGTCGGCGAGCTGCTGGAACTGGCATCGAACGGCTACCTGCTCGCCAACATCCATCGCGTCGTGACGCCGCCCGCCGGCGGCGATCGCCGGTCGGTCGCCTTCTTCCTCGGCGCCAACCTCGCCTCCACCATTCCGGTTCTCGATCTGCCAACCGAACTTGCGGCCGAAGTCCGCGGTGTGACGCAGGATCCGCTCAACCCGCTGTTCCATGAGGTCGGGCGCAATGTCCTGAAATCACGCCTCAGATCGCACCCCGACGTCGCTTCCGGCCACCATGCCGATCTTGTCGAGCAGCTAAAGGCGCCGTTGCCGGCCTGATCGATCCCATTGCAACCACTCAAAAACTGAAGGAGGCAATCCATGACGATCCATCAAAAGCCTAGGGAAGCTGCAGTCGAAATCAAGGCACCGAGCGGCCTGCGCGATACGTCGCGGCCGCTTCAGCCCGAAACGCTGGCGCTTCATGGCGGCAGCTATCGTTTCGATCCGGTCACAGGCGCTGTCGCCGTGCCGATCTACCAGACGACCTCCTACCAGTTGCCGGGCACCGATGGCGCCGACAAGCTGTTTGCGCTTGAGGCTGCCGGCCATCTCTACACACGCGTCTCCAACCCGACGCAGGACGCATTCGAGCAGCGTCTTGCTGAAATCGAGGGCGGTGCGGCGGCCCTCGCGCTCGGCTCTGGCCAGGCGGCGTCGGCGTTTGCGGTCCTCAACCTCGCCCGCTCGGGCGACAATATCGTTAGCGCGACAGGGCTCTACGGCGGAACCTGGGCGCTCTTTGCCTCGACGCTGAAAAGCTTCGGCATCGAGGTGCGTTTCGTCGACGCGTCCGATCCGGAGGCATTTGCGAAGGCGACCGACGACAGGACGCGGGCCTATTACGCGGAATCGCTCCCCAATCCGAGCCTCGAGGTGTTCGCGATCGGCGAAGTCGCCGAGATCGGCCGCCGGTTCGGCATTCCGCTGATCGTCGACAACACGGCCGCACCCTTGACCATCCGGCCGCTCGATCACGGCGCGGCGATCGTGGTCTATTCCACCACGAAATATATCGGCGGGCACGGCACCTCTATCGGCGGCGCCATCATCGATAGCGGCACCTTCCCGTGGCACGAACATGCCGAACGCCATCCCAATCTGCATGAACCGGATGCGAGCTATCAGGGTAAGACATGGCTGCAGAAGGCCGCCACCATAGACTTCCACCCCTACATCCTGCGCGCCCGCGCCGTTCTCTTGCGTGACCTCGGCGCCGCCGTCAGTCCGCAGAATGCGTTCCAGTTCATCCAGGGGCTGGAAACCTTGCCGCTGCGCATCCGCCAGCACAGCGAAAACGCCATCAAGGTCGCGGATTTCCTGCGCAGCCACCCCAAGGTGGTGCGTGTCATCTTTCCGAAATTCCAGGATGGAGAAGCCAAGGCGCGAAATGAGAAATACCTGCGCAACGGCCACTATGGCGCACTGGTCGGTTTCGAACTGAAGGACGGACGCGACGCCGGCCGTCGCTTCATCGACGGGCTGCAACTGCTCTACCACGTCGCCAACATCGGCGATGCCCGGTCGCTGGCGATCCACCCGGCAACGACAACCCACTCGCAACTTTCCGAGGCAGACCAGCTCAGAACCGGGGTTACGCCCGGTTATGTCAGGCTGTCGATCGGCATCGAGCATCCCGACGACATCATCGCCGACCTGAAACAGGCGATAGACGCCGCCTAACCTGGCGATGTCAACAACAGGCTCCTTGGCCCAACCGTCGATAGCGGTTGGGCCTTTGACATGTCCGCTGCCTGGGCGAATGCTTCGACAATTCGGATAGCCGGTCCAAGGCCAGAAGTCGCGGCTTGCCGTCTTCCGCCCAGCCCGCGAAGGTGGACCCGATCAGAAACACCGTACCCGCTGCGCTGCCTCCCAGTGATTGCGCCAGCGACGGAGGGAAACAGCATGACGTCCGAAAACACCCAGGTTCTTCTTGCCTCCCGCCCAGACGGCAAGCCCACATCCGACAACTTCAAGATCGGGCATGCAGCGGTACCAGAGCCTGCCGATGGCCAAGTGTTGCTGAAGATCGTCTACCTGTCACTCGATCCCTATATGCGCGGTCGCATGAATGCCGGAAAATCCTATGCCAAACCCGTCGAGATCGGCGACGTGATGGAGGGTGGAACGGTGGCACGCGTGGTGCGCTCGCGTCACCCGGACTTCACCGAGGGTGACTTCGTGCTTTCGCATTCCGGCTGGCAGAGCTACGCGCTTTCCGATGGTGCGGGCCTACGCAAGCTCGACCCGTCGGCGGCGCCGCTGTCAACCGCTCTCGGCGTCCTGGGCATGCCGGGTTTTACCGCCTATGCCGGCCTGCTGACGATCGGCAGGCCGAAGCCGGGCGAGACCGTGGTGGTTGCCGCGGCCAGCGGCGCTGTGGGTTCGGCGGTCGGGCAGATTGCGCGCATCAAGGGCGCTCGTGCAGTGGGGATTGCAGGCAGCGCTGCGAAATGCGCTTTCGTTCGCGACGAGCTCGGCTTTGACGCGGTGATCGATCACCACGCGGCCGATTTTGCCGAGCAACTGGCAGCCGCCTGCCCTGGTGGGATCGACGTCTATTTCGAGAATGTCGGCGGGCATGTGTGGGATGCGGTGTTCCCCCTCCTCAACGATTTCGCCCGCATTCCCGTTTGCGGCTTGATCGCGCAATACAACAACCGTCCCGGCGAACAGACTGGTGCCGACCGCCTGCCCCTCGTCATGCGTGACGTTTTGAGCAAGAGCCTTAACATTCGCGGCTTCATCCAAAGGGAGTTCGCAGACCAGCGTCCTGACTTTTACCGTGACATGGCTGGATGGATTGCCTCGGGCCAGATTCGTTACCGGGAAGACATCGTCGACGGCCTTGAGAATGCGCCCACCGCCTTCATCGGACTGCTGGGGGGCCGCAACTTCGGCAAGCTCGTCATTCGCGTCGCCGAAGAGAACTGAAGACTGGAGCGGCAGCAAGTCTTGCCACCACATGCCTCTGCTCTACGGATTTCCGGCAAGCCGGATACCGGCCTTGCCGAGACCATCTTCGATGAGCGCTGATAGTTCGGGCGCATAGCCTCTTGTGACCGGCTCTGCCAACAGCGAGATTTCGGTGGGCCCCATCTGCGAGCGGACTTCCTCAAGTGCGCTGGCCGCCTCCTGCGTCAAGCCGAGCTGTCCGGCGACGGCCAGGCGCAGCAGATTGACGGCCCGATCCGACGAGTTTGCAAGCTGGCGCAAACGAAGCAGGGCCTCATCATAACGGCGTCCGCGATAGGCATCGAGCGCCAGCGTGAGGGCGGCATCGTGGTGTATGTATTCGCCATTCGTCTCGGCCAGGCGCGCCAATCTGACACCTTCGCCCCAGTGACCCGAGATATACTGCAACAGCCCAAGTCTCGCCGGAATGGCCTCGTCCAGCGGATTGAGTGCGCTGGCGCGCTGACCGGAAAGAAAGGCAGCCTCAATATCCCCCGCTGCAAAGCGCGCCATCATCTGTGCCACGTAGCTCTGGCTCGCCTGTGGGGCGAGCGCGACGGCCGTGTCGGCAAGCTTCAATGCCCTGTCGGCAGCGATCGCTGAGGTGCTCGCTTCGCCCTTTGCCACAAGGATCATTGCCAGGCTTGCCGAGACATCCGGGTCGTTTTCCTTGTAGGCAAGCGACCGCTCGAGGCAAGCAAGCGCGCTCGCGAGATTTTCAGGATCGGTCCGCGCCAGGGCCATATCCGCCTGCAAAACACAACCGTAACCGAGGGATGGTGCGGTGATCTGACGTGCCGCCTCCAGACTGGTGATGACACCGTCTTCGCCGGCAAGCGCGCGTGCAAGCCTCACCACCAGCGTCTGCTGAATCTCGTCGGCGTCGTCGCCTTCGATCGGCACCTTCGACACACCGGAACGCAGAGCCTCGTTGCTTTGCGGGTCCACCACCTGCCAGCTGAGTTCTTGAACATTGTTCGTGACAGTGTAGCTGATCGACAGTCTGTATTCCTTGCTGCCCGCTAGCCGGACAGCCGGACCAGGCGCAACCCAACCCGTCACCGAAGCGACGTCGATGCCGGCAGGCTGTTCCTGCGCCAGCGTCCGCACCGAGGAGAACTGTGACAGCGCATGTACCAGATAGCCACCGGCTTTCCTCAGCTCTTGGTGATCCTTCGGCCGTTGCGGCTGAACATCGACAACGACGGTCGGCTTTTCGGACAAGACCGGCTTCCATGGGAAATGGTCGGCCGTCGAAGTGTAGAACGCGACCGCCAGCGCCAAAACTCCGGCACCCCCAATGGCAACACTCGCCATCGGCATACGGCGGCCGACAACGGCGGCCGAATGCAATTGCGCGGGCGGCGCAGCGACACCAAGCGGCACCGTTGGCGAAGCGAGCGAGGCTTCAGGCAGCTTGCCTTCAGCCTTGACGAAGAGCGGGACGTAGTTGCCCTTCGGGAGTTCAATGCGCAGGACGACTTCATCGCCAAGCGCCTCGTAATATTGTGCCAGGGCTGCGCGCAGTCGAGACGCTTCCACGCGCACGATCGGATCGGTCGCCGGGTCGAAAGAACTCGGCCGGGCGAAGACGTCGATCGCGATCGTATAGGCTTTTACCGACGCTGAGCGCCCGGCGAAGAACTCGTCAACCAGGTATCGCAACAGCTTGCGGTGTCGCTCAGTCCCATGAAAGCGCGGGTCGCCCAACATGCGGTCGAGCTCGGCGCGTGCCGCGCGCTCAGCAACAGTGCAGCAAGCCGCTCGGTCCGCGTCTTGTCCTGCGTTCATAACACGCCCCATCTACCTACAACCCAAAAGAGAGTGCAAATGCGAAGCGAACTCTAGATCACAGGACTGGCGGCGGAAAGAAAAATATCGGGCCGTCACAAAACATTTTTCAATGAAATGCCGAAGGTTCAAAATGCAACAACAAGTAAACTGGAAAACCAGTGAGATTACAGGGGTAACGCGATAGAAACTTCGATTCCGCGCGAATAAATTACTAATCATAACGGATTAGATTCACTGCCTGCACCGGATAGGCAGATCGAAATCACTTCTTCCTCGATCTCAAGACAGATGAGTTCGTACTCCGCCACCATCGAAGCATCCTGCGGATCACGCCGACGCTGCCGATCCAGCATGGAGGTCGCCTCGTCATATGCCTCGCAAAGGCTGGCGAGCGGCATGTTCTTGGCGCTCAGGAGTTGCAACTGGCCGCGCAACGCCGGAAGCTTGAGCATCAGCTTCAACAGTCCGCGTTGCTTGGCTTCGTTGGGCATTGTGCTCTACCCGATTGAACGATGATCGATGCTTCATGCCATGCCTGCGCGCAAAGAACCCGCTCGCGCGCCTCTTGTACAGATCCAGAAGTGCCGCCGTTACTCTGATTGCCAACGTCTCGTTGAGATATATCTGCCAGACGGATGCAGTCTCAGGTCAGGCAGATGACCAACTTCTGCCTATACCTCGCCTGCCCCACAAAATCGCAGGAACCGTTCGTTTCCGGAAGTACGTAACAGTAACATTGGCTCCGCGTGCTTGACGGACGCCAGATCGCGAGCCGGAAGCGTATCGCTGACGTCTCGTCGGCCTCGGGTCAGGGGACTTCCGCCGCAACCGCATTGTCATGGGCCGGCGGAGCGCCGCCGAACCGCAATCGCGGCAACTTGTCTGGTTTGGATAGTGCGCTACTGTTGGCCCAGCAGGATGACACAGCCGAAATATGGCGCGCGTCGACGTTGGATTGCCGCCGATTGTAACTGTTACGTACTTCGATGCGGACGACTGCGATGTTTAGAATGCCCGCGACGACATGCGGCGACGGGCCGTAGCGCATGCTGAGTATAACGGAGAGATTTCCATGCGATCCTTGGACAAGACATCTCATGCCCGATCCGGGGCGACGTTCCTTTTTGCCGGAATCACCGCGACCTTTCTGACGTTGCTGAGCACCGAGCTTGCGGCAAGCGACGACAAATTGAGCGGCCTGCCCTCACTCGTCCTCGGCGGACAAACGGCAACAGCTCAGACGTTCCAATTCGAAACCCCTTTCAACAATCTCGTCAACGCGGGCCCGCTCTCGATCGTGCTCGAGAAGACGACTCTCGACGAGGTCAAGACCGCGTTCGGAGGCACTCTCCGCAGCCGGTCTGTGGAGGGCCTATCGATCGGCTGGCTGTGCTACGAGCTTTCGACCGGTGATCTGCCGCGGCGGATCTGGTTCGTCGCCAATGGCAGAGACGCCTCAGCACCCGCCGAAAAGGCGGTGACGTTCATCTCGACCGAAGAAGTTTCCGGCGACGCCGACACGTGCGACACCCCGATCGTGGCGCTCGCGCCCCTGTTGCTACCGGTACCGACTTTGAAGGACGGCACCGAAGCGCTGGAGAAACGCTTCGGCGCAGGTCCCAAGCAGGGCATGGTGCGCTACGCCCACGAGCAGCAAGGCGAGCAGAACACGATGGTCATGCAATCGCTTGTCTATCGACTGAAGGACGGCCATATCGATGGCATCGCCTTCACGCAGGTTACATCCAAGTAGCAGGCATATCGGCATCACTCGCCGCTATGTCGGCGGCGAGTGATATTGCCGCTACTCTGTCTATTTCTCGAAAGCGTAGATCTTGTTCCAGTCGGCCTTCATGTCGACGAGGAGCCACTTTCGCTGCTCCGCCTCGGTCATCGCCTTGTCGAGCTTGCCCACATGCGATTGGCGATCGTAGGCCCATTCCCGCTCGCCGTCCGTGTGATGCACGATCATCCCGAAGCTTGGGCCCGGGCCCGACGTAACCCATCGCAGCATCTCGTAGTCACCGTCGGAATTCCCCGCGGCGAAGATCGGGCGGCGACCGATGAACCTGTTGATTCCAACCGGCTTGCCGGGGCCATCGTCGATGAAATCCACCGTCGGCTCGCGCATCAGCACCGGCGTGTCGCCCTGAAGTTCATATTTGGTGGCTATGGTGCTGCCGACAACCTGCTCAGGAGGGATCCCGTACATCTGCTCGGTCATTGGCCGCATGAACTCGATGCCGCCGCCCGAAACGATGTAGGTCTTGAAGCCGTTCTCGCGGAGATAATCCAACACCTCTCTCATCGGCAGGTAGGTAATCTCGTTGTAGGGCCGGTCGAAACGGGGATGCTTCGCGCTCGCGAACCAGTCCTTGACGATCTTCGCGAATTCGTCCGTCGTCATGCCCGCATGGGTCGCCATGCCAAGCTCGACAAGGCCTTTTTGACCGGCCGCCGCAACGCCCGCCATGTCGCCCTTGAGCAGCGACGCGAAGGGTTCCTTGTCCTTCCATTCCGGATGCTCCGGGGCCAGGGCCTTGATGCGATCATTGATGAACATCGCCTGGAAATACATTGGCTGCTCGGTCCAGAGCGTACCATCGTTGTCGAACACCGCTATGCGGTCTGCCTCGGAGACATAATCAGGGCCACCCTCAGTCGTCACCCGCGTCACGAAGTCGACGATGGCCGATTTCGCCTCGCTGTCGTTCCAGGAGGGAAGACCGGCTGGAGGCGCATCGGCAGCCACCACAAGCGCCGGAGCGGCCAGCATGAACGCCAGCGATGCCACAGCACCCATAAAGGTTCGCCGCCGCCAGCCTCTCCCTTGCGCATTCGCCGCAATCGACGCAAGCGGTCCTATTGTCATGGGCATCGGGTGTCCTCCTCAACTGAAACAGAATTTGGGCGCGGAACGCCTAGGGCCGACGGATGCAGCGGAAACCGATATGGGTCGTTGCCGCATTCTCCTCATGCGCATGGCGGGCTGCCGGGCGATAGCGGCGGCAGTAATTCGGCGCGCAGAGATGCGACCCGCCCTTTACCACCCGCCGTGCGATCAGGATGTCCGGCTGCCTCGGGTCGTAACTCGCCTCGGCCCCGCCGCCGCGCGGATTGGAGGGGATGCAGCAGCTTTTTTGCGCAGGCGCCGGGTGGTTGCTCGACCAGTAGTCGCTTGTCCATTCCCAGACATTGCCGATCATATCGTAAAGGCCATAACCGTTGGGTGGGAAGCTGGCGACAGGCGACGTCCGCTCGAAACCGTCAGGACGCAAGTTCTCCGTCGGGAATGCGCCGTGCCAGGTATTGGCCATGAAGCGACCTTCCGGAACCAGTTCGTCGCCCCATGCGTATTCCGCCCCCTCAAGGCCTCCCTTGGCCGCAAACTCCCACTCGGCTTCCGTCGGCAGCTCCTTGCCGGCCCAGGCCGCGTAGGCCATGGCATCGATATAGGAGATGTGCACGACGGGATGGTCGAGCTTGCCGCGAATGTTGCTTTGCCGGCCATAGGGCCGTCGCCAATCGGCGCCGAACTTGAAATCCCACCATTGTGAGGAATCCCGACTGACGACACGTTTGGGAGGGTCGAAGATAACCGAACCCGCCCGCATCATTTCCGGCTTGGCACCCGGATAGTCCTTCGGATCAGGAGCCTTCTCGGCGACCGTGACATAACCGGTCGCCTCGACAAATGCGCCAAACTGCCGGTTGGTGACCGGCGTGACGTCGATCCAGAAGCCATCGACCTTCACTGGGTGAGCCGGCGCCTCTTCGGGGTAATGACTGTCGGATCCCATGGTGAAGGTGCCGCCGTCGATCCAGATCGGCTCGCGCGCGCTGATCGCCATTGGCGTTTCGTCGGGGGTCGGTCTTGTGGCTAGTGCTTGCATATGGGTTCGATCTCCCGGGCGGATGTCTCGACCATCCTGATATCCCGAAGTCTAGACGCAAAGTTTCCGACGCCAAAGTACGTAACTGTTACGACGGAACATGAATTGAATTCGGGCGCCGCTTGCCGCGCCTGCGGAGTGATCGAGAACCGCAATCGTCCGCTTCGTTACTGTTACGTTCTTTCCATCGGGCCGCATGTAACCTTAATCTCGGCGGAGAGTTCACAAGGGCTGGCGCCGCCGGGCCGGCGGGAGGGGCTAAATCTCATGGGTACACGTGACGACATCGAACAGCTCGGCAAGCGGATCGGCGAAGCCATTGTCGGCCAGGAAGGCATGATCGAACGCCTGCTGCTCGGCCTGCTGAGCAACGGCCACCTGCTGGTCGAAGGCCTGCCCGGGCTTGCCAAGACGCGAGCGATCAAGAGCATGGCGAAGAACCTCGACGCCGAGCTGTCGCGCATCCAGTTCACACCGGACCTTCTGCCCTCCGATATCACCGGTTCGGAAGTCTATTTCACGGAAGGCGGCAAGGGCGAGTTCCGCTTTCAGCAAGGCCCGGTCTTCGCCAACCTCATCCTTGCCGACGAAGTAAACCGCGCTCCTGCGAAAGTGCAGTCCGCCCTGCTTGAGGCGATGGAGGAGCGGCAAGTCACGGTCGGCGGGGCCAGTCACGAATTGCCTGACCTCTTCATGGTCATGGCAACACAGAACCCGATCGAACAGGAAGGCACCTACCCCTTGCCGGAGGCCCAGCTCGATCGCTTCCTGATGCACATCCAGGTCGACTACCCCGACGCCAAGTCGGAGGCCGAGATCATGCGGCTGGTACGGTCGGAAGAAACGGCTGCCGCCGCCAAAGCCAAGTCCGACGAAAAGCTGGCGCAGGCCGCGGTATTTTCGGCACGCAAGGAAATCTCGACGGTGACCGTCTCGGGCGCGATCGAGGACTACATCGTCGCCCTCGTCATGGCGACGCGCTACCCGGACAAGCTCGACATGGACCTGGCCAAATGGATCCAGGTGGGCATCAGTCCGCGCGGCGTCATCGGTCTCGACAAGGTCTCGCGCGCCCACGCCTGGCTGAAGGGCAGAGACTTCGTGACGCCGGACGACGTGCAGGCAACGGTACACGACGTCTTCCGCCATCGTCTCGTCCTTTCCTATGAAGCCCATGCCGGCGGCACCACTGCCAACCAGGTCGTGGACCGGATCGTGCAGCAAGTCGCTGTCGCCTGAGAGATGGAGAAGGGCCGATGGCAATATCCCTGTCCGCATTCGCCCGATCGAAGGGCATCGCCCATCCCGGAAAAGGGGAAGCATCAGGCGCTTACACCTCCGTCGACGAACTGGTCGGGCTCGAAGCGATTGCCTGCGATCTGACCTTCCTGCGCAAGGCGCCGGTTCGGCGCTTGCTGGCTGGACGCCATGAATCGCGCATGCGCGGCCGCGGGCTTTCCTTCGAGGAACTTCGCGAATACCTGCCGGGCGACGACATCCGAACCATCGACTGGAGGGTGACGGCGCGCACCGGCAAGCCCGTCGTGCGGGTCTATGACGAGGAGAAGGATCGACCGGCCCTTGTTATCGTCGACCAACGCATCAACATGTTCTTCGGCAGCCGCCGAGCCATGAAGTCGGTGGCCGCGGCAGAGGTGGCTGCCCTTTGCGCCTGGCGCATCACCGCGCTCGGCGACCGGGTCGGCGGCTTCGTCTTCGGAGACGAGACCGTCGACGAGGTCCGGCCCTATCACAGCCGCGAGGCCGTCATTCGTTTTGCCGACATCATCGTTCGCCACAACACAGTGCTCACCGCTGCCTCTCAGGTAGCAAGGGGCGACGAGCAACTGGACCTCGTGCTCTCGACCGTCGCCAATATCGCCAAGCATGATCACTTGATCATCGTCATCAGCGATTTCGACGGGCACGGTCTGGAAACGCGCGACATGCTGCTCAAGCTGTCGGCCCACAATGACGTGATCGCTATCCTGATCTACGACCCCTTCATGCTGGAATTGCCGCGCAAGGGCGACATCGTCGTCAGTGGCGGCGCTCAGCAGGCCGAGCTTCAATTTGGCCACGGAAACGTCCGTGAGGCGATCGACAGCTTCGCCCGCAAGCGCGGGCGTGCGCTGCTGGCATGGCAGCAGGACCTGGGCCTGCCGATGCTGCCCATTTCTTCGGCGGAAGAGATCGCACCGCAATTGCGCAACATGCTCGGCCAATTGGCCTGGCGTCAGCGGAGACGGTAGCGATGGAAGGCGCCACGCCATCGGTCGATCCTGGTCTCGCTGCCGCGCTCCGCGGTCTTGCCGATATCGCCTTGCCGCCGCCCGTCTCCATGCTGCCGCAGACCTGGGCCTGGGCCGTGCTCGCCGCGCTCGTCGTCCTGGCAATCGCCTTCGCGCTCTGGCGCTGGTATCGATACCGTGAGATCAATCGCTATCGTCGCGAGGCGCTTGGCGAACTTCGTCTGATCGAGGAGGGCATCGGCACGGCCCAAACACGTGGCGATGCGCTCGCTGCCCTGCCCGCCCTTCTCAAGCGCACCGCGCTCGCGGTCTGGCCCCGCGAGACGATTGCCAATCTGAGCGGCAGAGGCTGGATCGGCTTTCTCGACGCCCATTCCGGTGGCCCTGTCCTTCCCGAAGCCGCGGCGCGTTTCTTCGAAGAGGCGGAATACCGCGGACCGGCGGCATTGGCATCTGTTCCCGAGGCCGAAGCCAAGGCTCACGTCGCTGCGGCGCGGCACTGGATCGAGGCGCACCATGTACGTTCTTGATCATTCCTGGCTGCTCGTCCTGCTGCCGCTTCCCGTCGTCATCTGGTGGCTCCTCCCCGCCTATCGCGAGCAATCGGCGGCGGTCCGGATCCCGTTCTTCAAGGACATCACCGCGGCGGCGGGCATCGGCGCGACCGAAGGATCGGTCGTGCCCAAGTCAAACCTCGGGCAAAAGCTGATTGCGCCGATCTGCTGGGTCCTGATCGTGCTGGCGCTGGCACGGCCGCAATATATCGAACCGCCGATCGAAAAGATCGAACCGCAGCGCGATCTGATGCTGGCGATCGACCTGTCGCAATCAATGGATACGCGCGACTTTCACGATCCCGGCGGCAATCTGCAGACCCGTGTCGATGCCGTGCATGCGGTTGTTGGCGACTTCATCGACAAGCGCCCCGACGACCGGCTCGGCCTCGTGGCCTTTGGCGACGCGCCCTACCCGCTCGTGCCGTTCACGCTCGACCACAAGACCGTCAAGGCGATGCTGGCCGACAGCCTGCCGGGCATGGCGGGGCCGCGCACCGCGATCGGCGATGCGATCGGCCTTGCAATCAAGATGTTCGACCAAAGCACGGCGCCGGATAAGGTCCTGATCCTGCTGACCGACGGCAACGACACGGCCAGCAAGATGCCGCCCGACAAGGCCGCCGGCATCGCAGCCGAAAAACACATCGTCATCCACACTGTCGGTATCGGCGATCCCGATGCGCAAGGGGAGCAGAAGCTCGACACATCAATCCTGCAACAGATCGCTACGGCGACGCACGGTCGCTACTTCTTCGGCCAGGACCAGACGTCGCTCCAGAACATCTACGAGTTGCTCGACCAGTTGACGCCTGCGAACCAGAAGACCCTATCCTGGCGGCCACGCATCGAACTGTTCCACTATCCGCTCGGCGCGTCGCTGATCATCGTCCTCGTCTATCACGCGATCATGTGGCTGCTGTCAGCGCGTGCGGACCGGCGTCGCGAACGGGAGGCCGGGGCATGATTGCCGACTTCCATTTCCTCAGACCACTCTGGCTGCTGGCGCTGGCAGCAGCGCCCTTGCTCGTCGTTCTGATCGGTAGACGCACCGACGTGCGCTCCCAATGGCGGGACATGATTGCGCCGCATCTTCTCGATCACCTGCTGATCGAGAAAGCCGGGAAGCGCCGCTTTCATCCCGTTCATCTGACGGCTGGCCTGATTATGATCGCCGCGATCGCAGCTGCCGGTCCGACATGGCAACGCGAAAAGCCACCCTTCGTCGAGGATACCGCGCCGCTGGCGATCGCGATCGACCTGACTGAAACGATGAATGCCACCGATGTTTCGCCGACGCGGCTCGAGCGGGCCAAGCTGAAGGTGCAGGACATCCTTTCGCTGCGAAAGGGCGCGCGCACCGCCCTGTTTGCCTATGCCGGTACGGCCCACATGGTGCTGCCGCTCACCGATGATGCGAACCTCGTCAAGACCTATCTGGCAGCCTTGTCGCCGGGCATCATGCCGGTTGCCGGCAGGGACACCGGCAAAGCGCTGCAAGCGACGGAAAACGCCCTTTCCAGCGAAACCGTGCCGGGCACCATCCTGTTCATGACTGATGGCGTCGAGCGCACGGCGTTCGAAGCCTTTGCGCAGTACAAGGGCCGCAACGACTTGATGGTGCTCGGCATCGGCACCGCGAACGGTGGCCCGGTGAAGACCGCCGACGGCCAGTTCCTGACCGATGCGACAGGCGCGCGCGTTCACGCAAAACTGGATATCGATGCACTGAAGGCATTGCAGGCGGCCTCGAAGGCTGAGGTCGCGACGGTCACGCTCGACGACAGCGACGTGCGTTGGATCGTGCGGCGGATCCAGAGCAGCTTTGCGCAAAAGACCGCCGAAGGTGTGACGCGCTGGTACGACGCCGGCTGGTGGCTGACCATCCCGATCGCGCTCCTCGCCGCGTTCTGGTTCCGTCGGGGCTGGACGGTGCGCTGGGCAGTCTATCTGATTGCCGTCGGCACGGTGTTATCGGGAGCAAAGGCGGAGGCAGCCGATCGCAGCTTTGCCGATCTCTGGTTTACACCGGACCAGCAGGGCCAGCGCGCCTTCGAGCGCGGTGACTTCCAGGGGGCGGCCGGCGATTTCACCGATCCGGCCTGGCAGGGCGTCGCGGCCTATCGTATCGGGCGCTACCAGGATGCCATCGACGCCTTTGCCCAGGCTGACACGGCCGAAAGCTACTATAATCAGGGCAACGCCCTGATGCATCTCGACAAGGCTGAAGAAGCGATCGCTGCCTACCAGCAGGCTCTGAAACGGCGCCCGGACTGGCTAGAGGCCAAGCAGAACCTGGCCGTGGCCGAGAAACGCAAGGCCGACAAGGACAAGCAAGAACAGGATGAACAGCAGGAACAGGCGGGCATGGACCCCGACCAGGTTCAGTTCGACGACAAGGGCAAAAAGGGCAAGGAGGCCACAGTCCAAGGGGCGCCGCAGACCGCCGAGATGTGGATGCGCAATATCCAGGTCTCTCCGGCCGATCTGCTGGCACGGAAATTCGCGATCGAAGCGAAGGATGCGAAACCATGAACCTTCGCATCTTGCCCATTCTCCTCGGGTTGTTCACCCTCTGGCTGTCGCTGGCGAACTTCGCGCTTGCCGCCGAGCCATTTGCCCGCGCCACGCTCGCCACCAAGGGAACGATCTACGCCGGACAGCAGGTAGAAGTCGACGTTGATGTTTTTGTGCCGAACTACTTCCTCGCGGCGCCGCAATTTCCGCTGTTCGACCTGCCGGGGGCGGTTGTCGCTATGCCCGATGATCGCGGCATGAACCTGAGCGAAACCGTCGATGGCGCCGCCTTTTCCGGCATCCGCAAGACCTATGTGATCACCCCGCAGGCGGCCGGAGACTACGTATTGCCGCCTGTCGATATCCCGTTCGGCTATGCGGCCGTCCCCGGCGAAACTACACAAGGCCGCGTTAAACTGCCGGCGCTGCGCCTGACGGTGACGGCAGTGCCCGGCGGCGCTGACGGCCAAGCCGGCGTCACCGCCGCGAAAGTGACGATCACCCAGGCCTTCGACCGGAACCCGGCGAGCCTGCGCGCCGGCGATGCCCTGGTGCGCACTGTCACCGTCCATGCGGAAGGGTTGGCGGCGATGATGATCCCCGAACCGACCTTCGAGGCGGCGGCCGGCGTGCAGGTCTATGTCCACGACCCCGTCCTCTCCGAGGACAGATCGGACCGCGGCGAATTTCGCGGCGGCGTCCGCAAGGACACGGCCACCTATGTCTTCGCAAAAGCGGGAAACTACGCGATCCCCGCGATCACCGTGCAGTGGTTCGATCCGACGGTCGGCAAGACACAAACGGCCGAAGCGCCTGGGGCCAAGGTGTCGGTTGCGGCAGCGCCAGCAAATGCGACCGCTCTAGCCCCGCCTTCCCCACCGCCGGAGAAAGCACCCTTCGATTGGCAATGGTGGGGCGCCGCCCTGCTGGCCGTGACCGCGCTGGCGCTTCTGATCCGCGTTGCCGCCGATTTGGCCGGCCGTATTCAGGCGTGGCTTGACGAAGCACGGATGCGGCGGGCGCAGTCCGAACCCACGGCTTTCCATCGCGTCGATGAAGGATGCCGCAGTGGCGACGCCCAACGTTTTGAGGCGGCGATCGACGCGTGGTCGCGAAAGACGGGAAACATACCGTTAGCCCGCTGGCTCGACCGCTTCGCAGACGTGGAGACAAGGGCAGCCTTCGCCGAGCACCAGCGGTTACTTTATCGAAGCGCACAGAATACGGCGCAGAAGGCCAATCTCCTGCCGCTCAGAACCGGCCTCCGCAGGGCCAGGCGGCTCTGGCTCGAGCAAACCTCCGACGACGAGCCGGCGCCGGCCAACGAACTGCCTGACCTCAACCCGGCGCTCGGCGCCGAACCAAGGGAGGCATGAGAGCGCCTCTCACCGCCTATGCCGGCTGCCGCGCCGAATGGGCTCGCGATATGGGGTTGTTGATGCGGATCGAACCGGCCAACGCTTATTATCGATGGTTTGTTTCGAGCAGCGAACGATAACGGATCGCTTGATGTCGCTGATTTGAGCGCAACGGTTTTCGCCAGACGGGCGCAAACCGTTCGTAGAGCCCCCACGAGCCAAGAATAATTCCGCGGAAAATGCCAAGCGGCGCGAAATATTTGCGCAGCTGCCTTTGCGAATGGCACGGATCTGCAACACAGCGGCCTCGCTCGCGGTGTATCCTGTATCTCAATCGATCCAATCATCTGTTGGGCAGGGAGGCAGGGTATCTTCATGACGGAGCAGGACAAGACAGCAAGCGCGGCGACTTCGCGAGCGGCGATGGAAGGCGAGTTGGGCATTCTCGCACGACGGCGCATCGAGGCCGGGATCATCGCGCCGATCTATGAAGCAATGCGCGAAGAGATCGGCGAGGAGCGCGCCCAGGCGATCATCGACAAGGCCGTCAGCCAAGCCGCCATCGAGGCCGGCAAGGCATTTGCCGCCAAGACGCCCGGCGGCACCAATCTTCGGACGTTCCAGGAGTTGCAGGATCTCTGGACGCAGGACGATGCCCTGACGATCGAGGTGACCAAGGCGACCGACGACGAATTCCACTACAACGTCAAACGCTGTCGATACGCCGAGACTTATCGCGAGATGGGGCTCGGCCATATCGGGCATCTGCTTTCCTGCAACCGCGACGGCGTGTTCTGCACCGGCTACGATCCGCGCATCACGCTTGAGCGCACGCAAACGGTGATGCAGGGCGCATCCCATTGCGATTTCCGCTACCGCTTGAATGCGGACGCCGGAGAGCAGAAATGACCGCGGCCGGACACGCGCGCAGCACGCCGGCCACGGGCACCAACATGCCTGAGATCGACGGCGACCGGCTGTGGGCGGATATCGTTTCCACGGCGCGCTTCGGCGGCACCGACAAGGGTGGTGTCACCCGGTTGACGCTGACGGAGGAAGACCGCCAAGTCCGCGACTGGTTCGTCGCAGAATGCCGTTCGCTTGGCTGCATGATCGAAGTCGACCGGATCGGCAATATCTTCGCCACCTACCCCGGCGAAGACCCGTCGCTGTCGCCGATCGCCGTCGGCAGCCATCTCGATACCCAGCCGCAGGGCGGCAGGTTCGACGGTATCCTGGGGGTTCTCGCCGGGCTTGAACTGATCCGCACGCTGAAAGAGACCGCAACGGTGTTGCGGCACAACCTCACGGTCGTCAACTGGACGAACGAGGAAGGTTCGCGCTTCTCGCCGGCAATGATGGGTTCCGGCGTCTTCGCCGGCGCATCGCGCCTGGAAGCGATCGATGCCGTGCTGGACCAGGATGGAACGAGCGTGCAAACGGCGCTCGAAACCATCGGCTATCGCGGCGAAACTCCTGTCGGGCAAGTCGGTTTTGCCGCCTATGTCGAGCTCCACATCGAGCAGGGTCCGCTGCTGGAGGCGGCGGCAACGCAGATCGGCATCGTCACCGGCGTGCAGGGTGTACGGTGGTTCGATGTCGCAATCACGGGGACGGAAGCCCATGCGGGCAGCACACCGATGGCGCAGCGCAATGACGCGTTGGTCGCGGCCTCTCAGATCGTGCTTGCCGTGCGCGATATCGCGCACCGACATCTCCCCGGCGTCGGCACAACAGGCTTTGTCGCGGTCGGCCCCAATTCGCGCAATGTCGTGCCCGGCGCGGTGCAATTGCAGATCGATATGCGCCACCCATCGGAAGAAGGGCTTGACCTGATGCAGGCGGCCTTGGAGCAGATCGTCGGCGCGATCGATGCCAAGATCGCGCTCACTCACATCTGGTCCAAGCAACCGGTGGTCTTCGATCCCGCCATCGTCGATGCGGTGCGCGCCAGCGCCGAGGCGCTCGGCTATTCCACGACCGAGGTCGTCTCCGGTGCCGGTCACGATGCCGCGCACATCGCCGGCATCTGCCCGACGGCGATGATCTTCGTGCCTTCCAAGGACGGGTTGTCGCACAACGAGGCCGAATACTCCTCGCCGGAGGAATGCGCGCGCGGTGCCGGGGTTCTGTTGCAGACCGTGCTGCAGATCGACCTGAAATAACGGCAAGGCCGCCGGCAGGGCTCCCCTGCCGGCGACGCCGATTTGAAGACTTGCTAAAGCACGCCGCGATCTCTAGGCTCCGCTATCCACGCTGTAAACCATTGTTTTTATGCGATATACTGGTTCAGCCGCGGGTCGAATCCAGCTGCTCGTGATCTTTCTCGACCTGTTGCGCCTTCAGGTAGCTTTCGATCAGCAACTGATACTCCGGGAAGATCTTGGTGTAGATCTCGGCCCATTGCTGCGCGTCGTCACGGTGCCAGGTCCGCTGCAGTTCGGAGGCGACAGCAGCCGTGTCCATCGGCACAACGCCCGCCTGAACGACACGGGCAAGCGTGATCTCCTGCGCCATTTTCGAGTAGGTGCCCGACGCGTCGATGACGGCGAAGACCTTGTAGCCCTCATGCGCGGCGCTGATGGCCGGAAACGCCATGCAAACGCTGGTGATGGTGCCGGCGATGATCAGCGTCTTGCGGCCCGTCGCCTTGACGGCCGCCACGAAGTCCGGATTGTCCCAGGCGTTGATCTCCCCGCGACGGGCGACATACTCGGCGTGCGGTGCGTTCGCATGAATTTCCGGGATCAGCGGGCCGTTCGGTCCCTGCGGCACCGATGCCGTGGTGATGACCGGCATCTTGGTCAGCGTTGCCATGCTGGCAAGCGCTGCCGCATGGGCGCGCAGCTTCGGCATCGGCATGTCGTTGACGGTCTGGAACAGGCCGCTCTGATGGTCGATCAGAAGCATGACCGCATCATCCGGATCGATGACCGGACGGGCGCCGTTGAAGTTTGCGATTGTGTTGGGCGTGCTCATGTTTGTCTCCTGTTTGCGATTGATCTCCGCGCGCTCGGGCCGATCGTGGCCAGGTTGGGGCTCGGCGCGAAGGAAACGAGCCCCCGAGAACTCAAAGTGCCGGTGCCGAGACGGCACCGAAGCTGCCGTTCTGGAAATCGGCGAAAGCCTGGCGGATTTCGTCGGCGGTGTTCATCACGAAGGGGCCATGCATGACCACCGGCTCGTCGATCGGCTCGCCGCTGAGGACGAGCACGGTCGCATCGGAGCTGGCGTCGAGCGTAATGGCACCGCCTTCGCGGCCGATGAGCCCGAACTGGGCTTCGCCGATCAGGTCGCTGCCGTTGACGAGCACGGTGCCATGCAACACGGCCAGGCCGACCGAATGGCCCTCGGGCAGATCGAGCGCGAGCGAACCACCCTGCTTCAGGCGAAGATCCCAGAGATTGATCGGCGTAAACGTCTGCGCCGGTCCGGTGCGACCGTTGAACTCTCCGGCGATGACCCGCAGCGAGCCGGCACCCTCCGGCAGCGCCACTGTGGGAATGTCGCGGTTGAGCAGGGTCTGATATCCCGGCTTTGTGGACTTGGCGCGCGCCGGCAGGTTGACCCAGAGCTGGACCATTTCCAGCGTCCCGCCCTGTTTGGTGAATGCCTCGGAGTGATGTTCCTCGTGCAGGATGCCGCCGGCGGCCGTCATCCATTGAACGTCGCCCGGGCCGATATGGCCGCCATTGCCGGCGGAGTCGCGGTGGTCCACTTCTCCCCTGTAGACGATGGTGACCGTCTCGAAGCCACGATGCGGATGCACGCCTACACCACGCGGGCGGCTGGCCGGTGCGAACTCCGTCGGACCGGCATAGTCGAGCAGCAGGAACGGGCTTGCATGTTCGCCGACGCTGTCATGGGAAAGCAGCGAGCGGACCGGAAAGCCATCGCCGACCCAATGTGGCCGGGGGTTTCCAAAGATGCCGAGTATCTTGCGCATGTCTGTTTCTCCTTGTGCATCGCCTTGCAAGCGATGACGTTGAGAGGAACATATTCCCGCGACAAACCTGGCGGTAGACAGCCAAATGGGACTATAGTGTCCTATCAATAGGACAATAATTCACGATGCAGGACTTGAACGACCTTAAGCTTTTCGTCGATGTCGTCGAGCAGAACGGCTTCGCCGCTGCCGCGCGCAAGCTCAACATGCCGCGTTCGCGGCTGAGCCGTCGCATCGGCATGCTGGAAGAGCGGCTCGGTGTCCGCCTTGTCCAGCGTTCGACGCGCCACTTTGTCGTGACAGAGATCGGCAGGGAGTATTACCGCCATTGCGTGGCAATGCTGGTTGAGGCGGAAGCAGCGCAGGAAGTGATCGACCGCACGCGCTCCGAGCCGCAGGGCATCGTGCATGTCAGCTGTCCCTCCTCGGTCCTCTATTTCCAGGTCGGGGAGATGATTGCCCGCTTCATGGCCGGCTGCCCGAAGGTCGAGGTGGTGCTCGAAAGCACCAACAGACAGGTAGACGTGCTGCGCGAAGGCATAGACGTGGCCATTCGCGTCCGTTTCCCTCCGCTTGAGGAGAGCGATCTCGTGGTCAAGAGGCTGGCCGAAAGCGCACAACGTCTGGTCGCCAGCCCCCGACTGCTCGGTCATGACACACGGCCGCTGACGCCGGCCGATCTCACGGCCCTTCCGAGCCTTGCATGGAATTCGAACAGGCAGGAGCATGAATGGTGCCTGGACGGGCCGAACGGCGCCAATGCCATCGTGCGCCATAGTCCGCGGCTCGTTACCGAAGACATGGTGGCCCTGCGCCTTGCCGCCCTGAAAGGCGTCGGCGTCACGCAACTGCCTGCAATGGTCGTGCGGCAGGACCTGAAGGATGGAACACTGGTCGACGTGCTGCCCGACTGGGCGCCCCGGGCCGGAATCATTCACGCCGCTTTTCCATCCCGGCGCGGACTGCTTCCCTCGGTGAGGGCATTGCTCGACTTCCTCGCGGCCGAATATGCCGAACTTGCTCGCCTAGACGAACCGGGGACGTGATTGTGCCCGCACACGGCGCTGACGGCACCGTCAGGAAAGGTCGGCTGTACGGATCTTCAGGATCGCGGAAAAGCGCGGGTCGAAAGTGCGGCTGATCGGCTCGGCGGCAGCGCCGATCGCGACCGCCCAGGGATCGGTAAAGCCGATCTGCAGGCGCGGCAGGCTGCGATCGCGGCGATCGGCGAGGGAAGGCAGCAGCGGCTGCATCGCATTCGTGATCAACTGCGCCAAGCCAGGCGGAAGTCCGCCGCAAAGGATCACCGTCTGCGGGTCGAAGATGGTTTCGAGCGCCTGGACGGCCGCACGCAACTCGTAAACCGCCGCATCCAGCCAACCGGCCAACCGGGCATGCTCGCCGGCCACCGCCGCATCGATGCGGGCATAGAGCTTCGGGTCGGCCGGATCGAGTTCGAGCAACTTGCACAATGAAGCGATCGACGCGCGGTGTTCGAGCGGCGTGCGCTCATGCTCGGCAACACCGCGCGGCCGGCTGAGGATCATGCCGATCTCGCCGGCATTGCCGTTGGCGCCGCGATAAAGCTCGCCGTTGAGGATCAGCCCGGCGCCGAGGCCGTAGCCGAGATAGATGCAGATCGCGTGATCGACGCCATGCGCGGCGCCGACCAAACGCTCGGCCGTGGCTGCGGCCGCGGAATCGTTCTGCAGACCAACGTCGAGGCCGGTGCCGGCGGCAAGCGTTTCGAGCAGCGGAAAATTCTGCCAGGCCGCCATCATCCAGGGGTCGTCGTCCTCGGCTTCGATGCCGAAGGGACCGGGCATCGCCGCACCGAGGCCAACAAGGCGATCCTCCGATTGCGGCGCGATCGACGCAAGGTCGCGTCGGGTCTTTTCGATCAGGTCGAGAATGGTCTCGACGCCGGTCGCCGGTCCGCCGGCAGGAAGGTTGGCCTCCCCACGCGCAAGGACCGTGCCCACCAGATCGACTGCGATGGTGCGGGTGACGTGACGATCGATCTGCAGGCCGATGGCAAAGGCACCTTCGGCAACCAGGCGATAGGGCGTCGACGGCTGTCCCCGGCCGTTGCGAACGGCTGCCAGCGACTGGACGAGCCCGTCGCGCTCCAGCTCGTCGATGATGTTTGAAACCGTCTGCTTCGTCAGCGCCGTGGCGCGGGCAAGGTCGGCGCGGGACAGTTGCCCGTTCAACCGCAGCGCATCGATCATGACGCGACGGTTGTGGGCGCTCGCCCCTTCCTGATTGGTGCCGCTCTTGGCCCGGATCGGCCGTAAATCATTCATCTCCAAAACCCCACTTGACACTGTTAGAATATTGAACAAGAAATAAGTCAAGACAATTGACTTAATTGGGAGCCGCAACGAGCTCCGGGGGAACGACGGTGGCGGCCGCAGGCCGTTACGAGCGCTCCGATAGATATGTCGACGGCCGTCCGCAAGCGGGCGGATTTCTCATATTCGGCCCACCGGGGAGGTGTGCCGGGAAAACTGAACCACTCAGTTATTGGAGGCAGGAATGTTGAAATCCATTAAGACCACGTTGCTCAGCGCGACCTTGCTCGGCTTGTCCTTTGCCGGCCACGCCTATGCCGAAACCACGCTCAGTGCGCTGTTCATGGCGCAGGCGGCCTATAGCGAGGCCGATGTCCGCGCCATGACCGAGGCCTTCACCAAGGCCAACCCGGACGTGAAGGTCAATCTCGAATTCGTTCCCTATGAAGGCCTGCACGACAAGACCGTGCTGGCGCAGGGCTCCGGCGGCGGCTACGACGTCGTGCTCTTCGACGTGATCTGGCCGGCGGAATACGCCGCCAACAAGGTGCTGGTCGACGTCTCTGACCGCATCACCGACGAAATGAAATCAGGCATTCTGCCGGGCGCCTGGACGACGGTCGAATATGACGCCAAGCGCTACGGCATGCCGTGGATCCTCGACACCAAATACCTGTTCTATAACAAGGAAATCCTTGAGAAAGCCGGCATCAAGGCGCCGCCGAAGACCTGGGACGAATTGGCCGAACAGGCAAAGGTCATCAAGGACAAGGGGCTGGTCGCAGCGCCGATCGCCTGGAGCTGGTCGCAAGCCGAAGCCGCGATCTGCGACTACACAACGCTTGTCAGCGCCTATGGCGGCAAGTTCATCGACGGCGGCAAGCCGGCGTTTACCTCGGGCGGCGGTCTCGACGCGCTCAACTACATGGTGACGAGCTATTCGTCCGGCCTGACCAATCCGAACTCGAAGGAATTCCTTGAGGAAGACGTTCGCAAGGTCTTCCAGAACGGTGAAGCCGCCTTCGCGCTCAACTGGACCTACATGTACAACCTCGCCAACGACCCGAAGGAAAGCAAGGTCGCCGGCAAGGTCGGCGTCGTGCCGGCACCGGGTGTCGCAGGCAAGAGCGAGGTTTCGGCCGTCAACGGCTCGATGGGTCTCGGCGTTACCTCGACCAGCAAGCACCCGGACGAGGCGTGGAAGTATATCGTCCACATGACCTCGCAGCAGACGCAGAACGCCTATGCCAAGCTGAGCCTGCCGATCTGGGCCTCTTCCTATGAAGATGCCACCGTCACCAAGGGCCAGGAAGAGCTGATTGCCGCTGCCAAGCTCGGTCTTGCAGCCATGTATCCGCGCCCGACGACGCCGAAATACCAGGAGCTTTCGACAGCCCTGCAGCAGGCGATCCAGGAAGCGTTGCTTGGCCAAGCATCCGCCGAGGATGCGCTCAAGACCGCCGCAGAAAACAGCGGACTCTGATCGCTTCGGCTTCGACCTCCCGGGTGGCACTGCCGCCCGGGACTTGCCGGAACGGTTTCGCCGGCAATAGCATGATGGCCTACGGCATAATTCCTTAAATCGGAATCGATTTAAGGAGAAAATTATGCGGCAGGTTTAAAGCGCTACAGCGCCGCGCGTCATATCTGACGCGCGGCGCTGTAGATGGCCCAAAAGGTTCCCATCCCATGTCCGGTACCTGGATAACAACGCGCGCGTGGCTTTTGATGCTGCCGCTGCTCGTAGTCATGATCGCTGTCATCGGCTGGCCGCTGGTCGACACCGTCAGGCTTTCGTTCACCGACGCAAAACTCGTCGGCACCGAAGGCAGTTTCGTCGGCCTCGACAACTATGCCAAGGTTCTCGGCGGTTCGAATTTCCAGCGGGCATTGGTCACCACCACCTGGTTCGCGGTTGTCTCCGTGACCGCCGAAATGGTGATCGGCGTGCTGGCGGCGCTGCTGCTCAACCAGCAGTTCCGCGGTCGCACGGCGCTGCGCGCATTGATGATCCTGCCCTGGGCCTTGCCGACGGTCGTCAACGCCACGCTGTGGCGGCTGATCTACAATCCGGAATATGGCGCGCTCAACGCGGCCCTGACGCAGATCGGGCTGATCGACAGCTATCGCTCCTGGCTCGGCGAACCCGGTTCAGCATTGACGGCTCTGATCGTTGCCGACTGTTGGAAGAACTTTCCGCTCGTTGCCCTGATCGCGCTTGCGGCACTCCAGGCCGTGCCACGCGACATCACGGCCGCCTCGCTCGTCGACGGCGCCGGCCCGTTCAATCGCTTCCGCTACGTCATCATGCCCTATCTCGCGGGCCCACTGCTCGTGGCGCTGGTGCTGCGGACGATCGAAGCCTTCAAGGTTTTCGACATCATCTGGGTGATGACCCGCGGCGGTCCGGCCAACAGCACGCGCACTCTGTCGATCCTCGTCTATCAGGAAGCCTTTTCCTTTCAGCGGGCAGGATCCGGCGCCTCGCTGGCGCTGATCGTCACCTTGCTCGTCACGATCCTGGCGGTTGCCTATGCGGCTTTGGTCCGCAAAGCTGCAGGAGCCACCTGATGGAACGCCAGAGCCCGCTCTTCACCGCCTTCGTCTACGCCGGCGCCCTGTTGCTGGCGGCCGTCATCCTGGCACCCGTCCTGTGGCTCTTCATCATGAGCATCTCGTCTGCGGCCGACCTTTCGGCAAAGCCGCTCAGCTGGTGGCCCGATGAGATCGACCTTTCACGCTACGGGCTGCTGCTGAGCACACTCGAAAACACCGCCGGCGCCGCCTTCGTCGCTTCGCTCTTCAACAGCCTGAAGGTCGCAGGCATGGCGACGGTTGCGGCCATCGCAGTCGCCATCCCCTCGGCCTGGGCTGTGTCGCGCACGCCCTCAGTCTCGTGGTCGCTCTATGCGGTGATCGCGACCTACATGCTGCCGCCGGTGGCGCTGGCCGTGCCGCTCTATATGGGGCTTGCCTATCTCGGCCTGTTGAATTCGGTCTTCGGCCTGGGGCTCGTCTATCTCACCATCCTTGCGCCCTTCACCACCTGGCTGTTGAAATCCGGCTTCGATTCCATTCCGAAGGAGATCGAGAGCGCTGCCATGATCGACGGCGCCAGGCTCGATCAGATCCTCAGGCTGATCACCTTGCCGCTCGCCGCCCCCGTCATGGCGACATCGGCGCTCTTTGCCTTCCTGCTTGCCTGGGACGAATTCTTCTATGCGCTGCTGTTCACCTCGGACCTGCGCGCGAAAACCCTGACGGTCGCCATCGCCGATCTCGCCGGCGGCCGCGTTTCCGATTACGGACTGATCGCAACCGCCGGAGTGCTGGCCGCCCTGCCCCCGGTGCTGATCGGTCTTATCATGCAGAAAGCCCTGATTTCCGGGCTCACCAGCGGCGGCGTCAAGGGATGACCATGACCGATGCCAGAAACCGCCCGGCCGGGCTCATTGCAATCGACCACGAAATGGCCCGCCAGGCTTCAGACGCCGTCGCCTCGTTCCACGCCGCACAGGCGCTCACAGGCAGGATCGCCGCGTCGCTCAAAGCGACCGGAAGGCCGCTGCTGCTGGGGATGGGTGGCTCGCATGCGGTCGGCCGCGCCGTCGAACCGCTCTACCGTGCCCACGGCATCGATGCGATCGCACTGCCGCTGTCCGAACAGCTTGGGCAACCGCTGGCAATCGAAGGCAAGACGATCCTCGTCACGTCCCAGTCCGGAGAAAGCGCCGAGGTTCTGCGCTGGTTCGCCGAGACGAATGGTGCGACCGGCGATACCTTCGGTCTGACCCTCGAAGGCGACTCCTTTTTGGCCCGGAACGCCCCATCTCTGGTCGGCGTCGGCGGCACGGAGAAGGCCTTTGCCGCGACGCGCAGCCTGACGATCAGCTTTGCTTTGCATCTCGCGATCCTTGCCGCCCTTGGCGACGATCCGTCGCCGTCGCTGCTGGCGATTGAAAACCGCCAGGCGCCTGACCTGGCGGCAGCACTGGCGACGCTCGCAGGTGTTCGCGCTGTCGTCACCTCGGGGCGCCAGCTGCAAGGATTGGCCGAAGCGATCGGGCTCGGGCTGACCGAGCTGTCCCGCATCCCCTGCTTCTCGCTCGAAGGCGGGCAGCTTCGGCATGGGCCGATGGAAATGCTCGGGCCATCGGTCGGTGTCGTTTTGTTTCGCGCCGCCGACGCGACCGCCGGTCTCGTCAGCGCCATGGCGGTTTCCGCAGCCGAAGCCGGCTCGCCGGTCGTCCTCTTCGATGCCTCCGGCGAGGCACCGATCCCTGGCGTTACCACCCTCTCCTTCGAACAGGCCGCCGGCATGGCGGCGATCTTTGCGATGCTGCCGGTGGCGCAATTGTTCATGATCGCCTTTGCCGAGGCGCGTGTCGCCGATGCCGGAACGCCGGTCAGGTCGACCAAGATTACCCGGAGCGAATGAAGCATGCGTCCTCTTGTCGTCATCGGCAACGTCAACGTCGATCTCATCCTCGGTCCGGCTGCTCCCTGGCCGAAGGCCGGTACCGAGATCATCGTCGATCATGACGAGCTGCGTGTCGGCGGCTGTGCCGGCAACAGCGCGCTTGCCTGGGATTCGCTCGGGGTCGACTATGCGATTGCCGCCAACATCGGCAACGACCAGTTCGGCACCTGGCTGAAGGACGCCTTTGGCGAACGGGCAAGTGCCTGGCCGGTGGAAAGCGTCGGCACGACACTGTCGGTCGGCATTACCCACCCGGACGGCGAGCGCACCTTCTTCACCACCCGCGGGCACCTGCCGCTCTTCAGTTTCGACGAGGTCCGCGCAATGCTCGACGGCGAGCGCCTGCGTGGCGGCCTGGCGCTGCTTGCCGGTTCGTTCCTGACCGATGCGCTGACGGCGGCCTATGACGATTTCTTCGATTGGGCCGAGGCACGGGATATCGCCGTGGCACTCGACACCGGCTGGCCGCTCGACGGCTGGACGGATGCCAACTGTGCCGCGACCATCGGCTGGTTGAAGCGCTGTCGCCTCGCGCTCTTCAACGAGGTCGAGACGACGACGCTGACCGGGCTTGCCGATGCCGCAGAAGCGGCGCGCGCGCTCAAGACGCACATGCCTGAAGATGCGATCGTCGTCGTCAAGCGCGGGCCGAATGGCGCCCTGGCGCTCGGCCCGACCGGAGACATCGTCTCCGTCGCCGCGCCCCTGGTCAAAGTGATCGACACGATCGGCGCGGGCGACGTGTTCAACGCCGGCTTCCTCGCCGCCCTTGCCGCCGGGATGCCGCTGGAAGAGTGCCTGCGCACCGGCGTCACCATCGCCTCACAGGCGATCTCGACGCTGCCGCGCAGCTACGGAAAACCCTTGTCCGCCTTTCTTCAGGAGACGATCGCATGAGCGCGCTTGAGATCCGCAACGTTCACAAGCACTACGGCGAAGTCGAAACGCTGAAGGGCATCGATATCGCGCTGGAAAGCGGTGAATTCCTCGTTCTGCTCGGCTCGTCGGGCTGCGGCAAGTCGACCCTGCTCAACATCATTGCCGGCCTTGCCGAGCCCAGCGGCGGCGACATTCGCATCGGCACCCGCTCGATTGTCGGCGTGCACCCCAAGGATCGCGACATCGCCATGGTGTTCCAGTCCTACGCGCTCTATCCGAACATGAGCGTCGCCCGCAACATCGGCTTCGGCCTGGAAATGCGTAAAGTTCCAGCGCCCGAGCGGGAAAAGGCGGTCAACGAAACGGCAAGGCTGCTGCAGATCGAAAACCTGCTCGAGCGCAAGCCGAGCCAGCTCTCCGGCGGCCAGCGCCAGCGCGTCGCCATCGGCCGCGCTCTTGTGCGCAACCCGCAGGTTTTCCTTTTCGACGAACCGCTGTCGAACCTCGACGCCAAGCTGCGCATGGAGATGCGCACGGAGCTGAAGCGGCTGCACCAATTGCTGAAGACGACCGTGGTCTATGTCACCCACGACCAGATCGAAGCGATGACGCTTGCAACGCGCATCGCCGTCATGCGCAACGGCCGCATCGAACAGCTCGGCACCCCGGAAGAGATCTACGATCGCCCGGCAACGCTCTATGTCGCCGGCTTCGTCGGCTCGCCGCCGATGAACATTTTCGAGGCAGGTGTATCAGACAGCGGTTTGCGCGTGGAAGGCGGCGACGCTCCGATCGCCCTGCCGACGCGTTTTCACGGCAAGGTGTCGAATGGCCAACGTGTCAAGGTCGGCATCCGCCCGGAGGCGCTGCGGCTGGCAACGGACGAGGCGAATGCGCTGCGACTGACGGCGCGCGTCGAGGTGGTCGAATTGACCGGCCCCGAACTGGTGACGACGGCGCGCATCGGCGCCCAGCGCATCACCGCCTGCCTGCCGCCGCGCACGCAGCTTTCGATCGATGCAGAGCGGACATTCGCTTTCGACGAGGGCGCATTGCATCTGTTCGACCCGGAAACCGGGCGATCGCTGCTTCTAGGCTAATGCGGGGCAAGGTTCAGTCGGTCTCGCTGCGTGTCCAGAGTCTAGATCATTTCATTGTTTCATTGAAACAGCGAAATGACCTAACTCTTTGAAACTACGCAATTCCGGGCGGAAAACCGTTTCACACTTTTCCTGGAATTGCTCTAGAACGGCCGCAAGACCGGCGAAGGCGCGTTTCCGCGTCGCATCCCATGGCCGAGCCTTGCGACCGGTGGCCGGGTCTCAATTGAACGACGACGTTTTCAGGAACTCGGCCAGGCGCTCGGTCTGCGACTTCAGGAACATTTCCCTCGGATTGCCCTCTTCACCGATGCATCCCTGGTTCATGAAGATCACGCGCGAAGAAACCTCATAGGCCAACCGCATCGCGTGGGTCACGAGCAACATGCTCATCCCGTCCTCCGCGAGCCCCTTGATTACCTGCATTCTCCCATTTGGGGAGTGTGATTACTGCTCCAATATAACGGACTATAGTCCTGAACAACGGATTGACGTCTCAAAAGCCGATGGTCATAACTTGTCAAGCGCGGATGATGTAGCTTCGTCGTGTGCCGCGCCTGATAAAAGGAATTGATGAGCGATGCCCCTGCCGATCGAAACACCCGCCGTCCTGGTGGATATCGAGATTGCCAAACGCAACATCCGCACGTTCCAGGGCTACGCGGACGCGCATGGCATCCGCGTGCGGCCGCATATCAAGACCCACAAGCTACCGCAGATGGCTGAGCTGCAACTGGAGGCAGGCGCCGTCGGCATCACCTGCCAGAAGGTGACCGAAGCCGAAGCCATGGTTGACGGCAGCGAGCGGATCAACGACGTGCTGATCACCTACAACATCCTCGGCACGCCAAAGCTTAACCGGCTCGAACGCCTCAACCGGCGCATCGCGCTGGCCGTCGTCGCCGACAATGAGACGGTCATCGACGGGCTTTCCGGCCATTTCGCCGACAAGGTGAAGCCGCTGCGCGTGTTCGTCGAATGCAATACCGGCGCGGACCGCTGCGGCGTCGGCACGCCCGCGGATGCCGCGCGTCTGGCAAAGCGGATCAACGATGCCAAGGGCATCGAATTTGCGGGGCTGATGACCTATCCGCCGATCGCAGGTGAGGCGAAGGTCCAGGCTTTCATGAGCGAAGCCAAGCACCTGATCGAGGCGGATGGCATCGCCGTGCCTGCGATCACCTCCGGCGGCACGCCCAGCATGATGCATGCGGCCGGCGCGCCGGTTGCGACCGAATATCGGCCCGGCACCTACATCTACAACGATCGCTCCCTCGTTTCGCGCGGCGTCGCAACCTGGGACGACTGTGCCCTCACCGTGCTCGCCACCGTCGTCTCTGTGCCGTCGGAACACCGCGCGATCATCGATGCCGGCAGCAAGGTCCTGACCGCCGACCTTCTGGGTCTGACAGGTTATGGTCATGTGCTCGGCCGCGACGACATCCGCATCGACCAGCTCTCGGAGGAACATGGCCGGCTGGTGAGCGACGGACCGATCGGCCTGACTGTTGGCGAGCAGTTGCGGATCATTCCCAACCACGCCTGCGTCGTCACCAACATGGTCGACGCCGTGCATATCGTCGAAGGCGACGAGCCCAAGACCATTTGGCCGATCGTCGCGCGCGGCCACGTCCTCTAGTCAGCTTGCCTTAGCTGACGCAATCGCCGTCTGGCCGACCTTTCCAACGCTGGCCGTCCGCCTGACGGGGCAGATTCCCGTGGATCGCATTGTCGAAGCCGCGGCCAAGCGGCAGCCCCGGAGAATCACCGAGCGGAATTTTGGGGCGCGGCTGACAAGACGCCATGCTATTCTCCCGCCCGTTCGCCGAGCAGCGAAGATCGGCGGGCAAACCGGCATTGGGCAAACCGTTCCCGAAAAAGGCACAATAACGATAGGACTTTTCCCGATAGCCACTTCCGGCATCATCAGTTTGCGTTGTGACAGTCGATTAAATTGATAGTTTTATCTGGTAACCGATGGAGGTCGAGATGGGCTTTGGACGAATTACCGGAATTGTGGGACTGGCAATTGTCGTCGGAGGCCTGCAGCTTGGCGCTGCAAGTGTGGCTTTTGCCGACACGACGATCCTGAACGTGTCCTATGACCCGACACGTGAACTTTACAAGGACTTCAACACAGCCTTCGCTGAAAAGTGGAAGGCGGACACCGGCGAAACCGTGACGATCCAGACATCGCATGGCGGCTCGGGCAAACAGGCCCGCTCGGTGATCGACGGCCTGCAGGCAGACGTCGTCACCCTGGCACTCGAGGCGGATATCGACGCGATCGCCAAGGAAACCGGCAAGATCCCGGCGGACTGGAAGACCAGGTTCGAAAACAACAGCGCACCCTATACGTCGACGATCGTCTTCCTGGTGCGCAAGGGCAACCCGAAAGGCATCAAGGACTGGGGCGATCTCGTCAAGGACGACGTTCAGGTGATCACGCCGAACCCGAAGACGTCGGGCGGCGCGCGCTGGAACTTCCTCGCAGCCTGGGCCTACGCACGCGCTGCCAACGGCGGCGACGATGGCAAGGCACAGGAATTCGTGACGGAGCTGTTCAAGCACGTGCCGGTGCTCGATACCGGTGCGCGTGGCTCGACCACCACCTTTGTGCAGCGTGGCCTTGGCGACGTGTTGCTGGCCTGGGAAAACGAAGCCTATCTTTCGCTTGAAGAACTCGGGCCCGATAATTTCGACATCGTCACGCCGACGATCTCGATCAAGGCCGAGCCGCCGGTCGCGCTTGTCGACGGCAATGTCGATGCCAAGGGCACGCGCAAGGTCGCCGAGGCCTATCTCGGTTACCTCTACAGTGATGCCGGCCAGAAGATCGCGGCGAAGCACTATTATCGCCCGTTCAAGCCGGAGGTCGCCGATCCCAAGGATGTCGCCCGCTTCGGTGACGTCAAGCTCGTGACGATCGACGACTTTGGCGGCTGGAAGGAAGCGCAGCCAAAGTTCTTCGGCGAAGGTGGCCTGTTCGATCAGATCTACAAGCCGGGCCAATAACCGCGCCTTGCTTGCGACAGGATGCAATCGGCCGGGCCATCCGATCCGGCCGATTGCTTTGACAAGCCTGCAGGGGAATTGCGGGCATCAGGGGACCGCTTCGGTTTGACCGGGCGCATGGAAGAGGTGAGCTGGATTTGAGTGCGCATGGCCACAACAGGCGCTGGCGGTTTCGCCAGCCGAGTGTGCTTCCCGGGTTCGGTCTGGCGCTCGGCGTCACGCTGTCCTGGCTGGTGCTGATCATCCTCATCCCGCTGTCGGGCCTGCTCTGGCGCTCGAGCAGCCTCGGCTGGTCGCAGTTCATGACGCTGGC
>NZ_MBSS01000057.1 GCF_001695855.1 Ensifer sp. LC163
TGTCGAGCGGCTTCTTCTTCGCCTTCATGATGTTCGGCAGCGAGGCATAACGCGGCTCGTTCAGCCGCAGGTCGGTGGTGACGACCGCCGGCAGTTTGATGGCGATCGTCTGCAGACCGCCATCAACCTCGCGCGTCACCGTCGCGCTTCCCTCACCGATCTCGACCTTGGAAGCAAAGGTACCCTGGGCCCAGCCCAAGAGCGCCGACAGCATCTGGCCGGTCTGGTTGCTGTCGTCATCGATCGCCTGCTTGCCGACGATGATCAGCCCCGGCTGTTCGGCCTCGGCAACACCCTTGACGATCTTGGCAACGGCGAGCGGCTCGACCGGGTCGTCGGTCTCGACCAGGATGGCGCGGTCGGCACCCATCGCCAGCGCCGTCCTCAGCGTCTCTTCGGCCTTGGCCGGACCGACCGACACGACCACGACCTCGTCGGCCTTGCCGGCTTCCTTCAGCCGCAGCGCCTCTTCCACCGAGATCTCGTCGAACGGGTTCATCGACATCTTCACATTGGCGAGCTCGACGCCCGAGCCGTCCGCCTTCACCCGGATCTTGACGTTGTAGTCAACCACCCGCTTGACCGTCACAAGTATTTTCATG
>NZ_MBSS01000058.1 GCF_001695855.1 Ensifer sp. LC163
CTGGCACGGCCATCACCGGCGTCAGCGTTCTGACCCTCGACATCAGCACTGGGGTAACGGCAACGACACTGGCCAACTACCTCAGCGGTGTCGACACCGTCCTGAAGAGCATGACCGACGCCGCTTCGGACCTCGGCGCCGTCAACAAGCGCGTCGATCTCCAGAAGGACTTCGTCGACAACCTGATGGACTCGATCGAATCGGGTGTCGGCAAGCTGGTTGACGCCGACATGAACGAAGAGTCGACCCGCCTGAAGGCTCTGCAGACACAGCAGCAGCTCGGCATCCAGTCTCTCTCGATCGCCAACAGCAGCTCGCAGAACATTCTGTCGCTGTTCCGTTAATCGGTTCAGATACCGGCGACTTCGGTCCCGGACTGTAAAACGAAAAACCGCGTCTCGATCGAGGCGCGGTTTTTCTTTTGTCGTTATGTTTTTTTCGTCCGCGCTTCAAGCTTCGTTAACCATCTTGGTGTTTTCTGTGCCTATCGAAACGGCGGGTTAACCAACAAGATTAACGCGTTAGCAGGCATGAAGCTGGCCGCCGGTTCCCGGTAATCCCGGAATGTCCCTTTCAATCCAGTTTTCCCAAGGGGCACTCAGCCAATGACGTCCATCATGACCAACAACGCGGCAATGGCCGCACTCTCCACGCTGCGTTCGATCAATTCCTCGATGGAAACGACGCAGGACCGTATTTCGTCCGGCTACCGCGTTGGCAACGCTTCCGACAACGCTGCTTACTGGTCG
>NZ_MBSS01000059.1 GCF_001695855.1 Ensifer sp. LC163
GCCTCGCAAAAGACCGTGCAGCAGCGCAACATCGGCTTCGTCTTCCAGCACTATGCGCTGTTCCGGCACATGACGGTGCTCGACAACGTCGCCTTCGGGCTGAAGGTGCGCCCGGCCAACCGCCGGCCGCCGGCCGCCGACATCCGCCAGCGCGCGCTTGACCTGCTCGACCTCGTCCAGCTCTCCGGGCTGGAGAAGCGCTACCCGGCGCAGCTGTCGGGCGGCCAGCGCCAGCGCGTCGCGCTGGCCCGCGCCATGGCGGTCGAGCCGAACGTGCTTTTGCTCGACGAACCGTTCGGCGCGCTCGACGCCCAGGTTCGCAAGGAACTCAGGCGCTGGCTGCGCGAGATCCACGACCGCACCGGCCACACCACCATCTTCGTCACCCATGACCAGGAAGAGGCGCTGGAGCTGGCCGACCGGGTGGTGGTGATGAGCAAGGGCGCGATCGAACAGGTCGGCACCCCCGACGA
This sequence comes from Ensifer sp. LC163, assembly GCF_001695855.1. Lineage (GTDB taxonomy): Bacteria > Pseudomonadota > Alphaproteobacteria > Rhizobiales > Rhizobiaceae > Ensifer. Next base: position 474 of record NZ_MBSS01000059.1, read on the forward strand.
GATCTACGACCATCCGGTCTCGCCGTTCGTCTACGGCTTCATCGGCCAGTCGAACGCCCTGGCCGTGACGCTGGCGAACGGCGAGATCTGGTTCGAGGA
>NZ_MBSS01000060.1 GCF_001695855.1 Ensifer sp. LC163
GCCGCCGTTGTTGCCGCCGTTGCCATTGCCGTCGTCATCATCGCCGTCATCATCGTCATTGCGGCCGCCGGTCGACGGCAGGTTGCCGAAGGACGACAGCCGGGGAAAATCGAAGTCCGGCAGGTCGTTGTCGTTGGCCGAACGCTTGGACTGCTGCAACGGCCGGTCGTCGACAAGGCCGGTATCGGGACGGCCGTCGTCGAAGGACAGCCGCACCGAGGCGCGCAGCCGGCCGGTCACCGTTGCAACCGTGCCGGTGGTCAGCGCGAAGTCGGCCATCAGCTCGCGGAAATAATCGGCCACGTCCTCGACGATATCGAGCGCGCCGGCGAGATCCGGCCCGGCCTGCGGCGCGTCCACCGGCGCCATCGCCTCGCCGTCGCCAAGCCCCGGACGATGCGCCGGCGCATTGCCGTCGGCCTCGTCGCGGCTGGCAAACACCGAGCCGAGGCCACCGAGAAACAGCGCCGACAGCAGCAGCCGGCCGCGCTTGCGCTC
>NZ_MBSS01000061.1 GCF_001695855.1 Ensifer sp. LC163
GCGACCTGGAAGATCGGCGCCTCCTCGTCCTTGTTGATGGCGACGATGACCTTCGAATCCTTCATGCCGGCCAGATGCTGGATCGCCCCGGAGATGCCGCAGGCGATGTAGAGATCGGGGGCGACCACCTTGCCGGTCTGGCCGACCTGCCAGTCGTTCGGCGCGTAGCCGGCATCGACGGCGGCGCGCGAGGCACCGACGGCGGCCCCGAGCTTGTCGGCAACCGGCAGGATCACTTCCTGGAATTTTTCCGACGAGCCGAGCGCCCGACCGCCGGAGATGATGATCTTGGCCGAGGTCAGTTCCGGACGGTCCGACGACGACAGCGCGTCGGCAACGAAGCTCGACAGGCCCGGATTGGCGGCCGCCGCGATCGTCTCGACCGCAGC
>NZ_MBSS01000062.1 GCF_001695855.1 Ensifer sp. LC163
AGGATTTTCGCCGCTTTGGCCGGCGAGGGCCCCCAACCTGAGCGCATCATGATCGACGCGACACATCTGAAGGCCCACCGCACCGCGGCAAGCCTTCTAAAAAAGGGGATGTTCCCCGTCGTATCGGGCGAACCAAGGGCGGACTGAACTCGAAGCTCCATGCCGTCTGCGATGATGACGGCCGGCCAATCGTCATGCTGCTCTCTGAAGGCCGGATGAGCGACCACAAGGGCGCCCGGATCGTGCTCAACGCGTTGCCCAAAGCCAATTACCTCATCGCCGATAAGGGCTACGACAGCACCTGGGTCCGCGAAGAGCTCCTCGCAAGGGGCATCGAGCCCTGCAT
>NZ_MBSS01000063.1 GCF_001695855.1 Ensifer sp. LC163
GCCGGCGGCATGCAGCTGGTGCGCCAGCCCAAGCAGTTCGACGTCATCGTCACCGACAACCTGTTCGGCGACATGCTCTCGGATGTGGCGGCGATGCTGACCGGGTCGCTCGGCATGCTGCCCTCGGCCTCGCTCGGCGCGCCGGACGCCGTGACCGGCAAGCGCAAGGCGCTCTATGAGCCGGTGCACGGCTCGGCGCCGGATATCGCCGGCAAGGGCATCGCCAACCCGATCGCCATGATCGCCTCCTTCGCCATGTGCCTGCGCTACTCCTTCAACCTGGTCAAGGACGCCGACAACCTGGAGAAGGCGATCGCCACCGTGCTCGACAAGGGCAT
>NZ_MBSS01000064.1 GCF_001695855.1 Ensifer sp. LC163
TGAGCAGGCCGTTTGCTGTTGCTGCTTCGTCGATCAGCATGGTCTTGGTCGTGTCGACGTCGAGCGTCGTCAGGCTGACATTGCTGTTGGAGTCACGGTTGAACGAACCGACGATCGACCTCGTGCCCGGTGCAGTCGCGCCGGAAGCGGTGTAGAGCCAGTTTTCGCCGGAGAACGACGCCGACTTGACGATGCTCTTCAGCTGTTCCTGAAGCTGCGTGATTTCCTTCTGGACCTTGGACTTGTCAACGCCCGGCTCGCTGGCAGCAACCAGCTTTGCCTTGATTTCGTCAACGACCGAGATCGCGGCTT
>NZ_MBSS01000065.1 GCF_001695855.1 Ensifer sp. LC163
CGCGGCGAGATCGGCGAGGTCAGCTTCAGCTACACCGTCTCCGACGGCAGCGGCAGCGTTGCCAATGGCGCGCTCCTGGCGCTGCTCGACTGGCCGGCCCATGAGATCAAGGGCACCGACGGACCGGACGTGCTGATCGGCACGCCGCATCCCGATATCATCGCCGCCCTTGGCGGCGACGATAGCGTCTATGGCCGCGAAGATGACGACCTGATCCTCGGCGGCAGCGGCAACGACACGCTGCTGGGCGGCGACGGCGACGACACCCTCCATGGCGATGACGGCGATGACCGGCTGTTCGGCG
>NZ_MBSS01000066.1 GCF_001695855.1 Ensifer sp. LC163
CGCCCCCTATACGATCGTCGGCGGCGTGCCTGCCAAGCTCATCCGTGACCGGTTCAATGCCGGTATTGGCGAACGCATGGACAACCTCGCCTGGTGGGATTGGGACCATCAGCGCCTGCACAAGGCGCTCGACGATTTCCGCGAGCTGACCGCCGAGGAATTTCTCGTTCGCTACACGTGAGTTGGCACGCAGCAGAACAAGACAACAAAAAGGGCGCGGTTGGGAGGACCCGCGCCCTTTTTGCGAGGAATGGACCGGACGGCGCTATCAGGCGTCGACGGTTTCCTTCAGAAAGTCAGCAGCGACGCGGGCGGTCAGCGCCAGCGACACGGCGCCCGCATCGGGATGGCCGATGCTTTTTTCGGCAAGCGGCCGTGCTCGGCCGAGCTTCGGCGTCAGGCTCGAGGTGGCTTCGGCCGCATCGGTGGCGGCCTTGGCCGCTGCCTCCCAAGCCGTGTTCAACGATCTGTGGCTTTCGAACTCCCGCTCCAGCATGTCGACGAACGGCACAAGCGCATCGACCAGGGTCTTGTCGCCGACGCGGGCCCGTCCGAGACGGGTGACGCCCTCGAGCGCGAGCCGCGCGCCTTCGACGATGGCCGCATCCGAGGGCTTGTCGTCGTCGGAAAACACGTTGCTCCAGGAGCGAAGGAGCAGTCCCCAGATCGCGCCCGACGTGCCACCCGCGCGGTCAGCCCAGGCATCGCCCGCCACTGCCAGCACGCTGGCAGCACCAGCCCCGGCTGCGACCGCCACATTTGCAGCCTCATGCGCCGCCGCCGAACCGCGGCGCATGCCCTGGCCATGGTCACCGTCGCCGGCAAAGGCATCGATGCGGCCAAGCTCGTCTTCAGCCGCCTTCAGCGCATCGGCAACCTTGCCGATCAACCGGGCAATGCACTTGCCGCCTTCCCGGGATGCCTGTGAGGCAGGCGCGAAGGTCGCCGGGCCATCCTCGTCGGAAATCGTGTCGGTCGCCGGCGCGGCGCTGATGATCGCGCCCTTGCGCAGGACCGGTGCATCGCATGGCGCGCACCAGTAGCTTTCAAGTTCTTCGTCGAGCCAGAGCAGTGACAGCGAGCAGCCCTGCATGTCCAGGCTGGTGACGAACTCGCCGCATTCCGGATCGACGATTTCGAGGCCCGCCGCCTTCAACTCTTTCTCGACCGCGACCCAAAGAACGAAAAGCTCTTCGTACTTGGTCGAACCCAGGCCGTTCAGCACCGGCGCGACCTTCTCCGTTCCAGCTGGGCGTTCCGCCAGCAGCTTGCCGACAAGCAATTTCGCAAGTTCGGTTGCCGAAACGATCTTTTCTTCGCTGATGCCCGGCTCGCCGTGAATGCCAAGGCCGAGCGCCATCTTGCCCTTAGGCACGGTGAAGAGCGGATGGTTGGCACCCGGCAAGGTGCAGCCGCCGAAAGCGACCCCGAAGGAGACGGTGCGGTCATTCGCCAGGCGGCTGACGCGCTCGACCTCGTCCAGCGACAGGCCGGCTTCCGCTGCCGCACCGGCAATCTTGAACACGACGAGATCGCCGGCAATCCCGCGGCGCTTAGGCGCCGTTTCAGCCGCGGCGCTGGCGACGTCATCGGTCACCGGCACGATGCGCACGTCGATGCCTTCGGCCCGAAGCCGCTCGGCGGCAACGCCGAAGTTGAGCACGTCACCGGCGTAGTTGCCGAAGCCGAGCAGGACGCCGCCGCCCTGGTCGGCATGGCGGCAGACGCGCGCAACGGCAGCGGTCGACGGCGAGGCAAAGACGTCACCGGCAACGGCCGCATCGGCCATGCCGGGACCGACATAACCCGCAAAGGCGGGATAATGGCCGGAGCCGCCACCGATAACGACGGCGACCTTGCCCTTCGGCACCTTGGTCGAGCGCACGACGCCGCCCTTCACCAGACGGACATTGCGGGCATAGATGGAGCTGAAGCCGGCGAGCGCGGTTGCGGCGAAATCTTCCGGTGCGTCAAAGATCGTGGTCATCGCTACTTGTTCCTTAGTCGCGAGGCAGAATGCGCCTCAGATAGTCCCGGTTGGTTGCGCTGACGGAAAGGCCATCGCCACCATAATGCTCGCAGAGGAACGGGCTCTGGAACCCGTGGGAAAGCGCCATGCGAATGGCGGAGCGGTAGTTGATCACGCCGAACTCCAGCGGAGCCGGATGGGTGACGATCAGCCCCGACGTTTCGTCCTCGGTGCGGTTGTAGTTCTTGACGTGCCAGTATTTGGCAAAGGGTGCAACCTTCGCCATCATCTCCTGCCAATGTTCGACCGGACGATGCAGGCGGATCAGGTTGCCGAGGTCGGCGTTGATGCCGACATTCGACAGGCCGACGTCGGTAACGAAGCGCACGGTGCTGTCGGCCGAGCCGATATAGGTGTCTTCATACATTTCGAGCGCCAGCTCGATGCCCAGTTCCTCGGCATGGCGGCCGAGTTCGCGGATGCGCGAGACGCCCTTCTGCCAGATGGCGGCGTCATCAGGGTTTTTGACGCCGTCGACCGTCCAGAACCACAGCGCCTTCTTCTGCGCATCGGTCAAAGGACCGAAGAACCCGAAGGAGACCGAGCCTGCCCCGATCGCCGCAGCCGTTTCGATCACCCGGTGGCCATAGGCGAGATAGTCGTCGCCATGATCCGGATCGATGACGCTACGGCGCGATGTGGAGATCGCCGGCATGGTCAGGCCGAGATCACGCGTCAAGGCGACAAAGCTCTCAAGCCGTGCCGGCGACAGATCCGCAAGCCGGATCCAGCTGTCGGTCGGGTCGAGTTCGGTGAAGCCGGCATCGACGACGTCATCAAGCGTCAGCGCCCATTCCTCGATCGACTGATCCTGAACCGAGCGACCGTCTGCCAGCAGGTTCGGATACTGGATCATCGCAGCCGCGATCGGCCAGGTGTCACGGTTCCATTTGCGCGGCATATTTGCCATGGCGTTTCCCCGATTTCTTGAAGTTTGGTGCGGCGGCTCCGTCAAGCCGCCGCGCTACCGTCGCCCTGCGATGTTGCATCGTTTTGCGATGCTGCATCATCGTGCTTGCGCTTGCGAACCAGGCCGATCAGTCCGAAGACGACAGGCGACAGCAGCATTGCCAGGCCAAGCGCCATCAAGGACGAGACCAGCGCATTCGACCAGAAGATATTGAGCGACCCGCCCGACAGAAGCATCGACTGGCGGAAGGCATCCTCGGCCTTGTCGCCGAGCACCATGGCGAGAACCAGCGGCGCCAGTGGATAATCGAGCTTCTTGAAGACGTAACCCAGAACACCGAAGCCGATGACCATAAAGACATCGGAGACGGAATTTGCCACCTGATAGGCACCGGAGAAGATCACCGCGACGATGATCGGGCCGATGATCGAGAACGGCACGCGCAGGATCGAGGCGTAGAGTGGCACGGTGGCAAGCACCAGGATGACGGCGACGACGTTGCCGAGATACATCGAGGCGATCAGGCCCCAGACGAAGTCGGGCCGGTCGGTAAACAGCATCGGGCCGGGCGTGAGGCCCCAGATCATCAGGCCGCCCATCATCACGGCGGCCGTGGCCGAACCGGGAACGCCGAGCGCCAGCATCGGCAGCAGCGCCGAGGTGCCGGCCGAATGGTCGGCGGTTTCAGGCGCAACGATACCGCGCGGGTCGCCCTTGCCGAACTTCGAGCCGTCGCGCGCCGAGCGACGGGCAACACCGTAGCTCATGAACGATGCGGCGGTCGGGCCGGCTGGCGTGATGCCCATCCAGATGCCGATGATGGTCGAGCGCGCAATGGTGAACCAGTAGCGCGGGATCTCGACCAGGGTGCGGCCGATTTCGGCGAGCTTGACGCGCGCCTTGATGCCTTCGAAGCGCAGGCCCTCTTCTGTCGTCAACAGCAGTTCGCCGATACCGAAGAGACCCATGACGGCGATCAGGAAGCTGACGCCCTTGATCAGGGTCGGGATGTCGAAGGTCAGGCGCAGATCGCCGGAGATCGTGTCCATGCCGACGGAAGCGAGTGCGAAACCGATCATCATCGAGACGAGCGTCTTGAACGGCGATTGCGCACCCATCGAGATGAAGCTTGCAAAGGCGAGGAAGTAGACCGCGAAATATTCGGGCGAGGAGAACCGCAGCGCGAAGTTCGCGACCCAGCCCGACAGGAGCGTGATCATCACCACACCGGCAAGCGCGCCGATGCCGGCCGAGACGAAAGCCAGCGTCAATGCGCGGCTCGCCTGACCTGCCTTGGCCATCGGATAGCCGTCGAAGGTGGTCGCCACCGACGAGGGCTCGCCTGGAATATTGAACAGGATGGATGTCGTCGAGCCACCGAACAGCGCCCCCCAATACATGCAGGAGAGCAGGATGATGGCGGAGATCGGATCCATGGAGAAGGTCAGCGGCAACAGCAGCGATACGCCGTTGGGCGCGCCGAGGCCGGGCAGAACGCCGACGAGAATGCCGAGCGTGACGCCGACCATCATCAGCAGGATGTGATTCCAGCTGAGGATGTGGCCGAAGCCATCGATCAGAAGACCGATATTTTCCATGTCATTCCTCCCGGGGAAACTTTAAGCGGGCGGGATCAGTAGATCCCGAACCAGGCCTCGACCGGTCCCTTCAAAAGCGGAACCTTGAAGCCGATCTCGAATACGATGAAGAAGAAGAGCGAAACGGCAACGCCTGAAGGCAGCGCGATCCACCACTTGTAACGCCCCTGGAAGAGCATCGCGCCGGCGATGTAGAGCGCGGTTCCGACATAAAGCCCGAGCCAGGCGGAGACGCCGGCAAAGGCGACGAGCGGCAAGAGGAATGAGGCAACGACGCGCGCGCGGGCACCATCGATGAAGATATCGCCCGTGCCGCGGTGCTTCACGAATGCACCGATTGCATTCGCAACGCTTCCCATAATGATCAGAACGCCGATGTAAAAGGGAAAGTAGCCGGCTTCGGGGCCGAAATCGCTCCATCCGGCGCCGATATCGACGGCGCCGTAGCAGATGGCAGCACCAAAGATACCCGTTAACGTGGCGACGCCAAGCTCCACCGCGAAGCGGGAAAGCCCATTCGCACTGTTCTCACTCATGATCGTGACCTTTCGAACCGGTTGACGGGCGCTCTGAAGCGTCCTCTAGGCGTCAGACTCGACGCGCGGCGCTATAGAAGCGCCCGTCCCGATATATCGCCTATTTTAGTTGGCGAGCCAGCCTTCGCGCTTCAGAACTTCGCCGACTGCGGCGCCGTCCATCTCGATGGCGGCCTTGAAGTCGTCGCCAGCGATGTAAGCGGGAGACTGCGAGGTATCGGCAAGATACTTCGCCCACTCCGGCGTCTCGGAAACCTTGCGCATCAGGTCCGCGTAGAACTTGACGGCATCGGGTTCAACGCCGGCCGGCAGCCAGACGGTCCGCGGCATGGAGTAGTTGTCGATGGCAATGCCCGATTCCTTGCAGGTCGGGATGTCGCTCCAGCCCTTGTCGCCGGCAACCTTGGCGTCGTTCGTCAGCTTGACGCTCTTGAAGACGCAAAGCGGCTTGACCATGCCGGCCTGCCACTGACCGAGGTTTTCGCTCGGGTTGTTGACGTTGGCGTCGAGGTGTTCGCCGGCGAGCTGAACAGCCGCTTCGCCGCCACTCTTGAACGGGATGTAGTTGATGGTCGCGCCGGTCGCCTCGTTGATCATCGAGGTGAGGATCTGGTCGACGTCCTTCGACTGGCTTCCGCCGATCTTCAGTCCGCCTTCCTTGGCCTTGGCAGCAAAGTCTGCAGCCGTTGCGTAAGGCGCCTTGCCGTTGACCCAGAGAATGAACTCGTCGGAAGCAAGCGCTGCAACCGGTGTCAGGTCGCCGGCCTTGTAAGGCACCTTGGCGCGGACCGGCAGCAGGTAGGCATTGTTGGTGCCGAATGCCAGCTTGTAGGCGTCGCCCTTGTTGGTCGCCGTGTAGACGAAGCCTTCGGCGCCGCCGGCGCTGCCCTTATTGGTGACGACAACCGGCGCCTTCATCAGTTCGTACTTGCCGATGATCGCCTGAATCGTGCGCGCGAAGATGTCCGTGCCGCCGCCCGGGCCAGCCGTGACGACGAATTCAACCGGACGGTCGGGCTCGAAGGCCGACGCCGGAGCGGCAACGCCGAATGCGGCTGCCATGATGCATGCGATAGAAACGGATTTCTTCATGTCCAATCCTCCCGTTGAGTGAAATGCGGCGCAAGACCTCCTCCTGCGCCGGTAGTGCTTGAAAGCGTGCGAATTCAGGCGGCAGCCGAAAGGGCAGCCTTTTTCTTCGCCATGCGGACTGCGAGCAGAAGTGCCTCGCGGCTTGCGCCGACATCGGCGATACCCTTGCCGGCAATGTCATAGGCAGTGCCGTGAGCTGGGGTGCAGAGCGGGAACGGCAGACCGCCCATCATCGTCACACCCTTGTCGAAGCCCATCAGCTTCATCGCGATCTGGCCCTGATCGTGGTACATCGTCAGGACGGCATTGAAGCCCTCCTTGAGCGCACGAACGAAAACGGTGTCAGCCGGGAACGGACCATCGACGTTGTAGCCGAGCGCTTTGGCCTTCTCGACCGCCGGCTCGATGATGTCGATCTCTTCCATGCCGAAGCTGCCGCCGTCGCCGGCATGCGGGTTCAGACCCGCAATCGCGATCTTCGCCTCTTCGTAGCCGGCCTCCTTGAGGCAGGCCTGGGTCAGCTCGACTTCAGCAAGAATGCCCTCGACCGAGAGATTGTCGGCCACTTCCTTGAGCGGGATGTGCGAGGTGACACGCGCATTCCAGACCTTCTCGAGGACGTTGAATTCGCGAACCTTGCCGGTAAAGCCGAGCACGTCGGCGACGAAACGGATCTCGTCGTCATAGCCGGGATAGGCAAAGCGCATTGCCTTCTTGTTGAAGGGTGTGAAGCAGACGGCCTCGGCCTTGCCGGCGTGCGCAAGCTCCAGCGCCGTGCGGAAGTTGCGCGTTGCAAACGTGCCGCCGGCGAGCGTCGCTTCGCCGCGATCGACATCTGCCGGATCGAGATGACCGAGATCGACGAAGACGTGGCGGTCGGTTCCGGCCTTGTCGAGATCCTCAAGTGTCGAAGATTCAAGATCAAGCGTCAGGCCGGCGGCCTTGGCGCCCTCATCCAAAATGCGGCGATCTCCGATGGTGATGATGTGCGCCGCTTCGCGAATATCGGGAAGGGCCAGCAGCCGCGCCGTCAGCTCGGGGCTGATGCCGGCAGGATCGCCCATGGCGAGCGCGATGACAGGACGCGCGCCGTTACCGGCAGCACCATTGGTCGTCATGTGAGATGTCCTCCACTTCATGCTTTTCGCAGGCTGTCATACGTTATTCAAAATTCTGCATCAAGTCTTTTGTATTCTGTATGCAGCATTTTCTGTTGACGATGGCGAGCCCTGTCGCCATGCTTCAATCAGACAGTGCTGATTCAATCGGCACTCACGGGGAACGGATGGCCGACACGCGGCCGCCAAGTGCAGAAGCGAAATGATGAACGAAATCACACCACTGGAGAGACGCGCCGACGGTGGCCCCGGCCCGATCAGGCGGACGGCTCTGCATGACACGCTTGTCAGCCACCTGCGCGACATGATCATCGAAGGTGACCTTTCGCCCGGCACGCGCCTGCATGAGGGCCAACTCGGCGAGCAGCTCGGCGTTTCCCGCACGCCCTTGCGCGAGGCCATCAAATACTTGGCGAGCGAGGGGCTAGTGGAACTCGTGCCCAGTCGCGGTGCCGTCGTAAAGCGCTTCAGCGCCAAGGACGTGCACGACATGTTGACGGTGCTGCAGACACTGGAAGAACTTGCGGGCAAGCTCGCCTGCGAAGCAGCGAGCGACGCCGGCATTGCCGAGGTTCGCGCTCTGCATGACGAAATGGTCCGCCGCTACAAGGTCGGCGACCGGCTGCAATACTACAAGCTCAACCAGCAGATACACTCGGCGATCGTCCAGCTCGCCGAAAATGCGGCGCTCGCCGACATGCATGGCGTCCTGCAGACACGGCTGAAGCGCATCCGCTTCATCGGCCACGAGGGCCCGGAAAAGTGGGCGGCCGCCGTCGCCGAGCACGATGAGATGATCGTCGCGCTCGAAGCCCGCGACAAGGCCAAACTATCCGAAGTGCTCGGCCGCCACCTGATGAACGCCTGGGAGCGCGTGCGTGCCTCGGTATAACGGCGCCAGCACGCGATGATCGGCTGACGCCGTCCGGTTCGGTCCGGCAGGCCCGTTCGCTATTACCGCGTGCGCCGATGCGATCAACGTGCGGCAATAGGCAGCGTGCCGACATGAGACACATAGAGTTGTCGCATCGGCAAAGATCTAAGTCCGAAGAGAGATTTGGCCCTACTGGTTCAGTGAAGCCCGCCGACGCCAAGCAATCGCTCAACGGCGTCGTGGTCACTTGACAGCGCCTGCGGCGTGCCGGCCCAGGCGACGCGTCCGCGCTCAAGCACGATGACCTGATCGGCAAAATCCAGGGCGCTCTGGATGCGCTGTTCGACCAGCACGATCGTCATGTCGCCGGTCTTGGCGAGTTCGGCAAACGCTTTCATCAGCTCTTCGCAGATCACCGGAGCCAAACCCTCGAGCGGCTCGTCGAGCAGCAGGATCGACGGACGGCCGAGGATCGAGCGGGCGGTCGACAGCATCTGCTGTTCGCCGCCGGAAAGCTGGCTGCCGAGGTTGCGCCGCCGCTCGTGAAGCCGCGGAAACATATCGTAGGCTTCCTGCAGCGCAGCCTTCGGCCGGTCCTTGAGGCCGACGAACAGGTTTTCCTCGACCGTCAGCGTCGGAAACACGCAGCGCGCCTGCGGCACGAAGCCCAGGCCTTTGCGGGCACGTGAAGCGCTCGGCATACCGGTCACATCCGTATCACCGATGCGAATGCGGCCGTCATAGCGCTTCGTCTGACCGGCAAGCGTCGCCAGCAGCGTGGTCTTGCCCATGCCGTTGCGGCCGAGAACGGCAAGGCGCGCACCTGATGGAACCGAGAACGAAATGTCTTCGAGCACCCGCGTCGGTCCATAACCGGCCGACAGGTTTTCTACCTCAAGCGGCGTGGCTGGCATTGGCATAGCTCCCCAGATAGGCTTCTCGCACCCGCGGATCCTGGGTGACGTCCGACGGCGAACCGTCGAAGATGATGACGCCGGCCGCCAGGACGACGACGCGCTTGGCAAAGCGGAAAACCAGATCCATGTCGTGCTCTATCATCAGCACGGCGAGATCCGCCGGCAGGTCGGAAAGCGCCTGTTCGATGCGCCCTGTGTCGCTCTGTGGCACGCCGGCTGCCGGTTCGTCGAGCAGAAGAACCTTCGGCTTCAAGGCAAGCGCCACGGCGATTTCAAGCAGGCGCTGCTGGCCATAGGCGATTTCGCTGACCTTGCGATGCATCAGATCGCGAAGGCCGAGCTTGCCGAGCAGTTGACCGACCTCATCCATCACATCAGGCATCGAGAGGAAATTACCGAACAGGCGGCCCGAGCGGCCATCACGCTGCAGCACGGCGAGCGCAACGTGCTCGGCCGGCGTCATGTCGAGAAACAGACGCGTGACCTGAAAGGAGCGCACGAGCCCCCTCCTCACCCGACCGATGGCATCGATGCCGGTGACCGCCTCGCCGCCAAGGCGAACCTCGCCGGAATCAGGGGCAAGGTTGCCGGTCACCAGGTTGACGAACGTGGTCTTGCCGGCGCCGTTCGGGCCGATCAGTGCCACGCGGTCACCCGGCGCCATGCTGAGGCTCACGTCATTGGTGACCGCCAGGCCGCCGAAGGCGCGCTTGAGGTTGCGAACTTCAAAGATGGGCTGCATCACTTTGCCTCCCGGCGGCGGGCAACGATGGCGGCTGCCGTTCCGTAAAGCCCCTTCGGCGCGAAGAGGACGACGGCGATCAGCAGAGCGCCGACCATCGTCAGCCAATGGAACGGGTTCGCGGCGGAAACGACGTCTTCGAAGAACATGAAGACGATGGTGCCCGTCAGCGCACCGAAGAGCGAGCCGGTTCCGCCGAGAACAAGCATCACCAGGCTTTCTGCCGACATGGTGAAGGACAAGCTGTCGAGACCGACAACCTGCGTCGAGATGGCGTTGAGCGCCCCGCCGACGCCGGCGACGGCACCGGAGATGACATACATCTTCATCAGTGCTGCCTTGGGCGATGCTCCCATCGAGCGGATGCGGATCGGATCTTCCTTGATCGCCCGGCACAGCATGCCGAACGGCGAACGCACGATCAGCCGTAGGAGCGCGAAGACCAACGCCAGCAGCACGACGGCGAAGACGTAAGCCGTGCGGCCCCACAGGTCGAACTCGTAGAGACCAAGCAGCGCGCTCGGGGCAATGCCGGAGAGGCCATCGCTGCCGCCGGTCCAGGACGACGCCTTGTTGGCGAACTCATGGAACAGGTGGATGAGGGCGATCGACAGCACCAGTTGCGGCAGGCCGTGGGCGCGCAGGATCACCGCGCCGCAAACGAGGCCGGCAACGGCGCCGGCGACGATGCCGAAGGCGAGCATCGAAAGCGGATCGTTGATGCCGTAATGCGCCGAGGCAATCCCCGCGGCATAGGCGCCGGCGCCGAACAGGGCTGCATGCCCGAGCGTTGCGACGCCGCAATAGCCGGTGACGAGATCGAGCGAGAGCACCAAGAGCGCGAGGGCGATGATGCGCGTGAGCAGCGCCAGATTGGTCGGGAACAGGAAGTAACCGACAACGGCGAGCGCCAGGATGACGCCAAGGCCGATCAGGTCGCTCCCGCCAAAGCGGCGCTTGGCCGGTGTCTGCGTGGTCAAGTCGTTGGTTGTGGTCATGGTCATCCCTTGGCTCTCCCGGCAAGTCCGCGTGGGAAGACGCAGATGATCGCGATGACGGCCAGATAGAAGAAGAATTCGCCAAACTCGGGCATCAGGTAACGGCCGGTCGTGTCAATGCCGCCAAGCAGCAGGCAGGCGACGAGCGCGCCGGGGATCGAGCCCGCACCGCCGACGGACACGACGACGAGGAATGTCACCATGTAACGAAGCGCATAATAGGGCTCGACCGGCAGAAGTTCAGCGCCCACAACCCCGCCGAAGGCGGAAAGGCCGACCGCCACCGCGAAACTCACGGCGTAGACGATCTCGGTGCGCACGCCGAGGGCGGCGGCCATGGCCGCATTGTCCACTGAGGCGCGCAGCTTCACGCCGAACGCAGTCCTTTCGATCGCATACCAGAGGGCTGCCGCTACGGCGAGACCGCATAGGATCGCAAAGAGCCGATGCGTGGCGATGGCGCGGAAACCGAGATCGACGGAGCCTTGCAGTTGCGCGGGTAGCGGCACGGTCTTCAGCGTCGGGCCGAAGACGTAGTTGGCGATGCCGATAATGCAGAAGGTGATGCCGATCGTCATCAGCACCTGGGTCAGTTCCGGCGCGCCGTAGATGCGCCGGTAAAGCAGGCGCTCGATCGGAATGGCGATCAGGATCGTGCCGAAGACGGCAAGCACGATGGCAAAGCCATAGGCGAGGCCGAGATCGCGCGCTGCATAGGAGGCGATGTAACCGCCGATCATGGCAAAGGCGCCATGGGCGAGATTGACGACACGCATCAGCCCCATTGTCACGGAAAGCCCGATGGAAATGACGAAGAGCACCATGCCGTAGGCAAGGGCATCGATCGCTATGCTGAAGACTGTTTGCATGGGGCTGTCCGATGCCTTTCGTTATCGCTGGCGGTGGCGCGGCGAGACGGGTCTGCCCCGTCACCAACAAACAACCGCGCGCGCCTGGATCGTTCCGCTTTAAACGGCGGCACGGAAACGCTCCATCTCTCTATTTGGCACTCCCGGATGGAAAACCGCAATCGCACCGTTCGCGGGAATGCTTCGGGGCGTCCCGATCGGTCAAGCCGCCGGCCGCCCGGTATGTTGCAGGCAATGCGGGCGGCGCTCGACCGGCGCCCGCATCTGCCAAAGCGTCTACTTCAGGGCCGCGAGACCGGGATCGCCCTGCTTCTCGAAGGTCTGAACTTCCTTGTTGTAGTAGGTGCCGTCATCAGCCTTGGCGACTTCGCGCAGATAGATGTTCTGCGTGATGTGGCGCGATTCGGGATCGATGGAAACCGGCCCTCTCGGGCTCGTCCAGGAAAGCCCCTTGACCGCATCAACAGCCTTCTGTGCGTCCTGCTCGCCACCGGTTGCCTCGATCATCTTGTAGATGACATGCATGCCGTCATAGGCGCCGACCGAGGGGAAGGAGAGTTCGGCCGGATTGCCGATGGCCTTCGAGGCCGCTTCGACAAAGGCCTTGTTTTCCGGCGAAACGTGCGAAACGGCGTAGTGGAACGTCGTCTGAACACCAAGAGCCGCTTCGCCGAGCGCCGGCAGGTCGGATTCCTGCGTCAGATCGCCCGGAGCGAAGAACTTGATGCCGCCGCTCTTCAGGCCATTTTCATTATAGGCCTTGACGAAACCGAGCGTGGTCGGACCCGACGGCAGGAAGGCGAAGACGCCTTCGGCGCCCGAATCCTTGATGCGCTGCATGATCGGCGAGAAGTCGTTGGTGGCAAGCGGCATGCGGATCGCCTCGACGACCTCGCCGCCCGCAGCTTCGAACCCGGCCTTGAAGGCGTTTTCCGCGTCGACGCCCGGACCATAGTCGCTGACCACCGAGATGACCTTGGAGACGCCGGCATCCTTCGCCACCTTGGCGATCGGCGTAGACGTCTGCCAGGTCGTAAACGAGGTACGCACCACCAGCGGGCTCTTCGTTACGATCGCCGAGGTCGCAGCGTTCATGATCACGAGAGGCACGTTCGCCTGCTCCAATAGCGGGGTGACGGCCATTGCATCGGGCGTGAAATAGAAGCCGGCCAGATATTGCACGCCTTCCCTAACGACCAGTTCCTGCGCGAGCGCCTTGGATTGCGCCGGGTCGGCCTGCGGTACGTCGCGATAGATGATCTCGATATCATCGTCGCCGACCTTGCTGCCGTTGACCGCCATATAGGCGTCGATACCAGCCTTGAAGTTCTTGCCCTGCAGCGCGAAGGGACCGGAAAAGGGTCCGACGACACCGATCTTGATCGTGTCCGCATAGGCCGCGCCGCTCATTGCCAAGGCCGCAAGCGCGGCCAGAATGGTTCGTTTCATGTTTCCTCCCTATGGCACCGTCCACTCCCGACCCGGCACCGTCATTGCAAAGCAATCCGAATTTGATGCCTGTCAGTTTGTCACGCGAAACGGTGATGTAAAAATGAAAAATGGGCGGCAAACCATAATTCAGAAGTTATGTTTCGTCTTGATCTTGGCCACGTTGTTAAACGTGGTGCGCGCTGATGCACAAAAATACGCTCGTTAAAGCCACGATCCCAAAATAGGCATGGGAACATTATCATGTGCCGTTTGGGCGGAAGCCCATGGGGTGGCGCTGACCTCCCGATGCAATGTGCGGCAGGTTGCGCTTCCTGCTCATTGCTCGATGCGCGGGTCTCCGCGTGCTTGGAGACGGGCCGGAAGGTGCGACGCACGCGATAGGGTATCGACATGTTTTGAAGATCGAAATGGTCTCAGGATAGACTAGGCAGGGACCCGTCGTACCTGGGCACGCGGATCGTCCTTCAATCAATCTGATGTTCGACGTCCACACGTCGATGTCTGGCTGTTCGAGCAGATACTCCTTCGTGCCGTCATTCGAAACATCGTCGACGCATATGAAGCGCGTTACCCCGATCTTGCGATAGTGTTTCAGGAAGGAAGGCAGGAGCGCCATGTCGTTGTGCGTGATGAACACGAGCGGGACATCAATGCTGTTCAAGGGGACTATCGGCTTGGCGGGCAATATGGCAGTTATTTTTAACATATTCCGGTGTGAGCGGTGATAGGTCGGCGCCACGCATTGACTGGTAGAGGCGGGCGACCGAAGGCCGCCCGATTTATGGACGCTGCTTTCCGCGCTCTAGACGCCTCGTCGATTACCCCACAGCAAGACATGCAGCTGCGGCAGCACCCTTGCATCGAACCATTTGTCGCCGGTCACCTTGTCGATCAGCCAGAGCATGCGGTTCATCACACCGTCGATGTCCACCGTCGCGCTGTCGTCCTCCGGCGGCGGCGGGGTGTGGTTTCCCGGCTGCAGGTAAACCGGCAGCGACGGATAACGCCGGGCCACGTCTTTGGCATAGACATAGTCGCGATCGTCGAAAACGACGATCTTGAGCACCGTCATGGGCCGCCCGATCGCCATCGAAAGACAGTCGTCGAGCTTTGCGAAATCGGTTTCCATGCCGCTCGAGGGCGGCTTCGGGCTGAGGACCAGGACGTCGAGGTCGGCGAACCAATCCCTGGCGACGCTGCCCTGGGTCTCGAGCGCGAAGCGATAGCCCTCGCCATGGCCGCGATCGATCAGGGGGCCGAGCGGCTGGATGGCAGGGTTGCCGCCGGAAAGCGAGACGGTCAGCGGCACGCCGCCCGAGAGCCGCCTCACCTCCCCCCAGATTTCCTCGACCGACATCGGCCGCCACTGCTCGCGATAGTCGCTGTCGACGGCGTGCAGCGTATCGCACCAGGAGCAGCGATAGTCGCAGCCGCCGGTGCGCACGAACACCGTGGGCTGACCGATCAACACGCCCTCCCCCTGGATTGTCGGCCCGAAGATCTCGCTGACGCGGATCGCCGCGCCCGTCATGGCCGGTATTCCGCCCAAGTCTTTGGCGTCTCGCTCACGCGAACGGCCGACGTTTCCGGCAGCCGTTCCTTGCACCAGTCGTAGAAATGCCGGGCAAGGCACTCCGACGTCACCCGGTCGTGACCAAGCACCTCATTGAGATGGCGGTGGTCGAAGCTGCCATCGATGTAGCGCTTGAGCGGAGCCAGGTCATGATAGTCCCGCACGAAGCCGTTATCGTCGAGATCGGCGGCGGCAAGCTCGACCTCGACGATGTAGTTGTGGCCGTGCAGCCGCGCGCATTGGTGATCGGCGGGCAGATGGCTCAACTGATGTGAGGCGGAGAAGTGGAACTCCTTGGTAATGCGGTACATCAGCGAAGCTCCTTTGCCGAGAAGCGGCGGGTCGCGGCCCGCCAGAAATCCGGATCGGCATACTCGGTCGGGTCATCGACGCCGGCGAGATGAAAGGCCTCACGCCGCTCGACGCAAGTGCCGCAGCGACCGCAATGCTGCGCACCGCCCTTGTAGCAGGACCAGGTCTCGCCGAAGGGCGTGCCGTACCTCGCGCCATCGGCAACGATCGCCGCTTTCGGAACATCGACATAGGGTGCATGCAGCCGGATTCTGCCATAGCCGTCCAACGCCTCGTCCTGCATTTTCTGGAACGCGTTTATGAAACCCGGCCGGCAATCGGGATAGATGAAGTGGTCTCCGCCATGGACGGCAACGGCAACGGCCTCGGCCTTTTGCGCCGAGGCAAGGCCGAAGGCGATCGCCAGCATGATGGCGTTTCGGTTCGGCACGACCGTCGCCTTCATCGTCTCCTCGGCATAATGGCCATCGGGCACCTCGACATCATCGGTCAGTGCCGATCCGGTCAGGTGCCGGCCGACGCCCGTAATGTCGATGATCTGGTGTCGGACGCCAAGCCGCCGCGCACAGGCGGCGGCGAAGTCGAGTTCCTTGCGATGGCGCTGGCCGTAATCGAAGGAAAGAAGGCCGACGAGTTCGTGTTCCGCCGCGATCTTATAGGCGAGCGAAACGGAGTCCAATCCGCCGGAGCAGATGACGATAGTTCTCATAATTGTGGATCCCTTGTTTTGACCGGGTGGGCTGCGACCGGATGCGGACCACTTCTAAGCCATCGGCGCCCTTTTGACCAGCCCTTAGCGGCGAGCCTTGCGCATGGCGGAGGCGCAGCCTTTCCAGACGATGGGAAAGACGGACGGGCGATTTTATCCGCGGCGCAAAATCAAAAATCGCTCCGGCCGATTTCCGCCGCGTTTCAAAGACGCTAACCTCACGCCCGATGGCAGTGAACTCCGTTGCCGCGCCTTTGGCGGCAAGCGCCGATCGGCGGCGGAGTTTGGTATTGGAGGAGTTCTGAAATGCTGATCGACGGGAAAGTCTTCATTGTCACAGGGGGCGGCTCTGGCCTTGGTGCCGGCGTTGCCCGCCTGTTGCACGGCATGGGCGCTCGTGTCGTCCTTGCAGATATCAACGAAGACGCCGGGCGGGCAATGGCCGAAGCGCTTGGACGCAACGCCCTTTTCGTCAAGACGGATGTCACCAGCGAGGCCGATGGCGCTGCCGCAGTCTCCGCAGCCGTCGATATGTTCGGCCATCTCCATGGGCTGGTGAATTGCGCCGGCATCGCCCCGGGCGAAAAGGTGCTTGGGCGCGACGGCCCGCATCGGCTCGAGAGCTTTGCGCGTGCGGTCGCGATCAATCTTGTCGGCACGTTCAACATGGTCCGACTGGCTGCTGCTGTGATGGAAAAGGAGGCTCCGGGCGAAGACGGCGAACGTGGCGTCATCATCAACACCGCTTCTGTTGCCGCCTTCGACGGCCAGGTCGGACAGGCCGCCTACTCCGCCTCGAAGGGTGGTGTCGTCGCCATGACGCTGCCGATTGCCCGCGAACTCGCACGGCATGGGATCCGTGTCGTGGCGATCGCACCGGGCATCTTCGAAACGCCGATGATGGCCGGCATGCCGCAGGACGTCCAGGAAACGCTCGGCAAGAGCGTTCCCTTCCCGCAACGTCTCGGCAGACCCGAGGAGTTTGCCGCCCTTGTCCAGCATATCTGCGAGAACCGGATGCTGAACGGCGAAGTCATCCGCCTCGACGGCGCGTTGCGAATGGGCGCGCGCTGAGATCTGACGCCCGGCCGGCTGCGCCCCTGCGCGATTCCTTGCCCGTGCGCGAGTTTCGAGCGTTACGGCGTCAGCACGGCACCGTCGGCATTTCCCGGCAAACCAGCCGGGAAATCAAGCGCCTGGATGATCGCCTTGCGCCGCAGGCGCAATGACATAGGCACAACGGCGCGCACCGGCGAGAATATGTTCGGTGCGCTCGACCGCAACGTCCTGGCCCAAAATATCGCGGAAGATATTGATCTCCGCCCGGCAAAAGCCCTGGCAACTGGCCGCGGCGGCGCAGATCGGACAATGATTCTCGACGAAGAGAAAGGTGCCGTCGCCGGCCTCCTCATATCCCGCCATATACCCTTCGGCCGTTCGCAAGCGAACGAGCTTTTCCACCCGGTCCCGCAGGCTTCCGGCGCCAGCGAGCGCCGCACGATAGCCGTTTCGCGTCTCCTCCTCGCGAGCGGCGATGATGCGATCGACCGCCGTATCCCCCAGCGTCTGGCGGATGGTGCGCAGCAGTTGGACTGTCAGCTCCGCATGGGTATCGGGAAACTCGGCATGGCCCGAAGCGGTCAGTCCCCAGAACTGCGAGGGACGCCCGACGCCGCGTGCCTCCGACCAGGAGTTTACAAACCCGTCCTCCGCAAGGCGCACCAGTTGCTGACGCACTGCCTCGCCGGTTATCGACAGGCGCTTGCCAAGCGCCGGCGACGTCTGCGGTCCATGCAGCTTCAGCGCCAGCAGTATCCGCTCGCCCGGCGAACGACCCTGGCTTTGATCCGGATTTAACAAGTGATCGCTTGACATATTATCGCCCGGAGATTTACAAAGAATTATCTTGTTAAATACACGTCTGATGGTTGGCGCACAAGACATTCGCTGTGTTCCATCCGACTGAAAAGGATTTCAACCATGCCTTTCGAACTCCCCTCCCTTCCCTTTTCCATCGGCGCTTTGGCCGAAGGCGGCATGAGCGCCGAGACGCTGGAATTCCACCACGGCAAGCATCACCAGGCCTACGTCACCGCACTCAGCGGCTTTGTCGAAAAGAACCAGGCGCTTGCCGGGCTTTCACTCGAAGACATCATTCGGCATGCCAATGGCAAGGCCGAGTTGGCGCCGGTCTTCAACAATGCCGGGCAGCACTGGAACCACATCCTGTTCTGGAACAATCTCTCCCCCAAGGGCGGACGCATCCCGGACAGTCTTGAAAAGAAGATCACAGAAGACTTCGGCAGCGTCGCCGCCTTCAAGGACGCGTTCAAGACGGCGGCGACCAGCCAGTTCGGGTCCGGCTGGGCCTGGCTCGTGCTCGACGCCGGCGGCAAGCTCAAGGTGACGAAGACCGCCAACGGCTCAAACCCGGTTGCCACCAACGAGGGTAAGGCGCTGCTCGGTCTCGACGTCTGGGAGCACAGCTACTACATCGACTACCGCAATCGCCGTCCCGACTATGTCAGCAACTTCCTCGACCGACTGGCGAACTACGAGTTCGCTGAGGCGGAGCTTAAGTCTGCCTGACACGCCTGCCGTGGCGCCGCACCGGCGGCGCCCCGACCATATCTCAGCCGGATTGCACCCATGACCAAGCTTGCCGCCGTCGATATCACCGCCCATGCCGAGCGCGCCGTTCCCAGACCGCAGTTCGCCGACACGATGGCGCGACTGGCGTCGACCGTCTGCGTCGTCAGTTCGGGCAGCGGCGCTGAATGCCTGGGTCGAACGGCGACGGCCGTCTTCTCGCTTTCCGCAAGCCCGCCATCGATCGTCGTTTCGATCAAGGCCGACAGCGCGCTGGCGGGCACCATTTCCAGACATGGCGGTTTTTCGCTGGCGATGCTCGCTCAGGGACAGGAACTGGTTGCTGACGCATTCGCCGGCAGGGTCGCGGCAGCCAGCCGCTATCTCGTCGGCGTTTGGGCGGAGTGGCCGTCCCGCCGACCGCGTCTTCTCGGCGCTGCCGCCGGGCTCGACTGCGTGCTCAGCGCCTCTATCCTTGTCGGCGACCACCGGCTCTTTGTCGGAACGATCATTGCTACCGAAACCGCCACCTATGCCGACCCGCTGCTCTGGAGCGAGCGGCAATACCAGGCACTTGAGAGATCGCCGCCCTTTGCCGCCACATCAAGCGGGCATCCATTGCCGTCGGGCACCTCGTGCCCGACGATCTGAACGGTGCAAACGGATACCCATGCGGGAGCTGCCATGCGACAGGTGCTTGAAAAACTTCTGGACGACGGTCGTGACGATGCGTTGCTGCGCTTTACCCTCGGCAGCATCTGTCTGCAGGAAGCGGATGCCGAGACAGCACTTGTCCATCTCAGGCGCGCGATCGAACATGACCCCACCTATTCGGCCGCCTGGAAACTGAGCGGGGCCGCGATGCTGAAACTCAATCGTATCGACGAAGCGCGGCGCATCTGGACAGAGGGACGCGCCGTCGCCGAGAACAAAGGCGACCTGCAGGTCGCGCGCGAAATCACGGTCTTCCTCAAGCGGCTGGACAAGCAGTGCGTGGCTGCGAACAAAGGGTAGCCGTAACCACTCAAAGCATGTCGCGCAAAAGTGTGCAGCGGTTTTGCGAGGAAGACATGCGCAAAAAACAATAGCTTAAAGCGCAGAATGCGAATCTGAGGGATCGCAACGCGCTTTAAGCGTCAGGCGGAGCCGAGCCGCCTGATGTTGCCGGCAAGCTCAGCTGCGAGGCGCAGAGCCGCCGCGGTTGCTCCTGCCATCTGCGGCATGATCAACCATTCGAGCGTCCAGGCGGCACCGGAGCGTTCCTGCTCGTGCACCAGCGCCTGGTGGACGCCGGAAAGCTGCGTCGCATTGAAACGCGCAAGCGCCACCAGAACCTCGGCAGCGACCGGATTCTGCTTGTGCGGCATCGCCGACGATCCGCCGCCGCCCGCAAGTTCGATTTCGTCACCCTGCTGCGCCATCAGCGCAATGTCCTGCCCGAACTTGCCGAGGCTGCCTGTGACAAGCGACAGCGCGTTGGCGAAATCGGCGACTTCCGAACGCTGGCTGTGCCATTGCGGAAAATCGGCAAGCGCCAGTTCCTCGGCAAGCGTGGCGCGCACATCGTCCGCCTTATCCTTCAGCTTGTCGAGCGTGCCCGCGGCGCCGCCGAACTGGATCGCGAAGAGGTCACGGTCCATCGCCTCGAGCCGGTCCTTGTGATCGAGCAGCGGCTCGATCCAGGTGCGCAACCGATCGGACACCGTGATCGGTATCGCCGCCTGCATGCGCGTGCGGCCCATCAACATCCGCTCGCCCCATTGATCGTCGCATTCCTCCAGCACCGACACGACATCGCCAAGACGGGTGGCGAAGAGTTCGGCAACAGCCTTCATGCGCAACATCAGGCTCGTATCGATGACGTCCTGGCTGGTGGCGCCATAATGCACGTGCGCCGCTGCTTCGCCGCCAACGACTGCCCGCAACTGGCGAACCAGTTCGGGAACAACGACGCCGTCGATGGCCATGGCCCGCCGGAGCGCGGCCACATCGGGAGAAAAGCCGCGGCAGGCCTCGGTGATGCGATCAGCGGCACTTTTCGGGATGACGCCGTGGATCGCCTCAGCGCGCGCCAGCGCCGCCTCGAAGGAGAGCATCGCGTGAATGTCGGCAGCAGTCGAAAACTCGGCAGCCACCGCCTCATCGCCCAGAAGGCCGGAGAGATAGGGATGATCGAAAGCGGAATAGGTCATAGTCCCCCCGATGGTTGTCGCGATACCCGTTCGCGTTTAGACGGAATGCCACGTTCTGCTTCGAGACGTCCATGCACCAGGATGCAGCGGATCAGCCTCTGCGTGACATTCCGGTTTCAGATGTCGAGGAAGACCGTTTCCTTCTCACCCTGCAGGTGAATGTCGAAGATATAATTAGGGGCGCTGCCGGCTGCGACAAGCGTTGCAACGCGATGGCGATGCTCGACGCGCAAAAGCAGCGGATCGGCGGCATTCGCCTCCGCCTCGTCGGGGAAATACATCCGCGTGTGCAGGCCGATATTGATGCCGCGCGCAACGATCCAGAACGTGATGTGCGGCGCCATCGGCCGGCCGTCTTTGAAGGGAACGTGGCCGGGCTTGATCGTATCGAAACGAAAAAGGCCGTCTTCGGCACCGGTCGCGCACCGTCCCCAGCCGGAAAACGTCGGATCCGCCGCGCCACGCATTTCCGACGGGGAATTGTAGAGACCCGCGGCATCCGCCTGCCAGATTTCGACCAGCGCATCCCTAAGCGGCGTTCCGGTACCATCGAGCACACGGCCGCTGACGGTGATGCGTTCGCCGAGCGTCCGCTCACTGACCATCTTTGTACCGAGGTCGGCATCGTAGACGCCGTCGATGCCGCAGAAATTCGGCGTGAGGCCGATATGCACATAGGGACCGGCGGTCTGCGACGCCGTTTCCTTGAGAGTGCCGAGCGCCTGGACCATCAGTTGCCCTCCATGCGGTTCTCAAACATCGTCGAGCGGCGACCGCGCAGCACGATATCGAATTTGTAGGCCCGCGCGTCCATCGGGATGGTGTTTGCCCAATCGAGCGGCGCGATCAGTTGCTCGATCGCGCGGCGATCGGCGATCGTGTTGACGATCGGACACTTCCAGATCATCGGATCGCCCTCGAAATACATCTGGGTGATCAGCCGCTGCGCAAAGCCGTGGCCGAAAACCGAAAAGTGGATGTGGGCCGGACGCCAGTCGTTGACGCCGTTCGGCCAGGGATAGGGGCCGGGCTTGATCGTGCGGAAGGAATAGAACCCATCGTCGTCGGTGATCGTGCGGCCGCAGCCGCCGAAATTCGGATCAAGTGCAGCGAGATAGCTTTCCTTCTTGTGGCGGTAGCGCCCGCCGGCATTGGCCTGCCAGAATTCGAGCAAAGCGCCCGGAACGGCCCGTCCACGCTCGTCTAGAACCCGTCCGTGAACGATGATGCGTTCGCCGATCGCGCTTTCACCCGGCTTGGCGAAGTTGTGGATGAGATCGTTGTCGAGTTCGCCCAGCATCGAATGTCCGAACACCGGTCCGGTGATTTCGGAGATCGTGCCATCGAGCGACAGCAGGGCTTTCTGCGGCGAGCGCAGCACGGAGGTTTTGTAACCGGGCGTCAGCGCCGGGGCATGCCAGTTTCTGTCGCGGGGAAAGAAGGCGCCGGTTTCGGGCTTCCTGTTTGCTCTGTCGGACATCTGCTACTCCCGTCAGGCCGCCTTGCCGGCGTCCATTTCCGCAAAGACCTGCTTGACGATCTTGATCGCGTGGTTGGCGGCCGGAACGCCGGCATAGATCGCCACATGCAGCAGCGCCTCGCAGATGTCGTCGCGGCTGGCACCGGTATTGGCGGTGGCGCGCACATGCATGGCCACCTCCTCGTCCTGGCCGAGGGCGGCCAGAAGCGCGATCGTCACGATCGATCGCTCCCTTTTCGTCCAGGTCGGCCGTGACCAGACGTGCCCCCAGGCGGCCTCGGTGATCAGGTCCTGGAACGGCCGGTCGAAATCGGTCGAGGCCGATTGCGCGCGGTCCACATGGTTGTCGCCAAGGACGGCCCGCCGCGTCGCCATGCCCTGGCGATAGCGGTCGGAGGGCGCGAAGGCATCACTCATGGCTCTTGTCTCCATGCATTGCTATTTCAAAGAAGGCGCGCAGCACCGCGGTCAGGGCTTCCGGGTTTTCGACGCAAGGGATGTGCCCTGCATCGCGGATGACTTCGTAGCGCGCGCCGGGGATTAGGCGCGCCGTGGCAAGCACTACGTCCGGCGGCGTCGAACCGTCCTGGTCGCCGACGACGCAAAGGACGGGCACCGCGATACGGGCCGCCGCCTCGGTATAATCGGCGTCGCGGATCGCGCCGCAGGTGGCGACATAGCCGGTGACCGGCTGACGGATCAGCATGTTTCTGTAGCCGGGGAGCGCGGTGTTCTCGGGCCTGCGAAAAGCCGGCGTGAACCAGCGCTCCAGCACACCGTCGGCGATCGCCTCGATGCCGTGCTCCTCGATGGCGGCAATGCGCGTCGCCCACATTTCCGGCGTGCCGATCTTGTGGGCGGTATCGCAGAGAACGAGGGCGCGCACGAGATCCGGGCGCCGTTGATAGAGCGACTGGGCGATCAATCCGCCAACCGAAAGACCGCAGATGATCGCTTGGCTGACCGAGAGCATGTCGAGAAGGCCGGCAAGGTCATTGGCATGGTCTTCGATCGCGTAAGGGACAGGGCCGATATCGGAGAGACCGTGGCCGCGCTTATCGTAGAGGACGATGGCGTATTCGCCGGCAAGACGCACGATGACATCACGCCAGATACGAAAGTCCGTGCCGAGCGAATTGGCGAAGACCAGCACCGGCCGCTCGGCCGTCGCGCCGATGACCTGATAATGGATGGTGATGTCGTTGATGCGGGCAAACTGCACGGCACTTCTCCTCTGCAACCAAATTGTATGTTTAATCTGGTTAGGTAAAATGATATTTCACGGCATTCCATTAACTCAAGAGTTATGAATTCCATGAACGACGCCCGGGTCAAGTTTCGTCATCTGCAGACTTTTGTCGAGGTCGCGAGGCAGAAGAGCGTCATGAAGGCGGCAGAACTCCTGCATGTCAGCCAACCCGCCGTCACCAAGACGATCCGCGAGCTGGAAGAGGTTCTGGGCGTTGCCGTTTTCGAGCGCGAGGGGCGCGGCATCAAGATCACCCGCTATGGCGAGGTCTTTCTTCGCCACGCCGGTGCCGCGCTGACGGCGCTTCGCCAGGGCCTCGATTCCGTCTCGCAGGAGCGCTCCGGCGATGGCGTGCCGGTGCGGATCGGCGCTTTGCCGACGGTCTCGACGCGCATCATGCCGCGGGCGATGTCGCTTTTCCTGGAGGAGGACACCGGCGCCCGCATCAAGATCGTCACCGGCGAGAATGCCGTCCTCCTCGAACAGTTGCGGGTTGGCGACCTCGACCTCGTCGTCGGCCGGTTGGCGGCGCCGGAGAAGATGACCGGCTTCTCTTTCGAGCATCTCTATTCCGAACAGGTGGTCTTCGCCGTGCGTGCGGGACACCCGTTGCTTTCGGACGCGCAATCGGCCTTCGCCCATCTTGGTGACTACCCGGTGCTGATGCCGACGCGCGCCTCCATCATCCGCCCGTTTGTCGAACACTTTCTGATCGCCAATGGTATACCGGGCCTGCCCAACCAGATCGAAACGGTTTCCGATGCCTTCGGCCGCGCCTTCGTGCGCACCAGCGATGCAATCTGGATCATTTCTGCGGGTGTCGTCGCCAGCGATATCGAGGATGGCACGCTGGCGGTCCTGCCGATCGACACCAGCGAAACCAAAGGCCCGGTCGGCCTGACGATGCGCGCCGACGCCGTTCCATCGCTGCCGCTTTCCATCCTGATGCAGACCATCCGCGAGGCGGCATCGGACATCGCCCCGAAACCGTGACGGCGGTCCGGCATTCGACACCCGCCGCCCTTTACAAGACCTCCTCGTCAGCCGAGATTGCGGCCCCAATCATTTTGCTGAAACACCATGCCGACCGCTCCAGTCCAGCTCGAAATCTTCGCCCAACACCACATTGCCGACATGCTGGACTGGTTCCCGACCGCCGCAGCGCTCACCCAATGGGGTGGACCGGGACTTCGCTTTCCACTTGACGCGACGCAGCTCGAGGAGATGCAGGCTTCGACCTCCGGGAACGAGCCGGCGCGATGGGTGTTTTCCGGCATTGTCGATGGCAATCTTGCCGGCCACGCCCAGGTCGCACTTGATTGGGAAAATGGCGTCGGCCGTCTCGGCCGCGTGGCGATCAACCCACGGCTTCGCGGACTGGGCCTCGCCCACCCTTTTCTCCAATGCATTATCGAGCGCTTCTTCGCCGACCCGATCTTCGAGCGGCTGGAACTCAACGTCTATACGTTCAACACGGCGGCGATCCGCACCTATCTCAAACTGGGTTTTGTCGAGGAAGGTGTTCGGCGGTCTTCAGCGAGAGTTGGCGATGTCAGGTGGGACACCGCCATCTACGGCATGCTGCGCAGCGATCTCTCCGCGAAGAGCCTGCCTCAGAACGGCAGCCCGACGTAGTTTTCGGCAAGTGCCGTCGCGGCCGCGCGCGAATGGGTGAGATAATCGAGTTCGGCCTCCTGGATCTTCTGGTCGAAATCGCCGGTATCAGGGAAACGGTGAAGCATGGTTGTCATCCACCAGGAAAAACGCACCGCCTTCCACACCCTCGCCAGCGCATGCGCGGAATAGGCGTCGACACCGGCATTCGAACGGTCTTGATAGTGTTCCAGCAGCCCTTCGAAGAGGTAGTGCACGTCACTTGCCGCGAGGTTCAAGCCTTTGGCTCCGGTGGGCGGCACGATATGGGCGGCGTCTCCGACCAGGAACAGCCGACCGAAGCGCATCGGCTCGCTAACGAAGGATCGGAGCGGCGCGATCGACTTTTCGAACGACGCCCCGGTTACGAGCGCCTCGGCGTGGTGGGCCGGCAGCCGCCGCCTGAGTTCGTCCCAGAAGCGCTGATCCGTCCAGTCCTCGAGCTTCTCGTCGAGCGCGCACTGCAGGTAATATCGGCTGCGGGTCTGCGAGCGCATCGAGCAAAGGGCAAACCCGCGCGGATGATTGGCATAGATCAGTTCGTGGCTGACCGGCGCGACATCGGCAAGAATGCCGAGCCAGCCGAAGGGGTAGACCTTTTCGAAGGTGCGGATCGCCTTTTCAGGAACGGACTTTCGGCTTATCCCGTGAAATCCGTCGCAGCCGGCAATGAAATCGCAATCGATACGCTGGTTTATGCCATCCCGTTCATAGGTCACATAGGGGTTTTGCCCATCGAAATCATGCGGTGCGACATTTGCCGCCGCGTAGATCGATGGCGCGCCGGTCAGCGCCCGCTGCTCCATCAGGTCGCGCGTCAATTCCGTCTGGCCGTAGACCATCACACGCTTGCCGCCGGTCAGGCCGTAAAGGTCGATACGATGATCCCGACCATCGAAGGCCAACGAAAAGCCGTCATGCGGCAGGCCTTCGGCATGCATGCGGGCGCCGGCCTTCGCCCGGTCCATCAGGCCGACGGTTCCCTCCTCGAGCACGCCAGCCCGCACGCGCCCGAGAATGTAATCCTTGCTGACGCGATCGAGGATGACGTTGTCGATGCCGGCACCGGTTAGCAATTGCCCGAGGAGAAGACCCGATGGGCCCGAACCGATGATGACAACCTGTGTGCGCATGCTTTCCTCCCGAAACTGGCTTTTGACAAAACTCTGCGCGGGCAAGCCATCCGGCTCAATGGACATTTCGGTCAAGAAATTGCACTAATCGAACAGCGCCAATGGATGCACGTGATGAAAAGAGCGGTCCCGACCTACGAGCTTTACGGCGAAAAGTTGCGAGAACGGCCCGATTTCTGGCTGCATTGCGAAACGATCCCGTCGCGCAGCAGCCTGCATCATTGGGAGATCGGGCTGCATCGGCACGAGAGCTTCTTTCAGATCTTGTACATTGCCGGCGGATCGGGAGATGCGGTGTTCGGCGAAAGGGTGCACGCTATTCGCCCAGCGGTGATGATCACCGTGCCGCCATCGACCAGCCATGGTTTCCGTTTCTCCCGCGATATCGACGGCTTCGTGTTCACCGTTCTCGCCTCACATCTCAGGGTATCGCCCGGCGAACGCAGCCGTCTCGGCGCCTGGATGGCGACGCCGCGTCTTACCCGCCTCGACGGCAGCGACGACGGCCGCTATGTGGCGCTAACCCTAGCCCGGCTGGGTGCAGAATGGGAAGCCAGCCGGAGCCACCGCACCGACCTGCTCGATGCCTATCTGACGTCGGCGTTGACGCTGGGCGCCCGCCTCGATGAAGCGTACCCCGTCGAGGATGATGCCGCCGACACGGAGAACGAACGACGCGTCGAACATTTCCTGGGCCTCGTCCAGCAACACCATCGCTCGCACAAGCCGGCCGCATTTTATGCGCGCGAACTCGGCCTCTCGCCGACGCATCTCAATCGTATCGCCCGCAGCGTCACCGGCCAAAGCGCCCACGAGATCATCGCGCGCAAGCTGACCGACGAAGCACGGCGCGAGCTCGTCTTCACCCGTGGCAGCGTGCAGGAGATCAGTTTCCGGCTCGGCTTTGCCGATCCCGCCTATTTCTCTCGCTTCTTCCTGCGCCAGACCGGAATGACGCCCAGGGCTTGGCGGCTTGCAGAGCGGGAGAAACTGGGAGCCTGAGCGCTGACCAAATGGTGCGACCATCCCGGGGCACCGTCAAATGAGGCGGTCGCGCAAGACTTGTGTCACTGGTGGCACGGAGCGCTGGCATGATCTCGCCGATGCGGAGAACCGCGATACAACGCGGCGGCAGCACCGGCTTAATATCCGTTCGGCACTTGTGTCGCCCGTTCAAAAGTCGATCATAATACGCAGCAGAAATCGCTTAAACGCTACCAAAATCGATATCTCGCTGTATATAGCGCCCCGCAGCCCCGGGGTCTTCATGCCTCCCAAGCGTCTCCCGGGCTGCCGCCGGCTCGTCCTTCGACGGTTCCCAAGCAACGTCCCCGGCGTCAACAACAACAGAAGGTTATCACAGTGGCAGGTATCATCACCACCGGCGCTCAAGCCGCGGGCGCGGCTCCGCCCATGGAATCCGGCGCAACCGGTTACAAATTCGCCCTCTTCGCCCTTACGTCCCTCTTTTTCATGTGGGGCTTCATCACGTGCCTGAACGACATTCTCATACCGCACCTGAAGAATGTCTTTGCGCTGAACTACACACAGTCGATGCTGGTTCAGTTCTGCTTCTTCGGCGCCTACTTCATCGTGTCCTTGCCTGCTGGCGCGCTGGTCAAACGCATCTCCTATAAATGGGGCATCGTCCTTGGCCTGGTGATTGCGGCGATCGGCTGCGCGCTCTTCGTTCCAGCCGCGAGCTATCAACTCTACACACTCTTCCTTGGCGCCTTGTTCGTGCTCGCATCCGGCATCACCTTGTTGCAGGTCGCGGCCAACCCCTACGTGACCGTCCTTGGCCCGCCGGATACCGCCGCAAGCCGTCTGACCTTGACCCAGGCGTTCAACGCGCTCGGTACGACACTCGCGCCGATGTTCGGCGCATTGCTGATACTGTCGGCCGCGACCGTTGCCACGACAGATCTCGCGCCTGAGCAGCTCGGCGTGATACGGTTGGCGGAAGCAAATGCCGTCAAAGCGCCTTACATGCTGCTGGCCGCCGCCTTTCTGCTACTTGCCGCCCTTTTCGCAGCCTTGAAGCTGCCAGGCGTCGACGTTCAGGACGAGATCGAGCCCATTACGGATGGTAAATCGGCTTGGCAGTATCGTCACCTGGTGCTCGGCGCAGTGGGCATCTTCCTCTATGTGGGCGCCGAAGTGAGTATCGGCAGCTTCCTCGTCAACTTCCTCAGCCAGCCTGACATCGCCGGTCTTTCCGAGGCAGAGGCCGCGCATTACGTGTCCTATTTCTGGGGCGGCGCCATGGTCGGTCGCTTTATCGGCGCGATCGCCATGCGTTATGTCAACGACGGCAAAGCGCTCGCCCTCAACGCGGCAGCGGCAATTGCCCTGCTTTTGCTGACGGTCTTTTCAAATGGCGACACTGCAATGTGGTCGGTGCTGGCGATCGGGCTTTTCAATTCGATCATGTTTCCGACGATCTTCAGCCTCGCGCTTTACGGACTTGGAAAATACACCAGCCAAGGCTCCGGAATCCTGTGCCTGGCGATCGTCGGCGGCGCACTGCTCCCGCTGTTGCAAGGCGCCCTTGCCGACACGATCGGCATTCACCTCGCCTTCCTGATGCCCGTAGCTTGTTATGCCTATATCGCCTTCTACGGACTGAGGGGACACAGGCCCACCTGATTTGAACGGGCAAAGACGTGTCGCCGCACTGACGGCGACACGTCTTTGCCACCATCTCTTCAATGCTCGGTGCCCGGCCGTCTGTGGTGCGGCCGCATCGGCCGATGAGCATTTTCTGGTGGTCAGTGCGCCTATTCACGTGTCAGAAAATGGAGGTTGCCGCCCAGATCGGAAACGACGAGCCGTCGCTCGTCCCAGACAAGGACGGAGACCGGTCGGGTCAGGGCGTCGAGAATGATCTTTCGGCTTCCCGTCCGTGTGTCGAGCCTGACCAATCGACCGCTGCCCTTCCGGAAGCCTTCCCCTTGATCGTAGACACCGTGTTCGAGAACGAGCATCTCCCCATCGCTGTCGAAGGCGACAGCCACGGGCGCATTCAACCCTTCGACGTCGAGCCGCGGCCTTGACGCGCCGCCGGCCTCGGGGATCGAGACGATCTTTCCGGCACCGGCAAGAAAGGGAAAGCCGCCAAACAGCGCGACATAGAGGCGCCCGTCACGCAGCGCGATTCCGGTCGGCACCGCATCGACCTCATAGCTGTTCCCTTTCGCGAACTCCGTCGGTGAAAGATCCTGCAGCGCCGTCGCCGCCTCGTCCATGCGGCGGAACGTCATGATCGTGTTCTTCTTGCCGTCCGGTTGCACCCGCTCGACACTGTTTCGCGCGGCATCGATCACGTAGTAGGTACCGCCCGCCACGATGAAGTCGAACGGGTTCCAGAAATCGCTGCTGATGACGCGGACCGCGCCAGCACCATCAATCGCAATGAGGGCGTGGTCATAGGGGCCTGCGTCGGAGTTGGCAGGCGTCCACCCCTGGGCGACGACGAGGACGTCGCCGGCGCGCACGACACGGTAGGGACCGGTCGGGTCGCCGATCACGTCGAGGCCATGCGAAAAGACCGGACCGAATGCGACGAGCTTGCCCTCGGCGCCGCGGCGGTAAAGCCGGCCGCTGGCGAGATCGGTGACGAGCAGGGCCTCGCCGTCGCGTGACATGCCGGCGAACGCGGCGCCCGGCACGCGGGCGGTTTCTAGCCGGTAGCCGGGCGCCACTGCCGGCTCGGCGCCGGCGCCGGCTGCCAGGAGCAGAAGACCAGCAGCGAATATCAAGTCGCGGAGCGGGCGCATCGGAAGCCACCATTGGCCGAGAAACGGAATTCCGGATTATAGGCGAGGCGATAGGTCGTCGTAAGGTGGCGTGCATCGCTGTTCCAGGAGCCACCGCGAAGCACCCGGTATAGTCCCGCACCTTTCGCGGCGGGCCAACCTTCGTAGGGCGCGTAAATATCGCTGGTCCACTCCCAGACATTGCCGACGAGATTGAGGACACCCTCTCGGCTTGCGCCATCAGCGAAGGACTCCGCTGGCGCGGTCATCGGATAACCGTCGCGCGCGTCGCCGGAGCAGCAGATATCTGCGCCGGAATTTGCCCGCACCAAGTCCCTAGGGGCCGAGCCCCACGGAAATGCGCTGCCCGTCGTTCCGCGTGCCGCTCTCTCGTATTGTTGCTCCGACGGCAGCGCCAACCCGTAGTGACGGCAAAAAGCATCGGCGTCTCCCCAGTTCACCCCGACGACCGGCCGGTTGTCCAATCCCAGAACCGGGTGATTTGCGTAGAAGGCCGGGCGGTGACCGGTCTCACCGACGAAGCGTCCGTATTGCCGGTTCGTGATCTCGGTACGGTTGATCGCAAACGCCCGACCCTCCAGCACGCGGCGCGGGCGTTCGTTTTCGGGGCCGTCGTCGCGACCGAAGACGAACGCGCCGGCAGGAATTTCGATCAGCGGATTGCCGTCGATGGGGCCGCCGGCATCGGCCGCGGCCGCGCGGAATGTCACGGTGATCACGATCACCATCCAGATGTCAGAAGTCGACACGGTATTGAGTCTCTCCGTCGAACAGAAACACGCGGTCTGTCGCGACCTTCGCGCCGATCCGCTGATCGATCTGGCCTGCGAAGTTCTTGTCGGCGCGCAAGGTCATCAGCTGGCCGCCCAATTGCAGGCTGACAAGCGTGTTCTCGCCGGTGAGCTCCACCGAATAGATCGGCGCGACCAGATTGATGTCGGCATCCTCGGCTCCGGCCGCATGGACATCCTCTGGGCGGACACCGAGGACGGCGCGCGAGATGTCTGCCCGGCCGAGACCCGCCACCCTGAGGCCGGCCCTAACGAACACACCGTTTTTCACTTCCCCCGGAATCAGATTCATTGGCGGCGAGCCGATAAACCCGGCAACGAAGAGGGTGCGCGGATCGTTGTAGATTTCCTTCGGCGTTCCGAGCTGCTCGATCACGCCTTTGTTCATCACGGCCACGCGGTGAGCGAGTGTCATCGCCTCTATCTGGTCGTGGGTGACATAGATCGTCGTAACCTGCAGCTCATGCTGTAGGTGTTTCAGCTCCGCACGCATTTGGGTGCGAAGCTTGGCATCGAGATTGGAAAGCGGCTCGTCCATCAGAAAGACACGTGGCGTGCGGACGATGGCGCGGGCGAGTGCGACGCGCTGGCGCTGGCCACCGGAGAGCTCCTTCGGCAGACGCGACAACATCGAGTCGAGTTCCACGCGCCGCGCGACCTCGGCTATTCGACGCTTGTATTCGGCCGGGGGCACTTTGCGGATCTTCAGCGGGTAGCCGATATTGTCCTCGACAGTGAGGTGCGGATACAAGGCATAGGACTGGAAGACCATCGCGACGTCGCGGTACTTGGGCAGGACACCGTTGATGCGGTCGGTCTCGATGTAGATATCGCCGGACGTGGCCTCCTCGAGACCCGCGACCATGCGCATTGTCGTCGTCTTGCCGCAACCGGAGGGTCCGAGCAGAACGAGAAACTCCTTGTCTTTGATCTCGAGGTTGAAATTGCTCACGGCGACGAACTCGCCGAACTTCTTAGAGACGTTGATGAACGTGACGGACGCCATAGGTCTCAACCTTTGACGGCGCCCAGGGACAGTCCCCGGACGAGATGCTTCTGGACGATGAAGGCGAAGATGACGATCGGCACACAGGCCATGAAGCCCGCCGCGCTGATTTCGCCCCAATAGGTGCTGTATTGCGTCACCCGCCCGGCAATGCCGATCGGCAGGGTCTGCGACTGCTCGGTGAGCGTGATGATGAGGGAAAGCAGGAACTCGTTCCACGAGATGATCAGGCAGAAGATGGCGGTGGCCGCAAGCCCCGGCCTGGCGAGAGGCAACGCCACGTGCAGGAACGCGCCCCACCGGGTGTCACCGTCGACGATCGCGGCCTCCTCCAGCTCGACCGGCAGGTCCTGGAAGTAGCTCTTCATCATCCAGGTCGCAAACGGCAGATTGAAGGCGGTGTAGGCGACAATGAGCGCCGACTTCGTGTTGAGCATGTCGAAGTAGTTGAAGAACAGGTAGAGCGGAATGATGCTGACGATAGGAGGCATCATGCGCGTCGAGAGTATCCAGAACGAGATCTGCTTTCGCCACTGCCATGGATAACTGAACCGCGCCAAGGCATAGCCGGCCATGGTGCCGAAGACCACGGAAACAATGGTCGTTCCAACGGCCACGAGAAAGCTGTTCAGTGCGTAGCGCAAGAACGGGCGCTGGATGAACGCCTCGTCATAGTGCTTCAGCGTCGGGTTCCGGGGCAGCCACTCCGGCGGCACGGCGAAGATGTCGATATCAAATTTGAACGAGTTCGCCGCGATCCAATAGACGGGAAAAAGCGTGATGACCAGCGCGGCAAGGATCGTCAGATAGGCCGCCAGACGGATGAACACCTCCCTGGCGCGGCTGTGTGCTTGTATGGTTGTCGCTATCGTCATGGTTATTCCGCCAGCCGCATGCGCTTCATGAACCAGGTGCTGAGAACGATCGTCACGAACAGCACGAACAGCGATATCGCCGCCGCGTAGCCGGGATCGGCGAAACGGTAGGCAACCTGATAGATATAGAGGCTCAAGACCTTGGTCCGGTCGGCCGGGCCTCCTCCCGTCAGAATGAAGACCAGATCGAACAGACGCAGCGCATCCATGACGCGCAGGAGCAAGGCAATGGCGATGACCGGTTTGAGGAAGGGCAGCGTCAGATCCCAGAACTGCCGCCAGGACGAGGCGCCGTCGAGTGCGGCGGCCTCGTAAGGCTCGACCGGCAGGCTGGCTAGCCCCGCCAACATCAGGAGGAATATGAACGGTGTCCATTGCCAGACATCGGCGACGATGATCGAGAACATCGCGAGGTTCACGTCACCCGCCCAGGCCTGCAATGGAAGGCCAAGGCGATACATGATTTCGTTGAGGACGCCGAACTGAGGCTCATAGATGAGCTTCCATGTGATCGCGACGGCGACCGGCGGCAGCATCATGGGAACCATCAGGACAGTTTTCAGAAAGGTCAGCCGGCGGATGAATTTATCGAGCAGCAGAGCCAGGCCGAGACCGAGGAGGAATTCGGTCGTCACTGCCACGACTGTGAAGACGGTCGTGTTCCAGAGCGCGACGTGAAATTGGGCGTCGGAAAGAAGTCGGGCGAAATTGTCGGCGCCGACGAACTCCCAGGGCAGATCGGGGTTCGGGCTGATTTTGTGAACCGCGGCATAGAACATGTAGAGGCTGGGAAAGATCGTCAGCCCGAGCAATATCAGGACCGTCGGCGCAAGCATGAGGAAGCGCAAATGGCGCTCTGCCCACCGCTCCAGACCACCACCTGGTCGAAGCTGCGCGGCCAATGTTTCCTTTTCGGACTTCAACATTGGTCCCTCCCGCCCGATCGTCCTCAGCGCGTTCAATTGAACGCGCTGAGGACGATCGGGCACCTTGAATCTAGGGCATCTCATCCGCTTTCAATCATTCCACTTGAAAGCGGTATGCTCACCGCAGACGATTGCCGGCGCCGTGACACGAGAGCGGGGTCGGAAGACCCCGCTCCGCATGAGCCGCTGCCTATTTAAGCCCGGTGATCTGTTCGACTGCCGCCTGGGCGTTTTTAAGGGCCTCTTCCGGTGTGATCGTACCCGCGACGGCCTTGGAAAGCTCGATGCCGAAGGCATTCTCGATCTCCGGCCACTTCGGATGACGTGGACGAGGCGTCGAGGCCTGGATCGCCTCCATCAAGACCGGATAATGCCGGAACTGTTCCTGCGAGGTCAGTTCCGGATCGGTGAAGACCGAGGCTCGGACAGGCGGATTGCCGCGCGTGGCGGAAATCTTGATCTGCTCAGGCGAGGTCGCCCACACCATGAAGTCGAAGGCTTCCTGCTTGTTCTTGGAGGCCGCCATTATGCCCATGGTCCAGTGGCCAATTTCCGAGCTGCCCGGTTTCGTTCCAGCGGGAATGGGGCTGTAAGAGATCTTGCCGACCATCTTCGACTGGCTAGGATCTTCAAAGGTCGCAACCCAATTCGGCCAGTTGATCGATGAGGCGGCCGCACCGGCGGCAAGCGCCGTGCCGACCTCGTTGGCATTGTAGCTCTCGACTCCCTTCGGCGAGACGTCGCGCAGCGCCATGAATGTCTTCATGGCCGTGGCCCCTTCGGACGTGTCGATCGTTACCTTGGTTCGGTCGGCATTGAACAGATCGGCGCCATAGGACCAGAAGATCGGCATGAAATCGGCAACCACGGGATTGCCCTGGCCGCCGCGGAAGACGTAGCCGAAGTAACGGCCACCTCCGCCTTCGGTCAGCTTGCGGCTTGCGTTCAGCACGTCATCCCAGGTCTTCGGGGCCTCGACCCCGGCTTCCTTGTACTTGGCGGCGTCGTAGAAGAACATCTGCGCGTTCCCGACATAGGGCAGGCACACATAGGGTCCTGTATTGTAGGGGTTGCGGCATACCGCTAGCGACTTCGAAAGAAAATCGCTGTCCGGTCCCTCCATTCCGGCGTTCTTGAAGAAAACCGTCAGATCCTCGAGATGTCCGTTCTCGGCAAAAAACGGAATCCACGGGTCGTCCATCAGGATGATATCGAAGACGCCAGACTTGGTAGCGCCAGCATTGGCGCCCTGTTCGAAAACATTGGCATAAGGCGCCTGGACGGCCTCC
This sequence comes from Ensifer sp. LC163, assembly GCF_001695855.1. Classification (GTDB taxonomy): domain Bacteria; phylum Pseudomonadota; class Alphaproteobacteria; order Rhizobiales; family Rhizobiaceae; genus Ensifer. The sequence goes on from NZ_MBSS01000066.1 coordinate 34,692, forward strand.
ACCTTTGCGCCCTTCATCTTCGAGTAGTCGGCGGCGGCGGCTCTAAGGCCGTCGCCCTCGCTGCCCGACGGCACGAGGATCGTGATGTCGCCCCACGCGGCTCCAGCGATTGCAATTGCAGACGCTGCAGCAGCCAAGGTGAGAAACAGTTTGCGAACCATTGTACACCTCCCATTCCCAGTTGTTATCGAAAGGCCACTTTCGCGTAGGGGGGCCTCACCCTATCCGGCATGGCGGAGATGCGATCTCAACGTCCATGCGAACCGACATGCGACAAGTTGAAACGTTGTCCGGCATTTCCTCGTGCCGACGCTGCTCCCAAAGCCGATTTTACCACATCAGGAGCATTAATTAGAGAGGTTGCATTAGCGTTCGCTACGATTGCATCCTGCGTGATCAAGGAGGTTCGGAATTGGCAGGACAACATCGCAATTCTCAATTCCCGAACACCGTCTTACGTTCGCCCAGGTCGGAATGTGATCTCAATCGATAGGAATGCAGGGACTGTACCGGCCGAGATCCGGATCATCCCCGGTGCGATTGGAGATAGGAAATGCACGATCAACTTCGGGAAAATGTCGCGGCATCACGCTTCGAGCTTGCCATCGGCGGCGAGATGGCTGTTGCCTATTATCGCAAGGAGGACGGCAGGATCGTCCTGACCCATACGGAGGTTCCGCCGGCGCTTTCCGGACAGGGCTTCGGCACACGGCTGGCCCGTGAGGTCTTCGAGACGCTCCGCCAAAGGCAAGCTCGCATTATCGCCAAATGCCCGTTCATGGCCGCCTTCGCGGTAAAGCATCCGGAATATAGCACGATGCTCGACGGTTAGATGTCGACCATGCTGGCCCGCCGCGTGCGATTGGCCAGCTTCGGTCCTACGGTTGCCGAGCGAGCCGGACGCCTCACTGACCGCTGGACCATGGCTTGGAATGCTGGCATCGTCGCCCGTGCATCGGTCCAGAAGGGCTGCGATTATCTTAGAGGGAGTTGCCGTGGAAGCCGGGCATGACACCAGCGAGCTTGAAATGGTCGTCTTGATGACGCCCGACATGGCCAACTTCAGCGGCAAGGTCCACGGCGGCGCCCTGCTCAATCTTCTCGACCGCGTCGCGTTTTCCTGCGCCTCGCGCTATTCGCAGGAGTATGCGGTGACCCTGTCGGTGGACCAGGTCGTCTTTCGCCAGCCAATCCACGTCGGGGAACTGGTGACCTTTCGCGCCTCGATCAATCATGCCGGGCGAACCTCGATGGAAGTCGGGATCCGCGTCGAAGCAGAAAACATCCGGACCGGCGAGCGCAGACACACGAACTCCTGCTATTTCACCATGGTTGCCGTCGATGCCGAGGGGCGTCCGACCAATGTTCCGCCTTATAATCCCGCAACCAGCATCCGAAGACGACGCCAGCGTGCGGCGGAGGTCAGGAGAAATTTGCGGCGTGAGTTCGAGGCCCGCTTTCAAGCCGCCGGTTCGCCCACCGAATGCTGACCGCCCATTCCGTGTCCTGACTTATCGGTTTCGCCCTGCGTCGGAGCCAAGGTCACTTTTTGCAACAATGCCCTGTAAAGGCCACTCCTGAGTTTGGGCCGGCAGCTTGATGGTGTATGTTTCGCCGGCCGAAGTTGAATGCCAGGCGGAGTGGCACGCCTCATAGCCTGCGCATGGGCAGGCGGCTGGCCCCTCAAACCTGCTGAAGCCCTTAGTGTATGTTCGGCGTCTTCGGCGGTGTGGTTCCCGCGTATATTTGCCGAGAGCACGCCACCGCATTCTGAAGACCACAGTGACGCGTTCAAAGTCATCGCGCCGAGTTCTGCATCTGGCGCCGTTTTCGTGAACAAGCGAAGCCACCTAGCAACGCCTGCCGCCGCGGGAAACCAACACCGTCGTTGCGGGCTCCAGATATAGGAGATTCAAATGTCCACATCGCAGACGGGACTTCAGTTTACAGAGGGTGTCGCCAACGGCGAGGTCCGCTACGATCTGGAGGATTTCATCCGGGCGTCCGGCATTCCGCCGCGCGAGGCCTACGAGATGTTCACGAAATACGGGCCCTACAAGTCGGACCTTGACCCTTTGATCAAGGCCCGGGCCGAACAGCATATGGATTTGATGAAGTAAAGCCTGCTACCTCGCCCCCGGTTGCGGCGGATAGCGGAGCGCAACGGGCGCCTCGCTAAACCGAGAACAACGCCCGGTCGTCAGTCAGCGGAATAACGCTCCTCAAGCCAGGGGTCGCCACGCATGTGGTAACCATTGCGCTCCCAGAAGCCGGCCTCGTCGCCGGCTCGAAAATCAATGCGCGTCCGCTATTTCGCGCCCTTCCAGAGATAGCGATGCGGCACGACGAGCCGCACCGCTGAACACTTTTGCGCGACACGCTTCAGCGCAGCACGATCCGCAAAGCCGCCTGCGTCTCCTTGAGGAGCGGCAGATAGCGCTCGACCATTTCGGCAGCCGGCACATGGGCGGCCGGCGCACCGATGTTGAGTGCCGCCACGATCTGGTTGCGGTCGTTTTGAAGCGGAACGGCGATGGAGCAAAGGCCGATTTCCAGCTCCTGGTCGATGATGGCATAGCCTTGGTGACGCACGCGGCCGATCTCGGCCATCAGTTCCTCCGTGTCAGTCCTCGTGTAAGGCGTGTTCGCCTTGAGGTCGGAGCGGGCGAGCACCTCCCTCGCCTGCGGCTCGGGCAAGGCGGCGAGCCACACGCGCCCCATCGAGGCGCAATAGGCGGGAAGCCGGGAGCCCGGCATCAGGCTGATCGACATCACCCGCCTCTGCGAGGCGCGCGCGATGTAGACGATCTCCGTGCCGTCGAGCACCGAGGCAGAGGCACTCTGTCCGGCCCTTTCCGAGAGCTGGTCGAGATAGGGCTGGACAATCGCCGGCAAGGGCGTCGCCGAGAGATAAGCATGCCCGAGCCGCAGGATCTTCGGCGTCAGCGAAAAGAACTTTCCGTCGTAGTCGGCATAGCCGAGTTCCGAGAGCGTCAGCAGCGATCGGCGTACGGTCGCCCGGTCCAGTCCGGTGATCTTTGCCGCCTCGGTGATCGTCAACTTCTGCTGCGTCTCGCCAAATGCCTCGATGACGGTCAACCCGCGGGCAAAACCGCTGACGAAATCGGTTTCTCTCATCGTTCTTCCCCAATCTAACAGCATTCATCGTGTGCGATATACGAACAAATGTCAAATAACGCACAAAGTGTTTGACGCTCGGCTTTTTTGAGAGCCTATTTCGGGCCATCGCAGGCAAGGGGAGGCCTCCCGCCGGCTCACGCTCGAGCAATGGAGACCACCGGAGACGACGCGACGGCTCTTTCCATCCGTCGGCAGACAACCATGCTCCCGCCGACTTGGCGGCAGCGCTCAAATCAGAAGAGAGGAAACATGGCGAAGATCGTTTCACTCGCCGAGGCCGTCGGCGACAATGTCAGAGATGGCGACACCGTTGCCATGGAGGGCTTCACCCATCTGATCCCCTATGCCGCTGGACATGAGGTGATCCGCCAGGGTCGCAAGGACCTGTTTCTCGTCCGCATGACGCCGGACATTCTCTATGATCAGCTGATCGGCGTCGGCGCTGCGCGTGGCATGAAATTCTCCTGGGGCGGCAATCCGGGTGTCGGCTCCCTGCACCGCTTCCGCGATGCGGTTGAAAACCAGTGGCCGCGCCCGCTGGAAATCGAAGAACATTCCCATGCGGCGATGGCCAATGCCTACGAGGCTGGTGCCGCCAACCTGCCGTTTGCGATGCTGCGCGGCTATATCGGCGCCGACCTGCCGAAGGTGAACCCGAACATCAAGCAGGTCACCTGCCCGTTTACCTCAGAAGTGCTTGCCGCCGTTCCGGCGATCCGGCCCGACGTGACCATCATCCATGCCCAGCGTGCCGACCGGAAGGGCAATGTGCTCATCGAAGGGATCGTCGGCGTGCAGAAGGAGGCGGTGCTTGCGGCCAGGCGTTCTATCGTCACGGTCGAGGAAATCGTCGACGAGCTTGCACCACCGTCGCCCAACTCGGTTGTCCTGCCCACCTGGGCTGTCACCGCGGTCTCACAGGTACCAGGCGGCGCCTTCCCCTCCTACGCCCACGGCTACTATCCACGCTCGAATGCCTTCTACATCGGCTGGGATGAAATCGCCCGCGACCGCGAAAGCTTTACCGCCTGGATCAAGGAGAACGTGCTCGAGGCTGGGCCGGAAGATTTTGCACGACACGCCGGCAAGAAGCCGGCGAAAGCCGCTTAAGGAGGCGAAGATGACCGATTTCACCCCCAACGAAATGATGACCATCGCGGCCTCTCGCGAGCTCTCCAACGACGACGTCTGCTTTGTCGGCATCGGTGCGCCATCGGCCGCCTGCAACGTGGCGCGGCTGACACACGCGCCCGATATCACCCTGATCTACGAAAGCGGAACCGTCGGCACCAAGCCGGATGTGCTGCCGTTGTCGATCGGCGACGGCGAGCTTTGCGATACGGCACTCTTCACCGTCTCCGTGCCGGAGATGTTCCGCTACTGGCTGCAGGGCGGCCGCATCACCACCGGGTTTCTCGGCGGCGCGCAGATCGACAAATTCGCCAACCTCAACACCACGGTCGTCGGTCCCTATGACCATCCGAAGGTCCGCCTGCCGGGTGGCGGCGGCGCTCCGGAGATCGCGTCGAATTGCGGCCGCATCTTCATCACCATGGCGCTCTCCAAACGCGGCTTTGTCGAAAAACTGCCCTTCATCACCTCGATGGGCCATGGCGAAGGCGGCGATCATCGCGAACGCCTCGGCATGAAGACCAAGGGGCCGACCCGCATCATCACCGACCTCTGCATTCTGGAGCCCGATCCGGTAACCAAGGAGCTGACGGTCGTTTCGATCCACCGAGGGGTGACGCGCGAGCAGATCGTCGACAACTGCGGCTGGCCGATCAAGTTCGCCGAAGACGTGATCGATACACCGGTGCCGACCGAGATCGAACTGGCGACGCTTCGCGACATCAATGCCCGCACGAAGAAGGCCCACCAGGGCAACAAGGAGGCCGCATAAATGGCCGATGCCTATATCTGCGATTACATCCGCACACCGATCGGCCGCTTCGGCGGCGCGCTCTCCTCGGTCAGGGCGGACGACCTCGGCGCAATCCCGCTGAAGGCGCTGATGGAACGTAACCGGTCACTCGATTGGGAAGCGGTCGATGACGTCATCTTCGGCTGCGCCAATCAGGCCGGCGAAGACAACCGCAACGTCGCGCGCATGTCGCTGCTTCTGGCCGGGCTGCCGGCAAGCGTAACGGGCACGACCATCAATCGCCTCTGCGGTTCAGGCATGGATGCCGTCATCACGGCCGCGCGCGCCATCAAGTCGGGCGAAGCCGAGCTGATGATCGCCGGTGGCGTCGAAAGCATGTCGCGGGCGCCCTTTGTCATGCCGAAGGCGGAAAGCGCCTTTTCGCGCAACGCCGAGATTTATGACACCACTATCGGCTGGCGTTTCGTCAACCCGCTGATGAAGAAGCAATATGGCGTCGATTCCATGCCGGAGACCGGCGAAAACGTCGCCGAAGACTTCAAGGTAAGCCGCGAAGACCAGGATGCCTTTGCGCTGCGCAGCCAGGCGAAGGCAGCGGCCGCCCAGAGCAACGGCCGCCTGGCAAAGGAGATCGTCGCCGTCACCATCCCACAGCGCAAGGGCGATCCGACTGTCGTCGAGCGAGACGAGCATCCTCGCGCCACGACGATGGAAGCGCTTGCCAAGCTCGGCACACCCTTCAAGAAGGAAGGCGGGACGGTCACCGCAGGCAATGCATCCGGCGTCAATGACGGCGCAGCGGCACTGATCATCGCCTCCGAGGCGGCGGCCAAAAGATACGGTCTCAGGCCTATCGCCCGTATCCTCGGCGGAGCAACCGCCGGCGTTGCGCCGCGCATCATGGGTTTCGGCCCGGCTCCAGCCTCGAAGAAGTTGATGGCGCGTCTCGGCCTGACGCAGGAGCAGTTCGATGTCATCGAACTCAACGAGGCCTTTGCCTCGCAGGGGCTGGCGACGCTGCGCGATCTCGGCATTGCCGACGACGATGGCCGCGTCAACCGCAACGGCGGCGCCATCGCGTTGGGTCACCCGCTCGGCATGTCCGGCGCCCGGATCACCGGAACAGCGGCGCTTGAGCTCGCAGAAACCGGCGGCCGCTACGCCCTTTCAACCATGTGCATCGGCGTCGGCCAGGGCATCGCGGTGGCGCTCGAGCGAGTCTGAAGCATATCGCGCAAAAGTGCGCAGCGGTTTTGCGGCAACGGCATGCGCAGTAAGCGGAACTGAAAGTCAGACAGGGAGCCGTTCGATGACGGCTCCCCTTTTCCCCTCACACGACCCTCCTTCGCGCCGCGCCATGACGATCAGCTGCAGTGGCATCGTGACGAAGAAGCGGAACGCGGTTCCGTTGTTTCGACATCCACAAACCGAACCATTCGCCAGAACCTGATATGAACCTGGCCCGCCATAGGCGGGACCTGTGTCATCGCGTTCCCAGGCTGCGTATTGACTCTCGTACAACATCATAAGATAACCAATAAGTTCTAAAACTATTTGGTTATATAAATGACCCCATCCGAACGCCTCGACGCAACCTTTGCGGCTCTCGCCGACCCGACACGGCGCGCCATCCTTGCCCGTCTTGCACTAGGCGAGGCGTCGGTTCTGGAACTTGCGGAACCCTTCGCCATGAGCCAGCCGGCGGTGTCAAAGCACCTGAAGGTCCTGGAACGCGCCGGGCTGGTTTCGCGCAGCCGCGACGCGCAGCGCCGGCCCTGCCGTATCGAGATCCATCCGCTCACTGAGGCGACCGACTGGCTGGCGGAATACCGCAAGCTTTGGGAGGCGAATTTTTCCCGGCTCGACACGCTGCTTGAGGAACTGAAGGCCAGCGGCGCGACACAGGCGTCGGCCGCGCAACCCACCGATTTCACCACGAAGGAGGAATGACATGAATGCCGCCTCGAACAAACTGACCGTCACCGCCCATGGCGACCGCGAAATTCGCATCATTCGCACTTTTGACGCACCGCGTCGGTTGGTTTTCGACGCCTTCACCAAGCCGGCTCTCGTCAAGCGCTGGCTGACCGGCCCGGACGGCTGGTCCCTGCCCGTCTGCGAGATCGATCTCAGACCCGGCGGAACCTTCCGTTATGTCTGGAAGAACACCGAAGGCACCGAGATGGGCATGGGCGGTACCTATCGCGAGATCGATGCGCCGGACCGGATCGTGCATGAGGAACTCTTTGACGAGGACTGGACCGGTGGTCAGACACTGGTGACCACGCACTTCGTCGAGGACGGCGGGCGCACCACGGTGACGACTGCCGTCGTCTACTCCTCGACGGAGACGCGCGATGCCGTCCTCAAGTCGCCGATGGAGAGCGGCATTGCCATAGGCTATGACCGCCTCGAAGGAATTCTCACCACCGAGTTTGCAAAATAGTCATGCAACGGCCGTGGGCGGAGTGATCCGCCCACGGCCCGATATTTATTCCGTCCAGATCGCGACGTCGACGGGACCGAGCTTGCGTGCACCGACATGGAAGGTCGCGCCGGCGCCGGCCGGCACTTCGGCCACCCCCTTGCCGTAGTTGAAGGCGAAGTTGAGCTTGCCGCGGCGGGCGATGCGCAGATCGCCGAGATCGGCGAGCGCTTCGACCGAAGCCCAGCCCAGCGCGTCATTGATCGCCTTCTTGAGCAGATCGCCACGGGCAGCCGCTGCCATATAGCGTGCCTTGTCGTTGCCGACGAGTGCCGGTGCGCCATTGCGGTACTCCCCTTCGAAGGTCGCCAGCACCGTCTCGCTCGTGCGCACGGTTTCCCGCCAGATGCCGGCCGGATAGGTCTCGTTGCCGTAAAGCACCGCCTCGCCATGGAATTCCGGCAGCGACTCGACACGGGAGACACTGACGTCGATGAGTGCCGCGAGCGGTCCCGGCGGCAATCCCTCGGGAATGTGCATGTTCTCGGTCTTGCTGCCGCTGCGCGGTCCGAACAACACCTTGGCTTGCGACCTCGCCAGCTTCTCGACGAAGGTCTGGGTGGCGATGACAAGGTCTGGCGCCAGCACCAGTTGGTAGCCGTCGAGGTCGGAGTGCTGGCCGATGAAATCGACGTCGACGCCGAGGCGCGAGGCGGTCGAATACCAGTCGAGCGCCGTCGCCGAGGCCGAGTAGGTCCGGCCCTGCGGCAGGGCGCGCGTCGCCCATCGCGAGTTGTAGTCGAGCAGGATCGCGACCTTGGCTTTGCCGCGGGCCTCGCCCTTCGGCAGCCGCTTCATCTCCTCTGCAACCTGAGCCACTTCGAGATAGCCCTGGTCGGGCTCGCTGTTGGGGAGAAGCAGGCCGGCATGGAACTGCTCCTGCGCAAACGGCACCTGCCGCCAGCGGAAATAAGAGACCATGTCGACGCCATGCGCATAGGCAAGCCAGGTCCAGAGCCGCACCATGCCGTCGGCCGGCGACTGGTTGTGCGCTGCCCAGTTGACCGGTCCCGGCTGCTGTTCCATCACCCAGACGCGGCCGCGGCCGACGGCACGGTAGAGATCGTGGTTGAAGGCCGGCTGGTCCGGGTCGCCGACACGCAGATAGCGCCCCTTGTCCTCCGGCGAGAGGCGGCCGTTCAACAGCCCGCCCATCGGATAAACGTCCCAGGACGCGACATCGATGTCTTCGCCGACCTTGTAGTGATCGAAGTCGGTGTTCTGCGACATGAAATTGTGCGTCACCGGACGACCCGGCGAATGCTTGCGGATGATGTCGACCTGCGCCTTGTTGAAGCTCTTCACCTGGTCGGACGAGAAGCGGATGAAGTCGACGATATGCGTCGGGCTCGGCTCCTCGACGAGATTGTTCGGCAGCTCGACTTCGTCGAAGCTGTTGTAGTTCATTGCCCAGAAAGCCGTTCCCCAGGCCCGGTTCAGCTCGTCCGTCGTGCCGTAGCGCTCGGCGAGCCACAGGCGAAACGCCCGCTCGGCCTCGTCCGAATAGCTGTAGATCGTATCGTGGTCGCCATATTCGTTGTCCGTCTGCCAGGCATGGACGAAGGCGTTCTTGCCGTAGCGCTCAGTCATGGCCTCGCAGATGCGTGCGGCCTCGGCACGGTAGGTGCGACTGGAGAAGCAATAATGGCGCCGGGCACCAAACTTGCGCACCACGCCCTTGACGTCGACCGGCAGGATGTCGGGGTGGCGATCGATCAGCCACTTCGGCGGCGCGGCGGTCGGCGTGCCGAGAATGACCTTCAGGCCGGCGCTGCCGAGCACGTCGATCGCGTCGTCGAGCCACTCCCAATGAAACTCACCGGACCTCGGTTCGATCTTCGCCCAGGCGAATTCGCCGATGCGCACCCAAGTCAGGCCGAGCTCGACCATGCGGCGGGCGTCCTCTTCCCATTTCTCGCGCGGCCATTGCTCCGGATAGTAGCAGACGCCGAGTTCGAGCATATCGGTCTCCTGCTGGTCGGCGTTGAAACGGTTCGGTCTCGTCAGGGGCATATGCAAGATCGGGTCCTTCGTCATGCTTTTGGCCGGTTTCACCCGGCACTTCGTCTTCGATGCGAGCGCCCTTGGAGATATAAACGTTTATATCACCAGGCGCAGTCGTGTTGCCGTCGGGTCGTTCTTCGTCTTCAGCGTCTCGGGGTCAGGCGGTCGTCGCAACGCTCGATCAGCTTCGGCATCAGCAGCGTCTGCAGCGCCTCCGGCGGCTCTCCCTCCATCCGGCGAAGGATGTAGGTTCCGAGCAGGCTGCTCGGTTCGCTGATCGGCAGGTAGTAGGTGGTGATCGGCGGCGCGAAATACTGGCTGACGTTCAGATCGTCGGTAGCATTGATGACTGCATCGCGGCCGTGCACGAGGCCGCGTTCGTGGAAGCCCGAGAAGGCGCCGAGCGCGGAGGCCTCATTGGCGCAGATATAGGCGGTCGGCGGATTGGAAAGATCCGACATTGTCAGCACGTTTTCCCGCCCGAAGGCCGGCGTCAGCCGCCCATGCGCGACCAGAGCCGGGTCGAAGGGCAGGCCGGCAACTTCGAGCGCGCGCCTGTAGCTTTCAAACCGGGTTATGCCATAGCTTAGATCCGACAATGGGTTGAGCAGGGCAATGCGGCGGTGGCCGCGCTCGATCAGTCTCGCCATCGAAACGCGGATCATCTGCTCGTTGTCGGCATCGACATAGGCATGCGGCGCGTTGTGAATGCTCGTGCCATAGGTGACGAAGGGAAAGTCCGCCGCCTGCATCGTGCGGATACGCGGATCGTCGGCGCGCGTGCCCGAGATGATGATGCCGTCGGCCTTCTTCAGCGAGACGATCTGCTTAATGACCGCCTGGCTTTCCTCGAAATTCCTGACTGCATAGAGCGAGACCCGATAGGGGCTGTCTTCCAGCGCCCAGGAAATGCCGCTCAAGAGCTGGGCGTATTCCACGCCTTCCCACTCGTTCTGCTTCGGGCCGGGCGCCGTCATGATCGCCGCGACCTGATAGGTCTTGCCGGTGCGCAACTGCACGCCATGCATGTTGAGTTCGTAGCCGACGCGCTCCGCGGCCTCGATCACGATCGCGCGCGTCTCCGGGCGAACCTGAGGCGAATGCTTCAGGGCCTTCGAAACGGTGGCAATCGACAGCCCCGTTTCCTGCGCAATGGTCTTGATCGTCGGTCTCTGCATGGCGTCTTGGCTCGTCACGGGTTGCTAGATCACGATGATTTTGGGTCGGCTCGACCCAAAATCATAAACGTGATCGATCCTCATAAGTTAGAGCGGGATGCGGGCGGAAAACCGCACACACTTTCCTCATCCCGCTCTGTGCTGAGCGATGCCGCCAGCAGGAGATAGACTGCGGATGTCCAGGCGAACGCCCGATCGCGAAGGCCCCTCCCCGACCGCGCATCGAAGTTTTCGGCCATACCGCTTTTGCTGGCAAGTGAACAGAACTTTTCCGCGATTTCGCGCGTCAGCTCAATCTCCCCTTGCCGACGAAGACCATCCCAGAGGAGCAATGTCGTCGGTGCCCAGATCGGTCCGCGCCAATAACCGTCATCCTCATAGAACGAACTTTTCGGGCTTTCCGTTGCCGGTCCCCACGCGGTGAAGAAACCGCCCGCGACGAGACGGGCAACAAGCTTTTCGCGCATTTCGTTCGGCAGACGCGTGCCAAGCAGCAGCGGCATGAACTGGATCAGATTTTCGCCCGGCAGAACCCGATCCGGTGCACCGGCGAGCCGGGCGCCGAAGGTTTCACCGGTCCAGAGGCGATCAAACAGCAGCGCCTGCAAAGCATCCGCCTTGGCGTTCCATTCCGCGCCACGCGCCGGATCGCTCTCAAGCAAGGTCGCAAGCGCCTCGCAGGCTAGAATGAGGAACACCGGCAGATCGGGCGAGATGACCGGACCGCCCTCGGCAAAGAAGGTCGCATTGTCCCAGCCGCTGTCGTTGCCGTGAAAATAGCTCGGCAGCGACGTTGCGTTCGCACGGGCGTAGGTCAGCCAGTAATCGACCTGCCTGCCGATCGCATCGCGCAGATAGGCCTTGCGCTCCGCCGTCAGGAAATCCGGGTGCCTTGCCGCGATCAGCGACACCGCCCAGCCATGCACCGGCGGCTTGGTAAAGGCGAAGAGCACGTCGCGATCGTTGATGTAGTCGGGCAGAAGGCCGGAAGCGTCCTGATGGTCGAAAATCGCGGCGAACTGATCAAAGGCGAGTTCGGGATCAACAGCCGCCACACCCAATGCTGAAAAGGCGTTGTCCCAGCTCCAGATGTTGATCATGTGGTTCTTGGACATGTAGATCGCCGGCCGTGTCAGCTGACCGCCGACCGGAACGCCGTTTGCCCACAGCAGATAGCTTGCCAGCCGATGCGCCTCGTCCTGTCCGCGCGCGCCGCTCGGCACATTTCCATGCCACTGCTCGAACTCGACAGTGACGCCGGAAAGCGCGTCGGCGAAGCTCTCAAGCGGCGTTGTCGGCGGCACAGTGCGGAAGAAGTCGACATTGCCCTCGAAAACGCCTGTGCCCGTGAAGGCGAAGGAGACGTCGGCCGAGTGGTCGCGCTGCCAGGCACCGGAGACTTCAAGGGCGCCCGACACCGCGCGGGGGATGAACTTGACGTTTTCGACGGCGGCCACCAGGCAATCGACGCCCGCCGGCGTGCGATAAACATAGTCATAGCGCGACCCTTCGAGATGGAAGCGCACACCGGCGTTCTCACCACGGACATGCAGCCGCTCGCCTTCGCCGATGACGAAGGTCAGCGATCCCGTGCCGATGCGGGCAACCAGGCGCTCCGGCGTCAATTCGAAGGTCGCCTGCGCCGGCTTGCCCGAAGCGTCGAGGAACTCGACCCGGCAGAGGCGCCCAAGCGAGGGCCGCTCGTCACCGCCGGCAACGAAGCGGAGATAAAGCGCACGCGCGCCGTCGCCACCCGGCACCTTCATCATCGAAAGCGTCAGAAACCGCCCCCTCCGACTGAAGGGGATATGATCGATATCGAACAGCATCGTTTATCCCTTCACCGACGAGCCGACCGCGCCGTCCATGATGTAGCGCTGGGCGACGAAGAAGAGCGCGAGCGGCGGCAGGCAGAGGACCACCGTGATCGCGGCGATCGAGGTAACGTCGACCTCATGCAGCCCCTTGAACATCGAAAGCCCGAGCGTCAGCGTGTATTTCGACTGGTCGTTGAGGAAGATCAGCGGACCGAGATAGTCGTTCCAGGCGTTCATGAAGTGGAAGGTGCCGACCAGCACCAGCGCCGGCATCATCAGCGGCAGATGGATGCGCCAATAGATGTCGAAGGCGTTGGCCCCATCCATACGCGCCGCTTCGTCGATCTCCATCGGCACAGTCATGATGTACTGGCGAAGCAGGAAGACGAAGAAGGCGTCGGCGAAATACGCCGGCACGATCAGCGGCTTCAGCGTGTTGATCCAGCCCAGCATGTTGAATTCCATGTAGAGCGGAATCATCTTCACGTCCCACGGGATCATCATGGTGGCCAAAAGCACGATGAACAGCGGGTCGCGACCGGGGAAGCGGAAGCGGGCGAAGCCATAGGCAACCAGCGAGCTCGAGATCAGCTGCCCGATGGTCGAGAATACGACGACGATGACCGAGTTGGTGAGATAGGTGCCGAAGGGCTGCTTGTTCCAGGCGGCGGCAAAGTTCTCCCAATGCCATTCCGACGGCCAGAAGACCGGCGGGAACTGGTAAAGGTCGGCGGTGCTTTTGATCGCCGTCATGAAGGTCCAGTAGAACGGCGCGATGAAGAGCGCCGAGAGCAGGATCAGCGCGGAATAGAGCAGCGTCTTACGCATGGCCTTCTCCATCGTTCTGGCGAACTTCGCCTTCGTAGTAGACCCAGGCGGCTGACCAGCGCATGACGCCGAGGCTGAGCAACAGCACGATGATGAACATCACCCACGAGCCGGCGGCGGCATAACCCATGTCGAAATATTTGAAGGCGTTGTCGTAGATGTACATGGCAAAGAAATAGGTGGAGCCGAGCGGGCCGCCCTTGGTCAGAAGCAGGGCGATGGTCAGTTGCTGGAAGGCGGAGATGATCGAGGTGATGAAGGTGAAGAGCAGCATCGGCCCGAGCATCGGCAGGGTGATGAACAGCATCTGCGCCCAGCCCGGAACGCCCGACACAGTCGCCGCCTCGTACAGCTCCTTCGGGATGGCTTTCAGGCCGGTCAGAAGGATCAGCATGGTGCCGCCGAGCCCCCAGAGGCTGGCGATGATGATCGCGACGATCGCCAGGTTCGGGTCGCCGAGCCAGTTCGGCCCGTCGATGCCGACGAGCGACAGCATGAAGTTCAGGAGGCCGTATTCCTTGCTGTAGATCCAGCTCCAGATCGTCACCAGGGCGACGCCGGAAATGACGCTCGGCAGATAGAAGGCGGTGCGGAAGAAACCGCTGGCAAAGGTGATGTTGTGCAGCATCAGCGCCAGCAGGAACGACATGATGATGTTGAACGGCACATAGATCGCCGCGAACTTCACCGTGATCCAGAGGCTCTCCCAGAACTGCGGATCGTCGAACAGCATCGAACGGTAGTTGTCGAGACCGACGAAGGTTCGCTCGCCGACCACGGGCCAATCGTAGAAGCTCATCGTCAGGGAGAAGACGAGCGGGCCGAGCGTGAAGAACAGGAACCCGAGGATCCACGGGGAGATGAACAGATAGGGCGCTGCATAGTGCGCGATGGCGGAGCGCTTGCGCCTTGCCACCTTGGGCTCTGCCCCGGCATAGGTCATATCCATCTCCCCGTACTCCCTTCGCTTACTTGATCAACCGCTTGGAACGGCTGACCGCATCATCCAGATGCTGCTTGGCGTTGCCCTGATCGATCATCGTTGCTTCGATGGCGCGCGCGAGATTGTCCTGCACCTTGCCCCAGTTGGCGTTCTTCAGGAACGCATGGGTTTCGGTGTTCGAAGTCGCGAGAACGTCGAAGAACGGCTTGTAGATCGGGTCCGTGGTCATGCCCTTTTCTTCGGCAACGCTGGTGCGAACCGGCAGGTCGTTGGTGCGCATCGCAACGGCTTCAGGTGAGGAGAAGAACTTGACGAACTCCCAGGCGAGGTCGGCATGCGCCGCATCCTTGGCGATCGAGATCGCCGAGACGCCAAGCGCGGAATGCGCCGTCTTGTCGCCGAACTTCGGCAGCGGTGCGACGCCATATTTGAAGCCGGCGGTATCGATGCCTGCCTTCGACCACATGGCGCTCTGGAACATGGCGATCTTGCCGCCCTTGAACAGCGTGCTGCCCGAGGTGTCGTCGCCGAGGTTGAGCGTGATCGCTTCCTGCGTCTTGGCCATGTCGCCGAACATGTCGAGGACCTGGGCGGCCGCATCGCTGTTCATGTAGCCGTCGATCTGCTTGCCATCGTCGGAGATGTACTTGGTACCGTTCGACCACAGGAACTGCTCGAAATCGTAAGGATCGGGCTTGGCGTCGACGGCAAAGCCGTAGACCTTGTTCTTCTCGTCACGGAACTTGGCGGCCTTGGCGCGCAGGTCGTCCCAGGTCCAGCCATCCTTCGGCTCTTCGACGCCGGCCTTGGCGAACATGTCCTTGTTGTAGAAGACGACCTGGGTGGTGAAGCCCGACGGCATGCCGTAGGTCTTGCCTTCGACGCGCGTCGTGTTCATCAGACCCTTGGGGAAGTCGTCGGGTTTCACCTCGGCGGCGTCGCGCGCGATCAGGTCGTCGAGCGGCATCAGCGAGGTGTAATACTGCGGGAAATTCCACATATACATGACGTCGGGCGGGCTGCCGGCACCGAAGGCGGCGATCAGCTTCTGATCGTAACCATCCGCGTAAGGCTCGACCTGAACCTTCACGCCCGGGTGCGTTTCCTCGAACTTCTTGGCGATCGCCTGCTGGATGGCCAGGCTTTCATCCGTGTCCCAGGTGGCAAAGCGCAAGGTCTCTTCCGCGCGGGCCGTGGCAGCTCCGGTCATCGCCAATACCATGAGCGAGCCGATGAGCGACTTCGTCTTGTTCTGCATGCTTCTCCTCCTCATTCGGGTCACGCGACCCTTTTGCTCTTTTCCTGATTGATCAGCATCTGCGTCTCGGGATCGAGCGCCCTGGCAATGGCCTTCCCGTCCGCATCGAACAGATGGCAATGCTCGGGCGGAATGCGCAGATGGATGCGCTCGCGGTTGGCGACCGGGTGCGTGCCGCGCACGACTGCCGTCATGTCAGCGCCGTTCTCAAGGCCGATGTGAACATGGCTCTCGGTGCCGAGGCGCTCGACCAGGCGGACATCGCCGATCAAGTGCGCTTCCTCAGGCGAAACCAGCTCGAGCTTGTCCGGGCGGATGCCGATCGTCACCGGCTTATCCTTGGCGATGACGGCCGAGGATAGGGTTTCGAGCGCCAGGTCCCGCACCAGGCCGCCACTGGCAAGCGTCAATTCGGAACGGTCCTGACGGACCAGATTTGCGGTGACGAAATTCATCCGCGGCGAGCCGATGAAGCCGGCAACAAAGAGGTTCGCCGGCTGGTAGAAGAGTTCGAGCGGCGTGCCGAATTGGCTGACCTTGCCCTTGTCCAGGACGACGACGCGGTCGGAGAGCGTCATCGCCTCGACCTGATCGTGGGTAACGTAGATCATCGTGACGCCAAGGCGCTCATGGAGTGCGGCAAGCTCGACGCGCATGGTGACGCGCAGGCCGGCGTCGAGGTTCGACAGCGGTTCATCGAGCAGAAACAGCTTCGGCTCGCGAACGATCGCACGGCCGATGGCGACGCGCTGGCGCTGGCCGCCGGAAAGCTGGCGGGGCTTGCGGTTCAGAAGCTCGGAGATGCGCAGAATGTCGGCAGCGTTATTGACGCGGCGCTCGATCTCGTCGCGCTTCATGCCGTTCAGCGCCAGACCGAAGGACAGGTTCTTGCGCACGTTCATGTGTGGATAGAGCGCGTAATTCTGGAAGACCATGGCGATATCGCGCTTGGCCGAGCGCAGATCGGTGATATCGCGATCGCCGAGACGGATCGAGCCGGAATCGAGTTCTTCCAGGCCGGCGATCGAACGCAGAAGCGTGCTCTTGCCGCAACCCGACGGCCCGAGAAAGCAGACGAATTCGCCGTCGGCGATATCGAGATTGATGCCCTTCAAGACTTCGAGCGAACCAAAGCCTTTGCGCAGATTTTCAATACGGATAGCTGCCAACGGGCCCTCCCCTGATGGCGAACGTTGCGGCACAAGGCTCGACGGCCAACTTACCACACGCTCGTGTTAAACGTTTATATGAACGATAAAAACGTTTAACTTCGTTGTAAAGAGGAAAAATCGACCCCGGGGAAATTGCTGTGCACGACAAGGGGCATAAAACCGATACGGCCGGTGCATGACCGGCCGTACCGCTTCTGGATCAATGGTTTAGGCGCCCGAGCGTCTCGTCGAGCGCATCAAGGAAATGGTCGCAATCGGCGGCGCTGAACGGTGCCGGCGGCTTGACCTTCAGCACGTTGTGGTGCGGCCCCTCGCTGCTGAGCAGGATCCGGTGCCTGCGCTTCATTTCGGCGATGACGAAGTCAAGCTCGCTTGCGGCCGGTTCCAGAGTCTCGCGGTTGCGCACCAATTCGATGCCGTTGAAAAGACCGTAGCCGCGTACGTCCCCGATGATGGCATGGCGCTTTGCCAGCGCACGGGCGCCGTCCATCAGCCGGTCGCCGACGACCTGGCAATGGTGCATCAACCGCTCGTCGCGAATGACGTCCAGCACCGCAAGGCCGATCTCGGCCGAAACCGGATTGCCGCCGAAGGTGTTGAAGTATTCCATGCCGTTGGCAAAGGATGCGGCAATCGCCTCGGTGGTGACGACGGCGGCCATCGGGTGTCCGTTGCCGATCGGCTTGCCCATCGTGACGATATCAGGGACCACCCCTTGCGTCTGGTGCGCCCACATATGGCTGCCGACACGGCCGAAGCCGACCTGCACTTCGTCGGCCAGGCACAGGCCGCCGGCGGCGCGCACATGGGCATAGGCCTCGTGCAGATAGCCTTCCGGCAATGTCAGCTGCCCGCCGGTCCCCAGAATGCCTTCGCTGAAGAACAGCGCCGGGCGACGGCCGGTGGCGGCCAGCGCCAGCACCTGATTGCGTACATCGTCGGCATATTTATGGCCGGCTTCAACGTCGCCGTAGCGATAACGGCCGCGATAGAGATCCGGCATTTCCGCCACCTGCACGTGGGCGGGACGCCCTTCGCCGCCCTTGCCGGCAAACTTGTAGGGGCTGACGTCGATCATGCTCGACAGATGCCCGTGATAGGCGTGATCGACGGTGATGACGTCACGGTTTCCCGTGTAGGCGCGCGCAAGCCTGAGCGCCAGGTCATTGGCTTCGCTGCCGGAATTGACGAAGAAGCAGACGTTGAGCGGGTCGGGGAACTGTGCGGCTAGCCGCCGCGAATATTCGACCAGCGAATCGTGCAGATAACGGGAATTGGTGTTGAGCCGCCCCATCTGCGCTTGCGCCGCCTTGACGACGCGCGGATGGCAATGGCCGACGTGGCAGACATTGTTGACCATGTCGAGCCAGCGTGTGCCATCCTCGTCGATCAGGTGGGCGCCTTCGCCGCCGACGATCTTCAGAGGTGCCGCTCTATAGGCGATGCTGAGCGAACGGCCGATGCGCCGATGACGCTCGCGCACGAGAAAATCCTTGTCGCGCGCCACGATAACGGAGGCTGGTACAGGCAACCCAAACACGACGCTCGGATCGGGGCTGACATCGCGCCAGACCTGCCACTGATCGCGGACACCGACGCCGAACATGCGTCCCTCAAGACCGAGATGGTCAGTCACCAGCTGGAAATGAAGATGCGGCGCCCAGTTGCCGTTTTCCTCAGTGGCACCAAGCGTAGCGAACCTCTCGCCTGTGGCAATGCGCTGGCCGATCGCCAACGTGGCGATAGTGTCGCGCGACAGATGGCCGTAGAGCGTCCAGAAGATGTCGCCTGTATCGGTTGCATGTTCCAGCAGGACCGTCGGGCCGAAACCGAAGGCGACGGCATCGTCGTGAAGAAAGGCGACCTTGCCGGCGAATGGCGCATGTACCGGCTCCAATGCCGGCGCGAAGATGTCGACGCCGAGATGGATCGAACGGCGCTCGCCGGCGATTGCCGTTTCATAGGCCTCGCCCTGATAGATCGCGCGATCCTCGCCATAAAGGCCTATGCCGAAATCCGCGTTCTGCTCGCGGATACGGGCCACAATCCGCGCCTCGGCACCCCTGGCGTCCAGTGTCGCCCACTGCGCTGCCTCGGGACCGGATGCAGAGAAATCAAAGACGGCGACTTCGGGCTTGGCGACCGACGGCTTGACGATGGCGGAGAAGTGATGGGCATTCTGCTCCAGCCAGCGCGCGACGGCAGCCGCATGTGCGATCGGCGCAAAGCCGCAGGCGTCGCGGATGCGGGCAATGGCAATCGTGCGGTTCTCGCGCTCCAGACGTTGAAGCTCGCGCCAGACATCCTCCTGGCTGACGAGCAGGTACGTATTCTCAGGGTTGTCGCGGATCTGCTTGGCCGCCATGCACATGCTGACGGCATAGCGCGTGCGAACGAGGTCGAAGATCAGGCCGGCCTCGGTCTCGCTGATCGGGTTCGGGCGGTGATAGGCGCCCGCGAGCACCACGATGGTGCCGACCGCATCCGCCGTGCCGATCAGCGCATAGGCCGCAGCGACGGCAATCTCGACGACGCGCCAGGTCTCGACCATATCGCCGAAATCCAGGAGCCCACTGACATGCCCCTCATCGACCAGCAGCACGTTGTAGTCGTTGGCATCGTTATGGATGACCTGACGCGGGCAGCCTTCGAGGCTCGGAAGAACCGACGAAGCGAACCGTTCGAGGATGGCGCGAACCGCGGCCCGCTTGTCGTCGCCTTCGATCAGATCCACATGCTGCAAGTGCATATCGGCGCGGCCGATATCCCAGGCATAGACGCGTTTCGTGCCGGCATGGGCAAAGCCCTTGAGGCTGTGATCGAGCCGACCGAGCAGGTGTCCGAGCGTTTCCGCGCTCGCCGGACCGCGGGAGGCAGATTTCGCCCAGATATCGCCCGGCAACCAGGTCAGGAGCCGCGCGGTGCGCTCACCGCGGACCGTCGCCTTGACGGTTGCCGCACCGGCGCGGCTAGGCACTGGCCGCGAGACCGGCAGGTCGGCCGCCGTTTTCGCAAGCTGGTCGAGCACCGCGACCTGCATGTCGAGGTCATCGGCATCGCCTGGCGCGTGCAGCTTCAGGAGATATTGCTCGCCGTCTTGCGCACGAATGCGATAGTTGAGGTCGTGTTCGCCCGGCAGTGGCGACACGTCCCCTTCAATGCCGTAGGCCTCGATGAGCAGTGCCCGGATTGCCGCCAGTTCCTGCTCTGCGTTCAAGTCATTCTGTGTCATGCCCGCTGCTTGTCCCGTCACCATGAAATCCGTCGTCCGTCGTAGCTGCGGAAGCTGCCGCTATCGGCCATGTCCGCTTCGTCGATCATTGCTTTCAACCCGGCGGCACTGGTTGCCACCGGAACATTCGCCTCGTCCCCGCCCATGTCGGTCTTCACCCAGCCGGGATGCAGCGACAAAACGGCAATGCCGTCCTTGCGGAAGTCTTGCGCCAGCTTCACCGTCGCTATGTTCAACGCCGCCTTCGAGCAGCGATAGGCGTAGTCGCCGTCATCGTCGTCGAGCGTGCCTTCGGCAAGCGAGCCGGCGCGGCTGGAGATGTTGGCGATGATCCGGCTCTCGCCGGCAAGGAGGTTCGCATGCAGGGCGCGCGCCAGAAGCAGAGGCGCCAGCGCGTTGACGCGCATCACCGCGACGAAATCGTCGCAGTCGAGCGTTGCCAGCCCGCCGATGTCGCCACGGATGCCGGCATTGTTGATCAGAACGTCGATGGCCACGCCTTCAAGCGCGCTGCCGAGGGCTGCGATTGACGTAGGGTCGGAGACGTCGAGCGACAGCGCTTCAATCGCACCGTCGAAAGTCGCTTCCCCTCGGGCACAGGCAATGACCCGCCAGCCACCGGCCGCATAAAGCTCCGCGAGTTTGCGACCCAGACCACGCGAGGCGCCGGTGATCAGCACGGTGCGGCGGGTCTGTTTCGCCGCTTTATCGATGCTTGATGTCATATTTTCTCTCGACCATGTTCACGAGGCTTGCCGCGGCGAGCGTCAGGAAGATGTAGAAGATCGCGGCGGAGTTATAGGGCGCGAACGGCAGGAAACTCGCCGACTGGAACTCGCGCATGCGCTGGGTGATGTCCCGGATCGACAGGATTGACAACAGCGAGGTGTCCTTGAGGATCGCGATCAGTTCGTTGCCGAGCGGCGGAATGATGATCCTGAAAGCCTGCGGCAGAATGACGAGCCGCGCCGTCTGCCAGCGATTGAGGCCGATACTGCGCGCCGCCTCCACCTGGCCGACCGGGATGGCGTTGATGCCGGAGCGGAAGATTTCGGCGAGATAGGCCGAATAGGCCAGCGCCATGGCGACGATGCCGCGTACCAGATTGGGCGGATCGAGCACGCCTTGCGTGGCGTCCTTCAAAGCGCCGCTGAGCGGCAAGCCGACATAAAGCACGATGACCAGCATCGGAATGCCGCGAATGGTATCGACGATGAATTCGGAGCCGACGGCCAGCGGGTGGCGTTGGTGCAGATAGCCGCCGAACGTCAGAAGTCCGAGAATGATCGCAAGCACCGCAACGGTGATGCCGGTCGCGCGATCGCGGTCATTGAGCGCTTCGGTCTTCCAAAGCACCGGCAGATCTTCAGGCGCCGAGGCTACCGGCAGCAGGGCGGCGCTGACGCCTTCGTTCTTGGCCATGGAGGCGAGTGCCTCGGTCGGGCCAACAAAGGTGCGCACCGGCGTCTCCGTCTGCGGGGCGCCGTCATACTGGCCGAACCGTACCGCACTGATGAGACCCGCCGGCGTGTTGGTGACGATGCCGACCTTGCCGTCGAGCGAACCGGCAAGCACGTAGGTGTCGCGCGGCTGCAGCAGGAACCAGGCGGCTACGAGCGCGAGAATCAGCGTCGCCACGGCGAAATAGAGGCTGGTGCGCACCGTCGAGCGCAACTGCAAGAGACCGACCCAGACGAGCCCCATCACCGCGGCCAGAATATAGGCGGCAATCGCCGCGCGGATGGTGGTCGCCACGCCCGCGGCAAAGGCGATATGCGCGAAGAAGAAGATGAAAACCAATCCGGCGCCATTGACGACGCCGAGGATCCAGCGCCCGATACGGCGCAATGGACTATCCAATGGCTCACCGGCGCGCTCGCCGGCGAAAAACAGCCCAAGACCGAGAATGCTCAACACGAGGTATCCCGGGAACAGCCACGCCTCGACGCTGCGAACCCACAGATCGGCCGCCTCCGTCAGTTGCCGCGGCGTCACGCCCTTGACGATCAGCTCCGACTTGAACGGATCGACACCGTTTGCCACCACCGAAGCGATGAATGGATGAATGCTCTGCCCGAGCAACAGGACGAAGGCGGCGGCAACGTTCAGCACCGCCGCGGCAACGGCCCATTTCTGGCGGCCCGCCTTGGGCCGCGAGAACAGGAGCACGCCAAGTCCGGCCGAAAAGGCAATTGCCAATGCGAGAAAACCGGGCACGAAGGCTGACGAGCCATTCTCGACGCCAAGGATGGCGCGAAGCGACCGCTGGTAGTCTCCGGAGGATACGAAGAGATAGATGATGAAGGGCAGCGCGGTCAGGATGATGAGATTGCTCGGACGCACGCTTCTCAGGAACGACATTCATTCCTCCGGGTATTGCTGTTGAAAAGGCTAGTCCCCGAAGCGCGCATCGGCGCTCCGGGGGAATTGCGGAAGGCTTACTTCAGGCCCCAGTACTTGTTGACCAGCTGGTCGAGCGTGCCGTCGTCCTTGATCATCTTCAGGCCTTCGTTGAAGGCCGCGACGTTCTCATCGCCCTTGCGGAAGACGAGGCCGAGCGGATCGGATTCCAGATCCTTGATGGCGACCACCAGTTCGCCGGCGAATTCGCGCTCGTAGGCGGCCGCATTGGCGCCGTTGATGACGACGCCGTCGACGTCCTTGTTCTTGAGCGCGATGATGGCGGCGCTGAAGCTGTCATAGGCGGCAACGTTCTCCTTGCCGACAACACCTTCGGCGACCTGCGCATCGGTCGTGTTCGCCTGGGCGGAGAGCTTTCTGCCGGCCGCCTTGAAGGCGTCCAGCGTGATGCCCTGGTCTTCAACCCGCATCAGCACGGCCTGGCTGTTGACGATGTAGGGATCGGAGAAATCCATGGCTTTCTTGCGTTCCTCGGTGATCGAGACGCCCGAGGCGACGAGGTCGAAATTGCCCTGATCGAGCGCGGCAAAGATGCCATCCCAACCGGTGGTGACGAACTCGGCCTGGCAGTTGATCTTGGCGCAGACGGCATTGACCACGTCGACGTCGAAGCCGACGATCTGGCCACTCGCCGGATCGACGCTTTCCATTGGCGGCGAGGTTGTGTCGGACCCCACCTTGAGCAGCTTGCCGCCGAGGTCGGCGGCGTGGGAAACGCTTGAGGCAAGAGCCGCAAAGGTCAGCGCTATAATCAGTTTTTTCATGGTTCTCCTCCTTGGATGATGAATGCTCAGACCAGCCGGCCGCCGAGATTGTCCGGCTGCCTTTCGATCAGGGTTGGCCTGAAGACCTGCCGCAACGCCTTCGGGTCCTCGCCCTCCATGCGCTTCAACAGGAATTGCCCGAGTGTCCGTCCGAGGACCTCGATCGGTTGATAGAAGGTGGTGATCGGCGGCGTGAAATAAGCGCTGACGTTGATATCGTCATAGGCGATCACGTCGACGTCGACGCCCACCTGCCGCCCAAGACTGCCGAGGCCGGAAAGCACGCCGAGCGTCGTCGATTCGTTGATGCAGACGAAGGCGGTCGGCGGCTCGGCCGCCTGCAGGAGATCAATCACGCTCTGCCGGCCGAAATGGGTCGAAAGATCGCCTTCGACAACGAGATCGACAGAGGCGGCAATGCCGGCCTCTCGGAAGGCACGGGCAAAACCATCCAGCCTGTCCAGTGCATAGGAGAGCCGGCGCTCGGGATTGACGAGCGCGATGCGGCGATGGCCGCCGGCGAGCAACCGCGCGGTGGCGGCGTGGGCCGCCCATTCGTTGTCGATGTCGACATGGGCGTAGTCGAGGTCCTTGCGGCAACGCCCCATCGAAACGAAGGGGAAGTGCTGGTCGACCAGCAGATCGATGCGCGGGTCGTCGGCAAGGATGCCCGAGAAGATCAACCCGTCGGCAAGGCCCTGATCGACGATACGGCGCGCCGTTTCGACGCCGTCGGCGGCATCACGGATGACATGCACGGACATGCGGTAGTCCGTGCCTTCAAGCGCCTGGCTGACGCCGCTCAAGACCTGGGTATATTCGACGCCGTCCCACTCATAGTCGCGCGCTGCCGTCACCGGCATCAGCACTGCCGCCTGGAAGCTCTTTCCGGTGCGAAGCGCCATGCCGCGCGCGTTGGCCTGATAGCCGACTTCGCGCGCCGCCTTGAAGATGAGATCACGGGTAACGGGCGCCACGACTGGCGAATCCCTGAGCGCTTTCGAGATCGTTGCGATGGAATAGCCGGTGATCTCGGCCAGCGTCTTGATCGTCGGCGCGGGTGTGCGCCTGGTTTTGTGCATATGCGCTGCCATGCACCCTCCCAGGTCCCTTGGCTCACTCTGAGCATATGCGTAACAGCCAATAAAAACGTTTTCAAGAAAAATAAAAACGTTTTTATTTTGATGTGGGGAGAACTTTAGCTCGACAACATCTTTAGTCGCGCGGGCCGATAGGTCGACCTGAGCGGCAACACGGATGGAACCGCGAACGGGGAGGACGGTGTCGGCAGGCCGCTCGGCGACCACCGCACCAAGGCCCTAGACCGCGCCTCCATCTGGTCGCCGCGCGTCACGACATTTCAACCGAGGAAAATTTCACGCGCATGAAAAAGACCGCAAAGCAGTCGCTTCGCGGTCTTTTACTAAGCATTACTCTGCGCCAAGGAGGCGCCTTCTCATTCCATGTCGTCGCTGTCAGGCGCGATCGCATGATCGCGGTTGCCATGGATGATTTCGCGCTTGCCGACATGGTTGGCGGCACCCACAAGACCTTCCTTTTCCATGCGTTCGACGAGCGAAGCGGCGCGGTTGTAGCCGATTCCCAGACGACGCTGGATGTAGGATGTGGAGCACTTCTTGTCGCGCAGCACCACCTTGACGGCCTGGTCGTAGAGTTCGTTGCCGTCCTCCGAGGCCATGCCGGTCTTGTCGAAGACGGCGCCCTGCTCTTCCGCAGGCTCCTCTTCCTCCTCGTCCGCCGTGACGGTTTCGAGGTATTCGGGCCGGCCTTGCGTCTTCAGGTGGGCGACGACATGTTCGACTTCCTGGTCCGAAACGAACGGTCCGTGGACACGGGCGATGCGGCCGCCGCCCTGCATGTGCAGCATGTCGCCCTGACCGAGCAGCTGTTCGGCACCCTGTTCGCCAAGGATCGTGCGGCTGTCGATCTTCGAGGTCACCTGGAAGGAGATACGCGTCGGGAAGT
Organism: Ensifer sp. LC163; assembly: GCF_001695855.1. Taxonomy (GTDB): domain Bacteria; phylum Pseudomonadota; class Alphaproteobacteria; order Rhizobiales; family Rhizobiaceae; genus Ensifer. Next base: position 59,806 of record NZ_MBSS01000066.1, read on the forward strand.
TGGCCTTGATCGTGCCGGTGATAACGTCGACCGAGGGGCGCTGCGTCGCCATGATCAGGTGGATGCCGGCAGCGCGCGCCATCTGCGCCAACCGCTGGATAGCGCCTTCGATCTCCTTGCCGGCGACCATCATCAGGTCGGCCATCTCGTCGACGATGACGACGATATAGGGCATCGGCGCCAGATCCATTTCCTGCTGCTCGAACAGCGCCTCGCCGGTGCCCTTCTCGAAGCCGGTCTGGACCGTGCACATCACCGGCTCGCCCATTTCGCGGGCCGCGGCGGCGCGCTGGTTGTAGCCGTCGATGTTGCGCACGCCGAGGCGCGACATCTTGCGATAGCGATCCTCCATCTCGCGCACCGCCCATTTCAGCGCCATCACCGCCTTCTTCGGATCGGTAACGACAGGGGTCAGCAGATGCGGGATGCCGTCATAGACAGAGAGTTCGAGCATCTTCGGATCGACCATGATCATGCGGCACTCTTCCGGCTTCAGCCGGTAGAGCAGCGACAGGATCATGGTGTTGATCGCCACCGACTTGCCCGAACCGGTGGTGCCGGCAACGAGCAGATGCGGCATCTTTGCGAGTTCGGCGATGACGGGCTCGCCGCCGATCGTCTTGCCCAGGCAAAGCGCCAGCTTGCAATTTGTCTTGCGGAAATCGACGGATTCGATCAGCTCGCGGAAATAGACGGTCTCGCGGGTCGCGTTCGGCAGCTCGATGCCGATGACGTTGCGGCCGGGTACGACCGCCACACGAGCGGACAGTGCCGACATCGAGCGGGCGATGTCATCGGCCAGATTGATCACGCGGGAAGACTTGACGCCGGGAGCCGGCTCGAATTCGTAAAGCGTGACGACCGGGCCTGGGCGGACATGGATGATCTCGCCGCGCACGCCGAAATCTTCGAGCACGCTTTCGAGAAGCCCGGCGTTCTGCTCGAGTTGCTCCTGCGACATGAAGAAGCCGCGGCCTTCCGGCGGCTCCTGCAACAGATCCTCGGCCGGAAACTCATAGCCGTCGGCGTGAGCGAAACGCTCGGTCGCGCCAATCGGCGGCAGCAGCGAGGGTGCGCGCGAGACCTGCGCGGGCATGGTGATTGCAGCCTTCGACACCGTCGCAACCGTGCGGACCGGCTCTTCCTCGGCCATCAGCGAGGTGATTTCGGCCGGTTCGACCGCAGCCGGCGGAACGGATGCGATTTCCGACGGAACGACCATCGGCGCCGGCGCTTCGCGCGCGGGTTCTACGGACACGGGCTCTTCCGGCGCTGCCACAGCGGCGGCTGGGGTCGCTGGCGCGACCGCTGCCGGTCGGCATTCGACAACGCGGAAAAGCGACGTGATCGCCGTCGGCGGCATGCGCCTGATTTCCACCGCCTTGACGGCTGCGGGGGGCGACACCGGTGGCGGCACAGACACGACCGGAGCGGCAGTAAAGGAAGCGGGCACCGCCGTTTCGACAAAGGGCTTCGGCTGCACAGTGGCTGCCTCGAGCGAACCGTCGTCCAGGGCGGACGGACCGAATTCGAAGAACGCAAAATCCGACAGGAACGACAAGCGCGTGTCGGCCTGGGTCTCTGCCATGGCTGGCATTGGCTCGACAATCGGCGCCGGCTCAACGGGTGCAGCCGGCGTCGCGCTGGCTGCAGGCGCTTCGTTTGCGGACTGCTCCGCCAGGCTGGGAGCGACTGCAGCGTCAGCAACGGTAGCGCCGGACGCCGCGTTGGCAGCGTCCGCCTTTGGTGCCGACGACCAATGCGGCAATTGGCTCGTGAGCACACGCAGCAGTTCAGACGGGCTGTAGGATGGCAACGCCGGCTCAGGCTCGACTGCTGGTGCGACGTCGACCACCACCGGCGATGCGGCGGGGACGGCGATCTCGATGGCCACGGGCGCCACGTCTGCTGGCGCGGTCTCGACGACGGCATTTTCGCCGGGCGCGATGTCTTCTTCGGGCGCGACATCGCTCTCGCTGCCCGAAGGCGCGCGGCGCTTGGTAAACTCCCGTTCCGGCGTGCGGGTGAAGCGCACATTCGGCGCCAGGAAGAAATGGCTCTCCCACGTCGCGTCGCCGTAGTGGCCGGCGATCTCCGACAGGGTCGGCAGCGGTTCGTCGGTCGACGTCGTCACTTGGGCGGGGGCATAGGCCGTGCCCTGGCCATAAAGGCGGGCAGCACGGCCGACATGCGCCGTCGCGTCCGATTGCTGGTTGGCGGGCCTGCGAGGCGCTGCGGGCGCCTCGTACAACTGGTAGGGATCGACGGGATCCGCGTCATGGGGAGGCATATCGCTCAACGCACCGTCCTGCGGATCGTCATAATAATCCGCCTGGTTTGCATCATGCAAAGCTGCCTGAGAGAAGTTTGTCCTGGGAATACGCATGGGTCCTGGAAGAGCTAGAGACATCGCCGAGGGGCCTGCTAAGCGATAGAAAATGAAGGTTAACAAGTCCCTTCCAAGGGCCGCTTGAAAGACATCGGGCGCCCCGTTCAATCCGGCAAGACAGCCTCTGAAACGGCCGCAATCCCCATCCCGCTCAAGGGCATCGCGCCATTCTGTCGCTGGCGGCACGTGGTCGAAAATATTTCTTCCGGATCGTCATTTTGGGACGGCGGCACAACGACGTGATGCGCTTCGGTCGCAGATACAGGCCACAACGAATCGGGCCGGCGTGACCTCGTCACGCCGGCCCGATAAAGACTGCGACAGGCTTGCGAAAATCGCGAGCAATCAGCTCCGGCGCGCAGCCACGAAAGCCGCGTGATGCTTGGCAAGGCGCTCGATCGCCTCATCGACAAAGACCGGGCTGACATCGGCCGAGAACTCGATCCGGGCACTCTTTCCGTCTCGCTTCAACTTGGCAAAGGCCCGGCCGTTCTCGTCGGTGAGAACCTCCGGCTTGGCCGGATCCTGCCTGTCGGTGCGTGACAGGCGCGCAAAGACGAGCTGGAAGCGCCGGTCGCTGTCGGCCTCGAGGAAACGCCTCAGGCCGATCTCTTCCTGCGCCTTCTGTAGCGCTGCCTCGCCCTCGAGCAGGCCGCCGATCGCCATCCAGCGTTCGCGACCAACCTTGGGAGCGGGACCGATCGCGCGGGCGATTGCCAACGGAACGCTTTCGGCGACCTGGATCAGCCGCGACAGTTCGCTCTTCTGGACAGCAAGCGCGTCGCCGATGACCTTGCGATCAAAGCCGCGCTCGGCCAGGGCCGAGGCAAACAGCGCCCGCTCGATAAACGACAGGTTGCGGCGTTCGGCGTTTTCCTTGCCCTGCGCCAGCACGAGTTCGTCATCGGTCAAGGACCGGACGATGGCCTTGACCTTGATGCCGAGGCTGCGGACGGCATTCAGCCGGCGGTGGCCATAGGCGGTTTGATAGCGCCCCTGCTTTTCCGGATGCGGTCGCACCAGGATCGGCGACTGCTGGCCGTTCTCGCGGATGCTATCGCCGAGGGCCAGAAAGTCCGGATCGTCGAGTTCGCCGTCCGTCAGACGGTCGCCGACGAAGGAGGCGTCCACCAGATCGGGATCGAGTTCTACGACACGCTCGCCCTGATGCAGCGCCTCGCGCAGCGATCGGGCCTCCTCGGCCTCCCTGGTGATGCTGCCAAGGGAAAGGCCCATGGCCTTGATGGCGCCCGAGGCAGCCCGTGGCGTATCGGCCGGAGGCGTCGCGGGTGTCAGTGCCGTTACCTCAGCGGACGTTGCTGCATTCGCTTCGGCCGAAGGCGCGGGTGCTACCGGCGCCACGTTTCCGGAAAAGAGTGCGCGCAGTTCGTTCTTGCGGTTGCCAGCCATGTCTTTTAGCGCCCCCAGGCCGCATGAATGAGAGCTTCGATCTCGCCGTTGACGGCATTCAGCGATTCGATCGCGCGGTCGTAGGTGGCGCGGGTGAAGTTTTCCCGCCCGACCTCGTAAAGCGTCTGCTTGGTGAGACCCGCATCGGAAACCGCGGTCGATTTGACCATCGCCGAGGTCAGGACACGATCTCCGAACAGCGAACGCATGAAACCGACGATCTGCGCCTGCGGGCCGTCGTTCGGCTCAAAGCGGGTCACGAGATAGCGCAGGAAGTCGAAATTGAGCTCGCCGCCCGCTTCGCGCACGACACTGAGCAAGTCCGAGGTCATGTAGAGGAACTGGTTCATCGACGCGACGTCGAGCATCTGCGGATGCACGGTGACGAGCACCGAGGTCGAGGCGCAAAGCGCCGACAGCGTGAGATAGCCCAGCTGCGGCGGGCAATCGATGACGACGACGTCGTAGTCGTCGGCCACGCTTGCCAGCGCCGACTGCACCCGCGCGAAGAACAGCGGGCCGGCATCTGAACCGTTGTGGCGGGCGCTGAGCGCCTGCGGCGTCGTATGTTCGAATTCCTGCAGTTCCAGATTGCCGGGCACCAGGTCGAGCCCGTCAAAATAGGTCGGACGGATGATGTCCTTCAGCGGCCGAGCTTCGGCATCGTAGCGAATGGCGCCATAGAGCGTGTCGTTGCCGGTGAGGTCCAGTTCCGGCTGGTAGCCGAAAAGCGCCGAAAGCGACGCCTGCGGGTCGAGGTCGACGGCGAGAACCCGGTGGCCGGTCATGGCCAGATATTGCGCGATGTGGACCGACGAGGTGGTCTTGCCGGAGCCGCCCTTGAAGTTGGTGACGGAAATCACCTGCAGGTGCTCGCCGCGCTCGCGGTCGCGCCATTTCAGGTAGCTGCGCGCCTTGGCGGCATTGCCCTTGGCAAGCGCCTGCTCGGCCAGGTGGCGGCGCAGCGCGTTGATGTCGGACAGCGAATAGGAACGGCGCCCGCCGGTGCCGGTATCGGGTTGCGGCCCCTCGCCCGCAAGTGACAGCTGGCGCAGGTAGCCATCGGAAACGCCGATCAGCTTGGCAGCCTCGCCGGAGGTGAAGCTGCGAAGCGTCTTCATCGCGGTCGGCGGGAACAGCCGCTCGCGCATTGCCTTCAGCTGTTCGGAAAGGGCGCGTGCATCGGCTGCGATGGCTTCGTCGGCTGGCTGCCGGGCGTGGGAAAGATCCGTCCCGGGTCGCGTCTGTGTTACCGTCATGTCCATTCCCGCCATACTCCTTGCGTGCCCTCCCGCATCATTGACACCGGGAGGCACTAACAGAGATTTAATTGAGATACGCCTAAACAGCATATATTCAGAAAATTCCGTAACAGGGATGCCGCAGACAATGATTCGCGTCAAGGCGTCGGGCCGATTTCGCACATCCCGGCCGGCATGGTCCTGCGCTATCGCGACCCGGAGGAAACGAAAAAGCCGCCGGCCCGAGGGCGGCGACTTCGTCGTGGCAGCGCGTGACGGCAATCGCGCGAATGATCAGAGCTTGGGACCGATATGATCCGGGATCGGGCACTGGTAAGGCTTGCCCTCGGTCTTTTCACGCCACTCGGCCTTTGCCTGCGCAAGCAATTCCGGATCGAGAATGAGATCGAGGCCCGTCGTTGCCAACGACTTGGCGGCATGGGCGAGGGCCTTGTGGGCCGCGGGGCTCTTGCCCTGTGCAACCACCTGCCAGGTGTGCGGGGCAGTACCGATCGCCCAGGCGGGCGCCCAGCATTGCGCCGTCGGCGTGACCCAGCTGACATCGCCGACATCGGTCGAGCCGGCGCGGAAATGCGACTGCCCCTCGAAATCGCGAAGCCCGAGGTGCAGACCGCTCGATCCATCCATCCGGCTGTTGGAGAACACGTCGCCCTTGATCTGGTAGAGCCGGATGCTGCTGGCGATCGCCTCCGGCGTCATGGTCTGCTGGATCTCGCGGGCAAACTCAAGGTCCGCCTCGTCAAAGGGAACCGGCCCGAGCGCAACCATGTTCTGGTGGATCGCGGTTTCCAGCGTGATGTTCGGCAACAGATTGGTTGCCGCCCGATCGAAGACGACCTCGACCTGCGTCTCCGTCATCATCGCGGCGCCGTTGGCGACCTTGTCGATGCGGGCAGCCAACGCAAGCGCTTCCGGCATTTGCGGGGCGCGGACGAGATAGAGCGCTTCGGCGCGCGCCTGGACGACATTGGCCGCCTTGCCGCCGGCATCGGTGATCGCATAATGCACGCGACAATCCTGCGGCATGTGCTCGCGCAGGAAGTTGACGCCGATATTCATCAGTTCCAGCGCATCGAGGGCGCTGCGTCCAAGATGGGCGCCGTTCGAGGCATGTGCGGCGACACCCTTGAAACGATAGTAGATTTCGAGGACCGCGAGATTGTTGGTCGAGCGCACGCCATTGAAAGGTGCTGGATGCCAGGTGAGCGCGGTATCGACATCGGCAAAGGCGCCAGCACGCGCCATGAAGGTCTTGCCCGAGCCACCCTCTTCGCCGGGGCAGCCATAGTAACGGACCGTTCCCGGCAGATTGTTTTCGCGCAGGTAGCGGGCAAGCGCGACTGCGGCCAGCAGGGAGCCGGTGCCGAGCAGATTGTGGCCGCAGCCGTGTCCGGTGCCTCCGTCCTCAAGCGGTTTTGCCTCGGCAACGCCGGCGATCTGGCTCAAACCGGCAAGCGCATCGAACTCTCCGAGAAGGGCGATCACCGGACCGCCCTCGCCGGCTTCGCCGGTAAAGGCCGTTTCGATATCGGCCGTTCCGCGCGCAATACGAAACCCATGTTTCTCCAGCATCGCTACCTGCATTGCCGCCGACTTGTGCTCGCGAAAGCTCAGCTCGGCATAGTCCCAGATCGCGTCGCTCATCGCAGTGAATTCGGACTTCAGCTCTTCGACGATGTCGGAAAGAGCGGCGACGACGGATGGCTGGGGCATAGGTATTCCTCTTGCGGCGACATGGGAGCCGGCCGCATTGGCATTTCTGTCTTCAGGTGGAGGGTGGCGGCACGGTCGCCGCCACCGGATACGAGTTCTGGCCGAGCTTGACTTAGTCGTCGAGCGTGACTTCCCAGAGCCGGGTGTTCGACTGCCAGACCGGCTCGCCGTGCAACTTCTTCGTCGCACCCCAGATGTCGACCATGTCGTACATGAAGATCCCCGGGACTTCCTCGAGCATCAGCTTGTGGAACTCGTCGAAGATCGCCTGGCGCTTTGCCTGATCGGCCTCGACATAGGCCGCCTTCATCAGCTCGACCGCCTTCGGGTTATCCCACATCAGCGACGCGTTCTTGTCCTTGTTGCCGACGTAGAAGCCGTACATCAGCGCGGGATCGAGACGCGGTGCAACCGACTGCGAAATCACCTGGTAGTTGCCCGAGCGGCGGCGGTCGACCTGGGTCGCATAGTCGAGCACTTCGATCTGCACATTGAGACCGACCTGCTGCATCATCGCCTGGGCGACGACCGCGGCCGGGAAGCTCGGCACGTTGCCGCGCTTGTTGGCGATGATGGTGATCGCCTCGCCCTTGTAGCCGGCGTCTGCCAGATCCTTCTTGGCCTTTTCCAGGTCCATCGGGGTCTTCGTCTTCTGCGCATCCGAGTAGAAGATCGAGTCCGCCGAAACCATCGAGGCATTGGCCTCGCCGGTGCCGTTGGAGACGGCGGCAACCAGCTGGTCGAGGTCGAGCGCTTCGGCCATGGCGCGGCGTACGGCGACGTTGCTCAACACCTTGTCGCGGGTCTGGAAGTAAAGCAGGTTCTTGCCGTTGTTGCGCTTGACGATCAACTGCATCGTCTCGCTGTCCTTGAACTCCGAAATCAGGTCGGCAGAAACTTCGGCCGTATCGAGCGCTCCCGACAGCAGGCCAGTCTTTACCGTCGACGCGTCGGGGATGACCATGAACTTGATGCCGTCGACCAGTGGCCGCTTGGAGCCGACCATGCCGTCCGGCTTGCCGTCATTGGCAGGCGAGACATAGGCCTCGTTCTTTTCGAGACGGACATATTCGCCCTTCTTCCATTCGGCCCATTTGAAAGGCCCAGTGCCGATCGGCGCAACGAAGGCGCCGTCGGCGCCGACCGAATCCTTGGCGATGATGCCGGTATATCCGCATTCCGGACGCGCCATCAGGCCGAGAAAGACGGCCGACGGCTTTTCGATCGTCATCGTTACCGTGCTCGGATCGACAGCCGTGACGGCGGATACCTTGATGGTCTTGCTGCCGTCGAAATCGCCGGCGCAGGTCCACTTGGTGTCGGCGCCCATGTAGCGGTTCCAGTTCCACACGACATCGTCGGCCGTGACCGCATTGCCATTGTGGAACTTTACGTCGCCGCGCAGATTGAATGTATAGGTCAATCCATCAGGAGACACCTCGAAGCTCTTGGCGACGAGCGGCTTCACCTCGCCGTTCTCGGCGTAGCCGACGAGGCCTTCGACAATGTGAAAGATCACCGAGTCGGTGTTGCCGTCGCGGTTGACGCCCGGCACGTTGCTGCGGATGTCGGAGCTCTGCGCAACCACCAGGTCACGCGCCTCGGCAAAGCCGACGCCACTCATCAGGATGGTGCCGGCAAGGAATATGTTTTTCATTGTTCCACTCTTCTCCAGTTGTTTCTTGTTGGTTTGTTGCGGTTGATTTCGGTCAGAACGCGTCCCAGCAGGCCTGCGACAGCCGACCGATGGTTTCGAGCGCGATGGTGTAGCCGGGCGTGCCATCGGCCATCACCTGCGGCACGCCATCGGTGAAGACGGCGATACCGTAGAGCGGCCGACTGTTGCGATAGACGAGCCCGGCGTCCATGCGCCCGCGTTTGCCACGCCCGGATTTGCTTGCAACGACCGTATCGAAAGGCAGCCGCGAGCGGATGCCGTAGCGCAGCACCTGGTTCTTCAACGTCCGCAGCGCGAAGCGGCAAAGCTCGACCGACGCGCCGAGACGTGCCGCAGCGGCCTCATCGTCCTGCGCGGCGAGGATCAGTTCGAGCAGCAATATCTGGTCGCTCGCCGTCGTCGTCGTCACCTCGCCGAGCGAATGGTCCGGCTTCAGGCCGAGCGGCGGGATCAGAAAGCGATGGTGGGTGCCGGCCATGCCGATCGCCTTGCAGTAGCTGTCGACCTCTTCGAGTGTCAGCCGTTCGAGCACCATCTTGGTGCAGACATTGTCGCTGAGCACCATCATGCCGACGATGGCGTCGCGCAGCGGGATGACAATGCCCGGCGTCATGTAGCGGAACATGCCGCTCGCGACCTCGTGCTTCAGCCGCTCCTCGTAGGTGATGGCTGCGTCGAGATCGAGCCGGCCTTCGTGCGCCGCCTTCAGCGCCGCCATCATGATCGAGGTCTTGCGGGTGCTGGCCGAAGGCGTCTCTTCGTTCTCGCCCCGCCCTATCGTCTCGCCAGTCTCAAGATTGCGGACGAGGAAACGGGTGATGAACGGCTGGGCGTCGGCAATCGCATGAAGCCGTTCGGCCATTGTCGCGGCTTTCATTGCTACAGTCATGTCAGGCCTCCAGCCGCCATTTGAGGGTGACGCCACCCGTCTGATTGAGATCGAGTGCCGGGATCGCCGACAGCAGCTTGCGCGTATAGGCTTCCTGCGGCTGGTCGAAGATCCTGTCGCGGTCGCCCTGTTCGACGATGCGGCCGTCCTGCATGACAATCACCCGGTCGGCGACCTGCTCGACGACGCCGAGGTCATGGCTGATGAACAGGCAGGAAAACCCGTGGCGCTTCTGCAGGTCGGAGAAGAGTTCGAGCACCTGCGCCCGCACCGTGACGTCGAGCGCAGAGACCGGTTCGTCGGCGATCAGGAATTTCGGACGGCGGGCGATTGCTCGGGCAATGGCGACGCGCTGACGCTGGCCACCGGAAAGCTCATGCGGATAGCGGCTGGCGAAATCGCCGCCAAGACCGACTTCGTCAAGCGTTTCGAGCGCCCGCTTGCGCTTGGCTGCACCATCCAGATCGGGCACCAGCCGCAGCGCCTCTTCGACCAGCGCCTGTATCGTCATGCGCGGATCGAGCGAGGAATAGGGGTCCTGGAAAACCATCTGGCAATTCAGCCGGTAGTCACGCCAGTCGGCACTGCGCTCGCGCCCCCGGAAGAGGATCTCGCCTTCGCTCTGCTCGACAAGGCCGGCGATCGTGCGGCCAAGCGTCGTCTTGCCCGAACCGGAGCCGCCGACGAGGGCTACGACCTCGCCGACATGGATGTCGACGGTGACGCCGTGAAGCGCGCGCTTCGGCGCCTGCTTGCGGAAGAGCCCCTTGCGACCGGGATATTCCACCACGATGTTGCGCGCCGACACCATGGGTGTCCGCGACATGTCGAGCCTGCGCGGTGCCGCGCGAAACGGCAGCGAGGACAGGAGCTTGCGGGTGTAGGGATGCTCCGGCGCGCTTAGAATGTCCTCGGTCGTGCCCTGCTCGACAATCATGCCCTTTTCCATGACGACGAAGCGATTGGTATAGCGCGCGACCATCGGCAGATCGTGGCTGATCAGGAGAACGGCCGTGCCCTCGGCCTTGGTGAGTTCGACCATCAGTTCCATGACGTCGCGCTGCACGACGGCGTCGAGCGCCGTCGTCGGCTCGTCGGCAATCAGCAGGGCCGGTTTCAGCAACATGACGGAGGCGAGCATGATGCGCTGGCGCATGCCGCCGGAAAACTCGTGCGGATAGGCGGCTAGCGCCCGCTCCGGCTCGCGCAGGCCGACTCGCTTCAGCATGTCGAGGATGGCGGCCCGACGCTCGTCGGCGTTCTTCTTCGTATGCAGGATCAGCCCTTCTTCGAGCTGCCTGCCGATGGTCATCGACGGGTTGAGCGAGGTCATCGGCTCCTGGAACACGACGCCGATCTCGCCGCCGCGCAACTGCCGGATATCGTGATCCCTCATCGCCAGTACATCCCGCCCGCGATAGCTGATCGTGCCGCCGACATTGCGTACCGCCGGGGGGATCAGGCCGATAATCGCACGCGTCGCGAGCGTCTTGCCGGAGCCGGATTCGCCGACGATGCCGACGATTTCGCCGGGGCCGACGTCGAAGCTGACGTTCCTCACCACCTGGTTGCCGCTATGGGCGACGGCCAGCGACAGGTCGCGAACGCTGAGTAGGGAACTGCCGGTCATTTCAGGCCTCGCATGCGGGGGTCGAGCTTGTCGCGGAGCGCGTCGCCGAGAAGGTTGATGCCGAGCAGCGTCAGCGCGATGCAAAGGCCGGGGAAGAAACCGAGCCAGACGGCCTGCTCGATGAACGGGCGACCGGCGGCCAGCATGTTGCCCCAGGTCGGCGCCGGTGGCGGCACGCCGAGGCCGAGAAACGACAGCGCGCTTTCCGACAGGATCGCCCAGCCGAACATTGAAGTCGCAAGCACCGTAATGGGTGCCAGGCAGTTCGGCAGGATGTGGCGCAGCATGGTGTAAATTTCGCCATTCCCCATGACGCACGACGCCTCGATGAATTCGCGTTCGCGCAGCGACAGCACGGCGCCGCGCACGACACGCGCCATCGATGGCGTGTAGGCAATGCCAAGCGCGAAGATGATGCCATATTGGTTGGCCCCGAAGACTGCGAGCAGCCCGAGCGCCAGAAGGATACCAGGGAAGGCGAGCAGCGCGTTGTTGACCGCCATGATGACGCCATCGACCCAGCCGCGGGCATAGCCGCTGATGAGGCCGATCAGCGTGCCGCAGACGACCGCGAAAGCGACCGTCAGGCAGCCGATCCAGACGCTGGCGCGGGCGCCGATCATCAGGCGGCTGGCAACGTCGCGTCCGAACTCATCGGTGCCGAGCCAATGCTGCGCGCCGGGCGCTGCGAGACGCGAGGTGAAGCCAAGCGCCATCGGATCGTAGGGCGTCCAGAACACGCCGATCAGCGCGGTGAGGACGAGCGCCGCGATGAGACCGCCACCGATGACGCCGTTGAAAGTGAGCTTTCTCATTCTGCCACCACCCGCGGATCGAAGAGAGGATAGAGAAGGTCGACCACGAGGTTGACGACGACATAGGAGAAAGCGACGAGCAGCAGGCAGCCCTGGATCACCGGATAGTCCCGCTGGAAGATGCTGTCGACCATCAGGCGGCCGAGGCCAGGGATGGTAAAGACCGTCTCAATGACTGCGATGCCACCGAGCAGATTGCCGAGGATCAGGCCGATCATCGTCCAGGTCGGACCGAACGCGTTCTTGAAAGCATGTTTCCAGAGGACGGCGCTCTCCGACAGCCCCTTGGCCCGCGCATGGGTGATGTAATCGAGCCGGAGAACCTCGAGCGTCGAGGCGCGCGCCATGCGGATGATCACGCCCATTTCGTGGATGACCAACGTCATGACGGGCAGAACGAGGTAGAGAAGGCCCGCCTTCCAGTTTTCCGAGATCGGCACGTAGCCCAACACCGGCAGCCAGCCCAGCTTCAAGCCAAAGGCAAGCAGCAGCAGCAGACCCAGCCAGAAGGTCGGGATCGACAGAAGCACGGTGGCCGTGCCGACCAGCGCCAGATCCGTCAGGCTGTTCTGCCGCCAGGCGGCGATGACGCCGGCGGGAACGGCGATCAGGCTCGCGAGGAACACGGCGATGACGACGATCTCGGCGCTCACCATGAAGCGGCTCAGCACCAGGTGAAGAACCGGCTCGTCGGTGACGATCGAGCGGCCGAAATCGCCGGACAGGATGTTGCCGGCCCAGATGACGAACTGCTCGGGGATGCTGCGATCGAGGCCGAGCACGCTTCGCATTTCGGCGATCTGCTGCGGCTCGGCCATATCGCCGAGCATCAGCGCAGCCGGATCGCCGGGGATGAGACGGATGAGCGTGAAGACGGCAACCGAGACGATGACGATCGTCGGTATCGCCATCACGAGGCGATTGAGTATGAACTTGATCATGGGTTCCCCGTACTGAGAACGGCCCGGCGCGACATCGCGATTCGGCCCTCCTGCCGGCTTTTCTTGACACGACTATGATCGAATGGAAAAAACCGCGCAATATTATGAGGAATCGTCATAGCTCTATGACGAAGGCATGACATGCGGTCAGCCGACGGAACCGATCAAGCATGGCGTCGCATGACGGTAGGGGCCGGTTACACCAAAACGCGACGGGTCTGGATCAAAAGCTCCGGACTGCGAGTGAAGGTGGGCGCCAGCTATCAAGGAGGATTGCGCCGCGATGCCGCAGCACAAAGGCTGTCCACACTGGACCTTGGGTCACCAGCGAATGTTGAAGCCCATCTTGAGATCGGGAAACAGGTGCCCGCCGCGCGTGCCGGTGGCGCTGACGGCAGACGCAATACCGACCAGGAACAAGGCGAAGACGATGCCGACAACCACAATTCGAACTGTTGTGCCAGCCGGTTGGCGCTTCTTCTGCGTTGCCTGCAACATCATCCACGACCGTATCCTTCCGCGTCACCCTCGAGTCCGCCCAGACGAAATCTGTGGTGTCACTGCCCGGTGAAGCGAAACGCCATAAGCATCGGCGCACTCGCCGGAGCAAATTCCCGCAAGCTTGGTCGCCTTCGCTCGACGCCTGGCTATTCAAAGCGCCTTCGGGAATCGTGCTTAAGGTATGACGCAAGGTTCGGCTCAAGCGGAATTTTTAGGCTGATATCGCAGATCGCATCCATTGGACGTATGCCCAAAGGTCGACGCTGCGAAGAGCCGATGCCTATGTCTGCCACACGCTATGCGCACCTCGACCGTCAACTCCGAAGGGATCGTAGCAGCGGGCGATTAAAGCAGATGGAGGCAATCGGCGAGCTCGCGAGCGGCAGCCCCTCCCGCCCGGTTCGCACCGATGGTGGACGCCGAGGGGCCGTAACCGACGAGATGAATTCTCGGGTCCTTTGCCACCTGTGTCGCAAGCCGACCGGCCATCAGGATGCCGCCGTCGGCATTGCGCAGCTGCAGCGGTGCCAGATGATCGAGCGCACTTCGAAAGCCGGTGCTCCAGAGAATGACGTCGACGGCCTGCTCCCGCCCGTCCTGCCAGCGCACGCCGCGCTCGGTGATCTCGGCAAACATCGGCTGGCGATCAAGCGCACCGCGCGCACGGGCAGCCAGGATCGCCGGCGTCACCGGAATGCCGGTCACGGAGACGACCGAGCCCGGCGGCAGGCCCCGGCGGACGCGGTCCTCGACCATGGCCACGGCGGCACGTCCGACCTCTGATGTAAACGGCTCTTCGCGGAAGGCAGGTTCCTCACGTGTGACCCATGTCGTCGACGTCACCTGAGATATTTCGTCGAGCAACTGGATCGCGGAGATGCCGCCGCCGACGACCAGCACGTGCTGCCCCACAAACTGCTCGGCGGTTTGATAATCCTTCGTGTGCAGTTGGCGCCCCTTGAAAAGATCCACTCCCGGATAGGGCGGAATGTAGGGGGATTCCCAGGTGCCGGTCGCGTTGATGATGCCACGCGCGGCATAGACGCCGGCGTCCGTCTCGACCCGGAAACGTTCACCCCTCTCGCACACGACCTTGACGGCAATCGGTCGGCGAACGGGAAGGTCGAATGCCTTCTCGTAGGCGCTGTAATATTGCGGCACCGCAACCGCCGCATGGACTTCCCCATTGCTCGTGTCGATTGCGTCCGCAAACTTCATGCCGGGAAGATCGTGGATGCCATTGACGGTGCTCAGCGTCAGCGACGGCCAGCGGAACTGCCAGGCGCCTCCCGGCTGCGGCGACCGGTCGATAACGACGTATTGCATCTGAGGCGACAGCCCGAGCCGGATCAGGTGGTAGGCCGAAGACAAACCCGCCTGCCCGGCACCGATGACGACGATGTCGATCTTGCGGGCCACGCGCGCATGCGTCTCCACCTCGTCGGAGGGGGCAAAGGCGTTCTGTGCATCCATCATCGTGCGGTCAAAACCGAAAGCCGATCGTTCCCTGTCAGTTCATCCACGGGGCTGGCCTTCAGCCAATCGCCGCGGCGAAAATCGCAGCCAGTTTTTCGATGCCGGCCTGGTCGTCCTGGTCGAAGCGCGCTGGTTCTGGGCTGTCGAGGTCGATGACACCGATCACCCGGCCATGGCGTCGGACAGGAACCACGAGCTCGGAGCGGGACGCCGCATCGCAGGCGATATGGCCCGGGAAGGCGTGAACGTCTTCCACGAGGATCGATTGCCCTTCTTTGACGGCCGTGCCGCAGACGCCGCGGCCGACAGGAATGCGGACGCAGGCAGGCTTGCCCTGAAATGGCCCGAGCACCAGTTCGTCATCGGAATCGAGAAAATAGAAGCCGGCCCAATTGAGGTCGGGCATCGTCTGGAACATCAGTGCCGAGGTGTTGGCCGCATTGGCGATCATGTTCGGCTCACCCTGCAGCAAGGATTCGAGTTGCTGCGCCAATTGCCTGTAGAATTCGGTCTTGTCGCCTGTGTCGATGGCCGCTGGCTGGAACATGATCTCTTCACTCTCTCAATGCGTGGACAGGCAATGTAGTGTCACGCTCGACATTTTGCCAATTGCGGCGCATCTGCGCCGACGACGAACAAGGCGCTCACGGCTGCTGTGAAGCGGCGACTTGCCTTTTGAGACAGTCGATCATCGCCTGGGCAGCAATCGACAGCGGTACGCCGGCGGCCGTTGCGACACCGAAATCCTGGGTCAGGTGGGGCGAGAAGCTCCGGATTTCGATCGGCAGATGCCGGTGCAGGTTGGCGAAAAAGCTGCTGATGATCGCCACGCCGAGATCATGGGCGGCATAGGCGCAGGCCGAGCTGTTGCTGTGCGTTTCGATCTTGACCTTCTGCGGCACGCCTGCCTTTCGAAAGATCTCGTCGAGCATGACCCGGGTCGGCCGGCGGCGACCGATCAGGATCAGCGGTATACCTCGGAGCTCCCTTGGGGTGACGTGGTCGAGCGCCGTCAACGGATGGTTCCTTGCCATGACGCAGACGCTGACGCCGCCTGCCACCGGCTGCATTTCGAGGCTGGCGCTCAATTGACCCTCGTAGCGCAGGAAACCGAAATCGATGACGCGCTGCTCCACAAGGCGGGCAATCGCAACCGTCGTATCGAAGAAGGTTTCGACACGCACGCCGGGGAAATCCTTGGCATAGTCGGCCAGCATCGCAGGCGCGAAGTTTTCGGACATACTGTTCGGCAGGCCGATGCGCACGACTTCCGGGCCGACGGCGCCACTGCGAAGGTCCTGGGCAAGATTGGTAAAGCGATCGATCCCGAGCAAAATGTGTTCGGCATCCTCGGACAGTTTTAGCGCCTCCGGCGTCGGGATCAGCCGGCCCTTGTCGCGTGCAAACAGCGTCAGCGACAGGTCCTCCTCCAGTTGTTGCAGGAGCCGGCTGACACCGGACTGGCTGAGCCCCATGGTTTTTGCCGCCGCGATCGTCGAGCCGGTGGCAAGCAGGGTCCGCAACACTTCCAATTGTCGAAAATTCATGCCGACCCCGCATCCATCCCATTACCGTCTTCTCCTTCGTGTTTACGAAAAGGCGACGAATCAAGGAAGCCGGATTCGACGGCGGCGCTCGTCTGACGCCGCGGTGACGCGCCAGGGTGCGGATGGCCCGGAAATATTGGGGGCATTCGCCGAAGAGCACGCGTGCGCTCTCCGGCTTGTTCAGGCCGCCTTGTCGTCGATCAGGTGTCGACGCGCAGCGATTGGTTGAAGCGCTCGGCAAAGACCTCGATCGAGCCGCTGCCATAACGACGCAACTGGCGCTTGGTCAGAACGGACATCACACGCGCCGCCGTCGAGAACGTCATCTCATCGAGCGGACCGTCGCCACTCCAGGGTTTGCTCAACCGATCGGTGACGATGCCGATCATGTTTGCGGGCATGATATCGGTGCAAGGTTTCATCCAGTCGAAGACGACCCTGACTGGCAGCAGCTTGCCTTCGAACGAAACCACGGGTTCAGGCATCCCCTCGCCCCAATCATCATAGGCCTCGAGGGCATCTCGAAAGAGATTCTGCAGGATGATGGAGGCATGCCCTTCATGAAGAGCGGGCAGCAAATTCGTCATTTGTGTCTCCTTCAGTGGTTAAGGCCGGGAAACGCGAATGGCCAATACTGTCAGCATGTATTTGTCATCGTGCCGTGTGGCCGGTACCTTGACGACCACACAATCGGTGGACTGCAGGCCATGGCGAAATGCAAAAACGTGGCAATGGTTCCAAGCGACCGGCGACTTTTTTTGAAGTTTTCGCAAGACGGCCGTTCTGGGTGCAACGGCGATCATGCCCGATCGGCAGCTATTTCGTGCCCCATTCGGCAGTATCAGCCTCGAAATGGCGAATGTTCGCTAAAGCCTGAGGAACGAAAAACTAATATCCATATATTCCATAGAATATACGATCTTACCTGAAGACGCCAGATAATTCACAGATATGCGCCACTATCGACATGGAGCAATCACATGGGGACGATCTCGCAGCTTTCCGAAAAGACAAAGCTCTCGGCACACCGGATCGCAAGTGAGGAAGAGGCGCTGGAGATCGCCCGGGACCTCGCGGGCGAATTCGCCAAACGATCGAACGAACGGGATACCGACCGGATCCTGCCCTTCGACGAGCTCGACACCCTTGCCCAATCAGGGCTGCTGGCGATCACCGTGCCTTCCGACTATGACGGCATCGACGTTTCCAACGCCGTACTGGCGGAAATCACCGCCATCCTGTCTGAAGCCGATAGCTCGATCGGCCAGATCCCACAGAACCATTTCTATATCCTCGAGGCGCTGCGCACGGACGGCACGGAAGAACAGAAGAAATTCTTCTTCGGACGGGCTTTGGCCGGCGACCGCTTCGGCAACGCGCTTTCCGAGAAAGACACGAAAACCGTCGGCGACTATGCGACGCGCCTGACGCCGGACGGTCTCGGATACCGCCTCAACGGCCGCAAGTTCTATTCGACCGGCGTGCTCTTTGCCGAATGGATCGTCGTGTTCGCGCTCGATCAGGACGAAAAACTCACCATGTCCTTCGTGCCGCGCGGCGCCGACGGCCTGCAGATCATCGACGATTGGGACGGGTTCGGACAGCGCACCACTGGCAGTGGAACGACGGTACTGCAGAACGTGTACGTGACGGCCGACGCGGTCGTGCGCCATCACCGCGGTTTCGAACGCCCGACGACGATCGGCGCGGTCGGTCAGATCATTCATGCCGGCATCGATCTCGGCATCGCGCGCGCCGCCTTCACTGACACGCTCGATTTCGTGCGCAACCGGGCGCGCCCCTGGATGGATAGCGGCGTCGACCGGGCAGCGGACGACCCGCTGACCATCGCGCGCGTCGGACAGCTTGCAATCCGGCTTGAGGCCGCGACCGCCATTGTCGAGCGCGCTGGCAAGAAGGTCGACATCGCCCAGATCAACGGCACCGAGGAGAGCGTGGTCGAGGCGACGCTCGCCGTCGCCGCCGCCAAAGTGCTGACGACCGAAATCGCGCTCGAAGCCACCAACACCCTGTTCGAACTCGCCGGCACATCATCCACCCGCATAGGCCTCAATCTCGACCGGCACTGGCGCAATGCCCGCACGCACACGCTGCATGACCCGGTGCGCTGGAAATACCACGTCGTCGGCAACTATCACCTGAATGGTGTCGCGCCGCCGAAGAACGGCGCTCTCTGACGCCTTACCCTGATGCCGCCCTTCCCCCGGAGATCGGCACCGATCTCCGGGGGGCGTGCATGCAGATTTCCATGAGGAGACGGATATGAGCCGCGAAATCCGGCTGAATGCCTTCGACATGAACTGTGTCGGCCATCAATCTCCAGGCCTTTGGACGCATCCGCGCGACCAGTCCTGGCGTTACAAGGATCTCGACTACTGGGTGCATCTGGCAACGACGCTCGAACGCGGCAAGTTCGACGGCCTGTTCATTGCCGATGTGCTCGGCGTCTACGACGTGCTGAACGGCAATGTGGAAGCGGCACTCCGGCATTCCGCGCAGGTTCCGGTCAACGATCCGCTGCAGCTGGTGCCGACCATGGCGCATGCGACGGAACATCTCGGCTTCGGGCTCACGGCCTCGCTGTCGTTCGAACACCCCTACACCTTTGCGCGACGGATCTCGACGCTCGACCACCTGACCAAGGGCCGCGTCGGCTGGAATATCGTCACCTCCTATCTCAACAGCGGTGCGCTCAATATCGGCCAGGCACAGCAGACACGGCACGACGATCGCTACGATATCGCGGAAGAATATCTCGAGGTCTGTTACAAGCTCTGGGAAGGCAGCTGGGAAGACGGAGCGGTCGTGCGCGACCGGGCTAGCGGCCTCTTCACCCATCCCGGCAAGGTGCATCCGATCGACCACCACGGACGGCATTTCACCGTCCCGGGCATCCACCTGAGCGAGCCGTCACCGCAGCGCACGCCCGTTCTCTACCAGGCCGGAGCTTCGAGCCGAGGCAAGGATTTTGCCGGCGCCCACGCGGAGTGCGTCTTCGTCGCGGCCCCTTCGAAAACGGTCCTGAAGCGATACGTGGCTAATGTCCGCGAAGCGGCCGAGCGCGCAGGGCGCGATCCGCGCGACCTCCTCACCTTCAATCTGCAAACCGTGATCCTCGGCGAAACCGACGCGGACGCGAAGAAGAAGTTCGACGACTATCGCAAACATGTCTCCTATGAGGGCGCGCTGGCGCTGATCTCCGGATGGACCGGCATCGATTTCGGCCAGTTCGCACCGGACGAGCCGCTCCGCCATCGCTACACCAATGCGGTCCAGTCGGCGGTCGAAACCTTTACGACCATCGACCCGGACAAGGTCTGGACCGTGCGCGAAATGGCCAATTGGGTCGGCATCGGCGGCTTCGGTCCCGTCTTCGTCGGCTCCCCGCAAACGGTCGCCGATCTCCTGCAGGAGTGGGTCGAAGACACCGATGTCGACGGCTTCAACCTGGCCTATGCCGTCACGCCCGAGACATTCGAGGATGCGGTCGACCTGCTGGTGCCGGAACTGCAGAAGCGCGGCGTCTACAAGACCGCCTATCGCGAAGGCACGCTGCGCGAAAAGCTGTTCGGCGGCGGTCCACGCTTGGCCGCTCCGCACCCTGGTGCAGGTTACCGGCAGTTCGCCGAGAAGCCGCAAGCGATCGTTGCGTCCGCATAGGAACAACCCCCGACGGAAAACCACCCGGAGGTTGGCGGCGACTGGATCCTCGGGTCAAGCCCGAGGACTCGGTCGGGCCCGCGGATGACCAAGCGGACATGACGGCCCAGCCTCTCGTGCCGTCATCCTCGGGCTTGACCCGAGGATCCACGCGCGGTGCGTCCGTGGCGAGAAAGGCGATCTGGACCCAAAGGCCCGAGGCGGATGGATGCTCGGGTCAAGCCCGAGCATGACGGAGAGAATAGAACAGACGCCGATCAATACGACCGCCGGCCGGCCACGGTCAGCCGACCGGACCCTGTCAGCAGGCTGGCCGCCCGGAAAAAGCCGGGCGTTCTCCATCGTGCATTGAGGCTCGGTGGTTCTTCCACCCGGCCCCGCCCCTCCCAATCAGCTGTAAAGGCTCACAGGCGGGATCCGGCCATTCAACGCAAAATCGCCAACCTCGCGTGCCTTGTAGAAGACCGGGTCATGCAGAGTGTGGGTGCGGACATTGCGCCAATAGCGATCGAACCCATAATGCGCGGCCGTGGCGCGCGCGCCCATCAGTTCGAAAACCTTGGCCGTCACATCGAGCGCCACATGGGTAGCATTGACCTTGGCGGCATAGGCTTCGATCGCGGCTTCCCCGCGCTCGCGCTCCGTGACCGACGGCCCCTTCGACAGCGCCGCTTCGACAACGCCCGCCGCCACGTCGGCCAAAGCCACAGACGCCTTCAAGGCGGCCTGCAATTCGCCGACACGTTCGAGAATGTAGGGGTCCTCGCTGGCTCGCGTGACGCCCGACGTGATCCAGGGTCGCGTGGTGGTCCTGATGTAGTCGAGCGCAGCAGCCAGCGCGCCTTCAGCCGTGCCGAGATAGAAATTGACGAAGACAAGCTGGATCAGCGGCGTGTTGAACGTCGCCTGCACCGGGGGCGGATCGGACGGGTCGGCAAGGGGCAGGATGAAATCACGCTCGTAGACGGGAAAGTCGCGAAACTCGACGCTGCCGCTGTCGGACAGGCGCTGGCCGATATTGTCCCAATCGTCATGGGCGACATAACCCGGCCGATCCGTCGGCACGACGAAATTGGCGATCCTGCCATTGAGCGTCGCGTTGACGTTGATGCGGTCGGAGACGTGGGCACCAGTCGAAAAGGTCTTGCGACCGTTGAGCACATAGTGGCCGCCACGCCGCTCCAGCACCAGCCCGGGGTCGCGCGGGTTGACTGCCGCACCCCAATAGAGCTGCCGCTCGACCGTTTCGGCGCCGAGCACCCAAGCCTGGTTCGGATCCGCCGCCGCCCAGTAGGCATACTGGCTGTTGACATAGTGGTAGCCGAGCAATTGGCCGATCGAGCTTTCCCCGCGCGATATGATCCGCACGAGACGCAACCCGTCCACCCAGCTTAAGCCCGAGCCACCGACTTCAGGCGCGTGCAGTGCCGACAGCAGTCCCGCCCGACGCAGCGCTTCGATTTCGTCGCGTGGCGGCAAGCCGAGGCGATCGAGCTCGGCACCGCGTCGGGCAAGCTCACCCGACAGTTCGGTCGCCTGCGCATACAGATGCTGGCGCTTTTCTTGCTGTTCGGTATTGGCCGGTTCGGGCTCCCGGAGGAAATGCACGTTGCTCATTCGCCTCTCTCCATTGGTTGAGGCGAAATAGTGCATTTATTCTATAGACAATAACAGCAAACGAATTTCAACTCGGAGCCGCAAGCGGGAAAGTCCTACCCGCCCCTGACGCGAAGACGGCCGTCGACCTCCAGAAGGTCAGCCGGCTTCCACGTCTCTCAGCGCCACGATCTCGGTGGCGTTGTCGTTGGCTGCAAACTGTTCGAGCGTCATATTGTCGAGGATCGAGGCCACGGCATCGCGCACGTCACTCATCGATTTACGCACGTGACAGTTGACCGGGTCGGAACAGTCGTCACAGGCTTCGAACGCCGTCCGGCTGGCGCAGCGGATCGGGGCCAAGGGTCCGTCAAGCGTGCGGATGACCTGGCCGATGCGAATATCGGACGCCGGTCTGGAAAGCGAATAGCCACCGCCAGGGCCCTTTTTCGACCGCAGGATCCCGGCATTGCGAAGCTCGAGCAGGATCGCGTCGAGGAATTTTTTCGGAATATTGTTGCGGGTGGCGATTTCAGTAATGAAGGCGGTTTCGCCAGGCTCCAGTTGAGCCAGGTCGACAAGGGCCTTCAGCCCATATTTACCCTTCTTGGTCAACATTGCACTTCGCTCTCCTGAACAAGGAAGGCCGCCACAAATCCGTTCCGCACCGACGTTGGTATCACCGGAGGCAACGGGTTGTGACGGCCGCACTGTTTCGCTTAGGATGCCATACACCCAAACCGGGCCATTCTCAAGAAATTACGTAAGTTTCTGCATAGATTTTGTGCATTTTATTGTCGAATTCGAGGCGGCGCAGCAATGATTTGCTCATTTGTGCCGACGCCACGTCATCGCGGAACGCTAGAAAAGCTTGGCGGGGATCCAATCGGCAGTCACGGCATCGCTTGCGCTGAAAGCCGGAACCTTTGCCGCCAGCTCCTCGATCGTCTTCACGCCCGCCTGGCGCAAAGCCTCTTGTGTCAACAGCGCCGGCTTGACCAGGATCCGTTCCGGCACGTGCTGACCGGCGATCTTGAGCGCAACCGCACGGACCGAGACGGCGCCGACGACGGCCGGATTGGTCGCGACGGTCGCTACCCAAGGGCTGCCCTCTTCGACGATCTCCTGGATATCGGCGGTCGAAACATCGGCGGAATAGATCTTCAGCCTGTCGGTTATGCCCAGATCGGCGGCGGCAAGCTTCACGCCGCGGGCGAACTCGTCATAGGGCGCAAAGACGACTGATATGTCCGGGTTGGCCGTAAAGGCGGCTTTTGCCTGATCCGCCGTACTGGTTGCCGTGGTGTCGCTGACATTGCCGAAGCGCGCCTTTTCGACCACGCCCGGGTTGTCCGCCCTAAACTTGTCCCAGACCTTATTGCGGCGGTCGAGCGGCGCGAAACCGGCGACATAGACGTAACCGGCATTGAAGCTTGTGCCATTGTCCTTGACCGCCTGCTCCAGTGCCAGGCGCGCCAGTTCATGGTCGCTCTGCTCGACCTGCGGCACGGCCGGATTGTTCAGATTGACGTCGAAGGCCACCACCTTCACGCCAGCGTCGACAGCCTGCTGCACGACATCGCCGAGCGACTCCGGCAGACCGTGGTCGACGACGATGCCGTGAACGCCGAGATTGATCGCCTGCTGGACCTGCTCGCGTTGCTCCGCGGCATTCTGCTTGCCGGGAAAGACCCTGAGATCAATGCCTAGCGCCTTGGCCTGCGCCTCGGCACCGGCCTGATAGGCCTGGAAGAAATCGCCGGAAGAAATGTAGGAGATGAGCGCCACCTTTACCCCGCCCTTGTCGAAAGGCGCTGGCGCGCCCTCCAGCCCTGCGGCTGACACACCGCCCGCTAACCCCAAAGTCATGAGCGTTATCGCCGCGCGCTTCAAATTGCACCGCATTGTCGACCTCCTGTTGAATCTCAACCTGTGCAGCTGACCATCAGCCGTCGACCGCATTGTATAATCTACAATTTTTATGTACAATAAACACATTACAATCCCGCTGCCGTGAGCGGAACGCCTTGCTCACAGCAGCCGGTCTGGCAGCAGAAGTTGTGCTGCGGTTGGCCCCGCGCGAAACGGCTCTCAACAGCGCCAGGAGGAAAATTCCGATTATTGCGTAAACCTGGGATATTTTTGCGACATATTAGCGCATGTTTGGGACCAGCTTTCGTTTGTTGCGCTGTTCTTCTCTACTGAAAATGCATACTTTTCTGAGTTATTGCAGCGCAGTGACGAATTGGTTTTAGCAATGCCCCTCCTCCGCATCGACGGACTTGCCCACGCTTTCGGGCCGACGAAGGCGCTTGCCGGAGCCTCCCTGGTAATCCGCTCGGGCGAGATCGTCGCGCTCATGGGAGCGAACGGCGCCGGCAAATCAACCCTGGTCAATGTGCTCGCCGGAACGCTGGCAGCGGATCAGGGAACGATGACGCTGGCCGGGCGGCCCTATGATCCCCGCTCCCCCGCCGAGGCGACGGAAGCCGGCGTCGTGACCGTCCACCAGTCGACCGAGCGCGTCGGCGCGCCGGGACTGACGGTCGCCGATGCGTTGCTGCTGCATGCTTACGCGGATGGCTCGGCACCTTTCTTCCTCAGCCGCTCTAGTGTCCGCCGCAAGGCGGCAGAGATGCTTCGGAATGCCGGCTTCGAGCTGCCGCTGGACCGAGACTTTGCAGACCTGACCGCGGCAGACAGGCAACTCGTGGCCATTGCGCGCGCCCTGTCGCGCCGGGCGTCGTTGCTGATCCTGGACGAGCCGACGGCGAGCATTTCGGGACGAGAGTCCGAGCGGCTTTACGCGATCCTCCGGCGCCTTCGTGACGAGGGTCTGGCGATCCTGTTCATTTCGCACCGCATCGCCGATCTCAATGCACTTGCCGACCGCGCCGTCGTCATGCGCGGCGGCACCGTCGTTGGAGAATTCGGCCGGCCGATCGACTTCGATCGCGCCGTCGAGACGATGATCGGGCGCCCCTTGCGCACGGCCCGCCCGGATGCGCGCTCCTTCCATCGCGCGCCGGTGCTGGAGATGGCCGGTATTCAGCTCGTTGCCGGCAGCACCCCGTTCGACCTTGCGCTTCACGCGGGTGAAGTTGTGGCCGTCACCGGCGTGCTGGGTGCGGGCAAGAGCCGGTTGCTGCAGGCGATCTTCGGCACGCGCACGCCTGCGGCGGGAACGATGCGGCTCGACGGCAGGGCCTACCGTCCGGCGACACCCGCCGACGCGATCAAAGCCGGCATCTTCATGGCCGGCGAAGACCGGCACCGCTCGTCGCTGATGCCGTCGGACTGGCCGGGCAGTACGCTGGCGCCGACGATCAGCCTGCCTCATCTGGCGAGGTGGTATCCGCTCGGTTTCCTTCTGGGTGCGCGCGAAAAGCACGAGGCGCAGCGCGCCATCGATACCCTAGGCATCAAGGCCAGCGGGCCTGAGGCGCCGATAACGTCGCTTTCCGGCGGCAACCAGCAGAAGGTGATCCTTGGCCGCTGGAACGCCGAGCCGAGCCGCGTGCTTTTGCTCGACGAACCGTTCCAGGGTGTCGACGTCGGCGCTCGCCATGACATCATCACCGCGATCCGCGCCAACACCGAGCGTGCCACCCTGATCGCCACTTCGGATCCGGAAGAGGCGCTGGAAGTCGCCGACCGGATTCTCATCATCGACCACCACAGTTTGACGCCGGCTCCGCAAGCCGAGCCGGCGGCGCGAGCAATCGAGGCCTGACCGGATGACCACCCTCAACACCGAAAGCAAAGACCCGATCGGAGAACGCGTGAGCGCCGCCATCCGCGCCAGCGCCGTGTTCATCCTGCTTATCGTCATGGTCGCCGGCTTCGCGCTCGCCCAGCCCGCCTACATCAACGTCACCAATCTGATGAGCATACTGCAGGCCGTTTCCGTCGTCGCCATTCTGGGCGCCGGTGTCACGGTCACACTTGCCGTCGGTGGCTTCGATCTCTCCATTGGCGCGGTCGCCGCCTCGAGCGTCATGGCGGCGAGCTACGCGATGATCGTCTGGGGCCTTGGCGTCTACGAGACCGTGCCGCTGGTGTTGCTGTTTGGAGCACTCGTCGGCCTCGTCAACGCCTTCCTGATCGTGCGCCTGCGTGTGCCCGATCTGCTGGCAACACTGGCGATGATGTTTCTGCTGACCGGCCTGCAGCTGATCCCGACCGCCGGGCGGTCGATCTCCGCCGGGCTCATCCTGCCCGACGGTTCGACGGCTACAGGCGCTTACGACCCGGCCTTCCTGCTGATCGGGCGCTCGAGCTTCTTTGGCATCGTCCCCGCCCCCGTCGTCATCATGGTGCTCGTCGCCATCATCCTGTTCGTGCTGACCGAGCGCACCCGCCTTGGCCGCCTGCTGTTTGCCACCGGCGGCAACGAACTGGCGACCCGGCTTGCCGGCGCCTCGGTCCCGCGCCTGAAGACGCTTGCCTATGTGCTTTCCGGCACGCTCGCCTCGCTCGGCGGCATCATCGTCGCTGCCCGTGTCGGCCGTGGCGACGTCTCGTCCGGCGCCTCGTTGCTGATGGATTCGGTCGCCTCCGCTCTGATCGGTTTTGCGGTTCTCGGCCTGCGCCGACCGAACGTCTTCGGCACCATCGTCGGCGCGGTCTTCGTCGGCCTTTTGCTCAACGGCCTGACGATGCTCAACGCCCCCTATTACACCCAGGACTTCGTCAAGGGCGCCGTGCTCGTCGGAGCGCTGGCGCTCACCTACGGCCTTGGCCGCAGCCAGGCGCGCTGACCATCCATTCAAACAGAGCGAGGATACTGACCATGAAACACCTGACGCGCACCATTCTCGGCAGCCTTGTTGCCGCTTCGCTGATGGCGGCCCCTGCCTTTTCCGCCGGCATTGACGGTGCACCTGCCCCGTTCGACAAGGGCGACGTCGACATCGCCGTCGTCAGCTTCCTTGGCGGCGGCGACTGGCTGCAGGCATTCGAGGCCGGCGTCAAGCGCCAGGCGGATGCGCTTCACGTCAACCTCACCGTCTCGCAGGCGCGCAACGACAACGACACCCAGCGCAGCCTTATCGAGCA
The DNA here is from genome assembly GCF_001695855.1 of Ensifer sp. LC163. Classification (GTDB taxonomy): domain Bacteria; phylum Pseudomonadota; class Alphaproteobacteria; order Rhizobiales; family Rhizobiaceae; genus Ensifer. Next base: position 86,392 of record NZ_MBSS01000066.1, read on the forward strand.
GGCGATCAATCTCGGTGTCGATGGCATCATCATCAACAATGGTCGCCCGGAGGTCTTGAAGGACGTAGCCCAGAAGGCGCTCGATGCCGGCATCAAGGTCGTCGCCTATGACGTCAATCTCGACAATCCGCAGATCCCGCAGATCGAGCAGAGCGACAAGGACATGGCGCGGCTGGTGCTGGAGCAGGCCGTCAAGGACAAGGGCGACGGCTTCGTCGGCGGCGCCGTCTATGTCGCCGGCTTCGCACCGCTCGACCGTCGCTATGGCGTCTGGAAGGACTTCGTCGCCAAGCACAACCTGACGGAAAAGGCCACCTGGGGCGTCGTCAACGACACGGTTCCGGCCTCCGTCGCCGACCAGACCAAGGCCGTGCTGACCGCCAACCCGGATATTTCGGTGATCTTCACCCCCTGGGACGAGTTCGCCAAGGGCGTAAAGCTTGCAATCGACGAACTTGGCGTTGCCGGCAAGGTGAAGATCTACGGCGTCGATATCTCGACGGCCGACATCCAGCTGATGAACGAGCCGGATAGCGCCTGGCAGGCGACAGCCGCCACCAACGCCGCCGTTGTCGGCGAAGTCTCGGTGCGCGCCGTTTCGCTTGCGATCGCCGGTCAGTTCCCCGGCCAGACGGTTCTGCTGCAGCCGACGCTCGTCACGCGTGACGATCTCGCCAAGGGCGAGATCAAGACGATCGAGGACCTGCAGGTAAAGTTCCCGGCGTTCCGCAAGAGCGATGCGGCGACCGCCGAGTGGATCCCCGCAGCCACCAATTGATCGCTATAGAAATTGAGCCGCCGCGCCGATCCGCGCGGCGTTTTTCTCACGGACTGAGACTGGAAAGACCATGAGCGGCATCGACCTTCCCACGCCCGATTTTGCAAACAACATGAAACTGATCGGCCATTCGCCGATCGGCGGGCGCGGCGATGGCCTGCAGTTGATGGTGCATCGCGGTTTCGCCTATGTCGCCCACCCGTGGTCGCAGGGCTTTTCGATCGTCGACGTGCGCGATCCGAAGCGGCCGGGTGCGGTGACCTATGTGCCGGCACCGGCCAATACCTGGAACATCCACCTGCAGACGCATGACGACCTACTGCTGGTCATCAATGCGCTTGACCTGTTTGCCGATGTCGAGACCTTCGCCGACGAGAAGACCTACTACACCAAATCCGTCGGCGACACCGTCGCCGGCAGCGGCCGCAAGCGTGCCTGGAGCGCCGGCATGTCGGTCTTCGACATTTCTATTCCGGATCGCCCGCGCAAGATCGGCGAACTGAATATCGAGGGCGTCGGCTTCCATCGCCTCTGGTATGTCGGCGGCCGCTATGCCTATGCCTCGGCTCTGTTCGACGGCTTCAACGACTACATCTTCGTCACCATCGACATGATCGATCCGACCAGGCCCGAAATCGTCGGCCGCTGGTGGCTGCCGGGGATGAACAAGGCGGCAGGAGAAGTCTCCACTGCGCCGGACGGCAAGCGCTATGCGCTGCATCACGCGCTTGTTTCCGGCGACACGGCCTATGCCTGCTGGCGCGACGGCGGCCTGACGCTGCTCGACGTCAAGGACTACGCCAACCCGAAGCTCATTGCCCACCGCAACTGGTCGCCCCCCTTCGGCGGCGGAACGCACTCGCCCTTGCCGCTGCCCGGTCGCGATCTGCTTGTCGTCGCCGACGAGGCCGTGCTCGATCACGAGGAAGACGACCGCAAGCACACCTGGATCTTCGATATCCGCGAACCCTCGAACCCGGTCAGCATCTCGACCTTCCCGATTCCTTCCGAGGCCGACTACGTCGCCAAGGGCGGGCATTTCGGGCCGCACAACCTGCACGAAAACCGGCCGGGCTCGTTCGTTTCGGAGACACTGATCTTCGCCACCTGGCAGAATGCCGGCATCCGCGCCTTCGACATCACCGACCCTTACCGCCCGCGCCAGACCGGCGCGCTCGTCCCGGCCGGGCCGATCGAAATGACCGACCGACGCGCCGGGCGACCCCGCGTCATCCAGTCGGCCGATGTCTTTGTCGATGCGGCCGGCATCATCTATGCGACCGACTACAATGCCGGGCTCGCAATTATCGAATATGGTGGTTGAGTCCGAGATCAGACCGTCAGGTGACGCCTGGCCTCGACTGTGTCCAAAGTCTCCGGCGGCCCCTCATGCACCACGGCGCCGCGGTCCATGATGTAGACATGGTCCGCGAGCTCGCGGCAGAAATCGAGATACTGCTCGACCAGAAGGATCGCCATGCCCGTCGAATCGCGGAGATAGCGGATCGCCCGACCGATATCCTTGATGATCGACGGCTGGATCCCCTCGGTCGGTTCGTCGAGCACCAGGATGCGCGGCCGCGTGACGAGCGCCCGGCCGATCGCCAGTTGCTGCTGCTGGCCGCCGGAGAGATCGCCGCCGCGGCGCCCGAGCATCGAGCGAAGCACGGGGAAAAGATTGAAGACATCTTCCGGTATTGAGCGGTCGCCGCGCTTGACCGGCGCGTAGCCGGTCTCCAGGTTCTCCTTGACGGTGAGCAGCGGAAAGATCTCGCGGCCCTGTGGCACATAGCCGATACCCTCCTTGGCACGGCGATAGGGCGCCATGCCGCCGAGCGTCACGCCATTGAAGGTGATTGCCCCGGCACTGACCGGATGCTGCCCGGTGATGGCCCTGAGCAGGCTCGACTTGCCGACGCCGTTGCGGCCAAGCACGCAGGTGATCTTGCCCATCTCCGCGCCGATCGAGACATTGCGCAGCGCCTGTGCTGCGCCATAGTGGAGATTGACGTTTTCGACGCTCAGCATGAAGGCGTCCTTTCCTTAGACTGTTGCGGTCGGCGTCAGCGGCCGAGATAGTTTTCGATCACCTTCGCATCACTGCTGACGAAGTCGATCGAGCCTTCGGCAAGCACCGCCCCTTCGGCCAGACACGTGACCTTGACGCCAAGCTCGCGGATGAAGCCCATGTCGTGTTCGACGACGACGACCGACCGCGTTCTCGCGATCTCCTTGAGCAGGATCGCCGTTTCGGCCGTCTCCGCGTCGGTCATGCCAGCCACCGGCTCGTCGACCAAAAGCAGCTCCGGTTCCTGCGCGAGCAGCATGCCGATCTCCAGCCATTGCTTCTGCCCATGCGACAGGTTGGCGGCAAGATCATCGCGGCGCGCGCTGAGCCGAACGGTCGACAGGATCTCCTCGATCCGCGCCTTGTCGCCCGCCGTCAGCCGATAGAACAGCGTCGGGAAGACACCGCGGCTGCGATTGAGCGCCAGTTCCAGATTGTCCCAGATGGTGTGGCTTTCAAAGACCGTCGGCTTCTGGAACTTGCGGCCGATGCCGAGACTGGCGATTTCGGCTTCGTCGCGCTTGGTGAGGTCAATATCGCCCTTGAAGAAGACCTGCCCTTCGTCGGGCCGCGTCTTGCCGGTGATGATGTCCATCATCGTGGTCTTGCCGGCGCCGTTCGGGCCGATGATGGCGCGAAGCTCGCCCGGCTCGATCACGAAGGAGAGCGAATTGAGCGCCTTGAAGCCGTCGAAGGAGACGGAGACGCCATCGAGATAGAGAAGGCTTTTCGGTTTCGTCTGGCTGATGGTCTGGTTCATGGCAATTACTCCGCCGCCATGGGTTCAGCGACAAGGTTGTCGCGCGCGTTCTCGGCATCGGCCGCCCGGCGGTGAGCCTTGCGGCGGGCGAGATAGGCGCTCGCCGTGCCAACGACGCCTTTCGGCAGGAACAGCGTGACAAAGACGAACAGTCCGCCGAGCGCAAACAGCCAGAACTCGGGAAACGCCGCGGTGAAAATGCTCTTGCCGCCATTGACCAGGATTGCCCCGACGATCGGCCCGATCAACGTGCCGCGCCCGCCGACCGCCGTCCAGATGACGACTTCGATGGAATTGCCCGGTTCGAACTCGCCGGGATTGATGATGCCGACCTGCGGCACGTAAAGCGCGCCGGCGATGCCCGCCATCATCGCCGAGACGGTGAAGGCAAAGAGCTTGATGTGCTCGACACGGTAGCCGAGAAAACGCGTGCGGCTTTCCGCATCCCGCACCGCGACCAGCACCTTGCCGTATTTCGAGCGAACGATCGCCGTCGTCAGCACCAGACATAAGGCGAGCGTCAGCGCGGATGCGGCAAAAAGGGCTGCCCGCGTGCCGTCGGCCTGGATGTTGAAGCCGAGAATGTCCTTGAAGTCGGTCAGGCCATTATTGCCGCCAAAACCCATGTCGTTGCGGAAGAAGGCAAGCAGCAGCGCATAGGTCATCGCCTGGGTGATGATCGAGAGGTAGACCCCGTTGACCCGCGAGCGGAAGGCAAACCAGCCGAAGACGAAGGCAAGCAGGCCGGGCACCAGCACCACCATCAGCGCCGCAAACCAGAACATGTCGAAGCCTTGCCAGAACCATGGCAACTCCTTCCAATTGAGGAACACCATGAAATCCGGCAGCAACGGATTGCCATAGGAGCCGCGCGCGCCGATCTGGCGCATGAGATACATGCCCATGGCATAACCACCGAGCGCGAAGAACGCGGCATGCCCCAGCGAAAGGATGCCGCAGAAACCCCAGACGAGATCGAGCGCCAGCGCCAGCAAGGCATAGGTCAGGTACTTGCCGAACAGCGAAACCAGAAAGGTCGGCACGTGCAGCGGGTGGTCCGGCGCAGTCAGCAGATTGAGGGCCGGAATGGCGATGGCAAGCCCCAGCAGGATCGCCACGACGACGACGATGCTGCGATCGAGCGACTTGAGCAGAAACGACGTGATCATGCTTCCACCGCCCTTCCCTTGAGTGCGAAGAGACCGCGCGGCTTCTTCTGGATAAAGAGGATGATCAGCACCAGGACGAGAATCTTACCGAGTACCGCGCCGGCATAGGGCTCGAGGAACTTGTTGAGGATACCGAGCGAAAACGCGCCGACCAGCGTCCCCCAGAGATTGCCGACGCCGCCGAAGACCACGACCATGAAGCTGTCGATGATGTAGCCCTGGCCGAGATTGGGCGAGACATTGTCGATCTGCGACAGCGCGACGCCGGCCATGCCGGCGATGCCGGAACCAAGTGCAAAGGTTAGGGCGTCCACCCATGGGGTGCGAATGCCCATGGATGACGCCATGTGCCGGTTCTGTGTCACGGCGCGCATCCTGAGGCCCATCGACGTACGTTTCAGCAGGAACAGAAGTGCCGCGAAGACGGCAAGTGCAAATACGATGATCCAGAGCCGGTTCCAGGTGATCGTCAGACCGCCGAGTTCGAAGGCGCCCGCCATCCAGGAGGGGTTGCCGACCTCGCGATTGGTCGGCCCGAAGATCGAGCGGACCGATTGCTGCAGGATCAGCGAAATCCCCCAGGTTGCCAGCAAAGTTTCGAGCGGCCGACCATAGAGAAAGCGGATGACGCTGCGCTCGATGGCAAGGCCGACGATCCCGGTGACGAGAAAGGCGAGCGGCAGGGCGATCGCCAGCGACCAGTCGAACAGCGCCGGATAGGAGCCGCGGATGACGTCCTGGACCAGGAATGTCGTATAGGCGCCGAGCATGACCATCTCGCCATGCGCCATGTTGATGATGCCCATGACGCCGAAGGTGATGGCAAGGCCGATGGCCGCCAGCAGAAGCACCGAGCCGAGCGACAGGCCATACCAGACATTCTGGCCGGCGTTCCAGAATGCCTGCGCCTGCTCGATGCGCTGCAGTGCGGCTTCGATATCCGGTTTCAGGCTCGCATCCGCCGAAGAAAGTGCGGAGGTCAGCACGCCAAGTGCCTCGCGACCACCGCCTTCCGCCAGCGCCTTGATCGCCGCGCGCTTATCGTCGTCGGGCCGATCCGAGACCAGAAGCGTGACCGCGCGCGCCTCGTCGAGCGTCTTGCGCACGGCGGCGTCCTTTTCAGCCGCAAGCGCCGTCTCGATCGCCTCGAGCGCGCCAGCGTTCGGGGTCTGGCGCATGGATTGCGCCGCCTTCAGCCTTGCCTCCGCATCGGCGCTGAAAAGCGTCAGGCCGCCGAGCGCGCTTCGAACGGCACGCCGGACAGCGTTGTTGACCTTGATTTTCTGCAGCTCGCCTTTCGGCACTTCGCCGATGTCCGCGCCATCAAGCGGATCGACAAGAACAAGGTTCGTGCCCTTCTCCGTGGTCAGGAACACGCCGCCATCGGCTTTTCGGGCGTAGAGATTGCCTTCGCCGAGCGCTTCGAGAACCGGGATGACGCGCGGATCGCCGCTCTTAGCAAGCGCGGCAATGCGATCGTCCAATTCTGCCAGCTTGGCCGTTCCGAGCGCACTGATCAGGGCGCCGAGATCGTCCGCGGCGCGCAAGCCCGTGACATGGGCCGAAACCAATAGGCACAGGGTGATCAACAGGGTTTGCAGAATGCGGTACATCGCCTCTCGCTCGGTTTCGCTCGCCCGCGCGAGCGCAAGGCAGGCGCCGCCATCGCGGCATGGAATTTCGAGATCCCTTCGCCCAGCGGGAGCGTTGGGCGAAGGGTATGCCTGCCTATGATTTCGTCATGCAAAGGGGAGCGAGGCAGCTGCCGCGATCCGGAAACTATCGCTACGTGATGAAATCAGGAGCCCTTGCCGCCGCACTTGCCGGTGGCAACGTTGAAGTTGCCGCAGGACATCGGCGCGCGCCAATCGGCGATCAGGTCTTTGGAGTCGGGCAGATAGTCGGACCATTCGTCGCCGACCACGAGGCCGGGCGTTTCCCAGACCGTCTCGAACTGGCCGTCGTCCTGGATCTCGCCGATCAGCACCGGCTTGGTGATGTGGTGGTTCGGCATCATCGTCGAATAACCGCCGGAAAGGTTGGGCACCGAGACGCCGATCATGGCGTCAAGCACCGCGTCGGTGTCGGTGGTGCCGGCCTTCTCGACAGCCTTCAGCCACATGTTGAAGCCGATGTAATGGGCTTCCATCGGGTCGTTGGTGACGCGCTTGTCGTTCTTGGTATAGGCCTTCCAGGTCTTGATGAACTCGGCATTGGCAGCGGTATCGACCGACTGGAAGTAGTTCCAGGCGGCGAGATGGCCGACGAGCGGGGCCGTATCGAGACCAGCGAGTTCCTCTTCGCCGACGGAGAAGGCGACGACGGGGATATCCTCGGCCTTGACGCCCTGGTTTGCCAGTTCCTTGTAGAACGGCACGTTCGCGTCGCCGTTGATCGTCGAGACGACGGCGGTCTTCTTGCCGGCGGAACCGAATTTCTTGATGTCGGACACGATCGTCTGCCAGTCGGAATGGCCGAACGGCGTGTAGTTGATCATGATGTCTTCGGGCTTGACGCCCTTGGAGATGAGATAGGCCTCGAGGATCTTGTTGGTCGTGCGGGGATAGACGTAGTCGGTGCCGGCCAGCACCCAGCGTTCGACGCTTTCGTTTTCCATCAGATAGTCGACGGCCGGAACCGCCTGCTGGTTCGGTGCGGCACCGGTGTAGAAGACGTTGCGCTGGCTTTCCTCACCCTCGTATTGAACGGGGTAGAACAGGATCGAATTCAGCTCCTCGAACACCGGCAGGACGGACTTGCGCGACACCGACGTCCAGCAGCCGAACACGGCCGAAACCTTGTCGACGGAAACGAGTTCGCGTGCCTTTTCGGCAAAGAGCGGCCAGTCTGACGCCGGGTCGACGACAACCGCTTCAAGCTTTTTGCCGAGCAGGCCGCCCTTCTTGTTCTGCTCGTCGATGAGCATGAGCATGGCGTCCTTCAAGGTCGTCTCTGAGATCGCCATGGTTCCCGACAGCGAATGCAGAATGCCGACCTTGATCGTGTCGTCGGCCGCAAAGGCGCCGTTGAATGCCGTTGTCGACAGGACCGTTGCCAGGAAGGCGCCGGTGACGCGTGCCGTGATATTCATCTGATTGAACCCCTCTCGTTCTGGTCGCCGCAACGAGGCCTCGTTCCTTTTGACCGTTGCTTGAGGGATCATCCGCCAGTCCTGCTGCACTGCACATACGTCATTCTACGTAGGCCGAGGGGGCAAAGTGGAAGCAGCCGCCGGGAGCGATGCGGGTTTGGCGTCATTGCGCGGAGACGACGAGATCGAAATGCGCCTGCCCGTATGGCCGGAGCATGCGTTTTACGGCTATTGAGAAGCTTCGACGGCCAGCCGGCCGTGACGAGCAGCTCAACACAGGTGAAAGATCATGAAGGCACGAATCAAATGGGTTGAAGAGCGGACATTCGTCGGCGAATCCGGAAGCGGTCACAAGATCGTCCTCGGAACGGCCTCCGGTCCTGAGGGGCGTACTCCGGGCCCAAGCCCGATGGAGCTGATGCTGATCGGCGCCGGCGGCTGTTCGGCCTACGACGTGGTTCATATCCTTGAAAAGGGCCGCGAGCCGGTCGAGGATTGCACCGTGGAGCTCGACGCAGACCGCGCCGAAGAGGACCCCCGGGTCTTTACCCGCATCCATATGCACTTCGTGGTCAAGGGACGTGGCCTCGCGGAGAAAAAGGTCGAGCGCGCGATCGCCCTGTCCTTGGAAAAATACTGCTCGGCGTCAGCGATGCTCGCCAAGTCCGCGACGATCACGCATGATTTTGTCGTCGTCGACACGACCGCCGTGAGTGGATGACCCTTTCAAGCTTGCTTTCGCCTTCTCCGCATTGCATAAATTTCACGCAAAGGATGTCGATGCCGTGAAAATAGGCAGTCGTCTGCCGGCAATGCGAGAGATGACGAGGCAACATGGCGGCACGCCAGCGTATCATTCCCGTTCGACGAGAATACAATCGCTGGGTCGCCGACCAGACGCTTGAAGACTATGCGCTGCGCTTCACGGCCAAGAGTGCGCGGCGCTTTTCCTCCGGGCGCATTTCGCAGACCGCGATCGGCGCGATCTCGTTCCTGGCGCTGGAGGCGATCGGCGGCGCCATCACCATGTCCTACGGCACGACCAACGCCATCGTCGCCATTCTGATCGCCAGCCTGATGATCCTGACGGTCGGCCTGCCGATCAGCCGCTACGCGATCCGCCACGGCGTCGATATCGACCTTCTGACCCGTGGCGCAAGCTTCGGTTACATCGGCTCGACGCTGACCTCGCTGATCTATGCCAGCTTCACCTTCATCCTCTTTGCGATCGAGGCCTCAATCATGTCTGGGGCGCTCGAGCTTGCGCTCGGCATGCCGCTTTGGGTCGGCTACATCGTCAGCGCGGCCGTCGTCATCCCGCTCGTCACCCACGGCGTGCGCCTCATCAGCAAGTTCCAGTTGATCACCCAGCCCTTCTGGATCGTGCTCAACGTCCTGCCCTTCGTCTTCATCGCCTTTGCCGACTGGGAGAAGGTCGGCATCTGGCTCGCCTATGCCGGCATCCATCATGCGTCCGGACCGCCGGGCACGCTCGCGCCCTTCGACCTCATCGAGTTCGGGGCCGCCTCCGCGGTGATCTTCGCGCTGATGGCGCAGATCGGCGAGCAGGTCGACTTCCTGCGCTTTCTGCCGCCGGACGGCCAGCGCAAACTGCATCATCGCATCGCCGTCTTCCTGGCCGGTTCCGGCTGGGTTCTGGTCGGTGCGCCAAAGCTTTTGGCCGGCTCCTTTCTCGTCGTGCTCGCCCTCTCATCCGGCGTTCCGTCGACGCGGGCCGCGGACCCGGCACAGATGTACTACACCGCCTTCGGCTACATGATCCCGTCTGAGACGGCCGCCCTCCTGCTGATGGTCGCTTTCGTCGTCGTCTCGCAGTTGAAGATCAACGTCATGAACGCCTATGCCGGGTCGCTCGCCTGGTCCAATTTCTTCTCCCGCCTCACCCACAGCCATCCCGGCCGTGTCGTGTGGCTGGTGTTCAATGTGGCTATCGCGCTGCTCTTGATGGAGCTCGGCATCTACCGGCTGCTCGAGGAGACGCTCGGCGTCTTCTCCATCATTGCGATGGCCTGGCTCTGCACCATTTCGGCCGATCTCTTCGTCAACAAACCGCTCGGTCTCTCTCCGCCCGGCATCGAGTTCAAGCGCGCCCATCTCTACGATATCAATCCTGTCGGGCTCGGCGCCATGGCGCTCTCGGCAACGATCGCGCTGACGGCGCATTTCGGCGCCTTCGGCGCCATCGCCGCATCGCTTGCGCCTTACATCGCCCTGATCGTCGCCTTCATCGCCTCGCCGCTGATCGCCTGGGCGACCGGCGGCAAATATTATCTCGCCCGCAAGCCGAGAAAGAGCTGGGCGAGAGAGAGCGAGATCACCTGCTCGATCTGCGAGCATCCCTTCGAGCCGGAGGACATGGCCTGGTGTCCCGCCTATGCCGCACCGATCTGCTCGCTCTGTTGCTCGCTCGACAGCCGCTGCCACGACATGTGCAAGCCGAAGGCGCGGTTCAATGCGCAGGTGGCAACGGTCGCGCACGCCCTTTTGCCTGAAACGGTGACCGCCAAGCTGGCGACGCGGCTCGGTCGTTACGCCATTTCGGCTGTGCTCTCGATCGCAGGCATAGGTCTGATCCTGGCGATGATCGCACACCAGACAGGCAACGCCTCGCCGGAAACCGCTGTAGTCGTCGAGCGAACGATTGCCGTCGTCTTCTTTGTCTTTGCCGTGCTTGCCGGCATCGTCTGCTGGTTCTATGTGCTTGCTCACGACAGCCGCGTGGTCGCCGAGGAAGAATCATCGCGACAGAACACGCTGCTCCTGAAGGAAATCGCCGCGCACAAGAAGACCGATGCGGCCCTGCAGCAGGCAAAAGAGACTGCCGAGGCGGCCAATCGCGCCAAAAGCCGCTATGTCGTCGGCCTCAGCCATGAGCTGCGGACGCCGCTCAACGCGGTGCTGGGTTACGCGCAGGTGCTCGAGCGCGACGAAACGATCCCGCCGGCGCGACAGGGCGCGATCAAGGTGATCAGGCGCAGCGCCGACCACCTCTCCGGCCTCATCGACGGGCTTCTCGATATTTCCAAGATCGAGGCCGGCAAGCTGCAGGTCTATTCCAACGAGATCAACATTCACGACTTCCTCGATCAGGTCGTCGAGATGTTCCGCCCGCAGGCGCAAGCGAAAGGCATCGCCTTCGAACATCGGCGTGCTGCCGCCTTGCCGCGCTACGTCAAGACCGACGAAAAACGGCTGCGCCAGATCCTCGTCAATCTGCTGTCCAATGCGCTGAAGTTCACCGAACGCGGCGAGATCCGCTTCGACATCGACTATCGCAGCCAGGTCGCGACGTTCACGATCAGTGACAGCGGCCGCGGCATCGCCGAGAAGGACCTGCCGCGCATCTTCGATCCGTTCCAGCGCGGCGAAGCGGAGCACCTCGGCAGCATGCCGGGCTTGGGCCTCGGATTGACCATCACCCGTTTGCTGACCCAGACGCTTGGTGGCGAAATATCCGTGACCAGCGAGCCGAACAAGGGCACGACCTTCAAGGTCCGGCTGATGCTTTCCGCCGTCGATCGGCCGGCGCCGCTGGTGGCGGTGCGCCGGATCACATCCTATCTCGGCCCGCGGCGCACGATCATGGTCGTCGACGACAACGCCGACCACCGCGACCTGATGCGCGAAATTCTCACACCCATGGACTTCACCGTGCTTGCAGCCGAAAGCGGCAAGCAATGCCTTGCGATGGTTGAGGCGCTGGCGCCGGACATCTTCCTGGTCGACATCTCCATGCCTGATATGAACGGTTGGGAACTCGTCGACAGACTGCGCAGAGGCGGGCAGACGGCGCCGATCATCATGCTTTCCGCCAATATCGGCGACGGCTCGACCACCGGCGCCCTTGTCGGTCACAACGATACGCTCGCCAAACCCTTCGGTGTCGGCCAACTCGCCGACAAGCTCGCCGTTCAGCTCGGCCTCACCTTTGTCCATGAGGGCGACGCGTTCGAGGAACCGAGGGCTGTAAAGGCGGGTGCCATGACGTTGCCCGGTCAGCACCATGTCGAGGAGTTGATCCGGCTCGGCGAGATCGGCTACGTCAGAGGCATCGAGGCCAAGCTGAGGGAAATCGCCCTGGAACCGGAACATCAGCTCTTCGTCGATGCAGCCCGCGCCTATGTCCAGGCCTTCGACCTCTCGGGCTACGATGCCTTCCTGAGGGAAAAAGCGGAGAATGGAGCCGTCACCCGTGGTTGAGACTTACGCTCGTCGCGACATCGTGCTGCTGGTGGACGATTCTCCCGAAGCGCTCGGTTTTCTGACCGAAGCGCTGGAGCAGTCGGGCTTCTCCGTGCTGATCGCCACTTCGGGCCATGCCGCCCTATCGATTGCCGAGCGGATCACGCCCGACGTCATTCTGCTGGACGCGGTCATGCCCGGCATGGACGGGTTCGAAACCTGCCTGAGACTGAAGGCCAACGCATCCGTCGGCCAAACGCCGGTGCTGTTCATGACCGGGCTGACGGAGACCGAGCATGTGGTTCATGCACTCGAGGCCGGTGGCGTCGACTACCTGACAAAGCCGATCAACATCGATGAGCTGAGGGCTCGCATCCGCGTTCACCTCTCCAACGCCCGCTCGGCGCAAAGCGCGCGCGTCGCGCTCGATGCCGCCGGGCGCCATCTGCTCGCCGTGCGCTCGGATGGCGGTGTTCGCTGGTCGACACCGCAGGCAGCTCGCCTCGTCAACGCCGCAACCGGCAGCGACGAGGGCCTCGCGACGATCGCACACCGTATCGCCGCCTGGCTGGAGAAGACCGGAGCCGGCGGCAAGCGGGAGAATAGTTTTACTCTGGAAGAACCCGGGCAATCCGGACTGCAGATCTCGTTTCTCGGCGCGATCGGCGCCAACGAGTATCTCTTCCGCCTGACGGCCGAAAGCCGACGGAGCGACGACGAGATGCTGCGGCAGCATTTCGCGCTGACCCAACGCGAATCCGAAGTGCTGCTCTGGATCGCCAAGGGGAAATCCAACCGCGATATCGGCGAGATCCTCGGCTTGAGTTCGCGCACCGTCACCAAGCATCTCGAACAGATCTATGTGAAGCTCGGCGTCGAAAACCGCGCCTCGGCCGCGGTCAAGGCGACACAGGTCCTGCACGGGATTTAGCCGGCGACAACCCCTTGCCGCTTCCGGGAAGAAGCAGGCGGCGGCGATGCCACGCGCGCCGCCCATGCTTTCGGGCCCCCGTTGTGCTGGCCGTTTCCGCGTCCGCCTGGCGCGCGAGAAGGGCGGTTAAGGCGCCTGAAAAGCCGGAGAGCGATCGGGATCACCTTGCCGCTGGTGATCCCGGCCTTTCCTGGTGTACCATCGCGGGCTCTGAACGGAGGGTTGCGACATGCTGCGATGGCTAGTGCTTGCCGCCGCGACGACATCACTCGCCGGCGGCGCGCGAGCGGATGAAGGCGCGTTCCTGAAATCGCTTCAAGGCAGTTGGACGGGCGAAGGAACAGTCAGGATCCGCGCCCACATGTCGCCGATCAACGTCTCCTGCAACTTCGATTCTCAGTCCGAAGGGCTGGCGCTGTCGATGGAAGGCGTGTGCCGCGGCTTGATCCTGATTTCACGCTCCATCGATGCCAAGCTCCGGTTCAGCGGGTCGAAATACAGCGGATCCTACCTCGGGCCACGGGGAGGACGGGCGGGCCTGAGCGGTAAGCGCCGCGGCAACGCCATCAACCTCACTATTCGTTGGGCAAAGGAAGTCAACGGTGACCGCAGCGCCAACCTGACGCTGCAGAAGGTGGGGGTGAACGGGATGCGGCTGACCACGGTCGACGTCGATCCGGCATCCGGCGACAAGGTCGTCACCAGCGAGATCAACCTGCACCGCAAGTGACGCGGTCGTACGCATTGCTATTGAGGCAGAGCCGCGTGGCCTGGCTTAGGGATGATGCAGGACGCTCAGCCCACCGTCGACGGTCAGGCACGTGGCGTTGATGAAGGTGCATTCGTCGGACACCAGGAAGAGCGCGGCGCGGGCGATTTCATCAGCTGTTGCGATCCGTCCGCCGGGATGCAGCTTCATCGTTTCCGCCTCGGCGGCGACCGGGTCCGGAAAGCTGTTCCAGTATTCGACGGCCTTCTGCGTCAGAACGTAACCCGGGGCAAGCGCGTTCACCCGGATCCCTCTGGAGGCATATTCGATCCCGAGCGACTTGGTCATGCCGAGAAGCGCATGCTTCGCCACCGGATAGGGAAATGTATGCGGGATGATCGTGAAGGCGTGCGTCGAGGCAATGTTGAGGATGACGCCGCCGCCCTCCTCGATCATGCCGGGCAGGATGGCGCGGCTGCAGTTCCACGCACCCTTGAGATTGACGTCGAAGCAGCGCTGCCAGTCCGCATCGCTCAAGGCCAGCGGTTCTGCAAAGACGTTGATACCGGCATTGTTGACGAGCGCGTTCGGCCTGCCGATGGTGTTTTCGGCCTGGCGGATGGCGCCGGCGATTGCATCGACATCGGTAATATCGGCCGTCGTCGATGCAAGCGTGCCGCCTTCAGCTCTGAGCCTTGCCGTCTCCCTATCGAGCAGAGGCCCGTCGCGATCGATCAGAAAGAGGCTCGCCCCCTCCTTCAGGAACGCCTCGGCCATGGCGAGACCGATGCCCTGGGCTGCCCCGGTGATGACGATGCGCTTTCCAGCTAGCCGCTTGCTCATATTTTCCGCCTCCCTCAGCCGATGATCCCGCGCAGCCGTCACCACTCGGCGACGCTGCCGTCCTCATGGCGCCAGATCGGATTGCGCCAGCGGTGACCCTCTTTGGCGCGCTCGATGACATAGGCCTCGTCGACCTCGACGCCGAGGCCGGGCCCTTGCGGGATCGAGACAAAGCCGTCCTCATAGTGGAAGACGTCCTTGTTGGAGACGTAGTCGAGAATGTCGTTGGCCTCGTTGTAGTGAATGCCGAGGCTCTGCTCCTGGATGAAGGCGTTGTAGCTGACGGCGTCGATCTGCAGGCAGGCGGCAAGCGCGATCGGGCCGAGCGGGCAATGCGGCGCCAGCGCCACGTCATAGGCCTCGGCCATGGCGGCGATCTTGCGGCATTCGGTGATGCCGCCGGCATGGGAAAGATCCGGCTGGATGATGTCGACATAGCCGTCCGCAAGCACCGACTTGAAATCCCAGCGGGAATAGAGGCGCTCACCAAGCGCGATCGGCGTCGAGCAATGGTTGGCGATTTCCTTCAGCGCCTCGCGGTTTTCCGAAAGCACCGGCTCCTCGATGAACATCAGCTTGAACTGCTCGAGCTCCTTGGCCAGCACCTTGGCCATCGGCCGGTGGACCCGGCCGTGGAAGTCGACGCCGATACCGATGTTCGGGCCGATCGCATCGCGGATGGTACCGATGGTCTCCACCGCCTTGTCGATCTTCTCGTTGGTGTCGACGATCTGCAGTTCCTCGCAGCCGTTGAGCTTGATCGCCTTGAAACCGCGCGCCACAACGTCCTTGGCGTTGCGGGCGACGTCGCTCGGGCGGTCGCCGCCGATCCAGGAATACACCTTGATCTTGTCGCGGCACTGTCCGCCAAGCAGGGAGTGTACGGGCTGGCCCAGCGCCTTGCCCTTGATGTCCCAAAGCGCTTGGTCGATGCCGGCAAGCGCGCTCATGTGAATGGCGCCGCCGCGGTAGAAACCGCCGCGGTACATCACGTTCCAGTGGTCCTCGATCAGGAACGGATCCTTGCCGACGAGGTAGTCGGAAAGCTCGTGCACTGCCGCCTCGACCGTCAGCGCCCGTCCTTCGACGACAGGCTCACCCCAGCCGACGATGCCTTCGTCGGTCTCCACCTTGAGAAACAGCCAGCGCGGCGGGACGATATAGGTCGTGAGCTTGGTGATCTTCATGGGTTGATGTCCAGTTCGGTGGGGATGAGTTGTCGCGATCAACCGTGGCAGGCGGATCGCGATCGGGAACGTTAGAAAGCGGATTTCACGGGGCGATGTTGCTGGACCGCCGTCGCCAGGTCGCGTGCGGCGAGATTCAGCATACGCGTCGAGCAGTCGCGCGCGGCCGCCTTGTCGCGCATGCGCAGTGCCTCGACCAGTTCACGATGGATGTCGATAGCCTCGTCGCGCCGCTCGGCGGCTTCGTTGGAGGCATGCAGCGAAAACTTGAGCGCCGCCTGGATGATACCGACGAGCTGCAGGAAAACCTGGTTATGGCTGGCCTTGAGCAGGCAGGTGTGGAAGGCAACGTCGGCATCGGTGAAGCCGGCAATATCGCGCTCGCCGTCACGCATTGCCTGCCAGGCCCGCTCGAGATCGGCGATTTCCTGGACGGTCGCACGCTCGGCGGCGAATTCGGCCGCAACCGGCTCGATCGCCCGGCGCGCTTCCAGGATGCAGTTCAACAGGTCGAATTCGAAGATGCGTTCGCCGATCCACTCGAGCACCTGCGCATCGAGGATGTTCCACTCATCCTTGCCGCAAACGATAGTGCCGACACGCGAACGGCCACGCACCATGCCCTTCGATTCGAGGATCTTCAGCGATTCCCGGATAACCGTCCGGCTGACGCCGTAACGCTCGCAGAGATCGTTTTCCCGCGGCAGATAGGAGCCGACCGGAAAGATATCGGCGCAGATGTCGGAGGCGATGGTCCGCGTCACGTTCTTCTGGACACGCGGCCGGCGTTGCACTTGCTCCTCTGCCGCGCCCTGCGGCTCCTGTCCTTCCATCTGCATCTCCACCCATCCCTTCAGTTCCGCCGACGCCTTTACCCCATATCACCTTCCCTCGCGACAGGGATCAGGGAGGCGCTTCGGCAATGGTTATACATCACTATCTCAATCATCATACAATGGCAATTGACGGATATGATGATTCATCATACACAAATGAGAACTGCAGGAGGCAGTTTCACCAGGGAGAGAAATCATGCGCTTCTTCAAGGCCGCCATCTTGGCTGGCACCGTCGCCGTATTCGCCGCAACGTCCGCCTTCGCCGCCGACGTCAAGATCGGCTTCATCGTCAAGCAGCCCGAGGAACCGTGGTTCC
The DNA here is from genome assembly GCF_001695855.1 of Ensifer sp. LC163. Classification (GTDB taxonomy): domain Bacteria; phylum Pseudomonadota; class Alphaproteobacteria; order Rhizobiales; family Rhizobiaceae; genus Ensifer. Next base: position 103,284 of record NZ_MBSS01000066.1, read on the forward strand.
AGGATGAATGGAAGTTCGCCGACGTCGCCGCCAAGGAAAAGGGCTTCACGCTGGTCAAGATCGGCGCGGAAGATGGCGAGAAAGTTCAATCGGCGATCGACAATCTCGGCGCACAGGGCGCGCAGGGCTTCATCATCTGCACGCCTGATGTCAAGCTCGGCCCGGGCATCATCGCCAAGGCAGCCGCCAACGACCTCAAGCTGATGACCGTCGACGACCGCCTCGTCAACGCCGATGGCAGCCCGATCGAAGACGTGCCGCATATGGGCATTTCCGCCACCAAGATCGGCGAAGCCGTCGGTCAGTCGATCGTCGACGAGATCAAGAAGCGTGGTTGGGACATGAAGGACGTCGGCGCGATCCGCGTTTCCTACGACCAGCTGCCGACCGCCGTCGACCGCGTCGAAGGCGCGCTCTCGGTCTTGAAGGCAAACGGCTTCGCGGAAGCCAACATCTTCGACGCACCGCAGGCAAAAACCGATACGGAAGCAGCCCTCAACGCCTCGACCGTCGTTCTCAACAAGAATGCCGGCATCAAGAAGTGGGTCGCCGTCGGCCTCAATGACGAAGCGGTCCTCGGCGCCGTGCGCGCCACCGAAAGCGTCGGCATTGCCGCCGACAGCATGATCAGCGTCGGCATCGGCGGTGCGGACTCGGCCATCAACGAGTTCAAGAAGCCCGCCGCAACCGGCTTCTTCGGTACCGTGATCATCTCGCCGAAGCGCCACGGCTATGAGACCGCGCTCAACATGTATGAGTGGGTAGCCAACGCCAAGGAGCCGGAAAAGCTGACGCTGACCGCCGGCCAGGTTGCCCTGCGTGATACCTACGAGGCGGTTCGCAAGGACCTCGGCATCGAATAATCGTCGTCATCGATGACTTTGAGCCCGGCGGTTTATCATCGCCGGGCGCCCCATTCCCGGAGCGCCGCAGATGCAAGACTTCCTTGAATTCCGATCCATCTCCAAGGGCTACCCCGGCGTCCAGGCACTGTCGAACGTCTCGTTCTCGGTCAGAAAAGGCGCCGTCCACGGGCTGATGGGCGAGAACGGCGCCGGCAAGTCGACGCTGATCCGCGTCCTCTCCGGCGACCAGTCCGCAGACACCGGCGAAATCCTGATCGACGGCGAGCAGCAGCACTACCGTTCGGTGCGCGACGCCTTCCACGCCGGCGTCATCGTCATCCACCAAGAATTGCAGCTCGTCCCGGAACTGACGGTCGCGGAAAACCTCTGGCTCGGGCGCTTTCCGGGCAAAGCCGGCGTCATCGATCGCCAGCAGCTGACCGGCGTCGTTTCCCGGAAGTTGGCCGAGATCGGCATCGAGGTCGATCCGGCCGCGAAGGTCGCCTCGCTTTCGATCGGCGAACGGCAGATGGTCGAAATCGCCAAGGCGGTCATGCTCGATGCGCGCGTTATCGCGCTTGACGAGCCGACATCGTCGCTATCCTCCAGGGAAAGCGAGATCCTCTTCGCCCTCATCGACCGCCTGCGCGCCAACGGCACGGTCATTCTCTATGTCTCCCATCGCCTCGACGAGATCTTCCGCCTCTGCGACAGCCTGACGGTGCTGCGCGACGGAAAGCTCGCCTCCCATCATCCCGACATCTCGAAGGTGACGCGCGACCAGATCATCTCGGAAATGGTCGGCCGCGAGATCGCCAACATCTGGGGCTGGCGCGAGCGCAGCCTTGGCGAAGAGCGGCTGCGTGTCGAAGGTATTTCGGGACCGAAACTCCGCCACCCCTTGAGCTTTTCCGTCAGGCGCGGCGAGATCCTTGGCTTCTTCGGCCTGATCGGCGCCGGCCGCAGCGAAATGGCCCGCCTCGTCTATGGCGCCGACGCCCGCGACAAGGGCACGGTGTCGGTCGACGGCGTCGCCATTGAGGCCGACAGCCCACCCCATTCGATCCGCTCCGGCATCGTGCTCTGCCCGGAGGACCGCAAGTTCGACGGCATCGTCCAGGGACGCTCGATCGAAGAGAACATGACAATCTCCTCGCGACGCCATTTCTCGCCCTTCGGCATCATCAACCCGAAGAAGGAAGGCGCACTTGCCGACAAGTTCATCGCCAAACTTCGCGTGCGCACGCCATCGCGCCGCCAGGACATCATCAATCTGTCGGGCGGCAACCAGCAAAAGGTCATCCTCGGCCGCTGGCTGTCCGAAGAGGGCGTCAAGGTGCTTGTTATCGACGAGCCGACGCGCGGCATCGATGTCGGCGCCAAATCGGAAATCTACGAAATCCTCTACGAACTGGCCGCAGACGGCATGGCGATCGTGGTGATCTCCAGCGAACTGCCCGAAGTCATGGGCGTCGCCGACCGCATCGTGGTGATGTGCGAGGGTCGCGTCGCCGCCGACATTCCAAGGGTGGAATTCGACGAGCGGCGCATTCTCGCTGCCGCGCTGCCGGACGTTCAAAACAGCAACACTCTTCCTCACGCACAGGTACGGTGATGATGACCTCCTTGAAAAAACTCCTTCTCGGCGAACAGGGCCTCGTCGTCATCTTCGCGCTGGCCTTTCTTGTCGTGTCGCTCACCGTCCCCAACTTCCTGACCGAGCGCAACATGCTGGGCCTGCTGCAGTCGGTGGTCACCATCGGCATCGTCGCCTGCACCATGATGTTCTGCCTCGCCTCGCGCGACTTCGACCTTTCGGTCGGCTCGACGGTTGCCTTTTCCGGCATGGTCGCCGTCATGGCATCGAATGCGACCGGCTCGATCCTGCTCGGCCTCGTCACCGCCCTGGTGTGCGGCGGTCTCGTCGGAACGGTCAACGGCGTCGTCATTGCCCGTTTCCGCATCAACGCGCTGATCACCACGCTTGCCACAATGCAAATCGTGCGCGGCCTGGCGCTGATCGCATCGGACGGCCGCGCCGTCGGCATCAACGATCCGAGCTTCTACCAGCTGGCGCTTTCGCGCTTCCTCGGCATCCCGACGCCGATCTGGGTCATGGCGCTGTTCTTCGTCGCCTTCGGCTTCCTGTTGAACCGCACGGTCTTCGGCAAGAACACGCTGGCGATCGGCGGTAATCCGGAGGCGTCGCGCCTTGCCGGCGTCGACGTTGCGCGCATGCGCATCTGGATTTTTGCGCTGCAGGGTCTCGTCTGCGCCGTTGCCGGCGTGCTGCTGGCATCGCGCATCACTTCGGGCCAACCAAACGCGGCGACCGGCCTCGAGCTTTCGGTGATCTCCGCCTGCGTGCTGGGCGGCGTGTCGCTTGCCGGCGGACGGGCGGCCATGACCGGCGTGATCGTCGGCGTGCTGATCATGGGCATTGCCGAGAATGTCATGAACCTGCTCAACATCCAGGCCTTCTACCAGTATGTCGTGCGCGGCCTGATCCTGCTGCTTGCCGTGCTGCTCGACAACCTGCGCTCGTCCGCGGTCGGTCGCCGGGCGTAGCTGCGCCATGTCTGCGGACGTTCTGCAGCTTGGCAATGGGGAGCTTTCGATCGAATTGAGCCGCTTCGGCGGCTCGATCCTGTCGGGCTCCTATCGCGGCGTGCCGATCTTCCAACCCAGGTCGGCAGGCGGTCTTGCCTCGCAACACCACGGTGCCGAGGCAAGCTTTCCGCTCGTTCCCTTCGGCAACCGGCTAGAGGGCAACAGCTTCAGCATCGCCTGCAATCGCTTCGTCCTCACCGCCAACTCAAGCGACCCCTGTTATCTGCATGGCGACGGCTGGCTGGCGACATGGGAGGCGGTCTCGCACAGCGAAACCGAAGCATGCCTGCGCTATGTGCACGAGGCAGCGGCGCCAAACCCCTATGCCTATGAGGCCGTTCAGCATTTCAGGATTGTCGGCGAGCGCCTCTCCGTCACGCTCTCCGTCACCAACAGATCGCGCCACGCTTTGCCCATGGGCCTCGGTCACCACCCCTTCTTCCCGAAAACCGCCGGCACACGGCTGATCGCGAAGGCCGATCGCTTCTGGACGGAGAGAGCAGGTCACCTGCCCGACCAGCCCGGGCCGATACCGGATGCTCTTGACTTCGAAATGGGCAATCCCATCGCGCCACGATGGTTGAACAATGCCTATGAGGACTGGGACGGCAAGGCCATCATCAAGTGGCCGGAACACGACCTCTGCCTGGAGATCGAAGCGCGGGCGCCCTTCCGTCACTTCATGCTCTATTCGCCTGCGGACGCAGACTTCTTTTGCTTTGAGCCGATGACGCACCTGCCGAACGGCCATCACCTTCCGGGTTTTGGTGGCCTTTCAATCCTTGAGCATGACCAAAGCCTTGTCGGCACAATCACCTTTACCCCGCACCCGATCCCGCCCACGGAACGCGTAGAACCAGAACGGGCCGAGCGCCGAAGTTAAGCCGCCAGTTCAAACAATGAAGCGCCGCGCGTCCTATCTGACGCGCGGCGCTTCATTGTATCTCACACCGATTTCGTGCCTAAGCCGCAGCGAGCGACGACGCATCGAACTCTGCCGCCCACTGGACCGATGGCCGTGCGGCGCAGCGTCCGATCCAGGCCTTGACGGCAGGCACATCGGGCGCTGCTTCCGGAAACCACGCAAATGGCGAATAGAGCAGCAGGTCGGCGGCCGAGAACTGGTCGCCCATCAGATAGGGGCTTGCCGTGAGCGCCGTTTCCAGCTGGCGCGCCATCTCGGCGGATCCGCGGAACGTGGACTGCAGATAGGGATGCGAGAGCCCGGCCGCCTCGACGATCAGCACCGGCTCGACGACACCGGCATACCAGGCGAGCCAGCTCAGATAACGGCCGCGCTTGGGGTCGCCGGGAAGCGGCGCCAGGTTCTTGGCCGGGAAAAGATCGGTCAGATACTGGATGATGGCAATGCTTTCCCAGATGACGACGCCATCGTGCACGAGAAGCGGCACCTTGCCTTCCGGGTGCGGGTTTTTTGGGTCCTTGGCGCCGCTGCCGTCGCCGCGGGTGATGTCGACGATTACGATGTTCACCTCGTCGAGCGCATCCAGTTCGCGGAGCAAGGTGATAATGCGCGACGAGCGGGAGCGCGGGGCGTGATAGAGCGTCAACATTGAAGGGTCCTCGATTGCGGTTTCTGTCTGCGCTCTTTATAAACCGACCGAACTGCCAATTTCCGTCAGTAGGCTCATGGCGCGCAGCGATCGTTTGTTTCGTCTTCTCCAGGCACTTCGCAGCCTGCCGCCGCCGGTGACTGCCGCGCGGCTGGCAGAGGAAACCGGCGTGTCGCTACGCTCGCTCTACCGCGACATCGACAGCCTGCGCACGGCCGGCGCCGTCATCGACGGCGAGCGCGGCTTCGGTTATCGCCTGACCGAGGATATCGCCCTTCCGCCCCAGACCTTCACGCGCCTTGAAATCGAAGCCCTCGTGCTGGGTCTGGCCGAAGTTCGCCACATGGGCGAACCCGAGCTTGCGCGGGCCGCCGACTCGGTGCTTTCGAAGATAACCGCGACCCTGCCCGATCGGTTGCAGCAGCAGACGATCCATGCCGTCTCGCAGGTTCACCGTTTCGAGCAGAGGTCCGCGCCCGATATCGATGTCGGGCTGCTTCGCGAGGCCTGCTGGCAGGAACGGGCAATCGTCATCGACTATGTCGACGCCGAGCGCCGCCACAGCGAAAGGCGTGTCCTGCCGCTTGGGATCGTCTATCTCGAGCATGTCCTGGTGCTGCTCGGCTGGTGTTGTCTCCGTCAGGACTTCCGCAAGTTCCGCATCGACCGCATCGCCGACATGAAGCCGACCGGCGAAAGCTTCCGTCCGCGCCGTGTGGCGATGCTGCGCGAATTCATTGCCCGCATGAACGCGGGCTCAACGGACACGGCGCCGGCCCACCTCAAGGGTTAGAACGGCGCCGCAGGTGCCGCTAACGCGGCAGAAAGGCGTTCAGAAGTCCGGCGCCACGCCGAAGACGAACTCCACCTGCTCGCCCGACATGTTGTAATACTGATGATCGGTGCCGGCCGGAATGTAGAAACCGTCCCGCGGATTGAGCTCGAACCAGGCCTGACCTTCCGCATCCGGGACATGGATGTTCAGCGTTCCGGAAACGACGTAGAGGCATTCGTCGCCCTTGTGGCGTTCGACGCCGGTGCGCTTGCCGGCCAGCAGCGTCGTCTTGCCAACGGTCAACTGGTCGGTGGCGCAGTAGAGGCCGGTAAAGGCGCCTTGTGTCGCCTGATCCAGGCTCCACAGCAGGTCGGCATCGCGCATCGGATGGATCGTACGTCCATCGCGTTGCGCCTGCGCCTCCATCGGCCAGCGTCCGATAAATTCGCTCTGGCTGTAGCGTGACTGCGCAAGCTCGAGATAGGGCTTGGTGCGGGCATAGGGACCGGACGTGCCCTTTGCCGGCGGCGGGGCAAAAAACTCGAGCACACGGACCTGCTCGTTGCCGAGGTTGAAGCCGTGATGCCAGGTATCCTTGCGGAAGAACAACGCCTCGCCCTTCTGCGCGATGCAGAATTCCCCGGTTTCCGGGTTGGCGAGGCCGAGCGTGCCGCTCAGCACATAGAGCACTTCATCGGCGCCGAAGATCGTACGGAAGGCGTCGGTATGCTTGAAGCAGCCGCCGGGCTGCATGCCGAAGACGATCTGATGGATGCTGTCGGTGGATGCGTAGATCCAATCGTCGACGAGGCCGGCATTCTCCTCCCCCCAGAGGTGCCGGGTGACATCAGCATAGGGGATATGGCTGGCGCGGTCGAATACGGGGCGCGGTGAAGGCTTGTAGCCCATCGGTAACTCCTTGGCTGCGGGCACGCGGTTGCGCGCTATTTTGTGGTTGATGGCGCGCGCGTCCGCTCGATCAGGCGGGCAGTGACCTTGCGCTTCATGTCTGGGTCGAGATGCATGACGTTGAAGACCTCCGCCATCCACAGGCCTTCGACGGCAAGGCGGATGATCGTGGCGTCAACCGGATCGAGGCCGTCGCCTTCGACCGCCGCCTGGCAACGGATGTTCTGCTGGCGCACGATCTCCAGCAGATCAGGAAAGTTGGAAAGCGCCGCCGTGATGCTGGCGCCGAGACGGTCATATTGCTCGCCCGTGCTTGCGGCCTCCCCCAATGTCGCGCCGACATAGGCCCTTGTGTACCGGCCGTGCGGATCCTCGTCTTCCTTCTCGATGCCGGCAAGACCGGTCTCGAAGCGGTAGACGAACCGTTCGACCATGGCGCGCACCAGGGCGTCCTTGCTGGCGAAATGATAGAGGATGCCGCCCTTGCTCAGGCCCGTCTGCTCCGCGACCTCGTCGAAGGTCAGCGAGGAAACGCCCTTGCCCACCACGATCGCCTCGGCGGCAGTCAAAATACGGTCCCGTGCGCTTTCACGTTTTGCCATGTCGGTACAATCCAGTGTTGAAAAAATCAGCGCAGCTATATCTGTGAACTCTCCCGCAGGCGATCGACGATCTCGGCCATCAGCGCCAGATCGTTGCGTGAATCGTCGAGCGTGGTTTTCGGCTGCGTGCCTTTGACCAGATGATCGTGGAAGGCACGCAGTTCGAGCGCGAAGGGATCGGTATAGTCTGGACCGAAGACCCGCGTCTCCGTCTCGGTGTCGGTCGAATCGATGACCTCCAGCGAGGTTGGCAGGTTGCGGATATAGGGCGTGTCGTAGCTGACCCGCAGTTGGCGCCGGTCGGACAGGATTTCGATGCGGGCGTCGAAGCGAGCAACGTTGTCGATCAACGCCTCGTAGATTGCGGTGAAATGGCCATAGTCGAAAAGCGCGACAATGGATTCGCCGTTGGCCTTGTGGTGGGCGGCGATCACCCGCTTCGGCAGGCCGATCAGTTCGCGCATCGCCGAAAGGCTGTGCGACGACAGCCCAGTCAGAACCTGGTAGGCGCGCATCAGATCGGCAGGCGCATCGTGACCAACCACCTGCTTGAGAAGCGCCGCGGTCTGCGCGCGGGAATCGGCGAGGAATGCGGCATCGAGATCGGTCGGGTAGAAGATGTTGCGGGTCTGCTTGATGAAGAACGGGCCCTCGCAGATGATGTCGCGCACGCGGACGTAGCGGACCGCTTCCTGCTCCGGCATCATCGCCTTGGCCCTGAGGAAGCTCGGCGAATAGCGGCGCATATAGGCGACGAACAACAGGCGGTCGGTGGCCCTGGCAAGCGGCGCGACCGCGTCGATCTCGCCAAGGGTAAGGCAGGCCGGCTTCTCCAGGAAGACATGTTTGCCCGCTTTCAGCGCCAGTTCGAGATAGAAACTGTGCGTCTGGTCCGGGGTGAGGATGAACACGGCATCGATATCGGGTGCGGCAACCAGCGCTTCGGCCGTTTCGAACGGCCTTGCGCCGGGATAGCGCGCCGAACAATAGGCCGTCAGGCTTGGCGACACGTCATAGACGCCGACGATTTCAAACAGGTTCCGGTGATCCGCCAGGATCGGTAGATGCATGAGCTGGCTGACTTCGCCAAGCCCGATCAAACCAACGCGAACGACACGCATGAAAGCAACCTTTCCGCCTCTGGGTGAGGCAACAATTCAACCCTTGACCGCACCGGCTGTCAGGCCGGAGACGATATGTTTCTGGAAGATGAGAGCGAGGATGACCAATGGAACGGTGACGATCGTCGACGCCGCCATGATCGCGCCATAGGGGAATTCATAGCGGCTGGAGCCCGAGATCAGCGCGATCGCCACCGGCACCGTGCGGTTCTCGTCCGTCAGGATGAAGGTCAGCGCGAACATGAACTCGTTCCACGAGGCGATGAAGGCAAGCAGGCCCGTCGAGATCAGTGCCGGCCCCATCATCGGCAGGAAGATGCAGCGCACAATCCGCAAAGGCGAGCAGCCATCCATGATCGCCGCCTCCTCGATCTGCTTCGGCAGATCGCGCATGAAGGTGGTCAGAACCCAGATGTTGAAAGGCAGCGTGAAGATCATGTAGGCGAAGATCAGCGAGCCGACGGTGTTGTAGAGCCCGAGCCAGCGGATCATCTCGAACAGGCCGGACAAAAGCGCGATCTGCGGAAACATCGAGACCGCGAGCACCAGAAGCATGATCGGCGAACGACCGCGAAAGTCGATCCGGCCGAGCGCATAGGCAGCGGCGATCGCCAGCACGAGCGAAAGGGCCACGACCGAGAAGGCGACGATCAGCGAATTCAAGAGGCTGCGCAGGAAAACGCCGTCCGACAGGATGGCCGCGTAGTTGTTGAATTTCAGGTCCGGGAAGAACGTCACGTCGAAGATCGCCTGGCCCGACTTCAGCGACGACGCGATCATCCAGTAGAACGGAAACAGCGTATAGAGCGCGACGATGCCGAAGAGGCTGTAGATCGCGACCTGATGCAGGCGTTTGCGGGTGTTGCTTCGGACCATGTCAAACTCCCAAAAGGCGGCGATTGAGACGGAAGACGGTGACATAGATCGCGGTAACGACGGCGATCATCAGGAAGACGGCGGTACTGGCGGCGGAGCCCACGCCCATGTCCTGGAAGTTGACGAGGACCTCGCGGGCATAAATCGACACCGTCTTGGTGTCGTCGCTGTTGGACGACAGCACGAAGCTCAAATCGAACATGCGCAGCGCATCGAGCAGGCGGAAGAGCACGGCAACCGCAATGCTCGGCGCCAGCAGCGGCAGCGTCAGCGAGGTGAACTGCTTCCACGCCGGCACGCCGTCGATTGCCGCGACCTCGTAGATGCCGCGCGGCAGCATCTGCAGCCCCGCCAGGATCAGCAGCACCATGAAGGGCGTGGTGATCCAGACATCGACCGCGATGATCACCGGCATGACCAGGGAGGCATTGGCGGTCCAGGCGATGCCACTGTCGATGAAACCTGCCATTTTCAGCACGTGGTTCACGATGCCGAACTGGTCGTGCAGCATCCACTGCCACATGCGGGCGCTGACCACGACCGGGATCGACCAGGGGATGAGAATGATCGCCCGCATGGCGCCGCGCCCGGCGATGTGGGAATTGAGGAGAAGCGCGATCGTCAGCCCGAGAACGGTCTCGATCGACACCGAAATGACGGTGAAATACAGCGTGTTGCGAACCGATTGCCACCACAGCGGATCTTCGAACAGCGCCCGATAATTGTCGAAGCCGATGTAACTGTAGAAGTCCGGCTCCGTTAGCAGCGCGTCGGTGAAGGAAAAGACGAAGGTGCGCCCGAGCGGCCAGAGGGCAACGGCCGTCAACACCAACAGGCTCGGCGCCAGGAACCACCAGGCGGTGCGGGCGCGGGCTTGACGCAAGCCGAGAGATTTCATCAAGACACCTGACACCATTGTCTCAGGCCTCCGCCGCACGAAGCGCCAACTCGTCGGCGCCGAACAGGTGCGCCTTTGACCGCATCCAGCCGACGGTGATGTCGGCATTCGGCCGGAGATCCGGCTTGCCCTGCACCTTCATCACCAGCATCTGGCCATCGCCGACGCGCGCATGGACCAGCGCCTCGCCGCCGAGCGGCTCGACGAGCAGCACCTGTGCCGGGATCTGTACCTCGCCACCGCCAAGGATCAGATCCTCAGGCCGCAGGCCGATGCTGATCTCGCCGTCATAGTCGATACGGTCGAGCGTATGGGTGACGCCCATGACCTCCAGGCGGCTCGCGCCTGTGTCGCGGCGCAGCGTGCCCGGCAGAAAGTTCATGCGCGGTGCGCCGATGAAGCTGGCGACGAATTTGCTTGCCGGCCGTTCGTAGAGCTCCATCGGCGTCCCGACCTGGGCAATCCGGCCGTCCTTCAGGACGACGATGCGATCGGCGAGCGTCATTGCCTCCAGCTGGTCGTGGGTGACGTAGACGGTGGTTGCCTTGAGCTCGCGATGGATACGGGCAATCTCCACCCGCATCTCCATGCGCAGATCCGCATCGAGGTTGGAGAGCGGCTCGTCGAAGAGAAAGAGCTTTTGCGAGCGCACCAGCGCGCGGCCGATGGCGACCCGCTGCTGCTGTCCGCCGGAGAGCTGGGCGGGCCGGCGGTGCAGCAGATGTTCGATCTTGAGGAAGCGCGCCACCTTGCTCACCCGCTCCTTGATTTCGCCTGCCGCAAGCCGCGCCGTCTCCAGCGCGAAGCCGAGATTGCGCTCGACGCTCATGTGCGGATAGAGCGCGTAGGACTGGAACACCATGGCGATGCCGCGCTCTGCCGGCGGCGTTTCGTTCATGCGCTTGCCGCCGATCTGCAGTTCGCCGTCGGAGATTTCCTCGAGCCCGGCAATCATCCGCAGAAGCGTCGACTTGCCGCAGCCCGAAGGGCCGACGAACACCACGAACTCGCCTTCGCCAACCCTCAGGTTGACTTTGTCGATCACGGTCAGCGCACCGAAACGCTTGACGACATCGGTTAGGTCAATTCCGCTCATATGCGCACCGCCTGTTTGCGAGCCATGTTTGCAAGCGCCGCCACGCCGACCGCACAGGCCGTGTCGCCGAGAACGCTTCTGATGATGGGAAGATCCCGGGCGCCGTCGGCCCAGATGAATGGCCGCGCCAGGCTAGCAAGCCGCGCATTGACTGACGGGTCGCTGCCGATGCCGCCGCCGAGAATGAGGATTGCCGGGTCGAGCGTATTGACGAGCTGCCCGAGATAGGAGGCAAGCGACAAAAGCGCGTCACCGACCATCTTGGCCGCTTTCGGATCGCGCGCTTCCGCTTCGAAAAGCTGCAGCGCGGTCGTGCCGGGGCGGTCGAGGAGCTTGCCATAACGCTCGCCGAGCGCCTTGCCGCTGGCGAAAAGCTCGAGATTGTGGCGCACCGGCTGGTCCTGATCTTCGCCGGCAAACGCCACGATGTCGCTGCCGGAAAAATGGATGGCGAAGCCGCGGGCGCCGGCATAGGGCGTGCCGCCGACCACCAGCGAATGCGACAGGCCGGTCGAAATCGTCACATAGACGAAGGGGTCCGCATCGACGCCGGCACCGATCCAGCCTTCGGCGAAAGCCGCGGCACGGACATCGCTGTCGATATGGACAGCGCCGAAACGGCTGAGATGCTGGCGATAGTCGAGATCGCGCCAATCGAAATTCCAGGCCGATGCCGGTTCGCCGGCACCGGTGACCAGTTCAGGCAGGCAAAGGCCGAGGCCTGCGGTCTCAAGCTCGCGCGCCTGGCCTTCGGCTTCCATGGCCTCGGCAAGCACGCCGACCAATTCGAGCACCGCTTGCCCGCCAGCCTGGCAGGGCGTCGCCTCCGTGCGTTCGGTGACGACGGCACCATCGGCCAGGCGCACAAGGCAGGCCTTGGTCTTCGTTCCGCCGACATCGATGCCGATCGCGTGCTGGCTCACAGGCGCACTCCTCATCGACCGGCAGCCGCCGCATCGACGTGCAATTCGGCGGCCCGGCATTCGGATACGATCGTTGCCGGCCATGTGGCGTCGTAGGCCGTGGCAGCGAGCATGCGTTCGCAGGCATGGCGCTTGCCCTCGCCCCAGGCAATCATCGCCACGGATTTCGACAGCTCCACGATCGAGCCGATGCCGATGGTCACGCCGTGCGAGGGCACCTCGTCGATGCCGCGAAAGTCGGGAAAGGTCGCAAGATTGTCGCGCCGGGTCTGCTCGGCAAGCGCCACCACCCGCGTCCGGCTGTCACGCGCCGAACCCGGCGGATTGAACGCGATGTGACCGTCGCCGGCACCGGATGCGAGCAGAAAAAGATCGATGCCGCCGATAGCGGCAATGCGGGCATCGTAGTCGCCGGGATTGCTTGGGTCCGGCATCCAGAAGTTTGCGGGAGGCACGCGAAACGCCTGAGGAAGCGCGGCGTTCAACCGCCCGACGATCTCGCGCTCGCCGAACCCGCGGCAGGAGAAATGCGCCGACGAGGGTGGCGGCGTCAGGCCGTTGTTGGCATCGGTCTGCAGGTATTCGTCCATCATCACGATGACCAGCCGCGAGCAATCGACGGGCTCGACCGCAAGCCGTCGGCCGATCGCCTCATAAACCGGCATGGGACTGCGCCCGCCCGGGCAACCGAGCACATAAGCGCGGCCCTCCGAGCCCCGCGTCCGGATGCCATCGATGATCCGGCCAGCGAGGTGCTCGCCGATCGACAGCGGCGTATCGTGGATTTCGACCTTCATGCTCTTGCCCGCTCAGCGAGAAGCTCGGAAACGAAGCGGAAGTTCCGTTCCGCGATGGTTTCCGGCGCGTCGGGATGGCCGCGCGCCAAATCCTGCTCGACCACGAGCGGGCCGTCGTAGCCGGTCGCCAGCAATTCGGCGACGAAAGCGGCAATGTCGACGACGCCGCGATCGAGGTCGGTCATGATACCCTCTTCGAAGGCGCGATCGCTGTGAATGCCTTCAGCCAGAACCCGTTCGCGGTAGGCACCGTCGACGTTCTTCAGGTGGATTGCGTTGATCCGATCCCGGTGACGCTTGAAGAAGGCGGTCGGATCGGCCTTCCAATAGGCGTGATGACCGGTGTCGAGGCAAAGGCCGACAAGGCCCGGCTCCGTCTCGGCAAGCAGGCGCTCGATCTGCGGCTCAAGCTCGACACATGTTCCGACATGCGGGTGAAAGCTGAACTCCAGCCCGTGCGAGCGGGCGATACGCGCGGCACCCATGGTCTGCTCGACGACGGAGCGCCAGCCCGTCTCATCGACCACCCCCATCTTGTCCTTCGGATAGAACTCGGACTCGTCCATCAGGATGAAATGCGTCGCGCCGATTTCAGACAACAGCCGGCAGATCGCCTGCGTCTTTTCCTCAAGAACCGGCCAGGAGGCGGGATCGGCGAGCGTGTGGACATGGGCGGCCGCGACGACCGACAGGCCGCGACTGCCAAGCTCGGACGAAAGCACCGCGGGATCGGTGGTAAAGAAACCGTATGGCCCGAGTTCGGTGTGCCGGTATCCGGCCGCCTTGATGCGGTCGAGATAATCGGTCCAGCTGATGTCGTTGCCCTCGGGCCAGTAAACGCCCCAGCAGCACGGTGCTATCGCAATGTTCACGGGTGATGTCCTCGATCTCCAGAGCATTTTCAGGAAAAGTGCGAAGCGGTTTTCCGTCAGGAAATGCGTAAAAAACAATGAGCTAGAGCGTTTCTTCGACTTCATTTAAACCGGAAACGCTCTAGAAGATGGGCGGGGCTTACCAGCCCCGCGCCTTCAGACGTTCCAGGTCGCTCGCGACCTTGGCCAGGGCATCGCCCGCACTTTCCTTGCCGCTCAGCACATTGTGCACGCCATTGAAGATCCGCTGGGACACACGGTTGTAGGACGCGCCGGTCACCTGCGATGGACGCGAGGCGCTTTCGGCATAGGCCTTCTCGGCAAATTGCAGCGATGGGTTGGCGGCCAGAATGTCCTTGTCTTCGTAGAGCGCCTTCAGCGTCGGGCTATAGGCCTGAAGCGCGCGGCGCTTCTGTTCCTTGGCGCCGGTCAGGTAGCGGACCAGGCTGACGGCCGCGTCGACGTCGTCGGCATATTTGGACACGCCGAGAAGGCCCGCCCCATAACATCCGCTCGACTTCCCGCCCTCGGCCCCGACCGGCAACGCCATGACGCCGATCTTGCCGCGGAGCGACGATCCGTCGGCCTGCGTCGTGCCCCAGACGTAGCTCCAATTGCGATGGAAGACCGAGTTGCCGGCCTCGAAGACGCCGCGCGAGCCTTCCTCGTCGTAGTTCAACACGCCTTCCGGGCTGATGCCACCGATCCAGGACCGGGCAAGATCGAGCGCTTCAGCGGCCTTCGGATTGTTGGCGGTGATCTCGCCCTCCGGCGAGATGAAGGTTCCGCCGCCGAAGGATGACACCCATTCGAGCGCGTCGCAGGTCAGGCCCTCATAGGCCCGCCCCTGCCAGACATAGCCCCACATATCGGGGCTGCCCGATGCCCGCTCCTTGTCCTGGATGAACTTCGCCGTCTCCGTGAGTTCCTGCCAGGTCTTCGGCTCGGCCCTGCCGTGCTTCTCCAGAAGATCCTTGCGATAGAACATCAGGCCGGCATCGACGAACCACGGCATGGCCAGCAGCTGGCCGTTGATGGTCGCGTCGGCAAGCGACGATTCAAAGTGGCTGGAAACCTCGTCGGCCGGCACCTTCTGCCGGAGATCGACGAGGTGCGAAGCGAGCGTGCCGACCCA
Organism: Ensifer sp. LC163; assembly: GCF_001695855.1. GTDB lineage: Bacteria > Pseudomonadota > Alphaproteobacteria > Rhizobiales > Rhizobiaceae > Ensifer. Next base: position 118,317 of record NZ_MBSS01000066.1, read on the forward strand.
GATATTGTCGAGGGTCAGGACATCGACGTCGCCGGATTTTCCGGCGAGCAGCTGCTGGTAGAGCGGCAGCGCCTCACCCCAGTTGGCCGGCATCTTGTTGATCTTGACGGTATTGCCGGTCTCTTTGGCCCAGGCCTCGGAGGCCGACTGGCAGAGTTCAAGCTCGGCGCCGGCCGAGCTGCAGAAAATCGACACTTCGGCCGCAGCCGCCGGAAATGCGGCAAACGCCGCGGTGGCCAAGGCGGCCGCCTTCACGCACTTCGTCCAATGCATTCTCGTCTCCTCCCCAGAAAACGTTTTGCCTCGATCAGCGATGACAAATTACTATACCGTCCAGACGGTACAGTAAAGTGGGGTAAACGAGAAAATCACAACATCCTCGACAAGCCGGCAACAGGCCACCGGCCTATTTGACTTACAGCGCCGCGCGTCTATTTAGACGCGCAAAGGTCGCTGTAACACTTTGAGTTGCTGCATAATTTTGTCCTTAAATCGATTCCGATTTAAGGAATTATGCAGTAGGGCGGCAACGCCACGAGGCGAATCCCCAAAAAGAAAAAGGCGTGGCCCACCGGAAGGTGAACCACGCCTTGCCGCACCAAGATGCGGTCTTGCCCTGGGAGGCAGCTCTATTCGGCCGGCTGAAGGCCCTGAACCGAGCTTTCCGGCAGCACCCGGCCGCCAAGGGTCGTGGCGAGTTGGGTCTCGTCCAGTTCGCCTTCCCACTTTGCCACGACGATGGTCGCGACGGCATTGCCGACAAAGTTGGTCAGCGCCCGGCATTCCGACATGAAACGGTCGATACCGAGGATCAGCGCCATGCCGGCGACCGGTACGGCCGGAACGACCGATAGCGTGGCGGCGAGCGTGATGAAGCCGGCGCCCGTGATACCGGCCGCACCCTTGGAACTCAGCATCGCCACCAGTAGCAGCAACACCTGGTCGCCGAGCGACAACGGAATGTCGGTCGCCTGTGCGATGAAGAGAGCCGCGAGCGTCATGTAGATGTTGGTGCCGTCGAGGTTGAAGGAATAACCGGTCGGGATGACCAGTCCGACGACCGAGCGCTTGCAGCCGGCCTTCTCCATCTTGCTCATCAGGCCCGGAAGCGCAGCTTCCGAGGAGGACGTGCCGAGAACCAAGAGCAGCTCTTCCTTGATGTAGCGGATGAGAGCGACGATCGAGAAGCCGTTGTAGCGGGCGACGGCGCCGAGCACGACGAAGACGAAGAGCAGCGAGGTGACGTAGAAGGTGCCGATCAGCATGGCGAGGTTGGCGATCGATCCGACGCCATACTTGCCGATGGTGAAGGCCATGGCGCCGAAGGCGCCGATCGGCGCGGCCTTCATCAGGATCGCGACCAGCTTGAAGATCGGCAGTGTCAGCGCGTGCAGGAAGTCGACGACAGGCTCCGCCTTCTTGCCGACCATGGCAAGTGCCAGACCAAACAGGACGGAGATGAACAGCACCTGCAGGATGTCACCCTCGGCGAATGCACCGACGAGCGTGGTCGGGATGATGTTCATGAGGAAGCCGGTGATCGACTGCTCATGCGCCTTTTCGCTGTAGGAGGTGACCGCCTTGACGTCGAGTGAGGCGGGATCGATGTGCATGCCGGCGCCCGGCTGCACCACATTGGCCACGATCAGGCCGATGATGAGCGCAAGCGTCGAGAAGGTCAGGAAGTAGATCATCGCCTTGCCGGCGACCCGCCCGACCTTGGCAAGGTCGGTCATGCCGGCGATGCCGGTGGCAACGGTCAGGAAGATGACCGGAGCAATGATCATCTTCACGAGCCGGATGAAGGCATCGCCGAGCGGCTTCAGCTGCGTGCCGATTTCCGGATAGAAATGTCCGAGCAGGATGCCCGCGGCGATCGCCGCCAGAACCTGGACATAGAGATGACGATAGAAAGGTGTCTTGCCGCGCGGTTCCGCGGATTGGTCGATAATCATGATATCCTCCACTCGGCCCAGTCCGGCGTCATGCCGGGCCTCCCGGGCCATATTTCCGAAGCGCGACAGCTCGGGCTGTCATGAGGATGTCATTTGCAATAGGCGTGCCAGATCGCAGCACGGCTCATCAGGCTATTGAAATATCAGCACATTTCAAGAGAACCCGGGTCGGGCACACAAATATTTGAGCGGATATCCGCACAGGTCGTCTGGAAATCTGGGCGGAATAATGCACAATTCCGCCATGTCCATGCCCGCCCCTACCCCCTTCGATCCAGCGGATCTTGACCGGCAGATGCGCCGCGCCTGGCTGATTTTTGCCGCGGTCGCATTGGGGCTGTTGGTAGCGGGGCTCTTTGTCGCCGGCGAATATGGGCGAAACAAGGCGCTCGAATCCGTCGATATCCAAAGCCGCATTGATGCCAATCTCAAGGCTTCGCTGCTGAAGGCGGCGCTGGAGCGACAGCGCGCGCTGCCCCTGGTGCTGGCCGACGACGTCGAGGTGAAAGCCGCGCTCGAGCGAGGTGGCGACCAGCCGTTGCAGCGGCTCAATCAAAAGCTCGAGGCGCTGGCCACCAATACGGATGCGGCGGTGATCTACGCGATCGGCCTCGACGGCCTGGCGGTCGCGGCCAGCAACTGGCGCGAGCCGACTAGCTTCGTCGGCAATGACTACGCCTTCCGCGAATATTTCCGGATGGCGATGCGCGACGGCAAGGCGGAGCATTTCGCCATGGGCACCGTCAGCAAGCGGCCGGGCCTCTACATATCAAGACGTGTCGACGGTCCTGACGGCCCCATCGGTGTCGTGGTCGCAAAACTCGAATTCGACGGTGTCGAGGCCGATTGGCTTGCCTCCGGCAAGCCGGTCTATGTCACCGACCGGCGCGGCATCGTGCTGATCACCAGTTTCCCGTCCTGGCGCTTCATGACGACCCGCAACATCCCCGGAGACCGCCTCGCCGCCATCCGCGACAGCCTGCAGTTCGGCGATGCTTCGCTGCTGCCGCTGCCGTTCCGCGGTATCGAACCGATGAGCGATGGGTCGAGCGTGCTGACAGCACTTCTGCCCGGCAGCAGCGAGAAGCAATACCTCAGGGTCGAGACCATGGTTCCCTCGACCAGTTGGCGGCTGGAGCAATTGGCCCCGCTGGATGCCGCCCTTGGTGCCGCGAGCCGTGAGGCACGGCTGCTGGCGCTCACCGTTCTCGTTCCGCTGCTGGCGCTTGCCGCATTCCTCCTTCGCCGGCGCCAGGCGCTGACGCTGGTCGCGGCGAACGAGCGCGCCGCGCGCGACGAACTGGAGCGACGCGTCACCGAGCGCACGCACGACCTGAGCCTGGCGCGCGATCACCTCGAAACCGAAATCGCCGACCACCGGCGCACCGGCGAAAGGCTTCAGGCGGTGCAGCAGGAACTGGTCCAGGCCAACCGGCTGGCGATCCTTGGCCAGGTGGCAGCCGGCGTCGCCCACGAGATCAACCAGCCGGTCGCGACCATCCGCGCCTATGCCGACAATGCGCGCACCTTCCTCGATCGCGGCCAGCAGGAGACAGCGGTCGAAAACCTCGAAAGCATCGCCGCGCTGACCGAGCGGGTCGGCACCATCACCGACGAGCTGCGCAGTTTTGCGCGCAAGGGACGATTCGTCGCCGAACCGACGTCCGTGCCGGAGGTGATCGAAGGCGCACGAATGCTGCTGCGCAGCCGCTTTGCTGGCCGAATGGACGCGATCGTCATCGATCTGCCGGAGAACGGGCTCAGCGTGCTCGGCAACCGTATCCGGCTTGAACAGGTGCTGATCAATCTGCTGCAGAATGCCCTGGAAGCCCTCGGCGACCGGGCAGACGCGGAGATCCGCGTGCGGTGCGAGATCGGCGCCTCCGACACTGTTTTCCTTGTTGTCGCCGACAATGGCCCGGGCATCCGGCCCGATATCCTCGAGGATCTGTTCACCCCGTTCAACACGTCCAAGGATGAGGGCCTCGGTCTCGGCCTTGCCATCTCCAAGGAAATCGTCGTCGACTATGGCGGCGACATCGAGGTCAAGACCGGCCCCGACGGTACCGTCTTCACCGTTCGCTTGAAGAGGGCCTGAGCGATGCAACAATCCGTATGCCTCGTCGACGACGACAGCGAGCTCAGGAAGGCGATGAAGCAGACGCTGGAGCTTGCCGGCCTCACCGTCTCCGCCTTTCCCGGCGCGGCGGAAGCGCTCATACTCCTCGGCCCGGGCTTCGACGGCATCGTCATCAGCGATATCCGCATGCCGGGGATCGATGGCCTGACACTCTTTCGCCGCATCGCCGATTTCGACCCCGACCTGCCGGTCATTCTGGTGACCGGGCACGGCGATATTCCGATGGCCGTTCAGGCCATGCAGGACGGCGTCTACGACTTCATTCCGAAACCTTTTGCCGCCGACCGTCTTGTGCAGAGCGCGCGCCGCGCCCTGGAAAAGCGCCGGCTGGTGATGGAAAACCGTGCCCTGAAGCGTGCAGCGGAAGTCGCCGGCGAAAGCCTGCCGCTGATTGGCCAGACGCCGGTCATGGAACGGCTGCGCCAGACCTTGCAGCATATCGCCGACACCGACGTGGATGTGCTCGTTGCCGGCGAAACCGGCAGCGGCAAGGAGGTGGTGGCGACGCTGCTGCACAATTGGAGCCGGCGCCGCGACGGCAACTTCGTGGCGCTCAACTGCGGCGCACTGCCGGAAACGGTGATCGAAAGCGAGCTTTTCGGCCACGAGCAGGGCGCCTTTACCGGCGCCTTGAAGAAGCGCATCGGCCGTATCGAGCATGCAAGTGGCGGCACGCTTTTCCTCGATGAAATCGAAGCGATGCCGCCGGCAACGCAGGTCAAGATGCTGCGTGTTCTCGAAGCCCGCGAAATCACGCCGCTCGGCACCAATGTCGTGCGACCGGTGGATATCCGCGTGATCGCCGCCGCCAAGATCGACCTTGGTGACCCGGCCCAGCGGGGCGACTTTCGCGAGGATCTCTATTTCCGGCTGAACGTCGTCACCCTGTCGATCCCGCCGCTGCGCGAACGCCGGGACGACATCCCGCTTCTCTTTTCGCATTTCCTGACGCGCGCGGGCGAGCGGTTCAAGCGCGACGTGCCGACGGTTTCGCCCGCGGTGCACCACTATCTGATGTCCCATTCCTGGCCCGGCAATGTGCGCGAACTCTCGCATTTCGCCGAGCGCGTCGCCCTTGGCGTCGAAGGGGCGCTCGGACAGCCGACCGCCGCCGCTGCGCCAACCGGTGCCGCCCTGCCCGAACGGCTCGAGCGCTACGAGGCAGAAATTCTGAAAGAAGCGCTGCGGGCGCAGCGCGGCGACGTCAAGGCGACGATCGAGGCGCTGGGCATTCCGCGCAAGACCTTCTACGACAAGCTGCAGCGGCACGGCATCAACCGGGCGGATTATGCCGATCGCCCGTCAGTCGAAAAGCCGGGCCGCTAGTAAGCGATCAACAGGCCTGACACGCGACCTTCGGATTAGCGCTTGACTGCGCATCCGGATCGATGGCTATCTCTAGGCATTCACCAGGGGGGTCCCGTCAAGGGGCTGAGATACTGCTGGGCGGATCGGCTTTGCCGACCGAGGCGCAGTGACCCGTTGAACCTGATCCAGTTCATACTGGCGTAGGGACGGTGCAGACATCGACGCCACGATTCCGTCAATCGCGCGGAAATCCGGGCGGACCTGTCTTTTCCTTCCGGCTTCAGAACTGGGTCTCCAACCGCAAACTTGGAGCCTCATCATGAATATTGTCACCAAACCCGCAGACCTCTCGGTCACCAAAGGCCCGCTTCCCGCCTCGAAGAAGGTCTACAAACCAGGCACGATCCATCCTGATATCCGTGTGCCGATGCGCGAAATCGCCCTGCACCCCACGTCGGGCGAGCCGCCGGTCACGGTCTATGATGCCTCCGGGCCCTATACCCTTGAAGACGCCAACATCCGCATCGAGGAAGGGCTGCCACGGCCGCGCCGCAACTGGATCATCGCACGTGGCGATGTCGAAGCCTATGACGGGCGCAGCGTCCGGCCGGAAGACAACGGCTTTGCCTCCGGAGACCGGCTGACGCCCACGTTCCCCTTGCGCCACACGCCCTTGCGCGCCACCGGCCAGCGCGCCGTGACGCAGCTTGCCTATGCACGGGCCGGCATCATCACGCCCGAGATGGAGTTCGTCGCCATCCGCGAAAACCTCGGCCGCGACGCCGCGCGCGCCACGCAGCGCGACGGCGAAAGTTTCGGCGCCCATATTCCCGATCACGTCACGCCCGAATTCGTCCGCCAGGAAATCGCCAGCGGCCGCGCCGTCCTGCCCGCCAACATCAACCATCCGGAATGCGAACCGATGATCATCGGCCGGAACTTCCTGGTGAAGATCAATGCCAATATCGGCAACTCCGCCGTCACCTCTTCGATGGCCGAGGAAGTGGAAAAGATGGTCTGGGCAACCCGTTGGGGCGCAGACACGGTCATGGACCTTTCGACCGGCCGCAACATCCACAACATCCGCGAATGGATCATCCGCAACTCACCGGTGCCGATCGGCACCGTGCCGCTCTACCAGGCGCTCGAAAAGGTCAACGGCATCGCCGAGGACCTGACCTGGGAGGTCTATCGCGACACGCTGATCGAACAGGCGGAACAGGGCGTCGACTACTTCACAATCCATGCCGGTGTCCGGCTTCACTATATCCCGCTGACGGTCGACCGGGTCACGGGCATCGTCTCGCGCGGCGGCTCGATCATGGCCAAGTGGTGCCTGCACCATCACAAGGAGAGCTTTCTCTACGAGCACTTCGAAGAGATCTGCGATATCTGCCGTGCCTACGACGTCTCGTTTTCGCTCGGTGACGGCCTGCGCCCGGGCTCGATCGCCGATGCCAACGACGCCGCCCAATTTGCCGAACTGGAAACGCTGGGCGAGTTGACGAAGATCGCCTGGGCCAAGGATTGCCAGGTGATGATCGAGGGGCCGGGCCACGTGCCGATGCACAAGATCAAGGAAAACATGGACAAGCAGCTCGCCGTCTGTGGCGAGGCGCCGTTCTATACGCTTGGGCCCCTGACGACCGACATCGCGCCCGGCTACGACCACATCACGTCGGGCATAGGTGCTGCGATGATCGGCTGGTTCGGCACGGCCATGCTCTGCTACGTGACGCCGAAGGAGCACCTGGGCCTGCCGGATCGCAACGACGTCAAGACCGGGGTCATCACCTACAAGATCGCAGCCCACGCAGCTGATCTCGCCAAGGGACACCCGGCGGCCCGCACCCGGGACGACGCCCTGTCGCGCGCCCGTTTCGAGTTCCGCTGGGAGGACCAGTTTAACCTGTCGCTCGACCCGGAGACCGCGCGCTCCTTCCACGACGAGACTTTGCCGAAGGAGGCGCACAAGGTCGCGCATTTCTGCTCGATGTGCGGGCCGAAATTCTGCTCGATGCGGATCTCGCACGACATCCGCGCCGAGGCGCAGAAGGAAGGTCTGCAGGCGATGGCAGCCAAGTATCGCGACGGCGGCGATCTCTATCTGCCGGTCGGCGACGACGCCGTAGTGCAGCGATAAAGACCACGCCAGAAGGGGCGGCAAACCGCCCCTTCTGGCGTAGGATTTCGGCTCTGTATTAACTGAAGGCCCCCCTCTCCCTCCGTCATGCTCGGGCTTGACCCGAGCATCCACGTCTGGGGCCGCAACTTTTCGACACGCGGCCGCAAAGATGGCGGCTGGATGCTCGGGTCAAGCCCGAGCATGACGGTGGAGAGGATGCCTCTATTCCGGCGCTCTAGCGGCTACCTACAAGCCGCGTAGCAACATCGAGCAGAACATTGGCTCCTGCGACGAGGTCGGCCGGATCCGTATGTTCGCGCGGATTGTGGCTGATCCCGTTACGGCTCGGAACGAAGATCATCGCCGCCGGCGCGATGCGCGCGATCATCTGGGCGTCGTGGCCGGCGCCGGAGGTCATCCGCCGGCTCCTCAACCCACGGGCCGTCGCCGAAACTTCGATCGCCTCGACGATCGCGCTGTCGAAGATGACCGGCTCGAACCGGGCGAGACGCTCGACAGATATCTTCACATGCTCCTCCTGCTCAAGGCGGCGGAGAAAGTCGGAAAGCGCCGCCTCAAGCATCCGCAGGCGATCCTCGTCCGGGTCGCGCAGGTCGACGGTAAAGACCGCACGCGAAGGAATGACGTTGATCGCGTTCGGCTCGAAGCGCATGGTCCCGATCGTCGCCACGCTCGGCGCGTTCGAGCGCGCGATGTGCTCGCGCAGGAACAGGCCGACACGCGCGGCCGCAAGGCCGGCATCGCAGCGCATCGCCATCGGCGTCGTGCCGGCATGATTGGCAACCCCGTCGATCGTGACGCGCTGCCAGGAGATGCCCTGCAGGTTTTCGACGGCGCCGATCGTTGTCGCCTCGCGCTCCAACACCGGTCCCTGCTCAATGTGCAGTTCGACATAGGCATGGGGTTTCAAGGAGCCGGGCTCGACGCTGCCGGCGTAGCCGATGCGCACGAGTTCCGATCCGAGCGTCGTGCCATCAGTCCCGAGGGTCGCAAGGGCCGCCTCAACCGCAAGACCGCCGACATGGACCAGCGACCCCAGCATATCGGGTGCGTAGCGGACGCCCTCTTCGTTGGTAAAGGCCGCCACAACGATCGGGCGTTCCGATATAGACCCCTGCTCCTTCAGGGTCTCGATGACTTCAAGCGCGGCAAGCACGCCGTAGCAGCCATCGTAGATGCCGGCATTGATCACCGTGTCGATATGGGAACCGAGTATAAGCGGTAGTTGCTCGGCGTTATCCCGATTGGACCAGATGCCGAAAATGTTGCCGATGCGGTCGACAGCGACATCCAGCCCCGCCGCCTCGATCCAGCCGACCAGACGGTCCCGCCCCAGCTTTTCCGCGTCGGACGCTGCAAGCCGTGTCAACTGGCCCCGATCGTCGCGCCCGATCGCACCGAGTTCGCCGATGCGCGCGAGCAGGCGCTCGGCATTGATGGAAGGATGAGACATGACGGCGTCGCCTTCGATTGTGCTGATACGGGGCATCATGACAGTCATAACCCGGCATCCGGCGCGGCCAGTCGCTGCCGGGCAATTTCGGCGTGGAACCGGGCACCGAAGATCAAGGCGTCGTCATTGAAGTCGTAATGCGGATTGTGCAGCGGCGCGGATCCTTGGCCGTTGCCGATAAAGACAAAGCAGCCCGGCACATGCGCGAGAAACCGCGCAAAATCCTCCGAGCCGGTCATCGGCTCGGCGGCAACAGCGACATTCTCCGCCCCGAACACCACGCCGGCCGCAGCGAATGCCTGATCAACGAGAGCCGGATCGTTGAGCAATGGCACGAATTCGCGCGTATAACTCACATCGACCTCGCAGCCATAGGCATCCGCCGTCCCCTTGGCGATGGTGCGCATCTGCTGCTCGATCCTGGCGCTCACCTCGGGTCGAAAGCTGCGGGCATCGCCGAGAATGCGTGCCAGACCGGGCAAGGCGTTGCGCGTGCCGTCCGTGACCAATTCGGTCACGGAGACAACGGCGATATCCGTCGGCGACAGGCGTCGCGAGACGATCGTCTGCAGACTGACGACCGTGGCACAGGCAGCGACCAGCGTCTCATTCCCCCAATGGGGGCGGGCGGCATGGCCGCCGACGCCTCTGAGCGTGATCTCGAAATTGTCCTCAGCCGACATGATGGCGCCCACACGTGTCTCGAACTTTCCGACCGGCAGGCCCGGCATATTGTGCAGGCCATAGATTTCGTCGAAGGGAAAGCGCTCCAGCAGGCCATCGGCAAGCATGGCAAGAGCGCCCTTGCCCCATTCCTCAGCAGGCTGGAAAACAAAGCGCACCGTCCCATCGAAGCCGCCCTCCTCGGCCAGCAGCTTCGCCGCGCCGAGCAGCATTGCCGTATGGCCGTCATGGCCGCAGGCATGCATCGTACCGGGCTGGGTGGAGCAATAGGAAGCCGTGCCCTGTTCCGCAATGCGCAACGCGTCCATGTCGGCCCGCAGCGCTATGGCGTGGTTTCCCGTTCCACGCCGCAGCGTGCCGACCACCCCGGTGCCACCGATGCCTTCGGTGACCTCGTCCAGGCCGAACTCCCGCAGCTTGGCGGAAACAAAGGCGGCCGTTCGTTTCTCTTCAAAGCCGAATTCCGGATGGGCATGCAGGTCATGACGCCACGCCCTCATCTCCGCTACAAGCTTGTCGACATCCGTGCTTGCCATCCGCATCACACCCTTTCCGTGTTCAAAGCCCCGGCGACTTGCGCGGGTGCGAGACCAACCAGTTCTTCGTAGCGTTCAGGATCCGTGGCGCCTTCCGTATTGATCACAAGGATCCGCGAATTGGCGTCAAGGCCGAGGGCAGCACGCTTGTTCGGATCTCCGGCGACTGCGACAAGGCCGGCCAGACCGACGCCGCCGCTTTCGCCCGCAATGATTGCCGGATCGCCGCCCGTCGGGCGGGCGAGGCGATTCATGATCGAAACGGCGTCCTCCTCGTCGACGGTCATGAAGGCGTCGGCGACCCGCGACAGGATGCGCCAGGCGACAAGCGAAGGCTCGTAACATTCGAGCATCGCCATGACGGTCGGCTCGCCATGCGCCACTTTCACCGGCCGCCCGACCTTTGCGGTTTCGAGCAGGCAGGCCGCCCGGGCCGGCTCGACGACGACGAAGCGTGGCCGGTCGCGGCCGTAGCGCAGCGCCATATGGCCAGCCGTTGCGGCGGCGATGCCGCCGACGCCGGCCTGGACAAAGACATGGGTTGGCGGCGCACCGACCTCCCGCAGGGCCTCGCACAGGAGTGCCGTATAGCCCTGCATGACCAGGCCGGGAATATATTCGTATCCCGGCCAGGACGTGTCCGAGACAACCGTCCAGCCGCGCTCTGCACAGACCTTCGCCGCAAACTCGACCGAGTCGTCATAGGTTCCTTCGACCCGGACGATCTCGGCGCTGTAATGCGCGATCGCCTCTATGCGTTTCTGGCTGACGCCGGAATGTACGAAGATCACCGACTTCGCCCCGACGAGCTGTGCCCCCATTGCCACCGATCGACCATGATTGCCGTCCGTGGCGCAGCCGAACGTCATCTCGCGGGCGACCGCACGAACGTCCGGGCGCGCGAGATCGTCGATGTCGACGTCAAGGCCGGTCTGCTTTCGAGCCTCGTCGAGCACCAGCCGGATCACCGCATAGGATCCGCCAAGCGCCTTGAAGCTGCCGAGCCCGAGCCGATGGCCCTCGTCCTTGACGAAGATCGCGCCGACCCCAAGCTCGCCCGCAAGCGCCGGCAAGGAATGAAGCGGCGTCGGCCGGTGGTCGTCGCGGCGGGAAAGCTGACGCTCGACCTCGGCAGCCGCCGTTATCGAAAGTATCTCGGCATCTTCCGGCAGCAGCGACGATCCGAAATCGGCATGGTGGTTGCGAATGAGCATGTCGGCAATCTCCCTGTTCGATGAAGTTATATTTCACTGCACGAGAGAAATGCGCTCTAAATGGCGACTTCGAATGCAAGTTTGTAAACAATGACGAGGAGACGATGGCCGCTTCAAAGACCGCACCGGCAGAGCTCGATCGCTTCGATCTGGCAATCCTTTCAATCCTGCAGAAGGACAACACGACGCCGCAGCGGCAGATCGGTGAGGCCGTCAACCTGTCCGCCCCGGCCGTGCAACGGCGGATCAAGCGCATGGAAGAAACCGGCGTCATCCGCAGCAATGTGGCGGTGATCGACCCGGCCCGCGTCAACCAGGCCCTGACGATCCTTGTCGAAGTGGAGGTGGAAAGCGAGCAGATCGACCTGCTCGACGCCGCCAAGGCGGCGTTTTCGGCCGCTCCCGAGGTACAGCAATGCTACTACGTCACGGGCGATGTGGACTTCATGCTGGTCGTGATCGTGCCGACGATGGGCGATTACGAGGCCTTCACTCGGCGCATGTTCTTCGGCAACCCCAACATCCGGCGCTTTAGAACCTTCGTGACCATGGATCGCGTCAAGGTCGGCCTTTCCGTGCCGGTGGAGAGGCCGCGTTGAACACTATTGCCGGCCGGCAAGCGCCTTCTTCTCCGCGTCAGCCTCCAATGGAGCACGGCACCGATCGATGTCAGATAGGCGTCGACGGTTTCAAGCGACGAGGCCGGCGCGAAACCTTCGCCGCTTTCCGGCATCACGATAGCCAGTTGCGTCCGCCAACCTCCGGCATTCCGGCAGGCGAACGGCCCCGGCACGCCGCTCGTCCTCGGAATGAGCCGCCAAATCACTCAATCTCCAACATTGAACATTTCGGCCGCGTCGGGCAGTACGGTGTCCGAGTGCAAGAGCAATCGCACGGCGTCCTGCAGGATGAGAGGAGGAGACATCTGTGAGGCGAGCTCGATGACCCGCGCCTGCAGTTTCTGCACCATTTCGGGGTTCTGATCGGCAAGGTTTGTGGTCTCGGACGTATCCTTCGAAAGATCGAAGAGTTCGACTTTCGGCGGCAACGTCGTCTTCCACACAAGCTTCCAATCGCCCTGGCGCACGGCGGCCGTCATTGGTTCGATGTTGTAGACGATCTCGGTGCGTGGCGATGGCTTTCCTTCGCCAAGCATCGGCCACATGTCCATCCCGTCCAGCGGCTTATTCTTGCCGAGCTCAGCGCCGGCCAGAGCCGCCAAGGTCGGGTACATGTCAACGACATGCATCATTCCGTCGGCAGTGCCAGGCTCGATCTTTCCCGGCCAGTTGACCAGGCCAACGACGCGCGTACCTCCTTCATAGGTCGTCCCCTTGCCCTCCCGGTAAGGACCGTTGTCGGCCGGAAGCTTGCCCTTGACATCGCTTTCCCCCGCAAAGAAAGCATTGACCACGCCGCCATTGTCGCTGTGAAAGAGAATGAGCGTATTCTGGCGCATGCCGCGCGTTTCGAGAGCATCGACGACTCTGCCGATGCCATCGTCCATCACCGAGATCATCGCTGCATAGTTTCGCCGGCTCTCGTCGGCGATATGGCTGTTGCGTTCAAGATATTCCTTCGGCGCCTGGAAGGGCGTATGCGGCGACGTGAAGGCCAGATACAGGAACAAGGGTTTTGACTGATCGTGCTCGTTGATCACTCGCACGGCTTCGCTAGCGAAGAGGATGTTGTCGAACCCTTCCTCCTCGAGGGCGTCGTTGTTCCGGTACCAGTCCGCATTACCGTTTGCCGACTTGTGCGTGAAGTGATCGATCTCGCCAAGCAGAGCACCATAGAATGAATCGAATCCGCGCTGGCGCGGCCAGAACGCCGCGTTCGCGTGACCGAGGTGCCACTTGCCGCTCGCGGCGGTGGCATAGCCTGCCTCATTCAGCAGTTCCGGCAAGAGATAGTCGTCGAGCGCCAGGCCGTAGGTACCGCCCTGGGGAATGACGGCGGTTTGCATGCCGTAGCGGAACGGGTAGCGGCCCGTCATGAACGCCGCCCGGGTGGGCGTGCACATGGGCTGGGCGTAGTATTGCTCAAGCCGGGCGCCTTTCTCCGCCAGTTCGTCGATGTTTGGCGTCTTTATGTCAGAGCCGTGAAATCCGACATCCTTCCAGCCCAAATCGTCGGCCAGGATGAAAACAATATTGGGCTTGGCCGACTGTGCCAACGCGGCAGTTCCGGAAGCAAGCGCGGCGGCCAATCCGCGCACACCAATCCTGCCAGCGAGTTGCGCCGCCGCCAGCGAGCCGCCAGTCGTGAGCATTGCCCGTCGCGTAAACCCCTTTGGGCCGATATGACCGGCCTTGTTATCAGCGTTCTTGTCCATCAGTCCTGTCTCCCCCTTGCTCAGCGGTTTGTCCGGCATTTCGCGCAAGAACAGTTCGTTGATGATTGTCACCGGTCAACGTATAGCTGTACCAATACCCAAAGTAGAAATTCCGGGCTGGCGAACATCCAAAATGCCCCTCGCCCCTATCTCTGTATCAATGTCCCTGTGCTACCCGGCACACACGCCCCGACCTTCGCAGGCTAGCATGTTGCGGCGGCGCCTGAAATGAAGGCGAGGGCCGGCAATCTTTCCTCAGTACTTGTTCGACATCAGCTCCCATCCGAACCAACCGGGCATCAGGTCTTGGCATTGTCTATCCGATTTGCGCAAAAGGCGAGTGCATGAGCTCTCAGGTTTCTGGGGTCTCGGACAGATCGGCAAAGCTGTCACCACGCAACTTTCAGATGTAGCGTCACGCGTACCATTACAGATCGATATCCTTTCCAATGGGCGCGATCTTTCCAATGGGCGGTCGATGTAACGGCGATTAACTGTCATGACCAAGCGCTCGACGATCTGCCAAGTCCCCATGATGGTGCCCAACATTCTGATCATTCCGAAGGGGGCGGAAATCGTAGCCAGTGTCAGACCAACACTTTGCTACTCGACCGTTGTCATTTCTACCGAGCGGTGGCTTGAAATCGAGGCCGTGTCCGCCAAGCCGCCGTCCGGGTATGCGGTTCGACTTCCTCTCTCTACACTCAAATGCGACGTTAGGTGCCTTCTGCTTCGCGTTCGTGATTTGATCCCCCTTAGCGTTGGATAGCGGGAAACCAACGCTATGTCCTCCAGACGATATCGTTGCCGAGCGCTGCGAACACTGCCTCTTCGCTGACGGTGCCCGTGGCGCCGAGGACCAATGCGCCGGCAAGCGCCACCGGCGTTTCCGGAAGATCGAAGATCGTCCGGCAGACAAGTGTTGTCGCAAACACCATCAGCGCCACGCGCATCGGCATGGTCAGCCCATCGGCTGCAAGAAAGATCAGGATCGCCGCGAAGGGGAGCAGCATCGACCCGGTCAACAGCCGCACCTGGCGCAGCGGCATCTGACCGCCGAAATCACTCGCTTCCTTGGTGGAAGAGATAACGATGTCCTTGCCCGGTGCAAGTGCTCGAACGCTGCTCATGATGGCCCAATCCTTTGCTTCTTCTCGACCGGTTCGTGGCGAATGTCGCCTGTGTCATCCGGTCGTTGCGTTTTCTCGATGGGGCATAACGGCAGCCGTCGCGGTTTATTCCCGACGGCGGTTCGAAAGTACCGAATTTGTCGGCGTCGGTTGTCCGGGAGCGCGGCTCGACAGATCCCGCGGCTGCCTTTGGAACCATGGCGAAAGGCCAGCTCGTCATGGAGCGGGTGGCGGGAGCCGGCCTTGCCGCTCTCCCGCCGATCTCGGGCGCGCCCTGTTACGCGCCCTTGCGCGCGACGACGGGCACGTAATGTTCGAGTTCTGGTGCCGGGAACTGCAAGGTGGCGTTGATCTCGGCGGAGCGATAGAGCCCCATCAGCATCTCGACCACGGCAAGACCGTCCTCGAAGGTCTCGAGCGGCTTCTGGCCCTTGCGGAAGCATTCGACCATGTGGCGGTTTTCGTCGGTATAACCGTAGACGCCGGCTTCATCCTCGAGCACCGGCATCAGCCCCTGCTCGGCATTCTGCTTCTCGACAAGATCCTCGCCTTCCGAACCTGTGACTTCGCGAGACATGAAGATCTTCAGCCCCGTGCTCAGCGAATTGTATTCGAGCGCATATTCCGGTCCGAGCAATTCGAGCTGGATGCGCAGGCCGGCGCCCACATAGGCCCAGGAGGTCGTCGCCTCGATCATCAGTTCGTTGCCGTCCTGGTCCTCGAGCGTCACCGTCGCGCGCGCAAAGTCTTCCGAAGGACGGTTGCGATAGTCGACGTCGTTGCCGAAACGCTTGCGCAACTGTTCGGCATAGTTGGGGCGCGTCCACTTCAGGTTGGCGACGGTGCCGTTGACGGCCTTGATCTTCAGCGAATTGCGCGGCGCACCGGGCGCAGTCAGCAGATAGCGCGCCACCTCGACGCTGTGGCACATCATGTCGGAGAGAACGCCGCCGCCCTGCTTGTCGCCCTGCCAGAACCAGGGCTCGTGCGGGCCGGAATGCTCCTCTGCCGCCCGGGCGAGATAGGGCCTGCCGGTGGTGGATGCGGCGCGACGCCAGATGATCTCCTTGCCGCGCAATACCGGCGTGCAGAACACCTGGTTTTCGAGATAGCCGTGGTTGAGGCCGGCATCCTCGGCCAGCGTCAGCATCTCGCGGGCTTCCGCCACCGTGCGCGCCAACGGCTTCTCGCAGGCGACTGCGAAGACTTTGCTCCGACCGGATTTGATTGCCCCGTGCAGCGAGCGCATGACCTCGAGGCGCGTATAGTTCGGCGAAAGGATCCAGATCGCGTCGACGTCATCGGCGACAAGCAGCGCTTCCAGGCTCTCATGCGTGCGGCAGATGCCGAGCCCGAGTGCTTCCACTTCGCGCGCAAATTTCTCGCGGTTTTCCGCCTTGCGGCTGAAGGCACCCGTCACCTCGACGTTGCGCACGCCGATCATCGACTTCAGGTGGAAATGGGCGATGAAGCCGGTTCCGACGAATCCCACGCGCAGCGTCTGCTTCGGTAGCTGTGTCATTCTCTTCTCCCAGATTTTCGGCTGGAGCATGATGCCGAAAAGTGTAGGCGGTTTTCGGTCGACATCATGCTCGACTTAAAAGTGACGTGGCGAGGCGGTGCTGGCCCGGATGCTCAAGGCCGTCGGCAGCACGATGGGCGCGGCAAGGGCCACCTCCTCGCCAGAAAGGATGCGCAGCAACAACGACATTGCCGTTCGGCCGATGTCGGCGCGCGGCTGGTTGACGGTGGTCAGGGGCGGATAGAAGGCCTTGCTCAGGTAGAGATCGTCGAAACCGACGACCGAAACGTCACCCGGCACGTCGCGACCGAGGCGACGCAACTCGTGAATGGCGCCATAGGCCATTTCGTCGTTCGCGGCGAAAAGCGCCGTCGGCGGTTCGGATAGGGCAAACAGTTGACCGCAGCAGAGCTGGCCGGTTTCAAGCAGGTAGTCGCCACGGACCTCGTAGCCGTCCGGGATCACAAGGCCGGCATCGTGCATGGCGGCGCGATAGCCGTCGCGGCGGTGAACGGCCATGACCTCGGGCAGCGGCCCGGCGATATGGGCGATCCTGCGGTGGCCAAGCGCGATCAGATGCTCGACTGCGGCCTTCGCGGCAGCAAGGTTGTCGACCTGCACATGCGGCAGCCCCGCGGCCTCGATCATTTCCAGTGCGACGACGACAGGCAGGCGCGCAAGGTCGACACCAGCATCATGCCCCGCCGGCGGCAGCTTGCCGGTCATCAGGATCATGCCATCGGCATGACCGTCGCGCAGCATGTTGAAATATTCCGTCTCGCGATCCGGGTCATTCTCGGTGTTGCCCATCAGCACGGAATAGCCGGCCTCGCGCGCCGTCGCCTCGACGCCCTTGAGAATGTCGAGATAGAACGGGTTGCCGACGTCGCGCACGACCAGCAGCACCGACATCGACTTGCGGGTGCGCAGGTTGCGCGCGCTGACATTCGGCCGATAGTTGAGCTCACGGGCAAGAGCATGGATGCGCTGGCGCGTTTCCGCCGTCACCAGGCCGGAATCGCTCAGCGCCCGCGACACGGTTGCAACCGAAACGCCGGCCCGCTCGGCGATATCCTTGATCTTCGGCCGCTCGCTCATGCGCGCATCGCCCTTCCCCGTCCATAGAACAGCATCAGCAGCAGCAACGTCGCGCCGAACACCATCTGGCGGCCGGATTCGTCGATGTTGACGGTGGTCAGGATGCCCTGGAGGATCACCAGCAACAGGGCGCCGGCCATGGTGCCGGTGTACCCGCCCTTGCCGCCGGCAAGCGACGTTCCGCCGAAGACGACAGCGATGATCGAGGAGAGCATGTATTGCTCGCCGACATTGGCAAAGGACGAGCCGGAATAGCCGAGCAGGCATAGGCCGGCGACGGCCGCAAACATGCCGGAGATCATGAACAGCCCGATGCGCATGCGACGCACCGGCACGCCGGCCATGTAGGCCGCATGCTCGTTGGAACCGATCGCATAGATGCGGTGGCCGAAGACGGTACGGCTGAGCATGAAGGCCATGAACAGGCCGACGGCGATCCAGAGCCAGATGATGCCTGGAATGCCGAGCACCAGCGGCTGCGTGACGAAGGCGGAGAGACCAGGGGCTGCACGGCCGGAGGGAATGCCGTTGCGGATGACGACGAGCAGCCCCTGGAGCACGCCGAGCATGCCGAGCGTCATCACCAGCGGCGGGATGCGCAGCAGCGTGACCCCAAGCCCGTTCAGGAGGCCGAAGAAGGCACCGGCCGCAAGGCAGGCAAGGACCGCCGGCAGGATGCCGCCGTCAGCGCCGTTCATGACATTGCCGGCAATGATCGCCGACAGGGAAACGACGCCGCCAACCGAAAGATCGATGCCTTCGCGGCCACCGAGGATGACGACATTCTGGCCGGCAGCGACAATGCCGAGCAGCGAAGCAACGATCAGCAGGCGCAGGATCTGGTCGGCCGAGGCAAAGCCCGGCGACAGGCCCTCGCCGAGATAGAGCAGCGCGACGATCAACAGCAGCGCGATGACCAGCGGCTTCTTGAGGAAGGAAATGGCGACGTTCATGCGCGTGCCCTCCGGCCGGCAAGCACGCCTGCCATCAAGACGAAAAGGATGGCGAGGCCCTGGACGAAGTTCTGCCACTCCGACGGCGTGCCCATGAAGAAGACGAGCGAATTGACGAGACCGATCGTCAGCGCGCCGAGCAGCGAGCCGACCACGGTCGTCCAGCCGCCCGCAAGCGCGCTGCCCCCGAGCACGACGGCCGCGACGCTGTAGAGCGTCATCTTGCCGCCGACCAGCGGGTCGCCGCTGGCGGTGTCGCCGGTCAGGCAGAACGCTGCGAGCGCCGAAAACAGACCGCACAGCGCATAACCCTTGATGCGGATCAGAACCACGGGAAGGCCGGTCTGGTAGGCCGCCTGCTGGTCGTCGCCGACGGCCAGAAGCTGGGTGACGAGACGGGTGCGCGACAACAGGAAGAGCAGAAGGGCGAGTGCTGCAAGGACATAGAAGACAAAGGGAAGGCCGAGCAACCGGCCACCATAGGTGCGCCAGAACAGTGCCGGGGCCGGTGTGCCGGCCACCGGCATGACATAGAGCGCAACGCCGGTGAAGAAGATGCTGGTCGCAAAGGTGGCGACAATCGCCTGCAATCGCAGCGCTGCGACGACGATGCCGTTGATCACGCCGCAGACGAGTCCGAGCAGAACGCCTAATAGCATGGCGCCGACAACGGCGCCGGCGCCGCCACCCCATTTCTCCATCAGCACGACAATCGCGACATTGACGAGCGACAGCGTCGCACCGGCCGAAAGGTCGATGTCCCCGGCCGAGACGACATAGGTCTGGGCGATCGCCAGCATGATCAGCGCCATGTAGGTGCTGAGGAGGCCCGTCAACGAGCGGTAGCCGAGGCTGTTCGGCGAGAACGCGCCGTTCAGCGCCAGAAGCGCGACGACGATGATCAGCGCCGGCAGGAACGGATAGCGTTCAAGCCACAGCTTCAGGCCGCCAGCGTGCGAAGATAGAGTTTCTGTCGTGGTCGGTGTCATCACGCGGCCTCGTATGCAGCCTGGTAGAGATTGTAGCGGGTGCGATCCTCGCCGGTGAGCTCGCGCGTCACCGACCCGCCGTTGAAGACGAGGATGCGGTTGGCGTTCCCAAGCAATTCGGCGTCCTCCGAGGAGTAGAGCAGAATGCCGAGCCCGTCTGCCGCCAGCTGGCGAATGAGGGCGAAGAGATCGGCCTTGGCCGAGAGGTCGATGCCCTTGGTCGGATCGTCGAGCAGCAACACATCCGGCCGGTCGATCAGCCAGCGGGCGATGATCACCTTCTGCTGGTTGCCGCCGGAAAGCGAGTTGATCGGATGCAGGAGGCTCGCGAACTTCGTGTGCATGGCTGCGAGCGCCGGCATCGCCTTTTCCTTAAGGCTTCGCGGATGCGCAATCATCAGCCGATCGCGCAGGTAGTGGATGGGCGTCACATTCTCGATGATCGGCCTGCCGACAATGACACCGTCGCGACCGCGGTCGCCCGAGACATAGGCGCAGCCGCGCCGGATGGCGTCGCGCGGGCTCCTGGCATCGAAATGATCGCCACCGATGCGGATCCCGCCAGATGTTATGGCACCTGCGCCGAAGATTGCACGCAACATCGCCGATTGCCCCTGGCCGTGTAGGCCGCCGAGACCGAGGATCTCGCCCTTGGCGACCTCGAAGCTGACATTGCGGAAACCGGCACCGGAAAGCTTGTCGACGGTCATGGCGGCACCGGTGGCAAAGCTCGCCACGGCAGGCGCGGACGACCGCGAAGCCGGCATGTCGCCAGCGCCGCCCACCATCAGCCGGATGACCGCCGCAGGATCGGTCTCGTTCAGGTTGAGCGTCTTGATCGTCTCGCCATCGCGGATGATCGTCACCCGATCGCCAATCGCGGTGATCTCGTCCATGCGGTGCGAAATGAAGATGATGCCGCGGCCGTCGCGCTTCAGCCTGCGCAGAATATCGAAGAAGCGGTCGACCTGCGCCCGATCGAGTGCCGAGGTCGGCTCATCGAAGATCAGGATCGGGGCTTCGCTGGCCAGCGCCTTCATGATCTCGACAAGCTGTCGCTGATCGGCGCGCAGATTGCCGACGAGCGTCTCGGCCGCAAATCCGTCACCGAAAACTCCAGTGAATAGGTCGATGTAGCGCGCGGCGCGCGCCTTCAGGGCGGCACGATCGATGAACATCCTGGCTTTCACCGGCAGCATGGCCAGGCAGATGTTCTCCTCGACCGAGCGGTTCCCGGCCAGACTGAGTTCCTGATAGAAGATACCGATGCCCTGCGCACGCGCCGATTGCGGACCGGAAATCGTAACCGGCTGGCCGTCGATGAGGATCTCCCCGCCATCGGGCCGCACGCTGCCGGCAATGATCTTGCACAATGTGCTCTTGCCCGAACCGTTCGAGCCCATGAGCACATGAACTTCGCCGGCGGCGATCTCGAGGTCGCCGCGGCGCAAAGCCAGGGTGGCGCCGTAAGCCTTGCTTACGCCGTTCAGTTTGAGTTTCGACATGGAGTGTCGTCCGTAAAATCGGGTCCGGGGCGCCGAGCGGATGACGACATCCGCTCGGCTCAAGCGCTTACTTGAAGAGCGCTTCGGCGTCTTCGATCGAAAGAGCGCTGGTGTAGGAATAGTAGCCGGGCTTGCCGTCGACCTGCTTGGCGGCGTCCGCCAGGTTTTTCGAGTCGATGAACGGGATCGGCAGGTACATGGCGTTCTTGTATTGGCCAGCCGTCGCCGGCTCCTTCAGTTCCTTGCCCTGCAGCATGAGGACAGCGACGTTGAGCGCGCTTGCCATGACGCCGGGCGGATTGACGGTCGCGCCGGAGTTCAGCTTGTCCTTGCTCCAGAGATCGATGAAGTCCTTGCGGATCTCGCCGGTTGCAGCGATCTGGCCCGTCTTGCCTGCATCCATGATCGACTTCCAGGCGCCGGCAGCCATGCCGTCCTGGACGACGACGCCGTTGACATCAGGGTAGGTCGCCAGGATGTTCTGCATGGCCTGCTGGCCCTGCGCCTGATCCCAGTTGGCGTTGACTTCGTTGACCACCTGGATATCCGGATAGTCCTTGAAGACCTGCTTGTAGCCGGCGACGCGCATCTCGTTTGCCGGATGGCCCGCGACGCCGTTGATGGCGACGACCTTGCCCTTGCCGCCGAGCGTTTCGGCAAGCCACTTGGCGCCGGCCGCACCCCACGCCGTCTGGTCGATACCAACATAGGTCGCATCCGGCGACGAGACTTCGGCATCGGTAGCGATCACCAGAATGCCGGCTTCCTTCGCCTGCGCGAAGATCGGGTCGAAGGCCGTCGGGCTGTTGGGGTTGACGATGATGGCGTTCACGCCCTCGGCAATGAAGTTGCGCACATGGGCGATCTGCCCGGGCACATCCACGTTGGCGCTCTGGACGCTGACTTCGACGTCGACGCCCTTTTCCTTCCATTTTTCCGCAGCCGCCTTGGCCTCATCGATCATCTGCGTGCGCCACTCGCTGCCGACCCAACCATTGGACAGACCAATCTTGAAGGTCTCTGCATTGGCGAGCGAAGCGGAGATGGCAATGGATGCGACGGTGCCGAGTGCTATGGCGATAAGCTTCTTCATAAGATCCTCCCAAAATCTTGCGAGGGCTATGAAGCCAGAAAATGTAATCGATTTCAATGCTGATTTTCAGTGATTTCTGAAGGGTTTTTCAAATCTACATATCGAATCTGCAAATGCCCGGAGTTGGCCGGGCCGATCGGCGGGTTTGCTGGGGAAAGCTGGCGGTTTCCGCCTCACTCGCCCCGACTTGGTCGGATGTGGCCTTGGCCATCGAGGCGACACATGCAAAAGCCAGGACAAAGCGAAAGCGCGATTCGCATCCGCACTCGACCCGAGCAGGACTGTGACGATGAAATGACAAAACGCGACGCGCGGCTTTGCAAAAGCCGCCTTCAGCTCGGTGGCTGTTGCTGGAACGGCAACACCTCGTTGCTCGCCGACCGGCTAGCCGGAATTTGCCCTCACCCCATAGTGTGAAATCTGGGCAAAGAACAACAACTGGTCCCCAACCAGAGGAGAACATCATGACCGGAAAACCCGGAGCCGCCACGGGCGGGCTCTATCTGCACATCCTTGTGCTCGCGATCGTCATCGCCTGCGAGCTGATCGGCATCCAACGCCTGTCGATCGGCCTCGGCACCGTGATCTTCCTGCCGATCCTTTACGCCTTCGCGCTCGGCATCCTGCTCAATCCCGCCATTTTCAAGGCAAGCGCCAAGTTCCTTTCCAAGGATGCGGTCAAGCTCTCCGGCGCCATGATCACCGTTGCGATCATGCCCTTCATCGCCAAGTTCGGCACGACGGTCGGACCGCAGATCTCCAAGATCATCGAGGCCGGACCGGCGCTCGTGCTGCAGGAAATCGGCAATCTCGGCACGATCCTCATCGCCTTCCCGGTCGCCGTGTTCCTTCTGAAGATGGGCCGCGAAGCCGTCGGCGCCACCTACTCGATCGACCGCGAGCCTAACCTCGCGCTGATCGCCGACAAATACGGCCTCAACTCGCCGGAAGGCGCTGGCGCCATGGGCGTCTATGCCACCGGCACGCTGATCGGCACATTCGTCTTTGCCATCATGCCGCCGCTCGTCCATGGTCTCGGCATCTTCGACGTGCGCGCGCTCGCCATGTCCTGTGGCGTCGGCTCGGGCTCGATGCTTGCCGCCTGTACCGGCGGTCTCGTCGCCGTCGTTCCTGACCAGAAGGACATCATCCTGGCGCTGGCCGCAGCCAGCAACATCCTGACCTACGCGACCGGCCTTTATGTCGGCATGTTCGTCGCCCTGCCGCTGACGGAATGGCTTTACAACAAAGCCCGCCCGTCCGAACGCGCAACAGCCTGATCGGGGAGACCGGAACAATGGCCAATCACACCACCACCGCCAATCTCGCCGACGACCTGCCGCTGAACGCGGAAGACGAGCGCAAGATCGATGTCATCCGCCACGCCGGACTGCTGCTGATCGCCTGCGCGATCGGCCTAGTCGCCAACTGGGTCGGAACGGGAACCTCGCCGCTCGTCGCCCTGCCCGGCATGGCGGTGCTCTACGTCGCCTGCATCATCGGCCTCGGCTTTGCACGCTTCGTGCCTTTCTATCTCCCAAGCGTCGCCTGGGTCTCGCTGATCGCGATCCTGATCACCATCCCCGGCGTGCCCGGCGCTGCCTGGGTCAGCGAGCAGGTCGAACACCTGAACTTCCTGGCGCTCGCCACGCCGGCGCTCGCCTATGGCGGCCTTGCGCTGACGGCCAGCGAATTTGCAATCGCCCGCCGCTCGGGCTGGAAGATCGTGATCGTGGCGATCTGCGTGATGATCGGAACCTATATGGGCTCCGTCGTCGTCGCCGATCTGTTCCTGAGGCTCGGCCAATAGGATAGAACAGAACCCGGGCCGGCCGCCTTTGCGGCCGGCCCTCAATTTGCAGATACAGGATGAATGAGATGAGCCGCCACGATATCAGCCCCGACCGCATCGCGGAAACGATCGCCTGGCGCCATCATCTGCACGCCCATCCGGAACTGGCCTTCGAGGAACGGGAAACGTCAGCCTTCGTCGCCGGCAGGCTCACTGGGTGGGGCGTTGCCGTCAAAGGCGGCTATGGCGGCACCGGCCTCATTGGCACGCTCTCGCGTGGTACCTCGCCCCGAACCATCGCCATCCGCGCCGACATGGACGCGCTGCCGATCGTCGAGGCAAGCGGCGTCGCCTACGCGTCGAAAACCCCAGGCAAGATGCATGCCTGCGGCCATGACGGCCACGTCTCGATGCTGCTCGCCGCCGCGCGACAGGCCTCGGAAATGGATTTCGACGGGACGGTCCACTTCATCTTCCAGCCGGCCGAAGAAGCCGAGGGCGGCGCGCGCGCCATGGTTGCCGACGGTCTGTTCCGTGACTTTCCAGCCGACGCCGTCTATGCGCTGCACAATTGGCCAGCGCTCGACGTCGGCACTTGTGTTGCCCGCGACGACGCGATGATGGCCGCCTTCGGCGTGTTCGAAATTCGCGTCACCGGCAGGGGCGCTCACGGCGCGATGCCGCATGAGGGCGCCGATCCGCTGGTTGCCGCAGCCCAGATCGTTTCCGCGCTGCAGACGATTGCCAGCCGTAACGTCTCGCCTCTCGACGCAGCCGTGGTCTCCGTGACCCAGATCCACGGCGGCGACGCCTGGAACGTCATCCCGCAGGATGCCGTCATTCGCGGCACCACACGCTGGTTCGCGAAAGAGGTCGGCGACATCCTCGAAAAGCGCATGCGGACGCTGACGGCGGCCATCGCCGAAGGTCTCGGCTGCAGCGCCGATCTCGACTATCAATATCGCTATCCGGCCACGATCAATGATGCGGCGTCGGCGGCCTTCGTGCGTTCGGTCGCAGCCCAAGACAACGCGCTTTCGGTCGTCGATGCCGCGCCCAGCATGGCCGCGGAAGATTTTGCCTTCATGTTGGAGGAACGCCCCGGCTGCTACCTCTGGCTTGGCGCGCGCCGCGACGGCGCCAATCCCGGCCTGCATTCGCCGCACTACGATTTCAACGATGCGATCGTCGCGCAAGGTGTCGACCTCTGGACACGGCTGATCGCGACCTCTCTTGGTCGTTGACCTCAAACCGTTTCCGTCGCAACCATGACCGCCATGGACGTGCTCGACGCAAAAGCGCTCAAGATTTTTATGGCGGTCGCCCGTATCGGTTCGATCCGCGGCGCTGCCGAACATATGGGGCTGGCGCCCTCGGTCGTCAGCCGCCAGATCGCCGACACCGAACGCGAGATCGGCCTGGCGCTGTTCGAGCGCACCGCGCGCGGCACAGTGTTGACGGATGCCGGCGAACTCGTTCTCGAACACGGCAAACGAGTCGTGGAAGACAACGGCCTGCTTGCCGAACAGCTCGACCAGATCCGCGGCGTACAGCAGACGCGCATCCGCATTCGCTGCGGCGAAGGCTTCATGGCCGATCTTGTCGAACACGGGCTGTCGTCCTTCTCCAAGGCGCATTCCTATGTCCGCTACATCGTCGAACTCGGCAGCACCGAGGACGTGGTCGATGCCATCGCCAACAGCGACGCGGATATCGGCATCGCCTACACGCCGTTGACCGATCCGCGCATCCGGGCGCTGGCGATCGCCCGGCAGCCGCTTTGCGTTATCGTGCCGAACGGGCATGCCCTCTCCAACCGTACCGATCTGAAACTGGCGGACTGTCTGACCGCGCCCTCAGCCCTGCTCGGCAAGGGCAATGGCGTGACCCAGCTCGTCGCCCGCGTCGCCGCCGACGCCGGCATGGCGCTGGCGCCGTTGCTCGAAACCCACTCGATCGAAGTGCTGCGCCGCTTCGTCGCCTCCGGTCTTGGCGTCACCTTCCTGCCCCGCGCCGCCGTCTCCGGCGAGATCGGTCGCGGCATCATGCTGGCAGTCGACCTCGAAGATCCGCTGCTGCGCGAGGCGAGTGCCCATCTGATGGTGCGGGCCCATCGCCGTTTGCCGCTCTCGGTGGAAAAACTCGGCCAGCATCTCGCGCTGGAAATGCAGTCTTTTCGACACTGACGCTTCCCAAACGGGCTTACAAGTGGGGCCACTTCTGCACTCAGCTTCGCCGACCGGAAACCTTTGACCAAGCGGACGGACCGGACCCCACTCCTCATCCGGTTTATGGGTTCACGGCCTAGATCATCGCCTTGGGCAGGGCCGCCGCCAGTGCATCGGCTGCAAGGCGGACTTTCAGCGGCAAATGCGGCGTGCGCAGCCACAGGGCATAGTTGTCGAACACATATTCAGGCTCGCCTTGCAAAACTTCGACAAGGACACCAGCCTTGATGCGATGGCGAACGAGCCATGACGGCAGCCACACCAGCCCCATCCCGGCGGTCGCCGCATCGGCGATGGCCTCGAGGTCGTCGAGGCGCATCCGATTGGCGGGCGTCACTTCCCGTGCCGGCTGGCCGTCCCGCGGGAACAGCCAGGGATGCACCCATCCCGGTCGATTATACGTCACTGCATGATGGCCACTCAGGTCGTCGATCTGCCTTGGGGCGCCGTATTTCGCGACATAGGACGGCGATGCGCAAACGACCATGCTGTGGCTGGCGAGGCGACGGGCGATGAGGCCGGACCGGTCCTCCAGAGTGCCGGTGCGGATGGCAAGGTCGTAGCCATCCTCGGCGAGATCGACGATGCGATCGCCGAACGAGAGCTCGAGCTCGAGCCTTGGGTATTTCCGCGCGAACTCCATGAGGATGGGTGCGACGCACCGCCGGCCGAGCAGAGCCGGCATGGTGACGCGCAGCCGGCCACGCGGCTCGGAAAGCTGGTCGGCCGCAAGTGCATCCGCCGCTTCCGCTTCCGCAAGGATAACGCGGCAGCGGTCATAATAGGCGCGTCCGAATTCGGTCAGGCTCTGTCGGCGGGTCGTGCGGTTGATCAGACGCACGCCGAGCCGTTCTTCCAGAAACCGGACATGTTTGCCGACCATCGGCCCGGAAAGATCGAGAGCGACCGATGCGGCTGCAAACGAGCCGAGATCCACGGCTTTGACGAACACCGCCATGCTCGTAAGGCGATCCATATTCGAAACTCCTGGTTTCTGCTACTCTGCCAAATCCGTCATTTATCGAAAAGAAGCGGACGCGCATAGCTTATTCAGTTCAATCAATACGGAGTTTACGGCTGATGGCACGCGTCGTTCGTTTTCATGAGCATGGTGGTCCCGAGGTATTGCGCATCGAGGATCGGGATGTTGCCGCCCCCGGCCCCGGCGAGGTCCGCATTCGCGTCAAGGCGCTCGGCCTCAATCGCGCCGAGGCGCTGCTGCGCTCGGGCCGGTATATCGAGACGCCGACGCTGCCTTCCGGTCTCGGCCTTGAGGCTGCAGGCCCCATCGAGGCGGTCGGCGACGGGGTCGACGACCTCAAGCCCGGCGACGCCGTCAGCGTCATCCCACCGAAATCAATGGTCCGTTGGCCGGCCTATGGCGAGCTTGCCACCTTCCCTGCTTCCCAGGTCGTCAAACACCCGCCGACGCTCGGTTGGGAAGCGGCCGCAGCGGTCTGGATGCAGTATCTGACGGCCTATGGCGCCCTGATCGACATCGCCAAGCTCGGTAAGGGGGATATGGTCGTGATCACCGCCGCCTCGAGCAGCGTCGGACTGGCGGCCATCCAGATCGCCAACATGGTCGGCGCAACGGCGATCGCGGTCACGCGGACCTCCGCCAAGAAGCAGGCCCTGCTCGATTTCGGCGCCGCGCATGTGGTCGCCTCAACCGAGGAAGACCTGGAAGCCCGATTGAAGGAGATTGCCGGCCCGCAAGGAATCCGTGTGGTGTTTGACCCCATAGGCGGGCCGATATTCGAGCCGTTGACGGCGGCAATGTCGCGTGGCGGCATCCTGATCGAGTATGGCGGCCTCAGCCCCGAACCCACGCCTTTTCCGCTGTTTGCCGTCCTCAGCAAGACGTTGACGTTGCGAGGCTACCTCGTCCACGAGATCATTGCCGATCCCCAGCGATTGCAGGCGGCCAAGACCTTCATTCTCGACGGCCTCGCCTCGGGCTCGTTGCAGCCGACGATCGCAAGGACCTTTCCGTTCGAGCAGATCGTCGAGGCGCATCGCTATCTCGAGACGAACGAACAATTCGGCAAGATCGTCGTGACGGTCTGACGGTAATGCGTAAAACAAAGAGATCGAGCGTTGCTGCGACTTTATCTAAACCGGAAACACGCGATGCCTCGGGTCGGTCTCCGGCGAAACACCGACGTTGCGGAGCAAGCAACGCAGTGTACCGGACCCGCCGTCTACCCGCCCCGGATACCCCGTGCCACCTTCACAGCACCAAAACAAACGCTGAGGGTGACACCGGACATGACGACGAAAGAGACAGCGATAGGCGTGGTCGGGCTTGGAGCCATGGGGCTCGGAATGGCGACCACGCTCGCAAGCCACGGCTTTGCCGTGAAGGGCTTCGACCTCTCCGACAGCAGACGCAGACTGGCTGGCGAAGGCGGCGTGACGGCTTGCGAAACGCTCTGCGATGTCTTCGTCGATACCGGTTTCATCGTCTTCTCGCTGCCGACGGCCAAGGACGTCGCAGCCGTCGTCGAAGCCAATCTCGACGCCCTGAAGGGTGCCAAGGAGCGTGTCGTCATCATCGACACCTCCACGTCTGAGCCCGACGTTTCGCGCGATCTCGCCGCCGGCTTGAATGCGCTTGGCCATGGTTTCCTCGATGCACCCGTTTCCGGCGGGCCGGCGGGAGCGGCAAGCGGCAAGCTGACGATGATGATCGGCGGCAGCGACGCCGATGTCGCGCGTGCGGCAGAGGTGATCGATGCGATGTCGGCCAAGGCCCTGCATGTCGGACCGAGCGGTGCCGGCAACGTCGCCAAGCTCGTCAACAACCTGCTAGCGGCCGCCCATATGGTGACGACGGGCGAAGGCCTGAAGCTCGCGCTTTCGGCCGGGCTTGAGCCCGAACAGGCGCTGAAGGTGCTGAATGCCGCCTCCGGCAAATCGATGATCAGCGAAGTGCATTTTCCGACATGGGTGATGAACGACCGCTTCGACAGCGGCTTCACCATGGGGCTGATGCGCAAGGACGTGCGGCTTGCAAGCGAGCTCGCCGCGCGCACCGGCGCAGCACTACCGCTTTCGGCCGCCGTCGCCCGGCTCTGGGCCGAAAGCCCGCTCGACAATGCCGACGATTTCACCCGCATGGGCGCCTTCCGCGCCGCGGCCAACGACAACTGACAAGACAAGGGGAAGACGATGAACGACATGACCATGCCGGCCGCCAAGGCCGAGCGCATCCGCACGCTGTTTCATGGTTTCCTGCCCGGCAGCGAGATCGGCAGCTATGTCGACGGCGCGCTGGTGGCGGGCTCCGGGCCTGAGCAGGATCTGACCGATCCTGCGACAGGCGAGGTGTTCGCGACGTTCAAGGACGCCGGTACCGACGTCGTCGATGCGGCGATGGAAGCGGCGACGCGCGCCCAGCGCGAATGGATGGCGATGACGGCGTCGGCGCGTGGCCGCGTGATGAACGATATCGCCCGCAAGATCCGCGAGCGCGCACCGGACCTGGCCGAGCTTGAAAGCCGTTCCGCCGGCCGGCCGATCCGCGATATCCGCGGCGAAGCGCTGCGTGTCGCCGAAATGTTCGAATACTACGCCGGCTGGTGCGACAAGCTGCATGGCGACGTCATCCCCGTTCCGACCTCGCACCTGAATTACATCCGGCACGAACCGGTCGGCGTCGTTGCGCAGATCACGCCCTGGAACGCACCTCTCTTCACCGGCGGCTGGCAGATCGCGCCGGCGATCTGCGCCGGCAACGGCGTCGTCATCAAGCCGTCGGAACTGACGCCGCTCAGCACACTGGTCCTCGGCGCGCTTTGCGAAGCGGGCGGCGCACCGCGCGGCCTCGTCAACGTCATCGCCGGCCAGGGCCTGACCGCAGGCGCTGCCATGGTTGCCCACCCGAAAACGGCCCTCGTCGTCTTCGTCGGCTCTGCTGAGGCCGGCTCTGCCATTGCGGCCGCAGCTGCGAAAAATGTCGTCCCCTGCATTCTCGAACTCGGCGGCAAGTCCGGCAACATCGTCTTTGCCGACGCGGATCTGGACCGTGCGATCGTCGGTGCGCAGTCGGCCATCTTCTCGGGCGCCGGCCAAAGCTGCGTCGCCGGTTCCCGCCTCCTGATCCACCGCTCGGTGCACCAGCAATTCGTCGAGCGTTATGCCCGCGCCGCCGAGCGCATCCCCGTCGGCGATCCCTATCTCGACGCCACCCAGATCGGCCCGATCAACAATGCCCGTCAATGGGCAAAGATCGACGAGATGGTGCGCCAGGGCGTTGCCGAGGGCGCGACGCTTGCAACCGGCGGCACGAAACCGGAGGCGCTTTCCTCCTCCGGCGGCTTCTTCTTCGCCCCGACCATCCTCGACAACGTCAAGCCCGACATGACCATCGCACGCGAGGAGGTCTTCGGTCCGGTCGTCGGCGTCACCGTCTTTGACGACGAAGACGAAGCCGTGGCGCTTGCCAACGACAACCCCTACGGCCTCGCCGGCGCGGTCTGGACAAAGGATGTCGGGCGCGCCCACCGCATGGCGTCGCGCGTGCGCGCCGGCACGTTCTGGATCAATGGCTACAAGACGATCAGTGTCATGTCGCCCTTCGGCGGTTTCGGCCGTTCCGGCTACGGCCGCTCCAGCGGGCGCGACGCACTGCTGGCCTACACTCAGACGAAAAGTGTCTGGGTCGAGACGGCGGAAAACCCAGCCGTCGTCTTCGGCTACGCCCCCGAGGCGTGACGACAGTCTTTTTGCCGAACCAGACATCAACCGATCGCCAGGAGGGGACGGCCTGATTCCATGTTCAGGCCGTCGTCCTCGGTGCAACGTTGAGTTAGCCACAAATTATCAGGCGCGATGTTTCCGGGATCGTCGTGCTTCGCTCGCCGCAGCGCCCGCCCTCGGTTCCGCATTCTACCGACAGGCGCAAATGCCCTGGGCGAAATGATAAAATCTGCGCGTGTGTTGCAAGACTGTTACAGCCTTACGTGGCCGAACCGGCAATAAGTATCACTATATTTGCTTTGGTTCTGTTGGTGGCAAGAGGGCCGTGGCAATCGGGGGACAATCCAGACGCAAGAAGCGCGCGCCGAAGGCCTTGCCTTTTCGGCGGGTACGTTTGCGCCCGGGATTTTGTAGTGGGGCTTTTTCCGATGACGTATTTCTGTCGTGACTCTGAGCAAGACGTCCTTGCAACACACGACAGTTCTCCAGCATTTCATCCCATTTCCCGCCTGCTAGCGCTGGCGGGCCCGGCGCGCTCAAGCAAGGCGATCGCCATGCGGTTCGCAACGTTCCTCATTGCGTTGTTGATGGCGGGCAACGCCTACGCCCTTTCGAACGCCTGCAATGAAATCAACGCCAACTGGTCGAACATTTCGCGTGGCGTGCAGAACGCATGGTTCGACGGTTACTATGCGTCGTTCGAGCAAGGCGAGGAACTCTCCTACACGGTCACCACGACCAACAGCAGTGCCTTGGAGAAAAGCGGTGGCTATGCCGGCGCCTCGTTTGGCGTCTCAAAAGGCGGGCAATATGACATAACGGTCGTAGAGCACTCAATCGGCCCGACCGAGCCGAACGACTACACGCGGTCCGGGAGCATCACGCTCGATCCGGCGCAGACATATTGGATGTATGTCATGGGCGGCTACGAGAGTGGCGTCGCTACGGTCACCGTTACGTGCCGTTCCACGCTGCTGCCGCCGGTGATCTCGTCGATTTCGCCTGCTTCCGGCCTGACATTGGACACGACCGACGTGACGATTGACGGCTCCAACTTTACCGGGACGACGAGCGTGACTTTCGGCGGCGCTGCGGCCACGTCGGTCACGGTCGTCAACGAAACGCAGATCAGGGCCGCCGCACCGGCGCATGCGGCTGGCGCCGTCGACATCGTCGTCACGAACCCGGCAGGTTCAGGAACGCTTACCAGTGGGTTCACCTACATCGCGCCGTCGACCGACGCAACGCTCAGCCTCCTGTCGCTGAGCACGGGATCACTTTCACCCCCGTTCGCGTCAACGACAACGAACTATTCCGTCAACGTTCCCAACAGCGTCTCGTCGCTGACCGTGACCCCCACGACCACCGACAGCGGAGCGACCGTCTCAGTCAATAGCAATCCAGTCGCAAGCGGCTCGCCTTCGGGCGCAATCTCTCTGGGTGTCGGCTCGAATTCCGTCTCCGTCACCGTCACCGCGCAGGACCGTTCCACTCAAAAGACCTATTCGGTCGCCGTAACCCGCGGCACGCCATTGGCCCTATCGCCTCCGGCCGGTACCTTGGCGGGCGGCACCGTCGGCTCGGCCTATGGCCTGTCTTTCAGCGCCTCCGGGGGATTGTCGCCGTATACATATTCCGTTTCGACCGGCGCGCTTCCGACCGGATTGACCCTCTCGGCGGCGGGTGTGCTCTCGGGCACGCCGACGGCAGCCGGTACCTTCTCGTTCTCGATTGAGGCAAGGGACGGCCACAACGATACCGTCCCGACGGCATACTCCGTTGAAATCGTGGCACCGGCGATTGCAATTTCACCGGCGGCATTGCCTGTGTCCATGGTGGGCACGGCCTACAGCCAAACGATCACCGCCAGCGGCGGGGTCGGTCCCTACACTTTTGCGGTCACATCTGGCTCGCTCCCGGCGGGCATGGCTTTGGCTGGCGACGGGACGTTGTCGGGCACGGCAACGGCCGGAGGAAGTTTCCCGTTCACGATCCAGGCGACCGACGCGTTCAACAGCACCGGGACCCTGGCCTACACCCTGAACGTCAACGCTCCGGCTATTGCCATGTCTCCGACGAGCCTTGCAGGTGGCACCGTCGGCGCGACCTACAGCCAGACCATTTCGGCCAGCGGTGGAACGACCCCCCACATCTTTGCGGTCATGGCGGGTGCACTGCCGGCAGGGATCACGCTCGCCGCAGACGGCACCTTGTCCGGCACGCCGACGGCGAGCGGAACCTCCAACGTCACCATTCGAGCCACCGACCGTTCCAGCGGCACCGGCCCGTATTTCAGCGAGCAGAACTACACGCTGGTGATCGGCGTGCCCACGATCACCTTCTCGCCTGCGACTTTGCCGGCCGCCTCGACTGGCGCCGCCTACAGCCAGACGATCGCGGCTACAGGTGGAACCGGACCCTACACCTATGCAATATCATCAGGCGCGCTCCCACCCGGCATCACATTGGTCGGCGGAACGTTGTCGGGTACCGCAACGGCCGGGGGGAGCTTCTCGTTCAGCGTGCAAGCGACCGATGCCTTCAGCAGCACGGGTATCCAGGCCTATACGCTCGCCGTCGACCTGCCGGCGATCGTCGTTTCTCCGGCAAGCCTCGCGACAGGGGAAATCGGTGTCGCCTACAATCAATCGATGACGGCCAGTGGCGGAACCGCGCAGTATAGCTATTCGGTGGCATCGGGCGCGTTGCCGGCAGGTCTCACCCTGGCCGCCAACGGCACCTTGTCCGGCACCCCGACGGCGAGCGGGACCTTCAACGTCACCATTCGAGCCACCGACAGTTCCGGCGGAACCGGCCCCTATTCCGGCGATCACGCCTATACGCTGGTGATCGGTGTGCCCACGATCACGCTCTCGCCTGCGACTTTGCCTTCCGCGTCGACGGGCACGGCCTATAACCAAACGCTTGGTGCCAGCGGCGGCGTCAGCCCCTACGGCTATACCTTGGCCTCCGGCACGCTACCGGCAGGTCTCGACCTTGCCGCCAACGGGACGCTGTCCGGCACTCTGACTGCAGCCGGAAACTTCACGTTCACGATCCAGGCGACCGACGCCTTCGGAAGAACCGGAGCACAAGCCTACACTTTGTCCGTCACCGCCCCGACGATCGTGATGACGCCGACAAACCTTGCATCAGGGATGCTGGGCGCCGCCTATGGCCAAACGGTCACCGCCAGCGGCGGGGTCGGGCCGTACGGCTATTCCCTGACCGCCGGCACGCTGCCGGCAGGTCTCAACCTTGCGGCCAACGGGACATTGTCCGGCACGCCGACGGCAAGCGGAAACTTCACGTTCAGCATCCAGGCAACCGATGCCTTCGGAAGTACCGGAGCGCAAACCTACACTTTCTCCGTCGACACCCCGACGATCGTGCTCACACCGACAAACCTTGCCAACGGAACAGCCGGCGCCGCCTATAGCCAGACGGTCACCGCCAGCGGCGGAACTGCTCCTTATTCCTATTCGCTGACATCGGGCGCGCTGCCGGCGGGTCTCACCGTCGCGGTCGACGGCACGCTGTCCGGAACCCCGGCTGCCGCCGGCAGCACCAGTTTCACCATCACGGCCACCGATGTATATGGGGCAAGCGGATCCGCCACATACGCGCTGGTGATCAATCCGGCACCGATCGCATTGTCCTTCGCGCCGGCGCAGGGAGCCCTCCCGGCAGCCATGGCCGGCGAGAACTACAGCGTCGGCATAGTGGCAAACGGGGGTGTTGGCGCGACACTCTACGGCATCAGCGCCGGAAGTCTGCCCAAGGGAATGATCCTGAACGTCTCCACCGGCGCGCTGACCGGCCCGCTCGACGCGGATGCAACCATCGGTGAACACAGCTTCACGATCACGGCAACGGACACCGCCGGCAACAGCGGCACGGCGTCATACTCCATCACGGTCAAGGCGCGCGAAGTGACGGCGCCCGACAGGACGGTCAACGTTCCCGCCGGCTCCGCGCCGCCGAATGTCTATCTGAACAGCGGCGCGACCGGCGGACCGTTCGCCTCAGGCGCCGTTGCATTCGTGCAGCCGCCGAACGCGGGGACGGCGGAGATCATCGAAGGCGAACTTGCAGCAACAGGCAGTTTCACACCCGTCGGACTCTACCTGAAATTCACGCCAAATCCCGCCTTCTCCGGCACCGCCGTCATCGGCTACACGCTGACAAGCGCCAGCGGCGCGTCGAACGTCGCCAGCATTTCCTACCGCATCGGTTTTGATGCGCAGCAAGTCGCCGACGAAATCGACGGCCTCGTGCGTGGGTTCGTCGAAACGCGGCAGAACCTTATTTCCTCGACGCTAAAGGTGCCGGGTCTGCTCGATCGACGGAGAAACGCGACAAGCAACGAACCCGTCACCACCCGCGTGTCGCCCTCTGCCGACGGAATTACCCTCGGTTTCGCCACCAGCCTTTCGCAGATCGACGCGGCGCGCAAGGCTGCCGAAAGGGGTAGAACGCAAGCGGATCCCACTCTCTCGCCGTTTGACGTCTGGATCGACGGCACATTCCTGATGCACAAGCGTGATGAGAACGAGGGCCAATGGGGCAACTTCGGGCTGTTTTCAGCTGGCGCCGACTACCTCATCAACGAAAAGGCGCTGGTCGGTCTGTCGTTCCATTTCGACCGCATGAGCGACCCCACAGATGAAGATGCGGAGCTAACGGGCAACGGCTGGCTCGCCGGCCCCTACGCCTCCTTCGAGATCGGCAAGGGCGTGTTCCTCGACACAAGCCTGCTCTACGGCGGTTCGTGGAACGACATCGACACCGCGTTCTTCGACGGCTCCTTCGATACGACCCGCTGGCTGTGGGACACCAAGCTGCAGGGGCAATGGCTGATCGATGAGGAGACCATCCTCACGCCAAAACTCAGAGCGGTCTTCTTCAACGAAAAGGTCGATGACTATGCCGTCTCTAACGGCACCGGCGGAACCGTATCGCTCGAGGGCTTTACCGAGCAGCAATGGCGTCTCAGCGCCGGCGCGGAAATCGAGCGCAGATACGAGCTTGAAAGCGGATTGACGCTCACCCCACGGATGGGAGCCAGCGTCGGATTTGCTGCACTCGACAACAGCGGCGCCTTCGGCGCGCTCTCCGCGGGCATCGATCTGTCCAACGACATCAATTGGAATCTGGACGCGGCCTTGCTCGTCAACATCGAGGAAGATGGCGAACAGTCCGCGGGCGGCAGAGTGGGTGTCAGTGTGCGCTTCTAGAAGCGCCTTCCCACGGCAATGGCGTGGGCGGCCGATCACCTGTTCGAGCAGCACAGCCCAGCCATCCCGGATTGCGCCTGGCACTTCAAATCGGTCATGCCGGCAGCCACCCGATAGTCCATTCGAGGGTTTGCCGTGATCTGAGTGCGGATGAGCCGATCTCCAGAGACGGCGAATCCGACAGCCTCCCCCCGTTTGACGGGGGAAGGCGTTGCTGGGAAATCCCAGGGGTCATGCAGCCAGATCGAAACGATCGGCGTTCATGACCTTGGTCCAGGCCGCAACGAAGTCCTTGACGAACTTCTCCCTGTTGTCATCCTGGGCATAGACCTCCGCATAGGCGCGAAGAACGGAGTTCGAGCCGAAGACGAGGTCGACCCGGGTCGCCGTGTATTTGGTCGCGCCGGTCTTGCGGTCGCGGATTTCGTACAGGTTGTTGCCGGTCGGCACCCACGAATAGCTCATGTCGGTCAGCGTGGCGAAGAAGTCCGTCGTCAACGCGCCGACCTGGCTCGTGAAGACGCCGTGCGCCGTGCCGGCGTGGTTCGTGCCGATGACGCGCAGACCGCCGACGAGTGCTGTCATCTCCGGCGCAGTCAGGCCCATGAGCTGCGCGCGATCGAGCAGCAACTCTTCCGGGCTCACCACATAGTCCTTCTTCTGCCAGTTGCGGAAACCGTCGGCCAGCGGCTCGAGCGGGGCGAAGCCGCCCGCGTCCGTCTGCTCGGCGGTCGCATCGCCGCGCCCTGCGGCGAAGGGCACTTCGATATCGAAGCCTGCGGCTTTTGCCGCCTGCTCGACGCCGTAGTTGCCGGCGAGCACGATAACGTCGGCGAGGCTGGCGCCCGACGCCGCGGCGATCGGCTCCAGAACGGAAAGAACACGGGCCAGACGCACCGGCTCATTGCCCTCCCAGTCCTTCTGCGGGGCAAGGCGGATGCGGGCGCCGTTCGCGCCGCCGCGGAAATCCGAACCGCGGAAGGTGCGGGCGCTGTCCCAAGCCGAGGCAACCAGATCCGAGATCGAAAGACCGGACGCCGCGATCTTCGCCTTGATGCCTCCGATATCATAGTCCTTGCGGCCGGCCGGGATCGGATCCTGCCAGACGAGGTCTTCGGCCGGCACGTCCGGGCCGAGATAACGGGACTTCGGACCCATGTCGCGATGCGTCAGCTTGAACCAGGCGCGGGCGAAGGCATCCGAGAAGGCCGTGAAGTCGTTGCTGAAGCGCAGCGAGATTTCGCGGTAGATCGGGTCCACCTTCAGCGCCATATCCGCATCGGTCATCATCGGAATGGTGCGGATCGAGGGATCCTCGACGTCGACCGGCTTGTCTTCCTCTGCGATGGTGATCGGCGCCCACTGAGAGGCGCCCGCGGGGCTGCGCGTCAGCGTCCATTCATGCTTGAACAGCATCTCGAAGAAGCCGTTGTCCCACTTCGTCGGCTCGGAGGTCCAGGCGCCCTCGATGCCCGAGACGACCGTGTTACGACCGATGCCGCGGCCCTTGGTGTTCATCCAGCCGAGGCCCTGGAATTCCGGGCCCGCGGTTTCCGGATCGGGGCTGAGGTCGCCCGGGTTGCCGTTGCCGTGGGACTTGCCGATGGTGTGGCCGCCGGCGGTGAGTGCCACGGTTTCCTCGTCGTCCATGCCCATGCGCGCGAAGGTCTCGCGCATCTGCGCGGCGGTCGCCAGCGGATCGGACTTGCCGTTCACGCCTTCCGGGTTGACGTAGATGAGGCCCATCTGCACGGCGGCAAGTGGGTTTTCCAGCGTTTCGGGCTTGGAGACGTCGCCGTAGCGGCCGTCGCTCGGGGCGAGCCACTGCTTCTCGTCACCCCAGTACACGTCCTTTTCCGGCGCCCAGATGTCCTCGCGGCCGAAGGCGAAGCCGAAGGTCTTCAGGCCGGCGACGTCGTAGGCGATGGTGCCGGCAAACGCGATCAGGTCGGCCCAGGAGATTTTGTTGCCGTATTTCTTCTTGATCGGCCAAAGCAGGCGACGACCCTTGTCGGTGTTGACATTGTCCGGCCAGGAATTGAGCGGGGCGAAGCGCTGGTTGCCGGTGTTGGCACCGCCGCGGCCGTCGGCGACGCGGTAGGAGCCGGCCGCGTGCCACGTGACGCGCGCCATCATGCCGACATAGCTACCCCAGTCGGCCGGCCACCATTCCTGGCTGTCCGTCATCAGGGCGCGCAGGTCCGCCTTCAGCGCTTGCACGTCCAGCTTCTTGAGTTCTTCGCGATAGTTGAACCCCTTGCCCAGCGGATTGGTCTTGCTGTCGTGCTGGTGCAGGATGTCGAGGTTGAGAGCGTTGGGCCACCATTCCATGACGGAGTTGCCGAGAGCCGTGGCGCCGCCGTGCATGACCGGACACTTGCCGGTCGTCGTTGTCTTCGTATCCATTTGGTCCTCCAACGGATTTTCTTCAATCTACAGACACTGGAAGAGCTTCGCGGGCACGCCTCTTGGGTCAGCGCCACGGGAAAGTGTCTTCCAAGTGACCAAGGAGTAACAAGCCAAATCCATAATTTCCAATTGTATATTCTAAAGGCTGCGATATGCTGAGGTTATGAATGGCCTAACCATGAAACATCTCCGCTATTTTGACGCCCTTGCCCGGATCGGCCATTTCGGCCGCGCCGCGGAGAGCTGCGCCATCTCGCAGCCCGCGCTGTCCGTGCAGATACGGGAACTGGAGGAACTGCTCGGCGCGCCGCTTGTGGAAAGAGGTGGGCGCAGCATACGGCTGACGGGTCTCGGCGAGGAGTTCGTTGGCCGTACCCGCGCTATCCTGCGCGCTGTTGACGAACTGGAAGACCTCGGACGGGCTGCGCACGGCCCGCTCGCGGGCCGCCTTCGCCTCGGCATCATTCCAACGGTCGCGCCGTATCTGCTACCAAGCATCATAATGGCGCTCACACAGCTCTATCCGGGGCTCGATCCGCGGCCGCGCGAGGCGATCACGCGAAGACTGATCGAAGACCTGGCGGAGGCGAAACTGGATATCGCCATCGTCGCGCTGCCGATTTCGGAGCCTGCCCTGGAGGAAATCCCACTCTTTGACGAGGAATTCGTGCTGGTGCGGCCGCTGGAGGATGCGGGAAAGCCGGTGCCGGCGTCGGAGAGGCTTCACGAGATGCGCCTGCTTCTGCTGGAGGAGGGGCATTGCTTCCGGGACCAGGCCCTGTCCGTCTGCAACATCACGACCGCATCGACGCGCGATGTAATGGAGGGGAGCTCGCTTTCGACACTCGTTCAGATGGTGGGTGCGGGCATAGGTGTGACGCTTATTCCGCAGATGGCCATCGAGACCGAAACGCGGTCCTCTTCGGTCTGCGTGTCCCGGCTTGCCGGCCCCCGTCCCACCCGAACGATCGGGATGGTCTGGCGAA
This sequence comes from Ensifer sp. LC163, assembly GCF_001695855.1. GTDB lineage: Bacteria > Pseudomonadota > Alphaproteobacteria > Rhizobiales > Rhizobiaceae > Ensifer. The sequence goes on from NZ_MBSS01000066.1 coordinate 157,734, forward strand.
AGACCAATCCACTGTCGACGCAGTTCACTCGGATCGCCGACATCGTGCGCGAAGCCGGACTGAGAAGGCAGAGGCAAATGGATGGCGCCCCGTGAAAGGAAACCGCCCCCTCTCGGATCTTCCCCGACAGATATTTGGAGGGAAAGCCCTGATCGCAAAGCAAACATTTGCTGATGACCCGCGCGCCGACCCTGGCGACCGCAATCCGCCACCCGGCGCGCCCGATAGCCGCGTCGGGCTTTCAGGCGGTTGGCGAAGGGTTGCGATCTCGATCCGACACCCCTGCGAGTAAGGCCGGGGCGACAAGATAAAGGATGGTGGCGATCGTCACGACGCCTGTGAACCCGGCATGCATCGCAAGCAGTGCGGCGAGGATCGCGCCCAGCACCGACGCACAGCCATTGATCCCCCACGCCCAAGGAATAAACTCGTCCGAGCGTGCACCGACGTAGCCGAGGCCGAGGGGGAGCGGCATACCCATAAAGACGGCGAGCGGCGCTATGAGGAGGAGTGTGATCGCGATCTTCGCGGCATCCGGGAGCGCCAGCAGCCGTTCGAATATTAACGGCAGCGCGAGTAGGTACATCGCAGCCAGGAATGCGATCACCACGACGGCGAGGGCAATGCCGCGCACCGGTGACCCACCTCCGACCGCCGCCATCCAGCGTGCAGCCATGGCGCTACCGAGACCGGCGAAGGCAAGGAAACCCGCAAGCACGACAGCGACAGCGTAGAGCGGATGGCCGAGGAACAGCACGAAGCGCTGGATGAATGCGATCTCGATGAAGAGGAAGGCAAGGCCCAAGGCAAGGAAATAGAGCCCGAAGCGCAACCCGTGTACGGCTCTCCCGAGTGCGCGTCGGCGAAGCCAGAGCGGCAGCAGGATCAGGACGGCGCTGAGGGTCGCGGCCTGGACGAGCGTCGTTACCAGGATCAGGTAGCCCCAGTCGAGCATCGCTGCCCCACCTTGGGTGCGCAGCGTCAGGAGTTCGGGCAGCGCGCGCCAGCGGAAGAAGTCGAAGAAATAGGGCCGATTGTCAGTGGCCGGTGCAATATCGAACTTGTAGCGCTCGGTGAAGTCAGCGCGATCAGGGCCGAGGAGAGCGAGGGCCCCCTCGTAGAGATATTCCTGGTCGAGCTGGTTGTAGCGGTTTACGTCGCTCGCGGAGATACCCGGCGCCCAGGAGATGTCAAAGAAATTCTCGGCCGCGAAGCCGCGGGTGGCTGCGACGTCTTCGCCCGTGAACGGCGACTTGGCGACGAGCAGGGTCGCAGTGTTCCAACTTCGGATCAGCACCAGGTGCCGGCCTGGCTGGGCCACGCCATTCGCTTCGAGCGCGACGGCGGCAGTGGCGAACAGCTTGAGGATGTCGCGCGGCGGCACCCGCAGCCACCGCGTGATCGCGACGACTCCATCTGGTCTCAGCACCGCCAGGTAATCCCGCAGTGCCTCGACGGTGTAGGTATAGTTCTCATGCATGCTCTGCACGCCGCCCGCGGCCGCGCTGAAGGAGTCAAGGAGCGGCATCTGGATCAGGTCGTAACGCTCGCCAGTGGTCGCTGCGAAGGCGCGCGCCTCGGCTAAACGCAGATGCACGTTCGGTCGGCTGAAGATGCCGCCGACGAAGTCCGCGAAGCGGTTCCGAGCCAGGTCGATCATCTGCGGGTTGACCTCTACAACATCCACGATATCGGCTCCGGCGCGCAGCGCCAGCAGCACCTGCTCGCCCCCGCCGGCACCGAGGATTAGCATTCGCGGCCGCTCAAGGATGCGATACGGGAGCGCCGCCGTTGTCCGGTCGAGATAGGCGACCGTCGCCGGGTCGCCGCCATAGGCGGTGATCGCCGTAATACCGTCGCCATCGGTGAAGACGGCGAGTTGCACGGGCGGCTCTTGGGTGTTGGCGAGACTGAGGCCCGGCGCGTGCCGGAAAGGGACGGTCGGGCTCTCGACGACCGTCAGTAGTCCGAGCGGGCTCGATCGCTCCTCGACCACCCGCGCGTTCGGCACTTCGAGAGCCATGCGGAGGCCCTTGTACTGCGACATGTGCGGGCCAGGGGCCGTCCAGGACGGTGGTAGCCACACCATGATGACCGCGGCTGCAAGCCCGAGGCTGCCCGCGGCGAACCACCGATGGCGAGCCATGCCCGTCGCGGCGAGGGCAGCCGCCACGAATCCCAACGCCGCAACGAAGCGCAGCGCCGTATCGGGAAAGACCAGGAACAGGAGCCCGACGATGCCCAGCGCACCGACCCCAGCGCCGACCAGGTCGAAGGCATAGACGCGTCCGATCTGGCCAGGATGGCGGCAGAAGGCAAGACCGATACAGGTTGCACCGAAAAAGAACGGCAGGATCAGGAGAGCATAGATGGCCGCGAGCCAACCGAGCTGCCGCGGGTTCCAGACGATCTCGAGCGCGTTGAACGGCAGGCGTTCGGCACAGGCGAAGCTGGCAACCGCAGCAATGCCGAACAGCGCTGCCGACGCTGCGAAGACGGCCGGGTACCGTTCCACCAGGGGGCGGCGGGCCAACGCAACGAATGTACCGCTCGCGCCAAAGCCCAGGAGCGCGATGCTTATCATCATATAGGCAAAATGATGCCACTGAATGATCGAAAAGAGCCTTATCAGCAGCACTTCGTGGGCAAGGGTTGCCGCCGATATGAGACCAATCGGCAGCAGGCGCCCCGCTCTCATCGGGCCCTACCTCCCGTCAGCGGCACAAAAGCCACCGGCAGCAACTGCCGGGTGGTGATGCTTCCGTCCCGTCGCTTCTCGACCAGCATGAGAAACTGGGTCGCGAAGGGACCTCCCACGGGGACGACCATCCGGCCACCTTTGGCGAGCTGCTCGACCAGCGGCGGCGGGATGTGACTGGCAGCGGCAGTCACCACGATGCCGTCGAAAGGTGCGTGCGCAGGCCAACCATAGTAACCGTCGCCCACCTTCACCTCGACATTGTCGAAGCGGAGCTCCGCGAGGCGGGCGGCCGCCCTTTCGCCCAGTTCCGGTATGATCTCAATCGAGTAAACCTTCGCTGCAAACGGAGACAAGACGGCTGCCTGATAGCCCGAGCCGGTACCGATCTCGAGGACAACATCGCCAGGCCCGACGTTGATCAGGTCGGTCATCAGCGCAACGATGAAGGGCTGCGAGATGGTCTGACCGTATCCAATCGGCAGTGGCCGATCTCGATAGGCCGCGCCGCGCTGCTCCTCGGGCACGAAAAGGTGGCGCGGCACCTTTCCCATCGTCTCCAGCACCGCCGGATCGATGCCTTGCCCCTCGACCGCTGACGGCGCTGAGCGGGCGTGCCCTTTGATCGTTTCGACCATGGCCGCACGCTCGCCGAGGCGGTCCTGAGCGGGCGCGGACGTCGAAACCATGGCGGCTGCGCTCGCGAGAACCACGGCCAGCAAAGCTTGGCACTGGGCTAGTCGAGGCATGAACTCCCTCCCGGCTATAACGCCGAGTATAGCGGCGGCGGCGGCAATTTTGAACAAACCTCGCTCGGATCTCTGCTGCGCCCCAGCTTAAGATTTCAGAACAAAGCGATGGCGCTGCCGGAAAGCGGCGGCGCCAAAAGCGGATCCAGGGTCCGGCCGAAGTCCCCGCCGCCGACGGCCCTGAGTGCTTCGAGGCCCCGTGCGCGGCGATCATCGGCTGGCGCACCGGCCGCATGGGCAGACGCGGAATGGCCGAGGGCGGCCGCGGTCATCAGTCCCATGGATGTCTTGAGCATGGTTCGCCTGTCCTGATCTGTTGTGCCGTCCGCAGCGGGCGCGGCATCTTTCCATGTCTTGGTCATGTCCAGAGTGTCCTTCGTCTATTGCGGCAAGTCTTAGCTTTCGTCGGGGCAACTCACTTGTTGCTGACCCAAGCGCCGGCGGTGCCGTAGCGGGCGCCGGCGAATTTCTCCGGCGCCAGCATGTCGCCGAGCAACACAAGCTCCTCCGGCGTCAGCGTGACGTCCGCGGCGGCGACGTTCTGTTCCAGATGCGGGATCTTCCGTGCACCGGGAATAGGCACAATGAATTCTCCCTGGTTGAGGACCCAGGCAAGCGCAAGCTGGGCGGCCGTCGCGCCCTTGTCAGCCGCCATCTCCTCCAGCCTTTTCACGAGCAGGACGTTGCCCGCCATATTCTCGGAACTGAAGCGGGGAAGCGTCCGGCGGAAGTCGCCGGCAGCGAAGTCCTCCGGCTTCTCGATCTTGCCGGTCAGGAACCCGCGGCCGAGTGGGCTGAACGGCACGAAGCCGACGCCAAGTTCCCGGCAGGTGTCGAGGATCTCGCCTTCCGGGTCGCGGGTCCAGAGCGAATATTCGCTCTGCAGAGCGGAAATCGGATGAACGGCATGGGCTCGCCGGATGATGGCGGCTCCCGCCTCGGAGAGGCCGAGCGCGCGCACTTTGCCTTCCTTCACAAGATCGGCCATGGCACCGACGGTGTCTTCGATCGGTACCTGCGGGTCGACGCGGTGCTGGTAGAAAAGGTCGATGACGTCGACTCCAAGCCGTTTCAATGATGCTTCGGCCACTTCGCGGACATGTTCCGGCCGGCCGTCTACCCCGGACATGGCTTCCACGCCCTGCTTGCCGGCATCGATCCGGAAGCCGAATTTCGTCGCGATGACCACCTTGTCCCGATGGGGTTTCAACGCTTTGCCCAGGAGGATTTCATTCTCGAACGGACCATAGATCTCGGCCGTATCGAAGAAGGTGACGCCGAGCTCGACGGCACGATGAAGGGTGCGGATCGACTCCTGTTCGCCCTGACCGCCGTAGGCGTGGCTCATGCCCATGCAGCCGAGCCCGACTGCCGAAACCGTGAGATCAGGGCCGAGTTTACGTGTCTTCATCAGTTCATTCCCTTTGATTGACGAGGCCGTATGACCGTCTGCAGATTGGCAGCAAGGTCCGGTCTATCCGGGGGCAGGTGACTGGCATGGCGCCTACATCGCTGATGCCTCTATGCAGGACGTCAGCCGTCCGCCTGGATGGCGTTGGCCACACGAGGGACCAGATAGGATTCGGTCCAATCGTCCGAGAGCGCGACGGAGGTGGTCGTGTCCAGTCGATGGAGGCGGCCGCTCGAAATACGCCGCAGCGCGCCCTCGACTTCCCGTACGGTCTCCATGGAAGTCGAGAAGTTAAGGAAGAAAACGTGATCGGCGCTGGCGCCCTGCAGCTGATCGATGGACAAGGACGTCACGCCTGAAGCGCCGACATCGATCCCTTCCGGCAGAACGGGCGTGAACCCCAGTTCTTCGAGAACACGCAAGACGGGTCCGCCAACATTGTTGCTGGCGTTGAAGACGTAAAGCGTGGTGCCATGGAGCTCCACCAGCAAGACACGCCGGCCTGCTTCAAGCGCATCCGTCACGCTGGTCCTTGCTGCGGTGATCGCCTCCGGAGGAACCGCACCGGCGTTCATCTGCGCAGCCGCAGGGGAGACGACCCCGAGGTTGACGGTGGAGCCCATTAAGACAGCCAGATGAATCATCACCGCGGCGGTCGCGGTCTTCATCCGACCGGAAATTGTGGCATGACGGAGCACTGTTTCTTCTCCTTCAGAACGTGATCAACTTTAGGCCGCCCGAGAGCGATTTCCTGTTCGGCCACGGGCGACCGAAGGCTGAGACATTGATTGCCGAGCGGTTGCGATAAATCCAATGAATAGTTAGTATTATAATCATGAACACGATTAATATCGCGACCATCGACCTCAACCTTTTGGTGATCTTCGACGCGCTGGTGGCCGAAGGGCATGCCACCCGCGCCGCCGAGCGGGTTGGACTCACTCAGCCGGCAGTCAGTCACGCACTCAATCGGTTGCGCGCCCTGTTCGGAGATCCGCTCTTCGTCCGCTCTCCGCGCGGCATGGTGCCGACGCCGGCTGCACTGGACGCCGCGCCTGCCATCCGGTCGATCCTCGAGCAGGTTGAAGCTGTGCTTCGCGGTGGTCGGGCGTTCGAGCCAGAAGAGAGCCGACGACAATTCGTCCTTGGCCTGTCCGATTATGCCGCCTTCGTGCTCCTGCCGCGGCTGACCGAGCGGATAGAACGCGAAGCGCCGAACATATCGCTTGTGATCCGCAACACCAGTCACGGTGTCGGCCTGCCGATGCTGGATGAGGGATCCGTCGAACTCATCGCCGGCAACTTTCCCGGACCACCTTCGCACATGCGCGAGGAATTGCTTTACGAAGAGGATTTTGTCTGTGCTGGCCGGGGCGATCACCCTGCCCTTGCAACTCCCCTCGACCTCGACGGCTACCTGTCCCTTCGGCATCTCCAGGTGTCGACGAGTGGCAATCCGCACGGTTATGTCGATGCCGTCCTCGCAGAACGCGGGCTAAAGAGAAGCGTCGCCGTCACCGTCGGCCACTTCCTGATGGCGCCGTTCCTGGTTGATTCCTCGGATCTCCTGGCCACCGAACCCCGCCGCCTTTTCGGGACCTGCGCCAGTCGGCTGCCGCTTCGGTTCTTTCCGCCCCCGATCGATATTCCTCCCTTTCGGGTCGTTCAGGCTTGGCACGCGCGTCATGACGCAGATCCCGGCCACCAGTGGCTTCGGGGCGTGGTTCGGGAGGTCGCGCAACAGACATGACATCCCCCGCCGTTCGTTTGTTATATCCCTGACATCCTTCCGCTTTAGGGGAGGCAAGCCGAACGAGGTGCAAGTCGACGAGCCTCGGTGTGCCCTATGTCCCATCCATTCCGTCCGGTGCCTCATGAATGCGTTCTCCGGCCTCAGCTTGACCCACCTGGGGCACATAACCCGGCTCAAGTGGCACCGCCTGCGCAGGCATCGCGGCGACCCGCTGTTCTCGCCCGCGGTGATGACAGAGGGTTTTCGGCTGGGCGCATCAATGGAAATCGACCTGCGGGTGCGGGCGGATGGCGGCTTCGCCGTTCTTCACGACGATGTGCTGGACGGCGAAACGACCGGTTCGGGGGCCGTCCATCGCATGGCAGCAGCGGATCTTCGTCCCCTGAGAATGAAGACAGGCGGGCATGCCATCACGCTCAGCGAGGATCTGGCCACGATGCTGACAGAGGCGCACCCGGATGCACTTCTGCAATTCGACATGAAGGACGGCTTCGCGACTGTCGGCGAACGCGGCGTCGAGCATCTTAGCCTCCACTTCCGCGACGTTGGCCGGCAGATCATCGTCAGCGGCGCGGACCTGGATCTCATCCTCGCCATCAAACGACGACTTCCGGATCTCAAGCGCGGCATCGACCCAACCGACAAGCTGATCGAGATCCATAGCTACGCCGGCCTGGCAGCGGTGGAACGGGAATTGATTGCCGACCTCGACGGCCCGACCGAGCCCGATACCATCTATCTTGCCTGGGGGTTGGTGCTGCAGGCGGCGCGGAATGGTCTGGACCTGATTGGTCTCTGCCACGACAAGGGAACACGCGTCGACGCCTGGACCTACAATCTCGATAAGCCCGACGCTGGCTTCGCCGAAGAAGAATGGCAGGAATTCTCGTCCCTGATGGCGCGAAGGCCCGACCAGATCACCACGGATGTCGCTCCTGCCATCGAACGTGCCTGGCTTCGGCGGGTGGAGGCTGGCTGAAACCTAACCGCCGGTGGGAAGACGTTCCATCTCCCCCAGGAACGCGAACTCATCGGCAATCAGCGGCGCGCAGACGACGACCGGCCCGCCGCGCTCGAGAAGCTGCTCAAGCGGCGGCATGGCGACGATTGCTCCCGCCTCCCTTGCGATCAGGGCCCCTGCCAGCATATCCCACGCGGCCAGATGCCGCTCGTAGTAAAGGTCCGCGATACCCTCGGCCACACGGACCAGTCCGATCGCGGCAGCGCCCATGCGGCGGTAGTCGATGCCGCGCTCGTAGAGCCGGCGCGAGACGGCCAGATAGTCCTCGAAATCCGTGCGGCGGGAATGCCCCAGCATGGCGATCGCCTGGGCCGGATCGCTGGTCTTCGCGGCCGCAATCGGCTGACCTTCCTTGAAACTGCCCTCCCCGCGGATCGCGTGGAACACCTTGTCTTGTGTGGCGTCGTAAATCACCCCGATCAGGAGCTCTCCGCCGGCGATGAAAGCCATCGACACACCCCAGTGGCGGAAACCGCGGATGAAATTCGTGGTGCCGTCGATCGGATCGACCACCCAGGTGCCGCTGTCGTGGGCGTGGCCACCGCCCTCCTCGCCAATGACCGCGTCATCGGGGAACTCACCGGCGAGCGTCGTACGGATTGCCTGTTCGGCGCGCCTGTCGGCAGCGGTGACGAAATCCTGCAAGCCCTTGTTCTCGACAGCCAGCATCTCGGGCGGGGCCTCCGCCCGGAAAGCAGCCGCCTCCCTGCCGACACGGCGGGCGATACGGATCGCGGCCTCGGCGCGGGCCCGCAAGGAGGAAATGGCGAACGGAGCTGACATTTAAGCACTTCTTCTCTTGATCAGGGTCACCGGCGTGAACTCCACGCGTGCAACCGCATCGGGCTCGGCCATGCGGCTGATGAGCAGGTCGACTACCTGCTCCGCCTGCAGATCGGCTGGCTGCAGGAAGGTGGTGAGTTCGTAGGCCGACCAGCTTGCTTGCGGGATGTCGTCATGACCGATGACCTTGACCGAACCATCGCCATTGCCGGCGCCAACAAGTCCATCGAGAACGCCGCAGGCCATGTAGTCGTTTACGGAAAAGACGCCGTCGATGCCGAGGTCGAGCAGTTGCGGCGCCACGTCACGGCCGTGCTGGTAGTCGTTGAGCGCAACGGGGATCAGCTGCGTCTCGACACCCAGCATGGAGCAGCGGCTCCGGAACGCTTCGGCCCGGCGGCGGGCGGTATAGGAAACGGCGGTGCCGGCGATGACGCCCAGCCTTTTCGCACCGGCTGCCAGGAGGTGCTCGGCGGCGGTGTAGCCCGACATTCGATCGTCGGAGACGACGCGATCGACGAAGGGAAAATCCTCGCCTTTGTTGACGAGTACGATCGGGACGCCTTCGGCGGCGCATTCCTCGCAGATATGCGAGGGCGGCGCGTCGGAGGTGACGATGACGCCGGAAACGGCGTAGTGCAGCAGCTGCCCGATCACGGTGGAAGTATCCACCTCCTTGGATGTCGGTAGCAGGATCGGCCGGTAGTTACGGGCAATCAATGCGCGGGCGAGGTGGTCGAGCTGGCGGGTGCGGAACGGATTGTCGAGACCCGCCGCCACGAGGCCCACGAGATCGGAACGCTTGTTCGTCAGGCTTCGCGCGAGATAGTTCACCCGATAGCCAAGATCCTTGGCCGCCTGATAGACTTTTTCCCTGGTCTTCTTCGAGACGCTGGCGTCGGGCGTGAAGGCGCGCGAGACGGCGGCACGGGAAACGCCCGCCACACGCGCCACGTCGAAAGAGGTCACCCGGCGCAGCTCGCGAGCGCCGCCGCTCGTTTCCCGCGGGCGCATCAGGTCCGGTAGATCGGTGCAGATGCCGAGCACCGGCAGCGCCATCAGATCCTTGAGCACCTCCGGCCGCTCCTCGTGCCAGAGCACCAGTTCCTTGCCGTCGCCGAAGGCCTTCCCGATCAATTCCGCAGTGACGAGGTCCTGCGGCGTGTCGCTCGCCCGCTCCCAGCAGAGATGGAGGATATCGGCACCGGACGCCTCGCCGAGCGCATGCGGATCGGCGCCGATCCGGACCAGCACGGAGAGCGGGTAGTCGCAGCCGATGTTGCGCAATTCCCGCACTTGCGCCACATCGAACGAACCGAGGCAGGCGAAAGACTGGTCCATTGCCTTCAGGTGCTGCCAACAGAGCGGCCCGGTGCCCGGCCGCTTCAGCTCGACGTAGAGCCCGCAGCCCGTCTCGCGGCCGAGCGCTGAGACCTCCTCGAAGCTTGGCACATCCGGGACGGCGGCGCGCAGGTCCGCAAACGTCATGCGGGAGATGTGCAGGTCCTTGCCGAAAACGCGCTCCAAATGGTCGTCATGCGCAACGACCACGACGTCGTCGATCGTCATCTGGGTATCGAGTTCCCACATCTCGGCGCCGAGTTCCGCAGCCCGGCGGAAGGCGACGAGGGTGTTTTCCCGCTCGTGCCCGCTTGCGCCGCGATGGCCGATACACAACGGCAACCTGCCCCTGTTTGTCGGCCAGCCGAAGCGGCCGAAGAAGGCTGAAAAGTCCCGCATGCTCAAAGTCTCCGGCCGTCTTCGGCAAAGACGAGGGCCGCCTTGCTGTCGAGGCTCCAGCGAACTGCATCGCCGACTGCCACGTCGTTACGCACCGACTGGATGGAGCGCAGCACCGAACCGTCCGGTAAAATGACATCATAGAGGTTCTCGCGGCCCTGCGTCTCCGCGAAGGCAATCTTGCCGTCCACCGCAATATCTCCTGATGTCCCGAAGTGCTCCGGCCGCACGCCGAGTGTAAGCACGGTGCCGTCCGGAATTCCGCCGAGGATGGCAAGCGACAACCGGATGCCGTTTGCGAATACGAAGGCGCCCTGTTCCGCCCTGCCTTTCAGGAAGGAGATCGGCGGATTGCCCAGGAAGCCGGCGACGAAGGCCGAGCGAGGATCGTTATACATCCCGGACGGCGTGGCGATCTGTACGATCTCACCGGCCTTCATGATTGCGATACGGTCGCACATGGACATCGCCTCGACCTGGTCGTGCGTGACAAGAATCGCGGTGATGCCGGTCTCCTTCTGCAGGCGTCGGATCTCCGAGCGCATTTCGAGCCTGAGCTTGGCGTCGAGGTTGGCGAGCGGTTCATCGAGTAAGAGGACGTCCGGGCGGCGGATGAGCGCGCGGGCAAGGGCGACGCGCTGCTGCTGGCCGCCAGAAAGCTGCGATGGGCGCCGGTCGAGCAGATTGTCGATATGAACAAGCGCTGCGATCTCCGCCACCTCTTTCCTGATGTCGGCGGCAGCCAGGCGCCGGACCGTGAGCGGGAAGCCGATATTCTCCGCCACCGTCATATGCGGATAGAGCGCATAGGATTGAAAGACGACGCCGACATTGCGCTCCTGGCTCGGCAGGCCGGTGACGTCCTTGTCGCCGAACAGGATGCGGCCCGATGTCGGCCGGTGGATGCCGCAGATGGCAAAAAGCGTCGTGGACTTGCCGCAGCCGGAGGGGCCGAGCAGCGCCAGCATCTCGCCGGAACCCACTTCGAGGTCCATGCCCTCGATGACCTTGGTGGTGCCGAAGCTCTTCGAAAACTTGTCGAGCAGGATACGCATCAGCCTTTCGTGCCTCCGCCGTAGATGTTCATGAGATGCTTCTGGAAGAAGACGTAGAGGATCAGGACCGGAATGACGTAGAAGACGCCTACGGCCTTGAAGGTGGCGAAATCGAAATTGTTGTCGTCGGCGATCAGGCTCGCCAGATAGACGGAGAGCACCTGGACCTGAGCGCCGGGCGCCAGCACCTGCGGTAGGATGAATTCGCTCCAGCCGGAGAGGAAGGAAAAGAGGCCGAGCGCCATAACGGCCGGCCGGATCTGCGGCAGGACGAGCCGGCGCCAGACGGTGAAGCGGGAGGCGCCATCGACGATGCCGGCCATCTCGATCTCCCACGGCACTGTGTCGTAGAAGCCCTTCATCAGCCAGATGCCGAGCGGCAGGTCGATTGCCGCCTTCACCAGGATGACCCCGAGCAGCGAATTGTAGAGGCCGAGATACTGGAGCACGATGAAGATCGCGATGATCAGCGTCACGGACGGAAAGGCGTGCAACACCATGACGCCCGCGAGAAAGAAGCCGCGCGCGGGGACATTGAGGCGCGAAAGCACATAGCCGGCCATCGAGGAGACGAGAAGGATCACCGCGGTGATAACGGAAGTGAAGACGAAGGTGTTGAGCGTCACCAGCCAGATGTTCGGCTTGCCGGGTTTCGTCTCCCAGAGGAAGCTCCAATGCTGGAGCGTGAACTCGCTTGGAACCAACGAGCCGGCGTCGGAATTGCTGATCGTGTCGATGAAGAGATAGGCATATATCAGCACCAGCGGCAGGCTCAGGAGCCCGAGCAGCAGCACGACCGGGACGCTCGAGAAATTCGCGGAAACTCTCGTCTTCTCGATCATGGTCAGTCCTCGATCAACGGCTTGGAGATCAGCGTGTCGTAGCGGAAGACCCGCAGATAGATCAGCGACAGGATCACCCCGATCACCACCAGCACCAGTGCCATGGCGGCGCCGAGCCCGTATTCGAGGTTGCCGGTATAGTTCTGTAGGGCGGTGTGATAGGCGGCGAGCGACCACACTTCTGTCGCCCGCCCCGGCCCGCCGCGGGTCGAAAGCAGGATCTCGTTGAAGGAGGCGAGCAGCGAGAGCGTCTGGTAGCAGGTGACGAACAGGATCGGCCATCTAAGCTGCGGCAGGATGATGTAGCGGATCTGCTGCCAGCGGCTGGCGCCATCCATCTCGCTTGCGTGGAACTGCGTCTCAGGAATCGCCTTGATCGCTGAGGAGAAGACCAGCATGCCCATGGACGCGCCGATGAAGCCGTTGAGTAGGATCACGAAGAACCAGGCGTCTCGGGCATTGTCCAGGAGATAGTTCTTCGCGGGATAGCCGAACTGGCCCATGAACAGGGAAAGGAAACCATTGTCCCAGGTGAGCCACTTCCACATCAGGATGTAGATGACGACCGGCGTGATGCGCGGCAGCAGCCAGACAGCGCGGAAGATCGAGGCGGTCGAGGCCGTCATGTAGTGGGTGGTGACGGCAAGGAACAGCGCGTAACCGACATTGAAGAGGAGCAGCGTCACCGCGACATAGAAGGCAGTGTTGAGGAAGACCTGCGCCATATCCGGCGAATTGCCGATGATCCGGAAATTGTCGGCAGTCCACACCCAGCCGGTATAGGTCGCCTTGGCGACCGCCTCCTGCTCCTCGGGCGTAAGGTCAAAACCGAGCTTGCGGAGGCTTTCCAGGAGCGCCTCGCGCGTCTCGAAGCGGGTGTTGAGAACCGAACGGTTGAAGAGGTCGGAGATCCGCTTGACCTCGCGGGTGGAGGGCCGGTCCTTGAGCGCCTTGATGACCCGCTCCGCCTCGCGCCGCGAGGCAAAGACCTCACCCAGATGCTCTGAGCGCAGCTCGGTGGCGAAGTGAGGTTTCAACTGGAGCGCCTCGAGCGCCGCTACCCCTTCCCCATCGATCACGAAGCGCGGTTCGGAAATCGCCGCGGCCAGCTCGGGCATATCGGTCGTCAGCCGGTTCACGGCAGCCTGCGTCACCTGGTAGGCGCCACCGGAAATGCCGGTCGCCGTGCTCATATTGGTCAACGAGAAGACGGCGGTCAGGACGACCGGCATCAGGAAGAACAGGAGGATCATGATCGCCGCCGGTGCGATCATGATCAGTCCCAGCGTTCGCGACGTTCTCATGGCGGGGCCTCAAAGGTAAGGCGAGCGGCGGAGCCAGCGCCGCTCGCCGGAGAGCGATGTTCGCCTGGGATCAGCGGATGACGATCGCGTCGCCGAGCGTCGCCTTCAGCTCGGTCTCCGCGTCGCTGACCGCTGCGTCGACCGTCTTCGCGCCTGTCCAGGACGCTTCGAGGTTCTTCCACATGATCGTCCAATACTTACCGAACTCGGCATTGTTGGGCATGGCGTTCGCGTGCGGCAGAAGACGCTCCGTCGCTTCGCTCGCCCAGCGGTCGGAAGCGTAGAGGTCGACCTTGGTTTCGGCCTGCGAGATACCGAGATGCGCGGACTTGATTGCATGCAGCGCGTTGATGCGCGGCTCGGAGGCGATCTTGACGAGATCGGCGGCGATTTGCGTCGTCGCCTCATCGTGGCCGGCCATCAGCAGATAAGTCAGCGGATGAGTGAGCGTGTTGGCCTTGCCGCCCTCGCCGGCCGGGATCAAGGTGAACTGAACGTTGTCGAAGAAGTCCTTGAGGCCTTCCTGGTTGACAAGGCGCGCATAGTGCCAGGTGCCGCCGTGCCAGATGCCCGCCTTGCCGGTCGCGACTTCCTTCCACCACTGGTCGCCCGGCATGCCGATGTGGTTCTTCTTGGTGACGCCGGCTGCGACGAGATCGGCAAAATACTGGTAGGCACGCTTCATGGCCGCCTTGTCGAAGACGAGCTCGCCATCGTCCTCCATCAGGCCGCCGAAGCTGGTGTAGAATTGCCAGTAATCCGGACCGTTGTTCGTGCGTGGATAAAAGCCGTAGCCGGGCTGGACGAGACCCTTGTCCTGCATCTTCTTGGCGTCTTCGAGCACGTTCTTCAGCGTGTATTCGCCCTTTTCGACCTTCGCCGGCAACGCATCGAGGTCGGCATCGGTGTAACCGATCGCCTTCATATGCGGCCTCCAGAAGAAGAACGGGCGGGATTCGGCGTCCTGTGGGATGCCGTAGACCGTACCGTTGAAGGAGGCGACGTTCATAAGGTTCGGATAGATGTCGCTGATCGGCCAGCCGTCGAGGTCGATATAGTTTTCGACCGGCACGATGAGGCCAGCCTGGGCCCAGGGGCCAATGTCCTCATGACCGGTGGCAACGATGTTCGGCGCCTTCTTCGCTTCGGCGGCAAGCGTCAATGCCTGCTTGAACTCTTCCCATCCCGAATAGGGCGTCTTCTGGACGGTGATGTTGAGCTCCTCGCCTCGGATAGCCGCTTCGCGCTCAAGCAGTTCGGCGGCGATCTCGATTGCATCGACGCGGTAGTTATCATTCGGGCCGGAACCGCCCGACCAGACCGAAATGGTGACGTCCTTTGCGGATGCGATAACTGCCGTCGAGGCAAGCAGGGCGGCTGCGAGCGTCGCGGATCTCAATATCGAAACAATGGTCATGGCTAACCCCGGAGATTGGAACTGGCTTCCCGCATCCTGCGATCCGCCGTGCGCGACCGCGGAAGCGTTGAGCAGGTGCTCAACGTGGGTCGGTGTAGAGGCGCCCGATAACAGGCAGATGACAAAATGTACGCGTGTACAAAATTTAAAAGCGGCCCCTGAGGGTGTGAGACCATGCTGTTCGTCCCGACAAGGCTCGCCCTCCAGGCTTCCGGTGGCAGCGCGAAAAGTTCGGCCTCGGGACGGGCCGCCACCCGCAGGGCAGTAAATGCAACCACGGCCAACGCGACCGTCACCACGAACTTGAACGGGGAAGCGGATCGTCTCCGCCGACGCGATCACGAAAGCGTGTAGGCCGCGTCATGTAACGCACCCATCCTCCGTTGCGAATAACCCTTCGTGCGCTTGAGAAAAACGCACGGGACAATCCAGAACGGAGAAACATCATGTCTACGAAATCCAAGATCAGCGCGGCCATGCTTGCCGGTGCAGTAGCGACCGCCTTGTCGTCGCTGGCGCTCGCCGCACCCCTGACCGAAGCGCAAGTCAAGGCGGCCATGGATGCCGGCAAGGAGAAGTGCTTCGGCGTGGCACTCAAGGGCCAGAACGATTGCAAGGCGGGCCCGGGCACGACCTGCCAGGCAACCTCCACGGTCGACTATCAGGGCAATGCCTGGAAATTCGTCGACGGCGGCACCTGCGCAACAATGGAGCTGCCGGGCGACCGCAAGGGTTCGCCGGAAGAGTTGACGCGCGACCTGCCGGTCTAAGCATCTTGAGCGGGGGCGGGAGCGACGGCCTCGTCACTCTCGTCCCGCCTGAAGGCTCGACGGCCGGCAGCGCCACACCTTCAGGCGCACCTTCGTCGGCTGCTATGATCGGACGACATCCGCATGAAGGAGAGACAATGATGACCATCTCGACAAGGGCGGCGCCTGAGCTTGCTCCCGCGACCGCGCATTTTCCCGGCTATGATATCGGCGGTTTGGCGGGCACCAGCTTCAAGCCCCAGCACCTGCTCGCGATCCTCGAGGACGGGGAGCCGCGCGGCTTTTTCGAGGTTCACGCGGAAAACTACATGGGCGCCGGCGGCCCTCCGCATGCAGCGCTTGCCCGCCTACGTCAGGACTACCCGGTCTCGCTCCACGGCGTGTGCATGTCGATCGGCGGGCCTGAGCGCTTGGACAAGGCCCACCTTGAGCGGTTTCGCGGTCTCGTGGAACGCTACGAGCCGGCGCTCGTTTCAGAGCATCTCGCCTGGTCCACGCATCGGACCACCTACTACAACGACCTCCTGCCGCTCCCCTATACCGCGGCGACCCTGGCGCGCGTCAGCGACCACATCGACGAGGTGCAGGAAACGATCGGCCGGCCATTGCTTCTTGAGAATCCGTCGACCTACGTCGTCCTCAAGGAATCGGTTATGAGCGAGACGAGCTTCATCCGCGAGCTGGCGAAGCGCACCGGTTGCGGGCTGCTGCTCGACGTCAACAACGTCTTCGTCTCGGCGATCAACCACGGCTATTCCGCCCTTGAGTATCTGGCCGACTTTCCGCTCGAGCATGTTGGCGAGATCCATCTCGCCGGGCACAAGGAACAGGAGGACGACGAGGGCGAGCGGCTGCTGATCGACAGCCATGACGGCCCGGTGGCCGATGCGGTCTGGACGCTCTATCAGCGCGTCATTCGCCGAGCCGGACCGATCCCGACCCTGATCGAATGGGACAGCGCGATACCCGACTGGCCGATCCTGAAGGCCGAGGCTGAAGCCGCCCAGGCCATTCTCGACCGCGAGGCGGCCGCAATCCTCGACGAAAGAGTGTTGACTCATGGCTGACGTTCCTTCCCGTGTTCCCCTGGAAGCGTGCGACTATGCAGCCCGCTTCGCGGCGCCGCTCCTCGATCCCGCGTGCACGACGCCCGCGCTTGTCGCTGGACCGAACAGCAAGCGGGCGGATAAACGCTTCAACGTCTACCGCAACAACGTGACGGTCAGCCTGATCGAGGCGCTGGCGGCGACGTTTCCGGCGGTTCAACGGGTCACCGGAGAGGTGTTCTTCCGCGCCATGGCCCGCTTCCATGTGCGCGAGAGCCCGCCGACCTCGCCGCTTCTCTTCGAATATGGCCGCGACTTCCCCGATTTCATCGCGCGCTACGAATATGCCCAGTCGATGCCCTGGTTGGCAGATGTCGCCCGGATCGAGCGGGCGTGGCTCGATGCTTACCACGCCGCCGACGCGAAGGTGCTCGCCGCCGACGCGATCGCCGCCATTCCCGCGGAGCGGCTGGGAGGGATCGTCTTCGAGCCGCATCCGGCGACCCGCCTCGTCCGCTCCGTATACCCCGCAGTGACGATCTTTGCCGCGAACCGGGCCGAGGGGCCGGTCAGCCGCGTCGATAACGCGGCGCCGGAAAGCGCACTTGTCACCCGCCCGGACCTGGACGTCATCGTCCGCAGGCTGTCGACCGGTACGGACATCCTGCTCGATGCACTTCTCCGCGGCAGACCACTCGCGGAAGCAGCGGAGATCGCGGCCACGCAGTGCCCGACATTCGACCTAGCGGCTGGCATCGCCGTCATGCTCGAGGCCGGGGCGTTTACGGCCATTCATCAAGGAGGATAGGATTTTGGCTTCGGCACGAAAATTTCTCATCGAACACTGGCAGTCCGGCCTCTTCCTCTGGACCGGCCGCGCCAGCCGCGCAATCAAGACGGTCGCGCCCCTCTGGCTCGCGCAACTCGTCCTGCGCTTCGGGCTTGCCACACCGTTCTATCGCTCCGGCATGAGCAAGTGGGACGGCTTCCTGCAGTTGAACGACGTCGCCGTCCTGCTCTTCAGCTCCGAGTTTCAGCTACACCTGCCGGGCGGTCCCTACGCCTACCCCGCGCCGGCCCTGGTGGCGTTTGCTGCCGCGTCGGCAGAGACGATGTTTCCCGTTCTGCTCGTCCTTGGGCTCACCACGCGCTTTGCCGCGCTCGGCCTCCTCGCCATGACGCTGGTCATCCAGCTAACGGTCCCCGACGGCTGGCCCATTCACATCACCTGGGCGGCGATGGCGCTCGCGATCATGGCCTCGGGGCCAGGCGCGCTTTCGCTCGACCACTGGCTGTGCGCAAGAGCCCGCCTTGCGGGCATGAATTGAGCGCGATCGGTTCCGCGTCAATCTCACCAGGGCATCAGGGCTTTGAGAATGCCCCTGCCCTGCCCGGGGTGAAACGGTAACGTCAAAATCACGCTGTCAGTCTTCAGCTTACGGCATCAATCGAAATCGGGAAGTAAAAGCCACAAACGTATCGTCGAAAACCTGCTCGCCCAGCATCATCAAGTTCGCGCGCTGGATCAGCTTCAGGAACGGCGGCGCCAGAGCCGCGCCGCCGTCATCATAGCGATCACGGGCGGAAAACGCCGCTGACACCGGTCTGTGCTCATCCGGCGCAGCAAGAAAGCTTCGCCACATCCTTGTCGAAAGCGAGCGCGGCAAGCTTGAGGCCTTCCACGGTGGTGAGATACGGAAAGATCGTATTGGCGAGGTCGTCGACACTGAGGCCTTGGCGGATGGCAAGCGCCGCCGTCTGGATGCTGTCGGCACCTTCCGGCGCCAGGATGTGCGCCCCGAGCAACCGGCCAGTGCCAGCATCGGCGACAAGCTTGATGAGCCCACGCGTGTCGCGGGCGGCGAGCGCGCGCGGCACCTGGTCGAGGCCGATCGTCGAAACGCGGACGGCGTGCCCGGCCGCACGTGCGGCGGCCTCGGTCAGGCCGACGCTCGCCACCTGCGGGTCGGTGAACACGATGGCCGGCATGGCGCCGTTGTCGTAGCGCAGGCTGTCGCCGTTGAGGGCGTTCTTTGCCGCAAGCCTGGCGCCGTAGGCGGCCATGTAGACGAATTGGTCGCGGCCGGTGACGTCGCCGGCGGCATAGACGCCGGATCTTGTCGTGCGCATGCGGTCATCGACGACAACGGCACCCGACGGCGAGATAGCGACCCCGTGTTCGGAGAGACCGAGACCGTCGATGTTGGGGGTACGCCCAGTGGTCAGCAGCACCTCGCCCGCATCGATCGCCATCTCCTCGCCGTCGCGCTCAACGGTGAGCGAAACACCGCCTTCGGTCCTTCGGATCGAACGATAGGCGATACCGGACACCACGGTAGTGCCCTCGTCCTTAAAATACCCCGTCAGCGCCGCGCCGATCTCGGGCTCGGCTTCGGGCAGGAGACGCGAGCGGCAGACGAGCGTCACCTTGACGCCGGCGCGGGCGAACATCTGCGCAAGTTCCGCCCCGATATAGCCGCCGCCGATGACAAGCAGCGATGTCGGAAGTTCCTGGAGGTCGAGTGCCGTCGTGCTGGTCAGGTAAGGGACGGTCTCGATGCCGGGAATTGCGGGCACCGCCGGCCGCGCGCCGGTCGCGATGATGATCTTGCCGGCGGGAAGCTGCGTGCCGTTGACCTCGACCCCGCCTTCGATGAGCCGCGCCGGCCCGTCGTGGTAAGCGACGCCGTTATAGGCCGGCAACAGGTCGATGTACTTGGCCTGGCGCAGTTCGGAAACGAGTGTGTCCTTCTGGCCAACCGTCGCTCGCCAATCTCTCACTTCGGCGTCCGCCGCGATACCGGCAAAACGCGCCGCGACCCGGGCATTGTGAAGCGTCTCGGCGGCGCGGATAAGCGTCTTCGACGGCACGCAGCCGATGTTGACGCAGGTGCCGCCGATGGTGCCGCTGCCAATGAGGGCCACTTGCGCACCCTGTTCGGCGGCCGTGATGGCGGCCGAAAAGCCAGCCGACCCGGCGCCGATCACCGCGAGATCATAGGAAACACCGTTCCGGCCATTGATGGCCGAGCGCCGAGCTACGACCGGCGTGTCCTTCGATACGGTCTGGATCGACAGCGGCGCCGCGCTGCGCGCCTCCTTCATTCCGTCCCCCTCGCCGGAAGCGGCATCCAGACCGGCTAGGCTCGATCCGAAGATCGCCCGGCCGGCTTCGAGGGCTTCCTCGATCGACAGCCGAAACCCCGGCTCGTCGGCGCGACGCTCGCGGCGCCAAGCCGAGAGATGCTCATCCGAACAGAAGAAGGCCGTCGTCGCGCAGAGCGAGTTCGCGGCGCACCCGTCTTCGTAGCACACGCTGAGCCAGACAACAGCCGTGCGTGGCGCTATGTCTGCAAGGGCTCGGCCTTGCTCTCGTGTCATGATCCGGATGGGCGCAGCGCAGCGGCGGCAGCGGGAGGTTATCGCGGCGTCGCGATTCAGCATGGCGCCGATGCCGAGCGCATCGACGGCACACATGGCGTTGACGGTGCGAGCATCCAGTCTAACCTGATGGCCGGTGTCCCCGTCAGTGAACGGATAGGCGCCGATGATCCGCTCGCCGTCGAGGACCGCGAGGTCACGCCGCCGCAGATCGTTCAGGAGCGACCGAACATCGGCTTCGGACAGCCCTGCTTGTCCTGCTAGGACGGCGAGCGTCGGGGCTCGGCCGTGTTCGCTATAGAGCCGCAGCAGTGCGGTGCGGACACGATCGGCAGACGGCGAATAGCCGCTCCAGCGATTGAGCACATGACCGGACCCGACCATTGCAAGAAGCGCGTCCTTGACCACAGGCGATGTGACCACCGACCAGTCCGGAAACGTCACGCCCGGGCGCACGGAAAAACTCGGTGGCGTCGGGGATGTGGAGGATGCACAGCAATCGTTCATGGCTTCTCGCCTTTCTTATGAATATCGGTCTCGCAGCAGGTGGCTTTGGCGCGGCGGCGAGAGAGACCTCACATTACGAGGCCGATACTGGCCGCCAGCAGTGAAGCCGCCATCAGGTCCGGACGGGCGAACCAAACGCCAAGGCTCGCCAGCGGCAGGAACACCACAAGCAGCGGCGTTGCGCAGCAGATCGCGAGGATGGCGCCGGCCGCTCCCGCGCGGATCAGGCCCATCTCAACTGCCTTGCTGTGTCGGATGCGCGGGATAGCCCGCATTCATGCTGGCGGCAGCGACAGCATCAGCGTTGGTCTTCGCATCGTCAAAGGTCACGGTCGCTGTCTTGGCTTCGAACGAGACGGCCACCTTCGAAACGCCCTGGACTGCCGCCATCGAGGTCTTCACGATGTAGGGGCACGCGGCGCAGGTCATGTTGTCGACAGCAAAGGTGACGGTCCGCTCGGCGGCGAACGCGGCGGATGCCGTCAGCATCGGGACGATCAGGGCGATGACGCTTAAGCTCTTCTTCATGGGTTGGATCTCCTCCTGGTCTCAGGCCGCGAGCAACAGCGGCGCGACGTAATCGAAGGCAAAGGCGGCCGCGACAAGCACCGTCGCGAGCCAGAGCCCGATCTGAACGACGCGGTTGGGGATTGGGCGGGCGCAGACAGCGCCGTCGACGCAGGCTCGCCGTGGCTTCCGGTAGACGAGGTAGAAGCCATACCCGAGGACGGCCGCCGTTCCGGTGACAAAGAGCGGCTTGTAAGGCGCCAGAGCCGTCAGGTTGCCGATCCAGGCGCCGCCGATGCCAAGGCTGAACAGGATGAGGGGAATGATGCAGCAGGAGGAAGCCGCGAGCGCGCCGAGAACGCCGCCGACAGCGACCAGTCGCTGCCGGCGGATCTCGCTCCGCGCGGCTACCGCGACGGGAACCGTCTCTGCCGTTGCTGATCGCCATGCAACCATATCCGCGCTCTCTTTCCTTGCCGAAATCCTCATTGCATCGTAGCATGCAGTCTGTAGTGACTACAGGGTCAAGAGGTTTTTTTGCGATGCGCGATCGCACCATGGTGAAGGGTCTGCAGCGGGCCGAGCTCGCTCAGCGGACGGGCTGCAATCTGGAGACAGTGCGTTATTATGAGAAGGTTGGTCTTCTGCCCGAACCACCGCGCACAATGGCGGGCTATCGCAGCTACGACACGACGCATGAGCGGCGACTCCGCTTCGTCTTGCGGGCGCGCGAGCTTGGCTTCTCCCTTGATGAAATCCGCGAGCTCCTCCGTCTCGTTGACGAGCGTGACCGGCCGTGTGTCGAGGCACGAGACGTCGCCGCCGTCCACCTTGCCGACGTGCAGGCGAAGATCGCCGACCTGAGGCGCATGGAGCGGGTGCTCAAAGACGTCGTTGCCCAGTGCGGCGACGGCACACTCCCGGAATGTCCGCTGATCGAGACGCTGTTCCGGGAGCGGCGGGCCAATTAACGCCGACAGGTTCTTCGCAAGACCTACAGGATCTGTGGCGTTTCTGATGGGGAGCGAGCTCGACGAGCACTCGGCCACCTTTAGTCGGGAAGCAAGTCGCTACGTCCGGGTTGCTGTTATCAGGCGGCAGTGCGTATGTTGATATCGCTCCTCTCGTCGGTCGTCGCCTGCCCAAGCTGGAAAACCGACAATAGTTGGCGAAGCCGTGCGGCTTCAGTTGCGAGAGCGGTGCTTGCGACGGTACTTTGCTCCACCATCGCCGTGTTCTGCTGTGTCGACTGGTCCATCTGATTGACCGCGGAATTGATCTGGAACAGGCCGGCTGACTGCTCGCTGGAGGAAAGGGCCACTGCCTCCACATGCCGACCGACGGCGTTGACCTGCCTGCTGATATCGTTGAGCGCTTCGCCGGTTTTGCGCACCGTCGCCGTGCCTTTCTCGATCTCGCACGCGGAGCTCAGGATGAGTTCCTTGATCTCTTTGGCGGCCCGTGCCGATCGCTGCGCGAGTTCCCGTACCTCGTGGGCGACAACGGCAAAGCCTTTGCCCGCGGAGCCGGCGCGGGCGGCCTCAACGCCCGCGTTCAGGGCAAGCAGATTGGTCTGGAATGCGATCTCGTCGATGACGCCGATGATGCTCGATATGCGAGCGGAGGACTCTTCAATGCCCCGCATCGCGTCGATGGCCTGGTCGACGAGGTCCGTGCTTTCGCAAGCGCGCTGGTTTGTTTGCTGTGAAGCCGCATGGGCTTCTTGAAGCCTTGTTGATGCGATGGCGGCATTGGCCGCGATCTGATCGAGCGCGGCTGCGGTTTCCTCGAGCGACGCGGCTTGGCCTTCGGTGCGGAGCGCGAGCTCGTTCGCGCTGCTGCTGATGTCGGAACTCCGCTTGTCGATCGATCGGCTTGCGTGTGCAATCCGCGCCATGACATCGCACAGTTGTGCAAGCGTCGCGTTCAGATCGTGGCGCAATGGCTCAAAATCGGGAGCGAACGGATTTGTGAGCTGGAACGAAAGATCGCCGGCGGCCAGCCGTCTGAGAGCGTCGGCCAGGTCGGCTGTTGCCTGTGCCAGCCGCTCCTGCGCGCGGGCATCCGCTTCTTCCTGCATCCGCACCCGTTCTGTTTCGGCTTGGGCACGCAGCCGCTCTGCCTCATGCTCGAGCTTGGTTCTTTCAATGGCCGACTGGCGGAAAACTTCCAATGCCATTGCCATCTCGCCCAATTCGTCTCGCCGCCCGAGACCTGGAACAGTCCGCATCGTATCGCCCTTGGCCAGATAGCGCATGGATGCGGCAAGGACCAATACGGGGCGGCTTATCGATCGGCCAATCAACCACACGCTCGACAGGATGATGACGAGTGCAAGGACGATGAGGCCGATTGCGAGCGTAATATTTCGCTCAGCGACGGCGGCATTCTCCGACAGAGTGGCGGCCTTTTCCTCCGAGTATCGATCCAGGATGCGCGTGACGATCGGCTCGACTTCGCCATAGGCCGACGTCACGACCGCGCGCGCTGCCGCTTCCTCGAGCGTGCCGCTGGCATAGAGTCTGAACGCATCGGCGTAAACCTTGAGCGCCTCCGAAATGCGCATGCGCTGCGCACCCGGACGAAACGCCTTCTTGGTCAGCTTTGAGAAAGTCTCGATCTCGGCGGAGTGCGTTTCAATGTATTGAGACTGACGGCGAAGGATAAAGTCTTTCTCATGGCGGCGCAGCATCAGCATGCTGGCCCTCAGTTCCAAGTCGGCTGTCGCCTCCAACTGCTGCTCGATCGAATGGACGGCCTCACGCATGGCGCCCTCCAGTCCACTCGATGCGTCCAATCCGAGGTCCTTGTCCTTGGTGACCAGGTGTGAGAATGCCGTGGCGTACTTCCTCAGGCCGGACTGCAGCGCGTCCAGGTCGACGGCGTCCTGCGAAGGCGCCGTTGCCTTCAGCGCCTCGACAATGGTGGTCGCGTCGGAAAGCGCTCGGTCGAATTTTTCCACCGAGGTGGCTTGCCGGTGCAGCAGGAAGTCCTGCTCCCAAAGAAGCGTATCGCGGAAATGGCCCATCGTTCGGGCGATCTCGGTTTCGCGCTGCGACAATCGCTCAGCCGTGGCGCGGTAGCCCGCCTCGATCGTTCGTTGGGCGAGGAGTATGCCCGAAATCGTCAGAAGCCCAGCGAGAGCCACGCATGCGAGCAGAAAAACACGGTGAGCGATCTTAGGTTTGGATACGAATGACACTGCCATACTCCGGCTTCACGTGATCCTTGCCGTTTAGCTACCCTGGGTTAATCAAAGTCCAATCGAAGATGAAGATTGCATGAAGGTTTTGTGACAGCGCGGTCCACGACTGGACGCCGGGCCCAGCATCTAACGAAGAACAGCCATGACAGAATATATCGGTCTGTCGCGCTCCAATCGAAGGGGCCAGTTCATTCTCCTGGAAAAGCCGTCGCCGCCAGACCCGTACGCCGCTGTTTTGCCTGCGACCGCCGTCGCGGTGAGTGGCCCATAACCCGCTTGAATGCCGTGCTGAATGCCGCTTCGGATGCATAGCCGACGGACTGGGCAATCATCGCGACCGATTGGCCTCCTTCCTGCAGCCGCCTTTCCGCAAGCCGCATTCGCCATTCGGCAAGATAATTGAGCGGACTAACCCCGGCGACGGCCTTGAAATAAGTCGCGAAGGTCGTCCGTGACATAGCCGCCTCCTTCGCCAGTTCCGGTAGATGCCAGTTGCGCGCGGGGTCGCTGTGCATAAGGCCGAGCGCCGGCGCGAGTCTCGCGTCGCAGGCGGCGCGCAGCCAGCCGACATCGACGCCACGCTCCCTGGACAGATAACTCCGCAGGATCTGCAGAAACATCAGATGGGCGAGCCCAGAGCAGGCAGCATCCGCACCCGGCGTGGCGGCCATGGTTTCCTGGACGAGCTCCCTGATCAGCCACTGCAACTGGCCGACGCCCGAGTCCTCCGCGTGCAAGTGAATGGCCGGCGGCAGATTGTCGACGAACAGGCGCCCACCCGCGGAGCCGAGGTCGACATGACCCCCCAGAAACAGAAAGTCGTCGCCCTGCCCGATAGCCGCCAACAGGGGGTCGGCTCCCTCGAACACCTGTCGCGCATCGACATGCGGCACGGCAAGATCGCTGGCAACGATAAAGGACGCGCGCGCCGACAGAAGGAAGACGTCACCACAGCGCAGATGGAAGGCACTGGAAAACCCATCGACGGCAATGACACACGCACCGCGCGCAATAACGAAGAACTTGATTTTCTCCGGAGGCGGAAAACGGATGGCCCAATCGCCACCGGCAGTGAAGCCGCCAGCATAGACGGCGCGCGCTTCGATCAGCGACAGGACTGCGGATAGTGGATCACGGCTCATTCTTGAACTATGGCGAAAGTAATACGGATTATCAAGCATTCATAATTCGGATGGCCGCCGGTATCTCTGGAGTACACAACTGGAGACCCAACCATGTCCACAGCGCAACAGCCCATCAACTCCGGCTTCACCGCCGCCTCCACCACGTCTGATGTCATCCGCGGCATCGATCTCTCAGGCAAGGTCGCCATCGTCACGGGCGGTTATTCCGGCCTTGGCCTCGATACAGCGCGCACCCTCGCCTTGGCCGGCGCGCGGGTGATCGTACCCGCTCGCGATGTCGACCGTGCACGCTCGACCATCGCCGAAATCAGCGGTGGCATCGAGGTCCAGCCGATGGACCTTGCCGATCCGGACTCCATCGATGCATTCGCCCGCAACTTCAATACTTCGCGTCTGCCGCTGCACATCCTCGTCAACAGCGCCGGGATCATGGCCCTGGACGATCTGACGCGGGACGCACGCGGCAACGAGATTCAGTTCTCCACCAACCATCTCGGCCATTTTCAACTGACCGCGCGGCTCTGGCCAGCCCTGGTGCGTGCTCAAGTGGCGCGCGTCGTTTCCGTCTCCTCGCACGGCCATCGTTTTTCGCCGGTGGTGTTCGATGACATCAATTTCGAGCGTCGCGCATATGATCCCTGGAAAGCCTACGGCCAGTCCAAGACGGCGAACGTGCTCTTTGCCGTGGCGCTGGACCAACGTGGGAAGGAGCACGGTATCCGCGCTTTTTCGCTGCATCCGGGCGGCATCGTCGGAACCGGGCTCACTCGCCACCTCACAGTCGAGACATTGCAAGCCCACGGCGTGCTGGATCAAAACGGCGAACCAATCCTCGATCCGTTGCGCGACTTGAAGTCCGTGCCACAGGGCGCTGCGACGCAGGTCTGGTGTGCGACCAGCCCGCAGCTCGATGGAAAGGGCGGTGTCTTCTGTATGGATTCGGATGTCGCGCCGGTGCTTCCCGAGAGCACCACTTTCTCCATTGCCAGGAGCACGACGCTCAACCGCGTGGCCGGCGTCGAGCCATATGCCATCGACCGGCAGACTGCCGACTACCTTTGGGCTGTCAGCGAAGAAATGACTGGTGTCCGCACGGACGCTTGACAAAGACCAAAGGCGACGCCCGGACCGCGATACATACGGTCCGGGCGTCGCGCTGAGCGAACTGCACTACGGCGCCGCGCGTCTTATCAGACGCACAAAGGTCGCTGTAGCACTTTGAATTTGCTGCATGCTTTATCCTTAAATCGGCGACGGCGCGGAGTTTGCAGCCTAGTCCCGGTACTTGGCCGTGTATGCGCCGAGACTTTTCTCGACGTCGCCGGGCTGCTGAAGCCCCTGTTCAACAAGGGCCTTGACCCGCACTTGTGCAGCAGGACGCTGGACAGAGGTGATGAATGCATCCCATCCTGGCTGCATTTCATCTTCGGGAGGCATGCTGGCGAGATCGACCAGTTTCTTCGTCTCGACAATTGCGTGCTGATCGAACGACGCAATGCGACTTGCCAGGGCGTCGACGAAACCATCGAGTTCGACGTCTGGCAGGGCGCGGTTGACATAGCCGTAACGCTCGGCCAGTTCGCCGTTGAAGTCATCGGCGCCAATCAGGATCTCGAGTGCGCGACCCCGACCGACCAGGCGAGGCAGGTAGGCCATCGGGCCGCCACCCGGGACGAACCCCGCGCCGACTTCGAATTGCGACAGCACGGCATTCTCACGGCTGGCGAAACGCATGTCTGCCGCGAGAGCGAGTTCGCTGCCGATGCCACTGGCTCGACCACGAATGGATATGATCGTCACCGCCTTGAGACGGCTGAGGCGGACCATCAGGTCGGGCACCGGATGCATGCCCGTCGGCCCCGGCTCCATCCCGGTGGACGCTTCGAGCGGTTTCAGCAGGTCGTAATGCGCGATGAAATAGCCCGGTACCGCACTGTCGAAGACGATGACCTTGACGTTCGGGTCCGCTTCGGCCTGCTCGAGAATTTTCACCAACTCGCGCACTTCGGTAGGCCCGATGATGTTGAGCGGCGGGTTGTTAAAGGTGACTTGCCAGTAGGCGGCGCTCTTACGGGTTAGCTGGATCTTCGCCGTTTCCTCGACCGCCACCACTTGTGCTTTGACGCGGTCCGTTGCCGTCGCGGGTGGCACGAAAACTGGCGTGGACGAGTAGAGCATCACCGAGGTGGCGAGCAGAACGGCTCGTTTCCGGAAGCTGAAGGTTTTCATCGTCGCGTCTCCTTCGTTGAGCGTGCGGGTCTGGATCTGTTGGCGTACACGCGGTTGGGTCTGCAGCCATATTTACTTATGGCCAATTTCGGGTGAATACTCGTCAATCGGCAGTCACTATCCCGAAGATCGGCAGAACAATGGATCGCATCGATGCAATGAAAGTGTTCATCACGGCAATCGACGAAGGCAGCCTGGCTGGCGCCGCCCGCCGGTTGAGGCGCTCGCCGACGGCGGTCAGCCGGGCGCTGAGCTTCCTGGAGGCGCATGTGGGCGTCGAACTGCTGCATCGCACGACCCGCACACTCAAACTGAGCGAGGCCGGCCAGCGCTATGCCGCCGCCTGCCGGCGGGTGCTCGTCGATATCGAGGAAGCAGACATGCTTGCCGGCGGCGAGCGCTCGGCTCCGCGCGGAATGTTAACGGTCTCGGCACCGCCAATCGTGGGCGAAGAGGTGCTGCGGCCCATCCTCGACGACTTTCTTGATCTGCACCCGGCGGTTTCCGCCCAGCTCCTGCTCTTCGATCGCTTCGTCAACCTGGTGGACGAAGGCGTCGATATCGCCCTGCGCATCGGCCATCTCGCCGATTCATCCCATATCTCCACCCGGCTCGGTGGCGATGTCCGGCGTGTCGTGGTCGCTTCGCCACGTTATCTCGCCACGCATCCCCGCATCGAAACGCCAGCGGACCTCGCAAAACACCAGATCGTCGCCTTCACCAATTTCGGCTTCGACTCCTGGAACTTCACGCCGGCTGAGGGCTCGTCCATTCCGCGGACGGTCCAATTCACCCCGAGATGCATCGTCAACAGCGTGCGCGCCGCGGCCGCTTCGGCGGCCGCCGGCCGCGGTCTCACGAGGCTCTATTCCTATCACGTGGCGGAATATGTGAGAGACGGGCGGCTGAAGATCGTGCTCGCCGATGCCGAGCACCCACCGCTACCGGTTCATCTGATCGCGCCACAGGGCCGCATGTCTGTGCCGAAGGTTCGCGCCTTCGTCGACTTCGCCACGCCGCGCCTGCGCTCAGAGTTCGCACGCTTGGCAGCCGAAGCCGGCCCGCTCAGATAATTATGCCGATATACGGTCGAGTGTCCGTCAATCATCGGCAATTCTCCCAAATAACGGATGGATCTAAATCTATTGCACCAACGCCGAGGGCGTCGGGCGGACGCAAATGAGGCGCCGCTGCAATCGAAAGAGGATCACGACATGAGCACCGAACAGAAGGTCGTCATTATCACCGGCGCGTCGCAAGGCATCGGCGCCGCTCTGGTTCGCGCCTATCGCGACCGCAACTACCGCGTCATCGCCACATCCCGGTCGATCAAGGAAAGTGCCGACGCCGGCATCCACACCGTCGCAGGCGACATCGGCAAGCCGGAAACCGCCGAGCGGGTCGTCCGCGAGGGGTTGGAGCGATTCGGCCGCATCGACTCGCTCGTCAACAATGCCGGCGTCTTCACCGCCAAGCCGTTCATTGACTTCACCCAGGAAGACTATGATCAGAACCTCGGCGTGAACGTCGCCGGCTTCTTTCACATCACTCAGCGCGCTGCCGCCGAGATGCTGAAGCAGGGCTCGGGCCACATCGTCAGCATCACCACGAGCCTCGTCAATCAGCCCATCGCCGGCGTGCCGGCCGCGCTCGCTTCGCTGACCAAGGGTGGCCTGAACTCTGTCACCCAGGCACTGGCCATCGAATTCGCCAAGAGCGGCGTGCGCGTCAACGCGGTCTCCCCGGGCATCATCAAGACCCCGATGCATCCGCCTGAAACGCACGCGGCGCTCTCGACCCCGCATCCCGTCGGTCGGATGGGCGAAACGCGCGATATCGTCGACGCCGTCCTCTACCTGGAGAACGCGGGCTTCGTGACCGGCGAGATCCTCCACGTCGACGGCGGCCAGAACGCCGGGCGCTGGTAATCAGTACGTCAAAGGCACCGCGCCGCAGTTATGCGCGCGGTCGCCGTGAAACAATGCCAAATCACTCTCGAAAAGGAGACTGCAATGCCTATCGTCACCGTACAGGTTACCCGCGAGGGAAGCGCACCTAGCCGCAATTCGGTCACCGCAGAAGAGAAGGCCGCGATCATCAAGGGTGTCAGCGAGGTGCTCCTCAACGTCCTGAACAAGCCACTTGAATCGACCTACGTGGTGATCGAAGAGGTTGATCTCGACAACTGGGGCTGGGGCGGCCTCCCGACCGTACAGTATCGCCAGCAACGAGCTAAGGCAGCACAATCCTGAAGCCGGCAACATCCGCCCGCCGCCGCATTGGCGGCGGCGGGCATCGGTACGTTTCGGGGCAGATGCCGAAGCCTGGCAATCACTGCGCCATGTCGAGAATCTGCTGGCCGAGCGCGGTATCGAGGTCTCGTTCCAGACCGTCTCGGAATGGACTTTGAAATTCGGCCCGGAATTTGCGCGTTCACTGTGGCGGTGGTCAAAGGGCAAACCCAGTTGATGCCCGGTATCGAGCATCGTTCGCACAAGGACCTCAACAATCGGGCAGAGAATTCGCATCTGGCCGTACGACGACGGGAGCGGGGTATGATCCGGTTCAAGTCACCGGCGCAATGCTGGCGTTTCGTCTCCATCCACGGTCCGATTTCCAATCTCTTCCATCTCCAGCGCGAACACCTCACGGCCGAAGATCACCGCGAACTGCGTGCTTCAGCCAGGTCGGTGTGGAACGAAATCGCTTTGTCGATGGCCGCCTGACGCGGGCTTGATATCGCGTCTTGCGTCATTCAATAATCTAAGGCGACGCTACCATCCAAGAAGCACGGCAAATGGCGTAAATTCATCCAAGTCTGTTCCTTTCGCGGGCCTCTGGGCGTTCGCGGTGCAACCTCTTGACCTTACTATCGTTGGAAGCCCTACAAGGGTCCCAAGCGCTGTTTCGACAAGCGGGCAGGTCGAGCTGCGCCGCAGAATCGACGCGCGTCGCGCTCGACCATTGGACGCCGGAATGCACGGCGACGTCCGCGTCGCTGCCAAGTATTCACGTTGAAAGGAACGGAACAATGAGAGCACTCATCAAACTTGCGCTTGCCTCCGCCGTCGCGCTCGGCTTGGTCGACGGAGCACTCGCAGCGGAGTTCAGCGAGGGAACCGTCAAGAATGTGGACGTGAACGCGAAGAAAGTCACACTCATTCATGAGGAACTGAAAGACCTTGAGATGCCAGCGATGACAATGGTCTTCCGCGTTCAGGATGGCACACTTATGGACAAGCTTTGGGAAGGCGCGAGCGTCGAGTTCATCGCCGAGCGCGTCGATGGCACGTTGACGGTCACGCAGGCCAAATAGGAAACAAACGAGAGCGCGGCCTCAAATATGGCCGCGGCTTGTCCCTCATGATGCCTAGAGCAAGCGGGCTTGGCTGACCGTGAGAGGCTCCAAAACCGACCCGCCCGTTCAGAGAAGAACATGACGTCCTCACTCAGCGCCGACTGGGATTTCGAGCGGGAAATCCGCTCAATACTTCTGCGGTTCGTCGCCTTCATCATCCTTCTCGCCAATTTCCTGCTTGGTGGGGATGCGGGGGCCGAAGGAACACATTTCGCCGTCGTCCTCTGCTACCTGATCATCAGCATCGCATCTGTGACGCGTGCCCGCTTCCTGCCCGGCCGATCCTGGCTAATAACGGTTTTTGTCGTTCTTGATGCGCTGCTGGTCGCGCTGATCCTCTACGCCCACATTCTTGGCGGTCCAACCACCGAGAACCACAATGTTACAACCACCGGTCTCGTTGTCGCGTTCATTCTCCTCAATCATGTTGGTCTGAAGCTCGACCGTCGGCTGGTCCTTGTCTTTTCAGGCATCGTCCTTGTTGCCTGGGTCGTGATGCTTGCGGTTACCGCGGCCAGGCATCAAACGGCTAACGCAGTTTCGTTCATTGCTTCCTTTTTCAATCAAGACCTTGGCCTCACGGTGAGCTATGGCTTCACCGCCTTTGCCATCTACCTCTTGGCTAGGGATCACGACAGAACGCGAAAGGAGGCGCTGTTGGCAGACAGGCGACGCCTGAATCTTTCCCGGTTCTTCTCGCCACTCGTCGTCGCCGATCTTCAGGAGGGAAGTTCGGCCCTCGAACTCGAACGTCGCAATGCCGTGATCATGTTCGTCGACCTGCGCGACTTCACCAGTTTTGCTGAGACAGCACCGGCTCGAGAACTCGCAACAGTCCTGGCACAATACCGTCATCTCGTATCCGGAGTTATTTTCGAGCACGGCGGAACCGTCGACAAGTTCATCGGTGATGGCGTCATGGCGGTGTTCGGGCAACCGACAGCAATGAAGGATGATGCGGACCGTGCGCTGGCTTGTGCTCTGGACCTCGTCCATGCATTGCGCGACTGGAAGCACCAGAGTTTACTAAGCGGGTTTCCCGCCCTAAACGCTGGCATAGGGTTGCACTATGGGTCAGTTGTCGGCGGCATCCTGGACAGCGGATGCCATAGCGAATTCACAGTCATTGGAGATGCGGTCAATGTCGCCCAGCGACTTGAGGCACTTACGAAGGCTCTGAGTTCGCCGCTTGTTGTCTCATCGGCGCTGATCAACCAGTTGCGCAAACCTGCACCACGGGCGCTGTGGACGGTACAGAATGAAGTAGCGCTCGCTGGACGGCGCTTGCCGATTGATATCTGGTATTTACAGCACGAAGCGGATGGCACTGTCCCTTCGGAAGAAGCCTACGAGGCAGGCGGTGCAACGACAACCCTCCAGAGGTCGTCCTTCCCATCCTCGCCATTTACAGCTCCGAGCGTCGGGATTGGATAACCAACCCCCTCTCCCATAGACCTCGGCGGGATCGCCGCATGTTACGAGCGCCTTATGTTTTCCCCGATCCCTTTAAATCGCCCTGGTTGCGGTGGGGATTTTTACGCCGATCGGGCAGGCGCTGAGACGCCGCCCTCGCCTGTCGGGTATTTCATAGAACATTTGCTTGAAAGTCGGACGCGTGTCACCAGGCGCACAGCGCGAAGGAGCCGCAATTGGTGGCTACAAGTGATTGTGACAGTTCAAGCGTCTTGGAAAGATCGGTCCGTCTTCACAGTGAATGAGAATCCTCAGCCTGCTGCGCAACCCTTGACCTTCAGCGGCGGCAACCTCGGTATTGAGGTGTTCTTGGAAAGCCGCTCTCCTGTACCGCTTCTGGCTGGCTTGCGACGGCAGCCAGAACCCAGACACAAACACAGAGGGCAGCCGGAAAGCTGCCCTCTTGCTTAGATTGCCAAAGGCACCGCCGCCGCCTGCATCACCAGCGCAAGCTTGCGCTGACACAAGCGAAATGCGTCAGGCGGCATCCGTCTCATCCTCGACCGGATAGCCGGCTTCAAACAGAATCGCGCGCAGATCCGCCTCACTCACAGAGGTCTGGACTCGGACTTCCCGCTTCGGCGGATCGGTCTCGATTTTCGCGCCAGCATCGACGCTCTGCAGCGCTCTGGCGACCGATTTGGCGCAACCGCCACACGTCATGTTGGGAACAGTAAAGAGATACATGGAGGCTCCTTGTTTTTGCCTCCACGACAAATGGGGCTTCCTACCGTTGCAAGGTCAAGTCCTTGAGATGAAGAAATTGAGGCTTGACGGTGCCACGGTTGGAATTTGCACGCTGACATTCCGAGCAGCGAATAGGAAGTGACGCCAGTCGCGGCAGACAATTCACCAATGCTCAACGTCATGGGGCTTCGTTTCATCATGCGCAACCCTAGGAACTGGCGGCGCCTTGGGCACGTCAAGCTGCACAGGGGCAGCGACAGGCCCTCTGTGCAGCTTCAGACACCGAATCGCCTAGACGTGCGTTTCCAGGGCCGGACCGGAGCTCGTTGGCGCCTCGCGGCTGATCGCCAGGCGGCGCACGACGACGTAGAACACCGGTGTCAGGACGAGGCCGAACAGGGTGACGCCGAGCATGCCGGCGAAGACTGCGATGCCCATGACATGCCGCATCTCGGCACCAGCCCCCGTGGCAACAACAAGCGGCACGACACCGGCGATGAAGGCGAGTGAGGTCATCAGGATCGGCCGCAAGCGAAGCCGGGCTGCTTCCAGCACGGCGTTCAGGGGATCGACGCCTTCGTCTTCCTTCGCTCTGGCGAACTCGACGATCAGGATGGCATTCTTGGCTGCGAGACCCACGAGAACGACGAAGCCGATCTGCGTGAAGATGTTGTTGTCGCCTCCCGTGAACCAGACGCCTGCGATCGCGGAAAGCAACGCCATCGGGGCGATCAGCAACACGGCGAACGGCAATGACCAACTGTTATACTGCGCCGCGAGAATCAGAAACGCGAGCAGAACAGACAGTGGGAAGACGTACAGAGCCGTGTTGCCGGCTTGTTTCTCCTGATAGGCGAGCTCGGTCCACTCAAAGGCCATGCCGGGTGGCAACGTTTCCGATGCGACCCATTCTATGGCTGCGGTCGCTTGCCCGAACGAGTATCCGGGCGCCGGGCTACCGCTGATATCGGCCGACGGGAACCCATTGTAATGCATGACGCGATCCGGCCCGGAGCTGTGCTTGATGGTCAGCAGGGCCGACAACGGGATCATTTCCCCCGCCGCGTTCCGCACCTTCAGTCGGCCGATGTCCTCCGGCTGCATACGGAATGGCGCGTCCGCCTGGACCATTACGCGGTAGGTGCGGCCAAAACGATTGAAGTCGTTCGCGTAGAGCGAGCCAAGGTTGACCTGCAACGTCTCGAAGATCGTGTTGAGCGGCACCCCCTGCGACTTCGCCTTCACCCGGTCGATGTCCACCTGCACCTGCGGCGCATTCACCTGGAAGCTCGCGAGCATGCCAGCCAGCTCAGGTGTTTGCATCGCCTTGCCCATGATCGCGCCCTGCGCTTGCGCCAGCGCCTCGAAGCCAAGTCCCGCCCGATCCTCGATCTGGATCTTGAAACCGCCGGTCGAGCCAAGGCCCGGAACAGGTGGTGGCGGGAAGATGCCGGCAAAACCATCGGGTATCTGACTGAACTTGCCCATCAGGCGACCAGCTATGGCAAACGCCGACAGGGATGGATCCTTGCGCTGGTCAAAGGGCTTGAGCATCGTGAATATCACCGCGGCGTTCGGAATATTGACCATGCCATTGACCGAAAGACCCGGAAACGCGACGACGCTTTCAACGCCCGGTTCGGCAAGCGCGATCTCCGACATTTTCTTGACGACCGCCTCGGTCCGATCGAGCGAGGCTCCGGTCGGAAGCTGGGCGATGCCGACAAGGTAATACTTGTCCTGCGCCGGCACGAACCCGTTGGGCACAGTCTGGAACCCCATCCATGTCATTCCGACCAGGCCGGCGTAGACAAGCAAGACGAGCGCGCTGAGCCTCACGGCGCGGCGCACCGACCAGACATAGGCATTCGAGGCGCTGTCGAAGAAGCGGTTGAACGACCGGAAGAACCGCCCGAACAGGGTGTCGATTATGATCGTCAGCCGGTCGCGCTTCACGTCGCCGTGGTGCGGCCTCAGGAGCACGCCTGCGAGCGCAGGAGAAAGCGTGAGAGAGTTGACCGCCGACAAGATCGTCGAGATTGCGATCGTGAGAGCGAACTGCCGATAGAACTCCCCTTGCAGGCCGGACAGGAATGCTGACGGAATGAACACGGCCGACAGCACCGAAGTAATGGCAATAATCGGTCCGGTCACTTCGTCCATGGCCTTGCGCGCTGCCTCCTTCGGCGTTTCGCCCAGCGCGATGTGACGCTCGACGTTCTCGACGACGACGATGGCGTCGTCGACCACGATCCCGATCGACAGGACGAGCCCGAACAGCGACAGCGTGTTCAGCGAGAAGCCGAACATGTACATAAAGGCGAATGTGCCGACCAACGATACCGGCACGGCAACCAGCGGGATGATCGAGGCGCGCCAAGTCTGAAGGAAGAGCACGACCACGATCACGACCAGCGCGGTGGCTTCGAGCAGTGTCATCACCACGGCTTCCAGAGAAGACTTGACGAAGACGGTAGGGTCGTAAGCGATGCGATACTCTATACCCTCAGGAAAACCTTTCTGTAGTTCTTCCATGGTGCCGCGAATGGCGCTCGACACGTCGAGCGCGTTGGCGCCGGGGCTCTGGATGATCTGCAGCGCCAGCGCCGGCTTGCCGTCAAGAAGACTGCGCAGCGCGTAGGAGTCCGCACCAAGTTCAATACGGGCAACATCCCGCAGACGGGTGATCTGGCCGTCGACACCCGTCTTGACGACGATGTCGCCGAACTGCTCCTCGTTCGAAAGCCTGCCAAGGGTATTGACCGTGACCTGGAGCGCCGCCGAGGCGTCCGGCTGCTGGCCGACCGAGCCGGCTGCCACCTGGACGTTCTGCTCCTGGATTGCCGCCACCACGTCGGAGGCAGTCAGGCCGCGCGCCGCCACCTTGGCCGGATCGAGCCAGATCCGCATCGAATATTCGCCAGCACCCCAGACCAGAACGTCACCCACACCTGACAGGCGCGCAAGCTGGTCGCGCACCTGCAAAGTGGCGAAGTTCGAGAGGTAGAGAGGATCATAGCGCTCGTCGGGCGAGACGAGATGCACGACCATCAGGATGTCGGGCGAGGTCTTCTGCGTCACGACGCCGATCCGCTGCACTTCCTGCGGCAGACGCGGAAGCGCGCGCGACACGCGGTTTTGCACCTGGATCTGCGCCATGTCGGGATCGGTGCCCTGCTGAAAGGTCACCGTCAGCGTCATGCGTCCGTCGGTCGCGGCCCGCGAGCTCATATAGAGCATGTTCTCGACGCCGTTGATCACCTGTTCCAGTGGTGCGGCAACCGTTTCGGCGATCACTTCGGGATTGGCGCCCGGATAGCTTGCGGTGACCTGCACGGTGGGCGGGGTCACCTGGGGGTACTCGCTCAATGGCAGCTTCAGGAGCGTCAGGCCACCGGCGATCAGCATCAAGACAGACAGAACGACCGCGAAGATCGGGCGATCGACGAAGAAGCGAGGGATATTCATCGACGCGCCTCCTGGGTTTCAGCCGCCGCCCGGTCGCCATCGGCGGATTGGGCTGGCAGCATCGAAATCATCTGCGGGTCCACTTCCATTCCGGGACGAACGAGCCCCTTGATAATGATCTTCTCGCCCGGCTTGAGGCCGCTAGAGACAACGCGCAAACCGTCGATCATCGGTCCGAGTTCAACCGGGCGGTACTCGGCCTTGTTCTCGAGCCCAAGCGCCAGCACATAGCGGCGGCCCTGATCGATACCGATCGCCTGATCGTCGATCAGCACGGTGTGAGCCGGCTCCGCCGTAACCAGGTTCACCCGCGCAAAGAGACCGGGAGCTAGCCGACCATCCGGGTTCTGGACGATGGCCCGGGCTCGGATCGTGCCGGTGCTCCGTTCGACACGGTTGCCGATGAAGTCGAGGACGCCGGCATGGGGGAAACCGGCATCGGTCATAAGACCGACCTGCACCGGTAGTTTCTCGGTTGCATTTTCGCTCTCGTTTGGGCGGGCCCGAGCAACGAAATCGAGAAAGGTGGCCTCGTCTATATCGAAATAGACGTGGACGGGGTCCGTCGAGACAATCGTGGTGAGAAGCGTAGAAGCTCCCGCATTGCCGCCGGTAACCAGGTTGCCTTCGGTGACAAGCACCCGGTCGACCCGCCCGCCAATCGAAGCCGTGACGCGCGTGAAAGACAGATCGAGATCGGCGGCGGCCACGGCTGCCTTGGCGATTTCGACCTGTGCCTGGCGCTGGCGGCGGGTGGCCTCAGCATCGTCAAAGGTCTTGCGCGACACCGTGCCGTTCGGCGCCAACGATTCGGCTCGCCCGAAAGCGATGTCTGCATGATCAAGCAGAACGGTCGCCTGTTTCAACTGAGCCTTGGCGGCATCCAGGGCAACCTGGAACGGCCTGGGGTCGATCTGGAACAGGAGCTGACCCGGGCGCACGAGACCGCCTTCGGGAACACTTACGACGTCGATGGCGCCGCCGACACGCGGGCGCAGGTCAACCGCCTTGGCCGCTTCGAGGTGGCCGGTGAACTCCACCGAAGGCGCAACCTCGCGTGTGATAACCTCGGCGACCGGAACCTGGGGCGTGGGCGTTCCCCCGGTTCCGGCCGCGACTGCCTCGGACGCACTGGCCGACGAGGCAAGCTCAAAGAGGCGACTGGTGTAGGTTCCCGCTTCATCGCCATAGACAAGGGCAAAAGTGCCCCCGGCGACGGCGACACCGGCTAAGAACAGGATGGCGGCTTTTTTACTCATGCTCGTTCACCTTCATTTGTGCACGCGCCCGGCCGGCAGGCGACGGCAGCGGACGATTCTTTGACGAAGGTGCGGTTTCCAACGATGGAAAGGTCAAGGCCCCTAGAAAGTTATTTCCGAAGAGGCCCGTGACGCATCCGTCGCGGCCAACGGCATGCTTTACTTCGCCGACATAGTTTGGATGAGAGGAGTTCGTCTTCGGATGGGCGCCGTGGATCGGCTTTGCTGCGAAGTGGTCCAGCAGGTGGAAAGCCGCCAATCACGTATGATCGGCGGCTTGCCTGACGCGATCAGTCAACGGCTCTCGGCCGGGACCAGTGGGCGCGAAGGCAAGCCTTCGTCCCGGCCACCATCGGCCGATTTCGCGCCCTTGAAGCGCAGAAGCCGCAGCGCGTTCAGTGTCACGATCGCGGTGGCGCCAGTGTCGGCGAGAACAGCGATCCAGAGACCCGTGATGCCGAGGATGCTGGTGACCAGGAAGAGGCTCTTCAGCGCCAGAGCAAAGACCACATTCTGGTGAATATTGGCCATGGTAGCGCGCGAAAGTGCCACGAGATGGGCGACGTCGGTGACACGGCTCTTCAGAAGGGCGGCATCCGCTGTCTCGATCGCCACGTCGGTGCCGCCACCCATGGCGATGCCGACATCGGCCGTCGCCAGAGCCGGGGCATCGTTGATGCCATCGCCGACCATGGCCACCTTGGACTTCTGCTTCAACTCATTGACGAGATTAAGCTTATCCTGGGGTAGCAGCTCGGCCTTCCATTCGATCCCGAGGTCCTTGGCGATCGCTTGGGCGGTGCGTCGATTGTCGCCGGTCAGCATGACAGAGCGAATGCCCATTGCCTTGAGTTGGCCGACACCCTCGCGCGCATCACGTCGCGGCTCATCGCGCAGGGCGACAAGACCAAGGACCTCCCTCGCCTGCTCGTCGAAGAGAACCGCGACGGTATTGCCGCCCTCCTCAAGCTTCTCGATGGCCTTTTGCTCCAAGACCCCGAGGGTTGCCGCCGTTTCGGCATGTGTCGGAGAGCTGATAGCCAGGCGACGGCCACCGACCGTGGCATGTGCCGCCTTGCCGGCCGTCGCGGATGCGTCGTTTGCGGGTGGGATAGCGATCCCGGCGGCTTCCGCATGCCTTATGATCGCCCGCGCAAGCGGGTGGTTCGAACCACTCTCTACTGCCGCGGCAAAGGCAAGAACGTCGTTCTCTTCATTCTTCCCACAAGCGAAGACTTCAGTGACGCGCGGCTTGCCCTCGGTCAAGGTGCCCGTCTTGTCGAAGGCGATGGCGTTGACCTTGCCGATGGTTTCGAACGCGTTGCCTCCCTTGATCAGCAGGCCGCGGCGTGTGCCGACAGCCAGGCCCGAGGCAATCGCGGCGGGGGTGGACAGTACCAGCGCACAGGGGCAAGCGATCAGCAGCAGCGCGAGGCCGCGGTATAGCCACGTATCCCAGTCCGCGCCCATGGCCACGGGGGGCACCATGATAATCAGGGCCGCGATGAGCATCACGGCAGGGGTGTAGTAGCGGCTGAACTTCTCGATGAAGCGTGCGGTCGGCGCCTTGGAGGACTGAGCCTGCTCAACGAGATGGATGATGCGCGAGATGGTGTTGTCGGCGGCCGTTTTCTTGACGCAAACCTGAAGAACACCGTCGACGTTGATCGAACCGGCAAAAATGCTGTCCCCCCTTGCCTTTGCACGCGGCATGGATTCGCCGGTGACGGGAGACTCGTCCAGGCTGGAGGCCCCCTGGACGATTTGCCCGTCAGCCGGTACGCGGTCACCCGGACGCACCAGCACACGATCGTTCACGCGCAAGGCAGCCGCAGGAACGCTACGCTGGCCACCATTGGGGTCAATCAGAACCGCCGTCTTCGGCACGAGTGACGCAAGCGCCTTGATGCCGGCCCTCGCCCGCCCTGCGGCCACGCTTTCAAGGAGCTCGCCGACAGCGAACAAGAATACGACCGCAGCGGCTTCTTCCGCCTCGCCGATGACAAGGGCGCCGATTGCGGCCACCGACATCAGCGTCTCAATCGAGAACGCAGACCCGGACATTGCGAGCGCGAAGGCCTTGCGGGCGAACGGGATAACCCCTGCCACGACGGCAGCGGCAAAGATCCATTCCGCGTAGAGCGGGATGAATTGGGCGATGGCATAAGCCGAGCCCATTAGTAGGCCGAGACCGAGAACATGCTTGCCCTTGCGGGTCTGCCACCAGCGCTGATTGCGCATCGCCGGCCCCGGTACGACCTCGACAGCAGCGTCGGATGAAGACGACATCTGGCGTGTGTCAGACACCCCGAAGCCGAGACTCTTGATCATCCTCTCAATGTCGCCGACCTTGGCGATCGAGCCGGCGGCAAGCGTGAGCTCAAGCGTTTCTGTCGTGAAGTTTACGCGCACATCCGAGACGTCGCTCATGCGGGCCAGCGCGACCTCGATCTTGCCGACGCAGCTCGCGCAATCCATACCCTCGACCCGCATCGAAACGTTGGGCGGGGAGCTTGGCGCGGCGCGTGGGGTGGAAGCATGTGCCGCGTGATCATGTCCGCCGCAACTTCCGTGATCATGATCATGATGACCATGCCCGTGATCATGCTTGTGATCGTCGGCGGCGCAGCAGCCGCGGTCATCGTGCTCCACATGGCCGTGATCGTGGTCATGATGGCCGGAGCAGCCGCTGTGGTCATGCCCGGTATGAGAGCCCGAGCGCTCGGCTGGCGCCGAAGGGACTGCGGATGCCGACAGCTCCGTGACATCAAATCCTAGCGAACGGATCTTCCTGGCGATGTCCTTCGCTGTCGTCTTGCTGGAGGGGTCGCGCGAAAGCGCCAATGTCTCGTTGGCGAAGTTGACGGCGACGTCGGAGATTCCCCCAAACGGCCCAACGCAGTCTCGATCTTGCCGACGCAGCTTGCGCAATCCATGCCGTCGACGCGGAAGCCGAGCCGTTCACCTACGCTCGACGTTGAAAGTGCTGTTGTCATTCCGATCTCCTTTCTCGCCGGCGCAGCTGGGGCGTGTTCGCCCTTAGTCAGCTGCGTGGCTTCGAAAGAAGTCGATACCACAATTGAACATCTATTCAAGTGTTAGTCGATTAAAATCCCTGGCGCCTATCCGTGTTGGCATTTGGGACGACGGCCGGGTGGGCGCCATCGACGTCCGCAGACTCTGCCGGCAATACGTCGACTGAGGCGCCGCTGTGCTGGCCGAGTTCACTCGTCCGCATGGTCTTCCGAGATGTGCGTTGCCATGTCCTGCAGCACTTGGCTGACGTGCTGGTCGGCGATCTCGTAGAATATCTGCTTGGCCTGACGCACGCCCTTGACGAGATGCGCTCCTCGCAAAAGGCGCAGGTGATGGCTGACAAGGGACAGCGACAGATCCAGTCTTTCGGCGATGTCGCCCACCGATATGGGCCCGGCCAGACAGCTTAGGAGGATCTTCAGTCGGGACGGATCGCCGAGCAGGCGGAAGGTTTCCGCTAGAATTGTGATCTCGTTGTGCGACAGAGAGGAATGATCCAAGGGCTGGTCGGATACCGCTGGACTAACTCGTCTTGCGAGGTCGTCCTGCTTTGCAACGTTGGCTTTCGGCGTACGAGAGGTCATGTACTTGAACTACCTGTAGACGGGACGAAGCTCGCAGTCTCATTCAGAGCGAGAATTAGTCCACATTGATATGTCGAGCCCCAATCTACCCAAAGAGTGAGCAATCACAACACACGACAATGTCGCGACCCAACGGCCAGATGCATCGGCCCAGCCCGCGATTCAGTGATGACGGAGTGAATCTACGGCCGCCCGCTTAAGGACAAGACCGATGAGGCCGGCACATAAATTAGCTACGGCGGAGCGCAAGCGTGTTCGATCAGCAGAGACACCGCCTTCCAACCCCATATTCTGACATTTGGCGACGGGCTGAGATCCCTGGTCCGACAAGGTCATTGGAATGCAGAACACCCGTTGATGTTGCCGGCGCCTGCATGAGGTCCCGTCGCTCGCCCCCCAATGACAAAGGCCCGCCGCGAACATCTTCGCGGCGGGCCTTTGTTTCATTCGCTGATCCAGACTAGGCTTGAACGTCGACCGTGCCCATCATACCGAGTTGTTCGTGCTCGAGGATGTGGCAGTGATACATGCGCGACCCCGGCAGATCCTGGCGCAGCAAAATCCGGACCGTCTCGCCGGCCACGATGTTCACGGTATCTTTCCACGCGCGATAGGATGGCGTGGTTACCTTCCCGTCCTTCTCGTGCTCTGCGATCTGAAACTGCGTCCCATGCACATGGAACGGATGATCCATA
Organism: Ensifer sp. LC163; assembly: GCF_001695855.1. Classification (GTDB taxonomy): domain Bacteria; phylum Pseudomonadota; class Alphaproteobacteria; order Rhizobiales; family Rhizobiaceae; genus Ensifer. The sequence goes on from NZ_MBSS01000066.1 coordinate 199,857, forward strand.
TCCGCCTCGTTGACGACCTCCCAAAGCTCGACCTGTCCGACTTTCGAGACTTCGTCTATGCGGTTCATGTCGAAGCTGGCACCGTTGATCAGGAACTTCATCTCCATGCTGTCGGAGGGCATGGACATGTTGCCATGGTTCATTCCGCCCATGGATTCCGTGAGCACAAACCGGCGCGTGACAACCGGATTCCCAAGAGATTCAATGGAGCGCAGCTTTGCCGGCAGGGGCGGCATCGCAGCCACCGCCTCATCCGATACGTTTGCCGTCAGCAGGACCATGCCGGCCTCGTTCGGCTTGCCCGGCCCCATCCAACCGCGCTCATATTCGAGCGTCGTGAGCCTGGCCGCTCCCGGCTTGTCGAAGGAAACGATCAATTCAACGCGCTCGGCCGGCGTGAGCAGCAGTTCATCGACGGCGACGGGCGCTTCGATCAGACCGCCGTCCGTTCCGATCACGGTCATGCTGGCATTCTCGAACTTCAGCCGCAGGAAGCGCGCGTTCGTCGCGTTGTAGAGACGTAGACGGCGCCTTTCGCCAAGCGCTACGGCCATCGCCGGGTTCTTCTGCCCATTGACGAGCACATGATCCCCGACGCGGCCGTTCATAAGATCGGTCATCGTGCTTTGCGGTATCTTCCCGTCGGCGGCAATTCTGAGATCGGTGAGCATCAGGATCGTGTCGCCATATTCCGGCGGGATGGGATCGTCCTTCGGTTTGACCAGAAAGATACCCGCGAGTCCGCGATAGACCTGCTCTGCGGTCAAGCCGTGGGGATGGGGATGAAACCAGTAAGATGCCGCACTGCCTTCCGGCAGTTCGAACGCATAGATGCGCTCGCCACCCGAGGTTACGGGGTCCATCGGATTGCCATCCTGGTCGGCCGGCACTGGCATGCCATGCCAATGGACCGTCGTGGGTTCGCCTGGAATCTTGTTCTTGAAGCTGATCTCGACTTTGTCGCCCTCACTTGCCTCGATCACGGGGTTGGTGCCGTTGTAAAGCAGCACAGGCGTATTGAGCCCTTCGGCGAACCGCACGACGCCTGGTTCTGCTGCCAGCTCTGCTTTGAATACGCCCGGCACGGCCGACTGGTTGGACAGCCGTGGCAACTCCTTGAGCGGCTGGCCTTCCGGCAAAACCGGATTGGTGCCCGTCGCGGGCATGTTGTGATTACCGTGGCCGCTCATGCCGCCCATATCGTGCTTCATCTGGGCTGCCGCGGGCCCGGCAACGACGAGACCCGCAAGGCTCGCCAGAAAAGTCCGCCGGTGCATCGATCGTCTTCCTCTCTGTCGTTTGACAGTCAACGGCGAGGCCGCTCGACTATGTCTTGAGTTTCTTTCTTAGGCGGCTCCTGAGAGCCACCCTCCGGTTGCTACTTGCCGCGGTCGGCGAGCCACTTCTTCATCATGGCGATCTCGCCTTCCTGGGCCTTGATCACCTCTTCGGCGAGGTTGCGGACCTCCGGGTCCTTGCCGTATTCAAGCACGACTTTCGCCATTTCGATCGCGCCTTGATGGTGCGGGATCATGCCGCGCATGAAGTCGATGTCGGCATCGCCGGTGAACTCGACCATCATCTCATGCATGCTGTCGTTGGCGGCTCTGTAAGCTTTCGTGGACGGGTTGTCGGAGGCCGGCACCTCCAAATCCGACATGTTCATTCCCGGCATATCGTGACCTTGCATGGGATCGTCCTTGTCCATTTGGCTCTGCGCGATCGCGAGGCCCGCACTGATGGCGATCGCACCTGCGATGAAGATCGGGGTGAGCTTGTTCATCATATCGCTCCCGTTCCGTTCGCGGTTGCCGGATAGCCGGCTTCTTCGAGAACCTGTTGAAGGGCCGCCGAGGTAGCGGTCGTCTCGACCTTGACCGTGCGGGCGGCAGGATTGGTCTCAATCTTGGCGTTGGGATCGACTGACTGGATCGCCCTTGTCACGGATTTGGCGCAGCCGCCGCAGGTCATGTTCTCGATTCTGAGTTCCATGAGAATTCTCCTTGGTTTGGGTCTCATGACGCTCAAGGTGAGGCTTCCAACAATGGCAAGGTCAAGAGGTGCAGAAATGGAAAATTTGGTGTTGACCTTCCCATTGTTGGAAGCCTCACCTTCCGTCCGAACTTGAATTTCGGAACGAGAAAAGGAGCGGCTATGAATGCCCCCGTTCGAGCAACAGACTTGTCTGGAACAATATCGCTGCCCATCGAGGGCATGACCTGCGCGTCCTGCGTTGGGCGTGTTGAAAGAGCCCTGAAGGCCGTACCAGGTGTTGAGACCGCGTCGGTCAACTTGGCGACGGAACGGGCGAGCATCACGACCAAATCGGCCGTCGGCCGAGAAAAGCTTGTCGAAGCCATCGAAAACGTCGGTTATTCCGTGCCGGCGAAATCTGCCGGTTCGGCTGGTCCCACGGAACTATCGATCGAGGGTATGACCTGCGCATCCTGCGTCGGCCGCGTCGAGCGCGCTCTGAAGGCAATCCCCGGCGTGACGGAAGCGGTCGTCAATCTGGCGACAGAGCGCGCCACGATCCACGGAAACGCCGATGCGGCGACCCTGATTGCGGCGATCGAAGATGCCGGTTACGAGGCAAAGGTGATCGGCGCGGCCGCCGGCAATGGCGGCGAGGATGACAACGCCGAGCGAACAGAGAAGAAGGAAGCAGAGCGACACGAACTGACCCGTGACTTCACCGTCGCGGCGGTGCTTACCGCGCCGATCTTTCTCATCGAGATGGGATCGCACCTCATTCCGGGTGTACACGGCCTCATCGAATCGACGATTGGCATGCAGTGGAGCTGGTACATCCAGTTCGCACTGACAACGCTTGTGCTCTTCATTCCGGGTATTCGTTTCTATGACAAGGGGCTCCCGGCGCTTTGGCGCCTTACCCCGGACATGAACTCGCTTGTGGCGGTCGGTTCGCTTGCAGCCTATGGGTACTCGCTGGTCGCGACCTTCGCACCCGGCTTCCTGCCGCCCGGAACGATCAACGTCTATTTTGAAGCAGCCGCGGTCATCGTGACGCTTATTCTGCTCGGTCGCCTGCTCGAGGCCCGCGCGAAGGGCCGGACATCCGAAGCGATCAAGCGCCTGGCTGGACTTCAAGCCAAGACGGCGCGCGTCCGCAGGGACGGCAAGGCTGTCGATCTGCCTATCGGCTCGGTCGTTTCCGGCGATATCGTCGAGGTTCGTCCTGGCGAACGTCTGCCCGTCGATGGCGAGGTGGTCGAAGGTGCCAGCTATGTAGACGAGTCGATGATTACAGGCGAGCCGATCCCGGTTTCGAAGTCGGTGGGTAGCGAGGTCGTCGGCGGCACGGTCAACCAGAAGGGCGCGTTCGCGTTCCGCGCGACGGCGGTCGGCGGCAATACGGTGCTTTCGCAGATCATCCGCATGGTCGAAGAGGCTCAGGGCTCCAAGCTGCCAATCCAAGCGCTGGTCGACAAGGTCACCATGTGGTTCGTACCGGCAGTCTTCGCCGTAGCGGCGCTGACCTTTGCGGCCTGGCTCTACTTCGGCCCGTCGCCCGCGCTTACCTTCGCGCTGGTCAATGCCGTCGCCGTCCTGATCATCGCCTGCCCGTGCGCCATGGGTCTGGCGACGCCGACCTCCATCATGGTTGGCACCGGTCGCGGCGCCGAACTCGGTGTGCTCTTCCGTAAGGGGGAAGCGCTCCAGTTGTTGAAGGACGCCAAGGTCGTGGCGCTTGACAAGACTGGTACTCTGACCGAGGGCAAGCCGGCCCTGACCGATCTGGAACTGGCTGCTGGTTTCGACCGGTCGAACGTGCTCGGTCTTGTCGCCGCCGTCGAGACCAAATCGGAACACCCAATTGCCCGTGCGATCGTGGACGCGGCCACCGGGGAAGGCATCTCGCTGCCGGCCGTGTCGGACTTCGAATCGGTGACGGGTTTCGGCGTCAAGGCCATGGTGGACGGCAAGCGCGTTGAAATCGGCGCAGACCGGTACATGGTCGAACTCGGCCATGACGTGGCAGCGTTCTCCAGGGTTGCCGAGCGTCTGGGCAACGAGGGCAAGTCGCCCCTCTATGCCGCGATCGACGGCAAGCTCGCGGCGATCATCGCCGTGGCCGACCCGATCAAGGACACCACGCCTGCGGCAATCAAGGCCCTGCACGATCTCGGCCTCAAGGTCGCGATGATCACCGGCGACAATGCCCGCACGGCCAAGGCCATAGCGGCTCGGCTGGGGATCGACGAGGTGGTGGCGGAAGTGTTGCCGGACGGCAAGGTCGATGCGGTTCGCCGCCTCAGGGCCAAGTTCGGCAAGGTCGCCTTCGTCGGCGACGGCATTAACGACGCCCCGGCGCTGGCGGAGGCGGATGTGGGTCTCGCCATCGGCACAGGTACGGACATCGCAATCGAGGCGGCGGACGTGGTCCTGATGTCCGGCAGCCTGCAGGGCGTACCGAACGCGATCGCTCTGTCAAAGGCGACGATCGGCAACATCCGGCAAAATCTGTTCTGGGCGTTTTCCTACAACACGGCTCTGATCCCGGTCGCGGCGGGCGTTCTCCACCCGGCCTACGGCATCTTGCTGTCGCCAGTCTTTGCCGCGGGCGCCATGGCACTATCGAGTGTGTTCGTGCTCGGCAATGCGCTGCGGTTGCGCACGTTCAAAGTGGCGAACTGACGAACCGCAGCAGCGGCCCCTATCTCCGGGTCGGCTGCTGCACCATTTTAGGGAGAATACTGATGAACATTGGACAGGCATCAAAAGCATCGGGCGTTTCGGCCAAGATGATTCGTTACTACGAGCAGACCGGCCTCATTCCGGCTGCTGACCGAAAGTCGTCTGGCTACCGCGATTATTCGGACACCGACGTGCATATGCTGCGCTTCATCCGCCGCGCGCGCGATCTCGGTTTTTCGGTTGCCGAGATCAGCGATCTTCTCGGCCTGTGGCGTGACGAGACCCGGCAGAGCGCCGAGATCAAGCGCCTGGCACAGGGCCACATCGACGAACTGGAAAAGAAGATCAAGGGTCTTCAGGACATGGCCCATACGCTCACAATGCTGGTCAACGCCTGCCACGGCGACCACCGCCCCCATTGCCCAATCCTGCAAGGCCTCGAGACTGATCCGGAGGATGAGGATCTGTCGATCCAGCCTCGCCTCGGCGCAGTCGCACGCCCGTTGAGGTGATGGAAGACAGCGCCGGCGCGCCACGCCGCGACTAATGCAAAAACACTCCTTGACCTTACAGGCGCTGGAAGCCGCACCCTGACGGCCATCTTCCTCAGTCCGGCCGTTCCAGGGCGACCGGCTGCAAGCGAAATCATGTGGAATTCACAGAAAGGCAAAACATGACCGAAGCCAGCACACCGCATATCCTCATCTACACCGCGCCGAACTGCCCGGATTGCCGCGCGCTGAAGAATTGGCTTCTTAGGGAGGACCTCGCGTTTGACGAGCGTGACCTTTCCGATCCGGAGATCACCGAGGAGGCGAAAGCACGCACAGGGGTGCGGGTAGCGCCCATCACGATCATCAACGACGAGGTTTTCTACGGCACCTTCGAAAGCCAGAAGCCAGCGCTGATAACGGCGCTTCGTCTGTCGAAAGACGTTTGAGGGAAGCTTGGATATGACAGCCAAACTCGTCGACATCCGGCCGGCCCGGACGAGCCTTGAGGTCCAGGTCGGGCAGACCATCCTCGACGCGGCACTCACTGCCGGAATTCCTTACCCTCATGGCTGCAAGTCCGGGCGCTGCGGCTCCTGCAAGTCTCGGCTGGTCGAGGGGGAGGTGGAACAGCTCCAGCATTCGCGCTTCGCGCTTACCGATGAAGAGAAAGCCGATGGCCTGATCCTCGCATGCCGGGCGCTTCCCATAACGAGTACGGCCGTGGCATGGCTTGGCAGCGACGACAACGATGCCGTCCAGCCACCGCGACGGCTTAAGGGCATCGTGACCAATCTCGATGACCTCACCCACGATATCAAGTTCGTCCGGATTACGATGGAGGACGGGCCTCCCTTGCGGTTTGCCGCGGGGCAATATGCGCAGGTCAGCTTTGATGGAGCGCCTGCCCGCAGCTACTCCATGGCCAATCGGGATGGCGATGACGGCCTTGAGTTCCACATTCGCCGCGTTCCGGGTGGCGTCACATCGCAGCATGTGCACAGCAGGCTGAAGTCCGGCGACAAGGCAACGCTCGAATTTCCACTAGGGTCCTCCTACCTGCGCCAGCACCATTCCGGCCCGATCCTGTGCATCGCAGGCGGCTCTGGGCTGGCACCAATCAAGGCAATTGTCGAAACCGCTCTCGCCCACGGCGTGAAGCAACCGATCCATGTCTACTTCGGTGTCCGGGGCGAACGCGACCTCTATCTGGTCGAGCACTTTCAGGCGCTCGCCAAACGGCATCCCAATCTCACCTTCGTCCCGGTGCTGTCGGAGGCGCTGTCCGGGCAGTATCGCACCGGTTTGGTGACCCAGGCCGTAGGAAAGGACCTTCCGGACTTGGACGGCTGGAAAGCGTATGTGGCCGGCCCGCCACCGATGGTCGATGCGGCGATGGATGCGACTTTTGCGCGCGGATTGCGTAAGGACGACATGCACGCCGACGTGTTCTTCACCCCCGAAGAGCGGCCCGTGCCGGTTACAGGTGGGTGACGCCGCAACCAGCGATCCGCCAATGAGGCACCGTCGCACGACGCCTCCAATGAAAACGGCCCGCCGCGAACATCTTCGTGGCGGGCATCGCTTTGCGTGCGATCGATCGCGATCGCAGATTCGGGACTCCCTCACCTGCCCGCCCCGGCCAGCGACCGGGCAATGTCGATGATGTCGTCAAGCGCCAACGAGACTTTGAGCTGATTGCGGCTGCCAGCCGCCAAACGTTGCCTTTTTGGCAACCGCTGTTGCGAATATCTATGCTTCTTCGCCAGGAGAAACTCTGAAACATTGGTCTTGCAAGCAACTCCTCAGAGGCAAGCAACATGGCCTATGTCATTACAGAGCCCTGCATCGACGTGAAGGACGGCGACTGCACCGCGGCCTGCCCCGTGGACTGCATCTACGAAGGTGGTCGTACCTTCTACATCCACCCCGAAGAATGCATAAATTGCGGGCTCTGTCTGTCGATTTGTCCTGTCGACGCCATTGTCTGGGACCAAGAAATCCCTGACAGCCAGCGCCGTTTCATCGCCGTCAACAAAGAGTTCTTCGGCTCCGACGTCACTGGAATGGGATCGCCGGGCGGTTGGAGCAAGGGATGCTCCACAGCGCTGGACCACCCGTTCGTTGCCGCCTTCGAGAAAGCAGCAACCGTAGCCTAGCAACACTTCAGCAACAGGAACGAGACATGTCTGTGACAGAATTCGGTGGCGTCGTTGCCGCCGTGCCGACGCCGTTCGACGACCAGGGCCGGATCGATACCGCTGCCTTTGTCGAACATGCCCGCTGGTGCCTGAACAATGGCTGTGATGGCCTGAATGTGCTTGGGACGACCGGCGAAGCCAACTCGCTTTCCTTCGAGCAGCGCCGTGCGGTCATGGTTGCAGCCGCCGAGGCGCTGGATACGAAAAGGCTGATGGTCGGCACGGGAACGCCGGATCTCGAGACGACGATCGCCCTGACGACACTTGCCGATCGCCTCGGCTATGCGGCGGCGCTGGTCTTGCCACCCTATTACTATAAGCCAGCTTTGGACGACGGGCTTTTCGCCTGGTTTGCGCGGCTCGTCCAACGCACCGCGAAAAGCCCGATCCCGATCTATCTCTACAATTTTCCGCAGATGACCGGCATCACCTTCAACCCGGCTTTTGCCGCGAGGCTTGCCGAAGCGTTTCCGGACCGCATCAAGGGCGCCAAGGACAGCTCAGGCGAGCTCGACTATGCCCGTCAGCTGGCCGAGATACCGAACTTCGCCGTCTTCCCCAGCAACGAGGCGACACTCGCCGCTGCCGGCGCCGACAACTACGCCGGCACGATTTCCGCAACGGTCAATATCGCTCCGGTGCTGTCGGCCAGGCTCTGGAAAGACCAGGCCGATGCTCCTTTGCGGGATCGCGTGCTCCGGTTGCGACAGGCGATATCCGCCAGCCCGCTGATCCCAGCCGTCAAATACCTGGTCGCCAAGAGGTCAGGAAATCCGGTCTGGTACAATGCCGCTCCGCCACAAGCTTCACTTGGGGCTACGCACCGGGAGACGCTTGACCTCCTCGCAGCCCAGGTTCACCAGCCGGAGTAATAGGCCCGCGTCGCAGCGGCGAGTTTGGTCACGCGCTCACGCTCGCCGGTCAGCCGAGGAAGATCGGCGCGCGCCTGCTGCAGGAGTTCGGCACGGGCGCTTTCATAATCGACCCGGGTCAGCCTTCCATCGCGCATGATCTCCTGTCCGCCGACGTAGAGCCCCTTCGCGTGGGCCGCAGTCATCCGGGCGAGCAGAACCTCCGCCTCGTCCAGATCGTCCGTCAGACTGTCGGCGATCAACGCGCCGTAGTCGATGAGCACCAGATCTTCGTTCACCGCCGCATTCACGACCTTGGCGCCGACATGGATCGCCGCGTCGAACACCTGTGCCGCCGTAAAGGTCCGCGCCATGTCTTGGCCGCCATGCAGCAAATGCGCAAGGCGCAGCTCCCGCCAAAAATCCTGATCGTCGTCGAACCCTGTCCCGTCGAGACCGAAGGCGAAAGCCGGCCCGCTTTCCGCAATGGCGGCGACCGGCGCCACGCCGGAACGCAGGCGCAAATTTGCCGACGGATTGGAAACGAGCTGCACACCGCGCGCAGCCAGTAGCTCCAGCTCATCCGGCCGCACCTGAACGCCGTGGGCAACCGCGAGGCGGGACGAGAGGAAACCGATATCGTCGAGATATCGCACGACCCCTTGCGGGAAGCGCCGGTCCAGCCACTGCCTCTGCCTTGGGCTTTCAAGCAGATGCATATGGATGCGTCGGCCTGTTGCAGCAGAGGCTTCGGCGATATTTTCGAGCAGCGTGTTGGAGCACCACTGCGGCCCAATCGGACCATACTGAACGTCGATCAGCGGGCTGGTGTTTGCGGCGGCGACCGCGTCGGCCGCCGAAATCTGGATCGAGGGCGGCGCATATTTCGGGATCGAGGCACTGAGCTCGTCCCAGTCTGCCGTGGCGAGAAACGGCCGCAGTCGCTGCGGCCCGCCATCATAGGCCCAGGGGTCGTAGTCAAGCAGCGGACAGGAGAGCGCGAGCTTTATGCCCACGTCATGAGCAGCGCGCATCACGGCGCCAGCCTCTTCCACCAGCCTGTCGATATTCAACGAGTTGTGGCAATGCATGGTCGCACCGACGCCCGTTTGCGCGAGCCGGGAGAACGCCACGAGCGCTTCCAGGTAAGGGTCGGTCCGCGGTCTGAGCCGGAGGCCTGGGATCCAAACTTCTAGGGCATCGTCGATGTTGCCGAAATCGAGCGTGCGGATGCCGTAGCCGTGGTCATGGGCGTTGACGGGCGGCGGCATGAGGAGAGCATTGGCCGGGATCGTTGCCGGTGAGACACCATCGGGCAAATGACGCAGAAGGTCCGTCTCGCGCCGTGCAGCCTCATGACCGGGACGCAAGAGCAGTCGCCCCGGGATCGGTTCTGCGTTCATGGGCGGATTGCCTCCATGATCTGGTCGCTGAACCTCAGCAGTTCCGCGCCGACGAACTCGATGACGGCCTCCGCCGCGTGTGTGCGCTGCCGACGCCGCTGCACGAGAATTCCGATGTGCAGGTTCTGAAGGCGCGACCCGGAAAGCGGTATGGCGACGACATCGCCCGCCTTGATCTCCGCAAGGAAACCGATCGGCGTGAAGAAGGCCACGCCCTGACCGGAGATGATGAACGGCTTGAGCATCATCTGACTGTTCGAAAGCACAAAGGGCCGCCCGGTCCGCTCGAAGACGGACAGTTCGATTTCGATGAGCGAACGGATAGGTTGCGTGTCGAGTTGCAGCAGAAGATCGTACTGGGCGCACTCGGCGAGCGAGACCTGCCGCTGTCTGGCCAGGGGGTGCCCACGCCCGACGAAAGCCATCAGTGGCATCGGTACGCGAAAGAGCATCTCCGTGTCGTCCGGCCGGGCCAGATCGAAGGTCAACCCCATGTCGACGTCGCCTTCGGCCACCAGGCTACTGATGTTGCCGTGACCGGCCGTGTGGATATGGAAACTCACCCCGGGATGGATGCTGTGGAAGGCGTTCACCATGTCCGGTAAAAACTGGATGGCCAGACTGTCGAGACAGGACATCTGCACACGGCCCGTCTTCTTTCCCTGCAATGCGCCGAGGTCACTGCGCAGAAGCTCGAAATTCTCGAGCGTGGCCCGGGCATGGCGCAGCACGTTCTCCCCGGCAACGGTCAGCCTCAAGCCATTCGAGAGTCGCTCGAACAAAGCGATGCCGAGCTCGTCCTCCAGTTTCTTGATTTGCCGGCTGACCGCCGAGGACGCCACATGAAGCTCCTCGGACGCCTTGCGAATGGAACCGGACCGCGCGACCGAGACAAAATATTTCAGGATGCTGGCGTGCATGCAATTCGAACCTTCCCTCCCCTTGGGCACGGACTTATAGCACGCTCACCGTCCCCTCCAAACGGGCGCACGCTTCTGTTGGAAAGCGTTGACACCTTCCAGGGCGTCCTCGCTTTTGAGCGCCTTGACGAGCGCGGGCGTTCGCAGGCCCTGAGCCTCGGCGGGCGAAAGATGCCCGGTGCGATTGACGGTCTGCTTGATCGCCCGGAGCGAAAGCGGCGCACAGGCGACGATTTCACTGACCCAGCGCGCAACGGCAGCGTCGAGTTCCTCCGGTTCGGCCACCTCGTTGACGATGCCAAACCCTTGCATCTCGGCTGCGGAAAACCTCCGGCCCGTCAGCAGCACGCCCATCGCAAGATTGTGGGGGATCCTGCGTTGCAGAAGGACCATGCCGCCATCGAGCGGCAGGCGTCCGACACGGGCCTCCGGCAGGCCGAACGCCGCCGTCGTCGAGGCAACGACGATATCGCAGCCGAGCACCATCTCGAACCCGCCGCCGAGCGCATAACCGTTGACCTTGGCGATGACGGGAACATCCAGCGAGCGGCGAAAGGCCAGCCCACCAAAACCGTTCGGCCGGCTTTCGCTCCAATATTCGAGGCCGGTTGTCTCAGCCCCCTTCAGGTCGGCACCGGCGCAGAAAGCCCGTTCGCCGGCGCCCGTCAGGACGACACAGCTGATGTCGTCGCGAGCTTCGATCTCTTCCCAGATCGCTTCGAGCTCGCGTTCGGTTGCCACGTCCACCGCATTCATCCGTTCCGGACGGCTGAGCGTGATGGTGGCAACGCGGTCCTCTACGAGAAATTCGACGCTCATGCCGCATCTCCCTGGCGGACGGCCAGCGCCGAGAGGATCTCGTCATTATGCTCACCGAGCTTCGGCGGGGCGATGCGCACCGTCACAGACGCCGCAGACATGTCGATCGGCGAGCCAACCAGACGCACCGGACCGGCTTTCGTTTCGCCAGCGTCCAGGATCATGCCGTTGATCGCCGTCTGCTCGTCGTCGAGGGCTTCGGGCAGCGAACGCACCGGCGCGCAGAGAATGTCCACCTGCTCCAGGCGGGCGAGCCAATGCGCACTGCTGTTCCTGGCGAACGCCTCACGAAAGAGCTGCTGCAATTCCGGGCGGCGCTGCATCTGAGCGTCGAAGTCGGCAAATTGCGGCTGCAGGGACAGGTCCTCGATCTCCAGAGCGGTGCAAATATCCCGCAACGGGTTCTGCTTGAAGGCACCGACCATGACGATCGCGCCGTCCGTGGTCTCGAACACGCCCGTCAGAGGGAAAGCACCCCAGTTCAGGTCCTTCTCCCGCATCATATGCGTGGTGCCTTCCTGCATCTGCATGGCGAGCATGGAGCTGTAGAGGCTGACCGCGACCTGCTGGCCTTCACCGGTCTTCTCTCGGTGCAGCAACGCAAGCAGGATGCCCTGCACGAGGTGCATGCCGGCGGAGTAGTCGGCAAGCGGCGTCGCATAGATCGACAGCGGGTGGCTCGCGTCCGACTTTCGCCGCATGACGCCCGAAAGCGCCTGCGCGAGAATGTCCTGCCCACCCTTATGCCGATAGGGGCCTTCCAGGCCGAAGCCGGTACCGACGGCGTAGATCAGCCGCGGATTGGTCTTTCGAAGCTCCTCGTAACCGAAGCCCATGCGCTCCATGACATCGGGACGAAAATTGTTGACGACCACGTCGGCCGTGTCGATCAGGGCGCGCACCGCTGCCCGCGCCTCGTCCTGCTTGAGGTCGAGCGCCAGGCTCTTCTTGTTGCGGTTGAGCGACGAGAAGACCGGATTGTTGAGGCCGTCCGGGTCCGACCCGAGCGACCAGCGTGAGAGATCGCCGATCTTTGCCTTTTCGACTTTGATGACCTCTGCGCCATAGTCGGCCAGCATTTGCGTGCAGCAGGGACCAAGCATGACCTGGGTGAAATCGACGACGCGGATACCGTCGAGGGGAAGTGATGTCATTCTGCAGTCTCCAGATAGGTTGCGTTTTCGGATGGTACGTCCCCGGGATCGGCTCCCTGGGCCCGCAGCTGCTTCTGGATCGCCCTGACATCGGCGTCCCGCACCTTCACGCCGGCGTTGAGCGCCACGGTGGCAGCGACGCCGGCCGCCTCGCCCATCGCCATGCACGGCGGTATCTCGCGGCTCGACTTCTGCGCCTGGATCGTCGCAGAGTAATGCCTGCCCGCGACGATCAGCTGGTCTACCTCCTTCGGCAGCATGGCCCGGTAGGGCGTGTAGTAGTCACGGCCACGGCAGACCGTATCGGCGAAGTGACGGCGGTTCATCACGTCGTCCTTGGTGACGACATACTCGCCCTGGAGCAGTCGCGACTGGCGCACGCCCGTCTGTGGCGCGAAATCGATGACATGGGCATTTTCGAAGCCCGGCAAGTTCACCCGAGCGAATTCGAGCAGGCGGGCGATACGGGCGCGGCCCTCGAGTTCCGCATAGGTCAGGTCCTCGACGCTCAGACCGGAGAGCTTCGGCATATGCGGGCAGTTCAGCCAGATGATGCCCGGCAGCGGCGTCTTCAGCCACCAGAACGACCAGCAACCGCCGATCAGGCGCTTGGCCTCATGATCGAGCGCCTTGAACTTTTCCGGTTCCTCGAATTCGAACCGCTCGGCCGCGTCGGTGTCGATACCACCCCAGCGGGAAACCGTGGTCAGGATGAAGTTGCCGTCCGTATGCTGAGCGCCGGCATCGGCGGCGACGTCGAGGTCGCCCGACGCGTCGATCACCACGTCACCCATGATCGCCTCCCGGCCTGATTTCGTCTGGCAGACCACACCCTTGATCGCACCGTTCTCGACGATCGCCGACGAGAACCAGCTGTGCGTCCTGAGTTTCACACCGGATTCGCGCAGGACGTCATAGGCGACGCGCTTGAAAGCATCGGGATCGAATGCGGCCGCGTAGCAGATCGGATGCGGCGCGGTCGGTGTGTGGAAATCGAACAACCCGCAGCGTGCCCACCGGCGCCAGGCTTCCGGCGTATCGCGAAGGTCGAGCTGGCGGTCGCCATCCGTCGGCGTGACGCAGAGACCGAGCGTCTTCATCCGTTCGATCATCTCCATGCAGATGCCGCGCACGGTGATTTCAACCCCATTGACCATATCGTCGAGCACCAGAACCATGCCGCCTGAGGCAAGTCCGCCGACATAGGGATAACGCTCAAGAAGAGTGACGCTGGCCCCGGTGCGCGCCGCCGACACGGCGGCGGAGATCCCTGCCGGGCCACCGCCGACGACGACCACGTCCGAGCGGTCGACGATCCTGGCGTTGCGCGAAGGTTCCCTGATTGTTTCCATTATCGTTCCTCCATAGGGGAAGTGTCCGGCGAAATGTGAAGGAGTTCACAGCCAGTGACTTCGTCGGTTGGCCGGACCTGAATATCCAGGTCCGGCAGCGAGTGTTTGGGGGTCAGTGGTCCGTCGTCGGCTTCCAGCGGACGATCTTCGATTCCGCAAACGAAACGGCGAAGAAGAGAACCACGGCAAGCGAGGCGGCGATCACCACGGTCGCATAAAGCAGCGGCGAGCGGAAATTATAGGTCGCCTCGATGATCAGAGCGCCAAGGCCGTAGCTGGATCCGATCCACTCCGCGACGATAGCACCCATCACGCTGCTGGTTGCCGCGATCTTCAGCGCCGCGAAAAGAAAGGGCAGCGAGCTTGGGAGACGAACCTTCCAGAAAATCTCGGAGTTGCTGGCGGACAGGATGCGCATGAGATCGAGCATTGCCGGGCTCACCGACTTCAGTCCCTGCACCATGTTGACGAGCGTCGGGAAGAAGCAGATCAGGCCCGCGATGATGATCTTCGGCGCAATGCCGTTACCGACGAGCAACACCAGGATCGGCGCAAGCGCGATGATCGGTATCGACTTGATGATCACGGCGATCGGATAGAACGCTCGCTCGGCGAGCGGGCTGTGGACGAACCAGACCGCCAGCAGGACGGCAACGACGTTACCGAACACGAAACCGAGAACTGCCTCCATCAGCGTTGGCCAGAAATTCGCCCACAGTACGCCGGCGTTTTCGCCGAACGCCTTGATCACGTCGAGCGGACCGGGCGCCATGAACGTTGGCACCGAAAAGCCCCAAACGACGAGTTGCCACAGCAGGATGCAGCCGAGGATCGCGAGCGTGGCCGGCAGGTGACGCAGGGCTGCACCAGCGGCGGCATCGAGCATCTTAAACCTGTTGCCGTCTACCAAAGCGCGGCCTTCCGCTTGCGAAGGAAGCACATTTGCCATCAGCATTCTCCCAAAAGTGTGCGCAGGTGGGCGGTAACGCGAATGAACTCGACCGTGTCGCGCATCGCAAGGGATCGCGGATAGGGCAGGTCGACCGTCATGAACTCCTTGACGCGGCCGGGATGGGCCGCAAGCATCAGGACGTGTTGACCGAGAAAGACTGCCTCCGGGATCGAATGCGTAACGAACAGGATCGTGGTCCCTGTTTCTTGCCAGAGGCGCAGCAATTCCTCATTCAGCTTGTCGCGCGTAATCTCGTCGAGCGCTCCGAACGGTTCATCCATCAACAGGATACGGGGGCGGGTGACCAGCGCGCGGGCGATCGCCACGCGCTGGCGCTGACCGCCCGACAGTTCGTGCGGCATCGCCTTTTCGCGCCCCTTCAGTCCGACGAGGGCGATCAATTCTTCCGGATCGGCGTAGGTCGCGCCTGCCTCGCGCTTTCCCACCAGCAGCGGCAGGCGCACGTTGTCGATCACATTGCGCCATGGCAGCAACGTCGCTTCCTGGAAGACGAAGGCGAAGTCGCGGCCCTCGCGTGCCTTGCGCGGCGTCTGTCCATGCACGGATACCGACCCATCGCTGATATGCACGAGGTCAGCGACCGTTCGCAACAACGTCGACTTACCGCAACCGGAAGGGCCGAGCATGGTTACGAGCGAACCGGCCGGTATCTCGACCGAAACGTCGGAGAGTGCGGTAAAGCTGGAATCATTCGCGCCGAAGCGAATATGAAGGTTCGTCACTGATACCGCCGAGCCACTGGCGGCACCGACCGACGCCTGCTTGGATCTGCTAAGCGTTTCCAGCATCGCCTTACCCTACGCTCTTGCGGACATCGGCCGTGGCATCGAGGATTGCCATCGTGTAGACATCGTCCGCATTGGGGACCGGGCCCTTGAACTGGCCGAGGTCCGCATAGGTCTTGATCTGCTCCTCCCAGTTCGCCCGCTCCATGCCGCCCCAGCCGACGGCAGCGGTGGTGTCGTTGAATACGAACTTCATCAGCGGCCCGATTGCCTCGAGTTCGCTTGCCTTGTCGAGGTTCGGATAGGCTTCGAGCAGGATGTCGACGGCCTCCTCCTGGTGGTCGCGCGCATACCCCCATCCGCGTGCCGCACCTGATACGAATGCTGCAAGATGGTCGGCGTGATTTTCCAGCTGATCGTCCGTCGTATAATAGACGTTGGCATAGAGCCGGATGCCGCCGTCCCAAAGCGTCAGGTCGACCCGGTCGTCCCCCAGAACCTTCAGGGCATTGACATTGGTGAGCCAGCCACAGACCGCATCGGCCTGACCGGTCACCAGCTGGTTCATGTCCGAACCCATGTTGACGATCTTGACCTGGTCTTCCCGTATGCCGTTCTTGGCGAGAAGTGCGCGCAGAAGGATAACCGAGGTAGGGATCGCAGCGATTGTCTTGCCGATCATGTCCTCGGGCTTGGCGATGGGATTTGCCTTGCGGGAGAAATAGGCGAAGGGATGCTTCTGGTAGCCGGCCGCGAATGCCTTGATCGGCGCGCCGGCCGAACGGGCCAGCATGACCGACGGGCTGGAGGAAATCTGGCCGATCGTCGACTGGCCGACCGCGACGCCGGCGACGCCGTCGACATTCGGTCCGCCGGGTACGATTTCCAGCTCGACACCGTTCTCGGTGTAGTAGCCCTTCTTGCGAGCGACGAGTTCTCCGAGAAGCCCGTTTGAGGGCAGCCAACCGAGCTGCATTCGAATCGTGGCGGGATCGGCAGCCCGGCCGACCGAAACATTGACAAGGCTGT
The DNA here is from genome assembly GCF_001695855.1 of Ensifer sp. LC163. GTDB lineage: Bacteria > Pseudomonadota > Alphaproteobacteria > Rhizobiales > Rhizobiaceae > Ensifer. Next base: position 216,434 of record NZ_MBSS01000066.1, read on the forward strand.
GGGTCGCGGCGATCGCACCTATCGCAGCGGCATTTGAAAGGAAACCCCGGCGGTTCATGATGAAATGAGACATATCGTTCCCCTTGCTTGTTATGGGAGCGATGAGATCTTGCTGCTCAGGGTTAGATGCCGCCTCATCGCCGGGACCGATGATGATGGAATTCGGCATCTCATAAAGCACAATTTTTAGCGGTTGGCATTGCCGATATGGCAACGCCCAGGTTTCGCCGAGGTTTGCCGTTTCGGCAATTGTGGGCTCGAAAGATTGTTCTTTGTTCGCGCCCTCTCCCGTCGGATAAGCCAATACAGATTTCAAGCGCTCATCGCCGCGGAGGACAGATATCATGCACAGGAACCTGATCGATGGGGAATGGATCACCGGCAGCGAAGTGGTCCACAACATCAACCCGTCCGACACCAACGACGTGATCGGGGACTATGCCCGCGCCTCGGCCGAGGATGCGAAGGCGGCGATTGCCGCCGCCAAGGCGGCGTTTCCGGCCTGGTCGCGCTCCGGCATCCTCGAACGCCACGCCATCCTGCGAAAGACCGCCGACGAGATCCTGGCGCGCAAGGACGAACTCGGGCGGCTGTTGTCGCGCGAGGAAGGCAAGACGCTGGCCGAAGGCATCGGCGAGACGGTGCGCGCCGGCCAGATCTTCGACTTCTTCGCCGGTGAGACACTGCGACTGGCCGGCGAGGTCATTCCCTCGGTGCGCCCGAACATCGGCGTCGAGATCAGCCGCGAGCCGGTCGGCGTCGTCGGCATCATCACGCCGTGGAACTTTCCGATCGCCATTCCCGCCTGGAAGATCGCACCGGCGCTGTGCTACGGCAACACCATCGTCTTCAAGCCGGCCGAACTGGTGCCCGGCTGCTCATGGGCGATCGTCGATATCCTCGTGCGCGCCGGCCTGCCGAAGGGCGTGTTGAACCTGGTGATGGGCAAGGGCTCGGTCGTCGGCCAGGCGATGCTCGACAGCCCCGACATCCAGGCGATCACCTTTACCGGCTCGACCGGCACCGGCAAACGCGTGGCGCTGGCCTCGGTCGAGCACAATCGCAAGTACCAGCTGGAGATGGGCGGCAAGAACCCGTTCGTGGTGCTCGACGACGCCGATCTCGGTGTTGCCGTCGAAGCCGCCGTCAACTCCGCCTTCTTCTCCACCGGCCAGCGCTGCACCGCCTCGTCGCGGCTGATCGTCACCGACGGCATCCACGACCGCTTCGTGGCGGCGATGGGGGAACGGATGAAGGGCCTCGTCATCGACGACGCGCTCAAGGCCGGCACCCATATCGGCCCGGTGGTCGACCAGAGCCAACTCAACCAGGACACCGACTATATCGCCATCGGCAAGCAGGAAGGCGCCAGGCTCGCCTTCGGCGGCGAGCTGCTGCAGCGCGACACGCCCGGCTTCTACCTGCAGCCGGCACTGTTTACCGAGGCGACCAATGCGATGCGCATCTCGCGCGAAGAAATCTTCGGACCGGTCGCGTCGGTGATCCGGGTGAAGGACTATGACGAGGCGCTCAGCGTCGCCAACGACACGCCGTTCGGCCTGTCGTCGGGCATTGCCACCACCAGTCTGAAACACGCGACGCATTTCAAGCGCCAGGCCGAGGCCGGCATGGTGATGGTCAACCTGCCGACCGCCGGCGTCGATTTCCACGTGCCGTTCGGTGGCCGCAAGGGCTCCTCCCATGGCGCGCGCGAGCAGGGTCGTTATGCCGCCGAATTCTACACCACCGTCAAGACGGCCTACAC
>NZ_MBSS01000067.1 GCF_001695855.1 Ensifer sp. LC163
GCACCAGACTGTCGAGCGTCACCATCTCGAGCGCCGTCTGTTCGGGAACGGGTTTCTTCAACATGTCCCAATGAATCATAAACCCCTGGACGGTGCCAGGGGTTTGTCAGCGGTCTGAAAGCCCGCCGGTATCACCGGCGGGCTTTTTTGTTGGGTCTCATTTGCGCGAAGCTCAGTTGGTGCTGAACTTCTTCACTTCCATGAAATTGACCGCGTTGCCGCTGAAGCGGGCTGTGTCGACGGTCCCTGCACCACTGCTGAAGCCTGCGGCATAAACAGTCGTCGGGGCGGTGCGCAGCGTCTTGCTGACGAAGCGCGGTGCCTTCACCGGTTTCGAAAGCGTCGCGACGCGGCCGGCCGAAAGGGCCCATTCGGAGATGATCTTCTGCGTCAGCTTCGGCTCTGTACGAACCGACGAACGGGTCGCTGCGTCGGCATCGTGCTTCTTCGGACGGCCACCCTTTGCCGGGGCTTCGGCCTGAGTGTCGAAGGCGCTGTCAAAAACATCGGCGCGGCCATTCGTCGAGGTCTGCGGCGCATAGGCGGCCATTTCGACCGGCTGGGCCACGGGCTCGCGCTGGGCCTGTGTCGGCGCGGCAAGTGCGACGCGCGTCGATGCCTCGGCCGTCGTATCACGCGGCGGCTCGGCCGAAGCCAGAACCGGACGTTCTGCAAAGGCAGGCACGGCAACCTTGGCGTCAGCGACAGCGGCAAGAGCCGCATCGCCGGCCGGGCGCATGGCCGGCACCGGCACGAAGCCGAGCGCCTGCATGTCGGTTGCCAGAGGATCGACCGATGCCACGAGCGTCTCACCGGCAGCGGCGTTCATGCCACCACGATCAAGCATCTGCGGGACCGGCACCTTGACCGGCGCGAGATCGGCAAATTCGCTCGGCATTTCCGGCGTCTGCGGCAGGGCAGCAGCAAGTGCTTCCTGGGCAGCGTTCTTCTGCGGCGCGACCAGTGCCACTGCTACGCCGCCATTCTCAGGCGCATCCTTGAAGGCCGGGCGAACGGCCGGAACCGGCGCATTGATGTTCTGATCGGCCGTGGTCGTCTCGCCGGCAACCGAACCGGCAACCCCCGGAAGCGCTTCCTGGGCGGCAGGAGCCGACGCCGTCTGAACCTTGGCCGGAGCGGCTTCTTCATCGCTCGGGCCGGCAGCGATTGCCGAGGGTTCTTCATCCTCGTCGCCGCCACCGCCAAAGAGCATGGCGAACAGGTTGCCGCGGCGCTTGCCGCCCTCGGCATCGCCTGCGCCCTTGGCGCCACCACCGGCAACTTCGATCGCCGAGGCGCCGACGCGACGCTTGTAGTCGGCAACGGCCTGGTTATAGCCTGGCAGCGGCTTGCCGTCGGAGGGAACGTGCATGGTCTTGCCGTCGGGGAAGAGGCGGGCCAGTTCGTTGCGGGTCATGCGCGGCCAGGCGCGAACGCCGCCGACATCCATGTGAACGAACGGAGAGCCTGAAGTCGGGTAGTAGCCGACGCCACCGACCTGGAATTTCATGCCGATTTCGCGCACCGTCTTCAGCTTCACGTCGGGAATGTAGAAGTCCATCGCCTTGCCGAGCATGTGCTGGCTCTTCTTGGCGACACCCTTGGAGCGCGAACGCAGCATGCCGTTGGTGGACGGCGAACGGTAGGCCGAAACAACGTGGATGTAATCGCGCGAGCCGCTCTTGGTATAGACTTCCCACACGAGGTCGAGCAGGCGCGGATCCATCTTGGTCGGTTCGTTGCGACGCCAGTCGCGCAGGAAACGGTTGATCTGCTGCAAGCCCTTCGGGTCATAGCGACCGTTGCGCTTGAAGGTGATCTGCGCCTTCTCCTGCGTGTGGATGAAATAGAGCTTGAGCGTGCGCGTCTGGCCGGCGGCCTCGACGGGAGGTGCCATGCCGGGCGTGACCAGTGACACCGCAAGCGCGATGGAAGTCAGAACCTGCGGCACCTTACGGGTCATCGCCGAGCAGAGTCTGCTAGCTAAGGAGCCGAGAGGCTTCTTAAAACCGAACAAATTTGGCATTCAATCCCCGTCCGACGGACAACCGTGCTTCGCTGTCTCAGATGACTGTCAAATAAGGTGACAGAATGGCAAATATGCCACAGTCGTCACCGCCCCTTATAATATAGTGAATACTTCACTAACAAGGTCTAAACGGCGGTGACCGAATTGCACGGCTAATGAGTTGTGAATGCGTCGATTTTACGCCGCCTCGCGCAGGGGATTGTCGGGATCGATGCCATAATCCTTGAGTTTGCGGTAAAGCGTCGATCGGCCGATGCCGAGCTTGCGCGCCACCTGGCTCATCTGGCCGCGATAGAATTTCAGCGCAAAACGAATCAGTTCCTCCTCCACTTCGGCAAGTTTGCGCACGTCTCCACCCTCGTCGACGCTGGCAATTGCATTCTCCATGCGGCCGTCATGCGCGGCATCGGCCTCCATCGATTTCGCCGTGCTGGCAAAATCGGGATAAACGCTCGTTGCCGGATCGGCAGCAGCGGGGCGCTCGGGGCCGGCATCGCCCCAGGAAAAGCCCGAGCGGTCGGAGACGACGTAACCCGGGATCTGCGTGGCGATCTGCGGGAAGTCCTTGACCGTCAACTCGTTGCCTTCGGCCAGAACGACCGCGCGGAAGATCGCGTTTTCCAGCTGGCGGATGTTGCCCGGCCAGTCGTAGGCGGTGAGCAGCGCCATCGCACCGCTCGAAACGGTGAGCGGCGTGCTGAGCCTCTGCTCGGACGCGAACCGGTCGACGAACGAGCGCACGAGGACAGGGATGTCCTCCTTGCGCCGACGCAGCGCCGGAATGGTGATCGGGAAGACGTTGAGGCGATAGTAGAGATCCTCGCGGAACCGGCCCTCGCGCACCTCGTTGATAAGGTCCTTGTTGGTGGCCGAGATCAGCCGCACGTTGACCCGGTGCGGATGGCGTGCGCCGATCGTCTCGATCTCGCCCTGCTGCACCGCACGCAGCAGCTTCACCTGCACTTCGAGCGGCAGGTCGCCGATCTCGTCAAGGAATAGAGTGCCGCCATCGGCGTCGACGAACTTGCCGGTGTGCTTTTCGGTCGCACCGGTGAAGGCGCCCTTCTCGTGACCGAAGAGAATGCTCTCGACCAGATTGTGCGGGATGGCGCCACAGTTGACGGTGATGAACGGCTTGCCCGAGCGGTCGCTGGCCGACTGGATCGCCCGCGCCACCATTTCCTTGCCGACGCCGGATTCGCCTTCGAGCACGATCGGGATATTGGACTGCGCAGCCCGACGCGCGAGATCGATCACCCGGATCATCGCCGGGCTCGCCGACACGACGTCATCGAAGCCGACGGCACCGCCGCGCGGACGACGCGAGGTTTTGACCTTGCCGTCGCGGCTGGCCATCTTCAGCGCGTTGCCGAGCGCCACGGACAGCCGCTCCGGAGAAACCGGCTTGACCAGGAAGTCGAAGGCGCCAGCCTGCATCGCATGGACGACGGTCTCGATACCGCCCTGCCCGGTCTGCACGATGACAGGCGTATCGACGCCCCGTTCCGCCAGCGCCTCGAGAAAGCCGTGGCCGTTCATTTCGGGCATCAGCAGGTCGAGAAGGATGACGTTGATGATGCCGCCCTTGCGCTCGAGCAGCTCCAGGCCGCTGCGGCCGTTGTCGGCGAGATGCGCGACATGACCGAGACGCTCGATCATGTTCGTCAGCAACCGGCGCTGCACCGGATCGTCATCGATGACAAGAATGTGTGATGTCACGGAAGCCTCCTGCTTTGGACACGCGGTACTTTTGGCCAACGTCATGTGCCAAATCACGTCAGGCATCTGTGCCATAAAGGGCTGAACATCATGTTTTGAGAAATGCTTGCATTTTATCCATTGCCGGCGATAGCAATGGGACCCGTATCGCTTGCCTCTTCCCGTCACGAACAAGAGAAATCCGACGATGACCTTCCGCACCCTCTCCCTTGAGAAAACCGTCGTCCGTGCCGCTACCGGCCCCGCCCAAGGCGCTGTGGCCGAGCTCGGCGATCTGCCCTCGTGGCGGCTGGAGGACCTCTATCCCTCAGCAACCTCGGACGCCTTCCGCTCCGATATGAAGAAGGCCGAGGCGGATTCGATCGCGTTTGAAACCAAGTGGAAAGGCAAGCTTGCGGCCGCCGCCACGAAGACCGGCAACGACGGGATCGGCGCCGCCGTGAAGGAATTCGAGGCGCTGGAAGACATCATGGGGCGCATCGCGTCCTTTGCCGGCCTCACCTATTTCTCCGACACCTCCAAGCCGGAAAACGGCAAGCTCTATGGCGACGTGCAGTCGAAGCTGACCGACATGTCCGCGCATCTCCTGTTCTTCTCGCTCGAACTCAACCGCATCGACGATGCCGTGATCGACGCAGCACTCGCCAATGACAGCCTGGCCGCGCACTACAAGCCCTGGCTTCTCGACCTGCGCAAGGACAAGCCCTATCAGCTCGACGACAAGCTCGAGCAGCTGTTCCTCGAGAAGTCGATGACCGGAGCGGCCGCCTTCAACCGCCTGTTCGACGAGACCATGGCGTCTCTGACCTTCACCGCCGACGGTGAGACCATGCCGCTCGAAATCGCCCTGAACCTGCTGCAGGATCCCTCGACCGAGGTGCGCAAGAAGGCGGCGATGGCGCTTGCCGAAACCTTCAGGGCCAATATCCGCACCTTCACGCTGATCACCAATACGCTCGCCAAGGACAAGGAAATCTCGGACCGCTGGCGCGGTTTCGAGGATATCGCCGACAGCCGGCACCTCGCCAACCGTGTCGAGCGCGAGGTCGTCGATGCGCTCGCGCAAGCGGTGAAGTCAGCCTATCCGCGCCTCTCGCATCGCTACTACGCCATGAAGGCAAAGTGGCTCGGCATGGAACAGATGGAGTTCTGGGATCGCAACGCGCCACTGCCGGAAACGCCGAATGCGCTGATTTCCTGGAACGAGGCGAAGGACACGGTGCTTTCGGCCTATCATGCCTTCGATCCCGAGATGGCCGCGATCGCCCGTCGTTTCTTCGACAACCGTTGGATCGACGCGCCCGTGCGCCCCGGCAAGGCCCCAGGCGCCTTCGCCCACCCGACCGTTCCGTCGGCGCACCCCTATGTGCTCGTCAACTATATGGGCAAGCCGCGCGACGTGATGACGCTCGCCCACGAACTCGGCCACGGCGTGCATCAGGTGCTCGCCGGCGAACAGGGCGCGCTGATGGCCTCGACGCCGCTGACGCTTGCCGAGACGGCATCGGTGTTCGGCGAAATGCTGACCTTCCGCGCCCTTCTCAACCAGACGAAGGACAAGCGCGAACGCAAGGCCATGCTCGCGCAGAAGGTCGAGGACATGATCAATACGGTCGTGCGCCAGATTGCCTTCTACGAATTCGAACGCAAGCTGCACACGGCCCGCAAGGAAGGCGAACTGACCGCCGAGGATATCGGCAATCTGTGGCTTTCGGTGCAGGCGGAAAGTCTCGGGCCGGCGATCCGGATTTCCGAGGGCTACGAGACCTATTGGGCCTATATCCCGCACTTCATCCACTCGCCGTTCTACGTTTATGCCTATGCCTTCGGTGATTGCCTGGTCAACTCGCTCTATGCCGTCTACCAGAACGCCGAGAAGGGATTCCAGGAGAAGTATTTCGAGCTTCTGAAAGCCGGCGGCACCAAGCACCATTCGGAATTGCTTGCTCCCTTCGGCCTCGATGCCACCGATCCGTCGTTCTGGGCACAGGGTCTGTCGATGATCGAAGGGCTGATCGACGAACTCGAGGCGCTTGATAAGGCGTGATCCGACGCGGGCCGAGCCCGCGGTCTAGAGCCTTTCCAGGAAAAGTGCGAAGCGGTTTTCCGTCCGGAAATGCGAAAAACAAAGAGATAACAAAGAGATAGAGCGTTTCCATGACTCCGTTTAAGACGGAAACGCTCTACTGCATAATTCCTTAAATCGGAATCGATTTAAGGAGAAAATTATGCAGCAAGTTTAGGGTGTTACAGCGTCCTTAGCGCGTCAATTTGACGCGCGGCGCTGTAGGGATGAATGGGCTGGCAGCGAAGCGGCATTGATGAACGAAAACGCACCTTATGTGCTTTTCCGGGACGACAGCGAAAATCGGACCACGGTTTTCGCCGAGCCGGAGCGCGTCGTCACGGCGCGGACCAAAGCCGAATTCCGCCGCGGCCTCGCCGAGCTTGAACGCGCCCATCAGGCGGGTAAATGGATTGCCGGCTTCATGGCCTATGAGGCCGGTCACCTCTTCGAGGAGAAGCTGGCGCCCTTTGCCGAGGAGGGTCGCGAAACGCCGTTGATGTCCTTTGGCATCTTCGACGCGCCGAGCGACGAGCATCGGCTGGCAGAGCCGCAACGGCGGATGGAGAACGAGCCTTTTCTTGCCGAGCCGCGTGCCGCCTGGGATTTTTCTACCTATCGCGAGCGGTTCGACCGTCTGCATCAGCACCTGCGCCAGGGCGATTGTTACCAGGCGAACCTGACCATGCCGATCCGCGCCCGCTGGTCCGGCGATCCGCGAGCCGCCTTCTGGTCGCTGATCGAGCGTCAGCCGGTCAAATACGGCGCCCTCGTGGCGCTCGACGGCCCGATCCTCGTCTCACGCTCGCCTGAGCTTTTCTTCCGGGTCGATGCGGACAGGTGGATCGAAACGCATCCGATGAAGGGCACGGCGAAGCGCGGTGGCTCGGCGCAGGAGGATGCCGACATCATCGAGGCCATGCGCGCCGACGAGAAGACGCAAGCCGAAAACCGGATGATCGTCGACCTCCTGCGCAACGACATCTCCCGCATCACCGAGGTTGGGACGCTCGACGTCCCGAAACTCTTCGACATCGAGACCTATCCGACCGTGCACCAGATGGTCAGCCATGTCAGGGCCAAGCTGCGGCCCGACGTCGGCATCACTGATATTTTCACCGCGCTCTTTCCCTGCGGCTCGATCACCGGCGCGCCGAAGATGCGGGCGATGCAGATCCTGCACGAGCTCGAAGACGGCCCGCGCGACGCCTACTGCGGCGCGATCGGCTTCATCGCGCCCAACGGCATCATGCGCTTCAGCGTCGCGATCCGCACCATCTCGCTGTTTGCCGATGGAGAGGCCGTCTTCAATGTCGGCGGCGGCATCGTCTTTGATTCCGGCGCCCAGTCCGAATATGACGAATGCCTGCTGAAGGCGCGCTTTGCCGTCGGCGATGCCGAGATCGCGCGATGACGGATTTTTCCCTGATCGAGACCCTGCGCTACGAGCCCGATGCGGGCTTCGTTCGGTTGAAATTGCATCTCGCCAGACTGAAACGATCCGCAAGGCGGTTGGGGTTTGCCGGCGCTGACCGCGCCGAGGCCGAGTTGTATGCCACCGTTCAAGGTGCAACGGGTCCCCTCCGCGTCCGCCTGACGCTTGACCGCAACGGCGCGATCGCCGTCACCACGGCGCCCTTCACACCGCTTGCCGGAGACACTGTCTGGCGCGTGCGTTTTGCAGAAACGCGGCTCTCCTCCGAAGACAAACTCCTGCGGGTCAAGACCACGCGGCGCGGTGTCTACGAGGCGGCGCGGGCAGAATACCCGGCGACCGAGATCGACGAGGTCCTGCTGCTCAACGAAAAGGGCGACGTTTGCGAGGGAACCATCACGTCGATCTTCCTCGACGACGGCAGTGGCACGCTGAAGACACCGCCGATCGCCTGCGGGCTTCTGGCGGGGGTGCTGCGGACGGAACTCATCTGCCAGCGGCGGGCGCGTGTCGCCCGCCTGTCGCTCGGCGATCTGGCAAAAGGCCAGCTCTATGTCGGAAATTCGCTACGGGGCCTGATCCGGGCGAAGCTCGGGGTCTGATCCCGGCAAGGTGTACCGCTTGACCCGGTCGCGCCCGTCGCGTTTGGCGAGATAGAGCGCCTCGTCGGCGCGGGCATAGATGTCCTTGACGCCGTCGCCTTCCCGATACTCGGCCAGCCCGACCGAACAGGTGTAGTAGAACTCCGGAATACTTGCGAGCGGCCTGGCGCCGCGCACCTTGTCGAGCAGGCGGTCGAGAATGAGGTTGCCTTCGCTGATGGTGGTGTCGGGCAGGATCAGCATGAACTCTTCGCCGCCGATGCGGCCGAAGCAATCGGAGCGGCGCACGAACTCCTGCATCTGGCGGGCGAAGTCGAGCAGCACCTCGTCGCCCTGATGGTGACCGTAGCGATCGTTGATGGCCTTGAAATAGTCGATGTCGATAATGGCGACGCACCCCCACATATGCGGGTTCTGCGCGCAGTTGGCGATGAATTCGCCGAGCCGCCCCATTGTGTAGCGCCGATTGGGGACATTGGTGAGTTCGTCGACCTGCGAGGCACGCAGCGCGAAATCGCGATCCTGCCGCAGCTCGCGCTCTTCGACACGAATGGTGGTGATGTCGACGGCGACGCAGAGCATCCACCCCTTGGCATCGACGGTTTCCGTCATCCATAGCCAGCGGCCGTCATGCAGGTCGGTCTCCATCGCGCGAAACGGGATCTTGCCGCGTCGATTGACCGTTGAGGCTATCCAGGCATTGATGTCGCTGGTCTTGAGCACGGTTCCGCGACCGGCGACATGGTTGCGCCGCATGATGTCGGCCCAGGTCGGCGTCTCGTCGGCGCCGATGAAATAGGCGGCGCGAAAAGCCTCATTGGCAAATTGCAGCCGGTCGTGCTGATCGTAGAGCGCCATCAGCACGGGCGTTTGGGCCTGCAGGCCCATCAAGGTCTTTATGTGGTCGCCGGTCACGTTCAGTCTGCAACGCCTCCAGGTTGGCAAGGAAACAACAATCATGGCGCGAGGCGGATAGTTGTATCAAAGCTATAGCACGGAGAGCTTGTGACAAGCTTGGCGCCATGCGAAACGATAGGGAATATGGTTAAATCGCGCGAATGATCCGACCAGTCCGCATGAAGCACACACCTTACGACGGCTCCTCCAAGCCCTTCACCATCGGCCTGACGCAGCTTGATCCCGATCGCTGGATCGAGCCGGATGATCAGCTGCAGCACTATCTCGACCAGAAGGCGCAGTTGCTGGCACGGTCCCGCAGCGCCGTTTTCGTTGCCGAGGACGGGACGCAGCAGGCGCAGAATGAACTGCTGCAAATCCTGTCCGACTACCTGCCGGCTCGATATCCCGACATCTACTGTCGGCAGGATGATGCGATGATGGTCAGCGGGCGACGGGTGGCCCTGTCCGGCGACGACGCGCTTGTGGTTGCGGGCTCGCTCGTTCAGGACGACCTGGCGATCATGCAGCGCGGCGACCGCGGCTGGCGCCTTGGCGCCGCCTACATCGCCTTCCCTTCATCCTGGTCGCTTGCCGAAAAGTTCGGGCGCACGATGGAGGAGATCCACGCCCCGGTTCCCGGCTTCGAGCACGGCACGCGCAACGCCGAACTCATCAGCCGCATGTTCGACAACCTGCCGCCCGGCCGTTTCGTCGAACGCTTCAACTGGGCCGTCAATGTCGACGGCTCCCTGCATCTGCCGAAGTCGAAATCGGAAGGGTTTTCGGCAGGTGCCGTCGAGCTGACCGAAGAGCGCACCTTCATCCGCATCGAGCGCCAGACGCTCAGAAAATTGCCCGAGACCGGCGCGATCGTCTTCACCATCCGGATCTATTCCGATCCCTTGGCGCTGCTGCGACAGCGAGCGGATGCGGCCACGCTGGCCCTTTCCTTCGTCGAGCAGTTGCGCTCACTCGATCTGCCGCAGGCGGCCTACAAGGGCCTCGTCAGCAAGCGGGATGCCCTGATATCGGCCCTGCTTTCCATCGCCGGTTAAGCAATATCGCAGATCAGCGTTGACCCGCCAGCCCTTTATTGTGACAGCAAACTATGCTCTAGGGCCTATCGCACGGCGCGAGCCTTATTTTCAGATACTTTCAACACCGTCACAGGGAAAGTTTCCTCAGGAGAAAGACCAAAATGGCAGACACCACCTACCCGGTTTACGGCGAGATCACCGGCCCGATCGTCATGATCGGCTTCGGTTCGATCGGCCGCGGCACCTTGCCGTTGATCGAGCGCCACTTCAAATACGACAAGAACCGGTTGATCGTGGTCGAGCCGCGTGAGGATGCTGCCGACAACGAGCTCTTCGAGCGCCATGGCGTCCGCCACGTTCGCGCCCATGTGACGAAGGACAACTACAAGGAACTGCTGAAGCCGCTCCTGACCGAGGGCGAAGGCCAGGGTTTCTGCGTCAACCTGTCGGTTGACACCGGCTCGCTCGACCTGATCAAGATGTGCCGCAAGCTCGACGTTCTCTACATCGACACGGTCGTCGAGCCGTGGCTCGGCTTTTACTTCGATGCCGAAATGGACAACGCCGCGCGCACCAACTATGCGCTGCGCGAGACCATGCGCAAGGAAAAGGACAAGAACCCGGGCGGCACCACTGCCGTTTCGACCTGCGGCGCAAACCCAGGCATGGTCTCCTGGTTCGTCAAGCAGGGCCTCTTGAACCTCGCCAACGACCTCGGCGTGAAATACGACGAGCCGCATCAGGACGATCGCGACGGCTGGGCCAAGCTGATGAAGAAGGTCGGCGTCAAGGGCATCCACATCGCCGAGCGCGATACCCAGCGCACCAAGAACCCGAAACCCTACAACACCTTCTGGAACACCTGGTCGGTGGAAGGCTTCATCTCCGAAGGCCTGCAACCGGCCGAGCTCGGCTGGGGCACCCACGAGAACTGGATGCCGAAGAACGCCAAGAAGCACAAGAAGGGCTGCAAGGCGGCAATCTATCTGGAGCAGCCGGGCGCCAACACCCGCGTGCGCACCTGGTGCCCGACGCCGGGCCCGCAATACGGCTTCCTCGTCACCCACAACGAGTCGATCTCGATCTCGGACTTCTTCACTGTTCGCGACAAGGACGGCGAAGCGACCTATCGCCCGACCTGCCACTACGCCTACCACCCGGCTAACGACGCCGTTCTGTCGCTGCATGAGATGTTCGGCAGCGGCGGCAACGCCCAGCCGATGCATCACGTCCTCGACGAGAAGGAACTGGTCGACGGTATCGACGAGCTCGGCGTATTGCTCTATGGCCACGACAAGAACGCCTACTGGTACGGCTCGCGCCTGTCGCTGGAAGAAACTCGCCGCATCGCCCCTTACCAGAACGCGACCGGCATGCAGGTGACCTCGGCCGTGCTCGCCGGCATGGTATGGGCGCTGGAAAATCCGAAGGCAGGCATCGTCGAAGCCGACGAGATGGACTACAAGCGCTGCCTCGAAGTGCAGTTGCCCTATCTCGGCCCGGTCGAGGGCCACTACACCGACTGGACTCCGCTTGACGGCCGCCCGGGCCTGTTCCCGGAAGAGATCGACACCAAGGATCCCTGGCAGTTCAAGAACATCCTCGTTCGCTAAACCGCTGACATTACGAAGCATCCGGCCCGGGGCATTTCTGCCCCGGGCTTTTTATCGATATGGGAAAAGCCCGGCGCGCCGACCCGGCCGCTCTTGCTTTCAACTCTTGATCGCGGCATGGTTCGGCGAAACGAAACGGACGCTCGGCACAAAGCGAGGGAAATCGCCAATGAAGCCATTCGCAATTCTGACCCTTCTCGCGACCGCCGCGGCCCTGGCCTCCTGCCAGTCGTCGCCACGGGAGATCGGAGGGGCACCGCCCGCTCGCCAGGCAGCGGGTGTCGAAGGCTCATGGACGGATCCGAACGGCATCGTGTCGACCTTTGCGGGCGGAACCTTCTCGACCCGCACCACCGACAGCAACCAGTTGTTGGCTTCCGGCAACTACGTGAAGCTCAGCCCGACGCTCGTCGAGATCAACATGACCTCGCTGGTGCGCAACACCCAGTCCAAGGTCAATTGCGCGCTGGTCACGACCAACCAGCTGAATTGCACCACCGATGCCGGCGCGCAGTTCTCGCTGGCGCGACGCGGCTGAGACACGCGTTGGGACACAGATCAAAGCCCCCGCAAGGGGGCTTTTTTATTGCCTTTTCCCTGCTTAACCCTGCTGCATGTTTCCTTAAATCGCAGTCGATTTAGGGATAAAAACATGCAGCAATTCAAAGTGCTACAGCGACCTTTGCGCGTCTGAGAAGACGCGCGGCGCTGTAGTTGCAGATGCGGCAACCGGAGGATGGTTTTAGCGCTTGAAGTCGCCTCGAAGTGATGAAAACATCCGCCCCGGCAAAGCCGCCCCGGCCGTGGGGACCAGATCCGTGACACGGCTCTGCAATCGGTCGGCAGACAACAGGCAAAACAGGAGAACATCATGATCAGACACATGCGGACCGGCCTGATGACCGCGTCCATCCTTGCCCTCTCCTCGGGCGCAGCCTTCGCCGATTATGAACTGAACATCCTGCACATCAACGATCTCCATTCCCGGATCGAATCGATCAACAAGTTCGATTCGAGCTGCTCGGCCGAAGAGGAAGGCAAGAACGAGTGCTTCGGCGGCGTCGCGCGCCTGAAGCCTCTGATCGACCAGAAGCGCCAGGAACTGTCGGGCAAGAACGTGCTGTTGTTGAACGCCGGCGACAATTTTCAGGGCTCCCTGTTCTTCACCACCTATAAGGGTCTGGTCGAAGCCGAATTCCTCAACCTGATGAAATTCGACGCCATGACCGTCGGCAACCATGAATTCGACGAGAGCGAGGACGGCCTTGCCGGCTTCCTCGACAAGATCGAATTCCCGGTGGTGACCGCCAACGTTCTGCCGAGCCACAAGTCGAAGATCGGTGACCGGATCAAGCCGTCGATCGTTCTCGACGTCGGCGGCCAGAAGGTCGGCATCGTCGGCGCCGTCGCCAACGACACGCCCGAGCTCTCCTCCCCCGGCCCCGACATCCTGATCGGCGACGACGTCGCCACTACGACAGCCGCTGTCGAAGAGCTGAAGAAGCAGGGCGTCGACAAGATCATTGCGCTCACCCATGTCGGCTACCCCCGTGACCTTGCCGCGATCGCCAAGATCCCCGATGTCGACGTCGTCGTCGGCGGCCACTCGCACAGCCTGCTGTCGAATACCGACGAAAAGGCCGAAGGCCCCTACCCGACGATGGTCGACAACCCCGGCGGCTACAAGGTTCCCGTGGTTCAGGCCGGTTCCTACACCAAATATCTCGGCGACCTCGTCGTCACCTTCGACGACAAGGGCGTGGTGAAAGCTGCCAAGGGCGATCCGATCCTGGTCGATTCCTCCATCAAGCCGGACCAGTCGGTGCTCACCCGCGTGGCCGAACTCGGCAAGCCGATCGAGGAACTGCGCTCCAAGATCATCGGCAGGACCGAAGCGCCGATCGACGGTTCGCGCGACAATTGCCGCGCCAAGGAATGCGAAATGGGCAGCCTCGTCGCCGACGCCATGCTCGACCGCGTCAAGGGCCAGGGCGTGACGATCGCCATCACCAATGGCGGCGGCCTGCGCGCCTCGATCGACGCCGGCGACGTCTCGATGGGCGAAGCGATCACCGTGCTGCCGTTCCAGAACACGGTCGCGACCTTCCAGATCAAGGGTGACGGCATCCGTGAAGCGCTGGAAAACGGCCTCAGCAAGCTCGAAGAGGCAGGTGGCCGCTTCCCGCAGGTTGCCGGGCTCAAATATTCCTTCGACCGTTCGAAGCCGGTCGGCAGCCGCGTCGTCTCGGTCGAGGTGAAGGAAGGCGCGGCCTATGGTCCGCTTGATCCGGCAAAGACCTACTCGCTGGTCACCAACAACTACATGCGCAATGGCGGCGACGGCTACGACGTGTTCAAGGCCAAGGGCGAAAATGCCTATGACTACGGTCCGGGTCTGGAAACCGTTCTGGCGGACTACCTTGCGGCACATCAGCCGTTCAAACCTTACACCGATGGCCGCATCACCGAAGTTGCTGCAGCCGCCGGCGCGACGACCGACACACTGGCAACAGAAACCAAGCCAGCCGCAGCGACCGACGCAACAGCAACGCAGCCGGCTACCGGCGCTGCCGCCGCCACGCCGGCTTCCGGTCCGCAGAAGCATGTGATCGCCAAGGGCGACACGCTTTGGGATCTCGCCAAGTCGTTCTACGGCGACGGTGCGCTGTGGGCAAAGATCTCCGAGGCCAACGGCAAACCGGCACCGCGCCACCTGCATGTCGGCACCGAACTGGAGATTCCGGCAAAGTAAGACAATTTGCCTCCCCTTCGAAAGCCGGCGCGGGCTTCCCTGCGCCGGCTTTTCTTCTTAGAAGGACGTGAAGCAAATGCGTGTCCCGACGGATACGAGACCATGAGGATCGAGATGACCAACGCGCCCGCTGCGATCACCCCCAGCGATCACCCGACCGTTAAATCCGGAAAGGTCGGCGTTCTGCTCGTCAATCTCGGCACGCCCGATGGTACCGACTACACCTCGATGCGCCGCTATCTCAAGGAGTTCCTGAGCGATCGCCGCGTCATCGAATGGTCGCGGCTGTTCTGGTATCCGATCCTCTACGGCATCGTGCTCAACACCCGCCCCGGCAAGGTCGGCAAGGCCTACGAGATGATCTGGAACAAGGATCTGAACGAGAGCTACCTGCGCACCTACACCCGCAACCAGGCAACCTTGATGGCGGAAGCCTTCGCCGATCAGCCGCACATCGTCGTCGATTGGGGCATGCGCTACGGCCAGCCTTCGATCGCCTCGCGCATGGAGGCGCTGCAGAAGGCCGGGTGCGAGCGCATCCTGGTGTTCCCGCTCTATCCGCAATACGCCGCAGCTACCACCGCCACCGTCAACGACAAGGCGTTCGAAGCCCTGCTCAAGATGCGCTGGCAGCCGGCGTTGCGCACCGTGCCGCCCTATCATGACGATCCGGTCTATATCGACGCGCTGGCAACCTCGATCACGCGGCATCTGGCGACGCTCGACTGGGAGCCGGAAGTGGTGCTGACCTCCTTCCACGGCATCCCGAAGAGCTACTTCGAAAAGGGCGACCCCTATTATTGCCAGTGCCAGAAGACCGCCCGCCTGCTGCGCGAAAAGCTCGGCTGGTCCAAGGACAAACTGCAGGTGACCTTCCAGTCCCGCTTCGGACCGGAAGAGTGGCTGCAGCCTTATACCGACAAGACGGTAGAGAAGCTGGCGCGGGACGGTGTCAAGCGCATCGCCGTCATCAACCCCGGCTTCGTTTCCGACTGTCTGGAAACGCTCGAAGAAATCGCCGAGCAGGCGGCCGAAAGCTTCCATCACAATGGCGGCGAGAAGTTTTCCCACATCCCCTGCCTCAACGACAGTGCCGAGGGCATGACCGTTCTCGATCATGTCGTGCGGCGGGAGCTAAGCGGCTGGCTTTGAAGCCGAAATCTGCGGCAACCGCTTGAAATAGACTGGCCAATCCCCACGTCTGGGTTAGAGTGTCACCTCAAACTGGGGTTGTGAACATGGGGGACTTGTCTTTGGGCGGCATGGATATTGCGGTCATCGCATTTGTGGTTCTTGTCGTTCTGGTCCTCTTTGCCGGAATCAAGACTGTGCCGCAGGGCTATCGCTATACGGTGGAGCGCTTCGGCCGCTACACCAAGACGATGGAACCGGGTCTCAACATCATCATTCCGTTCATCGATCGCATCGGCGCCAAGATGAACGTGATGGAGCAGGTCCTCGACGTTCCGACCCAGGAAGTCATCACCAAGGACAACGCCAGCGTGTCGGCCGACGCTGTCGCCTTCTATCAGGTGCTGAACGCGGCGCAGGCCGCCTATCAGGTCTCGAATCTCGAAAACGCCATTCTCAATCTGACGATGACCAACATCCGCTCGGTCATGGGGTCCATGGATCTCGACGAGCTGCTGTCGAACCGCGACACGATCAACGACAAGCTGCTGCGCGTCGTCGATGAAGCCGCCAACCCCTGGGGCATCAAGATCACCCGCGTCGAACTCAAGGACATCGCGCCGCCGAAGGACCTCGTCGACGCCATGGCGCGGCAGATGAAGGCCGAGCGTGAAAAGCGCGCCCAGGTGCTGGAAGCGGAAGGGTCGAGAAACGCCCAGATCCTGCGCGCCGAAGGCGCCAAGCAGTCGGCGATCCTGCAGGCCGAGGGCCAGCGCGAGGCCGCCTTCCGCGACGCCGAGGCGCGCGAACGCCTGGCCGAGGCCGAAGCCAAGGCAACGCAGATGGTGTCGGCAGCGATCGCCGCCGGCGATGTTCAGGCGATCAACTACTTCGTCGCCCAGAAATACACCGAAGCGCTGGCCTCGATCGGCACCGCCAACAACCAGAAGATCATCCTGATGCCGATGGAAGCGTCCGCGCTGATCGGCTCGCTCGGCGGCATCGGCGCGATTGCCAAGGAAGTGTTCGGCGACAACCAGGCGCCCGCCCCCCGGCAGCGCCAATCGACGACGCCACGCACCGGCCCGGCCTCCGGTCCGTTCGAACCGCAGGGACAATAGGCGATGGTCCAGCGCATCATCCTTGAACTCGGCCCCTGGAGCTGGTGGGTTCTCGGTCTTGCACTATTGGCCGCCGAAGTCGTGGCACCCGGCGTCTTCCTCGTCTGGATCGCCATTGCCGCGCTCATCACCGGTGTTCTGTCGCTGCTGCTGTGGGACGCCGTCGTCTGGGGCTGGCAGGTTCAGCTCATCGTCTTCGCATTGCTCTCCATCATCGCCGTCCTCGTCGGGCGGCGCTTCATCTCCTCATCGTCCGGGGAGACGGACGAACCGCTGCTCAACCAACGGGCCCAGAGCCTCGTCGGCCGGACGGCCGTGCTTGAGAAGCCGATCGCCGAGGGCCACGGCCGCGTGCGTCTGGACGACACGATCTGGATCGTCGAGGGCCCCGATCTGCCCGCCGGCACACGTGTGCGCATCGTTGCCAGCCACGGACGCCATTTGACGGTCGAGAGCGCCTTGCCATCTCCCCATCGTTAATGCGTTTTTCCCGTTTGGAAACGATTGGTTAACCACGCGGCTTTACGATTGCGAAAGGATTGCAATCAGGCTCGCGGACAAACGGCAGATGGTGCCAGACAACTCTCGCTCGACCGGAAGAGACGCGCGGCGTTTGACGCTGATGGCGTTGTTGCTGGCCGGCACCGCGATGGCTGTACCACTGTCGGCGCGCGCCCAGACCGTCGCCAACTCCGCCGTGCCGACGACCCCTGGCGTCGTTGCCCCCGGCACCGCAGCGCCGGCGATCGCCGACCCGCAGGTGACGGGAACCGTCAGCGCCGACGATCTGTCTCCGGCTTCCGACGAAGACCTCATCCGTCTCAACCGCCGCGAGGAAACGGTCGACGGCTTGCGGGCGCGAATAGATCCCGAAGACGACCGCGCACCCGGCGTTCGCATCGGCACGTTCACCTTGCGGCCGACAATCAGCGAAACGATCAACCACGAATGGCGCAACGACGGCGATACCAAGCAAAACCGAGGCTATCTCGAGACCGGCATCGGCGGCACCTTGACGTCGGACTGGTCCCGCCATGAGCTGACGGTCACGGGTGCCGGCGTGTTGCAGAACAATATTTCCGGCGAAGGCGAGGAAGAACCGCGCGCCGACATCGACGCGGAACTGCGCCTCGATCTCTGGGATGAAACCGTTGCGCGCCTGCGAGCAGGCTACAGCTTCGAGCGCGAGGACGCCGACGATCCGAACGCGATCTCGAATGCCAGGACACAATCGGGCGTCAACACCTATCGGCTCGGCGCCGCCATCGAGCGCGACTTCGGTCTCATCCGCGGCTCGGTCGGGCTCGATCTCGACCGTCGGACCTATGGCGACGTCGAGCTGGAAAACGGTACGACGCTTTCGGTCGAGGACCGCAACCGCAACAGCGGGACCCTGACGGCACGCGTCGGCTATGAAATGTCGCCGGCATTGATCCCGTTCATCGAGGCCGCGGTCGGCAGGTCGACTTACGATCTTCGCCAGGACACGCTCGGCTTCGAACGATCCTACCAAAGCTACGCGACACGCGGCGGCCTGGAGGTCGACCTCGGCGAAAAGCTCAACGGCGAGCTCGCCCTCGGCTACGAGACCTATCGTTTCGAGGACGACCGGCTCAGCGACGTCAGCGGCCTGTCGGTCGACGGCCGCCTCAACTGGTCGCCGCAACGCGGCACGGATGTGCTCTTCGGACTGTCGACCGGTCTCAACCCGTCGACGACGGCGGGTGTCTCCGGTTCGATGGACTATGCCTTGACCAACATCATCACCCACGAGATGCGCTCCGATCTGGTCGCACGGCTGTCGAACACCCTGATCATCCGCAAATATCCGTCGGACTCCCGCTCCTCCGACGAGACGACCTGGCGCACCGGCGCGGGCCTCACCTGGGATATGAACCGTTATCTCGCATTGACCGGCGACGTCAGCTACGAGCGCACCACGCCCGACGTCGGCGATCCGACCGACATCACCCGCGTCGGCGTCGGCCTCGTTCTGCGGCGTTGAGGCAACGGCCCCGCGCCCCCGAACACCGGGCGGACACGATACTCAATGCAAACCTCGAAAAGAAAAGGCCGCGTCCTCCCGGGGGAACGCGGCCTTCTCGTTTTGGATGGACCGGAATTACTTCAAGCTGCTCAGCAGCGCCTTCAGCGGCCCCTCGACGATCGGACGGATGTCGCCGCGTTCGAGCGCGAAGGCGACGTTGGCGAGGATGAAACCGTCCTTGGCGCCGCAGTCATAGGTCTCGCCGCGGAAATGGTAGGCAGCGAACTGCTGGCTCTCGGATAGCTTCAGCATGCCGTCGGTCAGCTGGATCTCGTTACCGGCGCCGCGCTCCTGCTTCTCCAGGATCGGGAAGATTTCTGGCTGCAGGATGTAGCGGCCGTTGATGAAGAAGTTCGACGGCGCCGTTCCAGGCGCGGGCTTCTCGACCATCTTGGTGATCTTGAAGCCGTCGCCGACCTTGTCGCCGACACCGACGATCCCGTATTTGTGGGCCTGATCCGGTGCGCATTCCTCGACTGCGATGACGTTGCCGCCGCTCTGTTCATAGAGCTCGACCATCCCCTTCAGGCAGCCCTTCTCACCCTTCATGATCATGTCGGGCAGCAACAGCGCGAACGGCTCGTTACCGACCAGTTCGCGGGCACACCAGACGGCATGGCCAAGGCCGAGCGGCGCCTGCTGGCGGGTGAAGCTTGTCGTGCCGGCCTTCGGCAGAATGTTGTCGAGAAGCTCGATCTCGATCTTCTTGTTGCGTTCGCGCAGGGTCTGGTCGAGCTCGACCTGGATATCGAAATAATCCTCGATAACCGCCTTGCTGCGGCCGGTGACGAAGATCAGGTGCTCGATACCGGCTTCCATCGCTTCGTCGACCACGTATTGAATGACCGGCTTGTCCACCACCGTCAGCATTTCCTTCGGCACGGCCTTGGTGGCCGGCAGGAAACGCGTGCCCAGACCAGCGACCGGGAACACGGCTTTGCGGACTTTACGCTTGTCGGTCATCGGTACCTCCTTCAATCGGATTTCAATCCTGAGTGTTGCTGTAGGAATCCTTAAATCAAAATCAATTTAAGGAATCGTGCAGCGCTTTGCAGTGCGGCGGCAATCTCTACGTAACGATGTGAACGCACGCTGAACCGGGACGAAAAAAATCCTGATATCGACGGATTCGCATTTTCTTCCCCCGGAAGAAGCGTTTTCTTCCACGGAAGACGCGATGGCCTTTTCATGGTAAAGGGTTTGTTGACCACGTTTCTGTAGATTCGTCCTAAGTCCGGCGCTGCATCGACTGCGGCCGGATCCGAGAACGGGAACCGCCGGCGGTCGACGAACCGCAAGGCTGGCTCCAGACTGCCACCATGCGGAGATGTCCCGGCCATGACGGCTGAGGCTCCGCAGAGAAACGGAACCGACAGCTGATGATCAGAACCCGCAGGACGTTTTTCCGTCATATCGCAGCCGCCTTCGTCCTATCCGCCGTCGCGCTTGGCACCTCGCCTGCGCGCGCCGATGCGGGATTCCAGAGCTGGATCAACAACTTCTATGCCACGGCTGCAAAGAGCGGCATCACGCAGGCGACCTATCGCAAGGCGTTCGCCGGCGTGAAGACCCCGGACGCGACCGTCATCGAAAAGGCCAATTACCAGCCTGAGTTCAAGCACAAGATCTGGGAATACATCGATTCCCGCGTCAATCCCTACACCAAGCGCGTCGGCCAGGATATGGCAGCCAAGCACGCCCGCACGCTCAATGTGCTCGAAAAGCACTTCGGCGTCGACAAGACGATCCTGCTGGCGATCTGGTCGATGGAATCGAACTACGGCGCCGTTCTCGAAAAGGACGACCGTCTGCACTACGTGCCGCGGGCGCTGGCAACCCTTGCCTATGCCGATCCGAAGCGTGCGAAATACGCCAAGACGCAGTTGATTGCCGCGCTCAAGATCCTGCAGGGCGGCGATATCACCCCGCGCGAACTGACCGGCTCCTGGGCCGGCGCCATGGGACACACGCAGTTCATCCCGACGAGCTACCTGCTTTACGCGATCGACGCGGACGGCAACGGCCATCGTGACATCTGGAACTCGGTGCCCGACGCGCTTGCGACAGCCGCCAACCTGTTGAAGAAAAACGGCTGGCAGTCGGGCGAAACCTGGGGCTACGAGGTCGCGCCGCCGGCCAATGCCGCGAAATATTCGGGGCAGACGAAGACGCTGGCCCAGTGGGCAGCACTCGGTTTCCTCAGGCCGAACGGCAAGGGCTTCCGCAATGGCAATTCGCGCGCCGAACTGAAGCTGCCGAGCGGCGGCGAAGGTCCCGGCTTCCTGATGACTAAGAACTTCTTCGTCATCAAGCGCTACAACGCGTCGGATAGCTACGCGCTCGGCGTCGGTCTTCTTGCCGATCAGATCGCCGGGTACGCCGGCATGCAGCAGCGGTGGCCGCGCCCCGATGGCTCGCTCGATATCAGCGAGAAGTTCGAGTTGCAGAACCGCCTGAAGGAACTCGGCTATTACAGCGGCGAGGTCGACGGCAACTTCGGATCCGGCTCGAAGGCTGCGATCCAGGCGTTCCAGTCGCAGAACGGCTTGGCGCCGGATGGGCAGCCGACGCAACATCTACTGCGCGCCCTGCGCAACTGACGCGCACGCCCGAAACGCGACGGCGGCCTTGCCGCCGCCGTCCGTTCGATGGATGATCAGACATGCAAGCGAAAACCAAGGCCCACATGGCAGGTGGCGGAATGCCCTTGAGGATTGCGACGATGATCATCGCTGCGGCCGCGATGCTGTTCGTCGGTTTTGCCGCAAGCTATGCCGAGGCCCAGGAGCGGGTGCCGCGGCGCAACCTCTTCCAGATGCTGTTCGGCGGCCTCGCGCGCGAGCGGCGGCCGGTTATCGACGAGCGATACGAGTTTCCGCAACAGCCGCGGCCCAGGCGCGCGCGCCAGGCCCAAACCCCACAGCGGCAGAAGGCCCCGGGCCAGCAAAAGGCAAAGCCCGCCATTGCCGATGCGGCTCCGGTGCCGCAGCCGGTCGAAAAGGCGCCGGACGCCAAGAAGGTTCTGGTCGTCGGCGACTTCATGGCCGGTAGCCTTGGGGATGGCCTGAAGACCGCATTCGAGATGACGCCGGGCATTACCATCGAAACGCGCGCAAACGGTTCGTCCGGCCTGGTGCGCGAAGACTATTTCAATTGGCCGGTGACGCTGCCGAGCTATGTGGGCGAGATCAAGCCTTCCGTCATCATCATCAGCCTCGGCGCCAACGATCGCCAGCAGATGCAGATCGGCAGCATCAAGGAAAAGTACCGCACCGATCCTTGGACCGAGGAATACCGCAAGCGTGTTCATGCGCTGGCAGAGCTCGCGCACAAGGAAAAGCTGCCGGTGCTGTGGGTCGGCATGCCGCCGTTCCAATCCGCGGCGATGACAGCCGACATGGTGACGTTCAACGGCCTCTATCGCGAGGAAGTTGAAAAGGTCGGCGGCCAGTTCGTCGATATCTGGGACGGTTTCGTCGACGAAGCCGGCAAGTTCGTCCTGACCGGCTCCGACATCAACGGCCAGCAGGTCCGGTTGCGCGGCGCCGACGGGATCAACCTGACCAAAGCAGGCAAACGCAAGCTCGCATTCTATGTCGAAAAGGACATTCGCCGCCTGCTCGGGGATGCCGCCGCAACCGACAATGACGTGCCGGGCGCCGATGGGCTGAAGGATCTGGTCGTCACCGCGCCGCTGGCCAACGAGGACATCGTCAAGACGCAGCCGATCGGCCTGACCGATCCGGAACTCGATGGCGCTGCGGCACTGCTCGGCGATGCTGCGCCCAACAAAGGCACCGGCAAGAGCCCGCGCGACCGGCTGGTCGACAAGGGCGATGTGGCGGCCGCCCCGGTCGGCCGCGTCGATGATTTCCGCCTTGCCAAGCCCGGAACCGTCATCAGCAATCCGGTGATCCGGAACTAGAGCGTTTCCGGTTTAGACGGAGTCGCGGAAACGCTCCATCTCCTTGTTTTTACGCATTTCCTGACGGAAAACCGCTTCGCACTTTTCCTGGAAATGCTCTAACCCTCCTTCTGGCGACTGAGTGCTGCAAGCGACGCCCCGGCGATCCCGTTCGCCGAAGAGACCGACCTTGAAAACGAAAGGGCTCCGCCATCATCTGGCGGAGCCCTTTCATGTTTGTGAGCGACTGGTTTCAGCGCGGCAGGATGGTTGATCCCATCAGCGCCTCGTCGATCGCGCGGGCGGCCTGGCGGCCTTCGCGGATCGCCCACACGACGAGCGACTGGCCTCGGCGCACGTCGCCTGCCGTCCAGAACTTGTCGACCGAAGTCTTGTAGTCGCGGTCGTTGGCAACGACGTTGGTCGAGCCGCGACGGTCGGTGTTGAGCGTCAGCTTGTCGCCGAGATCCTTCACCACGCTATCGGTGAAGGGGCCGCTGAAGCCGATGGCGATGAAGGCGAGATCGGCCTTGATGATGAACTCCGTGCCGGCGATCGGCTTGCGGCGATCATCCACCTGGCAGCACTTGACGCCGATGAGGTTCCCGTCCTCGTCGCCGACGAACTCCAGCGTCGCGACCTGGAATTCGCGGATCGCGCCTTCGGCCTGGCTGGACGAGGTGCGCATCTTGGTCGCCCAGAACGGCCAGACGGCGAGCTTATCTTCCTTCTCCGGCGGCTGTGGGCGGATGTCGAGCTGGGTCACCTTGACGGCACCCTGGCGGAAGGCGGTGCCGACGCAGTCGGACGCGGTGTCGCCACCGCCGACGACGACGATATGCTTGCCGCCGGCCAGAATGGGCGCGGACGGCCAGCCGGTGCTGTCGATGTTCTCGCGGCCGACCCGCCGGTTCTGCTGCACGAGATAGGGCATGGCGTCATGCACGCCGGCAAATTCGACGCCGGGGATGCCGGCATTGCGCGGCGTCTCGGAGCCGCCGCAATAGAGCACTGCATCGCTACCGTCGATCAGGTGTTCGACCGGCAGGTCGACGCCGATGTTGATGCCGCAATGGAACGTGACGCCCTCGCCCTTCATCTGCTCGACACGGCGGTCGATGAAGTTCTTCTCCATCTTGAAGTCGGGGATGCCGTAGCGCAGCAGGCCGCCGGGCTTGCTCTCGCGCTCGTAGACGTGAACCTCGTGACCGGCACGCGCCATCTGCTGGGCAGCAGCCATGCCGGCCGGGCCGGAGCCGATGACGGCGACCTTCTTGCCGGTCTTGGTCACGGCCGGCTGCGGCACGATGTAGCCCATTTCATAGGCCTTGTCGGCGATCGCCTGCTCGATGGTCTTGATCGCCACCGGCGCATCCTCGAGGTTCAGCGTGCACGCTTCCTCGCAGGGCGCGGGGCAGACACGGCCGGTGAATTCCGGGAAGTTGTTGGTCGAGTGCAGGTTGCGGATCGCCTCGTCCCAGTTGCCGTTGTAGACCAGATCGTTCCAGTCGGGGATCTGGTTGTGTACCGGACATCCGGTCGGCCCGTGGCAGTAGGGGATGCCGCAGTCCATGCAGCGCGCCGCCTGCTTCTGCACTTCGGGTTCCGACATCGGAATGGTGAATTCGCGGAAATGGCGGATGCGGTCGGACGCCGGCTGGTACTTTGCCACTTGCCGGTCGATCTCGAGAAAACCAGTTACCTTACCCATCGTATCATCCTGATAGCTTCGCGTCTGAACAGGCGCTTGAGACAAGCGCGCGTGATGAGCCCCCGAACCCTTCTTAGAACCGGGAGCCCTTTTCACCGGGGCCTCTATTCGGCCGCCTCTGCCATTTTCATGCGTTCCATGTCTTCGAGCGCACGACGATATTCGACCGGCATGACCTTGCGGAATTTCGGCCGGTAGTCTGCCCAATGATCGAGGATCGCCTTCGCCCGGGGCGAGCCCGTGTGGTGCAGGTGATTGGAAATCAGCTGGTACAGCCGCTCTTCGTCGTGACGTGTCATATCGCCGGATACGTCGACCATGCCCTTGTGCATGATGTCGCCGCCGTGGTGATGCAGCTTCTCGAGCATGTCGTCTTCTTCCGGCACCGGCTGCAGCTCGACCATCGCCATGTTGCAGCGACGGGCGAAATCGCCTTCTTCGTCCAGCACATAGGCGACCCCGCCGGACATGCCGGCGGCGAAATTGCGGCCCGTTGTGCCGAGAACGACGACGACACCGCCGGTCATGTATTCGCAGCCGTGGTCACCCACGCCTTCGACGACGGCAATGGCGCCGGAGTTGCGCACGGCGAAGCGTTCGCCGGCAACGCCGTTGAAGTAGCATTCCCCCGAGATCGCGCCGTACAGCACCGTATTGCCGACGATGATGGAGTCTTCAGGCACGATCCTGGCGTTTTCAGGCGGCCGAACGATGATGCGGCCACCGGAAAGCCCCTTGCCGACATAGTCGTTGCCGTCGCCCACCAGGTCGAAGGTGATGCCGCGCGCGAGGAATGCGGCGAATGACTGGCCCGCCGTGCCCTTGAGGGTGACGCGGATCGTATCGTCCTTCAGGCCCTTGTGGCCCCAGCGCTTGGCAAGTGCGCCCGAAAGCATGGCGCCGGCCGACCGGTCGACGTTCTTGATCTCGGCCTCGAAGGCAACGGGCGCCTTGGTTTCCAGAGCTGACTTCGCCTTCTCGATCAGCGTGCGGTCGAGAACGTCGTCGATCGGGTGCTTCTGGCGGCTGGTCCAGTAGGTTTCTTCCTTCGGAGCCTCGACCTTGTGGAAGATCTTCG
The DNA here is from genome assembly GCF_001695855.1 of Ensifer sp. LC163. Taxonomy (GTDB): domain Bacteria; phylum Pseudomonadota; class Alphaproteobacteria; order Rhizobiales; family Rhizobiaceae; genus Ensifer. The sequence continues at coordinate 25,145 of NZ_MBSS01000067.1, forward strand.
AGAAGTCGAGACCGTTGGCCTTCCAGTGGGCGAGCGCGCCGTCCTTCTCCAGGAGTTCGGAAGCGCCGATAATTTCATCGAGCCTGCGAACGCCGAGCGAGGCGAGGATCTCGCGCACTTCTTCTGCAACGAAGAAGAAGTAGTTGATGACGTGCTCGGCCGTGCCCTTGAAGCGCTTGCGCAGCACCGGATCCTGGGTTGCGACACCGACAGGACAGGTGTTGAGGTGGCACTTGCGCATCATGATGCAGCCGGCGGCAATCAGCGGCGCAGTGGCGAAACCGAACTCGTCGGCGCCGAGCAGCGCACCGATGATGACGTCGCGACCGGTCTTCAGGCCGCCGTCGACCTGAAGCGCGACGCGCGAACGCAGTCCGTTCAGCACCAGCGTCTGCTGGGTCTCGGCAAGGCCGATTTCCCAAGGGCTGCCGGCATGTTTCAGCGAGGTCAGCGGCGATGCGCCGGTGCCGCCGTCGAAACCGGCAACGGTGATGTGGTCGGCGCGCGCCTTGGCGACACCGGCAGCAACCGTGCCGACCCCCACTTCCGAGACCAGCTTGACCGAAACATCGGCTTCCGGGTTGACGTTCTTCAGGTCGTAGATCAGCTGTGCCAGATCTTCGATCGAGTAGATGTCGTGATGCGGCGGCGGTGAAATCAGACCGACGCCCGGCGTCGAATGCCGGGTCTTGGCCACGGTCGCATCCACCTTGTGGCCGGGCAGCTGGCCGCCTTCGCCGGGCTTGGCACCCTGGGCCACCTTGATCTGCAGCATGTCGGCATTGACCAGATATTCGGTGGTCACGCCGAAGCGGCCGGAGGCGATCTGCTTGATCGCCGAACGTTCCGGGTTGGTCGAGCCGTCGGGCAGCGGCAGGTAGCGGTCGCTTTCCTCGCCGCCTTCGCCGGTGTTCGACTTGCCGCCGATCCGGTTCATGGCGATCGCCAGCGTCGTATGGGCCTCGCGGCTGATCGAGCCGAAGGACATGGCACCGGTCGCGAAGCGCTTGACGATGTCGGTGGCCGCCTCGACCTCATCGACGGAGATCGGCTTGCGGCCGGCAGCCTCCGCGCTCTTGACCGTAAACAGGCCGCGGATGGTGTTCATCCGCAGCGCCGAGTTGTTCACCATCTCGGCGAACTCACGGTAGCGGTCCTGGGCGTTGCCGCGCACGGCGTGCTGCAGCGAGGCGATCGCATCCGGCGTCCAGGCGTGGCTTTCGCCGCGCATGCGGTAGGCATATTCGCCGCCGATATCGAGCGTGTTGGCAAGCACCGGATCGGCACCGAAGGCCGCCTGGTGGCGGGCGACGGTTTCGGCGGCGATCTCTTCGAGGCCGATGCCCTCGATCGTCGTTGCCGTTCCGAAAAAGAACTGCTCGACGAGCTTCGACGACAGGCCGACTGCGTCGAAGATCTGCGCGCCGCAATAGGACTGGTAGGTCGAGATGCCCATCTTGGACATGACCTTGAGGATGCCCTTACCGACAGCCTTGATGTAGCGGTAGACCACTTCGCTGCCGTCGACTTCCTTGGGGAAATCACCGCGCTTGTGCATGTCGGTGAGCGTATCGAAGGCGAGATACGGGTTGATCGCTTCGGCGCCATAGCCGGCGAGCAGGCAGAAGTGATGCACTTCGCGCGGTTCGCCGGATTCCAGCACGATGCCGACCGAGGTGCGCAGACCCTTGCGGATCAGGTGATGGTGCACGGCGGCTGTGGCCAGCAGCGCGGGGATAGCGACGCGGTCCGGACCGACCTGGCGGTCGGAAAGCACGATGATGTTGTAGCCACCCTTGACCGCCGCTTCCGCACGCTCGCAGAGGCGGTCGAGCATTTCTGGCATGCCTTCGGCACCGCGCGAAATGTCGTAGGTGAAGTCGAGCGTCTTGGTGTCGAACCGGTCCTCGGTGTGACCGATCGAGCGGATCTTTTCCAGATCGCCGTTGGTCAGGATCGGCTGGCGCACTTCAAGCCGCTTGGCGTGCGCCATGCCGGCATGGTCGAGCAGGTTCGGGCGCGGACCGATGAACGAGACGAGGCTCATCACCAGCTCTTCGCGGATCGGGTCGATCGGCGGGTTGGTGACCTGCGCGAAGTTCTGCTTGAAGTAGGTATAGAGCAGCTTGCGCTTGTCCGACATTGCCGAGATCGGCGTGTCGGTGCCCATCGAACCTATGGCTTCCTGGCCGGTGGTGGCCATCGGCGACATCAGGATCTTGGTGTCTTCGAGCGTGTAGCCGAAGGCCTGCTGGCGGTCGATGAGGGAAACATCGCGACGCAGCGCGCGCGGCTCCACCGGCTTCAACTCCTCGAGGATCAGCTGGGTATCGTCGAGCCACTTGCGGTAGGGATGCTTGTCGGCAAGCGAAGACTTCACCTCCTCGTCGGAGATGATGCGGCCCTGCTCCATGTCGATGAGCAGCATCTTGCCCGGCTGCAGGCGCCACTTCTTGACGATCTTGCTCTCGTCGACCGGGAGCACGCCGGCTTCCGAAGCGAGGATGACGCGATCATCAGAGGTGACGATATAGCGGGCCGGGCGCAGGCCGTTGCGGTCGAGCGTCGCGCCGATCTGGCGACCATCGGTGAAGGCAACGGCTGCCGGTCCGTCCCACGGCTCCATCAGGGCTGCATGATATTCGTAGAACGCCTTGCGCTCGGGCGACATCAGCTGGTTGCCGGCCCAGGCTTCGGGGATCAGCATCATCACCGCATGCGAGAGCGAGTAGCCACCCTGCACCAGGAATTCGAGCGCGTTATCGAAACAGGCGGTATCCGACTGGCCCTCATAAGAAATTGGCCAGAGCTTGGAGATGTCGTCGCCGAACAGCGGCGAAGACACCGAGGCCTGGCGGGCCGCCATCCAGTTGACGTTGCCGCGCAGCGTGTTGATCTCGCCGTTGTGGGCGACCATGCGATAGGGGTGCGCGAGCTTCCAGGACGGGAAGGTGTTGGTCGAGAAGCGCTGGTGAACCAGGGCGACGGCCGACTGGAAACGCTCGTCCTCCAGATCCTTGTAGTAGGCGCCGACCTGGTAGGCCAGGAACATGCCCTTGTAGACGATAGTCTGCGTCGACAGCGACACGACGTAGAAGCCGAGATCACCGCCTTCGGCTTCCGCATAGATGCGGTTGGAGATCACCTTGCGCAGCGTGAACAGGCGGCGCTCGAACTCGGCGTTGGTTGCGGCATCGCGGCCGGCACCGATGAACACCTGGACATGGTGCGGCTCGGTCGCAGCGATGTCAGGGGCCTTGGAAAGCGACGCGTTGTCGACGGGCACGTCGCGGAAGCCGAGCACGTGCTGGCCCTCCTCGGCGACGACTTCATTGATCACGTCCTTGAAGTGGGCGATCAGCTTCTCGTCGCGCGGCATGAAGAGATAGCCGACGCCATACTCGCCGGCCTTCGGCAGGGTGACGCCCTGCTTGGCCATTTCCTCGCGGAAGAAGCGGTCGGGGATCTGCACGAGGATGCCGGCGCCATCACCCATCAGCGGGTCGGCACCAACGGCACCGCGGTGCGTCAGGTTTTCGAGCATGAAGAGGCCGTCGCGCACGATCTGGTGCGACTTCTCACCCTTCAGATGCGCGACGAAGCCGACGCCGCAGGCATCGTGTTCGTTGCGCGGATCATAGAGACCCTGTTTTCGCGGCAGGCCGGACGGGAATGCGGGCGTTTTTTCAGCCGTCGCAACAGTGTGTGCGAGGTTGAGCCCAGATTGCTGTGATGGCGTGTGATCCGTCATCGTCTTCCCTCCTGTTGAACCCGGCACGTCCGGGCATACCTGCGCCCGCGCATGGCTCTCCGTCGCACGCATCCGCGTGCCGCAAAGCCGGGGCATTCATCGTCTCATGATCCTGATCAGGTCGCAAATAATGCACGGCATCATCAGGCATTGATGTTAGTGACCATCCTGATGGCAGGCGTTAACAACCGGATGAAATCCGGCGGATCCCCCTGCGCCACACGCCGATTGCCGATTTTTTGGGCACTTGCGGCGATTGTTCCGGTCCCTAGACCGAAATAGGACAGCAAGACTGTCCTATTTCATGCGCTCTATGCCAGAAACCGCCCCCCTCCGCAAGGGGCATATGAGCAAATATTAGAAGAGATTTTGCCGAACATTGCCGGAAATTTCCCGGTTTTATAATTTAATTACGGCAAACCGACGTTTTCTTCCTTTTGGTTTCAAACTGGTATCCTGTTGGCTTTCATGGCGGACACCGCGATTGATCCGGCTAGGAAGTGGGTTATGGTCGCCCGAACGACGTCGATACGACCGTGAAACAGGACGACATGTGATGATTTTTTCCTCTGACAACTGGGCCGGCGCCCATCCGACCATCGCCCAGAGCCTCGTAACCCATGCCGATGGTTACGCATCCGCCTACGGCACCAGTGAGCTCGACCGCAAGGTGGAGAAAAAACTGTCGGAGGTTTTCGAGCGTGATGTCGCGGTCTTCTTCGTCGGCACCGGAACCGCCGCCAATTCGCTGGCGCTGGCCAGCACCAACCGCGCCGGCGGCGTCACGTTCTGCCACCGCGAAGCCCATGTGACCGCCGACGAATGCGGCGCTCCTGAATTCTTTACCCACGGCTCGAGGCTGAAGCCCGTCGACGGCAAACACGGCAAGATGGACGCATCCCGTCTGGAAGCGGAAATTCGCCGCTACCCGCTCGACAATGTCCATGGCGGCCAGCCGATGGCGGTCACGCTGACACAGGCGACCGAAAGCGGCACCGTCTATTCACTCGGTGAAATCGAAGCGATCGCAGCGGTCGCCAAGGGGCACAAATTGCCGCTGCACATGGACGGCGCGCGCTTTGCCAATGCGCTGGTCAGCCTCGAGGTGACACCGGCCGAGATGACCTGGAAGCGTGGCGTCGATCTCGTTTCCTTCGGCGGCACGAAAAACGGCTGCTGGTGTGCCGAGGCCCTTGTCCTCTTTGATCTGTCCAAGGCGCATGAGATGCATTTCCTGCGCAAGCGCTCGGCGCAGCTGTTCTCGAAATCGCGCTTCGTCTCCGCCCAGTTCGACGCCTATCTCGCCGGCGACCTCTGGCTCGACCTCGCCCGGCATTCCAACGCCATGGCACGGCGCCTTGCCGACGGCATCGCCGCGTCGCGCAACAGCCGACTCGGCTGGCCGGTCGACGCCAACGAAGTTTTCGTCATCCTGAAAAAGGACGTAGCGAAGAAGCTGCAGGAGCAGGGCGCGGTCTTCTACGACTGGCCGGTTCCGCACGATCTCGCCGGAAGCCTGGCGGCCGACGAAGGCCTCTATCGCCTGGTGACGAGCTTTGCCACCAAGGTGGACGACGTCGACCGCTTCGTCGCTGCCTGCTGAGGCAACTGCGTAACTCTCCAAACCGGATTCGAAGCGCGGCGCTGTAGCTCAAGCCTGGCCCTGCAGCGTCCGCACCTTCGACAGGATCTCGGTAGAGAGCGCCGCGATCAGCTTCTGATCGGCGCCCTTGCTTGGGACCAGCACGAACTCGACATCCTCCAGCGGCGGCAAGGTGCCGGCGGGTATTTCCCGCAGGCCCTGCGGCGCCATGCTGCGCGGCTGGACGAGCACACCCATGCCCGCCTGGGCCGCGGCCGTCAGCCCGCTGAGGCTGCCGCAGGTGCAGACGATCCGCCACGGCAACCGATGCCGGTCGAGCACCTCGAGCGCCACGCTGCGCGTGATGCTCGGCGGCGGAAAGGCAATCAGCGGCAGCACTCTGTCGCGTTTTATGCGCTCGGGATCGCGCGCCAGCCAGACCAGCGGCTCGCGATAGACCAGCTCGCCACGCGGATCGCCCAACCGGCGCTTTGCCAGCACCAGGTCGATCTCGCCGCCATCCTGCATCTGGTAGAGCACGCCGCTGAGCGCGACCGTCAATTCGAGCTCCACCGAAGGATGCGCCCGGACGAAATCTTCGAGCACGCCCGGCAGCCGGCTGGTGACGAAATCCTCCGACACGCCCAGCCTCAACCGACCACGAAGGTTGCTTTCGGCAAACAGCGCCTTGACCTCATCATCGATCGCCAGCATCGAACGCGCATGGGCAAGCAGGGCCTGACCATCCGTGGTCAACGCCACCCGGTGCGTGTCGCGGGCAACGAGCTTGCGCCCGAGCGAGGCCTCAAGCCTTTGAATATGCTGGCTGACCGTCGATTGGCCAAGCGCCAGCCTCTCGGCGGCGAGGGTGAAGCTGCCCATCTGTTCGAGCGCCACGAAGCTGCGCAGTTGCACGAGGTCCAGCATGTATTATCCAACTTCGCAATAACTGTTATTGCTTGCATCCTGCTTCATAATGACCTTTCTCGGCAAGACGTCTTTCCATCGAGTCAGTCACAGACATGCGCCGCTACCTTCCCGACACGTTCACCCTGCTTCTGCTCCTCACCGTGCTTTTGGCATCGTTGCTGCCGATCCATGGCGAGGCGACCGCCTGGTTCGCCATCGCGACGAAGGTGGCCGTGGGCATGGTCTTCTTCCTGCATGGCGCGAGGTTGTCGCGCGACGTCGTCGTCGCCGGCTTCCTGCATTGGCGGCTGCATCTGGCGATCCTGGCATCGACCTTTCTGCTGTTCCCGCTTGTCGGCCTTGCGGTCGGCTTCATGCCGTCATCGATCCTGCCGCCGGCGCTCTATACCGGCATCCTGTTCCTTTGCGTGCTGCCCTCGACGGTGCAGTCGTCGATCGCCTTCACGTCGGTTGCCGGCGGCAATGTCCCGGCAGCGATCTGCTCCGCGTCCGCCTCCAACATCTTCGGCATGTTCCTGACGCCGCTTCTCGTCGGCCTCCTGTTTTCCGCCGGCGGCCATGGCGGCGTGTCGCTGGATGCGCTGGAACAGATCCTGCTGCAACTGCTGGCACCGTTCATCGTCGGCCAGCTGTTGCAGCCCTGGATCGGCGGCTGGATCCGGGCGCGCAAGGGTTTGCTGTCGCCCGTCGACCGTGGCTCGATCCTCATGGTCGTCTATCTCGCCTTCAGTCAGGCCGTCACATCGGGACTATGGCAGACGTTTTCGCTCGCCGATCTCGGGGTGCTGGCGGCAATCGAGGTGGTCATGCTGGCGCTCGTGCTCGCCGTCACCATGTTCGGCAGCCGCCTGCTCGGTTTCAACCGCGCCGACGAGATCGCCATTACCTTCTGCGGCTCGAAGAAGAGCCTTGCGAGCGGCATTCCGATGGCGAGCGCGATCTTCGCCGGCCAGAACATCGGCGCGATCGTGCTGCCGGTCATGCTGTTCCACCAGATCCAGCTGATGGCCTGCGCGGTGATCGCCCAGCGTTACGCCGCCCGCAAGGAGCCGGACGCAGTCGCCGAACCCGTCAGCACATAACAAAAAAGGCGGTGCCCTTGCGGGCGCCGCCTCTTCAGACATAGGGGGGGTGTGGATTAGAGGTTCTGAGCCTCGATCTGCTTCGGCTGCGATGCGACCGACGTGATGTCGATCCGGCGCGGCTTGGCGGCTTCCGGGATCTCGCGGGTGAGGTCGATGTGCAGCAGGCCGTTCTTCAGCGAAGCGGACTTGATCTCCACATGGTCGGCGAGCTGGAAGCGGCGCTCGAAGGCGCGCTTGGCAATGCCGCGATGCAGGAACTGGTTTTCCTCGCCCTTGTCCTCGCTCTTTTCGCCCTTGATCGTCAGCGTATGTTCGCGCGCTTCGATCGACAGTTCGGTTTCGTCGAAGCCGGCAACCGCCATGGTGATGCGGTAGGCGTTCTCGCCGGTGCGCTCGATGTTGTAGGGCGGATAAGTCTGTGCCTGGTCAGGCTGGCCGAGGCTGTCGAGCATCGTGAAGAGGCGATCGAAGCCAACGGTGGAGCGATAGAGCGGGGAAAAATCAACGTGACGCATGGTGTCCTCCTGGGAGCAACTGTTTGCGATGTCTGGTCTGCCACCCCATCCAGGCAGCGGCGCGACCGGTGAACGGACCCGTCATCGGCGTCCGTGAGCAAAACATGGGAATGCGATTTCGTCAGTTCAAGGCATGCCGCCCGAAGATTCTTGGCAGGTGAATGGCGGATGAATGGCAGGTTCGGCCGCGGTTCAGATCGTGGGCGTTAGAACAACCACACTGGGAGGAACTCTCCTGGGGCTGAAGTGACATGTCCCTTCTCCTTCAGCGGCCGGAAACGGTGATCGTCCGGATTTCACCCACCGTTTCCGGCTTTTTTCTTTGACGGCGCCAAGCCCGCCGCCTATCCCTGATGATACCGATCAACGCGCCTTCACCCTGGTTTCATCCGTCATGACCACGATCCTCCGCTCCACACCTGATAATCCGATACCGGACAATCACGTGGCGGGCTTCTTCGATGGAGCCGGTGGCCGCAAGATCCGCTATGCCATCTTCAAGACCAGCACACCGGTCGCGCGCGGCACCGTGGTCGTGCTGCAGGGCCGCAACGAATCGATCGAGAAATACTTCGAGACCATTGCCGAACTCAACGCTGCCGGCCTCTGGGTCGCCACCTTCGATTGGCGCGGCCAGGCGGGCTCGGAGCGGCTCCTGCCCGATGCCCGGCGCGGCCATGTCGAGCGTTTCTCTGACTACGAGCGCGATCTGACCACCTTCCTCGAGCAGATTGTGCTGCCGGACACCCGGCTGCCCTTTTCCATCGTCGCTCACTCCATGGGCGCGCTGGTCGCGTTGTCGCTCGCCCCGCTGCTTTCGAGCCGCATCGATCGATTGGTGGTGCTCGCCCCCTTTGTCGGCCTCGGCGGGCAGGTGATCGGCGGACGCAGCATCGCCAGCATGGCAACAGTGATGCGCTGGCTCGGCCTCGGGCGGTTGCCGCTGCACGCCGACAAGGGCAATCGCCCCTTTGAAAACAATGTGCTGACCGCCGATCGCCGGCGCTATGCACGCAACCTGGCCATGACAGAAGCCTATCCGGAATTGCGGCTTGGCCCGCCGTCGGCGCGCTGGCTGACTGAAGCGTTTCGCGCGATGCGACGTGTCGCCCGACGCGAGCACCTCACCCGCATCACCCTGCCGACGATCATCCTGGCACCGACAGCCGACCGCCTGGTGCCGCATCTCGCCGTCGAGTGGCTGGCCCGCAATTTCCGCGCTGCCCATATGATCCCGATCGATGGCGCGCGCCACGAACTGCTGCACGAGGCCGATCGCTATCGCGCCCAGGCCATGGCGGCAATTCTTGCCTTCGTCATTCCCGAGGAGGACGACAAGGACGAAGGCGAAGCGGCCTGACAGAACTCGTAACCAACCTGCGTTGGTATCAGCCTTTGAGAATTTCCAGCGCCTGCGCATGCAGCGCGGCGCTGCCGGCAGCGATGACCTCGCCGCCCATTTCCGCCGGGCCGCCCTGCCAGTTGGTGATGACGCCGCCGGCCTGCTCGATCAGCGGGATAAGGCCGCCGACGTCATAGGGCTTCAGCCCGCACTCGATCACCAGGTCGACGTGACCGGCCGCAAGCAGCGCAAAGGCGTAGCAATCGCAGCCGTAGCGGAACAGGCGCACCTTGTCCTGCAGCGCCTCGAAGCGGATCTTGTTGTCGCCGGTGTAGAGATGCGGCGAGGTCGTGAACAGCACCGCGTCGGAAAGCGTGTCGCAGGCGCGGGTCGAAAGCACCTTGTCGCCGCCGGGGCCGCGATAGAGCGCCTGCTTGCCATCGGCAAGGAAGCGTTCGCCGGTAAACGGCTGATCCATCAGGCCCATCACCGCATCGCCATTGCGATAAAGACCGATCAGCGTGCCCCAGACCGGCAGACCGGAGATGAAGGCGCGCGTGCCATCGATCGGATCGATCACCCAGACATATTCGCGATCGAGCCCGACATTGCCATGCTCCTCGCCGAGGATGCCGTGACCGGGGAAATTCGCCTCGATCAGGGCCCGGATCGCAGCTTCCGCCGACTGGTCGGCTTCCGTCACCGGGTCGAAACCGCCCTCGAGCTTGTTGACGACGCTCGTGCCGATACGGAAGCGCGGCAAGGTTTCCGCCTTGGCGGCATCGGCGAGACGATCGAAAAAGGAGCGGTCCGGTAGCATGTCACTCTCTTTAGGGAAGGAAACAGGAAGGTCCGATCTGCATAGACGAAATTTGCAGAAAGGCAAACGGCCAGGCGGCAGGCCGTCAGCGATCGGATAAGGCGTGGCGTCCCTACTGCATAATTCCTTAAATCGGATCCGATTTAGGGATAAAATTATGCAGCACGTTTAAAGCGTTACAACGTCCTTTGCGCGTCATGTTTGACGCACGGCACTGTATCGTTTCAACGCTGTCGATGCAGTGAAATTCCTTTGATGCACTGCAAAAGTTTTCACTGGTTCAACTTGACAATTGTGCAGTGCAATATTAGGGTTTTTCTGCAGTCACTCGTGACTGTAAATACCCTCCTTGGGTGTTTCCTCCCTAGACTTAACCGCGCCACCGGCGCGGTTCTTTTTGAGGTCTACTCCGCGGCAAGCGGCAGATAGGCGCCATAATCCTCGACATGACGCGCCAGCGAAGCAATAAAGCTGGTGAGATCGGCGACCAGCGCGCCGAAACCGGGCTTCCTGGTCAGCGTCGTCTCATCGACATAAAGCCCGCGATTGATCTCGATCTGCAGCGCGTGCAGACCGCGACTCGGCCGGCCGTAGTGTTCTGTGATGAAGCCGCCGGCATAGGGCTTGTTGCGGGCAACGGTGTAGCCGAGCTCCTGCAGCAGATCGACGGCCATCCTCGACAGTTCCGCCGCAGCGCTGGTGCCGTAACGATCGCCGATGATGAAGTCCGGCCGCTGGGGGCTGCCCGGCAGCTGCACGTTGCCGGGCATCGAATGGCAATCGACCAACACTGACAGGCCGAACTGGACATGCGTGCGGGCAATCAGCTTGCGCAAGGTGGCATGGTAGGGCTTGTAGATCGTCTCGATCCGCGCCAGCGCCTCTTCGACGGGAAAGCGGCCACGATAGATTTCCATGTTCTCGGCGACAAGCCGCGGCACGGTTCCAAGGCCGCCGGCCACCCGCATCGAACTGATGTTGGCGTGCGGCGGCACCGGTCCGTCGAACATGCGCGGGTCGAGTTCGTAAGGCTCGCGATTGACGTCGAGGAAGGCCCGCGGGAAGTGCGCCAGCAGCATCGGCGCACCAAGGAACATCGCATTCTGGAACAGCTCGTCGACGTAGTGATCTTCGGAACGGCGGATCGCCAGCGCATCGAGGCGCGACTGATCGAGAAAGGCCTGTGGATAAGAGCGGCCGCTATGGGGCGAGTTGAATACGAAGGGAATCCGCTGACTTGCAGGTTCCAGAACCTCAAACAGCTCCCTCTCCGTCATCTCCCCCATCGGAACCCTTTTTACCATGTCCGGTTCTTGCTGTCGTCATCATGTTGCCAGTTGGTCGGCTCTGTGTCCATAGTGCGCCCACTCCGGTTTCTGGGGAGTTGACGCGCCGCGTTCACGAGATATTTACCCCGTTGCGGTTTGGATAGAACGCCGCAATCCATACGCAATGAATAAAGAGAAGCAACGGCCGAGTTCATGACTGTGAAAATCCTTCTTGCCGAAGACGACAACGATATGCGCCGCTTCCTGGTGAAGGCGCTCGAAAAGGCTGGCTACAAGGTCATGTCCTATGACAACGGCGCCAGCGCCTACGACCGCCTTCGCGAAGAGCCGTTCTCGCTTCTCCTGACCGACATCGTCATGCCCGAGATGGACGGCATCGAGCTTGCCCGCCGGGCGACCGAACTCGATCCGGATCTCAAGGTGATGTTCATCACCGGCTTTGCCGCGGTCGCGCTGAACCCGGATTCGAAAGCCCCGAAGGACGCCAAGGTCCTGTCGAAGCCCTTCCACCTTCGCGACCTCGTCGACGAGGTCAACAAGATGCTGGCCGCCTGACGCCAGACATTTTCCCACAGCCGCCGCCGCCGTCCGCGACACTTGCTCCGGACCGGCGCGGATTTCAGATCGACCGCCGCGATCCACAGGGATCTTCGGCGGTCTTTTCATTTCAGTGACTTAAGCGCAAAGCCCGGAAATCCGGGGCTTCCCGCGGGCTATAACAGGCGGCGTGCGGCGGCTGAAAACGACCAGCGAAATTTCTGTCAAAAAACCTTCGAAAACCCTATTGACGCGACGGCGGGTTCTATGGTCTATGCGCCTCATCGGATGGGCGTGTAGCTCAGCGGGAGAGCACTACGTTGACATCGTAGGGGTCACAGGTTCAATCCCTGTCACGCCCACCATCCTTACTCAGGCGAACCTCCCGATCGCCAGAAACTTTCAAACAGACGAAGAACGAAACGCAGGTTCGGCGATCAACCGCCGGCGCTGTCTATCGCTGATGCATTCCCGAATGCAGCATCTGACCCCGGCCAAGGACCGACGAGCACAGATCGGAAACCGGCGCCTTGACGGCATTGCTGCGCAAGACGCCGAGCGATGGCACCGCAACCCGGAGCCGCTGCACGAAATAATGGGGCCGCGTCATGGATCGGCCTGCCTTGCCGCCCTACCTTGCTCCCGCAAGCTCAGCGCGCCCGCCCGACATGAGGCAAGCGCCCTGTCGGCGGTAAAGTGCCCAGGCTTCGAGAGCCCGAGCGGGAAAGAAAGGAACGGACAATGCCAGCCATCAAGAACATCGTCCTGGTACACGGCGCCTGGGGCGACGCCTCGCATTGGCGTCACGTCATACCGCCGCTGCACGCCAAGGGCTACAGGATCGCAGCGGTTCAGAACCCGCTGACGTCGCTTGCCGACGACATCGACCGGACAACGAAACTTGTGGCCGCGCAGGACGGGCCGACCTTGCTGGTCGGCCATTCCTATGGCGGCGCCGTGATCACCGGCGCCGGCCACGCACCGAATGTCGCCGGTCTGGTCTATATCGCCGCTTTCGCGCCCGACGAAGGCGACAGCCTCGGCAGCATCTTCGCCCGCCGCGACGCCCCTTCCGGCGCCGGCAGCATCCGGCCCGACAAGGACGGTTTCCTCTGGCTCGACCAGGCGACGTTCCGCCAGAGCTTCGGCCAGGATCTCGGCGAGACCGAAGCGCTTGTCATGGCCGTCACGCAGAAGCCGATTGCCGGACGTTGCTTTGAAGACAAGTCCGGCCCGCCGGCATGGAAGGTGAAACCCAGCTGGTATCAGGTGTCGAGCCGCGACAACATGATACCGCCGGAAACCGAACAGTGGATGGCCGAGCGCATCAAGGCGAAAAAGACGATCACGCTCGACGCGAGCCACGCGTCGCTGGCCTCTCACCCGACAGACATCGTCGCGCTGATCGAGGAGGCGATCGCCTCGCTCGGCTAGAGCATTTCCAGGAAAAGTGCGAAGCGGTTTTCCGTCAGGAAATGCGTAGAAACAAGGAGATGGAGCGTTTCCGCGACTCCGTCTAAACCGGAAACGCTCTAAACGCGCTGCGGCAACGAAATCCCCGTCGATCGCTTGGACCGGCGGGGTTCATGTCGAACAGGCTGCCCGACGACCGAAGACGCCTTCAATGTGCGACGGCGGAAGCGACGGACATCAGTTCTTCGCGGCGCGGTACGCCGAAGAGATTTTTGCCGCCATCCGGCACCTCGGTGAAACTCCAGCGCACGACGCCGTCACGATCGAGTAGGAATTCGCCGACGAGTTGCCCCGTCCCGGTCGCCATCATGCGTTCGTCGGCGTCGGTGATCTCGTAGGCGTCCGCCTTGTCGAGATAAGCCGTCGCTGCCATCGGGTCCATCGGTTCCGGCAATAGATCAGGCATGTTCACCTTCATCGCCATCATCGTCTTCTGGGCCATCTTGTACGGCCAGACGTCCTCGTCCTCGGTGAATTCGAGGTTGGGCAAGCCGAACGCCCGATGCGAAACCCGCTCCGGATCGGAAGCCGCCAGCAAATGCGGCAACGGGTGGTAGCGGAAATAGAGCCGGGCCCGCTCGATCGGCGTGTTGACGATCGTCAGGCTCTCGATGCCCTTTTCGCGCAGGGCCCCGTCGAGCTGCGCCATCGCGGCGATCTGGCGCCTGCAGAAGGGGCAATGCAGGCCGCGGAACAGGCCGACCAGCACCGGCTTGCGGCCGCGAAAATCGTCAATGGAAATCTGCCCGTCCTGGGTAATCGCATCGAGCACCACGTTCGGCGCCCGGTCACCGGGCTGTAGTGGTCCATTGTGTTGTCCAACCATGATTTTGTCTCCTCATGCCGGTCGTGGGTTACGGAGATGCAGGGGGCAGGTCTCGCGCAATGACATGAACGCAACCACCTCGTCCGGTGCAGAACCGATTGGCGACACAGGTCTCTCTTTCGGAAACCGTCGGCGGCCGATCATGCAATCTGGATCTTCGTATTTACCTTCGACGGACCTGCCCTGCGGCGCCCTAGTCGAGGAACGGCAGTATCATCAACGCTTCGGGATCAAGACCGTGCCGAGTGCATATGTCGCGAGCCGAGGCGAAGTGCCTTTCCGCACCATCGAGATCACCCGCATCAAGACAGAGCGTCGCCAAACCATCATAGCACGGAAACAGCAGCTGCGCCTCTCGCGTTTCGAAAGCGAGTTCGAGTGCTTCCTCGTACAGGAGACGCGCGACATCGGGGCGACCGTGACACTGGTCGATCTGTCCCAGTACCAGCAGCGATACCGGCAGGTGATCGCGCTGATCGAGTTCACGGTCGATGGCGATCGCCCGTTCGGCCGCCGGAATGCCATCGGCCGCACAGCGGTCCGTGAAGGTGCAATAGGCCACGGCCAAATTGGAAAGAAGGCGCGCCTGAAAGCCGAGATCCCGTATACGCTGCGCCAGGTCGAAGCCGAATTTGCAGACTTCGATTGCCCGTCGCGGCTCGATGATCGTGTAGAGAACGGCAAGGTTAGTGTAGCCTCGGCAAGCTGCATTGAGCAGATCGGCCGCCTCGGCGACCGCGACACTGCGCTCGATCGTTGCAATTGCCTCGGTGCCGCGGTTAAGGCGCGCCAATGCCACGCCTTTCGTATTGAGTGCTTCCGCCGTTACGCGATCCATCTCGCGTCGAGCGTCCAACGCTTCGGGCGCCAAGGTCCCGACACGCTTCAACGCATCGTCGGCCCAGGCCATGGCGTCGACATAGTTGCCCATGCGAAAGGCCAGGTGACCGCGCTCCTGCGAGAGGTGGGCGCTTTCGATCGGCGCGTCCGCGTTCTCCAAAAGAAGGGCAGCCGCCGCGAACGCTGCCAACGCCTCGTCGCGCCGCGCCGTTTCCCATAGGAGATGTCCAAACTTGCGCTGAATGCGAGCGGCGGAGACCCGGTCGTCGGTGGTGCGATAGACGTCGAGGAGCCAAGCATAGTGCCCTGCAGCCGCGTCGCGCTGGCCCGAAGGACTGAGCAGATCGGCGACTCGCTCGCGGGCGGCAAGCCATTCGGCCCCTTCCTCGCCAACCGCTGCCCAGGCGGCCATGGCCTGCTTGTAGAACCGGATGGCATCGTCGTTCGCATAGATCGCCTGCGCGTGTTCTCCAGCCGCCATCAGATAGTGTGCGCCTTTCGACTTTTCCTCCGACTGGCTGAAATGGTGGCCAAGCAGCGCCATCTCCTCCAGCCTTGTGGTCTGTGCGCCGTAGCGTCGCTCGAGACTTTCGGCGACAACGGCATGAATCTCCGCGCGCCGACGCAGAAGCAGGTTGTTGTAGACCACCTCCTGCAGCAGGGTCTGGGTAAAGCGGTAGGTCTGCACGCCCTGCAAGCGGCCGTCCCGCGTCTCCTCGATAATCTCGGTATCGCACAGAAGATCCAGCGCCGCATCGATCGTGGTTTCGTCGCCCGCAACGATCCGCAGCAAGTCGACGTCAAACCGCGGACCGATGACCGCCGCATAATGAAGCAGTCTGCGCGATTGCGGCTGCAGCCGGTCGATCCTGCCCAGCAACATGGCTTCGATGGTCACGGGAATATCGACGGTGGCCTCGCGCTCGACCACCCGCCAGGCTGTCCCGTGGTGCTTCAGGGCGTCGACTTCAATCAAGCCGCGTACGATTTCCTCGATGAACAGTGGATTTCCGCCCGCACGTGCCAGTATACGGCCGGCCAGTCCCCGGTGCAGGCCATCCGCACCGAAGAAGGCTGAAAGCAGCCTGCGCCCCTCAGCCTCGGTCAGCGGCGCGAGTCGCAACGCCGTGAGGCTCGTTCGACCAGGCTTCAGCCGCTCGACCGCCGTGTCGGGGCGCTGCGTCGTCAGCATCATCAACGGACCGCCCTCCATCCGGTCGAGGGCAAAAGCAATGGCATCGAGCGACGCGGCATCAGCCCAATGCAGGTCCTCGATCACCAGCAGCAGCGGCGCGCGTGACAGACGCCGCTCGAAGATGGCTCTAACCGCCGCAAAGAGTTGGCGACGCATCTGCTCCGGCTCCACATGCCGCAACATTTCGTCGTGCGTCCCCATCCCCAGGATGCGAAGGAAAAGCGGCACAAGCTGTTCCAGCTTTTCTGGCGTAAAGCCGATCTCCGCCAGCCCTGCAGTGAGAAGCTCGGTGGTTCGCGCCAATGTGTCGAAGGTCGAAATGCCGTAGGCCCCGCGCAAGACAGACGCCAGAACCCCGTAGGACGGCTCGCCCAGCGACGAAGAGCTTGCGCGACGAACGACGACGTGGCCGAAGCGCGGATCGACGGCGACCAGCGCCAGAAACGCGTTGACGAGCCGCGATTTCCCCATCCCCGCTTCACCGGACAGCTGCACCAATTGCGCGGTCCCGTCACAGGCAAGTTCCAGACAATTGAGCAGACGCTTCATTTCCCCATCGCGCCCGACCAATGGCGCTGTCAGGCCCAAGGCCTCCAGACCGCGTGCGGCCCCGGGTGCATCAAGAACCTCGATAAGTCGGTACACCTCGACGATGCCGGCCTTGCCGCGCAATGCGGTTGCACCCAGCGCTTCATAAGCGAAGGCATGGCGGGTCACGCGATATGTGACCGGTCCAACGAGGATCTCACCGGGCCCGGCCATTGACTGCAGGCGCTGGGCGGTGTTCACCGCGTCGCCCGTGACCGAATAGGATTTGCTGTCTCCGGCTCCCAGGCCGCCTGCAACCACGGTACCGGTATTCAACCCGATATGCAGGTTCAGCGGCGCACCGATGCGATCCTGCCAACGTTCACCAATCAGGCTCGCGCGCGCGATCATATCGATTGCCGCCCGAAGGGCTCGCTCGGCATCGTCCTCATGCGCCACCGGGGCGCCGAAGAGGGCGAGCAGCGCATCGCCGATGAATTTGTCGACGAAGCCGCCATAGGCTTCGACCGCTTCTGTCAACTCTGCAAAGAACTCGTTCTGAAACGTCTGCAGGATCTCCGGATCCATATGTTCGCCAAGGCCTGTGAAGCCGCACAGATCGGCAAAAAGGATGGTTGCGGTGCGGCGGTCGGCATCTTCGTTGTCGCTCGATGCCGGTACGGATGAATCCCGTGCCGCCCTTGGCACCGGCATCACCGCAGCCTGCCCAGACACCAAAACCTTTGCTGCCGCCGGCTTGTCCATCGGCGTGCCGCAATTCGGGCAGAAAGCGAAACTGGGGAGACAGTCCGCGCCACAGCGCGGACACTGGCTCCGCTGCTTGGCTCCGCATCTCGGGCAAAACGAAAATCGCCCCTCGATCTCGCAACCGCATTCATGACAGTTCATCAATGGCGAACCTTCGAAGAGGCCCGGCGTGCCGCATGCCATCCAGAGCCGTTTGGACACAATCAACGCAAAAGAATGGACCCGCTCGCACGGCTTTGCAAGCAAGCACTAACATTAAGACATCAGCGGCTGACAGGATCCGAACAGGCCGCACCATGCCCCCTTGGGAGGTATGCTGCATTCTGTTTCCGTCGGTTGCGCGATCTCTCGACCGACGGAAACAGGGGCTTAGAGATCAGGAGTGGGCGCGGCGTTGAGCGTGTCTGCGCCGCGTCGGCCGCCTCGCAAATATCCCAAGATCGATGGCGGTGCCGTCCGGCGCGCAGCAAACCTCTTCGGGATGGCGATCGCTTGCTTCCATTGCGAAATGGATCGCCGCCGCCTCGTTGGTGAAGAGCCCTCCGACCAACCCCTTGCGGTCGGAGACAACCCACCATCCGTGGCTATCGCGCCCGACGACGAAACGCGCGCGTGCCAGCAAACCGCGACGTACCTGCTGCATACTGCCCATGATCGAATGTTCCTTGTTGACGAATGGTGCGGCGGCTCAGCCGGCGACCCAGGGAATGACGGTCTGGATGCCGTAGGCGAGCCCGAGCACGATACCGAGGCGGATGCCGATGCCGAGGAAGGCGTCGCGAACCGCACCGTTGTCGGCGGGATAGCTGTCGGTCCCCTGCGACCGGCGTCTTTGTTCCGCCTGTGCGGCAAGATGGGGAAAGCGTGACATGGTCTGTCTCCTTTGTTGTGTTTGATACGAAGCTCGTGCCGTGCCGGTCGTGCACAGCGGCAAGAGCCGCCCAATCTGCGATGACATGGAACCGCCCCGTCGAAGGCCGTGGCCTCAGCTCGCAAGCGCGAGGGGCAGGCGCGGGCTGACATGTTGACCGCCACGAACCTCGATCAGCGGTTCGAGCACCGAGCGGATCTCGGCCGCCGTCTCCGGCGACACCGTCGTCAGCGGCAGCCGGACTTCGGGGTTTAAGCCCCGTGCCAGGTGCAAGGCGTATTTGATCGGGCCCGGATTGGTTTCGCGTTCAAGCGCGGTGAACAAGGGCTGGAGCCGCTGATGGATGGCGACGGCTGCCTGGCTGTTGCCGGTTGCGATCGCGTGATGCAGGGAAATCATCAGCCTCGGCACCACATTCGCCGCCACCGAAATCGTGCCGTGCCCACCGCAAAGATTGAACGGCAGCGCCGTCTGGTCGCTGCCGGAGAGTTGGCAGAGCCGCGCCTTGACCGATGGCGGCGATGCGAGGAAGCGACCGATGTCGCCCGTCGCATCCTTGATGCCGACGATGCCGGGTAGCTGCGCCAATCGCTCGAGCGTGCGCGGCGCGATATCGACGCCTGTGCGCGAGGGCACGTTGTAGACGATGACAGGCAAATCGACCGCCCGGACGACCGCCTCATAGTGGCGATAGATCCCTTCCTGGGAGGGCTTGTTGTAGTACGGCGCAACGATGAGCGCAGCGTCGGCGCCGAGCGCCTTGGCCTCAGCGGTCAATCCGATCGTCGTTTCGGTGCTGTTCGTGCCCGTGCCCGTGATAACAGGGATCTTCCTTTCGGCGACCTCGACACACCGTTCGATGACCATCGATCGCTCCGCGCGGGAAAGCGTCGCCGCTTCGCCGGTGGTTCCGCAGGCGACGATACCGGAAATGCCGTGGCGGATCTGCCATTCGACGAGCGACATCAGGCCGATGGTGTCGACCTTGCCGTCCTTGAATGGCGTGACCAACGCCGTGATCGCCCCTTCGAGGCGAAGCGAATGGTCGCTCATGAAAATGTCCTTCAGGTTGGGAAATGGCCGCGGCGAGTGCTGTCGCTTTCGATGGAAAAGCGAAAGGCGCGGCAGCATTGCAGGAAGGCCGAAAGGATCGCCGATGCCAGATCGGCGTGGCGGGCCTTGAATGTCAGGCGGCCGGCATCGGCCGGTGCGTAGCGAAGCGTGCAGGTCCACAGGCCGCATTCATGGCTGAGGGTTCGCAGGCAGAGCTTGGCTTCGGTCGCGGTCGTCAGATGGATCACGGCGTCGACGAGCGCGTCGGCGGCCATGAGTTCGCGGAAACGGCGCGACGGCCAGTCTTCGGCGACCAGCTCGGGCATGTCTTGGAGCAGCCGCACAGCCTCCCAGACGTGGTGTTCACGCAGGCGACGCACCGCCGCGATGCGCAGGAGCAGGAGCTTCAAGGCATCCGGCCCGCTTTCGGCGCGGTCCGCCCCCTCGAAGCGATCGATACCGGGTTGACGATCCGGTGCCTCGGGACGATGGCGAAAGCTGAAATCGTGAAGGGTCATGGTGCTCACCCGTTGTCGATGAGTGAAGGCTAACCCCGCCTCGCGTCCGGTTTCGATTGCGACTTGCATCCGGCGGCATAAGATTTTCATAAGGGAGATCAAATGCCGGGTGTCCAAGCCAAAGGCACCCGGCTACAGTGCCGCGAGGGGCGAATATCCGGCCGAGATGCGGGCAGCGCGGCGTCGAAATATTCTGACGCAAAAGATGACGTGCACGCAATTTTGCGCTAGGTAGCCCCTGCACTGGCGGTCGGTGACCGCCATACCAGCACAATGACATTTCGTCCTTGAAGGAAACCGTCCATGCCTGCCTATCGCTCCCGCACCACCACCCACGGCCGCAACATGGCCGGCGCCCGCGGCCTTTGGCGCGCGACGGGCATGAAGGACAGCGACTTCGGCAAGCCTATTATCGCGGTGGTCAACTCGTTCACGCAGTTCGTGCCGGGCCACGTGCACCTCAAGGACCTCGGCCAGCTCGTCGCCCGCGAGATCGAGGCGGCCGGCGGCGTTGCCAAGGAATTCAACACGATCGCCGTCGACGACGGCATCGCCATGGGTCACGACGGCATGCTCTATTCGCTGCCGTCGCGCGAGATCATCGCCGACTCGGTCGAGTATATGGTCAATGCGCACTGCGCCGACGCCATGGTCTGCATCTCCAACTGCGACAAGATCACCCCCGGCATGCTGATGGCGGCACTGCGCCTCAACATCCCCGCGGTCTTCGTCTCCGGTGGCCCGATGGAGGCCGGCAAGGTCGTACTGCACGGCAAGACGCATGCGCTCGATCTGGTTGATGCCATGGTCGCTGCCGCCGACGACAATGTGTCGGACGAGGACGTCAAGGTCATCGAACGCTCCGCCTGCCCGACCTGCGGCTCCTGCTCCGGCATGTTCACCGCCAATTCGATGAACTGTCTGACCGAAGCGCTGGGCCTGTCGCTGCCCGGCAACGGCTCGACGCTCGCGACCCACGCCGACCGCAAGCGCCTCTTCGTCGAGGCCGGGCATCTGGTCGTCGATATTGCCCGTCGCTACTACGAGCAGGAAGACGAGAGTGTGCTGCCGCGCAACGTCGCCTCCAAGCAGGCCTTCGAAAACGCCATGGCGCTCGACATCGCCATGGGTGGCTCGACGAACACCGTTCTGCACATTCTCGCCGCCGCCCATGAGGGCGAGGTCGATTTCACCATGGCCGACATCGACCGGCTGTCGCGCCGGGTTCCCTGCCTGTCGAAGGTGGCGCCGGCCAAGAGCGACGTGCACATGGAAGACGTGCACCGCGCCGGCGGCATCATGTCGATCCTCGGCGAACTCGAAAAGGGTGGCCTGATCAACCGCGATTGCCCGACCGTGCACAGCGAAACTCTCGGCCACGCCATCGACCGTTGGGACATCACCCGCACGACGAGCGAAACCGTGCGCAATTTCTTCCGCGCCGCCCCCGGCGGCATTCCGACCCAGGTCGCTTTCAGCCAGGAAGCCCGCTGGGACGAACTGGACACCGACCGCGAAAAGGGCGTCATCCGCTCGGTCGAACACCCCTTCTCCAAGGACGGCGGCCTCGCCGTGCTCAAGGGCAACATTGCGCTCGACGGCTGCATCGTGAAGACCGCCGGCGTCGATGAGAGCATCCTGAAGTTCTCCGGTCCGGCACGGGTGTTCGAAAGCCAGGACGCATCGGTCAAGGCCATCCTCGCCAACGAGATCAAGGCGGGCGACGTCGTCGTCATCCGCTATGAAGGTCCGAAGGGCGGCCCGGGCATGCAGGAAATGCTCTATCCGACGAGCTATCTGAAGTCGAAGGGCCTCGGCAAGGCCTGCGCGCTGATCACCGACGGCCGGTTTTCCGGCGGCACGTCGGGCCTCTCGATCGGCCACGTCTCGCCGGAAGCGGCGAACGGCGGCACGATCGGCCTGGTGCGCGAAGGCGACATGATCGACATCGACATCCCCAACCGCACGATCAGCCTGCGCGTCGACGAGGCAGAACTTAGCCGCCGCCGCACCGAGCAGGATACCAAGGGCTGGAAGCCGACCGAAGTGCGCAAGCGCAAGGTGACGACAGCACTCAAGGCTTACGCCGCCTTCGCCACCTCCGCAGACCGCGGCGCGGTTCGCGACCTCGGCGATCGCTGAACGCTCGACAATTTGAGAAACAAAAGGCTCCCGCTCGTGGGGGCCTTTTTTGTGCGCTCTATGCCCTCATCATGTCGATGCGAGTTGGAATCCCAACTGGGGCACTTCGGACCTGATCCGCCCCTATATTCTGGACGGCAAGCAACTGGTGATCCACAGCGCTCCGGGTATCGATCCGACCACGGGCGAAGAGGTCACCTACCACCTTGAGTTCCAAAAGGTTTGAAGATCGGCCCTGCGGCCACTCCGATGCACGACGACCTTAGAGATGACGCGTTTCGGCCGGCGGGTGGAACCAGTTGTTGTTGCGGCCGTCCATATATTGCACCGGCGCTTCGGCAAGCACTGCCGGATCAAGATCGTCGAGGGCGGCCAGATTGACGGAATAGTAGGCGCCGCCGATCTCCTCGATATAGCCGTGACCATAGGCGGCAATCCCACAGGTCTTGCAGAAGCGGTGATGCCCGCTCATGCTGCCGAACTGGTAGTCGGCGATATCGACTTCCTCAGCCTGCAGCCGAAACGCATCCGGCTTCACGATCGCGCCCCAATAGCGCTTCTTCCAGCAGATCGAGCAATTGCATTTGCCCGTACCGGCGTCGAGATCGATATCGGCCTCATAGCGGATCTTTCCGCAATGGCAGCTACCCCGGTAGGTTCGTTTCATCACATTCACTCCCAATTCGAGACCCGAACAGCGCACATTTCAATGCGGCGACACGACAACTTATTGTCAATTCACTTATCGCATGATGACAACATATTGTCAATTATGCGCGCTACGGTTTTCAGAAGGCGGAAGCAGGCGGGTGAGTGCTATGTCCACAAGATGCATCTGATCTCGAGATGCCTGATCTCCGAAGGGGTACTGGCTGGCAATTGCCCTTGTAGGTCCGCTTGGCCATTCCCATTTTCTCTTCCTGCGATCAAAACGCTTGCGACAAGCGCGCCATAATGACAACATGCTGTCATTATTCACCGTGACACAATGGTAGTCGCTGTCAACATGGATGACCCTGTCCGCACCCCCGCCGGCGACGCCTTCGCCCAGTTCGCCATTTCGGTGCTTCGCCTGGCCGGTCCGTTGACGGCAGCAGGCGACGTGCTCGCCAAACCTTCAGGCCAGACCAGTGCACGCTGGCAGGTATTGGCGGCCGCGAGCCACGCCCCGATGTCGGTCGCCGATGCCGCACGCGCGCTCGGTCTTGCTCGGCAGGGTGTGCAGCGCATCGCCGACCTGCTCGAACAAGAAGGACTGATCACCTATGGCGACAATCCCGCACACCAGCGGGCCAAGCTGATGGTACCGACGCCGCGCGGCGAAGAGGTGCTGGATGAAATCAAGGCCAGGCAGACCGTCTGGGCCGACGCCTTTGGCGCGGAGCTCGGCGAGGAGCGGCTGCAGCGGGCAACGGCATTGATCGTCGAAGCCATCGCCCTGCTGCGGGATCGCCCGACCACAGGCTAGAAGCATCGCGTGCAAAAAGTGTGCAGCTTTGGAACCAGGTTACATCAATTCGCTTGCGCAGCGTGTCCTAGGCAAACAGCTGGAGATCAGCACGCAACCGCTCCGGCCCGCCTTGGCCGAGCCTCTCGTCGACCATCTCGTGGGCCGCCTTCCAGATCGGTACGGCGCGCGCCAGCAGGCGCTCACCCGCTGGCGTCAACCGCAGCCGACGCGACCGTCGATCCCCTTCGTCGGCAAAAATCTCGACCAGCCCGCGCCGCTCCAGCGGCTTTAGCGCCGCCGTCAGCGTCGTGCGATCCATGGCGAGCAGCGAGGCCACGACACCCATGTTCGGTGGCACCGGGCGATTGAGCGACATCAGCAGGGAAAACTGGCCGTTGGTGATATCGAGCGGCCGCAAGGCATCATCGAATTGGCGGGCGATCGCACGGGCTGCGCGCTGGACATGCAGGCACAGGCAGGTGTCCTTTACGAACAATGTGGTCTCGAACGGGATGACGGGCGATTTTGACATAACCGATTAATGTTGATATCAACGTAATTAGTCAAGTGCAACGTTTGACGGAGGAACGGGCATGAAACAGGATCATGCGGTCGTATCGCCACAGGAATGGCTGAAGGCGCGAAAGGCGCTTCTGGCGCTGGAAAAAGAGCACACCCACCTCAGGGACAAGGTCAACGCGGCGCGCCGCGCCTTGCCCTGGGTGAAGATAGAAAAGCCCTACGTCTTCGACACGCCGAACGGACAGAGGTCGTTGGCCGAACTCTTCGACGGACGCAGCCAGCTTGTCGTCTACCACTTCATGTTCGGGCCAACCTGGGAGGCCGGCTGCCCCGGCTGCTCGTTCCTCGCCGACCATTTCGGCGGCATGCTGCCGCACCTCAATCACCACGACGTCACGTTGATCGCGGCATCAAACGCCCCGCTTTCGAAGCTCGAAGCCTACAAGAAACGCATGGACTGGCATTTCCCCTGGGTCTCGGCCGAGGGAAACGGCTTCAACAGCGACTTTCACGTCGCCTTCACGCCGGCCGAACTCGCTGAGGGCAAGGTCGTCTACAACTTCACCGAGACGGAAAGCGCCAATGCGCACGAGGAACTGCCGGGCCTCAGCGCCTTCCAGAAGGCCGACGACGGCACCGTCTACCACACCTATTCCACCTATGCCCGCGGGCTTGAGGAACTGGTCGGCACGCTGATGCTTCTCGACCGCGCACCAAAGGGGCGAAACGAGGACGGCACGCAGGGTTTCGTGCGCCGCCACGACGAATACGAGGATGCGCCTCGACGCAAAGCCGGTTAAGCCTCCCGGCACCGCGCCCGGAACGGAACCTTTTGGCTCCGGGCGCGTTTCTTCCCGCTCGTATCTCTGATTGAACCGGTCGTATCTCTGATCGAATTTTAGGCATCGCTGGGAGAGGAGACTTCGGTGAAGGCAGAACCGGAAGAAGCGCATCGCTGGCTCGAACAATTGCTCGGCGATTGGCAGGTGCGCACATCAGGCGCACCTGAAACGGACACCCCATGGACCGAACATGTTCGCAGCCTTCGAGGTCTCTGGACGGTCTGCGAAGGTCAGGGCACGATGCCCGACGGCAACTTCGGCCAGACCTTGATGACGCTCGGCTACAACCCCGAAACACGACGCTTCATTGGAACCTGGGTCGGATCGATGATGACCCACCTGTGGATCTATGACGGCGAACTCGAGCCCGACGGGCTGACGCTGTCACTCTACAGCGATGGGCCGGACTTCGATGTTCCAGGCAAACAGGCCAGGTATCGCGACGCAATAACCCTTGACGGCCAAGCCCGACGCCTGCTGACGGCGCATGTCAGGACGGATGACGGGACCTGGAAGGAAATGATGACGGCGGAGTACACCCGCCTCTGACATAGGATTTCACGCATCTTACCCCGCACGGCCGACCTCGGTCGGCGCGGCTTCCAATTTTGCAACCGGAGGACATGAGATGGCAGGCCATCACGGCAAATTCGTCTGGTACGAACTGATGACGACGGACACCAAGGCGGCAGAAACCTTCTACAAGGACGTCGTCGGGTGGAATGCCCGCGACGCCGGCATGCCTGGCGTCAGCTATACCCTGTTTACCTCAGGCGACCACCAGGTCGCCGGCCTGATGACCATGCCCGAAGGCGCGCTGGAGATGAACGCGCCACCCGCCTGGCTCGGCTATGTCGGCGTCGACGATGTCGATGCGGTTGCGGCGAAGGTTGCGGCCAAGGGCGGCAAGATCCACCGGGCGCCCGACGATATCCCCGGCATCGGCCGCTTCGCCATCGCCACCGACCCGCATGGAGCGGTTTTCGCCCTGTTCACCGGCACCGGCGAGCCGCCCCCCGCTGTCGACCCGATGACGCCGGGGCAGATCGGCTGGCATGAGCTGATGTCCGGCGACCTCGACGCGGCCTTCCCCTTCTATGCCGACCTCTTCGGCTGGACCAAGGATAACGACATGGATATGGGGGAGATGGGCACCTATCGGATCTTTGCCATCGACGGGGTCCAATCCGGCGGCATGATGACCAAGCCGAAGGATATCCCGTCACCCTATTGGCTTTACTACATCAACGTCGCAGCGCTCGACACGGCCATCGAGCGCATCAAGTCCGGCGGCGGCAAGATCGTCCTTGAGCCCATGGAAGTGCCGGGTGGAGCCTGGATCATCCAGGCGCTCGACCCGCAAGGTGCCCTCTTCGCCCTTGTCGGCCAGAGAGGCTGAATACAATCGCAATCGAAACGGACCTGCCTGGTACCCATCGATAGGCTCCAGGCAGGCCGAACCGCCCTCCGTCCGGCATGCCCCTGGCAATTGCGCATGGCGTGCGCCGCACGCATCCCTCAGTTGCGGTTTTACCCATGGTATTTTAGGGTATTTCAGGGATATTTAACACCTTATGCGATAGTACTGCGGCCTGTATCACTGATCGCGGAAAAGCATTCCTTCTCCGCGGCAAGAAATTGTCGCGACTCCGGCACGATGACCGGTAGCATTGGTGGACCAACTTCGCGCAAATGACCAAGTACACCCACAATGAGCGACAGGCCAGCGAGAGTGGTCGCGACATTCGCTCCGCCAAGATGCTGCGCCGCAAACTGCAGTGGCTGGTTGCCATCGTGGTGGCCTGTACGGGCGTGCTTGCCACCGAAATCATCGCCGCCTCCTATTCCGATTTCGTCATTGCCCGGCGCAACCTTAGGGAAGTCATCGCCTTCTGCCAGGTTCTCGACACGGCAACCTATCTCTCAGCCGAGCGCGGGCCGTCGAATGGCGTGATGGGCATCGGCATCGCCCCGGGCTCTCCGGTTCAGGCGCGCCTTGCCGAATTCCGGGCGCGCAGCGATGCAGCGCTTGCCGAAATCGTGGCCGGCGCGACCGATGACAGCCGGTCTGAGCCGGCGGCGGCACTCTCTCCTATTCTCGTCGAAGTCCAACGCCGCCTCAGCGCCGCCCGTGCCGAGATCGATCGCATCGCCGCCATGCCGCCGGAACGCCGCAGCCTGACGGAAATCCAGAGGGCGATCGAAGACATGTTCGCGGTGATCGACGCGATGCGCCCCGCATTCGACTGGAACATCCAGCGCCTGACGAACACCGATCCTGATCTGGCGGGCATCGCCATCGCCGCCCATATGCTCGCCAATCTGCGCGAGGACGGTGGCCGCCTTGCATCTCAGCTTATGGCTCCGGTCGCAGTCGGAAGACCATTGCAGGCCAAGAACATTGCCGACAGCGAGCGAACGCGCGGCCGCCTGCAGGAAATCTGGTCCGTCGTCGGCAAGCCGGGCGCGCTGCCGGGGTTGAAGCCGAAGAACATCGCCGATATCGCCGCGATCGAGCACGAGTTCTTTGGTGAAGGCTTTGCGATCGTCGACAGCGTCGTGTCGGTCGGCAGGCATACCGGGCACTACCCGATGACGGCCGAACAATTCACCGACCGCTATGTTCCGAAGATGAAGCCGCTCGAGATCCTTCGCCGCGACTTCATGGACGCCACGGTGGAGAGGCTCGCCACCAGCAAGACGCAGGCCTCGATAAAGCTGACGATCGCCACCACGGCAACCTTCGCCTTGTTCATCGTTCTCCTCATCCTCATGCGTCGCGCGCGATCGCTGGTCTTCGAACCGCTGCTGCTTGCGCGCCACAGCATCATCGAGCTTGCCAATGACCGCCCGATCGCGCGATTGAGCGGCAAGGGCGGCGAAGGCGAAATGGGACGGCTGTTCGATGCGATCGACGTGCTGCGACAGCGGCTCGACGAACGCACGCTCCTGATGAAGCACCTCGAACGCCAGGCCGAAACCGACGAGCTGACGGGGCTGCTCAATCGTCGTGCACTGGAACTGATCGGCGGCGCCGAGGATGCGGCAGGTAGCGACAAGAACGCCTGCCTGATCCTCATGGATATCGACCACTTCAAGCAGATCAACGACACCCACGGCCATCTCGTCGGCGACATCGTGCTGAAGGAAACCGCCCGTATCCTTCGCTACTCCGTGCGCTCGTCCGATCTGGTCGCGCGTTTTGGCGGCGAGGAATTCGCCGTCATCACGCCGGGCGACGATATCGATGCGGCCCGCGCCCTTGCGGAGCGCATCCGGTCCAACCTTGCGGGTGCGCCGATCACCGTTGCCGACGGCCGGGAACTGAACGTCACCGCAAGCTTCGGCGTCGCCGGCGCCAATGCCAATCCGGGCTGGAAAGGCCTGATCGAAAGCGCCGACACCGAGCTTTATCGCGCGAAATCCGAAGGCCGGAATCGCGTCTGCGGCTAACTGACAGCTGAGCGCCTCGTCTCGTCATCAGCCGGACAGCCGTGCCCGCGCTGCCAGAAAATCGAGCATCACCCTGACGCGCGACGGCAGCGCACCGCCCTGGCCCTGAAACACAGCGTGAAACGTCTCGCGATCTCCCGGATTGAGATGTTCGACAATGGGCACAAGCCGGCCGGCATCGATGTCGTCCCGAACCGTGAATGTCGCCATCCGTGCCAGTCCGACGCCTGCAAGCGCCAGACGGCGCAACCCCTCCCCGTCGCTCACCCGCACCCTTTCGCTCGGCGGAAGCAATATTGCTTCGCCATTGGACAACAGCGGCCAACCATCGACGGCCCTGATATAGCTGAGGCTCAGGCGGTTGTGCGCCATCAGCTCGTCAAGGCTCTCGGGCTTGCCGCAACGCTCGAGATAGGAGGGCGCCCCGACGATGGTCATCGACGTACTGCCAAGCTTGCGCGCAATCAGCCTCGACGCTTTGAGCGGCCCGGCGCGGATCGCGATGTCGACGCGCTCCGCCATCAGGTCGACGACGGCATCGGTCTGGATGATGTCGACCGAAAGCCCCGGATAGGCGCTCAGAAATTCCGGCAGCAGTGGCATCAGCACATGGGTGGCAAAGGACGCGCTGGCATTGAGGCGAACACGGCCCGCCGGCATATCGCCGGCCGCCGCCTGTCTCTCCGCGTCATCGATATCGGCGAGAATGCGGGCCGCCCGCTCGTGGAAGGCGCAACCCTCCGGCGTCAGCTGCAATTGCCGCGTCGACCGGTTGATCAGCCGAACGCCGAGCCTCTCTTCCAGCCGCTGCACCAGTTTGCTCACTGCCGATGGTGTCATGCAGCATTCGCGCGCCGCCGCGGAGAAGCCGCCGAGTTCGACGGCCCTGACGAAGACGGCCATTTCGCCGGAGCGGTTGATCGAGTGTCGCGACATGTGACTTCAACTCACAAATGATGTTCCGGCAGATGGTCTACTTCTCAAATCAACGAGACACCACCTTTCTCTTGCCAATACGGGCATGACCGCAACGAGGAGTTCGAATGATGGAATACAGACGGCTTGGATCGTCAGGATTGAAGGTTCCCGTGCTGAGTTTCGGCGCTGGCACGTTCGGCGGCAAAGGCCCGCTTTTCAGCGCCTGGGGCAACAGCGACGATGCCGAGGCGCGCCGTCTCGTCGACATCTGCATTGAGGCCGGTGTCAATCTGTTCGATACGGCAGACGTCTATTCGGATGGCGCCTCCGAAGAGGTGCTGGGTGCGGCAATCAAGGGACGGCGCAACGACGTGCTGATCTCCACCAAGATGTCGCTGCCGATGGGCGATGGTCCGAACGATGCCGGTTCCTCGCGCTCGCGGTTGATCAAGGGGGTCGACGATGCCCTGCGCCGCCTCGGCACCGACTACCTCGACCTGATGCAGTTGCACGCCTTCGATGCCGGCACGCCGGTCGAAGAGGTGCTGTCGACGCTCGACACCTTGGTGCGCACCGGCAAGCTGCGCTATGTCGGCGTTTCCAATTTCGCCGGATGGCAGCTGATGAAGTCGCTTGCTGCCGCGGAAAAGCACGGCTACCCGCGCTACGTCGCCCATCAGGTCTACTATTCGCTGGTCGGGCGCGACTACGAGTGGGAGCTCATGCCGCTTGGTCTCGACCAGGGCGTCGGTGCGCTCGTCTGGAGCCCGCTCGGCTGGGGGCGTCTGACCGGCAAGATCAGACGCGGCCAGCCCTGGCCCGAAGGAAGCCGCCTGCACGATACCGCCTCCTTCGGCCCGCCGGTCGATGACGAGAAGCTCTACGACATCGTCGACGTGCTCGACGCACTGGCAGCCGAGACCGGCAGGACCATCCCGCAGATCGCCATCAACTGGCTGCTGCAGCGCCCGACCGTGTCGAGCGTCATCATCGGCGCCCGCAACGACGAGCAGCTGCGCCAGAACCTGGGTGCCGTCGGCTGGTCGCTGACCGCCGAACAGACGGCACGGCTCGACAAGGCCAGCCAGAAGACCGCCACCTACCCCTACTTCCCCTATCACCTCCAGGAGGGCTTCGCGCGCCTGAACCCGCCGGCGGTGTGATCGCCTACGTCTGCCGATCGACGCGCCGGAGAAATCCGGCGCTGTCTTTCGCGCTTGCTTTCTCTCTTCGCATTGCACAAACTTCCCGGGAATGGCGGCGTAATAACGACCTGCCATCAAGGGGACAAAATCCGGTATGTCGATCAAGGCCAGCATCTACCACCTGACCCACTATACCTATGACCGCCCGATCAGGCTTTCACCGCAGATCATCCGATTGAAACCGGCGGCCCATTCCAAGACCAAGGTCATCAGCCACTCGCTGAAAGTTTCGCCGGCCAACCACTTCGTCAATCTGCAGCAGGATCCCTACGGCAACTACCTCGCACGCTACGTGTTCCCGGAACCGGTCACCGAACTGAAGATCGAAGTCGACCTCGTCGCCGACATGACCGTTTACAATCCCTTCGACTTTTTCATCGAGGAGGAGTCCGAGCACTGGCCCTTCGCCTACCCGCAAGACCTGATCGACGACCTGAAGATCTACATGACGCCGGAGCCGATGGGGCCGGCGCTGTCTGCGTTCACGGCGGCGGTGGACCGCTCGCGACAGCGAACCATCGACATGGTCGTCGGCCTCAATGCCAGGCTCCAGCAGGAAATCGGCTATGTCATCCGCATGGAACCCGGGGTCCAGCCGCCTGAGGAAACGCTGACATCGGCCAGGGGATCGTGCCGCGATTCGAGCTGGCTGCTCGTCCAGATCCTACGCAATCTGGGTTATGCCGCCCGCTTCGTCTCGGGCTACCTCATCCAGCTTGCACCTGACCTCAAGGCGCTCGACGGCCCATCCGGCACCGAGCACGACTTTACCGATCTGCACGCCTGGGCCGAGGTCTACCTGCCCGGCGCCGGCTGGGTCGGGCTTGACCCGACCTCCGGCCTCCTGACCGGCGAAAGCCATATTCCGCTTGCCGCCACGCCGCATTACCGCAACGCCGCCCCGATCTCCGGCGGTTTCTTCGGCGATCCAGAGACCCGCACCGACTTCGCCTTCGACATGAAGGTCTCGCGCGTCGCCGAGCATCCGCGCATCACCAAGCCGTTTTCCGACGAAAGCTGGCAGGCGCTGAACGCGCTCGGCGAACATGTCGATCGGGTGCTGTCCGAAAACGATGTGCGCCTGACGATGGGCGGCGAGCCGACCTTCGTATCGATCGACGATTTCGGAGCCGACGAGTGGAACACCGAGGCCGTCGGACCGACCAAACGCGAGAAGGCGGATATCCTCATTCGCCGACTGCGCGAACGCTTCGCGCCCGGCGGATTCCTGCACTACGGCCAGGGCAAATGGTATCCGGGCGAAAGCCTGCCGCGCTGGACCTTCTCGCTCTACTGGCGCAAGGACGGCGTGCCGATCTGGCGTCAGGCGGATCTCATCGCCGAGGAGAACGGGCGGCATGACGTGACGGCAGAGGACGCCGAACGCCTGCTGCATGGGGTGGCAAGCGAGTTGAGCGTACCGGCCGAGATGGTCGTGCCGGCCTTCGAAGACCCCGCCGACTGGTTGCTCAAGGAAGCAAACCTTCCCGACAATGTCGATCCGGCCAACTCCAAGCTGAAAGACCCCGAGGAGCGCAGCCGCATGGCCCGGGTGTTCGAGCGCGGCTTGACGGCACCGACCGGCTACGTGCTGCCGGTACAGGCCTGGAATGCGCGTGCCACCGGCCTGCGATGGATGAGCGAGAAATGGCAGACCCGCCGCGGCCGCATCTTCCTCGTTCCCGGCGACAGCCCCGTCGGTTATCGCCTGCCGCTCGGCGCCCTGCCCTATGTCGCTCCGTCCGCCTATCCCTATATCCATCCCGTCGACCCGACCGTTCCGCGCAACGACCTGCCTGATTTCGCCGAAACCAGCGTTCGCCCGCAGCATTCGCGCTTCCAGGCATCGGAAGCGCCGGAAACCCCACAGCCGCAGCCACGCGACGAAATCGCCGGGTTGGTGCGCACGGCCATCAGCGTCGAGCCGCGCGACGGCAGGCTCTGCGTCTTCATGCCGCCGACGACAAGCATCGAGGAATATCTCGACCTGATCGCGTCAACCGAGCGCGCCGCGGCAGCGCTCGGCCTGCCGGTCCACATCGAGGGCTACGCGCCGCCCCACGACGAGCGCATCAATGTCATCCGCGTGGCGCCCGATCCCGGTGTCATCGAGGTCAACATCCATCCCGCGGCCAACTGGCGAGATTGCGTCGATATCACCACGGCGATCTACGAAGAGGCGCGCCAAAGCCGGCTCGGCGCCGACAAGTTCATGATCGACGGTCGCCACACCGGCACCGGCGGCGGCAATCATGTCGTCGTCGGTGGCGCCAATCCCAATGACAGCCCGTTCCTGCGCCGGCCGGACCTGCTGAAGAGCATCGTCCTCTATTGGCAGCGCCATCCGTCGCTCTCCTACCTGTTCTCCGGCCTCTTCATCGGGCCGACCAGCCAGGCCCCGCGCATCGACGAAGCCCGGCACGACCAGCTCTACGAGCTGGAGATCGCACTCGCGCAGGTGCCGCTGCCCGGTTCCGCGACGCCGCCGCCACTGCCCTGGCTGGTCGACCGGCTGTTCCGCAACCTGCTCGTCGACGTCACCGGCAACACCCACCGCGCGGAAATCTGCATCGACAAGCTGTTTTCGCCGGATGGCCCGACGGGCCGCCTCGGCCTCATCGAATTCCGCGGCTTCGAGATGCCGCCCAACGCCCGCATGTCGCTTGCCCAGCAACTGCTGGTGCGCGCGCTCATCGCCCGTTTCTGGAAACACCCGCTCGACGGCCGCTTCGTGCGCTGGGGCACCGCACTTCATGACCGCTTCATGCTGCCGCACCATGTCTGGCAAGATTTCCTCGAAGTGCTCGCCGACCTGCGCACCCACGGGTTCGATCTTCGACCGGAATGGTTCGAAGCCCAGCTCGAGTTCCGCTTCCCCTTCTGCGGCGAGGTCGAATACGAGGGCGGCAGGCTGGAAATCCGCCAGGCGCTGGAACCCTGGCATGTCATGGGCGAACAGGGAGCGATCGGCGGCACCGTGCGCTATGTAGATTCCTCCGTCGAGCGGCTGCAGGTCAAGCTCGATACGCCCAATCCCGAGCGCTACACGGTCACCTGCAACGGCCGGCCCCTCCCTCTTGCCAAGACCGGTACCAACGGCAGCGCCGTTGCCGGCGTTCGCTACAAGGCCTGGCAGCCGGCCGCCGGCCTTCACCCGGTTTTGCCCGTGAACACTCCCCTTACATTCGATATCTATGATACATGGTCGAATCGGGCGATTGGCGGATGCGTTTACCATGTCGCCCATCCGGGCGGGCGCAGTTACGAGACATTTCCGGTCAACGGCAACGAGGCAGAAGCGCGGCGACTGGCGCGGTTCGAGCCCTGGGGCCATACCCCGGGAGGCTACCTGCTTCATCCGGAAAGCCCGTCGATGGAATTTCCGATGACGCTTGATCTCAGGCGTCCGCCAGGAGCGTAAATGGCGAAGAAGCAGAGAGCAGCGGCCGGCCGGCTGGGCATCGATGACGATCCGGTCTTCGGCTACCGTGCACTTCCCGGCATTGCCGACGAGATGCTGGACGCGCATGGCAACGTGCGGCCCGTCTGGCAACGGCTGCTTTCGACGCTCGGCCGCCTCGACGAAACGGATCTCGCCAATCGCTTCGCGCGCGCCGACCGCTACCTGCGCGACGCCGGTGTCTTCTATCGGGTCTATGGCGGCAAGGACAGCTCGGAGAGAAGCTGGCCGCTGTCGCATATTCCGGTCCTGATCGACGAGCACGAATGGGCGGCAGTCTCGCAAGGCCTCATCCAGCGCGCCGAACTTCTGGAGAAGGTGGTCGCCGACGTCTATGGCGAAAACCGCCTGGTGCGCGAAGGCCTGCTGCCGCCGGCGCTGGTCGCCTCCAACCCCGAATTTCTTCGGCCGCTCGTCGGCGTCAAGCCGGCCGATGGCCATTTCCTGCAATTCATCTCCTTCGAGATCGGCCGTGGCCCGGACGGCAACTGGTGGGTCCTCTCGGATCGCACGGAGGCGCCGTCCGGTGCCGGCTTCGCGCTGGAAAACCGGGTCGCCACCACCCGCGCCTTCTCCAATCTCTATGCCGAAACGCATGTGCATCGCCTGGCCGGCTTCTTCGGCGCCTTCCGCGACACGCTGCAGGCGCGCAAGCTGCATCCGGACGATCGCATCGCCGTGCTCTCGCCCGGCATCGCCAACGAGACCTATTTCGAGCATGCCTATATCGCCCGCTATCTCGGTTTCATGCTGCTGGAAGGCGAAGACCTGACGGTCGTCGGCGGCCGGGTGATGGTGCGCACGGTCGCGGGGCTTAAACCCGTCGGCGTGCTCTGGCGCCGCCTCGACGCCGCCTTCGCCGATCCGCTGGAACTCAACCAGTCCTCGCACATCGGCACCCCCGGCATTGTCGAGGCCCTGAGGGCCGGATCCCTGGCGATCGTCAACGCGCTCGGTTCCGGCATCGTTGAGACGCGCGCCTTCTTGGCCTTCATGCCGGCCATCTGCTGGCATCTTCTCGGCGAGGAACAGAAGCTGCCGTCGATCGCCACCTGGTGGTGCGGCCAAACATCCGAGCGCGCGCAGGTCGCCGCCAATATCGAACGCATGGTCATCGGCCCGGCCTATGCGACGCGCCCCTTCTTCGACGACAACGGCCAATCGGTGCTCGGGGCGTCGCTGGCCGAAACGGACGCGGCAGCGATTTCCGGCTGGCTCGATGCGGAGGGCGGAAAACTTGTCGGCCAGGAGGCGGTCACGCTGTCGACCACGCCGGCCTGGGTGCGCGGCCGCCTGACGCCGCGACCGATGAGCCTGCGCGTCTTCGCCGCCCGCACCCGCGACGGTTGGCAGATCATGCCCGGCGGCTTTGCCCGCATCGGCTCCGGCGACGATGTTGCCGCCATCGCCATGCAGGCCGGCGGCACGGCCGCCGACGTCTGGATTGTCAGCGACCGGCCGGTCGAGCGCACCACCCTGTTGCCGGCAGAAGAAAGCTTCACCCGCAACATGCCGGGAAGCCTGCCGAGCCGGGCTGCCGACAACCTGTTCTGGCTCGGCCGTTACATCGAGCGGGCGGAAGGGGCGTTGCGCATCCTGCGCGCCTGGCACGGCCGGTTTGCCGAGACCGCCGACCCGAGCCTGCCGCTGCTCCAGGACGTCACCGATTATCTCGCCGCCCTCGATATCGATACCCACCAGGCGGTACCTGACAGCCTGCTGGCCAATATTTCCAGTGCGCTTTTCAGCGCCGGCAACATCCGCGACCGCTTCTCGCCAGACGGCTGGCTGGCGCTCAACGATCTGTCGCAGACGGCCCGCAAGTTCCACGCGACCGTGCAATCGGGCGACGATGCCACCCGCGCCATGACCGTGCTTCTGCGCAAGCTCGCCGGCTTTGCCGGTCTTGTGCACGAAAACATGTACCGCTTTACCGGCTGGCGCTTTCTCTCCATCGGCCGCTACATCGAACGTGGCCTGCACATGACGCGGCTGCTTGGCCATATGTCCGGCCCGGATGCGCCTGACGGCGCCTACGACATGCTGCTGGAGATCGGCGACAGCGTCATGACCCATCGCCGGCGCTACAACGTCAACACGGCAGCGCTGACCGTGACCGACCTGCTGGCGCTCGACCCACTCAACCCGCGCTCGGTGCTCTACCAGTTCAACGAAATCAAGAACGAGGTGGAGCTTCTGCCCAACGCCTATGTCAACGGCCAGATGTCGCCCTTCTACCGCGAGGCCATGCGCCTGCATTCCGGCCTTGCCGTCATGACGCCGGAGGCGATGAACCTTAGCGTCTACAACAGGCTGGAGCGAGATCTGGAAAAGCTCTCCAACATTCTCGCCAACACCTATCTCGGCTGACCGGCAGGACACGCCCATGCTCTACGACATCAGCCTGAAGATCACCTACGGCTACGAAGTGCCGGTGTCCGGCGGGCGCCATCTGGTGCGTGTGATGCCGGCGACGCTGCCCGACCGGCAGCGCCTCGTCGTCGGCTCGGTCAGCTGTCACCCGATGCCGGCGGAACGCTCCGAAAGCGTCGACTTCTTCGCCAATCCCTTCACCGCGATCCTGTTTCGCTCCGCCCATGACGACCTCGTGATCCGCATGCAGGCGCGGGTGCAGGTGGAGCCGCTGCCGCTGACGGCCGATTTCTCGGCAGATCTTTCCCGCTTGCCGGCGGAACTGGCCGCCTGCTGGTCCGTCGACCCGGACGCACCGCATCATTTCGTCGGCCCGAGCCCGCTATTGGCAGAGGTGCAGGAGATCGCGGCCTACGCGCGAGCCTTGGTCACGCCCGGAATGACGATCCGCCAGATCGCCACCGCGATCTGTGCACGCATTCACCGGGACTTCGTCTACGACAGCGAGGCGACGACGGTGAACACCACACCGGCAGAGGCGTTCCAGCTCAAGCGCGGCGTCTGCCAGGATTTCACCCATGTGATGATCGTAGCGCTCAGAAGCCTCGGCATCCCCGCCGGGTATGTCAGCGGCTTCTTAAGAACAATCCCCCCCGCCGGCAAGGAGCGCCTGGAAGGGGCCGATGCCATGCACGCCTGGGTTCGCATCTGGTGCGGCACTACCGCGGGCTGGCTTGAACTCGACCCGACCAACAATATCCCGGCCGGAACGGACCATATCGTCGTCGGTCACGGCCGCGACTACGGCGACGTCGCACCTGTCATCGGCGTGCTGAAGAGCTACGGCGGGCAGAAGACCGAACAGGCCGTTGACGTCATTCCGGTCACCTGACCCGATTTGAGACATGGCATTCCCGTTTTCAAACACCACAGCATCCCCGGAACCCGCTGTAAGCACTGGTTTTCCTGTATTCCGCTAAAATTGAATCTATCACCTGAACGATATCGTAAGCCATCGCCGCTAAACGTCGCCTTCAAGTTTGCAACGTGTTCCTTGGGGTGTGCAGAGATGGGAAAACGATCCACGATCAACCGGTCCTTCATGGCGATGCTGAAGGATCGTGGCGGCAATTTCGGCATGATGGCGGCCTTGGTAATGCCATTGGTCCTTGCCGCCGGTGGCGTTGCCATCGACATGGCCAAGATGGTGACCACCAAGAATCAGATGCAGGACGCGGCCGACGCGGCAGCACTTGCGGCGGCTTCCGCCTTGGTATCGAAGGAGAAGCCCGATATCGCAAAGGCAAAGGAAATTGCGACCAACTTCCTGAAGGCCCAAACCGCCGGCGGCAATAGCGTCGACCTTCCGGCCAACGACGATGGCGCAACGGTCAGCGGCTTTGCCGCATCGGCCAATGCGGCTCCGATTGAAGAACTGGAAGTCAATTCCTCGACAGTCGACATCATCGAGAGTGCCAACGGTGCAACCGGCAAGGCCTTCAAGGTGACGGTCGCCAACAAGCAGACCCTTCAGTTCAATGCGATGACACGCCTCCTTGGGCAGAAATCGATACTGATCGAGACCCGCGCCACGGCGGAAAGCGCCACAGAAACCAAGAATGCGCTGTCGATGTATCTCGTGCTCGATCGCTCCGGCTCGATGGCCTGGAAGAGCAATACGCAGAACACAGCCAAAAGCTCGTGCCCCAACTATACCGAATCAAACTGGGGCAAGTACCCCAATCTGGCAGCGACCAGTCCTTGCTACGTGACGAAGATCGACGCGCTCAAGACCGCGGTCAAGGATCTGCTCGCGCAGTTGAAAGCTGCCGACCCGAAGGAACTCTATGTCCGCACGGCAGCCGTTTCCTATAACTCGGCGCAGGATACCGCCGGCAATATCGCATGGGGGACTGCCGGAACTGGAACCTACGTCAACGCCCTCGTCGCGACGGGCGGCACGGCATCCGGTAATGCGTTCAAGACCGCCTACAGCCGGGTAACGGCCACCACCGAGGACACGGCGCACAAGACCAAGAATGGTCAGGTTGCGACGAAGTACATCGTCTTCATGACCGACGGCGCCAACAACAACACGAGCGATGACACAACGACGCTGCAATGGTGCGATACGGCGCGCAAGAACAACGTTCAGGTCTATACCGTGGCCTTCATGGCACCCGATCGCGGAAAGGCATTGCTCAAGTCCTGCGCGACCACGGTAGCAAACTACTTCCAGGCGGAAGAAGCAGCCGACCTGATTGCAGCCTTCAAGGCGATCGGCGAGAAGGCTTCGGCCATGGCGACCCGCCTGACAAAGTAACCAAAGAAAGCGCGCGCCATCATGCCGCCCGGTCCCGCCGGGCGGCATTTTTCATTTGGGGCGGCGAGGCAAGCCACGGCTCTTTGCCAGACATCCCTTCTATTCAGGCAATTCTAATCCTTTTAAAAACACCTGTTGCAAGCGCTTCGGATCGATGCATAAATTGCCCATCCCCGGTCGGTTCCGGCCTGCGACCTCCCAACGCAAAAGGGTAAGACAGTTC
This sequence comes from Ensifer sp. LC163, assembly GCF_001695855.1. Lineage (GTDB taxonomy): Bacteria > Pseudomonadota > Alphaproteobacteria > Rhizobiales > Rhizobiaceae > Ensifer. The sequence goes on from NZ_MBSS01000067.1 coordinate 63,979, forward strand.
TGATGATGAACAAGATTTCCGCCAACGAACTGCCGCAGCCCGCACTTCGTTCTTCCGAACCCGACCAGCTTGCAGTCGAAATCCTCGAGCGCTTGAAGTACCGCATCGGCAAGGATCCCAAGGTCGCCAAGCCGCACGACTGGCTGACCGCCGCTATCCTCGTGGTGCGTGACCGCATCACCGACAAGTGGATGGATTCGACCCGCCAGACCTACGCGACAGGTGCCAAGCGTGTTTATTATCTCTCGCTCGAATTCCTCATCGGCCGCCTGATGCGCGACGCCATGACCAATATCGGCCTGATGGAGGAGATGCGTGATGCGCTCGCCTCGCTCGGGGTCGATATCGACGTCATCGCTCTGCTTGAGCCCGACGCGGCACTCGGCAACGGCGGCCTAGGCCGACTTGCTGCCTGCTTCATGGAATCGATGGCGACCGTCGATGTGCCCGCCTATGGCTACGGCATCCGCTACATGCACGGCCTGTTCCGCCAGCAGATGGCCGATGGCTGGCAGGTGGAACTGCCGGAGACCTGGCTTGCCCATGGCAACCCCTGGGAGTTCGAGCGGCGCGAAAGCTCCTATGAGATCGGTTTCGGCGGCGTTGTCGAAACCGCCAATGTCGACGAAGAGATCCAGCGCTTCGTCTGGAAGCCGGCCGAGCGCGTGATTGCCACCGCTTTCGATACGCCGGCCGTCGGTTGGCGCGCCAAGCGCGTCAACACGCTGAGGCTCTGGACGGCGCAGCCGATCGACCCGATCCTGCTCGATGCCTTCAATGCCGGCGACCACATCGGCGCGCTGCGCGAAAGCAACAAGGCGGAGAGCCTGACCCGCGTGCTCTATCCCGCCGACGCGACGCCGGCCGGCCAGGAGCTTCGTCTGCGCCAGGAGTATTTCTTCTCGTCCGCCTCACTGCAGGACATCCTGCGCCGGCACCTGCAGCAATATCCTGATTTCACCTCGCTGCCCGATGCCGTCGCGATCCAGCTCAACGACACCCACCCCGCGGTCTCGGTCGCCGAACTGGTGCGCCTGCTGACCGATCTGCACGGCCTCGATTTCGAACAGGCCTGGGATATCACCCGCAGAACCATTTCCTACACCAACCATACGCTGCTGCCGGAGGCGCTCGAAAGCTGGCCCGTGCCGCTGTTCGAACGCCTGCTGCCGCGCCACATGCAGATCGTCTATGCGATCAACGCCAAGATCCTGATCGAGGCACGCAAACAGAAGGGCGCCACCGACGAGGAGGTCCGCAGCATCTCGCTGATCGACGAAAGCGGCGACCGCCGGGTGCGCATGGGCAACCTTGCCTTTGTCGGCTCTCATTCGATCAACGGCGTGTCGGCGCTGCACACCGAACTGATGAAGGAAACGGTGTTTGCCGACCTGCACCGGCTCTACCCCGATCGCATCAACAACAAGACCAACGGCATCACCCCGCGCCGCTGGTTGATGCAGTGCAATCCCGGCCTGTTCAGCCTGATCCGTGAGGCGATCGGCGACGAATTCATGGACAATACCGAGGCGCTGCAGGCACTCGATGCCTTTGCCGACAAGCCGGATTTCCAGGAGCATTTTGCCGCGGTCAAGCGCGCCAACAAGGTGAAGCTCGCGCAACTCGTTCAAAGCCGACTCGGCATCAGGCTCGACCCGTCGGCGATGTTCGACATCCAGATCAAGCGCATCCACGAGTACAAGCGCCAGCTCCTGAACATCATCGAGGCGGTGGCGCTCTACGACCAGATCCGCTCGCATCCCGAACTCGACTGGGTGCCGCGCGTCAAACTGTTCGCGGGCAAGGCGGCGCCGAGCTACCACAACGCCAAGCTGATCATCAAACTGGCAAACGACGTCGCCCGCGTGGTCAACAACGACCCGGCCGTCCGCGGGCTTCTGAAGATCGTCTTCGTGCCGAACTACAACGTCTCGCTGGCCGAGATCATGGTCCCTGCTGCCGATCTGTCCGAGCAGATCTCGACCGCCGGCATGGAGGCCTCCGGCACCGGCAACATGAAGTTCGCGCTGAACGGCGCGCTGACGATCGGGACGCTTGACGGCGCCAATGTCGAGATGCGCGACTGGATCGGCGAGGAGAACATCAAGATCTTCGGCCTGACGGCCGAGGAAGTGACGAATGCGCGTGCCGAGGGTCACAATCCGCGCGCCATCATCGAGGGATCGCGCGAGCTGTCGCAGGCGTTGCAGGCGATCGCTTCGGGCGTGTTTTCGCCCGATGACCGCAACCGGTTCACCAGCCTGGTCGATGGCCTCTACAATCACGACTGGTTCATGGTCGCGGCCGACTTCGAAGCCTATGCCAAGGCGCAGCGCGAGATCGACCAGCTGTGGACGACGCCGTCGGCGTGGTATTCGCAGGCCGTGCGCAACACCGCGCGCATGGGCTGGTTTTCGTCCGATCGTACCATCCGGCAATATGCCGGCGAAATTTGGAGAGCCGGATGACCCCTTCGGCCGGCAAAGACCCGGAACCTCCAGCCTCAGCCCTGCTGTCAATGCCGGCCATTGCGGCCATCCTCACAGGCACGCACCACGATCCCTTCGCCATACTCGGCGTGCAAGCGGTCGGGAAAGGCTATGTCGCCCGCTGCTTCATTCCGGGCGCCGACAGCGTCGTTGCGGAAACGCTGTCCGGGCAGGAACTCGGCGTCCTCGAGCGGCGCGACGACGCCGGCTTCTTCGAGGGACCGGTCTCGCTGCGCAAGATCCAGCCGGTGCGCTATCGCGCGCGCAACGATGGCGGCGAGTGGATCGTCGTCGATCCCTACAGCTTCGGGCCTGTGCTCGGGCCGATGGACGACTACTATATCCGCGAGGGCTCGCATCTCCGGCTGTTCGACAAGATGGGTGCCCATCCGATCGACCATGAAGGCGCTCAAGGCTACCATTTCGCCGTCTGGGCCCCGAACGCCAAGCGTGTCTCCGTCGTCGGCCAGTTCAATGACTGGGACGGGCGTCGCCATGTCATGCGCCTTCGCACCGACACCGGCATCTGGGAGATCTTCATCCCCGGCGTCGAGGCAGGCCTTGCCTACAAATACGAGATCCTCGACCGCCAGGGTACGCTTCTGCCGCTCAAGGCAGACCCCTTCGCCCGCCGCTCGGAGCTTCGCCCCAACACCGCCTCGGTGACGACACCTGAGATCGCGCAGGTTTGGGAAGACGAGGCGCATCGAGCCCATTGGGCATCGGCTGACGCCCGCCGCCAGCCGATCTCGATCTACGAGGTGCATGCCGGCTCGTGGCAGCGCCGCGACAACGGCGACATGCTGTCCTGGGACGAGCTTGCCGACCGCCTGATCCCCTATTGTGTCGACATGGGCTTCACCCATATCGAATTCCTGCCGATCTCCGAATTCCCCTACGATCCCTCCTGGGGCTACCAGACGACCGGCCTCTATGCGCCGACGGCACGCTTCGGCGAGCCGGAGGGGTTCGCGCGTTTCGTCAACGGCTGCCACAAGGTCGGCCTCGGCGTCATTCTCGACTGGGTCCCGGCGCATTTCCCGACCGACGAACACGGACTGCGCTGGTTCGACGGCACCGCGCTCTACGAGCACGAAGATCCGCGCCAGGGGTTTCATCCCGACTGGAACACGGCGATCTACAATTTCGGCCGGCAGGAAGTGCTGTCCTTCCTCGTCAACAACGCGCTCTATTGGGCGGAGAAATTCCACGTCGATGGCTTACGCGTCGATGCTGTGGCTTCCATGCTCTACCTCGATTATTCGCGCAAACACGGCGAATGGGTGCCGAACGAATACGGCGGCAACGAGAACCTGGAGGCGGTCCGCTTCCTTCAGACGATGAACACCGAAATCTACGGTGTTCACAAGGGCATCCTGACGATCGCCGAAGAATCGACGTCCTGGCCCAAGGTTTCCCACCCGGTCCATGCCGGTGGTCTTGGCTTCGGTTTCAAGTGGAACATGGGCTTCATGCACGACACGCTGCAGTATATGTCGCGCGAGCCCATCCACCGCCGCTTCCACCACAACGACCTGACGTTCGGTCTGCTCTACGCCTTCAGCGAGAACTTCGTGTTGCCGCTGTCTCACGACGAGGTCGTGCACGGCAAGGGTTCGCTCATCGCCAAGATGACCGGCGACGACTGGCAGAAGTTCGCCAACCTACGCGCCTACTACGCCTTCATGTGGGGCTATCCCGGCAAGAAGCTTCTGTTCATGGGGCAGGAGTTTGCGCAGTGGCGCGAATGGTCGGAGGAACGCGCGCTTGACTGGAACCTGCTGGAATATCACCTGCACGAGGGCATGCGGCGGCTGGTGCGCGACCTCAACGGCACCTACCGTTCGAAGCCGGCGCTGCACGCGCGCGACTGCGAGGGCGATGGCTTCGAATGGCTGCTCGCCGACGACCGGGACAATTCGGTCTTTGCCTGGCTGCGCAAGGCGCCGGGTGAAAAGCTCGTCGCCGTCATCACCAATTTCACGCCCGTTTATCGGGAAAATTACACGATCCCGCTTCCGGTCGCAGGTCGCTGGAAGGAAATTTTGAACACCGACGCGGAAATCTATGGGGGGAGTGGCAAGGGCAACGGCGGCGCCGTTCAGGCACAAGAAGATCAGACAGGCGCAATAACGGCAACCATCACCTTGCCGCCCTTGGCAACGTTGATGCTGGAGCAGGATTAAAGCATGTCGCGCAAAAGTGTTCAGCGGTTTTGCGATGACGACATGCGCAAAAACAAGAGCTTAAAGCGCAGCGCGCATCTGAAAGATCGCGACGCGCTTTAGAGCATTTCCAGGAAAAGTGCGTAGCGGTTTCCGCCAGGAAATGCGTAAAAACAAAGAGATAGAGCGTTTCTTCGACTCCATTTAGATCGGAAACGCTAGCGTGTTCCAGCCCGACGGAATGAAGCGGGAGGCGGGAGCACAAGAAGAAATTTCGAGGGCCGCAAGGCGTCGCAAAAAGTCGCCGTGACGATCCCGAAGAACAATGATTTTGGGGAGGACAAATGGTGGAAAAGCGTACGCAACCTCTGGCCCGTGATGCCATGGCCTATGTTCTCGCAGGCGGCCGCGGCAGCCGCCTGAAGGAGTTGACCGACCGACGGGCAAAGCCGGCCGTCTATTTCGGCGGCAAGGCCCGCATCATCGACTTCGCACTTTCGAACGCCTTGAACTCCGGTATCCGCCGCATCGGCGTCGCCACGCAGTACAAGGCCCATTCGCTGATCCGCCACCTGCAGCGCGGCTGGAACTTCTTCCGCCCGGAACGAAACGAAAGCTTCGACATCCTGCCGGCAAGCCAGCGCGTCTCGGAAACGCAATGGTACGAAGGCACCGCCGACGCGGTCTACCAGAATATCGACATCATCGAGGATCACGGCGTCGAATATATGGTCATCCTCGCAGGCGACCACATCTACAAGATGGACTACGAATTGATGCTGCAGCAGCACGTCGATTCCGGCGCCGACGTCACCATCGGCTGCCTCGAAGTGCCGCGCATGGAAGCAACCGGCTTCGGCGTCATGCATGTGGACGACAAGGATCGCATCATCGCCTTCGTCGAAAAGCCGGCCGACCCGCCGGGCATTCCCGGCAATCCCGAGATGGCCCTTGCCTCGATGGGCATCTATGTCTTCCACACCAAATTCCTGATGGATCTGTTGCGGCGCGACGCGGCCGATCCGAAATCGAGCCGCGACTTCGGCAAGGACATCATCCCCTATATCGTCGAGAACGGTAAGGCGGTCGCCCATCGCTTCAACCGGTCCTGCGTGCGCTCGGATTTCGAAAGCGAGGCCTATTGGCGCGACGTCGGCACGATCGATGCCTATTGGCAGGCCAATATCGATCTCACCCATGTAACGCCGGAGCTCGACATCTACGACAGCACCTGGCCGATCTGGACCTTCGCCGAGATCAAGCCGCCGGCCAAATTTGTGCATGACGACGAGAACCGTCGCGGCTCGGCGACCTCCTCGCTCGTATCGGGCGACTGCATCATCTCAGGCGCTGCGCTCAATCGCAGCCTGCTTTTCACCGGTGTCAGAGTAAATTCGTATTCCCGACTGGAAAATGCCGTCATCCTGCCCGATGTGAAGATAGGTCGCCACGCGCTGCTCAGCAATGTGGTAATCGACAGCCGCGTGGTCATTCCGGAGGGCCTCGTCGTCGGCGAAGATCCGGAGCTGGATGCGAAGCGCTTCCGTCGTTCGGAAAACGGCGTTTGCCTGATCACCCAAACGATGATCGACAAACTGGGAATGTAGGTCCGCCGCTGATGAACATCCTCTCCGTTGCGTCCGAAGTGTATCCGCTGGTCAAGACCGGGGGGCTCGCCGACGTCGTCGGTGCCCTCCCGGCAGCACTGTCGCCGCACGGTATCCGTACCCGCACCTTGGTGCCCGGCTATCCCGCTGTGCTGCAGAAGCTGAAGAAGAAAAAGAAGGTCGGCAGCTTTGCCAACCTGTTCGGCAGCCCGGCCTCGGTTCTCGCAGCCGATCTCGACGGGCTCGACCTGCTCGTGCTCGATCTGCCTGTTCTCTACGAGCGCGATGGCGGCCCCTATGTCGACGCCACCGGCCGCGACTATGTCGACAATTTCCGCCGCTTCGCGGCCCTGTCGTTGGCCGCGGCCGAAATCGCCGCCGGCGATGTCGTGTCCGGCTGGAAGCCCGATCTCGTCCATGTGCATGATTGGCAGACAGCGCTGACGCCGGTCTATATGCGTTTTGGTCGCGCAGCCGCGACGCCGACGGTGATGACGATCCACAACATCGCCTTCCAGGGGCAGTTCGGCCCGGAGATCTTCGCCGAGCTCGCGCTTCCGCCCGAAGCCTTCTCGATGCAGTTCGTCGAATATTACGGCGATGTCGGCTTCCTCAAAGGCGGTCTGCAGACCGCAAGCGCGATCACCACCGTCAGCCCGTCCTATGCGCAGGAGATCCTGACGCCGGAATTCGGCATGGGCCTCGAAGGCCTGCTCAAAAGCAGGCTTTCCGACCTCGCCGGCATCGTCAACGGCATCGACGCCGATGTCTGGAATCCGGCGAGCGACCCGCTGATCGCCCAGCATTTCAGCGCGACGACATTGAAGCAGCGCGCCGCCAACCGGCACGCGCTCGAAGAGCGTTTCGGGCTGGAACAGGGCAATGGCCCGATCTTCTGCGTCATCAGCCGGCTGACCTGGCAGAAGGGCATGGACCTCGTGGCCGAAGTCGCCGACGAGATCGTGGCGATGGGCGGCAAGCTCATCGTTCTCGGCTCCGGCGACACGGCACTCGAAGGCGCGCTCCTCGCCGCCGCCTCGCGCCACCGCGGCCATGTCGGCATGGTCACCGGCTACAACGAACCGCTCTCGCACCTGATGCAGGCCGGATCGGACGCGATCCTCATTCCGTCGCGCTTCGAGCCCTGCGGGCTGACCCAGCTCTATGGCCTGCGCTACGGCTGCGTGCCGGTGGTCGCGCGCACCGGCGGACTTGCCGACACCATCATCGACGCGAACGAAGCCGGGCTGTCTGCCAAGGTGGCGACCGGCTTCCAGTTCACGCCGGTCAGCGCCGACGGGTTGCGTCTTGCGATCAGGCGCGTCTTCCGTGCATACAACGAACCGAAAGTCTGGGCGCGTCTGCAGACCCAGGGCATGAAATCGGACGTTTCCTGGGCCAGAAGTGCCGAGCGCTACGTCTCTCTATATTCCGGTCTTCTCGGGAAAGGCTAAGTCAGAATGATAAGAACAGTCACCACCACACCCTATGGCGACCAGAAGCCCGGCACGTCGGGCCTGCGCAAGAAGGTTCCGGTGTTCCAGCAGAAGAACTACGCCGAGAACTTCATCCAGTCGATCTTCGACGCGCTCGAAGGCTTTGCCGGCCAGACCCTGGTGATCGGCGGCGATGGCCGCTTCTACAACCGCGAAGTCATCCAGATCGCCATCAAGATGGCGGCCGCCAACGGCTTCGGCCGCGTGCTGGTCGGCCGCGGCGGCATTCTGTCGACGCCCGCCGCCTCCAACGTCATCCGCAAATACGAGGCCTTCGGTGGCATCGTGCTCTCGGCCAGCCACAATCCCGGTGGCCCGACCGAGGACTTCGGCATCAAGTACAATATCGGCAATGGCGGCCCGGCACCGGAGAAGGTCACCGACGCGATCTATGCCCGCAGCCAGGTGATTGACACCTACAAGATTTCCGATGTCGCCGACGTCAATCTCGATGCCGAAGGCTCGCAGCAGATCGACGGCATGACCGTCACGGTCATCGACCCGGTGGCCGATTATGCCGAACTGATGGAAAGCCTGTTCGACTTCGCCGCCATCCGCAAGCTGATCTCGGGCGGTTTCCGCGTCGTCTTCGATGCGATGAGCGCCGTCACCGGCCCCTACGCCAAGGAGATCATCGAGAAGCGTCTAGGCGCGCCGAAGGGCTCGGTCATGAACTTCATTCCGCTGCCGGATTTCGGCGGCCATCATCCCGACCCGAACCTAGTGCACGCCCGCGCGCTCTACGAAACGATGATGGCGCCCGATGCGCCCGATTTCGGCGCCGCCTCCGATGGCGACGGCGACCGCAACCTCGTCATCGGCCGTGGCATCTTCATTACCCCGTCCGACAGCCTGGCAATGCTGGCGGCTAACGCGCATCTGGCGCCGGGCTACGCCAAGGGGCTTGCCGGCATCGCCCGTTCGATGCCGACAAGCGGGGCGGCCGACCGGGTCGCCGAAAAGCTCGGCATCGGCCTCTACGAGACGCCGACCGGCTGGAAATTCTTCGGCAACCTGCTCGATGAGGGCATGGCGACGATCTGCGGCGAGGAAAGTGCCGGCACCGGCTCCAACCACGTGCGCGAAAAGGACGGCCTCTGGGCGGTTCTGCTGTGGCTCAACATCCTTGCCGCGCGCAAGGAAAGCGCGCTCGACATCGCCCGCAAGCACTGGGCGACCTACGGCCGCAACTACTATTCGCGCCACGACTACGAAGAAGTGGATTCCGATGCCGCCAACGGCCTGGTTAAGGCGCTTCGCGACCAGCTCGCGATCCTGCCCGGGAAATCTTTCGGCGCGCTCAAGGTCGCGACCGCCGACGACTTTTCCTACCATGATCCAGTCGACCACTCCGTCAGCAAGAACCAGGGCATCCGCATCCTGTTCGAGAGCGGATCGCGGGTCGTCTTCCGCCTGTCGGGCACCGGCACCTCTGGTGCGACGCTGCGCGTCTATATCGAGCGCTTCGAGCCGGATCCGGCCCGCCACGACATCGACACCCAGGAAGCACTCGCCGACCTCATCGCCGTTGCCGACGAAATCGCCGGCATCAAGACCCGCACCGGCCGCACCGAGCCGAGCGTGATCACCTGACGGAGCGCCCCATCCGGGGCGCGCGAAGACCTGACATTGCTACTGCATAATTCCTTAAATCGGAATCGATTTAAGGAGAAAATTATGCAGCAGATTTAAAGCGTTACAGCGTCCTTTGCGCGTCATATTTGACGCGCGGCGCTGTAAGAAAAAACCGAGGGGTGCCTGATCGATGCCGACCGCCGGACTGCCACCCCTCGGCACCACCTTAACCCCGCAAGGCACGCGCTTTGCCGTCTGGTCGCGCAATGCCGCACGCATCGACCTCTGCCTGTTCGACAAGGCGGGCGCCAAGGCCCTGCGCCAACTGCCGATGGCGCGTGACGGCGACGTGCACAGCCTCGTGGTTGCCGATGCACCGAAGGGAACCCGCTACGGCTTTCGCGCCGATGGCGTCTATTCGCCCGACCATGGCCTCTGGTTCGATCCATCAAAACTGCTCGTCGATCCCTACGCCGTCGAGCTCGACCGGCCGTTCCGGCACGATCCCAGGCTCACCATCTTCGGTGAGGACACCGCCGATCTCGTGCCGAAGGCGATTGTCAACGACGTCGGGACAGCCAAGCCGAAGCCGCCGATCTTTAGGGCGGGTGGGCTCATCTACGAGATCGCGGTCAAACCTTTCACCATGCTGCATCAAGGTATTCCCGAGGCAAAACGCGGCACGGTCGCAGCGCTCGCCGAGCCTGTCGTCATCGATCATCTGAAGCGCCTTGGCGTTTCCGCCGTCGAACTGATGCCGATCGTCGCCTGGATCGACGAGCGCCACCTGCCGCCGCTCGGGCTCAGCAATGGCTGGGGCTACAATCCGATCGCACCGATGGCGCTCGATCCACGGCTGGTGCCGGGCGGGATTAGGGAATTGCGCCAGACCGTCGAAGCACTGCGCAAGGCAGGCATCGGCGTCATCCTCGATCTCGTCTTCAACCATTCCGGCGAAAGCGATCGGCTCGGCACGACGCTGTCGATGCGCGGGCTCGACAATCTCACCTACTATCGCCACGTGACCGACAGGCCCGGCGATCTCATCAACGATACCGGCTGCGGCAACACGATCGCCTGCGACCACCCGGTCGTCCAGACACTGATCCTCGACAGCCTGCGCCACTTCGTGTTGGCCGCCGGCGTCGACGGTTTCCGCTTCGACCTTGCCTCGATCCTCGGCCGCGACATGGGCGGTTTCCATCGTGATGCCCCCCTGTTTGAGGCGATTGATGCCGATCCGGTTCTTGCCGATCGCGTGCTGATCGCCGAGCCCTGGGATGTCGGCCCCGGCGGCTACCAGCTCGGCAACTTTCCCGCTCCGTTTCTCGAGTGGAACGACCGGGCGCGCGACGACGTCAGGCTCTACTGGCGCGGCGACCGGCATGTGATCGGTGCGCTTGCGACCGCTCTTGCGGGCTCTTCCGATACGTTCTCCCGCTGGGGCGACGCCGGCACCCGAACGGTCAACTTCATCGCCGCCCATGACGGCTTTACCCTTGCCGACATCGTTGCCTATGCCGGCAAGCACAACGAGGCGAACGGCGAGGAAAACCGCGACGGCCACAACGAAAACCACTCGTGGAACAACGGCGCCGAGGGCGCGACGGCCGATCCCGAGATTACGGCTGCGCGCCGGCATGATGTCATGGCCCTGCTCGGCACGCTGTTTGCCTCCCGCGGCACGATCATGCTGACCGCCGGTGACGAGGGTGGGCGCACCCAAAGCGGCAACAACAATGCCTATTGCCAGGACAATGACACCACCTGGGTCGACTGGAGTGCGATGGACGAGGCGCTGGTCGCCCATGCGGCAGCGCTTTCAACGCTGAGAAAGCGCTTCGACGTCTTCGGCGAGACGGCCTTCTTCACCGGCAAGGGCGATGTCGAATGGCTGCGCCTCGATGGCCGCGCTATGGCCGTGGCGGATTGGGAACACCCGGCAACGGACAACCTGATGATGGTGCTCGCCACCCGAGACGGCAAGAAGAAGCGGCCGACGCGGCTTGCCGTCGTCGTCAATCGCAGCCACGCGCCGCACCCGATCCATCTGCCCGAAAGCCTCGACGGCCGCTGGCAGGATGCGCTTTCCGATAAGCCTCCACCCACCTTCGTGCCTCCTCGCTCGGTTTGCTTCTTCGTCGAAAATTTCTGAACTATTCCGACCACTTGCTAGAACTCACCCGACCGTCCTATAGATTCGTCGGGGGGCCACTTTCAGGACAGTCACATGCTGAAGGACATTTCACTTGCCGAAATCAGGTCGCGCGTCGGTATGGAGATCGGCGTCTCCGACTGGATCACGGTCACGCAGGAAACGATCGACAAGTTCGCCGAGGCAACCGGCGACTATCAGTATATCCATGTCGATCCGGTGCGTGCCGCCGCCGAAACGCCGTTCGGCGGCACGATCGCCCATGGCTTCCTGTCGCTGTCGCTGTTGTCGGCGATGAACTACAGCTGCCTGCCGAAGATCCGCGAACAGACGATGGGCATCAATTACGGGTTCGAGAAGGTGCGCTTCATCGCTCCGGTGAAGAGTGGCGCCCGGGTGCGTGGACACTTCACCATGGCCGACGCGCGCTTCCGTGGCGGCAGCATGCTGATGATCACCTATGATGTCACGGTCGAAATCGAGGGCGAGCGCAAGCCGGCGCTGACCGCCACCTGGCAGACGATCATCCAGTTCGATCCCAAGGATCGCCCCGCCGATGCCTGAGGCAGAGGCAAGCGAACAGGGTGTGTGCAGTGCGTTTACAGCGCCGCGCGTCAAATATGACGCGCAAAGGACGCTGTAACGTCTTAAATCTGCTGCATAATTTTCTCCTTAAATCGATTCCGATTTAAGGAATTATGCAGTAGCGACCAGCCGAAATCCTGAACCCATCGAGCGCGCTGCTGGCAGAATGTGCGATCGCATCGTTGAGATGCGGTGCCTATTCGACGCCACCGCGGCTTGACCGCCGCTTCTCGACGCTCAGGATTTGGTCAGAACGTGATCACGTGGCGGATGACCTTGCCCTGGTCGAGGAGGTCGAACGCCTCGTTGATCTCCTCAAGCGGACCTGTGCCCGACAACAGCCTGTCGACGGGCAGCTTGCCGCGTCGATAAAGCCCGATGAACCGCGGAATATCGCGGCTCGGCACGCAGCTTCCCATGTAGCTGCCGCGAAGCGTACGCTCTTCGGCGACCAGGCTGACGGCCGGGATGGCGATCTGGCTTGAAGGATGCGCAAGGCCGGCTGATGCGGTCGCCCCGCCGCGTCGAGTGATGCGATAGGCAAGCTCGAACGCCTTGACCGAACCGGCCGCTTCCAAGGCATGATCGACACCGCCTGATGTCACCTCGCGGATCGCATCCCCCACATCAGGATCGGTGGCGACAAAGGTGTCGGTCGCGCCAAGGGAACGTGCCAGCGCCAGCTTGTCCTCGGAGAGATCGATCGCCACCACCCGCTCCGCGCCCGACGCGACCGCTCCAAGCACGGCGGCAAGCCCGACGCCGCCGAGACCGACCACGGCAACCGACTGGCCCACTTGCACGCGGCAGGTATTGACGATCGCGCCGACGCCCGTCAGCACGGCGCAGCCGAAAAGCGCCGCCTCGACCAGCGGCAGATCGGCGTCCACCTTGACGGCCGAATGGCGTGAGACGACCGCATAGTCGGCAAAGCCGGAAACGCCGAGATGATGGTGAACCGGAACGGCGTCGCAATGGATCCGACGCTCCCCGGAAAGTAGCGTTCCCTTGCCATTGGCCTCCGCCCCGGGGAGGCACAATGCCGGACGACCTTCTGCGCAAGGCAGACAGTGACCGCAGCTCGGCATGAAGCTCATCACCACCCGGTCGCTGGGCTTGAGGTCGCGCACCGCGCTGCCGACGGCTTCGACCGTGCCTGCCGCCTCGTGACCGAGCGCCATCGGCACCGGTCGTGGCCTGTCGCCGTTGATCACCGAAAGATCGGAATGGCAGAGACCGGCAGCGCCGATGCGCACCAGCAGTTCGTCCGGGCCCGGCGGATCGAGCTCGACGATCTCGATCGAGAGTGGCCGCGACCTGGCATAGGGCCGCTCGAACGGCGCGTGCCTCAGCACTGCTGCACGTGTTTTCAAACTATCCTCCCGCAACAGCGCCGCGCGCCAAATATGACGCGCTGGGACGCTGTAATACTTTAAGATTGCTGCATAATTCCTTTAATCGATTCCGATCTAAGGAGTTATGCAGCAGCAATCGGGGGCAGCTTAGCCGCCGGAGAACTCCGGCGGCAAGATCACATCGCGCACTCGGCCACAGGCATTGCGGATCCGCAAGCACGCACGGGAAATCGCTGGCGTGAGAGCGTTTCCATCCTAAACGGAGTCGTGGAAAAGCTCAGTGGCCGGCATCCGCCGCGCCCTCGGACAGCATGCCGAAGACGTAAGGGGAAAACGACCGCCAGCATTCGACGCGGAACGTGTCCTCGGCGATGCGCGAAAGCACGATCTCCACCTTGCCGAGGATCGTGCGCGAGCAGGCGCCGACCGGAAAGATCGGCAGCGACAGATCCTGCGGGCAGCCGCTGTTGATGGCCACTTCTGCACCAGGGCCGCTGACGATGACGGCAACGTTGCGATGAGACACGTCGACGGACGAGTGCAGCGTGCCGCTCGAGGCAGCCGCGGCCATCAGGTCGCCTTCGCCCTCGTCGATCAGCAGCCACTCGTCAGGCCCGAGCCAGAGCGCATGGCGCTTGCCGCTCAAAGCCGAGGTCTTCGGCCGCGTCGGCAAGGTGACGCCGAGGGCCGCCGAAAGACCAGGCAGCGCATCGGCGCCGGCCCTCAGCGAAAGGCGCGACGCGGCAGGTGCCGGCGTCAGGACCACCTCGGCGAAACCGCCGCGGGTCGTAAGAGCGGCGTTGCGGGTTGCAGTTGCCAGATCAGCCATGGAGGCGACCCCCTTCCTTGTCAAAGAACACCATGTCGCTCACCTCAACGGCGATCGTCCTGTCGGCCATCGGCACGTAAAGCGTCTGGCCAAGGCGCGCGCGTCCACCGGCAACGACGGCCAATGCGATCGAGCGGCCGCAGTTTTCCGACCAGTAGGACGACGTCACATGGCCGAGCATCGTCATCGGCTTCGGCTGGTTCGGATCGGCGACGATCTGTGCGCCCTCCTCCAGCACCACCTTCGGGTCCTTGGTCAGCAGCCCGACGAGCTGTTTGCGACCGTCCTTGACCAGGTCCGGGCGCTTGAGGCCGCGAATGCCGACGAAATCGGCCTTCTTCTTCGAGACCGCCCAGGAGAGGGCGGCATCGTCGGGGGTCAATGTCCCGTCGGTATCCTGGCCGACGATGATGTAACCCTTCTCGGCGCGCAGCACGTGCATGGTCTCGGTCCCGTAGGCGCAGGCGCCCATGGGTTCGGCTCGCTCCCAGATCGCTTCCCAGACCGCCTGGCCGTAGTCGGCAGGCACGTTGACTTCGAAGCCGAGTTCGCCGGTGAACGACATGCGGAAGAGCCGCGTCGGCACGCCGCAGATCTTGCCCTCGGCCACGCTCATATGCGGGAAGGCCTCGTTGGAAAGATCGATGCCTTCGACGAGCGGGGCAATGATCTCGCGCGCCTTCGGACCCTGCACGGCAATGACGGCCCATTGTTCCGTCGTCGAGGTCAGCCAGACCTTCAAGTGCGGGAACTCGGTCTGCAGGTAATCTTCCATGTGGTTCATGACGCGCGGCGCACCGCCGGTCGTGGTCGTCACGTGGAAGCGATCCTCGGCAAGCCTGCCCACCACGCCGTCGTCATAGACGAAGCCGTCGTCGCGCAGCATGATGCCGTAGCGGCAGCGGCCGGGCTTCAGCGTGTCCCAGGCGTTGGTGTACATCAGGTTGAGAAACGCGGCCGCATCCGGGCCGACCACCTCGATCTTGCCGAGCGTCGAGGCGTCGAACAGGCCGGCGACCTCGCGCACGGTCTTGCATTCGCGCCCGACCGCCTCGTGCATGCCCTCGCCCGCCTTCGGATAGAACCAGGCACGTTTCCAGTTGCCGACATCCTCGAACTCGGCGCCGTGCGCCTCTTCCCAGGCGTGGATCGGCGTCTTTCGGGCGGGATCGAAGAGGCTCCCGCGCGAGTGGTTGACGATCGCGCCGAAGGTCACCGGCGTGTAGGGCTGGCGGAAGGTCGTCAGACCCACCTGCGGGATGTCCTTGCCGAGCGTTTCGGCGGCAATGGCAAGGCCATGCATGTTGGACAGCTTGCCCTGGTCGGACGCCATGCCATTGGTGGTGAAGCGCTTGATGTGTTCGATCGAATGCATGCCTTCGCGCACCGCAAGCCGGATATCCTTGGCGCAGACATCGTGCTGGAAGTCGATGAAGGCCTTGACGGTGGTGTCCGGCCCCGCCCCTTCGGCAGCGCCGATCATGCCGCCGGTCCAGCTGAAAGCATTTTCGCCGTGGAGCGTCACCTGGGCGCCGCCCTCGGCCCCTGCAGCACGTGCGGTCAGTTCGCCGGCAGCCAGCGCCTCGTCGATCGTTGCCTGCAGGTCGTCGGTGCCGTTGCAGGCGCCGATCGACAGGCAATCCTGCAGATAGGTGCCCGGCAGGAAGCGCTGCGTTGCCGCGTCGAATTTCACCTTGCCGCGCGATTGCGAGAACAGATGCACCGACGGCGTCCAGCCGGACGACACCAGCAGCGCGTCGACTGCGATCTTGCGCGCCGATCCGCCGCCGTTGCGGGCAACGCTGATCGAGGAGACGCGCAACTTGCCGCCGGCATTGACGACGGAGTGTCCGGTCAGCACCTCGATGCCGAGGCGGCGGGCTTCCGCCAGCACCGCTTCGCCCGGATTGTCGCGGCAATCGACGATGGCCGGAACGGCAACGCCGGCGCGCTTGAGATCGAAGGCGGCCTCATAGGCGGAATCGTGTGCCGTGTAGACGCCGACCTTGGAGCCGACGGCCACGCCGTAATGGTTGAGATAGGTACGGCCGGCCGAGGCGAGCATGATGCCCGGACGGTCGTTGTTGGCAAACACCATGTGGCGCTCGATCGAGCCGTTGGCGAGGATGACCTTCTTGGCGCGCACCTGCCAGAGGCGCTCGCGCGGCAGCGCCTTGTCGAGGGCGGGCAGATGGTCCGTCACTCTTTCGACGAGGCCGACGAAGTTGTGGTTGTAGTAGCCGAAGCCGGTTGTGCGCGTGAGCACCGTGACGTTGTCCATCGCGGCCAGCGTCCTGGCCGCCGCCTGGGCCCAGTCCCAGCCTTCCTTGCCGTCGATCGTCGTGCCGCGTTCATAGCGCAGCGCACCGCCGACTTCCGGCTGCTCGTCGCAGAGGATCACCTTGGCGCCGGCCTTGGCGGCCGCGAGCGCTGCGGAGAGGCCGGCAGCACCGGCACCGATCACCAGCACGTCGCAATGGGCATAGCGGCTGGCATAATGATCCGGGTCGGCTTCCGTCGGCGCGACACCGAGACCAGCCGCACGGCGGATGAACGGCTCATAGATCGCATGCCAGGCCGCCTTAGGCCACATGAAGGTCTTGTAATAGAAGCCGGCGGCAAAGAACGGCGACAACAGGTCGTTGAAGCCGCCGACGTCGAAGGCGAGCGACGGCCAGCGGTTCTGCGATTCCACCTTCATGCCGTCGAAGACTTCCTGCACCGTGGCGCGCACGTTCGGCTGGCGACGGGCAGCGTCACGTGACACGTCGAGCAGCGCGTTCGGTTCTTCGGCGCCGGCCGACAGGATGCCGCGCGGACGATGATACTTGAATGAACGGCCGACCAAGTGAATGCCATTGGCAAGCAATGCCGAGGCGACAGTGTCGCCTTCCAGTGCCGTCAGCGTGCGTCCGTCGAAGGTGAAGCGGGCGGTACGCGCCGGCGTCAGACGGCCGGCACCTGCAATACGATTGGCGCCGCTCATCGTGCCGCTCCCTTGTCCTGCTCGCCCTTTAGAATGGCGGCAACATCGGGCTTTGGCTCGCCCGCCTTGTAGGTGGTGTAGAACCGGTCGCTCACCGTATCGCGCGCGGCGTTGAAGAACCGACCGCAGCCATGGATATGGCGCCAGCGTTCGAAGATCAGGCCCTTGGGGTTCTGGCGGAGGAAGAAGAACTCCTCGAACTCCTCGTCGCTGATCTCGGCAATGTTGGCAGGCCGGACGATATGGGCGTCACCGGCATTGCGGAACTCGAGCTCGGAGCGCTCTTCCTCGCAATAGGGGCAATAGATCAGAAGCATCTCGAAATCCTTGGCAATCAGTGCGCAACGGCGGCGGCGGCCGCCTCGTCGATCAGTCGGCCGGTGCGGAAGCGGTCGAGCGTCAGCCCGGCGGCCAGCCGATGCGGTTCGCCCCTCGCGATGAGGTGCGCAAAGAGGTTGGCCGAGCCCGGCGTCGCCTTGAAGCCGCCCGTACCCCAGCCGGCATTCAGGAACAGGCCTGGAACCGGCGTGATGCCCTGGATCGGCGAGCGGTCCTGCGTCACGTCGACGATACCGCCCCACTGCCGCATCATCTTGACGCGGCGGAACATCGGGAAGAGCTCGCAGATCGCATCCAGCGTATGGGTGATGATCTGCAGGCCGCCCGTCTGGGAGTAGGAATTGTACTGGTCGGTGCCGGCGCCGATGACGAACTCGCCCTTGTCGGATTGCGAGATATAGGCATGCACGGAGTTCGACATGACGACGCAGGGGAAGATCGGCTTCAGCGGCTCGGACACCAGCGCCTGCAGCGGCTGGCTCTGCAGCGGCACACGCACGCCGGCCATTTCCATCAGCACCGACGAATGGCCGGCAGCGGAGACGCCGATCTTCTTGGCGCCGATGAAACCACGACTGGTATCGACGCCGGTCACCCGGCCGCTCTCATCACGGCGGATGCCGGTCACTTCGCAATTCTGGATGATGTGCACGCCGCGATCGGACGCGCCGCGGGCATAGCCCCAGGCAACCGCATCATGTCGGGCCGTGCCGCCGCGTCGCTGCAGTGCCGCGCCATTGATCGGATAGCGGGCGTTCTTGGCGATGTCGAGCGGCGGGCAATAGGCCTTGGCCTGTTCCGGCGTCAGCCACTCATTGTCGATGCCATAGAGACGGTTGGCATTGATATGGCGCTTGAACGACTGCTGGTCGTGGATGTTGTGCGACAGCATCATGACGCCGCGCGGCGAATACATGACGTTATAGTTCAGATCCTGCGACAGGTTCTCCCAGAGCTTCAGTGAATGCTCGTAGATGTCCATGCTCTCTTCGTAGAGATAGTTGGACCGGATGATCGTGGTGTTGCGGCCGGTGTTGCCGCCGCCGATCCAGCCCTTCTCGAGCACCGCGACATTGGTGATGCCATGCTCCTTGGCAAGGTAGTAGGCAGCGCCCAGGCCATGGCCGCCGCCGCCGATGATGATCACATCATAGTCCTTGCGGGGCTCGGGCGAGGCCCACTGCGGGCCCCATCCCTTGTGGCCGCGCAAAGCCTCGCGCGCCACGGCAAAAACTGAATATTTGCGCATCCGCCTGTTACTCCATGAACCCCGGTGATCATTCTCGTTGGCGTTAGAAATCGCAAATCCGGCGCCCGCGCAACGTTTCTTTTGCGACGCAAACGGGCGGACTTGCGCGGAGTTGCGACATCGCGACATCACACCATCTGCGACGCGATGATACACATGCCGGGCCACCATTGCGGTTTTTTCCGCGCAGCCTCATGTCCTTGCTGGACTTTCCGTGAGCGATCTGGTATCCGCACCTTCAATCGTCGAGCTTTCGGCTCAGCGAACGTAGCTTTTTTTGCCTCCGACACCTGACGTGAGGCAACAACTCGAAACAACCAAAGGAACGGGATTCACGTGCAGGTACTTGTCCGCGATAACAATGTTGATCAGGCGCTCCGCGCTCTCAAGAAGAAGATGCAGCGCGAAGGCATTTTCCGCGAAATGAAGATGCGTGATTTCTACGAAAAGCCGTCCCAGAAGCGCGCCCGCGAAAAGGCTGAAGCCGTTCGCCGCGTTCGCAAGCTGGCGCGCAAGCGTGCACAGCGCGAAGGCCTCGTGGCCCGTTAATTTGTCGATTTTTCGACGCTTTTCGATCTAAGTCGTGGCGGGGGCGAAATATCGCCGCCGCCTTTCTTTTGGTATGGACATCTTTTCCGTCGTCGGGCTAGCGTGACAGTCGCAGCCGGCAACGGTGGCCGGTCGCGGCGTTTGACGCCGAACGGTTTGCCGCAGGCCCTGGTAGCCTCGGCTGTGGGGCCCCGCGAATTTCGCCGGCCTCCTTGAACGGGAAGCCGATGGCTTTCGGACCTAGTCGCATTGAGGGATCGACCTTTGACACTTGCTGCCATGACTGCGGACGTCGCCGGTTTCACCACCCAAGAGGCGCGCCGCCGCCACCAGCGCAAGCCGAAGCTTGCCGCCTTGTTCCTCCTCGGATCGGCTCTGCTTCTGGCGGGATGCCAGACCGACGGACCTGAATCGATGGCCAAGGTCGAGCGCGAACAGGGCTCGCAGGGAAATATCGCATCGCTGTCGAGCGTGATCGCCTCCAACCCGAGCGACCCGGAGGGTTATAACGTCCGTGGCTCCGCCTATGGCCGTGCCGGCGAATACCGCCGCGCCATCGCCGATTTCGACCAGGCGATCCAGCTCAACCCGCGCTTCTACCAGGCCTTTGCCAACCGTGCGCTCGTTCACCGCAATATGGGCAATACCCAGGCCGCACTTGCCGACTACAACATGGCGCTGCAGTTGAACGCCAACTATGACGTCGCCTATATCGGCCGCGGCAATCTCTACCGCCAGGCCGGCCAGCTCGATTCCGCCTTCAACGACTTCAACAAGGCGATCCAGCTCGACACCACCGACCCGCGCGCCTACCACAATCGCGGCCTGATCTACCAGGCGCGCAACCAGCACGGCCAGGCGATCGAAGACTTCTCGACGGCGATCTCGCTGTCGCCGAGCTCGCCGGAGCCCTACAACGGTCGCGGCATTTCCTACGTCGCCCAGGGCGATGACGACAATGCATTCTCCGACTTCAATACCGCCATCACGCTCGACGGCAAGGTTGCCGAATCCTGGGCGAACCAGGCGCTGGTCTATGAGCGCAAGGGCGATAAGGCCAAGGCCTCGAAGTCCTACTCGCACGCCCTGCAGCTCGACCCGAAATACGAGCCGGCGCGCGCAGGCCTCGCCCGCGTGAAAGCCTCGTAAGAAGCAACGGCTCCTCTCTTGTTTCAACGCCCGCGACCACGTCGCGGGCGTTTTCGTTTGTCCGTCAGGCCATTGCAGCGCCGCGCGTCCAGTATGACGCGCAAAGGACGCTGCAACGCTTTAAACCTGCTGCATAATTTTCTGCGAGCCTCGCCATTGGCGGCGGCGCCAAGGTGATCGGCGGCGGCACCAATAAGGCCTTCATGCTGCAGCCGGTCAATGTGCAGGTGCAGGAGGGGCTGAACATAGCGATTGGCATCGACGAACTGACGCTCGCCCCCGCAAGGTGATGAGCCGAGCTGATGAAATGTCGGCGAGATGATCCTCGCCGGCAGTTCGACGCGTCAAACGAAAACTCCCGCCATAGGGCGGGAGTTTTCTATTCCAGCATCGCTTGCAGCCGCTTAGTGGTTCAGCGCCTTGACGATGTCTTCCGTCACCTTCTTGGCATCACCGAGCAGCATCATGGTGCCGTCCTTGTAGAACAGCGTGTTGTCGATGCCGGCATAGCCGGAGCCGAGCGAGCGCTTGACGAACAGGCAGGTCTTGGCCTTGTCGACGTCGAGGATCGGCATGCCGTAGATCGGCGACGACGTGTCGTCGCGCGCGGCCGGGTTGGTGACGTCGTTGGCGCCGATGACATAGGCGACATCCGCCTGGGCGAACGCCGAGTTGATGTCTTCGAGCTCGAACACCTCGTCATAGGGCACGTTCGCTTCAGCGAGCAGCACGTTCATGTGACCAGGCATACGGCCGGCAACCGGGTGGATCGCGTATTTCACGTCGACGCCTGCCGCCTTCAGCTGGTCGCCGAGTTCGCGCAGTGAATGCTGCGCCTGGGCAACGGCCATGCCGTAGCCCGGAACGATGATCACCTTGGAGGCATTTGACATCAGGAACGCCGCATCGTCGGCTGCCCCCTGCTTGACGGTGCGCTGGACGCCGTCGTCGACGGCGGCTGCCGCCGCTTCGCCGCCGAAGCCGCCGAGGATGACCGAGATGAACGACCGGTTCATGCCCTTGCACATGATGTAGGACAGGATCGCACCGGACGAGCCGACGAGCGCGCCGGTGACGATCAGCGCCAGGTTGCCGAGCGTGAAGCCGATACCGGCCGCGGCCCAACCCGAATAGGAGTTGAGCATCGACACGACCACCGGCATGTCGGCGCCGCCGATCGGGATGATGATCAACACGCCAAGCGCCAGCGACAGCGCGACGATCAGCCAGAACACGGTCGTGCTCTGGGTGAAGACCAGCATGATCACCAGGACGACGAGCGCGATCGCAAGGCCAGCGTTGACGAAGTGACGCCCGGTCAACAGGATCGGCTTGCCGGACATGCGTCCGTCGAGCTTGAGGAAGGCGATGACCGAACCGGTAAAGGTGATCGCGCCGATGGCGACGCCGAGCGACATTTCGACCAGAGCCTGGGCGTGGATGTCGCCTACGGCGCCGATGCCGAAGCTTTCGGGCGTATACATCGCCGCGGCGGCGACCATGACTGCCGCCAAACCGACGAGCGAGTGGAAGGCGGCGACAAGCTGCGGCATCGACGTCATGGCGATGCGCCGGGCGATCACCGCGCCGGCACCGCCGCCGATGGCAAGGCCGAGCACGATCAGCAGGAAGCCGCCGAAGGTGGGCTTTGCCAGAAGCAGCGTGGTGACGATGGCGATGCCCATGCCGACCATGCCGTAGGTGTTGCCCTTGCGGCTGGTGGCCGGGTGCGACAGGCCGCGGAGTGCCGTGATGAAGAGCACGCCCGAGACGAGATAGAGGAAGGCTGCGAAGTTAGCGTTCATCGGCCGGCCTCACTTGTCTTTTTTCTTGTACATGGCGAGCATGCGCTGGGTGACCAGAAAGCCGCCAAAGATGTTGACCGAGGCGAGCACGAGCGCGATGAAACCGAAACTGGTCGCAAGCCCCGAGGCCGAGATCCCGACGGCGAGCAGTGCACCGACGACGATGACCGAGGAGATCGCGTTGGTGACCGCCATCAACGGCGTGTGCAAGGCCGGCGTCACCGACCAGACGACGTAGTAGCCGACGAAGATCGACAGGACGAAGATCGCCAGTCGGAAGACGAACGGGTCGATCGCACCGCCGGTGGCGCCATGTGCAAGCGCGCCGGCTGCTTCAGCGGTATCGGGAAGGTTCAACGCTGCCTGCTGGACGGCCGCAACCGCCTTATCGAGCGCATCGAGCGCTTTTTCCAATGCTTCGTTCGCCATCAAAGATCCCCCTTCTTCTTCGGCTCGAAATTCGGGTTGACGATGGCGCCGCCATGGGTGAGCGCCGTCGCCTTGACGAGCTCGTCTTCCATGTTGAGCGCCAGCGCCTTCGTTTCCTTCGAGACCATGGTCTCGAGGAAGGTCACGAGGTTCTTGGCGTAGAGGCCGGACGCCGATGCGGCGATCCGACCGGGCACGTTGAGGTGGCCGATGACCTTGACGCCTTCGACATCGGCAACCTTGCCGGCTTTAGCGCCCTCGACGTTACCGCCGCGCTCGACAGCAAGGTCGACCGCGACCGAACCGGGCTTCATGCTTTTAAGCATGTCGCGCGTGACGAGACGCGGCGCCGGGCGGCCCGGGATCAGCGCCGTGGTGATGACGATGTCCTGCTTGGCGATGTGTTCGGCGACGAGTGCCGCCTGTTTCGCCTGATACTCCTTGGACATTTCCTTGGCGTAGCCACCGGCGGTTTCGGCCGCCTTGAATTCCTCGTCCTCGACAGCGATGAACTTGGCGCCGAGCGAGGCCACCTGCTCCTTGGCGGCGGGACGAACATCGGTCGCCGAAACCACGGCGCCGAGACGGCGGGCGGTGGCGATCGCCTGAAGGCCGGCAACGCCGGCACCCATGACAAAGATCTTGGCGGCCGGAACCGTGCCTGCGGCCGTCATCATCATCGGCAGCGCCCGGTCGTATTCGCAGGCGGCATCGATAACCGCCTGGTAGCCGGCAAGGTTTGCCTGGCTCGACAGCACGTCCATCGACTGCGCGCGGGTGATGCGCGGCATCAGCTCCATCGCAAAGGCGCTGAGGCCGGCCTTGGCCATGTCGGCAACCGCATCCTCGTTGCCGTAGGGATCCATGATGGCGATGACGATGGCGCCGGATTTGTAGCCGGCAATTTCGGCACTGTTCGGCCGGCGCACCTTGAGGACGACATCGGCCGTCTTCGCATCGGCGATCGCGCCGATCCTGGCGCCGGCCTTCTCGTATTCCGCATCCGGAACGCGCGACAGAAACCCGGCGCCGGTCTCGACGACGACGTCGAAGCCGAGCCCTTTGAGTTTCTTCACGCTATCCGGTGATGCCGCAACGCGACCCTCATTCGGATCCGTTTCCTTGGCGATAAAGACAATTTCGCTCACAAGTCCCCTCCCTGGCCGCAATCGAGCCAAGGCTGGAATGCGGGCATCCTGTCCGACTGCAAAGCGGCCGCTCATGCGAGCAGGCGCCCTCCCATGTGCAAAGCACACATTCCCCTGGAGACAGGCTCGGCCTGTCCTCCACTCCCCCTCACGCGGTGAGGATAAAGCGCCGCGCGTTCTCCAACGAACGCATCGAGGCGCTGCGAACTTTCAAGAGCCGAAACACTGATATCGACGCTCCCGGTCGATGTCATGCGGCTCCAATCCGGACCTCAAGTCCGGCAGTCAAGGGCAAACCTCCACCCGGCCTGTCCCTGGCTAGACGTGTCACTGCATGTTGCCTTAAATCGTATCCGATTTAGGGATAAAAACATGCAGCATTTCAGAGTGCCACAGCGACCTTGGCGCGTCTGATAAGACGCGCGGCGCTGTAGTAATGCCGATTAGCGAAGGAAGAAGAAACCGGCGACGTTGAGAAGGATGAACAGCACCAGCGAGCTGAAGAAGCCCATTGTGGTGAAGAAGCCGGCTGCCATGGCGATCAGCAGAGCCACGCAGAACAGCGTGCCGTACTTCGTTGCACTGAGGAAGAAATCGTAGGTCTTCTCGTGTTCCGCATAATCCATCGGAGCGCCCATCTCGACCGGTCCAGAATGATGCTCAGCCATCGTCCAATTCTCCCAGAATGCTGCGGCGCGACCATTGGCCTTCGCCGCCCTTCAACCTTGATCCAAGAATGGCCTTGGCGGAAAACCGCGCAGAAGCCCTTTAGCTGCCCATACACAATGCCGGGCCCGGGCGCAACGAAAACCCGCCGCTGCACCCGGTGGCCTGGGGCGATATGCCGCGTGCGTCTTTAGCGGAACACGGATGTGCGATAGGAACGGCCGGAACCGTTCTGCGCGATACGCGCTGTCGGCAGAATCGTCAGTGGCGCGAACGGCACTTCCTGGCGGTCCGCGAACATCAGGCGACGCTCGAACGGTTCGGAATCGAAGATCGGATAACGGTCGAGGATCGAAGGCCGCTGCCCCCTCACCTGCGCAACCAACAGCGCTCCGTCGGCATTGTAGACGCCGAGGTTCTCGCGCTTGGCGACAACGGTCTCGGAGGCAAAGATGCGCTTGTAGAACGCCGCGTGCCGCGGCCGGCAGGCGGTCAGGCACCGGTCGGCAGTGAAGTATTCACACGCCATCGCCACCGGGCGCAGCGTCAGGTAGGGAAGTGCCCGCGTCTCGTCGCCGGTGACATCCGGATCGACCGCCAGCCGGCCGGGATCGACCAGCACCATGCCCGCGTCGAGAAAGACATCGATCTCGGGCGCAAAGATCAGCCCTGACGTGCTGGCCCTGTGCTCCGGTGTGACATGATGAACGCGCACCGTGCTGACCAGGTTCTCGTCGAGATAGATGCCGAAGACATAGGCGTGACTGTCGAAGTCGAGATCGTCGATCAGGGTCGAGCCGGTCAGCTCCATCAGGTTGACGGCCTTGTAGGCCTTGTAGCGAAGCCGGGCGATGTCCTCCATGTCCTCGCCCGTCTCGACCCGCCGATATTCGACGCGATCCAGAAGAAGCATCAGCTTCTCAGAAAAACTCCCAGGCTCCGCCCGGTGAAGACCTTCACCCATTTCCCGACCCTCATGGTTAACAGATCGTTAACCTATTGACGGTCAGTCCGGCAGCAACAACAAAATGGCACAACTCGCCTTTAACTTATTGTTAACCTTAATATTTCGTTAATTTTTGTGGTTAACAGGGCGTTAACGCGCAACAAGGCAGCGCGAACCATGCGGCGGTACAAAGACTGACGTCGAGGAGACGATCGCGGAGTAAAAAACGAAGCCGCGCAGCCCAAGTGTCAGGCGATGCGCTTGCTCGTCGGCGTGGTGACCGGTTTCTGGACACCATTCTTGCAGAATGCCTCGATGGCGGACGCCGGCATTGGGGCCGCGAACACGAAACCCTGTATCAGATCGGCGCAGTGGTAGTCGTTGATCAGCTGCAGCTGGTCCGCCGTCTCCACACCTTCGACGACGATCTTCAGGCCCAGGGCACGACCGAGGTTGGCCGTGCCGCGCAGCAGCTTGAAGCGTCGCGAATCCTCGCGAATGTTGCGCACGAACGACCGATCGATCTTGATGATGTTGACCGGCAACGCGTCGAGGTAGCTGAGGCTGGAATAGCCCGTACCGAAATCATCTATGGCTATTGTGATGCCGCTGTCGCGCAGCTCGGCAAGGATGGCCTGCACCTTGACCGGCTCATCCATCAGGCAGCTTTCCGTGACCTCGAGATGCAGACGAGAAGCATCAAGCCCGGTCGCCTGCAGTATGTCGGCCACCACGGTGACGATATCGTTGCTGCGCAGGTCGAGCACCGACAGATTGACCGAAACGGAAACGTGGCCAGGCCAGCTCATGCAATCCTCGCACGCCTGCTCCAGCACGAAGCGGGTGATCTCGGTGACGAGGCCCAACTCCTCGGCAAGCTGGATGAAGACGTTCGGCGGCACCGGCCCGCGCTCGGGATGCGTCCAGCGCGCCAAAGCTTCGCAGCATTCAAGACGCGCGCCGTTCGGTGTGAACATCGGCTGGTAGGAAAGCGTCAGCGCGCCAGCGTTGATCGCATCGCGCAGATCGCTCTTCAGCTTCTGGCGGTCGAGATAGCGCGCGTCCATCTCGTCTTCGAACACAGTGCAACCGCCCTTGTTGCGCGCCTTGGCCTCCGACAGCGCAAGATCGGCCTTGATCTGCAGCTCTTCCAGCCGGAAGGCGCTGCTCGGCACGAGAACGACGCCGGCGCTCATGGTCATGTTGAAGGTGAAACCGCTCGCCACATAGGCGCCGCGCAATCCGGCGTGGACCGCGCGCATCTGCTCTTCGAGATCGGGCAGGTGCAACCTGTTGGGAAAGAAGACGACGAACTCGTCGCCCATCAGGCGGGCGGCGATCGCCGTATTGCCGACCAATGTCTTCAGCCGCCCGGCAATCGCCTGCAGCAGCCGATCGCCGACGATGTGGCCGCGCATGTCGTTGACATGCTTGAACTCGGCGACGTCGAGCACCATCAGGCCGACCTCGACGTCCTCCTTGCCCTCGAGCGCCACGGCGCTGTGGGCAAGTTCGGCGAAATAGTCGCGGCTCGGCAAGCCGGTCAGCGTGTCGAAGCGCACCATTTGAAGGATCTGCCTGTCGGCCTGAACACGCGCGGTCACGTCCTCGAAAATCAGCACGACCTCGCCGTTTTCATGCCGACCGGCGGAAAACTCGAGAAACAGATCATCGGTCACCGGGACCAGAACCTGGGTCTTCTTGCCCTTGATCAGGAGGTCGAGCTGCCGAGAGATCGCGCGCGTCTCTTCGACGCTGAGCGACATGCGCCTGACACCGCGACGCACGACATCGTCCAGCAGCCGATCCCGAAGATCAGCCTTGTCGCCGAGCATCAGCAACTCGCAGGCGCGCTCGTTGGCAACGACGATCCGATTGTCGCGGTCGAGCATCAAAAGCCCGTGCGTCATGTTGTTGAGCGCCGCATCGAATTGGCCGGCAATCGTTGCTATCTCTCGGGCCGCCAGCACGTTCTCATAGAGAAAGGCGCGCACATTGTTGGCCATCATCCAGGTCGAGAAGATGAAAGGCAGGATCAGAACCGCCAGGATGAGCATGAATCCATCCTGCAGCGTGATCAGCCCGATCACGATCGGCAGGCAGGCGGACGAGGACAGAAGCAGCACCGCCCGCTCGGAGCCGTAGTTTCGCCCGACCAGGGAGATCATCGACGCGAGCGTGACGGAGATACAGGCGAGTTCCGAGAAGGAATCCTGGCTGACGGCGATCGCATAGCCGCAGGCAATCCCGCAGGTGAGCGTCACGCCGACGCCGCCGAGAATGTAGCGGTTCTCCCATTTTCGAACGGTGGCCCGGTCGGCATTGGAGAAATCCTGGCGATCAAAGCGCGCCATGTCCAGATTGCGCAGCACCCAGAACACGACGATGGCTGCGGTGCAGATGAGATAGAGCGGATCGGAAGTCTTGAGATAGACGAGCGCGAAAGTCACGACATGCGAGAGCATGCCGATCAGCAGAGTCCTGCGATGTTCGTAGAGCGAGCTCACAGACGACAGATAGACATCCGTCGGGAGAGCGCCCCGTTCATTGCGCGTCATGAACCCATAGCTCCGGTTTTCCGGATTTTTAGAGGCGATGATTTAACGAAAGATTTCGCGAAAACACCGCCTCGAAGCCTTGTATTGCAACATTTAAACGGTGCTCAGCGGGAGCTTTTCCGAAACTCAACCTAATATTGCGAAACCAACGAACAGAAGATGTTTTCTGCAACCATGCATAGACAAAACCACGTTTACTTTCTGACATTGTATTTAAGGCGATTCTGCTTGGCAAACATCACATCCACCGATTCACTCGGGATGTGGTTACCCAAACCTAAAGAAAATCCACCAATTCCTGCCACGCACTTGCGAACCTTACCCTGGACGGCGTCATCGTCACATCAGTGAGCTTCCCAGTTGACTTTCAGCCGCATCTGGCGGCAAGGCTTTGCAAAGCGAGATACGGAGCCTGATGATGTCGAAACCTGTCGTTGCCATCCCCTGCGATTTCCGCGAATTCGACGGCAATGTCTGGCATGTCGTTGCCAATCAATATGTTCGCGCCGCCGTCGAAGGCGCCGGCGTCATGCCCTTCCTCATTCCAGCGCTCGAGACCGGCAACGATATCGACGAAATTCTCGATCGTGTCGACGGCGTGCTGGCAAGCGGCGCCCGCTCCAATGTTCATCCCTCGCTCTACGGCCGCGAGGCCAAGGACACCGACGGCCCCTTTGATCCAGGCCGCGATGCCACCAGCCTGCCTTTGATCCGGCGCGCGCTCGAGCGCGGCGTTCCGCTATTTGCCATCTGCCGCGGCATCCAGGAGCTCAACGTTGCGCTTGGCGGCACGCTGGCAAGCGAAATTCAGGAACAGCCGGGCGTCTGGGATCACCGCAAGCCCGACGTTTCCGAGCTGGATGTCGCCTACGGCATCCGCCAGGACGTGATTGTTAGGGAAGGCAGCTGTCTCGCGCCGGTGCTGGGTGCCGGCCGCGTGCGCGTCAATTCCCTGCATCGCCAAGCCATTGGCGCGACGGCCCCGCGCCTCGCCGTCGAGGCGGTGGCCGACGACGGCACCATCGAAGCCGTCTCGGTGATTGGCGCCAAGGCGTTCGCCGTCGGGGTGCAATGGCATCCGGAATATTGGGTGCGGACGGACGCTCCGTCGGCGAGCCTGTTCAAGGCATTCGGCGATGCCGTGCGCGCCTACGCGGCGCGGCGGATGGCGGCATAGAGCATTTCCAGGAAAAGTGCGAAGCGGTTTTCCGTCAGGAAATGCGTAAAACCAAAGAGATAGAGCTTTTCTGCGACTCCGTCTAAACCGGAAACGCGCTAACCTGCGCGCTGGGTGAACGGCGTTTCCGGCACCGGCGTCAGTGCCTTGCCGGTCGAGAACCAGGCCTTCAGGTTATCGACGACCAGATCCGCCATGGCGTTGCGGGTGACCACCGACGCCGAAGCCACATGCGGCAACAGCGAAACATTCGGCAGCGCCAGTAACGCGTCGGGCACATGCGGTTCGTTGTCGAAAACGTCGAGCCCCGCCCCCGCAATGACGCCATTCTGAAGCGCCGCGACCAGCGCTGCCTCATCGACAGTCGAACCGCGGCCGACATTGATCAGAACGCCGTTGCTTCCGAGTGCCGAAAGCACCCCGGCATTCACCGTCTTTCGTGTCGCCTCCGTTCCCGGAACGATGACAACAAGCGTATCGACGGCGGCGGCAAGCCCTTCGAGCGTCGGATAGTAGGCATAGGTCAGGCCATCGCGTGGGCTGCGGGTGTGATAGGCGACCGAAACGCCGAAGGCTTCGAGCCGCTTGGCAATCGCAAGCCCGATGCGCCCGAGACCATAAAGCCCGACCGTGCGGCCACGCAGCGACAGGGGCGACAGTGCAAAGGCGCCGTCCCGCGCCCAGCGACCCTGGCGCAGCCATTGCTCTGCCTGCGGTAGCTGCCGCAGCGTATTGATCAGCAGACCGACGGCGGTGTCGGCGACCTCTTCTGTCAGAACGTCGGGGGTATTGGTGACGACGATACCCTTGGAGGCGGCATGCTTCACATCGACGCCGTCATAGCCGACACCGAAATTGGCAATGATTTCGAGACCGGGCAGCGCATCCATCAGGCCGGCGGGAACGCGACCGGAGACGGCAATGCCCCTGACGTCGACCATGTCAGCGGTCACCAGGTCAGGGTCCGCACGTTCCAGCCGCACGATTTCAAACGTGTCGGGCAGCCGCTGCAGCACTCGTTCGTTGATTTTTCCGGGCACGAGGATGCAGGGAAGGCTCGAGGACATGGGTACTCCTGGTATTACTGCATAATTCCTTAAATCGGATCCGATTTAGGGATAGTCCTTTGCGCGTCATATTTAACGCGCGGCGCGGTAAAGCGCGTCGCGATCTCCAGGATTCGCTTGCCGCACTTCAAGTTCTTGTTTTTGTGCATGTCGCCTTCGCAAAAGCCGCTGCACACTTTCTGCGCGACATGCATTAGGGATTTCTTCAGGCGGTGACGCGCAACGGGCCGGTCGACTGACGGATGCGCATTTCCGGCTTGATCAGGTGGATGCCGTCGGGCTCGTGGCTGCCGGAAAGCCTGTCGAGAAGCGCGCGCGCCGCACTGCGGCCGACATCGGCCTGGCCGTTCCAGACGGTGGTCAATGCCGGCGTCGCGATCGACGCCTCTTCCAGGTCGTCATAGCCGGTGACGGAGATATCGACGCCGGGAACAAGGCCGGCGCGCGCGATGCCGTTCATCATGCCGATCGCCACCAGGTCGTTCCAGCAGACGACCGCGGTCGGCTTCTGCGGCAGCGACAGCAGATGCACCGCCGCTTCGAATCCACCCTGCTTGGAGCGGGGCCCAGGAATGCGCAACTCTGGATCAACCTCGATGTTGGCCTTGCGCAGCGCGTTGACATAACCCTGATAGCGGTCGCGACCGGTCGAGGTCTGGTCGGTGCCGCCGACCATGGCGATACAGCGGTGGCCAAGGCCGATCAGATGGTTGGTCGCCAGCGAGATGCCATAGGCGTCGTCGCCACGGAAGATCGGCACGTCCAGCCCCTCGATCGATCGGGCGATCAGGATCGCCGGCATGCCGTTGTCCTCGGCAAGCTGGATATCCTCCGGCGGAGTGCCGATGGCCGGGGACATGATGACGCCGTCGCCGCCGAGTTGCAGCAGCGTCTCGATGAAGTCACGCTGCTTGTCGACCGAGTCGTAATGGTTGGAGAGGATGAAGGTCTGCTTGTCGCGATCGAGCTCCGCTTCGATCGCCTTCAGGATTTCCCCGTAGAACGGGTTCATGATGTCGTGCACGACGACGCCGATGATGCCGGAGCGCGACGTCCTGAGGCTGGCAGCGCGGCGGTTGTAGATATAGCCGAGTGCGCGGGCCTGTTCCTTGATCTTGTCGCGTGTGAGGGTCGCCACCAATGGGCTGTCACGCAATGCCAGGGATACCGTTGCCGTCGAAAGACCGAGTGTTTCCGCGATCGTCGAAAGCTTGACCTTTTGCGCCACGATGCCCCCTGTTTAAGCCTAGTTGCCTATCCTCAAATTTAAATCCCTATTTAAACTGTTTAAATCGCCGCCGCAATATGCCGCGAAACAAGCCTCAGTCGGCTGCGCGCGCTGCCTGCAGATTGCTATCGACAGCCCGCAAAAGCTTCATCAGCGTGCGTACCTGCTTGTCCGTCAGCCCGCGTGTCGCCAGATTTTCCGAATGCTGTCCGGCCTCCGCGATCGTCTGCAGCCGGTTGCGCCCAGGCTCGGTGAGATAGACCTTGGTCAGCCGCGCATCGTCATCATCAGGACGACGTTCGAGGAAACCCTGCGCTTCCATGCGGCCGATCGTGCGCGTCATCGTCGGCGCCTTGACGCCGAGCTTGGCTGCAAGCCCGCCCGCCGTCAGCCCGTCCGTTTCGGCGAGCGCCAGCATCACGCCGTCCTGGCCGGCATAAAGCCCGCTTTCGAGCAGGTTGCGCGACAAGACCGTGCGCATGGAGCGTGCCGCCTGGACAAGGATCGAGGCGAGATCGTGCTGTTCGGCGAGAAGCTCGTCCTTCTTCTTGCCGTTCTTGCCCTTCTTTTCGGCCTTGTTCTTCTTGCCCATTGGACCTCCTGCCGAATCCCGTCTTAGACATTTATAGCAATACAGCTTGCGATTACGAACTGTATGACTCAAATAACATTTTTACGACGATTGACGTGAAGGATCGAAGAGAAATGTCGATGCCCCAGGCCCGATGGCAGGACAATCCGACCGACCTTCCGCGACAAGCCCGGCGCGACTGGATCGCCGTGCTGCCGCTCGGCGCTCATGAGCAGCATGGCCCGCACTTGCCCTTCGACACGGACACGCTGATTGCTGCGGGCATCGTCGAGCGCAGCATCCCTGTTCTGCCGGCCACCCTGCCCGCCACCTTCCTGCCCGTAGAGCCCGTCGGCTATTCGATCGAGCACATGGATGTCGCCGGCAGCCGGTCGCTCGCCTACGACGAGGCTGTCCGCCGTTGGCTCGGCATCGCCGAAAACCTGCACGGTCTCGGCATCCGCAAGTTCGTGATGCTGAACGCCCATGGCGGTAACTCGCCGTTGATGACGATCGTTGCGACCGAGGCACGGGTGCGTTTCGGCATGCTGGCGGTTGCGACCAGTTGGACCCGCTTCGGCCAGCCGGACGGCTGGATCACGCCCGAGGACAAGGCGATCGACATTCACGGCGGCGATATCGAGACGTCGGTGATGCTGGCGCTCCATCCGGAAAAGGTCGAGATGGCGAAGGCCCGTGCCTTCCCCTCGCGCCAGAGCGACTATGCCGGACGCTTCAGGCATTTGCGCGCCTATGGCCCGCATGCCTTCGGCTGGAAGATGTCCGACCTCAACCGCGAGGGTGTTGCCGGCAATGCTTCAGCGGCCACCGCCGCGCGCGGCGAGCAACTGCTGTCCCACGCGGTCAAGGGCGTGATCGAGCTTTTGACCGATGTCGCCGGCTTCGACATGGCCGAACTCGCCTGAGCAAAGGGGCGCCCTGCGCCGGCAAACACTTTGTTTGGGCTTTTACGCTATCAGCATGGGCAGCAGCAAACGACGACAGGCGGCGCAAAGCCGGAAACCCATGGCGAAGATCATCGCGCTCGGCGCCTATTTCTATCAGGCCCTGATCGCCTTCGGCCTGTTGATCATCGTCGCCCATTGGCTGGCCCCGGCCGACTATGCCGGCTATTCGCTCTTCATCTCGCTCAGCCAGTTCGGCGCGATCGCCGCCTTCGAATGGGTGCGTTTCTCCTGCATGCGGTTCTACCCCGGCCCGTCGGCGGAAAGCGAAGCGGCGGAGCGGCGAACGATCGTTGCGGAGGCAGCGGCCTGCGCGCTTTTCTGCCTTCTGGCTGCGACTGTGTCGCTCGCCTTCGGCGTCTCGCCGCCGGTGGCGCTCGTCGGCGGCCTCGTTGCCGTCGCGCAAGGCGGCAGCGACCTGCACCTGACCATGCTGCGCTTCCGTCAGGATTTTCGCGCCTTCTCGGTGCTGCAAGGCTCCCGCGCCACCATCCTGGCGGCGGGAACATTGCTCGGTGCGGTCGTGTCGCCAACGTTCCTGTCGACGGTCACCGGCCTGCTTGGCGGTTATGCCCTCTACGCGCTGCTCGCAGCGCTGCTGTCGCGCAGAGCAGGGCCGCGGCCTTCGGCATCGCTCGAGATGGCGCGCGTGCGAAAGCATCTGGTCTATGGCAGCGTTTCCGCGGGTGCGGCCACCGCCTCGATGTTCGCGCCGCTCGCGCTCAAGGCGATCGTCACCTCGGTCCTTGGGCCCGGCGGTGCGGCCGGTGCGCTGCTCGCACTCGATCTGTTGCAGCGCCCCTTCGTCCTCATCGTCTCCGCCCTGCAGGCGATCCAGTATCCCGAGATCGTCGCCGCGCACGACAAGGGCGGCGAAACGCCGGTGCTTCGCCGCCAGCTCGGACAGTATTACGCCCTGCTGACCAGCTTCGCGCTGATGATGGCGGCCGGCATCTTCGCGGTGCTGGTGCCGGCGACATGGCTGGTGATCAGCCCGAGCCTGCAGGCCGGATTCCTTGCGACCGCCCCCTTCGTCATCATCCTCTCGCTTGCGCGCGTGCTGACGCAGATCATGCTGCCGACACCGCTGCACCTGAAGCAGCGCCTTACCTCGATCTTCGCGCTCGCCGCCATCGACTGCGCGCTTCTCAATCTTCTTGCCCTTGCCTGCGGCTTCCTGCTGGCGCTGACCGACGCCGTCATGATGGCCGGTGGCGCGCTCGGCGCCATATTCGCATCGTTGATCGGCCTGCGCCTGATGGCGACCTTGGCCTTCGATTTCACCTGGCCGCCGGTCCTCTTCGCCGCCGCGGGCCTGGCGGTAACCATCGTCGCCTTCGTCCTGTCGTACCAGTCCGCTTATGTCGCCACAGCAGCCGGCATCCTTATTGGTGGGGCCTGCTGCCTCTTGGCGCTCGATCGCCTGCGGCTTGGCATGCGCGCGTGACCTCAGGCACGATAAGGAAAACTGAACCTCTTTCCGCTTATATCTGAGCCAACGTAGAGGCGAAGAACACCATGAAGATCATTGTCGGAATAGCCACGGCGGGCCGCCGCGAGGTGCTGTCCGAAACGCTGCAGCACCTGACCCGGCAGGATCGCAAACCGGACGCCATCCTCGTGTGCCCGTCTTCGCCGGACGACGTGGATGAAACATTCGCCGAAACACTATCTGTTCCGGTGACGATCGTCGCGGGTGAGCGCGGGCTGACCAAACAGCGAAACGCCATTCTGTCGTCGATCGACGCCGGCGACCTGCTCGTCTTTTTTGACGACGACTTTCTGCCGCAAGTCGCCTTCCTGGCAAGCGCGGAGACGCTTTTCCTCAAGGAACGGGATATCGCGGTTGCAACGGGGCTGGTGCTGGCGGATGGCATTCATGGTCCCGGCATCCCGGTCAAGGAAGGGCTGGAAATCCTCGATCGCGATCGGACGACAGGCAGCCTGGCCACGCTCGAACCTGTTTACAACGCCTATGGCTGCAACATGGTATTCCGATTGTCGGCAATAGAAGCCGACGGCACCCGGTTCGACGAACGACTGCCGCTCTACGGCTGGCAGGAGGATGTCGATTTCTGCCGCCGTCTCGCGCGTTACGGTCGCATCGTTCGAAGCGGCGAATTGCGTGGCGTGCACCTCGGCAGCAAGCGCGGCCGCACCTCTGGCCTGCGGTTCGGATATTCCCAGGTGGCCAACCCGCTCTACCTCTTCCGCAAGGGCAGTGTCAGCTTGAGGTGGACCATCCGTCTCGTGGGTAGCAATGTCGCGGCAAACACGATCGGCAGCCTGAGACCTCAAGGGCTCGTCGATCGACGCGGCCGGCTCAAGGGAAACCTCATCGCCTTCGCCGATCTCCTGCGCGGCAGGATCGACCCGCTGCGCATGCTCGAACTCTGACTGGGCATTCGGCTCCGACCAGGCAAGCTGGTCAGCCCCGTCCTGCCGCCAGCAGGTTAAGCAGAACGACCGCACTTGCGTTCCATGAGAACCGCTCGGCATTCTCGTGCCCGGTGCGCACAAGCTGCCGCCGAAGGGCAGCATCGGCGGATATGTGCCGCATGACCTCGATCAGAGTTTCCACCTTCGTCGGATCGAAATAGAGAGCCGCCTCGCCGCAGGCCTCCCTGACCGGCGGGATGTCGGCAGCGAGTACCGGACACCCTTGCGTCATCGCCTCGAGCGGCGGGATGCCGAACCCTTCGTAGAGACTCGGGAACAAGAAGGCCGTGGCGTGGCGCTGAAGCCCGGCGATCTCCGCGTCGGTGAGGCGCCCGGGAAAGATCAGGTTGCCGCGCGACGTCGGAGCGATGTCGCGAAAAACGCTGGGATCCGTACCGCCAACGACGACGAGCTTGCTGCCGGTTGCGCCCAGGGCCTCGAAGGCACGCACCGCGAATTCGACGTTCTTGTTCGGCTTCAAGGTGCCGACGAGAAGGGAGAAGGGCGTATCGGCAAGGCCAAGCTTCGCAACGATTTCCCGATCCGGCTGCAGGTCCGAAAAATGGTCGGTGGCATTGTAGATCACGTCGATGCCCGTAGCCGGGACGCGAAAAATGTCTGCCAGCTCGCCACGAGAAAAGTACGAAACGGTGCCGATCTTCGCACGCCGCGTCAGGATGTAGCCGAGCGCGCCATGGAACAGACGGTAGCCGCGACCGAAGGATGCCGGATGACGAAAGAGCGTGACGTCATGGATCACCACCACCTGGTCGGAGTGCAGCACCGGTCCGCTGCCGCCAAGGCCGATCAGCGTGTCACGACGCGCTCGCCAACAGAGTGGCCCCTGCTCCCAGAGATGGCCCGGTCCCGAACCGAAGCGCTCGATCGATATCGCCGATAGCTGAAGATCATCCGGTGTCGACGCCGGAGCCAGCAACCGCCAGCGCACATCTTTCAACGCTGCCGGCACATCGCCTGCGGCAATGCGGGCATCGAGCGCGCGGGTGATTTCGCGGGCAAAGCGCTGCACGCCGGTGAGCGGTTGGGTCAGAAACCGGCCGTTGATGGAAATCGTCTTCACGCGCGCACCCTTGTCGATAGGACGCGAACTCTCCCTGATTTTGATGAAAGGAGCGTTATCGCTGCCCGGCCGACCCGTCTTGGTGGCGGCAAAGGCGCGGCCAAAATGGGCTTCGCCATTTGCGCATCGCCGCCGCATCTCCTATATGAAGCGCGACATGGATGCCCGCTTCCCGCATCCCGAGATACCAGAGGTTCCCATGACCGAAACATCCCCGCAGAAGCCGATTCCCGTCACCGTGCTCACCGGATATCTCGGCGCCGGCAAGACGACGCTGTTGAACCGCATCCTCAGCGAGAACCACGGGCGCAAATACGCCGTCATCGTCAACGAATTCGGCGAGATCGGCATCGACAACGACCTGATCGTGGAATCCGACGAGGAAATCTACGAAATGAACAACGGCTGCGTCTGCTGCACCGTGCGCGGCGACTTGATCCGCGTGGTGGAGGGCCTGATGCGCCGCCCCGGCCGCTTCGATGCGATCATCGTTGAAACCACTGGCCTTGCCGACCCGGTCCCGGTGGCCCAGACCTTCTTCATGGACGATGACGTGCGCGCCAAGACCGAGCTTGACGCCGTTGTCGCGCTGGTCGATGCCAAGCACCTGCCGCTCAGGCTGAAGGACAGCCGCGAGGCGGAAGACCAGATCGCCTTCGCCGACGTCGTGCTCCTGAACAAGACCGACCTTGTCAGCCCGGAAGAACTCGACCGGATCGAGGCGACGGTTCGGGTGATCAACCCGTCGGCCCGCATCTACAAGACGCAACGCTCCGACATCGACCTCACCAAGGTTCTCGACCAGGGCGCGTTCAACCTTGAGAAGGCGCTGGAAAACGACCCGCATTTCCTTGAGCAGGACGATCATGAACACGATCACACCTGCGGTCCGGATTGCGGCCACGATCACCATCATCACGACGATCATGACCACCATGATCACGATCATCACCACCATGACCACGCCCCGTCGCCGATCCATGACGTGACGGTGCAGTCGATCTCGCTGCGCGGCGGCGAGATGAACCCTGATCGCTTCTTCCCCTGGATCCAAAAGATCACCCAGACGGACGGCCCGAACATCCTGCGGCTGAAGGGCATCATCGCCTTTGCCGGCGATGCCGAGCGCTATGTCGTGCAGGGCGTGCACATGATCATCGAGGGCGACCACCAGCGCGCCTGGAAGGAAGGCGAGAAGCGCGAAAGTCGCCTGGTCTTCATCGGCCGCGACCTCGACCGCGAAAAGCTGGAGCGCACCTTCAAGGCCTGCGAAGCTTAAAGCCTGATACTGGAAGCCGTGATCCGGCTCCAAGATCAAATAAGTAGGGCATGATGTCGGCCGAAAACCGCTTACACTTTTCGACATCGTGCTCTACTGCATAATTCCCTACATCGGATCCGATGTAGGGATAAAATTATGCAGCGAGTTTAAAGCGTTACAGAGCCCTTTGCGCGTCATATTCGACGCGCGGCGCTGTAAGGCCTGCCGAACCAGGGGACCATAACAATCTGATGCCGACAGTCGCTCCGCTCGATCTTGAAGGCCACGTCGTTGGCGTAGCCTTTCTCAAGGGCATACCTTTCTTCGCCGAAGCCACCGGCGCCATCCACCGTCTCGACCATGGCCACAAGACGACGGAAGTCCATGAAGGCCTGCTGTCTCTGGTTGTCGACGAGGCGAACGACACGCTGCTGACCGGCGGCGAGGACGGCAAGGTGATGCGTACGGCCGCCGACGGCACGGCGACGCTGGTTGCCGAAGCGCCGCGCAAGTGGATCGCCCAGGTCGCCGCCGGACCGCAGGGAGCCGTCGGCTATGCCTATGGCAAGACCACGCATGTGCGGCTGGCCGACGGCACGACGAAGGAATTTACCGAAGAGCGCACGGTCGAGGGCGTCGCCTTTGCACCGAAGGGCCTGCGCGTTGCCGCGGCCCGCTACAACGGCGTGTCGATGCACTGGGTCGCGACCGCGGGCCAGCCGATCGATCTCGACTGGAAGGGTGCCCATACCGGCGTCACCTTCTCCCCCGACGGCCGTTTCCTCGTGACCACGATGCAGGAAAATGCCCTGCACGGCTGGAAGCTCGATGCCAAGCCCGGCGCCGAGGCGCGCCACATGCGCATGACCGGATATCCCGCCAAGGTGAAGTCGCTCTCCTGGTCCGCCAAGGGCAAGTGGCTTGCCTCCTCAGGCGCGCCGGCCGCCATCGTCTGGCCCTTCCAGGGCAAGGACGGACCGATGGGCAAGGCGCCGCTGGAACTCGGCACCCGCGCCGACATCATGGTCACCTCCGTTTCCTGCCATCCGGCCGAGGACATCGTCGCGATCGGCTACCAGGACGGCATGATCCTGGCCGCGCGTTTCGCCGACAGCAAGGAAGTGCTGCTGCGTCGCCCCGGCAAGGGCGCGGTCACCGCCATGGCCTGGAGCAAGGATGGGCGCCAGCTCGCCTTCGGTTCGGCCGAGGGCGACTGCGGCGTCGTCGATATCGCAGGATAAAGTCTGCTCCAGGCCGCACCGCCTATGGCGCACGCTGGCATCTGCCCCCTCACCCTCTCCCCGCAAGCGGGGCGAGGGGACGTGGCATACGCTTTATCACGGATACCGAACAAATGGCCGGGTGAAACCGCGCCACAAGTTCCTTCTCCCTGTCCTGACGGGGAGAAGGTGGCGGCAGCCGGATGAGGGGCTGCCTCATCACTCACGGGCCCCTACCCCAAACAATCAGATCTTCACAAGCGTCGCCGTCACGTACATGAAGCCCACGCCAGCAGCGAGCAGGTGATGCCACGAAGTCCGAATTGACCGGCACGCCTGATTGCGAACCGTTCGCAACTACACTGATAATGCAAATGCAACTCATTCTCACCTGATGAAGACGCAGGCGGATGCGATGAACGGATTGGTGCATCGGTGGGTATCGTTGCGGGAAAAGGCGCGGCGGCTGCTGCATAATTCCTTAAATCGGAATCGATTTAATGAGAAAATTATGCAGCAGATTTAAGGCGTTACAGCGTCCCTTGCGCGTCACAGTTGACGCGCGGCGCTGTATGTCTCCGAAGCGCTCGGCTTCGGAGACATAGGCTGACCAACAAATGCCCGCAGGCGGCAACCTCAATGGCTGAGGCGCAACCGCAGCGAGGGCTGCTCACCATTCGAGTTCCAACTGCGAACGGCCGTTGGACGTCTTCTCGATCGTACGCCCGGTCTCGTCCACAGTCGCCGTCACCCGCTGGCGAAACGCAGAGAAGCTCTCGAAGGTCACGACATCCACCGGCTCGTCGAACTTCATCGTCAACCGGTAGCGCCCGGGCTGGGCCGTCAGCGCCTGCACCGAAAGGATCTCGCCTTCGAATGGCTGGCCGAGGTAAAGACCTTTGACGCGCGAACCGAGCATCCAGGGATTGAACGCCGGCCGATTGCCGGCGGCAGCATGAAGGGTATTCCAGTCGCGGTAGCCGTACTGGGCGGCGATCAATTCGAGGGAACGGGAGTGGCTGATATCCTCGCCTTCAGAGGATAACCGCGATCGCAGGCGTTTTGCCTGGTCCTTGAGGGCATTGAGCTGTGGTAGCGTGTCTGATCCGCGCATTGACAGGGTCTCCTGCTGCGGCATGCATTTTCAGGGATGGGAGCCCGCATTGCCACCGGTTCGCATGCCGTTTCGGCTGACCGTGTCTCAACGAAGGGCTTCACCAAAGCATGACGCTCGCGGACGGCAGGGGCCCTCGCCCTTCGCGTCCATTAGGGGAAGCGACGCGAACTGTCAAATGTCCGCCTGCTTCCTGTTGCGCAGGAACCTGAGGTGTGAAACGACTTCCTCACTACGCTGGAGGATCTCATGAGTGAAATCACCATCCTCGCATTCGCCTTTGTCGCTTTCATCGGTATTGCCACTCCCGGCCCGACCGTCCTGCTGGCGCTCACCAACGGCTCGCGCTACGGCATCAAGCGCGCACTTGCCGGCATGGTCGGCGCCGTCCTTTCGGATTTTGTGCTGATCGGCGCGGTGGCGCTGGGCCTCGGCGCCCTGCTTGCCGCCTCCGAGTTCTGGTTTACCGTGGTCAAATGGCTCGGTGCCGCCTATCTCACCTTTCTCGGGGTCATGCTGTTGCGGTCGAAGGGAACGCTCGACGTTTCCGTCGACAAGGACAGTGCCGATGCCACGGCGCCCACGATTTTTCTGAAGAGCTTTCTGGTCGCCGTCACCAACCCGAAGGGCTATCTCTTCTTCTCGGCCTTCATGCCGCAATTCATCGACCTCGCCTTGCCGCAGGCACCGCAATATGCAGCGCTTGCTTTCGTCTTCGCGCTTGTCGATTTCGCCGTCATGCTCGGCTACGCCCTGCTCGGCTCTCAGGCGGCTCGCTTTCTCAAGCATTCCGGGGCCGTCTGGCTCGAACGTATCTGTGGCGGCGCCCTGCTGGCTCTCGCCGGTTCCCTCGCTTTCTATCGCCGCGCCACCAACTGACATGCTGTTCGGCAAGGCCATCCTCGACCAGATTGCCAAAGGAGACGTGACGCTGGCCTTCCGGCGCTGGACGAGGCCGACCGTCAAGGCCGGCGGCAGCCTGCGCACGGCGGCCGGCCCATTGTCGATCGGCACGATCGACGTCATCAATGCCGAAGACATCAGCAAGGAAGATGCACGCCGCGCCGGCTACCCGACGCGCGAGGTGTTGCTTGCCGAGCTCGACGATCGCCCCGACGGCACGCTTTACCGCATCGCCTTCCATCGCGCGGGCGATGATCCGCGCCTGTCCCTGCGCGATGACACGACGCTTGGGAAGGCCGACCGGGCCGCAATCGCCGCCAGGCTCGCAAGCTTCGACGAAACCGCCGGCCAGACATGGGCCAAGCCGACACTCCGCCTGATCGCTTCGCGCGACGGCATCACCGCCGCCGAGATTGCCGAACAGGTCGGCATCGATAAGCTCAAGCTCAAGGCGCGCATCCGCAAGCTGAAGGAACTGGGACTGACGGAAAGCCTGGCGGTCGGCTACCGGCTGTCGCCGCGCGGCCGGTCCTTCCTTGGTCAGGTTTGAGCGATGCCAGGCAAGACAAGGGAGAAAACATGATCGGATATACGATGGTCGGAACGACCGACCTCAAGCGGGCCGAACGGTTCTACGATCCGCTACTGCATAATTCCTTAAATCGGATCCGATTTAAGGAGAAAATTATGCAGCAGGTTTAAAGCGTTACAGCGTCCTTTGCGCGTCATATTTGACGCGCGGCGCTGTAATGGCGCTGATCGGCCAGGAACGCTGCTGGTGCGACGAACAGGTGGCATCCTGGGGACGCAGGGATGACGACCGCGCGCCGCGCTTCTTCACCGGCTATCCCTTCGACGGAAATCCCGCCGGCATCGGCAATGGCGCCATGACCGCCTTCCTCGCACCAAGCGCTGCGGTCATCGACCGGCTGTTTGCAACGGCATTGGAACAAGGCGGCAGCGTCGAGGGCGAGCCGGGCTTCCGCCCGCAGTATGGCGAGGGTTTCTACGCCGCCTATGTGCGCGACCCCGACGGCAACAAGCTTGCCTTCGTCTGCTACTGCATAATTCCTTAAATCGGAATCGATTTAAGGACAAAATTATGCAGCAACTCAAAGTGTTACAGCGACCTTTGCGCGTCTAAATAGACGCGCGGCGCTGTATGACGCGCGGCCGTCTGCCGCGGAGATGTGATCTCAAGAGC
The DNA here is from genome assembly GCF_001695855.1 of Ensifer sp. LC163. GTDB lineage: Bacteria > Pseudomonadota > Alphaproteobacteria > Rhizobiales > Rhizobiaceae > Ensifer. The sequence continues at coordinate 106,289 of NZ_MBSS01000067.1, forward strand.
ATGGGGCATTATGCCCTGCTCCCCCACCTATTGAACGAGACAGGCGGGGGAGCAGCGAAAAATCCGCCTCCGCAGGGTTGGAGGCGGAAAGGGATCAGGCGGCGCGCTTGACCGGCGGCAACGCCAGCTTGCGGCCGCTGGCAACGATCAGGCCGGCAGCGCCTTCGAGCCAGCCATCCCGAAGTTCGAGCGCAAGGAAACGGTTGCGTTCGAATGGGCCCGGCATCACCAGATGCTGCGTGCGCGTGGAAAAGAAACCAAAGCGCTCGTAATAGGACGCGTCGCCGACCAGCAGGATCGCGCCGTGGCTGCGGTTCTTGGCCTCTTCGATGGCTGCACGCATCAGCATGCCACCGATGCCCTTGCCTTCATGGCCAGGATCGACCGCAAGCGGGCCGAGCAGCAGCGCAGGAATGCTGTGACCCTCGCGGTTGACGCCGGCCTCGACATTCCACAGGCGAACGCTGCCGATGACATGGCCGTCGAGATCGCGGGCGACGAAGGCAAGACCTTCGGCCGGCACGCGGCCGCTGCGCAGCTTTTCCGACGACTTGCGGCGCCGCTCCGGCCCCATCGCCCGGTCGAGCAGGTTTTCGCGGGCAACGACGTCACCCGGGTTTTCGTTATCGATAACGAATGTGGACGGCGCGAAAAACGCGCGCAGGGCATCAACAACAGCGGCCATCCGGGCCTCCCGTCATCAAAACCGCTTCAGGCGGCATCTAAGAAAATTGTGAAGTGGCGCTCCCGACCGAAGACGGGAGCAGGCCGGATCAGATCACGTAGGACTTCAAGGGCTCGAAGCCGTTGAAGGCGACGGCCGAATAGGTCGTCGTGTAGGCGCCGGTGCCTTCGATCAGAACCTCGTCGCCGATCGAGAGCGTGATCGGCAGCGGATACATGTTCTTCTCGTACAGCACGTCGGCCGAATCGCAGGTCGGGCCGGCGAGCACGCAGGGCTCCATTTCGTCACCGTCACGGGCCGTGCGGATCGGGTAGCGGATCGCCTCGTCCATGGTTTCGGCGAGACCGCCGAACTTGCCGATGTCGAGGAACACCCAGCGGTGGCTGTCATTGTCCGACTTCTTCGAGACGAGAACGACTTCCGCCTTGATCACGCCGGCGTTGCCGACCATGCCGCGGCCGGGCTCGATGATCGTTTCCGGGATGTGGTTGCCGAAGTGCTTCTTCAGCGCGCCGAAGATCGCCTGACCGTAGGCTTCAGCCGTCGGCACGTCCTTGAGGTACTTCGTCGGGAAGCCACCGCCCATGTTGACCATCTTGAGCTCGATGCCCTGCTTGGCCAGCTGCACGAAGACGCGCTTGGCATCGGCAAGGGCCGAATCCCAGGCGTCGAGCTTCGTCATCTGCGAACCGACATGGAACGAGACGCCGTAGGAAACGAGGCCATGCTGATGAGCGTAGACGAGCACGTCGACCGCCATCTGCGGGACGCAGCCGAACTTGCGCGACAGCGGCCATTCGGCGCCTTCGCCATCGGTCAGCACGCGGCAGAACACGCGGGCGCCAGGCGCAGCACGGGCGATCTTCTCGACTTCCTCATGGCTGTCGACCGCAAAGAGCGACACACCCAGAGCATGAGCGCGGGCAATATCGCGCTCCTTCTTGATGGTGTTGCCGTAGGAGACGCGCTGCGCGGTCGCACCGGCGTCGAGCGCCATTTCGATTTCGGCGACGGACGCGCAATCGAAGGAGGAGCCCAAGCCAGCGAGCAGGCGCAGGATTTCCGGCGCCGGGTTTGCCTTGACGGCGTAATAGATCGAGCTGTCGGGCAGCGCGTGGCGGAAGGCCGTGAAATTGTTGCGCACGACGTCGAGGTCGACAACGAGGCACGGGCCTTCGGGTCGTCGGGTGTTGATGAAGTCGATGATGCGTGCCGTGGTCATGGCCTTATTCCCCTGATCCAAAATGCTCCGCTTTCGCGAAGGACAAAGGGCATACGCGCGAATGCTCTGGAACCAGCCGGTGGAGACCCCGGAACCATGCATGCGCTCGATGCGCGAACGGTGAACCGAAGCCCGCCTAGGCTTCAATTCGGCTTTGTCTGCCATGGATTGGAGGGGAATAACCCAACCGCACTTCCGGCAATGAAGGTGTGCCTCTTCAGTAACCCCGGCTGTTGGAGAGCCGGCAGACACCAGAAAGGCCCGCACCGTCGTTGCTTCAAGATGTCCTCGCATTTCCCGGTTGGCCGGAATAGCGACTGGAGGGGTTAGTTCCAGGTACCTTACCGATACCCTCACCTAATCGAGGGTCGGCGGACACCCACAGGCACGTGCGACTTTGGGCAAGGGCGTAGGTAAGAAAAAACCTTGTCGTAATCAAGAGTTTTTTCGCTGCCGGGTTGAATTTTTTTTGAGACCGGCAACACTGTTGGCGTTCACGTTTACTGAACAATCGGCACCGATGCGAAGACCGCCGCAAGCGATTGAAAGGTCTGGGTTTATTTCGGGGCCTCGCCTATCCGGTCGTCAAGATCCGGGAAGCGGATAAACCCGGCTGGAAAGACAGCCGCGGAACAGGGAAACGTGAAAGAAGCATTCGCGGCGAATCAATGCTGCCGCGACCAGGAAAGACGAGAGAAAGACCGGCCCATGGACACGCTCACCCGCATCCGCGCCTTCATCGATGTCGTGGACGCCGAAGGGTTTTCGGCGGCGGCCCGCCGCGTCGGCAAGTCGAAGGCGCTGCTGTCGAAATATGTGCGCGAACTCGAGGACGAACTCGGCGCGCTTCTGCTGAACCGCACCACAAGGCAGTTCTCGCTGACGGAAGCCGGCCACACCTATTATCGCACCGCGTCAGAAATCCTGAAGGAGATCGACAATCTCGCCGATCTCGTGCGCGCCAACAATTCCGATCTCAAGGGCCGCCTGCGGATTACCGCGCCCCGCACCTTCGTCGATGCCGAGATTGGCCAGTCGCTGATGGATTTTGGCAAGCAGCATCCGGAGCTGTCGCTGGAGATCGTCTCCGACGACCGTTTCGTCGATCTCGTCGAAGAAGGCTTCGATGTTGCCATCCGCATCACGCGGCTGGAGGATTCGACGCTGATCGCCCGCAAGCTCGACGATTTCCAGGTGCTGATCTGTGCGGCCCCGGATTTCCTGGAGAAGGTCGGGCCGATCGCCCATCCAACCGAGCTTTCGAAGCTCCCCTGCATTCTCGATACCAATGGCCGGTCCTATTCCAACTGGCGCTTCATCGAGCCCGACGGTTCCGCCTTCACCGTTCCCGTGAGCGGCCCGATCGAGGTCAACAGCCCGCTTGCCTCCGTGCGCGCCGCCGTCTCCGGCATCGGCGTGGCGTTGGTTCCAGACTTCATCGCCCGCCCCAAGGTTGCCACCGGCGAACTCGTCACGCTTTTTGACGATTTTCTGCCCCGGGATCGCGGCATCTACGCGATCTATCCGCATCGCCGCTACCTGCCGGCCAAGGTGCGCACCCTCGTCGACTACCTGCATGCCTGGTTCCGCAAGCCGCGTTGACGCGGAAAGGTCCCAAATCCGTCCCATTTCCAGTACATTGCGGGAACGATTCGAAGGCGCTGTCACGCCCTGACCGAAAGGATTGCCGTTTCATGAGAATTAAGCGCCTCGTCATGGCCGGCCTTGCCACCCTGCTTGCGCCGACCCTGGTCTTCGCCCATCCGCACATCTTCGCCGAGGCCCGCCTGGAAGTGGCCTCCGACGACAAGGGCGAAGTCAGCGAGCTGAGGAACGTCTGGCGTTTCGACGAGCTGTTTTCCGCAAGTGTCGTTCTCGATTTCGACAAGAATTCGAACGCCACGCTCGATCCGGACGAACTGGCCGAAGTCGGCCAGACGGTGCTGGAGTCGCTGTCGGAGTACAATTACTACACGACGGCCCTGGAAAACGGCAAATCCATCAAGGTCAACAAACCCGAGCGCATCACCGTCGACTACAAGGACGGCCAGCTCCTGATGATGTTCGCGGTCAAGCCGGCCGAACCGATGCCACTCAAGGGCAAGCTCTCCTTCGGCGTCTACGACCCGACCATGTACACGGCCATGGATTTCCCGACCGACGACGACCTGACCGTGGTCGGCGACAAGATCGCCGCCTGCGAGCACAAGGTCGTCCGCCCTGATCCTGACGAAGTCCTTGCTGAAAACAAGGACACGCTGACCGATGCCTTCTGGAGCGACCCGACCGGCACCGACATGTCGAAGCTCTTTGCAACCAGGATAGAGATCACATGCTGAACACCCGCAGGATCGGCGGCCTGATTGCCGCCACGCTCGTGTTGACCGCGCTGTCGGCCGGCCTTGCCGCGGCGCAATCGCCGCTCGGCATCGGCACCGCCGAACCGTCCTTTCAGACGACCGGCTTCCTCGGCGGCTTCTTTGCCTGGGTGAATTCGGAACAACAGGGCTTCTACCGCACGCTGACCGGCGCGCTGAAGGGCATGCGCGACAACCCGTGGCAGCTCTGGTCGCTGATCGGCCTTTCCTTCGCCTATGGCGTCTTCCATGCCGCCGGCCCCGGCCACGGCAAGGCGGTCATCTCTTCCTACATGATCGCCAACGAGACCGAGCTGAAGCGCGGCGTGCTGCTCTCCTTCATGTCGTCGATCCTGCAGGGGGTCGTCGCCATCCTGCTCGTCGGCGCCGTTTATCTTCTTTTGCGCGGGTCCTCGATCAGCATGACCGACGCGACGCGCTCGCTGGAAATTGCCAGCTACGCGCTGATCGCCGCCTTCGGGGGCTGGCTTTTGTTTCGCAAGCTGCGCTCGATGATGCGCCCGGCGGTTCTCATGGCAACGGCCGGCGGCGGGCATGTTCACCTCGAGCATGACCATCACGATCATGCCCACCATCGCCACGACCACGCACATCATCATCACGATCACAGTCACGGCGCCGGCGAAGTCTGCTCCACCTGCGGCCATGCGCATGCGCCGGATCCGTCGATGCTCAAGGGGGATCGCTTCGCCATCAGCGAGGCCTGGTCGGCGATCGTCGCCGTCGGCCTGCGTCCCTGCTCGGGCGCACTGATCGTATTGTCCTTCGCCCTGCTCAACGGCCTTTATCTCGGCGGTATCCTGTCGGTCTTCGCCATGTCGATCGGCACGGCGATCACGGTATCGATCCTGGCGACGCTGGCCGTCACGGCAAAGGGTTTTGCCGTGCGCTATGCGTCAAGCGCCGCATCGGCCACCCGCATCTCGAATAGCATCGAGATCGCCGGAGCGTTGCTCGTCCTTATCCTCGGATTGATTTTGCTGGGTGCTGCGCTGCAGAGCTGATGCCTTCGGCTTGCGCGTCGAATCTGACACGCAAGAGGCCTTGGCCTTCGCATCTGCTCTACAATTGCTTTTGCTCAAAGCAGACAGGAGGCGTCAGTCAGAGGCCGCGCTTGCGCTGATACCGCGCCCGCAGCCAGAAGATCAGGAAGAAGCAGAGAACGAAGACGACGCCGAAAGCGCCGGCCAGCCAGACAGAGATATCACCAAGCCTCAGCATGATCGACGGCAGCACGAAAAAGCCGACGCCGACGACGGCCAGAATGACAGCCGCGGCGATCGCCGGCGATTTTTCCTTGTTCGTTTGGTTTTCTCTGCTCTTCTCGGGCGCGTTCACGCTCACTCCTTTGGCGCGAGGTCCGCGCGAATATCTTCCAATCGCCGCTTCTGGCGACCGTCGGCATCGAAATTATCAGGCGACAGCCAGTTTTCGAATGCGGCATTGAGCAGCGGCCATTCGCTGTCGATCATCGAGAACCAGGCGGTGTCGCGATTGCCACCCTTGGATATCATATGCTGGCGGAAAATGCCTTCGAAACTGAAACCGAGACGCGCGGCGGTCGTCCGGCTTGCCTCATTCTCGCTGTTGCATTTCCACTCGTAGCGGCGATAGCCGAGGTCCTCGAAAACGTGCTTGGCCATGAGGTAATGCGCCTCGGTCGACAGCGGCGAGCGGGCCATCGCCGCGCCGTGCACAACGGACCCGACCTCGACAACCCCGTTGGCCGGATCGGCGCGCATATAGTTCGCCATGCCGACGACCTTGCCGTTCGCCTTGTCGCGAAACACTTCGGTGACCCAGCCGGATTTTTCCTGGGCGGCGGTCAGCCAGGCATCGAAATCGTCGATGCCGCCGAAATCAGCTTGCGCGAAATACTTCAGCAGCGGGTTGATACCCATACCGCCGAGCCCGTCCCACAGGTCCTGCCGGTGCGTGGCGCGGTCATAGGGTTCGAGCCTGATGTAGCGACCTTCGATCGCCACCGGCTTCGGCGCCGGACATCCTTTCCAGTTGCTCAGATCACGCATCGGCCACCTCTCCTGCTTGCAGCAATTCAACGTGCTATGGCGACCTTTGCGCATCTGATAAGACGCTCGGCGCTATAGTCTTCGGCATAGGGCAGAGAAGCGGCCGACACAAATTCAAACTGGTGATCAATCCATGAGCGATGTGATCAGGCCGGCACCTTGGCCGACGACACCGTCGCCTCGATATGATCGACGAGTGCATCGGGTAGGCCGAGACGGCCGGCGAGCAGATCGAGATAGCCCCGCTCGGCGCGGCTTTCCGGCTCGATCGCCAGGCGCGAGGCAGTGTAGACCTCGACACGCTCTTCCTCGGTCTTCGCAGCACCGACGATCGCGTCGATATCGACCGGATTGGCAAGCTCGCCCTCCAGGAACGCCGACGAATCGGCTGACAGGCCGGACACCGAGAGCTTGTCCATGATGTGGCGACGCTCGACCTCGTCGATATGGCCGTCCGCGCGTGAGGCCGCGATCATGGCGCGCACCAGAACAAGCGCAAAATCGTTACTGATCTTTTCCGGCGCGGCGGCAAATCCGGAATCAGCCGGCGGCGGCAGCAGTTCCGGCTGCTTCTGGGCGGCGGGGTCAGTGACCGGAGCATTGCCCGACTGGTAGTTCTTGTAGGCCTGGTAGCCGAGGCCGGCGATGGCGGCGAGCCCCCCGAGCACGGCCGCATTGCCGGTCAGCTGCCGGCCCGACTTGGTGCCGAGCAGCACGGCGGCGATTGCGCCGGTTGCAAGCGGATTGTCCTTGGCGAGCTGCGTTACCTGGCCGGCGCGGTCGCGCACCGTGCCACCCGCTCCCGGGACCTGCGATCCGAGAAACTGGTCCAGCAATTTCTTCGCGTCGAACATGGGGTTTCGCTCCTTGTCGGTTCCAGGCGGATGAAAACGTGCGGAACAGGGCGCCGCCTGCACCCGCTCCGTCAAACCGATTGAGACATAGGAACGTTGCAGTGGAAATACAAATTCGCGTTGCAGCTGAAAAAGCGGGGCACACGAAAAAGGCCGGACTGACGCCCGGCCTTCGGATTCTCAAGCGAAGGGGCGTCCCTCAGCCCTTGAGTGCAAAGGCTTCGGCCGCCAGCTTGGTGATGCCGGCCCAGTCGCCCTTTGCCACCAGATCCTTCGGCGCTACCCAGGAACCGCCGACGCAGACGACGTTCGGCAGCGACAGATAGTCGCGCGCATTCGAAAGCGAAATGCCGCCGGTCGGGCAGAAGAAGGTGCCGGCAAGCGGCGACGACAGCGACTTGAGGTAGGCAGCACCACCGGCCTGTTCCGCCGGGAAGAACTTCATCACGTCGTAGCCTTCTTCGCGCAGGCCCATGACTTCGCTGGCGGTCGCAGCGCCCGGCAAAAGCGGGGCGTCGTGGTCGTTGGCAACGTCGATCAACTCCTGCGTCGTGCCCGGGCTGACGATGAACCGCGAACCGGCTTCGACCGCCGCCTCGAACTGGGCGGCATTGAGAATGGTGCCGGCGCCGGCAACCGCGCCCTCGACCTCATTGGCAACGGCGCGGATCGCTTCGAGCGCTGCCGGCGTGCGCAACGTGATCTCGATGGCTCTCAGTCCACCGGCGACAAGCGCCCTCGCCAGCGGCACGGCCGTCGCCACATCGTCGATCACCAGAACCGGCACGACCGGCTGCAGTCTGAGGATGGAAAGAAGCTTGTCGGTTTTCGCACTCATGCAGATCGTCCTTTTAAAACGATTGAATATGCGTTCCCGCATACTCCGCCTGCTGCCGCTTGTCGAGGCCGAACGCAGAGCGGATACGCCGTTCGTATATGAGCAAAGAAAAAAATGACATCGACAACAAAGAGATACTTGAGCCTTGCTGGCAAAACGATAGTTTGATTGCAATCGACCCTCTCGAAATGCGGGATCCCCATGGCGAAGGAGATAGAGCGCAAGTTCCTGGTGGCATCCGGTGGATGGCGGGAGCATGCCGACAAGGGCACTCAGCTCCAGCAGGCCTATGTCGTCACCATGGACGACCGATCCGTGCGCGTGCGGATCCACGGCGACAAATGGGCGCGGCTAACGATCAAGATCGGCAAGTCGGCGCTGGTTCGCAATGAATACGAGTATGACCTGCCGATGGACGACGCCGGGGAAATGCTGACCCAGGCGGTCGGCATCGTCATCGAGAAGCGACGTTACCGCGTGCCGCACAAGGGCTTCACCTGGGAGGTTGACGTCTACGAAGGCGCGCTTAAAGGGCTCGTGATCGCCGAGGTCGAGATGAAGCGGGAAACCGATCTGCCGGCACTTCCAGACTGGCTGGGGCGGGAGATCACCGGCGACCGGCGTTACTCCAACCAGGCGCTCGCCACCGACGGACTTGTGGAAGAACAGGCATGAGCTACGCCTTCAGGCCAGGCCGGGCCTTCACCGACGATTTCAGGAGTGTGGGCGCCGAACAATTCGAGCAGGCGATCGAAGTCCTCCGGCTTCGCCCGGACGGTGTTCACGAGGCCATCCACGACGCCCGAAAATGCTTCAAGCGCGTGCGCGCGCTCTACCGGCTGGTCGCCTCCGATGTGCCGCTGTTTCAAAAACAGGAGAATGCGCGCATTCGCGACATGGCGCGCAATCTATCGACTGTCAGGGACGCAGCCGCACTCGTCGAAAATGCCCGCTATCTGCATGAAGGCGCCCGCAGCGAAGACGAAGAGAAAGCCCTCGACCACGTCTGCTCGCGACTGATTGAGCGGCGCGACCGGATCGCCGCTGGCGAAACGGATATCGAGGACAGGGTCGCGGCGACCATCGTCAATTGCGAACAGGCCACGGCAGCGCTCGTCCACGTCTCCTTCGATGACCGCCGCCGCAAGACGGCCGACCGGTTGGCGAAGGGTTGGCGGCGCACGTTGAAGCGCGCTGCCGGCGCCCGCGAGGCTTGCAAGGCGAGCACCGAGGCCGCCTCTTTCCACGAACTGCGCAAGCGCGCCCAGGATTATCGCATGCACCTGGCCTTGGTGCGGGAGGCATGGCCGTCGGCGATGCAGGTGAAGCGCCTGGATGCCAAGGCGCTGGTCGATATTCTCGGGCATCTCAATGATCTCGACGTCATGACCTCGCTCGTCAACGAGGATCCCGGCCTCGCCGGCAACAGCCAGGATCAGGCCTATCTGATCTCCGCCGTCATCGCCCGGCAGGTCAGCCTGCGCTCGGAGGCGCTGGAACGCGCAGCCGACGTGTTTCTCGATACGCCGGATGACGAGAGCCGGACCATCCGGCTGCTCTGGCTCGACGCCGGCCGCTAGCCGCCGGCCGCGACAGATGGCCCCTGTAAGGGAGGCCGGATTGCACTTGCGGCGCGAAAGCTGTATTTGCACGGCCCATGACCGACATTTCAACGACCCCGCGCCCTGAGACGCATGGCCAGTTCATGGTCGCAGCGCTCTACCATTTCGTCGCCTTCTCGCGTTTCGCCGAATTCCGCGAACCGCTGCAGGCCGTTTGCGACGAGAACGGTGTCAAGGGAACCCTGCTTCTCGCCCATGAGGGCATCAACGGCACGATCGCCGGCACCGACGCCGGCATCACGGCCGTGCTTTCCTATCTGCGCTCCCAGCCGGAATTCGCGGGCCTGGAACACAAGGAAAGCCGTGCCTCCTCGATGCCGTTCCTGCGTATGAAGGTGCGGCTGAAAAAGGAAATCGTCACCATGGGCGTCGACAACATCGACCCCAACAAGATCGTCGGCACCTATGTCGATGCGAAGGACTGGAATGCGCTGATCTCCGATCCCGAGACGATCGTCATCGACACGCGCAACGACTACGAAACGGCGATCGGCATCTTCAAGGGCGCGGTCGACCCGCAGACCAAGACCTTCCGCGAGTTTCCCGACTGGGTGCGCAACAAAGCCGGCCTGCACAACAAGCCGAGGATCGCCATGTATTGCACCGGCGGCATCCGCTGCGAAAAGGCGACCGCCTTCATGAAGGAGCAGGGCTTCGACGAGGTCTTCCATCTCAAGGGCGGCATCCTGAAATATCTCGAAGAGGTGCCGCAGGAAGAAAGCCTGTGGGAAGGCGCCTGCTTCGTCTTCGATGACCGCGTGTCGGTCACGCATGGGCTTGAAGAGGGCGAGCACACGCTGTGCCATGCCTGCCGCCAGCCGCTGACACCGGCCGAGCTCGCCTCGCCACGCCACGAGGACGGCGTCGCCTGCATCCATTGCTACGAAGTGCGCACCGACGAGGATCGCGAGCGTTACCGCCAGCGTCAGCGCCAGATCACGCTCGCCAAGAAGCGCGGCGAGAAACATCTCGGAAGCTGATCGGCGACGACCGGTAGGCATTCTCTGCGCGGGACAAAAGACTCAGCCCGGCAATGCCTCGCATTCCTGCAGCGCCATCACCGCCCGATCCCATTCGGGCCGACTGCGTGTGAAGATCGCATCCGTCGGCTGAAACGCGGAGAGATCGTCCAGCGTGCCGGCATAGATCGTCAGGCGGCCGTCATCCGGCAGGCCGCTTCCAAAAATCTGGCTGCCGCAGGTGTCGCAGAAATGGCGGACGGAGATGTTGCCGTTTGCGGCGACGGTCTGGTAGCTGCGATAGGACCCGGTCGCAATCACATCCGAACGATCGAAGATCATGTAGCAGCAATGACCGGTACCGGTGATCCGCTGGCAGTCGCGACAATGGCAAAAGCCGGAATAGGACGGCGCGCGCCGTGTCTCGTAGCGTATAGCGCCGCAGTGACATCCACCCTTCATGCCTGTTCCTCCCAAGATTGCGGAGAACATAGGGCGCAGCCGCCAGCGGTCAAAAGAAAACCGCGCGCCGGGGTGCGGCGCGCGGTTCGGTATTCGACTGCCGAAGCTCTGGAAATTACCAGCTCGGGATCAGCGCACCCTTGAAGGTGTCGTTGATGAAGGCCTTCACCTTTTCGTCATGGTAGGCTTCGACCAGCGTCTTCACCCAGGGCGCATCCTTGTCGGCGGTGCGCACGGCAATGACGTTGGCGTAGGGCGACTTCTCGCCTTCGATGGCGATCGCGTCCTTCTTCGGGTGCAGGTCGGCCTCGAGCGCATAGTTGGTGTTAATGACAGCCGCATCGACGTCGGCGAGCGAGCGCGGCAGCTGGGCTGCATCAAGCTCGGCGAACGTGATGTTCTTCGGGTTCTCGGTGATGTCGGCCGGAGTGACCTTCAGCCCGGCCTCTTCCTTGACCTTGATCAGGCCTTTCGAGGCGAGAACGAGCAGCGCGCGGCCGCCGTTGGTCGGGTCGTTCGGGATGGCGATGGTCGCGCCGTCCTGAAGTTCGTCGAGGCTCTTCACCTTGCTCGAATAGACACCCATCGGCGTGGTGATGGTGGTGCCGACACTGACGATATCGAAGCCGCGATCGGCGATCTGGTTGTCGAGATAGGGCTGGTGCTGGAACGAGTTGGCATTGAGGTCGCCGTCGGCGAGCGCCTGGTTCGGAACGACGTAATCCGAGAATTCGAGGATCTCGATGTCGAGGCCCTTGGGAGCCGCGACTTCCTTCACCTTCTCCATGATCTGGGCGTGTTCGCCCGGCGTTACGCCGACCTTGATGGTCTCGGCCAGTGCCGTACCGGCAGCAAGGGTTGCGATTGCCGCAGCAATGATGAGCTTCTTCATGGGTATCTCCTTGTTGGTGACCTGAGTGTCCTGGGAAATCAGTTCTTGCGGCTGCGCCTGTCAAAGTGGCGCGCCAGTCCGTCGCCGGCGCTCTGGACGAGCTGCACCAGCACGATGAGCACGATGACGACGACCAGCATCACGTCGGGCATGAAGCGCTGGTAGCCGTAGCGGATGCCGAGATCGCCGAGCCCGCCACCACCGACGGCGCCGACCATGGCGGAGTAACCGATGAGGCTGACGATGGTCATGGTCAGCGCCAATGTCAGCGCCGGGCGCGCTTCCGCCAGCAGCACCTTGAAGACGATCTGCATCGGCGTCGCGCCCATGGCGCGGGCGGCCTCGATCAGTCCCTTGTCGATCTCGCGGATCGCCGCCTCCACCAGACGCGCGACGAAGGGAATGGTTGCGATCGTCAGCGGCACGATCGCCGCCTTGGTGCCGATCGACGTCCCGGTGATCAGCCGGGTGAAAGGAATGATGGCGACGACCAGGATGATGAACGGCGTCGAGCGTGCGGCATTGACGATCAGCCCGACGATGCGGTTGGTCGTCGGCGCCGGGAACAGTTCGCCCTTGCCGCTGGTCGCCAGGAAAATACCGATCGGCAGGCCGATCAGCGAGCCGATCAGGCCGGCGATCGCCACCATGTAAAGCGTATCGAGCGTGGCGCTGCCGATGCGCAAGAGAAGATCAGGCGACATAACCGAGCACCTCCGTGACCAGTCCATTTTCGGTGAAGAAGCGTTCGGCACGGCCGGCAGTCTCCGCATCCGCGCCATAGGCGACGACCAGCGAGCCATAGGGCCGGCCGCCGATCTCATCGATCGTGCCGGCAATGATATTGACCTCGGCGCCGACCGACTTGATCAGCTGCGAAATCAACGGCCGTTCTGCCGCCGCCCCGAAGAAGGTCAGGCGCACGACGGCGCGGTCGCCGTCATCCGCCTGCGGCTTCAGCCCGCGCGACACGGCGTCGGGCAGTTTCGAGCCGGGCAGGCCGGAGAGCATCGCCCGCGTCGTCTCGTGCCTGGGATGGGTGAAGACGTCGAAGGTATGGCCGCGCTCGACGATGCGGCCGTGATCGATCACGGCAACGTCGGAGGTGACAGCCTTCACCACTTCCATCTCATGGGTGATGAGCAGCACGGTCAGGCCAAGGTCGGCATTGATACGCTTCAGCAGTTCCAGGATCGATTGCGTCGTCTCGGGATCGAGCGCCGAGGTCGCCTCGTCCGAGAGCAGCAGCTTCGGCTCGGTCGCCAGCGCCCGGGCAATGCCGATCCGTTGTTTCTGCCCGCCGGAAAGCTCGGCCGGGTAACGACCATGCTTGTCGGCAAGCCCGACGAGATCGAGCAGCGGCCGCACGCGCTTTTCGATGGCTTGCTTGTCCATGCCGGCGATTTCGAGCGGCAGCGCCACATTGCCGAACACGGTGCGCGACGACAGCAGATTGAAATGCTGGAAGATCATGCCGACCGAGCGCCTGAGCTCGCGAAGGCCCGCCTCGTCGAGCGCGCCGACATCGACGCCATCGACGAGCACCGTGCCGCCCGTCGGCTTTTCCAGCCCGTTGACCAGGCGGATCAGCGTCGACTTGCCGGCGCCGGAGCGGCCGATGATGCCGGTGATCGAGCCGCGCCCGACCGAAAGCGAGACCGTGTCGAGCGCGGTGAAGGCGCCGCTCTTGCCGGAGGCGGCGAAATGCTTGGAAACGCCATCGAAGATGACGGCGGCATCACCGGGCGCCGGCGCTGTATAGGCGGAAACGCTCATCGTTCGGATACCCCCGAAAGAGGCGTTATCGTTATGGACGGGTACATAGGTGCTCTCGGATGCTCGAAACTCAGAATCCCGGGCTCGGGCGCGGGATGGAAGGCGCGTCTTGTCAGGCCGACATTCGACAACGCATTCGGAACAGGGAGCACATCTCTAGCATTAGCCAACCGGTGAGTTCAACGTCGTTGCCGCGGGAAGAACATGCGACATAATCTACGGCCCTTATCGACAATAGATCCCGGCTTTTACAGGTATGTTTTTCCGGGTTGCTCCACGTTTGCGGAAAAAACCGCTCTTTCGCTGGCGGCGCGGCAAGAAGCCGGCCGCGCACCGACCCGACAAGCGGGCCGATGCCGACGATCTGCCTGCGACGGTCAGATGCCGATGGCGTGGGCAACCGGCGCCAGGTGCGGCCAGACCTCGATCGAGCCGCGATAGATCATGTTGAGCGCCACGTAGAGGATGATGGCGAGACCGACATAGGCGATCCAGTGATAGCGGTTGAGCAGCCGCGCGATGAAGCTGGCAGCAATGCCCATCAGCGCGATCGAAAGGATAAGGCCGAAGACGAGGATGGTCGGATGCTCGCGTGCAGCGCCGGCGACCGCCAGAACGTTGTCAAGCGACATCGAGACGTCGGCAATGACGATCTGGATCGCCGCCTGAAGAAAGGTCTTTCGCGGCGCCGAATTGGCACCCTCACCCTCGAAATCTTCCGCGCCGCCGGCACGGATCTCGCGCCACATCTTCCAGCAGACCCAAAGAAGCAGAAGGCCACCGGCCAAAAGCAGCCCGATGATATCGAGAAGCTGCACGGTGACACTGGCAAGCGCGATGCGAAACAGGGTTGCGGCAAGGATGCCGACCAGGATCGCCTTGCGGCGCTGCTCGGTCGGCAGACCGGCGGCTGCAAGACCGATAACGACCGCATTGTCGCCGGCCAGAACCAGGTCGATGACGATGACCTGCAGAAGCGCCAGCAGCCCGGCAGAGGTGAAGATTTCCATATTCGATAGTCCCCCGGCGCCCCGCACGCCTATTCGCTATCGCCAACGCATAGAACAAGGGGAGTTGGCGGATCAAGGGCCCGGAGCGGACAGCTTCGCAATACGCACCGGAATGATGATCGTCACAGGGTGAGTTGAGCCTTCGACCGCGGTCGCGGGAATACGGCCTACTTCGCGGTTTACTGACCACAGTTCTCTGATACGAAACACGCGAAGACTGAGTCGAAAGGCAGGAGAGCGGATGCGCATCGTTTTGACCGGAAGTTCAGGGCGCATCGGCCGGGCGATCTACAATGCGCTGGCGCCCCATCATGACGTGGTCGGCATCGATCGCGCGCCTTTCGCGACGACGGAAGTCTCAGGCGATTTTGTCGATGGCGTGCTGCTGGAGCGCGCCATGCAAGGCGCCGATGCAGTCATCCATACGGCCGCGCTACACGCGCCTCACGTCGATACGATCCCGGACGCGGAGTTCGAGCGCGTCAATGTGATGGGGACCCATCTCGTCATTGCCGCCGCGCAGGCCGCCGGCGTCAGCCGCATCGTCTTCACCAGCACGACGGCACTTTACGGCCACGCGGTGAAAGAGGGTGCCTGCGCCTGGATTACCGAGGAAACGCCGCCGCAGCCGCACACGATCTACCACCACACCAAGCTTGCCGCCGAGGCGCTCTTGGAAAATGCCGCCGACCGGGCGCTGCACGTCCGTGTCCTGCGCATGTCGCGGTGCTTTCCGGAGCAGGCCGACCGCATGGCGGCCTATCGGCTGCACCGCGGTATCGACGTCCGCGACGTGGCGGACGCGCATGTGGCGGCGCTCGACAATGACGGCCCCGCCTTTCAGAGGTTCATCGTCTCAGGTGAGCCCGCCTTCCTGCCTACGGATTGCCGGCATCTGGCAAGCGATGCCGCCTCGATCCTGCGGGAGCGGGCGACCAGGTTTTCCCAGGCCTTTGCCGAACGCGGCTGGTCGCTGCCCGCCTCGATCGACCGCATCTACGATCCGAGTGCCGCCATCGGCGCACTCGGATGGAAGCCGCGCTTCGGCTTCAAGGAGGTCCTCGCCCAGCTCGATCGCGGCAGCCTCGAGGTGCTGCCGGTGCGCAAAGCGGCCGCGGGACGCTTCGATTGACTACTGCATGATTCCTTAAATCGGATTCGATTTAAGGAGAAATTATGCAGCAGGTCTAAAGCGTTACAGCGTCCTTTGCGCGCCATATTTGACGCGCAAGGCTTCAGCCGTCAGATGTGATTGCCTCCGGGAAATTCCTCGGCCAATGCCTTGTACCAGTGGCCGCTCTTCTTGATCGTGCGCACTTGCGTTTCGTAATCCACATGCACGATGCCAAAGCGCATCTTGTAGCCTTCGGCCCACTCGAAATTGTCCATCAGGCTCCAGGCGAAATAGCCGCGCATCGGATAACCCTTGGCGATCAGATTCGCCGTTACCGACAGGTGCTCGGCGAGGTAGTCGAGCCTGGGCTGGTCGTCGACCGCACCGTTTTCGACGCCCATATTGTAGCAGGCGCCGTTCTCGGTGATGTAGCAATCGGGCAGGTCGTAGCGGGCGTTCAGCGTTTCCACCAGCTGACCGAGCGCCGGCGCATAGACCTCCCAGCCGATATCCGTCTTCAGATCGCTGACCGGCTTGGCATTGATCGTCGCCGGATATTCGGCACCGGCCGTTGGATCGTCGCTGACGCGCATCGGCGTGTAGTAGTTGAGGCCCCACCAATCGAGCGGGCGCGAGATCGTTTCCATGTCGCCGTCTTCGATATCAGGCATGCGATGTCCAAGCGCGCTCATGAAGCTGTCGGGATACTCACCCCTGAAGATCGGACCGAAGAAAACGCCGTTGTGGAAATCGAAGGCGCGCTCGGCGGCAGCCTTGTCGGCATCAGCGTCGCTGCCGGGATAGACCGAATGCGCATTGATGACGATGCCGGCCGGCAGGTTCGGCCGCTCCGAGCGGATCGCGTCAACGCCCAGACCATGGGCCAGATTGGTGAAGTGCAGCGCATGCAGGGCCGCATCCATGTTGCGCTCGCCCGGCGCATGAATGCCGTAGAGATGGCTGAGCCAGACTGAGCACCAGGGCTCGTTGAAGGTCGCGACCGCGTCGAGCCGGTCGCCGAGGCGGGCGATCACCGTCTTGGCATAACGCTGGAAGGCGTAAGCCGTGGTGCGCGCCGTCCAGCCGCCATCGCCCATCAGGGCCAGCGGCAGGTCCCAATGATAGAGGGTGGCGAAAGCCTCGATGTTGCGCGCCTTCAGGCCGTCGACGAGGCGGTCGTAGAAGTCGAGCCCCTTCTCGTTGATCGGGCCGGTACCTTCGGGAATGATGCGCGGCCAGGCGATCGAGAAGCGGTAGGCCTCAACGCCGAGGCTCTTGATCAGGTCCAGATCCTCATCGAGCCGGTTGTAGTGGTCACAGGCGACATCGCCATTGTGTCGCCCGAAGACGCGGCCCGGCATGTTGGAGAAGGCGTCCCAGATCGACGGCTTGCGGCCGTCGGCCTTGGTGGCGCCCTCGATCTGGAAGGAGGCGGTCGCCACCCCGAATACGAAGTCGGCCGGGAAGCGCTGGGCCAGGATCTTGGGATCGGTCATCTCTCTGTCTCGTCTCGTTCCGACCCCGCCGAAAGCGGGGCCTCGTTGTTTTCAGTGGATCGCGGCCGGCCTAAAGCCATGCCGGCAAATGTCAACTCGCCAAAAAGGGCGGGAATGCCCCGCCCTTCCGCCCGGCTCAGGCGGTTCGCTACACCTTTACCCAGGCTCCATTTCGTTTGGATGACTGGACGCAGGCGTCGACGAAGACCATGCCCTTCATGCCGTCGTCGATGGTCGGGTAGGTGACGGCAGGATCGATCTTCTCGCCTTTGCGCTTGGCGAAGATGGCGCGGGCCGCTTCGGTGTAGATATTGGCAAAGCCCTCGAGATAACCCTCCGGATGACCCGACGGGACGCGGCTGACGCGGTTGGCAGCAGGCCCTGCCCCGGCACCGGCGCGGGTGAGCAACCGCTTGGGCTCGCCGAATGGCGTGTGCCAGAGATAGTTCGGGTCCTTCTGCGTCCATTCGAGTCCGCCCGTGGTGCCATAGACCCGCACCATAAGGCCGTTCTCGTGGCCGGGCGCCACTTGGCTGCACCAGAGCAAGCCCTTGGCGCGTTCGCCGTCCTTCGTCTTGAAGCGCATCATCACATGGGCATTGTCGTCGAGTTGGCGGCCGGGCACGAAGCTGTCGAGATCGGCCGCAAGCTCCTCCAGTTCGAGACCCGAAACGAAGGCGCCGAGATTATAGGCGTGGGTGCCGATGTCGCCGGTCGAGCCGCCGGCACCCGAGCGGGCCGGATCGGTGCGCCAGGCCGCCTGCTTCTGGCCTGATTGTTCGATGTTCTCCGTCAGCCAGTCCTGCGGATATTCCATCTGCACCAGCCGCACCGCGCCGATATCGCCATTGGCGATCATCTCGCGCGCCTGGCGCACCATCGGGTAGCCGGTGTAGTTGTGGGTGAGCACGAACAGCGCATTGCTGTCGTCGGCCGCCTTCTTCAGCTTCTTCGCATCCGCCAGCGTCGAGGTCAGCGGCTTGTCGCAGATCACATGGATGCCGCGCTTCAAAAACTCCTTGGCCGCGGCATAGTGCACATGGTTGGGGGTGACGATCGCCACCGCCTCGATGCCGTCCTTCAGCTTGGCCTCGCGGATCGCCATCTGCTTGAAGTCGGAATAGACCCGCGATGGATCGAGCCCGAGTTCGCGGCCGGAGCTTTCGGCTCTGTCGGGCGTCGACGACAGGGCGCCGGCCACCAGCTCATAGTGATCGTCGAGCCTCGCGGCGATGCGGTGCACCGCGCCGATGAAGGCGCCCGAGCCGCCGCCGACCATGCCCAGCCGGATGCGCCGCTCGCGCTTCTCGCTCGTTCCCTCGATTGCCATTTGGTTCTCCCTGTTCTGGTCCTGTTGTATCGTTCTATCGCGATCGTCATGTCGTGGGGTCGCCCCTCTCCCCGCCTGCGGGGAGAGGGCACATGGCTCACGGTTCCGCCATGTGAGCAGAGGCTGCCGCAATCGGCCTTCTCCCCGCAGGCGGGGAGAAGGTGGCGGTAGCCGGATGAGGGGCGCAACGGATAAAAACCTCAAATCCCCAGCAGGCGCCGGTTGGCGGCCTCGTCGGTACCGCTGTCGGCAAAATCGTCGAACGCCTTCTCAGTGACGCGGATGATGTGGTGCTTGACGAACTCCGCCCCTTCGCGCGCGCCGTCTTCGGGATGCTTCAGGCAGCACTCCCATTCCACCACCGCCCAGCCGGCAAAATCATTGGCCGCCATCTTGGAAAAGACCGCGCCGAAATCGACCTGGCCATCGCCCAGCGAGCGGAAGCGCCCTGCCCGGTTGACCCAGCCCTGGTAGCCGCCATAGACGCCCTGGCGTCCGGTCGGGTTGAACTCGGCATCCTTGACGTGGAACATCCGGATGCGATCCCTGTAGATGTCGATGTTGTCGAGATAGTCGAGGCACTGCAGCACATAGTGCGACGGGTCATAGAGCATGTTGGCGCGGGCATGGTTGCCGGTGCGCTCCAAAAACATCTCGAAGGTGATGCCGTCATGCAGGTCCTCACCCGGATGGATCTCGTAGCAGACGTCGACGCCGCAGTCCTCGGCATGGTCGAGGATCGGCCGCCAGCGCCGCGCCAGTTCGTCGAACGCGGTCTCGACCAGGCCGGCCGGGCGCTGCGGCCAGGGATAGACGAACGGCCAGGCAAGCGCGCCGGAGAAGCTCGCCATCGCATCGAGCCCGAGGTTCTTCGACGCCGTCAGCGCCAGCTTCACCTGCTCGACCGCCCATTCTTGCCGCGCTTGTCGGTTGCCGCGCACTTCCGGCACGGCAAAGCCGTCAAAAACCTCGTCATAGGCCGGATGAGTGGCGACCAGCTGGCCCTGCAGATGGGTCGACAGCTCGGTGATCTCGACGCCGTTGTCGCGGGCGATACCGGCAAGCTCGTCACAATAGGCCTTCGATGTCGCCGCTTTCTTCAGATCGATCAGCCGCGCATCCCAGGTCGGCACCTGCACGCCCTTGTAGCCGCAATCGGCCGCCCATCTGGTGATCGCCGCAAACGAGTTGAACGGTGCCGCATCCCCGGCAAACTGCGCAAGAAACAGACCGGGGCCCTTGATCGTTTTCATCCCAAACATCCTCCTGATGATATGGCTGCCGGCAGAGCCGGCCTGTTAGGCCAACGACAGGAGAAGCGTAAAAAGGCTTCATTTTCGCTGAAGTTGAAGCACCTGAAACGTTGCAGGCGCCGAAACTAGCAGATTTTTTGCATGGAGCAACCGGTCGTGGACGAGATTTTCGAGAGGGATCCGCGCCGCGCGCACCAGCGTCGGAATGACGAACAGGAGGCTGTCGGAGGCAGCGCTTTACCGGTCCGATCGACAGCACCAACGAAAGAACCGGCCGCGACGGCGGCCGGCTCCTCGATCTGGGTGACCGTCTTTCGCGCGCTTAGACGTAGCGGTTGACGACATTCTCCAGCAGTTCCTGCTTGCCGGACTTCGGCTGCGGGTTCAGGTCGGACTTCAGCACCCAGGCTTCGATCTCTTCCAGCGAGAAGCCGCCCTCGAGCATCTTCTTGGCTTCCGGCACCTGCCAACCGGCATAACGCTGGTCGAGCGGTGCGGATAGTGCCTTGTCTTCGATCATCTGGGCGGCAGCCTTCAGGCCGCGGGCGCAGCAATCCATGCCGCCGATATGACCGATCAGCAGGTCTTCGGGGTCGAGCGACTGGCGCCGCAGCTTGGCATCGAAGTTGGTGCCGCCGCTCTTGAAGCCGCCACCTGCCAGAACCTGGTAGTAGGCGAGCGCCATTTCCGGGACGTTGTTGGGGAACTGGTCGGTATCCCAGCCCGACTGGTAGTCGTTGCGGTTCATGTCGATCGAACCGAAGATGCCGAGCGCATTGGCCAGCGCCAGTTCATGCTCGAAGGAATGGCCGGCAAGGATCGCGTGGCCCTGCTCGATATTGACCTGCACTTCCTTTTCCAGGCCGTACCTCTTGAGGAAGCCGTAAACGGTGGCGACGTCGTAGTCGTACTGGTGTTTGGTCGGCTCCTGCGGCTTCGGCTCGATCAGGATCGCGCCCGTGAAACCGATCTTGTGCTTGTATTCGACCACCAGATTGACGAAGCGACCGAGCTGATCGAGTTCACGCGACAGGTCGGTGTTGAGCAGCGTCTCGTAACCTTCGCGCCCGCCCCACAGCACATAGTTCTCACCACCGAGGCGCTTTGTAGCATCGAGGCAGGTCTTCACCGTTGCAGCCGCAAAGGCAAAGACATCCGGGTCCGGATTGGTGGCGGCACCCGACATGTAGCGCCGGTTGGAGAAGAGATTGGCGGTGCCCCAGAGCAGTTTGACGCCGGTGTCCGCCTGCTTCTTCGCGAAATAGTCGACGATCTCGTTGAGGTTTTTGGTGTTCTCGACGAAGTTCCGGCCCTCGGGGCGCACGTCCGCATCGTGGAAGCAATAGTAGGGAACGCCGAGCAGCTGGAAGAATTCGAACGCGACGTCCGCCTTCAGCTTGGCCGCATCCATCGTGCCCTTGAACCACGGACGCTCGAATGTCTGGCCGCCAAAGGGGTCTCCGCCCGGCCAGACGAAGGTGTGCCAATAGGCGACCGCAAAGCGCAGGTGATCTTCCATGCGCTTGCCGAAGACGACCTCGTCCTTGTTGTAGTGGCGGAAGGCGAGCGGATTGCTGCTCTCCGGTCCCTCGTATCTAATTTTGGCGATATCGCCGAAAAATCCCGTGCTCACGGTCTGGCTCCTCTCAAGGGTGGTGTGCCGGCGCCGCCATTGCAAAACGTCCGGTCATTACGTGGAAGGTAATTGGTTTCATTCCCTCGGGCGGCGATAGCTGAGGCATCGAAACGCCAAACCAAAGGAACAGTCAGATGAACGACCTCAACCGGATCGCCGAAGCCTATATCGCCGCCTAGAACGCCGAGGCTCACAGCCGCAAGGCGCTGATCGAAAAGGCCTTCACTGCCGATGTCGCCTACCGCGATCCGGTCATGCAGGGCGATGGGCATGAGGGCATCGGCGGCCTGATCGCCGGAGTCCAGGGCCAGTTCCGCGGCTTCCGCTTCGCACTCAAGGGCACGCCGGATGGCTTTGCCGACACGATCCGCTTCTCCTGGGCACTCGGTCCCGAAGGCGTCGAATCCGTCATCGAAGGCACCGATGTCGGCCTGATCGAAAACGGTCGGCTGAAGCAGGTCACCGGTTTTCTCGACAAGGTGCCGGCGCAATAGGCGCAGTCGATCGGAACCGGCCATGGAAGGGCGCGATGTGGTCACGTCGCCACCCCCTTGATCGCCGGATAAAGACGGCGGTAGCGCTGGTAGGCGTCCTCATAGGCAGACACCAGCGCCGTCTCAGGCGCGATCGTTTCCGCCGTCTGCGGCGCGTAGCAGGTCGCAACGGGATCGGCGCCGGTCGCCGCAATCAGTCCAAGACGCGCTGCACCGAAGGCGGCGCCGAAATCGCCGTCATCAGGCAGATCGACCGGCAGATCGAACGCGGTCGCAATCGACTTCAACCAGTAGCGCGAACGCGAGCCGCCGCCGATCGCCGTCACACGCGACAGCGTCGTGCCGGCCGCGCGCAATGCCTCGAGGCTGTCGCGGATGGCGAAGGAAACCCCTTCCATCACCGACTGCGTCAGCACCACGCGGCTGCTCTCGTGGCCGAGGCCGGCAAAGGCGCCGCGGATCCCAGCATCGTTGTGGGGGGTGCGCTCGCCGGAGAGATAGGGAAGGAAGGTCACGCCGGCTGGCGCTTTCAGCGTATCGCCGAGCTCGGCGCTGAGGTCGGCGACGCTGCGGCCGGCAATGCCGGAATACCAGTTGAGTGCATCGGTCGCCGACAGGATGACGCCCATCTGATGCCAGGTGCTCGGCAAGGCGTGGCAGAACGCGTGAACGGCGCTCTCCGGATTGGGCAGATAGCTGGCATTGGCGGCAAACAGCACGCCCGATGTGCCGAGCGAGACGAAGGCATGGCCTTCGCCGACGGTACCCATGCCGCAGGCGGAAGCCGCATTGTCACCGGCGCCACCGGCAACCACGACGCCATTGCCCAGGCCCCAGCGCGACGCCAGCTCCGAGCGGAGCGTCCCGGCCCGGTCGGTTCCCTCGACCAGATCAGGCATCTGCCGTTCCTGCATGTCGGTGGCGGCAAGCAGGCTTTCCGACCAACGCCGCTTGCCGGTATCGAGCCAGGCGGTGCCGGCTGAATCCGACATCTCCGAGATATGCTCGCCGGTCAGCCACAGGCGCAGATAGTCCTTGGGCAGCAGCACCCAGCGCACCTTGGCAAAAAGATCCGGCTCGTTTTCACGCACCCAGGCAAGTTTCGGCGCGGTGAAGCCGGGGAAGACAATATTGCCGGTGATCGCGCGGAATTGCGGATCGGCGTCGAGTGCCGCCGCCTCGCGAAAACTGCGGGTGTCGTTCCAGAGGATGCACGGCCGCAGCACCTTGTCGTCGGCATCGAGCAGCGTCGCGCCATGCATCTGGCCGGAGAGGCCGATGCCGCGCACGGCCGCAAGCGCTGCCGGGTGCGTCGCCTTCAGCCCGGCGATCGCCTGCTCCGTGGCGCGCACCCAATCGGCCGGATCCTGCTCCGACCAGCCGGGGTGCGGACGGGAAACGTCGAGCGCACCGGAGGCCGAACCGACGATGCGCTGATTGTCGTCCATCAGCATCGCCTTGACGCCCGACGTGCCGAGATCCAGTCCGAGATACATGCATGCCTCCATTGAGCAACTCCAGGAAAAGTGCGGAACGATTTTCCGTCAGGAATTGCGTAAATTCAAAGTATTACGCCGGTTCGACCGGCAGGTTGTCTTTCAGAAAAATATCGATGCGGATGCGCTCCTGTGCCTCGATCATCGAGAGCCCGTCGGCCCGGGCCTTCAGCACGCGAATGGCGCTGCGCACCTCGTGCCCCGCATCCTGATTGAGCAGCGCATCGATGGTGCCAGAGACGAGTGCGGCACGGCTGTACGGTGTCAGCTCGTGGGCGATCGCGCAGATCTCGGACTGACGCCCGGCCCTTTCAAGCGCCGCGATCATGCCACGGTTGCCGGCGCCGAGGCTGTAGATGCCGGCGAGGTCCGCATGCGACGCCAGCAGGTCCTGCACCAGTTTCTCGACCTCAGACGGGTCGTCGTGACCTTCAACCACGGACAGCAGATGTCGCTTCGCGACACCCTCGTTCACGGCGGCGCTGAAGCCTTCAAGCCGATCCCTGTGGTCTCGCACCAGCATCGAACCGGCGACGATTGCGACCGGCCCGTCGCGGCCGCCAAGGAAACGCCGCATTAGGCTGCCGGCGGTGCGTCCGGCCGCGATATTGTCGACACCGGCAAAATGGTCGCGCTCGGAGCCGGTCAGGTCCGAGACGAGCGTGACGACGGCAATGCCGTCCGCGCGCAGCCGCCCGACGGCCGCCACCACCTGCGGCGCCTCGACGGCAACGACGGCAACGCCGGCCGGCCCTCGCCGGCGCGCGTCGTCGAGCGCATCGGCCAGCGCCGACCCATCGAAGGCGGGAACGGAAAGGATGGTGATGTCGGTCCGCTCGACGGCCGAGCGGGCCCTGGCTGACTGGACCTCGGCCTCAAGCCCGCGCATGAAGGCGTTTTCGCCTTCGGGCAGGATGAAGATCAGCGGATAGCTGCGGCTCTTGGCAAGATTGGCCGCCGCCACGTCCCTGATGTAACCGAGCGTCGCAATCGCGCGCTCGACCTTGTCGCGCGTAACCTTCCGCACACCCGGGCGATTGTTCAAAACCCGATCGACGGTCGCAAGACTGACCTCGGCTTCTGCAGCGATATCGTGAACTGTAGGGCGCATCATTTCCTCCCGCAAACTGCCTTAGAGGAATTTTTGATGTACGTAAATCAAAAATGCGCGAGGGAAGAGCGACCACCGTTTTCACGGGCTAGAAACGCTTGCTGAAGGCTTGCGTGAAAACGATCTCGCCGTGGCTTTTAACGGCTTCGGCAAGCACCCGGTCGGGCGCCGGATCGACGATCAGGGTTCGGCCGGAAGTTGCTTTCCGGCCGGATTGTGCCGCAACATGAAGAGGGCGTAAACCGCGCAGATGGGCCTAGTGACCGCTGCCGCTTGGTCCGACGCCTTGCGGCTTCTTGATCATCATCACACCCAGGATCAGCGACAGGAAGAGCACCGTCAGGATGACGAAGACGTCGCTGAAGGACAGGATGACGGCCTGCTTCTGCGCCATCGCCGCAAGCTGCTTGATGGCGATCGTCGCGCCATCGAGACCATGGGCGTTGAAGTTGGCCGCCATGTTGTTGAACCGCTCCATCGCCTCCGGATTGCCCCACTGGATGTGCTCGGAGAGCCGGGCATAGTGCAGGTCCTGGCGCTGGGTCAGGATGGTGTTGATCACCGCAAGGCCGACCGCGCCGCCAAGGTTGCGCGTCAGGTTGAAGAGGCCGGATGCGCCGCGCATGCGCGCCGGCGGCATGGTACCGAGCGCGATGTTGTTGATCGGCACCATGCAGAGCATCAGCCCGACACCGCGCAGGATCTGCGGAATGAACAGCTCGTAGAAATCCCAGTCGGCCGTCAGGTGCCCCATGATCCAGGTGCCGCTGGCAAAGCTGGCAAAGCCGATGGTCATCAGCACCCGCGGATCGAGCTTGCCCGACAGGATGCCGGCGACCGGCGCCGTCAGGAACATCGCCAGGCCAGAGACGAACATCGTCTCGCCGATCATCAGCGAGTCGTAGCCGCGGATACGCCCGAGATAGAGCGGGTAAAGATAGGTCAGCCCGTAAAGCCCGATGCCCATGACGAAGGAGAACATCGAGCCGAAGGCGAAGTTGCGGTTGGCAAACGCCCTGAGGTCGACGACGGGGAATTCCACCTTGAAGGCCCGGTAGAAGAAGATCACCGCGGCGATCACCGTGGCGACGGCGCCCATGACGATGTGCTCGTCGTTGAACCAGTCGTTGGCGTTGCCTTCTTCCAGAACGTATTCGAGCGAGCCGAGAAAGATCGCCATCGAGGCGAGCCCCCACCAGTCGAACTTCTTGAAGAGGCCAAGTTCCGGCTTGTCGAAATCGATGAAGGTCCAGGTCAGCGTCGCGACGATGATGCCGGGGATGACGTTGACGAGGAACAGCCAGTGCCAGGAGAAGGCGTGGCTGAGGTAGCCGCCGACGGTCGGGCCGATGGTCGGCGCGAGCGTGGCGATCAGGCCGATGATCGGCGAAACGATGTTGCGCTTCGACGGCGGGAAGATGGTGAAGGCGGCCGCAAAGACCGACGGGATCATGCCGCCGCCGATAAAACCCTGGATCGCCCGGTAGACGATCATCTGGTCGATATTGGTGGCGGTCGCGGCAAGCGCGCTTGCCGCGGTGAAACCCGCCGCCGAAACCGAAAACAGCACGCGCGTCGAGACGATGCGCGCCAGCGTGCCCGACAGCGGGATCATGATGACTTCGGCAATGAGGTAGGAGGTCTGCACCCAGCCGATTTCGTCGGAGCCCGCTGACAAGCCCGCCTGGATTTCAGCAAGCGACGCCGAAACGATCTGGATGTCGAGGATCGCCATGAACATGCCGACGACCATGGCGAAGAAGGCGATCAGCCTTTTCGGATCCATGTGTTCCTCGACCTTCGGTGCGGCTGCCGCCACCGAGCCTGCTGTTGCCGTTGCGGCCATCTGAGCCACTCCCTGCGTGTAAAGGCGCATCGGCGCGTTCGATCGAACACGCCGGCGCGTCAGGCCCGATTACTTCGTGGCGGCGACCTTGGTCTCTTCGGGCGCCGTGCGCGTGTCGACATCGACGACAACGCTCAAGCCCGCCCGCAGATGGCCTTCCGCCAGCACATCGGCCGGCAGCGTGATGCGCACCGGCACGCGCTGGATCACCTTGGTGAAGTTGCCGGTGGCGTTTTCGGCCGGCAGCAGCGAGAACACCGAACCGGACGCCGGCGAGATCGAGGCGACCGTGCCTTCGATCGCGTTCTCGTCATAGGCGTCGATGTGGACCTTGACCTTCGAGCCCGGAACCAGATGCGCGATCTGCGTCTCCTTGAAGTTGGCGTCGATATAGAGCTGGTCGACCGGGACGAGGGCGGCCAGTCGCTGGCCGGCGGAGACGAGGTCTCCGACCTGGACGGCGACGTTGCCGATAACGCCGTCATAGGGCGCCTTCAGCACGGTGAAACCGAGGTCGCGGTTCGCCTTGTCGCGGGCAAGTTCCAGCGAGCGGATCGTGCTTTCCGCCTCGGTGCGCTGTGCCGCCAGAACAGTGATGTTGGCGTTCGCCGCCGCGATGTTGGCATCGGCGCCGGCGAGGTTCGCGCGGGCCTGATCCAGCGCCACGTCGGCATTGTCGCGCGACGCAACGGTGCCGACGTCCTTGGACTGGAGGTCGCTCGCGCGCTTCTGCGCGAGTTCGGCGCCGCGCACCGTTGCTTCGAGAGCTTTCTTCTGGGCCTCGGCCTGAGCGAGGCTCGCCTTCGCACCGGCGATCTGCGCGTCGAAGCGGCTGAGCGCCAGCTGCTGCGTGGCGATCTGCGCCTCGGCCTGCTCGGCGGCAATGCGGTAGTCGCCATCGTCGAGCGTGACCAAGGGATCGCCGGCCTTCACCTGCTGGTTGGCGACGACGTCGACCTTGGCGACATAGCCCGAAACCTTCGGGGAGATAGTGGCGATGTCGCCTTCGATATAGGCGTCATCGGTCGAAACCATGAAGCGGCCATTGGTCCACCAGTCATAGCCGTACCAGCCAGCGGCAGCGAGAGCAGCGAGGCCGAGAACGGGCAGCAAGGGACTGCGCTTCTTCTTTTTCGAAGCGGCTTCGACAGCGGGCGCTTGCGTCGCTGCAGGCGCCTCGGCTGTCGCCCCCTTGGCCTCGGGCGCGGCCTCATGGGTCTGCGGAACTTCAAAATCCTCGCCGACAGGGCGAACGCGAGCGACGCTGGACGTTTTGGATGCGGACATGGGTACCGGCCTGGTTAATGAGTGACGACTGAACTGAACCGTTCGGTTCGATCGGAAGCTTGACTTAGTCGCTTTGACGTCGCATATCAAGAGGAAATCGAACCACACGGTTCGATGGGCGAAAATTAATGCGAACGGGACGGCACAGACGGCGATCATGGAACCAGCAAAGACCGGACAGAACGAGACCATCCAGCCTGATAGCGGCGCGGACGAGCAGCTTTGTCCCGGCAGCGGACGCCATGCGGCGGGTGAAGACCCTGCCAAGCGCGAACAGATTCTCGAGGGCGCGCGGCGGGTCTTCATGAGCCAGGGCTTCGACGCCGCGAGCATGAACGACATCACCCGCGAGGCCGGCGTCTCGAAGGGCACGCTCTACGTCTATTTCGAAAACAAGGAAGATCTGTTCAAGGCACTGATCGTCAGGGGCAAGACCCGGGTGGTTGAGACCGCCAAGCACGCGCTTAACGATCACGAGGACGTCGAGGAGTCGCTTTACGATTTCGGCGTCACCTTGACGAGCAGCATCACCTCCGAGGATACGATCCGCTCCATGCGCATGGTGATCGGCGTGATCGACCGCATGCCGCATCTGGCCGAACGCTTCTTCAGCGAGGCGCCCGAAAACGGCTATACCGTCCTCAAGACCTACCTCGACCGGCAGGTCCCGGCCGGCACGCTCGACATCGACAACACCGAAATGGCCGCACGACAGTTCATCGAGATGGCCCAGGCCGGGCTGTTCAAGCACCGCCTGTTCGGCGGCATGTGTTCGGCGCCGCCGCGAGAGCAGATCGAGGGCACGGTTGCCGCTGCCGTCCGGGTCTTCATGGCCGCCTACGGACCCAAGAAGAAGACCGGCTGAGCCAGGCCGAGCCGCCCGTTCGTCCGGCAATCCTTCAATCCAGCAATTGCGATCAAGCACGCCTTGCGGCAAGACCCTATGAGCATGGGCTGTCTGCCAAGGGAGTGAACATGAGTGCTATCGGAAGGGCGATCTGGTTCATCGAGAGCCATTTCGCGAACGATATATCGCTGGAGGAGATCGCCGAGGCCGCCGGCCTCTCGCGCTTTCACCTGTCGCGCGTCTTCGGACTGGTGACGGGCCGCTCCATCAGCGCCTATATCCGCGGGCGGCGCCTGAGCGGCGCCGCGCAAAACCTTGCCAGTGGCTCCTCCAGCATTCTCGCGGTGGCCCTCGACGCGGGCTACGGCTCGCATGAGGCCTTCACCCGTGCCTTTCGCGAGCAGTTCGGCGTGACGCCGGAAACCGTGCGCAAGCAAGGGCACCTCAGCAATATCGAACTGACGGAGCCTATCAGAATGGACGACACCCGCCTCCTCAAACTGGACCCGCCCCGCTTCGAAGACAGCCCGCCGCTTCTGCTGGCTGGGCTCGCGGAAACCTACGCCTATGGCCACACCGAAGGTATTCCCTCGCTGTGGCAGCGTTTCAACACCCACTTCGGCAACGTCCCCGGACAGAAGAGCAATGTCGCCTACGGCGTCTGCAGCCAAAGCGACGGCGAAGCGGGCACCTTTCGCTATATGGCGGCCGTGGAAGTCGACGACGCCGGCGCGCTGCCAGCCGGCTTTTCGACCATCAAGCTGCCGAAGCAGCGCTATGCCGTGTTCCTGCACCGCGGCCATATCTCGGCGATCGCGACGACCGCGCACCATATCTTCGGCACATGGCTGCCGGAGGCCGGCCTTCAGCATGGTGAAACGCCCGACCTGATCGAGCGCTACGACGAGCGTTTCGATCCGCGTTCGGGCATGGGTGTGGTCGAAATCTGGGTCCCGATCAAATCGTAAACGGTAAAGCGCCGCCGCAAATGGCTGGTGGCGCTTGTCACTTTCGCGATGTTGCTTAAATACTGCCGCGATTCTTGCGCGACGACGCGCCACCGAGAAAGGAAAGATCGCCGATGCAGGAGATAATGTCGCTTGCCCAGAACCCAGCGGCCTGGGTCGCCCTCATAACACTGGTTGTCATGGAGGTGGTTCTCGGCATCGACAACCTGATCTTCATTTCGATCCTGACCAACAAGTTGCCCGTCGAACACCGCGAAAAGGCCCGCCGGCTCGGCATTACCCTGGCGCTCGTCATGCGTCTTGCCTTGCTCGGCACCGTCGCCTGGATCGTCAAGCTGACCACGCCGGTCTTCGAGGTCTTCGGACACGGCTTCTCCTGGAAGGACATGATCCTGATCGCCGGCGGTCTCTTCCTCGTCTGGAAGGCGACCAAGGAAATCCACCACAGCGTCGACCCCAGCGACCACGACGAAGACTTCATCGCCTCTTCGGCCATCAACAGCTTCGGCGCCGCGATCGGCCAGATCCTGCTGCTCGACCTGGTCTTCTCGGTCGACAGCATCATCACCGCAGTCGGCATGACGCCGCATCTGCCGATCATGGTCATCGCCGTTCTCGCTGCCGTCACCGTGATGCTCGTTGCCGCAACGCCGCTTGCCAACTTCATCGAGAAGAACCCGACGATCGTCATGCTGGCGCTCGCCTTCCTCTTGATGATCGGCACGACGCTGATCGCCGAAGGCATGGGCCTGCACGTGCCGAAGGGCTACATCTATGCCGCCATGGCCTTCTCGGCGCTGGTCGAGGTTCTCAACATGGTGGCCCGCAATGCGCGCCTGCGAAAAAAGGAAGCCGGCAAGCTGCACTGAGGCGCTGCCACGAACGAAAATGGAAAAGGCGGGGCGCAATGTCCCGCCTTTCTCGTTGCGCCAAAAAAAGGCCTGCATCACAGGGGATGCAGGCCACCTTGCTGCGGGAGTTTGTGAGGACGCAAGCCGGACGGGTCAGGGAGCTCGACTGCCGTTTCGTTGGCCATGGGAAGAAATCGGAAAAATTCCCGTGTTCTCCACCTCCGTCATGTCCGATTGGCACAGCCAGCACCTCTCGATCCGATAACGCCTCATCCGGTAAATCGTTCCGGCTGGCGCCATATGTCAGGCATCTGGACGGTGCCCGATCTCGACCAGGATGTTGCCGGGTATGACCATGTAGAAGACGTAGGCGCCGTGCCGTTCTTCCGGTTCGCTCGTGCGGATGCCGCTCGGCAGGATGCGCCGATAGGCGTTTTCGACCTGCGACCTCTCGGGCAGCAGGAAGCCGATATGGTAGGTCTGGGCGCCGAGGCTGACCTGGTCGCCGCCGCCGAGCCTGGCAATCGGCGGGCTGATCACGAGCACCATGCCGGCATCATCGGCGAGGCGATAAAAGGCATCCTTGCCGCGCGCTTCGACAAGCGTGAAGCCAAGATGTTCGATGAAGAACGTCGCCGTTTCGGCAACGATGGGGCTATGAAGATCGAGATGGTTCAGTCGCATGTGCAGTCTCCGTGTTTGAGAAACGCGGCGGACTGCGTCTGATCCGGATACACCCCGCCGCGGACCGATGCGGATGCATCGGAACCACGCCGCGGGTTCGAACGATGAGGTTCGAGCAGAGCTTCGCAAAGACTTGGACAGCCTCACGAAGGGACCGGGCTTACCATATCCGGTCCTGCCTTTTTCGACACGGGATGTGTAGCGCAGCCGAACTGCGCCAGCAAGATCACGGAGATCAGTTCTTCCCTGCGTCCGGATCTGCCTGTTGCAGTTCCTGCAGATAGGCGTCGAGACGATCGAACTTCTCTTCCCAGAAGCGGCGGTAGCTGTCGAGCCAGCTGTTGACGTCCCGCAAGGGTGCTGCCTCGAGCCGGCAGGGCCGCCATTGCGCCTCGCGGCCGCGGCTGATCAGCCCGGCGCGCTCGAGCACTTTCAAATGCTTGGAAACTGCCGGCAGACTCATCTCGAACGGCTCCGCCAGTTCGCCGACCGAAGCCTCGCCGAGAGAGAGCCGGGCGAGGATGGCCCTGCGGGTAGGGTCGGCAAGGGCTGAGAGCGTGGTCGACAGGCGATCTTCCGGCATTTTCTAAAAAACCTTTCAGTTAAATAACCTCACGGTTCAATATAACCACCCATCGGCGGTGTCAACAAAAACCGGCGTGATCCACTTTCCGTTGACATGCTCGACGTTCTATGGTCTCACGCCAGCCGACTGGAATAGCCCGCCGATACCGCTGGTGCGGCACCCCTACGGGCCTTTCCTTCCCATAAAATGCGCGCCCGGCGGCCGGACTTGTCTTCCGGCAAGGGGCGAGAAGCACGTCAAACGGGCAAAGACCATGGCAGATTCAGCAGTCCGGGTACGCATCGCACCCTCCCCCACCGGCGAGCCGCATGTCGGCACCGCCTATATCGCTCTGTTCAACTACCTCTTCGCAAAGAAGCACGGCGGCACCTTCATCCTGCGGATCGAGGATACCGATGCCACGCGCTCGACGCCGGAATTCGAGCAGAAGGTGCTGGACGCGCTGAAATGGTGCGGGCTCGAATGGTCGGAAGGCCCCGACGTCGGCGGCCCCTATGGCCCCTACCGCCAGAGCGATCGCAAGGACATCTATCTCGACTACGTTCGCCAGATCGAGAACAACGGCCACGGCTTCCGTTGTTTCTGCACGCCCGAACGGCTGGAGCAGATGCGCGAGGCTCAGCGCGCCGCCGGCAAGCAGCCGAAATATGACGGCCACTGCCTGAGCCTGACCGCCGAAGAAGTGACGCGCCGCGTCGACGCCGGCGAGCCGCACGTCGTGCGCATGAAGATCCCGACTGAGGGTTCCTGCAAGTTCACCGACGGCGTCTATGGCGACGTCGAGATCCCGTGGGATTCGGTCGACATGCAGGTTCTGCTCAAGGCCGACGGCATGCCGACCTATCACATGGCGAACGTCGTCGACGACCATCTGATGAAGATCACCCACGTCGCACGCGGCGAAGAGTGGCTGGCGTCCGTGCCGAAGCACATCCTGATCTATCAATATCTCGGCCTGACGCCGCCGGTGTTCATGCACCTGTCGCTGATGCGCAATGCCGACAAATCGAAGCTGTCGAAGCGCAAGAACCCGACGTCGATCTCCTACTACTCCGCGCTCGGCTACCTGCCGGAAGCGCTGATGAACTTCCTCGGCCTGTTCTTCATCCAGATCGCCGAAGGCGAGGAACTGATGACGATGGCCGAGCTTGCCGAAAAGTTCGACCCCGACAACCTGTCGAAATCGGGCGCGATCTTCGACATCCAGAAGCTCGACTGGCTGAACGGCCGCTGGATCCGTGAAAAGCTGAGCGACGACGAATTCCTCGGCCGGGTGCTTGCCTGGGCGTCCGAGAACGATCGCCTGAAGCAGGGCCTGAAGCTGTCGCAGTCGCGCATCTCCAAGCTCGGCGAACTGCCGGCACTTGCCGACTTCCTGTTGAAGTCCGACCTCGGGCTCGAGCCCGCGGCCTTCGCCAAGATCAAGTCGAGCCCGGAAGAACTGGTCGAGATCTTCAACACGGTCCAGCCGGATCTGGAAAAGATCCTCGAATGGAACAAGGAA
Source organism: Ensifer sp. LC163 (assembly GCF_001695855.1). GTDB lineage: Bacteria > Pseudomonadota > Alphaproteobacteria > Rhizobiales > Rhizobiaceae > Ensifer. The sequence goes on from NZ_MBSS01000067.1 coordinate 139,520, forward strand.
ACGATCGAGGCGGAATTGCGCGCGATCGCCGACCGCATGGGCAAGAAGCTCAAGGTCGTGCTGGCACCGCTGTTCGTGGCGGTTTCCGGCTCGTCGCGCTCGCTGCCGCTGTTCGACAGCATGGAACTGCTCGGCCGCTCGGTCGTGCGCCAGCGGTTGAAGGTCGCAGGCCAGATCGCCGCCTCGATGGCCGGCAGCGGAAAGTAAGGACAGGACGATGAACGACAAGACCGAAGCAACAGGCCTCTCCTCCGACGTGACGGAAGTGCGCGCGCAGAAGCTGAAGCTGCTGCGCGAGCAGATCGGCGACGTCTATCCGGCCCATTTCCACCGGACGATGACCAATGCCGAACTGGCGGCAAAGTACGAGAACCTGGAGTTGGACACCGAGACGCAGGATGTCGTCACCGTTGCCGGCCGCGTCTACTCGTCGCGCAACTCCGGCATGTTCATGGATATCCATGACGCATCCGGCAAGATCCAGATCTTCAGCCACAAGGACACCACCCCGGAAGATGCACGCGCGCTCTTGCCGATGATCGACATCGGCGACATCATCGGCGTGACCGGCGTTGTCCGTCGCACCAAGCGCGGCGAACTGACGATCAACGCGCAAGCGATCACCATGCTGACGAAGTCGCTGCTGCCGATGCCGGAGAAGTGGCATGGCCTGTCGGATATCGAGCTGCGCTACCGCAAGCGCCACCTCGACATCATGACCAACGAGGAATCCAAGCTGCGTTTCCAGCAGCGCAGCAAGATCGTCTCGGGCATCCGCCGCTTCATGGAAGACGACGGCTTCATGGAAGTCGAAACGCCGATGCTGCATTCGGTCTATGGCGGCGCGACGGCAGAGCCGTTCAAGACCCACCACAACACGCTGAAACTCGACATGTACCTGCGCATCGCGCCGGAGCTGTACCTGAAGCGCACGCTGGTATCGGGCCTGACCGACAAGGTGTTCGAGATCAACCGCAACTTCCGCAACGAAGGTGTGTCGACAAGGCACAATCCCGAGTTCACCATGATGGAGTGCTACTGGGCCTATGCCGACTACGAGGACATCATGGACCTCGTCGAGCGGCTGTTTACCAAGCTCGCTCTGTCGATCCACGGCTCGACCGAGTTCATGTTCGGCGACAAGGAAATCTCCTTCAAGGGTCCTTTCCGCCGCGTGCCGATGCCGGATGCCGTCAAGGAAGCGACCGGCATCGATTTCCTGGCGATGAAGACCGACGAAGAAGCCCGCGCTGCGGCCAAGGCTGCCGGTTTCGAGGTCGAGAAGGACTGGACCTGGGGCGAGTGCCTCGCCTTCGTCTTCGAAGAGAAGGTCGAGCCGACACTGATCCAGCCGGCCCACGTCACGCATTTCCCGAAGGACATCTCGCCCTTCGCCAAGGAAGTGCCGGGCGAGCCGCGCCTCGTCGAGCGTTTCGAGACCTATTGCAACACCTGGGAACTCGGCAACGCCTTCTCTGAACTCAACGATCCGGAAGAGCAGCGCGCCCGCATGGTCGAGCAGCTCGAGCAGGCGCATGCGCGCGGCGAAAAGGCCAAGCAGCTCGACGACGAGTTCCTTGACGCCATCGACCAGGGCATGCCGCCGGCAGGCGGCCTCGGCATCGGCGTCGACCGCCTGATCATGCTTCTGACCAACGCGCCGTCGATCCGCGACATCATCCTGTTCCCGGCGCGTCGCAACAAGGCCGACTGATCGGGGCCATAACGGCACAAGACACAAAGCCCGGCGCGTTTGCGGCGGGCTTTTTTCGTTTTTCAAGGATGGATTACCTGGCGCCTTTTGGCGCGAACCGCGTCAGTGGCCGGCCGGCGCCTCGGCGCTCTCGACCTTGTGCTCTTGCGCTGCGGCCTCAGGCACCGCCTCGCCCTCGACGGTGACGGCGTTCGGATCGATGCAGGGCGAACGATCGTCCATACCAGCCATCATGCCGCGGATCTCGCCCACGGAAAGATCGACCGTGCTGCCATGAAAGAAACCGGCCGAGTTTGCCTTGCCGTCGTTGTAGGACGCGCGGAAAGGCTCGTCCATGCCAGGCACGCTTTGCGGACCCGGTGCGAAGAGAACTTGCGCCCCGATCGCAGCACCTCGAACCTGGGCGCGCTCTTCCGGCCCGGCCGCATCGAGAACGACGACCTGGTAGAGATCAGCCTTCTCTGCCTTGGACAGGGCACCGACCACGCGCAGAGCAGTGCGCATGCGCGCCTCGCCGTCGGCGCGATCCGTCTTGATGTGCATGCGGACCCAGCGCTGACCATGATGGCCGAGCTTCAGAGTTCGGACCAAAGTGCATTCGAGGCCGGAGATGGCTGGCTTGGAGATCCGCTCCATCAACGCGTCGCGGCCGACATAGACGGCGGCAGCACCTGAGGCCGCCGACACGCCGAACGCCGCGGCAAGGATGACGAGGAGCCTCTTTGACGGGCGCAACTTGCCGAGAATAGCCTTCACGAGAATGGCTCCGCTGTCATATCAGGAACTGAAACAAAAGCCCGAAGGCGCCTTGCAAGGATAGGCGCTTCACCTTTCAGAAAGTTTAAGCAGGCCCCGGGGAGTGGTGATCGAAAAGAACACAGGTTATGCCCAACAGTTCACCAGCTTTGCCGTCGGGCATATCCGATGGGGATCGATGACCGATTGACTTTCGCGGGCATCTTGCCTCCATTGCGACCCGTCAAACGCAAGAAAAAGAAAAGAAGAACACATGCACAAGGTTATCTTTGATACGGATCCGGGCATCGACGATGCGATGGCCCTCCTTTTCCTTCACCGCCACCCGGATATCGACCTGATCGGCATCACCACGGTCTTCGGCAACGCCTCGGTCGAAACGACGACGCGCAACGCGCTGTTCCTGAAGCGTGAATGGGGCATAAAGGCACCGATCGCAAAGGGTCTCGACAAGACATTCAATCCGGATCGGCCGCATGTCGGCTGGCCGACCTTCATCCATGGCGATGATGGCCTCGGCAACATCGACGTGCCCGAGACGATCGACCTGCCCGTCGATCCCCGCCCGGCGCACCGTTTCATCATCGACACCGTTCGCGCCCATCCCGGCGAAGTGACGCTCATTGCCGTCGGTCGCATGACCAACCTGGCGCTGGCGCTGGGCGAAGATCCGGACTTTGCGCCGCTGGTGCGCGAAGTCGTGATCATGGGCGGTGCCTTCGACGTCAACGGCAACATCACGCCTGCCGCCGAAGCCAACATCCATGGCGATCCCGAAGCAGCCGACGTGGTGATGACCGCCCCCTGGCCGGTCACCGTCGTCGGTCTCGACGTCACCACCAAGACCGTGATGACCAACGCGATGCTCGCCGACATCGCTACGCGCGGTGGACCGCCGGCAAAGCTGCTCTCGGACATCTCGCAGTTCTACATCACCTTCTACGAGCAGCATGTGCCTGATGGCATGGTGGTGCATGACAGCTGCGCCTGCGCCTATGTCGTGGCGCCGGACCTGTTCAAGGTGCGCAGCGGCGTCATCCGCGTCGTCTGCGGCGGCATTGCCGACGGCCAGACGATCCAGAAGCCCGACAGCCGGCTGTTCCCGCCAAGCCCGTGGGACAACCTGCCGAGCCAGAAGGCCTGCATCGACATCGATGCGGCGAAGACCCTGAAGCTGATCGGCGACACGCTGGCACTGCACGACTGATGCGTCCTCGAACGGATCGGCATCGCCGACCGCTCGAAAAACTTTGCACCGATGGCTGGCGGATATGTTTTCGCCAGCTATCTCTAAAGGCATGAAACCGGACGCCCTGCTCTATCCCGCCCCGAAAGGTCTCTATTGCGAGATCGGGGATTTCTACATCGATCCGGTGCAGCCGGTCGACCGCGCACTGATCACCCATGGCCATTCCGACCACGCCCGTGCCGGGCACGGCCAGGTGCTGGCCACCCGCGAAACACTCGATATCATGCGCATCCGCTACGGCGACGGCTTCTGCGGCACGAGCCAGGCCGTTGCGCTGGGTCAGACAATCGTTGTCAACGGTGTGGAGGTGCGTTTTCACCCCGCAGGCCATGTGCTCGGCTCGGCGCAGATCTCGGTGGCAGCGAAGGGTACGCACATCGTCGTGTCGGGCGACTACAAGCGGCGGCGCGACCCGACCTGCTTACCGTTCGAACCGGTCCCTTGTGACGTCTTCATCACCGAGGCTACCTTCGGCCTGCCGGTCTTCCACCACCCCGACGACCGCGCCGAGATGCATAAACTGCTGACGTCGCTGAAGCAGTTTCCCGAGCGCACGCATGTGGTCGGCGCCTATGCGCTCGGCAAGGCACAAAGGGTAATCGCCCTTCTCCGCGAGCAGGGCTACGACCGGCCGATCTACATCCACGGCGCTCTGCAGAAGCTCTGCGATTACTATCGCGGCGAAGGCATCGACCTCGGTGAGATCCGGCCGGCGACGCTTGCAGCCGACGAGAAACAGGATTTTGCCGGCACCGTTGTCATCGGCCCGCCCGCCGCCTTCGCCGATCGCTGGGCCCGGCGCTTCGTCGATCCGCTGGCGATCTTCGCCTCGGGCTGGATGATGATCCGGCAACGGGCCAAGCAGCGCGGCGTCGAACTGCCGCTGGTGATCTCCGACCATTGCGACTGGCCCGAACTGACCCAAACGATCCGTGAGGTCGGCCCGTCCGAGGTCTGGGTCACCCATGGCCGCGAGGAGGCGCTGGTGCGCTGGTGCGAGCTTGAGGGCATCGCGGCGCGACCCTTACATCTCGTCGGCTACGACGACGAGGGGGAATGAGCGATGAAGGCCTTCGCCGAACTGCTCGACCGGCTCGTGCTCACCCCGCAGCGCAACGCCAAGATCCGACTGCTGGCGGATTATTTCCGCGCTGCACCGGATCCGGACCGCGGTTATGCGCTTGCGGCGATCGCCGGCACGCTCTCGCTTGCCACCGTCAAGCCGGCGATGATCCGCGACCTGCTGCTCGAGCGCATGGACGAAGTGCTGTTCCGCTATTCCTACGATTATGTCGGTGACCTCGCGGAAACGGTCTCGCTGGTCTGGGAGCCGCCCGCGGGCGTGGCACCGAGCGACATCCGGCTTAGCGACGCAATCGAGACGCTGCAGGCGACCGGCCGTGCCAATGTGCGCAGCGTCGTTCGCGACATGCTCGACCGGCTCGACACCTCGGCGCGCTTCGCCTTCCTGAAACTGGTGACCGGCGGCCTGCGCATCGGGGTGTCCGCCAAGCTTGCCAAGCAGGCGCTGGCCGAGATGGGCGGCAAGGACGTCAGCGAAATCGAGACACTCTGGCACGGGCTCGCCCCGCCCTATTCGCCGCTCTTCCAATGGCTGGCGGGAGAGGCGGGAAAGCCGGTCCTTTCGACGCCCGCCGTCTTCCATTCGGTGATGCTCGCCACCCCGGTCGGCGAAGGCGACCTCGACGAGCTCGATCCCAGGGATTTTGCCGCCGAGTGGAAGTGGGACGGCATTCGCGTGCAGCTTGCCAATATCGGCGGGACCAGGCGGCTCTATTCGCGCAGCGGCGACGAAATCTCCGGCGCCTTCCCCGACGTGCTGGAAGCGGCCGATTTCTCGGGCATCATCGACGGCGAACTGCTGGTCGGCGGCACCGCCCGCACCAACCGCGCCACCCGGACCTTCTCCGACCTGCAGCAACGGCTGAACCGCAAGACCGTCAGTCGCAAGATGCTTGACGAATATCCGGCCTTCATCCGCGCCTACGACGTGCTCTTTTCGGGCGAAACCGACGTTCGAGCGGAGGGTTTCCTGGCGCGACGGGCACTGCTGAGCGACCTCGTCGAACGGGCTTCGCCGCAGCATTTCGACCTGTCGCCGCTCGTGCCGTTTTCCTCCTGGGAGGAACTCGACCGGCTCCGGTCCGATCCGCCCGATCCCGTCATCGAGGGCATCATGCTCAAGCGGCTGGATTCGCCCTATACCGCCGGCCGCGCCAAAGGCCCCTGGTTCAAGTGGAAGCGCGCACCCTTCAACGTCGATGCCGTGCTGATGTATGCGCAGCGCGGCCATGGCAAGCGCTCCAGCTACTATTCCGATTTCACCTTCGGCGTCTGGACTGAGATCGACGGCGCGGAAACGCTGGTGCCGGTGGGCAAGGCCTATTTCGGCTTTACCGATGCCGAGCTGGAGATTCTCGACCGCTTCGTCAGGGACAATACCACCGAGCGCTTCGGTCCGGTACGGGCGGTGCGGGCTGCACCCGATTTCGGCTTCGTCGTCGAGGTCGCCTTCGAGGGCCTCAACCGCTCGACCCGACACAAGTCGGGTGTTGCCATGCGCTTTCCGCGTATCGCGCGGCTACGGCAGGACAAGCTCCCCCGTGAGGCCGACCGGCTGGATACCTTGCAGGCGATGATCGAAAGCAGATCGTGATCGGAAAAACGGAACCGGCGTGATCGATCTGCGTTGAGCTTGGCGACCGCAAGGAAGGAGATGCGACATGCCTGCAAAATCCAAAGCCCAGCAGAAAGCAGCCGGCGCAGCACTCGCCGCCAAACGCGGGGACATGAAGAAATCCGAACTCAAGGGTGCCTCACGCGACATGGAAAAATCCATGACCGAAGGCGAACTCGAAGAGCTTGCCGAAACCAAACGCAAGAATCTGCCCGAGCGAAAGACGGCAAAATGACCCCGGGCAAGAATAAAAGCCGGAACTAAAACAACAATTGTTAATACCAATTTGGGATCATCCCGGTCGTTTCGTATCATTCGCACGCCGCCGGGGTGATCTTGTGCCTGCCAGACATGCCTTCCACCTCGGGAAGAAGAAACTTTCCAGGGTTCTGACACCCAACTACCTTCCCGCGATCATTGCCTCTTTCGTCGTCCTGGTCGCCGGCATCCTCGCGGACAATCAGAACCAGGTGGTCTCCGAAGCGCGCGTGCGGTCGCAGGTCGCCGACGAACTGAACCCGATCCGCTCCAGGCTGGAAGCGAGCATCAACGGCAATATCCAGCTCGTGCGCGGCCTGATCGGCACGATCGTGACCGAGCCGGGCATGGGCCAGGATCGGTTCGCCGCCCTGTCGCGCAGCATCTTCACCGAGCGGTCGCAGCTACGCAGCATTGCTGCCGCGCCGAACCTGGTCGTGCGCATGGCGTACCCCTTGCGAGGAAACGAGAAGGCGATAGGGCTCGACTACCGCAAGAACGATGCGCAGCGCGCCGCCGTCATGAAGGTCAGGGACACGGGGAGGATGGTGCTCGCCGGCCCGGTGGACCTCGTCCAGGGCGGGCGCGGACTGATCGGCCGGTTTCCGGTATCGGTCGATACCGGTGGAGGCAGCAATCGCTTCTGGGGAATCGTATCCGCCGTCATTGACGTCGATCGCCTCTACAATGACAGCGGCCTCCTCTCCTCCAAGCTCGGCATCGATATCGCCATTACCGGCCGAGATGGGACGGGCAGCGACGGAACGGCCTTCTTCGGCGACCCCAGGGTTTTCGAACAGGCGCCGGTGGGCATGACGGTCCTGCTTCCCGGCGGCTCCTGGCGCATTGTGGCCGTCCCCAAGGGCGGCTGGCCGCACACGGCGCGCAATGCCTGGTTCATCCGCGCGCTGATCGTTGCCGGCGGTCTGATGATCATTTTGCCGATGCTGCTGACCGGCCGGTTGATGAGCGAGCGGCAGAACAACATTCGCGCGCTCAGACAGAGCAAGGCGCAGTTGCAGGAACTGTCGCACCGCCTGAAGATCGCCCTCGATACGTCGCAGATCGGCATCTGGGAACTCGACATCGCCAGCGGCAAGCTGCTCTGGGACGAGCGGATGAAAGAGCTCTACGGCAAGACCGGATCGGTCCACCAGGCCTATGACGACTGGAAGACCAGCCTGCATCCCGACGATCTTGCCCGGGCGGAAGAGGAATTCGCCGAAGCCCTTGCCTCGGGCGGCGCCTACAATTCCGAGTTCCGAATCCGGCTACCGGACGACACCATCCGGCATATCCGCGCTATCGGCTCGACCTATGACGGCGCCGACGGGCGCAAGAAGATCGTCGGCGTCAACTGGGACGTGACCGCCGATATCAAGACCCGCGCGACCCTGTCGGAAGCCAGGCGCCAGGCTGAAGCGCACAGCGCCGAACTGGAAGCGGCACGTCACCGCATGGAATTCAATGCCCTGCACGACCCCTTGACCGGCCTGCCGAACCGGCGCTTCCTCGACCAGGTGCTTGCGGACAGAAGCCATCACTTCGATGCCGAGGCGAGGCTCAGCATCTTTCATATGGACCTCGATCGCTTCAAGCAGATCAACGACACGCTCGGCCATGCCGCCGGCGACGAGATCCTGCGCCACGCCGCCGAACTGCTGCGTACCAACGCCAGGGAGAAGGACTTCGTCGCCCGCATCGGCGGCGACGAGTTCGTCATCGTCCGCGCGGAGGATAGCGCTGAGCCCGATGCGCGGCTCGCATCCTGCATCATTGAAGCCATGAGCGTGCCGGTTCGCTACAAGGATCAGGAATGCCGCATCGGCGTCAGCATCGGCATCGCAGCGCAGGCCGAGCCGACCGACGATCTGTCCCAGATCCTCGTCAATGCCGACATCGCCCTTTACGAGGCCAAGCGCCGCGGCCGCAACCGGCACGAAACCTTCACTGGCGACCTGAAGACTGCCGTGTTCAAGACCAAGCAGACCGCCGACGAGATCCTTCGCGGCCTCGAGCACAAGGAATTCATCGCGCATTTCCAGCCGCAGTTCTGTCCGAACACGCTTGAGGTCATCGGCGTCGAAGCGCTGGCGCGCTGGGACCACCCGGCCAAGGGATTGCTGGGTCCGCACACCTTTCTTAGGACTGCCGAAGACATCAACGTCGTCGCCTCCATCGACCAGGCGATCCTGGAGCAGGCGCTGTTCCAGATTTATCGCTGGGAAGCCATCGGCATCCATATTCCGAAGGTCTCGGTCAACCTGTCCTATGCCCGTCTGCACGACGAAGGGCTGATCGACCGTCTCGAGCAATTGCAGATCCCGCGCGGCCGCCTGTCCTTCGAGCTTCTGGAATCGATCTCCTTCGACGAGAGCGACGTCACGGTGCTGTCGAACATCCGCCGGATCAAGGAACTCGGCATCGATATCGAGATCGACGATTTCGGCACCGGTTATGCCTCCATCCTCAGCCTGTTGAAGCTGACGCCGCGGCGCCTGAAGATCGATCGCCAGTTGATTCTGCCGATCCTGAACTCGCCGGCGGAAAAGCGCCTCGTCGAATCGATCATCGATATCGGCACCTCGCTCGGCATCGAAGTGATCGCCGAAGGCGTCGAAACGCTCGAGCACGCCCATATTCTGAGAGAACTCGGCTGTCATGGCCTTCAGGGCTATGTCTTTGCCCGGCCAATGAGCGCCAACGATCTCGCCGCCTTCGTTTTCGAGCGCAGGTGGCAGGCCGCCTGACGGCGCCTCCAGCCGGCTGCGACAGTTCGGCGCGCGAGCGAGCGGGCTAAAAAAGCGCTGCGCGCGCATTTTTCAAGTGCCGAGGCTTGGCAGCCCCAGGGAAAATCGTCATAAAAACATATGCCTGTTACCGCTATGCGGACCATGACGGCATCGTCTGTGACCGTTGCGTCAGCGATGGTTCTTGAGGGGCCTCGGCACCCAATCTCCATTATGCCCAAGAGAAGGGAACGGTACAATCGAATACGCGGGGAAATTGCTTTCTGTCTTCATCCTAGCCCCGTTCGCGGGAAGCCTCATTGCAATCTTCTTTCCGTCCGATCAACGCGGCGCAACGGCCTGGTTCGCAGGCGCGATCGCGCTTCTCTGTTTCCTGGTTGCTGCGGGCCTTTACCCCTTCGTCACCTCCGGCGGCGTTCTGCGCTATGAACTTGCCTGGATGCCGGAGCTCGGCCTCAACTTCACCTTGAGAATGGACGGCTTTGCCTGGCTGTTCACGGTGCTGGTGACCGCAATCGGCGTGCTCGTCGTGCTCTACGCCCGCTATTACATGGCGGCCGAAGACCCGGTGCCGCGCTTCCTTGCCCTGTTCCTCGCCTTCATGGGGTCGATGCTCGGCGTCGTTCTCTCCGGCAATCTGATCCTGCTTGCGGTCTTCTGGGAGCTGACGAGCATCGTCTCATTCCTGCTGATCGGCTATTGGCACCACAACGCCCATGCCCGCGACGGTGCCCGCATGGCACTGACGATGACCGGCATGGGCGGGCTTTGCATGCTTGTCGGGCTGTTGATCATGGGCCGGATCGTCGGCAGCTACGATCTCGACGTCGTGCTCGCCTCCGGCGACACGATCCGCAATCACCCGCTCTACGTCACGATGCTGATCCTGATTCTGCTCGGTGCCTTGACCAAGAGCGCACAGTTCCCGTTTCATTTCTGGCTGCCGCACGCCATGGCGGCGCCGACCCCGGTCTCGGCCTATCTGCATTCGGCGACCATGGTGAAGGCGGGCGTGTTCCTGCTCGTGCGGTTCTGGCCGGTCATGGCCGGCACCGAGGCCTGGTTCTGGATCGTCGGGCTCGCCGGCCTGACGACGCTGCTTCTCGGCGCCTATTTCGCGATCTTCCAGCAGGACCTGAAGGGGCTTCTGGCCTATTCGACCATCAGCCACCTGGGACTGATCACGGTTCTGCTCAGCCTCGGCAGTCCGCTTGCCGCCGTCGCCGCGGTCTTCCACATCGTCAATCACGCGACCTTCAAGGCATCGCTGTTCATGGCGGCCGGCATCATCGACCATGAGACCGGGACACGCGACATGCGCAAGCTCGGCGGGCTCATACGCTACATGCCCGGCACTGCCGTGCTCGCCATGGTCGCCAGTGCTGCGATGGCCGGCGTGCCGCTGTTGAACGGCTTCATCTCCAAGGAGATGTTCTTCGCCGAAGCCATCGAGACGCACCAAGCCAACCTGCTCGATGCGATCACGCCCTATGTCGCGACGCTCGCCGGCATGTTCGCGGTGACCTATTCGCTGCGCTTCATCCACAGCGTCTTCTTCGGCCAGACGCCGAGCGACCTGCCCAAGATCCCGCATGAGCCGCCGCGCTGGATGCGTGCGCCGATCGAGTTCCTGGTGCTGGCCTGCCTCGTCGTCGGCATCATCCCGGCGATCACCATCGGCCCGTTCCTGCATACCGCCGTCGTGTCGATCCTTGGGGCGAGCACCCCACAGTACAGCCTCTCGGTCTGGCACGGCTGGAACCTGCCGCTGATCATGAGTTGCGTGGCGCTCCTCGGCGGCGTCGGCCTTTATTTCCTGATGAAGAACTATCTGGCGACCAGCACCGAGGGGCCGCCGGTCTTCCGCCTGCTGCACGGTCAGCGCATCTTCGAGCGGGTGCTGGTGACCCTGTCATGGAAATGGGCGCGTTCGCTCGAACAGAGGCTCGGCACGCGCCGGCTGCAGCCGCAGATGCGGTTCCTGGTCTTCGTGGCGATCGTCGCCGGTGCGCTTCCGCTGCTGCTCAATCGCTTCGAACTGCCGCCGCTTCTCGTGCGCGGCATCGACCCGGCCTTCGCCCTGCTCTGGGCGATCGGCATCGCCTGTGCGGTGGGGGCGGCCTACCAGGCGAAGTTCCACCGGCTGGTGGCGCTGGTACTGCTCGGCGGCGCCGGCCTCGTCACCTGCATCACCTTCGTCTGGCTGTCGGCCCCCGACCTTGCGGTCACCCAGCTCCTCGTCGAAATCGTCACCACGGTCTTGATCCTGCTCGGCCTGCGCTGGCTGCCCAAGCGCATCGAGGACACGCAGGAATTAGAATTGCTGTCGCTGCGCGTTCGTCTGCGGCGCTTGCGCGACTTTCTGCTCGCCATCGTGGCGGGCGGCGGCGTGGCGCTGATCGCCTATACGGTGATGACCCGTCCGATGCCCGAGACCATCGCCAGCTACTTCCTCGAGCGCGCCTACAAGGAAGGCGGCGGCACCAATGTCGTCAACGTCATCCTTGTCGACTTCCGCGGCTTCGATACCCTCGGCGAAATCGCGGTGCTGGCGATCGTCGCACTGACCGTGTTCGCGCTCCTGCTCCGCTTCCGTCCGCAGGCCGACAGCCTCGAGGCACCGGAACAACAGCAGGTGCAGAATGCCTTCGACGACGATCACCCCGATCGCGCCAAGGGCGACAGCGTCGCCGAGTATCTGTTCGTTCCATCGGTGATCATGCGCTGGATGTTCCCGGTCAGCGGCATGCTGGCCGCCTATCTCTTCCTGCGCGGCCACGATTTGCCGGGCGGTGGTTTTGCGGCCGGCATCGCCATGTCGATCGGCTTCATCCTGCAATACATGTCGGGCGGCACCCGCTGGGTCGAGGAGCGGCTGCGCATCCATCCGCTGCGCTGGATGGGCATCGGCATCATCGTTGCGGCGGCAACCGGCATCGGTTCATGGCTGTTCGGCTATCCGTTCCTGACCTCGCACGCGCAATACGTCACCCTGCCGATCGTCGGGAAATTCCCGCTGGCGAGCGCGATCTTCTTTGATCTTGGTGTCTTCTCGCTGGTAGTCGGGGCAACCGTCCTCATCCTGATCGCCCTGGCGCACCAGTCGATCCGCGCACCGCGTGCCCATGCCCGTGTCCTTCGCGCCGGAAAGGAGGCGAAGTAGTGGAGATCATCCTGTCTGCCGCCATCGGCGTTCTCACCGCCTCGGGCGTCTATCTCCTGCTCAGGCCGCGCACCTATCAGGTGATCATCGGCCTGTCGCTGCTCTCCTATGCCGTCAATCTCTTCATCTTCAGCATGGGGCGGCTGCGCGTGAACGCGCCCCCCATCCTCGATCCCGGCGGCGTCGGCGATCTCTCGCGCTACACCGATCCGGTGCCGCAGGCGCTGGTGCTGACCGCGATCGTCATCGGCTTTGCCATGACGGCGCTCTTCCTTGTCGTGCTGCTCGCCTCGCGCGGCTTCACCGGCACCGACCATGTCGACGGAAGGGAGCAGCGCAGTGACTGATTGGCTGCACCACCTGATGATCCTGCCGATCCTGCTGCCGCTGATGGTCGGCGCGGCGATGATCCCGATCGACGAGCGCAACCGCATGGCCAAGGGCGTGATGGGCTTCGTCTCGACGCTCGCCCTCTTCGTGCTCTCCATGGTGCTGATGCGCGCTAGCGCCTCGACGGAAGGCTTCCTTGCCGGCACAAGCGTCTACCAGCTCGGCAACTGGCCGGCGCCCTTCGGCATCGTTCTCGTGCTCGACCGGCTCTCGGCGCTGATGCTCTGCCTGACGAGCGGCCTGGCGCTGGCCGCCCAGGTCTATTCGATCGCCCGCTGGCACACCGCCGGCCATCACTTCCATTCGCTGTTCCAGCTGCTGATCGCCGGTCTAAACGGCGCCTTCCTGACGGGAGATCTTTTCAATCTCTTCGTCTTTTTCGAGATCATGCTGGCGGCATCCTACGGCCTGCTGCTGCACGGCTCCGGTCCGCTGCGCGTCAAGGCCGGCCTACATTATGTCGCAATCAATCTTGCCGCCTCGTCGCTGTTCCTGATCGGCGTCAGCCTGATCTATGGCGCCACCGGCACGCTCAACATGGCCGACCTTGCCGTCGAGCTCGCCAGCATTTCGCCGGAGAACCGCCAGATGGTCGAAGTCGGCGCCGGCGTCCTCGGCGTCGCCTTCCTGGTCAAGGCCGGCATGTGGCCTTTGAGCTTCTGGCTGCCGACCGCCTATTCGGCGGCGACGCCGCCGGTTGCGGCCGTCTTTGCTGTGCTGACCAAGGTCGGCATCTACGTCATCCTGCGCCTGTCGCTGCTTGTCTTCGGCGCCAATGCCGGGGTCTCCGCCGGCTTCGGCCAGACGCTGCTGGTCGTCGGCGGCATGTTGACGATCGCCTTCGGCGCGATCGGCGTGCTCGCCTCGCAGGCGATGGCCCGGCTTGCCGCCTATTCGGTGCTGGTATCCTCAGGCACGCTGATGGCAGCAATCGGCCTCGGGCATTCCAGCATGATTGCCGGCGCGCTGTTTTATCTCGTCAGCTCGACGCTGACGATCTCGGCGTTCTTCCTGCTGATCGAATTGGTGGAGCGCGGCCGCGACGCCGGCGCCGACGTTCTGGCGGTAACGATGGAAGCCTATGGCGATGCCGACGAGGACGAGGAAGTGGACGAAGCCGGCGCCGCTATTCCCGGCACAATGGCTGTGCTCGGCCTCTGCTTCTGCCTCTGCGCATTGTTGCTTGCCGGCCTGCCGCCACTTTCGGGCTTCGTCGCCAAGTTCGCGATCCTGAGCGGTCTGTTCGGCCTCGCCGACCCCGAGGCCGCGTCGGCGATTTCGGCTGCCGACTGGACCTATGTCACATTGCTGATCCTGTCCGGCCTCTCCGCCATGATCGCCATGAACCGCGTCGGCATCCGCACCTTCTGGGCCTCGATCGAAAATACCGAGCCGCGCGTCTTCGTCATCGAGATTGCCCCTGTCGTGGTGCTGCTCGGCGCCTGCATCTTCCTGAGCCTGCAGGCCGGCCCGACGATGCGCTACATGCAGGCGACGGCGGATTCCCTGCTCGATCCGTCGATCTATACCCAGCGCGTCCTCAGGGCGCCGCGTGTGGGAGGGCAGTAGCCGATGCGCACCTGGTTCCCCTACCCGCTCCTGTCCGTCGGCCTGCTGCTCATCTGGCTGCTCCTCAACCAATCGGTTGCCACCGGCACCATCGTCATGGGCACGATATTGAGCGTGGCGCTCGGCTGGGTGACGCTCAAGCTCAATCCGACCCGCTCGCATCCACGCCGAATCCTGCGCACGCTGCGCTTTAGCGCCAGCGTTATTCTGGATGTCGTCCGCTCCAACATCGCCGTCATGCTTGTCATCCTGCGCGTCGGCAGGCGGGCGCCGAACTCGGGCTTCCTGACGGTTGACCTCGATCTCGAGGACGAGAACGCGCTCGCCCTGCTGGCCTGCATCATGACGGCGACGCCGGGCACCGCATGGCTTGAATACGATCGCCGCAGAAAGTCGCTGCTGTTCCACGTTCTCGACATGGAAAACGAGGACGTCTGGCTGCAGACGGTGAAGCGCTACGAAGCAGGTTTGAAGGAGATGTTCGGATGACGGAGCTGGCAATCATCTGGTCGATCCTCGCAGCCCAGATCATGCTGGGGCTTGCCATGGCCTTTGCCCTCTACCGCATGGTCAAGGGGCCGCGGGCGCAGGATCGCATTCTCGGCCTCGATACCCTCTACATCAACGCGATGCTGATGCTGTTGTCCTTCGGCATCCGCACCGCCAACAGCATCTATTTCGAATCGGCGCTGATCGTGGCGCTGATCGGCTTCGTCTCGTCGATCGCGTTCGGCAAGTTCCTGATGCGCGGGGAGGTGATCGAATGAGCCACCTGACCGACCTTCCGACCTGGGCCGCCATTGTCGTCTGCGGCCTCGTCCTTCTCGGCTCGGCGATCGCGCTGATCGGCTCGCTCGGGCTGCTCAGGCTGCCGGATTTCTATACGCGCCTGCATGCGCCGACGCTTGCCACCAGCGGCGGCGTCATCCTCATCTGCACCGCCTCGATCGTCTGCTTTGCTGTGCTGCAGAGCCGCTGGGTGTTCCACGAGGTGTTGATCATCGTCTTCGTCATCATGACAACGCCGGTGACACTGATGCTGCTCGGCCAGGCCGCGCTCTATCGCGACCGCGTCGAGGAACGCCGCGGCGTCCCGCTGAAGCAGAAGCCACTTCCCGAACCGGCTGACGAATAGATTTATTCGCGCCCCCTGAACCGCCGCTGATAGGCGGGATCGTAGAGCGAGCTTTCGCGGAAGTCGGAGGCCTCCAGGCCCGGACCGACGAAGATCAGCGCGGTACGCTCGATCGGTTCCTCGGCCACCTTGGTCGCGATCGTGCCTAGTGTGCCACGCACCACCCGTTCATCCGGCCACGACGCCTTGACGACGATCGCCACCGGGCATTCGGCGCCATAGAGCGGCGTCAGCTCCTCGACGACCTGGTCGAGCGCATGGATGGCGAGATGGATGGCAAGCGTCGCACCGGTGGCGCCGAAGCCCGCCAGCGTCTCGGTGTTGGGCATCGGCGAGGCCCTACCGGAAACCCGCGTCAACACCAGGCTCTGGGCGACGGCCGGAATGGTCAGCTCGCGGCCGAGCGTTGCAGCCGCCGCAGCAAAGGCCGGCACCCCGGGCGTCATCGTGTAGCCGATGCCGTGTTTCTCCAGCCGGCGGATCTGCTCGGCAACGGCACTCCAGACCGAGAGATCGCCGGAATGCAGCCGGGCGACGTCCTCGCCCGCTTCCGCGGCGCGCACATACTCTGCCTCGATCTCGTCGAGCGACATCGGTGCCGTATCGACAATGCGTGCGCCGGGCGGGCAATATTGCAGCAATTCCGGCGAGACGATCGAGCCGGCATAGAGGCAGACCGGGCAGCGTCCGATCAGGTCGCGACCGCGAACCGTGATCAGGTCCACAGCCCCCGGACCGGCGCCGATAAAGTGTACCGTCATATGTCTCTCCGAACTTTTTGTAGCGTTTCCCGAACGCTCTATCTCATTATTTTCAAGCAATTCCGAACGCAAAACACTCCGCCCTTTCGCTGGAATTGCCCTAAAGCACATCGCGTATGAACGGGTTCATGCGATGTGCTTTAGGCCATTGTTCTCACGAATGTCGTTGTCCCGAAACCGCTGCGCACTTTCGGGCGACATGCATCAGGTCTTGGCCCAGGACCATTGCGTGACCGGCATCGCCGGCCGCCAGCCCGTCATGCCGCCGACCGGCGACGCCCGGGCGATGTCGATGCGGATCAGCGAGCCACCGAGCCGCGCATGCCGATTGAGCAGCACCGCTTCCATCTCGGTCGTCACGGCGTTGGCAACGAGCCGGCCGCCGCTGTCGAGCGCAGCGATGGCCGCGTCCATGACGCCAGGCTCGCTGCCGCCGCCACCGATGAAGATCGCATCGGGACGCGCCAAGCCCGAAAGCGCCGCCGGCGCCCTGCCCTCGACGACGGTAAGACCGGGTACGCCGAACGCCTCGGCATTGCGGCCGACACGGGCCGCCCGCTCCGGCGAGGCCTCGATGGCGATCGCCCGCATGGCCGGATCGGCCAGCATCCATTCGATGCCGATCGAGCCCGAGCCGGCACCGATATCCCAGAGCAGCTCACCCTTGCGTGGCGCCAGCGCCGACAGGGTCAGTGCCCGCACCTCCCGCTTGGTGATCTGGCCGTCATGTTCGAACAGCGTATCATCGCGCCCGGCGGAAAGCGGTAGCACCCGCCCGCCCTGATCGGCGGCCACTTCGATGGCGCAGACGTTCAGCGGATGGACCAGACCGAGCATGAAACGCGAGGCAATCTGCGTGGTCACGCGTTCGCCGGCACCGCCCAGCGCCTCCAGAACCGTAAGTCGCGACTGACCGAAACCACTTGCCGCGAGCAGCTCGGCGAGCGCCTTCGGCCCCGCTCCATCCGAGGTCAGCGCAAGCACCCGGTTGCCCGGCTGCAGGTGTGGCCGCACCAGGTCTATCGGCCGGCCGTGCAGCGACACGAGCGTTGCCTCCTGCAGCGCCCAGCCCAGACGCGAGGCGGCAAGGCTGAAGGAGGAGGGAGCCGGAAGCGTGCGGATTTCAGTCGCCACAACACGGCGCGCAAGCGTGGCGCCGACGCCGAAGAAGAAGGGATCGCCCGAGGCGAGCACGACGACCGGGCTGCCGCGACGTGCGACGATCTCCTCGACAGAGCGGCCGAACGGGCTTTGCCAGACGCGGCCCTCGCCCTTTATCAGCGAGTGCGTCAGCTCCATGTGGCGGGCACCGCCGTAGACGACGGGCGCGGCAGCAATCAGCCGCTTGGCCTCGTCGCCGAGACCGGCTACACCATCCTCGCCTATGCCGATGATGGTCAACCAGGGGGAGACGATGGCCGGATCGCTGTTCGATACCTCAGCCATGGAAAAACCTCGCATATTGATTCTCGGCGGGACGACCGAGGCGCGGGAGCTGGCGTCTCGCCTCGCCGACGACACCCGTTACGAAACCGCGATCTCGCTTGCCGGCCGCACGGCCGATCCGCGCCCGCAACCGGTCAAGACCCGCATCGGCGGTTTCGGCGGCGCCGAAGGGCTTGCGGCCTTCCTCAGCGCCGAACAGGTCACGCTGGTCGTCGACGCGACGCATCCCTTCGCCGCCCGGATTTCCCATAACGCCGCCACGGCGGCAAAGGCTGCGCAGGTGCGCCTGCTTGCCCTGCGCCGCCCGCAGTGGCAGGCGGAAGCCGGCGACAACTGGACTGGCGTCGGCAGCGTCGCGGAAGCCGTCATCGCACTTGGCGACGTCCCGCGCCGCGTCTTTCTCGCCATCGGCCGGCAGGAAGCCTTTCATTTCGAGGCAGCACAGCAGCACAGCTACGTCATCCGCAGCGTTGACCCGGTGACGCCGCCCCTCAAGCTGCCGGATGCGACGGCGATTCTTGCCACCGGCCCGTTTGCCGAAACGGACGAGATCGAGCTGCTGAGGTCCCATCGCATCGACGTCATCGTCGCCAAGAACAGCGGCGGCAGCGCCACCTATGGAAAGATTGCGGCGGCCCGCAAGCTGGGGATCGCGGTGATCATGGTCGAGCGCCGCAAGCCCGCCGACGTGCCATCGGTCGGAGACTGCGATGCCGCGCTCGAACGCATCGATCAATGGCTGTCTCCCGCATAGAAGCGCGGCGTATAGACCAGATCCGGCTGGCCTTCGCGCGCAACGATGCGCGTCTCCGGCGAGCCGATGATGACGCAGGTCGCCATGTCGGCGCGGTTGGCATCGGCCTCGCCGAGCGGCATGACGGCGATGCGCTCGTCCGGCCGGCCAGCGGCGCGGCCGAAGATCACGGGCACCGATGCCGGCAGCACCCCCCGCAGGATCTCGAATGCCTCGCCAAGCTGCCAGGGCCGCGCCTTGCTGATCGGATTGTAGAGCGCGATCACCAACCCGGCTTCCGCCACCAGCTTCAGCCGCTTGGTGATGATATCCCAGGGCTTCAGGTTGTCGGACAGCGAGATCGCGCAGAAATCGTGGCCAAGCGGCGCGCCGATACGCGCGGCAACAGCCAACATCGCGGTCACGCCGGGCGTCACGACGAGATCGACCGCTTTCCATTCCGCCGGTCCCTTGTCGATCGCCTCGCAGACGGCAGCCGCCATGGCAAAGACACCGGGGTCGCCGCCCGAGACCATGCAGACCTTGGCACCGGCCGCAGCGCGCGTCAGCGCCGCCTGCGCGCGGTCAAGTTCCTCGCGATTGTCCGAAGCGATGCGGATCTGGTCAGGCCTGAGGTTCAGGCGATCGAGATAAGGAATGTAGCCGAAGAATTCCTGCGCCTGCGAGACCGCCTCAGCGGTCTCCGGCGTCATCTGCGCGGCATTGCCGGGGCCGGTACCGACGACATAGAGCGTGCCGCTCATGGCCTGTCCCTCCATCCAGGAACGAGCACGAGCGAGAAGTAAGGCGCCTCGTCATCGGGCTTTTCCGCAAGTGCTGTCATCGCCGCGTTCCTCATCGTGCCGCGCTCCACATAGACGGCCTGGTCGAGCCGGCCGGAGGCGGCAAGCGCCCGGCGGATCTTCGGCAGGTTGCGCCCGACCTTCATGATGACGGCGGCCTCGGTATCGGCAAGACGTCGTCCAAGTTCGCCTTCCGCCATGGTGCCCGGCAGCACCGACAGGACATCGTCGCCCTGGACCAGCGGCAGGCCTGCGAGCGACCAGCAGCCAGACATGGCGGTGATGCCGGGGATGACCTCGACCGGGAAGCGGCCGGCAAGCCGCACATGCAGGTGCATGTAGGAGCCGTAGAACAGCGGATCGCCCTCGCTCAGCACCGCGACGGTCCGACCGGCTTCGAGATGGCTGGCGACCGCATCGGCGGACGCGTTATAGAAGTCGGTGATCTGGCTCTTGTAGGCGCCATCGTCTTTGTCGATCTCGGTGGTGACGGGATAGTAGAGCGGCAGCTCGACGAGACCCGGCTTCAACAGCCCCTCGACGACGGCGCGGCCATTGCCGCTGCGGCCCGCCTTGGCAAAATAGGCGAGCACATCCGCCTCGCCCAAGGCCCTGACGGCCTTGACCGTCAGCAGCTCCGGATCGCCGGGGCCTGTGCCGACGCCGATCAACCGGCCCTTGGCCGCCCCGCTCACAGGCCCGGCCTCGCGAGCGAATTGAGCGCGGCGGCCGTCATGGCGCTGCCGCCGAGGCGGCCGCGCACGATGGCGAAGGGCACACCATAGGAGTTCTCGGCCAGGGCATCCTTCGATTCCGCCGCGCCGACGAAGCCGACCGGCATGCCGATGATCGCTGCCGGCTTCGGTGCGCCATCGCGCAGCATTTCGAGCAGATAGAAAAGCGCTGTCGGCGCATTGCCGATCGCAACGACGGAGCCTGCCATATGCTCGCCCCAGAGCTTCAGCGCCGCGGCCGATCGCGTATTGCCGATCTCGGCCGCCAGTTCCGCCGTGCGCGGATCGCGAAGCGTGCAGATCACCTCATTGCCGGCCGGCAGGCGCGCGCGCGTGACCCCCCGCGCCACCATCTCGGCGTCGCACAGGATCGGTGCGCCGTTCTTCAGGGCGCCACGGGCAGCGGCGACGAAATCGGGAGAGAACACGAACTGCTTCGACGCCTCGACGAGGCCGCAGGCATGCACCATGCGCACCGCGAGATCGGCTTCTTCCTCGGAGAAGGCGGAAAGGTCGGCTTCTGCCCGAATGATGGCGAAGGAACGCTCATAGATGGCGTTGCCATCCCGGATGTAGTCATACTCAGGCATTTCTATCCCTGTTCGAACGCAGCCGAGACGCGCGCGGCACCCAGCCGTGTAAGACAGGACCGCGCCGATTCGCCAGCGTCTTTGTTTTCCCGCACCAGGCCGGCCAGCCGTTCCAGCGCGGATTTCATTCCATTTTCATCGGTGTAGGCATTCGCGCCATCCTTGGCCGCCCCATTTACGACAAGCGCATATCCTGATGGCGCACCCACCAGCGTCAATGCCGACGCCCTGGGGCGGGCGCAACCCTTGACGCAACCGGAGAGATGCACCGTCAGCGAGCCGTCGAGCAGATCCGGCACCGTCTCCACCCATAGCCGCGCCATCGCCTTCGTGTCCATCCATGCGGAAGCGCAGCCGGTGCTGCCGGCGCAGGTGGCGATGTGGTTTCGCGGGTCATCCGCTGCGATGCGAAGGCCCTGCGCTACGGCCAGACGCTGGACCATTGCGGCCGCTTCCCGCTCAAGGCCCAGCACGAAAAAACCGTGACCGGGCGTGAGCCGAATTTCGCGCGCCCCAAGCGCGCTTGCCTGCTGGAGAAAGGCGATGAGGCTGACGGCATCGATCTGGGCAAAGGCGAGCCCGAGGCCAAGGACGGTGCCAGCCGAACCGAGATCATGGATGCCGACAACCGGAGACGGCGGGGCAAAAGCTGCAGGGATGTCGATACCCACGGCAGCCGGCGGACAGAGCGCTTGCACTGCATCGATGTCGAGATCCCGGCCGCGCGCGGCCGGCCCGGTGTTGGTCAACGCTTCCAGAATCCGGATAACGACCGGCACGACCGCCGCGGTTCGAAGCGCATAAATGGGCTTCGCCGTCGCCGCCGTTCCGGCAAGGGAGAGATTCCACCAGATTTCCTCGCCGCGCCCAAAAGCTTGCAGGCGAAGATCGGCAATCATTTCGCCAAGGTGGAACCGACCGCCGCCATCGACGACGATGGCAAGCTTCGGCGCCAGCCGAAAAGCAGCGCCCTGTGCGGCGATCTCCGCGCGTAGCGCAGCGGCGACAATCCGAGGGTCGGTGATTTCTTCTGGGTCGATGCCGGCAAGCGGCGGCGTCTCGATCGCGACGCCATCGGGAACTGTGATTGCCGCTTCGCCGATCGCCTCGGCAAGCCCCGGAACGCTCAGTGCCGTCAGCCCGCGGACCTGCAGGTTGCCGCGCGCGGTAATTTCCAGGACGCCGTTGCCGAAACGCCGGGCGGCCGCCGCAACGGCCGAGAACTGAGCAAGCGTCAGGCTGCCGTCGAGCGGCCGCAGACGCACCAGCAGGCCATCGCCGGTCGGCATCGGTGCGACAAGCGACGGGCAGGCACCCCGACGCATCGATGCGGCGGCATCAGTTGTTTCCGGTGTCGGCACGGCGCAACTGGTCATAGGCTTGTCTCGGTCGCTTCTGGCGCTCGCTCTCTCAGCGGGGCATTTTTCACCAGACGCTATAGCACAGCCACCGACGTTGAGAGAGATCAAAGACGACGGGAAAAAGCCTGGCGAAAGCAAGCGCAACGGCGCCTATTCCTCGAAATCGGCACCCTTGCGCAGGAGGTAGATATCCATGATCCACCCCATGCGCTCCCGCTCCCGAGCACGCGTTGCCAGGATCTCGTCCTTGACGTCGGCAAGGCGGCCGGAGATGACGATTTCGTCAGCCGTTCCGAGATAGGCGCCCCAGTAGATCTCGGCATCGGGATCGTCGATCCGCTGGAATGCCTGCTCGCCGTCGAGCATGACGACCGAGGTCTGGCTGCGCTCGGGAAAACTTTCCGCAAGCCGGCGACCGGTGGTGATCTCGACCGGCTTGCCGACGAGGTTCAGCGGAATACGATGGCTGGCGCAGAGCGCCTGCAGGCTGGTGATCCCCGGAAGAACGTCATAGTCGAACGCGACCTTGCCGCGCGCCTTCACCCGCTCGACGATGCGGATGGTGCTGTCGTAGAGCATCGGATCGCCCCAGACGAGAAAGGCGCCGATTCCGTCTTCGCCCAGTTCCCCGTCGATCAGGCGCTCGTAGATTTCGGCGATGCAGCCGTGCCAGTCGTCAACGCTGCCGTCATAGCTGACGCCCTCGGTGCGCCGGACGGGCACGGCAAACTCGACGGTACGGCTGTCGGCGCGCGTGACGTAGCGTGCGCAGATTTCGCGGCGCACCTCCGCAAGCTCGGTCTTCTTCTCGCCCTTGGTCGGGATGAACAGCACGTCGGCGCGGTTGAGCGCGTTGATCGCCTGTACGGTCATGTGCTCGGGATTGCCGGAGCCGATGCCGATGATCAGAAGTTTCCGCATGCGCGCGCCCTTGCCGGTAGATCAAAGTGTTACAGCGACCTTTGTGCGCCTGAACAGGCGCGCGACGCTGTCGTGTCTTTGGCGGATCGCCGATTGAGACGCAAGACCCGCCGGCGACAGCGACGCAGCCGCCAGCGCCATTGCTTGCCGAGACGCTCAAGACGCCTCCGGATTTTCGGGTAATGTCCAGTCGATCGGCGCGAAGCCTTTCGAGGCGAGGAAGGCGTTCGCCTGGGAAAAATGCCGGCAGCCGAGAAAGCCGGAATGCGCCGAGAGCGGCGAGGGATGCGGCGCCCGCAGCACGAGATGGCGCGAGCGGTCGACGAAGGCGGCCTTCTTCTGCGCGTAGGAGCCCCACAGCAGAAACACCACCGGATGATCGGCCTCGTTGACGGCGCGGATGATCGCATCGGTGAAGCGCTCCCAGCCCCGCCCCTGATGTGACGCCGCCTGCCCGCGCTCGACCGTCAGCACGCTGTTGAGCAGCAGCACGCCCTGCTTCGCCCAGCTTTCGAGAAAGCCGTGACGGGCCGGCGCAATGCCGAGGTCGGTGTTCAGCTCCTTGTAGATATTGACGAGCGAGGGCGGCGTCCGCACACCCGGACGCACGCTGAAGCAGAGCCCGTGCGCCTGGCCGTCGCCGTGATAGGGATCCTGTCCGAGGATGACGACGCGCACCTTGTCGAGCGGCGTCAGGTCGAGCGCCCGAAAATACTCGGGCCCTCGCGGAAAGATCTGCCGTCCTTCGTTGCGGGCACTGAGCAGGAACTGCTTGAGTTCGCCCATATACGGGCTGGAAAATTCCGGCTCCAATGCCGCCTTCCACGTCTCTTCGAGCTTTACTGCCGTTTCCATCACGCCTCCGGTCCGTTTCATCCGCTTGCCGCCCCGGAATTTAGAGCGATAGCCCGCAGCCGCAAGCGCTAACCGCGCGGCCAGCCGCTTGCTTCACGGCTTTTACTAGCGCTTTCCAACAGCATTGTATTTCAATGGATACAACGCTAATCAGGAGGAGATATCGTTATATCCTAAGAAATATCACGAACTTGGTGGAGGCAAGAATGATGAAACAACGCAGACAATGGCTGAAGGGGCTGGTGCTCGCCCTTGGCGTCGCCTGGGCCGGCGCGACCTTCGCGCCGAGCGCCGCCATGGCCGAGGACAAGGTAACGGTGTTTGCCGCCGCGAGCCTGAAGAACGCGCTCGATGCGATCAACGCCGAGTGGCAGAAGGAAAGCGGCAAGGAAACCACCGTTTCCTATGCGGCCAGCTCCGCGCTCGCCAAGCAGGTGGAACAGGGCGCTCCGGCCGACGTCTTCATCTCCGCCGACCTCGCCTGGATGGACTACCTGGCGGAGAAGAAACTGATCAAGGACGACACCCGCTCGGACCTGCTCGGCAACCGCATCGTTCTCGTCTCGGGCAAGGCAGACGCGCAGCCGGTCGAGATCAAGCAGGGCTTCGATCTCGCGGCACTTGTCGGCGACGGCCGCCTGGCGATGGGCGCCGTCGATTCCGTGCCGGCCGGCAAATACGGCAAGGCAGCCCTTGAAAAGCTCGGCGTCTGGTCGAGCGTCGAACAGAAGATTGCAGGCGTCGAAAGCGTGCGTGCCGCGCTGCTGCTCGTTTCGCGCGGCGAAGCGCCCTACGGCATCGTCTACCAGACCGACGCTGCAGCCGATCCGGGCGTCAAGGTCGTCGGAACCTTCCCCGAGGACAGCCATCCGCCGATCATCTATCCGATCGCAATCACCGCGGACAGCAAGAGCGCCGATGCTGCCGCCTATGTCGACTTCATCAAGTCCGACAAGGCAGCACCGCTCTTCGAAAAGCAGGGTTTCATCATCCTGAAATAACAGCGGCCGCCTGTCCAGAGACGGGCGAAGCATCTATCGTTCTCCCGCGCCATGCGGACGACACGCGGCGCGGGACAATTCGACCGGGAGTGGGACGACTTTGGATTGGCTGGAGTTGAGCGACGCGGAATGGACGGCGATCCGGCTGAGCCTGCGCGTGGCCACGGTGGCGATGGTCTGCAGCCTGCCCTTTGCGCTTGGGGTCGCCATGCTGCTCGCGCGCGGACGCTTCTGGGGCAAGACCGTGCTGAACGGCATCATTCACATGCCCCTGATCCTGCCGCCCGTCGTTACCGGCTTTCTGCTGCTGTTGTTGTTCGGGCGTCGAGGGCCGATCGGCGCCTTCCTCGCCGACAATTTCGGCCTGGTCTTTTCCTTCCGCTGGACAGGTGCTGCCCTCGCCTCTGCCGTCATGGCCTTCCCCCTGATGGTGCGCAGCATCCGGCTGTCGATCGAGGTTGTCGATCGCAAGCTCGAGGATGCCGCAACCACGCTCGGCGCCGGGCCGATCTGGGTGTTCTTCACCATCACCCTTCCCCTGATCCTGCCTGGCATCATCGCCGGCATGATCCTCGCCTTTGCCAAGGCGATGGGCGAATTCGGCGCGACCATCACCTTCGTCTCCAACATTCCCGGCGAGACACAGACGCTGTCGTCTGCGATCTACACCTTTACCCAGGTGCCAGGCGGCGATGCCGGCGCCATGCGCCTGACGATCATTTCGATCGTCATTTCCATGGCAGCACTGATGCTGTCGGAATTCCTTGCCTCGCTTGCCGCCAAGCGGACGGTTGCAGCATGAGCCTTGTCGTCGAAGCCCACCATCGGCTCGGAGGCTTTTCCATCGACGCCGCCTTCACTTCGAACGGCGGCATCACCGCGCTGTTCGGCCGCTCGGGCTCGGGCAAAACCTCGCTGATCAACATCATCGCCGGTCTGATGAGACCGGACGGCGGCCGCGTGGTGCTCGATGGCGACATCATCGCCGACAGCCAACGCCGGATCTTCACGCCTGTCCATCGCCGCCGCTTCGGTTATGTCTTCCAGGAAGCTCGTCTTTTCCCGCATTTGAGCGTCAGCAGCAATCTTGCCTATGGCCGCTGGTTTGCCGGCAGGTCAGGAAAGGCCGCCGACATGGAACGCGTCGTCGAGATGCTCGGCATCGGCCATCTGCTCGAGCGCAATCCATCGGCGCTATCGGGCGGCGAGCGGCAACGTGTCGCCATCGGCCGTGCCCTGCTTGCCGCCCCGCGCCTGCTCTTGATGGACGAGCCGCTCGCCGCACTCGACGACGCGCGCAAGGCCGAGATCCTGCCCTATCTCGAACGGTTGCGTGACGATGCGGGTATCCCGATCGTCTATGTCAGCCATTCCGTGAGCGAGGTCGCACGTCTGGCGCAAAGGGTTGTCGTGCTTGAGGACGGCCGGGTAAAGGCATCTGGCGCCGCGGCCGAGGTCTTGAGCACGCCGGCGGCGGCACTGGCAACCGGTCGGCGCGAAGCCGGTGTGTTGCTCGAAGGCGTGGTAGAGACACACGACGCCACCCATGACCTGACGACGGTCCGCGTCGGCGAACGGCTCATCCGGGTACCGAAGATCGAGGCGCCGCAGGGGCACGCCTTGCGCCTGCATATTGCTGCACGCGACGTCATGCTGGCGACGGTTCGCCCGGAAGGTATCAGCGCTCTCAACGTGCTGGAGGGAACGATCGTCAACCTGACAGCGGGCGAAGATGGCAGCGTCGAGGTGCGGGTGGATTGCGGCGGCGCGACGATCGCCGCCCGCATCACCACCTTTTCGCGCGACGCCCTTCAGTTATCTCAGGGAAAGCCGGTTCACGCGATCATCAAGTCCGTGGCGATCGATCACTAACTGGCGCATTCGCCTGGTACGGATCGCGGACCGCTTCCAGCCAGGCAAGATCGTCGGCGATGGCCGCCTTCGCCTTCGCCTCCATCTCGCGATAGCGGCGGATCAGCGTTTCGCCGAAAGGCGTCAGCATCGCACCGCCGCCCTGCTTGCCGCCACGCTGGCTTTCGACCGACGGTTCCCGAAACATCCGGTTCAGCGCGTCGACCAACAGCCAGGCCCGGCGATAGGACATGTCCATGGCCCGGCCGGCAGCCGAAATCGACCCGGTCTCGCGGATGTGTTCCAGAAGCATGATCTTGCCGCGCCCAAGCCTGTCCTCCGGCGGGAAGTCGATGCGCAGAACAGGGCGAAGGTCGTCAGAACGGTCATCCATGCGGGAAACATAGAAGCTTGTGCGGTAAATCGAAAGTCGGCCGGCAGTCAAACCGCGCCGATTTCACATCGGCGGATGCCAGCCAACCATCAAGGGTGCAGAAAAGCTAGAATCCGGGCCTTGATCTGGCAATGCCGGCATGTACCGATGGCACGTCCGCAAAAATCAGCCTGAGAGCCTATCCTCAATGCCCGGTCCCCTTCTCGATGCCGTCGAAACCGATCAGATCCAGCCTGTTAAAGCCGATGTCGTCATCGTCGGCGGCGGGATCATCGGTGTCAGCACTGCGCTGTTTCTCGCAGAGCGCGGCATTGACGTCGTGCTCTGCGAGAAGGGCATTCCGGGCGCGGAGCAGTCGAGCCGGAACTGGGGCTGGGTACGCGTCATGGGGCGTGACGAGCGCGAGATCCCACTGGCAATCGAGGCGCTGAAGATCTGGGACACGCTCGATGCCCGTGTCGCGGGCGAGACCGGCTTTCGCCGCAGCGGCATCCTCTACATTTCGGAAAACGACAACGATATCGCCAACCGGGATGCCTGGTTGGCAATGGCAAGACCCTATGGTGTCGACAGCCGGCAAATCGGACCCGACGAAACCGGGGCGCTGATGGCAGGCGCCAGCATCCGCTA
Organism: Ensifer sp. LC163; assembly: GCF_001695855.1. Taxonomy (GTDB): domain Bacteria; phylum Pseudomonadota; class Alphaproteobacteria; order Rhizobiales; family Rhizobiaceae; genus Ensifer. The sequence goes on from NZ_MBSS01000067.1 coordinate 167,282, forward strand.
CAGGGGAGCGTTGCACACGCCGAGCGACGGCAGGGCCGAACCGCAAAAGGCGGTACCGGCCATCGTCGCCGGTGCCAGGCGCGCAGGTGCCCGCATTCTATCCGGCTGTGCCGTGCGCGGCATCGAGAAGAAAGCCGGGCGCATCAGCGCCGTGGTAACAGAGAGGGGCCGGATCGAGACGTCGACCGTGGTCGTCGCCGGTGGCGCCTGGTCGCGGTTGTTCCTCAAGGGGCTCGGCATCCGGCTGCCGCAACTGAAAGTGCGCAACACGGTGCTCAGGACCAGTGCGGTTTCGGGTGGCCCCGAAGGCGCGGGCGCAACCGGCACCTACGCCTATCGCAAACGGCTCGACGGCGGCTACACGATTGCCGATGGCGGCGCCAACCTGCACCCGGTGGTGCCGGACAGTTTCGCCTTCTTCCGCGATTTCCAGCCGGCGAGAAAAGCCGAAGGCGAATCGGTCCGGGTCGGCCTCAGCGCCCAGAGCTGGCGCGAACTCTTCGAGATCGGCACTGTCCCGCTCGATCGCCCGGGAGCCTTCGAGCGGCACCGGGTGCTGGATCCGCAACCCGATCAGCACTCGGCACTGCGCGCATTCGATGACGCCAGGAAGGCGCTGCCATCCCTTCGCGACGCTCGGGTGCAACAGGTCTGGGCGGGCCTGATCGACGTCACGCCCGACGCAGTCCCGGTGATTTCGACGGTCGAAGGCCTGCCCGGGCTGGTGGTGGCAACAGGATTTTCCGGCCATGGCTTCGGTATCGGTCCGGGTGCAGGGCACCTGGTCGCCGACCTCGTAAACGGCCAAAGGCCGATCGTCGATCCCACGCCCTTTCGCCTGTCTCGCTTCTCCGATGGCACGCCGATCACTATCGCCCCACCGGTTTGAGCATCCGGACCGGAAGGGCGAGCGCAAGAAAATTACGCGGCGGATGATCCGAAATCGCAGCGACGCCAGCCGCTGCCATGCCCGTTGCAGGAATCTGTCTTTCTTCGAGTGCGAGCATGCCGAGCCACCGAAAGGCCTTCATAAGCCCCTGAACTCGTGGCAGTCTGTGAACATTCCCGTCGGGAGAACGGGGCTGAGGAGGAAGGCGTGACGATCCGGGGCGGAGGAGCCTGCGGGTTAGAGCGCCCACTTTTTGCCGTGAGGCGACATTCCGTTTTCCCCGATGCTGACTGGTGCGCGCTGCGCACTCCGGAGGGAGGCCGGAAACCGCATGAGCGATCCCGATCGACTTAGCCTGCATGTCCCAGAACCGGCCGTTCGGCCGGGTGGCGAGCCGGATTTTTCCAACGTCAAGATCCCGAAGGCCGGCTCCGTTCCGCGCCCCGAGATCGATGTCGCCCCGGAAGCGATCCGCGATCTCGCCTATTCGATCATCCGCGTGCTCAACCGCGACGGCGAGGCGGTCGGCCCCTGGGCCGGCCTGTTGTCGGACGACGAGCTGCTCGCCGGCCTCAGGCACATGATGATGCTGCGCGCCTTCGACGCGCGCATGGTCATGACGCAGCGCCAGGGCAAGACCTCGTTCTACATGCAGCATCTGGGTGAAGAGGCGGTCAGTTGCGCCTTCCGCAAGGCGCTGAACAAGGGCGACATGAACTTCCCGACCTACCGTCAGGCAGGCCTGCTGATTGCCGACGAATACCCGATGGTCGAGATGATGAACCAGATCTTCTCGAACGAGAGCGACCCCTTGCGCGGCCGGCAACTGCCGATCATGTACTCTTCCAAGGAGCATGGCTTCTTCACCATCTCCGGCAACCTCGCCACCCAATATGTCCAGGCCGTCGGCTGGGCCATGGCCTCGGCGATCAAGAACGACACCAAGATCGCGGCCGCCTGGATCGGCGACGGCTCGACCGCGGAATCGGATTTCCACTCCGCGCTCGTCTTCGCCTCCACCTACAAGGCGCCGGTCATTCTCAACATCGTCAACAATCAGTGGGCGATCTCGACCTTCCAGGGCATCGCCCGAGGCGGCTCCGGTACCTTTGCCGCCCGCGGCCTCGGCTTCGGCATTCCGGCGCTGCGCGTCGACGGCAACGACTATCTCGCCGTTTACGCCGTTGCCAAATGGGCGGCCGAGCGCGCCCGTCGCAACCTCGGTCCGACGCTGATCGAATACGTCACCTACCGGGTCGGCGCCCATTCCACCTCCGACGATCCGAGCGCCTACAGACCGAAGACGGAATCGGAAGCCTGGCCGCTCGGCGACCCGGTCCTCAGGCTGAAGAAACACCTGATCCTGCGTGGCGCCTGGTCGGAAGAGCGCCACACCCAGGCAGAAGCCGAGATCGTTGACGCTGTGATCCAGGCGCAGAAACAGGCCGAGGGCCACGGCACCTTGCATGCCGGCGGCAAGCCGTCGGTGCGCGACATCTTCGAAGGCGTCTATGCCGAGATGCCGCCGCATATTCGCCGCCAGCGCCAGAAGGCAGGATACTGATATGGCCAGAATGACAATGATCGAGGCCGTGCGCAGCGCCATGGATGTTTCCATGGGGCGCGACGACAATGTCGTCGTCTTCGGCGAGGACGTGGGCTATTTCGGCGGCGTCTTCCGCTGCACGCAAGGGCTTCAGGCGAAATACGGCAAGACCCGCTGCTTCGACGCGCCGATCAGCGAAAGCGGCATCGTCGGCACGGCGATCGGCATGGCGGCCTACGGCCTGAAACCCTGCGTCGAGATCCAGTTCGCCGACTACATGTATCCCGCCTACGACCAGATCACCCAGGAAGCCGCCCGCATCCGCTATCGCTCCAACGGCGACTTCACCTGCCCGATCGTGTTGCGCATGCCGACCGGCGGCGGCATCTTCGGTGGCCAGACGCACAGCCAGAGCCCGGAAGCATTGTTCACCCACGTCTGCGGCCTCAAGGTCGTCGTGCCTTCCAACCCCTATGACGCCAAGGGCTTGCTGATCGCCTCGATCGAAGACCCCGATCCGGTGATGTTTCTGGAGCCGAAGCGGCTTTACAACGGCCCGTTCGACGGCCATCACGACCGGCCCGTCATTCCCTGGTCGAAGCACGATCTCGGCGAAGTGCCGGAGGGCCACTACACGATCCCGATCGGCAAGGCGGAAGTGCGCCGCAAGGGTTCAGCCGTCACCGTCGTCGCCTATGGCACCATGGTGCATGTGGCACTCGCCGCGGCCGAAGAAACCGGCATCGACGCCGAGGTGATCGACCTGCGCAGCCTGCTGCCGCTCGATCTCGACGCCATCGTTCAGTCGATTGAAAAGACCGGCCGCTGCGTCGTCGTGCATGAGGCGACGCTGACGTCGGGCTTCGGTGGCGAAATCGCCTCCCTCGTCCAGGAGCATTGCTTCTATCACCTCGAAGCCCCCGTCGTGCGCGTCGCCGGTTGGGACACGCCCTACCCGCATGCCCAGGAGTGGGACTATTTCCCCGGCCCGGCGCGCGTCGGACGCGCGCTCGTCGAAGTGATGGAGGCCTGAGCATGGGCGAATTCGTAATCAAGATGCCGGATGTCGGCGAAGGCGTGGCCGAGGCCGAGCTTGTCGAATGGCATGTCAAACCCGGCGACCCCGTGCGCGAGGACATGATCCTGGCAGCCGTCATGACCGATAAGGCGACGGTGGAAATCCCCTCGCCGGTCAATGGCACGGTGCTCTGGCTCGGCGCCGAGATCGGCGACACGGTCGCGGTCAAGGCGCCGCTCGTGCGCATCGAAATCGCAGGCGAAGGCGCCGAGACGCCGGCAGCCGAAGAGAAACCAACGGCCAAGGCGGAGGAGAAACCGGCGCCGAAAGCCGGGGCCCCGGCCGTAGCGCCGAGCCAACCGGCAAAGGTCGACGCAAAGGCAGCGGCACCGGCCAAAAGTGGAGTGCATGTGGCTCCCGAGCGCCTGGAGAAGGCACTGGCCTCGCCCGCGGTGCGCTTGCGCGCCCGGGAAAGCGGCGTCGACCTGCGCCAGGTGACCGGCACAGGGCCTGCCGGGCGCATCACCCATGACGACCTCGATCAGTTTCTTGCCCGCGGCGCGCAACCGGCCGCAGTCCCTGCCGGGCTTGTGCGCAAGACCGCGATTGACGAGATCAAGGTGACCGGCCTTCGCCGCCGTATTGCCGAGAAGATGACGCTGTCGACCTCGCGCATCCCCCACATCACCTATGTGGAGGAGGTCGACATGACAGCACTTGAAGACCTGCGCACGACGATGAACCGCGATCGCAAGCCGGATCAGCCGAAGCTGACGATCCTGCCCTATCTCATGCGCGCGCTGGTCAAGGCGATCGCCGACCTGCCGGGCGTCAACGCCACATTCGACGACGGCGCCGGCATCATCAGCCGTCACCACGCCGTCCATATCGGCATCGCCACGCAGACGCCGGCGGGCCTGACCGTCCCCGTCGTGCGCCATGCCGAAGCGCGCGGCATCTGGGATTGCGCCGTCGAGCTCAACCGGTTGGCGGAAGCGGCCCGCACCGGCACCGCAACGCGCGACGAACTCACCGGCTCGACCATCACCATTTCCTCGCTCGGTGCACTCGGCGGCATCGTCTCGACCCCTGTTATCAACCACCCCGAGGTCGCCATCGTCGGCGTCAACAAGCTGGCGGTTCGCCCGGTCTGGGACGGTGCGCAATTCGTGCCGCGCAAGATCATGAATCTGTCGTCAAGCTTCGACCACCGCGTCATCGACGGCTGGGATGCGGCCACCTTCGTGCAGCGGCTGAAGACCCTGCTCGAAACGCCGGCGCTGATTTTCGTGGAGGCATGAGGCGATCATGAAGGAAATCTCCTGCAAACTGCTCGTCATCGGCGCCGGCCCCGGCGGCTACATCTGCGCCATCCGCGCCGGCCAGCTCGGCGTCGACACCGTCATCGTCGAGAAGGCGAAGGCCGGCGGCACCTGCCTCAATGTCGGCTGCATCCCCTCCAAGGCGCTGATCCACGCCGCCGACGAATTCCATAAGCTGCGCGCGGCCGCATCGGGCCGCAGCCCGCTCGGCCTGTCGCTTGCCAATCCGACGATCGATCTCGCCCGCACCGTCGCCTGGAAGGACGGCATCGTCGGCCGGCTGAACGGCGGCGTCACCGGCCTTCTGAAGAAGGCAGGCGTCAAGGCCGTCATCGGGACGGCTCGTTTCGTCGACGGCAAGACGGTCGATGTCGAGACCGAGACCGGCCTGCAGCGCATTCGCGCCGAAGCGATCGTCATCGCCACCGGCTCGGCGCCGGTCGAGCTTTCCGACATGCCCTTCGGCGGTTCGATCATTTCATCGACCGAGGCGCTGTCGCTGAAAAGCGTTCCCGCCAGCGTCGCCGTCATCGGCGGCGGTTATATCGGGCTGGAGCTCGGCACCGCCTTTGCCAAGCTCGGCGCCCATGTCACCGTGCTCGAGGCGCTGACGCGCATCCTGCCGCAATATGACGCCGATCTGTCGAAGCCAATCGCCAAGCGCCTTGGCGAACTCGGCATCGAGGTGTTCACCCAGACGGTCGCCAAGGGGCACTCCGCCGACGGCAAGAGCCTGTTGGCCGAGCACAATGGCCGGCCGATCGAGGTACCGGCCGAGAAGGTTCTGGTCACGGTCGGCCGCCGGCCGGTCACCGACGGTTTCGGGCTTGAGGAGATCGATCTCGACCGCGCCGGCAAGTTCATCCGCATCGACGACCAGTGCCGCACCTCGATGCGCGGCATCTACGCCATCGGCGACGTGACCGGCGAACCGATGCTGGCGCACCGCGCCATGGCGCAAGGGGAGATGGTCGCGGAGATCGTCGCCAGCAACAAACGCGCCTGGGACAAACGCTGCATTCCTGCCGTCTGCTTCACCGACCCGGAGATCGTCACCGCCGGTCTGTCGCCGGAGGAAGCCCGCGCGAGCGGCATCGAGATCAAGATCGGCCAGTTTCCCTTCCAGGCGAATGGCCGCGCCATGACGACGCTGTCGGAGGACGGCTTCGTGCGCGTCGTCGCCCGCGCCGACAACCATCTGGTACTCGGCATCCAGGCCGTCGGCCACGGGGTGTCGGAGCTTTCGGCAAGTTTTGGTCTTGCGATCGAGATGGGCGCGCGGCTGGAAGACATCGCCGGCACGATCCACGCCCATCCGACCCAGTCGGAAGCGTTCCAGGAAGCAGCCCTCAAGGGCTTGGGTCACGCGCTGCATATCTAGTTGGGACGGTCTTTACGGGGCGACGCCTTCGGCCGCCTCGGTCATAAAAGCCCCTCATCCGGCCTGCCGGCCACCTTCTCCCCGCATGCGGGGAGAAGGGCCCGTGCTGCGCCCGCTCGTCCTCCCCTGTAGCACCGGATATTCCCGCTGTTCTCGCCGCCGAAACCCTCTGAAGGTCAAGTGGGCCGCGTCCCCTCTCCCCGCCTGCGGGGAGAGGGTTGGGGTGAGGGGCAGCCTCACTCACCGAACCCGGCGAGTGCCGAACCGCATCAGATCGGCTGAAGGCCTATTGCAACAGCTCCAGCCCGACGGCCGTCGCCTCGCCGCCGCCGATGCAGAGCGAGGCGATGCCGCGTTTGACGCCCTTGGCGCGCATCGCGTGCAGAAGCGTCACGATGATACGGGCGCCGGAAGCACCGATCGGGTGGCCGAGCGCGCAGGCGCCGCCGTGGATGTTGACGATGTCGTCGGAAAGGCCGAGGTCGCGGACAGCGGCCATGGCGACGACGGCGAAGGCTTCGTTGATCTCATAGAGGCCGACGCTGTTCTTCTCCCAATCGAGCTTTGCCAGCAGCTTCTCGATAGCGCCGATCGGTGCCGTGGTGAACCAGGCGGGCTCCTGGGCATGACCGGCATGGCCGGCAACGATCGCGAGCGGCGTCAGCCCGCGCTTCTCCGCCTCGCTTGCGCGCATCAGGATCAGCGCCGCCGCACCGTCGGAGATCGAGGAGGAATTGGCGGCCGTGACGCTGCCGTTCTCGCGGAAGGCCGGCTTCAGTTTCGGGATTTTTGCCGGATCCGCCTTTCCAGGCTGCTCATCGCGATCGAGCGTAACCGTCTGCCGCTTGCCAGCGCCGCTGATGGCAACCGTCTCCTCGGCAAACGAGCCATCCTGCAATGCCTTCACCGCCCGTTCCAGCGAGCGCAGGGCAAAGGCATCCTGATCCGCGCGGGAGAACTGATAGTGCTCGGCGGTGTCTTCAGCATAGGTGCCCATCAGCCGACCGGAATAGGCATCCTCGAGGCCATCGAGGAACATGTGGTCCTTGACTTCGCCGTGACCGAGACGAAAACCGCCGCGCGCCTTGGGCAGCAGGTAGGGCGCGTTGGTCATGGATTCCATGCCGCCGACCGCAAGCGCCGTGGCGCCGCCGGAAAGCAAGGTATCGTGGCCGACCATCAGCGCCTTCATGCCCGAGCCGCAGACCTTCGAAATCGTGGTCGAGGGCGTTTCCATGCCGAGGCCGGCGCCGAGTGCCGCCTGGCGTGCCGGGTTCTGGCCGACGCCCGCCGGCAGCACATTGCCCATCAGCACTTCGTCGACGGCATCGAGGCCGGCGCGCTCCAGCGCCGACTTCAGGGCAATGGCGCCGATCTCGGGCGCCGTCAAATCCTTGAGGCCGCCCTGAAAGGCGCCCATCGGTGTGCGAGCGGCCGAAACGATGACGACCGGGTCAAGCTTTTCCATTCAGTCCTCCCATATGGAAGCATGCGGTATAGCCCCTCATCCCGCTGCCGCGACCTTCTCCCCGCTCACGGGGAGAAGGACAAGCCGCGCCGTCCAAGTCCCCTCTCCCCGCCTGCGGGGAGAGGGCTAGGGTGAGGGGCAGATTGCCCGCTTCTTCATAATTCGGGAATGACTATAAGCCGCGACTACGGCGAAGCAACACCGATAGTCCCGCAATCAGCCCATGCGCTCGGAGGCGTAGCTGCCGGGGCTCGCCGGGAAGACGACGACGCGGTTGCCGTTGATGAAGCAGCGATGGTGGATATGGGCGTGAACTGCACGCGCCAGCACCTGGCTTTCCACGTCGCGGCCGATCGAAACATAATCCTCGGCGCTCTGGGCATGGGTGATGCGGGCGATGTCCTGCTCGATGATCGGACCTTCGTCGAGATCCTCGGTGACGTAGTGCGCCGTCGCGCCGATCAGCTTCACGCCGCGCTCATAGGCCTGTTTGTAGGGGTTGGCACCCTTGAACGACGGCAGGAAGGAGTGGTGGATGTTGATGATCCGGCCGGACATCTTCTTGCAGAGCTGGTCGGAAAGAACCTGCATGTAGCGGGCGAGCACCACCAGGTCGGCATCCGTCTGCTCAACGATCTCCAGCATGCGCGCTTCGGCCTGCGGCTTGTTCTCCTTGGTCACCTTGATGTGGTGGAAGGGGATGTCGTGGTTGACGACCACCTTCTGGTAATCGAAGTGGTTGGAGATGACGCCGACGATATCGATCGGCAGGGCGCCGATCTTCCAGCGGTAGAGCAGGTCGTTGAGGCAATGGCCGAAACGCGACACCATCAGCAACACCTTCATGCGCTCTTCGCTGTCGCGGATCTCGCAGGTCATGTCGAAGCGCTTGACGACGGGCGCAAAGCCTTCCTTCAGTTCCTCCAGCTTTGCGCCTTCCTGGCTGATGAAGGTCAGGCGCATGAAGAACAGGCCGGTCTGCAGGTCGTCGAACTGCGAACTGTCGGTGATGTAACAGCCTTTTTCGGCGAGATAGCCGGTAATGGCGGCAACAATGCCACGGGTGGACTTGCAGGTGACGGTCAGCACATAGCTTTTCATCGGTATCTGTCTCTCGCTCCAGAGGTTTTTCCGGCCCCCCTTATACGGCCAGTCACACGAAAACTAGCGCGGCCTTCGGCCGGCTGTCGATCCATTCGCGACATCGGCTGGACGGAACCGGCCAGACCATGCCGACGCCGGCTCGGAAAAATGGGCAGTGCGCCTAGCGCGGCGTGCGATCGGGATGGGCGCGGGCGAAGGCGTCGATCTCGGCGCAGCGCTGGTCGATGGCGATGAGCTTCGGGCAGGCGGAAAGATCGACGTCCCAGCGGCGGGCATTGTAGACCTGCGGCACCAGGCAGAAGTCGGCCATCCCAGGGCTGTCGCCGTGGCAGAAGCGGCGGGTTGACGGGTGGTCGAGCAGGCGCTCGAAGGCTGCCAGCCCCTCGCCGATGAACTTGCGCATCCAGTCGCGGCGCGCGGCCTCGCCATCCTCGGCATTGGCCATCACGAAGGACACGACGCCGAGATTGCAGACGGGATGAATGTCCATGGCGATGGCATAGGACAGCGCGCGCACGCGCTGCCGTCCAATCGCATCATCAGGCAGGAAACCCGCCTTTTCCCGCGTTTCCGCCAGATATTCGATGATGGCGAGCGATTGCGTCAACCGCTCGCCATCGATGTCGAGCACGGGCAGCAGCCCCTGCGGATTGCGGTCGAGATGCTCGGCCTGGCGATGGGCCTTGGCGAGCAGGTCCACCGGCACCGAGCGATAGGTCTCGCCAAGGCTGTTCAGTGCTATGCGGACCCGGTAGCTCGCCGAGGACCGCCAATAGTCAAAAAGTACGGTCTCGTTCACGCCCTGCTCCTTCATCCCGCTTGCGCGTTGAGCTTAAGCCTTTTCGTAAGGCCCGACCGACTGCTCGATCGCGCCGAAGATCGAATGGCCCGCCTTGTCCTTCATCTCGATGCGCACGATGTCGCCAAAGCGCAGGAAATGCGTCTTGGGCGCGCCGCCGACGATCGTCTCGATCATACGCAACTCGGCGATGCAGGAGTAGCCGGCGCCACCTTCGGAGACCGGCTTTCCGGGGCCGCCGTCGAGCTTGTTGGAAACGGTGCCCGAACCGATGATCGTGCCTGAGGCAAGCGGCCTCGTCTTGGCCGCGTGCGCAATCAGCTGGCCGAAATCGAAAGTCATGTCGACCCCGGCATCGGCGCGGCCGAAAGGCTTGCCGTTGAGATCGACATGAAGTGGCAGATGCAGCTTGCCCCCGTCCCATGCGTCGCCCAATTCGTCCGGCGTGACGGCGACCGGCGAGAAGGCCGACGACGGCTTCGACTGGTAGAAACCGAAACCCTTGGCGAGCTCGGCCGGGATGAGACCCCGCAGCGACACATCGTTGACAAGCATCACCAGGCGGATGGCGGCGCGCGCCTCCTCGGTCGAGGCGCCCATCGCCACGTCGTCGACAACGACCGCGATTTCGCCCTCCATGTCGACGCCCCAGCTTTCATCAGCCATCAGGATCGGGTCGCGTGGCGCAATGAAGCTGTCGGAGCCGCCCTGGTAGATCAGCGGATCGGTCCAGAAGCTCGCCGGCATCTCGGCGTTGCGGGCCTTTCGCACCAGCTCGACGTGATTGACGTAGGCAGAACCGTCCGCCCATTGATAGGCGCGCGGCAGCGGCGAAAGCGCATCGTGTTCGTGAAAGCGGATCGTCGGCTGCGCACCGGTCTCGATGCCTTCGGCAACACGCTCAAGCCGCGGGCCGGCATGGGCCCAGTCGTCGAGAGCGGCCTGCAGCGTCCGGGCAATGTGCCCTACCTCCGAGCAGCGGGTGAGATCGCGGGAGACGACCGCGAGTTTTCCGTCACGCGAGCCATCCTTGAGTGTCGCCAGTTTCATGCAATCCTCCCTCTACGCAGACGATTCGTCCGCAAGTTCCACAACAAGGCCGTCCGACGCGATCGTCAAGGCACCAGCCCAGCTTTTGCGCGTGGCCGCGGTCCAATGAGCCTCGCCGATCTCCGGGTCGTCGGCCGGAATGAGATGATGCAGCACCAGCCGGCCGACGCCAGCGGCCGTGGCAATCGCGCCAGCTTCTTCGGCAAAGCTGTGGCTTGCAAGCAGATGTTCCTTCAGCCGGGAACCATTGCCGGTGCGCGCCACCAGGCGGTCGACACCCTCTGCCAGCATCGCCTCGTGTACGAGAATGTCCGCACCGCTGGCAAAATCGGCGAGCGGTGGGAAATAGGCAGTGTCGGCCGAAAACACCACGCTCCCCTCCGCATGGTCGAACCTGAGCGCGAAACAATCGGTCACCGGCGGATGATCGACGCGCAGCGCGGATACCGTCAGGCCGTTTTCGGACAAAACCTCGCCCTCGGTAAATTCGACGATGTCGACAAGTTCGCGCAGATCAGGCCTGCCCTCGTCGACGATGCGGATATCGATGTCGTATTTCATCGCCTGCAGAAAGCCGTGCCAGTAATCGCGTGTCCCAGGTGGGCCGAAGGCGCGCACCACGGTCGCAAGACCGGCGGTCCATGCAGTGTGGATCAGCGGTCCGAGCTCGAGCACGTGATCGGAATGCAGATGGGTAATGAAGATCAGATCCAGCGCCTTGAGGCTGACGCCGGCGTTGGTTAGCCCCCGGGTGACACCGAGGCCGCAGTCGACGACAACAGGGCGGCCGCCGATCTCAAGCAGGGACGAGGTCGGCGAAGGGCCGCCCGGACGGATTGCCGGACCACCCTTGCTGCCGAGCAGAACCAGGCGTGCGCTCAAGACCAGTCGCCTTCCGGCGTGCCGTTGAAGCGCTTTTTCAGATCGGTCCAGCAATCGATATAATTATCCTGCAACGTCTCCAGTTCGGCGGCGAAGCGGGTCAGTTGCTGCGGGAAGCGGGTCTCGAACATGAAGGCCATCGTATGATCGAGCTTCACCGGTTTCAACTCGCCGTTTGTCGCCTTGTCGTAGCCCGACGCATCCGGCCCGTGGGCCAGCATCATGTTGTGCAGGCTCATGCCGCCCGGCACGAAGCCTTCCTCCTTGGCGTCATAGCGGCCATAGATCAGGCCCATGAACTCGCTCATGATGTTGCGGTGATACCAGGGCGGCCGGAAGGTGTGCTCGGCCACGAGCCAGCGTGGCGGGAAGATGACGAAGTCGACATTCGCCGTTCCCTCTTCGCCCGACGGCGCGGTGAGTACGGTAAAGATCGACGGATCGGGATGGTCGAACAGGATCGCGCCGACCGGCGAGAAGGTCCTGAGGTCGTATTTATAGGGCGCGTAATTGCCATGCCAGGCGATGACGTCGAGCGGCGAATGGCCGATCTCGGTCACGTGGAATGCGCCGCACCACTTCACATGCACGCGGCAGGGCGTTTCCTTCTCTTCGTAAGCCGCAACCGGCGTCTTGAAGTCGCGCGGATTGGCAAGGCAGTTGGCGCCGATCGGACCTCGGTCGGGCAGAGTGAACTTGGCGCCGTAGTTTTCGCAGATATAGCCGCGCCAGACCTTTTCCTCGCCGAGCCTCGTGACCTTGAACATCGTGCCGCGCGGCACCAGGCAGATTTCCGAAGGCTCGACATCCATCTTGCCGAGCTCGGTGAAGACCTGGATGGCGCCGCATTCCGGCACGATCAGCAGCTCGCCATCGGCATTGAAGAAATAGTCGTCGACCATATCGGCATTGAAGGCATAGGCGTGGGCCGCCATGCCGCCCTGCGTCAGCGCGTCGCCCGCCGTCGTCATGGTACGGATGCCTTCGAGGAAGTTGAGCTTTTCCGAAGGCGCCGGTAGCGGCCCCCAGCGCAACTGCCCGAGCGCCAGCGAATGATCGGCCACATGCGGCGCTGTCTTCCAGTGCGGATAGTCGATCTTCTGGAAGCGGCCGGTATGGCGCACACTCGGACGAATGCGGTAAAGCCAGGAGCGCTCGTTGGTGCCGCGCGGCGCGGTGAACGGCGAACCGGAGAGCTGTTCGGCATAAAGGCCGTAGGCGCATTTCTGCGGGCTGTTCTGGCCCTGCGGCAAGGCGCCGGCCAAGCTTTCAGTCTCGAAATCGTTGCCGAATCCCGGCATGTAATCAAGCGCATGATCCGCGGCCGACCCGGCGCCCGCCTGCTTCTGTGCCTTGTCCAACATGGCTTGAACCTCCTCCTCTGGTGCCTGCCCCACCGACGATCACGGCTGATCCCGGAAGGCCACGGCACGTTCGATGCGTTTGGGCGCCGCCTGTGTCCGGGTGGACGGTGGCGCGCTGCCGGCCTATTAGTTGCAATCGTAACTATCGATTTTGTAACTATCAAGGATGGCACAGATGGCCGCCGAAGGCTTCGAGCTCAATGCGTTCCTGCCCTACAGACTGAACCGCGCCGCCGAGTTCGTCGCCGTGCGCTTCGCTGCCGAATACAAGGCGCGCTACCAGCTGACTCGCCCGGAGTGGCGCACGCTGGCGGCCCTTGGAAGCTCGGCTTGCGCCATGACGGCAACGGAAGTCGGTACCCATTCGGCGATGCACAAGACCAAGGTCAGCCGCGCCGTCTCGGCGCTGGAGGAGCGGCGCTGGCTGAAGCGCAGCGAGGACGAAGGCGACCGCCGGCTGGAGCATCTGGAGCTGACGAAGGCCGGCCGGCGGGCCTATGGCGAACTCACGGACCTGGCGAGCGCCTACCAGGCGCAACTGGACGAACTGATCGGCGCCAGTGGCCTGCAGGCGCTCTGCGCCGGCCTTGAAGCGATCGAGCGGGCGATCGACAGGGCCGAGGAGCGCCCTTCCCGCACATAAACTTCAGCCCTTCATGCGTTCCGGGATCGGCACCCCTTCGAAACTCTTCAAGGTCTCGAGCACGATCGACGTCTTCACATGCTGCACGCTGTCATGCGGCAGCAGCACATCGTTGACGAAGCGCGAAAGGCCGGCAAGGTCGGGTGTCACCACGCGCAGGTGGTAGTCCATTTCCCCGGTCAGCGCGTAGGCCTCCAGAACTTCGGGCAAGCCCGAGATCAGCTTGCCGAAGCGCTTGGCGTTGTCGCGGTTGTGGGTGGCGAGTGTCACCGAAATCACCACCATCAGGTCGAGCCCGAGCTTCTGCCGGTCGATCTGCGCCTGATAGCCCGTAATGTAGCCCTCCGCCTCCAGGCGAGTGCGGCGGCGCGAGCATTGCGAAGGCGAAAGCGCGATGCGCTCCGATAGCTCGTTATTGGTAAGATGTCCGTCACGCTGCAGTTCGCTGAGGATCTTGAGGTCGAACCCGTCAAGCTGCTCCATTCATGCATCCTTATACAATATTTCGCACGTTTCGTGCAGCGCCATACGCGAAACGCGCGAGAATACAAGCATCATGCATCGGATTTGCGTCATACTCCAGCAAAGTTTGGAGGCCAGAGAAATCTGGAGAACTTGAAGAGGAGACTTCCGATGGGCCCGTTCCCACATGACGCCCCGCCCGCAACGATCACGGCGGAAAATCCGGCCGGTACGGATGGCTTCGAATTCGTTGAATTCGCCCATCCGGAGCCGGAGAAGCTCGCCGAGCTCTTTACCCGCATGGGTTACAGCCCTGTCGCGAGGCACAGAACCAAGAACATCACCGTTTGGCGACAGGGCGACATCAATTACATCCTGAATGCCGAGCCGGGCTCGCATGCCATGCGCTTCGTCGACGAGCACGGCCCCTGCGCCCCGTCGATGGCCTGGCGCGTCGTCGATGCCAAGCATGCTTTCGATCACGCGGTCTCCAAGGGCGCGATCCCCTATGAAGGCACAGACAAATGTCTCGATGTTCCGGCGATCGTCGGCATCGGTGGATCGATGCTCTATTTCGTCGAAACCTACGGCGCCAAGGGCTCGGCCTATGAGGCCGAATTCGAATGGACCGGCGAGCGCAATCCGAAGCCGGAAGGCGTCGGCTTCTATTATCTCGACCACCTCACACACAACGTCTATCGCGGCAACATGGACAAGTGGTGGGCCTTCTACCGCGAACTGTTCAACTTCACGCAGATCCATTTCTTCGACATTGACGGCCGCATCACCGGCCTCGTCAGCCGCGCGATCACCTCGCCCTGCGGCAAGATCCGCATTCCGCTGAACGAGTCCAAGGACGACACCAGCCAGATCGAGGAATATCTGCGAAAGTACAAGGGCGAAGGCATCCAGCACATCGCCGTCGGCACCGAAGGCATCTACGATGCCACCGACAAGCTGTCGGACAATGGTCTGAAGTTCATGCCGGGTCCGCCGGACACCTACTACGACATGTCGCACGACCGTGTGCACGGCCATGACGAACCGATCGAGCGGATGAAGAAGCACGGCATCCTGATCGACGGCGAAGGCGTGGTGAACGGCGGCATGACGAAGATCCTGCTGCAGATCTTCTCCAAGACGGTCATCGGGCCGATCTTCTTCGAGTTCATCCAGCGCAAGGGTGACGAAGGCTTCGGCGAGGGCAATTTCCGCGCCCTGTTCGAATCGATCGAAGCCGACCAGATCCGCCGCGGCGAACTCGGGCCGCAGGCCGCCGAGTAGCCCGGACAGCGCCGCAGCCATTTTTCCGGCGGCGCCATTTTCAATCCTCAGCGAAAGCCTCTCGCCCTCCAGCGAGGGGCTTTTCCATGCCTGGCGGCCATACGCACTCAGTTCGAGGCGTCGTTGACGACGCGCCAGTTCGGCCGACCGAGATCATGCGGCCATTCATGTACGTCCCGATCGTTGAAATAGACGACTTCGACCAGGTTTGGGAAATCCGGGTCGGGCTGTGTGGCCGTGTCGATCCACGGCTGCATATAGGGTTTCCCGCCCTCCCAACCGAGCTCGGCGACCCAGATCGGCTTGTTGTATTTGGCCACCAGATCGTAGCCGGGTTTCAGGGCTTGCTTGAAGGTGTGCGGCCCGCCGTATTCGATCGCGTCGAACGGTTCGAGACCGAACACTGAAAGACCGACGAGATCGACATAGTCGTCGCCCGGATAGTATTCACCAAGGTTCGGCAGGCCTTTCGGCGACCACATCAGCTGCACGTTCGGCACGCGTTTGCGCACGATATCCATCGCGTGCTTGTAGGCCTTGACGTAGTCCTGCGGCGCCCATCCGGCCCAGGAGAACCGTCCGGACGTGTCTTCCATTTCCTGTCCCCAGCGCACGATGACCGGGCTCTTCAGCTCGGCGAGCATGCTGGCGATCGCTTCCATATTGGCGTCGTAGTCGCCCCTGAGCGTCCGATCGCGCAGTTGCGCCGGGGTCAGCTTCCAGTCGAGCGACCACGACCAGGGCTCGATGGTGACCAGCAGCTTGCGCTTGCGCTGAAGCGCGTAGGCGTCCGCCAGGCGCAGCGATTCCAGATCCACGTCTTCCCATGGCAGAAACAGGGCCTCTGTCGAGACATCGGTCTGGCCGCCGAAATCGCCGTGCGGATCATAGGCACCGAACCGTGTTCCGCCGGGATGGATGACGGGGCGCTTGTCGGCTATTGTCTGCGTCTGACCTGCATTTCCATTGGCGGCAAGATCGGCCTTCTCCTGTGCCAACGCGGATACGAGGCCTGCGCCGGAACCCAGATGAAGGGCAAGCACAGTGCATAGGGCGAATGCCAATTTGCGTTTCATGTCATCCTCCAGTGGCGTTGCGACCGCCCTTCTTGACCCGGAATTGGTCCTTGAGGCGTAACGCCTTTTCCGTGATCTCGTCGGAAGCGACGAGTTTCCTGTATTCGTCGCCAGGCTTCGGTTTGGCATGTTTGAAGACGTACCACTCGCCATTCGGCACGCGGCGCTGGTAGATCGTGTCTCCGATCTTGCTGTGTCCGAAGCAGGTGCGGGCCGCGCCGGAGCCGTCGGCCGCCGTCCACCTTGCCTGCATGCACATCATGCCAAGGTCGCTGACATACCAGTTGCCTTCCGCAAACGAGCGTTTGCCTTGGTTGTCGACGAAAGCGACCAGTTTCCTGTCGTGCGCGGTAAAGCGAGCGCCGCCCGTCGGCCATTGCCAGGTCTTGTTCCGGTAGAGGGAATAGACCTCGTAGGCGCTCAAGGGGATCGGCTTGATCTCCATTTTCGCCCTGGCCGGTTGTGCGCCCGTATAGGCCGCAAAGGCTGCGAGCGGCAGCAGAAGCGGCAGAAGCAATACATTCATGGACCGTTTCATCACTTTTTCTCCTCGCTTGAGGGCCGTTTGCGGTGCGAGGGGCCTGCGGCATGCTGCGCTTACAGCGATGCCTGAAGCCGACCGACCTTGCTGGTAACCCTCGTCTCACGTGCCTCCGGCAAGCCGGAGCCTTTCCGCAGCCCGTCTGTCGCGGACGGCGAAAATCCTTTCCATTTCAAACGAAACCGCACGATCCTGAGGTCCGACCCGCCCTGCCCGGCACCGGCGACCGAAAACTTCGCTTCGGTCAGCCCGACGAACCAGAGCCCCTGCGACAGCGCTTCGGCGGCCTCAGCGCCATGGCGGATGGCCGACTGCCCCGACAGCACCGAGATAACCACGAGGCAGCCACCGGTCAGCGCCGTCATTGCCGTGCGCGGAACGAGCGCAAGGCGGTTTTCGCGCGCGTGCTGGACATGGATGGTGGCAGCGAGCCCCGCATAGATCAGGGCGTTGATACCGGCAAAGATGTAGAAGCCGCGCGCCGTCCCGGCGTCGGAGACGAGCCAAAGCGCAAGGGCAGAGCCGAGCGAAAGCACGAGATAGGGCATCGTGACGCGCAGCGGCAAGGGCGCCGCCGGCCCGGTTGCCCTTGGGCGTGATGCGGAAGTCGACGAAGGAACCGCTGATGTGATCGCGCAACGCCGCCGCGCAACCGAGCAGCGACCACGGCCAGCGGGCAAAGAGAAACAGCATGCCCTCCCAGCTGAGCACCCGCGCATCATGCGGGCGGAACGTGCCGGTCGAGCGCCAGAAATAGGCAAGCGCGACCAGAACCAGCGACAATGGCGCAAAATGCAGCACGAAGTCGGGATAGGTGGCGGCAACGAAGCTGCGTCCCATGACGAGCGCCATGATCGGCATGACGAACATCAGCGCCATAAACAGAGAAAACAGCGGATACCAGAGCTGCGAGAAGACGAACTGGAACTTCAGCCGCATCGGCAGCCGCGGCACATAGATCGGCGAATACTTGAGCAGGATCGTCATAAGGCTGCGCGACCACTGGAATTCCTGGATGACGAGATCCGCAAAAGTGGCGGGCCCGTCGCCATGGGCGATCGCATGCAGGGCATGCACGCCCTTCCAGCCGCCGGCGTTCATCAGGAGCGTCGTCGAATGGTCTTCGGCGAGCTCCGGCCCCAGACCGCCGACCTGCTTCAGCGCTTTGGTCCGGACCGCATAATGCGAGCCGATGCAAAGCGGCGCCCAGCCGTTGTTGTAGCCCGCCTGCAAGGAGCCGTGGAGGCTAGCTTCGGCGTGAAGGCGACCACGTGCCGACCAGCTACGCCGCGCGTTGGCATCACAGATGCTCGGCGCCGAGACATAACCGACTTTCGGGTCGTTGAACGGCCGCAGTACCTCGACGAGATAGGTCGGCTCGGGCACGTGATCGGCGTCGAACTGCGCGACGAAATCGTAACGGTCGTAACCGTAGTGGTCGTAGAAATAGGCGAGGTTTCCCTCCTTGCAACGGGCGCGCCGCGGCCAGGTGGCGCGATGATAGTCTGCCACCCCCTTGCGCGTCGAAATGAACACGCCCTGCCGCGCGCACCAGTCGATCGTCTCGGGCGACGGATCCTCGTCCGCCAGCCATACGTCGTAGTCGCAGCCGATCTGGTCGAGCATCGCCAGCAGCGTCTTGCGGACGACAGCGAAAGGCTCCGACGGCGTCTTGGTCACCACCATGGCGATCCGGCCGGGCGGGATGGCCCGGCCGCTCTTTCCGACGACCTTGGCGCCTGCGAAGATGAAGATGAAATAGGCGGGCAGCAGCGTGATCCAGCCAACCACGATCGTAATCATGACGTAGGATGGCCAATCGTTGACATGGGCTGGGTCGAGCCACCAGGCCCAGAAAAACAGGAATGCCGCCACCCAGGCTGCGATGCCGAAGCCGTTCACAATCCGCATGCGTGTCGAAAAGAGCGCGACGAGCCTAACCGGGGCATCGCTTGCCGGCGCCGCCGTCAACGCGGCGCTACCGGCGGGATGGGCAGATGAGATCTTGCTCGTCATGACCGCACCTCCAGCCCGAAACCGGGGGCAGCCGTTCTGATGATGGTTGCGATATCGGACAGCGACGGCCGGAACCTGAGCGTCTGGCGTGCCCAGGCGGTGTCGGCATAAAGCACGGGCGGATCGCCGGCGCGGCGCGCCAGGAGCTGCACCGGGACCCGCCTGCGGGTGACATGGTGGATGGCATCAATCACCTGCTTGACGGACGTGCCGTGGCCCGAACCGAGATTGGCCTTGAGCGGGTCGCCGCCGTTACGCAGGTGGTCGACGGCGGCAACATGCGCCTCAGCCAAGTCCATGACGTGAATGTAGTCGCGGATGCAGGTGCCGTCGGGCGTGTCGTAGTCGTCACCGAAGACGTCGAGCCTGTCGAGCCGGCCGGCTGCGGCCATCAATGCCCGCGGGATCAGGTGGGTCTCCGGGTCGTGCCGCTCGGTCAACTGCCCATCGGGATCGGCACCGGCAGCATTGAAGTAGCGCAAGGCGACGGAGCGGAACCCGTAGGCCCGGGCATAGTCGCCAAGCATCAGCTCGACCATCAGTTTCGTGCGGCCGTAAGGATTGACCGGAAGCTGGATCGTATCCTCGGTGATCGGCAACCGCGGCGGCACGCCATAGGTCGCGCAGGTGCTGGAAAAGACGATGCGCGCCAGCCCCGCCTGCCGGCAGGCCTCCAGCAAGGAAACGCTACCGACGACATTGTTGCGATAGCACTTTCCGGGATCCTCTACCGATTCTCCGACATAGGCGGAGGCGGCGAAGTGAATCAGGCACTCGGGCTTGAAGGTCTGGATCGCCTCCATGATCCGTCCCGTGTCTTCGAGCCCGCCCTCGACCAGCGGCCCCCAGCGGACATTGGTCCGGTGTCCCGTCGACAGATTGTCGTAGACGACCGGCAGGATGCCGGCCTCAGCGAGGCGTTTGCAGGTATGGCTGCCTATGAAGCCGGCTCCGCCGGTGACAAGAACGACGCGCGACATATCATACCGCCTCTCCCGCCGCGGCGAGATCTGACCTACCCACGCAGCGATCGAAATAGGCAATGGCGCGTTGAAGCCCTTCGCGCAGCGCGACCTTGGGTTCCCAGCCGAGCTCGGCCATGGCCTGGGAAATGTCCGGTCGACGTTGGCGCGGATCGTCGACGGCTGCCGCGCGGTGTACGATGCGCGAGCCCGAGCCGGTCATCGAGCGGACCATCTCGGCAAGTTCGAGAACCGTGAACTCGCCCGGGTTTCCGAGGTTGATCGGACCGATGCAACCGTCGTCCGAGACCGACAACCGAATGAAGCCCTCGATGAGATCGTCGACATAACAGAAGGAGCGCGTCTGCTGACCATCACCGTAGATCGTCAGATCCTTGCCGAGCAGCGCCTGCACCACGAAATTCGAGATGACGCGTCCGTCGTCGGGGCGCATGCGCGGCCCATAGGTGTTGAAGATCCGCGCGACCTTCGTCTTCACCCCGTAGGTGCGATGATAGTCGAAGAAGAGTGTCTCGGCCGATCGCTTGCCCTCATCGTAGCAGGCGCGCGGCCCGATGGGGTTGACGTTGCCGAAGTAGCTCTCGCGCTGCGGGCTGTGCAGCGGATCGCCGTAGACCTCCGAGGTGGAGGATTGCACGACCGTGGCCCCGGTGGCACGGGCGTTCTCCAGCACGTTCATCGCGCCGAGCACGTTGGTCATCAACGTTCCCACCGGGTCGGCCTGGTAGTCCGGCGGAGACGCCGGCGAAGCGAAATTGAAGATGACGTCGACGTCGAAAAGGAAAGGCTTGCGGACGTCGTGCTCGACGATGTGGAAGCGGCTTATCTCGTTGAGATGGGAAAGGTTTTCTCGCCGACCGGTCGAGAAATTGTCGAGGCAGACAACGCTGTGCCCCAGAGAAAGAAGTCTTTCGCAAAGATGTGACCCGAGAAATCCGCCGCCTCCGGTCACCAGTATTCGCTTGGGTATGCCTGCTACTTTCTTCAGAAAATCCTGTCTGCCGACAACCGGCAGCTCACCACGACCGACCTTACGCATTACACACCTCCAATTATTATACACACCATTAAATCTGGTGATTGGAGACGAGTCGTGGCTGAAAACTACAATAAGGAAACCTTCTTTATTAAGGATTCAAAACACAACCCGACATTATAAAAACAAGAGACAGAAGAACCACGAATTCCTCTGAATGATTTACAATATTAGATATTTATCAAATAATTAATCCGCAGTCAACGTTGTAATTAAGCGATAAATATAACATACACCAATCAACAAAGTTATAATTCGTAATATTTCATCTAGTAGACACAAATAAATTAGCAGACAGCCGAAAGTATATTAAGGGCGCGCAACAGATATAGCTATTTAAATTAAGATATACGTATCAAACTACCGGCATTACATTAAAGTGTATATACTCCTTAAGGCCGCCATTTGGCCTCAATACCATACCGGACCTACGCCATACGGTCGTGCTTTCCTGCACGCCTGTCGGCAACACACGATGCGTGCAGCCTCGCTACGCTATGCGCGGCCAACACAAATTCACGGCGGTCACCAAAGCCACCACCACAAAAGGTCACGGTAGACGCCGGAGCGTTTTGGGAAGGAGACACTCTACCCCCGCACCTATCGACACCCAAATTCGTCGATAGGCGACAAGCGGCGGAAGCGGCACTCCCGGCGCATCACGACATCAATTTTTCCAGCGCGAAGAAAACGGTCCTGCCGCGTGTTCGTCCGCATCGGTGGTAAAATAGCGCGATGCCGCCTCGGTGCGGTTTCGCACATTCATCTTCTTATAGATGTTGCGAACGTGAACTTTCACGGTGTTTTCCGACAATCCAAGACGATCGGCGATGATCTTGTTCTGGGTGCCCATGCAGATCAGGTCGAGGATCTGCACTTCGCGGGTCGTCAACCCACCCAGGCTGGCGTCTCGCCGGCGCTTTCCCGCATTGGCATAGGCGACCGCATCGGGCATCTCCGCCTGCCGGCCATAAAGCTTGGCCGGAGCAAAGGGGTCCGTCGACAGCCGTCGCAGCAATGCGGCTGGGAAATGCTCGCCACCCTTCATCAGCAGGTCGATCGCCGCAAGGCAGACATCGAGATGCAGATTGAGGGGAAGAACGCCATGGATCAACCGCTCCTCAACAAAACCGGCGATCGACGGATCAAGCTCTTCTGCATTGTCCACCACCAGCCCGATCGAGGCCTTGGGGTGGAATTCGTGAATGGTCCGCAGGATCGTGGGAAATGTCTTAGCAGACATGCGGTAGAGCATGATCAGCGTCACATCGACGAGATTGCCGTCGAGCAGATTGTCGGGATCGGAAAGGCTTACGACGTCATGCCCGGGAAACCGCGAACCGACCGCCTGCATAAGGCACTCGGCAAACAGGTCGATCTTGGCAAGCATGACAATCTTTTTCTTTTGCGACAAAGCTTTGTTGTTGTCTTCAAAATCGCCCACGTTGGAGCCTTCAGGATGCATTACGCCCTCCTTGGGTTTCCCATTTATTCTTATGGGTGCGCCAGCCTGACTTGGAGTTACGCCCATCTCAGCAAATTTATTCATAGCCAGTGAAATAGCGCGAACTCACCCCACAGACGGAAAATTCGCGCTAGCTAATGTATCGTAAAGGCAAAAGGGGTGAAACAACCCAAAAGGATTAGAAGCCCCCTGGAATCCTCCTTAAATCGTTCTAAATCGAACCATCTTTGGGGTATTCGTTAATCAAATATTCAACAACACCGCCCCAGAATGATCGAATCTACCCTCAGCCTAGACAATACGGCCGCTCCGCCTCATCCGTTTCCATCACTGGGGACGGCGCGGACACCCTCCGCTGGGTCGATATAAGCCGTCAGCAATAGCTTCCGATCTAATCGGGCTACGGTAAAATACCTAACAATACTTCCTAGTAGCTATCATCGGGGTGACATCATCCCACTCGATGGGGCACCTGACAAGCAGGCCGACGCCTGAAAGCGCTGCTGATGTACTAGGTCCAAAACGCCACCAGATGCCGATTCATAAAACTTAACAAAGTCTTGCCGATCTCGGAAACCTGTCAAACAGCGCGGAATTCGCCCAAAAAAGGGCCTTCTAGCTCCAATTGGTGTCTATCGTCGCGCTGCGTTCGGAGCCACACTTCAGCTATCGCACTCGAGTTTCGTGTGATCCGAGCCTGGTGAATGTGTGTGCGTTCAGGCTCGCGGCCCGTGTGAATGCGTAAGCGTAACAATGCGTATGCCAGTATTTTAAGACAAGAGCATTATCACACGTAATGATTGAGTGCAGGGATATGCCTGCCGCCAAGATATACTCAAAATAACACTGAAATATATCGAAACCCAACAGATGAATATCCCGCGGGAGCATCATCTGAATTTCAAGAAAAGAGCCAGCTCCGGATGAAAACCCCATAAAAGATGTAGGGGTTTCGGTGCTGGCTCCTTCTCAGGAGGAGAACCACATGTCCGCACTTCTCGACGATAGCATCAAAGCCGATGATGATCTGAAAGTCGGTGCTCTCGCCGATGGGCTGGCAACCAGTGCCGCCAATGATCTGAAGGTTGACGATGGCTCAACGAGCAATGTTGGCATTGCCAACGGCAACGACCGCAACAATTACAGCGACAGTTCGCAGGACAACGATACCCACATCAAGACGGATATCGACACCGATATCAAGACCGAAGCCAATGAAAACGGCGACAACCGCAACAATTATACCGACAGCTCGACCGACTACGACTACGATTACAAAGACAACAGCAAGGTCGAAACCGACATCGACCAGAAGAACAATGGCGATAACCGCGACAATTCCTATGACTGGGATTACGACAGCAAGGTCACCACCAAGACCGACATCGACACTGACATAAAGACCGAAGCCAACGAAAACGGCGACAACCGCAACAACTATTCGTCATCCGACAACGACATCATCACCAAATCGGACGACGACTTTGCGACGCTCAAGGACGTCAAGGACTTCGGCAATCTCGGCATCGCCGGTGGGGATCTCGCCTTCAATATCGGCGACGACTTCTCGTTCAACCTGAATGTCGACCACATCCTCAACAAGTCGCTCGAAGGCGCCGGCAACGACACCGGCTTCAGCGTGGTCCAGGCCAACAATCTTGCCGATCAGGATCAGGCCTACGACATCAAGATGAACAACAGCGGTGCCACCAACGACCTGCGCGCAGACGGCGGGCATTCGGACGGCGGCGACGGCCTGAACTTCGACACCAAGTCGGATTGGGACCTCAAGGCCGGCGACGGTATCAATGGCAGCACAACGTCTGACTCTTCGGCTGTCCTGGCAAATTCCGGCTTCCATCAGGAAATCGTCCAGGGCGCGAACCTCGTCAGCAACACCGTCGATTCGAGCGTCATCGGCGGCAATTCGCACACCACAGATGCCGGTCACGACGCCGACAGCTGATCGATCCATTTCACAAGAGAAGACCGCACCGGCCCTGCGCGGCCGGTGCGGTCGCGGAAACTTGATTTCGGATCGGTTCGTTTCTTTTTACCGGGGCATTCCTGTCTAAGCCCGCCGAAGTCTCCCTTTGATGCGGAAAAAAGGGAAGGATCGGGACGATGCAAACGGAAAGACTGAATGAAATCATTGCACATTTCATCGGCATGTTCGAAGCGGATGCCGATGAAGCACGGCTGAGAGCAAAACAGCTCGAAGGCGGCGATCTCAGGGAAGCGGTGCAGCAGGTCGACGACGGCGATGCGAAGTCGGCTGACTTTGCATCGTCGCTCCAGTTGATCGACTACGATCCCGAAGTGTTCTATCGAGCACCCTCCCATGACATTGCCGATGTGGATCTGTTCGGACGGATCCGCGGCTTCGGCGACCATTTTGCCGATGCCGTCGCCCAGTACGGCAACGCCGTTCCGGTGAAGCAGTTCGGCAGCTTCGGCCAACCGGACGGTGCGCCCGTCGAAGACAAGCTGATCGTCCACGACGGCCCCGGCTCAGTCATTGCCCATGTGGTCCAGGCCAACATGGTGCGCGACGACGACGCGCTGAACATGACGGACTCGACGGTTGCGCCGCGCGACACGACCTACGTCACCTACGAGCTCGCCGAACTGGGCGGCGAGGCGACGGCGGCCACACCATTCGCGCACTACACCCGCGTCGACACCTATGACGGCCTTTCCAAGATCGCCGACGAGCTGTCGGGCTACGCCGCTGCAAACCGACCGCCGGAGCCGCCGGCCTCAGGCAGCGACCCGGACGGCAACACCGGCACCGATCCCGGCGCCACCGCTGCGCTCGTCGAACAGCCCACCGATACGGATCCGCTCGACGACGAGATCAATCTTCCCGAGACGCTGTCCCCCGACGAATTGCCGACGGACGACAACGGCAATTTCGCCCTGGCCGCCGACAGCATCGAGGGCGTCTACGTCAACGGCTGCCGCGTCGACGAGGCCCCGGTTCTTGCCGATTTCATGCCCGATCGTGGACTGGCGCAACCGGTCGCCGATCCCGAGGGCACCGAAGTCCCGCTGCAGGAGGAAGACGATAGCAGCGACAATTCCGTTTACGTCGAAGCCGGCGCCAACATCGTCGCCAACATCGTCAGCATCGTCGAGACCGGCGTCATCGCTCCGGTGACGGCGGTGATGGGTGGCTACCACCAGATCGACGTCATCTCCCAATCCTACGCCTATGCCGACGGCGACAAGCTGGACAAGGCGCTGGGCGAAAACTCGGCCGAATCCGCCTCAAGAACGGTTGCGATGAACATCGCCGATTTCGGCCGCGAGGCCTTTCATTCCGGGTCGTCCGATGAGGAAGACGATGCCGCGCAGTCCTCGATCTTCCCGAATTCCTGGCGCGTCAGCGTGGTCGATGGGGACGTTTCCTTCGTCCACTGGATCGAGCAGTACAACTTCCTCAACGACAACGATACGGTGACGGTTACCACCAGCGGCGTTCAGACAACGGCCCTGACCGGCGGCAATGTGGTGGTGAATCTCGCATCTTTCTTGGGGGTCGGCGATCAATACGATCTGGTGATCGTCGGCGGCAGGATCCTGGATCTGAACATGATCACCCAGGTCGCCGTGTTTTACGACAACGACGATGTCAATGGCATCACCTCCGGCAACGGCATGACTGTCGACCAGAGCGGAAACCTGATCTGGAACCAGGCATCGATCCAGAACGTCGGCGCCAACGACCGCTTCGAGGCGATGCCCGACTACATCCAGAATGCCGTCGACAACATCGACGATCGCGTCAACGAACTGCCTTCGGGCTTTTCGCACGATTTCAACTTCCAGGGCTATGAAGGCCTGAACATTCTCTACATCACCGGCAACCTCTATGACGTCAACGTCATCAAGCAGGTCAGCGTTCTCGGCGATGCCGACTCTGTCAGCTATGTCGCCAACAGGATACTCAGCGACAATCCGGACGCCGAAGTCACCATTCACACCGGTGGAAACGTCGTCGTCAACACCGCTCAAATCATCGACTACGACAGCTTCGGTGAGACCACCTATGTCGGCGGCCAGGTTTATTCCGATGCCATCCTGATCCAGGCCGGCATCGTCGACAACGGCAGCTGCTCCTCGGATGTCTCGCCTAAGGGCGACCGGCTCGCCAACGAAGTGATCGCCTTTATCGGCGACGACGACACGCCATCGCACCCGACCGAAACGGTGATCGACGCCGGCAACGACATGTCCTGGTCCAACGGCCAATGGAACGACGTCATGCACACGGTGCTGGCCTAACAAGAACCCGATGGGGGGAAGGCATGAACGATCTTTCGAAGTGGCGTAGCGGTGCCGGCAGACCGCCTGCACAGGGTGAGCCGGTTCTGGAAGCGGTCGACGAGCTCGAAGCGGCATTGACCGACAAGTGCATCGCCGCGATCAACGAGGCCGTGGAAGGCCTGCGCAAAGTCGGCCTCGATATCCGCACGACACGGGAAGCCATCTCGCAACCCGAAAAAACCGCTGAGGTTCCCGCGTCCGGCGGCCACGGCGATTGCGATGCCGAATTGCTTGCCCTTACCCATTCCCTGACAAATCCGGTCCGCCATACAGAGAAGAGGCAGACCGGCTATCAGTTCGGGCCGAAGCGCGAAGGCTCGCTGTGGCAAGGTGACGAAAGCGTGCCGATACGGGAAGTCGAGCGCAAGGCAGTGCCGGCGGTAGAAGCACCGATCATCGAGGTGCCGCTTGCGAAAGCTGCGCCGACGAACGCCTTGCCGGCGGAACCGCAGGAGCGCAAGCCGCTCGATGCGCAGACGAGCCCGGTTCAACAGGAAACCACAGCCCGTCGTGGCAACGACAGCGACCCGGCCGATGAATTGAAGAACCGACCGGGTCGCCCTCTGCCGCAGACGATCGACAACGATCCAGGCCCGCTGAAGGAGAACGACCGCCGCCCGACGGCCCGCGATGGCGGCGGCAACAACGGCGTTCCCACCGACGGCGGTGGCGGCGGCGGCGGCGGCGACAGGCACACGTTCCACAGGCGCATGGGACCGGTCAATTTCGCCGCAAGCCTGCGCAACGGCATGGCGATCGTTCGCCGCAACATGATGATCGTCATCGCGTTTACCGTCGCGATCAACGTTCTGGTCCTCGCCATTCCGATCTATCTGTTCCAGATCTCCGACCGGGTACTGACCAGCCGCTCGCAGGATACGCTTGTCATGCTGACGATCGCCGTGCTCGGCGCCATCGTGTTGCAGGTCATCCTCGATTCCATCCGCCGTTTCATCCTGATGCGGACAGCGGTCGAAATGGAGGTCCAGCTCGGTGCGCCTATCCTAAGTGCGGCCGCAAGAGCGTCATTGCATGGCAACGGTCGCGACTACCAGGTGTTGAGCGACCTTCAGCAACTGCGCTCCTTCATCGTCTCCGGCACCTTGATCTCGTTCCTCGATGCCCCGCTGATGCCGTTCTTCGTCGTGGTGGTCTACGTTATCCAGCCGCAACTCGGCCTGATCGTCATCATGTGCTGCGTCGTCCTGTTCGTGATCGCCTATCTCAATCAGAAAGCGACGTCGCAGCCCTTCAGCGAGGCCAACGCCTTCCTCAGCCGCGCCAATTTCCATCTGGATTCGATGTCGCGCAATTCGCAGATCATCAACGCGCTGGCGATGATCCCCGAAGCGGTGAAGATGTGGGGCCGCGAAACGGCGGGCTCGCTGAAATCGCAGGTCTATGCCCAGGACCGCAGCATCGTCTTTACCGGAGCCTCGAAGGCGGTGCGGATGTTCACCCAGGTTGCCCTGCTCGGCTGGGGCGCACACCTGTCGATGGACGGGCACCTGACCGGCGGCATGGTCATCGCCGCCTCGATCATCGCTGGGCGCGCGCTGGCACCGGTCGAAGGCGCGATCGAGGGCTGGAACCAGCTCAACCACTCGCGCGCCGCCTATGGCCGCATCAAGCAGTTGCTGGTCAATTCACCGTTGAACTTCCCGCGGCTGCGCCTGCCGAAACCGGAAGGCCGGCTTGATGTCGAACGCATCCTCTTCGTGCCGCCGCCGCAGAAGCGGGTGATCCTCAACGGCATTTCCTTCTCGCTCAACAAGGGGGAGTCGCTCGCGGTCATCGGCAATTCCGGCTCCGGCAAGACGACGCTCGGCAAGATGCTCGTCGGCTCGATCATGCCGACCTCAGGCAATGTCCGCCTCGATCTGATGGACTTGAGAAACTGGGATCAGCGGCAGTTCGGCGAAAGCATCGGCTATCTGCCGCAGGACGTGCAGCTCTTTCCCGGCACCATCAAGGCCAACATCTCGCGCATGCGCGACGATGTCGAGGACAACACCATCTTCGAAGCGGCGGTGCTCGCCGACGTGCACGAACTGATTGCCTCGTTCCCGCAGGGCTACGAGACGATCGTCGCTGCAGACGGAGCGCCGCTCTCCGGCGGTCAGAAGCAGCGCATCGCTCTGGCACGCGCCTTCTTCGGCAACCCCAAATTCGTGGTGCTGGACGAGCCCAATTCCAATCTCGACAGCAACGGCGAAGCAGCCCTTGCCCGCGCCTTGGTGCATGCCAAGAAGCAGGGCATCACCACCGTCACCATCACCCAGCGCCCCGCTTTGCTGCAATGCGTCGACAAGATCATGGTTCTGAGCGAAGGAACCGTCGCCATGTTCGGCGCGCGCAACGACGTGCTTGCGGCCATCGGCGCCAAGCCGAAGGACGAAAAGTCCGCACCCCGTATCGCCGGAGAATGACCATGAGCCGCGAGAAAAAGAATGCTGCCGAAGAACATGCGGTGGAGTGGTATTCGGAGGTACCGCGATCGATAAAGCTGCACAGCATGGCCGGCCTCGCCCTGATCCTCGCGTCGTTCGGCGGCTTCGGTTACTGGGCCTTTTCCGCACCACTGGCGGCCGCGATCATCGCCCAGGGAAGCTTCGTCGCCAACGGCAACAACAAGATCATCCAGCACCTCGAAGGCGGCATCATCGAGCAGATGCTGGTGGCGGAAGGCGACAAGGTCAGGACCGGCGATATCCTGGTCAAGCTCGACCAGACACCGTCGCGCGCCAACGAGCGCGCGCTCAACCTGAAGCGGCTGCGTCTCGAAGCGGTGGTCGCTCGGCTACGGGCGGAAGCCCTCGGTAGCGGCACGTTCAAGATTCCCGACATTGTCAAGGAAGGGGCAAACGATCCGGATATCCATGCGATCATCGAGAGCCAGAACGTCAACTTCCACAGCAAGAAGATCAAGCTCGACGACCAGCTGAACCTCATCGAGCAGAACATCAAGTCGCTGGAGTTCCGCGCCAAGGGTTACGAACGCCAGCAGGAATCGTTCAACAAGCAGCTGGACATCCTCAACGAGGAACGCGCCGCCAAGAGCAAGCTTGCCGAAGGCGGCCTGATCAAGAGATCGGAACTGATGGCGCTCGACCGCGCTGCTGCCGACGCCATGGGCGAGATCGGCAGGCTCGACGCCGAGGTCAAGGAGAGCCTGTCGCAGATCGACCGCTATCGCCAGGAGGCGGTGATTGCCATCAATGCCAACAAGCAGGCAGCGCTCGATGGACTTGAAGCCGCCGAAGCCGACCTCGACGGCGTGCGCGAGCAGCTGCGCGAGGCAAGCGAGGTCCTTGGCCGCGCCACCATCCGCTCGCCCGTCGACGGAACCGTGGTGCGCAGCTATTTCCATACCGCCGGCGGCGTGATCGCGACCGGCAAGCCGATCATGGAAATTCTGCCGGCCAACGTGCCGCTGATCATCGAAGCGCAAGTGTTGCGGACCTCGATCGATCAGTTGCGGGTCGGCGAGGACGCGACGATACGCCTGTCGGCGCTCAACCGCCGCACGACGCCGGTGCTGAACGGCAAGGTCTTCTATGTCTCGGCCGATTCCGTCGAAGAAGTCAGCGGAGGCCAGCAGCGAGATGTCTATATCGTTCGCGTCGAGGTTCCCGTCAGCGAGATCCATCGCGTGCATGGCTTCCATCCGGTGCCGGGCATGCCCGCCGAAGTGCTGATCACGACCTCGGAGCGCACATTCTTCGAATATCTGACGAAGCCGATCACCGACAGCATGTCGCGAGCCTTCAAGGAAACCTGAGACGAAGCGGGGAGGCTGACGATGACGTCGGCGCACGATAGGAGCAGACTGCAGGTTCCGGCTTCTTGCCCGCTGTCTCCCGCCGTCTTGAAGACTGGATTATTTCCTTCAGGATGGTCTTCGCCGGTGATGGCAGCGTGCGATAGGTCGCAGACAGGGGAGACGTTTGATGGCAGCGATACACGAGGTGCTTTTGCTTGTCGGCCGCCTCAACTACGTCTGGACCAATACCGAAAGCCTGCTGATCTACATCATCGCCCACCTGCTGAATGTCGACAAGGAGCAGGCGATCGTGGTCTTTCTGACCTTGAACACCACGCGCGCGCGCATCGATCTGACCGAACGCCTGGCCAAGCTGCCCGCCACGCCCGTCGACACGCGCGACAGCGTTCTTTCGATCATGGATCGGCTGAAACAGCAGTCGAAGATGCGCAACAAGTACAACCATTGTATCTACTCCTTCGACGAGCAGGGCGAAATCTCCAGCACGCAGCTGATGCGTCTGGTCGAGGGCGACAAGGACATTCGCTACGGCAAGGTCGAGCAGCTGGACGCCCGCGAGCTGGAGCGGCTCGAAGCCGCCATCCAGGAGATCACCGAGATCAGCAAGAGCCTCTGGGCCTTCATTCGCTCGCGGCCAAATTTCGACGAGCGTTCGATCTAGCGCCGCATGCACGATCGCCAACGCCGGCAAACGATGCATTCGGATAATATGAATTAGTACAGCCGGGCTATGGATTGACTAATACCTAAGGTCATTTTGAAAACGAACGATCCGGACATATGCTTTTAGAAAAGTATTTATCTGTTGCGTACCGGGGGCGTTATGAAAATAGATATCTTTGACACTTTGGAAGAATTTGAGAAAATTCACGAAGATTGGGATCGGATATACTTGGAAGATCCCGAAGCTCACCTTTTTCTTTCGTGGGGGTGGTTGCAAAAGTATCTGTCGCACCGCCACCGCTGGTTCGTTCTCGCGCTGAAGCAGGAAGACGATGCGCATTACTGCGCCTTCATGCCATTGAAGGTGTCTACCTACCAGGACGAAAAGACCAAGCTCTTCTGTGACGAAATCCGAATGGCAGGCAATTACGGCGCCGACTATACCGGTTTCCTGTGCCGGCCCGGCCTGGAGGACGAGGCGGCCGATGCCTTTTCCGCTCATATCGGCAAGGAGAACTGGACGACCCTCACGCTCGACTATTTCTATACCGCCTCGTCCCGGCTCGACCGCCTGCTCGGCGCTTTTCCCGAAAGCCAGTTCGTGCAGACCAGCAACGAGCGCAGCAATGCTGACAACATCGACAATACGATCTGCCCCTATGTGAACCTGCCGGAAAGCTGGGAGGAATATCTCAGCACGCATATGAGTGCGCAGACCCGACAGAAGCTGCGACGCTTCGTGCGGATGGTCGAGGCCTCATCCGATTACCGCATTACCCACGCGACGAAAGAGACGATCGAAAGGGACCTCGACACCCTGTTCCGGCTGTGGCGCATCAAGTGGGCGGAGCGCAAGGGCAGCAAGGTCGACCGTCTGATCACCCTGACGCGGGAGATGTTGCTCGACGCCTTTAACCAGGGCACGCTCGACGTGCCCGTTCTGTGGTATCAGGACCGGCCGCTCGGCGTGCTTGCCAATCTGCTCGACCGGCAGAAGCAGACCATTCTGTTCTACATCACCGGCCGCGACGAGACATGGACGACCCCTTCCCCGGGCCTTCTGCTGCACGGCTTTGCCATTCGCGATGCGATTGCCGAGGGATATCGGGTCTACGATTTCCTGCGTGGCGACGAAGACTACAAATATTCCTTTGGCGTCGAGGAACGCCGCATTCGCAGCATGCTTGTCCGAACCCTGTCCGGTCGCAATCTGCGCAATTGTCTCAACCCGCGCAGCATCGAATATGTCTACGAACGCGCCGTGGAACTGCACAAGCAGGGGCGATTGGACAAGGCGGAACCCGGCTATCGGCAGGTCATCCACACTGCACCGAGCCACGCGCGCGCCCGCTACGGCCTCGCCCAGCTTTTCGACGACAAGGGCGAACACGACGAGGCGGAATATCTCTACAGAGGCTTGCTTGCGACGATGCCGGGTGCCGGCAAGATCCAGCATCGCCTCGGTGATAGCCAGATGGCGCAACGGCACTATGCCGAAGCGGCCGAGACCTTCGAGGCCCTGCTCGCTCG
Organism: Ensifer sp. LC163; assembly: GCF_001695855.1. Lineage (GTDB taxonomy): Bacteria > Pseudomonadota > Alphaproteobacteria > Rhizobiales > Rhizobiaceae > Ensifer. The sequence continues at coordinate 199,917 of NZ_MBSS01000067.1, forward strand.
CCATCCGCTCCTGAGCCTCGTGCGCTACAAGCTCGGCGTCGCGCTCTGCGCGACCGGCCGAGGCGAAGAAGCCCTCAGCATCTTCACAAGCTTCGAGGATATCCTTTCCGACGATCCGGACCACATGCGCTGCAAGCTGAAGGCGCAGGCAGCCGTCATACGACTGAAGGCAGCCATGCAAACCCTGCAACAGGACGAGGTTCCCGAACCGGCGCAAACCCCGGTATCGATCGCCCCACCGCCCAGGGTCCCGGTGCCGCCGAAGCGAACGCTTGACGCCTCCGTGCGCCTGCCGACCACGCCGCCCCTGCTTCAGCCCTCTTTGCCATCGGGCATATCGGCGCACCTGCAGGCACGGCCAAACAAACCGGGCGACGCCGGCTCACGAAGCAAGCACTGAAGCAGGTCGCTACAGCGCGCGTCTTATCAGACGTGCAAAGGTCGCTGTAGCACCTTGAATTGCTGCATGTTTTTGTCCTTAAAGCGGATACGATTTAAGGAAACATACCGTAGGGCCTGCATGGCGGCCGACCACTCATTCGGCGGTTTCGGTCCAGTCGAGCGCCTTCAGTTGCTCGCGAAATGCGAAACGGATGATGTGGCGCTCGATCACGTCCTTGCATTCCGCCAGCGCCTCGGCATCCGGCGATTCCGCGACGAACGACAGCCGATCTCCACGGGCCGTCATGCGCGCGGTGCTCGCTCCTATCGTCGCAACCGAATCCGTCTCAGTGTACTCGACCGTCGTCTTGTGCGCGAAATGCTTGGACATCTGCTGCAGGTATTGCGACGCGCGCTCGGTGGTAAAACCGCTCGTGGCTTTCAACATGTTCTTCTCCACACTGCATGGGGACCGATCGGTAGGCAAAGACAGGACAAAGGGCGGCATGATCGCTCCTGACGCCCTCTGCCAAATTTCAGCTTACTTCTTGCTCAGCGCTTCCGTGAGCTGATCGACGATATCCTGTTCGGACTTCAGGCCTGAACTCGTCAGGTAGAGTTTGGCGGAATCGAGATAGACGACCCGCTCATTCTTCCAGGCCTTGGTCTGGCGCACCAGCTCGTTGTCGAGCAGGGCTGCTGCCGGCTGGCCCTCCTGGCCGATCGCCGCGTCGCGATCGACGACGAAGATCCAGTCCGGATTGGTCTCGAGGATGTATTCGTAGGAAACGGCCTGGCCGTGCGTCGCGACCTGCAGCTTCGGGTCCGCCGGTTCGACACCGAAGATGTCGTGGATTTCGCCGAAACGCGAACCCTTGCCATAGGCGCTGATCTTGCCGCCGGTCGTCAAGAGCACGAGGCCGGTGCCGGCGCCCTTTGCAACGCCGCGCAGCTTTTCGATCGAGGCGTCGAGCTTCTCGGAAGCTGCCTTGATCTCCGCTTCCTTGCCGAAGATGAGACCGAGAATGGCGGCATTCTTCTTGACGCTGCCGATCAGGTCCTTGTCATCAGAGGTCAGGTCGATGGTCGGAGCGAGCTTGGCAAGTTCGGCATATTTCGACTGCGAACGGCCGCCGACGATGATCAGATCAGGTTCAGCAGCATTGACCGCCTCATAGTCGGGCTCAAACAGCGTACCGATCTTCGGAAAGTCGTCGGACTTGTATTTTTCGAGGGAGGGCGGGATCGCAGAACCTGGAACACCGGCCACGGGAACGTCGAGCATATCCAGGGTCTCGAGCATGCCGAAGTCATAAACCAGCACCGTCTTCGGATTCTTTTCGACATCCGTCGTGCCGCTGCTGTGCTCGATCTTCAAAGTTTCAGCGCTTGCGGCAGGCGCCAGAGCCAGGACGGCAGCGACAGCAACACTACGAAGACCATTAGAAACCAGAGATATATTCATGACTTTTTTCCTCATCTTTTTGATCGTCCTAGCGCGATTTTCCAAAGAGGGCAACAAGACCGTTCAACGTCCTGCAGAAGTGATCAGGCAATGCGAACCTAAGAACCTGCACGGGGAAAAGCAGAAATTCCGTTCCTGGCTCCAGTCATTTCGGGCCATTGCAGCGCTCCGCGCGATGAAACTTGACTAACGATGTCATATATATGATTGAGGCCCAGTCCGGTGCCTGACCGGAGAGGCTCTCGCGATGCGGAGGCATACGCGAACGAAACATGTCTCAAGTTGCTCGGAGGCGACGGAAGAATGAACGGCAGCCAGCCGGCCACGAAAAGCCATTTTCGGCCCGACATTGATCTTCGGGCAAGCGCCGGCGGGATGTCGAACAGCACGCGGCTGGCGGCTTGCAGCCGGCTTTCGCGTCACGAAAGGCTCGAGGTGACGCGCAACGCGCTGGAGGAGCGCGGCACGATCATCGCCCGGGCTGCCTCTATCGCCACCGACACCACGACGGCCTTCAAAAGGGCGTATGGGGTTTCGCCGAAACACCGGCGCGCGTAAGACCGATCGATGAAACCACTTCTGATTGCCATTCCCGTCATCCTGCTGCTTGCCGTCATCAGCGTCCTGACCGGCGTCGGCAGCCTCGCCTCCGGGCTTGGCGGCGATGGGCGCGGCTGGCTGCTGATCGTCGAAAGCCGGGTACCACGCACCCTGGCGCTGATGCTGGCCGGAACCGGCCTCGCCGTCGCCGGTACCATCATGCAGATGCTCGCCCGCAACCGTTTCGTCGAACCCTCGACCGCCGGCACAGCGGAATCGGCTGCCCTCGGCATGCTGCTGACGATGATCTTCGCACCGGCCCTGCCGGTTGCTGCGAAGATGGCCGTCGCGGCGCTCACGGCGCTGGCCGGCACGGCGTTGTTTCTCAAGATCCTGCGCCAGATCCCGCTACGCTCGGTACTGATGGTGCCGCTGGTCGGGATCATGCTCGGCGGCGTCATCAGCGCGATCACCACCTTCGTCGCCTATCGCTACGATATGATGCAGTCGATGGGTGCGTGGATATCAGGAGATTTCTCCGGCGTGCTGCGCGGTCGCTACGAGCTGCTATGGATCGCCCTCGTCCTGACGCTGATCGCCTATGTCACCGCCGCCCGTTTCACCGTCATCGGCATGGGCGAGGAGATCGCCCGCAATGTCGGCCTCGACTACAACAAGGTGGTGACGCTCGGCCTTGGCATCGTTTCGATGGTGACGGCCACCGTCGTCGCCACGGTCGGCATGGTGCCGTTCCTCGGGCTGATCGTGCCGAATGTCATCAGCCTCGTCGTCGGCGACAATCTCCGGCGCACCCTGCCGCTGATCGCCGCCACCGGCGCGGGGCTGGTGCTGGCCTGCGACATCGTCGGCCGCGTGATCATCGCGCCCTATGAGATCCCGGTCGGAACCGTCATGGGCGTCATCGGCAGCGTCGTCTTCCTCTATCTGCTGCTTTCGAGGCGCGCCCATGCAGGCTGACATCAAAAGGGCCTCGCCCGCCGGCATGCTGCTCGTAACGGCAGCGCTCGCCCTGCTGTCGATGCTGGCTTTCATGACGCTCGGCGCCAGGGGAAGCTGGGCATTCATCCTCTCCTTTCGCGGCACCAAGCTCGCGGGCATGGTTCTCGTCGCCTATGCGATCGCGGTCTCGACCATCCTGTTCCAGACGATCTCCGGCAATCGCATCCTGACACCATCGATCATCGGCTTCGATGCGATGTATGCGCTGCTGCAGACGGTCATGATATTTTTCCTCGGAGCAGCCGGCGCCACCGCCGTCGACCCGCGGTTTCAGTTCGTCATCGAGACGGCGGCAATGGTCGGCTTTTCCGTGCTTTTGTTCCGGGCGCTGTTTTCCGGAGGCACCCGCAGCCTGCATCTCCTGATGCTGGTCGGCATCATCCTCGGTGGGCTGTTCCGCAGCCTCTCTTCCTTCCTGCAGCGCATCCTCGATCCCAATGAGTTCGTGGTGTTGCAGGACCGCCTGTTTGCCAGCTTCAACACCGTCAACGCCGGCCTTCTCGGCATTTCCGCCATCGCCGTCTCCGCCGTGACCTTCGTTCTCTGGCGGCTGTTCCCGACCTTCGACGTGCTGTCACTCGGCCGCGAAAGCGCCATCGGCCTGGGTATCGACCATCACCGCACCGTCACCATCCTGCTTGTGCTCATCGCCGTTCTCGTGTCGGTCTCCACGGCGCTCGTCGGCCCGGTGACCTTCTTCGGCCTTCTGGTCGCCAGCCTTGCCTGGCAGATCACGCCGACGGCCAGCCATCGCTTCGTGCTGCCGATCGCCGTGTGTCTTGCCATCGTCACGCTCGTCGGCGGCCAGGTGATCCTGGAGCGCTTGCTCGCCTTCAACACCGCGCTCAGCATCATCATCGAATTCGTCGGTGGTCTTGTGTTCATCTTCCTGCTTGTTCGAGGCTCCGCCCGATGATCGAAATTCGTGACGTGACCAAATCCTACGGCAGCAACGCGGTCGTCGACCGGGTCTCGATGACGCTGCCGGCCGGCGGCCTCACCTCGATCATCGGTCCGAACGGCGCCGGCAAATCGACGCTGCTGTCGATCGTCAGCCGCCTTATGCCGATGGACGAGGGACAGGTTGTGATCGACGGTCTCGATGTCAGCCGTACCGCTGGCGACGTGCTCGCCCGGCGCCTGTCGATCATGCGCCAGGACAACCACATCACGGCGCGCCTCAGCGTGCGCGACCTCGTCGCCTTCGGCCGCTACCCCTATTCGAAGGGGCGCCTGACGGCGGTCGACGTCGAACATATCGAGCGCTCGATCGCCTATGTCGGTCTGCAAGCCTTTGAGCACCGGTTCCTGGACGAGTTGTCCGGCGGCCAGCGCCAACGCGCCTTCATCGCCATGGTGCTCTGCCAGGATACCGACTACATGCTGTTCGACGAGCCGCTCAATAACCTCGACATGAAACATGCCGTCGAGACGATGAAGCTGCTCCGGCGGCTGGCCGACGATTTCGCCAAGACGGTCGTCGTCGTACTGCACGACATCAACTTCGCCTCCGCCTATTCTGACCGCATTGTCGCCATGCGCGGCGGCAAGCTCGCCTTCGAAGGTGCACCGAAGGACATGATCGAGCCGTCGCGCCTGCAGGCGATCTTCGACGTCGACTGCCGCGTTCACGCCGTCGGCGAAAAGCGGCTCGTCAACTATTTCGAATAGGCTGACCGGTTCAATGGGAAGAGCCTGATACGAGCGGGCTGCCGCTGCGCGCCGCATCGGCGATCTTGTCCTCGTCGGTCACCGACGACAGACGCTTCAACCGGCGGCCGAGGCGAACGCTGACATCATCCATCACCGTGAACATCACCGGCACGAAGACGAGGCTCAGCATCGTCGAGGTGATCAATCCTCCGATGACCGCGATCGCCATCGGTGCACGGAAGGATGCATCCGCACCGACGCCGATCGCCGCCGGAACCATACCGGCAACCATGGCGATCGTCGTCATGATGATCGGGCGTGCGCGGGTCGTGCCCGCCGTCAACAGGGCCGTACGTCGGTCAGCCCCGTCGTTCCGGCAGACGATCGCATGATCGACCAGCAGGATCGAATTCTTGCAGACGATGCCCATCAGCATCAGGATGCCGATGGTCGAGGAGAGATCGAGCGCCGCACCAAAGAGGATGAGCGCCAGCGCAGCACCACCGATCGACAACGGCAGGGCAATCAGGATGGTGATCGGCTGCAGGAAGTCCTTGAAGAGGAGGACGAGCACCGCGGCAACCATCAGGATGCCGGCAAGCAAGGCGAGCGCAAAATTGCGGAACATTTCCGACATGTATTCGGCTTCGCCGTAATTCGCCTGGGAAACCCCCGCCGGCAGCTTGGTCATGGCCGGCAAGGCAGAAACTGCCTCAAATGCCGTGCCGAGCGTGATGCCGTTCAGATTGGCTTCGACCGCCATCAGACGCTTGCGGTTGAGGCGCTCGACACTGCCTTCCTCCGCGCCGAAGGAAATGTCAGCGACGGACGTCAGCGGTACCAGCTTGCCGGAGTTGGTACCGACACGCAGGCTGCGCAGCGTGTCGAAATCCGCCCGTGCGGTTTCGTCGAGCATCACACGGATCGGCACCTGCCGGTTGCCGAGATTGAACCGCGCCGAATTGCTTTCGCTGTCCCCCATCGTGGCAATGCGCGCCACTGTGCCGATCGACGTCACCGAGACACCGAGACGGGCAGCCTCGTCGAGGCGAGGCTTCACCAGCAGCTCCGGTGACAACAAGGGCTCGGTCGACTGCACGTTGACGAGGCCCGGCATCGCGCGCATCTCCTTTTCGAGTTGGCGCACCGTCTGGGTCAGCGCCTGCGGGTCGTCGCTGGTCAGATAGATCGACAGATCCTTCGCGCCCTGTTCGGAAGCAAAGGTCGCCTGGATGTCCGGCGTCTCCGCAAGCAGCGGCCGCAACGAAAGCTCGAATGCCTTGCGGCCGAGCTCACGCTCCTTGCGCGGCCGAAGCTTGATCAGCAGGTCGACCCGGTTGAGGTTGTCGGCGGTCGCAAGGACGCTGTCGACCTCCGGCCGTTCTTTGATCTTTCGCGTCAGTTCATCCGAGACGCGCGCCGTTTCCTCAAGCCGCGTGCCCGGCGGCAAGGTGACCCTCAAGGTCGAGAGATTGCTGTCGCTCGTGGGTATGAAACCGGTCGGCAGCATCGTCAGAAGCGCGATCGAGCCGACAAAGATCAGGGCAACGATGGAAAGCGCCGTCTTGCGGTGATCCAGTGTCCAGCCCAGCAGGCGAACATAAACATCGCCTATGCGTGAACGCTTCGCCTCATGGCCGTGCCCTGCCCTCGGGCGAAGCAGATATGCCGCCATCAACGGTGTCAGCAGGCGGGCAACCGCCAGCGAGAACAGCACAGCGATGGCGACCGTCAGACCGAACTGCTTGAAATATTGCCCGACCGCGCCACCGATGAAGCTGACGGGCGCAAACACGGCCACGATCGTCAGCGTCGTTGCGACGATCGCAAGCCCGATCGCGTCGGCGGCATCGATCGCGGCAAGGAACGGCCGTTTGCCCATGTCCACGTGCCGCTCGATGTTTTCGATCTCGACGATCGCATCATCGACCAGGATGCCGATGACGAGCGTCAGCGCCAGCAGGCTGATGCTGTTCAAGGTGAAACCGAGCAGATCCATGACCATGAAGGTCGGCAGGATCGATAGCGGCATGGCCAGCGCCGAGATCACCGTCGCGCGCCAATTTCGCAGAAACGCAAAGACGACCACGACCGTCAGCGCCGCCCCTTCCAAAAGGGCCGTCACCGCCGCGTCGTAGCTCTCCTTGGTGTATTCAACCAGCGAGATCAGTTCCTTGATCTCGATACCGGGCGTGCGCGCCTGGATTTCCGCAAGCCGCGCGGCAACGCGATCGGCAACGACGGTATCGCTCGCGCCCTTGCTGCGCGACACCGAGAAGCTGACGACGGGTTCGCCGTCGAGCCGGGCAAAATTGCGCGGTTCGGATGAGGTGTCCTCGATCGTCGCCACGTCCGAAAGCTGAACCCAGCGGCTTCCGGAAATCGGTATCGACAGCCGCGAAAGCTCCTCGACAGAGGTGGCACTGCCGATCGTGCGGATCGATTGCTCCCGCCCGCCGATTTCGCCTCGCCCGCTCGGGACATTGGTATTGAGTTCGCGCATCGCGGTATTGACCTCGTCGGCGGTGACGCCGAGCGCCAGCAGGCGCTCCGGATCGAGCGACACGCGAACTTCGCGGTTGACGCCGCCCAGGCGCTGAACCTTCTGGACGCCTGGCAGCGTCAGAAGCTCGCTGTTCAAGGTGTCGTCCACGAACCACGACAGTTCAACCGCGGACAGGTTCGGCGCACGCACGGTGTAGTAGACGATGGCGCTGCCATCGACATCGACGCGCGACACCACCGGCTCCTGGATCGACTGCGGCAGGTCGGAGCGGATCTGGGCGACCGCTTCACGCACGTCATTGGCGGCGCGGTCCGGGTCGGTACCGATCTTGAACTCAACCGTGGTCGTCGACACACCGTTGGTGACCGTCGAGCGAATGTGATTGACGGCGACCAGACCGGCAGCCACCCCCTCGACACGCCGTGTGACCTGCGTTTCCAATTCCGCCGGCTGGGCGCTCGGCTGGGTGATGGTCACGGTCACGACAGGAAACGACACGCTCGGGTTGGCGTTGACGGGCAGGCGCAGGAACGACGCGATGCCGACGAGGGTCAAAACCACGAAGAGGACGATCGTCGGAACCGGCTTGCGGATCGCCCAGGCGGATATGTTGCTGGTCATTTCTGCACGCCTGTCTGAGTGGGTTCAACGTCCTTGGTGGCGACGGCCTCGCCCTCGCGAAGAGACACACCGGCCTTGGCAACCACGCGCTCGCCGGCATCGAGGCCCGACACGATCTCCACCTTGCCGTTCTGGCGCATGCCGGCCTGGACCGTCTTGCGCTTGACCCGCCCGTGTTCGACGGTGAACACCGAGGGCATTCCATCCGCTGTGCCGTAAAGCAGCGCCGAATCGTCGACCATGATCGCCGAACGTTCGGCAACGACGATTTCGGCCCGTCCGAACGTTCCGGCATACGGCGGCTTGTCGGCCTTCAGCGCAATCTTGGCCGTGCCAAGTCGCGTCTCGCTGTCGATTTTCGGATTGATCACCCGCACATGGCCCTCGATCGCGCCCGTGCGCCCGGAAAGCTTGACCTTCACCTTCTGACCTACGGCAAGCAGCGGCAACTCGCTCTCCGGGATTTCGGCAGCAAGCTCGATCTCGCCGTCGCGGATCAGGCGCATCAGCGATTCCGATCCGGCCAATGCACCGGCACGGGCAAGGCGTTCGGAAACGATGCCGGCGGAGGGCGCGACGATCACGGCGCGCTCGAGCTTGCGGCGCGCCTCCGCATAAAGCGCCTGGGCCTGCGCATCGTCGGCGCGGGCGACCTTGACCGCCTCGATCGCGATCGCCACTGCCGAGATCCGCTCCTCGAGGAACGTCTCGGCCTTCAGGTGGCGCAGTTGGCGGGCGCGGTCGAGCTTCTTTTCCTCCTGCCGGACGGTCTCTTCCTGTTGGGCAACCGCCGCACTGGCGCGGGCGACGCGCCCTTCGGCTTCCCGCAGGAGGTTTTCCAGCATCTCCGTTTCCAGCCGGGCAAGAACCTGGCCTGCAACCACCCGATCGCCGATCTCAACCTCGACCTTGGCAATTCGCTGCTCGGTCAACGTCGTGCCGACGGCAATCTCTTCGCGTGCGACGAAGATGCCGGCAAAGGACCGCATCCATTTCTGCGGCTGCCGGTTGGCAACAAGCGTCGAAACCGTGCGGGTTTCGGCTGCGGCATCGGCGTTGACCGACGCTGCAGCCTCGTTGGCAAGCGCCTGGCCGGCCGTGGCGACAAGCGTGAACGTGGCGACAATTGCTGCGCTCAGAACTGGGGAACGTCTCATTCTGGTTGGCTTTCGCTGGCGGGAACGGACACCGGGAACCCGTTGGGTTCGCGTGGCGTCGACAATTCCCTGATTAAGGCGCTCAGAAGAAAATTATTTATTCGATTAGTCAATCTAATAATTTCATCAGCTGAACACGTCAACAATAAGGCGGTCGCATACAAGCATTGCGGGAACATGGCGTCTCGGGCGACTAGGCCGCTTCCATTGACTCTGCAAGGCCTGCGCCGCATATGAGATCGATCAGTCTATTAAATAAAAATGGACCGTTGGGGAGAATGACGATGCGCAAGATCGACCCGGAGAAACATGCCGCAAGGCGGCAAGTCATTCTCGATGCCGCCATCTCCTGCTTTTCGCGTAAGGGGTTTCACGGCACGTCGACCGCGGAAATCTGCGCCGAGGCGGGTATGAGCCCGGGCAATCTGTTCCATTATTTTCCAACCAAGCATGCCATCATCGCCGCGATCGTGGAGGAGGAACGTCAAGAAACAGCGGAGTTTTTCCGTGAACTCCATGAAGCGCCGGATCTTTTTGCCGCGCTGTTGGGTTTCATGGACGTTGTTCTGGGGTTGGCGGCCGATCCGGTCTATTCCAGTCTGGCGCTGGAGATCGCCGCCGAGGCCATGCGCGACGAACGCATCGGCGAACTTGTTGCGGCGAATGACGCTGAACTGCGCACTGCCCTCTCCGCTCTGATCAAAGCCGCACACGAACGCGGACAGATTGACGCCGCGATCGATCCCGAGGGCGGCGCACGCTGGATTGCAGCGATCATCGACGGCGTCTTCGGGCGCATCGCCGTCGATCCAGGGTTCAAGCCGCTCGACGAGGCGCCGATGCTGCACCTGCTGCTGACGCGTTTCCTCCGTCCGACACGTTGAGCGGTCAACATTGTAGGCACAGGGAATCGCGGCATCAAGCGGCCGTCAAACCGGAGGGGTCCGTTTGTGCTAGCCGTGTGCTAGGGTATTTTGAATGCAAAAAGGGCTCCGATTTTCCTCGAAGCCCTTTGATATTGCTCGTAAACTTTGGGTGCGAGGGCGTGCTTTGGGGATTTTGTCCCGCTGCGCCGGCGTTGGCCTGCTGGCGGGATGCTTTCGTGGCGCTCAACTGCCCGGCCTGTTGGGCTCCAGAACGTCAAAAAGCCCGCGGACATTGCTGTCCTGCGGGCTTTGTTTTTGATTTGGTTGCGGGGGCAGGATTTGAACCTGCGGCCTTCAGGTTATGAGCCTGACGAGCTACCGGGCTGCTCCACCCCGCGCCATCTAGGTAAACCGCGTGAGCGGTTTATCCGGTCAGCGCA
>NZ_MBSS01000068.1 GCF_001695855.1 Ensifer sp. LC163
GCTGCGGTCGAGACGATCGCGGCGGCCGCCAATCCGGGCCTGTCGAGCTTCGTTGCCGACGCGCTGTCGTCGTCGGACCGTCCGGAACTGACCTCGGCCAAGATCATCATCTCCGGCGGCCGGGCGCTCGGCTCGTCGGAAAAATTCCAGGAGGTCATCCCGCCGGTTGCCGACAAGCTCGGCGCCGCCGTCGGGGCAAGCCGTGCGGCGGTCGATGCCGGCTACGCGCCGAACGACTGGCAGGTCGGCCAGACCGGCAAGGTGGTCGCCCCCGATCTCTACATCGCCTGCGGCATCTCCGGGGCGATCCAGCACCTGGCCGGCATGAAGGATTCGAAGGTCATCGTCGCCATCAACAAGGACGAGGAGGCACCGATCTTCCAGGTCGCCGACTACGGTCTCGTCGCCGACCTGTTCGAGGCGCTGCCGGAATTCGAAAAGGCGCTGTGAGCAAGGACATGAGCGAGCGACAAGAGCTGCCCGAGCGCGAGAGCATGGAGTTCGACGTGGTGATCGTCGGGGCGGGACCGGCCGGTCTGGCCGCGGCGATCCGGCTGAAGCAGATCAATCCCGAACTTTCCGTCGTGGTGCTGGAAAAGGGGACCGAGGTCGGCGCGCATATCCTGTCGGGCGCCGTCGTCGACCCCATCGGCATCGACCGGCTGCTGCCGGGCTGGCGCGACGAGGCCGAGCATCCGTTCAAGACCGAGGTCACCGACGACCAGTTCCTGCTGCTCGGCCCCGCCGGCTCGATCCGCCTGCCGAACTTCGCCATGCCGCCGCTGATGAACAATCATGGCAACTACATCGTCTCGCTCGGCAATGTCTGTCGCTGGCTGGCCGGCCATGCCGAAGCGCTCGGCGTCGAGATCTATCCGGGCTTTGCCGCCACCGAAGTGCTCTACAACGACGCCGGCGCCGTCATCGGTGTCGCCACCGGCGACATGGGCATCGAGCGCAATGGCGAGCCAGGCCCGAACTTCGCTCGCGGCATGGCGCTGCTCGGCAAATACACGCTGATCGGCGAGGGCGTGCGCGGCTCGCTCGCCAAGCAGCTGATTGCAAAATTCGATCTCTCGAAGGACCGCGACGTCCAGAAATTCGGCATCGGCCTGAAGGAACTGTGGCAGGTCAAGCCGGAGAACCACAGGCCCGGTCTGGTGCAGCACTCGTTCGGGTGGCCGCTCGGCATGAAGACCGGCGGCGGTTCGTTCCTCTACCATCTCGAAGACAACCTGGTTGCCGTCGGCTTCGTCGTGCACCTCAACTACAAGAACCCCTATCTCTTCCCGTTCGAGGAGTTCCAGCGGTTCAAGACCCATCCGGCCATTCGCGGCACATTCGAAGGCGGCAAGCGGCTGTCCTACGGTGCCCGGGCGATCACCGAGGGCGGTTACCAGTCGGTGCCGAAGCTGTCGTTCCCCGGCGGCGCGCTGATCGGCTGTTCGGCCGGTTTCGTCAACGTGCCGCGCATCAAGGGCAGCCACAATGCGGTGCTGTCGGGCATGCTCGCCGCCGACAAGCTGGCGGAAGCGATCGCCTCGGGCCGCGCCAATGACGAGCCGGTCGAGATCGAGAACGAATGGCGCCAGACCGACATCGGCAAGGATCTGAAGCGGGTGAGAAACGTCAAGCCGCTGTGGTCGAAGTTCGGCACCGCGCTCGGTGTGGCGCTCGGCGGTCTCGACATGTGGACCAACCAGCTGTTCGGCTTCTCCTTCTTCGGCACGCTGAAGCACGGCAAGACCGACGCAGCGAGCCTCGAGCCGGCGGCAAAGCACCAGAAGATCGACTACCCCAAGCCCGACGGCGTCTTGACCTTCGATCGGCTGTCCTCGGTGTTCCTGTCGAACACCAACCACGAGGAAGACCAGCCGATCCACCTGCAGGTGAAGGACCCGGAGCTGCAGCGCAGCTCGGAACTCGACGTCTTTGCCGGCCCGTCGACGCGCTACTGTCCCGCCGGGGTCTATGAGTGGGTGGAGAAGGACGGCAAGCCGGTCTTCGTCATCAACGCCCAGAACTGCGTGCACTGCAAGACCTGCGACATCAAGGACCCGAACCAGAACATCAACTGGGTGCCGCCGCAAGGAGGCGAAGGCCCGGTCTATCCCAACATGTAATCCCACTCTTGCCTACTTATGCGCAGGCCATGCCACTTTGGCATCACAGGCCGACCGGCAGTCAGCTGACGCGGCATGGGATATCGAATAGGCGGCTGCAGCGTTCGGCTCGGCACGAGCAGCGCGTCGCGCTGTTTTATCGTCATCGACGAACTCGACCTCCTCGAATTTGCGGCGCCTGAGGATTGTAATCGCCTGTCTGACGTGATTGCCGCCTGTAGCGGAGCTGTATTCCACACACGACCAATGAGCGGATCACCTGAAAGGTGCTCTCGGCGGTTACGACGGTACGGGTGGCGGCACGCCATCGCTCTCTTGATCGCATTTCCGAAGTTCACGCTGGGCCCGCGGTTTTTGGTAGTCGGGTAGCTCCCGTCACGCGGCATTTAGCGACCGCCTAATCAGCGCTGAATCAAACTCTTATGTCGGGCAATTCCGCCCTCCTTTACACCAATCGGCAGGATCGGCCGCAGGGGCCGACCCTCCGTCGAAGCAAAAGAGGATGCGGCATGTCAGTGGAAAAAGTGGATACGCTCGTCATCGGCGCCGGTCAGGCAGGCGTAGCGATGAGCGAACATCTCGGCAAGCGCGGCGTGCCCCATCTGGTGCTCGAAAAGAACCGCATCGCTGAGAGCTGGCGCACCGCGCGCTGGGATTCCCTCGTCGCCAACGGCCCCGCCTGGCACGACCGCTTTCCCGGCATGACCTTCCCCGGCATCAACGACGACGCCTTCGTCCCGAAGGAACAGGTCGCCGATTACTTCGTCGCCTACGCGCAGAAGATCGAGGCGCCGATCCGTACCGGCGTCGAGGTCAAGAGTGTTCGCAAGGAGGGCGATGCTTTCCGCGTAGAGACAACGGCGGGTGTGATCGAGGCGAAGAACGTGGTTTCCGCCACCGGCGCCTTCCAGCGTCCCACCATGCCAGCCCTCGTGCCGGCAGAGGAAGGCCTTCTGCAAATTCATTCCAACGCCTACCGCAATCCGGGTCAGTTGCCCGAGGGTTCGGCGCTGGTGGTGGGCGCCGGTTCCTCCGGCACACAGATCGCCGACGAGTTGCTGCGCGCGGGCAAACGCGTCTATCTCTCCATCGGCCCGCACGATCGGCCGCCGCGGCGCTATCGCGGCAAGGATTTCTGCTGGTGGCTGGGCGTACTCGGGATCTGGGACCTCAAGGTGCCGGCCCCCAATACGGAACATGTCACCATCGCCGTCAGCGGCGCCTATGGCGGGCAGACCGTCGACTTCCGCTGTCTCGGCGCACGTGGCATGGCACTGCTCGGCCGGGCCGATACCTTTGAAAACGGTGTGTTGCACATTGCGCCGGACCTCGCAACGAACATCGCGCTGGGCGATGCCAACTACCTCTCCCTGCTCGATCGCGCCGACGACTATGCCGCGAAAAATAATCTCGATCTGCCCGAAGATCCCGAAGCCCGCCGGAAGGAGCCCGATCCGCTTTGCATGACCGATCCCATCCTTTCGTTGAACCTGAAGGGGGCTGGTATCACGTCCATCATCTGGGCGACGGGCTATACGGTCGACTACAGCTGGGCGCGGCTTGATGCCTTCGACGAAAAGGGACGGCCGGTGCACGAGCGCGGCGTCTCCAGGGTGCCAGGCCTCTTCTTCGTCGGCCTTCCCTGGCTGTCGCGCCGCGCCTCGTCCTTCATCTGGGGCGTCTGGCACGATGCGGATTACCTCGCGGGCTACATCGCCGAGAACCGGAGCGGGCAGACGGCCGATACTGCAGCCGCGGCCTCCTGAGAGGCTGCGCCGGCGCCCGCACGGAGGAAGCGAGCATGCCATGATCCGAAACCCAAGCCCCGGCGGCAATGTCATCCACAGCCCTGATGACGATGCCCTTTTCGCGCGTTCGAATCTGTTCCTTAATTGGCGGACAAAAAAGGATACAGATATGGTTCTGCGCTTCACCCTTCGCCAATTGGAATATCTCGTCGCTGTCGGGGAATACGGCTCCGTCACGGAGGCGGCCGAACGGGTGAATGTGTCCGCACCCTCGGTTTCGGCGGCGGTCTCCCAACTCGAAAAGGAATTCGGCATCACCCTTTTCGTGCGCCGGCATGCGCACGGCCTTTCGCTGACGCAGGCCGGCCGCAGCTTCGTCGACCAGGCGCGGCAAATCCTTTCCGAGGCGGCCAAGCTCAATGCGCTTTCCAATGAGTTGACCGGGCAGGTGCGCGGACCGCTGCACGTCGCCTGCCTCGTCACCTTCGCGCAGGCCGTTATCCCGGCGCTGCGCCGTGCCTTTTCCGACGCCTATCCGGACGTTGATTTCTTCCAGTACGAGCGCGACCAAGCCAGCATTCTCGAAGGGTTACGCATGGCGCGCTTCGACATCGCGCTCAGCTACGACCTCGACATTCCCGCCGACATAACGTTCCACCAGCTTGCCGTGCTGCCGCCCTATGCCGTGCTGCACGTGGATCACCCGCTTGCGGGCCGCCGCGAAGTGACGGTGGAGGATCTCGCCTCCCACCCGATGATCCTGCTCGACCTGCCGCACAGCTCGGCCTACTTCCTCTCACTTTTCCGCGATGCGGGCCTGACGCCGCACATTGTCGAGCGCACGCGCGACATGTCCGTGATGCGCGCCATGGTCGCCAACCGGTTCGGCTATTCCATCGCCAACATAAGGCCGGTCTCCGCCTATGCGCCCGACGGCAACAAGCTGGCCTTCGTACCGCTCACCGGGAACCTCCGTCCCATGCGCATGGGCATACTCGCCATGGGCGGGGCGAGCCCGGCGCTCACCGTGCGGCGCTTCATCGATTTCTGCGGCGAAAAGATCGGCGACATGGTCATGGACCTGCCGGTTTCCGCCGACGTCCCCCGAGAACAGAAAGGCAGTTCATGACCACGACCACCGACTGGCGCGCCCGCGCCGCGAGCATGAAATTCCGCAACGGCCTCTATATCGACGGCGGTTTTCGCAAGGCGGCGAAGGGCGGGCGGTTCGAAACCGTGAACCCCGCCAACGCGCAGGTGCTGACGGACGTCGCCCGCGGCACCGCGGAAGACATCGACGCCGCCGTCACTTCGGCCCGCCGCGCCTTCAATGACGGCCGCTGGTCGGGCAAATCGCCGGCGGAGCGCAAGGCGGTGCTCCTGAGGCTTGCCGCCCTCATTCGCGAAAACGTGCCGGAACTCGCCCTGCTCGACACGCTCGATATCGGCAAGCCGATCAGCGACAGCTCCACCATCGACGCGCCCGGCTCGGCGCACTTCTTCGAATGGCATGCGGAGGCCATCGACAAGCTCTATGACGAGATCGCGCCCACCGGCCGCGGGGATCTCGCCATGATCCGCCGCGTGCCGCTCGGCGTCATCGGCGCCGTCGTGCCGTGGAACTTTCCGCTGGACATGGCAACCTGGAAACTCGCGCCCGCGCTCGCCACCGGCAATTCCGTCGTGCTGAAGCCGGCCGAACAGTCGCCGCTTTCCGCCCTCATGCTGGCGGAACTCGCTTCCGAGGCCGGCCTGCCGGACGGCGTGCTCAACGTGGTGCCCGGCTTCGGCGAAGATGCCGGCCGTGCCCTTGGCCTCCATCCGGATGTCGACGCGCTGGTCTTCACCGGCTCGACCAAGGTCGGCAAGCTCTTTATGACCTACGCCGGCGAAAGCAACATGAAGCAGGTGTGGCTGGAGACCGGCGGCAAATCGCCGAACCTCGTCTTCGCCGATGCCGATCTCGACAAGGCGGCCGAGATGGCGGCCTTCGGCATCCTGTTCAATTCCGGCGAGGTCTGCTCGGCCAATTCGCGCCTGCTGGTGCACCGCTCCGTGCAGGAGGAATTCACCCAGAAGCTGATCGAGGCCGCCGCCGCCTGGCCGCTCGGCGATCCGCTCGACCCCGTCACCCGCATGGGGCCGATGGTCGAGAAGACCCATGCCGACCGCGTGGCAAGCTATATCGACATCGGCCGCTCGGAAGGCCGGCTGGCATATGGCGGCAATCGCGAGACCCGCGACGGCTCGGACTGCTACATCCAGCCGACCATCTTCAACGAGGTGTCGCCGGATGCCCGCATCGCGCGGGAGGAGATTTTCGGCCCCGTGCTCGCGATTACGCCCTTCGATAACGACGAGGAGGCGCTGCGGGTTGCCAACGACAGCGAATACGGCCTGGCCGCCTCCGTCTGGACACGGGATCTGTCACGGGCGCTCTCCGTTTCGGACCGCCTCCATGCGGGCACGGTCTCGGTCAACACCGTCGATGCGCTCTCCACCATGACGCCCTTCGGCGGCATGAAGCAGTCCGGTTTCGGCCGCGACCTCTCGCTTCACAGCTTCGACAAGTACTGCGCGCTGAAAACTGTTTGGGTGAAATACTAGGCATCCGCCCGCTCTGGCTGCGGCGCGCCGCCGGGGATTTCAACCATCGAAGGCGCCGGTTACCGAATGCGTATTTGCTCGCGAACGGTGACTGGCGTCGGTCCCTCCACAAGCATCTGAAAATAAACAGGAAATCCTCCAGATGCTCTGGTGCAGCTGCACTTTCGCGCGGAGATTGAATTTGCAATATCGCCACACGGCGGTCGCTGCTTAGCCTGAACCTAATCCATGTTTCCAGAACGTGTCATTTACGGATTGCGGTTCGTCAAATCCAATAGTCGATATAATCCTCTACAGGAGCATTGAGAATGCCCCATATGCGCGACAGCAAATACGACATTCTGTTCGAGCCCGTCCCAATCGGTCCCCACGTCGCGAAGAACCGGTTCTATCAGGTGCCGCATTGCAACGGCGGCGGTTACCGCGACCCCTCCGCAGCCGCGGCCATGCGCGGCATCAAGTCCGAGGGCGGCTGGGGCGTCATCTTCACCGAGCAGACCGAGATGCACCACACCTCGGAGATTACGCCCTTCATCGAGCTGCGGCTTTGGGAGGACAAGGACATTCCCGGCCTGCGCCGAATGTCCGACGCCATGAAAGTGCATGGCGCGCTCGCAGGCATCCAGCTCGCCTATTCCGGTATCAACGGTCCGAATTTCTACACGAAGGAAGTGCCGCTCGCGCCCTCGGCCCTGCCGATCCGCACCTTCACCAACGATCCGGTGCAGGCCCGCGCGCTGGATCTCACGGACATCAAAAATCTGCGCCGCTGGTTCGTCAACGCCGCGAAGCGCTCGAAGATGGCCGGTTTCGACCTCATCTGTCTTTACGGCGCGCACGGCTTCGGCATTTTCCAGCACTTCCTGTCGCGCGCCACCAACCAGCGCACCGACGAATACGGCGGGAGTCTCGAAAACCGCTCGCGCTTTGCACGCGAGGTGGTGGCCGATATCCGCGAGGCCGTGGGCGATACGACGGCGATCACCATGCGCGTCAGCCTCGACGAGACGATTGGCGAGCTCGGCTTCTCCAATGCCGAGGTGCGCGAATTCGTCGAGATGAACGCCGACCTGCCTGACCTCTGGGACTTGGCGCACGGTGCCTGGGAAGACTGTTCCGGCCCCTCGCGCTTCAAGGAGGAGGGCGCGCAGGAGCTTCTCGTCAAGGGCATTCGCGAGCTCTCGTCGAAGCCGGTGGTCGGCGTCGGCCGCTTCACCTCGCCGGACGTGATGGCGCGCATGGTGCGTCAGGGCGTTCTCGATCTGATCGGCTGCGCCCGTCCGTCCATCGCCGATCCCTTCCTGCCGAAGAAGATCGAGGAAGGCCGGATCGAGGACATCCGTGAGTGCATCGGCTGCAATATGTGCATCACCGGCGACATGACCATGTCGATCAGCCGCTGCACACAGAACCCGACCTTCATGGAGGAGTGGCGCAAGGGCTGGCACCCGGAACGCATGAACGCGAAAGGCGAGAGCCAGACGGTGCTCGTCGTCGGCGCCGGCCCGGCCGGACTGGAGGCTACCCGTGCCCTCTCGCTGCGCGGCTATGACGTGACGCTCGCCGAAGCCACCACGACACTGGGCGGCCGCGTGGCGCGCGAACGCCTTCTGCCCGGCCTTTCCGCCTGGGGCCGGGTGGTTGATTACCGCCAGTACCAGATCAGCCAGCGCACAAATGTCGAGACCTATTTCGACAGCCGGCTGACCGCCGAGGATGTGCTCGCCTTCGGCTTCGAGCATGTCGCGATCGCCACCGGCTCACACTGGCGCCGCGACGGCGTTGCCCGCCAGCATGTCGTGCCGATGCCAATCGATGGGGCAATGACGCTCTGGACGCCGGACGACATCATGGCGAACAAGCACCCGGAAAACCTCGCCGACAAGACGGTCGTCGTCTATGATGACGACCACTATTACATGGGCGGCGTGATGGCTGAGGTGATGGCGAAGGCCGGCGCCAAGGTCATCCTCGTCACGCCCTCGGCCTATGTCTCGGATTGGACGCGCAACACGCTGGAACAGGGCGCGATCCACGTGCGCCTCGACGATCTCGGCGTCGATATTCGCCTCAACCGCGGCGTCACCGCTATCCGCGCTGGCGAGGTCGAGACCAACTGCACCTATACCGGCCGCCGCAGCGCGGTCAGCTGCGACGCGGTCGTCCTGGTTGGCTCGCGCATGTCCGACGATGCGCTCTATAACGACCTTCTGGCCCGGCAGGACGACTGGGCCGATGCCGGCATCAAGAGCGTCAAAATCATCGGCGATGCGGCCGCGCCCGCGCCGATCGCCTGGGCGACCTATGCCGGCCACCGCTATGCGCGGGAACTGGATACGCCGGATATCGGAGATGCCCTGCCGTTCCGCCGCGAAGTCACCCAACTCGAGCCGATGTGAGGAAATGCGGATGAACCAGTCCAAAGCCATCGAAGTAAAGTCGGTCTCGAAGTATTTCGGAGCCTATCAGGCGCTGAAGTCGGTCAGCTTCAACATCGGCAGCAACGAGTTCTTCACGATGCTCGGCCCCTCTGGTTGCGGCAAGACCACGCTGCTGCGGATGCTGGCCGGGTTCGAAAGCCCGAACAGCGGCTCCATCTTGCTGAACGGCAGCGAGGTGGTTGCCATCCCGCCGCACAAGCGCCGCGTCAACACGGTCTTCCAGAGCTATGCGCTCTTCCCGCACATGACGCTGGAGCAGAACGTCGCTTACGGGCTCGAAAACCTCGGCTGGGACCGGGCGCGCATCCGCAATCGTGTCGGCGAGATGCTGGAACGGGTGCACATGAGCCAGATGGCAAAGCGCAAACCCGCCCAGCTTTCCGGCGGCCAGCGTCAGCGCATCGCGCTCGCCCGCGCTTTGGCACCCGAGCCGGAGGTTCTGCTGCTCGACGAGCCGCTTTCCGCGCTCGACCTGAAACTCCGGCAGGCAATGCGCGATGAGTTGCGCACCCTGCAACGCGACACCGGTATCACCTTCGTGTTCGTAACCCATGACCAGGAGGAGGCGCTCGATATGTCGGACCGCATCGCTGTGCTCGGCGGCGGCGAGGTGCAGCAGATCGGCACCCCGACGGAGATCTACGAGGAGCCCGTCAACCGGTTCGTCGCCGATTTCGTCGGCGAGACGAATTTCCTTGATGTGGACGTGGTCGAAACCGCGGCCGGACAGGCGACCATCCGCACGCCCTTCGGCGTTGCGCTTACCGTTCCCGCGACCGGCCATGCCGCCAAGGGTCGCGCGACACTTTCGGTGCGTCCAGAGAAGATCAACCTCGGCGACCAGGCGCAAGGTGTCGTTTTCGAGGGCCGCATCACCAACAAGAACTACATGGGCGGCTATACCCACTACACGCTGGACGTTGCGGGAACCGAGCTGCGCGCCTCCCGTCGCAACGCCTCGCGTGAGGGGGACACCATCCCGCTTGGCGCGACCGTTCCGGTGGGCTTCGTCGCGGGTTCTGCGCGGGTGCTTGCGGCATGACCGACAGCGTCCTCCATGTCGCCGCCGAAGCGGACCGCGTGCCTCGCGTCCGTTTCTGGCATGATCTTTCCTTCTGGGGCCTGCTGCCGTCCCGGCTGCTGATGGGTTTTGCGCTGATCCTGCCCATCTTCATCATCGCCGCCGTTTCCGTCGCGACACGTGGCGCGCATGGCGGCTTCGCGTGGGATTTCAACCTCGCCGGCTACCGCCAGATCCTCTTCAACGAGGGCTGGACGGGCGAGCTGGAATTCACCCCGCAATACCTCTTGATCATTGTCCGCACCTTCCTGCTGGCCGGCGCGACGACACTGATCTGTCTGCTCTTCGCGGTGCCCGTTGCCTATTTCATCTCGCGTCAGCCGCCGGGCCGTAAGGCGGCGCTGGTCTATCTGGTGACTTTGCCCTTCTGGGCCTCGATGATCCTGCGGGTCTATGCCTGGATGATCATCCTCGGCAAGGACGGCACGCTGCCGCGCCTGCTCGAATATCTCGGCTTTCCCGCTGGCACGAGCTTCATGTTCAACGACGGGGCGACGTTGACGGCAATGGTCTACACCGCCATGCCGTTGATGGTGCTGCCAGTCTTTGCCTCCATCGAGAAGCTCGACGGCACGCTGATCGAAGCCTCGCACGACCTTTACGGCAGCCGCTGGGTGACGCTGCGCCGGGTGATCCTGCCGCTGACGGCTCCCGGCATCGTCGCCGGCGCCATCCTCGTCTTCGTGCCTTCGCTCGGCGCGGTGCTGGAGCCCTCGCTGATGGGGGGCGGCAAGCAGATGATGATGGGAACGCTGATCCAACTCCAGTTCGGAGGTGGCCGCAACTGGCCCTTCGGCGCAGCCATCGCCATGACGCTGATGGCACTCGTCATGATCGTTCTGATCTTTACAGCGCTACGCGCTGCCCGCCGGGAGGTCGCGCTATGAGCACTCGCCACGACGTTAAACGATATCCCGGCCTTGGTCCGCTGTCGGTGCTGTTCTTCATCTACCTTTATGCACCGCTGGCCGTCGTCGTGATCTACTCCTTCAACGCCAACAACATCGCCGGCGTCTGGACGCATTTCTCGCTTCAGTGGTATTCCTCGGCGCTGAGAAACACGGCGCTGTTAAACGCGCTGAAAACCTCGCTGACGGTGGCCGCCATCGCAACCGTCGTCTGTACTCTTGTCGCGCTTTGTGCTGCGCTTGCCATCATCCGCGGCAAGAACGTCCGCTTCCGCAAGCTCTCGGAAACCATCGTAAACCTGCCGCTGCTCCTGCCGGAAATCGTGCTGGCCGTCGCCACGCTGATCCTCTTCTCGCTGATCGACGTGCAGAATGGCGTGATCCGGCTGACCATCGCCCACTCCGCCTTCTGCACGCCCTTCGCCTTCCTGCCGATCCGCGCGCGCCTGCAGGGCATGTCGCTGGATTTCGAAGAGGCGAGCGCCGATCTCTATGCTGACCGCTGGACGACGTTCCGGCGCGTGACACTGCCCCTCATCCTTCCTGGCGTCTTTTCCGGAGCGATGCTCGCCTTCCTGATCTCGATGGACGACTTCATCACCTCGAACCTGTTGTCGACGGGCGGCACGACGACGCTGCCAGTCTACATCTTTTCGCTCATTCGCAGCGGTACGTCGCCGGAACTGAATGCGATCGCCACGCTCCTGATCCTTGCCTCGCTGGTCCTTGCTACCGTGGCCCTTCTGGTCGCGACGCGAGGCAGCCGCGACAATGCCTGAACCAAAAACAACGAAGAGAGGAACAGCACATGAACAAATACCTGACCGCCACCACCCTCGCGCTTTGCTTCGCCACCGCTGCCCAGGCCGAGGGACAGCTCAATCTCTATGTCTGGGCTGATTCAATCTCACCCGTCGTGATCGAGAAATTCGCCAAGGAGTATGACGTCAAGGTCAATGTCGACGGCTACACCTCGAACGAAGACCTCCTGACCAAGCTGCAGGCCGGCTCCTCCGGCTATGACATCGCCACGCCCTCCCAGCACTTCCTGCGCGTAATGATCGACGAGGGTTTGGTCGAGAACTACGGGGCCAACACGCTGAAGGCGTACGAGAACATCGAAGCGCGCTGGCGCAATCAGTGGTGGGACGAGAAGCAGGAGTACTCGATCCCGATCGCCTACGGCACCGCCGGCTTCGTCGTGAACACCGAGCAATACAAAGGCCCGACCGACAGCTTCAAACATTTCTTCGAGCCTGACGGCGAGCTGAAGGGCAAGATCGCCATGCTCTCCTATCCCGACGAGGTGATTGGCGCGGCCCAGCTCTATCTCGGCATACCCTTCTGCACCGAAGACCAGGCGGAGATGAAGAAGGTGCTGGACCTCCTGATGGCACAGAAGCCGTCGGTGGCGGTCTATTCGTCCGACAACATTCCAAGCCGCCTCGCCTCGGGCGAAGTCGCTGCTCACTTCTGGTGGGACGGCGAGGAACTGAAGGCTCGAACCAAGGGATCGCCCTTCGCCCTCGCCATGACCAAGGAGGGCATGGTCGGCTGGCTCGACAGCATGGTGATCCCGAAGGGCGCGCCAAACCGCGACAATGCGATCAAGTTCATCGAGTTCATTTCCCAACCGGAAAACGCCACCGAACAAATGAACTTCTATGCTCATTCGTCGCCCATGAAACTGGTGCAGGAAAAGGTCGTCTACAAAAAGGAAAACGCGCCGGAGCTCTATCCGGAAGTACCAATCGTCTTCTCGCGCACCTGCTCGCCCGCCGCGCAGGATCTCGTTACCCGCGTGTGGACCCAGCTCCTCCAGTAAAACCGTCGCGGGGGCTCTTTGCCCCCGCTTCCTCTCATTTGGTAGGGAGCCGCCGATGCCAGCCGATCTCATCATCGTGAACGCCCGCGTGCGCGCGATTTTCGCGCCCGCGGGAACGACCGCCATCGCCGTTGCCGAGGGGAGGATCCTGGCACTCGGCACGGATGAGGCCATCCGCGCTCATGCCGGCACCACCACCCACGTGATCGATGCGGGTGGACGCGAATTGCTGCCGGGCTTCGTCGAAAGCCACCTGCACCTCTTCATGGGCGGGGCGACGCTTACCATGCTCAACCTCGGGCCAACTTTCGGCTTCGAGGCGACCCGCGACGCCCTTCTCGGCTTCGCCGCCGCCAACCCCGGTGACGACATCCTCTTCGGCTATGCCGTCAACTACGTGATTTTCGGCGAAAACCGCAGGCCCGACCGCCACCTTCTCGACGCGATCATCGCCGACCGCCCCCTCTGCCTCCTGTCGACGGACCTGCATTGCGCCTGGGCCAACACCCGCGCGCTGGAGCTGGCCGGCATCCTCCAGGGGGCGGATGTCGGACCGGGCGCGGAGGTGGTCATGGGCGACGACGGGTTTGCCAATGGCGAGCTGCGCGAATTTGCCGCCATGAACCGCGTGCAGATGCTTTCCCGTCTCAAGGGGCGCGACGGCCTCCACTACGAAGGCGGCAAGGTCTCGGAGGAAGATCGCACTCACGACAAGCGGCTGATCCGCAGAGCCGGCGACTATTGCGCCCAAAACGGCATTACCAGCGCCGTCAACATGGACGGCAATGCCTATCAGGCGGGCCTCCTGCGTGATCTGGCGCTCGCCGGCGAGATGCCGGTCCGCGTGAGCCTGCCGCTCCGGCTGGAGCAGCGCCACGGCCCCCAGGGCATCGCGCAGATCGACGACTTCGGTCCCGACGTACCGGGCTGGCTGCGTTTCGGCCGTATCAAGCTGTTCATGGATGGCGTCTACGACACCTGGACGGCACTGACTGTGAGCGACTATCCCGACCGACCCGGCTTCTGCTCCGAGCCGTTGATCGCACCCGACATCTTCAACGCCATGTGCATCGAAGCCGACCGCCGTGGCCTCCAGGTCGCGACCCATGCCGTCGGCGACGGTGCGGTGCGCGCGACCATCGACGGCTACGAGGCCGCCCGCACGGCGAATGGCGCTCGCGACGCCCGCCACCGCATCGAGCATATCGACACGATCGCGCCCGAAGACCTCGACCGACTGAAGCCGCTCGGCATCGTTGCCTCCATGCAGCCGGTGCATCCGCCGGGCTCTGCCGGCCTGCCGCTCGAACCCACGACCACGATCATGGGCCGCGACCGCTGGCCAACCGCCTTCCCCTGGCGGATGATCCGCGACCGCGGCGTGCCGCTTGCCTTCGGCACGGACTGGCCGGTGTCGCCCCTCTCGCCGCTCTACGCGATCCATTGCGCCCTGACACGGAAACCCTGGGCCACCGACATACCCGACCAGCGCATCAGCCTCGACGAATGCCTGCTCGCCTACACCGCCGGCGGTGCCTATGCAGACTTCGCCGAAGACAGCCGCGGCCAGCTGAAACCCGGCTTTGACGCCGACCTGGTGCTGATCGACGGCGCGCTGGAGGGCCTTGCCGAGGCCGAGGACGCCGCCCGCGTGGCACTGACAGTCTGTGGCTGCAGAATCACCCATGACGGCAGGCCGTGACGGCAAGGATGGGCCGCGACGCCGTGGCCGTCGTCGATCCCGTCTCGATGAAGGTGCTCGGGATTGAGGGCCTGCGCGTCGCAGACGCCCCGGTCATGCCGACGCTGATCGCCGGCAACACAAATGCGCCGTCGATGATGATTGGCGAGAAATGCGCCCGCGCGATGCTGGGACCAGCGGCGCGCGCTGGTCTTTGACCCCGCCCGGCGCGTAGCTTTTTCCAAAGCACGGGCTCGGCAAAAACGACTTTAACCGCCGGTCGGCGGCCCGCTAGTATCCGCGTCCGACCCCACCTTGCGCACCAGGAGACAGACATGCCCGTGCATACCCGCATCCGCCCCTTCAACACCAAGGACACCTATCCCGAGCAGAAGCTGAACAACGATCTCTGCCAGGCCGTGGTGGCGCGCGGCGCGACGGTTTTCGTGCGCGGGCAGATCTCGCAGGATCTCGACACGCGCGAGAGCCTGCATATCGGCGATGCGGCCGCGCAGGCTCGTAAGGCCATGGAAAACATCAAGATGCTGCTGGAAGAGGCGGGCTCGGACCTCAGCCACATCTGCCGCGTCGTCGTCTACCTCATCGACATCCGCTACCGCGAGGACGTCTATCAGGAGATGGGCAAGTATCTGAAGGGCGTGTTTCCGGTTTCGACGGGCCTCGTCGTCTCGGCGCTCGCCCGGCCGGAATGGCTGGTCGAGATCGAGGCGACCGCCGTCATCCCCGACCAAGCTTGACGGAGGGCGTCATGACCTTTTCCGTTTCCGGCCGCTGTGCCGACACCGGCATGTTCGGCATCGCCGTCTCCTCCTCCTCGCCGAGCGTTGCGGCGCGCTGCGCCCATGTGCGCGCAGGCGTCGGCGCCGTCTCGACGCAGAACGTCACCGATCCCCGCCTTGGCCCGCAGGGCCTCGAACTGATGGCGAGGGGCCTTTCCGCCGAAGCCGCGCTCGCACGTCTCGTCGCGGAAGCTCCGCATATAGAATACCGCCAGCTCGCCCTCATCGACGCCGCGGGTCGGACGGCGGCCTATTCGGGCGCCAAGACCCTCGGCTCCCATGCGGTCGGGCAGGGTGACAATGTCGTGGCCGCCGGCAACATGCTGACGACGACGGGCATCCCGCAAAAAATGGTCGAAGCTTTCGAAGCCACGAAGGGCAAGCATCTCGGCGACCGGCTGATTGCCGCCATGCGGGCCGCAGTTGCGGCCGGCGGTGAGGAAGGCCCCGTCCACTCCATGGGACTTGTCATGGTGGATAAGGTCTCGTGGAACGTCGCGGATCTGCGCATCGATTGGACCGAAGGCGACCCCATCGAGGAATGCGCCACGCTCTGGGCGCGCTGGCGCTCGGAGATGGACGCTTACGTCACGCGCGCGCTCGACCCCACGCAAGCGCCGAGCTACGGCGTGCCGGGCGATCTTTGAGGAGCGGGACGATGCCGAACCTCGCACGACGGACTGGCGCATGATCCCGTCGACACCGGACATCCTCGCTCGGCTCGTCGCCGAGCCGACGGTCTCGCGCGCCTCGAACCTCGCCCTGCTGGACTATGTCGAAAGCTTGCTTCGGCCGGCCGGCGCCCGCATAGAGCGTTTCACCCACCCGGACGGCAGCCCGGCCAATCTCTGGGCGACCATCGGGCCCGACGGGCCGGGCGGCGTGGTGCTCTCGGGTCATACGGACGTCGTGCCCGTCGAGGGGCAGGACTGGAGTGGCGACCCTTTCACGCTGACCGAGCGGGACGGACGGTTCTACGGGCGCGGTACGGCCGATATGAAAGGGTTCGTCGCAGCGGCGGTGCGCGCCGTCCTCGTTGCCTCCGACAAGCTCCTGAAGCGCCCGCTGCATCTGGCTCTCTCCTATGACGAGGAAATCGGCTGCATCGGCGTGCGCGGCATGATCGACGAACTTGCGGCGCGGTCGGCGCGGCCGGCGCTCTGTATCGTCGGCGAGCCCACGGGCATGCGGATCGCCACCGGCCACAAGGGCAAGCTGGCGCTGCGGGCTTGCTGTTACGGGCTGGAAGGGCATTCGGCGCTGGCCCCCAATGCGCTGAACGCGCTGCATCTTGGCGCCGCCTTCATCACCGCCCTAAAGACCCGTCAGGAGGGACTGGCCTTCCAGGGGGCCACAGACGCTGACTACGACATTCCCTATTCCACCATCCATGCCGGCATGGTGCGCGGCGGCACGGCGCTCAACATCGTGCCCAACCGCTGCGAGATCGATTTCGAAATCCGCAACATCGCCGAGGACGATCCGCGCGACATCCTCGCCGCCATCCAATCCGATGCCCAGACCATCGCCGCGCCCTATCGCAACCGGTTTCCGATGGCCTGTATCGAGATCGAGCCCGTGTCCGGTTATCCCGGCCTCAATTCTGGCGCCGACGCGCCGGCGGTGCGTCTCTTGCGGCTGCTTCTCGGCGATGACGGACCCACGCTCAAGGTCGCCTTCGGCACTGAGGGTGGGCTCTTCAATCAGGCGTTCGGCATCTCCACCGCGATCTGCGGCCCTGGTTTCATGGATCAGGGACACAAGCCCGACGAATTCGTCAGCGTTGATCAGCTCGCACGGTGCGACAGAATGCTGGCGCGGCTCATCGATGAACTGAGAACCGGCCTCTGGAACGTCTAACGAGTGTCATGCACAGTTTGGCGTGATTGTTTTCAGTTTCGGGCAAAGGGGGCCGTGACGCAGCCATACGCCGTCGTTTCCGCGGGCTTAATCGCCGGCGCATCGTAACCGGTACCGAGGCGATACCAGCGCGCGATGGCACCTGGCGGGAAATCCCCGGTCTCGTCTTCGTTCCGCTAACGTCCTGGCTTGGCCAAGGGCGTGATGTTTTTTACCATCGAGGACGATATCGGCATTGCCAATCTTGTCGTCTGGGCGAAAGGTCGTGCTCGGGGCGGGCACGATTGGCATGCTTCTCCGCGGGCCCTCGGCATCTACAGCGCAAACAGATTGCTACGCCTCAAAACAAACAGCCCAAGTAGAGAAAATGTTCTCGTTTTGTGCTTCTAGCATCGCATAATGGATCGACTGGAATGGCACCATTGGTCCAAGGACCCGGCTGACCGAGCCATGTCAGCGGTTTGCCAATCGCACTCCAGGACCGCCGTCAGGCCCAGGACCGTTCTCGAAGAAGATGACCCCTCGAGCTTCGTAGACGCGTTTGATCGCTTCAACTGTGACAGGCTGAGGGCCCCTTGGGCCAGCCTCGTCCTGCTCAACCCGGCTGACTGTATTCGCGGTGACTTTAGCCAGTTCCGCGACCTCCCGTACGCCGAGCTTTAGAATGGCACGCGCAGCACGGGCTTGAGCAGGATTCACGGCGACCTCGTATTTATTTCGATACATGGTATTGATAAACGCCCAGACACTATGACAAACACCCAGACGCTATATAGATACACTGCATCGATATCTCCTTCAACGATTCCGCGTTGTTCGCAGGGCGTATTCCGCCCTGCGCCCTGACACTTGCTCTTCCGAACATCGGAGCGTCGCCATGGAACTGCGTCAGCTGTCCTACTTCGTTGCGGTGGCCGAGGAGCTGTACTTCCATCGGGCAGCCGCGCGGATGTGCATTGCCCAGCCGGCGTTGAGTTCCCATATCCAGGCGCTGGAGAAGGAGCTGGGGGTGCGGCTGCTTGAGCGGTCGACGCGCCGGGTCGAGCTGACGCGGGCAGGGGAGGTGTTCTACGATCGGGCGGTCAGGATTATCGGTGATGTCGGACTGTCGGCGGAGGTGGCGCGCTCGGTTGCTGGGAAGGCGGCGTACACGATCAAGATCGGAACCGTTTATCCGGCGACCATAGGCGTGCTGCCAGCGTTTCTTTCCCGCATTGGCCGGAAGTTTCCGGATGTCGCATTGCATGTGATGAGCGGCTCGACCAGCAACATCATCCGCGGACTGGAAAACGGCCAGATCAATCTCGGCTTCATCCGCCCGGTCGAAAACATCGGCTCCTTGCGCTTCTTCTCGATTGCGCACGAGCGCTATCTGCTGGCGGTCGAAAAGACGAGCCCGCTGGCCGCCCATAGCGAGATCGACATCGAGGATCTGCGCTTGGAGAAAATCATCGCCTTTTCCCGACAGAACCTTTCCTAGCGCTATTTCTCAGAGATGTTCGAGACGCATGGCCTGACCAGCAACATCGCCTACAGCTGCGACGACACCTTCTCGCTGGTCTCGGCGGGCCTCGGCATCGGCTTTGCGCCGGAATGGACGAAGGATCTGCCAAACCGCAACTTCGAGCTCAGGCCCGTGCGCGGTGTCGATCTCAAGATCGGGCTTGGTGTCGCCTGGAGCAAGGAAGACCCGACCGCGTTCAGAAACGACATCATCGACATTGCCCGCTCGCTGGCGCGATCGGCCAGATGAGCGGCTCTGCTCGTCGGTCCTAGCTTATCGCCGCGCTCGGCTGAATTCCTGCGCAGACGGCAACCAGTCCCGGCCGTTGTCGCGCCGACGCAATCCTCGTCAAGACGCTTCTTCTCGCAAACATCTCACAACGATGCCGAGCGCGTGAACTGTGGGTATGTCGTTCGCAACGACAGGCATTCCTGCTTTCGTCCCTCCATGAAAAGCTTTCCTCCAGTTCAGATAGGCAGCCGCCAGTGCACTTACGGAGTTCATCTTCGAATGAGCGGCGACGAAGGAGAGGGCGTATCAATGGATGACATCAAATTCACGACTGGGCTGACGGCGGCCCAGGGAGCACGTGTTGCATTTCGCGGAACGCCTTTCGTCGAACGGACGGCTCCCCTGAACCAGAATGCGCTTTGGATGCGCTGGGATCGGAACATGGTCGTCGATGCCTATTCCGATATGGTCGAGGAGCTTGCGGCAATTCGTACCGCGGTCGCGATGGGCGACATGTCGCCCCTGTCGAAATATGTGATCTCAGGTCCTGACGCCGAAGCGATGATGGACAAACTGATCCCGCGCGACATCAAGAAGCTCCAGGTCGGGCAGATCTACTACGCGCCCTGGTGTGACGAAAACGGCCATGTCGTTGGCGACGGCCTCATCTTCCGAATGGACGAGAACACGTTCCGCATCTCGGCCGACCCGGGCTTTGCCTGGTGGAAGCGGCATGCCGAGGGCCTCGACGTCCAGGTGACCGATATCACCGACACCTATGGAATTCTCACCCTTCAGGGTCCCCGCTCGCGCGAAGTCCTCGAGGCGGCCACACAGTCGGGCTTTCAAGAACTACCCTTCTCGCGACTGGCAGTCGTGAGCATTGCGGGAAAGCACGTCGAAATCCTGCGTCAGGGCTTTACTGGCGAGCACGGTTACGAGCTCTGGGTTAAGGCAGACGACGCGCCGATGGTCTGGGACGCGGTCGAAGAGGCAGGTCGATCCTTCGGTATTCGTCCCGTGGGCGCCTGGGCGCTCGACGTCGCGCGGCTCGAGGCGGGCCTGCTGATCGTCGGCTACGACTACACCAGCGCCGGGCCGGACCATGGCGGTGCCGGCATTCAGGCCGCAGGCAGGTTCCGTGCCTCGCCATTTGACCTCGGTCTCGGCCGGCTGGTCGATTTCAAAAAGCCGGATTTTCTTGGCCGGGCTGCCTTGGAGCGCATGTCGAACGACGGCGAACACCGTCAGCTCGTGGGACTGGAAATCGATTGGAAGCAACTCTCCGGCACTGGGCTGAAAACCGCGGAACCCGGCAACCTTCGGCGTGTGCGATGGTATCCGGTGCCCGTCTTTGATGGCTCGGTCGAGATCGGTCACGCCAGCAGCGTTGCCTGGTCGCCCACGCTCCGCAAGCTGATCGGTTTCGGCCACCTGCGACAGGCATTCGGGGAGGTGGGGACGCAGGTGAGCCTACGCTGGGACGATGGCGTAACGGCGATCGACGTTGCCGCCCGGGTCGTTGCCCTGCCATTCCTCTCCTTGCGCCGTTCCGCCGGCAACTGAGTATCCAGATGCCCGACTGCTGAAGCGGTCGGGCGCTCCCTCCAATGGTAGTCCGCAGATCATGGTCGCCGTCTTCGCTGCGCCCAACGGATCTGCCTGTTTGAAATCCGGGGAAGGCGATGACCAATTCAAGTGAGGCTTGCACTGAAACAAGGATTGATCCCTCAAGCGGCGGCGAGGCGACGACATCGATCGAACTCGCCCCGGAGCAGGTCCGCAGCTTCGCGCCGCAGGCCGATATGCTTCCCTTGGGCTCAAGGGTGTTTCTGACGCATCTTGCAGGTAAGCCGGAAGCCCTGCAAGTCGAGGCGGCGGCCCGCATTACGGAAATGGGCTATGTCGCTGTGCCGCACCTGGCCGCCCGCAATTTCAAAACGGAAAGGGACTTTGTCGCTCTGGTTCATGCGCATAGTCGCAATGGCATCGACGAGGTACTGTTCCTTGGTGGCAATCCGGCACTTTTCCCCGGTCCGCTCGGTGAATCCGCCGAACTGCTTGCTCATCCGGTCTTGGCCGATAGTGCGATACGGACGGCCTTTGTCGCAGGCTATCCGGAGGGGCATCCGAACATTCCGGCGGATCGGCTGAAGGATGCGCTTAAGCGCAAGCTTGAGATCTGCGCGCGTCGGTCGCTCGAGCCTCGGATCGTGTCGCAGTTCGCCTTCGACGGCGGGATGATCGGCGCCTGGGCAAAGCAACTGCACCGCAACTACCCGGAGGTTCCCGTTCATGTGGGGCTCGCCGGCGTCACCAGTTTGACGAAACTGATCCGCTTCGCCGCCATGTGCGGGGTGGGCCCCTCTATAGCCGCTCTCAGGCGCTCGGCGAGCGGGCTTCTCAACATTATCGCAGACCGTAATCCGGGCGACGTGCTGGAGGCGATTGCGTCGACCTATCCCACTCCGCTCACGCCATTGCACCTTCATTTCTTTCCGTTCGGCGGGTGGGAGAAGACGCTTACCTGGCTCGGTGACTATCAGGAGGCCCGCATGATGCGGGCGGGCGCACGATGACCCGCCAAATACGGCCCGTCGTCCTCACGCTTACCTGTGACGACCGGGCAGGGATCGTGGCTGCAGTGACCTCGCAACTTCTCGATCTCGGCACCAACATCGTTGAGAGCAATCAGTATTGGGACTGCGAAACCAACCGCTTCTTCATGCGGCTCGCGTTTACCGCATCGGGCGAGGCATCGGCTGAGCTGATCGAAACCAGATTGGCGCCGATCCTCGAGCAATTTGGAATGCAGGACCGGCTGCTCGACTGTCGCCAGCGACCAAAGACGGTAATCTTGGTCTCCAGGTTCGACCACGCATTTCTGCATCTGCTTTACCAGATCCGTGTCGGCTGGCTCGACACCGAGGTTGT
The DNA here is from genome assembly GCF_001695855.1 of Ensifer sp. LC163. Classification (GTDB taxonomy): domain Bacteria; phylum Pseudomonadota; class Alphaproteobacteria; order Rhizobiales; family Rhizobiaceae; genus Ensifer. The sequence continues at coordinate 21,744 of NZ_MBSS01000068.1, forward strand.
GGCGGTGATTTCCAATCACGACGACAGCCGTGAAACGGCCGCTTGGGCGGGTATTCCCTACCATTTTCTGCCAATCACAAGGGAAAACAGAAAGCAGCAAGAGGACCGCATCTTCGCGATCGTTCAAAATAGCGGAGCCGACCTGGTCGTGCTGGCACGCTATATGCAGATCTTTTCCGACGATCTCGCCGGTCGGTTGTTCGGCAAGGTCATCAACATCCACCATTCATTCCTGCCCAGCTTCAAGGGGGCGCGACCCTACCATCAGGCCCACGAGCACGGCGTCAAGCTGATCGGCGCGACGGCACACTATGTCACCGCCGACCTCGATGAGGGACCGATCATTGAGCAGGAAACCGAGCGCGTCTCACATGCCATGAGTGTCGAGGATTTCGTTGCGGCCGGCCGAGATATCGAAAGCCGTGTTCTGGCGCGTGCCGTCAAGCGGCATCTGGAGGCACGCGTGATGCTCAACGGGCGCAAGACAGTCGTCTTCGCTTAGGGCCGCGGCCGGATGCCGGCTTTGCAATTTGATTGAACAGAGCGTCGCGCGTTGCGACCACAGGCCACCGTGCGTCAAATCAAGGGAGGACCACGTAATGCGAAATGGAACATCACATCTTTTCGTGCCCGGACCGACAAATATTCCGGATGCCGTGCGCCGGGCCATGAACGTGCCGATGCAGGATATGCGGGCACCGGATTTTCCCGACCTGGTTCTTCCGCTGGTCGCCGATCTCAAGCGGATATTCCGGACCGCCGACGCCTCCATCTTCCTGTTCCCGGGTTCAGGAACCGGTGCGTGGGAAGCGGCGATCTCGAACACCCTGAACCGTGGAGATCGTGTACTGATGTCGCGCTTCGGTCAGTTCTCCCATCTTTGGGTCGACATGGCTCAGCGCCTTGGGCTCGATGTCGAGTGCATCGACGTTGCATGGGGCGAGGGCGTGCCGGTCGAGGAATATCAGCGGCGATTGAGCGACGACAAGAACCGGCTGATCAAGGCAGTTTTCGTAACCCACAACGAGACGGCAACCGGCGTAACCTCTGACGTCGCGGCCGTTCGTGCCGCCCTTGACGACACCGGCCATGAAGCGTTGCTGTTCGTCGATGGTGTGAGTTCGATTGCATCCATTGATTTTCGAATGGACGAATGGGGTGTCGACCTCGCCGTTACCGGCTCGCAGAAAGGGTTGATGCTTCCGGCCGGTCTCGGCATTCTCGCCGTCAGTGCAAAGGCGTTGGCCGCGCACGAGTACTCAACGATCGAACGCTGCTATTTCAGCTTCGAGGACATGAAGGCACCGTCCGTAACCGGCTATTTTCCTTACACCCCGCCGACACAGCTTCTGCTTGGCATGAGGGTCTCGCTCGACCTGATTTTTGCGGAAGGGCTGGACAGGGTCATTGCCCGGCACCACCGGCTTGCAGAAGGTGTTCGCCGCGCTGTCCATGCCTGGGGCCTGCGGCTTTGCGCCACGGAAAAGAAGTGGTGGTCGGATACGGTCTCGGCGATCGTCGTCCCCGACGATGTCGATGCCAGACAGGTCATCGCGAACGGCTACACAAAGTATCGTACGTCCTTCGGTGCCGGGCTTAGCAAGGTGGCCGGCCGGGTATTCAGGATCGGTCATCTCGGCGACTTGAACGAGGTCATGTGTCTTTCGGCGCTTGCGGCTGCCGAGATGTCCTTGCGCGATGCGGGTGCCAAGATCGAAGCGGGCTCGGGCGTTGCCGCCGCACAGGAGTGGTACCGTTCCGAGATCCGGCTGATTGACCAGGGCCAAAAGGATTGCGCTGCATGAGGAGGGCCAGGATCATGAAACCGAAAGTCGTTGTAACGCGTCGGTGGCCGACGGAGGTCGAAGACCGGCTGAATGCAGAATTCGACGTATCGCTCAACCGCACCGACCAGCCTTTCGACGGACGTGAGTTGCGCGCAGCCCTCGAAGGCGCCGATGCGGTGCTGCCGACGGTAACCGACAGGATCGGCGCCGACCTGTTCGAGGGAGGCGTTCGCGCAAGGATCCTCGGCAATTTCGGCGTCGGCTTCAATCATATCGATGTCGCGGCAGCAAAGGCCGCCGGGCTGGTCGTCACGAATACACCGGGCGTGCTGACGGATGCGACCGCCGATCTGGCGATGACCCTCCTGTTGATGTGCGCCAGGCGTGCCGGAGAGGGGGAGCGGGAACTGCGGTCCGGCAAGTGGACCGGTTGGCGTCCCACGCATCTTTGCGGAACGCACGTCACCGGCAAGACCATCGGCATCATCGGTATGGGGCGTATAGGGCAGGCAATGGCACGGCGCTGCCACTTTGGTTTCGGCATGGACGTCGTCTTCTTTGACAGCAATCCAATTGCGGGTCTCGACGTGCCCGCACGCCAGTTGCCGACCGTCGAGGACGTGCTGGGGACCGCCGATTTCGTATCGCTCCATTGTCCTGGAGGCGGGGAAAACTACCACCTGATCGACGATCGTCGGCTCGCATGTATGAAATGGTCGGCTTTCCTTATCAACACGGCCAGGGGCGATGTCGTGGACGAGCACGCCCTGGTCCGCGCGCTGGAGAACCGAAGGATCGCGGGCGCGGGCCTCGACGTCTTCGAAGGCGAGCCGCGTGTGCCTGGTCGTCTGGCCGAGCGGCAGGACGTGGTTTTGTTGCCACATCTGGGGAGCGCGACGAAGGAGACCCGCATCGCCATGGGGATGCGCATCATTGAGAATCTGAAGGCTTTTTTCAGCGGCCGCGCTCCGCCGGATGCGGTCAGCTGATCCTATACTTCCCATTGCAGTTCAATTGGCAGGCAGACGATACGGTCGCCGTGTCGTCGCCTCAGGAGAAAACCGATGTCGGGTTTATTCGAAAGACAACTCAAGCATGATTCCGTCATTGCCGGCGCGATCGCGCGCGAAATGGGGCGGCAACGCTCCGAGATCGAGCTGATCGCTTCGGAGAATATCGTGTCGCCGGCCGTGCTTGCTGCGCAAGGCTCCGTCATGACCAACAAGTACGCCGAGGGCTATCCGGGGCACCGCTACTACGGCGGCTGCCAGTATGTCGATCTCGTCGAAGCCGCTGCGATCGAACGGGCGGGGATGCTGTTTGACGCATCGTTCGTCAATGTGCAGCCGCATTCCGGCGCGCAAGCCAATGGCGCGGTCATGCTGGCGCTGTTGAAGCCGGGCGATACATTCATAGGCCTGTCGCTTGCCGCTGGTGGTCATCTAACCCACGGCGCGCGACCGACCATGTCGGGCAAATGGTTCAACGCCGTCCAATATGGCGTTCGCGAGAGCGATTGCCTGATCGACTATGACGAACTTGAGGACAAGGCCATCGCGACACGGCCGAAGTTGATCATCGCGGGCGGATCGGCCTATCCACGCCTGATCGACTTCAAACGAATTCGGGCAATCGCCGATGCGGTCGGGGCGGCGATGATGGTCGATATGGCGCATTTTGCCGGTCTGGTCGCTGGAGGTGTGCATCCGAACCCGGTCGAAATCGCCGATATCGTCACCACGACGACGCACAAGACCCTCCGCGGACCCCGCGGCGGCATGATCCTCACCAACAATCAGGACGTCGCGAAAAAGGTGAATTCGGCGGTGTTCCCGGGGCTGCAGGGCGGTCCGCTGATGCACGTCATCGCTGCAAAGGCGGTGGCACTTGGCGAAGCGCTTGAAGACAACTTCAGGCAATACGCGCGCCAGATGGTGGCCAACGCCCGGGCACTAGCTTCGGCGTTGACCGAACGCGGCTACGATATCGTTTCGGGGGGAACCGATACACATCTGATCCTGGTCGACCTGCGCAGCAAGGGGGTCTCCGGCAAGGATGCGGAGGAGGCCCTGGGGCGTGCCGGTCTGACCTGCAACAAGAACGGCATTCCATTCGATCCCGCGCCCCCGGCGATAACCTCCGGCATCCGACTGGGAACGCCGGCTGCCACCAGCCGGGGCTTCCGCGAAGCGGAGTTCAATGAAGTTGGCACGTTGATCGCCGACGTCCTCGACGCCCTTGGCACCGATCAGGGCACCGAACAGGAGCGACGCGCGAGGAAATCGGTCCACGATCTCTGCGCGGCCTTTCCCATCTACTCAGCGGCGCATTGAAACCAGGCGTGGTTCGATCGGGAATTGAAAGTCGTTGACGTTCGATGCTTGATCGAGCGGGCGTTAACCAGGAGTATCAATGGTGCTCGCCGGGCCAATGTTGGCGAACACTGCCGTCAGGTGCTTTGAAAGGCTTCGATGCGACTGCCGCCCATAGATCTTAGTCGGGAAAACACATTCGGGGAGATCTCCTACGAAAGTGGAGGGGAATATGGCCCTATTCGGGGGGACTATATTGCCTTCATCATCGTGCATCTTGGATCGCTCAAGATCGAGGCGGATGAGACCACCGTGGAGTTGGAAGCGGGCCAGTGTGCCCTGTCGCTGACACATGACCGCTATCTGACAACGATCAATCCCGACGCTCTGACACATATAAGCTGGTGTGATGGACGACCGCAGAATGCTGCTTGGCTTTTCAAGGAGCGCCACAAGTATGCGCCCTTCATCACCGCCTCGGCGCAGGTTCAGACGCTGATGCAACTGGGTGTCGATCTCGGCATCGGGGATCGCGATGGTCGCGGCGGCCTTCGCGAGGCTCTGACGAACACCCTCCTCAACGCCTATATCTATGAGGCGGAAGTCGTCGCCGAGGAAAGGCCGATCCCGCAGACGATTCTTCAGGCCCGTCGCTTTCTCGATGAAAACTTCGCTGCAGACGTCTCTATTGAGCGCGTTGCACAACAGGTTCGCGTCAGCCCGCAGTATCTTGTGTCTGCCTTCAAGAAACACTTGGGCATGACGCCGGCGCGGTATCTCTGGCGGTGTCGGCTGGACTATGGCGCGCATCTTCTGCAGCGCAGCGGCTTGTCCGTGAGCGAGATTGCCTACCAGGTCGGCTACAAAAATCCCTACCACTTTTCCCGTCAGATCAAGCTCGCCTTTGATTGCTCCCCGACAGAGTTGCGTGAGAAAATGCTGAACGGCTGAGTTTTCCAGCGCTTTCAATGCCCGACGCTCCGCAGCTAGGACAGGCGAATTGGCGATATTGAAACGCCAAGCGTAGGCATGGTCGTCCTCCTCCGCTTCATACACCTTTCCAAGGCGCCTCCATCTCCAGGTGCGGGCGCACGGTGCGCACAGCAAACATCCATGGGACTGCGATATGGAAAACCTCTCTCTCATCGACCCGATTGCACGCGACGAATGGCATGTCATTGCCTCGCTCGAGGAGCTCCCATCGAGCGGTATGTTCGCAACCGTTCTTCTCGGCGAAAGGTTGCTGATCGGCCGGCAGGGCGACCGGCTGGGGGTCTGGCGCGAGCCGCAAGACGGCATAGAGCCGATCGATGCCCAGACGCTCGCCGCCGAGCTTCCGACCATTCAGCGGTTCGGCTATCTCTGGACCACCTTGGGCAGCCCAACGCGCGATCTGTTCGAAATACCGGAATTTGACGAGCCGGATCGCAGCCGCATCGTTCAGGGCGTGACCCGGGTTGGCGTATCGGCGCCGCGCGCGGTCGAGAACTTTCTGGATATGGGCCATTTTCCATTCGTTCACACAGGGATCCTGGGGGAAGAACCCCACACTGAGGTCAAACCCTACAAGGTCGCTGTCTACTCCGACCCGCCAGAAATCCTGGTCACCGATTGCGAGTTTTACCAACCACAAGCCAATGCCGGATCGGAGACCGGTGCTGATACCGAGTACGTGTACCGAATACCCCATCCGTTTTGCGCTGTCCTTTACAAAACCGGGTCAACACGCCCGGACAGACGCGACGTGATCGCGCTTTTCGGGCAACCCGTCGATGAGGACCGGGTGCTCGTGCATATCGTTATCTGTCTGATTGATGAAGTCACGGATCTGGCGGCCATGCGCAGCTTTCACCAGACCATCCTTGGGCAAGACAAGCCCATACTGGAAAATCAGGTGCCCAAGCGCTTGCCGCTCGACTCGCGCTCGGAAGTTCCGATCCGTGCAGACGCCGCCTCCGCAGCTTATCGCCGCTGGCTTCGCGAAAGAGGTCTTCGCTACGGCGTCGTCGCGGGCAGCCGCTGATGACGGGTGCCAACAACAATCTGGGCAAGCTTAACTGGAGATATGCGGGGCCAAAATAGCAGTCATTGTTGCCCAGGCTGTTTCATGAAAGCCTGGTACAGCAATGTGAAAGAACCAACGTCGACGGCGACAAAAAACCAAAAGGGGAAGCCGTTGGCCCGGACAGTTTCGCATCGATGCCCGCAACCGAGTGCGGAAAGGCGCATCGCCTGCGAGCGACCGAACAAGGTCCAAGGTTGAAACAGGGAGGAATTTTCATATGCCTATCAATATCACGCGGCGCACCGCGATCCTGGGTTCGATGGGAGCGTTGCTGGTATCCGCGCTCGATCAGTCTTTCGCAGCTGAACCCAGTGCACTCAGGATCGCGCTCATTCTCGAAAGCCGGACCGATGTCGGCTGGACCCGCACGTTGCTGGATTCGTTGGAACAGGTGAAGCAGGCACGCCCCGACGGGCTCGACATATCGTGGGATTACACGGACCCGCTGTGGAACGATGATGCCGAGAACGCCATGCGCTTCTACGCCGAAGGCGGAGAATACGACATTATCTGGGCCCACGGCCGATACTCTGACCAGGTAAAGAAGCTTAGCGCCGAATTCCCCGACATCATGTTCGTCGTAACCGGGTCGGGCAACCTGCCGCTCGGAACCAACCAATATTGGCTCTACAAGCGACTTCACGAACCCTCCTACCTGCTCGGCATGCTGGCCGGTCGCACGACCAGATCGGGCGTCATCGGATTGGTCGGGACGTTTGCCGCAGACGATGTCAACGACCAGATCAATGCGTTCCTCGACGGCGCGAGAGCCGTCAGGCCTGACGTGAAGCACCGCGTGTCGTTCATCGGATCGTGGTCCGACAACGCGCTGGCGGCAGAACACGCAAACGTGCAGATCGCCTCAGGTGCGGATGTCGTGTTCATGCTCACGGACAACTTCAAGCCCTGTCAGGAGCACAAGATCATGTGCTTTGCCAACATCATCGACCAAAGTAAGCTTGCGCCAGACGCGATCGCCTCCAGTGCGATCATCAACTGGCAGCCGGATATCAAATGGATCGTTTCCGAATGGCTCAAGCACAAGCCGCGAGGCCAGTACAACGGAAACACCGAGCCGAAATGGTTCTCCATGGGGCAGGGCGGCGTCGATATCGCGCCCTATCACGACTTTGATGCAAAGCTACCGGCGACCGTCAAGGAAGAGCTTGCGGCGACGAGACAGAAGATCATGTCCGGCGAGTTTGTCGTTCCTCTCAACACCGCGGAGGTGAAGTAGGACCGACGACAGAACAGGGTTGGTGTCACTCAATGGAAAACCTTCTCAGCGTACAGAACCTGACCAAGCGGTTTGGAGCCGTTACCGCAAACGACAACGTCGACCTCGACGTTCGCAAGGGCGAAATTCACTGCCTCTTCGGTGAGAATGGTGCGGGCAAGTCGACGCTGTCGGCCTGCCTGTACGGATACTATCGCGCAGATAGTGGTGTCATTCGTTTCAAGGGTGAGATTGCCGAGCTGAACTCGCCGGCCGATGCGCTTCGGCTTGGCATTGGCATGGTGCACCAGCACTTCGTCCTCGTTACCAATTTCACCGTCCTTGAGAACATTATCGTGGGAAGCCCCGAAGTCGGGATGTTCCTGTCAAAATCAGCGGCGCGACGAAAGGTCGAGGATCTCTGTCGCCGTTGCGGCATCCAGATCGATCTCGATCGGGAAATCTGGGAGCTCTCGGTGGGCGAACAGCAATGGGTCGAAATCCTCAAGGCATTGTATTTCGGGGCGGAACTGCTGATCCTCGACGAGCCGACGGCTGTTCTGACCCCACAACAGTCCGATCAGCTATTCGCAATTCTCGACGGAATGCGTCGCCAGGGCCTGTCCATCATACTGATCAGCCATAAGCTGCGTGAGGTGATGCAGTCCGATCGGGTCACGATCCTGCGCAAAGGCAGGGTCGTCGCCACCGTCGAGACATCCGGCACGACGGCAGAAGCCATTACTGCACTCATGGTTGGCCACAAGGTCACCAAGCATGTTAGCGACAGGTCTATCGAACCGGGTCGTGATGTCCTTGTCGTCGATCGCGCCTGTGCGCTCGGCGAGTGGGGCGAGGACGTGCTTCGTGATGTCACCTTCAGCATCGCCAGCAACGAGATCCTCGGCCTGGCGGGTGTTGCAGGCAACGGCCAGAAGGAGTTGTTCGAAGTCTTGATGGGCGTGAGGACGTTGAGCTCGGGTGGTTTTCTTCTCGACGGAGATGCTGTCGCTGTGCCGACCTCGCGCGAAATGCTCGACAGGGGCGTTGGGCTCGTGCCTGACGATCGCTTTCGCGAGGGGTTGATTCCGGAGTTCGGAACGGCCGAGAACCTGGTGCTCGGATGGCAGCGCAAGCCGGAGTATCGGCGCGGACCGTTTCTCGATCGCCGCAAGCTCAACGCTTTGGCCGAGCGCAAGATCGAGGAGTTCAGGATCGTCGCTGCATCCGCGGACCTGCCCGTCGAGCGCTTGTCCGGCGGCAATGCCCAGCGCGTCATTCTTGCGCGCGAATTCCTTCACGCCGGGAGCCTGCTGCTTGCCAATCAGCCGACGCGTGGGCTCGATGTGGCGGCATCCGAATTTGTCTACGAGAAGATCCTCGAAAAGCGCGCCGAGGGCTTTGCCATCCTTCTGGCCTCCGAGGAACTCGACGACCTTCTGCGTCTGTGTGACCGCATAGCCGTTATCTTCAAAGGCAGGATCGTGGGCATTGTGCGGCCCGAGGAAACAACACTCCTCGAGCTTGGAATGATGATGGCGGGTGACGCCAGCAACCTTGATGGACACCTCAATGATCTTAGTTCAAAGGCGCTCAGGCAATAGCATGGGCTGGAACGTTGCCTGCTATTCGGCGGCAATGCTGTGTGCTCTTTTTTCCACCGCCGCCTTACTCCATTTGTCCGGAGGTGACGTGGCAAAGGCCTTCTCGTCGCTCGTTATCGGGGCCTTCGGCAGCCAAAAGGCGTTACTCGGTTCGCTTGCCAAGGCGACTCCCCTGCTGCTTGTGGGCCTTGGAACGGTGATCGCTTTCAGGGCGAAGATCTGGAATATCGGACAGGAAGGGCAGGTTCTGGCCGGCGCCATGTGCGCCTATTGGGCCAGCCTGTGGATCGGCCCGCTGCCTTATTGGATGGCGTTCGCCGTCCTTGTCCTTGCGGGCCTGGCAGGAGGCGGCGCCTTGGGTCTCTTGGCCGGAATTCTCAAGACTCGCTTTGGCACTAGCGAGATCATCTCGACAGTCATGTTGAACTACATCGTGATCTTCCTGCTCGCCTATCTGCTTGATGGTGGACCGTGGATGGAGTCCGGCGTGACCGTCGCCTATCATCAGTCTCCCCCGGTCAATACAATGTTGGAGTGGCCGACGCTGTTCGGCCAGGGCTCCGCCAAGCTGCATGTCGGTTTCTTGCTTGCGCTCGGTGCCACGGCGTTATCGGCCGTCTTGCTGGAGCGAACGCCGCTCGGCTACGAAATCCGCGCTTTCGGCTCCAACCCGACTGCGCTTCGGTTCCGCGGAACTGATATCAGCCGCCTCCTGCTGGTCGTGATGCTGGTATCCGGCGCCCTTGCGGGTCTCGCTGGCGCTGGCGAACTTTTCGGCACGTCCCATCGTCTTCGCGCCGAAACACTGCTCGGTATCGGCAGTTCCGGCATCGTCGTTGCGATGGTCGGAGGGTTGCGGCCAAGCGGCGCCATGCTTGCGGCCCTCTTCTTCGGTGCGCTGAAAAGCGGAGCCATTTACATGCGATTGCAGAGTGGAACCCCGGCCGGGCTGGTCTCGGCCATGGAAGGGCTCGTCCTGCTCTTCTTCCTGTGTGCAGCCGTGGCCACCAGGATCCAGGTTACTGTCAGGAGTGAAGTGCATGCTTGAGCTTTTTCAGGGTCCACTGTTCATCAGTATTCTGGCCGCAATGGTTCGGATCGCCACGCCGCTGTTGTTCTCTGCCATGGGCGAACTCGTCACCCAGCGTTCCGGTATCTGGAACATTTCCGTCGAGGGGACGATGTTGCTTGGCGCGGTCGTCGCCTATGTAATCGCGTCAACGACGGGCTCGCCGTGGCTTGCCCTGCTCGTCGCGGTACTGGCTTGCGCGGCATTGAGCCTGATCCTCTCGTTCGTCACGATCGTTCTCAAATCAGAGCAATTCATCGCCGGCCTTGCCCTCAACTTGGTTGCCTCGGGTCTCACCCTGTTCTGGTTCCAGACCTACATCATCGGTCGCGATCCGCCCAAATTCGCGGGTTTTGAAGCTGTCGAGATACCGTATCTGTCGGATATTCCGATCCTTGGAACGGTGCTGTTTTCCCAGCGCCTTCTGACCTATGTCAGCTTCCTGCTTCCGATCGCGGTCTGGTTTTTTCTCTACCGCACCCGGTATGGGCTCGAAATTCGCTGCGTCGGGGAAAATCCGAAAGCACTCGACGTCAAAGGGCTGAACGTTGGTCGCCGCCAATGCCTGGCAATCATGTTCGGCAGCCTGATGTCGGGCTTCGGTGGCGCATTCCTGATGCTCGGCTATTCCGACCGGTTTGTGCCGGACCTTATCGCCGGTCGCGGTTGGCTCGTCGTTGTTGCCATTATCGCCGGCAACTGGATGCCTTTCCGTGTGGTTGCAGCGATCTTCATATTCGCATTGCTCGAAGCCATCGGAATTCACGCCCAGGTCGTCGGGGTTTCAATTCCGCATCACGTCTTCCTGGTGTTGCCATATGTGGCCTCACTCGTGCTTCTGGCTGGCCTGAGGTCGCGAACGCATCAGCCGGTCGCACTTGGAATTCCCTATCGCCGGGAATGAGGGATAGATGAACTGACGACATCCGACTTTTGCTTCAGCGCCCAGCCGTGTGAATTCTCACGGCTGGGCTCGGCGCGTCATCCTGCCTAGGCGATGAGGCGAAAAGTGACCGGCCAAGAAGGTAACAGGGCCAAATTAAGCTATTGATTAAATGCAGCTCTAATCCGACCGCCGGACGGTTCCTTGCGGAGAGCGGCAAACATAGGGCAGGAATGACTGCCCTGTTGATGTGTGGGATTTCCGACGGGGACGTTGCCGACCGGTATCTCGAAAAACGTTAATTGAAGGTATGCGCGGGGCAACGGAAGACATTCCGTCGCGGTCCCGAAAATGAAACTCTGCGGGCAGTTAACAGGCATCGCTACGGTTTTTCCGCAGTGATGCATGACCGCACCGGAGGTGGCCAATGGGAGAGTTTCGCTGCGCCGATCGTACGCTTCTCAACGACTGGCACGTTGTCGCGGAGCGGGCTGCCCTGCCGTCGAATTCGGCCTTCGCCACCAAGCTGATGGGACATGATCTTCAGGTCACACTCGATGGCCGCTACAGCCAGAGAGTGGTCCTGTCGGGGACAGGTGAAGAAGTCTGTTCGGACGCTCGATACGGATTCATCTGGGCGTGCCTCGGTAGGCCGGAACGAGACATCATATACCTGCCGGAATCGAACGAGGCCGACCGCCACTTGTTGAGCGGCGGCTCCATCGCAGTCAAGGCATCGGGTCTACGAGCCGTCGAGAATTTTCTCGATATGGGGCACTTTCCCTTCGTGCACACCGGCTGGCTGGGCGATGAGCCGCACACCGAAGTGCTGCCCTACAATGTGACGATTACCGCGGCAGACGAAGTGCTGGCAACCGATTGCAAGTTCCACCAGCCGCTTGCCTCTCCTACGGCACAGACGGCGATGCTGGTCGATTATGTCTACAAGGTCTTCCGGCCCTATACGGTCGCACTCTACAAGAGCAATCCTCTTGATCCCAACCGAAAGGATCTGATCGTGCTGTTCATCCAGCCGGTCGATGAGGAGAACTGCGTCGTTCACTCCTATCTCTGCTACCTCAAGCAGGGCTTGGAGGCGGCGGCAGTGCGCAGTTTCATGCAACTGATATTCGCGCAGGACAAACCGATCCTCGAAAACCAGCGCCCACGACGCCTGCCGCTCGATCCGAGGGCGGAAACCCCGATCAGAGCCGATGCCGTCTCCGTCCACTATCGGCGGTGGCTTCGTGATCGCTCGGTCACCTATGGCGCGATCACGTACCCTGTCTGATCGGCGACGGTCCACCTTGAAGGGAATTTCTTATGGCGATGACAACTAGATGTTCGGATTCCGTCGTCCTGAACCTATGGCACCCGCTGGGCGCGCTGGCGGAGCTCCCCGTCGATACGGTTGTCGATACCGTTCTCCTGGAGGAGCGGCTCAGTCTCGCCGTCGGGCCAGACGGTACGGTTGCCGTTTGGCGGTCTTGCGCCGAGTTTGCCGCCGGCGACAAAATCGACGCGGCATCCGTGTGCAATTCGCTGCCGGCAAAGGTCGCCTATGGTTATCTCTGGGCCTCCCTCGGTTGCCCTCCCGACGAGCTCTTCCCCATCCCGGAGTATGACGAAACCGATCGGCGCCGCCTGAATGCAGCGACCTTCGGGGTCAATGTGTCAGCGCCGCGCGCGATCGAGAATTTCCTCGACATGGGTCATTTTCCCTATGTCCACACCGACATCCTGGGCGTTGAACCGCACACCGAGGTCAAGGAATACGATGTCGACATCTCGGTCGAGAGGGACGAAATCCTGGCAACCCGCTGCCGTTTCTTTCAGCCTTTGGCGTCGAGCGCTTCCCAAACCGGCGCCGAGGTCGAGTACATCTACCGCGTGCCTCACCCCTATTGCTCCGTACTCTATAAATCGAGCCCGGTCGACGGCGCCCGGTACGATGTCATCGCCGTGTTCATGCAGCCTCTCAGCCAGGAGACTGTCCGTGCGCACATGATGCTTTGCATCCTCGACGAGGACAATGAAGACAAGGTGATCAAGCGGTTTCAGCAGACGATTTTCGGCCAGGACAAGCCGATTCTGGAAAACCAGTTTCCCAAACGTCTGCCGCTCGATCCGAGAGCCGAGACCCCGATCCGAGCAGATAAATCCGCCATCGCCTATCGCCGCTGGCTGAACCGGAAGGGTGTCAAATACGGGGTCATTCCGGCTCCGAATTGAACCCAGCCAACACGAAACACTGACGACGAATTGGAGACGACGATGCTTGAAGAAGCGAGGACCCGGTGGCATCCGATCGCAGCAACCGATGACCTGCCGCTACGCCATGTCTTCCACGGCCAACTGCTTGGCCGGGAGTTTGCTGTGTGGCGCGCAGACGATGGATACGTCAATATCTGGGAAAACCGCTGTCTGCATCGCGGTGTCAGGCTATCGATTGGCATCAACGACGGCCGAGAGCTGAAATGTCAATATCACGGCTGGCGCTATTCGAACCGCACGGCCGGATGCACCTATATTCCGGCCCACCCCGCCGACGCACCTGCCCGGACCATTACCAACCGGTCGTTCCCCGCTGTCGAACGCTACGGTTTGGTGTGGTCGTCCGAAGGGCCGTACGGCGATCTTCCCGTGTTCGAGGGGCTTAGTGGAGACGACCTGCTCGTGCTGCGCGCCATACCTGTCAATGCATCGGCAGAACTGGTTGTTAAGACGTTGCGATCCTATCGCTTCCAACCGAATGATGAGATCGATGGGACGGACGCCAGCGTTGAACTGGCGGTAGTGACGGAAGCGGTCGTGGCTCTGAGGAGCCGCCACGGCATGGCTGAAACGCTTGGTGTCTTTTTCGTTCAGCCGGTGGATTCCGGCCGTTCGATAATCCGAGGCGTTCTTAATGGCAGGCCGGATACTGTCCACGCGATGACGGTGTTGCGTCATCACAACGAGGCGCTCTCGGCATTGCGTATACACATTGAGAAGGAAGCCGCCTCACTGCCGATACCTGCGCCGATCGAACCGATCTTCGAGCGGGTCTCCGAAGAGCTTGCCAGTCTGCCTGAGCTGGACAGCCGTGGACGCAAAGCGGCGATCCGTGTTCAAGTTGCGCGAAAGTGGCAGACTGCCGATGCCATCATGGCCTTCGAACTCCGACCCATCAAAGGTCTTCTGCCGACGTTCCAGCCCGGTGCTCATATCGATGTACATCTTCCGAACGGTCTTATCCGTCAATATTCGATTACCAATGGACCTGGTGAAACGGACTGCTTCACCATCGGAGTGAAGCTCGATCCGGCATCGAGGGGTGGATCCCAGTGCCTTCACGACAGCGTCCGTGAAGGAGATGTGCTGGCGATCTCCGAGCCAAGGAACAATTTTCCGCTGCGACGCGACGCCCTGAAGACCATCTTCGTTGCCGGCGGCATTGGCGTGACGCCGTTGCTGGCGATGGCAAAGGCGCTGAACAACCAGAGCCTCGCCTACGAACTGCACTACTTTGCTCAGAACGAACAGCAACTCGCATTCGTCGAGAGCAGGCAGGCGCTCGGTGATGCCGTGAAGCCCCATCTCGGGCTATCACCTGACGACACTGCCAGCGAATTGCGCCGACTTCTGTCGCCCTATCGCCCGGACACGCAGCTTTATGTTTGTGGCCCCGGACCGATGCTGGAAGTGACGCGCGCCCTGGCGGCCGAGGTTGGTTGGCCCGAGACTGCGGTGCATTTCGAGTACTTCAAGAACACCAACGTGATCGACGACAGTTCGAGCTTCGAAGTTGCTCTGGCCCGGTCGTGTTTGACCATCAAGGTGCCGGCCGGGCAGTCCATCCTCGAAGCGATGCGCGAAGCGGGTGTCGATTTGCCGTCATCTTGCGAGCAGGGCGCCTGCGGGACCTGTCTTGCGACCGTCATTGAAGGCGAACCGGATCACCAGGACGTCTATCTCAGCCCATCCGAGCGAGAATCCGGCACGAAGATCATGACCTGCGTTTCCCGCAGCAAGTCAGCCCGTCTCGTCCTCGACGTGTAAGGAAATCAAAACATGATCAAGCTTTACGATTATGAATTATCGGGCAATTGCTACAAGCTCCGGCTGCTGATGAGCATCCTGGGGGTCGAATACAGCACCGTTCCCGTCGACTTCTATCCGGGCCGCGAACACAAGGCCGGCTGGTTCCTGAAACTCAATCCGCTCGGTCAACTGCCCGTCATCGATGATGACGGTTTGGTGCTGCGCGACGCTCAGGCGATCCTCGTCTACCTCGCCGCCAAATACGACACTGCCGGAACCTGGTACCCGCGCGACAATCCTGAACTCCTGGGCGAGATCACCCAATGGCTTGCATTTGCGGATGGCATTACGGGCACCGCCTCGGCTGCCCGTCTGCACGATGCCTTGTTCTACGACTTCGACATCAACGCTGCGCGCGCCGGCGCCCATCGGCTGTTCCGGATCCTCGATGAACATCTTTGGTTCGGTGAGCGGCAAGGGCGCGAATGGATCTGTTCCACAAGCCAACCAACGATCGCCGACATCGCGTGCTTCCCCTACATCATGCTTTCGGAGGAGGGGGGCATTTCCAGGCAGGACTATCCGGCGATCCGTCGCTGGTGCGACCGGGTCAAGCGGCTCAAGGGGTTCATTGTCATGTCGGGCGTGTTTCCCGCCGGCCCCGCTAAGGCGGCATAGGCATTGGGATTGGAGACGGTCCAACTCGCGTTCTGCCAACGAAACAATATGCAGGGAGAAAATAGATGGATGTACGCGCCGCCGTCGCCGTTCAGGCCGGCAAGCCGCTGGAAGTGATGACCGTTCAGCTCGAAGGCCCAAGGGCCGGCGAGGTGCTGATCGAGGTCAAGGCGACCGGCATCTGCCACACCGACGATTTCACGCTGTCGGGCGCCGACCCCGAAGGTCTGTTCCCGGCGATCCTCGGCCATGAGGGTGCCGGCGTCGTCGTCGATGTCGGCCCGGGCGTCACCTCGGTCAAGAAAGGCGACCATGTCATCCCGCTCTATACGCCCGAATGCCGCTCCTGCCCGTCGTGCCTGTCGCGCAAGACCAACCTGTGCACGGCGATCCGCGCCACGCAAGGGCAAGGGCTGATGCCGGACGGCACCTCGCGCTTTTCGATCGGCAAGGACAGGATCCATCACTACATGGGCTGCTCCACCTTCGCCAACTACACCGTGCTGCCGGAGATCGCCGTCGCCAAGGTCAACCCCGACGCGCCGTTCGACAAGATCTGCTACATCGGCTGCGGCGTCACCACCGGCATCGGCGCGGTGATCAACACGGCCAAGGTCGAGATGGGTGCGACGGCGATCGTCTTCGGCCTCGGCGGCATCGGCCTCAACGTCATCCAGGGGCTCAGGCTTGCCGGTGCCGACATGATCATCGGCGTCGACCTCAACAACGACAAGAAGGCCTGGGGCGAGAAGTTCGGCATGACCCATTTCGTCAATCCGAAGGAGATCGGCGACGACATCGTGCCCTATCTCGTCGACATGACGAAGCGTGGCGCCGACCAGTTCGGCGGCGCCGACTATACCTTCGACTGCACCGGCAACACCACGGTGATGCGCCAGGCGCTCGAAGCCTCGCATCGCGGCTGGGGCAAATCGGTGATCATCGGCGTTGCCGGTGCCGGCCAGGAGATTTCCACCCGCCCGTTCCAACTCGTCACCGGCCGCAGTTGGATGGGCACCGCCTTTGGCGGCGCCCGCGGTCGCACCGACGTGCCGAAGATCGTCGACTGGTACATGGAGGGCAAGATCGAGATCGATCCGATGATCACCCACACCTTGGCCCTCGAAGACATCAACAGGGGCTTCGAGCTGATGCGCCAAGGAGAAAGCATCCGCACGGTCGTTCTGTACTAGACACGAGGACGAGGCCTCGGGGCGCGATAGGAGGTCCAATCGCTACTAGCATGTCTTGGACGCGCCGGGATACGGTTCCTCCAGCCACCGGCGCCAGTGGCGGCGCAATTGCTTCTCCAAACACCGATTGCGCCGCCGCGACTTCCCTGATCCGCTGAGAGAAGGATAACAGCGTGAAGATCGTTTCTACCGCGAGATCCCATGGAGGTGTCCAGGGCGTGTATTCACATGCCTCAACCACCTGTGCCTGCGAAATGACCTTCGCCGTATTTGTTCCCCCGCAGGCCGAGCATTCGCCGCGGCCGGTTCTCTGGTATCTATCGGGGCTGACATGCACCCCGGCAAATGTCGTCGAGAAGGGGGAGTACCGGCGGCTCGCAGCCAAATTCGGGCTGATCATAGTCTGCCCGGACACCAGCCCGCGCGGAGAGGGTGTCCCGGATGAGCCGGACAATTGGCAGTTTGGTTGTGGTGCTGGCTTTTACCTCGACGCAACACAACCCCCTTTCGCCAAGCACTATCGGATGTACAGCTACTTGACGGACGAGCTTCCGGCAGTTGTCGGCGCAAATTTTAACGCCGATATGGAGCGTCAAGGGATATTTGGTCACTCGATGGGCGGCCACGGGGCGCTGGTCATGGCGTTGCGGCAGCCCGACCGGTTCAGGAGCTGCTCAGCCCTTGCGCCGATCGTTCGCCCTACCGAAGCCGAGTGGTCAAAACCAGCACTGCGGAAATACCTAGGAGCCGACGAGGCAACTTGGCGCGGTTACGATGCCGTTTCTCTTATCGAGGATGGCCATCGGTTCAAGGAGTTACTGGTCGATCAGGGAAAGAATGACCCATTCCTGACGGACGGACTTCGGCCCTGGTGCCTCGAGGAGGTCTGCAGAAAAGCGAACATGGCGCTCACAATGCGCCATCAAGCTGGGTATGATCACTCCTATTATTTCATCTCGACATTCATGGAGGATCATCTGCGGTGGCACGCGGAGCGGCTTACCGGATAGCCACCCGGCGCCATGCTAAGTTCCGTGCCGAGCTGTAGTGGCTGCGCGAAAGTCCGCAATTTAGCAATCACCTTAACTCCCGCGACAAGCGTTCCATGGCGCCGCGATCAGATGGCGAGTTTCGCCCCCTTGAGCGCTTTTGGGATGCAGTGAAAGCCGATATAGCCTCGTCGTCGCGATCTCCTGACCGATGTTCCCGTTCCGAGCTCGAAAAATCGCATAATGTATCGTTGGGAACTGACCGATCATCTGGGATTGCGTCCCCCCGACAGACTCGATGGCGTTTTTCGTCGGCTCCTCGGCTCGACGAACAGCTCGAAAACACTGCACACCAGACCTATAGCTCACGCCGAGATATCCGCTTGAGCCCACATAGTCAGCGCGTAAGTAAGACAGACGTACATATGTCTCCGAGCGCGTCGCGGTGATATGCCACTTATCCTGACATCACGGCGCTAGACGCCATTCGGTCTTTCGAGCGTTGGGGCTTTCTGGTTTGTATGGGCGACTCGCCCTCACTTGTGCGGTACACCTTCGCAAAGTGGGAACCCGAAGTGAAACCGCAAGCGATAGCGACTTCTACAACAGGCATCGCTGTTTGTTCCAACAGTGCTCTGGCGCGTTCAACCCGCAGCTTCACGTAGAAGCGACTTGGACTGCAGCCGGTGCTTGTCTGGAACTGGCGTTCCAGTTGCCGACGCGAAATGCCGACCTTTTTTGCGAGGAACGCTAGCGGAAGCGTTTGTGCTACGTTCTCTGCCATCAGTTCAATTGCGGCCTGAAGCGTGCGGTGCTTAATATCTTGAGAGAGCGAAAACGGAAGCCGCTGGCGTTCCGACCGATGCCTGACAGTTCCGACGATAGCCTGTTGGCAGATTTTCCGCGCTGCCTCAGAGCCGTGATGTTCGGAAACGATGTGCAACATCATGTCGAGTGAAGAAGTGCCGCCGGCGCATGTGTAGATGCCGTCGTCGACTTCATACAACTGTGGCCGCGCCTGGGAGTCGGAGAAGGCTTCCGCGAAAGACGGATAGTTTTCCCAATGGATCGTGCAGCGCTTATCTACGAGCAACCCAGCTTTCGCGAGCAAATGGGCACCAGTGCAGATGGCCCCTAACGGGATTCGTTGCGAGCGGCATTCGCGAAGCCATTGGTCGAGCGACCTGTCGAGATGTTTCTGGACATTCCGACCTGCGCAGACGATCGCCATGCCGAGCTTTACGCCGCTCGCCCTTAGCTTTCGTGCCTCGACCAGGGCAAGGTCCGGGGTTATCGAGAGACCACAGCTTGCCCGGACAGCCTTGCCGTCGCTTGTGACAATGCGCCATTCATAGACCTCGTCCCCGATCACTTGGTTCGCCAACCTCAAAGTTTCGAGAGCAGAGGTAAAGGCGAGTAGAGTGAATTCCGGCGCAAGGTAAAAAAGGAACAGTCTTCTCGTGTCCGATGTCGTTGTCATCGGTGCCTCCAAGTCCAAGATAGCTGGTTTGAAACTAATCTCTAAAGCCCAAGCGCCTGGCGTTGCTTCATGGCAAAGGCTTGAACCAAACGGTCCGCAACTAGAGCCAGAATTGCCATCGCCGCTCCGGCCGCCACGCCGAGGCCGACATCGCCCTGGCCTAGAGCGAGATATATCTGCTGGCCGAGGTCGGTCGTTCCGATCAGTGCGGCGATCACAAGCATCGAAAAGGCATACAGAACCGTCTGGTTCAGCCCGAGGAGAATGGTGGGCAGCGAGTAGGGAATACGCACCTCCCGCATTACCTGCCAGTCGCTCGCGCCGGACGCGACTGCCGCCTCGAGGAGTTCTTCCGGGGTCGATGTCAGGCCATGATACGTGTAGCGAACCATTGGCACGATCGCGTAGGCGCATATCGCCAGGAACGCGGAGAACTCACCGATCTGGAAGAACATCAGGACGGGAATAAGGAAGACAAAGAGCGGAATGGTCTGGAAGAAGTCGCAGACAGGCCGTACGACGCTCCAGGTCGCCGGACTGACGGATGACACCAGCCCAATCAGACCGCCAAGCACCACGCACACCGATACCGCCGCCGTGCACAGGTACAATGACAGGAGCGCGGGCTCCCACAATCCCATCAACAGGATCGCCATTATCATGGTGACGGCGAACGCAGCGAGTTTGGGTCCGCCGGCAACCCAGCCCAGCGCGCCGAGAGAAACCAGCATGAACGGCCATGGTAGGTTCGCGATGCCGACAATCATGACGCCAGAAACGATGAGAAGCGACAGGCCGAGGACCGCACTGCCACGAAGTGCCATTACGACTGCGACGACGCCGAAGACTGCATAGACGGCGGCACTCATCCATTTCGTCCACATGAAGCCCCAGGTGAACGGGAGCACTGCCTGGCCGAGACCGATCTTCAAGGGCAGCAGGACAAAGAACATTGCGCCGTTCTTGACCGCGTCCAACACGAGGCCGTTGGCAGCCGTGAAAGCGTTGAGATAACTGTCGGCCGCGGCGGCAAGACCTTTGAAGGCGGAATAGGAGTCGGGCCCAGGTAGGAGGCTGCGCTCCACCGTCGCCAAGGCAACCGAAACCAGGACCACGGCGAGCGCGATTCTCCACGAGTACCGCACCTCCGATTGCGCCAACGCGCCGCTCATTCGGTCCGCCAGGATCGCGAAAATGACGATGACGAGGCCCGCAACCAAGCTCTGCCCGAAAGCCGCCTTACGCATGGTCAGCAGGACTTCCCAACCGATGTCGTTGAATCCGCCGATCACCGCTGCGATGATGACCATGGACAGAGCCGCCATGATGGTCTGGTTGACGCCGACCATGATCTGCCTGACGGCCGACGGCACCTCGATCAGGAACAGTTGCTGGACGCGGGTCGCGCCGTTCATGATCGCCGCTTCCTTGATCTCTGGCTCGACCCGTTGAAGCCCAAGCATAACATTTCGGGCCATCGGAGGGGCGGCATAGATAATCGAGGCTATGAGGCCGACTACCGGGCCGAAGCCGAAGAGGAGCAGGAGCGGCGTGAGATATGCGAACGTCGGTACTGTCTGCATCACGTCGAGAGTGGTTTCGACGACGCGGTTAATCGATTTGAATTCGTTCGCTAGCAGGCCAACGGCGAATCCGACCAGGAGGGCGAAGGGCACCGAGACGAACACGAGTGCCAAGGTGTTCATGCTGGCGATCCAGTAGCCGCTGAAGAGGACGAAGCCCAGGCCGGAAACGACCAGAAGCGTCAGGCGGATGCCCCCGAGGTACCAACCAAGTGCAGTAAGAATCCCGATGGTGAGGGAGTACGGCGAGTTCACCAGCACCGTGTTTGCAAACATCATCGGATACGAAAGCAGTGTCGAAATCGTGCGTGCGAGAGGCTTGAGCAATTCGAATGCGGCCGTAAGGCCGGTTCCGATCCATGACGTGACGGGAAGGGTCGCCCCTGCCGGCCAGGAAGTGACCCAGTGGAAATAGGGCGACAACGTGATGCAGGCAGCTCCGACAAGGACAGCAGTCAGCGCCGCCCAAACCGCTGGGGTGGGGCGTTTCATGGAGATTTCTCCGGTTCCCGATTTATTGTTCAGGACGGTCCGCTGGGGCGGACCGTTCATAATGCAGTCGGTTTCACGCAGGTCGCTCGGATTGGAGCGCACTCGCCAATTGGCTCGGATGGACTATCCCCGCCATCTTCCCGTCGGCTCCCCATACGGGAACAGGCTGGTAGAGAGCCATGCACGAGGCCAAGGCGTCATCGACTGTCATCTCCGCGCCGATCTTGGGATCGTCCGGCATATTCGGGAGGCGATCCGGCAGGCTCATCATCGAGCTGACATGTGAATACCTGCCCTTGGGGACGTCCCGACTGAACTCCCGCACATAGTCATCGACTGGATTGACGATGATCTCGTCCGGGGTTCCGATCTGTACGATTTTGCCGTCGCGCATGATCGCGATCCGGTCGGCCAGTTTAAGCGCCTCCGTGATATCATGGGTGATGAACACGGAGGTCTTCTGCAGGCCCGCCTGAATCCTCAGAAATTCATCCTGGAGCTGGCGACGGATCAGCGGATCGAGGGCCGAATAGGGCTCGTCGAGGAACCAGAGGTCCGGATTGACGGCCAGAGCGCGGGCGATTCCGACGCGCTGCCGTTGTCCGCCTGACAACTCACGGGGATAGGCGTCCTCTCGGCCGGAAAGCCCTACAAGTTCCAGCACTTCGAGGGCGCGTTTCCGACGTGAGGTTTTGTCCGCCCCCTGCATTTTCAGCGGGAACCCGACGTTTTCGCAGACGGTCATGTGGGGAAAGAGCCCGAAATGCTGGAACACCATGCCCAGCTTGTTTCGGCGCAACTCGATCAGCCGCTGCTTGCTCGCGGTGAGGATGTCCTCGCCGCTGATCAGGATAGATCCAGCAGTCCCTTGTACGAGGCGGGAGATCGTCCTGATGAGGGTTGATTTCCCTGAACCCGAAAGTCCCATGATGACGAAGACTTCGCCTTCGAGAACATCGAAGGTTACATCCTGTACCGCTGGAACCAGCCCCCGTTGACGAAGCAGCCGCGCCGCCTCGTCTGCGCTTCCGCCCGCATCCGACAGAGCTTGTTTAAGTCCTTGCTCTGGGTTTGCCCCGTAGACCTGCCAAACACCTTTGCATGAAATCGCCGGAGGCGGGAGTTGTTGCAACATCGGCCCTGACCTCACTTGGTCGCCGCCTCAACGACGGGCTTCCAGGCCGCCGAATTCGCTTCGATCCAAGTTTGCGTGACGTCTTCGGCGGATTTTCCATCAACGTCGACGGCACCCATGAGAGGCTGCTGCTCCTCCGTGGACAGCTTCAATCCCTTGAGGATTTCATATGCGGCCGGCCACTTTTCCTTGAGACCCGGCCATGCCGCCTTGAAGACACGCGTCGGGATAAAGTCGCAGTCACCGGTCGCGTCCTTGTTCGGACCGTAAGCCGGATCATCGAAGCATTCTTGCTTGCCTTCGGGGAGTTCGACGAACTTCAGATCGTATGCCGCGATCGCCCAGTGCGGCTGCCAGAAAACGGCAACCAGCGGCTTCTTGCGTTCGACGGACGCCTTGAACTCGGCGGCGAGCGCTCCCTCGGAACCGGCGGGGATTGCCTTGAAGGGAAGGCCGAGGGCTTTGATACGGTCCGCTCCTGGCGTGCCCCATTCACCCGGGTAGTCGACAAGACGACCCTCAGGAAGCGTCTCGGCCGTCGCAAAGACGCTGGCGCAGTCCTTCAGAGCTTCCCACTTGGGGAGGCCAGGACACAGCTCTGCAACATGGGCTGGGTAAGCGAAACCTTCACGCGCCACCAGCCCCAGTTCACCGAGGTCCTCGACCTTACCCTCCTTGTTTAGCTGTTTGTACTGTTCGGTGACGTTGGAACCCCAAACTTCGAGGGCCGCGTCAATCTGGCCCTCGGAAACGGCCTGCCACATATTCTGGTAGCCCGCGGTTACGTATTCGACCTTGTATCCGGCAGCTTGCAGCATTTGCCCGGCGATGCGGGTGGTGATCTGCTGACCTGTCCATTCGTTGATGGCAAGCTTGATCGGCTCGTCGACAGCGCCCAGTTCTGCGGCATAAGCGGCTCCGGAAAGCAGCGTCAGGACAGCGCACGTCGAGACAAGTTTTGAAACCTTGTTCATTATTGATCTCCCAGTTTGTATTTGTTCCCTTCCAAAATTGTTGCATAAAGCGGGGGTGTGTTTTAACATTTCACGACACTGGTTTTACATTTTCGGCCATGTCAGAGAAATACAACTCTACCGTCCAGATACTCGTCCTCGTCACGCCGAACTTTAATGTCGCGGCTACGGCTGCCTTCATCGACCCTTTTCGCGCGGCCAACTATCTCGAGGGGGATACCCGGTTTCGATGGCAACTGGTGTCCGTAAAGGGTGGGCCATGCATGGCAAGCAACGGCTTCGCCGTTGACACTCAGCGCCTGAGTGACATCCAGAACGATCAGTTCGACATCGTCGTCATGTCCGCGAGCTGGACACCGGAAGCTGCTGCCACACCGCAACTGCTGGCCACCTTACGAAAGTGGGCGAGGGCGGGAAGCATTATGGGCGGTCTCGACACCGGGGCCTTCATTCTCGCCGATGCCGGTCTTCTCAGCGGCAAGCGCGCGACCGTCCATTATGAGCATATCGACGCGCTCAAGGAACTGCATGAAGACATCGAGGTTTCGGAAGACATCTTTGTCCGTGACGAAAAACAGTTCACATGTTCGGGCGGGATCGCGTCGGCTGACATCGCGCTTCACGTCATCCAGGCTATCTCGGGTGACGCGCTGGCCAACGCCGCAGCCCGGTACATTTTCCATCCCCTGTTGAGGCCAGCGGGAACCCCGCAGAACCCCGCCAACGTCGAGCCCCTGGGAAGCCACGTTCCAGCCTCGATCAGGCAGGCAATTGTTGTCATGGAGCAGCACCTCGAGGACGCGCTCGCTATACCCGACATTGCCGACCGGGTCCGGATTTCCCATCGTCAGCTCAACCGACTTTTCTTGAAATATGTCGGCAAGTCCCCTGCGATCTATTACCGCGACATCCGTCTGGACCGCGCTCGCGGACTCGTAACGCAGACCGACATGCCCATGTCGGAAATTGCCATCGCCTCAGGGTTCGCCAGCCAGGTGCACTTCAGTAGAGCCTACCGGGAGCGATTCGGGCTATCCCCGCGAACCGACAGAATCGACGGGCGAATACCGTTTGAGTTCCGAGCATGGCCGATGCACAGAAAGCAGTCGGGGGCGGTCTGATGACTGGGGCGGCCGGCGGGATCAAGCCAGGTTATCTGGTACCGTTTTCGGCCCGGTCATCGAGGGTTATTTGCGAAGACAGATCGTCGACTCGGCGAACTTAGGTGGCGGGATGCTTGTTTGCTCCCTGTCAGCCGCTTAGTGTTGCGCTGGTGAATGAGCAGGTGAGGACTCCCAATGAATAACGAAAAAATTCAGCAGCTGCGGAGCGATATCCCGTACATTCACGACAAAATCTATGTTGATAACGCTTCTGTTACCCCAATACCCATTCGGGTTCAGTTGGCGAGCGAGCAATACAACAAGATTTTCTCAGAAAACCTTCGGGAGTACCGTGCCGCTTCTCTGCCGTATTTCGACAAAGGTCGCGCTCTTGCGGCAAAACTTGTTGGATCAACTCCGCAGAGCATCGCTTACGTTCAGAATACGGCGCACGGCCTGTCTCTCGTTGCCCTGGGCGTCGATTGGCGACCGGGTGATAACATCGTAGTTTGCGCCGATGAGTTCCCGTCCAACTATCTGTGCTGGGTTCAATTGACCGACATGGGCGTCGAGGTTCGGCAGGTAACTTCGACGGGAGGTAGGATCGAGCCCAGCCAAGTCCGTGCGGTTACCGATAGCCGTACCCGAGTTGTCGCTGTAAGCCACGTCCAGTTCTATAGCGGTTTCCGCGTTGACGTTGCTGCTTTTGGGGAAATCTGTACCGCAGCCGGTGCTCTCCTCGTGGTGGATGGCACTCAGTCCACCGGGGCCATAAAACTTGATGTAGGAGCGTCCGGTGTTGATGTTCTCGTTGCCAGCGCTCATAAATGGATGATGGGACCTCGCGGGATCGGCTTCGCCAGCTTCTCCGACCGGGCTTTGAACTCGATAACACCACGGATTGTCGGCTGGCTCAGCGTGAACGATCCCTTTGCCTTCAACCGAAAACTCGACTTTCTGCCGGATGCGCGTCGGTTTGAGCCGGGTACGGCCAATGGGTCGGGCATCCTTGGTCTGGCTGAGAGACTTGCCCAGATCGATGAACTGGGGATCGACTGGATTGAGGAGAGGATTTTGTCGTTGAGCGATTTGCTTCGCGAGCAAGCCCTGAGCAAGGGCCTTCAGCCGGTCTATCAGTTCGACGACAAATTCCGATCAGGCATCAACATCCTCAAAAAGCCTGGGGTGCCCACCTCGGAGTTGCACTCGACGCTAACGGCCAACGGAATCTACGCTAGCGTTCGCAATGAAGCAGTTCGGGTGTCGCCACACTACTACAATACCTCCGACGAAATTGAGCAGATCATCGCCGTGATGTCCGGTTCGTGACGAGAGATGTCTAGCGTGCGGCTGTTATTTGACCATTTTAGACTTCCGTGCATTTCCGATGCCGGACGTAACTACTACCTCGACCAAATCGTGGTTTGAATCCACGGCCGACTTCACACGCCAAGAGCCGAAATTTCTATTGGCCTAATTTCGAGCCGCGTCCGGCATCGGCATAGCACCGATCCGGAGCTGGATGACTTGTATTCACCCTACGACAAGGCATCGGCCATATCGTCCTGCTTTCTCTCATTAGCCGCCGCACTTAGCTGCTTCAGCCACACCGCACGATGAAGATCACGTCCGATCCCGCGGCCCGTATGCCGTTTCGATAGATTGCGGCAACGATCCTAGTTCGCCGAACACGGCGGCGAAAAATATCAAATTCATGGCGGTTCGCGCACAGACGGTGGAGGAGGTCAGCGCGAAGCTTGGGCATCAAAACAGACATTCCGCGCCAAGCGAATGCGGGAAACGAGAGAGGAGCAGCCATGACCGTCCTGCCATCAAAGGAAGAATTCGCCGCCATCCAAAAGGGCTATTCGCCGAACGCGTCCCGTTCCCTTTCGTTGCACAAGGACGCCTATGTTGATCCGCGTTGGCACGCCGTCGATCTCAAGGAGATCATCGCCAAGACGTGGCAGTGGGTCTGTCATGTCCAGAAAGTTCGTACTCCGGGGTCTTACGTCACCGTCGAAATTGCCGGGCAGCCAATCGCGGTCGTACGCGACCGTGAAGGCGTGCTGCGAGCGTTTTACAACGTCTGCAAACACCGTGCCCATGAGCTGTTGAGCGGCGAGGGCAACACGAGCCGAATTATGTGTCCCTATCACGCTTGGACATACAAGCTCGATGGACAGCTCGTCCGTGCGCCTCATACCGAAACACTCGAGGACTTTGATACTAAGGATATCTGCCTCGACCAGGTTCAGGTGGAGGAATTCTGCGGCTTTATCTACGTCAATCTCGACCCCAACGCTGCTTCGCTGCGTTCGCAGACGGGCGACCTCGAAACAGAGATCAAGCACTGGGCTCCCGACATCGATAAGCTGACGTTCGCCAAGCGCCTGACCTATGACATCAAGTCGAACTGGAAGAACGTCGTCGACAACTTCCTCGAGTGCTATCATTGCCCGACGGCCCACAAGGACTTCTGCACCTTGGTCGATATGGACACCTACAAGGTGACGACGCACGGCATCTACTCCAGCCATATGGCCGATGCCGGCAAGAACGCGAACAGCGCCTACGACGTCTCGAACGCCACGGTGACGACGCACGCCGTGTGGTGGCTGTGGCCGAACACCTGCGTCATGCGGTATCCGGGTCGCTCTTCGATGATCATTCTGAACATCATCCCGGCCGGCCCCGACCGGACGCTGGAGACCTACGACTTCTTCTTGGAGGACACCAACCCGAACGAGATGGAACTCCAGACGATCAAGTACCTCGACGAGGTTCTGCAGGTCGAAGACATCAAGATCGTGGAGAGCGTCCAGAAGGGCATGAACACGCCGGCCTTCAGCCAGGGCCGCATCGTCAACGACCCTGACGGCTCCGGCCAGTCCGAGCATGCCGTGCATCATTTCCACGGGCTCGTTCTCGAAGCGTACGCGAAGAGTGCTCCGTAAGGACCCGGCTCGCCTCCCGATGGCCAAATCCAATTGGCCATCGGGAGGTTGTCCGAAACACATCGGTGATGTGCGAGACCGCCCACCGATGCGCTCCACGCCAAAAGAAAAGAAGCCGTCGATGACCGGAAAACTCGAAGGAAAGGTGGCGCTCGTCACCGGGGGACGTGGCGGTATCGGCCGCGCGATCTGCGATAGATTCATCAAGGAAGGGGCGGTCGTTTATGCCGCTGACATTTCGGACGCCGGCAGCATGACTTCGGTCGCTGATGATCGCGCTAAATTCATAAAGCTCGACGTCACCTCGGAAGAGAACGCGCTCTCGGTCATGGCTACGGTCATGAAAGAGGCCGGCAAGCTAGACGTCCTCGTCAATGCCGCTGGCATCGAGATCGAGAAGACGATCGAGCATACGACGTTGGAGGAATGGAACCGGAGCTTTGCAGTCAACGTGACCGGAACGTTCCTCGCTTCGAAGCACGCGCTGCCGCTTCTCAGGAATGCCACGACGGGCGGCGTTACCGCGTCCGTAATCAACTTCGGCAGCTACGACGGTTTCATTGCCGATCCAGGTCTAGCCGCCTACTGCGCGACGAAGGGCGCGGTTCACGCGCTGACCCGTGCGATGGCCTGCGATCACGGCCCGGAAGGCATACGCGTCAATGCGATCTGCCCCGGCTACATCGACACACCGATGCTCCAGAGCTTTTTCGCCGGGGCAGGCTCGGGCGGGAAGGGTGGCACGATCGACACCCTCAAGGAAGCCGTCCGCAACGTCCACCCGATCCGGAACTACGGCGCGCCGGAAGATATCGCAAACCTGGTGAACTGGCTGGCGAGCGACGAGGCCAGATACGCCAGCGGACAACTGTGGGTGCTCGACGGTGGTCTGTCGGCGCAAGTTCAGCAAATGAGGCTCTAAATATGTCTAAGTCAGTAATCATTACGTGCGCGCCGACGGGCGGTATCCACACGCCGACCATGTCCGAGTACTTGCCGATCACGCCGTCTCAAATCGCTGAGGCGAGTATCGAGGCAGCGGAAGCGGGCGCCGCGATCATACACCTCCACGCGCGCAATCCCGAAAACGGAAAGCCCGATCCAAATCCGGACCTCTTCATGGAGTTCCTGCCGCGCATCAAGCAGGCTTCTAACGCGGTGCTCAACGTTTCCACCGGCGGCGGGCTCGGCATGACTCGCGAAGAACGCCTGCGCGCCGCCACCCGGACGAGCCCGGAAATGGCATCGCTCAACGTCGGTTCGATGAACTTCGGCATTTTCCCGATGATGCAGAAGTACAAGGACTGGAAGCATTCGTGGGAACCCACCTTCCTCGAATCCACCAGGGACTTCATCTTCCGGAACACCTTTGCGGACATCGAATACACGATCAAGGAACTGGGCGAGGGCCACGGCACCAAGTTCGAGTTCGAGTGCTACGATCTCGGTCACCTCTACAATCTCGCCTGGATCATCGATCAGGGTTGGATAAAACCTCCGTTCTTCGTCCAGATGGTTTTCGGCATTCTCGGCGGCGTCGGTCCCGATCTCGACAACCTCGTGCACATGCACACGATCGCCAACAAGCTCTTTGGTGACGACTACGAGTGGTCGGTGCTGGCCGCGGGCAGGCATCAGATTCCGTTTACGACGCAGGCTGCCCTCCTCGGTGGGAACCTGCGGGTCGGCATGGAGGACAGCCTCTACATCGGACCTGGCCAGAAGGCGAAATCCAGCGCCGAACAGGTGCGCAAGATCAGGTCCATCGTCGAGAACCTTGGAAGAACGGTCGCGACGCCGGAAGAGGCGCGTCAGCGACTGGGACTCAAGGGTGGCGATCAGGTGGCGTTCTGACCATGCAAACCAAACTCCTCATAAACGGCGAACTCGTTCGAGGCAGTGGCGAAGCACTGTCGATTGTCGACCCGGCCACGGCCGGGGAGATTGCAAGCGTCCAGGAGGCCAGCCCAGAGCAGGTCGACACGGCCGTCGACGCCGCAGCCAAGGCCTTTGACAAGTTTTCGCGGACGACGCCGAAGGAACGCGCAAACCTCCTGCTGAAGATCGCAGACGTCATCGAGTCCAACAGCACCGAGTTGGCGGAGCTTGAAAGTCTCGACGTCGGCAAGCCCTTGCCATCAGCACACGACGATGAGATGCCTCTGACGATCGACACCTTCCGCTTCTTCGCCGGCGGTGCCCGTACGATGACAGGACCTGCCGCTGGTGAGTACGTCGCCGGACACACTAGCATGATCCGACGCGAAGCCGTCGGTCCGGTGGCGGCGATCACCCCTTGGAACTATCCGTTGATGATGCTGTCGTGGAAACTCGCAGCCGCCGTTGCCGCCGGGTGCACCACCGTCCTCAAACCTTCGGAAATCACGCCTCTTTCGACGCTCAAGCTAGGCGAGCTACTCGCCGACGTCCTCCCGAAGGGCGTCTTCAACATCGTCCACGGTCGTGGGGCGACGATCGGCGACAGACTAATCAATGCGCCGCAAGTCGAAGCAATCGCCGTTACAGGTTCGCCTGCGACGGGCATGGCGGCGATGAGGGCCGCCTCGCATCAGATCAGGCACGTTCATCTCGAACTCGGAGGCAAAGCACCGGTAATCGTCTTTGACGACGCTGATATCGATGCCGTTGTCCAGGTCATCCGATACGGCAGCTTCTTCAACGCGGGCCAGGACTGCGCCCAGCCATGCAGATTGTTCGTCCAGGACGGCATTTACGACAAACTGGTGGCAGCGGCCGCGACGGAAGTCTCCGAGATCAAGATTGGACCCCAGAAGGCCGAAGGCACGCAGATGGGGCCGGTCGTCTCCGCCATGCAGTTGGAACGCGTTGAAGGCTTCGTCGAGCGGGCTCGCTCCAGTTGCGACATCGTGACAGGTGGCAAACGAGGCGAGGGGAAGGGCTTCTTCTATCAGCCGACCGTAATCGCAAACGTCGATCACAACGCCGAGGTTGCCTGCTCCGAAATCTTCGGGCCGGTGGTGACGATCTCCCGTTTCTCAGACGCGGAGGAGGCGGTCTCAATCGCTAACGCCGGACGATACGGACTAGCGTCGTCCGTGTGGACTCGGAACGTCGGCCGGGCGATGGATGTGTCCAGCCGTCTTCGATACGGCTTCACCTGGGTCAATACCCACGGCGTGGCGACCCCCGAGATGCCTTGGGCGGCCATGAAAGGATCGGGAACGGGATCGGACATGTCGATCCACGCGCTCGACGCCTATACCTCGGTCCGTCACGTGATGGTGTCCCATGGATAACGATTTCCAGAAGGTTGCGATTGTTACTGGCGGCGGGCGCGGAATTGGCGCGGCCATCGTCCGTCGACTGCGGGAGGACGGTGCCTTGGTGGTCGCGTGCGGGCGCAGCGCGAGACCGGAAGGGTTGGACGATGACGTCGTTTGGGTTCGCGCCGACGTCTCCTGGAGCGGCGATGCAAACAGGGTCATCGAAACTGCCAGCAAATACGGACCCGTATCCATCCTGGTAAACAATGCCGGGGTGCAGGTCGAAAAGACCGTGCGCGACACGACCGACGAAGACTGGTCGAACGTTATCGACATCAACTGCCGGGGCGTCTTCAATATGTCCCGCGCCGTGTTGCCAATAATGGAGAAATCCGGCGGGTCTATCGTAAACCTCGGCTCGATTTCCGGACACGTGGCCGATCCGTCCATGGCGATCTACAACGCCTCGAAAGGCTTCGTTCACAGTCTCACGCGCTCGATCGCCGTCGATCACGGCCCGGCTGTACGCTGCAATGCTGTTTGTCCGGGCTGGATCATGACTGCCATGGCCGAAAGCGGCTTTGCTTTGGCTGAGGACCCCGAGAAAGCGAAAGCGGACGCGATTGCCCGCCATCCCGCTCGCAGGTTTGGAACGCCGTCCGATATCGCAAACACCGTAGCCTGGCTCGTCTCCGATCAGGCATTATTCGTAACCGGCCAATTGTTCACCATCGACGGTGGACTGACAGCCGCCTCTCCACTCCAACCTGGGTTACTCTGATGACTGAATTCAAAAATACTGCCGTGCTCGGCGCTGGGGTAATTGGTGCCAGCTGGACCGCTTTGTTTCTCGCCTCCGGCCGGGACGTCGCGGTTCACGATATCTCCCCGAACACGGAAAAGAGCGTTCGTGATTACGTCGAGCGCGCGTGGCCAACCCTTGAGCAGATTGGTCTGGTCAAGGGAGGTAGTCCCGACCGAGTTCGCTTCTGCAAATCTGCCGTCGAAGCGGTTGAAGGCGCGACTTTCGTGCAGGAGAACGTTCCGGAGCGGCTCGCTATCAAGCATGCTCTCTACGGTGAAATCGAAAAACATCTCGCGGCCGACGCTGTCGTCGCCACGTCGGCCTCGGGCCTGACGCTTTCCGAAATGCAGGGCGGTTGGCGTGATCCGTCGCGCTTCGTCCTTGGCCATCCGTTCAATCCGCCCCACCTGATTCCGCTCGTCGAGGTCATGGGCAATGAACAGACCGCCGATGGCGTTGTGGAAGCCGCGGAAGGCTTCTACGCAGCGGTCGGCAAGGTGACGATCCGCGTCAACCGCGAAGTCCCGGGCCACGTCGCCAATCGACTGCAGGCTGCCGTCTGGCGCGAGGCCATTCATCTCGTCAAAACGGGCGTGGCCTCCGTCGAGGACGTCGACAAGGCTATGTGGGCCGGTCCGGGTCTGCGCTGGGCCGCAATGGGGCCGACGATGCTCTTCCACCTCGGTGCCGGCGAGGGCGGTCTTGCGGCCTTCTGCGAACGCTACACCGATAGCTTCAATCGCTGGTGGGATGACCTTGGTGTGCTGCACCTAGACCCCACGTTGGCGGAGACTCTCGTCTCTGGCGTCAAGCAGGAGGCCAACGGGCAGTCGCCAGCCGATCTCTCCGAGCAGCGCGACGCTCTCATCGCCAGCATCCAGAAGGCAATGGCTCCGCTCCGAGCCAACTAAACATTAGAAGGACGGCAACATGGAAGACGGTCGGGTTGATCAGACCTCCCGGATTGTGGTGATCGGTGCAGGTCAGGCGGGATTTTCCGCATGTGCCAAACTCCGCGCGCTCGGACATATGGGGTCGATCACCTTGATCGGCGACGAAAACCATGCGCCTTACCAAAGGCCGCCGCTCTCGAAGGGGTTCCTCCTCGGCGAAACGACCGAGGAAAGACTCTATTTCAGGCCCCTGAGCTTTTACGAGGAAAAGGGCATCGAGTTGAGGCTGTCATCGACGGTCGAGGCCATAGACAGGTCCACGCAAAAGGTGGCGATGGCGGACGGATCAGAAGTCGCCTACGACCGTCTGCTTCTGGCGACAGGTGCACGCCCGAGGCTGCTGCCTGCCGAGATCGGCGGGGACTTGGGCGACGTCTTCTACGTCCGAAATCTCGCCGACATCAACTCGATGGCGCACTGTTTCCGCGAGGGGCAGCGTGTCCTGATCATCGGCGGCGGCTACATCGGCCTGGAAGCGGCAGCCGTTTCGTCCAAGCTTGGACTCCAGGTCACTCTCATCGAGGCTTCAGACCGCATCCTGCAGCGCGTTGCTAGCCCTGAGACTTCACGGTTCTTCAGAGAGCTGCATGCGTCTCACGATGTCACCGTGCTCGAGGGAACGGGGATCAGGCGCCTTACCGGCGAAGACGGTCATGTTCGGGCGGCCGAACTCTCCGATGGCTCTGTTCTCCCGGTTGACTTCGTCATTGTCGGGATCGGAGTTCATCCCAATGTCGAGCTTGCGCGCGACGCAGGCATCGACGTCGACAATGGCATCGTGGTGGACGCGAACTGCCGGACCTCGGACCCGCACGTCTTCGCGGCGGGGGACTGCGCTTCATTTCCGTGGAGGGCAGGCCGAATCCGCCTGGAAAGCGTAGGCAATGCAATCGATCAGGGAGAAGCAGCAGCCAAGGCGATGCTCGGGGATTCCGCCGGATACCTGGCGAAGCCCTGGTTCTGGTCAGACCAGTTTGACGTCAAACTGCAGATCGCTGGCCTCTCCACGGGATACGACAGGGTGGCGACCCGCCATGGAGCCGGCAATGCAGTCTCCTATTGGTACTACCGCGGTGACGAGCTTCTGGCCGTCGACGCCATGAACGACCCGAGGGTCTACATGGCCGCCAAGCGGATGATCGAAGCGGGCAAGTCACCGGCACCGGTCGTGGTCGCCGATACGACGGTCGATCTCAAGTCATTGCTATAGGGGGACCGTACAATGGTGAAGTTGTCCATATCCACCTTCGACGGAACGCCATTCGAATTAGATGCGGCCACCGGAACGACACTGATGGAGAATGCGGTTCGGAATTCTGTCCCCGGCATAGAGGCGGAATGTGGTGGCGCGTGTGCCTGCGCCACCTGCCATGTCTACGTGGACGAGGAATGGAGAGAGCGGGTCGGGCCGCCCAACAATATCGAAAAGGATATGCTCGATTTCGCACACGACGTTCGCGAGAGCTCGCGCTTGTCGTGTCAAATCAGGCTGTCGGAGGCAATCGACGGACTGAGCGTAAGAATCCCAGAACGACAGTCGTAAGCTCGCGTTGTCGCAGATTAGCGCACGATCAAATGGAATCGAACGTAATGACCCCAGCGGCTATGTATCTTTGGGAGGGTTCCGTCCTTCCCGAGTGGCTCGACTACAACGGGCACATGACGGAGCACAGATACCTTCACATCTTCAGCGATAGCTCGGATGCCCTTTATGCGAAGCTCGGGGTGGTCTTCGAAAAAGCTGCCGAAGGGTCTTATTATACAATGGAGACTCATCTGAGGCATTTGGCAGAGACACATGTCGGAGGCAGTCTCTGGACCGAGACCGAAATTCTCGGATACGATGAAAAGCGCCTACATCTATTTCATCGCCTCTTTGAATCCGGAGGGAAACTGCTAGCGACAGCGGAGCATCTGGCATTGCATGTCGCCCATTCCAAAAGCTGTGCGGCAAGCGGTGACATGCTCACTAAAGTGGCATCCATTTTCGCTAATCAGAACGAACTGCCAGTAGCGGAACGGGTAGGCAGTGTCCTTCGCCAGCCTTCGCGACATACATGACTGCGATGATTTATCCGCACCCCCTTGGCGAGCTTCAATGAAACAGAGTGGGCCCACAGCCACCGAACCGGCTATCATTGCTTGCGGACCTTTTTCCTGGATTGACCACGGAGGAATGTCGGTGGGGTCCCCTTACCAAAAGCCCGTTTCCGCGCAACCCGCAAGCAGCGTGAAGGCTCACTTCGACAGCGTCGCTCGCAACTCGCGCGGCGACTGGCCGAAGGTCTTGGCGAACATCCTGGAGAAATGCCCAGCGCTTTCGAAGCCGACGTCGAGGGCGATTTCAATGAGTGAAGCATCGGTCTGGGTGAGAAGGCGCTTGGCGCGTTCCAGCCGGAATTTTCTGTAGACGTGCGCCGGCGACATCTTCGCCTTTTCCATGAACAGGCGCTCGAGCTGACGCCGTGACAGGCCGACGGAGGCCGCTAGTTCAGGGATCGAGATCGTGTTCTCGGTATTCTGCTCCATG
This sequence comes from Ensifer sp. LC163, assembly GCF_001695855.1. Taxonomy (GTDB): domain Bacteria; phylum Pseudomonadota; class Alphaproteobacteria; order Rhizobiales; family Rhizobiaceae; genus Ensifer. Next base: position 56,820 of record NZ_MBSS01000068.1, read on the forward strand.
ATGATAAGGGCAGCGTTCAGGCGGGGGTCGTTGCTCTCGATCGCGAGCGGCTTTCTTGGCTGGACATGAAGATGCGAACGGGCCCTGTCGATCTGCAGGACCTCGAGCGCATTGCGTTCCGCCTCCCTGCTGATATGGAGGCGAACGATATGGGCTGCCATGTCGGCCGCACTGCTGCCGCCGGCGCAGGACCCACGGGTGCGGTCGAGGTTGAAGAGGCGATCCGAGCGCACCTTCAGATCCGGGAAGCGCTCGCGGAATGCCTGATAGTGGAGCCAGCTGACACAGACGACGTGCCCCGCCATGAGCCCCGCCTCCGCCAGGATGAAGGTCCCGGTGCACAGGCCGATCAAAGGCACTTTCTTGGCGGCTGCCTTTTTCAGGAAGGCGACCGTCTCATCATCGATCGGGTGCTCGTTCTTGAGAAGGCCGCCGACTATGACGATGTAGTCGAACTGCCCGGGATCGACGAGGCCGGACGTTGGCGCCACCTGAACCCCGCAGCTGGATGCGATCAGGTGGCGTGTGTTGCCGAGGACCTGCCAATCGGCACGCACACGGCCCGATTTATCGAGCTCGTCGCTTGCCAGCCTAAGCGTATCGATGAAGAGGGCGAAGGCCGAGAGTGTGAAGGAACGTGCGAGCACGAAGCCGATCTTGAGGCGGACCGTCGCGGCAGGGGTTATGGGTTTCAGGTTCGTCGTCATCGAGGAGTTTCCTAACTAGCGAACTGGTTGGCTCGCGCGCCACTTGCCGAGGTCGAAACGTATGAAATCGTGGCTCAGGTCTTAGGTCTTGCGATGCTCGATCAGTCATGATCCGAGGCCCGAAGCCGACCGGCTATTTTATCTGAAATCCGTGTGCCAGGGGATCTCGATCATCCACGAAGATGGTGTTGTGACCGATGATCCGGGCCCACCCACCCACGCTTGGCCTGATGCCCCTGAAGTCACCGACGTTCTGTTCGGCCTCGACGCGCCCTTCGAAAACCGTGCCGATCAGGCTTTCCTGGCGGAATGTTTCGCCGACCTTGAGACGCCCCTTTCCGTGGAGCTGAGCCATCCGTGCGGATGTCCCGGTACCGCCCGGCGACCGGTCGATCGCCTTGTTGCCATAGAACACGGCGCCGCGGCCATCAGCCTCTTTGGAAGTCGGTCCGTCGCACCACAGCGCGTGATGCACGCCGCCTATCCGATCGTCCTCCGGGTGGATCGGGTCGCAGACAGGTGCAAGGGCGTCGCGAAGACTTCGGCTGACCTCCACGATATCGCTTGCCGACATACCGTCGAGGCCAGGCCAGTTTTTCTGCGGTTCGACGACGGCATAATAGTTGCCGCCATAGGATACGTCGACGACAAGCGGACCGAGGCCTGGAACATCTACGCTGACGTCGGCTTCATGCAGATAGCTCGCGACGTTGAACATGCGGACTGATTCCACGAACTCGCCGGGCTTGGAGTATTCGACGTCGACCCTGCCAGCGGGCGTCTCGATCGACACCTTCCCCGGCTTGCGCGGTGTCACAAGGCCCTCTTCGAGCGCTGCGGTAACAAGCCCCATCGTGCCGGCGCCACACATCGGCAGGCAGCCGCTTACCTCGATGAAAATGACCGCGAAATCACAATCTTCTCGGTACGCGGGGTAGATGATCGCGCCAGACATGACGTCGTGCCCACGTGGTTCGAACATCAACGACTGGCGAACCCAGTCATGGTCGCGAACGAAGATTTCGCGACGCTCGACGATCGGTAGATGGGGGAGCAATGGGGCTCCCGCCGCCACGAGCCGAACGGGGTTTCCGCAGGTGTGAGAATCGATGCAGAAGAAGCTGCGGCGCATGGTCTGATATCCCTAGTGTGTCGCCCTTGTCGGACCGCGGCCGCGGCCCTGCAGGGCACCCTTGGACAAACGGTCGAGGAGGATTGCGATGGCGACGATTGCCAGTCCGGCCCGAAGACCGAGCCCCATTTCCATGCGCGTCAGCCCTCGTGTGACTTCGGCACCCAGTCCGCCGGCGCCGACCAGACCGGCGAGCACCACCATCGCGAGCGAGAGCAGAATGCACTGGTTGAGGCCGACAAGAAGCGTGGGCGTGGCAGACGGAATTTCGATCTTGAGGAGAATCGCGCGGGGTGGTGCGCCCGTCGCCTGGCCAAGTTCCAGAAGATCCTTCGGGACCTGGTTGAAGGCGAGCGTCGTCAGACGCAGCATGGGCGGTATGCCGTAGACGATCGTTGCGATAATTGCTGGAACGCGGCCCAGGCTGAAAATCATGACCGCAGGGATCAGATAGACCCATGGCGGTACGGTTTGCATGATGTCGAGCACGGGCCGAAGGCCGGCCTCGAGGCTCTTGTAGCGCGATGCTAGAATGCCGAGAGGAAACGCGATCGACACTGAAATGAAGACGGCGACGGTCACGAGCGCGAATGTCTGCATCGACGCCGTCCAAAGACCTGCTAAGAGACAAAAGGCAAGGCTGACCGCCGTGATCACGGCAACCCTGAAATTGATGAGGAACGCGGCAAGCAGCACCGCCACCAGGATCACCACATAGGGCGACGGGTACAGCAAGACGGCTTCGATGCCGCCCAGTACCGCCTCGATCAGCTTGGTGACCGCGTCAAAGAACGGGTGGAAGTTCGCGTTCAGCCAATCCACCGCCGGGGCGAGATAGACACCCGGCGAAAAACGAATGAGGTCGGCATTCATCTTGCACCTGCCTTTGCGCGATGGGCAGCACTTTGTGTCAATCTGTCGAGCACCATGGTCAGGATGACGATCGCGATTGCCGCATTGATGGAAGTTGCGATGTCGAGCGTGCGAACCGCACCGTAGATCGTCTCGCCTAGCCCGCCGGAACCGACGATGCCGGCGATGACAACCATCCCGAACGCCATCATCAAGCTTTGGTTTATCCCGGCCATCACGCTCGGGATCGCGAATGGAAGCCTGATTTTGGTGAACATCTGCCACGGCGTCAGGCCGCTCGCCTGCCCCAGTTCGATAAACTCTCGCGGCGTCATCCGAATGCCGAGCGACGTCAGGCGGATGGCCGGCGGCATCGCGACGATGAAGGTGGCGATGAGCGCGGTCGCAGGCCCATAACCGAGCAGCGCAATTGCCGGGAGAAGGTAGATGTAGGGTGGCAGTGTTTGGATGAGATCAAGCACGGGCTCGAGAGCACGATCGAAGGATCTGACAAAACCGGCGAGGATCCCGATCGGAATGCCGACGACGAGTGCAAGGATCGTTGCCGTTGCGACCAGGGCCAACGTGCTCATCGTTTCGGCCCAAAGACCCATGGCTGTGCAGAAGGTCAGTGCGACGCCTGTCAGTAGCCCGGCTGCAAGATTGATCAGCCGCCATCCGAGCAAGGCCGCAAGAGCAGCAATGACATAGAACGGCGAGATCTGGAGCACCCAGAGGATGCCGTCATATGTCCCCTCCAGAACCATCCTGATGAAGTCGAACAACCACTCGCCGTTGTCGCTGATCCAGCCAAGCGCGTCGTCGGTAAAGGTGTCGAAATTATCCGTAATGACCGAGGTGTCCATTGCATTACCTCCAACTAGGCTGCGACGAGCTCTCTGGCGGGGGTCCCGGCCACGCCGCAGAGCAATCCGCGGGTCGTCACGATACCGACCATGGCACCATTCTCGACAACTGCAACGGCGTCGCGGTTCGAGCGCATGGTGAGATCTATGAGTTCCCCGATGTCGGCTTCCGGCGAGGTCTTCAGAAGCGCCTCGACGTCGCAGTGGGGCTGCAGGGTCTGGAACTCCGCAACCGGGAGCATCACTGAATGTGCCTTGACGAGATGGATTCTCGAAATGCCGGCGACAAATTCGGAGACGTAGTCATCGGCCGGCTGTGTCACGATTTCTTCCGCGGTCCCCACCTGCACGATCACGCCATCCTTCATGATCGCAATCCGATCACCGATCCGAATGGCCTCTTCGAGGTCGTGGGTAATGAAGACAGACGACTTACCAAGTGATTTCGTCAGCTGCCGGAACTCATCCTGCAACTGCCTGCGGATGAGCGGGTCGAGCGCGCTGAACGGTTCGTCCATCAGGATAATTTCCGGGTCTGCAGCCAGCGCCCGGGCAAGGCCCACGCGTTGCTGCATGCCGCCCGAAAGTTCGGAAGGGTAGCGCGCCATCCAGTCGGCGAGTCCCACTTTTTCTAGGGCGGCGCGGGCAATCTTGTACCTCTCGTCCCGAGGCACTCCACGGACCTCTAGTCCGAATGCGGCGTTTTCGAGCACGGTCCTTCCCGGAAGAAGGGCTACGCTCTGAAATACCATACCGATGTTCCGGGCGCGCATGTCGCGCAGCTCTGCGGCGTTCAGCTTGGCAATGTCCTTGCCCTTGATCGTGATCTGACCAAGGCTCGGTTCGATCAGCCGATTGAGCAAGCGCACGAGGGTCGACTTGCCGCTACCGGAAAGCCCCATGATACAGAAGATCTCGCCGCGACGGACCTGAAGATTGGCGTTGGCAACGCCAACAACGCAGTCGAATTCTTCCAGGATTTGCTTCTTCGATAGCCCACGCTCTTCGACGGCCCTTATCGCAGTCGGGGCACGTGCGCCGAATATTTTCCAGACGTTCTGGCAGTCCACCAGCACTTCGTTCGCATTGTTGATCGTGTTCATCTCGTTCCCCGCAATTCAGCCCGTAGCTGTTTGCTTATGGTCGATTGCGGGCGGCACCATCCCGAGCCGCCCGCGTATTCACGCTCATTCGCTCTTGATATTGCCCCAGCGCTTCAGCAGGTCGGCGTGGTTATCGGTCCAGTCCTTGACCGCCTCATCCATAGACTTGCCGTCGCTGACAGCGCCGTTTATCGCAGTGATGTCGGCAAGCGGCACGTAAACGCTGGCAACAACCTCACGAGCGTGCGGGTAGTCAGCGGAGAAACCCTTCTGACCGATCCAGTAGTAGCTCTGCGGCGGCGGGAATATGCCCTTTGGATCCTTCAGGAACTTCAAGGGGTATTTCTGCATCATCCAGGACGGCTCCCAGATAGTGACGGCCACCCATTCGTTGCGGTCGATGGCGGACTTGAGTGCAGCGGTCATTGCGGCGGTGCTGCCTTCGACAAGCTGCAGCTTGAGGTCGTAGTCCTTCACGACGGTGGCGGCGTCACGCATCAAACCTGAACCAGGCTCGATGCCGACAATCTTGCCGCCGAACTTGTCGGCGTTTTCGTTGAGTTGTTCGACGGAGTCGACGGTGACGTATTGCGGCACTGCAATGGCCTGATAGAGGCCGTGCGAAACAGGCGAAATCTTCTCGAGGCGCTTCTTGTTCTTATCCCAGTAGTCCTGTGCGACATAATCTGTCTGCGAGGCGAGGAGCTGAACGTCGCCCTTGGTGAGAGCAGCGTAGGCGATGCCCCACTCGGAAAACGGCACGACCTTGACGGTGTATCCGGCGTCCTCGAGCACTTTCTTGGTGATTCCGGTGATGGGGGTGAGGTCCTCCCAAGACATGGTGCCCAGTGTGATGGTTTTTTCTTCGGCCCGCGCGGACACCATGGTCATTCCGACCATCGCAGCAGCACAGAGCGCTTTCCACAAAGTCTTCATTATTGTTCTCCTAGTTTTCGTTCCCATTCTCTTTGAAGACCGGCAGTCGCCTCAGCCCTCACATTGCGCGGCGAAGGGTCAGCCCTCGCGGCCTGCGCGCAATTCCTGCAGGCGGATCACCGAGTTGATGCCGAGCCACGCAAATGGCTCAGGCGGCAGGCGGGTTGGCCCTGGGTGATCCATATATTCTTCGAGTTCCCTGGAGATGGTCCCGGTCGCCAATTCGGCGGCCATCATCCCGGCCAGCGTGCTCTTCACGGTGCCAAGACCATTCTCGCAGCAGGCGGAAAAGAGCCCCTCTTCAACTTCGCCGAAGGCGGGCACGTGGTTGAGGCTGAGGCAAAGACGGCCCGCCCAGCTGTGCTCGAACGCTATCCCCTTGAGGCCAGGGAACCTCGCATCCAGTGAGTTCCGGTGTGCCTCAGCCATTTTCGACAGGCGGCGTTCCGACAAAGTGACCGTCGTGTCGTACGTGTATTTGGTCCGGATCGCGATCCGCGATTGTCCGCCGGACGTGATCTTGCGTACGGTGGCACCCATCGCATCGGCCGGAAGCAGGGCCCAGCGATCGCGGCCCGAAACCTTGTGCCCAAAGTCATCGGCTGGAAAGGGCGCCGTCATTGAGGCATAGGCGAAAATGTGCATCAGGCGCCTGCCGAAATGGCCAAAGTCTTCGATATGGCCATTGACGCCGAGAATGACCTTTGGGGCGCTAACCCTGCCGCGCGCGGTCGATGCCGTCCAGGATCCGTTTTCGCGCCGCAGTGACATCACCGGAGACCGCTCGAAGAGATCGATCCTTTGTGACAGCCCGGCGGCGAACTGGCGCATATAGTCGGCCGGCTGGATCAGGACCGCCCCGGGGGTGTAAAGCCCGCCAAGATAATAGCTAGACCCCGTGATCTCGCGCATTTCGGCGGCGTCGAGCAAGGAGTGTTTCTCGCCAGCGCTCTTCAGAGACTGGCCGAAACTCGCGTTGAGCTTCATGCCGCGCGCGGTCGCGGCGGCATTGATCTTGCCCGCTGGATCGAACGTCTCGCGAGACATGCCGTAGTCTTCAGCCGCGCGGGTGGCGAATGCGATGGCCGATCGGTTCTGGGCCATCTCCAGGCGGGTCGCATCAGCGGTGCCGCTTGAATACTCGCTGGAGGTGAGGTTGTGCGGCACGTCGATCATGTAGCCGGAGTTCCGCCCCGACGTGCCCTTGCCAACCTCACTGGCCTCGAGAACGACGATCTTGTCGTCAGGCCTAAGCTCGAGCAGACGGCGCGCCGACGAAAGTCCGGCGAACCCGGCGCCGATGATGAGCCAGTCCGCCTCCACGTTGCCGTCGAGGCACCGGACGGGAAACGAACGTCGACTGATCGCCTCCCAGCCCGAGATGCCATTTTCGACCGGCAAGCGTTTGACGGACCGCGTGTTCATCGGATCGTCTCGTCGACGGAGCGTTCCGAAACGTCGATCCAGATCGTCTTCAGTTCGCAATAATTGTCGTGGGCGAAGATCGATTTGTCACGGCCGCCAAAGCCGGACTCCTTGTATCCACCGAACGGGGTTGTGGCGTCACCTTCGCCGAAGCAGTTGACGGTGACGAGGCCCGCGCGGATGTCGCGGGATAGCCGGATCGCGTTTCGAAGGCTTCCCGTGTAAATCGATGCCGTCAGGCCGTAATTGGTGTCATTGGCGAGCGCTACCGCTTCGGCGAGGTTCTCGAAAGTCGTGACCGAAAGGATCGGCCCGAAGATCTCCTCCTGGAACAGCCGGCTCGCCGGCGTTACCCCGTCTACAACAGTCGGTTCGATGAAGGCGCCCTCATATGTCCCGCCACCGTGAGCGAGCGCGAGTTTCTCCGACTTCACGTCGTCGAGGAACGACCGCACCTTCTCGAAGTGGCTCTTGCTGACGAGCGCGCCGATGCGATTCTCCGGGTCAAGCGGATCCCCCGTCTTCCACTCGCGCATATAGGCGCCGATCCGCTGCAGCAGTTCGTCCTTGATGCTCGACTGGACGATCAGGCGGGAGGTCGCCGAGCAATTTTCGCCCATGTTCCAGAAGGCGCCGTTGACCACCTGTTCGGCGACGAGATCGAGGTCTTCCGCATCCCCCAGCACGACCGCGGGGTTCTTGCCGCCGCACTCGAGCACAACCTTCTTCAGGTTGGAGTCGGCCGCATAGCGCAGGAACCGCCGGCCGGTCGGGGTGGAGCCGGTGAAGGCGACCATGTCGACATCCATGTGCAGGCCGATCGGCTCGCCGACATCCTTGCCGCTGCCCGTTACAACGTTGAAGACGCCCGGCGGGATCCCCGCCTCATGGGCAAGCTCGGCGACACGAAGGGTGGTCAGTGTCGTTTCCTGCGCGGGCTTCACGACGACCGAACATCCGGACGCGAGCGCCGGGCCGATCTTCCAGGCCAGCATCAGAAGCGGGAAGTTCCAGGGTAGGACGCAGCCGACGACGCCGATGGGCTCGCGCACGACCATGGCCAAGGCATTCGCGCCGACATTGTTGGTGTTGTCGTAGAGCTTGTCGATCAGTTCGGCATGCCAGCGGATCGTGTGGATCGTGTCGGGCACGTCGACCGTCTGGCACTCACGCACCGGCTTGCCGCTGTCGATGCTTTCCATGACGGCGAGTTCGTGGCGATTGTCTTCGATGAGTTTTGCGAGCTTGACCAGCACGGCCTTGCGGTCGCCGGGCGATTGCAGGCGCCAACGACCGTCTTCGAAGGCCTGCCTTGCCTTGGCGACGGCAAAGTCGACGTCGCTTGCGTCGCAGGCCGCGATCTCGGCCAGAGCCTCGCCCGTAGCCGGGTTGGTCGTCGTAAAGGTTTTGCCGAAATTGGCCGGGCGGAAGGCCCCGTCGATGAAGGCGTTGGTAGGCAGGTCGAGCCCGACGGCGATGGCCTTGTATTCAGCGGCGGTCAGAGGTTCATGCATTGTTGGCTCCCGACGTGATCTGGGCGACCGTTCGCTTCAACGTGGAGACGACAGTCTGGAGGGTTCGCTTCTCTTCGGAGTTGAGCGGGCGGAGCGGGGCTCGGACGGAGCCTGTCTTCAAGCCGATCAGTTCGCATCCGTGCTTGATCGACTGCACGAACTTGCCGCATTCGAGGAAGTCCATCAGCGGCAGCATCGCCGTCATGATCGCGCGGCCCTTGTCGAAGTTCCTTTCGACGACGCAGGCCTCATAGAGGGCCACATGCTCCCTCGGCAGGAAGTTCGAGCCGGCGCAGACCCAGCTCTTTGCTCCCCAGGCAAAGAACTCGAGCGCCTGATCGTCCCAACCGCAGGAAAGCGAGATGTGCGGGAATTTCCGGGCCAGCAGGTGCAGATTGGCCATGTCGCCCGAGCTCTCCTTGATGGCGACAACGTTCCTGGACTTGCCGACGCGGGAGAAATATTCGTCTCCCATCATCACGCCCATTCGAGCGGGGTAGTTGTAGAGCATGATCGGCAGGTTCGCGGCCCGGTCGACAGTCAGCGCATGAACGGCGTTCTCGCGCTCCGTCGGCAAGGCATAAGGCGGTGACGACACGAGGATGGCGTCCGCACGGATCTCCTTGGCCGCCTTGGCGAATTCCACCGAGTCTTCGGTTCTGGTCGCACCCGTTCCGACGACGAGCGGCAGACGTGAGCCGATGACATCTTTGGCGAGCGCGGCCAGGTCGAAGCGTTCCTGAGCGCTCTGGGCGTAATATTCACCCGTCGATCCGCCGACGATGATGCCGTGGACCTTGGCCTCGATCAGCGTTTCCAGCACGGCCGCGAAGCCCTTGCGGTCGATCTGTCCGTCTTGCCCGAGTGGGGTGACCGCCGGCGTGTATATACCTTCGAACTTCAAGATGACTTCTCCATCGATTGGGCGGGAACCTCAACGAGCGCGTCCGCCTTCATCCCCTCCGGCGCGATGAACATTTCCATGTTTTCGCGCGACAGTTCCCAGTGCTCGAACACCAGATCGACGACGGTGTCTTCGTCGTGCGAGGCTATTGCCGCGATGAAGCCATCGTGATGATCGACCGCGACCTGCAGGCGCTGGCGCATGTCATCGGTCTTCGGGCGGAAGAAGGTGTGGCCGATACGAGCGTGATCGATCAGCAGGCGTCCGAGGCTCGGCTGCAGATAAGCATTGCCGGACATTTCCCCGATGATCTCGTGGAAGCGATTGTTCTCGAGAACCATTGAAAGAGCGTCGCCCGTGAGACTTGCCGAGCGAAAGCGCTCCTGCGTGTCCTTGAGGTCGCCCAACTGCTTTTGCTTGAAGTTCTGGACGGCCAGGCGACCGATCGCGGCATAGACCATCGGAGCCACCAAAAAGAAGTGCCGGAGCGTTTGATGATTCATCGGGCTGACGCGTGCGCCGCGATTGGCGCGGATGTCGATGTAGCCCTCGCCTTCGAGCCGACGAAAGATCTCGCGAACCGGCGTGCGGGAGAGGCCGTACAGTTCGCCCAGGCTTACCTCGTCGAGATCCTGATCGGGATCGAGTTCCATCGTCAGAATCTGGCGTTTGAGATCCTCGTAGAGGCCGCTCTTTCCCTTCTTCACCGAACCCTCCTTCGTGAAATTTCGTGTCGGCGGATGCGTTGATCGCCATTTGACAAATGGAAGGTCTCACAGCGCCGCGACGGAGTCAATGAAATTGTATAATCTGCGTATACAGAGATTATGGTCACATTATACAATTTGCGGCGAGCGAATGGCTACCGGTTGGGACGAGCCGATCCGGCGCGGTCTCACAAAAAGGAAAAAGGGATGCGCGAAAACTTACTGTCGCCGGCTATCTCCGCGATCACCTCGAATACTTCGAGAGGGAGCTTGACGCGCACTGTTGATCCCGACGGTCTGCTGGCTCCGGGGATAGACCCCGAAACTCTTGAAATCGTTCGCCTTGAGCGCGGGCTCAATCGATTGATCCGCGGCATCGACAGGCACTATTGCGATACCGAGCCGGCGTCAGACGATCGCGCCCTCGACGTGGAGTCTCCCGCATCCAGGGGACATCCTAACCGAAGTGCATCATGCCGGTTTAGAGGGTAGGGGGTCAGCCTCCGTCTTGCAAATGTGCCCCGAACACTTCGGCCGGCGTCCTGTAGTCGAGGCACTTTCTCGGCTGGTCGTTGAGATGGCGAGCAAGCTGGATGAGGTCGCGTTGCGATACGGTGGTAAGGTCCGTATCGCCTGGCATGAACCGGCGAATGCGCTTGTTCACGTTTTCGACCGCACCTTTCTGCCAGGGCGCACTGGGGTCGCAGAACCAGCTGCGCGCGCCTCCATCAACATCATTCGAATTCCGAGAGCGGAAACTCCAAAGGTATCGAAGCCCGTCATCCATCCAGTCTTGAAGGCTTTCACTTTGACATCACCAGAGGAATGTCCTGTCCGGTATGCACCGACAGTTCCGTCGGCGGGGCATGACTATGAAGGAGCGAATGCAGATTCCAGTAGGTCGGGGCCAGGATCGCCAAAGCAGCAATGAAGCCAATGGGCACGCCGAAGATCGCTCGCCGGAATTCGGGAGCAATCTGCATTTCGCGGGCGGGGTCAATGGCCGCAATCACCAGCATCATTGTAATCAGGCCGTGACCAACAAAATCCAGCCGCCCGAATGCAACGACGGCTGCATTGAAGATCACAAGCAACGCAATGGCGGAAAGCCGCCGCACAATCGGGGTCCAGATCAGTCCAAGACCGAGGACGAACTCGACGACGCCTGCCATCGGAAGAAACACATTCTCCGGCATCCCGAAGGTCAGGAACGGCTTCTCCTGTGCCAGCGGGTCGAACCATTCAGGATAGGCGAATTTTTCGAGGCTGGAGCGCATCAGGGTAATCGCGATCGCCCAGCGCAGAATGGCGAAGCGCTGTTCTCGCCACGAAGATCCCTCAAGCGAAAACAGTATGAGATAACCAGCAAGGCCAAGGCAGAGCACCAGGTAGTCGAGCAGATGAAAAAGCTGATACTCATGCAGCGCCGCTCCCCAGAGCGCGAGTATCCCAATCGCGGAACACCACATTGTTCTGCGCGAGAAGAGACCTGCCGCGATCAACAACTGCGCCCAGGAAACCCATTCCAAGCCAGTTCTCAGGTCAGGCGTGAGATAGACGCCGCCAATGACGAAGATTGCGATGAAGAAAGCTGCCGTCGCTGCGCGAACAAAATCATCAGCTCGGCTCCACAACGGGGCGGTCAGTCGCTCCATCGTCGTGAGCACCTTATCGCCTGCGGCAGTGCGCTCGAAGGCGACGGTCATGACGAATAGCGGGACCGCAATGGCGACGGCAAGCCAGAACCACTGGCTTGCCAAGGTCTCCGCGAATGGCCGTGCGGGCGATGCAATGTCAAACGGCGCGAACCATTTGACATGAGCCGCGGCAGCCGTCGGCCACAGCATAGGAGTGGCGGCGCCAACCGTAGCCGCTGCGACCGCTTGCCGAAGTCGCCTTGAGAAAAATTCTCCCCGGCTTATTCCACCATACGTAACACGCATCACAACACCCTCTGCAGTTGCAGCAGTGACCGGTCGGTGCTTCCAAGACAAACGCCCGACTTGATTTACCCAACACGGTATCTACGCCCTCGGCGTCCTTTTAGACGCACGTAGGGCCGCTGCCGCCCTTGAACCGCGGCATTGTCACGCCCAATCGGTTCCGTCGGGTCCTAGCCGCAGGGGTCTCGCCATGGAAAAAGGATCGCCAGAAACCGGCGTAATGGGAACGGCGGAAAGTCCAACAAGTTTTGCGACTTTCGTCGCCATCGGCCTCTCTGCCGCTTCGCCGGATGGATCAGCCAGCGCATATCCATGCCGCAGGTCGTGGAGCTTGAGGATGCGTGTGCGGATCTCGAACTCCCGGAGGAGGAAGGTGTCCTGTGATGCGTGTTCTGTCTACTTTCTCCGGCATCAGTGCGGCGTCCGTCGCATGGAAACCTCTGGGATACGAGTTCGCGGCATACTGTGAGCCGTCCGCATTCCAGTGCCACGTGCTCAATCAGCGTCTCGACGCATCGGCTCCGAAATACCTGCCTAAAGAAGCTTCCGAAAGCGGTACTGTCGGCTCAGGAGACGTGATTTGGGCGCCCGTCTTTGGAACTCTGAACGCGAGCGGTGCTGGAATGTCTCGCCCGGCCGGGCAAGGCAACCAGATGGATTTCGTTATCGTGACGAGCGACGGAACCGTTCGCCGTCCAACGCCGCTGGAGTGTGAGCGCGCGCAGGGCTTCCCGGATAACTGGACAGTTGTCGTTGTCGGCGGTCGCCGTGCGTTGGATATCGTGCGGTATCGAGGCGTCGGCAACAGCATGAGCGTCCCGGTTATGGAATACATCGGCTACCATCGGCGCCGCCGAATTCGCGCAGCAGGATAGGATCGGAGCATGACCCGCCGTTTGAGCAGGACCGACGCCAAGCGCGCAGCTCAAAGCGACACGGTCCGGTAGCGGCCGCCCGGCCGTAGGTGGCAGCGAAGCTAGCGGGTCCAGCATCCGGAACAGCACGGGTGTGTCTTGACCGACTAGGTGCCTGCGACGCCGCCGAGATCGGAGCAAAACATGGCATCGCGTGGATGCCGCCGACGTGGTCAAGGCGAGCGAGAATGCGGACAGGGGTGTTTCCCTTCCATGATGGAGACTATCAAAGTGCGGAAGAAACATTTTACGGTTAAACTGGCGCTGGTCGGTTCTCGTGAACAGCACCGGCTTGGTGAAGTCGACAACGAGCAGGTCTACGAATGCGCGTACGAGCGGACCCGGAGAATTTGGGGCCGGCTCCTGCAGAACGATCAGACAGGTGAGGTTGGGACGCGCACCAGCTAAATAGGCTCGTTGGTGACGTCGTTCAACAGGCGACCGTCTCGGAGGAAGACGACGACGTTCTCGAAGCGCTCGGCGCTGGAGCGGCCGGCTATGTCCTGAAGGGCCGGCATTGGAGCTGGTCGCGGTCGCCGAGGGGCGTTCTTATATGTCACCCAACCTCGGCATGCGGCTATTCGGCGTTATCCGCAGCAGAACGCAGGAGCACAAGGTCGCGAAGCTGATCGGGCGATCGCCGAGGAAATGGGCGTTCAGGTCAAGACCATCAAGTTTCATGTCAGCCGGCTGCTGACGAAGCTCGGAACGAAAAACCGCGTCGAGGCTGCACTGATGGCGCAACGGCATTTAAACGCTTCAAGCAATCAGTGACATGGTCTGCAAGCAACACAGCCTGAGCTGTTGCGTCGTTGAGAGTGGTGACGCCGTCTTGGTGAGCACTCCCCCCCCCAAAGCCTTCACAGTAGGGAGCGTTCTACGTCCCTTGAATAGCCGCAACCGCCCGGCCAAGGCATTCGCCTCGAATGGCAGCCACCCGAAAGGATTTTGGCAGTTGCTTAATGTGAGGCAAAGCTTGTGGGCGATACTGGGGGGCGCAGGTTCGCTTCCGTTCAAGGCGATATATCGGTCTGGCTCCGCCGCGCTTTTGCTTAAAGTGCAGGGTCCTCTTCCGCCACCGGAACACGTACTTAGATCATGCCAAGATCTGCGTAGCTGTCATGCAGCACCCGGTCGCCGGCGCTGAAACGCGCGCTGGCGAAATTGTGCTGGTGCCAGTAGGGATAGATACAGGGCAGGCGGCTGACCTTGTTCAGCGTGCCAAGTTCGTCCTCGGTAAGCGTGAGGTCCACGGCTGCGATGTTGTCGCGGAAGTGTTCTTTGCTGAGGCCGCCGACGACGAGGCTCGATATGGCGGGGCGTGACAGCGTCCAGGCTAGTGAGACCTGCGCCACCGTGACACCGCGGTTCCTGGCGATCGCCTCCAGCGCTTCGACGATCGTCCACAGGCGTTCCTGATCGCGGATCGGCGGTTCGCTCCAGCCGGCAGTCTGACGGGAGTCGGCCGGCTGCCTGCCACGGCCGAAGGCGCCAGAGAGAAGACCGGCGGCTAGCGGACTCCAGACCATCACGCCGAGGCCCTGATCGACCGAAATCGGCAGCAGCTCGTACTCCGCCTCGCGTGCTTCCAGCGTGTAGTGGATCTGCTGGGTCACGAAGCGCGGCAGGTTTTTCGCCTCCGCCACGCCCAGCGCCTTCATGATATGCCATCCGGAATAGTTCGAGCAGCCGATATAGCGGATCTTGCCCTGCTGGCGCAGCGTGTCGAGCGCCGAGAGCATCTCCTCGACCGGAGTCACGCCGTCCCATTCGTGCATGAAGTAGATGTCGATATGGTCGGTCTTCAGGCGCTTGAGGCTCAGTTCGCACTCGCGGATCAGATGGTAGCGCGAGGTCCCCTCGTCGTTCGGCCCGTCGCCGATGCGCATGCGCGCCTTCGATGAGATCAGCACCCTATTGCGCTTTTCGCCGAGCGCCTCGCCGAGAATTTCCTCCGAGCGGCCGAGCGAATACATGTTGGCGGTGTCGAAGAGATTGACGCCGCCGTCGATGCAGCAGTCGATGAGACGCCGGGCCTCGGGAACCCCCTGGTTCGCTACCCGGGAAAAGGCGCCGACCCCGCCGAAGGAGAAGGTGCCCATTGCAATGGCCGAAACCTTGAGCCCCGTGCGGCCAAGTGTCCTGTATTCCATAATCGCTTCTCCTTCGGACTATTCCGCCGACTGCCGCGCCGCCCGCGCGGGACGGCTGTACGTCGCCTTCGGTGCGCCGTGCTCATGGCTGGCACGTAGCACGAGGTCCGCGCCGACGAGGATTTTAACCGGCGGCTGCGGTTCGGCGGCGGCGATGAGGTCGTCGAGAACGGTGACGGCGAGGTAGCCAATCTTGCGCTTCGAGACGTCGATCGTCGTCAGGCCGGGTTCCATGGTGCCGCTCTGCGGAAGGTTGTCGAAGCCGATGATCGAGACGTCCTGCGGTATGGCGATGCCGTGCTCCTTGAGCGCCCGGATGAAGCCGTAGGCGATGATGTCGTTCGTGCAGAAATAACATTCGGCGAGGTCGAGGCCGGTCGCGAGCAGCGTGCGCGTATCGAGATAGGCCCCGTCATAGGTCGATTCCACCGAAAGGATATCGGCCTCGTTCACCGGCAAGCCGAGGCGCGCCATGTTCTTGAAGAACGCCTCGCGGCGCAGGCGGAAGTTGGTCGTATCGACATGGGAGGCGACGAAGCCGATGCGCTGGAAACCCTGCATGCGGAAGCGGGACAGCACCTTGTAGACGGCGTCCTCGTTGTTCATGTCGACGAAATTGGCGTCGAGCACATCGTAGAACGTGTCAATGAAGACCGTCGGCAGGCCGAGGCCCTGGATCAACCTGATATCAGCTTCCGTCAACTCCGTGCCGAGGGCAATGACGCCGGAAATCGGCGCGCCGGCTAACGATTCCGCCACGGTGCTGATCGGCTGGCCCTCGAAGCTCACCACTTCCAGCGTGTAGTTGCGCCGCGTCGCCTCAGCAGACATGCCGTCGATATAGTCGGAGATGAAGACGCTGTGATCCCGGTTCACGGTGTGGCCGTGCTTGGCGATCTTCAGGAAGCGCAGTGTTTCGCCGGGTTCCGTGCTGCTTTTCGTGGCGCGCGGCACATAGTTCAGGCTTGCCACCGCCTCTAGCACGCGCGCACGCGTCACTCCGGAAATTTCCCCCTTGCCGTTCAACACGAGCGAAACCGTCGCGGCCGATACACCCGCCGCCTCCGCGATGTCCCTGATGGTCAGTTTTCCCGGTTTCTTCATGTGGAGGTTAGGGCCTCTTTATGCTGCGACTGCTAACAAGTTTACTAAACGATTTAGGTGGCCTTTGCGACGCCTAGGGCAATTTTTCGCCTTTCGCAACCGATATGTCGCGAAAATTGGGCTTGTCAGCGCAAATTTCCTTTGTTAGCGTTTTAGTGAAGATGCAGTTTGTTTAGTAAACAATTGGGAGGGGATTATGCAAAAAACCGGCGGGCAGCTGGCGATGCTGGTTGTCATAAACAGCCTTTTGCTCGTGGCGGGCGCCCTGATCTCCGGCGGCACGTTCCTCTCGGTTTTCAATCTCCAGTCCATGGCGAGCCAGGTGCCGGAAATCGGCCTTCTGGCCATTGGCGTCATGCTGGCAATGTGCGCCGGCAATGGCGGCATCGACCTGTCGGGCATCGCACTTGCCAACCTCTCGGGCGTACTCTCCGCCGTCATCGTCTCGTCCTTTCTGTCGGCGACGGAGAGTGGTGCGGCCTTCAGTCTCGCCTTCATCGCCGGCGCGCTCCTCGTCGGCTTTGCCGGCGGCGTCATCAACGGCCTCCTCATTTCGCGGCTGAACATCACGCCGATTCTCTGCACGCTCGGCACGCAGATGGCCTTCATGGGCCTTGCGGTGGTGGTCTCCAGCGGCAAGGCGGTGACGGTCGGCAGTCCGGCGCTGCTGTCCAGCATTGGCAACGACATGATCGCCGCCGTCCCGATCAGCTTCTTCGTCTTCGTGCTGGTCGCCGGCGTGGTTGCCGCGCTGCTGAAGTTCACGCCGTATGGCCTGTGGCTCATGCTGATGGGCACCAATCCCAAGGCAGCGGTCTATGCGGGCTTCCCCAAGAACGGCGTGATCATCGCCACCTATGCGATCTCAGGCACGCTGTCGGCCCTTGTTGGCGTCATCATCGCGGCGCGCAACGTCAACGTGAAGTTCGACTACGGCAGCTCCTACCTGCTCATCGCCATCCTCATCGCGGTGATGGCCGGCGTGAAGCCGGAAGGCGGCTACGGGCGTGTCATCTGTGTCGTGCTGAGCGCCATCGCCCTGCAGCTCATGTCGAGCCTGCTCAATTTCAGCGGCCTTTCCAACTTCGTGCGCGATTTCGCCTGGGGCCTGCTGTTGCTGACGTTCCTGGCCGTCGGACGCTACGACATCGCTGGCTTTCTGTCTCCGGGCCGCCGCTCGCAAACCCCTTCGGTGCCTGTCCCTCAAGCGCCGAAGTGAAAACAGGAGGGAAAATTCGTGGAGGAAAACATGAAGTCATTTTCAAAGAAGGTACTGGCTGGAACCACGGTTGCTGCCGTCGCGCTCGCGGGCTCCATCGGCACGCTGGTCGCCCAGGAAAAGCCTGTGATCGCCACCGTGGTCAAGATCAGTGGCATTCCGTGGTTCGACCGCATGAACACCGGCGTCGTCGCTTACCAGGAAGCC
The DNA here is from genome assembly GCF_001695855.1 of Ensifer sp. LC163. Taxonomy (GTDB): domain Bacteria; phylum Pseudomonadota; class Alphaproteobacteria; order Rhizobiales; family Rhizobiaceae; genus Ensifer. The sequence continues at coordinate 74,506 of NZ_MBSS01000068.1, forward strand.
AACCCGGGTGTCGTTGCAAGCCAGAGCGGCCCGGCGACGGCGGACTCGGCCCAGCAGCTTCAGATCGTCAATGACCTCGTCGCCAAGGGCGTCAACGCGCTTGCCGTCGTGCCGATGGATCCGGCCGTTCTGGAAGGCACGTTCCAGCGCGCCATGGAGCGAGGCATCGTTGTCGTGACCCATGAAGCCGACAACCAGACGAACACCAACGCTGACGTTGAGGCCTTCGACAATGCCGACTACGGCGCTGCGCTGAACGAGCGCCTGGCCGAGTGCATGGGCAAGGAAGGCAAATGGACAACCTTTGTCGGTTCGCTCGGCAGCCGCACGCACATGCAGTGGGTCGGCGCGGGCGAGGAGAACGCCAAGAAATATACCGGCATGGAGCTCGTCGATCCGAACAACGAATCCTTCGACGACGCCAACGGCACGTACGAGAAGGCCAAGGAAATCCTGCGCAAGCACCCGGATATCAAGGGCTTCCAGACCTCGGCCGGCAACGACGTTCTCGGTGTCGGCCGCGCGATCGACGAGGCGGGCCTGAGCGGCAAGGTTTGCCTCGTCGGGACCGGCCTGCCGAACCCGTCGTCCGACCTTCTGGAATCCGGCGCCATCACGGCGATCGGCTTCTGGGATCCGCAGAAGGCCGGCATGGCGATGAATGCCGTCGCCAAGCTGCTGCTGGAGAAGAAGGACGTCACCGACGGTATGGACCTCGGCGTCGAAGGCTACAACAAGGTCTCGGTCAAGCAGGGTCCGGGCAAGGGCCTGCTTATCCTCGGCAACGGCATGGTGCTCGCCGACAAGGCGACCTACAAGGAACACCTGTTCTAATCCGGCAAACCGTCAGCCGGCCGGGAGGCTTGCCTTCCGGCCGAACCCGTCCGGCGTGGCGACGCGCCGGTCAGCATGAGGACAATTTCCGTGGCGGCACAAGCACATACCGCGCAGCAGTCGGCAGCGCTCCTTGAACTGAGAAACATCCAGAAGTGGTTCGGCGGCGTCCATGCCCTGCGCGGCATCGACCTCACGCTTCAGCCGGGCGAGGCCTATCATCTTCTCGGTGAGAACGGCTGCGGCAAGAGCACCGTCATCAAGATCATGTCGGGCGCCCATGCGCCGACATCGGGGGAGATCGTGCTTGGCGGCGAGTCCTTTTCGTCGCTGACGCCGATCCAGTCGCTCGCCGCCGGCATCGAGACCGTCTACCAGGACTTGTCGCTGCTGCCCAATCTCACCGTCGCCGAGAACGTCGCGCTGAACGAGCAGTTGGTAAACGCCAATGGCCGCCTCGCGCGCCTCTTCGACCGCAAGCGACTGCGGGAAACGGCGGTACGGGCGCTTGCCGCCGCGGGCCTGCCGACCGACGGCGCCTTCCTCAACACCATCGTTTCCGATCTGCCGCTCGCTTCCCGCCAGCTTGTCGCCATCGCGCGGGCAATTGCGACCCGCGCCAAGCTCGTGATCATGGACGAGCCGACCACGTCGCTGACGCGCCGCGAGGTGGACAATCTCATCCGCGTCGTCGAGCGCCTGCGCTCCGAAAACGTCGCCGTGCTCTTCGTTACGCACAAATTGGACGAATGTTACCGCATCGGCGGCCATGCCGTCGTCTTCCGCGACGGCCAGTGCGTCGCGCAGGGGCCGATTGCGAACTACAGCAAGAAGGAACTGGCCGAGCTGATGACCGGCCGTTCCATCGATGCGCAGCGCTATCGCACCGGCAAGCCGTCCGATGTCGAGCTCCTCAAAGTCGATCGTCTTGTCGCCGATGGCGTGCGGGGGATGAGTTTTGCCGTCAAGAAGGGCGAGATCCTCGGCATCACGGGCCTTGCCGATTCCGGGCGCAACGAACTTGCCATGGCCCTGACCGGCGTGGCCCCTGCGACCGCGGGTGTCGTGGCGCTTGATGGCAAGGCGGTATCGGTGCGATCGCCCGCAGAGGCCATCGAGCGAGGCATTGGCTACGTGCCGGAGGACCGGCTTGCCGAAGGCCTCTTCCTCGACAAGTCGATTTTCGAGAACGAGATCGCGCTCATCGTCTCGCGCCTCGCCAATTCGTTAGGCGTCGTCGACCGGGAGGAGGGGCGCGCGATTGCAGCCCGCCTGTCCGAGGAAATGCGCCTCAACACCAGGAATCTCGATCTGCCGGTCGGCGCGCTCTCGGGTGGCAACCAGCAGCGCGTGCTGATCGGCCGCTGGCTGAGCATTGCGCCGAAACTGCTCGTGCTGCATGGGCCGACCGTCGGCGTTGATGTCGGCTCCAAGGATACGATCTACCGGGTCATCCAGGCGCTCGCTGAAGCGGGCATGGGCCTCGTCATCGTCAGCGATGACCTGCCCGAACTCCTGCAGAACGCCGACCGCATCCTCGTCATGAACAGCGGCCGGGTGGTCGCAGAAGTGGATGCGGAGCAGGCAACCGAAGACCAGCTTTACAAGGCGATGCTGACGACCACGACGGAGACTCTGCAATGAGCGTTTCACGGACCGATGAACTCCACGGCGCCGCCGGCCAGTCGCGTTCCTTCAGCTTCGGGGAGCACGTGCGCCGCCGTCCGGAGACCATTACCTTCCTGCTGCTGGTGGCGATCTGCGTGATCGTCGCCGTGGTCAACCCGGCCTTCCTGCAGCCCTCGACGCTCATCGACATCGGCCGCGCCAGCGTGGTCATGGGACTGTTCGCACTCGGCGTCTTCATCATCCTGGCGGCGGGCGGCATTGACGTGTCCTTCACGGCGATTGCGGCTTTCACCATGTATTCGATGACCGTGCTCGTGCAGAGCTATCTGCCCAATCTGCCCATCGTCGTCGTTATCCTCATGGCGACGCTCGGCGGGGCGGCGCTCGGCATCATCAACGGCTTGCTCGTCCATCACCTGAAGGTGCCGTCGCTGATCGTCACCATCGGCACGCAGTATCTCTTCCGCGGCTTCCTGCTCTCCTTCATAGGCACGGTCTGGATCATGTCGCTGCCGCCGCAGATGGGGGCCTTCGGCCGCATGCCGCTCGTCCAGTTCGAATCTGCCAATGGCGCGCTCATCACACTGCCGTTCTATTTCCTCGTCCTGCCCATCGCGGCGTTCGGGACCTGGTGGATACTCAACCGCACGCTGATGGGCCGCGCCATTTTCGCGGTTGGCGGCAATGCCGACATCGCTAGCCGCCTCGGCTACAGCCTGCGCACCGTGCATGTCTTCCTGTTCGGCTATGCGGGCGCGCTCGCGGGCCTTGCCGGGATCATCCATGTCTGCGCCAACCGGCAGGCCAATCCCTTCGATCTCGTCGGTACCGAGATCAACGTCATCGCCGCCGTCGTGCTCGGCGGGGCGCGCATCACCGGCGGCACGGGCACGGTTCTCGGCACTCTTCTCGGCGTGCTCCTGATCGTCGTGCTCAACAGCGTGCTCGTCATGGTCGGCATTCCCAGCACCTGGCAGCGGCTGGTCGTCGGCAGCTTCATCCTGTTGGCCGCCGCCTTCTTCGTCACGCGACAACGCAAGAAATAACCCCCCATTCCCGGAGGAAATCCATGAAGAAATTCCTGAACGATCCCGTCAATTTCGTCGACGAAATGCTGGAAGGTATCTACAAGGCGCATCCCGCCGTCACCTACACGGCCGATGACCTGCGTTGCCTCGTCACGGCGAAGACCAGGCCCGGCAAGGTCGGTATCGCCACAGGCGGCGGCTCCGGGCATCTCCCGACCTTCCTCGGCTTCGTCGGCGACGGCATGCTGGACGGCGCGGCCGTCGGCGGCGTCTTCCAGTCGCCCAGCGCCGAGCAGATGTACCAGGTGACCAAGCACATCGATCAAGGTGCCGGCGTCCTCTATATTTACGGCAACTATACCGGCGACATCATCAACTTCGACATGGCGGCGGAACTTGCCGATCTCGACGGCATCGCCGTCAAGCAGGTCGTCGGCAATGACGACGTCGCCTCGTCGGTCGTTGGCGAGGAGCACAAGCGTCGCGGCGTTGCCGGCATCTTCTTCATCTACAAGGCTGCCGGCGCGGCCGCCGCGGAAGGCCTTCCGCTCGACCAGGTCGCGCGTCTTGCCGACAAGGCGCGCCTGCGTACCCGCACAATTGGCGTTGCCCTTTCGAGCTGTGTCGTTCCGGAAATCGGCCATGCCACCTTCTCCATCGGCGACGATGAGATGGAAATCGGCATGGGTATCCATGGCGAGCCCGGCATCAGCCGCAAGAAGCTGGCGCCGGCCGATGCCGTGGTCGACGAGATGATGGACCGCATCTTCGCCGAAACGGATTACAAGCAGGGCGACAACGTCGCCGTACTGATGAACGGCCTCGGCGGCACGCCGCTGGAAGAACTTTACATCCTCTTCCGCCGCGTCTCGCAACTACTGGATGTACGTGGTGTCACCGCAAAATACGTCTGGGTCGGCGAGTTCGCCACTTCGATGGAAATGGCCGGCGCCTCGATCTCGATCCTGCATCTCGACGATGAACTGGACCGCCTGGTCGCCGCTCCGGCCAACACACCATTCTTCCAGCACGTTGCGGAGTAATGCCATGACGCTTCAGACATTGAACGCCGCTGACCTCATCGACCTCTTCAAGAGCTGGAAGGGCCTCTTTGCCGAACAGCGCGAATTCCTCATTGCGCTCGATGGCAAGGTGGGCGACAGCGACCTCGGCATCACCATGAGCAAGTCCTTCGCCGCTGCTGCCGAAGCGCTCGAAGCGGAAGGGGAGGCGGCGGGCATCGCCAAGCTGCTGCGCACCGCCGGCGCCACCATGGCTCGTACCGCTCCCTCCACCATGGGAACGCTGACGGCGACCGGGTTCCTGCGCGCAAGCAAGGCCGTGGAAGGCAAGGAAACGCTGAATGCCGCTGATATGGCCGCCTTCTGGCGTGCTTATCGCGACGGTGTCGCCGAGCGCGGCAAGGCCAAGGTCGGCGACAAGACCTTGCTCGACGTGCTCGACCCGATCGCGGTGAGGCTGGAAGCTGAGGCTTCCGGTGGTGCGGCGCTTTCGGATGCGCTCAACGTGACGGCGGATGTGGCGGAACAGGCACTGGAGGGCACCAAGTCCATGCTCGCCCAGCATGGTAAGGCGGCGGCCTTCCAGGAAAAGACCGTCGGTTTGCAGGATGCCGGCGCGACGGTGGGTGCTTTCCTGATCCGCCGCATGGCCGACTTCGTCGCGGGCCGGTAGAACTTTCGGCAACCAGCAATGTCAGCGAGCTTGGCCCATGACCCAGTCCTCGGAATGCAATTCCCGCTACGTCGTAGGTGTCGATGTTGGCACCGGTAGTGCGCGGGCCGGCCTGTTCGACCTTTCGGGCGCCATGCTCGCCTCCGCCAAGCGGGACATTTCGCTGTTCCGCGCGGCGGGCGCGATCGTCGAGCAATCGAGCACGGAAATCTGGGACACTGTCTGCACGAGCGTGCGCGAGGCCGTGGTTAGTGCAGGTGTCGACCCGGCGTCGGTGGTCGGTCTCGGCTTCGACGCCACCTGCTCGCTCGTGGTGCTCGGTGAGGGCGGAGCGCCGCTCGCTGTCGGTTCCTCAGAAAAGCCGGAGCGCGACATCATCGTGTGGATGGATCACCGGGCCGTCGGGCAGGCGGAGCGCATCAACGCGATCGGCCATGACGTGCTGCGCTATGTCGGTGGGCGCGTCTCGCCGGAAATGCAGACGCCGAAGCTGCTTTGGCTGAAAGAGAACAGGCCGCAGGTTTTTCGTGCGGCCTGGCAGTTCTTCGATCTCGCCGATTTCCTCACTTGGAAGGCAACGGGCGATCTCGCCCGTTCGACCTGCACCGTCACCTGCAAATGGACCTATCTCGCGCACGAGAAGCGCTGGGATCCGAGCTATTTCGAGAAGGTCGGCCTCGCGGAACTCGCCGAAGAGGGCTTTGGTCGAATCGGTACTGAGATTGTCGAGCCGGGCACGCGGCTGGGGCAGGGGCTGACGCCCGACGCGGCGGCGGCCATGGGCCTGAACCCCGGTACGGCAGTTGCTGCGGGCATGATCGACGCCCACGCCGGCGGGATCGGCACGGTCGGCATCGGCGGCCGGTCGACCGAGAACCTCGCCTATGTCTTCGGTACTTCCTCCTGCACCATGACCTCGACGCAGGAGCCTGTCTTCGTGCCCGGAGTCTGGGGGCCGTACTACTCGGCCATGCTGCCGGGCCTGTGGCTCAATGAAGGCGGCCAGAGCGCCGCGGGTGCTGCTATCGATCAACTGCTCGCTTTCCATCCCGCCGCGCCGGAAGCGACGGCTCAGGCGTGTGCACGCGGGTGCTCGCTGCCCGTCTTCTTGGCCGAGATGGCTTCCGCCAAGGCTTCCTCATTGTCCGACGCCGTCCATCTTGCCACTGGCCTGCATGTGGTGCCGGAATTCCTCGGCAACCGCGCGCCCTTTGCCGATCCGCATGCAAGGGCTGTCATCGCCGGCCTCGGCATGGAGCGGAGTGTCGACAGCCTCGTCGCGCTTTACATCGCCGGTCTGTGTGGCATTGGTTACGGATTGCGGCAGATCATCGAGGCGCAGGCGCGGGAAGGGGCCTTGGTCGAACGCGTGGTGATCAGCGGCGGGGCGGGGCAGAGCGATCTCGTGCGTCAATTGCTTGCCGATGCCTGTGGAAAGCCGGTCGTCGCGCCGCGCGCGCAAGAGCCGGTCCTCCTCGGCTCTGCCATCCTCGGGGTGGTCGCTTCCGGCGCTTTCGCCGATGTCGCAGCCGCCATGGCCGCCCTCAGTTCCGTTTCGATGGTCTATGAGCCGGCAAGCGGCGAGATCGCCGACAGGCATGAAACCCGTTTCCGCTGCTTCGAGGACCTGCAGGCCGCCATGCGTGCGATGCTAGGCATCTAATTGCTGGAACTTGGGATTGGCGGTGTCCTCTTTCCGCACGGATGAAGCGTTTCCGCGACCTCACTGCCACAGGGATGAAGGGCCGGGGATCTGCCACGGAGGGCGCGCTCGTGCTGGATGCTTATGGATTTATGCGGCGCGCTCTGACCTGGCTGCTTCCAGCGCCTGTAGCTCTTCCAGCTTTTACCTCACTTCAACCCGGTGAGCCTGGGCTATGTCGCACGTCTCGGTGCAGTCTCTGTTCTTGCTAATTGACGGGTCGGGCAGCACGCGCACGGGCTGCCTTCAGCGGCATCGCATTGCATTTCGGCCAGCGTGTCCGCCACTGATACCTAAAAATAGACGAGATAGATCGTCCCCATCCATCTTTGCAATGTCTCCAGTTCCAGTCGCGAGTATGTTGGCGATGCGGTTCACGTCAATTCGGTGGAAGGCTTCAATTCCCGGACCCGCCGCACCATTGCCGGTGTGTTTCATCATATCAGTCCGCAGCACGCCGATCTCTATTTCCACGATGCGACCAACTTCTATTCGATGAAGAGCGTTGGTGGGCGACCGATGGGCGTAGCGGCGCTGGGCTTCATCTCAGGAAGCGGGCGGTCGTCTTCGATGCGACCTCATCTGCAGACACGCCATCAGCCAGTTCGATCAGCGAAAATGGTGCGGCAGGAGATTGGCGCTCAAAGACGCAAAGATCCGTTATGATCATGTCCACGACGTCGCGGCCGGTCAGCGGCAGGCTGCAGGAGGGTATGAACTTCAGCGACCCATCCTTTGACACGTGTTCCATCAGCACGACGATCTTTTTGACGCCCGCGACCAGGTCCATGGCTCCGCCCATCCCCTTGATCATTTTGCCTGGGATCATCCAGTTGGCAATATCGCCACTTTCGCTGACCTCCATGGCGCCGAGAACCGTCGAGTCGATGTGGCCACCGCGGATCATGGCGAAACTGTCGGAGCTCGAAAAATAACTGCTACTTGCCAACTCGCTGATTGTTTGCTTGCCTGCGTTGATCAAATCGGGATCCTCTTCCCCTTCGAAGGGGAAAGGTCCAATTCCAAGCATGCCGTTTTCAGACTGAAGCGTGACCTCAATGCCCGGCGGAATAGGCTCGCGACCGCGCGAACTCAGCCTGGCTGATCTTCTTCTTATGCATCCGCGCAATGACGCGTCGTTCATTCATACTCAACTGCACAAACGAGCGGGCCACTTCCATCCTCCAGAGACCATGGCCAATTTGTCTCTGTTGCATTTGAAAATGGAATCCGCCCCCGCAAATGTCGTACTAATCATGTGCGTCCTCTACGATAACATCCTGACATATATTGCTTTATTTAGCCTGGGATCCCGCTGACGCCAGTTGCATATTGCTAGCTACTTGTGACATTGCTCGCGGCGGTGGCGACATCGTCGCGACCGCACAGGCAAGATCCAGCCGGTCCGCCGGGTCAAGATCGTCGAGTATAAAGAACCGGGCCGGGTATTCACCGCAAATGCGATCAACGGCATCCGAGTGCAAAAGGGCGGGGTGCTTGTCGAGCTCGATCCGACGACCCGCGGGCAGAAGAGTAGGCACTGTAGCTGCGCCTTGACGCGTTGTGCACCGCGATCGTCGGCGGCAGGCGCAGCGGGACACGGTCGCTGCCTGGGCCAAGAGCGAGCCCTGGGTAGGCGCCGGCGGGCCGGCCCGGCCCCGGCCCCGGCCGGCGTCCGACGTGACTGAAGACGAGTTTCAATAGTATTTTGGAGAGACTAAGGATGTTTGGTTATGTTGAAGGGCTGCCAGCTTTTCTCGCCTATTTCGCTATCGGCTTAGCTGCCTATGCGATCTTTGCGACCGTCTACACCCACCTCACTCCCCATGCGGAGGCCAAATTGATCCGATCGGGAAACCTGGCTGCCGTCACCGCGTTCATGGGTGCCCTGATCGGGTTCAGTTTGCCGCTTGCCTCGGCGGCAGCCAATTCAGTGAGCATTCTCGATTACGTCATCTGGGCGGTCATTGGCATTGTCATGCAAGTGCTCGCCTTCTTCCTCGCGGGATTCACAATGCCAGGTCTCCACGAGAAGATAACGCGGGGGGATATGGCCGCGGGTCTCTGGGGCGGAGGAATTGCCCTGGCGGTCGGCATTCTCAATGCCGCTTGCATGACCTACTGAGGAAGCTCCGATGCGCAGACGACTTTCCGGCCGCACGCCTCCTATCCTTGCCCTCGGCACCATTGCGGCCTCCGGCCTTGCGTTGGCGAGTTGCGGCGACAACCCACCTACCGAAGATGTCATGTTCAAATCCGTAGACCAGTGCATGCAGGCCGGCATGGATGAGCAAGTTTGTCGGGCCGGTTATCAGGACGCAATGCGCGCCCACCTGGCGGGCGCTCCCCGGTTCGACCGTCGCGCCGCATGCGAAGCAGAATACGGGTGGGCGCAATGCACTCAGGCGCGCGGCGCCGACGGCAGCGGAAGCGCGGGCAGTTTCTTCATCCCCTTTATTGCAGGATACATGCTGTCTACCGGGTTCGAGAAAATTGACGATTATTACAAGTACCGCCGCCGAGAGGAGGAGCAGGGAGGCGGTGGTGGTGGTGGAGGGTACTCCGGCTCCCCCATCTATAGAACGCGCTCCGGCCAAACAGTGACGACGACGCCCGCGCCTGCCCGCGGCTCGCAGAGCGCCAGCGCCTCGTCTTCCCGATACAGTGTAAAGCCAGTCAATGTGAACACACGAACCGTGGCGCGCCAAGGATTTGGCGGACGTTCGTTCTCGTTTGGATTTGGCGGTTGACATGCACCGAATAAGTCTGCCGGCACGCCCGGATTGGCAGGACAAGGCACGTGCCGTCGGCTTTGGCTTCCACGAAATGTATGGCGAGCCGTATTGGCTTGATGACGCGGCCTACGTGTTTACGCTTGAGGAGATTGAAACCCAAATCGAAGGTCCGAGCGAGGAACTTCACGCAATGTGCATGGAACTCGTCACAGACATTGTGGGGAGTGATGAAAAGCTTCATCGGTTAGCGATCCCGGATGAGTTCCGTGAGGTCGTTCGTCGCTCCTGGCAACAGGGCGAGCGACATCTCTATGGCCGGTTTGATTTGGCCTATGACGGCAGCGGACCCGCCAAACTTCTCGAGTACAATGCTGACACACCGACTTCGATTTTCGAGTCGGCTTTCTTTCAGAATAATTGGCTGACGGATCAGGTTGCGCTCGGTGTTTTGCCGGCCAATGCCGATCAGTTCAACTCCCTGCAGGAGAGCTTGGTCGAAGCTTTCCAACAATTCGACACAAGCTCCATTTTCCATTTCGCCGCAATGACAGACAATGAGGAAGATCGCGGCACGACGGTCTATCTCATGGATTGCGCTGTGCAAGGCGGTCACCGCGTCGAGCTACTCGACGTTCGTGATATTGGCGTGGATGGCATTGGCCGCTTCACGGATTTGAAGGACCGCGTCATCGATCGATGTTTCAAACTCTATCCCTGGGAATTTATGTTTCGGGAGGGCTTCAGTTCTCATCTGCCCCAATCAGGATCGATCTTCGTTGAACCCGCCTGGAAGGCGGTTCTCGCAAATAAAGGTCTTCTTGCATTCTTGTGGGAGCGGTATCCGAACCATCCAAACCTTCTGCCGAGTTTTTTTCCCGACGATCCCCCACCGCTTTCAAACTACGTCCGCAAGCCATTGCTTTCCCGTGAAGGCGAGAATGTAAGTGTCTATCGCGACGGCAGGGAGTTCCTGTCTCTGGGGGGCAGCTACGGCGACGAAGGCTTCGTGATACAAGCGTATGCGCCGCTGTTTCACAGTGAGGCTGGCTACGCGGTGCTGGGGAGCTGGATTGTCGGCGACCGTTCTTGTGGCCTCGGCATCCGCGAGGATCGTACTTGCATCACCGCGAATTTGTCGCGGTTTGTACCCCACATAATCTTAGACTGACCTATGGAAGGAGAGGTCGTAGTCGTACCGCTTCTTCAAACCTCGGAGCGTCGCGTGGGAGTGAGTGGTATTCTCGTTCCGTACTGAAGAGATGGCATAATGGATCGAAGGGAACTGCCGGCGCGGCGAGCCACGAAAATAGAGGTAGTCTTTATTCGTCGCCGATTTGAACCGCTGGCCCGGTACTATCATCGCACCGGAGACACCATCATCTGAAATGAGAGTAGAATCCGTCTGAGGACACGAAGTGTGCTCCTACGAGCGGTGGTGCGCATCGGCTCGTAGTAAAAAGCGGCTGCGCGCGTTGCGCCTTGGGTCAAAGTTTGTGAGCTATCGATGACGCCAGGACCAGAAAATTACAAGGAGCTTCTGCTGTTTCTGGCGACGGCCGGCGTAATAGTGCCTCTGTTTGGGCGGTTGAAATTGAGCCCGGTCTTTGGATTTCTCGCCGCTGGCATGATGCTTGGCCCCTTCGGTCTCGGAGCTCTCGCGAGAGATTTGCCGTGGCTCTCTGCAATCTCCATAACAGATGTCGGACAGATCGCGCATCTTGCTGAATTCGGCGTAGCATTCCTGCTCTTCATGATCGCGCTCGAGCTGTCGTGGAGCCGCCTTCTGCTAATGCGCAAACTCGTCTTCGGGCTAGGGGGCTTGCAGGTTCTCGCCTCAACAGCCGTCCTCGCGACCGTCGCGGGCTTGCTGGGTCAAACCCCAGCTTCGGCGGTGGTGCTTGGCAGCGCGCTCGCGATGTCATCGACGGCTATCATTCTGCCGTCGCTTGTCGAGCGCAAACTGCTGAACACCACGGTTGGACGCGCAAGTTTCGCCGTGCTGCTCTTCCAGGACCTTGCGGTGGCGCCTCTCCTTTTCATGGTGACGATGTTGGGTGCTCGTGGAGGGACGGGACTCGGCGCCGGCTTTTTGTATGCGCTAGCGCCTGCCGCAGTTGCGTTATTCGCAATGGCCGGGCTGGGTCGCCTAATTCTTCGGCCCCTGTTTAAGCTGGTCGCGACAACAAAGAGCAGCGAGTTGTTCGTCGCTGCATGCCTCTTGGTCGTGATCGGCTCTGGCCTTGTCACAGCGCTCAGTGGTCAGTCCATGGCTCTGGGCGCCTTCATCGCGGGCCTCCTGCTGGCTGAAACCGAGTATCGTCGGCAGATCGAGGTCACGATCCAGCCCTTCCAGGGTCTTCTGCTTGGCCTCTTCTTCGTCTCGGTTGGAGCCCGTCTGGATCTTTCGGAGATCATCGCCAACCCGTTCGTTACGGTGGGTGTCGCGATCGGTTTATTTGCCATAAAGGCAGTTATCCTGTTCCCCATCGCGCGCCTATCGGGCTTGACGAACCGGAGTGCCGGCGAGCTGGCGGTTGTACTGGGCCCCGGCGGCGAGTTCGCATTGATCCTTATCGGTGCAGCTGTGGCGGGCAACGTCGTCCTTGACGAAGCCGGCGCCACTGCCACGGTCGCGGCTACTTTGACGATGGTTGGCATCCCCCTGCTGATCCGTATACTGGGCCGCGGTCGAGCATATGCCGGTATGGATGAACCTGCATTCGCGGGATTGACGCCCCAGCATGACGATGGTCTGGAGCGCGTGATCGTCGTCGGATACGGGCGTGTCGGACAGTTGGTCGCCGAGATGCTCACACGGCACGGATTGAGGTTCCTCGCAATCGACGCCGATCCCGTGCTCGTCGCCAATGAGCGAGCTCGCGGTCCCACGATCTATTATGGCGATGCCACCCGGATCGAGTTGCTTCGACGTTGTGGAATCCAGAACGCCCGCGCGCTTGTCGTGACCTTGGACAATGCCGAGGCGGTTGAATCTATCGTCCGCGCTGCGAGATCGGAGCGGTCGGAACTTACCATCGTCGCCCGCGCGCGGGATGCGGTGCACGCAACTGAATTGTACGAGCTGAAAGTCACTGATGCAGTGCCGGAGACCATCGAAGCCAGCCTCCAGCTCTCGCAAGCAGTGCTCGTTGGCATCGGCATTCCGATGGGCCTGGTGATTGCATCCATACACGAGAAACGGGATGAATTTCGCAAGATGCTGCAGCCCACGGACGGATCCGGCAGAGAACGACATGCCATCCGCGCTGCGCAGGCAAAACGTGACCTGCCTCGTAGGCCGCGCTCAGGCTCCGATGCGCATGAGCACACTCGGGATCGTTAATTCAAAGGAACGCTCGACTGCTTCATTCGATGAAGGGAACACCGCGGTCGGCGTTACGCCTCGGCCTTGGAGCATGAGATCTCGCCCTTCAGGTCGGTCCTGACCGGATCCGAAAGCTACAGCGCCGCGCGTCTATTTAGACGCGCAAAGGTCGCTGTAACACTTTGAATTTCTGCATAATTCCTTAAATCGATTCCGATTTAAGGAATTATGCAGTAGACACTCAGTGCAAATTCTTGAGGTTGATGGTTGTGCTGAATTCGCCGTTCATTAGTCGCCTCAGGTGAAAGCCAGCGAGCGGGTCCTCCGGATTGCGACCAACCAGCGCAGCGAATGAAGCTACAGCACGAGGATCACCGCTCTCCAGCTCTTCGAAGGCAGCCATGTACGCCTGCGTTGCGCCGCTGGCATAGATTTCGGCCTCAAGCGGCTCGAAAGCGCGGATCGGCTCCACCCTGCCTCTGAGCAGGAGGTCGCCAACAGGGCGACCGCAGAACCCCTGCATGTTCGCTGCGAGGCGTGTGCCAAGCGACTTGTTGGCCGCTTCCAAGCGCGCGGCAACGTTGATGGTGTCGCCGTAGGCGCTATAGTCGAAGAACTTTCCTCCGCCGAAGTTGCCGACTACGGCCGTGCCGGCATGCGCACCAATCCGGGTGTGGCCAAGGGCTATTCCCTTTCTGCACCAGTGTTCACGGAAAGACCGTGCGAAGGCGTCAAGTGCGAATGAACAGGCGATCGCGCGACTGGCATGGTCCGGCTGATCGACCGGTGCGCCGAAAAGTACGTGGAGTGCGTCGCCAATGATCTTGGCGACAGTACCGTCGTGGGCGAACACGATGTCAGTCATGCCGACGATGTAATCGTTGAGGAGCTGCCCAAGCACGTTCGGCTCGATCGTTTCCGCCAGTGTGGTGAACCCCGTCAGATCGGTAAAGAGCGACGCAACATCTCGGCGTTTTCCGCCAAGATCGAGGGCGTCGGCGCTGCTGGCCAGGCGTTCGGCGAGATTTGGCGAAAAGTAACGGGAAAGTGACGCACGTGCCTGCTCGGCGGCCGACTGCCGGCGCTGCGCCTCACGCAACGTCTCCACGTGGTGGATCGTCTTGACGATCGTCGCCTCCAGGTCGGGAAAATCGATCGGCTTCGTCACGAAATCATAGGCGCCGCGATTCATCGCGATCCGGATGTTGGGCATATCGCTGTAGGCCGAGACGATTATCGTGGACAGATCCACGTCCCTCTGCTGAAGCTTGGCCAGCAGCGACAGGCCATCCATACGCGGCATGTTGATGTCGCTCAGCACAATATCCACGTCGTGGTTGGCAGCAAGCACTGCCAAGGCGTCAACTCCGTCGCAGGCGAACAGGAAACGCAGTAATCCGTCGCGGATCTGCTTCCGGAATTTCTGGAGAAGAAGCATCTCCAGGTCCGGCTCGTCGTCAACAACGAGGATACTTGTGCTCATGCGGCGCGCCCAACTCGACTGTCGATTTCTACTCGCAACGCGATAAAGTCGATCGGCTTGGTCAGCAACGCCTCCGCACCACTTTCCATGGCTCGTCGCTTCGTATCCGGATCGCCATAGGCAGTGATCATGATCACCGGCACATCAGGCCGTACGGTCCTCGCCTTCGGCAGAAGTTCGAACCCGCTCATACCGGGCATGTTGACGTCGGACAGGATGAGAATGAGCATGACGTCGCCCGCATCGGCGATCCGCTCGAGTGCGGATGATGCTGATCGCGCGAACTCCATGACAAAGCGACCAGCGCGCAGGTCATGGCGGAACTGTTGTTTGAAAAGCAGTTCGACGTCGGGCTCGTCATCGACCACCAGAATGAGGAGGCTCATGATTTGCCCTCCGGTGTAGCCATCGCCGGGGTTAACCGCGGCAGTCGAATGCGAAACTCGGTGTACTGACCAGGTTCTGTTTCCACCTCGATGGAACCGGCATGCTGCTTGACGATGATGTCGTGGCTGAGTGACAGGCCGAGGCCGGTCCCCTCGCCAGCGGGTTTGGTTGTGAAGAAAGGATTGAACATTTTCTCCCTCACCTCTGGCGGGATTCCGACACCATTATCGCGGATAGTGATCTCAACGCTGTCTCCGAGGTCCCTGGTCACCGCCGCAAGCGTCGGCTCATAACTGTCACCGGGGTCGGATGCTGCGCGTTTGCTCGTCGCATAGAAGCCGTTTGAGATGAGGTTGAGAAGCACGCGTGTGATCTCCTGCGGGTATAGATCGATCTCCCCGGCCACCGGATCGAGCGATTTCTTTAGGGAGATCGTGAACCCCTGCTTCTCCGCTCGAGCCCCATGATAGGCGAGATTGAGGCTCTCCTCGACGATGGCGTTGATATTGGTCGGCCTGCGCTCGCCCGCTCCCTGACGCGAATGCATAAGCATGTTCTTGATGATTGAATCGGCGCGTTTGCCGTGCTGGACGATCTTTTTAAGATTACCCTTTATCGTCTCGGCGAGTGCGTCGATCTCGGAGCGCGGCGCGCCGTCGAGCGCCTGCTGAAGCTCTTCGATCAATTCGACCGACAGCGCCGAGAAATTGTTCACGAAGTTCAACGGGTTCTTGATCTCGTGTGCAATTCCGGCGGTAAGCTGTCCGAGTGAGGCGAGTTTTTCCGTCTGGATCAATCGGTCCTGCGTAGCCTTGAGTTCCTCGAGGGAGTGCGACAGTTCGTCGGTTCTCGCCCGCACTTCCTGAAATAGACGCACATTCTCGATGGCAATCACGGCCTGGTCGGCAAAGGTAGATGCCAACTCGATCTGCTTGTCCGTGAATGGCCGCACGGTGGAACGGGTCAATGCGAGCACCCCGATCGGGCTACCCTCGCGCAGGAGCGGCACGCCAAGTACGGTACGAAACCCGCCAAGTCTTTGCGCTTCCGGCATGGCGTACTCGGGATCGTGGAGGACGTCGGCCACCTGAACCGGCCGGATCTCAAGCAGGGTTCGCCCTACTATGCTCCCGCGCCCCGGCTCCAGCGGGAGCGCTCGGAAATATTGGTCGAATTCCTGAGAGAAGCCGTAGCTGGACACTGGATAATGCGCGTCACCCATCGGCCGGGTCATCGTCGCCATGTCCGCCTCGCAAAGACGGGCACCGGACGCCACCAGAGTATCCAAAACCGATTGCAAGTCGAACGCGGAGCGGCTGATGACCTTCAGAACGTCAGCCGTCGCGGTTTGCTGTTCTAGCGCCTCGGCCAGTTCGGCCGTCCGCGCTTTCACCTCGTCGAAAAGCCGCACGTTCTCAATCGCTATGACCGCTTGGTCGGCAAAGGTCTGGAGAAGGTCGATCTGCTTTTCAGTAAATGGCTTGACTTCAGTTCGGCGTATGACGAGCCCACCAATAGCTTGCTGCTGTCGCAGCAAGGGCGCCGCTAAAATCGTGCGATGCCCCATCCGCACGGCCATGCTCTGGCCGTCCGGGTACTCGTCGGCGTCGGCCGTCAGGTCAGGCACATGAATAGGTTTTCTGTCAACGACGGCCCGTCCGGTCACCCAACCCCGTGACACCGGCCAGCCTGCGAAATCGATCGGAATTGGCCCGTGATGCGCTCTCAAGTAGAGAGTGTCTCCATCCTTTAGGAAAATGGCCGCATCATAGGCCTCGCAAAGCCGCACGGCCGATTCGACAAGCGTATCAAGTACCGTCTGGAGATCGAAGGTCGACCGACTGATGACCTTCAGAACATCGGCTGTCGCCGTTTGTTGCTGCAGAGCCTCCTTCAGGTCGAGATTCCGTTCTTCCAAATCGGAAAACAGTCGAACATTCTCGATTGCTATCCCGGCCTGATCGGCGAAGGTCTTGAGAACTTCGACCTGGCGATCGGGGAACAATCCTGGTTCGCTTCGTGCCACGACAATGGTTCCGATCGCGACGCCGCCGCGTATGATGGGCACCGCCACCAGGCTTCTGTAGTTCGAGGATTGACTGCCGATGACGGTATAGGCCGTGTATTCCGGATCGGCGAGCCAGTCTTCTATCTGCTCTACTGATCGGCTGAGGATCGAACGGCCGGCCGCACTGCCTCGACCGGGCGGGGCTGGAAGCACCGCGCCTTCGGGTTCCAGCCGGTGGTGCGCCACGAAATGCAACAGTTCGCCATCATAGCGAAACACGTGGCAGAACTGCGCGCCGCAAAGCCGGGCTGCACGCTGCGCGATCGTGTCGAACACGGGCTGCGCATCGGTCGGTGAGGTCGAGATGACGCGAAGTATTTCACTTGTCGCCGTCTGCTGTTCGAGCGCCTCGCCAATCTCTCGGTTGTGCGCTTGCGCCTCCTCGAAAAGATGAACGTTCTCGATGGCGATCACCGCCTGATCAGCGAATGTTCGCAGCAGCTCAACCTGTCGCTCTGGAAAGACGCCGATCGCGCGCCGAGTGACGGCGATCGATCCAATCGGACGTCCCTTTCGTAACAGCGGCACGCCCATGGCGCTACGGTACGACACGATCTCCGCCAGCTGGAGCATCTGATAATCTGGGTCGGAAAAGACGTCGGGGATCTGCTCGATGACACCGCTGATAAAAGCTCTGCCCGTGACGTTGCCTTTATTTGGTCGCTGCGGAAACCTGGCACGTACTGCTTCAATGCCTTCGCGCGATATGCCGTGATAGGCGACTGGGTGTAGGAACTCTCCGTCGAACTGAAATACGAAACAAAATTCCGCCGCGCATAGCCTTGCTACGCTTTTCGCTATCGCATCGAAGACGGGCTGCGCGGAGTTGGTCGAGATCGGAATGACGCGCAGTATTTCGCTCGCCGCCGTCTGTTGCTCGAGGGCCTCGTCAAGCTCCCGCTTCAGCAGTTCGACCTGTTGTCTGAGACTGACGCTTGATTCATCCGCCTCGCGCCCCTCCACTGCAGTATCCCCCATGCAATCAGCTTGCGTCGAGTGCTACCGCCCCCACCACAGGGTGCGCCATGGCCGGTATGCCTGCCAGGATGGATAGAATACTCCATCTGATCAGTTGTGACGAGGTTACTTCACTGCCATGCGCATCTGAGCCTGGAAGACGTAACTGCTGCCACAATAATCCCTTTCGGACGGCTGCAGAGTGTCGATCTTTCCCGTTTCCGGTTCCATCGTCGCAGAAGGGTCAGCACCTGAAATTCCCAGCGTTATCGGCGAATGGCAGCAACGGGTCGAATTTGGCCTTCAGCGTGGCCAGATAGCGGCGCCTCCTTCGAAGCGCGGCAAGGGCGAACACCTTTCCTGGGTTGCTCTTCCTTTTCAGAGCCAGATCCATCAGGTATGGCAGATAGCCCCTACCGGGCAGGGCCGCCGTCGAGGCCATTGGCAACGTTCCGACAGCTGAAGCCGCCGCGCAGTGTTACGCCAGGGTGGTCAGTCCAAGCCGATCCAGACGGAGCCGTCCTGTACGCGGCACGGGTAAACAACCAGCTTGGCGCGGTTTTTCGAAATATCTCCCGCGTATTCATAGCCAGGCGCAGTGCCATCCTGCTGTAATTGCGCCCACTGCCTGATTTCGCCGGTGAGCAGGTCAAAACAGCTTTGATGCCATCGGCAGACGAGGCCAAGATCGCTGGTAATGGTACTTTCGGTGTGTGGGAGTTGCAGCCCTTTTGTCTGGGCTGGACTGCGGCGCTCGTATAACGGCAAGTGAAGATGTGGGCAGGCGTTGTTGAAGGCGCAATAGCCGTCCGCTTCGCGAACTATGACGATGTCGTAGTCGTCGAAGTCGAGAATCCGTCTTTCGTGGAGCTGGAGGTCTTGTTCAGCAAGAGCGCAAACCCACCTTCGGCCGCCATGTCGGATGGTTTCGCGGGAGGGCTTGGCGTTGAGCTCGGCGTCGATTTCGGGCCTTAGCCTGTCTACTTCGAATAGCGTTGTGCGCTCGCTTGTACCGCGAAGGCGCACTCTGACAAAGTCAGCAATTTCCACCTTATCGGCAAGCACGTTACGGAGCGATTCGGATATCAGCAACCGCGTACCGGCATCTTTATTGGCGGCCTCAATCCGGCTCGCCACATTCACAACGTCACCAATGGCCGTTAGTCGTCCATGTCCGGCAAAACCCAATGTTCCGATGACAGCCTCGCCGTAGTTGAGGCCGATGCGGATCTCGAAGTCGATCCCATACATCGAGGCAAAGAACGGCTTCAATCGATCCACGGTGCAGAGAGTCTGAAGGGCCGCATTGACGGCGTGGAGCGGTGCGTCAGGTCGACCATCTATGCCGAATATGGCCATGAGCCCGTCACCAATGAAACTGTCGATGAAGCCGCCATTCTTCTCGATGATGTCGCCGACCTGGGCGAAGTAGCGATTGAGTAGGTACATCACGTCGTAGGCAGAGAGCTTCTCCGACAGCGCCGTGAAATCGACAATGTCGCTGAAGAACACCGTGATGCGCTTGGCTTCTCCAGAACGTGTCGCGGCAGTTGCACCAAGTTGGTTGGTGATCATCATGTCGGTTTCGTCCAACACCAGCCGCCGGACACGAAGGTCGCCTTGGGGTTTAAGCTGGCAAGCCAACCGAACCTCGTCCGTCAAACTCAATCGGTCCGCCATCGAAGCCTCAGTGGCATTCCGATTTGGGCAGGCCTCCAAGCCAGAGAGGATCCAGACACGGCAGGTCGAGCATTTCGCCCGCCCGCCGCATGCATGCGCGAACGGCAAGCCCGATCTCAAAGCCGCCTCCAGCAAGGTCTCGCCGGCGGTCACGTCGAAGTCCATCTGATCCGGCAGGGCGGTTACTCTGGTCATCTTCGACTCCGCAGGTTGGTCCCAATTCTAACACCAAGAGAACAGGCGATCGAATCTTGTACGGGCCGGGAGGCCGCAAAGCCCATGGGTGATCTCGGGGGGGGCTCAACGATTGGCGCTGATCGCGATGGTATCGGCGGCATGACCAAACACTAGACCGATCTCATGTCTCACGGTTGCGGGCGCCACTGCGCGCTTGCCGATATCATCACCCATGCAGTGTGGCTGTATTTTCGGTTTCCGCGGCGGCCTGCATGTGATTGCGTAAAATTTGCGCTGAACGTGCCACCTCACCGCTGTTGTCGCAGGTCGTTTGACAACAGCCAATGATTCCCGGATCGTCTGATAAGGTTGGTCTTGTTTCGCGGAAGGCTAGGGGAGGCGCCGGCGCGCTATCGCGTGCAGCCTCCCGTGGACCTCTTCTAAAAGCCAAGCACCATTCGAAGCAAACCGGGAGGATGGCATGAGCGACCACGTCTATAAGAAAGTGGAACTTGTCGGAAGTTCGAAGACCTCCGTCACAGAGGCGATCGAGACTGCGATTGAGCGGGCATCGAAGACCATGAGAAATCTCGAATGGTTCGAGGTTGACCAGATCCGGGGACACATCAAAGATGGCGAAGTTGCGCACTATCAGGTGGTCGTGAAAGTCGGGTTTAGGATTGACGACTGAAGCATGATCCAACCGAAGCCAGAGCAGATCCGCGGCCTTGAGGGCTGCGGCCGCGCCGGTATTCGCCCCGAAGATCCCGATCGGCAGCCCTGGCCTCTCTTGCGCCGCCAAGACCCATTTGTAGGCACCAACCAGTCTTCCGGCCAGAAGCGGGATATCGAAGACATGGGCGCGGTCTGCAGCCTCCCTCTCACCCAGGAGGTCGAAGAGCAAGCTCGCAACGCCGTGCCGCCGCAGCGTCTCGGCAACGTAGACATTAGGCGGGCGCTTATGACTCGACCCACTGCCATGAGCGAACACAATGACACCGCGAGGGTTTGACGGATTTCGAAGGCAGCCTGGCAAACCGAACGGCGAAATTTCGACATCGATCACCTCGGCTTGGTCTGCAGCCATATGGTCATCTTGCCGGATGCTATGGCTAGCCCTTGATGCATATGACGGGCCGCATGCGCGCCACACGCCGGGCAAGACCGGCCCGTTCGGCGGCAAGCACGACGGCTTCGACATCCTTGTAGGCGCCGGGCGCTTCTTCTGCCACGCCACGGCTGGAGGGGCTGCAGATGAGAATTCCCCGCACAGCGAGCTCGTCAACGATTTGGCGGCCGCTCCAGAGCTTTAGTGCCGCATGGCGTGACATCGCCCTGCCGGCACCATGGCATGCGGACGAAAACGCCTTCTCCTCGCTCGTCGGCTCGCCGGCCAGCACATAGGAGGCGGTGCCCATGCTCCCGCCGATAAGGACCGGCTGCCCGACGGCGCGGAATGCTTGCGGAACGACCGGATGGCCGGCCCCGAGCGAACGGGTTGCGCCTTTGCGGTGAACGAAGAGCTCACGGCGCTTGCCGCCCACCACGTGCGACTCGAGCTTGCAGGTGTTGTGCGAAACGTCGAACAGTAGTTCGAGGCTGGCCTGCGGAAAGTAGCGGCCAAAGACCTGCCGGCTGTAATGGCCGAGAATCTCCCGATTTGCCAATGCGCAGTTGATCCCGGCGCGCATCGCCCCGAGGTATCGCTCCCCCAACTTGGACTTGATGGGCGCACAGGCCAGTTCGCGGTCCGGAAGGATGATCCCTGCAGCCGGTGCAGTACTCGCCATTTCCTTCAGGAACTCACTGCCGATCTGATGGCCGAGCCCGCGCGAGCCGCAATGAATTGTCACGACGACGCCCTCGACACGCAAGCCGAATGCGTCAGCGGCCTGTTCATCGAAGATCTCAGCCACGGCCTGCACTTCGAGATAGTGGTTGCCGGAGCCCAACGTGCCCATTTCCCGCCGCTGGCGCTCCTTGGCGCGATCCGAGACAAAATCCGGCCTGGCGCCTTCCATTCGGCCGCCGTCTTCAATCCGGTCCAGGTCGTGCTCCTCGCCCCAGCCACGCTCTACGGCCCAGCGCGCGCCCCCCGTGAGCATCGCGTCCATCTCGGCATCGTCGAGCGTCATCTCTCCCCTGCTTCCGACGCCTGCGGGGATTTGCCGGAACAGAGTTTCGGCCAAAGCCTCCTGTACCGGCAGAATATCCTCTACCGACAGGCCGGTGAGCATCGTGCGCACCCCGCATGAGATGTCGAAGCCGACGCCGCCGGCGGAGACCACGCCTCCTTCCTCCGGATCGAAGGCGGCCACACCGCCGATCGGAAACCCATAGCCCCAATGGGCATCGGGCATCGCTATCGAGGCAGACACGATTCCTGGCAGGGTCGCGACATTGCAGGCCTGCTGACCGACCTTATCGTCCATCTCGCTGATGAGTTGCTCATCCGCGAAGATGATCGCCGGCACGCGCATCGCTCCGGTCGGTTCGATGCGCCAGGTGACCGGATCAATCTGCGTGAAGCCAGCCGGATCCATTGAAGCGCCTCATACGTCGATCACGCACTGTGCGGTCCAGATGCCACTGTCGTCTCGCGCCACCTTCAATGCCGTGAGCGTGGCACCCTTCGGTTCGCAAGCTGGTGCGTGCCGCACCACGTCAACGGGTTCGCCCCAAAGCGAGCCCTGCAGAAAGAGCCCCTCTATGCGCACCGCGAAGCACCCAAAAAGCACCTTACGGGTCGCTATCTCGTAAATGATGGCGTCGAGCCAGTCCACGAAGAGCAATTCCAGGTCGCATTGACGGCATTCTACCTCAACCCGGATATCCGCGGCGATCGGACTGTAGGTGACAATCCGGGTCAGGCCCAAGGCGGCCTGCTCGAAGGCCTCCACAACAGACCGACCACTTCCGCGCACCCCGATGTCGGCGTCATGATGGAAATGCTCCCAGCCGAACCCGGATATCTGGCCCGTGGCGTTCATTGCAGGCCATCCCTTCCACCGACCTGCCGAACACTCCTGAGTGAAAGGCCGGTGCGTGCGAAACCATACCATGCTGCCCTCTCCCCGTCGAGAAAACAGGCCGTGCCAGCCATGGGACTTGGCCTGCGGCAAGAGTTCGCCGAGCGTGCGCGACCTGCCGCCTTCGCTTGTCATCGGCCGTTGACTGCAGGAGGGGCCGTGCCGCTACGCCACGACTTGTGGCGGTTCCGGCTTTGCCAGCCCGCCGAGATCGGGTTCGCCGCAGCGGGCGAGGATTGCGCTGCGTACCGCGTCGCGCAGCCGCAGAACGGATCCGAAGTCCGTGCCCGACGGCGCAATCGGCTCGCCGATCTCGACGCTGAGCGGCACATGTCTCGGAAACCATTGATTGCTTCGGAGCATCGATCTCGTTCCACGAATGACCCCCGGCAGGATCGCAAGGCCGGCTTCCGCCGCTACCTTGAACGCACCGAGATAGAAGCCTGAAAGACCGGCTCTGCGGGTGAGGGTACCCTCCGGAAAGAAGACCAGCACACGGCCCTCGCGGGCAAGACCTGTCAACGCCTCGGCATCCTGGAGGCTCGCGGAAACGTCGTAGCGTTCGACGAAGGGAATACCGAGGCGCCGCAGCAGCGGGCCCGCGACGAAGTGCTCGGCCAGTTCCCTCTTGGCGACGATCGCTGGTTCGCCCGGAAGGCCGGCCGCCAGAACGAGCGCATCTGCATAGCTCGAATGATTGAAGACCAGCATCGCGCCGCTCTTCGGGATGCGCTCCGTTCCCCCGGTAGAGACGGACACGCCCATGACTGCGAACGCAATGCGCGCAATCCACCGAACGGCACGCCAGCGCCAGGGGAGACGCGGGATAACGAGCACGGCGAGGGACCCGAGCAGCACTGCAACGCCAAGAACCGTCCACCACCAGGCTGCATACAGCGCCTCCCGAAAGAGCCGCGCAGAGCGCCACATCTGAGGGACGGCACTCAACAGTATCAAGCGTGTGAATTGCAGCGCGAGGCTGTGTGGGGCGGATCCCATGCGGCCCGACTCGTAGAGCGCTTTCGAGGCGCTCCTGCGGATCTTGCCGCTCGATGTCTTGGGCACCGACCGCGGCGGGACCAGGACAACCTCGTCGGCCGGCGTGCCTGCGATGTCGGTCGTGACGTCGATCACGCGCGCCTGCAGCGATGCCCGTGAAGCCGGATCGGTCTGGGCCGTCTCGGCGACGACCACCACTCGCTCAGTGCCGGAGTCCGGATCGGATGTGCCGAAGACCACGACCCCTCCCTTGCGTATTCCCGGCAAGGCCGCCGCCGCCTCTTCGATTTCTTGCGGATAGAGATGGCGACCGGCACGAATGATGATGTCCTTGACGCGGCCCGTGACGAAGACGTCGCCCCCGGCCATATAGGCGCGATCGCCGCTGTCGAGCCAGTCGTCATGGAAGAGCGCGCGGGTCTTTTCGTCGTTTCGGAAATAGCCGGCCGTCGCCGAGGGACCACGGAACTCGAGCCTTCCTTCCCGCCGTTCCTCGAGTTCATGGCCCGCTTCATCGACAATCCGAATCTCATGGCCGGGCAATGGCTGGCCGCAGGCCACGATTTCAAGGGCCGTATGGTCTTCCGGGCTGGCAGGTTCTGCCACGCCGCTTGTGGCCAAGCGATCGCGGTCGACGCGATCGACAACAGGCGGGCGTTCCAGCGGCGGAAAGGCGAGGCCCACCGAACTCTCAGCAAGCCCATAGACCGGGGCCACCGCCTCAGCGGAAAGGCCGTAACGGCCGAACCGCTCGATGAACCTGCGAAGCGTGCGCGCGCTCACCGGCTCCGCGCCATTAGCGACCATACGCAGCGAAGAGAGATCGAGGCCCTCCAGGTCGGCGTCGGCAACCTTATTGAGGCAAATTTCGAAGCCGAAATTCGGCGAAGCGGAGAACGTCGCCCGAAAGTTGTGCATCGCCCACAGCCAGGCTGCCGGCCTTCCGAGGAAGCTCAGAGGCGACATCGCGTAAAGCGGCGCGGCATAGTAGAGGCATCCCAGCCACGCGCCGATGAGACCCATGTCGTGGTAGAGCGGCAGCCAGCTCACGACGATGTCGGCCGAACTCGCCTGCATGGCGCCGCCCATCGCACGAATGTTGGAAAGCAGATTGGCGTGGCTCAGCACGACCCCTTTCGGGTCGCCCGTACTGCCGGAGGTATATTGAATGAGCGCGACGGCATTCGGGTCGCAAGATTGGGGAAGGTCCACCGCTGCTGCCGCGCTCTCTATATCGGCGACGCAATCGACCGCGTTCAACGTGTCCACAAGCGCTCTGAGTAGTCCGGCGAGCCGCCGTGCCTCCGGCATTGTGATAAGCAGGCGGGCGCCCGCATTGCCGAGAATGCCGGCCTGGCGGCGGACATGCTCCTCAAGCTGTGCAAGCCGTGTCGGGGGGTATATCGGAACCGGAATGGCGCCGGCGTAAAGGATCCCGAAGAACGCGACGAAGAAATCGATGCCGGTTGGCAGCATCAGTGCCACCCGGTCACCCGGAACAACGCCGCGGACAATCAGGCTACCGGCAATCCGGCGCGCTCTCGTCGCAAGTTCTCCATAGGTCAGGGCTCCGAGACTGGTCACCTCGTCCTGCAACACGGTCAGATGACGTCGGTCGGAATGCCGCGTCGCATGCCACTCCAGAGCCTCGACCAGCGTGCGCGCCTCAGTCGCGGCCGGTGCGGACGGCAGAACGGCAGCTGGCGGCGTACCAGCGGCGATCCGCTCCCCCGCTGGCTGTGCCCGCTCCAAGGCTTGCACAAGGTCAAGGACCGTCTCCGCCCCGGCGACGATTTCGGCGGGCAAATGCACGCGAAATGCGCGCTCGATCCGCAAGGCCAGTTCAGTCCGGCCGAGGCTGTCGATGCCGAGATCGCGTTCGATGCGGCTCGAAGGGACGACATCCATGGCTCGATCGTGCCGAGGATGCACTTCGCGCACAAATTCCTTAACGATCGCAATCATGTCGCGACCGCGCAAATCCTGCTCTTGAACAGGTGAAATCGGCTGCCCAGCTTCCGTCGCCATAAGCAAACATTATAGCACAACGCGTCGCGTTCGTCTTGGTGCGTATCAGTAACGGAATTGCCGGCCACGGTTCTTTTGCGTGGAAACTATTGGAGGCACTGCAAGCCCGCTTACCTAATCCATCGCATATAGAGCACGGCCACGTCAGTATCAGACGTCCGTTCGGCCGTTGCTCCACACCGGCGTCCACTTTCGCGGTCCCGCGTCCACGGACATTTGTTCTTTTCCTGCTCCCTCCGCGATCGCTTAGGGACTATACTTGTTTGTAGCGTCTGTTGCAGTGAGGATCGTTGTTGCTCGCTGCCGTTGGCCTGGACGGTTTGATGCAACACACCGCAGCTGAAGACACTGCCGACTGACAGTCGCCATGGAATCGAAGCGTCACGCCTCCGTCATGACATCTGGTCAGGAACGTTTCAGGAGCCTTGAGGGTAGCGAGCTAGGCATCGAACCGGGGAGGAGTCAACCGGCACTCCGCTCTTCGCGGGGTGAGCGGCGAATGCAATAACAAGGGAACATCAGTGAGGGATGTACTGATCACCGGCGGGGAGGCGCTGCACTGGTGAAGCCGCAACTGGGAAAGCAGCCGCAGCCGACCCCCGTCTCCTCGATGCGCAGCTTCTGGGGGCTGATGTGGGCCTATTGGTTCTCCGACAGATGGCAGGAGGCTTGGGGACTGGCGGCGATCATCGTCGTGCTTACGGCCCTGTCGGCAATGGCTAGCGTCTGGTTCGCCGAGGCGTCGGGCGAACTTGTCAGCGCAATCGCCTTCCTCCACCATCCGGAAAACCCGACGACGCTCAAGTCGCTTCTGGCAAGCGCCGTGACCTTGGCCGCGATCGTCGTGCTCAAGGAAGTCGGTTTCACCGCAGTCCGCCACTTCTTCTCGACGAGCCTGCATCGCAAGTGGCGCGCCTGGCTTGACCGGCGTTTCAACGACGCACTGCTCGACCGCAACCATACGCATTTTCACCTGCAGCACGGGGCGGTGGACGCCGTTCTGTCCGACGCGGCAGTGCCGGACAATATCGACCAGCGCATCCAGGAATCGATCAAGGGCATGACCGGCGGCGCCATCGGGCTTGCCATGGGCATCGCCGGCGTGGTCCTGTCGCTGCTCTTTGTCGGGGGCAAAATCATCGAAACGTCCACCAAGGTCAGCGGACTGGAGTTCCTTGGCAGTTACGCCAGCGCCTGTCTGACGCTTGTGGCCGTCGTCGCCTATGTCCCCGCCAACACGCTTTTGGCTGTGAAGATCGGAGCGATCCAGCAAAGGCTGGATGTCAGGATGCAATGGGCTGAAGGCAGCTACCGCCGCGAACTGACCACGCTCCTCCACCGCAGTTTCCACGTCGCGGCCGCCGGCGGCGAGGAAGCACAGAACGGTGTTCACAGGCGGCGCTATCTCGACATTGACCGCACCTGGGCAAGGCTCAACATTCTGACCGCGAGCTATATGGGTTTCGAACTCGTCTACAACTTTTTCAGCTCGCGCATCGTCGCCTACGCGCCCGGGCTGCTCCCCTATGTGGAGGCCAGGCTCAGCTTGCAAGCATACGTAACCGGCGCGGAGCTCGCCAATGCGATCATCAACGATTGTTCGTGGTTCATCCACGTCATGCCCGACATAGCGAGGCTCAGGGCGAATGCGGGCCGTATTGTCGACCTTGCAAAAGCCATCGAAGACGTGCAGCAGCCGCGCGATTTCTATGCCCACACCGGTCACGCCGAGCTGCACTATACCCGGCAGGATCCTGAGTTCGGCTTGACGATCCGGCATCTTGAACTGATGCACCCGGGCGATGATCAACCCTTCGTCACGACCGGGCTCCTCCACTTCGACCGTGGCGAATGGACGCTTCTCGTCGGCGAATCGGGCAGCGGCAAGTCGTCGTTGCTCAACGCGTTCAACGGACTCTGGCCGCATGGCCGCGGCACCATTGTCTTGCCCAGGAAGGTGCGGGCCCTCTATGCCGCGCAGGACATAAAGCTGCCGACAATATCGCTGAAGGAGCTGATTTGCCTCCCCGATCCCGTCGAGGCGCACTCAGATACTGAGGCCGCCGCAGCGTTGACAAAAGCCGGTCTTGCCGATTTCATCGGCGACCTTGCCGAGGAGGGGCGCGACAACCAAAGCTGGGACCAGCTTCTTTCCGGCGGTCAGAAGCAAAAGCTCGTTCTGGCGCGGATCCTGTTACTGCGCCCGGGGCTCCTGTTTCTCGACGAACCGACCAGCGCTCTCGACCGCGAGGCGGCGGTCGCCTTTCACCAGGCCCTCAAGGACGATTGCCCTGGCGCGACGGTGATCAGCGTCATGCACGACGCCACGCCTCCGAAATCCGCAAGCGGCGAGGAGTTCTTTGACAACGTACTCGTCATCGCCGGTGGCTCATTGACCAAGACGCATCTGTCGAGACCGACAGGCGGCCCCGTCGGCCCCGCGCGCGTGAGGCGGCGTGGGGAAAAATGGCCCGTAGATTGACGTGAGGAGCACGTCAGGCCGTTACCCGGTTCGACGCCTTCTTCGCTGGCCGATGGCGCGGTTCGGAACAGAAAAGGAACATGTCAGCTTGCTGTGCCTCCGGAAACCCTTGAGGCCGCGCTTCTTCGTCATCCCAGGTCTCAGGACCATTGCCGTTTCCCTCATGTCGTCTTTCTAGGGAACGGCCGCCATCTCGAAGGGTCCGGATGGGGCCTGCGGCGCGGGCACGGCTTGGCGGTCTGCGGTATTGCCTTCGCGATCCCAAGGTGCGAGCCTTCACACGCGGCGCTTTTGGCGCCCGGCGAAATAGCAAAAAAATGCCCGGCACAAAGTGGCCGGGCAAGAAGCAGGGCCTTGGCTCGGCCCTGCGGGGAAGCTCTTTCACCCCGAAGCTTTGGATATTTCAGGTCGCTCCGGACCACCTATCGAGCAAAGGCGCCGGCTGGCATGTCTTCTTCGGCGTGGCGCTTGAACTGCCGTATTGAGGCGGTCATCCAGATAAGTGAAACCGCAACGATCGCGAAGAGCAGCATGAAACAGCTCGACCAGAGGCCGGTCGCATCCTTGAGAAAGCCGAAAGCGATCGGCAGGACGAAGCCGCCAAGACCGCCCATCATACCAACGATGCCGCCGACGGCGCCGACACTGGCGGGGTAATAGGCGGGAATATGCTTGTAGACCGCCGCCTTGCCGAGGCTCATGAAAAAGCCGAGCACAAAGATCACGAAGACAAAGACGGCCGGGGTCACAGCAATCGGCATTGCTCCGCCCGCCCCACCTGCCGGCACGGATAGAATGAGCGTCGCCACGGCCGCGACGGAAAGCGTCGCGTACATGATCTTGCGTGCCCCGATCTTATCGGAAAGCATGCCGCCATAAGCGCGGAAGATGCTGCCAGGGATCGAATAGGCTGCGGCGATCATGCCGGCGGTCTCGATGCGGAAACCGTAGACGCCGACCAGGTAGCGCGGCAGCCAAAGCGACAAAGCAACGAAGCCGCCAAAGGCGAAGAAGTAGTAGAGAGCGAAGCGCCAGACCTGAATGTTCCGGAGCGGCTCGAACTCTTGCAGGAAGCTCTTTCGCGGAACTTGGTGATTGCGGCGCGCGCGAAACTGAGGGTCGTCGTTCGTGGAAAACCAGAAGACGACGGCCGTGATGAGCAGCACTGCGGACCAGATTTGTGCGACGGTCTGCCAGCCGAAGGCAACGAGAACGAGCGGAGCCGCAAACTTGGTCACAGCTGCACCGACATTGCCGGCGCCGAAAATTCCGAGCGCCGTCCCCTGTTTTTCCGGCGGAAAGAAGGGCGACACATAGGCGACACCGACGGCGAACGAGCCACCAGCCAGGCCAATGCCCAGCCCCGCGAGCAGCATCTCGGGATAGGTCTTTGCGTGGGAGAGGAGAAACGTGGCAAGGGCTGCTGCCGTCATGGTGACGGTGTAGACGAGCCGGCCGCCATAGCGGCACGTCCAGATACCCAGCACAATGCGGATCAGCGAGCCGGTGAGGATGGGCATGCCAATCAGCAGGCCGAATTGCGCCTCGGTGAGGCCGAGTTCGTCTTTGATGCGCACGCCGATGATGGAAAAGATCGTCCATACGGCAAAACAGACGGTGAAGGCAGTCGCGGAGGTCCACAGCGCGCGCGCTTGCTCGCTTGCAGAGATCTCTTGTGTTTGATGAAGAGCGGACATTGCATCTCCCGGCGCGTTGAACGCGCCATTCTCCTGTTGGTCCTGGAAACACCATGAGCGAAGACGACGCCCATCGGATTGGGCGCGTCGATCCTGTTCAGCAACTTTGCACTTGGCGCGCGACATTGGGCGCCTGCGACGGAATCCGCTTGGTCTCGAGATCAGGAAAGCAAATAGCATGCCAGCTGGAGCGAAACTGGGTCCCTAGTGATTTCAATAACCTAGCGAGGCGGGTCCCAGCGGGGCGTTCGATGCTGTTCAAATAATAGCCCTCTGAGAGGGCATTGCTCAATTATGGTGCACTGCGGTGCGCCCGACCATCGCTTCCGCATACTCGCCATTTCAAAGGCACCGCGACTTCTTGGGTTCTATGCGTAGCTGTGTTGGCGGTGGGCCGATCTTTGATGCGGTGCAGCAACGAACCTGTCTTGACTAGTCATACTTTTCGCGGCTCCATGGAAACTGATCTGCTGGACCAACCAGTGGGTCAGTTGGAGGTGATGGTGGCGATGGACGGCAGCCCGATACTCACGCAAATGCCAAAGGTCGGGCAGAGTCTCGACCGGCGCACGGCTCGTGACCTCATCGCCGACAAGCTGATGGTGCTAATCGCCACCAACATGCTGCGCCCCGGCGACGTCTTGCCGGGCGAACGGGAGCTCGCCAATGTGCTTCATGTCAGCCGCGAGACCGTGCGCGGTGCCATCCAGACGCTCGCCGCGCGCGGTATCGTCGAGGTGTCTCAGGGCAGCCGCACACGGATCTGCAATGTCGATCTCAGCCATCTCACCGTTACCATCGCTTCGCCCAACGCCATCGACAGCTACGATCTCGACGATGTTCATGCGGCCCGGCTGCATATCGAGCTGAAGGTCGTCGGCGATGCTGCCGATCGGATTGATGAAGAGACGCTGGGCAAGCTCAAAAGCCTGCTCGAAGCGCAGAAGCTGTGTGGCGATGACGCCATGCGCTTCCTGATCTGCGACCGCGAATTCCACATGGGAATCTATCGGGCTTGCGGAAACCCGCTGCTGTCCGATTTCGTCACCGATCTCTACACCTACATGATGGACTACCGGCGCAGCGCGATGTCACGGCCGGGCGCTATCGATGCCAGCTATGACGACCACACCGAGATCGTGGAGGCACTGGAGCGGCGCGACCGGGACGCGGTGATCGCTGCATTTCGCCAGCATCTCACCCGGATCTACGACACGACGAAGGAACTGCTTGCGGGGAGCGGGCAGAAAAAACGGGAAAAGAACAAGAGCGGGACGGCAGGCTGATCCGGCTGAGCCGGGCGGCAGACGGGGAGGTTCGCCGGAAATGCATATCATGGTGATTGGAGCGGCCGGGATGGTCGGCCGCAAACTGGTGGAGAAGCTCGCCTCAGAGGAAGGCGCGCTTGGCTACGATATTTCCAGGCTGGCGCTGGTGGATGTGATCGAGCCGCCTGTGCCTCAAGGGCTGTCGCCGATCGCGAAGGCACTCGCGCTTGATCTGTCAACCGAGGACGCCGCTGGCAAACTGGTCGCTTTGCGCCCCGACGTGATCTTCCACCTCGCGGCGATCGTTTCCGGTGAGGCCGAGGCTGATTTCGACAAGGGCTACAAGGTCAATCTTGACGGAACGCGGGCGCTCTTCGAGGCGATCCGCCATGAGAGTTTGCGGGAGCCCTACGTTCCGCGGGTCATCTTCGCCTCGTCGATCGCCGTTTTCGGAAAGCCTTTCCCGGAAAAGATCGGCGACGAGTTCTTTACCACGCCACTGACGAGCTACGGTACGCAGAAGGCAATCTGCGAACTGCTTCTCGCCGACTATTCGAGGCGCGGCATTTTCGATGGCGTCGGCATCCGCCTGCCGACGATCTGCATCCGCCCCGGCAAACCCAACAAGGCGGCGTCCGGCTTCTTTTCCAATATTCTCCGCGAGCCGCTGGCAGGTCAGGAGGCGGTGTTGCCGGTGGACGAGAACTTGCGTCACTGGTTTGCAAGCCCGCGTTCGGCAGTCGGTTTCTTCATTCATGCCGCGCGGATGGATACGTCCGCGATCGGCCCGAGACGCAATCTGACCATGCCTGGCCTTTCCGCCCTCGTTGGTGAAGAGATCGAAGCGCTTCGGCGTGTGGCCGGTCTGAAGGCCGTCAAGCTCATCCGCCGTGAGCCCGACCCGGTTATCCAGTCGATTGTTTCAGGCTGGGCGACCGATTTCGACGCGCGGCGTGCTTCCCAACTGGGTTTCAAAGCCGAAACCAACTTCGACGAGATCATCAGGATCCATATCGAAGACGAACTCGGAGGACATATCTGAGATGGTCCGCGCTTTGAAATCCGGCGAAGGCAAGATCGCATTGGTGACGGGCGGCGGCACGGGCGTCGGACGCGGCATCGCCGGGGCCTTGAGCGCGGAGGGTTATACCGTCGTCATCACCGGCCGGCGCGCCGACGTGCTCGATAAAGCCGCTGGCGACATAGCGGTGCAAACGGGAGAAACCGTGCGGGCGATCGTTGCAGATATCGGCGACCCCGCTGCGGTCGCTCGCCTTTTCGAGGCGATCCGCAGGGAGTTCGGCCGGCTCGACTTGCTGGTCAACAATGCCGGTTCCACCGTGCCGCCAGTGTCGCTGGAAGATGTGACCTTCGAGCAATGGAGCGGTATTCTCGCCGCGAACCTCACGGGTGCCTTTCTCTGCACACAGCAGGCGTTCCGGCTGATGAAGGCGCAGGCGCCGCGCGGCGGGAGGATCATCAACAACGGCTCGATTTCGGCCCAGACGCCGCGGCCGAACTCCGCGCCTTACACGGCAACCAAGCATGCGATCACGGGGTTGACGAAGTCGACCGCGCTCGACGGGCGCAAATATGACATCGCCTGCGGCCAGATCGATATCGGCAATGCCGCGACCGACATGACGTCGAAGATGAATTCCGGGGTGTTGCAGGCGAATGGCGCGACCGCCAGTGAGCCGACGATCCCGGTCGCGCATATCGCCGAAGCCGTTGTCTACATGGCAAGCCTGCCGCTGGAGGCGAATGTGCTGACGATGACGGTCATGGCGACGAAGATGCCGCTGGTGGGGCGAGGGTAAGGGCAGTCGATCGGGAACCGGACGGGGTCCGAGTACGGCATGAGGAGGCCGCCGGACAATCCGCCGATTTCAGATGAAATTCACAGGGAGGAAAGTATATGGCAGGCGTTGACTTCGTCGATGTCAGAAAATCATTCGGAGCCTTTCCCGTCATCAAGGGCGTGAATATCGAAATCGAGGATGGCGAATTCGTCATCCTTGTCGGCCCGTCGGGCTGCGGGAAATCGACGCTTCTGCGAATGCTGGCCGGGCTTGAAAACATTTCAGCGGGCGAGATCCGCATCGGCGACAAGGTGGTCAACGCCCTGCCGCCCAAGGATCGGGATATCGCCATGGTGTTCCAGAACTATGCGCTCTACCCGCATATGACGGTCGCCGACAATATGGCTTTCTCCCTTATGCTGAACGGCTCGCCGAAATCCGAGATCGAGAAGCGCGTCGGCACCGCGGCCGGAATTTTGGGACTTTCCAAGCTGCTCGACCGCTATCCGCGCCAGCTCTCCGGCGGCCAGCGCCAGCGCGTGGCCATGGGCAGGGCGATCGTGCGCGATCCGCAGGTGTTTCTCTTCGACGAACCGCTGTCCAACCTCGATGCGAAACTGCGGGTAGCAATGCGCGCCGAGATCAAGGAACTGCACCAGCGGCTGAAGACGACCACCGTCTATGTCACGCATGACCAGATCGAGGCGATGACCATGGCCGACAAAATCGTCGTCATGCATGACGGCATTGTCGAACAGATCGGCGCGCCGCTTGACCTCTACGACAGTCCCGCCAATCTTTTCGTCGCGGGTTTTATCGGTTCGCCGGCGATGAACATGATCAAAGGCAGGCTCGACCCGCAAAATCCGAATAGCTTTATCGCAACCGATGGCATGGCGCTGCCGCTCGCGCGGTCGCCATCGGCGGCAAGAGGGCGTGATCTGATCTACGGCTTGCGGCCGGAATATATGTCGCTCGACCCGAACGGGTTTCCTGTGACCGTCGCGGTTATCGAGCCCACCGGCTACGAGACGCAGTTGATCGTGCGCTTCGGCGGCACGGACGTCACCTGCGTTTTCCGTGAGCGCGTGACCGCCCGGCCGGGCGAGGCAATCCACCTATCGATCGATGCCGATCATGTGCACCTGTTCGACGCCGAAACCGGCGTGCGGCTGACCGACTGATACCGTCCCGTTTTGCGCTGCGTGAGGGAAGAGGAGCCCTGACGCATCGGCCGGCATTCCGGCATTTCCGGAAGCCATTAACTCAGCATTCGCCAAACGGGACGGCGGGTGCCGGAAAGGATGATGTCCCGTGTCACCAGGAGGAGCATTATGACTTTCAAGAGACGTGATTTTCTTGCCGCATCCGCCGCGGTCGCGGGCATGGCCGGCCTTTCGCCTTTCGGCATCCGCTCGTCGTTCGCCCAAGGGGCGGAGCCGGCCTACAAGCCGGAGGACGGTGCTAACCTGAGGCTGTTGCGCTGGACACCCTTCGTCAAGGGTGACGAGGATGCATGGCTTGCCAACACCGCGAAGTTCACCCAAGCGACCGGTGTCGAGGTCCGCATCGACAAGGAAAGCTGGGAAGACATTCGCCCGAAAGCGGCCGTCGCTGCCAATGTCGGCTCCGGGCCGGATATGGTGATGTGCTGGTTCGACGATGCCCATCAATATCCGGACAAGCTCGTCGATCTGACCGAACTCGCCAACTACCTCGGCGGCAAATACGGCGGCTGGTACGATGGCGTAAAGGGTTATGCTTCGCGCGGCGACAAGTTCATCGCCATGCCGCTGGCGGCCATCGGCAATGCGATCTGCTACCGCGATAGTCACATGAAGGCGGCCGGCTTCAGCGAATTTCCGAAGGAAACCGACGGGTTCCTCGAACTCTGCAAAGCCATGAAGGCCAAGGGAACGCCAGCCGGCTTCCCGCACGGCAAGGCCGTCGGCGACGGCAACAACTATGCCCATTGGCTGCTCTGGAGCCATGGCGGCAAGATGGTCGATGAAGGCGGCAAGGTCGTCATCAACAGCCCCGAGACGCTCAAAGCGGTCAACTATGCCAAGGCGCTTTACGAGACCTTCATTCCGGGCACCGAGAGCTGGCTCGACATCAACAACAACCGGGCCTTCCTGGCGGGCCAGGTGTCGCTGACGGCGAACGGCGTCTCGCTCTACTATGCGTCGAAGAAGGACCCGGCGATGGCGGAACTTTCAGCCGACATCCGCACCACGAACTTCCCTGTCGGTCCGGTCGGCCAGAGCGTCGAGCTGCATCAGACGAGTTCGCTGCTGCTCTTCAGCCATACGAAATATCCGGAAGCGGCCAAGGCGTACATCAAGTTCATGATGGAGGCCGACCAGATGAATGCCTGGATCACGGGCTCCAGCGCGTACTGCTGCCAGCCGCTCAAGGCTTTCGCCGACAATCCCGTCTGGACGTCCGATCCGATCCACGCGCCTTATGCGCGCGCCTCGGAAACGCTGCGCCCGAACGGTTATGCCGGCCCGCTCGGCTATGCGTCCGCCGGCGTCATGGCCGACTACGTGCTGGTCGACATGTTCGCCACCGCGGTTACGGGGCAGATGACGCCGGAAGAGGCAATTGTAGAGGCTGAGCGCCGGGCAAACCGCTACTACCGGGTCTAAATCCCAACGTGGCCTGTATAGGCCGCTGAGACAAGGTATCGGCGGAAATGCCCCGCCGATACCCGTTCCCCAATCCGCTATACGGGAGATGTCCGATGTCCACAGCGTCATCCAGGAAGCCGCCATCCGCGATGGCCTCGCTCATGCAGAACAGGAACATGATTGGTTTCCTCTTCATGCTTCCGGCCGCCGTCTTCCTTGTCTGCTTCCTCACCTATCCACTCGGTCTCGGCGTCTGGCTTGGCTTTACCGACACGCGCATCGGTCGTGACGGGGTGTTCATCGGGCTCGAAAACTACATCTTCCTTGCCGAGGACTCGGTCTTCTGGCTCTCGGTCTTCAACACGTTGCTCTACACGATTGTGGCGTCGATCCTGAAATTCGTCTTCGGGCTCTGGCTGGCGCTGCTGCTGAATGAAAATTTGCCATTCAAGTCCTTCTTCCGGGCAATCGTACTCTTGCCCTGGGTCGTTCCCACCGTGCTCTCGGCGCTGGCCTTCTGGTGGATCTACGATGCGCAGTTCTCGATCATTTCATGGTCGCTGATGCAGCTCGGCGTGATCGACAGTCCGATCAACTTCCTGGGCGATCCGGAAAATGCCCGAGCCTCGGTGATCGCAGCCAATGTCTGGCGCGGCATTCCCTTTGTCGCCATTTCGTTGCTGGCTGGCCTGCAGACCATTCCGGCCTCGCTGCAGGAGGCGGCGTCGCTGGACGGTGCAACGAGCTGGCAACGCTTCCGCTATGTGACGTTGCCGATGCTGACGCCGATCATTGCCGTCGTCATGACCTTCTCGGTGCTGTTCACCTTCACCGATTTCCAGCTCATCTATGTGCTCACCAAGGGTGGGCCGGTGAATGCGACGCATCTGATGGCGACGCTGTCTTTCCAGCGCGGCATTCCCGGCGGACAGCTGGGCGAGGGGGCGGCGATCGCTGTGGCGATGATCCCCTTCCTGCTTGCCGCCATCATGTTCAGCTTCTTCGGTCTGCAACGCCGTAAATGGCAGCAGGGTGGCCAGGATTGATTGGGGGAGAATGACGATGACAACGACCGTGAAATCCGAAGATGCCGTTCTGACAGATGATGTACAGGGAATGAGCTATCTCAACCGCCTGCCACGCAGGATCGTGATGGTTTATCTGCCGATGGCGGTGTTCGTCTTCGTGCTGCTCTTTCCGTTCTACTGGATGGCGATCACTGCAGTGAAGCCGAATTCGCAGCTGACGGATTACAACAATTACAGCCCCTTCTGGGTGGTCGGGCCGACGTTTGACCATATCAAGTACCTGCTGTTCGAAACCTCCTATCCAGGCTGGCTGTGGAACACGATGCTGGTGGCGACCTGCGCGACGTTTCTGTCGCTTGCGGCTTCGGTCTTTGCGGCCTACGCGATCGAGCGGGTGCGGTTCTCGGGCTCGCGGCCGGTGGGCCTGATGATCTTTCTCGCCTATCTCGTGCCGCCCTCGATCCTGTTCATTCCGCTGGCATTCATCGTCTTCAAGTTCGGCATCTACGATTCCAGGCTGGCGCTGATCTTTACCTATCCGACCTTCCTCATCCCCTTCTGCACCTGGCTGCTGATGGGCTATTTCAGGTCGATCCCGTTCGAGCTCGAGGAGAGTGCGCTGGTGGATGGCGCGACGCGCTGGCAGATCCTGATCAAGATCATCCTGCCGCTTGCCGTCCCCGGGCTTATCTCGGCTGGTATCTTTGCCTTCACGCTTTCCTGGAACGAGTTCATCTATGCGCTCACTTTCATCCAGTCTTCGGAGAACAAGACCGTGCCCGTGGGCGTGCTGACGGAGCTGGTCCGCGGCGACGTGTTCGAATGGGGAGCGCTGATGGCGGGCGCGCTGTTCGGTTCGCTGCCGGTGGTGATCCTCTATTCCTTCTTCGTCGATTATTACGTGTCGTCCATGACCGGGGCGGTGAAGGAATGAGTGCCTGCTTCAGGCGATAGCGCATCAATCGTGGTCGTGGTCGTGATGCGACGGCAGGTCGAGGCCGAAGGTCTCGGTGAGATCTGCCACCTGCGCCGGGCTGAGGTAACGGGGGTTGAGGTTGCGCAGCAGCAGATAGAGCTTCGCCGTCTCCTCCAATTCCTCGGTAGCGAAAACCGCCGCCTCCAGGCTGTCGCCGGCGACGACCGGTCCGTGATTGGCCAGAAGCACCGACGAATATTTGCCCGCCAGCCCGCGGATCGCGTCGGCCACCGCCGGATCGCCGGGACGGTAATAGGGGACCAGCGCGGTCTCGCCGGCGCGCATGAGATAATAGGGCGTCATCGGCGGCAGGGCGGCGCGCGGATCGATCTCCGGCAGCATGGTCAGCGCAACCGCGTGGGTGGAATGAAGATGGACGATGGCGCGGGCGCTGCCGCGCGTGTCGTAGAGGGCCGTGTGAAGCGGAATTTCCTTGGTCGGCTTGTCGCCGGACACGAGACGCCCGGCGGCATCGAGCCTTGAGATACGGGCCGGGTCGAGGAAGCCGAGCGAGGCGTTGGTCGGCGTGACCAGCCAGCCGCCATCCTCCAGCCGCAGCGATATATTGCCCGACGACCCGGGCGTCAGCCCGCGTTCGAACAGCGAGCGGCCGTAACGGCAGATTTCCTCACGCAGGCGCGCGTCGGACATGACAGTTCCTCCAGCTCTAGGCAGTTGCCCCTTCGATCAGTTCAAAACCGAGATCGACGACCTGGGGTGGCGCATTGGCGACGACAAGTTGTGCCGCCACATGTCCGGTCGCAACGCGGGGCGTGCGGATGGTCGAGAGCGGCTGCGGCGTTGCCCGGCCGATATCGAGGCCGTTATAGCCGAAAATGGCAAGCTGCGAGGGGATCGCAATCCCCCGCGCCAGACAGTGAAAATAGCCGCCCAGCGCCATGTCGTCGTTGGAGAAATAGACCGCGTCGAGATCGGGCGTCCGGGCGAGCAGCCGCTCCAGTCCCAGCCTGCCGTTTTCCACCGACGATGCCCCGGCGAGAATTTCGCGATCGGCGAGGGGGGCGTCATGCGCGCCCAGCGTTTCGCAAAAAGCGGAAAACCGCTTGCCGGCGCGCGTATCGCGGTTGAGGTCGTGGCCGACATACCCGATCCGGCGATAGCCCCGCTTGAGCAGGAAGGCAGCACTTTCGCGTCCGGCTGCGCGGTTGGAGAAACCGACCGCCAGATCAAGCGCATCGCCGTCCAGATCGAGCAGCTCGACGATCCGGCAGCCGCTTGCGCGCAGCATCTTCACCGTGCCCTCCGTGTGCTCGTACCCCGCCAGCATCACCGCCGCGGGCCGCCAGGCGAGCATCGCGGCGGCAAGCGCTTCTTCCTTCCCCGGATCATAGTCGGTGACGGAGAAGACCGCCTGATACCGGTTTTCCTCCAGAACGGCGCTGGCGCCGCGCAGTACATCGGGAAAGACGATGTTGGATAGCGAGGGAATGACGAAGGCGACAAGGCGCGAAGCGGTGGAGGCGAGCGTTCCTGCGATCCGGTTCGGCACATAGCCGAGCCGCTCGACCGCAGCCATCACCCGGTCCCGCGTCTTGCCGGAAAACGAGCCGTGGTTGCGCAGCACCCGCGAGACCGTGCTCTCGCCGACCCCGGCCGCTTCCGCGACCTCGGCAAGCGTCACTGTCGCCTGGTGTTTGAATTCCATAGTCACTTTCGAACCCGGCCTTGGGTGGGCGCTTCAGCCGCGAAGCCGTCATCCCTCCGATGTCGCCCACCATGCAGTCCTCATTTTTCACCACTCTCTTCAAGAAGCAAGATTTTTTTGGCAGCGCTACCAATTTCGTGTTGGCAGCGCTGCCAAAATGGATTAAGGAAAATGGCAGCGCTGCCATTATTGGCTCGGCGTGCCGCGGAAGGAGACTGCGGCAACAATTGGAGGAGAAAATCATGACGCTGCAAACGCAGGCGCCAGTCGATGGCGCATACGCCGCACAGACAATGGAAGACCGGGCCTATGGCAAGGTATTCTGGAGAATCGTTCCTTTTTTGATGCTGTGCTACGTGGTGGCCTATCTCGACCGCGTCAATGTCGGCTTCGCGAAGCTGCAGATGTCGAGTGAGCTCGGCCTCTCGGAAGCGGCCTATGGCATCGGCGCAGGTATTTTCTTCATCGGCTATTTTCTGTTTGAAGTGCCGAGCAACATTATCATGAACAAGGTCGGCGCGCGGGTGTGGATTGCCCGCATCATGGTCACCTGGGGCATCATTTCCGCCGCCTTCATGTTCACCTCGTCGGAAGCCGTCTTCTATGTCCTGCGTTTCCTGCTGGGCGTTGCCGAAGCGGGATTTTTCCCCGGCATCATTCTCTATCTGACCGCTTGGTATCCGGCCCATCGCCGCGGCAGAATCATCACCACCTTCATGTCCGCAATCCCGATATCCGCCATTTTCGGTAATCCGCTTTCGGGTCTCTTGATGGACAGCTTCCACGGCACGCATGGCCTTTCCGGCTGGCAGTGGATGTTCCTGATCGAAGCCATCCCGGCCATCCTTTTCGGCGTCGTCACGTTCTTCTACCTTGATGATACGATCCGTGACGCGAAATGGCTGAACGAAGACGAAAAGCGTGTGCTGGCGGCCAATATCGAGGCGGAGAACCGGGCCAAGGCCTCGAGCCCGCACAGCATTGCCGGAACGCTGACGGACCGCCGCGTCTGGCTGATGTGCTTCATCTATTTCTGCTTCGTGCTTGGGCAATACGGCCTGAATTTCTGGATGCCCTCCATCGTCAAGGCCTCCGGCGTCAGCGGGAACCTGAATATCGGCCTGATTTCCGCTATCCCCTATATCTGCACGTTCGTTGCCATGCTGGTGCTCGGACGCTCCGCCGACAGGCTGCGTGAACGCCGGTGGCACCTGGTCATTCCCGCCCTCATCGCCGCCGGTGGTTTTGTCGCGGCAACGACGGCAACAAGCACGACGGTCTCAATCGTCTGCCTCTCGCTGGCTGCTGCGGGCGCCATCAGTTGCGCGCCGCTCTTCTGGTCGCTTCCGACCGCTTTTCTCGCCGGCACGGGCGCGGCCGCCGGCATCGCCTGGATCAATTCGGTCGGCAATCTCGCCGGGTTCCTCGGGCCGTTTCTGGTGGGCTATCTGAAGGATCTTACGGGCAGCAACAGCGCGGGCATGTATCTTCTCGCCGCGGCCCTGGTCATCGGTTCGCTGGCCGTGTTGACGGTTCCGGCGAAGACCGTCAACCGCTAAACACCAACCCCTCCGGGTGGCAGCATCCGGAGGGCAGCTCTTCCTTTACAAGACTGGAGAACTCGTCATGTCACCGCTTGCTGAAAACTCAGGCCCCGCTGTTGTCGCGGCCGTCATCGGCCTTGGCTCCATGGGGCTCGGAATGGCCCGGTCGATGAAGCGCGCAGGCCTCGACGTCGTTGGGTATGACATCACTCCTGCGGCGGTGGACCGCTTCACCGCCGAGGGTGGACGCGGCGCGGCCACGCCCGCCGGTGCGGCAAAGGATGCCGACCTTGTCGTCTCCGTCGTCGTCAACGGTGCGCAGACCGAGGCTGTGCTGTTCGGCGTCGAGGGTGTAGCGAGGACGATGAAGCCCGGAGCAGTCTTCATTTCGTCGGCTACCATGGACCCGGCTGTGGCACGCGACCTGGCACAACGGGTGGAGGCTCTCGGTCTGCATTATCTCGATGCGCCAATTTCGGGCGGTGCGGCCAAGGCGGCAAACGGCGAACTGACGATCATGGCATCCGGCTCCAAGCAGGCTTTCGACACGGCCCGCCCGGGTCTCGACGCCATGGCCGGCAAGATCTACGAGCTCGGCGACGCGGCCGGAACCGGCGCCGCCTTCAAGATGATCAACCAGCTTCTCGCCGGCGTGCACATCGCGGCCGCCTGCGAAGCGATAACGTTTGCCGCCAAGCAGGGCCTCGACCTCCACAAGGTCTATGAAGTGATCACGGCCTCGGCCGGCAATTCCTGGATGTTCGAAAACCGCGTGCCGCATGTGTTGGCCGGAGACTATACTCCGCTGAGCAGCATCGAGATTTTCGTCAAGGACCTCGGCATCGTCCAGGATATGGCTCGCTCGGAGCGCTATCCGGTACCGCTCGCAGCTGCGGCCCTGCAGATGTATTTGGGCGCGTCCGGAGCCGGCATGGGCCGCGACGACGATTCCTCGCTCGCGCGGCTCTACGCCCAGCTGTCGGGTGCCACATTGCCCGG
This sequence comes from Ensifer sp. LC163, assembly GCF_001695855.1. Classification (GTDB taxonomy): domain Bacteria; phylum Pseudomonadota; class Alphaproteobacteria; order Rhizobiales; family Rhizobiaceae; genus Ensifer. Next base: position 116,357 of record NZ_MBSS01000068.1, read on the forward strand.
TGCCACCAAAGAGCCTCAGAAGCCGTAAGGAACGCCACCATGCCGGTTTTTGCCGCCAACCTGACGATGATGTTCAACGAATGGCCGTTCCTCGACCGCTTCGACGCCGCGGCCGATGCCGGGTTTGCCGCCGTCGAATATCTTTTTCCCTATGAAGCCGCACCGGAGGCGATCGCCGAACGGCTCGCCCGCAACAATCTGCAGCAGGCCTTGTTCAATCTGCCGCCGGGCGATTGGGCCGCCGGCGACCGGGGTGTCGCGGCGCTTCCCGGACGGTTCGATGCGCTGAAAGCGGGCGTCGAGCGGGCGCTGGACTATGCGGTGGCGACGGGTGTCGGGCGGCTGCACCTGATGGCCGGCCTTGCTGATCCCCACGACAAAGACGCGGCCTCATCTTACCGACGCTCCGTTGCCTACGTTGCGGGGCGGCTTTCAGAGGAGGGCATCGACCTGTTGCTCGAGCCGATCAACGGGCGAAACATGCCGGGCTACTTCCTCAATGACTTCGGCGCGGCCGAAAAGCTGATCGCGGAACTCGGTATGCCGAACCTGAAACTGCAGTTCGACATCTATCACCGCCAGATCCTGCATGGCGACGTGGTCATGGCCTTGCGCCGCCTGCTACCGATCACCGGCCATATCCAGATCGCCAGCGTGCCGTCGCGCAACGAGCCGGACGGGGAGGAGTTGAACTATCCCTATCTGTTCGTGGAAATCGACCGGCTCGGTTACGGCGGCTTTGTCGGCTGCGAATACATCCCCCGTGGCCGTACGCTGGACGGCCTCGACTGGTTCAGACCTTTTGCACGGAGCTAGCTGATGACCATCCTGCTTGGATCGATCGCTGACGACTACACCGGCGCGTCAGACCTTGCCAACACACTGACGAAAAACGGCCTGCGCACCGTGCAGACGGTCGGTATTCCCGACCCGTCCCTGGCGCTGCCGGATGTCGACGCGGTCGTCGTCTCGCTGAAAATCCGCTCGGTCGCGGCCGCTGACGCCGTGGCTGCGGCGACGCAAGCCGAACGATGGCTGCGCGAGCGCGGAGCGGACCATGTGCTTTACAAGATCTGCTCGACTTTCGATTCCACCGACGCCGGCAATATCGGTCCGGTGACGGAGGCCCTGAGCGCCGCTGCCGGCGGCGGTTTGGTGCTGGTTACGCCCGCCTTTCCGGAAACGGGACGCACCGTCTATTTCGGCCACCTCTTCGTTAACGGAGAGCCGTTGAACGAAAGCCCGCTCAAGGATCATCCCCTCAACCCGATGCACGACGCCAATCTTGTGCGCGTCATGACCAGACAGTCGCGTGGCGCCGTCGGTCTCATCGATTTGCCGGCAATCGCTGCGGGACCCGATACGGTAAGAGCCCGGCTCGAGGCTCTGCAGGTCACCGGTGTCAAGACGGTGATAGCGGACGCGGTCTTCGAACGCGATCTTGAAACGCTTGGCGAGATCGCCCTCGAAACGCCGGTGTCCACCGGCGCGTCGGGGCTCGGCCTCGGCCTTGCCCGCGCACTCGTCCGCTCCGGCCGGGTATCGTCCGGGGAGGCAACGACAGCGGATGCCATTCGCCCGGTGGGCGGGCCTGCCGTGGTCGTTGCCGGCAGTTGCTCCAAGGCGACGCTGCGGCAACTCGATGTCGCCGAACGGTCGATGCCCGTCCTGCGGCTCGACCCGGAGCGGCTGCTTGCCGGCCCGGACGAGATTGCCGCTGCGATTTCCTGGGCCGGAGACCGCATTGCCGCCGGTCCGGTCGTCATCGCGGCGAGTGCATCGCCTGAAACCGTTTTGCAGCTGCAGTCGCAATACGGACGGGAGGCCTCCGGCCACGCGATCGAAACCGCGACTTCGATCATCGCCGCCGAGTTAGTAGCAAGAGGCGTGCGGCGCCTGGTCGTCGCAGGCGGAGAAACCTCGGGTGCCGCGGTCGACAGGCTGGCCATTCCAGCCTTCCTGATCGGCCCGGAGATCGCGCCCGGCGTGCCGGTGCTGCGAACGGTCGGCAATGCGCAGGGCGATATGCTATTGGCGCTGAAATCGGGAAACTTCGGAGGCGAGGATTTCTTCACAGCCGCGCTGGCGATGATGCACTGAGCAAGACTAGCTCTCGCCACGAGACGAATTCCAAGCGTCGATCGAACGTCAGACTTTGCCGAGCTTGCGCGGGTAGGGAGCCCAAATGGCTTATCAGCTGCCCCCGCAGTTCGCGGCAGATTGTCGAGCGGTCTCGGCGAAGCGTCCGCGCGATCTCCGCCTGGCTGATCTTCTTCTCATGCATCCCCGCCTTGATGCGGCGGAATAATCGGCTGCATTCATAGTCTCAAAGCGAAAGCCGATAGGCGTCCGTCACCCGCCCCGATCTGTCCTTGCAACCCGGACCAGCCGGTCAGATCGGGGCTGGTGGTGGTGCGATATGACTGCTCAAAATGACATTTCTACTTTGCGCAACGGCGGACATTTCAACCTTGCGGTCACAGGATAGTACCATTTTTGAGCGGCTGTGCGATTATCCGTGCTTGTGCGGGACGCATTACTGTTAGCCGGAGCGAACTCGTCTCGAGGAGTGGTTAAATGGCCTCCGTCGATTCCCTTGCGGCGAGATTGCTGTCGGCGACATTGATGTTCGATCGGGCGTCTTTGGCGGCACTTGAGGCTTTGGCTGCCGAATCCGACCGGCGGGTCCTGCGACGCGGTGAGGTCCTGGTTCGCGAAGGTGATCCATCGGACCGGTTCTTCATAGTACTATCTGGCCGCTTTACGGTGCACAAAGAAGATTCAGCCGGCTGGGTCGCCGAGATTGGCCAGGGCGAACTCGTCGGTGAGGTCGGTTTCTTCGCGGGGCTGCCCCGCATGGCCACCGTTCTCGCAGCGCGCGATTCGATCGTTCTTGAAATCCGCGGCAACCAGTTCGAGAAAGCGGCCGTCGCCTTGCCAAGCCTACGACAGGCGGTCACGACTTTTCTGGCGCGCCGGTTCGCCATGCAGGCTCCGAATTCATCGCTTCCCAAGAAACCTGCCAAGATCCGAACGCTTGCGGTCATTCCAGCCGGCGGAAGTCGCATTTCACCAGTTTTCATCCGGCACCTGCGGAAAGCGTTCGATGTACGCGCGCGCGTTCAGTTCCTTGCCCGGGCTGACATTGAAGCGCGGTTCGCCGGTCTTCCGATCGACGATCAGCCGGTCCTCAACTGGTTGAATGAACTCGAGGCCAAAACCGAAATCATCGTTTATGTCGCCGATGAAGAGCCCAATGAATGGACACGAGTCTGCATTCGCCAGGCGGATTGCGTCCTGTTGCTTGCCAGCGCGTCCTCTTCGCCCTGCATGAACCTGTCCGAGCAGCTGGCGCTATCGGTCCATCCACCATCGACCGCGCGGCTCGTCCTGGTTCACGACAATCGCTCGGTAGCGGTCTCCGGTACCACTGAATGGCTTAACGAGCGTCCTCATGTTGGCCATCATCATCATGTTGCGCTAGTGGACGGGTCCGACATCCAACGCCTGGCTCGATTCATTTCCGGCAACGCGAGGGGTTTCGTGGCGGCAGGGGGCGGGTCCCTCGGCAGCGCCCATCTGGGCGTCTACAAGGCCTTCCTTGAGGCGGGCGCTTGCTTCGACTATCTCGGCGGTACGAGTTCCGGAGCGGCAATGATGGCCGGCTTTGCCCGTGGGTTGGATGCGGATGAGATCGACCGTGGCACGCACAACATATTCATTAAGAGCCGGGCATTTCGCCGTCCCACATTGCCGCATTTCGCGCTCCTGGATCACAAGGTGTTCGATCGAGCCCTTCAGGCGGAGTACAGCGACGTTCTGATCGAGGATCTTTGGCTTCCGTTCTTTGCGCTTTCGACCAATCTGAGCAGTCGTCAGCCCCATGTTCATCGCTATGGAAAGCTGTGGCAGGCCGTTCGGGCGTCCGGCTCGATCCCGGGTGTCCTGCCGCCGTTCTTTACGACTGACGGCGATATGCTGGTGGATGGTGGGATTATGAACAATCTGCCGTTGGAGCAGATGAAGGAACTCAAGACCGGACCCAATGTCGTCGTGAGCTTGGAGTCGGGTGGACCACAGAAATACCAAATCGACTATGACCGCATCCCCGGAGCTTCCCAGTTGGCGCTCGCCTGGCTAAATCCTTTCGGTCGTGCCAGCTTGCCAAAGGTGCCCAGCGTGATTCACGTGATTGCTGCGAGCATGCTGGCGCACCGGCCGCAGGACATTGCCATTGGCGAAGAGGATGTTTTGGTCTGTCCGCCGGTTTCGAGCACGATCAGCTTCATGGATTGGAGCCGGCATTCCGAATTGTTCTCTGATACCTACGACTGGACGATCAGATGGATGAAGGAACGTCTGCGCCAGAACGACCCGGGCCTCCAAGCGGTGCTCGGCACCTCTGCTCAGCAAGGCCTGATCCAAGTCCGTGGCGACAGCATGGACCTGTAGCGCATCCAATCACATCGTATCATCTGAGAGCAGTCACCTCCTTTTGCGGTGTCACTGGCGATTATGTTGGCGAGGTCGGCAGAGCCAAGCGACATCTCACCTGCGGCAACCACGGTGGTGCCGTTGTTTTGCTGAGGTGAGCGCTATCGCCACGTTGCTAACAACGAGGATAACGACGTGTCTATTCCCGAACTTCTTGCGAAACTGAATGAGATCGCGCTCCCAATGACCGAACTGCTTGCGCTCGGCGACGGTGTCCGGACGGTGGAGAATGTTGAGTTCCGGGCTGAAACGGCGGCCGTAGCGCCGCCTGGCATGGCGCGGGCGACGTCTCGCACGCCGTTCCGGCAGATGCCGCCATAGCTTGATGGCCTGACCGTCTGCAGAATAGGCAAATTTGTAGATCGTCTCGTAGCTGACGGAAATCGGATGACGCTCCAGCCGCATGCGGCCGGCGATCTGCCGCGTAGCTCGGTTATCGAGATCGCCGATCGTGCGGCGTCGCGTGCGGGCCGTCGATCGGCCGCGTGGTACATTGGCACTTTCAATGGCAGACAAATAGGACTATATAGCTAGACAGTCTAGCTAATTTGGAGCGAAGTTATGGAATGGCAACTGCAGGACGCCAAGAACCAATTCTCGAAGGTGGTGCAGAAGGCGCGCCATGAAGGGCCGCAGATTGTCACGCTGCGCGGTGAGCGCACGGCCGTCGTGCTGTCCGCTCATGACTACGACGCTCTGCGCGCCGGCCGGCCAACGCTGGTCGACGATCTGCTTGGCGGTCCCGCTTGGGACGATCAGCTCGCTGATGAGGTGAATGTACGCGCCAAGACGCCAAGCCGCGATGTGGCCTTCTAATGTATCTGGTTGACACCAACATCGTCTCAGAGGCGCGACGCGGCACGCCGCAGGCAGTGTCCTGGCTGCGCTCTGTAGATCCGCTCAGCATCCACCTGAGTGCCCTCACCTTCGGCGAAATCATGCGCGGGATTGCCCTGAAACAGAGGTCGGATCCGAAGACTGCCGCGCACCTCACCGAATGGCTGCGCAAGTTGCGCCACGACCATGGCGACCGCATTCTGCCGATAACCGACCAAATCGCGGTCGAATGGGGCCGCATCGCGGCAATCCGCCCTCGCGGCGATATCGACGGGTTGATCGCCGCGACCGCGATCGTCCACGATCTCATCCTTGTCACACGCAACGTCAAGGATTTCGAAGACACAGACGCCTCCGTAATCAACCCTTGGGAGACGTCGGCGTGAGCCGCTCGGCGTCGAACACCCGCTGTATGCCGGCATTCACTGTGTCCATTCGACGGAAGTACCTTTTAGACCCCTGAAGTTGCATAATGTATCGTCGGGATTTGCGTCGACCTCTACTGCATAATTCCTTAAATCGGAATCGATTTAAGGATAAATTATGCAGCAAGTTTAAAGCGTTACAGCGTCCTTAGCGCGTCATGTTTGACGCGCGGCGCTGTAGCGAGACTTCTTCACAACGATATCCGGCGAAAGCGAAGGCGGGGCGTGATATATTGCGGCCATTGCTCGTCTGGTCTCGCCGGAAGGAAGGTGCGCGATTCATCTCCGCATCGTGCAGGTGCCGAAATGATCGTGAGCAGTGCGAGCGGAGCAATGTGTCCTCAGGATCGGGACCGATCGCCTTGCAGGCCGCAACGTGCAGTTTGGCGCAGGGCAACCCCGCCCTAGCATGGAGGTTCCCAGTGCCTCTGTTCATTGTGCACCATCAGCATTCGCCCGAAACCTGCCCCGCACGCGATCCGGCCAAGGGCGCGATGCTGCTGAATCATTTGAGCCGGCCTAGCGCCGCTCGCCATGGCGTGGTCATCAAGGGCGAGGCCGTCGTTCGTGGCTCCCATTCACTGTTCTTCATCGCCGAAGCGGCGGATGAGACCGTCCTCCAAGCGTTCTTGACGCCGTTCCGTCAAGCCGGCGAGGTCGAAGTGATGGCGGCGTCGACCTGCGCCGGGGTGGTGGCGAGCGGCGGCTGCGATGCACGCCCGGCGGAGGTTTCTGCCGCGTTTCTCGACCCCGCGGACGCTTGCCAGGACGCCGTTGAGGCGGGGCTCCTGGTTCATCGCGTCTATCCGCTGAACGGCGAGACGTCGGTGCAGGACCTAGCGGGCGGGGCAGTGGTGCCCAATGGTCGGTTCTACTTGCGTAATCACTTCGATATTCCGAACCTCGATGGCGAGAGCTATCGGCTCTCGGTCGGCGGACTGGTCGAAAGGTCTCTGAGTCTGAGCATGAGGGACCTTCACAATCTTCATGCTGAGAGCCTCGTGGTGACCCTCGAATGCGCTGGCAACGGCCGCAGCCTGTTCGGTCCGGCCGTGCCCGGCGAGGCCTGGGGCCTGGGCGCCGTCAGCACCGCCGAATGGACCGGCGTTCCCTTGATCGAGGTGATCGAACGGGCAGGCCTGCGACCCGGCGCGACGGAACTTACGTTCCGCGGTGCGGACGGCGGGCTCGTCGAGGGTCACGATGCGCCGATTCGTTTCGAGCGTGGCCTCAGCTTCGACCAGATTCGCGAAGCGGGCGCGCTTCTCGCCTACGAGATGAACGGCGAGCAGCTGTCGTCGCCTCATGGCTATCCGTTGCGGCTGATCGTGCCGGGCTGGTATGCGGTGGCGTCCGTCAAGTGGCTGACCGAGATCGTCGTCACCGACAAGCCCTGCGAGGCCCACTATCAAACGGAGAAGTACTGGTACCAGTGGGTGCGGAACGGGGGCGACGAGCGCGCGCCGGTGACGCTCATGAGTGTGCGGGCGCTGATCTCTTCACCCGATCAGGGCGAGAGCCTGCCGCGCGGCGAGACCGCGATCCGCGGCGTCGCGTGGTCTGGCGCCGGGAGCATATCCAGGGTCGATGTAAGCCTAAACGACGGCCCGTGGCGCGAGGCGCGGCTCGTCGGCGAACGGCGGCGCTCTGCCTGGCAATGGTGGGAGCTGATGACGCGACTTGAGCAGACGGGGCCGCTCGCCGTGCGGGCGCGCGCCACCGACATGGCGGGCCGAACCCAGCCTGAGCGCGCCGAGTGGAACCGTCTGGGCTACGGTAACAACTCGATCCACTGTGTGACCGCACAGGTGATCTGAAGCCGTGAGAGCGCGCGCGCGACGAGACGTCTCGTCAGCAAAACGTCGCCGCGGCGGATGCGGTCGGAAGGCCAAGTGCAAAACAAGCAGTCGATCGGAGCCTACTGCATAATTCCTTAAATCGGATCCGATTTAAGGAGAAAATTATGCAGCAAGTTTAAAGCGTTACAGCGTCCTTTGCGCGTCATATTTGACGCGCGGCGCTGTAAGGTATGCGATGCGTGATGCAGCGATCCTAGCCTCAGTTATTAAAGCGATCGTCGTTGCCGCTACTTCTGCGCCTGCCCCGCCGGCATCGGCTTGACTGGCGCGCCGGGGAAGATCTTCTGCAGATTTCCGGCGATCACCTGGTCGCCTTCCGAAACACCCGAGGCCAACCCAATGAGATCGCCGCTGGTCGGGCCGAGGGTGACGAGCCGCTGCTCGACCGTATCATCCTTGCCGACGACGTAGACATACTTGCCGAGCTGGCTCGATCCGAGCGCTGTTCCCGGCACCATCATCACGTTCGGTTCATCCCTGATCTTCAGGCGCACGCGGACATACTGGCCGGGAAGCAGGGTCAGATCGGCATTGTCGATCGTGGCGCGCGCTACCACCGTTCCGGTATTGCCCTCGACCGTGTTGTTTATGAAGCTGAGGTCGCCGCGGTAACGCGGTTCCTTGTCGCCGGGCAGAAGCACCTCTGCCTCCACTTTGCCCTTCGTCCGGGCCTTCCGGATGTCGGCGAGTTCGGTTTCGCTCGGGTTGAACGAGACATAGATCGGCGAAAGCTGCACAAGGTTGTTGAGCGGGGTTCCGGTCGTGTTGCTGACCAGTGTTCCCTCCGGCGCCAGGTTGCGCCCGAGCCGCCCGGCAAAGGGGGCGCGGATTTCGGTGTAGTCGAGGTTGATCTCAGCCGTGCGCACCGCCGCCTGCGACATGGCAAGTGCAGCCTCCGCCTGACGCACTGCGCTGTGACGCTGGTCGAAACTGTCCTTGTCCAGATAGCCTGTCGTGGCAAGCTCGTTGCCGCGCGTGAGATTGGATCGGAGATAGGCGAGTGACGCTTCGTCCCTTTCGACCTGGGCCTTTGCCTGATCCAGTTCCGCCCGATAGTCGCGTGCGTCGATCCGGTAGAGGAGGTCGCCGCCGTGAACATCCGAACCGTCCGGAACCGCCTGTGACTCGATATAGCCGGAGACCTTGGCGCGAAGCGTCACGTTGCGGATCGCCTCGGTCCGTGCCGAATAGTCGAGATAGATGGGGATCGTTTTCTTGACGACCGCCGCGACGGGAACGGGCATGGCCTGTTGCGCCGGAGCCGGGGCGGCCCCGGCATCGCCGCCTTCGATCTCAAACCCGCCATTCCTGTAGTGGTAGGCCGCAGCAAGGGCGGCGATTATGACCACTGCGGCAAGGACCAGTCTCGAACCACGCATGTTAGGCTCCAATCCCTATTCCGCCGCCTCCGGCTCTCGCCGCTGGCCGACGGGCTTCGAGGAAAGTCCCTCCCGCCATTGTTCGATAACCGCGTAGAACACCGGGACGAAAATGAGTGTGAGAACGGTCGCCACGAGCATGCCGCCGAACACGGTGGTGCCGATCGACTGGCGGCTGGCGGCACCTGCGCCTCTGGCGTACATCAATGGCAGCACGCCGAGGATGAAGGCGAAGGCAGTCATCAGGATCGGGCGCAGGCGCAGGCGCGCCGCTTCCGCTGCTGCTGCCACCACATCCAGCCCTTCCTCGCGCCGGCGGCGGGCGAACTCGACGATCAGGATGGCGTTCTTGGCGGCAAGTCCTACCAACATTACGAAACCGATCTGCGAATAGACGTCGATCTGCATTCCACGGAGCCATAGCGCCGACAGCGCGCCCAGGAGCGCCAGCGGCACCGAGAGCAGCACCATGAACGGCATCGACCAGCTTTCGTACTGGGCGGCCAGGATCAGGAAGCAGAAAACGAGCGCGAGCGCGAAGACGAGCGCGGCGATCGAACCTGCGCGGATCTCCTGATAGGTAATGCCGGTCCATTCGAATGTGTAGTCCCGCGGCAGCGTCGTGCGGGCCACCCGCTCCATCGCCGCCACCGCCTGGCTCGAACTGAATCCGGGCGCTGCCGCGCCGTTGATCAGCGCTGATGGGTAGTTGTTGTAGTGGGTGATGGTCTCGGGACCGACCGTCGGCCTGAACGAACCAAGCGTGTTGAGCGGCACCATTTCGCCCCGGGTGTTGCGCACATAGAGGCGTGAAAGATCCGTGGCGGAAGCGCGTGCGCCCTGGTCGGCCTGCAGCGTCACGCGGAAGGTGCGGCCGAACAGGTTGAAGTCGTTGACGTAGAGCGAGCCGAAATAGATCTGCAGCGTGTTGAAGATATCCGGCAGGCTGAGTCCGAGGAGTTTCGCCTTGTCGCGGTCGAGGTCATAGTCGAATTGCGGGCTCGACGTGCTGAAGGTGGTGAAGAGCTGGTAGGGATTGATCTCCGGCTGCTTGCGCGCCTCGGCAATCAGCGCCTGGGTCGCATCGTTCAGAGCTTGAGCGCTGCGCCCGGCCAGGTCCTCGACCTGGAATTCGAAGCCGCCGGTCGCCCCCAGCCCCTGGATCGACGGCGGATCGAAGGCGAGCACCAGGGCATCGGGAATCTGCAGCAGTTGCGGCGTCACTGCCTCGCGCAACGCCGATGCGCCCTGTTCCGGCGGTCGTTCGTCCCAGGGCTTCAGGACCGCGAACTGTACGGCGGAGTTCGACTGGGCGGCAAAGGACAGGAAATTGAAGCCGACGACGGAGCCGACGAAATCGACGCCGGCGGTGCCGCGAAGGATCTCCTCGGATCGCCGCGCGACGGTCTCGGTCCGTTCGAGCGAGGCGCCGTCCGGAAGCTGGATGACGACGAAGAAATAGCCCTGGTCTTCGACCGGCAGGAAGGTCGACGGCGTACGCTGCCACAGCGCGTAAGTGGAACCGATGGCGAGGAGGAAGAGGGCAAACAGCGCCCAGCGCCAGCGCACGAGCCTTGCTATGCTGCGCGCATAGCCGTGCGACAGCGCATGAAAGCCGGTGTTGAACCAGCGAAAGAGCGCAAAGCGCGGTTCGCCGCGATAACGCAGGAAAGCGGCGCTCAGCGCCGGGCTGAGGGTCAGCGAATTGAAGGCGGAAAAGGCGACAGAGATCGCGACCGTCAGGGCGAACTGGTTGTAGAGGCTGCCGGCGACGCCCGGAATGAAGGCAACCGGCACGAAGACCGCGAGAAGCACCGCCGACGTCGCGATGATCGGCCCCGTCACCTCCTGCATGGCCTTGCGCGTGGCGGCAAGTGGCGGCAGGCCGGCCTCAAGCTGACGTTCGACGTTCTCGACAACGACGATCGCGTCGTCGACCACGAGGCCGATGGCGAGCACCATGCCGAGCAGGCTCAGCATGTTCAGCGAAAAGCCGAACAGATACATGACGACCAGCGTCGCGATCAGCGACACCGGGATGGCGATCGTCGGGATGATCGTGGTGCGCAGGCTCTGGAGGAAGATGAAAACGACGGCAACGACGAGAACGAGCGCCTCGAGCAGCGTGAACACCACATCCGTCATCGCCGCCGAGACGAAACGCGTGGTGTCGTAGAACATGTGATAGGCGATGCCTGCGGGGAAGCGCTGCGACAGTTCATCCATTTTTGCCTGGACGCGGCTTTGCAGGTCGAGCGCATTGGAACCGGGCGCCTGGAATACGGCGAGTACGACACTTTCCTTGCCGTTGAAGGTGACCGACGACGAATAGAGCAGTGCCCCGAGTTCGATGCGCGCCACATCGCGCAGCCGCGTCGTCGCCCCGGTCGTCTGGTCGGCCCGAAGCACGATATCGCCGAACTGCGCCGGATCGCTCAACCGGCCGAGCGCGTTGATCTGCATCTCGAAGGGTGTCCCGGCGGGTGCCGGCGATTGCCCGATCTTGCCGCCTGCGACCTGGATGTTCTGCTCGGCAATAACGTTCTGCACGTCGACGGCGGTGATGCCGAGATTGGCCATACGGTCGGGATCGAGCCAGACGCGCATCGAATAGCGACGCTCGCCGAAGAGCTGGACGTCGCCGACCCCAGGCAGGCGCTTCAATGGATCGAGGATCTGCAGGTAGGCGTAGTTGCTGACGGAGGCGAAATCGACCGAGTTGTCGGGCGAATCCAGGCTCACCAGCACGGTGAAATTCGGGATCTGCTTGGCAATGGTCACACCGGTCTGGTTGACGAGCGCGGGAAGCGAGGATGCTGCCTGCGAAACGCGGTTCTGGACGTCGAGTGCGGCGGCGTCGATCGGATAGCCCACTTCGAAGGAAATGATGATGCGCGAAGAGCCGTCATTCGAACTCGTCGAGGTCATATAGAGCATGCCCGGCACGCCGTTGATCTGCTGTTCAAGCGGCGTCGTCACCGTATCGGCGACGACCTGGGCGCTGGCACCCGGATAGTTGGCGGCGACGACGATCTGTGGCGGCGTCACATCGGGAAACTGCGAGATAGGCAGCAGGAAATAGCAGATGCCGCCGGCGAGGGTCATGATGATCGCGATTGCCGACGCGAAGATCGGCCGGTGAATGAAGAAGTCGATCATGGCGGGATCGATCCTTGCAAGGCGCCGCCGGGAAGGGTCCACGGTGCGTCGTTTTGGTAAGGTGCCCCGCGACTGGAGCGTTCGAAGGGCAGAATGTTTGCGGCAGGGATGCTGGCGGCATGTCGGGAGATCCCGAAAACGGGTAGGCAGATGTCTGCCACGCCGACCATTCGGTCAGCGGCGCGGTTCGTCGCCTTCGGCCCATCCAGCATGCGCATTGTAAGGCTCCAGCACGAGATCACGATGGGCCGGAGCGACCCAAATCCTGAACGTGATCGAAACTTATAAGTCTGTGCGGTGTGCACTCTGGCTAAAAGACGCCCGACGACCGCGCCCACCGACATTACGCTAGAAATTTTTCTGCAGTTACCGCCGTGTCCCGGAAGCCCTCGCGACAAACGGCACTCCTCGATGCGCCGCTGGCGAAAATGTTACTGGTCGGTAACATCTGCGCATGTTATCGGTCGCCAGCGGGTCGTCAAGGGGCCAGTTTTTCCATGCCGACGACGTCGGGCCGAATGCGATGACCACGGATTCCTGCAAGCAACCACGTCTTTCGCCGCGCGATCGCATCGTCGAGGCGGCGCGCGAGCTGTTCCGCAGGCACGGCATTCGCGGGATCGGTGTCGACGCCATCGCCGATGCCGCCAGCAGCAACAAGATGACGCTCTATCGTCACTTCAATTCGAAGGACGAACTCATCGTCGAATGTCTTCAGCGCGCGGGAATGGAGATGGACGGCTTCTGGCGGGCGCTCGAGGACGCCCACCCCGGCGACGGGCTGGCGCAGCTCAGGGCCTGGGTCCGGCTGATCGCCGAACACCTCGGCGACGACGATTGCCACTGCGAAATGATGAGCGCCGCCGTCCAGCTGACGGACGAGGACCATCCCGGCAGGTCGGTGATCCGGAAGTTCAAGGATGCGCAACGCGATCGCGTCGTGGAGGTTTGCCGCAAGGCTGGTGTCGCCAATGCAGAACTGCTCTGCGACACGTTGCTGCTGTTGATCGAGGGCGCGCGTGTCGCCCAGCAAAGCAGCGGGGTGCAGGGGCCGAGTGTCCGCTTTGCGGAAATCGCCGACGCGGCGATCCTGTCCCTTTCCGGGAGCGATGCCGTCCCCAGATAGCAGCGCGTTTGCCTACCGCTCCGCCGGCCATTCGGGATGGTGGCTGTCGATCACGAAGACGTGGGCGTGTTTGTGCCCGTTGTCGATGCGCGCGGCTCCGGCGATGTGAGGGTGGTCCTCCGCGAGGTCATCATAGATGTGTTCAATCTCTTCCGGATCATGAGCGGGCCAAGGCCGTGTCGCCGCGAGCATGGCGGCTGCAGCAATGGGAAATCCGGCGGTCGCTCCGGCCCAGCCTGCAAGCGGATAGGCGATCAGCCAGCAGACATGCGGCAGGGCGACGGCCAGGCTTGATATCAAACAGCAAATGAACTAAGTTCAAGAGACTAAGTCTGAGGTCGGTCTTGCGCACTTTCAATATTCACGAGGCTAAGACGCATTTGTCGCGCCTCATCGAAAAAGCAGCCAAAGGCGAGTCCTTTATCATCGCCAAATCGGGCAAGCCCATGGTGAAGGTCGTCGCGGTCGAGGCTCCCGCAGCCGACGAAACCCGTCGTGTCGGATTCATGGCGGGGCAGTTTTCCGTACCGGAAGACTTCGATCGGATGGCTGGCGATGATATCGAGAAACTGTTTGGCGGCGAAGCATGAAACTCCTGCTGGATACACATCTCCTGCTTTGGGCTGCCGGGGAGCCTGAAAAACTGCCGACCGCCGCTCTGGCTGAAATCGAGAATGCCGACAATGATTTGCTGTTTAGCGCGGCGAGCCTTTGGGAAGTGGCCATCAAGCGCGGGCTTGGCCGCGCGGACTTTACCGTCGATCCTCGCCTGTTGCGCCGAGGCCTGATCGATAACGGCTACCACGAGCTTCCCATTACCAGCGAACACGCAGTAGCGGTGGATGGGCTGCCACCCATCCACAAGGATCCCTTCGACCGGATCTTGGTCGCTCAATCGATCGTGGAAGGAATCACGTTGCTAACGGTCGACGATCTGGTCGGGCAGTATCCAGCCCCCATTCGCCGCATTTAGCAGTAGCTCTCGATCCTTGCTCGCTCAAATACTCAGCGCGCCCTTGGGGTTGTCTGACCGGGAACAAAAGGTCACTCTCTGAAGACTACGCTGCTTTTGGGGTTCTCCGCCCAACGATCTTACTTAACGGATGCCGCCAGCCGACCACTCTCACAGACGGGGCAAGGGGAATTTCCATGCGACGCATGTGGTCACGAGGTCGACGTCTGCGCCAGCGTGTTGAGCTGGCCCTGAAAGCTGCCAGTCCGGGTGTCTGCTGGGAGATCGTCTCAAGCTTCCACAAGGCTGATGCCGATCGATCTGAGCTGACGCATCCAGATGCAGGCCGGTCGCACCCATGAAATAGGTGTCGGCGCGAATGCGAGAAATCGCCTCGGCGCTTGCCGCTCCGACCGTCACGATGGAATGCTTGAAAAGCCGTCCCCCGACGAGTTCGACCTCCACTGACGGATGGCGCGCAAGCTCGACCGCAATGTTCGGGCTGTGGGTGATGATTGTTGCCTTGAGATCGAGAGGGAGATGGCGTGCCAGCTGTACGTTGGTCGTGCCGCCATCGAGAAATACGATCTGGCCCGGTCGGACCATCTGCGCGCCCGCGCGCCCAAGCCTGATCTTGGCTGAGGGTGCCAGCTTCTCCCGTTGATCAAAGTCCGCAGCCGCAGGCGAGACAGGTAAAGCTCCACCATGCACTCTTTGAAGCAACCCTTCACCGGCAAGCTCCCGCAGGTCGCGTCGGATCGTGTCTTCGGACACCCCAAGCTCCTGACTGAAACTCTTCGCCACCAAGCGGCTGTCCTGGCGTAACACCTTCAGGATCAGCGCCTTGCGCTCTGATGTGAGCATGTTACAAACCTGTTGCACGAAATCATTCGAAGTTGCATGATTATGCACGAATCGTGACCCGCTGTAGAGGCGCAATGACCACTATCGACCTTGCAGATATGAAGGAGGCTATCATGAGCATTGCACACCGCGTTCGTGTGGAGGATGTCACCGTCCTCTCGGACGACTGGTATGTCCTGAAGAAAACGAACTTCGCTTTCCAGCGTGGCGATGGAAACTGGCAGCGGCAGTCGCGCGAGACCTACGACCGGGGCAACGGTGCGACGATCCTTCTTTACGATCCAAGGCGCCGCACCGTGATTCTCACCCGCCAGTTCCGCTATCCCGCCTTCGTCAACGGTCATGACGACCTCCTTGTCGAAGCACCGGCCGGACTCCTCGACAATGCCGAACCCGAAGCCCGCATCCGCGCAGAAACGGAAGAGGAGACGGGCTTCCGCGTGCGCGATGTACGTCAGGTATTCGACGCGTTCATGAGCCCCGGCTCTGTAACGGAGCGGCTGCACTTCTTCGTTGGCGAGTACCAGCCGGGCGACCAGACTTCGGCGGGTGGTGGCAACGAGGCCGAGGGCGAGGACATTGCCGTATTGGAAGTTGGCATTGACGAGGCGCTTGCGATGATCGGCTCAGGTGCAATCCGGGATGGCAAGACGATCATGCTGTTGCAGTACGCTGCCTTGAACATCTTCTCCAGCACAAGGCCAGTTGGTTACGAGGAATCTCCTGCGGCGTCTCCTTAGCCGGTCAGATCGGGGCTGATCGTCCTGCCGTGTAGAAGCGCAAATGACATGCGGGGCGAGTGACGAGCACCTACCGGCATTGCTGCATAATTCCTTAAATCGGAATCGATTTAAGGACAAAATTATGCTGCAACTCAAAGTGTTACAGCGACCTTTGCGCGTCTAAATGGACGCGCGGCGCTGTCGACGCCTAGCGACAATTTCAGGTTCCAACGTGGGGGCGGTCGACTGATACCCAAGTTACTGCGGCGCCCGGTAGAACGTTCGCCGCTCGAGCAGGCAAACGCCAACTCGATGCCGCTCTCGCCCCAAGAGAAGGCGATGCCTCACCAGTGCGATATGGAACTCCGGCCGCTAAGGGCGCGTCAACAGCAGCGATATGCCCTGTCCGACGCCGATGCACATTGTGGCTATCGCGTGCCTGCCGTCCCGAAGCTCAAGCTCCAGCGCAGCGGTCAAAGCCAGGCGCGCGCCGGACATGCCGAGCGGATGCCCCAGGGCGATGGCGCCGCCATTGGGATTGACGCGAGCGGCATCGTCGGCGAGGCCGAGTTGCCGCATGCAAGCGAGCGACTGCGCGGCAAACGCCTCGTTTAGTTCGAAAATGTCGATATCGCCGATGCCGAGGCGGTGCCGGTCGAGAAGTTTGCGGGTGGAAAAGACGGGGCCGATCCCCATGATGCGCGGTGCGACGCCTGCCGTTGCAACACCGCTGACCTTCGCAAGCGGCCTGAGGTCGTAGCGCTCGACGGCGTAGCCGGAAGCAAGAATGAGCGCTGCCGCCCCGTCGTTGACGCCCGAAGCATTCCCGGCCGTGACCGTACCGTTAGCGCGGAACGGCGTCGGAAGGCTTGCAAGCTTCTCGATGGTTGTCTCGCGCGGGTGCTCGTCCTGTTCGACGAGTGTCGTCTCACCCTTGCGCCCCTTAATCGGGTAAGGGGCAATCTCGCGCGCGAAACGCCCCTTCTTCTGCGCAGCTGCGGCGCGCGCCTGACTGCGGAGCGCAAAGCCATCCTGATCGTCGCGCGAGACAGAAAATTCCGTGGCGACGTTTTCGGCCGTCTCAGGCATCGAGTCTATGCCGTATCGTTTTTCCATGAGCGGGTTGACGAATCGCCAACCGATCGTCGTGTCGTATATCTCGGCGCTGCGCTGGAAGGCGCTTCCGGCCTTCGGCATAACGAAGGGCGCGCGCGACATGCTTTCGACGCCGCCGGCAATCACGATTTCCGCCTCGCCCAGGCGGATGGCGCGCGCGGCGTAACCGACAGCGTCCAGCCCGGAACCACAAAGCCGATTGATCGTCGTTCCGGGAACCGTGTCCGGCAGTCCCGCAAGCAACGAGGCCATGCGGGCCACATTGCGGTTGTCTTCGCCGGCCTGATTGGCACAACCGAGGACGACTTCATCAATCCTCTCGGCAGGCACGCTCGGAAAGCGTGCCAGCGCCTCGCGGATTGCGTGAGCAGCAAGATCGTCGGGCCGCGCCGCCGACAAGGCGCCGCCGTAGCGACCGATTGGCGTGCGGACGCCACCAATGACATAGGCCTCGCTCATGGTGTCAGATCCTTGTCTTGCTGCGCGGCGAACATTGGCCCACCCTTGTGCGCCGGAAAGCCGTAGCCGTTGATCATCACCAGGTCGATGTCGCCGGGACGCGCGGCAATGCCTTCGGCCAGCAGTGCCATCCCTTCATCGTCCATCGCCTTGAGAAGCCGGCTCATGATCTCCTCCGCAGTGAAAGGGCGCGGCGTGATGTTCTTGGCGGCCCGCGCCGCTTCGATTACCGTGGTCACTTGCGGATCGACGGAGCGCTCGCCATTGGGGTAGGTGTACCAGCCGCGGCCGCTCTTGCGACCGAGACGACCCGCCTCGCAGAGCCTGTCGGCGATTTCGACATACCGTGCGGACGGATCTCGGGTCGCGGCCAGCCGCTTCCGACGCGCCCAGGCGATCTCCAGTCCGGCCATGTCGTTGACGGCGAAGATCCCCAACGGAAAGCCGTAGGCCTCCAGCGCCGCATCGATTTCCTGCGGCAGGGCGCCATCCTCAAGCATGAACTCCGCCTCACGGCGATAGGCGGAAAAGATGCGGTTGCCGATGAAGCCTTCGGTGACGCCGCAGACGATGGGCAGCTTGCCGAGACGCTTCGCGAAGGCAAGTGCGGTCGCCAGAACGTCAGGCGCTGTCTTGGAGCAATCGACGACTTCGACAAGGCGCATGACGTTGGCGGGCGAGAAGAAGTGCAATCCCACCACCCGCGACGGATTGGCCGTCGCTGCTGCAATCGCATCGGGATCGAGATAGCTCGTGTTGGTCGCGAGAATGGCACCGGGTGCAACGATGCCATCGAGCCTCTGCAACAATTCCGTCTTGACCTGGAGGTCGTCGAACACCGCTTCGATAACGAGATCAGCGGTGGCGAGTTCTGTCGCTTCGATGGTCGTCTGGAGCCGGGCGAGGCAGTCATCGCGCCGGCTCGCCGTCAGGCGTCCCGACTGGACGGATTTGTCGAGAACTCCAGCAATGCGAGCGCGACCATTGTCGGCTGCTTCTTGCGTCTGTTCCAGGCCGATGACGCGATAGCCGGCGGTCAAGGCTGATACCGCGATGCCTGCGCCCATCAGCCCGGTGCCGACCACGGCGACGGTCTCGATCTTTCGTGGTGAAACCTTGTCGAGTCCCTCGACCTTGCCGGCGGCGCGCTCGGCGAAAAACACGTGGAGAAGAGCAGCAGATTCGGCGGAATCGCGCAGGCGCAGGAAGGTAGCGCGTTCTTGTGCCAGTCCCTCCGCCAGGTCCAGCTCAGCCGCGGCCCTGACCAGTCGAACGGCCTCGACTGGAGCCGATTGGCCGCGGGCTTTCGCGAGGATTTTCGCTTCCGCGGCGCTTACGGCAGCGGCGTCCGTGGCCGGAACGTCGGTCAAGCCAGTTCGGCGGAGCGGATTCCTGGCGCATTCGCGCACGAGTGCGAGCGCTGCGGCGAGATGATCTGCGGTGATACCGTCGGCGAGCCCGAGCGCCTCTGCTTCTTCCGCCTTGACGGTGCGCCCCATGCCGATGAGGTCGATGGCCGCAAGCACGCCGATCAGCCGTGGCAGACGTTGCGTGCCACCTGCGCCCGGGACAAAGCCGAGCTTGACTTCGGGCAGTCCGAACGAGGCCTTCTCGCTGGCGATGCGGCCGTGGCAGGCGAGCGCCACCTCGCAACCGCCACCAAGTGCCGCGCCGTTCACGGCAGAGACGACCGGCTTGTCGAAGTTCTCGATGCGGTCGATCACCTCGGGAAGTGCCGGTTCGACCGGCGGCTTGCCGAACTCCTTGATGTCAGCCCCGCCAATGAAGGTGGTGCCCGCACCGGTGATCACGAGACCGGCAATCGTCGGAAGATCGGCAGCATGGTCGAGCGCCGCCATAAGGCCGGACCTGACATGCGCAGAGAGGGCGTTGACGGGCGGGTTGTCTATGGTGACGACGAGAACGTCGCCTTCATGAAGGGCGGAGACACTCGCCGAAAATCGGATCTCGGACATGTCGGCAAGCCTCAATCAGGGATGACGGCGGTGGCCTGGATCTCGATCTTGGCCCGGTCTTCGACCAGCGCGACCACCTGCATTGCCGCCATGGCCGGAAAATGCCGGCCGATGGTTTCGCGGTAGGCCTGGCCGATGCCGCGCAGGTTACCGACATATTCCTGCTTGTCGGTGAAGTACCACGTCATCGAAGTGATGTGCTGCGGTTCGGCGCCGCCAGCGGCGAGCACCGCAACCACGTTCTTCAGCGTCTGGCGCACCTGCTCGACGAAATCGTCGGTCTCGAACTCGGAGCGTTCGTTCCAGCCGATCTGGCCACCGACGAAAACAGTGCGGCCCTTGGCGGCGACGCCATTGGCGTAGCCGATGGGCTTTGCCCAACCTTCAGGTTGCAGGATGGTGTGCATTGGTCGTCTCCAGATGTTGTGTCAGTGCGGCGCGGATGTCATCCGGCCATGCCAAAGAAGCGTGATTGTCGAGCGAGGTGGCAACGACGCGCTGGTTAGCCGTCCAGAGCACAGTGTCCCTGGCGGAAACCGAATGTTCCATGTCGAGCGACGAGCGGCCAATGCGTCGGACCACGAGGGTAAAATCGAGCGCGTCGCCCTGAAAGCCCGGACGCGCGAAGGTGAGATCGAGGCGCACGGTCGGCACGCCGATCCGTCGCTCGTCGTTCATCGCCTTCCAGGGAAAGCCGAGCGACGCGAAGAAGTCCTCGGTCACCCCGACGAGGATGTTGAGATAGGACGGGAAGTAGGCGATCCCTGAGGGATCGCAGTCTCCGAACCGCAGCGGCCTCTTGGTCCTGAACATCGATGCCGACCTCAATTGGCGAAGGCGGCGATGCCGGTGATGGCACGGCCAAGGATCAGCGCGTGGATGTCGTGCGTGCCCTCATAGGTGTTAACCACATCGAGATTGACGAGGTGGCGGGCCACCGGAAACTCGTCCGAAATGCCGTTGCCGCCGAGCATGTCGCGCGCGGTTCGGGCGACTTCCAGCGCTTTGCCGCAGGAGTTGCGCTTGAGGATCGACGTCAGTTCGACCGGCGGATTGCCTTCGTCCTTCATCCGTCCGAGGCGCAGGCACCCCTGCAGGCCAAGGGCAATTTCCGTCGCCATGTCCGCGAGCTTCTTCTGGATCAGTTGGTTGGCGGCGAGCGGCCGGCCGAACTGCTTGCGGTCAATGACGTATTGGCGTGCCGTCTCGTAACAGGATTCGGCCGCGCCGAGCGCACCCCAGGCGATGCCGAAGCGCGCGGAATTGAGGCAGGTGAAGGGACCCTTCAGTCCGGTCACATCGGGCAGCAGGTTTTCTTCCGGCACGAAGACCTCGTCCATGACGATCTGGCCGGTGATCGAGGCCCTCAAGCCCACCTTGCCATGGATTGCCGGTGCGCTCAGGCCCTTCCATCCCTTTTCGAGGATGAAGCCGCGGATAACGCCATCAGCGGTCTTTCCCCAGACGACGAAGACGTCGGCGATCGGTGCATTGGAGATCCAGGTCTTGGAACCGGAAAGCAGATAGCCGCCATCGACCCTGACGGCGCGGGTGATCATCGATCCCGGATCGGAGCCGTGGTCTGGTTCGGTGAGGCCGAAGCAGCCGATCTTCGTTCCGGCAGTCAGTCCAGGCAGGTATTTGCGCTTCTGGTCTTCGCTGCCGAACGTGTAGATTGGCACGATCACCAGGGAAGACTGGACGCTCATCATCGAGCGGTAGCCGCTGTCGATGCGTTCGATCTCGCGGGCGATCAGGCCGTAGGACACATAGTTCAGTCCCGCCCCGCCATAGTCTTCGGAGACCATGGGGCCGAGCAGGCCGAGTTCGCCCATCTCGGCAAAGATCGACGGATCGGTCTTTTCGTGGCGGAACGCCTCCTGCACACGGGGGGCAAGCCGGCCTTCGGCGTAGCCCTCAGCGGTGTGGCGCACCATGCGCTCTTCTTCTCTCAACTGTGCATCCAGGTTGAATGGATCCTGCCAGTCGAATGACGCCTTTGAGCCATGCATGCTCGACACCCTCCGTTATCCTGCTACGCCCTTCATCAGCTCGCGGCCGATGATGAGCTTTTGAACCTCGGTCGCGCCCTCGTAGATGCGCAGCGCCCGGATCTCGCGATAGAGCCGCTCCGTGATCTCGCCGACGCGCACGCCACGGCCGCCGAAGAGCTGCAGCGCCTGGTCGATCACCCATTGCGCATTCTCGGTTGCCGTCATCTTGGCCATTGCGGCTTCGCGGGTCGTCGGCCGCTTCTGCACGTCGCGTTGCCAGGCGGTGCGGCACGTCAGAAGTGCGGCGGCGTCGATTGCGGTCGCCATTTCGCCGAGCGTGCTTTGTGCCGTCGGTAGATCGGCAAGCGTCGCGCCGAACATCTTGCGGCTTTTCGCATGCGACACAGCCTCGTCGAGCGCTCTCCGGGCAAAGCCGATAGCGGCCGCGGCGACGGAAGGGCGGAAGATGTCGAGGGTGCGCATGGCAATCTTGAAGCCTTCGCCCGGACTTCCAAGAAGCTGTGACGCCGGGATACGGCAATTGTCGAAGCGAAGCCGGGCGAGCGGATGTGGCGCAATCGTCTCGATGCGCTCGGCAATCGTGAAGCCGGGGGTGTCGGCGAAGACCACGAAAGCGGAAATGCCGCGGGTGCCGGGCGCTTCGCCGGTGCGGGCAAAGACCGTGTAGGCGTCGGCGATGCCACCGTTCGAGATCCAGGTCTTTTCGCCATCGAGCACGAAGTGGTCGCCGTCGCGCCGGGCAGCACAAGCCATCGCCGCGACATCGGATCCGGCATCGGGCTCGGAAAGCGCAAAGGCTGAAATCCATTCGCCGCGGGCGACTTTGGGCAGAACCGTCTGCTTCAGCGAATCGGAGCCGGAAAGGCTGATCGCGCCGGTGCCGAGCCCCTGCATGGCGAAGGCAAAGTCGGCAAGGCCATCGGTATAGGCAAGCGTTTCGCGGATGAGGCAGAGCGCCCGGCTGTCGATCTCGTCGCTTGCGCCGTCGAACGCCTTCGGCACGCAATGGCGAAGCACGCCTGCGGCGCCGAGAGCGCTCACTAGCTGTCGGCAGGCGGCATCGACATTTGAGTGATCGATCTCGCCCAGGCCGCCGCCGGCTACGAACGCGTCCAGCTCCGCCGCAAGAGCGCGATGGCCTTCCTCAAAAAACGGCCAGTCGAGATGATCGCGGGTCGGCCGATGCGGCGCCTTCGCATGGGAACTCATGCTCAGTTTCCCCTAAACTCGGGCTTTGCCTTGGCGGCAAAGGCCTCGAAGGCGCGGCGGAAGTCGCCGGTCGCCATGCAGATCGCCTGGGCCTGGGCTTCCGATTCGATCAGCTGGTCGATGCCCATCGCCCATTCCTGGTCGAGCATCTTCTTCGTCATCGCATGGGCAAACCACGGGCCATCGGCGATGGTGCGTGCGAACTTCTGGGCCTCGGCAAGCAGCGACGGGCGCTCGTGCAACGCGTTGTAGAAGCCCCAGGCATGGCCCTCGGCCGCGGTCATCACTCGGCCGGTGAAGAGCAGCTCGCCGGCGCGGCCTTGGCCGATGATGCGGGGAAGTATGCCGCAGGCGCCCATGTCGGCCCCCGCGAGCCCGACGCGGCTGAAAAGAAACGCCGTCTTTGCTTCCGGTGTTGCGACGCGGAAATCAGAGGCCATCGCCAGGATTGCTCCCGCGCCGGCGCAAATGCCGTCGATGGCGGCGATGACGGGCTGGGGGCAGGCGCGGATCTGGCGCACCAGCTCGCCGGTCATGCGGGTGAAATCGAGCAGATCGGGCATCGACATGCGTGTGAGCGGCTCGATGATCTCGAAGACGTCGCCGCCGGAGGAAAAATTGTCATCGGCGCCGGTCAGCACCACGGCGCGCACATCGCTGGCGCGGGCAAGCGACCGGAAGAGGTCGCATAGCTCCTCGTAGCTCTCGAAGGTCAGCGGGTTCTTCTTTTCCGGACGGTTGAGCGTGATCGTCGCGACCCGGCCGTCGGCATCCGTTTCGAACAGGAAGTGCTTCGCCTTGTGATCCCTAAAGGCACGCTTCTTGGCCTGCATCGGGTTTGTCATCTCTATCCTCCGAGAACTTCGCCGCCGGCAACCGCGATGGCCTGGCCGGTCATCGCGCTCGCCTTTTCCGACACGAGCCACGAGACGGTGTGGGCCACCTCGCCAGGTGTCACCAGCCGCCCTTGCGGATTGGAGCGCGCGAGGCTGGCGCGTGCTTCTTCGCGCGAGCGGCCGGTCTTTTCGCTGATCGTATCGAGCGCGCCGTCAATGAGCGGCGTGTCGGTGAAACCCGGGCAAACGGCATTGATCGTGACGTCGGTGCGCGCAAGCTCGAGTGCCAGCGCCCGCGTCAGGCCGATGACGCCGTGCTTCGATGCGCAATAGGCCGATACGTAAGCATAACCAGTCAGGCCTGCCGTGCTCGCGACATTGACGATCCGGCCGTTGCCGGCACGGCGCACCGAGGCAAGTGCTGCCTGCGTTACGAGGAAGACCCCCGTCAGGTTGATGGTCAACACCCGCTGCCAGAGCGCGAGATCGGTTTTCTCGAACGGCGCCGAAGGCGCTTCCCCGGCGCAATTGACGAGAACAGCGATCTCTCCGGCCCGTGCGATCGCGCTTGAGACACCGCGTTCGACTGCCACCGGGTCGGTTACGTCGAATCCTTCGCAAAGGAAGGCCTGTCCGCCCGACGAGAGGATTTCGTCTCGCACGGCCTCCAGCGGTGCCGCGCGCCGTCCGGCGAGGCTGACGATATGGCCGTCTGCCGCGAGCGCCAGCGCGATCGCCTTGCCGATGCCGCTTCCCGCACCTGTAACGAGGGCATGCCTTCTGGTCATGGCTTGGCCACCGCTGTTGCCGCACGCACCAGGTTGTTCACATATTGCGCGCGGGCGGAATGGTACTGCTTCGGCCAGGGCTGGCCGTCATAGCCGATCCTCGCCGCCTCGTGCATGACGAAGGACGGGTCCGCCAGATGCGGGCGCGCGATTGCGCAGAGATCGGCACGGCCGGCGGCGATGATGGAATTGGCGTGGTCGGCTTCGGAAATCGCCCCGACCGCGATGGTCGGGACCTGGATCTCGTTGCGGATCTTGTCGGAAAACGGCGTCTGGAACAGCCGGCCGTAGACCGGGTTTTCTTCTTTCACCACCTGGCCGGAGGAGCAGTCGATCATGTCGGTGCCGGCCTCCTTGAAGAGGCGGGCGAAGATTGCTGCATCTTCCGGCGTGTTGCCGCCCTCGTGCCAGTCATGCGTCGAGAGGCGCACCGACATCGGTCTGTCCTCGGGCCATGCCTTGCGAACCGCGTGGAACACCTCGAGCGGGAAGCGGGCGCGGGCCGCATGGTCGCCGCCATATTCGTCCGTGCGCCGGTTGGTGAGCGGCGACAGGAAGCTCGACAGCAGATAGCCGTGCGCCACGTGCAGTTCGAGAATGTCGAAGCCGAGGTCGCGGGCCCGCTCAGTGGCCTGCACGAAGTCAGCGATGACGCGGTCCATATCGGCCCGGGTCATTTCGCGTGGCGTGTCCGAATGCTTGAGGTAGGGCAGGGCCGACGCGGAAATGAGCGGCCAGGCACCCTCGCTCAAGGGCTGGTCGATCCCCTCCCAGGCCACCTTGGTCGCACCCTTGCGCCCGGCGTGGCCGAGCTGGATACCGATCTTGGCAGGCGTCTGCTGGTGCACGAAGTCGACGATGCGCTTAAAGGCTTGCGCCTGGTCGTCGTTCCAGAGCCCCAGGCATCCGGGCGTGATGCGGGCGTCGGCCGAAACGCAGGTCATTTCGGGAAAGACGAGAGCAGCACCTCCCATGGCGCGTGCGCCGAGATGCACCAGATGAAAATCGTTTGGCACACCGTCGGTGGCCGAATACATCGCCATCGGCGAAACCACGATGCGATTCCTGAGCGTCAGGCCGCGGAGCTTGAACGGCGTGAACATCGGCGGCGGGACCGCGCCGTTTGCCGCCGGCTCGACACCGGCCCGTTCGGCGAACCAGCGCTCGAAACCTTCGAGCCAGTCCCTGTCGCGAAGGCGAAGATTTTCGTGGCTGATGCGCTGCGAGCGGGTCAGCATCGAATACATGAACTGCTCGGGCTCCAGCGTGTCGGCATAGCGCGTGCCGACGACTTCGAACCATTCCATGGCATTGCGCGCGGCGTTCTGGATGCGGGCGACATCGACGCGGCGCACTTCCTCGTAGGCGGCGAGCACGGCCGGGATCCTGGCCTTGTCGTGACCCAGAATATCGAACTGCCGGGTGAGCTCGATGGCATCGTCGATCGCAAGCTTGGTGCCCGAGCCGATGGCGAAATGGGCGGTATGGGCGCTGTCCCCCATCAGCACGACATGGCTCCTGCCGTTGAAGTGGCTCCACTTCTCGCAGATCAGCCGGCCGAAGTTCAGCCAGGCGGAGCCACGCAGATGGCGCGCATTGGTCATCAGCTTGTGGCCGCCGAGCGTCTCGGCAAAGAGCTTTTCGCAGAACTCGATCGACTGCTGCTGGTCCATTTGGTCGAGACCATGGGCCCGGAAGACGTCATCCGTCGTCTCGACGATGAAGGTCGAGGTGTTCTCGTCGAAGCGGTAGACATGCGCCTGGAACCAGCCATGTTCTGTGCGCTGGAAGTCGAAGGTGAAGGCGTCGAAGCGCTTGTCCGTGCCGAGCCAGACATAGCGGTTTGGCCGAACGACCATGTCGGGCCGAAAGACGTCGGCGTATCTGTTGCGGATCCTGGAGTTGACGCCATCAGAGGCAATGATGAGGTCCGCATCGGCGAACTGTTGGTCGCTTTCCACGTCCTGCTCGAAAACGAGTTCGACACCGAGCGCGAGGCAGCGATCCTGGAGGATGTTGAGCATTTTCTTGCGACCGATGCCGACGAAGCCGTGGCCCGTCGTCCTGATCTTGCGGCCCTTGAACACTAGCTCGATGTCGTCCCAGTGGTTGAAGGCGACCTCGATCGCCTCTGCGGTTTCCGGATCCCACTGGCGCATCGACTGCATCGTCGCATCCGAGAAGACCACGCCCCAGCCGAAGGTGTCGAAGGCGCGATTCCGCTCGACGACGGTAACATGATGCTCCGGATGCTGGCGCTTCATCAGCAGCGCGAAATAGAGACCGGCCGGTCCACCGCCGATACAGACGATCCGCATGTCGTTCTCCTCCCGAGCTCCGGCTGCGTGTGTCGCCGTCGAGATGTCTTTGACCGTCATCCCGAACTGCGAGGAGCAGGGTGGACTCGTTCCGGAGAAATTTCAAGCTTAAAATTGTTTTCGGCAGATGTGACCACGATACCTGCGTCGGGAGCGCGGTGCGCGAGCGGCGAACTGTTTCGGAGGATCTCGGGAGAAGGCGTAGAGAAAGGCGCTGCGCCCTCAGGTGTTCCGGGCCAACGCGGCAATGATGGACCGCTTGAGCTTGGCAAGCTCGTCCATCAGCACGCCGCCGTCCTTCGCTGCAAGGCCGGCGAACAGGTCGGAGATCCAGTCGGCATGCCTTGCTGCCATCTTCTCGAATTCGGCGCGGCCGAAGGGTGTTAGCGCGATGATCTGCACGCGTCGATCCGTAGGCAACGTCGTGCGGCTGATGTGGCCGCTCTCGGTCAGCCGCTCCACCAGAACCGTTATGTTGCCCGGCGAGACCATCATGCGCTTCGAGACTTCGCCCAGCACCATGCCATCAGGCGCGCGCTCGAGCTGGGCCATCAGGTCGAAACGCGGCAGGGTCGAGTCGAATTCCTCCCGGAGCCGCCGGCGGACCTCACTCTCGACCAAGGTCGAACAGGTCAAAAGGCGCAGCCAGAGCCTGAGCTCGGCGCGATGATCGCCCGGAGCCTCGAGCGCCTTGGTCTCGCCATCCACCCATTCCGGAGAGATGTCGAACTTGTCTTCACCCATCATACCAAACGTCCGCTTTCACAAAGCTGCAGGCGTATCCTGCCGCCTTGCCTTTATTAGAGATGTTTCCGGCTCTTGGACAGGCTGCGGCGCGCCGTCATTTGGACGCAAGCCCCGACAATGACTGGCGCCCGGAAGGCAAGGAGCGACCACCGTCCTCGGATTGAACATAGACATTGACGGTAAAGCCGATGTGCTCGGCCATCAGCGTCCTGGCGCGTTCAATGTCGCGGTCGAGTGCCGCCTCCATCAGCTCGGTGTGATGCTCGATCGCCATGGCGTCTTGCAAGGCCGCGACCGCTTCCTCGTATCCCGCGCTCATCCCGGCAGCAGCCCTCAAAGTCGGGGCCAGGCTCAGGAAACGGTGGTGGCGACGAAGCTGGTCGGAAATCGTTGACTGGAAGCGGGAAAGCCAGTTCGACCTTGACGCACCGATCAGTGCCGCGTGGAAGGCGGCGTGCTTTTCGTCCCACTCGTCGATCTCGCTTTCGGAGAAGTTTTCGACGGAAATCTTGCAGCGGGACAGCCGATAGTGCGCGGTGACGACGGCGGACTCCCATTCACTGTGGCCATTCTCGATCGACTCGAGGAGCAGCGGCATCTCGACGATCAGGCGCGCCCGGGTGAGGTCGTCCAGTTCGCCGCGTGAAACTGGAGCGACGGCGAAGCCGCGATTGCTGATCGCCGTGACGAGCCCCTCGGCCTCCAGTCGCGACAAGGCCTCCCTCAGAGGCGTCCAGCCGATTCCATAGCTTTCGCGCAGCGCGCTCAATTTCATCGGCGCGCCAGGCTTGAGCCGCGTCGCCAGGATGTCGCGTCGCAGCAGCCGGTAGGCCGATTCGGTTTTGGTCGACTGTTCGTGGTCTTGCATCAAGTTCCCTTAACGCCGGCATCGGATCGACACAAATATATATAGTTCGGTATCATTGATCAAAATATATATAATTATTTGACAAGAAGCCTGGCTCTCGCCATCATCCACGCACGCCGCCGAGGAGGGCGGTAACGCTCGTCAGATTCTGGGAGGGATGCATGAGCAAGAGGATTTGGCTTTCGGGATTGGTCGTCGCCGGCACGCTGGCATGGGGAGCGGGAACGGCGGCCGCGGATCCGATCCGTATCGGCATCGCCAATTTCGGCGAGCATCCGCAACTGAGTGCGTCGATCGCCGGCTTCAAGAAGGCGCTCTCTGAAAACGGCTTCGTCGAGGGTGCCGATGTGGTCTACTCCGAGAGCCATACAAACTTCGACGCCTCGCTCGTGCCGCAGATGATCGCCAAGCTCCAGGCCGAACAGCCGAAGCTGATCTACACGATCACCACACCCGTCTCACAGATTGCCAAAAAGGCGCTTGCCGGCTCCGGGATCCCAGTCGTCTTTTCCGCCGTCACCGATCCGGTGGCAGCGAAGCTGGTTCCGTCCTGGGAGGCGGGCGATGAGGGCATGACCGGGGCGACGGATCTCCAGGACGTGGCGGCCGTCATGGCCTTTACCCGCAAGCTGCTGCCGGAGGCCAAGCGCTTTGGTGTGCCGTACAACCCGGGCGAGGCGAACGACACGGCGCTGCTCGACAAGATCAAGGAGGCGGCACCCGCGGCCGGCTTCGAGGTCGTGGCCGTCGGCGTCGACAACGTCAACGACATCCAGCAGCGCATTGCTTCGTTCGCCGGCAAGGCCGACGTGATCTATACGCCTGCATCCAACCTGCTCCAGCCGGCTATCGGGGCGGTCTCGGCGGCTGCGCGCCAAGCGCAGATCCCGATCGTCAATTCCGATGACGGTGCCGTCCGCGATGGCGTCGTGCCGGCAAGCTTTGCCGTCAACTACGAGCAGGTCGGCGTCAATGCCGGCAGGATCGCGGCTGAAATTCTGAAGGGCAAGGATCCAAAGACGATCGCCCCGTCGCGCCCGAGCTATCAGGATCACGCGCCGCTGATCTCGAAGAAGTCGACGGCTGCCTTCGGGATCGAGGTGCCGGCATCGCTCGCCGATTGCGGCTGCCTGGTCGACTGACCTCCAAATGATCTGAACAGTGACGGCGTGGGGAGCGTCGTCACTTCATCAATTGAAGGGGGAGCCAATGCTGGAAATCAGATCGGCCCGCAAGGTATTCTACAAGGGGCAGGCAGACGAAAAGACCGCACTCGACGGTCTCGACCTGCGCCTTGGAACGGGCGAATTCGGTGTCGTCATCGGCTCGAACGGTGCCGGCAAGAGCAGTATGCTCAATGCCATCTCAGGCGCGCTCGTGCTCGACACGGGCCAGATCATCATCAATGGCGACGACGTGACGGCAACGCCCGTCCACAAACGCGCCATGCGGCTTGCGCGTGTGTTCCAGGACCCGATGCGCGGTACTGCCGCCAGCATGACGGTGGCGGAAAACATGTTGCTCGCCGAGCTGCGCAGCAACAAGCGCACCCTGCGGCGCGGACTGAACGCGACGCGGCTCGGTTCCTACAAGGAGCGCCTGTCGCTGCTGGGGCTCGGCCTTGAGAACCGTCTCGACACGCGGGTGGAGCTGTTGTCCGGGGGGCAACGGCAATCGCTGTCGTTGATCATGGCGGTCGGCGGCTCGCCCGAACTGCTGCTGCTCGACGAGCATACTGCCGCCCTTGATCCGCGCACCGCCGACATCGTCATGCAGGCGACGATCCGTGCGGTCGAAGCCTTGAAGCTGACGACGCTGATGGTGACGCACAACATGCAGCATGCCGTGGATTACGGCCACAAGGTCATCATGCTCGACGCCGGGCGCGTGCGCCTGGAAATCGACGGCAAGGACAAGGCGCAGACGACGGTGCCCGACTTGATTGGCCATTTCTCCGTCAAAACCGACCGCATGTTCCTGGCGAGCTGACGATCATGGATATTCTTCAAAACACCATCGCGAGCTTCATCTCGCTCATCCCCGTTACCCTGGCCCAGAGCCTGATCCTCGCCTTCGTCGTGCTCGGGATCATGATCCCGTTTCGCATGCTGAGCTTCCCGGATCTGACCAGCGAAGGCGCGTTCCCGCTCGGCGGCTGCGTCTGTGGCGTGCTGATGGCAGCCGGCATGTCGCCGCTCACCGCGATTGCCATTGCCCTGCTGGCCGGTTTTGTTGCCGGCTGCTGCACGGCGTTCATCCATCTGCGCTTCCGCATCCATACCCTGCTCGCCGGCATCCTGATGATGACGATGCTCTATTCGATCAATCTGCGCATCATGGGCCGGTCGAACCTCTCGGTCTTTGGCGCACCGACGGTCTTCGACTGGGCGCCGGGTCTGCAGCCGGGCTTTCCGGCAAGCAAGATCGTCGTCGCCGGCCTGATCGCTCTCGTCGTCTTCTTCCTGCTCTATCATTTCTTCAGGACCGAGAAGGGCACCGCGGTTCGCGCCGTCGGGGCCAATCCTGATATGGCCGAGGCGCAGGGCATCAACGTCTGGCTGGCGACGATCGGCGGCGTCGGGCTCGCCGGTGCCTTTTCGGCAGGAAGCGGCGCGCTGATGGTGCAGTCGCAAGGGTTCGCCGACGTCAACATGGGCCTCGGCATCCTGATCAACGGGCTGGCGGCGCTGATGATCGGCGAGGCGATCGTCGGCAAGCAGAGCGTGTTGCGCCAGCTCGCTGCGCCGTTCGTCGGTGCGATCGTCTACTATCAACTCGTTTCCTTCTGCCTGGCGGCCGGCATGCCGCCGCCGGATCTGAAACTTGCGACCGGCCTGTTCGTTCTGGCCATGCTGGCTCTGCCGAGCCTCAAGCGAAGCCGCGGGCCGGCGCCGGCCCGCGAAACCGTTCGCGAATAACCAAGGACCGTCTTCATGAGTGCTGTTCCCGATTTCGCCGCGATCGAAGCCATGGATGCCGCCGATGCGCTGCGTCCGATGCGCGAGCGCTTCACCCTGCCGTCGAACCTCATCTATCTCGACGGCAACTCCCTCGGCGTCGCGTCGGCCGCTGCCTTCGACGAACTGCGCAAGGCGGCGACGGAGGAATGGGGCCAGGATCTCATCCGCAGCTGGAACACGGCCGGGTGGTTCGACATGCCGCTTGCCCTGGGTGACCGCGTCGGACGGCTGATCGGGGCGGCCGCTGGCCAGACCGTCGTCTGCGATACCACGTCGGTCAATATCTACAAGGCTCTCCACGCCGCCATGGCGCTGAGGCCGGAGCGGTTGGTCATCGTCAGTGAAGGCAGCAGCTTCCCGACCGACATCTACATGGCCGAGGGCGTGGTTTCGACGCGACCCGGCGCCTCGCTACGTCTCGAAGGGGTCGATGCGCCCGATATCGAGGATATGATCAACGGCGATGTTGCCGTGGTGCTGGTGAACCATGTCAACTACAAGTCCGGCGAACTGCGCGACATGGCGGCGCTGACGCGCAAGGCGCACGAGCACGGCGCGCTGATCATCTGGGATCTCTGCCATACGGCCGGTGCGCTCCCGGTCGATCTCGACAGCGCGAACGTCGACTTCGCCGTCGGCTGTACCTATAAGTACCTGAACGGCGGGCCCGGGGCGCCCGCCTTCATCTATGCGGCGAGGCATCACCACGGCGATATTCGCCAGCCACTCAGCGGCTGGTGGGGCCATGCACGCCCCTTCGCCTTCGAAAAGCACTATGCCGCCGGGGAGGGCATTCGCCGCTTCCTTTGCGGAACGCAGCCGATCCTGTCGCTTCGCGCGTTGAAAGGCGCGCTCGACGTCTGGGACGAGGTCGACATAGTCCAACTGCGCGAGAAGAGCATCCGGCTCACGGACCTCTTCATCGCGCTCGTCGAGGCGAAATGCGGCGCCTACGGCCTCGAACTCGAGAGCCCGCGCGACGGCACGAAGCGCGGAAGCCAGGTCTCGTTCAGCCATCCGAACAGCTACGAGATCATGCAGGCGCTCATTGCCCGCGGCGTCATCGGCGATTTCCGTGCGCCGTCGACGATGCGGTTCGGCTTCACGCCGCTCTATGTCAGCTACGCCGACGTCTGGCAGGCGGTCGAAATCCTCGAAGAGATCCTGCGGACTGACGCGTGGCGGGATGCACGCTTTGCCGTTCGGTCCGCCGTAACCTGATCTCGCCGTATGTTTTCGCAGGCTGCGGGTGGTTCGTCGCCCGCAGTTTCTCCGCAGTTCATAGGTTCCAGTCCGCGTGTCTGAACGCGTGAAGGCCGCAAACGGGAGATCTTGGCTATGACGACTGCACTCCACCGCCCGACTTTGGACGAGATCGCCCAGGCTCGCACGCGCATCGCCCCCTATTTCGCGCGCACGCCGCTGGTCAGGCTCGACCTCGGGCTTGCCGACCGGCAAATCTATCTGAAATTGGAGACCCTTTCTCCGATCGGCGCCTTCAAGCTTCGCCCTGCGCTGAACGCCGTGTTGTCGCGCGATGTTGCTGACCTGCGTGACGGCGTGGCAGTCACCAGTTCCGGCAACATGGCCTATGGCATGGCCTGGGCCGCGCGCCTCATCGGCGTGCCCATGGTTGCCTACATGTATCGCGGAGCGCCGCAGACCAAGATCGACGGCGTGCGCGAGCTTGGTGGCGAGGTGCGCTTCGTGAGTGCAGAGGCCTGGTGGGATTACATTACCGGCGCGGACCTGCCGAATGCGCTGGAATTACTCATCAACCCGGTGACCGATCAGGCGGTGCTCGCCGGCAACGGCTCCATTGGCATGGAAATTGTCGAGGATCTGCCCGACGTCGATGTGGTGCTGACCCCCTATGGCGGCGGCAGCATGACCACAGGGGTCGCAAGCGCCGTCAAGGCCGGCTCCCGGTCGACGCGCTTCTTTGCGGTCGAAGATGAGAGCGCCGCTCCGGTCTGTGCTGCACTTGAAGCGGGGCGGATCGTGACGGTGGAAACCCGCCCGTCGTTCATCAAGAGCATCGGCGCGCCGTCCTTGGTCCCGCAGCTTTGGCCGGTCGCACGGGACCTGATCGACGGTGCGATTGCCGTCAGCCCCGCCCAGGTGACCGATGCGATGCGGCTACTGTTTCGGAAGGCCAAGATCGTCGCCGAGGGGGCAGGGGCCACCTCCCTTGCCGCCGCGATCTCGCGACCGGATCTGACGGGAAATATCGTCTGCGTGATCTCCGGCGGCAATATCGACGCCGCGGCCTATTCCGTCGTACTGGGCGGTGGCATTCCGGCCGCCTGAGCAAAAGCTCAGACGCCGAGATAGCGGTCCTGGACCGCCGACGTCAGCGCTGTCGGTGCCCCCTCGAACACCGTCGCGCCCTTCTCCAGGACGAAGCAGCGATCGGCCACGGGCAGCAATTCCGAAAGCGTCTTGTCGACGACGAGGATCGACTGGCCGGCTGCCTTGAGCGTCCGGATCGCCGACCAGATGTCCTGCCGGATCACCGGCGCCAGCCCCTCGGTTGCTTCGTCGAGAATGAGCAGGCTGGGGTTGGTCATCAGCGCCCGGCCGATGGCAAGCATCTGCTGCTCGCCGCCCGACAGCGTGTTGGCATATTGATCGCGCCGCTCGCCGAGGCGGGGAAAGAGCGCGACCACCTTCTCGAATGTCCATTCGCTGCCGCGGGCAGTGGCAACGAGGTTCTCCATGACGGTGAGATTGGGAAAGCAGCGCCGTCCCTCGGGCACGAGGCCGAGACCGAGCCTGGCGATGCGATGCGGCCGCATGCCTGAGATCGCCTTGCCCGCAAAGCTGATCGCGCCGGCGCGCGGGCGCACGAGGCCGAGGATCGAGTTGATTGTTGTCGTCTTGCCCATGCCGTTGCGGCCCATGAGGGCTACCACTTCTCCCTCTCGCACATCGAGATTGACGCCGAAGAGCGCCTGGGAAGCGCCGTAGAATGTCTCCAGGCCTTTCAGTTCGAGGAGCGTCACGCGGCTTCTCCCAGATAGGCGCGGCGAACTTCCGGGTCGCCGCGGATTTCGTCGACCGTGCCTGTGGCGATGATGCGGCCATAGACGAACACGGATATCCGGTCCGCGAGCGCAAAGACCGCGTCCATGTCGTGTTCCACCAGCAGCATCGGCGCTTCGTGGCGCAAGCCGTCGAGGAATGACGTCAGCCGCTTCGAGCCCTCCGGCCCCATGCCGGCCATCGGTTCGTCGAAGAGAAAGGCCTTCGGCGAAAGCGCCAGCGCGATGGCGATTTCGAGCTGGCGACGCTCGCCGTGGGAGAGTTCCGCCGCCGGCACATGAGCGCGTGCGGCGAGGTCGACGCGCTCCAGCATCGCCATGGCCGGTTCGGTCAGGTCCTTGTCGTCCGTCACCTGGCGTAAGAAGCGGAAGCTGCTGCCTTGCCGCGCCTGCACCGCCAGCATGACGTTGCGCAGCGCGGAAAACTCCTGTGCAAGCGAGGAAATCTGAAAGCTGCGCGCGAGACCGAGCCGGGCGCGAGCGGCCATGTCGAGCCCGCCTATGTCCTGGCCGAGAAAGCGGATCGTGCCGCTGTCGGCCCTGAGCGAACCGGCGATCTGATGGATGAGCGTGCTCTTCCCCGCACCGTTGGGTCCGATCAGCGCGTGGATCTGCCCCGGGTGAAGCTCAAGGCTGACCCCGTCGGTCGCCTTGAGCGCGCCGAATGATTTTCTGAGATCGCGGATTTCAAGAACTGGCTCAGACATGACGCGGCTTTCCCGAGAGCAGACCCAGCAACCCGCCGCGCGCAAAGAGCACGATGCCGAGCAGGATGAGGCCTAGGAAGAATTGCCAGCGCTCGGTGATGCCGCCGAGCACATACTCGAAGAGGACGAAGATCATCGCGCCGGCGACAGGGCCGAACAACCGCCCCTTGCCGCCGAGGATGATCAGGACGATCAGTTCGCCCGACATGTGCCAGGACATCATCGAGGGGCCGACGAAGCGATTGAGGTCGGCATAGAGCGCGCCGGCGAGCCCGGTGATCATGGCGGAGACGGCAAAGGCGACGAGCCGGATGTTGAAGGGTTCGATGCCGACTGCCGCTAGGCGCGTGCCGTTCTGTCTCGCCGCCTGCAGGGCGCTGCCGAAGCGCGACCCCTCGACCACGCGGAACAACAGAAGTGCGGCCATGAGCGCGGCATAGCAGATCAGGAAATAGGGCAAGGGCTTGGCGGTGTTGACGCCGGGAAAGGCGTTGCGCACCGACAGGGACAGGCCGTCCTCGCCGCCGTAGGCCGGCCAGGAAATCGCGAAATAGTAGATCATCTGCGCGAAGGCGAGCGTGATCATGATGAAATAGACGCCTGATGTGCGCAGGCTGATGGCACCGATCGGCAGGGCGACGAGGCCTGCGACGACTACCGCCGTGATCCAGATGAGCGGCATCGACGTCGTTGCCGGAATGCCGGCGATGAGCGGTTCGGCATTGAAGGCGTGGGTTGCGAGGATGCCGGCGACATAGCCGCCGAGGCCGAAGAAGGCCGCGTGTCCGAAGGAAAGCAGTCCGCCGAGCCCGAGCGCGAGGTTGAGGCCGACGGCGGCAAGCGCTAGGACGACGACGCGGGTCGCGAGCGTCACGTAGAAGGGTTCGCCCATGCCGGCGGCCAGAAGCGGTGCACCGAGGAGCAGCAGGGCAAACAGCAGATTGATTGTGGTTTCGCGGCTCATCGGGACCTCACGACTGTGCCGAAAACAGGCCGCTCGGCCTGAAGGCGAGGATGAGCGCCATGACGACATAGATCAGCATCGAGGCCAGCGCCGCGCCGATCGTGGTCGCCTGCGACGCGGGCATGGCGAGCGCGAGCATCGAGGGAAGCAGGAAGCGGCCCATCGTGTCGACCACGCCGACGATCACGGCCCCGACGAGGGCGCCCTTGATCGAGCCGATGCCGCCGATGACGATGACGACGAAAGCGAGGATGAGGACCGGTTCGCCCATTCCGACCTGCACCGACTGGAGCGCGCCGACCAGTGCGCCTGCAAGGCCTGCAAGTGCTGCGCCGAGTGCAAAGACGACCGTATAGAGGGTGCCGATGTCGACACCGAGCGCACCGATCATCTCGCGGTCGGATTCGCCAGCGCGAATGCGCATGCCGAGCCGGGTCCCGGAGATCAGCAGATAGAGGCCGACGGCCACGGCGATGCCGACGCCGATGATCGCCAGGCGATAGAGCTGATACTGGCCGCCGCCGGGCAGGGGAACCGCTCCCTGAAGCAAGGGCGGAATGTCGAGATAGAGCGGGAACGAACCGAAGAGCCAGCGCGCGCCTTCGGACAGGATCAGGATCAGTGCAAAGGTGGCGAGCACCTGATCGAGATGATCACGGTCGTAGAGCCTGCGGATGACGGCGACCTCTATGATCGCCCCGACACCGGCGGCGGCCGCGAGACTGGCAATCAGGCCGATCCAGAAGGAGCCGGTCGCGGCTGCGACCGTGGCGCAGGCGAAGGCGCCGATCATATAGAGCGAGCCATGGGCAAGGTTGATCAGGCCCATGACGCCGAAAATCAGGGTCAGGCCGGCGGCCATCAAAAACAGCATCACACCGAGTTGAAGCCCGTTGAGCAGTTGTTCGATCAGGAGTGCGGTGAACAAGGGACCGGTCCAAGCTTCATATCAGGAGGACATGGATCATCGACCGGATGCCGGCGTTGCAGCCGAACACCCGGTGACAACGTGTGCGAAACGTTACATCCCGCACTTCTCGGCGTAGGCGTCCTTGTGATCTTCGAAGGCGGTCGCGATGATCCGGTTGGTCAGGGCGCCGTCGTCTTCCTTCACCACCTCGCGGACATAGATGTTCTGGATCGGGTGGTTGTTGTTGTTGAAGGCGAACTCACCGCGGACGGACTTGAAATCCGCCGCCTTGAGAGCCGTACGGAAGGCGTCCTTGTCCTTGACGCTCGCCTTCGAAAGCGCGGCGAGGATCAGGTTTGCCGTATCCCAGCTTTGCGCCGCGTAGATCGACGGAAGACGCTTGTACTCGGCCTTGAAGGCCTCGACGAACTTCTTGTTGGCCTCGTTGTCGAGGTCCTTGGACCAGGTCGCCGAGTTCTTGACGCCGAGCGCTGCGTCGCCGATCGCCGGCAGAACGTCCTGGCTGAAGGAGAAACCGGGACCCATGACCGGGATGCCGACGCCCGATTGGGCATATTGCTTCATGAAGGCGATGCCCATGCCGCCGGGAAGGAAGAAATAGACCGAGTCGGCGCCCGAAGCGCGGATCTGGGCGATCTCGGCAGCATAGTCCGTCTGGCCGACCTGCGTGTAGATCTCGCCGGCAAGGTCGCCCTTGTAATACCGCTTGAAGCCGGTCAACGCATCCTTCCCGGCCGGATAGTTGGGCGCCAGGATGAAGGCGTTCTTGTAGTCCTTGTTGGCGTACTGCCCCATCGCCTCATGGAAATTGTCGTTCTGATAGGCGACGTTGAAATAGTTCGGGTTGCAGTTCGCACCGGCAAGCGCCGAGGGACCGGCATTGGGCGAGAGATAGATCACATCCTGCGCGACCGTGTTCGGCACGACGGCCATCGCGAGGTTCGACCAGATGATCCCGGTCATGAGGTCGACCTTGTCGCCCTGGATCATCTTCTCGGCGATCTGCACCGCAAGTTCCGGCTTCTGGGCATCGTCCTCGATCACCAGTTCCACGTCCTTGTTGCCCGATTGCTTGATCGCAAGCGTGAATGCGTCGCGCATGTCGATGCCAAGACCGGCGCCGCCGCCCGAAAGCGTGGTGATGACACCGATCTTCACCGGCTCGGCGTGGGCAAGGCTCGACGTTGCAAGCGAGAGGCCAAGAAGGCTCGCTGCCAGAATGCGGTTCATGCTGTTCTCCTCTTATGGGTTCCCTTTTAAATTGCGTTCTATCAGAGACCTGTACGCACATGCCAGAGCTCGGGGAAGAGTTCCACTTCAAGCATCTTCTTGAGATAGGACGCGCCGGATGTTCCTCCGGTTCCGCGCTTCATGCCGATGATGCGTTCGACGGTCGTGACGTGGTTGAAACGCCATCGGCGGAAGTAATCCTCGAAGTCGACCAATTTCTCGGCAAGCTCATAGAGCATCCAATAGCGCTCCGGATCACGATAGACGGTCTGCCAGGCGGTGAAGACCTTGTCGCTTTCCTTGCGCGTTTCGCGCCAATCGGCCTTGTCGGCTTCCTCACCGACATCGAACCCGTTGCGCGCAAGAAGCCGGATCGCTTCGTCGTAGAGCGATGGCGCGGCCAGGATAGCCTCCAGCTTTTCCATGATGTCGGGGCGATGCGCGTGCGGTCCGAGCATGGCGACGTTGCGATTGCCGGCGAGGAATTCGATCGCCCGGTACTGCCACGACTGGAAGCCGGAGGATTGACCAAGCGACTCGCGGAACTGCGTGTATTCGCTCGGCGTCATCGTGCGGAGAACGTCCCAGGCGCTGTTCAACTGCTCGAAAATGCGCGCGACCCGCGTCAGCATCTTGAAGGCCGGTTCGAGCCGATCCTCGCGGATCGATCGCACCGCGGCGTAGATCTCGTGCAGAGCGAGCTTCATCCAAAGCTCAGAGGTCTGATGCTGAATGATGAACAGCATCTCGTCATGGGCATTCGAGAGCGGCTCTTGTGCGTCGAGCACCTTCTCCAGCATGAGATAGTCGCTGTAGGACATGCGTCCCTTGAACGACATCTGGGCGCCTTCCTTCGAAGGATCGTATGAGCTGCTCATCTTCAGTTCTCCGACCGCAATCGGAACCGCTGGATCTTGCCTGTTGCCGTCTTCGGCAAGCAGTCCAGGAACTTTACCGAACGCGGATATTTGTAGGGCGCGATCGTCGCCTTCACGTGGTCCTGCAAGCGCTTGACCGTCGCGTCGTCTGCCGACACGCCTGATGTCAGCACGACATAGGCCTCGACAATCTGGCCGCGCTCGGCGTCGGGTGCGCCGACCACGGCGCACTCCGCGACCTCAGGGTGCGAGATCAAGGCCGCCTCGACCTCGGGGCCGGCAATATTGTAGCCGGCGGTAATGATCATGTCGTCCGATCGGGCAGCGAAGTGGAAAAAGCCGTCCTCGTCCTGGTAGAAGGCATCGCCAGTCAGGTTCCAGCCGTTGCGGACATAGTCGCGCTGGCGGGCATCGGCCATGTAGCGGCAGCCGGTCGGACCGCGCACCGCAAGCCTGCCGATCGTGCCGCGGGGAACTTCGCGCATCTCGTCGTCGACGATCCTCGCCTCGTAGCCACTGACGGGCTTTCCGGTCGAGGCGGCCTTGCGGTCCTCGAAGCGGTTGGAAATGAAGATGTGCAGCATTTCGGTCGCGCCGATCCCGTCGAGGATCGGCTTCCCGGTTTTGTGCGTCCACTCCTCGAAGACCGGACCCGGCAGCGTTTCGCCCGCCGAGATCGCCACCCGCAGGGATGAAAGGTCCGCACCGTTGTCCATCGCCTTCATCATTGCCCGATAGGCAGTCGGAGCGGTGAACGAGATCGTTGCTCTGTATGTCTCGATGATCTCCACCATGTTTGCAGGCGTCGCATGCTCGAGGAGCGTTGCCGCCGCCCCGAAGCGCAAGGGGAAGATCGCAAGGCCGCCGAGACCAAAGGTAAAGGCAAGCGGCGGCGAGCCGACGAAGATATCGTCGGGTGTGACCCCCAGGACTTCTCTGGCATAGCCGTCTGCGATCATCATCAGATCGCGATGGAAGTGCATGGTCGCCTTCGGGATCCCGGTCGTGCCCGAGGTGAAGCCGAGAAGCGCCACGTCGTCCCGTCCCGTTCGCACCGCCTCGAAGACGACCGACTTGTCGAGTGCGATCCGGTCGAGCTCGGCGTCGTGGTTCGCTGTCCCGTCGAAACTGACGACCTGTTTCAGGTAACGGCTGCCCTTTGCGCAGGCGGTCATCTCGTCCATCAGACGCGTGTCGCAGAGCGCCAGGCTGATCTCGGCCTTGTCGATGATCTTGGTCATCTCTCCGGCTCTGAGCATCGGCATGGTGTTGACGACGACGGCTCCGGCCTTGGTGGCCGCCAGCCAACAGGCGACCATGGCGGGGTTGTTGGCGGAGCGGATGAGCACGCGGTTGCCGGGCCTGACGCCGTAATTCTCGACAAGCGCATGGGCCAGCCGGTTCGTCCAGTCGGACAGTTCCTTGTAGGTTCGGCGGCGACCGTTGCCGATCAGGGCGGTATGGTCGCCAAAACCCTTGGCGACCATGGCGTCCGTCAGTTCGACGGCGGCGTTGAGATGGTCCGGATAGTCGAAGCCTTCGAGAAGGAAGTCCGGCCATTCTTCCGGTGGTGGCAGATGGTCACGGGTGAACGTATCGACGTGCGAAGTCGGTCCAAGCATGTGGCGGCTGTTCCCTTGTTCAGTTCCTGCCTGTTGCTCAGGCATTTTCAAAGCCGGCTGAAAGTCTTGCGGTCGTGCGGATCCCTGCCGGTCAAGTCGGGCACGGGTATTCCTGCCGCACCGTTACCGACAGCGTGCGTCGTCGCGAGGGCGACGCCAATGATTGTGATTGGCACAGCGAGACCTCCACTTCTCGGCTGAACATGGGGCAGCATCGCACCGGTCAAAAATTATTTCAAGCCTAAAGTTTTTTTTCGGACGACGCATTGCGTTTCCCGGTGGGGCGGGCGATTGCTATGCCTGAGGAGACATCAGAGGGAGAATTGCATCGATGCTGGAACACCGCGTTTCCGACTGGAACGACGCTTATGCCAACGGCTCGAACATCGCGCGCGGCGACCGCTGGCCGGAGGCGTGGGTCAAGCCCGCCGAAGCATTCCGCAACGCCCTCTCGGCAGCCGGGCGCGCGAAACTCGACCTTGCCTATGGCGAGCGCCCGAGAAACCGCATGGACCTCTTTCTCCCTCAAGGTTCGGCCAAGGGTCTGGTCGTCTTCGTACACGGCGGATTCTGGCTGCAGCTCGACAAGAGCTTCTGGTCCGATCTGGCTGCCGGTGCGGTCGATAGCGGCTACGCCGTCGCCATGCCTTCCTACACGCTTTGCCCCGAAATTCGCATCGCAGGCATTGTCGAAGAAGTCGCGACAGCAATCACCGAGGCGGCGAAGCTGGTCGACGGGCCGCTGATGCTGACCGGCCATTCGGCAGGCGGCCATCTCGTCAGCCGAATGATCACGGCGACCTCGCCGCTTTCGCCTGATGTGCAGGCGCGCATCCGCAACGTCGTCTCGATCTCGGGCGTGCATGACCTGCGCCCTATCATGTCGACCGCAATGAACGAGAGACTTGCGATCGATGAAGCCGAGGCGCTGTCGGAGAGCCCGGCGCTGCTGCGGCCGATGCGAAATGCCCGCATCACCTGCTGGGCTGGCGGCGGCGAGCGCGCGGAATTCCTGCGCCAGAATGCACTGCTTGCCAATATCTGGACGGGACTGGGCGCGACAACGGCTGCGGTCATCGAACCGGATAGGCACCACTTTAGCGTCATTGATGGCCTTGTTGACGCCGGACATCCGTTGACGCGGACCCTGTTGTCAGGCTCGTGAACGATCTCCTGTCTGTGCAGGTGATCCGGCAATGTCAGGCTTCGCAGCCGCGGATTTGACTTGCAAGTCTGCCTTCAGGCAACGTGCGACGCCGGAGATCAGCGGCGCGATCACGACGATTGCGGCCAGACGCCATGGCGCCATGCCAATTCACCGTGAGTTCACGGCGAATTGCGACTTTGCGTGTGACGCAACCGCATAATTCCTTAAATCGGAAACGATTTAAGGACAAAATTATGCAGCAACTCAAAATGTTACAGCGACCTTTGCGCGTCTAAATAGACGCGCGGCGCTGTAGCGCCACCGCTCGCCGGCTGTGTCCGAAATCGCTGGATATATGACATTTGAGACATTGACCTTTCGACCTACTATGGGGCTCCAGATGCAAGGGAACGGAGTTTGCAATGACCCACAATTCGAAAGGTACCGCGCTGATCACCGGCGCATCCTCAGGCATTGGCGCGATCTATGCC
This sequence comes from Ensifer sp. LC163, assembly GCF_001695855.1. GTDB lineage: Bacteria > Pseudomonadota > Alphaproteobacteria > Rhizobiales > Rhizobiaceae > Ensifer. The sequence continues at coordinate 158,480 of NZ_MBSS01000068.1, forward strand.
GATCGCCTGGCGCACAGGGGCTATGATCTCATCCTCGTGGCGCGCAATCGGGCGCGCCTCGACGAATTGGCCAAGCGCCTGACCGACGAGACCGGCCGCGCTGTCGAAGTCGTCGCGGCGGACCTCGCAGACAAGGCGGATCTCCGGCTCGTGGAGAAACTGCTGCAGACCGACGCCAGCATCACCATATTGGTCAACAATGCGGGCATCGGCGCGACTGCCCCATTGCTGGCGTCCGATGTCGATAAGATGGAAGAGATGATCACGCTGAACGTCAACGCGCTGACGCGATTGACCTATGCAGCGGTTCCCGGCTTCGTAGCGCGTCGCACCGGCACGATCATCAACATCGCCTCTATCGTCGGTCTCGCACCAGAGGTACTGAACGGCGTGTACGGCGGGACCAAGGCCTTCGTCCTGGCCTTCACCTTGTCGCTCCACAAAGAACTAGCCGACAAGAACATCCGCATCCAGGCAGTGCTCCCGGGTGCGACGGCGACCGATTTCTGGGGTATTGCCGGTACGCCCCTCGAGCATGTGCCGAGCGAGATCGTGATGCCCGCCAAGGAAATGGTCAATGCCGCGCTGGTCGGCCTCGATCTGGGCGAGTTGGTCACTATTCCCTCGCTGCCGGACGCAGGCGATTGGGCGGCCTATGAAGCAGCGCGCCAGAAACTCATGCCGAACCTTTCCCTGAGCGTGCCCGCGGCCCGATATTGCGCCGGGCCAAGCGAATAAAGCGGCGGCGGACCAGGAACAACGATGCGGCGTGTGTTCCCCGTGAGGCGCGCCGCTTCCCGAAGAGTAGGAACCGGCCCGACCTTCTCAAGCGCATCATCGCAGCCCATGGAGGGCTTCGATCTGGGTAACGTCCACGTTGCATGAGAATGCGGAATTGGCCGGATCGTCAGTGAATTTCGTTTGGGTGGTCAGGGTCCTGTTGATGGGGGTCGGCATCATCCGTCCCCTGTGTCAGCCCGTGACCGGAGTGATCGAATTCCATATGCTGTGGGTATTTGTCTTGGCGCGAATGTGCTACATACAGCAATTCGGGACGGGATGTCGCCATGCACAAGATCGGTTTCGTCATATTTCCAAAATTCCAGCTCATGGGCTTCGCGGCGGTAACAGCCTTCGAGATGGCCAACCTCGAGTTCGAGGAACCTGTCTACGGTATCGAACTGCTCTCGGAGACCGGTGGCGAGATCAAGTCATCGGCTGGTTTCGGTGTCATCACCAAAGCCTTTGACGACACCGCCTATGACACGGTGATGTTTGGCGCAGGTTCGACCATTGAGCCGATGACGCCGGGACTGCTCGAATTCGCGCGTCGGTCGCTGCAATCCTCGCGGCGCGTTGCCGCGCCCTGTACCGGCGCCTTCGTTCTGGCGGAATCGGGTTTGCTGGATGGACGTCGTGCGACGACGCATTGGGCCTTTGCGCGCCAACTCCAGGAGCATTTCCCTGGCGTAAGGGTCGAGGAGGATCGCATCTTCATCGTCGACGGCAACGTTTGGACGTCTGCCGGAATGACAGCGAGCATCGACCTGGCCCTGGCGATGATCGAGAAGGACCATGGTCAGGACGTCGCCCGCTCCGTCGCGCGCAAGTTGGTGGTCTATCATCGGCGTGCCGGCGGGCAATCGCAGTTCTCCGCATTGCTCGACCTGGAGCCCAAGTCAGACCGGATTCAGAGATCGATCGAATACGCCAAGGCCAATCTGCGCAGCCTGTTGTCAGTGGAACAGTTGGCGGATGCAGCAGGGCTGAGTGCGCGTCAGTTCAGCAGAGCCTTCCGAGGCGAGACGGGACAGTCACCGGCCAAGGCCGTGGAGCATCTTCGCGTCGAGGCGGCACGGATGATGATGGAGCAAGGTCGCCACTCCATGGATGTGATCGCAGAGGAAACCGGCTTTGCCGATCGTGATCGCATGCGTCGCGCTTTTCTTCGCACGCTCGGACAGCCACCCCAGACCATTCGGCGAAATGCCCGTGAAAGTGTGTCTCCGCCATGAATGGCCGGGCCGTCAGCGGGGGACGACATTGCTCAGCGGAGCCCGAGGTGCCGGCGTAGCGGAGAAAATTGAACGCCCCTGTCCATGGTGCACGAAGCCGCCGCCATCAACAGGACGGCGCGGTCTCGGACTTCAGGCGAAACCTTGCTCCTCGTCTTGCTCATATCGGCTCCACTTTCTCATGACTTGGAGCCTCCGCCAAACCCGCTGCGGTTCAATATCACCTACGCTGCGTCCCGCAGAATGAGATCGGCGCCCTTTTCGGCGACCATCATGGTGGGTGCGTTGATGTTGCCGGCAGTGATCTTCGGGAAGATGGACGCGTCGACGATGCGCAGGCCTTCGATGCCGTGCACCTTGAGCTGTGCGTCGACGACCGACGCCTGTTCGTCCGGTCCCATCGCGCAGGTGCCGCACAGGTGATAGATCGAACCGGAATTCTCGCGGAAATAGTCAATAAGCGCCTCGTCGCTGTCAAGCGAGGGTCCAGGCGAGACTTCCTCGGCGGTGACGGTCGAGAGGGCCGAGGCGGAGGCGATCCTGCGCACCAGCCGGCTTCCCTGCACGACTTCCTCGATATCCCTGTTCGCCGAAAGATAGTTCGGGCGGATCTCCGGCGCAGTGCGCGGATCGGCGGAGGTGATCGCGACGCTTCCCCGGCTGGCGGGTCGGCAGGAATTGAAGCAGATCAGGTAGCCGGGATAGGGTTCCGGCTTCAGTCCGGCCTTGGGATCCTTGGGAATGCGGTAGGAGAGCGGGTTGAAATAGAGCTGGATGTTCGGCTGCGCTTCGTCCCCGGTGCCGCGGAAGAAGCCGCCGGCCTGGTTGACGCTCATGGCGAAGGGGCCTTTGCCGGTCAGGAGATACTGGAGGCCGAGCTTGGCCTGGCCGAAGAGACTGCCGAATTCGCCGTTGAGGGTCGGGATCGTCGCGCGGTAATAGTAGCTCGCGCAAAGATGATCCTGCATGTTCTGCCCGACCGCGGGCAGGTGCCGTCGCACATCAAGGCCAACCGCCTTGAGCGCGGCCCCATTGCCGAGGCCGGAGAGCTGCATGATCTGCGGGCTGCCGACCGCGCCGGCCGCCAGGATCACCTCTTTCCGGGCGCTGAAGATGCGTTTTTCTCCACCTTGCCGCACCTCGATGCCGGTGACGCGCCCGTCCGCGGCGAAGGTCAGCCGCCCGACCTGGGTGTCGCGCTCGATGACAAGATTGGGGCGGCCGAGCGCCGGGCGCAGATATTCCGCACTGGAATGGGAGCGCTGGCCTCGGTTGGTGTTGACGTCGTAGACGCCGGCCCCCTCGATCGAGGCACCGTTGAAATCCTCGTTCATCGGCAGGCCGAGTGCGCGGCAGCTTTCCAGGAACGCGTCGGTAATGCGGTGGGTCATCCCGCGCATGGGGGTGACGTGGATCGGCCCCTTGCCGCCATGCCAGGGGGATGCACCGCCCGCATGGGTCTCCAGCTTGCGGAAATAGGGCAGGACGTCGTCATAGGCCCAGCCGGGATTGCCGGCGCGCGACCAGTCGTCGAAATCCTCGCGCGCGCCGCGAACGAAGATCATGGCGTTGATCGAGCCGGAACCGCCTTGCACCTTGCCGCGCGGCACATAGATGCTCCGGTCGTGGAGCTGCGCTTCGGGCTCACTGTAGTACATCCAGTTAACGCGCGGATCGTAGTAGCTGCGCGAGTAACCGACCGGGATCTTGAACCAGAAGGAGTTGTCGTTGCCGCCGGCCTCGACCAGGAGGACGTTGTGCCTGCCGCTCTGGCTGAGGCGGCTGGCGAGGATGCAGCCGGCCGAGCCCGCGCCAACGATGATATAGTCGTAGGTCATGGCCTCTCCCTCAGCCGCGCGCGGGCGCGAACGCCTTTACGTCGGCGGGCTGGCTGTCCATCTGCAGGTGCAGCCGCTCGCCGGTATAAGGCGTGTGGCGCTTAACGACCTCCAGGTTCAGCTCGATGCCGAGCCCCGGTTCGCGCGAGGGGATGATATAGCCGTCCTCGACGGTGAGCTTGGTCTTCAGCACCTCGGCGTGGAAGCCGGAGAAATCGACGATTGCCTCATGGATGAGAAAATTGGGCGTCGCCGCCGAAAGCTGGATGCTGGCCGCCGCGCCGACCGGGCCGTTATACAGATGCGGGGCGATCTGCGCGTAGTAAGCCTCGGCCATGCCGGCGATCTTCTTGGCTTCGAGCAGACCGCCGACGCGCGCGACGTTCATCTGCAGGATGGAGGCGGCCTTGCACTCGAGCACGCGCTGGAACTCGTATTTGGTCGTCAGCCGCTCGCCGGTCGAAACCGGGATGGACGTCGCGCGGGCGACCTCGGCCATGGCGGCCTCCTGCCCTGGCGGTACCGGTTCCTCGAACCACAGCGGATCGTATTTTTCGAGGCGACGGGCGAGGCGGATTGCCGAGGACGGCACCATCTGGCCGTGCGTGCCGAACAGGAGATCGGCGCTGCTGCCGACGGCCCCGCGGATCTTGCGGCAGAATTCCTCGCAGCGGTCCATCACGCCCAGCGACAGTTGATGGCCGGAATAGTTGGTGTAGGGGCCGGCGGGATCGAACTTGACCGCCGTGAAGCCCATGTCGACCATCTTCACGGCCCATTCGGCGGCAAGATCGGGGTCGCCATAGTCGTATTCGCCAGCCGCGTTGATCGGATAGAGATAGGTGTAGGCGCGAAGCTTCTCGTGCACCGTGCCGCCGATGAGATCCGAGACCGGACGGCCGGCCGCCTTGCCGATGATGTCCCAGCAGGCGATTTCGAGGCCGGAGACGATGCCCATCATGGTCGGGTCTGGCCGCTGGGTGAAGCCGCTCGAATAGGCCGAGCGCCAGAAGCGCTCGATGCGGTGCGGATCGTGCCCGAGCAGGTGGCGCTCGAACACGTCGTCGATCAGCGCTGTCATCGCGCTCGGATGGAACGAGGTCGCATAGATTTCGCCGACGCCTTCGATGCCGCAATCGGTTTGGAGGCGCACGAAGATCCAGTACATGCCGCCGATATGCGGCGGGGGCACGGCGACGACATGGGTCGTGAGGGAGACGAGCTTCATGGATTACCCCTTTTGCTTGAGACGGGTCATCAGGATCGCGGTCGCGACCGCGCCGAGCAGGCAGATGACGGCAATATAGCTGAAGTAGAACTGGTATCCGGCAAGGCCCGGATAGCGGTCGGAAAGATAGCCGTTGACCAGCGGCAGATAGGTGTCGGGCGCATAGCCGATGAGGGAAATGATGCCGATCGCAAGGCCGGTGACATGGGCCGGGACGTTGCAATCGTCGAGGATCGCCCAGTAAAGCCCGCGGATCGCATAGGTGAGCAGGCCGACGAAGAGAATGAGGCCGATCAGCACCGGTGTCGAGCCGATGCCGGGCAGCAGCACCATGCCCATGAGGCTGACGGCGGACAGGAGGAAGGCGAGAAGCAGCACCTCCAGCATCGTGGTCTGGTAGGGCTGGCGAAGATAGAGGATCGGGTAGATCGCGCCGGCGGCAATCGCGATCAGGGTCAGTTGCAGATAGCGCCCGCGCGCGCCCGCCGCCTTCGTGGCTGCGGATTCGAGGGTTGTGCTCACGGTTTTCCTCCCCCGGCCGGTTTTCAGAAGGTCCGGCCGGTCATGTGTAGTCGGATCAGTGTTTCAGGATGACGAGCCGGGTCTGGGTGAATTCCAGCATGCCGTGCTTGCCGTCGTCGCCGCCGAGGCCGGACTTTTTCCAGCCGGAATGGAAGCCCTGGTAGGGATCGGCCGGGAAGCGGTTGATATAGAGTTCGCCCGCTTCGATGGTCGCGGCGGCACGCATGGCCTTGCGGTAGTTCTCGGTGAAGAGCACCGAACTCAAGCCGAACTGGTGATCGCTCGCGAGCGCCAGCGCCTCGTCGAAATCCGAGTAGCGCAGTACCGCAAGCACGGGGCCGAACACCTCTTCGCGCACGATCTCCATATCCTGGCGGCAGCCGGACAGCAGGGTCGGTGGATAGAAATAGCCTTCGCCTTGCGGCAGGAAGCCGCCCGCCTCGACGACGGCGCCCTCGGCGCGGGCGCGCTCCACCATGGCGTGGATACGCTGCCTTGATGCCTCGTTGGCGAGCGGGCCCATCCGGGAAGCATCGTGCGACCGGTCGCCGAACGCGCGGGCCATGAAAGCCGCCTTGAGCGTGGCGAGCAGGCGGTCATGCACGCTCTCGTGCACATAAAGACGTTCGGCGCTCGTGCAGACCTGGCCGCAATGGGTGGTCTTTGCCGAAACGATCATCGCCGCCACGGCGTCGATGTCGGCATCGGGCTCGACGATGACGGGCGTCTTGCCGCCAAGTTCGAGCGAGGGCTTTGCGATGTTGGCCTTGCAGTATTCGAGCACGGTCTGGCCGGCGCCGACGCTGCCGGTCAGGGTGATCATGCCGACCGCCGGATGGGTAGCGAGCGTGCGGGCGACGCCGTGGTCCATGGTCAGGATGTTGAAGAGGCCGGCCGGCAATTGCGCATCCAGCACGGCTTCGGCGAAGACGAGCGCTGAGGCGGGCGTGTTGTTGCTCGGCCGCACGACGACGGCATTGCCGGCAATCAGCGCCGGCGCGATCTTCCGCACGAGCGTGTAGATCGGGTAGTTGAAGGGGATGAGGCAGGCGACCACGCCGATCGGCTCGCGGCGCAGAATGAGTGTTTCGTCGGCGTTGTCGCTTTCGATGACCTCACCCTCGATGCGCCGCGCCCATTCGGCATGGTAACGCATCAACTCGACGCCGTAGACGACCTCGCTGGTTGCGTCGGCGAAGCTCTTGCCGGATTCGGCGGCGAGCGCCGCGCCGATGCGGTCGGCGCGCTTGACGAGCGCGTCGGCCAGGCGCCGCAAGGCATTGCCGCGCTCGATGGCCGGTAGCATGCGCCAGGCCTGCTGCGCCGACCTGGCGGCTTCGACGGCGGCGACGGCATCGGCCTCAGTGGCCGCGGGTACGGAGGTGAAGACCTGTCCGGTCGCCGGGTTCCTGACATCGATCCGATTGGAGGAAGACGCTTCGACGAAGCGGCCGGCGTAAAAGTTGCGATAGTCGCTCATGTCCCACCTCGGCGGGCCGCCAGTCGCCAAAGAGACGGGGCGGCCGAAGGAGAGAACCTCGAGAAATCACGGCGCGACCTCTCTCCCTAGCCGCGTTCGCTGTGCCCTTTCAGATGGGCTCGCGGGTGGAAATGCACAAACGAGTAATTTTCGGGTGCAGCATTCCTCAGAGGAATGGTCGGGCCGAGCTCATCGGCTTTCCGCCTCGGCTTCGCAGAACAGCCACGCGCGGAACGCCTGGACGTTGGGTGCGAGAGCAGCCTGCGGCCGGGTGACGAACCAGTAGGATTCATGGCCCTCGACCTGAATGTCGAAAAGCTGCCGCAGCGTTCCGCTGCGAAGGTCGTTCCGCACCATGGAGCGGTCGGCGATGGTGACGCCGAGGCCACAGCGCGCCGCCTCGATGGCGAGGTCGAGAACGTCGAATTCCAGTCCGCGGCTCGTGTCCAGATCCGGGAAGCCGGCTGCATCCAGCCAGTGCCGCCAGGTGAGGTAACGCTGGTCGGGCGAGGCCAGCACATGCAGGAACGTGAACTGCGCGAGGTCGCCGGGCGTGGCGAGCACCTTGCCTTCGAGAAGAGACGGCGCGGCGACGACGATATGTTTCTCGCTCATCAGCAGGCTGGCATCGAGTGTCGGCCATTCGCCGTCGCCGAAACGGACGGCGCAGTCAAGCAGACCCCGTTCCGCCATGCTGTCGGAAAGCTCCGTACCGATGCTGATGTCGATTTCCGGCAGGCTGCTCTTGAGGCCCGCCAGCCGCGGCACCAGCCAGCGCTTGGCGAATGTCGGCGGCACATTGATCCGGAGCCGGTTCCGGTTTTGCTTTTCGGCGATGCCGCGCAGCGACATCTCGATGTCGTGAAACGCCTGCCGGATGGTTTCGAGCAGGGCCGTGCCTGCCGGGGTCAGTTCGAGGCGGTGGTGATGACGGATGATCAGCGGTTCGCGGATGTCGTCCTCGAGATTCTTGATCTGCTTGCTGACGGCGCTCTGCGTCAGGTTCAGCCGTTCGGCCGCCCGCGTGAAACTGCGGGTCTGCCCGACCACTTCGAACACCCTCATTGCCGACAAACCGGGAAGCTTTCGCATGATCCTCTCGAACGATGTTGCGCACTCGCCGGCTCGGGTGCGGCGGTGCGGGAAACGTCCGGCATCATACGCGAAGATCGCCGGCAGCATAGTCAAATGGATAGCGACAAAACGATAGCGGCGGTCTTCCTGCACAAAGCGGGATGCCACGGCGGCAACCACCTGCCGGGCGGCGTGGTCGCTTTCTCAGGTGTGGGTCTGTCATCCGGCCTCGCGCAGCGCATGAGTTTTAGGAATGACCTCTGCGCGATAGTCGTTTGTCACAGGTGGTCAAATACCCGATCTATGCGCCCCGCTGGAGAGGAGAACAGCGTGCATGACCCCAGAACATCCCCCGACCCGTCAGGAATTCGACAGCATCGGCGCACACACCGTACCGTCGTCGGCCCTGTTCGGCATCCAGACGCAACGGGCGGTCGAACTCTATCCGCTTGGTGGCGCGGCGCGGTTTTCCGATTATCCGCTGCTCCTTGAGGCCATGCTTCAGGTCAAGAAAGCGGCGGCACGCACCAATATCGAGATCGGCGCGATCGATGCCGCCATGGGCGAGGCGATCACCCGCGCGGTCGATGAGCTACTGGCGCGGCCGCGCCCTGAGGCTTTCCCGGTCCATGCCTTCCATGGCGGCGGCGGCATTTCCTTCAACATGAATGTCAACGAAGTGCTGGCCAATCTCGCCAATGCCGAAGGTTTCGGTGCCGCCTACGGCAGCTATGCGCCGATCCATCCGAACGACCATGTGAACCTCAACCATTCCACGGCCGATTGCCTTTCCACCGGTTGCCATATCGCCGCGCTGGTCGCCTTCGAGGGTCTTTCGCAGGAAATAGAAGGGCTTGCGGCGGATCTTGACCGGCTGGGCGCCGAATGGGCGCCGCTGCGCAAGCTCGCCCGCACCTGTCTTCAGGATGCGGTTGACATCGGCTTTAAGGACTATCTCGGCGGCGTCGCCGCCTGCCTGCGGCTCAATGTTGCGCGGGCCGCGCAGGACGCCGAGGGGCTGCGCCGCATCAGCATCGGCGGCAATATCATCGGCCGTTCGACCGATTGCGAACCTGCCTTCTTCGCGCGGATCATTCCCGTGCTCAACGAGCAGCTCGCACAGGCGCGCCTGCCCGACGGGCTCGTTCGCACCGACAACCTGTTCGCCGCCTCGCAGGCGCATGACCGCCTGCTGGCGCTGGCCGGATCGCTCGACCAGACCGCGCGCACGCTCATCCGCTTCGCCAAGGACCTGCGACTGATGGCATCGGGACCGCATGGCGGCCTCGGCGAAATCCGCCTGCCTGCGGTGCAGCCTGGATCGTCGGCCATACCGGGCAAGGTCAACCCGACCATTCCGGAATTCATGGTGCAGTGCGGCATGCTGGCCTGCGGCCGCGCCGCCGCGGTGGCCATGACCGGAGATCATGGCGAAATGGACTACAACCCGTGGGAAGCCGTGGTCATTACCGGCCTCCTCGACATGATCGCGATCCTGCAGGCCGGGGTTTCCACCCTGCGACACAACTGCGTGCAGGGGATGCGGCCCGATGCGGCGCGCAACACTGACAACGCCACAAGCCTGCTGCCCTCGCTGATCCGGCTGAAGCAGCTCAAGGGCTATAGCCACGCCTCGGCGGTGGCGAAGGAGGCGGCGGGAGACCTTGCCTTCGTGCGCCGCAAGGTGGCCGAGGCGGAAGCCGGCTGAAACTTTCCATAGGGATTTCCAACCTCACTCTCTCACAAACCAAGGCATGAAAGACATGTTGCAGCAAACTGATCTCGCTTGGGCCGAACGCTGGCTGGCCGCGGAGAAGAAGCAGTATATCGACGGCGAATGGGTCCGGGGCGCGGGCGCCGAATGGAAGGTGATGAACCCGGCGACCGGCAAGCTGCTCTGCTCGATCGCGCTCGCCGACGCGGACCAGGTCGAGACCGCCGCGCTCGCCGCCAACCGCTGCCACCGCAGCGAGGTCTGGAGCCGAAAGACGTCGCGCAAGGCGCGGGCCGACCTGCTGAACGCCATCGCCCGGCTTATCCGCGAGAATGTCGAAAAACTCTCGCTGCTGGAATCGCTCGCGAACGGCAAGACCTATGCCGAGGCGCTGGTCGACGACATCCCGACCTGCGCCGACATTTTCGAATATTATGCGGGCTGGACGGACAAGTATTACGGCGAGGTTTCACCGGTCGAGGACGGGTTCCTGAACTTCACCTCGAAGGATCCGGTCGGCGTCTGCGGGCTGATCGCACCGTGGAATTTCCCGCTTTACCAGGCCAGCCTGAAGATCGCTCCGGCGCTTGCCATGGGCAACACCGTGGTGATGAAACCCTCGGAATTTACCCCGCTTGCCACGCTCTACCTCTTCGAACTGATCGGCCGGGAACTTGACCTGCCGAAGGGCCTGCTGAACCTCATCCTTACCGATGGCGAGGCGGCGAACCAACTCACGTTGAGCCGCAACGTGCACAAGGTCTCCTTCACCGGCTCGACCGTGGTCGGGCGCAAGATCGTGCAGAATTCGGGCGTTTCCAACCTCAAGGCCGTAACCTTGGAGCTTGGCGGCAAGTCGCCCTGCATCTTCTTTGATGATACGCCGAACCTCGACGGGGCGATCGACCGCGCCTTCACCGTGATGTTCTCGCACAAGGGCGAGAAGTGCTCCGAGCCGACGCGCTTCCTGATCCAGAAAGGCATCTACGACTACGTTCTGGAGCGGTTGATCGCCAAGGCCGAGGCGGTGCGCTGCGGCGATCCGCTGGCGCCGGAGACCCAGCAGGGTCCACAATGCAACGAGGCGCAGTTCCGCCGCATCATGAGCTATATCGAGATCGGCAAGACCGAGGCCGAGCTTGTCGCGGGCGGGCGGGACGACCGCGCGGGCGAGAATGCGAACGGCCTTTTCATCCGCCCCACCATCTTCTCGAACGTGCCGGAAACCGCCCGCATCGCGCAGGAGGAGATCTTCGGACCGGTGCTGTCCTGCACGCCGTTCTCGACGCCGGAAGAGGCGGTCGCAATCGCGAACGGCACGGCCTACGGGCTCGCCGCCGGGGTCTACACCGGCAACGTGACGCTGGCGCACCGCATGGCCGAGCGGCTGGATGCGGGCATGGTCTTCGTCAACCGCTACGGCTGCTACGGCCTTTCCAGCCCCTTCGGCGGCTTCAAGGAAAGCGGCTGGGGCAAGGAAATGGCCATCCATTCGCTGTCTTCCTATACCCGGACCAAGGGGGTCTGGGTCTATTTCGGCGACTGATCCCGCACCGGATTTTCCCGGGGCATGCCCCGGGCGCGCGCCTCCCATCGCTCAACCCGAAAGTCTCAAACGATGCAATATATCCGTCTCGGCCAATCCGGCCTCAAGGTCTCGCGGCTCTGCCTCGGCACGATGAACATGGGCTCCAAGTCGTGGAAACCATGGATTTTCGACGAAACCGAAAGCGAGCCGATCATCGGCCATGCGCTCGACAACGGCGTGAACTTCATCGACCTTGCCGACTTCTACTCGGCGGGTGCAGGTGAGGAAGTGGTTTGCAACGTGCTGCGGCGCCTGGCGCGGCGTGACGAGCTGATCATCACCACCAAGCTGGGCTACCCGATCGGTGGCGGCGCCAACAATGGCGGCCATTCGCGCAAGCGCGTCTTCGACGCGATGGACGGCTCTCTCGCGCGCATGAAGAGCGATTATGTCGATATCTACATGTTGCATTACTTCGATGCCGAAACCCCGGTCGAAGAGACCATGGAGGCGATGAACGACCTCGTGCGCGCGGGCAAGACGCGCTACATCGGCGTCTCGACCATGTTCACCTGGCAGTTCGCCAAAATCCTGAACGTCTGCGAACGGAACGGCTGGGCCCGCCCGATCAACATGCAGCTTCAGCTCAATTGCGCCTACCGCGAGGAAGAGCGCGAGATGATCCCCTTCTGCGTGGATCGGGGCGTCGGCGTTTCTGTCTTCAGCCCGCTGGCGCGCGGCATCCTGACCAATGACATGAACTCGATCCGCAACCAGACCGATTTCTTCACCGCTGAGATGTATAATGATCGCGCCTCGCGCGACATTGCCATGTCCGTCGCCCGCGTGGCCGAGGCGCGCGGCATCACCCCGGCGCAGGTCGCTCAGGCCTGGGTTCTGAGGAAGCCGGAGATTTCGTCCATGCTGGTCGGCGCCGACACGAAGGCGCAGTTCGACAGCGCGCTGGCCGCGCTGTCGATCGATCTGGACGACGAGGAGGTCTTCGAGATCGAGCGCAACTACACGCCTTGCGACCTGATCAACGACTACACCGCCGGCAAACGCAAGCCGCGCGAGCCGCGTCCGGCGGCCGGGCGTTTCGCCACGCCCATGGCAGCGGTTGCCTGAGGGGAGGGCCGGACCGGATCGCGGTCCGGCCAGTGAGGCATTTCTAAAAAAGGGAGAAGAGGAAATGACGGACTACAAGACACTCAGCGGCGCGCCGCTTCATCCGCAGGCCGAGACGCTGAAGCAGCGCTTTGCGGCCGGGGAGATCGACCGGCGCGGCTTTCTGCGCGCTCTGGCTTGGCTCGGCGTAGCCGTGGGCGGCGCAAACGCGTTCGGCGGCAAGGCATTCGCCCAGGAAACCCCGAAGGACGGCGGCACCCTGCGCTTTGCCTGCCAGATCCAGGAAATCACCGATCCGATGATGACCAACTGGATCGAGGCATCGAACCTGTTCCGCAACAGCCTCGAATTCCTGACCTATGTCGACGAGCACAACGTCACCCACCCCTATTTGGCGAAAAGCTGGACACCCTCGGCGGACCTCACCGTCTGGGACTTCGAGCTGGACGAACGCGCCAAATGGTCGAACGGCGACGATTTCTTGCCCGAGGACGTGATCTTCAACATCGAGCGCTGGATCGCCCCGGATTCGCAAAGCTCGAACAAGACCGCCTTCGGCGTGATCTCGCGCGTGGAAAAGACCGGCGATCACAGCGTACGCATCACCCTGTCGCGCGCCATGGCGTCGCTGCCCGAACAGCTTTATTCCTACACCTGCCCCATCGTGCACCGCAGCTTCAAGGGCAACTGGCCGGCCGATCCAGTGGGAACGGGGCCGTTCGCGCTGGTCAGCCACGAGGTCGGCCGGCAGGCCATCTTCCGCAAGCGGCCTGATTACTGGGGCACGCCCGCCCGTCTGGACGAAATCCAGTACATCGACCTCGGCCCGGATGTGACGATGCACCTGGCGGCGCTCTCCAGCGGGCAGGTGGATGTCATCTATCGCGCCACCATCGCCGAATACGACCTGATGAAATCGCTGCCCAACATCCAGATCCTCTCGGTCAAGGGCGCAAACACCATCGTCATGCGCATGCAGGTGGATCAGAAGCCCTTCGACGATATCCGTGTTCGCAAGGCGGTCGTGCTGGCCGCCAACAACCAGCAGATGCTCGATGTCGCCTATCGCGGCCAGGGCGATCTGGGCGCGAACCACCATGTCTCGCCCACGCAGGCCGACTATTTCCCCTTGCCGGCGACTGCGCGCGATGTGGAAAAGGCCAAGGCGCTGCTGGCCGGGGCCGGTTATGCCGACGGGCTGGATATCGAGCTGACCCTCGGCAACACGCAGGGCAAATGGGAGCAGGACACCGCGCAGGTGTTGCAGCAGAACCTTGCGGAAGCGGGCATCCGGCTGAAGCTCAACGTGCTGCCCGCATCGCAATATTGGCCGATCTGGAACAAGGTGCCTTTCGGCCTGACATTCTGGGCGCATCGTCCGCTGGGTACGATGACCCTGGACCTCGCCTACCGTTCGGGCGGGTCCTGGAACGAAAGCCGCTTCGCCAGCCCCGAATTCGATGCAGCGCTGGACAAGGCGATGGCCGTGGTCGATCCGCAGGCGCGCAAAGCCGCCATGCAGGAGGTCGAACGCATCCTCCAGGACAATGCCGTGATGGTACAGCCGTTCTGGGCCGAGCGCCTTAGCGCGGCGGCCGAAAAGGTCCGCGGCTTCGTGCTGCATCCGTCGGATTACTTCCGCATGGATGGCGTCTGGCTCGCCTGAGAATGGGCGAGACGGCCGGGTGCCGGGCGCCCGGCCGTCAGAACATGCGGGAGCAAAGGATGCGGCCTTGGCCGCATCTCAGGGAGAAGGGGGAGAATCGGTGTTTCTGGGCATATTCCTGATGAGAAAGGTCGCGATTGCGGTCGCGACGATGCTGGTGGTCTCGTTCCTGATCTTTCTGGCGCTGGAAGTGAATGTCGAGGATGTCGCGGTCAAGGTGCTGGGACAATATTCGACCGTCGAGCAGCGCGCGGCCTGGCTGGCGCAGAACGGTTATAACGATGCTTTCGCCCTGCGCTACGTGCGCTGGCTTGGCAATTTCGTGACGGGAGACTGGGGCATGTCCACCTTCTTCCGCGCCCCGGTGGCGGAGATGGTGATGCCGCGTCTTGCGGCTTCGGGCCTTCTCGCCGGCGGAGCCCTGCTTGTGATCGTGGTCTTCGGCCTCGGCCTCGGCGTGCTTGCCGGCATGCGGCCGGGCTCGCTCCTCGACCGGGTGATCTCGGTCTTCTCGGTGGTGACCACCTCCATACCGGATTTCGCCTCGGCGGTGTTCCTGTCGGGGATCTTCGTCTTCTGGCTGGGTCTGCTGCCGGGGGCGAGCGCGATGATCTCGGGGTTTTCGCTGGCCGAACTGGTCCTGCCCGTGTCGGTGCTCGGGCTCTATTCGATGGGCTATCTTGCGCGGGTGACGCGGGCCTCGATGGCCGACGTGATGGGCACCCACTACATCCGCACCGCGCGGCTTAAGGGCGCCGGCATGGGCCGCATCGTGCTGCGTCATGCGCTGCGCAATGCGCTGATCACCCCGATCACGGTCATCATGCTGCAATTACCCTGGCTTCTGTCGGGCGTCATCGTGATCGAGGTCTTCTACGCCTACAAGGGCTTCGGCACGCTTCTTTACGACGCGGCGCTGAACCAGGATATCTACCTGATCGAAGCCTGCGCCATGGTTTCGGTTCTCGTCGTCGTGCTGAGCCAGATCCTGTCCGACCTGATCTACGGCTGGCTGAATCCACGCATCGCTCTGGGAGCCGAGGCATGAAGACGCTGTTTCCCTATCTGACAAAACCCCTCGTCCTGGTGGGCGGCGTGCTGGCCCTCGGCTGGCTGCTGGTCGCCATCCTCGCGCCGCTGATCGCTCCCTATGATCCCCTGCAGACGCTGCAGCCGCTCACCAAGCCGATGACGGTGGGCGCCAAGGGCGAATTCTTTCTGTTCGGCACCGACATGCTGGGGCGCGACATCTTCTCGCGCCTCGTCTGGGGCGCCCGCACGGTGGTGATCTACTCCACGCTTGCAACGCTGACCGCCTACGCGTTCGGGCTGATCCTCGGCCTCGTGGCAGGGTATGCCGGAGGGCGGACGGATGCGGTGCTTTCGTTCCTCGCCAACGTGGTGCTGAGTTTCCCGGTGCTGGTGCTCTACATCGTCATCATCGTGGTGATCGGCGCCTCGCCGGTGAACATCGTCATTGCCGTAACGTTCAGCAGCGCGCCCGCCATCTTCCGCATCGTGCGCGGCATCACCATCGACATCGCCAGCCGCGACTTCGTCAAGGCCGCCATCACCCAGGGCGAAAGCACCTGGCGCATCCTGCTGGTGGACATCCTGCCCAACACGACCGGCCCGCTCTCCGTCGATTTCTGCCTGCGGCTCGGCTACACGGCGATCACCATCGGCACGCTCGGCTTCCTCGGGCTCGGCCTGCCGCCGCCGACACCCGACTGGGGCGGCATGGTCAACGAAGGCCGGTCCATGGCCATCGCCTTCCCTCATCTCGTCATCTTCCCCTGTATCGCGATTTCGTCCCTGACCCTTGGCCTCAGCCTGCTGGCCGACGGCTTGCGTGAGGTGAACGACGCGAAGGAGCGCCAGGCATGACCCAACCCCTGCTGCAAATCCGCAATCTTTCCGTGGCGCTGCCGAAAGGCGCCGACCGGCCCTTCGCGGTGCATGACGTCTCGCTGGAGGTGAGGCCCGCCGAGATCCTCTGCGTCGTCGGCGAATCCGGCTCGGGCAAGTCCGTACTGACGGCCGCGCTAATGGGAGCCGCGCCGAAAGGACTGCGCGTCGCCGCCGGCGGGGCCCTCATGGGCGGGCGCGACCTGCTCACGCTGAGCGAACGCCAGTGGCGCGACATTCGCGGCAAGGATATCGGCATGATCTTCCAGGAGCCGATGGCCTCGCTGAATCCGGCGCTGACCGTCGCCCGGCAAATCGAGGAGGTTTTCGAGCTGCATTCCGACTATTCGCGGGCCGAGCGTGCCGCGCGGGCGCGCAAGCTGGTCGAGGAAATGCACCTGCCCGAGCCGGACAGGATCCTTAAAAGTTTCCCCCACCAGCTTTCAGGTGGCCAATGCCAGCGGGTGGTCATCGCCATGGCGCTGGCGATGAACCCGAAGCTGCTGATCGCCGACGAACCGACCACTGCGCTCGATGTAACGACCCAGGCCCAGGTGCTGAAGCTGATCCGGGAACTGCGCGACAACCACGGCCACGGCATCATCTTCATAACCCACGACCTCGGCGTGGTGGCCGATATTGCCGACCGGATCGCCGTGATGCGCCGTGGCGAGGTGGTGGAGGTCGGCAGCGCCAAGCAAGTGCTGACATCGCCACAGCACGACTATACCCGAGCGTTGATCGCGGCCGTGCCGAGTCTGGTGCCGCACGATCGCCCGTCGGCCGGGACCGAGGCGCCGGCGCTGGAGGTCACCGGGCTGAACCACTGCTATGGCGTCAAGCAGGTGCTGCATGACATCGCGCTTTCGGTCGCGCCGGGGCGGGTGCTGTCGATCGTCGGCGAATCCGGGTCGGGAAAGTCCACCATCGCCAAGAACCTGATCCGCTTGACCGACCCGACCTCGGGGACGATTTCCGTCGCCGGGCAGGCGATGCTCGACCTCAAGGGAGGCGCGCTGCGCCGCATGCGGCGCCGGATCCAGATGATCTTCCAGGACCCCTTCGGTTCGCTCAATCCGCGCCGTAAGGTGGGGCCGATGATCGCGCGCGCCGCGATGCTGTCGGGTGCAAGCCGCACGGAGGCGGTCACGCGGACAAAGGAACTGCTGGAACTCGTCGGCCTGCAATCCAGCGCCTATGACCGCCGTCCCGCTGCCTTTTCCGGCGGACAGCGCCAGCGGATCGGCATCGCCCGGGCACTGGCGATGCGGCCCGATGTGCTGATCGCCGACGAAAGCGTCTCGGCGCTGGATGTCTCGGTCCAGGCACAGGTGCTCGATCTATTGGCCGATCTGCAGAAGCGCCTGTCGCTCGCGGTGGTCTTCATCACCCATGATCTCAGGGTCGCAGCCCAGATCAGCGACGAGATCGTGGTGATGAGCCAGGGCCATGTGGTCGAGCGTGGCCCGGCAAGCCAGGTCTTGACCCGGCCGCAGCATCCCTATACCCGCGATCTTATCGAGGCGGCGCCGGGGCGCGGCGCTTTCTGACGCTGCCGGCAAGCGTCGAACATGCCGGGTCCAGATCTCAATGCCGATCGGGGCGGGACGGAACCGGTCGGCCGGGACCTGCTGCTCCGGGCGCAAAGCCAGGTGTCGTTACGATGTCGGTTTCTCCGTCCCTGACGTCTCTGCGGGTCTTCGCCGCCGTGGGGCAATGTCTCAGCTTTACCCAGGCGGCGCACCGGCTGGGTGTGACCCAGAGCGCGGTCAGCCGGCAGATCCGACAGCTCGAGAGCACGCTCGACGTCGCGCTCTTCCGCCGTATCGGCAACAGCGTCGCGCTGACGGAAGCAGGTGCCGTGCTGCATGAGCGACTGGTGGTGTCTTTCGATCTGATCGACGACGCGGTGCGCGAGGTGCGCGCGACGGTCCCGCGGCAGACCCTGAAGGTACTGGCGCCGCCGACGTTTGCCGCGCGCTGGTTGTCGCGGCGGCTGACCTCCTTCCGCCAGCGCTTTCCCGATCTCGACCTGTCGCTGCATATGCGGGGCGATGATAATGTTCGTTTCGACTGCGTGATCCGTTTCGGCGCCGGTCCGCGGGAGCGTCATACCAGCACGCGGCTGATGACCGAACAGCATATCGCGGTGTGTGCGCCCGAGCTTCAGGCCGACCCCGAGCGCTTCCGTCGCAGCTGCTTGCTCTATGTGCTGGATGAATCCCGCCGCCTACCCACTTGGGACAACTGGTTTGCCGCCGCGCAGCGCGACCGCCGGGATCTGCCTGAAAATGCCATGGAATTCGCCACACTCGACATGGTGATTCAGGCCGCTCTGACCGGGGCGGGGCTTGCCGTGGTGGACCGCAACATGATCGAAGCCGAATTGCAGTCCGGCAGCCTGATCCAGCTCGACCCGGTGGTGGTGACGGGGCCAATCGGCTACTGGCTCGACATTTCCGGCGAGCGCCTCGCGCGCTCGCGCGTGGTGCATTTCGCGCGCTGGTTGCAACAGATGGCCGGAACCGGCCGTGAAGGTACCCTTCCATAGCCGCGCCACTCCATGGAGCGCAGGTCGCGACGCGGCGCAGACACACGGTGGTGGCACTACCGCTAATGCCCCGCCGCAGGTTCGATCTCGATATCGACATAGGGCTTTCCGGTCACCAGCGTTTCCATGTCGGTGCGCTGAGGTTGCGGCTCGCCGAGCAATGCCTCCTCGAAGCCGACGTAGTTTGGGAGGCCTTGGATCTGCGCCGGAGACAACAGCGGCGCGTAGATTTTTGTATTGGAGACGCGTTTGGCGATCTCGACCAACAAAGTGGAGCGCGGAATGACGTCATAAGGGGTGCGGGCGGTGGAGACGACCGCCTTTGGGCCGGATTTCGGCATGTTGCCGGCGGGGAGCGGCAGGATAGCGTCGAGAATGGTGCTGGCCTCGGTGACGGTGCGATCCTCCTTATCATTCCATGGGGTGGCGTTGGTGCTGCCGTGGTGCCCAATCTTGAGGAAGTCGACCGGCTGGTCGAGCTTCGCTCTCTGCCTTTTCCACGCAACATTCCAGGCACCATTATGCTGCCCGTCGACGAATGTCCCCTCCCATTCGGCATCGCCGACAAGCAGTAGGCGTCGGCCGCGCCATCCGATTAACAACATGATGCTTGTGTTGTTGATTAAGGTGCTGTCCTTGGCAGTGTAAGCAAAGGCGTTGGACATCATGCGCGACTGCAACCGGCGGAAGTCGAGACTGCTAATATTGCCAGGCTGCACATCGGCCGGCGCTCGACCCGAGGCGAGCACGCCGGCGGCAGCCTCAGAGAAGGCCCTTAGATCGATGGCCCCTTCATCGCCCATATAGTAGTAGTCGATATTGTAATCGGGGCCGAGGATCGTGAACGCGACGTCGCCAACGAGGGTCTTGAGGTTGAGCTCCGCGGCCTTGCTGTCGCTATGGACGTAGACCGGTGCAATGCCGTTTTGCTCCGGCAGGGTTTCGGTGAGCGTTTTGACAGCCGACTCGTTGCTGATGCTGTAGAGACTGACCATCTCCTGCAGAGCCGGACTAAGGGCGACGCGGCGCTTGGCAACATTACGCATCGCCGTTTCGGCGAGATTGTGGAAGGCACGAGCGATCTTGGATTGCGGATGCTTGCGATTCATGGCCGCGCTCAGCCAAATGTTCTCGATGGCAACGTCCTCAAAAAACAGTGGGTTGAAGCCCTTCATGTGATCCTCGTGCTCGTGGCTGAGCACGACGAGATCGAGGCGCCGCTTGCCATTGGCGAGCGGCAGCTCAGGCTTCAGGAGATTGAGGGCGGCTTTGAGGACCGCCTCCCCGGCTTTGCTGCCACAATCGATCAGCATGTGAAAGTCGTCGACCTCGCCGTCCTTCTTCCGTGCCTTCGGAATGCGGACATAGATGCAGTCGCCGCAGCCCACATTGTAGGCACGGATCAGGAGCTTATCTGCCATTGGCTTTCTCCCATTTCATCGTGCTCGTCGCTGTGGATGCCCACATGGGGCGAGAGCGAGAAGCGCAAAATGCCACCGACCTTGTTGGCGGTCAGGGGCGCAACCGTCTTCTCGAGGATGCCAAGTTCGCCGCCCGCGATCTCGCCGATCCGCCCGGCCTTGATCCGAGCCGCCAGCGCATTGAGGAACGCTTCCTTGCGCAGGGCGCCGCCCTGCTCTTCGGCACTTTCGTCAGCGCCCTTGCCCATGAGCGGCTGGGTGCCGGGCTTGCGCATCCAGGAGAGCAGATTGCCGTCGATATCGAGCGCCAGCGTGCCGCCGCACAGCATGCTGGTCGTCTCGCCGGCGAACTGGCCGAAGCGTCCGCCCTCGAGAACAACGTCCTCCCGCCAGGTGTACTGGAGGAGAACCTGCCGCGGCTGGCGGCGCGCATCGGCAGTGAGTTTAACTGCGGTAGAGAGATCCTGCACCGCGATATCGGCACTGTAGGGAATGAAAAGAGCGCTGCGGTTGTCGTCGAGGAAGCGGTAGGCCGCGGCGCGGGAACTGGCGATATCGGCGGCGTGATGATAGACCTGCGTGCGCAACCGCGTGAAAACGTCGTGCGGTTCCCGCAGCTTGCGACCCGTCTCAGGGCTTAGGACCTCGCGCTCTAGAAACACGTCAATCATCATCTGCCGGTAGCCATCCGGATCGGTCGGGTTGACGATTTCCTCATTGCGCAGCACCGCGAGGGCATAGTCCTCGAACGTCACGTCGACGGGCGGCAACAAATCCAGGGGCTGGATCGCCATGCACTGCATGCGGCGGATGGTATGCCAGAAGGCCTCCCCAAGGGTTCGGCCGCGCTTCATGTAGTGGCGCGACAGCCTCTGGACGATGTCGAACATCGCGCCGGTCAGAACCTGCGACATGTAGTGCTGGCGTTGGTCATCCTTGATTGAACTGTAGCGTAGCTTGTTCAGCGCGCTGCGCAAATATGGCTGGTTCTGGACGGCTCCGCCGAATTCCTCCGCCAAATTTGACAGCGCACTGTCGACGGAGAGGTCGCCGCCGGTTTCGGCAGCGAGCCATTTGCGCAGCTTGTTGTTGCGGAAGGCGATGAGGATGGCCGACAGGTCGCCGAAGAATTCGTGAACGGCGGCCGTTTCGGCACTGACAGACTCGGCCAGCAAAGGGCGGAGGCCATCGAGCACGGCGTGGCCGAACTCGTGATTGATGATGTCGGCGGAAAGGCTGGTATAGATGCGCTTCTCGCCGCTGTCGAAATAGTAGAATTGGAGTGACTTGCTGTCGCGGTCATAGTAGGCGTTCTCGCCGTAGCCGGCGTTGGGGACGACGATCAACCTGTTGCCCTCAAAGCCGAATGGGATACGTCGGCCGAGGCCAAAACCGTTCTCATAGAAGTCGAGCGCATTTTGCAAAGTGGCCCAGACATTGACCTGACGATATTGCGGTGACGCGATGTTGGCCTTGTTGAGAGGCACGCCATTTGTGTCCGTGAAGACATTGTTCTCGGCGTCCCAGGTTGCAGGCGGTGCAAGGGTTTCCGCAGAGGAATCGTAGTCGACAACAGCGAAGCGGGCGCTTGTGGGACCGTCGCCGATGCCCGGCTCCCAAGGCACATCGAAGGTTTCGTCGAAGTCGAAGTTTCGACGCAGTGTGCGGAGCGCGGGATCTTGGAAATACACGTCGAACGGAATGCGGAGCTGCAGCTCCTCTTGGGCGTCGCGCGTTAGGACTTTGCGCGCGGCGTAGAGCGCGGCTTTAGTCGCTTTGGTTGTGTCCACTGTCTTGGGTTTGGAGGGCATGGCGAAACTCCAAAAAATTAGAATGGACAATTGAACGCCAGAGTTTAGATGGCGACGACGTAACAACTCGCACCAATAAATAGTCGATCTTGCTCCGCGGAACCAGCGGGCCTGTGAAGGAATAGTAATCCGCGGACCTTCGCCGCTTACTCCACATGGCGCGGAGAGGTTGCTCATCGGGCCGGGAAGCAGACGCCCTATCGCACCCGCACACCGTGTTCGGCTTCAAAGAGGTAGAGGTTGTCCTTCGACAATCTTACCCCCACGGCGTTGCCGACCTTCGCAGAGAAATCCTTCGCCGCCTTCACCGTGAGCATGTCCGACTCGGTCTTGACCGTCACTAAGGTGTGATCACCGATGAGTTCGATCGCGTAGATATTCCCGTTCACGTCGGCTTCCTCGGGCGCCGTCACGGCGCAGTCCTCGGGACGCACGCCAAGCACGGCCTCTGCAACCTTGCCCATCACCGGAACCATGATTTTCGTCCCGCCCGTCATGAAAAGATTGCCGTCAAGCGTACCGCGCACAACGTTCATCGATGGCGAACCGATGAACTGCGCGACGAAGAGATTGGCAGGATCGTTGTAGATATTCGCCGGTGTATCCAGCTGCTGCAGCTTGCCTCCTTCAAGCAGGGCGACGCGGTGAGCCAATGTCATCGCCTCGATCTGGTCATGGGTCACATAGATGGTCGTGATCCCGAGGTCATGCTGCATGTGACCGAGTTCTGCCCGCATGTGACCTCGCAATTTGGCGTCAAGGTTTGACAGGGGCTCATCCATCAGGAACACCTTGGGCCGCCTGACCATAGCCCGCGCCAGCGCCACGCGCTGTCTCTGCCCGCCCGAAAGCTGGCGGGGATAGCGCGCGAGGTAGGGCGTCAACTGGACCTGGTCGGCCACATCCTTGATGCGGGCTTCCATCTCGGGCTTTGGAAGTCTTCGGATCTTTAGCGGATAGCCGATATTTTCGGCGACTGTCTTGTGCGGATAAAGCGCATAGGACTGAAACACCATCGCCACGTCGCGGTTCTTGGGCAGCACATTGGTGACATCCCGCCCCCCGATGGTGATGATGCCGGAACTCACGGTCTCGAGCCCGGCGATCATCCGCAGCGCCGTGGTTTTCCCCGAGCCCGAAGCACCGAGCAACACGAGGAACTCGCCTTCCTTCACGTCGAGATCGAGCTCGTGCAGCACCCGCACCGAACCGAAGAACTTGACTACCTTCTCGAGCCTGACGGTCATGTGTTCAACCTTTGACGGCGCCAACGAGCAGTCCCTTGGCGATGAAGCGTTGCAGGACAAGGGCGAGCAGAATGACCGGCACGATCATGATGATGATGAGCACGCTCATGTACCACCATTGCGGTCCGCGCGTCGCGTTCTGTGCGGCGACCAAAAGGGGCATGGTCTGGGCGTTGGCTGTCGAGAGGAACAGAGCCAGCAGGTACTCGTTCCAGGAGAAGATAAGCACCAGAAGGCTCGTGGCGACGAGGCCCGGCTTGGATAGTGGCAGGATGATCTCGAAAAAGATGCGGATTCTCGAGGCGCCGTCGAGCTCGGCTGATTCCTCAAGATCCTTGGGGATCGAGACGAAGAAATCGTACATCAGCCAGACCACGATCGGCAGGTTCACCGCCGTGTAGGTGAGGATCAGCGCCACGTGGGTATCAAGCAGGCGGACCTGTTGGAACATCACGTAGATCGGGATCGCGGCCACGACCGGCGGAAAGATGCGTTGCGAGATCATCCAGAACAGGATGTCGGGATTACCCAGCGTGGGCGAAGGGGTCCTGCGGAACATTCCTGCCCCGATGACGGCCAGCGCCAACCCGACGGTGACCGCGATCAGCCAGTTCACGCCCAGTGCCGCGACCAGCACGATGACGAGGGCGACGGCGAGTATGAAGATGAGGATGGTCAAGAGCCGCGGCCGGAACGTGAACCGCGACAGCGCATAGGCGGCCAGCGACCCGGCGATCATTACAAGAAGCGTCGAGAAGACGGCCACGACCGCCGAGTTGAAATAGGGCCGGAACGTATCGTTGCCCAGATCGAAGAAGATGTAGCTCCAGGCGTGCAGCGACGGCAAGAAGTCGACGAAGGGCAGGTAGAAAGGTCCGCCGGATACGGCGATAGGCACCTTGAACGAGGTGATCAGCACCCAATAGAGCGGGAACAGGACAATGAAGGTCCAGATGCCAAGCACCCCGTAGACCACGATCTTGGTCCCGACGGCCATTTCACCGAGCTTCTTGGATTCGAAAATGCTCACTGGCGCGCCCTCCTCGCAGGATTGACGACGAAGTTGAAGAACGACACGCAGATGATCGTCGAGGTGAAGAGCAGGACATAGGAGATTGCAGCCGAAGCGCCCAGATCGAGGGCGCGCCACTGCATGAAGGCGTGCAGCGTGAGGGATTCGGACGCGATTCCGGGACCGCCATTGGTCAGGACGTTAGGAAGGTCGACGATCTTGAAGGCCTCGATCATGCGGATCAGCACGATGGTTGCCGCGACCGGGGCGACGGAGGGCCAGGTGATGTCAACGAAGATCTGGAAGCTGGAGGCGCCGTCTAGTTCGGCCGCCTCGAGTTCATCCTTGGGCTGGCTCTCGAAGGCAGCCAGCATGACCAGGAACATGAACGGGATCCATTGCCAAGAGTCGCCCAGAACGACCACGAGCCGCGCCGACCAGGCATTGGTCGCCCATGAGAAATCGCCCAAGCCCAGCCAGTGCCAGAGGGGCGAGATGGGCCCCACCGTCATGTCGGCCATCATGCGGAAAGTGTAGGCGATGCCCACCGGCGTGACCATGAGCGGGACGAAGAACACCACGCGAAAAAAGCTTCGCCCGCGGATTCTGAGCGAGCAGAGAAAGGCCAGCCCGGCGCCGATGACGAACTGGATGGCGACCCCCAGCAAGACGTAGAAGATCGTCGTCGACAGCGAGCCGATCTGGCCCTTGTCGCCGATCGTGGCGGCGAAGAGCCAGGCGAGCGCGGCGAAAAGACCAAAGGCTATGAGACGACCGATCGCGCCCATGACGGTCACGTGGCCGGAAGCGACGAAGCTGCGAATGCCCCAGCCGATCAGGACAATCGCGGCCGCGACAATGAGCCAGCCGAGCCACGATGTGGGCATGAATGTGCCAAGCAAATGATACTGCTCGGAGCCGAACAGCAGCTTCCTGAAATTGCTCCAGCCGACGAAGATGAGTTCGTATCCTTCGCTGCCCAGCCTGAAGCGCGACAGCGCAAGCCATGCCGAAATGATCAGCGGGAAGATCGAGAAGGCCAAAATGAGCAGGCTGGCCGGAAGCACGAAAAGCCGCCCAGAATGCCGATCGAACCAATCGACAGCGCGTGTCTGCCAAGTCTCCAAGGGCGTGTGCTCCATCTGGATTTGACGTTTCTCCCGTCCCGGAGGACGGGAGAAACCGGGTCGATGTGACGCTAAAGCGCGTCGCGATCTCTAGGATTCGCTTGCGGCGCTTAAGCACTTGTTTTTACGCATGTCGTTATCGCAAAACCGCGGCACACTTTTGCGCGACATGCTTTAGTTTGCGCCGATGGTCGACTTGTAGGCGGCGAGCTGTTTGTCGCGGCCAACTTCGTCGGTGATCTCGTTCCAGCCGTCTTCGATGGTCTTCATCGTGGTCGGAATGTCTATTTCTCCGGCGAGCATGCGGGCAATCGCCGTATCCAGCACGATCTGCTGATACTTCTGATTGTTCGGAATGCGCAGGTCGAGCACCATGTTGGGCGAATTCAGGCTCGCCTCAATGGCGCCCAGATAGTCCTTGGCCGCAGCTTCGCTCATGCCTGCCTTGCGCCAGTTATCCAGGCCCTGGAACTGCGATAGGCGGTAGGGGTTGAAGCCGGTGATGCCGATAGTGACGTCGACATTGGACTGCTCGGGTGCACTCATGTAGCTGAAGAAGGCGTAGGCCGCATCCTTCACCTTCGGGGCTGCCTTGGTGTTGATGCCGCCCGACCAGCCACCGAAGGCCGCGAAGGGCGCGTGGTTCACCCCGTCGATGGCGTAGGGGCAGATATCGGCTGTGCAGTCGACGAGCTTGCCGGTATCACGGTCGAGCACCTTGGCGGACCCCGGCAGGATGACGGCGCCTACCTTGTCGACCACCTTGGACTTCTCCGGGTCGATGGCGAGCGTGCCGATGTCGCCCCAGTCGATGGTCAGCGCACACTGACCCGAGGTGAACAGGTTGCGCGTGTCGCCCACGTCGAGGTTGATCTCGTCAGGCGGGGCATATTTGGTGGTCTCACTGTAGACAGCGAGCGCCGCCGCGAAGGCCTCGTTGTTGACCAGGGGCTTCATGTCGCGGACGTCGAAGAAGGCACCCTGCGACGTGCCCTTGGATTGCAGGAAGGCGCCGGCGACCGAGGTCACCATCCAGTAGGATTGGGCATTTCGCTTCTTGGCGATGCAGGAGCCGAAATCCGGCTTGCCGTCGCCGTTCATGTCCTTGCCGTTGGCTGCCTTGGCGAAAGCGATGTAGTCGTCCCAGGTCTGGGGCGCGCCGAGGCCAAGCTCCTTGGCCACATCGGTCCGGTAATAGACCATCTGGAAATCACCATCGAGGGTAATGGTGTAGGTCTTGCCCGCGAACTTCATCGAGAAATCGCGGAAAAACCCGCCGATGTCGTCGAGCTTGAGAGCGGCGTCCGCCTCGACACGCGGGCTAAGGTCTTCCATGAATCCCGGTGTCACATAGTCCACCATCCACTGCGGCGCGAACACGCCGGCATCGAGCGAGTTGGTACCCGTCGACCAGTCGGTGAGGATCTTCTGGTAGAGATCGGAGAAGGGAACCGTGATCACATTGATGTGGGCGCCCGTGAGCTTCTCAAAATCAGGAGCGCGGCGTTGCATCGGCTCGGCAATCTGCGGGCCGGTGAAGGTGATGACATTGACGGTCACGCCGTCAAACTCGCCAGCCCATGCGGAACCCGCAAAGCCCATAGCTGCCACGCCCGTCATCAGAGCGCCGGCAAACAATAAACGAATAGCCATTACTTCCTCCCTTTATTAGGCATCCCATTTGCGAGGCCGCCTGTTAGTTGTTGATTTTCTTGCTACATTGCCATCCTCCTGAAACTAGGTCAGGGTCATCTTGGTGGAGTCGAAGGGAGTCGAACCCTCGACCTCCGCAGTGCGATTGCGGCGCTCTCCCAACTGAGCTACGACCCCATTCCGCCCTGTAAATTCGACACTCGGCCGAGAGCGCCAGTAACCGTATGCACGCATCAAGGTAGAGCATCTCGCGAATCATGAACGGATCCCTATTCTTTGCAAGGGGTAGCTGTTGGGCCCGACCCGATGCCGTAACTGGTGGCGAAGGGGCGAACCCTTGGCCATCGCGACTGCGTCATTCAATAATCTAAGGCGACGCTACCGATATTGGGCGTGCCGTCCGCCGCCGCCGCGATGATGGACGGAATGACGCCTTCGAAGCCCTCGCCGAGGTCAGGGAGCCATATCATCGCGTCTCCGCCCGGATCACGGTTCCCGCCTGGGGCCTGGGGCCTGGACATAGAGTTTGGCCGTACGCTCAGCCACGCTGTCGGCCCGTCAGTGTGCCGCCCTGCGGTAGGTGCCAACAAGCTCGGTCTTGGCGATGATGTGGGCGCGCATTTTCACTTCGATCTGGTCCTTGCTGGCCGCCGCAGATACATTCAGCCGGTCATCAAGTGCGTAGAGCTTGAAGAAGTAGCGGTGCGTGCCGATGGGAGGACAAGGGCCGCCATAGGCATTGCGATTCCAGCCGTTCCTGGCTGTGTCGGCGCCTGACGGCAGTTGCGAGATCCCTTCCGGAAGCCCGGACAGATCGGGCGGCAGATTGAAGACAACCCAATGTACCCAGGTCATCTTCGGATGGGCCGGATCCGGGGCATCCGGATCGTCGACGATCAGCGCGATGCTTCTGGTTCCGGCCGGGATGTCCGTCCATTCAAGAGGTGGTGAGATATCCCGTCCTTCGCACGTGTAGAGGCTGGGAATGGTTCCGCCATCGTCAAAGGCGGGTGATGTGATGGTAAAAGTCATGGGGTCCTCGGCGAGTTCAGGAAGCAGTTTCCTAGCGGCACTCGTGATGAGCCACTGCCTGGCGCATTGTCCATCTAGACAGGGGTCCGGTCCAGAGAGGACATGGGACATCGCCCGATTGTCGGTTTCGATAGCCTGACAAGCGAAACGCCGGATGGTTTGCAATTGCGTTGATGCGGCTCAATGAAATGACGCGCGCGGGATCACCATTGTTGAATTGCCATTGGCCGAGAAGGAGTATGCATGAGGTTCTTTCTTTGCGGTGATGTCATGACCGGCCGCGGCGTCGACCAGATCCTGCCGCATCCTTGCGATCCGGCTCTGTTTGAACGCTACTGCTCATCGGCGCTGGACTATGTCAGGCTTGCCGAACGGTCTTCGGGGCCCATTCCGCGCCCTGTATCGCTCGACTATATCTGGGGCGACGCGCTCCTGGAGATCGACAGCCAAGCAGCGGATCTCCGCATTGCCAATCTCGAAACGAGTATCACCGCGAATGGCGTGCCAGAAGCCAAGGGCATCAACTACCGCATGCATCCGGACAATATCGGCTGCCTCGCCATTGCCAAGATCGATTGCTGCGTGCTTTCGAACAATCATGTTGCGGATTGGGGAATGCCGGCTTTGTCCGATACGGTCAGGTACCTTGCGCAAGCGGGAATCGCCAGCGCCGGTGCCGGCGACAATGCCGAAGCTGCGGGTCGCCCGGCGCTGCTGCACGCGGCAGCAGGACGACGGGTGCTGGTGTTCGGTTTCGGCTGTCCTTCTGCGGGCGTCTCGGCTCATTGGGCCGCCAGAAGGCAAAGGCCGGGCGTCAATTTCCTTGGCGATCTGGGGGACGCTGCTGTCGCGCGGGTCATACGCGGCACGGAGCAATGCCAAAGCGCCGGGGACCTCGTCGTCGTGTCGATCCATTGGGGGCCAAACTGGGGCTATGAGATACCGCAAGCGCATCGACAGTTCGCCCATCGGCTGATCGACGAAGCCGGCGTCGGCCTTGTTCACGGGCATTCGTCCCACCATCCGATCGGTATGGAAATCTACCGCGGCAGGCCAATACTTTATGGATGCGGCGATTTCATCAACGACTACGAGGGGATACGCGGTCACGAGGCCCTGAGACCGGATCTCGCGCTCGCCTATTTCGTGGACATCGACGACCGCGACCATCGCTGTCGCGGCTTCGAAATGGTAGCGTTCCGCCGGACAAGATTTCGTCTCGTACGTGCTGAGTACGACGACGCCGTATGGCTCGCCGAGGTGCTTTCCAGACGGAGCCGGGGCTGCCGAATTGCGAAGGGGGACGATGCGTTGATCAGCCTTAGTGCGGCATGACGGTCTAGCGATAGGGAAGCCGGATATGTCCGCATGCAAGACTTGAGTGGGGCAACGGCATGTCCAACTTGCTACCAAGGAGCGGAACCGAGCCGGATTGCGCGATTTCGAGGAGCGCCTCATCGAGATCGACGGTAAGGACGTGACCAAGGCTCTATCGGCCAAGCGCGGGCTCGCCATGGCGTTCCAGTCCTAAGCGCTCTATCCGCACATGACCGTGCGCAACAACATGGCCTTTCCACTCGAGATGGCCAAAAAGCAGAGCAGACATTATGCGGCGAACTTTAGATTCAGGTGACTAGATGCATTACGCAATTTGGTTGAATTTTTGGCCAGACTGCGGAGTTGATCGCACACCCCAACGAACCTAGAAATGCGGGATGGCAAAGCTGTGGATCTCATATCTGAGTGGTTTGATGAAGCTAGCGATCATTTTGTCGTTCGCTGCATTCACCTTCAGCAATTCAGAGCAGGTCGCCATTCATAGCAGCGCTGCCTTAGTTGAAGCCGCTATTGATGTCGGCCATTCGCATCACTGCGTGAGCGCGGCGGATGAGAAGAGCGATCACCATAACGGCGAGCATAGCTACCGGAAGTGCTGCCGTGCGATGTGCACTGTCTTAGCGGTTCTGACGGACGTCCCGACGTTGGCTGACCGGGCGCCAGCCACGACGCACCCACGTGCTGTTTGGTCCGAGCCGAATTCGTTCTTTCCCCCCCGCCTCTATCGCCCTCCAATCGCCTGATTTTGTGAAATCGCGCCGTATCCGCGACGCGTAATCCCGTAAGCCGCTCAGTTGGCTCACGCTGTTGGAGATATCACAAAACTTAGGTTCAGAGATGAACGGGTTTCACATCCGGTCTTGCGCAGGTCCCATCCAGCACACTTCCGAAAGCCGATGGCTGACTATGTGCGGGCGGACTGGATTCATCCCGCGCGTTCATCGACCGAACTCACTTGCTCCTCGCTTGGGCACCGACTGGCGCGAACCTTTCGCTAAAGAGAGGTCGTTGCCTTTCGGATTGCGCGGCGTCGGAGCAACTGATCAGGAGTTCCTTACATGTCCACCATCAATTTCGCCGATGCCGTTTTCCAAACGCCACGCCGTGTCTGCCACAGTATCTGGGACGGGCTGCCAGGCGCGATTACGCAGACCCGCGCTATGCGCCGTTTGGGCAGATTCATTTATCGCAGGTTCACCCGCCACACGGTTCGCAACCAAAGCCACTACACACAGTTCATGCGAAACCCGCCGCTGTTGGACGTCTTGGCAAGGCTTTTGTCCGCGTACCAGATTGGGTCGACCGTCAAACTGGCGTCAATTGGGTGCAGTACAGGCGCGGAGTTATATTCGGCCATGTATGTGCTGCGTCGGGCCCGGCCAGATTTAACGATTCTGGCGACAGGCGTGGATATTTCAAGCGAGGTTGTCAAAGCTGCCGAACGAGGCATCTATTGTCCAGACCAGCCCGCCGCAATAAACGGCTTGTATCAGGAAGGGCGACCAGAAGTCTTCCGGGAAGATATCAATGCTCTTCGCGACGTGTTTGAAGTTCAGCACGGTGGAACGCTTCGGGTGCAGGATTGGCTTCGCAAGGACACCATCTGGTTTACAGCCGATGCAACGGAAGGTGGGCTCGCTGCCACCCTCGGGCCGCACAATATCGTTCTTGCAAACAATGTGATGGGTCCGATGGACGACCCGCTTGCCGAAGTCTGCTTGCGGAACGTGATGAACTTAGTCGAGCCCGGGGGATACCTTGTTGTCGATGGTATCGACCTCGATTTGAAGACACGAGTTTTGGCAACGTCCGATTTCAAGCCGGTCCTCCTGGGACAGGAAGAACTGTGGTCGGCTGATGGGTCGAAGGACGGATGGCCGTGGGTCCGTTGGGGGCGTGAACCTTTGGATCGGACCGAACCAACCTGGGAGTTGCGATACTCGATAATCTTTCAGCGTACCCAAGGTTAAGCAGAAGGTGGATAGGCGAGGGGGATACGCTTTGCCGTATTCCTCCGTCCGGCCACCCTATCGCTGCCGAGACTTTTTTCTTTAATGAAGGACGAGTCCATTGCCAGTTGACCGGTCGGCAGACCAACCAAACCAGCCGCTACGGGAAAAAGGTGGAAGTACGGTAAGCTCGAACACCACCGGATCAGTCATGGCCGGAGGATTTTGGGTGATTGCCGCCAAGGCGACTGCTCAAGTCACACAGCTTTGTACGTTCTTTGTTGCTGCACGACTTCTCGCGCCGACCGAGTTTGGATTGTTTGCATTCATTTCGGCCATAGCCATTCTCTGCGTTGTTCTTGCGGAAGGAGGTTGGGCCGAATTCATAATGAAATCCGGTGACGACCGCGATCGTTTCGACCAGGTGGCGACAATCGCTTTGCTGAGTGGTCTGTTCTTTACAGTGTTGGGGTTGGGTGCCTCGGCAGTGCTTTATCTCTGGACGGAGAGATATTGGGAAAGCGCTCTTCTCGCACTCTTCAGTTGCTGGATGCTGCCAGCCGCCGTTTCGACCGTATATGACGGGACCCTCGTCGTTCGTGGTCAACTGCGTCAGCAGGCGGTTATTCGCATCCTGGCAGAGGTGGTCGGCGTTGGTGCGACGATCACAGGGCTTCTTCTTGGATGGCATGCGGCCGCCCTGGTCATCGGCAGAATTGCCATCCAGCTAATGGTGCTTACGGGGTCAGCCCGGATCGTTGGCTGGAGGCCGCATTTATCTATCACGCGATCGGTGGTGAAGGGCGTTTTTGAGTTCTCACGGCATATCGTCGCGAACCGGATCGTCGTCTTTCTCAGCTCCTATTCTGGAACGCTCGCAGTCGGTAGTTTCCTGGGCGTAACCGAGGCCGGGTACTATCGCGCTGCGGAACGAATAGTCTCGGCCATCTCCGAGTTTTTGGGGGAGCCAACCCGGGCACTTGGTTGGGTCGTTTTCAGGCGTGCTCGGGACCGGCAGGCCAAGCACCAGGACAATTCAGTTGCCGAAGCGAGCGGTCGTTTTCTGACCGTGCTGCTTGTTGTTGCTTCACCCATCTATCTTGGGCTGATGCAGGTGTCGGACGCCCTGGTTTACTTTGTTCTTGGCGAGCAGTGGATGCCTGCGGCGCTCATCGTGTCAGTCCTATGTCTGAAGCAACTGCTGCTCCTGCCGGGTTACATCACCGAACCGTTGCTGTCCGTGATGGGGAACGTGAACAAGAGACTGCCGGTCACGCTGTTGAACGTCTTCGTGTCGCTGTCACTCATCGTCGCGCTCGCGCCATTTGGTCTGCTGCCGTTGGCGGTGGGACAATGCGTCAGCGCCGCCTTTGCGGTGACGACGTCGGTCAGATTACAGATACGGTTCGGCGGCGTTGACTGGCGAAGCGTGATGAAGAATATCGCAATCCTGATCGCGCCAGCCGCTTCAGCAATGGTCGCCGTTGTTGTCGTTCTTCATGGCAAGTTGGAGGTGCCGTCGATCCCGTTGATGTCGACATTCCTGTTACAGGTTGGGATTGGCGCTGCGGTCTATTGCTCGATCTTCCTGCTGCTTGCTCGATGGACAGGACGCGTGAAGCTTGCCCGGCAAGGTGAGCTATCGTTGTAGAGGTCGGCGAACTGGTTCTCCGCAGCAGGTCGTGCACCTTCATCACCCGATAGACGCGTTTGACGTTTGGCCACGAGCGGCTTTCGCTGCGGGCGTTGCGGCGCAGGATGGCATGAACCCGGCGATAGCCGTAGGCCGCTATGTCGTCGTCGAAAGTCATCGATTCCGTGCTCGGCTTCGAGCCTACTTAGGATCGGCATGCACCTTGCGCCGCGAGCGCTGACGCCGCCAGAAACAGGCGACGTTGCCAATGGGCCATCTTTGAGTGAGAAGAGATGCAGATCAAACTGATCTGACGTTTTCCGCTTTCGACTTCCCGGTCTTGCGGTCTTGGCCCAGTTCGTAGCTGACCTTCTGTCCGTCTCGAAGTGGTCCGGAGTCCTGAACCGCCGACACATGGACGAATACATCTGCCCCGCCATTGTCGGGCGTGATGAAGCCAAAACCCTTGTCCTGGTTGAAAAATTTAACGGTACCGGTTGCCATCTTTATCCTCGTCAACGAAGCGGCTTACGTGCCGCCGGCAGAGCTTATTCATCGCTGCGCTCGCATGCAACCTTTCCTCCGCGCGACAGCGCGGACCAAATAGAATCCTATAAAAGGCTTGGTTGCTCGACTGGCTCTCCGGTCTTTGCGACAATGGTCGAAGCCGAGGGATATCTACGCACCAGATCTGCATGCGAGCGCTTGGGTGACCATTTTCAACGCCCTATCTGGCCGCAAACGCTGGCGTGCATCGCGATTGAACTTGCTCTCTACGACATCCGCATCAACGCGGTTGGGCTTGGCTGTCGTTGAAATCCCCGTCTCCCTTCGGTCGTCGGTTCGAATCCACTCAAGGCGACCTTTGCCGCCCCCGCGGCGGGCGGTCTCAAACGAAGCATGCTTGGAACGGCTTTACAGCTGCTCCCATCGCCGCCGCGTCGCTGCCGATCTCCGAAATAATCAGTTTCGGATGGGGACGGGAAACGCCGTAGCGGGGTTTCCCGAAAAGTTCGGTGCGGTCGATCAGCATCTGGGCAAGATCCACGGGGACCTGCCCGCCGAAGACGATCGCCTGCGGGTCGTAGACGGCCCAGATCGCGTTGACGAGACGGTTATAGGCTGGCGCCACCTCGTCGACCCATTCCTCCACACCTGGCCAAGTCCGGTCGAAGTGCTTTCGCATGTAGCTGATCGAAGGAACGTTGACGTTATGGCGATTGAGCCTTTCCAGCAGATATTGCAGTGCCGGCCGTCGTTTGTTTTCCTCATAGTCGTACATCTGCGAGAACTCTCCCGCATTGCCGTTACCGCCGAGCAGAAGCTCGCCATCGCTGATCAGGCCGCCGCCGAAACCGTAGTTGAAGCTCAGATAAGCCAGATGCTTGATGTGGCGGCCGGCTCCGAACATGATCTCGGCGATTGCTCCGGCCTTGGCGCCGTTCATGGTCCAGACCGGTTTTCCGAAGGTTTCGAAAAGTAACGGGCCGAGTTCGATCAACGACCATTCGTGCAACGGCAGGGACGCATTGTAGCGCGTCCCGTCCACGTGGAAGCCGGCGATGCCGAAACCAATTCCAAAGAAGCGCTCCGACGACAGCCCGAGACGCTGCTGATGCCCTGTCAGTTCCTCGCGAACAAGCTCCAGCGATTGCCGCATGCTGCGGTTCCACAGCAGGATGCTGCTTTCGGCCAGGATTTTTCCGGAAAGGTCGATGAGACAGATGTCAATCACATCTGAAGTGACGGACAGGCCGCAGGCATAAGCGTGGTCGCCGTTGAGACGCAGCATCGGGCTCGGCTGGCCGCTGCCAAGCCCGGGCTTCGGCTGGCCCAGAAGTACGATGCCGCGTTCAGACAGACTGTCCAGGATCCGATGGACCGACTGCTGCGTCAGGTCGGACAGTCCCGTCAGTTCCGAGCGGGAGAGACCCGGGTGGCGCCAGATCAATCGCATGAGGCTGCGCTCGTTTGCGGAAGCGACCGCATCGTCGTTGGCGCGAAGAAAGTGCTGGTCGATCAGCAGTTCCGGTGAATAAGGCATGCTCGGTCTCCTTGCGCAGGGTAGTTACCACGCGCGTGTGACAACTGCTAGGAGTTTGTCTTCCTTCCGTGCGTATCGCCCATAACGCGGGGGAGGATGCCGCGGCATCCGAGAATACCTTCAACTAATTGTCACACACCAAGTGTAACAACGCCCCGTCATTCTTCCCGAAAAGGCTCGGGTATCCAAAAGGGCGAAGCGAACATGAAGATCTCCACTCTTGCGGCCACGGTCGCGCTTCTCGGCTGTGCCAGCGCGGCCCAGGCCACCAATATCGAATTCTGGTATGGCAATACCGGCCCGGTCGAAACCGCTATCAAAGCCCAGTGCGATGCCTTCAATGCCGCCCAGAGCGAGAATCACGTCAATTGCGTCGGCCAGGGTAGCTACGAAGTCTCGATGCAGAAGGCGATTGCCGCCTACCGTGCCAAGAACCATCCGGTTCTTATCCAGTTCTTCGACGCCGGCACGCTTGACTGATGCTGTCGGACGCCGTCGAGCCGGTTCAGGACCTGATGCCGGACGTCAAGTGGGACCAGTACATCGCCGGCGCCCGCGCCTATTACGAAACCTCGGGCGGTAAGCTGTTCGCCCAGCCCTACAATTCCTCCACGCTGCTGTTCTACGCGAACAAGACCGAGCTCGAGAAAGCCGGCATCATGCAGACGCCGACCACCTGGGAAGAGGTGATCGAGGCCGCCCGCAAGCTGAAGGCCGCCGGTCATGCCTGCCCCTTCGTCACCGATGGCGACACCTGGCGCGTGCTCGAGCAGTTCTCCGCCCGCCACGGCCTGCCGATTGCGACCAAGCACAACGGCTATGACGGCCTCGACGCCGAATATGCCATCAACGCCACCTTCGCCGCCAAGCATCTGGCCAACCTGGTCGAGTGGCGCAACGAAGGCCTGGTGCGTCTCGCCGCCGACACCAAGGCCGGCAACTACACCGCCGCCTTCAATGCCGGCGAATGCGCGATGATGGAACAGTCCTCCGGCTCCTACACTGCCGCCGCCAAGGCGTTCGACGGCAAGTATGAGCTGGCCGTCAACATGGCGCCGATGTACAGGGGCTATGAGCGCCACAACACGTTTGTCGGCGGTGCCTCCATCTACGTCATGAAGGGCCACGACAAGGCCGAGATCGACGCAGCCAAGGCCTTCCTCGACTTCCTGCGCCGTCCCGAACAGCAGATGTTCTTCACGGCCAATACCGGTTACGTGCCGGTCACGACCGATGTGCTGGACGCCATCGCGAAAAGCGGCGAGGCGAACTCGCCGAAATACGCGACCGCCAAGCTCGGCGTTGAATCCATGAACCAGCCGGCGACGGCAGATACCCGCGGCATCCGCCTCGGCTTCTACGTGCAGTTCCGCGAAGTCTTCATGGAAGAAACCCAGAAGGCCTTTGCCGGCCAGCAGACCATGCAGGCGGCACTCGACAACACCAAGAAGCGCGGCGACCAACTGCTGCGTCGCTTCGAGCAGACCTACAAGGGCAAGAAGCTTCCCTGATCCTGATCTCGCATCCGCTGACATGGGGCGGAAAACCGCCCCATGTCCTCATTCTGTTTTGGGACTGTCTCCATGTCGTCGGAATCCTCCCTGTTCAGCCATCGCTGGCTGCCGCTTCTTCTTGCGGCGCCGCTGATGTTGCTGATCGTCCTGTTCTTTTATGTGCCGGTCTTCCAGGCCTTCTATTGGTCGTTTTTCCTGGAGCAGCCGTTTGGCGGCGGCTCGGAATTCGTCGGTTTCCAGAATTTTGCGCGCGTCCTGTCGGATCCGGAATTCTGGATGGCCGGGTGGCGCACCATCGTCTTCATGCTGACGGCATCCTCGCTCGCGGTCATCGTGCCGCTGATGCTCGCCATCGCCGCCGACCGCAAGATCGCCCTGTCTATCCCGGCCCGCAACATTTTGGTCTGGCCGAAGGGCATCGCCGGCGCCTCGATCGGCGTTGTCTTCGCCTTCATCTTCAACCCGTTCGTCGGCCTGATGGCGCCGCTCAATACGCTGGTTCCCGGCCTGTGGAACCCCGGCATCGATGGCACCGACGCCTTCATCACTTTGGTCGCTGCACATGTGTGGAGCGGCATTCCGTTCAATTTCGTCATCCTGCTCGCCGGCCTGCGTTCGATTCCGCACACTATGCACCAGGCTGCGGCGATGGACGGGGCAGGGCCCTGGCGACGCATATTCGACGTGCAGCTGCCGTTGATCATGCCGCAGCTGTTTCTGACCTTCGTGCTCGAATTCACCGAGAGCATCACCTCGGTCTTCGCACTGATTGATACCATTACCGGCGGCGGTCCGGGCGGTTCGACGACGCTGCTCGTCTACAAGATCTATGTCGACGGCTTCCGCGGCTTTGATCTTTCCGGCGCTTCCACCCAGACGGCCATCCTGATGGTCTTCGTCCTTCTTCTCGCAGCCTGCCAGTTCGTCTTCCTCGGCCGGCGCATCAATTACGAGCGCTGAGCCATGGTCGAGAACGCACGCTCCATCAACATCGCCGCCAGCATCCTGCTGATCATCGGCATCGTCTATATCGTCGGCCCGCTCTACCTGACGCTGTCCACCGCGTCGCAGTCCTATGAATACATGCTGCGCAACGGGCTCGCCTGGGTTCCGGGCGGTGAGCTGTTTGCCAATATGGGCAAGGTCATCAACGACACGCGCATCCCGATCCAGATGCTCAACAGCATGATCGTCGCCTTCTCGAATGCGCTTGCCACCTGCGCTTTGTCCTTCCTGTCGGCCTATGCGATCGTCTATTTCCGCATTCGCTGGGCCGGCGTGGTGTTCGCGCTGATCCTGGCAACGATCATGCTGCCGCTCGATATTCGGGTGATCACCACATACCAGGTCGCTTCCAACATCTTTTCGCCGCTCAATGCCGTGCTGGATGTCACCGGCCTCAACGATCTAATCGCCAATGCCTTCGGCGCGCCAGTCCATCTCGAACTCAGTGTGCTCAACACGCATTTCGGCCTGATCGCGCCGCTGGTCGCGCATGGCACCGGCACGTTCCTGTTTCGGCAGTTTTTCCTCACCCTGCCCAAAGACCTGTTCAAGGCGGCCCGCATGGATGGGGCAGGGCCGATCCGCTTCCTGTTCGATATCCTGCTGCCGCTTGCCCGCACAAGCGTCGCCTCGCTGTTCGTGCTCACCTTCCTGAGCGGCTGGACACAATATCTCTGGCCGTTGGTCGGCGCCTCGACGCCTGACATGCAGACCGCCGTGGTCGGGCTTGCCCGCCTCGTGCCGGATGCCGACGGCCAGGTGCCCGATTTCCCGATGATCATGGCCGGTGCCGTGCTCGTTTCCCTCGTTCCCCTGTCGATGATCGCCCTGCTGCAGCGTTTTCTCGTCCAGGGCCTCGTTCTTTCGGAGAAATGACCCAATGACCGCCATCGACACAGCCATTCGCGCCGCCGCGGCCGATATCGAGCTCATCGGCGTCACCAAGGCCTATGACGCCAAGACCGTCGTCATCCCACAACTCGACGTGGCGCTTCGCCCCGGCGAGTTCACCGTCGTGCTCGGCCCGTCGGGCTGCGGCAAGTCCACGCTTCTGCAGATGATCGCCGGTCTTGAAAGGGTCAGCGGCGGCAAGATCCTCATTGGCGGCCGCGAGGTGCAGAACCTAGAGCCAAAGCACCGCGGCTGCGCCATGGTGTTCCAGAACTATGCGCTTTATCCGCATATGACGGTCGCCGAAAACATGGCCTACAGCCTGAAGGTCGCTGGCGTCTCGAAGGCCGAACGCGCCGAACGGGTGGCCACCGTCGCGAAGATGCTCGGCCTTGCCGATTTCCTCGCCCGCAAACCGGGCCAGCTGTCCGGCGGCCAGCGTCAGCGCGTCGCGATCGGCCGCGCCATCATCCGCGAGCCGGGCGTGCTCTTGTTCGACGAGCCGCTCTCCAACCTCGATGCCCAGCTGCGGCACGACATGCGCGTCGAACTCGCCGACCTGCATCGCCGCATCGGTGCCACCAGCGTTTTTGTCACCCATGATCAGGTGGAGGCGATGACGCTCGCCGATCGCATACTCATCCTCAACAAGGGGCACATCGAACAGTTCGATACCCCGAAGGCGATCTACCACCATCCGGCTTCCATCTTCGTTGCAAAATTCATCGGCTCGCCGCCGATGAACATTTTGGCAGTGACGGGCGACGGTTCCGCGCTGCGGCTGGCCGACGGCCAGGTGGTCGCGAATTTCGCCGGCAAGGGCAGTTTCCAGCTGGGCATTCGCCCGGAAGACATCACCGTCAAGGCAGGCGGCCCGATCAAGGCGCAGATCCGCTACCGTGAGGACCTCGGCTCCCACGAAATCCTTGAAGCGGACATCGCCGGCCAGCCGCTGCGCATCGCCACGCCCTTCGGCGCCGAAATCGATCCGACATCGACGCTATCCTTGTCCTTTTCCCAGGCCCGGCTGCATCTCTTCGACAATGGGACCAGCCGCGCGATTTCCAATGCCTTCGATCAGACCAAGTCCGCGCCCGCATCAGTGAAAGAATACCAGTGAACTACAGAGAGTTTATCGCCGATCCGGCCCGCGATTGCGCCATCGTCGCGCATCGCGGCTTCTGGCGGGATGCGCCGGAAAACAGCCTTCTCGCCATCGAAAGGGTGATCGACGCCGGTTACGAGGTGGTCGAGATCGATATCCGCCGCAGCGCCGATGGCGGGCTGTTCCTGCTGCATGACGAGACGCTGGAGCGCATGGCCGGCCTCGATGCCGCGCCGGAAAACCTGTCGTCGCAACAGCTTTCCGTGCTTGCCCTGCGCAACCGCGACGGCGGTGCCGAGAATGCGTTCACCGGCGAAAAGCTGCCGAGCCTCGCCGAAGTTTTCGAACTGACGCGCGGCCGCATTTTTCTGCATCTAGACGTCAAGGATCGGGATGTCATCCCGGATGTCATCGCCTGTGCCAAGGCCATGGAGGTCCAGCGCCAAGTGGATTTCTGGGCTTCGTTGAAAACCGAAAAGGACCTTGCCTGGATCCGCGAGACGATCATTCCGCATGACGTTCTGTTCATGGCCAAGACCCGCCTCAACGTGCCGAGCGCCGCAGCCCAGATCGCGCTTCTGTCGGAACTCTCGCCTTCGGTCTGTGAAATTTATTTCGATCGGCTGGAAGAGCTGGCCGCCCTCGATGGTGCTTTGCGTGAAAACGGCATGGCGCTCTGGGTCAACACGCTCGATTCCGTCGCCTGCGCCGGCTTCACCGATACCGCAGCACTTATGGATCCCGACGCCGTCTGGGGTCGCCTGATCAATGCCGGCATCTCGGTCATCCAGACCGACGAGGCGGCGGCCCTTCAATCCTATCTGGCGGCACGCCGCGCCTGACCTACCCAAGGAAGAATGAAATGACCCATTACAAGGACTATATCGCCGATCCCAAGCGCGCGCCCGCCATCGTCGCACATCGCGGCGCCTGGCACGGTGCGCCGGAAAACAGTCTGGCCGCGATTGAAAAGGCGATCGCTGTCGGCGCCGACATCGTCGAGCTCGACGTACGCAAGAGCGCAGATGGCGAACTCTTCATCATGCATGACGACACGCTATTGCGGATGGCCGGTATCGACCGCGACGCCGAGACCTTCACCATCGCCGAACTGCAGGCGATCGCGCTGCGCGAGGACGACGGCGGCGAGCATCGCGAAATCACCGACCAGCGCATCCCGACCTTGACGCAGGCGCTCGAAATCATCCGCGGCCGGATCTTCGCCGATCTCGACCTCAAGGATCGCGGCCTGTTTTCGGAGGTTGCTGCCTGCGCTCGCGAGATGAATGCCGCACCCTATGTCGACCTGAAGACGCGCGTGATGACCCGCGAGGAACTTGACTGGGTCCGAGCCCAGAATATCGAAGGTGTACCGTTCATGGCGATGGCGAAGTTCACGGCCCAGGGCCTGCACGAGACCATGGCGCTGCTCTCCGAAATCAAGCCATTCATGTGCGAGATGCGCTTCGACCGGCTCGAGACGATCGCCGACAACCGGCAGCTGTTCCGCGATGCCGGCATGGCGCTCTGGTCGAACACACTCGACATGGCTGCCAGCGGCGAGTGCCTAGACGAAACGGCGCTCACCGATCCGGACCGTATCTGGGGCCGCCTGATGGATGCCGGCATCAGCGTCTTCCAGACCGACGAGCCGGAAGCGCTGAAAGCCTATCTCGAGGCGCGCCGCGCATGAAACCCGTCACCAATGAACTCATGCTCGCCCTGATGGGCGACATGCGCGAAGCGGCCGGGGCCGAAATCCTGCCGCGCTTCCGCGCCATCACCGCCGACACCATCCGCGCTAAGACTGCAGCCGACGACATCGTCACGGACGCGGATATCGCCGCCGAGCGCGTGCTCAGCCAGAGGCTGGCTGAGCGCCTGCCTGGCATTACCATCGTCGGCGAGGAGGTGGTGTCGGACGACGCCTCCATCCTCACGCGCCTGGCCGACGCCGACCTTGCGGCGGTTATCGATCCGGTCGACGGCACCTGGCATTTTGCCCATGGCGTGCCGATGTTCGGCAGTATCCTCGCCATCGTGTCCGGCGGCGAGACCATCGCCGGATTGATCCATTACCCGATCCTGGGCGATTTCCTTGTCGCCCGCCGCGGCGAGGGGGCCTGGCATGTGGCCGCAGATGGCACGAAAACGCGTCTTTCCGTCGCCGCGCCGACGCCGATCGACCAAATTCACGGTTTCATTCCGCTGCATATGTTCGAGCCGGACCTGCAGGCGAAGCTGGCGCCGCGTGTGCTGCGTTTTCTGCGCACGACCACATGGCGCTGCTCGGCCTGGGAATATCGTATGCTTGCGACCGGCGCGATGGGCTTCTGTCTCAACGAGAGCCTGAAGCCGTGGGACCACGCCGCCGGCGTGCTGATCCATGCGGAAGCGGGCGGGTTTGCGGCAACCATGGCCAGAGAGACCTATCGGCCGACAATGACAGAGGGCCACCTGCTGGCGGCGCCGGACGAGGCGTCGTGGAAGGCGATAAGGGACGCGCTGTCTTAAGCTTAGCATTCGTAGAGACGGGGCAGCTTGACGGGTCCCTATCGCCTTCACCAAGGCAGATGTTCTCGCGCAAGCTGCGGCACCGAAAGTCAGTGTGGTGAGACCTTGCCCGCCACCTCGGTCATGAGCGAAGGCATTGGCATTGAGGTCTATGCGGTGAAGGCAAGACAAGGCTTTCGATCGTAAATCTTATCGTTGAGGTGTAGATCCGTCGCTTGCTTGGTTGGGCAAAGCCAGCCTTCGGTTTTCGCATCTCACCGCATTTTCAATCATTCATTGCAAGACTGGGCGTCGCAAAACTGTCATAAACGCCGGCGAGCTCCTCGTCGCAATCCATCAAGGCCGTGAGAGATGGTAGAGCAATTCTCGCCGGTATGCGCAGTGACCCCTCAAAGTGCTGCCGGTTGTTCGCGAGCGCGTGTCCAACAAGCTGGTGCGATCTGCTTTCGAATCTCTGCAGACAGCTCTCCTGAGGTGCTGCTTCTCGCGAGCCGCCGAAACGGCCGCTGGGGAATACCGAAAGGGCGCATCGAAACAGGAGAAACTTCCGGTGTGGCGGCTGCGAGGGAAGCGATGGAAGAGGCTGGCGTTAGAGGCCGCGTATCAAACGACGCACTTGGTTCGTTCGTTTACATCAAGGATAGCAGCGATCTTACCTATCACCTCGACGTGCATTTGCTCGAGGTCCAGGAAACTCTGTTGGACTTCCCCGAGAGACGAAGCCGGAAACTGCGATGGGCCCCGCTTGAAAATGCGGTCCAGGAAGTCTCTCACCCAAAGCTTCGAGATCTGCTGCTGCTCTTGGCTGGTAACCTCGAGATAGGCTGCCTTCTCGGAGGCAATCTCTCCCCGTAATGCACACCCGATTTGATCGAGACCCGGCCTTTGGCAAAACGCGGAATTTCACGGACCGTATAACAACAGCCAAGGAATGGGGGCTTCCCGCAAGCGTAATTCATTGGCGCCGAATGGCAGAAACCAAGCCGTGGCTTGCGCGGATAAATGCGAGCCTTTCTTCGTGCGGTATATCTTGACAATTATAATCAAGTTATTTAGCACCCCTGGGACCGACACATTCAGGCCTGCCTGGGGCCAAGAAATGTTTTTGGTCAATAGGTTACAGGGGGCTATGGATGATACTGCGTGTGGGGTCGCTGGCGGTTTTGCTGGCGACGGTAAGTCGTGTTGCGCTGGCGGAAGATACGACCGTCCTGGATCGTATCGAGGTGACGGCGGGCCGTTCGACGGCGACAATAGGGAATGAACCGGAAGCCTATGCCGGCGGGCAGGTCGCCCGCGGCGGCCGTGTGGGTCTGCTCGGCAACCGCGATTTCATGGACACGCCGTTCAACATCACCAGCTACACTTCTCAGACGATCGAAAACCAGGGCGCACGGACAGTGGCCGACGTGCTGGCCAATGATCCTTCGGTCAGAAGCACCCATGCCTCCGGCGGTATGTTGGACTCCTTCTATATCAGGGGTTTCCCGCTCAATGAGGGGAACTTCGGTGAGGTGGCGTTCGACGGCGTCTACGGTGTCGCTCCGACTTACCGCCTGTTCACCGACTACGTCGAGCGTGTCGAGGTGCTCAAGGGTCCAACCGCGCTCATCTATGGGATCTCGCCGAACAGCAGCGTCGGCGGTACGATTAACATCGTGCCCAAGCGTGCGGCCGATGCCGACCTGACGCGGTTCACGACCGACTATGCGTCGGATCTCTATGGCGGTGGCCATCTTGATTTTAGCCGCCGCTTCGGTGAGGAGCGCCAGCTCGGCGTCCGCTTCAACGGCAGCTATCACGGCGGCGACACCGGGATCGACAATCAGTCGCGCGACGTGGCTGTCGGGGCGCTTGCGCTCGACTATGAGGGCGAAGGGTTCAGGGCGACGCTGGACGTCATTGGCCAGCGGGAAGACTTCGACGCTCCGCAACGTCCATTCTTCCCGACCGCCGGCATCGAAATTCCGGACGCGCCGGACGGACACTCCAATGTCCAGGAGCCGTGGGAATGGTCGAAGAGCGAAGATCTGTCGTGGCTGGGGCGGGTCGAATATGATCTCAGCGACAACGTGACGCTGTTCGGCGCCGTCGGCGGCGGCAATTCGCGCGTCGAGCGACTTTTCGGCACGCCCGTCATTCTCAATTCTGCCGGCGATGTCAGTATCACACCGCAAAACTTCGTTTTCGATGTTGACCGGCTGACGGCCGAGACAGGTGTTCGCGCCACCTTCGACACGGATGCGGTCGAGCACACCGTCACCTTCCAGGTCAGCGGCCTGGAGCAGAGCCTCGCCCGCGGCTCGAACTCGGGCACCGCCCAGCTTAGCAATCTCTTCAATCCGCTTCCTCGCCCCAGGCAGGACGTGCCGCAACCTTCTCACGTGCCGAGGGTCTCTGAGAACGTGTTCTACGGCGTTGCGCTTTCCGACACGATGTCCATGCTCGACGAG
Organism: Ensifer sp. LC163; assembly: GCF_001695855.1. Classification (GTDB taxonomy): domain Bacteria; phylum Pseudomonadota; class Alphaproteobacteria; order Rhizobiales; family Rhizobiaceae; genus Ensifer. Next base: position 202,881 of record NZ_MBSS01000068.1, read on the forward strand.
CGCCTGCAGTTGACCGTGGGCGGACGCTTTCAGCGCATCGACACCGAAAACTACAGCGCGGCCACCGGTGCTGTCACCACTTCGTCCGATGAGGACGCGTTCACGCCTCTGGTCGGCATCGTCGTTAAGCCATGGGACAACGTCGCGCTTTACGCGAACTACGTCGAGGGTCTCAGTGTCGGCGACAGCGCCCCCACGACCGCGATCAATGCCGGTGAAACGCTCCCGCCCTATCGGTCGAAGCAGTACGAAATCGGCACCAAGGTGGATCTCGGCCGCGTGGCGGTGACGGTCAGCGCATTCCAGATCGAAAAGCCCTTCGGCCAGCTCGAGGCAAGCAGCGGCGGTCTTGTCTTCGTCGAAGGCGGTGAACAGCGCAATCGCGGCCTCGAACTCAACATCTTCGGTGAAGTGACGCCCGAGGTCCGGGTGCTCGGCGGCGTGAGCTTCATCCACGGCGAGCTGACGAAAACCAACAGTGCCGCGACCCGTGGCAATACGCCGATCGGCGTGCCGTCGGTACAGGTCAATCTGGGTGCGGAGTGGGATACGCCGTTCATGGAAGGTCTGACGCTGACGGGCAATGTCATCCACACCGACGAGCAATACGTCAACACCGCCAATACCCAGGAAATCCCCGCGTGGACGCGGCTAGACCTCGGGGCCCGGTATCTGACGGAGATAAACGAAAAGCCGGTTACGTTCCGGGCCGAAGTCGAGAACGTCTTCGACCTCGATTACTGGTCCGGCGTCGCGAGCTTCTGCACGATCTCGCAGGGTGCGCCACTGACGGTGAAAGTCTCAATGACAACCGATTTCTGATGACAGCGTGAGTTGACGCCGTTTCCGGTGATCACAAGGGAGGCGCGGCCAGAGGCCGGCGCCTCCCTTTTTGGTTGGCGGAGAACCAAGTTCAAACGTCCAAGACCCCAATCGACGCTTCAATCGGGGCACCGGAGCGGAAATGCGAAGGCGAGGGCGTCGATCGACGAGCCTCGCCCGCTCAGAGCATACGAATGTCAGCCGCCGCGTTAGCGATTTCCCTCGGGCCGGTCGAGAAGGACCCGGAGCAACGCCTTCCAGTACCTTAGTCTGCACCGGCGAGGCTGATGGCATAGCCGGGCCGATAGGGAATAGGCAGGAAACGGCGGTGATATTCGGCGAAGGTCGCATCTGGATCGAGATCGGCAAAAAGATCCGGATGGAACCATTTCGCCAACTGCTGAACCGCGAAGAACTCATAGGGGCTGTTGTAGAACTGGTGCCAGATGCCGTGAAAGCTTCGCGTCTTCTGGGCGGCAATCCCGGTGTAGGCGTCACGGGTGGTGAACCAATCGAGTTTCTTGCGCATCTCCTGCGGATCAGCGCCCGGACCAAGCGGTATCCAGTGGCCGCCGGGCACATAGGCCTGCCAATTGGCGCTTGTGACGACCACATGCTCGGGATTGGAGGCGACGACTTGCTCTGGGTTCAGCTGCCCGAAGGTGCTCGGCAGGAAGTCGCTGCCGAGGTTATGACCACCGGCGAGCTCCACATACTTGCCGAAATTTTCTGCACCGAACGAAAGGCAGCAATCATCTGCATAGCCGCCGATGCGCTCGATAAAGACCTTGGGCCGGTTTGGTTTTGCTCGGGCTATGACATCGGTCACCCGTGCCATCGCCTCGTGGCGAAATGCGATGATCTCTTCCGCGCGCGCCTCGCGCCCCAGGATCTTTCCCAGAAGACGGATCGTCGGCTCTGTGTTCTTCAGCGGGTAGTGGCGGAAGTCGATGTATAGGACCGGGATCTTCAGCTCGGCCAGCTTCTGGATATATTCGGCGTCCTCGTTGGCTCGCATGGCTTCGAGATTGAGCAGGACCACGTCGGGCTTCTGGACGATTGTTGACTCGATGTCGATCAGTCCATTCTCCTGGCCGGGAAAGGCAGGGAGCTTTGCAAGCCCAGGAAACGCCTGAAGATATTGGTCATAGGTGGCAGGGTCGGCCTCGATCAGATCGTTGCGCCATGCGACGACGCGGGCCAACGGATCTTGCGGTTCAAGCGACGCGAGGAGATAGAGCTGCCGCCCCTCGCCGAGAAGTACGCGCTTGACCGGGACATTGACAGTCACCTCGCGGCCGGTGATGTCGGTGACGGTGGTCGGCGTTTGCGCGGCTGCCGTCGGCTCGCTCGCAAAGACCGCTAACGGGCTTAACGCCACCAAGGCAAGGGCAGCGATCACGGCGCGCAGTACCATGGGTTTTCTCCTCAAGATAGTTCTCCTTTGTCGATTATGCGGGCCGATTTGAGCCATAGGCCGAGCGCCACGAGACTTGAAAGGCCGTAAAGGCCAGCAACGATGGGGAAGGCGCGATGTAGCCGGCGCAGGCCCCCTGCAGGAAGCGCAACGCCAGGATGGTCCAGACGTTCTCGGCGAAGGCGACGAGCAATTGCGTGATCGCCAGGCCGGCGAGTGCTCGCACCATCATGAGGCGATTGCCGTAGCGATCGCCTATGCGACCCCAGAACGCGCTCGTCACCGACACGCCGAGCATAGGGCAGACATAGACGCCGATGCCGGCCAAGCCGAAGACGCTGTCGGAAGGGCTTAGTTCCCGGATCTGAATCGGCCAAAACGGGCCGCTCATTTCCATTGCGCCCATGGAAATGAATTGCAGGCCGAAAAGCAGCGCGAACACCGGGCCGAAGCCGCGCAGGGCACTGATTGCACCAGTCATTGGATACTCGGGAGCCTGAAGAGGCCGCGCCCGATTAGGCAATAGCGGTCGCGTTCCAGATGCATCGGCACGACCGGGCAGGTCGGCCACGGCCATTGGAGGAGGGCCGCGCGCACCTCAATCTCCAGGGTAAGGCGGGGCCGGTGCGGCAAGCAGCAACTACGAAACCGAATCGTGATTTCTTGCTCCACGCGCCCGGCCTCGCACTGTTTAGAGAGATGCTAATAATATGAGTGTAACTATCCAGTTATTCGCTGGTTTAGTCATAGATGATCATCCCGTCAACGGGGCTGCATAAGGAACGGCTGGAAGGCACGCGATCTTCGCGACACCGAGGTCAATTGAAGGTTCCCGCGGGATGCCGGTCTGTTCCGCCGTCAGTCGGCAGTTCGCTTTCGCTGCGTCGGCATCGCACAATGTATCGTCAGGAACACAAGAAAAAGCCTCGGCTTCGCCGTCAATGCCGAGGTCGGAAGGCGGGCCGCCGACACGATGCTCTCTCTGGGGGAGGCGGCCGATATACAGCGCCGCGCGTCTATTTAGACGCGCAAAGGTCGCTGTAACACTTTGAGTTGCTGCATAATTTTGTCCTTAAATCGATTCCGATTTAAGGAATTATGCAGTAGAGCTGAGACTGCTTCGGCTTGATTTGTTGAGGCGCACCCAGGCGCCTGGCGACACGCGTCGCCCTGCCCCGAGCTGCCTGATTGATTTTTGTTATCTGACCAGACGGATTGCACCAGGATTGTTGATGGTGTTGTTCGCGAGCTCCGCCTTGCAATCCAGTTCGAAGCTGCTGTTGCCGATCATGGTGATCTCCTGCGCGACGATGCGCACGCATTCGCCGCCGGTGGAGCCGTTGCCGGCATACTGGATCTCACGCGATGCCGGCATGTAGATGATGCCCGCAAGCGACGAGGCGCTGTTGCCGTTGATCGTCGCGGTCGCCGTATTGTTCCTGGCGGCGACGATCGAGAAACCCGCCCAGTCACCCGATAGAGATGGGCTGACCTTGAAGGTCGATCCGCCGTGAATGTCGAGCTGGGCCCCGTTCAGCAGGAAGAAGGTAACGCCTTCGCCGGCGACCACCGATTGGCTGGTGAATTTCAGACTGCCGCCGTCGATGATGTAGTACCCCGGCCGCAGAAGGACCTTGCCCTTGATCTCCAAACCGCCATAGGTCCCGGGCTTCAGTTCGACAGTATAGCCGGCAGGCGCGTTGTTCGGCGTTTTGCTCGTGCCGTTGCAATCGCCATTGCCGCCACCGCCCGCCACGAAGTTCTGTCCGCATCCGGCGAGGTTCACCCAGCTCGCCGTCGTCGGCATCTTCTTGAACCGGAATGGGTCCAGGATAGGTGGAACCCCTTCCACCGCTTTGCCGCAGGCGAGCTCGAGATGAGCCAGCGTCGCCGATACCTTGCCTGCCGCATAAAGACACTCGGCCTTCAAGGTGGCTGAACCGCTGAGATAGATCGACTGCGTATCGCTCGAATTCGAGGTGATGGTACAGCCGGACGTATCGACACTTGCACTGCCGCTCACTTCGAAGGCCCGGCTTGCGGTCGGATGGAGTGCCAGGATGCATGCTTCCCTTCCCGGCATGCGCGCGGCGACGCTTTCGCGATGGATCGTATAGGGTCGAAGGCCCCAGAAAAGCGGAGCATATTTGAGCTCATAGGTCGTCGTCGCCGTGGTCTCCGCGCCGAGTGCACCGAAAGCGACCTTGATTGCCTGGGTCGCCACCGGCGTCGAACTCCCCGACCCGATCTCGTCGACGATGTCTGGCATGCCGAAATTGGCGAAGAAGGTATTGCTCGCCAGGTCTTTCGTCTGGGCCTCATCCTCCCCTTCACCATAGGACTTGACCGCGGAAAAAGCGGCCGCATCGAGCGCGTCCTGCATCTTGGCGGACTCGAGGTTGATGCGGGCGAGATTGATGGCAATGGAAGCGGCGGTAAACAACGGTACCATCACCAGAGCTGTCATGATGGCAAAGTTGCCGTTTTCGTCCTCAAAAATGCGGACGAGCTTGTTCTTCAGATTGCTGCGCATCTTGCTTCGCTCCCCCACAACAGATCACCACCACTTCGGAGCCACGTGGCCCCAACGCAAAAAGGCATGAGTTGGAGCTAGATGCGGCCAGTTGGCCGCGCCCCTCTCTGCGCTCCAAAACAGGGTGCTAATTTAGCCGCAAATAGTAGCGAAATGACTTACGAACTCGTTAAACTTTGTCGAAGTGGGTGCTGCGAGCGCGTTCGGCCAACGATCGGGTGTTTTCCAATGTCGGAGACGAGCCAGTGCGTCTCATTCCAACCATTCTTAGCCCGTGAAAACGGCCGCCCGCATCACTTTAAAGGTCAAGGCCGCCGATGGCGGCGCGGCCGTTCTGTTCTCGTCCAGTCCGTTCAACGCGCTTGCGGTGGCACGACGTGGCGGCGGTTGATGGTCGCCGGACGGCCCTTGATGGACAGGGCCGTATCGCGTTTTTCGCGTTCAGCCACGACTTTGCCCTTCGCGACGACACAAAGCCGCTCGGCGCGCAGGCGCACCGCCTCGATGGGGTTGCCCGCATCGAGCACGACGAGGCTTGCCGATTTGCCGACGGCCAGGCCGAGATGATCGAGTCCCATGATCTCGGCATTGACCTTGGTGACCATGTCGAAGCAGGTGCGCATGTCCGCGGGCGAGGACATCTGGGCGACGTGCAATCCCATGAAGGCGACGTCGAGCATGTCGGCTGTGCCGAGGGAGTACCAGGGATCGAGCACGCAATCCTGACCCCAGCCGGTGCGGATGCCGGCATTCAGCAACTCGGGCACTCGCGTCAGGCCACGGCGCTTGGGATAGGTGTCGTGCCGCCCCTGCAGCATGATGTTGATGAGCGGATTGGGGATCGCCGAGACACCGGCTTCCGCAATCAGCGGCAGCAGCTTCGAGACGTAGTAGTTGTCCATCGAATGCATCGAGGTGAGGTGCGAGCCAGCCACCCGGCCTTGCAGGCCGAGCCTCCGGGTCTCATAGGCAAGCTGCTCGATATGGCGCGACAGCGGGTCGTCGGTCTCGTCGCAATGCAGGTCGACCATCAGGCCGCGCTTGGCCGCGATCTCGCAAAGTTCGGTAACGGAACGCGTGCCGTCGGACATGGTCCGCTCGAAATGCGGGATGCCGCCGACGATGTCGACGCCCATGTCGAGGGCGCGGATGGTGTTTTCGCGCGCATTCGGCGAGCGATAGAGCCCGTCCTGCGGGAAAGCGACGAGCTGGAGATCGATATAGGGCGCGATCTCTTTCTTGACCTCGAGCAGCGCTTCCACCGCGAGAAGGCGGTCGTCGCAGGTATCGACATGGGTGCGGATGGCGAGGAGGCCCATCGAGACCGCCCAGTCGCAATAGGCCAGCGCGCGTTCCTTGACGGCCTCGTGGGTCAGGAGCGGCTTGAGTTCGCCCCACAGCGCGATGCCTTCGAGCAGCGTGCCCGAGGCATTGATGCGCGGCAGGCCGTAGGACAGCGTTGCGTCCATATGGAAATGCGGATCGACAAAGGGCTGGCTGACGAGGTTGCCCGAGGCATCGACGACACGACCGGCCTCGGCATCGATGCTTGGCTCGATCACGGCGATCCTGTCGCCCTTGATGCCGATATCGGCGACGGTTCCATCGGGCAGCGTGCCGCCCTTTACGATCAGGTCGAAACTCATCTTTCGCCTTTCTGGTAAGGGATCATCAAAGCTTTGGGATAGGTGGCGCGGCGTGCGACCAGGATCAGCGCCAGGATCGACAGCGCATAGGGCATCATCAGGAAAACCTGATAGGGCACGATGCCGCCCGATATCTGCTGCAGGCGAACCTGATAGGCGTCGAAGGCGGCGAACAGGATGGCGCCGATCAGCGCCTTTCCTGGCCGCCAGGAGCCGAAGACGACCAGCGCGATGCAAATCCAGCCGCGCCCATTGATCATCTGGAAGAAGAACGAGTTGAAGGCCGAGGTGGTGAGAAAGGCCCCGCCGACCGCCATCAGCGCACTGCCGACGACGACGGCGCCCATGCGGATGCTGGTGACCGAAATGCCCTGCGCTTCGACCGCCGACGGGTTTTCGCCGGCAGCGCGAACGGCGAGGCCGATGGGCGTGCGATAGAGGATCCAGGCGACGGCTGCGACCGACACGAATGCGAGATAGGTCAGCGGCGTCTGGGTAAACAGCGCCTCGCCAACTACGGGAATGCTGGACAGGCCCGGGATCGGCAGGGGCTGGAACGGCTCGATCTTGGGCGGCGACGTCACCTCGGGCAGCGCAAGACGATAGGTGTAATAGGTAAGACTCGTAGCAAGCAGCGTAACGCCGATGCCGACGACATGTTGCGACAGGCCGAGCGGTACCGTGAGCGTGGCGTGCAGCAGGCCGAACATGGCACCGACAAGGGCAGCGACCAGCAAGCCGGCCCAAAGATTGCCGCCAGAATAGACGGTGAACCAGCCGGCGAAAGCGCCCGCCGTCATGATCCCCTCGATGCCGAGGTTGAGGACGCCCGCGCGCTCGCAGATCAACTCGCCCATGGTCGCGAAGATCAGCGGGGATGCTATGCGGATGGCGGCAACCCAGAAGGAGGCGGTGAAGAGGATTTCAAGCGCGTCCATGTCACCTCCACCTGATCCGGAATCGCGTCAGAAGGATCGCGACAACCATCGTCAGCAGCGAGGTGGCGACCATGACGTCGGCTATGTAACTCGGCACCTTGGCCGCGCGGCTCATGGCATCGGCGCCGACGAAGATGCCGGCGACGAAGATGGCCGATGCGATGACGCCGAGCGGATTCAGCATGGCCAGCATGGCGACGACGATGCCGGTGTAGCCGTAGCCCGGCGACAGGTCGAGCGTCAGGTTGCCCTTGAGCCCCGAGACTTCGGAAAAGCCAGCAAGTGCGGCCAATCCGCCCGAAAGCAAGGCCGTCTTCATCAGCGCGCGGTTGACCAGAATACCGACAAAACGTGCGCCCTCGGGATTGAGGCCGACGGCGCGCATTTCGTAGCCGAGAACCGTCTTTTTCATGACGACCCAGACGAGAACGGCCGAAGCAAGGGCGATGACGAAGCCGTAGTGCAGGCGCTTGCCCTGGATGAGGCGCGGCAGTTGCGCTTCGGCGACGACCTTCTGCGATTGCGGCCAGCCGAGCCCCATCGGATCCTTGAGCACACCTTCAAGCAGCATCGACACGAACAGCAGGACGATGAAGTTGAGCAGCAGCGTGGTGACCACCTCGTCGACGCCGAAGCGGGTCTTCAGCACGGCCGGGCCGAGCAGAAGCAGCGCGCCTGCGGCCATGACGGCGACCATGATCACCGGGATCAGGATGACCGAAGGTAGCGGCAATGCGCCGGTTCCCAGCACCACGGTGACGACGCCGCCGATGTAGAGTTGGGCTTCTGCGCCGATGTTCCAGAGCTTGGCCCGAAAGGCGACGGCGATCGCCAAGCCCGTGAAGATCAGCGGCGTCGCGCGGGTCAAGGTTTCCAGCAGCGCGAACTGTGAGCCGGCCGCGCCCTTGGCCACAAGATAGAAGACGGACAGTGGCGAAGCGCCAGCGGCGAGAACCAGTATCGACGTCAGCACCAGCGTGGTGGCGATGGCTGCCAGCGGAAACAGCAAGGTGACCGCCAAGGACGGGGCGGGCTTCGGCTCAAGCCGCATGATCGCTGTGCTCCCCGCTATGGCCTGCCATCAGCTCCCCCAGTTCCCGAATACTGCGTTCGCCGCGCGAAGACGGCGTCGACAGGCGTCCCTTGGACATGACGATGATGCGGTCGGACAATGCCAGCACTTCCTCGAGGTCTTCCGAAATCAGCAATATCGCCGCGCCCCTGTCTCGCGCTTCAAGCAGCATGCGGTGAACATAGGCGACGGCGCCGACATCGAGGCCGCGGGTCGGCTGGCTTGCAAGGATGACCGCCGGGTCGGGATCAAGGGCCCGGCCGAGGATGAGCTTCTGCATGTTGCCGCCCGAGAGCAGGCGGATGCGGGCCTCGGGCGAGGGGCATTTGACGTCGTAGTCGGCAATGAGTTTCTCGGCGAAGCGGCCGGCGGCCTTCCAGTTCAGGAAGCCCATGCGGCTGAACCGCGGACTTCGGTAGCGTTCGGCGATGACATTCTCCGTCACGCTCATGTCGCCGATGCTGCCGATCGCGTGGCGGTCTTCCGGAATGCGGGCCACGCCATGGGCGAGCGCGACGCGCGGCGACCAGTCGGCGATTTCCCGCCCGGCGATGGAAATGCTGCCGCCGGTTGGACGCCGGATGCCGGCGATGAGGGCAGCAAGGACAGCCTGGCCATTGCCTGCAACGCCGGCAAGGCCGGTGATTTCACCGGCTGTGAGCGTGAGCGACACCTTATCAAGGCCGGCCCCGTTATACGGCGTCGTGGAAACGCGTTCGAGCGCCAGCAGCGGTGCACCCAGTTTCACGGGGCTGACCTCCGCCGGCTTGACCTCCTGGCCAACCATGAGGGCCGCCAGTTCTTTGCGATCGGTCGCGCCTGTTTCGCGCTCGCCGACGAGCTGGCCGGAGCGCAGAACCAGCACACGATCGCTGACAGCCATCACTTCGTGCAATTTGTGGGAGATGAAGATGATCGACAGGTCTTTGGCGACGAGCAGCTTCAGCGTCCGGAACAATGCGTCGGTCTCGGCGGGGGTCAGAACGGCCGTCGGCTCGTCCAGGATCAGGATGCGGGCTTCGCGATAAAGGGCCTTCAGGATCTCGACGCGCTGGCGTTCGCCGACCGAAAGGGTGGAGACGGTGGCCGCGGGCTCGACGGCGAGGCCGAAATCTGCGGACAGTTGCTCGATGCGCCGCCGCGCCGCGGCCCGGTCGAGCCGCATGCGCCAGAGGCTCTGCGTGCCAAGCGCGATGTTTTCCTGCACCGTCATGTTGTCGGCGAGGGTGAAATGCTGGTGGACCATGCCGATGCCGGCATCAAGGGCCGCGCGCGGATCTCCCGGCGGAAGCGGCTTGCCAAAGGCCTCGACAGTTCCCTCGTCAGCGACGTAGTGGCCGAAGAGGATGTTCATCAGCGTCGTCTTGCCGGCGCCGTTCTCCCCGAGAAGCGCGATGACTTCGCCCCGCTTCAGATCGAAGGAAATGGCCTCGTTGGCCCTGAGCGGGCCGAAACGCTTGCTGATGCGGGAAAGACGAAGGACGGGATTGCTTGACACGTCGGTGACCGGAAGTGGCGTGGGGGGGAGGCTTCCTTTCCCGTCCAGGGAGAGAATGGTCGCTGCCGGCGAAGGGTAATCCCTCGTCCGGCACTGCCAACCACCTTTCCCCTGAACGGGAGGAAGCGAGGGCTAACTCGACTTCGGCTCGGCGTCGTTGATCTCGACGGTGAACGAGCCGTCCTTGATCATCTTTTCCTTCTCCGCAACCTTGGCCTTGATGTCGTCCGGAACCTTGCTGTCGAAGGTGCCGAGAGGCGCGAGCGAACAGCCGCCGTTCTTCATGAAGGAATAGACGCCGTAGTCGTCGGCCTTGAACGTGCCGGCCTTCACTTCGGCGATCGCCTTGTCGAGCGTCGATTCGAAATGCCACAGCGCGGAGGCGACAACGGTGTCCGGATAGTCCGCCTGGGTATCGATGACATTGCCGATGGCCAGGATCTTCTTCTCCTTGGCGGCGTCGGACACGCCGAAACGCTCGGCATACAGAAGGTCCGCACCGCCATCGATCTGGGCGAATGCGGTCTCCTTGGCCTTGGGCGGATCGAACCACGAGCCGATGAAGGCGACCTGGAACTTGGTGTCCGGGGCCACTTCCTTCACGCCGGCCATGAATGCGTTCATCAGCCGGTTGACCTCCGGGATCGGATAGCCTCCCACCATGCCGATGTTCTTGGACTTGGTCATGGCGCCGGCGACGAGGCCGGACAAATAGGATGCGTCCTGGATATAGTTGTCGAAAACCGAGAAGTTCGGTATGGCGGCATCGGGCTTGAAGCTGGAGCCCATCAGGAAGGCGACATCAGGATAGTCTTTGGCGACGGCGCGGGCGGCATCCTCGACGCCGAAGACCTCGCCCAGGATCAGCTTGTGGCCGGCCTCGCAATATTCGCGCATGACGCGCTCGTAATCGTTGTTCGCGGTGTTTTCCGAATAGACATATTCGATGTCGCCGCGCTCCTTGGCGGCATTGGCCGCCTTGTGGATACGGCTGACCCACTGCTGCTCGACCGGGACGGTATAGATGGCTGCCACCTTTATCGGGTCCGCAGCGAGCAGACGGCTCGGCAGACCCGCCGCGGCCACCACGGCGGAGGCGCCGGCAGCTTTGATCAGGGTTCTTCTGGAGATGGCGAAATTGAAGGAATTGCTATGCATTAAATTCCCCTCTGATTGATTGCGCGTTTCGGAACGCGTCTTTTTTACCACTTGGTCAATGTAGGTGAAGTTGGGGGTTGCAGCAATTGGGTGCGGTGGAAAGTTCACCGCGCTTTCAGGCAATGGAAGCAAAACGCGGGACCACAAAGGCCGCTACTGCATGTTTCCTTAAATCCTATCCGATTTAAGGATAAAAACATGCAGCAATTCAAAGTGCTGCAGCTACCTTTGCGCGTCTGATAAGACGCGCGGCGCTGTAGTCGTGAATGCCGGGCGTGACGGCCTTACGGCTTCCTCGCGCGGATCGCATAACGATGCTGGCATTTTCTGGCCAGGCCCTTGAAGAAATTCCAGTTCCTGGCCTGCGTGCGATGGATCTCGCGGAGATCCCTGTCGATCTCTATGTCGACGAAGCCGGCCTTGCCAAGCAGGTTGGCGACGTCATCGGCCCGCGCACCGGCGGAGAAGTGCACACGCGAGAGAATGCTGCGATGGGTCGCCATCATCTGCAATGTTCCGGTCGGCGTTTCTGCCGTGAGGAACCCCAAGCGCTGGCCCCAGGCGCTGAGTTTCGAGAACAGCCGCTCGAGCGCACTTGTATTGACGAAGTCCCCATCGACGATCAGCACCGTGCCGCCAGGCTTCAGGACGCGCAGCCACTCCGCAAAGGCTGCGGCCGGATCGATGAGCGTCCACACCAGATGCCGGTTGACCACCACGTCGTAGTGGCCATCCGGCTCCATGGTGTTTTCGGCGTCGCCGAGCCCGAAGCGGATGGCGCGACCGCGCTTGCGGGCCTTCTCGCGTGCGCGTTCGAGCATCGGTTCGGCCCAGTCGAGGCCCTGCACCCTGAAGCCGAGATCATCGAGCAGATGCGAAATGACGCCGGTGCCGCTTGCGAGGTCCAAAGCTGCACGACCGTCGCCCGGTCCCAGATGCCGCAGCAACAACCGATGCCAGGCGGTGCGCTCTTCCTCCGAGAAGATTTCGTGCCCCGGCGAAAGATCGAAGGTTGCGGCGCGCTCCGACCAGTAGGCCTTGATTTCATCCCGCAGGTTGTAGTTCTGCCGATCTAGGGTGTCGCTCATGCTGGTGCTGTTCGTCTCTGTTTGGAGGCGTTCTAAAAGATAAATGTTGACTAATAAAGTCATGAAACATTAGATCGCGTCGATTTTCCCAGCGGAGCAAAAAACAATGCGGCTTTTCAACAGGGTGGCTGCGGTCGCCACGGCACTTTGCGTGCTTTTTCCCACGACATCCTTCGCTGATGTCGTCAAGTTGAAAGACGTCACCGGCCGCGATGTCGCGGTCAATGTACCGGTCGAGCATGTGATCCTCGGTGAGGGGCGCCAGATTTATTTCCTCGGCGCCCTCGACCGCGAAGAGCCGTTCAAGCGCGTCGTCGGCTGGCGGGACGACCTGGCGAAAGCCGATCCGGAAAGCTATGCCGCCTATTTCGCCGAATATCCTGAGATCGCAACGCTGCCGACCTTCGGTGGCATGAAGGATGGTACCTTCGACGTCGAGCAGGCGGTGGCGCTGAAGCCGGACGTCGTCCTGATGAACGTCGACGCCAAGACGGCGACGGAGGAGGCGGGCTATATCGAGAAGCTCGCGAAGGTCGGCATCCCGCTCGTCTACGTCGATTTCCGCGAGAGGCCGATGGAAAACACCGAGCCGAGCATGCGGTTGATGGGCAAGCTGCTCGGCAAGGAAGAAAAGGCCGAGGAATTCATCAAGTTCCGCGCTGACAACATCGCCAGGGTCACCGGCGTCCTGGCAAAGGCGAACCCGAAGAAGCCGCTCGTTTTCGTCGAGCGGGCCGGCGGTTATTCCGACGATTGCTGCATGTCCTTCGGCAACGAGAACTTCGGCAAGATGGTCGAATTCGCAGGTGGCGTGAACATGGCCAAGGACATCATTCCCGGCACCTTCGGCACCGTCAATCCGGAGCAGATCATCGCCTCCAATCCCGACCAGATCATCATCACCGGCGGCAACTGGCAGGGCTATGTGCCGGGCGGCAACTGGGTCGGCGTCGGCTATGGCGCTGATGTGGAAGAGGCCACGCGCAAGCTCGCGAATCTGACCACGCGTCCGGCCTTCACCGGCGTCAAGGCGGTCAAGGACGGCCAGGTCCATGCGATCTGGCACCAGTTCTACAACAATCCCTATCAGTTCGTCGCCATCCAGCAGATCGCCAAATGGCTGCACCCGGATCTCTTCGCCGACCTCGACCCGGAGGCGACGTTCAAGGAGTTGCACGAGCGCTTCCTGCCGCTGCCCTACAAGAGTGGTTACTTCGTCTCGCTGAACGTCCGCCAGTAAATGCATCGGCGGCTGGAAGGATGGGAGGCCTCCGGCGTCGCGATCGAAAGGAAATGAGAATGTCGATCTTCAGGAAAATCGCCCTGGCGATGACCGCCGCAATCGTACTGGCGGCGATGCCGGCAAGCGCTGCCGAAATCGTCGACGTCACCGGCCGGCGGGTCGAAATTGCCTTGCCGGCCAAGCGCGTGCTGCTGGGTGAGGCGCGCCAGATTCATGTGGCCGCCGCGCTGAAGGGAGAGCACGTCTTCGACACGATCGTCGGCTGGCGCGACGACCTCCTCAAGAAGGATCCGGATTCCTACGCCGCCTACCTTGAGCGGTTTCCTGCGATCGAAAAGCTGCCGCGCTTCGGCTATATCCCTTCAGGTGACTTCAGCCTCGAAGCGGCCATTGCGCTGAAACCCGATGTGCTGACGCTGAACCTCGAAGCGCAGAAGGCGGTCGAAGAATCGGGCTTCATCGAAAAGGCTGCGGCCGCCGGCATTGCCGTCGTCTATCTCGATTTCCGCGTCGATCCCGCAGCCAACAGCGAGAAATCCGTCGAAATTCTCGGCCAGCTCTTCGGCGCCGAAGCGAAGGCGCGTGAATTCATCGACTATCGCAGCGCCCAGATCGCTGTGGTGACGGACCGCCTGGCCAAAGCCGGCGCGATCGCGCGGCCGAAAGTTTTCATCGAGCGCTCCCCCGGCATCACCGGCGACGTTGTCTGCTGCAGAACCTTCGGACCTGCGAATTTCGGTGAGATGGTTGAAAAGGCCGGTGGCCACAATATCGGTTCCGACGTGATCAAGGGCACCTTCGGCGACCTCAATCCCGAGCAGCTCATCGTCAGCGACCCTGACCATGTCATCATCACCGGCAGCAACTGGTCGGCGGAATCCGATCTCAATCAGTTCGTTAGCGTCGGCCGCGGCGCTGATGCGGCGGCAGCACAAGAGCGATTGCGCGGTCTGATGCAGCGTCCAGGTTTCCCCGGCTTGAAGGCGGTGAAAGAGGGCAACGTGCATGCGGTCTGGCACCAATTCTACGGTGCGCCCTACGAGTTCGTTCCGATCCAGCAATTCGCCAAATGGTTCCATCCGGAGCTATTTGCCGACATCGATCCGGAGCGGACGTTCCGCGAATTTCACGAGAGGTTCCTGCCGGTGACCTACCGCCCGGGCTACTTCGTCTCGCTGCCCAAGGATGGTGAATGATGGCTGCCATGACCGATGGGATTTCTGGAATCGACGGACGCGGGCGTTACCGCGCCCTCGTTCTGCGCCGTCTGGTGCTGATTTTCTGTCTGCTCGCCGCGCTCTTCGCGTCGGTCGCAGTGGACATGGCGCTTGGGCCAGCGAATTATCCCTTGCGAGACGTGCTGATCGCGCTGTTTCGGTCGGAAACGGTGAGTGACCAGCTTCGGGTGGTGATCTGGGATATTCGCATGCCGATCGCTCTGATGGCCGTGACGGTCGGCGCCTCGCTGTCGGTTGCCGGCGCGCAGATGCAGACGATTCTTGCCAATCCGCTGGCAAGCCCGTTCACACTCGGCATTTCCGCCGCCGCCGGCTTCGGCGCCGCCCTCGGCCTCGTCGCCGGCGTCGCGATCTTTCCAGTCGCCGTCCAATACATGGTGCCGATCAATGCCTTCCTGATGGCGATGGTGGCGGCGCTCTTCATCCACTTTGCCTCCACCATGCGCGGCGTCACGGTCGAGACCATCGTCCTTCTCGGCATCGCGCTCGTGTTCACCTTCAACGCCGCGCTGTCGCTACTCGAATATCTCGCCTCCGAGCAGGCGCTGGCCGCCGTCGTGTTCTGGACGATGGGCAGCCTCACCAAGGCCACCTGGCCGAAGGTCTGGATCACCGGCGCAGTGCTCGTTATCGCGATACCGCTCTTTGCCCGGCATGCCTGGGCGCTGACGGCGCTCCGGCTTGGCGACGACAAGGCAGCAAGTTTCGGGATCAATGTCCGTCGCCTGCGGCTCGAAGCCATGATGACGGTGAGCCTCTTGGCGTCGATTCCGGTCTCCTTCGTCGGCACGATCGGCTTCGTCGGCCTCGTCGGGCCCCACATCGCCCGCATGCTGGTCGGCGAGGATCAACGCTTCTTCCTGCCCGCTTCCGTGCTGTGCGGCGCGCTACTGCTTTCGGTCACCTCGGTCGTCAGCAAGATGCTGATCCCGGGCGCGGTGCTCCCGATCGGCGTCATCACTGCGCTCGTCGGCGTGCCCTTCTTCTTCGTGCTGATTTTCACCAACAGGAGGCGCGCATGGTAAGCTTGACGCTGGAAAAGGTCGGGGCGAACTACGGCCGGCGCACGGTGCTGTCGGACGTCAACACCGGCATGCTGCGGGGCGGTGGCCTGACGGCGGTGATCGGCCCGAATGCCGCCGGTAAGTCGACGCTGTTCAAGCGCATTGCGGGCCTGACGTCGGGTCCCGGCACCGTCCATTTGTCCGACGCCGCCAAAGGGCCTGAAGGCATCTGTTACATGCCGCAGGATACCGGTGCCAACGCCGTGCTCACCGTCTACGAATCGGTGCTCCTGTCGGCCAAGCAGGGTTCCGGCTGGAAAGTGAAGGACGGCGAGCTTGCCGAAATCGACCGGGTGCTTGGCGAACTCCGGATCGCCGACCTCGCCTTTCGAGGTCTCGGCGAGCTCTCCGGCGGCCAGCGTCAGTTGGTCTCCATTGCCCAAGCCCTGGTGCGCAAGCCCGAAGTTCTGTTGATGGACGAGCCGACCTCGGCGCTGGATCTCTTCCGCCAGATCGAGGTGCTCGGCTTCATGAAGCGGCTGTCGGCGCAGTCGGGCATGGCGGTGCTGATTGCGCTGCACGACCTCAACCATGCGCTGCGCTACTGCGACGACACAATTGTCATCAGCGGCGGCTCGGTTGTGGCGAGCGGCCCGACCCGTGAGGTCATCACCATGGACATGCTGCGCTCTGTCTACCACGTCGAGGCCCGGGTCGAGGCTTGCTCGATGGGGCGTCCGGTCGTCATCGTCGACGAGTCGTTATAGCAGCAAGAAACGCATTCGAAGTGGCGGCGTTAAAGGACGAGGCACCGACTGACAATCATCCTTGCGTCGCCGGTGGCTCTGGGCCAGGCGGCAAGCTTCGTCTTCTGGCTGATGAGGCCGAGCTGTTCACGAAGCCAGGGCGCAAGGCTGTCTGTGATTGGGCGGCTCTTTTCTTGTCGCAGGGCACGACGCTCGTCCTGCGTCCGGCCACGTATCTCATCTTCGTTTCTGTAGAGTTCGGCAATGCGTCGCAGCGCCTCGCTGGCAATAGGTGCCGGACCGGCTGGGAAGGGCTTTGATTGTCGCGAATGAGGCGCGTCTACCGCGCTGGCGTTTGGCTTCCACGGCGGAACGTCGCCGGGAGCTTTCGACATTCATCTCGAAGATCGTTGCGTGATGAACAAGTCGGTCCACCGGATGTGACCCCAGGCGGAAATTCGGCTGATAGACTCCCACAAGTGTCAGGCATACATTTGTTGCACGATATCCTTTGGATGCAGTCTGGCGCAAATGGCCGAAGAACGCGTACAGCGGCGCCTTGCCGCCATTCTTGCCGCCGACGTGGTCGGCTATAGCCGCCTTATGCAAGTGGACGAGGCCGGCACGCTGGTCAGGCTGAAAGAGCGGCGACGCGCGATACTCAGTCCGCTGGTTGGGCAGCATCAGGGCAGAATTGTCAAGGTGATGGGAGACGGGGTGCTGGTGGAGTTCGCCAGTGCCGTCAACGCCGTAGCCTGCGCCGTCGCGCTACAGCAGGCGATGGAGAGTGACAACGCGGGTTTGCCGGGAGATCGTCGAATCGTACTGCGTGTCGGCGTCAACCTCGGTGACGTCTTGGTGGAGGGGAGCGACCTCTACGGCGACGGCGTCAATATTGCCGCGCGGCTCCAGGGGTTAGCAGAACCCGGCAGCGTTTTCGTGTCAGAGACAGTGTTCAAACATGTTCGTGGCAAGGTCCAGGTCGGATTCGAGGACCTCGGCGAGCACAGCCTGAAGAACATGGCGGAGCCGGTTCGGATGTATAAAGTCTCGGGAGCTGCCGTCGACGCTGTTGTCCCCCGCACGACCGACCGGCCTTCCAAGATTTCCGTCGCCGTGCTGCCCTTCGCAAACCTCAGCGGTGATCCGGAGCAGGAATACTTCAGCGATGGCATTACCGAGGACATCATCACTGATCTTTCGAAGGCTTCTGCTGTCTCCGTCATCGCCCGGAACACCGCCTTCGCTTTCAAGGGCAAGACGGTGAACGTATCCAAGATCGCGGAACAGTTGAATGTCAGTCACGTCCTCGAGGGCAGCGTACGCAAGGCCGACGGGCGCGTACGAATCAGCGCACAGTTGATCAATGGAAAGGCAGGCGATCATGTCTGGGCGGAGCGCTACGACCGCGACCTGAAAGATATCTTCGCGCTGCAGGATGAAATCTCGCACGCAATCGTCGCGGCGCTGAAGGGTAAATTACTACCGGAGGAAAAGAAGGCGATCGAAACGCGCTCGACTCACAATCCGGAAGCCTACCAACTCTATCTCTTGGCTCGGCATTATCATAGGCAGCGGGGCGCAAGAAATCTGCAAATAGCCATCAGGTTCTGCCAACGCGCTTTGAATATCGACCCCAGTTATGCCCGCGCTTGGGCATTGGTTGCCTTATGCCAAGCCGTTCTGCATTCGGGTGGAAAGTCGGAGGAGTCTGGCCTGTCCGCGGCCGAAAAGGCACTCGCGCTAGATTCAGATTTGGCTGAGGCTTATGCGGCCAAGGGACGAGCATTAGCGGAGCTTGGCCGCTTGAACGGAGCTCTCTCCGCGCATGAGGAATCGCTCCGCCTGGAGCCCGATTCCAATGACGTGCGGCACAGTTTTGGTCGAACCTGCTTATGGCTTGGCCGTTATGAAGATGCAGTCACGCATTTCGAGCGCGCCGCGCAGCTTCTCGATACGGACTACGCTTCTCCGGGCTTTTTATCCCAAAGTTACAGGTCCCTCGGCCGACACGAAGAGGCCAAATCTTCCGCACGTTGGGAGCTGGAGCGTATCGAGAGGGAAATTTCGCTTCGACCCGACAATGCCAATGCGATGATGAGGGGCGCTATCGCGTTGGCCTATTTGGGAGAGAAGGAACGCGCGCAGGAGTGGGCGTCGCGTGCCCTGACCGTTGAACCGGACGACGACCCGATAGACCAATACAATATGGCTTGTGCTTTTGTCTATTTGAACGAGCTGGATCAGGCTGTCGACCAACTAGACTCGTGCCTCCGCAAGATGTCCCCTGAATTTGTCCTCTGGGTCAAACAGGACGGCGATCTCGTGCCGCTTCACAGCCATCCGCATTTCCAAGCGCTGATTGCGTCTGGAGAAGCAAGGCTAGCGGCGGTGCGAACCGAGCCGGCAGGCAAACAGGTCTGAGATCTACCTCAATGACTACTCTGCTCGAAACGCCGCTCTTGGAGCGTGGCATTGTCGTTTCCTATGAAACGATCCGACGTTGGAACCAAGCCGCGTTCCGGCCGCGGTCTGATCTGGGACATGTACCAGCTCTCCTATATCTCGCCGGAGCTGTACCGGACGATTATCGGCGACGTCCTGCAGCGGAACGACCGGGTCGGGGTTCCGCTCGTCGCCGTCGAGCCCGGCAACGAGATCAACTGGGGCGCCTACAATGGCGACCTCGACATCCTGCCCGAGGTGATGTCCGCACGGCCCGTTCGCTGGCGGATCCGAGCGACCCGGTTGGCCCGCGCCGCCAAATCACCCCAAAGGACTATAGCTGGCGGTGACCTGCCACGCTTGTCGGTCGCCCGGCACAGGCGCAGAATACCGCGCCGCTGGGGCAACGGTTTACCAGGGATGAGCGAATCATGATCGATATGAGCCTCACCAATCTGCATGCAGGAAAAACAACAATCGCCGCCGCGGCCATCGAGGCACTCGCGGGTCGATTGCGCGGGCGCGTCCTGAATGCGGGCGACGCATCCTATGATGAGGCGCGCACGATCTGGAACGGGATGATCGACCGGCGGCCCGGGCTGATCGTGCAATGCGCCGGGGCCGCCGATGTCGTCAATGCGGTTCGCTTCGCGGCGGAGAACCAGTTGCTCGTCGCGGTGCGCGGCGGCGGGCACAACATTGCTGGCAATGCGGTCTGCGACGGCGGCCTGATGATCGATCTCACACCGATGAAGTCGGTGCGCGTCGATGCGACGACGAAGAGGGCCTGGGTCGAGCCGGGCGCCACGCTTGCCGATGTCGACAAGGAGACGCAGGCCTTCCGTCTGGTGCTGCCGACCGGCATCAACTCGACGACGGGCATCGCCGGCCTGGCGCTCGGGGGTGGTTTCGGATGGAGCACGCGCAAGTTCGGGTTGACGCTCGACAACTTGCTCTCGGCCGATGTGGCAACGGCTGGCGGCGAGCTCGTGCGCGTAAGTCCGACGGAGCATCGCGACCTCTTCTGGGGCTTAAGAGGCGGAGGCGGGAATTTCGGCGTCGTCACTGCCTTCGAATTCGCGCTGCACGAACTCGGTCCCGAGGTTCTCGCCGGCCTTGTCGTGCATCCCTTTGCGGATGCGGAAAGCGTCCTCCGGCAATATAGACAGGCGCTCGAGGCTGCCCCGGACGAGCTCACCTGCTGGGTCGTGATGCGGCAGGCGCCGCCCTTGCCGTTCCTGCCGCAGGAGTGGCACGGCAAGGAGATCCTGGTGCTGGCCATGTGCTATTGCGGCGATCCCGTCGCGGGGGAGAAAGCGACGGCGGGCTTGCGTGCGATCGGCAAGCCGATCGCCGACGTCGTCGGTCCCAATCCCTTCGTCGGCTGGCAGCAGGCCTTCGATCCGCTGCTTGTGCCCGGAGCCCGCAATTATTGGAAGAGCCATGATTTCATGGAGCTTTCCGATGCGGCCATCGGCGTTTTGCTCGACGCCATCCGGCAATTGCCCGGGCCGGAATGCGAGATATTCATCGCCCATGTCGGTGGGGCGGCCGGCCGGGTAGCGGTGGAGGAGACCGCTTTCCCGCAGCGCAGCTCGCATTTCGTCATGAACGTCCATGCCCGCTGGCGCGAGCCGGCGATGGACCAGGCCTGCATCGGCTGGGCGCGGCGGCTTTTCGAGGCGACCAAACCCTATGCCGCTGGCACCGCCTATATCAACTTCATGCCCGCGGACGAGGTCGACCGGGTCGAAGCGGCCTATGGCGGCAACTATCGGCGGCTCGTCGAGGTCAAGCGGCGGTATGACCCTGAGAACCTGTTCCGCATGAACCAGAACGTGCGGCCGATCGAAGATCAAGGGGCGGCATGAACCGCACCGCTTGCTTCCGGTGCGAGGCGCTTCTCTAAGGGGACTGGAGAATGAGAGGATTGATGCTCACAAGCGAACTTGTTGCGTGTGTCCAGCGTTTCGAGCCCGATCCCGGCGTTCAGCCAGGCACCGTTCCACTCGCCGAAGAGGACTATGAAAGTATTCTTGGCTGCTTGCTGGCGACACGGCCACTCGGCCCATTGTGGCTCTTCGCCTATGGTTCTCTCATCTGGAAACCCGAAGTGACGCATGCGGAGGAGCGCGTTGCCACAGCACCGGGCTGGCATCGTGCATTCTGCCTCAAGCTCCTGCGCTGGCGCGGCACGCCCGAGCGTCCCGGCCTGATGATGGCCCTGGATCGCGGCGGTTCTTGCAAAGGCGTGATCTATCGGCTGCCGGAAGAGGGGCTGCGTGAGCAGTTGTCCAAGCTCCTGCGTCGCGAGATGAGTGTCAAATGGCTACCGGACGGCGGGCGGCCGGTCACTACAAATGCCGTCCGTTGGATCAGTGTGACGTGCGGCAAGGAGGCCATTTCTGCAGTCGCATTCGTCGCCAATCCCAACGGCGGAGCCTATGCCGGCAAGCTCGGCTTGGAAGATGTGGCGCGAACTCTCGCCACTGCGGCGGGACATTGGGGTTCGTGCGCGGAGTACCTCCGCAATACGGTCATCCATCTCGAGAGTCGAGGTATCCGCGACGGCAATTTGTGGCGACTACAGAAGCTGGTTGCCGCCGAAATCGCCACCTCGCGTAAAACGGGAAGATTGCGATCGAACCCCGGCCGTCACACTGAACGCTAGGGAAAATACCGGGTTCGATTTCAAAGAACAGCGGCCTTGAAAGCTATCAGACCAATGTTGCGTTGCGCTCGTTCCAGTAGATTCGCGTACTGCGGTTGCAGGTACAAACCACAGTTTGCGCCGGTTCATTTCTCGGGAACGCCGGCACGGATCAAACCAGCAATAACGTCCTGCAGATGCGGGAGACGACGAGAAACCGGCAGGGCGGCATGCCGCGCGATCGTGAAATCGGGCTGCAGTTCGAGGAACCTGCGCGCCGCCCAGCGGGCCGTCGCAAGGTCGTCGGCCAAGGCCGACCAAGACGCCAGCATGCGATAGGCCCACGTCACGTTTGGATGCCGGGTGACAACATCCTTGGCAATTTCGGCCGCTTCCTTCCAGCGCCCCTCCAGCGAAAGCGTCGCACCCACGCCCATACTCATATTGAATGCGAAGGGATCCAGCGGGCTTAGTGCCATGGCCCTTTCGAAGCGGGCGCGGGCGTCTTCCGGCTCGTTCTGATAAATACCTGCCCACCCGAAGCGATTCCAGGCCCAAGCGTTGTTCGGGTCGAGCGACAAGGCGGCCTTAATGAAGGTGAGACCCTTCTCGGTATCTCCCGCAAGACCGGCGGCGGAACCACACGCCGTCAGCGCGGTCGGATCATTGTCGATCAGGCCGGTTGCCTTTTCCACCTCATCCAGCGCTGCGGCGATCGTGCCGGCGATATCATCCGTCCAGAGATATTGTGCTGACAAGGCAAGGCACCATGCCAGCAGCGCATGCGCCCGGCCGTAGTTCGGGTCGAGGACGATCGCTTGTCGCAGGATCGCGACGGCCTCCTTCATGGAATCGGAGTTCTGGCCCCACAATTTGGGAAAGGCCCGCATCACCAGATCATAGGCGTCGAGATCCGCCGGCAGGGTACTCCTGGCCGCCTCGATTTCGGCCAGACGGACTGCAGGATGAAGCGCACCGGCAACCTGGGCGGCGATGCGGTCCTGGAATGCGAACAGTTCCGACGTATCTCCCTCGTATCGATCCGACCAGAGTTGGTTTCGTGACCGTGCATCCACGAGCTGCACGGAAATACGCAAGCGGCTGCCGCCACGCCGCACGGTGCCCTCCACGACATAGGCCACGCCGAGTTCCTCGCCGACCTCGCGCACGTCGATGAAGCGGCCCTTGTAGACGAAGGCGGACTGCCGGGCGATCACGAAGAAATCGCGCACACGCGACAGCGCGGCGGTTATCTCCTCAACGACCCCGTCGACAAAGTAGCCATCATCCTCGCCACTCAGATTGTCGAAGGGCATGACAACGATCGAGGGCTGATCACGACGCCTGCGGGGCACAGATATAGAAGCCTGTGTGGGAACAGCCGGTGCGGGCGAATACGCCGCGGCAAGGTTCTGATCCGGCGTTCCATCGATTTGCCTGGAAAGCAAGGCACGCGTGGCTTGCTCCGGCTCCACGCCCAGATCGCGGCGCAGGACTTCCTGGCACAGCAGGTATTGTCGTAGCGCTGCATTGGCCTTGCCGCGATTGAGGTAAATTCGGATCAGGGCGCGATGCGCCTCCTCGGCGGACGGATCGGTTTTCAAAAGCCGTTCCGCCAGACGCTCGCAAGCCAGCTCTTCAAGCAGGCCTCCGCGCGGCGCCGCGAGGCTGAGACGCTCGACCAGTTCAAGCGCGGCGCGGCGGTAGCCCATCCTGTAGGGGGCAAACCATTCCACCCCGTCCGATGCAGGTTCGGCGCCGAGCAGATCGCCAACGTAAAGGTCAGCAGCAAAGGCGAGAGCCGCGGTGTCGTTTGCCGAGGTCTTTTGATCGAACAGCCAGACATCGACATCGTCGTTGCTCGCGGTCAGCACGAGGTTGTCGTTGTCGCTGGTGATAAGAATCGCAGATCTATTGCCCGACGGAAACACCCGCCTGATGTCCACCAACGCCTGACGCAAACTATTGCGCGCCTGTGTCCCGCCGCGATCCGGCCAGAAGGCTTCGGCCAGTGCCTCCCGCGTTCGACCCTTCTTGCCAGCCAGCACAAGCGCCGCGAAGACCAAGGTGGCCTTGCGCGTGGAAAAACGGACCGCCTGACCTTGCGGGGATACGAGATCGAAACCGCCGAACAACCGGACACGCATGGGAAAGCCTTTGTTGCCCGCAGTCACGATAGCACTTGCGGCTGGCGTTTTAACGCAAATTTAGCGCCGTTGACGCCGGCAAGGACGATTTCTTCACGCATGGACGAATGGTGGTCAAGCGCTGGCCTGCGAATGTTGCCCCATCGAAATTCTAAAGCGGGAGACCAAGATGGCACATTTTCAGTCCAGTGCGGGATTCGGAAGCCGTAGCTTCAGCAAGACGCTCGACGAGTATCTCGCCTCGACCCTTGCAAAATTGAACGCATGGCGGCGCGATACGGCACAGCGCCGAGCGATGGCGGAATTGAGCGACGATACATTGCGCGACGTCGGCCATGCGCCTGATATCGCACCGAAGCCTGTCATCGAGGTCGAAGCGGGCCTGATGAGCAAGCTGATGTCCATGCGCTGAGGGCAAGCTGGGCGCGTTGCCACAACAATGCGGTCGATCGTGGAGACTTACAGGGATTGGCGTGTCGCTTGCGTCCAGCAAGGCACGGACAAACAATGCGCCATGTCACAGGTTCAGACACAACAGAATGGCCAGCGTGTGCTTGCGATCGAACTCAGCGCGCCTAGTGGTAACACGGTCCCGTAACGCTCGTTTTGCCCTTTGGGCCCGCACTCGACGCCGGCGTGACGTTCCAGATCGATGAGAAGCATTGGGAAGTTGTCAGGCCAACTCAAGGTGAGAGTCTTTCGCCCCCTGTTCGATCAACGGCGCGGGAGACTTCCATTGCCGGTGGGAAGCGTTAAGCCGGCGCGCCACGATATCGTGGTTGAGCCACTGGATGGGCCCGGAGGGATCTGTGGACTCGCCAAAAATTAGCTGCCCGGTCGCCTCCACCACGAGAGCACTCAGGAGGTCGCTGATCATCGCCTTACTGTCCCGATGCATCTGCGTGATCTCGTTGGATGTGCCGATGGTCAGATCGGACTGTGCCTGGCTGTTTGCCATGGGCCACGCCGAGAAGTCGTAAAACGGACGCATGACCTCGTTGGCCTGCATATCGGTAATTTTTTGGAATACATCCTTCATCGTGAAGCCGTCTGCCAGAAGCTGCCCGCAAGCCTGCCATTGGTACTCTGCCCAGTGGCCACCGTTCTCTTTCTTCAAGGCGAGTAGCAGCGGTATCAGGGGAAGCTCGATACCCGTAAATACGTCGGACGAATTGGTGCGGATTTCGGGACAGTTATAGACGGTTGCCTTGACACCTGCTGCCCAGGCTTCTTGCGCGATGCATTCGAGCCGCATCTTGGCGTAACCTTGGGTGTAATTGGTGTAGGTCTGCCAACGATAACTCCCGTCAATCAGGACTGCCGTTCCATGGTAACCGTAGGCGGTATACCGGACCTGACCACCCGATGCCTCTACGCGCTCCCGGATCGCCGCGCTGAAGTCGATAAGATGTCGAAAGGTGATTGCGGAGACTTCGTCGAAATTCTGCAGGATGAGCTTGCCCATATCGCTGTCGACCAGGGCTTGCGACGACATGTGGCGGGGACCGCGCCCCTTGTAGATTCGATTGGCAACGACCAGGAATACCTTCGCTTTTGGGATGCCTCCGGCCATTGTATGGGCGAAGAAGACATTGCGGCCGTCGGCAATCATACCGTCAAGAACGGCCATGACCTGCGAAAGTGAATTCGTGAACCGCGAGGTGGCGATGTCCCTGCACTGCTCAACGTAGTCCCAGTCGAGCGTGTCATGTTCCCAGCTCTCCAGCGTCATGGTCGCGAGGAGATCAGTCGGAGTCGGGCCTCCTGCCGGAGCGTCGAGATCGAAGCCAGCCATAAGAGGTATGTTGATGATCCTGCCGCCCAGTCGCCCCTCGGCGGCAGAGAGTTCCTCGGCGTCCAGAGGCCGCAATGCGTTGTTCTCGTCGCGCCGCCCGACGGTGATCCCCACGATCTCCATTCCAGCCCGCCGGGCTTCTTCGAGCAAGCCAGTTGCATATCCGCGACCGAATAGTTCGCCGAAGAGGACGAAAACATCACCTTTACGAAAGACGTTGTTTTCAGCGATGCGATTCAATGCGACCGGGTTTTCCATGCTTTCAGCTCTTTGGTCCGTTAGTCGTCGAGCGATGGCTTAGACAAGCCTCAATAGTCACATGACCGCACTGACCCGTAATAGGAAGTCATTTTACGTGACCGTTCATTTCAAAGCGTGAAGTCCCGTTTCCGAAACGAAGTCTTCGCCGACATGCGGCCTGGCGCTGTAGCGGCCCGCATCGGTCTCCTTGCGCTCCTAGCCGCCCGCAGGTTTGCGTCAACCTCCTCGACCCAAAGGGGCTTTTGATGCGCGCATGATCCACCCGGTTGCCAAAAAACCATAATTGCTTCACCTAGATCGTGCATCGACACTTGGCATTAAGAACTGGATCAACGCTGAATGCGCATATCATACGTCTTCCTTGGTGCATTTCTTGCAATCGTACAGTCCGCATATGCTGAAGTCGCCTCACCGCCTGTTTTGGAGCCGCTAAAGCAACAGGCACAAGCCGCTCAGCTGAGTGCAAAATTTCTCACGCGTTTCGGCTACAAGCCCGTTCCGCTCGACGACGCCTTGTCGGCCAGGATCATGGATCGGTTCATCAAATCACTTGATCCGGACCGCGTGCTCTTCCTGCAAGCGGATATCGACAGGTTCATGTCTGACCGCAGCGAGATCGACGACGCCATCGAACGGAAGAACTTGAAGATCCCGTTTGCGATCTTCAACGTGTATGGGAAGCGCGTTGTCGACCGCATGAACTACGCGCGCAGCTTGTTGAAGCAGGACTTCGATTTCGGTGCGCAGGAAAACTATTCCGTGCTGCGCGATAAAGCGCCGTGGCCGCAGTCGGAAGCCGAGAGCAATGAGCTTTGGCGCAAGCGCGTAAAAAGCGACTGGTTGCGGCTGAAACTGGGCGGCAAGACCGACGCGGCCATTCGCGAAACGCTCGACAAACGATATGCAAACGCTCTCGAGCGCGCTTACAAATATAAAAGCGATGACGTTTTCCAGTCGTTCATGAACGCCTACACAACGTCGGTCGACCCGCACACGGACTACTTCGGCGCGGCAGCTTCGGACGCTTTCAATATCGCGATGAAGCTTTCGCTGGTCGGTATCGGTGCCGTACTGCAGGAACGCGACGACTACACGACGATCCGTGAGCTCGTGCCTGGAGGGCCAGCGCAGTTGTCCGGCAAGCTCTCGGTCGGAGACCGCATTACCGGCGTTGGTCAAGGCAAGGATGGGGCGATAAAAGAAGTGGTTGGCACGCGCCTTGATGAAGTCGTGCAAATGATCCGCGGGAAGAAAGGGTCCGTCGTGCGCTTGGACATCCTGCCGGCGGATGCCGGAGCGGATGCCACCCATCGGGTTGTCAGTCTGGTGCGCGACAAAATCAGCCTCGAAAAGCAGGCGGCCCAGAAGGCCGTGCTGTCTGTGAAAGTGGGCGAAGCCACGCGTAAAATTGGGGTGATTACTCTGCCGGCATTCTATGAGGATTTTGAAGCCCGGCGCAAAGGAGACAAGGACTATAGAAGCGCCAGCCGCGATGTCGGAAAGCTCCTCGACGAACTGAAGCAAGAAAAAGTCGACAGCGTTCTCATTGACGTGCGCAACAATGGCGGCGGTTCACTGGACGAGGCGATTGATTTGACCGGCCTGTTCATCGGCAATGGCCCGGTCGTTCAGCAACGCGGTAGCGACGGTAAGGTCGCGATAAGAAGCTCTGATTTTCCAGCGCCTGTCTGGACAGGCCCTGTGGCTGTCCTGATCAATCGCGGGTCGGCGTCGGCTTCGGAGATTTTTGCCGCGGCAATCCAAGACTACGGTCGAGGTGTGATCGTTGGCGAACCCAGTTTCGGTAAGGGCACCGTTCAAACTGTCGTCAGTCTTGACCAGATGGTTCGCAACAGCAAACCCGAGTTCGGTGAGCTGAAAGTGACGATTGCGCAGTTTTTCCGGATCAACGGCGGCACGACGCAGCTGCACGGCGTGACGCCTGATATCACCTTGCCGGGACTTTCCGATCCGACAAGGTTTGGCGAGACCAGCTATGACAATGCCCTGCCGTGGGCGCAGATCAAGCCGGCGAACTATGCGCCTGCCGACACTGTAGTGACGTTGCTGCCGACACTGCAAAGCCGCCATGATGCGCGGGTTGAGAGCAATCCGGATTTCCAACGCCTGTTAAAAGACATTGCGGAGTTGAAAGCGCAGCGCGAGAAAGGGGTTGTCTCCCTCAATGAAGCCGAACGTCGCAGAGAATTGACTGCTCAAGAAAATCGACTCAAGTCTCGTGCGCAAGTAAGCGATGGCGAAAATACTGGTGAAGATGATGGCCTCAATGCAAACGAGCGTAGCCTGAGTGCTGATATTGCCATTGAGAATGCCCGCAAGAACGCAAAAGACGTCTTGCTGGACGAAGCCGCCGCCATTCTTGCCGATGAGGCGGACTTGCAGCAAGGCGTGCTGAAGGCGGCCACAAAACAATCGGAAAACACGGACGGAAATTAATCATACCCGGCAGGCGCAACAGTATGCGCAGCTTTTTCAGGCCTGGTTGGGTCGTTGCTGCGACGCGGCGCCTTCGGGCCGTTATTCGCCGGTGGTGGCATCTTTTATTTTGACGGTGTCAGTCGGTCCATTCGACAGAGCCATGGACTGACTGTCTTTTTCGTCAACGCGCCTCCCGTTTTCGGTTCGGTCCGGTTGGCGCACCCTAGAGCGTTTCCAGTGTGGACGGAGTCGCAGAAACGCTCTATCTCTTTGTTCGTACGCATTTCCTGACGAAAAACCGCTTCGCACTTTTCCTGGAAAGGCTCTAATGAACCGACCTGAGTGTCCTGCACCTACGCCGATGTGTAGGCCGTCTTGACGGTGGTGTAGAATTCGGCGGCATAACGACCCTGCTCGCGCGCGCCATGGGAGGAGCCCTTGCGGCCACCGAACGGCACGTGGAAATCGACGCCGGCGGTCGG